>CAWIPL010000001.1:0-1817421 GCA_963838085.1 uncultured Chloroflexia bacterium
AAGCATGAACTCGCTCATGCACGCGCTCCTCGTTGCGCCAGCCATAGCGCGTCCGCCGCCCCTCGCTCTGCATGCGAAAGATCAATAACGCCTGTCATGCGGTAAATCACCGTGGGAGGAAAAGAGGAAGAAAAACGTGTTTTGATCATGCCGCTGATTATACCGGAGCAATGGCACCAAATGTGCCGGAACAGCATCAGATCTAATCAAGAACTGTATTGTACTAGTGGTCGTCCACGGTGATTTTGATGTATCCTACTCCTCAGTATTTGGTGAGATAGAGGAGAGGGCAATGCGAAAGTTATACGTGGTCAACTTGACTGATGAAGAACACATAACACTACGTGAGCTTGTTCGCAAAGGCATGGCCTCAGCACGCAAAGTGACACGGGCTCATATCCTGCTTCAAGCCAATGATGGTGCGAGTGATCAAACCATTGCTGACACGCTGCATATTGGTCGGGCAACGGTTAAGCGTGTCCGTAAGCGCTTTGTTGAGGGTAATCTCGCACGGGCGCTCAATGATGCCAAACGTCCCGGTGCAAAGCGCAAGCTTGATGGCAAGCAAGAAGCGCTACTCGTTGCAACCGCTTGTTCCACGCCACCAGAAGGACGTGCTCGCTGGACCATGCAACTGCTTGCCGACAAGCTTGTTACCCTTACTGACCTTGAAGGCCTGAGTGATGAAACTGTGCGCCGCACGCTGAAAAAAACGCCCTCAAGCCCTGGCTTGTAGCCGCATGGTGCCTGCCTACGGTGAGTGCTGAGTTCGTCTGCCATATGGAGGACATCCTTGACCTCTATGCCGAGGAATATATGGCTGACTATCCGGTGGTCTGTTTTGACGAAAGCCCCTATCAACTCATCAGCGAGACCCGTCCTGCGGTTGAAGCAAAAGCCACGGCCACGTCGAGCGGATGGATTACGAATACAAACGCGAAGGAACCTGTAATCTGTTTGTGGTGTTTCAACCTCTACAGAACTGGCGGCACGTGACCGTCACAGCACAACGGACCAAGCAGGATTTTGCGCTACAAATGCGTGCGTTAGTTGACGTGCAAGTTTCCAAAGCGATACTCATTAGCGTGGTGCTGGACAATCTGAACACGCACACGAAAGCTGCATTGTATGAAGCCTTCGAGCCCACGTGAAGCGAAAAGGATTGCGGACAAACTTGAATTCCGCTATACCCCTAAGCACGGCAGTTGGCTGAACATGGCCGAATGTGAGTTTGCAGTCCTTTCACGCCAATGTCTCGACGAACGGCTGGCATCACAACACCTTGTCGCCCAAGAGGTTCTGGTGTGGGAGCACGCCCGCAATGATGCCAAAGGAACCGTCAATTGGCGCTTTACCACCGAAACTGCACGCAAGAAGCTGCGCCGCTTATATCCATCGCAATCGGGGTAAGCCACGGCCCGCACCCTGCGGCTGCCGCCGCTTCCCTCTCCCATTGAGCTTACAAGGGTAGGTAGAGAAGGGATTGAACGGATGGGGAACGCGCAAAATCTTCTGGCATCATGGATGTGCTTACGCATCGTGATACCGGAGGAGATTGATGCGCGTTCCCCACGAATTGTACCAAATGGAAAGCGTGATGGCACAGCGGTTTCCCAGCTTGCGTCCTGCCCAACAGCGTGGCTTAGCGCTGTGGGTATATGGCACCATCCTGGCGCAGAGTGCTTGCCAGTCTGCGGTTATTACCGCCGTATTGTTTCTTGACGACTGGAACACGCTTCGCCAACGCCTGCGCGAATGGCTGTATGATGGTGCTGACAAAGCCGCTCCCTGTCGAACCCAAATCGAGGTCCAGAGTTGCTTCGTCCCGCTCCTGCGCTGGATTGTCGAGTGGTGGCAAGCCACAGAGATCGCGCTGGCTGTGGACGCGACTTTGCACACTGATCAGATTGTTGCGCTGGTCGTGAGTGTGCTGTATCGTGGCAGCGCCATCCCAGTTGCGTGGTCCATCCTGCCTGCCAATCAACCAGGTGCCTGGATGGGACCGATCATGCGCCTGCTTCGGTTGATCCGCCCGGCGCTTCCTGCGCATCTGACGGTGCTGGTGTTGGCTGACCGTGGCTTGTGGAGCCCACGCTTGTGGAAACGTATCCGCGACTTGGGCTGGCATCCGCTGTTGCGCATTCAAGACACGACGACATTCACGCCTGCCGGAGGGAAGCGTCAAGCCAGTCGCAGCCTGGTTCAGCCAGGACAGGGGTGGGTTGGACGAGGACGATTGGGCACCCCCAAGAAGCCACAACTGTCGGTGACATTGGCGGCAATCTGGAGGGAAGGTCAAAAGGACCCGTGGGTGGTGGTGAGCGACCTGGCGCCGCATCGGGTCGGGGCGAGTTGGTACGCGTTGCGGATGTGGATTGAGTTGGGATTTCGAGCGCTCAAAGGTGTGGGCTGGAAATGGGAGCATACACGCAGACGCGACCCAAGGCGAATTGAACGCTACTGGCTGATCGTGGCGGTGGCAACACTGTGGACGCTGGCAACGGGAACGCGAGTAGAAGATGCCGACGAAGTCGGTGTGGAACCAGCGCGCGTGCGAACACCACCAACGCCACAGACAGCCAAGCGCACGCGGCTCGCGAGCGTGTTTCGTGTCGGTCTGGGATGGTTGCGTCATCAACTGGGGCGTGGTCGTATATGGACGCGCTTGTGGTTGCGTCCAGAAGTATGGCCTGATCCTCCTGAGCGGGTGAACATGGTGATTGTTTCCGACCCATAGCATGTTTACCTACCCTTGTAAGCACATCGGGAGAGGGGGTGGCACGCAGCGCCGGGGGTGAGGGAATGACCAAAGCGGGCGCGGCGCAGCGCATGCGGGATGAGAACGTACCTGACTATTGGGATGTGCCTGAGTCGTTGCGCCGGACTATGGTAGAAGTGGCGCGCCAATTGCGCAAAGAACCCGCGCGAAGTGAGGATAAACTGTGGCAAGCGCTGCGTGGCAAAAAGCTCGATGGCCGCAAGTTTCGACGGCAGCAACCGATTGGCCCATTTGTCGTGGACTTCTTCTGTCCGATTGAGCGGCTGATTGTCGAGGTTGATGGCCCAATTCATGAGGCACAGCGCGATGCTGATCAGCAACGCCAGCAATTATTAAAGTCATTGGGGCTGCACTTCGTGCGCGTTACAACTGATGATGTTGAGCATGATCTGGAAGCAGTGCTGGAGCGAATTCGTGCGGCATTTCGCCCGCTCCCGCTCCCCCCTGCCCCCCTTACAAGGGCTTACAAGGGTAGGTAGAGAAGGGATTGAACGGATGGGGAACGCGCAAAATCTTCTGGCATCATGGATGTGCTTACGCATCGTGATACCGGAGGAGATTGATGCGCGTTCCCCACGAATTGTACCAAATGGAAAGCGTGATGGCACAGCGGTTTCCCAGCTTGCGTCCTGCCCAACAGCGTGGCTTAGCGCTGTGGGTATATGGCACCATCCTGGCGCAGAGTGCTTGCCAGTCTGCGGTTATTACCGCCGTATTGTTTCTTGACGACTGGAACACGCTTCGCCAACGCCTGCGCGAATGGCTGTATGATGGTGCTGACAAAGCCGCTCCCTGTCGAACCCAAATCGAGGTCCAGAGTTGCTTCGTCCCGCTCCTGCGCTGGATTGTCGAGTGGTGGCAAGCCACAGAGATCGCGCTGGCTGTGGACGCGACTTTGCACACTGATCAGATTGTTGCGCTGGTCGTGAGTGTGCTGTATCGTGGCAGCGCCATCCCAGTTGCGTGGTCCATCCTGCCTGCCAATCAACCAGGTGCCTGGATGGGACCGATCATGCGCCTGCTTCGGTTGATCCGCCCGGCGCTTCCTGCGCATCTGACGGTGCTGGTGTTGGCTGACCGTGGCTTGTGGAGCCCACGCTTGTGGAAACGTATCCGCGACTTGGGCTGGCATCCGCTGTTGCGCATTCAAGACACGACGACATTCACGCCTGCCGGAGGGAAGCGTCAAGCCAGTCGCAGCCTGGTTCAGCCAGGACAGGGGTGGGTTGGACGAGGACGATTGGGCACCCCCAAGAAGCCACAACTGTCGGTGACATTGGCGGCAATCTGGAGGGAAGGTCAAAAGGACCCGTGGGTGGTGGTGAGCGACCTGGCGCCGCATCGGGTCGGGGCGAGTTGGTACGCGTTGCGGATGTGGATTGAGTTGGGATTTCGAGCGCTCAAAGGTGTGGGCTGGAAATGGGAGCATACACGCAGACGCGACCCAAGGCGAATTGAACGCTACTGGCTGATCGTGGCGGTGGCAACACTGTGGACGCTGGCAACGGGAACGCGAGTAGAAGATGCCGACGAAGTCGGTGTGGAACCAGCGCGCGTGCGAACACCACCAACGCCACAGACAGCCAAGCGCACGCGGCTCGCGAGCGTGTTTCGTGTCGGTCTGGGATGGTTGCGTCATCAACTGGGGCGTGGTCGTATATGGACGCGCTTGTGGTTGCGTCCAGAAGTATGGCCTGATCCTCCTGAGCGGGTGAACATGGTGATTGTTTCCGACCCATAGCATGTTTACCTACCCTTGTAAGCCCCTGCCCCCTCTCCCAATGTGGGAGAGGGGGTGGCGCGCAGCGCCGGGGGTGAGGGAGAACACACCGTACAAGTCACCGAGTTTCCACGCGCGGCGCTCAAACTGGTGCAACTCAGCGGCTACGTGCAGCGCCACAGCCATCATGTGCCGCAGCGCCGCTTCACGAATGCACCGTGGAGCCTGGAATCATCCGATGTGGATGACCTCATGGAAAAGATCAAGCGCATGGGCGTGCCACTGGCAGAGTTTGCGGGCGTGAAGCCGTACTATGGAATCAAGACTGGATTGAACGAAGCGTTCTTGATCGACACGCCAACCAAAGAGCGGCTCGTCCGTGAAGATTTTCGCTCCGCTGAGATCATCAAGCCTTACCTGCGCGGACAGGACATCAAGCGCTGGTCGCCGGAATGGGATGGTTTGTGGATGATTGTAATCAAGTCGAGCGAAAACCAAACATGGCCTTGGAGCAATGCAAATGAAGAAGCAGAAGAACTTTTCATACAAACGTTTCCTTCGCTTCACGCTCACCTCAAACCGTTTGAAAATAAACTTCGCATCCGACAAGATAAAGGACGTTTTTGGTGGGAACTACGTTCATGCGCATACTATGATGTGTTTGAACATCCCAAACTCATTCATACGGATATCACATGGCGTCCACAATTTGCCTATTCTGACCAACCATTTTACCTTTTGAATACTGCTTACGTCTGGCCAACAACCGATCTTTATCTGCTTGCCGTCATAAATTCGCCGCTTCTGTGGTCGTATATGTGGCGAAATGCAATGCATGGGAAAGATGAGGCTCTGCGTCTTATCTACTCTTTTGTCGAAACACTTCCTATCGCCCCGCCGACGGATGCCATGCGCGCCGAAGTCGAGCCAGCCGTCGAGCAACTCATCGCCACCACGCAGGCCGACCAAGAGACACGGCGCGACACGCTGGACTGGCTGCGCACTGAGTTCGACATCGAAAAGCCGGGGCAAAAGCTCGAAGCATTCGCCGAACTCGACCTGGACGCGTTTGTCGAAGAAGTCCGCAAGCGGCGTCCCAAAGCTGCCGGGAAGCTTACGCCCGCCGCGCTCAAAGCTCTGCGCGCTGGCTACACCGAACAAGCTGTGCCCGTACAGCGGCGCAAAGCCGAAACCACCGCGCTGGAACGACGGCTGGCCGACCTCGTCAACCAGGCCTACAGTTTGACGCCGGACGAAATCGATCTGCTCTGGCGTACCGCGCCGCCGCGCATGCCGGTTGGACAACCGTAATTGTACCCGCATCCCAGCTCATACGCTCGCCCCCCGCTCCCAAAATAGGGAGAGGGGCCGGGGGTAAAGGCGACGCCGCGCCGAGCACCGGCAGCACACCGACGCCATCGTCCGCATGGAAACCGCGCTGAACGCCCGCGTGTACGCCCTGTTCGGCCTCGCGCCCACCGAAATCGCGATCATCGAGGAGAGCACGAAATATCAGTATGGGGAGGTGTGAGACGTGTAGGGGCGACCCTACCTGCGCAATATTGGGAGAGGGCCGGGGGTGAGGGCGACGCCAGGCTGTTCGGTGGCAGCATAGCGTTCCTTGCTTGAAATGCAACCGAGCGACAACTGTGGCTTGAAAGTTGCCAGGTAGCTTCGTACATCACCAAGAACAGGAGATCGCGATGACTGAGCAGCATGGAGATTCACAATGGGGAACAGTTGAATATTTACGGCAGGTAAGCACGCTCAATCCCGTGCAACAGGTCAAGCAGTTGACTATACACCTGCTCGAAGTGCATTCAGGGCAACATATCTTGGACCTTGGATGCGGAACGGGCGAAGATGTACGAGCTCTAGCACAACACGTCGGTCCCAATGGAAGCGTTTTCGGCGTTGATATTCGTGAGGAAGTCATCCACGAAGCGATCCAACGACATCACGACCTTGGTTCGCATGTACAGTTTATGCATGGCGACGCCTATCAACTCAATTTCGATGACAATTTCTTTGATGGATGTCGTGCGGATCGACTCTTTCAACACCTTGAACGTCCGGGAGATGCGCTTCGCGAAATGGTTCGGGTTACCCGCGCAGGGGGTCACGTCGTCGTCGCAGATGTTGATTGGGAGACACTGATCGTTGATGTACCGGAGAACAAAGCAACGACACGGGCTGTCCTCAATACGCACTGCGACTCAATTGCCAATGGGTGGAGTGGTCGCGGGCTCGCACGACTGTTTGCTCAAGCCGGTCTTGTTGATATTCAAGTCGTTCCATTGACCGGTGTCATTACCGATTTTCCTCTTGCGGATAGCGTGTTTTCACTCAGCGAAAGCGCGCAAGAAGCGGTGCGTACAGGGCGTATCACTGAAGATGCGCGTAGCGCGTGGGTCGCCGCACTCCATCAGGCAGCCCAGGAAGGGCACTTTCTCAGTGCAATTACAAGTTTTCAGGTTGGTGGGCGGGTACCATAGCAATATCACCCAGCCGCAAAATGTCATTACGCTCGACAGCATTCCGGCACAGGTCAATCGCGCGGTGCTGGTCGGCAGGAGTGCCTCGCCGCCAGCATCGGCACCAGCATCGCGCAGCGCCTGCGAAATAATACGTACCACGTCGGCACGCTCTTTATGTTACGCGTTTTCATCTATAATGATGTGAAATGGTCATACAAAATTCGGAAGATTGCCTGCTCTTTTCTTCACCCCTGCCCTCGCTCATAAGAAGATGCAGGGTGAAGGGTTCAAACCAAGGAGGAAAAACGTCTATGTTTCCAATAATCGCACTCAGCGGCAGCGCCTACGAGCGCGGCTGCCAGTATGGACAGCAAGCCATCCCACAGATCCGCCACAGCATCGCCAGTTACGCCCGGCTGTTCGCTTATCGCAAAGGCGCGTCATGGGCCGACATGCAGCGGGCCGCCGAATCGTATCTGCCAGTACTGCGCGAATACGCGCCCGACGTGCTGGAGGAGATGCGCGGCATTGCCGATGGCGCTGGGATTGGGCTGCTCGAAATTATTGCGCTGAACGCCCGCACTGAGTTGATGAGCGGCTCATCGCGGGAGATAATGCATCCAGCTTACTATGATGCGCTGGCAACCAATCATGACGCTGGCGTACCTGACCATGGCGAATGTACCACGGTCGCCGCGCTGCCGGAGACCACGGTGCGGCGCGAGACGCTGCTGGCCCAGACATGGGACTGGAACGGCGACCAGCGCGAAGCATGTGTGGTGTTGCGCTACACGCGGCCCGGTCTGCCCAATGCCATCACTGTCACCGAGGGCGGCATTGTGGCAAAGATCGGGCTGAACGCGGCCGGCGTCGGCGTGTGTCTGAACATTCTGGCGTCGCTGGCCGATGGCGCGGAGCCGGGCATGCCGGTACACGTGCTGCTGCGCCAGCTGCTGGATGTATCGAGCGTCAGGGAAGGCGTTGCGTTGGCAAAGCGCGCGCGCGCGGGCGCATCTTCGTGCGTCACGGTGGCCGACAAAGCCGGGCATGCCGTCAGCATGGAGGTAACACCCAGCGGTGTCGGCGAATTGCATCCCTGTGAGGGACTGCTGGTGCATACCAATCATTGCATGGTGGATAGCGCCCGCATTGGCGAGCGCCCGCTCGTTGCGACGTCAAGTACTCAGCCGCGTTTCGACCGCGCCACCGAACTACTCCAGGCCGAACGGCAAAAAATCACCACTGCCACGTTGATTAATGTGCTGCGCGACCGCGAAGGTGACGAAATGGCGATTTGTCGTTTGCCAAACCTCGACCTGCATCCAGCCGACCGGGTGGAAAGCGTGCTCGGCGTCGTCATGGAACTCGACCGTGGCGTGATGCACATCGCGCCGGACGTGCCGTGCAACGTGGAGTTTGAACCGGTGGAGGTGTGATGCCTGCACTCACTCCGCGCGAACCCGGAACAGCACCTCGCCGGCGTGCGGCACAACCAACGCATCCTCGTCGCCCGCGCCCCATGTCTGCGGGTCGATGGTATGGTAATCGACGTAGCCAAGGTTGACCTGGCGGCAGCGCGCCTCAGGGATGCTCGTCGCCAGCGTGACATTGATGCGCTGCGTTTCGGTCGCGGTTTCGGCGTCGTACTCGCCGGAGCCTTTGACATGCGTGCTGTGTGCCAGCACGCCGCCCGGCAGGTGGCCAAACTGCTCCCACTGCTTCACGAAATAATCGCGCACATGGTAGCCGACCTGGTCGATCAGCGCGCCATGCGTGTACGAAATTTCGCTGATGTGCGGTGCGTAGATGATTACTTCGCCGCCATCGGCAATTGCAGGCTCGGTTTTATACATCGCCTTAGCCGCCGTCCACAGGTCGTCGTACATCTCGGACGGCATGGACAGCACGCGCTTGACCGGGCGCGGCAGCCATTTGATATTCAATTGCGCCGACAGGTCCGACGCGGCGCGCCACGCTTCCTGATGCGGGCCGATGAACAGCCCGTGCAGTGTGTGGCCCTTCATGACCGATGCTATGCAATCAATCGGGCGCGGCACGAACTCCGCCGCACGGTGAATGACTCGCCGCACCAGCGTATCGGCCACGCCAATCGTCGCCATGCTGGTGCTGAGCGCGCCCAGCCAGTGGGTGGCATTGATGATTTCCGCGCCTGCAATGCCGGGGAACAGGTATTTCGCGCCGCCCGAGAAGCCCGCGACTTCATGCGGAAACACTGGCCCGCATAGCACAATGTGGTCGTAATCGAAAATGCTGCGGTTCAGCGTCACCGGCACATCGCTGGCGAGCAGGCCGCCCGTCATCTCTTTGATTTCGCTTGCTGGAATCGTACCAATTGTTTGCAGCGCGTCGGGTACGTCCCAGCGATGGTTGAAAACTTTCGTGTTGGGATAGCGCACCTCGCGCTCGGCCAGCGGCATGCCGACCAGTTTGTCGAGCGCCGCTTCGGCCATCTGAGGGTGTGTGCCGAGCGCGACGAGATAGTCCAGTTGTGCGGCACGCGTGCCGACATGCTCGTTGAGCAGCTGGAACAGCAGCGGCGTGGGCGCGCTACGGGTGCTGTCGGGAATGATGACCAGCACGCGCTTGCCATCAACATCTATGTGCTCAAACGCCTGTGTCAGCAGACGTTCCACCGCTTCGTCGCCAAGCGGCATCGTTGCCGAACCTTCGCCAATGACCATGACTGCCTCCCCTATGTGTTGCGTTACACTGTTTTCATCAACGTTTTCCCTCACCCTCAGTCCCTCTCTCAATTGGAGAAAGATTGAGGGTGAGGGCGAACTCACCCAATGTTACACGCCGCTGAATGCCGCGAATCCGCCATCCACCGGCACCACCACGCCGTTCACGAACCGTGCGCCGGAGCTACACAACCATACCAGCGTGCTCACCAGATCGTCCGGCTCACCGAATTGTCCGGCGGGTGTGTGATTGATGATTGTCTGGCCGCGTGCGGTGAGATTATCGTTCTCGTCCAGCAGGAGCCGCCGGTTCTGCTCGCCGACGAAGAAACCCGGCGCAATTGCATTGACGCGCAGGCCGGCGCCATAATTGCGCGCCAGCTCGGTCGCCAGCCACATCGTCAGGTTATCAATCGACGCCTTGGCCGCCGCGTAGCCGATCACGCGCGTCATCGCCCGCTGGGCCGCCATGGACGAAATATTGACGATTGAGCCAGATTTCTGCTCGGCCATGACCGCGCCGAACACCTGGGATGGCAGCAACGTGCCTGTCAAGTTCAGCGCAACGACCTGCTCGAATGCGTCCTGCGGAAGGTCGAAGAACGTTTTGTCACCGCTGATCGTCGCGCCGGGCATATTGCCGCCCGCCGCGTTGACCAGAATGTCGATGCGCCCCCAGCGCTTCATGATAGCGTCGCGCGCCGACTCAAGCTGCGCTTTTTGGAGCACATCGGCGGGCAGGGCCATTGCCTCACCACCTGCTTCTTTGATAGCCGCTACAACTTCCTGCGCCTGCGCTTCGCGGCGGCCCATGATGCCGACCTTCGCGCCAGCCCGCGCCAGCCCGCGCGCCATCGCCCCGCCAAGTACGCCCGTGCCGCCCGTCACAATTGCGACGCGACCATCCAAACTAAATAATTCTTCGAGAAATGTATCTGCCATGGTTGCACTCCTCATCCAAGCCGATACGCATGCCTGGCACGATTGTACGCCTCATCGCGCGCCATGTCGAATGCGTCGCTCTCGGCCAGCAGCCCGCGCGCAGTCATACCTGCCAGCCAGTTGCACGTCACCCGCCGCCACACATCATGCCGCACCGGAATGGAGGCAAACGCGCGCGTGTCGTCGTTGAAGCCCGCCGTATTGTAAATACCGGCCGTCTCCGTCACCAATTCAAGGTAGCGCTGCATGCCGTTGACGCTGTCGTAGAACCACCATGGCGCGCCCAGCAGCAGCGCCGGATAATGTCCGGCCAGCGGAGCAAGTTCGCGGCTGTAGGTGCTCTCGTCGAGCGTGAACAGAATCAGGCGGAAGCGCGAATCGGTGCCGTAGGCGTTGAGCAGCGGCTGCAAATTGCGCGTCCACTCGGTAGCGAGCGGGATATCCGCGCCTTTGTCGAGGCCGAAGCGCTCGTACACAGCGCGGTTGTGGTTGCGCTCGCTGCCGACGTGAAATCTGCATCACCAGCCCATCCTCGGTGCTCATGCGCGCCATTTCCATCAGCATGTGGGCTGTGAAGCGCTCGGCGTCCTCGGCGGTAGATTGGCCGCGCAGCGCGCGCTGGAAGATCGCGTCGGCTTCGCTCGGTTCCAGCCGGGCCGTGCGCGGCGTGCGGGCGGCATGGTCGGTCGCCAGCGCGCCCATTTGCTTGAAGAACGCCCGCCGCTGCTCCAGCGCCTGAATGAACGAGCGATAATCGACGACATCGACGCCAGAAACCTTGCTGAGATCATCGATGTTCGACCGCCAGCCCGCCGCGTCGAGATTGACCACGGCGTCGGGACGGAAGGTTGGGCGAATGAAGTTCATGCCGTCATTGTGAAGTTGCTGGTGCAGTTCAAGCGTGTCGGTGGCGCTGTCGGTGGTGCAGAGCACCTCGATGTTGAACTGCTTCAGCATGGCGCGCGGCGCGAACTCAGGCTGCGCGATCTTCTGCTCTAACTTGTCGTAAATGCGTTGAGCGCTGTCGCCGTTCAGCGGCTCCTCAATGCCGAACAGGTTAATCAACGTATCGGTGAGCCACAGGCCGGTCGGCGTCCCGCGAAACAGGTAAAAATGCTCGGCAAAGCGCTGCCAGATTTTGCGGTGGTCCGTTTCGACTGACGAGCCGTCGACCGTCGGCACGCCCAGATCCTCCATCGGCACGCCCTGGCTGTAGAGCATGCGCACCACGTAATGGTCGGGGATGATAAACAGGTCGGCAGGCGAGCCGAGCCGAGCGTTCGGGTCGGCCAAGAGCGTGGGCGGCACATGGCCGTGCGGGCAGACCAGTGGCAAGTCACGAACGCTGGCATAGAGTTCGCGTGCTAAGCCGCGTTGGGTTGGCTCAGCATCGAAGCAGCGATCTGGTGAAATAGTCCATGATTGTGTCATAACAGGCTCCTCCTTATCCAAATCAATGCGTAGCCGGTGTATCGAACAATAGAGAGCAGGTATCCTACTCCGCGCCTGCCCGTTTCACCCAGAATTCACGCAAGACATGTGCCGCCATCTTGGGCGTGCGCGTGCGGGTGAAGATGCCCTTCATGTTCAGGCCTCCGACGCGCATGATACTTTGCACGGCGGCGAAGTCGGCGAAGTTCCAAACCTGCATCCCGGCCACGTACTCCTTGCGCCCGGCCACCTCCAGGTGGCCGCGAATATACTCCGCCTGGTACTCTTCGGTCCACATGACGGCGGGGTGGCCGTGCATGCCGGCCATGGTGTCCGCGCCGAACTCGGTCATGATGATTGGCTTGTGCCACTGCGCCCAGACGCGATCAAGTTCCTGTTCGAGTGCGGTAAATGCCTTGTCTAGCTCGCCACCCATGACGTACCAGCCCCAGTAACGGTTCATGCAGATCACGTCGCACTTTTCCATCCATGAAGTCGGGCCACCCATCAGAGTCACGATCGTCACCAACCGCGTTGGGTCGAGCTCGCGGGCACGCGCCAGCAGCGTTTCAAGCATGGCTTTGCCTTCCGCTTCCCCCGTATCCTTACCGCCCGTCTCGCCCGTGCCCGCCAGGTTGAGCGTCCGGGGCATCGGCTCGTTAGCCACGCACCACATCAGCACGCTGGCGTGGTTCTTGTCGCGGGCGACGAGCTCATCGATCTGCTGGAGACACATCTGCAGGCGTGCGGCGATATTTTCGTCATTTTCGAACTGGAGGCTAACGGCCGGGATTTCATCGATGATCAGAAAGCCCTCGCGGTCGGCCATCTGCATTTCTTCTTCGCTGTACGGGTAGTGCGAGGTGCGATAGCTGTTGGCGCCGGTCCAGCGCATGAGTTGGTAGTCCTTGACCATCAAGGGCAGATTCAAGCCCTTGCCGCTGGCGATGAAATCCTCATGGCGACCGTAGCCATTCAGTTTGACCGGCTGGCCGTTGAGCATGATCTGGCCACCCTGCACCGCGATCGTGCGAATGCCGACCTTGAGCGTGTAGCGGTCGCTGTCGGTCTGGATGGTCAGGTCGTAGAGATACGGATCAGTGTCGGACCAGAAGCGGGCATTCGGTACGCTGAGTTCAGCCTCAGCTACGCCATCCTTGAACGATAGGCTGGCCTGCACGTCAGTGTCGCCACCCTTCAGGTGTACAGTAGCCTCAGTTGTCACCGACTCATTCAGTCGCGCGGTCACATGGACGGTACCATTCGCGCCTGCGATAGTTGTGACGACGGTGACATTCTCGATGTAGGTGTGCGGGACCGTGTAGAGCACCACCGGGCGATGAATCCCGGCGAACGGAAAGAAGTCAAACGTGGTGCGCGGAAAGCTGGCGAACCCGCTGATTGCCGAGCTCATGTTGCCGGACGGCACGCGCGTGGGCTTCAGTTCGTTTTCGACGCTGATCGCAATGACGTTCTCTGCATCCCACTTGACCATGTTCGTAATCTCAAACGCAAAGGGGAGGTGCCCGCCTTCGTGCGTGCCAACCTGCTCGCCGTTGACGTACACAGTGCCAAAGTAGTTCGCTGATCCGACGCGGATGAACACGCGCTGGCCCTGCCAACTAGAGGGGACATAGGTGCGCCGGACGTACCAGGCCAGGCCCAGATAGTTAAAGATGTCCTCGTACTGCTCGTTCCAACTGCCCGGCACGGCGATTGGGCGCGACTCCCCGAGGCCGTTGAACCATTCGTTTTGCACACCGACTTCGTCAGGATCGGTCTGGAAATCCCAGATACCAGACAGGTCCAGCCGGTTACGCACATCGTTTTGGATTGGGTACAACATGACTCGCTCCTTGGGGCTTATATTCGGATATCATAGGACTCAGCGCGCATGCACCTGCTCGGACAATAGTGCCTGCTGCAATCGTTCTTGGTCGAGCGGATACGTTTTGTAGAACGCGAACCAGAACAGGGCGTTGATTGCATAAGGAATGGTGATCAGCCCCAACATGACTGGCCGCAGTCCGAAACGTTGGGCCAATTCGCCCAGAAAGATGGAGAGAACAGCTGCCAGCGCGCCTTGCACGAAGGAGAAGAGGAGCGCGAAGGCCGTGCCGAGGAAAGCCGGGCGATTTTGGGCTTAATTTATCGCGAAATCTGGGAGAAAATAGCATGACACTACAAAACCTCCAAGACCAATGCGTGTTAACGTGTAACAGGCATATCATGTAACATGTCGTCTACTAAAATATAATCCACCAATTAGTTAGCGCTAACTATCAACTACCATACTATCATCGTTCCCGCCCTGCTGCGAGCTGTTTACGCCGATTCACGGACGACTAGTTCGGGGTCCACCTGGTACGCTGGTGGAGTATCCGCCCCACTAGAACGAATAATATCAAGGATCGATTCCATCGCCATCCGCCCGACCGCTAACAGATTGACGCGCAAGGTCGTTAATTGCGGACGAATAATGGTGGCGAGCGGAATATCATCAACACCGATGACGGCAATATCCTGCGGGATGCGCTTCCCGGCCTCCTGACAGGCTTGCATGACGCCTACAGCCACCAGATCATTGAATGCAAAAATGCCTTCTACCCTGGGGCGACGGGAAAGAATGGCATGTACAGCGGCATGTCCGCCCTCGGTCGTTGGCGGGCAATGTTCCAGCATCGCCGGGTCAAAGACAAGGTTGGCGGCCTTGAGTGCAGCCCGGTACCCATCCAGACGGCGTTGCGCCGATACGGAGGTTGTAGGCCCGGCGACCAGCGCAATCCGTGTGCGTCCATGGGACACGAAGTGCTGAACTGCCAGTTGGGCTCCAAGGCCGTCATTGATATTGAGTGTAGCGATGTTAGGCATAGGGGTTGTTAATTCACGGTTGAACAGCAGAACGGATGGAAAGCGCGCAAGGCTGGTCTCCAGTTCATCAATCGGAAGCCGGGAGCTACACAGAATAACGCCATCGATCTCTTTTTGCCATAGGGAATCGAACGCAGCAATTTCTCGATCAAGATCCTCAGCCGTATTAACCAGAAAGAGGTTATAGCCCTGCTCAAACGCCACATCTTCCGCTCCACGCACGAACTGCGCAAAGAACGGATTGGCGATATCGGGTACGATCAAGCCAATCGTGGCTGTCTGGCGCGTTGCCAGGCCGCGAGCCAACTGGCTGGGACGATAGCCCATATCATCCGCAAGCGCCAGAATGCGTCGCCGCATCTCGTCACCCACGCCAGGTTTGTTGTTCATGACGCGCGAAACGGTCATCAAGGAAACATGGGCCGCCCGTGCAACATCAGTAATCGTAGGTCGCTTTTTCGCAGGTGCCTTCATGACGAGCCTTTCCCATTGAAACCACTGAGTACATAGTATACACCATGATCAACCGCAAGAAAGTTAACGATAACTTTCACCCTTCAAGGCGCTTATCAGTGGTATACGCGGGGCGTGTACATGCTGCTGTTTGCAGGCATTCACAAGATCGAGGTATTGCTATCGCGAGCATGAGCATTCCTATCTTGCTAAACAGCTCGTAGGACGTCAAATATCCGTCGGTTAGCAGCACAATCCTGTAGCATCCAGAATGGATACTGTCAGTCGTGTTGTGTGGCAACAGATTTGCACATGTGTTTATGTTTGCTCTAGATCAGGCCAAAAAATGTAAGGAACAGAACAGTCATGCTCAGAACCATCACCACATCAACACTTTTTATCTTCCTGCTGACCTCCGGCGGTGCCTGGGTCGTGTTGAACCGCTTTCTGCCCAGCAGCAGAATCACATCGCTAGCTATCATATTGCTGGGCATGACATTTGTCATGATCTATCTCTGGCTGACGGTGACGCGCATTCGCGATTTGCTCCGCAATACTGATCATCTCATTAGAAAAATCAGTTTGCTTGGAGTCGATGTTGCGCTCCTGATCATGGCTTTTGCGTGGTCGTACCACATGGAAGGCATTATGGACAATACCCAGCCAGGATCGCATGTCACCAAGGATTTGCTGACATGCGCGTACTATTCGATTGTGACATTTACGACGCTAGGATATGGTGATTTTTATCCACAGGGGGCGGCGCGCGCGCTTGCAGCGCTGGAGGCATTCACCGGCTACATCATCCTCGGACTGCTCGCATCGACCGGCGCGTCAATCATTTCTCCGCATGAAGCGCCAAAGCTGAAGACTTCGGCGCAGCGCGATGAGCAGACGAAGTAAACTGGTTGAAGTATAAAGCAGAAGTTGCTCAATTGAGAAAGCGATAGCGTAACAGCGCGAGGACGGCGTAAAAGCCCTGGCTGGGCCGCATCTTTTTGCCTTCTTCATAGGTGCGACCAAGATAGCTCACCGGCACTTCATAGATGCGGTGGCCGCGCTTCAGCACTTTGGCGGTGATCTCCGGCTCAATGCGAAAGTCACAACTTTGGAGATGCAAATCGCGTAAAATCTCCGTGCGCATGGCTTTATAGCAGGTTTCCATGTCGGAAATCCAACTATTGAAGAGGAAATTGGTGAGGAACGTCAGACCTTTGTTGCCGATGGCATTCCAGAAGTACATACCCGTGTGCCGCCCCATGAAGCGCGACCCAAATACCACGTCAACCCGTCCTTCGGCAATCGGGCGAACCAGATCATGGTAATCGTTGGGATCGTACTCCAGATCGGCATCCTGCACGATGGTGATATCGCCACGCGCCCGGGCGACGCCCGAACGAACCGCAGCGCCCTTGCCGCGATTCGTCGGGTGGCGAATAACTATCATATTAGGGTATTGTGCCGCCGCCTCGCACAACATGCGGTACGTGTCATCAGATGAATGATCATCAACAGCGATAATCTCTTTATCGATCTCGACGGCCTGCACCTTCGCTAAAATCTCAGCCAGTGTGTCAGCTTCATTGTAGCAAGGCATGATAACGGACAGCAGCATAACATCCTAAAAAGTAAACAAAAGGATCGGCGTCACAATGACTGCCAGCACGACCAACAATAATACCAGAAGTTTGGCCTGCTCGGCGCTGCGCCGCGCTGCCAGTTGCTGGCGGACGTCTTGCGCGTACGGCACATCGGGTTGCTCAGCCATGAGTACCAGGCCCAGCGCACCGGGAGATTGCAATGCCGTTCTTATCACCGTAGTAACTAACTCGCGGGCTGTAACGAGCGGCGGTGCCCAGTATGCCTCGTCAGCACTAATCGGCTTGCCGGTGAGCGCGCAGTGCAACGGTTCATTGGACGACGGGCGGATGCTAGCGTTGAGCATTGAAGCAGTCATGTTGGTTGCCATGGTGAACGGTGCCTCCTGTAAACGTTGTAGTTGATTGATACTGGTGTAGCTGTTAAGCATTTATTGGAGCGTTCGTACGAACTGCTCGACGCGCTCCAATGCTGTCTCGATCTTATCCATAGAAGTGGCATAGCATGCCCGCACAAAGCCCTCGCCACTTGGGCCAAACGCTTCGCCCGGAATCATCGCCACTTGCTGCTCACTCAAAAGCCGGGTGGCAAATTCGTCGCTCGTCAGGCCCAGATGCTTAACCTGCGGAAAGACGTAGAACGCGCCGCGCGGCTCGAACGTCGGCAGGCCGATCTGATTCAAACCAGATACCATGACTTTGCGGCGGCGATCATATTCGGCCACCATCTGCTGCACTGCTTCGTCGCCGCTCCGTAACGCCTCTAGGCCAGCGTACTGGCTCGCAGTCGGCGCAGACATGATCGCATACTGATGTACCTTGCGCACCGCGTCAGCAATATCTGCCGGAGCCGCCAGCCAGCCGAGCCGCCAGCCCGTCATCGCATATGCTTTGGAGAAGCCGCCAAGCAGCACGGTTCGCTCGCGCATGCCTGGCAGTGCCGCAAAGCAGGTATGCTCGACGCCGTACACCAGCCGGTCATAGATCTCGTCGGAGTACACCAGCAAGTTATACCGCTCCGCCACATCGGCAATTTCCTGCATGCGCTCGCGCGACATCACCGCACCGGTCGGATTGTTCGGGTAGCCGATCAGCAACCCGCGCGTGCGCGGCGTGATTGCCGCCTCAAGCGCTTCGGCAGTAACCTGGAACTCCTGCTCGACCGATGTCGGCACGTAGACCGGCTTGCCGTCTGCGAACGCGACGGTGGCTGGGTAAGCCACAAAGCATGGCTCAGGAATAAGCACCTCGTCGCCAGGGTTGACCGTCGCCGTCATGGCGAATTGCAGCGCCTCGCTGACGCCAACCGTGATCAGCAGTTCACGTTCGGGATCGTAGCGCACGCCGTACATCCGCTCCAGGTGCTCGGCCAGCGCCACACGCAGTTCCAACAAGCCGCTGTTCGAGGTGTACGCGGTGTAACCAGCTTCTATCGAGCGCACACCTGCATTGCGAATAACATCAGGCGTAACAAAATCCGGCTCGCCGATGCCGAGCGAGATTACATCCGGCATGGTGGCGGCAATATCGAAAAAGCGCCGAATGCCCGACGGCGGGACGCTATGGATGCGCGTTGCAATACGTTCTCGTGTCATTCCATTCCTCTCAATCCGTGCACGTTTATTCAACTGATAGCGCGCTACGGACCGAGGTAGTAGATTGCGCGGATGATGTCCGTTAGCCTATCTTAGCACACTCACCCTGATGCTTCTATACGCACCGGGATGACTGCGGTACTATTTCTTGAATGATGCTTGTACCTGTTTTACCTCAACACTCGCAGCACGCCACGCGCCAATCCGGGAAACATGGCTGATACTACGGCAAACATGCGGCCCCGGCGCGGCACCACGACCTCGCCATGTGTGCCGCGTCGGATCGCCGTTACAACCGCGCCGGCAACGGCATCTGCATTGGTGGTGGTGAAGTGGGTTGCGCGCGCATACTTATTGAGATTGGCATGCCGCATAAAATCTGTTAGTGCCACACCGGGGCAAATTAGCGCACAGCGCACGCCGGTGCCGTACAATTCCAGCATGAGCGTCCGCGACCAGCCGACTAGCGCAAACTTGGTCGTCGTGTAAAAGCCCATGTTGATAGTAGCAACCAGGCCAGCCTGCGATGCCATGTTGACGATTTGACCACTGCGTCGTGCCAGCATGTGCGGCAGGAACGCTTTCGCGCAGCGCACCGCACCATATACATTCACGTCCATCATGGCTTGCAGATCGTCGAGCGACGCATCAACGATGCGATCCATAATGCCGAAACCTGCATTATTGACCAGCACGTCCGCATGCCCAAAGCGCGCGTGTGCTGCCGCGACAAGCCGTTGTACATCCGCATCGCACGTTACATCAGTTGGAACGGCAAGCGCCCGCTGTGGCCCTAGCTCACTCGCAAGTTGCTCCAGCGTGTCTGCCGAGCGCGCGGCCAACACCACATGCGCGCCATGCGCAACACACATGCGCGCAATGCGCTCACCAAAGCCACTCGACGCGCCTGTGATAACGACAACTTTGTTCGCAATTCTCACCCGCGCCTCGGCTCTACAAGTGCTTTACAGAAGTCTACGGTCAAGTGCAGTAGCTGTCAAGCGTAGCCATGTTGGATTGGCAATTGACGACTTTCGAAAGCATTTACTTGACAAAGTCAAAATCCAGGACTATACTCCGATATATCAGTACCGGTGAGGAGCAGTATGACGCTTGACCAGCGTGAACAAGGCGCAACCCGCCAACAAATTCTTAACTTATTGCGGCGACAAGGCCAAATGACGGCTGCCGAGTTGAGCGATACGCTCGGAATTGGCGCGGTCGGCGTGCGTCAGCACCTGGCGCTACTCGAGCGCGATGAGCTTGTGCATATTGCTGGCGTGCGGCGCGGCATGGGCCGGCCCAGCCATTTGTATGCGCTGACACCGGCCGCCGAGGCGCTCTTTCCGAAGCGCTACGATCGCATTGCCATGGATGCGCTTGCGTTCGTGGAAGCGTCCGGCGGCACGGCGGCGATCGAGCGCCTGTTCGATGCGCGCCGCGAATCACTGGCTGAACAATATCGACCGCGCCTGGAAGGCAAAAGCCGGGCTGAGCAAGTAGCAGAGTTAGCAGCCATTCTCAACGAGCAAGGGTACATGTGCGAATGGTCGCAGGTTGACGATGAGACATTTGTCCTGACCGAGCACAACTGCCCGATCGACTGTGTGGCGCGCGAGTACCATCAGGCCTGTGAGCAGGAAATTGCGCTGTATCAAGGTATCCTTGGCATGCCAATCGAGCGCACGCAAACCATTGCAGCGGGTGATGATTGCTGCTGCTACCGAATCAAAACGTCGTAGGTATTAACACGTGGCAGTTCGCCTTTTGGCCTCTATGTTGCAAGCATGAATGATTGCATGTAGCAAGGCCAAAATTTGGGCGATTGCAGCATAAGGAGGGAAACGATGGCGTTCGAATTACCACCATTACCGTACGATTACAGCGCGCTGGAACCCAACATCGACGCGCAGACCATGCAGATCCACCACGACAAGCACCATGCAGCGTACGTGAACAACTTGAACGCTGCGCTTGAGGGCCACAGTGACCTTCAGGGCAAGAGCATCGAGGAGATTCTGCGCAACATCAACGACGTGCCGGAGTCGATTCGCACGGCGGTGCGCAACAACGGCGGCGGCCATGCCAACCACACGCTGTTCTGGGAAATCATGGGGCCGAACGGTGGCGGCGAGCCAACTGGCGCGCTGGCCAGCGCAATCCAGAAGGCGTTCGGTGACTTCAACAGCTTCAAGGCCAAGATGATCGATGCTGGTGCCAAGCGCTTTGGTAGTGGCTGGTCATGGCTTGTGAAGGACAAGAATGGGAACTTGCAGGTGATCAGCACGCCCAATCAGGACAGCCCGTTGATGGACGGCATGGCGCCGCTGCTGGGCATCGACGTGTGGGAGCATGCGTATTATCTGAAGTACCAGAACCGCCGCCCGGACTATCTGAATGCATGGTGGAACACGGTGAACTGGGACGCGGTTGCCAAGCGCTTTGCTAGCTAACCTTTCACCTTTTCAACTATTCACAATATTGACAAAAGAGCGCTGTGGGGCATCAGTCCCGGCGCTCTTTTGCTTGTTTTCACTGCATCAGAATGCAGCAAAAGGCTCATTGCCGATGGTAGATGCGTGTGGTACAATAGATATAGCAACATGCTAATTGTATACCGTTGAGGTACATATGGAAAAATCAACCTGGACAACCAAAGCAGGTTTGGCGCAAATGCTCAAGGGCGGCGTGATCATGGACGTGATCAACGCCGAGCAGGCGCGCATTGCCGAAGAAGCTGGCGCGGTTGCCGTGATGGCGCTGGAGCGGGTACCTGCTGATATTCGCGCGCACGGCGGCGTGGCTCGCATGAGCGACCCGGAAATGATTCAGAGCGTCATGGAGGCTGTGACTATTCCCGTCATGGCAAAGGCACGCATCGGGCACTTCGTCGAGGCGCAGATTTTGGAAGCGATTGGCGTTGATTACATCGACGAAAGCGAAGTGCTGACGCCCGCTGACGAAGAGCACCACGTCAACAAGCACAATTTTAAGGTGCCGTTTGTGTGTGGCTGCCGCAATCTGGGCGAGGCACTGCGGCGCATTGCAGAGGGCGCGGCCATGCTGCGCACCAAAGGCGAAGCTGGCACTGGCAATGTGGTGGAAGCTGTGCGCCACGCGCGCACGGTGTACGGCGAGATCCGCAGGCTGCAAAGCATGAGTCAGGATGAGCTCTTCACCGCCGCCAAGAATCTCCAGGCACCTTACGAGCTTGTACGGCAGGTGGCGGAAAGCGGTAAGTTGCCCGTGGTGAACTTTGCGGCGGGCGGCGTGGCGACACCGGCAGACGCGGCGCTGATGATGCAACTTGGCGTGGATGGCGTATTCGTCGGCTCTGGCATCTTCAAGAGCGGCGATCCGGCCAAGCGCGCGCGTGCGATTGTTCAGGCAACGACACACTTCAACGAGCCGGAGATTATCGCCGAGGTCAGCAAGAATCTGGGCGAGGCGATGGTCGGTATCGAGATTAGCACGCTGCCGCAGGATCAGTTGCTTGCGAGCCGTGGGTGGTAAATATTTCAGATTGCAAATTGCAGATTGTAGATTGTAGATTGACAACTACGAAATCTGCAATCTGCAATCTATTATCTGCAATCACATGATGAAAGTTGGTATTCTCGCCCTTCAAGGCGATTTTCGCGAGCACGAGGAGGTGCTGAAGCGCATTGGCGTAGAAACACAGCAAGTTCGGCTGCCGAAACATTTGGAGCAGGTTGATCGTCTTATTATTCCAGGCGGCGAAAGCACAACAATTGGCAAGCTCCTGGTCATGTACAACCTGTTAGAACCAATCCGGGCGCGAGCGCAAAAGGGTATGCCGCTATGGGGAACATGTGCTGGAGCTATCCTCATAGCGAAACACATCGCTGAGGGACGTCCGGAAGGGCAGCCTGCATTGGCGCTCATGGACATCACGGCACGGCGCAACGCGTTTGGGCGGCAACTCGATAGCTTCGAGGCCGACTTTGACATAGCGCCGCTGGGCGAAGAACCGTTTCATGCGGTGTTCATCCGCGCGCCTGTACTGGAGTCGCCCGGTGCTGCGGTCAAAGTGCTTGCCGCGCTCGACGATGGGCGCATTGTGGCCGCGCAGCAAGAACGGCTGCTCGCCACATCGTTCCATCCGGAACTTACTGATGATGACCGCTTGCATCGCTACTTTATAGAGTTATAGGTGTTGCATACGGAATAAGCAAGCCTTCATTCCGTAGCTCATAATGCAATCTATGATCGGACCTGCCACACTCCGCGATTTTTGGACTCTACGGCGTAAACCACGCAACCTTGTCTTGCTCTATAACGAAGCAATGCTTGCGAAGCCACATCGCTGGTTTTGGTATGCAGCGCGCTGTCTTGTTGAAGGTGGTGGTAAGGAGGGCACGACTCTGCTCTACCGTGAGCGCGGCATGCGGGCATTAGCGCAGTCGGTTGGGCGGCATGGGCGGCCAGAGCAAGATATTGTGACGTTGGCGGCGTATGGTGGTGGGCATGGACACCCAACCGACCGCGACGTATGGTTTCGGCTGCTGGAGGCGCTTTGCGTGCGTGCCGGCCAGTACCGGGTTCAGCGCCTCTACGCAGCGTTGTCGCAGCGCCATGAGGAACTGCGCGAGATGTTCAGGCAGCTTGGCTTTGTAAATTATGGCAACCAGATTGTGCTGCGGCTCGAAGGACCAGACTGGGATCAAGGCACAACACTTGCAGCTATGCGGCCCCAAATGCGCCACGATGATCTGGCCATTCATAAGCTATATGGTTCTATAACGCCACGCATGGTGCAAGAAGCTGAAGCGCGTAATCCTTTGGCATGGCGGATATCGCGCACAGCACGTCGGCGGCCGCGGGTGCGTGGCTGGGTGATGGGGCAAGAGGACGATCTTGTAGCCTATCTGCGTATAACAAGCGGTCCCGCTACACACATCATGACGCTACTGATTCGACCTGAAGACCGTGAATACACCGCCGACATTGTGCGCTTTGGACTTGGCCAGGTGCATGACGCGCAGTCTGTGCTGTTGGTGCTGCGCGATTATCAGCAGGAGCTGCTGCTGCCAGCGAGCGACCTTGGATTTCAACCGATTGGCGAGCAAGCACTGCTGTGCAAACATACAACTGTAACCGCCCGTCGGACTATGCTTGTGCCAGCACTCGAGCCAAGTCTCGAGCCGCGCGTACCCATACCGACTATTTCTTTTGGCGAGGACGCACGAAGATATGTCAGAACAACAAGAGATAACTAGCAATATAGATCTATTATTGGAGACACTGCCCCCCCGTATTCAAGAGGCGATTGACGTCGCTCCAGAAAGTAAAGATGATTTAATTGAAATTGTGCTAGACCTTGGCCGCTTGCCGGAAGCACGCTACACAGGCGTGGAGCGCATGTTGAGCGAGCGCGAAGTAAGCCAGGAAGACATAGATTATGTCATCTCACGTATCGGCATGTTCGGTGAGGACAACCGCGCCGGTATACCCCGCACGCTCCACCGTATTTCAGCTATTCGCAATCGGGCCGGAAAAGTTATTGGCCTGACATGTCGTGTAGGCCGTGCCGTGTTCGGCACTATTGCTATTTTGCGTGATTTGATTGAGTCGGGCAAGAGCGTGCTGCTGCTTGGGCGGCCGGGCGTTGGCAAGACCACGTTGCTGCGCGAGACGGCACGCGTATTGGCCGATGACCTGCGCAAGCGCGTGGTGATTGTGGATACGTCGAATGAGATCGCAGGCGACGGTGACATTCCGCACCCTGGCATTGGTCGGGCGCGGCGCATGCAGGTGCAGCGACCATCTGAGCAGCACGCGGTGATGATCGAGGCAGTTGAGAATCACATGCCAGAAGTGATTGTGATTGATGAGATCGGCACCGAACTTGAGGCTCAGGCCGCCCGCACCATCGCAGAGCGCGGTGTGCAACTGATCGGCACAGCGCATGGTAATACGCTTGATAATCTCATGATCAACCCGACACTGTCGGATCTGATCGGCGGCATTCAGGCCGTCACATTGGGCGACGAGGAAGCCCGGCGGCGTGGCACGCAAAAGACCGTGCTGGAGCGCAAAGCACCACCAACCTTTGATGTCATGGTTGAGATCCAAAGCCGCGACCAGATGCTGGTTTACCCAGAGGTTGCCACGGCAGTAGATAGCCTGCTGCGTGGTGAAGATCCGATGGCTGAGATGCGCCAGCGTGACGCTGATGGTCAGATCATTACGGAGCAAGTCGGCAGGCCGCCGCGCGACCAGAATGAGGGATTTCAGCCGTACAGCCGCCGGCCCGGCAATGGACGCGATGGGCGTGAGCGCGGCGGACGCGATGGACGTGAGCGCGGCAGCATGATGCGAGAACGGACCGGACGCGACGGGCGCGAGCGCAGCTATGATACGCCAGCGCTCGCCAATGGCAATAGCTTTGTTGCTGCTGCGCCACAGCGTGTCACCACTTGTCCACAGCGCATTTTCCCATTCGGCGTCAGCCGTGACCGGCTGGAACGTGCCATTGGCAACTTGCGGGTTCCCGCAACGATTGTGCGCGAGATGGGCGACGCGACCATGGTAATGACGCTCAAGAACTATTATCGCCAGGGTGCTGATCGTATTCGTCAAGCTGAAGATCGCGGCGTGCCAGTGTACGTGTTGCGCAATAATACGATTACGCAGATGGAGCGCCAGCTCGCCGATGTGTTTCATCTTGTCGCTGACGAGGCAGAGGACGACGGCGAAATGATTTTTGACGACGAGACAGCAGCGCGCATGGAAACCGAGCAAGCCATCGGCCAGTTGCTCAATGGCGAGCGCAAAGCCGTTGACTTAGCGCCCCGCAGCAACTACGTTCGCAAACTACAACATCAAATGGCTGAGCGTTACAATGTGCGATCACAAAGCCATGGCCGCGAGCCGCATCGGCGCGTGAAGATTTATCGCTAGCGGCAGGATGGTCCGTGTGCATCCTGCCATGCAAGGCATATGAGTCTATTTATTACATTTGAAGGGCCAGAAGGCAGCGGCAAGAGTACGCAAGCACGGATGCTACGCGAGTATTTGCTGGCGCGTGGCTATCCAGTGATTGCAGTGCGTGAGCCGGGCGGCACGCAGATCAGTGATATTATTCGGCGAGTTGTGCTAGACTTGCAGCACACGGAAATGGACCCGACGACCGAGATTTTGCTGTTCTCTGCCGCCCGGGCGCAGCTTGTCAACGAGGTCATCAAGCCCTATCTGAGCCATGGCGGAATTGTGCTCTGCGATCGCTATGCTGATTCGACCTATGCTTATCAAGGCTATGGTCTGAACCGAAGCCTTGATGAACTTCGCACAATTACGCACATTGCGACCGGCGGGCTGGAGCCAGATGTGACAATATACCTTGACCTACAGGCCGAGCAGGGGCTGGAACGCAAAATGCGCGCCCAACAGGCCAAGGCGCAGGGGAACAGTTCACCGCTGCTGCCAGGTGGGCGAACGGCCGCGCCTGTGGAATGGAACCGGCTTGATGCGCGCGAGCTTGCGTTTCATCAACGTGTGGAGGCTGGCTACCATGAACTGATCAGCCAATCGCCGGAACGCTGGAAACTATTTGATGCCACGCTGCCGGTTGATGTGCTGGCGCAGCAGATCAGCGATACCCTTGAACCACTGCTTGAACGTGTACAATTGCTCGAACCCAAAATGTAACCGCTGTATATTCGCTCGTCCGTGAGGATCGTAGTAGATAAAGTGTGAGGCTTACGAAGCGTATGAAACTCGTGATTGTTGTGGTGCAACGCCAGGACGCAAGCGAACTCTTGAGCGCGCTGACCAAACGCGATTATCGTGTAACGCGCATCAGCAGCGAAGGCGGCTTTCTCCATGAGGGCAATGTGACGCTGATTATCGCCGTTGAAGAAGACGCCGTGGAGCCGTTGGTCAGTATTGTACGTGAACACTGTCACACCCGCACGCGCTATGTATCGCCGCTGCCACCAGTTGCAGAGTCGGGTGAATTCTATCCTCCCTCACCAATTGAGGTACAAATCGGCGGAGCAACGATATTTGTGCTCAAAGCGGGTCAACTCCGCCACCTTTGATGCTGTCAGCAACGTATCATCTCATGGTGCTTGACATTATTTGCAAAGTTGAAGAGAATAAGCACAGCATAATGCTTTTTTAACGAACGACACATTGTGGTGAAGCGCCGTTGACGCAGCTTCATCTTTCTTTGCGTGTCACGCGTGTCGTTGTAAGGAGTTTAACCTTTGGAAGCTATACGCTCGTTGTTGACGAATTTACTGCCTGTGCTGAGCTTGATTGGCATCGCTGTGGCAGCCTACGTAGTTCTATTATGGGCCGCTTCAGTGCTGTGGACTTACCGTGACATTCGCAATCGTAGCGAAGATGTTGTGGTACAGGTGCTTGCGGTTGCATTAGCGCTCCTGCTGCCGTTCGCTGGTGTTGTGCTGCACATGATCTTGCGGCCACGGCAAACGCTCACCGAAAAGTACGAGCGCACACTTGAAGAGCAGTATCTGCGGCGCGACCTTGAAGATCAATACGTTTGCCCGCACTGCCAGCGCGCTATCGAGCCAGATTTTATCATCTGCCCGCACTGCCATACGTCGCTACGACGTCGCTGCCAATCATGTGACCATGTGGTGGACCTGACATGGTCGATCTGCCCCTACTGTGGCGATGATGGCTCTGACACCCTGGTACAGGCGAACTATCACCGCCCTCGTGAGACACAGCAAATTGGTTTATACGAGCGATGATGCGCCCTTTCCTTCGGAAACATGCGCTCGCTGCGCGGCTGGTGTTGCTATTGTCGGTCCTGCTCGTGTCAGCATGCGGACAGGAAGCGCCGCCACGCGCCGAGCGCGCCACGCCCATACCCTCGTCCTATGCCACACGGACACCCACGTCGGTCACGTTGCCGACGGTTGCCGTTGATACACTCACGCCGGTCACCAATTCCATGGGCGATAGCATGCCAACCGCGACAACGCCGCAAGTGCTGGCTCGCGCGCTCGGCAATCCCAACGCACCGATTACGGTGATTGAATACAGCGACTATCAATGACCGTTCTGTGCCCGCTTCGTCCGTGAGACGAAACCAAAGCTTGAACAGCAATATATCAACACCGGCAAAGTATATTACATCTACCGCGATTTCCCGCTCATGCAAATTCATCCCGGTGCGTTGCTGGCGGCTCATGCAGCTAATTGTGCTGGCGCGCAAGATGGCTTCTGGCCCATGCACAGCCGCTTGTTCGTGGGACAAGATGCTGGCGAATGGGGACAGGGCGGCACACGCGATTTGCAAACATTTGCGGGCTACGCGGCTGAACTCAAACTCAACGTAGCAGCATTTGAGCAGTGTGTGCAGGAAAACCGCTTTGGATTATTGATCGAGCATGACTACAATGAGGCCATCCAGCGGGGCATCCGCAGCACGCCATCGTTTGTAGTGAACGGCGAACTGTTCATTGGCGCGCAGCCGTTTAGTGCGTGGCAACAGAAGCTTGATGCGATACTTGCTGCTCAATAATACACAGGCACAGTCACCATACCGCCTGCCACTACTGCATGGTGATTGTGCCTGTGCAACTCTTATGCTTCGTCGTCATCGTAATCAAAGCGGCGCTGCTGCTCCTCGCGTGCGCCGAGAAAATCGCGCAGAATAATCGAGGCCGCAACTTCATCAATTTTCTCGCGACGCTGGTCGCGCTTGATGCCCATCTCCACCATAATTCGCTCGGCCTCAACCGTGGTAAGCCGTTCATCAAACAGATGAATAGGCACATGGACATGTCCACGCAAGGCTTCCACAAACGCCAGCACCGTTTGCGCCTGCGGGCCTTGCTCGCCACTGAGTGTCAGCGGCAGACCAACCACCAACTCAACAACTTCATTATCGGCAATAAGGGCTGCAATTTGCGCCAATGCGCGGGGCTGCGGCGTGGCGCGTAGCGTCGTCAGCGGCGATGCTAGCATGCGCGTTGGGTCGCTCATAGCCACGCCAATGCGCCGCCCGCCCACGTCAAGCGCCATGACTCGTCCTGCGTCTGCGCTCACGGCTGTGTCACTTCCACAGAGTTGGTGTCACTGGTTGGAGCAGTTGTCTGCGCGGGTTGCACTGTGCCCGAGGTCGGCTCGGTAGATGTTGTTGGCATGATTTGAATATCGAACAAGAACGCATAATCCGGCAGTTGCGTCTTGTTCGATGAAAGATCATAATCGCCAATCACACGTTCCGCCTTCAACTGCTCCAAATTATTGACCGCAGCAGCATACGATTCTCCGCGCACCGCCTCCAACACCCGCGATCGAATTTCCTGTGCAACGGGCGTACAACTAAACGAACCGTTCACCGTCAACGTCGTGCCATCCCACTGCCAGCCCTGATTCGTATTCGATCCAATGCTCGCGCCAGCATACGTTGTGCCTGGCGGGCAGCGGTCACTAAACGCGATTGGTGCCACCGTCTGGAGTTGTTGCGCGATTGGTTGATCGGCTGGCACTGCGAGCGCTGTGAAGTCAGACTGCACTGTGACGTTGAATGTCGGATTATCACCTTCGATTACCTGTCCAACGCCTGGCTGGACGCTGGTCACGCGATAATTGCTTGGTTGGGCAAGCGCCTGCGCATCAGGCATGATCGTAGATGGGTCAATCACATAGCGTTCGTGCGAAATGTTCGCGGTGAGCGCGCTAATGCTGGCCTGATTGTACAGCTTGGTGAGCGCATCACCGAGTACATGTTGCACATCTTCCTGCGTGACTACATAGCGCTGCTCCTCGGTGCCGCCAGTGATGGGATTCGGCTGTGTAATCGTAAGGTTGCCGCCACTCTGAATTGGCGCTTGCCCTGGTAGCACCATTTGATTGATGCTGTTGGCAGGCACGTTCGAGGCACTGCCCGGCGAGCGCGCACTGACCGCAACATCAACTTGCCCAAATCTGGTGCTGGTGCCAGTCAAACTGTTGGTGGTTACGGCTTGCGGCACTGTCGCCGGAGCGTCGATCAAGAATCGTACTTCCTGGCCGCTCTCGTTGGTGTCCACAAACTCAGTTCCTTCCGGAAGATTCACCGGCTGCCCAAGGCGATTAATAATTGTCACGCTACCATGCGCCACGCCGGCCGGCACCTCTTGCTGGCTAGCCTGACCTTGCACAGTAGCACCTGCCGTGGCCGAGACTTGCTCGGCCAGAATTGCCGCACTGCTCTGACTATTACTGGTGTTTTGCGCCGTTAAGGGAATAACCTCTTTGTTTAATGGGCGCTCAACGGCCTCATTGGATGGTGGCGTCACCGTCACCGTCGTGCGCGCGCTGAGAAACCAAACCACCGCCGCAGCACCCACCGCCAACAAAAAGATCAGCGGCAGCAGCGCGCCGAGCAGGTTGCGACGACGCGGACGCTCGTACTCATCCTCGTAATCAGCCTCTTGGTCGTCACGCACCGGCCGAGGTCGGCGTCCGCGCTCCTCGCGCGCAGCAGGCGTAAGCGGGGCAACTTGCTGTCGCCAATCGCGTGGAATGTCCCGTGCTGCCGCTGCTCCAGTGCTGCCACCCACTGCAGAGGCCGCGCGCCCACCACCAGCATGATCGTAGTCATCATCCGCCACCCAGTCCTCATCGCCAGCGCCAGTATCCCACACATCATCAGCCGCCACTGTGCCGCCATGATCATTACCGGGGCGCAACTCCTCAACATCGGCGAAGTTGTTTGGCCCACCGAACAACAGCGCATCAAGTTCAGCTTGATCATCCAACGTAGCACCAGTCGGCACCTGATCCAGCTTATCAAGAAACTCGGCATCTTCTTCAGAAACAGGGGCAGATGGCTTAGCGACCGGCACCACTGCCTGCGTTTCAGCAGTAGGCGTAGTTGCACCCAGCGGCGCAAAGCTCACCTGTGCTCCATGGATCGGCACAGCGAAGATCTGGCTGACTTGCGCCGCATTGATAACCGCCTCATCTGAACTAAAGACCATTAGCTCAATGTTGTCATACGTCAACACCTGCTGCAACTCAGCAAAGCCATTCGGCGTTTGCAGCGCTTCGGCACCGTCGGCCACAAGCAACTGCACCGATGGCGTACCTGCTTGCCGCACACGATTTTCAATCGTTGCGATTGTATCGTCGGGCTGCACAAGCACCAGTGTTGTTTGGTCGCCCCCCATCGAATGCTCCTTCTGCTCCACTGGCTACTTCTGACCCTGCGCGCGAATGAGGTGCGGCACCTGCGTGATCGCTTCGTTAAGCTTGCTTGCGTCGCGCCCACCGGCCTGTGCCATGTCGGGCCGCCCGCCACCGCCACCGCCGACCACCGTCGCAAGCGTCTTCACTAGATTGCCGGCATGATAGCCCTGCTTGACGAGGTCGGGTGTGATCACAACCAGGATCTGTGGCTTGTCGTTCAGCACCGTACCGAGCACCACCACCGCCGAGCCAAGTTTGTCACGCAACCAGTCGCCCATCTCGCGCAGGTGCGTGGCGTCGGGTGCGTCAACGCGGGCTGCCAGCACCGGCACCCCATTCTGCTGCTGCACGTTGCCAAGCAACCCTTCCAACGCACCACGCGCTTGCTGTCCTCGCAGCACGTCAAGTTCCTGTTGGAACTGCTTAAGCTCGGCCAGCAAACTATCAACTCGCTCGACAGCACGGGCAGATGGCACGCCCAGGCGGCCTGCAATGTCGTGCAGCAACGCTGCCTGTGTGTCGGCCCACAACTCTGCACCGCGTCCGGTCAATGCCTCGATCCGGCGCACGCCTGCCGCCACACCGCTCTCACTGATAATACGGAAGTAGCCAATTTCACCGGTGTGCTCAACATGCGTACCGCCGCACAGCTCGCGCGAGCACATCTGGCCGACATCATCAGTCTCTTTGGCCGTGTCACCGCAGCCAACCGTAACCATGCGCACTTCATCGCCGTACTTCTCACCAAACAGTGCCATCGCGCCCTGGTCAAGCGCATCCTGGCGCGGCATCACGGCCCATTCCACCGGCGTATCGGCGCGCACCCAGGCATTGATATGCTCCTCAATCGTTCGCAGTTGCTCCTGCGTCAGACCACGCGTGTGATTAAAGTCAAAGCGCAACCGGTCGGGCGCAACCAGCGAGCCAGCCTGCGCTGCATGCTCACCCAACGTGTCGCGCAAAGCACGGTGGAGCAGGTGTGTCGCCGTGTGGCTACGCATGATGTCATGGCGGCGCACGGCTTCCACCTCAGCGGTCACAGTGTCGCCGACGTTGACCGTGCCTTCCACGACCTCGCCGATATGGACGATCAGGCCCGGTACCGGGCGCTGCGTGTCGTTCACGCGGATGTATCCGGTTGGGCCAGAAAGCTGGCCAGTATCGCCAACTTGGCCGCCGCTCTCGGCGTAAAACGGCGTGCGGTCGAGCACGACCTGCACCCGCTGGCCCTGCTCAGCGCGGCTCACAATATCGCCGCCCATGGTAATCGCCAGCACGCGGCCCTGGTCACTTGTGGCGGCATAGCCGGTGAAGGTGGTGTCGGGCAAGTCTTGCTCAGCCCACATGGCGGCATCCGCGCCACGCTTGAAATGGGCCGCCTCGCGCCCGCGCGCGCGCTGCTCCTCCATGGCCGCCTCATAGCCTGCTGCGTCCACCACAAGGCCCTGCTCAGCAGCAATCTTCTCAGTCAGGTCGAGCGGGAAGCCGTAGGTATCTTTTAGCGTAAAGGCATCGGAGCCGGCGATTACGTTGCCATCGATGACCTTGACCTGCTCGACCACCGTGTTGAGCCGAACCATGCCGCCGGACAGAGTGCGAAGGAACTGCTGCTCCTCAATATCGGTCGTCTCAAGGATGAAGTCGCGCCGCTGCCGAAGCTCGGGATACACGCCGCCCATCTCCTCGATCACTTTATCGACCACGCCCGCCAGGAACGGTCGCTCGAAACCAATCGTGCGGCCCTGGTAGGCAGCGCGACGCAGAATGCGCCGCAGCACATACGAGCGGCCATTATTGCCCGGCAGCACACCATCGGCGATCAGGAAAGCGACCGCGCGGCTATGGTCGGCCACAGCACGGTATGGTGCGAGGTGTGCGCGATAATGCTGCTCATCGCTGCCAAGCAGTTCAATCGTACGCTTAATGATCGGCAGAAACACGTCGGTGTCGTAGTTGTTGCGCACGCCCTGTAATACAGAAACCAGTCGCTCGAAGCCCATGCCGGTGTCAATCGATGGGCGTGGCAGCGGGGTCATGGTGCCGTCAGCGTCCTTGTTGTACTGCATGAACACCAGATTCCAGATTTCCATGTACATGGGATCATCGCTGTTAACGCCAGACGCCTGCTGGTTCGCAACATCATCGCCCAGGTAATAATGGATTTCGGAACACGGCCCGCATGGGCCGGTATCACCCATCTCCCAGAAATTATCTTTTTTGCCAAAGCGCAGAATGCGACTCGGATCAGCGCCCACCTTTTCCCACAATTTGGCAGCTTCTTCATCGGCAGGTATTTCGCCCGCGCCTTCGAAGATCGAGAACCACAGCCGCTCAACCGGCAGCTCGAACTCCCTCGTCAACAAATCCCATGCCAGTTGGATGGCCTCAGCCTTGAAGTAGTCGCCGAAGGAAAAATTACCAAGCATTTCAAAAAACGTCTGATGGCGCGGCGATGGCCCGACCTCTTCCAGATCGTTGTGCTTGCCAGACACGCGCAGGCACTTCTGCGACGTAGTGGCGCGCACGTAGGGTCGCTGCTCCAATCCCAAAAACGTATCCTTGAACTGATTCATGCCCGCGTTTGTAAAAAGCAATGTCGGATCATTGCCAGGAATAAGCGACGCGCTTGGCACAATCACATGGCCGCGCTGCTCAAAAAAATGGAGAAATGTGCTGCGAACATCAGCACTTGAAAACTTTTGCATAGAAACACCTATATGCTGCGGCTGACACACAACTGGAAGTTGCAAGTGTCAAACGTAAAAGACTTTTTGGCATATTGCAGCCATTGTACGCTATTCGCTGGTATAGCGTCAACTCAAACGGCACGCAACTTGCTAGTTGAGTTTGCAATCTGATAGAAATACGTGTAATATATAGCTTCGCAATATTTAAACAAATATTGACAAATGTGGTATACTATAGACGTGAGCGGACCGTTGCCTCGGTCATTGTGCTCATGCTATTTGGCACTACCCCGTGTCATAGAGGACGATCCCCCTAGCTGCGTTTGACAAGGATCCGCATAGTGAGCGGTTTGAGCAATGCAGTACGGCGTAGACCCTATGAAGTGGTCCGTCGTCCGCATAATATAGATAGAGATAGGTAGTGCGTCACAACAGGTGATGTAGCACAGGCTTCATGCAAGCAGGAGCACAATTTCTTTATTCAAGAGCCTGCATTGTATTTCCACAATACGTTCATTTTCATCCAAATTACATGACGTGCTAGCGCAATAGGGCGCTGGAGAGGAGTTGTTGTGCCACGAATGAGAACAAGACAAGGACAAGATGGAGACGTCGCGGTTGAATATGCCGATAACGGCAGCGGTGCCGCTACCCGGGACAAGATGGTATTTAACGTCGCCGATCTTGAAACAAAGACGCTGGCGGAACTACGCGACATGGCGCGCAAGCTTGACATTAACGGTGTATCGGGGTTGAAGAAGCAAGATCTCGTGATGAAATTGCTGCAAGCTCAGACCGAAGAGCAGGGACATAGCCTCAACGACGGCATCCTCGATATTGTTTCCGATGGCTTTGGGTTCCTCCGCAGCGACCGCATGCTCCCTGGCCCCGACGATGTGTATGTCTCACAGTCACAAATCCGTCGCTTTGGCTTGCGCACCGGCGACCGTGTGTGGGGGCAGATTCGTCCCCCAAAAGAGAGCGAGCGTTACTATTCGCTGCTGCGTGTCGAGCTTATCAACGGTATGGACCCGGAAACGGCCCGCCGCCGTCCCTCGTTTGATCAACTAACGCCCATCTTTCCGAACGAACAACTGAAGATGGAGACTGAGCCACACATACTGGCAACCCGGCTGGTCGATCTGGTTGCGCCGATTGGGCGAGGACAGCGCGGGCTGATCGTGTCTCCGCCAAAGGCTGGCAAGACCATGTTGCTCAAGTCGATTGCTAATGGCATCACCGCCAACCATCCTGATGTTCACCTGATGGTGCTGCTGATCGGCGAGCGCCCGGAAGAGGTCACCGACATGCGGCGCTCGGTGCGCGGCGAGGTCATCTCATCGACGTTCGATGAGCCGGTCGAGGACCATACCAAGGTGGCCGAGATGACGCTGGAGCGTGCCAAGCGCCTGGTCGAGGGCGGGCAGGATGTGATCATCTTGATGGACTCGATTACCCGCCTGGCGCGGGCGTACAACCTTGACATGCCGCCGAGCGGGCGCACGCTGTCTGGTGGTATTGACCCGGTGGCACTGTACCCGCCCAAGCGTTTCTTCGGCGCGGCTCGCAATATCGAAAACGGCGGCTCGCTGACGATCATTGCGACGTGTCTGGTAGATACCGGTAGCCGCATGGACGACGTGATTTATGAAGAGTTCAAAGGCACCGGCAACATGGAGTTGCACCTGGACCGCAAGCTGGCCGAAAAGCGCGTCTTCCCATCGGTTGACATCACGCGCAGCGGCACGCGGCGTGAGGAGCTGCTACTTGGACCGGATAACCTGCGTCAGGTCTGGACAATGCGGCGTATGGTGACTATGCTCGGTGAGAACGAAGGCACGGAACTCATGCTGACCCGCATGGCCAAAACGCGTAACAACACCGAGTTCCTGGGTACATTGAACAAGTCGAACTAGCCGCACCATTATTAAAAACCGAGAAACGAGACCCAATGCATGATCGCATGTGGTTCTCCGCTCTCGGTTTTTGATTCTCGATCTGGAGAACAAGGGAACGAAGGATTCTTCTGCTTTCATCCTTCATCTTTTGGCGAGTTGCAACCTTTTGCGGCGGTCGTTCGTCAGTTTGACAGAACCCATGCACGATACAAGGAGTGAAGAGTGAACTGTGCGAACTGTGGAGCAACACTAGCGCAGTCAGCGCGTTTCTGCACGCAGTGTGGAACGTCGGTGACTGTGTCACTTCCTTCAGCGTCGGCGGCACCGACAGGAGCATCAAACATGAGTGATCCCCAGGCATACACCAACCAATTTGGCGAGCGCATTGACTTGCCGGAGCCATCTGTAGCGATGCGCGGCAGTGGTACAACCGGCATGGAATACAAGGTGATCGGCACGACCATGCAGGCGGTGGTGCTTGAGCTTGATCCAGGCGAAACCGTTTACTCCGAAAGCGGCGGCATGGCCTGGATGAGCGGCAACATCACCATGAACACCAGTGGGCGCGGCGGTGGACTGGGCGGCATGCTGCGGCGCGCAGTCAGCGGAGAGTCGCTGTTTCTGGTTGAGTACACCAGCCAGGGCGGCAAGGGCATTGTAGCATTTGCGGCGGACTTTCCCGGCAAAATCATCCCGCTTAATCTTGGTCCCAGTCAACAAATCATCGCGCAAAAAGAGGCGTTTTTATGCGCGGAAAAAACCGTTGGCCTTGACATCCAGTTTCGGCGACGCATGGGCGCGGGCTTCTTCGGCGGTGAGGGCTTTGTGATGCAGAAGTTGACCGGGCCGGGAGTAGCGTTTGTCACCCTGGACGGCGAGATCATGGAGTATACACTGGGCGAAGGGCAGGTGCTCAAGGTTGATACTGGACACGTCGCCATGTTCGAGCCAACGGTCTCATTCGATGTCGAGATGATCCGCGGCTTCCGCAACATGCTGTTCGGTGGCGAGGGCTTGTTCCTGGCGACACTGCGCGGCCCGGGGCGCGTGTGGCTCCAGACCATGCCGACAATGAACCTGGCCCGCTCGATCGCCGAATATCTGCCCAAGCCGGGCAACTCCGGCGGTGGTGGTAGCGGTATCAACATTGGCGACCTGTTTGGGCAGTAGTTTCTTTTTAAACCTTAAACCCGTCGGATTTATCTTTCGATAATGAATCGAATGAGGTAGTAAATCCGACGGGTTTGGCATTTCTGCCACGGCATACAAGTTGCCACGCACTTCCGTAGAAAGGGAGGCGTCGTATGGCAACACAACATGAAGTCGAACCACTGGTTGAGCGGGCGCAGATCATCTATCAACTGCTTGGTGAAGCGTACGGTATCCGCGAGTGGTACGCCCGCCGCGAGCCGCTCCATGAGCTTATTTCCACCATCCTCTCCCAGCGCACCACTGGCACAAACGAAGAAAAAGCCTTCCAGCAACTCTGGGCAAAATACGGCAGTTGGGAGGCTATCGCCGCCGCGCCGGTCGATGGCATCACCGAAGCAATTGCGCCGTCAAACTACGCCGACCAGAAAGCACCACGCATCAAGGATGTGCTTCAGCAAATTATCGCCGAGCGCGGCACGGCTGATATCGGTTTTCTGGACGACATGCCGGTTGAAGAAGGGCTGGCATGGTTACGCGCGCTGCCGGGCGTCGGCCCAAAGACGGCCTCGCTCGTGCTGCTGTTCTGCTTCCACAAGCCGGTGCTGCCGGTCGACACGCATGTCCATCGCGTCAGCCAGCGCATCGGGCTGATCAGTCCGCGCGCCACTGCCGAGCAGGCCCACGATCTGCTGCCACGCCTGCTGCCGCACGATGCCACCGTGCTCTGGAACTTCCACCACAACATGCTGCGCCACGGCCAAAAAATCTGTGTGTGGGGCACGCCGCGCTGCTCGAAGTGCGTGCTACACCAGCACTGTGATTATTATGCGCAGGTGCGTGCGGGCGAGAACAAGACGGCCATGCACACGGGCGAGAACAAGATTCAACCATGAATGTTCGTTCATGATTCTTCTGCAATGCATAGTCATGGTACAATAGATACGCGCCATCGTGCGCGTATTTTCATCTTTGGAGCAGAGCTATGTCCGCGCTTGCACGCTTCGAATCGTTTATGGAAAATATGGTGGAAGGCTCAGTTGCGCGTTTGTTTCGCAGCCCGATTCAGCCTTCTGAAATTGCCAAGCGGCTAGAACGCGCGATGGAAGCGCATCAGATGATCAGCGTGCGCCGCATTATTGTGCCGAATGTGTATCGCGCCTATCTCAATCCGCAGGACTTCGATGCTTTTCAACCAATCCGACGGGATGTCGAGCGCGAAATGGCAAATTATCTTGGCGATTTGGCACAGGAGCGCGGCTTCACCATGATCGAGCACCCGCGCGTTGAGTTGGCCGAGGACACCAGCGTGCCGCGTCGCACGATTCAGGTGGTGGCTGAGACGAGCAGTGGCCCAGCGCCGGATGAAACCGCCGCACACACGCAGGTCATCCAGACAGCCAGCCAGCAACCACGAGCGCGCTTGCTGCTCCAAACCTCGTCGGGCACGCATACTATTCCGCTGGAAAGCACGCTGCTAACAGTTGGCCGAGGGTTGAACAACGATGTTATTCTGGAAGATACGCGCGTATCGCGCCACCATGCGCAGCTACGCTACCGCTCGCGCCGCTTCTGGGTGACGGATCTCAGCTCCACTAACGGCACGTATGTGAACGGCGAACCAATTGAGGAGCGGGCGCTGCGCGATGGCGATGTAATCTCGCTGGGCGGGTTGGAAGTGGCATTCAAGGAAGCGTAAAGAGTAAACCATATACAAAACAGTTCAGAACGCTGCAAACTCTTCACGGTTTACGTTTCGCGTTTTACTAATTACAACTATGACCGACATCACCAACACCTCGTTAGGACTTATCATTCTGCTGCTCAGGATTGCGCTGGTTCTGCTTCTCTACTTCTTTTTATGGCAAGTGCTACGCTTTGTAATCCGCGATCTGCGCTCGGCGGCGTACACCGAGCAGCAGTCCGGCCCGCAGCCCCTATGGCGATCTGGTTGTCGTGCGCTCCGGCCAAAGCGCCGTGCCAGCTGGCAAAGTGTTTCCGCTTGGGCCTAGCAACATCATTGGACGTAGCATGGAAAATTGTGAAATTGCGTTGAACGACTCATTTTTGTCGGCGCAACATGCTCGGCTAGAACTACGCGGCGATGATTGGTTGTTGGAGGACATGAAGAGCACCAACGGCACCTTTGTCAATGAGATCGAGGTGCGCGATCCAACCACTATCGAGGATGGCGATATTATTCGTGTGGGGCGCATCGAAATGCGGCTCATACGAACATAGGTGCTTGCGATAGAGAACGCGATTGTGCTATACTTAACAATGTTTTGAAGCGAAGCGTGTATGGTGCGTCTCCTGCTTTCGTAAACGACGACTTTTCACAAAGGAGTGTTGCTGTGCTTGCAAACTATGCGCTGGTTGGTCTCTTTCTCGTTGCCGCAGTGATGTTTCCACTGCTCCCGCTTACCGCCGCCCGTTTCATCCGGCCCCGCCGCCCCACTGAAACCAAGCTCAACACCTACGAATGCGGGCTAGAGGCGCTTGGCGATATTCATGTTCAATTCAAGGTGCAATATTACCTCTACGCGCTGGCGTTCGTCATTTTCGACGTGGAGGTAATCTTCCTGTATCCCTGGGCAGTCGCGTTCAACCAACTCGGCTTGTTCGCTTTGATCGAGATGGCGATCTTTTTAGCAGTGCTGGCGGCAGGTCTGATCTACGTATGGAAAAAGGGCGCGCTGGAGTGGGTTTAGAAAAATCATAAAGAACCAGGAACCAACGTATGTCACAATCGTAGGTTCTGAATTCTTAATTCGTGGTTCTATCGGAGTTCTATAATATGTCGGACAATGCTGCAATACAACTTGAGCTTGAGAAGCAGGGCGTGTTTCTCAGCAACGTCAATAAATTCTACAACTGGGGTCGCCGCTCGTCGATCTGGCCGATGTCGTTCGGGCTGGCATGCTGCGCGATTGAGATGATGGCGACCGGCCTGTCGCGCTTCGATCTTGCGCGCTTTGGTGCCGAAATGTTCCGCGCCTCGCCGCGCCAGGCCGACCTCATGATCGTGGCGGGTACGGTGACCAAGAAAATGGCTCCGCAGGTCGTGCGCTTGTACAATCAGATGCCCGAACCGCGTTATGTCATCTCAATGGGCGCATGCGCAACATCGGGGGGGCCGTTCCGCGACGGCTACAACGTACTGCGCGGAATTGATCTGCTCATACCCGTGGATGTTTACATCCCTGGCTGCCCACCGCGTCCGGAAGCATTGTTGCACGCGCTGATGACACTGCAAGCCCAAATTGACAATCAGAAGCTCAATCGTGTACGCTGGTACGGCAAGCGCGAGGCCAAGGATTTTCCTGTTCCAACGTTCGGCAAGCATGGCCTTGAAATCGACGGCGAGCTTGTGGACCCGGTTGGCGGGCTGCCGCTCCTGAGTCCGTACTCCTCACCGGAGCGAGGCGAAACACGATCAGGGCAGATCGAGCATGCCGAGATTGCGCGTCAATTCCCAGTTATGGACGAGCATGTCGAACACGTCGCCGCGCATGACAATGAGTTAGACTTTGCCGAGGTCGATGATGCCTAAGCTCAGCACGGCGGAACTGCGCGAGCGGCTCAACCACGATCTCCCTGGTGCGATCATCGAAACGCAGCCCACCTCCGATGGCGCAGCACAGGACGGCGACCGTGCTGTGCCGCATCCCAAGAGGGGTGCAGAGCGCCTGGTGTCACTGCTCGCAACGAGCGACGTAGTGATCATGGCCGCGCGCCTGCCAGATGTAGCCCGCTACATGCGCGACCAGCTTGACTTCCAACTGCTCTCGAACATCACCGCAGTTGATTATCTTGCTGAAGGCGTGATTGAGTTGGTGTACCATTTCATCAACGTCGAGGGCGGGCCGCCGCTGGTAGTGAAAACACGCGTACCGCGCGATAAGGCAACCGTGCCGTCGCTTACGTCATGGTGGCCGGGCGCTGATCTGCAGGAGCGCGAAGCGTTCGATTTGTTCGGCGTACAATTCGCCGGGCACCCAAACCTGCGGCGCGTGTACATGTGGGAGGAATTCGAAGGCCATCCTATGCGCAAGGATTTTCCAAAGCATGGTGACAAGTACATGGAAGGAGACGAATGAAAGCCGAATGACGAGCATTATTTCGTCCATCGTCTATCATCCTTCGTCCTACCTTTATGATTAAGACTGAAGAATTACAAATCAATATTGGCCCGCAGCACCCTTCAACACACGGCGTGTTCCGCATGACTGCAACGGTGGATGGCGAAACGGTTGTCGCTCTCGAAGCGGTGTTTGGCTATCTGCATCGTAACCATGAGCAACTCGCGGAAGTTTCGACCTACATCCAGTCGATGCCATACACCGACCGGCTTGATTATTTCAATTCCATGGCGAATAATTTCGGGCTAGCCGTCGCGGTCGAGAAGTTGGCCGGTATTGAGGTCCCGGAGCGGGCAAACTACATCCGCGTGCTCATGGCCGAATTAACGCGCATCCAGAACCATGCCGCTGCAATCGGTTTTTTGATCAACGACATGGGCGCATGGCAGACGCCGTTGGCCTTCGGCATGCGCGAACGCGAGAAAATCCTCGACTTGTTCGAAATGGCCAGCGGCGCACGCATGATGTGCAACTACTTCCGCTTTGGCGGCGTGTGGCGCGACCTGCCGCCCGAGTTCATGCCAGAATTGAAACAGCTCATGCAAGGGCTGCCGTCCTTCTTCGATGAATTCGAGCGGCTGCTTCGCGACAACGAGATTTTGCGAGTGCGCGCGATTGGCGTCGGTACGTTGCCCAAGGAAGTGGCGCTTCAGTACAGCGTCACCGGCCCGCTGCTGCGCGCGTCGGGCATCGCGTACGACATACGCAAGGCCGATCCGTACAGCGTCTATGATCAGCTTGATTTCGATGTGCCGATTGGTTCGGTTGGCGATGTGTACGATCGGTTTCTGGTGCGGATCGAGGAGATGCGACAAAGCTATCGCATCTTGCAGCAGGCGATCGAGCGGCTGCCGGACACTACCGGCGGTCATATCAACCCCGCGTTTGCCGATATTGGCAAGCAGAAGGCGTTGCGCCCGCCACCAGGCGATGCGTATGGCCGAGTCGAGTCGCCCAAGGGTGAACTTGGTTTCTACCTTGTCAGCGATGGCTCGACGCGCCCGTACCGCTACAAAGTACGCGCGCCATCATTCATTAATCTGACGCCGCTGGGTGACATGTGCCGCGGCCATAAAGTTGCCGACATTGTGGTGATTCTGGGAAGTATTGACATTGTGCTTGGCGAAGTGGACAGGTAAGAACCAGGAGCCAAAGAACCGAGAACCAGAAGCGCTGCACCATCAGCGGGGTCTTGGTTTTCGGTTCTTTGGTTCTGGAGATATATCATGACAACCGAATTCGAACGCGGACAGGCGTATGTTGTTGACCGGGGCGCGACAACGCGGCGCTACGGGCAAGGCATGGCAGCGGGCATGGGAGTGGTGATCCGCCACTTCCGCGATGCGTTCACCAAAAAGCTGACTAATGCCAGCGAGACAAGTGGCGTGTTTACCGTGCAATATCCCGAGGAACGGCTGAAGCTGCCGGACGCGTTCCGTAATTTCCCGATCTTGCTGTACGATGATGAGAGCGGGCAAGAGTTCTGCACTTCATGCTTTCAGTGTGAGCGCATCTGCCCGCCGCAGGTCATCCATATTACACAGGAAAAAGACCCGAACACCGGCAAGCCTGTCCCTGCGGCGGCTGAGTTCCTGATCGAGTATGACGCGTGCATGAGCTGCGGCCTGTGCGCCGAGGTGTGCCCATTTGAAGCGATCAAGATGGACCATGAGTTTGAATTGTCGACCGACGAGCATGGCGGGCTGACGATCAATAGGGCGGGCTTGGATCGGCCTGCATCGTATTACGAGCAGCTTGCGCCGTCATTCTGGGCTGAGGCCAAGGACAATGCGTACAAGAAACTCCAGGGCACGCTGAAACGCCGCTCTGGATTGGTTGGCATCGCGCCACAGATGCGTGACACGATCGCCGCTGCCGATGATGTGACGGCATATAAACGCGCCGCCGGCGCATCTCCGGCGGGGGCAACGCCGCTGCTAGCCGACGACAAAGCAGCGCGTTTAGCAGCCATTCGTGCCCGCAATGCCACTAAAAATGCTGCGGTGGATAACACATCAGCCGACGCCGAAGCGGCCTACAAACGTGCTGCTGGTGTGCCTCAGCCGTCAGCCGACGACAAAGCCGCCCGGCTCGCCGCCATTCGTGCCCGCAACGCCGCTAAAAATGCTGCGGTGGATGACACATCAGCCGACGCCGAAGCGGCCTACAAACGTGCTGCTGGTGCATCTCCTGTAGAAGCACTGCCATCCGCAGACGACAAAGCTGCTCGATTAGCCGCTATTCGCGCCGCCAACGCGGCCAAGAAGGCTGCGGCAGACAACACGGCAGAGGCAGCGTACCGCCGCGCCGCTGGTATATCTCCCGCAGAAGCGCCACCTGCCGACGACAAGGCGGCAAGATTGGCAGCCATCCGTGCCGCGAACGCCGCCAAGAAAGCAGAGGCGAATGGCACAACAGATGCCGTGCCACAAGCACCACAGCCTGCTGCACCGTCTGACGACAAGGCTGCTCGATTAGCGGCCATTCGCGCCGCCAACGCAGCCAAGAAGGCTGCACAACCGGCACAGGATGACTCGCACGACCATTCGCCAAACGGCACAGACGACGCAAAATAATCAAGTTCTTGCTAGAGATGCGAGAACCTGCCTACAAGCGCTTTGCTCCGCCAAATATCGCATGACCGGCTGGCATCCAATACACGTCCACCTCCTGAAAACCCGCCGCTTCGAGCCACTGAAGCTGGTCCAACAGCCGCGAGGGTGTGTCAACGGGATCGGGATAGCGGTAGAGATTCCACTTTTCCTGCTCGAACAGCGCCACCGCGTCGGTGTTACCGTCCAACTTCAGCGCACGCTCCTCGACCGCGCGATCCCACTCGCGCTCGGCCACGCGCTTGCCAAGCAAGCTGGCGGGCTGCACCAAGTCAGCGACCACGAACACGCCGCCCGGCGCGAGCATGCAGAATACGTCACCATACAGCACTTCTTTTCCCGCATCATCTAAATGATAAATCGTGAGCGATGAAATCACCGCATGCACCGGCCATGTAGGATTGCGCCATGCGTCATCGGCAAGTGCGAATTGCTGCGTCCGAAACCGCTCGCCGTAGGCCACGAGGCGCTGTTGGGCGCGCTGCAGCATGGCGGGTGACAGATCATAGCCGTACACCGTGCTGGTCGGGAAGCGCTGAAGAACAGCTTCGGCCAGCAAGCCTTCGCCGCAACTCAACTCCAGCACATTGAACGGCTCGTCGCGTTCGGGAATCAGATCGCAGATTGTCGCGATCTGAAGCTCGCGGTTTGGCACAAAGTAGCGCCCAAGATCGATAAACTTCTGCGAATCGTTTTCGCTCCAGGCTGCTCCGGCGGAGATGTTTGTGGTTGTGGCATGACTTTTTCTCCTTACACGTTCCTGCACAGTCTCGGCTTGTGGTATACTGTGAAAGTTGTAACGTACTCAGCTACCAATGAAGGTTATGGTCGATTTTATCAGATCACTGCTGGGCGGATTCCTGCCGAATTGGCTCGTTGTTCTCCTCGCATACCTCGTTATCATCACGCTTGTACTGGTCGCTATCCCGGCGACATTCATGCTCCAGGTCTGGGTTGAGCGCCGTGTTGTCGCGCGCATGCAAGACCGGCTTGGCCCCAATCGAGTTGGGCCGGCGGGGCTATTGCAGTCAGTCGCCGATGGCGTCAAGATGTTCACCAAAGAGGACGTGGTGCCGCGCGCCGCCGACCAATGGGTGCATTTGCTGGCACCAATCATTACGCTGGCGCCAGTGGTGCTGATGTTTGCGGTGATTCCATGGGCCCGTGGCGTGGTGCCTGCCGATGTCAATATTGCTGTCCTGTTCGTGGTGGCGGTTTCGTCGGTGTCGGCAGTCGGCCTGATGATGGCGGGTTGGGGATCAAATAACAAGTTTGCGCTGCTAGGTGCTATGCGGGCCGTGGCGCAGATGATTTCTTATGAAATTCCGGCAGTGCTATCATTGTTGACCATGGTCATGGTCACCGGAACCATGTCGCTGGCGCGCATGCCCGCCCTTCAGAGCGGTCTGCCAATTGTCGGCAGCAGCCTGCCCGGCGCGCCCGACCTCGGCCTCGGCTGGTATGTATTCACGCCAGTCGGTCTGGTTGGATTCATCATTTTCTTCATCTGCGTGCTGTCGGAAGGCGAGCGCACACCGTTCGATATTCCCGAAGCTGACTCCGAGATTGTTGCGGGCTACATGACCGAATACAGCGGCATGAAGTTCGCGTTGTTCTTTCTGGGGCAGTTTGCACTCGGCTTCGGCCTCTCGATTATCGCATCAGTCGCATTTCTCGGCGGCTGGCAGGGGCCTGGTGTGGCGCAACTCGCTGCGCTTGGTGGTGTTTGGGAGGCACTGGCGGGCATTCTATCGCTCATGTACATGCTCCTGAAGGCCTGGGGCCTGTTCTTTACGATGGTATGGCTGCGTGGCCCATTGCCGCGGCTGCGCGTGGACCAACTCATGAACTTCGCGTGGAAATTTCTGCTGCCGCTGGCCTTGTTCAATCTGCTTAGCGCGGCGCTGTGGGTCGTCATTACGCAATGGGGCGCGGCGCAAGGGTTGGGTGTTGTACCGCTTGGCGGCTTTGCGCTCAACCTTTCGCCGGAACATCTCGCGCCATGGGTGCGATACCTGTTAGCCTTCGTGGTGACGCTGATGATCAATGGCCTGGCGTTCCGCTGGCTCGTTCAGATCAACAACAAAACCGAATTGTTTGAACCGGATGCCATGACGCAAGATCAGCCGCTTGGCGCTGCGCCGCTTACATAACGCGTATGAATACATTGATTATTGCCATTTTCCTATTTATTGCGCTCGTTATTCTGACCGCTGCCGTCATGGCGGTGACGGTAAAAAATATCGTTCACGCGGCGCTGTGGCTGATCACGTCATTTTTTGGCGTGGCCGCGCTGTACATGCTGCTGGAAGCTGAGTTCGCGGCAGTGGTACAAGTGCTGATCTATGTTGGTGCTATCTCGATCCTGGTGCTGTTTGCGATCATGCTGACCCATCACATCGATGACACTGGAGTGGAACATCCTTCGCGCACGAGGTTCTGGGGCGCGCTGGTGCTTGGCGCGGCGCTGTTCGGGCTGCTCCTCGCGCCGACGTTATACAGCACGCCATGGCGCACAGTGCAGCCCGGTCAGAATACGGCAATCTCTTCAACCATTCAGCTTGGGCAGGCTTTCATGCGCGAATATCTGCTGCCGTTTGAGGTTGCGTCGATCCTGTTGCTGGTCGCGCTGGTCGGCGCGGTGGTCATCGCCTTTGAGGAGCGTGGTCGCCGCCGGCGCGTCCTGACGCTGGCCGAGGAAGTGGCGCTGCGCCAGCGCAATCAGGCGAATCGCGACATTGATGAACAGCAAGCTGATGAAGACCTTGTGGCAGTTGATCAGCAATGAGAACACGACCATGGCAAGTATAACCGGAGCAGTGCCTTTATCATGGGTGCTTATTCTGGCAGGCGGGCTGTTCTGCATCGGCCTGTTTGGTGCGCTGTCGCGCCGCAGCACTGTCGGCATCTTGATCGGCATCGAACTGATGCTCAACGCCGTGAATATCAATCTCATCGCATTCTGGCGCTACATAGAGCCGCAGCTTGTAGCCGGACAAATCTTTGCATTGTTCGTGATTGTGGTCGCCGCCGCTGAAGCCGCCGTTGGGCTGGCCATGATCATCGCAATTTATCGCACGCGCCAGACGATTGTGGCTGATGAAGTCGACACATTAAGAGGATAGAACGAAGAACAGAAACAGAGAACAATCAGGATATGGACTTTTGTTCTTCGTTCGTTGCACTTGTTGAACTGTATTTTATGCTTGAACTTGCCTGGCTGATCCCAACATTTCCGTTGCTGGCGTTCGCGCTGATCACGCTGACGCCGATTCGACTCAACAAAGCGGCCAGTGGCTGGCTCGCAATTGGCTTGATGGCGCTCGCCACGCTGCTCGCACTTGGGGTTGCCGCCGAGGTAGCGCAAGGCGTGCTTGTCGCTGAGAATGGCAGCCACACTACGCGCGCGGCGCTGAACAGCCTGCCGCCAGAGGGCGTTTTCAGCTTCCCCGTGCCGAACATCGTGCGGACGTTTCGCTGGGCGCCGGTTGGCGGCGTGACAAACGAAGCAGGGCAAGCGCCGTTTACCATGGGCTACCTGATTGACCCGATGGTTGCGGCCATGCTGGTCATGGTTACGATTACGTCAACCTGCATCCACCTGTTCTCGCTCGGCTACATGGCCCACGACGAACGGCAGGCGCGCTTCTTCTCGTTCATTTCGCTGTTCACCGCCGCTATGCTCACCATGGTCATGGCCAGCAACATGCTGCTGTTCTTCATGGCATGGGAAGTGATGGGGTTGTGTTCATATCTGCTGATTGGCTTCTGGTACGACCGCAATTACCGCGACCCGCGCCAGATCACGCCGCGTCAGGCCGCAATCAAGGCGTTCATCACGACCCGCATTGGCGATGTGCTGTTCATGGTCGGGTTGGCATATCTGTGGACGCAGGCCGGATCGCTCGACTTCGGCAGAAATCCTGGCCAAATCTTCGATCCTGCATTGCTCGAACGCTTAGCGACAACACCAACAGCGCTCGGCATGAGCACGGCGACAGCGATTGCACTGCTCATCTTCGCCGGAACCATCGGCAAATCGGCGCAGTTCCCGCTGCATGTCTGGCTGCCGGACGCGATGGAAGGGCCGACGCCGGTCTCGGCACTGATTCACGCGGCCACCATGGTCGCGGCAGGCGTGTTCCTGGTCGCGCGCACCTATCCCATTTTCGAGGCCAGTGGCGCGCTGCCATTCGTCGCGTTCATCGGCGCGCTCACGGCGCTCGGCGCGGCGCTGATCGCCTGCGCCCAGTTCGATATCAAGCGCATCCTGGCCTATTCAACGATCTCACAGCTTGGCTTCATGGTCGCGGCGCTTGGCATCGGCGGTTGGGTCGCGGCGCTGTTTCACCTGTTGATGCACGCGTTCTTCAAGGCGCTGCTGTTTCTCGGCGCTGGCTCGGTCATCCACGGCATGGAAGCGGCAGTTGGTACCGATGTGACAACGTCGCAGGACATCCGCAACATGGGCGACCTGCGCCGCTTCATGCCAGCCACCTACTGGACCTATTTGGTTGGCGCGCTGGCATTGTCGGGTATTCCGCCGCTGGCAGGCTTCTGGAGCAAGGACGAGATTTTGGCTGACGCGTTGGGCAACGGCCATCTCATCGTCTGGATTGTGCTTTCGTTGGCCTCGTTCCTGACGGCCTTTTACATGACACGGCAGGTGCTGCTAGTGTTCTTCGGCCAGTTCCGCGGCACAACACCGCGCCGCGACACGCGACCGAGCGAGCCGAAAGCTGTCGAGCATGCTGTCGGGACAGACAGCGTTGCAGGCGCGCACGAGCATGGCGGCCACACACGCCATGAAAGCCCGTGGACCATGACGGTGCCGCTGATTGTGTTAGCAGCGTTTGCGGCGCTGGCCGGCTTCATCAACACGCCATTTGCGCATGGCTTCAGCGCGTTTCTTCAAGCAGAAGCCAGTTCGTTCAACATCATCGCCGTGCTGGTCGCTACGTTGGTCGCGCTGGCTGGCGTTGGCGTTGGCTGGATGTTGTACCGCGACAGCTTTGCGACAGCGCAGGATGACGATCCGCTGGAGCGACTTCAGCCTGCCGTATTCGGCGCGCTCAATCGGCGGCTAGGTTTTGACGAACTGTACGCTCGCACGGTCGGCGTGGCAACCACGGTGCTCAGTATTGCCTGGACAGCACTCGACTTATGGGTGATTGGCCGAATCGTGAGCGGTGTTGGCAGCGTGGCGGCATTCCTGGGGCGGCTGAATTTCATCGTTGACGACACCGTGTTTAACGACGGCGCAGATGCGCTGGCTGACGGCACCGCACGCGGCGGCGACGAAGTGCGCCGGATCGAGACAGGCCACATTCAGGATTATGTCGGCTTCATCTTCGGCGGCGTGGTCGTGCTTGGTATAATCTATCTATACGTTATTCGAGCTTAGTCGAATCTACAGCAGGAGTCATCCATGACAATAACCCTAGACTTGCCGCAAGATCTTGAGCGTGAATTGTCAGCAGAGGCAACGCAACAGGGGCTGTCCTTAGATGAATACGTGCTGCGGGTACTCGTCACAGGACGGGCTACGCACCCTACACTCAGAACAGGGGCAGATCTCGTTCAGTACTGGCAGCATGAAAACCTGATCGGGTCACGGGCAGATATTGCCGATAGCCAGGAGCATGCACGTCGAATCCGGACGCAGGCTGAAAAACGATTGCAGGAGTAACGTGTGTTACTACTTGACACCGATATATTGATAGATATTCAGCGCGGCCATCCGCCCGCAATCTCATGGTTTGCATCGTTAGTGGATTTACCAGCCATGCCTGGCTTCGTTGTGATGGAGCTTGTGCAGGACGCGCAAAACGCAGTACAAGTACGCCAGGCGCTCAAACTCGTCGCGCCACTCCTTACTGTGTGGCCTACTGAAAGTGATTGTAATCGTGCATTATCAGATTTTACAGCTTACCATTTATCAGATAACTTAGGGCTCCTTGATGCTTTGATTGCCGCGTGTGCTGTAGGGCTATCGGCGATACTCTGCACATTCAATGTCAAACATTATCGCGCAGTTCCAAAATTAACAACTCTACAGCCGTATACACGATAGTCAAATTCTATGACCTACCTGCAACCATCACATTTTCCCATCCTGACGCTGCTGGTGCTGTCACCACTCGTCGGTATGCTGCTGGCCTTTTTCGCGCCAAACGACAGGCTGGTGAAGCGCGGCGCGGTGGCGTGGTCGCTGGTGCCGCTGGCGCTCGCCGTGTATCTGTGGGCTGGCTTCGATTCGTCGCTGGTGCGCGACGGCCAGGGCGTGGTGCAGTTCGTGGAGCGCGTGCCATGGATTGACGCCATTCACATCAACTATTTTCTGGGCGTGGATGGCATCAGCTTGCCGCTCGTCATTCTGACAGCGCTGATGACGCCGATTGCCATGCTGGCGTCGTTCAATGTCACTGAGCGGGTGAAGGCCCACTACGCGCTGCTATTCCTGCTCGAAGCGGCCATGCTCGGCTATTTCGTCGCACTGGATTTCTTTTTCTTCTTCATCTTCTGGGAATTCAGCCTGGTTCCGGCGTACTTCCTGATCCAGAGTTGGGGCCGCGACACAGCGCGGCGCGGGCGAGCGGCCATGACCTTTTTCGTCTACACGGTGGCTGGTTCGCTCGGCATGCTGCTGCTGTTCCAGTTGTTCTACGTGGCGACCGACGCGCTGCGCGATCCGGCAGTGCAGAACGGCTTGCTACCAACCTTCGACCTCATCACGCTTGGACGGTTAGGGCAGGGGCTGCCGGTGCCGGGACTACGCACCGACATTCCCAACCTGGCGGCAGCGCTGTTTGAATTCCTTGACGCGCATGGCTTCACCAGCCTGTTCGGGCGCTTCCCGCTGTTGTACGCTTCGCTGGCCTTCTGGGCGATCTTTATCGCCTTCGCGATTAAGCTCGGCGTGTGGCCGTTCCACACCTGGCTACCGGACGCCTACAGCGAGGCGCCGACTTCCGGCTCGATCATGCTGGCGTCGGTGATGTCGAAGATGGGCGCGTACGGCATGCTCCGCATTCTGCTGCCGTTTTTGCCCGACGCCGCGAAGTATTGGGCGCCCGCGATTGGCGCGCTGGCGTTGATCAGCATTGTGGCAGGCGCGTTCGGCGCGCTGGCGCAGGTCAACGGTGATCTCAAGCGGCTGATCGCCTACACGTCGGTCAATCATATGGGCTATGTGGCGCTGGCTGTCGCGGCAGTAGCCGCGCTCGGCGGCACGGACGTGCAAGGCCGCGCGATTGCGATCAACGGCGCGCTGTTTCAGATGGTGGCGCACGGCCTCTCGACCGGCGCGCTGTTCCTGCTGGCGCAGGCGGTGTACGAGCGCACCGGCACGTACGATCTCGACCGCATGGGCGGCCTGCGGCGGGTCGCGCCGACACTCGCGGGTGTGATGGGCGTGGCCATGTTCGCCAACCTGGGCCTGCCTGGCCTGGCGGGCTTCGTCGGCGAGTTCTTTATCTTGCGGGGCGTGTGGTCGGCGCTGCCGTTGTATGCGCTGCTGGCGACGATTGGCCTGGTGGTGACGGCGCTGGCGCTGCTGCGCATGTACGGGCATATTTTCAACGGGCCGCTGCCGGAGCGGCTGCGTGCCGTTGCCGACATTGACGTGACCAGCCGTGAATTTCTGGCTGCCGTGCCGCTGCTCATTGCGCTATTGGTACTGGGCGTTTATCCGGCGCTGATCATGGACGTGAGCCACCAGGCGACGGCGCTGCTGGCCGGGCTGGCGCGGTAATCACTAGGATAAGCCACTATAAAGAAAAGAGTTGACCAAAAGACTTACACGATGACTTGTCTGATTTGTGATGTTGGAAGGATAGATTCATGTCTTATCGCTGTAAGCCAAAACAATCGTTAATTATTCTTGCTGCAACTTTTACTTTACTACTGCTGCTTGCTTGTGGAACTGGTGAATCTATAGTGGCTTCCGTAACACCAACAGTACCACCTGATGAGGTGCGAATTGTTCGCTCACGCGTTCAGAAAGCCGACCAAATTTATGGTGCACATCAATATGATGAAACTGTACGACTGGAAGGAGATACCCTACTTATCTCAGCAGTACTACAGGATGAAACGATCCCTGATGGCTTTGATCTACAAGAATATATTGCTAAGCTACTAGAACTTTCTTTAGTTGATTGCACTAAATACTTTCTTGGTTCAGGTACTGACGGCTGTAAAATCAAAGAAAAGGCAGAATACAAGTATGTGAGAGTGGAGATTATCCATCCAAACAACGATGTTCTTGCATATGTGAAGTACACTGTAGGAAATGAAAAATATTTTTCTGGTATAGATGGTACAAGAATTCCTTCAAGTGATGTGTTTGACATAGCTGATGAACAATATTTGAATAGCCTATATTACACTCGCAAGTAAATAGGAGCGTCATAGCGGGCGAACACATGGTTCGCCCGCTATGACTACACCCGATGTATTCATCGTATTTCTTTGTTCTTCGATAATCATATGAACCTTTTTGCGCTTCCAACTAACATTCCCTGGCTTAGCTTGATCTGGCTGAGCCTGCTTGTGCCAGCCGTAGCGCTGCTGTTCGTTCCGTCGGAGCAGCGCCAGACGATCCGCATCATCGGTACGACCGGCGCACTCGTGTCGCTGATACTGACGGCGCTGGTCTACGGCGCGTATGATTCTTCCAATGTCGTCAAGCTCCAATTTATCGAAGAACTGCAATGGCTGCCACAAATCGGCATCAACTACACGCTCGGCGTTGATGGAATCAGCTTGCCGCTGCTGCTGCTGACGGGCATCGTCATTGTGGCGAGCGCGCTGGTGAGCTGGAACATCGAGGAGCGGGCGCGCGAGTACTGGGCGCTGCTGCTGCTGGCGGCGGCGGGCGCGTATGGCGTGTTCATGTCGGTTGACCTGTTTCTGCTGTTCATCTTCTACGAATTGACGCTGATTCCAAAATTTCTGCTGATAGGCGGCTGGGGCAAAACCCGCCGCGAATATGGCGCGACCAAGCTGGCGCTGTACATGATGGGCGGCTCGGCGCTGATCGTCGCGGGCATCATAGCGATCTACTTCGGCAGTGGCCTGCGCACCTTCGACATGCGTGTGCTCCAGCAGGCGGCGTTGTTCCCGCGCGCCTTTCAGATCGGGTGGTTCGCGCCGCTGTTCGCGGGCTTCGCCGTGCTGGCGGGCATGGTGCCGTTCCACACCTGGGCACCGACCGGCCACACCGCCGCGCCAACGGCCATTTCCATGCTGCTGGCTGGTGTCATGATGAAACTCGGCTCGTACGGCTGCCTGCGAGTCGGCATGACGCTGCTGCCGGAGGGCGCGCTGACATGGCTGCTGCCGATTGCCTTGCTGACGCTGGTCGGCGCAGTGTACGGCTCGCTGATCGCGGCGGCGCAGCGCGATTTCAAGTTTATGATCGCGTATTCTTCGATCAGCCACATGGCGCTGGTGCTCATGGGGCTGGCGGCAGGCAATGCGATTGGACTTCAGGGCGCGGTGCTGCAAATGTTCGCGCATGGCGGTCATGACGGCGCTGCTGTTCGCCGTTGTCGGGCGCATGGTGTACGACCGAACGCACACCCGCGACCTGCGCGAGCTTGGCGGGCTGTTTGGCGTGATGCCGTTTGTCGCGATCGTGTTCATCATCGGCGGGCTGTCGTCAATGGGCATGCCGGGACTGGCGGGCTTCTTCGCGGAGTTCAATGTGTTCATGGGCATGTGGCAGCGCTTCCCGCTGGTCGCAATCATCGGCGCGCTGGCGATTCCCGTCACGGCGGCCTACACGCTGCGGGCAACGCTGTCAGCGTTTTTCGGCACGTTGAAGAACCAGGCATTCAGCCACTTGCCGAAGTTGACCGTGCAAGAATATATCGTCGGCGTGTTTCTGGCGGCCATCCTGATCATCAGCGGCATCTACCCTGCGTACCTGACCACGCCTATCCAGAGCGGCGTGCAGCCAGTAGCTGAGGCGTTGGGGCGAGCAATGACGGTTGCGCTAAGCCGATAATGGATAAAACCACAAAGAACACGAAGAAATAAACGAATGAGCTTTCAACTAACAGATTTTCCCCGTATCCTGCCGGAACTCATGCTGATCGTGCTGGCGCTGCTGGTGCTCGGCTCGGACGTGCTGGAACGCTGGTCGAGCGCGCCCGAGGTGCAGCAGGAACGAGCCAAGGCGTCCGCGCAGCTTGCCGCGCTCGGTCTCGGTTTGGTATTCATCGTGGTGCTGGTGCAGAGCGGCTACCTGTTCACTGTTGGGCAGCAGTTGCCAGGCGGCGGCATCAACAGCCTGCTGAACGCATTGATCAACCTTGGACAGAACTTGCAGGCAGCCGGGCCGGGCGGCGCCCAGAGCGCACAGCCAATTCTCGGCGCATTCGCCACCGACAACCTTGCCATGGTGGCGCGGCTGACGATCATCGGCGCGGCGTTTCTCACTACGCTGCTCACCTACGACCAGCGGCCCAGCGGTAGCCCCGGCGAATTCTACGGGCTGCTGCTGTTTGCCACGGCGGGCATGTGCATCATGGTGGCGGCGAGCGAGCTTATTCTGGCGTATGTGGCGCTGGAGCTTTCGTCAATTTCGCTGTATGTGCTGGCGGGCTATTCCCGCACCGACGAGCATTCATCGGAAGCGGGCATGAAATATTTCCTGTTTGGCGCGATGTCGTCGGGCATCCTGCTGTACGGCATGAGCCTGGCGTATGGTTTTACTGCGAGCGTGAACAACGGTGGCAGCCAGCAGGTGATTGGCACACTGTTTTCGTCCATCGGTCAGGCCAGCGCGAGCGCGCAGGGTCACAGCACGCTGCTGACGCTGGCGATGATTTTCATTGTTGCGGGCATTGGCTACAAGCTGGCGGTGGTGCCGTTTCATGCATGGTCGCCGGACGTGTACCAGGGCGCGCCGACGCTCGTCACCGGCTTCATCTCAACCGCTTCGAAAATGGCGGGCTTTCTGCTGCTGTACCGCCTGCTTTCCGCCGCTTTTCCGTCGCTGGCTGGCACGCCGGGCGCGGGCTTCAACGGCTGGACCAGCCTGCTGGCGGTGCTGGCGCTGCTGACGATCATCGTTGGCAATCTGTCGGCCTTGCCGCAGACGAACGCCAAACGCCTGCTGGCGTATTCAAGCATCAGCCATGCCGGTTTTCTGCTGCTGGCGATGGTGCTATGGAGTGCCACGCCAACCGGCGACCGCGACTTCGGACTGGCGACGCTGCTATACTATCTTGTCGTGTACTGCGCGACGAACATCGGCGCGTTCGGCGTGCTGGCGATTGTCGCGCAGGCAGTTGGCGGCGACGAGATCAGCGACCTCAACGGCCTGCTGCGGCGCAACGCCGGGCTGGCTGGCATGATGACGGTGCTCGTCTTGTCATTGGCGGGCATTCCACCGCTGGGCGGCTTCTGGGCCAAGCTGTTCGTGTTCATGAGCGCCTACCGCGCCGGGGCAATCTGGCTCATGATTGTGGCCGTGCTGATGACGGTAGTCAGCCTGGCGTATTACCTGCGGCTGCTGAAGGCGATGTGGTTCAATGCACCCGCGTCGGACGCGCCGATTCGCACGCCGCGCGCCATGAACGCAGCGCTCATGATCGCAACGGCGCTGGTGGTGCTGTTGGGGTTGTTCCCGAACGCGCTGTGGAGTGTGGTCGATCAGGTGCAGGTGATTGCGGGGAGATAAAAACTCGCAACTGGCAATGCTGTGTAAGTGTGCATCGCTCAACACTCCTACAGTTCGTAAGAGTCGACGTAGAAACAAAACATGTTACCTTCTTTTTTGTTGCGCCCAAAAAGGAGCGTCTTTATTGTACATAAGGCTGAGAAAAGCGACATACCCCATACAACGAGCAAGAGACTGCCAAAAGGCTAACTGCTTTTGAGACACCTCAAACCTTGATAGAGGCTCGTCTGTACTATCACGTTTACGAGACCAAAACTCAATTCCAGAATAATCTTCTTTGTTGTACTTCCCACAGGAAGATATTTCTTCAAAGCTTTGAAGCATGACTCGCCAAGATACACAAAGCAAATGTAGTTTTGTACAATGACCTGAGCGCGTACAGTTTCAGGTGGTAATGTTGGAAGTGAACGGGTTCCATCCATCCATTGTTGAAAAGCATCTAGCTCCTGTAAGCGATTCTTCAGCAAAATTTTACTTTCATCGGATTGTATAATTTGAATCTTCACATCCTCAGACAATTTATGTACTTCGTTCTTTATCGTTGTCGCTAATCTCAAACTTTCTTGCGCACCTACTTTTACATCTTTTTGAAGATAATCAGACCATTGGGCCATTTGTTTATTGAGATGCTGCATGCATAACTCCGCACAAAAGATTTATAGCCGCTCTATGCTCACTATGCACGACATGTGGTGAGCTATGTAGTAGATCAATGCGCTTACGGCTGCCTTTGAAAACCTGCCTGTGAGAAGTGATTATCAAACGCGAAGGCTGTCACTATTCCGAATTGTTGCATGACAGTGAATGAGATGCAATCCGTCAATGAAAAGCGCTTGTCCTGGTGTCGCTGAAAATACGCCCATCCAGACTGAAATAGTGTTTCATCCACATGAACAATTTGCATCGAAGGACTGCGAAGGAGATTGTTTCCAATTTGAACAGCCTTGGCATGGTAACCACGGCTGTTGAAAAAGGTGACAACTTCATCAAACACATATGTTGTCGTTACAAGTGGCGGCAGCGCAGTCTGTACGTGCTGCCAGTGCTTCAACGCTACGAGATGATGTTGATCGTTCGCTAGCTCAAGCGCAAGAATATATCCTGTATCAAGAAAGACTGCGCTCATACACCATAAATGTAACGATCATGATTGCTCGATGCGTCTGTTATGTCATCTTCTACTGGCTCCGTACCAAGCTGAAAAATTGGATCACTGGACAGAATGGGAACAATAATAATCGTCTGATCTTCTTGTAAAATCTCGACTTCCTTCACGCCAACAAAAAACTCTTTTGGAATAAGCACACCCTGCTCACTGACCACTGCCTTCATAAGAATACTCCTCGCTGCTGTTGTTTGCGTGTAGTGTAGCATATATTGCCACTTCTCACGCGTCGTGCTGAACCTATTCGTACAACTGAGCATGAAGTGAGCATTCTTTGGGCTGGTATCCGGCATGGCTGAAATCTATACTGAACCTGTAATTCAAGGCCAGTATGTGATAGTTCACAGGAGGAACGGCCATGTCAACCGAGCAGAACAAAGCTGTTGTGCAGCGCATCTACGAGGAATTGGTCAACCAGGAGAACAAAGCGGTCATCGACGAGGTATTTGCGCCAGACGCGATGATCCACGATCCATATCATGGGCACGATGCAGGGCCGCGAGGGATTTGCGCAGTTGCTCAGCATGTTCGATGCCGCGTTTCCCCATCACTGCGTCACGGTGCATCAGAATCATTTGCAAGGTAAATACCTATCATGCTGAACGAAGTTGAAGCATCTCGATGAAGCGCAATGAGATGTTTCGCTTCGCTCAACATGATAATGTACTTTCAACACTGGCGCATGCGCTGTACTGCGCTACCTCGCCTCGCCCTTGAGGAAGCGCCGCGCCGTCTCGGCCAGAATCGCCGCGCCAATGGGCAGGCAGCGCTCGTCGATGTCGAAAATCGGTGTGTGGTGGCCGCGCGTCACGCCGTCGTCAATCGCCGCGCCCAGATGGAACATGGAGCCGGGCGCTTCGAGCGTCATGTACGCGAAATCCTCCGCGCCCATGCCAGCTCGCACCGTGTCGATGGCTTGTTCGCCAATCAAATCAGCGGCAGTCTGGTGGAGCCAGCCCGTTACCGTGGCGTCGTTGCGACCAGCCGGGTAGCCGCGCGTTATGTCGATGCGGTAGTCGCCGCCAAACGCCCGCGTCACCGCTAGCGCCTTTTCCACTTCCTCCAGAATCTGCTCGCGCACGTCTGGATCGAAAGAGCGCAGCGTGCCTTCCAGGAATACCTCGGCGGGAATGACATTCGATGCTGCACCGGCATGCACCTGACCGAGGCTGACCACCGCCGCCTTCATGGGATCGATGCGCCGCGCCACAATGCCATGCAGCGCCATCAGCACCGGGCCAAGCATCCAGAGCGGGTCGGTGCCTTCGTGCGGATACGCGCCATGGCCGCCGGTGCCGGTCAGCCATGCTTTGAATAAATCAACCGCCGCCGAGCTTGCCCCGCTCCGCACAGTAACCATGCCAGTAGGCATTGTTGAGTCGACATGAAGCGCTATAACGGCATCCACGCCGTCGAGCGCGCCATCTTTGATCATCAGTGGTGCGCCGCTCATCGGCTGATCGCCTTCGTCCTCTTCGGCGGGCTGAAACAGAAAGCGCACATTGCCGCGCAGGTTCTCGGTCGCAAAAGCATCTTTGAGCAGGTGCGCCACGCCCAGCAGCATGGCGGTGTGCGCGTCGTGACCGCAAGCGTGCATGATGCCCTGATTCTGGGAGATATATGACTTGCTTGTATCTTCGATGATTGGCAGCGCGTCCATGTCGGCGCGGATGGCGATTGTCGGGCCATCGCCGGTGCCAATCTGCCCAACTACGCCGGTCACGCCGATATTCGTTTTCACATTAATGCCACCGATCTCGCGCAAGGTATCGGCAACGAGTTGCGACGTGCGAACTTCCTTGAACGCCAACTCGGGATGTTCATGAATGTCACGCCGCAAGCGAACAAGTTCATCAGCCAAAGATTGTGCTTTATGCAGCATCATTTCCTCTTTCACGGTATGTATTTCAAAAGAATGAGTATTTCTGTATATCAGCGCGCTAGCCGCTCGCGGTCGCGCCGCACGAGCATGGGGTGTGAGCGCAGGCCAGCATGCTCCTCCACCACAGTGCGCTCTCTGACAACAATTCTGTAGGTATTATCAAGCTCGACGCCATGCGGACTACAGAGCGATAGCACCAGGCAATACGTGCCCAGCCGGTCAGGCGACAAGCGCAAACGCTCGATCTCCATGGCCATGCAGTCGGCGGGCAGAGTCAGCGGCTTGGCGAAGCTGGCAAGTTCCTCGCCATCTGGCCCGAGCAACTGCATCTCAAGTTCGACCGGCACCGCCGCATGAGCATCGTTGACGATGTAGATCGGCAGATCAATGTTGTCGCCCAGCGCAACGTGCTCTTGTTCCAGCAAGGTGAAAATGTACTGCGGGCTGAACGCGTCGCGCAACGCATAGTACGAGCGCTTGGGCACGCGCCAGTAATCCACTACCGACCAGAGCACGGCCGGATCAGGATCCTGGAACATGAAGGGCACAATGCCGCCAGTCGGGCGGTATTTGTGAAAGCGAAGATGGTCGATGTAGAATCGATTGATGGCTGACTGATACTCCTGCGTCATCTCGATCAGTCATGAAGCGAGTGGGCAGTTTTCCAATCCAACCAATGCGCGAGCATGTTTTCTTGAAACAAATGGCGATCAATCAGATGGTCCCAATCAATCTGTGAGATATCCTCGCTCACGAATTTGATCGTGCTCTCATAATTTGGAAAGCTTTGTGCGCCAAATTCGGTGACAAAGCGAATATTCTTGGGGAGCCAGCGCGCAAGGCGGCTGAAGAACCACAGCGGGCCATACACCGCGTACCAGCCAAAGTAAAAATGGGTGTCCGTGCCTTTGTGCCACAGGGGAATGGCATACTCACCAGATGAGCGCACCGCTGCGCGTGTCGCATCCTCGCTTTCCGCGACGCGCTTGAGGTGTGTGTCCAGCACATCACGGTTCCAGTTCCACACAAAGACCGAAAAATAAGTGCGCACGACGGTTCTGATACGCTCGTCGCGGGTGTCGGCGTTGTAGAGCGGCTCGTTATGCATGCACCAGACCACCACGGACGGATGGTTGTACAGCAACCGAATCATCTCGCGCGCCTGCCGCTCGGCTTCGGGCAGCACGGAGCGGCGGTACAGCCATTGTAGCGGAAAGTCTTGCCACAAGAGCATGCCTGCAAGATTGGTTGCCTCATAAAAGTCGGGGTGCTCCACATGGGCATGCACGCGCAGCATATTCATATTGCATTGCTGGGCTAGTTCCATGTCGCGCATAAACTGGTCTAGCGTCATGGTGGCAATCCGCACATCGCCAGGCGCATAATTACTGCCCTTGATGAACAAGCGCTTGCCGTTCAGTCGAGCGATCCAGTTATCAAACGTGAACGTGCGGATGCCGAAGGTGCATGCGTATTCATCGGAAACCGTGTTGCCATCCACGACTTCCAGGCGCACGGTGTAGCAGTTTGGGTGCCCCAGATCATGCGTCCACCAGAGCTGCGGGTCGCGTATGTTGAACAGCCCGGCGATCTCTTGCTCGCCTGCGGCCAGCGCGCGCCGCATTTCCACCACCTGCACCTGACCGGCAAAGTTCTTCGGCTCAAGGGTCCAGCGCAGTGTCACATCGCGAGCCATCGTCGTGTCCACTGTGGTTCGGAAGCGAATTTCCGCCAGCGCAGAACTCGTGCGCTCGGTTTGCAACCGCACCTCTTTGATGCGTACCGGGCCGGTGGTGATCAGTTCAACCGGCAGCCACACGCCGCCAGGGTTGGTCGCCGGGTCAATGCAGTCCCAGTGTGAAAAGACGCCAGTAATCATTCGCTTGCCGAACTTGTTGCGCTCTTCCGGACAGTTCACCTCCACAACCAGCGTGTTATCATCATGGAGCCAATCGGTTACTTCGGACTCATGCGGCACAAAGTAACCTTCGTGCTGGCCCAGATCAACGCCGTTGAAATACGCCTGCATCCAATAAAACACGCCATTGAAGCGCAGCCAGTGACGTCGCTGGACCTGAGTATCAGATGAAGTATTGTCTGTCGTCTGTGGCCTATCATCGAAGGAGAAGTGCTTGCGATACACCATTTTGCCGCTGTAGCGTGCAAACAATGGATGCTGCTGCCAATGAGCCGGAAGCTCTTGTTCAACCCACACCCGGTCGTCGCGTGGGTAAAAACCTTGGCGAAAGGTGTCTACCGGGAGAAGGTGCCAGGGGCCGTTGAGCGAGCGAACAATCGTCATAACGTACTGCTTACTAATTCTATTTCAGATGTACTTGAGAGTGGATACAGATGCGTTATTCTAGAGGATCGCACCACGCGTGTCAACCACAGATAATCGTCATCCACTGGCTATTGTCATCGATTTGTTACTCTATCAGATTTCTCACAGTTGTTCTTGCCTCCATTTCTCGTTATAATGTATCGGAGCCTGTGTAGGCTATAACCGCTACGCTGCACACTGATATCAGCATGCAAGCCACGAAAGTCAATAGCAGCTAAGAGTTATGACAACTAGCAAACCTGCCCTTCCATATACGCGTAGTGATGCGCTTGTGCGACTGACACAAGCCGTTGAGACTGCTACAACACTTGACGAACTGTTGTTGCTCGCCCAAAGCGAGGTCACGCAGGTGCTTGATGTCGACCTGAGCAGCGTGTTCCTGTTTGGCGACAATGGAACGTGCTATATTGCGTCGGCGTTTCCTCCGTTTGCCCACCTGCCAGACCCGCTTGAACTCACCGCCGACTCGGTGGTCCATCGCGTCACTGATGAGCGCAAGCCGCTGTACATTGACCTGACCCATGATCAGCCGTTCGAAGTGTATGCCCACACATCCGGCGCGCGCTCGGCGCTGCTGGTGCCGCTCATTGCTCAGGACCGCGCGATTGGCGTGCTACTGCTTGGCACACGCAATGAGGCGCACCAGTTCTCCGACGACGATCTGGCGCTAGCGCGCGTGCTTGCAGGCCAGATCAGCGCCGCGATTGTTGCCTTTCGCTTGAGCGAGGCGGCCCAGTTGCGCACCGAGGAGCTTGCAACGCTGAACGAAATTGCGGCGGCGGTCACATCGACACTTGACACGCGCGAACTGTATCGAGAGATAGTACACCGCCTCAATGCCTATTTCAAGGTAGATGCAGGATCGCTGCTGCTACTCGATGATGCGACTGGCGAGCTGGAATTTACCGTCACTATGGAAGGCGAGAAAGAAGTGCTGGTCGGCACGCGCGTGCCACAGGGCCAGGGCGTCGTCGGCTATGTGGCCGCCACAGGCGACTGGGTGGTCGTTCACGACGCACCGAACGACCCACGCTTCTATCGCAAGATCAGCGAAGATATTGGCTATGATACACGATCAATATTGTGCGTGCCGGTGATTGCCAAAGGCAGTGTCATTGGTGTTATCGAGTTGCTGAACAAAATCAACGGGCCTTTCACCGAAGAAGATGCCACGCGACTCAACCGCATGGCTGCCTTCATCGGCGTGGCGCTCGACAACGCGCGGCTGTTCAAAAAGGTGGCTGATGGCCGCGACCAGCTTGAAGCGATCCTGAACTCCACTGCTGATGGCATGATCATGACTGATCTTGCGGGAAGTGTCGTCAATACGAATGACATGGCCACCGAACTGTTTGCCACCATAGAAACGGACATCATCGGTCAGCCGTTGGGCCGGTTGCTACAACACTTGCGCAGCCGCGCGCACGAAGTAACCACGCGCCCATGGGGCGGCCAACACACGTTTAACAATGAGCCAACATCAGTGACTGAATACGAGCTTGGCGGGCAACGGCGCCGTTTCATTCGCCACCTCATGCTGCCAGTCCGTGACGTAAATGGCAAAGTGTACGGGCGGCTGGCAGTGTTCCGCGACATCACACATGAAAAAGAGTTGGAACAACTGCGTGACGATTACACCAGCATGTTGATTCATGATCTGCGCGCGCCATTGACTTCAGTCATGAACGGCATCACCATGACGCAGCGCGGGCTGGGTGGGCCGGTCACGCAGCAGCAGCAAACCATGCTCTCGATTGCGCAATCTGGCAGTCAGACCATGCTGGAACTGGTGAATAATCTCCTTGATATTTCGCGCATGGAACAAGGACAGCTTCATCTCGATCTCGAGCCGTTGCCGGTTTACGCTATCCTTGATGCGGCCGTTGAGCGGATCGAGGCGTCGGCCCGTGCGCGGCATATTCAGATTGAGCAGCGCCTGTCACTTGACCTGCCGCCAATCGAGGTTGACAAGGACACCATTGTGCGCGTGCTGCAAAATTTGCTTGACAATGCGCTCAAGTTCTCACCACAACACACCACTGTGATCATGGGAGCAATGCGTTTCACCGCAGACGATCCACGACCGGATGATGCGCCGGTTCACCCGCCGTTAACAGGTGGCTCCTGGATTGTGTTCTGGGTTCAGGATCAAGGGCCGGGAGTGCCAGCCGCATACCATGAGCGTATTTTTGAAAAGTTCGGGCAGGTCCGTGGCCGCAAGGGCCGCGGCACCGGGCTGGGCCTGACATTCTGCAAGCTCGCGGTTGAGGCCCACCGTGGGCACATTTGGCTCGAAAGCGCACAAGATGTGGGAAGCATTTTCGCCTGTGCCTTGCCGCTCGAAAGCCATTCGTAGCACCACATACTGCCGATAGGCGCTTTTCATACTTGATTTGCGCCTGGTCTTAACCTATAATAAACGGGACCTCCAACATGCTCACAAAGACCGTAAATCGTAGCTATACAATGCTGAAGGCGAGTCATTGATGCGCAGACTGCTCCGTGCAATTCAATCGCAAATCCGGTATAAAATCATTCTGCCGTATCTCGCTCTCACACTTGCGGTGACCATGGCTGGTGCGGCTATTTCGCTTGGCCTGGCCGCGGCCTCCTGGGAAGACAAACTCAAGACGACCTTGACGCAGATGGGGCGCGATACCACCGAAGCGCTGGCGCAACGCGAGCGTGATAATCTTGCGTTTTTACTACAGGTCGCCTATGCCCAGGAGAACCCGGCAGCCAAGGCACCTTCCGTTCCGGAAGCGCTCGCGAGCGATGATCCGGCGGTGGTTGATCGCGCGCTGCTGCCGTTCTATAACTATGCGCGCAACAATCCGAGCCTGGACTTTGATCGCATGATTGCGTTCAATGACCAGGGACAGGCAGTGGTCGATTTTTTGCGCGTGTCCAATGATCCGACCGCCGCGCCACAACGACTGGAAGGCACAGATCTTTCTGGTGTTGCTGATGTACAAAACATTATCAACGGCACGACGATTGACAATGCTGATAAATTTTCCAATCTGATTATCTTCAACCCCGACCCGCAACCCTATTTGTACACGGTTGTGCCGGTGAAACAAAATGACACGGTGGTCGGCGGTATCATGGTGGGAGTGAAACTCGATCACTTGCTGAATACGCTCGAAAACAGCAGCGAAGCAACGATTACCACCTTTTACAATCTACAGGGGCAGCCCATCGGCACTACGCTGTTGCGCCGGAATGAGCTTGCAGAGCTTGGCGTGCCGAAAGATGTGATCGCGCGATTGCAAAACAATGCACAGTCAGTATTCGATGTTGAGAACATTCGCGGGCGTGCATTTGAACTTGTGTATAGCCCACTAGTGGTCGCGAACCGACAGATCGGCTTTTTTTCCGTCGGATTGTCGCGTGATGTTGAGTTTAGCTGGCTTGCTACCAGCCGCAACGGTATCATCGCAATTGCCATGGTCCTCGCCATGGGCGCAGTGCTGCTTGGCTACGTGGTTGCGCGCCGAATCACGCGCCCGCTTACGGCGCTTGTTTCCACTGCTGAAGCTGTGACAGCCGGCGATCTGGAGCGGCGCACTTCAATTTCTACGTATGATGAGCTTGGCCAACTCGCGCAGGCGTTTAACCAGATGACTGAGCATCTACTGCGCCTGTACCGTACTAGCCGCGAACTCAATGCACTGATTGATGTACGCCCGATTCTTGATGTCACTGGGCAAACGCTGCATCAACTTGCGCCGCAGACCACCGCGCTGGCATTGCTGCACCATCGTGACACATGGACCTACCGCGTCGCCGAGGCTGCGCCAGAACCGCTGGCTGCGCTGCAAGGCACTACCGCGCATGTGCCTGACAAAAGCCTGCTTGAAGACATCGCGCGGGGCGACCTGCCCCGTGTGTTGTCACCTGCCGATGACGCGCGACTTGCAACCGTTGGCATGGCTGACACCGAAGCAATGCAAAGTGTGCTACTCACGCCGTTGCTGCTGCAAAATCGAATCGTTGGCATGCTGATCTTCGCAAACCCTGAGCCGCATGCCTTCAGTGGCGGCGTAGAGCCAACATTGTTAGCCATCGCAAACATGGCAGCCAGCGTGATCTGCAACGCCATGCTGTTCAGCCAGGTGCGCGAGGAGGCCAGCGAACGGCAGGCGATTCTGACATCTATTGCCGATGGTGTGGTAGTGTGTGACAATGAGCGTAACATTGTGCTGATCAACGATGCTGCCAAGCGCATGCTACATCTCCAGCCTGAGTCGAATGAGCGCATCAACTTCAACACGCTGCCACTTGAGCCAATCGCCATGAGTGATGATGGATTTAACAATATCCAAACTGATCTTGTGCATTACCAGGTTGGTAATCAGGTAGTGACGTTAAGCAGCGCGCCAGTTGTGCTTGACGATCATCATCAGCTTGGCGAAGTCATTGTGCTCCACGACATTTCAGCCGAGGCCGCTGTTGATCGCGCCAAAACACAAGTGATCGCCACGATATCGCACGAGCTGCGCACACCGCTCACCGTGATTAGCGGCTACACTGAACTGCTCTTGCGCGGCATGGTGGGAGAGCTTAGTTCGACACAAAGCGAAATGCTCGATCAGGTGCGCCTGCGGGCCGACCAACTCAACAACATTGTCAAAAATGCGGTGCTGCTTGCCAACATAGAAGCCGGCATGATGAAGCCGATGCTTGAAACACAGTCGCTTTCGGGTGCCGTTGAGCAGGCGGTGATATCGCTCAAATCAGGTTTTCAGGAGAAAGGGCTAACGCTTACAATTGATGTGCCTGATGCTTTGCCGCCTGTGCTGGCGGATCGGGATCAACTTCATCAGATTTTGACGCAGTTGCTTGATAACGCGCGACGGTATACTGCAGAGGGTGGCGTCACCGTGCATGCTGAGCAACACGACGGAATGGTTCAGGTACACATCCGCGATACTGGCGCGGGTATTCCATCCGATACTTTGGAGCATCTCTTCTCGCGCTTTCATCGCGTGGAGGGCAATAATTCACCCGAGCGCGGCGGCGGGCTCGGGCTCGCAATCACACGCCATCTGGTTGAGCAGCAAGGCGGCCAGGTCTGGGCAACAAGCGATGTTGGACATGGCAGTACATTTAGCTTTACACTCCCGATAGCACATGCACATGCAGACACAGCCGTCACAGAAGCAAACACAGCAACAACCTGATCCAATCCGCTGGTTGATCATCGGGGCGCTGTTGCTTGCCCTGCTGATGCTGTGCGGAATATCACAGCTTATTTTTTTATGGCTGACACCACGCAATGATCCTTCGGTGCGCAACTTGTTAGCGATGAATGAGGTGAGCTACCAGCCGTGGAGTATCACACCACAACTGCCACCCATTGCACCTTCTGCTGCCCGTGTGCTTGCTGATACTGGTGCAACACAAACCGCCCAGGCACTGACGCCGCAGCTCCAAGCGACAATTCCTTCGGTGCCTGTTGCTATTGTGCCTGCGCTGACAAATGCGCCAACGCCGACACCAGCGGGCGTGCCTTCGGTAATTCCGACTCCTACGCCGCGTGGTGGAGCGCTGATTCCTAATCAGATTAGCACTGCACAATCGGGCGAAACAATTATTGCTGAGCAACCAACGCCGCGCTCTACCAGCACGCTACCGCCGACCCGCGTGCTCCCAAGCGCAACGCCGGTAGCAAATGCGCCGACGGCGATCACGCCAGGTAGCGCGAACAGTTCGACACCTGTGTCGGCGTCGCCTGTGCCACCGGCCAAAACCCGTGTGCCGCCAACGCCAACACGGGTAATCGTTGTGCAGCCCACACCTACTAGAAATCTCGCACTGGTACCAACACCGGTACCGCCAACTAATACACGCGTGCCGCCAGCACCAACGCCTGTGCCGCCAGCACCGACGCCTGTGCCGCCAGCACCAACGCCGCAGCCAACACCGGTACCGCCGACCAGTACACGCGTACCGTCCACCTCGACGCCCGTGCCACCGACCAATACGCGCCGGCCAAGCAGACCAACGCGTACACCGGTACCGCCAACGCCGGTGCCGCCGACTGACACGCCACAGCCGACGCCGGTGCCGCCAACGTCCGTGCCACCAACCAACACCGAGGCACCAACCGTCGCGCCAACGCCCGTGCCGCCAACTGACACACCACAGCCGACGCCGGTGCCGCCAACTGACACGCCACAGCCGACGCCGGTGCCGCCAACGGCGACGGTTGCCACCCCAACGGTTACACCGCCGACGAACGCGCAGCCCCCGTCTGTGAGCAAGCAGGTAACCCCAAACCAAGCGGCAGTTGGTGCAGTGATCAAATTTACGATTGTAGTAAAAAACTCAACCAACGCGCCAGTGGTCATTACCCAGATCACGGACACGCTGCCGCAGGACTTCGTAGTCTCAACTTGTAGCAGTGATCACGGTGGCGCATGCTTCACGCCGCCAAGCGGGCAAGGACAGCCTGTCGAGTGGCCTGTTGCGCCAAGCGGATATACTGTTACACTTCAGGCGGGAGAAACCATGCAACTCGTCATCACCGGATCATTTCCTACTGTGCCACAAAACAACCAAGCATGCAACACAGATTACGCAGTAAGTTGGACTGGAGGATCATCTGTTAGCGGTAAAGCCGCCTGTATCACTATTCAGCCGCGCTAAAGATACCGTGCGCTGATACCTAAAAGCCCGTGCGTCATGACACATTCGCAAGTCATGATGCACGGGCTTTTTACGCTAGAAGAAGGCTACGACGATTGCTGTGCCGCAAACGGAATATACAAACGTGGGGCAAGCTCCAGGGCCGCAGGTCTACGAACTTCCACAACCTCTGCCTGCGAGGAAGCCAGGTTATGATGGTGTAACAGCAGTACGCCTTGCGCGACTGGTTGAGTGGGTCCAGCGCCGATTAGCCCGGTGATGCTGCCACCGTCTGTATCGACAAACAGTGGGCGTTGCCGAAGAAGACCCGTCGTGTTGATAGGAACCACGGCAGCGGTGGCAATATCGTACGTCAGGCTGCCAGTCGCTGGCACGCGATCGACCACCGTACTAAATCCATTCGCGTCACGTGCGCGCGTTTCCACATGGTAGCTTAGCTGTGTTTGTCCCGTAGCGAGGCCAAGCGATTGTGTATTCACTGTCTGGAACATCACTGATGTGTTAAAGGCCGCCACATCGATACCACCTTGGGGCGCACTTGGCGCAGGAAACGTCCCCCAGAGCGTATAGGTCGTCAAGCCAAGCAGCGTGCCGTCAGGCTGAATGCGATACACCGCATTAATGAACACATCATTTGGCTCCAGGCCAAGCGCAGACCCATAATCTGTGTTCAACAACACATAATCATCAACCCCATCATTATTTACATCAAGGTAGATGCGCATTTGCACTTCGTGTGGCGTCGCCCATGCGCCGTAGCTTGACGTACCAAAAAAGAGATCGGTGTTATTCAGTGCTTGTGACACTGAATAACTATTTGTCACACCAACATACTGAATATCCGCAGCGCGCAGATTTGTCGGTAACGCCTCATTTGGAGGGCTCGTCGCCTCAAGGGCAAATGCACTGACCAAGGGCGTCTGTGCTTCGGGATAACCTGTGAGTGCCAGGCCACTGTTGCGAGCACCGGTGTTTTGTAGCGGCAGCGTAAACGCTGATGACCCGGCGGGCACACTTACAATCATCTGGGCAGCGTGGGCTTCCGAGGCGGATACAGGAAAAACATTGTAGGGCACATGTGCAACCACAGATGGCGTGCGGATTGGCGCGCGCGTAAGGCCACCACGCTGCTGCGCCTGGCATAATCGATTACGATCTGGACAGTTATACTCGTCGCCCTGCCGGTCGGTGCGAACCAGCAACAATTCGCCTGGCTGCGCATCAAATTCCTCAATTGCATCGAGATTATTAAAGACTGGGGCTTTTCCTGCAGGATAATAAGTCACCACATGTTTGCCAGGTGCTATGGGAATAAAGCCTGTTGATGCGCTCGCGGCAAGCGCTGCCGTTGTTAATGTGCCATCAAGATACACATCGAACGGACCAGATTCGGGATCGCCGGGAAGATTTGCATTGTTGAGTTGCAGCAACGCAGTATTTGCTGGCGCTGGCTCAGTAGTGTTGTTGATAACATCAAGGCCGAACGCCTTTTCACGTCCAACAAGAATAAAGGTATAATCCTGATCCGTCTGAAGGGTTACGGTTTGAGAAACAATAGGCGTTGCCGTCACCGGCTGACCGGCGCTCACTACACGGAGCACATGCGTTCCAGCTGGAACCGCAACAAATTCCCCCACATTATCCGTGCGAATCGAGCCGGTAATAAGATTATCATCCAAGTAGAATGCAACTGGCGGCAAATCAGCCACATGACCCACGCGCAGACGCGTACCAATCGTTGCGGTTATATCCACAGCACCGCCATGTTCTGCCAGGAAGTAGCGCGGAAAACCACTTTGCAGCAGCGGTGTTGCAGCATCAGGCGTGTGGCCAAGCGCGGAAGGATTGATCGCGGCGCGCACTGGCAGATCAATCGTGCTGTGCGGCGGCAGGGTGACCATGCTCGGCACTTCCACAGAGACACCGGTTTCGGTCACCACTGCTGAGGCAGCAACAGAGAGCACTCGCTCTTTATCACTCAGGTTTTCCAGTGTGACTGGCTGCTCAAGCGTAGTTGGCTGGGCGAGTGACGTAACACCAAACGACATGCCGCCGTTGCTTTCGCGGCTATAGGCAAGAAAATCAAGACCTGCCAGACGCAGCACATTGAGTTCACCGGCGCCGCCTAATGAGGGCGGTGCGGGAACCCCGTCAGCCTGTACCGGCATGGCCGTGTTGAGGAGTGCAGCCTTAATCTGAAGCGCTGTCCATGTCGGGTAGAGCTGTCGCAGCAACGCAACTGCGCCGGTCACCTGCGGCACCGCGATATCGGGACCACTGCCCACAGTAGCATTACTGCCACTGGCAACCTGCGCCGATACAATGCCATTACCAGGTGCGAGCAGATCAGGCTTGAGGGTTGTGCCACCCCGCTGCGGTCCCCGCGCGCTGCTTGGCAACACTGCTGCTGTCGATTGATCGACATTTGCGCTTGCAGCGACCATACCGCTTGACGCGCCAACAGTGATAGCGCGTTGCGCACTACCTGGCGAGGCAATCGCAAAGAATGCGCCGCCTACATCTCCGGTGCTCGAAACCACAAGCAGCCCGGCTGCCACCGCATTGTTGATAGCGACGGCATCCGGATCATCGTTGCTGCCAAATGGAGTGCTGAGCGAAATATTTAATACATCAAGACGATCTGCAGGATCGCCATCACCATTTGGATCAAGCGCCCATTCAACCGCTTGTGTCAGCAACGTCGAAGAGCCTGTGCAGCCAAAGATTTTCAAGGCATACAAGTTCGCACGCGGCGCAATACCTGGCGCAACCTTGAAATACTGCACATTGAGCGGACTGGCATACGAACCAGTATAGGTTTTGTGCTGAGAAGTGACCCCATAACCCGCAAGCACGCTTGCCACACGCGTTCCATGCCCGTTGCAGTCCAGTGGATTAGAGTCAGGCTGCGGCGTTAGGGAACCTGTCACGCCAGTTGCATCATAGTTATTACCCGCAAAATCATAGCCACCAACCACTTTTGCATTCGGGAAGATAGTGGTCGCAGGCTGTGCGGGATTGATTGCTCGATACGCGGCAGTCGTACCCGGACCACCAAATGTCGCATGCGTATAATCGATGCCCGTGTCAATAACGCCAATCCGTACATTTTGACCTGTTGCTCCGAGCGGCGAATTCCATGTTTTGGCGGCTTCCGCTACCGCATCGGCAGCAGAACCACCACCAGGCACATCGGCAAGCTGCTTCGGCGGAATGATATGCATGCCAACAACATTGGGGAGATTTTTCAGGTCCGCAACACGTGCTGTGGGAATACTCACGGCAATGCCATTGTACACGAGGGATGTGCGGAACAGAACCTGTGCATCCCGTCCAGCAAGCATGGGCAACAAGCGTTCTTGCGCTGCCCGGTTGCGCGCGCTGCGATCGGAAACGCCAGCACCACCAGATAGCGCAGGTGGGTCAGCCAGCTCGATCATCAACGCGACCCGATCAGTGCTGCCAAAGGTCGCTGGTGGCAGGAGCGGCGTGGCAGCGTGGTACACGATGGGCAACTCGTTGGATTGAGCCAACAGCAATGATGGCACCATGCTCGCGTACAGGGCGAGCCAGGCTAAGACGAGCAGCGAAAAAACGCGGTATCGCATACTACTCCTTTAGACACACAACTTGGTGTGCCTCCAATGGTCCCATTATCTCGGTTACAGCACACAGCAAACCCGCTACAAACTGCCCTACTCTCTCTGGACGGTTTTTGAGCAACGCGGCAAAAACAGCGCCCATGCGACAGCAGAGCATGCCTTAAAGCAACGTATGAAGCCATGTGTGAGCGTGAACGTACGCTCATAATACCATACGATAGCGTATCGTATAGTAACAATTTTTTCACATTGCGGGGTCAAGAGTCAGGCGTTTCCGAGGCCAAAAATAAGCAGGTATCCAAGTGTTCCAAGACATAAAAACGTGCCGTAGGAAATGTATTCAGGGATATTCGGACGGCCCGCGCGGCGTAGAATGATCAGTACAGCCGAAAAGACGCCCGCCAGCAAAATCCCATAGAACAGAGGCAGGAACTAATCCAATAAATCCTACCGCAGCACCAATAAAGATGCCAAGATATACATCACCGAGACCAAAAGGCGCGGCTTTTCCAGGAAACAGAATGCGCGCAAGCAAAAAGAGCAGCACGAACACGAACCCAGACACAATAGCACCAACAATCGCATTGGGGAATGAATGACCTTGGACGAAGAAGGATGCACAAATGGCAAGTAGCGCCGGCACCAGCACGAAAAACGTATAAATCGAGCGATGCAGCCAATCAATGGCACCAGTGACAAGCAGCACAGCAGTCACAAAGACAAGGTAGAAAAACGTGCCAGTGAAACCATAGCGGAGATAAAAGATCGTCAGTATCCCACCAGACAACAATTCAACAAGAGGAAATATCCAGTTGATTCGTCGCCCACAACAGCGCCCACGCCCGCCTTGCAGTAGCCATCCAACCATCGGCACGACCTGCCAGGATGCCAATGCTTGCCCACAGCGCGTACAATGCGGCCAACCACCAACATGCTGTTCACGCGGCAACCGAATCACAACAACGTTGAGCAGCGTTCCAAGGACAAGACCACCAAGAAAAACGAAAACTGCGATGAGAGTCATATCTGTGTCCTGTTGTGCGCCTCAACTGCGTCGTACATCACCCGGACCGGGACTACCTTTCCCGTCCAACGTTCAAAAGATAGCGCCGCCTGCCGGACCAGCATGCCTAGCCCGCCAATCGTGCGTGCGCCGCGCGACTCGGCATCGCGCAGCAGTTGTGTCTGACGGTATACCATGTCAAAGACCAGCGCATCAGCAGGAATGAGCGTTGCGGCAAGCGGAGTTTCATTGCCATGCCAGCCCAGCGACGTTGCGTTGATAATCAGCGTCGCTTTGTGCAACATGTCTTCGTCAAGCGCGTCAGGCGTACAGGCAAACAGCAGCGGGTCCGCATCAACAGAAGCTAAAATGTCAGCGAGCAACTCCTCGGCGCGCTCCAGCGTGCGATTGACCACCAGCAACTGCGCAACATCGGCATGGACTAACGCAACAGCCGCTGCGCGCGCCGCGCCACTTGCGCCAAGGATCACAACTGTCTGACCTTTAGGGTCATAGTCCGCATCCTCGCGCAACGTCGCTAGCACAGCCGGCATGTCGGTGTTGTCACCGACCAGTGTGCCATCCTGTGCGCGAATAATCGTGTTTGCCGCGCCAATCACTTCAACAGCAGGCTCAAGCCGATCCAGCAGCGTCAATACCGCGCGCTTGTGTGGCAGCGTGACATTAGCGCCCAGCACATCGGGCGAACGCAACGAGGCGACCTGGTCTGCCAAGTCTGCTGCAGACGTCAGCCATAGCTCATAGCGCGCATCCATGCCAAAGTGCGCAAACGCGGCATTGTGTAGCACGGGCGACAAACTATGCGCGACGGGATCACCAATCAAGCCGGAAAGAAGCATGGCAACTCTACTAACTATGTACTGTTGTGTGGAAACGCCTACAACGCATGGATGCTTATTGTGCCGGACAGTTTAGATACTCGTCCTGAAATTGGAGAAATTGCTGACTTGAGGTAACAAACCGATGCCCTGGCTGCCCACATGCAAGCACAAAATAGGTGTATGGCTCACTCGTATCAGGTTGCGCGGCAGCCCGCAACGCCGCAAGACCAGGATTCGCTATCGGTCCGGGCGGCAGCCCTGCATTCGCGCGCGTGTTGTACGCATACTTATTAGTCCCTGCGCCAACCTGATCAATTTGTTGGCTGGTAAGATCATCAAGCTGCGGCCACCAATTATCCGGCGTACCACGCAGATATTGCACAGTTGGATCAGCACCCAACTTGCCACCGCCGAACTCAGCCTTGTTTTCCGGCTTCAGCCGATTCCAGAACACCGCTGCAACCTTGGGCATTTCTGCGTTATTAGCAGCTTCGCGCTGCACAATCGACGCCATGGTCACAATCTGGTGAACGTTTGCATCAACCTGGACTTCTTTATCAAAGGTACCATACTGTTCGTCGAAGCGGTCGAGCATGGTATTGATGACATCAGTTACGGTAGCTGTCGTCTTGAAGCGATAGGTGTCCGGGAACAGGTAACCCTCCAGGCTTGCGCCATCAGGCAAACTATTGAGCAGAAAATGGCCTTCTTTGAATGCCGCGCCGTTGCGCGCCGTCGCCAGGAAATTCTCTTCGTTGACTTGCTCAAGCCCGGCAGACCCAACAATTTGCGCCACCTGCTCCATGCGCAAGCCTTCAGGAAGAACGACCTGTGCCTCCTGAACCGGCTGCGTAATTTGCAATGCCGATATGACCTCGCCCATGCTCATGTCGGGCTTGAGATAGTAGGTACCCGCCCGCAACTGACCATCAAGATTCTGCATGCGCACCAACGATGTGAACAGCAGCGGCTGCCGAATCAAGCCCGCCGTTCGCAGATTGGTCGCAATGGTATTTGTCGTATCACCTGGCTCGACCACAAACTCAACCGGCGTGTTGCTATCGCCAGCGGGACGGCGCAACTCGCTCAAAAAAGCGTATCCAGCGCATGCCACCATGAGCGAAATCAGTGCGATGCCCAGAAACAACGCGCGCAATGTCTTCGATAAACTGCCCATCATAAATATATTCTCGTATGTAACCTTGGTAGTTCAATATATTGATTTCAATCACACCAGCACAATGCTATGTGCCTGGCTGCACCACAGGCACAGTGCCGCTTGGTGGAGACAACAACGAACTGCTGACCCAACCGGTCCCATCCGCACTGTCAATGCGTGAACCATTCGCCGTTTGCTGCCCCAACCGCACCTTGTACCATGAACGATCCGGTGTACTGGCAACAAAAATGACATCATCGCCAGCATTGACAATGCCAATCCGTGCGCCATCCGAAACTGACGGCGCAGCGCGGACATTAGCTGTCGAACGTACTTTGCCGGTGACTTGCGGCTGCGCCGTTGCCGTTGGCGCCGCTGTAGGTTCCGGCGTTTCGGCGGCGGCTGTTGCATCTGCCGCCGCAGGCTCGGCTGTTCCTTGAGCACTCCCCTGGGCGAGTGCCTGAGCACGTGTAATTGGCGTAATGGGTTCAAGCCCAATGGTACTGAGTTCGGTACGCAAGGATGTGATGACGCTCCATGCCAGGATCAGCGCCACCAGCATAAGCACGCACGCAATCGCAGTCTGGACCAATTCAGCGCCGCGAAGCAGTACGTTCTGTGCGCGCATCTGCTCGATTGCACTTTGCGCCGCACCCGCAACCGGCTCACCCCAACTTGTCTTGCCTTGATCTTCACGCGCCACGCGCCGCAGTTCAAGCAGCGCGCGCGCATCCCCAATGGCCGCCAGCGCCCGCACCGCACCCCAGCGCACATTACTGTTTGAGTTACGCAGTGCCTCGATCAGCGGACCTGTGGCGCGGCCATCGCCAATCTGCCCAAGCGCCTCAGCAGCACGATAATTCGCCAGCCATGAGCGCCGTGGATTGAGCGCTTCGTTCAGTGCAGGCACGGCTGCATCGCCTATCGCCACAAGCTCCTGCACTGCCTGTTGATGCATGGCATGATCAGGATCGCCAAGCGCGGCAACAAGCACCGCAATCCGCTCGCGCATCCCATTGCTGACCGGCACGCGCGGCGCGGTTGGCTCGGTGGCACGCCGTGGCACCTCACGTGGAAGCTGACGTGTGAGATTGGAAAATCGCTCACGAATAATCTGGCCGACCTGGGTGATATCAGGAAGATTGGCTGTTTCAGAATGGAGTTTTGCAGCCTGCCGCTCGCGCTCGGCCCGATCAATGCGATCAACTGAACGCTCAGAGCGCGATGTGTTAGGAGGGGACTGCCCGCGCTGAGGCGCGCCATCAATGACGCGAGGTTGCTCCACGTTAGCAGGCGCACTCTTATTTTGCTCTTCCGCTCGCTTATTTTGTTCGTCCATAGTTCATGCGATCTGCAGTGGCGTTCATGAAAGAAACCGCAACGGTCGCCACCACTCCATCTCCCTCGTTCTCAAAACTGTTTATTGTGGTCAATTATGTATTATACATGGGCATATATACAGCTATATAGTAACATTATGGGTATTTCCTTGGCACATCAACCGGCCCAAGGCGCTCCGGCCAACGGGTAAGCACTGCGTCAAGAATAGCGCCAGCGGTTTCTTCTTTGGCCTGGTGCGGGAGCTGCTGCACAGCATCGGTAGTAACCAACGTCACCTGGCTCGTGTCATTCCCGATGCTTGCTACAGCTTCATTGGCGACGATCATGTCGAGCCTTTTGCGCTCCAGCTTAGATTGTGCGTACTCAAGCAGATTTTGCGTTTCGGCGGCAAACCCAACTTTCACAACATCACGCAGATCGGCGAGACCCGCAAGAATATCAGGATTGCGCACCAGCCGCACCTCAAGCTCTTCGTCGTCGCCTTTTTTGATTTTCTGCTGCGACAATTCAGCCGGGCGAAAATCGGCCACAGCGGCAGCCATGATCAACAGATCAGCGCCGCGGAGCGCCGCCTGCACCGCCGCCTGCATCTCCAGCGCAGTCTCTACATGCACCACGTCCACCGCAGCGGGCGGCTGCAACGCCGAAGGACCAGTGATTAATGTCACCTGTGCGCCGCGATCGCGCGCCTCAGCAGCCAGCGCATAGCCCATGCGGCCCGATGAGCGGTTGCCGACAAAGCGCACCGGATCGAGCGGCTCGTGCGTGCCTGCGGCGGTTACAACCACGCGCCGCCCGCGCATGCTGCCCATGCGCCGCCCCAAAAGCGCGCGTAGTTCACCTTCAATAACAGGAATCTCTGGTAGCCGACCTTTGCCAACCATCGGCTCGGCAAGTTGGCCCCATTCTGGTTCCAACACGACCATGCCGCGCTCGCGTAGAGTCGCAATATTTGCCTGTGTCGCGGTATTGGCCAGCATCTGCGAGTTCATGGCCGGCGCGCACAAAATCGGCGCGCTGGTCGCCAGCACGGTTGTGGTCAATAAATCATCACTGAAGCCAGCCGCCAGCCGGGCGAGTGTGTTAGCAGTAGCCGGGGCAATGACCACCGCGTCGGCGTGCTGCCCAAGCGCCACATGACCAACCACGCCATCTTCTGGCAAAGCCCACATGTTTTGCAGCACCGCACGGCCAGTGAGCGCCTGCCACGTTGCCGCGCCGACAAAGCGTTCCGCGGCCTCGGTCAAGATTACGTCAACCACGGCACCATCGAGCGTCAGCCGCCGCGCAAGCTCGACGACCTTGTAGGCAGCGATGCTGCCAGTGACACCAAGAATAATATGTTTACCTGCAAGCACGTTCATCGCGCCGCATTGTAGCATTGGAGTGTGGTGGCGTCAATAAAAAGGCGCGGCATGGCGGCATGGAGCAAGGCGCTTAAGGCCGAATGCGACGCAGCATGGCCGTGAGGCGATCGTAGTCATCTTTAAGCAGCGAGGCGACCTCGCGCCCGGCCCGCACCAGATACTCGCGGCTAGCGTTGGTGCGCGCTCGGGCGGCGGCACGCACAGCCGCTGCCAATAGTTCATCGCTGGGAATCTGATATGCAAACAGCACAGTGCGAAAGAAGTCGTTGACATCAGTAAAGCGACATAATTCATCCTCGGCGCATTCGTACACGCTGTAATGCACCGGCGGCGGCTGCGGCGGCAGGTACTGGTAGATGCGCTGCGCCTCGACATAGCCGACGGTGATGGCCGAAAACTCAGTTTGGAGCACCTCAGCCAGATCAGGATGCTCCTCGTAGATTTCCTGGTCGTACAGCTCGCGGCCAGTGTAGGTGCGCCCGCGCACCATGGCGCGACCGCCCGGCTCTTTACTGCCGGTGCGAATTTCGTACACCAGGCCGTACACCGACACACCCTCGGTGCGCGTCTGTGCCCGCACTAGCGCACCAAACGGCGGCGCTTCCAGAAGATCATACGCCCCGGCAGTGAAGCGGGTGGTGGTAGCCTCGATAACTTCGCCAACGCGGGTTTGCACACGTTACTCCTGCTCATGCGAACATCTCTACTATACCGTTAGCTTTTTGTTTCGTCAACGACTGTTCACAAGCGCAGAGCACATATCTATCACAAGCGCAAAGGCTTTGCACTGCCTTGGAGCGCGTGCTATAATCCATCATGTCTACGAATCGTTATGTTTGCCACCAGCGCATGGACGTGTTTCGCCCTGCATGGTGGCGGTTCAGAGTGCAAATCGTTTCATGAGCCACACGCCACCAACCTCGTCGCTTGTGCTCCACGGGCGCTATCGCATCGACGCAAAACTGGGCACAGGTCGCCTCGCCACTGTTTACCGTGGCTATGACGAGCGACTGCAGCGGCCCGTACTGGTACATATGCTCCGACAGGAGCTTGGCGGCCACGCGCAGTTGCGGCAGCGCTTTGTGGAAGAGTCGCATGCCAGTGCCGGCCGCTCGCATCAGTCGTTGCTAGAAGTGTTCGACAGCGGCGAGATTGGGCCGCGCCCATACATGGTTACCGAATATGTTGCCGGGCGCACGCTGCGCGAGCTTGGCGCGCTGCCGCTAGAGGACGCGCTGCTGTACTTCCGCCAGGTGGTCGGCGCGGTCGCTACATGCCAGGCGGCTGGCGTACCGCACCCGCCCATCTCAAGCAACAATCTCGTGCTGGTGGAGGATGGGCATGTCGAATTGCTCGAAAACTGGTCGACGCCGCTGGAGGAAGTTGCCGCCGATATTGCATGCTACCGCGCGCCGGAGCGCACCGAGGGCCAGCCTGCTAGCGATGCAAGCGCTGTGTATTCGCTTGGATTGCTCTTGTACGAAATGCTCACCGGGCGCCGCATGATCAATGGCGACGACGCGAGCGCGATTGCCCAGGCACATCTTTCAGCGCACATTCCGCCACTTTCGCAAGCGCGCCCGCTGCTGCATGTCCCAGCGTTGGAGCACATTCTTTCGCGTGCGACAGCCCGTCACCCGGAAGATCGGCAGCCCGACGCCGCCGCGCTGGCCCATGAGCTTGACGAAATGCGCCGCAATCTGAGCAGCGACACCCTCAAACTCGACCAGCCACCGGTGGAAGCACCATCGCTGCGTCGGCGAATCAACCGCGGCGCTCGCACACTTGTCCCGCCACGCCCGCCCGCACCGTCAGAAACGCTGCCATCTATGCAACCAACAATTGAGGAGCCAGCCGAAGAAGTGCCGCGCCGCATGCCGCGCCGTTTTCAGCAGCGCTCGCTCGGCGGCATCATCACGCTGGTCGTGCTATTTTTGGTAGTCGGCTTTGTGACCTATTCATTCACCAGCTTTGCAGTTGACAAGCTGCTCAATGTTCAGTTGCCGCGCCCTTCCATACAAGTGCCGAATGTTGGACAGATCATCAGCCTGCCGGAATGGCTCACTGGCGTAGTCGGCGGCAGCGGCGACATCATGGTGGTTGATGGCGCAGTAGGTGGGCTGAACGTGCGCTCCGGGCCAAGTCTGAATGCCGATGTCATCGCAGTGCTGCCGAACGGTGCACGCGTACGCAAAGAAGGCGGCCCGCAAGCTGCCGACGGCGTGAACTGGCTTCACATTCGCACGCGCCTCAATGATCAGACGGTGGAAGGCTGGCTATCCGAGAAATATGTCAAGTCCGAGTCAGGCACCATGCCCGACAACGCGCCGTGACCATCCTCGTTGTTGGCGACGCCAATGCCGACATGAGCGGCACGCTCGACCGCTACCCGGCGGAAGGCGACGACAGCCCGCTCTCCGCGCTCACATGGGGCAGCGGCGGCTCAGCCGTCAATGTCGCGACGGCATTGGCGCTGCTTGATGGGCAGGTGCGATTGCTTGCCCGCGTCGGCTGCGACCCGGCGGCGTCAGTGGCGTTGCGTGCCGCGCAGGCTGCCGGTGTAGATCTCAGCGCGGTGCAACATGACAAGCAGCTTGCTACCGGCGTGTGCTTTGCGGCAATCTCCGCCCATGGCGAGCGAACGTTCTTCAGCTTTCGCGGCGCAAACGTCGCCTTCGATTATCACCCGACACCAGAAACCTTTGCAGATGTTCGTTGGCTACACATCTGTGGCCATGCACTGCTGGAAGGCACGCAACGCGTTGCCGTTCTCGCGCTGATCAAGGACGCACTGCAGCACAACATTCCCATCTCACTTGATGTGTGCTTGCCGCTGGTGCGCGCATGGCGCGGCGAGATCATGGATCTCTTGCCACGCTTCCGTGTGTTGTTTGCGAACGAGCCAGAAAGCATGCTGCTGTGCGCTGCCCCGTCAATTGAATGGGCGACCGAGCAGCTTATCAAGTATGCCGCCACTGTTGTGATCAAGCGCGGCGCGTTGGGATGCACGGTTGCGACGGCAGAAGGATTGTTGCCGCTCAAGGCCCTGCCGGTTGAGGTGATCGATACAAATGGCTGCGGCGATGCGTTCGTCGCGGGCTTCCTCCATGCCCATGCGCGTGGAGCAATGCTTGCGGACGCCGCCATGTTCGCCAACGCCATCGGCGCGCTGGCGGCCACGCGGCCTGGCTCCGCCGACGCACTGCCGCAACAAAACACCATCCCTGCATTTCTCGCGCACCATCAACTTGATAGACTGATGCGCTACCTGTAGCGTTTATGTAAAAGCCACAGATATCACAGAGAACTCAGAGACAAATACCTCATTGCGCTCTGTGACCTCTGTGGCTATGTATGTATGAAGGAGAACGAGCATGACACCCGCCTGGAAAGAGCGGCTTGACGCGCTGCAAATCAGCGATTTGAATGAAATATTTCGCACCTCTAAGCCAGTGATCGGCATGGTACATTGCTGGCCCATGCCGGGCGCGCCGGGCTACACCGGCTATGGCATGCAAACGATCATTGATCATGCCCTTCGCGACGCGCATGCGCTGGCTGAGGGCGGCGTGGACGGCCTGATTGTCGAGAACATGTGGGACATTCCATTTCGAGCCGGGCCGCACATCCAGCCTGAAAGTATCGCAGCGCACGCGGTGATCGCCCGCGCTGTACGGGATGCCGTGAACCTGCCGCTCGGTATCAACCTGGTGCATAACGGCGGTGTCGCGCTGCTAGGCATCGCGCTGGCCGCTGGAGCCGATTTTATTCGCGTGTGCATGTTTACTGGCGCGGGTGTGTGGGACGCAGGCGAGTGGGATGAAGGCTGTGCCGCCGACCTCATGCGCCGCCGCAAAGAGCTACATGCCGAACACATCAAACTGTTTGCTGACGTGGACAAAAAGCATTCGGTGCGCTTTCCCGGCATCGATCTGGCGACTCATATCGAGTGGACGCGCTTCTTCGGTGCCGACGCGCTAATTGTTTCCGGGCGCATGACTGGCGACGCGCCCGACATTGGCAAGGTGCGCGAGGCCAAGGCGCTGGCGGGCGACCGGCCATTGCTGATCGGCAGCGGGGCCGATGAGCGCAACATTGGCGCGTTCATGGACGTGAGCGATGGTGTTATTGTCGGCTCCAGCATCAAGGAAGACGGGCGCTGCGAAAACCCGGTCGATGTTGAACGTGTACGCCGTTTTGTTACCGCTGCTCGTGGCGCACGCTAAACCCTATTTGGTCGCAACATGACACCATGCTTGCTATTCACATATAAAATGACTACTTTGTCATACGATAGCAGTACTTTTTCACCTGAGCGAACTAGTACCCTGGTTCACAAAAGGACCATACCTGCGAGTGATTGAGACATGTGGGAGAAGATGCTATTCTTATCAGTGTTGAGGACCGAACCAAGTAGTACAACATTGAACGGTCCCCGAACAATGTCCAGCCTATCAGTATCAACCGGTCGTCGTAGCCAACATCGTAGCATCGTTCCAGCACTGTTCCAGCTAGCGTCGTAGCATCGTTCCAGCACCAATCTATTTACAACACAACAACGTCGCACCACCAACCTAGCCGACATCGCAGCACCGTTCCAGCATCGTCGTAGCCAACATCATAGCCATGCCGGTTGACAAAGTTTAGTACGTTGCTCGCATTCTGATGGGCCTTTGACGGACACAGGTAGCGGCTCCGAGGGTAATACCTCGGGGCCGTTATCTTTTTGTGCTATGATGCACAATCATACTTGTTTCGTGTATATCGAATAAATCAAATGCCATGCTGTATGCTGTTATTAAACCTCTGCTCTTTCAGTTCGACGCTGAGCGCGCCCACAATCTGGTAAGCAAGTTGCTTGGCATTGCTGGGAGCACGCCGCTGGCACTGGCGGCCATGCGCGCCATGTACGCCTACGACGATCCGGCGCTGGCGCTGACATGCGCCGGGCTGCATTTCGCTAATCCACTCGGCCTCGCGGCTGGCCTCGACAAACAAGCCACCATGATCGGCCCGCTCCATGCGCTGGGGTTCGGGCATGTCGAAGTCGGCACGGTGACGCCGCGCCCGCAGCCCGGCAATCCACGACCGCGCATGTTCCGCCTGCCAGAAGATCGGGCGCTGATCAATCGCTTGGGCTTTAACAGCCCGGGCATGCTTTCCGTTGCACAGCGGCTACGCAGTTATCAATGGCATGCTGCGCGTGGTAACGCGATCGTTGGTGTGAATATTGGCAAAAATCGAGCGACGCCGTTGGAGCACGCCACGTATGATTATTTAGCCGCGTTTCTGGCGCTCGCGCCATTCGCTGATTATGTCACAATAAACATTTCATCGCCCAACACACCCGGACTACGTCAGTTGCATGAACGCGCTGCATTGGAAGACTTGCTGGGTACGTTGATGCAGGTGAACGAGCAACTTCCGCAGCCGCGCCCGCTGTTTGTCAAAGTGTCGCCTGATGAAACAGCGGCACAATTGGACGAAGTGGTGGATGTTGCCAAGGCCGTTGGCGTCACAGGATTTGTGGCAACTAATACCACACTTGAGCGTCCAGGATTGCATAATAGCAACCGCACAGAAACGGGCGGCCTGAGCGGGCAGCCGCTGACTCAACGCGCCGGCGCCGTGATCACCCATCTCTATCGCGCCACCGGCGGGACCATGCCCATCATCGGCGTCGGCGGCGTGTCCAGCGCGGAGGATGCATACCAGCATCTTGCGGCAGGCGCAACGTTGGTGCAGCTCTATACAGGCATGGTCTACACAGGGCCGACGATTGCTTACACCATCAATCGTGGGCTGGTCCAGATTCTTCGCCAGCACGGCCATCACTCATGTGCTGAGATTGTCGGCTGCGCGGCGCAATGATTTAACATTTTGCTTTACACTTGGGGCATTCCTAATTGTTCTTGATCGCATCAGGTACCATTGCACTATTGCATTGTCGCCATGCTTCCTGTATAATCCGCGTAAAGACTTCGCCCTGCCATCACGCTGGGCTTTTTTGTGACGATTTCATGCACCTTTGTAAGAGGTGTGCGGCGCGATACACTTTCACCAGGCGAGGCGGGACATGGCATCACAGCCACATACTAGCTCAACAACTGAACAGCACGACTCGCTTTCACTGCTGCGTACACTGCTTGATCGGCCGCTGCGCTCCAGTGCATCGCTTGATCAAGAATCGCTGGATTTGCTCGGCACGCTGCTTGACGTGCCGCCGACAACGTCAACCACACGACTTGCGCCAGTAGCACTGCGCTCGGTTGATGCGCAGCGTGAACATGCACTGCGTGGTTTCCGGCGGCGCACATGGGTTGATCGGGCGCTCACATATGCTGAACGCGGGCTGATCGTGGGCGCGCTGCTGGTATTTGGCTGGTGGTTCGCGGACGGCCCGGTGCGGGATTGGCTCCATGAGCGATCAACCAGCACCACTGTAACCTCAGCAGCGGCACCAAAGCCAGCGCAGGCAACTGCGCCGGTCGCGCCAACCGAGCCAGCGGTAGCGCTTCCCTATGTAACATCGTCCATGCAGCAGGCTGAAGCAGACCATGCTGCACCGACGCAACAGACTGAAGCAGGTCATGCCACACCGGCACCTGCGCCTAATGACTTTATTGCACCGCGCCGCTCCACTATCGAGGAGCCACTCGCGGTTGCCGCTGCTGCGCCAACACATCTTGTTATTCCAGCTATCAATCTCGACACGCCAGTAAAAGAAGTGTATGTGGTTGATGGTGTGTGGGAAGTGGCCGAGTACGCCGCTGGTTACATGCACGGCACAGCGCTGCCGGGCGAGCGTGGCGGCAATACAGCGCTTGCTGGCCATGCCGGCCTGCGCGGCGCGGTCTTCAAAGACCTGGGGCAACTCAAGCCCGGCGATGATATCTATCTTGATGCCGGTGGATGGCGCTACCAGTACCGCGTCAATGGCAGCACCAGCGTGTGGCCAACCCAAACCGAGGTGCTTGCGGCGACATACAAACCACAACTAACCCTGATAACATGCACAAACTGGGATACCCAACGCCTTGTTGTTACCGCCGATCTCATCGGGTCGAAGCCAATCCCTACATCGTAGTGGAGCAAGGGAGTCAGAAATATGCGAAACGTTGCGCCTCGGAAATCATCGTTGCCCAAACGCGGTGCCGCACGATGGACGCCCCTTGAGCTTGCGCTGGTTGTCACTAGCGTGCTCTTGATTATTTTTCCACTGTATGCTGAAGCATATCGTTGGATCAGCCCAACACAGGTGCCCGCCGCACAACTTGAAACAGCGACGCCTTCTGATGATGAATCAGGGAACAAAGCGGCGGTACCGCAGGCAACACGGGAAACCTTCACACCAGATCCGCTGACTCCCACGCTTGGCGGGGTTACCGACACACCGACTGTTGCTGTCGATACGCCGACCACCGCCGCCGATACGCCGACCACCGCGGCTGATACCCCAACCACCGCCGCCGATACGCCGACAACAGCCGCTGATACACCCACAACAGCCGCTGATACACCCACAACAGCTGCTGACACGCCTACGACGGCCGCTGATACACCCACTGCTGAGCCGACCATCAATGTTCCGCCTACCATTACACCGACTCCGCTAATCGGCGAGGCGCCGCTAACAATTGACAAAGTCGCATCTGTTGCTTCAGCAAGTGTTAACAGTGAGTATAGCTACTCGCTCTCAGTCTTTAGCGACAGCTCAAGTGCGATCAACGCGCAAGTTACTGATAATCTCGACTCGCAGACAACGTATGTGAGCGCCAGCGCCAGCAATGGTTCATGCAGCAACAGTGGCAGCACGGTGACGTGCAATATCTCAGTGCAAAACAACAAACCCGCTGCAATCACTATTCGTGTGCGTGTCAGTGCCAGTGCGCAAAATGGTGGGCGCATCCGCAACCAAGCCAGTGTGCGCGATGCCAACAATAATTCGGCGTCGTCTGAACCAGTGTTTGTTGAGGTGTCAGGCGTCGCGCCGACGAGTGGCCCGACCAGCACGCCCAACCCGAACCAGCCGGCTGCCACGGCAACACCGCTCATCACAGCCGAGGCAACCAGTGAGCCTGTCCAGCCTACCACACCGCCCGAAGGCACATCGCCGACCAACACCCCTGTGCCATCTTCGGGTGGCGGTGGCAGCAGTGGTGGTGGCAGTAGCGGTGGTAGCAGTAGCGGCAGTAAATCACAGGCTACTGCGCCGGTACCGACTGCGCCCGCGCCCGTGTTGCTCCCGCCAACGCCCGCAGTTGGCGCGGCCATACAGCCAGCTACGCCAACACCAACACGGCTCGCCCGCCCGCAGCCGACGGCAACCCGCCCGCGCGCAACGGCAACTACTGTGCGCCAGAATGTGCAGGTACCAGCGACGCAAGCGCCAGCTACGCAGGCAACACAAGCGCCAACCGCGACGAGCACACCGAGCGTACCAACCCAGATTGCACTTGATCCGGGCATCTTCTTCCGCATGGCGAGTGATTGGGGCAGCGTATATCCTGGCAATCAGGTGTACTACGTCATTGTATTCAAAAACAATCGTGGGGCCGATGGCGCAGCACTCAATCAGGTCCGCATTTCAAGCACCCTGCCATCGAACCTTGAGGTGATCAGTGCGAAAGCTGATCGCGGCGACTTGAAGCAAGATCAAAACAATCTTTCGCTCCAGGTCGACACGCTGAAACCGGGCGAAGGCATCGAGATCGGCGTGCAAACGCGCGTCAAGCAGGGCGTCGCGGCGGGCACGCGCATCATCAGCCAGGCCTCAGCGTTCTATGATGGTCTGGCGCTGCCGGTGTACTCCAACATTGTAACGGTGCAAGTGGTGGACGCGGCCACAGCCGCCAATCAGCCGGCGCAGCCAGCAGGCACCAGCATCGCAACGGCAGTAGTGACAAGTACGACAGTGACAACAAGCACGGCAGTGACGACCAACACGGTGGCGCCAACCGCGACCACCGGCTTGACGACCAACGCTGCCAATCCAACAGCGACAATGGAAGCCACAGCAACAATGACGAGCACCGCGGCAGCGACTAGCAGCCCGACTGCAACTGTCGCGCCGACGGCCACCCAAATCGTTGCGGGCGGCACCAGCGGCTCTGGCTCGCTGCCGGACACCAGCACGGGCGTGCCGCTGCTCGGCTTTGCGCTCATGGGCATGACAATGATGATCCGTGCGATGCGGCTACATCGTGCGCAGACCCGTGTGTAAGTCTGTTTAACAGGAGCCACAACAGCGGAGAGCGGGCATGATGCTCGTTCTCCGCTGTTTTCTTTTGAGCATCCAGTTGCTGCACGTTGCGTGGTACAATGCAGCCGTTTCAATCAGTCATTGAGTGAGGTTTTCTGTGTGGGTCATTATTGGTCTGGGCAACCCTGGCGAGGAATATACAAAAACGCGCCATAACATTGGCTTCCAATGTGTCAAAGCACTGGCCGACCGGCATCATTTGAGCTTTAGTGGCAAGCGCGCCAAAGCACGCATCGCGGAAGGCGTGATTGCGGGGGAGCGGGTGGTGCTTGCGAAGCCGTTTACGTACATGAACGACAGCGGGCAGGCTGTGGTCGGCTTATGTCAATGGTACAAAGTGAATCCGGAACACAATCTGCTCGTGATTTATGACGACTTCGATCTACCATTCGGCACACTGCGGTTGCGGGCGCGTGGGAGCGCCGGTACACACAACGGCATGCGCTCGATCATTTCGCAACTTGGCTCGGAAGTGTTTCCACGAATCCGGGTCGGCATCGACCGTGTGCCGCCAAATTGGAATGTCGCAAAATATGTACTCAGCCGCTTTAGTTCAGATCAGGAGCAGCAACTTCCAGACGTGCATGCGCGCGCAGCAGACGCCGTAGAGGTCATCTTGCGGGAAGGGCTGACGGCTGCCATGAACCGCTACAACGCGCCGGACAACCAGAAGCGCGCGCGGGTCACCGAGCCTTCCGTCGATGACAAATCTTCGCGCGCAGATTAGTTCGTACTAACCAAGCAGTTTGTTAGATGCACGTAACTGTGCGACATGGCGACGCGCCTGCTGCATATTTCGCATGAGCATGCCGCAAATATCGTCCGCGTTGGTGTCGGCAAGATTCCCACTAACTAAAATATCTGCCGCCAAAATAACGGCAGTGAGGCTCTGCGAGAGTTCAGTAATTGTGGTTGATTGTGGCGCGGCGAGTTCCAACAGGCGATGCATCACAGTTTCTGCCTCGCGGACGTCATGCTGGAGATGCATATGGCAGTCTGTCGTTGCCTGATCAAACAACATATCACGCGCAAAGCCATCTACCACTTGCAGCGTCTGATCAATAGTAATGAGCAACAGCCGAATTTTCGTGCGGTCAGGACTGCAGAACTGCGATTTGAGGACCGGATGCTGATGGGGTGAAACAACCTGCCGTAAAGCAACAGGTCGATGGTCGCGGTTGTACGTACGGGCGTGAGGAAAAAAGCTATAGGACATGCCAGGTTCTCCTACCAAAGCATCAAGCAAACACCATTCGCCGTAATGTTACACATGCGGAGGCAGTTGCATACAGTGAGAACGAGCGAGGCAGAAGAACAAAAGTGAGGGCAATAGCGCGTTCTGCATCACCACAGTATCAGCAGAATGTAAGGAAAATGTCATTTAAGAGCGTAGCTTGAACCGAAGGCATTATACAGTTAAAAATACGTTAATTCAACACACCAAAGGTACTATTTGCAAGTAGTACCTGCCTGAGTTCATGGCTAATATGACGCTTTTTCCAAGCCTGATTATGCTACAATGCGCTTCGAACTGCGCCTGCGATTTCACAATAGGACACGTATGAATTTCCCTGGTGCATCGGCGCTGCCGCGCGTCAAAGCATACACCCACGCCTTGCCAACACAAGTTCTGATTATCTCGGGGCTGTTGCTCGCCGCAGCACTGCCGCGTTTATGGCGTCTAGCTGATTTCTTCACTATTGATGAAGTATTCCACTGGATCCAGCGTACAGAACGATTTCAGCGCGGCGCTCGCCGATCATGACTGGGCCGCCACCAACCTGACCGGACACCCGGGCGTTACATTGATGTGGCTCAGCAGTGGCGGCCTCGCATTGGAGCGAGCAGCCGTCGCACAGGGCTGGATTACTCCGCCGTCTGCCATTGAATATCTGGCATGGCTGCGCGCGCCTTCGGCGCTGCTGGAGGCGCTGGCCGTACCACTCGCATACTTACTACTGCGCCGCCTCGTCTCGCCCATGACGGCGCTGCTCGCCGCACTGCTGTGGGCAATTTCGCCGTACCTCATTATGCATGGTCGCCTACTGCATCTAGACGCGCTGCTTACCACGTTTGTGACATTCAGCCTGCTCTGTTTATTGCAGGTTGTAAATCATCAAGAACCGAGCACCAAGCCTGTCCCGAGCGCAGTCGAGGAGAACCAAAAACCGAGCACCAATCCACGTCATCGTGTCACCATGTGGCTCTTCGCTTCCGGCATCTGCGCCGGGCTGGCACTGCTCACCAAAGGACCAGCGCTGATCCTGCTGCCGGTCGTCGGGCTGCTGCTACTTGGATTGCAGCTAGTGCAAGATTTTACTCGCCGGTCCCTATTCAGCAGTCAGCAGTCGCCTGTTCACCATGTCATCTTGTCATCTTGTTACCGTGTCATTGTTCGCTACGCTCTCTGGCTTGGCGTTGCGTTGCTCGTCGTTGTAGCTCTGTGGCCTGCCTTGTGGAGTGACCCGTCTGGCGCGCTGCAAAAGTATACCGACGAGATTGTGTTCAACGGCGGGCGGCCAAATGGCGCTGGGCAATTCTTCTTCGGGCAGGCAGTTGGCGACCCAGGGCCGCTCTTCTATCCAGTGGCCGACCTGTTTCGCATGACGCCGGCCATGTCGCTTGGTCTCATTTGTTATGTTGGATTTGCGATTGCACATGTACGATTTTGGCGGCATACATCAATCGCACATCGCAAGTCGCAAATTGTCAATGGATCGTTGCTCTTCTTTATCCTGTTCTGGACCTTTGTGATGACCATGGGGCCGAAGAAATTCGACCGCTATGTACTGCCGACATGGCCCGCGTTGCTCATCCTGGCGTCGGCAGGTTGGATGGCGCTGCTCCAATGGCTTGGCCGCTGGCAGGTCGCGCGAACGATTACTGCCGCAGGTATGATTGTCGTGCTGCTGTTTGATGGCGCGCAACTCGCCATGCTTCAGCCATATTATCTGAGCTATTACAATCCACTCCTGGGGGGTGGGGCTACCGCGCAGCGCGTCCTGCTCATTGGATGGGGCGAAGGCATGGACAAAGTTGGTTTATGGCTGCGCAATCGGCCCGATATCATGGACGGGCAGGTGCTTTCGACGCTCGACGCGACACTCCAGCCGTTTGTGCCGGTGCCGGTGCAGGATGTAACGCATCTCGGCAGTACACCGGCCAACTACGCGGTTGTGTATCTTGAGTCGCTCCAGCGCGGCGCGTACCCGCAGATTTATCAACAAATCCAACAAACTGTCCCGCTCACCACGATTACCATCAACGGCATTCAGTACGCCAAAATATACCAGTTGCCAAAGCCGTTCGACCAACCGATTGATGCGAAGTTTGAGGATGCGCTGCATCTGCGCGGCTTCAGCATGGCGCGCGGGCCGCAGCAGATCATCGTTACGCCATCGTGGGATGTGCGCGCCCGGCCACCTGCCGAGTACCACATGTTTTTGCACCTGCTCGACGCGTCTGGTCAGCGCGTGGCGCAAGTAGACGTGCCTCCTGGAGGCGGTGATGCACCACCGACGAATCAGTGGCAGCCCGGCCAGCAAATCGCCGTACCAATTGGCCTCGGGCTGCCCGCCAATCTTCCGGCAGGCCACTATAGGCTCGTGATGGGGTTGTACGACGTCGCCACCAATCAGCGCGTGCCGTTCACTGGCGGAACGCAGGCCGATCCTGCACAAGCGGGCGCGAATGCGCTGCTGCTCGAAGAGATACCATTGCCATGATCGACTTACAAATTCACACCACAGCGACGCCACACCACGCAACGTGGGAGCCTGAAGCGCTCGTCCTTGCTGCAAAACAGGCGGGCCTCAGCGTCATCGCCGTGACTGACCACAATACCACTGCCAGCGTGCGCGCCACCCAAGCAGCGGGTGAACAGCATGGTGTCAGGGTTATTCCGGGCGTCGAAATCGACAGCGGCTTCAACGGCAAGCTGTGGCACACGCTGGTGTACGGCGTCGCGCCCGACGATCCGGCTCTGCTGGCACTGTGCCGCGCTGTGTTCGAGCGCAACGCGCAGGACGCCGCGCGGCTGCGAACAGAACTTGCGGCGCAAGGATTTACGTTGCCCAGCTTTGGCGAAGCTTGGCCGGACGCCCAACGTTGCCGACGTTGGCGCGGCGCTGGCCCGCCACAATACCCTGCCGGGTCGCGAGTTTGGCGAGGACGACGAGAGCGCGGGCATGCGCTTCATCCTGACCCAGTTGCAGGGTGGCTACAATCCCGTTGGCATCGACGAAATTATCGACGTTGCGGATGCCAGCGGCGGCGTGGCTGTTTTAGCGCATCCCGGCCGTTCCAAAGGCATCTACGCCATTCCCGCCACCGCCAACGACATTGCGGACCATGGTGGCGGCGGGAATCGACGGCATCGAGGTGTGGTATCCGACGCACAGCGATGAGCAGCGCCAATTCTACGCTACCCTTGTACAAGAGCACGGCCTGCTTGTCACCGGCGGCTCCAGACTCGCATGGGCCGCATCAGCCGCTGGCACAGTGGACCGAAGAGTCATGTCGGGCATTTCTTAACCAAATGCTTCATTGAACACATAAATTATGGGAGCTAAACACATTAGATTAGTGTATGCACTACCGTTCTAATATTAGGTTTGGGTACTCATCCCATATTCGACCTTCAAGCAGGCGTCCATTTGACTTTGGCGCTCTGCCACCCCATTGCTTAAAGAAGAATGCTACATCCTCACGCTGGCAGTTGTCCCGAAGTTCCATAATCCACGCAGGATCACATGGCCGATGTCTCGGCCCGCTTTCTCCACCAGCAATAAGCCAGTGAATATCAGCAAGATTTAGTTCTTTCAATGAGCCAAGCAGTGGTTCTGCACTGATGAAACGAATAGCAGCGGGGACTTGACGAAGCTTATCTGCTCGCCATTTATATTGTATTGTCTCAACAGAGACACCAAACCAGATATGATTAGGCCATTCTGTTTGCCGAGTGATTTCCCTAAACGCTTCTGTGATTTTTGGGATGAGTATGACCAAGCGGGATGGTCTTTTTGTCAGCACTTGGAAGGTATGCCAATCTGCCTGCGCCATCACTCGGAAGACATCAAGGATGAAGTCATCAGGAACATCTTTGTGGAATAGGTCAGACATTGAGTTAACAAAGACTCGACGCGGTTTTTTCCATTGAAGAGGAGATTTTAGACGCTCTGGCCAGAGGCGCAGATCAAAACCTTGCTCGTACGGATGTCCAGCGACACCACGCCAACGCTCGGCAAATGTCCGAGCATAGCAATGATCGCAACCTGGGGATACTTCATTACAACCTGTTACAGGATTCCATGTTGTATCTGTCCATTCGATTGCAGACTGAAGCGCCATAGCTGCACAACCTTAATAGAACATGTTTTCTAATACACCCTATGGTACCATGTGTTATTCCATGTGTCAATAGATTTGAGTCACAAACATCCTATATAGACGCGGTGTAGTAGCATATATCAACGAAAAAAAAGGATTGACAGTTATCGCTATTTGCTCAAGATATTTTTGGCAATGTTTACTGCGGTTCGCCCACCACGTTCATTGGCAGCAGCGAAACAAAGCAGGTAGATAGGCACGTTCTTTTTGTTTTTCAGGTAAAGTGGATTACCAGCTACATAGGGAAAAACACTTTCCAGACGTTTCAGGAAGAACTTACCAATCTGCTCAAAGTCTGCCTCCTTTTTGATGCTTTCCTGCTTTTCCCCAAACATATTCGTTTGGACGGTTTGGCGGTAGAAGGCTGCCTTCCATGTATCTGTTCCAAATAACCGGGTCAAACTATTTGCCAGTACCCCCTCCAGTGGTTTGTTACGAGTAAGCAGGCGGTTGACTGCTTGCCCCAGCGGAAAGAGCAACCAGAGGTCAATGCCTTTGGTTGCTGCTAGCATTTCTATTGTCTTCCATTCGACCGCCATGCCATAAGGATCGAGAAATACGACAGCCCGATTTGTATTCCAATTAACACGCCCGCACCAGTCCCGCAAGACAACATTTGCATCTCCCTGCCTCACATCTATTCTACCCGCAAGAGTAGGAAAGCTTTCGCGCAGTGTCTCTAACTCCTTAATATATTCGGGCTTTTTCTCAATAAACAAATACTGTCCAAACGGCGGGTCCATTTCAAGTGCTATACGAGCACTCCCCTTTTGAAACGTTTGCGCCTCTTCGTCATATACAGGGACATCCTCAATAAACATGGGAGCATAGTCTGGCTTATTGTCCTTTGGTGGGTTCCTATAGCCTGTACCAGCAAACGCATCGACAAAGTTGGTTCGATACCTTGCTGCATAAGGGTTTTTGGTGAAGACTTTGAGATATGCGGGAAGGTATTTGCTCAACCGATTAAGCTTATCGTCCGTCCAGTGTCCACCAAACTGATGTACCGATGCCATGACGTACTTCTCCGATGCTGCTATCGCTATGATTCCTATGTATTACAACGCAATGACCCGCCTCAAAGATACGATTTCAAGTAAAAACGTAGAATAGCCCCGAATATTCAGGGCTATTGTATGCCATAGTATAATCCCGCCAGCCAACAGTGCTATACTATGCAGCGTCAAGGTAGTACCGAAAACTAAAACATTTTTGATTTGTAGTTATAGAGGTAGAAAGTCCTCATGACCACCTCCGAACTCTGCATTCTTATGGTGCATGCCCATCCCGACGACGAGTGTCTTTCAACCGGCGGCGTGCTGGCGCGCTACAGCGCCGAAGGTATTCGCACCGTGCTGGTTACGGCGACCGGCGGTGAGGAGGGCGAAATTGTCGTGCCGGAAATCGATACGCCCGAAAATCACGCCAATCTGCGCGCGATCCGCGACAAAGAGTTGGCATGTTCAGTCGAGAAATTGGGAATCAACGTACTGGAGCGGCTGGAATACCGCGACTCCGGCATGGTCAACACCGAGGCCAACAACCACCCTCAGTCATTCCACCAGGCCGACAAAGAAGAGGCAATTCGGCGGCTCGTGGCGCTCGTTCGCCGCTACCGCCCGCAGGTGCTCGTCACATACGACGAGCATGGCGGCTACGGCCACCCCGACCATATCGCCTGCCATCACATTACCGTCGCCGCATTCGACGCGGCTGGTGATGCGGCGCGCTACCCGGACGCTGGTGAGCCATGGACGCCACAGAAGCTCTACTACGCCGCGTTTCCGCGCAGCGCCGTGTATCAGGCCTGGCTGCTCTTACGTGAGCAGGGCGTCAAAACGCCGCTCGACAATCCGGATTTCGACATCACGCGCTACACCACGCCCGATACGCGCATCACGACCGAGGTGCCAATCGGCGATTATCTCCAGCAGAAGCACGACTCGATTGAATGTCATGTGACGCAGATTGTGCCAACGCATCCGATGCTTGCGCTGCCGCCCGACACCATGCGGGAGTTGTTTGGCATGGAATACTTCATTCGAGCCGCCTCGCGGGTGGGCATTCCATCGAACGGCGATGCACCAGAGGATGACTTATTTGCAGGCCTGCGTTAACGCGCCACCGAAGGCACAGAGCGCGCGGAGAATTGAGGCCAAAAACAGAAGATGATCGACTTATGTGCTGCACACGCAACACGATTATCTTCTATTCAACGTCTCTGTGTTCTCTGTGCGCTCTGTGGCAAAATTACCAGATCGCGCTCATGATTGAGCTGTTCAGGCCGCTGCCAATACCCAGCAGCGCGACGCGGTCGCCCGACGAGAGTTTGCCCGACTCAGCCGCCTGCGCCAGCGAGATCGGCAAAGCTGCCGGGCCGATGTTGCCGAGCCATGGGAAATTCAGCTGCACTTTCGACGGCGTAATGCCGATCGTTTCGATTACCGCTGCCGTGTGGCGCGCGCTGACCTGATGCGGCGCGTAGGCCGCGATGCTGTCATCGCTCCAACCCGCGAACTCCTCCTGCGCCTGCTGCCATGTCTGCGCCATGAGTTTGGTGCCCGCGACGAGCAACGCATGCGCGTCGGTCTTCATGCCGCCAATATTGCCTACACAGAGCTCGTTGTGCTCGGTTGCAGCCATGGTCACTGCGCCCTCTAGACGGTGACCAGTGCGCGAAACGTCGGCGTGAGCAAGCACCATCGCCACCGAGCCGGAGCCAAGCGTCAGCGTGGCAAAGTTATCGAAGAAGTCTTGCAGCGTTGTGTCTAGCTGGTGAAGCCGCTCGATAGTAGCCTCCACTGTCTCGCGTGATGTCTCGCCATTGACCACAATGCCGTACTTGATCACGCCAGCATCGATCAGCATGCCAATGTTCGCCATGCCGTTCAGGAAGCCGAGGCAGGCGTTGCGCACATCGTAATTCATGCAGGTCTGCGCGAGGCCAAGGTTGCCATGGACGAACACCGCCGTCGATGGCTCAAGGTAATCCTGGCAGACCGATGTGTTGATCAGGCAGCCAATTTCCTGCGGGTCAATTTCAGACTTTTCAATTGCCGTGCGCGCCGCCTCGGTCGCAAGGTCGCTCGGACGCACGCCTTCATCCCACCAGCGCCGCTCCTTGATGCCCGAAAGCTGCTCCAACCGCCCCTGTGGAATGCCAAGCCGCTGCATCGGTTCGGCCAACCGATCTTCGAGATAGGCTGATGTGACACGGTGCGGCGGCAATACGTAGGCTATCGACTCAATCGCAACATTTCGAAAATGCACGTTTCCCTCCTCCTGATACGGAGACACATAAAAGATGTTCTATACTTTACCACAAATCGTGCCTTCACTTACTTATATTGAATGACATGTTTATAATATATAACATAACGCATAGCGTTAAAAAATGACGCATAGCGTTGTAAATTAACGCTATGCGTCATTTTTATACTTTCCCGCCAAAAATATACTTTTGTACAAAGCGCGGCTTCGATGCAATGACGCAAGCGTTAGCGAGTGAACGCCTCTGCCGTGCGCCGCAGCCCTTCTTCGATTGAGATGCGCGGCCCGTAGCCGAAATCGCGCTGCGCCGCGCTGTGGTCGAACCAGTGCGACTTTGCCAGTTCCGCCGCCGTCAAACGCGTGAGCAGCGGCTCCTCGGCGCGGCCAAGCAACCTGTATGTTCCCTCCAGCAGGGCAGCAATGCGTTTCGCAAGCGGGTAGGAAATGTGCTTGGTGACCGGCGGCGCGCCCACCGCACGCAGCACCTCATTGATAAAGTGCCATAGATTGACCGGGCGCTCCTGGCCAATAAAATACGCTCGCCCGCGCACTGGCGAGCGCTCGTGGAGCGCGTCGGCGGCAAGGATGTGGGCATCGGCAGCATTCTCAATATACGTTACGTCAACCATGTTGGTGCCGTCGCCAACCTGCCGCAACCGGCCAGATCGCGCTCGTTCGATCATGCGCGGCAGAATGTGCGGGTCGCGCGGCCCCCACACGAGATGCGGGCGAATGGCGGTGACCATGACGCCCTGCTGCTGCAATACATAGCGCTCGGCCAGCGCCTTAGTATGCGGATAAGGCGCGAGATAGCGCGAGGCGTAAGGCTGCCGCTCGTCCGCGCCGCTGATCGACTCCGCGCCAAACACGACCGAGGGCGACGAAGTAAAGATAAACTTCGGCACACCAGCCCACACCGCCGCACGCATGAGCCGCTGCGTCGCCGACACGTTGATGCGGTAATATTCGTCCCATGCGCCCCACACGCCCGCCTTGGCCGCGACGTGAAACACCGTGTCGCAGCTACGTAGCGCATGCTGAAGCGGCGCAACATCGCTGCTGGCGAGGTCCGCGCGGAAGCACTCGACGCCCAACGCCTGAAGTTCCGGGTACGCGTTGCGCCCAACCACGCGCACCTCGTCGCCGCGCGCCAGCAATTGCTCGACGATATAGCGACCAATAAAGCCATTGCCGCCCGTCACCAGCGCCCTCACAGCATCACCTCGTCACCGGATCGAGCCACTGAGATCACCGAGGACTCAGAGATTACGTTTTTCATCTCTGTGTTCTCAGTGGCATAAAAGTGCTGCCAGCCAGCTCATTCTCTGCCCAAATCGCTAGCTTTTCACGAAAGATCTTGGCGTTATGGCGAATATCAACGGGAAATGCGGCATGAAATAGCACAGTTTGGATTGGTGCGGTCATCGGATGGGCTGCGCCAAGCGCCAGCAACTCCGTCACGAAACGCGCGCGCTCGGCGGTGGTGCGGGGAAATTTGCCAGCATGTGGCTCGATGATCATGACGGGACGCTGGATAAATTCGCTTCTTTCCTCTGTCGTTCGTCGTTCGTCCCTGGTCGGAATGCCTACCAGCGCTGACCGAAACACATCCGGGTGCTGGTTGAACACCAGCTCGCACGGCTCGGTGAACAGCGGGCCGTCTACCGTCTCGACGCGCTGCACCTTGCGTCCATAGAACCAGACGCGCCCCTCATCATCAAGGTAGCCAAGGTCGCCCATGCGGTGCCACACCCGCTCGCCATCGTAAATCTTTGCGAGCCGGATCGACTCAGGGCGATTGACGTATACCTTCGTCACCGCCGGGCCACTCACCGCAATCTCGCCGACTTCGCCGGTCGGCAGCACAAGATCGTCATGCCATGTAGGAATCGTGTCATCCGTAATGCGAATAATGCGCAACTCAACATGAGTGACTGGACGGCCAACGCACGTCCCGGCAGTTGGATCGGGTCGCTTAGCGCGCAATTCTAGCAGTTCGCGCCCGCTGATCGAACTGACGGGCAGCGCCTCGGTCGCGCCATAAGGCGTGAAGGTATGAGCGTCTGGCTCGATGATCTGCATAAAGCGCTCGTGAATACGAGCGGGCACCGGCGCGCCAGCCATGAGCACGCGCCGCAATGTCGGCAAGCGAACGTCATGCTCGACACAGTAGCGCGACACTTTGTCCCAGATCGCAGGCGAACCAAAGCTCATGGTGACATGTTGGTCATGGATCGTCTCGACGACCCTGGCCGGATCGCAGGCCGCCGGGCGCGTTGGGTCGATCGGCGGAATCACTGACGTGACGCCGAGCGCTACATTGAACAGCGCAAACAGCGGAAAGGCCGGCATGTCGATTTCGCCCGGCTGCACGCCGTAAAACTCCTGCAACATGCGGCACTGCGCGTTGAACATGCCGTACTCGTACAGCACGCCTTTCGGCACGCCGGTGCTGCCGGTCGTAAAGACAATCGCCGCCGGATCGTCAGCTTGCTTCTCGGCCATGGGGAACGGCATCGTTATCGTCGCACCGATTTTGTACAACTCGTCGAGCGTCGCGCCGCCCCACGCGGCCCAGCGTCCAGCCGTCACATGCCGCCGCACCGTGCGGAATGCCTTGCGAAACACAAGCCGCGCAAGGTGTGCGCGCGCCACGCCGATCATAGCGTCTGGCTGGCACTCCTCGATGCACACGGCGAGATTCTGCGTGCCCATAGCCGGGTCGATCAGGATTGGCACGCAGCCGACCTTGAACAGCGCGAACGTCAGCGCAATCAGCGGCAGGCCCGCCGGGACCAGCAGCAGCACGCGCATGCCAGGCTCCATGCCGTAGCCAGTCAGTCCCCACGCATAGGCGTTGCTGCGCCGATCAAGCTCGGCAAACGTCCATTGCTCGTAAACAACCTTGCCGTTCGCATTGCGCCCCGCGCCATTCGCCACCGCGATCTGCTCAGGCCGCTCGTGCGCCATTTCAGGAAGGAGGCGGGCGATGTTGGCGTTTGTTTCCATTCGAATTGCTGTCATGATTTCTTTGACGAAGGACGAACGACGAATGACGAAGGAGTTAACCTTTATTCGTCATCCGCCGTTCGTCGTCCGTCAACTCAAGAATTGTTGCACTTGCGGCACGATTTCCTCATGCGCGTCTTCCAGCACGTAGTGACCTGCATGGTCGAAGCGTTGCACATCAGCATGCGGGAAGCGCTGCATCCAGCCCGCCAGAAAATGGTCGTCGAAGCACCAATCTTTGCCGCCCCACAGAATCTGCATGGGCGTGTCGCGGAACATCGGCAGCCGCTGCTCGATAGACGCAACCGTCGCCCACGTCGGATGTGAAGGACCGAGCGGAATGTCCTGCACGAAGCGCAGATTCGCAATCCGATCATGATAATTGCGGTACGGCAGCAGAAAGCCTTCGCGTACCAGCGGCTTCATTGGCCGCTCGACCGCCATCCAAGTCGCCGCGCCCGCAAAGCCGTTCAGCCCGCGAATCACCACGTCGCCTAACAATGGCAGCTTGCACACCGCAATCCGCCACGGCACATGCCGCGACAGAAAGGCTGCTGTGTTGAGCACCACCGCCCGCCGCAGCGCAAATGCGCCCGCCGTCGCCGCGCCGAAGCCAATTGCGCCGCCCCAGTCATGCACCACCATGTCGGCCTCACGAATGCCGAGGTGCTGCACGAGCGCGCTCACGTTCGCGATATGGTCCGACAAACGGTAACTGTAGTTTTGCGGCTTGTCGGACAGCCCGCAGCCGATGTGATCGGGAACAATTACGCGAAAACGATCGCGGAGTGCTGCCACCAGCCGCCGATAATAAAACGACCATGTCGGGTTGCCATGCAGCATGATCACCGCCGGGCCGTGGCCTTCGTCGAGATAATGCATGCGGCCACAGGGCAGATCAACATAGTGCTGCGCGAATGGATAGATCGACCGAATCGAAGCGAGGTCGAAGCTAGGCGGCTGAGCGACGGTCACAACTTTCCTTCTCTAAGAACAAAGCCTGTCCTGAGCAATGTCGAAGGGAACAAAGAACAAGCGCATGAGGACATGCAGCTTTGCTCTTTGTTCTTTATTTCACCAAGCTGTACTATAGCATGAGTTGGGCCAGGCACATACATCAGGCGATATCACTAACCTGCCGTGACAGCGTTCTCCTTGATGTAATCGAAGTTGATGTCCTGACCTAGCCCCGGCTTCTGCGCGACATGGACGTAGCCCTCATCGTCAACGGGATCAGTCAACTCGTTCAGCCAGGCTGGTGGCTGATCGTAATCAATGAACGGGTGCAGCAGGCCGCGTTCGTAATATTCGCCGGCGATGCCCATCGCGCACGGCACATGCAGATTGCCGACGCCACCGCCATGTACTTCCATCTGCACGCCGAACGACTCGCACAAGTGCGCGATCTTCATCAGCGGCGTGATGCCGCCTACGTCCCACACGCCGCCACGGCTGATATCGGACGCGCCGCGCACGATCCACTCGGCGCGCGTCTGCATCTTCCCATCGGCGGTTTCCGGCCCGACAACCGGAATAGCCAGTTGCTCGGAAAGCCAGACATATGACGACGTGCTGTACTCGTCCATCGGCTCCTCAAGCCAGTAGAAGCCAATTTTCTCAAGCTCGCGTCCGATGTAGAGCGCATCCGTGCGACTGTAGTAGTGAAATGAGTCGAGCATGAGCCGCATGTCGGTGCCGACCGCCTCAGCGACCGCGCGGCAGGCTTCCACATCCTTGCGCGAGTCGGGCGCCCACTCAATCGGCGGCATCCATGTGTGTAGTTTGAAGGCCGTGTACCCGCGCTCACGGCACTGTATTGCAAAGTTGGCGTAGGATTCGGGCGTGTCCAGGCCGCCCTCCAATTCGTCGCCACACATGGTGCTGGCGTATGCAGGCACTTTGTCGCGTGACGCGCCCAGGAGCTTATGCACCGGCTGGTTGAGATAGCGGCCAGCCAGATCCCACAGCGCCAGATCGACCGAGCACAGCACCTTATCCGACAGGCGACCGATGTGCAGCCGCTGCCATTCCTTGAGCCGCTGCCAGATTCGTTCGCGGTAAAAGGGATCCTCGCCCACTATTGCGGGCTTCACGATCTGCTCGATGATCTGCGGACTTGCGCCGAAGCAATAGCCTTCGGCACCTTCGTCAGTAACGATCTTGAGCAGCGATTGGGTCGCGTCGTGTTCGGGACCGGGATGGCTGTGACCTTCTGAGTCGCGGACGATCTGCGTTCGATAACGAAACGTTTGAGTAGTAACATCAACGATTTTCATGACACATCCTTATACTTCATGCAGCGCTTCCAACAGCCGTGTTATCTCTTCTTCCGTGTTGTAATGCGCCAGTCCAATTCGGAGCATGCCGCCGCTCTCTTCTACGCCGAGCCGCTCGGTGAGATTCAGCGCGTAATAGTTGCCGTCCCATGTGAAGATGCCACACTCGCCGAGATATTCTGACAACTCGCGCGGCGAATGGCCGTCGATTCGAACCGAAACGGTTGGCGTGCGCTGCTCGAAGCGCGCCGGGTCGGTGATGCCGTAAAATGTCAGGCCCGGCACCTCCAGCAAGCCCGCGATCAGCTTTTCGGCCATCCCGCGCTCATAGGTCTGAATGGCATGCATAGCGGCCAACAGCGCCTCACGGCGGCTGTCGAACTGGTCGCCATTGTTCATTTGCCGCCCCAATTCAGCCAGATACGCTATCGCCGCCGCAACGCCAGCCAGACCTTCATGGTTCTTGGTGCCGGTCTCCCAGCGGTCGGGCGTCGCATTGTCGGATGGACGTACTTTGTAGGGCCGCAAGCGCTCCATGTGCTCGCGCTTGCCGTACAGCGCGCCCATGTGCGGCGCAAAGAATTTGTACGGTGAGCAGGCCAGGAAATCACAATCGAGCGCTCGCACATCAATCGGGCCGTGCGGCGCGTAATGAACGGCATCGATGTACGAGAGCGCGCCGACGCTGTGCGCCAGCCGGGTTGCCTCAGCGACATCGTTGATCGTGCCGACCGCATTTGAAGCATAGCCGACCGCGACGAGCTTGGTGCGCTCGTTGATCTGCTGCCGCATGCTTCCATGTCGAGCGTGCAGTCCTCCACGTCAATATCCACATAGCGGATCGTGACGCCGCGCGCCTCCAGCGCGACCCACGGCGCGACATTGGCGTCGTGGTCAAGCCGCGTCACGACAATCTCGTCGCCTTGCCGCAACTCGCGCCCAATCGCGCGGCTCATGGCGAAGGTTAATGTGGTCATGTTGGGACCAAACACAACCTCGTCAGGATCGCAGCCCAGCAGGTCGGCCATAGCTGTGTGCGCGGCGGCAATCGTGGCATCCGTGCGCTCGCTGGTAGCAAACGCGCCATGCGAGTTGGCGTTGGAGTGAATGAGGTAATTGCTCATCGCATCAATCACCTGCTGCGGCACCTGCGTGCCGCCGGGGCCGTCGAAGAACACGGCGGGCTGGCCGTTCACGGTTTGTGCAAGCGCAGGAAACTGGGCGCGCGCCCAGGAAACATCAAATGTGGTCATGGAAGCTCCTTCTCGTCGGCAGTGCCAGATCACGAATACCGCGCCTATGATACTGTTCAGCGCGCAACTGTGCAACTCACGCAAACGTTGTGTAATCCCATGCAGGCAAGGCATTTCTTCCTGTTGTGACAAATGTCACAGCGCCACGCTGTCGCATTTGCTACACTCCTTGCATACCATTTAGGATAAGGAGTGTGACATGACAACCCAAACAATCTCTCTTTTAGTGACAGACACCATCAACGAAATTGTCGAGAAGCAACCTGAAGCATTGCGTGTGTTTCATCAGTTCGGCCTCGATACATGCTGCGGCGGCACGCTCCCGTTGGCGGTCGCGGCGGAGCGGCATGGACTCGACCTGCAGGAAGTGCTCGAGGCACTTTCCACTGTGCAGCAGCCAAGCGAGCACAAGCGATGAGCACGAGCACGCGGGCATTTCTTGGATTGAGCCTGCTCGCGCTGGTTGGCGCATCGGCGCTGCACATGCTGGCGCTGCTGGGCGTGGCCGTAGCGTGGGGCGCAATGGTACACCTCACGCTGTTCGGCTGGATCACCTGCATGATTATCACGATTACGTATCACACCACGCCCGTGTTCGCCGCGCGTGATTTCCCCAACCAGCAACTGGCGTGGTACCATCTCGGCGCGTTAGGCACGGGGCTGTTGCTTGCAACTGCGGGGCTGCTGGCGCATGTCACCATACTGACAGTTGCAGGCATCGTGCTACAGATTGTGGCGGCGCTGCTGTTCACGGCCAACATCGTCTCGCTCTTCCGGCGCGGAGTGCCACGTCCCGGTCGTCCGCCGATACCGCCAATTGCCAATCAGCCACAGGTAGATCGTATCGGCACGCAGGCCACGCGCAGCGCCGGGTTGTGCCTGCCGCTCGCGCTGATGTTACTGTTGGGCGCGTATGGCGGCTGGCTGCATGGCGAATGGGTGCTGGCGGCGGAACATCTCGCCGCCACGGGATGGATCATGTTGACGATTGCTGGTGTGATGTACCATATGCTGCCGCGCTTCAATGGGCGCGGCGTGCGCGGCCCCGGCTGGGCACGCGCGCAGGTGACATGCCACATCGGCGCGCTGCTGATCATGGTTCCGGCGCTGGGGTTTGGTGTGCCGCTGCTCTTCGCTGTCGGCGGCCTGCTGATGACCGTTGCGATTGGCATATTGATCTGGACCGTCTGGCCCGCGTTGCCGCCGCAGCGCTTACGGCATGATGCAGTTCCATTGATTCTCAAGGAGCGCCCGCAATGACTACGCTTTCGTTACGCTGCGTCAAAGCTGCATTTCTGTTCCTCACGATTGGCATCGGGTTGGGGGCGAGCTTCGCACTCGACCGGGCGATTGGCGCGCAACTGCGCCCATTGCATGCCGAGTTGAACCTGTGGGGCTGGGTGACGCTGCTGATCTACGGCTTTGCGTACCACATGCTGCCGCGCTTCACCGGACGCCCGCTGCGCTCACAGCGCCTTGCCGATGCGCAATCATGGTTGGCGATTGCCGGAGTAGCGCTGGCGGCACTCGGCTGGCTCGGTCTGGCGCTCCAGATACCGTATGCACGAATCATGGCCGTCGCTGGCGGCCTGTGTCAAATCGTCGCAATCCTGCTGTTTGCGTCACTGATTGGCCCGTTGCTCGTCACTGAGCGCGTGAAGGCGCGGTGAGGTATTGGACGTCACTGTATTTTCGCTCATGTGGGAGATTCTCCGGCGACGACATGACAAATCTGTCGTGTGCTACAATTGCTTTGCACAGCAGAGGAAACACGCATAGTAGTCTGGTTATGGCTGTAGATACACTAGTTATCCGGCCAAGAGGTAGATGAACATGACAAAGAAAGCCCGACTCAAGGAGATGATCGACACCGCGCGGACCTTTCGCTTCTGCGGGCCTAGCGACGATCCCGACGAGCAGACGGCTGTGACAACCGGCTACCGATATGTGCTCGTTCAGATTCAGCGTCTCGCAACCCCGCTTCTCGCAGACGCGGAGGCGGCGCGATTGAACGCCATTGACATGGATGTCAATTCCATCTACAGCGCCTACGAGGCACGCGGGGAACTCGATGCATTGTTGCCGGACATTGAAGCCGCGCTTGAGCGTGCGGACGAAAGTAAGCTCACTGTTGGCGGGAGTGCATGGATCATCGATCCAGAACTCATCGAGCGGCTTGCGAATGTACAGTCCCTAAAGCTTGACGTCGCGTACCTCGTTCGGCTGTGCCGGGAGATCAACTCGTGCTTCGCGCATGGTAATCTCGTGGCTACTGTGCTATTGATGCGCGCTGTGTTGAACTATGTCCCGCCTCTGTTCGGGCACGAAACATTTCCTCAGGTGGTTGCCAACATTGGCCGGAGTCTGAAAGACACCTTCGATCATCTAGAGAACGGTTTGTGTAAAGTTGCAGACTTTCACACGCATCGACGCATCGGAGCGACCGAGTTTTACCCATCTCCAGCGCAGGTCGAACCATTCAAGCCGCAGTTCGAATTGCTGTTGCAGCAGGTCGTAAGTCGCGTACAGGCCGAACAACAACAGCATGCAACGGACGGAGCTATGCGCCGCCGCTGATGCGCAAGACGTTCATCTGCCCGATCCAGCCTCACACCGTCCTGTCGCTCTATCTTCATACATCAGCCCCGCGGCCTACTCCTCATGCATCTCCGCCAGCCGCTGGCGATCGCGAATAGGGATCACGCCGCGCTCAAGGTTGATCAACCCCAGCGCCTCGAAGCTCTTGACGTGCGCGCCACCATCTCGCGTACGGTGCCCAGCCGCGCTGCCATCTCGGCCTGCGTGAGCGGCGGCTGCGCGCGGCGAGGCGCAGCCGCCGTCGAGTGGACCTGCGCCGATCAACCTAACGATTATGTCCACTATAAAGGCTTCTCCAGATAGCTGTTCAATGGTTGAGCCAAAGCAGCTCGCGGTGTATACTTTTGTCTAGATCAAAGCTGCCTATGTGTCATGTCACTATAACGCTTTAGCCCATCACAAAGCTCGAACTTCGGGCCGCGTCTTCATAACTGTTACAATGCGGGTCGGAATACTCCACGGCGATACCCATTTCTCGGTTTGGTAGGAGCAGACAGAAGGAGGCAATCATGTCACCAGCAAGCAATATAATCAACCGTCATGATCCGTTCAATTTAGATCGCTTTGTCAGCGCGCAGAACACGGTCTACAGTTCTGTTCTCGCGGAATTGAGAAGTGGACAAAAGCGAACGCACTGGATGTGGTACATATTCCCGCAAATCGACGGATTAGGATACAGCGCAACTTCAAAGCGCTATGCCATCAAAAGTAGAGAAGAAGCACGCCACTACCTGAATCATCCTGTCCTGGGGAGAAGATTATTGGAATGCGCAGAAACAGTCTTGAATATCGAGGGCCGATCAGCTTCGGAAATCTTTGGTTCGCCTGACGACATGAAGCTGAAATCGTCTATGACATTGTTTGCCGCTGTAGCAAGTCCAAACTCCGTGTTTGGTCAGGTCCTTGACAAGTATTTCCACGGAAAACGCGACAGCAGAACGCTCGACCTATTGGCGCAGCACAAAAATACATGAAGAAACTGTCTGGCGAAACGGCTCCAGTAGACAACCACAATGCTGACGGCGGCCATGCGGGTTATCATCATGCGATAGCCCAACGCGCGCCTGCCGCACGACCGCCTGCGATGCATGAGATCGTGCCTTTTTGTCGCTGCTGAAAGGGACATACCTTCTGATGCGCGAACCACCCAAGCTCGCGGACACCAGCATTCAAACAGCGTTACAGGCCCATTATGGCCTGTTCAGCACCGCGCTGGCTTTCCTCCCGATTGGCAATGACTCCGCATCGTTTGTATACCGCGTCGATACCAGCGATGGGAAGAGCTACTTTTTGAAAGTGCGGACGGACGGCGGGTTCAGCGCGTCAAGCCTGCTCATCCCCCGTTTCTTTTATGAACAGGACATCCCCCACATCGTCGCGCCACTGCCGACCACGACCGGCACCTTGTGGGTGCGCGTGAACGATTTCGTTATGAGTTTATATCTCTTCCTCGACGCGCGCACCGCTACGGAGGCGGGGCTATCTCCTCAGCATTGGCGTGCGCTTGGCGCAACACTTCAGCAGGTTCACGCGAGTCACCTGCCGCCTGATCTGCAGCAGATCGTCCGGCACGAAACGTTTATTCCCTGGCGACGCCATGTGTTAACCGACCTCGAATCAGTGCTCACCAACCATGACGTTACTGACCCCATGCAGCGTGAATTAAGTGCGTTTTGGCAGGCGCGGCAGGACGACATACGCATGCTGATCGACCGTGCCGACGCGCTGGCCGACCAGGTACGCCAGGCGGCCCTTCCGCAAGTGCTGTGCCATGCCGATCTGCACACATGGAATGTGCTGCTCGACACAGCGCAGCACATGTGGATTGTGGATTGGGATGAAGTAATTTTAGCACCGAAAGAGCGCGACCTGATGTTCGTCATCGGGGGCATTGGGCGCGATTTGGTCAGTTCACACGAAACGGCCTGCTTTTTGCAGGGCTATGGCGATGTGGCGATTGACCGCCGGGCGCTGGCTTACTACCGCTATGCATGGGCCGTGCAGGAGATGGGGGCGTATGCCGAGGATGTCTTTTTCTCGCCCGATCTCAGCGAGCAAGCGCGCAGCAAATCTGTGCGCGCGTTTATCGACCTGTTTGCGCCAGGGAATATCGTCGCGATCGCGGCTGCGTCGAACAGCAGCCCGCGCTAGCCGCCATTCTGCCCACGAGGGCGTGAATCTGCTGAGGTTCTTTCCGCTTATTGTGCGTTGCGGCATCATCACGTGCCGTCACTATTCCTCAATTCTCTGGTCGCTTATCTGGATTACCATGCACCATGTCGGCTCCACATGATCACCTGTATAGATGCGTCCTATGGCATGCACGACCTGACTTGTTCTCATGTGCATCGCGCAGTGCGGATCGACGGCAAGTGGCTTGCTGCCTCCGCATACGCGCTGGGGCACGGCTCGCGACCTCGTCCCGTGTTTCGGCCTCCGGCATGGATTGACGCATCTTGTTCGGGATAGTACGAGCCATCGGTAGGCGCTGGTCCCCACGTACACTTGAGTAATAGCCAGAAGCACCGGTACTAATCGAAGGAAACCAATGAACAACAGAGAAGAGCGAAGGGATCGTGAGACAGGCCGTGCCCTTGATGTGTTCAGGGTTGCGGATCTGCTTGTCTCTCATGCTATCGAAACCTATGGAGAGGAAGTCGATGTCATCGGATACTACGGCTCCTATGCGCAGGGAGTAGCGCGAGCAACATCCGATCTGGATATTTTCTATATCCCGGCTGATGGGAAAAACCCTCCTGTGGGCCGCACGTTTCTCGTCGAAGGCGTTCTGTTCGATTTCTGGGGAATTCGCTGGAATACTATGCAGGATTTTGCTATCGGACGGAACCGGGGCTGGTCGCTCGCTCCGGCCATTGTCCATCACGCGAAGCTGCTCTTTACCCGCACGGAAGAGCAAGCAGCTCAATTCGCTGCACTCAAGCAACATGTCAGTGGATATGCAACAGCCTGAAGCGCGCCCACAGATGATCCAACGTGCCCTTGATGCATTCGAGCGTGTTCTGGTTCACCTGGGCAACGTGCGCTTGGCCGTCGCCGCCGATGACATTGCCGATGTCAGGCATGCCGGCTGGAAGCTTATTCTGTCCGTATGGGAGTGCCTCGCCCTGGCAAACCAGACGTTGTTCGATCGCGGTTGGGCCAACATTATCGAACAAATCCCCCGGCTACAATCCAGGCCGGAGAATGTAGAGGAGCTGATTGTCATCATCAGCACCTCGGACGACCCGGCCATGATCGCCAACGCTGCTGAAGAACTCGCGCTGGGCACGCGCCGAATTCTGCGCGAACTTCAACAATCATTGCCATCCCAACACACGGCGCGCGATGTATTTGAGCAGAGCTACCCAGAGATTAAGGACGGGATTGGCAAGGTGCTTGCGGCTTGCGAACGGCAACAGCAAGTCGCTGCGAGTGCCGCTGCCTGGTTCGCGCAGGTGGATCTCAGCCGCATGCTCAACCAATTACAGAGTGGTGCCGGCCACTCAGACTTCAATCTCTACAGCGAGTTTGCGTCTCGCTACCGGCAGCTTGGCTTTCCCGATCTCATGTGGGCTACTTCGGGAGACTTACCCGCGGTGGCCGAACAAGCCAAGCTGCTCGATGAAAAGGCGCGACAGTGGCTGCGAGCGCAGTCCGTGAGCTTGTGCGAATTCGAAACCCTGGAGGAGTTCGAGCGCTCACTATAACGCCAGGACCGGCCACGCCCACTCATTTCATGTTCGGCTGTAATGCTTATCTTTGCGTGACGTGCGAGCGATGCGTCGGTGATGTCCGCAGAACAAATCGTCGTGTGCTACAATCGCGGCACAGAGTGGTGTCCGGAGATTCGAAGAGAGGGACAGGACCAGTCACATGAAACCAGAACGCGTTACACAGCATAGGGATGCCAATGAACAACTTCTCTATTTCACTTCATCCAGCCTGTTGAGCGATGGCATGCGCATGGTCTTCATGAGCGACCGAACAGGGCATCCCAACCTCTTCATTCGGAATCTTGCCTCTGGTTGTGAGACCCAATTGACGAATAACGACGAGGGTTTTCTGAAATCCTATGTCTATTTTGACGGAACGCCTTATCGAGGATTTGGGAAGGCAAGCGTCAGCCTTCACCCACAGAGCGGAACGCTCTACTATATTCAAGGCAGGGACATTCGTAAAGTCGACGCCGACGGCAACGCGAGAACGCTTGCGCACTATCCCGATGGGCAAATGACCGCATTCACGCATGTCTCAGCCGACGGGAAACTCCTTTGCGTGCCTACAACAGATGCGCATGCTCTGGATGGAGACAGTCAGCTACAAGGTCAGCCCACATATAATATTGACACCAGAGTACGCTCCGAAGGATTGTCGTCCTACCTACGGATCTTTGACACCGATACTGGCAAAGAAATCATCTGCGAGCAAGTCGAGAACTGCTGGATAACTCATGTTCAATTCTCCCCCACGAACAGCACTCACATCCTCTACAATCACGAGTGGCCCTCCGACTGCGGCATTCGTCGTATGTGGCTTTTCGATGGGACCGAGCACCGTCGCTTACGAACGGAGGGCGAAGGCCGCTCTCGGAAGGATTGGACCTGCCACGAAATGTGGGAACGGGACGGGACTGCGATCATCTATCACGGTGCGTTCGCAGGCGGCCCTGCATATATCGGCCGGGTGAAACCCGATGGAACTGGCATGACGGAGATTGCCCTGCCAGCTGACTACAAGCGCTATGGGCATTTCACGGTGGGCAGCCCAGGTGTGCTTATTTCAGATGGGTACTATGAAGAAGATGGTGACGAGGACAGATCGGGAGGGGATTGGATTTCACGCATCGATGTGAATTGGGAAAACGGCACAGCGCGTTGGTCCCCGTTGTGCAGAAGCTCGTCGAGTTGGAAATCCCAGGACGAACACCCGCATCCAATAATCGACCATGCAATGCGGTATGCCTACTTCACATCGGACGCAGATGGCAAACGCGCTGTATACAGGATTAGCGTGACGGGCTCTGTCGAACAAGGCGACGCGGTACTCCCCGAGCCTTAGCCGGGTGTTGAGAGGAGTGGTGATGTTTCGCATCGTTGCGTTTCCATCAGAGGGTGCTCTATTGCGAGGACGGTTGTATGTCCAAGAACATGCCGCCCGTCCGCTGCCTGCCGTTGTGATGGCGCACGGCATCTCAGCGACGATCGCCATGGTCGCCGACCGTTATGCCGAGGTGTTCTATGCTGCCGGGTTTGCTGTCCTGCTTCTATGACCACCGCAGTTTCGGCCTGAGTGGTGGCGAGCCGCGCCAGCATATCAATCCCTGGGTGCAACTGCGCGGCTATCGCGATGCCATCACATTCACGGAGACGTACCCGGGATCGATGCAACCCAAATCGCCATTTGGGGCGACAGTTATTCTGCCAGACAAGTCATTGCCGTCTCGCGCTGATGTTGCTTTTCGGCGCGTATGGCGGCTGGCTGCATGGCGAATGGGTGCTGGCGACGGAACATCTGGCCGCCATGGGATGGGTGATGCTGACGATTGCGGGCGTGATGTACCACATACTGTCGCGCTTCACCGGACGCCCGCTGCGCGCGCAGCGCCTTGCCGCCATGCAAGCGTGGTTGGCGATTGGCGGGATGGCGCTGGCGGCCCTCGGCTGGCTTGGCCTGACACTCCAGATGCAGGATGCACGAATCATGGCCGTTGCTGGCGGGCTGTGCCAGGTTGCCGCAATGCTAATCTTTGCATCGCTAGTCGGCCTGTTGCTTGTCGCCGAGCGCGTTAGGGCGCGATGCCTCATGGTGACTCTCCGGTACAGGGGTTGGCGATGCGATCGGTTTTACGCCATCGTTCAGACGTGATGGCGTATTATGTGCTGCATGTTCCTATGTGGCGGACCGATCCCTCAATCTACGCGGAAGAAGGACACATATGGCTACGTGTGAAGCCTGCGGGAACGACTACTATCTCGCCTTCGAGGTTATTACGGACGGTCAGCGCCATGTGTTTGACAGTTTTGAGTGCGCCATCCACAAACTGGCACCGATCTGTGATCATTGCGGCTGCAAGATCCTTGGCCATGGCATTGAAGCAAACGATACGTTCTACTGCTGTGCCCATTGTGCTCGTGAGGCGTGAGTTACACCGGTCTCAGATCGCGCCTAAATTGCTTCCCCGCCGCCTGTCCTATGGCGGGCTACTAGCGTCAGCATGCGCGCAACAGCAAGGTAGAGAACGCCATGGCCGTGGAGGCGCTGCTCCAATCGCTCCAGCTTTATCACTACTACGATTGTAGCCGTGGCCCGTTTGTCAACCTTTCAGATCTCCCGCTTGCAGAAGCAGAGCGCATCCTCGCGGCCATTCGTCATGCGGGCCAGACCTTTGCCAGCAAGCGCGCGCCAGATTATCTTACGATTCGCCGCGACCTGGAGCAGCGCGTTCGCAGCTTGTTCGAAGCCAAGGGAGGGCGCCCGCGCCGCGCATGGCCGCACTACATGACAGTTGGCGCGTGCTCATGGCTGCGTGAATGGTATGTCCAGGGCTGCGAACTCAGCATCCCAATCACCATGTTTACGCCGAATGTTATTAGCTTTACGTATGGCGATACCTTTCCGGCGTTACGCCTACAAGATGGGCATCCTTATCGCGGGCAGGTCTATACGCTTGCAGAATTACCTGGTGTGATTCAGCAGTACGGCATGCCGCAGGACTGGAACCCGGATGGGCAGTTTGGCCCTGAGCGATACATCGAAGCCCAAATCTGGGACGATACGCCACTTCAGCATTATCTCGCCGCACGCATGCCTGCACCAGCCGATGTGTAATCATGGCTGCCTTCAGGAAAGCGTTGCGTCCTAATCCTCATGCATCTCCGCTAAACCCGCCCGATCACGAATGGTGATAACGCCGCGCTCAAGACTAATCAATCCTAACGCCTCAAAGCTCTTGAGCGTGCGCGCCACCATCTCGCGCACCGTTCCCAGCCGCGCGGCCATCTCAGCCTGCGTGAGCGGCGGCACGGCCTCGCCGCGCTCGGCTGCCTCAGCCTGAGCCAGCAGCAGCCCGGCCAGCCGCCCCTGCACAGTATGCAGCGACAGCTCGTCCACGAGGTTCACGAGGTGCCGCAGCCGCCCGGTGAATTCGCGCAGCAACGCCAGCGCCAACGCTGCATGTTGCTCGGCTACGCGCAGCAGCGGATCACGCGGCAGCGCCAGCAGCGCCACATGAGTTAACGCCTCGGCGTTGGCCGGGCATGGGCCACCATCAAAGATTGGAACCGTGTTGAAGTGACCTCCCGGCCCAATCACGTTAAGCACCTGCTCGCGCCCTTGTTGTGAGATGCGTGCAATTTTGACCCGCCCGCGTGCCACAACATACATGGCATCTGCCGGTTCACCTTCGATCTGAATCATGCTCCCTGCATGGTGCTCGCGTGGCACAGCGATTCGCGCCAGTGAGTCAATCACTGGCGCAGGGAGCTCTCCACAAAAACTCACCCGCTGAAGAATATCGGTACGTGTTTCCATAGCCATTATTGTAGCCGAAACGAGAGCGCTCGTACACTCCACACGATACGTTCGGTTGTGATCACAACCTACAGTGAAGATTTCGCAACACAACGCCACGTGTGACAAAAGTCACTTCGGCCTGCAAAGCATTGGCGTATGATGATGCCAAGCAGAGAAAGGAAATACACACATGAGTGCGAGCACATCAGAATGGACACTGCCACAAATCGACCAGGAGCGTTGCACTGGATGTGGCATCTGTGTGGAACGCTGTCCCACCTCAGCAGTGGAAGTTATCGACGGGCATGCGACCATCGTGCGCCCGCGGGCATGCACCTTTTGTGAGATATGTGAAACCTACTGCCCAACGGGCGCAATCGGACGGCCCTTCACGATTATCTTTGAATCACATGAGTTGAGTACAAGGTCATCTTGATGCGCGTTAAATCTATGCACGCAAAACGTAGTCATTGAAGTTTTATACCCAAAGGAGTACACCCATGCAATCGTATCGACCCTTCAAACCTATTCCCATCATCGGTCTCTTTGCGCTGCTGCTCATCCTGGCAGCCTGCGCGAGCTCACCGACGGCACCTGTCGCCGCGCCGACCAACGCGGCCTCCGCACCGACTGACGCGGCGGCTAGCGGGCCGATTCTCGGGACGCTGGAAGTCCATGCCTTTGATATTGGCTTCCAGCCGACAACCTTACAAGTTGACAAACCCGGCCGCTACACAGTGAAATTCGTAAACGACGGCGCGCAGGATCACGACTGGATCGTACCCGGCACACGCCTGCTGGCCCACTCTGGCCAGACTGTGACGGGCGAAATAAATGTCCCGGAGCAAGGGTTGAAGTACGTCTGCTCGTTTGCAGGCCATGCCGCAGCCGGCATGCGCGGTGTAATCAGCGTCAAGGGTGCCGCGGCCACTGATCAGATGGAAAACCATGGCGGCCCGGCGACGTCAAGCGAGGTGAAGGCCGACCCGAACGCGCCGAAGTACCAGGTGCATGATCCGGCTGCGCCGCAGTTGCTGGAAGGCACAGTTCACGATATTAATCTCGTGACCGAAGAAAAGTTGATGACGGTTGCCGATGGTTACGTGCAGAAGGTCTGGACGTTCAACGGCACGGTGCCTGGCCCAGTCATCCGTGTCAAGATTGGCGACACCGTTCGCATTCATCTGAAGAATCCGGCCAACAGCACGATGCAGCACTCGATTGACTTCCATGCCAGCCAGGTGGCACCGAACGATGAGATGCGCTCGATCAAGCCCGGCGAGGAGTTGCTGTACGAATGGAAGGCCGATTACGCGGGCGTCTGGATGTATCACTGCGGCACGTCGCCAACGCTCTTTCACATCATGAATGGCATGTACGGCATGGTCATCGTCGAGCCGAAGGAAGGTCTGCCAAAGGTTGACAAAGAATTCGCGTTCGTCCAAAGCGAGTGGTACCTTGGTCCGCAAGGCGAGGTGACGAATCTGGAGAAGGCCAATGTCGGCGCGCCAGCCCCTGACTTCGTGGTCTTCAACGGTGTGGCCAACCAATACAAAGACAATCCGATCCAGATCGGTACGGGTGAGCGGGTGCGGTTGTTCGTCTTGAACGCCGGGCCAAATGTTGACAGTTCGTTCCACATCGTCGGCACGATCTTCGACACAGTGATCAAGGAGGGCGTGCAACTGACGCCGAATAACCCTGGTCATTACGGCTCACAGGCAGTGGATCTGTCTCCGGCACAGGGCGCGATCATCGAATTCCAGACGGCGGAGGATGGCATGTACCCAATAGTAACGCACGCGTTCAATAATGCCAGTCGCGGCGCGTTGGGGTTGTTCAAGTCCGGTGATGGCGACCCGAAGAATTGAGATGAAGGTGACAGGGAAATAGGGAAACAAGGTGACAGGGAGCAACTTCTGCCTCCCTGTCACCTTGTTTCCTTGTCCAGGAGGAGACACAATTATGGAGCAGTTCAAGCTCATCCGCGCGCCACTTATGGCGCTGGCACTGCTGGCGCTGCTGGCTGGCGGCTGGGCCGGATTGGAGCGCATCGGCTGGCACATGCCGGCACTTCAATCATCACTCGCTGGTGTCCACGGCCCGCTCATGGTCGCGGGCGTGCTCGGCACGGTCATCAGCCTGGAGCGCGCCGTGGCACTCGGGCGACGTTGGGCCTATGCTGCGCCGTTGCTGCATGGTCTGGGCGGGCTGCTGCTCGTCGTTGGCGTGCCTGGTTGGCCCGGCCCGCTCTTGCTGACACTCGGCGCGCTCACACTTGTCGCAATCTTTGCCACGTTGCTGCGGCTCCAGCCAGTGCCGTATATTATAGTCATGACGATTGGCGCAGTGGCGCTGTTAATCGGCAATGTGCTGTGGCTCAGCGGCTGGGAAATTTTCACCGTTGTGTACTGGTGGCTGGGCTTCCTGGTGCTAACGATTGCAGGCGAGCGGCTCGAATTAGGCCGGTTGCGCCGCTTGCCAGATCGGGTTGAAGAACTGTTTATCCTGCTTGTTGCGTTGTTACTTAGTGGGCTGGTCATCACCACGCTTTTTGCTGATACTGGCGTACGCATCCTGGGCGCGGCGCTGATCGGTCTGGCATGCTGGTTGTTGCGCTATGATATTGCGCGGCGCACCATCCGTAAAACAGGGCTGACCCGCTACATTGCCGTGTGTCTGCTATCCGGGTACATCTGGCTCGGCATGAGCGGAATCATCGGCATGGTGGTTGGCGCTGTGCCCGCCGGGCCGCTCTATGACGCGATGCTTCACACCGTCTTTGTGGGATTTGTTCTCGCCATGATTTTCGGCCATGCGCCGGTTATTATTCCGGCTGTGTTGGGAGTGCAGGTACGCTTCACGCGCGGCTTCTACGGCCATCTGGCGCTGCTCCACGCATCGCTGCTGCTGCGGATCGCCGGTGACCTGACAGGCGTTGTGATCATGCGGCGCTGGGGTGGCATGCTGAATGCGGTAACAATTGTGCTATTCTTGGGAATGATGATCTGGGCGGTACGAGCCGCAAAGCGAACAGAAGCATGTATCCACAAGCCCGTATCTTTATCCGCACCGCGCTAGCCTACCTAGTCGCCGCTTTTCTGGTTGGCGGGCTTGTGCTTGTGAATCAGGGGCTGGCGCTCGACAGCAGAATCGGCGCGCTGCTGCCGGTGTTCTACCATTTGCTCATGGTCGGCTGGACGACACAGTTGATCTGTGGTGTGGCGCTGTGGATGTTTCCACCGTTTTCCCGCGAGCAGCCGCGTGGCGATGAACGGCTCGGCTGGGCGACCTATGCGCTGCTGAACAGCGGATTGCTGCTGCGCGTCGTGGCCGAACCGCTGCATGCCCTGGCAGCCAGCACCATGGTCGGGTTGGGCGCTGGCCGTATCCGGCGTGCTGCAAGCGGCCTCCATGTGGATCTTCGTTGTCGCAATCTGGCCGCGCGTCAAAGGGCGTGGCGGCGAGCGGGCGAAGAGGTAAGCGGGTGAAACATGCCGCGACTTAGTCAATTCATGATTCGCACGGCACTGCTGTGGCTCGGGCTTGGCTCCACTGCTGGCGGGCTGCTGCTGGCAAACAAAGGCGTGCCGTTGCTCGCGAGTCTGTGGGCGCTGCGCGATCTGCACATTCATGTGCTGCTGGTTGGATGGACGGCGCAGCTCGCCTGTGGCGTGGCCTTTTGGATTTTGCCACGCCTGGATGCGCAAGGATCGCGCGGCGATGAGCGGTTCGTGTGGGCCTGCTTCATACTTTTGAATGCAGGAGTTGTCGCGGCGGTGCTCCGTAGTCTGATCTGGATAATAGAAAATGATGACATCGTGTGGCTGAATGCGGTTGCGGGCCTGCTATACGTTGCCGCGACGCTCGCATTTGCCCGTAACGCATGGCCGCGCGTTGTCCCATTTCGGACGCTGCCGCGCCCCTCGCGCGAACAGTAAACGTTTAGCCGAATAACCCGTCCTTCGATATGGCCACCGGCCTACTCAGGATGCCGAATGACCGCATCCTGAGTAGCGCCTGCCCTGAAACTCTCATGCGCTTGTCGAGGGGCATGACGAAGGGAACAGCGCGTATGGAAGGGTGCCAAATGGCTGCGGTCATGGCTGTGCAGACGACGGCCATGTGCTTTTGATGTACGACACAATCGCCCAGATTCTGCTCATCGCTCAAGCTGCCGCTGAACGCTGGCATGCCGCTCACTGTTCCCGCTGGCGCGGTCGCTTGCCCGCCGTTTGCGATAATAGCAAAGAGTTGTTGGTCAGTGCGCTGCCTGCTCGGCCCGGTCGCACCGAGCGGCGGCGCTGGCAGCGTGCCATTGGCCTGCGGCTGCTGCCAGTTCGGTTCGCCTTCCAGATTGCCGCCATGACAACTTGCGCAGCGCGTATCATAGAGTTGCTGGCCGAGGCTGACCAATTGCTGATTCGTCGGGTCGGCAGCGGTGATGCCGCCGATGCGAGTTTGCGCCCGGCTGCGAAGCGACCAAACGGCAATACCAACGAGCAGCAGCAAAACGATGAAGCCGAGCGCCAACTGGCGCGCTCGCGTGTTAGCATGGTTCATAGATGGCGCGCGTTTCATGGTCAATAGTGTGAATATACTATGAACAGGTTATGTTTAGCCACAGAGAACACAGCGGGATTGTGGATTTTCTCCCTCTGTGAACTCTGTGCTCTCGGTGGCAAAAATCAGATGTATAATTGTTTTGGGTTTTCAACTCATTTGTTGGCCAGTATAGCACACCACATGCGCATCACAAGGAGTTCCACAGATGCAAAAAGCGTTTAACTCTGCCTCTCCCGCCGAATCCTCGGAGTCGTCTGCCGCGCAGCCCGGCGGTCTGCTCGCCGCGCTTGGCGCAGTGAGCAACCACGTTGCCTTGCTGGCCGCCTGGATTGCCATGGGTGGCAGCCTGTTTTTCAGTGAAGTGCTGGGTTGGCTGCCATGCGAACTGTGCTGGTATCAGCGCATCTTCATGTACCCGCTGGCATTCATTCTCGCGATCGGCATTTTGCGCCGGGATCGCGGGCTGTACCTGTATGTGCTGCCGCTTTCGCTGTTCGGCGGGCTCATATCGCTGTACCACTATTTGCTGATCAAGACCAACATCTTTCCGCCGCCAGAATGCAAGGCCGGCGTGTCCTGCACGGTCGATTACTTGAACTGGTTCGGGTTTATCAACATCCCCTTCCTGGCATTGACGGCGTTTCTGATCATCAGTGTCATGATGATTGTGTCAGCGCTCACGCAACAACCGGAGGACGAGATTTTCGTGGCAGATCTGCCAGACGACGACGAAGTGCCCACCGCATCCGGGTTTGGGATGGCTGACATCGCGGTGTTCGTCATTATTGCGGCCGTGCTGATTGGATTCATTTTTGGCAGCAGGTTTGTGGCCTGAGGCAGTCTTATCTACTCGCTGAAAGACGCAGATTGCGAGCACGCCGCTAGGCCGGAGGCTTGAGCGCAACCCAGATGAGAAAGAAAAGGACGCCAAAGGCAAAAAAGCCGAACTGGAGTTTGACGAGCAATCCAACCGATACCCAACGCCAGATGTGGTGCATGAAGATATTTTGCAGGGAGCCGGATTTGTCATGGAGTGGGAGCCGTTGGAGAAGCGCAGCTAGCGCGCCCATGACGAGCGCGGCCGCTAGGACGGAGAGGACGAACAGGAGGATAGCCACGAACAAGAAGGGCTGGAGCACAGGCCCGACGCCACGCTCGATAACGATGACGCAGCCGGTTGCGGCCGAAAAGTTCAGCCCGATCAACCACTTGCACCAATCGCGAACAGCGTCAATAGCTTTCTCTTGGTGTTCGGCTTCCATAGCAGTGCCTGTTTTAAAAGATATAGCCATTGTATCATGCAGCAGAAAGGCTGTATAGAGGGCAATAACCCTATCACAAACGCCTGCACCCTGTATGCTATAATCCGAAATGAATCGTTTCATCGCACCCACGCCCAAAACGGCAGCATTCAAGCTCGTATTCATTGACTATGAAGACGGAAATTCGCTCTTGAATTGGAGGATATAGTGAAAGTTCTCTTTATCGGTGGTACTGGCATCATTAGTTCGGCATGCGTTGAACTGGCAGCCGCGCGTGGAATAGACTTGACGCTGCTCAATCGCGGTCACGGGACGCGCCCGATCCCCGCGAACGTGCCGGTCTTGCAGGGCGATATTCGCGACAAAGATGCCACGGCTCAGATATTGAAGGATAAAGCCTTCGACGTTGTGGTGGATTTTGTGGCCTTCACGCCCGAGCATATCGAGACTGATTTGGACCTGTTTCGTGGTCGCACCAAGCAGTACATCTTCATCAGTTCGGCTTCGGCCTATCAAACGCCGCCGGTCAACTGGCCGACCACCGAATCGACACCGTTGCGCAATCCATATTGGGCCTATTCACGGGCTAAAATCGCGTGCGAGGAGCGCTTGATGCGCGCCTATCGTGAGGAGGATTTTCCCGTAACAATTGTGCGACCGTCCCACACCTATGACGCAACCTCGGTGCCGATGGACGGAAAATACACGGTCCTCGACCGGATGCGGGCGGGGAAAAAAGTGATTGTGCATGGTGATGGAACGTCGTTATGGACGTTGACCCATCACCGCGATTTTGCCAAAGGGTTTGTCGGGTTATTGGGCAATCCGCATGCGCTGGGCGAAGCGATCCACATCACCAGTGATGAGGTGCTGACGTGGAACCAGATCGCTGAAATTCTTGCCAATGCGCTGGGCGTCCAGGCCAATATCGTCCATATTCCTTCCGAGGTCATTGCGTCCTATGACGCAGCGTGGGGCGCGGGCCTGCTCGGGGATAAAGCGCATAGCATGGTGTTCGACAATTCCAAGATTAAACGCCTGGTGCCGGAGTATGTGGCGACTATTCCTTTTCATCAGGGAGCTGCCGAGATCGCCGCATGGTATCTGAGCCACCCCGACGTTCAGAATGTGGATGCGCAACGAAACCAACTGATCGAGACAATCATTGCCGACTATGAGTCGGTTGGGCCGAACGCGGCGTAGACACTTTTCACGCCGTGACGTACAAGCGTCCGGGCGTATGCCCAACACAGTCCTTTTTGAAACAGTTCTGCTGGACTGACTTTTGCTATCTCAGTGGGTATACAAAAGACGTTCTGAACGAGGGGCAGACAGGACTACACGATCGTGGCGCTATCGGTAAACGGAGGAACTATGGACACGCTGCTGGTTGTTGAGGATGATAGCATCGTTCGGCAGATGCTGGCCGAAGTTCTGGAAGACGAGGGCTATCAGGTTTTGTGCGCCATGAACGGTCTCGAAGCCCTGAAGCTCCTTCGTACCGCAGACATGTTGCCACGGGTCATCTTGCTTGATGTACGGATGCCTCTGATGGACGGCTGGCAGTTTTTGGAGACCATCCAGCAGGATCCTGGCCTGGGGCAGTTGCCCGTCATTATCATTTCGGCGGGGTATCAACTGGAGCGAAAAATTGATATGCAGCAGTCCATAAGCCTCGTACAGAAGCCGATCGACCTTGATACCCTCATCGCCACAGTTGAAACGTACTGCGCGCCTCACCACACATGACCTGTGATCTTCCAGCAAGAGCATGGCGCATGCTGCTTCACTCTCACTTCCGGCCCTTCTCTCAACATTGAGAGAGGGGTCGCGTAGCGACGGGGATGAGGGCATGCGCCAACCATGAAACGTTACATGTTGCTGATAGTAACTGCGCGACGAGTTGAAATGTGCTTGACGTGGGATATATAATCAGCATGAACAATGTTCCTGCTGCCTGCACTCACCTACTCGTTCCACTTCTCCTTTTACTCACCCCCCTATCTGAGAAAGGAGCAACACCATGAGATGTATCCGCACTTGACGTTAATCTGCTAAACCGTACAACACAACCATGCCCGGCAAAGTACATGCGCTATGCAACGTGCTCATTGGAAGCCAGCATAGTTCTTTACAAGCAACCAGCAAGGAGAAACGGCCATGCAGCAGTCACCTGAACTCAGAGATCTGTACGTTCGGTTATGTGAAGCTACTGCGGCGGGAGATACGGGCTTTATTGAGCAATCTTTCTCGCGCCAGGCAGGCACGATCGCGATCGGCACCGATCCGACGGAATGGTGGAGCGGCTACGACACTATTGTTCAAATCTGGAAGGGCCAGATGGAGGTGATGGGCGGCGGCATGCCGATGGTTGCCGGCGACCCGCAAGCCTATCAGGAGGGCAGCGTCGGCTGGGTCGCGGATCAGCCGCGCATGCAGCTGCCGAACGGCGAGGCGCCGTTTCGCATGACCTGTGTGTTCCACCAGGAAGATGGCAGATGGAAGGTCGTTCATGCGCATGCCTCGCTGGGAGTGCCGAACGAGGAAGTGGTTGATGCAGACCTGCCGACCTAGAGAAAAACAGGAGCTACGCCGTTGGTGCATTGTCATGGTGAGCGGAGCGTCTGTCCTGAGCGTGCCTGCGGTGCGCTTGTCGAAGCCGTCGGAGGGAACCATCTCAACAAACACACAGTGAGATGCTTCACGGAGTCGGTCCTGAGCCTTCCGAAGGCTGCATCATGACTGAGCATTACGCTGTTATGAATCTTTACGAATTAATCGAGTGCATCCGTAGGGGCGCGGCATGCCGCGCCCAGGGCGAAGCAGTGCTTCGCCCCTACAAGCCATACCCAATATTTTTCAATGTTCATGACAGCGTAACTCCCAAATCGAGTGTTTCAGCGGGTTAGCCATTCCCTCACCCCGGCCCCGCTCCCAGTGAGAGAGGGATCGAGGATGAGAGCCGATTCGCCTCTACGATCTTACCCCGTTCTTCACGCAGATGACAAAATTGATCAGACTTTCGGTCATGATGCGGGGTTGCGCTACATACGAATAGTTGCTATCATCGAATCAGTGCAAAACCTGCTGTTGTCCCCTCACCCCGGCGCTGCCGCGCCACCCCGCTCCCAGTGGAGCGGGGCCGGGGGTGAGGCGGCCTCAAAGTCAGGCGAGTGAGCATCCTGAGTAGCGTTCGTCCTGAGCTTGTCGAAGGGCGAAGCGCGTAGCGCAGGGGCGAACGAGCCAAGCCCGCACCCTTCGATACGGCCTGCGGCCTACTCAGGATGCTACCTTTTCGACTTTGACGTTACGCTAGGGCCGGGGGTGAGGTCGAGACGCAACACAAGTAGGCTTTGCACATGGTTTTTCGTTGTGCGCCCATTGCAGTACCCTTCCTCGCGACAGTCAAGGGGTTCCATGCGGCGCGGTTGTCCCTGAGGTCATTGATGCCACCGCGCAAGAACACGGCTGTTTCCTGCCACTGATTACCGCCACGATGCGACCCGATTGAATAACCCACCGGCCGGGATCGCCGATATGAACCCGGTGCCGACTGGACGCAAGCGCTACTAGCTACGACCCACGGCTCGACCCGCAACTGATGTGGGCCGGCAAGGCCGAGCACGTGTCGTTCGATGTCGAGACGGTGCCGCTGCATATCCACGAGCGCGTCGCGCCAGCGCGGGCATGGTGGATGCGCTGCGCAGCGGGCCGGTGCAGCGCGATATGTTCGCCGACCCGGAGTTCGATTTGAACCAGGCGGTCGAGTTTTACCAGCACGAGCAGCCGTGGGCCAACCGCATGGTGCTGGGCGATTCGCTGCTGGTGATGAACAGCCTGCTGGAGCGCGAACGGCATGGCGGGCAAGGTGCAGTGCATCTACTTCGACCCGCCCTACGGCATCAAATACGGCTCGAACTTCCAGCCGTTCACCAACAAGCGCGACGTGAGGGACGGCGACGACGAAGAGCCTGACGCGCGAGCCGGAGCAGATCCGCGCCTTCCGCGACACATGGGAACTGGGCATCCACTCGTACCTGACGTACCTGCGCGACCGGCTGCTGCTGATGCGCGAGATGCTGACCGAGAGCGGCAGCATCTTTGTGCAGATCAGCGATGAGAATGTGCATCGCGTGCGGGCGTTGATGGATGAGGTGTTTGGGGCGGAGAATTTCTGTAAGATGATTGCACGTTTCGAAGACAACAGGTTCCTTTACGGTCTGACGTTACTCTCATCAATTGCGGATTACATAGTTTGGTACGCAAAGGATCAAGACAGGTGAAATATCCGTCAGTTATTTACGAGAAAAGAAGTCAGGCGATGAGGAGCTTCGATACATTCGGTCCAGCTCGACGGATGGCTCCGACGCAAAATGACCAGTGACGAGCGGGTCGATCCTGAACTGCCTGAGAGGTCTAGAGTCTATCGCTACTGACAATCTCGTCTCTCAGCGAATATACGCAACAGCGCATTTGTCCATTCGAGTATGAGGGCAAGGCATTCGAGCCACTTCAGGGAGGCAGTTGGAAGACTACCGAGAGGGTATGGATAAGCTCGCATTGCCGTCGGTTGCATGCTATGCTGGCAATAATTTACGCTATGTTCTGTTTCCATGATGATTATCCGGTGATCCAGCTATACTAACGTTTGGACTGATACGGAGGTGCGACGTGCCGAGAAAGCTATACGTAGTTCAAACAGCACCTACAGCTATCGAGCGTTGCATCTTCATGACTACCGACCCCGGCGACCTGGTGTTCGACCCAACCTGCGGCAGCGGCACCACGGCCTACGTCGCCGAGCAGTGGGGGCGGCGCTGGATCACCTGCGACACCTCGCGGGTGGCGCTGGCGCTGGCCCGGCAGCGGCTGATGACCGCGACCTTCCCCATGTACAAGCTGGCGCACCCGGAGCAGGGCGTGCGCGGCGCGTTCATGTACAAGACTGTGCCGCACGTCACGCTCAAGAGCATCGCGCAGAACGAAACGCCCGACACCGAAACGCTGTACGACCAGCCGGAGGTTGACCGCTCAGCGGTGCGGGTGGCCGGGCCGTTCACGGTCGAGGCGGTGCAGCCGCCGACGCTCGATCCGGACAATCCCTCACCCCTCAATCCCCGCTCCCACGAGGCGAGGGGAAGCGGTGATGCCGGAACGTACCTTGAGCAGATGATCGAGCAGTTGCGGCGGAGCGGGCTGACGGTGCGCGGGCAGCATGTGCCGGTGGCGCGGGTGGTGCCGCTGGTGGGCAGCGCGCACCTGCATGCCGAAGCCGATTACGAGGAGGCGGGCAAGACCGTGACGGCGGCGGTGATCTTCGGGCCGCAGTATGGGCCGCTGACGAGCGGCGAGATTCAGAACGCGCTCGACGAGGCGCGCGGCGCGTACAGCGCGCTGGTTGCGTGCGCCTTCACGTTCGACGCGCCCGCGCATGCGCTGCTGCAAAAGGCGACGCTGCGCCCGCCGGTGCTGGGCGTGGCGATCAACGCCGACCTGCTCATGGGCAACCTCTTAAAGACCTCGAAGGCCAGCCAGGTGTTCAGCGTGTTCGGCAAGCCGGACGTGGCGCTGAGCGCGCCGGGGCCGGAGGGCTACACGGTGGAGGTTAAGGGCGTGGACGTGTACGACCCGAACACCGGCGAATTCGAGGCGTCCAGCGCGGACGATGTGGCGGCGTGGTTCCTCGACACCGACTACGACGGCGCGACGTTCCTGGTGCGGCAGGCGTATTTCCCGGCGCAGTCGCCGAACCCGTGGGAGCGGCTGAGCAAGGCGTTGAAGGGCAGCGTGGACGCCGAGCAGTTCGCGGCCTTGCAGCGCACGGAGTCGCTGCCGTTTACGGCGGGGCCGCACAAGCAGTGCGCGGTGAAGGTGATTGATAATCGGGGGAATGAGGTGATGACGGTGCTAAGGTTGCAGTAGTTGCTTGTGTGCGTTTTCGCATGCGGGCGCTTCGTTCGTGAGGTTCTTGCGGGCGCTCCGCCCCGCACCCCGGCGCGAGGGCCAGCCCTCGCGGCTCCCGCTGGGGCCTTGCACGCCCCAGACCCTCGGGCATGTAATTTGGGTGGCGGGCGAACATGGCTGTGAAGGAGTGAGTAGGGGTGTTGATGAGCAGGGGAATGAGGTGATGACGGTGTTACGGTGCAGTAGCGAGGAACAATTATGTCTTCTATTGAAATTCCTCAAGATCTTTTAAATCGATTACAGCAGCTTTTACCAGGTGAGCAGAATAATCAGGCATTAGCCATTACAGCTATGACAGAGTGGATTGATTGGCTAGATGGCTCCTTTCGTCCGATGACCATGTCGGAAATGGAAACAAGACGAATAGCAATGATATACCGAGATGTTTTAGTAGATCAACTGCCAACAACTAATAACATTGGCAACAGTTCAGCTTGCCTATGGGACGTGCACGATACTCAGTCCAGAGCTTAGTATATCGTTATAGTCAATTAATAGAACGGCGTCGTATAAGTCAGTTCTTTCTGCGCTTGAGAATGGAAAGTGGCCAGATGATACGACCTGTGTTATTCAAGTTGATCCGTCCTGCAACACTGTGGTCAACTCCTTCCTGCACCAGCTTTTTGATGATGGTGTAGTAGGCTTCTCCAGTTAGGGGGAAACTTGTTATGGGATTTGTTAGATATGAACTCGGCTCTAAGCACTATGAGTCCCTTCGTGAAGTTCTTCAGGAGTATCTAGCATCAACATCGCAGGAGACTAATAAATGAATGATGCTGTTGGATTAGTGGGATTTTACTTTACGCTAATTGGTTTCATTAGTGGTCTCTTCTTCACACGTCTAGATAGTTGGTATGGCGATGTTCGCGTTTTTTATGGTAGGACATTAGCTGCAATAAGAAAACCCGAATTTGATGAACTCCATCGAGAGGTGCAGGTTTAAAAAAGAGCCAACCCTCTGGAAGCTTTCTTGCGGTTGGGATTTTTATAATCCTGCTTGGTATTCTGGCTTTATGTATTCCGATCAATCAACCAAACCCAAACCCTTGGATTTTCCTGCGAATTCCGATTATTGCTACAGTGGTTATCTATTGGTTTGCGGGTAACGCATTAATGAAGCGAGGCGACGATCTACTTCATAAAGCCAAAGGTCGTATTGAACCAGGACCAGAGGTGAAAAGATGAATTCAATTGATTGGTAGATTATGCCTTAGAGTATTTCATATTTTATAAGAGATGAAAGTGGATGTAATGCCCCTCTCTAATTCCGTTGACAACCCCATCATCAACAATCCGTACACGGAGCCGACGCAGCACTACGATTTCAGTGGGTATGCGCCACAAATCGTGGCGGGGCGGCGGCCCGCCGGGTATCTGCGCGGCAACCGCTCGCAGGTGCGCAGCATGGTCGAGCAGGACACCGTGCCGCTGGAGTTGGTGAATACGATCCGCGCGCGGGTGAAAAGCTGGCGCGAACGCGGCTATCCCGGCGCGTCGCGCATCACGCAGGATTTGCTGCGGCACTGGACCAACCCGGAGCGCGACCGCAAGCTGTTCTTCGCGCAAGTCGAGGCGGCTGAGACGCTGATCTGGCTGGTGGAGGCGTCACCGGCTGAGCGAGCCGGCATCACGGTGCCGAGCGACGGCGGGGCGTTCGCGCGGGCATGCCTGAAGCTGGCGACCGGCAGCGGCAAGACAACCGTGATGGCCATGCTGATCGCCTGGAGCGTGCTGAACAAGGTCACACAGCGCCAGAGCAAGAAACACAGCGACGCGGTGCTGATTGTCGCGCCGAACCTGACGGTCAAGGAGCGCTTGCAGGTGCTGCTACCGACCCATGCCGATAATTACTACCAGCGCTTCGATCTGGTTCCGGGCGCGCTGCTGCCGCTGCTGGGGCAGGGCCGCTACATGATCACCAACTGGCATGTGTTCAACCCGCAGGAGGATAGCCCGCGCTCGGTCGTGCAGCTTGGGCCGGAGAGCGACACGGCGTTCTGCAACCGCGTGCTGCGCGACCTCGGCACCAAGCAGAACCTGCTGGTGATCAATGACGAGGCGCACCACGCCTATCGCATCCAGTACAATGAGGAGCCGCCCATGCTGGCCGCGCTGGGCGAGGGCAGCGGCGTGCGGCGGCGCGCAGTGACATCCACCGAGCACATGGACGAGAACCGCGAGGCGACGGTGTGGGTCGGCGGGCTGGATCGCATTCACGCCGTGCGGCGCATCACCATGTGCCTGGACCTTTCGGCCACGCCGTATTACATCAAAGGCAGCGGCCGCGAAGAAGGCTCGCCGTTCGACTGGATTGTGTCGGACTTCGGGCTGGTGGACGCGATCGAGAGCGGGCTGGTCAAAGTGCCGCGCATCCCGGTCGACGACAACTCCGGCGACGCGCGCCCGCGCTACTTCAACCTGTGGGACACCATCAAGGTCCACATGCCGAAGAAGCGCAGCGGCAAGGGCGACCAGGGCAGCGACGCGCTCCGGCAGATTTTGATTGGGACCGAGGGCGCGCTGGCGATGCTGGCGAGCGAGTGGTGCGAGACCTTTCAGGAGTGGCAGGCGCATGGCCGCGCGACGCCGCCAGTGCTGATTGTGGTCTGCAACGAGACCAGCACGGCCCAGGTATTGCATACCTACATCGCCAACGGGCAGGTGCTTCCGGAGCTGCGCAACATGCCGGGTGAGTCAGAGGTGACGATCCGGATCGACTCGCGCATGCTGGCGCAGGCCGAGAGCCGCAACGACGGTGAGAGCGCGCAGGATGCCGCCGAGCGGCTGCGCGAAGTGCTGGCGACGGTCGGCAAGGTCGGGCAGCCGGGCGAGCATGTGCGTTGTGTGGTGTCGGTCGGCATGCTGACTGAGGGCTGGGACGCGCAAACCGTGACGCACATTCTGGGGCTGCGGGCGTTCTCGTCGCAGCTGTTGTGCGAGCAGGTGGTCGGGCGCGGGCTGCGGCGCTCGTCGTATGACGACCTGAGCGAGCCGGAGTTCGTGGACGTGTATGGCATTCCGTTTCAGGCCATCCCGGTGCAGGAAGTCAAGGCGACCACCGCCAAGCCGCCGCCCGCCGTCTACACGGTGCAGGCGCTGGCCGAGCGCGCCAACATGGCGATTAGCTTCCCGCGCGTGACGGGCTACATCTCCGACATCCGCGAGCAGGTGACGGCGGACATTGCCAGCCTGCCGATTCTGCGGGTCGAGCCGTTCGCCGAGCCAACCACGGTGATCAGCGGGACGGCTGGACACAACGCGCCATTTCAGGCCGTTGCGCCGCGCGTCATGCATGACCGCCACGGTTTCTACCGCGTCAATCGCGTGCAATCGACCGCCTTCCGGATCGCGGCGCAGATTGTGAAGGACTTCCACCAGGACGCCAACCGGCAGCAATTGTTCCCGCAGGTGCTGCGGCTGGTGAATGACTACCTTCAGACGCGCATCTATCTGAGCGACGAGGCGGTGCTGGAGGACGTAGCGTTGGCCCGCTACCAGAGCGAAATTGCCGAGCGAATTCGCACGGCGCTGCGGTCGGTCACGCCGGACGGCGAGCCGCCGATTCGCCCGGTGCTGGATGCCTACCGGCCAGTTGGCAGCACGGCGGACGTGGTGTTCACGACCACGCGCGAAATCTGGAAGACGACGAAGAGTCATGTGTCACACGTCGTGCAGGAGTCGCGCTGGGAGAAACTCGCAGCGCAGATTCTGGAGTCGCACCGCTACGTCTGCCAGTACGTGCGCAACTACAAGCTCGACTTCACCATCCCCTACCGCTTCGCCGAGGCGAACCGCCTGTATGTGCCGGATTTCATTATCGTCTGCGCCAAGAACCCTGCCGATCCAGATGCGCCACGGCTCAATCTGGTGCTGGAGATCAAGGGCGAAGAGGACGAACGCGACCGGGCGAAGGCCGCCGGAGCGCGGCGCTGGGTGGACGCAGTGAATTACGATGGGCGCTGGGGCCGCTGGGCGTACGAAGTATGCAAGGACACCGGCGCGCTGCGCACGGCGATTGATGTTATAGTGAGTACGAAATTGTAAGATAACAGACGTTACGTGGTTGACGATGAATACCATGTCATGCTGAACGAAGCCGGTCCTGAGGCATCGAAGGGTGAAGCATCTCGTTGCATGCCCGTCGTCACTTCAACGAACTGGTTTCCTCCGTTCACCATGACAATGATGATCGATGTGGCGCCTGCGTAACTCATGTAAATTAACAGGAGACATCATGATCATCGATGCTGATTGTCACATTTCATCGCACAAGTTCGACCGCCTCGCCATCACAGCCGATGAACTGATCGAGCAGATGGACCGCGCGGGCGTTGACAAAGCACTCGTGTGGCTCAAGCCGCCCTACAATAAAGATATTGCGCCAGAGAATCGCGCGATCTACGAGGCAGTGAAGAAGTATCCCGATCGGCTGCTGGGCTTCGGCTGGGCCAATCCGCGCCTTGGGCATGCAGGCAACGTCGGACACAATCAAGCGCTGTTTCGAGGAGTACGGCCTGCGCGGAATCAAGTTCAACGGCGCGCAGGACGACTACGTGATTGACGATTCACAGTTGGCTATGCCGTATATCGAGCAAGTTGTCGCGTATGGCAAGCCAATTGCGTTCCATATCGGCTCGGATTTCTTTGAAAATACGCATCCGTACCGCCTCGGCAATATTGCCGAGCGCTTTCCGGAAACGCAGTTCATCATGATCCACATGGGCGGCGCGGCGGTGCCAACGCTCGAACGTTCGGCAATCGAAACTGCCGCGAAACATCGCAATATCACAATCATCGGCAGCGCAATCAACGAACATGCGATTTTGCGCGCCATCGACACATTAGGCGCGGATCGGGTCTGCTTCGGCAGCGATACGCCATTCCGACTGATGCATGTACAATTGGCCATGTACCGTGCCATGCTGCGCGACCATGACAGCGACGCACAAGCCAGGATTCTTGGCGGCACCATGGCCCGGCTGCTCGGCGTGGAGGCTGAATAGATTTTGTAGTAATCGAAGGACGTTTTCCGTGAGAGCAGTAGTTTACGAAGCATTCGAACAACCAGCAACAATTCAGCATGTTCCCGACCCGGAGCCACTGGCGCACGGCGTGGTCATCCGCGTGACGGCCAGCGGGCTGTGCCGAAGCGACTGGCACGGCTGGATGGGGCATGATCCCGATATTACCTTGCCGCACGTTCCCGGGCATGAACTCGCCGGAATTGTGGCGGCAGTTGGCAAAGATGTGACTCGGTGGCAAATCGGTGACCGGGTAACGCTGCCGTTTGTGTGCGGGTGCGGCACATGCCCGCAGTGTGTATCGGGCAATCATCAGGTATGTGATCGGCAATTCCAGCCGGGCTTTACTCATTGGGGCTCGTTCGCTGAATACGTCGCCATCGACCGGGCAGACGTTAATCTGGTGCATGTGCCAGATGAACTCGATGACGTAACTGCCGCAAGCCTCGGCTGCCGGTTTGCGACCTCGTTTCGGGCCATCGTCGATCAGGGCAAGGTTTCGGCAGGTCAATGGGTGGCGGTGCATGGCTGCGGCGGGGTTGGTTTGTCAGCGATCATGATCGCCAGCGCTGTTGGCGCGAATGTTGTTGCGATTGATATTGCCGACGAGAAACTTGAATTTGCCCGTTCAGTTGGCGCAGTTGCAACCATCAACTCTTTGAACGCAACCGATGTTGTCGAAAACGTGATGGAGATTACCAAAGGCGGCGCGCATGTGTCGATCGATGCGCTGGGCAGCCCGACAACCTGTTTCAATTCAATCGCCAACTTGCGCAAGCGCGGCAAACATGTGCAGATCGGATTGATGCTGGCCGACCATCGCCACCCTGCACTTCCCATGGACAAAGTGATTGCCAACGAACTGGAAATTCTGGGCAGCCACGGCATGCAGGCCTACCGCTACGACGCCATGCTGGAGATGATCAGAGCTGGCAAATTACATCCAGAGAAAGCTGATCGGCAGAACGATTGATCTGGCTGAAGCCCCGCAGGAACTTGCCGAGCATGAATACCTTTCGTGGCACAGGAATAACCGTTATCAACCGGTTTGAGTAAGGATGATCATCGGCGGCAAATGAGCATGGAGACATATACTATCCCGACTCGTTTGAATACGAGTATACTTGATGCTGTATCTGTTTCTCAAGGTCATAGGCAGTTGCCAGATCACTGTCACTTTCCCCCGTCCGCAGATGAGATAGTCGCTCGCTTTAGTACCCTCCAGCGCGTCCACTTACGCTATGCGAAAAAGTATGAATGGAACAATCAAGTGCAGAACGACATCCGCTGAAAAGTGAGCGATCATTGCTGACTCCAAACCTTTTTTCCAATACAGCCATCCGCATACTATTCCGATAATGCCGTTGTTGACGATTGCTTCCGTAACAGTCATGGCATTAACCGTGACATACGAACTTGCTACAGGAAGATGACCCAATCCGAAAAGCACCGCGGAAATGACGATGGCGAGCCAGACACCGATGGCCGTCGGTGTTCCGATCGACGTTTTCTTGATCTTGAACGTGATCCAAACAAGCAAGGTCATGACAAAAAGCCTGAATAGTATTTCCTCACCGATTCCGCCGTAGAAAATTGCCAAGAAACTCTGCCACAACGGCACGGACACCCCTGATTGCCGAAGAAGATCAGGAAATGGCACGTAGAGCAAGCTGAATACAATAACCAAAGCACTTCCAAGAATTCCCAACCCGGTCGATATCGGAAGAATGGGTTTCAGGCGACTCCCGACGCTCGCGCCTTTCAACCAACTTTCAAGAATCGGAAGTCCGAATCCAATCTTTTTGGCTAAATAGAGGCCGATGAAGATGGCTATCGAGAACTGAACGATGCTTTAAATCACCGAGGCAAAGATGACGAACGGAGTGACGAGAGACGCGGGCGTGGAAGTAATCGTCATAGTATATGGCAAAACTATCAAGCTCCCGATGACGCTCGCCACAAGCAAGATGAAAAACAGTTTCCAATGTATGATATTTTTCATAATTTCATTCATTGTACTTCGCTATTTGTCGGATTGCCAGCCGCTCAGTGGCGTTAGCTGTATCAATTTTGCGAGGCCGTATGCGGTTGGGAGATCGCTGTCACTATATACAAGCACTCGGCCGATAACAAGCACTGAGTTGTTCGGCGAGGATATCTGTGTCATGCCGCTTGGCACTGTGCCCTGCCAGTCTGGCCCGCTAATGAGGTAATCACCCGCCTGCGTACCGGTGGTACGCGTGCCAACATAGGCGAAGTTTGTATTGTACGAAGGATTGGTGAACTGGACGCTGTAGTAGCGCCCGGAGAAGTCCGGCACATGCAGGACTTGCGGTCCCTTGGAAAGATCGAGCCAGCCGACCGTGAGGAGCGTGTCGTGGTTCACACCAACAGTCATTAACTTCGAGCCCGAGGCGGACTGAGCAGCGAGGGGTTCTGCAAAGAGCTTTTGAGGCTCTGTATAGAGCGTATTGATCGGGACGGGGTCCTCGCCGAACCCTTGATTGACGATTGCTTTTTTATAGATGTTGCTCTCGAAGTGCGGCCAAAAGTAGACGAAGAGGAACGCGCCAAGCACCCATGCCACGATCATGACTGAGCCGAATGTAATGAGATGTTTGTGTTTCACAGCAATATTCATTTCACCTCAATGACTGGTGGCATCTTATATTTGCCGTCCAGAATGGCTTGACCGGGCAGATATACGCGCAGCCAGAGGATGAACTGGTCCGAGGGCGCGGGCAACCAGTTGGATTCATGACCGGCCGGAGCCGCGTTCTGGATGTAGATGTCGACGGAGCCGTCGGCGTTCGGCATGAGTCCGGAGCGATCGCTCACGCTGTACCGATTGATCGGATTTGCCACGAAGCGATTTCTCGCATCACCCATCGTCAGCGACCAAAATGCATTGTTCGGCGGAAGACCGCCCGGCGGGAAGTGTATGATGTAGTCGTGCTTTCCGGAGAGCGTATGACCCGCGCCATCTCCGGACGTCGTCCAATACATCGCCTCTTGCGGCACGTTGGCGGCGGGCAGGACTTTGGCGCATGCGGCCCGCAGGAGAATGCCATTACCGGGCACGTTGCACTGCATGGTCGTGTTCCAACCGTCGATAGTTACCTGCATGGCTTTTACCTCAGCGTTGATGAGCAGATTTGCCGTGACAAATGCCAGCACCGCCCCCACGATAATTCCCTGCACTATGTCTGCGATGATGGTTCTCCTGAACATGATGGTGCACCTCCTTTCGCGACCATCGCATGAATTGTAGTATTTTTGGTGTTTACGGCGTGCGAGAACCTCGGCTCAGCTGCGCACGAGCCGATACAGCAGGCATGACCCGCAGCGCTGGGATGGCGTCCATCTCGCGAACTAACAGGCGCATATTCCACGACATTTTGGAATACCCCGCTAAGTCGTGGGACTTCAGCTCAGTGACCGGCTCGATGCGCGGCTCCAACTGCTTGATATCCTGCGGGTGATCGATCCTCCAGCCGAAGGTCGCACCAGTTCCTCTGACAGTTGCACCAGTTTTCGTTAACCACCAGACCAGTTGCAGAGTATGGACATCAAACGCCATCTGCCCGTTAGAGAAATGGTCCGTTAGCGCATTCAGGAGCGCTTTGATGATGTCCTGCCTTAGGTACATAGTCACACCTTCGGCAACAATCATCGCTGGACCATCCTGTGGCACCGCGTCCAGCCAGCTCAGATCCGCCAATTAGATGCGGCTATCCAGGCCGCCCCCCAAGTGGAGTACGGTCGCCTCGCGGTGCTTGGCGAGGAAGCTCGTGGTCCAGCGATCGAGTTGTGTCGCCCGGCATGCGAAGAGCAGGGCGGCGCGCTGACCAACCTTGAGTTTTTCGAAGTCATCATCGATATGATGGACTGCATCCTCCGCCCATCTATCGCGAAGGATGGGATGCTTCGAATGGCTCTGCAGCGCCCTGCCGTACAGGGTAATGAGCATGGTTTCTTTCTCTTTGGTAAAGTGAACCTTTTCGGATTGCATCGCTTGGTCTTTTAGCATCAAAAGAGCAGCAGGAGGCCGATGGAGGTTTGGGATCGTTGCATAATCGTACCCGCGGAGCGAGACGGTTGGGTGCTGGCAGGGAGTGAGTACCTATGCGACGACACCACGTCTGGTTTGTTGCATTGGCTTGGCGAGGCCGCCCAACATATTGATGTTGATGCGCACTGCCGCATCCGTCAGCGATACTCCTCCAGAAACGCCTTCATGATCGACAAGAACTGATCTGCCAGCGCGCCGTCGAGCAGGCGGTGATCAATCGTCAGCGACAGGTAGCACATGGAGCGGATGGCTATCGAGTCCACGTCGTCGCGTGTGATCACGACCGGGCGCTTCTGAATCGCGCCGACGCCGAGGATCGCGGCCTGGAGCTGATTGATGATCGGCGTCGCAAACAGGCTGCCGCTCACGCCATGATTTGTGATGGTGAACGTGCCGCCCTGCGTTTCGTCGGGCTTCAGCCGTCGCGTGCGGGCGCGCTCCGCAAGGTCGTTTACTGCATACGCCAGTCCAAGCAGGTTCTTCTCGTCGGCATTGTGGATTACTGGCACGATCAAGCCGTCTTGCAGCGCCACCGCCACACCAACATGGACGCGTTTGCGCTGCACGATGCCCTGTTCCGTGTAGCTGCCGTTGACGCGCGGCACAGCCTGGAGCGCCGCCACCGCTGCCTGCACAAAATAGGGGGTAAACGTCAGCTTCACGCCCTGGCGCTCGAACTCAACTCCGTGCTGCGCCCGGTGGGCTACAATGCCTGTCACGTCAACTTCAAAGACGCTCGTGACGTGCGGTGCGGTTCGGAGAGAATGCACCATGTGCTCGGCAATCGTGCGGCGCATGGCTGTAAGTGGCAGCAGTTCGATATCGTCATCATTAGCAATTGGATAGGCAGGCTGTGGAGGTTGTGTGCCCATAGCTTCCGCAGCCTCGCTGCCGAACTCTATTTCCTGGCCCTTGGCCGCTGTTTCTTGGCTGTCGCCTTCTGCCTGTTGCTCAAGATAGCGCAATACATCCTGCTTGGTCACGCGGCCATTCAGCCCCGACCCCTCGATCATGGCAATGTCTAGATTATGCTCGGCCACCATTCGGGCCACAACCGGAGACACATGCGGGCCGCCTGCTTCACGGTGGCGATGTGATGCGGTTGGCGGCTCACTGCTCGATGCAGGCGGCACGTCAGCTACGCCATCCAGAATAGCCAGCACGTCGCCAACGCGCACGGTTGCGCCTTCTTCGGCTTTGATCTCGCGAACGACACCGGCGACAGGCGCAGGAACTTCGGTGTCCACTTTGTCGGTGACGACTTCCAGCAGCGGCTCATACTGCTCGACATGATCGCCCGCCTGCTTAAGCCATTTGCCAATTGTGCCTTCCACAACACTTTCGCCAAGCTGCGGCATGGTTACTTCGGTCGCCATAGTTTCCTCATTTGTACAAAAAAGCGCCTACGGGAACACCGCAGGCGTTGGACAGAGTGCTTCTAGCAGACGACAATCAAGGAGCTAGGCAGCCGCATTGAACCCGCATCGCCTTTGATGGTGCCCAAATTCATGTTCAGTGTATCATAGAAATGATAGCGCACAACCGCGCTGCTACACAATTTTCCTACCACAGTACAAACACAGCGCAAAACTGGCCGGGTTTAGCTCGCCGCAGGCCGGACATAGCCTGGTATCCTGCACCCGCCGCCGCCTACGTTCGGCCCATTGTTGCAGCCCTTCCGGGTCGGGGAAATCAGGAAATTGCTGTGCAAGCTCCGCCAATGCGTTCAACACCACCAGCCACGCGCCTTGATCGCGCATATCACACAAGTAGGCATAGAAATCATGGAAGCGACGTTGGCGCTGCGCTTCGAGGAGACGCGCCTCGACATCTTCGTAGCCGGGCTGCAGCGCCTGTACCTCAGCAAGCAGCACTTCAGCCTCGGCCCATCGTTGCGCAAAAAAGGCCGTCAGCGCCTGCCGCCACAGCTGCTGCAGTGACGGTGCGCCTGCAGGATCGGCATGCAGCTCCGCCGTGATGCGCGCGATCTCCGCCGCCACATCCGCCATCTCGATCCGCACCTCTGGCGGCGTGCGCGGTCCAAAGATGGCAACTTGCTGTTCAAGGTAGCGCAATCGGCGCTGATAGGTTTGCAGCAATGTTTGAAGATGTTGATGTTGTTCATCATTCATAGCATTTGCGACGATGTGCGGCGATCACGAATATGCACCGCTGTCATCGTTGTGTAATCTTAGCCCTGAGACAAGAAGGAGCCGGAGAAACAGCAGGTATAGCCTGCTATTTTCTCCAGCTCCGTGAGGAACTGTTCTACGCGTGCGGGTTACTTCGCTATCGCACCATAATCAAGAGGATTAACATTGACGCCATCTTTCCAAACCTGGTAATCGAGATGGGGCCCGCTCGCCTCGCCGGTTGATCCGAGATAACCAATCAACATGCCTGGCTCGACCACCTGCCCATCCTTCAAGCCGGGCGCAAAGCCCTTGAGATGCGAATAGCCAGTTTTGAAATGCTCACCAATCACCCAGACATGATTGCCAGCAGGGTAACTATTCGGCGTGATCTTGACTGTTCCGCGATTCGTCGCATAAATCGGTGCTCCCAACGAGCCTTGTGGATCAGCTTGCCCGTCGCCATTGCCGTCGATGGCAAGGTCTACTGCGCCCCACACCGCTGCCGGCGCATGCGATCCAACGCCATAGCCCTGCGTCATCACCGCGCGCCCTGACTGGAGTGGATTGCCATACGGTATGTCGAGCGACGCAAACTCACGCGGGCGGCTGGATTGTGAGACGGCTTGACCAGTCAGCGGCCTGGCCTGGGCTTGAATGGATTGTTTCGCATTCTGCTGGCCCTGCTGCGTCCCAGGCCAACTACTGACCACAACCGGACTGGTGCGCGTCTGTAAAAGTAGAATAATAATTGCGCCAACCGCTATCAGCAACAGCCATGGGCGCGCGCCCGAAGCCGGAGACCAGTCGCCACGATAAAGCATTGTTGTTCCCTATTGCTTCCAGTTATACATGAGAAGCTTGCTGCCTGTCCATGCTGGCATAGCTATTGCTTCCAGCTGTTTATCAAATTGGTCACTGCTTGCACATACGCCGGTACATTATTTTCTACCGATGGAGCATAGATTGGAATGATTTGCTCCAGCGTATGTACATTGCGACCCTGCACATACTCATCATGAATAAGCCGATACCAATCGGCAATACCTGTTTGCCAGTCGGGATAATCACGGAAGCGACCATAGCATGTTGCGTACCCCGCACAAATAATGTTGCCGACATTATGGGTTGTTGCACCGCCGCCTTTCAGCCCGGCCCAGTTCGGGTTTGTGCCCGCGCTCGACTCATGGACAAAGAATGCCAGGGCGTATGCCGGATCGATCTGGTATTGTTTGCCAAGTTTGACCCATAACTCGCCAGTGCCAGCGGCAGGTGAACCAAACTGTGCAAGCACTTTGTCGATCTGCGCGGCAGTCACTGAAGGCGCGCCGACCAGCGAGTGCTGCCCCGGCGGCGTGGCAAGCTGCGGCAGCTTCGCTTGTTCAGATGACTGCGCAGGGGCTTCGCCGGTGAGTGTTTGCATCGCGCCGCCGTTCCATGCGCTGAAGTTCGTTTGGGGCGGCGCGGCAAGCCAAGACCATAGAAGAATAGTCAGCGCAATTGATATGACAAAAAATATCCAGCTGCTACGGATCTGAGGAAGACCACCGAAGCTTGGGCCTGACGATGTCCTGTAGCTGCGAACGAGCAGGCCAGCATGATATTGCACCTCGTGAAAGCGTGCTGCTGACTCAGCCATGGGCGACGATCGCTGCATCGTAGAGAGTTCATCGTCCATCTTCTTATGAACACTCATGGTTGGCGTGGGTCGCTTTTGTACAGTTCGCCGGCGCGGCCCATCAACATCATCAAGAACTATTTGACGAGCCCCAAGCTGCGGAGGATTTTTTAAGGGCCTATGCTGCTTGCCAACCATATCAGAAAGACCAGATGCAGCTGTTGTTCGTGTTGCACGCCTTGACTGTGCGGTTTGTGTAGTACTCATGGGTGACTCGCCAGTAATTGGGCCTGTTCCGCTGGCGTCGGTAGCCGGAATATACCATCATGGTTCAGGTACACAATATGCTCTTGCCGCACATCAATCAGCAGATCGAGCACCTTGTCACCGTCTACATCTTCTAAAGAAAGCTTCACTGGCGTTAGGTCTTCGTTCGCGCCGAATAAATATGGTCCTGTAATAGTCCGCGCTTGCGATGGATTACTGCCAGGCATTTCAACGATGACGACCTGACGATTCAGGTTCATCGCCATGAGATGCGTTGGAACACCATCTGCTTCATTATGGCCCACAAAAGCGGTGAGTTGATCTATTCGCGGGCGGCCATAGCGCAGGTCGTCATACAACACCTGCCCTTTGCCAAGCACCATGCCCACAACAACATATACAACAATTGCTGCAAGTAGCAGCGTCACACCATAAAATGTGACATGCACCCGCTGATGAACACGCGTGCTAATGACCTGCGACGGACGTGACGAACGCAATTCCCTGCTTGTGACTGCCATAGTTGGTACTCCCACCAATGGTGCTTCTGCAAGATTCATTACCCGAGACTTACGCCAGGGATTGATTTTTTGTAAAAGCGTCGGTGAGAGTATTATAGTAGAACATGTGTTCTTATGTCAATAGCACATTTTAGCTACTACGCTATGTCATACGTCAGAAGGCACACCACTGTTGCCGCTCATTATTATAAGCATTTGTTTAAAAAACGTCAACGAATAATAAATAACAATTATGTAAGGAGGTATGTACTACTCACAAATAGGACTCAAGCGGTGATGGGCAGCCCCAGGGCACTCCTACGCAGACTTTACCATGCACGTGCTTCTATCATAGTCGGTGCGGCAAGCGCCGGGTGTACTTTCGTAGCAGCGAACCATGCCTCAATTGAAGCCGCAGGCATGATTCCTTGCTCTGTGACGATCCCTGTGAATTCATGCAACGGCGTTACATCGGTAAAATGATTGCGAATTTGGACATTGGATGGTGCGCCTGCCCACACAATATCTGGCGAGTGTTCTTTTTGTGCGGGAGCATTGAAGCCACTCGGCAGGAATTTTTTGCTGCTGCAAAGGCTATAAAGCGGCACGCCACTTTGTTTCGCTGCCAGCGCCAGCACGCGCGTGCCAATTTTACTAATGACGCTGGTACTGGTAAGCATGTCCGCGCCAACAAGCACCAACTGTGCATCAGCCACAGCCTCTACAGCCGCCATATCTACCATCAATGTCACAGGAATGCCACATGCCGCGAGCTTTTCCGCAGTGTCGCGGCCTTCATACGTTGGCCGTGACTCACTACAGATAACTGAGAAATGCCGTCCGGCGTGCTGCGCATGGAGCAAGGCATACTGCACCGTGCTGCTATAGGTAATCGTCACAACCGTGCTATTTTCACCAATCAACCCCAGCGCTTCTTCAGCAACTTGCAGCTTGTGGTGCTTCATCTGGCGCTTGAACTGGTCAGCTACCTCAATCACCGCCTGCCGAAGGTGCGCGGGCGTCTCTTCCCGTTCCAGGCGCCACAGCACTGCATTGACCAGATTCACAATTGGAGCGACCGCCGGCTGAGCATGAATCAACGCCCATCCGGTTGTGAGCAACTCCTGCCGAAAGGCGTCCGGCGATGCTGCCTCGCCCATGCACGCGCGCCGAACCAGAATATCAGCGGCATGCTCGGATATAGCAGCCGCGCCAGACACAGTGTCTTCCGCCAGTGATGCGATGGCTTGATCGATCGAGGGATCCATTAGTGACCTCCACCCTGTGCCGCCCTCGTCGTTGTGGGATGGCAGGTCAGGTATTCTAGATACGCCAGCACTGGCGCGATGTATAAACCTCCGATACTTTGCCGTACTAATGTATGGTAAAAATCGACCCTTATTGTAGCATGCATATGTATGAGTATTAATGACAGATCGTCTTCATTCGGCGTGTGGCAATGATCGCCGCGCCAGGATAGTACGAATGAGTTGCTCAAGTTGGTAAATCGCAAATGGCTTTTCAATGAAGGGCACGCCGCTCTGTGCAAGGCGCGTTTGCGTTGCTGGGCTTAACGTATCTCCTGAGACAAAGACTGTTCGGTCGGCCAACTCTGAATAGCGTTGGCGCAATACATGAAGCAATTCAAATCCATCCATGCCGGGCATTTTAATATCAGTCAGTACAATGTCAACCACTTCTTGTTGCAGTACCACGAGCGCTTCGGTGCCGCTGTTCACCACAATCGGCTGGTGTCAAGCTCAATCAGCAGCCGCGCAAGCACCTGACCGACGGTTTCTTCATCTTCCACAACAAGAATACGACATGAAAGCGGCTCATGGTAGAATTCCGTAACATCGTGCAGCACGTCGGCAATATCCTGGGGCTGATCAGTGATGAGCGGCAGAACTACAACAACCGTGGTACCCCTGCCCATATCGCTTTCAGCATAAATATGGCCGCCATGCTCCTGGACAATGCCGAAGCAGATCGAAAGACCAAGGCCAGTGCCTTGCCCAACTGGCTTGGTTGTGAAGAACGGATCGAAGATCCGGGAAAGATCGCGTTTGGGGATGCCTGTGCCGGTGTCGGCGACGGAAAAACGCAGCATTGGCGCGGCATTAGCCTGCTCAATGGTTTCTGTCGTCAGCGTCAACTCGCCCGGCTCGCCCTTAGCCATCATGGCTTGATGGGCATTGTTGATAAGATTGAGCACAACCTGTTGCAACTGAAACGGATCGGCAACCGTTAGGGGCAAGTGGGAATCAAACTGTAGCACAACACGAATATCATCCACCTTGAGTTGGTATGCGCGCAACGCCAGCGTGTCTTGAATAATCTCATTCAGATTAATCAACCGCCGCTCAGGCTTGTGCTCGCGTGCAAACACCAGCAAGCCTTGCACGAATTCGTGCTGCACGCTCGGCCTGACGATAAATCTGGGTAAGATCATCGCGGACACGCTCCTCAAAGCCTTGCTCGCGCAGCAGCAGCTGCGTGTAGCCAGAAATGCTGGTGAGCGGGTTGTTCAGCTCATGCGCAACACCAGCAACCAATTGCCCCAATGCCGACAGCTTTTCGGCCTGTACCAATTGTTCTTCGAGCCGCCGCCGCTCGGTAAGATTACGCGCAATGCAGTGAATGCCCTCGCTACGTGTCATGGTGTTGGCTAGCCGCGCGCTCACTTCAAGATAAATAATTTCGCCGTTGGTATGCAGCAACTGCATCTCGAACGGCTGAATCGCGCGGCCCATGAGCAACTGCTCGAATTGGCGGCGCGCCTTGGCCCATAAATCTTGGGTCACAAAGGTCTGCAAGGCCCGCCCAACCAATTCATCTTCAGGGCGACCAAGCGTGGCTGGGCCAACTTTGTTGATACTGCTGATGTACAGTTGCTGGTCGAGCGTGAAGATCAGATCATGCGCATTGGCGAATAAATCGCGATAGCGCTTTTCGTTATGCTTGGCTTCGTCATACAGACGCGCATTCTCGATCGCCAGTGCAGCGTAGTCGGCCAGTGCCGACAACAGATATTGATCATTCTCAGTGAACGTGCGCGTCGACCGCTGATTATCGACGGCAAGCACACCAATCACGGTAGTGCCCACTATCAGCGGAACTTGCAACAGCGCCCGCACCAGAAAGCCAGTTTTGACCTTGAGCGAGGTGCCATAACTGGCCGTATCAAGGCGAATAGGCTTGGCGGTGCGGATAACCTGTCCGGCAAGTGTATCATCAATTGCCATGCGCAAGCTTTGGGCACGCGCCTCACCGATGTTCTTTGCCGCGCGCAGATACAATTCGTTCGCCTGTGCATCGTGGAGCAACAAAAAGCCTTCCTCGGCGTGTGTGATGTATACACTGGCCTCGACAATGCGTACCAGCACTTCTTCCTGATCCAGCAACGAACTGACGGATTTGCCAATCGCATACAGCACGGTCAACTCTTGAACGCGCTGCTGGAGGTTGCGGTTGAGTTGCTCTTTTTCTTGTTGCAAACGCCGCTCGCGGAGCGCCTGCTCGATGATCGCCTGCGCCTCCGTTTCGCTGAAGGGCTTGATCATGTAATTGCGCGCGCCCAGCCGGAAGGCCTCAACGGCAATGCCCTCGGAGCCATGCGCCGTCATCAAGATCACCGGCACATCATAGCGCTCCTGCGCAATCAGGCGCAGCAGTTCCAGACCACTGATATCGGGAAGTTGTAAATCGAGCAGGATGAGTGCCGGTACACTCTGACGCAGTTTGTTCAAGCCTTGACGGCCAGTGTTTGCAACGGTTGCGCGATAGCCTAGCTCTGGCAGCACATACTGTGAAAGGAAGTGACAGATCTCTAAGCTGTCATCGATGATAAGAATTTCTTCCATAATGTCCAATCAGGGCCGCAGCCAAGCCAGGCAAGCACTATGTACATGTGCATAATCGCAACGAGGAGACACCTTTGGAGAAGGAACATGACAACATAACACGCAATTATTGTACACTACATATGAAGTGATTCGCAAGCACGGTTGTCGCCTGTTACGATTCATTGTCGCAACATTTTGCCGTGCTGCACAATCATTCGTCAACGCGGAATGCACGCAGGCGCGCTGCCACATCAAACGGGTCGGTGACTACACAGCCGGTCGCCATGAGTTCAATTGCGCCAATGTCGCTGTGGCATGACAGCGCCGCGCCGCGGTCCATGACGCGGGCGAACAGCGGCACGTCCGACCAATCTTCCACAGTTGGGCCGAGCGGCGGCAACATCATGCCAACGTTGAATGCGCGCATGCCCTGCCCATCCATAAGGCCACGCAGCACATGGTACAATCCGTCGGCCATGGCCTGAAGCTGCGCGGCACGCGGTGTGCCGGTAGCGCCCAATAGCACCACCTCGCGGCTGCGCTGTGGCGTAAGGCTTGTAAGCGCCCGCACATCTGTAACACACAACACATCAAGCTCCATGGCAGCGTGCAGTGCAAACAGATCATCGAAGTAGCTCCGCTGCCATGCTGTGCGATAATGCGTCGCCGCGCGCCGCCACTGCTCGACATGCGCGTATGCATGACCATGTGCCAGCGCCACCTGCATGTGGCCGTGCATCAGCGTCGCGCCGCTCTTCGGCAGGCAGTTCCAGACAATGATCGGGTACACAGCCGTCGAGTCATGCGCGTGGGCGGCCAGCAGCCAGCGCCAGGCCGTGTCGAGGTAGTCCCGCAATTGCGCGCGGCTCCAGCGCAGTGGGTGCGGCTCGTCAAAAATAACCAGCCCATGCCAATCTTCGTATTTGGCAACATTTGCGGCGGTGACGCAGAATTGACCGCGCACGCGCCCAAATACATCTGCCGTGGTCTGTTCCTCCGGGCTACCCAACATATCTAGCTCGGCAAGTTCTTCGGCGATCCACTGCTCCAGCGCTTCACCGTTAGGACCATCGGCGGCTGCGGGCCGGCGTGCCCGCAAAGGATTGAATAGCGTTTCTTCCAGCGTCAGGCGGTTGATTACACGAACGATAGTTTGTTCTTGTACATCGCAGAGACTGCCAAACTGCTGCTCGATCCAGGCATGTATGCTGGCAGGCGGAACGGTCGCGCCAGTGGACACGTACACGTCGAACATGCGCGTCCAGATATCGCGTAGCTGCGGCGACAAGCGCGCAACGTGCTCGGGAAGTGCGGTGATCATATGGTGCTCATCATTTGTTCATCTCTGTTTCTTCGACTATACTACGCGCCGATCGCGGCGCAAACACACCGCGTAAGGTAACACACATAAGGAAACAGCAACTCATGCGTTCTTTGCACCACTGGACGTTTCTTCTCTGTGCATTGCTGCTTGCAGCGTGCAGCAGCGCCGCTCCTCAGTCAGCGCAGGCACCCGCCATCAGCGACACAGCGCCAAGCCCTGCCGTCAGCAATGCAGCGACAACGCTTCCCACAGCAGTTTCAACAGTGGCAACCGGTGTAACAGTTGGCGGCGTGGACATCGGCGGCTTGACGCTTGATGATGCGCGCGCGAAGCTCACCGCAGCCTTTGCAAACGCCATGCCGCCAATGCATATACAGGCTGGCAGCGCCACAACAACGCTCATTCCCAGCGATGTTGGGCTGGCAGTCGATCTGGACGCAACCATGACCAAGGCGCAGCATGCCAGCAGCGGCACAACCATTACGCCGCAGATCCATTACGACGAAACCAAACTCCGCTCAGCGCTTGAGGCATTCGGGCAGGACGCAGCCATTCCGCCCGCAATCTCGGTGCTCACTGACACCGAGCCGATCTCGCGCAGCTTTGCGCTGACGCCGGGCAAAAAGCTCGACGTTGATGCAGCCGTGCAGCAGATTGCGCAGCATGCCGCCAGCATCACTGGCACGCAGCCGATCTCGTTGTCGCTCATGCCGGATATGGGCACGGGCGTGCATCCAACCGCAGAGCAACTCCAACAGCAGATCGAAGCCATGGCCGACGAATGGAACGGTGTAATTGGCATGTACGTGTACGATCTTGACAACGATCAGCCGCTTGCCAAGCTCAACGCCGACACCGTGTTTTCAGGCGCGAGTGTGATGAAGGTTCCCATTCTGCTCAACACGTATCTGAGCATTCAGGACTTTACACCCGACGAAAAGCAGGCGCTCGACGCCATGATTATCAAGAGCGACAACATGGCCGCCAACGATCTTCTGGCTGCCAGCGTCGGCGGGCAGGGCACCGACGATGCGTATACTGGCGTGCAGCAGATGAACGACACGCTCAGCAGCCTCGGACTCAATCACACGTACCAATCAATCCCGTATAAATCGTACGATTACCTGGTTGGAGTGCGCAACCTCAAGGTGCGGCAAGGCCCGGCAGAGGAAGGCCCACCGCCATACACCGAGGCCGATCCGTTTGTGCGTACCACGCCCGCCGAGATGAGCGAAATTTTTCTGTGGATTTACGATTGCAGCCAGGGCAAAGGGCTGCTGCTCGACAAGTTCCCCGACAAGCTCACGCCGCAGCGCTGCCAGGATATGCTCGAACTGCTGAAGCAAAATGATGATCATATCCGCATGGTGGCGGGATTCCCACCGGGCACCGTTGTGGCGCACAAGAGCGGCTGGACCGAGGACATGCACTCGGATGTTGGCGTGGTATCTTCGCCGGGCGGTACGTTTCTGCTGGGCATTTACGTGTATCGGCAGATCATTCCAGGCAAAAACTACCTTGCTGACGAGATTGGCGCGCCGGTCGTCGCCAGCTTTGCGCGGCTGGCCTACACGTTTTACAATCCGGTGGTGCTTGGCGTGGATGGCACACCGCAAGCCGCCGAGATAGCGCCGAGCGCCACCATGCAGCCTACCGACACTGCGCCGACTGTGCCCAGCGAACGTGCTACAACTGCCGCGCAGCCGCCGAGCGAGAACGAGACGCCGACGGTCGAGAAGTAGAGACGCCCCGACGGGACGTCTCTACGCACCGCGCAAACTACGCAAAAATGCCCTGGCAGCCTGTGGTTGCTCCTCCGCTGGCACCGCGTCAATTGCATTGATCAAGGCGCTGGCGCTGATCACGCCTTCAGCATGCGGCGCGACTTGCTGCACATGCGCCGCGCTGCTGATACCAAAGCCCACTACGAGCGGCAGGTCGGTGTAGCGCCGCACGCGCTGCAAGAAGTCGGGCAGCCCCGTCCAGACCTGCTGCCGCGCGCCGGTCACGCCGGTTAACGCCACGCAGTAGATAAAGCCGCTTGCCACCGCAACCACCTGCTTGATTCGCTCGGCGGGCGTGGTCGGCGCAACAAAGCAGATCAGATCAAGACCATGCGCCCTACATGCCGCCTGGCACTCGCCCGCTTCTTCGGGTGGCAGATCGGGGATGATCAGGCCGTCTGCGCCTGCGGCGGCCACATCTGCGCACAGCCGCTCCAGACCGTATTGATAAAATGGGTTGAAGTAGCCCATCATGACGATTGGCGCCTGCACGCCTGCCGCGCGCATCTCGCGCACCGTTTCGATACAGAACGGCAGATCGACGCCGTTGTGTAGCGCCTGCTCAGATGCGCGCTGAACTGTTGCGCCGTCGGCCAGCGGGTCGGAGAACGGCACGCCAAGCTCGAACAGGTCCGCGCCCGCATCCTCAAGCGCGCGGGCCAGCGTCACAGCAGAGTCGCGCTGCGGAAAGCCGGTCATCAGGTATGGCATGAACGCCATGCGTCCTTCCTCCCGAAGGCGCGCAAACGTAGAAGCAATTCGGCTCATCGTTGTTCTTTCTTACTTCACAGATGATTTTTGCGGCGGCGTCGACTCAGCGGGCTTTTTGGGTGTGCCTTGCATCAACAGCGCGCGCGCCTGCCACAAATACTCCACACCAGAGCCAATCGTCCAGATTAACGCCAGTGCCATGGGTATCGGCCACAGACTGGCGAGCCGCGCAAACAGCATGAGCGGCAGCGGCTGCGTCGCTGCGGTGATGCCGAACAGCGGCGCAGCGACGCCATTCACCGCCGCATCGATCAGGCACCACACCAGTGCCGTTACGGTAATCGTCAACTTCTGCTTGCCCCATTCGCGCGCCGAAATGATCTGTCCTTCGGTGGCTGCAAACGATCGCAGGCCCGAAATAACAAAATCGCGCAAAATAATAACCAATGCCACCCAGCCGGGAATCAGGCCGCGCTCGACCATGGGGATGAGCGCGCCAGCGACAAAAATTTTGTCAGACGTAGTGTCAAGAAAGATACCAAGTGGCGACACAACCTGCAACTTACGTGCAAGCTTGCCATCCACAATATCGCTAATCGCCATGAGGAGCAGCAAAATCGCAGCCGCCCAGTAGCCAGCCGGGCTGTCGGCCAGAATGAATATAACCAACAGCGGCGTGGCAATAACGCGGAAAAAGCCGAGCAGATTTGGGATGCTCTGGGCACTCACCGGAACCTCCTATCATAAACCCTGGTTCAATTATACTCCTGAAATCGTGCGAGCGGCGCGCTGGTTGTAGCAATCGAGTACAATAATGACCGATACGCAAAAATGAGGAATATGTTCATGCCATCACATACCGAACCAATTCACGTGCTGTTTGTCTGCCTAGGGAACATTTGCCGTTCGCCCATGGCCGAGGCCATTTTCTGCGATAGCAATCCTAGAGAAGTTGTAAACTGTGCTACACTTGGCATCGAACTGATGATCAGATTTGAACCAAGGGTATGAGGAGCACAGCGATGAGCGTGGTACCGGCGGATCTGCAAGCCTTTCTGGATGAGCATCGGGACTCACGCGAGTATCGGCGGGGCGTGGCGGTCAAGCTGGCACTCCAAGGCTATCTGTACGCAACGATCTGCGCGATGTTGGATGTAAGTCCAGGGTTCATTAGCCAGGCGAAAATAGCCTATGAGACCGCTGGCGTCGATGGGCTACAACTTAAGTATCAGGGCGGGCAACCCTTTCTGACCGATGAACAACGACAGGCGGTCATTACCTGGCTCAAAATCCAGCAGACCTGGTCGGTTGAGCTGCTCCGCTCGCATATTGAGACCACCTATGCGGTGGTATACCAGTCCAAGCAAAGCTATTACGAACTCTTGGCCGAAGCCGGTATCACATACAAACGCTCGCAAGCGCGCAATCCAAAGCACGATCCCGAACAAGTTGTTGCGAAAAAAAAGCCATCCGAGCGCTCGTGATGCCCCTAGCAGCACAAATTGCCGCCAAGGAGGTAGTTGTCCTGTATATCGATGAATGTCACCTCAGTGCTGGCGACGCGTGTGGATATGTTTGGGGCCCAAGCCATCAGCGCATGTCGGTTCCGATCCTCAATCAACGCGACCGCCAAACCTACTATGGTGCTATCGATGCCTATACGGGTGAGTTGATCGTCGTCCCGCTCCAAGCCGGCACTACTGAATGGACACGGATCTTTGTTGAGTATTTGCGTGAGCAATTTACAGGGAAACGGCTGATCCTCTGTTGGGATGGAGCCTCCTACCATCGTAGCACCGAGATGCGAGAGTATCTCGAAGCCGTCAATCTTGGTCATGCGCACGACGATTGGCCGATCACCTGCATCCAATTTGCGCCCTATGCGCCAGAACAGAACCCAATCGAGGACGTCTGGTTACAAGCAAAAGACTACGTTCGGAAGCGCTGGCATCGCTGTAAGGATCACTTTCAGAGCATTACTGACCTGTTCGAAGAAGCACTTAATACAATCGTCTTTGACTTTGAGAAGCTTCGTATGTATCTGCCAGATTTACAAATCGCGTAGGACTGCTAGATATGGTAAAGCAGGCCGGGCTGGAAGGCCGCATCGAAGCCGATTCGGCAGGCACGTACCAGTTCCACATCGGTGAGCCGCCCCACCCGGGCACCCAGCGCATTTTGCAGCAACGTAACATTGTGTACGAGCATCGTGCTCGCATTGTCACACGCGAGGATGGGCAGCGCTTCGATTACATTGTGCTGCTGGAGCAAAGTAACATGGCAGACGTGCGCGACGTATGCCGTCAGTCCAACGCGCACATCAGCATGCTGCTCGATTGGGCACCCGCCACTGGCCTGCGCGACGTGCCTGATCCGTATTATACCGGCGGCTTTGAGCAAGTTTATGATCTTGTAGAGCAGGGCTGCCGAGGATTGTTGCAGCACATTATTGCAGATTGCAAATTGCAGATTGCAGATTAGAACTGCGTCAGAATTGAAGGAACTGAGAATCTGTGTACGGGCGAAGCATTTTTGGAGAGATTGAGATCGCTCCAAGAGCAAACGCGCGTCCAAAATGCTTCGCCCCTACGACTTCTTTTGTGCTGCTTATGAACCTACACACTTCCATCACCGAAGCGTTACGTCAGGCCGGTGACGCGACACCATTACGTGACCGCGTGGTCATTGGTGGCGGCTGCATCAGCCAGGCGCTGCGCCTGCAAACCGCGCAAGGCAGCTACATGCTCAAGACGAGCGAGGAAAGCCTGCCCGACTTCTTTGCCGCGGAAGCACATGGTCTTGCGTTGCTCGCTTCAACCAACACTGTGCGCGTGCCGGAAGTACTCGCATACCAAGATGCTGCGGACGGCACAAGTTTCATTCTGCTCGAATGGCTTCAACCGCCGCCGCATGCCGATCATAGGGCCGCTGACACCGCGCTTGGTCATGCGCTGGCTACGCTGCACCGCACGAGCGCCCACAGCTATGGCCTCGACCGCGACAACTATCTGGGCACGTCGCGGCAGGTGAACACACGGGCGCCAAGCTGGACGGCGTTCTTTCGCGAGCATCGTTTGCGTTTTCAGGCCGAGCTCGCCATGCGCAACGGCTACTGGCATCCCGAGCGCGCCCGCCGTATGGAGCGCGTGCTGGAGCGGCTTGACGTGTGGATCGATGATAACCTGGTTCAGCCGTCGCTCCTGCATGGCGACCTGTGGGGCGGGAATTACTTAATTGGGCCAGATGGAGGCCCGGCGCTAATCGACCCGGCAGTATATTACGGCGACCGCGAGGCAGAGCTAGCGTACACCGCGATGTTCACGCCGTTCCCAGAAGCGTTCTACCACGCATATGAGGAAGCATGGCCGCTGCCGGATGGCTGGCAGGAGCGCCGCCCGCTCTACAACCTGTACCACCTGATCAATCATCTCAACCATTTCGGTGAGAGCTATGGGAGTGCGGTGGACAGCGTGTTGAAGCGATATGGCGGGTAGCATCTCATCATTGCCTACGCCAGCCCAATGCACAGAATGCCCATGAAGATCAGCGTCGCGCCGAGGATTTTCTGCTGGCCGAATGGCTCGCGCAACACCAGCGTGCCCATGAGCGCGGCGAAGATCACCGAAACCTCGCGGACGGAGGCCACGAAGCTGACCTGCGCCGTCGCCATGACCGACAGCACCAGCACATAGGTCGTGATAAACATCACCGATACAAGCACAATTCGCCACTTGTTCGCCTGCCATTCGCGCGACACAGCGGCTCCACGCATGCCCAGCATGTACGGCGTCATGAACAATGCGCCGGCGGCAAAGATCAGGTACACATACAGCAGCGGCGGCACATACCGCACCCCAACTTTGTCCACCAGCGAATAGCCCGCAATGCTCAGCCCGGTCAGCAATGCCAGCTGCGACGGACGGCTGCGCAGCGATGCCAGCGGCGCGCGCAGTGCCCCTATGCTAAGCGAGGTCAGGTTCGTCACGACCATGCCGCAGACGATCACCAGAATGCCAACCGCGCCGAGCCATGGCACATGTTCGTTGAGCAACAACACCGCCAGCAGCGTGACGAACATGATTGCCGAGCCGCGCGCGATTGGATACACCAGCGACAGATCGCCATGCTGGTACGCCTTGCCGAGCAAGAGAATATACGCGCTTTCCAGCACACCTGAGAGTCCAATGATAATCCATCCGTATGCAGGAATAGGAGCGTACAAAACGGCGAATGGTACGGCAAAGATCAACGCCGTCATGAGCATCGCCAGCCACAAAAATGCCTGCTTGTCCAGGCCACGTTTTGAGATCAAATTCCAGGCGCTATGAATGCCAGCAGCAACCATGAGCACCATCACCGCGCGAAGTTCCATACTCACCAAAGCGCATCTGTAAGCCTGAAAAGTTTGGCTCAATGTATTATAATAGCATAATATGCTTTGCATTCTTTTACAGTTAGTTCCAACAGAGATACTCGATGAGTAACCAGCGCAACGGGCTGTCGCTGCGCCATTGGCTGGCCGAGCGCACTGCGTCAGAGCGCGATACGATTGCACAGTTGTGGCGCGTGCCGCCCGAGACATCCCGCACGCCCGATGCGCTGGCCGATGCGCTGCTTCAGCCCGAGGTGGTGGAACGCATGCTCGCGGCGCTCAGTCCACAGGAGCGCGCGGCACTCGCCCGCGTGCAGGCTGAGGGCAGTGGCATCGCCGCGCCGGTGCTGGAGCGCGAATATGGCGGCGTGCCCATGGCTGAAAAGTATCCGAACCCACGCGCCTTTTTGCTCGCGCTGGAGCAGCCGCCTGCACCGACCGAGCGATTGTGGATGCTCGGCTTGCTCCATATGAAGCAGCATGCCAACGAACAGCGTTATGTCATACCAACAGACGTGCTGCCGCTGTTGCCGCCGGTGCCACCGCGTGACCGCAGATTGAAGCTTACGCCCGCCGCGCCGCCGTCCACTGAGCATGCAGGCGAGGTGGATACGCTAGAGCGCAATCTGCTGCTGCTCATGACTCTGGCGAACGAAGGGCAGCTTGAGGTCGTGCCAAAAGGCGGGCTGAACAAAGCCAGCCTGCTGCGGTTCGCGCGCACGTTCGACGCCAAAGAAACGTTGCAAGGCGTGTCGCGCGAAGAACAGTGGCCGTACGTTCGCTTTCTGCGAGAAATCGCCGAGGGCGCGGAACTGCTGCGCGCTGGAGCGGATGCGAGTCTGCGGCCAACACGCGCCGCGCTTGAATGGATGCGCATGCCGCAGCACGAACGCGTGCGCCATTTACTCGATGGATGGGTTAAGTCGTCATGGGATGAGCTTGTGCGCTTTGTCGGGCTGAAGATTCAGCGCACGTACTGGCGCAATGTGCATGCCGCCAAGCGCGCTGTGCTGCAATTGTTGAAGGACGTGCCGCCCGGCCAGTGGATTCGGCTGGACGCTTTTGTGGCAGCCGTGAAGGTTGCCGACCCCGATTTTGCGCGGCCTGACGGGCGCTACGACACATGGGGTATCGTCAACCATTTGCGCCAGCCGCTCGATGGCTGGGAGTTCTGGGATGCGGTCGAGGGCCAGCAGCTACGCAGCATCGCGGGCGGCACTATGCGTTGGCTCGGCATTGCCGACCTCGGCATGGAGGGCGAGGAGCCGACGAGCTTTCGCGTGAACGCGCTGGGCGCGGCGCTGCTCCACGATTTGCCCGCGCCGCCCGAGTTGCCCGCTGAGCCGCTCGTTGTGCAGCCCAATTTCGAAATTGTGGTGCCGCAGCGCGCCGCGCTCGATGCGCGTTTTCAAGTTGGGCGAATTGCCGAACGGGTATCAGAGCCAACTGAAAGCGCGCAAATCTATAAATTGACCAAGCGCCGAACGCAGGCCGCGCTTGAGCGCGACATCGCGCCAGACGACATGCTGCGCTTTCTGGAAGAAGCGAGCGGTCGCGCACTGCCGCAAAACGTTGCGGCCACGCTGAGCGAGTGGGCCGGGCAGCATGGGCAGGTATCACTGCGGCGCGCAGCCGTACTTGAGGCGCGCGAGCCAGTCCTGCTGGAACAGATCAAGCGTGACAAACGGGTTCATCTTGGTGCAGCCGAGCAACTGACCGACACCGCATGGCTGGTACGTGAAGGCGACGCGCCCGCACTGGCCGAGCGGCTGCGTAAAGCAGGCTACGGTATTTCAACTGACCTTGACGGCATGCAGTCGCCACTGCGCGAGCATGATCTGACGGTGCTGTTCGCCGCGCTCGATTTTTATGAACGGGCGTGCGCGACTATTGGCGCGGAAAGTGATGTTAGCGGGGCGATGCGCGGGCGCGTCAGCAAGCTGCTGTCAGAAACTCAGATCAACCGCGCGTACCAGACCAGCCATGCGGCATTACAAAAGTTGAAAGAGAAATTACATTGACATGATGACCTGATGCCACGATGACGAGGGTAGTTCCCTATCATCAGTGTCACCCTGTCACCTTGTCACCTTGTCAGGAAGATCATGGCACGCGACAGAGTTTATCGAATTGAAGCAGTCATCCTCCGGCGCAGCGACTTCGGCGAGGCCGATCGGTTACTCACGCTGATCACGCCTCAGGGCAAACGCCGCGTGGTCGCGAAGGGCGCACGCAAAACGACCAGCCGCCTGGCAGGACACATCGAATTATTCACCCACACCACCATGCTGCTGGCCGTCGGGCGCAACCTTGACATTGTCACGCAAAGCGCGATCATGCATCGCTTCGACAACCTGCGCGCCGACCTCGCGCGCATCAGCGCGGCTTACTACGCGGCGGAGTTGATCGACCGGCTGATTGAGGAAGAGGACGAGAACCGTCCCGTGTTCAACTTGTTTGTCGCCACACTTGCGGCGCTCGACACGACGCCAAACATCGACCTCGTGCTGCGTTTCTTCGAGTTGCATCTGCTTAGCTTCGTTGGCTATCGTCCGCACCTGTATCACTGCGCCAACTGCCAGGAAACGCTGACCGAGGATGCTAACCGCTTCAGCCCGGACGCTGGTGGCGTGCTCTGCCCGCGCTGCGGGCCGGCCTTCCGCGCCGCCTTGCCCATGAGCCTGGGCGCGTTCAAGCTGCTGCGCTATTTACAAAGTCAACCAATCGACGCCGTGGACATGCTCACAATGTCGCCAGCGGTGCGCGCGGAAACTGAGCAACTGCTGCGCGCATATGTGCGCCGGATGCTGGAGCGCGACCTGAAATCGGTCGCGTTTCTTGACGAGGTGCGCAACACATAGCCACGACAAGCATGTAAAAACAGGACTTTTAGCACGGTCAAGAAAGGCTGTACGAAGCATAAAAACTTGTGTGCGCCTTGTATAATGAATATGATTGGAGTATTCAGGCCGGAACGTGCCAGCCAGCATAATCACACCAAGGAGACACATACATGTCCTATATCGACGAGCTGCTCGGGCGCGATGAACGGATCGTCTACATTGCGCGCCAGCATATTTTTGTGCTTGTCAGCAACGTGCTCACGGAACTGCTGCTCATCGCTATCCTGATTTCGGCCGGCGTCGCCTCGCAGGCCGCCTTTCGCAACCAGCTTATCGGTGGCACCCCCGTTGGACAGTTAGTGCTGTTGATCTGCGGCATCATCAGCATTGGGATTGTTATAAGCGCCTTTTTTGATTATCTCCGTTGGAACAACGAAGAATTTGTGATCACCGACCAGCGCGTGATTCAACTGCGCGGCATCATGAGCAAGCGATCCAGCGACTCCTCATTGGAAAAAATCAATGATCTTGAGCTACGACAGACCTGGCTTGGCCGCATTTTTGATTTTGGCGACATCCAAGTGCTGACAGCCTCGGAACTCGGCGCAAACACCATGCGCTGGGTGGCGCACCCGCTCGATTTCAAGCGCGAACTGCGCGAAGCTCAGCTCGATTACCAGCGCGGCTTTGGCTACCATGATCCATCGGTTGAGGCCTATATCCAAGCGCCACCGGGCAGGCGTCGCCAACCTGACATCGAGCAGACGCTGCAAACATTGGCGAACCTGCGCGACCAGGGCATTTTGTCGGAAACTGAGTTCGAAACCAAGAAGCGTGAATTGCTGAGCAGATTGTGATGGAGGCAGGAAATGCGATGAATACATTGTACGCTCAGATCGAGCAGGCGCGTGATAGCGTGCGTGTACGCGCCGCAACAGAGCCGCGCGTCGGCATGATCCTTGGGTCGGGGCTTGGCGGGCTAGCCGACGAGATTACGGACGCAACAGTGCTTCCATACGCCGAGATTCCCGGCTTTGCGCCGTCGAGCGTGCCGGGGCATCGCAGCGAGCTGGCGCTGGGGCATCTGGCAGGCGTGCCAGTCGCCGTGATGCGCGGGCGCTTTCATTTTTATGAAGGCTTCTCCATGCAAGAGGTCACCTTTCCGGTTCGCGTCATGCGGGCGCTTGGCTGCGACACACTGCTCGTCACAAACGCGGCCGGTGGGCTACGCGCCGACTGGGCAGTGGGCGACCTGATGCGCATTACCGATCAGATCTTTCTGCCCGGCATGGCGGGCCACCATCCACTGCGCGGCGAAAACGATGATCGCCTTGGACTTCGCTTCCCTCCCATGGTCGGCGCATTCGACACAGAACTAGCTGCGATCGCACACGATGTGGCAGACGAAGTAGGCGCGACACTACGCGACGGCGTATATGCTATGGTCAGCGGGCCGGCCTTTGAAAGCGCCGCCGAACTAGCGCATGCTACGCGGCTGGGGCGCGGACGCCGTCGGCATGTCCACCGCGCCAGAGGTGATCGTCGCGCGGCACAGCGGCATGCGTGTGCTTGGGATTTCATTGATCACGAATCTGGCCTTGCCCGACGGACCACCCGCCAACCACGAGGAAGTGCTCGAAGCAGGAGAAGCTGCGAAGCCAAAGTTTAGCGCATTGCTAAAGGGCATCCTGACGCAGATAGCCGCGAACTAATCGATAGTTCATTGATCATGGACAAAAGAGAGCGCCAGGCAATTTACGTATAGCTATAAGCCACCACTGTCATATATAAGCTGCATACGCAATAAGTTTATCACGCAGCCAAAAGGAGTATCACTATGATACAACGTACAGACATGCTAGAGCGCGTACGAGCAGGCGAAACCTGGGATATCGTCATTGTTGGCGGCGGCGCGACCGGATTGGGCGCAGCGGTCGATGCGGCGGCGCGCGGCTACAAGACGTTGCTGCTCGAAGCAGTTGACTTTGCCAAGGGCACATCGAGCCGTAGCACCAAGCTGGCCCATGGCGGCGTGCGCTATCTTGCGCAGGGCAATATAGCGCTGGTGCTCGACGCGCTGAAGGAGCGCGGCCGCATGCGCAACAACGCGCCGCATCTGGTCCATCCGCTCCCGTTCATCATTCCCGGGTACAATTGGTGGGACAATCCGTACTATGGCGTCGGGCTAATGTTGTACAGCGTCATGGCCGGCACCCTGGGCTTCGGCTTCTCCAAAATTCTGAGCCGTGACGAAGTGCTGCGACGAGCATCTACGATTGAGCCAAAAGGATTGCGTGGCGGCGTGCTGTACTACGACGGCCAGTTCGACGACGCACGCCTGGCAATCACGTTGCTACGCACGTTTCTCGATCTGGGCGGCACCGCGATCAACTACGCGCCAGTCACCGGCCTGCTGAAGCATAGCGGCCGCGTCTCTGGCGTGCGCGCCCACGACGCCGAAACTGGCGAGGAGTGGAGCATCCACGCGCGCGCCGTGGTGAACGCCACCGGTGTATTCGCCGATGGGCTGCGCAAGATGGACGACGCAAACGCCGATGACATCCTTTCGCCCAGCCAGGGCGTTCACATCGTGCTTGATAAGCCGTTCCTGCCGGGCGACGACGCGATCATGATTCCCAAAACCGACGACGGGCGCGTGCTGTTCGCCGTGCCGTGGCACAACCATGTGATCGTTGGTACCACGGACACACCGGTGCATGAGGCGACACTGGAGCCACGCGCGCTGGATGAAGAAATCGAGTTCCTGCTGGCGCATGCGGCGCGCTACCTGAGTAAAGACCCGACCGCCGACGATGTGCAGAGCGTGTATGTCGGCCTGCGCCCGCTGGTAAAGGCCGGCGACGGCGAGAACACCGCCGCGCTCTCACGCGATCACACGCTGCTCATTTCACAATCCGGGTTGGTTACAATCACCGGCGGCAAGTGGACAACCTATCGCCACATGGGCGAGGACACAGTCGACAAGGCCGCCGAGGTCGCGCAGTTGCCGAAGCGGGCTAGCATCACCACTACACTCAAACTCCACGGCTGGACGAAGACACCCGAAGAGGAGCCGTTCGTGGTGTATGGCTCAGACGCAGCCGCGCTCAAGAAGCTGCTGGAGGAGCAGCCGGGCTGGGATTTACCGCTCCATGATGACCTGCCGTACCGCACTGGCGAGGTCATCTGGGCGGCGCGCTACGAACTGGCGCGTACCGTTGAGGATGTGCTGTCGCGCCGGACGCGGGCGCTGCTGCTGAATGCACAAGCCAGCAAGGAAGCTGCCCCGAAGGTAGCCAGGCTACTCGCCGACGAACTCGGCTTCGATAAGGCATGGCAACAACGCCAGGTCGAAGCGTACAACGCGCTCGCCGATCAGCATATTTTGAGCGGCACGAAGAAGACTGAACCGCACGAACAGCGCGTGGCTGTATATGGTTAACTTGAAGGCATGCCTGGCGTAACAATCAGGCCCAATGAGGTTAGCAAATCGGTCAGAAGTATCCGCATGCGCGACGCAATCCTTCGATATGGCCTTAAGCCTACTCAGGACGCATCGCGCATCTTTTATCACAACCAGATTATGTGTCAGCACCTGCCGGTTGCACATCCCTCAGACGAATGACCGCTTCACGAACCTTCTCGGCGGCGATGCGCCACGACGCTTTATTCTCAGGATCAGCATGCAAATCGGGCACGGGAGCGCCAAAATGCAGTGACACGGGGCGCGGGCGTGGGAACAGCGCCTTCTTTGGCATAACCTCGTCAGTGCCTTGCAACAGCGTCGGAATTACAGTTAAACCCGGAAATTCCGCGATTAGCCTGCCAATGCCGCTACGAAATGGGCCAATGCCGCCGCTTTGATTGCGCGTTCCTTCGGGATAGAGCAGCACGCCGTACTCCTCACGCAGTGCGCGCACGACATGGCGCAGCGGGTCTTCCCCTTTTTTTGGCTCGCGCGCTACCGGAATGGTATTAAAGAACACCCGCGAAACGTATTGACGCACGCCGTTATCAAAGAAATAATCGCGCGCCGCCGCTGCCAGCACCTTTTTACGATGCGGCGGCGGCAGACTTGCAAAGATCACGGCGGTATCCGCGTGGCTGGCGTGGTTGGCAGCTAAAATAAAAGCACCGGTTGCCGGAACATTATCAAGGCCAATCACCTTTAAGTTACAATACCGGCGAACAAACGCCATGAATAGCAAGCCAGGCCAATTCATGCGCGCAGCTAAATGATGACTTGTGTACATACCCATAACAACTGTGGCTCCTCAACGAGAACGATATCGCAGAACGCGGCTAACAAACGAACTATGCTACCATGTATACAAGTACACTGTGGCAAATATTGGAGCAGCCATCATGTGTGCATAGTTCCGTGACATGAAACAAGTATGCCATGGAGCCACAGCGAGGATGCACAACGATGTACCCTCCGTTCCCAATAACATAGAGAGCACGCCAGGCGTGTGTTTAATCATTGAGGTTTTTATGATACCACATCCGCAACCAACGCAACCAATCAATCGCTGGCAACAGGCGCGATCCCTTATTCTGCGCTGGCTGATTAGCTCCCTGGCTATTTTTGCTGCGGTGTTTCTTGTGCCAGGCATTCAGTTCATCGGGCCGGGCTGGCAGATTGGCGTTGTGGCATTGATCTTCGGGCTGATCAACGTGGCGCTGCGACCGCTGCTGGCGCTGCTTACATGCCCGCTGACTATTCTCACGTTTGGCTTGTTCGGGCTGGTCATCAACGCGGTGCTGCTGGCGCTCACGTCGGGAATTTCCCGCAGTGTTGGCGTCCATTTTGTTGTTGATGGCTTTTGGTCGGCGGTGTTTGGCGGCTTGATTATTTCACTGGTAAGTCTTGTGCTCCATATCCTGGCTGGTGAAACACCAGTTCGTGTGGTGATACGGCGCGAGTAACACAACAACACAACACCAGGTTGGTTTTTGGGCCTTATGAGAAGAAAGCAGTATGAAAGACATACCTTCATTATTGACAGATACCACGCCATTACAACACGACGGGCGGCTAGACTTTGCCCTGACACGCGTCAGTGACGCGCCATTGCGTGAGGGCAATTCCTTGCACCTGCTGCGCAACGGGCCGGAAACCTACGAAGACTGGCTTCAGGCAATTGCACAGGCGCAACGCTGGGTCCATTTTGAGAATTATATTTTCAAAAATGATAGCATTGGCCAACGCTTTGCCGAAGCGCTTAGCGAGCGGGCGGCGGCAGGCGTCAGCGTACGCGTGTTGTACGATTGGTTTGGCTCGCTTGATGTGCCGCGCTCGTTCTGGCGCAATCTGCGGCAAGCGGGCATCGACGTGCGTGTGGTCAATCCCATCGGCTTCGGCGCGCCGCTAGAGGTCGTTCAGCGCGATCATCGCAAGTTCTTGGCAGTGGACGGCGTGTACGGCTCGGTAGGCGGTGTGTGCGTGGCTGACCCATGGCTCGAATGCTCGCCCGCAACGGGCCTGCCGTACCGCGACACGGCTGTACGTATCACTGGCCCGATCATGGCCGATATGGAGCAAGCCTTTGCCAGCGTGTGGAAGAAGAATGGCGACCCGCTGCCGTTCAACGAACTTCCCAATGGCGCGCTCATCGCGCCCACTGGCACCATAAGCGCCCGCATCATTGCAGAAGAACCGGGCCGCATGCGCATGCTGCGTATTCTGCAACTCGTCATGGCGGGTGTGGAACACCGCTTATGGATCGCTGACGCCTACTTTTTAGCGATTCCGCTGCTGCGCGAGGCACTCATGGCGGCAGCGCGTGGCGGCGTGGATGTGCGCATTCTGTTGCCCTCTACCAACGACCTACCCATGGTCGGCGCGCTGTCGCGCTACGGCTACCGCCCGCTGCTGGAGGCCGGCGTGCAAATCTGGGAATACGCCGGCTTGATGATGCACGCCAAAACGACTGTCGCCGATGGCTGGTGGTGCCGGGTTGGCTCAACTAACTTGAATGTGACCGGGCTGCTCACTAATTGGGAGATTGACCTGGTAGCAGAGGATCGGAAGTTCGGCGCGGCTATGGAAGCCATGTATGAAGATGACCTTGCCAATGCCCGCGAAGTGCGTCTCGGTGGCAGACGGCGCAAGCAGCCGCGCCCGCAGCGGCCGGAAAGCCGTGAAGAGCGCCACGCCCGCAAAGAGATGCCGCATGGCAGCGCCCGCACCAACGCAACAGTTGCGCGTGTGAGCGCGGCAGCACTTAGCGCTGTAGGAAGCGATACAATTCAGCAACATGAGCGCAGCGTTGGCGTGGCGATTAGTGTATCACTGCTTGGATTCGGCCTGTTGACGCTGCGCTTTCCGCGCGTCCTGGCATGGCCAATTGGCTTTTTCAGCGCCGCGTTTGGCAGCGCAAGCCTGGTGCGCGCTCTCCGCACGCCACACAGTGCTTCGCCGGCACGCCAACAACGCAAGTTTCCGAACACAACGCCCGCGTTCCGGCATCGGCGCGGACGCTTTGGTAGACTATTGCGCAAACGGCAACGGCGCGCATGAGCCAAACGCACACAGGCACCATCGTGATGCCTGTGTGCGTGCCATCTGTATAACAGCTAGCGCTTCTTAGCCGGGTTGGTCTTGGCGGGCATAGTTTCCGAAACCGAGCCGCGCGTCTTGCCAGGAATGCCATGCTCGTCGAGCATGTTGCGGTGGTCGCCACTGGCTGCGCCCGCGTCAGCGCCAGTGTTCGGCAGGTTATCAGTATCAGATGTATCGTTAAGATTGCCTGCGTTGTCGATCCCGGACACAGCGCCGGATGTGTGCGCCTTGGCGCTGACTGAGCCTGTGCCAGATGAACCGCCTGCGCCACCGAGACCATCAACGACACCATTGCCTTCAGCCTGAACCGACTCGATGTTCTCCATTTCCTCTTTCCGGCTTATTGTGTCGTTTTTATCTTTCTCGGTCATAACTTCGTCCTTTCTCTGTGCTCCATGCATACTAAAAGTCAGCACAGACTGTGCCAGCATGCCAGAGCCACTAAAAGCCGCGCTGCCGACATGCTGCGTCAAGCTCCGGCCAGCGTTTGCCTTTGCTCCACACAACAACGGACGCAACCGGCATATCCTCAAGCAACATCTGGTGAACAGCTAAACGCTTGATGCGCTTTTTGAGCACTGCCTTGCGTTTATTCTCCTCGGCTACCATGGTCGCATAGAGAATCGCGAAGACCACCTCGGCTTGCGCTGCATCGCTCCCGTACGGCATGGCAAGCTGTGCGATCAACGCCAGCACCGATAGCTCAAGCGTAGCTGTTGTCTGTTCATAGATTTGAACAAAGTCACGATAAAGCATCTCCGCACCATGCTGGTCGGCGAGCTGCCGCAACCGCGTAAAATATTCCCGATCTTTCGGCGCGTAATTTACAACGCGATCATTAGAGAGCAGCACACACCAGCTATCAAAGCTCCCCGGCCCGAACCGCAGCGTTGTTCCATCGCTCCACTGTCTGATAAGAGTCATGCCGCACCTTGGTATCACACAAACAAGCGAATGATTCACAACCATGACCGTTTCAGCAGGCGAAAAGATACGCCCATTTGCGCAAAATACCACTGCAACATGCGTTATCTTTTGAACGTACATTACTTTGTCTTCCACACGGTTTGACGTAAAGCACTGAAGATGCAATAATATGCCAACCTCAAACTGAGAGGATCTCAGGATGCACCAGCACACTGCGCCGGAATTGGTGGCGCTCTATAGCCGTGTTGCTACCCTCAAATTGCTGCCACGTACCGGTTGGCTTCAGCGCGGTGTCGCATTTCCAGAAAGCATTGCGGAGCACACCTTCGGCGTTGCCACGCTTGCGCTGCTGGTCGGCGACAGTATTCCCGGGCTTGATCGCGGCAGGCTGCTTGCGATTGTGCTCCTCCATGATCTTGCTGAAGTTGCGCTTGGCGACCTGCCTGCCACGGCACGCCGCCTGCTTGGCGCACATGTCAAGCATGCCGCCGAGCGCACAGCGATTGAGGAACTGTTTGCGCAGATCCCAAACCGCGATGAGTACCTTGCCCTGTGGGATGAATATACGACTGGCAGTAGTGCTGAAGGCCGCCTGGTAAAGGAACTAGATCGGATCGACATGCTGGCGCAGGCCCTGCTGTATGAACGGGCCGGTAACCGTAATCTTGATGAATTCTGGCTGAATGCTGGCCAGGAATGGAGCGACGAGTTCCCGATTATCCGCGCACTTGCAATACAATTAGCACGCCAACGGCAACCATAATACTATAACCATTCACATCTTCATGGACCATGTACGACCTATAACGCAGGCAGCGCCGCCTTGCAAAATACCACAATGTATGCTATGAGCAATGTAGCTTGATAGACATCAATTGCATCTTGTGTGACAGCATCGATGTCACCGTTATAACAACTGCTGAACCTCGCGCGATTTCGCTGCTTTGCACATCGGCGTTCGGCATGGAGGATTTTTTCATGGACATTTTCGAGAAGTGCCGTCAGGACATACTTACAAAAGAAGCGCGCGTGGCGGCGGCGGCCGGCTATTACCCGTATTTCATCGCGCTAGACGAGAACGAAGGTCCCATTGCCAGCTATCAGGGCCGCAAAATCATCATGTGCGGCTCGAACAATTATCTTGGATTGACCATGGACGCCCGCGTTCGGGACGCCGCGCAGCAAGCGCTCGAACGCTACGGCCCATCCAACACCGGCTCGCGCTTTCTCAACGGCAACCTGCGCCTCCATGAGCAACTGGAGGAGGAACTGGCTGATTTCTTCGGCAAAGAAGCGGCGCTGGTGTTCCCGACCGGCTACCAGGTGAACCTCGGCACGATCTCGGCGCTGCTTGGCCGCAATGACGTTGCGATTCTCGACAAGGAAGCGCACGCCTGTATTGTGGACGGCGTGCGGCTTGGCTATGGCGAAATGAAGCGTTTTGCACATAACAGCATGCGCGATCTTGAGCGGCAGCTGCAATCATGCGGGCCACGGGTCGGCAAGTTGGTGGTTGTGGACGGCGTGTACTCCATGGGCGGCGACATTGCGCCGCTGCCTGAAATAGTGGAACTGTCCAAGAAATATGGCGCGCGGCTGCTGGTCGACGACGCACATGGTGCGGGCGTGATGGGTAGCGGGCGTGGGACTGCCGCGCACTTCGGCTTGAACAATGATGTAGACATGATCATGACCACGTTCAGCAAGGCGTTCGCGTCGCTGGGCGGGGCGGTGATGGGCGACGACGATGTAATTCACTACATCAAGCACCATGCCCGCAGCCTGATTTATAGTGCCAGCATTACGCCGCCCAGCGCTGCGGCGGCATTGGCTGCGCTGCGCGTCATGCGTGAGGAGCCGCAGCGTTCCGAGCGCGTCATGGCGATTGGCGCATACATGCGGCGGGCGCTTGCAGCACTCGGCTACGATATTGGCGAGAGCGAGACGCCAATTGTGCCAATTATCACTGGTGACCGTGAAACGACTCTGGCGCTCTGGCGTGGCCTGCTCGACGCGGGCGTCTTCACGAACCCCGTGCTACCGCCTGCTGCGGCAACTGGTCGTCTGCGCACCAGCTACATGGCAACGCACACGGAAGAGCAGTTGCACCAGGTGGTGGAGATCTTTGCCGTGATTGGACGGCGGATTGGCCTGATCCCGCAGGAGCCACCCGCCGAAGTTGTGCCGATGAAGATGGCGTTTGGCTTTTAGCAGTGTTGTTGAAGGCCACATATACACTTCATCATGATGTATATCACATGTTGTGACAAATGGATGATTGGATAGACAGGAAGGAGAAAACATGGCAAGCTCGTCGTACGCATTACCAAGCGCACAACAGCACTCAGCAAGGTGGCTCCGCAGCCCATCGTGGGATTTGACATTTATCAGTCTTAGCGTGGTGCTCGTCGCGCTGCCGTACACCGCCTACAAGCTCATGATGCTCTCTGGCATGACCGATGGCACCAGCGCCACAGTTGTCGATCTGATTGTCACGTTGCTGATCGGCGGGCCGCACATGTACGCGACGTTCACCCGCACGGTGGCCGACCCGAACTTTCGTGCCAATCATCGGCGCATCATTGCTACGTCGATCCTGATCCCGATTGGCGTGGTAACGCTTGGCTTTGCGAACTTTCCGGTGCTGCTGACGCTGTTCTTCTTCTGGGCCTCGGTGCATGTCCTGCATCAGATCGTGTTTCTGGTGGAATGCTACAACCGCCGCAGCCCGCGACCGCTTTCGCTGCTCGATCGCGGTGTGGATTACGCGGTGGTGTTTACTAGCCTGTACCCGCTGGCGACCTACCGGCTGGTGCGCGGCACATTCAATGTCAGTGGCATTACCTTGCCGTTCCCTGAGTTCCTGAAGCACGATTGGGTGATCTACGCGGCCTTTGCGGCCTTCGCGGTGTCGCTGGCGCTGTTCCTCGCCAAGACGGTGCGCGAGGTCAGGGAAGGCCGCGCCCACTGGCCGAAGGTGCTGCTGATTGGCCTCACGGTTGCGGTGTCGTTCTTCCTGCCCGGCGCGGCGCGACTTGACTCGGCCTTCCAGGGCTTCAATGCGTGGCATTCGTTCCAGTATCTCGGCCTGACATGGTACGCGAACCGGCTGGCGCAACAGCACCACGAGGCGCAATCAGGCTTCACGCGCTGGATGTCTGGCCCGCAGAGCGGCTGGCGCTTCTACGGCGCGATGATTTTGTGTACGCTGGGCGCGGGCGTCGTGCTTGGCATTCTGATGCTGCTGCGCGGGCCGCTTGGCCTTTCACCGGAGCAGCCGTACTACATCACGATTTTGTCGTTCCTGCTGATTCACTACTACCACGACCACGTGCTGTTCACCCATCCAGAAGCCATTGTGGCCGAAGCCACGGCATAATTTTGAACCACGAAGCACACGAAGAACACGAAGAACACGAAGAATTATTTATTATCCTTCGTGCTCCTTGTGCGCTTCGTGGTTAAGTTAGAGAAGAAGCAATCTGTGCTGCGACGCGCGCGTTCTGGCGCAGCAGCGCAATGTTCGTCCGCATGCTCTCGCCCTCAGTCTCCTCGGCGACCGCTGACAACAAGAATGGCGTGACAGCCTGGCCGCGCACGCCTGCCTCAGCAGCCCGTGCCAGCGCTCGCTCGATCGCCGCTTCCACCATGGCACGCGGCAGCGCCACATCGGCGGGCGGCGGCACAGCCACCAGCATGCCACTGCCACCACCGAGCGTCAGGTGAGCCTGCCAGACAGCGGCGGCCTCGGCCGGGGTTTCAACGCGCGAGCTAACTGGCAGCCCGCTCGTTGCGCTGTAGAACGCCGGAAATTCGTCGGTCGCCATGCCCAGCACCGGCACGCCCGCTGTCTCAAGGTATTCCAGCGTCGCCGAAAGATCGAGAATTGACTTAGCGCCTGCGCAGATGACCAGCACCGGCGTGCGCGCAAGCTCGGTCAGGTCGCCAGAAATATCCCACGTGTCGCGCGCGCCGCGATGCACGCCACCGATTCCGCCAGTGGCAAAGACCTGAATGCCTGCCGCCGCCGCCAGTGCCATGGTCGCCGCGACCGTCGTTGCGCCGTCGCGCTTCATGGCCACCGCGTAGGCAATGTCGCGCCGCGATAACTTGAGCACACCTTCAGCATGCGCGAAATGCTCTAATTCGTTCGCCGACAATCCAATAGTCGGCACGCCCCGCACCACGCCGATCGTTGCGGGAACAGCGCCAGCCGCACGAATCTCGTCTTCCATTGCCCGCGCGATCTCCAGGTTGTGCGGGTACGGCAGGCCATGCGAGATAACCGTGCTCTCCAGTGCCACAACCGGCTGGCGCGACTCAAGCGCGGCATGCACATCGGGGGCAACGTGAATAGTTTGCATATACGTTCCTTGAAATAGTTGACACTGCGGTCAGATTCAGGCCAATCACGACAAACAAGGCGCTTTCATGGTACCATGCCTTCTGTATAACATCGTTAACGAAGGCCTGCACCCATGCCAACACCATTTCCTGGGATGGACCCCTATTTGGAGCGCGCTGATATCTGGCCAAATGTGCATAACAGCCTTGTAATCGCTATGCGCGACGAACTCGCGCCACTCTTGCGACCGCGCTATTATGTGGCTGTGGAGGAGCGCACTGTGCGCCTGGATAGTGACGATTTGTTATTTGCTATGCGCCCTGATGTTGCAGTTGCACGCGCCCCAACCCCACAACCAGATACATCTTCGTTGAATAGTACCGGGGCTATTCAAGCAGTCGTCGTTGAGCTTCCGCTGCCTGATGACATTCACGAAGTGTATTTAGAGATTCGCGATGTTGGAACTGATCAAGTCATCACAGTTGTGGAATTTCTTTCACCAACGAACAAGGTTGGCGAAGGGCGCAGGCAATATGAACACAAACGCTATGGTATTCTGGGAACGCTGGCGCATTTGGTTGAAATAGATCTTCTGCGCTTTGGGCAACCCATGCCGATGCGCGGCTACGCAGGGACTAGCGATTACCGTATTCTTGTCAGTCGTGCAGAGCAGCGCCCGCGCGCCGAACTCCTGCCGTTTGGCGTGCGCCAGCCCATCCCATCATTTCAACTGCCACTGCAAAAAGGTGATGATGAACCCGAAGTACATCTCAATAGCATGGTCCACGCGCTGTATGATCGCGCCGGGTACGATCTGCGCATTGACTATCGAGCCGATCCGCAGCCACCATTGAATGGTGCTGCGGCTGAGTGGGCCGACAAGCTGCTGCGAGCGGCAGGACTACGATAAGCGCATTACAGCGCCTCGGGCCGTCCGTCGCGCCACAGGCCGTAGGTCGCAATGCCATGCTTGCGCGGCAGGCCAAGTTCGTCCGGCGTCGGGTCAGTCAGAATCAGGGCGAGATTGAGGCCGCGCTGCCGGAGCGGTAGCAACGAGGCCAGCAACTCCACACCGCGCTGCCCGGTGATCACGACCACAGTGCTGCCCCAACCGAGCCGCGTGCTGGCATGCTGGAGCAGCGACGGCAGCGAACCCTCGGCGCTGGGTTCGAGCCGCCCAAGCACGCCAAGTACTTCAATAAGATGCGAACGGCCTGAGGCAATCGGCAACGTGACGGGGTGCTGCTCAAGCAGCGGATCGGTGCCGGTGGTACATAGGCCGATTGGCTGGCCTTGCTCGACAAGGTGCGCCGCAACCGAAGCGGCGGCGATCAGCGCCCGCTCCATCATGTCATACACGTAGCGCGACGGATATTCCTCGCGCGTGAAGGCCAGCGCGATCAACGTTTCGAGCGCAATGGCAGGCTGATAGCGGCGCACCTGCGGCGCTTGCGCATGCGCGGTACTTTTCCAATCGATTCGGCGCACGCCATCGGCAGCCTGGTAAGGTCGCACACCGATGGGACGAGCCGGGTCGCTAAACAGGCGCTGTGTCGCGGCCAGCGTGCCATACGGCAGCGACGCGGGCAGCCCAAGTTCATGAAGTGGCAGCACAGTAGGATAGATTGTCAGCCCCGAGATTTCCTGGCCGGCCAGCGCGCGCTCGCCAAGACCAAGCACATCGCCGGTGCGCAGCGACAGCGGCCCAATCCGATAATAGCCGCGCTGCCGCCCCACCAATTCATAATGCAGCACGCGCCGTTCGCCCGCGCCGAGCGAGATCACCTCGCGCACCAACGGCGGCGTCCGCAATGCATGTGGAACACTTTCGTTCAGCGCAAGCCATGGAATCGGCAAAAGGCTGCGGTTCGTCACCTCAAGCTCAACCATGAGCGGCTCGCCTACAAAAGCTGCGGTTGGCGCATGGCGCTTCCACAGTAAATTATGCGGGCCGCGCCGCAGCCATAGCCGTGCCAGCACCTGCAAGCCGACGACGACATACAGCAGGTAGAAAAAAATCTCGCTCCGCAGCACGGCAGCGATCACGAAAAGAATAATGGTGAGCCAGAATAGATCATTCATGATATATCGGAGAGACGCTCCGGCGGAACGTCTCTACTGTAATACCTTACCCTGTTTCTCCCAAATCGAGCTTGGTCTCTTCTAACACCGATTCGAGGATGGCTGCGGATGTGCGCCCGCGCAGCGCGCTCTCGGGACGCACGAGCAGCCGGTGCCGCCACACTGGCACAGCTAGCACCTTGACATCGTCGGGCACAACGTAGTCGCGGCCTTGCAGCGCCGCGCGTGCCTGCGACGCCCGGAACAGCGCAAACGTCGCGCGCGGGCTGACACCAAGCGCAAGGTCGCCATGGCGGCGCGTGTCGTTCGCCAATCGCACCAGGTAATCACGTATATTGTCAGCGACATGCACCTGCCAGATTGCCTCTTGCAGTGCGGGCAGCACCGCGCCTTCCACTACCTGCCCGATGCTGCCAATCGGGTGCGCGCCTTCCAGCGCGTGAAGCATGCGCAACTCTTCATCCGACGAGGGATAACCGAGCGCCACCTCTAGCAGAAAGCGGTCGAGCTGCGCTTCCGGCAGCGGGAACGTGCCTTCATACTCAACCGGATTTTGGGTTGCCAGCACCAGAAACGGCTGCTGCAACTGGCGCGTCACGCCATCAACCGTAACCTGCCCTTCGCCCATGGCCTCCAGCAGCGCGCTCTGGGTGCGCGGCGTGGCGCGGTTGATCTCGTCGGCCAGCAGAATGTTGGCAAACACCGGACCCGGCTGGAACTCAAATGCGCCTTCGTTCTGGCGGTAAATCGAGACGCCCAGCACGTCATTGGGCAGCAGATCAGGCGTGCATTGCAGCCGACGAAACTCCAGCCCAAGCGACAACGCCAACGCCCGCGCCAGCATGGTCTTGCCGACGCCCGGCACATCCTCCAACAGCGCATGGCCGCCGCACAGCAGCGCAACCAGCAGCAGGTCCACAGTGGCGGCCTTGCCCACAATCACCTTTGAAACATTCGCGCGCACCGTATCAGCGAACGGACGCACATCATTCAATGTTGCCACAAAATTTCCTCAATAAAGAACAAAAAACAGAGAACAAAGCTACGGCATCAGCCGCTCCTGCATCACGCCCCGCATGCCGACGTACTGTCCGATCATGTCCACCACCTCGCGCCGGTCGGCAACATCATGCGCGAAATCAAGGTCGTCGGTTTCGACCGTCAGCATGGGGCACAACTCGAAGCGCCGCAGCCACTCATCATAGCGATGGTTAAGGTGCTCCAGATAATCCGCCGGAATCGACTGCTCGTATGGACGCGAGCGCCCGTTGATGCGTTTGAGCAGCGTCGGCACGCTGGCATGCAGATACACCAGCAGCGTCGGCGGCGTCATGCCGCGCACCAGCGCGGTGAACATCTTGCGATAGGTACGGAAATCGCGGTGCGAAAGGATGCCCTGTTCCAGCAAGCCTTTGACGAACACCTCGTAATCTTCGTAGATCGAGCGATCCTGGCAGACTGAAACCGGCGTGTCGGCGATCTCCTGGTGCTGCTCGAAGCGCTGCGTCAGAAACCAGATTTGCGAGTGAAAGCCCCAGCGCTCGCGGTCGGCGTAGTAATCGTCGAGGTAGGGATGATCGGCGACGAGTTCGTAGTACGGCTGCCAGCCAAACTCCTCGGCCAGAATGCTCACCAGCGTACTCTTGCCAACACCGATGTTGCCAGCGATCGCAACATGATGCCGCCGGTTCAGGCGTGTGTGCTCCACAGGGACGCGCTCCTCATGTTCAGTTCGGAGCCATGATCATAGCACAGGCATGCGGGAGTGACAAGGCGGCGAGGTCAAGATGATGGGGTGACAAGATGACAAGATGACGTGGTGTTCAACTTATTTAGCACCAACAATGCGCGGTCGCCAGTCCGCAGGGGTGAAGCTGACATGGTCATTCATGTCAACCAGTTGACAAGCTGAAGATCAGGAATACGGCGGTAGTGCTGCACATTGTTGGTTGCAAGCACTAATCCATGCTCAAGCGCTGTTGCAGCGATCAGAATATCGGCGTCCCCAATCAGTTCGCCACGTTGGTGGAGTGTTCCGTAGATCATCGCTGCCCGAATCGTTATTTCATCCGTGAGTTCAAGCACTTGGCTTGCCGCACACAGGCGCTCAAACCGCGCAAGCTGTGCCGTAGCTTGTTTTGCATACAGGCCGCGCAGAATCTCATAGCGCGTGATTATCGAGAAGGTAAACTGGTGATGATGTGCCAACTCGTTCTGAGCATGGCGAAGCGCGTTCGGCTGGCGGCGCATAATCGCCGACAGCGTATCTGTATCGAGCACGGTGCGTGGTGGCAGCGTTGTCATCGAGGATTGCCGAAGAAATGATCGCGTCGCTGAGCAATGGTCTCGATAGCGTCGACATCCTCTTCCGATAAGCCGTCGAATACACTTGTAGCGAGCGCCAGAATATCATCAGCCGCGACCTCGGTTTCAATCACGATCCGCACCCGCTGACCATCATGCAGCGTCACTTCGGAGGGCTGAATGGGACGAAAAATGCCATGTTCATAAACTGCTTCCATTGTTTGCGTCGTCATCCGCGCCTCCGTTGAACCAGTACCCATTCTGCTTGTTACGTCGAATCCCTGCCGTGACTCAAATGAAGTATAGCATGGTTACCCGGCGGAGAACAATTGCAATTAACTCGCCGGCTCCTGCGCTTTAACCTTCGTCCTTCGTCGTTGGTCCTTCGTCATCTCCACCCACCAGCGCCACGAAGCGCGGATCGTCGCGGATAGTGTCGAAATCAGAGTCGCTGCGAGCCATCGCGCGGTATTTCGCATCACCCTCAATCGCCCGCGCCAACCATGAAATCGCTGTGTCCGCGTCGCCTTGCAGTCCATAGAGACAAGCCAGACAATACATCGTGTTTGCATGATTTGGACGAAGCTCCAGTTCGCGCTGGAAGTCCGCCAGTGCGCCTGCATAATCGCCTATGTAAGACCTTGCGATGCCACGATTGCCGAGCGTGGCCGGGTGGTCCGGGCGCAGGTCCAGCGCCTGTGTGCAGTCCGCCAGCGCCCCCGCCAGATCGCCCAGCTCGCCCTTCACATTCCCCCGGTTGTTGAGCGTGTCCGGGTCGTCCGGGCGCAGGTCCAGCGCCTGTGTGTAGTCCGCCAGCGCCCCCGCCAGATCGCCCAGCTGTCGCTTCACAATCCCCCGGTTGTAGAGCGTGGCCGGGTCGTCCGGGCGCAGGTCCAGCGCGCGGGTGTAGTCCGCCAGCGCCCCCGCCAGATCGCCCAGCTGTCGCTTCACATTCCCCCGGTTGCCGAGCGTGGCCGGGTCGTCCGGGCGCAGGTCCAGCGCGCGGGTGTAGTCCGCCAGCGCCCCCGCCAGATCGCCCAGCTGTCGCTTCACAATCCCCCGGTTGTAGAGCTTACAAGGGTAGGTAAACATGCTATGGGTCGGAAACAATCACCATGTTCACCCGCTCAGGAGGATCAGGCCATACTTCTGGACGCAACCACAAGCGCGTCCATATACGACCACGCCCCAGTTGATGACGCAACCATCCCAGACCGACACGAAACACGCTCGCGAGCCGCGTGCGCTTGGCTGTCTGTGGCGTTGGTGGTGTTCGCACGCGCGCTGGTTCCACACCGACTTCGTCGGCATCTTCTACTCGCGTTCCCGTTGCCAGCGTCCACAGTGTTGCCACCGCCACGATCAGCCAGTAGCGTTCAATTCGCCTTGGGTCGCGTCTGCGTGTATGCTCCCATTTCCAGCCCACACCTTTGAGCGCTCGAAATCCCAACTCAATCCACATCCGCAACGCGTACCAACTCGCCCCGACCCGATGCGGCGCCAGGTCGCTCACCACCACCCACGGGTCCTTTTGACCTTCCCTCCAGATTGCCGCCAATGTCACCGACAGTTGTGGCTTCTTGGGGGTGCCCAATCGTCCTCGTCCAACCCACCCCTGTCCTGGCTGAACCAGGCTGCGACTGGCTTGACGCTTCCCTCCGGCAGGCGTGAATGTCGTCGTGTCTTGAATGCGCAACAGCGGATGCCAGCCCAAGTCGCGGATACGTTTCCACAAGCGTGGGCTCCACAAGCCACGGTCAGCCAACACCAGCACCGTCAGATGCGCAGGAAGCGCCGGGCGGATCAACCGAAGCAGGCGCATGATCGGTCCCATCCAGGCACCTGGTTGATTGGCAGGCAGGATGGACCACGCAACTGGGATGGCGCTGCCACGATACAGCACACTCACGACCAGCGCAACAATCTGATCAGTGTGCAAAGTCGCGTCCACAGCCAGCGCGATCTCTGTGGCTTGCCACCACTCGACAATCCAGCGCAGGAGCGGGACGAAGCAACTCTGGACCTCGATTTGGGTTCGACAGGGAGCGGCTTTGTCAGCACCATCATACAGCCATTCGCGCAGGCGTTGGCGAAGCGTGTTCCAGTCGTCAAGAAACAATACGGCGGTAATAACCGCAGACTGGCAAGCACTCTGCGCCAGGATGGTGCCATATACCCACAGCGCTAAGCCACGCTGTTGGGCAGGACGCAAGCTGGGAAACCGCTGTGCCATCACGCTTTCCATTTGGTACAATTCGTGGGGAACGCGCATCAATCTCCTCCGGTATCACGATGCGTAAGCACATCCATGATGCCAGAAGATTCTGCGCGTTCCCCATCCGTTCAATCCCTTCTCTACCTACCCTTGTAAGCGGTTGTAGAGCGTGGCCGGGTCGTCCGGGCGCAGGTCCAGCGCGCGGGTGTAGTCCGCCAAGGCCCCTGCCAGATCGCCCAGATCATGCTTCACAATCCCCCGGTTGTAGAGCGTGGCCGGGTGGTCCGGGCGCAGGTCCAGCGCTGCCTCAAAATCTGTCAGGGCATCCGTCATGTTACTCCGGATTGCAGCGAAATAGTAGCCACGCGCAGATAATGCTACACCCAAAAGTTCCCGACATGGCCGCCAGTGCGGCGCGACGAGGTGGCTACGTTCGAGCAACTGAATTTGGCGATCAACCCGCTCGAAATCCTGCTGGCTCTCGGCAGGCCAGCTATTGAACTGATCTGCATGAAGGTAGTACAACACTGCCTGCGCATGCTGCTCCAATTCTGCGGCATGCGCTTCGAGCGCCTCGTAATTACTTCATCTCGCAACGCCGCCACCAGCCGCTGCCATGCAGGCGCTTCAGGCGCAAGCTCGTCGGCCAGCGCGCTGAGTTCATTTGCCATGGCGGGCGCATGGTGGCGCGCTTCAATCCAGCGGTTTAGCAGCAGCCGTCTGGCTGCGTCATCCTCTTGAAGCCACAGCAGCAGGTTCAGTTTGTCGAGCACCGCATCGCGCCATTCAGCGTCGGCGTAGCGCTCGTCGGGGTCGGCGGTGCGCTGTTCGGCGCGTGCTAATCGCTCGTCCACCAGCGCCAGCGCGCGGCGCAGCCCGGCTTCGAACACCGGCCAATCGGCGGCGCGGCGCTGTTCCCTGGAGCATGTCGGCGCGCACGAACGCATGCACAAGCTCGTGCATCTGGAACAGCCCGGCCCGAAATACGAATGAATGGCGGTTCGCCAGCTCGTGAAACGCAACATGAATGTGGTCATGCTGCACGCCCCACAAACAGCCCGCCAGTTGCTCGTCCGGCTGCTGGCCGGGCCGCAGCAGCGCCAACGCGCGGACGCGCTGCCGGTCGCTACGTTTCTGCGCGGCCACGTCGGGCGCGTCGCCAGGCCGCTCCTGAAGATACATCAGAAAGCGCTCGGTCATGGCGGCGATCACTGCACGCTCATCAAGTTGCTGTTCTGCCAGGTCGCGGTACGAATCCAGATTGCCGCGCGTCAGTTGGTCGCCGAGCGCCTGCACCGCCAGCGGAATGCCACGACTGATCGCCAGCATCTGCCCGACCAGTTCGTCGGGTGGATCGTCGGCAAGCTGGAGCCGTTCGCGCAGGTAGGCGCGCACCTCGGGAGCCTGAAAGCGGCGCTGGTTGAGGTCGTAATAGCTGGCCCAACTGCTCAATGGGCCGCTGAATTTGCGCTGGTACGGCACGTCGATCTTCTCACGGCCTGCAATTACGACCACCAGTTGCGAACTTGGGTCGGTCAGCAGCGCGTCGCGCAGCCACTCGTCATGGTCATCGGCGCGCTCGTAGGTGTCGAGCAGCAGCAGCAGCGGCGCGGCCTCGGCCAGATCGTACAGGTCACGGCCCAGCGCCTTCCCCAACTCCTGCTCGTCATCGGCCACGAATGCCGCGTCAGGGCCAAGCTCGCGCCGCAGCAATTCGTCAAAATCATGCGGCCCGCGCCCATGCTCATCGTAGAAGCTGGTCAGCGCATCAAGGTCGCGGCGGGCATCCTGCATATCGAGCGCGATGTACGCCGGCGTACTGATACCGAACGAAGCTTGCTGGATTTCACCGTGAGCGAGCCGTCGCCGCAGCGCTGTGACAACATCGGCGGCGCTGCCCTCGCTCTGCACCAGCGCTTGCCAGCGCTGCCAGCCAGCGCGCAGTTCGTCACGGCGCGGCGCAAGCTCGGCCCGGCGCTGGCATGCCGCTTGGTAGTGCGTGTCGAAATCGGAGTGCTGCTTGCCAATGGCGTCGGCTAAAATCCGCGCTAAAACCGAAGCAGTTGGGCAGTGGGCGCTATCCAGGTCCACCAGCACGATCCGCTCGCCCGGCATGATTTCTTCAGCGATGAACCGCCACTGGCGCACCAGCGCGGTCTTGCCCATGCCGCCTTCGCCATGCACCAGAAAGAAATGCGGGTAGATTTGATTACCGCCCGGCGGCTGCTCTTGGCTGAGCATATAGCGGATGCTGTTGCGGAACTCGCGCAACTCAGCCTCGCGGCCAACGAACGTGCCGCGCGACGGCGGGGATTCAGAAACCAGATCGCTTAAGCGTGGCATAGGCAGATCAGTTTATAGAAGAAAGGATTGCGATAGAAGTATAGCAGAACTGCTGCACCTGTGCATGCAACTCAGGCACTACTCGCCAAGCACCGCCCGCAACGCAGCATCCATGTCGGCCATGTCCGGCAGCACGGCGTCGGCTTCGCAGTGCGCGCAGATCCTCGACGCTGAACGGCCCGGTCGCCACGCCGACGGTGCGCGCGCCGCCCGCTTTGCCGCAGCCAATGTCGTGCGGTGTGTCACCAATCACGACCACGTCGGCTGGCCCGAACGGCTTGCCGTAACGTTGCGCAGCCCGTTTGATGGCGATCGGCACAAGTTCCGGGCGGTGATGGTGGTCGCTGCCGAACGCGCCAACGGCCATATCAAAATAGCCGAGCAAGCCCATCAGTTCCAACTTGAGGTGCGCGGCAGGCTTGACATTGCCAGTCAACACCGACTGCACGGTGTTGCGCTGCGCCAGCGCGTCGAGCATGTCCCGGATGCCCGGCAGCACACGGGCGCGCTCGCGCATCTCGTCGCGCCGCCGGTCAAGCTCGGCAACGTAGGCATCCATGAATTGTGGCACCATATCAAGCAGTTCGGCCTGCTCGCGCTCGGCAAATGTTTCAAGAATGATCTGCTGGTCGGTCTTGCCTGCGTAGGAGATACGCTCGTTGTCCGACGAGCGGCCATAAATTTTCATCATGGCGGCGCGCATGGCCTCGCCCGCCACGCCACCGCTGTACAGCAGCGTTCCGTCAATATCCCACAGAATGAGTTTTGTCATGTTGTTGTTTCTTTTGCATCACAGAGGCCACAAAGCTATGGAATGATGGTACGGCATGGCAGCCGAAAATGCAAAAGACGAAGGCCATTATGACCTTCGTCTTCTTTCACTATGTCTAAAGAGTTTATTTTTGCGGTTCCGCAGTTGGCGCAGGCGCCTGTTTATCAATGCCGAGCAGCGGCGCGGCAGGCGTCACAAGTCGGTCCACAATTTTGCCCAGTCGCTCGAATTGTGGTCCAAGTTCAGTGTCCTTCAGCGGAATATTCACAGGCACATCAAGCTTCACCGGAATAGTGGTCTGCAACGGCACATCGAGTTTCGAACAAATCAGCAGCGGCGTGCCAGAGGGCAAGCTCAAGTTCACATTTGGATAGAGTTGGCCGTATGGCCCCATGTCGATGAACGCAGGCGCTGAGATTGGCACATCCTGCGTCGTCGTCACCATGGTCGTCTGGTCAATCGGTACAACGAGATTCAAGCCGAGCGGTTGGCTCAGCGGGATGGTCGTCTTGATGTTGGCAGACTGCAACCCGGCGACAACGCTCTGCAATTCAGTTACGTTGTCGCGCGCAAAACCCTGCGCGGTGAATGTCGTTGCCATGATCTGGTTACGCCAACTGAACAGAAACGCGCCAAGCAGCACAAAAACGATAATCAAAATAATATTTATCACAAACGAAGTTATGATCATTGCCTTCCAGAACGAAGGCAAACCGACAAACAGCGGAGCTTGCCGGCGAGGCTCAGCGGTTGTGGTGCGTCGCAGGCTAAAGAACGGTCGTCGAGCTTCTGATTGGGCCATATTCGACTCCTTCATGACGTGCTACGGATAGCAGTAATCGAAGTATATACTACCAATTTGCATAACGCAAGACACTTTTTATTGCGGAGTAGCGTCAGAAGCGTGACAAGCTGACATGCCTGCAAAGAAGCATGCTTGTCTGGTGTAAAGAGTTATGCCGCCGAAGTTACGCGCTGCCAAAGTAGCGCAACGCAATCCGCAGCCGTTCTTCGAGCGCGGTGGGCGCGTCGGCGGGCAATGCCGCAATCGCCGCATTCGCCTCGGCGGCGCTGAAGCCAAGGCTGATCAACGTCTCCGAGAGATCGGCGTTGGCGGCGGACGCCGCTGCCGTTGGCATGGCCGATGTCACGCCCGCGACGGCAATTTTACCTTTAAGCTCCAGCGCAATCCGCTCGGCCATCTTTTTGCCGATACCTGGCACGCGCGACAGGCGCGTTGTGTCACCGCCCGCAATCGCGACGCGCACTTCGTCGGTCGAACCGGACGAAAGCAGGCTCAACGCGACGCGCGGGCCGACACCACTCACGCTGAGCAGCGTCTCGAACAGATGGCGCTGGTCGAGCGTGGCAAAGCCATACAACGCCATGATGTCCTCGCGAATGTGCATGTAAGTGTACAACAGCACCTCGCTGCCCATTTCGCCAAGGTTACCGAGCACATTGCGGGGCGCAAAGATCATCCAACCAATGCCGCCAGTTTCTATCACGGCATGATCGACGCTCATGAAAATAAGTTTGCCACGGACGGAAGCTATCATGATGTATATTCTGGATAATATGGATGCTTGCGCCGTATTATACCAGCAATGCAACCGCCTGAATGATGCTTGTACGGTTGCATGTCGCAGCTCTATGTGCTACGATCTGCCCGTTCATGCGAACCTCGCAGCGAACATAATCTACCTGAACACAATAACACCTCCTAGAACAGGCACTTACTCCCTTAAATCACGCACGCTTTGTACGTTGTGCATTGTTGCATCGGCTCGTTTTATTCGTCGCGTTATGTACACTACTGGCAAGCTGCGCGCCAAGCACACCCGCGCCGCCCGCCACACCGACACAGCTTCCCGCGACGGCACCCGCGCAGCAAGCTGTGCAGGCGATACCTGCTCCGCCCGCACCTTCTAATCAATGTATAGGGCGCGGAACGTTTCCGCCACTGCTGCCGGGGCTACGCTATGGTGTCAATGCATTTCTGTTCGGCACCAATCAGGATCGTGTGCTGACGCTGACCAAAAACGCTGGCTTTGGATGGATTCGGCAGCAAATCCACTGGCATGACATGGAAGCGCAGCCGGGCGTCTACAACTGGGGCGCGCTTGATCTGGCGCTCAGCCAGGCCGAGCAACAGGGCGTCAAGTTGCTCGTCAGCGTAGTTCATTCGCCGCCCTGGGCATCTGCGGATGGACAGGGCGGCTTGCCCGACGATCCTGCATTGTTGGGACGCTTCATGCGCGCGCTGGCAGCCCGTTATCAGGGGCGCATTCCAGCTTACGGATCTGGAACGAGCCGAACCTCGCAATCGAGAACGGCGGGCGCGTGCCGCCACCGGCCCAGTACCTCGCGGTGCTTAAGGCGGCCTACACCAACATCAAGGCTGCCGATCCATGCGCGCTGGTGCTGGCCGCGCCGCTGTCGTCCACCGCGACGAACGACCCAGCAGTTGCCATGGATGATATTGCATTTTACCGCGCCCTGTACGCGATTGACGGCGGCGCATTTCTCCATTTTGCCGACATGCTGGGGTTGCATCCCGGTGGCGGTCCGCACCCGTTCGACGCGCTGTGGAGCGACACGACACCCGACCAGTCACGGACGTACTTCCGCCATATCGAGCAAATTCGGGCGCTCATGAAGCAGCATGGCGACCAGCGGCAGGCGTGGATTACCGAAGTTGGCTGGGCCACACAGCCTGCGCCCGGCGCGCCGCAGCCGGTCAGCCCCGAGCAACAGGCCGCCAATCTGGTCGGCGCGTTGCAACTGACCCGCAGCAACTATCCGTGGATCACCGGCATTTTCGTGTGGAATCTGAATTTCACCGTGCTTGGCGCGGCAGACGACGAAAAAAGCACCTTCGGCATCCTCAACGCCGACTGGTCGCCGAAACCAGCCTACATGGCGCTGCAAAGCTATTTGAGCCAACTCGCCAGCGCCAGCGCGCAGGCCGCACCACAGTTCAGCCAGAGCGCGCCATACCAGCAGGCGTGGCAGTTCCACACATCCGGCAAGGCGCGCACGCAAGCAGTGGTGGGGCCAGACGGCACATTGTACATGGTCAGCGACCCTGGGCATTTGTACGCGATTTCGCCATCAGGCGCGCTGCGTTGGTCGTTCGATCCACCCGGCGAGACACGCGATGCGCCCGCAATTGGCGCAGACGGTACGATCATAGTGGGCGACATCGGCGGCCACCTGACCGCGCTCGACGATCATGGCCGTGTGCGTTGGCAACGAAGCATTGGCGACGCGGTGCGCGGCACGCCAATTGTTGCCGACGATCGGCTATACATCAGCACAAACGACGCTGTAGTTCGATTGAACATGGATGGCAAAATTCAATGGCGCACATCCTGATTGACTCAGCCGCAGGCGCGGTGCTGAGCGCCGACGCCGCCACACTCTACGTGACAACAACCAAGGGCGATGTGCAGGCGTTATCGGCGAGCAATGGCAAAATCCTCTGGAGCACGCACATCGAGCATGCCGTCTACAGCGCCCCGGCGTTTGCGACCGACCAATTGCTCGTCGGCGACGCGGCGGGCATGCTCACAAGCCTTGACGCAACGACGCGGCCATTTACGCTGGCAGCATACGTTTGTGCAGCGCGTCGCATCACCAACCTTGTTGGACACCAGCCCGCTGATCGGTGCGCCACCGCTGGTTGGTAAAAATGGCATAATCTATCTGAGTGGTCGCGACGGCAGCCTGAGCGCGATTCGCGCTAACGGCAGCCTTCTGTGGCGCTATGCGAGCGGCGGCGACATCAGCGCGACGGCATTGCAGGGACCAGACGGCACGCTGTACGTCACCTCGATGGACAAGCGCCTTCTGGCAATCGGCGCGGATGGTCAACTCCGCTGGCAGGCCAAAGTCGACGGCGCGGCGCGCAGCACACCCGCTACGGAGCCAAACGGTATGCTGTATGTGACGACGCTCAGTGGCGTTCTGTACGCACTGGTGCCACATTGACGGCAGCCATGCCGATTGCTATAATTTTCTTCTCACATTGCTATGCAGGGCAGCGAACCTGCATCTACCAACATGTGTTTCAGCATGCATGACCATGCTCGACGTTGAGCATGAAAGGAGCGCCACAATGGAGTACCAGCTTTCTGAAGACCACCAGATGCTGCGGCAGGCCATCCGCGAGTTTGTCAACAAAGAGATCGCGCCGATTGCGCGCGCGATTGACGAAGAAGAGCGCGTACCGTTCGAAACGCTGAAGAAAATAGGCGAGCTTGGCTTTCTCGGCATCCCGTTCCCGGAAGAGTACGGCGGCATCGACATGGGCATCGTCGGCTATTGCGTGCTGATGGAGGAATTGAACCGCAAGTGCGCCTCGCACGGCACGATCATCGGCGCGCATGTACAGCTCGCGGCAACGTCGATCTATCTGGCGGGCAACGAGCAGCAGAAAGACACCTACCTGCGCCCGCTAATTTCCGGCGAAAAGTGGGGCGCATGGGCGCTGACCGAGCCGAACGCCGGTTCGGACGCAGCGCATCTGCGAACCATGGCGACGCAGCAGGGCGACGACTGGGTGCTGAACGGCTCCAAGATGTGGATCACCAACGGCTCGTTCGCCGATGTGCTGGTGGTCTTCGCGCGCACTGACCCCGACGCCGGGCCGCGCGGCATCACGGCCTTCATTGTCGAGAAGGACTTCCCCGGCTTCAAAGTCGGCAAGGTCGAGGACAAGATGGGCCTACGCGCCTCGCACACCGCTTCGCTTTATTTCGAAGACTGCCGCGTGCCGAAGGAAAACGTGCTCGGCGAGATCGGCAAGGGCTACGGCCTGGCCATGCAAACCCTTGACATTGGGCGCGTCGGGCTGGGCGCGGGAGCGCTCGGCGCGGCCAAGGAAGCGTTCGAGCTATCCCAAAAGTACGCCGTCGAACGGCAGCAGTTTGGCCGCCCGATTGCTGACTTTCAGGCGATCCAGTTCAAGCTCGCCGACATGGCGGTGAAGATTTACACCATGGGCAGATCGTCTACGACTGCGCCAACAAGGTCGAGCGCCGCGACCCGGCGCGCCTTGAGTCCAGCATCGTGAAGCTGTACTGCACCGACATGCTCTCGCAGATTCTGGACGAGGCGATCCAGATTCACGGTGGCATGGGCTTCTCACGCGAGTTGCCGCTGGAGCGCATGTATCGCGACGCGCGCGTGTTCCGCATTTACGAAGGCACCAACGAGATTCAGCGCTACGTGATTGCCAGCGAGATTCTGAAGAAGGCCGGACACAAGATTAGGCTGGCGTAGCTGATCCGCGAAGGGCGCGAAGAGGGTGGTCGGTAGTCAGCGGCGCATGGTCATGCTTAACGAAGCGAAGCATCTCCGTATTATGATGCTGTTTCACTGAGATGTTTCGCTTCGCGCAGCATGACATAGCTGTTCTCGAAATTAGTGTTAAATTAGCGTATTCTCCAACCAGCACCATCCTCTGTCGCCGCATTGTTGCTGAGATTGCGCTGATTTGTGCCGTCGGCATTCATGACGTAGATTTCGCTGTTACGTATGCGTCTTGAGTGGAACTCCACGAAAGAGCATTGAAGTGTGTTTACTTGCTATAGGTGATGTACAGCGTCACACTATGTCCAGACCCTTCTTCACTGCCATCATACGGACCAGCAGCATAATCGGCAACTGCCCAGTTTATACCTGTGCTGGTTGGATTACTGATTCTCAGGCCAAGACTATTTCCTACCTGCCAGCCTGAACGGTCCACGACTTCCTGAACGACGGACGCAATATTCGGTGTTTGGAACCACTGCCATTTGAAGGACCATGAATCGGGCCAGTCTACGAATGCGTTGGTTGCAGAGCGTGTGCTCGGCTTGTTCACACCATCCGACGTGAAAGCGCTAGCATTATCTTGCGCGAATGCCTGAATGCGCGCAGTAGCGTCGCCTCCAATGCCAAACCCTCTGAAGCGTACATAGGCATCCGTTATGCGCGCACCTTTGGGGATTTGCAGGTTGCTAAATATCCAGCCCATCATAACCGATGTATCAGTGCCTACATAGTTGTTGTTGTAGCCATCACCAGAAATATGAAACACCGGGTCTTCATAACCGTCGAGGTTGTCAGCACGAATAGGTACCTCTATTGAAACGGTCACTGGTGTTGGCGTAGGTGTGTTGGTTGGTGTGGGCGAAGACGTAGGTGTAGGTGTGTTGGTCGGGGTGGCGGGGTGGCTTGGAATAGCAGTGGATGTGACTGTTGGCGCTAGCGCCGTTGGTGCGGGATTGCTTGGAATTGGGGCGGGAGCGTTGTTTTTATCAGAAAGGAGTGGTAAAAATTGTTGTTCTCCATCTATCTGTGCAGCCCAAACGTTACTACGACTAAACGGCGTACCATTCAGGGTACTTGATGCACTAATTATGGCGCTGTATACTCCAGGAATTGTTGGTGTGAATTGATAGCCATAAATCCCATCGCCCGCCGTACCATCACCATGCTGCCCATCGTCAAGGAGCGTAATGGGCGTTACTATTTTGTCTGGACGGATTAGTGATGCTGTAACACTAGCGCCAGAAATCGCTGTGCTACTGTTACGAAGCTGGGCCGTGATCGTAATTGGCCTTAAGATTGTGCGGGCATCACGGGCCACTGGAATAGTTAAACGCAAGTCACTCTGCATACTTAAGAATGTCTCTACTGGAGTCCCGTTAACCGACGTCTGAGCGTTTGCTTCGATGATTGTTGTCCACGTTCCAGCAGCAGGATTATTCACTGTGTAACTCGTAATGGGCAGTAAATCATCGTTCATTTGGGTGTACTGAACGTCTGAAATAGTCGTACTAGGTGTGATAACCTGCCCATCAGGGGCACGTAAGCTGACTATTAGCTGATCGGGCTTTCCGACGACAACAAAGCTAGTCTTGACTCCTGGTTCAGGTACTTGGCTAAACTCTAAGGCCCCCCCCCTGTTTGAGCGTTGCAGTTTGCATCGCCGTTGCTTGTACTGTACTCAATGCATCATATGCGGCTTGCGGGTCGCCCACTTCTATGACATCGTCACGCTCTTGGCCTGATGTTCTCTGTGTCTGTGATTGACTCTCAGTAGGCGTAACACCTCTCAACAAAGGACTGACATACGTATCAAAGATTAACTTCCCGCCCTGATATGGATGTTCATTGCTGCGCATCCATTCATGTCGTCCAGTACAAGTGCCTATTACGCTTTTGGGAAATTGCCATCCTCCATCTAATGGGATTGCGAACACACTTCCAGCCCACACAATCACATCATTAGGTGCCAGTTCAATAGGATTCGATACTGGGGCAGGAGCAAAGGGATCAAGGCAAAAGTAGTTACCAGCTACTGCATAGAATTTCACACCTCGCCGTTCTGTATTGTCCAAATTAAAGGCTAATAGATACGGGGGGGTTAATTCCCATGTTGCAGGCCAGAGATATAGCCCCGCAACAAAAACCGTACTTGCGGATCCCTCGTTCGGTGTGCCAAGCATAATAAGCTGATTTATGTCAGGTGAATCAACGCGCATGTACTTTGCAATATAACGACGTGTAATAAGCCCTCCCATACTATGAGCTACGACATCTACTTGTTCAGCACCTTCTTCATCTTTCACGTTGGCAATGAATTGCTTCAATCGTTGTGCATTTTGATCAATTGTTGCTGTTGTCCAGCCAAGTTGATCAATAAAATCTCTTCCTCCACCGGTATTCATGCCATCTGTAGCGTATCCTTTCAGCCCGACCGACGGTAAAAACGAATTGGTATACGTTGCCCACGAAGCGGATGTATCGTTATAACCATGTACTAATACGACAGGGCGCGGTCGTACAACAAATGATATAGGAACCGATACAATTTCCCCCTGAGAGTATGTAAATCGAGCAGTGAGCGTATGTTGGGTCTTCTGATTGCCGAGCCTATCCCAAGCCATATCCTTCGATGAGAAGGAAAGCGGTACTTCCTTCGCACCGTTAAAGTTGATCGTCTGTGACATGGAAGCCAACGTGGTCGTGCCTTCCACAATTGATAGCGTACCTTGACCTGCTGCCATCCCACAATTCTCAATCTTAACCATTGCGGTGGCGAGATTACCATCAACGATGCCACGACCAGATATATTAGGCAAGTAGGCTACGTTATTTCGATTGTCGCTCACTTGTGTAATGGTGAGGCTCAAGTTCGATGATGGTGAGCTTTGACAACCAGATCCAGCCGACCAAGCGGGTTTTCCACCTTGTCCTAACACTGTGAGATTTGTGCCGTCAGTTTTTATGGTGTAAATACTTGACGACGAAGCTGATGCGCTCGGAAGGGCATCAAACGCAATATATGTGCTATCAGGTGACCACGAAGGATCATGTGCGCCAATCATATGAGACGTTCCAGGAACCTCGATTACATTGGAGCCATCAGCATTCATGATATAGATGCCACCACCTGAGTAATCGTCTGTGCGAATATCGAAGGCGATATGCATTCCGTCAGGCGACCAAGCGGGAGTAAAGCCAAAGTCATGTAGCTTGGTTTGGTCTGAACCGTCTGCGTTCATTATGTATATGCTTGCGCACGGAACTGGAACGTCTGGCGCACAGTCACGATGAGAAGCAAAAACGATGTGGGTACCATCAGGTGACCAATTAGGCTCAGAGCCACCCAGCGTTGTTAACTGTTTTGTGTTCGTACCATCAGAGTTCATCACGTAAATATCTGGCGTGTGATCTGCGTGGCTAAAACCAGACGTGAACGCAATGCGAGTACCGTCGGGCGACCAGGAAGGTTCAATTGCACAACAGTTTGTCAACTGCTTCATGCCTGATCCATCAGCATTCATAATGAAAAGACCCGGGGTTGGAAAATTCTGATCAAGTGCAGCATCGAAAGCAATGTGTTTACCATCGGGAGACCAAGCAGGATTCGACGCATTCATATTATCAGTTAATTTAGTCCTGTTGGAGCCATCGGCATTCATTGTATAGATGTCATACATACCACCGCTATAATCTGAAAAAGCAATAAGCCCAGAGCTAATGGCAGCAGATGTGGAGGTATTCTCATTATGATGCAGTTTTTGTGTTGATACAGATGCTAGACCCACCGACCTAGGTCCCAAGAGCATGGTCAGCAACATGAACAGCGTTAGACCGAGCGACAGCGGGCGGCTGAGCATAGACGTAAGCTGACGAGTGCCTGGATGGGGAATATACATGAGCGTGCTCCTTCTGTTAGGAAAGGATTGTATTAGCATGCTTATTGAACTTCACAGTCTCTTAAGCTGTTCGTTGCTACAGCAGGACGTACTACTCCCGAATCAGCAAATTTTGAGGTACGCAAGTACGACACAGATTAGTAAAAAACTGGATAACGCGAGTATAGCAGAAGATATCCTCGACTATAAGGCCGGATCCGCCTATTTTGGGCGGCACATTTGTGCCGTCTAAACACCCGTGCCCGCCGGTCCCACCAGCAGCTTCTCGTAGCCTTCGATCTGACCCATAACAGCCTGAATGCATTGCTGCCGTTCGATACGAAGCTGCTGCAAGTCAGCCGTTTCACCACCAAAGAACTGTGCCGCCAGTTGCTTCCCATGCTGCATCTTCTCCTGAAGCGCTTGGCGCTGCTTTGTGAGTACTTTGACTTGTTGACCGCTCATATACATTAAAGCTAGCCCAGTCAAAAAGAACACGAGCAAGAGCAGTGGAGAGAACTGATTCACTATCAGGGCGAGTATCAGCAGGCCGACGCCACCGAGCATATACAATCTTTGTCGAGACAGATCGGCTTTGGCCTGGCGCAGTTGTTCCTCAGCCGCATGACCTTCAATGGTCTGGTCTAATGCTGGCATCTCGACAATCGCCTGGACGCACGCATCCGCCTGCATGATCTGTGCACCATTCAGCATGCGCCGTGAATGCTGCGTGCTCGCATCGATCTTCTCGCGCACCTGCTGCACGTATTCCTTGTCGGCGAATTCGGGGAAAATCTCCGGCGCGATGCCGTACTCATGCAAGCGCCATGCAAGCGCCCTAGCCGTCACGTAGCAGGGCTGCGGCATGGCCTCGACCTGCTGTTCGAGTGCGCGGATGTTCTGACCGACGGTGAAGACGATGTTCCGCAGCGACTCGATGAACTGGCGGCGTTCGGCCTCCTGGAGCAGACCTAGTGGCTGACCCCTATGATTGCGATGGATATAAGCGGCGCAGCTTCTTGCGTGCAGTTTCGGTGGTAAAGCGCCAATTGACGGTTCCTTTGGCATCATTGCGGGCGTGCTCCCACACCAGAACCTCTTGGGCGACAAGGTGTTGTGATGCCAGCCGTCGGTCGAGACATTGGCGTGAAAGGACTGCAAACTCACATTCGGCCATGTTCAGCCAACTGCCGTGCTTAGGGGTATAGCGGAATTCAAGTTTGTCCGCAATCCTTTTCGCTTCACGTGGCTCGAAGGCTTCATACAATGCAGCTTTCGTGTGCGTGTTCAGATTGTCCAGCACCACGCTAATGAGTATCGCTTTGGGAAAATGCACGTCAACTAACGCACGCATTTGTAGCGCAAAATCCTGCTTGGTCCGTTGTGCTGTGACGGTCACGTGCCGCCAGTTCTGTAGAGGTTGAAACACCACAAACAGATTACAGGTTCCTTCGCGTTTGTATTCGTAATCCATCCGCTCGACGTGGCCTGGCTCTGCTTCAACCGCAGGACGGGTCTCGCTGATGAGTTGATAGGGGCTTTCGTCAAAACAGACCACCGGATAGTCAGCCATATATTCCTCGGCATAGAGGTCAAGGATGTCCTCCATATGGCAGACGAACTCAGCACTCACCGTAGGCAGGCACCATGCGGCTACAAGCCAGGGCTTGAGGGCGTTTTTTTCAGCGTGCGGCGCACAGTTTCATCACTCAGGCCTTCAAGGTCAGTAAGGGTAACAAGCTTGTCGGCAAGCAGTTGCATGGTCCAGCGAGCACGTCCTTCTGGTGGCGTGGAACAAGCGGTTGCAACGAGTAGCGCTTCTTGCTTGCCATCAAGCTTGCGCTTTGCACCGGGACGTTTGGCATCATTGAGCGCCCGTGCGAGATTACCCTCAACAAAGCGCTTACGGACACGCTCAACCGTTGCCCGACCAATATGCAGCGTGTCAGCAATGGTTTGATCACTCGCACCATCATTGGCTTGAAGCAGGATATGAGCCCGTGTCACTTTGCGTGCTGAGGCCATGCCTTTGCGAACAAGCTCACGTAGTGTTATGTGTTCTTCATCAGTCAAGTTGACCACGTATAACTTTCGCATTGCCCTCTCCTCTATCTCACCAAATACTGAGGAGTAGGATACATCAAAATCACCGTGGACGACCACTAGCTCCATGCGCACGAGTTGTTCGCGCGTCTGACCGATCCGCCGCGATTGTTGGACGTTTATGGCGACATCAACAAGATCGAGCAGGCCCATGGTAAGGCTTCCTTTCGTTCAGCATATTTTGGAATGCGAGAACCACACTGCCGCTGTTCGGTAGCGTGGTTCTTGCTCTTGTGATTTGCGAGAGCGCCACTGCGCAGCGGGATTTAGTGTGACAACATGCCACCCAATGAACACATGAGCAGTAGTCCGACGCATAGCAATAGCGGCAGCACGATGAACATTCCCGCGCCAAGCTTCACCCCGTCCATGATCCCGCTACGCGCCTGGACGACCGGCGCCTCCGATGGCGAATCCTGGTAGGAGACGTCTTGCGCCGGGTCCGATGGCGTTTGGGGTTGTGTTGACAGGCTGGTTACTGCTGGCGTGGCTGGCGTGCCCATGCGCAGATCGTAGCCGCAGAAACGGCAGATTACTGCCTCTTTCTTGATCATCTCGGCACAGAACGGGCAGTCTTTCGTGTCTAATTCGATGCTCATGGTGATCTCCTGTGGAAATATGTTGTGGATGCGTAGCGAAGCAACTGCTTCACATACCGTTTCTACCTTGATTTGAGACCAATTACACGATTTTGTTCACTGCATTCAGCACATACATATACGAAAATGACAAAATAATCATCTATCTCCTTCTTTCACACAGATCGCTTTCATGCTACAATCTGTGCTATATTAAAATGAAATGAGTAAACGGAAGATACGCTCAGTATACGTTGGCAGCCCTGCTATTGCTACCGATCTTCTGCGTATCGTTCAATACGTAAAACGGCGTAGCGCTATGGTCGAACCTTGGCCAAACCATACTCACCTGATGCGCCTCTACATCGTCATGGCGGCGTTGCTGTTCCTCGGTGGCGTGATCGGCTTCATACGCCTGTGGCCGTCGCTCGGGCATCCGTTTGGTGGTTTCATCTGGCAATTCGATAATGTCTACGGCCATTCTGTCAGTTACGATACGCCTCGCACCTGGTCTGGCCCACAAGCTGGTCTTGTGCCGCATGCAACCATTCTCTCAATCAACGGCAAAAATCCGATCGATTTCGTGAATATGTACGCCAAAGCGCATATCGGCGATCTGGTCTCCTATATGGTTATCACTCCTGACGGCCAGCGCCGAACGGTTTACGCGCCGGTGGCCCGCTTTATGTTCAGCGATCTGTTTGAGGCTTACGGATTAATCTTCCTGGCCGGCATAACCATTGCAGGCGGCGGGTATGTGCTGCTCCACTCCGCCCGCAGCACCGGGCGCGCGCTGCTGGCCTTTATCATGCTGGTCGGCTCCGATTCGGCCTTCTATCACTCGCATAATGGAAATATCACGACGTTTTATAATCAGCCGTTCTTTGTGTCCTTCATGTGGGCGCCCAGTCCAGCGATCATGGGCGCGCTGCTCTGCCATGCGGCGCTGGTTTATCCGCGTCGTCGCCGATTCGCAGAACATCATCCCTGGATCGTGCCGCTCTGCTATGCCGTTGGGGTTCCGCTTGGGCTGCTGCTTGGCCTGACGTTCTACTTCGGCACCAACAAGCAGATTGCCCACTTTCAGAATCCGGCGCTGTTCGCCAGTATCGGCTACATGGCGCTGGGGGCAATGGCGACATTTGCCAGCGGGCTCTGGACATGGCTCTTTCAGCATAGCGACCTGGCCAAAGCTGAGCGCCGGCAGATTCGCATCATCGCCGTGGCATGGTTCTGCGCCATGCTGGTGCTGCTTGGCACCGTCGGCGCGGCGGTCTTGCGCCTGCCAACGTCCTTTGAGTCGCTAGTGGTGCTTGGGATTGTCATGCCAATCGGGCTTGTGTATGCTATTACCAACGCAGATATTGTGAGCCAGTTGGAAGAGGAAAGCGCCTTCCGTGGGCAGATGTTAGAAGCGTTACATGAGGTTCATCAGCTACAAGAGCGCATCCTGAGTGATCTGGCCGACGAACTGCATGACAGCGCACTGGCGGAAAGTAAAGCGCTTGAGATGCAGCTGTATACGCTATCCGCGAAAGCCGCCAAAGAGCGGCTTGATAGCAGTGTGTTGCGTAACGAGCTTGCCGGTCTGCATCAGCAAAGCCTCTACGTAGCTCGCATGCTGCGCCAGACGGGCGAGGGCACCAAACCGATTGATTTCACCAGCGAGGGGCTTGTAGATTCGCTTGAACGGCTTATCACGCAACGTAACGCGAATACTATCGGCACAATCTATCCTCTGGAATCCTCCGGCGATGTTGATGCCTGCCCGCTTGATTATAAGCACGAGATATTTTGGATCATCCGCGCGGCGCTCAATAATGTCCGCGATCATGCACATGCAACTCGTTGCATGGTACGACTACGACGTGTTGGTTCTACCGTAGATGTAACTGTGACCGACAACGGGCAGGGGATTTACACAGACACATCAGCCGCTAAACCGCAGACACGCCGTCGCCTTGGTATGACAACGATGCGAGCACGGGCCGAACGCCTTAGTGGTACGATTGAATGGAAATCAGACGGCCACGGGACGCAAGTACACGTGGTTCTGCCCCTTTCGGAAGGATTCACCAACACGCGTAACACCGACAAACGTTACGCCTGAGTTAGAAACATCAGTATGCGCGTGCTTATTGTTGAAGATGGCGGCTTTATTACCGATGCTCTGCTATCGCTACTCGGCCTGCTTCCCGAACTCACTGTCGTTGGCACAGTAACGAACGCCAGTGAAGCAATCGAAGCTGCCTGCCGAACGCACCCGGACCTTGTTATTTTAGACATGCGTATTGGCGAAGCGCCGGGAGAGGGACTGCCAGGCGAAAAGCATGGACTCACCACCCTGCACAGCTTACAGGCAATGAATCCTGCTCCACGCGTGCTGGTGTTCTCATCGCTTTCGGAACATCCGTGGTTGCATATCATTGCGGAAGCAGGCGCGCTGGGATTCGTTCATAAAGATGAGTTCATCTGCAGCACTGATTACAGCAATTCAATCGCTCCGGTCTGGCGGTGTTGCGTTTACATCATCGCAACTGCGTCTGTTGCAGCAGCCGCGCCTCATCCTCTCAAAGCGCGAACGAGAGGTGCTCTTGCTGCTTGAAGACGGGCTGGGGAACAAAGAAATTGCGGATAGGCTTGGCATCAGCGCGGGAACAGTTCGCAAACACGTGGAAAATCTTTGCAATCTATTCGGCGTTCACAGCCGCGGGCAAGTGGTGGCTGCGGCACGCAGGAGTGGCGCGTTGACGCCTGAGCCATGATGTAGTTCATCACCACACGAGCAACAGCAGTACGTAGAACAGTAGAATCACCGACGCGCCAACCGACAGGCCCGCCAGCACGCGGTCCCAGTTCAGAAAGCGCCAATCATTCGGGAGCTTGTTCTCGAAGCCGTAGATGTACCAGCTATACAGCGTCGGCTGCGGCGCGGCATCAGTATCTTCCGCATCCGGGTCGGACGCAACAGGCTCGTCACCAAGGTCAAACACGATCTCAGTAATCGGAATAAATGACACGCTCACCTCACTCAATGCGATCCGCGTATCAGCATCCCAGCGCGCTTGCATGGTCTCAATCAGCGCCTTCAACTCCGGCACCTGCAACCACTCAGGTCGCACATCTTTCAGCTGTCGCTCCCGGTAGACTTCCGCCATCTGGCAATTCTTGCGCAGCCACTGCTCGTCAAGATTGGGCAGATCGTCGTAGCCTCCAAATGTTTCAGCCCAGCGCCGCCATGTCGTGGTCTTTTTCTCAAGCAGCCGCCCCACGCCATCGCAGCGCTCACAGCGTATCCCACCCGCGCCACCACATTCTGGGCACGGCACCAATGATGTCGTCTTCTTAGCAGGCACCGCCACCGCCGTCGCTTTGTCGCCCGGCGCTGCATCTTCAGGTGGCTTGTCTGTGGCAGGCGGGGGCGGCGGACTATTGGTAACTGCGCGCTTGACGCGCCCCTGGCCTTTGCAGCGCGGGCATGGCCGCTTGCCAACGCCGCTGCATTCAGGGCAAGCGATTACACGGGTGGAGCCAGGCAGCCGCACAGAGTCGCCCTTCTCATCGTCAAAACCGGAGGGCATGGGCAACTCGACGCTCCAGCGGTCGACCTCGCGCTCCAACGGCACCGGCGCGGCGGCGTAATCTGGCTCCTCATCGGTTTTGATCGGCGCGCGCGATTCATAGAGCACCTCCAATGTGTAAAAATACACGTTGGTATGTGTGATTCGATGAATGTTGGCCTGCCGCCCCAACAGCGGGCGACGCAGCCGACTTTTAGCGCTCCAGTCATCCAGAATGTGCCGAATCGCCTGCGGCGTCAGTGCGGCAATATGCTGGTCGGCCTCCTGCAAAGGCCCCTTCAACAGATCGACGCCAAGCGCGATTTCAACCGGATGTAGTTCTGACAGTGGTGCGACAGACGGCGCGGCTATGCTTTGGGCAGCGCCACCCGCAGTGCTGCCCGAGGATACTATCTGCGTTTTGCTGGTGTGGCGGCTCAGCACCCGCTCGATGTCCTGCACTGCCGCCTGGACACTGGAATACCGTTTGGACGGATCGACGGACAGCAGGGCCTGCATCACGCGGTCGAAATCAGCCGGAACGCTCTGCACGCCAACTTCACGCAACGGCTTCGGCGGCAGAAACGGCCCGCCCGTTTCATCTGGCATGCCAGGCAGGTGATCCCACGGCAACCGTCCCGCAATCATCTCATACAGCACAACCCCAAGGCTATAAATATCAGATTGATGCGTTACAGCCGTCGCAGACGAGGCATGCTCTGGCGAAAGATAACCAGGCGTGCCCATGACCTTGTTGACGGTCGTCACACTAGCCTTGCCAGACTCGCGCGCAATCCCAAAATCAGTCAGCAGCACGCGCCCGGTGCTCTGCTCGATCAGAATATTGCCCGGCGACACATCGCGATGCGTGACACCCTGCGAATGAGCGTAATCGAGCGCGTCGCCAGCATAACGGAAAATGTGGAGCGCGAGATCGAGCGGCAACGGCTTGCGCTGTTCGAGAACGTTGCGCAACGCCCCGCCCGGCACGTATTCCATGACGGTGTAATGAAAGGGCGGATGATAGCCATGATCGTAGATTTGGACAATGTTGGGGTGATGGAGGCGGCTGGTCAACTCAGCCTCACGTGTGAAGCGCTCGACCCATTCTTCATCCTGCGAAAGCAGCAGCTTGACCGCGACCTGTCGATTTGCAAGCGAGCGATGGTGAGCCAGCCACACTTCGCTCATGCCACCCTTGCCAATTTGGCGATCAATCGCGAAGTTTCCTATGCTTTGCAGCGTATTTGTCGGCATATCACTCTCAAACGTCATCATAAGACAAGCGTGTGAGAAGATTATACCATATCGTTAGCGTAAAAGTAGACCAAGTGTTCGAATTATGGAACTAAGAACGAATTCATCGATCTCCCTGTCCACATTGTTTAGCGTTTACCTCAAGCTCCTGCATCGCCGTACGTGTCTGCTGTTGCGCCTCAGCGAGCGTCACGCTGCGCAGGCGCTCTTTCACAAGCGGGATGGCTGCGGGAGCCATGCTCAGTTCATTTAAGCCAAGGCCAGCCAACAGCGGCGCGGCATCCGGAACGCCGCCAAGCTCGCCGCACACGCCGATCGGAATACCCGCATGCCGGCGGCCGCTGCCGCCTGATGAATGAGGCGCAGCACGGCAGGCGCGTCGTGTGGATAACGCGCGGCGAGTTCGGCCTGCCCGCGGTCGGCGGCCATGGTGTACTGCGTGAGATCGTTGCTGCCGACGCTGAAGAACGCTGCATCGCGCGCCAGCAGATCGGCGGTGACGGCGGCGGCGGGCGTTTCGATCATGATGCCGAGCTTCACGTCAGCGCGCTGCTCCACGCCATCGGCGGCCAGGGCAGCGGCGGCAGCCTGAAGCTGGGTGCGGCCCCAGCGAAGATCGTCAGGCGTCGCGACCATGGGCAGCATGATCCACAGATCGCCATGACAGGCTGCGCGCAAAAGCGCCCGTAGCTGTGTCATAAACAGATCAGGACGCTGCATGCACAGCCGCAACCCGCGCACACCCAAAAACGGATTCTCTTCACGTGGCATGTCAAGGTATGGCACATGCTTGTCGCCGCCGATGTCGATCGTGCGCACCACCACCGTGCGCCCGCTCATGATCTCCAACACGGCGCGGTAGGCAGCGTGCTGCTCCTGCTCGTCAGGCGGCGCAGTGCGATTGAGGAACAAAAATTCAGTGCGGAACAGGCCAATGCCCTCCGCGCCGTATTCAAGCGCCAGCTTCGCCTCATCGGGATGGCCGATGTTGGCCCATAGCGCCACGCGATGCCCGTCGGCCAGTTGGCACGGCTCATCACGGTGAGCCTGCTGCTGCATGCGGGCGGCCTGCTGTGCGGCGAAGTGCTGCGCATACTGAGTTCGCTCATCATCAGTTGGGTCGGCAATGAGCAAGGCCGCACCGCCATCAAGAATAAGCGGCATGCCATCGTCAATATCTAGCGCGGCCCTACCGAGGCCGACTACCGCTGGAATGCCAAGCGAGCGCGCCAGAATCGCTGTGTGGCCAGTTGGGCCGCCGTAGGCAGTGACAAAGCCCGCGACGCTACCGCCGCGCAGCCCGGCTGTTTCGCTCGGCGTCAGATCCGGCGCGACGATGATAGCGTCAGGTGGCAGCGCGGCAGCGTCGAGCGACTGAACCGCCATGGAGCGCCTTGCGCAACTCCATGCCAACCGCGTCAATATCGGCGGCGCGCTCGCGCAGATACGGATCGTCAAGCGCTTCAAGCGCACCCCGCATCTGCGCGAGCGTTGCATCAAGCGCGCTGTCGAGCGGCTCGCCTTCTTCGCGCATGCGCCGTGTCACCTCGTCCACAAGGACGACATCTTCTACGAGCAGCGCCTGCGCCTCAAAAATTCCAGCTTCATGGTTGTGGCCTTCTGCATGGAACTGATCCGCAACGGCTTGCAACCGCTCGGCAGCCACCGCCTGCGCCGTGGCAAAGCGCGCCAGATCGTCATCCACATCGTCGCTGCCATGCGGTACTGCCTTTGTGATCTGCGCCTCATAACGGACAGCGCGCCCAAGTGCAACACCGGGCGCGCCACCAACGCCATGAAGCTGACGTGACATTATGCTTCCTCGCCGAATTTCTCTTGAATGAGTTGCGTCAAGGCCGCAATTGCTGCTTCTTCATCAGCACCTTCGGCGCGCAGCCGCACTTCATTGCCTTGCTTCACGCCAATTTGCAACAGATTAAAAGCGCTCACCACAACTTCTGGCGAACCGGCACGACTCAGATTCTGAATCGTTATTTTGCTTTTGAACTGCCGCGCCTTCTTAAAAAACTCCGCCGCGGGGCGAGCATGAAGTCCGACTTTGTTCTGAATGGTTAATGTTGCTTCCGTCATGGCTGCCCCGCATCTACTTATGCACCTTCACCATCGTCCGCGCCTGAAGAGCTGCCGCCGCAGTTTCTTGCAATGTTGCGCCAGCCGCTGCCTCGAGCGCAGCAAGGTACGCTCCTTCCACCAGCGGCGCATCGCTGATCAACACATTGGTCTTGCCAAGCACTTCGATTGCCATCTCGACGCTTAACACCGCGCCACCAATATCCACCAGCACCAGCGTGCCATCCGGCGACTCAACTTCGCGCAACCCTGCCTGGATGCGCTCGACACTTGTTCCAATCGCACCATCCGCGGTGCCTCCTGCCGCCGCAATGTTCGCTCTATCGCCGGCAACTTGCTCTACAAACTCCTTGACCCCATTGGCAAGCTGAAGGCTGTGGGAGACGATGAGAAGGCCGACCATGACGTAACCTCTTTGCTTTGCTCTTATAAGGTAGACGTAAGCAGTTGCTGCCAGCATAGCAAAATCATGTCTCGTATACCTCATAATGCTTACCTTCATGCCCCTGCGCAGAGCTATTCTGCCTCAACCCAATCGAAGGTGCGCGTGACCGCCTTCTTCCAGAAGCGATACTCTCTTTCACGCTCAGCCGCGTCCATCTGCGGCTCCCAGGTCTTATCCACCTGCCAATTCTGGCGCAAATCTTCCAGATTACCCCAGAAGCCGGTTGCCAGGCCGGCCGCATACGCCGAGCCGAGCGCCGTCGTCTCTGCAACCTGTGGGCGGATGACGGGCACGCCCAGCACATCGCTCTGGAACTGCATCAGCGTGTTGTTGACAACCATGCCGCCGTCAACCTTGAGCGAATTCAGCTTCACACCGGAGTCCTTCTCCATCGCATCGACCACCTCACGCGTCTGCCAGGCGGTCGCTTCGAGCGCTGCGCGAGCGATGTGGCCCTTGTTCACATAGCGCGTCAAACCGGCGATCACGCCACGCGCATTCGACTTCCAATATGGTGCAAATAGCCCCGAGAACGCAGGAACAAAGTAGACACCACCATTGTCCTTGACCGTGGCTGCCAGCGACTCAATCTCGGAGCTAGTCGTGATCATGCCCAGGTTATCGCGCAGCCATTGGACCAGTGCGCCAGTGATAGCAATCGAGCCTTCCAGCGCATAAACGGCGGGCTGGTTGCCCAACCTATAGGCGACCGTGGTCAGCAAACCGCTCTTGGATGGTACAAGATCAGTGCCGGTGTTGATCAGCATGAAGTTGCCGGTACCGTAGGTGTTTTTGGCCTCGCCGACGCTAAAGCAGGTCTGCCCCACCGTGGCTGCCTGCTGGTCGCCCAGGGCACCTGCGATAGGAATGCCGTTGAGCGTACCAGTTGCATTGCCGTACACTTCACTGGACGAGCGAATCTCAGGCAACATCTGACGCGGGATGCCCATGATCCTGAGAATCTCTGTGTCCCAATCCAGCGTCTTAAGATCCATCAACATCGTGCGACTGGCATTGGTAACGTCGGTCACATGCACGCCCCCGGTCGGGCCGCCCGTCATCCACCAGATCAGAAAGCTGTCAATAGTACCAAAGATAGCATCACCGCGCTCAGCAGCTGCCCGCACACCATCCACATTATCAAGGATCCACTTGACCTTTGGCCCAGAAAAATATGTCGCGAGCGGAAGACCAACCTGGCTGCGAAAACGATCCTGGCCACCCTCTCGTCCCAATTCATCAATAATTCTGTCGGTACGGGTGTCTTGCCACACAATGGCATTGTAGTACGGATTGCCGGTCTTCTTGTCCCAAACAACCACCGTCTCACGCTGGTTCGTGATGCCGACAGCCGCAATATCCCTGGTATCGATGTTGCCTTTTTGCAATGCCACGCGGATGACGCTCTGTGTGCGTTCCCAGATTTCACCCGGATCATGCTCGACCCAGCCCGGTTTGGGAAAGATCTGCTCGTGCTCTTTTTGATCAGAACAGACCACGTTGCCTTCATGATCGAACACCATACAACGTGTACTCGTCGTGCCCTGGTCCACTGCTGCGACATACTTTGCCATTACGAAGAACTCCTCGTCCTATAGAGACGTATGATATACGGTTGTCAACGGTACATCGTACATTCACGGATGGCTTTCTAACGTCTCTAACAGTGCCTGCGCCATGTAGTAAGCAGACGTTGCACCGGGATCCTGATGACCGATGCTTCGTTCGCCCAAGTACGAGGCGCGCCCTTTCGTTGCAAGCATGGGGATGGTGCTTTCCATGCCTGTTTTCACAGCGTCAACCGAGCGGCGCATCGCCTCGGCGAAATCCTCACCGTTGGCCTGGGCTGCCTTGAGCACCTCAACGCCTGGCGCAATCGCGTCAATCATGGTCTTTTCGCCGCGCTGCGCTTTGCCACGCGCCATGATGCCTTCAAGCGCAGCCTCCAACGCAGCGACGATATCACCATCACTGAGCTCCTGTCGATCCACCAATGCCATCCCGGCCCGCATGAATGCAGTGCCATACAGCGGTCCGGAAGCGCCGCCCACCGTCGAGACAAGTGTCATACCGGCTGTTTTGAGAATCGTGCCAATGTCCTTGTCCGCGATGGTTGGAAGTTTTGCCAGCACAGCAGTGAAACCACGATCGAGATTCGCGCCGTGGTCTGCATCACCAATCGCTGCATCAAGTTGCGTAAGTTCATCACGATGTTCTTTGACACGTGCGGCAACAACCTCAAGAAAACGAATGACTTGCCCGGCAGTGATCTGCATGCTTCTCCCCCAGTAAACAGTCGCTCGTTAGCAGTCAGCAACACATAGCTGACTGCCGACGGCTGACAGCCCATGCTACATACCCCAACGTAGCCCCGGCGTGTGTACCGGTGCATCCCACAACTTCGTCAATTCGTCGTCCATGCGCAGCAGTGTAATCGAACAACCTGCCATTTCGAGCGACGTGATATAGTTGCCTACCAGATTTCGGCGAATTGAAATGCCCTTATCCTTGAGCAGTTTCGCAAGCTCATTGTACACGATATACAATTCGATCAGCGGCGTGCCACCCATGCCGTTGACAAATGCCAGAACATGATCGCCCGATTTGAACGGCAGATCCTGGATGATCGGCATGGTGAGCATTTCGGTGATGTCGGCAGCGCTCTGGAGCTTCATACGCCTGCGGCCTGGCTCGCCATGGATGCCGATACCAATCTCCATCTCGTCGTCGCCCAGTTCGAACGTCGGCTTGCCTACATGCGGCACAGCACACGATGTCAGCGCCATGCCCATCGAGCGACCCTGGCCGTTGACTTTTTCCGCGATGCGCACGCACTCCTGGAGGTCTGCGCCGCCATCAGACGCTGCGCCGACGATTTTCTCCAGCAGCACCGTCACGCCGACGCCGCGCCGCCCGGCAGTGTAAAGACTGTCTTGCACAGCGACATCGTCATTGGTGACAACAGCAGCAACTTCAATGCCTTCAGATTGCGCCAATTCCGCCGCCATTTCAAAATTCATGACGTCGCCGGTGTAGTTCTTGACGATGTACAGCACACCTTTACCACCATCGACTGCTTTGGTGGCCGCCAGCATCTGGTCAGGCACCGGCGATGTGAAGACCGCGCCAGGACACGCCGCATCAAGCATACCCTTGCCGACGAAGCCGCCATGCATCGGCTCATGGCCGCTGCCGCCGCCAGAGATCACGCCGACTTTGCCGCTGACCGGCGCATCGGAACGAACAATGTAGTCAGGGTCGTAAAAGACCTTCACCAGATCAGCATGGGCATGCTCGAAGCCAGCGAGCGCATCTTGTACGACATGCTCCGGCGAGTTGATAAGTTTTTTCACAGACACACCTCCTTTAGGGCGTCACGCTACAGCACTGAGATAGTACCACTACTTCATGACATACAGCAAACAGCGCACATAGGAAAACTCTGCGTAAACAATGTTCGTTATTGGTTTCGCGTGTCAGCTTTTATGGTATGATTACAGCTATTGCCAAGATTTCACGAAGTGCGCTTCTCTTGTACGTGCCCCGCTCCCAGTGAAGAGGTCTTCTCATGGCAGTCACTCGTATTCTTATTGCGGAAGACAACGATCTCGTCGCGTTGACGTTGGAAGATCAACTCAAACGATTGGGCTATGATGTCGTTGGCATCGCGCGTGCAGGCGCGGAAGCGATTCAGCTTGCAGCGCGGTTGTTGCCCGATTTAATCATCATGGATATTCGCATGCCCGAGGTCGAGGGCACAGAAGCTGCTACCCGAATCAATCAGCAGCGGCCCACGCCGATCATCATGCTGACGGCATATACCGACCGCGATACGATTCGCCGTGCCGAAGCGGCGGGAGCACTTGGCTACCTTGTGAAGCCAGTGAACGAACCGGAACTTACGCCAGCAATCAACATTGCGCTCGCCCGTTTCAAGGAAATTCAAAGCCTGCGCTCTCAGGTCAGCGATCTTGAAGAGTCGCTTAAGTCGCGCAAAATCATCGAGCGGGCCAAAGGCATTCTCATGCAGCGGCTTGGGCTGAGCGAACGCGACGCCTATGAGCGACTGCGGCATCGCGCGCGAGACAAACGGGCTAAAATGAAGGATATTGCGCAGGCGATTATTGAAGCAGAAGAGTTGCTTGGTTCATAGTTGACGTGGTGTCATGGGGTTTGTTATAATCGAACAACTCTTTGCATTTATCACAATCTCCTAAAGTTATGAGGCATCGCTGTGGATTATTTCACCACTTTTACAACAGCTTTCGGTCCATTGGCGTGGGCCTTCTTTGTTGTCCAGATTATTCTTGTCGGTGCGGGTGTGTACCTGAGCTTTGTGCGGGCAGACACTCACTCCGTGCGCGGCCCGACACTGAAGCGGCTCGGCTATGCACTGCTGGCGCTTGGCGGCATCGGTGTTGTGTTAGGCGCATTGCGTCTGGCGGTGGTGCCACCGTTCACTGCGCGCTATTGGTTCTACCTGGTGGCAATCTTTGAGGTTGCGCTGGCCTTCTTTGCGGCATTCTACAGCCGCACAACCTATCAGGAACAAATGACTGCTGCCAGCCGAACCAGCCGCCAGCCGGGTGCGCGTTCAGCGGCTCGTGGCGCAGCTGCAGTGCCGAGAGCGCCTGCCAAATCACGCCAGCGCGCGACAATGGAAACACGGCGCAACGACGATGACATGCCGGTCGTTACCGCTGAGCCGCCTTCGATGAGCAAGCGCCGTGATTCGCGCCGCGACCGGAAGCGCCGCAAGCGGTGACAACATCTAGCATCATGCGAAAGGGACGGCTTGAACCGTCCTTTTTTCTTGTTATGAGAACACACCAACGACCTCGCGCAGCCATCCAAGCACGCGATAGGCTGCCGTTGCGGTAATGCGCGGCTGGTTGTCGAGCTCGCCAATGATTGGCACATCGACAAACTCCTGGCTGCCGCCAATCGTTGCACTGCCCGATCCCCGCGGCCCTTCGACATCGAGTATAACGCTTTGCGGTCGCACGCCCATGCCGTACTTCAGCGTTAGTCGTGCTGTCGGCGGACTGCCGGGCATGCACGCCACCATGTGGACACGCAGCAGCGGCGCTGGTCGTCCGCGCCACACTGCCGCACCAAGCAGCGCGGCACTGCCAAGCCAGAATAGTTGTGTTCGCATAGTTCCTTCAATCGTAGACCGTCGTTTGTCACGGCCACGTATACAACTCTTGATACGCACCGTAGTAACCGTACACCAGCTTCACATAGGTGCGCGTTTCGGGGTAGTCAATATTCTCCGCAAACAGATCCGGATCGGCAACGGTGGTACCATTGGCCCAACGCTGTGCATTACCCGGACCGCCGTTGTAGGCCGCAAAAGCCGCCTGCAAGCTGCCATTCATGGCCGCGATTTGGTTACTGAGATAGAACGCCCCAAAGCGCACGCTCACTGCTGGTCGATACAGATCAGCATCCTGAAAGCCATCGACGTTTAACCGCTGCGCAATGCCTTCTGCCGTTGTGGGCATGACCTGCGCCAGGCCGCGCGCACCCACCCACGATGTTGCGCCGGGATTGAACAGGCTTTCCTGCCGCAGCAGCGCGTACAGCGAGCGCGGATCGAGATCGTACTGCTTCGACCATGCGAGCACTTCATTGCTGTAGGGCGTTGGGAAAAGCAAACGGCGCAACGCCTCCGGCGCAGGCGATGCCTCGGCGGGCACGAGCTTCATGAGATCTTCGGTCGCTTTCAATCCAATATACGGCACATGATTCTCATGCGCAAGGCGAGCGACGAGGTACAGATTCAGCGGGTCTTTGGCCCAGCGGTCGCGCGCTTCGTTCCACTCGCCAATCGCCTCTACCTGAAGGCCAACATCAGCCAGTGCAATAGCACGCTGCACCGGACCCTGCTGCGCCACCTCCGCCGGGTAGCTTTGCTCGACGACATGGTAGACGGCTGACTGTCCCGACCATCCCGCGAGCCAGTCTTCTGCCGCGCGCCATGCCTCGTCATCAATTGGCGTGCCAATCGCGACGCGCCCCTGCGGCTCCCATTTCAGGAGATCAGCCGCCCGCGCCGCATAGTACGAGTCGGGCGCAGCCTTGATCGCTGCTTCCAACAACTGCGCCGCCTGCGAATCTTGTCCAGCCTGCTGCGCCGCCCGCGCGCCCCAGAATGCTGCTTCCGCCGCCATGCTGCCGCTGCTGCTCTGGCTGAGTTGCTGCCATGCCGCGAGCGCCTCGGCGGGCTGGCCGGTGTTGAAGTAGTGCCAGCCAACCGCATCAAGCGCGCTTTGACCCTGCGCGCTCTGCGGATACTTTTTGCCAAGCTCAATTTGCTGCTGCAACATGCCGTCATTATTACCCAGACGATCGAGCAGAATCGCCGCGCGGCTCAATGCTTCTGGCGCGCGCTCGTCGGACGGGTGCAGCTTCGCAAACTCGCGGTAGCCGTCGATCGCAGCCTGCGTGTCGCCGCTTTGCCCGCGCGTCTGCACGAAATCGAGCAGCGCCTGCCGGCCAACATCGCTGTTTGGCGCAGTCGCGCTGACCGCTACCAATTCGCTGGATGCGCCCGCAAAATCGCCCGCCGCACGACGAGCCAGCGCCTGCTGCCGTTGCAAATCAAGCTTCGTTTCGCCGCTTGCTGCCGCAATTGCAGCATCGTACTGCGGCAGCGCAGAGGCATACTGCTCATGCACATCATATACACGCGCCGCCACAGCTGGCTTGAGGCCACTCTGCGGATCGTCGATCAACTGGATCACTGCATCGAGCGCCTCGGGCGCTGCCGGTGTTTGTTCGGCAATCTCGCGTAGCCATGCCTGCGCCTGATCCACTGCCCCGACCTGCCGCGCCAGCGCCGCCGCCTCCAACAGAATCCGCGCTCGATAATCAGGCGTTTGTGCCAGTTCGACCAGCCGCTGCATATCTTGCCATGCCTGGTCGTTCTGTCCAAGTTGGCGGCGCAACGCAATCGCTTTCTCGTATGCGCCCGCCCGCTCACCACGCGTGATATCGGTTCCCGCGGCCGCCTCGTAGTTGCTGGCGGCCGCGTCGGCCTGCCCAAGCGTTTTGCGCAAAGCTGCCTCGCGCAGACGGGCGTACGGCTCCAGTGACGTGCCCAGCGCGCGATACTGCTCGTAGGTCGCTATTGCGTCGGCATGCGCGCCCTGCTCTTCCTGGCAGCGCGCCAGCCAGAACAACGCGCGGGCGTGCCAATCGTCCTGCACATTTTCTGTTAGAAAGGTTTGAAAGGCCGCCGCCGCCGAATTCCAGCGCCCGCGCAGCGCATAACTTTCGGCCAGATAGAAGCGCGCTGAGCGCGCGATGCTTTCGTTTGGATAGCTAATCGTCAGCGTATACAGATCATTCGCGGCAACATCATACTCGCCAACGGCGCGGCGTTGCAGCGCGCGAGCCAGCAGATCGTCGGGCGCAAGCGGTGTAGGAGAAGGGGCGGCAGTTGGCGCAGCAGCAGCCGACGTCTGTGCCGCGTCGGGCAACGTCTGTTTGTTGACCATATCGCACCCGGCCAACATGAGCGCCAGCGCGCAAAGCATGTATCTCCAACGAGGAATGCGGTGTACAATTCGCATGCCGGTATTCTACCATGCGATTGCGTGCAGTGAACAGTCGCGGCGAACGTGCTAAAATGCCGCTATGAGCAGGTAAGTGGTTCTGATTCTTGGTTATCTTTCTATCATCTATCGCAATGAATTACCAACAAGCCCTTGATTATCTCTACTCATTTCCCGACAGCCTGCGCCGCGTGCCGCGCATGCCGCCGGAACTCAATCTGCCACAAACCACCGAGTTGTTGCGCCTGGTCGGCGACCCGCAGCGCCAGTTCGCGAGCATTATTGTCGCTGGTACCAAAGGCAAAGGCTCGACATCGGCACTGCTCGAAGCCATGCTGCGCGCGGCAGGCTACCGCACCGGGTTGTGGACCTCGCCGCACCTGCACAGCTTCCGCGAGCGCATCCAGGTCAATCGACAACTGATCAGCCAGACAGAATTGGCCGAGAAGGTCAGTGCGCTCCAGCCGGTGTTCGACAGTTTCGATCCTGCACCCTACGGTCAACTTACGGTGTTTCAACTCGGCTTTGCAACGGCGTTGAGCTACTTTGCCGATCAGCATGTTGATGTGGCCGTGCTGGAGGTTGGCCTCGGCGGCCGTTACGACAGCGCCAACGTCGTTTCGCCGTTGATTTCGGTGATTACGTCAATTAGCTACGACCACATGGCGATTCTGGGCGACACGCTGGCAAAAATTGCCTGGGAGAAAGCCGGCATTATCAAGCCGGACGTTCCCACTATCACCGTGCCACAGCACCCTGAAGCCATGGAAGTAATCACAGAGGTAGCGCGCGACATCGGCACATCGCTCGCTATCGCTGATGAAGATGGCATTGTGACCGATGGACAACCGTGCGTCGCCTACCCAACAGCGGATGGGCATGCGCCAGAGGCGGGGCAACTTCACGGCACCTTTCAGCGCGAGAATGCCCGGCTCGCAACCGGCGCGGCATTGCTGCTGCGAGAGCGCGGCCTTGACATGCCAGAAGCTGCCATCCGGCAAGGTCTCGACACAGCACAGTGGCCGGGTCGTCTCGAAGTCGTGCCGGGAGAGCCACCGGTCGTACTGGACGGCGCGCACAACGGCGACTCAGCCCATAAGCTGGTTAACTCATTGCACGAAGCGTTTCCTGGCCGAACGATTGTGTTTGTGCTTGGCATGTGCGCATGGCCACAGCGCCGAGCATATTTTGTCTGCGCTTGTGCCCGCCGCCCGCGCAATTGTGCTGACTCACTCGCGCCACCCGCGCGCCATGAAAAATCTCGACGAATTAGCCGAGTTCGCCCGAACGCTCCTGCCTGCCGACTCGGCTGTGCCAATCGCCTTTGCGCCCGACATTCCCGAGGCGCTCGACGAAGCACGCAAGCTTACCGTACCCGGCGACATGATCTGCGTCACCGGCTCACTGTTCGTCGTCGCGGCAGCACGCGAGGTGTTTGGGCTGGGCGAGGCGGATTGAGCTTCACACCATCATCTGGTCAACATAGCACCAGCGCCAGTCCTCGCCCGGCTCAAACGATTGGATAATTGGATGGCCAGTCGCATGAAAATGCTTGGTCGCATGCTTGTTTTTGGATAAATCACAGCAGCCAACATGGCCGCAGATCAGGCATTCGCGCAGGTGAACCCACGTATCGCCGGTTTGCAGGCACTCCTCGCAGCCCTTTGCGCTTGGCGTGACCTCTCGAATCTGGTCCAGGTGCGTACATTCGGTAGCCATGTCACCCTCCTTCGCTAACATAACCTTAGCGTGCCTGATCATTGTATCAGTAATTATCGCATTATGGCGAAATAGCTATTGCATGAGCTAACGATGACTATTGCGGCGCCATTGATTGACGTACTCCGCGCTCATGCTATGATTACAGCCATGCAAACACTCAATATTGACCACGCGCGACTCCTGCGCGATATCGAAACGCTGGCGACGTTCACCGAACCGGATACCAATGGCTGGACCCGCCGGGCGTTCTCGCCTGCCTTTGTGGCCGGGCGCGAATGGGTGGCGGACCGTATGCGCCGGGCCGGGCTTGAAACGCGGATCGACGCAGCCGGAAACTTGATCGGGCGGCGCGGATCGGCTGGCCTGCCCGCGCTGGTCATTGGCTCGCATACCGACACGGTGCCAGGCGCTGGCCGCTTCGACGGCATGCTTGGCGTGCTGGCGGGCATTGCTACCGCGCAAGCCTTGCACGATGGCGGTCATGATCTCACGCACCCGCTGGAGGTGATCGACTTTTTAGCCGAGGAGCCGACGCCGTATGGCAGTTGTATCGGCAGCCGCATCATGACGAACAACCTCGACACTCCGTTGAGCTTCCATGACGATACTGAGCGTACACTGGCCGACATGCTGTATGCCGTTGGAGGAAATCCTGACGTGTTAGCATCGGCTGTGCGCCAGCCGGGCGAGATCGCGGCGTATCTGGAGTTGCACATCGAGCAGGGCCGCGTGCTCGAAGCGGCCAACGCGCCGATCGGCATTGTGAGCGGTATTGTCGGCATTCGCCGCGCTACGCTGCGCTTCACTGGCCGCCCCGACCATGCTGGAGCCACGCCGATGGCGCTGCGCCATGACGCGCTGGCGGCAGCGGCGGCGACTGTGCTGGCTGCCGAGCAAGCTGCGCAATCCTTTGAGGGCGCGGTCGCAACCGTCGGCTCGCTCTCGCTGACGCCCAATCAATCCAACATCGTGCCGGGCGAGGTCGCGCTTCAGATCGAGATGCGCAGCCTGCAATGGAACACGGTGGAGCATATCTGGAACACGATTATTGCTAATGCAGAGCAGACCAGCCAATCACGCGGTGTTGCGCTCCGTGCCAGCAACATCCACGACATGGCACCTATGCAAACGCCAGACTGGCTGCGCGACATTGTTGGCGAGGCTTGCGCGAGCGTCGCGCCGAACGCGCCGGTGCTGCCGAGCGGCGCAGGTCACGATGCAAGCTGGATCAGCCGCATCGCGCCGGCTGGCATGATCTTCGTGCGCAGCCGCGACGGTCGCAGCCACTGTCCGGAGGAATATTCATCGCCGGAAGATATTGCCGTCGGAGTAGAGGCGCTGGCCCGCGCGTTGCTGTTGTTGGACGAGAAGAATTAACCACAGGTCAACTACATCTTTCTGCGGCTCATAATTTTTGTGGAGCTAAGCCATGACAAACAACCGCCGTCCTTCCATATCTACGCATGTGCTCGACACTGAGCGCGGCGAGCCAGCCGAAGGCGTGCCGGTCACGCTGAGCCGCTGGGAAGGCAACAAATTGCTACGCATTGCTGATGCTGAGACCGACGCTGACGGGCGCATCCGCGACCTGTTGGGCGAACGGCTGGAGGCGGGCGCATACCAACTTATCTTCGACGTCGCGGCCTACTTCCGTGAGCAAACCGGTGATGTGTCGTTCTTCAGCCGCGTCGTGCTCGATTTTGAAGTACTCGACACCGATCGCCATTACCATGTGCCGCTACTGCTTTCGCGCTTTTCCTGCGCGTCCTACCGCGGTAGCTAGCGGATTTACAAGTGTTGGCGTGCTATAATGCATGCAACTACATGTATTCATGTATCTTGCCAATGAAAGCTGTTGCCAATTGTGGATTGCTCATATATAAGGCCTTCACTGAAGAGGTGCCATCATGCAGTCTGAAGCGAAAGCATACGTTTTGATTGAGGCAGAAGCGGGCCAGGTCGGCTCGATCATCGCCACATTACGCGGCATGGAGGGTGTGCGCGCTGCCGATCCAGTTACCGGCCCCTACGACATAGTGGTGATCGTCGCAACCGAGGACCAGCGCGATATTGGGCGGCTGGTCATGGACGAGATCCATGGCATTGTCGGCATCAAGCGCACGGTGACGTGCCTCGCGATCTGACACGGAAGCCAGCAGCAGAACGCACCCCATGCCACAACTGGACTGTGATACGACACAAAGAAAGAAGACACGATGGGGCATCTCACGTGGTGGCAACAAGCCGTCTTTTATCAAATCTACCCGCGCAGCTTTGCCGATGGCAATGGCGATGGCATCGGTGATTTCCCCGGCATGACCGCCAAGCTCGACTACCTGCGCGATCTTGGCATCGACGCGCTGTGGCTGTCGCCGCATTACCCGTCGCCCTTTCTCGATTGCGGCTACGACATTTCTGACTATACCGGCGTCGGCCCAGAATATGGTTCGTTCCAGGACTTCACTGTGTTTCTCCACGAAGCGCATGCGCGAGGCATCCGCGTGGTTCTCGATCTCGTGCTCAACCACACCTCCGATCAGCATCCCTGGTTTCTGGAGTCGCGCTCCAACCGTGACAATCCCAAGCGCGATTGGTACATCTGGCGCGATGGCAAGGACGACGGTCCGCCAAACAATTGGGCCTCAATCTTCGGCGGCTCGGCATGGGAACGCGATCCGCTAACCGATCAGTTCTATTATCATGCCTTCCTCAAAGAGCAGCCCGACCTCAACTGGCGCAACCCGGAGGTCAAGCGCGCGATGTGGAACATGATGCGCTTCTGGCTCGACCTGGGTGTGGACGGCTTCCGGCTCGATGCCATCGCGACGATCTTCGAACACCCCGACCTGCCAAATCAAACATTGACCGCATCACCGGACGATATCGTGGACGCGAACGCGCTGACGCATGGTTGACTACCAGCAATTGATGCACTTCCAGATCCAGCAACCCGGCGTCCATGAACTGATGCAGGAATTGCGCGCGCTGGTAGACGAGTATTCTGGGGATCGGGTGCTTGTGGGCGAAGATGAGGATGTTGCTTTTCACGGCACTGGCGACAATGAGCTGCACCTGGTGTTCAACTTCCCGCTTATGCGCGCTGAACGGTTGCTGCCAACGCATATCCGTGCCAATCAGGCCATGCGCCTGTCAGAATTGCCGCCCGGCGCGTGGCCATGTAACACGCTCGGCAACCACGACACGCCGCGTATGTGGAGCCGCTATGGCGACGGCGTACATGACGCAGCATTGGCGCGCCTCCATGTAGCCTTGATACTAACGCTGAAGGGCACGCCATTTCTGTATAATGGCGAAGAAATTGGCATGACCAATCTCGAATTGACCAGCCTGAGCCAGGTCCGCGATACAGCCGCTACCAATCAATATTATCTCCTGACGGAAAAGCTCGGAAAAACGCCCGAGCAGGCGCTTAAAACGGTGATTGCGACCACCCGTGACCGCTGTCGCAGCCCAATGCAGTGGACCGAGCAGCCAAACAGCGGCTTTAGTCCTCCAGAGGTACAGCCATGGCTGCCTGTCAATCCTAATTACGCCACTGGTGTTACTGTCGCTGCACAGCAGGGCGATCCCAATTCGCTGCTCACCTTTTATCAGCACATGCTGCGCCTGCGTCGAACAACACCAGCCTTGATTGGCGGCGATTACCACGCACTTCACCAACAGAGCGAGGAGTATTTTGCCTTTCTACGCTACGATGACGAATCTGGCCAGACCTGCCTGGTGGTGCTCAATTTTTCAAATAAGGAACAAACGATCATTTTTGATCTCCCTGACAAACGGCCACGCCTGCTCTTTTCTGTCCAAGCGCGCGACAATCAACCGCTCGCACTCGATTGGCTTACCCTTGCCCCATTCGACATGCTCATTGCCGAACTAACATAAGATGTATATGCTTGAATAGAAAGGTAGGCGTATGGTATGAGCAAAGGACTTGAGGGCGTCGTTGCGGCGTCAACCGCCATCAGCTACATTGATGGGATCAACGGACGGCTCTTTTATCGTGGTATCGAAATCAACGAATTAGCTGAAAAATCGACATTTGAGGAGACGACGGCGTTGCTGTGGTATGGCAAACTGCCGACCACAACCGCAATTGGAAAGCTTCGACAGCAAGTTCAAGAGCAATCGCCAGATCCCCAACGAGGTACTGGCGCTGATGATGTCAATGCCGCGCCAGACCGCGACCATGGAAGTACTACGCACCGCCGTCTCGGCCCTGTCGTCATACGATCCACAGGACGAAGACAACTCGCTCGAAGCCAATGTCGCTAAATCCATCCGGCTGACTGCCTCGCTGCCGACTATTGTGGCGGCATGGCATCGCATCCGTAGTGGCTTGTGGCCCATCCCGCCGAGCACGACGCTGAGCCATGCTGCAAACTTTTTGTACATGCTGTCTGGCGAAGAGCCGGATGCAACGGCAGCACATATTCTGGAACATGCCTGATCTTGCATGCCGATCATGGCCTCAACGCCTCGACCTTTGCCGCGCGCATTACCGCATCCACGCTATCCGACCTTCATTCAGCGATTGTCTCGGCCATCGGCACGCTGAAAGGGCCGCTCCATGGCGGCGCGAACGAGCAGGTCATGCGCATGCTGCTGGAAGTGGGCGACCCTGACCGAGCCGAGCAGTGGACGCGCGGCGCGCTAGCGGCTAAGAAGAAGATCATGGGCTTCGGCCACCGCGTCTACAAGGCCGACGATCCGCGCGCCATGTGGCTCCAGCGCCTCTCTCACGATCTCAGCAGAGTCGTCGGGTAATCACAAATGGTACGATATTTCCGAGCGCGTGCGCACCGTCGTGCAGGACGCCAAGCCGCTGCCGGTCAATGTCGACTTCTACTCCGCGTCGGTGTACTACACGCTCGGCATACCGATCGATTTGTTTACGCCGATCTTTGCAATCAGTCGTGTGGCAGGCTGGACGGCGCATGTGTATGAGCAGTACAGCGACAATCGTCTGATTCGGCCAGAGTCAGAATATGTCGGCCCGATGGATGTGCAGTACGTGCCGCTGGAGGAGCGTGGTTGATGACCGACGGAGGGCGGGCGCAAAACGGCGCGGCGCATCAACCCAGTCAGACACCAGCAGCAGTGTACGAGGGCCGTGTCGCCCAATTCGTCGCCGAGCGTGATGTGGAAACGCGACGTAGCGACCGCCAGGCAAACATCAGCCTGGTGCTCGCCGTGGTCGCGCTGGTGCTGTTCGGCGTGGCGCTTTGGCAGCAATCGTGGGTGCTGCTGGCGTTGGTGGCGCTCCCAGCGATTGGATTTGTGACATCGTACATGCGGCACGGGCGCATCAACCGGCAGCGCGACCATGCGGCGGTGTTGTGTCAGATCAACGAGGAAGGACTGCGGCGGCTTCGGCGCGATTGGGCTAATCTACCGGTGCCAGAATCCGCACCTGTATCTGGCGCGGCGCGCGATCTGGCAGTCGATCTCGATCTATTGGGACGCGCCTCGCTTCAGCATTTGCTTGGCACCGCCAACACACCGATTGGGCGAACCACATTGCAACACTGGCTGCTCCAGCCTGCCATGCCGGACGTTATCGCCCGACGACAGGCTGCCGTGCGCGAGCTTGCGCCACGCATCGAGCTGCGCGACACCATCGCCGAGCAGAGCCGCGCCATGACAGGCACGCAGCGTCGCTACGAGCAACTGCTTGACTGGGCTGAACGCGAGCCATGGCTCCAACATCGTCCATGGCTCGTACTTCTGGCATGGCTCGTGCCGTTGCTAACCTTTAGCCTGTTGATTGCCGAATACGTCGGGCTAATTGTCGCTCCGCTATGGCTCATCGGGCCAGCGATTGGCCTGGCAGTCACGACCATGTTCGGCAGCGTCGCCAGCGAAATCATCGAGCAGGTCGCCGAGCGACAGAGCGTATTTCACGGTTATGCCGCCATGTTCCAATCTTTGTTGACGAACAATTCACCGCGCCGGAACTTCAGCGGCTCCAGTCGGCCCTTTCAGCGGGAAGCCTCGACGCCGCCACCCAGATGCGCCGCCTCGCTCGACTGATGCCGCTGGCCGATATTCGCGGCTGGATGTTCTTTTTTTTCATTCAGATAACGACGCTATGGGACATACACCTGCTATGGCAGTTGGAGCGCTGGCAGCGCGTGGCTGGCCAACATGCACACGAATGGCTCACTGCGCTGGGCGAGCTTGAGGCGCTTTGTGCGCTGGCAACGCTAACGTACGACCATCCGGAATGGACATTTCCAGAAGTCGTTGTCATGGAGATGCCAGTGCTCCAGGCACGCGCAATTGGTCACCCGCTGCTGCCACCCGAGCGCTGCGTCCGCAACGATGTGTCGGTGGGGCCACCTGGCACGTTTCTGTTAGTCACCGGCTCGAACATGTCGGGCAAATCGACATTGCTACGCGCGCTTGGCGTCAACATCGCGCTGGCGCAGGCCGGCGGACCAGTCTGTGCTGCGTCGCTGCGCATACCGCCGATTACATTGGCAACCAGCATGCGCGTGCAGGACTCACTGGAAGCGGGCGTATCGTACTTCATGGCCGAATTGCAGCGCCTCAAGTCGGTTGTCGATGCCGCTGAGCAGGCGCGTTCGACCGAGCGCGTGCTGTTTTTCTTGCTCGACGAGATTTTGCACGGCACCAACACCGTCGAGCAGCAGATCGCCGCCCGCCAGATCATTAGCTATCTGCTGGAACTCGGCGCGATCGGTGCCGTTTCAACACATGATCTGACGCTGGCCGACTCGCCCGAGCTTGCCGACCATAGCACCACCGTTCATTTCACTGAGACGCTAACCCGCGAACACGGCCATCCGCAACTGCACTTTGATTATCGCCTGCGCTCCGGGCTGGCAACCTCCACCAACGCACTGGCGCTAGTCGAGATTGTGGGATTGCCTGCGCCCGTACACCATGAGTAACATGAACACACACACTGTCTCCCTTGTCTGCACCGTGCGCGACGAGGTCGACAATATCGCCGCGCTGCTCGATTCCATGCTGGCGCAGCGCCACCCGCCCGACGAAATTGTTGTCAATGACTGCAACAGCAGTGATGCCACGGCGGCGATTGTCGAGCGCTACATCGCCGCGGGGCATCCGATTAGGCTGGTACGCGGCGGCCACGAACATCCCATCCGGGCGCAACAACGCCATTCGCCATGCATGCGGCCCGCTGATCGCCTGCACCGACGCCGGGCTGACGCTCGATCTTGACTGGCTGGAGCGCATTGTCGCGCCGCTGGAGCGCGGCGAGGCCGATGTAGTTGGCGGATTTTTTCGGCCCGCACCACAGAGCTTGTTCGAATTGGTGCTAGGAGCTACGAACTACCGCGAGGCAGCCGAAGTCAAGCCAGAACGCTTTCTGCCGTTCGGTCAGTCAGTTGCATTTCACAAGGATGCATGGGCGCGGGTCGGCGGCTACCCGGAGTGGGCCAGCCACTGTGAGGACATTGTGTTTGACCTGGCGCTGAAAGAGGCGGGCTTTCGCTTTGCCTTTGCGCCTGATGCGCTCGTGCATTTTCGCCCACGCTCATCGTTGCGAGCCTTTGCGCGCCAATATTTCCTGTATGCGCGTGGCGATGGCATGGCCAATCTGTGGCTGCGCCGCCATCTCATTCGGTACGCGGCATACACGACGGCGCTCCTGCTGTTAAGCCTGGCGCGACGGAAACCATGGCTGTTGTGTGGGTTGGCAAGCGGCATGGCGGCCTACTGTCGCGCGCCAATACGCCGGCTCCGTCTCCGCGCTCCGGCATTGAGCGGCAGCGAGTGGGCGCAGGCGCTCATGCTCATTCCAACTCTTCGTGTGGTCGGTGATGTGGCAAAAATGGCAGGCTATCCCGTGGGAGTCATGAGACGCGCTATGAAAAAACCACACAGACACGCAGGAAAGCAATAATGCTGCATGTCTGTATGATTGATGTTATGCTACAGAAAGATTGGCTCATGACAGCTTAGCGTGCAAGGACGGGTCGCCGACACACATACGACGAACGACGGAAGGCGAGATTCGCTTGGCATTGGTCATGGTCTCAAACGTCACCACATACAGATGCAGGTTATCCTGATGCACACCACGAAACACCCGTAAAGCCGTCCGCAGTGCCGCACCCGCTCCTTCACAGGTATTGCAATGCACTTCGCGAATGCCATCCCGATCATCATCACGTGCCCATTCGTAAATCGCGTGGTTCACAGTATGGTGCTCGGCGAGCGCACCCACATAACTCGCCAGCCCATCGGTATACAGGATCGTACTGTGTGCAGGTACGTTTTCGTGAATAATCTCGTGACACAGCGCTTTGCTCGCGCGGTCACAGACCCAATAACGGTGTTCGCCCGTCTGACGCGACACCAGACTGATAATCGGCGGTCGATCGTTGTCAATCGTGCCCATGCCTTTGTGTTTATTCGCGCGCCGCCGCGGTGGGTCCGCAGGATTCGGATGGGGCGTGCTTTTTTTCCCCGGCGTTCTGATAGACTTCATCGGCCTCGAACGCGGTTCCTTGCATCAACTCGGTTGGCGCACTCTCGTTGAGATTGTGCATCACGCGTTTGCGCAGCGTCCCAAGCTGTTGGCGTGAGAGCTGGAGTTCGCGGGCTAAGCGCGCGGTTGATTCGCCTTTGGCGATACCACGGATCAGCAACACCAAGGCGGTGGCCGTCTGACGGGTCTTGGCAAACGCCGTCCGGGTACAGCAAGGTGTAGTAGCCATCACAGGCACGGCAGCGGTAGGCTGGAAACGAACCCTGCTGTCGAAACAAGCGCCTATCGACGCTCCCACAGTGTGGGCAGACAAAACCCATCCGGATGCAGGTTCGCTTCAGCCAGGCGACGCAGGCATCGTTATCCATCAGCTCGGTAATCGGAAAATCAATCATACCGACATGCTACCACCTGCACGCTAAGTTTGTCATGAGCCGAAAGATTATTCGTCTTCCAAACGGCCAATCCGCGACACGCCTGCCCGCAGATGCTCGCCGACCGCAGGAAAATCGCCAAGCTCATCATAGGGCAGCAGCAAATCTACCCGCGCCCCAAAGCGAATTGTGCTCAGCCGCTGGCCCGCCGCCAGTTGATCGCCAACTTCCACGCGGCAATCGAGCCGCCGCGCCAATGGCCCGGCCACCAACGCAAGCAGCAGTGGCCCCCACGCGGTCTTGATGCCAATATACTGCCGCTCGTTGGTGTCGCCCGCCGCCATGTCGCCAATCGAGTGATACTCTCCTTCGACATGTTCCGTATAGGCGACCATGCCCGCAGCTGGGCTGCGCTGGACCGGCACATCAAACGGCGAGGCAGCAATAGCGATCCGCACGGCATCGGTGTGCAAGAAGCGGTGTTCATACATTTCATCGACACCAATCACGACGCCATCAGCCGGAGCAAAAATAGCGTATGGATCAGCTGGCGTGACGCGCTTTGGGTCGCGGTACAGCAACGCGGCAACAGCGGTCAATGCCAGCGGCCAGCCCGCAAGTCGTGGGCGCAACCCTAAAACAAGCCCGGTCAGGCCAAGGCCAACACCGATTACCGGCGTCGCTTCCGCATCCAGTCCAGGCAGACGTGCTTTACGAGTTGAAGAGGATGTTTGCTCAGTCATTGAGATGCTCTCATTGGTTGGTTTTGGTTGAGGATGGCGAGCGCCACGCACATGCAGCGCGTTAGCTACTTTTGATTCTGGCATGCGCTTTCACAAAACGCAACCACAACAAACACCAAAAAAGACGGGCCGTGGCCCGTCTTTGCAAAGTATCCTATAACCCACTATCGTTTACAGCAAACCCTCAAGCGGGCGAATAACTACACGCTGATTGGGCATATCAAGCTCTTGCACCACATCCCGGATCATGGGTATGAGCGCGTCTGCCTGGCCTTCGCGTTGCACAACCAGCACCTCATTCGCGCCGGTTTCCATGACCTCGCGCACCCGGCCAAGCGTCTCGCCAGCTTCATTCACCACAGTCAAGCCATACAATTGATGAATGAAGTACTCGTCTTCATCCAGCGGCGCAGCTTCCTGTCGGCGAATGGCAACTTCAGTGCCGCGCAGGTCTTCAGCTTGCTCGCGCTTCGTCACACCGCTCAATGTCATGACCAGCATGCCAGGCTTGTGCTCGATCACATTCTTGAGCGGCACTTGCTGCCATTCAGGCGACAGGTACACAAAGCGAATCCGCCGCCGCAGATGATCAACACGATCGGTATACGAGCGTACCTTGACCTGGCCTCGCATGCCGAATGGTGCAACGATCTCGCCTATCAAAAGAAATTCATCTGGAATTTGAGGAGTAGTCATCATTCAATATCAACATGAACACGCTTGTTCTGGCGCGCAGCGGCTACACTCATGTAGATCGCGCAACGCTTTGGCGACGCGCCCGCTCCGCCCAATGACCTTGCCGGTCTCATCGGGAGCAACCTTGAGTTCATAGGTCACAGTGTAGCGACCAACGCGCTCCTTGACCTGCACTTCCTCAGGACTATCAACCAGATTGCGGGCTATGTATTCTAACAAATCACGCATAGCTATTCTCGATGTAGCCGCAGAGAACACAGAAGACACAGAGAACAAGATGGTATAGCATCTTCCGCCGCTCTGCGTCCTCCACAGCGTATAAAAGGCATGTATTAGCTTGCAGCCGGGGTCTCGGTCGTATCACTCTCTGCCGCTGTGACCTTACCATCGGCGTCGAGCACATTGACCTGCTTCAGCAACCGCACCACCGTCTCAGACGGCTGTGCGCCCGTGCCAAGCCAATAGCGCGCACGGTCGTTCTTCACCACCAACTCTTTCGGCTGCAACACCGGATGGTAGTGCCCAATGATCTCGATAAACTTACCATCGCGGGGCGAACGCAAGTCTGCAACTACCAGACGATAGCTTGGCTGCTTCTTTTTGCCTGTGCGCCGTAGACGAATACGAACCATAGTTCCTTGTGTCCTCCTGATACTGGATACGAATTATGCAATGCGTGCTGCCCAATGCCGGGAGGACAGCACGTTATGTTACCGAAGAAACTTATTGAAATCGCGCGGGTTAAGCTGGCCACCTTTGCCACTCAACTGCTTCATCATGCGCTGCATCTTCTTGAACTGACTGACAAGCGCAGTGACTTCCTGCACCTGCACGCCGCTCCCTTTCGCGATACGCTCTTTGCGGCGGCCCTTGATCAAATCAGGATTGCGGCGCTCCTTGGGCGTCATTGAGAAGATAATCGCCTCGATCCGCTTCATGTCCTTTTCACTCACCAACTCTTCGTTGTCTGCCAACTGCCCCAGGCCAGATCATCTTCATGATCTGCTGCAACGGACCGAGCTTACGCATCTGGTGCATGGATGAAAGGAAATCCTCGAAGTCGAACGAGCCTTTGCGGAGCTTCTTTTGCATCCGCTTGGCCTGATCTTCGTCATAGATCTGCTCAGCGCGCTCAATTAGCGAGAGCACATCGCCCATGCCAAGAATGCGCGAGGCCAGCCGATCAGGATAGAACGGCTCAAGCGTGTGCGAGTCAACTTTTTCGCCTGTGCCAAGAAACTTGATTGGCACGCCGGTGACTGAACGAATCGAAAGCGCTGCGCCACCGCGCGCATCGCCATCAACCTTCGTCATGACCACGCCAGTCAGTTCCACGCGCCGATTGAACTCCTCCGCGACGCGCACTGCTTCCTGGCCGATCATGGCATCAACCACCAGCAGCCGCTCGACCGGATGCACCTCATCGATGACCTGCTCAAGCTCGACCATCAGCGGTTCATCAATTTGGAGCCGGCCAGCCGTGTCCACCAGCACATAGTTGTAGCCTTCAGCCTTGGCGTGCTCTAGTGCGTGGCGCGCAATGTCAGGCGGACCGGACATCCGTGCCTTCCGAATGCACCGGAATATTGAGCTGCCGCCCGAGCGATTCGAGCTGCGTGATAGCGGCAGGCCGGTACACGTCAGCCGCGACCAGCAGCGGGCGCTTGCCCTTCTTGCGCAGAAACAATGCCAGCTTGGCCGCCAGCGTCGTCTTACCGGAACCTTGCAGGCCAACCAGCATGAGCACTGTCGGGCCGGGCCGTGATTCAGCTAGCGGCGCGTTTTCGTTGCCGAGCAGCTTGATAAGCTCGTTGTTGACAATCTTAACAACCTGCTGGTCAGGCGTCAGGCTCTTGGTGACTTCTTCACCGATCGCCTGCTCCGTTACGTTCGCAACGAACTCTTTGACAACTTTGAGGTTCACGTCGGCCTCAAGCAGGGCCAGACGCACCTGCTTCATAGCTTCACGAACATCATCTTCAGTCAGCTTGCCTTTACCGCCAAGCTTCTGAAATGTTGTCTGCAATCGATCGGAAAGACTTTCAAACATTAGTTACTCTGTTTAGTACATAAAAAATCAGCGATCTGCTCGCCTTATTGTTGTATTGTACCGCTCCGATGCGTTATCGTCAAATAATTCGTGGTTCACAATTACTTATTTGGTGTGCCAGCAACTATTGATTACTGCTGCTCAATCGTAATATCGCCGTTCACAGTCTGAATGTTGAGCGTGGCCGCGCCACTGCCAACCGTCGCATTCAGCGCTGTACGCGAGTCCTGGCTGCGCTGTGCAGCAAAGCTGTCATCAAGCGAAAGGTCACCGCGCACGGTTGTGGCTTGCAGGCGAAAATCGCTGTTATGCGGCAAAGTGAGCGTGATATCGCCATTAACGGCTTCGACGCGGTTCTGGCTGCTGGATGCGAGGCTACCGGAAAAGTCGAAACTGCCATTGGTGGTGCTCACGTCGAGTTGCTTCACGTCGGCGTCGCGCACCCTCATGTCACCATTCGTGCTTTGAAGCATCAGAGCGCCGGAAATGCCCTTCACTGAGATGTCCCCGTTCGTGGTAGTGACGTTCAGGCCGTTATCAGCGCGCTCAAGATTGATGTCGCCATTGGTGGTGTTGATCGTCAAACCATTTTCCACGCCGCTGACTGTAATATCGCCACTGACGCTGTGTAGCACCACGCCAGGCGCTTCACCGGCGCGTCCAGCTACATCGTTCACCGTAATATCGCCGCTGGTCGTTTCGACTTGCACCTGAGCGGTGGTGGGAACCAGCACGGTGTAGCGCACATCGCGCGCGCCGAACCAGTTGAACCAGCCGCCCTGCACATCGGAAATTCGTAGCGTGTCGCTGGAACGATCTACGTTCACAGACATGTCGTTGCGAGAGCTACCACGCTGCGTTGCCTCAACGTGGATGCCACTGTCTGACCAGGGCTTGACCTCTACATCAGCGCTATCGATGTTCATGACGAGATTATGCACGGGGTAGGTTTGATTAAGCACGGTAGCTGCGCTGCTTCCAAACAATGCGAATCCATGCCATGGCAGTGCAAAGAGCAGCCACAGCAACCCAACGACGATCAGCGCAATGCCGGCCCGCCGCGCACCATTTGGCCGCGCAACCGTGGCCGCCGGCTGCTCATAATACGGCTCGTGGGGCAGCGGTGTCGTGCTGCGCGTGTGGTCATTCATCTAGTTGCTCCTTGTGCTCATCTGCCGATACGACGCTCCTAGTTAGGACATTGTTGCAATCGGGTATAATGAACACGCATAGAAAGAGCATGAGCGCAGCGCGGTAGGGCTTTACGCATACACCTGCATAGCCACCATATGTCCTTCGCTCTATAGGTGTACGCGTATGCCACTGCTTGTCGATGGTCATAATTTAATAGGGCAGGTGCCCGGCATTGATCTAGCTGACGCCGATGACGAAGCGCAATTAGTCATGTTGCTGCGGCGCTATGCCACGACAAAGCGCACCCGACAGGTCTTTGTGGTCTTTGATCATGGCGTCTATGGCCACCCGGAGCAACTCGACGGTTACGGCGTGTCATGCTATTTTGCGCGCTCGCCACGCGACGCAGACCAGGAATTAATACGCCGGATCAAAAAGGCGGCACACCCCAGGGAATGGACCGTCGTCACTTCGGACCGGCAGGTAGTTCGCGCTGCGGCAGATCGTGGCGTGCGCGTGATTAGCTCGCAGGCGTTTGCGGCACAACTCACCACGCCTAAACCGCAGGCTGCGCCTGAGGAAAAGCCCCGCGATGTTAAACTGAGCGAGGCTGAAATCGAGGAGTGGCTGGCGCTATTTGGTCAGACGGAGGTGGACGAATTGCCGACACCGCCCACTCCTCCGCCTACGCCGCGAAAACAGATCGACCGACCAGCTACAAAACGTAAGCGCAAACGCTAGCTGTCAGGCGCACAAACTACTTGGTCACTTGTCCACGTGGCGAAGGATTGTCGCAGCGAATGACGTACCGCCGAGTGTCGGTATGATAAGTATAGCGCTTGCCGTTAGCCTCCAGCGTGACGCGGAAGCCTGGCGTAATCACCTGCGGGTACATCATGCCCGGCTGCGGGCAGCCCAGACTGCCGTCGCTCCACTGCACCTCCTCGGTGCTCACAACAGTGACGTTGCTCTCGGCAATGCCAAGATCACTTGCAAGTGCGTTGCGTGCCATGGTGGCCATGGCGTTGGCGCCGGGGCTAAGCACTGCCGGATTGCCAGTTGTAGGCTGATCGGTTGGCTGTGGTGTCGATGGCCGGTTCGACGTGTCGCCTGCAGGCGTGGGCTGCTCCTGTGACGCGCTGTTCAGCGGCGTCGGTTGGTTATTCTGACACAAGATGATTAGATCCTCTCTGCCCGTATGCACTTCATATGTTTGCCCGTTGGCGCTAAACACAATCAGATAGCCCGGCGTCACAATCTGCGGGTACATCATGCCCGGTTGCGGGCAACCGATCGCGCCGTCTGGCCACTGCTTCGCCTCGGCGCTTTGCACCGTCAGCGCTTCCTCTTTTACACCAAGGTAGGCGGCAAGCCGCGCTCGCGCCTCGGACACCATGGTTTCCTGCGTCGCGCCCGGCTGCGACGCCTCAATGGTCGGCGGCATAGTGGTGGCTGCGGATGTGGGCATGGCGGTTGGCGCAGCGGGCGCGCCCGTGGTCGGTTGTGCGACCGAGCCGCTGGTTGGTATGCCTGTACCAGGCGTGGCCGGTTCCGCCTGGCCACATCCAGCTAACAACGATACGATAACAAACAAACACAATGTTATTTTACGCATGGCAAGCTCCCTGTTACAATACTCTCTATATCTTGGACGCTCTTTATTTATTAAAAGTTCCTTTACGGCTTGTGACACTGTATGGCTTATTACATTGAAGATCAATTGGCAACATCGGTTCTTGGCCCACGGCGGCCAACAATCAATGAGTATTTTTTATCGTCGTATACATTGTCTATTTACGATGGTTGTGAGTTCGGCTGTCCATATTGTGACGGCTGGGCGTATCGCGTGCGCCCCTTCAACGAAACGGTGCGGATTGCGGTGAACCTGCCAGAAATGCTGGCGGCCGAGCTTGAAACAGTGGATCGCGGCGATCTGATCGGCATCACGGCGCTGACCGACCCATATCAGCCTGCCGAGGCGACCCACCGACTCACGCGGCAGGTGCTCCAAATCCTGGCCGACCGCGGGCAACCGTGTCTTATTTTAACAAAAAGCCCGGCGGTGCTGGAAGATCTCGTGCTGCTGCAACGCATTCAGCAGCAAAGTCTGGCGGTGGTCGTCTTCACGGTGCTGACGACCGATATTAACATGTCCGACAAGTTGGAAGACAAAGCGCCGTCACCCGCGCTGCGGCTGGATGCGATCGCGCAACTCAAGCAAGCGGGCATTCCGACGGGCGTTGCGTTTGTGCCAGTCATGCCGTATGTCAACGACACCGACTATGTGCTTTCGACAATGACTCGTGCTGTGGCTGAGGCGGGCGCTGATTTCATGTGCTGGGATTATCTGCATATTCCAAGCGAGCGCCACCGCGCGCGCATCAGCGAAACGCTGGCGCGGATCGGCAGCTATCCGCCGAGCTATTATCGCGACTTGTACGGCTCCGAGCCACTACCAGCCGCGCTCTACCGTGCCGAGCGCGACCGCGATATCATGGCGCGCTGCGATACATACAACATTCCATCACGGCTGCCACATCAGTTGTATGCAGGCAAACTCAAGCCGGAGAATGAGGCCGCGCTGCTGCTGAAGCACACCGCCTTCCGTGACGCTACCCATGGCCGCCCGCATGCCGCCGCCCATGCCCGCGCACTGGCCGAGGCCGTGTATCGCGGCGCGGCTGGCGACGAGCAACTGCGTACCAGTGGCCTGTACCCAGAGCTGCGCGACATCTTACAGGGTAGGCAATTAGCTCGGTGAACGAGCGGCGAAACCAGAAGATCGGCTGAGGGAATTCATGGAAACTCATAGGAGATTGCCGGCGCTTCTTGGTACTCCATCTACTATCGTTCGTCCTTCATCATTCGTTTGTCCTTTCTTCATCATTCGTTTGTCCTTTCTGTGGAGATAACAATGCGGTTGCTACATGTGCTCCGCTGGGTGCTCATCGTTCTTGTAGTTATCGTGCTGCTGGTCAGCAGCGGCGGCTACTTGTGGCTCCGCGGCGCGCTGCCGCAAACCGCTGGCACCATCACGGTCAACGGCATCGGCGGCCCGGTCGAGGTGCTGCGCGACACCGACGCGGTGCCGCACATCCGCGCGAACACCGAGGCCGATGCACTGTTTGGCCTTGGCTACGTGCATGCCCAGGACCGACTGTGGCAGATGGAATTTCAGCGGCGGATTGGCAACGGGCGGCTGTCAGAAATCCTTGGCGATGCAACGCTCCAAACTGACAAGTTCCTGCGGACACTTGGCGTGGCGCGGGCGGCTCACAGCGCGTGGGCCAGCACCGATCCGGCGACGCAAGAATTAGTCAAAGCCTACGTTGCAGGCATCAATGCCTTTATCAGCACCCACCATGGCCGCGAGTTGCCAGTCGAGTTTACCATCCTCGGCTTCGCACCGGAGCCATGGCAGCCCGAAGATGTATTGGTGTGGGCCAAAATGATGGCGTGGGATCTGGGCGGCAACTGGAGCAGCGAATTGCTGCGCGAGCAACTCATCGCCAAATTGGGTACCGACAAAACCGCTCAACTCATGCCGCCCTACCCTGCCGATGGGCCGATCATTTTGCCGCAGAGCGCCACTGCCAACCAGACGGCGGACAACGGACGGCAGACGGCAGCAAATACGCCGGACCATCATCAGTCGTCAGTCCTCAGGCGTCAAGCCGATGAACTGCTCGCGATCGACAGCTTCATGCAAACCAATATCGGACTGGGAGGCAAAGCGATTGGCAGCAATAACTGGGTGATCGGCGGCGGACGCACCACTACTGGAAAACCGCTGCTCGCCAATGACCCGCATCTCAGCGCGCAAATTCCGTCGATCTGGTACCTCGCGCATGTCACCGGCGGCAAACTCAATGTGATTGGCGCAACGATTCCCGGCCTGCCCGGCGTGCTGATCGGCCACAACAATCGCATTGCATGGGGCGTGACCAACACCAATCCGGATGTACAAGATTTCTACATGGAGCATGTGAACGACCGCAACGAGGCTGAGTACAAGGGCGCATGGGAGCCGATGCAGGTCGAACAGGAGATTATCAAGGTCAAAGGCCAGCCGGACGTCACGATCCAGGTGCGCCGCACGCGCCACGGCCCGCTGATTTCCGACGTGCTGAAGGACGCCAGCCAGCCGCTCGCGTTTCGCTGGACGGCGCTGGATGACAACGACACGACGATTGAAGCCTACTTGAAGATCAATACTGCGCTTGAGTGGTTCGACTTTTCGCAGGCGCTGGAGCTGTACAAAGCGCCCATGCAGAACTTTGTGTTCGCCGACTTCAAAAATAACATCGGCTACTACGCGCCCGGCGCGCTGCCCATCCGCGCCAGGGGCGACGGCGCGGTGCCGGTGCCCGGCTGGACCGGCGAATACGAATGGACCGGCTACGTGCCGTTCAAAGAACTGCCGCATGCGTACAATCCTGAGGAGGGCTTCATCGTTTCAGCCAACAACAAAGCCGTGCCCGACAGCTATCCGCACTTTATTTCAAGCGACTGGGCCGCGCCGTATCGCGCCGAGCGGATTGTGGAACTCATCAAGCGCAAGCCCAAGCTCTCAGTTGACGATGTAGCTGCCATGCAGGCCAACGTGCAATCGGCGCAGGCACGCGAGATTTTGCCGTACCTGCTGCAAGCGAAAGTCAACGGCGAGCGCGAGCAGGCCGCGATCAACGTGCTGCGTAGTTGGGACGGCACCATCAACGCCAGCAGCGCCGCCGCGACGGTGTTCGAGGCATGGTACCAGCAGATTCCATCACATGTTTTGCCGACGAGCTTGGCGACACGCTGTGGAACAGCTACCGCGACGAAAAAGATTTCATCGCCGTCGCGCTGCGCAACACGCTGCAAGGCACAGGTTCATGGTGCGACAACGTGCAAACGCCGACTGTCGAGGACTGCGCCACCATGCTGGGCGCGGCGCTCACCGCCGGGCTGGCGCAGATGAGCGCGGCGCAAGGCAGCAGCGACATCACGGCATGGCGCTGGGACCGCGTGCATCGCGCGATCTTTCCGCACGAGCCGTTCGACAAGGTGGCGGCGCTCAAGCCGATTTTCAGCCGCAGCATTCCGAATGGCGGCGACGGCTTCACGATCGATGTCGCGCCGGTCGCCCAGGACGACCTGTACAATCAGTATCATGTGCCATCGTACCGGCAGATAATCGACCTCAAAGAGTGGGGTAACTCGCGCTTCATGCACACCGTCGGGCAATCAGGACACATCTTGAGCGGCGACTACAGCAACCTTCTGGAGCGCTGGCAGCAGGTCGAATACATGCCGATGCGCTACGACAAAGACACGATCAACGCTGCGGCACGCAACCGGCTGGTGCTTGCGCCGAAGTAAAGGCAGTCGTAGGGGCGCAGCATGCTGCGCCCGCGCTTACCTACCACCAAATTCATTCGGTAGTTTGTTAGCACGGAGTGAAACATGAAACGTTCAGAAATCAACGCAATCATGCGCGACGCGGACGCATTCATCCGCAGTCATGGTTTCTACCTGCCACCGTTCGCCTACTGGACGGCTGACGAATGGGGCACGAAAGGCGCAGCAGCCAGCCAAATCGTTGCGCACCGGCTCGGATGGGACATCACCGATTTTGGGCAGGGCGATTTTGCGCGGCGCGGGCTGTTCCTGTTTACCACGCGCAACGGCGCGCCCGACAATCTGCGGCGCGGCACTGGCAAAGTGTACGCTGAAAAGATCATGGTCGTCGGCGAAGGTCAAATCACGCCGCTCCATTTTCACTGGATGAAAACCGAAGATATTATCAATCGTGGCGGCGGCAAGCTGGTCATTCAACTCTATAACTCGACCGACAGCGACGGTCTGGCCGACAGCGATGTTGTGATCAGCACCGACGACGTGGAGCGCACCGTCGCGGCAGGAGACACGATCACGCTCAGCCCCGGCGAAAGCGTCATGCTACCGACCCGCTGCTACCACGCCTTCTGGGGCGCGGACGGGCGCGTACTGGTCGGCGAGGTTTCCACCGTCAACGACGACGCCAGCGACAATCGCTTTTACGAGCCGGTTGGCCGCTTCCCGACCATCGAGGAAGACGAGCCGCCATTATACCTACTCGTGAACGATTACGAACGCTACATACAACGCCATGACTGACGCCATATTGGAAAAATTAATGAAAAGCAAAGTGACCGTAGCGTATTGCGGTCGCTTTGTCATGCAGATGCATACATATCCATTCTTCATAACACGCCATGCCACCTCACGCCACGGTATAATTGCGGAACACACCGTTTTGAGAAGCAAGCATGGATAGCAAACTTCGTGTGCTACTGGTCCAGTTGCCAGTGCCGAACAACCCAAGCCTCAACACGCCGCTCGCCGCTGGCTACCTCAAAGCCTACGCCTCATCGCGGGGTCTGCTCGATGTTGCCGAGATTGAGATTTTGCCGCGCGATCTTGCTGATCATGCAGGCGATGCGCTGCTGGTCGATGCGATTGTGGCGCGACAGCCAGACGTGCTAGGGATATCGCTGTACACATGGAACAGCGAGCGCAGCCTTGACATTACCCGACGCGTCAAGGAGCAACTGCTTGACATGTGTGTGGTGGTCGGCGGGCCGGAAGTGCAGCGCGACAATACGTGGGTGCTTGGACATGCAGCGGTGGACATCGCCGTGCTGGGCGAGGGCGAGCAGACATTCGTAGAGTTGCTAGGCATGCTGGCAAACAATCAGCTGCCTCATGCATCAGCAAAGCTGGCATCTATCAACGGCATCGCCTTTCGCGACGATGTAGGCAACCTGATCTTCACGCCCGACCGGGTGGCGCTGGCGGATTTATCCGTCATCCCATCGCCCTACCTGCTCGATTATCTTCATGTGCCTTCCGACGGCATGCTCATGGTTGAGGTGTCGCGCTGGTGCCCGTATGCGTGTAGTTTTTGCCTGTATGGCCGCAACATGGGCACGAAACTCGGCAGTCGCTACTTTGGCTTGGAGCGCGTGCTGGCGGAAATCGCATGGGGGCGCGAGCATGGCGTGCGGCGCGTCCATTTCGTGGAGGCCAATCTGAATCTTGTGCCGCTGTTCTGGCCGCTCATGCACGCGCTCGAAGACCTGAACGCCGATCATGCCATGACATTTTATGCCGAATTGCGCGGCGAGCACCTGACTGATGAGGTCGTGGCGGCGCTCGACCGGGCCAACGTGCGGTATGTCGAGGTTGGCTTGCAGACGGCAAACCCGACCGCGCTCAAGGCCAGCCACCGTCGCACCGATCTGCGCAAATGGGCGGCTGGTACGCGCCGCTTGTACGCCCATGACATTGAAGTGTTTCTCGATGTTATTCTTGGATTACCCGCCGACAATGAAGCGGGCGTTGCCGAAACGCTGGACTTCATTGAGCACGAGGAGCTTGGTTCGTACGATGTATTTACGTTGCAGGTGCTGCCCGGAACTTCCGTGCGGCAGCAGGCCGGCCAGTACAGCTTGTCCTTTCAAGAGCGCCCGCCCTACTACGTGCTTGGCACCGATCAACTCACCTACGTTGATCTGCGGCGGCTGCGGCGCGATTTGAAGCGCGGCGCGGAATCTGATCCTGACGCAATCGAAGGCATGCCGGAACCGAGGCGGGATGCCTTACGCGTACTTGACGGTGGACGATGGACGATGGACGATGGATTATCCGCTATGACCCGGTTGTGCTTTGTAGATATGGACGAGCAGGAATGGATTGTAGCAGGAGAATCAATTGATCAGCTTGTGAGCCATGTCGATGTTGTAATTCCTTCGTCCTCCGTCCTTCGTCTATCGTCTGACTGGCTCGCCCAGGCCATCGTCGCTAACCCATCAACTATCTTCGACCTGTATCTGCTGGACGACGAGCCGCCCGCGCCCGACGAGCTACGTGCATGGCGCGACGCGCTGCCGTACCAACCCGGCTACCTCGACCGCGTGGCCGTGTACAGCCGACCGGAGCCGACGCCAGCGCACCAGCGTGTCAGCCCGCGCTGCTTTTTGGTATTGCCGTGGGCCGCCAGCGCCGAGCCGGAAACATATCGCGATGTGGCCGAGATCATCTGGCGATTCACGCTCATGGAAGGCGAGGCAGCGCCATTCCATGCATGGGAAGCAGCGGTCGGCGCGGGCATCGCCCTTCATGTCGCGGAGAGTTGTACGGATGCCTATCGCGAGCAGGTGCTGGCTGATGTACGGGCATGGGAAGAGGAAACTGGGCGCATGGTGTGGCGGACGTAAATTCACTACAGAGGCATAGAGAGTTTGACACGGTGACACGATGCATGTGGACGAGTACTCCATCACCGGGCCATCTTGTCACCTTGTCACCCGCGACTTAATGTAAATAATCTATCAGTCGCTCGATCCACCACGCGACACTCTGCCCAACAATGAACAGGAGCGCGACCATGACGACGAGCCGCGCCGCACGACCGCGCCGCCACAGCGCGCCCAAAAGCAGCCCACCGCCAAGGCACAGCGCCGGATAAAGAAAATGCTGCCAGCGCACCGCCTGGTTGGCGAACAGCAGCAGGCCAAATGAGAGCAGCGTGCCCAGCCACCACGCCGCAAGCAGCAGCCGCAGCCACACGCCACGAGACATGCGACCTGCCAGTAACGTACCGAACGCTCCAAGTCCCAATAACAGCGGACTGATGACTAACAGCCGTCCTTGACGAGCGATTTTTTCGCCAATGCTCAGCGTGTCTGGCACCGCCTGCGCACTGCCAGCGAATCGTTCAGACAGCAGTTGTGCGAAAGCCGAATAGTAAAACAACGCCGCGAATGCCACTGCCACAATGCCAATCACAACTAGCGGCATAAGCGAACGGCGCGCATGTGATGTGAGCAAATAGAGCAGGCACAAGCTGAGCAGCATGACCGCAAGCGAGATCGTCACGCCGAGGTGACCGAGCAGCGCAATGCCAAGCAGCGCCAGCGCAACTATCCATTGGCGTCGTAAGGGCGAACTTGCGTGTTCGCCCTTATTCACGTTCGGCCCACCAATCGCCAGCAACGCCAGTAGCGGCATGGCCAGCCCCTGCCCGAAAATATTGGCAAATTCACCCACCGAGAACGAACCGAGCAGTGGCGTTGGCGCGATGTACAGCGCTGCACCAAATAGTGCCACTGATTCGCTTGCGCCCGCGCGCCGCAGCACGAACCACAGCAACCCGACAACAAGGCTGTCGAGCAGCGCGTTGCCGATTTTCACCAGCAGCCGACGACCTTGATCATTCGCGGGAAGGAGAAGTTGCCCAGGCGCGAGCACAAGATACTGGCCCGGCGGGTAGGGTGCCTGGCCGCCGCCCGCCTCAGATGGCAACCCCTCGGTGAAGTACACGTTGCCGACGGTGAACTCCTCGATGTTATTGGAATTCAAACCGATGTCGCTAAAAATCGTGTGCGGGTGCAGCGTACCGCCCAGGCGCAGGGCAAATGCGAGTACAACAAGGGCGACGATGAATGACGAATGACGAATGACGAATGACGAACGATCAAAGTTATTTCGTCCATCGTCCACCGTCCACCGTCCACCGTCCATCGATAGCAATACCACCGCCAGCACATAACAGCCCGCCAGCAGCGGCAGCAGCGTAGGAGTAAAAATTGTCAGCCACATGCGCCATGCGGCCAGCAGCAGCGCCAGTACGGCAACCAGCGCCAGCCCGCTTGCGCCCGCCCAGGGCTGCGCGACACCCATCCGCCGCGCCAGGCCGTAGCACAATGCGACGCAGCCAGCCAGCCAACCGAGTTGCGCTAACGACGGCCATTGAAAACCAGCGGGCCGCAATGTAATCCCATGCATGCGAAAGCCCAACGAGCGCGGGTCGTTCGGCGCGGCATACGGCTCAGTTTGGAATTGGAGAGTCAGGTTGCCAAGTTGATTCGGTTGGGCCAGAAAGCGGTAGATGCGTGGTGATTCGCGGGCAATCGCGACGTTTACGGTGTTCGTGCCGTCGCTCCAGCGACTCTGCGTTGGATGAGCGATAGGCTGGCCGCTAGCGCGCACCTCCACCAGCCAGCGCCCGCTGCCAATACCGGGAAAGGCCATGATCGCGTTGGCGGTCGTCCAGCGGTATGGCTTCTCCGGTAGCTCCCACCAATTCGTGGAATCGCCACGCGGTGGCTGCGGCTGCGAGGCATTGAAACTGGCATTCTCACGGTAGGGCTGGCCAGAAGGCTGAAGAAATGGGCGGTCGTCCTCGCGGCTGTGCGTAACGGGATCGCCGCCAATCGCAAGATGAAACATGTACGGCCACTGGTAAGCGAACGCCCAGGCAACAATGCCGACCAGCAGCACGCCCCACAAGGCTGCATCGCGCAGCCACGCGATCATGAAGCGAAGTTCTTCGATAAGCCAAAAGCGACGAATGACGGATGGCGCAGGACGAAATGGAGTTTTTGACAACATACCTTCGTCCTTCGTCGTTCGTCCATCGTCCGTCGTCACTTCCCGCGCCATGTCACGACGATCACGCCGAACACGATGATCAGCGAGCCAATCACTTTATTCAACGTGACCCGCTCGCCCAGCAGAAACCAGGACGGAATCAGGATGAGCACGTAATTAAACGCGAGCAGCGGGTACGCATACGATAAATCAAAGCGCGAGATAACGTACAGCCAGAACAGCGAGCCGCTGAAGATCAGCACAAAACCAAAGAACACCTGCCAGTGAGAAAAGGCGTGAAGGAGCATGCTGGGCGTTAACTCGAACTGGTCACCAATGCGATTCATGCCGACTTTCAGCAACACCTCGCCAGTGACAGTCAAGGCCATGGCGACCAGCAGCAGCGAGAACGTAACCAGCACCCTAGACCTCATTGCGTTCCAAAACGTAAACAGCGTAATCACAAATACCACTCCGCATGTGGTACGACCGAAGCGGCGCAAACTGTGGCGCAAGCAAGGCACGGTAATCCGCATCGCTGCGGATGAACCCGCCACGATCGAGCCAATGCATCGCATGACCAGCTACATTCCACATGTCGGGCGGCGGCACATCCTCCATGACCAGCAGCGTCGCGCCGGGCTTCAGCACGCGGTGCAATTCGGCCACAGCGGCCCGTACAAATTCATCTGGCAGGTGATGGAACACACCAAGCACCAGCGCGGCGTCGAAACTCGCCGTTTGCAGCGCCAGTTGCGTGCCATCCATGACGCTGTACGCGCCTGAGCGCGCCCGCCCGGCAAAGCGGATATAGCCCGCCGCTGGATCGATTCCAGTATACTGCGCCGCCGGAAAACACGAAGCAAATTCGCCTGTGCCGCAGCCAAAGTCGAGGAAACGGCGCGTCGAGTCACGCCAGGGCGCAAGCTCATTCGCAATGACCTCTTTTTCGCCATGAAAATCGGCCTCGACCACGCGCCGCAGCACGTTCCAAGCTTGCGGGTTTTCGGATAAACGATCTAAAGCTGTTTCAATCATACAATTTCTACCCACAAAGACACCAGGAGTTTGAATATATCTTTTCTTTGTGCCTTCGTGGTTTATTTTTCTATTCTCGCAAGACATAGAACGGATAGGCCAACTGGAAAACGCCCGCCATGCGCGAGCCAGACCGCCTCGGTAGCAAGCGGCCAGCGCATCACTTCGTTGATCAGCGGCGATGGCAGCGCGAGATCCGACTCCTGATGCTCCAAGCGCTGGCATGGCGCGCTCAAGCAGGCGCTGCGCCAACGGCAGCGGAAACAGCAGCGTATTGATGTACGAACAGCGCTCCGTTACAAAGCCCCCGGCAGCCAGCAACGTATTGACCTGCCCAGCAGTGTAGCGGCGGCGCGTGTGCACCGCGCGATCATGCTTGCTGCGCAAAAATTCGTAGGCGGGCAGCCGGATCAACAGCCGACCGCCGGGACGTAGTACGCGCGCGACTTCACGCAGCGCCGTCACTTCGTCCGGCACGCCACGGTGATACAGCACATCGAATGAGGTAACGAGATCGAAGCTTGCATTGGCGAATGGCAATTCCAGCACCGACCCGCGCACCAGCCCGCCGCCGATCCGCTCGCGGCCAAACTCAATCGCATCCGGCGCGAGATCCATGCCGACGACTGAGCCGTAGCGCCGCAAAAAGATCGCGTTGCCGCCCGTTCCGCAGCCAGCATCCAGCACATGGAGATCGGTACGCCCAGCATAGACCGTATCAAGCATGGCCGTCGAGATCGCCCGCATGCCGCCGTACCACCAGTGACGGTCTTCAACCGCCGCCATGACTTCGTATTCAGCACGTTCCATAGAGCGTGACACAATGTGTAGGGGCGAGGCACTGCCTCGCCCCTACGACATGAATCAATTCGACGCGCAAGTGTACCAGACCAACAGAGGATGTGCAAGAAGAAGTTATGCTTGACCGGCCTCTTGCGCGGCCAGAAATGCTTACACCCGCTCCAGCACGTACACCAGCGCGCGCTGTCCAAGCACCTGCACAGGGTACGTTTCGAGCCGCGTGAAGCCGCCTGCCCGTCGCAGCGCGCCATCAAACGTGCGCGTGTCACCAGTAAGCGCCACGAGGCGCGCCTGAGGCCGGAGCACGCGCTCCATTTCGCGCAGAAACGCCGGATACAAGGCGCGATTCTCTTCGAGGCTGCTGATTTGCTTGCCAAACGGCAGGTTGACAGCGCATGCCGTCACCGCGCCATCGTCAAGCGGCAGGCGGCGCGCGTCCCAATCATGAATTTCAATTGGCTTGTGGCGCGGGCCGATGTTTTTACGCGTGACGGCGACCGCCTCCTCACTGATGTCACCGCCGACGAGCAGCTTGTAGCGCGCGGCATGCGCCCGCTCGATCAGCAGCGTGCCCGCGCCGCACATCGGGTCGAGAAACACGTCGTTCGGGCGCGGCTGCGTCAGCCAGACCATCGCTGCCGCCGCCGCTGGTCGCAAAGATGCAGGAATATGCTCAGCTTTTTCGTCCTCACGATGGCGCATCTGCTCGTCGCTCAGGCGCAGCGCCACCAACACCTCGTCGTTCAGCAGCGTCAGCCAGAACTCCAGCGCGCTGTCTTCTACGAGTTGCCAGCGGCGATCGGTGCGCGCAAGAATAGCTTTCTCAACTGCCTGCTGCGCGTCTACCCGCCGGTACGACGTGCGGCCAATCTGGCGCGCCACAACCCGGAAGCGCAACTTACCGCGTCCGCCGCGGCCCGGCTGCAACTGCCGCGCCAAATTGACTGGCATGTCAGAGACTAACTGATTCCATGGCGCTGCAGAATCTGGCGCAGCCCGCCAAACGTCGGCGGCAGATCGCGTAGCGATGTGACCAGCACAAATACGTCCTCAGCCGTGCGCAGCGCGAGCAACTCGCTGGCATCTCCGGCATAACTGAATAGCACCATGCCATTTTTGTCGCCCACCGTGCGGGTGCCGCGCACCGATGCGCCCTTGATCCGCGAGCGAATTTCCTGTGCAGCAATGGCCTCAAAGCCGGGCTGCGTCTGCGCGATATACGTTGGAGTTTTCATGTATGAGCACGGGAAAAACAAGAACAAAACATTACGAAAAGAGATTATGTTCTTTGTTATCTACCCTTTGTTCTTTCTTCTATCTCGTTACAACTTCCCATGTTTCCAGCAGCGGCAGCATGTCAAGCCCTTCCGCCACACGCTGCGAAGCCACATTCGATTTCTTGCACGCGTACACTGCCCGCCGCCCGCGTCCGACAATATCGGCAATGGTGGCGGCGACAACCGCGCTCGCAAAGCCCTGTCGCCGCGCGCCGGGAGCCGTGTACACTGCCGCGACTTCCTCGGTATCGCCGATTGGGTACGCGGCGAGCGCGTGACACAACAGCATCAATTCGTACACCGCGCCGTACACGCGCCAGCCGCGCTTGATCCAGTTCCGCAGCGCCGTCGGACTGAGCGCGCACGGCGCAAGATCGATAGCATCGGCATCATCAAGTGATAAACGCCGTACTAGCGCGTTTGGGCGCACAGGCACAGCCGTGCTGACGTAGTATCGCACGCCCCGCGCCGGATAATGTCCCATGCCAAAAGCTGCCTCAAACTGTGGCAGAAGGTCAGCGCGCGAAACTGTCCAGACTGCACGCTGCGGCCAGCCGCCCTGTGCGAGTAGATCAGCCAAATCATCCAAGCGCTGCGCCGCCATCATCACGGTTGGCAAACTATCCGGCACTGGCTCCGGCGCAACAACGAGCGTGAGCGCCGCAAGGCTGCCCGCATGCTCGACCCCGCGCATTGTTTCGATAGGTTCATACTGAAGCGCGCCAAGCTGCGGCAAATGGTGATCGAGGTCGCGCATGAGAAACGTACGGGCAGCATCGACAGTTGGTGCAGACATCATGGCGTTCGATGTTGCTCCATCCAGCGAACCGTAAAGTCCACCAGCGGGCGCTGCGGGAGAACGCGCGCTGCGGCATAGCCAACTTTTCCCTGACGTTCAAGGCCAGTTGCTTGCGCAAAAGCATCGCCGATCTGCACGAAATCTTCATTATCATAGTCAAGGTCGGCGAATGGCACCCACTGTCGCTGATCACCGGCCATCACGGGCGCGCCCGTGCGCCGCTCCCGCTTTCGGGGGTAGGAGGCCCGCACCTCCGCCAGATGCAGCGATGTGTTGTTGCCATGGCCTACGCCCAACAGCAGCACCATACCATCCAGATCATACACGCGCGCCAGCGGCGACTGCTCACCGAAGCCGTAGGACAGCGCATGATCGACAATGATATCGGCAGCATGCGCGCCCCGCGCCGCGAACGAAACCTGCGGATGTGCGCTGCGCTGAACGCCCGGCTGCCTGCGAAAGCATTCTACAATCGCGCCCATGCCACGCGTCGGCGTGAGCATCGGATCGAAGGCGGGCATGGTCTGCCGGATCGTTTCCCACCACGCCTCTGGCACAGGCGGATGTGCCCAATGCGCCGGATCGGACAAATCGCCGGAGTGCGTCGGCATGACCAGCGTGCCAGATGACCCCAGCGCTTCTTCCAGTGCAAGCACCACCGCGACCGGACCGCCGCACACCCAGCCGAGCGCACTCAACGACGAGTGAACCAGCAGCGTCATGCCCTGCTCGACACCGAGCGCGCGCAGGTCTTTCGCCAGCGACGCCTGTGTGATCGGAGCATCGCCGGTTTTTTCGATAACATCTCGCTCGCTCATGAATAACTGCACCACAAAGGTGTAAAGTATCTCTTGGTTCTTATCACTATAGCATAGTGCATGCGCGTTAAGCAAACGCACGCAGCGCGGGAAACATCCCGCGCTCTATGATGAAACTCATGATTTTTCAGTTGTTCTACACGTTCAGTGTTCATGTCAGTCGGGCGGCGGCGATACTGCGCACCAGAGAAAGATCCTGTTTGATCATCTGCCATGTGCGCCCGCGATCGGTGCTGATCGCGATCTGCCCGCCGTCACTGCCAGCAAAGGCCGTGTCGATGTGGTAGCCCGACGGCTGTATAATCGTAACAGAGCCGTTCCATGGCGCGTCAGAAGAAGTTTGCTCCCATGACGCTCCGCCATCAGCGCTGCGCTCGATGCCATTCGCAGCCACGCGCAGCAGCACCGGCTCACGGCCCGGCAGTATGGTCTTGGTCGGGTCGGGCGCATCACTATCAGATTCGGATGCCATCCAAGTCTGACCCGCATCCTGACTGACAAAGCGTGCGCCATCAGCGGCCAGCAGCGTAACATCATGCGGTGTGCTGCGGTCGCCATGGAGTGACTGAACATCCAGATCGTCGCGCACCAACTGCCATGTGCGCCCGCCATCCTCACTGCGCTGAATCTGCTGCCCGGCTGCCGCAAGCACTACCTGCGGATTGTCGGGCTGCGCCCATACCGCCTGCACCGGCGCGCCATCGAGCGCTCGGCCAATGCGCAGCCAGCGCCCAATGCCACCCGGGTCGCTGAACATGACCAGGCCGTTATCGGTGCCGACGAACAAAAGGGCGGCTTTTGCCATGACAACCTCTCAAAGAACAAAGGTCATAGACAAAGAACAACATGAAGCGTGCAGTGATATTCTTTACTCTTTGCTCTTTGTTCTACGGATGGATTGGGTGAACAGCACGATGCGATACTGCTGCTTCTCGACCGTTTCAAGATCATGACGGCGAAAGGCATCGACCCACGCATCAGCAGTGCGGAACTCCACACCGCCTGGGCGAAAGGCCGCCTGCAACACCCGCCCCCACCACGAGCGCGCCCGCGTCAGCGTCATGGTCATGAAGCGCCCATCTGCCGCCAGCACGCGCTGCACTTCGCGCAGTGTGCCATCCACATCCGCAATTTCGTTGAGCGAGCCGCCGATCACCACGCCTGCCGCCGTTTCTGAGCGCACCGGCAGTGCCTCGGCGCGCGCCCGCACGTACGTAATCCGCAGACCTGCCGCGCGGGCACGCTGCCGCGCATCGCGCAACATCGACAACGAATGATCGACGCCGATGACATGCCCCGCCGCGCCCGCCACGCGTGCCAGTGCACGCGCATACAGGCCGTTCGAACACGCAAGGTCCACGAACAGGCCGCCGCGCCGCGCCTGTGCCAGCGAGACCATGAGTGGCAGCTCGCGCCGATACGGAAAACGTCGGCCAGTCAGCAGCGTCAGCGCAAACGGTCGCCACAGCCGCTCATAGCCCCAGCCTGCTAACCGCGTCTGATTGACAATCTGTGCGGGCGTTTGCGACTCCAGCATACCTATGAAATCAACAATACCTTCGCGGATGTGATAACTCGCACCGCACGCATCGCATGCAAGCGCACCACGCACGATCTCGCCGTCGCTTGTCTCCACAGAAACAGCCATGGTCACATGACCAGCGCATGCAGGGCAGCAGAGATAAGGAAGAATATCAGGGTACACGCAACGCTCGCTTTGGGGGCTATTCTTGAATATTTTTGGCTATCGTTGTTTGCACGCCTGCGCCTGCATCCTCAAAGCGCGCCAGGCCGAACAGCAGCGACGACAACCGGTTCATGTATGTCAGATCAGCCGGACTCGGCAGGCCATCTTCGTGCAATAGCCGCGCCAGCACGCGTTCAGCGCGGCGCACCACTGTGCGGGCGACGTCAAGCGCAGCGCCGGGCAGCGTGTCACCGGATGCGACAAACTCTTTCGGCACGCTGACCTTCGGGTCGAGATCGCTGATGATTTGCTCCAGTGCGGCGACATGCTCGTCGGTCAGGCGCGGCTTTCCAGCCTGCTTGCCCTCAATCGTCGCAATATCAGCCATCAGCAGGTATAAATCGCGCTGCACATGCATGATGGCATGGCGCGTCTCTTCGCGTTGCGCGGTGGCGCGCGCCATGCCAAGCGCGGCGCTTGCCTCATCCAGCATGCCCAGCGCTTCTGGCCGAACGTCATATTTCGCAACGCGCGGCCCACCGAGCAAATCGGTGTAGCCGTCATCGCCACGGCGTGTGTAAAACATATCGATTGTACTTTCAAATTACAAACTGCTACGCTGCCTGATCATTCGCGCCGCGCGCCTTTTCAATGTGCTGAAGTTTGCCAGTATCGAGTAGCGAAAGAAAGACATCGAGCAGATGCGGATCGAGTTGTGTGCCGCGCGCGGCCCGAAGACGGGCCATAGCCTCTGCGTCGCTGAGCGCCGCGCGATACGGGCGATCGGTCGTCATGGCATCGTAGGCATCGGCAATGGAAATAATGCGCGCCCCGATCGGAATATCTTCGCCGCACAGGCCATCCGGGTAGCCTGTGCCATCCCAACGCTCGTGGTGACCACGAATAATCGGCGCAACATCCTTGGCGAAGCGCATCGGCTCAATGATCCGCGCCCCGATTTCAGGGTGGCGCTTCATCTCATTCATCTCTTCATCTGTCAGCGGCCCCGGCTTCAGCAACACCGCCTCGCTAATCCCAATTTTGCCAATGTCATGCAGAATGCCGCCATACTCAACCGCGCTCACTTCAAGCTCATCAAGATGGCATGCTTCGGCGACACGCTGACCGTAGCTGCGTAACCGCCGCAGATGGCCTTCCGTGTACGCATCCTTCGCTTCAACAACCTGCGCCAGCGTAAAGATCACGTTCTCGGTGTCCTCTAAATGGTCAGTGAGGCGCTTGAGCCGCAGTTGCGAACGAATTCGGGCGCGCAGAATGTTCTGCTCAAACGGCTTTGATAAAAAATCGTCGGCCCCCGACTCGATGCCACGCCGCCGATTTTCATAATCATCGCTGCCGGTCAGCATGGTAACCGGAATCAGCGCAGTGTGTCGATTGTCCTTCAAATGTTGGCACGTCGTGAAGCCATCCATCTCCGGCATCATCACATCAAGCAAAATAAGATCGGGATGGCGCTCGCCAACACGCTCAAGTGCTTCTTTGCCGGTGTGAGCAACTGTGACATTGTAGCCCTCACGAACAAGAAAGCGTGAAAGTATGTCTGCAACTGCGGGATCATCATCAACAACCAGGATTGTAGCAGGCATAAATGGGTCTCCTCTGTTTAGTGGTGAATGCGAGTATGCAAGAGAAGCACGGGCCGCAAACGGGGAGGCCGTGATACACGTTGTAGATGATTAACTAGAGTATAACAAATGCGCTTACGAAGATACTATAACAGATATCATAAAAGAATAATATCATAGAAGCACGCCAAGCAAACTATACCAGGTAACCCACACTTTACTCCTATGGTGATATCTCCGATGATCCGGGCTTGGTGTCTGGCCGGTAGCATAATTGTGGCGCTGCGCCATGGTGTCCGTCTGTCAGCACAAAGCGATCCATGGCAGCAACGAGCGCGCGGAGATCGACGCCACAATGCTCGGCGGGCAGCGCAACGAGCTTCGGGCGCGCTTTAGCCCAGTTGCGCCACAGCCCACGCGGATTGCCGCGCTGCCAGTGAACCAGCGCCGCCGCTGTTTGAATAATACCTTTGTAAAACGTCGAGTCCGGCTCGACCGACGCGCGCCAGCATGTTTCCCACTGCTCATGGGCATGCCAGAATGCCTGATCGTTGAACAGGCGAATGCCTTCGAGGAAGTGTTGCGTTGTAAGTGTTGCGTTATGAGTTATCAATGAAGTTCTTCTGATGCTTGATACGTGATACCTGAGCCGAACTTCCACATGTTCATTATCAGGCATCAAGCATCATGCGTTAATAGCGTGGCAGCGATGGATCGATCCGCCGCGACCACTCATCGATGCCGCCGAGCATGTTGGCAACATTTGCATAGCCAGCCTGCGTCGCGAGGTACTGCGCGATTTGCTGGCTGCGGCTGCCATGGTGGCAGAAAAAGACAAGCTCTTCGTCTTGCGGAAGCGTGCCTACCCACTGAGCGGCCTGACTCAACGGCAGCAACTCCGCGCCCTCGATCTGCACTATATCATGCTCATGCAGCTCGCGCACGTCGATCAGGCGAAACGACTCGCTGCGATCAAGTTTGGCTTTGACCTCGTCTGTGGTCAGGTTTTGATACGGCAGGTGATTTGCGTATTGCATAGCTATTCCTGAATCAAACGAGCTACCTGTGAAACATACAGGTAGCTCGTACGTTACGCCAAACGATCGATCTAGCCGTTGCCGCAGTGGCCGCAACCGCCGCCGGCATAGCCCTCATCGTAGCCCTCATAGTCGTCCGCGGCAGCGTCATTACGCGGCTTGAACGAATGGCCGCAGCCGCAGGACGAAACCGCGTTCGGGTTATCGATCTTGAACGCGCCCTGCAGCATGTTGTCCTGCTGAAAATCAATCGACGCGCCGTTGAGGTAGCCCGCGCTCACCGGATCGACCAGCACACGCATGTTGTGCGCCTCGAACTCGATGTCGCCGGGGCGCATCTCGTTATCGAACGTCATGCCGTATTGCAAACCAGAGCAGCCGCCGCCTGCGACAAAAACGCGCAACGCGTGGCCAGCAAGCTGGCGCTCATCCATCATGCCCTGCAGCCGCTGTGCCGCGCCTTCGCTGACGTTCAGTACCGGAGCGAATGCATTGGCATCGTGCAGCTTGATCTCCTGCTCAATTGTCGCCATTGTGAAACTCCTTTGCGCTGAGTGCGCTTCCTTTGTGTAAGTGAGTATACCAGAATTTGTGATGTTTCGCTACTACTTTTTTATAAAAATGCCGACGAAAACAGACTCACCTTGGGGACGTTACCCGCCAAGCTCCGACATGCCACGCAAGGTCGGCAGTACGCCATCAGGCAGGCCGTGACCCCACGGTTTGATTGCCACCGCATGGCGAACGAGTTGCTCGATTTCGTCCTGCGTTGCGCCCGCACGAATAGCCGCCCGCAAATCCACCTCATCGTCGCGCAGCAGGCACAGGTGCAAACGCCCGTCCGCCGTCAGCCGCATGCGATTGCAGGTGGCGCAGAACGGATCGCTGACCGAACTGATGAAGCCCAACTTGCCTTGCGCGCCTTGCAGCCGGTAGCGCCGCGCCGGATCGCTGGCCGCCGCGCCAATGTATTCGAGTTTGCCGTAAACTGCTTCCAGCATGGCGATCAACTCTTCGCTCTTGACCACGCCATCCTGCGCCACGTTGGCTACACCGGTTAGCGGCATGACCTCGATGAATCGCATTTCCCACGGGAAGCGCATGGTCAGTGCAGCCAGTTGCGGCACCTCTTCGTCGTTCAGGCCACGGATGACCACGGCATTGAGCTTGATTGGATGCAGGCCAATCCGGTCGGCCTCCTCGATTGCCTCCCAAACCTGCTCCATGCGCCCGCCGCGCGTCAACTGACGGAACTTCTGCGGGTCAAGCGTGTCAATGCTGATGTTCACACGGTCGAGTCCGGCGTCCTTGAGCGGCTGGGCCAGTTTCTTGAGCCGCAGCGCGTTGGTCGTCATGGTGATGTGTTCAATGCCAGGAGTGGCTTTAATCTCGCGCACTAAATCGACAAGATCAGGGCGCAAGGTCGGCTCGCCGCCGGTCAGGCGAACTTTACGAAAACCTGCCGCCGCCGCTGCACGCACCACCAGCAACAACTCATCGCTCGTCAGCATCTCAGGGCGCGGCATGAACTTCATGCCGACCGCAGGCATGCAATACACGCAGCGCAGGTTGCAGCGATCAGTGAGTGAAATACGCAGGTAATCGATCCGCCGATCGTACGCGTCAAGCGCAGGCGTGTCAGTCTGGTAAGTTGGCACAGGCTGTTGCTGCGCGGTATAAATCGGGATGGTCGCCCGCATGTCTTCGTTTATCATTGCGGTCTCCAATTGGCAGTCAATAGCACGTTTTGCTCCTGGCTGCCGAGTTTCAAGCGTATTCCATCACGCTGACGCGCGCTGCAAGCTGCCGCGCGATCTCACGGAAGTTCTCTGCATAAGCGTCGTCGGTATCGCGGGTCACTGCCGGAGTGCCAAAATCGCCGCCCTCGCGGACGCTCATGCCGAGCGGGATCTGCCCCAACAGCGGCACGCCCTCTTGCTCGGCCAGCCGCGCCGCGCCGCCCGTGCCGAAGATGTCGTAGCGCGTGCCAGTGTCCGGCGCGACGAAGTAAGCCATGTTTTCCACAACGCCGAGCAGCGGCACGTTGACCTTCTTGAACATTTCCATGCTTTTCAACACATCCAGCGTCGCTACCGATTGGGGCGTGGTCACCGTTACTGCGCCTGTCAAGCCAGCATTTTGCAACGACTGCGCCAACGTGAGCGCAATATCGCCGGTTCCGGGCGGCATGTCAATAATCAGATAGTCGAGCGGCGCCCATTCCACCTGGTAGAGAAACTGGCGCAGCAGCTGTGAAACCATCGGGCCACGCCAGATCACCGGCTGGCTATCGTCCACCAGAAAGCCGACCGAGATCATCTTGATGCCGAACGCCTCAACTGGCAGCATGGCCTGCTCGCCGTTCGGGCGCTGGGTGACCATGGGCTGCTTGCCGACCACGCCCAGCATGAGCGGCACCGATGGCCCGTACACATCGGCGTCCAGCAGGCCGACTTTTGCGCCTTCCTGCGCCAGCGCCACCGCCAGGTTCACCGCCACCGTGGACTTGCCGACGCCGCCCTTGCCCGCCGACACGGCGATGACATGGCTCACGCCCGGCACTGCCGCTTTGTCGAGCAGGCCACCGCGCGGGCGCACGTTAGAACTCCATTCAATATGCACGTTCTCGCGCGGCACATCGGCCAGCCGCTCCAGCGCAGCTTCGCATTCTTCCTGAATCTGGTCTTTCAATGGGCAGGCAGGTGTGGTCAATTCAATAGTAATCGACACATCACTGCCGTTGATAGTGACATTTTTGATCATGCGCCGCGATACAAGATCGCCGCCAAGCTCTGGCTCCTGTACGGTGCTGAGCGCCCGCAGAATCTGCTCTTCGGTAATTTGCCTGGTGTTACTACGGGAGAAAATTCCCATTCACTATGCTCCAATCACGCGGCGGCATAGACTTTTTATTGCCGCCACGGTCCATGTATCTTTACTCAAAAAAGTTCTCTGTTATTATAGCATAGTTTCGAAAGCAAATGCTATCAAAAGTCGCGTGGCGCGTCGTGCAAGATCGCGCGCACCGGTTCGCCATCGCGCAGGTGTTGCTCGACAATCAGCTCCACTTTCTCGAACGTCAGGTGCGAGTAGCGGAACGGCCCCGGCCACACGGTGATATTCGGGCCGAAATCGCAGCGGTTCTGGCAGCCGCTCACCCGCACCTCGACATCGCCGTCGAGACCCAGCGCCCAGAATCTTTTCCTCAAGCAGATGCAGCAGACCCTCTGAGCCGTTCATGCGACAATGAATATTGCCACACACGTAAACGCGGTATTTCTTTTCGTTGAACATGATTTTAAGCCACCGAGGAGAACAATTTTATGCCTATTTCTCTGTGTTCTCTGTGGCAAACGTTCTATGAACGATAATGCTGCGCGGGCAGACTGCGCAGTCGCTCAGCAGCTTGTCGGCGGTGATGTCGCGCTGCGGCTCGGCCAATAATTCAAAGCCGACCATGAACTTGCGCACCGTCGCCGAACGCAGCAGCGGCGGATAAAAATGCAAATGGAAGTGCCACTCCGGGTGCTCCGCGCCATCGGTTGGGCGCTGGTGCAGCCCCATCGAATAGGGAAACGAGACGTTGAATAAATTGTCGTAGCGCGTCGTCAACTGCTTCAAAATGTCGGCCAGCCCGCGCCGCTCGTCGGCATCTAGATCGGACAGCGCGCCGACATGCCTGCGGCTGATGATCATAGCCTCGAACGGCCAGACCGCCCAGAACGGCACCAGCGCGACAAAATGGTCGTTGGTGCAGACGATGCGCGTTTCTTCCTCAAGTTCCAGCGCCAGGTAGTCGGCCAGCAGCGAGCGCCCATTGGCGGCAAGGTACTCCTGTTGCGCTTCCTGCTCGCGCTGAAGGTTGAGCGGCAGGCGTTCGGTGGCCCAGATCTGCCCATGCGGGTGCGGATTGCTCGCGCCCATCATCGCGCCGCGATTTTCAAAGATTTGCACGTAATTGATGAACGGCGCGCTGCCAAGTTCAGCGTATTGCTCGGCCCACACATCGACAACGCGGGCGAGGCTCTCGGACATCCATCTCCGCCAGCGTCAGGTCGTGGCGCGGCGAAAAACAGACCACCCGGCACGTCCCGCGATCACTTTCGGCATGGAGCAGCCCGCCGCGGTCATACGTTCCTTCGGGCGTATCGGGCAGCAGCGCGGCATAATCATTGGTGAACACAAACGTCGATTCATACTGCGGGTTGTGCTCGCCGCCAGCGCGCTCGTTGCCGGGACACAGATAGCAGGTTGGGTCGTAGGCCGGGCGCTGCTCGGGCGCGGGCGTCTCGACCTGGCCCTGCCATGGGCGCTTCGTGCGGTGCGGCGAGACCAGCACCCACTCGCGGCTGAGCGGGTTGTAGCGGCGGTGCGGATGGTCTGTGATATTCAACATGCGTTGCTCCATCGGCAAATCAGGGGCATGCAGACAGAAGATCATGACGTGGTATGACATCTTGACAAACGAGGGCGCTCAAAAGCGCATCACAATTGTCCATGATGCCGTGCGACGTACATTCTTGCTTAACATTATGCTACTGCACCAATGCCAGCGCGTCAAATACAAACGGCGCGGCATGAAGCATGCCGTGCCGTTGTGCCCAACCAGTAGGTTTATTTCCCGATCATCGGGAGATACACCATGATGGCTTCTGGTGGCTGATCCACCGGCGTGACGGTGATCGTCACCGTGGCAGGCTGTGAACTCAGGTCGCCGTCGCTCGCCACGTAGGTGAAGGTCACCGTGCCATTAAAGTTGGCCGGCGGCGTGTAGCTGAACGCGCCGTTCGGGTTCAGCGCCAGCGTGCCAGTCATCGGCCCGGTTTTCAGCGTTGCCGTCAGCACCGTGCTTTCCATATCACTGTCGTTGGCGAGCACGCCCGGCGCGGCGACCGTCAGCACCGTATCTTCCGCCACCGTGTAGCTATCGTTCGCCGCGGTCGGCGGCGTGTTGCTGAACTCATCCGCGCCCAGGTCGGGCGCGACACCGATCGGACGAGCCTGACCGTCGATATCAGACGTTACGCTGGACGTCACGCCGAGCGCCACGCCGCGATCAATCGCCGCGCTCGCGCTGGTCAAGTGGTAATTATGCGCCGCCGGATTGACGAAGCCAGCCGTGCCAGTGTAGGCGTTGGTGACGGTGATCGAAGCCGTGTCGGTCAGCGTTTCGGTCGGCGTGGTCACATTCGAGAACAGCACGCCATCGGCGGTGATCGTGGCTGGGTGCGGACCCGCTTGCAACGCCACCCCGTAATCGGCGAAGATCGTGTTGGTCAACACCACCGTGTCACCGGCGAGGTCTTTGCCAGCATTGATCGCCACATCCTGACCCGGCGTGGTCGCCACAAAGGTGTTGTAGATAGCTGTGAGATGGGAGGGCGTTGAGGCGGCGGCACCAAGCGCGACCGGCGCGCCGTTCACACCTGTGCTTCCGCCGACGAAATTGTTTTCCATGGTCGCGCTGGCCGACGCGAGATACAACGCGCCGCCATTCACCGCCATGTTGTCGAACAGGCGGCTGGTGCGAATGGTCGAGCCGCTGCTGTTTTGAATGAACAGCGCGCCGCCCTCGTCCTGCGCCGTGTTGCTGATCATGGTTGTGCCGATCACCGTTGCCGTGCCAGCGAAGAGCGCCCCACCGCCAGACCGTGGGCGGTGTTGCTGATCATGGTCGTGCCGATCACCGTTGCTGTGCCAACGAAGAGCGCCCCGCCGCCACTAGTGGCGGTGTTGCTGCTGAAGGTGGTGTCGCTCACCATTGCCGTGCCACTGAAGAACGCCCCACCGCCAAACCGGGCGGTGTTGCTGCTGAAGGTTGTGCCGCTCACCGTCGCCGGACCACTGAAGGACGCCCCGCCGCCAAAAGTTGCAGCGGTGTTGCTAATCATGGTCGTGCCGATCACCGTTGCCGGGCCAGCGAAGTACGCTCCGCCGCCGTCTTGTTGGGCGGTGTTGCTGATCATGGTCGTGCCGATCATCGTCAGCAGACCACCCGCATAGACCCCCCCGCCGTTGCGCGCCGCCATGCTGTCGCGTACGGTGACATTGGTGAGCTTCAGCGCGCTGGTGTTCGCTACGTACACCGCACCACCATCCGCATTGGCAGGTGTTTGCCCATCGGCGATGGTCATGTTCGCCAGCGTCACCGGCGCGCCAATCTGGAACACACGATTGGTGTGGTTGCCGCTGATCGTCAGGCCGGGCGCACCCGCGCCGTCGATCGTCAGTGTTTTCGTGATACTGAGCGACGAAGAAAGCGTAATTGTGGAACTCGCCGGCAGACTGAATGTAATCGTGTTGCCAGCGGCGGCATCGAGGATCGCCTGGCGCAACGAACCCGCTCCACTGTCGGCAGTCGTCGTCACCGTCAGCGTGGCGGCGCGCGCCACCGGCGGCTCCAGCACCGTGCCGGTCATAAACATGCCTGCTGGCACCACACACAGCACCACCGACACGACCCGTACCAGCCAACTCATGCGCACCTTCATTGGACCTCCTTGTTCATAATTCATCGAAATGCGAATATGTTTATTCATAGCACGGTCACACCAGGCGATGACGCAGGTGTCGGAGAACGCAGCAGAGCACACGAGTGCGTGAGGCGCGCGAACGGGGGAGCGAAGCGTTAGCATCATTAAATCGTTTGATTATATACTCGAACGGTTTGTTGTCAACACAAAAGCGGCGAAAACGATGTTCGCCGCTTCGGCCACCAGTACTATAGCCGCTTACGTATTTACATGCACTGACCACAGACCCAGCCCAATGAGACGCGGTGGCACATCGCGTATGAACGGCGGGCGCAGCAACACGCGCATGAGCAGTGGCGGGCGCAGTTCTTCCAACGACGCAAGCGCCCGCGCCACCACCTGCTTCTGCGCGATTGTCTGAAGCCGCTGGATGATGCGCGTCGGCAACTCGCGGCGGCGCTGCACTGCCTGAAGATGCTGCTCGGTCAACGTGCCATGAAGCAGCGGGATTGTCACCATGTTCGCTGTGACTACGGCATCCTGAATGGCGTAGTTGATGCCTACACCACCCACCGGCGACATCGTGTGCGCCGCGTCGCCAATCAGCAGTAGACCGGGCTTGTGCCAGCGCGGCGCAAGGTCGGCCACCGAACGTTGAAACGCTTCCATGCCAGCGGCGCGCACCTCTTTGTAGCTACTCTTCGCGATGATATAGCCAACCTACCAATCGTCCGGTCGTTTCAGCGCGATAAACATGTGCCCATTCTTGATCCGTGCAAACACCTCGTAGCCATCGTCGGGGCAGCCCGGCAGCCGGAACCAGAGCACATCCATCGGCGGCGAGGTCTTGATTGGCTTCCAGCCGAGCAGTTTGCGTATTTTCGAAAAGCGCCCATCCGCGTCACGGTAAGCGCCGCGCGCAATTCGCGTTGCTCATCGTCCTGCCGAAAGCGCACGCCCCGCACCACGCCACCTTCTTCAATGAGCCTTTCGGCACGTGCGCCCATGCGCAAGTGAAAAGATGGGTAATTCTTTGCCTCACCAACGATGAAATCGAGAAAATCAGCCTGCGGCAGCATCATGATGTAGGGAAAGCGAGTCTTCAGCCGTTTGAAAGACACGTTGATTGGCTCGCCAACACCGGAAATTTTGGCATGCGGCAACTGAAGAAGCCGGTCGGTGAGGCCAAGTTCATCCATGATCTCCAGCACCGACGGGTGAATTGTATCGCCACGAAAATCGCGGTTGAAGTCACGATGCTCCTCCAGTAGCGCGACCTCTACGCCCTTGCGCGTCAGTAGCAAGGCCAGCACTGCGCCTGCCGGGCCGCCGACGATGGCACAATCGACATGCGCGACTTCCTCAGAAGGGATATAAGCAACATTGGCGTTCATGCGGGCCTCGTTAGGATTGTGGGAGCGCAACTTCGTGCCGCTGCATACGGACGAAATGCTGTACGCCAACCGTTCGCAAGATCAGCCGAGCGAGCATAGGAAACGCGGACAGTGCTTTCTCAGGCGCGAGCTGCTCAAGGTGTTCGAGCGCGTAGGTTTCCCCATGCCAGAGCAGCGTACAGCGGCCAGCCGCGCGCACATTGCGATACCAGTCTACTTCTGGCCCATAGGTCAATGCAATCACAATATCAGCGCCGAATGGTTCAACAACGATTGGCGTTGCGTATTGCTTTCCACTCCGGCGACCAACATGCTGAATAACAGCGAACGGGCCGATAGACACGCGCGCCAACCGGCTCAACACCGGATTAATGACGTGCTTGTTAAAGGTGCGTATTCGTTCGTGAGCCATTACATCCTCCTTGTCAACTATTATTAACTGACTAATCAATCAATATTTCATACTAAAGCTGACTGACTAGTCAATTAGCATTGTACACCTGCGATGAACGAATGTCTACATGCGGATGAAGCGATGATGTAAGGTGCGGAAGATTATAGAACGCCTAGCATCAGGCATGATGAACTATTATGTCATAACATGTGGTAGCACTTCTTCAGCCAACATGCGAAGGCCATCAATATCGTCCATTGCGAACCATTGCAGCATGACCTCATCTGCACCTACTTCCCCATAGGCAAGAATTTGCTTAACCACTTCTTCCGGCGATCCAACCAGACTTGCCCATCCGGCACGCGCTTGCGTTATGAGATCATCAAGTGGTGTTGTCACGAAATGGCCCCAACGACGAAGACCGCGAACACTCCGCTCAAGTTCAGCGGCATTGCGGCCACAGATGACAGGCACATTCACCGTTCGTCTCACTGTGCTTGGTTGCCGTCCCACTTGCTGAAGCAGGCGATCCAACAGCGCTGATCGTTCGCGGAATCCTTCTGGAGTAAGCACCTGCGCATTCCAGATATCGGCGTAGCGCGCGACGAGCGGGAGGGTACGGCGCGGCCCGCTTCCACCAACCAAAATAGGTGGTCCATTCAGGCGTTGTGGGCGTGGGAGGAGGAGCGCATCACGAAGGTGGAAGAAGCGTCCCTCATAGGTCGCTGGATCATCCTCATGGAGCAAACGTGTGATGACTTCAAGGCCCTCTTCAAACCGGGCCATGCGCGTTGTGACATCAGCGAGGGTGTAGCCAAAAGCATTATGCTCCGCTTCATTCCAGCCAGCACCAACACCAAGGATCATGCGCCCGCCGCTCAGATCATCCAGCGCAACAGCTTGACGCGTAAACATCACCGGGTCGCGGAAGGTGAGCGGTGAAACCATCGATCCAAAGTGTACGCGTTGAGTATGGTCAGCCAGGTATGTCAGGGCAACCACGAGTTCAAGTGAATCCTGTGCTGGTGGATCGGCGGCATGAAGTGATCCGAGAGGAAAATTCCCGCGAAGCCAAGGCTCTCAATCTCCATAACCAAGCGCTTCCAGTCTGGCCAAGTAAGTCCAAATGCTCCTTCGATCGAAATGGATAGCGCAAACATGTGAAGGCTCCTTTGCATTTAGAGCACATAGTGACCCTAATGGGCGATATATGCAGGCAGAAAGTTAAGCATGGAATAATAGTAATCCCTATGTCAAGATAGAATAGGGTTACGTGTTCACAGCAGATTGTATTCGACGGTTATTGCTGTTGTTGCTGCTGTTGATCTTCGAGTGGCAGCGTTGCTTCATCGAACCATGCAGGCTGCGGCAGCGGCTCATCTTCGAGCGGCCCGTCGGAAGGCGCGACGCGCACAGCGACATGTAGCTCGCCTGATGCGTTGCCCTTGAACACCCCATGGGTCGGCGGCACGTCGGCGTAGTCGCGGCCTACCGCCACCCGAATGTGGCGCTGTCCTGCGAGGAGATTGTTCGTGGGATCGAAGCCAACCCAACCAAGACCCGGCATGAGCGCCTCTACCCAGGCATGCGTGGCGTCCTGCGACGAACGATCGTCGTCCTCGCGGCGGTGAAACAGGTAGCCGCTGACGTAGCGGCACGGAATGCCGAGCAAGCGGACCAGCGCGATCATGATGTGCGTAAAATCCTGACACACTCCCTGCCGCGCCCGCAACGCATCGTCGATCGGCGAATCCACGCGGGTACTCTGCTTGGTATAGGTAAAGCTGTTGTAGATGTTCGCATTCAGCTGGCGCAGCACGGTCAGGGGGTCGGCGCGGCGCTCCAGCCCAATCTCACAGGCAAAACTCCGTAGCAGATCGGTTGTTTGAATAAAGCGGCTTGGCGTAAGCATCTCCCAGTAATCTTCACGGCTGGTCAGATCGTCAAGCTCCTGCCATGCACTCGGTTCTAAACTCATCGGCAGCGACGGCATGTCGCGCAACTCCACCAATGCCTCGGCAGTGATCGTCAGGCGGCTGTGTTTGCCGGGCACATCGAAGTGATGCACCAGGTTGCCAAGATGATCACGATGATTGTGGATGCGCGCCTGCGGCTTGGTGGTGAGGTGAAACTCAAGGCAACGTTGCGGCCCTTCGGTGCGCGGCTGCATGCGCACCTCCATCACGCTTTCGCTGATGGGCGTGTTGTAGCGGAACGAGGTGATATGAGTAATTGTGTAATACATAAAACGTCGCTATTGGCTACCGATTGAGGCCGATTGCATCAGCGCGGCTTCGATCGGATAGGCGATATAAGCCTGGTAAATGGCGGCGTGGATCTGGTCACACTGGTGCTGGATTTTTTCCAGATACTCATGGAAATTATCCGCCATGATCTCGTCTACCTGGCCATAGTCGAGGTCGGCGCGCAACCGCCCGGCCAGCCGGTCGAGGCGAGCGGCGCTCCGTGGCGCGGTGCTGCGTGCCACGGCCTGCAATGCAGTTTGGAGCGACGCGACACAGAAGCGCACTGAGCGCGGATTATCCGGATGAAGCAACAGGAATTCTGCCACCTGATGCGGCTGCACGTTGGCAGTGTAAACCTTGCAATATGCTTCAAACGCGGTGCAGGACTTGAGCAGCCCAACCCAATCCAGATAATGAAACTCGTCCAGGTTGTCCGGCAACTCCGGCAGCAGCCGAAAATGCACGTCCAGCAGCTCGCCCGTTGCCGACACGCGCTCGATCATGCGCCCAAGCTGAATGAACTGCCAGCCTTCACCGTGAGTCATGGTGGCGTCAGTGATGCCCTGGAACAGGTGAATGCCTTCTTTGATAAAGGTGAAAAGGGCATGCGGCTCATCGTTCCAGATCTGCTCCATGCGCGTGCGCCGCATCTGCAAATACATGCGGTTCAGCTGCTCCCACATTTCCGAGCTAATCTGCTCGCGTACCTGGCGGGCGTTCTCGCGTGCGGCGCTGATGCAGGCGATGATCGACGCGCTGTTACCAACATCAAAGGTGAGCGCATTGGTGATAGCGAACGCCGACGCTGTTACATCGTTTGGCACACTGGCATGCAGGCTTTCCAACAACCGCTCCCAGCGCTGTTCCGCCAGATCCGTCGTCTGATCGAGCATCTGGTTGAGGTTGACGTCGAGCAGGCGCGCGGTGTGCTCGGCCCGCTCAAGGTAGCGACTCATCCAGTATAAACTGTCTGCGACTCGACTTAACATAGCATTCCAAGAACAAAGAACAAAGCGAGTTTTGTTCTTTGTTTATTAAGAAAGAACCCATGTATCTTTGCTGCCGCCGCCCTGCGACGAATTGACCACCAGCGAGCCGCGCCGCAAAGCCACGCGCGTCAGGCCGCCGGGTACAATAACCGGGTGCTCGCCAAACAGAATGTAGGGGCGCAGATCAACATGGCGCGGCTCCACCTGGCCGTCGATGAAGCACGGCGCCCGTGACAGCGCCAGCGTCGGCTGAGCGATATAATTGCGCGGGTCAGCCAGGATGCGTCGCCGGAACTCCTCGCGCTGCTCAGCCGCGCTGTGCGGCCCGATCAGCATGCCGTAGCCGCCCGACTCACCGACGGCCTTCACCACCAGTTTGTCAAGATTTTCCAGCACGTAGCGGCGCTGTGACTCGTCGCTTGTCAGGTACGTCTCGATATTTTTAAGTACCGGTTCCTCGCTCAGGTAATAGCGAATGATATCCGGCACAAAGGCGTAGAGCGCCTTGTCGTCGGCGATGCCGGTGCCGACAGCGTTGGCAAAGTTCACATTGCCCGAGCGGTACACGTTCATCAGGCCCGGCACACCCAGCGCAGAGTCAGGGCGGAAAGCCAGCGGGTCGAGGAAATCGTCGTCGATGCGGCGATAGATCACGTCCACGCGCTGCAAACCTGCCGTGGTGCGCATGTAGACAATATTGTCATGCACCAGCAGATCGCGCCCTTCCACCAGTTCAATGCCCATCTGACGCGCGAGAAACGCATGCTCGTAATAGGCCGAATTGTACACGCCGGGCGTCAGCAGCACGATGGTCGGGTCGGGTCGGTGGCCTGGAGTGAGCGCTCGCAACGTCGCGAGCAGCGCCTGCCCATAGTGGTCGATCGGCTGCACGCCGTAGCTGTTGAACATGTTCGGGAAGACACGCTTCATGACCTGCCGATTGGCCAGCATGTATGACACGCCGCTCGGCACCCGCAGGTTGTCTTCCAGCACCGCAAAGCTGCCATCCTCGATGCGCACAAGGTCGGTGCCTGCCACTGACACGTAGATATCGCGCGGTACCTGGAGGCCACGCATCTCACGCCGGTAATAACGGCAGCTATACACCAATTCGCGCGGCACCACCCGGTCGGCCAGAATGCGGCCCTCATGGTAAATATCTTTAAGAAATAAATTCAGCGCTCTGATGCGCTGAATCAATCCACGCTCGATTGTAGCCCATTCGGCTTTGGTGATAATACGCGGGAGCAGATCATAGGGAAAAATGCGCTCAGTGCCTTGATCATTGCCATACACGGTGAAGGTAATGCCTTGATTGAGGAACGCCAGATCGGCGGCCTGCTGGCGGCGGCGCAACTCATCGGGCGGGAGCGTCTGCAAGCGATCAAAAAGCGCCACATAATGCGCGCGCGATCGGCCTTCAGAGGTGAACATCTCGTCGAACGCTGCATCGAGCTGGTACTCAGCAAACGGTGGCGGAAATGTGTGTTGCGTATCGCCTTTGGTTTGTATCATGGGCAACAATCCTGCGCGCTGCGTCGTTTAATACACAAAAGCCCTACACCTTGTGTAGGGCGGCATCGCCAAGAAGGGGCACGGCTGGTTCATACGTATGGTACACGTAACAACCTATTTCGTCAATAGAAATGAATAATGTGTTGATTTCGTATCGCTATTTCGATTGACACCACCCTTACTTCCACTATCATAAGTCATGCAAGCTGGGACTGTCCTGGCCGCCCATTGAAACCTAGGAGGACGACCCATGTTCCAACAGATGCTCAACGCCAGCCGTGCCGTGCTACTTCGCCCGTCGGTCGCTACATTTGAGGAATTCGAGAAAGACGATCTTGGCAGCGCAACTGTGTACGTCATTGTCGGAGCGGTCATTGCCGGTATCCTGGGCGCGATTGCCTTCCTCATTCAGCGCCCGTTCATTCAGGCCCAACTAGCGCAAACACAACGTCAACTTGCCCAGTCTGGACAAACCTTACCGTTCGATCCTAGCGCAATCGCGTCAAGGAGCCTTTCGGGTGCCATCTTTGGCAACCTGTTTGGAACGCTGATTGGTTATTTTATCTTCCTCGGCTTGGTGTACGGTATTGCAAAACTACTCTATCACAGCACTGGCACATTTGGGCAACTTGGCTACGACGTGTCACTCTATTGGGCGCCGCTACTGGTGATCCGCGCACTGATCAGCATTGTTGGCATTGGGCCACTTTCTATTCTAACCGGCCTCGTCGGCTTGGCTGTAGCGATCTACAACATCTATTTGACCTACCTCGGCGTGCAAGCGGGTATGAATCTGAAACCCGGTCAGGCCGTCGTCACAATCTTGATACCTGTGGTGGTTGGCATTCTGTTGTGCTGTGGACTTGTGGCAGTGATCGCCGCACTGGTCGGCGTCGCAGCAAACACAACCAGCCCGTAAATATAACGGCCGTCAACCCCGCTGTTGCGGCGGCTGCCCCTCTCCCAATCTGGGAGAGGGGCAGGGGTGAGGGAAATCTGACGGGTTTGTTAATCCAATTGTTGACAGAACGGGCAAAAGTGCGTTCCCCGTTGGCCTACCGTGATCTTCTCGATTGTTGTGCCGCAGCGCGAACATGGCTTGCCGTCGCGGTCGTATACGTTGAAATGTTCCTGATTGCTGCCCGCCTCGCCATACGAATTACGGTAATCACGCAGGGTGCTGCCGCCATGGTTCAGTCCTTCGAGCAGCGCAAGCCTGATACCTGAATGCAGCCGCGCCACTTCGTCGTCGTCGAGGCTGTCGCTGGAGCGCAGCGGGTGCAACTGCGCGCGCCACAGTGCTTCATCAGCGTAGATGTTGCCGATGCCCGCAATGACGCGCTGGTCGAGCAGCAGCGGCTTGAGTTGCCGCCGTCGATGGCGAAGTAACCCGACCAGCACATCCGGCGTGAAATCATCCAACAGCGGCTCCAGCCCATGCGCCGCGTCGAGCGTCGCCAGCCCTTCGGCGGTGAGCAGCCGTGCGCGCCCAAACTTGCGCGTGTCGTGAAAAAAGACCTGCCGCTCGTCGTCCAGCAGCAGCACAAGGTGCGTGTACACATCAGGCGCAGCGTCGGAGCCATGAACGGTGATGTAGCCCGACATGCGCAGGTGCAGCGCCAGCGTCCAGCCGCCGTCAAGCGTCAGCACGATCCACTTGGCGCGCCGCCCGACAGCCAGCACCTCGCGACCCTGAATCAGCTCAAGGAACTCCGCGATGCTCGGCGTTTCGACCATACGCTCCCAGTCGAACTTGGTCACGGCGACGATCCGCCGCCCAATGATTTGCGCGGCGAGGCTGCGGGCCGCATGTTCAACTTCTGGTAATTCTGGCATGTATATTCACCACAAAGGCGCGGAGGACACAAAGATAGAATTGCTTAGAACGTTATCATGTGAAATGCAGCGAAACATTATAGATTCTGATCAGTCGCGATGCGCGACGAACACCATGACTCGACTCGTGCGGGTGACTGGCTCGCGATTCCAATCGCCATAGACATGCTCGACGCTGAATCCAGCGTTGGTCAAGAAAGCGCTGATTTCTGCCATGCTTCGGAAGCGCAGTTCGCTGCTCGCCACGACCTCCTCGCCGGTATCGAGAAAGACGTTGTGGCCCTCAAAGCGCACTCGGTCATGACCGACGCTGACCAATTCGAGCCAGCACTCCATCGGGCCGTTGGGTGAGTTAAAGCGCTCATAGGTCGCCTCGCGATTTCAGCGTTCCCACGCTCTGTCGGCAGGGTTGCGGCTCTCAAATGCGAGATAGCCGCCGGGTCGCAAGGCGGCGTGGATGTCGCGCAGCGTAGTAGCCCATTGCTCGTCTTCAAGGAAAATCTGCGCGACATTGCCAGTCATGATCGCCAGATCGGCCTCTGGAGTGCCGATGGCGATAGAATCACCCGCGATCCACTGCACATGCTCAGCGCCCGGCTGGCTACGCGCAACGGCAAGCATCGCAGGCGCAGGATCGACGCCGATCACCTCGCGCTCACTGGTCGCGAGTTCGCGCGTCAGCAGCCCGGTGCCGCAACCCAGATCGACGATGCGATGCGCGTTGATGTCAGCGGCAAGCTGAAGGTAGAAATCGGTGTCGGCTCCACGCGGATTATCATGGTCGTACAGCGCCACCAGGCGCGGATCGACATAGTGTAGGTCAAGATGTGGCATGGTCGGTTCTTCTTCACACCCGCGCCATGCGCTGTCGCAATAAATGATCGGCCAGTACCAGTGCCGTCATGGCCTCGGCAATCGGCACCAAGCGCGGCAGCGCGGTCGGGTCATGGCGGCCCTTGACAACGATCTCGCTGGGGTTGCCCTGCTGATCTACGGTCTGCTGCGGCTGCGCGATGGAGGCCAGCGGCTTCACTGTGACGCGCACGATGATCTCCTCGCCGGTGCTGATGCCACCCAGAATGCCACCATGATGGTTCGTCGCCGTGCCAATGCTGCCATCCGGGCGGCGCACGAACGGGTCGTTATGCTCGGAGCCGCTCATGTGCGTGACCTGCTTGCCCTCGCCAAACTCAACCGCTTTAATGGCCGGAATGCTGAAACATGGCCTTGCCGATGTCGGCCTGAAGCTTGTCGAAGACCGGCTCGCCCAGGCCGGGCGGCACGCCGCGCGCCCGCACCTCGACCACGCCGCCGAGCGAGTCTAAGCTCGCGCTTGGCTTGCTCCACCCGCGCAACCATCTGCGCGGCAATTTCGGCGTCGGGGCAGCGCATGGGGTTGCGCTCGATCTCGTCCTCATTAATCACCTGAGCGACCAGATCGCCCATCTGTTGCGTCCACGCGATGATCGACATGCCAGATTGCGCCAGCAGCTTTTTGGCGACCGCGCCCGCCGCCACGCGCCCGATCGTCTCGCGCGCACTAGAGCGCCCGCCGCCGCGATAATCGCGGAAGCCGTATTTGGCGTCCCATGTGAAATCGGCATGGCCGGGACGGTACAGGTTTTTGATGTTATCGTAATCCTGTGAGCGGGCGTTGGTGTTGAACACGACCATGCTGATCGGCGTGCCGGTCGTTCGTCCCTCGAACACACCCGAAAGAATCTGCACGGCGTCGGCCTCCTGGCGCGCGGAGGTGACGCGGCTCTGCCCGACTCGCCGCCGGTCGAGATCGCGCTGCACATCCTCCTCGCTGAGCGGCAGGCCAGCCGGGCAGCCATCCACCACGCAGCCCACCGCCGGGCCGTGCGACTCGCCCCATTCGTCAAGCAAAATATTTGGCCGAACGTATTGCCGGGCATACGCTATTCCCTCGCTATTGTACAAATTCCTTGAACATCTTTGTCATGGCGAGCGAAGCGAAACATCTCAACGTCATTCAATGAAACGCTTCACGGAGCATGCCCTGAGCGCAGCCGAAGGGTTCAGCATGACAACACGGAATGTTCAGCGAAAAGTACAAGTCTATTAACAGAATTGCCAAACATTATATAGCAATCTGTGTTTCTATTTGCCCACGACCGGCATGTACGTCACCTCCGGCATCTTCGTGCCGACCAGATCGACAGACGTGTAGCCAAGATTGCCGGGATTGGCAGGGTCGCTGCCAAGCTCGAACGCGCCGTACCAGCGATCGCCGGAGGTACGCGGCACATTCCAACCAATTGTTATGTCAAACGGCTGGCCAGCAGGCTGCGTAGTCGGAGCGCTCACGGTCATGCTGCCGTTGCTTTGCGCAGGCACCACGCCGCTCGCAAGCGTAAACATATCAATACTGCGCTGCGATGCATTCCAATTTTGAACCAGCACGATATAGTGGCCCGCCTGCGGATGTGACAGATTACAGCGCTCCAGCGCCGTCGCCGTTGCGCTGACGCACACAATTTCGCTCGATTGTGCTACGCCATCCGGCGGCATGCCATTGCTGCCATCGAGCGCCACGTACAGATCGAGGTCATGCGCTGTGGTTGTGATCACCTCGGTGACAAAGCGCGCCGTGCCATCCGGTAGATCAACAGCGCTGGTCACGACGCCATCCATGCTGTCAAACGGCGAGCCAGTCGTTGGATCCTGCGGCAACGCGCCGCTGCTCAGCGTTGCCTTCACCAGACCATACACATTGGTCGCAAGGTTGGTAATCTCAATGGTTTTCACACCGTTGATGGTTGCGTTGCCCTGCGCATCGTCTGACGGGATGCCAACAGATCGGCAGATCGCTCGTCGCGGCTTGCGCCACCACAGGCATGTGCGCTGTTGGCGCGTAGCCATGTGCCTCAGTCAGCGTAACTGTACCAGAAGCGCGCGACCCCAACGGCAGCGACGAAAGCGTCGCCGTGATGGTAAGCTGCGCTGTGGCACCGGGCGCAATCGTCACCTGCGCAGGCACAACCGACAGGCCGAGTCCCGGCGTCGCAGCAGAAGTAGTCGCGCTCCACGTCGCGCTGACGGGCAGCGTGTTGCGGACGACGCGCGTCCACGAGCAAACGACCACGCACTCAACATTCAGCAGGCTCGCACAATTAAGCGTGTGCGGGTCGCCGCCAGTTGCCGGATTGGCATGGAAATAATTTCCCGCGCGTCTCGTCCAGTATCAGACCAGCCATGGCCGCGCGCCGCACATCAATCCGGCCCGCGCCACGGTCAATGGTCCGCCGCGCTGCCGTCGTCGTTCCGCAGCGAGTCGGTGATAGCCGTCATCATCAGTGCGGAATAGATTTCGCTTGGCGTCCAATCGGGATGCAGTTCGCGAAGCAGCGCCATCGCTCCTGCAACATGCGGCGCGGCCATGGACGTGCCACTTCAAAGCCAAATTCATCGCGGCGTAGGATCGGAGTTCGCGACCGCCGCCAAAATATCGATGCCGGGAGCGGCAACATCGGGCTTGAGCACGTTGAGCGCGGTGGTGTCCGGCCCGCGCGAGCTAAATGCCGCCATGATGTCGCCATTTGTCGCGCCAGTGTCCTTGACTGCGCCGGTAATGCGCGCGCGGTGTTCGCCAACATTCGAGAGCCATGTTTTCAGCCGCACGCCGTCAGCGTATGTAAGGTGAACGCCGGGAATGGAATATACATCGCCATTGATTGAGTTACCATTCGCGCGATCGTTGGCGAGCACAAAGCCCACGCCGCCCGCGTTGGCGACGTTCTGCGCCTTTTCCACACGGCCATTCGTGCCGCGATCGCACACCACAATCAGTCCGCTTAAATCGACGCCATTGGCAAATGGCTCACACAAGGGATTGTTATACCCAAAGCCAGCATACACGATCGACAGCGCGCTGCTCATGCCAACGCTAAAGCCTTTGCCAGTCATGGTCGTCGGCAGAATGTCCACGCCGCTGAAGTCAGTCAATGTGTTGCGATAGACACGATTGTGCGTGCTGGCAGCCGCGCTTATGACCCACGGCGCATTCGACGGCGACAGGATGGTTCCACCATCCGGGCCGTTATTGCCTGCGGAAACCGATGTCATGATGCCAGCATCGAGCGCGTTGAGGAAGCCGATAGCATCGGGCGACGAGTCAGACCACGGATCGCGCGACGGGCCGCCAATCGAAAAGTTCAACACATTGACGCTGATCTTTCACCGCCTGGTCAATCGCCGCCAGAATGGCCGAGGTAAAGCAGCCGGCCTGGTCGCACACATCGTAGGCGATGATGTTCGCATGCGGCGCAACGCCGCCGATCATGCCGGTATCAGTAATCACTGCGCTCGAAAGCGCGATCGAGTTGAGGGCACGATGTTGCCTGCCGCCGTGCTGGCCGTGTGCGAGCCATGGCCCTGATCATCAGCCGGGCTTGGCTCACCAATTGGGCTTCCCGCGCCGTTAACACTCGCGAAGGTCCATGCGCCAATCAATTTGCTGTTGCACGTAATTGCTGGATTGTAGCCAGATGGATTACCGTCAGCGACGGAAGGCGTGTTAGTCGGGTCGCATGCGCCGGGATACATGCCCGCGCCGAGCGGATTGGCAACGGTATAGCCATCAGCGCCCGTGGCGGCGAACGACGTATGCCCGAAGTTGATGCCCGTATCGATCACGCCGACAATCATGCCTTCGCCTTGATTCGGGCATGAGCTGGCCGCGTATCTTGCCAGTGGGATGCGCCGCAGTGCCGATGTTTACATACAAGTTACCGGCATACAATTGTGCTTCGTCGGCGGCTGACAGCGTGGTTTGGCCGACAATCGCTCCCGGCGCGGTGATGGCAAGCGAACTAATTGCCGTCCCGTTCGTGCCAACCGCGCCACGGTAGATATGCGCGGCAGTGGCCGGGCCGCTCAGTCCATGCGCGCTGAGCTGAAATTGCAGGGTGAGGCGCGCCGCATCGTAGGTAAACACACCGCTGCCAGTCGCGCTGCTGGATGTAGGTGGCTGCTCCTGCTGACCATTGAGCGTGGCTTTGAACAGCGCCGGGGCATGTGCCGCGCCTACTTGTGCAGCGCCGATGAAACCTGGACCAGCATCAGTTTGAAGATGTTGCACAGCGTCGGGGATGACATGCTGCACGCCCGCTACGGCGACAAGCTGCCGGGCCTGTTCCGGCGAAAGGCGCAACGCCATGCCGTTGTACGCTGCTTCATACACATGCACGACATCTGGCTGGCTGCCGACGACCTGTGTTACCGCTTGCAGGATGCCGCGCCGCTGATCTGCCAGGTAGGCGCGGTACGCCCGGCTCGCGGCGCTGGTGACATCAAGTTGGCGCATGCTGGTTGCGCGCGGGCTGGTCGCGGGAAGTCCGGCAATACCGCCGGTGTAACGCGCCAGCGGCGGGTCGTTCAGCTGCACGATGTACAGCCCGGAAGGGCTTGGCGGCAGCGGGCCACCGCCCAATGCATGTGAAGCCGCCTGCATCGGAACCATGCCAGTACACATGACGCATAGAAGTACAACAGCTATTTTGAACACATGAAATCTCCTTTATGAGCAACATTGATAAAAACATAATAGATTTTAATTGTAACTGTGCTTCCTATACACAACAGCCCACGCCTGCCATGATGGCAAACGTGGGCTGCTGGCCGGTTAATACGATTGTTAGTCGCTACTTACCTTTACCTATAATTGGCAAGTAGTCGATGCGTGGTGTCGCCTCGCTGATCAGGTCCACGGTGGTGTAGCCGAGATTCCCTGCATTAGCTGGAGCGGTGCCGAGGTCGAATGCACCATACCAGCGGTCGCCCGGCATACGCGGTACATTCCAGGCTACTTTCAGATCGAACGGCTGCCCTGCCGCTTGCGTCTTTGGACCCGTCACTGTCATAGTACCTGTATCAGCAGCAGGCACCACGCCATTGGAAAGTGTGAAGGTATCGACGCCTGCCTCTGATGCCTGCCAGTTCTGTATGGCGATGATGTAGTGCCCCGCATCAGGGAATTGCAGATCGCAGCGCTCCAGTGCTGAGCCAGTTGCGCTAGCACAGACGATCTCGTCTGGCTGCGGTATGCCGTCCGGTGCGCTTCCGCCGCTGCCATCAAGCGCAACGTACATATCTAAGTCCTCTGCCGTGGTCGTAATCACCTCAGTGACAAACCGCGCCGTGCCGGTTGGCACGTCAATCGACGTAATCGCGACGCCATCGCTCAGATCGTCGAATAGGTCGCTGTTGTCGCTGTCCTGAGCTACCGACGCCCGCGTGAAACTGGCCTTTGTCAGGCCGTACACATTCACCGAGAGAGCACTGATCGCGATCGTCTTGACACCCTTGATGGTAGTGCTGGACTGGGCGTCATTCGATGTAATCTGTAGCGTATCCTGCAAATTACTGGCCGCTGACTGCACAGCAATCGGCAGGTGCGCCTTCGGCGCGTAGTTATTCGCATCGGTCAACATCAGCGTGCCGAACACGTATTTATTCAGCGGCAGTGCGGATACGTCAGCTGTGACGGTCAGAGTCTGCGATGCGCCCGGGGCAACTGTGAAGCTTGATGGCTCGACTGTCAAGCCCAGACCGGTGGTTACGGTGGTTGTGGCGTTCCAGGTTGTTGTAACCGGCAGCGTGCTGCGGAACGTGCGCGTCCATGTGCAGGTTACCACGCATGCACTGTTCAGCATGCTCAGCGCGGTTAAGGTCGCGCGGCACGCCATTCTCCAATGGATTGGCCGCATAGTAGTTCTGGGCCGTCTCATTCATCACCAGGCCAGCCATCGCTGCGTGGAACACATCGATCCGGCCCGCGCCACGATCAAATGGATTCGCTGGCGTACCATTGTCATTCACCACAAGATCGGTCACAGCAGTAGTCATCAATGCAGAGAAGACCTCGTTTGGTGACCAATCTGGATGGAGTTCGCGGAGCAGCGCCATTGCGCCAGCATTATGTGGCGCAGCCATGGAGGTGCCACTCTCGAAGGCAAACTCATCCCGGTTCGGATCAGTGTTGGCAAAGGCCGCCAGGATATCCACGCCTGGCGCAGTGACATCTGGCTTAAGGATGTCGAATGCCGTCACGTCAGGCCCGCGCGAACTGAACCCCGCCATGATGTCCCCGTTTGACGGTGAGATGTCCTTGTACACGCCGGTGATACGCGCCTTGTGGCCACTGCCAGTTGCCAGCCAGGCTTTCAGTTTGAGGCCATCGGCGTACGAGATGTGAACACCAGGAATAGGATACACATCACCGTTGAGTGAATTACCACTGGCTTCGTCGTTTGCCAGCACATACCCTGCTCCGCCGGCCTTCGCCACGTTCTCTGCCTTCTCGACACGACCATACTGACCGCGATCACACACCACAATCAGCCCACTAAGGTTCACGCCAGCCGCAAACGGAGCACACAACGGATTGTTGTAGGGTGCGGCACCAGCATACACGACCGGCAGCGCCCCGTTTGTCCCAAGGCTGAAGCCTTTGCCCACCAGATCCGGCGGCGGGTTGGAGCCACCGCTGTAATCGGTCAACTTGTTGAGGAACGCGCGGTTGTGCGTGCTGGCCGCGACACTCATGACCCACGGCGCATTCGATGGTGAGCCGATCGTTTCCGGGCCAGGGCCGCTGTTACCTGCGGAGACCGATGCAACAATGCCAGCATTGAAAGCCAGCAGGAATGCGAACGCATCCGGCGACGACTGATCATATGGATCGCGCGAGTCGCCGCCAATCGAATAGTTAATGACGTTGACTTTGTCCTTGGTGGCTTGATCGATCGCGGCAACTAGAGCCGAACCAGGACAGCCGGCAGAAGTTTCAGTACCACAAACGTCATAGGCAATGATGTTCGCATGTGGCGCAACCCCGCCAATCATGCCGGTGTCGGTAATGACACCGCTTGGGAACTGAATGGTTGATGTCACAATGTTGCCGGCTGCCGTGCTAGCCGTGTGCGAGCCATGACCGTCATCGTCCGCCGGGCTTGGCTCGCCAACCGGACTCGTCGTATTCGCCGTCGCCGCAAAGGTCCATGCGCCGATCAGCTTGCTGTTGCAGGTGATGGCCGGGTTGTAGCCGGACGGGTTGCCTTCTGCAACCGTCGGCGTGTTGTTCGGGTTACATACACCCTTATAATTACCTTCACCGAGCGGGTTTTTCACCGTGTAGCCATCCGCGCCGGTCGGCGCAAACGACTTATGAGTGAAATTGATGCCCGTGTCGATTATGCCGACGATTATGCCTTCGCCCTGATTGACAGTGATCTGACCGCGAATCTCACCACCCGGGTTCGCGGCAGTATGAATGTTAACGTACAGCCCCTCATCATACAGCTGCTGCTCGCTGGTCGTCGTCAGCGTCACGGTACCGATAATCGCCCCTGGCGCAACAATATCGGACGTTAACGGGAACAGCACTGGTCCCGCCGTACCCGCCGCGCCCGCATGAATATGCGCCGCCTGGGCTGGGCCGGTCAAACCGCTGTAGCTGATCCGATACATCAGCGTCTTACTTGCCGCATCATAGGTGAAGGTGCCACTGCCAGATGCGCTCGGGTTCGGCTGAGCCGGCGTTGGCACCTCCTGGTCGCTGCTCAACGTTGCCTTGAACAGGGTCGGGTTGTGTGCCGGGCCGGGCTGCGCCGCGCCGATCCAGGCTGGACCAGCATCAGTCTGCACTTGTCGCAGGAAATCAGGGATGACCTGCTTGACACCGGGCAGGCTTTGCATCTTCTGTGCCTGCTCCAGAGTCAGCCGGAGCGCCATGCCGTTGTACACCACGTCATACACCTGCGCTACCTGCGGTTGGCTGCCGAGCACCTGCTGTGCCGCGCCCAGCACGTTCTGGCGCTTGCTCGCTAGATAGTTACGATATGCGCGACTGGCCGGGCTGTTGGTGTCAAGTTGAGTACCACCAGTTACGCGCAGACTGGTACCTTTGAGACCCTGCACACCGCCATCATAAATAGCCAATGGCTGATCTTCGAGCTCGATAATGTAAAGACCAGTGGCGCTTTTCTTCAATGCCGTGTCGGACTTCGCGCTTGCGAGCTTAGGAACCTGTGGGGTTGCTGGTGCTGCTGGTGCCACCCCTACAAGAGGTATGGCAAGCGCCATCAACAAGACAAAGCTCATGAATGAACCGAGAGGCTTTTTCATACGTGAGAAGACTCCTTATCAGTACGTGGTCTACCCAGATACACAGACATCTTCATGCTACGTTGCCCTCCTTGTATATACTTCAGCAAAGCTACGACGACACCATTATCGTCGCACAACTCAGCGAGTTGCTAGATGAGTTGAACCTTTGCAGCATGACGCAACAAACATCTCTGATACTTAACAAGATGGGAAAGCAGTGCTAAATACAGCTACATGCATGAGCTATATCGCCAAATATAGTTACTTCTTGCGTTACACTTGACAGGTAACGTACTGTACTGGACAGTGATAATCTTGTCAACCGCAAACCGCGCATGCCCATTGCCAGCGATTACTTCGCAACCAGTGGCAGCATGAGTTGCGCTACGTGCTGTTGCACGCGCGGCGCGACGATCTCGACGCGCTGCCCGGCAGTGTTATGGTGGTGCAGCAAGAGCAGCCCTTGCGAATGGTTGCGCGCAAATGCCTCGGTGTTGTACACATACGAAATGGTCGTCTCCGGGACATCGGCATAAAGTGGCATGTTGAACATACCTCGGTTAGCAACATCAAGGCCAGGTTGCGCGGCATCGTAGGTTAGCACCGGCGTTTCATCCACCGGTGAGCCGTACAGCTCAATATCGTTGAGAAACTCAGTGTCGCCGAGGTCTGTGCTCCACGTACGTACATGGTAGTTGAATAAAGTGTTTTTATCAGAAAGGCCAATATCCGCCGCCCTGACTGGCAGCATCATGACGTTGGTGTTGAACAGGACACTGTCCAGGCCGAGCGGCTGCGTGTTGGTTGGTCGGGCAGGCAACCCGTTGAGAAATAGTGTCCGTTCGTTCCACTTGCCATTTGCAATATCCAGCACAGCCGTGACAAACACATCACTCATCCCGCTGCCTTTGCGCTGATTCCACTCAATCACAGCATAATCGTCCATGCCGTCGCGGTTGCTGTCGATCAATATCTCGAACTCGACCTGATGTGGTGAGGCCCAGTCGCGATAGGTGGAAAGCCCAAAGAACAAGGTTGCGTCAGTAATAGTTTTGGTACTGATTGATGAAATATTGCTGACAACGCCGCTGACAACGCCGACGTACTGGAGGTCGGCGTTGCGACCCGCTTCTGTTGGCGTGTTCTCCGGGCTAATATACGCCAGTTCGTAGGCCGTCACAATTGACAACTCATCGGTTGGCAGCACAGCCCCATGTAAGCCAGTGCCAGCCAGATTGATTGTACTGGTCACGCTGCCGTGATCAACAACTGGCAGCATGCGCTCGGTGGCGTGCATCTGCGAAGCAGGCCGCGCAACCGCGTACACTGGCAGCCGTCCCGCCAGCGACGAGGTTGCGCCGTCCGTCATGGTCATGTAGCCCGCCGCCTCGCTGAGCCAGTGGCGAGGCACGCCGTCCTGCGTTTCTGGCACCGACAGATCGTGTGTGTGCTGCATGGCGGCTGGATCGGCATGCAGCGTGATTGTCACCTGCATGCTGCGTGACGGCAGCAACGACACGTCAGCAGGCACCACGGTGTAGTTTACGCCGGGAATGGTCACAGCTTGTTGATAGGCAAGCTGGTAGTTTACCGCACTGGTGCCTTTGTTCGCCACCACAACATGCTTGACCATGGTAATCGGCTCCGTGACTTCCAACGCGCCAAACGAGACGCTGACCGTGCCGGAGCCATCGGCGTTGTAGGCAATCACCTGCTGCGCGGCGGCGCGCGGCACATCCACCCGGCCAGCACCAATGCGGCCCGGCCCGTATGGTGTAGACGCGGCTCCCGGCGCGACGTAGATATCGTGGAGTGCGGTGTTCATCGCCAGCGCCTTCAACTCCTCCACTGTCCAATCGGGGTGAAGCTGTCGCAGCAATGCCAGTGTGCCAGCGACATGCGGGGATGCCATGGACGTGCCGCTGAGCGACTTGCCTTGATTGCCTTTGCCGTTTGCCACTGAGAAGATCGACAGACCAGGCGCGGCAATATCGGGCTTGAGCGCCGCAGAGGGATTGCTCGGCCCGCGCGACGAGAACGACGCCAGCGTGTCGGGCGTCGTTTCGCCGGTGGCAGCTACACTGAGCACGCGCGGGGCATTGCCGGGGCTTGAAGCTATGTTGTAATTGTCACCGTCGTTGCCGGCTGAGGCAACCACCACGACGCCAAGTTTCGCGGCGTTGTCGCTGGCGACCGACTGCGTGTCGAGGCTACCACCTGCTGACGCGCCAAGCGACATGTTGATGACATCAAGATGATCTGAAAAATCACCATCCTTGTTCGGATCGACGGCCCACTCGATTGCCTCGGACACAACGTCGCTCGACGCCGAGCCGCCGCAGCCAAAGATTCGCAGTGCGTACAAGGTCGCCTCGGGCGCGACGCCGGGGCCAATTCCGAAGTTCGAGAAATTAATCGCGTTGTTGTATGGGCCGGTGTAGGTCGAACCATCGCCGTTCACACCGTAGCCCGCCGCCGTGCCCGCCACATGCGAACCGTGGCCCTGGCAGTCCATCGGGTCGGGGTCGGGATGCGGCGTGTTCTCTGCTGGATCGCTGCTGATCGAGTCGTAGGCATCCCCAACGAAATCGTAGCCGCCCGCTACTTTGGCGGTTGGAAACAGTGTCGGTAAGTCGCTAATGATGGTTGTGTCATTACGATTGTAATCATCCGAATACCCGCTGCCGCCGAAGTCAGTATGAATGTAATCAATGCCGGTGTCGATGATGCCAATTTTGATATTCTTGCCTGTTGCGGCAGCCATGCCGCCCCACACCTGCGGCGCGCCAATGAACGGTACGCTGGACGCATTCGTAGGTCGCACCGATGGAAGTGGGTGAATCGCCGCGACGCCCGGCATGCGCGCAAGTTGCAGCAGCGCGTCGGCGCTCGCCTGCACAGCAATGCCATTGTACACGCGCTGAGTGCGAAATAGCACGGTTGCATCGAGCCTGGCAAGCTCGGGCATGATATGCTGCTGCGCCCTTTCGACACGCGCAAGCTGCGACTGCGCGGCAATGGTCGCCCGCTGAACCGCCTGCGTCCGGCGAGTCATGTCGAGCGACATGGCCGCGTCTCGCGTACGCGCGAACACCAGCGCCGTCGGCTCGTCGGCTAGCTCGACCATGACGCGCATCGTTCGCTGCGGCTGGGCTGTAGTCATAACAAGCGGTGCTGCAAGAAGTGGTGGCGTGAAGGTTTGCTGGGCCGTCACAAACAGCGGCGTGAATAGCACAAGCATCAACACACTGCGCACGAAAAAAGAGCATGAGCGCATGAATTCTGTCTCCTTCACTGACATCGTCATGATGTTGCAAGCCGCAAGCAGAACCGCTTCAAGGGTGCCAATCTGGCGCATCATGGTGCATCTGCTATTTATGGCATACATATCTTGTTTGTCAATATTGCCTAAGCTTGACAAATCCTAAATCCCTGCGTTACCATGCACACGTTCAAAGCTTTCCTTCCTGTATTCTCAGCACACATTTCGGTTCGATATGCGCTATAGCATCAATGAAAGGACTCTCGCGTGAAAATCACGGGTAGCTATACGATTGATGCCCCTCGGGAGCAAGTGTGGGATGCACTCAATAATATTGATGTGCTCGCACGCGTCGTTCCTGGCTGTCAACGATTGGAACAAACCGGCGACAATGAGTTTGAGGGCACGATCAAAATCGGGATTCAGACGATCCGTGGCACGTACAACGGGCGTATTCGCCTTGAAGATGTGCAACCCCCGCACCACTATAAGCTCATCGCAAATGGGAAAAGCGCCAATGGTATTGTGGATGGCACTGGCATCGTTGACCTGGAAGACCAAGGCGACAAGACGCTCTTGAAGTATTCCGGCGATGCCAACGTTGCCGGGACATTGGCGAGCGTCGGGCAGCGGCTGATCGAAGGCGCTACCAAGCAGATGATCAACCAATCGCTCAAGGCGTTGGTCGAGCAGATCAACAAGCGCCAGTCCGGCGAAACGGGTGATGAGGCCCCCGCCAGGCAAGACAACGCGCCGGCAGCACCTGCCGCCAAGCAGGAAAGCGCCGCGCCAGCACCTGCGCAGCCGAGCACGCCAGCTGCCAGGCCATCCAATGGGCATGCCGCCCGCCCGTCCATTCCAGCCGCCAGCATGATCGGGCAGGCAGCTACGACTGCGGCCACTGCCACAAAAGAGCGTGCTAGTACAACACAGCCTTCCAGCGGCACAGAGCCAAAAGCGACCGACAAGCCATCCGCACCAGCCCAATCGCAGCCAGCAGCATCACCTCAGGCATCGCAATCGTTCGAGCGCCGCGCCGTGCATGTGCCAGAACACGAACAATTGAAGCCAGAAACGGTTGCCCTTGGCATGGTGCAAGATTTTTACAACGAGCGCCCATGGCTGCCGTGGGTCATTGTCGCATTTCTGCTTGGCCTTATTCTCGGTCGCGCCCGCAGCTAATTTCAGAAGGAAGAAGTAGGAAGTAAGAACTATTGGATTTTACTTCTTCTTTCTTCCTTCTTCCTTTATACCTAGTTTATACCTAGATGGAGGTATCCCACGTGAGTACGATCTCAATGACGGTGAATGGCAAAACCTACAAAGGCGAGGTCGAGCCGCGCACGCTGCTGGTCCACTATCTCCGCGATGCTCTCAACCTGACTGGCACGCATATCGGCTGCGACACCAGCCAGTGCGGCGCATGTGTGGTGTTGATGAACGGGCAAAGCGTGAAGTCTTGCACGGTGCTGGCGGTACAGGCCAACGGCGCGGAGGTTACGACGATTGAAGGGTTGGCCGACAATGGCAGCCTGCACCCGCTGCAGGAAGGCTTCTGGGAGAAGCATGGCCTGCAATGCGGCTATTGCACGCCCGGCATGATCATGTCAGCCTACGATCTGCTGCAGCAGAACCCTAACCCGAGCGAAGAAGAAATTCGGCACGGTCTTGAGGGTAATCTGTGTCGTTGCACCGGCTATCACAACATCGTCAAGGCCGTTCAGTATGCCGCCGCGAAGATGCGTGGCGAAGAGCCTGCCACCAATGAAACTGAGACGGCAGCTCAGCCAGCCTAAAACGCGCGTTCAGTTCTTTTCAATGGCGAAACGGCAATCCAACCGTCTCTAAAAGGAGCCTGGAATGACAGCCGAGACTGAAACGATGTTTGGAAAGGCGATCAAGCGTCGTGAAGACCCACGCTTGATTACCGGACGCGGCATGTACACCGACGATGTCAATCTGCCTGGAATGCAGAGCGTGATCTTCTTGCGCAGTCCCTACGCGCATGCCAAGATTACCAAGATTGACACCTCCGAGGCCGAAAAGCAGCCGGGTGTGCTGAAGGTGTACACGGGCAAGGATTTCGCGCAGGTGGTGACGCTGCCCTGCGGCGTCAATCCACCCAAAGCCAATCTTGTCATCACGAACCACCCACTCATGGCGACCGACATGGTTCGGCATACCGGCGAGATTGTGGCTGCCGTGGTGGCCGATAGCCGGGGCGCGGCCCGCGACGCTGCCGACCTGATCGATGTCGAGTACGAGCCGCTGGGCGTGACGGTGGAAGTCGAAAAGGCAACCAAGGAAGGGGCGACGGTCATTTACGACGAAGCGCCCAACAACATCGCCTTCACATGGAAGCACGAGGGCGGCGACACGGAGGCGGCCTTCAAACAGGCCGACGTGGTAGTGAAGCAGCGCCTCGTCAACCAGCGCCTGATCCCGAACGCTATGGAGCCGCGCGCTGTGGCTGGGCGCTACGACCGTGGCACTGGCGAGATCACGCTGTGGGACACCGACCAGAACCCGCATCTGATCCGGCTGCTCCTGTGCCTGATCACCGGGCTGCCGGAGAACAAAGTGCGCGTGATCGCGCCGGACGTGGGCGGTGGGTTCGGCAGCAAGATCTTCCTGTATGCCGAACAGCCGCTGATTGCACTGATCACTAAGGATTTAGGCGTGCCGGTCAAATGGACCGAGACTCGCAGCGAGAATTACCTGGCGACAACGCATGGCCGCGACCATGTGACGTATGCTGAGCTGGCGGTCAAAAACGATGGCACGCTGCTCGGTCTGCGCGTCAAAACCTACGCGAACCTTGGCGCGTATCTTTCAACCTTCGCGCCGCTGATCCCGACCTCGCTCTACACTCCGCTCCTTCCGGGCGTGTACAAACTGCCTGCCATGGACGTAACTGTCTATGGCGTGTTCACCAACACGGTGCCGGTGGACGCCTACCGCGGCGCGGGCCGTCCGGAAGCCTCGTACCTGATCGAGCGCATGATGGACCTGGCGGCGGACGAACTCGACATGGACCCGGCAGACATCCGGCGAAAAAATTTCGTTCCCGCCGACGCATTCCCATTTCACTCGGTGGCAGGCATGGAGTACGACAGCGGGCGCTATGAGGAAAACCTGAACGCTGCGCTGGAGAAGTTCGGCTACGCAAAGTGGCGCGCGGAGCAGGAAGAAGGCCGCAAGAACGGGCGCTATATCGGCATCGGCCTGGCATGCTACATCGAGGCATGCGGCATTGCGCCGTCCAAGATTGCGGGCAAAATGTGGGGCGCTGGCGCGGGTCTTTGGGAATCGGCAATTGTGCGCGTGCATCCAACCGGCAAGGTATCGATCATGACTGGCTCGCACTCGCATGGGCAGGGCCACGAGACGACCTTTGCCCAGCTTGCGTCCGACGAGCTTGGCATTCCGATGGATGACATCGAGATCGTCCACGGCGATACCAACATGGTGCCGTTCGGTATGGGCACTTACGGCAGCCGCTCGCTGGCAGTCGGTGGCACGGCCATTCTAAAGAGCGCCCGCAAGGTTGTTGACAAAGGCAAGAAGATCGCCGCGCACCTGCTGGAGGCCAACGAAGCTGACATCGAGTATGCCCATGGCAAATTCTCGGTGAAAGGCTCGCCCGACAGCGCCAAAGCGTGGGGCGATGTGGCGCTCATGGCCTACCTCGCGCACGATTATCCCGGCGATCTGGAGCCAGGGTTGGAAGAAGAAACCTTCTTCGACCCGCCGAATTTCACCTATCCGTCTGGCACGTACATGGCGGTGGTCGAAGTTGATCCGGAAACGGGGATTGTTAAGCCGTTGCAGTTCTATTGCATGGACGATTGTGGCAACGTGCTCAATCCGCTGGTCGCGGAGGGGCAGGTCCACGGCGGCGTGGCGCAGGGCATCGGCCAGGCGCTCTACGAGAGCGCGGTGTACGACGAGAACGGCCAGTTGCTCAGTGGCTCGATGATGGACTACGCCGTGCCGAAGATCACGCAACTGCCGATGTATACCACCGGCTTCATGGGCACGCCGTCGCCCACGAATCCTATGGGTGTCAAAGGTATTGGCGAGGCGGGCACAATCGGCTCAACGCCAGCAATCGTCAATGCGGTGATTGACGCGCTCAAGCCGCTGGGCGTGCGCCATATGGACATGCCGCTCACCTCGCAGCGCGTCTGGAACGTCATCCAGAACGCGCAGCATGGCAACGAACACAACGGAACGAATAGCAATGGCTCTGCAACGTAAAGGATGAAGGGCGAAGGAAGAAGGCGGGGCGGTATTGATGACCTTGATCCTTCTTTCTTCTGCTTTCTACTTTCTTACTTTTGATAAAGGGAGAACAACGTGATTCCAACAGCATTCGATTACGCTGCGCCATCGTCTCTAAGCGAGGCGCTGTCGCTGCTCTCACAGAATCCAGAGGCGAAGGCGCTGGCAGGTGGTCATAGCTTGCTGCCGGTACTGAAGCTGCGTCTTTCTGCGCCGCCCATGCTGGTCGATCTGCACCAGATTCAGGATCTCCATGGCGTCAGTTCACATGATGGCGGCGTGCGCATCGGCGCAATGACGACCTACCATGAGATCACGCAGAACGAGGAACTGAAGCGCTACCAGGCGCTATACGACGCCTGCTCAGTGATCGGCGACGCGCAGGTTCGCAATCGCGGCACCATCGGCGGCAGCATTGCCCATGCCGACCCGGCCGCCGATCTTCCGGCTGTCATGCTGGTGCTTGAGGCAACGGTCAATATCACCGGGCCAAACGGCGAGCGCTCAGCACCAATTGATGACTTTTTCGTCGCCATGATGATGACAGCGGTGGAAGAAGGCGAGTTGATTACGTCGATTGACCTGCCTGCGCTTGCGAAAGGCACTGGCAGCGCCTACGCCAAGTTTGCCAACCCGGCCAGCGGCTACGCCATGGTCGGCGTGGCGGCGCGTGTGACGCTCGACGGCGGCAACGCCAAGAACGTGCGGGTGGCGCTCACCGGCGCGGCTGACCATGCCACGCGCCTGACGGAAGTTGAGCAGGCGCTGGAAGGCAAGCCGCTGACGGCTGAGAACATCGAGGCGGCCTGCCAGAACGCGGGCGAAGGCCAGGATTACCTGGGCGACATTCACGCTTCGGCGGAGTACCGCGCCGCCATGGTGAAGGTGTACGCCAAGCGCGCGCTGATGAAGGCGATGGAGCGGGCGCAGTAGTACCAACCCGTAGGGGCGAACCAATGTGTTCGCCCCTATGAGTTTACAGTAATGTTTCATGCGGCGCAAGCGTTGCATCCGGTGTGGCAACAACGTCGCGCAGCCGCCAGATAATCCACAGCGCCACGATGCCAAACAGCGTCACAATACCTTCCACAACGAATGTAGCGCTTGTACCTTGCAGGTTGAGCAACGCCGGCACGCTGACCGACAGATCAACCAGCGTATGCCCCGCAATCGCCAGCCAGAGCCAGCGCAGGCTGCCCCGCCGAAATACCTGTAACACAATGACCGAGAACGCGATCTGAATGGGCAACGTCCATAATCGCTCCCAGGCACCGACGAGCGGGAGCCAGGCAGGCTCGTTTTGTAGTGCCACAATTTGCGCTTGAACCTGCGCCCGTTGCGCCTCAGGTATGGTACTCAGCGAAATATTCGGCAGCACAATCATGTTGATCAGCCCGATGATCATGAGCCCGCCGACCAGCAGCATTGACTCCAGGCCGCCGTGGCCGATGCCGTACATGACTGCCTTGGGCCATGTCTTTTCCTCATTACGCATAAGCCAGCGGTAGCCGACATAGCGTCCAATTTCCTCGAACAACCCCGCAGTCACGGCAGCAACAACCAGCCAGACGAGCAGCAATGTGTGCGACGATTGCAACTGTGGCGCGATCAGGTATTGCACGCCCTGAATCAGCGGCACGCGGCTGATGAGTTGAAACAGGAAAAAGATCAACGCGCCGTAGCCGAAGTAGCGCCAGCCGACGCCGAGCCAGTCGGCGCGCCATGATCGCAAGGACCAGCGGATACAAAATGGCGAATAGAATGGCAACCACTTGCGCTGCGAGCAGCGCTATGTTGATATGAAATGCTGTTTGCATAATAAACACACTTACCTACATAGAGGTGCGCTGCCGCCACACAACATATGAGTACACTGTTGGGACCAGTGCAGCGCCGATCGCGCAAACCAGAACAACAGCAAAGACATATGCTGGCAGCAGCAACGCCGCCGCAACCATGACCAATCCAGCGACAAAGAAAACACGCCCACCAATGCGATGCGTTCGCCGCCATACTTCAGGGTCAGACAGCGTCCATGGCGTACGGATGCCAACAAACCAGTTTGGCTTCACACGTCCCAACTCATTGCCAAGCACCGCCAGCAGCAGCCCGACGCCCACGCCAACGACCTGCGGCACGGAAATATCCCAACCAAGCGCGATGCCAAGCGTGACGACGTAGAGCGCAGCCATGAACAAGATCACAATATTGATAAACAAGTGAAATGTTCCCTGAAATGCCCTATATGAAGCCCTGCGCGGATCGATGCGCGGCAACACTCGTAGCAAAATCAACATGCCAACACTTAACAACGGCAGGAACAGCACCCCTTCGAGCCGACTTCCGGTACGATCGACTTCACCGTTGAGGCCCCAGTGCATTGGCAGTTGCGCTGGGAGTTGATTATAAACAGACACGCCAAAGACGACCATTGCTACAATGCAAAGCGGCGCAAACCAACGACTACGCATGATCGTCCTCCCCAATATTGAAGAATTGCATCACTTCCTGCACGAACTCTTGCACCACAGTTGTGTTGAGCGAATAGACCAATGTCTGTCCGTTGCGCTGCGACTGAACCAGCCCGGCCCGCTTCAAGACGCTGAGGTGATGCGACACGCTCGGCGCGGAAATCGCAAACTGTGCCGCGATGTCACCAGCGGTCATGTCGCCTTCGCCAAGCATTTTGAGGATGGCGCGCCGCGTCGGGTCAGCAAGAGCTTGAAATGTATGGCTGAGTGGTGCTTCCATAGATATTTAGCCAATCATCTAAATAACATGCATAGTATATGTCCAATTATGAGATCATGTCAATCCGTCTTACGATGGATGTTGAATCGGGTGTATGGGAAAACAAAAAAAACGCGGGGGCGACCTACGTCACCCCCGCGCGGAATTAGCTTGCCTGATCAGGGGAGCGCCCCAAAATCCTGCGTCCAATAGTATTGGAATGGATAGACCGGATTATCATACGTATCATTCGGATCGTATACAAAACCAACCCCAATATCCTTGTACCCACAGTTCAGAATGTTAGCGCGGTGGCCGTCACTGTTCATCCAGAAGTCCACGATCGCTTGAGCATCATTAGAGCCTGCCAGAATATTTTCAGCAGCGATCCGCCACATGTAGCCCTCCGCTTTCATGCGATCCCCTGGCTGCGAACCATCCGAGCCTTTGTGATCAAAGTAATCATGATCAGCCATATCCTGGCTGTGCGCGCGCGCGGCAAGCGTGAGTTCGGGAGAAACATTGAGCGCAGGGCAATTATACTGTGCGCGCGCCTCATTCGTCAGCTGAACAACTTCTGCTTCAAGCGGCGTGAGTACTACCGCAGCAGGTGCTGGTGTAGGATCGGTGGGCGTGACGGGCGTTGGCGTAGGATCGGTGGGCGTGACGGGCGCAGTTGGTGTAGGCGGCGGCGGACTCGAAGACACTGCGGGGGTGACATGCGATTGCAATGTCAAAGGCAGAAAAACAGTATTTGGCTTGTCAGAAGGCCGCTCATCTGCGAACGCGAGCGATGGCAACAGTGCGGCAATGCACATCCATAATGTGCAGAGCAAAACATGTTGTGTACGTCCCACAGGCTTCCTCCTGCAACAATTTTAAACTATTTCTTAACGTCTTTGTCATTATACTGTAATCTAGCATCTATGTAGCAATACTTCGGTAGTACTAAAGTCCCCTTATTCTTTAGACCGAGGACATAGTACTAATTAGTAGATGAGACATAGGGACATGCATCGCTCAAAGCAATAATTACTGCTATACTTTCCTACGAGTGTGGCGAGTATACTACAGATGCTAATATCGACGGCTGGATTTTTGCCCTATTTAGATAAATATTTTGTCATATTCTCCATAGCTGAAACCTTATAGTTTTAACCATTTCTTTTTGAAGCACGATTTTCATGAATCAAACACCTTTTTATCTCGGCTTTAATCTCACACCTGGCATTGGGCCAGCTCGGCTGGCGCGCCTTGTGGAGTTCTTTGGCTCGGCAGAGGATGCATGGAACGCATCACTGCGCGACCTTGTGGCAAGTGGGATTGATGCAAAAAGCTGTGAAGCATTGCTTGCGACACGCACGCGCGTGTGCCTTGACAGCGAGATGGAGCGCGTGTTGCAGGCCGATGCACATCTGCTATGTATTGAGGATGCCGGCTACCCGGCGCTGCTACGGCAGATTACACAGCCACCGCCCTTGCTGTACGTGCGCGGCACGCTCGACCCAGCTGACGAATGGGCGCTCGCAGTGGTTGGCACGCGCAGTCCAACCAGCTATGGCAAAGAGGCAACGCGGCGACTTATTGGCGACCTGGCGGGTGCGGGCATCACGGTAGTAAGCGGCCTGGCGCTGGGAATTGACACAATTGCGCACACATCTGCATTGGAAGCAAGCGGTCGTACCATTGCGGTGCTTGGTTGCGGCGTTGATTGTGTGTATCCGGAGCGCAACCGCGCGCTGGCTGAAGAAATTATGAGCAACGGCGCGATCATGAGCGAATATCCACTCGGCACCATGCCAGCACCAGCGAATTTCCCGCCGCGCAACCGACTGATCAGCGGCCTGTCACGCGGCACACTGGTCGTGGAAGCCGGCGAGCGAAGCGGCGCGTTGATCACTGTTTCGTTTGCATTGGAGCAAGGGCGCGATGTATTTGCCGTGCCAGGACAGATTTTTTCGCGCACAAGCGCTGGCACCAACAAGCTTATTCGCGACGGGGCCGGGCTTGTCACTGAGGCGCAGGATATTCTTGAAGCGCTGAATTGGACTACGGCAACGATACAACAAGAGATACAACTCACGCTGCCAGAAGATCCCGTTGAGGCAGCTGTGCTTGAACTGCTTAGCTATGAGCCGCAGCACGTGGACGTGCTTGGCCGCGCGAGCGGATTGGCCGCGCCCGCTGTTTCAGCGACGTTAGCCATGCTCGAACTCAAAGGGTTGGCGCGCCAGGCAGGCACGATGCAGTACGTGCGGGCGCGCGAGGTGGCGGCGGAGTATCGAGTGCATTAAAAAGGGAACGTGTAGACCAATTCTCGTCCAACGGTCCCTTCGTTCCTCACCAATCACATATTTCGCGTTTTTCTCTGCATGATCCAAATCAATAGTAGCGCAACGGCAGCACCACATGCATCAATCAACACATCGGTCGCCATGGGGTGACGGCCCGGCACAAACGACTGATGCCACTCATCAGTACAGGCATACAGCACTGCCAGCAGCCATGCCCATCCAAATACGCTCCGGCGCGGCTCCAGCGCCCGCCAACTCAGCGCTGCCAACACAGCGTACACCGTGAGGTGGCCGCCTTTCTTCATGAGCGTATCCCAAAACGCCCCTGGAAGACTCGGCAGTGTTGGCTGAGCCGAAAAAGCGAAAATAACTCCCATCCATATGACGACCGGGAGCCAGCGCAACAGCAGCCCGTTCACGCCCCGTGCCGATGTTACCCGCAGATCAGCAATACGTCTCATGGTTGCTCCTCACGCTGCCAGGCCGCGATGTTCCACGTCACAGGCGCAAAAGCGTCTGGCTGCAAACCATGCACGGCTGGCGTGGCGGCCACAAGGCTGAGGCGCTGGAACAACGGCAATGCAGGCAACTCCTGTGTCCACAGCTTTTGTTGAGTCAGGTAGGCTTCGCGGCGCGCATTGAGATCCAGTGTGCTTACGCCACTACGAATCGCGCGGTCGGCATCCCGGAAGCACCAACCAGACACATTTTCCCCCGACCAGCCGTTGCTCTCGGACGGCACAGATGCACAACTCCACAACGATAACCCACCGGCGTAGGGCGACGCGGCCCATCCAAAGAGTGCCAATTGATACTTGCGCTGGAACAGCGGCCCGGTTCGGCTAAACATCTCGTCGGTGGATAGCGTCTGAATATCGATTTGCACGCCAATGTTTGCCATGTCGGCCTTGAACTGCTCGGCAATCGCCTCTCGCAGCGGCGGCGTGTCAGTGGTCATCAACTGCAACGTGAGCGTCACGCCCTCGGACGAGACACGGACACCGTTTTGCTCAGGAAAGCCTGCCTGGTCCAACAACGCGCGTGCCTGATCAGGATCATAATCATAGTGCGTGATCTGATCAGCGGGCGCAGCTTCGGGCTGGCCCGGCAGCACCCAACTATCAAGTACCGGCACATGTCCCTTGAACAGCGTATCAACCATGGCTTTGCGGTTGGTACCCAACGCAATCGCGCGCCGCACATGAATGTCCTGCAATATGCTTACGTCAAGATTAAAGTCGATATGCTCCCAGATGGGATTGGGCACGTAGCTCACCTGTAACGTATGATCAGCGTCGCTTGGTGCCAGCAAATCGAGCTGATCGCTCGTTGCGCGGTCAGTTACCGCCACATCCAGGTTACCATTTGTAAGGCCCGCTTGCGCCAACGCCATGTTGGAAGGGAAGGTAAACGACACCTGTGAAGCACTCGGCGTGACACCTGCGTAATGCGGGTTGCGCACCATTTTGATCTCGCCAGCCGTGCGCGAGGTAATTGCATATGGACCGTAGCCAATCGGCTGAAGCGCAAAATCGCTTTTTGTCACCGTCGCCGGATCTGCATTCTTCAGCAAATGGGCTGGTAGCGGCGTCCAATAATTCAAGAAATAGGTCGGGCCAACCACATCCGGACGTAATACTGCCCTGGTTGTATGGTCGTCCACCTGTTCATAGCTCACGGTTTGCGCCAACCGATCACGGGCTTCGTCATTGGGCGGCGTGGTCTTCGCCAGGTTGTAGGCAAACACCGAGTCCGCCGCCGTCACCGGCTGCCCATCCGACCAGTACAAATCAGGATTCCAGCGGTACGTGACGACCAACTGATCAACCTGCGTAATGACGCTTGTTTCTGTGGTGGTGATGTTGCCAGCAGCATCAAGATGCACATCCGCCTTTTGCATGGTCGCGCCACCATTTTCAAGCGTCGGCACCTGCTCCAGCACGCCGGTCGTAGTGTAGCCGTAATTCAACGCCAGAATGGGTGCCGGATACAGCAATTCAGTGACCGGCGCGGCCACGCGTTGCGCTGACGGCGATGGCTGGTAGGGGTACAGGCTGCCCGGTGCTTCCAGCAGGCCGATGTGCCACGTATCATTGCGCTCGGCGAGATGCTGAACCACGACTGCATTAGTGGCCTGCGGCAATGGTGATGGCTGCGTCGTTGGTTGTACCTCCGGCACACCGCCTTCCACGGCGCAGGCATTAACAAATATACCAAATAACAGAACAACAAGACCTATGCGTGTGAAACGTTCAAACAATGGTAACCCTCGCGTGCATGTCCACTTTATAGCAGTTTGCACATCGATTGCACCTTTCCCTCACCTGCCGCTGCCGCAGCTTCCCTCTCCCGATGGGAGAGGGACTGAGGGTGAGGGTGCAATGCAACCGGTAAATTGCTATAGTTATGATGGAATCAAGAAACGTAATATTTTCACAAAACTCATGTACGCAGCACTCGTGTCTTCCCCTCAAAAGTAGGAATAACAAAGAGGTAGCATACGAACGACGCGCGCTGCCGCACGCCACTTCGAGTCTGTGAGTTTACCAAGATTTTGATCTTTTGTCCACTTTTTGATGCGATGCAAAAGGTAGTCGTTTCGCATCGGGCAGAGTGCAGTGTGCTATAATGAGCCGAACCGCCACAGTGGAGCACTGTGTGATCAAACAGCCTTCCATCCCAATTGATAGTGACAGGTTGCTGAGCGATCTTCGCCAGCTTTGTGCCCTTCCCACGGTCTCCGGCCAGCATGACGAACTTGCATCGGCTGCACAGCGCATCGCGACCATGATGCGCCAGCATGGTCTTCACACCGATGTCTTCGCCACTGCGGGCGCGCCAGTGGTCGTGGGGCAGTGCGCAGGTCGCAGCCCATGGACGCTGCTGCTGTACCACCACTATGATGTTGCGCCGCCCGGCCCCTGGCGGGCGTGGCACCATGATCCGTTTCAGCTTGCCGAACGCGATGAGGCGCTGTACGGTCGCGGCGTCGCGGACGGCAAAGGGCCATTGGTCGCCCACCTTGCGGCGATCCAGGCGTTGCTTGCCAGCGGAAATCTGCCATGCGGCGTGATTATCGTTGCAGAAGGCGAAGAACTGATTGGCAGCCCGCATCTGAGCAGCGTCGTGCGTGACATGCAGGGCCACTGGCGCGTGGATGGCTGCCTTGCAAGCGCCGGTGAGCTTAATGCCAGGCACCGCCCGATCTGCTATGGTGGCGCCAAGGGCATGCTGCAAGTGCGGCTAACCACGGTCGGTGCCAACCAGCCGCTGGCCGCCGGCATGAGCGTGAGCGTGCCCAACCCGCTCTGGCGCTTGATCTGGGCGCTGCACCACGTCAAGAGCGACCAGGAAGAAATATTGATCGAGGGCTTTTACGACGCGGTGGATGGGCCACGTCGCAACGACAATAAGCTGCTGCGCGCGGCGCAACTCGATGAAGCCGGGCGGCTTAGCGCATGGGGACTAACGAACTTTCTGTTTGAATCAACGGGTGTGGGGCTGGTGCGCACCGAAGCCACGCTACCGACATGTAATGTAAGTTCGCTGGTGGTTGAGCCACATGGCGAGGTCGCGTTGATTCCGGTTACCGCCACCGCGCAACTCGATTTCCAACTGGTGCCACACCAATCACCGCATGCAATCTTTGATTTACTGCGCGAGCATCTGATTGCAAAAGAGTTTGCCGATGTCGATATTGAACGTTTGCCAGGCGGCTATGGCGCTACCGCAACTGCGCTTGACGATGTGTTCATTCAACAACTGAGCAAGGCCGGCAGCGCGATTTTTGATGCGCCACTCGATCGACTGCCGCATGGCCCGTTTGCCCAGCCGCTGCATATCTTCACCGAAGCGTTCGACGTTCCTGTGGCGGCGCTCGGCTGCCTGCGCCCCGACAGCGCGATCAACGGGCCGAACGAGCACGTTCTGCGTGATGATCTTGCGCGCCATGCACAGATGCTGATGGAGTTCTTGACTCTACTGGGCTACCAGCACACAAACGGCGGCGACCACGAATCAGTGGTCGGAGCAACATAGCTATAGGCCGGTGTGCAGATACACCGGCCTGTATCTATCGCTACGGATTGCACACTGTACATGTGTCGCGCCGCCCTCACACTGCTGGCGCCACTCATATGCCTGAATGCAGACACCAGTTCATAAATAAAAATCAACCGGGTTGTGCTGGCGCGGGCGGCCAGCTCTGCGCCTCGAAACTTGGGCGAACCGCAATCCGCCCGTTCTGCTCGCGCACCTCAAACGTGCGCAGTGGCGCGGATGCAGGTCCATCTAGCGGCGCGCCGTCACGCAGGCAGAAGCGCGAGCGATGCCATGGACACACCACCTCGTTGCCTTCCAACTCACCTTCGGAGAGCGGCCCGCCCGCATGCGGGCACCAGTTCTCCACCGCGTAAATCTCTTCACCCTGCCGCAGCAGCATGACCGGCACGCGTCCAACTTCGACAACAACTGGTTTGCCATGCGGCAGATCGTCGATTGATAGCACGTCAACAAATTCTTCCGGCGGGCGAGGATACAAGAGATGGGTGACATTGACCCCCAGGCCATACACCATCTCACCACCAATGGATGCCGCCAGCCCGCCAAGGCTGTAACCCGCCAGCGCAAGCGCCTGTCCCCACCCACGCTGGCCGCTCCGGCGCAGCGCCCATGACGCGATGTACAGCGTCAGCGCGGTTGTATTGAGCAAAGCATGCGCGGTGCCAACCCGCCGCTGCTGACTAAATGTATCGACCCAATCGGCTAGTCCAGTGGCAGCGGTTGGCAACACACCAAGGATGCCAAATGCAACGGCGGCGTCAGCGCTCGCAGCGTAGCCTTCGCGACGCACCGGATCATCTGACATGATTTCAAGCGCGTCGAGCAACTCTGCAGTGGTCCATGCACCCAGCGGGATGAGAATGAATGCAGGATGGAGACGGTGGCGGATTGGCGTGCCGTTCAGCCAATTCTTGGCCTTCTGAGCCAATGCCCCCGCGCGAAACACCGCGCTCACGCCTTTTTGCAACGGCTCAGCAACGCTGTCCAGCCACGCAAACGCGTCGCTCGCGAGTGGCGTGGTGATAGTCCATGCTTGTTTTTTCATGGCAATCTCTTCTCTAGAAACGCATATACCCCACTACCAAGCGGCAAGTTATATGCCATCAAACCGCATATTTTGCAGCATGAAGAGCGTACAGGTTGATAGCAAGTAGCATATCTGCACTGTAAACTGGAAAGAATCTGCCACAGAGCACACACAGATCACAGAGGCATATAATAGTTTTCCCGGTGTACCCTGTGCCGCTATGAGACATATGCAGTTTACCAGTACGAAACATAAACAATGTACATAGCGTTTGACATGTTAGAATGATCGTGTTAGCATACACAGCGATGAATCAAACACCGCGCCGAGGTAGCTCAGATGGTTAGAGCGTGGGATCTATAACCCCAAGGTCGAGGGTTCGATCCCCTCCTTCGGCACCAACCGAGTGGCATGCTGTGCATAGCATGCCACTTTTTGATCTGCTGTTGCGCTGCTTGTATACTGTACCAAGCAAGCTCGCCTATGACATGCAGGAGCGCGCATGGCACCACTTGTTGAAACGAACAATTTGACGAAGCGCTACGGCACAAACCTTGCGCTCGATCATCTCACACTCCAGATTCCGGACGGTGCTATTTTTGGTTTTATCGGGCCAAACGGGGCTGGCAAGACAACGACCATGCGCATTTTGACAACGCTGCTGCAACCTACGAGCGGCGAAGCGCATGTTGCCGGTATTCCCGTAACCAAAGATCCGCGCAGCGTTCGGCGCATGATTGGCTTCATGCCCGACTTCTTTGGCGTCTACGAAAACATGAAGTCCTGGGAGTACCTGGACTTTTTCGGACGTGCCTATGGTGTGCCGTCCGGTCGCCGCGCCGCCAGCATCGGCGAATTGCTGGAATTGGTAGATCTGAGCCACAAACGCAACGACAATGTGATGGCCCTCTCGCGCGGCATGAAGCAGCGCCTGAGTCTCGCGCGCACCATGATGCATGACCCACGGCTGCTTATTCTTGACGAGCCGGCCAGCGGCCTCGACCCGCGCGCGCGCATTGAATTGCGCGAATTGCTTAAAGAGTTGCGCACACTGGGCAAAACTATTATGATTAGCTCGCACATTTTGACCGAATTGGCCGAAATGTGTACCCACATCGCTATTATCGAACAGGGCAAACTGCTGGCAAGCGGCGATGTTGATACCATTCTGCGCTCACTTCAGCCGCATGTCACGTTGGAAATACGCGTGTTCCATGATGTTGATCGTGCCGAGCAGGTATTGCGCGGCCTGCCAGACGTGCTGGCGGTGCGGCGTACTGATGTACAACCTCATGACGAAGAGGGGCATAGCGACATGCAGCAAAACGGAGAAGATGGTTCTGCGGTTGTGGATGTTGCCCCACCGTTGACCCGTCGCGAGGCTTCTACACTACTGGTGGACTTCGCTGGCGACGAGAGCGGCATGGGCGATCTGCTGGCGCGGCTGGTCGGCGCAGGCATCGCGGTAACACGCTTTGCCGAGCAGCGCAATGATTTGGAAGATATCTTCATGCAGGTGACTAGAGGATTGGTCCAATAAGCACCGTAAGGAAGGCGCAAAGCGCATGGCAGAAGCAAATCCGGTGCTGGTGAAGGAGCTACGCAGCCGCATGCGCGGCGCGCGGGCCTTTGTGGTGCTTTCGATTTATCTTGCCATCCTGAGTGGTGTCACGCTGCTGCTGTACGTTGCGATTGCAAGCAGCGCCAGTAACGACATCAACGCCGGGCGGGAGATTGGCCGGGCGCTGTTCTTTGCGATTGCCGCCGTAGCGTTGACCGAGGTGTGTGTGATCACGCCGTCGCTTACGGCCGGCAGCATCGCTGGCGAGCGCGAGCGACAAACCTACGATCTGCTGGTCGGATCACTATTGACGCCATGGCAGATTGTGTGGGGCAAACTGGCTGCCGCGCTTTCGTACGCGCTGCTGCTGATCGTGTCTGCCGTACCGTTGATGAGTTTGGCCTTCTTGTTTGGTGGCGTCACGCTTGCCGAGGTGGTTATTGCGCTGATTGGCCTGGTTGCGACTGCCGTGCTGTACGCATGCCTGGGGTTGTTCTGGTCGACTGTGATGCGCAGCACGCTGGCCGCGAGCAGCCTTGCGCTCGGCTCGGTGATTGTCATGCTGCTCGGCATTCCATTCATCGCCACTGTGCTCACTATTTTGATCGGTGCAAACATCGACTCGCTGTTTGTCTCGGTACCGCTGCTGTACATCGGCGGGGCATTTCTGGTCGTGCATCCCTTCATCGCGCTGTTCTTAACCGAACAGCTATTGAGCGAAGAGCGCGGGTTATTTTACACATTTATTGATCTGCCAAATGGCGGGCAGACGCTGATTCCCAGCCCGTGGATCGCTTTTGTCGTGCTGGCGCTACTGCTGAGCGCGGTGCTGGTGTTCGCCAGCATGCGCGCCGTTCGCCCGACCGATGTAGCGGAAGCGCCGCCGAGCCGCCGGGCGCAAAAGCTGCGGGAGCAAGAGCAGGGATAGAATTATGACGCATTAGCATGTGCGGCACTGTCAGGATCGCACATGTAGCTGTATATATCCGCTATTGACCTCGTCCAGTCAGAAAACTCTTCTTTAATTAGTTGTGCGGCGTTGTCCGTCACGCGGCGGCGCAGATCATGATTTCTGAAGACCACGGGCGAGCGTATCTGCAATGCAGCTTGCACTTGGCAGTGAGAGGAGACAATTCTCATTGTCTTTGAGCAGCCATGAGGTTGCACTATTTACGTTTGAGACGACGAGGCAGCCGCTCGCCATAAACTCAAACGGCAGATATGAAGGATGGCACGTAAACATCATCGCCAAGCCAGCGTCACAGGTTCGGTACAGCCGCGCCGTTTCCTGGTAAGGCAGTAATCCGAGATTCTCTATGATACCGCCAAGACCATAATCTGTTGGATCCCAATCGTTACCTGCGGCAATGATCTGCACCCGCTGCCCCAGTTGCTCTTTGAGCTTTGCTAATGCGATAGATCCTAGCTCAAAGCCATTCCGCCAATGAGCCGGACGCCCATAAAAAAACACTTTATATGGTTTACGGGTCGTTCCCCAGTCACGATTAGCGGCAGGGTAGAATAAACTCGTATCAACAGCGGGATTGAAAAAGGTTGCTTTACCATCATAATCCGCTTCATAGTGCTTCTTGAGCGTGATGGTATTGGTAATAGCGTAGAAACCAAAGCGATACGTCGCCTCGACCTGTGCGCTAGTCGAGCCAGCAGGGTAAAACATCGGCTCGAAGTCTTGCAGAAAGTAGAACTTACGCTTGGTCTGATTGAATTTGAGCACGTAATAAGCTGTGCTCCACAACGTTGCTATCGCCGCATCGCATGCCGGTACACTGGGGAGATCTGCATCTGAGTGAACAACAACTACGCTCGCGCTCGCCAACGACGGAAACGCTTCGCTGATGCGGCGAAGATAGCTCGCGCTGTCGGGCGAGCTTGGATCGCCAATAATCACAAACGTGTTACGTACGCCATAATCACTAGCCCACTTCGCTGCAAAGCGCAAAATAGTGAGAACACCGCCATAGTAGGCATGCTCAAAATGTGGAAGATACCAGTTAATAGACTTTATGTCCAGCTTTCCAGCATGGGTCGTCATAACTTCTTGACTGCGGCACAAATCCTCTGGAGTGAAATCGAGCCAACGAACCAGCGTGAAAGCCTCCGACGCATAGGTTTTATTCCACGCCGGCTGGTGTATCTTTGGCGGAAATAACTTAATCTTAGCCTTTGTATAGAAAGTGCGCCAACCCTGGCGACGCACTGTATAGACACTTTTACGCGTAAGATGAATGGCAGTTGTGAGCCGTTTACGCTGCTTACCCAAGTTTGTCATTCTAGCACTGTTCCTTGCTCAACAGAAGCACGTTCATCTTCGGAGACCACTTCTAGCCCCAATTGGGATAGATAGCGCTCGGCAAACGCAAGCGCTAACTCTTCGTCCGGTTGTCGCAAACGTGGCAGTGTAGCCCACGCTGATAGATTCGGATTGTAGAACGGATCGCCACGAACAAGCAGCGGACGATAATGCAAGAACGAATGCATGAAGTCGTCACGTGGAATTGTGGTGCCGCGTGTGACGCTTTCTAAATGGCGCAACCGAGCAAAAGGCGTGTACATTATTTGGTATCCCAAACGACCGACACGCAAGCACAGCTCGACATCGTTGCCGCACAGCGCAAGTTGCTCGTCAAAGCCGCCAACTCGTTCGAATAGCTCTCGTCGGATCATGAGGCACGCGCCAGTCACAGCACTGAAGTTCCGATACCATTCGGTGTTGCCGTAGATTGTCCGCTGGCCCTCCGGTCCACCTGCGAATGGATGATCCGCAAATCCCCCCAGCCCTATGACAACACCTGCATGCTGAATACAGCCATCTTCGCGGAGCAACTTCGCGCCAACGATGCCAACCAAATCACGCTCAACCCAGCGCACCAATTCTGTTAGCCAGTCCGCGTCAAGCGCTTCAGTATCGTCGTTGAGGAACAAAAGTGCCTTACCACTGGCATGCGCGGCAGCTAGATTGTTGACCGCTGAGTAATTGAACGGCCCTGTAGAACGCACAACATGCACCAATGGATGTTTCCCATTACCATAGTAGGACACAATTTCACCATCACGCGTCGTATCGATCACAATAATTTCATACTGCTGGTACGAAGTGTGGTTATGAATCGAGTCAACACAGCGTCGTATCAAGGACAGGTTGCGCGACGGAATGATGATTGATACCATCGTGTCGTTCGTCGGCTGCCACGTTGTACGAATGTAACCGGTAATATCCAAGAAAACATCAGCATCCAGGCCCATGCGCGCCAGATGGCGCCTGATCGCGTCAAGTTGTGCCTGGAGGGCGTAGGGCTTGCGGCTGATATCAATCGCGGTCGAGACAGGGCTTTCACGCCAATGATAAAGCACCTTGGGAATATGGGCAACGTGCTGCGTTTGTTCGCTCACGCGTAAGATCATATCCCAATCCTGCGCTCCATCGGTGCCTTCAGCAAGCCCGCCAACCGAGCGAAGCACGTCCGTACGTACGACACACAAATGCGTCGCATAGTTGGCCGAAAGCATGATCGCAGGTGACCAGTCAGGTTTGAACAATGGCTGGAAGCGGCGGCTTCCATCAAAACTTAAAAGGTCACTGTCCGAATAGATGAGATCGATCTCTGGCCGCTCATTAAGCAGTTGCACAACTTCAAACAGTGCGAACGGAGCCAGCGTATCATCATGATCGACAAAGGCGATGAAGGTGCCGCATGCCTCGTCCAAACCAGCATTGGTGTTACCGACAATTCCTCGATTTTCGGCAAGGTTTAATACACGAACACGGCTGTCGCGCGCGCTGTAGCGCTGTAGCACGTCAGCTACCGGCTGATTATCGGGGCTGCCATGAACAAGAAGCAACTCCCATCGTCCGTAGGTCTGGGTGATAATCGAGTCGAATCATGTCCGCCAGCACATCCGGCGGAGGATTGTAAACGGGCGTCACAATGCTGATGAGCGGCTGATCATCAAACAAGTGAGCGTCAATGCGCTGGCGTTGTAATGCCGCGCTGTCGGGTTCATTCTGCACGATCCATTGTGCGTAGGCGTCTTCATCACTGTCTGTAGAAGTGGAAGCTGTTGGGCTTACAATAGTACGTGGCGCGCGCCCAAGCCGATAGCGAACCCACCCACGCGTATGCTGAGCCAGCCCTCGCGTACCCTCATGGCGCAAGATGCGCATCGCATTACGCCCACGGCGCATGTTACGCAATGCCATGCCATTCGACGGTAAAATGCGTTGGCGTGCCTTCCACACAGGATGCAAAAGTTTCCAGCCCAGAGAACTACGAATTTCTTGCAAATCACCATATACTTGAATCATACGCGCATTCGCTTCAGCAGCAACATCGTGCAGGCGCTGCACCTGTTGTTCAAGATACTTGACTTGATCGTTAAGTGCAAGCGCATCGGATTGTGCCTGCTGAAGAAGGCCATCACGTTCGCGCACCCTGCTTTCAAGTGTCTGAAAATCAGCATCAGACTTGCGAATACGCTCGTCACGCTCTGCTATCCAAGAGTGCAGAGTTGTTATGTCTTCTTGTTGGTGAGTTATCGAGGCCTGCAGTTCCTGAATATGAACATCACGCTCGCCAATCCACTTCTGGAATTGTTGTATATCATGCTGCGCTTTCTGCAACAACTGGTCACGCTCATGAATCCAGCCAGTGAGGGTCTCGATATCGCTATTCGCCTTTTGCAGCAACTGCTCTTTCTGATCAAGACGGCTCGTGAGATCTTGCTTGAGCCGCTCGCGCTGCTGATGTGCGCGTAGCCGCAAGCCCAATTGATAAAACAACTGTTGTATCTGCTGCGTCTCTGTCACATCGGCGTCGGTCAACTCTGTCAGCGCAGACGGATAGTCGGGGCCTACAGCGAGTACACCCAGACCATGTCCATGCGCAAAAGCGAAGTGCGGATACTGCTGCGATACCTCTTCCCACACGCGCCACGCACCAAAATTACGTTCGCGTACGTTGATATCATGAAATAACACGACCGCCCGATTGCTCAACTTCGGGAGCCATGTTTCGAAATCGTGCTTCACTGCATCATAGGTATGATAACCATCAATATGCAGCAGATCGATCGAACTATCTTCAAAATAGCTGAACGCTTCGTCAAACGTTTGTTGAATTAAGCGTGAGAAACCACCGTAGAGCGGTTGGTGATGCTCAGCAAGCGCATCAAGCACCTCTGATCCATAAAAGCCATCATGCGGATCGCCCTCCCATGTGTCAATGGCGTAGCAGCGTGTCGGCAACTGCAACTCGGCGACCGCCTGACAAAAGGCGCAGTACGAGACGCCATAATGCGACCCAAGCTCGACAAAAACGCGCGGGCGCAGCAGATCAATAATGTACATCGCAAAAGGTACATGCTCGATCCACTCCGATGGTGCGATCCACTTTGGATAGGCGAGACAAATGGGATGGTTGAGTGGATTAAAACGGGACATGGGATTAGACTCCTTCATCGCCATCTACCTGCTCGAACGCGTAGCTACCCGGAAGATCAGCCATACCCCAGAACGTCATCTGCGTTGGCGTGGCGTCGTAGCGGTAGATAACAGAAATAGGACCAACAGTATTCAGATGACAGATACGTGTTGTTTTGTCATACAAATCCTGCGGAGTCAATAGCGCGCGCTGCTCATATGCTAAAGGATCGGTGGTCGCCAGACCAACTTCAAGCGTGTATTCTCCAACAGCAATATCAAGCATAACATCATGACGAAAACGAAGAATGGTACCAGCAGATACCTCTGAAGGCATGTCATATGTATACTGCAAAGCATTTTTGCCATGAACAACATGGCCCTGCTTGTTCTCGATGCTCATGCCACCAACTGGCACTTCAATATCATGCAACAATTCAAATTCGTAGAACAGTCGCATAACATCACCTTGCTCAAACAGATAACAGGGCTGATTCTCATCATCACATATGGCAACACGGGTACAACGCGCCCAACCGTTCGATACTTGCGGCACATGTGTAATGTCCAGAAATGCCATGTCGTCGGGCCAGTCGAGAGCTTTTATTAGAAGCTCTTTGCGCATAGAAGCTTTGTTGGACGATGAAGCGCTCTGTTCTGACGCATCAGCCGTAGCATGACCATCGCGCCGAGCAGCGAGTGTCTTCGATGGGGCTGTCGCCTTGATAGGATTGCCAGCCCGCTCTTGTTGATCGAGCAACATGTAGAACGAAACCGCATCGTACGCACTGCCTTGAAACATCGACCGGCCATGACTTAAAACGATAGCGCGCTGGCAGAATTGCCGTACATCTCCAAGCGCGTGCGACACGAACAGGATCGAGGTGCCTTGCTCGCGCAGCGCTTCCAGGCGGCGGTAGCATTTCTGCTGAAAAAAGACATCGCCGACAGTTAAGGCCTCATCGACGATTAATACTTCTGGCTCGACACACGCCTGCACGGCAAACGCTAGCCGCACCATCATGCCGCTGGAGTACAGTTTCACTGGCTGATCGATAAAGGTACCAATATCTGCAAACGCAGCAATTTCATCAAACCGGGCGCGCACTTCCTCATGCGACAAGCCAAGTAGTGCTCCATTAAGAAATACATTTTCGCGACCAGTGAACTCAGGATTGAAACCGCTGCCCAATTCGAGCAATGCTGTGACACGACCTTTTACCTGCACTTCGCCCTCTGTAGGAGCGAGCGTTCCCGCAATGATCTGGAGCAACGTACTCTTGCCGCTCCCATTGCGCCCAATAATTCCCACCATCTCGCCTTTGCTGACTTCAAAGGAGATATCATGAAGCGCCCAGAATTCCTGGCCGTACGAGCGTCGCCCGCGCCAGAACATCTGCTTCAGTCGGTCAGCTGGTTTATCGTATATGCGATACATCTTACTGACATGATGTACTGCGATTGCATGCTCTTGAGCAGTTACATGCTCGATGCACAATATGTTCATCTATAGATGGTTGAATTATCATGAGTATTATTCTATCCGATGCACAGATATGACTTGCCAGGCGATAAAATCTATCACGTGAATGCCGTTAGGACTTGCATGTATCACACTCTCTTCATCCCTATATATTCGCTGTAGCATGACAACTAATGCTTAAAAGAATTATGGTTGCTGGTACAACAACTGGAATGAGAGATCCCCTTGTAAAGGCTTGTTACCCTGAGTTAGCTGACCCGCTGGATACGGATCGCCAGATTGCATCCAGAGCGTAACAGCATTATTTTGATCTTGGGTCAGCGCCTTCACTACAAGCCTATAACGTTGACCAGAAGACGATGCCCGAGGCGCAAACGAAAATAATTTCCAAGCATTATCTTCGATTGAGGCCATGTCAATGGTTTGCTCAGCCACTTTAGTTGCCGTTCCTGTGTTATCTATCTGCTGAAGTTGAAGTACTAGGGGTCCATGATTCTGGCGCGCGTAGGTCGCTAGTTTTACGTAAATACCCACAAGGTTTGGCTGTGTAGCAACAAACTCTTGGTGCACAGGTTCCTGCAAAGTGATAGGAGCAACTGTAGAGTGACGATTGGGCTGCACTGAGTCGATGATGCCAGGACTCATATTAATACAATCAAGGCTATGAACTTGAACACGATCAGGATGAACATCAAATGGACCATACGACACGTTCCTGATTTCGAGCGAACTCACCGGTTCAGCGTAATCAATTTTGCCAGACGGATCAAATAACTGATACGATGTCGAGGAAGGACCTAAATACAATAGGGTTTCAAACTCCCGTCCCATTTCGATAGGAATAACTCGTTGTGGTGGCAGGCGTGATGAACCATTGATCACCTGAACTTCAACGGGCGTAGGACGTCCAAAAAAGACAGTAAAAGGATATGTCATTGTAAGTTTTAATCGTAAAAGTGTGCATGTCGATGGTTGACTGAAAACGATTTGTTCTATTCCGCTGTTACTCCGTTGCTGAAACTGCTCGGCTGTAGCAGCTAGATCAAGAGGTGCAGGGCGAGGTGCTAGTAACGAACAGCGATGCATGTAGAGTGAATTTGTTTTCAGTTGAAAGTTACGTAATAGATACTCAAAAATCAAAGGTGTTCGTGTGATATGCTCAACGCCGTCTATTTGGGCTGAATTAACACAATATACTACCTCAGTCTCATCGCGAACTTTCATTACTTGATCTACATAATATTGTTGAAGGAGTGTATTATCGGCTGAATACGCTTGAATAATTGGCGAAACGTTTCGCCTCCCTAATGCTACAGCAATAATATTCTCATAAGGAAAATCAAGAATGCGACTATTGGGAGCAAGGTGGTTTGCTAAATCATCATCTACTATCTCTGATGGTTTCATAGTAAATCCGCGAACCATGTGCAGTTGCTCGCGAACAATACTTGGATGAGTTACTGCGCCAACTGTTGCTTTTAACCACTCGCCAGACCATGGAGGTGCTGAGATCAAGGCCAACGTTAGAAGCACGCCTATGACTCTAAATGATTGCTGTGATTTCACTTCATATGTTGCCACTAAAAACAACATGAGCAATGGCGTGACTGCCAAAACAACATGACCCAGATCATTGCAAATCAGCGCACTTTTTAACTGTAATATTGCTAGGCCACCTAGCCCTAAGTAAAAGTAGCGATGTTCAGTTGACATATGTCGAAACTCAACACCGACGATAAACATACTGTATACAACGAGTATTATTATCATCGCAGCGAAACCTGTATCGAGAACCCAAGGCGTAATCATAGTATGACTATATGCACGAGCGAGACTGGAACTATAGAATTGATAATCGAACAATCCTTGATTGTCGGAAGATGATAATTTGAAATAGGCGCTTACCAACAAGTTACCAAGCAGATACGGCACTAATACAAGCAGCGTAGTACGAATTGCCTGCCGTAAAGTTAAGAATGCAGGTTTGTCAAGGAAAGAATTAATCCAGCGGGAGCAGAATGCCACAACAATCATACACAAAGCAACAAGTATGATCAATGGTCCTATTTCAAATGTTACAAGCTGCCCTAAAAAGCCAGCAGCACCAACGAGGGCGAAAGTTATATCACGCCGTAAACTGGATGGTGCAGCGAGCGCGCGCGCCATAAGAACCACACTCAAGACTGAAATCAAAGGACGCATAGCTAAATTAAAATCAGCGACCGCAAACATCACTGTAATTATGATAAGTGATGTTTGCCAATTAACAAATCTAATGCAAGCTAAAATAACCATCAAGAGGACAATTGTCCCTATATGGAAGCCCACAAGCAGTAAAGGAAGTCTATCTATGACAGCGGCATGAGGTCTGAATAACACTCCAGCACTTGCGATTATCTGACCAAGTGGACCATATGTAAAATAATAATCACGACCAGAGACAACACCTTGTAATAGCTTTGCTTGACCATCTATAATCCATGAACAATCAAGATCTAAAGTAGCACAATAACGATTATCAGGAAGCCGGACAACCATCATTATAAGAAGAAACAAAGCACTAAGACCAAGAACTATCGGCTTGCTATACTTCTTTATTACTACTGGCACGAAATAAGAACTCGCTTTTTTGATTGTAAACTTAGTTATCATGTGCTATTGCTCTATTTGCCAGAATTACTGTTAAGCTACTGGATCGACATTGATGCTTCACCAGGTACAGGAAAGGCTTTTTTTGTGTCTCTGTCATAGACATATGAAACCACTGTGTGTATTCCGGGAGTAAGATCGTCAATTGAGAAAACAACATCCCATCCAGAAACAAGCATTTTGAGATTATTTGTAGCATTCACTGCATCCTGTCGAGCAATTGATACATATGTACGTGCTAATACAGTATGCAATTCTTTATCAACAACAATGATCGTTTCAGCAGGGCCAGTTTGACTAGGATTTGAAGCCCATCCACTTACCCGTGCTCTGAGCGGTCCAGAATTTGTATCTTGATTAGATTTATCTAAGAGTATGCCATCCAAATGACCCTCCACAGGCTTTTGCATGAATATAATACCGTCATACCGAGGAGGATAATATGACGGAACACGCAAATGAATGGCCCATGGCGCATAGGGAGGGATCGGTATAGTAATCTCGGTTCCGCTTCCTTGTGCCTCTGCTCACTCAATGCGCTGCACCGCGGAAATCCACTGCCAATCATTTAGTTGGCTCACAGCAAAATCGAGTCGTATTCCAAAAAAAAGACTTAAGCAAAACAAGCTAGTCGCTAACATTAACCATTGCATCTGTTGGAAAAATAGATAAATCACACACAGCATTAATAGGTATAAAGCTGCGATTGACAAAATATAATATCGCTCACCTCCGTAACCACTTCCAATAGATTGTGCACTCTGAACAAAAGAAGACCTTCCTATAAGGGTAAATAAGATAAATCCAAACATACAATAATATAGAAAACCCAGCGTTAGCAACAAATACCAGTTTTTAAGATGCCAAATTTTTAGCAAAAGAAATACTGTTAATAATAAAAATGGGATATTAAATAGATATGCCAACGAAGCTCTATCCAAAGGAAGGTATGTTTGTAAACCAACACTGCCTAACCAAGCAGCTCCTAGAGTTCGATACGAGAAAATATTAATCAAAGCTATGATTAATGCGGCCAAAGATTGCTTTTCCTCAGCACCTGAACTTAAAACTCTTAGCTTAACAATCAAAACAAAAATACTTGCTATAGCGAGGCATGATAATAGGAGTATATAGCGACCTCGCCAATCAATCCATGCCTTGATAGCCAAGCAGGGGAGAAAAAGTGCTGATAGCGGAGCAGATGCCGCAGCTAACAACCATGTCAGAAGATAAACTATTCTCATAGTCCAGTGTCTCGGAGGTGGCATGAGAACTAGCAGCATACAGAAAACACCAATGTACCACTGCATATTAACAAACCGCAGTAGGATTTCATCATTTGCTGGCATTGCGGCAAGGAGAACACAAAAAACACTACGCTGTAGTAAATTTAGAGGTAAATAATCAAAACTATCGAGTAAAAAAAAACTACAACAACCTGCAATCACTAAAAAAGAAGATACCACAAATACTAAAGGAATTAACTCTAGCCGAAAAAACATTGCCACTTCAGCTAAGATTCTGGGGAGTACGTGGAAATAACCTGCATAGGGTGTGCTTATCGATTGTAAAAAGCTAAGGTTATAAGCATCTTGAAAAAATACAGCTCCATCCTCAGCCCATAGTTGAGGATGAGTAAGCCGATCACCACCACGCAATGCCAAAATAACTACAACACAGATGATTGTAAAAATCTTGACACAACGTCTTGAGAAGATCAACTGAATTAACTTATCGAACCATGTTTGTTGTTGAAATGCCGCGAACAAATAATAAAATCTCCAAAGAGTAAAGATAACCAGTAGGTATGTTGGCCACAACATGATGCTGTATCCGCATTAGATTAGAGTTTATACCGATTTAAGTATATTATCGCTTGGCGAAGCCATGAACAGCCAATGCAAGAACACAAGTTCTACTACTTTTTCTTGGCTCTCTAAAGCGCCATATGAAATTACTCCATTTAAATCGGTATAAACTCTATTGGTTGCATATTGCGTAGATACGGCATATTGCGTAAAATTGGAGGAGTATGAGTTTAGTTAGTTACTCTATTCGTTTCATACCCACGACCACGCCTGCTTACCAAGAATATAATGTGCAAGTGGTACACGAAGGTACATCCAAACCAATATGGCATGGCGTGGCAACGAGCTTTTTGTAGTATAGGGCAAGAACCGGGGGCGAACCTCAATAGGCTTCATATCTACTGCATGCAGCGCCTCTACAAGAGTGCGGTCAGTCAAAGCTAAATGATGGTCAAGAAAATCCCAATACTCGCCATTCAGGAAGCGAATATTAGGCTGCAAGATCAATAGCTTGCCTCCTGGCCGCAGCACGCGCCAATCTCGCGCAGGGTTTGAAGAAAGGCCTCTTTATTGGGCAGATGTTCAAAGAAGTTACTGGCGAAAGCAACATCAACCAATTCATCATCAATCTCTGTCATGTGATTGCTCATACACTGAACAACCCGCACCTCTGGCGCTGCATAGCGCTTAGTGTCCTCATTGAGATCCAAAGCGATTTTATGCGCACAGTTGATGGTGTTAATAAACTCGCAATAGCCAGCTCCAATGTCTAAAACAGTATCACTCGATTGCACATAGCGTTGAAAGAAATCGCGGCAAAGCACATGCCAAATCTGTGCCTTCTGCTGCTGCTCGCGATTATTAAAACGGTTCGCGTATAAATCTGCCAATTCAACTGCTGAATTTGCGGGATCTGTTGCTGTCATCCTATCTCTCTTTTAGGCAATTGCCTTGTTAAGATACTTACACTTGCACTTCACGGGTTGTGAGCGCATCGCGCGCTGACCACGGCTCGAAGGAACTCATGAGCAGGGCGTCGGTAATCACCCTTCGACAGCAATCGCTCAAGAAAGACGTACAACACAATGAACAAATAACGGCTACCTTGCTCTTCCAACTTAAGACTGCTCACGCCAGTCTTGCGATTGCGCCATGTAATTGGCACAACCTTGAAGGTATAACCTCGTACAATCGCTTTGAGTGGTATCTCGACGGTCAAGTTGAAGTGCGGCGAGATGAGCGGCTGGCAGCCACGAATCACCTCGGCACGGTAGCCCTTGAACGCATTTGTCACGTCATTGTATGGCAGACGGAAAAGCGTTTTGACGAAGAAATTCGCCAAACGGTTGACGAACAGCTTAAATCGTGGGTAATCGATAGTCTTGCCGCCCCGAATAAAGCGCGAACCAAAGGCGCATTCGGCTTCGTCACGAAGAATATAGTAATACTTCACTACATCATCGGGGCTATCAGAGGCATCAGCCATCACAATCACGACCGCATCGCCCGTGAAGCGCTCCAGGCCATAACGGATGGCGCGTCCAAAACCATGCAAACCAGTGTTACGTTCCAGTCGTACCCCGCAATCAACAGAGGCACGCGCCTCGACCACCTCGCACGTGGTGTCGCTGCTGCCATCGTCCACCACGAAAATCTCGTACGGGATACCTTCGCGCGCGAGTCGCGATCGCAGCCCATCAATGGTGCTGCCGATATTACCCGCCTCGTTACGTGCTGGAATCACGATCGAGAGTTTCATGACTATCGCTCCTTACCAACTGCGCTCAGTTCCTCAAAGACGCGCTCAATCGTATATTGCTGCCGCCAGTTCGGATAGTCGGCGTGGATGCGACTTAGATCACTGATGTAGCAGATGTGATCACCCACTCGATTCTGTTCAAGGTATTCGACCTTGAGCTTTTTACCAATGAGACCTTCAAAGCGAGCAATCGCCTCCATCATCGACACGCTGTTGGCACGACCACCGCCAAGATTATACACTGCTGCGATACGCGGCGCATTATAGAATGCTTCGAAGAAACTACACACATCAAATGAGTGAATGTTATCCCGTACTTGCTTGCCTTTGTACCCAAAAATGCGATAGGTTCGACCTTCGCGTGTAGCCTTCGCTAAATATGATAGAAAGCCATGTAGCTCAGTACCCGAATGGTTTGGACCAGTTAAACAGCCACCACGCAAACAGACAGTTGGCATATTGAAATAGCGCCCATATTCCTGCACCATCACGTCGGCTGCGACCTTCGAAGCGCCGAACAGACTGTGGGTTGTTGCATCAATGCGGCAGCTTTCGCTCACACCATTATAGTCTTCTGGTCGAGCGTAATCCCAACGGGTTTCTTTCTCAACCAAGGGAATTTCATTAGGCGCATCGCCATACACCTTATTGGTGCTCATGAAGATAAACGGCGATTCGGGGCAGGATCGGCGAGCCGACTCCAGTAGATTAAGCGTGCCACCCGCATTGACATCAAAATCATCAAAAGGCCGATCTTTAGCAAGATCATGCGACGGTTGTGAGGCACAGTGAATGATCAGATCAGGGCGCAGCTCTGCAATAAGATCGATCATGCCCTGGCGATCACGAATATCGCGGCTATGATGAGTGAAATGACGGGTTGAATTCTTAAGTCGTTGAAGATTCCAGGTTGTATCGCCATCAGGACCGAAGAAGTCACGGCGCATGTTGTTATCGACGCCATGAACATCCCAACCGCGCTGATCAAAATAACTGACAGCCTCCGAGCCAATCAACCCGCTACTACCAGTAACCAACACTCGCTTTTGTGAAGCCATATCCTAGTTCCTAAATGTACAAGCAGCGAACAATCGTGACATATACGGTAGTACAATCGCATCTATCGAACTAAACCATGCTTACGCAGTTCCTGCTCTGCGTCGCCAAAACGATCGCTACGAGGAGCAGTAGATGACCACTCGATGATTTCCTGGAGACTCTGCTCCCAATCAATAGTTGGTGTAAAACCCAATGCGGCATTGATGCGACTGATATCTGCCAGACAATGGCGAATATCGCCTTTACGGAACTGGCCGGTGATATTGGGCTGAATGTGCTCGCGACCTACCAGACGAGCAAGCGTTGTGGCAATCTCCGCTATCGGTCGGGCAATACCTGTGCCGACGTTAAAAACCTCCCCACGAACAGCATCGTTCTCGATAGCCAGCGCCGCCGCATGCACAACGTCATGAACCGAGACGAAATCACGGCTCTGCCGTCCATCTTCGTAGACCACAGGCTGCTGATCAGCTAACAAACGACTGAGAAATATGGCCAAAACCCCAGTATACGGATTTGATAGCGACTGGCGCGATCCGTAGACATTGAACAGCCGCAGACAAACCGTCGGAATATCATAGAACTCGCCCAAGCTTAAGGCCAACTCTTCCTGATAACGCTTAGAGAGGGCGTAGATATTCTTGGCGTAAAGCGCCGAATCCTCTGGTGTAGGTGCTGGCTCCAATACTTCCCCAGTTGCCTTGTCCACCGGCTCCCAACCCCAGCGCTCAATGTCTTCCTGCGTGCGAACTGGCACGCGCAGCAGCGTGCCATTACTGGGACGGCGGTATACACCCTCGCCATAGCCAGTCATGGAGGTAAATACAAGCAGTTTCCGTAGCGGCTGCTTGCGCTCGATCAGTGCCTCTAGCAAAACTGCCGTGCCGCCAGGATTAGTATCAATATAGTGCTGCACGCGGTACATCGATTGACCAACGCCAACAGCCGCAGCACAGTGGATGACTACGTCCACACCCTCCAGGGCAGAAGCAACGGCACTCTTGTCACGCACATCCGCTACACGCAGTTCGACTTCAGGAGACAGATAGTCAGGACAGCCACTGGCGTGAACTTGAGGATCGAGGTTATCGAGAATGCGGACTTCATCACCCTGCGCTACGAAATAATCGGTGAGAAATGAGCCGATAAAACCGGCTCCACCAGTAATCAAGATCTTGGTTGACATACCATTTATCTATATTATCTATAGTTATAAATTCAAAAGACTATCAGCAAATAAAAACTCCGCCAACACCAAGCGCTATCAAGGCACTATCGTGTATCGACGGAGATCAACGAATAAATAACGATATAACCGTACCACAATGAACAAGCGCTAAAGAAATAGAATAGAGAGTCACGAAGGTACAGGCACGGTAAAAAATATTGTGTTTTTGTAAATAAAGTTTTGTTTCCATTGCGACAAGCGGCGATTATAACACAGGTATGTTGTTCTGACAAAACCTGAATCAAATCACATCCGCAAATGCTTTTTTGGTCTTCATAAACCATGCGTAGCCCAAGATCATTACCACAACAGTCGCAAACGTCCAGAGCCCAAGCCCAATCCAACTCGGCAGCATGCCCCACAGCAACACGCGCCGGAAGTTCTCCACAATCGACGAGAGCGGATTAATGCGCATGATCGTCTGGAATGGCTCAGGAATGCGCTCAATAGGAAAAAAGATAGGCGAAGTAAACAACAACACTTGTAACACCAGGGTCACAGTGTAACCAATATCACGCACAAAAATACCTAAGCTGGAAAGAAACCAGCTTAGCCCAAGACATAGAAAAATCAATGGTAGCGCAACCAGCGGCAGCAACACGATTGTCCATTGCAAAGTGCCAGACACTAGCAAATTGCCAACCAACAGAATGCCGAGACTGATCAATCCATGAAAGAGCGCCGCCCCCAACGAACTAACGGATAGAATCTCCAGTGGAAAAACAACTTTTTTGACATAATTTGGCACACCCAGCACCAATCCAGATGCGCGTCCTACACACTCACCAAAAATATTAAAAGCCGTGATGCCACAAAAGAGAGTCATCGCGAACTCGGCCAGGTTATCGCTCCTGGCGTTAGGCCAGCGAGCATTGAACACAAAGCCAAAAACGAATGTGTAGATCAGCAACTGAATCAACGGATTGACGAACGACCAGAGCAGCCCAAGGAATGAACCACGATAGCGCCCTTCAATATCGCGGCGGGTGAATTGAGCGATCAAGTCGCGATTGCGCCACATATTGCGCAGCAAAACCAGCGGGTTCACATGCTGACGCGCACGATCACTTTGTCCAGTGAAAAGGGTTGTTTGTGTTGATGCCATACTATATATCTTGCCAGGTACAACGAGCTACGCTTCCAATCGTATTGCAAGTGGTGATTGTACCAGCCATGCGACAGACCGGCAACTTTGCAGTACAATCAGCACACGTTTGCCAATCATCGGATCTGCTTCGTTATGGTAATACAACGGAAGCATGTTTGTTAAAAGTTAGGTGTATAGGATTATGACAACTATTACTCGTCCGACTCGCGCTGCCGATGTTACCGTCGAATGGCTGCAATCGATTCCGTACAAAGTCACCTCGCCGTATCGCCCGCCTACAATTGAAGGAGTGGTCATGCGCGAGCTCAATGCTCTACCCGACGGGCGCGGCGATGTCATCGAACTCTGGAGCAAACCCTGGATCGAACAGCACAATCTCCTCATGCCTTCACACGTGTATCAGAGCGCCACAGACTACGGCGTGGTAAAGTGCTGGCATTTACACGACATTCACACTGACCAGTTTACCGTCACGCGCGGCAAGTTGCAGGTGACGCTTGTAGATATTCGGCCTGATTCGCCGACGTTTGGCCATGTCAACCCAATTTTTCTTGGTGTTCAGCGTCCGCGTTTAATCAAAATCCCGCCCATGATCATGCATGGCTGGAAGGCGCTCACGCCGCCCGAGGTGATCGTCGTCAACCTCCAGTCACACGTCTACGACGCGGCCGACGAGTTCAAGTTCCCCTGGAACTGCGTGCTGGAAGAAGTCTGGGAGCCGCGTAACGGCTAGAAGCTGGGTCATGCTGCGCATGCCGCATATTCGCTTTGTCTACTACGATCTTGGCGCGCCAACGCGCTACCGCGTGCATCACCATGCGGAGCAGACCCGGCTCGCTGGCTGGCATGTGTCGTTCATTCCGATTGCGGAGTGGCGCGCCGCCACTCAATTGAACAGTGTCGACCTGATCTACATCCACCGGCTGCCGCTTTCCCAGCGCACGATTCCCATTCTTGCGGCAGCCCGACGCGCGCGCATCCCGGTCATCTTCGACAGTGACGATTTGGTGTGGGATGTGCGCGAGCGGCATTACAATTATCTCGCGCGCCATTACCACCGCCGCGAAATCGCCCGCATGCTGATCTTCACACTGCGCATGCGGCTGCTGATGCAACAGGTGCGCGCCTTTGTATTCTCCACCGACTACCTGGCGCACCTGGCCCGACAGACCTTTCGCCAGCCTGCGTTCGTCCATCAGAATGCACTCTCCGCCGACCAGATTGCACGCTCAACGAAGGCATATGCCGCGCGCACTACGCACAATTCTAGCCCGATCATCGGCTACTTCAGCGGCACCGCGCGAGTCCATGATGAAGATCTGGCGACGATTGCACCAGCACTGGCTACTATATTGCAGCAGATGCCACAGACGCGACTGCGGCTCGTCGGCGATGTAGCCTTGGCCAATGAACTGTCTGATCCAGCACTGGGAGCGCAGATCGAGCGGCGAGATATGGTACACTGGCAACAGCTTCCCGGCGAAATCGCGCAGGTCGACATCAACCTTGCGCCGCTTGTCGATAACCCGCAGCGCCGCGCCAAAAGTGCCGTGAAGTATCTGGAAGCTGCGGCAGTGGGCGTACCCACCGTCGCTGTGGACATGGAACCGTACAACACCGTGATGCGCGCAGACGAAACCGGACTACTAGCTAACGCCTCGGGGGCATGGCGAGCAGCGCTGCTCCAGATGGCACGCAACTCATCGCTGCGGCAGGCCATGGGCGAGCGTGCCCGTGCTGATGTGCTGGCACACCACACCAATGCTCAGCGAGCAGCGGACTTTGTGACACTCATAGAGCGTTTGCTGACGTGACGAAGCAACCGACGATTTGCTGCCTGTTTCCGTGGATGAAACTCGGCGGCGCCGATAAATTCAACCTCGATATGATCGGCCAGCTCATCCAGCGCGGTTGGCGCGTGTCGATCATGACGACGCTGCCTGCCCAAAATGCCTGGAAGCCAGCTTTCGCAGCACGTTGCGATGATCTGGTAGACATTGGCGCGCTGCCCGCCAAGCAGCAACCGCGCGCGCTGCTCCACGCGCTCCTTGAACGGCAGCCAGACGTTGTTCTCATCTCACACAGCGAGCTTGGCTACGCCATGCTGCCGCTCATTCGCGTGCAACTCCCCCGCGCCGTATGCGTGGATTACTGCCACATTGTCGAGGCTGACGTACCTGGATATCCGGCCATGAGCGTGCAACAACGTCGTTTTCTTGATCTGCACATTGTTTCATCGGAATATGTGCGCGGTTGGATGCTGACACATGGCGCAGAGGCCAACCGAATACGCGTGTGTACGACGAATATTGATACGGAAGAATGGAGCGCCGCGCGCTACGATCGGGCATGCATTCGCGCGAACCTGAACATCGAGCCAGATGCGCCAGTGGTGCTGTATGCTGGCCGGTTGGAACGACAGAAACAGCCCATCTTGGCGACCCACGTGCTGCGCGATCTGATCACCGCCGCGCGCGCGACACAGGTGCTTGTGGCGGGCGAAGGTAAGTTTGGCACCTATATGCGCGGCGCGCTACGACGTTGGGGGCTTGAGCGCCACGTTCACATGCTGGGTGCGGTTTCGAACGAGCGCGTGCGCGAATTGCTGGCCGCCAGCGATATCTTCTTTCTGCCCTCGGAAATGGAGGGCATTTCGCTGGCGATCTATGAGGCCATGGCCATGGGCGTGGTGCCGGTCAGCACCGCAGTGGGCGGTCAAGCCGAGCTTGTGACCCCTGATTGCGGCGTGCTAGTGCAGCGCGGCCCCAACGAACAGGCTGACTATACAGCAGCCCTGCTGCGACTGATTCGTGAGCCGCACACGCTGCGAACGATGGGCGAACGAGCACGACAGCGGGTACAGCAACACTTCACGCTGTCAGCGATGGGCGAATGTATGCACGCCGCGTTGTACGATGCTCGTTACCTTTCGTCGATACAGTCACGCTCCCGTGTTACAGCCGCCGACATGGAGGAAGCGCTTGTTGCATTAGAACGGGTCGCCCAACGCGATGCCGAGATCTACCATGCCAAAATGCAAGCCAGCGGCGGCACGCACATGCGTAACTTGTACTGGCAAATCTTCGCTGAACGTGCATGGTGGTTGCTGCCGTATGCAGAACAGATGCGCAAAAAGCTGCGGGAGTTTCGCGCATGAACGAGCCACAGGCCAGCGTGATCATTCCGTGCTACAACTACGCCCGCTTTCTCCCTGATGCGGTGGCGAGCGTGCTGGCGCAGTCGTGCACCGCATGGGAATTGATCATTGTGGACGATGGCAGTACGGATGACACGCTGGCCGTCGCACAACATTTACAGGCCGTCGCGCCGATTCGCCTGCTACATCAGTTAAACGGTGGCCCTTCTGCGGCGCGCAACACTGGTGCGCGCCGTGCGCGCGCGCCGCTGCTGCTGTTCCTCGATGCGGACGACATGCTCGCGCCCGATGCGCTCCGGCTCATGGTGGCTGCCCTGCGGGATGCTCCGGACGCCGCATTCGTGTCCGGCGCGTTCCAGGTGTTCGGCACCGACGATGTGCGTTGGCCGGGGTTGCCTGTTGATTGTGCCGCGCTCATGCTCGACAACACGGTGCTTCCGGCGGCGCTCGTTCGACGAGCATCATGGGAAGCGGTTGGTGGGTTTGACACAGCCATGCAGTTGTACGAAGATTGGGATTTCTGGTTGCGGATCGTCGCCAATGGTGGACGCGGTGTGGTACTCCACGAAATCCTGCTGTACTACCGTCGGCATGGGCCGAGTCTGATGACGCAGTCACCAAAACACGGATGGTCGGCGCGGGCGCATATCGTTCGCAAACACCCACAACTGTACAACAAACGCCTGGAACGCTGGGCCGAACGACAACTGACAGATTATCCGCTGCCTGTGACGCGCTACATGTCAGCCAATGATGCCGCAGTCGAGGAACTTGTGCCATCATCAACAACAAGTGATCACACGAACGCCTTTCCAGCACCGCCAGTTCCAACGAGCACGCCGCCCGGAGCGCGGCGGCGATTCATGCGCCTCGTTCCTGTGATGCTGCGCGTCCGAGCGAAGCAGATGCTCAGGCGCGTACAGCTATTCTGGCGGAAGCTGTCCGTCACGGCATGATCTATTATGGCAACTGTTTCAGTCATCATTCCCTGCTATAATCACGGCCGCTACCTCGATGAGGCGGTGGCGAGCGTCGTCGCGCAGATGTACCCCGATTGGGAACTCATCATCGTGGATGATGGCAGCACCGACGATACCGCCGCGATTGCCGAACGCCTGATCGCCACGTATGCTGATCGCAACATGCGGCTCATCCGCCAAGCCAATCAAGGACTGAGCGCGAGCCGCAACACCGGCATTGCCGCTGCAAAGGGTACTTATATTCTACCGCTCGACGCTGACGACGCGCTCGAACCAGGCATGCTCGCCGCAACGACGCCAATTCTCGACGCGCAGCCAGAGATCGGCTTTGTATATACCGATGTGCTCATGGTCGGCGTGGAAACGACGCGTTGGTCGGGCGGGGCATACGCAGTCCAGAAGCTGCTGTTCGACTGCCCCATGGTGCCAATGACGTTGTTTCGGCGCGAGGCATGGTCGACAGTGGGCGGCTTCCGTGCAGATTTACAGCCACAGGGCTACGAAGATTGGGACTTCTGGTTGAGTCTGGCGCAGGCGGGCTGGTTGGGCTACCATGTACCGCAGCTGCTGGTGCGCTACCGCAGATCGAACAACAGCATGCTGGCGCAGGCGCGCCGCCACGACCTGGAACTGCGCGCGCAACTCATCCTGCGCCACGCAGAATTGTATTCAGCGAGCTTTGAACGATGGGCGCGCCAGATCATGGCGTGGAGCACTGCGGGGCGGATTAACTCACGGGTTCGCTGGTGGCAGGCGTTTGTGCAGTACACATGGTTGGTGGCTCGCATGGAGCCGCGCCTTGTGCCGAAAACGTTGCTCCGCCCGTTGTTTGTCCTGCTTTCGGCGCAGCAGCAAGGTTGCGCGCGGCGTATCGCGCGACGATTACGGCTGACGCAGGCTTCTGGGAAGTAGCCACCAAGGAACAAAGACACAAAGAAGATAAAGATAAGGAGTTACTCAGCTGACCATGTTTCTCGTAGAAAGGCTATGTCATGCTGAACGAAGTGAAGAATCTCGCTGCATTACCATGTCAGATTTTGAGATGTTTCGCTTCGCTCAACATGACAATGATGTGCAATGCCTCAACTCCATAACTCCTAAAGAAATCTTAGAGCCTTGGCGTCTTGGCGGCAAATAAAAAAGAGATACCATGAAACACTATCGCGTTCTTATCACTGGTTCCAGCGGCCAGATCGGCACTAATCTTGCGCTGCGGCTCTTGGCCGACGGCCACAGCGTCTTCGGCGTGGACCGACGCATAAACACATGGACGAATGCCTTTCCGACGCTGCTACAAGACCTCGGCGCGCCTCACCGCGACTTCGCGGGCGGCATCGGCGGCGCGCCCTACCCGCCATGTGATGTGGTTGTGCATCTCGCGGCCAACGCCAAAGTGTATGAATTGGTCGAGCAGCCACACCGCGCGCTGGAAAATATCAACCTGACCTTCAACGTGCTCGAATACTGCCGCGTCAATCGCGTGCCGATCATTTTCTCTTCCTCGCGCGAGGTGTATGGTGATATTCACCGTTACATGACTGACGAGGAACAAGCGCAGTTCTCGTTCACCGAAAGCCCATATTCAGCCAGCAAGATCAGCGGCGAGGCGCTCATTTACAGTTACGCGCGCTGCTACAGCCTGCCGTATCTGGTGTTCCGCTTCTCGAATGTGTATGGCCGTTACGACAACGATATTGAGCGCATGGAGCGCGTGATTCCGCTGTTCATTCGGCGGCTGCGGCATGGCAAGCCGGTGACGGTGTATGGCCGCGAGAAGGTGCTCGATTTTACCTACGTGGACGATTGCGTGAGCGGCATTGTGGCCGGAATTGAGCGACTCGCGGCTGGCGCAGTTACAAATCAGACGATCAATCTCGCATATGGCGAGGGGAACTCGCTGGTGCGCATGGCCGAGTTCATCGTCGACGCGTTGGGCGTGTCCGACGCGCAGATCAACGTCGAGCCAGCCAAGCGCGTGGGCGAGGTCAGCCGCTACGTGGCCGACATCAGCCGGGCGCAGGAACTCCTCGGCTACCACCCAAAAGTGCCGCTCGACGAAGGCATCCGGCGGGCAGTGGCATGGACGCGCGAGTGGGAGCAGGCGCAAAAGCAGAAGGCAGAAGGTAGATGTAATGCTTCAATAGGTTAGCGCATGTGGCCCTCACCCCGACCCCGCTCCCGTCGCGACGGGAGCGGGGTGGCGCGCACGCGACGGGGTGAGGGCATGCGCCAAGGTTATGAAACAATACAGGTAGAAGAATGAAAGCAGAAGACTGTCGATGAAGCAATGCATGGCCGGAGCAAACTGCTCCTGGCGGGTACAATATTTACAGGAATGATCCTAGTGGTGAGCATAGAGGATAAATAAGAAACCTGTCCTCTATGCTCTCTGTGTTCTCTGTGGCTAGCTACTCCATCACCTCGATATACTGCGGGAAGTCGATTGCGCTGAACCAGATCACGCCGTCTTTGTTGGTGTCCGAGCAGTAGAACGTGCGCATGCGCTTACCAGGATCGGGGTCATCCGGCGCGCCGCCAAGCTTGGTCGAGCAAATGGCCGTTGCGCCAGGCGCGACCTGCACAGGGTACGACACACCCGGCGAGCCGACGCGCGGCACCCAGATGACGTACAGCGTGCTTGGGCGGCTGTCGAACGAACTGCGCATCTTTCGGAACTTCAGCGCCTGGACGGTGTCGAGCTGAGTGGGTGGCACGGCCTGCAGCGGCGGTCCCACATACACCGCACCTTCAAGTAGGTTCGCCGAATTCACAAAGGCATGGTACGACGGGCGCGCTACCAGTGTGCCGTTATCGTCGTCGATCAGGTGGCTGTAGCGAAACCCTGGATTCGCGCTCGTGAGCGTGTACCAGAACGCGCCTTTGAGATTCTAACGCGATTGCCTCGGCATAGATTCGCGCGGCATAGTTGGCCTGCCGTTGAATCCATGTGTTGTAATCCGGCGGGCAGCCGCTGACATCGTCGGTCGTGCAGATTGCCGCAACTTCAGTAGCAATCAGCGGCTTGTTGGGCATACCGTACTGCGCCAGTAACTCGCGAATACGCAGCGCCTTGTTCACGAGCAGATCGCCTGCGCCCCATTCACCATAGGCATGATAGCTTAACGCGTCGACCGCCTGCGCCGCACCGGACGCGAGAATACCCTCCAAAAACGTGCGACTGCGGCTGTCGTCCGGCCAGTTCCAGATCAGCGCGCCAGCGACCACCTGCGCTTGTGGATTCGCTGATTTGATGGCTGGCACAGCCTGCTTCAGCGCCTCGCCGTAATAACTGCCGCCATTGTAGGGCTTGGCCGGGTCGAGCCAGCAGCCAATACCATAATCATCGCTCGTTTCGCTAACGGCAATGTCGGTTTCGTTGCCAATCTCCCAGTAGCTGACAGCGAGATCGCCCTGGCTAAAATGGTCGCCACATCGCGCATGAAGCGGGCAAAGTCAGGCAACGCCTCTGGCTTCGGCGGGCTGCACAGCCGCCCTGCAACACTCTGTGCCCATGCGGGCGTGCGCTGTACGACCAATGTTGGCTCAATCCCTACCGCTCGAAGGCGGCGCACATTGATTTCGACACCAGCGAGCGCATCCCAGTTATACGTACCGCGCGTCGGCTCGACATCCGACCAGAATACCGTGCCAGCGCGGCTCCAGCGTGGCTTGGCAGCGGCGGCGAACTGCATGGCGCTGTCACTGCTCGCAGCGTGCATGTCAAAGCCAAACGGGTTGTTGGTTGGCGCGGGCGCCGCGGCGAAGCGGCAAGTAGACGGAGTACGGGCCTTGCGCCTGTGAGGCAGGGCGCGCCTGTGCGGGAAGCGCGCCCACGATAAGGAAAGGGCCAGGAGGAAGAACAAATGGCGTGTTGTGTGCATTGTCACAATCTTTGCTAGGACGAGTACGCGCTGATTATAGCAAGCGAATCTAATGTTTTGATGAAAAAAACTGTTGCAATCAGATCACAATTCAGACATTTTCCCAAAGCTTTTGACACAAAAATATACCGAAGAGTGTAAAACTTTTCGTTCGCCGCCCCTACGTCAGAATACCATGCGCATGGACTTGTGCTATAATGCGCCGCAGGCATAAAGAAGGCACAAACGCGCCCGTGTGCCTTGCAATGGACGCGTCTATACTATGGCACTAAAGGTACTTTACGTTGTCGAGGCAACGATCGCCGGAGTGCGCCGTCATGTCACGCAGCTCGCGGGCGGGCTCGATCGGCAGCGCTTCGAGGTAACGGTTGCATGCCCGCTGCTACGCGAGCATGCCTATGGCGATGAACAATTCGTTGCCGACCTACGAGCGGCTAATATTGAGGTTGTTGCACTGCCGCTCCAGCGTGCCATCCATGCATCATCCGACGCGGCGGCGCTGCGACGCATCGTGCAGATGCTCCGCACCAGGCGCTATGATATTGTCCACGCGCACAGCTCAAAGGCGGGCTTTCTGGCGCGGCTAGCGGCACGGCTGGTCAATCATCCGGGCACAATTTACACACCGCATGGCCTGTATTTTCTTGGCCTTCGTTCCGCTCCAAAACGTCGTTTCTATCTCATGCTCGAACAATTTGCAGCCCGCCTGACCGACCGCATCGTTGCGGTATCGCCGGGCGAGCGTGACATGCTGCTGCGCTATCATATTGGGAGGCCGGAGCAAATCGTCTGCATCGCCAATGGCATTCCGCCAGCACGCCTGCCACATGGCTACGATCGCGTGGCGCAACGGCGGGCACTCGGTCAGGAAGCTGATGGCTTGCTGATAGGAAGCGTCGCGCGCCTATCTGCGCAAAAAAATCCGTTCATGTTTGTGAATGCTGCCGCGCAGGTGCTGCGTAACCTTCCGGACGCGCGATTCGTCTGGTGTGGTGGCGGCGAACTTGCGGCAGCAGCGCACCAGCGAGCAGTGGATTTGGGCATTGCCCATGCAGTGCGTTGGCTGGGCCACCGCGAGGACCCCATGGAAGTGCTGGCTGCGCTCGATCTGTTCTGGCTCTGCTCGACGTATGAAGGTGCGCCGTATGTTTTGCTCGAAGCCATGGCACAGCGCGTGCCAATCGTCGCCACGGATGTAGTGGGTAGCCGCGACCTGCTGCGTGAAGGCAACGGGCTACTGGTTCCATCGAATGATGCAACGGCATTGTGTCGAGCCACGATCATGCTGGCAAAGCAGCCAGAGCGCCGCACCGCGCTCGCCGAGTCAGGCTGGCGCTGGTACACCGAATACGGCACGCTAGAGCGCATGATCGCGCAAACGGAGCAATTGTATACTGAACTTGCCCCACGCCACAGCAGTGTACAGCAGCGCTACATCTTTAGCGATTGATAGATTATGAAAGCACGTACAACCACGAACCTCGACGTTCTTGTGCTGGTCGGCAGCATTATAATCACTGAATTCATGCCAGTGATCGCCATGGCCGTTCGCAAGACGCTGTCGCTCGGTGCGCCGTTGCTGCCCGGCGCGGACGCCATTCCGCCCATGCTCTACTTCATAGTCTGCGTGATCTGGATGGCGCTGCTGATGCTCCTGTCTGTGCCGCGCTACGCTCGCTCCGGTCTGCTGCTTGACGGATTGTGGCGGCTCGTTACGGCAGTAGGATTTTCATCGCTAACGTTTGCCGGCGCGCTATTCTTGTCGTTCCGCGCCACATCGCGCCTGTTTTTTATCTACTTCGTCGTGCTCGATTTGCTGGCGCTGCTGCTGTTCTATGGAATCATGCGCATGCTGGCGCACCGCACAAGTACCCAATCGCCGGGGCGTTCGCGCGTGATCATCGCTGGGGCGGGCCGCACTGGGCTGCGACTGGCGCGCGCAATTAGCAATCAGTGGAACCACGGCGCTGTGGTCGTCGGCTTTGTAGACGACAATGGCGCGCAGCCGGATGAATGGCCGCTGCTCGGCACGCTCGCCGAAACGCCGCAGATCATTGAGACGCAGGACATCGATGAGATCATCATTGCACTGCCGTTGGAGGCCCATCCGCGTCTGGTGGAGTTGGTGCGGCAACTCCAAAGCACGCACATCCACATTCGTTTGGTGCCTGACCTGTTGGATTTTGCCGTCATGCATGCCAGCGTCGATTACCTGGAAGGGCTACCGATCGTCGGGTTGCGCGTGTCGGCACTCAGCGACGAGGCGCGCATCGCCAAGCGGCTGTTCGATATTGTGGTGAGCGGGCTGCTGCTGCTCTGTTTGTGGCCGATACTGCTGCTGATCGCGCTGCTGATCCGTGTTGATTCGCCCGGCCCAATTTTCTACATAGCCGAGCGGATGGGCGAAAATGGCCGCATCTTCCGCATGTTTAAGTTCCGTACAATGGTGCGCGATGCCGAAGCGCGTTGGGAAGAAGTCGCATTCCGGCGTCCAGACGGCAAGCTGTCGTTCAAGCTGATTGGCGACCCGCGCGTGACGCGGGTCGGCCGCTGGCTGCGCCGCACGAGCCTGGACGAATTGCCGCAGCTTTTCAATGTCTTGCGCGGCGACATGAGTTTGGTCGGGCCACGGCCAGAGCTGCCGATGATCGTGCGCGAGGAGTACGAGCCGTGGCAGTGGAGCCGTTTCACCGTGCCGCAGGGCATGACCGGCTGGTGGCAGGTTCACCGGCGCGGCTTCGAGCATCAGCACTTGTGTACCGCCGACGACCTGTACTACATTCAAAACTATTCACTCATGCTCGATATTCGTATTCTGTTGCGCACGATTTTTGTAGTGCTGACCGGCCAGGGCGCGTACTAACTTGATCGTAGATTGCAGATTGAAGATTGCAGATTGAAAAACGCAGTACGTATCACGTTTCACACAGCCCGCTGTATGCCGGGCTTGTGTCGCTCGGATTGGCCGGGCTGTACATTATGTATGCGCTGCGCTCCAGTGGCGTCTACGACGACGATGTGATCGGGCATTATCTGATTGCGCGCTGGAGTTGGGCGCATCCTGAACTGTTCTTGAACACATGGGGGCGGCCCGCGTTCACCATCTTGTACGCGCCGGTCGCGCTGTTGGGTCTCAAGGCCGAGCAGGTCTTCAGCGCCGTGTTAGCCGCGCTGGTGTGTGCCAGCAGCGCATGGCTGGCCCAGAGTTATAAGTTGCGCTGGGGATGGCTGGCGGTGCTGTTCACCGGGTTGGAGCCGGAGTTCGTGCGCCAGGGCTTTGCAGCGCTCACGGAGTTGGTGGCGGCAGGCTGCCTCTGCATGGCCTTGATTGGCATGGCACGGCGGCGCTGGTGGCTGGCGGCGCTTGGGGCGGCGCTACTGCCGTTCGCGCGCTATGAATTGCTGCCGGTGCTGCTGCTGTTTACGGCGGCGCTTGCGTGGGAGCGCCGCTGGGCATACGCGGGCATGACGTTACTGCCACTGCTGGCATGGAACTGCTACAACGCATGGGCGGCTGGCGCATGGCAGTTAGTGCTGTTCCCACTCGACCACCTGTTCGGTCAGCCAACCGGTATCATTTTCGATTATGGATCGGGGCCGCTGACACATTATGTCGCGCTGCTGCCCGATGCCTTTGGTGGGGCATGTGTCGTGCTTGCCGCACTTGGCTTGCTGCGGCTACGCGTTGGCTTGTTGCATGGCCGTGTGTTGATCGTCGTCGCTGTGCTCAGCATAAGCTATTGGGCTATTCCGTCCACCGGCATTGCTGGCTACATCCGCCATTTAGCGGTGCTCGCGCCGGTCATGGGTGTGCTGGCGGTGGCGGGGGTCGAGCAACTGGCCGAGCGTTGGGAGCAGCCATGGCGACGCTGGAGCGCGATTGTTGTGCTTGTGGCGCTAGGCGGCTGGCTGTTGTCCCGTCAGTTCTACGCCGACGTAGTTGTGGCAGCGTCGGCAGCAGTGGGGCTGATCTTCTTTGTGCCGTTTCAGCGCTTTGCAGCGGGCGTCGCGGCCCAGGCTTTGCTGGTCATGCTCCTGACCGTGCTGCTTACAGTCCAGCCGTATCGCATCAATGACGAGCAGCAACAGGCATGGGAGGCCGGACAGTGGTTGCAGGCAAGTAACTATCACAATCGCGTGGTGCTCGGTTCGCACGCCTGGTTCACATATGGAAGTGGTGTCGATCCGTACGATCGTACAGTGTACCGGCCAATTATGCCGTCCGAGATCGACAAAGCGCCGGTTGGCAGCATCATCGTGTGGGACTCGCATTATTCATCGCGCCTGGTGTGGCAGACGTCACATACTTTGGTGCAGAACGACCCGCGCTTACGGCTGCTGCACCAATTCAAGAGCGGGGATTTTGAGTTGGATATGTACGAGAAAGTAACAACCTAGGCATGGCCAACCAGATCACAATCGAGCAGCCAGTTCAGAATGCGGATGTTGCGCCATCCTTGCGAGGCACGAGCACGCTGCCACATGCGCGTCGCCGTTTCATGGTCAACGACCGCATACTCTTGCCGCTGGTGCTACTGCTCGCGCTGCTGCAGGGCATGCTCTATCTCGTGCTGCTACCGCCATGGCAGCATTATGACGAGCCAACCCATTTCGAGTATGCGTGGCTGAGCGCAAACAAAACTCTGCTGCCCACGTCTGGCGATGAAGATGAACCAATACGGCGCGAGATTGCAGCCTCTATGCTGGAGCATGATTTTTTTCGCACGTTGCCGCGCCCAAATTTACTCACCGACAGTCAGTTGACATGGCTCGGCATCACAGAGCTTGGCCACCCGCCAGCGTACTATGTCCTCACCGGGCTGCTGCTCCGTCTGGCACGTCATCTCGATATTACCAGCCAACTGTACGTCGCTCGCAGCATGTCGCTGCTGCTGTTTGTCCTCACGATCACCGTCGCATGGGGACTATTGCGCGATCTCCTACCAGACGGCCATGTGTTGCGCTGGGCGGTGCCAGTTGCCATGGCGCTTTTGCCAACATTTGCTGATCTGATGACCGCAGTCAACAATGATGCCGCTGCGGTGCTGGTGTTCTCATTATTCTTATGGGGCGCAGTACGGCTTTTGCGCTATGGTATGACATGGCAACGGGTGGCCTGGGTGTGCGGTGCTGCCGGTCTCGCACTGGCCGTCAAGAATACCGCCGCGCCTGCCATGCCACTGGCGCTGCTGGCGCTTGGCGGCGCGCTGTGGATGCAACGCGGCTGGCGCTGGCGCTGGCTTGCTGCTGGTGTGGCCGCCGTGCTGGTGCTGCTCATCCCCACGACGCTGGCATGGGGCGACGCGGCGTACTGGTACCGCTGGTCTCTGGGAAAAGCGCAACAAGATGCTACACAAATCATCTCAACCACTGCGCCGGTCGGCACGTCTGCCCTCCTGGTGGAGGCGAACACCGACAGTCCGATTCGGCAGCTTATTAGCCCGCTGCTACCCGAAGATGTGCAGCGCGTTGCTGGCACGACGATTACGATTGGCGGCTGGCTGTGGGCCGACCGAACGGTACAGATGAGTATGCCAGTAGCCGTTTGCTGCTCTATGCAGATCAACAGCCCATCGTCGTCACAAATCATCACTGTGACAACTACGCCGGTATTCGTCGCACAGAGGGTGTTTGTTCCGGCCAATGTCCCATTGTTGCAATATACAATTACTACCAGCACGCCAGACGCGCCCTTGCACCTGTTTGTTGACGGAGCTGTGCTTGCCGAGGGCGCGTTCCCAATCGACCAGGTTCCCATGTTCGATAGTGCCTCTGCGCAAAGTGGCACATGGGGCGGCCAGCCGTTCGAGAATCTGGTGCGCAACGCTTCAGCAGAGGCTGCATGGCCGCATGTGCGACCGTGGTTGGAGGAAACGCTGTTTCGCTACATTCATCGCTCGCCGTCACAGACGGTGGCTGCCATCTTCGATGTTCAGCGCAACGGGCCGCTGCTGCTTACCAACACCGGCCTATGGGTACTATTCACTTTTTTCAGCGTCTATGCATGGTCGAACGTGCAGCTGCAGGGCTGGGCATGGCAGTATGTCTTTGAGTTCGTAGTGGCAATGGGGATGCTGGGCGCACTGGCATGGCTCATTCGACGTCGGCGCGCGCTGGAAGTCCGGGCCATGGCAACGCTAATCTTCCTCGTGCTAACGCTGCTTCTGATCTGGGGCAATACATTGCTGCGACCACTGCCCCTGCTTGACCCAAATTTTTCGGTTCTGCCCGTCGCGCGCTACGGCTTTCCGGCAATTATTCCCACCATGCTGGCGTTGGTCGGCGGATGGTGGGCGCTGTGGCCGCGCCGCTTTCGCACGCTCGCTGTAGCAGGGCTGCTGATCGGCTTCGCGCTGCTGAATGGCGTTGCAGCGGCAACTATCTACACATTTTTTGCAGCATGACGAGCCGCTGTTTCACGTCCTCGATGCTCAGGCAGCACTGTCATTCCGAACGCAGTGAGGAATCTCTCTGGAGAGATTTCTCGCTACGCTCGAAATGACATAATCGTTTAAGGTTTGATTGACTACGCTATTATAGTGGGAAAACTTCCTGCAATGGAACGAGTTGTAATGCGCCAGTTGGACATGCGCTCACGCAGGCAAGATCGTTATACGCCTGGCAGAAGTCGCATTTATCCGCTCGCATGGTTGGTTGTGCATTTTCAAGCATAATGGTAGGCGCCCGCAGGCGCTGCATGCGGTTCCAGAGCGACCACAGCGGCGACGCATGGTGGGCTGGGGTCGAGCGGAACAAGCGCCATTGCATCGTAGGGGCATGCCGGCACGCAATCGCCACAGCCCGTACATTTATCAGTGACTACCAGCACGCCGCTGTTATTCCACTGAATCGCATCAACCGGACATGCCTCCACACATTCGGCCCCAAAGCGGCACTGGCGGCATGGCGTCAGCAATATCCTGACCATCAAGATGCACGCCTGGCAGCCGCAGCCGCGCCCGACCGTAGCGTTCGGCGCATGCGTCCTCACACAAGTGGCAATCCGGCTCGCACAATTCAGCGTCACGCACCAAGATGTGCGTTCCGCGCAGCAGCCCATGCTCAACGGTAACGGCAAGCTGTTGAGCGCGTTCGACATTGTTCAATATGGTGGTATTACTTTGTCGCCGCCGTGCGACCACCTTTTGAAACTCCTCGTTGAGCGCCGGTAGCTTGTCGAGCAGCTGAAGAAAATCATCGGCGGGCAATGCAAGCACGTCTACTGGCGTCAGCGCGTGAACGTTGGCGTTGTGCGGCTCACGGGTGAGGAGCGACATTTCGCCAAAGAAGTTGCCCTCATCAAGATGGGCGATAACATGACCATTGCGCTCAATCGCAACCTGGCCAGCCTCAATGATGTACAGCGAATCGCCATGCGCGCCTTCCTGAAGAATAGTATCGCCGCGCTCGTAATGTCGTGCTTGCAACAGTTCTGTGAGATACACGCGCTCGCTTGGCGGGAGCTTGCTAAACAGCGGCACACGACCAAGACTGGTCTCAACCAGCCGCCGCAAATATGTTGCGCGTAACGCCTCGGAAAGCTCCGGAGACTGCTTCATCACACCGCGCACATCATCAAGTGGTATTTGCAATAAGTAGCATATCGTCTCTGCGTAGCCAGTGACACGGTGAAACATATCGCCAAATAATGGCCCTTCGCCAAAGACTTCGCCGCGCTGCACATGGCCGGTTGGAATGCGATGTCCCAGACGATCATGGAGCGTCATGGTGAAGCGGCCTTGCAGAAAGATGTACAGAAACTCGCCCGGACTTTGCGGCACAATCGATGTACCCGGCATGAACGCGCGCAGAGCACACAATGATGCCAATCGCTCCAACACGTCAGGCGGCACCCCACGCAGGCCGCTAAGCTGCGCAAGAAACTCTACTTTACTACTAAGTTGTTGCGTTGGCGGCGGCTGGCTAGGTTGAGGCGAAATCCGCTGACCGACATGACGAGATTTAATGGAAGTGCTCACAGGTGAATACCAAAAAATTGCGCACAGAACGTAAAACACAAAACGTAAGATGCTAACATGCTTTACGTTTCACGTTTTACCTGGCATGTTTGACGAAACCGACAATTGCTCGCTATCATTGTACCACGTTGCCTATTGTTCGGCATCTTGATGCGCTTTTGTGCTGTGTTCGAAGTTGGCCAATGCGGCAACAAGTTGTTCCTGCCGAAGCGCGGCGGTCACATCGCCGCGTGTGCGCTCTAGCACCGCCCGCAGCGCGTCAGTGGTACGCCGCAACCCGCCAGTAATCGCGTCCGGGTAGTCCACAGTGATGAGCAGGCTGTATACGTCATCCATCAGACCAAGCAGCCGCTCGCCCCGCTCGACCTCGCCATGGCGCAGGCCATCCAGAATAGCGCGGCGTAGCTCCGATGCAGCTTCGGCCAGACCGTTCAAATATGCGGCTGGCTCGACCTGCAACGTCGTCGGGCTTGGTAGCGCGTCGCCGCGCAGAAAGGCGTATACCGCCGCTGCTTCGGCATATTCTTTCAACGCGTCCTGCGTGTAGCCAGCATACAGCAAATTGGGATGATCGCCAAGCTTGCCCCGCAGGATCATGGACGAGCTCGGTAGCTGTGCGGAGCAGCGCCTCCGACTCATCGAACGCACCGCGATGGGCCGCGCGGATGGCGTTGGCGCACTGGCGCGTCAGCCCGCGCGATGCTGTCAGCGCCTGTTCGCGGGCGGCGTGGGTGGCGTCGAACTGCGCCACCGCTTCAGAAACCACAGAATCGATTGTCATTTGTATCTCCTACGAAGGCGCGATTGTTTGTCTTTGCCGTTGCATTACTTTACATGCAACGCTTGTGCCAACCGCCTTACACCCGCGCGTATCTCCGGCACCTCGACTGCCGTATAGCCAAGCAGCAGTCCACCGCGCTCCATTGGTTCAGCAGCATATGCAGAGAGCGGCAGCGCCTCCACGCCGTGCTCAGCAGTACATGCGGACACGACATGATCGTCTACACCTTCCGGCAGCCAGCCGACGAGGTGCATGCCCGCCTCGGCAGGGGCTACGTCAAGCAGCCCGCCAAGCTCATGTCGAGCCGCCTCGACCAGCACGGACTGCCGCTCGGCGTATAACGTCCGCATCTGACGGATGTGCCGTCCGAACTTCCCCGACGACATGAACTCGGCCACCACCGCCTGCTCGATTCCCGGCGCATGGCGGTCGGACAGCGCGCGGGCGGAAACGAACGCCGCCACGAGATCCGGCGGCACGACGAGGTAGCCAAGCCGCAATGCAGGCAGCAGCACTTTGGAAAACGTGCCGATATAAATCACTCGACCATCTTGGTCTAAACCCTGCAATGCCGCCAGCGGTCGCCCGACATAGCGATACTCGCTGTCGTAATCATCCTCCAAAATCCATGCCGATGTGTTGCACGCCCATTCCAGCAGCGCGAGCCGCCGTGCCAGGCTCATGGTCACGCCGAGCGGGTATTGGTGGGAGGGCGTCACGTATGCCGCGCGTACTTTCGGCTCACGCGCCATACCTTCAGCAAGGCTCATACCTTCATGATCGACTGGCACCGGCACAAGCTGCGCGCCTGCGCTATGGAGCACGCCCTTCGCGCCCAGATAGCCAGGATCTTCTACCCACACTGCATCTCCAGGATCGAGCAAGACGCGCGCCGCAAGATCGAGCGCCTGCTGCGAGCCTGCCGTGATGACGATCTGCTCGGCAGTGCAGCGCACGCCGCGCGACGAGCCGAGATAAACGGCGATAGCCTCGCGTAGCGAGAGATAGCCCGCCGGGTCGCTGTAGCCCAGCAGTTCACGCGGTGGATTGCGCCATACACGCGCAGTCAGGCGCGCCCACTCCTCGTACGGGAAGGCATCAAGCGCGACCAGCCCATGGCGGAATGCCCGTGCGCCACCAGCGCGTCGAGGGACGCGCACCGGCGTTGTCGCGAGCAGCGCTCCACGTTTGGAAAGAGCGCGATTGGCACGCAGTTGTGGCGTAGCAGGCGCATGCGCGCGTACCTGCAACACGTCCTCCGGCAGTGCCCGCGAGACGTACGTGCCGTCGCCGACGCGCCCCTCAAGGTAGCCTTCAGCCAGCAGTTGCTCAAAGGCATTCACGACCGTGTTGCGCGACACCTGGAACTCCGCCGCGAGCGTGCGCGTGGCGGGCAGGCGCGTCCCCGCGCGAAGCTGGCCGCGTAAAATAGCCTCGCGCAACCCATCGTAAAGCTGCTGGTAGAGCGGCGTCGGCGCGTGATTGTCAAGCGTAATCGGCAATATCATGAGCAATACGCAATGTTGGATTTGTATATCGTGATCTGCATTGCAAGTAATGGTACTATACTTTTAAGCTTTAATGGCTCTTGAACAGAGCCAATATGGGACGTAGCATAAACAAAAGGACACAACCATGCCCAAAAGGAGTAGTCATGACGACAACGAACTCGAGTTGGAAAATAACCGTTGCAGAGGCCGCCGCGCAGCTACCTGCAAGCGATCATCCGCTGCGCTTCGCGACTGTGCTGCGGCATGGCAGTATGTCGGTCGAATTGTATGCGCCGCGCGGCCACGACCCGCAGACGCCGCACACACAAGATGAATTGTACGTCGTCATTTCTGGCAGCGGCGCATTCGTGCTTGACGGCGAGCGCCAGCAATTCGGCCCCGGCGACGTACTGTTCGTGCAGGCGGGTGTGGAGCATCGCTTCGAGCGCTTCAGCGACGATTTTCAGACGTGGGTCATTTTCTATGGTCCGGAAGGCGGCGAGCAACATAGCGAGTAAAACATATGCACATGCCCGAACCACAAACCTATCAGAACGGCGACTATACGATCAGCACCGATCCGGCGCGGCTCGATGTTGCGGCAATTTACGCTTATCTGTCGCAGGCATACTGGTCGCAGGGACGCCCGCAGGAAGTCGTGCAGCGCTCGCTGGAGAACTCGCTCTGCTTCGGCGTCTACCATGGCGATGCACAGGTTGGCCTGGCGCGCGTTATCACCGATTACGCCACGTTCGCTTATTTGTGTGATGTGTACATCCTGGATGATCATCAGGGCCGCGGGCTTGGCAAGTGGGTGATCTCGGTAGTGATCGAATATCCTGACTTGCGGAGCTTGCGCCGCTTCTTGCTAGCGACCCGCGACGCGCATGGCTTGTACCGCCAGTGTGGTTTCAGCGAACTGGTGACGCCTGAGCGCTGGATGGAGAAGTTTCAACCAGCCATGCAAACACCACCTGACGAAACCCCAACATCTAAAGTTCTTTGATTTCAAGGAGTTACCGATGCCCCGTGACTACATTGCAGAACCGCGTGCCGCCGTGCGCCGCCGCGACCGCGCTGTCGCGAACGATGCCTGGATCACGGCGCTGCTCCGTCGCGCGGCGATTGGCGTGCTCGCCACCCAGCACGATGGGCAGCCGTTTATTAACAGCAACCTGTTCGTATTTGATGAATCAGCACGAGCGATTTACATGCACACGGCGCAAGTCGGACGCACCCGCGCTACCATCGAGCAGGAGGAGCAGGTTTGCTTCAGTGTGACTGAAATGGGCCGGCTGCTACCCGCTGCCGAGGCGCTGGAGTTCAGTGTCGAGTATGCTAGCGTCGTCGTTTTCGGGCGAGCGGCAGTCGTGACCGATCATGCCGATGCGCGGCACGGTCTGCAATTGCTGCTCGATAAATATTTTGCGCACCTGCGATCGGGCGAGGATTACCGCCCGATCACGGACGAGGAGCTTGCTCGAACGTGCGTCTACCGTATCACGATTGACGAGTGGAGCGGCAAATATAAAGAAGTCGCCACCGACTTTCCGGGCGCGTTCATGTACACTGAATGAATCTGACCGGCATAAAGTGCAGTAGAATACACATAGCGCCCACGATAATGTGAAAAGGAGAACACATGGATCGACGTTATGTGTTGTCAATTGATGGTGGCGGCATTCGCGGCATTATTCCAGCGTGTGTAATGGTAGAGCTCGAGCATTTCACCGGCAAACTGGCGCGCGAGACCTTCTCGTTCGCCGCCGGAACCTCAACCGGCGCGATCATTGCTGCAGGCGTCGCGGCGGGTATTCCGGCGACGCGCATCCTCGACATTTACCTCAATCGCGCACGCGAGATCTTCGTGCAGACACCCTTCACTTTTATCAAGCGGATCACACGTGGCTACCAGTACGACAATGCCAGGTTGGCACAAATCATGGCTGAGGAGCTTGGCCCGGCCCGTGACTGGACGCTGAATGACGCGCCTATTGATGTTATGTTCACCGCCACGCGCGTGGTGGACGGCCTGCCGTGGTACTTTGTGCGCGACAATCCTCAAAACGCACAGAGCACCGGCCAACTGCACGTCGTCGATTGTGTCGCCGCCTCGGCAGCCGCGCCGACCTACTTTGATCCACGCGTGATTAAACAGGCGGCAGGCGGGCGCGCGTCCGATGGCGAGCCGATTGGCGAACTGGTGGATGGCGGCGTCGGCGTGGCCGGCAATCCGGTTTATCAGACGTGCGTCGAGGCTTTTTTCTACAACTCAGCGTACCAGCCTGACAATACAACCGTTGTGTCGCTCGGCACGGGCCGATTCATCGAGCAGCAACAGCCCACATGGAATCTGGCCATGGTTTAACTGGACGCTCGCGCAACTGCTGCGCTCACCAGGCGAGCAGCAGACAGAACTGGTGCAGCGCCATTTTCCCTCGGCGGCCCTGTATCGGCTTGACCCAGACCTGCAGCAGCTTGATCCAACGCTTGCGAATCCAATTGAAATGGATGACGTGGGCAGCATCGATAAGCTGCTCGACTACGGCAGGCGCTTCGCCGCTAAAGTTGACTGGAATGAGATTTTGGAGAGCAAAGAAAGCAGTTTCCGCATTGGCTCGCATAATACATTGTGGAAACAGTACAAGCGCGCATGAACTGTTCGACAAAAGCAAGTGGCATGCGGTACACTGCATGTGAAAATTGTGTTTGAGGGCAGCAACATAGCGGAATATTTCCATTCAAGAACGAAAGAGCCATGACAAATCAAACAACACAACCGATGCGCATTTTGTGTATCTTTGCGCATCCAGACGATCCGGAATTTAGCATTGGCGGCAGCGTGGCGCGCTGGGCCACCGAAGGCGCAGAAGTGTACTACTGCATGATCACTGACGGCTCGTCCGGCAGCAACACGCCCGGCGAAGACCTTGCGGCGCTGGTCAAAACGCGCGAGGCTGAGGAGCGCTGCGCCGCCGCCAAGCTCGGCGTGAAAGAGGTGCTGTTCCTGGGCTACCGTGACGGCACGCTTCAGCCAACGATCGAGTTGCGCCGCGAACTGACCCGGCTCATCCGCAAGCTAAAGCCCGACCGCGTCGTGTGCGGCGACCCGACCGCTGTGCTGTACGGCGACGATTACATCAACCATCCCGACCATCGTGCGGCAGCCGAAGCGGCGGTGTACGCCGTGTTCCCTAGCTCCGAGACGCGCCCGATCTTCCCCGAATTGCTTGCGGAAGGGTACGAGCCGCATAAGGTCAAGGAGCTGTACATTTCTGGCTCCACACAGCCGACCATGTACATCGATATTTCCAGCACATTGGATCAAAAAATCGAGGCGCTGCGCTGCCACAAAAGCCAGGTCGATCCCGGCGACGGCCAGTGGATACGCGACTGGGCGGCAGAGACTGGCAAGCAGGGCGATGTGCCATATGCAGAAGCTTTCCGTGTGATGCGGCTGGTGCGCGATCAGGAGCCTGCCGAAGCTGCCGCGCCAATCGAGGAAGCGGACAAGCCCAAAGCCGAATGAGCGCAAGGCGATTTCTATGTATCATGCTGGATAGCGCCCCAATTCATCTGCACATCGAAACAGCGGACGTTGGTCGTCCGCTCGTTGCTATCGTGGAGCGCGCCGTTGGCAACCATGCTGACGCCGCGCTGCTGATCGAGCGGGGTGGCCTGTGGGTAGAAAAAGCGCGCGGCGTTGACGGCAGCATGCCCGCCGAAGCTGGCGCGCATGTGACCATTCACACCCCGCCCGGCGGCGTGTACCATGACATCGCATTCGACCCGGCGTGGATCGTATACGAGGACGCCGACCTGCTGGCACTCAACAAGCCAGCAGGCGTGTACACCGGCATGACGCCGTGGGATATCGCAGGCAACATTCAGATTGCCCTGGAATGTTTTCTCACCAAGCGAGACGGCACAACGCCGCAGATTCATGCGGCGCATCGGCTCGACCGCGACACTAGCGGTGTGCTGCTCTTCTCTAAAAATCCGGCGGTGAATGCCAAACTCCAGCACAGCTTTGCCGACAAGCAGGCACACAAAACCTACCTGTGCATGTGCGCTGGCGTCCCCGAAGCCGACGAATGGATTGTTGAGACTGGACATGGCCGCACGATCAACGGCCATTTTCATGCCTACCCGCTTGAGCATGTCGGGCAGATGCTGCTGTACGGCAGCGTCGTCAAGTACATGGCAACGCGCTTCGTCGTTGCGCAGCGGCTCGATGGCGCAGCACTGCTTCAAGCTTTCCCCCAAACTGGCCGAACGCACCAGATTCGGCTCCATGCCGCATACGTCGGCCACCCACTCGTCGGCGATGCGAAGTATGGCGGTCCCACGACATGGCGCGGCATGCCGGTATGCCACCATCTTCTCCATGCCGCCCGACTGCAACTGCCTCACCCACGCACGAATGAACTGCTTACGATTGAAGCGCCCGTGCCAAAATGGGCCAGCAACAAAACAGAAAGATGAAGACGAACGAAGAGCGTAAACCGTAGAGCGTAGAGCAGATGATCTACGTTCTGCGCTCATCCGCTCATTCGCTCACGAACCGCGTGGTACAATGGCCGCATGCCAAAACTTCGCGACATCACATTGCCATCCTCGCTCAAAGAGCGTCTCCAACAAGGCCATCCGTGGGTATACCGCGACCATGTACCTGAGCATGTGCGCCTGCCGTCCGGCGCGTGGGTGCGGGTGCGTTGCGGCAACTGGAGCGGCTACGGCTTGTGGGATAACACAAGCCCAATTGCGATCAGAATCTTCTCAGAGCAGCAGCAGCCGGACGCGCGCTGGCTCCGCGAGCGGGTGGCGGCGGCATGGGCGCTGCGTGCGCCGTTGCGGGCGGCGGGCTGCACGGCCTTCCGCTGGCTGTTCGGCGAAGGCGATGGACTGCCGGGCATCACCGTGGACCGCTACGATGAGTTCGCCGTGGTGCAGACCTACACAGACGCAGGCGCTCTGCTCGATTGGCTGCCCGAAGCGCTGCAAGCGGTTGCGCCGCTACGCGGGTTGGTGCTCAAGCGCCGCGCATCGGAGGATGAATTCCAGGCGCCGAGAACCGAGCATTCCAGATCGTTCGACCGTCCCGTTTTGCGCGGCGTTGCTCCGCCCGATGACCTTGTTGTGACCGAGCATGGCCTACGCTTCCTTGCCGATCTGCAAGGCGGCCAAAAGACTGGGCTGTTCCTCGATCATCGTGAGAATCGCCGCTACGTCGAAGGTATCAGCGCTGGTCGCACCGTGCTGAACTGCTTCGCCTACACGGGCGCGTTCTCGCTGTATGCCCTGCGCGGCGGCGCGCAGAGCGTCGTAAGCAACGACATTGGCAAGGGGCTGGCCGAAGCCGCCGACGCCAACATTGCGCTTAACGACCTCGATGCCGCGCGGCATAGCTTCGTAACCGAAGACAGCTTTGTGCTGCTCAATGCCTACGTCGAGCAAGGTCGCCGCTTCGACCTTGTCATCCTCGACCCGCCGAGCTTCGCTAAGAACAAGCAGAGTCGCTTTGCCGCCCAACGCGCCTACGCCAGGCTCAACGCGCTGGCCATGCGCTCTGTGAAACCGGGTGGTCTGCTGGCAACGGCAAGCTGCACCAGCCAGGTCGGCCCAGAAGCGTTCAAGGAAGCGCTTGCCGCAGCGGGCGCAAGTGCCGACCGCCGTATGCAAATTATCCACGAGGCCGGGCAGCCGCTCGATCACCCTGTTCCAGCGTATTTTCCCGAAGGCCGTTACCTGAAATTTGTGGTTGGGCGCGTCGGCGAGGTTTTGTGACGCGCCCAAGCCGATGCACCTGGTACGGGAAGCGGTGAACAGCAACGTTCATGCTATACTATAGCGGCTCAGTCAAACTGTCCATGTAATCTGTGTTGCTTTTCTGTGCGTTATATCGCGCGGATGTCACACATCGTAGGAGCGCTCCACTGTGAAACGAGTTCTCGTTATCAACGACACCCAGGAAATTCTGGATTTGTTCGACGAAATTCTCAGCGAAGAAGGCTATGAAGTATACATGTACTCGTATGCCATTCGCGACATGGCTGAAATCGAACGTGTCAACCCTGATGTTATTATTCTTGATCTGATGTTTGGTGGCGAGGCAACTGGGTGGCAACTGATGCAGAAGCTACGGATGCGACACAGCACCGCGCACATTCCGATTGTACTGTGTACTGCGGCGACGAATAGCGTACGCGAAACCGAGGGGTACTTGCAGTCACAAGGCGTTTGCTTGGTACTCAAGCCGTTTCAAATAGATGATCTGTTGCAGAGCGTCGAACGGGCAATAACGATTCCTGAAAAGATCGCCTCACCCGCGATGCCTGCAAGCGATGGTCAGAATAACATGGTGGAAAGTTCGCCAGAATAAGAGAAGTTTGGAAGACTATTGCCCGAGACCCATGTGCGTGCCACGGGGGCACGCCGCAACTACAATGAGATCACCCGCATTCTGGATGAAGCGCGCGACCTGGTTTACAATATCCCGCATAACAGCAAGCCAAATGTGTGGCCACTACCACGCGGCATGGTCAAGGCGAAATACTACCTCCTGACTGGCGAATTGATGAGCAGCGCAGAGGCTGATAGCCTGATCCGCTCGGCCTCTGCGGCCAGACGACCAGTTGCGCGACAAGGCGCAGGCGGTTGCTATGCAGCTTGCCACCGCCCCACAACATGCCATCCATCTCAAGTCAGCCGCGGAGACGCGCATGCGCAAGGAGCCACCGCAGTTTCCGTCGAGCGCGCCGACGAGCGAGGCGTGAGCGGTTTCCCACCATAGCGCCGCAAGTGCGCGGCATAATATGCGTATTTGGGATGTTATGCTGCAGATGCGGTAGAATTACATATTCGGCGGCAGCCATAGAAGCCTTGTCTTGGACACAACGCCGCTGTTCGATGATAGAGAGAGAGGCAGAAATGAAACATCTCAAATCCACCTCACGCGACTTGAGGCAACTCTTTGAAAAGAGCATAACTGCTCAACACGTCGCGGAACCCCTTGTTTCTTTTGACACTGAGCTTTCCTGCTCCACCGTTCGTTTATTCATGGAGAAAAGGGACTATGATGTAGTGGGTGCTCGCCGACAAGGATTGCCTGTTGGTTATGTCAAACGGATCGACCTACTTGAAGGAACTATAGGCGATCACATCATAGAATTCACGCAGAAAAATTTAATGAGCGCAGATACTTCGCTCATTAGCGTATTCAGAGCACTTAAAGACACCTCAAAAGTCTTTGTTATCTCTGTAGGCCAAGTTGCAGGTATTATAACTCGCGGAGATTTACAGAAATCACCTATCAGAATGTGGCTTTTCGGTTTAATATCACTAATTGAGATGCAGCTACTGAGGTTAATTCGCGATTTCTATCCAAATGCAGAATGGAAAGAAAAGATACACCCTAAAAGACTGGAAGAAGCGGATAAATTATTCAATCAAAGGAAGAAAAGAAATGGGGCTATAGATTTGGCTGATTGTCTACAACTTTGCGACAAGAGGGAGATCATAGTTGATAACCACGAGCTTCGAGAGATGGTTGGCTTCGACTCAAAGAGGTCAGGGAGCCGATTTCTGGAAGATTTGGAAACACTCAGAAACAACTTAGCTCACTCACAAGATATAATAACAGGAAATTGGCCTAAAATCGTAGAACTTGCCGATCAAGCTGAGAAGGTTCTTGAGCACTGCGAAATGGCATTTCTTGTCTCAAAGAGTGATAATACCGCATCGTAACGCCATATTCAAGCTGCCGACTAACACCGGTTCCAGCCGACGCCGCTGCGCGTCGATCAAGATCGGTGCGATTTTGAAGGCTGGTTTTGTGCTTGCACTGGTACTGATCTATCGAGGCGGCGCGGCTGAACGCTGGCCGTTCGGCAGAGTCCTCGCCCATATCCTCTCGTTGTTTCCGTACGCTTGACAAGCATCATATACTCCTGGCATGGAAAAATAAGTCGAGATGTTGCTTGGCCTCAACTGCAGAGATCCCATGCTTCATACACCGGCCAAGTCCAATGTTTATGTCTTCTAGAGGAAAGGTGTACCTATCATGACTCGTTCATCCACACATCCCGAAGGCGTGGCTTTACATCACACGCCAACTCTGAACAAGGGAACCGCCTTTTCAGAGGCAGAACGCGATGCGCTTGGCTTGCGCGGCTTGCTCCCGCCCCGCGTGTTTACCTTGGATCAGCAAATACTGCGGGTCTTGGGAAACCTGCGCCGTAAACCAAACGATCTCGAAAAGTATATTTTCATGATAGGGCTGCTCGATCGCAACGAGACACTGTTCTATCGCGTCCTCCTGGATCATCTCGCCGAGTTAATGCCGATCATCTACACGCCGACCGTGGGACAGGCATGTCTGGAGTATGGGCATCTTTTTCGCCGGTCGCGCGGCCTGTTCATCTCGGCACATGATCGCGGGCGCATCCCACAGATTCTCCAAAACTGGCCGTCCGACGATGTACGAATTATCGTGGTCACGGACGGCGAGCGCATCCTGGGACTGGGCGATCTAGGAGCAGATGGGATGGGCATTCCAGTCGGCAAGCTGGCGCTATACACCGCCTGCGCGGGCATTCATCCATCGCTGTGCCTCCCTGTCACCCTTGACGTGGGCACCAATAACGAGGAGTTGCTCCACGATCCCCTGTATATCGGCCTGCCACAACGTCGCATACGTGGAGATGCGTATGACGAACTCTTCGAGGAATTTGTTACTGCGGTGGAGGCACGCTTCCCGCATGCGTTGGTGCAACTGGAAGATTTCGGGAATGCGAATGCATTTCGCCTGCTCCGTGACTACCGCGACCGGCTGTGCTTGTTCGATGATGACATTCAGGGCACAGGAGCAGTCGCACTGGCAGGTGTCTACGCTGCGCTACGCGCCACGGGCCAGCGGCTGACCGATCAAACGATCGTCTTCCTTGGTGCAGGCGAAGCCGCCCTCGGTATTGGCGACATGATCGTAGCCGCAATGGTGGAAGACGGCCTCTCCAGGGACGCTGCCCGGCAGCGCTGCTGGTTTGTGGACTCAAAAGGGCTAGTAGTACGTAGCCGCACCGATCTCAGCGACTATAAGCGGCCCTATGCCCATGATTATCCGTTCCTTCCCGATCTGCTCTCGGCGGTCGAAGCGTTGCACCCGACTGCGATCATTGGTGTCGCCGGGCAGCATGGGATGTTTACCCGGCCAGTGTTGCAGGCGATGGCCCGCTTGAACGCGCGCCCAATTGTTTTTGCCATGTCCAATCCCACGTCGAAGCAGGAGTGTACTGCAGAAGAAGCATATGCATGGACAAATGGGCAAGTCATCTTTGCGTCTGGAAGCCCGTCCGCGCCGCTGCTCGTCAACGATGCGATGATCATTCCCGGCCAGGGCAACAACGCCTACATTTTCCCAGGCGTCGGACTCGGAATCGTCGCGTACGGCATCACCCGTGTTACCGACGAAATGTTTCTGGCAGCCGCCAAAGCGCTAGCGGAACAGGTGTCGGCAGATGACGTGGCGCATGGAAGCATGTATCCGCCGCTGGAACAGATCAGAGACGTATCGGTAGCGATCGCCGCTGCTGTGGCAGATGTCGCTTATCATCAGGGGTTAGCCACCCAGCCCCAGCCCGACGATCACCTGTCGCATATCAGATCGCACATGTACGAGCCAGTGTACCGCAGTTACGTGTAGCAGGTGGCGCTCTACGGCGAGCCACCAAACGAATCATCCAACCAGCCGGCTATAGCGCACCGGGTGCCACCGCACAGATGCGTAAGAAGACACAATGACCAACCCACTTCCCGTAGAATTTGTTCGCACAGTAACGACTGTTTTCGATAACGGCGAGGCGTGGCTTCAGAAATTATCCACGCTCATTTCCGCATGCGAGCAGCGCTGGTCACTAACGGCGCTACAGCCATTCCCGAACCTGTCGTACAACTACGCCGCGCCCGCCATCCGCGCCGACGGCAGCGAAGCGGTCTTGAAGCTCGGCGTGCCCCACCCGGAACTCATGAGCGAGATCGAGGCGCTGCGGCTATACGATGGCCACGGCATCGCGCGCTTACTGGAGCACGATGCTGCTCAAGGCGCACTACTATTGGAACGACTCCAGCCGGGCACAACGCTGGTCAACATGGACGATGACGAGCAGGCGACCGTGATTGCGGCGGGCGTCATGCGCCAGTTGTGGCGTCCGGTGCCGCACGATCATCCATTCCCGACTCTCGATCGCTGGACGCGGGCGCTGCGCGATATTCGCGACATGTTCGACGGCGGCACCGGCCCGCTGTCTGAGCGGCTGGTAGACATGGCGCAGCAACTTCTGCGCGATCTCCTCGACGCACCGACCGGTGAGGTGCTGCTTCATGGCGACCTGCACCACGACAACATCCTGCAGGCCACGCGGCAGCCCTGGCTCGCGATTGACCCGAAAGGCGTCGTCGGCGAGCCGGAGTACGAAGTCGGCGCGCTGCTGCACAACCCCATGCCAAAACTGTTGCAGATGCCGCAGCCGGGACGCGCGCTGGCCCGCCGCATCGACGTTTTATCTGAACAACTGAACTTCGATCGCCAGCGCGTGGTGGCGTGGAGCGTCGTGAACGCCGTACTTTCGGCATGCTGGAGCGCCGAGGACGGTGGAGACGAGTGGATACCAGCGGTGTTGACGTGCGCTGAGTTGATGGCGGAGTTGTTATAAAACGTAGGGCGAAGCATTTTCGAAAAATGCTTCGCCCTACTACTACCCCGCTGCCCGGCACTTCTGCTGTCCAACGACTCGGCAATACACTTGTGCAATCTCGTCGGCAATCATCGGCCAGCTAAATCGCACCGCCTGCTCGCGCGCTGCCATGCCCATGCTTGCCCGCAGCGCGTCATTCGCGAATAACTGCTCTAACCGTTCAGCTAACGCAGATGGATTGTCCGGCGGAGTCAGCAGGCCGCTCACGCCATCCTGCACAATGTAGGCCGGGCCACCTGCGTTCGTCGCAACAACCGGACGACCGCATGCCAGCCCTTCCAGCGCCGCCATGCCAAACAATTCGTAGTGCGACGGCATGGTAACAATATCAGATGCAGCATAGAATAGCGGCAGTCGATCCTGAGACTGCGCGCCCAGAAAACGTACATTGTGCTCCACACCGAGCTTCACGCGCAATGCATGCAACCGTTTCTGCTCGGCATTCCAGCGGCTCCGCTCTCCCTCACCCGCGCCGCCGACCACCAACGCTTGAAGGAATTCATGCCATTCGGGATGGCGCTCGCGGAGCAGGGCCACCGACTCGATCAACGCGTCGATGCCCTTGAGCGGTTCAATACGCCCGACCAGCAACATAAGGCGGTATGGCAACGGCGGCAGATCGAGCGCCGCGCGTGCCGCTGCCATGTCGCGCACAGCGAAGCGCCGCACGTCCACACCACACGGAATTACATCGATGCGCTGTGGGTCAGCGCCACAGTGCCACACCAGGTCAGCCCGGTCGAGCGGCGTGGCGGCGACGAGCGCATCGGCCTTGGCAGCCACGTGTCGCTCGACTTCCACGCGCTGCTGTGTTTCCCGCTCTTCGGCGCTACGGGCTACGCGATTTTTCAACGCGCCAAGCGTGTGAAACATGTGAACCATTGGCACGCCCCAGGCACGTCGCAATGCAATCGCCGCCTGGCCCGACAGCCAATAATGGCTGTGGATCATATCGTAACTCAGATCCTCGCCATCGGCAAAGCAGCGCACATGGTTGACGAACTCCGGCAGATGATCGAGCAGCCAATTCTTGTCATACGGTGCAGGCGGCCCAGCCCGCATATGTACTACCCGCACATTGCGCCCAAGCGCCACCATCAGCGGCACGTCTGGATCTTGTGTTCGCGTAAAGATATCGACATGATTGCCGCGCCGGCCAAGCTCGCGACTCAACTCACGGATGTACACATTAATGCCCCCAGCTTCTTTGCCGCCCAACGCTGCGAGCGGACTACTGTGAGCACTGATCATCGCAATATGCATGGTAGTTGTCGTATTCCTTTGCTTCTTGTTGTTGGTATTGTCACAAAACGTACCAACATATCTTGGTGTATTGTACAACATACACTAAGCGCTACTGTTACCAAATATTGAATACGTACTGCATATCGTTTCGGTTTGCACAGACGTGCCACGGCATAGCATGGGCTCATTTGCCATGAAATGCTAGAAAGGAAAGCTGACCCAATGGATGCAAAGCAAGCGAACACACTTGCTCAGCAGTTTATCAGCGCACTGCATGCGCTTGAGCAAGGGCATGAGAAGGCTGTGGAGGGTCTAGTGGCATTGTACAGCGGTGATGCGCAGCGAACCAACGCGGCGCTCAAACTCGCCGGCAAGGAGCATCGCGGACAGGGCGGTGCGCATGCTTTCCGGACGGAATACCGCCGAACGTTCAAAGATATTTATTCAAATTTTGTTCAGGTGACTACAAATGAAGAAGCCGCTGGACTGTTCTGAACGGCGAGTCAGTCGAATACGATGGTGTAACGCTGCTGGTATTTAATGAGGATGGCAAGATCAAGCAGTTTCGCGGGTATTACGATGCGCGCGCTCGACAAAACCGTGCCAGCCAACCAGCAGTAATGCTGCTCCAGGCACGCGCATGCAAACCCAAAGCTCCGGCGTCATGTCACGCCAGAGCTTTTTGTTGCCCAAACATTTAGATTTGTTGCGTGAGCAACTGCTCTGCCTCAGCGAGCAATTGCCGGCGGTCTTGCACGCTCATCGCGTTGGTCGCCATGCGCCGCCATGCTTCGATTTCGTTCCATGCGCGCAGTCCTGACGCAGTGGTGATCCAGCGCGGTGCTTTTGGTTGCGGGCCATGTTGGAGTGTCGTGTTCGTTGTCATAGCTGTTCATCCTACTGATACTTTCCATGTACATGTATATGAGTATCATAATCTGCCAAGATAAACGTGTGATGTACATCAACGAACAAGAAAATGAAAAAAACGTCATAGCAAAGCGCGGAGCCATGTATTGGCTCCGCGCTTTGCTTCCGGTTATGTACAGCAGGTCGTACGTATCACTCAAGATAATCGCGCAGGTGCTGGCCGACTTCAGGCATGCGCAGACGACGTAGCGCCTCGGCCTCGATCTGGCGCGCGCGCTCGCGCGTCATGCCGAGCACCTTGCCGACCTCTTCCAATGTGCGACGCTGGCCATCGACCAACCCATAGCGCAGATCAATGATCCGGCGCTCGCGCTCGCTCAGGTGATCAAGCGCGGTTGCCAGATCACGCCGCAGCAACTGGCGCGATGCGAACTCACCCGGAGTCGTCGCATCATCGTCCTGCAAAAAGTCGCCCAGTGTATGCTCGCCATCCTCACCGACCGGTGTTTCAAGCGAGATCGGACGTCGCGACGCCTCAAGCACGCGCTCGATTCGATCAATCGACTGCCCTAGCGCAGTAGCAATCTCTTCCGCCGTTGGCTGGCGCTCCAACGCCTGCGACAGCCGCTCAGCCGCGCGCTTGACCTGCCCAACCGACTCACTCATATGGACCGGCAAACGGATGGTGCGGCCCTGCTCCGCGATTGCCCGCGTGACAGCCTGCCGAATCCACCAGGTCGCGTAGGTCGAGAAGCGATTGCCCTTGTGGTAATCGAACTTCTCCACCGCGCGCATCAGGCCAATGTTGCCCTCCTGAATGAGATCCAGCAACGACAGGCCGCGCCCGATGTACTTCTTGGCGATGCTCACCACCAGACGCAAATTAGCCTGAATCAGGTGCCGCCGCGCATCCTCACCGCTCTGCACATCGAGCAGCAGCGCGCGCCGGAGCTGCGGGTTCGCGATCTCCTCACCCGCCTGCAAACGCTTGGCGGCCGCCTTGCCACGCTCGATCCGCTCGGCAAGCTCAACCTCCTCGGCAGCATTCAGCAGCGAGACACGACCGATCTCTTGCAAGTAATGCTGGACCGAGTCCATGGTCGGCTCTTGCGCCAGCTGCGCCTGCAATGTAGTCGGCACAAGCTCGTCAGCTTCATTTTCTTCTGTATCTTCAGGCAACATGTTCATGGTTGGCTCCTCAACCTCGTTCGGGTCTTGGCGCTCCATAGCCCAGGCGTTGCGCTCGTTCATCAATTCCTTCATCCTTGCCCCTCCTAAAGAGACGTAGCGCGGCCCTCCCATTCAGGAAGAGCCGCGCCCTCGATAGTGTTGAGTCATGTTGTGCTCAACAAGCTGGGTCAAGCACGCCGCAGGTAGTTCATCGAAGGTGCGACACGATACTGCAGCTACTCGCTGAGTATACTTTGCGCTATACAATTTGTCAACGAGTTTTTTGCGACATGCAGGAATACCCCTTCACTCTATATTACGAACGATTTTGATACATGGATGCATCAAACAAACATTGTCTAATGCTCTTCCATCGCTCGCAATTTATGTGCCGCGAATGAAGGGAAATGTGGGTTATGAAGTTGTGGTCGGGGCGGAGGGATTCGAACCCACGACCCCAGCGTCCCAAACGCTGTGCGCTACCAGACTGCGCCACGCCCCGACTGCTGTGAAGTATAGCCCATTGCAATCACCTTGTCAAACACCGCGTTGTAACTGCATTTTTATAATACATTGCACGCAACTTGGAAAAAGCACATGCAAAAGATGGTAATATACAAGGGAGAATGGCACCACAAACATGTTCGATTGTATGTCAAGACTGTAATGAAACTGCTACAATGTCAAAGCAGCGTCAGTGCAGTACATCAACTGTTGCCCGCACGTATGTCGTAAACAGAAAGGTAATTCCATGAGCAACGCAAGCGCTCGCTATCCCAATGGCGTGACTGTTTCGGGTGATGTATCGTCTGAGTTCGCAGAAATTCTGACACCAGAGGCTTTGCAGTTCGTCGCCAAGCTGCACCGCGCGTTTGATCAGACGCGCCAGGATTTGCTCCAGCGGCGCGCCAGGCGCCAGCAGGCCATTGACAATGGCGACATGCCGGACTTCCTTGCAGAAACGAAAGACGTGCGCGCCGCCGACTGGACGGTTGCCGCAATTCCTGACGATCTGCAAGACCGCAGGGTGGAGATCACTGGTCCGGCCTCCGACCGCAAGATGGTCATTAACGCGCTCAATTCTGGCGCAACAATCTACATGGCCGACCTTGAGGATGCGCATACGCCTAACTGGGAAAACACTATCCAGGGCCAGATCAACCTGCGCGATGCCGTGAACCGCACGATTAGCTTCAGCAATCCAGACGGGCGGCAGTACCAATTGAACGACGAAACGGCGGTGCTACTGGTGCGTCCGCGCGGCTGGCACCTGAATGAGAAGCACATCACCGTGGACGGGCAGCCGCTCTCCGGATCATTGCTCGACTTCGGCCTGTACTTTTTCCACAACGCCAAGAACTTGCTGGCGAATGGTTCCGGCCCATATTTCTATTTGCCGAAATTGGAAAGCCATGTGGAGGCGCGGCTGTGGAACGACGTGTTCGTCATGGCGCAAAAAGAACTTGGTGTGCCGCAAGGATCTGTTCGCGCCACCGTGCTGATCGAAACCATCCTGGCCGCATTCGAGATGGATGAGATTCTGTATGAACTGCGTGACCATTCAGGCGGACTCAATTGCGGGCGCTGGGATTACATCTTTAGCTGCATCAAGAAATTCCGCAACAAGCCTGACTTCATCCTGCCCGACCGCGCGCTGGTGACCATGACCACGCACTTCATGCGCTCGTACTCGCTGCTGGCGATCAAGACCTGCCATCGCCGCAACATCCACGCGATCGGCGGCATGTCGGCCTTTATCCCGGTGCGCAACGACCCGGAAGCCAACGAGCGCGCCTTCGCACAGGTGCGGGCCGACAAGGAGCGCGAGGCTGCCAACGGCCATGACGGCACATGGGTCGCCCATCCTGGTCTGGTGCCGGTCGCAAAAGAGGTGTTCGACCGCATCATGCCACAGCCAAACCAGATTGACCGCAAGCGCGAAGATGTCAACATTTCCGCTGCTGATCTACTGCAGTTTGCCGAAGGGCCGATCACCGAGCAGGGCTTGCGCATGAACATCAGCGTGGCGATTCAGTACATGGAGGCATGGCTGCGCGGACAGGGCGCGGTGCCGATCTTTAACCTGATGGAGGACGCCGCGACGGCTGAAATCTCGCGCTCGCAGGTCTGGCAGTGGATCCACAACCCGCAAGGCGTGCTCGACGACGGGCGCAAGGTGTCAGTCACGATGGTACGCCAGTTGACCGGCGAGGAGCTGAGCAAGATCAAAGATGCAATCGGCGAGCAGCGCTACAACGCGGGCAAATACGACGTGGCGACCGAGCTATTCGATCAACTCTCGACCTCCGACACGTTCATCGAGTTTCTCACACTGCCGGGCTATCAGCTTCTGGGTTGATCGGGTGATGGGGTGACAAGGTGACCCGATGATGAGGTGACAAGATGACAGGATGACAATGAGAAAACCCTGTCACCCTGAACGAAGTGAAGGGTCTCATTGACTCCGCAACGAGATGCTTCACTTCGTTCAGCATGGCAATGAAACACAATGTAAGTGTCATCCTGTCCCCTTGTCTCCCGCTCTCATCGTCACGCCATATTGGAAATGAGCGCGTCAGCAAACTCCGACGTCTTGACCTCGGTCGCGCCGGTCATCAGGCGGGCGAAGTCATACGTCACGACCTTGCTGGCGATCGTCTTCTCGATTGAGGCGATTATCATGTCGGCGGCCTCATGCCAGCCCAGGTAGCGCAGCATCATGTCACCGCTGCAGGATCACGCTGGACCTGGATTGACCTTGTCCTGGTTGGCGTACTTCGGCGCGGTGCCGTGCGTCGCCTCGAAGATCGCGTGGCCGGTCACATAGTTGATGTTGCCGCCCGGCGCGATGCCGATGCCGCCGACCTGCGCCGCCAAGCGCATCGCTGAGGTAGTCGCCGTTCAGGTTCAGCGTGGCGATCACATCGAAATCATCCGGGCGCGTCAGCACCTGCTGCAGCGTGATGTCGGCAATCGCGTCCTTGATCACAATGCCGTTCGGCAGCTTGCACCATGGGCCGCCGTCGATCTCGACTGCGCGCCGAACTCGCTCTTCGCAAGTTCGTAGCCCCAGTCGCGGAACGCGCCCTCGGTGTACTTCATGATGTTGCCCTTGTGGACAAGCGTCACGCTCTTGCGCTCATGATCGAGCGCGTACTGAATCGCCGCGCGCACCAGCCGCTCGGTGCCGGGCCGCGACACCGGCTTGATGCCGATGCCAACTGATCGATGTCATCCGCGCCGAAGCGAATCTTCTTGAACTCCTTCGGCAAGTGCTCTTTGATGAAATTAAGCAGATTCAGCGCCGCCTCGGCTGCCCGCCTGAAAGTCAATGCCTGCATAGATATCTTCCGTGTTCTCACGGAAGATCACCATGTCCACTTCCTCGGGCTTCTTGACCGGCGACGGCACGCCCGTGAAGTAGCGCACCGGCCGCAGGCACACATACAGGTCGAGCATCTGGCGCAGCGCGACGTTTAGCGAACGGATGCCGCCGCCAACCGGCGTGGTCAGCGGGCCTTTGATGCCGACAAGGTACTTCTGAAACGCGGCGACCGTTTCATCGGGCAGCCAGTTGCCGGCCTGATTGTAAGCTTTCTCGCCCGCCAGCACTTCCATCCAGGCAATCTTGCGCTTGCCGCCGTAGGCCTTCTCGACCGCCGCGTCGAACACGCGCACGCTCGCCCGCCAAATATCCGGCCCGGTGCCATCGCCTTCTACAAACGGGATAATTGGCTGATCGGGTACGCGCAGTTCACCATTTTAAATCGTAATCACATCGCCTTCCGGCACTTGATACTGTAGTGTTGTCATATAAATCCTCTTTTCAAATTCCACTGACACTTCCGCGCTCATTATAGCATCAGTCAGTCCACTGATTACGCAATGCATTGACCCGCCGTGCAAGGTACGCTACAATCGATATTGACGGCAGCAATCAGCCAAGGAGAGCTTCGATGGCGCAGTTTTTAACCTGCATGGGTGAAATTTTAATCGACTTTTTCCCAATCCAAGAACATGGCCGAAACCGTCGGCTTTCGCATGTTCCCCGGCGGCGCACCGATGAACGTCGCCGTTGGGCTGGCGCGGCTTGGCCAGCCGACTGCGTTTGTCAGCAAGGTGTCTACTGATTATTTCGGACGCTTCTTGCGCCATTATCTTGAGGCCGAACACATCAACACGCGCTTCCTGATCAGCGATCCGGCGCTTTCCACGCTGGCGTTTGTCGCGATCGAAAACAACGAGCCGGCGTTCACGTTCTATGGCGAGGGTGCGGCTGACACGCTGCTGACGGTTGACGATCTGCCGCCTGAACTATTCGAGCAGACGCGCGTGTTACAGATTGGCGGTATCAGCCTGCTGCGCGGCAGCACACCCGACACAATTTTGGCGGCAGTGGAGCGCATGCATGATCAAGCCTTGATTGCATTCGACCCCAACATACGCCCGGCTCTGATTGAGGATAGCACCAGCTATCGTGTGCTGCTGGATAAACTATTTGGCATGGCCGATCTCGTCAAGATCAGCGCGGTCGATCTCGATTGGCTCATGCCTGGCAACCCGCTCGACAAGGCTGCGCAGGAAGTCGTAGCACGCGGTGCAGCGCTGGTGGTAGTGACGCGCGGCGCGCATGGCGCGATGGCGTTGCGTGCGACAGACGGCTCGACGGAAGTATTCGAGGTATCGGGATTCAGCGTCACCGTTGCCGACACCGTAGGCGCAGGCGACGCATTCAACAGCGGGCTGCTGGCCGCTCTGGCGGAGCGTGACGCGCTGACACGCGCGGCGCTCATGGCATTATCCGCCGATGCGATCCGCGAGGTGCTGCGCTTTGCATCGGCCACGGCGGCGCTCAACGTACAAAAAGCTGGCGCGAACCCGCCCACCCGCGCCGAAGTAGCGGCATTTCTGGAACACTATGCGTAAGGTTGGAATGATGTGCAATCTTGTGATTGGATTTGATGCCGACGACACGCTCTGGCACAATGAAACACTGTTCTCATTAACACAAAACAGATTTCAGCAACTGCTGGAGCCATACCTCCAAGATGCATGGACCGGGCAGGAATTATTTGAAACTGAAATACGTAACCTCGATTACTTTGGTTACGGCATCAAAGGCTTTACACTTTCGATGATTGAGACAGCCATCGAGGTGACGAACGGACAGGTTGCCGCACGCGATATTCAGCAGATCATTGATTTTGCCAAAGAGATGTTACGCGCACCAGTGCAACTGATTGATCAAGCTGCCGATGTAGTGTCGGCGCTGGCACAAACCTATGCGCTCATGCTGATCACCAAGGGCGATCTGTTTGATCAGGAAAGCAAAATTGCACAATCGGGTCTGGCTGAGCATTTCACACACATCGAAATCGTGCGCGACAAAACCCCCGAGGTCTATCAAGCGCTGCTTGCCAGGCACCGTATCATGCCAGAACAATTTATCATGGTTGGAAATTCAGTACGGTCTGACGTTCTGCCGGTGGTTGAGATTGGCGGCAAGGCGGTTCACATTCCCTACCATATTACATGGGAGCATGAGACGATAACGCAGCCTGAAGGGCATAATGGCTATGTTGAACTGGAACACATTGACCTGCTACCGGCATACATTGAGTACCTATGCACCGCACAGTAGCCTCATGCAACCTGCTGGAGCGCCGGAGAGAAACTCTTGCGGATCATGGTTGCTAGTTCTTCAAGCACATTGGTATATTGCACAACCTGCGTCGCGCCAGCATGAAGCAGCATATCCGCTTGTTGCACCTGCGGCGTGATAATTAGTACCTGCACAGCCGCATCCATCGAGCGCAGGCGCTGGAGAAATGATATGGTTTGTTCATTAGGCTGCACCGCGTTTACAATCACCAGATCAACTGGTTGTATGCAATATGAGCGCAGCGCAGCCTCATGATCATCTATTGCTGTAACGGCATACCCTTGATGTTCTAACAAACGGACGAGATCGGAGCCAATGTTCACGGCAAGCACGCATGGCGATGCTGCCGCCCTAGAAGGCGCGTAAATCGTTGCTAATTGCGCTGCCTGAGCAGGTACTGGAAGCCGCAGCCGCACCGTGGTGCCCTGCCCAAGGATGCTTTCAATCGTGATCGTCCCCCCGTGATTCTCAACAATACCGTACGAGATGGACAGCCCCAGCCCTGTACCGGGCGTTTTGCTGCCACCCATTGCACCTTTCGTAGTCACAAACGGTTGAAATACCTGATCGAGCATCTCTGCAGAAATGCCACAGCCGGTGTCGCGCACAGCTAATTCGATCTGCTGCCCAATTCGTGCAAGGTCAACCGTGATAACTCCGCCGTCCATCTCAAGCATGGAATCACGTGCATTCGTAAGCAGGTTCAGCACCACCTGTGTCAATTGACCGGGGTCGCAGTAAATTGAGGGAGTTGCGTTAAGATTGCGCTGAATGCGAATGTTGTGCTTCACCAAATCCCGCTCGACCAGCACCAGCGTGTCCTCCACAATCGCATTGACCACATGTAACTCACGCTGCACCGTGCCACGCCGCGCAAACGTCAGCAGGCTGCTGGTGATACTCCGCCCACGCATACAGGCCCGCACCGCATGTTCAAGCACATCATTTTTCTCCGCAACATCATTAGTTGTGAGGCCAAGCTGCACATAGCCGAGGATGGCTGCCAACAGGTTGTTGAACTCATGCGCAATGCCGGCGGAAAACGTGCCGAGCGCTGCGAGTTTGGAGGAGCGTACGAGTTCTTCCTGCTGCTCACGCACTTCGGCAAATAACGCGCATGCTCCAGCGCCAGTGCAGTCTGGGCGGCGAAAGCACGTAGCACACGGCAGTCATCATCGGACAGCATGAGCGAGTGATCTGTTGCCAGGCAGATACCGCCCAGCATGCGATCATCCAATGTAAGTGGAATGACCGTCAATGCCTGCCATAACGGCGGCGCAGATGGAAAAAGTTGCCGAAGTGCTGCCACATCAAGCTGTTGAATACCGAACCCTTGCATCTCTGCAATCAGCACGTTCGGCTCCCATTTGAACAGTTCTGGAACATTGTGCGCTGCCAGCAGGCGCGGCGACGGATTGTTGAGCAGGACCACCCAGCTTGCCGAAGCCTTCAGTAACGTTGCCAGGCGCATACTTACAGTTTCAAGCAGCGGCTCCGGCTCAAAGTCTGCAATCATTGCCGTAGCAGTCTCCTGCAGATTCTCCAGCCTGACGGCAAGCGCCTTGCTGCGCTGACTTTCTTCTTGCCAGCCAGAAATTGCTTGGATCGCTCGTTGCGCTAGTATGAGTGGCACAAGACCAATCGCAAACAGGAAAAGATCGATTTTCCAGAGTACTACGAGAAGACCGCCGAGTGGCATAATGATGACCTTGACCCAATGAGCCTTCCGGGCAGTAGTCATGTAGACCCGAAGCATAGGCTGGTCCGATGTCAACGTGAGGATGGTACCCATCAATAATATATTGAGAATGTAGTTCGTCATAGATACAGCGATGAACGCAATGAAGCCGCGCGCTCCTACGAAGATGAGATCACTGGATGTACCGATGAGTGACAAGATACCAACCATCGCGAGATACGTAAGACAGCGTTGAGCAATATTAAACGACATGCGGTACCATGGTTTATGATGTAGCAACTCAACAATAGCGGTGCCTATCACGATAACCAGAATACCAGGCGCACCAATAATACCAACAATGAACACGATGATAGCATCAGTGACAGTCAGGATAACAGTGTCGCCATTAGGTATTACAAAGTTGACTTCGAAGTAATCAGCAAAACAGAAGAATAGTAATGAAACTGACATGAGTGGCAGCACAGCAAACGGCGGCTTGTATAGCAGCACAGCAGTTATTGCAAGCGCAGCCGCTGACCATAGCGTGATCAGGTATATTTGTGCAGAGCGGGGAAGACTGCTCATTGGAACCTCAAAAGAAGAGTGCTACTATGCTGTGAAACTACGCATTTCCACATTATACTATGCATGTAAAGAACCGCCATGCTATTTGCTATTGCCAGGCAATGAGCTAAACCTCTCCTGTATATAAAACGATCAGGAATATAAAAGGATATGCCTAAACATTTTGTTTTTAACAAAAAAAGCAGGGAGAGGACGTTGCCTTTCCCTGCCGAGATTTATCCAAAAGCGCGCGAGCATTTGCTTAGATGTATGAGTGTTATGTTTGTGGAAGCACGTGCTGCACTCGCTGCACAGTTATTACCACTTATCGCTGGCCCCTGAGGCCAGGACGAACGACGCGATAGCCCCGAGAATAACGGCGACCTTCCAATAGGTTTGTGTGAGCTGCCATTTCATAGGGAAACCCCTTCCTTCGCTAAAGTTAGATTCGGAAACATTCCGACTCGACTATAGGGTTTCCTCCGCTCCGCTTCGGGCTACCGCGCCCTCCTTTCTCAAATACGCTATTTGGTATAAATCCGGTTAAGAATATACCGCTCTTTAACCTTCTTGTCAATCCTCTTAGTCCGTTATCCAATAGAAAATGATTGCGAAATGGTAACAATTCCGCAATGTTTATTGCGAAAAGATTGGCGCATAGTGGACTACCCGCGCATGGTATAATTCAGCCGCCATGAACCTCGACGAAAAGCTTGACATCCTTGCTCCCGCGGCGCGCTTCGATGCATGTGACAGCTACAGCCAGCCCGGTCGTCACTACAGGCCAAAAAGTGCTTCGTGGCCGGAGCGCGGTACGGCTCTAGAGAGCGGACCAGATGGTAAAGCATTACCAACCTTTCGCCTGCTGATGAGCAGCCGCTGCGAATGGAACTGCCCGTATTGCCCGCTCCGATCCGGCATGGACAAGCCGCGCGCCACCCTGGAGCCAGACGAGCTAGCCGCCGCTTTTCTGCCGCGTTTTCAGCGCGGCGCGGTGCAAGGCCTGCTTCTCTCGACTGGCGTGGATGGTGATGTACAAACCTCAACCGGGCGCATGCTCGACGGCGTAGAAGCGCTGCGAAAACGCCACAATTATGAAGGCTACGTGCATGTCAAGTTGCTGCCCGGCACGCCGCACCACGAGGTCGAGCGTGCCGCTACGTTTGCTAACCGGCTGAGCATTAACCTGGAAGCGCCATCGCCAGAACACCTGGCGCGTATCTCGCCGAAGCGCGATTGGGCCGCCGATGTCATTGCGCGGCTTGCGTGGGCACGCGATCTTCAGCGGGCCAGCAAGAATAGCGCCCAGCCGCTGCTGCCAAGCGGTCTTGCGACGCAGTTCGTCGTTGGGGCGGCGGGCGAGAGCGACCGCGATTTGCTGCTAACAACCATGTGGCTGTATCGCGATCTTGATCTGCGACGGGTGTATTTCGGCGCATTCCGCCCGGCGCTTGGCACGCCGCTGGCCGACCAACTGCCAACGCCCTTCGTGCGCGAACAGCGCCTGAAGGAAGCCGACTGGCTGCTGCGCCATTACGGCTTTGCGACCGAGGAAATGCCGTACGGCGACGATGGTAACTTGCCGCTGCACCTTGACCCGAAGTTGGCATGGGCCTTGAAGCACCCGGAGCAGTTTCCTATCGAATTGAATACCGCCGACGAGGAGCAACTGCTGCGCGTGCCTGGACTGGGGCCGATCAGCGTGCGGCGCATCCTACGACTACGGCGCGAACACCGCTTCCGCGAGCCGACACAACTCAAAGGTCTCGGCGGCGCGCTCAAGCGCGCCAGCGACTTCATAACGCTCGACGGGCGTTTCTTCGGGCGCGACATCCTACTGCTACGCAGGCAATACGCCACGCCGCAACCAATTGTGGAACAGATCATTCTGTGGTAACAAGGAAGAAGACATCGACACCCATGCCAACCGCACATGACGCTCAGCATGCCCAACGGCAAACGTGGGCCACGTACCTTCTCGTTCTTGGCATCAGCGCCGCCGCCTTGTACAGCGCGGCACTGTTTCGCTTTCCGCTGCTGTCTATTTACGCGCGGCCAATCCAGAATCTCGACAAGCTGACCGGCTCAAGCCCCGGCACCGGTCTCATCCTGGCGGGCGGTGTGCTGTTGCTGTTTGTGGCTTATGGCCTCGGCGCACTGCTCATCAAACATATGCCAGCGCGCCTGCGGTTTCTGCTCATCGCGCTGCCCGTGCTGTTTGTGGCCATCCTGTTCTGGACTTACCCCACAACGTCAATTGACATCTACGATTATCTGTTTCGCGGGCGCATGTTGGTGCGCTTCCGCGCTAACACCTTTGTCAACGTGCCGCTTGATTATGCGAAAGATCAACTATTTGGCTATGTGGCATGGCGGCGCGCAGTGACAGCCTACGGGCCAGTGTGGGAATGGATGAGTTGGGTAACGGCCAGGCTAGCTGGCGATGCGCCCGGTTCGTCGACAAGAGGAGCAGCGGGGCTGCTGCCACTCATGCTGGCCTACAAAGCCATGGCGACGACAGGATTTCTCCTGTGCGGCGGGGCGCTCTGGCTCGCGTTGCGGAATGCCAGGCCAGAGCAGCGCTGGCTGGGTTTGTACCTGTGGTTATGGAACCCGCTGGCGTTGTGGGAAAGCGTGGCGGCTGGGCACAATGACGCGTGGATGGCGCTGCTGATCGTGCTGGCGCTATGGGCATACGCATGGACGCGCGACAACACGGCAACCACGCGCCAGATCGTCGGCTGGTCGCTGGTGGGGCTGCTGGCGCTCACGATCGGCGGGCTGATCAAATACCTCGCGTTCTGCTTCGGGCCGCTGCTGCTCCTCGCGACGTTGCGGCGGCTGCCGACCTGGCGAACGCGCATCGGTTTCGTCGTGCTGGCCGGGCTGGCGTGCGGCGGGTTAGTGGTCGCGGCTTACTTCCCTTTCTGGGTCGGCATGGATACCTTGCGGAATTTCAGTGATCGTGGCACGCTGTTTACCGCGACATGGCTGGCGGCATTGCAGGCGCTACTTGTCGGACCACTGAGCAAAACAACCTCTCAGCATCTAGCAGCAAGCCTGGGACTGAGTTTGTTTGCAGCGGGCATCTTTTGGAGCAGTCTTCGCGCATGGTTCCAGCCGAATGATGTAATCAAGCATGTGCTCTGGTTATTGCTCTGGTTTTTGTTCGTGTGTAGTCCATGGTTTCAGCCGTGGTATCTGCTGTGGGCGTTAGCAGTGGTGGCGCTGCGCCCGCAAGACACGCATGCAATACGCACCGTAGCAGTATTCTGCTGCACGGCCCTGCTCAGCTATGTGGCAGGCTCGTTTTTGCTTCCGGCGCTTGGGTGGGACGGGCGCAGCGCCGCCTGGAACGCACTGGTGTCAGTCTTGATTTACGGGCCGCCACTGCTCATGCTACTGTGGAGCCAACCACAACGCGGCACATTGCGGCGAGTCACACACGCGACGCGCATGCTCAGCGTGTGGCGCAGCAAACGGACGGCATTGTAGGCTGCGCATCAGTGCTGCTGACGTAGCTCCTCGACGCGGGCGGCCAGTTGCGCGATCTTGATGCTAAGCTCGTCAATGTCGCGCTTCGAGGGAATATTCAGGCGGTTCAGCACCTGCTCGACGCCGCGTTCAAGCGTTTGCTCAACCTGGGCACGCCCCTGCTCGCGGCGGGCGCGTAGTTCACGCATGAAGTTCGATCACGATCCTCTTGCGCCACTTCGCCGCGTGCTACAAGCTTATTCACAAACTCCTCGATTTCCTCGCGCTTCATGTCCGCCGCACCGATGCTGGCAAGCGTCAGCCGCCGCAGCCCTTCAAACAGCGATGCCGCGGATGACTCACTCTCCTGAGGCGCTTCGTTGACATTGATATCGATATCTTCGACCATGATTTTCCTCTTGTGCTGATTTTACGTTTTGTCGAAAACGATCTACGATAACAGCGTTACGGGCGTGATGCACATAACGCAGTGCGTCATGCAAAGTATAGCACGGCGGTCACCATTGATCAATTATCAACAGCGCGCCGTCAAGAAAGGAACGCCGCAATGACGTGGCAAATCGGATGTGGACAGATTACATGGGGTCGCGCAATGCCGGAAGAGCAGATACTGGCTGAGATCGCGCAGGCAGGGTACGAAGGTGCCCCGGCCAACCCGCGCGGCGAACGCTCACCCAAAGAGACAGTGGAGTTATTTGCACGCTACGGCTTGAAGCCCGCGCCGGGTTATTTTTCGGCTGACTGGTGGGATGCAAGCCAGCGCGATGCTATTTTGGAGCAAGCCGACCGTTATGCGAATTTCGCGCGCGAGGTGGGCTGTACCGAGCTGTACGTCGCGCCGTCGGGCTTTAACTACGTGACAAAGAGCGGGCAAACGCGCCGCCAGACTGCCGGGCATGTCACGCCCGCCGATAGCATGACCGATGACGAATTCGCGCGCTTCGGTGACACGCTGAACGAATATGCCACGCGGACGCAGCGTGCAGGCGTTCGCAGCAGCTTTCACAATCATGTCGGCACAGTCGTCGAAACTGGCGACGAGATCGACCGGCTGCTGGCGCTGACCGACCCTTCGGTAGTTTGGATGGGATTTGATACCGGCCACCTGGCGTGGGGCGGCGTGGATGTCGTGCCGTTCTGCCAAAAATACGCGAACCGCATCGCTACCATGCACATCAAGGACATTGATGGCGCGGTGCGCGCGCGCGGCGTTCCGGCAGGCTGGGACTACGGCACCTTTTCCGACAACGGCATCTTTACCGAGCTTGGCGAAGGCATGGTCGATCTGCCGGGTGTGCTGGAACTATTGCGGCAGGCGAATTTTGACGGCTGGCTGATTGTCGAGACTGACGTGACGCAGAAGCCAAGCGCGCTGGGAAGTGCTACGATCAGCCGCAAATATCTGAAGCAACAGGGAGTGTAGCCATGGCTCCATTTCGTGTTGGCATCATCGGCTGCGGGCGGCCCTGGCGCTCAGAAGGCTCAACCGGCTTTGGCATGTCGCACTTCCATGCACAGGGCTACCAAGCGTCGCCAGATGCGCAAATCGTCGCACTGGCCGACATCAGCGAGGAGAACGCCCGCGCCTTCCAGGAGATGCACGGCGGCGAACACATCTACACCGATTACCATGAGATGCTGGCCCGCGAAAATCTCGATATGGTGAGCATCTGCACGTGGCCACACCTCCACGCCTCCATGGTCATCGACGCTGCGAAGGCAGGCGTCAAAGCCATTCACTGCGAAAAGCCCATGGCACCGACCTTTGGCGAGGCAAGGCAGATGGTCGAAGTGTGCCAGCAGCGCGGCGTGCAACTGACGTTCAACCACCAGCGCCGCTTCGGCACGCCATTCCGCCGTGCGAAGGAACTGCTCACGTCGGGCGCGATTGGCGATCTCGTGCGGCTAGAGGCGACCTGCCCCGACCTGTTCGACTGGGGCACACACTGGTTCGACATGATGTTCTTCTACAACAACGAAACGCCGGTCGAGTGGGTGATGGGGCAGGTGGATGTGCGCAATCCGCGCACGGTGTTTGGCGTGCAGCTTGAAGGGCAGGGGTTAAGCTTCTTCAGAGCCAAGAACGGCGTCGAAGGGCTGCTCACAACTGGCCCGCGCGAGCTTTGGCCGTCGATGAATCGCCTGATCGGCACCGATGGGACGATTGAGTTGTTGTTCGGTGAGAACCAGGCGCTGCGCATGTGGAGCAAGGGCCAGACAGGATGGCAGCCCGTCCCGGATGTGGCCACGGATGCCAATGATCTCGCGACAGTCGTGCCGCGTGGCGTGCTGGACGTGATTGATGCGCTCAAGACCGGGCGCGAGCCGGAGCTTTCCGGGCAGCGCGCGCTGCGGGCAACCGAGCTTATCTTTGCGACCTACGAGTCCAGCCGCCGACGCGGACGAGTTGACCTACCGCTCGATATCACCGATTCGCCGCTGAAGGAGATTCAGGCAGCACATCAAGGCTGATATCGAGCGACCGCGCGCCGTGCGTGAGCGCGCCGACCGAGATGAAATCGACGCCACTCTCGGCGGCGGCGCGCACGGTGTCGATCGTAATGCCGCCCGATGCCTCGACCAGCGCCCGACCGTTGATCACCGCAACGGCCTCGCGCATGGTGTCGGGCGGCATGTTGTCGAGCAGGATCATGTCGGCGCCAGCCTCGGCGGCTTCGCGGGCCTGTTCGATTGATTCAACTTCGACTTCGATTTTGACCAGAGGCCCGACTGCCGCGCGCGCCTTCCGAACAGCAGCCGCTGTGTCGATGCCACTGCCCATCAGCGCCAGATGATTGTCCTTGATCAGCACGGCGTCGAACAGGCCGAAGCGGTGATTCACGCCGCCGCCGCAATGCACGGCGTATTTTTCCAGCGCCCGCAGCCCCGGTGTGGTCTTGCGCGTGTCGAGAATCCTGGCTGGAAGGCCGCTGACTGCCTCGACGTAGCGCGCGGTCATGGTGGCGATGCCGCACAGGCGTTGCAAAAGATTCAGCGCCACTCGCTCGCCCGTCAAAAGGCTCTGCGTGCGGCCCCGCACCGTGGCGATCAGCGCGCCGCGCTCCACCCGCTCGCCATCTGCTGCATGGAACGTCACCTCGACCGCTGGATCGACGGCACCCCACACTGCGGTGAGCACCTGAAGGCCAGCGACGACGCCGCCTTCGCGCATGGCGACGTGCGCCTCGGCCTGTGCGTCGGCGGGAATCAGCGCCAGCGTCGTAATATCGCCGTGGCCGATGTCCTCGCGGAGCGCGCGGGCCACCACGTCGTTGAGAATGTCGTTTGGGATGTTCATGGCTATCTCCAATGTTTAATTGTAGGGGCGAAGCATTTTACAAAATGCTTCGCCCCTACGGATATATCACGCTGCCTGACTTACCGCGTCCGCGACAGTGCTGACGGTGCATGGCGCAGCGGCGCACTGCTGTACGATATGAACGCGCCACGCTTCATCGCTCTGCGGAAAATCGGTGCGGAAGTGCGCACCACGGCTTTCCTCGCGCAGCAGCGCGCCAGCGATAATCAGACGGGCCGTCAGTGCGGCATTCGCGGCAGTGATTGCCTCCGCATCCATGGTGCTCGCTTGTAACGGCCATGCAGCCAATGTATCAAGCGCAGCTTCCAAACTCGCCGCCGAGCGCTGCAAGCCAGCATGTTCGCGCATGATCTGCGCCAGTGTTGCGCGCCAATACTCTGGCACAAGCGCTGAATTAGTGAAATTTTCATTCTCTATGTCGCCTGTTACGCGCGCCATTGGCTGGATACTGACTGCTGCCGCGCCCGCCCGCCGTCCGAACACCAGGCACTCCAGCAGCGAGTTGCTGGCCAGACGGTTCGCCCCATGAACGCCCGTGCATGCGCACTCACCTACGGCGTACAGCCCTGGGATGCTGGTTGCGCCATGCGTATCGGTGCGGATGCCGCCCATGAGGTAGTGCGCGGCAGGCGCGACCGGAATTGGCTCACGCGACGGATCGATGCCTTCGGCACGGCAGCGCGCCATGATTGTCGGGAAATGCCCTTCGAGCAGCGCCAGCGGCAGATGCGTCAGGTTGAGCAGCACGTGGTCGCTGCCGGTGCGGCGCATGGCGGCAAAGATGCCGCGCGCCACGATGTCACGCGGCGCAAGTTCTGCGCGCGGGTCTTCAGCCAGCATGAAGCGCTCGCCGTCAACCGATAGGAGCCGCCCGCCCTCGCCACGCGCCGCTTCGGTAATCAGGAAGCCCTGCCCGGCGCGGGTGCGGAACACGGTCGGGTGAAACTGGACGAACTCCATGTCGGCCACTTCCGCGCCCGCCCGGTACGCCAGCGCGATGCCCTCGCCCAGCGCGAACGACTGGTTGCTGGTCAGGCCGTACAGCGCGCCCGCGCCGCCAGTCGCCAGAATCGTCACGCGCGCCTGAAAGCGGTGCCATTCGCCTGCTTCATCGCGCGCAAGCACACCTGCACACTGACTAACCGAGCCCAGCAGGTCAACTGCCTGGAAGCCTTCCATGATGTGAATGCGCGGATGATTGCGCGCTTGTTGGATCAGCGCGGACGTGATCGCCCAGCCGGTTGCATCGCCAGTGTGTAGAATGCGGCGGTGGGAATGACCGCCCTCAAGACCAAGCACAAAACCCTGCTCGTCGCGCTCGAACGGCACGCCGCTGCCCGCCAATAGATACATCAGCGCAGGAGCCTCGTCGGCGAGCGCCACCACAGGCTCGCGGTCGGACAGTCCTGCCCCGGCGATCAGCGTGTCCTCGATGTGATAGGTTGGCGAGTCGTCCGTGTCGACCGCGGCAGCAACGCCGCCCTGCGCCCAAGCCGAGTTGCTTTCCGGCAGCGGGCCGCGCGTCAGCAACGTGACGTGAACATGTTGCGCCGCTTCCAACGCTGCCGAGAGTCCCGCCGCGCCACTGCCAATGATCAGCACGTCGGCAACGTGATCGTGTGTATGTTCCGGCTGCTCGGTCAACACCGAACGCGGAGCAGCTACCTGGATGTTATGAAGAAGCATGGATTTCTCCTGGCATGATGACAGGGTGACACGATGACACGGTGAGAGCATGACAATTACATACATCCTCAACTACGTCATCATCTTGCCATCGTGTCATCACGTCATCTTGCCACAAACTATAGCGCAATCATCCGCTCGATAGCCAGGCGGGCGCGGTCGGCAATTTCCGGCGAAACGGTGATCGGATGGACCATGTCGCGCAGCGAGCGCTCGATCTTGTCGAGCGTGATCATCTTCATGTAACGGCAGGCGATCCGCTCGTCTACCGGCAAAAATGTTTTGTCGGGGTTAGCTTTGCGCATGCGGTGCAGCACGCCAATTTCCGTTGCGACGATGAACTGCGTCTGCGGGCTTTTTTCGACATGCTGGATCATGCCTTCGGTTGAGAGAATATGTGTGTTTTCGGCGCTGATTGATCCGCGCGCCAGGTAGTGCATGGTCGATGAAACGCAGCCACATTCAGGATGAATCAGGAACTCGGCCTCAGGATGCTGCGCGCGCTGAAGCGCGACCATCGACGGGCGGATGCCGGAGTGTACGTGGCATTCGCCGGCCCACACTTGGATGTTGCGCCCAGTCTGCTCGCGCAGGTAGCTGCCCAGAAACATGTCGGGCAGAAACAGAATTTCGCGATCTTCCGGGATGGCCTGAATGACTCGCAGCGCATTGCCGGACGTGCAGCAGTAATCCGTTTCGGCCTTCACCTCCGCCGTGGTGTTGACGTACGAAACAACGACTGCGCCGGGATGCTCGGCCTTCCAGGCGCGCAGTTGCTCGGCGGTGATCGAGTCGGCCAGCGAGCAGCCCGCGTTCAGGTCGGGCAGCAGCACGGTTTTGTCAGGTGACAGAATCGCGGCGGTCTCGGCCATGAAATGCACGCCGCAGAACACAATCACATCGGCTTCGGTGCGGGCGGCGACCTGCGACAGGCCGAGCGAATCGCCCACGTAATCGGCAATATCCTGGATTTCGCCATACTGGTAGTTGTGCGCCAGAATCACAGCGTTGCGCTCGCGCTTAAGCTGCTGGATGTGTTCGATGGTTGTTTGATCCGGCACGTTCTCGATTGCCATAGCCTCTAACATCATGCGGTTCCTCTCAATGTTACACAAAGTGTGATTTTAACACTATCCATGATTATGAAAAAGGAGCCACCGTGGCTCAGTGTTAGTGTAACACTTACAATATAGATCAGAATTGATTAAGTGTCAAGATGATAAAAAGGGGGTGGAAAAACCTGCCAGGTGGTGCAGCCCCGAAGAACGGGAGGAATGATCGAGGCACCTGACAGGTTTCAGTTCTAGCGGGCAGGCTGCGCTGCCTCGCGCTCGGCCCGTCGCCCGACTCGCGCGCCTGGCACCGACACTGCGCTGAGAATATCGTTCATGATGTTGGGCGCCGAGATGTTGCGGATGCGCGCCGCCGGGCTGATGATCAGCCGGTGGCCCAGTACCGGCTCGGCCAGCGCCTTGACATCGTCGGGGATCACATAATCGCGGCCATACAGCGCCGCGCGCGCCTGCGCCGTGCGGTACAACGCCAGCGAGCCACGGGTGCTCGCGCCGAGGTACACATCCTCATGGTGGCGCGTTGCTGTGACCAGCGATACGATGTAATCTTCGATCAACTCGTCAAGGTAAATGTCCTTGATTTGCTCCTGCAACCGCAGCAGCGTCTCGGCGGAAACCACCTGCTCAACTGAATCAATGGGATGCATCTGGCGCTGCCGCCGCAAAATCTGAATTTCGTCAAGGCGCTCGGCATAGCCGAGATGGACTCGGAGCAGAAAGCGGTCGAGTTGTGCTTCCGGCAGCGGGAAGGTGCCTTCGTACTCGATCGGGTTTTGCGTCGCCAGCACAATGAAGGGCTGCGGCATCTCGTACGTGGTGCCATCAACCGTAATCTGCCGCTCGTCCATCGCCTCCAGCAGCGCCGATTGCGTCTTCGGCGTGGCGCGGTTGATCTCGTCGGCCAGCACGATCTGCGCAATGATCGGACCTGGCCGAAATTCAAATTCGCGCGATTGCTGGTTAAAAATAGAAACGCCAGTGACATCCGAAGGCAGCAGATCAGGCGTGAACTGAATGCGCTTGAACGAGCAGCCGAGCGAACGAGCGATGGCCTTGGCGAGCATGGTTTTACCTGTACCCGGCACGTCTTCGAGCAGCACATGGCCTTTGCACAGCAGCGCTATCAGCACCAACTCAACCGCACTCCGCTTGCCAATAATAACCTTCTCGACGTTCTCGATGGCCAACTCAGCTATGTTCTGTACACTCTCCATGCAATAATCCTCAATAAAACTGTTCGCCACAAGCGTTGTTTAGAACGAGGTAAGTATACCATGCAGCGCATCGCTGCGCCGGAACGCTCTCACGTTGCAAGATCATGGCGCAACACGCGTTGCCGCTCGCCGGTGCGCTGGAACCCGAACCATTCATACAAACGCTGTGCCTGCGTATTTTCAAGCTGGGTGTTGAGCGTCAGGCTTTCAGCACCTGACAGTCGCGCGTAGGCGACGACCTGGGACAGCAGCCGTACACCGATGCCCTGACCATGCTGCGCCGGATGCACGGCGATCCGCACCAGATGCACCAACCGCCCATTGAAGTGCGACGTCGCAAATGCGTACCCCACAATGTCGCCATGCAACTCCGCAACGATGAAGAATGGCACGGTGGCGATAGCCGGACTGAGCACGCCCTCGTCCTTGACCCATTGTGGCGTGAAGGCAGCATGATCCACGGCCATGATTGCAGGCAAATCAACTGGCTCGGCATGCCGAAGGGTAATATCCTGCTTACCGGTGGATGGAATATCGAGGCGGCGATTTTCATACACAACCACATCCGTTTCGCGGACATAGCCCCGCCGCAGCAAGCCCGGCAGCGCCCAACTATCGGCACTCATGTCGCCCGCGTAGAAGACCAGCCGCAGCCCGCGTTCGCGCAGCAGATCATGGAAGGGCGGCAGCACTGCATCAAGCCCATCACTCAGCGCTATGCCCTGAGCAAACACGAGGCCGCGCAGCCAGCACACCTGCTCCACCGGCCAGTCGGCGACTGCGGCAGCAACTACCTGCGCACCTACAGTGAGCACCACTGCCTGGTTGCTGGCAAGCAGCACAGGTAAGTCGCTGTTGGGCGCGTTGAAGAAGCGGTAACTACCATCACGCAGCAGGCGTGACACAGCGGTGATGTCGCGTTCAGTTGCCGGGCGCGGCGTAGCTTTCGACATGTCAATCGAACGGCGAAAAAACGACATGGCGCAACTCTTACCTGTGCCGTGCAGCTACCACGCGCTGCACACATGCTTGTGGTAGTATACACCAAGGTACAATGACAGAGCATTTCCCGAGAAGATTGAAGCCACAGAGGTCACAGAGAACAAGAGCTTTCATCCCAATCTCTGTGACCTCTGTGGCTCAACAAATCTGAGCGTTGCTGTAGATATTTGGAGTGTTATGCTGCTTGTTTGTCTGGTTGCGCTCTACGCCGGATCCATCATCGCCTTGTGTATGCAAGACGTGCGGCGCGAGCAGCGGACACCGCACCTCACAGCCACATGCATGCCGGCAGTCCAGCCGCTTGTTTCTGTGATTATTCCCGCCCGCAACGAGGCCGCGCGCATTGGCACATGCCTGGCTGGCCTGTCAGCCCAAACGTATCGCATGTTCGAGGTTATTGTTGTGGACGATTCCTCGTCGGATGGTACGGCAGCAGTTGCACAAAACTTCGCTGAACAACTGTCCAATCTCAATATCGTCGTCAGCACATCGCTGCCAACTGGATGGGCCGGCAAATGCTGGGCATGCTGGCAAGCTGCCGAGCGCGCGCGCGGTGAGTGGCTGCTGTTCCTCGACGCGGACGTAGAACCGCAACCGGAGCTTATCGGTGCGCTGGTAGCTCATGCCACGCAGCGCCGCCTCACCATGATCACGCTGATGCCACTGCTTCAACTTTGCTCATTGGCCGAACGGCTGGCGCTGGTAGCCTTCCAAACAGTGACCTATGCGCTTTATCCGCTCGATCTCGTTAGCGATCCGCGATCGCCGGTCGCCTTCGCCAACGGGCAGTGCATCTTCATCCGGCGCGACACGTACGACGCAGTTGGCGGCCATCGCGCCGTGCGCGGCGAGGTGCTGGAGGACGCTATCTTCGGCCAGCATGTGAAGGCCAGCGGCTCGCCAATGGAAGCGCTGGCGGCGCGTTCGCTGCTGCATGTTCGCATGTACGACGGCTGGTCATCGCTGGCAGAAGGCTTGAGCAAACATGCGATGGCGGGGCTGCGCAACGGCGGACGAAGGGCAGGCTGGGCTGGCATGCGGCAGGCGCTGCTCGCGTTCGGGCCGTGGTATATACTGGCAACGGGCATGGCGCTACGGTCAACACGACCACGCAAGGCGCGGGCGCTTACATGCGGCGGCGCGCTGCTCGCGGGCGTTGTCAGCAGCACCTATGGTTGGCTGTTCCGGCGGCGCTACCATGTCGCGCCGTGGTGGGGCGCGCTGTACCCGCTCGGCCTCATGATCTACTTTGGGCTGGCGGGCCGCGCAGGTCTGCGCATGCCGGCGCGGTCAAGGCGTCGCCTGGAAGGGGCGCGTGCTGCGTGGGTGACGGGTGACAAGTGCTTGGGCAAACACGAGGTTTACCCCTACAGGTTCTCGGTTCTCAGTTCCCTTTCCATCGTCTATCGTGCTCCATCAATGGTCGCGCTGCATGGCATCACTCTTGCTGACTTTTCAGTAGATAGCAACAGGAGAACATGATGACAAACGAACATTCACCAGACGTTATCATTGCGCTCTACGATCAGCTTGCGAATGCTGAAGCGGCATTGAACGACTTGCTGGCCGCCGGTCTTGATTATGCAGTCATTCTGATGGAGACACACGACGCGCGCGAATATGCTGTCGCGTTGCAACTCACGTCACTGGGATCAGGTGATGTGTGGTCGCTCACGATTCCCGCCGAAGCGGGCGAGACCGACGAAGCGCAAGCGGCGATCAATGATCATGACCCGCTGGTGGTTGGGCGCGCGCCTGCGGCAAACAAAGGGCGTGATGAAGTGACGCAGGGCGCAATTGCATGGCGGCACTACCGCTCTAACGGCCCAAACGCCACTGGCCGCGTTACCGATGCTGCGGGAACAAGCGGCACGACCGGCATCATCAATAGCGGCGCATTTGCCGACCGCGACTCCGATAAAACCGAGTAACTACAGCCTGCCGTAGCGTGCTGCACTGTTGCAACACCGCGCTGACGCTGCTGCGTTGGGCGGTGTTTGTGTGTATCACGTACAATAGGACAAGACGCACACACGCATGCGCATGCCTGAGCACCGCGTGGTAGTGGTATGCTTGTGGCTGAGGCCCTCAAGCCAAATCGTAGCGCGGATTTCAAATCCGCGCCACCAGTATCAGTTCAGATACAACCACTACCCACTGTGCTATGTAAACTAAGTAGTGGAGTAGTGTTTGTATGACAACCTGGCCTGGAAAACCGTATCCGCTTGGCGCAACATGGGACGGCAACGGCGTGAACTTCGCACTATTTGCCGAGAATGCCACCAGCGTCGAACTGTGCTTGTTCGATGGCCCCGACGCTGACGCCGAAAGCCAGCGCATTCTGCTCGACGAGCAGACTGACCGAACCTGGCATGTGTATATCCCCGGATTGCAGCCCGGCCAACGCTATGGCTACCGCGTCTATGGACCGTATGAGCCAGAAAGCGGACATCGCTTCAACCCGCAGAAGCTGCTGGTTGATCCATACGCCAAGGCAATCGACGGGCGGATCGAGTGGGATGACAGCGTGTACGGCTACATTGTGGGCGGCGAATACGAAGATCTAACGCCCGACGAACGCGATAGCGCGCCGTTCATGCCGCACAGCATTGTGATCGACCCGGCGTTCGACTGGGGTGGCGACCAGTTGCTGCGTACGCCGCTGCACACATCAGTGATCTACGAGATTTCATGTGAAAGGCTTCACCCAGCGGCACCCGGACGTGCCGCAATACCTGCGCGGCACCTATGCTGGATTGGCGACTCCTGCAGTGATCGAATATCTTCAGTCGCTCGGCGTGACCGCCGTAGAGCTGCTGCCGGTCCACCAGCATGTGAATGACCACCAACTTGTCAAGCGCGGTCTAGTGAATTACTGGGGCTACAACACGCTGGGATTCTTCGCGCCGCATGTGAGCTATAGCAGTTCAGGCAGCACGGGCGAACAGGTGCGCGAGTTCAAGGCCATGGTCAAGACGCTGCACGCCGCTGGGATCGAGGTCATTCTCGACGTGGTGTACAACCACACTGGCGAGGGCAATCACCTTGGCCCGACGTTCTCGCTGCGCGGCATCGACAACAAAGCCTACTACCGATTAGTGCCGGACGATGAGCGCTATTACATGGACTTCACGGGCTGCGGCAACACGCTCAATGTGCTCCATTTGCATACCATGCAGCTCGTCATGGACAGCCTGCGCTACTGGGTAGAAGAAATGCACGTCGATGGCTTCCGCTTCGATCTGGCCTCGGCGCTGGCGCGCGGCCTCCACGAAGCCGATCGGCTGTCAGCGTTCTTCGATATTATTCACCAGGATCCGGTGCTGTCGCAAGTGAAATTGATCGCCGAGCCATGGGATGTCGGGCCGGGCGGCTATCAGGTCGGTAACTTCCCGGTGCTGTGGTCGGAGTGGAACGGCAAATACCGCGATGTATTGCGCAGCTTCTGGCGCGGCAATGCGACGCCAGTTGCCGCACTTGCGTATCGGCTGACCGGCTCCAGCGATATGTACCGGCTCAATGGGCGGCGACCGTATGCGTCGATCAACTTCATCACCGCCCATGACGGCTTCACGCTGCGCGACCTGGTCAGCTATAATGACAAGCATAACCTGGCGAACGGCGAAGACAACCGCGACGGCGAAAATCATAATCAATCATATAATTACGGCGTAGAAGGGCCAACCAAAAAACCCGCAATCAACGCCATTCGCGCCCGACAACAGCGTAATTTCCTGGCGACGCTGTTTCTTTCACAGGGCGTGCCGATGCTGCTGGGCGGCGATGAGTTCGGGCGCACGCAGAACGGCAATAACAACGCCTACTGTCAGGACAATCCCATCAGTTGGCTCAATTGGAACCTGAATGCCCAACAGCAATCGCTGCTGGAGTTCACACGCATGCTGACGCAGCTACGCAAACAACATCCCGCGCTCCATCGGCGCAAGTTCTTTCAGGGCCGCAGCATTCATGGTACGCAAGTCCGCGACCTCGAGTGGTTCGGCCCAGATGGCAAAGAGTTGTCTAACGACGCCTGGGAAACAGGATGGACACAGTGCATGGGCATGCTGATCGACGGGCGGCTGATGAACGAACGCGATGAGCACGGTCAGCAGATCACCGATGACGTGCTGCTGCTGTTGATCAATGCCAGTGAGAAAGATGTGCCGTTTACACTGCCGGACGGTGCAGCATGGGAGATCATGCTTGATACGGCCCAGCCCGAGAAATGGGAGCCGCCGCCGTTCCAAAGCGGCGATGTGTATCCTCTACAAGATCGCTCGTTGGTGCTGCTGCGCCAGTGCGACGCGGCACAGATCGATCGATAATACCTGCTTGTTGTGCTGGTGCTATCTTTGCAATAGCAAGGCAGATAATACACATTCTAACTAATATATGAGGCCAGACAGCGATGTATACATTACCAATTGGCGCGCAGCCTGATCGACTCGGCACGCGCTTCCGCGTATGGGCGGCAAACGTCCCGCGCGTCGAACTCCTGATCTACGATGGCGACGCCGTGTCTGCGCAGCCTGAGATGCAGCCGCAGGACGACGGCTATTTTGAGGCATATCTGGCGGGTGTGGGCGCAGGCACGCGCTACGCCTACAGCCTGGACGGCGGCGACCCGCGCCCCGATCCGGCGTCGCGCTTCCAGCCGGACGGCGTCCACGGACCGTCGCAAGTGGTGGACCCGATGATATTCGACTGGACCGACGATCAGTGGCGGGGCCTTCCGCTGGAAGACGCTATTTTTTACGAAGTGCATGTTGGTACTGCCACGCCCGAAGGCACGTTCGACAGCTTGATCAATCGGCTTGACGACATTGTGAGCCTGGGCGTCACGGCGGTCGAGATCATGCCGATCGCAGACTTTCCCGGCAGCCGCAACTGGGGCTATGACGGCGTCAGCCTATTTGCGCCCGCCAACGCGTACGGCGGTCCGGAAGCGTTGCGGCGGCTGGTGAACGCGGCGCATGAGCGCGGGCTGGCCGTGATTTTGGATGTGGTGTACAACCACCTTGGGCCGGATGGCAACTATTTGCAGCAATTCAGCACCCAATATTTCACCAGCCACCACAAAACGCCGTGGGGCGACGCGCTGAACTTTGACACGGAAGGCTCGCAGCAGGTGCGCGACTTCTTCGCCGGGAACGCCTGCTACTGGGCCAACGAGTACCACCTCGACGGCTTCCGCATGGACGCGACGCATGCTATCAAAGATGACAACACACTGCATATTTTGGCAGAAATTGTATCGCGCGTGCGGGAAACACTACCACCTGATCGCAACTTTCTGTTTGTTGCCGAGGACGAGCGCAACGAGCCGACGCTGGTGCGCAGCCTGGCGAACAACGGCTACGGCCTCGACGCAGTCTGGGCCGACGATTTTCACCATCAAGTGCGGGTCGCGCTGACAGGCGAAAACGAAGGCTACTACATGGATTTTTCCGGCTCCACTGCCGACCTTGCCCACACGTTGCAGCAAGGCTGGTTCTTCACCGGCCAACAATCGGAGTTGCTTGAGCACCCACGCGGCGCACCCGCCGACGATGTGCCGCCCATGCGCTTCGTGCATTGCATCCAAAACCATGATCAAATTGGCAATCGGGCGCTTGGCGAACGCCTCACCGACGACGTCGCGCCTGATGCCTACCGGGCTGCCTCAGCGCTGCTGCTGTTAAGTCCATATACACCGCTGCTGTTTCAAGGCCAGGAGTGGGCCGCTTCGACGCCGTTTTTGTACTTCACCGACCACAACCATGAGCTCGGCAAGCTGGTCACTGAAGGTCGCCGCTCCGAGTTCGCGAAGTTTAGCGCCTTTTCAGGTGAGCAGGTGCCCGACCCGCAGGCGGCGACAACATTTGAACATTCCAAGCTGCGTTGGGAAGAGCGCGACGAGCCAGCCCACAACGCTGTACAATTATTGTACCGCGATCTGCTGGCGCTGCGCCGCTCAGAGCCAGCATTGCAAGAGCGCAGCCGCACATCGTTTGCGGTCGAGCCGCTTGGCGAAACGGCGCTGGCGCTGCGCCGCATGGGCGACAATCAGACGCTGTTGCTGATGGTGAACCTGCGCGATGCTGTGCAGATCGACCTTGCAGCGCAACCGATCACAGCTCCGCCAGCAGGCATGATGTGGGTCGCGCTGGTTGACAGCGAGGACACCTACTATGGCGGGCGCGGCGCGGCCACGCTCGACGGTGCCACGCTTGCGATTGGTGGGCCGGGCGCGGTGCTGCTGCGGGCAGTCGGAAGCTAAGCGTTGAACATGGCCTGCTGACAAGGCAAAGATTACCATGGCGCGTCATTTCGCAACAGATGATCTGACAACATGCAATGCAGTTCCCAATACACCACGCCCGCACATCATTTTCACCACCGATCTGAGCGGGCCGGCTGTGCTGGCGTTGCTGGAGCGGCCCGGCGTGCTCGACGCACTGGCACAGGGCGGCCATGGCGTCGCGCTGGGAATGGTGCGGCTGACCGACGAGTATGCAGCGGCGGCACGCCTGCTCCATGAGCATGGCATTCATGCCGTGGCGTGGCTCATCTTGCCGCAAGAACAGGGGTTTAGCTTTAACTCACAAAATTACCCGCAGGCGCTGGCTTGCTACGATATATTTCGTACATGGACGCTGCGCCATGATCTGCATTTCGATGCGATTGGATTGGAAGTTGCGCCGCCCGAAGAAGTGGTGCGCTTTGAAGACCTGAGCGCCCGTCGCATCGCGCACCGCTTCTGGATTGCCAGCGAAAACATGCTGTTCCCGGCGGCGCGCTCGTCCTACATCGAGCTTGTGGCGCTGATGCATCATGACGGTTATGAAGTACATGCCTATCAGCTGCCGTTTATCGCCGATGACCGACGGGCTGGCACCACGCTCATCCAGCGCGCGCTCGAAATTGTGGACATGCCCGCTGATCTGGATGTGCTAATGTGCCCCAGCAGCGTGCCGCTCGAAGGGCTTGGCAGCGACCTGGGCGGCGCGCTGATCGCAAGCTACGGGCCGGTCGCTGACGCGATTGGTCTGAGCGTGAGTGAGCAGACTGACGCGGCGACGGCAACGTTGCCATGGCAGGCTATTCAGCGCGACCTGCTGCTGGCAGCGCGCTTCACCGACACAATTTATGTCGATACGCTTGAAACATGCATCGAGCATGGCCTGCTGGCGCAGATCACTATGATGAACTGGGACGGCTGGGCGCGGTCGGATCGTGGGCGCAGGGCTGCGGTGGAGGCTTTGCGCACCATCCTGCTGGCGGTGCTGGTCACCGCGCGCTTTGGCCCTCAGGCGCTTGCATGGTCAGGCTGGGTGCTGGCGGCGCTGCTATGGATACAAAGACGGCGGCGGCGAGTAGAGTAAACCGCACAGGGCTGCATGCCATTGATTTCTTCGCGTCCTTCGCATTCTTGGCGGTAAAAAGATTATGACAAAAGAAACTGTGCGCGTCGCGGCGCTCGCCGACATTCCGCCGGGCCACATGCTGTACGCCGATGTTGATGGCCTGCCGATTGCGCTGGCAAACGTCGGCGACACAATCTACGCATTCGGCGACTCATGCCGCCATGAGGGCGGACCGCTTTCGGCGGGCGTGTTGATCGACGACACGGTGACATGCCCGTGGCACGGCTGGACTTATAGCGTGCGTACCGGCAAGGCACTTGTGCCACCAGTCGGCATTCGCGTCCCGACCTACGCGGTACAGATCGACGGTGAGGATGTGTACGTGGTCGTCGAATGGCCTGAGGAATAGGTGGCAGACCCGTTGGTTGTGCTGTGCGGATAACCTTCATAATGTACCAGCACATCCGGCGGGTCTTGAAACGCGTTTATTCGTTCGACTGCTTCCCCACATTTAATTCATTCACCACCGACTCTACGCCTTCGGCCTCGCTGGCAATCTGCTCGATCCGGCTACGCAGTTCATCTGAGGCAACGTAGCCGCGCAGATACACCACGCCTATTCCCTGCGTGTTTATGTTCAGGTGGCCCCACTCAGCATGATCAAGTTCCTGGCCGAGCCGGCTGCGGATGCGATCTGAGATCGTGCGATCCTCACCGTCGGCATCGAGTTGCCCGGCATCTGGATCATTAGCCGGCCTGAAACTGGCCGCGTTGCTTGCACTGGCAGGCTGCGGCGGTGTAGTGGCGGACGGCCCCGCAAGGCGCGGCGCGGCCGCTTCATCTTTGGCCGTGTGGGTCTGCTCGGAAGACTCACTGACTTCCATGGAGTCGGGCTGGTGCGACGACTCGACGAGTTCATTTGCCGTAGCTCTGCTTTGCTCAGTCAGGCTATCACGATCATGCGCGTCGATTTCATGAAACACCGGCTGAGCAATTGAATCCTCGCCGCTGGCTAGCGCTGTATCAGCTGCGGTCTCCGTGCTGGCAGCCCGCTGAGCCTCCAGGCTGCGCGCTTCAGAATCCTTGTCTGGCGTCGCACCCATCGGATGCGATGAAGTCGTGCGTGCCGCGACGCTGTCACTCATGCTCACGCCAGTATCAGAAGAAGTCTGGTTCAACATGGTTGTGGTGGCAGGCGTAGAGCGCTGCGGGTGGCCTTCATGTGTTGGTTGCGTGCCTTGCCCGCCGATTGGCAGCGATGCGCTCACATCTTGAAAACGATCTTTGGCTGTGTCAAACGCCTGCAATGCTTTGTCGCGCGCTTGCTGGCTGCGCCACAACGCCACTGCACCCGCGCCAAGCGAAAAAAGCATGAATTTTGTTAGTGCTTTCATGTGATGCCTCCTCATTCATACGTCATGAGATGGCTACAGCAAAAAGAAGGCCAAGCAGTGTGCTATAATTTTGGCATCACGCTCGTCATTTTCGGCACGAAGTCGCCTAGCACGCTCGCTGCAGCGCACCGTCGCACGCAGCAGCGTCACAATGCTTATGAATTCAATTGCCCGCTTTATCGATCACACCTTGCTCAAGCCCGACGCAACGCCGCAGCAGATCGAGCAACTGTGTGCAGAAGCGCGCGAGTATGGTTTTGCCAGCGTGTGCGTCAATCCCTCATACGTGCCGCTGTGCGCCCGGCTGCTTCAGGGCAGCGACGCGGTGGTTTGCACCGTGATTGGCTTTCCGCTTGGCGCAACCAGCACCGCCGCCAAGGTATTCGAGGCCGAACAGGCGATCCGCGATGGCGCGCGCGAGGTCGACATGGTGCTGCACATTGGGCATCTCAAGGCTGGCGACGCACACTACGTGCGCGACGATATCCGCCAGGTGGCTGAGGCAGCGCATGCTGGCGGCGCGCTGTGCAAGGTCATTATTGAAACCAGCATGCTGACCCACGACCAAAAGGTGGGCGCATGCAAGCTTGCGGTTGAAGCGCGCGCTGACTTCGTCAAGACCTCCACTGGTTTTGGCGGTGGTGGCGCGACGGTGGCCGACGTGCGGCTGATGCGCGAGGTTGTGGGCGACCGGGCAGGTGTAAAAGCATCCGGTGGCGTTCGTTCACTTGCCGACGCGCGTGACATGATCGAAGCAGGCGCGACACGAATCGGCGCGAGCAGTGGCGTCGCAATTGTTCGCGAGGAGCAGGGCCACACTGACACATCGGAGAAGCAGGATTATTAACCACCATGGTACAAAGATGCAAAGGAACAACAATAAACTTCGTGCCTTGGTGTCTTCGTGGTAAATAACAATATGGAACTTTTTGAGGCAATTCGCAAGCGTCACACCACCAACGGCCCGTTCGCTGACCGTCCCGTCGCGCCCGAGCACAAGCAGCAACTGCTTGAACTTGTGGCCCGCGCGCCGTCGCACTTCAACTCGCAGCCATGGCGATTCATCGTTGTTGAGGATGTGGCGCGCCGCAAAGAGTTGGGCAACATCGCGGGCGATTCCATGCGCCAGTTGATGGAAGCCGGGCGCTTTTTTCAGCAGTACCGGCGCTTCTTCCGCACCTCAGCTGAAGAAGTAGAGCAGACCAAAGACGGCATTCACTTCGATCATGTGCCAGCGGTGCTCAAGCCCTTCACGAAATACATCTTCACTGACCGCGGCGTGTCGTTTATGAATCGCTTCCAGGTGCCGCGCGTGCTCAGCAACGACGCCCGCAACCTTGTCGCGAACTCGCCCATGCTGCTCGGCATTGCGCTTTCGCACGAGATGTACGTGCCGGGCGAGTTAACTGGATTGTACACAACGATTTCACTCGGCGCGGTGGTGCAGACGCTCTGGCTGACGGCAACCTCGCTCGGCATGGGCATGCAATTCGTCTCAACGCCGCAGGAGATTCCAGCGCAGTGGGCGCGGGTCAGCGCGCTGCTTGGCGTGCCGGACGATTTCGAACTCATGCTGCTCTTGCGGCTGGGCTACGAGGACGAAATGCTGAAGCGCCCGACGATCGACTGGAAATCACCGCAACGCAAAGGCATCGACGAACTTGCTTTCCAGGAAGCATGGGGCACGCCAATTGCAATCGAAAAAGCAGAGCAGGCACCTACGGGAGAATGAGCATGGCCGTTGAAACACGAACACCCACTTCGCTTGTCGAGCATGAAGCCAACACATTGCCGCCACTGGAAAACGGCGACCGGCTGACGCGCGCCGAGTTCAAGCGGCGCTACGAATCCATGCCGAACACAAAGAAGGCTGAATTGATAGATGGAGTGGTGTACATGCCCTCGCCAGTACGTATTTTACACGCCGAGCCACACGCGGATGTAATGACATGGTTGGGCAATTATCGTGTCGCAACACCTGGCGTTCGTCTTGGCGATAATCCAACCGTCAGACTTGACATTGATAATGAGCCCCAGCCCGACGCCGCGCTTCGCATCGAATCAGACAAAGGCGGTAAAGCACATGCAAGTCCAGACGGATATATCGAAGGGCCGCCGGAGCTTGTGGTCGAAGTTGCGCTCAGCAGCGCGGCGTATGATTTGCACGACAAAATGCGCGTGTATCGGCGCAACGGCGTGCAGGAGTATCTCGTCTGGCAGGTCTACGACAAACGCGTTGACTGGTGGGAGCTGCGCGACGAGGTGTACGCAGCCTTGCCCGTCAATGAGCATGGCGTGGTGCATAGCCGCGTATTTCCCGGCTTGTGGCTCCATGCCGGTGCATTGTTGAAGGGCGACATGGCGCAGGTGCTGGCGACATTGCAGCAGGGTTTGCAGAGCGACGAACACGCCGCTTTTCTGAAAAAGATAGCAGGAGAATCATGAAAAAGATTGTTGTCACTGGCGGCAGCGGCAAAGCTGGCCGCGCCACCGTTCGCGAATTGCTGGAACATGGCTACGACGTGCTAAACATCGACGTGCAGCCGCCGCGCGAACAGATATCGCGCTTCCTGACCGTTGATCTCATGGAGTTTGGCGAGGTGGTCGAGGCGCTGCATGGCGCGGACGCAGTGGTACACCTGGCCGCCAATCCCAACCCGAGCGGCTGGACTGAGGAGCGCATGTTCCGCCACAATACCACGACGACCTACAATATTTTTCGCGCCGCCACCATGCTCGGCCTTCAGCGCGTCGTCTGGGCGTCGAGCGAGACAACGCTCGGCCTGCCACTCGACGAGTCGAAGATGCCCTACGCGCCGATTGACGAAGAGTCGCCGCTGTCTCCAGAGAGTAGCTACGCGCTGTCGAAGGTCGTCAGCGAGGAGATGGCGCGCCAGTTCAGCCGTTGGAGCGGCGTGCCGTTCGTTGGGCTGCGCTTTTCAAACGTCATGGAACCGGAAAGTTACGAGCGCTTTCCATCGTTCTGGCAAGATCTTAAACATTCGTAAAAGCAATTTGTGGGGCTATGTAGACTCCCGCGACGTAGCACAAAGTTGTCGGCTCGGTCTGGAGGCCAACATCAGCGGAGCTGAGGCGTTCATCATCGCGGCGGGCGACACAGTCATGGACCAACCGAGCGCCGAACTCATGGCTCAGGTATTCCCGAATGTGCCTGTTCATGATTTGTCCAATCCATACGCGACGTTGGAGAGCGTGGACAAGGCGCGCCGCATGCTCGGCTACAATCCACAATATTCATGGCGCGATCACGTAAGCACCGATAGACCATAGACGAAGGACGAAAGGAATTCCAATGATTGACACCCGCCTTGGGCGCGCCGAACTTGCCATGCAGCTTCAACAGGTGCTTGGCCGCACTGCCGTGCTGCACCGTCCGGAAGAGTTGATGGTGTACGAATACGATGGCAGCGCGCTCGACATGGCCGAGCCAGACATCGTGATCGTGCCATCGAACACCGACGAAGCGGCGATGGCTGTGCGGATTGCAGCCGCGGCGGGCTGGCCGATTGTGGCGCGTGGCGCGGGCACTGGACTGTCAGGCGGCTCGGTGCCGTCCGAGGGCGGCGTGGTCGTCTCCATGGCGCGGCTCGACCGCATTCTGAACATTGATCCGGTGAACCGCGTGGCACGCGTGCAGGCGGGTGTCGTCAACGTCGAACTGAGCGCCGCCACTGCGCCGCATGGCTTTCACTTTGCGCCCGACCCATCGAGCCAGAAATCTTCGACGATTGGCGGCAACGTGGCCGAGAACGCGGGCGGTCCGCACTGCCTGAAGTACGGCGTGACGACCAACCACATCGTCGCGGCGACAGTCGTGCTGTCGGACGGCACCGTAGTCGAACTTGGCGGCAGCGCGCCCGACGCGCCCGGCTACGACCTGCTCGGCGCGTTCGTCGGCAGCGAAGGCACCTTCGCGATTGCGACCGAGTTTACCGTGCGGCTCACGCCCAACGCCGAGGATGTGCGGACGTTTCTTGCAATCTACGACTCGCTGGAAGCGGCGTCAGAGACCGTCTCGGCGGTTATCGCGGCGGGCGTGATTCCAGCTGCCATGGAAATGCTCGAAGGCGACGGCATTCGCGTCGTTGAGGAGTCGGTCCATGCCGGCTACCCGCTTGATGCACAAGCCGTGCTGCTGATTGAAATCGACGGGCTGCGTGAGGAGCTTGACGAGCAAACACGCCGCATTGAGGCCATCTGCCGTGAGCATGGCGCGCGCGAGCTACGCGCTGCTCAGGACGAAGCGCAGCGCCAGAAGCTGTGGGCTGGCCGCAAGGGCGCGCTGGCGGCATGTGGACGGTTGCGCCCGCACTACCACATTCAGGATGGCGTGGTGCCGCGCTCGCGCCTGACCGAAGTGCTCAACTTCACCCGCGAGGTGGCCGCGCGCTACAACCTGCTGATCGTCAACATCTTTCATGCTGGCGACGGCAATTTGCACCCGCTGCTGCTGTTCGACGTGCGCGAGCCGGGCGTGCGCGAGCGGGCTATCGCGGCGGGCGAAGAAATTCTGCGCGCCTGCGTCGCGGCGGGCGGCACGATCAGCGGCGAGCATGGCATCGGCCTGGAGAAGCGTGATTACATGACATGGATTTTCTCCGAGGACGATGTGGAAGCCATGCTGCAACTGCGCGCCGCGCTCGACCCGACCGGCACCATGAATCCGTGCAAGCAACTGCCGACCGGCGCGTCGTGCGGCGACATCAAGCATGCCAAGGGCGCAGCCAAGGCTATGGCGGCGGGGGCGTGGATTTGAGGAGTCAGGGAATTGCGGAACTGCGGAACCAGGGAATTAGCTCCTTCAGATGAAGGTGTGTCTACGGCGGCAGCCGTATAAGGCGAATATACAGCAGCATTTAGATGCGGCATGAGTAGGGATGTGCTACAGCAAATGCCGTAGATTCTCTGGTTCGGCGGCTTATGTCATCTTCGCATACATCCATGTCTTGCTTGCTGATGCACAATTGCGACATACATATACTTGTAAGTTCCTTGACACAAGGCTCAAAACCATCCTATCCTGCCAGCTAATATGCCTTTACTAACAGATCGTGTTTGACATGACAAACTTCGAAAGAACAGAAACTCAAAAAACCTACGATGTTAACGAACATTGCGATCGTCTATCCCGCATAGTAGGTGATCAAGATGTTTATACTCAGTTATTCTTTAAATCAGGAACGGTAGTTACAAATGATGAAGAAGAAATAACTTGGGAAAATGTTGCCGAATGGCTTCACGTCGCAGGAAGCGTACATGCGGTCGATATAGTTACTGGCTCATTTGATATGTCCGTATTATTCTGTGAAAGTGTTCTAGATTATGAAGCGGCGAGAAGCAAAGTTCTTTCGAAACTTGTTGCTAATCTTTCAATTTTCAACTTTGTCTGGAGTGGTCTAGAGACATCACTTGATCTTATTGAGCCTCCGAAAGTACCAAAAAGCTTGAAGCCAGGAAAAAGTAGCAAAATTGACAACGCAATTTTCTATCTCAAGAATAACTTTAGATTTTACGACTTGCCATATTATGATTGGACTATTGCTGAATTAAGGGACACCATTGCTAAAATTCCATACTATTCTAATCTCTCAGATCAGTTCAAGCTGCAACCATATATCGGCATCTCAGGTATAGGTTTACATGTAGTTCGAAAGATAAGAAATAAACTTGCACATGGAACGATGTCAATACCAGAGCCAGAGGATTGGACTGGCATTGAGCCGCTTGACGCAAAGCTTATTGAGTTAAGCGCAAGAATAGTCCTACTCTCAATACAAATGCTTATCATGGCATATTTGAAAGACGATGACTTCTTAGTGAGATTCATGGAAAATGATGATTTGATAATCACTGAACGTAGTGTCATATCATTACTTAGAACAATTCATGTTTTCTCATCTAATCCACATCGAGACCAACTTACACTATTCGATCTAAATGGTTTGTAAAGTTTCTACTAAAATATAACGAATGAGGCGCAGGAGGACTTGGATTTCTATCGTGCCTTTGCCAAGAAGACGATTGTTGATGCAATACGCGACCAACTGAGCGACCAACCAGACGTTGAAACCAACCGTCGTAAGCAATTACGCGACAACCCGATTGCTCAGTGGGAACTCAGGATTGGTCGCTTTCGCATTTTCTATGAAATCACTAGCGATGAAAAACGGGTCACCATTGTTTCGGTTGGACACAAAGAGCATAATGAGCTGTACATTCGAGGAAAGAGAGTCGAATTATGAAGGTGATCAATCTTGCTGAACAAGCCATTGATATTGCCGAGGTACTCATGCTCGCACAGTCCGAGCCAGTGGTCCTTGTAGCTGCTGATGGACGCGAATATATGGTAGCGGAAGCAGATGACTTCGACCAGGAGGTCGAGCAACTACGGCAGAGTGTCGCGTTTCAAGCGTTTCTTGACGAGCGTTCAGCACGCAACAGCACCAGGCCGCGTCGTTCATTGGATGAAGTAGCGCAAGCAATAGAAGCCGAGATCGCCAGTAATCGGACAAAAAACTAGAACACCTTCACGGAGCAAATCCTGCGCTGTACAAGTCCGTGCAGCCCAACATCGCGCTGTAATTCGACGCCCTCTGCCGAGGCGTTTTTTGCACTTGGTAGCGTATTCACGCCTTCCCGATTTAACATGCCATACCATTTTGTCGGGCGCAACTCAGCAGCAGAGCGTTAGACGACTACAAGTGAGCATCTCAGCATCTGTCTCCCCAACATCATCAACCAGTTTTCTTCCATCGCTACACCGCCGAAGGCTCCGCAACTGGCTCAATCGTAGCCGCTTCCGCTTGCGGCAGGTAGCGTTCCGCATGCCCCAACGCGGTAAATGAAAACGCAAGCGGAATGAACAAGGTAACCGTGCCGATTGCGCCGTACACCACGCGACATTGCCGGTCGCCTCGATCGCCACGCCGCCGAGCAGCGTCCCAATCGGAATCGCTGACCATGCCAGCACCCCAGCGATGCTCATGACGCGCCCCAGCAGGTGATTGGGCACAATCGCCTGGCGCAGGCTGCCGGTGTTGATGTTGAACAGCATGCCGAAACCGGAGATCAGCGCCCACAGCAGCACACCGGAGCGCCCACCGATCTATCAGCTTCTAATCAACTCCTTGCCTCACCACACGTTCCGTAGCGCCGTCCCGCAGCTGTTCCACATCGTGCATCGGCGGCGCACCGAAGAGCCGCTTGTACTCACGGGTGAAGTGCGAGGCGTTGCTGTAGCCCACGCGGTAGCCAGCGCTCGCCGCGTCGAGACCCTCACCGAGCATGAGCCGCCGGGCCTCCTGGAGCCGTAGTTGCTTCTGGAACTGCAAGGGGCTCATCGCGGTGACCGCCCGAAAGTGGTGGTGGAAGCCCGAGACGCTCATCCCAAGCTCTCGCGCGATGTCCTCGATTCGCAGCGGCTGATCGAAATCGTTCCGAAGGCGTTCGATGGCCTCAACGATTCGGTGGGTAGGGCCACCCAGAGCCGCTATCTGATGAAGCCGCGCGCCCTGTGCCCCGAGCATGAGCCGATAGACAATCTCGCGCTTCACCAGCGGTGCCAGGAAACCCGCGTCGCCCGGCGAGTCGAGTAGCCGAACGAGCCGCAGCACGGCGTCGAGCAGGCCCGCGTCCAGCGGATTCACGTCGATGGCTGTCACGGTGGCATGGCGGTGCGGTGCGAGGTGACCAGTCTCGACCAGCACCGAGCCGACGAGGGTGGGGTCAAGCTTGAGGACGACGCCCAGATAGGGGCGCTCCGGCGACGCTTCGGCGACGCGGGTTGCGATGGGCAGCGCAGCCGTGGAGATGAGGTACTGGGCGGGATTGTAGCGGTAGAGACTATTACCAAGCAGGAGTTCCTTGCTGCCCTGCGCGATCACACAGAAAGAAGGGAAGGACACGCCATGCCCCAGGCCGGTGGGCGCGGATGCGCGGCGGAGCCGCAGCCCTTCCAGCGGTTCCGCAGTTCCATCGTAGCAGACGGCCCGCGCAATCCGCTCGGCCAGTTCCTCACGGTTGGCATGCACGCGCTGCATCTCGCGCGCTGACTGCTCACTGGTTGTCATATCCATAAGAGCTTCTTCCTTTGTTCCTGCACTATCAATCTTCAAGATGTACAGGATCGTGCAATCATTCTGGACATTTATTATACCACTCTGCGTTCCAGGACTCCTATCATCAGCCATGAACAGGAGAAGTTAATCCCAAACTGCACAAACAATCTGGACTTTTATTCAAGAAAAGCCTTACCTTAATTGTTGATTCGTCGAGGAGATCGTATGCGTGAGAAGAGAATGTGATGTTTTACCGGTGCTGAGCGTGCATTAAGTGTGGGCATCGCTAAACAGACCTTCGTACGGGAGGCGGCGTAGTCATGCGAACAATGATCGACGACCGGCCCCGCGCGATCGAGCGCGCCGACCAGCCCCACGCTATGTCCCTTGCGCGCCCTGATCTCGCGCTCGCTGCTGCGCTGCTCGGCTTTTTCGTGATTACCCTCGATGCGGTGGTCGTTAACGTCGCCTTACCGTCCATACGCAGCGATCTGGGCGGCGGGATGACCGGGTTGCAGTGGGTGGTGGACGGTTACACCCTGATGTTCGCCGCGCTGCTGCTCTCCGCCGGGGCACTGTCCGACCGAATCGGGGCGCGGCGCGCGTTCGGGGTCGGGCTGGGACTGTTCGTCGTCGCCTCGGTGGCGTGCGGGCTGGCGCCGAGTATGGGCGCACTGGTCGTGGCCCGGTTCGTCCAGGGCGCGGCCGCCGCGGTGATGATGCCCGCGTCCATGGCGCTGATCGGGCAGGCATATCCGGACCCGGTCAAGCGGGCGCGGGTGGTCGCGCTGTGGGCGATGGGCGGCGCAATCGCGTCTTCCTCCGGCCCGGTGCTCGGCGGGTTCCTGACGTTGATCAGCTGGCGCATGATCTTCTTTATCAACCTGCCCGTCGGGGTGGTGGCGCTGCTGCTGCTCGCTCGGACGGCGCGCTCGCCGCACCACCCAGTGCCGTTTGACTGGGTCGGACAGGTGACGGCGGTCCTGGCGATGGGCGGGCTCACCTACGGGGCGATCGAGGCCGGCGCGGTGGGCTTCGCTGCCCCGCAGGTGGTAGCCGCCTTCACAGTAGCGGTGGGGGCGCTGGCGGCCTTCCTGATGGCCCAGGCGCGTGGCGCGCACCCGATGATGCCACTCGATCTGTTCCGGTCACGGAACGTATCGGTCGCCATCGCAGTCGGCTTTGCGTTCATGGTTGGCTACTACGGGCTGCCATTCGTGATGAGCCTGTACCTGCAGCAGCTACGCGGCCTGTCGTCGCTGGGTACGGGTGCGGCATTTCTGCCGATGATGCTGATCGGCGCAGCCCTGACACCCTTCAGTGCGCGTGTCGCGGAACGGCTGGGCGCGCGGGCGCTCATCAGCAGCGGCCTGCTCCTGATGGCGACCGGCCTGGTAATTCTCGCCGTGCTCCCGTCCTCGACGCCCGTCGGGGTGCTGGCCGTGCTGATGGTCTTCGTCGGACTGGCCGGGCCGCTGATCTCGCCACCTATCACTGCCGTTTTGTTGAACAGCGTTCCGGGCCACCGCGCTGGCACGGCCAGTGGCGTGTACAACACCAGCCGGCAGATCGGGGGCGCGCTTGCGGTGGCTGTGTTCGGTGCCTTGCTTGCCCACCCGGCCACCTTCATGCAAGGAATGCGCACCAGCCTGCTGATCGCGGCTGGGGTCGCGATCGCAACTGCCGTAGTTAGTCTGTCGCTGAGGAAAGCGCAGCACGGCGCACCGGCGTGAGGTCCACGATGGACCATCATATGCTGCCGAGCAGGCGAAAGGAGACACATCTATGACCACATGGACGAGCGAGGAGCTCGACACGATTGGAAGTGCGGACGAGCTGGAGATCGCGCCACGGCGAGGCAACGGCACGCTGCGCACGCCAGTGCCGATCTGGGCCGTCCGCGTTGGCGATGACCTGTACGTCCGCTCCTGGCGCGGACACGGCGGCGCCTGGTTCCGCGCTGCCCTAGCGCGCCGCGAAGGCCACATCCAGGCCGGCGGCGTCGAGAAGGATGTTACCTTCGTGGCAGAAACCGACCCCGGCATCAACAGCCAGATCGACGCGACGTACCGCACCAAGTACCGCCGCTACGCGAGCTATGTCCCGCCGATGATCAGCCCGGAAGCGCGGGCGACGACGCTGAAGCTTGTGCCGCGCGCGACAACGTAATGCCTGATAGTACCTGAAAGGAGAAAAGACATGCAAAAACGAAAACTTGGAAACAGCAACCTCGAAGTGTCGGCCCTCGGACTGGGCTGCATGAGTATGACCGGTGGCTACAGTGTGTCGCCGGACCGGCAGGAGATGATCGCGCTGATCCGGGCGGCCGTCGAGCGCGGCGTCACCTTCTTCGACACTGCCCAGGTCTACGGTCCGTTCACGAACGAGGAGCTAGTGGGCGAAGCGTTGGCCCCTGTACGCGACCAGGTCGTCATCGCCACCAAGTTCGGCTACGAGTTCGGCCCGAATGGGGAGAATCGGGGCCTCAATAGCCGGCCCGAACACATCAAGCAGATGGCCGAGGACTCGCTCACGCGGCTCCGCGTCGACGCGATTGACCTCTACTATCAGCACCGGGTCGACCCCAACGTGCCGATCGAAGAGGTGGCGGGTGCAGTGAAGGATCTGATCCAGGAAGGCAAAGTCAAGCACTTCGGCATGTCGGAAGCAGCCGCGCAGACCATCCGCCGCGCCCACGCGGTCCAGCCGGTCACGGCTGTCCAGAGCGAGTATTCGCTGTGGTACCGACGCCCCGAGGCGGAGGTGCTTCCCACACTCGAAGAACTCGGGATCGGCTTCGTCCCCTTCAGCCCACTGGGCAAGGGCTTCCTGACGGGCAAGATTGACGAGAGCACAACGTTCGATAGCGGCGACATCCGCAGCAGCATCCCCCGCTTTACGCCGGAGGCACGGAAAGCGAATCAGGCCCTGGTCGATCTGCTCGGTAGCATCGCGCAGCGGAAGCACGCCACGCCCGCCCAGATTGCGCTGGCCTGGCTGCTGGCCCAGAAGCCGTGGATTGTTCCGATCCCAGGCACCCGCAGGCTGGAGCGACTGGAGGAGAACCTCGGCGCAGTTGCCGTCGAACTTACGCCGGACGACCTCCGCGACATCGAGCAGGCCGCTTCGCAGATCACGGTGCAAGGGGCGCGGTACCCGGAACACTTGGAGCAAATGACTAACCTCTGAGCGGGCGAGCATGTATCCCGAACTCGCGCCAGGAGTTCTCATATTCTGCTGGATTCGTACTGTACGTAAAGGAGAATGCTCATGGACATCAAACGCAGCGGCTCGCAGCCATCCGGTAAGGGACCGGCTGACTGGTTTACCGGCACGGTCCGGATCGACCCCTTGTTCGGAACACAGGCTCCGGCGCGGGCGGCTGGCAACACGGTCACCTTTGAGCCCGGCGCGCGAACGGCATGGCACACCCACCCGCTGGGTCAGGTTCTGATCGTCACTGCGGGCAGCGGCCGGGTGCAGCGCGAAGGTGGCCCGATCGAGGAGATCCATCCGGGCGATGTGGTCTGGTTCGAGCCGGGTGAGAAGCACTGGCATGGCGCTGCGCCGACCACGGCCATGACCCACATAGCCATCCAGGAGGCGCTGGACGGCAAGGCCGTGGACTGGATGGAGCACGTTAGTGACGAGCAGTATCTGCGCGGCCCCGCCGCGCACGAACGAGGAGACAGTTCATGAACAGGGTCTACTTCATCACTGGTGCCGGACGTGGCATGGGCGTCGATTTCGCCCGTGCGGCACTGGCCGCTGGACACCGAGTGGTCGCCACAGGCCGCAACACTGACGCTGTCAGTAACGCCGTTGGTCAGACGGACGACCTGCTGGTTGTCAAGCTGGATGTCACTAGCCCCACCGACGCCGAGGCCGCCATCAAGGCGGCTGTTGACCGATTCGGCCGGATCGACGTGCTCGTCAACAACGCGGCCACCTTTTATGGCGGCTACTTCGAGGAGCTGACGCCGGAGCAGATCGAGCGGCAGTTGGCGACGGGACTGATCGGCCCGATGAACGTCACCCGCGCCGTCCTACCGGTCATGCGCAAGCAGCGCTCCGGCCACATCATGTCGATCTCATCGGGCGCGGGCCTGATGGGCTTTGAGTTCAATTCCGCCTACGCCGCCGCCAAGTTCGGCCTGGAGGGCTGGATGGAGTCGCTTGCCCCCGAGGTCGCGCCGTTCGGCATCAGCACCACCATCGTCAACCCCGGGATGTTCCGCACCGAGCTGCTCACGAGGGAGTCGGCGACCTACGCCGAGCCGTCGATTGAGGACTACGCTGAGCGCGGCGCGGCCCAGCGGGAAGGGTATGCGGCCCAGAACGGGCGACAGGCCGGCGACCCGGCCAAGCTCGCGCAGGCGCTCGTCATGATCGCCGACCAACAGCCCCCGCCGCGCCGCTTTATCGCCGGCGCCGACGCCATCGCCATCGCCGAGCAGAAGGCCAAGACGCTACACGATCAGGCGAACGCGTTCCGGGAGCTGTCAAGTTCCCTCGCCTTCGACGACGTTTAACTCGTTGCACAAGAAAAGGAAGCTATGTATGCAGTACTCCATCCTCGGTTCGACCGGTATCAGAGTGTCCCGGATCGCGCTCGGCACCGCCACCTTCGGAGTCGCACCGACTGCGGAGCACACCGATCGGCTCGTCGGCGAAGCGCTCGACCTTGGCATCAACTTCGTCGACACCGCCGACGTGTACGGAAATATGCCCGTCTTCGACCGGCCAGGTGCTCCTGCCGCCGCCGACCGGGAACCCGCCGAGCAGCTCATCGGCCGAGCGCTCCGCGGTCGCCGTGACGAGGTGGTGATCGCTACCAAGTCCAATGGCATCGTCGGGCATGGCGTCAACGACCGCGGCCTGTCGCGCAGGCATATCATCCGTCAAGTCGAGACGAGCCTGCGCCGCCTGGAAACCGACTACATCGACCTCTACTACGCCCACGACCCCGACCCGCACACACCGCTGGAGCAGACCCTCGCGGCGTACGACGACCTTATTCGGCAGGGCAAGATCCGGTACGTTGGCCTGTCCAACCACCCCGCCTGGCAGATCATCCGCGCTCTGTGGATCGCGGACGATCGTCGTCTGAACGCGCCCGTCGCCGTGCAGGTAAAGTACAACCTCATCGACCGGGCCGCTGAACGCGAACTCGCGCCCGCCTGCGAGCAGTTCGGGCTGTCCATCGTCCCCTACGCGCCGCTGCACGGCGGCTTGCTCGCCAGTCTTGAAGTGCTCGACCGGGACGTCGTCGGCGATCAGCGCTTCCAGGGTTCCGGGTTCCCCGAGTCCGAGATCGCCATTGCCCGCGAGGTCGAGCGACTCAGCCGTGCATGGGGACTGCAGCCGTATCAGGTCTCGCTCGCCTGGTTGCTGTCGCGCCCGGCGGTCGCATCAGTCATCGTCGGAGCCGAGACCCCGGACGAGCTGCGCGCTAACGCGACAGCGACCGAAGTCCAGCTCGAACCGGCGCAACTCGACGCGCTTACTGCGCTAGCCAGCGAACCTGCAGCCTTTTATCACCGTGCCGGCGACGGACCGGAACGACCGCCCGCAACAGCCGACCCAGCCGACTCTGACGCGACCGACTGAGCTACTCGACCTCACCAACAAAGGAAGGAGCTATGCAGTACGCACATCTCGGTCGCACAGGCGTACAGGTGAGTCGGCTCGGCCTAGGCACGTTGCCCTTCGGCTGGAAGACGAGCGAAGCCAATAGCTTCACACTGATGGATCAGGCGCTCGACTTGGGCATCAACCTGATCGACACGTCCAACGTCTATGGTGTGCCGCAACCCCCACCCGAGTGGCGCGGGGATGGCATCGCCGAGCAGATCATTGGGCGCTGGTTGGCGCAGGGAGGAGGTCGCCGCGAGAAGGTCGTCCTGGCGACCAAGCTCTACCAGCCGATGGGTTCTGGCCCCAACGACCGCGGCCTGTCCGCCTACCACATCCGGAGGGCCTGCGAGGAGAGCCTGCGCCGCCTCCAGACCGATCACATCGACCTGTACCAGATGCACCATATCGATCGTGCGACGCCCTGGGAGGAAGTCTGGCAGGCGATGGAGATCCTGGTGCAGCAGGGCAAGATCATCTACGTCGGCAGCAGCAACTTCGCGGGATGGCACATTGGCACCGCGCAAGCCGCCGCGACCGTGCGCCACTTCATGGGGCTGGCGACGTCCAACGCCTTCGCGGAAGCGGGCGCTGCGGTGGTACTCGCGGACATCAGCGAGGAGGCGGTGCGCACCATCGCCATATCATAAGAATCTATCAGCTGGACTCAATAGCCACACAAAAAAGGAGCAACGAAATGATTAAAGATAAAGTCGTGATTATCACCGGCGCATCATCAGGCATTGGTGAAGCAACTGCGAAATTGCTTGCAAGCAAAGGTGCGAACGTCGTATTGGGTGCACGGCGCGAGCAACACCTCAAACAACTGGTTAATGACATTCAACGTGCTGGTGGGCAAGCCGTCTATCAGGTGATGGATGTGACGAACCCATCTGATAACGCCAAGATCGTCGAACGTGCCAAAGAGACATTTGGAGGCGTCGATGTCATGTTCCTGAACGCTGGCATCATGCCAAATTCTCGGCTTTCGGCATTGAAAACTGATGAATGGAATCGAACCGTCGATGTCAATATTAAGGGCGTACTCAATGGCGTTGCTGCTGTGTTGCCAACGTTCGTCAGTCAAAAGTCTGGGCATGTGATCACAACCTCATCGGTCGCCGGATTAAAAAGTTATCTAAATGGGGCGGTGTATGGTGGGACGAAATGGTTTGTACGCGATTTCATGGAAGTTCTCCGCATGGAGTCTGCTCAAGAAGGGACGAACATTCGCACTGCGACCATTTATCCTGCCGCAATCAACACGGAGTTGTTGGAGCAGATTACCGACGAGGATGTGGCTGAGCATATGACAAAGTTGTATGAGCACTATGGTATCTCACCAGATCGCGTAGCCAATGTGGTGGCGTTCGCGATTGATCAGCCGGAAGATACAAATGTGACCGAATTTACCATTGGGCCGACCCCGCAGCCTTGGTAGCGATGGTCATGGCGGGTAGGCTACGTACGTTGTGACGGGGTACCGTTGTAGTCGCGCCGGAGCAAACGTGATTCGCTTCGATGACCGAGTGCCGGATATACGAAAAGGCAGGGATTGTGTCGCCGCCGGCCGATATCTCGTGCGAACGTTTTCGCCTCATCCGGGCGCCGATTGATCACTCAACAAAGACGATCACTCAAACCATAAACCAGCAGAAACATCTACATACTGAAGGTAATAGAGATGGCAAGCATACTCATCACTGGGTCAGCCGATGGCCTGGGCCAACTGTCGGCAACGGCATTAGCCGATCAAGGTCACCAGGTTGTCTTGCATGCGCGCAATGCTGAACGCGGACGGTACGCAAAACAACACGTGCCAAGCGCCGAGCACGTCATAGTAGGAGATTTGTCCGACATCGATGAAACCAAAAGCGTCGCCGACCAAGCGAATGCGTTGGGACAATTCGATGCAGTGATCCATAACGCGGGAGTGTATCAGGCTCCACCAAAGGAAATCTTTATTGTCAACACACTCGCACCCTACATTCTGACCTGTTTGATACACAAACCCAAGCGCTTGATTTACTTAAGCTCAAGCATGCATCTCCAGGGGCGTGCAAATCTGGAGAACTTCCAAGAAGACGCTGTCCGCATCAGTTATTCAGACTCAAAGTTACATGTGGTGATGCTGTGTATGGCAGTCGCACGCACATGGCCAGATGTGTACGCGAACGCCGTCGATCCCGGTTGGGTCCCGACAAAAATGGGAGGGCATGGTGCGCCGGATGATCTGCAACAAGGATATGAAACACAAACGTGGCTCGCGGCGAGCAACGATAGCAGCGCGCAAGGAAGCGGGCGCTATTTCCATCATCTCACCGAACGACGCCCCAATCCGCAGGCGAGCGATGTCATGCTGCAAGAGCAATTGCTGAGCCTTTGCAGAGATATCACAGGCATTTCTTTCCCCCAATAGATATGGTCGGAACGAAGTGCCAAGAACGATTGAACTCGTCGTCACCGAAAGCTCAGTCCCGGCAAGGTCTTCAATGTGATTCTGCCGCTGGAGCAGGTGGTGGAGGGCTACCGTGCGATGGACGAGCGCTCCACGATCAGCCGCTGCTGCGCCCGTGAGCGGGGGCCGCGAATACCATATAGCTGGGAAGCAAGTGAAAGGGGTAAGCAATGATTGAAGATTTTCAGCATGTGTGCATCACGTGCCGCGATCTTGAGCAGAGTATCCGCTTCTATGAGCGACTCGGGCTCAAGGTCATCAGCGATGTTCGCGAACTCGATGAAGCGGGCATTGCACAGGCGATGCAACTCCCGGGAGGGCATCTCAAGGTGGTGCATGTAGCCCCGCCGGAGGCAACCAGCGGAATGTTTATTGACTTGGTGCAGTGGTTGGAACCACCATCCACGGGTGAGCCCTATCCTGCATTGAATCATGTAGGGATCAACCGTCTCGCGTTTCGCGTGCCGAATATTGATGCGGTGGCGGCGGCTTTACAGCAACGAGGGGTCACGTTTCTCACCCAGGAACCGCAACTGGTCGGAGAAGTCCGAAGTATCGTGACCACCGATCCGGATAGAGTGTTCATTCAACTCCTCGAATGGCTGCCACGGTAAGTCGGCATTGGAGAAAGAGCAGGCTCATCATGAACAATACGTTAGATTTCAGCGGCAAAGTGGCCCTCGTGACGGGGGCCGCAGCAGGGATGGGGCTGGCGACGGCGTGGGCGTTCGCGGAGGCGGGCGCGGCCGTAGTTCTGGCGGACGTTAAAGAGGACGCGGTAAAGGCGGAAGGGGCGAAGCTCATCGCCGCCGGTCACACGGCGCTCGCCGTCCGTTGCGATGTGAGCGACGACGACCAGGTGGCGGCTATGATTGACCGGACGGTCGCCGCGCTCGGACGGCTCGATGCCGCGTTCAACAACGCTGGCGTGATGGTTCCTGCTGTTGAAACCGCCGATGCCAGCGGCGACGATTTCGATCGCGTGAACGCGATCAATCTGCGCGGCGTCTGGAACTGCATGAAGTACGAGCTGCGCCAGATGCGCGCGCAGGGCAGCGGCGCCATCGTCAACTGCTCGTCCATTGGCGGCCTGATTGGCATCCCCGGACGAGCCATCTACCATGCATCCAAGCACGGCGTGATCGGCCTGACGAAGAGTGCGGCGCTCGAATATGCCTCCAGAGGCATTCGCATCAATGCAGTGTGCCCAGGAACGATCGAGACGCCCATGGTTGCGGACATGATGGCCAAGGAGTCGATCACCAGGGAAGACTTTCTGAGAGACCTGCCGATCGGGCGGCTGGGCCGGCCGGAGGAGATCGCCGCAGCCGTTCTTTGGCTGTGCAGCTCTGGTGCTAGCTTCGTGATTGGTCACGCGCTCGCTGTCGACGGCGGATACACCGCACGATGAGCAACGCGGAAAGGAGCAGACCATGACAGCGAACCAAAATGGAAGCTTTGCGGGCAAGGTTGCCTTTATCACCGGAGCAGCAGGCGGCATCGGCCGTGCGACGGCGCTGGCCTTCGCGCGTGAGGGAGCCAGCGTGGTGGTTGCCGACGTTTCGGAACCGGACAATCAGGAAACGGCGCGCATGATTGAAGCGGCCGGCGGGCGGGCGCTCGCTATCAGGTGCGACGTGCGGCGCGCCGAAGACGTGCAGGCGGCGCTGGATACGGCCATCGCAACCTTCGGGCAGCTGGATGCCGCCTTCAACAACGCTGGTGTTGAACAGTTGCCAAAGGCGACGGTCGCTATCACGGAGGAGGAGTGGGACCGGATCATGGCTATCGATTTCCGTGGCGTGTTCCTGTGCATGAAGTACGAGATTCCGCTGATGCTCAAGCAGGGCGGCGGCGCGATCGTGAACACCTCCTCGGGTGCCGGGGTCAAGGGCTTCAAGGATCAAGCGGCGTACGTCGCGGCGAAACACGGTGTGGTCGGCCTGACGAAGTCGGCGGCCCTCGACTACGCCGCGCAAAACATCCGCGTCAACGCCGTGTGCCCCGGCATCATCGACACGCCAATGATGGATCGCTTTGGCGGGGCACCCCTGAGGGGAAGGAGAGGGAGCTCGCGGGCGCGGCCGCGGTGCAGCCAATCGGCAGGGCCGGCACGCCGGAGGAGATCGCCGCTGCCGTCCTGTGGCTGTGTTCGGATGCGGCTTCCTTCGTCACCGGAGCCGCGATGGTGGTTGACGGCGGCCAAACGGTGTAGTGCTGATCGTCGCCAATCGTGACGCCGTTGTGGTAAACGCGACGGGCGTTCATTGAAGACGCAACCAAGTACGTGCTATTCGGAAGGAGCTACAGCATGCGAGGAGCAGTGCTTTACGGTCCACGTGACATCCGCTTTGTCGAGCGTGCGGACCCGACGATCATCGAGCCGACGGATGCCATCATCCGTATCTCAGCCGCGTGCGTGTGCGGCTCGGACCTGTGGCCCTACCGCGGCATTGAGCCGATTAATGAGCCGAGGCCGATGGGCCACGAGTACGTCGGCATCGTGGAGGCAGTCGGCAGCGCGGTTAAGAACATCAAGCCTGGCCAGTTCGTCGTCGGCTCGTTCTTCGCCTCGGACAACACCTGCGCCATCTGTCAGGCAGGGTACCAGAGCCGCTACGTGCATGCCCAGCCCATCGGTGCGGAGGGCGCACAGGCGCCGCTGCTGCGCGTCCCGCTGGCGGACGGCACCTTGGTCGCCACCCCGGACATTCCCGCCGACGATCTGATCCCGAGCCTGCTGGCGGGCTCCGACGTGCTCGGTACCGGCTGGTTCGGTGCCGTTGCCGCCGAAGGCGGCCCCGGCAAGACGGTCGTGGTCGTCGGTGACGGCGCGGTGGGACTGCTCGCGGTCCTGGCCGCCAGGCAGATGGGGGCCGAACGTATCATTGCAATGAGTCGCCATGAGGATAGGCAAAAAACTGGCGCTGGAGTTCGGCGCTACCGACATTGTCACCGAGCGCGGCGATGAGGGCGTTGCGAGGATCAAAGAGATGACCGACGGACTCGGCGCCCACTCGGTGATCGAGGCAGTCGGCACCCAAGAGTCGATGATGCAGGCGATTCGTTCCACCCGCCCCGGCGGGCATGTCGGCTATGTCGGGGTTGCCCATGGCGTCGAGTTGCCCGGCGCGGAGTTGTTCTTTGCCGAGGTCCATCTGCTCGGCGGTCCGGCTCCGGTACGTCGCTTCCTGCCCGAGCTGATCGACCTGATCTGGAACCGTGAGATCAACCCCGGCAAGGTCTTCGACCTGACTCTGCCGCTCGATCAGGTGGCCGAGGGCTACCGCGCGATGGACGAACGCCGCGCGATCAAGGCGCTGCTGCTGCCGTAAGGCATGGAAAGAAAGGACAATCACATGGAGTACACAAAGCTCGGCAACACTGGCATGGACGTGTCGCGCATCTGCCTCGGGTGCATGGGGTTCGGGGACGCGGAACGTTGGGTTCACAAATGGGTGCTGAACGAGGAAAACAGCCGACCGATCATCAAGAAAGCGCTCGAGCTAGGGATCAATTTCTTCGATACCGCCAACGTCTATTCAATTGGAGCGAGCGAGGAAATCCTCGGACGCGCGCTGAAGGACTTCGCGAATCGCGATGAGGTCGTGATCGCCACCAAGGTGCATGGCAGAATGCACGAGGGGCCGAATGGCGGCGGCCTGTCGCGCAAGGCCATCCTGAGCGAGATCGACCACAGCTTGCAGCGGCTGGGAACGGAGTATGTGGATCTCTACATCATTCATCGTTGGGATTACGACACGCCAATCGAGGAGACGATGGAGGCGCTGCACGACGTGGTACGGGCTGGCAAGGCGCGCTATATCGGTGCTTCGGCCATGTTCGCGTGGCAGTTCCAGAAGGCGCTCTACGTCGCCGACAAGCATGGCTGGACGCGCTTTGTCTCGATGCAGGATCACCTGAATCTGATCTACCGCGAAGAGGAGCGCGAGATGCTGCCGCTCTGCCGCGCGGAAGGAATCGGTGTAACCCCCTACAGTCCACTCGCATCCGGACGCTTGACGCGCGACTGGTCGGAAAGCACGTTGCGTTCTGAGACCGACCAGATTCAGAAAAGCAAGTACGATGCAACCGCCGAAACTGATCAACAGGTCGTGGAGCGGGTCGCGGAACTCGCGGAGAAGCATGAGGTGCCGCGCGTGCATATCGCGCTCGCATGGCTGCTCCAGAAGCAGCCGGTGACTGCGCCGATCATTGGGGCGACCAAGATCGCGCACCTGGAAGATGCCGTCGGCGCCTTGTCCGTGCAACTGACCCAAGAGGAGGTCGCATACCTGGAAGCGCCGTATGTGCCGCATCGCATCGTCGGTCATCAGTAAAGACCGTGTGTTCTGGCTGCATGCCATAGCTCAGTGAGCTATGGCATGCAACACGTGCAGAGGCTACAACGAAAGGCAGAGAGCCGCTCCTATACACGTGAAGAACTCCTCTCCTCGGATGGAAGTGAAGTCAGCAGCCCCGAGTCCAGCGCTTCAATTGGAGCCCGCTCGGCCCAGCGCCCTGGGGGCCGTGCTCTCGTCTGTGGCGCAGCACGGCCTTGACGCGGCCAGATATAGTATTGTCCAGGCAGCCTTGATACAGCGACATCAAGCATGCCAAGGGCGCAGCCAAAGCTATGGCGGCGGGCGCGTGGATCTGATGTGACAAGATGACACGGTGACTTGTTGCATGATCTGTCGGGTTTGGCTTTTCCACAGGAGGATGTATTCTACGGCGACAACCGTATATAACGCTGGTGCAGCAAGAATCTACGGCGGCGACCGCATATGCTTCCGCTGTGTGATATGATCGCATGAAGAGGCGAAAGGAGTAGGAATGTTCTACGGCGACCGCTGTAAATTCACTAGTTAGGATGCGCCAAAAGAGGAGCTGCGAAATGGACACCGCACATAGAGTGGGGTTTCTGTCCGCCATAGGGCTTGCCTTGATCGGCATCGCCTACGTGGTTGTGGTAGGGTTCGGCGTGGCAGAAGCTGGTCTCGACGAACCAATCGTTGATCCGACCCTCGCCGCGATGGAGGCCATTACCTTGCTATCCGCGCCGTTGGTGGTCATCTTGATGGCCGCGGTTTACGATTCGGCGAGCCGAGAGCGCAAGGTGTTTGGGGTGATCGCGCTATCGTTTGGGGCCATCATGGCGGGCTTGACGAGTGGCGTGCATTTCGTGACGCTGACCGCCGGGCGTCAGACGGACTTCACCACCTTGGAATGGCCATCCACGCTCTATGCCGTCGAACTCCTGGCCTGGGATGTCTTCCTCGGCTTGTCGCTCCTCTTCGCGGCGCCGGTGTTCACCGGATCCGGACGCCGCGCCAGCGCGCGCTGGTCCCTCGCCGTCACAGGCACCTTATGCCTAATTGGTGCCATTGGACCACTCATCGGGAATATGGCCCTGCAACGGATCGGCATTCTTGGTTACGGAGTGGCACTCCCGATTGCCTGCGTGGTCCTGGCGCTACGCTTTCGCCAACAGGGGCGGAGCCTTCATGAGGAGCAGGGCGATGGGCCAGGCGTTTAGCGCGTCGCCGAAAAGCCAATGGTCATGCCGATCGGTTTCCCGGTACAGCGCATCCTGACCAATCGTTCCAGCCGACCGTCTTCGGCGGCTGAGCTTTGCCGTTAGACGGCTACAAGTCAGCACGCCAGCATCTGTCTCCCCACCATCTTCATAAGCAGTTCTCTTCCATCGCTACACCGCCGCTGCCTCCGCAACTGGCTCAATCACTGGCGCTTCATGTTGCGGCAGGTAGCGTTCCGCATGCCCCAACGCGGTAAATGAAAATGCAAGCGGAATGAACAAGGTGATCGTGCCGATTACGCCGTAGACCAGCGCGACATTGCCGGTCGCTTCGATCGCCGCGCCGCCGAGCAGCGTCCCAATTGGAATCGCCGACCATGCCAGCACGCCCGCGATGCTCATGACACGCCCCAGCAGGTGATTGGGCACGATCGCCTGGCGCAGGCTGCCGGTATTGATGTTGAACAGCATGCCGAAACCGGAGATCAGCGCCCACAGCAGCACACCGCCCCAGTACCATGTCGTCAACGACAATGCGACAATTAGCAGCCCCTCCATCATCAGCGCGCCGAGTGCAATCCTGCTGAACGGCCAGCGCTTGCGCAGCACGCCCGCTAACAGCGAGAGCAGCACCACGCCGATGCTGCCCGCCGAGTACAACAGGCCAACTTGAAAATCACTTGCCGCGAGCCGCCGCTGTGCGAACAGCACTAACTGACCGAAACTCGTCGCACTGACAAAGTTGACCAGCGCCATCATGATCGAAATGTTGCGCAGCACCGGATGACCGAGCACATAGCGCAGACCTTCGACGACATCCTGACGAACGCTGGTCGGCGTCTTTTCTGAGGCAGCGGTGTTGAAACTGCGGCGAATCGCTGCTAGTGCGACAGCCGAAACCAGAAATGAGAGCGCATCGAAAAACAGCACATCGGCAAGCGGCATGACAGCGGTCAGCAGCCCGGCCAGCAGCGGTCCGACCACTGCCGCCGCTGAGTAACTGGCCTGAATGCGCCCGTTCGCCGTCACCAGATCATCGTTGCGCGTGACCAGGCTCGGAATTGCGGCGAACTCAGCCGATTGAAAAGCGATGCCGAGCGTTGAAGTAATGAAGCCGACACCGTAAATCCACCATACTGAAAGCATGTCGAACATGGCCAGCGCGGGGATCGAAGCAATCACCAGTGCGTTGACGATATCGACGACAATCATCAGCCGTTTGCGATTGACGCGGTCGACCCACGCGCCAATAACGAGTCCAAAGAGCAGGTATGGCAGAAAGTTGGCGGCGGTCGAGAACGCAAGATTCATGGCCGAGCCGGTCAGCTTGTAAATCAGCAGTGGAAGCGCAAAGGTTGTAAACGACGTACCAAGATTCGAGATCGTCTGCCCACACCAAAATTTCCCAAAGTCGGCATTAAGCGGCCGTGTTGATGATTGCTGGCTGATCATGAGATCACCTTTCTGATTCTTTGTCTGTTTGTGGCGCGGGCCGGGCATGGCTGCGCACCGGGAACAACGTGGCAAATAACCGATATGCCTGGCGTTCGCCGCCGGCCTCGTCAAGCACTTCAAATTCCTTCAACAGCGCTTCCAAACGCGTATAAAAATCTTCGGCCTGCGCTGGCGACAGGCGACTCAAATCCCATGCGCTCAGCAGGCGGCGCTGCGGATCTGAACTCGATTCATCAATCGATCCATCCTGCATGCTTTGCTCAAGCTGATGCTGCGTCGCCTCAAACATCATGGCGAGCATGGGATTGAGCACCGCGTCATCCTGATTGTTCGTTGCCGCGAAAACTGACTGGTCGAATAAAAAAATGTAGGCTGTGGCGCGATAGGTTTTCTCGACAATGCCGGACGTGAGCCGCGTCTGAACGATGCGAATGAGGCCATGCTGCTCCAGCATGTTCACGTGGTAGTACAGCTTTTTGGGCGGCAGATTGAGCGCACCCGCTAATTGTTTAACCGTGTGCGGCCCGGCCCGCAGCAGATCGATGATCTGCGCCCGAAGCTTATCTGAAACGACGCGCAACGTTGCGATGTCGGTCACAAGCAAGCTATCAGCTGGCTCGAATGCTTCCTGTTCTTGTTGTTCATTCATCATAATTCCATAAACCATCTAAATTTATTTGAATGATTAGATTTTATAGGATAATACGTTACATGTCAACCCCTGTTTTCGCATGGCGGGTTGGATAATGAATATCAGAATAATCCGGGTATGACCTGCAGGGGCGCGGCGTGCCGCGCTCGCGGGCGACCCAGTGGATCGCCCCTACAATCATGCCCAATTTCATGTGTAAACTTCATTATTATTATGTCCGCACAATTCGCATGGAATGGTATAGTAATGTAGTAGGATGCGCTATCGCAGGGAGGAAGATATGCGAATCGTCATTTGCTCCGATGTTCATGGGAATGTCATTGCGCTGGAGGCTGTGCTCCAGGCAATCCAACAAGAAGCGCCGTACGACGCGTTGTTCGTCGCGGGCGACCTTGTGCTGCTCGGGCCGCGCCCGGCGGAGGCGGTGGCGCTGCTACGCCCGCTCGACGCGCGCTTCGTCATGGGCAACACCGACAAATATCTACTCGACTATGGCGACGATGTTGAGGAAGTGGCTTTTGCGCGCCAGCACCTTTCCAACGACGACATCGAGTTCGTGCGCAACCTTCCGTTCGAGCAGCGCGTCGAAGTTGCGCCGGGACACGATTTGCTGATCGTTCATGCCAATCCGCGCAATCTGGAAGATGCAATTAAGCCTGATGGCTCTGCCAAAATCATTCGCCCGATGCTTGCAGGTGTCGATGCCGAGATCGTTGCGTTTGGGCATTACCATGTGCCGTTCACCCGGCAGCTCGACCAATGGACGCTGGTGGATGTTGCCAGCGTCGGCATGCCGCGCGACGGCGACCAGCGCGCCGTGTACGTGGTGCTCGATTGGGATGGCAATACTTGGAACATTGCGCACCGGCGCGTACCGTTCGATATCGAGGCGGTGGCACGCGATTACAAGGCGGTTGGGTTTCCAAACGCAGCGCACGCGGCAAAACGGCTGCTGCGGGCGCGATATTAAGAAATAGCTCAACTCATGAATCACACCGATACACTGACACCGAAAACGCCCGACGATCTTGCGGCCATGCTGCGCGATGCGACCAACAGCAGTCAGGTTGTCGTGCCGTATGGTGCAGGGACGCGCATGCACATCGGCTACCCGCCGCCCGCTGACGCCGCGCAACTCTCGACGATCCGCCTCAGCCGTGTGCTCGACCACGTCGCGCCCGACATGACCGTGACCGTTGAGGCGGGCATGACGCTTGGCGCGCTGCAAGAAGTGCTGGCTCAATCCGGCCAATGGCTGCCGTGGGACCCGCCCTCGGCCATGACGGCGACCATCGGCGGGCTGCTGGCGACGGCGGCGAGCGGGCCGCTACGGCTCGGCTACGGCACGCCGCGCGATTGGGTGCTTGGCATGCGGGTGGCGCTCGGTGATGGACGGCTGATCAAGAGCGGCGGCAAGGTCGTCAAGAATGTGGCAGGCTACGACACGCACAAGCTGCATATTGGCGCACTCGGCACGCTGGGCGTGATCGCGGAAGTGTCGTTCAAGGTGTTCCCGCTGCCGGACCAGATGCGCACGTTGCTTGTGGGTTGCCCGGATGAAGCCGGAGCACTGAAGTTGGCGGAGAAGTTGCGCGCCCGACCGCTCGCGCCGGTCAGCACGATCGTGCTGCAAGCTGGTGCAGAGCCGCTCAATCCATTTCCCAAGCCAGACGGAGCGTACATTGTCACGGCGCGCTTTGCAGGCGTGCCAGCTGCCGTCGAGCGGCAGATTGCGGCTGCCCATGATATTGCAGGCGTAAATGCCATGATCATGGGCGACGAGCAGGCGAGTGATTTGTGGCAGCATATCGCCAACCGCAGCATGCCAAGCGAGACATGCTTGATCATTCGCGCCGCTGCACGCCCGTCGGAGCTTGGCCGCGTGCTCAGCGCGCTGCATGATTGTGAACTGCCGGGTGCTGTCGGACCGGAAGTGTGGGGCTACTGCGGCGTCGGTATGGCTTATGGTCGCTGGGAACTCGCGCCCGACGCAGAGGCCAGCACGGTCACTAGCATGCTGAACAGATTACGAACCGCGCTCGCGCCAGTCGATGGCTACGCCGTTGTCGAGGTCGCTCCGCACGCCATGCACGCCGATCTTAACCTATGGGGACCGGCGCCGAATACGCTGCCGATGATGCGCGCCGTGCGCGAGCAGTGGGACGGCGCGGCAATTCTTAATCGCGGGCGCTATCTGCGCGGGCTGTAAATGTTCACCACAAAGACACAAAGAACACGAAGATACGCTTGATAAACAGACGCATGACGAATGATGAACGTCATTCCTTCGTCCTCCGTCGTTCGTCGTTCGCCCTGCTATGTGCTACAATAAAGGCCCGCGCCCGATACATCTGCCAGGCGGCGCGATAGCATGAATCTATGATTGTAAATGACCTTTTGACACCTAGTGCAACGCTGCACGGCCACAATGCCGATTATCAAATTCTTGGCGTGATCGGGCGCGGCGGTATGGGCGCAGTGTACCGCGCACGGCGCACCGCCGACGGCACGGTGTGGGCGCTCAAGGAAATGCGCGCGCTGCCGGACACGCCGCAGAGCGAGATTGATGAAAATCGCCGCCTGTTCACGCAGGAGGCCGAACTCCTGCGGACGCTCAAGCATCCCAACCTGCCGGTCGTCGCCGAAACGTTCGATAATGATGACCGTCCGGTGCTGGTCATGGAATATGTGCCAGGCCAAACGCTGGAAACGCGCATCCGCGAGGCTAACGCGCCTTTGCTGGAGCAGCAGGTGCTCGCCTATGGCGTTCAGCTTGCGCGCGTGCTCGAATATCTTCACACCCGCACGCCGCCGATCATCTACCGTGACCTGAAGCCGTCGAATATCATTCTGACGCCGGAAGGCGTGCTGAAGCTGATTGACTTTGGCGTGGCGCGCACCTACAAGGCCCGCAAGTCCAAGGACACGGTGGCAATGGGTTCGGCGGGCTATGCGCCGCCGGAGCAGTACGGCAAGGGCCAGACCGACGCGCGCTCCGATGTGTACGCGCTGGGCGCGACGCTGCTGCACCTGCTGACCAACATGCCGCCTATTCCGCTGCAAACGCCAGCGCCCGGCAGCATCCGCAAAGTCAATCCGTCAGTTGACGCGCAGACCGAGCAGGTTATCATCAAGGCGATGACGCTCGATCAGGCGGATCGCTTTCAAAGCATGGCCGAGTTCGAGCGGGCGCTTAATGGCCGTCTTGATACGCCCTATGTCGACCCGACGACCCGCGCGACGCCACCGCCGCCAGTGCTGCCAAAAAGTGCGGCACGCCGTGCTTCGCAGCCCGCTGCGCCAGTTGCTCCCGCGCCAACGGTGCAAGCAACACCAGCCGTCTCGCCGCAGACGGTGCCAGCCGGACTGACATGTGATCGCTGCGGGCGCGTGAATAAAATTGGGGCGCGCTTCTGCGCTGGCTGCGGCAAGCCGTTGGGCACGCCACCGACGGCCCGCCTGCTTCTTCGGTCGCCGCGTGGCTCGTGGGAGCAGCGGATTGACCATGTGCCAATGAAGATCGGGCGGCGCGATCCACGCCAGAATCATTACCCTGACCTTGATCTGGCCGAGCATGATCGCGGCGTTGCGTCGCGCAACCATGCGCTTATTAACCGGCAAAACGATTATTACACGCTCACCGATCTTGGCTCAACCAACGGCACGCGGATCAACGGCGTGCCAGTCGCGCCACAGAAGCCGCAGCGCCTGCGCTCTGGTGACAAAATCAAGATCGGCGAGGTCGAGATGGAATTTCGAGGAAGCTAACGATGACACGATGACATGATGACAAGGCGATACCGCGACCATGTGAGACGCTATTCACCTTGTCATTGTGTCACCTTTTCAGGTGAACATGTGATACCCAAAGTTTTAGTGCTGCGCGCGCCGGGCATCAACCGCGATGAGGACGCCGCCGCCGCAATCGAGATGGCGGGCGGGCAGCCGGAGCGCGTTCACGTCAATCGCATTGTCGAGGGCGCAGCGCGGCTCCATGATTACGCCATGCTGATCATTCCCGGCGGCTTCTCCTACGGCGACCATCTGGGCGCGGGCAAGCTGTTGGCGGTCGATCTGGCCCACCGCCTGCAGGAGCAACTCGCCGCCTTTGTGGCGGACGGGCGGCCAGTGCTCGGCATCTGCAATGGCTTTCAGGTGTTGGTGAAAGCCGGTATGTTGCCCGGCAGTGGCGAAGGACGGAAGACGAACGACAAATCTTCGACAGCATCTGCTTCGTCTGCAACGCTCACTGACAACGCCTCGGCGCAGTTCGAGTGCCGCTGGGTGCATTTGGAAGCCGAGCCGCAGAGCGCATGCATTTTTACTAAGGGTCTGGAGCGCATCATTGAAGTGCCGGTGGCGCATGGCGAGGGCCGCTTTGTCGCGCGCGACGCGGAGACGCTGACCAAGCTTCGCAAACAGGGACAAATTGCGCTGCGCTACGTCGCCGCCGACGGAAGCACGGCTGCGTACCCGGCCAATCCGAACGGCTCGGACGACAATATCGCGGGCATCTGCAACTCAGCAGGCAATGTGTTGGGCCTCATGCCGCACCCCGAAGATGCCATTCTGCCGACACAGCACCCGCGCTGGACGCGCGAGGCCTGGCGCAATGAGGGCGATGGGCTGGCCATTTTTCGCAACGCCGTGCGGTATGCCGCGTCTTAGTTAAAGAGAACGCAGAAACACAGTTTCGCGCTTCTACTTGCTTTCCCTCTATCTTTGCGGCTCAGGTGCGTCCACAAACCACTTCTTGCCAAGTTGATCAAAAAAGCCTTCTGCGCGCAACTGCTTGAGCGCGTCGTTTACGTCATCATGCAGTTGCCATGCCCGCGACGGCACCGCCAGCGCGTACGGCTCGAACGACAACGCTGTGGCGAGCCTTAGCCCCGGTCGATGGCCCAGGTCGATCAGCGCCGATGCATTGTCCACAATCGCCGCGTCAAGCTTGCCAGCCCGTAGATCAGCCAGCACCTCGGTAGGTGTATCGTAGTCTGAGTTGAGGCGAATGCTGGCATTGCCGATTACCAGCTTACGGGCATACGAGTCTGCATCGGAGCCGAGCGGCACACCCAGAACATGTCCGCTCAACTGGTCGGTACTGGTAATCACTGAAATCCTGCGGAACCACCAGCACCAGTCCAGCATTGAAGTAAAATTCTGAAAATGTCACACGCCAACCCTGCTCCGGTGCGTACGGCAGCGCCGACGCGGCCATGTCGGCTTTGCCGCGCGCCAGATCGTCGTAAATCGAGTCGAGACTGCTCGGCACAAATTCAGTTTTCAGCCCCAGCTTCTGTGCAACTGCGCGCGCGAGAATCCACATCATAGCCAATTGGCTGATCGTTCTGCATGCCCGAAAATGGATAATAGCCAACATCTACCGCCACCCGTAGCGCGCCACGCTGCCGGGCCGCCGCAAGCACCGGATCAAGTCCCTGGCCGCCGACACTTGCGCCGAGCGCGGTAAACGTCGCCAACATGCCATAGCCAAGTACCACCACAAGCGCCAGCAGATCAAGTCGCCGCCATGAGCGTGGCCAACCCAAACCTTCAGCAGCAGAGCTTCTCATCCTATCCTCACCAAGACATCTTGCTTTTACACAGAAATCCCAGTATACTTTACTTTAACTACTCACGATTCTTTAATGTTTGGACAGCACACCAGTTGCCGCTAACCACGCTGATGTGAGACGTAGCACAACCTGTGTGAACGTTTACCCAACAGTTTACAATCCATCCACTTGATACAAGGTAGCCAGTATGGAGAACATCCCTGATCAGCGAAATGTTGCGCCCCCCACTGCAACACAGCCGCACTTCCATGCCTCCGCCTCTGCTCGCCCAGGTCGTTTTCTGATTCTTCGCCGCGCGCTACGTTTGCTCATGCGCCGTTTTGTGTATGCTCTTGCCCGTGTTGGGCGCGTGCTACGGCCCTATGCTGCGTTTCTGGCTATTATTGTGGTGCTGGCCGGCATGGTCGGCGTGCTCATGCTTGCATTGGTGTGGTCTACACGTACGGCACCGGCGGACACGCGAGTTGCAGCCATCATGCCAGCAGAGTCAGTCGAAACGTATATCAAAGGGCAACAAGACTTCAATGCTAACCTGATGTGGGACGCATTCAGTCCCAACTACCAAGCTAATCAACTCTCCAAAGGCGCGTCCAAGCTCACACTCCAAAATCAGGTCGATCAGGAGCGCAAAGTAGGCATTCGCTATGCCCGGTATGATTATGTTGGCGGTGTCCCGATCAGCAGCGGCGGCAACATGTACTTTTATTCAGTGCAATACGAAGTTGGCAGCACACACGTCGAAGTGCCAGCAACCTATATTGTCGATACAGAAGGAAAAATACGCGCCATTATCACGGTGTCTGCTACAGACTTGCTAAGTAAGTAGATCATGCCAGCCCAACCACGCTGAGTAGGAGAAGATAGTTTATGGCTCTTGAACCATATCGCCCACCACCCGACCCTCAGTATCGCGATGAACTCGATCGCCAGATCGACCAGAAGCTCGACACATTCTTTCATCGTTGGAACTGGAAGCTCATGCGCTTCATCCGACGGGCGCTGTTTGTGCTGTTTGCGTTATGGCTGCTGGTGCAACTTGTTCCGGCGGTCTTCGCGTTTCTTCTGACACAACCACTCGGCCCCGTCATCCTTCAAGTCGTCACCATGGGCGGCTACCTGTTCATCTTCATCGGCTTCCAGTTCTTCCTGATGTATTTCTTCATGGCTCGTACGCGCATCTACTGGGTCAAACCAGGCGAGACCGGCGTGAGCTTCAAGGATTACAAGGGCAACCCCGAAGTCATGGAGGCGGCCAAGCGCATTGTGACACTGCTCAAGGGTGTGAAGGACTTCAAAAACATGGGCGGCGAGGTCACGCGCGGTGTGCTGCTGATCGGCCCGCCGGGAACCGGCAAGAGCTACCTCGCGCAGGCGATCTCGACTGAAGCTGGCGTGCCATTCGGCTACCTCAGCGCGCCATCGCTGACATCGGCATGGATGGGCATGGGCAACATCAAGGTCATGAATCTGTACCGCAAGGCCCGCAAGCTGGCCCGCGAGTATGGCGCGTGCATTCTGTTCATCGACGAAATTGACGCGGTTGGCGGCGCGCGCAGTTCCTCGCTTATGGGTGGTGCGGCCGGCATGGCGGGCGGTCAGAACAACGTGATGGGCGGCATGGGCATGGGCATGGGCATGGGCGGCAACAGCGGCATTCTGAACGAATTGCTACTCCAGATGGATCCACCGCCACAGGAAACCAGTTGGTGGGGCAAGCTGCTCCGCAGCCTTGGCCTGCGCCGCAAAAAGACCGAGATGCCAGCTGTGCTGACTATGGGCGCGACCAATCTAGCCGAGTCGCTTGACGCAGCACTCCTGCGCCCGGGCCGCTTCGACCGCAAAATCGTCGTGGATTTGCCGGACGCTGAAGGCCGCCAGGAAATCATCGAATACTATCTCGCCAAGGTCAAGCATGAGCCGATGCCGATCGACCGCATGGTCTCTGACACAATCGGCTACACACCGGTGGCGGTCAAATTCGTGATCAACGAAGCGACTATTCATGCCCATTTCGATGGGCGGCAGGCGATTAACTACTGGGACTTTACCCACGCCCGTGAGATGAACGAATGGGGGTTGAAGCAACCCATTCGTGGCATGTCCTATGAGGAACGCCGCCGCATCGCCTACCACGAAGCTGGACACGCCTATGCCATGGTCAAGCTTTTGAAGAAAGAACGCCTCACCAAGGTAACAATTGTGCGGCATGGCGGCGCGCTTGGCTTTGCCGCCTGGAAGCCTGAAGAGGAAATTCATACCCGCGTCAAGGATGAATTGCTGAACGATATCCAAATTTCGTTGGCAAGCCGCGCGGCAGAGGAAATCTTCCTGGGTATTCAGATGAGCGGAGTTACCGGCGATTTAATGAGCGCAACGCGGACGGCGACGGCGATGATCGGTGCCTATGGCATGGATAACAGCTTCTATTCGCATCTGGCATTTGGCATGGAGGGCATGACCGCGCCCGATATCAAGGCGCGCGCCGAGACTATTTTGAATGAGGAGTTCCGCAAGATCAAGCAACTGATCGAGAATAACAAGGAAGCTGTCGCTGCCATCGCTGAGGCGTTGATTCTGCGCAACGAGCTAACCGACATTGACGTGAATGAGATTTTGGCACGCGTGGAGGCCGAGCATCCATTCCGGCTCACAGACAAGAATGAACAACCGCTGTTTGGCTTTTCTGCCGCACGCACGTTGCCCGAAATCTCGGCTCCCAGCCGTCGGAATGGCCGCGTTGCAAGCGACGGCGTGGTGAGCGAGCCGCGCAGCGTTCCAACCGCGCAACGACCCGCCAACCAGAAGAACGACGATACATCGCCGCCGCCAGCTTCGGCAGAGGAATAAGCGTATCCTTACAGAGAGATGAATAGAATTCATCTCTCCGCCTTTTTTTGTTACCCATTCTTCACGCAAAGCCGCTTGCGCGGCTTTCTTCTTTTCGCTATACTCGCTATATGCGCGCACTTATCACTGGTATCAGCGGATTTGTCGGCGGCTATCTCGCCGAGCATCTCCTCGCATCAGGCGAATGGGAGATCTACGGCGTGTCCCGCGAGGAAGCCGATCTTGGGTCGTCTGTTCACACCGTCACGGCGGATCTGACGCAACGCGAGGCTGTGCAGCGCATGCTGGCGCAAACGCAGCCGGATGTTGTGTTTCATCTAGCCGCGCAGTCCAACGTCCATCAATCGTTCTCCACGCCGGAAGCCACGCTGCTGACCAACGTGTTGCCTGAGTTGTACCTATTTGAGGCTGTGCGGCAGCTCGGCCAAGACCCGCTGTTGCTCATTGTCGGCAGCAACGAGATCTATGGTCACGTCGAGCCCGATGATTTGCCTATCAACGAAGATACGCCATTTCGCCCGGTCAGTCCTTACGCTGTTAGCAAGGCAGCGCAGGATTTGCTGGCGTACCAGTATCACGCCAGCTATGGCCTGCGCACGGTGCGGTTGCGACCGTTTAATCATATCGGCCCACGCCAGCGCGAGCAGTTCGTGGCGTCGGCCTTCGCGGCGCAGATCGCGCGGATCGAGGCTGGCCAGCAGGAGCCATTGCTGCGGGTTGGCAACCTGGCAGCCGAACGCGACTTCACTGACGTGCGCGACATGGTGCGGGCATATGTGGCAGCAGCGCGGCATGCCACAGCGGGCGCGGCCTACAACATCGGCTCCGGGCGCGCGGTGAGCGTCCGCTGGCTGTTGGACACCATGCTCTCATTCAGCACGCGCGACATTGCCGTGGAGCTGATTCAGCGCGCATGCGGCCCGCCGATATTCCTCGCGTGGTGTGTGATAGCTCCCACTTTCGCCATGATACGGGCTGGGAGCCACGTATCACGCTTGAGCAAACGCTGCATGATATTTTGAACTATTGGCGAAGACAGGTCAGAGAACGGCATGAAAATAATAGGGGGTAGCTATTTGCCACTTCATGCCACCTTCTTTTCGTCTCTATTCTCATTTTTATAGCAATGAGGTTCGTATGAAAGCTGTTATCCTGGTTGGTGGTCTCGGCACGCGCTTACGGCCACTTACATGCAATACTCCCAAACCGATGATTCCCATTGTGAACAAGCCGTTTATCGAGCACATGCTGGAACGGTTGCGTGATCAAGGTATTGACGAAGCTATTCTGGCAGTGCAATACCTGGCCGATCGCTTCCGCGACTCGCTGGGCGATGGATCGCGGCTGGGCATAAAAGTACATATCGTTGAGGAGCCGGAGGCGCGCGGCACGGCGGGTGCCGTCAAGAACGTCGAGCACATGCTCGACAGCTCCACCTACGTGTTCAATGGCGATGTCATGACCGACCTCGATCTGCGCGCCATGCTCGCTTTTCACCGTGAGCGCCAGAGCAAGCTCACGATCGCGCTGACACCGGTTGAAGACCCAACGGCGTATGGATTGGTCGAAACGATTGATGCAGGCCAGATCAGCCGCTTTCTAGAGAAGCCGCGCCCTGAAGAAATCACGACCAACATGATCAATGCCGGAACGTACATTATTGAGCCGGAGGTGCTACGCTACGCGCCGCGCGATCAGTTTTACATGTTCGAGCGCGGCCTGTTCCCGACTATGCTTCAGGAACACGAGCCGATGTTCGGCTATCTGTCGCACGCCTACTGGACCGATATCGGCAAACCGCAAACCTACCTTGAAGTGCATCATGACATTCTGATGGGCAAGCTCCAGCATGCCTTTCAGGGTAAGCAGATAATCGAACGCGTGTGGGCCGAGGGCAGCGTAACGATTGATTTAACGGCACATGTGATTGGGCCGGTGGTGCTGGGGCCAGGCGTTACAATCGCTGCGGAAGCGCAGATTATCGGCCCGACCGTGATCGGCGCGAATTGTGTGGTTGGCAAAGGCGCAATGATTGAGGGCGCAGTGGTTGGGAGTGACAACCAGATCGGAGCGGGCGCGGTGCTTCGTTCGGTGCATGGTTGGGAGTCACAACGAGATTGGAACCAACACGCATATAACAGATGGTGCGATTGTCAGCGACAACTGCACCGTTCATGCCCGAGAATCGGCTGGAGCGCGGACTGCGGCTGTGGCCGAACACGGAGCTACCGGAGAAATCAATTACTTTCTAGCGATTGACAATAATCTCTCTGTTCGTCGCAAAGGAGCGGTTTTGCAAACTGCTCCTTGTGTTTTAGCGGGACTGATTTTGAGGCGACGCTCCTTGCCCTTGCGGCGCGCCCTGAGCAGGCTTTGGAGCGCCACCTCCACCGCCCTGCTGGCCTTGCGGCGCAGGCTTTGCAGCCGGAGCGTTGCGCAGCGCCATGATCCCGCGCACCAGAATAATTGTGAACACAACAAGCGGAATGGCAAGGAGCAGGTACGGCAAACCGTCATGGAGCCAGCGCGTCCACTGCGATTCTTCAATGATTGGCAGCATGTTGTCGTTGGCCTGCGCAGCAAAACGCAAGGCGTAGGCAACGATCAGCAGACCATTCAGTAGCCCCAGCAGCGTGGTCGTAGTACGCTCGCGCATCTTCATCTGCGCAGCCTTGTTGAACAATAGGCTACCGCCATAGCCAACCACCAGCACGGTGCCACCAAAAGCCAGCAGATGCAACGCCAATGACCAGCGCTGCGGACTGCCGCCCTCAAACCATACAGCCGTGCGCTGATTGATCCAGTCCGACCATGTATAAACAAAACTCGCGCCAAGCAGCGTTCCAGCCAGCGCAAGCACGCCTCGCCGTAGATCGCGCGTTGAACCAACGAATGTCAACACAAGAACACCTACAATCGAAACGATGGCGAGCGGTGAAAGTGACATTGGTGGCCTAACTTTCGCAAAAGAAACTGTGTTGCGGCGCGCTGCACCACATGATGCAGCAGCCAAACATTAATGAGCTCCCTTGCGGCTATTGTAGCACAAAGCGTGTATGCTAAGATGATCAGTTCCGTTGCGGAGCGTGCTATAATAACGTCGCTTTTGACAGGGGAAAGTAGTGGTTGATCACCGCTTCAGCGGTGTAGTGAAGGAGTTGTCACCATGGCGCGAGTCGCAATCAACGGATTTGGCCGGATTGGACGCCAAAGCTTTAAGGCTTTGCTTGAACGATATGCAAACGATCTGGAAATCGTCGCTATTAATGATTTGACCGACAACGAGACGCTGGCGCATTTGCTGCGGCACGACTCGACCTATGGCCCGTTTGAGGGCGACGTCAGCGTGACCGAGGATCGCATCAGCGTCACGTTTTTTGATGAAGAGGATGGCGAAGAGCGTCGCATCGACATTGCCGCATTGGAAGAGCGCGATCCAACAAAGTTGCCATGGGGCGACATGGGCGTGGACATCGTGATCGAGTCGACCGGGCGCTTCACCGACGCAGATAAAGCGCGGGCGCACCTGCAGGCCGGCGCGAAGAAGGTGATTATTACCGCGCCAGCCAAGGGCGAGGATATCACAATTTGTCTGGGCGTGAATGAGGAAAAGTACGACCCGGCGGTACACAATATCATTTCGAATGCGTCATGCACGACGAACTGCCTCGCGCCAGTCGCCAAGGTGCTCAATAACCGCTTTGGCATCACACGCGGCCTGATGACGACTATTCACTCTTACACCATGGACCAGAATCTTCAGGATAATGTACATAAGGATCTGCGGCGGGCACGGGCAGCGGCGATCAACATCGTGCCGACGACCACCGGCGCGGCCAAGGCTGTGGCGCTGGTTATTCCTGAGTTGAAGGGCAAATTCGACGGCTTTGCGGTGCGCGTGCCAACTGCCACCGTTTCGCTGGTAGATTTTTCAGTGCAGCTAGATCGGGGCGCATCGGTTGATGCGATCAACGAAGCATTCCGCGAGGCGGCTGAGAGCGATGATCTCGAGGGCATTCTCGGCATCAGTGAGGAGCCGCTGGTATCCAGTGACTTCATCGGCACGACGTATTCCAGCGTGGTAGATTTGCCGCTTACCATGGGCATGGGCGACGATTTCTTCAAGGTTGTGTCGTGGTATGACAACGAGTGGGGCTACTCGATGCGTGTGGCCGATCTGACGGCGTATCTGGCTGACGCGATGGAAGAGTAAAACCTGGCACATCCACAACAAAGGGGCAGGATTAGCGACAATTGTTGTCTGCTGGTCCTGCCCCTCCGTCTTTTGGGTGTTTTGGTGGCATGGTAGGAGGTGGCTGGCTCAGCATGCTGCCGAGGATACGCAACTCACGCTGACAATGCGGACATTGGCTGAGGTGCTGAGCGATTTCGGCTTGCCGCTCTGGGTCGAGCATGCCCTGATGAAAGGCGGCAAGATCTTCACTGGAAGAACAAAACAAACGAAACAAGCGACTGCGGAGTTGTGTTTGCAGTTCGGCAAACGCCTGCGCGCGGGCAGCACATGCCGCACAGTGCGCAAGATGAGCGCGTGTTGCGGCATCTGCCTCGTTGTCAATCGCCGCAATGAGCGCGAGGTCGTCAAGGGCAGGAGGAGAACTGCATTGCTCGGCAGCTGATGGGTGCTTCATTGGGTGCTCCGCTCTCAGGAATGCTGGTATCATTTGTCATCTGATAGAACGCGCAGGCGAAGCAATTTTGCACACCAAATCTTAACTTTGCCCCATCATCTGCCGCAGTTCCTGATTGCGGCTCAAGCGGCCCAACACATTGCGCTTCACGTTGTACACATCGTTGACGCTGCTAAATAGATCAGGATGCCGGGTGTAGATGTCGCTCGGCTTCATGCCCATGACAAACGAGTTGAACACCACGGCGCGCTCGGCTGCGTCATTCAGTTGCGTGTTGATGTAATCCCAGAACTCCTCACGATGTACCCGTTCCATAGCTTCCTCGTCTGGTGATGTTTGCGGCACGCGCCCGAACGTCAAGGCTTCTTCCGGCAGCACTTCAGCCCACGACTGCGCCCGCACACTGTCGATGACGACGCAGCCAGCGCACAACTGCAAGTAATGCAGCAGCGAGGCCAGCGTCGGGAATAAGTTAAAGCGCTCCGGGCCGATCGCGCGACTGAAGCGCAGAAAGGCCGAGTTGACGAAGAATTCGCTCGATTCGCCGCTGCTGGCGAATGCGCCCGAGCGCCGCACCCAGCTTTCGACCAGCGCGCTGTAGTGCGAGTAGATGTGCTCCCACGCTTGTTCGCAGCGTTCAACCAGCGCGCGGCGGAATAATTCATAGGAGTAGCTGGCGTCGTGGGGCTGGCCGCGATAAAAGTGTTCGCTTTCGGCCACGCAGCGCCGCACGAGCGACGGCAGATCCATAGCCCGCAATATAGCAGGCGTAGCTGCAGGCGGTGGGGCGATCTGTGATCGCGTGCGCGGCAGCGGGCGGCTGGCCGTTTGACCGACATTTGAATAGCTGGTCACTTCATGTTGCTGCACCATCACATGCTCCTCGTCGTGTTGCTGTGTCATTCATTCCTGATGATGGCAGCATACCAAAGCACTGCTGCGGCACTGGTGCGGCAAGACTTCGGCAAAACTGCGGCAAAGCAAATCGATGTCTACAAAACTATTGTAGAAGGCACAACGAGGATTGAGAAGAGGCGCGGATGAGCGAATGATGACAAATTGCGAATACAATCGTACGGCAATGCCAACAGCACGCGATTGCCGGGGAAGAGAAAACAGGAGCGCTAACGTGCAGCGCTAACGAATGTCAATCTTCATGTCCATGAGGTCAGAACGGCGGAACCACACCTGCGCTTCGTCAAGGCGGCCAGCATTACGCGCCTCTTTGCCGCGCTGCTGGAATGCCGCCCAGGAGAAGCCGCCGTCGCGCCATGCCTGCTGCATATCGGCGCGTAGGTCGCTGATCGCTATGCCAGATGCGCCGGGCGCGGTGAGCGCGATGTTAGCCCCAGCCAAACCAATCGTCGGTGATGTCGCCCGCCGCGACCCGCGCCAGTTTCCAGCACCAGCGTGACGTCGCGGCCTGCCCAGCGCGACAGATCAGCATCGCCTCGAATCCAGCCACGCCCCGCAAGATCATGACTCACCGGGCGCTCGTACACTGGCGTCTGGTGTCCGTATGCATCTTCTACCAGCACGCGCAACGTCGCGCCGTCGGAGCTCTGGTGAACAACAGGATCGAGGCCAACCACGAAATCGAGGATGGGCGTTGCGGCAGGAATAGTGACATGCTGCTTGAGTTGCGCCGGAGAGTGGAGAAACAGCACCGGCAACGTCGCCCGCGGCTCGCCGGTTTCGGCAAATGGCAGCGTGTACTGCGTCTGTCCAAAGTAGCATGACGCCGCGCCGGTATCGTTGCAGAACTGTGAACGCACCAGCACACCCGGCGCTTCAAGGCCACCATGCGCGAACTGCTCCATGAGTGACACACGCGGCGCTTGCTCCATAGTATGCGCCAGTTGCTCATACGCAAGGCCGGTGTCCCAGGCAATCATGGGATTATCCGGCGCAAGCGCATGCGCCTGGCTATAGGCTTCAACCGCGCGCCGCCAATCGCCCTGTGCAAGGTAGACCTCACCCGCCAGCCGGTACGCATGCGCGTCGTTCGGGCGCTGCACCGTGGCAGCCGCTAAGTGGCCGAGCGCCGCATCCAACGCTGCACCGTCGGTCTGGCGCGGTATGCTGTCAGACAGGCGCGGCTCAGGCCACGCGAGGCCGCGATCCATCAGAATGCCCGCTTGCTGCACATTGTAAGCCCACAGCAGCGTCGGCGCGGCCCACACGATAAGCGCACACACAAGCAGCACACTAACAATGACGACCAGCATGCTGCGCCGTTGATGGAGCAAAAATTGATTGAGGCGGTGTGTGAGCATGACTACCTCAATCACCGATTCACGCCGGGAAGACCCATAAAATAAATCCAATTTCAACCGCCGATTCACGCCGATAAACACAGATAATGTATTTGTAATGGCGTTTATCTGTATTCATCGGCGGTTCATCCTCGGCACATATCGGCGGTTCTCTACTATTGAATTTCCAGCACCACTGGTTCAAAACCAACCGTAATCGTGCTGCCATCCGGTGCAGACGGCTGCCCAACTTTATTGTAAATCTTCTGCGTTCCTGGCGGAAGCGGCAGCGTTGCCGTCGCATCGCTATTCGTCCATAGCACCTGGTACGTCAGCGCGCCTTTACGGAAGCTGTAGCCTTCCACTGCACCATTCGAGAGCGGACCTACATACTGCGCATCTTGCAGCACATTGCCAATGAAACGCATGGCATGGTAGGCGAGCCGTGGCTGCTGCGACTCGTCGAGGATGCCGGAACCATACCAACCCGGCCCGTCAAAAGTATACCAGATGCCGCCCAGCACCCCATTTGCCGACAATCGTGTGTAAATCCGCAGCAGATAATTTGCCTGCGCATCAGGAAATTGATTATGACACATGTCATCAGAGGCGCGACACAGCAGCGCAGCTTCAGTCATCAAGATCGGCTTGTAGGTCTTGTAGCGCGCCAGCATGGCGCGAAGATAGTCGAGTTTGCCAAGCGTTGCGCCGCCACGGTGCGTCCATGACGGCTGTCCCAAATCCCAATCAGCCGTGACTGGTCCCCAGTAGGCATAGCCATGAAAGCCGAGAATGTCAAAGAATGGGCCACCGCCATTTTGCAGCACGCCCTCTAAAAAGCGCGACGGGACTACAATCTTTGTTGGCAACCGGATGATCCGCGTCGCAGTCGAGCAACAAGCCGCCGAGGATCACTTGCGCGTTCGGGTTGGCCTGCTTGACCGCTGGATAGACGCGTTTGAGCATGGTGGCGAACGTACCGCCGCCGTAGCCCGGGTCACTGGCGTTGCCCCAGCAGCCAACGCCCATGTCGGGACCAATCAGCGACGGATCAACGTCTGGCTCGTTCCAGATTTCCCAAAAGCGCACATTGTACGGCGGCGCGCTGTAACGTGCTACAGCATCGCGCACGAAATTCGCAAATGCATCCAACGCTTCGGGCTTGATCGGGCCACACGTCGAGCCAGGCCGTTGCTGTGCCCACGCAGGTGCGCCGTATATCACCACTACCGGCGTCATGCCATGCGAGGAAAGCTGCACAAACTGGCTTTCGAGTCCACCAATGCGCATCCCAATCACGCGCGCCGGGCGTCGGCTCAACCTTCGGCCAATCAATATTGCCGACCCGCACCCAGTTTACTCCTGCCGACGCCGCCATGTCAATCACGCTGCTGCTCATCGTCGCGCCGACCGGCGATGCAGTGGCATTGAGCGCGAGGGTTTCGTTGCCAAGCAATCCCAGCAACACTCGACTTTGTGAAGGATTGTTGGGATGCCATTCGAAGCGCGCCCGCTCGAACCACTGGGTGATCAACTGCTCACCAGTACTACTTGTTTCCGGCTGCGCAACGGTGAGCGGCAATCCAAACAGCGCCAGTGAGCGAGCGTAGGCTACGGTGTTCTGCAACTGCAGGCCATGCGATTGCCAGTAGGTCATGAAGCCGTTGTTCGGCTCCTGATCGCACACGTTGTGGCCGGTCTCCTCGAACCACAGACAGCCCGGCAGCGGCCCAGGCTCGCGCCCTTCACGGAATGGGTCGCGCCCAAGCTGTGCCAGCCGCTCCGCGCCGATGCGGCCGAGCAGCACATTATACGGCGCTGCATTCTCGGGATGCGCCTCAAGACGGGCGCGCTCGGTCCACTGTACCAAAAAATTATTCGATGTTGTTCGGCTGGCTTACCGGGTAGCCAAATACCGGCAGGCCGCCATTGGCATTCCAGTAGCTCTGGAACGGCTCGTCGAAGCAGGCGCTGATGCCAGGCTGAGTGAAGCATTGCTGAGCAAGTGCCGAATGAACAGGAAGAACGAGTGTAGAAAGAACACAAAACGTCAGTGCGATGATGATACGACGCATATTTCTCTTCTCCATGAGCATGATAGCGCGAAGGGTTCTTCTCACACTACCTTCGCCGCGCTAGTTGTTCCTTCTAGTTGCTGGCGAACCCACTGCACAACGCAGGGGTGACAGCCGGAGGCCAAGTGTACCACATCATCGGGGCATCATGCAGCAATTGAGAGGCGTAATCGGACCATGCGCGATCAGCGCGGAGTAGCGTGGCCCGACCGCATGCCGGTGAATCAACAGGTGGTCGCGCCAGAACAGAAACCAGCGCACGACATAATACACACGTTTATAGAGCGCGCCGCGCCGCACAAAGTCGTAATCTACCAGCACCACGCGCGGCACTGGCTCTTGAACCAGCAGAAGATTATGTGAGCGTAGCAGATTGCGCTGTACGAGGAAGCTCCATAGGCGCGAGGGAAGCATGGACGGCGCATTCAGTCGCTTGCGCTCGGCGGCATCGGCGCTACGACGGCCATACAGGTCCGGCATGCTGCCGGTCTGACGGTAAAAACTCAACGTACGGCGAATGATTTCACGTAGCTGTGTTGCAACCTTCGCCCGCTCATGGACTGAAAGCGTTTTGTAATCCACATTGTAGAGCGGGCGGGCAGGATGCAGAAACGGTTGAACGACCAGCACTTGCACCCGGCCCGCACAGTCACGAGACAGAAGATAATAGCTTGGAATGCTATGTTCCGGCCCAAGACAAGCGGCAAATTGCTCTGCCGCATCACGCATCTCCTGTGCCGCCGCCAACGCATCGGCAAGGCTACCGCCGAGGTCGCTCTTGAGCTTGACAACATATTGGCGGTCATCAGTCCGGTAGACTTCGGTTTCGTTACCACCCGCCACACGTTCAAGCTGAAGATCGCGATCGATCGGCGCAAACACCGGATCGCTGTAAAATACTGGTGTTGGTACTTCCATCATAATCGTGATGACGATCCAAACGCGTTTGATGTTGCGCGTCTGCTACGCTGGCACCGACCGCATCACATCCAGCGCCTCCTCGATGTCACTCGAGCTAATGCCGTAGTGCGTCACGGCGCGGAATCGCCCGCCGCCCTGACCGCCAACCAGCACGCCGCGTTCGCGGAGCGCATCCATAAATGCCTTAGCTGACATGTGTTCGCTTTGAAGCGTGAAGATCACAATGTCGCTCTGCACAGACGCCAGGTCAATAGCGATTTGCGGAAAGGTACTCAAGCCTTCCGCCAGCATGCGCGCGTTGGCATGATCCTCCGCAAGCCGCTCAACCATCTGCTCCAGCGCAACCAAGGCCGCCGCCGCCAGCACACCTGCCTGTCGCATGCCACCGCCGACCATCTTGCGAATGCGCCGCGCCCGCTGAATAAAGGCGGCATCGCCTGCCAGCATCGAGCCGACCGGCGCGGACAGGCCCTTTGACAAGCAAAACATCACGCTATCGACATGTTGCGTGATCTCACGCACATCCACGCCGAGCGCGACCGCCGCGTTGAATACGCGCGCGCCGTCAAGATGAATGGACAACCCACGCTCATGGGCAAACTCCCGAACTGCGCGCATGTAGTCCGGCGAAAGCACCACACCGCCACAACGATTGTGGGTGTTCTCCAGACAGATCAGGCGCGTTTGCGCCTGATGCGGGTCGCCAGAACTATGCACGTTCGCTTCGAGGAGATCGAGCGGTAATTCGCCATTTGGCATGGTCGGCACCGGCCGCAGCACGACGCTGCCCAGCACCGATGCGCCGCCGCCTTCGTAATGGTAAATGTGCGACTGATCGCCCACAAGCGCTTCATCGCCGCGCCCGCAGTGCGACAGCACGCCCAGCAGGTTGCCCATGGTGCCGCTCGGCACGAACACAGCAGCCTCTTTGCCGACCCGCTTGGCCGCCTCAGCTTCCAGCCGGTTGATCGTCGGGTCTTCGCCGTACACATCATCGCCAAGTTCGGCGTGAGCCATCGCCTCGCGCATGGCGGGCGTCGGCAGCGTCACCGTGTCGCTGCGCAGGTCTATCATGTGCATAGATATTCCTTTCGTTGATGCGATAAGAGCATACGAGAATAGCAGAAAGAAGTGCAAAAACTATTCGCGTTTTTCAAGTGGCATCTGTGTGCACTGTGGTCTACACATACGGCTCGCGGAAAAAGTCGAAGGCATCGTATTGTTGCTGATGGCGCTGGTTGCAGCGCTCCTCGAACGCATCGGCACCCGCGCGCTGGATGTACGCCACCTCAGAAAGATAGATCGGAAACACCCACAGCATTTGAATAACAAACTGCGGGCGCTCGATCTGACCCCACGGCTCGTTGGTATTAATGCGCGAGTCGTCCACGTAGGGATATGTAAAGTACAGGTGCTGCATACCAGAGTTTGGCACCACCGGCTCGCCAAGCGGTAGCACAAAGCCCGGAGCATACTCAACCTCGTGCAGAAATGGGTACTCCGCAGCCTGCACCAGCAGATTGCTCACTTCCATAGTGTACTGCGGCGGGGAATGAATGATGTACTCATAACGCATGCCGCGCTTGTCGGCAAAGCTAATGTTGCTGTTCGGCATGATCTTGAAGCTCGCGCCGAGCGTGTGAAAGGTGGAGAAAGCTGGCATGACGGAGTACGTCAAAATCGTGAAGTGTGGTGACAAGTGCGGCCCTGTCGATTGCAGCTTGAAGCCGTCGGCAGGCACACCTTTCCAGCGCAGATAATTCTCGTAGACGTATACAGCCGGATCGCCGGTCGCATTGTAAGCCTGCACCAGCGTATCAAAGAATTGCTTGTAGAACGCCTGAAAACTACCTGGAGATGAGGATTGGTCTGTGCTCATGGTCCTATTTGCTCTGTTCAACTTATGGCTATCTATGATAGCACCAAATCGCGAGCGTCGCAGCACAGCTACTCCCGCCCACCGCGCACGATGCTGACCAGCAGCGCCAAACCCGTAACAACGAGCGCCAATGTCACAAGAATGCCAATAATCACCGCCAGCGTGCCGCTCGACGCCGCCCAGCGTAATGATCACGCCCAGCCCGCCACAGCCCGATCACTGAAGCTAGCAGCACGACTGCCAACGCCAGCCGTGTTCCAGCTAACGACAGGGCGTTCGCCATGCGTCGCATGTCCTCGTTGCGCGTCCGAACCACCAGCTCACCCGCGTTGAGTTGCTCCAGTACCGTTGTGATCTGGCGCGGCAACACGGTGGCGATCTCACCAAATTCCTGCGCCTGGGCCAGTGTCCGCCGCGCCACCACCTCGGGCGACAACGTTTCCGCAAAGGCTTTCAACGCATAGGGCCGCGCAATCGCAAAAAAATCAAGGTGCGGGTCGAGTTGCACACCCACGCCTTCCATCATCACAATTGAGCGCAGCAGCAGCGCTAATGGCGCGGGCATGTGCAGGCGGTGACGCCGAATTAACAGCAGCAACTCATTGAACGTTTCGCGTGCCGACATCTCCTCCAATGGGCGGTCGACCAACCGCTCGATGAAGCGCGTCATATCGCGCTGAAGCCCTTCGGTCATATCGCGCGGGTGCAGAATGCCGAGCCGTTGCATGCTGCGCAGCGCGCCTTTAGTGTCGTTGCGCGTCAGCATCACCAGTAAGACAAGGAGATTGTTGGTCGTTTCGCGGTCAAGTGTCACCGCCTGTCCGAAGTCGATCACCCCAATTTTCTCGCCCGGCAGCGCAAAAAAATTGCCAGGATGCGGATCGGCATGAAAAAAACCGTCACGAAAAATCTCTTGCAAAATAATTGTGCTGCTGTTGCGCGCCAGTTGCTTGCGATCCATGTGCGCAGCCTCTAAGCCAGCAATATCGTTAATTTTGACGCCAAATAATCGCTCGCTGGTCAGCACACGCGCGCTGGTGTAGTCCCAGTAGATCGTCGGAACGTGAATGATGTCGCTGCCTTCGAAGTATTTGCGGAACCGATCACCGTTGCGGCCCTCACGCCGGTAATCAAGCTCACCGCGCAGCGTCGCCCCAAACTCCCATGCCAGATCGACAAAATCGTACTGTTTAGCGAAATCGAGCCGCTCCTGGGCCAGCATAGCAATCTCGGACAAGATTGCCAGATCGAGCGCGACTACTTGCTCGATGTTGGGCCGCTGGATCTTGACCACGACTTCGCTGCCATCATGAAGCGTGGCGGCATGCACCTGGCCGAGCGACCCGCCGCCAGCGGCTCATGCGAGAACGAGCGATACAAGTGGCCAAGCGGGTGGCCCAATTCAGACTCGATGTGCGCAATGGCGAGATCGGCGGGGAAAGGCGGCACCGCATCTTGAAGCTGATTGAGTTCAGCAATGTAGGCAGCGGGCAGAACGTCAGGGCGCGTGCTGAGCATCTGGCCCAGCTTTACAAACGTCGGGCCAAGATCAACCAAGACCAGCCGAAGCCGCTCAGGACCGTTGAGCGGGTCGGGGGCCGGATGCCGCACGATGCGGCGTGGCAACGAAAGGAGCGGCAGCAGCCCAAGCTGTGCCACAAGGTAGCCGAAGCCGTGCTGTCCCAGCACCTGTGCAATTTGGCGATAACGGCCCAGATAGCGGGCCTGACGAAACAACGGCCACATGGATACCCCAGTAATGAATGCCTATTGTACCATGAGACGCCAAAGCGCAGTCGGCAATCGCCAGCCAGCAGCCATGACGTACTGCCGAGTGGTGCCTGCCGACTGCCCACTGCATTGTGCTAACTGTTCATCAAGCGCGTGAGGCGACGATTTACTGCGTCAAGAATGGCGCGCGCCGCCGACATCAGCTCATTGTTATGGATCATGCTCACGCCAATAAATGTTTCCATACCCTCATCATTCTCGAATGATAGTTGCGCCAGGCACACCTCAATCGTACCGAGCGGTTGTCGCTGCACCTGCTCAACATGGAAGCGCCCGCGCGAACTGATCATCTGATTAAGCGCATGAATCGTGGCATAGCCAGCCAGCAGCAGCGATGGATCGTCATAGCCGGGGCGTGAAATACCAACACCGGCGACGTGTTGCTCGCCCATGCCAAGCGTGACACGAACAGCAGGCGGCTGCTCATCAGTCTGCGTGATGCTCACCAGTTGCAGCCGCAGCGGCTCAGCCTGCATGTGCCCTTCTTCGAGCTGCACCAGGCTGATCTTACGATGGCTGACCCGCACACCCCCGCGCACGAACAGCAGCGACTCGATATCGCGCACCATGGCCTTGGGGCTACGCTCCGGCGTGCCGACAACGTGGACTTCCGCAATCTGACCTTGCTCATCGTTGACGACGCGCACCGCCAGCACACCACGCACCTGGCGAACAAGCTGCTCAACGGCAGCCGTATCGACAACCTGGGGTTCAGCAGTCATAGGTGCTCCTTATGCGTTTTCAACAGAATGGATAGCATGGTCTTCGTGGGCATGGCGCGGCTCAACTGCGCTGGCGGGCAATCTTCCCGAGCATGGTACGATAACACAACAGGCATGCGCCCGCCACAATCAGCATATCGCCAATGCTGAACACATTCGCAAGAGGAAACCAGTGCGGCAACGCCACAATATCAGTCAAAAACCAAAGATGTACATTGCTGGTGGTCGCAATTGAATTGTTGTTGACGGCGAGTCCTTCGGTGGCGTAGTTCCCGATTTTTCCAGCGTAGACTGCACTTTCTGGCGAAACCGGCATGTAGCCACCGTTCACCGCGATCGCTATCGTATTGAAGAGCAGCCCGGTCGCTAACAGTGCCATGCCAGGAACGCGCCAATTCACCGCGACCCATGCCACCAGCAGCAACATAGACACCACATACAGCTCGGGCACGGCAAATGCTACCACAGACGTTTTGCTAAATGGCGTGAACAACAATAGTTGCAGCGCAAGACTTGCGCCGACCAGCGGAATCCAGCGGAGGTGAAGCATCCCGAAATTCCGCAGCGCGCCGCCACGCAGCAGCGCGACGATGATCGCCAGCGCAACAATGCTGGGCATGAGCATAAAGCATTCTCCTGATAAGTACGTATGAACATGAAGCATATCACTTGGCCCTATTGTACTACAATACCTCACACATACTGCATCAATTATCAAAAATTAGTTAAATAATGGAGCAACAAGCGATACTAGCTCGCCATGGCGAAATCTACCTTGACCTTAGTGCGGTCGTCGTTTAGAATCAACGTATACTCCTCTATTGTGCTGAACCACAAGCCGCATGGCACCAGCCAAGGAGAACTGCACGTTGTATATTCCTGAGTCACCCTATCTACGCCTGCTGGAGCAGCGAATTCAACTCGAACATATCCCCTTCAGCGACCGTGGCTCGCGCCTGCTGATCTACCGCGACCGCCGTCAGCCGAAAGCGTTGTACATCAAGCTCGCCGAGCGACTCACCGCGGTGACGCCGGGATTATCGGCGTACCGTAACCGTCCGCCATTTATTCATCGCCTGCAATTCGTAGACGCTGGCGGGCAGCCGGTGCCGTTCGAGAGCATCAGCTACCCGCATGCGGTGATTTTTCAAACACCGCTGGGCGCGTTTGTATTGACCTTTCAGGATCGGCGCACGATCAGCTTCGGCGTGCCGCCTGACGTGCCATGTGGCATCAAGTTCAGCGTGGTGCCCGACCTTTCGCGGCCTGATGCCCACGGCGGCGAGTTCAAATCGATCCGCAACTGCGCCTACTCGACGAATGGCGCAGTGGTTCACAACCGCGTCGAGAACAACGGCAATGGCTACGACGTGACGCTGGCCGTGCATGGCGACGCCGACACGGCAATTACGCTCACATGTACAGGGCGGACTCGATCTCGACCGAACCGTGCTGCCGTTCCGCGCCGCGCTGCGAGCCGCCGAGGAGCGCTGGCACAAGTGGTTTGCCGCCGTGCCCGCCGTAGACGAAGCCTATCGCGCGCAGTATTACTACGCATGGTGGGTGATGGGCGCCAACATTCTGTCGCCGCACGGCTTTTTCCGGCGCGAAAGCGTGGTGCCAAGCAAGGCGCACTACATCGGCGCGTGGCAGTGGGACAATTATTTCCACGCGCTAGCGTTTCGCTACACCGACAAAGCCTTTGCCAGCGACCAGATTCAGTTCATGCTCGACCACCAGCTGCCGGACGGCATGATTCCCGACGCCGTGTACGACGAGGGCGCAATCACGCAGCTTGAAGTGCCGGTTGCCGCCGCCGTGACCAAGCCGCCGATCATCGGATGGGTCGCCATGCATGTGTACAGCCAGACCGGCGACGAGCAGATGCTGCGTGATATTTACGAGCCGCTGGTGCGCTGGAACTCGTGGTGGTTCGGCCTGAACGACGACGACAACGACGGCATTGTGCAGTACACGCACCCGTTCTCGTCGGGCCTTGACGACAGCCCGCTCTGGGATCAGGGAATGCCGGTCGAAGCGGTCGATCTGAACACCTACCTGTGCATTCAGATGGAAGCTATGTCGAAAATGGCGCGCATTCTGGGCCGCACCCGCGAGTCCGAGATGTGGCTACGCAAATCGCACGCGCTGGGCGAGCGCATGATCGAGCATTTTTATGACCAACAGGCCGGACTTTTTTGGAGCCAGAAAGATCACCAGCCGATAAAGGTGCTGACACCGTTTAGTTTATACCCGCTGTGGACTGGGCGCATGCCGCATGAGGTCAACCAGCGGCTGGTCCAGCATTTGCACAATCCTGATAGCTTCTGGACCACGCACCCGCTACCAACTGTCGCCGCCAACGACCCGACGTACGATCCGAATCAAATGTGGCGCGGGCCGGTCTGGATCAACATCAACTACATCTTTGTCGAAGCGTTGCAGCGGGCAGGCTTTCCGGCAGAGGCGCGCGACCTGGCCGAGCGCACGCTGCAACTGGTCATGGGACAGAACGACATTTATGAATATTATCACCCGCAGACCGGCAAAGCTCCGCCTAAGGCCGCGCCGATGTTCGGCTGGTCGGCGGCCTGCTTTATCGATCTTGCGGTGCGAATGAGCCGCGGCGAAATTTGATTGTACATTTGTGATGTTGGATGCTGCCTCGCTCATTGTGTGATGCCCGGAGAACATATCATGCCCAGTGGAGAATCCAAAATCCAAAATATCACATCGGTTGCCATGCTGCACTACGCCGGGCCGCCTACAATCGGCGGCGTCGAGGCGACCATGGCCGCGCACGCCCGCGTCATGGTCGCGGATGGCCTCCACGTGCGGCTGGTGGTCGGGCGCGGCGAGGCCGTGCCGCCGGAGGCCGAGATCGTGGTTGATCCAGAACTCAGTTCGCGCGGGCCGGTGCTGGAGCAGATTGCGGGCGAACTCGCGGTAGGCGAGGTCAGCGCCACCTTCGCCGCGCTGGTCGACCAACTGACGAGCACGCTGGCGGCGGCGCTCGCTGGTTGCGACGTGGCAATCGTCCACAATGTTCTGACGTTGCACAAAAACATGGCCTTCATCGCCGCGCTCCACCGCCTTCACACGCAAGGTCGCGCGCCACGGCTGCTGGCATGGTGCCATGATTTCGCGTGGCTCGACCCGATCTACACGCCGGAATTGCACGACGGCTATCCGTGGAAACTGTTGCGCGAGCCGTGGCATGGCGTACAGTACGTCGTCGTGTCTGAGGACCGGCGCGCCATGCTGGCCGGGCTGCTTGGTTTGCCGCACGAGCAAATCGCCGTTGTGACGCCTGGCGTGGACCTCCAGGCGTTTCTCAAGCTGGAGCCAGAGACCGTAGCGTTGGTAGAGCAACTAGATTTACTCAATGCCAATCCGCTGCTGCTGCTGCCCGCGCGCATCACACGCCGCAAGAACATCGAGCTTGCCATCGCCATCACGGGCGCGCTGCAGCAGCATGGACTCGATCCACGGCTGGTCGTGACGGGACCGCCCGGCCCGCACAACCCGGCTAACGCCGCTTATCTGGCGCAGTTGCAGGCGCTCCGCCATGCAAACGGCGCTGAGGATGCGGTGGTTTTTCTGTACGAGGCATGGACGCACGATGGCACGCCGCGCCCCATTTCCAACGCTTTGTTATCCGATTTATTTCGTCTGGCCGACGGTCTCCTGTTTCCCAGTCGCTACGAGGGGTTCGGCATTCCCGTGCTGGAAGCTGGACTAACAGGCATCCCCATTTTTTGTAGCGACATCGCCCCGTTTCGCGAGTCAGCGGGCGACGCAGCCCTCCGGTTCGACCTGAACGAATCACCAGAACAGATTGCCGCTCGCATCGCCGCAGCGCTCCAGAACGACCAGCGGGCCACATTTCGCCGCCGGGTGCGCCTTCAGTACACTTGGGAGGCGATTTACCGGCGCGACATCAAGCCTTTGTTTGCGCCCGTCGCGCCTCTCATGCGCTAATGCGGCCACACATGCTCAACATCTTTTTATTAGATCAGGACGTCAGCAGAGGAGGCGGATGATGAGTTAATTACCGCAGTGGGCTGAGCAAAATCAACACGACGATGCCAATTATGTTGTGCTTCTGCCGTATATCGAGCCGCATGACGCCGCGCGGCTCATTCACGTCGCGAGCGCGATTGCACTGGCGCGCCATGGCAGCGTGCTGCTGCTCAAAGTGATCGTTGTGCCGGAAGGCCAGCCATTGAGCAACGGCGTGACCGAGGCGCGCCATGTGCGGGCCGAACTCGATCAGGCGATTGCGGCGTTCGGCACGATGGACGTGCCAATTCGCCCATTAGCAACAGTGGCGTATTCGCTGAATGCAGGCATGAACACCGCCGCCGCCGAGCACAACGCGAGTCTGCTGCTGCTTGGCTGGCATGAAGAGTCGTCATCGTCCGAGCGGCTGTTCGGGCCGCCAATTGAAGATGTGCTGCGCAGCCCGCCATGCGATGTCGCAGTGGTGCGCTTGCATGGCGACACATCCTGGCGGCGCGTGTTGCTGCCGGTGCGCGGCGGCCCGCACACGCCGCTGGCGTGCGATGTGGCGCTGGCGCTGAGCGACACTGCCGACGCCGAGATTACCGTGCTGTACGCCAGCGACCCGCGCCGCGCCGACGATGTAGCGGCCCGCGAAAGCCTGCAATCGCTGCGCACCATGCCGCGCGTGAGCCGCTGGCTGGAGCGGGCGATCTCCGCCGAGCAGGCCATTCTGGCCGAAGCGCCTGACCATCAGGTGGTGGTGCTGGGCGTGTCTGGGCGGCGCAACGACCCCGAAGCGCCGAGTGGGCTGCTTGCCGAACGCGTCTTGCGCTACACGAATTCAACTGTCGTGCTGGTGCGCCACCGCCTGGAGCAAGCCGAGGAGCAGGCGCAGCAGGTCTGGCAGCGCCAGCGCGACCTATCCGACATGGTCGACCGCTGGTTCGCGGAAAATACGTTCAGCAGCGCTGAATTCGACGACATTCGCCGCCTGCTGGCGCTCAAGCAGCAACAGGGCGTGACGATCAGCCTGGCGCTGCCTGCGCTGAACGAAGAAGAAACTGTCGGCGATATCATCCGCGTCACCAGGCAGGCGCTCATGGAGGAGATGCCATTGCTAGATGAGATCGTGCTGATCGATAGCGGTTCCGACGACCGCACCCGCGAGATCGCCCGCGATCATAACATCCCGGTGTACATTCACCAGAATATTTTGCCGCAGTACGGCGCCTTTACGGGCAAAGGCGAGGCGCTGTGGAAGAGCCTGCATGTGCTGAAGAGTGATATCATCGCCTGGATCGACACCGACATCCGCAACTTCCACCCGCGCTTTGTGTACGGCATTCTCGGCCCACTGCTGCGCGAGCCACGGCTGCTGTATTGTAAAGGGTTTTATCGGCGGCCCATCCGCCATGGCGACACGGTGTCGGCGGCGGGCGGCGGGCGCGTGACCGAACTGACGGCGCGGCCGCTGTTCAATTTGTTCTTCCCCGAATTGTCGGGCATGGTCCAGCCACTCGCGGGCGAGTACGCCGTGCGGCGCTCCGCAATCGAGCAGGTGCCGTTCTTTACCGGCTACGGCGTGGAAACCGGGCTACTCATCGACCTGCTGGAAAATCATGGGCTCCACGCGTTGGCGCAGGTCGATTTGGAGCAGCGCATCCATCGCAACCAGGAACTCATGCCGCTCTCCAAAATGGCGTTCGCGATCATTCAGGTTGTCATCCAGCGGCTGGAGCAGCGCCAGCGCGTCCATCTGCTGGAGCCAATCAATCAGAAGCATGAAGCTCATCCGCCATGCTGAAGACGATGGCTTTCACCTGGAGGTGCGCCAGATTACCGACCACGAACGCCCGCCTATGGCCTCGATTCCAGAATATCGCAAGCAGCGCGGGCTGGATGGGTGACGATGGACGATGGAAAAATCACTGCACCGTGTCATCTTGTCATCTTGTGACGGAGAAAGTTCATGACTGAAACATTAACTCCTGATCCTATCCATGATCATCTCGCCTTCTTGTACGGCACAGAGCAGGCCGCCGACGTGAGCGAGCGATTGCGCCAGCGACTCGATACGTTCCGTGCCGCGCATCCCGAGTTGCAGCATGCGCCGCCGCCCGCCGAGCGGCTGACCGAGAACGACGTCATTCTGATCACCTATGGCGACCAGGTGCACGCGGAAGGTGAGCCGCCGCTCCGCACGTTGGCCGCTGTGCTCGATACAACGTTCGAGCAGGTGGTCAGCGGCGTTCACATCCTGCCGTTCTACCCGTACACATCGGACGACGGCTTCTCGGTGGTGGATTACACCGCTGTCGATCCGGAGCTTGGCACATGGGATGACCTCGCGCCGCTGCGGGAACATTATCGACTCATGTTCGACGCCGTGATCAACCACATCTCCGCGTCGAGCGAGTGGTTCCAGGCATTTCTGCGTGGCGAGCCGAGCGCAGAAGCGCGCTTCATCACGCTCGACCCAGCTACCGACGTGTCCAGCGTCACGCGCCCGCGCACGCACCCGCTCCTGACACCGTTCGAGACACCGCATGGCACCAGGCACGTCTGGACGACCTTCAGCGCCGACCAGATCGATCTGAACTTCGCCAACCCGGACGTGCTGCTGGCAATTATTGACGTGCTGTTGCTGTATGTCGAGCATGGCGCGGCGCTTATTCGCCTCGACGCGATTGGCTATCTGTGGAAGGAGGTCGGCACGCGCTCGATTCACCTGCCGCAAACCCACCATGCCGTGCAGTTGTTCCGTGCCGTGCTGGACGCCGTCGCGCCGGGCGTGCTGCTGATCACCGAAACCAATGTGCCGCACGCCGACAACATCAGCTACTTTGGCGACGGCTCTAACGAAGCCCAACTCGTCTATCAGTTTCCGCTCGCGCCGCTGGTGCTCAACGCGTTTTACAGCGGCAGCGCCGCGCATCTTGCTGGCTGGGCCACTATGCTCGCCACGCCATCCGACACGACGACGTTCTTCAATTTTCTGGCCTCACATGACGGCATCGGTGTGATACCGGCGAACGGAATCCTCAGCCATGCCGAAGTTGAGGATCTGGTGAACCAAACGCTCATGCGCGGCGGTCAGGTTTCGTACAAAACCAATTCCGACGGCACGCAAAGCCCGTACGAACTGAACATCACGCTGTTCGACGCACTGACTGAGCCGGACCAACAGGCCGACCAATATGCCTTGTTCCGCTTCGTCACCGCCAACGCGATCATGCTGGCGCTGCAGGGCGTGCCGGGCGTGTACATTCACAGTCTGATCGGCTCGCATAACAATCTGCGTGGGCTAGCTGAAACGGGCCGCGCCCGCACGATCAACCGCGAAAAGTGGCAGCGCAACGACCTTGACGCGCGCATGGCCGACGCAGAAAGCCACGAGCGCGCCGTATTCGACCGCATGGCGCACCTCATTCGCGTGCGACGCGGCGAGCGAGCCTTCCATCCGAATGGAGCACAACGGATCCCTGTGGACAACGAGGCACTATTCACAATTGTGCGCACCGCGCCGGAAGGCGACGAACAGGTGGTGTGCGTCCACAACGTATCGAGCGAACCACAGCCGTTTCACCTCGCTGTGGCTGACATTGGCGTGGCAGCGGGCGCAACGTTCACTGATCTGTTGAGCGGCGAAACGTTTGCCATGGATAACGACATGTTAGCGGTGGATGTGATGCCTTACCAGGCGCTGTGGCTGAAGGCGCAGGCTGTATGAAATCTCAACTGGTTTGTCGCGCCTCTTTTCATCGGTTACAATACTCTAACTTGAAATCATACACAACAAACGGCGAAAACAGTGAGCGGAATTATTGACGCCGTGCGTGGCATGCGCGATGTGCTGCCCGGCGACCTCGATACACAGGCGCGTGTCGCGGCACAACTCGACGGCGTGCTGGCGAGCTACGGCTATCAGCCAATCGACCTGCCGATTGTGGAGCGGCGCGATCTTTATCTGCGCAAGCTCGGCGAGGAACTTGTCGGCAAAGTCTACGAATTTTCCTTCAATGGACGTGACCTGGCGCTACGCCCGGAGTGGACGGCCTCGGTGCTGCGGGCGTATACCGCGCACATGCAGGGCCAGCCGTTGCCGCTGCGGCTGCGCTACAACGGCCCGGTGTTTCGCAACGAGCGCCCGCAGCGCGCCACCTATCGCCAGTTCACGCAGATTGGCGTGGAGTTGGTCGGCGGCCCCGCGCCGCGCGCCGACGCCGAGTGCATGGCACTGGCATGCGCTGGCCTCGATGCCGTCGGTGTGCCGTCCTACGTCGTGCGCGTCGGCCACATCGGCCTGATCCGCAGCGTGCTGGGCGGGCTTGGGCTGGCCGAGCGCACGCAGGGGCTGCTAGTGTGGAGCCTGGAACGCATGCGGACGCAAGGAGTGAGTGCAATTCGCGCGCAGCTTGAGGGCGAAGCCGAGGAGCCAGCGTTCGACGCGGCGCTGCTCCAAGGCGTGGACGACGCGCAAGCCGAAGCGCTGCTGCTGCGCTCGCTGGCCGAAATCGGCGTGAACTTGCGCTTCGGAACGCGCTCGCCGGAAGCGATTGTTGGACGGCTGGTGCGCAAATTGCGGCGCGACGAAAGCCGGGGCGCGGTGGAGCACGCGCTCGCGCTGCTGGAGCAACTCGGCCAGTTGCAGGGGCCGCCCGCCGAAGCACTGCCGCGTGCTGAAACGCTGCTCCATGACTTCGGCCTGCCAACCACCGAGCTTGACGGACTCCGCACTGTGCTGGATCTGGCCGAAGCGCATGGCGTCGCCACTGAGCATATCCTATTGGATTTTGGATTGGGACGCGGGCTGCACTACTACACCGGCGCGATCTGGGAGATCTACACCGACGACGGGCTGCAACTGTGCGGCGGCGGGCGCTACGACGACCTTGTGGCGGCGCTGGGCGGGCGGCAGCCGGTTCCGGCGGTCGGCTTCGCCTACGGGCTGGAACGTGTCGTGCAGGCTGCGCGACAGCCGCCAAATGAGCAACATGCCGTTGAGGTGCTGGTCGTTGCAACAGAAGACGCGAATTATCCATACGCGCTGCAGGTCGCTCAGACACTACGCGAATGCGGCTACGTTGCGACCGTGGATGTGCGAAGCCGCAGCGTCGCCAGCAACCTGCGCGACGCCGCGCGCCGCGAGGTGGCATGCGCGATCGTTGGCCCGGATGAGCAGGCAGAGGCCAGCATGCTGTGGCGCGAACCCGGCTCACGCGACGAGCGGCGGATGCGGCTGGCTGATGTTACGAAACGAACTGCCGATACACGCAGATAAACGCCAATACTGATAAATAAAGATAATTCTGTGTTACCTTTAAAGCTCACAATTTATGATTGAACAACATAACTGGGGCCGCTACGCCGAACTGCGACCAAACCAACTCGAAGCGATTGTCGCGCAGGCGCCGATTGCTTATTTGCCGTGGGGCGCGCTGGAATGGCATGGCCCACACTTGCCGTTCGGGCTGGATGGCTTCACCGCCGAGGCACTGTGCGAGCGGGTGGTGCAACGAACTGGCGGCGTGCTGCTGCCGACGACATGGTGGCCGATCACGGCGCTGCCGCACCGCTTCTCGCTCTCGATTCAGAGCGAGGTGGTGCAGGCGCTGCTGGACGGCATTTTTGCTGAGTTGGCGCGGGCTGGCTTTCGTGTCGTCGTGCTAATCAGCGGGCACTACGCGCAGGGACACGAACTAGTGCTGATGGATGCCGCCGAGCACGCCATGGCTGAACACGGGCTGCTGGTGCTGGCCGTGCCGCCGCTCGCGCTGGTGGATGATGAGATGCTGGATCACGCCGCCCATTGGGAAACGGCGCTGCTGCTGGCGCTCCGCCCGCGCCTGGTGGACCTCGACGCGCTCGGTGAGGAGCCGCTGCACCCTTCGTGGGCGGCGGTGCTTGGCCGCGACCCGCGTGCCGCGACCGCACAGCAGGGCGAGTCGGCGCTGGCGCTGGCAACCGAGCGCATCGCCCGCAGCGTGCAAGCGCTGCTCGACAACGGCAGCGCCGCGAGCCTCCGCGAGTTGTATAGCCGCCGCCGGGCTGGCTATCAGGCGTATGTTGCAAAATATTTTCGCGGCTCATGGGAAGAAGCGATCCAGGCATGGTGGCAAGAAAAAACTGGTTCTGAGGCGTAAAATAAAGCGATAAAGCAAAAGGTAATGCTATGCAGCACGATTACCCGATACTTGAATTCGATCCTACCATCAATCCTTTTATCGATCCGCAGCGCGTCATCGCTCCGATCGACATTCCAGAACGCTGCGTCATCTGCTTCTTCCAGGATGTGCTCAACGATTTGATTCAGGCCGGTAAATTAACCGTGATTACCCGACAGCGCAGCGAACTTGGCGAACATCCAATTTATGCGCTGGAACTGCACGGCCAACGTCTTGCGGTGTTCCATCCCGGCGTGGGCGCGCCGCTCGCCGCCTTCTTGCTTGAGGAAGTGATCGCGCTTGGCGCTCGTAAATTCATCGCATGTGGCGGCGCGGGCAGCCTGGACAAACAGGTGTCGCTCGGCCATTTCATCGTGCCTGTCTCAGCCGTGCGCGACGAAGGCACGTCGTATCATTACCTGCCGCCAAGCCGTGAAGTTGCCGCCGCGCCTGCCGGTGTTGCCGCACTTGAGCAGGTCTTGCAGCAGCATGGCCATGAATACCTTGTTGCAAAGACGTGGACGACCGACGCAATTTACCGCGAAACACCGGCCAAAATCCAGGCGCGGCGCGCTGAAGGTTGCCTTACGGTGGAAATGGAAGCGTCGGCCTTCTTCGCAGTTGCCCAATTTCGCGGCGTTGAATTTGCGCAACTGCTCTACGGTGGCGATGATTTGAGCGGGCATGAATGGGACGCGCGCGAATGGGATCAGCAAACATCGACGCGCGAAACACTGTTCTGGCTCGCGGCAGAAGCATGCCTCAAGATGTGACAGACAAACCTTGATTTTCAGCTTTATTACACGTAATCAATAGCATGAAACTTCGACTCGCTATTCCTTCCAAAGGAAGTTTATACGACGGCACGCTGGTCTTTCTTGAAGGCTGTGGCCTGAAGGTCTCGCGCCCCAACCCGCGCCGCTACACGGCTGGCATCCGCGCGCTGCCGAACGCCGAGGTGCTGCTGCACCGCCCGCCCGATATTGTAGAGAAGGTTGCCGAGGGCGAAATGGACATCGGCATCACCGGGTTGGACATTGTTGAGGAGCTGCGCGGCGACCGCGACGACCTGCTGGTCATTTATGATGATCTCGGCTTCGGGCGCTGCGAGTTGGTCGCTGCCGTGCCGGAAACATTGATCGATGTCAGCTCATGGCACGATCTGGCCGATCTGGCGGTCGAGTTGCACGCGCAGGGCCGCCCGCTGCGCATCGCCACAAAATATCATGCGTTGGTGCGCCAGTTCTGCTACGCGAATGGCATCAACTATTTTCAGCTTGTCGATTCGCGTGGCGCAACCGAAGCCGCGCCGGGGCTGGGCTATGCCGACATGGTGGCCGACATTACCGAAACCGGCAGCACGCTGCGCGACAACCAACTCAAGATCGTCGGCGGGCCGATCCTGCGCTCGCAGGCCTGCCTGATCGCGAACCGCACCACGCTGCATGGCAATGCCGAGCGGCTCGCGGCGGTCAAAACGCTGCTCGAACTGGTCGAGGCGCGGCGGCGTTCGCGCCAGTTCGTCCAGATCGTCGCCAACGTGCCAGGTGAATTGATTGAAGATGTCGGCCAGCGCATCGCCGAGCGGCCTGAACTGGCGGGCATGCAAGGCCCGGCAATTGCGCCAGTGTGGAGCAGCCAGCCCAACGAGCACAGCACCTGGTACACCGTGACGATTGTGGTGCCGCAGGAGCGCATGCTCGCGCTGGTCGAACACCTGCGCAGCCTCGGCGGCGGCGGCATGGCGGTGTTCCCGGCACAATATGTCTTTGAGGCGACCAGCGCAGCCTATGAGCGTCTGCTGGCAGAGTTGACATGACTAACCGCCGATACACGCCGATGAACGCACATATCTGTAGCAGAAATAAAAATAGTTTGTCTTGAGGTTCTGTAGTAAACAAGCTTCTTTATCGGCGTTTATCTGCATTCATCGGCAGTTTCGAACTCAGGTAAAGGCATCGGCATGAAGGAGAAGCCGCCATGCGCTTCGTCGATCTCTCGACCACCATTGGGCCAAGTCCAGAGGGAACGCCGCCGTTCATTCGCACAGACCTGAGCTATCAGAGTCATGCCGAGGGCGCGGCGCAGATTTAAAGTATCTTCAAAGTGCCGGCGAACCTGCTGCGCGATAGTGAAGGCTGGGCGACCGAGATATGGACGCACTTCGGCACGCACGACAGCACGCATGTCGATGCGCCGTGGCACTACAACAGCACTGTTGGCGGCCAGCGGGCGCAAACAATCGACGAACTGCCGCTCGAATGGTTCTTCAATTCTGGCGTGGTGCTAGACATGCGCCACAAAGCTGACGGCGATGCGGTGACAGTTACGGACGCGCAGGCCGAACTTGCTCGTATTGACTATACGCTCAAGCCGCTCGACATCGTGCTGATCCACACCGGACGCGATGCATTTTACAACCAGCCCGATTACATCTTTCGTGGACCGGGCGTCACAGCCGAGGCAACCCGTTGGTTCTACGAGCAGGGCGTGCGCGTCATGGGCATTGACGCGTGGGGTTGGGATGCGCCGCTCGACCGCGAGGCTACCGCAGCACTCACACAGCAAGAACAAGGCATCTTCTGGGCCGCGCATCAATGCGATCTGCCGTACTCGCAGATCGAGCGACTGGTCAACCTCGGCGCGCTGCCACCGCATGGCTTCACCGTGGCGTGCTTCCCGCTCAAGGTGCAAGGCGGCAGTGCCGGTCCATGCCCGGGCCGTCGCCATGCTGCCGGATTAGTTGCATCCTCGAAACATACGTTATTGGATTAAACACTTGTAGTTAGGCCCTTGCAAAGCCTATTCCGTGCTACAATAACAGTATATGTCAATGACATGCACAAACATATGGAATTCTACATATGGACTACCAATCACGCATCACCATTGAGCCCGACAAGCGAGGCGGTAAACCATGCATTCGCGGTTTGCGAATAACCGTGTACGATGTGCTTGACTACTTGGCCTCAGATATGACAGAACAAGAAATACTGGAAGATTTTCCTGATCTCACCCATGAGGATATCAAAGCGTCGCTTGCGTTTGCTGCCGATCGCGAACGGAAACTCTTCAGTGATGCCGCATGAAACTGCTGCTTGATCAAAATCTGTCTCATAGGCTGGCGCGAGCGCTGGTGGACATATACCCGGAAAGTGTTCATGTGCGTGATGTTGGGCTTAACATGGCAAGTGACACCATTATTTGGGAATATGCTAAACAGTATGGGTTCACTATTGTTTCTAAAGACGCAGATTTTCATCAGAGAAGCTTTGTGCTAGGCTATCCACCAAAAGTCGTGTGGATACGTCGCGGTAATTGCTCCACAAAAGCAATCGAAAGCATTTTGCGCAATCAGTTTGAGATAATGCAGACATTTTATACAGATACAATGGCAACGTTCCTCATCCTCATGTGACTTTTCACTGATTCCACGCGTTCTGCAATCACATTTGGCCTGACGTGTTTCCGACACATATGCTGCATGGAACACGTGAAGATACCTGCCGCAACCATGCCAACCTGCGGGCCGATTGCACATCGTGTGATACAATGCACAATCAGTATTACACACTAACATGTACGCTCAAAGGAACAAACTGTGACCATCCCGATTTTCGACGACATCGATCATGCCCGCCGCACGATCCTGCGCCGCGTGCCATTCGATGAGGTCGAAGTGCCTTCATCCATGCTCGACACTAACGAGCGCATCTTTGGCGAGCGGATCGTGCCTGCTGAAGCGGTGAACCGCATCATCCGCGATGTGCGCGAGCATGGCGACGCTGCATTGCGCGACTGGACGGCGCGACTGGATGGTGTGCAGCTTGCGTCGTTCGAGGTGCCACACGAGCGGATCGAACGTGCGGCGACTGAACTCGATCCCGCCTTGCTCGACGCGCTACGGCTGGCAGCGGGCGAAATCGAGCGCTTTCATCGGCGGCAGGCCCGCAACACATGGGTCGATTTCGGCGTCGAAGGAGCCATGGGGCAGATTGTCATGCCGCTCCAGCGCGTCGGGCTGTACGCGCCGGGTGGCAGCGCGCCGCTGCCCTCGTCGCTGCTCATGGCGGCTGTTCCGGCGCGCGTCGCTGGCGTCGAGGAGATCATTGTGTGTTCGCCGCCGCAGCGCGCCACCGGCGAAGTCGCAGAAATCGTGCTGGCCGCTGCGCACGTCGCTGGCGTTGATCGCGTGTTTGCGCTTGGCGGCGCGCAGGCCATCGCAGCCATGGCGTACGGTACCGAAAGCATGCCACAAGTCGATAAAATTGCCGGGCCGGGTAATCTGTTCGTCGTGCTTGCCAAAAAAGCAGTCTACGGCGTGGTCGGCATCGAGGCGCTGCCGGGGCCAACTGAAACGCTGGTGATCGCCGACGACAGCGCCAGCCCGCGCTTGGCCGCCGCCGATCTGCTGGCGCAGGCCGAGCATGTACTGGCATCCGCGATCATGATCACGACCAGCCGGGAGGTTGCCGAGGCGACGCAGGCCGAAGTCGGGCGGCAGCTCGAAACACTGGAGCGCGCCGAAGCCGCCGCCGAAGCAGTGGAGCAGCGTGGCGGGATCGTCGTCGTACCTGACCTGGCGACGGCGTTCAGGTTAGCGAACGAGTACGGCCCGGAGCATCTCTGCCTGCTTGTCGCCGATCCATGGCAGCACGTCGGAACAATCCGTAACGCGGGCGGCATTTTCCTGGGCGAGCGCTCGTTCGAGGTGCTAGGCGATTATGTCGCCGGGCCGTCGCACATCATGCCGACTGGCGGCACCGCGCGCTACGCTTCGCCGGTCAACGTAGACGATTTCCGCAAAATCATTTCGCTGGTTGGACTGAACGAAGCGGCGCTCCAGCGCGTCGGCCCGGCAGCGGCGCGGCTGGCCGAGGCAGAAGGATTAACGGCCCACGCTGCGGCGGTGCGCGCCCGACTCGAAGATACTCCATGACAAGGTCACACGATCGTCTCATCAGTAATTAACGATAACAATCAGCATAGCCGAAACGGTCAATGGTATAATAGAAAAATTAAAACTACGCCCCAGAGGAGGCACATGTTATGGCGTCGAATTTTCTTGTAAGCTTTATCTCTTTGCTGTTTCAAATTCTATCTTTGGCAATTCTTGGGCGGGTGTTGCTCTCGTGGGTGGACCCAACAGGCAACATGCGCATTTCACAGATTCTGCGCGAGTTGACCGAGCCTATTATTGCGCCCATTCGCAACATTATGCCAAACATGGGCATGTTTGATTTCTCGCCGATCGTTGCCATGTTGCTGCTCCAGGCGTTACAGCGCCTGATTGTTGGGGCTATGGTAGGTTCGTTTTAACGAGTATTTCGTAAATGTGGCTATAGGCATGAAAGGTTTTCATGGAACGTGATCTTTCGGCGACGCCTCAGGTGGGGCAACGCAGTGCTGTAATGCGGTCAAGCCGCTTTTTGCTCCTGGTCGTCTTTCTGGCTGGTATTGGCACGCTTGGGATTGAAATGCTCGCCTCGCGCTTGCTCGCGCCCTACTTTGGCACTTCACAGCCAATCTGGGCGGTCGTCATCGGCCTGACGCTGATTTATCTGACAATTGGGTACCGGCTGGGTGGCGCACTGGCCGACCGGCGGCCAGATGAGGCGGTGTTGTATCGCATCATCTGTTGGGCCGGTCTGCTGACCGCCTTCATTCCGCTTATTTCTGATCCAATTCTGCGATTTGCCCAGCAAGCGCTATCACATGTCATGGTCGGCGGCTTTCTCGGCGCGCTGATTGGCGTGCTGATTCTGTTCGCCGCGCCAGTGATTCTGATGGCGACAGTCAACCCTTTTGCGGTACGGCTGCAACTGCGCCGAGCTGAGGCGGGCATTGCCAATGCTGGCTCGGTCGCCGGATCGCTCTCGGCGCTGTCAACAGTCGGCTCGATTGTCGGCACCTTTCTGACGGTGCTGTACCTTATTCCCGAAGTTGGGGTGGCGCGCACGTTCTTTTTGTTCGCCGGCTTTCTGGTCCTGCTTGGGCTAATTGGCCTGCGCGATTGGCGCTACCTTCTGATGCTGCTGGCCGTGCTTGGCCTGGCATGGCTCACGCTGACTATTCGCCCAAACATCAAGTCTGCAGACTGCCGGGATTGCTCCCTGGTTAATGAAGAGAACTCGGCCTACAACTACATTCAGGTGGCAACGCGCGAAGGCTTCACAGTGACGGATCAACGCACCGAGACGGTGAACTTGATCTTGAACGAGGGCCAGGCCATCCACTCAATTTTCAACAAACGCTACGAAGCCAGCAAGAACCCGCTCGATCTGCTGACAGGCGGCGGCCCATGGGATTATTTCTCGGTCGCGCCCTATTTCTATCCCAATCGCGACCCTTCATCAGTCACGAGCCTGGCTATGCTTGGCTCAGCAACCGGCACTATGCCAAAGCAATTTCTGGCGATTTACGGGCCAGACACAAAGATCGACGCAGTTGAAATTGACCCGCGCATTATTGCCGTTGGCCGCGAGTACTTCGACATGCAGGACAACGCCGTCAGCCAGGCACACCCGAACTACACGGTGCATGCCCAGGACGCGCGCTATTGGCTGGAAACGACCAATCAAAAGTACGATGTTATCGGCATGGACGCCTACCACCAGCCATACATCCCATTTCATCTGACCACAGTGGAATTTTTTCAATCAGTGAAGCAGCACCTTACCGACCAGGGCGTGGCGGTCGTCAATGCTGGCAAGGGGCCTGACGGCGATGATCGGCTTGGGCAGGCGCTGGCCAGCACCATGATCAAAGTTTTTCCGCAGGTCTTCATCATCGACACAGCTAACTTCGGTAATCAAATTGTGGTCGGTGTCAATCAGCCGGTCGGCAACGGTGTCCAGAACTTCATCGCCAATGCACAGCGGATCAACAATCCGGTGCTTCAGACGGTGATGAGTTGGTCGATCAACAACGGCCCGAAGCCGATCCGCGAGTTCCGCCCGCAGGACGCGACCTACGCCGCCTTCACCGACGACCACGCGCCGGTCGAGCAGTTGGTCGACTCTCTCATTTTTAGTGAAGCCTTTAAATGATGACAAGGTGACCCGGTGATGGGGTGACAGGGTGATTGAAGTTTTACACGCCTTGTCATCGTGTCACCTTGCCATCTTGTCACCTGTCATCTTGTCATTACATGATCTTCTCTGCTTTCGTCGAAGTCCTCCTGCCGGTGATGGTCGTTGTGGCAAGTGGCTATGTATTGCGGCGCGCGTTGCCGCTCGATCTCCGCTCGCTCAACCGCGTCAGCCTGTATGTGCTCAGCCCGGCGCTGATCTTTGTAACGCTGATTCGCATTGATGTGACAGGCGGCGAAGCAGTGCGCGTCGCCGGATTATCCGTGCTGCTCATGTTCGCACTCGGCGCTTTGACGCTGTTATGCGCCTTGCCGCTGCGCCTTGATCGCCCCACTATTTCGGCGCTCCTGCTTGCAACCATGTTCATGAATGCCGGCAACTATGGCCTGCCAACGACACGTTTTGCGTTTGGCGAAGACGGCTTCCAACGCGCTTTGCTGTTCTATCTGCCGCAAACCATTCTGTCACAGGTCATGGCGATTGTCATTGCGCAAGCCGGTAGCGGCAGTTGGCAAAATTCATTGCGACGCATCTTCCGCATGCCACAGGTGTATGCTGCTGCGGCTGGTCTGCTGTTACGCTTCTCAGGCTTACAACTTGATGGACGGACGGATGCACTTGGCGGGATTTTCAATGGCTTTGTACTGATGTCGGAAGCTACTCTGCCACTGCTACTGATGCTGCTGGGTATGCAGCTTGGGCAGGGCGTGGCAATCGAGGGGCGCGGCCTGACCTCGCTGGCGGTTGGACTACGGCTGCTTGCCAGCCCGATTCTGGCGCTCGGATTGGCGCTGCTGCTGGGCATGGACGATCTATCGTTGCGCGTGGTCGTGCTAGAAGCAGGCATGCCGACGGCCGTCAACATGGTCTTGTTCTCGCTGGAATTTGATGCGCGTCCCGGCTTCGTTGCAGGTATCACCGTCGCGTCCACCATGCTGAGCCTGGCAACGCTTACGCTCCTGCTTGGCGTGCTACGCATGTGACACGCACGCTATGCAGTATCTTCAGGAATATCTATCGCTTGGCCAACACGCTGATACGTTATTTGCGATGATACATCTTCAATAATGCGCCATGTGCCCGGCACATGTGGCAGACACAACACTTCCACATGCCCTTGCTGAGCGAAATGCAAGGCTTCTTGCCCATCGGCTAACCACACGCTACCAACATACGTGCGTCGTGGCGTGACAGGAATCTCACAGTCAATCAGCGCGCCCTCGATGTTGCCACTGAGTGTGTGGTGCGGGCGCAGCTTGCGCACTTCCGCCGTGATGACCTGACCTTCGCGTAGCATGGTCATGTCGTCGCGCACGGAGCGCAGGAGCCACAGCAGCCCGCGAACGATGCGCCATATAATAAGCACTGCTGGTACCACAAACACTATTGGAGGCGCGTAAAGCAGTGCTAGCGCGCCTAGCACCACCAAGCCGAGCAGCATCCACGGGTCAAGAATCGCAAATCGGCGCTGCGCTATGCGGGCACGCACCAACCGCCACACAGTGGATGATGGCAACGCGCGCGGCGGCGGCTGATGCAAAAACGCAGCGTCGACATGGTCAGTGACGTACTGCATACGGTTCTCTTTGCGCGACAAGCATGTGCTTGCTGCACATCTACGTCATCAAAGGGCGATCAGGTACGCGAGTAAGATCAGCAACTGGAACACGGCAGGCAGCAGGCCGCCCGCGAGTAATTGCCCGCCGCGCCACTGATACAACGACTCCCACAGCCCGGCAGCCAGCAAAAACGACCACACAATCGCGCCAAGCCACAGCAGCACCGGCAGATACGGAATGCCGAGCAACGTCATGAGCAGCGCGCCAAGCAGCGGCAGCACGCGAGGAAGTTGCACGGTCGGATACAAGTAGAATGGCCGCGCGCCCTCTTCCCCGCCTCCGGTCGCATCGTCAAGCAACTGAGCGGCCAGACAGATCACCGGCCATTCCAACATACTCAGTACGAACAAAAATAGTACGCCGACGATCAAACGCGCGTCTGGCAGGATGCTCTGCTGAATAGCGCGCCCGGCGAAGACGATCAGCGCCGGAACCAGCGCGAGCGCGATCATCGGCTTGGACGCCTGAAGCAGCATCTGCGTGTCGAACAGCTTGGTGCGCGCATCCTCGCGACCTTCCTCAACTAATGTATCAATCGCCGGGCCAGCGCTGAAGCTGAGCAGCAACAGCGGCGAACGCGCCTCGTCCTGCAAAATAGGCGACTCATCCAGCGTGTGCGCTTCCTGGTGGCGCGTAACTTCCAACACGACGCGCTTCATGAATTCCTCAAAGGTGCTCAGCGCCGATGTCACCAGAATGCCGGGCGCAAAGCTACCATCGTACAAGAGGCTGCTGAAGCGCGACGCCCATGGCAATGTACCGCGTGTCTGAATCAACACGGTCTGGCTATCTTCGGAAAACTCGGTTACTTTCATGGCCTTGATACGCGCCCATGGCACGACCAGCCAACGGCCCGCACGACGCACCGCTAAGCCCTCGTTGCGCGCCTCCAGACCGGGCAAGAACTGGCGCAAAACCGCCACAATGCCAAGCACAGCCAGCAGCATGAGATGTGCAGCGACGAGCACCCACCACGGCGCGTCGAGTTGGCCTTGAAACAGGCTCAAGCGGTTGAACACCGGTAGCGTGCGAAGAGGAAACATCAGCGCAAGAAACATCATCCATCCGATGATATAGCGCAGCACGGCGAGTATGAGCAACACGCGCGTGCCCCACGTAATCAGTGAATTGATGCGCCGGGGATACGTGCCAAGCAGCGCGTCGCTGTTAGTCGGCGCAGGCGCAGGAGCCGCAACAACGGTCCGCCTCCTCTTCTTTGGTACGCTGGCTGAAGAACGTGGTCGGCCCAAGCACAAAGCGAAAGAATGCCGAAGAAGCTTCTTCCTGCAACTGGGTCGGCTTGGCTACGTCGAGCACGCGCGCAATCCGATCAGTTTCGTTAAGTAGCGTTTTGATCAAGCGATCGAAATCGTGAATCCACGAGGTAATTAAGAAGCCTCGACGGAAACGCAGGCCGTAAATGAAGCTGTAAAAGCGATGCCAGCCGGTAAGCTGTTTGCGATCAGTTTCAGCCAGCAGCACAAAGCGCTCAGCCGATGCGTCTTCCGTCACCTTGATCGTGCGAATGTTTTCCCATGGAATAGGGAGCCAGCTCCCTGAAAACTCAATCAGCAGGCCACGGGCGCTGGTACGCACAGTCGGCAGGCTGTTGCGCAGCAGCAGCGTCAGCAGCAAGGCCAGCGCAAGCCAGCCCAGCCCTGGTAACAAGCTGGTCGCCTCCATGTAGACTGCCGGGTCACTGACGCTGGCACGCAGCACGCGCAGGATAGACAACATGATCGACATGCGCGGGAATGGCACGGCGGCGACACTTGGCAGCGACCACAGCCATAGCAAAAAGTCGCGTCCAAAGCGGATGGTTGCCAGCGTTACCACTACAGCACAGAACAACTCCACCGACCAGCGGATGCGGCGCGGATACTGATGCACATGCTCAGCTATCATGGAAGCTACTCCTCGTCTGTGTCAGGCGCGCCAAGCTGCAACTGCTGCAAACGCAGTTCAGCCTGGTCGAGGATTTGCTGGCATGCCGCGGCCACGCGCATGCCCTCCTCGTACAGCGCCAGCGCCTCGGCCAGCGGAAGCTCGCCCACTTCCAAACGGGCGACAATCTCCTGCATGCGGGCGTATAACTCTTCGTAAGTCGCTGAAGATGAAGCGGTCATAGCAGTAGTATATCCTCGGAGTGCTAATTGGCCTATAGGAATTTGGTGGGATTTTTGTGGCAGATCAAGAGACGCGCGCATCGAACGCGCCGCCCTGCACCGTCACTTCGATTGTGTCACCAGACGTAACCTGCTCCGGCGCGGTGATTACATGACCGTCCGCTGCGCGCCGCACCACCGCATAGCCACGTTCGAGCGTCGCCAGCGGGTTGAGCGCTTCAAGCATTGCGCGCATGCCATCTAATCGCGCCCGCCGCAGGTCGACGCGGTGACCAACCTGTGAGGTCGAGCGTCGCAGCAAATCATCAATCATCTGTCGGCTGCGCGCAATGCGAGTAGTCGGCGCATGGAGCACAAGGTGGCGACGGGTATGATCCAACTGCTCACCAGCACGCACCAGCATATCATCCAGCGCAACAGTCAGCCGGTCACGCTGTTCGCTCAGCGCAGCATGCAGATCATCGATGTGCGGCGACACCAACTCCGCCGCTGCCGAGGGCGTTGGCGCACGCACATCGGCCACATAGTCAATGATGGTGGTGTCAGTCTCATGACCAACACCACTGACCAGCGGCACCGGGCTGGCGAACGCCGCCCGCGCCACAATCTCTTCGTTGAAGGCCCACAAATCCTCGGCTGAGCCGCCGCCGCGCGCCACGATGATCACGTCTACATTCTGCTCGTACAGCGCATACAGCGCCTCCACGATCTCCTCAGGCGCACTGTCACCCTGCACGCGGCATGGCGCAAGCAGCACCTCTGTCAGAGGGAAGCGCCGTGCAAGCACATTGGTAATATCGCGGATCACCGCGCCCGACGACGAGGTGACCACACCAATGCGGTGCGGAAAGGGCGGCAGCGGGCGCTTGCGTGATAGATCGAACAAGCCTTCCGCTTCCAGCCGGGCCTTGAGTTCCTCGAAGCGGGCATGCAGCAACCCGATGCCCGCCGGGCGCACCATGTCCACATATAATTGCAACGCGCCGCTGGCCTCATAGATGCTGATGTGCCCGTGCGCCAGCACTGCATCGCCGTTGCGCGGCCGCTCGCCAATACGCGCAACGTAGGTACGCCAGCATGCTGCGCTCACCACGGCGTCGCCTTCCTTGAGCTTGAAATACCAGTGTCCCGACGCGGCCTGCTTGAAGTCGAATATCTCGCCCTCGACCCAGACATCGCGCAGCACGTCGTCAAACTCAAGCAACTCGCGCAGATAGCCGTTTAGTTGTGAAACAGAAAGCAGACGAATCATGATGATTTTTGATTTTTGATTTTGGGTTTTGGATTAATCATTGAACCAGCAATCGCCAATCGCCAATCCAAAATGTCATAAGGCTGGTTCAACGATGATGAGCGGCTGACCATACTCGACTGGCTGGCCATTGGCAACCAGCACACGCAGCACGCGGCCGGATACCTCGCTCTCGATCTCGTTCATGATCTTCATCGCCTCAACGATCCCAACAACATCACCCGGCCGCACCTCATCGCCCTCATTAATATATGGCGCATCCTTGGGCGACGACGAGGCATAAAATGTACCTACCATTGGCGACGTAATTGCCTGCCCTTCAGGAACCGCGTCCACATCAGCAACATCAGCAGCAACTGCCACAGGCGCGGTTGCTGGCGCATGCGCATGTGCGGACGGCATCGCCCCGCCAGTTGGCAGTGTCGCGGCGAGCGACGGCGTCACAAGATATTGAGGTGCCTGCGGCGCAACACCGCGCTTAATATGCAGCTTGGCATCGCCGCGTTCGAGCTGTATTTCGGTAATGTCAGATTCTTGAATCAAACGAAGCAGCTCACGCACATCGCTCAAGCCAAACAGATCATTGGTTGGGTCGTTGTGCCCATTGCTGTCACTCATACGCCTTGTTTCTCCGCCTTAGTGAACACAAGCAAGGCCGTATTATAGCATAGCGTCCAAGATACTACGCTTCCCACGATGCGTCACCCCAGCCCCAGTCAATACCATGCTGCGCGAGCAGCGCCTGAAGCCGCTGGTCGGCACTGATCAGGTCGAAGATGCGGCCAGTGACGGCATTAAGCACATCGGCCACTTGCTCGCTGTCGGCCTCTGCCATGGTGGTAGGCACGTCGAAGAGCAGCGGCACCGTGTGGCGAATATATTGATCGTCATTCATAATCATTCCTGTTTCTGTTAAAACTATTGGCGCAATCGTATATTTTTGAGTATCATGCAAATATCGATAGGACATGCGGCTCATGTGAGTTTGCCAAAGAGCGAGGTTTGATGGATTTTATGACAACTCCGGCAATCAAGGTATACGGAACTACATGGTGTGGTGACTGCAAGCGTGCTGTGCGCGTGCTGAACGATCGCAAAGCACAGTATGAATACATTGATATCGAAAAGGACGATGCTGCTGCCGAGTACGTTGTTCAGGTGAACAACGGCAACCAGAGTGTGCCAACTATTTTATTTCCAGACGGCTCGGTCTTGGTTGAGCCATCTTCATCGGCGTTAGCTGCCAAACTGGAAGCGTTAAACGTAGCGAGCCATTAGAAACGCCCGCCCCGCCCAAGTATTTGTAGAGACGCCCCCTCCTGGGGCGTCTCTCCTGTTGTTTACCCGCATTTGTTAGAAGACAGAATGCACCTCGACGATCTGATTGCGCTCCGGGCCAACCGAGATCATGCCGAGCCGCGCACCAACCAATTCGCAAATCCGCGCAACATACGCCTGCGCCGCCGAGGGCAACTGGTCGAAGTGGCGCACGCCTGTTGTTGACGACTGCCAACCGGGCAATTCTTCATAGATTGGCTCAACGAGGCTCAGCACGCCGATGTTGGTTGGCGGATGGTCAAGTTCGGTGTCATGAAGCTTGTAACCGATGCAAATCTTGAGTGTCGGCAGATCGTCGAGCACGTCGAGCTTGGTGAGCGCAATGGTGTCGATGCCGTTCACCTGTGCGGTGTAGCGCGCCAGCACTGCGTCGAACCAGCCAACCCGCCGCAGCCGTCCGGTGGTGGTGCCAACCTCAGCCCATGGCTTGCCCATCTGCCGCAGCGCGTCCGCGGTTTCGCCCGCCACTTCCGTGGGGAACGGCCCCTCGCCGACGCGTGTGGCGTAGGCTTTGTACACACCGATCACAGCGTTTAAGGCCGTCGGGCCGATGCCAGAGCCCTGGCATGCACCTGCCGCTCCAGGTGGCGACGAGGTGACATAGGGGTACGTGCCGAAATCGACATCCAACAGCGCGCCCTGCGCACCCTCAAGCAGAATTGGCACGTCGCGGTCGAGCGCGCGGTGAATGATCGGATGCGTATCGGTGATGTGGTCGGCCAGCTTGCGGCCATAATCAAGATATTTCAGATAGGTTTCATGGAGCGATAGCGGCGGCTGGTTGTAAATCGCCGTCAGCATCTTGTTTTTCACTTCAAGCACCTGCCGCAGCCGGCTCAGCAACAGGTCTTCATGGAGCAAATCGCCCAGACGAATGCCGATGCGGGCCATTTTGTCAGCGTAGGCCGGACCAATGCCGCGCCCGGTCGTGCCAATTTTACCATCGCCACGCACCGTTTCCTCAAGCTTGTCTTGCATGACATGGTAGGGCATGATCACGTGCGCCCGCTCGCTGATGAACAGCTTACTCATATTAATGCCGCGCGATTGAAGATCATCAATCTCTTGCAGCAGCACAGCCGGGTCCACTACCACACCATTGCCAATGATGTTGACGGTGTGGGGATCGAACACACCCGACGGCACAATGTGCAACTTAAATTCACCATGTTCGTTCAGCACCGTATGGCCGGCATTATTTCCGCCGCCATAGCGAATGACCAACCGCGACCGGGCGGCAAGCTGGTCCACAATGTGACCCTTGCCTTCATCACCCCACTGGCCACCAATCACTGCAACAACAGGCATCTATGTTCCTTTCCAAGGTTTTCGCATGTCAGGTAATGAATATATAAATATCTCGTACGAGCCTCATTATAACGTAACTATGGGTGTGCTTGATTATGTTTTTGGCAACAACATATGATGTATCTTGTACATGAGTTGACATCGGAGCGCCAGACAGTACAATGAGAACTATTCATTTGCGCATAAATTACGATTGCTATGCTCCTTCCGGCCTCCACAACCCAGCCTGCAGTATCATTGCTGGCATCATTAGCGCGACTGCTCGCAAGCAAGCGCCCGTTTGCGGCGCGCATCAACGCCATGTTTGCGCTACTCCATGATGCTGTCGCTTTTCATGATGGGCGGCTGATCTGCTGGCTCCATGCCACCGCGACGTTTGATACCAGCTCGCAGTTCGCCTCAAGTGGCGGCTGGTCATTAGAATGGAACGACGCGCTGGCCGACGAGGCGCTGCGCCGCGAGGCACCGCTCCGGCAAACCGACGTCTCGCCCGCCGGACACAACGGCGCAGCGACCTGGCCTGCTAGCATCACGACCTTGTGCGCGCCGATAGAGTGGGCCGGGCAGGCATGGGGCGTGCTGGAGCTACGCGCTGCTGGCGACGATGCGTTTAATTCTGCCGAGCAAGAAGTCATTGCAGCGCTGTTGCCACTGCTGGCGGCCGCAATCAGTGTGGAAAGCAGCACCCATGATCCACCAATGGTGCAGCCGCGATCCAACGAACTCACTGTCCGCCAATCGAATCTGCTTGCCGCGCTCTGCCATGATCTTGAAGCGCCGCTGGCCCTCAACGCGCTCCTAACCATGCTGCTCGAATGGGCACTCGACTCGACCGGCGCAGAGGCGGGTGTGATCTACACTGTCGATCATGAACGCGGTGAACTTGTGGCACAAGTCCATGCGGGCTATCCACACGAACCCACCAGCCGCAACAGCCTCCACGGCGCGCGGCGGCGCTGGAGTTGGGAGGCAGGTGTGGCAGGCCGGGTGGCGCGTACGGGTCGCGCAGTGCTGCTGCGCGATGTAGCAGGCGACGCCGACTATGCGCCGGTCGCGTCCGAGGTGCGCGCCGAGCTTGCCGCGCCAATCAGCGCGGATGGACAAACACTTGCCGTGTTGGTGCTCGATAGTGTGCGCTCGATTGCGTTCAGCGAGCGCGAATTGAGTTTGGTGCAAGCATTGTGTGCCGCCGCCGCGCTGCCGCTGGTGCGGGCGCTTGTCTATCAGGAGTCGCTGGAAACCAGTACCCAATTGAGCCAGGTGTTCACCAGCATGCCCAGCGGGCTGGCGCTGCTCGATTCCCAGGGGCGCGTACTGCGCCACAACGAGGCCTGGCTTTCTGTGTGGGGGCTGGAGCCAACCGACTTCGACGAACCGTTTCATGTGCCATGGGATTTGGTGCCGCGCCTGCTGGCACGCCTCACCGAGCCGCTGGCGTTGACTGATTTTTGCGCTACGGGGCAGGCCAACCCAACCGATGTGCAAACAACGACTATGCTGCTGCGCGACCCGCATCAGGAGCTAGCAGTACTGTCCGTGCCGACGCATGACAGTTTGGGCCAATTGACGGGACGGCTTTGGGTCGTCACTGATGTGACCCGCGAGCGCGAGGCTGACCGGCTTAAGAGCGAATTCATCTCGATTGTGTCGCATGAACTGCGCACACCATTGACGTCGATTCTGGGTTACACCGAATTGCTAAACACGCGTGAGTTCAAGCCCAACGAACGGCGCGAATTCGTACAGACGGTGTTCGATCAGGCCAACAATCTTTCCAAAATGGTCGAGGACTTGCTGGGCTTCTCGCGCTTGGAGGCGGGCAAGGTGACGCTCAATCAGTGGGTTGTGTCGCTGCGGCAGCTCATGAATGAACTCGTCGCACAGTTGAACACCTTGTCGAACCGGCACCGGCTGGTGATCGACGTGCCGCCACGGCTGCCGCCCGTGTACGTCGACCGTGACAAAGTGAAGCAGGTGATGATTAACTTGATCACCAACGCCGTGAAATATTCGCCGCGCGGTGGCGAAGTGGCGCTAGTTGTCACCATGGCGCAGCCAGGCAAGCTGCCTGCCGACCATCCCCATGGGCATTTCATCATGGTCGGTGTGCGCGACCAGGGCATTGGCATCGCCCCGGAAGACCTGCCGCGTATTTGGGAGCGCTTCTACCGCGTGGATAACACCAACACGCGCCGGATCGGTGGCACCGGACTTGGCCTCGCCATCACTAAGGCGCTGGTGGAACTGCATGGTGGCCGCATCTGGGTCGAAAGCCAGGTCGGTAAAGGCAGCACATTCTTCTTCACCTTACCAATAGCAGCCGAAGCATTCCAACGGATTGACGAGCGATCATAACTGCACTCCACACATCTCTCTTCACATCTCTTTATTTTTCCTTCTTTGCGCGTCGGGTATAATAGAGCGCGATACTGCTCATTTTTGTTTAACGGAGGAATCATTCGTGACTCAGACACCTCGACCGCGAAAAACGCGTCCGACTCCACCACCAAACCGCACACCGGTGGTGCTATCTGCGCTTTCCGTCATCGCCATTTTCGTTGTGCTTGGCTTTGTACTGCTGAGCAATCGTGGCGCACCTGTTTCCACCATTGTTGAGCCAACCGTGCCAGCGTTTGCAGATGCCACCGCAAATGCCGAGACTAATACCAACACCAACGCCGTGCCAACAACAGCTAGCGCGGCCACGCCTGCCGAAACGGCGGTCGGGCTTGCTGACAGCAACGGAGCAGCCGCCAAGCAGACCTACAGCGCGCCGCCACCCATGACGATTGACCCAACGAAGAACTACACCGCGACGATCACGACTGAGAAAGGCGACATCGTGATCAAACTGCGGCCTGACCTCGCGCCCAAGACGGTGAATAGCTTTGTGTTCCTCGCGCGCCAGGGCTTCTACGATGGTCTGACGTTCCACCGCGTCATTCCGGGCTTCGTGGCGCAGGGCGGCGACCCAACAGGCGATGGCACTGGTGGCCCAGGCTACACAGTGCCCGGTGAGTTCACCGATAAAGTGCAATTCGACAAGCCCGGCATCGTCGCCATGGCGCGTCCGGGCAACGACGTCAACGGCAACGGTTCACAATTCTTCATTACCTTGGCACCCGCGCCGAGTCTGAACGGGCAATACACCATTTTTGGCGAGGTGGTCCAAGGGCAAGATGTGGTCGATAAACTCACGCCGCGCGACCCGCAACAAAATCCTAACGCACCACCGGGAGACACGATCAAAAAAATCACTATTCAGGAGGGGTAACCAAAATAGTAGGGCGACCAGGCGGGTCGCCCTATTACACATGTCACACAACATCAATGTCGGCCACTGAATTTACAATATGCGTGGGGCGATACGCAAATCGCTCAACATCCTCGCGCCGAGTAACGCCGCTCAACACCAGAATCGTCTCCAAACCGCTGGCTGTACCACCGATGATATCGGTATCCATGCGGTCGCCGACCATCACCGATTCCTCAGAATGGGCGTCGATTGTGCGCAATGCATTGCGCATCATTAAAGGGTTAGGCTTGCCGATATAGTATGGCTGAATGCCGGTTGCCGCCGCAATCAGCGCCGCAACCGCACCTGTTGCCGGCACCAGGCCGCCATCGCCCGGCCCGGATACGTCCGGGTTGGTTGCCACGAAGCGCGCGCCGCCCGACACCAGCCGCATGGCCTGTGTCAACTGTTGAAAGCTATAAAAAGTTGTCTCGCCAAGCACAACGTACTCCGGTTGCTGGTCAGTGATGATGTAGCCGACATCATGGAGCGCGGTGGTCAACCCCGCCTCGCCAATCACATACGCGCTGCCACCGGGGCGCTGGCTGGCGAGAAACTGCGCCGTCGCTAGCGCAGATGTATAGATCGCGTTCGACGGCACATCAAGGCCGATCCGCGCGAGGCGGGCATGCAAATCGCGCGGCGTGTACAGCGAATTGTTGGTGAGGACCAGGAACCGGGCGCCATGCGCCATCAATCGCTTGATAAACTCATTCGCGCCCGGAATGACCTGCGAGCCGAGCACCAGCACGCCGTCCATGTCAATCAAATAGCTTTTAGGCACACCCATCTCCTCACACCGAGCATGACACACTGTTGCAACTCACTGGCGTTATGTGCCAACGGTTTCACCGCTGGCAACAACCATGTCGTTGCCAAACGCATCTTCCGTAACACGTGGACGCACAATCACGTTGCGGCCCAACTTTGCCTGAGCAGGAATTCGCGCGCGGAGGCCAATAACCGTCAGCCCGGTATTCAGATATTCTGGCACACGATGATTGGGCGTGTTATCCTCGCCTACGCCAATCTCCGCGCCCGCGCCAATTCGCACATCTCTATCAAGAATGCAGCGATCGATGATTGCACCAGCCTCTACCACGGTGTCGGTCATGAGAATCGAGTCGCGCACCACCGCACCTTCTTCGACCACCACGCCGGGCGAAATGATCGAGCGCGACACCTGCCCATAGATCCGGCAGCCGTCACATAGTAGATTGCCCTCGGCCCGCGCTGCCGCGCCAATCTCGACTGCCGGGCGCTCCTCGCTGCGGGTGTGAATCGTCCACTCAAGATCGTAGAGATCGAGCGCAGGCGTTTCAACCAACAGCGCCATGTTGGCTTCGTAATACGATTGCACGGTGCCAACATCAGCCCAGTAGCCATGGAAGTGATAGGAAGCGACCTGCGTTTGCTTGATCACCTGCGGCATGAGATCGCGGCCAATGTTGCGTCCCTCCTCGTTTGATTGAAGTATTTCCAACAAAAAGTTTTTGCGGAAAGCGTAGACGCCCATGGACGCAAGACTTGAGCGTGTGCGGCGTGGCTTTTCTTCAAATTGGCTGACGGTGCCGTCGGAGTCAACCGCGACCACGCCAAAGCGATGCGTCTCATGCGGGCTGACGCTATGGACGGCCAGCGTCACATCGGCATCGCTGTCAGCATGGACTTGCAGCATCGGACGGTAGTCCATTTTGTAAATATGATCGCCAGCCAGCACCAACACCACATCGGCAGGCTGCTCAGCGATGAAGTCCATGTTGGCGCGCAGTGCGTCAGCGTTGCCGCGCTGCCACTCCCCGCCTTGGCGCGTCAGATACGGATGCAGCACGCGCACGCCGCCCATGCGACGGTCCAGATCCCATGGCTTTCCAACACCAATATGCTCGTTGAGTGAACGTGGGCTGTACTGCGTCATCACGCCCACATTGAAGATGCCTGAGTTTACGCAGTTAGAAAGCGTGAAGTCAATGATGCGATACTTACCCGCAAACGACACCGCCGACTCTGATCGCTCCGCCGTCAACACAGAAAGCGCCGGACTTTCGCCGCCAGCCAGAATTAATGCTAAAGTTCTTTGCATATTCTTCCTCGAATTGCAGATTGCAGATTGTAGATTGTAGATTACGCCACCAATCTGAAATCTACAATCTACAATCTGCAATTAGATTGTCTCACCCGACGCGACTTCATCCGCCGGAAAGTCTTCTTCGTCGCGATCGGCATTGATGACGACATTGCGTCCAACCTTGATTCCAGGCGGAATGTGCGCGCTCTTACCAACCACGGTTTCGCCAGTTGAAAGCTTATCCGGCTGTGCTTTGTTTGGCGTATCAAAAGCATCGCCGTAGCCAAGCTGCGCTCCCGCACCAATGACCACGTTTTTATCAACGATCACTTTGTCGAGCACCGCGCCGGGGCCGATCCACGTGTCGTTCATGACCACGCTGTTGCGCACGATGGCCCCCGGCGACACATACACGCCCGGCGAAAGCACGGAATGTTCGACCTGCCCGCGAATGATGCAGCCATTGCTGATCATGCTCTGACTCACACGCGATTGCGGGCCAAGCTTGGCGGGCGAGCGCTCCTCACTACGGGTGTGTACCACCCATTTTGAATCATAGAGATCGAGCGTGTTGTCGGGATTGAGCAGGTCCATGCCGGTTTCCCAGTAGGAATGAATCGTTCCAACGTCCACCCAGTAGCCACTGAAGCGATAGGCGAACACACGGTCCTTGTCAATCATCGACGGAATCACATGCTTGCCGAAGTCAACCAGCGGATTGCCATCGCCGCCGCCAGCCAGCCGCTCCTTGAGCACATCTGCCGAGAAGATATACACGCCCATATTAGCGAGCGTACCTTTGTCGCGATTTTTCGGTTTCTCGCTGAACTCAACGATCCGCATATTCTCGTCCACACTCATGATACCGAAGCGGTCAGTCTCGTCGAGCGGCACGTCCATCACGGCCACGGTAAGATCGGCGCGCTGCTGTTGGTGGTAGTCGATCATGGCGCTGTAATCCATTTTATAGATATGGTCGCCAGAAAGTACCACAACCAGATTTGCCCGCCGTTCACGCACATAGTTCAAATTTTGATAAACCGCGTCGGCTGTCCCCTTGTACCAACTTTCATCACGTCGGCCTTGATACGGCTGAAGCAATTGCACCCCGCCCTGGCTACGGTCAAGATCCCATGGCTTGCCATTGCCGATATGGGAATTCAAGGAATGCGGGCGATATTGCGTCAGCACCGCAACATCAAAGATGCCTGAGTTCACGCAATTCGAGAGGGTAAAATCGATGATTCGGAATTTACCGGCGAACGGTACTGATGGCTTGGCGCGCTTTTCAGAAAGGACACTGAGGCGCGTTCCTTCACCACCAGCCATGATCATGGCGATGATTCGCACGGAGAACCTCCAAACATTGCTTTGCAAACGGAGTACCTAAGGCTTTACTTTGCACGTACTATACCATGAGCAAGGCACCTCTCGATATGTTACGGAACCCACACCTATATAGCGCAAATCTCCACGAACAAACCCAATGATCTGCCATGTGTGCCTTCGTATTTTTACCTTCATGAGATGATGCATGTATTATGCATAATCTTCAGAGGAAAAGACCAGAATTCTTGTGGTATCATGCCAACATAATAAATTTGCATTGCGCTCGTCCACATCGCCCAAGAGCGATCCTTGATGGTGCGCTGTTCGATCGGTTTGCGTGAATCAGGGGAGCGATGGTATAATTCGCAGGTTGATATGTTATAAATTGCTTTTGGCAAACGCTTGATATAGAAGGATTTAGTTTATGTCTGACTCACGGCAACGCCCTGGTCGCTCATCGGACGGGCGGCGCAGGTTCATCGCCCGGCGCAAGGTATGCGCGTTCTGCACCGAGGGCATTCGCAGCCCCGACTACAAAGATGTGAAGCGCCTTCAGCGCTTTGTCTCCGAACGTGGCAAGATTCTGCCGCGTCGCCGCACTGGCACATGCGCAAAGCACCAGCGCAGTCTTACCACCGCCATTAAGCGTGCGCGTCACATGGTGCTGCTGCCATTTGTTGCACCACAGACCCGCGTCTAGGCCACAGACTGCTCGTTGTTTGCAGCCGTATGTGGCGCTGCACGAACATTACTTTCAACATTACTAGGAACATTGGCATGATGCGTGAAATATGAGCGTGCGGCTTGAAGGCCAACGCACGTTTCGTATTTCACGCTTTATTACATAGCAAACATGGCTCAGACACCTAACAAACCAACTCAACCAGTTAAATCTCATGCAGCGGCGCGCCCGCTCACTAAGCGCGGCATGACGCGCTTGCAGCGCGAGCATCGGCGACAGCGCATGGTAGTGATTGCTACCGCCAGCGCAATTGGCGTAGCTTTGCTGGCAATTATTATTGGCGTAGTGTATGACCGCGTTTGGACTCCGTCGCGCCCGGTCGCCGAAGTAAGTAGTAACACACTTTCGCGCAGCGATTACTGGAACGAGCGGCGGAACGAAATCGCACGTCAGATTACGCAAAATCTCCAATTGTTACGTTTATTCGGCGATCAAGCGGCGCAGCAGTTCGCAGGGCAAACCTCGCAGCTCGAAAGTTTGGTTCCTTCGATTCGCACTGCGCCTGTTGACGACGCAACAGTCAATCAGTGGATCGATCGCCAGGTAATCGTTCAAGGCGCGGCATCGGAAGGGATTCAGGCCAGCGACGGCGAGATCGCGCAGACGATGGTCAATGATCTGAACCGCGTGTTCCCACCACCGCCGCCTATGATCACCGATACGAATCAGCTTTCGAATACGAATACACTGAGTAGCACAGCCAGCGCTCCGACAGCTGCGGCTACTGGCCCAACCAGCACCGGGCAAACAGCCACAGCCGGGCCAACTGAAACGCCTGCGCCGACAGCAACGCCGCAGCCAACTCTCACGGCGGACGCCGCGCTCGCGCAGCGCGACGCGCTGATCGACCGCGTGTACAGTGCATATCGGACGCAGATTGCTGGCACTACTGGACAAAACCAAACGAATTTGACACTGGATGATTTCCAGCAGGCCCTTCATGATCAGTATCTACGTCAAGTGCTGACCAACAAGGTTCAAGAGAAACTGGTGCCGGAATCAAGCTTCACACCGTCCAAGGAACCAACCAGCTACACGGTGCGCGAGATTTTGGTCAAGGCGGATGTGCCCGCGAACGCCAGCGAGGCCGAGCGCAACGCCATTTTCGAACAGATTAAGCCGCGTGCTGAGGGGCTTCTGCAGCAGTTGCAAAACGGCGCGAGCTTTGAGCAAGTCGCCAAACAGGCCACTGTCGGAACAAGCGATGTGATTAGCGACACGCTGCCAGCATTCGGCCCGAACGGCAAGACCACGGATGGAACACAGGTTGATCCAGCTATTGTCGAGGCGGCTAAAAAGCTTCAGCCTAACGAGACAAGCGGATTGATTCGGACGCCATTTGGATGGCACATTATTCAGTTGACTAACCGTCAGGTGGATTCCAAAGAAACGCAGCTTAGTGCTGCACGTACCAAGGCGTTCGATCAGTGGGTTGCAGAGCAGCGGAGCAAGCTGAATATTCAGCGCTTCCCGCCGCAAACGCCAACCGCCACAACTGCGCCGACGAGCGAGTCGGCTGCACCGCTGCCAACAGCGAACCTGGCAGGCTCAACAACGCTGACGGATACCAACACACTAACGAATACCGGCACGCTGACCGAAACAGTGCAGCCAGCTGTGCCAGAAGGCCCAGTAGCGCCGACAAGCGGTGCTGCATCAACATCATCAGCGGTAGGCACTTCCGGAGCAACTGCTCCGGTAAGCACTGTTGTAGCAACTGCGCCAGCCGAAACGACGCTAACAACAACACCAACACCGTAGCCTTTTTGTCCAGGTGCTGAACAGCTTAGTGTTCAGTACCTGGAACTTCACATGTGTATGCGACGCTGGAAACCACAAATACCTTTCACTCTTGGAATCGCTCTGGTACTTCTTGTACTCGTTGTAGCAGGCTTTGTGTATGTTGCACAGCCGTTGCTGCAAGAGGTGAGCGGCCCGCCTGAGACATGGCCCATCAGCATGGCGCTGTACTGGCGCGGATTGCTGTTGTTGGCTTTGTTGCTTGCAGCCTGCCTGCTGCTGTACCGCAGCATCGCTGCCATTACCCTGAGCTACAGCATTGACCGCAACGGTTTATACATTTCATGGCTTGGCAACCGCGCTGTGATTCCGCTCGACCAAATTCAAACTATCGAGCCAAGCGTGGCGGTACGCTGGCTGCCACTTGGCCCAATCCAGGCACTTGGCTACTACTGGGGACGGGTGCGATCCAAAGAAGGTCGGCTCGTGCATCTATTTAGCACACGCGCCCCACGTCACAGTCTTGCGATTCATACCACTGGCGATGTATATGCTATTTCGCCCGCCGACCGTGAGGCATTTGTGCAGGATCTTGAGCAGCGGCGCAATCTTGGAGTGACCAAAACGCTCACATCAACGGTTGAGCCAGGGCGCATGTTCCAGTACGCCTTCTGGAACGACCGCACTGTGCGCGTGCTGCTGCTGGTTGCCTTTGCGCTCAATCTGATTATCGTTGCCTTCCTGATGGCGCGCTATCCGCAACTCGGCTCAACGGTGGAAATGCGCTTCAACGCCAGTGGCCAGGCCGCCGAGCTACGGCCACGCTATCAACTGCTGTTTCTTCCGCTAGCGGCGTTCGGACTAAGTTTACTCAATGTTGCGCTTGGGTTGCTTCTGTATCGCAGACAGCAGATCGGCGCGCGGGTGCTGCAAGGCACCTCGGTGCTAGTCCAGGTGCTGTTCAGCATCGCCGTCATTACCATTATTTTCTAGCCCCGCTCCACAATATACCGTAACCCTGACACAAGGTAGCAGTGATGCTACCTTGTGTTGTTTTCACCCCATTTCGTTCATGTGCTGCTTGGAGCAGCACATGGCGCGCTGTATGCTACAATAGGCCAGGATACGGGATTGGAGTGCGATGTCCTGAAGGAGGGCGCAATGACCAAGCAAACCATCCGCGATGTTGAGTGGAATGGCAAACGCGCATTGGTACGTGTTGACTTTAATGTACCAATGGAAAATGGCCGAATCACTGATGATACACGGATTCGGGCCGCGCTGCCCACGATTCAATATCTGATTGACCATGGGGCATCGGTGGTGCTCATGTCGCACCTTGGTCGCCCGAAGAAAAAGGTTGTCGAAGAATTACGCCTCGGCCCAGTCGCGCAACACTTGTCTGACCTGCTGGGCAAGCCGGTCAAGGCTGTGCCCGATACTACCGGGCCGCAAGTTGAGTCGACCGCCAAGCAGTTGCGCCCAGGCGAAGTGCTGCTGCTCGAAAACACGCGCTTTGATCCGCGCGAGGAGACCAACGATGAAAGCATGGCCCGCGAGCTAGCACAACTCGGCGATGTGTATGTGAACGATGCCTTTGGTGCCGCGCACCGCGCCCATGCCTCCACCGAAGGCGTGGCGCACTTCCTGCCAGCCGTCAGTGGCCTGCTGATGGAAAAAGAGCTTGAGGAACTTGGCGGCTTGCTGCAACATCCAGAACGGCCCTTCCTGGCAATTCTTGGTGGCGCAAAGATCAGCGACAAAGTTGGCGTCATTATGAATTTGCTGAACCGCGTGGACGCGCTGCTGATTGGCGGCGGCATGGCCAACACGTTCATGCTGGCCGAAGGCTTACAAGTTGGCGACTCGCTCGCCGAGCCTGACGCAGTCGAGGAAGTCAACAAGATCATGTTCATAGCGCAGGGCGAGGAAAAGCGGCTGATGCTACCGACCGATGTGGTCATTGCCGACGCCATGAGCGCCGATGCCAACCACAAAGTGATCGATGTCGGCAATGTGCCGAACGGCTGGCGCATTCTCGATATTGGCCCCAAAACGGTCGAGCGCTACGTCGAGAAGATCAAGGAAGCACGCACAGTGGTGTGGAACGGCCCGATGGGCTACTTTGAAGCTGAGCCGTTTGCAGCCGGCACGCGCGCCATCGCGCAAGCCATGGCGGAAAGCAATGCCCGCACGATTATTGGTGGCGGCGATTCCGTGGCAGCGGTGGAGCAGGCCGGACTCGCCGATCGAATTGGGCATATCTCAACCGGCGGCGGTGCATCGCTTGAACTACTTGAAGGCAAAGAATTACCAGGCGTCGAGGCGCTCAACGACAAGTAGAATGAACAGTTAAGAATGACGAGTTTTAACTCTTACTTTCTACCTTCCTATAGCCATTTGCAGATCAATTGAACCATGCCCTCACCGTCGGTCCCGCTCCCAATGGGAGCGGGACCGACGGTGAGGGCGCAACGCAACGGCAAAATGCTATAGTGCATAATCAAGACACCTGTGCGGATGACATGTGCTGTTCTGTCGCATCACTACGCGGTCCAGATCAATCGCAAATCCGCAATCGTCAATCGAAAATGTACGAGAGTCCTTCGCCTTCCATCCATGCAGTAACTGCGGCATCGGCGGCGGCGGAGTTGCCGCCCGAAATATAACGAAAGCGGTCGCCGTAAGCAGCCATGATTTCGTCGCGCTGCTGCTCTGTCGCAGGGCTTGAGTCGGTTTCGTTGATCTGAATAACATTTCCCGTTTGCAAATCAAGATACGAGCTTATCTCCGGGTCTGTCAGTGCGAGTGCGGCACAAATATGCTCACGATTGTACGTTGTCATGCTTGCTCCTTGAGTAAAATGCTCGCTGCTCTCCTAATGAATGACCTGAACAGCGCTCCTGCGTGCTCAGGCGGGTTATGTACACGATGCCTCTCTATCACGCAAACTGCTGAAACTTTAGGATGTGCAGGTGCGTAGATCAAATAGCGTGGATACGAACGCGAACAAACAAATCGATGAGCGTCAATGGATCGAGCAAGCGCTGCATGGCGATCAGGACGCATTTGGCCAATTGATGCATCGCTATGCAGGCGCGGTGTACAATCTGGCATATCGTATGCTGGGCAACCCGCAAGATGCCGAAGACGCCGCGCAGGAAATCTTTTTGCGGGCCTATACACGCCTGGAAAGCTTTGATCAGACACGGCGCTTCTCAACATGGTCGCTCACTGTGGCATCGAATTATTGCATCGATCGTCTGCGACGGCGGCGCTTTGCATGGCTGACACTCGACGACGTGGTCTTCTGGCTGCCGAGTGACCGACCCGGCCCAGAGCGTAACGCGCTGGTGCGCGAGCAACAGGAAGCAGTACAACAGGCATTGCAGCGCTTGCCAGAGAACTACCGATTAGTGACGGTACTGCGTTACATGCACGACCTGTCGTATGAGGAAATAGCCGACGTGACTGGATTAACTATCAGTACGATTAAAACACGACTGCATCGCGCCCGCAATATGCTGGCGGACATGTTGGGACCAGAAGGACAAGCTTTATGGGAAACCGAAACGAGCACATCTTGAACGATGAACGTGAAGACGCCGCGATGCGCCGTATGCTGACGCAACAGATGGAAACCCGCTTTCTTGAGCCGCCACCTGACCTTGTAACGCGTACCGCTCGTCAGTTGCCTCGGCTGGCGCCTGCCGCCGCCGCCCGCGCTGCCGCACGCCAACGGACCGTCCGAGCGGTTGTGATAGCTGTGGCAGCACTGCTGGTCTTGCTTGTCGCAATAGCGGGCATGTTTGATGTCATAGGCACAGGCCCACAACTGGCATCCTTCTTTGGTGATGGGAGCGGTGGCATCAGCAAGACATTGCTCATTGCGCGGCTGCTGGTCAAGCCAATCATTGGGACGCTTTTCAGCATGATGCCAGCCCTGCTGATTGCAAGCAGTGTCGTTGCTGTGCTGGGCGGGTGGCTGTGGTGGATACTTGCGGGGCAGCCGTTGGGTAGCATTGCAGGAGAAACCCGCTCATGATCCTGCAACGCACATCGACATGGCTTCGCAACATGGTGGCGCTGCTGATACTTCTCGGCACGCTGAGTTTGCCGAGCACCACGCACGCTCAGGACGAACAGCCGCTCACTGTTCCCGCTGGACAGCATGTGGACGGCAGTGTCGCCTCCATGACACAAAGCATTGTCGTGGACGGCGATGTGACGGGCGATGTGACGTCGTGGGGCGGCGACATCACTGTGCGCGGGCATGTCGGCGGCGATGTGGTGAGCTATGCTGGCCGCGTCACCGTTGATCCCTCGGCCCATGTTGATGGCAGTGTACTGGCAGCAGGTGGGCAACTTGAAGGCACCACCACGCAGGTTGCTGGTGAAGCGTTCGGTGAGTCGGGCGATGGCAAAGCGTTCGCGAGTGTTGTGACGCTGTTCATGCCGCCGTCATCCAAGTCCACGCCAATCAGTAGCGTAAGTAATATATTCTTCGGCTTTCTAGTAACTGTGTTCCTGACGGCGTTCAGTCTCTTGTGGGCGGCACTCTGGCCGCGCCGCATGGCAGTCACAACGGCGACATTGCGCGACCTACCGCAACGATCGTTCGGGCTGGGGCTGCTTTCCACCTTGGTGCTAGCTGCGGCGGTGCTGCCACTTACGGCGCTGCTTACGGTGACGATTATCGGCCTGCCAGTTATCATCGTGCTGCTCCTGTTACTCCAGTTGCCGTATATCTACGGCTTTGCAACGATGGTACAGGCACTTGGTGGTGACTGCTCACCTGCCGCCATTATCAGCGGGCCCACTGCCCTCATCGCGCTTGGCATGGCGGCGCTGGTTGGCATCGTGACAGCGTTTCTGCCTCTGGCCGGCGTGGCGCTGTTTTACGTATTGGCAAGCCCAGGCGTCGGCGCGGCGGTGCTCAGTCGAGGCGGAGTGCTGTTGCCAGATTCACGGTTACCATCCTCAGCGCGCTAGATAGTAATTCAACAATGTCCACTAAATAACTGCTTCCGCAGTCTTGCCGAAGTTTTGCCAGAGCCGTGCCGCAGGTGTCTCTTGCTATGCTGGAACAAAGCATACACGCAAGGAGACGTATTGTGATGAACGACCACGATTACACCGAAGGCACAGACTGCCCCGATCATGGCCCTTACGCAGATGATGATTGTCCAAAGTGCTGAGAAAATAAAATCGGGGCGAAGCATGTTGTCGTAACAACATGCTTCGCCCCACGCTACTTAGCGTACTAACGCTTACTTCCCGCCTGATAGGGCGATCTTGAGCACCTCATCCATCGAAGATACCGGAATGAGTTGCAGATCGTCGCGCACCTTCTGAGGCAAATCCACAATATCCTTCGCGTTATCCTTTGGCAGAATGAAGGTCTTGATGCCTGCCCGGTGCGCCGCCAGCGTCTTTTCTTTCAAGCCGCCAATCGGCAGCACCTTGCCGCGTAACGTGACCTCGCCGGTCATGGCGACATCGCGCCGCACTGGCCGCCCGGTCATTGCTGAGATCAGCGCCGTGGTCAGCGTGATGCCCGCCGACGGGCCATCCTTGGGCACCGCGCCCTCTGGCACGTGGATGTGGATGTTATGCTCCTCGAAATAGTTGTCATCTACGCCGAGCTGTGGTGCCCGGAAGCGCGCGTACGAGAGCGCCGCCTGCGCCGACTCCTTCATCACATCGCCAAGATGGCCGGTCATCTGGAGCACACCCTTGCCACGCACTGGCAGCACCTCGATCGATAGAATGTCACCGCCAGCCGGTGTCCATGCCGCGCCAGTCGCTACGCCAACCTCATCCTGCTCCTCAGCCAGTCCAAACGAAAAGCGCTCTGGCCCAAGGTAGGTCGCAATATCATCAGCGTCGATGGTGAACGAGGTCGACTCATCGCCCGCATCGGAAGCAGCGGCCACTTTGCGGGCCACCTTGCGGCACAGGCTCGCAAGCTCACGCTCCAGATTGCGGACACCCGCCTCGCGCGTGTACTCACGAATCAGCTTCAGCACTGCCCCTGCGGTCAGATTGAGTTGATCCTCACCCAAACCATGGAACTCGCGCTGCTTCGGCACCAGGAAGCCCTGCGCAATGCCAAGCTTCTCGTCCTCGGTGTAACCGCCGATCTCGATGATCTCCATGCGGTCACGCAGCGGGCTAGGAATCGGCTCAAGTTGGTTGGCTGTGGCAATGAATACGACCTGCGATAGATCGTACGGGATCTCAAGATAATGATCCGAGAACTCCCTGTTCTGCTCTGGGTCAAGCACCTCCAGCAGCGCCGAGGTTGGGTCACCGCGGAAGTCCTGGCCCACCTTGTCCACTTCATCCAGAATGTAAACCGGGTAGCGCGACTTAGCCGACTTCATGCCTTGAATGATCCGGCCTGGCATGGCACCGATATACGTCCGGCGATGGCCGCGAATCTCGGCCTCGTCGCGGATGCCACCCAGGCTCGTTCGCACGAACTGGCGGCCCAACGCCCGTGCAATTGAGCGGCCCAGGCTGGTCTTGCCGACGCCGGGAGGGCCAACAAAACACAGAATTGGCGAGCGCATCTTATCACCCGCCAGCTTTCGGACGGCGAGATATTCGAGAATCCGCTCCTTGACCTTTTCCAGCCCGTAATGATCTTCGTCCAGTACGCGCTGCGCCTCGGCGATGCTAATCTCAGGCATCTCCTCGTTGGCCCATGGCAGATTGGTCAGCCAGTCGAGATACGTGCGAATCACGCCCGACTCAGGGCTGTTCATGCCTTGCTGCGCCAGCCGCTTCAACTCATGCGTGGCCTGATCCTTGACGTAGTCCGGCGCGTCAAGTTCAATAATCTTGCGCTTTAGCTCATCAATCGGGTCGTCAAGATCGTCGTCCTCACCAAGTTCGCGGCGAATCACGCGCATCTGCTCGCGCAAGAAATACTCGCGCTGACTCTGATCCAGCACCTCTTTAGTATCCTGCTGAATCTTGTGGCGCAGCTTCAGCAATTCGAGCTGGCGCGCGAGCAGCAAATATGCCTTGCGCAGCCGCTCGACCGGCTCAAGCTCGTAGAGAATATCGAGCCGCTCGGTGAACTGAAACGCTGGCGCATACGTCACAATATCGGCCAGGTGGCCTGGCTTCTCGATGCGATGCACAAAGGCGACCGCATCCTGCGGCACTTCGCCCATGTAATCCACCAGTTCATCGATCTGCTGCTTCACCGTGTCAATCAGTGCTTCTACCTCCATGCCACTCTCGTCGTGGTCGGGCGTTGGCGTACACATGACGCGGTAAAACGGCTCGTTCTGTGTGATCACACCAACCGTCGCGCGGATCAAGCCTTCCAGAATGATTCGCACCGTCCCGTCGGGCAGCTTCACAAACTCGCCCAGACGCGCGATCACGCCGACTGGTGGCAGCACCTGTGGCTCGCCATTCTTATAGCTTTCTATTTCATCCTCAGAAACAAAGATCAGCAGCACCTCCTGATCTTCGCTCCAGGCTTGCTCCATAGCGCGGAAGGACTTGCCCTGACCTACCTGCAACGGCACGGTCATATAGGGCATAATGACCATCTCGCCCAGGACGACGAGCGGCAACTCGCGCTCGGTGAAGTCCTCGTCCTGATCTGTCAGTTGCTCGATGGTTTCCGCATCACTCATGAGTATCCTCGCTTTTCAGACAAAACGCCTGATGTATCCCACAAAAGAAAAAATCCAATTGCTTATGCTTTCTTTTATTGTACAAACAAAAACCGGAATTCGATGCTTGTGATAGATGACAATTTTGGCATATAACCCCTACATTTGCTGTAATACATGCACACCTCATGGTACCATAAACAGCATCTTTCTGCGCTGATTGTTGGCTGATGATTATGACTCGCTGCGCTGCTCATATGCTTCCACATGGCGTCCCATGCTAGAGAGCAAGGCATGCAATAAACGTAGCAACTCTTGTGTTTCAGCACCATCCATCTCACGGAGTGCCGCGCGCATTTCCTCATGCCGTGCCTGCCGAATTTCCTCCAGCAGCCCGCGCCCGCGATCAGTGATGGCAACCATCACCTGGCGACGATCTTCTTCAAGCCGGGTGCGCGCCACAAGTTGCTTTTCAAGCAGTCGGTCTACTACACCGGTGAGCGACGCGGCCGACTGATGAGTCGCCTTGGCAAGCTCCGACATTTTGCACTCATGCGCACAGTGGGCAAGATGAGCCAGCGTGTGGTATTGCGGTACGGTCAGTTCGAAACGTTCATCAGCCAGCAACTGCATAAACTGGCGCTGCCCAAACCAACCGATTTGTAAAATAACGCGCTCAATTTCCTCAACTACACTCTCCCGCACATCATTTCCGCCCATGCTAACCTCAATATAGCACATTGATATTTAATAACATTAAGTATATCATTTCGCTGTGCTTTGGTCAAACACGGCAGAGTCTCTGCCTCAGGTGATACCAACTGCTGTTACAGCCCCGCGTCAATTCCGATCACATCTTGCGCCCGACAGCACCCGCAAAGCTCAGTATCATACATACAGATACCGCAACGAGCGCAAAGGCGGATACATGTTGAGCGCCATCATGACTCACTATTCCATTTTAATTATTGATGACGAAGCAAACCAGCGGCTGATGCTTGAGCAGGCACTGCGCTCGTTCGATGCCGATTGGATCATTGCAACCGCCGCCAATGGCAGCGAGGCGCTGGCATTGGTCTCGTCGCAACCGCCCGATCTGATTATCACTGATTACAACATGCCCGGCATGAACGGGCTTGATGTCATTGCACAGGTTCGTAATCAGGGTCTTTCGTCGCGCATCATTCTCATGACGGCCTATAGCTCAGCAGAGATCAGCGAGGCCGCCGAACGACTCCATGTGGATCATTACCTCACCAAGCCGGTGCCGGTTGCCCAGCTGCGTCGCCTGGCTGCCGACGCGCTCCAGATGTCTTCAGAGAAAGATCCGCCGCCTGATGATTCGCATGTCTGATGGGCTTGCACATGCGATGATATCAGGTGTCGCGTACATCATCAGCATTGTCATGCTCCACCTTAACCCAACTCGTGACATGCAGAATGCAAAAAATGAGCAGCGTCGTGCCCACTGCCAACACGTAACGCTCCAGCCCGACCGCAATCCCGAGCGCCGCCGTAGCCCAGATCGACGCGGCGGTTGTTAAACCCTTCACTCGATTGCGCCTACCTCCAACAAAAATAGTCCCCGCCCCCAGAAAGCTAATACCCGTGACGATCGCTTCAACGATGGCGAGCGGCTCGATTTGGATGCGGAAGTTACCGGCTGGCCCGGGTGGCGCGAGCGGCATGGACACGATGGCAAAGAGATCGTTGAACGACACAAAGAGCGCCGCGCCCATGGCTACCAGCATGTGCGTCCGTAAACCGGCATCCTTGCCGGTGCGCTCGCGCTCAAAGCCAATAACGCCGCCGAGCACTGTCGCTATCACCAGGCGCAACAAAATCCAGAATTCTATCTGCATCATGCACCTCCTTGAAAAGAAAAATGGAAGGTCAGCAGCACAGCCGCCGGTTCCTTCCATCAGTATGTGCCGTGTGGAGCGACGAAGCTACTGAAAGTTGATGATCCGCAAAAAGCTATCGGCCTTGAGCGATGCGCCGCCCACCAGTGCGCCATCAATGTCAGGCTGAGACATCAATTCGTCGACATTATCTGGCTTGACGCTGCCACCGTACTGAATACGAATTTGCTGGGCCACATCGCCATATAATTCTGTCAACGTCTGGCGAATGGTAGCATGCATGGCCTGCGCGTCGGCAGGCGTGGCCGTGTCGCCGGTACCGATCGCCCATACTGGCTCGTAGGCGATCACCACGCTGCCCATCTGCGCGGCGGACACATCAGCAAGGCCGGCCCGCACCTGCCGCACCACCACGCGCTCAGCGTCGCCCGCGTCGCGCTGCGGCTTGGTCTCGCCAACACACAAAATCGGTCGCAGATCGTGCTTGAGCGCCGCGTGGAGCTTGCGATTGACCAGCGCATCGTCATCGCCGAAGATCTGCCGCCGCTCGCTGTGGCCAACGATCACATAGGTACAGCCAAGGTCGCGCAGCATGAGCGGCGAAATCGCACTGGTGTACGCGCCCTGCTCCTCAGGGAACACGTCTTGTGCGCCAAGCGCAATCGGGCTGTCCTGCAGCAGTGGGCTGACGGCGTGGAGCGCGGTGTAGGGCGGGCAGACCAGCACCTTGCGGTCATTGGTCGGGCCAAGGTCGTGCAGCAGTGCCTCAACAAGATCGACGGCCTCGGCAACCGTTTTATACATCTTCCAGTTACCGGCGATCAACGGGGTACGCATTCAGTCACTCCTTCGCATACAAATCAGACAAAACAAGCGCGTTAAAAAATGCTCAACGCAAAGCGGTACAAACTGTTTAGCACCGCCTGATTGCGCAAACCGAACGCGAGCAGCACGCCAATGCCGATGGTTACGCCAAACACGACCGGATTCCATGCCAGCACCTTTGCGCCGTCAAATGGGCCAGCCGGAAGCATATTGAATAAGCCCAGCCATGCGTTGAACGAAAAGCCGACATAGCAGAGCGAGAACAGCCAATCGGGCGCAACCATGCGCGCGGTACCTGCGCTGATGAACAAAATAGCCAGAAGAATAAAGAATAACACAGACAAGACCAGATTAGTCGCCGGCCCGGCAAGCGCAATCAGGCCGCCCTGTTGCTTCGTCAGCGCGCCGCGATGCCACACCGCGCCCGGCGCGGCGATGAAGATGCCCGCGAATGCAATCAGGATTGAGAGCACCAGCCAGCCGTTGTTTGCTACAAAGTGGGCCTGCGCGCCATAGTGTCGCGCCACCACGCGATGCGCCAGCTCATGCAGCACAAACGCCAGACCGCAAATAATCGCGGCAAGCACAAGATTAACTGCAAAGCCAACGCTCATCAAATTGCTTGCACCGGTGATGAACACAGCATACGCCAGCGTCGAACCAGCCCATGCTTTGAGCAATTCAAAATTGTCTCTGCTTTGCCCTTCAAACACGCTCTCATCGGGCACAGTAAATGTATTTCGCACAAAAACTCGCTTTCAGGTTTTAAAGTTGCCATGGCACGTGCAGCACAACTCATGCCCGCTACACAAGCGCCCTTCACATAGCTAATTATTCTCGCCCGCGGACTCTTCCCATGCGTGCTGTCCGACCAGCGGCACAAAGCGCACGCCGCTCAACTTTTCCACCTTCATCTGCACATCGCGCCGCGTCAGCCGCATCAGGTACTGATCCTCCCGTCCGCCCACCGGAATGACCAGCCGCCCGCCGTCGCCAAGTTGCTCGCGTAACGGGCGCGGCACCCACGGCGAGGCCGCCGCCACCGTGATGGCGTCGTAGGGCGCGTACTCCGGCACGCCCGCCGTGCCATCAGCCGCAATGACATGCACATTGCGGCAGCCCAGCTGGCGCAAGCGCTGCTCTGCCGCCTGCGCGAGCGATGGCCAGCGTTCCACAGTATACACTTCACCGACCAGCTGGCTCAACACTGCTGCTGCATAGCCAGAGCCAGTACCGATTTCCAGCAGCCGCTCGTCGCCGTTCAGTTCCAATGCCTGAGCCATGAGCGCCACAATGAACGGCTGTGAAATCGTCTGTCCCTCATGGATTGGCAGCGCGCGGTCTTCATAAGCATGCTCGCGCACTTCCGACGGCACAAATATATGGCGTGGCACCTGAGCCATCGCATGAAGCACGCGCTGATCGGCAATGCCTCGTTGTTCTAATTGCGTGCGCACCATTGCGGTGCGCGCATCCTGTTCTTGCATCGGGTCGCCTCCTTCTATCTATTATACCCGCTTCTGGGATGAATGGCTTGCCTGGTAATACTATGGTAGCACCTGCTTGCTAGACTTGCCTCAACGTACTAGCACAGAGTTGTCGCGCACAACTCGCATTCTCGCAAGCAGGATTTCGACCATGACGCTACATGTTGATGATACAGATCTGATTACACGCGCGAAATACGGCGATCAGGCCGCCTTCACCCAAATCTACGAGCGCTATGCAAACGCGATCTACCGCTATATCTATTTCCGTGTGGGCGAAGCTGATTTGGCAGAGGATCTCCAGGCAGATGTATTCCTACGTATGTTCGAAGGGCTCGAGCGTTACGAAGATCGCGGCTGGCCGATCTCGGCCTGGCTGTATCGTATCGCGCATGACCGCACGGTTGACACACTGCGCCGCCGCAAAATCCGCCGCCATGTGCCTTATGAGGGTTGGGATGGGAGCTACGATGGTCCAGAGGACAAAATCAGCGCCCAGCTTGAACATGAGGAGCTTGTCGATTCACTGAATGATCTTACTCACGAGCAGCGCCAGGTCATTCTGATGCGCTTCATGAATGACATGTCCATTCAAGAAGTTGCCAGAGAACTTGGCCGCAGCGAAGGATCGGTCAAAGCATTGCAGCATCGCGGATTGCAATCATTGGCGCGCCGCATGACGCCGCGCATGGTGACCGAAGAACTTGCTGCCTAAGCATGGCCGCGCACCGTCAATGCTATAATTGATTATCAGTGACATTCATAGATAATCAGAAGGCGAGGGTGCGGTGAGCATTGTTGTGATTGGGCCAGGCGCAATTGGGCTGTTGTGCGCCATTCGGCTGGCGCAGACCGGCCAGGCAGTGACGCTGCTGGCACGCCCCGCAACAGCGGCACAGCTTGCCGGGCAGGCACTCATTCTCCAACAGGAAAACCAGCGTATTCAAACTACTGCGGTCATGATCGCGGACGATCCGGCAGCACTTGCGGAGCGCCCGCCCGCCCTCGCGCTGGTGTGTGTCAAAGGCTACGACACAGCAGGAGTCATCCCGGCACTTCAAACGCTTCAGCCAGCGCACATACTCACACTTCAAAATGGCATTGGCAACGAAGAAATGCTTGCGACGCATTTCGGCACCGAGCGCGTGATCAGCGGCGCTATCACAACATCAGTCGAGATCGACGCGCCCGGCCAGATCAGCGTCGCCAAAGCGGGTGGCATCGGCCTTGCGCCAATAAATCCCACCACCGATGTACAGCGATGGGTCAGCATTTTTTCATCGGCGGGCTTCCGCACGGAGGCCTACGCTGACTATCGCGCGATGAAATGGTCCAAGGCACTGCTGAACATGCTCGGCAATGCGACCGCTGCGATCCTCGACATGCCGGTGGAGGCAGTGTACGCCGACCGCCGCCTGGTCGCGTTGGAGCAGCGCGCTTTTCTTGAAGCCTTGCACACCATGCAGCGGCTTGGCTGCCGCCCCGTCAACCTGCCGCGCTACCCGGCAGCCATGCTGGCGCGCGCCATGCAATATCTGCCTGCGCCGCTGTTGTACCCGGCACTGCGCCGCGTCATCGCAGGCGGGCGGGGCGGTAAACCGCCGTCGCTACAGATTGATCTCCTGCGCGGCAACCCGCGCTCGGAAGGCGCGTTCCTATATGGCGCAATTGCCGATACTGCCGCACAGGTTGGCGTGCCAGCGCCAGTGAACCGCGCGCTGTGGGAGACGCTGCAAGCGATCGTGCGTGGCAAGATCGCCTGGGACACCTTCCGCCACCAGCCTGACGCGCTGCTCATGGCGGTGCAGCGCAGTAGTCACAACACACAGTCTGCAAAGCGAGGCACATCATGACAACATTTTCTCTTGTTGCTGCCGTGATTCTGGTAGTGCTGGCATATCTACTTGGCTCTGTGCCGTTCAGCTTTCTGGTCGCGCGGGCACGCGGTGTGGATCTGCGAACAGTTGGCAGCGGCAATATCGGCGGCGCGAACGTATGGCGCGCGACCGGCTTCGGGCCGTTCCTCGTGGCGGCCACGCTCGACATGCTCAAAGGCATGCTGCCGACATTGGCGGCACTCCATTGGGCCGGGCTGCCTCCAACGCTAGTTGTGCTGGTCGGCGCGGCGGCTATTCTTGGACACACTTTTCCACTGTTCTTGCATTTTCGTGGAGGCAAAGCGGTAGCAACGAGTGGTGGCGTGCTCCTGGCGCTGGTTCCGCTGTTGGTGCTCGCAGGGCTAGTGGCCTGGATACTGGGGTTCGCGGCAACGCGCATGACGTCAGTGGGTTCGCTTACAGCGGCGGTAGTGGTGCTGCTGCTTGGCAGCGGGCTATTCCTCGGCGGGTACCTGCCGCTTGCCTATGCCGTCTTCATCTGGTGCGCCGTCGGGCTGATTGTATATCTACACCGTAGCAACATTCAGCGGCTGCGGGCCGGGCGCGAGAATCGATTCGAGAAGCTGTTCTGAAGAACCGAAACATGGGCTAACGACCTGATATGCTAGCGCACTCAGTCGAAGCTACACCAGGATACAGCGTACATGCATTGGAGAGCGCCTGCTGCCATCCGCGCGCATCATGCAGTTGGCGCAACGCTTGCGCTTGATTGTAATACGCGCCCGCCGTCGCTTTGCGCAACTCTTCATCGCGGTTAATATCACCGGTTTGAATATATGTTTGGATCGCGCGATCATATAAATCGACCGCCGCCGCATAATTGCCGAGCGCATACTGCACGCTGCCCTGATCACTATATGCATCAGCGCGGGCACGCGGCTCCATACGCGTCTGTGCAAGGTAGGAGCGCGACGCAAGCGGCTGATCGAGCAGCGGAACCTGCTCACCAGATGCAGCAAATGGTATGACAACTGATGGCGCTTGCGTGCGGAACAATTCGATGCGTCGCTGCACCGATTGATTATGCTTATCAAGATACGTTGTGATCGCCAGCGGCCTGAGGAGCACCAGCACGCCAAGCAGCGCGGCAACAATAAGTACACCCCGCGCAACATGCCTGCGCGGTACAAAATGTGTGGCAGATCCATCGGCGAACAGATATGCGCCCCATAGCAGCAACCCGATATTCAAAGCGGGGACGCGCGTCACAATCGGATTGCCACTATCCGGCAGACCGATGAGAATACTCAGTAGCCCAACAGTCATGACCACCAACGGCCATGCATCATGAAGATCAAGATCACGGCGCAACGCCAGCGGACGGGCGGCAAACCAATAGGCCAGCGGGGCCAGCATGAGCACGCCGCTAAAAGCCACCAGCGACAAAGCTGCATAGATGATTGGCGGCAGCAGCGCAACCAGCCAGTCAGCCCAGCCGTTCTCCGCCGTGATAAACACCAGCAGCAACAACAGGCCACAGACCAGCAACGCGCCCATCTTGCTGCGCAACACCGCCACACCGCGATTCGCGCGCTGAACGGTATTGCCTGCCTGTTGCAGATGGTGGGCAAGATCATGCTGTAGATTGCTGTACCAGCCAGTGATACCATCCATTATCAAGTCCGCGTCATCAGTGCGCTCCAGCAGCGTCGCGGAAAACAGTGGCAGCGGCAGCAGCCACAGGCGGAAATCAGCCTCGATCCATTGGCGAACATGGGGCCATGCAATTTGCAGCGCCAGATCGCCGTGCGAGTCATAGCGGGCAATGCCGCGCGGGTCGGTGACAATCACATCGGGCTGTTCGCGCTTGAGCGCGTCAAGCGGCAGGAGATAGATCACGCCCAGCGCAATGGCTGTATAAATCAGGCTATACACCACCACCACAATCGCCAGCACGGCCAACGCCGCCCATGGATTGTAATAGGTTGTCTGAGTCACCAGCCGGTTGATCAATTCAAAGCGCGATTGCGGCGCGAATAAAGCCAGCAACAGCATCGTCAACGGCAGCGCCGCCAATGCCAGTAGTTGCAGCAATGGCCGTTGACTGCGCGGGAAGCGTGCCACATAGCGCTTCTCTGGCTCGTCGGCAATGATTCGCCCGATCTGCTCCCAGCTTTCGCCATGCGCAATCCGCCGCTGCCATGCCCGCAAATCATGAAGCACCTGTTCGCGTGCCGCAGTGTAGTGCAATGCCCGGAAGCGATCGAGACTGTCACGATACCCCTGGAGCGCAGCCGCATCATTGCCCGCGCGCATGTCCGCCTCGTTTTGTAGTACCAGCACGGACGCTTCGCGCCGGAAGTCACCGACCGTGTGAAATGTCTTGAGCGCTGCGGCAATCAGCGGGCGCGCGCCATCCACATTGTTTTGCGCAAGCAACACCGCCGCACAGTCGCGATCAAGCCACGCCTGCATGTAGGCATCATCCTGCGGAACACGCTGCTTCAGTTGATTCAGCCGTTCGAGCGCTTCATCAGTGTAGCCAAAGGTCTTCATGATTTCTGCCAGCCGCTGCTCGGCACGCAGCACCCCATTCGCGTCGCCTAGTTCGTCATAGGCGGCGCGGGCGCGTATGAACCAGCGGATGGCCGTACGATACACCCATGTGAGCAGCCAATTCTGGTAGCTTGCGAGAATGCGCGGACGCGGCACCTGATAGCGACGGTTGCCCAGCAGCTGCACCACAAGAAAGAACGGCACTGCCAACAGCCAATTCCAGAACTCGCCAAGACTGCGCCAGAACGCACTTTGCGGATAGGCATGCACATGCCAGCCGCCACTGAAACGAGCGATTTCCTGGTACGCCTCGCCAAGCCGCAGCAGCATCAGCGCCGCGTCACGTTGCAGGCCATGCGCCTGAAAGTAGCGCAAGCTTGCGCGATACAACTCGCTCGCCTGTACCCAGCGGCCAGTTTCAGCATACACTTCACCAAGCGTCTGCTGCACCTTGGCGGCGAGCAACGGCTCAAGCGGAGCCTCACGCAGGGCGTTGAGGCGGGCAGCGGCCTCGTCAAGCCGCAGGGCCGCGCGATCAACGCGTGCCTGAAGATACTGTATCCATTGCTGCTGTGCCTCAGGGAGCGCGATATCAGCAGTGAGCCGAATCAGTGCTTCGGCATCACCAAGCCGGTGAGCCGCTTCGGCGTCGTCAAACGTAGCGCGCAGTTGCGCCATGCCCGCGTCAGGATCAACAATGATCCGGTGGTAGATCGCCTCACGAATGCACAACTCCCATTCATCAACCGACGTTGTATGCAGCGCTACATACGCGGCGCGGCGGTACGCGTATTGGATAGGCGACACAAGATGATCGGCGCGCTGCTGGAAGTAGTCTGCCAGTTGCTGGTTAATGGCGTGAAATTCGTCGGGGTTGTCGTCGCGCCACTCCTGAAGCAGAACGGCGCGCACGGCGTCATGATAGCTGAAGCGCGTATGATTGACGGGACGCACAAAGCTGTAGCTCGCCAGCACGCTGAGCAAGTGCTCGTTGCCATCGTCCTTGCCGCGCAGCACCCGCAGCACATCAGCGTCGAACCAGCGCGGAATAGCGCAGCGCCGCAACACATTCGCCTGGCGCGGGCCAGCGTCACGGAGCACATAGTGCAGCGAGGTAACAATGCGCTGCTGTGGTGACGCAGCGTAACTCAGGTGCAGCAATGGGTCGGTGATCTCATTGATTTCATTCGTCAGCGAGCGCTCTGCAGGAGTCTCGGCCACGCCGACCAACGCAAGCTCATCATTGGCTTCTTCCCGCGCAAGATCGGCCTCAAGCTGCATAATCTCAGCTTGCATGCGCTTGATCTGCTCGCGCACTTCTGCTGGTGCCTTGGCCATGCCGCCGTACTGTGCGGCACGATAGGCCAACGTGCGCAACTGGCGGCGCAGCAAAGCTAATCTAGCTTCTCGATTGTCACTCGTCTCATCCATTGACGTACCACCAGCACCGTGAATGATGCCTTTTTATCCATGCTTCATTTTACCACTCATCGTCGTGAAGTGCCGGATTTTTTGCCTGCTCCAAATTGTCGCCGATTAGCCCCAGCACCTGTGGGCTGCCGTTCACAGCCTGGCACAGCACCTCGATTTCCGCGTCGCTGATGGAGGTAAGGCCACGGCGCTGGCGCAAATATTCGTCCACATCGCGACATACAAGTGGATCAAGTGACATGCGACCAAGCACCTCATTCCACTCGGCGCCAAACTCTGGCGTGCGTTCCCCCGCAATGACCACCACAACCTTTTCAAGCCGCTTGTCGCGCAATCGTGCAAGCAACTGACCGCAGATCCAGCGGTCGGCCTCGCCAGGCACCCAGCTATCCTGCCGCGTCGAGGTGCGCCCGTAGGTGTCAAACAAGAAGACCGGCGTGGTGTTCTGACTCAACGCAGCAAGATCATCGAAAAACGCTGTGGTGGCGCGATCCTCAACGGTCTGGCGAATAACTGGGTTGTCAGTTTGAAACGAGGGTGTAACATTTTGTACTGAGACCGGCGAATTGTTCAGTGTGCTGTTTTCGATACTGATACTAACTTGCGGCGCAAGCACTACCGCAAATGCTTCGGCTACGCGCGGGAAGTGATCTGGCCCGAGCGCGTCACGGAAGCGTCGCACCAGCGAGAGCGAGTCATAAGACTGACCGTCGCCAAAATCAATATACACGTGCGGCAGATTCTGCGCGGCAGCCTCGTTCGCATAGGTTTGCAACAGCCACGTCTTGCCCATGCCTTCCGGGGCATTAATCAACATAATGCGACGGCGAATCTGGCCTCCCAGCATGTTTCGGAAAGCTTGTATTTGGCGATCACGATCTACAAACAGTTCCCGAATCGATTGAGGCATGGCACGTCAACAACGGAAGGCGGAACAACCAGCACGGACATTCGCAACTTAGTTAGTATACATTCTGTTCGAGATGCAGTTCCTGGCCCTTAAAGCGTGTGATTCGCAATTCATCAATGTTGATAGTATGCGCGCGACCATCCAGCACTTCTTCGGCAGTCAGCATGCCCGTGGCTGGCGCGTGCATGATTCCATGGCCGCTGAAGCCACTCGCGTCCAGATAGTTCGGTAGTTCAGGATGGCGGCCAAGGATCGGCATGTGATCGGGTGTTATTTCGTACGAGCCAGCCCAGCACAGCTTGGGGGCGAGTCCCGCCTGCTCAAGAATCGGAAAGCGATGCAGGCCACCCTCCAGCGTAGTGTCGAGCCAATCCCAATCCACCATGGTGTTGTGGCTCGGCGGCTCAGCCAGATTCGACATGCCCATCAGGAGATTATCTTGCTCTTTACGCATGTAGAAGCCGCTGCCCACGTCGATCGTCAGCGGAATCGGGCCGGGAATCAGCGGGAACGGCTCGGTCACAAACACGACACGACGGAATGGCTGTACCGGCACATGGAGGCTAAACAACGCGCCGACCTCACCTGCCCATGATCCAGCCGCGTTTACCACGAAGTCGCACGCAATCACGCCATCGCTGGTCTCCACAGCAGTGACACGCTCGCCAGAGATCTGCGCGCCCACTGCAGCCGTGCTGCGCCACAACTGCGCGCCAAGCGCACGAGCACGCGTCAGATAGCCAAGCGCGACGCCATGCGCATCACAGTAGCCATCATCCGGGCCGAACGTTGCGCCAATCAAATCATCGGTTCGCATGGGAACAATGCCGGCCGCCTCATCGGGCGAAAGTAGCTCGACGCGCACGCCAAGGCGCTGCTGCATGGCGGCAGTCTGCTGATACGCCTCCCAAGTCGCAGAATCGTTGATTGGCATGAGGTAGCCAACCTGGCGCAGGTCGGCATGGCCGCCAACTTCTTCCGTGAAGTACTTCAGCCGCTCGATGCTCCATTGTGATAAACGCACGTTGACTTCGGACGAAAACTGGTGACGCACACCGGCAATGGCGCGGGCAGTGGAGCCAGTAATTTCGGTTTCTTCTTTTTCAAGAAGGACAATGTCGGTGCAGCCGCGCGCCGCAAGGTGGTAGGCAACCGACGCGCCGACAATGCCCGCGCCGATGATGACCACGGATGCTGTATGTTCGCTCATGGCGTCCTGATGCTTTGTGTAGCGGAAACAATGGCTATTGTAGCATTGTGTTCCCTGCTGCGTCAATCATGCATCCACGTCATCAGGTAGTTCTTGCGACTCTTCGCCAATATCGTCGGGGTCGAGCGAACGAGTAGGGGGTTGCGCTGGTGAACTGGTGCTACGTGTTCTGGGGCTTTCGTCCTTCGTCCTTCGTCCTTCGTCCTTGGTTTCGCGCCATGCCAGCCGCTCACGCACGCCGGCCTCGAAACCGCGCCCGGTTGGCTCATAATAGCGGCGGCCCTGCAAATTCGGCGGGAAGTGCTCTTGCTCGACCTGTGCATCCTCGTAGTCATGGGCATACTTATAGCCCTTGCCATAGCCCAAGCCTTTCATCAGGCGGGTGGGCGCATTGCGAAGGTGCAGCGGCACCGGTTCGTTGCGCGTCTCGGCCACATCCTTGAGCGCGGCAGCGTAGGCGCTGTACACGGCGTTGCTCTTGGGAGCCTGACACAAATAGACGACCGCCTGCGCCAACGCGAGATCGCCTTCCGGCTGGCCGAGGAAATGCACGGCCTGCTGGGCCGCAACGGTCAGCGGCAGCGCCTGCGGGTCGCCCAACCCAATATCTTCCACCGCCATGCGCACCACGCGCCGGGCAATGTAGAGCGGGTCTTCGCCGCCGTCGAGCATGCGGCCAAGCCAGTACAGCGCCGCGTCGGGGTCGCTGTCGCGCACGCATTTGTGAAGCGCCGAAATCGCATCGTAATGGAGCTCGCCGCTCTTGTCATAGCGGGTAGCGCGGCTTTGGAGCGCGTCGCGGATATCGTCCACTGTAATCAGCCGCTTGTCGCCAAGCGAGGGTGGCTTCGCAAGCACCGCCGCCTCCAGCGCGTTCAGCGCCGTGCGCGCGTCGCCATTCGACATGTTGATCAGATAGCCGCGCGCATCCGCCGCCATGAGAATGTTATGTGTACCCAAGCCGCGCTCTTTATCGACCAATGCTCGATCAATCAGTGTACCAACTTGTTCGTCAGTCAGCGACTCAAGCACGAACACGCGGGCGCGCGAAAGAAGCGCCGAGTTGACCTCGAACGACGGGTTTTCGGTCGTTGCGCCGATCAGAATAATCGTGCCGTCCTCAACGTATGGCAGCACCGCGTCCTGCTGCGCTTTATTGAAGCGATGAATCTCGTCAATGAAGACGACCGTGCGCTGGCCGAACATGCCGAGCCGGTCTTGCGCATCTTTGACAACCCGGCGCAGATCAGCCACGCCCGCCGAGACTGCCGACAGCGGATCGAAGTGAGCGTTGGTCGTTTCCGCGACGATCCGCGCGAGGGTTGTTTTGCCGGTACCGGGCGGCCCCCACAGAATTAGCGAAAACAGCATGTCACCGGCAATGGCGCGCCGCAGCAGCCGTCCTTCGCCGACGATCTGCTCCTGCCCAACGTATTCGTCGAGCGTGCGCGGGCGCATGCGGGCGGCGAGCGGCGCTTGCCGATTGAGCACGTCGGCGCGCTGGTCATCAAACAACGTTTTTTGTGCCTTTGGCATAGCTATATCAATGATTATTCGTGTTTATGCATCCATGATACCATACAACGTTCATCCATTCACATGCAACGCGCATACCGGCTGTGATGGTACCACGGTTACACAAAGAACTATAGCGAGTTGGGACATGCAGGCTATTGAGCTACGCACCTGTATATCGTATTCTATACATCAGAAAGGCGCGGCGAACACGGTGGTGAGCAATCAAGAAAAGCCCCCGTTCTTTCCACAATCAACCTCGACATCCTCGACATACCTCTTTTTGCTCACCGAGCACAGGCAGTGCCTCCGAATATGATAAACCGGCTGCGAGTTACTCGCAGCCGGTTTGCTTTTTGGTACAATAGACGAAATACGTTACCGACGTATGGCTTTCAAGATTGCTAGCAGGATGACAGCGCCGATCACCGCAACGATGAAGCTGGCGATGTTAAAGCCAGCAACGAAGTCTGCGCCTGTGAGCAAACTATAGAGAAAACCACCAATAAATGCGCCAACAATGCCAACAATAATATTCACGAGGCAACCCTGCCGCGCGTTCGTTCCCGCAATCATGCTCGCCACCCAACCCGCCAGCGCGCCAAAGATCAACCATGAAATAATACCCATCGAATGCTCCTTATTTTTGAAAGAGTTCCGTGTACATTGCTACAGCAATCAGCATGCCAATAATCACTATTTTCCCAAGCGACCATATTTTGCACAATCCTCCACACGAGATGCTGGAAGGGCAACTGATCGAGCCGCATGAGTCTCCGGCCCGCGCCCAGATCATTCACGACGCGGTGACGACAGCGGCGCTCGGCCCAATTGTGCCGCCGCGCGCGTTCGGTCTTGCGCCATTGCGCGCTGTTCACAGCGATGATTATCTCCAGTACCTGGAGCATGCCTACCAGCGCTGGGTCACCGCCGGTGGCGCGCCCGCCGCCGTTATCCCCGACACATTCGCTGTGCGCTGGATGGCGCACCCACCGAGCGGAGGACTGGCGACGCCGGGCTTTTACACGTTCGATACCAGCGCGCCGATTGTCGCCGGGACGTACAAGGCCGCGCGCATGTCCGCCGACGCCGCACTGACGGGCGCAGCGCTGCTATTGGAAGGTCAGCATGCCGCCTATGCGCTGTGCCGGCCGCCCGGCCACCATGCCGGACGTGACCTGTGCGGCGGCTACTGCTTTCTCAACAACGCGGCGATTGCAGCCCAATACTTGCTTCAGCATGCCGACGCAGTTCATGCGCGTGTCGCAGTGCTTGATATTGATTACCACCATGGCAATGGCACGCAGCAGATCTTCTACGAACGCGCCGATGTGCTGTGCGTCTCGCTGCATGCCGATCCGGTCTTTGAGTACCCATCGTTTTCAGGCTACGCCGACGAGTGCGGCGCGGGGGCGGGCGCAGGCTATAATCGTAACCTGCCGCTGCCGGAAGGCACCGACAACGGAGCCTTTCTTGCAGCGTTGGAGCTTGCGCTACGAGCCATTCAGGACTACGTGCCGCGCTTCCTGGTCCTTTCGGTAGGCTTCGACACGTTCGATGGCGACCCGCTCGGTAAGTTCAAGCTGACGACTGCGGTGTACAGGGAAATCGGCGCGCGCATTGCGGCACTCGGCATGCCGACGTTGATTGTGCAGGAGGGCGGCTACGCGACTGCCGCGCTCGGCGAAAATGTCATTCAACTCCTTCGTGCTTTTAATTGAGGAAAAGGGCGTATGCAATATCGTATCTGTCACATCAGCTATGGATCGGCGATTAAAACGAGCTTGCTACTTGGCTGGCTCGTGTCACTTCTCCCCGCGTTATGTCTTGCGGGCATTGGCGTGCGCGCACTGGAGCAAGTAAACAGCACAATTGCGCAGATTCAACCATATGAGATAACGGTGCTGGGACAGCAGATCGCCCGCTTCGATGCCCTGCAAGAGCTACAACTTGCCGACACAGCCCAGACCGTACAGCAATTGACCGCAAATCCTACCGCAACGTTTCTACGCTGGACTCTTATCTTAACGCTTGTCGGCGCGGCGTTGGTGCTGGCTGCCACGCTGCTGTTCTGCCTTGGCTATAACATCATCGCCGCGCTTGGCGGTGGCCTGGCTGTGGAAGTAGAAGACGAGCCGACTAACGCTGTGGAAGCATAATATTTATTGTCCATATGGCTGTGTACGTACCACACGAACTGAGTCGATGGCGCACGCCGTATTCATGTACATCCAGATGGCGCCATGACCATTGTAGCGATTGGCCTGCATCAGCTAGCGAACCATCAATGGCAAATAGTGCATGAACGAAGCGCCGGGGCTTGCGATGCGAACAACCGGCGCGACAACAGTCTGGGTCTGATCGTCAAAACGCACAGTCGCTGTATGCTCAACCGTGGAATGATAGAAGCGAATACGAGCTCTGATAACAAACTGCTGCTGTGTGCCATTGTCCATCGTGCCGTCCGCCGTAAGCATGTGATCGCTGACCGTCATGTTCGATGCGTCAATCAATGCGAGGTTGTCAGACAGCATGTCGGTGACAGCAAAGGCTTCTGGTGCATTGCTGTTGTTCACCAACGTCAACGTGTATACAAGCGTGCTGCCAACCACTGCTGCCCGCGTGTTCACTGCTAGCGTTGCAGTGAACACCGCAGTTGAGCGAAGCTGAGCAGAGCCACCGAGCTGTGTTATTGCACTCACGGTACGCTCAGCCATGGGCCATGCAGGATGCGCAGTGGTGTCCAGATCATGAGCACGAATGACAGCGAGCGAGGTGAGAGGCATGGCTTGGATATGCACCGGCCAGCCCGCGCATGTAAAGACGACCAGCATGAACAACAACCGAACAGGTACGTTGAAACGCAATATTATGCGAGGAGCAGGCACAAAACCCTCTCTTTATAGCTTTGGTTTATCACCACGCTCAGTTATATCTTTATTGTACAAATGAAATAGTAAAAAATCCCTGAAAATATGTCAAGCACTAATGACAAATTCCTTATTTGCTACAAACTATACTAAAAGGGGCTGACTTACAAGTCAGCCCCTCCGTGTAGGTCAGTAATCCAGTTTGTTTGCTAGGATGACTTCGTGATCATTGGCAAGAACACATCAAACTTGTTCGGATTGATCAACACATTCACGGTTGATGCAGTCAACGTACGCGTCTGTCCATCACCTGTGAGCGTGGCGCTGTTGTGAATAATCGTTTCGCTCGGCGTATTGTCATTGATGCGAACGACAATCGTATACTTCTGCGACGCACCTGCGCCAATCGTACCTGATGCCGTCAGCGTTTGTCCCGTTGCCGTCATGTCTGGCGCACTAACGAGCGTCAAATGCGAGTCAAGCGTATCGCTCAAGGAGAAGGTGCCTGCGGTCTCACCGCTATTTGATATGGTGATAGTGTACGTCACTTGATCGCCTGGGCTTGCTTCAGCCTGGCTCACGATTTTTGTAGAGTTGCTGAAGTCGGCGGGCGTCGGTTGCGCACGCACAGTCACGCGCGGCGCATTCAACGTCTTCATGACGCTGTTCGATGTCACCGTCGCAGCATTGTCCACCGACCCTGCCACTTTCGCCTTGACCGTCACAGTATAAACCACCTGCTGCCCGGCATTGACATTACCTGTTGCGGTCAGCAACTCCCCGCTCGACGTCGTGGTCTGGATTAGTCCGGGAGACTTTCTCACCACCTCCAGCGAATTTAGCAACTGGTCGCTTAGTGTAAAATCGCCAGCGGTGCTGCCGCTGTTCGTCAGCGTCAGCGTGTAGGTGAACTCCTGCCCAACGTAGACCGATGTGCTGCTCACCGTCTTCTTTGAAGTGGCAAAGTTCGGATTCGGGCCGACTGTCACGGCGACGGTGCATGCAGCCGTCTCACTCGACGCGCTGGTGAACGTAATTGCAACATCGTATACACCGTTCGGGACTGTGTTTGCTACGTCGAGCGTTGCGGTGTACGGTTGACCCGGACCCGTTGACACAGAATTCGGCGTAAGGGTAATACCGGCAACGGGTGCGCTCGTGATAACTGCACTGCTGACAGCATCATTCGGGTCGATTGCACTTACCCGAGCCGATGCGGCGACACCTGGATCAGTTGTCAACGACGGCGGGCAATCAGGCACCGGCGGCGCGGGGTTGTTAATCACCGGGGTGATTGTCAGATCATCGATGGCCAGACCGTTATCCTTACCCGTGATATTCCCCGGATTAGCGGACCAGCGGAACATAACATATTGCTTCGGCTGGAGCGGCGTTGCAAACGTCAGCGTTTGAGGTCCAACGACTGTGCGGTAAGCCGGGTCGTTGCCGTTAACAGGGGTGCCCACATTAGGATCACCCGATGTTGTTGATGCCAAGGCGTCGAAGTTGAACGGACTGGTGGTAGAGTTGTTCACGAAATCATTATCAGTAATTGAAACTGTCGCGCCAACCTTATACTGGAAATCAAGCGACTGAGTTGTCGTACCAGTCGCGCCAGCAAGCCATTGCTCGCCCGTGTAGCCAATTGTCATCTGACTGATTGGCACGCTGGTAGTATTGAGAAAGAGCACGCCAATGCTCATGGTTCCATTGAAGCCCCCGATAACTCCAAGAGCCCGTTCAGCATTGTCGGTCGGGCCGAAACTGTATAATCCCTTAGCAGGATTGGTATCCACGTTGTCATAGGCAGTGATAGATGTGACAGAATTACTTCCCTCAGCAGCATACCATCCCTCAAGCGTACCGTTATTTGACCATGATCCACTACCACTGGCAATCAAGCTATCAAAGTTCTGTGTGTACGGCTGATTTGAATTCAGTGGAACCTGCGCCCGCGCCACGCCAAGCGAAAACATGCCTGCTACAAGTGCCGCCAAAAGTGCGAACGCAAGACTGAATCTTGTCGCTGTGTGGCGCCCAGCGCCGTGTGTAGTCATCATAGACTCCTCTCCTATGTATAACACCGGATGCACAGTATTTATACCGCATGTCATGTCATAAAATCCACAGCTTACGAGCTATATGACAGAATTGTAAGAACACGGTTACGACAATACATCATATTTTGTTTTGGGGCACATGATCTGTTCGTACTAAAGAGGACTGGCATTAGTGCCAGTCCTCTTTATGTTAGCAGCCAGCCAGGCTTGCTGTTGCCTCAGATACCAATGCGGGCTACCGCACAATCATCGGCAGGTACAAGATGTACTTATTCTGTGTCACGGTCACTGGCGATACAGTCAGTACGTGCGTCTTGCCGTCACCGGTCAGTGTTGCTTTGTTGTCGATGATAGTACCGGCAGAAACGTTCGAACCTACAGTGACGGTAACGACGTACTTCTGTGACATGCCAGCGCCTAGCGCACCTGATGCTGTGAGCGTCTGGCCGTTCTTCGTCATGCCTGGCGGTGTGCTGACAAGCGTGAGGTTCGGATCAAGCGTATCAGTCAACACATAACTTCCCTGCTGCTGGCCGCTATTCACCACTGTAATCGTGTAGACCAACTGGCCACCAGGGCTGACCTTGTTTGTGTTGACTGACTTAGTTGAATTGCTAAAATCAGCTGGCGTAGCCTGGTTCACCACGGTTACTGATCGGGCAGAAAGTGTTCGAGTCTGGCCGTCACCGGTCAACGTCGCTGCATTATTCACCGTACCCGGCGCCTTCGCCTTCACGCTGATCGTGTACGAGATCTGCGTGCCAGCAGAGATCGGGGCAGTTGCTGTCAGACTTTGTCCGTTCTGCTGCATGCCCTCCGCACTCATCAGTGTTAAATTCGGGTCAAGTGTATCAGTCAACACGTAGGTTCCGTCGGCGTCGCCACCGTTTGCAATTGAGAGTGTATAGGTGAAGACTTCGCCAACTTGCACGGTTGTCGCGCTCACTTTCTTGCTCGACCCGCTGAAATCAGGAGCTACTGCACGTAGCGTTGAGACCACCATATCGGTGTTATTCGCCTGATTGCTGTCCGGTGAAGACGTGTTGACAGTCACTGTATTGGTCAACGTGCCGGATGCATCCGCGTTAGCTGTTGCAACGACATTGATGGTTTTCGATGCACTCAGCGTGCCAAGATCCCACACGACATCCTGGCCATTCTGCGTCGGTGTGAGGCCGCTATCGTCGCTGACATAGGTTACGCTGACCGGCAATGTATCAGTGAGAACAACGTTATCAGCCGCCGCTGCGCCTGGATTGACCGTGATCACATAGCTCAGTTGCTCGTCGGGCCGGTAGGTCGCCGGACCATTTTTGGTCACTTCCAGGTCGCCTGGAGCTTCCATTATGTCAACGCTAATTTGACATGCTGTGGTTTCATTCAACTCCGCACTCATGAAATCCACCGAGACAGTATAGGTATCTGTCGCCTGCGTTCCGTCAATCTGCAACGTCCCCGTGTATATACCACCAGGGCTGGTCGCTGGCGTCTCATTAATAATGGAGAAGCCGCTGGCGCCTGGCGTTACACTACCGATACTCGCGGACGTCACTGTACCATTCGGATCGAACGCACTGATCGGGACATTCGTCGTAGCGCTGCGATATGCCGTCACTGTGGCAGGACAATTAACTACTGGAGCGGCTGTTCCAAACCCTGCTTTGATGGAGAGATCATCAACCGCAAGGCCGCTGTCCTGTGCAGATCCGTCGGCATTATCCTTCTCCCAAATGAGCATGATTTCTTCATTTGGCGCAAGATCAGGTGTAAGTGAGAAAGTTGCAGATATTGCCTGGCTATTCGCAGGAGCATTACCATCAAGATGGCCGGAAGCCGAATTCTGTGGACTGTTGAAATCGAGTGCTGAAACACCTGTAAATCCGGTAGGGCTAATAATATCAGTTGAGCCCAGGGAAGTGCCCTTCTTATATTTGAATTGCAACTGTTCGGTAGAGGTTACTGCGGCACCATCGTACCACTGCTCACCAGTATACGAGACTGTAAAGCCCGTAATCCTTGAGCCAGAGGTGTTCTTGAGCACAACACCAATCCGCTTTGGACTGTTGTTTCCACTACCAACCAGACCCAAAGCTCGATCAGTATTGTCTGTACCAAAGCTGTACAAACCGCCTGGTGGGTTAGCCGATGCATTATCGTAGGCCATAATAGCGGTAAGAGAAGAAGCTACCCTGAGCCGCATACCAGCCCGGCAGTGTCGAGTTATCCTGCCATGTATCAGAACCGCTGGAAATGAGACTGTCGAAGTTCTGGGTGTACGGCTGAACTGATGGTACCGGCACGGCAGCCTGCGCCGTGCCGAACGCGAATACACTCGCGAGCAGCGCAGCGAGAAGCGCGAAGGCGAGACCGAGACGGGTCGTTGTGTGGCGCTGTGCGCTATGGATAGTCGTCATAGACTGCTCTCCTCATTAACCAAAAAGAACTCGAACCAAAAAGAACTCATGTGAAGACACGCTGTAGTCATGCGGCAAAATCTATGCCTCCAATTCAAATATCACAAAATTGTTATTATATGTTTAACATTCCTCAAACAAAGAGGACTGGCATTAATGCCAGCCCTCTTCTCCATGCTTGGAGGCATGTTACCTGCGAGAAATAGCTATACTGAGTTACTTGACAAGAATCGGCAGGTATAGCTTGCGATTACTAATCGTGACCGTCTGTGCTGTGAGCGTACGTGTCTGTCCATCGCCAGTTAGCGTCGCCTGGTTAACGACAGTATTAGCGACATTCGCCATGACCTCCACGGTGACATCATATTCGTCCGATTCGCCACCTTTCAGCGTACCTTTTGCGGTCAGCGTCTGCCCATTGATGGTCATGCCTGACGCTTCCTTGATCCTCAGGCCAACCGGCACATTATCAGTGAGCGTGTAATTACCACTCAGTTGGCCACTATTCGAAACGATGATGGTGTACACCAATTCATCGCCGGGTGAGGCAGTGCTCGCTTCCACCATCTTGCTGGAGCCGCTGAAATTCGCCGGCGTGGCCTGCCCCAGAATGGTCACAGCAGGAGCTATCAGATCGCGGTCGGTACCATCACCTGAGAGTGTCGCAGTATTCGTAACCGTCCCGGTTGCGTTCGCTTGGACCCTCACGTTGTACACGAGTTGCGCGTTAGCCGGAATAGGGCCACTCGCTGTCAATTGCTGGCCATTCTTTGTTAAGCCCGGCGCGCTCACTACGCTCAAGTTCGCGGGCAAAGTATCCGTCAGCGCATAGCTGCTGCCAATTTCACCACTGTTCGAGATCGTCAGCGTGTAGGTGAAGACGTTGCCTACTTGCACAACCTCATCGCTCACGGTCTTACTGGAGCCAACAAAGTTCGCCGGCAGGACCAGGAATGCCGAGGTAGCACTGGCTGTATTATTTGTCTGATCCGGGTCCGGCGAGGCTGTACTAGCTGCCACACTGTTCACCAAAGTACCAGTGACACCTGCATCCACGTGAGCAACAACCCGAATAGACTTTTGCGTAGCCAGATCACCAAGATTCCAGACGACTGACCGGCCATTCTGTGTTGGTGTAACCCCACTGTTATCACTGATGTTACCGCTGACATACGTTACACTGATAGGCAATGTATCGGTCAAGATAACGTTGGCTGCTGTCGTATTGCCCGGGTTAACGGTGATAACATAGGAAACATTCTCATCTGGACGATACGTGGCTGGACCATCCTTGCTCACTGCCAGATCGGTCGGCGCGTTCTGTACATGCACAGCCACCGTACACTGACTGACCTCATCCGTTTCCTGGCTCTTAAAGCCAATCACTACATTATAGTTGCCAACTGGCTGAGTTCCATCAACTTGCAGTGAGGCCATGTATACGCCACCGATGCTTGGCGCCGGTTGCTCGTTGACGATTGAGATACCAGAAATATTCGGTGTTACGCTTGCAATCGTAGCACTCGTCACCGTATCATTTGGATCATACGCACTGAGATCAGCACTTGTCGCTGATCCATTAAATACAGTTACCGATGATGGGCATGTCGGTTGCGGGAGCGCCAGCGTAATCCCTGCCTGAATCGAGAGATCATCTATCGCAAGGCCATGATCTTGTCCCTGCACATTGCCAATCTCCCAGATGAACATGATTTCTTCATTGGGCGCAAGGCTGGGGCTAAGCTTGAGCATCGACGTTAGCGGAGTTCGGTTTGCCGCGTTGTTGCCATCGATCGGCCCTTGTGCATTATGCTGAGGGCTGGTGAAATTCAGTGCTGTATATCTGGTGAATCCTGTAGACGTTATGATATCAGTCGCGTTCAGCGACGCCCCGCGCTTGTACTTAAATTGGAGCGTCTCCGGCAACGCGCTTCCATCAAACCATTGCTCGCCCGTGTAGGAGATTTTAAAATTCTGAATCGGCACCTTAGAGGTGTTCTTCAGCACGACACCAAGCCGCTTTGGCGTATAGGGAGAACCGCCAATGAAGCCCAATGCGCGCTCGCTGCTGCCAGTAGCTCCAAAGCTATAAAGCCCACTCGCTGGCTTTGTATTCGTGTTGTCGTAAGCGGTAATCTGGGTAATAGCAAGAGTATCAGCAGCCGCATACCAACCATTGATCGTTGCATTATTTGCCCATGTACCCGATCCTGTGCTAATCAAGCTATCAAAATTCTGGGCGTATGGCTGAACCGATGGAACTGGCACGGCTGCCTGTGCCATGCCAAGCGAAAACATACTCGCCAACAGCGCAGCGAGAAGCGCGAAGGCGAGACCCAACCTTGCCGTCGTGTGGCGTTCAGCACCATGTGTAGTCGTCATAAACTCCTCTTTGTAAAACTAAAATGGGCTTGCATATGTTATAACACAAGAAGCAGCGCAAAAATTACGCCTTAACATGTATATAACAAAATTGTAAGCCCATTTTTAGTACCCAATGTCGCGCTGCACACTGATGCAACACATGCACTCATCACATGGCGTCCGGTATTGCTGATGTAGTCTGCGTAAGGCCAGCATCAGCTCCCATAACCCCGAAGTTCGTTGATTGGAACCTGACTGATTGCAATGTAGCCGAATCGCCGTCTACACCGCTTGGCAGCGCGCTGTAACTTGACAGTGCGCTGTAAAATGTTTATGATAGCCCGCAGGTGCGGCTTCCCGCCCCGCCGAAACTTCAACATACGATATTACTTACACGCAGGACTAAAACTCAATGACACGTTTTGCACGTTTTCGCCGTTTGTCATCATTGGTATGTGGGAGCCTTGCGCTCGCTACGCTGCTCGGTGCATGCGGTGGCCCCGAAATCGCTTTGAATGGCACAGTTACTGATCTCTACACCGGCCAACCTGTTTCCGACGCAACGATCCATATTGGCTGATCCGAATTAACGACCGATGTCAGTGGTAAGTTTCAAGTGCAACGCTGGAGCCAGGAAGATACGCTCGCGATTGATGCGCATGGTTATGAACCCGCCGCCGTGCATCTTGCCGAAAAGTCACAGCTTGCTAAGCCAACGCCGCCTGCTGTATCGATTGACGCAGTGCAGTTGCGCCCGAATACACTTAGCGGCACGGTGACGGACGCGTACACCAATCAGCCGATTGCCGGTGCGCAGGCCCGTGTTACCGACGCCATTAGCGCCACCACCGGCACGGATGGTCGCTACACATTAACAGGCGTTCCGGAAACCTTTCCGCTCACAATTGTTGCACCAGATCATGCGCAGTTCAGCGAAAACATTCAGCGCCAGACCAGCCGCGATGTTGCATTGCGGCCAAACGTACTGTCTGGCACAGTGACGAACAAGCGCAGCGGCGAGCCGGTTGCTGGCGCAACCGTGAAGGCCGGTGACGCAACGGCGACCACCAACGCCCAGGGCGCGTATCAACTCACCAATGTGCCAGAAAACGCAACAGTGGAGATCAGCGCTGATGGCTATAGCACGGTTCAGCAGCCGCTCGGCCAGACGTTGACGCTTGACGCTGCCCTGCGCGCGAGTACCATAGCGGGCAAGCTAGTCAATAGCGAGACCGGCGCGCCGGTGAAGTTCGCCACGATTATTGCGAAGCCGACGTCTGACTCGAACGAGAATGATGTCGCCGAGGCCAAGATCGAGAACAGCGCCGACGGAAGCTTCTCGCTCAAAAATGCACCGGAGCAGGGCACGTTGTTTGTGCTTGCGCCGGGCTATAAAAAAGCAACCGTGGAGTTGAAGGACGGCGTTGCGCTGAACGAGATTAAGCTGGAGCCGTTCGTCGCGAAAGGCGTGTATGTGACGGTGGCGGTGGCTTCGCAGCCGGATTGGCTCAATGACTTCTTTGATCTGATCGACAGTTCCAAACTCAACACCATTGTGATCGACTTGAAATCCGACCAGCGTGACGACCTTGGTCTGGTGTATTACGACTCGCAGACGCCCATGGTCAAAGAGCTTCATACATCGGCTGATGCAATTGATATCAAACAGGTACTGGCGGAGGCAAAGAAGCGCGGTATCTACACCATCGCCCGCATCCAGCTGTTTTCGCATGACAACGCGCTGGCTGATGCTAAACCGGATGTCGCTGTGAAAGTACGCTCCACTGGTGAGATTTACGCCGACGAGCCGGGGCCGGGCATTCGCTATGTGTACCTCGATCCATGGAACAAGGACGTGTGGAAGTACAACATCGACCTTGCTGTTGAGGCGGCCCAGTTGGGCTTTGATGAGATCAATTATGATTATGTCCGCTTCTCAGACTGGAGCGACAAGCTCTCGACCTACAACGAGAAACTCCAGTTCTCGCAGCCAACCGATCCGGTGAACAACCCGGACGCCATGTACAACAACATCACCGACTTCATGGAGCAGGCGCATGAACAGATTAATCGTGCTGGTGCTTTCATGTCGGTGGACGTGTTTGGCCGCGTGATGCTCAAGGCATCCATGCCAATTGCGCAGGATATTGAGCGGATGGCTCCGCATGCGGACTACATCTGTCCTATGCCGTACCCTTCCCTGTGGTGGGCGGGCGCATGGGGGCTTGATAATCCAACCGCGCACCCCTATGAAGTCATCCTGAACAGCTTGAAGGATGCCGCGCCATTCTTCGAGAACAAGCGCGCCCAGGTACGCCCGTGGCTACAGGATCACACTGATCCATGGCAGGGCAGCCGGGTTGTTGTGTACGGGCCGAAAGAAGTCAAGGCCCAGATTGACGCGGTTGCGGATTTTAACAAGAACACTGGCTGGATGCTATATGATTCAGCGAACCAATACAAGGGCGCAAGAGGCGGCGCGGTAAAGTAACGATGTCGTGTGCTGCAAGATAAAGGAGCTGCCCGTGCGATATGTTCTGCTTGTGTGCTGTGTGGCAGTGTTGGCGGGAGGCGCGTTCGTGCAGCCGTCACAACTGATGGCGCAAACCGGCGAGCAGCCCGTGGTCGGCAAGGCGCTGCGCACCACAGTTGATGATTGGCAAAAAGGCACCCTCGAAAATCTGGTTGTCAGCAACAACGCCGATGGTGAGGTGCGGCTGGCTGAAAATGCCACCGACGGGCGCTATACATCCGACACAATCAAGGCCGCTGCGCCCTTTAATGCAGTTGGCGCACAATGGAACGCCACGGTTCCATCCGGCACCAAGCTGCAACTCGAAGTGCGCGGCGGCTCCTCACCTGAGCAGTGGGGGCCATGGCAGGCATTCTCCGCGACGGACGCGCAGTCGGCAGACAGCGGCGCATTGGCGATGGAATACGCGCGTGCTGTGCCGACTGATACGTTGTATTTGCAGTTCCGCGCGACCATGAGCACCACTGTCTCGAATGCGTCGCCGGTGCTCAGCGATATTGAGCTGACGTATTTGAGTACTGTCGCCGGGCCACCCGCATCAGTGGTATCTTTGGGGGTGCCAGCACCGTTTGGGCCAAACACGCTCACCGCGCCACCGACCGTCGTGCCGCGCTCGCGCTGGGACATGAATGTACCAAGCACGACGATTGCGCGCGAAGCGCCACGCGGCGTGATTTTGCATCAATTGAGTACAGAAGGCGTTGGCGAGAATCCACTTCCGTTTTTGCGCGCCGTGTCGGCCTATCAGCGCGATGTGCTGGGGTGGGAAGATATTGCCTTCCATTTCATCATTGACAGTGATGGAAATATCTATGAGGGCCGCGTCGGTGGGCCGACAGCAGCTGTAACGCGGCTGGCGGGTGGCGATGTTGCGGTTCATGTGGCGCTGCTTGGCAGCGGCGCGCTTGCGGCATCCCAACGCGCCGCACTAACACATCTGCTCGCGTGGCTTGGGCAGGCGTACAACATTCCGCTGCTTGGCGAGCACAAGGTGCTGGCTGAGAACGGATCGACTTCGATCCGGCCCAATGTGGTGACACACGCTGAAGCTGTTCCAGTGTCTACGGACTCATCGCAGGCAGTGCAGGGGACGATTGGCACGCTGCGGCAGGCAGCCAGCCAGGCGACGGTACAATCGCGCTGGTATTTTGCCGAAGGCAACACGCTCAACTTCGCCGAGCGGCTCACGGCGCTTAATCCGAATGGAACTCCGGCAAGCGTGAATTTCGAATTGCTGCGCCAGCCAGGCCCAACGCAAGAGTTCACTGCGACGATTGAGGCGAGTGGACGCCGCGATTTAATCATTAACAATGTATTCAGTGACACCGCCGACGTACCGGCGATTGTTAAGTCAAACGGCTCGATTATTGCTGAGCGATTCATGGATTTTCAGACCGATATTGCGATCAGCCCCGGTGTCAGGACTCCGTCACGCGTGTGGTATTTTGCGGAAGGCTCTACTGCAAACAATGCCAAAACCTTTTTGCTGCTGTTCAATCCGCAAGCTGAGAACACCGCTGCCACTGTGACCTACATGCGTGCCGATGGCACCACTGCTGAGCAGCAGGTCGAGATTCCAGCGCAGCAGCGCGCAGTGGTCACGGTAAGCGATGTCCTTCCTCATGCCGAGTTCGGCATGCGTGTCATTGCGGATCAGCCAATTGTGGCCGAGCGCACCATGATCTTCGGGCCAAACAGCACACTTGAGCGCGGCGGGTTCGATAGCGGACCGGGCGTGGTGACACTGTCGCGACAATGGTACTTCGCAGAAGGCACCACCCAATCGCCTTTCCAGACCAACATCCTGGTCCTTAATCCAAACGCGCAGCGCGCCAATGTGTCGGTGACGTTTGCCACGTCGGATGGAACATTTATCACACGCAAATACGCCGTGCCACCAACCACACAGCTTGCCATCAATGCCAACGAAGTTGTGCCAGAGCTTGGCATTGCTACCACGGTAAAATCAGATCGACCGGTGGCCGCCGAGCGCGCCATGTTCTGGAAGGATGGCGACGCAGGCGCGATTACCGCTGGCGCGCCTAGCCCGGCGTTTGTGTGGCGCTTTGCTGATGGCCGAACAAACGGGAACTTCCAGGAATACCTCTTATTCAGTAATCCAAACCAAAATACGGCAGTTGTGGCAGTTGATCTCCTGAAGAGCGATGGCACCACAACAACCAAGACGGTCAACGTGCCGGCCAACGCGCGCTACACCATGGCCGTGCATCAAATCGCTCCAGGACAAAGTGCCATCTCCGCAACTGTGCGCGCGACTCAGCCGATCGTGGCCGAGCGGGCGGTGTATGCAGGTGCGCCTGACAGCAGCGGCAATCGCGGCGGCGCGACATCGCTGGGTGTAGCAGAGCAGCAACCATAAGCATCATCTGCAACACACTCCAAAGCGGACATCTCTCGGGCTGTCCGCTTCTTTCTGAGAGAGAGATCAAATAAACCATGGACCGTTTGTCATTCCGAACGCAGTGAGGAATCTCTCTTGAGAGATGCTTCGCTTCGCTCAGCATGACAGATGGTACACGTTTTAGTTGATCTCACTATTACTTCCCACACATCCTGTAACATCTGTGCGAGCTGCTCATCACATGGGCAAATCCAGGTAATACCAGCATCGAGGGTAAACAGCGCAAACAGAACACTAAATATTGAATGAATTCCTTGCCGTAGGCGGTGGTTTCTGCTACACTATACACCGTTCACTTGTTTTTGCCCGCAGTGAGCTGTCGCATTGAAACAGTCGCTGTCTTGCCAATACTGAACATCTCATATGCTCATTCGTGGCGATCGAGGTGCATTGTGAATGGAAGACGCCAGCAGCAACATCCGTGGCTCACGGACGCATTAATTTTCCTTGGCTTCCGCTGGATCTCATGGGGTGCAGTTGTTGGCCTTGTACTTTGGTCTGGACGGTGGCAGCAATATAGCTGGCTATTCGTGCTCTCGGGGCTAACAAATCTGTTGGCAACCGGTGGCGCGCATGCCTATGTCCGGGTTGCCCGGCGTAATCCCATTGTAATGGGCCTTGATATTCTTTATATGGCGCTGGTACTGCTGCCGGTAAGCGGCGGCTGGGATGGACCGTTCATCGTGCATGCGGCAAGCGCGCTGGTACTTCCAGCGCTTCTGTTTGGCTGGCGAGGCGGGGTCATGGCAGGTCTCGCGTTTGTGCCGATCGACCTTGGCGCAAATTGGGCGGCGCGCAATGCACCCGCCACCATGATCGAGCAACAGGAGTATGTTACACTGCTCAAGATGATGCTTGTGCCACCGTTGTTTGGCTATCTATTCGCATGGGCTGTTGCGCTGCCACGGCGCGTGCTCGCCCAACGTCAAGGCGGCCAGGCACATCGTCGGCCACTCTTCAGTGATACAAATTTCAAAGGTAATGCGAGCGCAAACCCGCTCGATCGTTTCGCGGCTGTCATACGCGAACAAGAAAACCGCCAGTCCGATGCACAACGGAGACCAGTTGCTTCACCAACAACTGCGGTGCGTACCACTGAGCCGGGCTTTGAAGAGTTGCGGCGTGTGTTATTCGCTCCGCTGCCGTTGGATGATAGTAATCTTCCAGCATTGTTGGATGTGTTGTCCATCCGTTTTGGCAAGCATACCGGCCTTGCAACCAACGTTACGGTGCTTGGCCGTGTACGTATAGTCCACCATGCGCAACGAGCTGTGCTTGTGCGTCTGACGCAAGAAGCGCTCATCAATATTCAGCAGCACGCCCATGCATCCTCAACTGCATTTACGCTGCGCTACAATTCAAAATCGGTTGCGCTCATGGTGCAGGATGATGGTGTGGGGCTGCTCGACGGCACCTATGAGCGGCCCGGGCTCCATGCATTGCGAGCAATGCAGTATCGTGTCAATGAATTGGGCGGACGCATGGATGTGTTCGAAACCGAAGGCGGCGGTGTGACGGTGCGCGCCACCATGCCTCTTGACTGAATGTTCGCCCCTCTACCTAATATCTACCGACTGACTCCATTATGCGTTATTTTATTCGTGTGCTGTGCGCCGTTGGGGCGCTGATACTTATCGCGTATGGTATGCTCCAACCGATCGGGCAAGATACGCGCTGGTTGCTGGCGCTGTGGCTGGCCGCGCCGCTGCTGCTGATTGCAGCGCGTTTGTCGCTGCCAGCGTTGCCACGCGGCGTGACACGCAGCCTGGTCAATCTCGGGCTGGTGATCAGCCTTGGTTTTGGCATGCTTTCCATGCAGTTGCTGCGCCAGCAGTTTGTGCAGGCCAATGCCGCATACAATTATACCTATACCGACGAGCAAACTGGCCAAACGGTTAGTAACGTGCGGCCAGTGATCCAATCCTTACGTGTGCAACGTGGCAAAATGCTGGATCGAAATGGGGATGTGCTGGTCGACACACAGTTGGTCGATCGCGGCTTTGCGGTGCGCACCTACCCGTTGGCTGGCCAGCCCAACCCTGCCGCGTTTAGCAACATTGTCGGCTACTTCAGCGACCGTTATGGGCAAACTGGGCTTGAACAAACCTATAGTAGCTATTTGAGCGGCGAGGATGATACGCTTGGACACATTCAAACGGCGCTCACAGGACAGCCGCAAGTCGGGGATGATTTGCATCTGACGATTGATGCACGGCTCCAGACGGCCGCCATGAAAATTCTTGGCAACCGTACCGGTTCGATCGTGCTGCTGGACCCGAACACTGGCGCAATTCTGGCGATGGCAAGCGCGCCGGGGTTTGACCCGAGTCAGCTTGTGTTCAATCCGGCAGCGTCTGATATAGACGCTGAGAATCAGCGCATCACTGAATACTGGCAAGCTATCAATGCCGACAGTTCTGGCCAGCCGCTGATCAACCGTCCAACGCAGGGACGCTACCCGCCTGGCTCTACGTTCAAAACAGTGACTGCCGTAGGTGCGCTGGAGCATCCCGATAAAGGCAAGCCGAACGACATTCGCTGCTTCAACACGCTTGACACAGAGCCAGGCGCGCCGCCAGTGGTCAATGCTGTACAAAATCTTGCCAGTCTCACCGGCGATCCGTCCGATCTTGAGCATGTGTACGCATATTCGTGCAATGTGGCGTTCGCGCAATATGCTTTGCGGCTCGGTGCAGACACCATGGCGAACACAGCAGAGCAGTTTGATATTTTTCGGCCTGAGGATGCGCCGCCTGTGTATAACGGCTTTACTGACCTGCCGACAGCGCCAAGCCTGTTGTACACCAACGCCGGCTTTCTGAACAGCAAAGCGGCGTTGGCCGCTACAGGGTTTGGGCAAGGCGAACTGTTTGTGACGCCGCTCCAGATGGCCATGGTGGCATCAGCAGTTGCCAACAAAAACGGCGATATCATGCAGCCTTATCTTGTTGATCGCATTACCCGTCCCGATGGAAGTGTGGTAACTGCGCACAATCCGCACCCGCTGAAGTCAGCGATGTCACCCGATATTGCCGCGACCATGCGGAAAAACATGCGCGCTGGTGTCGCGTACGGCTTTGGCAAACCAGCCCAACAGGTTGATCCTAGCGTCGCGCTTGTTGGGGGCAAGTCGGGAACTGCTGAGCACAATGGCCCAAATACCCATGCCTGGTTTATCGCGATCGCACCTGTAAATCAGCCACGCTATGCTGTTGCAGCAATGATCGAGAACGGTGGTGAAGGCTCAAGCGTCGGTGCGCAGGCAGCCGGCGAGATGCTCGCTGCAGCGTTCAGGCTGGAGAAATAATGTGACACAAGGTGATTACAAGGAGCCACGCCGCTCCGGTCGGCAATTACATCGCTTTGCCTGGTGTTTCTTGATGGTCATGCTTGCTGGTTGTGGCACCCCGTCTATTGCCGCGCCTGCCACGATCTACTCAGACATCGCGCCAACAAACACCGCAACTGTCGCGCCGACCATACAGCCTTCGGCACAGCCGACGCTTCACACTGCTGCACCGCTTGCGACGACAACCCCGGACATGCCACTGCCGTCGCTGAATCTGCAAGCGACTGCTGTACCAACAGCCGCGCCCCGCGCCACGACCGCTCCAACGCCAACGCCGAACCATGAACTTACCATGGAGGAGCGCGAGCGCATCTTCACCGCGGTCTGGCAACGCATCAACGACAGCTATCTGTACGCTGATTTCAACGGTGTCGATTGGAAGGCGCTTCGCGATACATTTGGTTCACAAATTGAAGCGGCGCAATCCAACGAGGAATTCTACGCCGCGATCACCGCAATGGTCGCCGAGCTTGATGATCATCACTCGCGCTTTGGGCCACCCGCCACAGTGGTCAGCGAAGATGCCATTGTCAGCGGGCATGAGGCCACAGTTGGCATCGGCGTGTTGGCCGCGCCGACGAACGATGGCGCATTCATCCAGGTTGTCTTTCCTGACAGCCCCGCTGAACAGGCCGGGTTGCGCCCGCGCGACCGCATCATCACGGTCAATGGCCGCCCGTATCAACCCATGGATGATAACTTGCAAGGCCCGGAAGGCAGCACCGTGCGATTGACTGTCGTGAGTCCTGGCGACAAGCCGCGTGATGTCGTGTTGCCGCGCAAAGAAGTCGAAGCGCGCATCGCGCCGTATTCGCGCCGCTTGCCCGGTAACATTGGCTATGTGTGGATATCTACGCTGTGGGTGAATGACACTGACGAGCAGGTGAGCGGCGCATTGACCGAACTGGTTGCCGCAGGGCCGCTCAACGGCATGATCCTGGATTTGCGGGGCAATCCGGGTGGATGGGCGCACGTTCTCTCGGGTATCCTCAGCCATTTTGTGCGCGGGCAGGTTGGTATGTTTTTTGATCGCAACAACAATGTGCGCCCGCTCGTTGTACCGCCGCCCGCCGGGCCGGATTTGCGGGCGCTGCCGCTGGTAGTGCTGATCGATCACGATACAGCTTCCTACGCAGAGGTGCTCGGCGCGGTGCTGCAACACGAGGCGCATGCAACAGTGATCGGCGTGCCGTCTGCTGGCAACACCGAAACCATTTACGCTTACACCTTCTTTGATGGTTCGCGGCTCTGGCTCGCACGCGAAGGTTTTCGGCTACAGAACGGCAAAAACCTTGAGGGATACGGTATCCAGCCAGATATAACGATCGATGTTGATTGGAAACGCTATAGTGAAGATGATGATCCGCAACTCCTTGAGGCGTTGCGGATTCTTGGAGCCAGATCACAGTGACTGATCATACCACGCAGCGCACTGCAACAATTGCGCGGCGCACCGGCGAAACTGACGTTACACTGACGTTCACCATAGATGGGCATGGTCACGCCGATATCGAAACAGGAATCGGCTTCCTTGATCACATGCTGGCGTTGTTTGCGAAACATGGCCTGTTCGACATACATGTGCGGGCCGCAGGCGACTTGCATGTGGATGAGCATCACACTGCCGAAGATGTGTGCATCTGTCTTGGGCAGGCACTCGATCAGGCACTGAGTGAACGACGCGGCATTGTCCGGACAGCGCATAGCTTTGTGCCCATGGACGAAGCGCTTGGGTTTGTCGCCGTCGATCTTGGCGGGCGGCCGTACTGTGTCATGGATGCATCATTTGCAACTCCGCACGTTGGCCAACTAAGCACAGATCTTGTTGCGCATATGTTTGAAAGCATGGCATTTCATGGTCGTTTGAATCTCCATGCCCGTGTGCTATACGGACACAATGATCATCATAAAATCGAAGCGCTCTTCAAAGCATTCGGGCGCGCGCTCGATGCAGCAACCAGACGCGACGAACGACTCGGCGATACGGTGCCGAGTACCAAAGGACGGTTATGATGTGGTAATGTAGATATGGTACACTCTCGCGTGGCCTTGATTGGCTGTTGCATAAGGAGTTGCGCGCCCTTGTACCGTTCATCTACGCCACGGTGAATCCTCATGTTCAACTTGCTAGCTCGACACGGTTTCATAGCCATTCTTGTTGCAGTTCTGATTGAAGAAATCGGCATCCCCATGCCGATTCCGACGGATATCTTGATTGTGTTAGCAGGTATCGAAAGCGCAGGCCACGTTCCGCGGCTTGTGTTCTGGTTCTTTGCGCTGTCATGCGCCTCTGCAACGGGCGCGAGCGGGCTGTACTTGATCACACGCTGGGGTGGGCGCCCGCTGGTGGAGCGCTTCGGACGCTATGTACATTTGGGACCAGAACAACTTGCACGCGGCGAGCGTCTTCTCCAGCGGCGGGGCTGGTTCGGCATTGCGTCAGGGCGCGCCATTCCCGGGTTACGCTATGCGACCGTGATTGTATGCGGCATCCTCAAAGTACCCTATTTACGCTTTCTGACAGCACATATTGTTGGGTCATCACTCTATATTGCTACGTTCCTGGGGCTAGGTGCCACGTTTGGGCCAGCGATCATGAGCAACATTCATGTGCCTTCACGCACCATCAACTTGGTATGGCTCCTGCTGCTGGCGATTGGGTTGCCGCTATTAATCATGTGGCTGAGTTGGCGCGCGCACCCACAGGTGCCGCAGCATCCCTCGACCCAACGCTTGTTCTGGTCAAATTTCCTGGCAAGCTTTTGTGGAGCCACAGTGCTGGCTGCGTCATGGTCGTCTGCGGCAACCTACGCCGATCTGGTCGGCACGCCGCGCCCGGTGAACGCCATTACAACATTAGTCCGCTGGCTGCTGGGGCGCGGGCTCGGTGCAGCGCCAGCATACATTCTGATCTATACCGGACTACTACTGCTGTGCTTCGCCATGAGCGCCGCCTATTATCAATTTCTTGTGCCACGCCTTACGCCGCGCATCGCCTCATTGCCCATGCAGGTGGCCGAGCTTAGCCTTCTGACATCATGCCTTGTCCTGGCATTCATCACTTTTTCGATTACCGTTGTGCGCTACGGGCCGTTGCTGCGCTGGTGGAGCACTGGCGGATTCTGGCTTATTAGCGCAATTGGGCTTGGTATTCTCGGCTACGCGTTTACCACAGCTTATGGCCGCATACTTGGCCTTGCCGTGCTGCCATCGCTGTATCGCGTAAATATGGGCCAAACGACCCGGCGTGCGCTTGAAGCTGAGATTGCTCACTACCGGCATGAGCGCATACACGACGATGTAGAACCAACGGACCAATTCCCTCCATCAGACGATGATACTGAGGAACCACCCCACACCCACCCACATCCGCGCCCGTATCCAAACGGGGCAACACCGCACCTGCATGACATGCCCAGCGACCTGCCTGACAGATCAACGACACAGCGACGATCATAACCCCGGTGGTAGACGCACACCGACAGGAAGGATCATCATGAAACTGGATGCGATGCTCAAAGTGGAGACGCAGCACCTGCGCGCAATTCCAACCATTGCGCAATCTGCGGAGCAGATCGGCTTTGCAGGGCTGTGGGTGCCGGAAACACAACACAACAGCTTTCTGCCGCTTGCGCTCGTTGCCGAACACACGACGCAAATCGAATTTGGCACAGCCGTTGCGATTGCATTCGCGCGCAGCCCCATGGTCACAGCGCAGGCTGCTTGGGATTTACAGGCGCTGTCAGACGGGCGCTTCGTTCTTGGACTCGGAACGCAGGTAAAAGCGCACATCGAGCGGCGCTTCGGCATGCCGTGGAGCGCGCCCGTCGCGCGGCTGCGTGATTATATCAAGGCAGTGCGGGCGATCTGGGCGGCATGGCAAACGCGCGGTAAGCTTTCCTACCATGGGCAATTTTATCAGCACACATTGATGACGCCGTTCTTCGATCCCGGCCCGATTGAGCATCCTGCTATTCCTATTTACATCGCTGGGGTCAACGAAGGGCTGGCGCGGCTCGCTGGCGAGTTGTGCGATGGTTTTCATGTTCACCCGTTTCACAGCGTGAAGTACATCAACGAGGTAGTTCGCCCGCAGGTAGCAGCCGGCGCGCAGGAAGCTGGGCGCTCATCGAACGATGTACAACTGGTCAGCAGCGTGTTTGTCATAACTGGCTCCGACGAAGCTTCCATGACACTGTCGCGGCAAGCGGCGCGCGAACAACTGGCGTTCTACGCTTCCACGCCAACCTACCGCGTGGTGCTCAACACGCACGGCTGGGGTGATGTTGGCGAGCAGTTATCGCGCATGGCGGCGGCCAAACGCTGGCACAAGATGGGCGCGCTGATCAGTGATGAAATGCTCGACGTGTTCGCCGTGACCGCGCCCTTCGATCAGCTTGGCACAGCCCTGCAAGAACGCTATGACGGTGTGCTGGATCGGGTGGCGTGCTACTTCCCGTATGAGCCGGGCGAGCTTGATTCCGTGTGGCGCAGCATGGCGCAGGAGATTCAGGCGGGCTGACAGCCATGCATGACATGATAACCAAACAGAGCGATGAGCTTCGTTGTCCTTCCATGTCACTCTGAACGAAGTGAAGAGTCTCAGTGAAAGGCGTTGAGATGCTTCACATTCGTTCAGCATGACAATGTTTTTCCATGTCCCCCTGAACCTTGTCCTTCTATGTCGCTCTGAACGACGTGAGGGGCCATTCCACAATGCGCAACTTCCCATGCTGGGCGAATAACAAAGGAAGCAGGCAAACGTACATTCGCCTGCTTCCTGCTGCCTTCGGCCTACTGCCTTCCTTACTTGCTCGGCGACGGATATGCCTGCGATGCTCCCAGCCCTGGATAGGGCGGCAGCGTGGGTGTGGGCGCGTAGGTGGCGGGCGGAAGAATCTGCCGTTGGCTGCGGCTCCACCGGGCCGGTTGTGATTGGCACCGGCGCGGTCAATCGGTTGTATTCATCTTCTGAAATCAGCGTGACGGTATTATCCTGCTCAACCAGCACAAACAAGGGAGTTTGCTGCGGCTGTCCTGTTACCGGCGCAATCTTGAAATTTGCGAGACCACGTCTGCCTCCGTTGATAAGTGCCTCAATAGGCGCATGTGCCGCAACCGCCTCTGGAGGACCTTAACCTTGCATGCCTCCCGACATTATCTGTCCGGTCTGCTTTAAGGGCGCCATGGTCCACGTCGCCTTGCTAGTGGGCAGCGAAAATGCAAGTGAGACAGTTTGACTGATCTGATCATGCCATTGCAAATCGATCACGCCGACCTGAAAGGCTCCAACCGTTCCAAGTTTTTGAATTGATAGTACCTTTGTGTCAGGCGTTTGACTGACAACCTGTGGCACTTCGCGCTGCGCGCCCGGTATCGCGTAAAACATTAGTGTCCGTTGAATACCAAGCTTACTAAGTACCTCAAAAAGCGAAGAAAAGTCACCAACGCCCATTGCATTCTGGTATACTCCATGGTCGGTTACTTCACCCCCAAATGCAACAGTGGTTACTAAAAGTAAACAGCACTCGCCCACGCTGTGAGCTATCATTTGGTACTAGGAGCGAAGGGGATATAATTCGCATGACGAAGAACAACTTGGAGCAGCGCAAGACCTGGCAGCTTAAAGACGTCACAGTGTTGTTGCGATACCTGACCTTTTAGCCTCTAAACATGCAGAAAGGCTGCTCATATGAGCAGCCCTGAGGTGAAAGGGGAGCGGCGTGAGGAAAACTATTTCAGCTTCATGTCCGTAGCTGTGGATGCCCGCCGCCAGCATCACTTTCTGTTGTCTGCGACAATTCTACGCTATAGCACAACAAGTGCCATCAGTGTTCCGAATGATTTCGCTATCCGCCTTTTGACGGAGCACATTTTGCACAGCATTCGGCCTTATGCTACAATGCTCCGGTTCGTGCCGCCCGGCACAAACGCCGTTTACCGCAGTCTGGTGCAGTATACATAGTTCAATGAAGATATCCGCAGACGATACACGCTGTGAACAGTGCTGATTCGCCTTGATAATTGTGCTTGAATGTATGGCATGTACTATGTTGCACCGCAACGCCGTGCCTCGCGTTGCAATGTAGACAACGCAACTCCGATGGCTCAAAATGATTGTCTGCCAAACTATGATTGTAGTTGTATGAAGGAATAGTGATAGTACGGAAGGTAAAAGCATGGGATTAGCGTGGTTTGTACCAGCAAGTGGTTTGGTAGCCCTTCTTGTAGCCTGGATGACTGCAATATCAATTAGCCGAGCAGACGCTGGCACGGAGCGGATGCAGCAGATTGCCACGGCGATCCAACAGGGCGCGATGGCATTTCTCAACCGCGAATATCGCGTGCTTGTTGTTTTCGTGTTGGCAGTGGCTACGATCATTGCCATTGTTGGATTCACAACAACAGCCATGAATCCATTAACTGCTGTGGCATTTTTATTTGGCGCGGCATCATCGGTCGCGGCTGGCTACACTGGCATGCGCGTGGCGACCCAGGCAAACGTGCGTACGGCAAATGCAGCTCGCCACGGTCTCGCGCCCGCGCTGCGGATTGCTTTTTCGGGCGGCTCCGTGATGGGGCTGTCTGTGGTAGGGCTCGGGTTGATCGGGGTGGGCGTGCTGTTCCTTATCTTAGGGCAGCAAGGTATTCAGCTCGGCATTATCAACGGCTTTGCGCTCGGCGCATCCTCGATTGCGCTGTTTGCCCGCGTAGGCGGCGGCATCTACACCAAGGCCGCCGACGTTGGCGCGGACCTGGTCGGCAAGGTCGAAGCCGGTATTCCCGAAGACGATCCACGCAACCCGGCGGTGATTGCTGATAACGTCGGTGACAACGTCGGTGACGTGGCGGGTATGGGTGCCGATTTGTTTGAAAGCTATGTCGGCTCGCTTGTCGCGACCATGGCGCTGGCAGTATTGCTGCCGACCGTCACGGCAGAAACGGCGGAACTACCGCTGTTTATCGCCGCGGCAGGTGTGATTGCATCGATCCTGGGTATCTTTGTGGTGCGCTCACTGCACGGCAGCGACCCTGCCAAGGCACTGCGTATCGGCACATTTTCTGCTGGTGGCTTCACACTGGTGTTTGTCGCGGTGATTTCGCTGCTTTTGTACGGCACCTGGGTGTATCTTGGCGCAACACTTGCTGGTCTTGTCGCCGGTATTGCCATAGGACTGATAACCGAATACTACACATCAGCTTCATACAAACCCGTTCAGTCAATTGCTGAACAGTCGGTGACCGGTGCGGCAACTAACATTATTGCCGGGCTGGCCGTGGGCAAGCGCTCGACCGCATGGCCGATTCTCGTCATCGGCGCGGCGACGCTGGCGGCCTATTACATGGGCGAAACGTATAATGGGCAGGGTTTGTTCTGCATCGCGCTGGCTGCCGTCGGCATGTTGAGCATCACTGGCATGACGGTGGCGGTGGATGCCTATGGCCCAATCGCTGATAATGCCGGTGGCATCGCAGAGATGGCGCACCTGGAACCAGGCGTGCGGAAGATCACCGATACACTTGACTCGGTCGGCAATACGACGGCGGCCATCGGCAAAGGCTTTGCGATTGGCTCGGCGGCACTAACGGCGCTGGCACTGTTTGCAGCCTATACGGCAGCCGTGCGGCTTGATGCGGTTGGACTAACCGATCCTAATTTGATTGTCGGGCTGTTCATCGGCGGCATGTTGCCGTTTCTGTTTTCGGCCATGACCATGGAAGCGGTAGGGCGCGCGGCGTTCAAGATGATTGAGGAGGTACGCCGCCAGTTCCGCACCATCCCCGGTCTGATGGAAGGCACTGCCGAGCCAGATTACGCTAGCTGTGTGAGCATCTCGACGGCGGCGGCGCTGCGCGAGATGATTGTACCAGGCATCATGGCGGTGGTTGCGCCGCTGCTGGCCGGGTTTATTCTCGGCAAAGAAGGGCTAGGTGGTCTGCTGGCAGGCGCGCTGGTCACCGGCGTGCTGATGGCTATTTTTATGTCAAATGCGGGTGGAGCATGGGACAACGCCAAGAAGTACATCGAGGCCGGTAACCATGGTGGCAAAGGCTCCGAACCGCATAAGGCTACTGTGGTGGGGGACACCGTTGGCGACCCGTTCAAGGACACAGCGGGACCGTCGCTCAACATTTTGATCAAGCTGATGAGCATTGTTGCGCTGGTGTTCGCACCGCTCTTTGCGTAGCAACGTCGCGCTGAAGCCGCAGGAGCAATGATGCACCTGTGGCATGCTCTTCGCCTCTTGCATTCAGCCAGTTGTCCCAGGTGACGCTGGTTTATGGTACAGTAAGGGGCGTTTTTCGTGCCGTGAAACATCTATGGTTTATAGTACAGGTAAGAAGGACAAGGTAGTACGCGTATGTTTGCATTGTTTGCGACAGACTCGCAATTCTATGCGCTGATTGCGACCATTGTGGTGGCGCTGATTGGCATTGGGTATGCGTTTGTGCTTCGCGCACAGATTTTGTCGAAAGACAAAGGTACCGAGCGCATGCAAGAAGTATGGGGCTTTATCAAGTCGGGCGCGAACGCATACCTCGCGCGCCAGTTCCGTGCTATTGCTGTGCTGATTGTGATCCTTACGATTGTGCTCGGTGCAAGCGTGCTATTTATTAGCCCCACACAGGCCGCAGTTGCCAAGTTCGGCAACGAGCAGGATGCCACGATGTGGGTCGCAATCGGTCGTGCCCTCGCATTCCTGATGGGGTCACTCTTTTCGTATACGGTTGGGTTTGTGGGCATGAAGGTCGCCGTCGAGGGCAATGTGCGCGTCGCCGCCGCCGCCCGCAAAGGCTACAATCCCGCGCTCCAGATAGCCTACAAGTCCGGCGCGGTGACGGGCATGCTCGCCGTAGGGCTGGGGCTGCTCGGCGCGGCGCTGATTTTCTTGATCTACGGCGTGGCCGCGCCCGATGTACTGCTGGGCTTCGGCTTCGGCTGCTCATTGATCGCGCTGTTCATGCGCGTGGGCGGCGGCATCTACACCAAGGCCGCCGATGTTGGCGCGGACCTGGTCGGCAAGGTCGAGGCCGGTATTCCCGAAGATGATCCGCGCAATGCCGCCGTCATCGCTGACCTGGTGGGTGACAATGTGGGCGACTGCGCGGGCATGGCCGCTGACGTCTTCGAGAGCTTTGAGATCGCGCTGATTTCCGCGCTTATTCTTGGCATTGTGGTCGGCACGACCAGCGCCAGCGCAGGCCCGCTCGGCGTTGACATGCGGTTTGTGCTGTATCCGCTGCTGCTGTACGCTGTTGGCGTAGTCGCGTCGATTATTGGTAATCTGTTTGTGCGCACTGATGAGCGCCGCCGCAACGCGCTGCGAGCAATGAAGCGCGGCTTCTACATTGCGGCGGCGCTGGCGCTGGCGGGTGCGGCCGGCGTGACGTTCTGGCTAATGGCTGACCCACAGACTGGCGTGGTGGATTGGCGACCGTTTATTGCCACAGCGGCAGGTGTGGTATTAGCGCTGGTGCTGGACAAGTTGACCGAATACTTCACTGCAACGCAGTACAAGCCCGTCAAGGAGACCAGCCGCTCAGCGCGCAACGGCGCGGCGACAATTGTGCTGTCCGGGCTAGCGCTCGGCATGGAGTCGAGCGTGTGGGCGGTGCTGTCGATCTGCGCTGCGATTGTTGTTTCGGTGCTTATCTATGCTGGCGAGCCAGTCGCGACTCAGGTCACGGCCATTCTTTACGGTGTGGCGCTTACTGGCATTGGCATGCTGACACTGACCGGCAACACGCTGTCCATGGACCGTTCGGTCCGATCTCAGACAACGCTAATGGCATCGGCGAGATGGCAGGATTGGACAAGAATGCCCGCAACGTCATGGACGACCTGGATGCCGTCGGCAACACGACCAAAGCAGTGACCAAAGGCATCGCTATCGGCTCGGCGGTGATTGCGGCAGTGGCGCTGTTTGGCTCCTACCTGACCGACGTGAGCACCGTGCAGCGCATCAGTGGCATCCCACCCGAGCAACTACTTTCATCAACCGGCATTCAGGTCTCCGCGCCGCTGGTCTTTATCGGCCTGCTGATTGGTGGCGCGGTGCCGTTCCTATTCTCGTCACTGACGATTCGCGCGGTGGCGCGCGCCGCTGGCGAGATCGTCAACGAGGTGCGGCAGCAATTCCGCACGCCGGGCGTTATGGAAGGCACCGTTCTGCCTGACTATGCGCGCGCCGTCAGCATTTCGACCGCGGCAGCCCAGAAAGAATTGGTAAACCTGGGTATCATTGCAGTGATTACGCCTGTGTTGATCGGTGTGCTGCTGGGCGTACAGGGGCTTGGCGGCTTTCTGGCAGGCATCATCATGTCCGGCCAGCTGCTCGCCGTGTTTCAGTCGAATGCGGGCGGCGCGTGGGACAATGCCAAGAAGTTTATTGAAGAAGGCAACTACGGCGGCAAGCATTCCGACGCGCACAAGGCAGCCGTGGTGGGCGACACGGTTGGCGACCCGCTGAAGGACACTGCCGGGCCATCGCTCAATCCCATGATCAAGGTGATCAATCTGGTATCGCTCATTATTGCGCCACTTATTGTGACTGCGCAGGGCGTGGCGCGCGGCTTTGGCACTGGCTCAATCATCACGATTGTAGTGTGTTTGTTGTTGCTAGGCTGGGCGATCTGGCAGAGTAAACGCGAGGCAACGCCAACCATGCAGGATATGAATAGTGCCGTTCCTCCAGCGGCAGCACGCAGGTAGTGCATTCCCAGCAGCGGCGCAATATATCATACGGCATCTGGGGGCATGGATCAGCGTATTCCATGCCTCATTGTTTCTTTAGCTCTAATTTAGGTTCAAGTTCGTGAAACGTGGTACAATGTTTTGTAGGAAGACTTATCTTGTGTGGAGCAGGAGCATATCTGAACGGTGATGATAGAAGCTCATGGATTGGTTAAGCGGTACGGCAATGTCGTCGCGCTTGACGGTATAGACCTCGAAGTGCAGCAGGGCAGCATCTACGCCCTGCTTGGCCCCAACGGCGCTGGCAAAACGACCACCGTTAATATTTTAACGACGCTGATTCAGCCGACTAGCGGCACGGCTAATGTGGCTGGCTATGATGTTGTGCGGCAGCCCGACAGTGTTCGGCAGCGCATCGGCGTCACGTTTCAAGACCTCGTGCTCGACGCTGACCTGACTGGCCGAAAGGTGCTGGAGGTGCATGGCCGCCTGTACAAACAGAAGCGCGATCTGCGCCGCCGCCGCATCGCTGATCTGGTCGAACTGGTGCAGCTTGGCGATGCAATTGATCGGCCAGTGAAGACCTATTCTGGCGGCATGAAGCGCCGTCTTGAACTGGCGCGCGGTCTCATGACCGACCCGCAGGTGCTGTTCCTCGACGAGCCAACGCAGGGGCTCGATCCGCAGAATCGCGTGGCAATTTGGGACTACGTGCGAACCCTCAGCCGCGAGCAAGGTTTAACGCTGCTGTTGACGACCCACTTCATGGACGAGGCGGAGACGCTGGCAGATGTGGTTGGCATCATTGATAGTGGCCGCAAGATGATCGAGGGCACGCCGTCTAACCTGATTGCGTCGCTTGGCGCGGATGTGATCCGCATCGTCGGCAACGGCGATGACTCCCATTTCCTGGAAAAGCTGCACAAGCTCTCGTACGTTGACGATATCAATCGCAGTCCCGACGAACGTGTTATTCAAGTTGGCGTTGATAATGGAAATCGGCGGATTGCGGAGGTCGTCGGGCAGGCCAGCGGCAATGGCTATGCTATCGAGGATATCAGCATTGCGCGTCCGACGCTTGGCGATGTGTTCTTGAAGTACACAGGTCGCGCGCTTCGTGATTAGCAAAGGAAAAACGAAGAATCTTGCCACAGAGTACACCGAGATCACCGAGGTTTAGCTGGATGGAATGCGCTCTGTGCTCTCTGTGGCAGGAGTTCAGATTGTATTCGCGCAAGGTATAATCAAAGATCTGTTCTTGATTCTCGGTTCTTAAATAACTATGAATGCAACAGTAACTATTTGGTCCAAGCACATGCACAAGTTCTTCCATAATGGCGAGGAACTTGGTGGCCTGCTGATCCAGCCGGTGCTCTGGGTGGCCTTGTTCGGCTTAGGCATGGGCGCACTGGTGAAGCAAATCAGCGGCAACGATTATCTGTCATTTATCATGCCCGGCATTCTGGCGCTCACGGCGCTCGGCGGCGCGGCGGGCGGCGGCATGGCGCTGCTCGACGAACGGCTGCGAGGCATCATGAAGGAGTACCTCGTTGCGCCAATCCCGCGACTGAGTATTTTGCTCGGCAGTGCAGCAAGCTCAACAACCAAGGCGCTGTTTCAGGTGGCTATTATTTTAGGACTTGGCGCGTTGCTCGGCGCGCATTTCACCGCCAATCCGCTCGGCTGGCTGGCCACATTCGTGCTCATTACGCTGTTTACACTTGGTTTCGCGGGCGTGGCGCTCGCGGTTGCGTCTCGCTCCTCCAGCATCATGGGCTACCACGGCATGCCGTTTTTATTCAACCTGCCGCTGCTGTTTGCCTCGAACGCGCTTTACCCGCTTGACCAGATGCCGGGCTGGATTCGCGTGTTGTCGCTGCTCAACCCGACGACGTACCTGATCGACGCGACCCGCGCGACGGCGTTCGGCGGCACAGCCAGCATTCCGCTAGGCATTTCGATGGCGGTTGTGCTGCTGCTTGCTGTGGCGGGCACCATGCTTGCATTAGCATCGTTTCGCCGCACAATTCGATAATTCATGGCGTACGTATGCGTTCATTGAACGTACGGAACACTATCAAAAAGGACTGCGTGGAGATGACAACACTCCATGACGGTCCTTTTTAGTGCAAAATGGTGCAATTATTGCAAAACAGTGCTGCAAGACGTATTATAGTAAGCGTATGTAGAACAACGTCTGCGGAGCAACAGCATGTCTGAAGCGACCCACATTCTTGTGGTGGACGATGATGCGAGCATCCGGCGGCTGCTGGATTTGCTCTTGAGTGATACAGGCTATCGCGTTACAACAGCGAGCAGTGGCGAAGAAGCGCTTGCGTACCTTGATCTTGTTACACCTGACCTCATCCTGATGGACTTGATGCTTCCTGGCCTTGATGGGCAGGAGACAACACGCCGCATCAAGCAACTCGACGATCGTCCATTTATTCCCATTATTCTTGTTACTGCTCGTGGCGACCAGCAGTCAAAGGTAAAGGGTCTGGACGCAGGCGCTGACGATTTCCTGGTCAAGCCACTGGACTTCGCTGAACTCCTGGCGCGCGTCCGGGCCATGCTGCGACTTCAACGCAGTCAGCGCTCGCTTCAGACAGAGCAGCGTAAGACAGAATTGCTGCTTCATCTCACCCGCGAGCTTGGCACCACGCTCGATCTTGATGATCTTTTGCTGCACTTTCTGGATCGGTTGGCCGATGCTGTCGGCGCAGTGCGGGCGAGCATTATTCTGCCGAGCAATGATTCACCACTCTTTTATTCTAACAGCCGCTTTGCGCCCCGTTTATCTCTTGAAACGCTGCTTCAGCGCGGCGTGGCTGGCTGGGTCTTCCGTGAGCGGCGGGCTACCATTATTGATGATGTGCTCAATGATCCGCGCTGGCTGCCCACCGAAGGGCAGGATGAAGTACGGAGCGTCGCTGCCGTGCCGATTATGCGCGAAGGACGGGTGCGCGGCACTATCACATTGGTACATCATACGCCGGGCTATTTCAACGATGAGCATGTTGAGTTGTTGAATTCTGCCGCCGCACAAAGCGCTATCGCACTTGAGAATGCAGAACTCTTTCGGCTCACCAGCCACCAGAATCAACTGTTGGAGCGGCGCACCGAAGAGCTTCAGCAGATCAATGAAGTTAGCCGCCATCTTACCGAGTTGATGCGGACTGACCAACTGATACGGCTTGTTTCGCACTTGATTCATCATACATTCGGCTACCAAACGGTATCGGTGCTGCTGCGCGAAGGCCAGGAACTTGTGCTCAGCGCGGTGGTTAGCGACACAACTCACGCGTCAACTGCACCGCAACGGCTTCCGATGGGCCAGGGGATTGCTGGGCAAAGTGCGTCGGAGCAAATCGCGATCAATGTGCCGAATGTGGAACAGGATGAGCGCTATGTGCCGCTTCATGCCGATGAGCGCGTGCTTTCTGAATTAGCTGTGCCGATTTTTGCTGCTCGCACGCTGTTCGGCGTGCTTGATGTCAGTAGTGAACACGCCAATGCCTTCGGACAGAATGATGTGCAACTACTGACCACGCTGGCAACGCAGATAGGTGTAGCGCTTGAGAATGCCCGACTATACCAACAGATCGAGACGGAGCGCAGCATGCTTGACGCAGTTCTTCATGGCGCTGCCGATCCGATCCTGTTGATCAGTCCCGACAATCGTCTCCTGCTGGCAAATCAGGCCGCGACCACGCGCTTGAAGATAGGTGACGTTCTCGGACGGCCCATCAACACCGTTGTGACCAACCCCGACGTGCTCGCGATGCTGATTGCGCCACTGGACGAACATCGCACCGATGAGCCAAACGAATTAGTGCTGTCGAATGGCGACACGTTCAATGTGCGCATTGCGCCAGTGCGCGGTGCTCGTGACGAGCCAATAGGACGCGTGGCGGTACTGCAAGATATTACCGCGATCAAGCAACTTGAGCAGCAGCGCCAGGAGCAACTTCGCAGCGTTTTCCGGCGCTACGTATCACCACAGGTGGTAGAACAGGTACTGGCTACTGGCGGCGACATCGGCGCGCCAGTGGAGCGAGATGTCGTGGTGCTGTTCGCTGATTTGCGCGGCTACACGGCGCTGACAGAAGGCATGAAGCCGCACCGATTGGTGAACGAAGTGCTCAACCGCTACTTCGATGCGATGACCGAAGTGCTGTATCGCTATGAGGGCACGATTGACAAGTTCCTGGGCGACGGCATTATCGGCGTATTTGGTATTCCAATCGCGCACCATGATGATTTGCAGCGCGCTTTGGCCGCTGCGGTCGATATGCAGCGTGCATTTTATACATTACAGCAGGCATGGCAGGCAGAACTCAAGCTCACCATTGGCATGGGCATCGGCATCAGCTATGGCAGCGCAATCGTTGGCAACATTGGCTCGGCGCAGCGCCTTGACTACACACTGATCGGCGATGTAGTCAACACGGCGAGCCGCCTCAACGGCATCGCGGAAGCGGGGCAAATCGTTGTGTCATATCATCTGGTAGATGAACTTACGCGGCAGCACGCCACCATGTGGTCGCTCAGGCCAATCGGAAAGGTGAACCTAAAAGGCAAGGCCGAACCGCACCTCGTATACGAGACGGTGTACTCACAGGTGAGCCAGAACCACACGCTGGACATGAGCGCGCGCCGCGAAGTGGGCATGCAATCGGAGAAGTAAGTGTGTGCCTATGCGTTTAGCGTGGCAGTTGAATGCGCTATCGTCGCAGCAATGTCGTCGCCCAACTGCTGAAGCGCGTCACATAGCTCCAGCGGCTGCCGAACAATCATCCGGCAGCCCAGACTAACCAGGAAGCAGGCGATCCAGTGCAGGTTTTGGGCATGGCAGCGCAGGAGCACCCCGTCGACGTGCTCCTCCAGCATCGCCATGGCGGCAGGCACCCGCTCCCGAGCCTCATTCATGGTCGTCTCCAACACAACCTCAACCGTCCATGCGCCCGGTGCTGTGACCAGCGATTGCACCACAAACTGCAAACAATCGAACTGATCAGGCCGCTCGAACGGCTCATCACACACTGCGACGCTCACGACGCGATCCAGCCTGAACATGCGCAACGCTTCCCGCAGATGGCAGTAGCCGACCACAAACCAGCGCCCATCGTAGAACACCACACCATATGGATCAATGACGCGCTCAGTTTCTTCTTTGCTCCATGCCTGGTAACACAGTGTAACGCGCTGCCGCCGTTGGGCCGCGACGCTGAACGTGAGCACATCGCTGCTCGCTGGGGCGGCGTAGAACGATGATGCGTTGATAATCAGCGTTTCTTGCACTGCCGCCATGCGCGCCCGCAGCGCGTCCGGCATGACGCGCTCGACCTTGGCGAGCGCGCCTTCAACGGCTGGAGCGGTGGCCGCCAATCCAAGCCGTTGGGCCGTCAGCAACCCCAACGTCAGGGCGAGCGCCTCGTCTTCATTGAACATGAGCGGCGGCAGCTTGAAACCGGGCCGCAATCGGTAGCCGCCATGCCGCCCGCGCTCAGCCTCAACCGGAATACCAATATCTTGCAACAAGGTGATGTAGTGCCGCACGGTGCGCGTGTTGACCTCAAGCCGCCGCGCAAGCTCTGCGCCGCTCATCTGCCCATGCGTTTGCAGGAGCTCAAGCGTCGTCAACACACGTGTAGTTGGGTGGTACATGGCAATTTCATTTACGATTTACGATTTTGGATTGACGATTTTCCATTGGCGACTGAACTTTAGTCCTTCGTCTATCGTCCTTCGTCGTTCCTTAGAAAATGCGTGCGCAATTAGGAGCGATTATAGCCGCATTTGCTGGTAAACTCAAGCGGTATTGAACAAGCCATCATGTATCACCTGAAAGGTTTGCCCATGGCTACTGACAGCGCGCTGCTTATCATTGATGTACAAAACGGCATGTTCGCGGATGAATATCCAGTTCATGACGGCGAGAAACTATTACAAACGCTTGGCGGTCTTATCGCGCAAGCCCGCGCGGCAGGCGTGCCGGTGATCTACGTACGACATGGCGAAGCGCCCGGCGAGCCGCTTGCGGAGGGCACATCGGGCTGGCATATTCATCCAGCGATTGCTCCCAGAACGGATGAGCCGATCGTTGACAAACGCACGCCCGATTCATTTCATGAAACAACACTCCAGCAGGAACTCGCGGCTCGTGGGGTGACAAAGCTTATTATTGCAGGTATGCAAACCGAAATGTGTGTTGATACGACCTGCCGTCGCGCAGCCAGCCTCGGCTATGATGTTTCACTCGTCACAGATGCGCATAGCACATGGAACTCATCGATACTTACCGCCGAACAGATCATCGCGCATCATAATAAATCATTAAGGTGGTTTGCGACGCCAGTGACCGCAGCCGAAGTCACCTTTTCGCGGTAATACCTCCTATTACAGATTGGGCCGCTTATTGCTGAGAGATAAACGAACATAGCCAACATGGCACGAATATGGCAAGGAGAACTTATGAGTAACGAACGTGTAGGACCATCTAACGGCTATCTTGCGACACCCTCTCAGGGCAGCGGTCCTGGCGTGCTCGTATTTCACGCATGGTGGGGCATGACGGACTTTGTACGCGCATTCTGTGACCGTTTGGCAGGCGATGGTTTTGTCGCTTTCGCGCCAGATCTGTTTCAAGGCAGAAACGCCACCACTATCGAAGGAGCCGAGGCGCTCCTCAAACAGCGCGTTCCCGCTGCCGAGCAGGAAATCGCTACAGCGGCATTAGCTTTTCTGAAATCACATGAAGCAGTACAGGGCACAAACATGGCTGTGCTTGGCTTCTCGTTTGGCGCGGCATGGGCAATCGACATGGCATCGCAGGCCCCGAACGACATCAACGCAACTGTGCTGTTCTATGGTGTCGGAGAGGCAGACTTTGCGGCGGCACGAACGACGTATCAGGGCCATTTCGCCACCAACGACGAGTGGGAGCCGATAGACGGCGTCGAAAAGATGGAATCCGACATGCAGGCGGCAGGGCGCGAAACAGCATTCTATGTATATCCAAACCAGCAGCACTGGTTCATGGAAACTGATCGACCAGAATACAATGCGGAGGCCGCTGCATTGGCATGGCAACGAACAGTGGCGTTCCTCAAGCAGAAGGCCGCAGGAGCGTAGGACGATGACATCTGCTCTGTGGTCTTTCCTGCCACCACTACGCAGTACCAGACGAACGATGGCGCAGCAAGCTAGGTGCGGGTGATCCACTCCGGTAGTCACGTCCGGATGACATGGCAACCGAGCGGCTGGGCGGAAGCTTCTGCAATTCAGGTGCGTGTCATTCCCAGCGGCAAAAAGACGATCATCAGTTTTTATCAGGAGCATCTTCCGGATGCAGACGCGCGAGAGCGGATGCGCCAACGTTGGCAGCGCGTGTTACAAGCGATTGAAGCTTTGTTGAGAGAGTGAGGGGAGAAGACCATGACTATGCAATCACCACAAACCAAGACCGATGTTATCGAGCTGATTCGCAGTTCGCACAACGCACTTGTTCAGACAATTAAACAGGTTCCAAACGAACAACTCAGCGCGCCGACGGCAGAGAACGGCTGGTCGGTCAAGACCTTATGGCGCATATTACAGCGTGGGAGCGAGTGCTGCTCCGTTCGCATATCGAGGGCCGCCCGTACGCGCAGGCGGTGGAGGGCGACGAGCCGATGCCGCAACTGAACAGCGTTGATGAAATCAACGATTGGTTTTACAACCAGAGCAAAGATACGCCGCTTGCCGATGTGCTCATAAACTTTGATAGCATGTATCAGCAAGTGCTTACTGCAATTCAGCAGATGACCGGGGCGGATCTGCTCGAAGGACAGTCCAGAGCGCGCCCGGAAGTGTCCATGCTGGAAGTCGTCGCGGGCAACACATGGGAACATTATGATGAGCATGCCGCCACAATCCAGCGGCTCGTGGCAGAAGGCAACAAGCAGCAACACTAACAAAGATCTAACGTAGATCCTTTGACGTACATATGGTCATGAGGTATACTTTATCGCACACCCGTTCAAATATCACGACGCCGCACTGTCGCGCACACAGCGCAGAGGCGGCGTTTTATCTTGTTGAGAGTAATAAACATTATGACGAAAAATAAGATCGTCATCAAGGGCGCTCGCGAGCACAATCTCAAGAATGTCGACCTTGAAATACCGCGTGATCAGCTCGTCGTGCTGTCTGGCGTGTCCGGCTCGGGCAAGTCGTCGCTGGCGTTCGATACGCTGTATGCCGAGGGACAGCGCCGTTATGTCGAATCCTTATCGGCCTACGCCCGCCAGTTTCTTGGACAGATGGAGAAGCCCAAGGTCGACTTCATCGGCGGCCTGTCGCCCGCGATTGCGATCGAGCAGAAGAGCGCCTCCAAGAATCCCCGCTCGACGGTTGGAACGGTGACCGAGATTTACGACTATCTACGCCTCTTGTACGCTCGCATCGGCACGCCGCACTGCCACCAGTGCGGGCGCGAGATCGGCTCGCAGAGCGCTGAGCAGATGGTCAACCGCGTGCTAACGCTGCCAACCGGCACACGCTTCATGGTGCTCGCGCCGCTGGTTTCGCAGCGCAAAGGTGAGTATAAGGACGTTTTTGCCGATGCCAAGGCAGAAGGCTTCTCGCGCGTGCGGGTGGACGGCGAGATCATGGGCCTTGATCAGGACATCAAACTCAACAAGAAAGTGAAACACTCCATCGAGGTTGTGGTCGACCGGCTGGCGACGCCGGAACGCGATGACTCCCTCACTCCGGTGCTGCCGCACCTGCCCTCTCCCTCAGAAAGAGGGGCCGGGGGTGAGGGAGCGATTGGGAAAGCGCAGGCGGGCGAACAGAGCGAGTGGGATGCATATGTGACGCGGCTGACCGACAGCATCGAGCAGGCGCTGCGGTTAAGTAGCGGCACAGTGCTGATTAGTATCCAGCCGGCAGCCGGCAGTCAGCAGTCAGCAGCGAGCCAGCAGGATGAAGGTGAGACTGGCGACCGCGAACCGCCGATTGGCCCCGACGAATGGTTGATGAGCGAGGAAAATACCTGCACGAATTGTGGCATTTCATTCCCTGAATTGTCGCCGCAGATGTTCTCGTTCAACAATCCACAGGGCGCATGTCCGGAATGCAGCGGTCTCGGCACACGGCTGGAGGTCGATCCACAGCTGCTCGTACCAAACACCGACCTGACACTCCATGAGGGCGCAATCCCATATTGGGGCGAGATGCGCAAGAAAAAAGATTCCTGGGCTTATCGCTGCCTTCAAGCCATCGGCGCGCACTACGGTTTTGATCTCGACACACCATGGAGCCAACTGAGTGAGCAGGCCCACAACGTGATTATCTTTGGCAGCGGGCGGGAGCGCATCCGCTTTGTGTGGAACGACTCGCACTCGGGCTCGCGTGGCGAATATATGCGCCCGTGGGAAGGTCTCTCAAAGGAGATCAGCCGCCGCTTTCACCAAACTGGCAGCGACTCGATCCGTGAGTATTACGCTGGCTACATGAGTGAGCAGCCATGTCCGGCCTGCGCGGGCGCGCGGCTGCGACCTGAGAGCCTGGCCGTTACGGTAGGCGAGCGGAGCATCAAGGACGTGTGCGCGCTGAATGTCGCCGAAGCACACGAATGGGCGCAGTCGCTTAGTGAAGTGGAGCAGCCGATTGCCGCCACTACACCGCATGATGACTACAGCAACGGCTACGTCGTCAATGGACAGGCACGGCTGAAAGCAGCCGAAGCGCGCCCGGATCTCAACGGCAGCCTGTATGTCGTCAACGGCCATGCCAAGCAGCAGCCGCGCCTGACTGCGTACCAGCTTGAAATTGTGCAGGACGTGCTGAAGGAGATTCGCGAGCGGCTGGGCTTTCTGCTCAACGTCGGCTTGCACTACCTGACCATGGATCGTGCCGCGCCAACGCTGTCCGGTGGCGAAGCCCAACGCATCCGGCTGGCCTCACAGATCGGCTCCGGTCTGGTTGGCGTCATGTACATTCTGGACGAGCCGAGCATCGGCCTCCACCAGCGCGACAACCGCAAGCTGCTGAACACGCTGCTGCATCTACGCGATCTCGGCAACACGGTGATCGTGGTCGAGCATGACCTTGAAACCATGCAAGCCGCCGACTACCTGATCGACTTCGGGCCGGGCGCGGGCGTAAAGGGCGGCGCAGTTGTGGCAGCTGGCTCGCCTGCCATGGTCGAGCGGGTGCCTGAGTCGCTGACTGGCCAGTATTTGGCTGGCGATCTGGTTATTGCCGTGCCGGAAAAACGCCGCGAGCCACTGCTGGTTGGCAGCAATGCCGTGAAGGCGGTGAGGCTGCCGACCAAAAAGAGCGCCAGGAAGAAGAAAGAAGCCGAGATGCCACTGGCTGAGATAACCGAGCAGCAATGGCTGGAGATACATGGCGCAACCCATAACAACCTGCGCAACGTCTCGGCACATATGCCGCTCGGCACGTTTGTGTGCATCACTGGCGTGTCCGGCTCAGGCAAGTCGTCGCTAATTACCGAAACGTTGTATCCGGCGCTCGCTAATCGGCTCAACAAAGCGCAACTCAAACCGGGTCCGTATGCCACGCTGAACGGACTAGAGCATCTCGACAAGGTAATCGACATCGACCAGCAGCCGATCGGCCGCACACCGCGCTCCAATCCAGCGACGTATGTCAAGCTGTTCGATCTGATCCGCGACCTGTTCGCCAAGACGCCGGAAGCTAAGCTGCGTGGCTACCAGCCGGGGCGCTTCTCCTTCAATCTGAAGGGCGGGCGCTGCGAGGCGTGCGAGGGCAACGGCGAGAAGCGAATCGACATGCAGTTTCTGGCAGATGTGTGGGTGCGTTGCGATGTGTGTAAGGGCAAGCGCTACAACCGCGAGACGCTGCAAGTCAAGTACAAGGGCAAGAGCATCGCCGATGTGCTGGAGATGGACGTACAGACCGCGCTGGAGTTCTTCGACAACGTGCCGCGTATCAAACGCATTCTGAAGACCTTGCATGATGTTGGTCTGGACTACATCGCGCTCGGTCAACCGGCGACGACGCTGTCGGGCGGTGAGGCGCAGCGCGTCAAACTGGCGAAAGAGTTGGCGCGCGTGGCAACCGGACGCACGGTTTACATTCTGGACGAGCCGACCACCGGCTTGCATTTCGCGGACGTGCAGCGGCTGCTCGCCGTGCTCCATCGTTTGGTCGATGCCGGCAACACGGTGGTCGTGATCGAGCACAATCTCGACGTGATCAAAACGGCTGATTGGATCGTCGACATGGGACCAGAGGGCGGCGACGGCGGCGGGTACGTGGTAGCAAGCGGCACGCCGGAGCAGGTCGCCGCGGTGCCAGAGTCGTACACTGGTTACTTCCTCCGCGAAATTTTGGAGGCCGAAGCCAAAGAAGTTGCTGCGTAAAGCGCTGCAAACAATGATACACAAAGCCCACCGAGCATAATGCTTGGTGGGCTTTTGCTATTTTGCTGAAATGTCATGCCAGTTCAAATCATCCAAGATCATCTCTGCATTATGTTGCATGAAAAATCGCTCGGCTTAAAATGATAACGATACATATGACCTGCTTGCACCAATCCTCATCCCGTGCTACCCTCATCGCATTCATACTACATAATTTTAGTGAGCAAGGGAAATTTCTATGTCTTCTGATTTATCTTCACTCCGCCACATCGTCATCTTCAAATACAAAGACGGCGCGACCGACGAAGAGATTCAGCAGGTCACCGACGCGTTTCGCGCGCTGCAGGAGCAAATTCCAGGCATCCGCTCATTTGAGCATGGCGTCAACAACAGCCCGGAAGGCAAGAACCTCGGCTTCACACATGTGTACCTGCTCACGTTTGACAATGCGCAATCACGCGATGCCTATCTGCCGCATCCGGCCCATGCACAATTCGGGGCACTGCTCCGGCAGCTCGGCGTGCTGCAGGAATCTTTTGTCGTTGATTACGTGCCAATGCCTTAAGTTGCAATAACGAAGTGGCGACGTAACACATTACGAACCAGGATCATAAAGCCCACCGAGCGTCATGCTCGGTGGTTTTTGTGTTTGGCGTATCTTTTTACCTAAAACATGCGATGTTCATGGTACACGTCAACGCATCGTCTTCAAAGGTGACTACCATGTTCGATCGTCGTCATGAGTTTGTCAACACCCGGCTGATTTGGATAGGGCTTCACACAGTTGGTAGCGTGTTCGGCGTTCTGTTTGGCGAATTGCTTGGGTGCTACACTGCACAATTATGGACACGGGTAGCGGGTCACCTCACAGCGTTCCTTCAGCACCAGGCTATATTTTCAGGCGCATAATCAGTGCAGCACGTATACGCATGAGTGTGCTATACTGCCCACAATCTTCACTATCCTGGGTTACGTAAACCGTTATGGTACATGGCAACTTCAATCAGTTCGGCGCTTCCCAATCATTTGCAGTCAAGACACTTGCTTTTTTCTGGCGGCTGTTCCTGGCCTTCGTGAAACTCGCGCTGCTATTCGCCGAGCTTGCGCTGCTCGCCGCGTTGCTCGTCTACACATTCTACCTTCAGGATGTGTTCGCTGGCATGCCCGACGCCAGCACGATCGACCGGCGGCCGGCGAGACCACCCGCATTTATGCCCGTGACGGCCAAACGCTGCTGTTTGAGCTTGTCGATCCGCAGGGCGGGCGGCGCATTATTGTGCCGTTCAATCAGATCCCACAATCGCTCAAAAACGCGACGATTGCAGTCGAGGACGCCAATTTTTACCAGAACCCGGGCGTCGATCTGCGCGGCATTGTGCGGGCGCTACTGCAAAATTATCAGGCGCAGGAGGTCGTCAGCGGCGCGTCCACCATCACGCAGCAGTTGGTGCGCAACGTGCTCTTGTCGCCCGAGGAGCGCACCAGCATGTCGTTCGAGCGCAAGCTGCGCGAGGCGTACCTGGCCTACCGGGTCTCGAACGAGATTCCTGAAAGATCAGATCCTGAGCATGTACCTGAATCAGGTGTACTACGGCAACCAGGCGTATGGCGTTGAGGCGGCTGCGCAAGCCTACTTCGGCAAATCGGCCATCGAATTGAACGACGCCGAGGCCACACTGCTGGCCGGGTTACCACAGTCACCCACAGTGCTCAACCCGCTGACTAACCTTGAGGCGGCCAAGGCGCGCCAGCGCGTCACGCTGGACCTCATGGTCAAGTTCGGCTACCTGTCCACCGCCCAGGCCAACACGATTTATAAGACGCCGCTCCAGTTCGCGCCGCAGTCTGCCAGCACCGTCGCGCCGCACTTCGTCAACTACGTGCGCGACCTGCTGGAGCAGCGTTACGGACCGGACCTGCTGTACAAAGGTGGCCTGAAGGTGGTCACGTCGCTCGACCCGTACTGGCAGGCCGAAGCGCAGCGGGTCGTGCAGCAGCGCATCGCCGAGCTACGCCCGCGCAATGCGTCAAACGCGGCAGTGGTGATCTTGTCGCCGCACAACGAGGTACTGGCCATGGTCGGCAGCGCGAACTTCAACGACCCGTCCATCGACGGGCAGGTCAACGTCGCGATAGCGCCGCGCCAGCCTGGCTCGGCGCTCAAGCCGATCGTATATGCCGCGGCGATGCAGCATGGCTGGACGCCAGCGACGGTAATCTGGGACGTGCCGACCGATTTCAAACTCCCCGATGGACAAGTTTACCATCCACAGAACTACGACAACAGCTGGCATGGGCCGCAGAGCGTCCGCATGGCGCTGTCGAATTCACTCAATATTCCGGCAGTCAAAGCGATTCAGTTCGCGGGCGTCGATAACTTCGTCAACCTCGCGCACGCCATGGGCATCACAACGCTGAACGACCCATCACGCTACGGGCTGGCGCTCGCGCTCGGCGCGGGCGAGGTCAAGCTTCTCGATCTGACGAATGTGTACAGCACATTCGCGAACGGCGGGCGCGAACGGCCACCGGTCAGCATTTTGCGCGTCACCAACGGGCGCGGCGAGATTCTGGAGCAGTCCACCCCAAACGACGGCAGGCAGGTGCTTGGCGCGCATGGACAGCAGCTTGCGTACCTAATCACCAGCATTCTGAGCGACAACATTGCCCGGCAATACATGTTTGGCCCCGGCAACGTCATGGAACTGCCCGACCGACCGGCAGCGGTCAAGACCGGCACCTCGAACGAGTGGCGCGACGCATGGGCGGTCGGCTACACGCCCGACATCACCGTGGGCGTGTGGGTTGGCAACAGCGACAACTCACCCATGCAGGAGATTGCGGGCGTAAATGGCGCGGGCGTGATCTGGCGCGACATTATGAACGTGTATAATCAGGATCGGCCGGTGCGAGAGTTCGCGCCGCCAGACGGCATTGTGGAAGCGTCAGTCTGCAAAGATACCGGTGTCGTGGCCGACCCCGGCTGCCCCAGTCAGGTGAAGGAGGACTTCATCGCTGGAACTGAGCCGAAGAACAGCGACGTGCAGGTCGTCACTGTTAAGGTTGGCGGCGATGGATCATGTCTGGCGGCTTCGTACACGCCCAAAGATCAGGTGCGTGAGAAGCGCTTCGTGATTTATCCGCCAGAATCTCAGAACTGGGCTGCGAGTACCGGCCAGCCTCAACCGCCGACCGAGCGCTGCCCCCCGCCGCCGCCCACCGCCGATACAACATTAGCGCGGATTGCAGAGCCAACAGCGAACGCGACGATCACCACAACGCAGACGCTGGTGCGCGGCATGGCGCACGGGCCATATACGCTGGAGTTCGGCGAAGGCGCTGAACCAAGCACATGGCAGCCGATCACGCAGGGCACCGAGAGCGACGGGCTGCTGGGCATCTGGCCAACCGCCGACCTGCCGCCCGGCACGTACACGCTGCGGCTCAGCGTCACGTCGCCAGAGGGCGTGCCAATCGAGGCGCGGCAGCAGGTGACTGTGGAGCACGGCACTGGGTGAGATAGGATTTCAATAGCACAAAGCATGTCAGGAGGCCATGAGTGTCTTTGTCCTTGTCGTTCTGGGGTGCTGTTGCTATTTTCTGTTTTAGTTTGGCGTTAAGCATCGTGTCGAGCTTTGTTCTAGCCGATAGCCTGGATAAAATTGGCGCGCGGCTGCATATCTCGGAAGGGTTACTCGGCATTATCACCGCACTTGGGGCCGATTCGCCGGAGATATCATCGGCAATCACGGCGCTAATGGGCGGCCACCATGACCTTAGCGTTGGGGTCGTGTTAGGATCGAATATTTTCAATCTTGCCGCCTTGCTTGGGATCAGCGCCGTCGTCGCAGGCCAAATCCACATTGGGCGTCAAAGCCTGTTGTTCAATGGCGGCGTTGCGCTGCTGGTGACGGCGATTATCACAGGTTTAATTCTTGGTGTTATCTCGCCAATCTGGAGCATTGTGCTCAGTGGCGTCCTGCTGATACCATATGTCGTGCTGTCGGGGCTGCGACCACCGCAAGTGCAGCACCTTCATCTTCCTGGCCCGCTGGAGCAATTTTTCAGCGCGGCAGTCGGGCGCATGCACAAAGACGCGCGGAAAGATCAGCCCGCGCCACACGCATCATTAACTGATGCGCTCGCATTAGTTCCGGCGTTAGCGTCAATTGTGGGCGCAAGCTTCGGCATGGTGCAGTCGTCAGTTGTTCTGGCACAGATCTTGGGGATTGCCACACATTGTTGTTGGAACTTTCATCCTCGCCACCTTAACGGGAATTCCGAATTTGCTGGCGGCGATTCGCCTCGCCTTGCACGGGCGCGGCGCTGCCGTGGTCAGCGAAGCACTGAATAGCAATACACTTAACGCGCTGGCAGGTATCTGTCTACCAATATTGTTGTTGGGGCAACTTTCAATCTCATCTCAATCGATTATTGCGATCTGGTGGCTGCTGGGTATGACTGTGATCACGCTGGTGCTGCTCGGTTGGCGGGGGGCGCTCACGCGTTGGGGCGGTGGGTTGATTGTTGCGCTTTATATAGGATTTGCTGGATTGATCATTTTTGGACGCTGAGCTGCGCTTATCATGAAGAACATTCCGTGGACGCACAAACGCTGTTTACTTCTGCTCGCGTTGCTCGCTGGAGCACTGCTGTCGTCATGCGCACCGCGTTCAATTGTCGAGCCGTTTGCAGCCGGGCTGAGCCAGCCGCGCGGCATGGCATTCGATGCGGCGGGCAATCTGTTCGTCGCTGAGACCGGCGCGCTCGCACCCGGCGCGACGAGCAACGTTTCGCCGCAGATCAATCATAGCAGCCGGGTCGTCCGCATTGCTCCGGATGGGCACGTGACCACCATCCTCGATAATCTGCCGTATACAAACTACGTCGAAGCTGGCGATACAGGGGCGGCGGATGTCGCTTTCATCGGCGGCAGGCTGTACGTTCTGATTGGTGAAGGGTACGATGACCAGTTATCGCGCATGGTGCTGCGCGTGCAGCCGGGCGTGCCGCCACAACCGGTTGCCAATCTACGGCGCTTCGCCGAAGGCACCGTGCCAATGGCTGAGCAAATGATTAGCGCCGGGCCTCCGTCTAACCCGGATGCGATGGTTGCTGCGCCAGATGGCAGCGTGTTGTACGTCGCTGACGGAGCTTCCGGGCGCGTGATGAGCGTGACACCCGATGGCCCGATTCGCATCGTTGCGGAACTGCCGAACAAGCCGCCCATGACCGGCATGGGGTTTGGGCCAGATGGCAAGCTGTACGTCACTATGTTTAGCCGCCGCCCGCACACGCCCGGCAGTGGCGAAATCTGGACGATCGACTCAGGCGACCATGCTGCGCTCAGCATGAACAATTTAAACATGCCTATTGCGGTGCGCTTTGATGCTACCGGTACCATGTACGTGCTTGAATTCAGCGACGGACGGCAGCCCAACAATCCCTACGCGCCGAATGCCGGTCGGCTGCTGCGGATTGGACGCGATGGCGCGAAAGCAGTTGTGCTCAACCGGCTCAACTACCCGACGGCGATGGCCTTTTCCCGCACTGGCGATCTGTACATTGCGGTAAACGGCGCGTTCAGCGGACCAGACGACGGTGCAATCGTGAAAGTACCATGTGAGAAGCTGGGCATGCCGGATGCGTGCCCAGCAGTATAGTTAATAACGAGAGGATTTATCATGACTTATGCCGATCACCTGCGCGGCACAAAATCCGATGTCGAATACCCAATCGACAAGTTAATGAATCTCGATCCAGTGGATGGCAAACCGGTCGAAATCATTCTGGATCTCGAACGCCTCGCGCACGACAAGCCCAACTTCGGCTGGTACCACCCTGAACGACACGACATGTGGCGCTTCGGCGCGCTGCTGGCCCTCGACATCGATAATCCAGAGGATCGCACATATATCGTCCCGCTTGGCGAAGGCCACACGCCGCTACGCGACTATTCCGATCATCCGCTGGCGCGCTCGCTCGGTTTCACGCTCCAGATCAAGGACGAAGGCAAGGCCGAGCCGGGCTACGGCGCGAACCCAACGCAGTCGTTCAAGGACCGGGGCATGGCGATGACCGTCGCCATGGCGCGGCGCTTCGGTCTCAAGAAATTGGTCATTCCGACTCAGGGCAACGCCGGCGATTCGCTGGTGGAGTATGCGCTGGCAGGCGGGCTGGATGCAGCCGTGATCATGCCGGACGACACGCCCATGCCAATCCAGGGCCGCATTGCCGCTATGTCGCTGCGCAGTTCGCAGATCACGCTTGAGCTTGTCAAAGGCACAATTCGCGAGGCAGGCGCGCTCATGCGCGAAAAGTACCTGCCGCAGGGCTACTTCAACGTCGCCACGTTTCAGGAGCCGGGCTGGCGCATTGAGGGCAAAAAGACGCTGGGGCTTGAACTTGCCGAACCACTGCCAGGCACAACCGAATGGCAGGTGCCGGACGTAATCGTGTACCCGACCGGCGGCGGAACCGGCGTGCTGGGCATGTGGAAGGCATTTGATGAACTAGAGACGTTAGGCGTCATCGGCTCAGAGCGCCCGCGCATGATCTGCGTGCAATCAGCGGAGACGCCGCCAATTGTCGAGGCATGGCAGAGCGGCGCGGCGGACACCACAGCGGTAAGTGCAGGAAAAACGCTGGCAGTTGGGCTAAACGTGCCGGGTGGCGTCGGCCACTTCAAGGTGCTCGACATCATCCGCGCGAGCGGCGGCTGCGCGTTGGCCGTCGAAGAAGCTGACACTGCTGCGGCGTTGCAAAACGTCTGGCATGACAAACATTGGTGGGTATGCCCGGAAGGCGCGGCATGCCTGGCAGCATTGGAGCCTTTGGCGGAACAGGGCATGATTCGACCGGGCGAGCGCGTCGTCGTAGTGAACACAGGTTCGCTCGAAAAATACCTGCCGGAACTGCGGCACTTGCTGTAAATGAGCGTGCTTATCGATCATCTCATATCAGTTGACAACTGCTGTACTCTCCCCTAAGCTATCAGCATTATTCTGCTTACTTCCCAATGGAGCGCGCCTATGTCAGAATACATATTCTATAATGGGACGATTTACACCATGGACCCGGCGCAACCACGCGCGCGAGCGATTGGTGTGCGCGACGGGCGCGTGGTGGTTGTCGGTAGCGAGGGCCGCGTCCACGCCGCCATGCGCGGGCAGGCCGAAGCGATCGACCTGAACGGGCGCGCAGTGATTCCCGCGCTGACCGATGCACATATTCACCTGATCTGGTACGCGCTCGGGCGGCGCAATGTCCAACTCAACGATGTAACCGACTACAACGCAGCGATTCAGCGGGTTGTGGATGCGGCGGCTCGGCTGCCTAAGGGCGCATGGGTGCAGGGCAGCGGCTGGGACCACACCTACTGGGGCGACCGCTGGCCGCGTGCTGCCGACCTCGACACGCGCATTCCTGACAAGCCGGTGCTGCTGACGCGCAAAGACGGTCACTCGGCATGGGTGAACAGCCGCGCGCTGGAACTGGCTGGCATCGACGACGACACGCCCGATCCGGCAGGCGGGCGCATTCAGCGCGAGGCGGGCAATGCGACCGGCATGCTGTTCGAAAGCGCGATTGACCTGGTGCGGCACTGCATTCCAGAGCCAACTGAAGAGGAACGGCTGCAAGCCGTGCGCGACGCGATTGCCGAAGCGCATTCCTACGGCATGGTCGGCATGCAAATTCCTCCCGGCCTGCAACCTGGCGACGGCGCGCTGGCGCTGAGCGACTTACAGAAGCTGCGGGCGCGAAACCAATTATCGCTGCGCTGCCTGGTGCATCTCGATCTGGATTATTTGGACGACGCGATCAAGCTGGGGCTGCGCAGCGGCCTGGGCGATCACTGGATCAAGCTCGGCGGCGTGAAGATGTTCGCCGATGGTTCGCTCGGCTCGGAGACCGCCGAGATGCTCGCGCCGTATCGCGGGCGCGGACACTTCGGCATTGCGACCATGCCAACCGCCGAACTGAACGAAGCAGTCAACCGCGCGATCAACAACGGCATTTCGGTGATTATCCATGCGATTGGCGACGCGGCGAATCGACGGGTGCTCAATGCCATTGAGGCAGCGCAGCAGGCGCACGGAGCTTCGCCTGACGGCCCCAGTTACCGAATCGGATCGAGCATGTACAGGTGCTCGACAGTCGGGATGTGCCGCGCCTGGCACAGCTTGGCGTTATCGCTTCGATGCAGCCCATCCATGCGACTGCCGACATGGACATGGCTGAGCAACTGTGGGGGTCGCGCTGCGCTTTAGCATACGCATGGCGAACGATTAAAGATACCGGCGCGGTGCTGGCGTTTGGCTCGGACGCGCCGGTCGAAGCGCTCAATCCATGGCTGAGCATCCACGCGGCGGTGACCCGCCAGCGGCCTAACGGCTATCCAGATGGCGGCTGGTATCCAGAGCAGCGGCTGAGCCTGGACGAGGCGATTCACGGCTTCACTGCGGGCGCGGCATGCGCAGCGGGCGAAGATCACCGGCAGGGCGTACTCAAGGCCGGCATGCTGGCCGATCTGGCGGTGCTCAATGTCGATCCCGGTAAGATCGATCCATCTGAACTGCACAGCGTGAAGGCTGATGTGACCATGCTCGAAGGCGAGATTGTGTGGGGAAAGTGAGAACAACTGTTAGAGAACAAAGAATACATACGTGTACACCAGTACATTGTTCTTTGTTCTTTATTTGCCTTAATCTCTCCTGCCGAGCGTCCGGTCGAGGTTGAATGCCGCACTGATCAATGAAAGATGCGTGAACGCTTGTGGGAAGTTTCCAAGCGCCTCGCCGCTTGGCCCAATCTCCTCGGCATACAGCCCAAGGTGGTTCGCATAACCAAGCATTTGCTCGAACATCAGCCGCGCCTTCTCAAGTTGCCCACGGTCGCTCCGCCCGGCGCGCGTCATCGCCTCCACCAGCCAGAATGTGCAGATGCTGAACGTGCCTTCCTCGCCATCCAAGCCATCCCTGGTATGTGCAAGATTGTAGCGATAGACGAGGCTGTCGGAAACGAGGCCCCCCTTCTGCGGCGCACGATTGACTGCCGCAAGTGTCTGGATCATGCGCGGATCATTTGGCGAAACAAAGAATACGAGCGGCATCAATAGATTAGCCGCATCCAACGCCTCACTGTGATATGCCTGTACAAATGCCCGGCGGTCCTCGCTCCAACCATTCTTCATAATATCTTCGTAAATCTGATCGCGCACTTTGATCCAGCGATCACGATCGGCGGGAAATGAACGTTTGTCGGCCAGGCGCAAGCCGCGATCAACCGCCACCCAACACATGAGCTTGGAATAGACGAAGTGCTGCTTCTCGCCCCGCACTTCCCAAATCCCATGATCGGTACGCTGCCAATTCTTGCAAACCCAATTGATCTGATCGCGAAGATGGGTCCACAAATCGTACGAAATGGGCGTGCCGTACTTGTTGAACAGATAAACCGAATCCATGAGTTCGCCATAAATGTCGATCTGCATCTGCTGATAAGCACCGTTGCCGATCCGCACCGGACTTGATCCACGGTAACCTTCTAGATGGTGGAGTGTCTCCTCCGGTAATTCATGGCGGCCATCAATGCCGTACATCAGTTGTAAACCATTTTCCTCGTCAAAATCATGGCAGCGGGAATTCAACCACTCCATGAATTGCGCAGCTTCCTCGGTAAAGCCGATTCGTAAGAGCGCATAGAGCGTGAAGGCAGCATCACGAATCCAAGTATAACGGTAGTCCCAATTGCGGCCAGCCCCGATGCTTTCCGGCAGACTGCACGTCGGTGCGGCGACGATTGCGCCAGTTGGTTGGTATGTTAGCAGCTTGAGCACCAGTGCCGAACGATACACCATCTCGCGCCAGCGTCCAGTATAGGTACATTTGCCAATCCAATGACGCCAGTAGGCAACTGTTTGCTTGAACAATGCATCTGCTTCCTCATTCGAAACGGTCATGCTACTTGCTTCATCCGCAGCAATGGCCCGTAGCACAAAGATCGCAGTCTGCCCTTCTTCCAGCGTCCACTCCGCTATGACGCCGTTCTCATGCTGCTGCAACGGCAACACAGTCGCCAGGCCAAGACTCAATTGAGATGAGTGGAAGGCCACGCCCTCATTGGTGAGTACGGTTTTGTGCGGGGTACGAGCATAATCAAAGGCTGGCGCGCAGATCATGCGAAATGGCATGCTGCCACGCGCGACTGAGACGCGGCGAATCAACAGATGGTCGCGCTGATCACGGACTGGTCCAACAGGCATGTAGTCAGTGACTTCTCCGACACCATCATGCGAGAGAAAACGAGTGACGAGCACGTTTGTTTCGGGCCAGTAAAATTGCTTGTGTTGTACATCTTCACAAGCCGGGCTGATTTGAAACCGGCCACCTTTTGCATCGTCGAGAATGGCACCAAAAACACTTGGTGAGTCGAAGCGAGGGAAACACAACCAGTCAATCGAACCATTGATGCCAACCAACGCCACCGTCCGCATGTTGCCTACAATTCCATAATTATCAATCGGTTGATAGCTCATGACCCCTGCCTTCTGCCACTAGTGCGCTAAACAGCTATCTTTGTTGATCATATATTATAGCGCTTCTATGAGAATCAAGATCGAAACTGGGCATGGCGAACATCGTGTTCGCGCAAGAGTCATCAATGTAGAAATTCAGGTGCGTTTACAAACAATGTAGGCTAGCTACATACATAGCGCATCGTCAATCGTAAATAGTCTAATCATGGCGTATCTAACTCAAGATTATTCAACGGCACCCAGCCTTCATAGCCACCGACTGACACATACTGCCATGCTACGCCGTCAACCGTCTGCTGCTGATCGAGCACGGTGACGCGCACGCCCTCGCGGATTGGGTATGGCAGCGTGGCGCTGTCGAAATTCGGCTGCTCGTGGAGCCAGCCGGTCACATCGCCAAGCCGCACGATCCGCGCCCGGCGGGCCGGCGTTGGTGACGGCACGCTGAGCGTCGGCTGAGCAACAACCGTCGGCGCGACGCCAAGCGAGCCGACTAATCTTGATAAATCGGCGTCAACGCGCGCGTACAGCGCCCGCCCAATCACAAACAGTATCGCCAGCACCACGCCGATGATCACTAAACTGCGGATGGTGTCGCGCCAGAACTGCGGCAGCCGTCGCCAGCCAGTCGGGTTGGCCAATGCAGCGGCGCGCCGCTCATGATTGTGCAGCACGCTGTCGAGCAGGCCGCGCCGGTTACACAGCGCCTCGACCAGATGACCGTAGCGCACCAGCACATTGTAGCTGCCGCCGAACTCCTCGCCATGCGCAAACGCCTGCCGCAGATCGTTGATCTGCAAGATCGCGCGGCGGTGCTCGGGCCGCAGATTGGCATGCTGCTGCGCCAGCCGCGTCAGTGTCGCCCAACCAGCATCGCGCCGTTCCAATGCGACACGATCTTCGTCGCTCAGCGTGGCGCTCTCGGCAAGAATGATGCGCAGATGATCTTCCAGCGCACCGTGAATCGCCAGCAGCGCCGCGCCCAGCATGTCGCGGTTGCCCTCGGCCTGTGCCAGCCGCTCAAAGCCGCGCTCTAGTTTTTCATCTACGCTCATATGCCTTGAACTCGCGATTGGGCGAGCAGGTGCCATAATCGCACGCACTCACCCGTTCGCGCTCACGCTATTACGTCAACTCCGCCCATGTACGGTTGGAGCACATCCGGCACCACAATGCTGCCGTCAGCCTGCTGATAATTCTCCATGATCGCGATCATGGTGCGCGGCACGCCCAATCCCGAACCGTTGAGCGTGTGGACGAACTCTGGCTTCGCGCCCGGCTCTGGCCGGTAGCGGATGTTGGCGCGGCGGGCCTGGAACGCCTCGACGTTCGAGCACGAGCTGACCTCCAGCCATTCGTTCTGGCCGGGTGCCCACAGTTCGGCGTCGTAGGTCTTGGTCGCGGCAAAGCCAAGATCGCCGGTGCAGAGCAGCTTGGTGCGGAACGGAATGCCAAGCTTTCGGCATGTATCTTCGGCGTCGGCACGCAGCCGCTCAAGCTCGTCGTAGCTGGTTTCCGGCGCAACAAACTTGTACATCTCGACCTTGTCGAACTGGTGGCCGCGCTTGATGCCGCGCACATCGCGCCCGGCGCTCATCTTTTCGCGACGGAAGCACGGCGTGTAGGCACAGTAATGGATTGGCAGTTGCGTCGCCTCCAGAATCTCGTCGCGGTGCAGGCTCGTCACCGGCACCTCAGCGGTCGGCACCAGCCACAGGTCATCTTCGACGTCATGGTACAGATTATCGCGGAACTTTGGCAACTGGCCCGATGCCCATACCGTTTCCTCTTTGACAACGAACGGTGTATATACTTCAGTGTAGCCCTGCTTGCCATGCAGGTCGAGCAACCATTGGATCAGGGCGCGCTGAAGCTTGGCGCCCAGCCCTTTCATGACGTAAAAGCGCGAGCCGGACAGCTTCACGCCGCGTTCGAAATCGATAATGCCCAGCGCTTCGCCAAGTTCCCAGTGCGGCTTCGGCTCGAAATCAAACGTGCGCGGCTCGCCTTCCTGGTAGATGACGACGTTGAAATCTTCGTCGGGGCCGTCCGGGACATCGGGCTGCGGCAGGTTGCGTAGCTCCAACAGGGCCATGCGCTGCTGCTCCTCCACCGTGGCGACTTCGCGGTCAAGTTCCGCAATTCGGTCGCCCACGCCGCGCATCTCGACAATTCTGGCGTTGCGCTCGGCGGCATCCTTCATCTTGCCAATCTCTTTCGAAACGGTGTTGCGGGTCGCCTTGAGCGCTTCGACCTCGCGCAGCAGCGTGCGGCGTTGCTCATCGAACTCGAGCACGCTGTCGATCTGCGCTGGATCGACGCCAGCGCGCCCAAGCTGTTCTTTCACAAAGTCCGGTTGCTCACGGATGAGCTTAATATCGAGCATGGCTTTTCTCCTCGGTTACTGTCGTCGTATAATCTGTAACACCTGCTGAATATCGCGCAGGTCGATTCGCTCATCGGTGCCGAGACGCTGCATCACGCGGTAGGCGGTCTGTCGCTCCTGTGGATCGGCAATCGCGTCGGCGTTGAAGTAAATCTGCTCGCCATCGCGCGTGAAGTAGCGCGCCGCCTGGTCGTTTTGTCGCAACGCCTGCTCGGCTGCGCGGCGGATATGCGGGTTTGTGATCAACACCAGCCCGCCCGCAGCGCCACTCGGCACATCGTCAAAATTCGTTGGCTCAGGCATATCAAAAAGGCTATTGTTCAGCATGCTGCCAGGTGATGGCTGCGAAGGAGGTGTCGTCGGCAAGCTGCTACGACTCGGAAAATCGCCCCAACTGCGCCGCAGCATGACCAATGCGATGATCGCGGCTAGGACAATCAATACGCCGATTGCAAGCATAATTAGTATATCCATCAGCCGCCTCCGCGTAGATCATGGCTACATGAGCGTGTAGTTCCACGAAACGAGCTTGCCCTTCTGGTACGGCGCAACGCCGTGAAACATCCGCGCCGAGCGGTCAAACACCATGTCAAGCCACAGTTTGTCACTGTCCCACAGGTTCAATTCGTGCAAACGATTGAGCGACACCCACTCCAATGTGCCTTCATGGTTCGATGTAAGCGGCGTGCCACTCCAGCGGTCGATCCGAAACACAAATGCGAACCAGTCTTCGTCGTTCTTGCCGAAGCCCGGCCAGCTAATTGTGCCGCGCAAGACAAGCTCCTCGGCCTCAATACCGGCTTCCTCACGGATCTCGCGGCGAATGCCAGTAGCGACGTCCTCGCTCGATTCGACTTTGCCGCCCAGTCCGTTGTATTTGCCAAAGTGCTGATCGTCTGGCCGCGCGTTGCGGTGAATCATCAACACCGATTGCCCGTCAGGCGACATGACGTAGCCGAGCGTAGCAAGAATGGGTGTATAGATTGCCATGTTTAGCTCCTGTAAAAACAAAGATATGCGTCCGCTCACTCGTCCTCGTCATCTTCCCACCACATGCCGGTGACGCCCCGCTGCCCGGCGATATACTCTTCGACGCGTTGGCGCGAACCATGTTCTAGCCCATCCGGCAGCGCGTCGAGCGGAAAGTAGCGCGCCTCGGCAATTTCCAGCGAAAAGCGAATGTGCGGCGGATTGCGCGGCGCAGCAACAAACGTCGTGATACAGTTCGTCGTGTTGTGATGAAAATGGTCGAACACGCCATGCAAATACGCAATCTCCACCTCGACACCGGTTTCCTCGCGCGCCTCCCGCGCAGCCGCTACCACCACCGCTCGCCACGCTTAACACCGCCGCCCGGCAGCGACCATGGTCGTCGCCCCGCGCGGTGCCGTACCAGCAGCACTGCGTCATGCTCGACGATCAGCACGCGCACACCGATCAGCTTCGGGCGCGTCACACGCCAGTACATATTGCGCAGCCGCACGGCAGTGCGGTAGACCGGCGCGAGCAAGCGTTGTTCAAAACCGTACTTCATGCTTTTTTCAACAAAAAACGCCACCCATCCGTGAAGGACGAGAGGCGAAGCCTTCGTGGTGCCACCCTTGTTTAGATTTTCGATTTCAGATTTTCTGACTTTAGATTATTTGATCGATCCACCAAACAATCTGCCATTTACAATCTGCAATCTGCAATCCCTCAGCGCGCGATAACGGGCGCACCCGGCGTCGGTTAGCCGTCGGCGCAAACAAAGCTGTTCGCAAACGGTTTTCCCTGGCGACTCAGGAGGGGATTGGGCGCGCGCCCGGCTGCCGCCTCGCACCACCCGGCGGCTCTCTGCAAGCGAGCAACGGCCTACGTCGTCTCCGTCATCGTCGTTGCGCTGATTATAGCACGGCGCACAGCACGGTGCAATCCATCGCAAGAACGACAAAGTATATCGGTCAGCCGACGTTTGCAGTTCATGATATGATACTGATAGCACAGCGCCCGTGCGCTGGTGCTTGTTTAGCGAAGGACAAAAGACCAGTAACGAAAGCACAATAGATGAGAGTTCGCCCTTCGACGTTCGTCTCATCAGCTTTGGCTGGATGCATCAGTTCATCCACAGCAACGTGGCTAGCAAGGACAGATCATGGCGTTTCATCGACAGGGCGCATTGCTCACTTCTATAATGTTTGCTGCGTTCACGGCGGCTACCACCGGCGCGTTGCACCGCTTTGCACCAGCATGGCAGCCGGGGTACATCGTGGCTGCCGGGTTCGTGGTGGCGCTGGAAGCATGCGTTGTGCAGCAGACCTTTCGGCGTGAACATATGTGGCTCAGTGAGATCAGCCGCTATCTGCTGCCAGAACTATTGGTGATGATCGTCATCATGCGTGTTGCTACCACACTAAGTTTTGGTCTCGCCACATTTGCTGCCGATGCGCGCGGCTGGCTGTATGATCCACTCAGCATTTTTGATATTCCGTTCCTGTTCGCTATCTTCTTTGGCCTCATGGTAGGCTTTCTCGCTCACGGTTCCATGCAAGATTTACTGGAATCTTTCGCCGCAATCATTCGACACACCTGAAACGCTCCAGTTCGATCAACGTGCCACCCTGGTTGCCATGGCAGCCGATCGCTCGGCGGCGCTACGGCGCATCAGCAACCGCTTCATTATTGGTGGCGTGCTGGTGCTGTTGGCACTCGGCATTGAAGCCGTCAACGTCGAAAGTGTAGGCGCGACCAGCCTGCCCATCTCACGGCTGAGCGCTGTCGGCGCGTTGGTCTACCTGATGAGCGGCTTTCTGCTGTACAGTCAGGCCCGGCTGGCGCTGCTACGCGCACGTTGGCAACTCGACGGCGCAACAGTGGCTCCCACTGTGATCACGCGCTGGACGCGCACAAGCTGGCTCATTATTGTGAGCGTGGTGCTGCTGGCTGTGCTGCTGCCTCGCACATACGGCATGGGGCTGCTCGATACTATCCGAACTGTTCTGGGCGTCGTTGGCTATTTCTTTGCCATGCTTGGATACGTCGTGATCTGGATATTTGGTATGCTGGCGCTGATACCAGCCTACCTCATGTCGCTATTTGCGACAAATGATACTTCCACACCACCGCCCGCCGCGCCGCCACCGTTCATGCCACCAGCACCGCCACCGACAGTGCATGAGCCACATCTGCTGGCATCGTCGATCTTTTGGTTGTGTATGCTGCTGTTAGCTGGCTACGCACTGTGGATCGTAGTGCAGCGTCACCCTGAATTATTTCAGGCAATCACCATGCGCGGCCCGCTCGGCTGGCTCTTGCAGCGCCTTGGCATCGCCTGGCGCGGCACACGCTCATGGGCGCAGCAGGCAGCGACGGTTGTACAAGAACGCCTGCGCCGCCCGGCTGCCGGACCACGCCCGCCGCGCCGCTGGATGTCTTTACGCCGCCTGCCGCCGCGCGAGCTTGTTCGATATTTTTACCGCTCCACCTTGCGCCGCGCCGCCGAAAACGGGCTGCCACGCCGCGCGAGCCAAACACCCTATGAATACCGCGATCTGCTGGCGCGACGCATGCCTGACGCTGAGCCAGACATTGCGGCGCTTACCGAGGCGTTTGTGGAAGCGGAATACAGTCCGCGCACGATTGATCAGGAGCACGCCCAACAGGCCCGCCGCCCCTGGGAGCGGCTGCGACAACGCCTGCGCGACCTGCTGCGCGATCGCCCAGAAAACACGCCGTAACCAAGCAGCAGCATAAATCGTCATACGGATACCATTACGCGTGCCGCTACAGGAACGATGTCGGAAGTGAAAGGTGTGGTATGCAGTGTGAAGAAGCACGTTGTCTGCTCCAGCAAGGCATGCGGCCCGGAACGCGTGAAGAGCAGCGCATTCGGCTAGGCTTTCATCTGTCTGGCTGCGCGCAGTGCCGTGCGTACCGCGAACAACTCGATGGAACGGACGAGAGGTTGCTGGCTGCGCTGCTGTTGGAACCGCTGCCGAGCGCTTCGATTCCACCACTACAACGACCCTCACCTGCGCCTCTGCTGCGCCGCGCGCTCGTGGGCGTTGCGATACTGCTGGCCGCGTGGCTTCTGTTCATGTTTGGACGCACTGTATGGGCAGTGTATCAAATTCGGCAAAACGTTCAGGCCATGGTCGTGGCAACGCCCACGCCGCCGCTCATGGTTGTCGCCGCCGCGCCGAGCCGCTCAATTAGTTCACCAATAGCCAGCGCCGCGCCAACGGCCAATGCCACACAAGCGTCACCCCAACCAATCGTCACTCCTGCACCGTCCGCCGCACTTATGCTACCCGCACCTACTCTCGCGCCAACGGTGTTTGTTCCGCCACCATCGTCTACCCCATCTGGACCAGCTGCCGGTGATCCAATCACCGTGCTACTACTTGGCGACGACCTGCGGCTCGACGAGCAGGGACCGTCGCGCGCCGACAGCCTCATGCTGGCGCGAATTGACCCGCAGCATCATCGCATCGCGCTGCTATCGCTTACGCGCGACCTCATGGCCGACATTCCCGGCTATGGCTACGCGCGCGTGAACGCCGCCAACACGTGGGGCGGCCCTGAGCTTGCCCGCCAGACGATCAGCAATCTTTTTCAGATCAAGATTGATTATTATGCCGCGATCAATTTTGCGGGCTTCATCAGCATGGTAAACTCGTTGGGCGGCGTAGACGTGACGGTGGACAAAGAGATATACCAGCCGGGGTGGGAACTGCACTTCATGCCAGGGTCGAATCACATGGACGGACTGACGGCCCTACGCTACAGTCGCATCCGCATGCCCGACAGCGATTACGAGCGCATCAAGCGCCAGCAAACCGTTTTGCTTGCGATTGCCAACCGTCTGCATGAGCAAACATCAATCTGGAATTTACAGAGCGTAGCTGACCTGACCACCGCCATGCGCGGCTATGTGCAGACCGACATGCCACCGGAGCGCATGCTCGCGCTGGCATGGGTGTTCCGCGACATGCCACTTGAATCGATCGAGCGCTACAGCGTGGAAGGCTATATGGTCTCGACCGGCGTCGTTCCTGGCGACTACTATGCCCAGGTGCCGAACGACGGCGTAATCGAAGAACTGCGCGGCAAGCTGCTTGGCCCGGATGTCAACAAGTAGGCATCATGAGTGCGGACTTTGCTCATATAAACGTACTCACTGATGGTGTTGTTCAGCCATAGAATCGTCTCATCGCTCTTTACTTGGTAGCGATCGATAGCCGGGGCAGTGTTGGGATCGCCGGGACATGATCCGCCATGCGTTTCACGAACGGTGATGTCGTAACCGTCGATCGATTCCTGCTCCAGCATAAACGAAAGACAATCAAGCTTCGCGTAAAGGTTGTCGTGACTCACGCAATCAAACAGTAACTCAATCACCATGTCGCCACGCTTGAACGGTCGGCGCAGCAACCGGGATTTGCGTAGCTGGCACTAATCCACATGCGCTCAACAGTAGGGCAACGCCAACGATGAGATACTTCCAGATCAGGATTCTGCCGAACATCATGAGTCTCCTCTCGGATAGTACTACTTCGATAACGTGACACAACGCCTGTTATACATCTGCTTCATCTGTACTATCAGTATAGAGTGTCTGACCATGCAACTCCAGACCAATCGCTATTCATTTCTTGCTCATGATGCCATCCGCTATCGTTGGAACGTAAAGAGGGTTGCTTCATTGAGCACTGACAAGTTGTGGCTTGATCATCGGGCGTGAACATATTACAACCGGAGGATTCCTCCCGCTTGGTACAATAGAAACAATATACTAATTGCGCCCGGGCTACACCAGATCAGCACAGCACAGCACCTGGAGCAAAGAGGAGGGAGTAACGCCATGAAAAGTATTCGTATCGTGCTACTGGCGCTGACTGTTGGCCTGTTGGCGGCATGCAGTAGCGCCCCAGCCCCAACCAGCCCGAGCGCCCCAGCCCCAACCAGCCCGAGCGCCCCAGCTGCAAATAGCCCGAGCGCCCCAGCTGCAAATAGCCCAAGCACCACAGCCCCAACCAGTTCGAGCGCTCAAGTCCTAGCCAGCCCGAGCACTCAAGCCCCGACCAGCCCGAGCACTCAGGCATCAAACACGGGTGGGCCGGTCGACGTGCAGGTCACGCTGTCGGAAATGAAGATTGAGTCGTCGCTCACCACGTTCTCTATGGGCGTCCCCTACCACTTTATCGTGACCAATGCGGGAACTGTGCCCCACGAAATCATGATCATGCCAGTCATGATGAGCGGCGGGATGATGAATGGTGGGATGATGAGCAACATGTCCATGGAGCAGTTGGACGAGATGGCGCTGGCCCACATCGAGTCGGACGATCTACCGCCCGGCGCCACCAAGACCCTGGACTATACCTTCACCACACCTGCCCCAGCGGGAACGCTGGAGTTCGCCTGCTACCTCCCTGGACACCATGAGGCTGGCATGCACGAGGCAATTACCGTCCAGTAAGCGTGTAGCGTTTATGTCATTTGAAAAAGGAGATTTCTATGCGAATCATGATTCTTGCCCTACTTGCAGCAACGCTTAGTCTGTTTGCGGCGGCGCCCGCGTCCGCGCAGATGATGGATACCTGCACGCATGACGCCTCGAAGATCGCCGCGTTGAGCGCTTGCGTCCAGCATGCGGTCGACAATGGCTATATCGACAACAAGGGCATTGCGCGCGGCTTGTTCGCCAAGCTCGACGCCGCTCAGAAGGCTGTGGATCGCAATCAGCCTGCGGTGGCGATCAACAAGCTGAAGGCGTTCATTCACGAGATTGATGCACAGTCTGGCAAGCACATCGCGTCGGAGCATGCGGCTCACATGCGCATGCACGCCGAAGCCATCATTGCGGCACTGCAGCAGCCCTGAGCGGCGCGCCCACCACGACACAGCGCAGCTCGCACATGATTGTATGACTTCGGAGCGCGGGAAGGCAGGTTCATGCGCGCCATGTCTTCCCGCTTCGCCCCTCAGCCAGCGGTCAGCGCCGCCTCAGGTCATCCTCAGCCAGGCATGCGATATTCACATGAACAGGCACGGAAACTCCCGCGCTGTGGCGTCAGGCCGCTGGCGCATTATTACAGACGCTCTCTGAAGGAGGAATACGATGAACATGCGTTGGCTTGGTATTATTGCTGGCATACTGGTACTCGTTGGGCTAGTATTCGGCGTCTTTGGACCATGGGTCTTTCCGTCCGGTCCATTCGGTTGGGGCGGCATGATGGATGGCTGGGGCAATAGCGGCATGATAGGCGGTTGGGGCGGCATGATGGGCGGCTGGTTTGGCGGGCCGATGATGTGGGTATTCTGGCTTGGAATCATCGGACTGATCATCTGGGCCGTGAGCAGTATGTCAGGGACAACGCGACCCGGCACGCACGACGAGGCGCTGGAGATTTTGCGGCAGCGCTACGCGCGTGGCGAAATCAGCCGTGAAGAGTACGAGCAGGCGCGCGAGGCACTGCGCTAGCTGCATGAAACCATGAAGTTACGAGAAAGGAAACGCTGATGAGCACAACCGACTACGCATTCCACACGCGCCTCAATCTGCCGTATGAGCAAGCGGTTGAGAAGGTCACTGAGGCGCTGAAGACCGAAGGCTTCGGGATTCTGACCGAGATCGACGTGCAGGCGACGTTGAAGAAGAAGCTGGACGCCGACTTTCGCAAGTACGTCATTCTGGGCGCGTGTAATCCACCACTGGCGCACCGCGCCCTGACGACGGAGCTGGCGATCGGCCTGCTGCTGCCCTGCAACGTGATTGTGTACGAGGACAACGGCGGCAGTGTGGTCGCGATCGCCGACCCGATCGCCATGCTGGAGGTTGCCGGCAATCCGGCATTCACCTCCGTCGCTGAGGAAGCGCGGGCCCGCTTGCAACGCGTGATGCACGCGCTCAACGCCTGATACACAACAAGAAGGAGGAATAGACAATGATGGGCTTTGGTTTACTGTTGACGCTCGGCGTGGCGGCGGCGGTCGCGTACGCGTTGGGCTGGCGGCCGCAGAACGGCGGACTGGGACGCCCTACCACGCACGACGAGGCGCTGGAGATTTTGCGGCAGCGCTACGCGCGTGGCGAAATCAGCCGTGAAGAGTACGAGCAGGCACGCGAGGTACTGCGCTGATACCACCAAAAGGTGTGATCCTGATGAAACCCATCGACCTTCGCGCGACGGCGAAGCACCCGCGCCCATTATGAGCGGCTTGCGCCGCTCTACGATCGGATGGAAAGGCGTGCCGAACAGCACTTTTCGCCATGGCGCGCCCAACTCTGGCAGCAGGTCGAAGGACCGCGGGTGCTGGAGGTTGGCGTCGGCACTGGCAAGAACATGCCCTTCTATCCCGCCGGCCTTGCGGTCACGGCCATTGATTTCGCACCGCGCATGCTCACGCAGGCGCAACGGCGCGCCCGGCATGCGGGCGTGGACGTGATGCTCATGCAGGCCGATGTGCAATCGCTGCCGTTTGCCGATGAGAGCTTCGACACGGTCATCGGAACATTCGTGTTCTGCTCGGTACCCGACCCGGTTGCTTGGGCTACGCGAACTGCGGCGTGTGCTTGTTCCCGGTGGTCAACTGCTGCTGCTCGAACACATGCTCTCGCATTATCCGTTGCTACGCCCGGCCATGCACCTGGCGAACCCGCTGATGGTGCGCGTCATGGGCGCGAACATCAATCGCGAAACGGTCGAGAATGTGCGGCGCGCCGGATTTACCGAGCTGCACGTCGTAGACCGATGGCTGGACATCGTCAAGCGGATCGAAGCGCGAACACCTGGGCGAACGAGTGCGACATGATGGCGTTTGATTGTAGTAGGCAGATCCTTCACATGTACACGTATCTTCAGCAAGGAGTATGCAATTCAAATCAGGCAGCTACTCGCTGGCGATCTCGTGTTCGCCATCTGTATGCTGATTCGTGTGAAAGAGAAAACAGATGTATCCCGATACACAACACCGGCTCCCGTCGCTCGCTGATTACGAACCATTTGTCGGCTCGGAAGTCATCGAGCGCATCGCGCGAAAAGCCGCGCCCCTCTGCAATATGCATGTCGTGCATATCAACTCAACCTATTACGGCGGCGGCGTAGCAACCTTACTCTCGTCACTAACGCTCCTGATGAATAGTGTCGGCATTCGAACGGGGTGGCGCGTCCTCCAGGGCTGGCCGGATTTCTTCAGTATTACCAAGAAGATGCACAATGCATTGCAGGGCGGCGAAATCAACATCACTGATCTGAAGCGGCGCATCTATGAAGAGGTCGTGTATGAGAATGCTATGCGGAATCATATCGAACATGACCACGACATGGTCGTCGTCCATGATCCGCAGCCGCTGCCAATGATTACCCATTATCGCAAGCGCGTGCCGTGGATCTGGCGCTGTCACATCGATCTCTCCCATCCCCATCCGGCGCTCTGGCAGTATCTCTCGACCTTTATCGAGCAGTATGACAGCGTTATCGTCAGCACCAATGAATATATCCAACCAAATCTGACCACCCCGCAGGTCGTCTTTCAACCAGCTATCGATCCGTTTGCCAGCCAGAACAAGGAGCTGAGCGAGCACGACATCGATGCCCGGCTCGCGAAATACCATATTCCGACCGATCTGCCGCTCGTGGCACAGATTTCGCGATTCGACCGCTGGAAAGACCCGCTCGGCGTTATCGAAGCGTTCAAACGCGCCCGCAAAGCAGTGGACTGTACGCTGGTGCTGCTCGGCAACGTCGCCACCGACGACCCGGAAGGCGTCGAGGTGTACGAAGTCGTTGATGAACCTGCGTGAAGAGCGTATCATCATCCTGAGTGTCGAGGACACGGCGCTGGTGAATGCGCTCCAACGCCGCGCCGCCGTGGTGCTGCAAAAGTCGCTACGCGAAGGTTTCGGCCTGACGGTTGCTGAAGCGATGTGGAAGGGCACGCCGGTGATTGGCGGCGACGTGGGCGGGATTCGCTACCAGATCGCGGATGGACGGAACGGCTTTCTGGTTTCATCGGTCGAGGAAGCATCTGATCAAATCGTGCGCCTGCTGAACGATCCGGCGCTTCGTGAAACCATGGGCCGTGAGGCGCGCCAGACCGTTCGTGAGCGGTTTCTCCTGACGCGCTTGCTGGAGCAATATCTGGATCTGTTCAACGCATTCGAGATATCCTTTCGGCTGAACTATCGCCCTAGTTAGCAACAGAACAGGAGCACATGAGCAGCTATGGAAGGTGAAATTCGACAGGACAAGGTGACCAAACAGTGGGTCATCTACGCGCCCTCCCGCAGCATGCGTCCACATGAGTTGCAACAGCCCGCGCATGCACAACAGCCGCTGCCACCCTACGACCCAAACTGCCCGTTCTGTGCTGGCAACGAGCAGCTGCTCGAAGCGCGCGTTCTCGAAATGCCACACCCACAGCAGCCGGGCTGGCTAACTCGCGTGGTCCCGAATAAGTTTCCGGCGCTGCGCCCCGAGGCGAGTACGATCCGCTGCAGTGCCGATATGTAGCGTCATGATGCCGGGGTTTGGGTACCATGAGGTCGTGATCGAAAGTCCTTATCACAATCAGCAGCTGTGGAGCATGTCGCGAGCAGAGCTTGGCGTCATTATCGAAACGTATCATCGGCGCTATATGGCGCTGGCGCAGGATCCGCGCACCATGCTGATCATGATCTTCACAATCGCGGCACGCGGGCGGGCGCATCGCTGCTGCATTCACACACGCAGATCATCGCCACCGGCATGGTGCCCCACCATTATCGCTGGCGCGAGGAAGAGTCCCAGCGCTACTTCGATCAATGGGGCCGCTGTGTGTACTGTGACATCCTGGCGTTTGAACGCGAGGATCGGCGGCGCGTCGTATTCGAAAACGATTCATTTCTGGCTTTCATCCCGTACGCTGCCGGAGTTCCGTTTGAAATGTGGATCATGCCGAAGCGGCATCACGCAGATTTTGGGGCGATCACCGACCAGGAGCAAGGCGATCTTGCCGATGCCTTGCGTAATCTGTTACACCGGCTTGACATGCGGCTGCACGAACCCGACTACAACTTCATCATCAATAGCGCGCCGCGCTACCGCGCTGGAGATCCGCAGCTGCACTGGTATCTGGAGATCCGGCCCCGGCTCGTCACACAGGCCGGGTTCGAAATCGGCTCGGGCATGCGCATCAATCCCTCGCTGCCGGAAGCTGACGCGGCCTTTTTGAATGGCATCAACGATGAAACCGGGCAGGAAGCTCATGATACTCATCGGAATGAGGTGAAACTCATGGCAAAAGATCCCGTTTGTGGTACGGATGTAGACGAGCGGTATGCAGCGGCTGTGACAGAGTACCAAGGCCAGACCTACTACTTCTGCTCGCCAGACTGCAAGCGGGTATTTGATCAGGAGCCGCAGAAGTACGCTCACAGTACTTCGTAGCAACCGCGCCATGTCGGCGGATCGCCACCGTGATGAGAAGCGCACCGAGAACTATCCGATTGCTCACGCGCGGCCATCCTGTTCTGGCCCTAACGTTGCAAACAGACCCTGGATGTGCCCATTCCATATAAAGAGCGTCACCACGCTCCGGAAATAACACGCCAGATGGTGCACTGGTGCAAGGAGGGACCATATGCCACCATCTGATAGGAGAGACAGGGAGCATGCCGGGCATGACGACCATGCAATGCATAACCACGCGGCCAGGCACGCGCACATGATCGGCAATGAGCGCGGTGAGCCGGCAGAGAACGTGGTCACGCCCGAGCAGACCGTGCTGCACGGCAGCCCAGGGGCCGCTGAGGCCGCCGACGAAGGTCACGCGCATGACGCGACGACCGAGGGCAGCCCGCATGCGGGCGCACATGGCAATGGACCACAGTAGCCACGATACCATGCCGCACATGCGGGCCATGGCGACATGCAGGCCACGAAGGACACGCCGGTCATGCCGGGCACAGCCCGGACATGTTCAAGCGCCCGTTCTGGATTTCGCTCATTTTAACCATCCCGGTGCTACTCTATGCCGAATTGTTTCAAGGGCTGTTCGGCTACACGGCACCGCAGTTCCCTGGCTCGGCATTCCTGCCATTCGTGCTGGGCAGCATCATTTACTGGTATGGCGGCTGGGTCTTTCTGACCGGCGCAGCGGACGAGTTGCGCGGACGGCAACCGGGCATGATGACGCTGGTCGCGCTGGCGATAAGCGTTGCATATTTCTACAGCGTGGCGGTGACGTTTGGGCTGGTCGGCGGCATGCCGTTCTACTGGGAGCTGGCTTCGCTGGTGACGATTATGCTGCTGGGCCATTGGATGGAGATGCGCGCCGTCAACAGTGCCCAGAGCGCGCTGAACGAGTTGGCGAAGCTGTTGCCCGATCAGGCCGAGCGCATCACTGCCGACGACCGCACTGAGACTGTGCTCGCCAGCGACCTGCGTGCGGGGGACCGGGTGCTGGTGCGGCATGGCGCGAGTGTCCCGGCGGATGGCGAGGTGGAGGCGGGCGAGTCGCAGGTCAACGAGTCGATGATTACTGGCGAGTCGCGTCCGGTCGGCAAGCAGCCCGGTGACGAGGTGATCGCCGGCACGGTCAACGGCAGCGGCTCGCTGCGTGTGCGGATCACCAAGACCGGTGAGCAGACGGCACTGGCTGGCATCATGCGGCTGGTGGCCCAGGCGCAGACCAGCCGTTCGCGGGCGCAAGCATTGGCCGACCGCGCCGCTGCCTGGCTGGTGTACGTAGCCATCGGCGTGGCAATTGTGACGCTCATCACGTGGGTTGCGCTGCGCGGCTTTGACAACTATACACTGGAGCGGGTCGTGACGGTGCTGGTGGTGGCCTGTCCGCACGCGCTGGGGCTGGCCATTCCACTGGTGCTGTCGATCAGCACCATGCTCTCGGCTCGCAACGGCATTCTCGTCAGTGACCGGCTGGCGCTAGAGGAAGCTCGCAATGTTACAATCGTTGTGTTCGACAAAACCGGCACGCTGACCAAAGGAGAGCAGGGGCTGGTGAATAGCGCCACGGCCAGCATGGACGAGAACGAAGCCCTTGCGCTAACGGCGGCCATTGAGGGCGACAGCGAGCATATTATTGCCAAGGCGATTCGGGCCGCTGCACAGGAGCGGGGCCTCAGCCTTCCGACAGTGCAGTCGTTCAACGCCTTGCCGGGCCGTGGCGTGCAGGCGATAGTGAACGGGCGCACGCTGCAAGTTGGCGGGCCGCGCCTATTGGAGAGCGAGCATGTCACGCTGCCGGAGACGCTGGCGCAGCAGACCCGCGCATGGGGCGAACGCGGCCAGACCGTGGTCTACCTGCTGGAGAACAGCACGACGCTGGCCGCCTTCGCGCTGGCCGACGTAATCCGGCCCGAGTCGCGCCAGGCGTTGGCAACGCTCAAGGCGCAGGGCGTACGGGTGGCCATGCTGACCGGCGACTCGGAGGATGTAGCGCGCTGGGTTGCGAGCGAGCTGGGCATCGACACCTACTTTGCGCAGGTGCTGCCCGAGCACAAGTCCGACAAAATCCAGCAGCTCCAACGTGAAGGTGAGAAAGTCGCGATGGTTGGCGACGGCGTCAACGACGCGCCCGCGCTAGCGCAGGCCGATGTGGGCATCGCGATTGGCGCAGGGACCGATGTGGCGCGGGCCTCGGCGGGTATTGTGCTGGTGCGCAATGACCCGCGCGATATCGCCCGGATTATCAAGCTGAGCAAGGCCAGCTACCGCAAGATGGTGCAAAACCTGTGGTGGGCGGCGGGCTACAACATCATTGCGCTACCGCTAGCTGCGGGCGTGCTGGCGGGCGTTGGCTTCGTCTTGCCGGCCTGGGCCGGCGCAGGGCTGATGTCGCTCAGCACGATCATCGTCGCAATCAACGCCCAGACATTGCGGCGGCTCGACCTGGGGCAGCCAGAGCCGACTGGACAGGCTCAACCAAGGCCGGCCGCGGCGTAGCAACACCTCATGATCGGGGCAAACGTGTGGCAATCCGATGACGCGCGTCTGCCCCATCAGTAGCCGTTTGTAGCGCAATGGTTGTGGAATATTCACCGTAGGTTAATGTACTTCGTTCAGTTGCCTATCTGAATGTGCTAGACTGGTGACAGATGCAAACAAAGGGCGCGTAGATATGCTATGGCCCGTCGCCGCCTCATATGTATGTTGATGAACGGCCAAATGCTTTTGGAAAGTGTAGAGATGCAGCGCATTCTGGTAATTGACGATGATCCCTCGGTGGCCAGCGTTCTCCGGCGTGGCCTGACCTACGAAGGATTTCATGTCGATGTTGCGGGTACGGGCGAAGCAGGGCTGACGCAGGCGCGCGCGTGCCCGCCCGACATGGTCATCCTCGACATCATGATCGCCGGGGCTGAACGGCCTCGAAGTGCTGCGGCGGGTGCGAGCCGCCGATGCGCGCCTGCCAGTGCTCATGCTGACCGCCAAAGACACGCCCGCCGATCAGGTGCAGGGGCTGGAGGCCGGGGCCGACGACTACGTAGTGAAGCCGTTTACCTTCGAAGTGCTGGTGGCCCGCGTCCATGCGCTGCTGCGCCGCCGCGAGTGGACCGTCCGCGGAAACTGACCTTTGCCGACTTGACGCTTGACGCTACCGCCCGCCCGTCGTACGCGGGCAACGGGAGATTGTGCTGACCGCGCCTGGAGTTCAAGCTGCTCCAAGACTTTCTTGAACACCCGCAGCGGTATTTCCCAACATGTGCCTGATCGATCGCGTCTGGGGCTACGATTTCGGTGGCAACGCCAACGTGGTCGAGGTCTATGTCAAGCAGTTGCGCCAGAAGCTCGAGGCGCAGGGCGAGCCACGGCTGCTCCACACCATTCGCGGGGTCGGCTACGTGCTGCGCGAGGAGTAGATCATGTCGATCCGTCTGCGCCTGGCGTTGTTCTGTGCAACGCTCTGCGGAATGATCCTGTTGCTCGTTAGCCTACTGAGCTATATGATTCACATCCATGGTCAGTACAGCGATCTTGATCGCGTCCTTATCACGAGCGTTGGACATGTAGTCGCTGAGGCTGCTACCGCAGCAGATATGCCGCACCTGATCGAGGGAACGAGCGGCTTCGAGGTTGCACTGCGGCTCTACGATCCTGACGGTGCCTTACGAGAATATGTCCCCGGTGCTGAGGTGCTTCCACTCATCGACCCGCAAACCGTACTTGCAGCACCATCCGGCCCACCCTACGATGCGCTCGCGCAGGTGCTGCCGCCACCAACTGTATCCGATGAACCTGCTGACGGCGCCTTTGGTCTGCTTACCACACCTGAGCAGCGCTGGCGGGTCTACGTCTTGCCCATTCGCCGCACTGGCACGATCGTTGGGTACGTCGAAGGTCTCACGCCGCTTGGACATGTGGATGTGACGACCCAAACCTTCCGGATTACGTTAGTAACGGTGGGATTGTTCGGCCTGATCATCACGTTCCTGGGCGCGTGGGTGGTCGCTGGACGAGTGCTGCGCGCCTGTTGCCCAAATGGTCGAGACTGCGCACACCATTACGCAATCACACAACCTTGCACACCGTATCCCGATATCGGCACGCCCATGATGAGCTTGGACGATTAGCAGCGACGTTCAACAATATGCTGACGAGCATTGAGGCGAGCGTATCGCGCCCAGCAGCGGTTTGTTTCGGATGCATCGCACGAGCTGCGTGCGCCGCTCACGGCCATTCAGGGCAATCTGGAGTTGTTGCTCCGACCACCCCGATCTGCTCCCGACCGAGCGCGACGAAGCATTGACGGAAGCGGAGCGTGAGGCCATCGGCTGGCCCGCCTCGTCGCTGACCTGCTGGCATTCGCCCGTGCCGATGCGGCGTATTACTCTGTCTGCGCCATCCAGTGGATCTCGACGTTATAGTTCTGGATGTATTCGGCAGACGGCGCGACGGCTTGCGCGTGGTCAGAAGTTCGCACTGGAGCTCGTTCGGGACCGGTGCGGCTGGTGGGCGACCCGATCGCCTGAAGCAATCGCTGCTCATCCTGCTCGACAATGCGCTCAAGTATACACCGTCCGGCGGGCGCATCACCGTCGGGTTGCGCTCGCACGGGTGCCGCTGCTGATGCTCACGGTGCTGATACGGGCGTCGGCATTGATGCCGCTGGACCTGCCGCACGTCTTCGAACGCTTCTACCGCGCCGACCCTGCGCGGAGCCGCGACCCCGGCGGCACCGGGCTTGGTCTCGCGATTGCCCGTTGGATCGCCCGTCAGCACGGTGGTGATGTCATACTCGCAAGCACGCCCGGTCGCGGCACGACTGCGTGTGTTCGACTACCGGTGTCCATGCCGCAGCTTCAGTCCCGCTTCAGCCAGGACTCAATCCAGGCGCAGCAGCACATTTCATCTTAACGACCATGCGGGCGGTGTCATAAAGCAGCCTCCGCATGGACAGCAACCTTCAGGCGTCCCTCAGTCGCCCTTCAGCGCAGCCTCAGCCAAGAGCGCCAAACTATAGGTAAAGATTTTCATGCACAACGGCGTGTGTGAATGCTCCACTGGCCAGTGCTGGCGTGCGCGCCAGTACTGGCCATGAGGGCCATCCGGTTCGCTTTCATTGACACGACACACTGGAGAGTGATGATGACACAGCTATCGGTCACGTTACCGATTTTCAATCTGACGTGCGGCAGCAGTGACGCGCTGACCCTGGAGCATGCGCTGGCACGCGAGGTCGGCGTTATCCATGTATATGTCAATCCCCTCACCGAAATGGCCTATATCCACTACGATCCGGCGCTGGCAAATCCCGGACAGCTAGCTGCAGTGATTGCGCATGCGGGCTTCGGGCCGCCCACGCCGCCTGTACAGCAGCCAAAAACCATAGCAGGCCTGTCCGGCCTTTCTGCACAGCGGCTGGCACTCACAGCCGGCATCTGGCTGGTCATCATCTACGCACTGTGCGTCGCGTTCAATCTCCTCCTCCCCAACCTGTTCCAGATGTACCGGCTCTGGGAGGTGCTGCTGCCCGGCGTTGTGTGGAGCAGGCCGTTGACGCTGCTGCTCGGCATGGGTGAAATCTTTCTATACGGCCTGTTCGGCGGCTGGTTGTTCGTCATCATTCAGCGACAACTTGCCAGGAACCTGTCACGGAATGCCCATTGAAACCCCTGGACAAAGCAAGCCTTTCATTCAGCAGCTATCAGGAAGCGGTGGCAAATTGGTTGTGGAGTAATATTCAGCAACTGGGTATCAGTCATTAGTCCATAAGACCGAGCAGGGAGACAATAATGGAATACCAGCAACTCGTCGCCATCTATCAGAAGCGCGCCCGACGCTATGACCTGAGCGCGAAACTCTACTATCTGGCGGGGTTCCGCCAGATGGCCTACCGCAAGCAGGCCATCCGCGCCCTCGACCTGCCACATGGCGCAACGGTCGTCGATATCGGCTGTGGAACCGGGCTGAATTTCCCCTTCTTACAACAGATCATTGGCCCTCAAGGAACAATCATTGGCGTCGATCTGACTGGCGCCATGCTGGAGCAGGCGCAGCACCGCATCATCAAGCACAGATGGACCAATGTCGAACTGGTGCAGTGCGATGCGGCAGCCTTCCCGTTCCCACCGGGCGTTAATGGCATCATCTCGACGTTCGCACTGACACTTGTGTCGGAGTACGAGGCCGTCATCAGGAACGGGGCACAAGCGTTAGTGCCCGGTGGGCGCTGGGTCGTGCTGGACTTCAAGCTGCCGTCGAATTGGTGGGCGTCCCTTGCGCCCCTCCTGGCATGGGTTTTTGTGCGGCCCTTCGGCGGCACACTGGAGATGGCTGTGCGGCATCCTTGGGAGGCAATGCAGCAATATCTCGCCCATGTTACCATGACTGACCTGTACGGTGGCTTTGCGTATACGGCGGTAGGTGAGCGAATGTAGATTGTATGCCCGTTATCAACAATCCTTCAGGCACGACTCAGCCAGGACTCAGCTTCACACACCATGAGACAGATAGCGAGATCAGAACAATCCGCTCTCCTATTGTTTGCTAGAGGTAGCTATGCAAAACACATCCCACCCTAATCCTGGCAGCTTGCTAAGCTCGCCAGTCGGCCTGGTGCTTTGTGGGCTGCTTGAGATCGGTGCCCTGTACCTGACGATAACGTACACAACTCACGTCGTCGGCCTGCTGCCGTACGGCCTGCTCCTCCTGTGTCCAATCATGCACCTGTTCATGCACAGATCGCACGGCGGCCATGAAAAACACACCAACGATGGAGATCAGAAGGAGAAGAGGTTTGACAATGCTTAGGACAGAACGAATCAACTCCGGCAGTGCCCGCTGGATCGCGCCCGTCATTGTGCTGCTGGCGCTCGTCGGCCTCAGTTTTTGGGCCTGGAGTGTGTGGGGAGCGACTGGCGCTGCCGGTAGTCCGGCCACGGTAAGCAGCACAGGCAGCGCGCTGACCCAGACAAACACGGGCGGGCAGGTCACGATCGAGGTGACATGGCAGGGGCCGGATGCCCGGGCCAACCTTCACCATCGCCATGAACACGCACAGCGTCGATCTCGACGGATACGATCTGCGCCAGCGTGCCGTATTCCGCACCGATCAGGGGCTGGAGGTGCAGCCGGTCAGTTGGAGCGCACCGGCCGGCGGGCACCACCGCAGCGGCACGCTGGCCTTCCCGGCGACCAGCGCTGATGGAACGCCGTTGATCGACGCAAATACACACACCATCGAACTCATCATCCGTGATATGGCGGGCGTGCCGGAACGGAGCTTTCAATGGACACGCTAACCACCGCCGGTTCAGGCATGCATGCGCGAACTCCTCAACTGAGGGCGGCGCGCCCGATCGTCTTCGGGGTGCTGGCCGGACTGGGCTTGATCGCCTTCTATCTCGGCATGATCACGCTTGCACAGGGCTGGGGGCATGCCCGCAGATCAACTTCTGGAGGATCGTTGGTTCATTGGAGCGATTGTCGCCGGATTTGGCACGCAGGTCGGGCTGTTTACATACCTGCGCGGCCTGCATGCACATGCAGCAACAGGTGGTGTCGCGACCAGCACCGGCACCAGCGCGACGGCCATGCTTGCATGCTGCGCGCACCATCTGGCCGACGTGCTACCGATCATTGGCATCTCCAGCGCGGCTGTGCTGCTCAATGCCTACAAGACGCCGCTGCTCTGGCTTGGGATCGCCATGAATCTGGCCGGTGTTATCTACCTGCTGCGCAACATTAGGCACCAGCGCCGGATGGAGTGCCACACGGCGTAAAGGAAATCATTCTCTATTCATCTTTTAGGAAAGGAAATCATCCCATGAGTCGCCATGTTCATCCCCATGCGCACCGACGTTCCACTCCATGGATTCTTGCCGGTGTGGCCGCAGTTGTGCTGATCGCACTTTTAGTCGGACTGCGGTTCGCCACGTCATCTGAGCCGCATTTCGTCAATCTCGCGCCAATAGACCATCATGCCGTCACTGGACAGCGCACGGTCGTCATTGCCCAAGCAGGTGCGGCGATGGCGATCAGCGGCACGGACGGCCAGCTCATGACCACGCTAGTCGAGGGCCAGGTACCTGCCGGGGCGACGCATGCCGTCGTGCGCACTGACACCGAGTGTGAGGCGGACGCGCAGGGCGTCTCACACTGCCACAACCTGCTTGATATTGACGGCACACTGGTCGAGGTGCAGCATCATCACAAAATGAGCACAACCCCGTGTTTGACGCCCGGCGAGACGGTGGCGGTTACCGAGGCATGATCGCGGTAGTTGGGATACCGCGTACAATAAAGAGGAGCGGCGCAATCACCGCTCCTCCATGCGTAGCGTTTAATACTTCGGCATCGACGGGTCGACATCGTCCGACCAGCGCAGGACGCCGCCGACCATGTTCTTGACCTTGCGGAAGCCCGCCTCGCGCAGCATGTCCACCGCCCGGCCGCTCCGCGCGCCACTGCGGCAGTACACCACCATCTCGCGCGCTGTATCAAGCTCATTCATGCGCTGTGGCAGTTCGTTGACCGAGATGCGCACTGCATCCGGCAGGTGGCCAATCTCCCACTCGTTGGCTTCGCGCACATCCAGCAGGAACGGCGCGTCTGGGCGCTGCATCCAAGCCGCAACCTCGGCGGGCGTAATTTCGTAGGATGTGTCCGCTGCCGCAACCTCCGGCACGATACCGCAGAACTGATCGTAGTCGATCAACTCCGTCACTGTGGGGTGCTCGCCACAGACCGGACAATCCGGATTCCTGCGTAGCTTCAGCTCGCGGAAGCGCATTTTCAGCGCGTCGTACAGCATCAACCGCCCGATCAGTGTTTCACCAATGCCGGTGATCAGCTTGATCGCCTCGGTTGCCTGAATGGTGCCAATGACGCCTGGCAGTACGCCCAGCACACCACCCTCCGCGCATGACGGTACAAGGCCGGGCGGCGGCGGCTCCGGGTACAGGCAGCGGTAGCATGGGCCGCCATCCTTGGGCGAAAAGACCGTTGCCTGGCCTTCGAAGCGGAAGATCGAGCCGTACACATTCGGCTTGCCGAGCATGACGCTGGCATCGTTGGTCAGGTAGCGCGTCGGGAAATTATCAGTACCATCAATGATCACATCGTACGGGCGCAGCAGATCAAAGGCATTCTCCGACGTAATCTGCTCCTCGTAGGTCGTGACTTCGACATTCGGGTTGAGGTCGTTGATGCGCGCCTTGGCCGACTCAGTTTTACGGAGGCCGAGCGAGCTGGTGCCATGCACAATCTGCCGCTGTAGATTGCTTTCATCCACCACGTCAAAATCCACCAGACCGATGTGGCCCACGCCCGCCGCCGCCAGGTACAGCGCCAGTGGCGAGCCAAGGCCGCCCGCGCCAATCAGCAGCACGCTGCCCTGTTTCAGCTTGCGCTGGCCCTCCATGCCGAACTCTGGCAAGATGAGGTGGCGCGAGTAGCGCCGAATTTCTTCATTTGAAAGAGATACATTTACCATATACATATCCTAATATTTACCACAAAAACACGAAGAACACAGAGATTATCACATTTTCGCCTCCTTTGTGTTCTCTGTGCCTTTGTGGTTATTACTGCCCGCCTGCAATCGCGGGAATAATGCTGACCGTTTCGCCGTCTGGCACCTGCGTCTCAGCGCCCTGAAGGTAGCGAATGTCTTCGTCGCCGACGTACACGTTTACAAAGCTGCGGAGCTGCCCCTGCTCATTGTACAGTTGATTACCAAGCTGCGGGTGCTGTTCGGTCAGCATGGTAAAATCTGCTCAACCGTGCCATGCTCTAGCGACACCGTCGCGTTGCCGCCAGCGTACTGCCGCAAAGCTGTTGGAATAGATACTGTGACTGCCATTATGATCTCTTTCGTTAACGTTACATACTGTGGAATAAGACACATTACACGCCGCCAAGCTCCTCAGCCACGAAGCGCTCGCCATCTTCGCTCAAAAGCCAGCTTGCAATTTCGGCTGCCTGGGCAGCATGTACGCTTTGAATAACAAATGAAAAGCTAGGGCCACCGCCGACGCCTTGCGCGCCCACACGGTCGCGCTCGGATGGCACCGCCGGATGATCGGGGTGCGAGTGGTAGCAGCCCACAATATCAAGCGCTTGCTCGCGCGCTGCCCGATCGGCTCGCAGGTAATCGCGCGGGTCGATGTAAAAGCGGTCGCGGCGCGACTCTGGATTGTCCGCCTCGGACAGCGTCACCTGGCCTGACCAGCGATTCTCTACAGGAAAAGCTATGGTAACATACTTATCGCGCCCGTCGAGCCGTCCGAGCAACAATCCGACGCATTCATCAGGATAAGCCGAAGTAGCATGCGCTGCAATTGCGTCACGCGCTTCTTGTGAAAACGTAATCATATCTTTGAGAGAACCGAGAACAAAGAATTTGAAACGTATCTGTTCTCTACTCTTTGTTCCTTGTTCTTATATTCCTTCACCAGCCATGCAATCGCCGCCCGCTTCCTGCCAGAACGACTCGCTCAGGTACTTGGCCGCACTATCACACAAGATCGTGACCACCACGCCTGCGCGCAATGTCCGCGCCACGCGCAGGGCCGCCACAACATTGGCCGCCGCCGAGATGCCGACCATGAGACCCTCGATTTTTGCCAGGCAGCGCGCCATGTCGAATGCTTCCTCGCTGCTGACTTCCAGCGTTGTATCAGCCAGATCAGGGTCGAAAATACCAGGCACCATGCTGGTCGAAGCGAGATGCTTCACACCTTCGATGGCGTGATAGGCATTATCTGGCTGCACGGCTACCAGTTTGACATCTGGCCGTTCGGCCCGCAGCCGACGCCCTGTGCCAACGAATGTGCCGCATGTGCCGAGCGCCGCGACAAAGTGCGTCACGCGCCCCTCGGTTTGCGCCCAGATTTCGGCACCGGTTGTTTCATAATGGGCTTGGATATTGGCTGGATTGTTGTATTGATCAGGGTAAAAAAAGCGGTCACCCTGCTCGGCGACAAGCGCGCGGACGGTACGAATCGCCGCATCCATGCCTTCCTGGGCATCGGTGAAAATCAATTCAGCGCCCAGCGCCTTGAGGATGCGCTTACGCTCTGGGCTAGCATTTTCGGGCATAGCGAGTGTGACAGGATAGCCAAGCGCCGCCCCAATCGTCGCGTAGGCAATGCCGGTGTTGCCACTGGTCGCATCGATAATGCGCATGCCGGGCCGTAACCGCCCGCTTCGTTCACCCTCACGAATCATGTACAGCGCAGGCCGATCTTTCACCGAGCCGCCCGGATTCTGCCACTCAGCTTTGGCGTACACCGCCACGTCTGGCGGCAAGTCCGGCGCGATGCGCTGGAGCCGCAGAAGCGGCGTGTTGCCGACAAGATCAATCACCGACGAGCGGCGATCAACCGTTTCAGTTAAAGAAATAGCGCTCACATCATCCCTATAAAAAAGAGCAAAACGTCGCAACGCACACGGCCGCGTGTCAAACGTTTTGTGCTCCTTCGCCATTGCTATTCGTTCGCGTTCAGCTCAGCCCGCACTTGATCATTACGATACTTGGAGATCGCAGCCTTGAGCGTGCCGAGTGCCAGGGTTGCGCAACGAGGCCGATTACTGACGACTTCACGACCAAGCTCATCGATCATGTCGTTGAAATCCATCTCGTCAATCATGGACAGCGGCTTGCCTTCCACCATCTCGGTCAAGATCGAGGCCGCCGCCTGGCTGATGGTGCAGCCCTGCCCCTCAAACGTCACGCGCTCAACGTGGTCGCCCGCTTCGTTCAGTTTGACGTAGAGCGTAACAATATCACCGCAGCCCGGATTGCCGCCCGGCATGGTGACGTCGGCGTCCTCCATGGGGCCATTGTTGTGCGGATTTTCGTAATGTTCAAGCAGATATTCAATAGCTTCTTGACGATCCATATATCCTCCAGAACCAAGAACCACTAACCGCGAACCAAATCATTGCCTACGCAGCGGGTTCTTGGTTCTTAGGTTCGTGGTTTTATCCTTGATATGATTTCTCAATTGGCAGGCCGACGCCGTTGCCCCATTCCGTCCAGCTTCCATCATAGTTGCGCACGTTTGGATAGCCGAGCAGGTATTTCAATACGAACCATGTGTGGCTAGAGCGCTCACCAATGCGGCAGTACGAAATCACGTCTTTGTCGGGCGTGACGCCCTGCCCCTCGTAAAGCTCGCGCAACTCCTCGGGACTCTTGAACGTAGCATCTTCTTTTACGGCCTTTGCCCAGGGAATATTCGCGGCAGTTGGGATATGGCCACCGCGCAGTGTGCCCTCCTGCGGGTACTCCGGCATGTGCGTCCGCTCGCCGCTGAACTCCTGCGGGCTGCGCACGTCCACCAGCGCGCCGTCCTTCTTATCAAGATGCTGCCGCACCTGATCACGGAACGCGCGAATGGTCTGGTCGTCGCGCTCGGGTGCCTTATACGTTGCTTTTGGATACGACGGCACTTCACGCGTCATCTCCCGGCCCTCTGCGATCCACTTGGTGCGCCCGCCGTTCATGATGCGCGCGTCCTCATGACCGAACAGCTTGAAAACCCATAAAGCATAGGTCGCCCACCAGTTGTTCTTGTCGCCATAGAAAACAACTGTGGTGTCGTTGCTAATGCCTTTAGATGCCATAAGCTGCTCGAACTGCTCACGGTTGAGGTAATCACGCACCACTGAGTCGTTCAAGTCCGCCACCCAGTCAATCTTCACCGCGCCAGGAATGTGACCCTGATCGTACAACAACAGATCTTCGTCGCTTTCCACCAGGCGAACTTTTGGATCGTTCAGGTGATCGGCGACCCAGCCAGTATCGACCAGAACTTCGGGATGTGCATATTCAGCCATTGCTGCTCCCCCCTCTGCTATTCTGAAGTAACTTACGTAAGATTATTTACTATTGTACTCCAGCCAGCACATGGCGTCAACCGCTACGGCATCTCGATCAAAATATCGCCTTCAACGACCTTTACCGCAAACGTTCCTAATGGCTGATACGCCGGCAACGCGAGCACCGCCCCGGTCTCTACGCTAAAGCGCGCCCCATGAAGCGGGCACTCAATCGAGCAATCGTCGGCGTCAAAGAAGCCTTCGTTTAACTCAGAGTACTCATGCGTACAAATATTGCTGGTGGCATAAAACGTTCCACCACAATTGTATATGGCGATCTCCTGCCCCTCACACTCGAACGCACGCACCTCGTTCTCTGGCACATCGTCAATGCTCGCAATCTTCACAAACTGTGCCATGCATCCTCACTTCGATAATCCAAGTGCCTGAAGCAATTGCTCAGGCTCACCTTCCGGCCAGCCGCTATGGCCGCTCTTGCTACTGACGACCAGCAATGAGCCAAGCGGCGGCACAAATATTAAATCAACCGCGCCTTCGTTTGTCATCAACCCAATCTGCTCAAGCCTGCCCGGACGCGATTTAGCCCACAGCCGCAACGATGCAATACCAATGCGTGCAATGTTTGCTGCAGCGCGCTCAAAGGCTGAGTTACTTGCCCAAATAACTTGCCCTGCCAGCGTGCAGAGCGCTGCTGAGTCGGCCTCAGATTGCTTGAGTGCCGTCGCAATGTGCTGACCAGCACGACTGACAAGCTCTTGCGAAAGCGAAATTTGGCCCGTTGTTGTCATATGTGTACCCTCATTATTCAATACCTACTACCATAAATTGTAACATGAGGGCAAGGAACCAGCGAGTGACATTTACGTCAGAAATAAAAAGAAGAAGTACGAAGGCTGTTGTCTGCTTCATACTTCTTCATTCGTCGTTTCTACCTTTGGCCTAGCCGACGCTGCCTTCCATCTCCAACTGGATCAGGCGGTTCAACTCAACCGCATATTCCATCGGCAATTCGCGCGTGAACGGCTCCATGAAGCCCAACACGATCATGGATAACGCATCGCTCTCTGCCAGGCCACGGCTTTGCAGGTAGAACAACTGCTCCTCACCGATCCGGCCAACGGTTGCCTCGTGCGCCAGCGTGGTCTTCTCTTCCTCGATCTCGATGTACGGAATGGTGTCGGAAGCGGAGCGCTCGTCCAGGATCAGCGCATCGCAGTTGACGTTGATCTTTGAACCTGTCGCGCCCGGCAGCACCTTGGCAAGACCGCGATAGGTCGTCTTGCCGCCATCCTTCGAAACCGACTTGTTGGTGATCCGGCTGGTGGTCTCCGGCGCCATATGGATCATCTTCGCCCCGGCGTCCTGGTGCTGGCCCTTGCCCGCATACGCGACGGAGAGCACTTCGCCCTTAGCGCCGCGCCCCATCAGGTACACCGACGGGTACTTCATGGTCAGGCGCGAGCCGATATTGCCATCGACCCATTCCATGCTAGCCTCTTCATACGCCACGGCCCGCTTGGTGACCAGATTGAAGATGTTGTTGGCCCAATTCTGGATGGTGGTGTAGCGGAACTTCGCGCCCTTGTTGACAATAATTTCAACGACTGCCGAATGCAGCGAGTTGGTCGAGTACGACGGCGCGGTGCAACCTTCGATATAGTGCGCCGACGCGCCTTCCTCAAGGATAATCAGCGTGCGCTCGAACTGGCCCATGTTCTCCGCGTTGATGCGGAAGTAGGCTTGCAGCGGAATATCGACATGCACCCCCTTCGGCACGTACACGAACGAGCCACCCGACCAGACCGCCGTGTTGAGCGCGGCATACTTGTTATCTGCCGCCGGAATGACCGTGCCGAAATATTGCTTGAAAATCTCCGGGTGCTCGCGCAGCGCTGTGTCGGTATCAAGGAAGATCACGCCCAGCTTAGTCCACTCCTCGCGGAGCGAGTGATACACCACCTCGGACTCGTACTGCGCGCCGACACCGGCCAGGAATTTACGCTCGGCCTCGGGGATGCCGAGCTTCTCAAACGTATTCTTGATCTCAGCCGGGACAGCATCCCAGTCGGTCTGCGGTTTGTCGCCTGCGCGTACAAAGTAATGAATTTGGTCGTAATCAAGCTCGGCCAGTTCCGGATTGGCCCACATACCAGCCAGCGGCACTGGCTTCTGCTCGAATATCTTCAGTGCCTGCAAGCGGCGCTTGAGCATCCACGCCGGCTCGCCCTTCATGCCCGACAATTCGCGCACGACGCCTTCGTTAAGGCCCTTGCCCGACTTAAAGACATAGTTCTCTGCCTCATGAAAGCCGTACTTCGAGTAGTCGAACTGTAAATTTGTGGCTTGAACTGCCATATGTCTCTTCCTCCCTAAATGCGAGCGGCCGTATTCTTAATCAGGACATAAATACAAGGTTATAAATCTTCATCCTCTACATGCTCGCCAAGATACTGATAAACACCATACTTGAGCGTCTTGAGCGGCAGCAGCGCGCATTTGATACGTACTGGATTTTTATCAAGCGGTATGCCAATGAGATCGAGCATGTCATCGTTAGTCATCGCCCGCACCTCGTCAAGCGATTTGCCTTTGAGTTCATCGGTCAGCAGCGATGCCGACGCCTGACTAATGGCGCACCCACGACCCTGGAACCGCACATCTGTGATTATACCACTTTCGATAGTTAAATCTATCTTAATCCGGTCACCGCACAGCGGATTGCTCTCTTCATGCGAAACATCCGGATGATCGAGCGTGCCAACGTTGTGCGGGTGCTTGTAATGCTCAAGAATGAGCTCGCGATACATGTCGTCCATACATACCACCTGAACAAAGAACAAAATTAGAGAACAACGAAAGACCGGCAAATGCTGATCTTTATTCTCACAAAAACAGTTTTCGCGCTTTTTCCAGCGCCGCCACCAACCGATCAACTTCTTCCGGCGTGTTGTACAAATAGAATGATGCGCGCGTCGTCGCCGGAATGTCGAGCAGCGTGTGGAGCGGCTGGCAGCAATGGTGTCCGGCTCGAACTGCGATGCCTTCACCATCAAGTATCGCCGCCACGTCATGCGGATGCACACCGTCCAACGTGAAGCTGAGTGTGCCACCGCGCATGTCCGTGTCATGCGGGCCGTACAGAGTCAGCCCTTCGACATCAGTGAGTTGCTCAAGCGCATAGCTGGTTAACTCCAACTCATGCGCACGGATGCGTTCCAAACCAACTTCCGAAAGGAAATCGCACGCTTCACCCAGCGCAATCGCCTCGCCAATCGCTGGCGTGCCAGCCTCGAAGCGGGCCGGAATGTCGGCATAGGTCGTCTCGTGCAGTGTGACGGTTTTGATCATGGAGCCACCGCCCAGGAACGGCGGCATGGCTTCCAACACCGCGCGGCGGCCCCACAGCACGCCCACACCAGTCGGCCCACACATCTTATGTCCACTAAACGCCAGGAAATCTGCGCCGAGTGCCTGCACATCCACCGGCATGTGCGGCACGCTCTGCGCGCCATCCACCAGCATCACCGCACCGACCGCATGCGCTCGCGCCGCAATCTCCTGCACGGGATTGATCGTGCCCAGCACGTTCGATTGATGTGTCAGCGCAACGAGTTTTGTTCGCTCGGTCAGCATGCGGTCAAGATCGTCGAGCACCAGCCGCCCATCGCCGTCGATCTGCAAGAAATCGAGCTGTGCGCCGGTGCGCTGCGCCAGCATCTGCCACGGCACAAGATTGGAGTGATGCTCCATGACCGACAACAGAATGCGGTCGCCAGCTTTCAGGTTCGCGTCGCCCCACGCCCGAGCGACGAGATTAATCGCCTCTGTTGTGTTGCGGACAAAAATAATCTCTTTTGGGCTGCGGGCATTTACGAAACGCGCCACTTTGCCGCGCGCCCGCTCGAACGCGAACGTTGCTTCCTCGCTCAGCTTGTACACGCCGCGATGGACGTTGGCGTTGTAGCGCCGGTAATAATCTTCCAGGCAATCGATCACGCAGCGTGGCTTCTGTGACGAGGCAGCGCTGTCGAGAAACGCCAGCGGCGCGCCATGAACTTCCTGCTGAAGGATTGGAAACTCGCGCCGGAGCGAGAGAATATCAAACTGGCTAAGGGTTGCTGTCATAAACTATGCCATAACAAAGAACAAAGACAAAGAACAGGTTGTGTTCCACTCTTTGTTCTTTGGTCGTCGTTCTATATTTTCTCTTCAATAATGCCCGTCATCCGTTCGCGCATGTCGTTCGGCAGCCGATCGAGTACCGGCTCGAAGAAACCCATCACAATCAGCTTGATGGCATCATCCTGCTGGATACCACGCGAGCGCATATAGAACAGCATCTCTTCATCAACCTGCCCGCTCGTTGACGCATGGCCGGCCCGCTGGACATCGTTCGTGTCGATCCGAAGACCGGGAATGGAGTCACTGCGCGCCTTGTCGCTCAGGTGAATGGCATGCTCTTCCAAACGTGAGATCGTTGCACGACTGCCCTTCTCAATCTTGATCATGCCGTCGAACGTCGTGTAGCCGCCGCCGCTGACCACGGTCTTGAAGTTCATGTGGCCTTCAGTGTTCGCGCCGATATGCCGCAGCCATGGCGCCGTCAGCAGGGTCTGGCCTTCCTCGGCAAATGTGGAAGCCTGCCACTCGACCCGCGAGCCATTGCCCTCCAGATAGGTCTCGGCTTCCATATGCTGGAGCTTGCTGCCCAGGTTCAGGGCAGTCCAATCAAGATTGCCGTTGTTGCCAACTTTCGCGATCTGCGAGCCAACTGTATACACGCCCTTGCCCCAGTTCTGGGCCGTGATGTACCGAACCGAGGCATTGTCACCAACGAAGAGTTCAGTCACGGGCGAAGCGAACGCCTGTCCTTCCACATCACCCGATGTGTACTCCTCGATGAACGTCACGCTTGCGCCTTCCTCAACGATCACAAGATTATGGGGAAAGATCGACTTTGCACCTTCCGGGAACGTGAACGTCGCCTTGAGCGGTTTCTCAATCGAGACGTTCTTTGGCACATACAAAAACACGCCATCCTGCCACAGCGCCGCATGGAGCGCCGTAAACTTATGCGTCAGCGGGTCAACTGCCGTGCCGAAATATTGCTCCAGCAGCGGTTCCTGGTCGCGCAGCACCGCGCCAAGCGGCCTGAAGATCACGCCCTGCGCGGCCAATTCCTCATCAAGATCAAGCTGTGTGCCGAACACGCCAACCGGCGCGGCCACCTGCTCAGACTTGAATTTGGTCAAATCAGTGCGCCGCCAGATTGGCGGAACACTTTCTGCAAAATATTTCCATGCCTGCTGACGCTTCAGAATGAGCCAGCCTGGCTCATTCACCGCGCGAGCCGCGTTGACAATATGCTCGTCGGTCAGGTCGGACAGCGCTGGAAATAGGGTTGGTGTATTACGCTCCTGCATTGCTCAGCACTTCCTCCCTGATCCAATCGTAGCCCTTCTCCTCAAGCTCCAGCGCCAGATCCGGGCCGCCCTCGCGCACAATCCGACCGTCCATCATAACCGAGACGAACTGCGGCTTGATGTAGTTCAGGAGGCGCTGGTAGTGAGTGATCACCAGCACGCCCATGTCCGGCTGCTCCTGCGCCAGCGTGTTCACGCCCTGTGACACAATCCGCAGCGCGTCGATGTCCAGGCCCGAGTCGGTCTCGTCCATGATCGCCATGGAAGGCTTTAGCATGGCCATCTGCAAAATCTCAATGCGCTTCTTCTCGCCGCCGCTGAAGCCTTCGTTCAGATAACGCCGCGCAAAGCTGTCATCGACTTCCAGCGTGCTCATGCGATCGCGAAGCTCCTTGCGGAACTGCGACATCGGGATAGCGGTCTGCTTGGGGTCAGCGCCTTCTTCAGCGCGGTGCGCGTTGATCGCCGAGCGCAGGAAGTTGGCAACTGTAACGCCCGGAATGGCGACCGGGTACTGAAATGCCAGGAAGAGGCCGAGTTTGGAACGCTCGTCTGGCCCAAGCTCCAGAATGTTCTGGTCTTTATACCACACCTCGCCGCCCGTCACTTCATAGCCGGGATGGCCCGCCAGCGTGTAGGCCAGCGTCGATTTACCGCTGCCGTTCGGCCCCATGATCGCGTGGATCATGCCGGGCTTTACTGTCAAATTGACGCCCTTGAGAATTTCCTTATCCTCGATCTGGACGTGCAGGTCTTTGATAACAAGATCGTTGCTCATGCAATTCCTCATAAGTCTTTTGTCAATACGTTAGCCAACAAATGAAATAGCCAAACTAGGATGGTACTTTCCCTTTTTCCACCAGCGCGATTGTGTCGCTCTCTGCAACGCGCGGCATGACATTAAAATGACAGCTTTTACGCCCCTCACGAATTGTGCCGTCGATCTGGAGCGACTGGCCGAGCAATTGCTCAAGCATGCGGCGCTCCATCGTGCAAACGCTGGCGTGCTCCTGCGCTACGTCAAGGTACGGACAGGCAAATAGTTGCAAGCCTTCGCTCGACTGCTGAACCTTTGCTGGAATGCCGCGCGCCTCCAGCGCTGTTCGCAGTTCAGCGAGCCGCTGCTCCAGCTCCGCGCCTGTGATTTGTGCGCTGTACTCCGCCGCCAGACGCTGGCTCACCGCGTCAAGCAACTGCTGCGTGCCTTCCAGCCCTTCGCGGCTCATAATTTCGCGCAGCAGCATGGTGATAAGTGAGTCGTATGCTTTGGGAAACATGCTCTGGGCTTGTGGTGTCAGGAAGTAGACAAGATGCGGGCGACCAGGACCTTTGCGTACCAAACGCGTATCAAGCAGCTTTTTGGCTTGCAGATGCGTCAAATGCTCGCGTACTGCCGTGGCGCTAACACCAAGCAAATCGGTGAGATCGCGCACGGTAGCTTCGCCGTTGCGCTGCACATAATCAATAATGATTGCCGCTGGCGAACCAGACGGGAATATGTTGCCTTCCATGCGACTTTCCTTTGGATCTGTCCCAAAGTATACGCCGGAATGGCACTATTGTCAATTTTCACAGTATTTACTTGCTAAACTCACAAAGCATTAAACAACAAAGCAGAGCCCCCATGTAGACGGCTCTGCCTGCTGCCTTCTCCTCTCCAGAAGTGCTTCTGGAGGGTGCAATGTGCGTGCCAGAAAAAGGTAGTATGTGGCGGTTTTGGAATGACTTTACTGCGCCAATCTCCACTCAATGAATGTGCTCGACTGGCGCACCGAATACCAGCAGCCCGACACCAATCAGCACGATGAGGAGCAGGACCTCCCCGATCGTAGCCTACCGAAGTCTTGATGTGCGGACGAGGAAGAGATCGCGTGTCACATGCTCCTCCAGCAGTTTGTTACGAATGAACTTTCTACATCATGCTATAATGACGAACGAAAACCGCATCACGAAAAAGCTGACTGGCGCGGGCAGCTTTATCGCCCGCGCCAGTTGAACAGATTGTCATGCCCGGTATATTCGGTGAAAAGGTCGGGCAACAATAAAAACCGTTGCCCGACCTACTCGGCTAGTTTCCAGCCTTCGTCCAGGCAGAGCCATTGGACCATCGGATTGTGTTTGGTGGTTGAAGTTTGCCTGTATACGTCGTATCGTCTGGAAAAGTCACCGTAATAGTCGAGCTATCAACAATCGAACCGTGGGCAGCAGGACGATCAAAAGCGGACATATCAATCGTGATGGATGTGAATGCTGCGGAAATACGTGCAAACCGGAGACTCCCAGCTGACCAATTGCCATTCAGATCGATCACGGTCTGAAATCGTAGCAGGCTCGAGGAAGAACGAGCGAATCGCGCCGTCTCGCGAATCATACCCACACAGGCGCGACGTGCCAGTGAGTCCAATGTTTGGGGTAAATTCCCCGGCAAAAATAGCTTGCCAGGGCAGCCGCCACTGATTTCTGGGATTGACATCAATCTGGCTGATGCTACCGTGACCATTCGTCGCATAGAATTCGGTGGAGCCACTATTCTCTTCATAGAACAACAGCCCATCAAACGGCGCATTCTGCAAGAACTGACCAGGAACGACGTGCTGCCAGGTAGTGCGCCAGTTGTCGTGCTCGCTGAACAACGTCATTTTCGTGTCGCCATCGAGCTTATAAAACACTCCGACACCTCGGGACTTATCGTAGAAGAGCAAATCGTCGTTCGGGCTGCTGCTAAAGTTACCGGCGATGATCGCGTGCCAACTACTGAGCCAACCGCTGACCGAGCGTATTAGATGGATGCCTCCCGCGTTGTCCACCGAATAAAATTCACCTGTGCCGTTTGCCGCGTCATAGAAGAGCAAGTGGGCCTTACCGAAGCGCCCGGCGAGAATGAGCGTCCAGGAGGTACGCCAGCCACTGTGCTGCTGTTTCAAGGTGAGATTACCGCGTCCATCGGTCGTGTGGAACTCGCCCACGCCAGAAGCGGCATCATAGAAAAGTAACATTTCCTACCCTGGTTTTAGGGGGTGTTGGAGGGAAGGTGGGCGGTTGAGGTATGTTAGCAGGAGGGACATTCACGATGTGCGTCCAGCGCCTGCTAAAGGTGTGATTCGGCCCGCCTTGATGGAATCCATCCTGCACAGCGTTCCATCGTCTAATCGACCATTTTTGACGGTAGCGAAGAACGCTCCAATCCCGCTGTTGCGGTCGTAGCACAACAAATCAGTCGCACCGCGAGTATCAAACTGTGGATCAGCGAACGACCCGCTTATGACATGGGTCCAAGTCGTCGGAAATTGCTGTGTGACCCATACATCAAGTTCAAATTTCGACATGAATATCTCCTTGTAAAGCCTTCAGAATGGCTGTCTGCGGAAGGAATCGTTGCCACACTCCTAATCTGTGTTACTAGCGTGTCTACACCAGCACCAGCACGCCCCATACCAACAGCCCAACGCCAAGCGGCGCGACCAGCCTGCGGCCCCATGGCATGTTCTTCTCGATCGCCATGATGACGCCAAGCAGGAACATCCAGCCAAGATTCGCAGCGCCAAAGGCAAACATCAGCAGCATGAGCGCCCAGCAGCAGCCAACACAGAACAAGCCATGGTGGACGCCCAGCGCCAATGACTGCCGCCGTTCGTCGCGCCCGCGCCAGTGCTCCGTGATGAAGCTCAACGGCGAGCGGCACTTGTCCAGACACGCGTACTTGAGCGGCGTGAACTGATACACACCCGCCACAACCAGCGTAAAGCCCCAGATCATCCATTCATGATCATGAAGCCAATCACTCCGATCAACGGCTTGATGCAGCATCCAGTCGCCGGTGTAGGCGAACGCGCCGAAAATTGTCCAGATCACCAGATAGCCGCCGAGGAGCAGACCGACCAGCAGCACGTGATCGGCGCGTTGGCGAACGAGCGTTTGGAACATCGTCATGAGCGGCAGGCTGGTCGGCAGCATCATGGCGATAACCATGACAACCCAACCAACAATGAAAAGACCGATGAGAAAGCCGTTTTCGTCAACGGTATGCAGATGATCATGGCTTAAAAAGGCCGCGTAAGGCGAGCGCTCGCCGATCCACAGAGCGAGCCATGCCAGCGCGCTGAGGGCCACGATGAACACTATGAGCGGGCGGCGCGTATCTACTTTGATCCACATGAGGCAGCGCTCCTTTTTTCTGATCTATTTATTAGAGACGTAGCACGATGTATCTCTTAATTAAGCCGCTGTATGCTTTGTCATGCTGAACGGAGTGAAGCATCTCTTTGTTATCTATGAAACTCAGTGAGATGTTTCGCTGCGCTCAACATGACAGCGCATGACGTTGATATATTCTACGTAAACCTGAAACGTTCAATCCATGGGCAAGCTACGCCACGAAGCGGAAATTGCCCTGAACCGCGTTGTGATCACGCAGATCGAGATCGATATCCAGCGCAGGCACCTGCGAGCGGTAGTGAGATGCCTTGCTGACAAACGCCGGCGCGCCAGGAATAGTCGAGAAGACCGTGTCGTTCAGGGTCGTCCGCTGGCCGGTCGCACCCATGAACGGCGCCATCTCGGCCTCGGCCATGTCGCCGATCTTGACACGACCTTTTCCGCCTTCAACCGTGAACGTGACTGGCATCCGCTCCACGCCGACCACTTCGCCGACCAGTTTGGCCAGATTCTGCGACCGGGCCACCCTGCTGGCCGGTCCAGACGTTGAGTATTGCCTGCTGCTGCTCAGGCGTCGCCTTATCATCGACGACGGCAAGCACGCGCCAGTTGCCTTTCAAGACATTGCCGGGGATGTTCGCGAGTAGCACCAGTGTCCGGTCCGAAACGTCGACATTGTCAATCGTGCCTTTGTCGATGTGCCACGCGACGATCGCCTGGCAGGTGCCGTCGTTGTCCGGATCGCCGCCGACCCAGCATGGACAGAGAATGTTGCAGGTACAGACTTCGAGCAGGCGTCCTTCGAGTTGGTAGGCCATGGTGAACCCCCTTTGTGCACGCTTTGCGAAACGTGCTATTGCTAAACTACATGCTGAACAAAATCGAGCATTTTTCCTGGTTCGAGGATCGTCTCTTGCGCATCGTCTCCTTCCAGTTCAACACATGCGCTGAGGGTCGTGCCACAGCGCGGGCACACCGGGAGTGAAGCCGCCAATGTCCAAGGCCGTTCTTGATCATTCTGGGCGATCAGCCACACTTCTCTGTGATCTTGCGGGCGTTGTACTAGCCATGCGTCACTGTTACACCATTCGTTCAGACAAAACCATTGTTCCCAGTTCATCATTCACTCCTTCTTTTTTCTAGCATGACATTTTCATTAGCCATCGCTCCCGACTTTTGAACAACTACGCGCGTCGGCATGCACACTCGATTACGTAATTACTACCTGCACCATAGCAGCCTGCTATCAAAAAAGTATCAACGCGCTATCAAAAGGGGTAGAAATATCGAGGAATAGGGTATATAATCAACATGTCAACTTGAACAACTCACCAGATGAGCAGCAGGTCTAACCTGAAGCGCAATAGCACGTTGAATGCACTATGACACAACTATCTATGGCATTCCTCGGCTCGCCACAGGTTACGTTAGGGGACAGGCAGTTCGCCACCTTCAAGTACGACAAAGTTCTGGCACTTCTAGCATACCTCGTGGTTGAGGCCGACACAGCACATCGACGCGATACGTTGGCCGGGTTGCTCTGGCCCGATCAGACTAACCGTGCCGCCCGCCACAGCCTGAGCCAGGCGCTTTTTATGCTCCGCGATGCACTCCATGACCGAGAAGCCGACCTGCCGTTGATTCGTACGACAAGCACCGAAATTCAGTTCAATACTGATTGCGACTGACATGCTTGACGTAGCCGAATTCACTATACTGCTCGCCGGATGTCCTGAGCATAGCATGCATCCAGATGTACATTGCCCGCAGTGCGTCGCTTGCCTTGAGCATGCGGTGATCTATATCGCGGTGATTTTCTCCAACACTTCCAGGTGCCTACCAGCGCGCCGTTCGAGGAATGGATGCTGGTGCAGCGCGAGCATCTGCATCAGCGCATTTTCGAGGCGCTGACGCTCCTGGCAACGCATTACGAGGAGCATGGCGCTCTCAGTTGTGCTATCACATATCTGCGGCGTCAGATCGAACTGGAGCCATGGCGCGAGGAGGCGCATCGCCAATTAATGTGCGTGCTGGCCATGAACGGCGCGCGTGCTGCTGCACTGGCGCAGTACGCGCGCTGCTGCCAGATTTTGGATGATGAACTAGGCGTTGAACCCGCAGAAGAAACCGTCGCGCTGTACAAGCGCATTAGAGAAGACAACGTTCCACGGCGGCACGCTGACACTGTGGCACCATCATCCGCGCATCCGCGTGCCCGCGCACCCGCTCATAATCTTCCCCAGCAACCAACGCCCTTCGTTGGGCGAGAGCGGGAGCTGGCAGAGATCGCCAACTTACTCAACGATCCGTCCTGCCGGCTGGTGACGCTGGTCGGTCCTGGCGGAATTGGCAAGACACGGCTGGCATTGGCTGCGACAGAAAAGTATCTTTCGACATCCGCTTCTGAAGCAGTATTCGTACCGCTTGCGCCGGTGCGCACACCTGAACTTCTCGTTCCCACGATCGCTGATGCAGTTGGACTGAGCTTTTACGGTCAGGATGATCCGCAAGAGCAACTACTTGATTACCTGCGTAACAAGTCCATGCTGCTGGTGCTGGACAATTTTGAACACCTGTTGGATGACGTAGCTATTGTCGGCGCGATGCTGGAACAAACTTCAGCAGTAACTATTCTTGTGACATCACGCGAACGTCTGAATTTGCATGGCGAGTGGGTCTTTGAGGTTGAAGGGTTAAGAACACCATCAGAGTCGCGTGAACAGATTGAGCAGTTCAGTGCCGTGCAACTGTTTACACAAAGCGCCCAACGCGCGCGGGCGACCTTTGCGCTGCAATCAGGGGACCATGTGCATGTCGCGCACATCTGCCAGTTGGTCGGCGGCATGCCGCTCGGCATCGAACTTGCGGCTGCATGGACGAGTGTGCTGCCATGTAGTGCAATTGCCCTGGAGATCGAGCGCACACTTGACTTTTTGACAACCACATTACAGAATGTTCCGGCACGTCACCGCAGCATGCGCGCCGTGTTCGATCATTCATGGCACTTGCTTTCGGAACGCGAACGCACAGTATTCATGAAGCTGTCGATTTTTCGGGGCGGCTTCACACGCGAAGCTGTATCACTCGTTGCTGAAGCAAATCTGCCAGTGCTGCTGGCCCTCGCGAATAAATCATTGCTCCGTCAGCGAAACGATGGGCGCTATGAAATCCACGAACTGCTGCGTCAATACGGCGAGGATCAGTTGAAGCAACATCCACAGGTTGAACAGGAAACCCACACACAGCATGCAGCATTCTATGCTCTATTTTTGAAACGCTACGAAGCGCAACTTAAAGATGCGCAGACCGAAGCGCTGCGTGAAACTGCCGCGGAACTTGAGAATATTCGCATAGCCTGGCGTTGGGCTGCTGAACAGCGCCACTGGGACACAATTGGCGCAGGCATCAATAGCATGTTTGCCTTCTTCGCCTCCACCGGTCGCGCCCGCGAGGCGGATACTCTGTTTAATGATGCAGCAGCGCAGGCGGAACGCGCGGCTGGCGAGCATGATGACGACAGGCAGCGAGAAATCGCGCTTGGCAAGCTGCTTGGCGCGCGCGGCGGCTTTCTCTTCCGCCTGGGCTTTTATGAGCAGGCCACTGCTGTGCTCGAACGGAGCATCGTGATGCTTCGGCGCTACCACGAGCCGGCCGCGTTGGCCTTGTCCCTTAATCTGCTGGCCGCAACCGTTCACCTGCTCGGTCAGTATGAAAAGGAATGCCAGTTGCTGCGCGAGAGTATCACGCAGGGGCGTGCGGCGAGCGATGATTGGATTGTGGCTTATTCGCTCAACGATCTGGGAATGGCGCTGTTTCTGCTCGGCAAAACTGACGAAGCAGAGCCGCTTTCGCGTGAGAGCCTCGCCATTTTTCAGCGGCTCGGCGACCGGCGCGGGCTGGCATTCACCTTCAACAATTTGGGCTTCTTCGCACAGCAACGTGGCGACTACGCCGACGCAGAGCAACTTTACAGCGAAAGTCTACAGATCCGCCGCGCGATTGGCGATCAATGGGGTGTGGCAACAGTTCTGATTCAGCTTGGCGTCACAGTCGGCGCAACTGAAGCTACCCTGCAACGGTCCAGAGCGTATCTGCTTGAGTCATTGCAGCGCGCACGTGAAGTGCGCTCGCTTCCGACCATGCTCGATGGATTAGTCGAGCTTGCGGCCACACTGGGCTGCGAAGGCGATCTGGAGCAAGCTCACATGCTGCTCGCCGCATGTTTACAGCATCCATCGCTCAGCCAGCGTGCCCGTGCCCGCACTGAACGGCTGCTGACGGCCTTCCCGCGCCCAACCTACTCTGTCAATCAGGTAGCTGGCGCGCACTCCGCTGAACAGATCATCGCCGAGTTGCTCGAAGCAGCGGCAACTTTTTGATCCTCTTTTACTACTATGGAGCAGATGAGGGAGCACTATGCGCGCAATTGAGCCGACACAATCTGGGACATTGATGCTCGAAGGCTTTCAGATTGGCTATGAAACCTTTGGAGATCCTGCTACGCCGCCGGTGCTGCTCCTTCCGACGTGGCAGATCGCGCCGAGCCGCCACTGGCGTATGCAGGTGCCGTATCTCGCCCGGTTTCGGTATGTAATCACGTATGATCCGCCCGGCATCGGCGGTGGTGAGCGCACCACCGACCCACGAGCGTTCGAGTGCGACCGGGTGGTGGACTATGGCATCGGTCTTCTGGACCACCTCGGCATCGCCCAGGCCGACGTGCTCGGCCTCTCGATGGGCGGTAGCTTTGGCCTATGGATGGCAGCGCGCTACCCGGAGCGCGTCAGACGCCTCATGCTGTTCGGCCCGGTCCTACCGCAGTGGGCCTATGGTGACGACCCAACCTTCTGGGAGCGCCGTGAGTCGTACGAAGGGTGGGAGAAGCGCAACGCTCACTACTGGCGCGAGCACTACCATAGTTGGCTGGAATTCTTCTTCAACCAAGTCTGCACTGAACCGCACTCGACTAAAATCGTCGCTGACCTGGTCGGCTGGGCACACGAGACGACGCCCGACATACTCATCAGCAGTGTCAGCAATCCAGCACTCTTTCCCAAACTGCCGTTCGACGAAGTGATCAGACGTATATGCTGCCCGGTGCTGTTGATCCATGGCGACGACGACCATATCGCCGACATTGCACATAGCCGCATGTTAGCGGCAGCGCGCCCTGACTGGGAGTTTGTGACGCTGGAAGGCTGCGGACATGTGCCAAACGGACGCGATCCGGTCAAAGCGAACACAGAAATTGCTCAGTTTTTCGGAATCGCGCAACCGCAGCATCGTACCTGGCGGCGCGCCATGGCCCGCACCACGAAGCGCGCACTGTTCATCTCCAGCCCGATCGGCCTGGGCCATGTGCAGCGCGACCTGGCGATCGCGCGCGAGCTACGCCGCCGCGTGCCGGATCTACAGATCGACTGGCTGGCCCAGCCGCCCGTCACGCATGTGCTGGAGCGCGAAGGCGAGACGATCCACCCGCTGAGCCGCGAGCTATGCAGCGAGTCGGCACATTGTGAGCACTCCGCTGGCGAACACGAACTGCACTGCTTCTATGCCTGGCGCGAGATGGACGAGATTTTGTTGGCGAACTTCATGGTTTTTTTAGACGTGGTGCGCGCAACGCCCTATGACCTGTGGATCGGTGACGAAGCGTGGGAGGTAGATTATTTTCTGCATGAAAATCCGGAGTTGAAGACCGCGCCGTTCGTCTTTCTGACCGACTTCCTGGGCTGGCTGCCGATTGACCACGCGCCTGACTCGCGCGAGGCTGTGCTGACCGCCGACTACAATGCCGAAATGCTGGAGCAGGTGGCGCGCTACAAGCGCGTGCGCGACCGTGCGATCTACGTTGGCGACTACGACGATCTCATGCCGGAGCGCTTCGGCCCCAATCTACCGTTTATCCCCGACTGGGCGCGCGAGCACTTCAGCGCCGTCGGCTACATTACGCCATTCGACCCCGCCGACTATGCCGACACACAGGCGCTACGGCAGCACCTCGGCTATGCTGTCGATCGACCGCTGATCATGGCCGCCGTGGGCGGCACACGAGTCGGGCAGCACCTGCTGCGCAAAGTAACCGACGCCTGGCCGCTGATCCAACGCGAGCAGCCCAACGCACAGCTTGTGGTTGTTACGGGACCGCGCATCGATCCGGCGAGCCTGCCGCGTCATGAAGGACTAGAGGTGCGGCCCTACGTTCACAACTTGTACGAACATCTGGCCTGCGCCGATCTGGGCATCGTGCAGGGCGGGCTGAGCACGACGATGGAACTGACGATTAACCGGCGTCCATTCCTGTACTTTCCGCTCAAGGATCACTGCGAGCAGGTCTACCATGTCGCGCACCGGCTGGATCGCTACGGTGCAGGGCGGCGCATGCAGTATGCTGACACAAACGCGGAGATGCTCGCCGATGCTGCGCTATCAACGCTCAACGCGGACACAAGTGGCTACCGCAGCTTCAAGCCGGGCGGCGCGGCACGCGCAGCCGCGCTGATTGAGGAGTTGCTCTAAAATATTGTGTGCGGAGCGCTATACAACTGACACAGCCGCCTCGACCACTGCGCGCACCACCGCATCCGGCACATCATCGCGAATAATCGCCGTGCCAATCGCAGTGGGCAGCGCCCAGCGCACGCGCCCGGCGGCCACTTTTTTGTCGCGCAACGTACGGGCTAGCAGGTCGTCTGTGCTCATGTCAGATGGCACTGCTGTTGACAAGCCATAAGCGTGCAGCAGCGCCCGCTGGCGCTCCACCAGCGCCGCATCCACCATGCCGAGCCGCTGCGCAATCTGCGCCTCCAATTCCATGCCAATCGCCACCGCCTCGCCGTGCAACAACGTGCCGTAGCCAGCCGCCGCCTCAATCGCATGGCCGAGTGTGTGGCCGTAGTTGAGCAACATGCGCTCACCCGTCTCGCGCTCATCAGCGTTGACCACATCGACTTTTACTTTGACAGCACGACGCACTAGATTGCAGATCGTAGATTGTAGATTGTAGATTGTTCTAGTCCTATGCCAATCTGCAATCTGTAATCTGCAATCTTCCAATGCTTGAAACAGCCCTGCATCCCGAATTACGCCATGCTTGATTGCCTCGGCCCAGCCGGCGCTGAGTTCGCGCTGCGGCAGCGTCTGGAGCGTATTGGTATCGCTCAGCACCAGCCGTGGCTGGTGGAACGCGCCAATCAGGTTTTTACCGCGCGCGTGATTGACGCCGGTCTTGCCGCCAATCGCGCTGTCAACCATGGACTGCAAATTCGTCGGCAGTTGCACGACGTTGATACCGCGCAGCACCGTGGCGGCCACGAAGCCCGCCAGATCACCGACGACGCCGCCGCCCAGCGCCAGCACCGTGTCGCGCCGCTCGACGCTGCCGCCAAGCATCCAATCGTACAATTGCCCAGCAACATGGAGATCCTTGCTCGTTTCGCCTGACGGCACCTGATAGCTCTGCACGCGAAAGTCCGCGCCGCGCAGCCGCTCCTCAAGTGCCGTGCCGTAAAGCGGGTAGACCACGCTGTCGCTGACGAGCCATAGCGCGCCACGCAGTCCAAGCTTATGAAGCTGCTCAGGAAGCGTTGCGAGTAGCCCCGCGCCGACAAGGATGTCGTAGGTCGCGGTTGGTGTTGTGATCGTGAGTGCTTGGTTCATATGTGTAATAAAATAATAAATAATCTATTCATCCATCGCCAGTTGTGCATGGTAAATCTGCTCACAAATATCCATCCCACTGCGTGCCGCCGTGTTCACATGCATGTCGGCAACTTCGGCATACAATGCCGCACGCGCCAACCGTAGCGCTTCTAACCGCTCAGCCATGCCCGCTGCCAGCAATGGGCGCTCCTCGTCATGGGTTTGCAGGCGGGCCACCAACATTTCAGTTGGCGCGTCGAGCCAGACCACAAATGCCTTTTCTTTGAGCATGGCGCGGTTCTCTGGCGCAAGCACGATTCCTCCGCCAGTCGCGACAACGCACGGCCCTTCGCCAAGCGCCGTTTGGAGCGCCGCTGTCTCTAGCATCCGGAAACGCGGCTCGCCCGCTGAAGCAAACAGTTGCGCGATGCTGCACCCGGCTTCGGCGACCACCAGAGCATCCGTGTCAAGCAGCGGCCAGCCGAGCCGCGCCGCCAGCAGCCGCCCGACAGTAGACTTGCCGGTACCACTCAGGCCGACAAGCGCAATTGATTGTATTGTTGGTTGTGTACTCATCTGCTACGCTAGTATAGCAGGAGTTTTAGCATTGCCTGGCGCAAAAGAGCAATCAGCATGACACTGGCATCTCCTTTATAATGATAATACGTACGGGTGCTTGGCTGAGGCATTCGTTCACTGCCAATTGCATGCATACAATCTTTGCTTAAAAATCCAGAAAGATGAGTTCATGTCCATTGTTGAACCAGGGCCGCAGCACGATCCGTATGCTGCGCTTCGTTTTCGTGACTTTCGTTTGCTTGTCATCGGCCATTTTATGACGGTGCTTGGCGAACAAATGGTGAGTGTCGCTATCGGATGGGAATTATATTTGCGCACGCATTCGGCGCTGGCGCTTGGCGGCGTGGGATTGGTACAGGTGCTGCCAGTCATTCTGTTCTCGCTGCTTGCAGGCCATACGGCAGATCAGTTCGACCGCAAGCGAATTGTAATGATCACGCAGGTGGTATTAGCGTTGTGCTCGCTGGGCCTGGCGCTAGCCTCGTTTCAGCAAGGATCGATCTGGCTGGTGTATCTGTTGCTCTTTTTTATTGGCGTGGCACGCGCTTTCAACGAACCCGCTAACAGCACGCTGATCGCGCACATTGTGCCGTCCGAAGCGTTCAGCAATGCCGCAAGCTGGAGCACAAGCGTATGGCAGTTCGCGGCAGTAGTCGGGCCGGGAATTGGCGGGTTAGCCATCAGCATGCTGAACAACATTGGCTTTGTGTATCTCTTCAACGCCTTTGCGGCGCTCGTTTTCGTGGTGCTTGCGCTGTTCATGCACATCCATCACATTCCGCGCGAACGTGAAGCGCCGACGTTCAAATCGATGCTGGTCGGTGTACGTTTTCTCTGGAGCAGTCCGGTACTGCTCGCGGCCATTACGCTCGATCTGTTCGCGGTGCTGTTTGGCGGCGCAACCACGCTGCTGCCAGTGTTCGCCACAGATATTCTGCACGTTGGCGCAGCGGGCATGGGCTGGATGCGCGCCGCGCCGTCGTTCGGTGCCATGGTCATGGCCGTTGTGATTGCGCACCTGCCGCCATTCCGCCATGCTGGCAGAACGCTGTTGCTGGCGGTCGCTGGCTTCGGCATCGTCACAATTGTGTTTGGCTTGTCGAGATCGTTTGCCTTGTCGCTGGCCATGCTGGTGGCGCTCGGCGCGCTGGATAATGTTAGCGTTGTGATCCGAAGCTCATTGCTGCTGATCGGCACGCCCGACGAAATGCGCGGGCGAGTCAACGCCGTCAACAGCGTCTTTATCGGCGCGTCGAACGAACTGGGTGGCTTTGAGTCGGGCGTGGTCGCGCAGCTAATTGGTCCCATCGCCGCGGTCGTGCTGGGCGGCATCGGAACCGTTTTGGTAGTGACATGGATCGCAACGCAATGGCCGCAGATGCGGCGGCTCCGGCGGCTCAACGAGGTTAGCGAAGGCACAACACTACGGGGCGATGCAGTTGTAGGCACCCCGCAGGTGTAGCGTTTCGTATTTAGCGCGCTGTTGAGCCAACCTTGCCACCGCGCCTTATCTCATTTTTGATCGACTTCAGTGCATTGCAGCTTGGCGGTGGATACAAACAATGAGCATGCTCTCAAGCGCATGACGAGTGGTATACTTTATGAGAAATGAAAAGGAAAAAGACAATGACAAATAACGAAACACAGGAAGAAACCATTTTAGAGGCGCTGCGCCATACCGAAGACACGACCGCAGCGCCGTTGGACGGTGCCATCCGCAGCGAATCCTTCGAGCGCACCAACGAAGTCGCCGCGCCACTCGCGCCCGACCGCGTCACGGTAACGCAGGTGCGCGCCCATCCCGACACGCAAATCTACCTCAACGCTGCCAACGAGCACCTGAAGCTAATCGGCTACACCGAGCATGGTGTGCGCCATGCGGGGCTGGTCAGTAACATCGCGTCGAACGTGCTGACGCGCCTGGACTACCCGCAGCGGCATGCTGAACTCGCCGCGATTGCCGGGCTGCTCCACGACATTGGCAACACCGTGAACCGCGAGATGCACGGGCAAATCGGCGCGCTCATGGCCAAGGATATTCTGCGCGAACTTGGCATGTCGTTGCAAGAGATTGTGCTGATTATGGGCGCAATTGGCAACCACGAAGAGGAACGCGGGCATGCGATCAGCCCGGTGGCCGCCGCGCTGATCCTGGCCGACAAGGCTGACGTCCACCGATCGCGCGTTCACACCCGCGACCCGAAAGATTTCGACATCCACGATCGAGTGAACTACGCCGCGACACGTTCGTTTCTGCGCGTGGACAAAGACGAGCACATGATCACCCTGGAACTTACGATTGACACATCAATCGCGTCGGTGATGGATTATTTCACCATTTTCTTGTCACGCATGATCATGTGCCGCCAAACTGCGGAGTTCCTGGGCTGCCACTTCACCATGAAGATCAATGGGACGATGGTGTAGGCAATGCAGCGGTACCATGCCGCCCCCACAACTCCAGACCACGCTGAACTAGCTCAACGCCCGAGGCGATCGCAAGGTCGCTGCCCTCGCCCTTGCCGAACACCGACACCACGGCGAATGCAGCGACCTTGCCGGTTGTCATGACCGTCTCGATGGCGGCGCCGACCTGCGCCATGTCCGGCCCGTTCGGCTCTTTCGTGCCGTGGTTTGGCACCAGCGACGCGTCGAGAATGTCTGAATCGATATGAAAATAGAGCATGTCGCAGCGCTCGGCCAATGCGGCGATCGCTTGCTCGAATGCGTCGCCCTCCACAGGCACAATCGTCACATCCGTCGCCCGGATAAGCTGCTCTTCCGGTGCATCGAGGTTGCGCACATCGACCATGACGATGCGGTCGGTGGGTAGCGGCGCAACGATGTGCGACTGCTCGCGCCAGCGCGGGTAGGCCAGCCCGGCGCAAACGGCGACTGGCATGCCGCCCAGCATGCCGGAAAGCGTCGTTTTGGGCGTATTGAAATCACCGTGAGCATCAAACCACACCAACCCGACCTTGGCATCCGGCCCGTGCGCATCTTGCAGCCCGCCCAGCACGCCAGTGATATGCGTGCAGTTGCCACCGGTCATGAGCACCGCGTTTCCGGCGCGACGACCTTGCGCCACCACATCGGCGATCTTGCCGCCGAGCACGCCGAGATTATCGGTTTCTTCGGCGGCACGTTCCTCCTCTGAGAATACCGGCTCCACCACGGTAAATGGCACAGCTGCTTGTGAGTACGCCTCATGTTCGGCGTAGGCGCTCAGAACAGGATCGAGATCGACCGCTCGCTTGCTTCCTAAATAGCCAACAGCGATTATGTGCAGGCCGCGCAGAGGTTCAGATGCCATGAAAAGTTCCTTCTTACTGCGATTATTCTTGCTGCCCCAGCACCGCCGGGTTTACCACCGAATGCGGGCGCTGGCCATGGAGCGCGGCCAGCAGATTTTCGGCAGCCATCAACGCCATGCGGGTGCGGGTCTGCACGCTGGCGCTGGCCATGTGTGGCACTACTAATGCGTTCGGCAACGTGAGCAGTTCGTGGTCGGCGGGCAGCGGCTCCGGGTCGGTCACGTCCAGCGCGGCGATCATGGGCTTGCTGCGCAATGCTTCGACCAATGCCTGTGTATCTACTACCGGGCCGCGCGCCGTGTTTACCAGTACCACATCCGGTTTCATGATTGCCAGCGCGTCATGATCGATTAGATGATATGTGTCGTCATTCAGCGGGCAGTGGAGCGAAACAAAATCGCTTTGCTGCAACAGATCTTCCAGGCCGGCGTACTCCAGGCCAAGATCCTGCTCGGCTTGCGGCTTGCGTGACGGTGTGTGATAGAGCATGCGCATGCCGAAGCCACGCGCCCGCCGCGCCACTGCCATGCCGATCCGGCCCAGGCCGACAAGCCCAAGCGTCGCGCCATGAAGATCGCGCCCGAGCAGCGTCTCCGGTCCCCAGGTGCGCCAGCGGCCCGCTTTTACATACTGCTCGCCCTCAATGACCCGCCGGGCGGCGGCGAGCATGAGCGCCAGCGTAAAGTCGGCGCTGGTTTCGGTCAGCACGTCGGGCGTATTGGTCACGACAACGCCTTTGCGCGTCGCGGCTGGCACGTCGATATTGTCGTAGCCGACTGCGTAGTTGCTGACGACCCGCAGGCGCGGCGCGGCGTCAAGCAGCGCCTGGTCAACGCGGTCGGTCAGCAGGGCAAGCAGGCCATCAATGTTCGCGACTTCTTTCATCAGCACAGCGCGCGGCGGCGGCAATTCGCCGGCCCATACGGAAAGCTGCGTATGCTGTGCAAGCAGATCAAGCGCTGGCTGCGGCAGGTGGCGTGTCACATACACGCGCGGAAGATCGCTCATGCGCGGGCTCCTTTTCCATATACATGTTCAGCATAACTATGGTAGCAGAGGACTAAAAAGGGAGCAACTTTCACAGCATAGATAAAAAAGTATAAATTTGCTTAAAATTCATCTCCCACCCGAGGTGAGCAACGTCAAACAGCCATGATCAGTAACCAGCATTCTGATGCGCAAAATCTCCTACTACAATGATACAAAACTGACAAGATCCTAAAAGTTTGCAAATTTTTACCTTTTATGCTATAGTCTCGCTCGGTCAATCCCTGTCCTACTAACGGCGCATAGCACAGCACTTGGTCCGTTTTTGCAGCGCAATTATTTTGTTCGTTGCTCCCGCTGTGTGTCACTAATCAGGAGTTATCGCATGATCGAGCAGAGTCGGCGGCCTTTACCCCCGTCGTTAAGTGCCGCGAACCTTGAACGTTTACGTGAACGTGCTCAACATCAGCGGTTACAACATCAGTTGCTACCAAAACCGTTGTATGAACGTTGGCAACACACACGCACAACACTGCTCTCGCCTTCTCGTTTTCTTTCTCGTGTTCCCGCTCGCTTCGCTCTTCACGCACTGATTGCACTTGCTTTACCCACCGCAATCGCGCTCAGCCAGCTTCAATCAGCCACACAGCAACCAGTTGTTCCTGTGCCGGCTGCGCCCCCTCAGAGCCAGTTGGTTGTTCCTGTCGCGCCGTTGAGCCTTGATGGAAGCGTGCAAATTGGCGACGCGCCGTTGGCTGATGAAGATATTCCGGTGCCGCTGTCGATTGTTCCGCGCAGCGAGGCACTTGCTCCGCATATTGTGCAGGCCAGCATCGCGGGCGACCGCGTAAATCTGCGCGGCGGCCCCAGCACCGAGTATGACTCAGCTGGGAAGATGGACGCTAACACATCGGTCCAGGTCATCGGACGGTACGGCGACTGGTTCCAGATTCGTGAGAGCATTGATAAGCCGACCTACTGGGTTTCCGGCGAACTGCTCAACATGAACAGCAATGACGTCGGTCTGTTGAACGACGTGCCGAAAGAATCGCTGCCCGCGCTGCCGCCCAAGAAGGTTGGCACGGTGCGCGAGGACAATTTGCAACTGCGCGACGGCCCCGGCACGAACTACGTGCCCATGACCAAGCTCAAGAGCGGCACCACGATTGATCTGCTTGAGATCTATCAGGATTGGTACCACGTTGGCATCGATGGCGGCAAAGACGGCTGGGTCAAGGGCGAGTTCCTGAATGTGGACCCGGCGGTCAACCAGCGGCTCGATGTTGCCACAGCTTTGCCTGACCCGAACCCGGCCATGGTCGGCGTGATCAATGACAACACGGTGAATGTGCGCCAGGGGCCCGATTCAAAATATGGCAAGTTGGGCAGCCTGGACGCGCAAACGAAGGTCGATATTCTCGGCAAGTACGAGGATTGGTTCAAGATCAAGACGCCCAAGGGCAACACCGCATGGGTATTCAGTGACTTTTTGAATGTCGCATCGCATGTGCTGCGGCGCGTGCCAACAACCAGCGACTTCCCGAAGCTACAAACGCCGGCCGCGGCATCGAGTGCTAAGCAGACCGCAAAATCAAGCGCTGTCAGTCTGCCTGCCGCCAGCGGCGATGTCGCGGGCTTTGCAGCCCGATTTGCTGGCTCGCGCTACGTGTATGGCGGCGCAAGCCCGGGGGGCTTCGATTGCAGCGGCCTGACCATGTACGTGTACCGACAGTTCGGCGTCAGTCTACCGCACAGCGCGGCAGCACAATTCAGTAGCCGTTACGGCGCGATCGTCGGTTCCATGGGCAACCTTGCGCCGGGAGACTTGATCTTCTTCGCCAACACGGCTGGCGAGCGTGGAATCTCTCACGTTGGTCTCTACATAGGTGGTGGGCGCATGATTAACGCCATGACGCCAGCCTACGGTGTGCAAGTCTCAAACATCTATGATAGCTACTGGGCAAGTCACTACTACGGTGCGGTGCGCGTGCGTCGGTAGTGTAGCCACAGTATAAAGACAGAAAAGGGCGACTCGATGAGTCGTCCTTTCTTTTTGCGGTACAATACGGCGCACCATGATTGGTTTCACACGAAGGAGCATACTTCCATGAAAGGTCTGATTTTGAGCGGCGGCAAAGGCACGCGCCTGCGTCCCATTACATACACCAGCGCCAAGCAACTCGTTCCGGTTGCCAACAAACCGGTGCTGTTTCGCGCCATCGAGTCCATGTGCGACGCAGGAATCACCGACATCGGCATCGTGATTGGCGATACGGGGCGCGAGGTGCGTGAAGCAACGGGCGATGGTAAGCGCTGGGACGCCCAGATTACCTATATTCCGCAGGACGCGCCGCTCGGGCTTGCACATGCGGTTAAGATTGCGCGTGAATTTCTGGGCGACGAGCGATTCGTGATGTTTCTTGGCGACAACTGCATTCAGGGCGGCATCTCGCCGTTGATTCAGCAATTCGGCCACAGCGACTATGACGCGCAAATCGTGCTCAAGCGCGTGGCGAACCCTGAGCAGTACGGCGTAGCCGAACTGGACGAGCAGGGTCATATCCTGCGTCTGACCGAGAAGCCGCGCCAGCCGCGCTCCAATCTGGCGCTGGTCGGCATTTACATGTTCGGGCCGCATATCTGGGATGCAGTTGAGGCGATTAAACCGTCATGGCGTGGCGAGCTTGAAATCACCGATGCCATCCAATGGCTGGTAGATCATGGCGGCAAGGTGCTGCCATACGTCCACGAAGGCTGGTGGATCGATACTGGCAAGAAGGACGACATGCTGGAGGCCAATCGGCTCATACTGGAAGAGATGGAGCCGAGTATCGACGGCTATGTCGACCGCGATTCGCGCTTGATCGGCAAAGTAATCATCGAGGCGGGTGCGGAGATCATCAACAGCACGATCCGTGGCCCGGCGATCATCGGCCGTGACACGCGCATTGTCAATGCCTATGTCGGGCCGTTCACGTCGATTTACCATAATTGCCTGATCGAGGGCAGCGAGATCGAACACTCGATTGTGCTGGAACACTGCACGATCCAGGATTTACCACATCGGCTGGAAGATAGCCTGATCGGGCGCTACAACGAGATTACCCGCTCGCCGCTGAAGCCACGCGCCTACCGTTTGACGCTCGGCGATCATAGCATCGTGGGCGTTTTGTAAAATCGCAGGGGCGGCTCAGTGAGTCGCCCCCTTACATCATGATGCTGGTTGCAATTTTTGCAGCGCCATCGCCAGCCCGATACTGCCCCAGAACAGCGCGACCATATGGCTAAACTCGATGTTGAAAAAATAGTGATCGAGCAGGCCGACCGCTAGCGCCGCCGCGATGCCCGCCTGGAGGCTGACGATCCATGCGCTCCGTTCTTCGTCACCTTGCTGTGTGGCAGTTCGCAGCATCTGCCATGTTTGAGCATAGAATAGGGTGATGATGCCGAGAAAGGCCGCCAGCCCGACCAGGCCAGTGCGTTGAGCAATAGCAAGGTAGATGCTCGACACACCGGCAGTAAGATCGAGTTCTGGTGCCTGCCCGAAGCCAATGCCAAACACCGGATATGCCTTGATAACGTTGATCGCGTTCTGGTATTCAGCCAGCCGCATCTGATTGGCTTGATCCTGGAACTGAATGCCCTCCGTCACGCGCTGTACGAACTGCTCACCCACGCCCAATCCGATGAACAGCAGCACGGCTACGACGCCCGCCGCCAGAATGAGCCACCAGAGCCGCCGGTAGCGCAGTGTGGCGACATACATGGCGGCGACGATCATGCCGCCCAGCGCCGCCCGCGAATAGGTCAAAAATAGCGCTATCAAAATCACGCCGCTCATGCCGGCAAGCAGCTTACGCGGCAAGATGGGGTGCTCGGCAACCACCTGCGTCGCCGCCAGCGCGCCGACCAGCGCCAGCATGCCGCCGTAACTATTCGGGTCCACCGCCAGGCCAATCGCCCGCTCGACACCATTGGTATTATCCTCAATGTAGCGCAGCACACGGCCTGTCGTTGGGTAGCCAATTTGTCCGAGCGATGTTAGCAGCCGCAGCGCTGTCGCATCGTTCATGAAGTACAGCACCAGCCCAACCAGCGCCGAAATTGCGCCGCCGATAATCAGAATGCGAAATACATCCCGCGCCTGCTCGCGGGTACGCACGCAGTTGACCACCGCAAAGAAAAACAGTACGGCTAGCACGAATTTGAAATAGTTATGCAGCGTCAGCGTGTCGGGGCTGCCATTCGAGCCGATAATAAATGAAAACAGTGTCAGGCCGAGAAAGCCAATGATCGGCAAACCGAGCGGCGTCAGGTAGAGCGATTCGTCAGGGCGCAACAGCAGCCGCACGAGCCACACACCTAACAATGCGATCAGCGCAAGTTCAAGGAAATTCGGCGTGACCACCGCTTTGAACGGCAGCGTGCCAAATGGCAGAATCGTCGCAATACCGATGACGGTTGCCAGGCCAACGGTGGTGTTCGCAAGCAATGCGTAGCCAAACGCCAGCGCCACGAGCGCCGCGAAGGCTGCCCAGTATGGCCCAAATGCCACAGCCGCTCCGCCTGCCACACCGAGCAGCACCGCGCCCAATGCCGCAAGCAGTGGATTGCTGCTCCATGTCGTTCGCCGGTTCAATCCTCTTCCAAGCATGTCCAAATTGTATCCTTTTGGCGCTGCGATGGCACAGCGATTGAAATCATACTCATACGCATAGCGCAAGAAGATGCGGTATTATACCACCGCACTGTATTTGTGTGCTGAAGGAGTTTGTATGACAACCAACAACACCATTCGCGTCACCGTCTGGAACGAATTTCGACACGAGAAGGACGTCGATCACCCCGCCAGCGAGGTGTATCCCGACGGAATCCATGAGGCTATCGCCAGGTTTCTGCGCGAGCAGCCCGGCTTGGAGGTTCGCACGGCCACGCTCGACCAGCCGGAGCATGGCTTAACTGATGAGGTGCTGGAGCAGACTGATGTGCTGACATGGTGGGGGCACATGGCCCACAGAGAAGTCAGCGACGAAATTGTGGACAAGGTACACAAACGCGTGCTGGACGGCATGGGATTGATTGTGCTTCACTCCGGTCACTACTCAAAGATTTTCCGGAAGCTCATGGGCACGACCTGCAACCTGCGCTGGCGTGAGGAGAACGACCATGAGCGCCTGTGGGTTGTTGCACCGGAACATCCAATTGCCGCGGGGATGGGCGAATACTTCGAGATTGGCCTTGAGGAGATGTACGGCGAGCGTTTCGACATTCCTGCGCCGGAAACGCTGGTATTCGTCAGTTGGTTCAGCGGCGGCGAAATTTTCCGCAGTGGCTGCTGCTATTCACGTGGGCGCGGCAAGATTTTCTATTTCCGCCCCGGCCACGAGAGCTACCCAACGTATCGTGACGAGAATGTCCAGCGTGTGATCACGAACGCGATCCACTGGGCTGCGCCAACCAACGGGCCAGCGCCAACGTTCGGCAACACAAAATCGCTCGAAGCATAACTTCATGCAAGACACCAAGAACACCAGGCACTTTTCAGCTTGGCGTTCTTGGTGTCTTGACGGTTCAATCATACACGCGGGCCAGCCCGCACAACCTCGCGATCAACATCGGCGAACTTCTGAAAATTCTGTGCGAAACGTTGCGCCAGATTGCGCGCTCTAGCGTCGTATGCCGCCGGATCGCTCCACGTCTTGCGCGGGTGCATCAATTCATCAGGAACGCCCGCGATATGGAGCGGCACATGCAAGCCAAACACCGGATCAGTATACGTTTCCACATCATTCAGCGCGCCGCTGATGGCCGCGTTGACCATCGCTCGTGTGTAGCGTAGCTTGATCCGCTCGCCCACGCCGTAGCCGCCGCCGGTCCAGCCGGTGTTGAGTAAAAATACCTGCACATTATGGCGCTGCATTTTCTCACCCAACATGTCGGCGTATATCTCTGGTGCAAGTGGCAAGAACGGCTGCCCGAAGCAGGTTGAGAAGGTCGCTTCCGGTTCAGTCACGCCCACTTCAGTACCGGCCGTCTTGGCTGTGTAGCCTGACAGAAAATGGTAGCGCGCCTGGTCAATCGTCAGCTGTGCAATCGGCGGCAGCACGCCAAACGCATCGGCGGTCAAGAACAGGATGGTGCGCGGGTGGCCGCCACGCCCGTTCAGCTTCGCATTGTCGATGTATTCTACCGGGTAGGCCACGCGCGTGTTCTCAGTCAGCGAGTCATCGGCATAGTCCGCCGCGCGTGTGTCTGGATCCACCACCACATTCTCGACCACCGCGCCAAAGCGAATGGCGTTCCAAATCTGTGGTTCGTGCTCTTGAGAAAGGTTGATGCATTTCGCGTAGCAGCCGCCTTCGATGTTGAACACGCCATGATCGCTCCAGCCATGCTCGTCATCGCCAATCAACAGCCGATCAGGATCAGCTGAAAGAGTTGTCTTGCCAGTTCCTGAAAGGCCAAAAAACAATGCGACATCGCCATTTGCACCGATATTCGCGGAGCAGTGCATTGGTAGCACATGCCGCATGGTAGCATGTAGTTCATTGCACTGAAAATCGATTTCTTGATCTCGCCCGCATACTCGGTGCCACAGATTACAATCAAGCGCTGCTCGACATCGAGGATCACTGCCGTTTCTGACTTCGTGCCATCAATCTCCGGGTCGGCATGGAAGCGCGGAGCCGACACAATATGCCAGGCGGGCGCAAACGGGGCATGTTGGGCTGGCTCCATCCGCCGGAATAGCTGCCGCGCGAACAGGGCATGCCACGCAAACTCGGTTGTTAAGCGGATCGACATATCGTAGCTTGGATCGGCGCTCGCTAATGAGTTGACGACGAACAGCTCGCGCTCTTGCAAATAGGCATTGATGCGGGCGCGCAGCCGTTCGAATACCTCTGGACTCATTGGCTGGTTCGTCTTGCCCCACGCGATCTGATTTCGCGCTCTCGCGCCCCTCATACTGCACCATAAATTTGTCACCCGGCGAACGCCCGGTGCGCTTGCCAGTGCGCGCAACCAATGCGCCGCTTGCAGCAAGCATACCTTCACCACGGGCGAGCGCCGCCTCCACTAATTGCGGCACAGACAGGTTGACATGAACTGCGCCTGGTCGGCTAATGCCAAACTCGTGCAGGTCGTCCAACACTGTGGGGATGTTTGTCATGCTATGCTCCTTGCTCATCATTGAGACAATGTACTGATATGCGGTTGTTCATGCAACGTAAAGAAAAGCAAACACGTCATGAGGCTGCGTCAAAAGGCGGCATGCCGGTTTGCACCATATGCTTCAACTGATCGAGCGCATTGAGCGCCGCCGCATGCGCTTCGGGATCGCTGTGCTCGAAATCGCGCGCTTCAAACTCATCAACGTCGAGCGTTACCAGCCGCGACCGATCCGCAGACACAAACAAATCGAGTTCAAGGTCCTCTGATGTTATTGTAGCATTTTCCATGCACGCAGGGCGAGTTACATTGCAGTACCAGCCTTTAAGCATGCCGGTATCGCTGCAAATCTCAAAGATATTAAACCAGCGATCAATATAGTAGTGTTCGTAAAAATGGTCGCCGGTCTCAAAGGTAGTATAGCCCAGGTCAAGCGTCGGGCGCTCCCAGCGCGCATGAATAACGATATGCCCATGTTCTTCAGCAATCATCGCGCCATGGTAGGTAATCTGGGTGTTCTTGCCCGGCTTGAGCAGGTGAACGGTATATGTCTTCATGACAATCTCCGCTTTCTGAATGTGAAATAAAAACAGGGCTTACCACTGTAAGCCCTGCCACAAGAATGCCGTCACGCTTCTCACTTTAGAGTGATGGCATGCACTACACATTTATACATAGCTGCGCCGGAACACACGCCGAATGCGTCGCCGAGTGTCTGCCCGCACCGCCCGGCTGAGCAGAGTTGTGACAAACAGCCCAACGATCTGCGGCAGCGAAAAGCGCGGGCGCACCAACTGCCGCAACGCTTCCGGATCATGCAACGGCAGCGGCGAGGAGTCGCGCACATCAACCTTCAGATCGCCATGCCACTCGCGCTCAACCCAGAATAATCCGGCATGCTGCGCTGAAAAAATGTGTAGGCCGGATTGTACTCGTACATATAATCGAATAGTTCGCCGAACGGCTCGTTCGGCTCCTTCGGGTGCAGCACCAGCGTGTCGCCGACGAGATTGACGTACCAGCGATGGAACGACCAGTGAAATAAGCGCTCGGCAATCTCCGATGGACTCTGGATATAGCCGCTCTCGCTAACCCGCATTAATTCGCGCGCGAACTGCTCTGGTTCGTCCATGTGTTCCAGAATATGCGAGCAAATCGAGTAAGCGAATACGCCATCTTTGAACGGCAAATGATGCGCGTCGGCAACCACAAATGGACGATCGACCACCAGGTCACCGCCGCGCTCACGATTATCCGCGCCGAGGTAGCGATCAACCAGCACATTCGAGCGTGGATTTGGGTTGTCGCCACTGCCAATTTCGAGAACCAGACCCGTTTCGGGAGGATGAAAATGTTGCTCCATAGGTTAGTTTAATTCATCCCCCGACAAACTATCGCGCAAAATATACAGATGCTCCAGCGCCACGCCGGTACCAATCGCGACACAGTTCGCCGGTTGGTCTGCCACGTAGCATGGCACGCCAGTCACTTCAGTCAGCAACTCGTTGATCCGGCGCAGCATCGAGCCGCCGCCGGTAATGACCATGCCTTTGTCGATGATATCGGACGCCAGTTCGGGCGGCGTGTTGGACAAGACATCACGGGCCGCCTGAACCACTGCCTCCAGCGGCTCCTGGATCGACTCGGTGATTTCGTTCGAGCTTACCTCGATCGTGCGAGGCAACCCGGCGACCTGATCGCGCCCGCGCACCTGCATGGTCAACGGTCGCTCCAGCGGCAGCGCTGAGCCAATCTCAATTTTGATACTTTCGGCGGTACGCTCGCCAATCAGCACATTATATTTGCGCTTGACGTAGTTGGCGATTGCCTCATCGAACTTGTTGCCGCCGACGCGCACCGACGTGCTGACCACAATATCGTTGAGCGACACCACCGCGACCTCGGTCGTGCCGCCACCGATGTCGATCACCAGATTGCCGGACGGCAGCGCCACGGGAATATTCGCGCCGATTGCGGCGGCCAGCGGCTCGCGAATGAGGTAGGCAGCCCGCGCGCCCGCCGCCAGCGCAGCATCACGCACGGCGCGCATTTCCACCGTCGTCACGCCAGCGGGAATACAAATCATGACTTCCGGGCGGCTGAAACTCACACCATTTGCTTTACGGATAAAGTGCCGCAGCATGGCTTCAGTGATGTCATAATCAGCAATCACGCCATTTTTGAGCGGGCGCACCACTTCGACGCTCTCCGGCTCGCGCCCAACCATGGCTAGCGCCTCTGCGCCAACCGCCCTGATGCGGCTCTCCTTGGTGGAGAGCGCCACCACGGACGGCTCCGACAGCACAATGCCGCGCCCTTTTACATATACCAGCACATTTGCCGTGCCAAGGTCAATTCCAATCTTCCGGGCCATATACGCTCCGATGTACGATGTTGTACGTGCGATTTACCATTATGAAGCGCCTATTGTAGGGCATAATGCGTAAATCGTAAATTGCCATGATAAATGTTACTGCCGCCGTGATTGCTTCAACTGTGCAATGCGCAGGCGCAGGAGTTCTTTGCGCAGCTTTGCCTCGGCCATCAACATGTCCTGTTCACTGTGACGCTCAGCCAGGCGCTCCTCAGCGCGTCGCCGGGCCTCTTCGGCGCGCGCTTCGTCAATCTCGTCCGCACGTTCCACCGTATCAGCCAGAATGGTTACGCGGCTAGGCAGCACTTCCATGAAGCCGCCTGATAATGCGTATGGCGTACTCACGCCATCCTTGATAATATCAAGCTCACCAACATCCAGAATCGTCAGCAGCGGCATGTGACGCGGCAAAATACCGACACGCCCATCCACGGTTGGCGCATTCACTTGATCAACATCATCCGAGAGCACAACGCGCTCGGCAGTTACGATTTCGAGGTGGATTGGCATGAGAGCCTCCGTATCGTATCAGAAAACAGGTAATGCAACGAACAGTTCACGTTTTATTTTCTGCCACATTATTTATGTATGCGCGTGATATATCACTGTATGCTAATGGATGTAACCACAAATGCAGAGCATGGCGAAGCGTGGCGCTTCACCAGACCCTGCACTGCGTCGGTCACATGCAGAAAGCCAAACTAACTCTTGCCCTGGCTCGCCTCATAGGCATTCAACACATCGTCAAGCGTGCCCTGCAAGAAGAAATACTGCTCTGGCACATTGTCGGCGTCGCCGTTCAACAGCCGCTGGAAGCTCTTGACCGTCTCTGGAATCGGCACATATTTGCCGGGCCGCCCCGTGAACTTCTCGCCCACAGTAAATGGCTGCGAGAAGAAGCGTTCGATTTTGCGGGCGCGCGCCACCGTCAGTTTGTCCTCATCCGACAATTCCTCAACGCCAAGAATGGCGATGATATCCTGCAAGTCCTTATAGCGCTGCAGCACCTGCTTGACTTCTTGAGCTGTGTTGTAATGGTCCTCGCCCACAATATTCGGGTCGAGAATGCGGCTGGTCGAAGCCAGCGGGTCCACCGCCGGATAAATGCCCTTCGCCGAAATGCTGCGCTCCAGCGAGATGGTTGCATCAAGGTGCGCAAACGTCGTCGCCGGGGCCGGGTCGGTGTAGTCGTCAGCAGGTACATAGACGGCCTGCATCGACGTGATCGATCCGCTTTGGGTTGACGTGATGCGCTCTTGCAATTCACCCATCTCGGTACCAAGCGTCGGCTGGTAGCCTACCTGCGACGGCATGCGCCCAAGCAACGCCGATACTTCCGAGCCAGCCTGCACAAAGCGGAAAATATTGTCGATGAACAGCAGAATGTCGCGGCCTTCATCGCGGAAATATTCTGCCATGGTGAGCGCCGTCAGCGCCACGCGCAGACGTGCGCCGGGCGGCTCGTTCATCTGGCCGAACACCATCACAGTTTTGTCGAACACCGTCGTATTTGCGTCGATCTGCGCGCCCTGCATTTCATGAATCAGGTCGTTGCCTTCGCGACTGCGCTCGCCCACACCGGCGAACACCGAATAGCCGGACTGCTCCTTTGCGACGTTGGCGATCAACTCCTGAATAAGCACCGTCTTGCCCACGCCGGCACCGCCGAAGATCGCCGTCTTGCCACCGCGCGTAAACGGTGCAATCAAGTCAATAACTTTGATGCCTGTCTCGAAGATCTGCACCGATGTCGCTTGGTCCTCGAACGAGGGCGCGCTTTGGTGGATTGGCCGGCGCTCCTCTGCATTCACTGGCGCATCCGTATCAATCGGGTCGCCCAGTACGTTGAACACGCGGCCAAGCGTCGCCGGGCCGACCGGCACCGCAATTGGCGCGCCGGTATCAATGATTTGCACGCCACGCCGCAAGCCGTCGGTTGAGCCCATGGCTACTGCCTTGACACGTCCATCGCCAAGGTGTTGCTGCACCTCGCACACCAGGCGCCCACCGCCTTCCAGCGGAATTTCAATAGCGTTATAAATCTCCGGCGTTCCATGAGGTGGAAATTGTGCATTCACAATAACGCCGATGATCTCGATTACTTCACCGGTTGCTCCAGCCATAATTCCTCCAAACATGATTGCAGATTGCAGATTGAGCTTCCACAATCATAATTTACAATCTACAATTAACCACCGAGCGCCGCTGCACCAGCCGCAATCTCGGAAACTTCTTTGGTAATCGCCGCCTGCCGCGTCTTGTTAAATGTCAACGTCAAATCGCGCGTCAGGTCTTTGGCATTGTCGGTTGCATTGCGCATCGCGACCATGCGGGCACTGTGCTCGCTCGCAATCGACTCAAAAATCGCCTGGTACAACTGCACTTCAACAAAGCGTGGCAACAATGAGCGCAGTACCTCTTCCTGGCTCGGTTCATAATTGTAGTCGAACCGACGACCACCCTGCTCCTCCGGCGGTTCCACCGGCAGCAGTCGCTTCAAAGTTGGTCGCTGCACCAGCGTGTTTACAAACTCACTGTAGACAACATAGACCTCGTCGTAGCGTCCTTCGCGGAACCCATTGATGACATTGGTCGAAATGCCGAGCGTGTCGGCAAGCCGCGGGTAATCGCCCAGACTGGTGATTTCAGCAACCATGTTCTGGTCGTTGCGCGCCATGAAGTCACGGCCTTTCTTGCCGATTGCTAACGTTTCAACAGCGCGCCCCTGCTGTCGCTGCTCCAGAATGAAGCGTCCAGACCGTCGCAATACATTTGTCACAAGACTGCCCGCCAGGCCGCGATCCGGTGTCACAACAATCAGCGCAACACCCTTAATTTCTGGACGTGTCTCTAGCAACGTGCCGCGCCGCGCGCCGGGAATGAGTCGAGCACTAAGCTCGCCCATCACATCGAGCAGCCGGTCGGCGTAGGGGCGCGTTGCAAGCACATTGCGCTGTGCCCGCCGCATCTTCGACGCCGACACCATCTCCATGGCACGAGTGATCTGCGACAGGTTCTTGACTGAACGAATACGGCGGCGTATTTCACGTGTACTTGGCACAACTCACTCCATTTAAGAGTTCAAAGGTAAGAAGCAGCAGATGAATAGCACAATTGTTGACTCTTACCTTCGAACGTTACCCTACTCTTCCGAATAGTCACTCATCTGCTTGAACTCTTTAATAACGTTGTCCAATGCCGCGCGCACATCGTCGGGCGGGAAGCCGCGCTTATTACGATTTTCCCACACCATCCTGCGCACATCGCCGTGGGTTGTGCTCACGAACTGCATGAAGTCTTGCTTCCAGTCTCTAATCTTGCTTACCGGCACATCATCAAGATAGCCGTTCGTCGCAGCATACAGGATCATGACCTCATCTTCCAGTGCCAGCGGGTGGTACTGCGGCTGGTTCATCACCTCTTGTAGCCGCTGGCCGCGCTCAAGCTGGGCGCGAGTCGAGGCATCAAGGTCAGACGCGAACTGCGCAAAAGCTGCCAGATCGCGGAACTGCGCCATGTCGAGCTTCAAGCGGCCCGCAACGCTGCTCATGGCCTTGGTCTGAGCATCACCACCGACGCGCGACACCGACACACCAGTGTTGATTGCCGGACGGATACCAGCGTTGAACAAGTCAGTCTCAAGGAAGATCTGACCGTCCGTAATCGAAATCACGTTGGTTGGAATGTAGGCCGACACGTCATTCGCCTGCGTCTCAATGATCGGCAGTGCGGTGATCGAGCCGCCGCCGTAGTCCTCGTTCAAGCGCACAGCCCGCTCAAGCAGCCGCGAATGGAGATAGAATACATCGCCTGGATAGGCTTCGCGGCCCGGCGGGCGGCGGAGCAACAGCGACACCTGGCGGTACGCCACCGCATGCTTGGAAAGATCATCATATACAATCAGCGCGTCGCGTACCTCTTCGCCGCCAATCTGAACGCCGTTCTCCATGATCTCTTCGGCCATGGCGCAACCGGAGTATGGAGCGATGTACTGGAGCGCTGCTGACTCAGACGCCGACGCGACAACCACGATGGTGTATTCCAGTGCACCATGCTGCTCTAATATATTCACAATCTGCGCAACCTGCGCGCGCCGCTGTCCAATCGCCACGTATACACAGGCAAGCCTTCTGCCCTTTTGATTGATAATCGTGTCAACCGCAACTGCGCTCTTGCCGGTCTGACGGTCACCAATAATCAATTCGCGCTGACCACGGCCAATCGGGATCATGCCATCAATGGCGATGATGCCGGTCTGCACCGGAGTATCAACTGACTTGCGGGTGATCACACCAGGAGCAATCCGCTCAATCGGGCGTACTTTATCGGTGTCAATTGGGCCTTTGCCATCAATTGGCTGCCCCAGGGCATCCACCACACGCCCAAGCAACTCAGGCCCGACCGGCACAGAAATGATGCGTCCGGTCGAGTTAACCTGGTCGCCTTCCTCAATACTGAGGTAATCGCCCAAAACAATTGCGCTTACCGCGTCTTGCTCAAGGTTCAGTGCAATCGCATAGATAGGCGCGGGGCGGCCTTGTTTGGCAGGGAATTCGAGCAACTCCGAAGCCATTGCCTGGTCAAGACCCTCGATGCGAGCCACGCCGTCACCAACTGACGCCACCGTGCCAACATTGACCATGCGTGGTTCGAGGTCCACGCCCTGCTGAATACTTTTAAGCAGACGATCATACAGATCTTGAGTTGTATTTGTCATTAACGGCACTTCCATGCACAGTACCTCCTACAATGATTAATGTACAGAAAACACTGAGATCATACCACATTCCTTTTCTTTCGTCCTGGTATGCTCAATTTTGAACAGTACCCGTAACAAAAAGCGGGCGAGGTCGTCCCGTCGCCAGGATACCTGCCCGCCATGATTGCCGACGGCAACGTCGCTTAACTCGACAGCATGTTGCGCTGAATTGCGCTGAGTCGAGAACGCAAGCTGTTGTCCAACACCTGATCACCAATACGAATAATCAGGCCGCCGATAATAGACGGGTCAACCTGGAACTGGAGTGTTAACCCATTTCCATATCGTTCACGCAACTGCGCGGTAATACGCTCGCGCTGCGCGGCATCAAGCTCAACTGCGCTCGTCACATCACCACTCAAGCTTTCTTCGCCTTGCTGTCCGGCGTAGCGCTCAAACGCGGCAACAACATTCGGCAGCTGGTTGAGTGCGCCATCACGCGCAAGTGCGAGCAGCAGGTTATGAACGGCAGGCGGTGCATCCGCAGGCAAGGCAGCCTTGATGCGCTGTTCCATGCCAGCATTGCCGGTGCCGTTGAGCCGTTCGGCTGCAACACGCAACGATTGCAGCGAACTGCCAATCAGCGAGTCATACAACGCGCGTGCGATAACTTGAGCCTCCGACGTGCTCACGCTTTACCTCCAAACAAAGTAAAATCTAAGAAGCTGAAGTAAGAAGATTCAAAGAAAAACATACACATGCACATGCGCTTAACGTTTCTTCTTACTTGGCCCTTCTTCCTTAGTTACGTCGATCCAAGCTCGCAAGCGACTCTTCGGATCAGCCGGTAATGGTTAGACTTGAGCTCTTCGCCAAGCACGCGCTCGGCAGTCACTGTAACCAACCGCGCCATCTGGTTCTTCAGATCGCGCACCAACTGATCGCGCTCTTGCTGCGCCTGCTCGCGCGCTTCAAGGCGGATGCGTTCAGCCTCTTCACGGGCTTGCGCAACAATTTCCTGCTCCTGCAAACGTCCGCGCTCCTGCGCCTGCTGCAAAATGCCTGCTGCTTCCTGACGCGCGCGCGCCAATTCTGCATCAGACTCCTGCTTTGTATTTGCAAACTCTGCCCGGACGCGATCGGCTTCTTGCAGGCTGTCCTGAATGCGCTGTGTACGCTCGTTGAGCATGTTGATCACACGATCATACAAAAGCCGCTTCAGAAGCCAGACCAAGATCACGACATTCAGAATCTGCGCAAGGAGCAATGCGTAATTAATACCAAGTTTTTCCATTAGTTATGCTCCATCTCGCCTGGCGGCTGCCGCCATTGGCGACACGCCAGAACAACGCTTTAAATAATGCCGAAGCCGATCAAAATACCGAACACAAGCGCAAAGATAAACAGCGCCTCTGACAATGCGAACCCGAGGAACATATAGGTGCGGATCAGGCCCTCGGCCTCTGGGTTGCGGCCCATCGCCTGCACGGCACCACTAAACACGATGCCAATACCGGCGCCAGGTCCGATAGCGCCAAGTCCAATTGCCAGCGCCATACCAAGTAGTCGAGCACTCGTCTCATCCATTGATGTTTACCTCCTTAAACAGGCACTTTCACAAAAACAGTACGTTACATATATACCAGCATCGCTCGAAGCGTTTGCTACCAAATTAGTGAGCGCCGGACATCTCCGGCTCAAGCTCAGGGCCTCCATGCTCAGGGTGCCCACCATGCGGATCAACCGTCGCATTTGACATGAACACCAGGGTTAGCACAGCAAAGATAAAGGCCTGAATCATAGCCACGAAGACTTCAAAACCGTAGAACGGCAATGGCAAGATATACGGGAAGAGAAAGGCCATCACGGCCAAAATAACCTCGCCACCAAAGATGTTACCAAAAATTCGGAAGGCGAACGAGACAATACGCGAAATTTCCGAAATAAGCTCAATCAAGCCGACAAATACCCCTAACGCGCCTTCCTTAAAGTTAAAAAAGCGGGTGAAGTAGTTCCCACCCAACGCCTGGATACCAAACAACTCGACCATGAACACCGCGACAAGCGCGAAGGCAAAGGTTACGTTCAGGTCCGCAGCGGGGGCGCGCAAGAAGGGGAACAAGGCATGACCTGTTCCACAAAAGCCGGGAAACCCTGTAAAGATCGATGACTGGCCCGTGCCTTCCTGCGCCACCGGTGCAGATTGAATAATTGTTGCGATCGAGGCGACTTGAGCCTGTCCTTCCTCGGTTTGGCACAGACCAATGCTACCAACGCCAGGCACAAGCGCAAGGATATTACCCATCAAAAAGAAGAAAAAGATTGTCGCCGGAACAGGGAAGAATTTTTTGATGTTGTGACGATCAATTCCCTGAGCGAAGTTGTAGAATCCTTCGATTGCTATTTCGACAATGTTCTGAAAGCCGCGCGGAATGAGCTTCATGTTAGCCAGGCTCAAACCAATACCAATCAGGATGACATCGATGAGCAGAGTCATCAGCAGCGAGTTAGTAAATGGGACGCCACTGGTGCAATGGAGACCTTCTACATTACCACCAATACAGAAGAGCGGCTCTGGCGCAGCGGAGATAAAGGCCCGCAGCTCGCCCTGGGTCATCTTAACTCCCAGAAAATACAGCAGCAAACCAACTATAACTACACCAAGAAGGATTTGCACAGTACAATTCTGTAACAGTCGGCTCATACAGCTTTATCTCCTTGCAAGACTTTGGGAACTCTTTCACAATCTATTCTAGCATGAGCAACATAGAAAATCAACCTACAAAATGAGGTTGATGACAATGCGCTATTCTCATGGGCTGAATGGCGCGAGTATAGCATAGGAAAAGGCAACACGCAAATACACCTCGATAGCCCCTCATACGATCATGTATAGAGGACTGCTATCAAGGTGTATGGAACGCATAGCAAAGAACACCATTGTTGCTTACTCATCAAATAGAAAGGCTAAGTAAGATGCTCTTGAATGTCGCGTATGGCGCGCTTGGCGTACACCCATACCGTGCCGATCTTTGAGCGTGAGGCGCGTTTGTCGAAGATCAGCACGAGCATAAAGCTTTGCAGCAAATCAAAGCAGTACAAGTCATAAAACTGTCCTTCTTGGACATACAGCGCGTTTGACTCAGTTTCACGCAGCATTTGCGAGATTTGGCCCGCTGCCGAAAAGCTGGTGGACAGCATGGGCAACAGGATCACAGTTGGAATGCCGGCCGAACTACCAACCTCAGTCAGCACCATACCATTGCGGTCAGTAAGAATAATGCACTCCGCGCCAACCTCTTGTAACAATTCATTCATGCGGCGTTTGATTGGCTGAAGGTGCTCTGCCGTCATCACCAGCGGCCCTTCTGCCCGGCGTCGCGATGGACGACGTACCGGCACCGGCTCAGGGGCAGGCGCTGGCGACGGTGTGGGTTTGGTCGTTGCTGGCACTGGCGGCGGCGCGCGGCGTGCTTCCGCCGGTGGCTCTGTCCGGACAGGCGCGGCGCGGGCCGGCTCCGCAGGGCGCGCTGGCGGTTGAACACTGACAGGTGGCACTGACGGAGTTTCTTCTTTCGGCACAACATCCGAAGCTGCTGAAGCCTGGCGCATGGCATCGTAAATGGTCGTTTTCAATTGCTCAGTCGATTGTGGCCCGCTTAGGAAGTGATGTACCCCGTGCAGCGCAGCCTGCTTTTCAGCCTGCGCGTCTAGCTCACGACTCCAAAGTACAATTTGCGTCGCACCACCAAAGTTCGGCACAATTTCAGCCAGATCCAGCCCGCTCATGCCCGGTAGGTCGGTATCCGCAACGATTGCCGTCGGTGCCGACTGGCGAATTTCCCACAGCGCATCATTAGCGCTGTCCATCACCTGCACATCGACATCGCTGGAGAACTCGTTGGCAAGCTCGCGCAGCGCCTGATTCGTGCCGGGAAGAATTAAGAGTCGATACGCCATGGTTGCTTTCTTGCCTTTCCAAAAATGCCGTCACAGATGGTACACAGCGCAAAACGATGCAGCATCATTGAGAAGCTGAACAAAATCGTCATCAATGCAGATACAGATCCTTGCACGAGCGAACGCAAATCCAGTCATGCTGATGCTGCAGCAGATTGATAGGGCAGTGCAATGGTGAACGTGCTGCCCTGCTGCTCCTGGCTCACGATCCATACCAGGCCACCAAGCGCACTCACAAGCTCGCGCACAATTGCCAGGCCCAGACCAGTGCCACCATGCACGCGCGTCAATGAGTCTGCCACTTGATAAAAGCGTTCGAAAATCCGCGCCTGCTCTTGTTTGGCCACGCCAATGCCGGTATCTTGTACATCCAGAACAACCCAGTGCGTCACATCAAGCCGCTGCGTTGCGCCTGTTTGCGACACGACCAGCGCATGCGGCGGCGGCACATCCGTTTCCAACGACGCCCGCACAAAAATGCTGCCGCCCTTTGGCGTAAATTTAATCGCGTTCGCGAGAAGATGCGCCAAAATGAGCAGTAGCTTCTCGCGATCACACTGAAAGATAATCGGCTGCTCAGGGATACTGGCTTCCAAGTTTTGGCGCTGCTCTTCTGCAGCGTTCTGAGCCTGTGCTATGGCACTGCTAACCAGTTCACCGACTGAGCACGGTTCCAACCGGAGCTGCGCCTCGCCGGTTTCAAGATGCCGCAGACTGACCATGTCGTCAACGATGTCTTTGATCCGCTGGCCACCCTCCATGACGCGCTGAGCGTACTCGCGGTAATCGCCGTCGCTCTTGTCACGCAGCATCAGCGCGTAGCCCAGCACAATCGAAAGCGGCGTGCGCAACTCATGCGAGGCAATCGAAATAAACTCACTCTTGAGTTGGTCAAGTTCCTGAAGCCGCTGGTAGGCATCGTCAAGCTGCTGGTATAACAGCGCGTTGCGGAACGCCGCGCCCGCGTGATTTGCCAGCAACACAATTTCTTCCTGCCGTCCAGAGCTTGGAATATTCGCCGCCTTGTCACACAACACCAGCACGCCATGCACCTCGCCCTGCGCACGTAACCCAATAACCAACGCTGCACAAAACGTATATGTATCCATCTGACAAATCGGAACATCACCATCCACCACATATTGACGCTGCTCAACGGCTTGCTGAATGATCGTATAGCTTGACGGAAGAAGCTGGCTGAGCGCAGGCACGGTGGCCACAATCTCGGTCACCTGCTGATCTTCGGCCTTGAGTACAAAACCGGTGCGACAACCGCTTTGCTGCAACGTTATGTCCAGCAACATGGTGGCAACTTCGGACAGTTCCAGCGTTGATGTAAGCTTTTCGCTGCTGTCGAGCAACTTTTCAAATGCTCTCAGACGGAAATTATTTTGCAGCAGCGTGCGCTTATGCAATGCCTGCTCAACCGCAAGCCGGAGCTGCTCAAGCTCAAATGGTTTGGAAAGAAAATCGGCGATACCCTGCCGAACCGACTGGTGAATGTTCTCGAAAGAGGCAAACCCAGTCATAATAATAATTGCAATCGTAGGATCATGCTCGCGCGCGGTATGCGCAAGATCAAGCCCACTCATGCCCGGCATCTTGATATCGGTTAACAGCAGATCAAACTGCTCTGCTCCGCTCAACAATTGCACAGCGGTAGCGGGGTCGCTCGTCGTCGTCACCCGATATCCATTGCGCCGCAAGGTACGCGAGCAGATATCACACATATGTTGTTCGTCGTCGACGACAAGCACATGTGGAGCGGTATCAACGCCGTTCACATGGGTGTCGGCAGAATGAACGGTGATGTCGCTCATGGTCTTCTGCTCCGTTCCAGAGCATGTTCCTCAGGATACATTGCTATCCAGCGCGTAATGCTGGAGCATGCTTGCTGTTTATTGGATAAATGATGCTGTTTCACTTGATAAGCGTAGTAACTAGGTAGCCGAACATACATGGCGCATGTTCGAGGAATACCTCATTAACAACATATAGGCGCTTGCATAAGTATACGCACAACCACTGCCGTGCAGCATAACACGCTGCATTTACGCAACAACCTCCACCATCGTGCGCGGCAACAGCACGATCTTGCCACCTTCAAGCTCAACTTCAACCGCCTGCGCCCGCACGCCTGAAAGGAGGCGACGCGGCGTTAGTGAAGCCGTTCGCACGCGACCAACCGCGCCAAGATGCTCGGCATCCAACAGGCGCACGCGCGCCCCCGGACGTAGTTGTGCCCGTGGCGCATCAAGCTGCATATTCGCACCACGCGCCGAAATCGGCACGACAATGCGTGGACGCACCAGCGGACTGCGCAGAATGGTTTTGCCTTCGATCAGCGCTTCCTGGCGATCATGATCGGCCAGCAACTCGAACAAAGGCGTCGACATGGTGTGCGTACCAAAGCCTTCGGTCACAACCAACGTGAGCTCGGTATGCTGTGTGACATGTTGCGCCGGCATGTTCCATGTGCCACCGTTGGTACGCCAGAGATCAAACAACTCATCGCCAAGAAATTGGCGTAGCTCATGCTCATCAATCCCGCCAACGATCACGCCGCGCACCTGCTCTTGCACAGCCCGCCGTAGTGCCACCGCAGTGATGCCGCTGCCACCAATCAGAATCGCATAGGCACTGCGCGCGTCGATCATCTCGGGCGTAAGCATCTCCGAGGGGTCCGTCACCATCAGCCGCAGCACACCTGCGCGTTCAGCACCAAAGCCCCACACGCCATAGACCTGAGCGGCGGGTGTCTCAAGCCGCACACCGCGATTCGGCAGCACCTCCATGACAACCCCGCGCACCGACGCATGCAGAAGATATTCTTCCAGATCAGGGCTTATGGTCACGTAACCAGTTTCGCGGTCCACGCTCGCGATTTCGCCGCTGATTGGCGTGGTACACGTTCGCCCGAAGACACTGCTGGTGCGCGCCAATACATCGCCCTGCGCGACTTTGTTGCCGACCTCGCGCCGCATGGCACGTGGCACATCCGACGGCGCAATCATGAGCGTCTGGGCAACATTGATAATGTGCGGCGTACCAGGCACATATGCGCGCGCAAGAAGATCTTCAGGCTCAACGCGCTGTCCCACGCGGACAAGCACTTCACCAGGGTACGGCAACAATCGCTCGATGCGGGCGAGCGCATTTGCAACTATCGGCGGAGTTCCAGTGGGGACGTACAACGACATACGGATGTATTCTCCTTTTTACCGATCTGCAAACATTATAGCATAACCGTTGAGCATACGTCACAAACGTATCTGCGTCTTGCAACGAACATGAGATACCAATCGTCATAGCGGCATAAGCACAGACAAGCATAACATGTTACAGGAGTTCTATCATGTATTCACCAACACAGCGGCTGATGCGCAGCCGCACTGACAAGATTATCGCTGGCGTGGCCGGCGGCATTGCACAGTATCTCGGCGTCGATCCGGTATTTGTCCGCCTGGCGTTTGTGGCCTTGATCTTCACTGGCGTGGGCGTATTCTTGTATCCTGTGCTATGGTTGGTCATGCCACAGGAAGGCAGCACCACAAGCGCGCCCAACCAGGCGTGGAGCGAAATGCGCCAGCAAGCCATGCGCATGGGCGACGAGATCCGGGAAGCGTTTGTGTCGAACGAGAATGCACCTCGCCGACCACGCTATGATCCCATGACCGGGCAACCGCTCGACGAGGACGAGATTCCGATCAACAATATTCCTAACACAATACCCAGCGATGTGCAGGGCCGCCGCAACCGCATGCTTGGCATGGCACTGTTGATTATTGGCGGATTTTTCCTGATGACGATGGTACCGGGCGTTGGGCACATGGTCGGACGTTTCTTCTTTCCAGCTATCTTGATCGCAGCGGGTGTGTTTGTACTGCGGCGCGGCAATCCGTAGTGCGCGTTGACCTGCCTGAACGCCAAGATTGCTTTCGTTGCAATCTTGGCGTTTTTTGTGTCCCGCGAGACATAGCCTGCCCACAGCTCGCTACACAATATCTTCGCGCATGACGCCATCGATCTCCAGAACGAAATCTGGCCCATACGCCAGCGACGGCGTTTGAAATCCGGCTGGCGCATGGCCATGTAGTACCCGCTCAACAATCACCAACGCCGTGTGCGTGGTAAGTGCGTAGGCTTCCGGCGTGCGCATGCGCGCCACACATCGCCTGCCCGCCGCATCCTCCACCGCTCCCCACAACAAACTCATACCGCGCGCCCGCTCCACGTCGCCAGGTCCAGGCGGCAACATGTGAATCAGGCGCTTCAGAATGCGCTGCGCAGCGTAGCTCCGGAGCAGCGGCGCGAGCGGGCGGCTAGCAACCATTAGCCAGCGCGCGGCGCGCGGCAGTGCCATGTAGACCTCGATGTTTGGAATGCTGGTGCTGTAATATGCGGTCGCAACGTCGCCCCACGGTATCGCGACTGTGCGAACTGGCCCGCGCCCAAAATCGATCATGCGCGTGCGGTGGCCGGGCGGCACTGCCCTCAGTGCGCCATCTCGCCGCACCATCCCACCCTGACCAATGCTTTCAATAGCCGTAGTAGCCGTGCCACGCGACACACCGCTGAGCGACTGAAAGGCCAGCGTGAGCCGCTGCGCTGTCGGCAGCCGTCGCTTGAGGTGCGCGGCCAGACAATCGGACGGCACCACGTCGAAGCCCGCACCCGGCAGCAGCATCACGCCCGCTGCTTTGGCTGCCTGATCATGGCCGGCCAGCGCCTCGAATACCGCAATCTCGCCGGTGATGTCCATGTACTGTGTAGCGGTGCGAAGGCATGCCGAAGCCACGCGCTCAGCGGTATGCGCGAACGGGCCAGCGCATAGTAGCACGACCTGCACCTCGCGCAGTGCTGCTTCGAGCGCGGCTGTGTCTTCCAGCGCAAAGATACGATAGTCAAGATCGTGCTGCTGCGCCAAGGATGTAATTGCAGCGCGGTTGCGCCCGGCGACGAGTGGCCGCAGTCCATGTTCAACAGCTGTGCGGGTAATGAGCGCGCCGGTGTAGCCGTTCGCACCGTAGATTAAGCATGGCGTGGAACTGGGAGTCATTTGCCTAGCTGTCCGATGCGGCACTTGCCGCCATGCCTGACGATTGCTCCTGCTTGCGTAGCTGGCGCTTCGCCAGCGCCCACCAGATCACGTCTACCACGTCCGGAAGCACATGCATAATTGCGCTGCCGAGTGAGACAAGCGGTCGCATCCACCACGGCACTACAGTGGTGCGCCTGGGATGCTCGGCCAGCCGCACAATTGCCCGCGCGACCTGATCAGCAGGCAGGCCGCCGCCATCAGCGTTGCCGGTGCGTGACATGAATTCAGTATCATACGGCCCCGGCTCCACCAGCGCGACACGTACACCGTACGGGCGCAATTCGCGCCGCAAGGTATCGCTGATACTTGCGACGGCAACTTTAGTTGGAAAATACATGCCCCAGATTGGCAGCGAAAATCGTCCGGCAGTCGAGCCGATGTTAATCACCACGCCTTTGGATTTCATCAAGGCGGGCAGCGCGCGCTTGGTCAACGTCACAATGCTCATGACATTGGTTTGCCATTGTTGGCGCAGATCGTCGAGCGGCGTGTCAGCAAAGCTGCCGGGCAGCGGAATGCCCGCGTTGTTCACCAGCACATCAAGCTGGCCGAAGCGCTCCAGCGCCGCATCGAGCAGATGTTGCTGGTGCTGCTCGTCAGTGATATCGCCCGGCACCGACAGAATTGCACCGCCCGCCGCCTCGACCTCGCGCACCAGTTCGTCAAGTTTCTCGGCCCGCCGCGCCGTAACGACCACGCGGTAGCCTTGCTCTGCCGCGCGCTGCGCAGCCAGCCGCCCGAAGCCACTCGATGCGCCGGTGATCAGCAGCACTTTATGTGTCATGGAATTTCCTTTGTGCCAAACGGTGATCGTTCAGCACTTATCAACGGTTTCAATCTGCTGCCGCGCCTGAGGAACGAACAGCTTGGTTGTTATAAGACCATTGGCAAGCATGATGCCGACGAGCACAAACAGAAGGCCGACGAGCGCATCAATCGTAATTATCTCATGGAGAAAGAGCGCGCCATATATCAGCGCGATAGGGGGCAGCAGGTACGATACCATACTGGCGCGAGCCGCGCCAAGCCGCTCAAGCAGCCAGAAATTCAGAACGTAGGCCACGGTCGTACAGAATACCGCCAGCATGACCAGCGCGCCGATGGTACTTGGTGCAGGCAGTGCGTGCGGCAAACCGTAGATGCCAAACGCGACTGGCACAACCACCAGCGCAGCACATGTAATCTGGCCGGTGGCGGGCAACAGTGCGGGCATGCCCCGAAAAGCGCGCCGGCTGTATAGCCCACTGATGGCGTAGCACAGCGCCGCGCCAAGACTAGCGACATAGCCTTGCAGACTGCCGGAAGCGATATCCAAATGCTCCAATCCGACAGCGATCAGCACACCGCCGAAGCCAAATACCACGCCCAGGAGCTTAAGGCCGTTCAGGCGCTCCTCCTGCATGACGGCGAAGCTGAGCAGGACCACGAACAACGGCGTGGTCGCATTGATGATAGCCGCCATGCCACTGGGAATGTGCTGCTCACCCCAGGTAATCAGAAAGAACGGCAGCGCCACGCCAATGATACCAGTGACGAAAAAATCGCGCACGATGCGAGCATTTCGTGGAATGCGCAGGCCACGCGCATGGAGGATGCCAAGCATCAGCAGTGCGGCAAGCCCGAGCCGCTCGGCCACCAGCACTGCCGGCGCGAGATCTTCAATACCAATTTTGATGAATAAGAATGACGATCCCCAGATGATGCCGAGCAGCAGCAGCACAGCAAAGTGACGAATATGCATACGAATTCCTCGAAGAACCGAAAACCAGACGATGGACGATGGACGCCTGCCCTGAGCGTGCCTGCGGTGAGCTTGTCGAAGCCGTCGAAGGGATGGACGATGGACGAAGCTCGGAGTGTGAAGCGTAAAGCTGCCCGCGTTCACCCGCTTACCTGCCCTCCGTCACAACTGCCATCGGGCGCTCCTCTGTCACAGCAGGCCGGAACATGCGCAGCGCCACCTGCACAATTGGACCAATGCCAAACGCAAACGCCAACGTGCCAATCCCGACCGTGCCGCCCAGCAGCCAGCCAACTACCAATGCCGACAACTCGATCAGCGTGCGTACCATGCGGATACTCCAGCCGGTCTTACGCGCTAAACCAAGCATGAGACCATCGCGCGGGCCTGCGCCAATCTGCGCACTGAGGTACAGCCCCGAACCGATGCCTGCCACAACGATACCCGCAACTAACAACGCTACGCGCATCATACCATTGCCAGGTTCTGGTAGCAGCAACAGCATGCCATCCAGCACCAGGCCCACCATGACCACGTTGAGCAGCGTGCCCCAGCCAGGACGCTCGCCAAGTGGTAGCCAGGCCAGCAGAATCAACAACCCAACCGGAATGCTGACCGTGCCAATCGGGATGCCGGTGTGGCGCGACAGGCCCTGGTGGAGCACATCCCACGGCCCCAGACCAAGATTGGCACGGACGATCAGTGCCAGCCCGGCACCGAATACCGCTAGCCCGGCCAGCAGCGTGAGCCAGTGCCGCCATGTATGTTTTGTCATGCGTTATCTCGTGTGATTGCATCTGCAATGTGAAGAGGCTTGCACACTACAAGCCTCAGATCCATAAGTATACCTGATGATGTTGAGTTTGAAATGAGCCAGAAGAGTGTTGAAGAGGAGCATGCGCAAAGCTTAAGTGGGTGTTTACGCTTTGCGCATCATCAGATTATTCTGTTCGTAGTGCCTGGATGGGGCGCAGCCGCGCCGCTCGGAGCGCCGGGAAAAAGCCGAAGCATATGCCAACTGCCGTTGACACGGCGGTGGCGAGAATGATTGAGTTGAGCGTCACTGTAGCCTGCGAGTTGGCGGCGCGAAATACATTTTGCAGCACGTACGTCCCGGCGAACGACAGCAAGTAGCCGATCGCTACGCCGATTGCGCTGCCGGATAAGCACAGCACCACGGCCTCGATCAGAAACTGGATCAAAATGTCGCGGTTGCGCGCGCCGACGGCCTTGCGCAGACCAATCTCGCGGGTGCGCTGTGCCACGCTGACCAGCATGATGTTCATGATACCGATGCCGCCCACCAGCAACGAAATGCCCGCGATCACGATCAAAAAGGCATTCAGCCCAACCAGCGCCGTTTGGGCCTGCGCGGCCTGCTGCTCCAGGTTGATGATGCTGAAATCATTGGGCTGATAGGTGAGACGATGGCGCTGCCGAAGCAGTTCGGTTGTTTGTTGAATTGCTTCTTTCACCTGCTCAGGCGTACGGGTCTGCACCGTCAGTTGGCTCACATCTACCCGCGTGGTCATTTGATTGCGGAACAGCCTCGCGCGCGCAGTCTGATATGGTAGATATACCGTCTGTGACGGCCCATTGAAGCCGCCGGTAAACACGCTCGCTTCGGTCGTCAGCACACCAATCACACTGAAGCCGACGCCGCTAATAGTGACACGGCGACCGACCGCGCCATGAATATCACCAAACAACGTTTCAGCCACCTCTTTGCCAAGCACCACAACACGGGCGCGGCTTTCCTCCTCGGCAGTGGAATAAAAGCGACCTGCGCCCAGCGTGTTATCGGTAACTGTAAAGAAATTTGGCGTGACGCCCTTGACAGGATACGAGAAGCGGTCGCCGCCCGCGCTGATCACGCCGTTGCCACTGAACTCAACGACTACCGCGTTCGCTGCGGGCACCGCGCCGGGCCGCATGATCGCCGCCGCATCCTCGGCAGTGAGTTGCGGTGCCTGCTGCGTGTCGGTTGATGATGAGTCAACCCGCGGGTTGATATAGAACACGCCAACGCCCAGCTTGGTAAACTCGCTGCTGAACCACTGACTCAACCCGTTGCCAATCGCCAGCATGCCGACTACCGCGCCTACACCGATGATGATGCCCAGCATGGTCAGCAGCGCGCGGCCTTTGTGCGTCATCAGCGACGTCCATGCAACCCGAAATGCCTCAAATATGCTCATAACATAGTGCAGATTGCAGATTGCAAGCTGTAGATCGAGCAGTGTAATCTGTGATCTACAATCCATAATCTGCAATCACTCATTCTGTGATCTACAATCCACAATCTGCAATCACTCATAGCGTAGCGCCTCAATCGGGCGCAAGCGTGCCGCCTGCAGTGCCGGAAAAAAGCCGAAGAAAATGCCTATACTCGCCGATACCGCTGTCGCCAGCAGAATTGCGCCCCCAGTAACCACGGCTTCAGCCCCTTCGGCCTGAAACAGATTGACGATGACGAACGAACCGACGAATGACAGGCCGTAACCGAGCAAAATGCCGACCGCACCACCTACCAAAGACAGCACCAGCGCTTCCACCAGAAATTGCATGAGAATGTCGCGGTTGCGCGCACCGACGGCCTTACGCAGGCCAATCTCACGGGTGCGCTCAGTGACGCTGACCAGCATGATGTTCATGATGCCAATGCCGCCCACCAGCAGCGAAATACCGCCCACAACACCAAGAAACGTGCTAAATCCAGCGAGCACAGTGCCTACCGTTTGCGCAATCTGCCCAAGATTGATGACGGTAAAATCATTGTCCTGGTATGTCAGCCGGTGACGCTGCCGCAGGATATCAGTGACCTGTCGAATTGCCGCGTCAACCTGCTCCTGGCTCTTGGCCTGCACCGTCAGTGTCGTCACATTCACACGTGGCGTAACACGGTTGCGATACAGCCGACTGATGCCAGTGTAGTATGGCACGAACACTGTTTCGCGCGGATCGCTCTGCGGCCCGCCGCCGCTGTTCTTCGTCGTCAGCACGCCGACTACATCGAAGCCGACGCCGCTCACGGTAATACGCTGGCCCACTGCCGCCTCGATGCTCCCAAACAGCCGCTCAGCCACGGTCTGCCCAATCAGCGCGAGCCGCACGCCATCGCGATCTTCGGACGGGTAATAGTAGCGCCCTGCCCCAAGCGTATTCTCGCTGATCGTGAAGTAGCTGGGCGAAACAGCCCGCACTGGAAATGAAAGCCGCTGCTGTCCACTACTAATAATTGCGCTGCCACCGTTGTACTCGGTTGCCACTGTTTTCACATCTGGTGCGGCACCCGGCTGCGTGATCGCCGCTGCGTCCTCGGCAGTGAGTTGAGCGGACCGGCGCACGTCCACCTTGCGTGAGTTCACAAACGGCCCGACGTAGAACACGCCCACGCCAAACGAATTGAAACTCTGGTTCAGAAATACCTGAAAGCCGCTGCCAATTGCCAGCAGGCCAATCACCGAACCAATGCCGATAATGATTCCCAGCATGGTCAGAAACGAGCGCAGTTTATTCGATTGCAGTGCCGTCAGCGCGACGCGAAAAGACTCAACAACATTCATGTGGATGTTCTTTGGTCATACAGAACGGAAGAAGATAGCTCATGCGCAACATTACAACCCTCGCCCCTTCTTTTATGTCAAATAGAAATCATTGTCCCACTGGATTAAACGTGCTTACGACATCTGGCACCAGGATTTTCGTGCCAGCCTCCAGTCCGCTAGTAATCTCGACCTGCTCGTTGTTACTGAGGCCGAGTTTGACATCGCGCTGCTCGCTGGCCGGGCGACCTTGCGCATCTGGCGGGCCGCCAGTTGGAATCAATACATAATTCTTGCCATTCTGGGTCTGGATGGCGCGACGTGGCACCAGCACTACATTCTGCTTCTCGGTCGTGATGATCTCGACCGTCGCTGTCATGCCGGGCAGCACATTGGCATTCCCCGGATCAATAGCCACCGTGACTTGATAATTCGTCGTGCCCTGCTGCGTTTTGGTCGCCAGCGGCTCGATGTTGGTCACTGTGCCTTTCAAATCAGCATCCGGCAGCGCGTCGAGCGTTACTTGCGCCGCCTGGCCCTTCTTGATCTGTGCCACGTCAAGTTCGTCCACCGGCACATCCACATGGAAGCCCGTCAGGTCAGTGAGCACAATGCCTGTACTGGTGGTGCTACTTGATACGCTGCTCGCATCTTCACCAATGTTGTAGCTGACACGCGCGACGGTGCCCGCGAATGGCGCTTTGAGCACTGCCTGTTCGAGATCACGCTGCGACTTCTGCACCGCCGCCTGCGCGCGCGCCACGTTCGCCTCCGCAACCGCCAGATCGCTGGAATTCGGATTCGCTTGTAGCTTGTTCAAAGCTGCTTCCGCGCTGGCCACACCAGCGCTGGCCGCCTCAAGGCTGCCGCTGCGGCTCGCGCCAGAGAGCTTGTTCAGATCGGCCTGGGCGCTCCGCACCGCCGCCTGCGCACCAGCAAGCTGGCTGGCATCCGCGCCTTGAACGAGTTTATCAAGCTGCGTTTGCGCCTTGGCAACCGTTTGCTCGGCGGATTGGATGCCGCTTACCTCAGACTGACGCGCATTATCATAGGCAACGCGGGCCTGCTCCACCGCCGACACAGCGTTGCGCAGCGCCGACTCCGCCTGTATGAACGAGTTGTAATACTGCTGCCGCTGGGCGTCGTTCAGCTTGTTGCCTACCTTTTTTCCAGTCTGCGGATTGATGGTACTTGGATTCACAGGATCTTTGCCGGTCTGCTGCACATAGTCCCAGTTCGACTTCGCCGTAGCGTAGTTGGCCTGGGCCTGCGTGAGCGAACTCACCGCCTGGTCCATCTGAAGTTTGGCATTGGTCTTGGCTGCCGAAAGGCTATCGCGCTGCTGCTGAAGATTAGCCAGTGCCTGCTCTATATCAGCCTGTGCCGCGCGTCGGTCGGTATCTTTTGGGCCAGACTGCAACTGCGCCAGGTCGGCCTGGGCCTGTTCCAGCCGCGCGCGCGCCGCCGCAATGTCGGATTGAGTGACGTTCCCAAGCGTTTGCTGATACTGTCCCTGTGCCTGATTCAGTTGCGCCTGCGCCTGCGCGATCTCTTCCGGCGATGCGCCGTCCAACAATTTCTGCTGGTTGGCCTGCGCCTGCTTCAGATCCGATTGAGCGCTTTCCAGCGCAGTCTGCAAGTCGGCGTTATCAACGCGTGCCAACGGCTGGCCGGCCACGACCTTGTCACCCGGCTTGACGTAGATCTCCTGCACCGTGCCGTTGACATTGAAACGCACCTCGGCCTGCGCCTTTGGCTGCACATCGCCGGTTGCATTGATCGACGCGCTGATGCTGCCCGTTTCAGCAGTTTGCGTCTGCCATCCAGATGCAGCAGCCTGCAGGGCGGCCTGTCGCGCCCGGTTCGCAAAATACAACCCTCCGGCGGCACATGCCACCAGAAGAGCAATAACACCAAGGATTATCCACAATCGCCGAGACCCAAAGCCACGCCTCGGTATGTCAATTGCTGCCATTTATTCCTCCAAAAAGTGTTCCGTACGACCAAAACCAAATGTATGTACAGTCAAGTATGACAATAATTACATGGATTACATCATGTATTACGTTGAAAACGCGCATGCGGTTGCATGCGCATACACGATTACGGCTGCTATGCTGCACCTCCAGGTTTGACATCCTACATCGTCTATGGTACATGGACTTGCACACACGTTGGTCACACATATTCCATTTTTTGTGCCTGGCACAAAACGATTATGCCGGGAACACCTTGTTCGTGTTAGAGCGAGAAGGCCATGTCGCGCATTACCCGCTGCGCCCAACTTGTCTTTGTCTGCTCGTTGCTGTTTGCGGCGCTCGCCGCTGCTCAGCTCCCTTCAGCAGCGGCAACAACGTACCAGCCTCCCAGCGCACCACCACTAGGCGATCCATCCGGCGCGCCAATGATGCCATCCGCACACATGCTCTCACTTCCTGATATCCATGAAGCGAACAGCCTCCTGAAGATCGTGCCACACGTCAGCATGGTCGAAACACGCGACGATCTGATTCGCACGCAGCGCGTGGAACAGGTTACTGTCGAGACAATTCCGGGCGCTGGTCCGCACATGGCGGGCATGCTGGTCGCGCAAACAGCCCGGCTCGATTTCTATGTTGGCACAAAAACGTTTAGCGATGCACAAATCGCCCAACTTGCCGCTCAAATTGAGGCCATGCTGCGCAACGATGAATCGCACTTCAACACCACGCTCGATCATCGCGTGTCGCTCGGCTTTTATCGCACGGTTCTCGCGCCGATCAAAGGCGTGCGCGGTCTGGCCTATACGGATGAACACCGCGCCGAGCTTTTTTATGACAGCGGCGAGGACATTCAGCGCGCTGCGACCGTTATCGCACATGAGCTAGGGCATCATCTGGAAGCGCAACGCTACGGCGACGACGCGCAGCGCCGCGCCGACACGATTTTGCATGAAGGGCTGGCGACATGGGTCGTCGGCGAGCGCTGGTTCGCGAAATACGGCGCGACAAGCTGGCGTGATCGGGCGCGGCAGATCAAAGCCGAAGGGCTGCCGCGACAACTGTTAACCGCTGAGGAATCATGCGGAGCAAACAACGCCTACGAGTTATGGGCTTCGTTCACCGATTTTCTAATCCAGCGCTACGGCTGGGAAAAGTTCGACGCTTTGTACCGCAGCGGGCGTGGGCGCGCGCCTGGCTCGTCGAACTATGAGCACGTAATCGGCAAATCGCTCAACGATCTTGCGGGCGAATGGCGCGCATGGGTGGATGAATAAAAGAATGCTGAATCAGGCAATGTAGCCTGCCTCCACCGCCGCCTCCACGGCATCCACCACAAACGGCCACACCTCTGGCATGCCTTCCTGAATCGGAGCCATGCGGCGCAGCACCGCCGCACGGTCGATGTTGTACTGCCGCCATGTGCCGCCGCTGTTGTGCAGATTTTGCAGCAGCGGCTCCAGCCGGTCGAGCGCATTGGCGTAGCGCGCCTCAGACGTCGCCATGGCCTCGAACTCATCCCACAAGGCCCGCAGCTCGCGGCCCTGCTCTTCCGGCAGCAAGCCGAAGATTCGCTCCGCAGCCGCCAGTTCGCGCTCAGCCTTCGAAAGATTGCCTGCCACATCGAACGCGAAGGTGTCGCCTGCGTCGATCTCCACAATATCATGCACCAGCAGCATGCGCATCACACGATGAACATCTACCGTGTTGTCGGCGTATTCATGGAGCAGCAGCGCCATCACAGCCAGATGCCACGAATGCTCGGCGCTATTTTCATGACGCGAGCCGTCGATCAGTTGTGTTCGGCGCAATACATTTTTGAGTTGGTCAAGCTCGACAATGAACTGAAGCTGTTGAGCAAGGCGCGGCGGCGCGTTCAACATGGCACAATCCTTTGAACGAAAGAACACCGCCGCACTATGGCACGGAAGCCGGATTGTGTCAACCAGCATGCGGTATACTTGAAATAGATCGAGTTACATCAGTTTCGATAAACGTTTCGCACGAGTCAACGTGCAGAATGGCATCCTGAGTAGGCCGCAGGCCGTATCGAAGGGTGCTGCTTCACTGTTAGTTTAGAGAAAAGCGAGAGCATTTATGCGCATTCTTACAGTTGATGTGGGCACCGGCACCCAGGATATTCTGCTGTTCGACAGCAGCGGGCCGGTCGAAAATAGTTTGCAGATGGTCATGCCCGCGCCGACTCAAATCGTCGCCAGCCGCATCCGTGCGGCCACGGCAGCCCGACGGCCCGTGGTACTTTCTGGCGTGATGATGGGCGGCGGGCCGTGCCAATGGGCTGCCAATGACCACATGGCGGCTGGCCTGCCGCTCCATGCCACGCCGGATGCAGCGCGCACCTTCAACGACGACCTCGAAGCGGTGCAGCGCGACGGTGTGCAATTGATCAGCGACGACGAGGCCGCTGCCATGCGCGACGCCGAACAGATCGTCATGCGCGACCTCGACCTCAACGCAATCAACACAGCTCTCGGCGCGTTCGGTGTAAACACTGATTACGATGCACTGGCCGTCGCAGTGTTCGATCATGGCAACGCGCCGCCCGACATAAGCGATCGCGTGTTTCGCTTCAATTACCTTGCCGAACGCTTCGCCACAAAGCGTGGACTGCTGTCTCTGGGCTTCCGACGCGAAGATGTGCCCCCGGAGATGACCCGGCTGCTGGCCGTCGCGCAGACCGCGCCCAACGACATGCCACTCCTGCTGATGGACACCGCACCCGCCGCCGTGCTCGGCGCACTTGACGATCCGCATGTCGCCGCACAGCACGATCTGGTGGTTGCCAACATCGGTAATTTCCACTGCCTGGCGTTTCACATGGTGGATGGCGCAATCGCGGGCTGCTTCGAGCATCACACCGGCGAACTGACGCTGCCGCAGCTTGAGGGCTTTCTTGAGCGGTTAGGGCAGGGCAGCATCACCAACGAGGAGGTGTACACCAGCATGGGCCACGGCGCACTGGTGCTTCAGCCGACGCCAGACGCACAGCCGCAACTCGCCGTCACCGGCCCGCGCCGCGCCATGATCCGTGGCTCGCATCTTCAGCCGTACTTTGCCGTCCCGCATGGCGACATGATGATCGCCGGTTGCTTCGGGCTGCTGCGCGCCTACGCGGCGAACTATCCAGAAAGCGCCGAAGAAATCAACGCTGCACTGGTATAAATGCGCCGCTCGTATCAAATAGCACGGCAGATATCGGGTTCTTCCATACACATGTACTATGTGGCACCTGCGTGCCTGCATCTTGCTACAAGCCGCACATCATCATATAAAATACACATGAGAGCATTGCTATGACACATAATGGCAAAGTGCCGATTGATTATGATCACCCGCTCACCAGCATTTCCGCCGACGAGCCGCGCCCGACTGGTCTGCGCCCGCTTGGCCTGGATCAGCCGCGTGACGGTCTGCTGTACGTGCCGCCCGGCTACAGCGCTGACCATCCCGGGCCGCTAGCGGTGGCATTTCACGGCGCGGGCAGCGACGCCGAGCGCGGCCTTGCGCCGCTGCTGCCGCTGGCGGATGAGACAAACACGATTGTCATGGCGCTTGACTCGCGCGGGCGAACATGGGACGCAATTCGGGGAGATTATGGCCCGGACGTGGAATTTCTTGATCAGGCGCTGACTCAGTTCTTCGTGCGCTATATCGTGGACCGCATGCATATCGCCGCCACTGGATTTTCCGATGGCGCGTCGTACGCGCTCGGCGTAGGTCTTATGAATAGCGATCTGTTCACCCACATTATGGCGTTTTCGCCGGGCTTCATACCGCCCGTTCGCGCCGAACGCTGCATTCCCATGTTCATTTCGCACGGCACGCAAGATAGCGTGTTGCCAATCGAGCGCTGCAGCCGCCGGATCGTCGCGCAGATGCGGGATGCGGGCTGCCATGTAGACTACCGCGAATTCGATGGCCCGCATACAGTGCCGCCCAAGATCGCCCGCGAAGCGATGGAGTGGTTCGTAAGGGAGCAAGGCTGAAACAACAGCATGTGCCACAAAGCGCCGGCCATCCGGCGCTTTCATTATGTCATTTCAAGAGTGCTGACGCCACAAAAGCGGCATGCAGAGGAACGTCTTTCTTCTTACAGATCTATTATATCGCATTTCCCCTCAAAAATGAACGGCCGCTTGCCCGATGTTTTCCGTGAGCTATTCCACTACACTACCCTTACGTAATCAACCGCTTATTTCCTATCATCATGCGTAAGGAGTTTTGTCATGCTCGCACTTCTGCACAGCCGTAATTTTGCACTGATCTGGTTTGGACAGATGGTTTCGCAAATTGGCGACATGGTTCTCATTCTCGCACTCCCTTTTTATGTCTATCAACTCACTGGCTCGCTCTTACAAACTGGCCTGATGTATATTGTTGAAACGCTACCACGGATTCTGTTTGGCTCGCTGGCGGGCGTTTTTGTGGATCGCTGGGATCGGCGCTGGACGATGATCATGGCGGATGTTGGACGCGCTGCGGTGCTGATGCTGTTGTTGCTCGTCGCGCGATCCGAGCCACCTCTGGCTGCTCTATGCCGTCGCATGCGCGCAATCCACGATCTCACTCTTTTTTATTCCGGCGCTGACGGCGCTCACGCCGACGCTGGTCGCCAAACAGCAGCTTGTCGCCGCCAACGCATTGCAATCTGTCAGCGAGTCGTTGATGCGCTTCGTCGGGCCGCCGCTGGGTGGTGCATTGCTCACGCTTGTCGGGATAGTCGGCGTCACGCTGGTCGACAGCGCCTCCTTCATCTGTCTCGGCGAGCAATGCTCCTGCTCATCGCCATGCCAATGCAGCACGCGGCGGCTGTGCCGCCAGCCGCCATGAGCAAGCTGTGGGCGCAGGTGTGGCGCGAACTATTTGAGGGGCTGCGTGTCATCCGCGAGCGACCGCTTATAACCACCATCTTTGTGACCTTTAGCGTGTTCGGGTTCTCTCAAGGGCTAGCTGCCGCGCCGCTGATCGTGTTTGTGCGCGAGGTCATGGGCGGCACTGCGCTGACAATGGGTTGGATGGCTATGGCGGAAGGTGTCGGTTCGCTGGCTGGCGCGTTCCTGATGGGGCGTGTGAGTACATTCATGGAGCCGAAGTACTTCGTGAGCATGCCGCTGGTGGTTGCGGGATGTGTCGTGCTGCTGTTCGTCAATATTCCTGTCATGACGGTGGTTCTGCCGTTGATTGCCGTGATGGGTCTGATCATCGTCGGCTTCTTCGTCACGACTCAGACGCTGATTCAGAGCCATGTTGCCGATGCATATCGGGGCCGCGTTGCAGGCGCGCTCGGCACCACCACCGCGCTGATGTCGCTGCTCGGCATGCTGATTGCCAGCGCGCTTGGAGATCGCGTCGGAGCAGTGGCATTGATGGACAGTTCCGGCAGTCTGACCGCGCTGGCGGGAGTTATCGCCATGATCATGCTGCACGTTGAACCTTCAAGAGAGCATGAACATGCACAGCAAGACATTCCCTCACAGATGCAGGTTTGAGCTATACCAACGGTGCCATGTAGCGACGAAAGAACAACTGCGAGGGCCGAACAAGCAACCATATCGGCGGTTGTCTGTCCGGCCCTTTGCGACTTCTAGCTCTCTGAAATACAGCTCCGTTTACTGCCCTGTGGCTGGTAAATTGCTGTTCCAGATGTCGCGATGCAGCTTCCACTGGCCGCCTTCGCGGTGCCAGATAACCAGATACTTTCCCCGGTCAAGCACCTGACCATTCGATGCTGCCAGTGTATAACGTCCAACTTCATACGCGCCATTATCCTGAGCAATCACTTCGGTGCTTTCAAGAGTTGCATTCGCAATGCCCATGTCCATTGCACCCTGCCAGAAGGACTGAATGCCCTGGTGCCCGGTAATCGCATCGCTATTTGGCGGCAACACCTGCCCGTTGTCAGTGTAGAGGCGCGCGATACCAGCGGCATCTCCGCTGTTAAAGGCCTTCATAAACTGCTGATTCGCCGCCGTAATGGCATCCTGGGGAGTTGATACTTGGGTCATGTGCTCAAACCTCCTTTGTGACGATAGCAAGCACTAAAAGGAGCAGTGCAAGCCATACTGATAAGAGGCTAACAGACCTCAGAGGACAGACGCATGATCAATGAACTGGAAGTCGCATGTTTATTATACGAGGTTGTCAAGAGGCAACGTACAAACACATACCAATTAGTCTGCTACGCCCACTGCTTCCTGCGGCACATCCTCGGCAATGATGCCATAACGGACATAGCATCCACAGGATAAATTGAGGTCGCTACACCTGAGCGTATATCTCAAGAAATTCATCACGCGAGATGCTAGCCTGCGTCAAAATGGCGCGTAACGTAGAACCTTTGATACGGCGATGGTTGGGAATGGTCATCGGCGTACGAGTCCCATCCGGGTTGTCACGAGCAAGCGCGATATGATTGCCTTCACGTACCACATAAAATCCTAACATTGCTAATGCCTTTATCACCTGCTCGATTGATGCATCTACTGGAAATTTAGGCACTATGCAGCAACTCCGGCTTCCGCAATAAACGCTTCAAGAACTGGCTCGCCCTCTAGCACATCGGGACCAAAGGTCTCTATATGAAATTGAATCGCTGATTGTACGTCTGCAAGTGCAGCCTCGTAGGTGTCACCTTCACCAACAATCGTACCTTTTAGTCCCAGAGGATAAGCAACGTATCCATCAGGATGTTTCTCAATAATAATCTTAATCTGTCGCAGCATCGCTTCCTCACTTACGTATTGTTCATGAGCAAAGATAGCACAAAATTGGAACATTCGGCAGACTTTTAGCAGTTAATCTCCCATCACGCCCACTGCTTCCTGCGGCACGTCCTCAGCAATCAGACCGTCGCGCACATGAATGGCACGCCTGGCATGCGCGGCGATGTCTGACTCATGCGTCACCAGAATGATCGTGATGCCCTGTTCTTCGTTGAGCCGCTTGAAAATCGCCATGATCTCCTCGCCGGTCCTGGTGTCCAGCGCGCCGGTCGGCTCATCAGCCAGAATGATGCGCGGATTGTTCACCAGCGCGCGGGCGATTGCGACGCGCTGCTGCTGTCCGCCCGAAAGCTCGTTCGGCTTGTGGCCCATGCGCTCGCCCATGCCCACAGACTGAAGCGCGGCTTTGGCGCGCGCGGTGCGATCATGGCCGTTACCGTACAGCAGTGGCAGTTCGACGTTACGGATCGCGCTGGTGCGTTGCAACAGCATGTACTGCTGGAACACAAAGCCGACTTTACGATTGCGAATATCAGCCAGTTGGTTATCATTCATGCGGCCAATATCTTCGCCGTCGAGCAGGTACGTGCCGCTTGTTGGCTGATCCAGGCAGCCAAGAATGTTCATGAGCGTCGATTTGCCGCTGCCAGACGGCCCCATGATCGCGACCATCTCGCCCTGCTCAACGGTCAGCGAAACGCCGCGCAAGGCGTGAACTTCCACGGCACCCATGATGTACGACTTGGTGACATCGCGAATTTCAATCAATGACATGGCATTCTCTCAACATGTTTCACATACAATTACCCTGTATATGACGCGCATGGTGCCTATTAAGTTGCCGCATACATATGGCTACTTTGTGGTATTGTACACCACGTTTAGAACGCGCTATTGGACCGTGTGCGCGTTGTCGTTCCACCAAACTCGTGGTACAATACGGGCAGAAAGGCGTGCATGATGCACGCCAATCATTTAGCTTTGTGCTTTAGCACTCTCGCACACCGAGTGCTAAGAGGCGGTTTCAATGGCTTTAGAAACGCGTTTTTGAAGCTATGCTGCCCACGCGCTTGGCACGATCACCACGAGGCACGAGTATGTCTGCAGAGCTTAGTGAGCGTCGCCGGCTCATTATGAAGCTGGTGATCCAGGAATTTATCGAAACATCACAGCCAGTTGCATCGGACATGCTGGTTCGCAAACATAGGCTGCGCGTTTCGCCAGCAACCGTGCGCAACGATCTGGCTGCGCTGGAGGAGCTTGGCTATCTAACCCATTGGCACACCTCGGCAGGTCGCGTACCGACTGATGCAGGCTATCGCTTCTTCGTCGAGAACCTGATGGACCGCACGCCGCTGTCGGTCACCGAGCAACGCACAATCCGCCACCAGTTTTATCAGGTGCGCAGCGAGTTGGATCAGTGGATTCAGCTTGCTGGTGCAGTGCTGGCGCGCACGGCGCAAAACGCCTCAGTGGTAACGCCGCTGCGTTCCTACCAGGCACGCTTCAAACATCTCGAATTGATTTCGATTCAGGATAGCATGGTACTCATGGTGCTGGTGCTTCACGATGGAACGGTACGCCAGCAGACGCTCACCGTTGAGACGGTGTGGACGCAGGAAGAACTCAGCCGCTGCGCTGCCCGAATCAATGAGCGCTGCCATGATGCCTCAGTCGAGAGCATTGACGATGTGCTGACCCAGGAGCGCAACGAGTTAAACCCGTCCTTCAACGAGCTTGAGCGGCAGGTGTTGGACCTGATTGTGCGGGCATTGCGGCAGCTTGAGGAGCAGTTCAATAGCTCGATCTACAGCGACGGGCTGATTGAGATTCTCAACCAGCCAGAGTTTAGCGACGTGGATCGCGTGCGCAAGATGGTGCAGATTTTGCAGGGTGGCCAGGATTTGAACCCGCTGATCACGCGTGTGCTCAGCAGCAATGGTGTGCAAGTGGTGATCGGCGGCGAGCATGGACGCGACGAAATGCGTGAATACAGCGTGGTGCTGTCGCGCTATGGCATAAATGATGAAGTGGGGGGCGTCGTGGGCGTCATCGGCCCGACGCGCATGTCGTACCCGCGCACGATCTCAACCGTGCGCTATATTTCAACAGTGATGAGCGATTTGCTCAGTAATCTTTACGGTGAAGGGCGACCATAACGCAACGTTGCGATGCGCGCAGAGGTCATGGACGACAGGTTCAGATCTCTGCGCGCTTGTGCGCTGCACAAATATATTAACAAGGAGCAACAATACATGTCTGACGAGCGTATGAATACCGAGAACACACAGGCCGACGAGGCAGCAGCGGCGACCGAAGATAGCGCCACGACTGAGACGCAGGCGACGAATGACGGCGAACTGCAGGCGCGGATCGAGCAACTTGAGAAGGAAGCCGCTGAATACAAAGATCAGTGGCTGCGCGCCACCGCCGACTACCGCAATTTCAAGCGTCGCACCGATCAGGAGCGCGCCGAGCTGATTCGCTCAGCTAGCGCCGGGCTACTACTGAAGTTGCTGCCGGTCATGGACGACCTGGAGCGCGCCATGAGCAGCGTCACGCCAGATGTCGAAAACACGCAGTGGTATGGCGGCTTCAAGCTCATCCCACAAAAGCTCCAGACGGTGCTGGAGAGTGAAGGCGTCACACCGATTGAGGCCGCCGGGCAGGAGTTCGACCCGACCATGCATGAAGCCGTGATTTACGAAGAAGGCGGCGATGGCGACACTCCCAAGGTGACGGCCGAATTGCAGAAGGGCTACAAACTGCGTGACCGTGTGCTGCGTCCGGCGATGGTGAAGGTTGGCAAAGCGTAGTAGGCAGTCAGCAGTAACCAGTTAGCAATCGGCAGTGCAACAATGAAAATCATTGTTTTGCTGCTGACTGTTAACTACCGACTGCGGCTCAGGAGTAAATAATGGCAAAAATCATTGGCATTGACCTCGGCACCACCAATTCGGTCGTCGCCGTCATGGAAGGCGGCGAGCCGGTCGTCATATCGAACGCCGAAGGCAACCGCATCACGCCGTCGGTTGTCGCTATGAATAAAAGCGGTGAACGCACGGTCGGGCAGGTCGCCAAGCGGCAGGCCGTCACAAACCCCGAAAACACGATTTTTTCGGTGAAGCGTTTCATGGGCCGCAAGCTTTCCGATGCGCATGTGCAGCGCGACCGCGACATGATCCCGTATCGGCTGGCCGATGCACCGAACGGCGATGTGCGCGTGCTGCTGGGCGGGCGCGAGTACGCGCCGCAGGAAATTTCGGCCATGGTGCTGCAAAAGATCAAGACCGACGCCGAGGCATATCTCGGTGAGCCAGTCGCGCAGGCCGTGATCACGGTGCCAGCCTACTTCAACGACTCGCAGCGCCAGGCGACCAAGGACGCTGGCAAGATCGCAGGCTTGGACGTGCTGCGCATTATCAATGAGCCGACCGCATCGGCGCTGGCCTATGGCCTTGACAAGCAGGGCCGCGACCAGACGATCGCTGTGTATGACCTGGGCGGTGGCACGTTCGACATCTCAATTCTGGAGCTTGGCGACGGCGTGTTCGAAGTCAAGGCCACCAACGGCGACACCCACCTGGGCGGCGACGACTTCGACCAGCACATCATCGATTGGCTGATCACCGAGTTCCGCAAAGAAAATAGCATCGACCTGGGCAAGGATCGCACGGCGCTGCAGCGACTCAAGGAAGCGGCTGAAAAGGCCAAGATGGAGCTTTCCACCGTGATGCAGACCGAGATCAACCTGCCGTTCATCACGGCGGATGCCAGTGGCCCCAAGCACATGACCATTACGCTAACGCGTGCCAAACTGGAGCAATTGGTTGGCAATCTGGTCGACCGAACGATCACGCCGGTCAAGCAGGCGCTGTCCGACGCGGGCATGCGGCCCAATGACATTGATGAGGTAATTCTGGTCGGCGGCCAGACGCGCATGCCGGCTGTGCAGGAAGCGGTACGCAAGTTTTTCAACAAAGAGCCGCATAAAGGCGTCAACCCGGACGAGGTCGTGGCGATTGGCGCGGCGATCCAGGCGGGCGTGCTGGCGGGCGATGTCAAAGACGTGCTGCTGCTGGACGTGACGCCGCTGACGCTCGGTATTGAGACTCTCGGCGGCGTCATGACGCCACTGATCGAGCGCAACACGACGATCCCAACGCGCAAGAGCCAGGTGTTCTCGACTGCCAGCGACAATCAGCACAGTGTCGAAATTCATGTGCTGCAGGGCGAACGGGCCGAGGCGCGCTCGAACAAGTCGCTGGGTAAGTTCGCGCTCGATGGCATTCCACATGCGCCACGCGGCGTGCCACAAATCGAAGTCACGTTTGATATCGACGCCAACGGCATTGTAAACGTCGCTGCACAGGACAAGAACACCGGCCGCGAGCAGCGCATCACGATCACCGCATCGTCAGGCTTGAGCGATGAAGAGGTCGCGCAGATGGTGCGCGATGCTGAGGAGCACGCTGAGGATGACAAGCGCCGCCGCGACATGATCGCCGCTCGCAACCAGGCCGATGGTCTAATCTACTCAGCAGAGAAGACATTGCGCGACGCGGGTGACAAGGTCGACAACATGCTGCGTACGCAGGTCGAAGACAAGATCCGCGAGGTGCGTCCGCTGCTCGACAGCGAAGATATTGACGAGTTGCGCAACCGCACCGCCGAGTTGTCGGTGCTGGTGCAGCAGGTCGGGCAAGCGCTCTATGAAAACGACGGCGCGGCAAATGGCGCTGCCAATGATACGGATACGAATGAAGATGTGGCGGAAGAGGAATATAAAACAGAATAACTGACAAGATGACAAGATGACGAGATGAACTCATGCTAGCGATCACCTTGTCATCTTGTCGCCCCTTCATCTTGTCAGCATGAGGTTATTATGGCGGTAAAGCGTGATTATTATGAAGTACTCGGCGTCTCCAGAGGCGCAACGCCGGAAGAGATCAAAAAGTCCTTCCGACGGCTGGCGCGGCAATATCATCCTGATGTGAACAAAGAGCCGGACGCCGAGGCCAAGTTCAAAGAAATTAACGAAGCCTACGATGTGCTTTCCAGTCAGGAAAAGCGCGCCATGTACGATCGCTTCGGCCACAACATGCCGAGCGGCGGCCCCGGCTTCGATCCATTTGGCGGCGGCGCTGACCCGTTCGGCTCGATCTTTGAAGCGTTCTTCGGCGGCGGCATGGGCGGCGGGCGTCAAACGCAACGTGGCCCACAGCGCGGTGCAGATCTGCGTTACACACTAGGAATTAGCTTTGAAGAAGCCGTGTTCGGCGCCGAAAAAGAGATTGAGTTCCTACGGCTGGAAACATGCCCGACCTGTAGCGGCAGTGGCGCGGAGCCAGGCACATCACCGGTGCGCTGTCCGAAGTGTAACGGTCTGGGCGAAATCCGCCAGCGCGCGCCGATTTTCAACATGGTCACGGTGACGACCTGCGACATGTGCCGCGGCGAAGGCACGGTGATCGCTGTTCCATGCCATGAGTGCAAAGGCGATGGCCGCGTTAGCCAGGCGCGCACGCTGACGGTGAAGATTCCGGCGGGTGTGGATGGCTCGTCGCAGATTCGCATTACGGGCGAGGGCGAGGCGGGGCCGCGTGGCGGTCCGCACGGCAACCTGTATGTTGCACTGAGCGTCCAGCCACACAAGTATTTTGTGCGTGAAGGCAACGACATTCTGCTCGAACTGCCGCTCAATGTCGCGCAGGCAGCACTCGGCGTCGAGATGGAAGTGCCGACAGTGGATGGCACCGAGCGGCTCAGAATTCCGGCAGGCACACAAGGTGGAACCCCGTTTCGGCTGCGCGGCAAGGGCGTGCCGCATCTGCGCGGTAGCGGGCGCGGCGACCAGATCGTCGTGACGCGCGTGTCAGTGCCGAAGAAGCTGAACGAGCAGCAGCGCCGCTTGTTCCAGGAATTGGAAAAGTCGCTCGACCCGGTGCAGATTGGCGAAGGGCAGGACGATGGCTTTTTCGGGCGGCTTCGCAGCGCGCTGGGACTGTAGGACGTATTTAAGAACAAAGAACAAAGCGTAAAGAACACAGCACTCCTCGATTGTTGTTGTTCTGTATTCTTTGTTCTTTGTTCTTTATTTTAAGGATAGAACGTATGCCAGACATTCTTTACGGACGCAATGCAGTGCAAGAAGCGCTGCGGGCCGGACGACGAACATTCCAGCGGGTGCTCGTCTCATCGGGCGCGCAGGAAACGGGCACGCTCGGCGAATTGGTGCGGCTGGCCGAAAGCATGCAGGTGCCAGTAGAGCGCATCGACCGCCATGATCTCGACCGGCAATTGCGACAGGTCAATCATCAGGGCGTCGCACTGGAATGCGGCGAGTACCCATACGTCGAGCTTGAGGATTGCCTCGCGCTGGCCGACGAGCGTAACAAGCCAGCTCTGCTGCTCATGCTCGACCATCTGCAAGACCCGCAGAATGTTGGCACGCTGCTCCGCACCGCTGAGGCAGTCGGCGTGCATGGCGTCGTGCTGCCGGGCCGCCGAGCTGCTGAAGTGACGCCTGCGGTCGTGAACGCTTCGTCCGGCGCGACCGAACACCTCCGCATCACCGTGGTGTCCAATCTCGCGCAGACGATAAAAGAGGTGCAGCGGGCTGGCGTATGGGTGGTCGGCGTGGAGGAAGACGAGCAAGCGCAGTTGTACAACGAGGCTGACCTCGATATTCCGTTGGCGTTGGTGCTCGGCGCGGAAGGCACCGGTCTGGCACGCCTGACGCGCGAGCGCTGCGACTTTCTGGTCAAGCTGCCGATGTACGGGCGCATTGAGTCATTGAATGTCGCCGTAGCTGGCTCGATTTTGCTATACTATGCACGAGGTACCCGCCAAAAGTAAGAAGCAAGAATAATGAAGTAAGAACAGGTCTTCTTTGTTCTTTACGCTTTGATCTATCTACATTTCCCTTGGAGATCGACATGAGCCAAACCGAACAAGCGCGTGATTTACTGTATGAGTGGGTGCAGTCGGAGAGCCTGCGCACGCATTGCAATGCCGTCGCAACATCCATGCGCTACTTCGCTGAGCAACGTGACGCCGACGCCGATCTGTGGGGCGCAGTTGGCCTGCTCCACGACATGGATTACGAAAAGCACCCCAATCTGGAGCATAAAGAGGACGCGCATCCGTTCGTCGGCGTGGCCTACCTGCGTGAGCATGGCTGGAGCGAGGAGGTCTGCCGGGCCATCCTGTCGCATGCTGACTACAGTGGCGTGCCACGCGAGACGCCCATGGAGAAGACACTGGCAGCCGTGGATGAACTGTCGAGCTTTGTGCTGGCGGTAGCGCTGGTGCGGCCAAGCAAAAGCATTCATGATGTCGATGTGAAAAGCGTGCGCAAAAAGATGAAGGACAAAGCCTTCGCCCGCGCTGTGAACCGCGAGGAGATCGCCCACAACGCCGAAGCGCTCGGCATGCCGCTCGACGATCTCATCCAACACGTGGTCACTGCACTGCAAGGCAACGCGAAGGAGCTTGGTGTGGAGGGCATGACGGCGCGCAAGGCGTAAATCAGACCCAAGGAATCTGACTTTCTCTACCGTTACTTGCCGCCCCTATCACCAAGATAGGGGCGGCAAATGTTTAGTATCGCAGTATTTTTATTTGGACAAGCGTAAAGGTAATGTCATTTTCTTGAGCATTAATACATTGTAATCGTGCTCTTTCACGACAATGGCACGATAAATGCTTTTTATGAATAGCTATAAGGATACGTTTTATTAATGTGCAGGAGGTTGTGTATGTTGTGGACAATTGCGATCATTCTATTTATCCTTTGGTTACTCGGATTTGTTGTCTTCCATGTGGCTGGGTGGCTCATCCATATTCTTCTCATCCTCGCCATCATCGTTATTGCCTATCGGCTGATCACTGGTCGTCAGCCGGTGTAACGAGTCGTAAAGATTGACACCTCGCCAGGCACACAGGCCAATCCCATGCTGTGTGCCTGGCAACTGCTCCTCTGCTATTACACTCCATAGCTTCACGTTGCGCTTGACTGCCCACGTACGGCTGCTACAATTGCGCTGGAGGTGTCGAGATAACAGTATCCATCCAAACAATTGAAGCTCCGAGGGACGTGATATGTCTCGTGGAAAACAGTCGAGAGGAACATGTATATACTGCGGCCAAGAGATTGCCAAAGGTGGCATGACGAAACATCTTGCTGCCTGCACACAGCGCAAGGCCGCTATTGAGAAAGCAGAATCGGGCAAGGCCGCAAGTGAAACTCTCTACCATCTTCGCGTGCAGGACGCCTACGCAAACGTATTCTGGCTTGATCTCGAAGTGCGCGACTCTACCACTTTGCAACAGATCGACAATTATCTGCGCGCCATCTGGCTCGAATGCTGCGGTCACCTGAGTCAGTTTTCCGTTGGTGGCTGGAGTGGCAACGAGATCGGCAAGCGGCGGCGTGTTTCCGATGTCTTCAAGCCGGGCGTTGAGTTGACCCACATCTACGATTTTGGAACATCATCTGAAACGCTGATCAAGTTTGTTGAAACGCGCGAAGGCAAGCCAACCACCTCGCACCCGATTGCGCTCATGGCGCGCAACGTTATGCCGGAAGCCACATGCATCGAGTGTGGCAAACCAGCGTCATGGCTCTGTATTGAATGTTTGTACGAAGAAGATACAGCCGGAACGTTGTGCGACGAACATGCCAAAACGCACCCGCACGATAATTATGGCGCGCCGATGCCGTTAGTAAATTCGCCCCGGGTGGGCATGTGCGGTTATGAAGGGCCAGCCGAGCCGCCCTATTGAGCATGCGGCTCATGGCTGAAGGTGTTCCGTTATGTATACACGCCGAACCAGAACAATAATAAACGCCCAAGGAGCATGACTGATGTACGTACACCTGAGTGAAGAACAACGCCTGCGGATGCTCGCGCCGCCATCCGGCACGGTCCACATGGTGCTCGATACCGACACGTATAACGAAATTGACGATCAGTTTGCGCTGGTGTACGCATTGCTCTCGCCAGAACGCCTGACGGTCGAGGCAATTTATGCCGCGCCGTTCCACAACAATCGTTCGAGCGGCCCGGCGGACGGCATGCAGCGCAGCTACGAGGAGATCGAGCGGCTGCTGGAGCGTCTTGGCCGCCCAAGCGAGGATTTTGTCTACAAGGGCGCGACGGCATGGCTCCCAGCACCTGACCAGCCCGTTCGCAGTCCGGCGGTGGATGATCTCATTGCGCGGACCAAGGCCGAGCGTGACGGGCCGTTGTATGTCGTCGCAATTGCAGCAATTACCAACATCGCCTCGGCGCTGTTCCTCGCGCCCGAGATTGCCGAGCAGATCGTGGTGGTCTGGCTGGGCGGCCATCCGCAGGCATGGCATACCGCCCGCGAGTTCAACTTGCAGCAGGATGTCGCCGCCGCGTGCGTAGTATTCGACAGCGGCGTGCCGTTGGTGCATGTGCCATGTCGCAATGTGGCCGAGCACTTACGCACCACACAGGCCGAGATGGAGCGCTTCGTCAAAGGTCGTGGCGCGATTGGCGACTACCTGTTCGAGGTGTATTCCGGCTACTACGACGATCATTACGCCCGCTCGAAGGAGATTTGGGATGTGGCGCCGGTTGCATGGCTGGTGAATGCCGACTGGCTGGACAGCACGCTGACCCACAGCCCCATCCTGACGGATCAACTGACATGGAAGTCATGATCCGCACCGGCACCTCATCCGCGAAGTGCGCGCGCTGCAACGCGATGCAATCTTCGGCGATCTGTTTCGCAAGCTAGAGCGCGCTGCAGTGTAGCGTCACAATGCTTGAATTCCTACCATGTCAAAACCCCGTTGTTGCAGCAACAACGGGGTTTTCGTTTTATACGTTACGGTTTACGTCACATCAACTCTGCCAGCACCGCGTCGAACTGCTCGCGCGTGGGCCGTAACTGCTCCGGCGCAAGTCGCGCCAATGGCGTCTCGGTCAACTGCATCACTTCCGGCAGCGTCGGGCGCGACTCGTTGATGTAGATCAAGCCAGTCAGCATTTCCTGCTTCTCGCGCGACTCTTCCAACAGCCGCATCGCCTCCCAGCGGTTGGTCGGGTCGTAGTCGCGGTCGAGTTTTTTCAGCTTAATCGTCGGACCATCATGAAGCTGAACAATCTGCTCCGTACCGGCCTCATAATCGATCTGCATTTCCTCGAACGCCGGAATGAACTGCAAATCCTGAATGCGAACCTCATGCTCTTTACCGTAACCGTAGCTCTTCTTCGAGTCGTCGTTGTTGTTGAAAGTCACACACGGGCTGATGATGTCGAGCACTGCCGTACCTTTATAGCTCATAGCAGCCTTGAGCAACTCGCGCACCTGCTTGGCATCGCCCGCAAACGAGCGCGCCACGAAGCCGCAGTCGGCCACCAGCGCCTCGATACAGACATCGATCGGCGGCAGTTCATTCAGACCGGCATATTTCAAATTCTGGCCCATGTCCGCGGTGGCGGAGTGCTGGCCCTTGGTCAAGCCATACACGCCGTTGTTCTCCACGATATACACAACCGGAATATTGCGGCGCATCATATGCTTGAACTGACCGAGGCCAATACTGCCAGTATCACCGTCGCCCGATACGCCAATCGCCATGAGCGTGCGGTTCGCCAGCGTCGCACCGGTCGTCACCGAAGGCATGCGCCCATGGAGTGTATTGAAGCCATGCGAACAATTCAAGAAGTAGGCCGGTGTCTTGGACGAGCAGCCGATGCCGCTCATCTTAATGATGCGGTGCGGCTGAAGCGATAGATCAAATGCCGACGCGATGATCTGGCTGGAGATCGAATTATGTCCGCAGCCCTGGCACAGCGTCGACTCGCGCCCGCGATATTCCTGCTGCGTCAGGCCGATCTGATTGGTGTTAGCGGGCCTGCCGCCCGGTTTTGCTGTTGTGGTCATTGGTATGCTCCTAATATTGTACATACTTACATTGTACATTGAGTGCTACCGTCTGCAATGTACAATGTAATATGTTATTACTGCTCCTGCTCCAAGATACCTTCCGTCACGAACCGGGCGCTCATCGGCAGACCGTTGCAGTTCCGCACCGAGCGCACCTTCCCGGCCAACTCCGGCTGATGGAGCTGCACAAGCTGCTGCATCTGACCGTCATGATTCATCTCAACTACATACACGCGATCATGCTTCTGCACAAAATCGGTAACGGCCTGGCCGAGCGGCAGCGCCCGCAAGCGCAGATAGCTCGTCTCAATGCCTTCTTTGCGCAGCCGGTCGCGCCCTTCCTCAATCGCTCCGTTGGTCGAGCCATAGGCGATGATGCCGATCGACGCGCTCTCATGCATGTCCAGCACCGGCTGCGGTACCAATGTACGCGCCGTGTCATGCTTGCGCCACAACCGATCGAGATTCGCCTGCCAGTCTTCCGGGCGCTCGCTGTAGACTGCGTACTCATTATGGCCAGTGCCGCGCGAGAAGTAAGCCGCCCGCGCGCTTTCAGTGCCCGGCAGCGTGCGGTACGGGATGCCGTCGCCGTCCACGTCCTTGTAGCGGCCCCAATCCTGAATATCGCGCAGTTCCTCAGCCGTCAGCACCTTGCCGCGATCCATCGGCTCGGTCGGATACTCGAACGGCCTGGTCATCCAGTTGTTCATGCCAAGATCAAGGTCGCTCAGCACAAAGACCAGCGTCTGGAGCCGCTCCGCCAGATCGAACGCCTTGTAGCCAAATTCAAAGCACTCCTGCATGCTGCCCGGCAAAAGCACAATGTGGCGCGTATCACCATGACCGAGATAATACGCCTTCATGACATCGCCCTGTGACACGCGCGTCGGCAAGCCGGTGCTCGGCCCCATGCGCTGGATGTCCCAGATCACAGCTGGCACCTCGGTGAAGAAGGCCATGCCCGCAAACTCTGTCATGAGCGAAATGCCCGGCCCGGAAGTAGCCGTCATGGCGCGCGCGCCCGCCCAGCCGGCCCCGACGATCATGCCCGCTGCCGCCAACTCATCCTCGGCTTGCACGATGGCATAGGTGGCCGCGCCAGTCTCCGGATCATGGCGCAACTTTGGCGCATACTCCATGATCGCATCAACCAGACTGGTCGAGGGCGTAATCGGGTACCAGGCCGTCACGGTCATGCCGCCGACCAGCGCGCCAAGGCCCGCCGCCGAGTTGCCGTCGATCAGCGTCATGCCATCGGTCTCGTGCATCGGCTCGACATAGTACGGGTCTCGCTTGGTCAGATGATCGCGCGTCCAATCGCGCGCCGCTTCGACCATGGCAAGATTGAGCTTGATCGCTGACGCTTTGCCCTGAAAATGGTAGTTCAGCGCGCCAACGATCTCGTTCATGTCGATGCTCAACAGCTCCACCAGCGCGCCGACATACGCCATGTTGGCCACGTAGTCACGCAGTTTGGGCGATGGGCCAACCTGCTTGAGCAAATCTTTCACCGGCAGCGGGTAAAAGGTTACATCGTCGCGCGCGACGGCGAACTTCATATCGTCGGGATGCACGCACACGCCGCCCGACGGCAGCGCCGCAACATCTTCATCGGCAGTTTTGGCGTTGAACGCCACCACAATCTCGGTGCCTTCACGGCGCGCGGTGTAGCCATCTTTGCTCACGCGGATGGTGTACCACGTCGGCAAACCGGCAATGTTGGAGGGGAACAGATTTTTGCCGCTGACCGGAATGCCCATTTTGAACAAGGCGCGGATCAGCGTGTTGTTGGCAGTTTGGCTCCCTGAGCCGTTTACAGTGGCGGCAACGATCGCAAAGTCGTTCACGATGCGATCATGTTGACCTTCTTGCGTACTCATTTCTGGTGCGGTCACGGTCATGACAGGGTTCTCCAGGTGCTGCAAAAGAAGACTACGTTGCTTCTTTCCAAGAATAGTGCAACAGGCGCACTAAGTCAAAAAAGGCCTCGCGATGCTTGCCAGCATCCGACGCCTTTCGCTTTAGCCGCCGCTGGCTTGCCCGCACTTGGCTCATTTTACGCCATTCAATTACACCTATTATAGCACTTCTCGTGGCGGTTGCGTGCCTTTTGTCACAAGAGATGCATGAAGATATGATAGTTTTGGATTCATCAAACTTGAAACAGTATCTATCGTCTTGCACGATAGCTCTGTTCACGTTACCTTATAGGTTGCAAAGATCCTTTGTCAATCACATGGAACACTGATGTAACCGTAAAGGGATAGAGCATGGAGACACGAACGACATTTAGCTCCGCGGCGCGGCGGCGCGGGCTGATTGCCATTCTCATTAGCACGTTTTTTATGTGGGGTGGCTTTTTCATGGTCATCCCGCTGATTTCAATTCACTTTGTCAATGGACTGGGATGGGCGGCCACATCGGTCGGCCTTATTTTAGCCGTACGACAACTTACCCAGCAAGGGCTGGCATTGTTCGGCGGCATGCTGGCCGACCGGCTTGGTGCGAAAGGCTTGATATGCGCCGGTCTGCTGCTGCGCGCGGTGGGCTTTGCGGGCATGGCTGGGGCAACCACATTCCCAATGCTGCTGTTCACCAGCGTTGTCGCTGCGCTCGGCGGCGCGCTGTTCGAGTCGCCGCGCGAGGCCGCAATCGCCGCATTGACTGATGCCCACAACCGGGCGCGCTTTTATTCGCTGGCGGGCGTGAGCGGCGGCATGGGCATGACGCTAGGGCCGCTGCTCGGCGCGCTGTTGATCAAAGCCAGCTTTTCGCTGGTGGCGCTGAGTTCCGCCGTCTGTTTCTTCATCACGTTTCTGGTCATGCTGATCATGCTGCCGCCAGTGCGCGTCGCAACCGAGCGCCGCAACCTGACCTACGGCCTTGGCCTGGCGCTGCGTGACCGGACGTTCGTGTTGTTCAACCTGTTGCTCATGGGCTACTGGTTCATGTCCGTGCAGTTGAATATTTCGCTGCCGCTGAAGGCCGAAGCGCTGACCGGCACAACTGACTCGGTCGGCTATGTGTTTGCGCTGAACTCAATCTTGACCGTCGTGTTGCAGTACCCGCTCCTGCGGCTGGCCGAGCGACGCATGCGCCCGCTGCCGGTGCTTATCCTTGGATTGGTATTGATGGCGGTAGGGTTGGGAAGCGTGGGAACTACTACCACTTTCTTCACACTGATGATGTGTGTTGCAGTCTTTTCGTTTGGCGCGCTGCTGGCCGCGCCCACACAGCAGACGGTCGCGGCAGAGTTGTCGAATCCAGTTGCACTTGGCTCGTACTTTGGCATTAACTCGCTGGCGCTGGCATTCGGCGGCAGCATCGGCAATTTCACCGGCGGTGTGCTGTACGGCTGGAGCAAACAGTTTAACGCGCCAAATCTGCCGTGGCTTGTATTCTGCGTCATGGGATTGCTCGCCGCCGGTGGCCTGTGGTGGCTGCACACCAACCGCATGCCATACGCCCGGCAGCAGGCCGCGTCTATCCATGACGACGAGTTGCTGCTCACGCTGCTGCTCTCTCAGCCACGAACGACGCGGATGTAGCATACCTGTTTAATCACATGCTGAGCATCAGGGCGTACCTTTTGCTATACTTACAAAGTAACGCCCTGATGTTGTGCTGCTCAAGAGTATGTTCAATGGCTAATGATGACGACAAATTTCCGCTGTGGCTGGCCGGGGTTCTGATCGCAGTACTCCTGATTGCGATTGGCCGCGTTGTGAGCGGGCCAGGCAACCCGGTGCTGGTCCAACAGTTTGCTCCCAAGCCAACCGACCCGAACGCGCCAACTGTGGAGCCATGGCAACTGCCGCAGGTGCATCTGCCTTCCCTGCCGCCTGCCGTGCAGCGCCGCATCACCGATATACGCGATCGTTTCAGCGGTGGCGAGGCAGTGCCCGCGCTGACACCCGTCGCCAGCACGCCACGCGTGCGCGTCGAGGTCACTGAAGTGCGTCGTCAGGGCGAGCAGGCCGAGGTGCATGGCACAGTCACCAATACCGCCGACCAGCCAATAACAATTCCTGCCAACGCGTTTTCGTTCCGCGATAGTGATGGTACGAACTACGCAATCGAGGGTAGCAGCAGCACGGAGTTGCAGCCAGGCCAATCCACCGATCTCAACCTTTCGGTGCCGCTGCCAGTCGGGCGCGGGCTGACGCTCATCCTCGACCTACCGCCCGACCCGCCGCTGGAGCAGGTGCTGCTCGTGGAACCGACGAATGGGGCAGCATCGTAACTTCGGCACGTTCCTTTAGCTAGCAAGGCGTAGCCACACGGTTGCCTCTTCAGATCAACAATGTCTATGCAGAAAACCAATCAACGCATGTACTGGCCAGAACGTGTGATCCGCCGCTTCCTGGCAACTCGCCTCGGCGTCTGGGTTGGGCAAAAGGTGCTCGCACGCCTCGATCGCCCGCTCCTCTACCTGACACGCGGACGAATCAGCATGTCGCCAGGCCAGCCGGTGCTTCTGTTGGAAAATATTGGTGCCAAAAGTGGCAAGCGCCGCCTGACGCCGCTCCTGTACTTTACGGAAGGCGACCGCGTCATCATCATTGCCTCGAACGGGGGACGAAATCGCCATCCCGCGTGGTACTACAACCTGCGCGCGCATCCACAAACAGTGGTGTACCTTGGCGGCCGCGTGGCGACCTACATGGCACGCGAGGCGCACAGCGAGGAACGGGCAGCGTTGTGGCGCAAGGCAGTGGACTACTTCGATGGATTTACGCTATACGAGCAGCGCACCGACCGTGCCATTCCGGTGTTCGTCCTTACGCCACTCCGCGACACAAGCCGTAAATAGCATACGCTCTTCTCCCACATTCCAGCAATTCTCATTTACTGGCGAGAGCGACGCAGAAGGCTGCACTAAACTCCTTCATATCCTGCACCATTGACTCAACTGTACAAGCGCGTTATAATTCCATATCGTTGAATAGTTCATTTTTATGGATAATCTATTATGACGGATAATCAACAGAATAGCATCGACGCAATTCTGCGCCTCGACGGCGCGGTTCAACACCTGCTGCGCATCAACTGGCCGGAGTCATGGCTGCGGCTCAATCTGCCATTTGGCTCGACCCGCGCGCTGCTGGCGATAGAAGGATTCAACGCCCGCACGCCGGGCCGCGTCGCCGAGGTGCTTGGAATCAATCGCACGACAGTCACCGGGCTGCTTGACCGGCTGGAGGCTGAAGGTTTAATCACGCGCGCGATCAACCCGCATGACCGGCGCAGTCTTGTGCTGCATGTAACAGAGCAGGGCCGCACCCTACTTCAGCAGATCGAAAGCTACCGGCATGAGCAATTGGCGCTCGCGCTCGCGACGATGGACGACCATTCGCTTGCGGCTCTTGAGACCGGCTTGCAAGCACTCATGGCGGCGGTGCGCAACACCGTAACCGCCAACGAAACTGAAGAGAAGGAGATACTGAAGGCATGAGTACGACGGCATTACCCCGCCATACCCGCCCCGTCGGACGGAACTACAAATGGATCGCGCTCTCGAACACCACGCTCGGTGTGCTGATGGCAGCCATGAACAACAGCATTTTGCTGATTTCGCTGCCGGACATTTTTCGCGGCCTCAACGTCAATCCGCTCGCACCATCCGAAAGCAACTATCTATTGTGGATGTTGCTTGGCTACATGGTGGTCACAGCCACGTTGCTGGTGACGTTTGGCCGCCTGTCGGACATTTTTGGGCGTGTGCGGATGTACAACGCCGGTTTTGTGGTGTTTACGGTGGCCTCGCTACTGCTGTTTCTCACGCCGTCTTCGGGCAACGCGGGCGCGTTAGAAATTATTCTCGTGCGGCTGCTCCAAGGCGTTGGTGGCGGGCTGCTGCTGGCGAATAGCGCGGCCATCTTGACCGATGCGTTTCCGGTCAAAGAGCGCGGCATGGCGCTGGGCTTGAACATGGTCGCGACGCTGGCCGGAAGCTTGTTCGGCCTGCTGGTCGGCGGTTTGCTGGCGTCGATCTGGTGGCGCTCGGTGTTCCTGGTCAGCGTTCCGTTCGGTGTTATCGGCACAGTGTGGGCCTACCTCATGCTGCGCGAGCAGGGCCAGCGCCAGGGTTCCAAGCGCATCGACATGCTTGGCAATCTGTGTTTCGGCATTGGCCTGACGATCTTTCTGATCGCCATGACCTACGGCATCACGCCCTACGGCAACTCGAACACTGGCTGGACCAACCCGCTGGTGATTGGTGGTTTGGTGCTGGGCCTTGCGCTGCTGGCACTGTTCATCCGGGTGGAGCAGCGCGTACGCGAGCCGCTGTTCAATTTGCAACTGTTCAAGATTCGCTCGTTTGCGGCTGGCTGCGCATCGCAACTGTTGAGCTCGCTGGCGTACGGCGGTCTGCAATTCGTGCTGGTGGTCTGGCTTCAGGGCATCTGGCTGCCGCTGCATGGCTACACATTTGAATCAACGCCGTTCTGGTCGGCGGTGTACCTCATTCCGTTGCTGGCCGGCTTCATGATTTTCGGCGCGGCGGGTGGCTGGCTGTCCGACCATGTGGACCCACGCACGATCTGCACTGCGGCCATGGTGGTGCTGACCGGTGGCTTTGTGGCACTGTCATTCTTCCCGGTGGACTTTAACTACGTACCGTTTGCCGTAGTGCTGTTCATCATCGGCGCGGCGTTCGGTGGCTTCTCTGCGCCAAACTCGGCGGCAGTGATGAACGCGCTGCCACGCGCCGAGCGCGGCGTAGGGTCGGGCATGCGCACCACGTTCACGAACGCGGGCAATCCGCTCAGTCTGGCGGTCTTTTTCAGCATTATCGTGATCGTGCTCTCGTCGTCGCTGCCTGCCGCCGTGCAAACGGGGCTGACGCAGAACGGCGTGTCAGCGCAGGTCGCAACCGAGGTCGCCCACGTGCCGCCGACCGGCGCATTGTTCGCCGCCTTCCTGGGCTACAACCCGATGAGTACACTGCTGCCGTCGGCTACACTTCAGGCGCTGGCACCAGCCTCCCGCGCGACGATTTTGGGTACGCAGTTCTTCCCAAATGTGATCGGCGGGCCGCTCATCACGGCGCTCCATGTCATCTTCTGGCTCTCGGCGTGGTTGGCGCTGCTGGCGGCTGTCTGCTCGTACTTGCGTGGCGAGCGCTTCGTGTACGATGAACTTGAAGAAAATCTGACAGAAGCGCAGTCATTGCAGCCAGTGCCGATGGCGCTAAACGACAGCGTACAGTATATGCAAAGGCCTTGGGAGACAATATCAGTCTTCCAAGGCCTTCATTTTATCTCTTTATTCTCGTTCTGATAGCATATCCATGCCATACTGAAAATACTGCTCTTATCCGCCAGACTGCTGTGTTGCGCGCGGCGGTGATCCGCCAGTCCCGCCTGAACCGCCACCTTGCGACTGTCCGGTGCCAAGTGCAGATTGGTCTATGCCTATATCAAATGCCGTAGCATAGCCCTGCTCGGTCTTGTTCACTGTGAGCAGCAACTGATCTTGATAAATGTTGTCGTTGCTGTTCAGCGTATCGCGCTGGCCTTTGCTCGCATAGGGTGCCTGCGAAAAGACCTGGTCCGACAACGAGTCATCAAAGAACAGTTGCGACGTGAACACCGAATTCGCGTCAGGATGGATTTTGAAGTGAATGTGGACAGCGCGGCCACGGTACCAGCCGGGATAGATCGTCGTGAACGTCGCCTGCCCGTTCGCATCCGTCACTTGCGAGCCACGCAGCCATGTCTGGCCTTTGGTGTTGAAGCCCGGATCGGACACGTCCGAATATGCACCAGCCGCGTCGCAATGCCAGATTTCAACAGTTGCGCCTTGCAACTGCGTACAGCCACTGCTGCCTACGTCCGTGATATTAAACGTCAGAGACAGCGGCGTGCCCGCTCTGTCCTCACGAACATCCGAGCGCACAAGGTTTTCTTCCACGTAATATGGCCCTTCCGTCACCTCCGGCCGCACCACACATGTTGGCGCGCTTGTCGTTGCATTGGCGACTTGTGCCGTTGCAACCTCGGCCTGCTGCTGCGCTTGTACAGCTGGCGAGTCGCCTATTGAAACTGCCGTCACCGCTTCCGCATTGAGCGCAGCTGCCTGAACAGTTGCTGCCTCCGTGTTCACCCCACCGGTTGCCGTTGGCGACACAGCTGTGTTGGGAGTCGCGCCGCAGCCCACCAATAGGGAAGCGCCAGCAGCGCCAAAAATTGTCAGCACCTCGCGGCGCGTCAAAATACGTCCTATCTGTCGATCATCGTTATCCATCGAATGCCTCCACACGAGTGTTGTTTCCCATGGATGTAGGATACCAAGTGTTTGTAAGGAAAATATGTAGAACTTTTTTGAGGATTATGTGGGTTGGGAAGCATGACAGTGGCGTATTCGGCGCATGAACGCGTGGGATTATACAGCGGAGCCCGCATATGCGGGCTTGTACACGTACATAACATATTACTTATAGGCACTCCACGCCTCCATTCAGACGTGTGACTCCTGCTCGACATGCTCAGCAAGCGGCGTGCGCAACCCGTCAATGCTGGTCATGTTCTTTTCACGATGGTAGTCCGCCATGCCGTCTTCGCCTTTCGCGTCGGCCCAGCGGATCAACGTGTCGCGCTGCCCGACGTAGTCCATCAGCGGTACGGCGAACCCGCACGAGGTTTGCACACGCACGATGTCTGCGACAATGATCTGGCGCGTGCCGGGGTAGTGTGGAAAATGCGGAGCATATTCATCCCATGCAGCAGTGCTCGGCAGCACAACCCGGCCATGACCATACAACCGTAGAATCCGTGGCGGCCCGGCAAATGCACAAAACATGAAAGTGATCCGGCCATTCTCGACAAGATGAGCCGACGTTTCATTACCGCTGCCGGTCAGATCGACATAGGCAACCTGCTGTGGTGAGAGGATGCGCAAGCAATCAAGACCTTTGGGCGAAAGATTGACGTGACCATGCAAATCGAGCGGAGCACTTGCAACGAAGAACAGCGGCTGGGCGCGGATAAAGGCGGCAAGATCGTCCGTAATGTTATCGTAGAGTTTAGCCATCGAAGATTATCCTATCACGCAACATATCATAGCGTCTCCATGTGCCATGGAGTATATCACACATGTAAAAACCGATGGCATGTCTCATTCCATCACCTTTGGATGAGGGAAGTATACAAACTGGCATGGGGAAGTAGAAGAAAGGTGATCTATAATGACTGAACGCTTGCAGATCAGACAATATTGAAGGCGCGCAACATGGTACGATTTCGCATGAAGGCGTTCGGGCAGCAAGCGCGTGTTCGACGAAGCGTTGCTGCACACGCCACGTTAGAGTCAAGATCGGCGATCCAGCGCGCCGTTGGAGCGGTGAGGAATGCATCCAGATTTCGTTGTAGGTGAGCGACTCGCTCGCGTGCCCAGTGTGATTCTCGCTGCTGGTTTTTCCACATGCCAAAGATCGTACATACGACGTGATGCCAGAGAATGCGCGCTTCCGCTGTCGCGTCGTTATCGAGGCAGGTAATTGTCCGGTAACCAGCGAGCATGGGCGATACGGTGAGGAGCGACACGGGCGCAAAATCCCAGGTGGTGTCCCTCCAAAAGACACCGCCCCAATCCAGCAACGCGCGGTACTGCTGTGTTGGCGGGTCAACCATAATGTTCCCGGCGTTCACGTCACCATGGCAGAAGCGCCGGGTAATGGGAAGGGGCGCAAACGGCGCGAGTTTGTCAAGCCAGCCAGCAAGCCACGCGCTATCGTCCGATGTGATGAGCACGGTGGCGGTAATCTCTTGGAGCCAGGGGCGCGGATCGATGACCGCATCATTGATGGCGATCTGCCCAGCCGGTCCATCCACCGTAATGCCGCTATGGAGCAACGCCAAATCATGGCCTAGCGCGTGCCAGATGTCGGGAGTCGCTTCGCGCGCCAGCGCGAGACGGTGTTGCAAATACCGGCTATCGCTTCCGTATGGGGCACGCGAAGCACGTAGACATCGTCGAGCAGGTAGATTGTGGTGGCTGTGCCAAGCAATTCTAATCGGGTCCATGTGCGCGTGCGGAGCTTGTGGCGCGCAACAATCGCGGCGATAGTGGTGTCCAGTTGGCTATCGGTATCAGTCTGCATGGGTACTTCGTCCAACGGCTTGCGTTACCGGCGGCTGGGGAGAAGAAAGCTTGGAAACGGAAAACTTCCATAGCTCAGAAAAAAGCCTAAAAAACGCGCAGAGTCCCAGCCGTCCGGTGCACGCTGTGTTAGGCGCTCTTCATAGCTTCTGTGCCACATACAGGTGGACACTCCCAAAGCCGCCGATTTCCTCTTCCGTATACTTAATGTCCATGGCATCGAACAATGAGTCCATCTCTCGTAATATATCACCTGAGTTTTGCCAAAATCGAGCAAGTGACATTCCCAACCAATTTCGATTGCGCGGATAGTAGATATCGATAATGAGCAAACGGCCTCCACGCTTCAGCACCCGCCGCATCTCCGTGAGTGCACGTTGCCCATCAGGATAGCCGGAGAATGCCATGGTATTCACAATTGTGTCGATACTTTCATTTGCATAGGGCAAGTGACGAACATCCGCCTGTTGTAAGAATGCCGAAACATCCGACCGTTCAAGAATTCTTCTTTGCGGTCTTTACCATTGCCATGTTGTAGTCAATTCCGCACACCTGAAAACGGTTTGCGTATCGAGTTATCAAATATCCTGTGCCAAATGATACTTCCAAGACACGTGGACCTTGCAGATAGGGAAGAACATGCTTAAGCCAATTGCGCCATAGAGGCAGTACCTTGACTAAATAATCGTATGTCCCTGCAAAACGGGTATAGAACTCATCAAAGGTAGCGGTGTATCGTAACTTATCGTCAGGTTCTTTCGATGGACTAGGATTTAACTGCATCATTTCCTTACAAACAACTCATCTTTCCACACTTCGTCATCGCGCCGAACGGGTTGCCGTTCAGCCGCCCGCTGCCAACACCCATGAAGTGCGCGGGCATTGGGATGTGCTAAACCTGCCAAAATCGCCCCGATTCAGCGGGTCGGGTGCATGGGCATGTTCGGCGCATGCGTCCTCGTCAAATTGCAACTTTAGGAAGCGGTACAACGCATATTGCAATCATCAAACAATGACTGTGAAATACTAAAAATAGCGAACCACCTTTTGCCGCACGATTGGCCACATCTTTACAGTTCCGCCCTCATCAAAAAACACTTTCCCATACGAGTTTCCAGCGTCAGTCTTTATGCTGGCATACTTGCCATCGAAGCCTATAATTTGGAGTTCGCGCTCGCAATAGTCGCGAAACGCTGGAAGTGTCACTGCGCCGTCTTGCTCAAGATGCAAAAACGCACAAATCATCTGGTGATTGGCTTAATTAGGGCGACTTGCCCAACGTTCAATTCTGTTTAGCTTCGTGAATTGGCTATCTTCGGCTTCACGAAACACCGAAACCGAGTTTCCACTGGGTGCACGCTGTCTCGTTCCAGCATCGTAGACAACATGACATGAAGGACAAATGAACCGGAACGTTTCTTCAATCGGCATATGGGCTTCAATAATTTGACGCTCAACCGATTCGAGATCACATCGGATAACTCCTTCAGAATCAGTATGCTGAGTGAGCACGGCCTCAATGAGCACGCGGCGGCCACGACCATGAACGTGTGCCGATTGCAACTCATCCTGCTTACCGCACTCTTGGCATACGCCACCAAACTTCTTGCGAAAAGGTGCAGCAACTTGGTTGATGGCGTTGCGAATCAGCGGGCCAATGTAGTGATGAAACTCCTGCACAGTGCCAACAAACTGGGCCATTTGCTCTCCATTTGCTTTGTGTGAGCATTTGCATTTGCTCGCCATCCCTTAGTAAGCCAACTTAGATAGTGGCATTTGACAGATAGAGGCCAGCAAGAAACCGAGCCTTAGTATGATCTGTCATGCCAAAATCGTCTAGTTAAAACGGGACGATCTGCTCCTATTACCACTCTATGATAGCATATGTCGCTTTCCTGTGAGCCTGTCACTCCAGGCAACTGAATTCGGCGCTGTCACTCAACGATCTGTGCATCAGCCGCTACGCGTTAGCTGCGGTCGGTGCGATTTGCACGGTATATTGGTGCGTCAGGCATGCCGCACTCACCCTCGCGGAAAGAAGTCACTCACGGAGATAAGCAGGCTAACCAGCGAGAGTACGATGAATACGATCTGATGGATATGGTCTTGACCAGGAGGCAAGCCGCCCAGCGAGTGCGCCAGCCAGAAGATCGGATAGTACCATAGCGTGAACCAAGCCCATCGTTCACGGCGTCTGTATGGGATTACAGTGATCATCACACCGAATAAACCCATCCCAATCGAGGCCACTCCAACCGTTCGTAGGAACAATGTATCGCTCGAACCGGGCCAGACGGTGATAATCAGTCCAAAAATGAAAATCGCGACGCCGATAATCGCGAGCGAGATCCACGCAATTTTGAATCGGACACTTTCCGGCTGAATCATTGTGACCAACTCGCTCGACAGGGTACGGCATTGCACAGTGATATGTACGGATCTGCGTTGATTATATCGCACGTCTGCTAATGATGTATCTCACAAAAGCTGTGGCTGATGATGCGGCCCAACGGCCCGGCTGCTCACCCGCCGAGACTCTCGCCAACGAGAACGTAACTCTGGCCGGAAACGTCACGGTGAGGGCTCGGTCGGGTGCAGCAGCGAGTTATCCGGTCGTTCATCGCCGCGCGTTACCGCGCGTTACCGCTCTGACGCTGTGCTGTGATCATTGCGCAGTATCCGCCCATCGCGATCCAACGCTGCTCGCATCTGGTTGAGCCACTCTGTGCCTAGTCGGCGCCCGTTCGGGAGGTGGTCGTCGCGATCCCAACGCCACGTTACGATCATCGCGAGCATCAAAACCCGGCACTCGCGAAGCAGGTCTTGATCAGCGTCCCCGTAGTGCTTGCTCACCTCTTCGGGCGCATGGACGATGTCGAACTCGACCGGTCCGCGGCAACACGTCTCCAAGTCTATGAACAGCAACCCGTTCTGCGTCCTGAGCAGGTTGCCAGGGTGCGGCTCGCCGTGCAGCAACTGCTCGGCGGCGCCGCGGTCGCCGATCGCGCGCCGCAGGCTTCGCAACGTGGTGCTGAGCAGATCCCGGTCCGCATCAGCGAGCTCCGGCGTGTGGGCGCGGTTGCCAACCAGTCGCTGCGCCTCCGCGACGCGATCCGTGAAGTGCGGCGCAGGCACATCGATCTGCCGCATGCCCGGCATGCAGCCGTGCGAGCGCCTGCGCGTACGCGGCTGGCGCGACGTCTCGCGGCGATACAGGCTCGTAGTAAGTCCACAGCGTGACCACGAAGCCGTCACGCACGTAGACCCGCGGCTCTACTCGCGGCTCAAGCGCAGCGATGGGGCTATCGGTTTCGGCGAGCCGCCGAGCGATCTCGACTTCGAACGCTGCACCTGCCTGACGCGCCAGGTACGCGACCCGCGCAAGAACGTCACACGGCACTAGGCGCACAGCGATCCGGTTCGAGTCCTGAAGAACAACCGCGTCATCGACTCTCAGGCCAAACGCCTCAGCGCTCGACCGAGCGGCAGCCACCGCACGCGGAATATCTGATGCCTGCATCGTTGCTTCCTTCGAGGAATCCCGTCAGGAGCTCGCCCTGATCCGGATAACGGTGTGGGCGATAAGCGGAGCGAAGCTCCGCTTAACTTATAATTATGCTGCCACTTGGCGGCATAACATCCACTGCTGGGAGGCAGCATAACAAGCCCATAGAGCATATTATACTGCACATTGGCAGCATAACATCCTATGGGAGAGGTGTTATGCTGCCACATCTTGCCAGATCATATTACAGATACAAGAAACCCGAACAGCAAACAATTACAACCCCGCCGCTTCCGCCGCCATGGCGGCGGAAGCGGCACGCATGGCGTCGTCGGTGGCATTGTCGCGCTCGGTCGCGAGGCGATAATGCATGCCGGGCAGCCGTCGGCGCATGGGCAGTCCATCAGCAGCGCGCGCGTCTACGCCCACCATGCCTCGGTCTGCTCGTAGCCGACCTGCGCGATGCCGACACCACCCGGCACGCCTGATCAATCTTTTCGCACTCCGCTATAGTGAGTCGTTATATTCTCAAAAACAGCTTGATGCTCCTTGGCGGTGATTACTGTATCATACAGACCAACATCTTCGCCCTCGTGCTTATTAATGCCAGTGTAATTTAGGCTCGCATCCTCATAGCGTTTGAATTTATAAACGGCATCATTCATCAAGGCGCTGTTGAACACGCCGAGACTAACGAGCAATTCAAAATCTTTCACGCTCAGCCCCGTAACTCGCTTAAAAAGACCGGGTTCAAGTTGGGTGATAACGTCTTTCAGCGTGCGTTCGCGGTAGTCGGTTAGATACATAAACACCGGCACGCGCGTGGCGAACTTGATCAGCTTTTCCTGAATTTGCTTGCGCAAACTCTTATATTCTTTTTCCTCTTCGGTCAGCTTCTTCTTCTGCTTGTCGGAAAGCTCTTTGTCGTTGGCTCTTTTCCTGGCCTTTTGCACGGCTTCCGATTTGTTGATAATTGTTTCGATGTCCTGATTGAGCGTGCGGAAGCCTTCGATGCTCATCAACGCTCGCATCGCGGCTTCATTTGCCATCAAGCGCTTGAGTGTGTCGTTATCAACATTCACGAGCAAGGCACTTTCCCAGCGCCGCGCCAGCAATGTTGCCGTGGTGCCGCTCATCGCCATGTCAAGAATACCAGCGGCGTCGATTTGCTTCATTGAACTACCATCGTAGGCCAGCACCGGCAAAAAGCTAATGAATTCTTCGACCTTCTTCTCCGGGTTCGATTCATCGACGTTCAGGCGACAACTATAATCTGCAATTTGTCGCAAAGCGCGGTCGGGCGCAAAGTCGAACACGTAGCACTCTTCTTTGATAATTTCTTCCCTGTTCGGTGAAGCGCTGTCAGGATTATTCACCGTCCACGGCGATTGCACGCGGAACGCGGCCTGAAAATAGGTTTCCGGCGTAGAAGTATTCCGCAGCATGAAAATGCCCGTCCACGGTCTGACCGTGACGCCCGTCGTCAGTTTGCCGCATGAAAGGGTAATGGTTTTGGTTTGGAGCGGATCGCCCATAGCTTTGAGAACCGGCGGCAACGCTTTGACACCCAATCCAGTGCCAGGGCCAGCGGCGACAATCACTTCATATGCGCGATAGAAGTTGTTTTGCCGTTTGCCAAGCAGATTCCTCATCGCATAACATGATGCGACACTCGGCAGAAACCAGAATGTGTGCGAAAGCACGTTCAAGAGGCGCGCGTCAGAGAACGGCATCGGCGGTTTTTTCGCGCCCAGCTTCAAGTTGTCCACCGTGGTTTCGAGAAACGCGCCGCGAATCAGATCGAGCCACTTCTGCACTTCGTCTTCGTACACGAATTTAGCTTTGTCGCCAATGCCGGTTGCCGAAAAGAACACGTTCAAATCGAACTCGCTGAACTCGCCCTGCATGGCGATTTCGCGGATGGCGTCGGGCAGTTGATAGGTTAAAAGCACCATGCGCGGCAGCGAGGCATACGGATTCTCGCTCGCGTCGCTGTCCCACTGTGCTTTGGCGCGCTGTTCGTCGGAATACGTCCAGTTGAAAATCTGCTCTTCGATGAACTCGCCGGACGCGATGGCGCGAAACGGCGTGCCGGACAGATACAGATACGCATCGGTCGTGATCGGCATGATCGCTTCATCGTAGTAATCAATGTCTTCGCCGTCGCGCGAACTTCGGCCTCGCGCCTGTCTTCGGCTTCGAACAGTTCTTTCGCGTTTTCGCGCCACGCGCCGTAGTGATACTCGTCGAAGATCACGCAATCCCAGTTGGTGGCATGCACCCATTCGTTTTTGGTTTTGATGCCGCCGGTGCTGGGGTTCTTGCCCAGATAATCCTGAAATGAGCCGAAGCATACAATCGGCCTGCTCGTATCGGCTTCCTCATAGGCCAGGCCGCCGGGCGAGATGAACTGCCAGCCGGCAAAATCAACATGCGTTTTAAGGTCTTCTTCCCATGCGCTTTGCACCGCCGGTTTGAAGGTCAGCACCAGCAGCTTTTTCCACTTCATCTTTCTGGCAAGCTGGTAGGCGGCGAAGGTTTTGCCGAAGCGCATCTTCGCGTTCCACAGGAAGTGCGGCGCTTTGTCGGGATTTTCGCGGCGGAAACTTTTGAAATAGGCCGCAGTTTTTTCAACGGCTGCTTGCTGTTCGGGCCGCATGGGGAAATCCAGATGGCGATGTTCTTCGTTCTGCATGCGGTCGCGCACGGCGATGATAGCGGATTGAACGGTTTTGACCGAACAATCGAACCATTCGCCTTCGGGGTTGGGAACGTTTTTCGCCCGCAAATAGCGGTGAACATCGCGGTCGGTGAACGCCGTGCCGTCGGAGCGCATCGCCGATTCTTCCAGCACACGTGATACGGCGGCTTGCCCGGCGTCACCGTGGGGTAATGCTCGGCCATGCGCGCCTTGACTTCGCGCGTGGTGTAGCCGATTTTCAGCAAGCCCGCGTATTGCGGATGGCTGTCCTCGTATGCGTAGATCGTCGGCTGCGCGTCCGGGCGCGGCGGGAAAAACTCGTTACTCATCGCTCGCCTCCATCGGGCGCACCATGCTTTCGATGAAGGCGATTTCGTCATCAGTGATCCCATATTTCGCGTAGAGATCCTCATCCGTCCATTGTCTCGTCCAGTCTTGGGTTGGTACGAACGTGTAGACCTTGCGAGTCGTGTCCTGGGATGGCTTGTGCAGGAGAATCAGGAGGCGAGTCAGCCGACAGGAGAGGTAGGACAAGGCGCTTTCTGCCTCACTCTTCGAGTCGAACGGGCCGATGCAAAGATAGGTTTCAGAAGAAATGCTGCCCGGCTCCCCGATGAACGGTGTGCTGAGAATCCTGTGCGGATAGGTGTCCCTGTTGCCAGTTCCCGGAGCGGCCCGGCCAACATAAATCTTCCACTTATCGATGAGGTGAGCGCCGGTCGTAATTGAAGCTTCTGGCGATGTATCCCGTGCCGCCATTCTGATAGACCAGCACGTCACTGGCGCGATTTGCTAGTCTTGCCCTGAAAGAACGTGCGGAGACCGAAGGGCTTTCTGGAACTAACCAATCGATCGAAACGCTTGCTTTCAGGCAGCGAAAGCGAGTCAGCTTTTCCACTCTCGACAGCAACGACCTTCTTGAGGATCGACAGCCCTTCATTGAAGCGGATGAACACGTCCGCCCCTTCTTCAAGAAGTGGCCGAATGGCTATCGAGACAGGCCAGTTCTTGAAATGGGTGGCGACGCGGCAGAGACCGGGATGATCCCGATCCCACAGGAAGTAGCAGACGCCGCCCTTGAGGCCCACCCCCGGAAATGCGTCCGATGCGCTGAGAAAGTCGTCAATTGAACGCAAGCGATTGTCAGTAAGCATGGACTCTCTGAACTCATCTAACCCTCTCCCGCCAGCAAACCAGCGCGACGGAATAATCATGGTGAGAAAACGCGGGTTAAGTTTTTTCGCTTGCTCTACGAACATTTGATAAATCGGTGTCGCACTCGTTCCAAAGCCGCCATCGCTCAGTTGATACGGCGGATTGCCGACAATCACATCGAATTTCATATTGAACAACTCCTGCGGAGTATTGGTGTGAATGAACTGATAGGCATGGGTTTCAAGCTCTGCGCCGCGCGCATATTCCTGTTGGTTCGCGCCGCAGAACACGCAGCGGTTGCTGTGCCATGTATGCTCGGTACGCTCGAAGTGGATATTGCCCTGCTCGTCCTTGAACGTCTCGCACACGGAATACTTGCTGTTGGCGGCCTTCGAGCAGTACACACTGCGGCGCGACAAAAGCGCGGTCAGATCGGTGATCGCGATGCCGAAAAGCTGATTCGTGAAAGATATGATTCATCCGCTGCTGGCGGTCAGGAATAACCTGTTCCAGCCCGGCATCCAGTCGCCGCGCGATTTCGCGTAAAAACACGCCCGACTTGCACGCCGGGTCAAGAAAGCGCGCGTTTGGGTCGCTCCATAGCTCAGCGGGCAACAGATCGAGCATCTGGTTCGCCAGTTGTGGCGGGGTAAACACCTCATCGCTGCTGAGGTTCGCCAGACATGTCAGGACATCGGGGTTATAGGCATTCAGGGCATGGAGATCAAAAGAGTTGAGCATCGGCATCAGCTACCTTCAGAAAATGGATGAGCGGGTATTCCCGCACTGGCGACGGAATAAAGGCGGCTTCGCCGAGATCGGAAGCGAGCGACGGTTCGGGTTCATCGAACAGCGTGCGCTCCCGCTCTGGCTGTGGCAACAAGGCATGAAACGCGAACGTGCGGCGTTTGAGAAAGCTGCCTTTCGCAAACGCCCACTCCGAAAACACAATTGGCTGCGGCTCATGGCCCACCGTTTTCAAGGTCAGCGCATCGCCATGGACAATGTTTTGCTCCAGAATGAAGCGCACCGCGCGACGACATTCTTCTTTCGCGCGTCGTTTGAACCGGCTCGTGTACGCGGCATCAAAAAGCTCGAACAACCTCTCCCGGCACGCGACGACATTATCTTCCAGAATATCGATCCCGTACACCGACGAAACCGCCAGCACCGCATTGCGCTCGTAATCAAGCTGGCTTTTGCTGTAGCGGGCTTCCACCACGCTCAGCTTGCGCCGAAGAATTTCGACAAGAAAGTTCCCTGTGCCGCACGCCGGTTCCAGAAACCGCGAGTCAATCCGTTCGGTTTCCTGCTTCACCAGATCAAGCATGGCGTTGACTTCGCGCTCGCCGGTATACACCTCGCCATGATCAGCGACTTTTTGTTTAAGAGACGACTTGGTTCGCCACTGCTGCTACATTCTCGCTTTCATTCACAATCGGAACCGGCTTCGTAATCCACTCGTACCTGCTGGTATCCGGTCCGTCTGTACGCTCTTTGGGTTATACCATAGCCATGAGCATCGACAACCCCGCCGCTTCCGCCGCCATGGCGGCCAGCGCGGCACGCATAGCGTCGTTGGTGGCGTTGCTTTGCTTGATGGCGAGGCGATAGCGCAGTGCGCCCATGCCCGACATGAACACCTTGACACCTCGTTTAGCTTTCCTGTTCTGGCATCGACGCCAGGATTTGCGCGGGTGTAGTACGTCCAAGCGGCGTACCGTCAAAGTCAGCATCAAAACTGATAATCTTAGCAACATTCTGCTCTGCTGCAACATACTGGTATGCATCATCAAAATCAAGCTGATGCACATTCATCACCTCAACAACCCGGCGCATGTGGAGTGGTTGTAACGCAACAACCGCGACTGCTCCATCAATGAGTACGTCCTGCACGAATGTGAGAAACTCGGAGCGTCGTTTCAGGCGATGAAAAATGACACCAATTGAGTGAAACGAGAAATCACTGATCAACAACTGATCTATTGATATGCGGTCAAGAAACTGCTGTACTTGCTCAAATCGATCTTGATCCAGCAGCCGCTCCAACCAAATATTCGTATCAACGAGATACATTAGTCGCCTCGCCAATCCAGAGACAGGCGCTGAAGTTCAAGTGAGGTGTACTGGTCACGCACATCGCGCAAGGCACCCGCCCAGTCCTGCCGCAGTTTCTTCGCTGGTGTGCGAGCGCGTTTGACCAACAAAAACTCAACAAAATCGCGGACTTCCGCCTGCATGTCCGGTGGAAGTTCTTGCACCAATTCAACCAGGGGTTTTGTCGCTGCACTCATATAATCTGCTCCTCTTCATGCCTTTCTATGATAAGTGTACCATCAAGCACATGTTCATGCAGGAGATACTGCCTCATCTGCATATGTGACAGGCACATGTTCACAACTCCGCTGCTTCCTCGGCCAGCGCGGTCAGCGCGGCGCGGGTCGCGTCGTCGGCGGCATGGTCGCGCTCCGTAGCAAGGCGATAGCGCAATGGAGGCGGTAGCGCAATGAATGATGGATGGGCGCACGTTCAACTACAGCTTGAGATAGCCAAAGCTTAGCTTCCAACAATTTCGTTTAAGCCCTCGATAACCTCATCCAATTCTTCTGGCGTGATGCTTCCCAGCTGGTTGCTGAGGCGTTCCACTGAGAGCGTCCGAATCTGGCTAATCTTGACCCACGAGCGCTTAGGCATGCCAGTTGAGGTAATTTCTAGTGTGAGCGGAAAGCCCGCCGTTGGTGGCTGGCTGGTAATTGCTAAGGCGATCACCGTTCCCGATCGTTGATTGAACACGTCATGGCTGATGATCAACACAGGGCGGATGCCAGCTTGCTCGTGACCGCGCACCGGGTTCAGATCGGCCCACCAAATATCGCCTCTCAGTATTCTGGCCACGTCGCCAATTCCTGATCCATGCCTTCTTCTGTAAGGGTTTGTTCCGCGAGCGGATCAAGTTTGGCGCTCTCACGCGCCAGCCGGCTGCGGCGCAGGCGTGTCAGCTTATCCTGAAGCGCTTCTTGAATAGCTTTGCTACGATTGGGGAAAACATGCTCGGCAACAAGTTGATCCACTTCTGCCAAAAGATCACTATCAATCGTCACGGCAACTTTTGTAGTAGTCATGACGCGCTCCTTGAGTATGATAAATTATCATACCATACGGCTCACATACTGTCGAGGAAGAATATCTCAAACAATCATACTGATTTATCTGTCAAGTAACCTTCCATCCTTCACAGCTCCGCCGCTTCCTCGGCCATCTCAGTCAATGCGGCACGCATGGCATCGTCAGCGGCATGGTCGCGCTCCGTAGCAAGGCGATAGCGCAGCGCGATCAGCAAGGCGGCGCGGCGCGGGCCAGCGGGTGTGGCGCGGGCGCGCTGAAGTCTGCCGCGCATGTCGGCCAAAATACTCTCGGCGGAGACGGTGCTGATCGGCTCGGCACGCAGGGCGCGCAGATCAGTCGGCGGGAGGGCATGGCCCAGTAGCAACGAGGCCAGTGCCAGAGCGCCCGCTTTCGAAAGATGCTGGTTGCCGTTGCCGCATTTGGGCGACTGAATACATGCCGGGCAGCCGTCCGCGCATGGGCAATCCATCAGCAGCGCGCGCGTCTGCGCCCACCATTCCTCAGCCTGCTCGAAGCCGACCTGCGCGATGCCGACGCCACCCGGCACGCCGTCGTACACAAAGATTGTCGCCGCGCCGGTCTCGGGATGCAGCGCAATCGACAACCCGCCAATATCAGCCCGGTCGCACTGCGCAAAGAACGGCAGCAGCCCAATCGCGGCGTGCTCCATGGCGTGCAAGGCGTCCTGCACGTCGCTGCATGCCTGCTCAACGCGGCGGCACACATCCTCCGGAACCGTCCACCACACGGCAATCGTGCGGAACGTCTGCGGCGGTAACGACAGGTCATGCTCACTCAGCACGGCTTCGCTGTAGTGCTCTTTGCGACGGTAGCCGGTGATGAAGCGCGTCACCTGCACCACGCCGAGATGCAGCGTCGCCGGACCGACGGTGCGCTGCTGCTGCACGCGCTCGATCTCGATGTCGGTTTCCTCGCGCGGCTGAGTGTAATAATTAACCTGCGTGCGGCGCGCGTCGGCATGGGCGCGATTGAGTGTGTTGACCACATACGAGTCGCCCTGGTGCAGGTACACCGCGCCGGGATACACCTCGAATGCTGCGCGCGAGGCGCTGAGTTGCTCGATCGTACGCCCGCTGTCGGCGTCACGCAGCGCCACCGATGCACCGTCTGCGGTGCGGATGTTCACATCCGCAGCGGGCCGGTTCGATGCCGAGGTCACGCGCCCGTCATGCAATTCCAGCATGTCGCCACGCCGCAGCAGTAGGTCGCGCAAGGCAATGTAGGTCGGCCCGAACCATGTCTCGTCGGCGTCGTGGAGCGGCAATTCGCCAGCGGCACAGAGCAATTGATCGCGCAGAATGTACGGGTTCGACAGCGCCACGCGGGCATGCTCGTGCGGGCGGGTGAAAAACTGCTCGGCATGACGCATGTAGAATTGGTCGAGCGGATCGTCCTGAGCGACCAGCACGGCCAGACTTTCGCCCTGGCTGCGACCAGCCCGCCCGGCCTGCTGCCATGTGCTGGCGATGCTGCCAGGAAACCCGCTGATCACCACTGCATCTACGCCGCCGATGTCCACGCCCAGTTCCAGCGCGTTGGTGCTGACTAGCCCCAGAATCTCGCCGCTCATGAACGCTTGCTCCAGCCGCCGCCGATCCTCGATTGCGTAGCCAGCACGGTAAGCCGCCACACGTTGCGTTAGCTCCACGCCTTCGTTCTCCAGCGCCTCACGCGTATAGCGCAGCACCAGTTCCGCGCCGCGCCGCGTGCGAGTAAAGCAGAGCGTTTTCACGCCAGATCGTACCAGATTTGCCAATACGTTCGCGGCCTCGATGTTGGTGCTGCGCCGCCGTCCACTCTCGGATGAAGCGTCAGCGAACGACGAACGCAAGCGCGAGTTTCTTTCGCCCGGCGTCCTTCGCCCTTGCTCGATCATCGGTGGATTCCAAAACACAAACTGTCGTCGGCCCTGCGGCGCGCCATCCTCATTGATCACCGTGACCGGCGCGCCGACCAGCGCCTCAAGGTGTTCTTCAGGGTTGGCGCTGGTGGCCGAGCAGCAGATGAACTGCGGCGCGGAGCCGTAGTGCGCGCACAGCCGCTGGAGCCGCCGCATGATCAGCGCGACATGCGTACCGAACACCCCACGATAGACATGCGCCTCGTCCAGCACGACAAAGCGCAGCCGCGCGAGCCACGACGCCCAGCGGCCATGATCGGGCAGAATGCTGCGATGCAACATGTCGGGATTCGAGAGAATGATCTGCGTGCGGGCACGTACCGCCGAGCGCTGCGAGCGCGGCGTGTCGCCGTCGAGCGTGGCGGCAGTGATACTTGCCGCAGAGGACACAGAGCGCGCAGAGATTTGTTTGTGCATGCGTTTATTCTCGGCGTTCTCTGTGTTCGCTGTGGCTATATGCAAACCTTCTAACGCAGCAAGCAGTTCATTGAGTGAGCGCAGTTGATCCTGCGCCAGCGCCTTGGTTGGAAATAAAAACAGCGCGCGGTTTGCCGGATCTTCGAGCAACGTTTCCAGTACGGCCAACTGGTAGCACAGCGTCTTGCCGCTTGCCGTCGCCGTGACAATGCCGCTGTGCGCGCCAGAACGTGCCGCGTCGAGCGCGGCGGCCTGGTGGGCGTACAGTTGTGTGATGCCGTGCGCCTGGAGCGCCGCCGAAAGCATGGGCGGCAGTGGCTCGGCTGGGTCGGCATGCTGCGCCGAACGCTGCGCAATCGGCTCGCTATGCACCAGCCGCTCCTGAAAGCCGGGAATCGAGTACAATAGACTGCCGAGCGACGTTGTGGATTCTTGGTTGATGTGAAGCATGAGAGCTGTATTGTAGCACATGCATGCGCAGAGCAGAGAACAAAGAACAAAAGACTGAAAAGATTGCATTGTCATGCTGAACGGAGTGAAGCATCTCACTGAATAGCATTGCCTGCAATGAGATGTTTCGCTGCGCTCACCATGACAAAGTGTTGCCTTGCTTCTGGCCGCATATTCCGTTATGTATATAAAAATGAGAGACAATCATGCCATCTGACCCGCGCCCCATTCTTTCCATCGGCGATCTCGTGTGGGACGTGCTTTCCAAGCCCGATCATGAACTATTGCCAGGCGGCGACACGCTCGGGCGCATCACGCTCGCGCCGGGCGGATCGGCGGCCAACACGGCCGTGTGGATCGCGCGGACCGGCATGCCGTCGGCGTTCGTAGGCAAGGTTGGGGAAGATGTCATGGGCAATCTGCTGGTGGACGACATGGAGCGCGAGGGCGTGCAAACCTTTGCGCCGCGCGACGCGCAGGATACCGGTGTGATTCTGGTGCTGATCGATCCACTGACAGGCCAGCGCAGCACGGTGATCAATCAGGGCGCTGACTACCACCTGCTGCCGGAAGATTTGCCGGTCGAGGCGCTGCAAACATGCCGCCACATGCACGTCACCGCATGGTCGTTGTTCACGGAGCCGCCGCGAGCAGCGGTACTTCAGGCTGCGCAGATTGCCAAAGCCGCTGGCGCAACTGTCTCGCTCGACCCCGCCTCGCACCAGGTTATCCGCGAGATGGGCGTGGAGCAGTTCGCACGATTGACAGGCGATGTGCCGATTGATATGTTCTTCCCCAACCGTGATGAGGGCGAGGCGCTGAGCGGCGAACACGAACCGGCCCGCATTGCTCGTGCGCTGCGCCGCCGCTATCACGGCGCGACAATTGTACTCAAGCTCGATCGCGACGGCTGCTACGTGCTGACCGACGACCATGAGGCGCATTATCCGACGACTGAAGTGGAGGTGGTGGACACGACTGGCGCAGGCGATTCGTTCGACGCGGCCTTTCTCGCCCGCTACATGCGCGACGGCGATCTCGCGTCCGCCGCGCGCTTTGCCAACCAGGTAGCGCACTGGGTCGTCGCCCGCTTCGGCGCGCGCCCGCCGCTTGACGCCGCATTCGCTGCGCTGCTGAAGCACCACGCGTAACATGGGGCGCAAACAGAAACGCTCAATTGTGAACCGAGTGTCTGCTGAATAGTTACAAAGCGTCGCCCGCCTGCAAACCCTGCGCGGCAAGCAGCGAGTTAAGCTTATGCAGGCCAAGCCGCACGCGCGTTTTCACTGTGCCGAGGGGCCGGTCAAGCTTGGTGGCGATCTCCTGGTGCGACAGGCCGCCAAAATACGCCAACTCAATTGCCTGACGCTGTGCCTCCGGAAGTTGCCTGAGCGCGTCAGCGATCGCGCGCCGCTGCTCACCATGCAAGGCCGCACCCGCCACATCGGTCTGCTCGTCAGGAATTTGTTGGATAAACGGGTGTTCGACATCTTCATACACTGGTACAGGGCGAGAACGCTGGCGCCGAATTTCATCAATACACAGATTGTGCGCGATGCCAAACAGCCACTGGGAGACTCTGCCTCGATCACTTGCAAAGCTACCGCTGCGCCGCCAGACCCGCCAGAACACTTCCTGCACCACATCTTCGGCAAGTTCAGGACTCTTCACGATTCTGATTGCCATGCGATACACCGTTGCGGAATAGCGATCATACAGCGTTTCGAGCGCGTGCGTGTCGTCGGCTGATATGCGGCTGATCAACACCTGGTCTTCGGCATCTTCCTTGCGCATGGTCTTAGTTTGATTATTGTACGCGACCGCTACTGAGGAATCTCCACATTGTGTGCTTGTCATCACTCACCATCCTCTTTTGTTTGCCCTACAGGCAGCACACAGCACCATCATTGATGGCAAGTGCGATATCATTGAGTCAATTGAACAGGTACTGCAAATGATTTGCCAATATCTTGTAGATAGAGTATACCCGCATTTGCTTTTTTTATCAACCCCCAATTTCCATCGTTGCAAGCCTGATTTCTATCATTGTAGGCATTGCAAGAAGGAGGCCAGCCAGAATCAATATTCCGAGGATTATGCGAGGCATGTCTGGCATTCAGTGTATGAGGGAGAATAAGAGGCCCATGAAGAGTGTGCAATCAGGCTACTTTGCACAGTTTTTGTCAAACAAAAAAACCTGCGGCATATGTTTATGCCGCAGGCCATAGAGAAACGCTAAGCGTATAAACTAGTTCGTATGCATCAGTCCAAAATCATACATGCGAGGCTCGCCAGTAGTATTCCACCCATCTTCATCCTCATCCTCGTGTTCAACTAACACCGGGCCACGCCCCCGGCTCCATGCAATTAAATCATCAACAGAAAACCAACCAGTATGGTAGAGCGCATGATCCTTTGGGTTAAGCCAAAAGCGAATCTCGCCATCCATCCATTGCCAGCGTTCAAGCGAGTACCACTCTTTGCTCTGGTCATGCAGCACAACCTTCACTTCCTCAAGCAACCGCAGCAGGTCAGGCAACGACAGGCCATGCGTCCGCCGTATTTCCAGAATGCGCTGGCTACATGCATCGCGCAAATCTTCCAACTCGTCAATGCTCAGGTCGTGAATATCTATCGTAATCACAGTTCTTGCTCCTGTGCATCCCTCCAATTGACCGCGATACGCTGTGGATTGAAGCCTGGCAAGCGACCCTGGTGGAAGAACACCTCAAATCAATGTACACGCAGAACGTTGAGTCCGGTCCCCTTTCTTACAGTATACCAATGAACGTGCCAACAACAATGTAAAATTCGTAAGAAAATCATAACAAAACAGTCACAAAGCAGCGGGGAGGCCCAACTCGTCCTGCTATATCATGATACGATCATGAACGTAACATGGTTCTCTTTTTATAAAAAAAGCACGCTGTGATACCACAGCGTGCTTCATTGAAAACTGGAGGCGACGACCGGATTCGAACCGGTGAATGGAGGTTTTGCAGACCTCTGCCTTACCACTTGGCTACGTCGCCTTGTAGCGCAATTCTAGCATACTCAAGAAGTGCTGTCAAAACTCAGATTGGCGCTGCATAGCGGCATCTTGCTTGCACATCCAATTCGTGCTAGCATTTATGTAATCGACTACGCGGAGCTTCGCAATGGCCTCACATCAATGCTGATGTGGGGCTTTCGGTCCAAGGATGGATGATGCGAACAGGAGGGAGAACATGCCTGCATTTGTTTTAAGTGGGGGTGGCAACCGTGGCGCGGCACAAATCGGCGCGCTTGCGGCGCTCATGGATTATGGCATTGTGCCTGATCTGATCGTCGGCACGTCCGCAGGCGCGCTGAACGGCGTGTCGCTGGCGGTTGAGCCGACTCGCGAGCATGCACAACGGCTGTGTGCTATCTGGCGGCGGATCCAGCGGGATAACATTTTTCCTGGCAACCCGCTCACCGCCAGCTGGCGCATTTTGACCAGTCAGGGCAGTTTGCATGATCGGCGCAACTTTCGCCGCTTCGTGCAGTCGATGATGCCAGGCCCTGATATTACGTTTCGCGATCTCAAGGTGCCGAGCGTCGTCACGGCAACAGTGCTAAGTTCCGGCCAAGTGCGGCTGTTTGGCCCGCGCTCCGATGAATTGATCATGGATGCGCTGATGGCGAGTACAGCGATTCCGCCGTTCTTCTCGCCGTATCACTATCAGGGCGAATGGCTGGTTGATGGCGCGGTGGTCACGAACCTGCCGCTCAACATCGCGGTGGCGAATGGCGCGCGCACCATCTACGCGTTGGAAATCGTTGACGACACGCTGCCGGTTAACGGCAAGAGCGTCAGCCAGACCATGGCCTATGCCGTGCGCGCCATGATCTCGCAGCAACATGAGTCTGAGCGGCGCATTGTGCAGCTCGAACGGCGTGGCATCACGGTGCATCCGATTCGGCTGGACATGGGACAAGACCTGGCCTACAACGATTTCCGCAGCAGCGGCAAGCTGCTCGACGATGGCTATCGCGTCACGAGTGAGTATCTCAAAAACCTGCCGAATGCTCGCCTTGCAGCGTACCAGCGCGTGGCCGACAGCGTGCGGGCCATGTTCCGGCGGATGCGCCTGCGCCATACCACGTCAGAAGTGTCCCATATTTGATGCTCGCATGCTGCACAGTGATGTCCTGATCTGTGGTAGGATCGGTGGGTGTTCGCCAATGCACAAAGGAGACATCCATGCGGTTAGTAACCTACAAAGACGAAGGTGGCATCCATCTCGGCGCACTGCGCGATGATAGTGTCGTGTCGCTCGATCATGTTGCGCCGGACATGCTTACGTTGATTGATGGCGGTGCCGCGGCGCTCAAGCAGGCCCGCGATGCGGTGGAGCGCGCTGAATCCACCAGGCCGCTGAGTGAAGTGCAGTTGCTCGCGCCGATCCCGCGCCCGCGCCAGAACATTGTTTGCCTTGGCATGAACTATGCCGAGCATGCCCGCGAGTCGATGCGCGCCAAGGGGCTGCCGGAGACGCTGCCTCCGCACGCGGTCATTTTCACCAAAGCCGTCACCACCGTCTGCGGCCCGGACGACGACATTCCGCTCGACCCGAAGGTGACATCACAGCTCGATTATGAGGTTGAAATGGCCTACATCATCGGGCGTAGCGGCAAGAATATCTCGCGTGGCGATGCCATGAACTACGTGTTCGGCTATACGATTGTCAACGACGTGTCAGCGCGCGACCTGCAAAATCAGCACCAGCAATTCTTCAAAGGCAAGAGCCTCGACCGAAGCTGCCCGGTGGGGCCGTGCATTGTCACCGCCGACGAGATTCCCGACCCGACCAAGCTTGGGCTGCGCCTGCGATTGAACGGCGAAACACGGCAAGATTCAACAGTTGGAGATCTTATTTTCGATATTCCCACCACGATCGAGGTGCTGTCGCTCGGCGCGACGCTGGATGCTGGCACGATTGTGTCGACCGGTACGCCCAGTGGCGTGGGCATGGGCATGTCACCGCCAACCTACATGCAGCCCGGCGACGTGATGGAAGCCGAAATCGATCAGATTGGCGTGCTGCGCAACAAGGTTGTAAAGGCGTAGAGGTTGATAAAGGATAGACGACAGGCGGTAGACGACCGACGACTGGAAACCGGCGAGCAGCCAATGCATCGTCGTGTTGTTCCTCCCACCGTCCATCGTCGGTCGTCGGTCGTCTATCCATGGTTAGCTGCCGGAATCATCACGTTGCTGGCGCTGGCGCTGCGGCTCTGGACCATCCGCCAGAGTTTGCCGTACGTCAACCACCCCGACGAGCCGAATCCGATCAACTACGTGGTGCAGATGCTGCGCACCGGCGACCTCAACCCGCATGCCTTTCAGAAGCCTTCGCTGTACGTCTACCTCCTGCTGGCCGTCGTCGCCGTCGATTATCGCCGGGGGCTTGCCACGGGCCTGTACGGGCCGCTCGACCAGATGACGGTCACGACGTATCTGTATACCACGGTGCCGGACTTTTTCATGGCCGGGCGCATCCTCACGGCGGTGATCGGTAGCCTCACCGTGCTGGCTGTGTTCGCGATTGGCAAACGGCTGTGGAGCGTCGGCGCTGGTCTGGTGGCGGCACTGGTGCTTGCCATGCTGCCGTTCCACATCTCTCATTCGCAATACGTCACCACCGATGTCACCAGCGCCTTTCTGGTACTGCTGGCCTTTGCCGCCGCCATATGGGTCGCGCAGACTGGCCGCTGGCGTGCGTACCTGCTGGCCGGAGTGCTGGCCGGACTGGCCGCTTCCACGAAGTACAATGCGGGCGTTGCCGCGCTCATGGTCGTCGCCGCGCATGTGCTGCGCTGGCGCGGGAAGGCGTTGCGCCAACTGCCTCGGCTGATCGGCGCTGGCGCGGCGGCGGTCGGTGGCTTCGTGCTCGGCACGCCCTTCGCACTGCTCAGCTGGCCTGAGTTCTGGCGCGGCCTGACCGGGCAAATAGGCGATTACAGCGCCGGACAGCACGGCGATTTCACCGGCGCGTGGAACTGGCGCGGCTATTTCGATTTCTTCTGGCATGAAGGCTTGCAGCCCTCCGGCATGATTGTCATGCTTGTTGGCATCGTGCTGCTGTTGCGCCGCCGCATGCATGCGGGTATCATCTGGCTGAGCTTTGTTGTGCCGTACATGCTGCTGCACATGGCGCAGGGCAGCCACTTCATCCGCAACATGGTGCCGGTGGGCGTGCTGGCGGTGCTGCCAATCGGCGTTGCGGTGGCCTCGACTGGCGAGTGGGTGGCACAACGCGCTCCAAAATTGCGTGTGGTTGTGATTGCCGTGCTGCTGGCGGCGCTGCTGGTGCCCGCCACAGCGGATATGCTGCGCGCGCAGGTGCGGCAGTCCCGTGGCGACACGCGCGTGCAGATGACTGACTGGATCGACGCGCATGTGCCGCCCGGTGAGCAAATCGCCGCCGAATTGATGCCGCTGCCCGGCCCGCTCGAAAGCCGCTGGACGACGGTTGATGCCTTGCCTGTGCACCCGCTTACGTGGTATCGGCAGCAGGGTTACGCCTATGTCATCGCTTCGTCGGATGCCTGGCAGCAGTGGGACATGCCTGATCGCTACCACGCATGGGCCAACGCAAAGCCAGTTGCCGAGTTCGGTGGCGACACCGCGCAAACCATGCTTGGCCCGCATCTGGCAGTGTTCCAGACCGGGCTCACGCCCGCCGCTGTGCCGGAGCCGCTCGCCAATGATGTTGAGTTCGGCGGCACGCGCCTGCTCGGATTGGCTATTGGGCACCCGCTGCCGAACACGCCGCAGCTTGGCTTAAAACCAGCACACACGTTTAAACCGGGCGACACGCTTGGACTGCGGACGTTCTGGCAGGTGCAGCAGCCGTTCAGCGAAGATTATTTCATTTATGTACACCTGCTGGACGCGCATGGCGACACGGTTGCGCAGCGTGACGCGCCACCATGGCAGGGCCGCTTCCCGACAAGCACATGGCAGCCGGGCAGCATGGTGGTGGATGTGAACGATGTACCGCTGCCAGCCAGTTTGCCGCCGGGCGACTACACGCTTGAGATTGGCATGTTCAACCCTTCCACCAACGCCCGCCCGCCGCTCACTATCGACGGCCAAACACCTGACAGTGCGCTTCACGCTGGAACCATTACGGTGAAACCGTAAAAGCCGCCTGAAACAGCGCGTGTATGCTATACTGTTCTTAATATCTTGAAATATAGTTAAGTTTTCATCTATGGAACGTGACGACACAACTTCTAGCCGCAAGCTCGACCACGTTCGCATTGTGCTCGACGAGGATGTGGCAGCCAAGGGCGTGTACACCGGCTTTGCGGCCTATCGCTTGCCACATGAGGCGCTGCCGGAGCTTGATCTAGCTGAGATTGATCTGGCGACAACCTTTCTCGACAAGCCAATGCGCGCGCCACTGCTGATCAGCTCAATGACCGGCGGCGCAGGCGATGTTGCAGCGATTAACATGGCGCTGGGCGAAGCCGCCGAGACGCTTGGTATCGCCATGGGCGTCGGCTCGCAACGGGCCGCCATCCGCGATGCAAGCGTGGCGCACTCCTACCAGGTTCGTCGTGTCGCTCCTCATATTCCGCTGCTCGCGAACCTTGGCGCGGTGCAGTTAAATTATGGCTATGGCGTGGACGAATGCCGCCGCGCGGTCGACATGATCGAAGCTGATGCGCTGATCTTGCATCTCAACGCGCTTCAGGAAGCGGTGCAGCCAGAGGGCAACACCAATTTCAAAGGGCTGCTCAAGAAGATCGAGCAGGTCTGCGCAACCGTTGGCGTGCCGGTGATTGTGAAGGAAGTTGGCAACGGCATCAGCGCTCGTACAGCGGCGCGGCTGGTCGAGGCAGGCGTGTGGGGCATCGACGTGGCCGGGGCGGGCGGCACGAGTTGGAGCGAGGTCGAACGTTTTCGGCACACGACCAGTGGTGGCGCGCGTGTAGCTGGTGCATTCGCTGGGTGGGGCATCCCAACGACAGAAGCCATTCAAGAAGTGCGCGCAGCATTGCCTGATGCGCCGCTGATCGGTAGCGGCGGCATCCGCAGCGGCGTGGATATGGCCAAGGCGCTTGCGCTTGGCGCAGACCTCGCGGGTACTGCCAAACCAGCGCTCACCCAAGCGGTACAGGAGCGCGGCGCGGAAGCAGTCATCGAGGGTTTGCAAGGCTTCATTGATGAGTTGCGCATCGCCATGTTTTGCAGCGGCTGCGGTGATTTGCACGCGCTGCGCCAGCTTACGCTAGAAAGACTTTAGCGGCGAAAAGCGAATAGCGATTTGCCATTCATATCATGCACGTCACCAGCCTGAGCCTGCGCGAATTCCGTAACTACGAACGGCTCGACCTCAAGCTTGAGCCGGGCATTACGCTTTTTTACGGTCCCAATGCGGCGGGTAAAACAACAATTCTGGAAGCCCTGTTCTACATCGCGACTACTCGCTCGCCGCGCGCTGGCACAGCACGTGAGCTTGTGCGCTGGGAAGCGCAGGGCGATATTGGCGTGCCGCCGTTCGCGCGGCTCGTGTGTGAGGTCAAACGCAACGATGGGCCGGTGCGGCTGGAAGTGATTGTGCAGCGCCGCACCGACGACGATGGGCAACTCGTCGGCGCGTCCACCACCACGGTGCGGGTGGATCGCAAAGCGGTGCGGGCGCTTGATCTGGTCGGCAACCTGCGGGTAGTGCTGTTCACGCCCGCCGACCTAACGCTCGTCACTGGCGCACCGTCCGAGCGCCGCCGCTACATGGATGTGACGCTGTCGCAGCTTGACGGACGCTACGTGCGCACGCTTTCGCACTACAACAAAGTGGTGCAGCAGCGCAACAGTCTGCTGCGATCATGGCGTGAGGGACGTCGCCCACTGAAGGCCGTCAACGACGAGCTTGGCTTCTGGAACCGCGAGTTGGCCCTGTCAGGGTCGTATGTGCTGCGCGAACGACTCCGTGCCGTCGCTGAGCTGAACATGCTGATTGCACAGATTTTCCGCGAGATCACCGCAGGCGAGCACCCGCTTGTCGCGACCTACCAGAGCACCATTCCAAACATCAACGCCGACATGAGCGACCGTGTGATTGGTGAGGCATTTGAAGCCCATCTGGAACGCATGCGCGACGACGAGATCGGGCGAGGGCAGACGCTGGTTGGCCCGCATCGCGACGATTTGCTGCTGGCAGTCAACACCATCAACATCGGCACGTTTGGCTCGCGCGGGCAGCAGCGCGCTGTGACGCTGGCGCTGAAGTTGGGCGAGGCTGAACTCATGCGCCAGCGCACCGGAGACGCGCCGGTGCTGCTGCTTGACGATCTGCTGTCCGAGCTTGACGCCGAGCGGCGGCTGCACCTCTTGCAGGTCATCCTGCGCCCCGACCAGCAGACGCTGCTCACCGCTACTGGCCTGGGCGAGTTCGACGCGGCGTTCCTGGAACGCGCTCGCACGATCCGCGTGGAGTCCGCGCAGCTGTATCCGTCATAATCGCCGTCCTTATGTCTGTAACCATGTTGCTCATGGTACAATACTGCTATTCTATTAACGGCAGTATGCTCAAACTTCTATTAGGAGCGGATCATGATAGATGTAAAACAGGCTGTGCAGACAGCTATCCATTATGTTTCTGATCTCTATCAGCAAGGGAGTATTTCCGATTTGGCGCTTGAAGAAGTCGAACTGTCCAATGATGAGCAGTATTGGTATATTACGCTCGGATTTACTCGACAAATTCAGGAACCAACTGGCCTACGACTTACACCTTTTAGTAAGCAAGCACAACGTGTTTATAAAGTAGTAACCGTGCGCGCTAGCGACGGCGTTGCAACATCCATGAAAATACGCGAACTTGCCACTGCATGAACACCTATGTTACTGGATTACTTCAGCAGTATCGACAACGTGGTGTATTGTTAGACACAAATATCTTGTTGCTCTATTTTGTTGGAGCGCTTGACCCACAGCTTATTCCTCAGTTCAAACGCACCAAGATCTTTGCTGTTGAAGACTTTGCGACATTACAAGCGCTCCTTCAACACATAGAAACGTACATCACAACGCCAAATATTTTGACTGAAGTAAGCAATCTTGCTGGTCAGCTTTCTGGAAGATGGCGCGAAGATTACTTTAGCATATTTGCGCAGGGTCTCACACTTCTTGATGAGCAGTACGTTCGCAGCACAGAAATTGCTACAACAAGCGTGTTTCGACGTTTTGGCATTACTGATGCTGGCATTATTCATGTCGCACAAGGAAAATACTTGACAATCACGGATGATTTTCCGCTGTCACAGTATCTTCGCTCACAAGGTGCTGACGTACTAAACTTCAATGAAATTAGGCCATATAATTGGTCGTAGCAAAGTGATTTCGACGTTCGCCGTAGCTCCGTAATTTATTTGCCCGTCGATTGTTTACCTGCCAGCGGCAAATACGTCTTCATAACCGGCAGCCCCGCCAGCTCTCGGTAGGTAAGGTAGATCGCGCGAACGTAGCTCGGCTGGCCGCTCGGCTCGTAGCATGCACCACCAGCACACGGTACGCCATCAATCTTGCCGCCTTCAGTGAAGGGGATGTGTACCACGCCCCAGCGATTGGGGTCGGCAATTGCCTTGCCCTTCTTGTCATACACAATATCGAGAGGCGGAAAATCCTCATATTTGAACCAAAACACATTCGCCACATCGCCGCGTGCCGCAAGCTGCGTGTAGAGTTGCTGCATGAAATCGGCCTGGTTGGCTTCGGCTGCCGGTCCGCGCAGCAGGTAGGAGCCGACGTTATAGCCAACTTCGGTGATCCAGAACTGCTGCGCCGGGTCTTGCAATGCAATCAGCATGACACGCATCTGGTTCAGGCGCGGCATGATCTTGACGTACATATCGTCGCTCACCGACCTGGTCACAGGGCGCGGCGTAATCTCTTCTGGGTACGGGTGAAACCCAATCCCATCCACCGGCCAGCGCCCTTGCCATTCCGGCATATTACCAGCGTAATTCTTGAAATCGGTGAAAGCCGTTTGATACATGCGCTGCAAGTATTCTTCGTCCGTGAATGCGAACGTTTCTTTGTCGGTCGATTTACGCTTATTGCTGGTACCTTTCGGGTGCAGGCCACCGACGATGATCGCAGTGTCATCCGGGCAGCGCGCAGGTGCATGCTGATCATCGGTGTTCTTACAGATACGGTAGAACTTGGCATGGAGGCGTGCGACGTAGTCCGGGTTCAGCCCGGCGTATTGCAGACCGTCCGGCAGGTTCGTGCCGTCGCCAAAGAAGCGATTGGCCTCGTTGAAGATTCGAATGCGTGGATGCGCCCGTATGCGCCGCCGTTATAGCGCGCCGCAATCTGAAGCGCCGCATCGAGCCAGTGGCGCATGTAGGTGTTGATGCCGCCACCATACACCGGATCGTCGCCAACTGTGCCAGTGTTAAGTGACACCGGGTTGTCGGGAATAACCCGCGTCGCAAGCACCGCCAGCACCTTTAAGTTGTGGCGTGGCGCGACCTGCGAAATAAAATAATCATACTTATCGAAGTGAATGCCGTCAGGATCGGCGATAAACTCCAGCCGCACCCAGCGCACGCCGATATGCTCAAGCTGCTGGCCCATGGCTTCTTGGGCGTACACATTCGGGCCGGGCATACCAGGAAACGAATTATACTCGTAATACGGGTCGCGGATCACCATGCCCATGAACTCTGGGCTAAGCGCGGTAACCTGCGCTGGCTCACTAGCCTGGGGCGCGGCTGTGGCACGCGGGCCGGGCAACAGGAGTCCGGCGGCAATTGCGGCAACAACAAGCAGAAGCAGCACGCCGGCTGCTCTCTGTGATGACATTCCAATCTCCTCTGGGTTGTGCAAAAATGATGTCCTCGCGCATTGTAACGCCAGCCAGGATGCTCACACAATGATCGCTGGCTGATGTGTGGCGCAAACAAGCACATGGCGGCTGCGCGTCACTGCTCATGAACGAGTAGGAGGAACATTTTTCGAGGAATTACTGATGAACTTGATCATGCGGTTGCGCGGCAGGCTCATCGCTGCTGGACTCTGCTGTGCCGCGCTTCTTGCGCGAGGGTGGGCGCGTCGCCTCGATGTCGTTCAGCCGACGACGTAGAAACATCGCCACGACGATCAATAGGATGTTGCCGACGAACAATAGCGCAAGCACAATCATAGGCCATCGATACTCATCCAAATACAAGATGGGCGGCTGAGGCTGATGATACACGACAGGATAGACGCAAAAAAAGACAAAATCGTGCATGGCGTGTGTCATTTTCATGGACGATAGACCATTGACAATCGCTACACTTCCAGCACGATTTTGCCAAACTGCTGACCCTCTTCAAGGACGCGCTGCGCCTCGCGGCCTTCGCTGAGTGGCATCACGCGGTCGATCACCGGCTTGAGCTTGCCTGTGAAAACCTGGTTCATGACGGCGTTGAACTCATCGAAGTTCGCCATGGTCGAGCCAATCAGGTGAAACTGGTTCCAGAAGAGGAGGTTCAGATCGGTCTCGCCTACGCGGCCAGTAGTCGCGCCGAACGTCACCAGACGGCCACCCTTCGCCAGCGAGCGCACGCTGCTTTTCCAGGTCGCCGGACCGACGTTTTCCAGCACCACATCCACGCCACGTTTGTTGGTGCGCTGGCGCACTTCCTTGGCAAAGTCCACTTCTCGGTAATTAATCGTTTCGTCGGCACCCAGATCGCGGGCGTACTGCTCCTTTTCGGGCGTGCTTGTCACCGCGTATACATATGCGCCAGCCAGTTTCGCGATCTGAATCGCTGCCGTCGCCACACCGCCGCCCGCGCCAATAATGAGCACAGTTTCACCCGCTTGCAGCTGTGCCTGGCCGATCAGCGCCCGCCATGCCGTTTGGAAACCCAGCGGAACCGCCGCCGCCTCGACGAACGGAAAATCGTCGGGGATCGCGTACAAGTTAGAAGCGGGCGCGACAGCGTACTCGGCCATGCCACCCGGGGTATGCTCACCCATGATCTTGAAATACACGCACAGGCTCTGTTCGCCACGCAGACAGAATTCACAATGGCCGCACGCCAACGCCGGATTCACCACCACGTGCCGCCCAATCCACGCCTTGTCCACCTCGTCGCCCACGGCTTGCACAATGCCGGCCATGTCCGACCCGCCAATGTGCGGCATCTGAAGGTTGAGACCTGGCAAACCTTTGCGCGTCCATAAATCGAGGTGGTTCAGTGCAACGGCGTTGACTTCCACCAGCGCATCATGCGGCCCAACATGCGGCTCCGGCACATCGGCGTACTGAAGCGTATCAAGATTGCCATGCTCATAGAAGACAAGTGCTTTCATGATCTCCCCAATTAGAAATGTTGCCGCTCCACAGTTTGTTCATTAGGCTGCTGTTTGCGAACAAGGCGATCCACTCCCATATAAAGCGCGCGGCCCATCCGCAAGAAATATGTTGGTCCAGAGATAATAATCAAACATGCCAAAACAATCAAGAAAATAGCAATTATTGTTTCCACAACATCCTCATTTCCGAGCCATAACATCATTAGAACGGTAGCATAGCACCGGATGCCGAGACGCGGATGAGCATGCCGTGAGAGGCCGATCAGTAATCGTCGGTGAGCGCCAGCACTTTCACAAAATTTGTCGCGCCACGAGCAGACATCGGGTGCCCTCCGGTAATCACCACCATGTCGTCTGGCTCGGCCAGCCCGCGCGCGAGAAGATCATGCTTGACTTGCGTTGTCAGGATTTCGAGCCGATCAATGTATTCGCACATCATCGGACGCACGCCCCACACCAGCGCAAGCTGCCGGTACACCGCTTCCGACTGGCGTGAACGCAAAGATCGGTACTTTGGGCCGCGTGCGTGCCATCAGCCGGGCTGTGTTGCCGCTCATGGTGAACGCCACGATTGCTTTGACCGACAGCGCCTCCACGATGGCCCGTGCCGCCGCGCTTATTGCGTTCGCTACGTCACGCTGGTGTTGGATCAGCCACTCGTCACTGCCACCATTATGCATGATATAGCGGTCACTGGTTTCCACTGCTCTGGCAATATTCGCCATGGTTTGCACCGACTCGACCGGAAACTCGCCCGCCGCCGTTTCACCGCTCAACATGACGGCGTCGGTACCATCGAGAATGGCGTTGGCGACGTCACTTGCTTCGGCACGGGTCGGACGCGGGTTATGAATCATCGACTCGAGCATCTGGGTCGCGGTGATCACCGGCACGCCCGCATTGTTGGCAGCTTCGATCAATTGCTTCTGCACCAGCGGCACACGCTCGGCGGCCATCTCTACGCCAAGGTCGCCACGCGCCACCATGATTGCGTCGGTGGCATCCAGAATGTCAGTCAGCTCGTTGAGCGCTTCCGGCTTCTCGATTTTAGCAACCACCGGGATTGATTTGCCAGCAGCAGCAATCCGATCTTTGATGTTGTAAATATCGTCGGCGCGGCGCACGAATGACAGCGCGACATAGTCGATATCTTGCGACAGGCCGAATTCAAGATCCTCGATATCTTTTTCTGTCATGGAAGGCGCGCTCACGCGCACGCCTGGCAGATTGATGCCCTGGTGTTCGCGCAGCGCACCGCCAAACACTACTTCGGTATGTACTTCGTCAGCGGTCGATTCAATCACGCACAGTTCAATCAAGCCATCGGAGAGCAGAATACGATCGCCAGGACGCACATCATGCGGAAGTTCGGTGTAGGTGGTGCTGACGCGCAAGGGTGTGCCGACAATCTCATGCGTGGTGATGTCGAAGCGCTGACCGGGAATCAAATGCACCGGCCCGCCATTTTCGAGGTTGCCGGTGCGAATTTTGGGGCCTTGCAGATCCAACAGAATTGCCAGCGGCTGGCCCACCTTGTCCGCAGCCTCGCGCAGCATGATGATGCGCTTGGCATGCTCTTCATGCGTGCCGTGAGAAAAATTCAGCCGCGCAACATCCATGCCTGCTTGCAGCAGTTTGACAATGATTTCTGGAGTGTTGCTTGCGGGGCCAAGCGTGGCAACAATTTTCGTCTTTCGCATACACCTCTCCCATCATGGTGTTCCGGTGTTGATCTTCGGCGCAATCTGTTCGAGCAGTGTTGGGCCAATCCCTTTGACGTTCGTGAGATCGTTGATTGACGCAAATGGCCCATTCGCCATCCGATAGTCAACAATCCGCTGCGCGAACGCCGGACCAATACCTGGCAGTGTATCAAGCTCCGCGACGCTGGCGGTGTTGATGTTGATTGGTTTATCCTCTACTCCTGTTTCGGTCGCAACATTCGTGCCGTGCGGCGCATCTGCAGCAACAGGAGTTATTGCTTCACCCTGACGCGGCACATGGACGTGTTCAGCATCTTTGAGATGCTCTGCGAGATTGATGTGTTCGCTGTCGGCGTCGACGGTAAGCCCGCCGGCCGCCATGACCAGGTCCTTCACGCGTGCTTCGGCAGGCAGCGTGTACACGTCGGGCGCGCGAACCGCTCCGGTGACGTACACCACCATGGTCGCTTGCACCGGCGTAGAAACGACGGGCGCTTGCGCCTCTGTTGCAGGAACCTGCGCCTCCAACTGCGCGGCAGTATCACCGCCATCAAGCAATTCCTCGCGTTCGATTGTTGGTTGAAGCACGGTTGCTTCTGTCATGGACGGGACCGGCTGCAAAGCGAAGCGCGAAAACAAAACGCCTACGGCCATGAGAACAAGCAGAACCGCGACTACGGTCCGCCAATTGTGAAGAGAGGGGAGAATGCGCTGCATGGATGCTCCTACAATTGTGTTGATAGTACCACAAAAAGCTTAGCATGAATCGTTCTGCCCATGTCAGCTTTTTAGGTACGCTTCAGCAACAATATTGTTGTTGAAGAATGCATGCAACAAAAAAGTGCGACAGCATAGCTGCCGCACTTTCAGTGAATACAAAGCGAAAATCGGTCGTTTACTCCAGATAGCGACGCAACGCGCGCGCGTAATGCGGGTGGCGCAACTTGCGGAGCGCCTTGGCCTCGATCTGACGAATGCGCTCGCGGGTGATGCCGAACTCGCGCCCGACCTCCTCAAGCGTGCGGTAGCGACCATCTTTCAGGCCATAGCGCAGTTGAATAATCACGCGTTCGCGCTCCGGCAGCTTGGCAAGCGCAGAATCAAGCTGCTCACGGAGCAGCAACTGAGCCGCGTTCTCAGCTGGCGCAGTGCTGTGGGTGTCCTCAATAAAATCGCCGAGCACTGCATCGCCTTCAGCGCCAACCGGCGACTCCAGCGACACCGTCTGACGTGATGCGTCGAGCGCGCGGCGCACCTTTTCTACCGGAATGTCGAGCATGGTTGCGATCTCATCAGCTGACGGATCACGGCCATGCCGTTGCTGCAATTCATTTGCCGTACGCTTGATGCGATTGATTGTGTCGCCTACATGGACGGGCAACCGAATGGTGCGGCTCTGATCGGCGATCGAGCGGGTGATCGCCTGCCGAATCCACCATGTCGCATAAGTGGAAAACTTGTAGCCTTTGTGATGGTCAAACTTCTGGGTCGCCCGCATCAGGCCAATGTTGCCTTCTTGAATCAAATCCAGAAACGACATGCCATGACCCAGGTACTTTTTGGCAATGCTGACGACAAGCCGTAAATTGGCCTGAATGAGATGGCTGCGCGCAAGTTCGCCCTCGTACTCCCACTGTTGCAGCATATGCCGCTCGGCAAGCGAGAGATCGTTGTGGCGCAGGCTGTCAGCCGAGCGCTGCCCGCGGTCTATCTGCTGGGCCAGCCGAAGCTCTTCTGGCCCAGTCAGCAGCCGCACGCGCCCAATGTCGCGCAGGTACATACGTACCGGATCATCAACAGCGACGCCCTCATGATCAAGCTGTGCGTCAATATCAGCATCATGATCATCATCCGATTGAATGCTTGAGGTGTGGACAGCGGCGGGTACATATTCATGTTGCGTGGCTTCTGTGGGGGGGGCGTCGGTGGAGGGGTGTCGCTCAGTCGCAGAGGATCGCGGTGACTGACCGTAAGCAACTGCCCGTTGTTTCCGATTAACGGGCGTCAGTAGGTTTACAGGTTCGTTCACTTCCTACCGGCTTTCTGTTTACACTTTACAGGGCATTATGCAAAGTTACTATACCACACATGAACGCGTGTTTCAAGAAGCACTTTGGTTAAGAAATAGTAATTTGTTCAAGAAACGTCCATACTATCAGTATCTCCTGCCACAACATTTTTCAGCATTGCATCAGAGTTATATCATTCGTGCTATACTCGTGGCAATTATTGTGTAAATAATCAGGTTACGAAGATATTCCGATAGTGCGACCTTGCGGTGGTTCACCGCGCGTGTATATTGTTTGGAACGGCTCATAGCAGAAAGGAGAACCGGGGCGTGGGTTGAATGCTTGCGGCATAGCCGCTGGTTCAATGTACAATCCGGCATGTACGATGAGCTACACAAATCTTGACCAGTTATCCATCAACACGATTCGCACGCTGTCTATTGATGCGGTTCAAAAGGCAAGTTCCGGCCATCCTGGGTTGCCACTCGGCGCTGCGCCGATGGCGTACGTGCTGTGGTCGCGCTTTTTACGCTTCAACGCCCAGGATCCCAACTGGCTGAACCGTGATCGCTTCGTTCTGTCGGCCGGGCATGGCTCGATGCTGCTGTACAGCCTGCTCTATCTGACGGGCTACGGTCTATCGTTGGACGAAATTAAAAACTTTCGACAATGGGGGTCAAAGACACCCGGCCACCCGGAAGCGGGCCTGACGCCCGGTGTGGAAGTGACGACTGGCCCGCTGGGGCAGGGCTTCGGAAATGGCGTCGGCATGGCAATGGCTGAGGCGCACCTGGCGGCGATGTACAACCGGCCTGACCACAGCGTGATCGACCATTACACCTACGCAATCGTCAGCGACGGCGACCTCATGGAGGGCGTGGCGTCCGAGGCGGCTTCGCTGGCGGGCCATCTCAAGCTCGGCAAGCTGATCTATCTGTACGACGACAACAACATCTCGCTCGATGGGCGCACCGATCTTTCGTTCACCGAAAATGTACTGGAGCGCTTCGATGCCTATGACTGGCACACACAACGCGTTGAGGACGGCAACGACCTGAACGCAATCGAGCAGGCCATTCGCGCCGCGCAGGACGAGACGAATCGCCCGTCGCTGATCAGCGTCCGCACCATTATCGGCTACGGCAGCCCACAGGAAGGCACCAACAAGGTCCATGGGAACCCGCTGGGCGAGGAGAATGTGCGCAAGACCAAGGAATTTCTTGGCTGGCCGACTGATCAGCCGTTCTTGGTGCCGGGCGAGGTGCAGGAACACATGCGCACAGTGGGAGCGCGTGGCGCGGACACGGAAGCAGAATGGCAGCGCCGCTTCGATGCCTACGCCAAAGCGTACCCGAAGGAAGCCAAGCAGTTGCAGCAAGCTCACGCTCACCAACTGCCCGATGGCTGGGACGCTAACTTGCCAAGCTTCACGCCCGGCGATGGCGACCTGGCGACCCGGCAGGCATCTGGTAAGGCGCTTGCGGCTATTTCAGAGAAGGTGCCATGGTTGTTCGGTGGTTCCGCTGACCTGGCAAGTTCAAACGAGATGCCGTTGAAGGCAGAGCTTGCGTTCCAGCCAGGCCAGTACGAGCAGCGTAACATCTGGTTCGGCGTGCGCGAGCATGGCATGGCCGCGGCGATGAACGGCATGGCCAAGCATGGCATCATTCGGCCCTACGGCGGCACGTTCCTGACCTTTTCCGACTACATGCGCGGCGCGATTCGGCTGGCGGCGCTGTCGGAAGCACCAGTGATCTACGTGTTCACGCACGACAGTATTGGTCTGGGCGAGGACGGCCCGACCCACCAGCCGGTGGAGCATTTCGCCGCCTTGCGCGCCATTCCCAATCTGGTGTTCATCCGTCCGGCAGACGCTAACGAAAGCATCACGGCGTGGAAAGTCGCCATGGAGCGCAGCGACGGCCCGACCGCGCTGGTTTTTAGCCGCCAGAAGCTGCCGGTTCTCGACCAGCGCAAAGTCAACTCAGCCGATAATGTTCGCAAGGGTGCTTACACGCTCATCGATACCGACGGTGGCGCGCCGGAAGTCATTCTGTTGGCGACTGGCTCGGAAGTATCAATTGCTGTTGAAGCGCATGGCGAGCTTACGGAGCATGGCGTCAAGGCGCGAGTGGTCAGCTTCCCAAGCTGGGAATTGTTCGAAGAGCAGCCACGCGAGTATCGCGATCAGGTGCTGCCGCCGAGCGTGCGCAAGCGGCTCTCAATTGAAGCGGGCGTGGCACAGGGCTGGCGTCGCTGGGTCGGCGACGAGGGCGATATCATGAGCGTCGACACGTTTGGCGCGTCGGCACCGTACAAGGAAGTCTACAAGCACTACGGCCTCACCGTGGAGAATGCAGTGAAGCGCGCAATGGCGCTGCTGGGACGCGGCGGAGAGGCGAGCGGTGGTGGCGAAGAGGTGCCGGGCCACGCGCATCCGTCGGAAGGACATTCCTAATAGAGAACTCAGATAAATGGCGTACAATGGCGCGTATGGCACAACGCAAATTTACACTTACAGAAGCGGCTGCTCGTGCGCTGCTGGCGGCTTATCAAGCCACCGATGACGGGTTGTATCGTACGCGCCTCCAAGCGGTTCGCCTCTACGGCTTGGGCTATTCGACAGACCAAATCAATGAGATTACCGGCGCTGCCCGTTCGAGCTTGATGGAATGGTGCAGGGCCTACCGTGATGGTGGTGCTGCCGCTCTCGCCGACCATCGGCTGGGTGGTAACAGCGCAAAACTCACACCTGAGCAGGTTCAGGATTTGAGCAACAAGCTGCGCTTGTACACGCCCCGTTCGCTCTTTGGTCCACAAACAGCAAGCGAAGATGGGTACGCCTGGACTGTGGAAGACCTGCGTCGAGCGGTTAAGGAGTGATACGGCGTGACCTATCAAAGTAGTGTCTCGTACGACAGCTTGTTCGCCCGTTGTGCGTTCAGCTATCACCAGCCCACCAAAGTGTTCAAATCGCGCAACGAAGCTGCGGTTGCTCAGTTCGAGGCTGAGCTTGAAAAAAACTGATTGACACGGCACAACAAGCACCACAAACAGTGGTCTTGGCGATGGACGAAGCATCGCTGTATGTGCAAGCCACCACAACGGCAGTATGGGGGCCACGCGGGCAGCCACTCATTGTGCGTCTCGATGCTGGTAGGAGCAAGACCAGTTTCTATGGCACGATTGACCTTAAGACTGGAAGATCGTCACACAGGTTGAAACAATGAATGCTCAAGCAACCGCAGCCCATTTGACGACTATCCTTGCACAGTACCCGGAAGTGCCGATTCTATTGCTGTGGGATCGAGCACCGTGGCATCGCGGTGTTGGGATACGAGATGTACTGGCGGCCAATCCACGCCTTCACCTCGTCGTATTTCCCACAGCCTCGCCCGACCTCAACCCGCAAGAACATGTGTGGAAGGCGGCCCGACGTGCCATCAGCCATAATCACACACAATCTCGCTTGAGTGGGTTGGCGGCTCGTTTCAACGCGTATGTGACGAACACCACCTTTCGCAGTTCGTTTCTTGACCAGTACGGTTGGAACCTCGTTTGTCCAAGGTTTACTTGAGTTCTCTATAAGAAGTAAGAAGGAGGAAGTAAGAAGTAAGAATCCAGTAAAGCATTCTTACTTCTTACTTTTTATTTCTTACCGCTCATCGGCTTCATCAAGCCGTTCCGGGTTAGCAATGCCAATCAAACGATTCCACAATGGATAATCAACCTCGCTCTTCGGCACGTAATAATGCCCTGATTCAGCAGCCATGTCGCCGCGCGCCGTGAACTCCTTCAGTTGCTCGTCCTGCAAGTCAACGTAGGTTGCGCCCTGCTCTAGCCGCATGCCAGTCGGCAGCACCGGAATCTGCTTCAGTTCGTCATCAGTAAAACCGCTGAATTGGCGGTGAACATCCTTCACATCGTAGGCCGTGGGAGCATTTTTCTCCCTCTGATCAGCCGCCATGTTATTCTGCCCTGCAAGCGGGTGCGGATTCATATCATCACGATATTCCTTAGGAAATTGATCACCAGGTATAAAATCTTGGTCGCTCATGAGCAAACTCCTTTCGCAAAAACAACTGCCAATTCTATGCAGCAGGATGTGTGCCTATACAGTAAATGAAGCAAACGTAATAGGATTGTCACCTTTTCTTTATTGATCCTTTGTAAGTGGCTTCATATAATGGGTGTACAGGGTCGAAGTGTACCATCAATCCATCCATGGACCCTTGACAAACCATGGACAATCAACAACCATTGCGCTCGGAAGAAGAAGCATTTACACAATCGCTCCGCGACGACGCACTTATGGCGCTGCTTGGTGGCATGCTGCTCGTTGGTAGCGTATGCGTTTTCCTGGGGATGATCGAACTGCTGCTGATGATGCAGCCTGCATACGGCTTGTTGCTTGGCGTTGGATGGATGCTGCTTGGGACATGGTGGCTGACACGCCAATTGCATGCGCGGGGCGCGTATCGCTGGGCAGTTATGGCCTTCATGAGCGGTGCCATTTTCACCATCGCGTTGACCATCAGCGTATACGGCGTGAGCCGCAATGTGTACTTGTTCTGTACACCGCTTATCGTTGGCGTTGCAAGCACACTATTGCGCCCAACATCGGGCTTTCTTGCGGCGACCGGCGCGGCATTGCTGCTCGCCATTGCTGCATCTGTAGCTGGCCTGGTCGCACAACTTTTAGAAGCGCCCTTTATCTTCATGGTGCTGCTGAGCTATAGCACTGCGGCGATCACGCTCATCTCGGCGCGCAGCTTCTATACCGCCGCCGAATGGGCCATGTTCAGCTACCGGCAGGTCGAGCGGCGCGAGTCACAGTTGTTCGAGAGCGAGCAGCGGCTGCAGCGCACGGTGCATGAGAAGAATTATCTCAATGCAGAATTGCTGACCTCGAATGATGAGTTGCAGCGCGCATGGGCCGCCGCCGAAGAAGCAAACCGCTTAAAATCACAGTTCGTCGCCAACATGAGCCACGAACTACGCACGCCGTTGAACGCAATTATCGGCTTTTCGTACATTCTCAAGCAGCAACTGAAAGGGCCGCTGAACGAAGAACAGCACGATCATATGCAGCGCATCTATGACTCAGGCGAACATCTGCTGAAGCTGTTGAATGATATTCTGGACAATGCCAAGCTAGAAGCTGGACGCCTGGAGCTGAACTGGGAGCCAACACCGCTGGAGCCGCTCATCCATGATGTACTGTTGACCACTACCAGTTTGCTTGGCAACAAGCCGGTGGAGTTGCGGCAGGCGCTCGCACCGAATCTGCCGTTGGTGCTATGCGATCGGCTGCGCGTGGCGCAGGTGCTGCTCAACTTGCTGTCAAACGCTGTGAAATTTACGGAGCAAGGCAACATCACACTGCGGGCATATCCACAGGCACTTACCGGCATGAGCGCCGGCAACAGCACCGTTCCCGCCCACGTTGTCATCGAGGTGCAGGACACAGGTATCGGCATTGCGCCTGAACACATGTCGCTCATTTTCGAGGAATATCGCCAAGCTGACGAGACGCTGTCACGCCAGCACGGCGGCACTGGTCTTGGCTTGCCGATTAGCAAGCGTCTGGTCGAGTTACACCATGGCACGTTAACCGTGGCAAGCGTGGTCGGACAAGGCTCAACATTTCGTTTCACATTGCCTGTAGCGTCCAAACCGATCATCAGCACACCTTCCAAAAATGGGATTCCATCAGTTCTTGAGCCACGCATTGCTGTTGAAACAATTCCTTCATAGCAAAAGGGAATATCTGTGACTGCTGTGGAACGCGAAACTCTGGAGCCAGAGCATGCATACATTATTCTTATCGAGGACGATCCAAACTCGTACCTTGTCGTTGAAGAACTATTGAAGCACGCCGGTTTCAGGAATGTATACCATCGTAGCAGCGGGGCTAAAATCATGCCGCTGCTCGACGTGCTGCCCGAGGTAAACTTGATTCTGCTCGATATTGGGCTGCCCGGCGAAGACGGCTTTGCGCTGCTGAAGCGCATTCGCCAGCATCCCAAGGTCGCTACCGCGCATGTCGCGGCTATCACGGCTAACATCATGGGCGAGATGCGGCTGCGCGCCAAGGAGGCCGGCTTCGATAGCTTCATCAGCAAGCCCATTCGCCCCGACCAGATCACCGATCAGATTCGTGCCATGCTGAAGGGCCGCGCGTTCTGGTGGTAATTCGCGCGTATTGACGGCACTTATTCGCCGTGCTATACTTCATGATAATCAAATAAAGCTCATCCAGAGGGGCAGAGGGACCGGCCCGATGAAGCCCCGCCAACCCACCGAGCACATTGCAGATTTTAGATTGTAGATTAGCACAGTGCAATCTGCAATCCGCGATCTCCAATCTGCAATCGGAAGGGTGGCAAATCCGGCAGCGTAAGCTGGAAGATGGGGCGCGATGTGTCATGAAAACCTCACGCTCGTCGTGGGGTCTTTTTTTATGAACGAGCTTGATTTCAATCAACAACTGCGGCTGTGGGCCGACGAACTACACGCAATTGCCAATGAAGGCATGCGTTGGGAAGCGAATAATCCGTACCAGGTGCATCGCTACGGGCGCATCCATCGCATCGCTGCCGAACTGTTCGCCGTGCAGGACACGCGCCATGCCGACGAGATCGAGCAACTGTATCGCGGCGAACTGACGCATATAGCGCCGTATGTCGGAGGAAACGCGGCAGTGTTCAATGAGCGCGGCGAGATATTGCTGATTCAACGGGCTGATAATAAGCTCTGGGCCATACCCGGCGGTGGGTACGAGGTTGGGGAGACAGCAGCTGAGGCTGCCTGCCGCGAAGCGTGGGAAGAAACTGGTCTGGCGGTCGAGGCGCTTCGTCTGGTCGGCGTGTACGACTCGCGCGTTGTTGGCATGCCCACCAACGGCCACATGTATCATTTCGTGTTTCTGTGCCGAGTGCGCGATGCCGAGCAACAGCCGGTAGTCACACATGAGACGCTAGACGTTGGCTGGTACGCCGAGGATGCGCTGCCGCCGCTATCGCCTGGTCATGGTCACTGGATTCCCGATGCGTTTCGCTGCTGGCAGAGCGCGTGCTGGGAGGCAGTGTTTGATTGATGATGGCTGTCAACCCACTGGGATGCTATCATGCCACAAAACATCCTCGAACGAATCCGAGAGGCCATTCGCTCTAGCAATTATGATATCACTAAGCACGCAAATGATGAAATGGCTGAGGATAATCTGAGCATCTATGATGTCGAGCACTCTGTTTTGGCAGGCAGCATCTCGAAAACCGAGCATGATGATGCGCGCGGCCCACGGTACACGATCATCGGAGACTCAGCAGATGCAATGGTACGCGTTGGGGTTGTCGGACGTTTTAAGGAGACAGGAACATTCCTTATCATTACAGTCTATGCTGTAGACTAGTATACTTGAAGGTGGCGCATATGTACGGCTACAAATGCGAGTGCTGTGATGGGATAGTGCGAGAGCATGTTGTCGAGCGGGAAGTGTTCAAGCACCGTTACAGCTTTGTCATCCTTGAAAACGTGCCGGTTGGTATTTGCGACACATGCGGCAATCGCTACTACCATTCTTCACTGTTGAAGCGTGTTGATGCGCTTGCAACTAACCAAGAAACGCCGGTACGGATGGAACAAGTACCAGTGGCGACATTTTCATAACTAAAGAGGCATACGTGACGAAATCAACTTATCTCGAATCCCTCGCCCAGCGCGTGTTGATCTTCGACGGCGCGATGGGCACCAGCATTGATACATTCGACCTGATCGCTGAAGACTACGGCGGTGAGCAGACGAACGGCAACCGCGACTTCCTGGTCATCACCCGTCCTGACGTGATCGAGCAGATTCACACCTCGTTCATGGAAGCGGGCTGTGACGTGCTGGAGACGAATACGTTCCAGTCCACACGCCTGCGCCTGGAAGAATGGGGCTTAGCCGACCGCACTGCCGAGATCAATCGCACTGCCGCGCAACTTGCCCGCCGCGTAGCTGACTGCTTCGAGGCGCAGGATGGTCGCCCGCGCTACGTGTGCGGCTCGATGGGACCGACCGGCAAGCTGCCGTCGTCGAATGATCCGGCGCTGTCGGACATCACCTTCGACGAGTTGTCGGAGATTTTCCGCGAACAGGCCGTGGCGCTGATCGAGGGCGGCGTGGATGTGTTGCTAGTCGAGACCAGTGTGGATATCTTAGAAGTCAAGGCTGCGCTCGACGGCATCCGACGCGCCAGGCAGGAGACCGGCAGTGATGTGGCGGTGCAGGCCCAGGTCTTCCTTGATCTTTCCGGTAAGATGCTGCTCGGCACCGAAATCCCAGCCGTGATTGCGACACTGGAGGCCATGCCGGTCGACGTCATCGGCCTGAACTGCTCGACTGGGCCGGAGCACATGCGCGAGGCAATCCAGTACCTGTGCAAGCATTCGCGCAAACTGATTTCCTGTATTCCCAACGCCGGCCTGCCGCTCGAAGTGGATGGCGAGACGGTCTATCCGATGGAGCCGGAGCCGTTCGCCCGTATTCTTGGCGAGTTCGTGCGTGAGTACGGTGTGAACGTGGTCGGCGGGTGCTGCGGCACGCGGCCCGCGCACATCAGCAAACTGCGGGGCGCAATCGGCGCAGAGCCCGCTCATGCCGAGCGCGATGTGGAGTACATTCCGAGTGTGTCGTCGGGCATCAAGGCCGCCGCGCTGCACCAGGATATTACGCTCATGCTGATCGGTGAGCGCGTCAACACGCTTGGCTCGCGCAAGGTCAAGCGGCTGCTGCTCAACGATGATTATGATGGCGTGCTGGAAGTCGCGCGCGATCAGGTGGACAGCGGCGCGCATGCGCTCGATGTGTGCGTGGCCATGACCGAGCGCCCCGACGAGAAGGAGCAGATGGTCACACTGCTCAAGAAGTTGACCATGAACATCGAACTGCCGCTGGTGATCGACACAACTGAGGCGGACGTGCTGAAGGCCGCGCTGGAAACGTATCCGGGCCGCGCGATCGTCAATTCGCTGTCACTCGAAGGCGGGCGCGGCGATAAACTCGATCGCACCATGCCGCTGGTGGCACGCTACGGCGCGGCGACCGTCGCCATGACGATTGACGAAGAAGGCATGGCGCACACTGCCGAGCGCAAGTTGGCAATTGCCAAGCGGATCGCGCAGATTGCTAATGATGAGTATGGCGTACCGAATGAAGCGCTGATCTACGACGTGTTGACCTTCCCAATCACGACCGGGCAGGAGGAGTTGCGCCGTGCGGCGATTGAGACGCTCGACGGCATCCGGCTGGTCAAGGAGCATGTGCCGGGCTGCTTCACAACCCTAGGCGTGTCGAACCTGAGCTTCGGCGTGAAGCCGCACGCCCGCGCCGCGCTCAACTCGGTATTCCTCAAGCATGCCGCCGAGGCCGGGCTGGACAGCGCGATTATCAATCCCGCCCATGTGATGCCGTATGCCGAAATTCCGGCCGAGCAAGTCGAAATCTGCGAAGATTTGATCTTCAACCGCCGTGAAGACGCGCTGGCACGCTTCATTCAGTTCTATGAGGAAACCGAGGCAGCCGAAACCGACACCAGAGTTGATCCAACTGAAGGCATGACCGTGGAGCAGCGCACGCACTGGAAGATTGTGCATCGCAAGAAGGAAGCGATTGAAGCTGACATTGACGAGGCGGTGAGTAATCGGCTCCAGGCGCGCGGCATGGCGCTGGGTGACGAGGCCTCACAGCAGGTCGACGAAGCAACGCAGGCCACGCCGCAGGGCGACGCAGCCGTCGATGTGCTCAACAGCGTGCTGCTGCCAGCCATGAAGGAAGTCGGCGACCTGTTCGGCTCCGGCCAGTTGATCCTGCCGTTCGTGCTGCAAAGCGCCGAGGTCATGAAGAAGGCGGTTGCGCATCTGGAGCAGTACCTCGACAAGCTGGAAGGCACGACCAAGGGCAAGGTGGTGCTGGCGACGGTCTACGGCGACGTGCATGACATCGGCAAGAATCTGGTCAATACGATTTTGTCGAATAATGGCTACACGGTGTATGACCTCGGCAAGCAGGTGCCGATCAACACGATCATCGAAAAGGCGGTCGAGGTCGGCGCGGACGCGATCGGTCTGTCGGCGCTGCTGGTCTCGACATCGAAGCAGATGCCGCTGTGCGTGCAGGAGTTGCACAAACGCGGTTTGTCGTTCCCGGTGCTGGTCGGCGGCGCGGCGATCAACAAGCAATACGGCCAGCGCATTTCGTTCGTGGCCGACGAGGAGCCGTACGAGGCAGGTGTGTTCTACTGCAAGGACGCCTTTGAGGGCTTGGAAACCATGGACAAGCTGTCCGATACAGAGGTTCGCACGGCATTCGTGGAGCAGACCAAGCATGACGCAGCGGGCGTGCTGTCCCAGAAGGCGCGCGGGCGCGTGGCGCTATCTGATCTGGGCAAAGCAACCGCGAACGACACCGCTCGCTCGAACGTGCGGCAGGACGTGCATGTGCCAACGCCGCCGTTCTGGGGCGCGCAGGTCGCCACGCGCATCAAGTTGCAGGACGTCGTAGACTGCCTCGACCGCAACGCGCTGTACCGCTTGCAATGGGGTGCAAAGAACGCCAAAGGCGCGGAGTGGGAGCGGCTCAAGGCCGAGTTCGACCTGAAGGTGCGCGACCTGGTGCGCGAGGCCGAGCGCGACGGCTGGCTAGAGCCGAAGGTGGTCTATGGTTACTTCCCGGTACAGAGCGCTGGCAACGAGTTGATTGTCTACGATCCGAAAGATCGTACCAGGGAACTCACGCGCTTCGTGTTCCCACGCCAGCCCGAGCGCGAGCGGCTGTGTCTTGCCGACTACTTCCGCTCGGTGGACAGCGGCGAATTCGACGTGGTGGCGTTCCAGATCGTCACCATGGGCCGCACTGTGGATGATTTGACTGAGGAGCTACAGAAGCAGGGCGACTACAGCCGTTCCTACTTCATTCATGGTCTAAGTGTGTCGCTGGCCGAGGCGCTGGCGGAGTACACCAACCGGATCGTGCGGCAGGGGCTGGGGCTGAAGGGCGAGCAGGGCAAGCGCTATTCGTGGGGCTACCCGGCCTGTCCGGAGTTGGACGAGCATACCAAGCTGTTCCAGATTCTGCCAGCCGAGAAGATCGACGTGGAGTTGACCGAGGCGTTTCAGCTTGTGCCGGAGCAATCGACGGCGGCAATCGTCATCCACCACCCGGAAGCTAAATACTTCTCGATTGGCTCGGCCCGCGACCGTGCTGAGAGCGACGTGGCGGGAGTCGCGGCGGACTAAGCGCGCCGACATGCGCAGAGGGCACAGCGATTGCGGTCGCTGTGCTCTTTTTTTTGTTGGATAAGCCTAGGGAATGGTCTAACTGGGGAATGTAATATGATTTCGCTATGAACATAGTGCATTAATCGCTTCTCCTAGATACGTGTAGTTGGTGAGCGATTGAATGGTCGATGCATCATAGGCACGAAGCAAATCGGCGACCGCCTCGCGCTGGAGCGTCACGTCGGTGAACTGCTGCCAGGCCAGATCATCTTTGAGATCGCGCCACAGGCGCTCGATCGGATTCAATTCGGGACAATAGGGTGGTAAAAAGACCAAGCGCACATTGTCCGGCAGCTTCAGGCGCTCGGCCCTATGCGCGCCACTGTTGTCCAGGAGCAGGATGTTGAGACTGTCTCGATACGCCTGTGCGAAGGCGTCGACAAAGATCTGGAAATTATCGGCATTCAAGTAGGGCAATTCCAGAAAGAAGTGTTCGCCACTTGTGGGTGCCACGGCACCATAGACGTAGAACCACTCAAAGACGTGCTGGACGGTGCCGACCGGCTGCACGCCACGTGCCGTCAGCCGACGGCGACGGATAGTCAGCAGGCCAAAGCGGCTCTCATCCTGACTGAAGACCCGCACGGGTCGCGCATTCGTGGCAGGAATGGCCGCTTGCAAATGGGAGTGGCACTCGGTCTGAAAGGCCGCGAGCCGATCAGGGTTTTTGTGTGTGGCTGGGTCGTGGCACTTTGAGTCTGGCCTTGCAGCGCGTGCGCACGATCGTATAGAGCGTTTTGTACTTGACATCGAGCTGATGCGTTTGACGCAGCCACTGACGTAACGCTTCATAGGAGGCAAATCCAGCAGGTTGGCGGAGCGCCTGCTCAAGACTGGCGAGGACGTCAGGGGACAAGGAAAGCGGTTTGCCGCTAGCGACGTAGGTGTCGAGCAAGGCCTCCAACCCGCCGACGGCATAAATGGCCAGCCAGCGACCGATGGTGTTGCGATGGACACCGAGCAAGGCTGCCACGTCCTGGCGCTCGTGCGCTTGGCCACTGGCCAGCAGATAGAGCATTTGGAGCCGCTGCCGTTTGTGGACGTTCCGCTCCTGGTGCAGACGGAGTTTGAGCTCATCGACCGTCTCCGCAATAGGTGGAAGTGGCTTGCGCATAGGCGACTCTCCTATCAGTTCAATGACTGACAGAAGCATACCGAATCTATGCACAATATTCAATCCGAATTCATATAATACCATTAGGAGTTACGCAGTTGATACCACATGCCTTTGCAACGCTATGTCATGCTGAACGACGTGAAGCATCTCATTGCAGAATCATTGAGATGGTTCGCTGCGCTCACCATGACAATGGCTCACCTGCGTAAGTCCTAACTCTGTTGCATGACTTATCATTATGCGTTGCGATAATGTAGCCAACGTCAAACAGTACCAAACGGCATGGGTACTTATGATTGTCTTCTCAATCACACAGAAATGCTCTATTCTAACTAATGAGCTACAAAACATTCGGAGTGAACGACTTACAAGCTCGCCGTTACTTCACTCCAACAGGTTCGCAAGAAGACCACTTGAATAGAGCATTAACCATACTTAAAAGGACAAACACAGACATGTCACAGAACCCGATTTATACGAACATTGACGCACTCAAGCCAATCGAAAGGTTAGTCACAGAAGCAGGTTCTGCGATTGCTGATCCGTCTCGTATTACATCAGATGACATACAGATCAATGAGGCTCTTACAGCAGCCGGTGGCATTGGCGCTGGAGCTGCTCTCGGATTTGCCGGTCTGTATTTTGGCGGCTCTGTTGTCGGTCTTTCCGCTGCTGGCATTACTTCCGGTCTTGCTGCGGCCGGCGCTATTGTTGGCGGTGGCATGGTTTTAGGGATAGCTGTGCTTGCCGCTCCGGCAGTGCTGTTAGGTGTTGCAGGATATGCAATTACAGCAAACTATAATCATCAAAAGCTACAGAAAAAAAAGGAAATGCTTCTGCAAGCAATTCTGTGTAAGCACAACGCCATCATCAGCGAACTGAGCAAGACCTCCCAACAGAATCAAGAACGAGTTGAATATCTCACCAGACTAAATACGCTATTGCAGGCGGCAATCACCGACCTGAAGCATGATCTTGGAACCCATGCGGCATGACTAAAGACCCGAGTAACAATCATTCTTACATAGATGACGGAGTCAGGGTTGCTCTGTATCACCAGCAACTGCTGGATAGTGTTTCTCGCAGTGAATCTGAGCGGGCGGAGACACTATCTGCTGCCTTGAATAGTTCAGAAGAGCTGCTTGCATCGCTCGGGTACGCGCTTCCCGAGAACTCAAAACGGCAAACCGGACAGTCTGCGAAGATACCATTTGGTATTAAGGCACAGAGTTGGAAGGAAATTCTTGCTGAGGCACAGCAGTCTACTCCAGAACAAATTGAATTTACTGCATTGCTTACTCCTAGAGAAATTGACACTGTTCTGAAGAAGCATGCTGCAATCGGCAGTGAACTAAGCTGGTTCGACTCGCTCAATCGATTTGATTTTGCCCTTTCGATTGCGGCCGGTGTCATTGCAGGAGCGCTAGATGTCTTATTAGTGGGCATACCTGCGCATCCCGGATTTCTCGGCGGTGAGGGATCGGAAGGCGGTTGGTTATCCAATGTGATGAAGGAGAAGATAAATAACCTCTTTCCAGAGAGCAAGATCAAGCAGATGGAAAAGATGTATAGCGTACCTTTTGATCCCTCAACTAGTGGCTGACCCCTATGATTGCGATGGATATAAGCGGCGCAGCTTCTTGCGTGCAGTTTCGGTGGTAAAGCGCCAATTGACGGTTCCTTTGGCATCATTGCGGGCGTGCTCCCACACCAGAACCTCTTGGGCGACAAGGTGTTGTGATGCCAGCCGTCGGTCGAGACATTGGCGTGAAAGGACTGCAAACTCACATTCGGCCATGTTCAGCCAACTGCCGTGCTTAGGGGTATAGCGGAATTCAAGTTTGTCCGCAATCCTTTTCGCTTCACGTGGCTCGAAGGCTTCATACAATGCAGCTTTCGTGTGCGTGTTCAGATTGTCCAGCACCACGCTAATGAGTATCGCTTTGGGAAAATGCACGTCAACTAACGCACGCATTTGTAGCGCAAAATCCTGCTTGGTCCGTTGTGCTGTGATGGTCACGTGCCGCCAGTTCTGTAGAGGTTGAAACACCACAAACAGATTACAGGTTCCTTCGCGTTTGTATTCGTAATCCATCCGCTCGACGTGGCCTGGCTCTGCTTCAACCGCAGGACGGGTCTCGCTGATGAGTTGATAGGGGCTTTCGTCAAAACAGACCACCGGATAGTCAGCCATATATTCCTCGGCATAGAGGTCAAGGATGTCCTCCATATGGCAGACGAACTCAGCACTCACCGTAGGCAGGCACCATGCGGCTACAAGCCAGGGCTTGAGGGCGTTTTTTTCAGCGTGCGGCGCACAGTTTCATCACTCAGGCCTTCAAGGTCAGTAAGGGTAACAAGCTTGTCGGCAAGCAGTTGCATGGTCCAGCGAGCACGTCCTTCTGGTGGCGTGGAACAAGCGGTTGCAACGAGTAGCGCTTCTTGCTTGCCATCAAGCTTGCGCTTTGCACCGGGACGTTTGGCATCATTGAGCGCCCGTGCGAGATTACCCTCAACAAAGCGCTTACGGACACGCTCAACCGTTGCCCGACCAATATGCAGCGTGTCAGCAATGGTTTGATCACTCGCACCATCATTGGCTTGAAGCAGGATATGAGCCCGTGTCACTTTGCGTGCTGAGGCCATGCCTTTGCGAACAAGCTCACGTAGTGTTATGTGTTCTTCATCAGTCAAGTTGACCACGTATAACTTTCGCATTGCCCTCTCCTCTATCTCACCAAATACTGAGGAGTAGGATACATCAAAATCACCGTGGACGACCACTAGTAGCAAGTTAGATGAAAAAGTGGCTGGTCTCGGGCCAGGCTCACATCGCTTTCAGTCACTTGGGCATGACCCACTTCTGGGCTTCATCTTCGGCGTCCGTGACATACTGAGAGGTGAATTCAGTGCCATTAGCAAGGACGGTCATCTGATCATACAGCAGGTTGCTGATCCCCGGCTCCAAGGCGAGTACTTTCTCATTCGTATCCTTGAAGCGTTGAAAACACAGTTCGGACATTTAGCTTCAGATGTTGCGACGCCTTTAGGGTTGCCGGCACCTTTAATGCCCCTGCTCTTGTTTCTCCAATTCGGAACAATCGGCAATCATCAGTACACTGTTGGCGAGGTTGCCAGGCAGATGTACCGCAGTGGCTACGATTTTCGCCATTTCACGGCAAGTTCGATTCCCGTGATGATCACGGAAATCATCGTTAGACTTGGCTACTTCATCAACTCAATGAGTGCTGGTGAAACTTTAACTGAAGCAACACCTGCGAGTTCCTCGCTCAAACTTCGGAGACAACTTTTAATTGCCCACTCTATCGCTACACTTATCAATGCTGGCAAAGTCTATATTACGCAAAACCCGCTAGCAATTAGTTGGACACAAGTGTTAGCGTTCCTCCGTTATGTTATGCCAGAAATAGCCTTTCTGTTATATGGCAAGGAGGCAATACGCTCACAATTACTGGAAGAGACTATTCTCAATGACTACCACAGTCTGAACAGTGAAATTGATGCTTTCCTAAGCAGTCAGAACGACTTTACCCTCATTATCTAGTTATGTGAAGACACTACCCTAACCGCGTCTGCTGCCGAATGTACCTGGGGCGATAAGGAAAGATAGCGCTACACCCGCGCCCGCCGCTGCTTGGCCTGCCCAATTACTCGGCGCGGGAGTGGCTTAAACTGCATAAATGCCAGCATGCCCATATCATTGAATCCAATCCCCATGGTGCCGAACGCAAGCGACGCGAACCAGCGCACGCCAAAGGTATCAAGCATTGTGTGCTGCGGATCAGCGGGGAGGTACAGCATCAGCACACGGCTTCCTACCTCGTAATCCCAGCCATGGATTCAATGACATGCGTTCTGTCAAGGTGTAACAATGGCCTGTGGTGCTGCTGATAGAACTACAATCACGCCATACAGAAATTGACATGAACGTTGACGGGGCTGCGGTGACGGGTGCGCGATATGCGAAATGTGACTCAATGGAGCGATGATGATCTCGACAATCACACGGTTGCGCAACAGCACCTTGTCAATCCCGAGCACTAACATATTCCAAACATGGTGCGCAACGGTTGGCACGTGAGTGTGACGGAGAGCCTTTGAATAAGTGATCACCCAAGAGATACCACCGCTCGGATAGTGGCCGAATCAAGCCAACCTTTGCGAACAATCACATCTCCCAGCCGCATCCATCGGCCATATTTGTAGCTATCAAGTTGCTCTTGAACTGCCAACCCAAGCTGGGCAGGCGTAAGTTTAGCCTGAAGAAGCAACTGTTCGCCAAGAAACCGCGGAGCTGTGCGAACATCCCGCTTCAATCGATCACGGAACTGTTGGAGCAACACCATGGACACCATGTCTGATGGAACGAGGTTCTGCTTCACGAGCGTGAAACCTAACGGTACGCGGCTATCTTCATGTTGAGAGATGCGCAAAGCACGCGCGAGTTGACCTGGCGTAAGATAGCCGAGTTGCACCAGATACTCGCCGATACGGTATGAGTGATTGAACAAATCCATAGCTATGCCAGGCGCATAGGGCGGCGGAAAACGAGCAACTTTTTGGTAAAAGAGTTCGAGGATAGCAGCTTGTAACTGTTCAGTATTTGTGGCATGCAGTGCTGAACTGACTGTCATCGTGACAGAGGAATGCTTGCTCACGACATCGTGTGCCTGGAAAGATGCCCGATAGTTCTGTGGTGCTGCTTGGCCTACTACTCTATCTGTCAGTGGGAGCGTATCAAATGGAAATGATTCTTTTGACGTAGATACATATGGCGCAACCATGGCGTAAAGTTCATCGGCCTCCACAGGCTTCGGTAAAAATCCCACTGCCCCTAGAACCCGTACAAAACATATAACATCTGGCTGCGTTGACATTAAGATGAGCGGTGGAAACGGCAGACCACAGGCACTCATGCGCGCGCGTAGCCGCCGGACGAGTTCTCCGCCACTCAGGGTGGGCAATTGGTAGTCAAGAATGATCACATCCCAGCGGTGCTGCGTAATTAATTCCAGTGTTTCGCTGCCGTTGGCTGCCTCCGCGATAAAAGCATCAGACCACCATGACTGGATGAGTGAGCATAGAGCCGAACGATAGATTTGGTGATCGTCAACAATGAGCATCGTCGGTTGCATAGCCGTTGCTTCCTGGTATCTGTGACGGGAGTCACGTGGGTGTGCCGTTTTGGGCACTGTTGGTTAGTATTTTCGCCTGATACGCGATGTATGAATATCTTACTGCATCCCTCGCATTGAATAGTAGATATTTTTCTTATCACATCAATGATGTCTGACCTGAGATTGCTCATGCATAAGCATGAATGAGCAGGTGCAAGCGCGATTAGCAAACTTTTCATACTATATACCGTTATTCACGCGTAAAAGTTACGTGCTCGAAACATGGACAGAATACAAAGGCAGGAGATGCGCATGATCAAAAATGCGCATCTCCTGCCTTCGCTCAGCAATCTATCGGCTCAAGCGCGTATCTGTCACACAATTTCAATTGCGCGCCCAAACGCTTGCGCAAACAGATCCGCCCGCCGGTTCGCATCCCAGATCTCGACCGACGCGTCATCGCTGGTCTGCGTGACCACCCGCACTGTGTCGCCGATCTCGACATGGAGACCTTGCACGACCTGGCTCTTGCGCCGCTCCAGGTACTCTGCGATGCGCAGCAGCGAGGCCAGCCGCGCCACGCGCTGCTCGTCGCTATCTTCGAGAATATCGCTGTATGTCTTGGTGCCTACGCTGCCCTTACGATGGTAGCGCACCAGCAGCGCCAGCAGCACAATCTCGCGGTGGTTGAAGCCTTGCAGCGATGCGTTCAGCACCAGGTATTCGCCATGCTTGTGATGATCGTAGTAGCCAACCGCCACGCCGATGTCATGAATCAACGCCGCATAGCCGAGCAACTCGCGCTCCCACTTCCCATAGCCATGGAGCGGCTCGGTCTGATCAAACAGCACCAGCGCAAGCTCGCGCACTTTGGCGGCATGAATCGTCTCGTAGTTGTACACACGCGCCAGATTTTGCACGCTAAAACCGCGCGTGTCGAGGAGTAGCGGCGGCGTCTCGCCTACGAGGAAGTGCTCATAGAATAAACCTTCGCGCACCCCATGACCGCTCACAGTAATCTCCTCAAAGCCACCCTGCTGCATCACCTGGCGCACGATCAGCGCGCCCGGCAGCATAAGATCAGCACGATCCTTGCTCAATCCCGGCACATCTTCGCGCTGCGCAAGAGTCATATCGCGCAGCATATCCACCATCTCGTCCAGTCGCTCGCGAGTGAATGTATAGGCATGAACGCGGTCGAGCGAATAATTGCGTGCCTTCTGGTCGATCTTCGCCAGTGTACGAACGGTGCCGCCCACGCCAGCTAGCGTCGAGCCGCTGCCTTCCTGGAGCCACTCCATGTCAGCGAAGCGCTCGGCCACCGCTTGCTCAAGCGCTTTGAAATCTTTTTTGCTAATTGGATCAGAATGGACGTAGCGGTCCGACAGACGCAACGCGCCAATTGGCTGGCTTGCCGAACGCACCAGGCCACGCCCGCGAAGCATGGACAGCTCAGTGCTGCCGCCGCCAATGTCGACCACAAACGCATTGTTGATCGCCAGCGAATTCACCACGCCCAGGTAGCCGTAGTACGCTTCCTCTGCACCCGAAAGCACCCGCAATTGCAACCCGGCCTCCTGCTCAACCCGCGCCAGGAACTCGGCCCGGTTGGTCGCCTCGCGCACCGCGCTGGTTGCAGTCGGCACAATCATGTCGACACCGGTGGAAACGCAAAAGTTGTGAAACAGCTTCATGGTCGCCAGGCCACGCTCCATGGGCGCGGGTTGCAAGCTTCCGTCCGTGTCAGCGCCTTCCGCAAGCCGCACCGTTTCGCGCACCTCATCCACAAGTTTGAATGAATGATGCGGCGTGTAGCTCATGACAATCAGGCGCGTGGTGTTTGAGCCAAGATCAATAATGCCGATACGTTGCTGCACGCTTAGCGCTCCTGCGATGTTAGCTCAGCGACGCGCCGGTCGAGCCGAGCTGAAATATCGCGATACATGTCACCGCGCATCTGGGCCGCGTTCAGCTTGCGCTGCAGCACAACCACCCACGCGCCTAAGCCAATTAACGCGCCAAACCAGAGAGATGTCCGCATGGTAGCCTCCTGTGTATCTTGTCTTGCGCTCTATTCTACTGTAGAAGCATGCGCAATTCAACCGCCTGATCATTGCTTCTCATGCGCCAGAGTGGTACACTATAGCCTGCTCTTGTGAAAAGCATCGCGAATGGTTCACTTCTATGATTAAACTCTTTTTCACTGGATGGCGGCTGCTCATCACCTTGTTTGTCCTGCTTGTCGTTGTTACATGCTGTGGCCTTGGTGTGTGGCAGTGGAACCGCCTCCATCAACGGCTGGCGCTGAACGCGAAAATAGATGCTCAAATGTCTGCGCCACCGGTTGCGCTTGACCCTTCAAATACTGATGCCGCTGCACTTGATTATCGCTTTGTGTCGGTGCGCGGCACGTATGACCCGTCGCAAGAAATTTTTCTGCGCAACCGTTCATATGCTGGCGCGACTGGCTACCATGTCCTGACGCCACTGCGCATTCAGGGCAGCGACAAGGCTGTGCTGGTTGATCGCGGTTGGATTCCGCTGACAGTGGCCGAGTCGCAAGACCACACCAAATATGCGCCGCCGACCGGCGTGGTGACGGTGGAAGGTGTAGCCCGCCAGCAACAGCAATATACTACCGGGCCGCAAGACCCGCCGCTCAGCGCCGACCGACCGCGCCTGAACGAGTGGTTCCAGGTCACAACATCGCGTATTCAGCAGCAGACTGGCTACCCACTGGTGCCGGTGTACATCGAGGTGCAGCCGACCGGCCCGGACGACGAAGTGCCGGCGTCGCTGCCGTTCCCCAGCCGCACCACGGATCTTGGGCCAGGCTCGCACATGTCGTATACAATTCAGTGGTTCTCGTTTGCCCTGATCGCACTGATCGGCTATCCCATTCTTATTTACCAGAATGTGTACAAGCCACGCCAGCAGGCCCGCCAAACGACAGAGAACGAGCTGGCAACTGCGCATCGCTAACGGGATACTATGCGCATGAGCGCGCGTATCGGGCGTGGATTGAAGGAGCGTCATGGCTCAATCCAGACGGTCGGGGTCAGGAAGCTTCGATCCACGCATCTATGTACCGCGTGGAAACGGCACATGACACGGCTCCAGACTACAATTTTGTCACGTACAACCTAACTATTATGCAATCATCTCAGTTGACGAACACCCCATTTTGATGGTACACATGCTGCTATTAGTATTGATACACTTCTGCAATTGAATACAGATAGAGGGGGCGCGGTGTTTGGGCTCTTAAATAAACAAAAGCTGTTGTCAGAGCGCCAGGAAGCGCTGCTTGAGCAAGAGCAGCGGGCGCTGAACGCCCTGCGCGATGCGTTGCAGCACTTCGGCGCGGATGTCGCCCCGAACGACATGCGCACGCTGAATGATATTATTACGCACCTCAGCGAACTGTTCATGCTGGTGATTGCTGGCGAATTTAACTCTGGCAAATCATCGTTTATCAATGCGCTGCTGGGCGAAAAAATTGTGCCTGAGGGCGTCACGCCGACGACGGACCGCATTCTGCTGCTGCGCTTTGGCGACCGGACGGAACAACATCTCCATGAGGAATATTTGATGGAGATGACGTTTCCTGCCGATGTGCTGCGGACCCTTACCGTGGTGGATACGCCCGGCACGAATGCCGTGATCCGTCGCCACGAAGAGTTGACGCGCGAGTTCATCCCGCGCTCCGACTTAGTACTGTTTGTCACTTCGGCAGATCGACCGTTTACGGAAAGCGAGCGCGCCTTTCTGGACATGATCCAGGAATGGGGTAAGAAAATTGTTATCGTGCTCAACAAAATAGACACGTTGGACGAGCAAGAGACTGAGCAGGTCGTGACGTTTATTCGTGAGAATGCCCGCGATTTACTAGGCTTTACGCCTGAGGTGTTTCCTGTTTCGGCGCGGCGGGCGCAACAGGCGCGCACCGGCCAGCAAAATGGCCAGAGCGACGAAATATGGCAGCAGAGCCGCTTCGACGATGTCGAGCGCTACATTCTTGAAACGCTGGATGAGGAAGAGCGCGTCCGGCTCAAGCTCATGTCGCCGCTCGGCGTGGGGCAACACCTGACGGACAAATACCTCAAGGTGATTGAGGGTCGGCTGGGTACACTTCAGGAGGATTTCCTGACGATTGAAAATATCGAGCGCCAGCTTGCCGCATTCAAGGAAGATATTCAGTCTGACTTCACGTATCATCTGAACGATATTGACAAGATTTTGAGTGATTTTGAACTGCGCGGCATGACGTTCTTCGACGAAACGCTGCGACTCGGCAATGTGTGGGAGTTGCGCAACAGCGACCGCATTCGCGACCGCTTCGAGCAGGAGGTTGTGGGCGATGTGCCACAGCAGATCGAAGATCGTGTTCAGAAGCTTATCGACTGGATTATTGAGAAAGATCTGCGCCTGTGGCAATCGATCATGGATTACTTACAGCGCAACCGCGTGCCAGAGCATAGCTCGGGACTGATTGGCGATGTGGGCGGCTCGTTCGAGTACAACCGCAATGCGCTAATTGGCTCAGTCGCACAGACGGCCCAGCGGGTTGTTCAGACCTACAATCGTGAGGCGGAGTCGCGCGCGCTGGTCGAAGAGGTGCGCAATTCGCTCAGTGCGACTGTTCTGGCAGGCGTCGGTGCAGTTGGCCTGGGAGCGTTGCTGGTGGCGCTGCTTCACACGGCGCTGCTCGACTTTACTGGCATTCTGGCGGCGAGTCTGGTGGCCATTGGTGGGCTGTACCTCATCCCAGCCAAGCGGCGGCAGGTCAAGCGCGAATTCCATACAAAAGTCGCCACCATGCGCGAGCAACTACCACAGACGTTAGAGACGCAGTTCAGCAACGAGGCGGACCAGATGATTGCGCGCGTGCGCGAGGCCATCAGTCCGTATACGCGCTTCATCCGCACACAGCGCGAGCACCTCGGCGGCGTGCAGAGCGAACTATCTAATGTTGACGTCGATTTCGGGCGTATTCGCGCTGAGATTGGCAAATAAGCATCTTCAAGCCGGCAGCGAGCGTGTGGCCTGGTTGCCGGCTTTGTGTTGACTGGAGATTGGTATGCAGCCAACTGGCATTATTACGCTGACAACTGATTTTGGCCTCACTGATAGCTACGTTGGCATCATGAAGGGCGTGATTCTCCGCATCGCGCCCACTGCTCGCCTGATCGACATTACCCACACGATTCGCCCACAGGACGTGCAGCAGGCCGCCTACATGGTGCAGACGTATGCGCGCTACTTCCCGACCGGCACCGTTCACATGGTGGTGGTCGATCCCGGCGTGGGCAGCACGCGCCGCGCGATCGCGTTCGAGACACCAGAGTCAGTATTCGTTGGACCAGATAACGGCGTGCTGACGGCGGCATGGCAGGACGCCCGCGCCCACTGGCAGCCAGATCTCGTACAGGCTGTGGAACTTGCCGATCCACGCTACTGGCTGCCGGACGTCAGCAACACCTTTCACGGGCGCGACATCTTTGCGCCGGTGGCCGCGCATCTCGCCCATGGCACGCCACTCGCCGCGCTTGGGCCAAGCATCAGCGACGTGCATGAAGCCGCCCTCGCGCAACCAACATGCGATGCGGACGGCACGCTGCAAGGACGAATTGTCCACATCGACTATTTTGGCAACTGCATCACCAACATCATGCCGCAGCATCTTGAGCCGTTTGGTGCCAATGTAGTTGTACGGATCAGTGGGGCGCGTATTCAAGGCGTGCGGCACACCTTTGCAGACGTGGCGGTGGGGGAGCTACTTGCACTGATAGGCAGCACCAACCATTTGGAAATCGCCAGCCGGAACGGCAATGCCGCCCGCATGCTCGGCGTTACAACCAAGGATCCGGTACGGATCGAAGCGGCACAACAGAAGTAAAAGGGGTTCACCTGTTTCTGTTCCGTTTTCTTTATTCAGCGGGTGCCTGCTCCGATGTCGATTCGGTTCCATGAATGAGCCAGCGATAGAACACAAACGCCACCGGCGTCAACAGCCAGAAATTCAATAAGCGAAAGATCACTGCCGCTGTAATCGCCGCTTCGCTGACGCCGAGGCTTTGCAGTACCACCGCAATCACCGTTTCCACGGTGCCGCCGCCGCCCGGCAGCACATTGAACGTGCTCGACATGAGCGCAATGCCGAACGATGCCATCACAACGAAGATCGACGTCGTGACGCCGAGGCTGTGGAGCACGGAGAGCATGGTCAGGCTGTGGCCGATAAGGGCCAGCAGTTGGAGACAGACCAGCAGCGCCACCTGACGCGGCTGATCCGTAATCAGCGCCCGACCACGCGACAGATCGCCCACAATCCTGTTGATTGGCTCATCGCTCCACTCGCGCCGCAGCAGCCGCCCCACGCCGTTTTTTATGCGCACCAGCCATGACTGCAACGCCTCCTGTGAGCGCGTGAGCACAAAGATAGCGGTGCCGATAACGCTCAGCGCCACCACAGCCGCGATCAGGCTGGGGCCGCCTGCCGCGCTAACGCCTTCCTTAAAGGTAATAAAAAGCAGGCTGAAACAGAACAGGAGAATCATCGCGGTAGCGTAGCTGAGTGCTTCCAGCGACGCAAGTAGCGCCGCATGCCCGCTTGTCACACCTTTGCGACGAAAGGCCTGCACCAGGAAGGCATAACTTGCGACGCCGCCCGCCGGAAATGATTGGCTGAGTACAATTGCTACCATTGTCATCGCCCATAGACGCAGCATGCTAAAGCGATGACCAAGCGAATGGAGTGCCGGGGCATATACCTGCGAGGAAATGAAGAAACTTGTGAGTTCCAGGCAGACTGCAGCCGCGATCCAGATCAGGTTAGCGTGTGCCAGCAGGGCAAATGCCGCTAATACTTTGTGCCGATTAATATAAGCGAGAATGACAACTCCAACAGTAAGTGCAATGCTAATGATGAGTTGCCAACGGCGGGCAGGCATACGCGGTCCTTTCGGCGTTTCGCGGGCATGATGTTACAGGCAAGACGCGCACTATGCAGGTGATACTGCTGCCTATCCATCTTGCGTAGTATACTCGATTTATACTAGCTTTTTATGTACACAAAGATGCTATATTGTTGCAGAATGTATGCCGCTCTGAAGAAGCAGGCGACGGGAACTTCTTTGAGCTATCCCAAGGGATGTAGAGGCATCAATAAAAAGGCCAAACGACGAAGCAAGATTGCATTCATCGTTCGGCCTTTGAAGGACCAGGCAGGTCGTTTAGGGAAATAGAAAAAAGAGATCATCCCAGGATATGGTAGTATGAACGATATCGCCTATCCGGGAGGAAAACGCTATGGACCTGACTCCCTCGATGAAAACGTTACTGATTGAAACTGCCGCCACCTTGAAAGGGAGTGCGCGGCGACGCTTGATGGCCCGCACCGTTCAGGAACTTGGCGTTGGCGGTCAACGCCGCGCTGAACGTGAGCTTGGCTGGAACCGTCAGACAATCCGCAAAGCAGTGCGTGAACTCACCAGCGGCGTGACCTGCATCGACGCTTTCAGCTTGCGCCGGCGTAAGCGCTCCGAAGAGCGTCTGCCCAATCTCCTAGCCGATATCAAAGCCATTGTTGATTGTCAGAGCCAAACCGACCCGCAGTTTCGCTCCGCTCGCTTGTATACGCGTTTGAGTGCTGCCGAAGTCCGCAAGCAATTGATTGAGCAGAAGGGCTATCGCGATGTTGACTTGCCCACTGTACGAACCATTGCTACCAAACTGAATGACTTGGGCTACCATCCCACTACAGTCGCGAAAAGCAAGCCCCCAAAAAATTCCTGAAACTGACGCAATCTTTGAGCGACTGGTCCAGCTTAATCAAGCAGCTGACGCTGCATCAGAGATGGTACGGATTTCGATGGATGCAAAAGCTACCGTCAAGGTCGGACCATTCTCACGAGGCGGCAAGAATCGCGTCCCAACAGAAGCGGCCGATCACGACTTTGATCCTGAGGCCCATGTGACCCCAGTTGGCATTTTCTTGCCCGCCAGCGCCGAATTGTTTCTCTACACGGTCACCTCCAACGGCACAAGTGATTGTTTGGTTGCCTGTTTGACGACCTGGTGGGAACGCGTCCGAGAGCGTTTCGCGTCGATCAGCACGCTGGTGATCAATCTTGATAATGGTCCCGAGAATCACAGCCGACGAACGCACTTCATGCAGCGATTAGTCGACTTTGTAGCCCGATATGGTATCACGATCCGGCTGGCCTATTCTCCGCCCTACCACAGCAAGTACAATGCAGTTGAACGCGGCTGGGGCATTTTGGAGCAGCACTGGAATGGCGCTTTGCTCGATACGATCACCACGGTAGTTCAGTTTGCGGCTACGATGACCTGGAAAGGCGCGCATCCGATAGTCGAACTGATTACCACGAACTATCCGAAAGGAGTGAAGCTCCGCAAGGAAGCGATGGAGCTCGTCGAGAAGCAACTCACTCGTGACGCTGTGCTCGGCAAGTGGTTTATGGACATCACCCCCTCTTCTGACCTGGAGTGATTTGTTATTTCTGTTTCCCTTAGTAACTTCCTCTTGCCATGTATTTCACGGCTGCCAGAACTTGTCGATCAGCGCTTGCTCCGCCTCAGGCGTCCACACGCCGCCGGGCGCAAGTTTCGCGGCCACTTCAGGGTACTTTTTCGACAACTCCGCCACGCCCGTTAGCGGCAGGCCACTGAGCTGCGGGAAAATCACGACTTTGCCAGCGTAACGTCCTTCCATCATGGCCTGCACGCCGTCGCGGGCCGCTTCGATGCCACCGATCGCCGCCACCGAGCGGTTGGGCGACAGTTCACCAGCACGCGTCTTTTGAATCACCAGCGCCTGGTCGGTGATGCGCGAGCCAGATGTGCCGGTGAATTGCGCGTTGTGCAGGTACACATCGCTCATGTTCAGTGGAGCCATGGTTCCATTCGGCACGCCCGCGAACAGCACCAGCATGCCGTCAGATGCCATAAGCTTCGCCGAGTCGGCCATGAGCCTGCCAGAAGGCACGCACACCACCACATCGTCCGCACCCCGCCCGCCGGTCTCGCGCCTTACCAACGCTTCCAACGTGTCGCTTGAGCCTTCCGGGTTGAAGATGATCAACTGCTTGCCGCGCGCTTCCGCCAACGGGCGAAACATCTGCTCAAGCGCCGCAAGTCGTTCCGTGTTCAGGTCGGTCGCGATAATTATGGCCGGACCGCCCGGCAGTTCCACCGCACGCTGGACATGCATTTGCCCCATCGGGCCGCCCGCGCCAACGAACAACGCCACGCCGCCTTCGCGCAACTCGCAGCGGTTGCGCGCCTCGCCATACGATGCAGCAATGTCTGGTCCGGGGTTGCCAATATAAGCCGTGGAGTCGTAATGAATGCGCCCGACATCAATTTGCGGCATGCCGTCGATCGGCGTTCGTCCAACGTGATTAAACGTGCCGCGCCGCGCGATCAGCTTGGCCGCTTCGGTCACTGCATCGGCTTCATGCGCGTCGAGCATCACGATGTCGTCGAAGCCTTTACCGCCAGTCAGTTCGTCCTTCAGCGCGGCATAATCTCCGGACGCGAGGCCGTTGCGCTCAATGATCTCAGCCTGCGGCGCGGCCTCTTGGATCAGCGCCTTGAGGTCATCGGCAACATCAGTCAGCACGATTGTGGACGGCGCGTCGAGACCAGCAGAAAACTGAGAAGCGGTAGTGTCACCCGATTGCCCGACGATCCACATGCGGCCCTCACGCTTGGACGACAGGCGACGGTGCTGCGGTACCCCCACGCAGGCCCATGGCTCGGTCAGCGCGGCCTCGGCGTAGCCCAGCCCCTCCTCAACCGGCAGCACATACGCTCCGTCGTCGCCATTGAGCACTTCCGGACCGAGCAGGTGAAACTGGATCAGGCCACCAGGAATGCTGTAGCCGTAGGCCGTGTTCATGCCCTGCTGATAAATATCTGGCTGCATAGCCAGGCGCTGCTCGGGTCGATATTGGCCGCGCAGGTTCTTGCCAATCTCCACAATCGTCATGGTCACTTCATGGCCGAGCCGCGTGGGATTGTTCACAAGGTCACGGTTGTACAGTTTGGGATGCTTACTGCCCTGCTGGATCAGCTTTACATCGGAGAAGCACATGCCCACGGCGTCCACGCGCACCAGCAATTGGTCGTCGCTCGGATGCGGCACGAGAGCACGCTCCGGTTTGCCTTCGCGTCCGATGTTTTCAACGCCAGCGCCGTACATGTTCCACGCCCACGTCTCGGCTGGAACGGGCGATTTAAGCGTTTGGTATTGCTCAAGTTTATCGATCATAGTTCTATCCTTTGCGCACTTCTTCGGCAGTGGCGCATATCACCGAGCAGCCTGCCGGCTCCCGTTGAATTTGTATTGCAAAAGTAAGCGCCAATTGAAAAAAGGTGTCGTCCGTAAAATGCACACCCAATTTAGCCTCGGCATGCGCCACTTGCTGCAGCGCAGATGGAATGATCCACCCACACATTAACTCGGCGATCTGGCGCATCACCGGCAGCAGCATGGCGTCACGCATGGACGTGAACACAAGTCCCTGATGTGAGTCACGCGGAACAGCGGATCGCCGAACGAGACGCTACCCCACAACAGCGTGTCAACGCCTGGCGCTGCGCGAACTCCGTTCCGGCAATGGCGCACCTAAAGAGCGGGCGTCGTTCTAACACTAACTGAAAGGCCTGAAACCATGTGTCAAGTGCATCTAAATCTTTGAGAATGGTTGTACGCGATGTTTCGAGCGCATTCTGGAGTTGATACAAAATACTTGGTTCGTGGGCTGTCAAGAAGTGTAGTGCTAAAAGTTGCTGTCGCTCGCCAGACGTGAGTACAAGTTGGAAGCTGCGTTCGGCCTCCATCTCGCGCAGCAAGGCATCACGCTGCTTGGCCGCACATGCAACATACACACCGATGCCCGGCGTTTTCACTACCTGCGTGTCCCGTTGATCCAACCACGCTTCGACCGCGCAGACTGTAGCGAACCTGCCGCGCCGTCAAGCCAAGTTCGCGGCCAAGATTGGCGAAACCAACCGCTTCAGATGCAGTTAGCAAGGTATAAAGCAAATCGCGTTGGTGTGTGGTTAAAGCGATCATGCACGTCTCTGTGCAAGGAGATGTTACAGAGCGAATGAAAGAGCGGCTACCTTGCAGCAAATATTAAAACTCGGTAATAAGCCCTATAGCTACTATAGGCCGCCGCATAGCTACTATAGGCCGCCGCTGCCCGAGAGGCAATATAGTGAATGATCCGCCTTTTCGCTGCGCAGATGTGACAAAAGTACATGATTTAGAAGAGGTGTTACTATGAGGAGATATTGCAGCAACGATGTAGGTTTGTGGTGGCACCGTTGACGAGCATCGCGCGAATACGCATGCTCGTCAACACAGAATGCTATGGCGAGGAGCGCAGATCACCGCGTATCTCGCGGGCGCTGTGTAAAAACCAGCGCGTCACATTCCGAAAACGATCTTCACGGCCCAGCAGCAATTGGTTGCCCAACAACGTCGGCTCAGTTTGGCCCGCCTGCGCCAGATCAAGCCCACCAAGCTCGCGCGTCGCATAGACGAACACCGGCTGGTACAGAGTGATACTTGGCGCGAGATCCAGCCAGCGCTGCTGAAATGCAATATACAACTCACGGCGGGTGGCAATGTCTTGCACCTGCCGCGCCTGTTGCAACAGACGATCAATCTCCTCATCCTGCAGACCAGCGTAGTTGCGCCCCACAGCGGCAAAGCTGCTATCCCAGAGATCCAGCACATCTGGATCGGGGCCGAGGCGCTGCCAACCGTGGATAGCCATGGTGAAATCGTGCGCCTGGAGCCGTTGCTGCAACACATCAGGCTGCAATATTTCCACTGGCACCTGCACGCCCAACGCGCCCCACTGGCGGGCAATTTCACGCGCTGCCGCGACGCGATCGGGCGTGTCGTCGGTGAGCAGCGGCAGTGTCAACAGTTGACCGTCTTTCGTACGCACGCCATCCGGGCCGAGATTATAGCCGAGCGACGTCAACGCGTCGGCGGCGGCCTGCTGGCTGGGCGGCTGAACCGAAAGGTTAGGCGCGGCGGCCCACCATCCCGGCAGGATTGGCGTATCAAGGCGCACTACCTCGCCGTTCAGTGTGTCATTAATCAACGTATCTTTGTTGAGGCCCCGCACCAATGCGCGCCGCACGCCCAGGTCAGACAACGGCCCACTGCGCATGTTGAATGTCAGCACGGTGTAGGCATCAAGCGGCGTGACATGCTTGGTGACGTCACGCGGCAGTGGTGCGCGGTTGAGATCGCTGGTGCCAAGAAAGCCCAAACCCATGATCTGGCCGCGCGTCAGCGCCATCTGTGCCGTCTGCGGACTGTCGAAGAAGCGGAACTCGATGTTGTCGAGAAATGGACGGCCATCATGATAGGTTGAGTTGGCCGTAAACAGTGCATGCGCGGTGGTGAGTTCAGTCAGTTTGTAGGGTCCGGTGCCGACCGGATGCTGATTAAATGGCGCAGTAGCCCATTGCTCAGGTGGCACATCTTTCAAGAGATGCGCGGGCAAAATCGGGAATGTGGATTGACTGAGAAACGGCGCAAACGGCGCTGTCAGCGTGCAACGCACCGTGTATTCATCCACCTTGTCGATCAGCACCTCGCCCCACACGCTACGCGCCACCGGATCGCCAGCGTAAACACTGTTTTGTACGGCCCGCAGCGTCCACACCACATCATCGGCAGTCATCGGCGCGCCGTCCTGCCACTTCACATCAGGCCGTAGCGTAAAGGTGTAGACCGTGCCATCGTCGCTGATCTGCGGCGCTTCCGCCGCCAGCGCAGGCTCTGGCAGCCCATCCACACCGATCCGCATCAAACCCTCGAATACGAGGGCGCGAATGTCTGCGGCGGTCGGATCACGCGCAGGGTCACTCACCAGCGGGTTGATCTGGCGAGGCAGCGTAGTATAGCCTTCGACGTATGTGCCGCCGTTGAGCGGGCGGGAAACAGCCGTGTTGGTCAGGGCCAAAAAGCTCATCAGGCCGAGGACGAGCAGCGCGCTGACCGAGGCGATCAAGATTTGCCAACGGATACGACGAGCCATTCGAGCCTATAGGAGGCCGAACGGAAATATCATGCCGCTCGGCGTCGTTGTAGTAGAAGATGGAAAGATCGGCAGGCTAGAGACAAGTGCAAGAATTAAGAATGCGACTGCAAGCGCGATAGTAGCTTGATAAATGGTCTTCTCAAGACCGCGCTTGGTGCGATAGATCGAGCTTGTGTCGCGGCTTTGCAGGCCAGCGTTCCGTCCCTGTAAAATGACCAGGCCAATCAGTGCAATGCTGATAACAATCAAGGCCAGGTATAAAGCGGTTTCCACGATGTGTCCTCCAAAACGAGTGTCGTCAACAACGCATTATACCATCGCTCCCTACGCGAGGCAACAGGCTTACTCTACATCTGATACAACAGGTCAGCATGCGTAATAATGCCGAGCGGGCGTTCGGTGGACGAGCCGTGCGGCGTCACGAGGCATGCCACGATGCCCGGATCGCGCAGCACATCCACGATCTCCTCGCGGGTAGCATCCGGCCCCACAAACGCACAACGGTCGGCTGCGTCGGCAGGCAGCGCGTCGGCAACTGAAAGCTGAGCCAACGAGCCACCAGCCCGCTCGACCTGCGCCTGCGCCGCCACCACATCGCGCTCGATTAGCAGGCCGATCACCCCCGCGCCATCCCGGAGCACCGGCAGGCGTCCGTAGCCCTCGCGCAACATCAGATCACGCGCGCGCAGCAGCCGGTCAGTTGCGGTAACTGTGCGCACACGGCGCGTCATCAGGTGAGTAGCCGTCGGCGCGCCTTGCTTGAGCAAGAGTTCGATAAACTCAAGCACTTCTTCAGCCAGCGCGGGACTGGTCTGCAAGCCATAGTTGTGGGCGATGCAGTTGCGCACCTGCGTGTAACCGTCGGCGCGGTCAAGGAGCGCAGAGTCCAGCACATCGCGGCCACGCAGAAACGACACCGAGCGCCCAAGGCTGGCGTCGCCGTGGTAGCCCTGCGTATGCGACAAACTTTCCAAATATTCCTCCAACAGCTTGAGCGCCTGGTCGCCCGCAGTGGCAGCATCGTCACGGAGCAGGTCGCGCAGCGCCGCCAGGCGTTCGGTGTAGCCATTCACGGGCGGGCGGTGTTCACGTTTGCGTTGTCGGTTAGGCATGAGCATCCAAATGTATGCTTTACAACAGAAGAATATTCTAGCACACGCGTAGCGCAATTGTACGGCGCTGCGTGCTATAATCGCGCCATGCACATTCTGCAGATCTACAAAGATTATTATCCAGTCCTCGGTGGCATCGAGAATCACATGCGGGAGCTGAGCGAAGGGCTCGTCGGGCGCGGGCATGACGTTACAGTACTTGTCACTAATCAGACCGGCCAAACAGCGATTGAACATCCGCTTCCTGGCTTGACGGTGATCAAGGCCGCCCGCCGCCTTCACGCTGCCTCGACGCCGTTGAGCACGGCCATGCTGCAGATGGCGCGCCACCTCCGCGTAGATGTGGCGCATCTCCAATTCCCCTACCCACCCGGCGATCTCGCGTATCGCGCGCTGCCGGGACGCCCGCCGCTCGTCGTAACCTATCAAAGCGATATCGTACGCCAGCGCACCATGCTGCAATTGTATCGCCCGCTGCTGGAGCAAACCCTACAGCATGCCGCGCGCATCATTGTGACCAGCCCCAACTACATCGCGTCGTCGCCCTTTCTGAGCCGCTGTACCTATAAATGTGAGGTGGTGCCGCTTGGCATCGACCCGGCGCGCTTCGCCCATGCCGACCCGACACAGGTGGCGGCGCTGCGGGCGCGCCATAGCCCTGACGGCATGCCATTGCTCTTATTCGTTGGGCGGCTGCGCTACTACAAAGGACTGCATGTGCTGCTCGATGCGTTGCCGCGTGTTCGAGCACGGCTGCTTATCGCAGGCACCGGGCCAGAACATGATCGGCTGGTGGTGCAGGCTGAGCAGACTTGGCCTTGCCGGCCGGGTATGCTTTCTGGGCGATGTGGCCGACGCCGACCTTCCTGTGCTGTACCACGCCGCCGATGTTTTCGTGTTGCCTGCGCACCTCCGCTCTGAGGCGTTTGGCATTGTGCAGCTTGAAGCGCTCGCCAGCAGCTTGCCGTGCGTCAGCACCGAGCTTGGCACTGGCACCAGCTTTGTCAACAAACAGGGCGAGACCGGGATTGTCGTACCACCGAACGATCCGGCGGCGCTGGCCCGCGCATTGAACATCCTTATTGCAAATCCCGCGCTACGCCAGTATTTTGGCGAGAACGGGCGGCGGCGCGTGGCCGAACTGTTCGATCGCGAGCGCATGGTCTGGCATGTGGAGCAGATTTATCGCGACGTGGTGAAGCGGCCCGCATGAACGTGCCATCCACGGCGCGCCACAGCGCGTAGCATGATGCAACGGGCACATGAGAATCACTCATGCCGAAACTTCTATATTCATAGAACTGATCAGTTCACCATGACACAAGCCTCTATACAACTGCCTGCCGCGCTGGAGCAGCTATATCCGCAGACGGTCGCCGCATTCAGGGAGATGAACGCCAACGAGCACCTGGAGCGCATCGCCCGGCTCGATCATGTCTGGCACTTCATCCGCGAGCAATCCATGCCAGATGCTCCGGATGATGTCTATGCACTCACATCCACACTGCCACCTACCGACGGCGAGTACGACCTGATCTACGCGGGCGGCGGGCTGGGTTTGCTCCATGCCACCGTCATGGCGCGGCGCTATGGCTGCCGGGTACTGCTGTTCGACCGTGGCGAGGTCGGCTGCGCCCATCGCGAGTGGAACATCTCTCGCGAAGAACTGGCGGCGCTGGTAGACATCGGGCTGTTCAACTGGGACGAATTGGCCGAGATTGTCATGAATAAGTACGAGCGCGGCGTGGTGCGCTTCTACGCCGGGCCGGGTAAGCAACCGAATGAATTATGGATGCGGAACGTGCTCGATGTAGCACTTGACGCCGGGGCGCTGCTGACGCTGGCGCGGCGCAAGCTCGAAGCGGCGGGCGGCACCGTGCTCGACAACCGCATGTTTCAATGCGCCCATGTTAGAACGGACGGTCCAATGCGTGTGGTCGCCGAAATTGCCCGCGCAGATGGCACAACTGAGCGTTATGGAGCGCGGCTGCTGCTCGACGGCATGGGCAGTATTTCGCCGCTGGCGCTGCGGCGGTTTGGCAATCAGCCGTTCGCGGGCGTCTGCCCAACGGTCGGCACGGTAGTCACTGGCCTTGTGGAAGGCACCGCGCCGGACGAACATAACCCGCATGTTGGCGACGTTCTGCTGTCAGTCGCTCGATGCGCAGCGCGGGCAGCAGTACATGTGGGAAGGCTTTCCCGGTCGCGGCAACGAATTAACGGTGTATCTGTTCTATTACGATACATTGAGTAGGAACAAAGGACAAAGAACAAAGCATAAAGAACAAAAGCTTCACCCGCTCACCTGCTCACCCGCTCACCCGCTCACCCTCATGCAGCTTTTCGAGGATTATTTCGAGTTGCTGCCAACCTACAAGCGACCAGGCGCGCATTTCCGGCATGTCAAACCGGTGTACGGCTACATCCCGGCGCGCCACAGCGTGCGGCGGCAGGAAGCGCCGCTACTGCGCGGTGTGCTGCCGGTCGGCGACTCAGCCGCCCAACAATCGCCGCTGACGTTCTGCGGCTTCGGCTCGCACGTGCGCAATCTTGACCGCACCACCGCGCTGCTTCACGAGGCGCTGCAGCACGATCTGCTTGCGCCTCAGCATCTGCATGCCATCAGCCCGTATCAGGTGAATGTATCGCTCAACTGGGTGTTCAGCCGCTTCATGCAGCCCTGGCGCGGCCCGGCAAGTGTGAATGAGTTGCAAAATATTTTTCTGGATGTGTTGAATGATTTGGGCGAAGATGTAGCGCGGCGCTTCTTCCGCGACCAGATGCGCTGGAGCGACTACCATCGCATGCTATTAGGCGTGTTCTGGCGCCATCCACGCATCGTGTTGGACGCATGGAACATTCTTGGCACACACGGCGTGCGGCAGTGGATTGGCGACTACGCTGTTTACAGCCGCGCGGCATTGTTGGCACGCGGCGGGCGGGCGCTCGGTCCAGTAGGACGGCATACTATCGCGCAGCTAGCCGGTTCCCTATTGCCCGCATGGCGGCTGCGGCTGTTAGCAAGCTTCGCGGAGTGGCGGGCAATGGGATGGAACTAAACGTATATGTGGCACAGGAAATGCTCAGTCACGATGAAGCGTAATAATGGAGATATTTCATGCCATCTATTCAGACAAGCACCTTGATTCGAATTATTGGGTTTAGTGCGCTCGCCGGGTCGCGCTCGATGAGTCCGGCGGCCATGTTGAGCCTGTACCTTGCACAGCGGCCCAGCCCGCCTCATCAGTGGATCGCCCGACGACTGAGCAGCACACCAGGCGCGATTGTTACATCAACGTTAGCTCTTGGCGAACTCGTTGCTGACAAACTGCCGAAAACGCCAAACAGAACATCAACGCCTGCGCTGATAGGCCGCATGATCTCAGGCGCAGGCGTGGGGGCGCTGCTCGGCACGCTGCATGATCAGCCAGCATGGCTCTGCGCAATCGGTGGCGGTATTGCTGCTGCGGCAGAAACCTTTGCGACCTTTTATCTTCGGCGCGGGTTGGGGCAGACGCTCCCAGTCCCAGATCCACTTATCGCGCTTTTGGAAGATGGATGTGTATTAAACGGTGGCTGGTGGTTGCTCGCATCGCTCAATAACGAGACAGAAAATGACTAGCTGTCATTGGCCTGACATACCATCAGCAGATTATGATCAGGGTCGCGGAAGGTCAGTGTGGAGACACTCCCAATATACTCGATGGCGCTGACAATATCAACATGCAGCGAGTTCAGGAAATCATAGGTGGCGCGGATATCATCGGTCCAGAAGAAGCATAGCGGCTGTGATGAATTCGTCACGGCTTTGTGCGCATCTAAAATGATGCCGGTGTCGCCTTGCATGGGCAGGTTATAAATCTTCTCGGCGTGGGTCGTCTGGCCCGTGGGGAGGCCAAGCAACTGGCTGTACCACGCAATCGCGCGCGCCATGTCGCTGACTGGAATAAACAGCATGCCGACCCGGTTCTGAATAGGGCTTTGCATCACTCACATTCCTGTTCTTCTCATTCTAATAAGCTCTATCACTGTGGCAGCGTCTCAATTCGCAGCAACACACGCAGTTCCTTCTGGAGCGCCGCCGCCCGCATGTCTGCCTCGATCGCATTGAGCACCGCCTGCTCCTCGGGCGTCGGCACAACTGGCGCGGTGTCATGCCGACTGTTGGCCTTATGCAGCCGCTGCTGGTACGCCTCGTAACGCGCCAGTTCTTCCGGCGAGAGGATCGCCGCGATCCGCTCGTGAAACTGACGCGACACGGTTGCAATTTCATTGGCGCTCATTGCTCTCTTCTCCTTGCTAATGGCTTGTTGATAAGTTTAGTGCATCTCAATGTATCGGGGTTACTTTCAATTGTATTGCCAACATTCGGTATCCAGCCGCCATCGCCTTCCTAAAATCACAAAGTCCGGAACGCTGCCGCAGACCATGGAGCACCACCTCGTGGAGTTGTTGGCCGCTTCCATGCCGCAGAGCCTGGCCCATTAGCTCAAGTGTATGCACAACTATTCCGCACGTCAAGAGTTCATCTGACGTGCGAGTTAACGCATAACATGCGTATACTGCCACCACTCTTACGAATGGTCATGGACTGGCTCACAAGACATGTCCGGTTCCTGGGAAACAATTCCCTCCCGTTTTTTGTCTGTAGTATTATGCGGGTAATGAATTGTTTTCAATCGCCATCTGCTCGTCAACATCTGCACTGCTCGTTTGGGAGCAGATGGCCTGGGAGGCCCCATGTCTCCGCTTCCAGACGACTTCCACCAGTTGAAACTCGCCTTTTCTGACCCCGTTCAGCATGACTACGAAGCCATCCGCCCGATTGTCCTCGGTGCCGCGACCATTTCTCATCGTTCCGAGCAGACTGGGATTGAACGGACTGTGCTCGGTGATTATGCCCGCCAGTTTGTCCAGCACGGCATGCGCGGGCTCTTCGACCAACGTGCGGACCGGGCCGGGCGTAGTCCGCACACCTTTCCTTCGGCGGTTGCTGACTATTTGCGCTTCGTCAAGACCTTGTATCCCCCCATCCGCTACCGTGAACTCGTTCGCATTGTCGCGCACAAGTTTGGGTATCACACCAACCACCACACGGTCAAGCGCTTTCTCGACCAGCATCCTGTCGCCACACAGTTACCACTCCCCTGGACGCGCTTCCACGCCTTTGACGATGCCTACCGCGCCCGTTGGACGGTGGTCAAGCTCTTTTATGAAGGCTGGCAACAGCAAAGTATTGCCGGCTGCCTCCAGTTGTCCGAGCGCCCCGTTCGCCGCATTCTAGATGCATTTGCCGAAGATGGCTTTGCTGGGCTGGAAGACCAGCGGCATCGTCCACCCGATCACCCGGCCACACAACTCACGCTTCCCTTCCTCAAGCAGGTTCTGGAGGTGCAGCAGGCCTATCCTGATGCCGGCAAGTTTCGCGTGCAAGGACTGTTGGAACAGCAACTGGAAGGGAAACCGCCCAGCCTTGCCACTATTGGCCGCGCACTGGCCCGCAACCGAGCGCTCCACGGAGCGCCAGGACCGAGTGGACCCACTCCTTCGGCGCAGAAAGGAGCGGTCAAATATCTGCGCTATCGTCCAACCTATCGTCACCAGTATTGGTTCATTGACGTTCGCTACCTGGTCCAGCTAGACGGCGCTTGGGTGTATTCGATCTGCGTGTTAGAAGGCTACTCACGCGCGATTCTGGCCGGTATGATCTCCCGTTACCAAGATAGCATTGCAGTGTTACAGATCCTTCGAGCAGCACTGGCGGCCTATGGCTGCCCGGACGGTATTGTGTCGGACAATGGCGCTGTGTTTACATCGCAGGCCTACACGCAGGCGCTTGAGACGCTGGCAATAACCGCCTGTTACATCGAGCAAGGCAAGCCCTGGCAAAACCTTATTGAGGCGCAGTTTAAGGTACAAGCGCGCCTCGCCGACAACGCCTTTGTGCGTGCGCCCACGCTGGACATGTTGGAGCGTGTGCATACGCAATTCATCGAAACCTTCAACACGACCGCACATTGGGCGCATCAAGAACGAGAAGATGGACGCCGAACCCCAGCAGCGGTGCTGGCGTGGGTGCAAGCACGCATGATCAATCCCGGCGTTCTGGATGAAGCGTTTCGGAGCTATCACCTCACCCGTATGGTCGATGCGCGTGGATATGTAAGCATCCAGCGCTTCTATCTCTATGCCGAACGTGGGTTAGCACGGCAACGTGTAACTATCTGGCTTTACGATGGGCGCTTGCAGGTCGAGCATGACCACATTCTGCTTGCTCAGTATAGCTACCGCGCAGAAGGACGACGCCTGCGCCTGACAGCGATAGAGCAACCGCAGGTGTATCAGACACGTTTTGCGTCGCCACAATTGGAACTGTGGGAGTTGGATGATACCCAATGGCGTAAGGTAATGCGACGGCAGCCGCGCATGCGACGGCAGACACCGCCTAGGCCAGCAGTTGAACAATTAGCCTTCTCACTTACGGGGCTGGTGGCTAGCCTCCTGATACGGTGGCTTGACCACGCCGCGTAGCTTATGTCCACAGCAGGGTGCGGAGAACATTGGATTGTTCTTAACTAGAAGAATGGGAGGGAATTGTTTCCCAGGATCCGGACATGTCTTGTGAGCCAGTCCATGGTCACACAAGGCAATGGTACTAAAGAGCGATTGTTAAGTATACTAAGCATGACATACACTCTCTATATTGTTGAAGTGGTATAAATCTAGTTATAGCCATCGCTTCAGCAGGGTTTTCTTTTTGAATTGTTAGGAGATTTGTGTGAGAATCATCCAACCACTACGTCTTCGTCTAAACGTCTGGTTAGCTACGTTTCTGGCAGCAGTCGTGCTCGTTCCATCACTGGGATCGACACAGGCAGCTTACGCCAAGAAGACTGACTCCACCCCGGACACGATTAACATGGGCATCTTCGGCAAATCGCTGCCGTTGATCGTTGCTGACGCCAAAGGATTTTATGCCAAGCACAACCTCACTGTCAAGTACATGCAGGTTCAATCGTCTACGCAGCAGTTTGATTATTTGGGGCGTGATCTGTATGACGTCATACAGACCTCACCTGACAACGTGGCAAACTACCGGCTCAATACGCATAATCCTCTTTGCACTGATAAGGTATGCGCTACCATTGACGCGCAGGGTTTCCTGGGCCTTGACTACGGTTTGAATCTGCGACTCGTTGCCCGTCCTGACATCAAAAAAGTGGAGGATTTAAAAGGAAAGACGCTATCAGTTGATGCTGAGAACTCAGGCTTTGCCTACGTGCTTTACAAAATTTTGCAGCAGCATGGACTGAAGCGCGGCGTTGACTACAATGTCATTTCAGTTGGCGGCGTCTTCCAGCGCTATAACGACTTAATGGCGGATCAGAATCCGGCTCAAGGTCAGAAGCCAGGTCTAGCCGACGCGACTCTGTTAAGCAGCGGCTTTGAAACCCGCGCGTCGAATGACGGTTACGTCTTGCTCGATCCGGTTTCCACGATCGCTTCGCCGTACATTGGAACCTTCGCTGCCGCCAAGACCACGTGGCTCCAGAAGAACTCAGATGTTGCGACTCGCTTTGCGCTGGCCTACTACGAAGCACTCCAGTGGTCGTTCGACCCGTCGAACCGCGAAGAAGCTATTAACCTATGGGCGGCTCAGTTGACGTCACAGTCAAGCACGCCACGCTTGCTCGCAGAGCAGTTATACGACATTCACCTGCAAAAAGGCGTGGGCGACATCGAAGACGCCTCTATCGATCACAAGGCCGTCTACAACATTCTGGCATTGCGCGCCGAGTTCGGCGGCTTTGAAGATCAGCAAAATCTCCACCGACTTGCTAGCCCGGAGAGTGGGCTTTATGATCTTTCATACTATCGCAAGGCACTACGCGATTATCACCGCGGATTCTAATTATGTCCAACCAGGAGCAAGCAGCACTTGCTCCTGGCTACCCCTTGCTCCATGTAGCTAAACGACTGATACAGCATTCTTCTTAACAACATTGCGCCACAACATCGGAGGACATCATACCTATGAAGCAGCACAGCTACTGGCACCATTATCTCATTCTGTTCACGAGTGTTCTTACTGCGCTCCTGCTTGCCGCTTGCAACACTCCCGCAACAAGCTCAACCACCACGTCTACGACTGATTCTACAAAATTACGAGTTGCCATGCTGATGGTCGGTTCGTCTGCTGATGGTGGTTGGAATAGTTCTGCTGCTGCTGGCTTGCGCCAGCTACGCGATACATACGGTGTGGCAACTGAGTATAAAGAGTTAACTCCCCATCCAGACTGGAATACAGTGACACCACCTGACTGGATAGAAGCCATCCATGCATACGCAAATCAGGGCTATCCGCTCATTTTCTTGCACGGTCGCTACTTCGACAAAGCTATCGCGGAGGTTGCGCCGAGTCATCCCAAGACGCGCTTTGTCCTTACTGGTGGCAACGCAAACGGGCCAAATTATGCGTCGGTCACACTAAAGAATGAAGAGGGCGGCTACCTGCTTGGGGTGCTCGCTGGATTAATGACGAAAAAGAATATTATTGGCACCATCGCGGGCATGGAGATGCGTCCGATTCTTGCGACCGTCGAGGGCTTCAAGTCCGGGGTGCGGGCAGTTAATCCTCAGGCCAAGCTCATTGATCGTGTTCTGCCGAACCCAACAGCGAACACCGGAATGAACAGCACGACTGGTGCAAACGCCGAGACAGAGGAATTGATCGCACAAGGTGCCGACATCATTTTCGCTCATGCAACGAGCGCGAATGTTGGAATTATCACAATTGCGAAACAGCACAATGTGCATGTAGTCAACTATGCAACTGATCTCAGCTCAATCGCGCCCGAAACCGTTCTCGCAAACGGCATCCAGTTTGTCCCATCTACCATGATGCACATGTTCGAAACCTTTAAGGATGGACAGTTCGAGGGCAAGATTTATAGCATGGGTCTAGCAGAAGATGCTATTCGCCTGTCCCCGCTGCGTGATAATGTAATTCCCAGTAATGTCCAGAAGAGTGTCGACCAGGCTCGGCAGGATTTAATTTCCGGGAAGCTCGCCATGGAGATTAAGCGATGATTGCTGAGCCAACAGCGATAAACATGCGACGATGGAACTGGTTTTTTGCGCGTCAGAGCCTGACCTGGAAACTGGGTGGCATTGTCGCCCTGATGGGAGTTGTCCTGCTGGTGGTTGCAATCAGTGCCGCGTTTGCAATTCAATACGTGCTTAGTGCCTCAGAGCAGCGCGCCCATGCACAGGACCAGACCCGTCTTGCTTATCAATTGCGCGGCGACATTCAGAGCTATACCAATGCCCTGCTTGATATGGCCTGGACCCATAGCGATCGACGTGCTCAACTTGATTTGGAAACGACACGCTTCTCAGAGCATTTGGCGCAGGCCCAAAATGGGTTGACAGATGCAGATCAACAATCGCTACTGCAAGATCTCGCACAACAACAACACGAATACGTACAGTTAGCTAACAAACTTATAGAAAACAGCCAGAACGGTCTCGATTCTGAGGCGGCTATCCTGTGGATCAACGGCAAGGAGATGGCGGAGCGCACCTACGATTTAGCCGACCGCTACTACAGCTATCAAAATGAACAGGCATTGATCGCACAGCAAGCGGCACAGACCCGAAGCCGCACCGCAGTGCTTATGTTAAGCATCAGTGTCATCATAGCGCTACTGATGGGTGCTGCCATGACAACAGTGCTAAGTCGGCAGATCGTACGAAGGGTAGGGACGCTGAAGACCGCAGTCCAGCAGGTGGCTGCTGGCGAGCGTGCAACCGTTGAAGTTACCGCAGAGGATGAATTAGGTATTCTCGCTCAGACATTCAACGCCATGGCTGTCGACCTGGCTGCACAGCGCGAAGCTCAACAGCGTTGGAACCAGGAGCTTGAGCAGCAAGTAGCTGCCCGCACGGGCGAGCTTCAAGAGGCGTTTCAACACCAGCAGCGGCTAGTTGAAACAATTCGCGACATGTCCACCCCTGTTATTCCGGTGCTTGAGGGCGTGCTCGTCATGCCACTGATCGGTATGCTGGACACTGAACGCATGAATCAGGCCCAGACGGCACTGCTGCAAGAGATCGAGCAGCAGCGCGCTCATACGCTCATTCTCGATATCACGGGTATTCCAATCGTTGACACAGATGTAGCACAGCATTTCATTACCATCGCACAGCAAGCGCGTCTACTCGGGGCTGAATGCACCATGGTAGGCATTAGCCCAGAAGTGGCGCAAACACTTGTTGGACTTGGTGTTGACCTGAATGGCATTCGCACGCTTAGTGATCTTCGCACCGCAATCAAAGAGGTTCTTAAGAAGAGTGTGTCACAGCGTCCCATGATGCGCAGGGCAGCATAAGTTTTTGATTATAAATTCTCCCTAACTTTTATAGTAGGGAGCTTTGCGAACTATTAGCAAAGGGCCGCGTATCAGCTGCGGCCCTTATGTTACCCCAGCGCCTTGCCCAGAATCGCAAAGTCCGGCGCGCTGCCATCGAAACGCATGCTGGGGATGAGCACATCCCATTCAAGGTGTCGATACAATGCCAGCGCAGCTTCGTTGTCGGTCTGTGTAGAGAGCACAGCATAGTGATGCGGCAGACCATGGAGCACTGCGTCGTGAAGCCGCCGGCCCACACCGCGCCGCCGCCACGGCGCAGCCACCGCCAACTCCGTAAAGGCGAAACTGTCTGCTAAATTCAGTTTTATGCTCAGGCGCGGAGCGTGCTGCACGATCTGATCGTACCACCATTGGCCGGGTGCATTAGTGTAGCCGTATACAAAGCCAACGACATGACCAGCAGCAACCGCCGCGACGCCGCGAAAGTCATCATAGTGTGAATGCTGACGGATGCGCGCCGCCGCATCGCTTGTAGAAAAAAAGCGGTCCGGCCACGTCGTGCGGAATAGCTCGGCCACTTCAGAAAACAATGGTGAATTGGTCGTGAATGCTTCCAGCGTTATATGTTCATGGATAGGTCGTGTACTCATAACCGTGCTACGCTTTCGACAGCAAGAAGCGCAGTGCGTCCGGAAGGCGGCGCGCCCAGGCCGATTCATGGTGAATACCGCCTGGCTCCTCGACCACCAGCACGTCGTCGCCGTCGCGGTAGCCCTTCTCTAGGAGCAAACTGTGCATGCGCCGCACATTGGTCGCGCAGTTGCCTACAAGCGGGCGGCGCAACAAGCGGCGACGCAAGTTCATGTCCTCAGCGGTACCCGCATCAATGTACAGCCGCCCGGGCACAAACGACTGGCGCAGGACGTACGGAAAAATGGCTTCCTGCGCAAACCAGAACGATGGACTCATCACGCCTGCGAAGCCGAACACATCCGGGCGATGGAAGAAAGCAAACATGCTAATCAGGCCGCCCAGCGACGAGCCAAGCACGCCGGTAGTTTCACGGTCGGGCAGCGTGCGAAAGTCGCGGTCGATCAGCGGCTTGACCGTGTCCGCGAGGAAGTCTACATACTTCGCGCCATCGCCACCAGCGCCACGCGCATCACGGAAGGGCGTATACTCAGCCAGCCGCTGGACGCCCGCATTCGGCACGCCGACCACAATCGCCTCAATGCCCTCAGCGCTCAGCGCTTCCATCGTTTCGTCAACCTGCCATTCGCCCGCGTAGCTGAGCGCATGGTCGAACAGATTTTGCCCGTCGTGCATATACACCACCGGGTAGCGGCGCGTGCTTGCGTTATAGGCCGGCGGAAGGTACACAAACAGGTCGCGCACGTTGCCGAGCTGCGCGCTCTGCACATTATGATACACCTTCAGCGTGCCGACGACACTATGTCCTTCGATGGCACGCGTTTCAACGTAATCGTGCCACGCTGTTTGTTCAATCATTACCTGCATGAAAACACCACATATATGTAATGCGACCGGTCCATGTCACGATCGCGGTTATATCAAAAAAAGGGCGAAGCAGCACATCGCCGCCTTCACCCCATTGCATACAATTGTTATAGCACAAAGGTTTTGGCATGGCAAGTGATTTTTATTACAATCTCCTATCGACATGCTGACAAAATGCTTTTTGCGCTATCCGTGCCAAAACGGTAGAATAGAGCATATTCTTTGAGCATTTGGATGATGAATGTCGGTAATCCGCAAAATCACGCCGCCCGAACGTAGCAAGCAGATTGCTCCCGGTCCGGGCCACTTCATTCCCGCCAGTGAGCTTCAGGCGCTCCGCCGCTCGCCGCTCGCCGCGCTGCTGCAAGCGACCGCACGCTACGGCGACCTGTTCCAGTACCCGGTTGGCTTCTGGACGATCTATGTCGTCAACTACCCGACCTACATTCAGCACATTTTACAGGACAACCAGCGCAACTACAGCAAAAATACGTTTCAATATAACCTGCTTGGTTTGGCAGCCGGCAACGGTTTGCTATCGAGCGACGGCCCGCGCTGGTTGCGCCAGCGACGGCTCGCCCAGCCCGCCTTTCATCGTGAGCGCATTGCGGCCTTCTGCGGCCTCATGGCTGACGCGACGCTGTGCATGGTAGAGCGTTGGAACGACGTGGCGCGGCGCGGCGCGGCGTTCGACATCGACGCTGAGATGATGCAGCTTGCGCTGGAAATCGTCGGCAAGGCACTGTTCCAGATCGACCTAAGCGACCGCGCCCACGCGCTGGTCCATTCCGTGCTGACTGCATTGGAGCATATTATCGCGCGCGGACTAAACCCGTTTGCGCTGCCGCTCACCATGCCGACGCCTGGCAACCGGCGTTTTCGCCGCGCCATCCATACAGTTGATCAGGCCATTTATCAACTTATTGCTGAGCGACGGCGCGAGAACGTTGATCGAGGCGATCTGCTGTCCATGTTGTTGTTGGCCCGCGACGAAGCCAGCGGTGAAGGCATGAGCGACCAGCAGATCCGCGATGAAATCATCACATTTCTGATTGCCGGGCATGAAACGGTTGCAAGCGCGCTGACATGGACATGGTACCTGTTGGCCCGGCATCCAGAAGTGGAGCAGAAGCTGCAACAGGAGCTTGCGAGCGTGCTTGGTGGCAGCGCGCCGCGCATGTCCGATCTGCCGAGCCTGTGCTATACGAGCATGGTTGTGGATGAGGCAATGCGGCTGTACCCGCCCGGCTGGCTGATGACGCGGCGCGCGCTGGCGGAGGATGAGATCGGCGGCTACCGCATTCCGGCGGGCGCACTCATGGTGATCAGCCAGTATGCTATGCATCGCCATGCGGCGTTCTGGCCCGCGCCGGAGCGCTTCGACCCGGAGCGCTTTGCGCCGGAGCATGCCACAACACGCCCGCGCTATGCTTTTTTTCCATTTGGCGGCGGGGCGCATCTATGCATTGGCAATCAGTTTGCACTCATGGAAGCGCGCGTTGTGGTTGCCACTGTAGCACAGCACTTCCAACTGCGGTTAGTGCCAGGACATGCGGTTGCGGTGTCGCCGCTGGTGACGCTGCGGCCAAAGCATGGGCTTCACATGCGGCCAGAGCGGCTGGGAAGATGAAAAAGAAGAGAGCCTGATTGCGCATCAAGCATGATTAGGCACCAAGCTCGCTCACATTGGGCGACAAGAGGTTGCGTGTCGCGTTTATGAACTCGTCCACAAAAAAAGGCTTGGCAATGAAATGCGTCACACCGATATCGTTAGCTTCGCGACGGAGTTTGGGCGTGTCATAGGCAGTGAACAGCAAGGTTGGCGTTGTTCCATCATCTTGCTTAATGGCGGCAATTAACTCAATTCCACTTTTACCACGCAGATTATAATCAGTCAGGACAAGGTCGTACGGCTGCTGCTGCCACAATTCAAGCGCTTCTTCGGCAGAGTAGGCTTGGTCGAGATGATATGCAATGCCAAGATCCTGCATGCCAAGCCGAATAATCGTGCTGATATGGCCGTCATCCTCAACCAACAAAATGCGTATACTCTTTTCTGCGCCTGTTGTCATAGCCGTAACCTTGAATAAGATATGTAAACACTTTTGCTAAAATGAAGTAACTTATGGTAGCACGTTTTATCCCTCCAAAGCAAGTAACAATTGTTTCACCTGTAAGATGAATTGCTTGTCATATTATGGATGCATGTTTGTATTCATAGGATATAAAAAGGCAGGTATCGTTATACAAACGCATGAAAAAGCGTTTTTCTCAAAACATGGCTGCTCCATGATGTGTTAGCTGTCATAAATCAGGACAGCACTGTTACACAGCATCGTATTCATTTGTAAGGATTGGTATTCATGCGCCATATCGCCTTGTATCTTGCACTGGTTGGCTTCTTCGTTTACGTGGCCGTATTCCCCGGCTCGACGATCACAGTTGCGCTCGACCGGGTGCCGGCATGGGGCATCTGGTTCGGCGGGGCGCTGCTGATGCTGCAAGGTGCAGTGACGCTGCTGTGGCTTGTGGGGCAGCGCGGCGCGAACGGCGCGCTGGCGGGGCTTGTCGTTGGAGCGCTCGGATTCGCGGTGGAGTATGCAGGCGTGGCGACCGGCTGGCCGTTCGGAAGCTATATATATACAGACGTGTTGCAGCCGCAGGTGGCGGGCGTGGTGCCGCTGGCAATTTGCTGCGCGTGGGTCATGGCGGCCTTCGCGGCGTTCGAGATTGCCGGGTGGCTGGCGCGGCTTCCGCTTGCGCGCTGGCTGCTGACGGCGACATTGGTGCTGGTGCTCGATTTACAGATTGAGACCGTGGCGACACGCATCAATCATTATTGGGAATGGCAGACTGGCGGCCTGTTCTATGGCGTGCCGTTGTCGAATTTCGCAGGTTGGTGGCTCACGGGGCTGTTCATGGCAGGGGTGATCGCGCAGTTCGAGCGGCGCGCCAGAGCGCGCCGGGAGCGCCGCCCGCCGCTGCTGCGTCCACCACTGCTGGCATGGCTGAGCGCCCACACGCTGACGCTGTTGTATCTGCTGAGCACCTTCATGTTTACTGTCGTGAATTTTGCGTACGGATACGTGGCGGCGGGCATGGTTGGGGCGTTGGCGCTGGCTGCCGCGGGCGCGCTAGCTAGTCGGCGGATCGGCGCAGTCCCAACGCGGTCGCGGCAGCATCAAACAGGCGATTGACGCCCGGACGGCCATGGAGCAGCACACGGTAGCCGTCAAGCTGGCCGGAGGTCACATCGTCACGCAAGGTGTCCACCACAGCGGTAAGGCGCTGCTGTACCTCGGCGGTCAGCATAGCCGAGTCGATAGTGGAGGGCGCATGGTGGGCCGGGCCAGCGCGGATGAAGGCTTCGGGGCGCTGCTCGTTGCGAAACTCGAAGCGCAGCGCGACCGGCAAGAGTGTAGCGCCACCCGCCATTTTGACAATGTGAGCCAGGCCGGGCATCACCTCGATTGGACGCTGCTCGTTCGGTGTGAGCATGCCTTGCGGGAAAATCCACAGGCAGCGGTCGCGGCGTTCGGCAAGCAGCCGCCCGATGTAGCTGACCGAGGTGGCGGCGCGGCGCGGGTTCGAGCGGTCGACCGAGAATACACCAACGCGGGCGAAGAAGCTGTAATTGCGCATCTGTTGCTCATCCATCATGAGGTAGTTCTGGAAGCTCTGCTTGAACACTTCGCGGTGAAGCCAGAACGCGGCGTAGCCGTCCCACCATGACGGATGATTGAGATAACAGATGAGCGGTCCTTGTTCCGGCGTCGGTAGCGGCCCGTCGACTTTGAGCCACACGCGGTCGAACTGCGTCCATGTCGGCCAGCGCACCAGCAGCCAGTAGAACAGTTCTTCCACCAGACGGTTGTGACGAGCAGGAATGTAGGGTAGCGCGGATGTACGTGTTTTGATCATAAGCGCAACAATACTACCATGAACTACAGCAACGGTCTAGGGAATCGTAGCACTGTATGAGCGGTCGTAACGTTTAGGAGGTGGCACGTTGATCGACCACAATAACCTGGAGGAGTTCGCCGATCCGATCAACTATGACATGGCGGATGCCAGCGACACGGGCATTGCCTTCTATGCTGCGCTGGCGCAGGAGACGGGCAGCCCGGTGCTAGAGATCGCCTGTGGCACGGGCCGTGTCAGTATCCCCATTGCGCGGCTAGGTTTCGCCGTAACTGGTTTAGATATCGTCCCCGGGATGTTAGAACGGGCGCGGAGCAAATCGGTCGATTTGCCGGTGCGTTGGGTAGAAGGTGATGCACGCACATTTAACCTTGGCGAGCAGTTTCGCCTGATCTTTCTGACTGGCAACGCGTTTCAAGCCTTTGTGACGAACGCCGATCAAGAGGCACTGTTGCAGCGCGTGCGCGCACACCTCCATGACGAGGGGTTGCTTGCCTTCGAGACGCGTAATCCATTGCTTCCCAACACCAAGAAAAGTCGCGCGGGATTCTTTTTTCCCCTTGAGACCAACAACGAAGAAAAAGATTGGCCGTCCTTTATCAATGTGGATGGGCACGAGGTGCGAGTCTCGACAACCCAAGTCTATGATCACGTCGCCCAAATTGTGCATTTGACAGGCTACAAACGCTGGCACGAGGGCGAGGAAGAACACATCAAGATCACTCGCACTGCGTTGCGTTACACCTTCCCGCAGGAGCTTGCAGCGCTGCTGTACTACAATGGCTTCAGCATCATTAGGCAGTACGGCGATTGGAACTATGAGCCGCTGACCGACGCCAGCCCAAGTATCATCGTGGTCTGTCGCAAGCGCGTATAACGAAAATCACGGAAGCGTAGTGCGACAGGCGGTTGTTATGTCACCGTTCAAGACGCAACCAGCCGCGCCGAACTGCGATCTCGACCGGCCACAGCAGTGCCACCGCCAGCAGCAGCCACAGCGATAACTCGGTGCTGCGATCATCATCGCCGACATGCCCAAGCGACCAACCCTGCGCCTGTGACAAGACCTGTCCGCCCGTAGCCGCACTGATCTGCTGAAGCAGGCCGGCACCGTCGCTGATTGGCAAGTATTCCGCAGAGTAAGGCTGTGTATAACCCGCCTCAGTCTCGCGGGTAAGATTGTCCTTCTGCTGCTGTACATGGACGGCATACGGCCCGACTTGCGGCAGCTTCACGACCTCGCTGTAGCGGCCAGGCGCGACCTGTCGCAGCGGCATTGTGGTTGTGCTGCCGTCCGGTAGAGTAACGGTCGCCTCGGTGTTAGCCAGGTCAAGCGCCGCGCCGCCCGGCAACAGCGAATCGGCGGTGATCGTCGCCTCGTCGCCATTCGCGGTAACATGCACCTGAAGCGGGCCGCTGTCCGGCTCAGGCAACGTGTAACGGATGATCTCGGCCCAGAACTGACCGTACTCAGGCCAACTTGCCCAGCCACTCGCCCATGGCTCCTCGATACTGGGCGTCCATGCCACCGCACGGCCAAGTCCGTACTGCCAAACAGCCAGCACCGGATCTTTCTCCGGCGACTCGAGTACCAGTTCGGCCTCCGGTTTCATGGTCGTGGCCACGTAGCCTTCCAGCTTTGGAATTTGATTCGGCTGGAATTCGCGCAGCAGCGGGTGCGGCGCTTGCAAATCGGCGCGGAAATCGCCCTCAACCTGCGGCTCACTACGAGCAATATCGCTTTCTTGGAGCGTCAGGCGTGGAATGTCCTCTGGCTTGGCGGCGAAGTAGTAGCGGCCCGCGCCCCAGTCTGCCAGGTCGCGCAGCAGACCGGTGTCGGCATCCTCGCCAATTGCAATACCCGACAGCGTGATGTTCTGCGCGCGCATCTGTTCAATGAGATCGGCATACGGGCGGCGCGACGTGCTGAACGATTTACCATCGGTCAGCAGCACGGCATGGCGCACCTGACCGGGCTGCGCGGCCAACTCATGCAAACCCGCATCGAGCGCCTCGTAAATATCGGTGCCGCCACCCAGGCCAATGCTGCTAATCTGCTCCTGAATCTGAGCAATGCTCAGTCCCGTGCCGATTTGTTGGAATGGTACGGGCCAATTCTGGTTGGTGTCGAACGACAGCACGCCAATTCGGTCGCCCTCGCGCAATGCATTGGTGGCGAGAATAGCCGATTCTTTGGCCATGTTGAAGCGTGACGCGCCGGTAGTTGGTCCCATGCTGGCCGAGCGATCGATAATCAACAGCAGCGTCACATCAGCGCGCTGCGGGCGCGGCGGGGGCGTCATCTGCACTGGAAGCACGTCTTCCAGCGGCGTGTCCTTGTAGCCGCCGAGCGTGAAGCTAGTGCGCCCGCCAGTCGCGACCAGACCGCGCCCTTCACTACGTACATATTCACGCAACGTCGTCATCTGATCGAGCGTCAAATTGTTGGCCGGAACGTCGATTAGCACCACACCCTCATATGCATCAAGTGGCGACAGCTGCGACGGCAGATCGGCAGCTTGAATAACATCGGTTTCCACGCCTGCGTCGCGCAGGCCAACTCGCAAGGGTGCCGCGCCGCTGCCTTGCCCTTCCACCAACAGCACACGTGGCGGCGGCGAAACGATTGACGTGGTTGCGGCGCTGTTATTTTGCGCGATGCTATCATTTGGGCTGCTGATGGTGGCCTGAAGCTGCACGGTGCCCGGCTGCGTTGCACGGCTGCGGTAGGTAAACTGATTCTGCCCCGACGCGAGCATCACATCTTCCTGTTGCAGTAGCGTCGTGCCGTCAAGTAATTGGAGCCGCGCCGTGCCTGTCTGGTTGCTACCGACAACGACATTGATGCTGTAATCCTCACCGACGCGCAGCGTGCGGGGCGCATCGACCCGGGAGACCCACGCATCGGGCATAGCAGGTGCCTGGTACCCTAGCGTGTCTACTGGAATACCCGCCTGTTTAAGCGACTGTGCCACTGCCAGGGCATCGCCGCGAGTCTGCCCGCCATCCGACAGCAGCACCACGCGCCCGCCGCTTGTGCCAATCAAGTTGCGCGCCATGTTCATGGCACTCGCAATGTCAGTCGCATCGGTATGCAGCGTCGGAGGCAGCGTATTGACTGCGCCCGCCTCGGGCACATCGGCGTTCGCGCCGAAGTACACCGTGTGAACAGTGCTATTTGCCTCGTTGGTGCGCATGAGCGCATCAGCCTGTGCGCGTAGCACCGCGCGGCCCGCTTCACCAAGGCTGTCCGATTGATCGACCAGCAGCACCAACGTGCCAGATGCAGTGGTTGGGTGGGCCAGCATGGGATCGGCTACGGCCAAAACCACCAGCGCCACCATAACAAGCCGTATCGCCAGCGTTGCCACCGAGACACGCCCGCGCCGCCAGCGCCACAACGCCCAGAACAGCGGCAACAACAAGAGCAACAATAAAGCTTCAGGGTTACGAAAAATCATGCGATTTTGGATTTACGAGATACGATACAAGCAAAGAAATATCTTGCACTATGTTCTACGAACATGCACATAGCTCCACTCAAGTGCGAGCAGCCCTAGCACAATCAATGCTAGCCAGGGCCATAGTTCTAATGTAAAACTCTTCGCCGCCTCAGCACTGACCGTTGATGCGCTTTGTAACGCGGGCGGGGCTTGCACCCGCAGATCTGATTCAGTTACTGAGCCAGCACTCACACCTACGCGGCCCTGAAAGATCGTGCCGCCCGGCCCTTGCTCCGCAAGCTCGTACCAGCCGGGCTGCGTCAATGAATCGAGCGTGAGCGTCGCCGTGCTTGGCATCTGTTCAGTGCGCCCATCCGGCATGGTCAACTGCACGGACGTCGCGCGCGGGCTGGGGTGTAGCGTCAGTGGCGCGCCAGCCTGCAACGTTTCTGGCAGCGGCGCAGGCGTTAGGTCGCGCACGGTGCGGGCGACCAGCAGCGGAAATGCCAGGCGGTTCGGCAGGTTGCCGTTCTGTAGCGCGAATGTCCAGATCGCAATGTCATGGTCATCAGTCTGGCCGCGCAAAATAAGCGGCGTGTCGCCGCTTGCAAGCTCAGCCTGCGCCCAATCGAGCGGCGCAAGCTGCTTCACCAAGCCAAAGCTGACGCTATCGAAATTCAAGCCCGATGTCGTCGTGCCACGCTGAGCAAGCGCCTGTCGCTCCGTCGTGATCTCGCCGCTGACGGGCAGCAACGCGCTTCCTTCCGGCGGGTTGACGACCAGCACCGCGCCTTCTGGCCATGCCGCAGGCAGCATGCCATCAAACACCGTCAGATCGGCAGCCGTTTGATTGTTGACGTTGTACTGTTCTGGCGCGCGCACCACTACCTGCGCGCCGGGCACGGCAGCTAAAGCGCGACGCAGCGGCTCTGGCGTAGCGGACACCAGCATGATGTTGAGCGGACGTGTGGTTGCGGCATTCGCGTACGCCTGGTCATCTTCCGGCAGGCTATCCTGCCCGTCCAGTTCGACCCGCATGGCACCAAATTGTGGCGCGATTTTCCATGTTAGTTCGGTCTCGCTGTTGGCCGGAATGTCTATGTTGCTCGTATCGACGCGCTGGTCGCCGTCATACAAGCGTACTGCACCGCTCCATGGCGAGGAGTCGTAGTTGGCGATGCGGGCGTACAACTCAGAAGCCGTGCCTTGCTGTCGCGCCGCAAAATTCAAAATCGCGCGGTTAGGCTGCGCGCTGCCGACGACCTGCCAGTCTACCGGCGCGGCCATGGTGCGCTGACCGGTAGCCGCCGCGCCATCGGTCAGCACGACGATTGTGGCCGGGCGCTGCAAATTGAGCGCCGCCTCGGCCTGCACCAGCGCATCGTCAAGGTGCGCGCCGGTGCCGCCTGCCGACAAGCCATTCACAGCCGCCTCAAGCTGCGGCAGGCCGTTCATGCCGCCGGAGGCAATCACGTGCGGCGTTGGGCCAGATGCGATTAATGTTGCATGGCCGCTTGGCCCCATGCCGCGCAGCAGCGAGCGGGCGCGGTCCTGTGCTTCGGCCAAACGGGTTTTGCCACCATCACGCGCCAGCATGCTCGTGGAAGTGTCCACCACAATCGCCAGTTGATCCGCGCGGCTTGCAAGCCCGCTGAATACCTCTGGGCGAGCCAGCGCCAGTCCTAATAACCCGGCAATCAGCAGGTGCAACAGCAGCAAAAGCGTCAGCGGGAGCCGCCGGGCGCGCCGACTGTCTTGCTTGCGCGGCACACGTAGCCAATGGAGCAGGCTCGGCACCACCACGCGCCGCCGCCGCTCGCGAATAAGGTGCAGCAGCAGAACAATCGGGATGGTTAACAGGGCAAGTAAGCCAAGTGGGAAAAGAAATGTCATGAGATATTTACGATTTTGGATTTTAGGTTAGTTGGCAAGAAGCAGCTAGCAATAAGAATGAGTTTGAGAACTAAATCACCGCAACACTCGCCGCGCATGCAAATATGGTATCACCATGCGTTCAATCGGCCAATGCGTCATCACCCGCGCGTAAGTCACACCACGCCGGGCACACGCATCTGCAAGCTGCTCCTGCCACGCGGCAACCTCGTGCCGGTACGCTGCAATCGTTTCGGCGTCCAACACCAGTTCAAGCCGCTCGCCATTCTCAGAGTCTTCAAGCTCCAGCGGGCCTTGAAGGTGGGGTTGCACCTCCTGCGGGTCGAGCAGATGCAAAACCAGTACCTGCCAGCGCGGCGCAGGCACAGCGCGCAATGCTTCCGCAAGGCTGTCTGCTGGAGCGGCCAGCATGTCGGAGCAGATCACCAGCAGGCCACCACGCTCGTGCATGTGGGCGTAGCGCGTGATCGCTTGCGCCAATCCCTTCTCTTTACTCGGCTGTACAGCCTCGACAAAGCGCAGCATGTTTATCAGTCGGCCTTTCCCTTGCACCGGACCAAATGATTGAAGTGGCACGGCATGAAATGGGGTGATACGCAGCCTGTCGTTTTGCGCCATTGCCAGATAGCTCAGCGCCGCGACAAGTTCCTGCCCGACCACGAGTTTGGGCGGCGCGCCCCATGCCATCGAACGCGATACGTCGAGTAACAGATGCGCATCAACGCTCTGTTCAGTCTCGCCGAGCCGCACCACAAACTGTTCATGGCGGGCGTACGCGTTCCAGTCAATGTAGCGGTAATCATCACCAGCGCTGTACGGGCGATGATCGCTAAACACTGTCTGCGGCATTTGCTCGCGGCTGGGGTGTTCGCCATTCACCGGGCTACCGCGCAAGGTGCGCTGCGCCTCCAGGCCAAGGCGCTCCAGTCGGCGCAAGAATGCCTCGTCGGGCACAAAGCGCGTGCGATTGGCGGCCCGCCTTTGGGAAGCGCTAGCGCGGTTTGCTTTAGGTTTACGGCGTAAAATATCCCTGAACCACATCTCGTTCATCCACTGGAATACGGAGCGGGTCAGCACCCGTCACACCATTTGCACTACTATTACCACCACCAGCAGTGCGCCCCGGCACGCTAATCGATGATTCCGGCTGCTGCGACGTGCGCTCGGCATTCTGGCCTGTTCCGTCAGCTTTCAGTTCGAGCGGCTGGCCTTCGACTCCCAGGCGGCTCGACGGCGCTGACTGGCGCTGTCCGGTAGCAGCGCTGTTGCCTGCGCCACTGGCCGAGCTATTCTGGCCTTCGCTCTGGCCGGATTGATTACCTTGCTGCGCTTGCTGACCAGCCTGATTGCCTTGCTGCCCTTGACCTTGCTGCGCTTGCTGACCAGCCTGATTGCCTTGCTGCCCTTGACCTTGCTGCGCTTGCTGACCAGCCTGATTGCCTTGTTGGCCTTGACCTTGCTGGCTCTGTTGTTTATCCTGCTGCCCCACATCGGCGGACTGTTGCTGCGGTTGCTGCAAATTTTCAACTGCTTGAGCAAGATCGCTCATGGCCTGCTGCGCGTCGTTGCCGCCTTCTTCCAGGCCATTGGCACTCTGGCGCATCTGGTCGGCCAGTTGCTGATTACGCCCTTCGACCTTGCGCGCCTGCTGACGCAACCGATTCGCGAGATCCTTGCGCGACTGCTCGGAAAGTTGGTCAGCTTGATCGGCAAGCTCGCGTAGCTGCTGGGCCGCGCCCTGAATATCGCCGCGATCAAGCGCATCGGCGGCGGGCCGGGTCGCGCCCTGCTCGCGCAAAGCGTCTGCGAGTGGGCCCGTAGTCTGCGGATCAACACCGGGCGTGTTACTGGCCTGCGTACCCGTTGCGCCTTGCCCCGGCTGCTGACCGGGTTGCTGGAACGGCTCCTGTTGCAACTGCTCGTCTTGTGGCTGAATCAACGACGGTGGCGGTTGGAGACTCGCGCCTGCCAGATCGTTGTTGGGTCGCCCAATAGCCACCAGCACAGCAAGGCCAGCCAGTACCACAAACAGGGCAACAAGTAGGCCCACATCACTCCACCCGATCACGCGCCGCCGCACCAGCCGCCGATGAAGGTGCGCCGCCGTTTGTCCAGAGTCATGCAACAAACGCGCGGCAATGCCGCTATCGACGCGTCGCGTTGCCGCAATCTCAACCGCCGTGGCAAGCTGCTCATCCAGATGAAAGCGCCGGTCGAGCCGCCGAGCGACTTCAAGCGCCGTCATGCGGCGGCGTAGCAGAAACAGTACGCTGATGCCGATTATTGCCAGCGTAGCGCTGCCAAGCAACTCGTAGCGAAACGTCCAACCCCATACAAGGCTGCTGCCCAGCGCGATGCACCACAGGCATAGGCTCAGCCACAACGCCCGCATGATCGTACGTACACCCTGCCGTGCCCACCGATCGGCAGCTAAACGATTTAGATAATGGATGAGAGGAGCCATAGCGATTCTGGATTTCCGATTTTAGATTATCTATGGTTGCTGCTTGTTTACCACGCTTCCGCCTCGCGCATCGTCAGGCTACGGACTGCGCTGACCACTACGCCAGCAGCGCCCAACGCCAGCAGCACAATGCCAACCAGCGACTGCCGCTGATCGAGCATATCGCGCACGGCCCGCGCCTCGGCCACGCGCTTGGTTGCGCCGACCGCTGCGAAATCCGCTGCCGCCTGGTCGGCCAGCGCCCGCGCCTGAAAAACGTGCCATGTGGTGCTGAGTTGCTGCGCGGTTTCAAGTGTGCTTTCGGCAGCGAGGCCGCGCGCCGCACGCGCGGCGTATTCTTGTAGCACAGCATCCTGCCGCGGATCTCCTACAGCAGTGTACGCCTGTTGCGCCTGTGCAGTAAGCTCCTGTGCCCGCGCAAAGTCCGCTGACTCCAGCGCCGCGCGCGCCTGCCCGGCCACTGCCTCAGCGTGCTGCGCTGCAAGGCTTTGCTCCAGCAGTGCCTCAGCCTGCTGCAATACCTGCGGCTGGTTAGCAGTGCGCAGCCACTCGACAGCAGTTTCAAGCTCATGCTGCGCATCGGCATAGCGACCCTCGGCCAGCAGTGATTGCGCCTTGGAAAGATTGTACGAAACCAATGCGTTATGCTTATAACCACCCGCCAGGTAACTTGGCGACCATGACTGCCATTCCTTCTCCAATTGATCGGGCGACACGCCGAACGTGCGGTCCAATGCCGAACGGTAGCCACTGCTTTTGGCCGTCACAGTCAGCATTTCACGCACTTTTGTGAACGAATAGCGGTCCACCAAAAAAGCAACAATTGAAAGGCTCTCGGGATAGCTCACGCGCGCCAGGCGATAGAACGTATCGCGGTCATTCATGTCACTCCAATTCAGAAGGCCATTCCCGGCAACAACGCTACGAAGCAGACTCATTTTACTCTCAAGCTCAGGTGATGGGTGCTCAATGTATTGTGCCAGACCCTCTTGAAACATGACGTTCAGGCGGCTTTCTGATAGATCTGAAGCGACAATATGCGTCATCTCATGGCGGATATTGTTTTGCACTTCGTCGGGGGTTTGCTGCGTGGTCTGGTCAAGAATGACTACCACTTCATGGCGGCGGTAGTCAGCATGCGCAACCACGCCAGTCAGCCCGCGAGCGAGCGGGTTCGCGTCGTAATAGCTGTTCAGCGTTGGGTACAGCCGCAGGGTCACAGGCGTTGCAGTGCGATGGCCAAACACCGCCGACACCTCATCGTACAAGCCATCGACGAATTGAGCATACTGCCGCGCCGTGACCTGCTGATCAGGTGTATATAAAATAGCGAAGCGCTGCGTTCGAAGCTCTTGCCAATCGGTGGTCTGCGCGTATGCTGGCGCGGCAGCGAACCACATGGCAAGGAACATTGCGCCGATCAAGCGAACAACATGTCGCACCGAAGCTCCCCTGTTACTTTTACATGCTTTTGACGTGTTGCTGTGTTCGTCAGTCTACCACATGAATGTGTGCTGTGCCTTATAAGCAGATGAGAAATTGACGGCATACGCGCTGTGGTATAATAGCAAAGTAGTGTGCGTAATGTCGTGCGCGTCGTTACACACATTGGTAACCTATAACTCTATGCAATGCATATTTATGCGTTCGAACAATACGTTGGAGGAAACAGATGCCACCTCATACCCGCTCGCAACGCCGCCGTCAGGGTGCGCGCCAGCAGCAGCGGCAGCAGCGCCCCGTCAATCAGCCTGTGCAAGCCCAAGATATCAACGATGTTGATACCTCAGCTGATATACCGGCCTCTGAAACAGCAAAACCTGCAATCTACGATAATGTAGCTAACTCGCCACACACGCCTGCTGCAACAGCAGTCGCCAACCCGCCGCGCGCAGCGTCTACCCGCTCAACGCGCCGCATGCGCTCGCGCGCCGAGCCTGAGCCGGTAGATTACAGCAAAGATTATCAGGCCGCGCGCCATGATCTGCGCTGGATTGTGATCTGGGCAGTGCTGTTGCTCGTCGTCATGGTTGCCCTCAGGATTTCTGGCATCATCTAAATCATTGTAGATTGCACATTGTAGATTGTAGATTTCGTATAGCCCAATTTGCAATCTGCAATCTGCAATTGCCCATGGATCGCATTCAAAGCAAGGCAGCGCGCCTACAGCAGATCGAGTATCGGCTGTACAACACACCACAGGGCGTGCGCGTCGTTGAGTTGGCTGAACATTGTGGCGTTGATCGGCGAACCATCTACCGCGATCTTACGGCGCTCAGTGAGATGGGTGTGCCGGTGTGGGAGCATGAAGGCCGCTACGGTATTGATCGAGAATTCTATCTCTCAACTGTGCGGCTGAACCTCAACGAAGCTATTGCACTTTTCTTTGCAGCGCGGCTCCTGTCACACCACAGCGATGAAAACAACCCGCATGTCGTCTCCGCGCTTGATAAGCTGGCCGCCGGGTTGCCCGACGCAACCATTTCGAATCATATTGCCCGCGCCGCCGATGTGATCAGAGAGCGACCACTGCGCACAAATTACATCCGTGCACTCGAAGTGCTGACGCGCGCATGGGCCGATCGTCGCCGGGTCAATATTCGCTACCGTGCCGCGTCGGGCAATGTCACCGAGCGAGTAATCTGCCCATACTTCATGGAACCGTCGCGGAGTGAGCCTGCTTCGTACGTCATTGCCCATGATGATTTGCGTGGTGCATTGCGCACGTTCAAAATCGAGCGCATTGAGGATGCTGAACTACTCGAAAGCACCTATACAATCCCTGACGACTTCGACCCGTATGTGCATCTCGCTGCATCATGGAGCGTCATGGATGAGGCCGAGGTTGAGGTACACCTACGTTTTGCGCCCACAGTCGCGCACCGCGTTCGGGAAAGTGTGTGGCACCACAGTCAGGAATTGCATGACACTGCTGATGGCGGCTGCGAGCTGACCATGCGCGTCGGCGGCATCAAAGAGGTACAGGCATGGGCGCTCAGTTGGGGCGCTGATGTCGAGGTGCTCGCGCCACCGGAACTGTGCGAAGAGGTGCGCAAGCATGCGCAACGCATGGCACAACAGTACAAATAAGTATGAGCAACTTTCTCAATATTTTTTATAATCGTTCCGAAAGTCGCCTGCGCGCCCTCTGGCGGCTGCTGATCGTCATTTTCCTGGGTTTCTCTGGCCTTGGAGTGTTGAGCCTGCTGGCGCTTTTCATGATCACTTTCCTGCTCATGACGACTGCTCAGATCCCTTTTCACGCGCTCGGGAATGGACAGGAGTTGACGCAGGCTATAAACATAATGTTTGCCCGCCTTCCCCTACTTGCTGGCATACGGTCGCTAATCGTTCTTTTGTTAGTCGGATTAGCGTTTATTTTGGTGGCATGGTGGATCGATCGCCGTCCTTGGCGGGATTATGGCTTCCATTTCAACCATGCCCGGTGGCGCGATCTGGCTTTTGGTCTCTTCCTCGGAATGGTTTTGATGGGAGTGATTTTTGGCACTGAATACTTGTTGGGGTGGGCGTTGGTAAGCGGAATATTTGAGAATGGCCAACCAGAACTTCCGTTTTGGCAATTATTAGTGGATGGCTTATTTGCCTATGTTCTCGTTGGTGTGGAGGAAGAGTTGTTTGCTCGTGGTACCTGCTCCAGAATTTGGCGGAAGGACTACACTTGCCACACATCAACCCCAAAGCGGCAGTATTAATTTCTTATCTGCTCACATCGCTATTCTTCGGTTTTTTGCATAGCAACAACGCGAATGCCACACTGGTCAGTTCACTCAATTTGACCTTGGCCGGGTTGTTCTTGGGTCTGGGTTTTATCCTGACCGGCGAGTTGGCGATTCCTATCGGACTGCATATTGCCTGGAATTTCGCCCAGGGTTACGTCTTTGGTTTCCCGGTAAGCGGGGTTGATGCTCATCTATCTCTGATTGCCACTCAACAAACTGGCCCCATAGTCTGGACTGGCGGAGCCTTTGGCCCCGAAGGCGGTTTAATTGGGGTTTTAGTTATATTGTTGGGCATGCTGCTCGTCTATGGCTGGGTGCAATGGACGCGCCGCCGGGTGGCCGTGCAAGCTGAATTAGCACACTATTCACCTGAACCGGAAAACAGGAGGAGAAGTATTAACAAATGAAGAAGCTTTTTGAAAAGCATTGCAATGCTTTTCAAAAAGCTTCTTCATACCCCTAGATTCCGATGTTATTCGGCATCGTCGCCGTAGATTTCCTTGAGCAGGCTTGGCTTCTTCGGCGCGGGCTGGTTCTGCGCCTCGCGGCGAGTCGCCGCTGCGCTCTGCTGCGCCTGGCTCTGCTGGAGGCGGCGCATGAAGCGATCAACCTGACCAGCCGTGTCGACAATGCGCTGCTCGCCCGTGTAGAACGGATGGCAATGCGAGCAAATATCAGTACGCTGATTGTCGCGCGTAGAGACTGTTGGCCACTGCGTGCCACATGCGCCGCATGTAATAACGGTATCAAATCGCTTTGGATGAATATCTTGCTTCACAATACACTCCCAATTTTTATTTGTATGCACTGAGCGAAACGAGCCGCAGACCACGCGAACGAACACGTGCATCGCGGCTCACCTGCGGTGCATGAACTTAGTCTTGAACGGTTACTCTGCTGCTTCAGCAGCGGCAGGATACACGCTTACCTTCTTGCGGCCACGCGAATACGGCTCAAATGTGACAACGCCGTCGATCATGGAGTAGATCGTATAATCGCGGCCCAGACCAACATTGACACCCGGATGGATCTGGTACCGTGCTGGCGCACAATCACCATACCCGGCCCAACGTGCTCCCCACCAAAGTGCTTCACACCCAACATCTGCGGATTGCTATCGCGTCCGTTGCGTGTGCTCCCTAACCCTTTTTTATGAGCCATATAATTCTCCTACTCACCGTTATCGGGGCCGACGATCTGGCTGATCGCTACCCGCGTGTACTTCTGACGATGACCAGTGCGGCGGCGATAGCGCTTCTTACTCTTGTAGCGGAAAACGACGATTTTCTCACCCTTTTCCTCGCTCAGCACTTCGGCAAGCACCTTTGCACCCGCGACAACCGGGGCGCCAACGAGTGACGATTCGCCGCCAATCAGCAGCACTTCGCCAAACTCAACCTGGCTGCCTGCGTCTGCATCAAGCAGCGCAATATTCAGCTCTTGTCCTTCTTCAACGCGGTACTGCATGCCGCGATCACGAATAATTGCATACACGATGCCACTCCTTTAGCGGCTTACACGAAAAAAGAGAGTGGTGGTTGCCACCCTCCTAAGCACACGCTAATGCTGATATGCATTATACCAAAGCGGCAGCGTGATGTCAAACACGGAAAGTAACGGGGATTGACCGCCTTTCGCTGCCTGCAATCGACATTATAACATATGTCTCATTGAGAGGCACGCATTGACGCGCATAGGAGTACTATGGTATTATATCGACCGGCTAACTGAATGGCGAAGTAGTACATATGCATCTCCACCATAGCTCACGGAGCTACGCATGGTAGATGTATTTTTGGAGAGGATTTCATTGTGGCATCGAGAATGAAGGTGCTGCTTGTCCAGGATATTACCAATGTGGGCAGCGCTGGAGAAGTCAAAGAAGTGGCCGGTGGTTATGGCCGTAATTATCTGATTCCTAAGGGCTATGCGGTGCTGGCGACTCGCGGCCAGATTAAACAGGCCGAGGAACGCCTTGCTGCACAGCGCAAGCGCAGCGAAGCCGCCCGACGCGACACCGAGGCATTGGCTGCCCGGCTCAATGGGCAGACGCTGCGGTTTACTGCGCGGGTTGGTGAGCTAGATCGCCTGTACGGCTCAGTGACCAACGCCGACGTTGCGGAGAAGATCCAGCAGACACTGGATATTGATGTGGACCGCCGCCGTATTGATCTGGAAGAGCCGATTCGACGTATCGGTATCTATCCTGTCAAGATCCGCCTAGCGCAGGGCATCGAACCCATGGTCAATGTCATTGTTGAAGGCGAGGCAGGATCGGTCCAGCCAGCTTCAACAGAAGTCATCGAGACTGCGCCGGAAGATGGCGTGCCAGAAGAGATCACTGACGAACAGGCAGACGACACCGAAGCGTAACCAAGACGCAACAACTGAATAGTACACCTGTGCGATAATGTGCTATATCCTTTGTGGTATAGCACATTGTTGCATCTTAGGGCATTGTGGACAAGTTCTGGACGAATTGTCAACAGTCGTTGACAACATGTGGGTGAGGTATGGAACGAACGCTGCCTGCTAATATTGAAGCGGAACGGGCAACACTTGGCTCGGTGCTGCTGAACCGCGAAGCGATTATCGCGGTGGCTTCCTGGCTGACCAAAGACGATTTTTATGTTGAGCAGCATGCATGGATGTATGAAGCCATGCTGGCATGTTACAACAATCGCGTGCCGCCCGACGTGCGCACCGTTTCTGATGAATTGCGCCGCAAGGACCGGATCGATGCAGTCGGTGGCATCTCTGCGTTGGCCGCGCTGATCGAAGCGGTGCCAACCTCATACCACATCGAATACTACGCGCGCATCGTGCAGCGCACTGCATTGCTGCGCAAGCTGATCGAAGCCGGCGGCAAAATCTCCACGCTCGGCTTTGAAGAGGCTGAAGACATCGAAGTCACCATGGACAAGGCCGAATCGGTCTTGTTCGAGATTTCGCAGCGCCGTTCGACCCAGGATTTCGTCCACATCGGCCAGGTGATCGACACCTACTACGAGCAAATCAATTATCTCCAGGAGCATCGTGGCGAGGTGTTGGGTATTCCCACTGGCTTCCGCGATCTTGACGAGATCACCGGCGGCTTGCAGCGCTCCGATCTGATTATTGTCGCGGCCCTGCCGGGTGTTGGCAAAACGTCGTTCGCAATGAGCCTGGGCTATAACGTAGCGACCAAAAATCAAAGCACTGTTGGAGTGTTTTCTCTGGAGATGAGCCGCGAACAGTTGGTTCAGCGCTTGCTCTCCATGGAAACCGGTATTGATACGCATAAGCTGCGTACCGGCCATATTCGTGACAGCGAACTGGCGACAGTCATGGAGTCGATGGGCAACCTGGCTGCCACGCCGATCTACATCGAGGATACACCCGGCCAGAGCATCATGGAAGTACGCAGCAAAGCACGCCGCCTTCAATCGCAGGCCGGGATTGATCTGCTAATCATCGACTATTTGCAATTGATGCAGGGGCGTCGGTCTGATGGCAATCGCGTGCAAGAGGTCAGCGAGATATCGCGTGGCCTCAAGGCACTGGCCCGCGAGTTGAATGTGCCGGTGATTGCGCTTTCGCAGCTCTCCCGTGCGGTGGAAGGCCGCACCAGCCATGTGCCTATGCTGTCGGACCTGCGTGAGTCGGGTTCGATCGAACAAGACGCCGACATCGTGATGTTCATTTATCGCGAGGATTTGTACGATAAAGAGAGCGATAAAAAAGGTATTGCAGAGTTGCACATTGCTAAGCACCGTAATGGCCCGGTGGGCGTGGTGCCCATGCGTTTCGACCCTTCCACAACGCGCTTTGATGATCTGTCCTATCGCACGCCCGATTACTAATCATGCTGATCTCGCGATACGCAATTCTGTCATGGAGCATACAAATCGATTTGTATATTTTTGTCCTTGTTTTCGGACTGGCCGGACGTATAATGAGCACACAAGTGCGAGTAAGCATGCGAGATGCTGCCTTCGTGCTTCTTAGTTCTAACTTTGCCCATGCCATTCACTGGCTTTACAACTGATAAACTCGTCGGCTTGCCGCCCGAATTGTTCAGCGAGGTGCTGCCGCAGATCACATTGGGGAGCGAGCTTAAGGTCACGCTGCATGTGTTCTACCGTATGAGTTGCATGCGCGGGCCTACCCCGCGGCGGGTAAGTTGGGACGAACTGGCAGGCGACCGCACGTTGCGGCGCAGTCTGCGGGCAGTCTCGAAGCTACGCACGCCGGAAGAATTGCTGGCCGAAGGGCTGGAAGCCGCTGTGCGACGCACCACGCTGCTCCATGTAGCGCTGCCAGACGACGGGCGGGCCGTCAATTGGTACGTCGTCAACACGGCAGCCAACCGGCTGTGGGTTGAGCAGGTAGGCCAGGCAGGCGCGGTGCTGGCACCGAACGAGGCACTTACTGAAGATCGTGCGCCGCTGATTACGTTGTACGAACAAAACATTGGCCTCGTCACGCCGCTGTTGTTGGACGAACTGCGCGAGGCCGAAGAACGCTACCCGACACACTGGATTGAAGATGCAATACGCGAAGCGGTGCGCGCCAACGCGCGCTCGTGGCGCTATATTCGTAAGGTACTGGAGAGGTGGGCCGCCAATGGACGACAGCATGCGCAAAATCGCGATGAACGACCTATTGATATTGAAAAATATACAAATGGTCAATACGGAGACCTTTTCCGACGCGGAAGCGACGCCGCCGAGTGAGCCGATCTGCCCTGACTGCGGCGGCATGGGCTATTATAAAGAGGCGGTGCCGTTCGGTCATCCGCACTTCGGCGTGCTGTTCCCGTGCCACTGCAAGCTCGCGGAGAAAGAGCAGCGTGCCCATGCCGACCTGCTGCAAATGAGCAATCTGGAGCCGTTCCGCGACAAAACATTTGAGAGTTTCGACCCGGATGTCGCTGGCGTACGCATGGCGTACAACCGTGCCGTCGAGTTTGCCAAGCGGCCGCAGGGCTGGCTGGTGCTGTTCGGGAATTACGGCGCAGGCAAAACGCACCTTGCAGCGGCGGTTGCCAACCATGCGCTGCGACGCCACTTCCGGGTGCTGTTTGCGATTGTGCCGGACCTGCTCGACCATCTGCGCTCGACCTTTGGTCCGTCGAGCGAGGTCGAGTACGACACACGCTTCGAAACGGTGCGCGACGCGCCGCTGCTTGTGCTGGACGACCTCGGCACCGAGAATACGACGCCCTGGGCGCGCGAAAAATTGTTCCAGATCATTAATCACCGCTACAACTACGCGCTGCCAACTGTGATTACCAGCAACCGCAAGCCGGAAGACGTCGATCCGCGCATTTTTTCACGCATGGCCGACCGCACACTCAGTCAGGAGTTGATCATGGTGGACGCTGGCGATTACCGGCGGCTGACGGTGCAACAGCGCTTTCCGATCAATCGACGGCGCTTTCCCGGATAGTTGTTGCAATTTAGCATCATTCCCGATCATTTCTGATATTTCCCCTGCTTGCAATCTGTGCTATCATGAGGCACAGCACAGCGGAATGTGTGCGTATTCAGCGTGACGTACACACTTTTTCCACCATCGGGAGATCAGCATGCCAGGCAACCGTGCCCTCTACGACCGCGCCATGGAGCAAAGCCGCGAGGCTGCGCGCCTGAAGCATTGGGATGAGTCGCTTAAGCAAGCCGTGCGCGCCTTGCACGAGTTTCCGCAAGACTCAGATGCCCGTTCTTCTGCCGCCGTCGCTTTGTTCAATACTGGCAAATATCCGCAGGCGTTGCAGGTATTTGAAGAACTGCGCGGCAGCGATACCAACAACCCATTCTTTTTAGAGTACATCGCCCGTGTTCATGAACAAATGGGCAATCGGCTTGCTGCGCTTGGCGCATACCGACAGCTAGCTGATCTGCAGCAGAGTCGTCGCCTGCTGCCTCGTGCGGTAGATGCATTGCATGATGTGCTGCGGTTGCAGCCTGATGCCGACGATGACCGGCTGCGGCTCGCACGCATGTTGGAGGAAGTGGGCAATCGGACGGCAGCAGTCGCTGAGTACATGCAACTCGCCAGCCACCTCCAAGCGCAGGGCAAACTCGATGCGGCAAATAGCTATGCTGAACAAGCGCTGCGTCTCGATCCCGACTATCGTGAGGCAAAAGAGTTCATCGGCTCACTGCACGCTGCTATGGCAGATGCCGCCGACGCGGCAGTGACGAACATGAGCGACGAGCCAATGGCTATGCCGTTACCTATCGCTGGCATGACAGGCGCGTTACGCTCACAGCAATTTGCGCTTGAAAAAATGGTGGCGCTCGCGCAGGAAGCGCAGGAAGCGGGCGACATGGACACCGCTGTTGCGCAGTATGAGCGGGCGGTGCAAGGCGGCTTTGAACGTAGCGATGTCTTTTATAGTCTTGGTCTTCTGTATCAGGAGCGTGGCGATCAGCGCAAGGCCGCCGACATGCTGCAGCGCGCCGTGCACGATCCTGAATACGCGCTATCGGCGCATTATGCGTTGGGCATGGCCTACAAAGAGCTTGGTCAGCTACAGCAAGCTGCACAGGAATTTGAGCATACGCTGCGGTTAGTTGATCTTCAATCGATTGGCAAGGCCGAGTCCGAAGATCTGATCCAGATGTTTGAAAGTGCGGCTGGCATTTACACCGAGCTGAATGACGTTGCCCGCGCCGCTTCCCTGTACTCCATGCTGGCGAATTTCTTCCAGGACAAGCGTTGGGGCAAGGAACTGGCCGATGAATTCCGCCGCAAAGCCAAAGAACTGACCGACCGCAACATGTTTGCCAAGCTGCGACTGCTTGGCACTGGCGCACTGACGGCTCCCGAGCCACCGCCGCCCGCCCAAGAGGCTGCGCCAGCGGAGGCCGAACCCATGCCAGAAACATGGGGCAAAATTCGCCCGATCACCGACTTTTTGCGGCCAAGCCACGCACCTGAACCCAGCGACCAGGCAAACGAGGCTGACGCGCCAACACCTGCTGCAACCGCGTTTCACACACTTGACGTGCTGCCAACACTGCCGCAACAGGAAGTGGCGCGCTTCATCCCCTTGACCAAGCTGGATACAAGCGGTGTTGACGAAGCCATCGAGCGCTATGTGCAGACCAGCGAAAAGTATGTTGAGCAGGGCTTGATTCTTGCTGCGATTGATCTATGCATGGAGGTTATTCGGCTCAATCCTGACTATCTGCCGATCCATTTGCGTATGGGTGAGATCTACGAGCGCGATGGACGGCTTGAAGACGCGCTTGCGAAATATCAACTGCTGATCGACACCTACATGATCCGCAGTGAAGGCCAGCGCGCAATCGACGTGTATTACCGCTTGATTGAGCTTTCTCCAGATATTACCAATGCGCGCGCCAAACTTGCCGACTTGCTCAAGCAAGCAGGCCGCACTGATGAAGCGCTGGAGCAAAATCTACTTGTGGCGAATGCCTACTTTCGCATCGGACAGACCAACAAGGCGCTTGAAGAATACCGCCAGATGTTGCAATGGGCAGCGAAATCGGCCAGGCTCCATGCACAGTATGGGCAGGCGCTGCTCAAGCTCGAGCGCTATGAGGCTGCACTGGGTGAATTTCGCCATGCGCTTGAGTTCGATCAGACCGATGTTGTTGGTATTGCGCGTATCAACATGACGCTTGCGCTGATGGGCGAGCAGCCTGCGGCCGTGTGGCAATCACTAAATACGCTGCTTGGACGGCTCAAGGCGCAGCCAGATATGCTGAACGAGGTACTTGCCGAGTACCGCTCGGCGCTGATTGTGTCCGATGTCGCGATTCTGCATTATACGCTTGGCATTATCTTGCAGCAGCATCAGCAGCATCAGTCGGCGTTGTTGGAGCTTGAGCAGGCGCGCGATCTGCTGGCAGTCGATGAAGACCCCATGCTGCCTGCGGTGCTGGTGCATCAGGCGCTGGCCGACAGCTATATCGCGCTTGGGCAGGCCAACGAAGCATTGGAGCAACTCCGTGCCGGCCATGCCGTCGCCAAGCAGGCTCCGCAGATCGACCCGGCTGGCCGCTATCCGTTCTCAACGCCGCTAACACAGGGTGAACTGGTGCGGCGCATGGCCGAGGCGCATGCCGCCTCCGACGATCTGGCCGGTGCGGAGCAGGCGTTGCAGCAGGCAAAGCAGCTCTTGCCCTACGACCGAGCTATCTATACCAAGCTTGCCGATGTGTACTTTCGACAGGGCAAACTTAACGAGGCACTAACACAACTTGACGAGCTTGCAACCTACTACGAACAACGACAAGATCTTGACAAAGCAATTGAGACGCTGGAATATGGCGCGCGCCTGGCACCAAACAACATTGCCAACGGACAGCGCCTAGCACAGCTCTGCATGCGGCGTGGCTACCTTGATCGGGGGTTGGAAGGGCTGAGCCGTGTGGCCGAACTCCAGCGCAAGGCCGGGCAAATGAAGGATGCTGTGGCCAACCTGCAACAGATCGCGGAAGTCTACTGGACACTTGGGCAGCAAGAGCAGGCGCGCGACATGTACGACCGAATCGTGAAGATTGCACCCAATGATCTTGACGCACGCAACTGGCTGTCGCTCATGTACACGCTGGCCGGGCGCATCAAAGACGCCATTAACGAAAAAAAGCAAATTGTTCGCATCACATTGCAGCAGCGCGATCTTGATAATGCGATTGCCGAGCTTCATCAGATTATTGCGCTTGATCAGACTGACTCCGAGTCGTATTATCAGCTTGCTGATGTGTTGATGCGGCGTGGCGAATATGAGCAGGCGCTGCGACTGTACGGGCGCCTTGCCAAGATGCCAAATATTGATGCCGAGCGCGTTGAGGCGTTGCAAACTGCCGCCAAGCGCATGCTCAGCCAACAACAGATGCATGTATAAGGTTCTCATTAAAAGTTCAGAGTCAAACAAGGTGAAGCTTGTTATAATGGGGGTCCTGGGGCAATGTTCACCTTGTAACTCTTAACTTTATATTGTTATGCCAGACGTTCTTCGTATTCTTGCGCGCTTAAATCCTGTCACGAACCCGCTTGGGCTGCTTGATGTTGTAATCGTTTCACTGATCTTCTACTGGTTGCTCGGTGTTATTCGTGGCACACGTGCCGTGCAGTTACTGCGCGGCGTTAGTATTCTCCTCACCATTTCGATTTTGCTCAGTTCACTGCTCCAAGGACTTGACACGCTAACATGGTTGCTACGTAATGCCATTCAGCCGGGGCTGTTTGTTGCCATCCCTATTTTGTTTCAGCCGGAACTTCGGCGTGCCCTGGAAAGTCTTGGCAGAACCAGTGATTTGTTCGGACGCCCATTTAGCCGTGCTAACCAATCGGAGTTGCTCGACACGATCAACGGTGTAGCGCGGGCAGCACAGCAACTTTCGCAGCAAGGTATCGGCGCGCTCATGGTGATCGAGCGCGAGACTGGCCTGCAAGAGTACGCAGATCGTGGCGTGCTGCTGGATTCACGGTTGGCAGTGCCATTGCTGCTGAACATTTTTTATCCCAATTCGCCGCTGCATGACATGGCCGTGATTATTCGTGGCAAGCGTATTCTAGCCGCCAATGTCGTGCTGCCGCTCAGCGAAGATGTCATGGGGCAGCGGCGCTACGGCACGCGTCACCGGGCTGCCAAGGGCATCACCGAGCAGTCTGACGCCATCGCTGTAGTTGTGTCTGAGGAGACAGGTGCTATCTCACTGATGAACGATGGACGCATTGTAAGTTACCTGAATGAGTCACGGCTGCGCTATTTGCTCGCGGGCTTGCTCAAGATACCGCTTGAGGAGGCCGCCAAATGAGTCGCTTTCGCACCACTGGTCTGCGCATTACGCTTTCACTCGGGCTTGGCCTGGCATTGTGGCTATTCGTCTCCTACACGGAGAACCCCGACCGCGTTACTGCACTCGGCACGATTCCCGTAACAGCCGATAATCTTTCGCCAGGACTCGTCATGATCAACAGCACCAACGGAGAAGCAATAAGCGATCTTCCGCCTGTCGATCTTACTGTAGAAGGTGATCAGGAAACAACGAGCAAGCTTCTGCCGAGCGACTTCCGGGCGTTTGTTGATCTACAGGGACTCGGACAGGGCGAACACAAGGTGCCGGTCAATGTCGTGCCAAATCGCCCCGATCTCAATCAGGTGACTACATTTACGATACCAAATGATTTGAGCATCCGGATCGATCAGGAAATTACCAAAACCGTGCCGCTCACTATTGAACTTACCGGACAAGTACCATTTAGCTTCGAGCGACTCGATCCACGCATCACTGCGAATGGAAAGCCAATCTCAGAGGTGCAAGTGAGCGGCCCACAAAACCAGGTTGACCGCGTGGTGAAAGCACGCGCAACAGCCAATGTTGATCGACTGACTGCCAATTACGAATCATCGCGCCCACTTGAGCCGCTAAATGCCAATGGAGAAATTGTCGCAGGTGTCAGTGTTACACCTGCTACTGCCCGTGTGCTGGTCCCGATTCGCCCCAGTCTCGGACTGAAGCGCGTGCCAGTCGTTCCACAAACCACAGGTGAGCCTGCTACGGGTTTTGTAGTCACAAACGTTGTAGTGGACCCACAATTCGTCAATGTGACCGGCGGCTCCGGCGCACTAGATGAGGTCAATCAGGTTACCACAGCCAATGTCGATATTGCCAATGCGGGTGAGACATTGTCGCAAACGGTGGACCTCCAAGTACCACCGCAGATCGGCATTCAGCCTGGCGAGCCAACCACGGCCACAGTAACTGTTACGATTGAGCCAATCACACGCTTGTTCAACGTCAAGATACCTGTGCCGATAAGCAGCCGTAATGCGCCGAGCAACACCGATGTTAAGATCGATCCCATGACTCTCAATCTAACGCTGTCTGGCACAGCAGCACAATTGGCCAATTTTGACGCGAGTACTGTGAAAGCAACGGTCAATCTCAGCGGACTCAAACCCGGCACCCACACAGTGACGCCTGATGTCACCGTGCCACCTGACATTACGCTTGTCAATCCGCCTTCTGATGTTACGGTCACCATCACTGTACCAAGCACGCCGACGCCGACTGCTTCGCCAACGCCGACTGCCTCGCCAACCATGGAAGCAACACCGACGGAAGCAACACCGGCTGCAACGAGCGCGGCAGCACCGGCAGACAGCAGTACACCAACCGCGACAACTGAGAGCACTGCATCTGATGCATCAACGCGTAATGCTGAGTCCATCATCATATCTACTATCGAAGCTACAGCTAGCCCGACAGAGGAGAATGCTACGCCAGCACCAACCGAGGAAAATAGCACGCCTGCACCATCGCCAACCGACATCCCTTGAAAAGTGCTGGTATAATGCAGGTGTACGCACACGATAGGAGGAGAAACTATGCCGCTCACGCTTGCCGAAGTGGAGCATGTCGCAAAGTTAGCACGTCTGCGCCTTTCTACTGAAGAGTTGGAGCAAATGCGTTCGCAATTGTCCAATATTCTTGACTATATCAACATGCTTTCTGAAGTGGACGTGCAAGATGTGCCTGCGACAGCTCAGGTTACTGACCTGCTCAACGTCATGCGCCACGATGACGTGCGGCCTTCACTATCACGTGAAGATGTGCTTGCGAATGCGCCGGATAAGCAGGACGGTATGTTCCGCGTCAAGGCACTATTCGAAGAATAGCGCCCATCATGTCTGGCACCCTGCAACAAAATAACATGCCTCGTCGTCATAGCGTAAAGCACAGCATGCGACTGTGCATAATGGCACGTCATGCGTCGAGGGGAGACCACAATGTATAACAATGGCAATGGGAACGGTAATGGCACGAAGTTTCGCAGCAGGCTGTCTGGGCGCGGTATTCCACCCGCTTATATCTATATCGGTGTAGTGCTGCTGGTCTTGCTTGGCATCTGGCTTTTGTCAGGATTTTTCCGTGCAGGCATCGAAGGCTATTTCGCGCTCGCAGCCGGTGTACTGCTGGTGCTCGGCAACTTGCGTGACCTGATTGCCAATCCTTACGCATTGCGCTCCAATGTCGCGCTGCTCAACACGTTGATCGGCACGTCACTGGTGTTCTTTTTCTTGGGGAAGGGCGCATTTCCGCCAATCGGCGTGCTGTGGTATGTGCCAGCCGTGCTAGCATTACTCGTCGCTGCCCCGCTGATGATTGGACGAGCCTCTGTATATACAACATATTTGCAGGCTGCACGCAATGTAGTCGGCGGTATCCGGCGCACGATCGGCAGCTTCACGCGCACGTACTAAATCCACAGAACCAGCAAACCAAAAGAACCGGAGAACCTGCTGATGTTTCTCCGGTTCTCGGTTGTCTGGTTCTTATTATCCATCATGGAGACATGCGGTACAGCTGACGCGGGAACGGAATTGTTTCCCGAATATGATGTGTGCCACCGATCCAGGCCGTCGCGCGCTCGATGCCCATGCCAAAGCCGCTATGCGGTACGCTCCCATAACGCCGTAGATCCAGATACCATTGGTAATCATCGACGTTCAGGCCATGCTCGTGGATGCGTTGCTCTAGCAGTGCGGCGTCGGCAATGCGCTGCGAACCGCCTATAATCTCACCGTAGCCTTCCGGTGCGAGCAAATCGGCGCAGAGTGCCACCTCGGGCCGCTGTGGGTCAGGCTCCATATAGAACGCCTTCACCGCCGACGGATAGCGCTCGACAAACACCGGCTTGTCGAACTTCGAAGCAATCAGCGTCTCATGCGGCGCGCCAAAGTCCTCACCCCATGGCAGCGGCGTCGCGCCCTCCACTTCACCCTGGTGCTGTTCAATCAACTTCAGCGCATCATCATAGCTAATACGCGGGAACGGCGGCACGCAATGCTCCAGCACCGCAGTATCTCGCTCCAGCATGCGCAACTCCTCGCCACAGCGTTCAAGACAGCGCTGCACAATCGCGCTCACGAACTGCTCCTGCAACACCATGTTGTCCTCATGGGTAGCAAATGCCATCTCCGGCTCGATCATCCAGAACTCGGTCAAATGGCGGCGCGTCTTTGACTTTTCGGCACGGAAGGTCGGCCCAAAGCAATACACTTTGCCGAAGCTCATCATGCCCGACTCAACATAGAGTTGGCCGGTCTGCGCGAGATAGGCGCTACCAAGATCAAAATACTCGGTGGCGAACAAGTTGCTTGTGCCCTCAGCCGCTACTGGCGTCAAAATAGGTGTATCGTAACGCACAAAGCCCTGCGCATTCAGCCATTCTTGTGCGGCGGCAATTACTTCAGCGCGGACGCGCAGCAGCGCGTGTTGCTTCGAGGATCGCACCCACAGGTGGCGGTGCGCCATCAAGAACTCGGTGCCATGCTCCTTGGGCGTGATCGGATATTCCTGCGCCACATGCACAACTTGCAGGTCGCTCACATCGAGTTCGAAGCCACCCGGCGCGCGTTCATCCGCCCGCACTGTGCCAGTGATGCGGCAGGAGCTTTCCAGGGTCAGACCTTGTGCCGCAGCAAATATGTCCTCAGACACATTTTTTTTGAAGATCACACATTGAATGGTGCCACTGCCATCGCGCAGCCGCACAAAGATCAGCTTACCTTTGGCCGTTTTATTAGCGACCCAGCCCGCGAGCGTGACAGTTTGCCCATCATGATGAGCAATTTCAGCGATCGTGGTGGTGGGAAGAAGCGTCATCTTAAACCTCTTCAATCACAAATGTTCGTAGTATGTTAGTATAGCATAAAAGCCCCGCACGGATGGGCACATGTACGTTCCTGCAGCAGCACAAACAACTTTTTACGTATTTGCTAAAACAGTGATACAATACGACCTGTCCAACTTGGCTATCACTATCACTTTTGCTCACTTTTGCACAAATACGTTCTGTATGCTGTCAGACATACACACAGATGTAGTGGAGAAGCGGCTATGGATCGTCCCATTATTGTGGTAGATGACGACCCAATTTATATCGACCTTTTGCGTGACATCTTGCAGGATGAAGGGTTCTACGTTATCGGCTGCCAACAGAGCGCCGAGGCAATGAAGACGATCTCTTTAGCTTTGCCACAACTTATTATTCTAGACTTGCGCATGGAAGCACCAGACGCTGGTTTGTTGCTACTGCGCGAGATCCGTGAACGCCAAGAAACTGCCACCATCCCTGTGATTGTGTGTTCGGCTGACATGCATGTGCTCCACACCACTGCTGACGAACTCGTTCGATTACATTGTGCAGTTGTTGAAAAGCCGTTTAACATTGACACATTGCTCGATGCGGTGACGGCGCAGATCAAATCAAGCCATTCCTCCAAATATGTAGATAGCAATATGCATGAGGCAAACGATGACACCAAATGATGAGCAACTGAATGACTATGTACGCGAGCATTTCAGCGACCATGACGAACTACTCGCCGCGCTGATGCCAGCCGCGCAAGAAGCTGGCCTGCCGCAGATCAGTATTGCACCTGAAGAAGGCCGTATTTTCCAGCTGTTGCTGCGCACAATTGGCGCGCGCAAGGTGCTGGAGATCGGCACGTTGGGCGGCTACAGCGCTATCACCATGGCGCGGGCGCTGCCTCCCGACGGCAAGATCATCACCCTGGAGCGCAGCGGCAAACATGCGGCCTTCGCGCGCGAGTGGATCGCGCGGGCCGGGCTGGACACGGTTATTGAGGTGCGCGAAGGCGCAGCGCTGGACACGCTGTCACGCCTTGCGAACGAAGCGCCGTTCGACGTGGTGTTCATCGACGCGAATAAAGAGGATTACCCGCAGTATCTTAATTATGCGTTACGCTACGTGCGCGTGGGCGGGCTTATTATCGCGCATAATGCATTTATGCAGGGCAGAATTGTGCAAGCGAGCGATGACCGCAGCATTATGGCCATGCAGGAGTTCAACCAGCGCTTTGCCAGGGAGCCGCGCTTGCTCTCCACGATTCTCTTAGGCGGCGACGGCATTGCGGTTGGGTTAGTGACCAGCTCCTAGCCTTACGCGTCTTCCTCACGGCGCATGCGCGCCCGCGTGGCTGCGCCCGATTGGACTTCAGACTCGGTAGCGCGCTCCTGTGTTGTCACCAGGAGCGCTATCAAGAAGCCGTTGAAGATTACGCCTGTAAGCAGCACTACCCATGCCGGAATCGGCCCGATGGCAATGCGGCGCAGCAGATCGCCAGCATCGTTCGGCGTCGAAGGGTGAATCAAAATCTTCACTACCCAACTAAGCAGCAGCACTCCAAAAATCCAGATATAATTCCGCCGCAACCGCCGTCCCAGCGCCTCCCATAGCGAAACGCCAAAGCGCGGGTAGAGCAAGTCATTCGCGAGCAACCTGCGCCATTCATTGTGGTGTTCCTGCGTTGTTGGCGCGAGCAATTCGACGAAGAACTCGGTTTCCATCAACCGGATGCGTCGCCGCCACAGATCATAAAACATGTAGCGGCGCGCTTCGATAAACAAGAAGAACAGCACCAGCAGTGAATTCACCAAAATCATCACATGAGTGTTGCTGGAGCCGCTGAAGGCAAACGAAAGCGTTGCGCCGGTAGTCAGCACCGCCCAGTTCGTCGTACCGTCCAGCCGCATGCGCCATGTATTTGCCCGCCCCACTTCACCACGATACAAATGCACCATGGCTGAATGAAACTCACTTTGGGACAACTTCCGAACAGCAGGCAACGATGGCGACAGTTCGGCGGCAGGTGCCCGCGTGATTGGTTGCTCGATACGTTGGCTCATAGCATACAGCGCGCGCCTAGGGCTGACGTTTGCCAGCATTGTTGAAAGAGCACCGCTGCATCTATCAACATATCAACATATCAACATATCAACATATCAACAATCAAAATCCAGAAGCTCTTTGAGAAAAGATGCAGATCCGCTCGTGCAGAATATGCGGCCCTGCTGCCATGTTTTGAGCTAAAGGAGTGTTGATATACGCAGTTTTCTGCTGCCATTATACTCCCCACCGGCGCGCATGTCTATGTTCTATGCTATAATCAACAGACGCGCACCGACACCTCGCGCATCGCTGGAATCGCCACGCGGAGAGTACGTGTATGTCTCCGTCCGCAATAGAAGTTACTGGAATCATGGCGCAGTCCGTATTCACCATGGAGGCGTTCGTTGCCGCGCGCCCATTCGTCAAATGGGCCGGTGGCAAGGGGCAGCTTCTGCCAGAGTTGACGAAGCGCCTGCCGCGCCCGTTCCGGCGTTATCATGAGCCGTTTGCCGGTGGCGGCGCGCTCTTTTTTCACTTGTACAGTACCGGGCGGCTGCGCCATGGCGCAGTATTAAGCGACTACAATCCAGAACTTATTTTGTGTTACAAGACTGTACGTGATGATGTGGAAACGCTGATCGAGGCGTTGCAGGAGCATGCTAAGCACCGCCACGACAGCGAGTACTTTCTTCAAGTTCGCAAATGGGATCGGCAGCCAGGCTTTCAGCAGCGCAGTGAGGTCGAACGTGCCGCGCGCGCGTTGTTTCTGAATCGCACATGCTACAACGGCCTGTATCGGCTCAATAATAAAGGCCAGTTCAACGCGCCGTTTGGCTACTATAAAAATCCGCAAATCGTAGATCCCGATAATTTGCGCGCCGCAAGCGTGGCGCTCCGCGATGTCGAGCTTCATGTTGGCGACTTCGAGGCGGCAGTTGAACGAGCCGATCCGCATGATCTGGTCTATTTCGACCCGCCGTATGTGCCGGTCAGCCCTACGTCATCCTTCACCCACTACACGGGGCAAACATTTGGACACGATGACCAGCGGCGGCTGGCGCAACTCTTCGACAGATTAAAAGAGCGTGGCGTGTATGTCATGCTCAGCAATTCGCACACACCGCTATCACGCGATTTGTACGCAGCCCATGCCGTGAGTACCTCGATTGTGTATGCCAGCCGCAAGATCAACTGTGATGGGCGCAAGCGCGGTAATGTCGAAGAATTAATTGTGTGCAGCTACCCGACGGATGAAGAGAATATCATTCAGCGGCAAGCATAAGCCCCATGGCTATTCGCATTCTGATTGCCGACGATCACCCAATCGTGCGCGAAGGATTGAGTGCCGTGCTGCAAACGCAGCCGGACTTCGCAATCGTCGGTGAGGCGGCGGACGGCCCGCAAACCGTCACCATGACACAGGCACTGCGGCCAGATGTGCTGCTGCTCGATCTGGAACTTCCCGGTTTCGATGGTGTTGCAGCGCTTCAGCAGATTCGCGCAACAATTCCCACAATCAAAGCCATTGTGTTTACTGCCTTCGATACCGATGAACGCATTCTTAGCGCAGTGCGAGCCGGCGCGCAGGGCTATCTTCTCAAGGGCGCGCCACGTGATGAGCTTTTCCAGGCTATTCAGATCGTCCATCGCGGAGGCTCGTTGATTCAGCCGGTGGTGGCCGCGCGGCTGCTCCAGCATGTGCATGAGCCAGCGCTTGCCGAGCCGCTCACTGAGCGCGAGCGCGAGGTGCTTGCGGAGCTTGCCAGAGGATTGCAAAACAAAGAAATTGCCGCCACTTTACAGATCAGCGAGCGCACGGTGAAGTTCCATGTCAGCGCTATTCTGGCCAAGCTTCAGGTCGGCAACCGTACCGAGGCGGTCACCAGGGCAGCGCAGCTCGGGCTGATTGATTTGTAGCTGTGAGCATGTGTTTTGAGCCACAGAGAACACAGAGAGGTAAGTTCTTTATCTCTGTGTCCTCTGTCTCTTACCCTTTACGCTCCTCGCCATCATGTTCGGCATGAAGCTGCCGGTACACCGCCGCCCATTCCTCCAGCGTCACCGTCTCTGCACGCCGGTCGGGCGATACGCCAGCCGCCAGCAACGCGTCGATAACCTGCGCTTTGTCATGCGGCATGCCGAACGCCGCGAGGCCGCCGGGCAGCGCGTTCGAGAGTTTCTTACGAGCATGCAGAAAGCCCGCCTTGATGATGCGTAGCAGGCCATCCACGTCGTCAGGTATGGCAGCAGGTTGTGAGCGCACATGGAGGCGCAGCACCGCTGAGTCTACGGCAGGCGCGGGGACAAAGCTGCTCGCAGGCACGCGGGCAACGATCTCCGGCTCGGCGTAAATCTGCACTGAATGCGCCAGCACGCTCAGGTCGCCGGGGCCAGCCGTAATGCGTTGCGCCACCTCCCACTGCACCAGCACCACGATCATGCGCGGCTTATGCGCAGCTTCCAGCAGATGCCGCAGCACTGGCGATGTGATTGCATACGGCAGGTTGGCAACCACCTTGTACAGCGGCAGCGCGCCCGCTTCGTCAACTAATATTAATATCTGCTCTGGTGATAGGTTGAGCACATCGCCCTGCACCAGGCGTAAGTGCGCTTGTGTCGCAAATTCCTGTTGCAGCCGGGCAGCCAGCCGCTTGTCAAGTTCGACAGCGATGACCTGCCCAGCACGCGCCACCAACTCCCACGTCAGCACACCGAGTCCCGGCCCAATCTCCAGCACAACATCAGTCGGCTGAATATCCGCTGCCTCCACAATGGTTGACAATGCCTGCGGGTCAACAAGAAAGTTCTGGCCCATGCCGCGCGTTGGCCGCAGTTCAAGCGCGTGTAGCGCCGCGCGCACGCGCGACGGGGTGATGTAGGGATTTGTCATAGTTTATTGAAGCGGCACGACCACCCGCACAGTGGTGCCATGGCCGGGCATTGAATGAAGCTCTGCCATGCCACCAATGAGCTTGGCGCGCTCGTCGATGTTGAGCAGGCCGAATGAGCCGCGCTGATCATAGGATGATTGCACCTTCCGCAGATCAAAGCCACGCCCATCGTCCTGAACAACGGCTTCCAAAGTAGTAGGAGTTTGCTTCATGCGCACCCAGATGTGCTCGGCCTGCGCATGTCTTCAATGCATTATTGACTGATTCCTGAATGATGTTGAACAGCGTGCCTTCGGTGCGTGTGTCAATATCAGTGGAGATTTGGTCGGTCTCCAGCACAATCTTGGTCTTGTTGTCACGAAAGCGCTCAAAATATTGCTGTAATGTTACGTCAAGTCCCTGCGTTTCCAGCACGAGCGGGCGCAACTCAAACAGCAACGTACGGACATCATGCGTGGTGCGCTTGGCCAGTATCGCTAGTTTGTCAAGCTCCGAAACCACACGATCAGGATCACGCTGCAGTAGCCGCTTGATAAATTCAATGTTCATGGCAATTGCCGCCAGCGCCTGTGCCGGGCCGTCGTGGAGATCGCGGGCAAGTTGGTGCCGCACCTCTTCTTCCTTCGACAGCAGCTTGTTGCGCTCCTCGCGCACGTCGTGAATCAACTGTGCGTTGTGCAGCGCAATAATGGCGTAATTTGCCAGCGCCGTTACCATGCCAAGATCTTCCTCGGTGAATGAATCGACGTAGTCGCTTGCAATCAGCATGACGCCGTAGGTACGCAGGCCCGCCCGCAACGGCACCAGACAGCCCGCGCGACAGATACGCAGGCTTTGAATTGCCTGAAGCTCCGGCTCGTTGTTGACATCGGTCAGCAGCATGGCATCGCCCGAGCGCAGCGATTGCTCGATCTTGCCCTTGCTGAGCAGCAGGCGCATACCGTTTTCTTCGTCCCGAAGGCCCTGGGACGCGGCAATATACAATTCATCCACATCGCCAGTGGATAGCAACACCATGGCGCAGCGATATGGTAACAACCGCCGGCTCTCAGTCAGCGCAATGTTCAGCACGCTTTGATAGTTCATGGCGGTCGAAAGTGTATACGCCACCTCATACAATGATCGCATGCGGTCGCGATATGAGCGCGCTTCATTCCATGCGCGTTCGGTTTCGAGCTCAGCGCGGGCCACACTTGAACGATTCACCGAGCCGCTCCGCTCAGACAACCCACCAGCTAGCCAGGGAATAAAGATCAGCGTCGAGGCCCGTAGCGCCAGCGCCACCAGCCCCAGCACATCGTGTGGCATACGCCCATTATTAGGGCCAACCAACGGCACAAGAAACGCCGCCATGTAGGCGAGCGCCGCGACAGTGCCAACCAGCAGCCCAGCCTGCGGCGACATTTGGATGGCAGCGCCAATCAGCGGCAGAAGATAGAGCGGATAAAACAGGTCGGCATTATCACGACTTACCAAGGTCAGCAACGTGATAAACGCAATATCAATAAAGAAGATCAGGCTGCGAACGGTGCTTGGCGGGCGGAAAAAGAGCGAAGCTGTAATGATAATGCTAAACAACGCATAGGCCCACACCAGCAGCACAAAAGCATCTGTGGTAGCGAGCGGCGGCCAGAGCGGATTGTCCGTCAGCAAACGACTGGTAGCAAACAAAAGAATGAGTACCAGCCAGCGGGCCAATGTGTAGAAGCGATCCCCACCAAGTTGCAACCAGCGTTCGTTCGAGGAAACAGTGGTAGCTAATTGATCTGCATGGCTCAGCGCGCCGCGCCCAGCCGTTTGTACGTCGTGCATACCGTCTGTCCTTGATTGTGAGAGCGAGTTTTGACGTTCCACGTATGATACCGATACCCAGTTGTCCCATGCCGAAGCAAGAGTGACTGAAGCATATCAATCGGGAAGAATGGCTTGCGCGCCATAGCGCCACAGCAGGCGCTCTTTCAGCAATTTGCGCGCGTGGTACAGCCGCGATTTGATGGTACCTTCCGGATGGCCAAGAATAAGCGCAATTTCTTGAATCGAGTAATCGTGTAGATAGTACAAGATGAGCACTGCGCGGTGCTTGGCAGGTAACTCACCAAGCGTTTCACGAACAATAGCTTGCAGTTCGTGTTGCTCTGCAACAAACTCCGGCGAACGGCGCACCGGCGCGAATACACGTTCAGTGAGGGCATGGAACGGCTCAGTCCAGAATGAACGCCGCCGCACCCGATTGTAGGACAGATTAGCTGTGACACGGTACAACCACGGCAGGAGCGGCAGCGTCGTGTCTATGCGGTCTGCGTGCGCATACAGGCGGTAGAATACATCTTGCAGCACTTCTTCAGCAGTCTCAGTATTGCGCGTGATACCAAACGCAAATTGATACACCTGACACTGGTAAGCATGAAAAAGATGTTCCAGCGCATCAACATCCCCGACAGCAACCTGTCGGAGAAGCAAAGCGTCCGGAAGCCGTTCAGCAGATTCTTCCATCGTTCTCACCGTGGCGCGACGCCATTGTCACAGCACTTTGTTTTACAATCATATGCGCTGCATGTGTGCGGCAGCAATAAACTATGCATATCTGCAAGAATATTGCCGCAATTATACCATTGCCTGCTTTTGCAGCCCAATAGTTTTCTGAGAGAACGATGAACAATACATCCTAAATCATGGAACCTTTGCAAAAGTTCATCTGTCAGTTGGGAAGCAATGTATTCTTCAAGCAGGCGGCACCTTGCTGATGCCGCCTGCTTGCATCACTACATAGCCTTCAGTGCCTCAGTAGAACTGCGCACCGCTTCCGCACTGGTTCGCACCATGCTCATCTCCTGCTCGTTCAATGGCAGCTCGATGACCTTCTCAATACCGCCCGCACCCAGCACCACCGGCACACCAAAGTAGATGTCGTTCAGGCCGTACTCGCCCTCAAGGTAGGCCGCACATGGAATCACGCGCTTTTTATCGCGCAGCACAGCTTCAACCATCTGCACGGTCGCAGCGGCGGGCGCGTAGTAGGCGCTCCCAGTCTTCAGCAGATTGACGATCTCGCCGCCACCCTTACGCGCGCGCTCCACGATCGCGTCGAGCCGATCCTGCGGAATGAACTCGGTCACCGGAATGCCGCCAATGGTCGTAAAGCGCGGCAGCGGCACCATTTCGTCGCCATGGCCGCCCATAAGCATCGCCTGGACATCCTCAACCGACACACCCGCTTCCATGGCAATAAACGAGCGGTAGCGCGCGCTGTCGAGCACACCTGCCTGTCCGATCACGCGATTCTTAGGAAAGCCACTGACCTGCCGCGCCAGGTATGCCATCGTATCAAGCGGATTATTGACCATGATGATCGTAGCGTTCGGTGAGTGCTTTACTGCATTTTCGATGCACCAGCGCGTGATGTTCGCGTTGACCTTGATCAAATCTTCGCGGCTCATGCCGGGCTTGCGTGGCGCGCCAGATGTGACCACTACGACATCAGAATTTGCCGTGTCCGCATAATCATTCGTACCGATGATCTTCAGATCGAAGCCTTCAATCGGCGCCGCCTCGGCCAGGTCAAGCCCTTTGCCCTGTGGAATACCCTCCACAATGTCGATCAGCACAATGTCGGCAAGCTCCTTCGAGGCAATCCAGTGCGCCGAGGTAGAACCGACGAACCCTGCACCAACGATAGTTACTTTTGATCGCATATGTCCTCCTTGCTTCACACGACTTCTTCCGATAATTTTCTACATACTGCATCTGGCGCTCAACCGCCCTACCGACCAACCCGTGCGCGTAACTTTGCCAGTGCCGCCGCAAGATTCCTCTGGCAATGGCGAAGTACATTCGAGCCATTCGCCTGTGGATGGCAGTGCGAAGCCAAGCTTGTACGCATGCAGAAATTGGCGCTCCAGGCCGAACGTGGCGCGGGGCTTGCGCGGCCCATACACCGGGTCACCGAGCACCGGACGGCTTTTGTAGGCAAAATGCACGCGAATCTGGTGTGTCCGCCCGGTTTCAAGCCGCGCCTCGATTAACGTGTAGTCACCAAGGTCTTCGACCACCTCCCAATGGGTACGCGCCGAGCGTCCGTTCGCCATCACCGCCATGCGCTTGCGGTCCACCGCGTGGCGGCCTATCGGCGCATCAATCACGCCCGAAGGCTCTTTGAAGCGCCCTTCCACCACGGCAAGGTAGCGCTTGCCCATAGTGCGGGCGGCCTGCTGGGCTTGCAGATAATGTCGCGCCGCATCGTTCCGGGCAATTACCAGCAGGCCCGATGTGTCGCGGTCGAGCCGATGCACAATGCCGGGCCGCAAATCGCCGCTCACTTCAATGTCAGGATAGCGCGCCAGTAACGCATTGACCAACGTACCAGTGGGGTGACCCGGTGCTGGATGAACGACCATGCCGGGCGACTTGTCAATCACCACCACATCCTGATCTTCATACGTGACGTTGAGTGGAATGCTTTCGGGCTGAAGATCAGTCGGCTGAGCCAGCGGGCGGAACACCGTCACCACATCGCCCGATGCAACCGACGTGCTTGGGCGCACATCCTGACCATTCAACAAAATATGCGCATCGGCAATCAATTGTTGTGCATATGTGCGTGACAGATCAGGAACTGCCGTCGCTACAAAGCGGTCGAGCCGCTGATCGGCATATTCTTCGCCAACAACAAGTTCAAGCTGCGTGTTTTGCTCGCGTGGCTGATCTGGCACTTCGTCGCTCATGCCCACTCCGTCTTCTCATCTGTCGTACCATTAGCTGCCTACTGATCTCGCCCAAGCAAATCGCTGAGCAACGCATTGTCGTTCGGCCTATCTCCCGCAGCGATGTCATCGCCAACGACAAGGAGATACAAGGCAAGAGCAATGACCCCAACCGTGATGCCGCTGTCAGCCACGTTGAAAATGCCAGGGAACCATGTCACATGAATGAAGTCGATCACAAAGCCAAGGCGCAACCGATCAATGATATTGCCAATAGCGCCACCAACGATCATGCCAATACACACTTGAATCAACGGTCGATCATGGGGCAGGTGGTAGGCGTAAAAATAGACTGCGCCAGCGCTAATAATGACTGGCAAAATAGTGAAGAGGTACGGGATGTTTTGAAAAAGACCAAACGCGACACCGGTGTTATACACCAACGTGAGGCGCAGCCATGAGCCGATGATCGGCATGCTTGCCCCTTCTACCGGCCCCATAGTGCGCCAGACCCATGCCTTCGCCACCTGGTCAAGAATAACGACTACGCATGCGACGACGAGCGGCCACAGCCATGTTCGCCGCAGGCGTGTCTTCTGTCCTTCGTAATGCTGCATGATTTTGCTCACGCCAATTGCTAGCGCGCCTCTTTTTCGATCTCAGATTGGCATGCGATACAGTATGCAGCGGATGGCAGCGCCTCCAGGCGCTCCGGATTGATCTGCTTGCCGCAACGCTGGCATGTGCCATAGGTACCATTGTCCAATCGCTCAAGTGCCGCATCGACCTGCGCCAGCATGTCATCGGAGTTTTCACGCAAAGTTAAATTACGCTCACGCAGGAACACCTCGGACGCATCATCGCCGGGATGATTGCTGGCACCGTAGTCTGTTTCCTGATTTTCGTTCTCAACTTGTAATGAATCAATGTCGCTAACAAGCGATGCGCGCTCTTCTTCCAGGCGCTTGCGAATTGCTTGTAAATCTAGCTCAGCCATGGTTTAGCTCCTTCGCTCCACAAAAAGTTACACCTCCTTCGTTCCACGATGGAGGAGCGACTTTTATTATAGCATACCGCCTCCTGAACGGAGTGCATGCATAAAAATGTGCGATAAGCAACTACAATCGTTCGTTGCACATTCATGCGCGTTTATGCGCTGTCCACTTGCCGGTAGCCACCAATGCCGCCGGGGGCAAACGTTTCGCTCAACGTGTGCAGCAGCGCCGCGACCAGCACAAGTTCTTCACGCAGCCCTTCGCGCAATGCCTCAGCGCGGCGTTCGCTCCACATATCGCTCAGGTCGGTGACATTGGTGCCAACCAGTTGGACATAGGCTAGAGTTGGGCGATCAGTGCCGGAGCGGTAGCCCCGCCGCACCTCGACTGCGATGTATTCGCCCGGCGAAGAAAGATCAGGCGCGACCCGTCGCACCGCCGCGCGCACCGCTGCTTGAAAGGCGCGCGTCAGTTCGATGTCATTGCGGTCTATCTGTGAGCGCACGTCCACAGTGTAGGTCCACGCCAGCTCAAGCACGCCCGGTGAAATGTCGCGGCCTTCAGCATGAAGCTGCTGCGCTGTCGTCCAAGTGAACGACACCTCGACCCACGGCGGCATGGAGCCGGGTGCAAGCGGCTCAGGATGCTCAGGAAAGAGTTCTGCGCGGTAAGTTCGCTCAAGCGCTTCTGGCACAACGCTCTCAGTAATAAGATGATCATGAAGACCTGCCATTAGCCATCCCTCTTCAAGACCCGCCGCCAGTTCGTCGTATGTAATCACAGGTGCTCCTGTCGTATGTACAAGTTCCATCATGCATTGTACTCCGAAGGCTCACTCCGGGCAACTACCCCAAATCGTTAACCAAAATTTGACAATCTCATGAACCCGTGGTACTCTCCCGCCCGGTTAGAAACATCAACAAAATCCTAACCGATTTTTAACTTTTAATGCATCTGGCCCACGGAGGTTTCATGTCGCGAGGACATCTTATCGCTCGTCAGCTTTCAATGCTGCGCGCTTTTTATAATAAACGTTTCTGGCCCGCATTGCTCTGTACAACGCTGGTACTCATGCTGGGCTGCACCACCCTGCTGCGCCCAACTGCAACGTACGCCGCCGCAACGCTGTGGCTACCAACCCCTCCAGGTGAAAATTGGAAAGTCATTCAAGGGTATGGCTGCGGAACCCACACTGGCGGGGACCTTGATGCGCTTGACTTGGCGAATACAAGTGGACGCACCTATGGCGCGCCGGTACGCGCCGCTGCCGACGGTACAGTACTGATCTGGGTGCCCGGTAGTGGTACGCTCATCCTTAACCATGGCGGCGGTTTCTACACGCAGTACACGCACATGGCGAGCGCGGTTGCCACACGACAGGGAACATCGTTCAAGCGCGGCGATGTAATTGGCACGGTTGGTGATCGCGGCACGGTGGGCAATCCGCACCTCCATTTCATGGCATTTACCGCACAGGGCGCGTATGCTTCCAACCGCAAGACGGTGCCGCTCGCATTTGCCGAAGGGTATGACCTTTCGTGGAAGGGCGGGTGCAATCAACATGGCGGACAGGTGCTGACTGCGGGCGGTCAGGCCACAAGTGCATCGGAAAACGTTCCGGCTGGTGTTGCATTCCAGACTACTGCCGAGATCAACCACTGGTACAACAGCGACATTTCGCTGGAGGTGATCGGCACAGGCGCAGCGCGCGGCTTTGCCACTGCATGGAACGCCGAGCCAAGCGCCGAAGCGCCGCAGTACCAGGCGATGAACATAGACGCCATCCATCTTTCGCAGGCTGGCGAGGGACTGCACACACTCCATGTGCGCGGGTGGGATGCAGATGGCAAGCCGACTGACGCGACGTTTGGACCAATCGGCTACAATTCAACCGCGCCAGAAGCGCCCGCGCCCATACAAGCGGTTAGCATTGCGGCAGGCGAGACAGCCGGGCTGCACTGGGAAGCAGCGCACGATAACGCATCGGGCCTGGCGGGCTACAAGATCTTACGTCGGTACTGACCCGAACGGTACCTCTGACTGGTTCGTGCCTGAGCCACAAGCCTCAACCCCGCCGCTGGTGGCTGGCACGTATGTTGTGCGCGTGCAGCCGGTGGATTATGCAGGCAACGTCGGGCAGTGGAGTACAATTGGGACGGTCGTGAGCGCAGAGAAAAAATAGCGCCCATAGCCAGGCATTTACTACCATATATCTTTTCATCACAAAGGACGCAGCCCGCTGCGTCCTTTGTGGCATGGTAAACATGATACAATATCCATGCAGTTTATCAAGGAGCACCTGATGAAGTTTGGCGCGCACATGTCGACGTCCGGCGGGCTGCACAAAGCCTTTGCGCTTGGTGAGCAGGCGGGCTGCGATACAATTCAAATTTTCAGCAAAAATCAGCAACAGTGGCGGGCCAAGCCACTGACTGATAACGATATCGCTCAATGGAAGGCCGAGCAGGAGCGCTGTGGCCTCGGTCCGGTTGTTGTCCACGACTCGTACTTGATCAATCTGGCGTCACCAAAAGATGATCTTTGGGAGAAGTCGATTGCAGCTTTTGCCGAAGAATTGGAACGCTGCGCTATGCTCGGTATTCCCTATCTGGTGACACATCCCGGCGCGCACACCGGCAGCGGTGAGGAAGCCGGCCTCCAACGCGAGGTGGAGGCCTTAAATCAGCTGTTCGATGCGGGCATTGGCGGCGACGATGTCATGGTGTTGCTGGAAATCACCGCCGGGCAGGGCACATGCCTGGGCAGCCGCTTCGAGCACCTTGCCACACTCATCGAGCGAGTCAAGCACGATGAGCGCCTGGGCGTCTGCATCGACACCTGCCACATGCTGGCCGCTGGCTATGATTTTCGCACACCTGAGACGTACGCCGCAACATTCGATGAGTTTGACCGCGTGGTTGGCCTCGACCGTATCAAGATCTTCATGTTAACGACTCACAAAAAGACCTCGGCAGCCATGTTGACCGCCATACCCACATCGGCGAAGGCTGCATCGGTCTCGAAGGCTTCCGGCTGCTGGTCAATGACCCGCGCTTCGCTGACGTGCCAATGATTTTGGAAACGCCCAAAGGGAAGGATCTCGCCGAGGACATTGAAAATCTGGCGAAGCTGCGCGGGCTGATTGAAACAATCTAGCACTGCGTTCGTATATCTAAGTGATGAATACAGCAGTTGAACCCGCTTGTTGCTTCTGCTAGAATGAGCGTGTTGCTAGAACATGGCCGTTTTCTACCAGGACGATTTTAGAGAAAAGATATGCTCGTACGCATATCATTAAAGGAGGACGGAACAATGTCTATTTTCACCCGCGTTCGCGATCTTTTGAGCGCCAACATCAACGCCATGCTGGACAACGCCGAAGATCCCGAAAAGATGGCGAATGAGTACCTGCGCCAACTTAACAACGAACTCTTCGAGGCCAAGACGAGCGTTGCCGCTTCCATGGCGGACGCCACCAAACTCAATCGCCAGGAAGCTGAGTACAAGGCGCATGTGGACGAATGGTCCCGCAAGGCCGAAGCGGCCCTGCGCGCCAACAACGAGGAACTGGCGCGGGCAGCGCTCCAGCGCAAGGTGCAGGCCTCCAAGCTCGCTGATCAGTACACGCAGCAGTCCGACCAGCAGGAGCAACAGGTGGAGCAGCTTCAGCAGGCACTGGTGCAACTTGAAACCCGCATCTCTGAGACGCAGGCCAAGCGCGATCTGATCATCGCAAAGCAGAACCGTGCCCAGACGCAAGAAGCGGTGCAACGCACCGTGCGCGGCCTGAACAACGTCAACGCGCTGGACAAACTCGATCAACTCGACCAACGATTGGACGAGCGGCTGGACCGCGCAGACGCCATGGCGAAGCTGGAGGGCGGCACGCTTGAAAACCAGTTCCGCGATCTTGAGCGCGATCAGGAAGTGGACTCAGAACTGGCAGAACTCAAGCGCAAGTTGGGCCAGCAGTAATTCTGGTGAGTTCTATCTAACAAAACAGCCGAGGCTCACGCCTCGGCTATCTGCTTTCGTAAAACGCGCTTACTTTGCGTTTAGACTACTTCGTCACTTCTTCCGCCGCCGGCATGTACATGCGCTCGGCGTACTCCTTGACCATGCGCCGCGTGCTGAAGACTGGCGCGCAGGTCGCGATCGCCTCCTTACTGAACGACAGCCAGCGCTGCGGCACGCCGTTGGTGCGCTCGAAGTACGACGGCAGCACGTCACTTTCCAGTAGATGATACAAGTGCTGCGAATCGTTCCAGTCCTGCTCATCCTGATTGGCGTACTCGCGCTCCTCGCCGATCGCCCATCCATTCTTGCCGTTGTAGGCTTCCGGCCACCAACCATCCAGAATGCTCAGGTTCGGGATTCCGTTGAGGCTGGCCTTCTGGCCGCTGGTACCGCTGGCCTCATGTGGGCGGCGCGGCGTGTTCAACCATACATCTACGCCATGAACCAGGTAGCGCGCCACACACATGTCGTATTCTTCTAAGAACAGAATCTTGCCCTGGAAGCCCGGCTGCTGCGACATCTGATAGACCTGCTGAATGAACATCTTGCCCGGGTCGTCGGCGGGGTGCGCCTTGCCGGAGAAGATGATCTGCATGGGTCGCTCCGGGTGGTGCAGGATCGCTTTGAGCCGCTCCGGTTCCTTGAACAGTAACGTTGCACGTTTGTATGTTGCGAAGCGGCGTGCAAAGCCGATCGTGAAGGCGTTCTCGTCCAGCATGTAATCGACGCTTTGTAAGGGAATGCCCATGCGGACGTTGCGCTGCCGCAGCCGTTCGCGCGCGAACAACACCAACTGGCGTTTGAGCGTGCGGTGCGTGTCCCACAGGATCTCGTCGGGGATCTCATAGATACACTTCCACAACTCAGTGTCATCCAATCTCTCGTACCAGTCGCTGCCAAGATATGCATCGTACAATCGGCGCATCTCCGGCGCGAGCCATGTGCCAGTATGCACGCCGTTGGTGATTGACTTGATCGGCACTTCGTCAGTTGGCTTGCTCGGGTAGAGCCAGTGCCACATATCGCGTGCGACTGCGCCGTGGAGCCTGCTCACGCCGTTATGCTGGTCAGACAGCTTGAGCGCCAGCACCGTCATGGCGAAGGTCGGTCCCCAGTTCTGTTGCTGCAGGGCAACGCTCATGAACTCGTCGCGGCTGATGCCTAGCTGTGACCAGTACTGCCAGAAGTACTTCTCGATCAACGGCAGCGGGAATGCGTCGTTGCCGGCTGGCACCGGCGTATGCGTGGTAAATACCGAGTGAGCGCGGATTTCGTCCATCGCGTCTTGAAAGCGCATGCCGTTCTTCACCCGCTCACGGGCCAGTTCAAGCACCAGGAAGGCCGAGTGGCCTTCATTCATGTGCCACACGGTTGGATTGATGCCCATCTGGCGAAGCGCGCGCACGCCACCGATGCCGAGCACAATCTCCTGTGCCACCCGCATCTCCTGGTCGCCGCCATACAGTCGCGCCGATAGCTCACGATCCTGTGAACTATTTGGATGAATGTCGGTATCCATCAAGAACAGCGGCACACGCCCGACCTGAATGCGGTACACTTTGGCAAAGATCATGCGACCCGGCAACTCCACCTCGACCACAACCTCGCGGCCATCGGGCGTCAGCGCGGGCGACGCAGCGATGTCGGCAAAGTTCAGCTTGTTGTAGGTTGCTTCCTGCCAGCCACTATGGTCAAGCCGCTGCTTGAAGTAACCCTGCGGGTAAATAAAGCCTACCGCGACGAAGGGCAGATCAAGATCGCTCGCCTCCTTGACATGGTCGCCAGCCAGCACACCGAGACCGCCTGAATAGATTGGCAGCGAACTCGTGCAAGCCAAACTCTGCTGAGAAATACGCAATTGTGCTATCAGTCACGTCCGGGTAGGTGCGCTTGAACCAGGTATCATCTGCGCTCATGTACCGGTCGAATGCGGCCATGACCTGATCATACTGGCGCAGATACTCTTCATTAATAGCCGCGTCTTCCAGCCGATTCTGCCGCACATTGCGCAGAAAACCAACTGGATTATGATACTCTTGCTCCCAAAGCTCCGGGTCAATCTGACGATATAAATCCTGAGCGTCGTAGTTCCAACTCCACCATAGATTGTACGCCAACTCACGCAGCCGCGAGATTCGCATGGGCATGGGAGTAAACAAGAGATCAGCGCTCATCAATTTCACGAAACAACCTCCATAACCTTATTGAGTTGATTGAGTAGCTATCGCAAGCGTCATGAGGCGGAGGGCTGCACTGCCACTATCCTCTGGCCGCCGCAGTGGCATCCACATGGGACAACTCTATTAATGATTGTACCAGAGAAAAACGATCTGTCCAGACTCCATCCGCATCCGCGCTCTATGTTATAATAACGCGTCATTTCGATAGAACGTTACGCGGAGGAAGGCACAATGGCCAAAGAAGCACGTATAAATGCTGATGTAATGATTCGTGGCACGCCGGAAGATGTGCCGGGCAGTGTGCCGCCGCCTGAGATCGTGCGCGCAAAAGCGCGACATTTGCTCGCGAAAACGTTTTTCCAGGGGGAACTCGTCTGGTTGCTGGATGAGCGGAATGAACCGGTGATGCCGGCATGGGATATGAATATTCTGCGACAGGGTGCGGCCGGTCGCTGGATGCACCAGCGCTATCGCTTCGATGCGCAGTCCGACATCCTGCACTTCCTTGGTGAGGATGCGCTGAGCGACGCGGAGTTCCGCGAGATGCGCCGCAAAGGCACGCGCTTTCCGGTGGGATAGTGTCCATTTATGGAACTGGGGAACTGAAGGAACCAGAAACCTAATGAACATTGACACATTATTCCGGACACGTATGTAGGCGACCCATTGGGTCGCCCCTACAAATCATGTCCACATTATGTTGTACAAGACCATCTGTTCCCCAGTTCTCTACGCCTTCCGACGCAAAATTACCCGCTCAGCATTGCGGTGGTACACTTTTTCAAGCACCTCGTCCGGCAAGAAGATGCCATAAATGCGCCAGCGCCCCTGGCCAGGTGGGTCGGTGCGCCCGTAGTTGAAATATTCGTCGTCGGTCTCTAGAAAGCGATAGTATGTGCGATAGGTCGCAAGGTCCACGCCCGCGTCAATGCCAAACAAAATGCGGTCGGCATGCTCCAGAAAGAAGCGCCGTGCGGCATATGGCTGGCGACCAAGTTCGCCTAGCCGCGCGCTAATGTCCACATAAAAGTTCGGGCAGCGATCCATGAGCGCGCCGACCCATTCCAGGTTTTCGGCGTAGCAGCCCACATGCGCGCCAATGAAGTCGGTACCGGGGTGGAGCTCCACCAGGCGGGCGAACGCCTCCATAATGTCGAGAAACGACGGGAATGGCGGGCTGGTGAACTGCCAGTCGGGATGCCTATACAACTCTTCCCAGCGCTCGTTGGTTGAGTCAACTGGATCGAAAAACGCTACTGGATCGGCGACGTGGATCATGACCGGCATGTCGAGTTCGCCAGCTGTGGCCCAGAGCGGGTCGAGGCGCGGGTCGTCTACGTTGACCAGCGCGCCGTGCTGATCGCGCACATGCAGACCAAATGGCTTCCAGATCTTCAAGCCATCCGCGCCACGCGCCACCTGCTCCCGGAAGCGCGTCGCCGCCCACTCACCGAAGCCGTCGCCATGTTCTGGCCATGCCGACCAATCCACACCACCGAACATGCGAAAGCGCTCCGGTGCCTTGGATTTGATGGTGTCAAGCCGTTCGTACAGAATCTGCTCGCCCCAGCCGCCATCAAGATCCACCAGCACTTCGACGCTGGCCGCGTTCATTGCTGCCAAAAGCTCTTCAATCGGACGATTCGCCCACCCACCACCAAACTCCGGGCCAAGATGGTTGTGCGCGTCTATGACAGGAAAGCGTGGGCGTTCGATCAGGGTTTCCTTGGTGACAAGCGCCGGTTGTGGCCGAAAATCAGCCAGACTCAGGGTAGTCATGAGCGTATGTATCACTCCCAATACTCAGATATTCAGCAACTTCTATTTCCCTTCCTGATGCCTTATATCGACATCGTAACATACGCTTGCGTGACTGTCAACGTCACATGTTGCCGGATGGTAGCTTTCATATTTACTCGCTTCGTGGCATGGAATATAATTATCTTATTTAACCTGTATTGATTATCAATCAATACTATAGGAAGACCTACCATGCGCAAGATTATCGCCGTGCTAGGAGCCGTGTTTACTGTGTGTATGAGCCTTAATGCTGTGTATGCACAGACTGATTGCATAACCCGCTCATGTATTTACCTTCCATTGCTCGAACAACCCGCCGCCACCCCAGAACCAACGACCACTCCTATCCCATCAAAGAACGTAGTTGCCGTAAATACCTCTGCTTTCGAGCCCTTCGCTGACTCGAAAAGTGTGTACCTTGTTGGCGAAGTGCGCAACGAGACGGCGTCCATCGTCCAGTATGTAAAGATCACTGCGATACTGCGGGATGCTTCTGGCAAGATCGTGGATGATAACTATGCCTACAGCGATATTGACAAACTCACGGCCGGGTTGATATCTCCCTTCCGCATCATCTTCACAAATCCACCGGCCTGGACATCCTACGAACTCACGGTCACATGGAGCAACACCGACAAGCCTCCTGTCGAACTGCAAGTCATCAATCCCGAAACGTTCTTTGATAGCTCGAACGCGTACCATGTGCGTGGTACTGTGAGAAACCAATCATCCGCGCAGCGCACCTACGTGAAAATCATTCTCACCATGTATAACAGCGCCGGAAAGGTTATTGGTGAAGAATACGATTACACCAATCCTACAACGGTTGAGCCTGGCCAGGAAGTGCTCTTCGATATCAGTGCATTCGCCTGGGCAGGCAAGCCTGATAGAGATAATGTTGTCCGCTCCACAATTCGAGCCTTTGATGACTAAGGATAATGAACAAAGTGTTAGCCATGGAAATGATCACCGCATGCTATACTTTTTGCAGCAATCATGATAGTTAACGAGTCTAGCCATGGCACTATCACCTGAAGACAACGACGCGCTTGAGCATCACAAGAAGATGCTCAAAATTCGTACAAGGCGGCTCTATATTCTTGAGGAGCAGGAAGCCGAGTTCGGAAGCCTAAGTGTGCCCGCCCATATACGTAGTGAAATTGATAAAATCACTGAACAACTTCACCAGCACAAAACGGAGATTGACCGTCTCGAAACACTGAATGTCGAGGGCGAGACACCGCTGAACGAAGTGGAGTATCGTGTTATCTTGGCTGAAGCGTGGGACACGCCGATAGGCCGTCCGACCGTGGTGGGTCAGGCGCGGATTGAGTTCGCTCGGTTACGCCTGCATATTGATGAGGGGCGGTCAGAGGAACTTGAGTGGGATGTTCGTAAACGGTTGATTAGGGAACGTTTTTCGTATAACAGAGAAATTGAACTATTAACAAGTGAAGCCTTTGTTTCGTTCGCAATGCGTATCACCAATCCCGACAAGTATATACGTGATATTCGCTTGGAACGGGCAGCGCTTGACTTATTTACCCCCTTCATCTACCTACATCCAGGTCAAACATTTATACACATTATGAGATGGGCACACCTTGGTAGGGATGCTTTATATCACCCCTTCAAAGCCCCCTATAGGGATCGTTGGTTGCGCGTCATAGCCACCTATATTCATGGTGGCGACGGGATTGGCGCATGGAAGAGCATACACGCTGAGTATTTCCCGGGTTCGCCATTCGATCCAAGGGACTGGCCTAAGAATAATGACGCCTACGTATGGCATGGGCCGAATGACGGAGAATTGTTTATAACAAACCTTATATCCCCCCAACCGCTCCTTACCATGAATGAGCGTGGCACTCATAAACGCTGCAAAGCCCGTCAAATACTATACCCAGCCCGACGTTACCCATGAGGCTAATAGCAAAGCTTCCACCTAGAACAGCCAAGTAGAAAGCCGCCCACCCAATGACGGATGGACGGCTTTCGAATATGGAGCGGGAGACGGGATTCGAACCCGCAGCCCTCTGCTTGGGAAGCAGATGCGCTACCATTGCGCCACTCCCGCGCCTCTTTACTGTAGCAGGTTTTGGGGCGTGTGTCAAGATAGTCTTGAGCTTACCAACCGCATGCCAATCGCTTTTCTTCCGCCAGCATGATGCAGCGAACGGTCCATGGCGCCGCGAGTGGATGGCGAGCCACATCCGCCGCTGTCATCCAGTGAAATGCCTCAACTTCGTCAACACTGCCAATGCGCGGTTCGCCGTTAGAAGCGTGGCAGAGCAACACAATGTCGACAACCGGCGTGCCATTGTCCTGCATAAACGCGTGACTCTCAACGTAATGTATGGGTGCATCGAGCGCAAGGCTAACCTCCTCACGCACTTCGCGGCGGGCCGCCTCCTCCAGCACATTGTCAAGAGCATCAGCAACCTCTACTTTGCCACCGGGCATGCTCAACGCACCCGCCGCATGCGCCTCATGCGCGCCGCGCACGATCATGAGAAAGCAGCCATTGCGTACGACGGCAGCCTCAACATTGACAATCATGGCCGTACATGCCCGTCGCCTTCAACTACCCACTTGTACGTCGTCAGTTCGCGCAACGCCATTGGGCCGCGGACGTGCAGCTTCTGGGTGCTCACGGCGATTTCTGCGCCAAGGCCAAGTTGCCCGCCGTCGTTGAAGCGCGTCGAGGCGTTCACGAACACCGCCGCCGAATCTACTGCCGCGACGAACGTGTCGGCTGCCGCGCGGTTTTCGGTGATAATCGCGTCGGAATGGTCGCCGTACTGCGCAATATGATCGAGCGCCTCATCCATGCTGTCGACCACGCGACCGGACAAGATCAACGCCATGAACTCGGTGCCAAAATCCTCGTCGCCAGCAGGCTTCACCTTATCGCCTGTGACGCCTGCCCCATGCAGAATCGCGAGCGCATCGGCGTCCATGCGCAGTTCCACTCCATGATCGAGCAGACCGCGAGCAATGGCAGGCAGCGCCTGCGCTGCAACGCTGCGATGCACCAGCACGGTGTCCAACGCATTGCAGACGCTTGGCCGCTGCACTTTGGCGTTGCGAACAATTGGCACAACCTTGGCAAGATCGGCGTCTTTGTCGACGTAGACGTGGCACACGCCGATGCCGCCGGTGATCACCGGAATAGTCGCATTCTCACGGCAGAACTGGTGCAGCGATCCGCCACCACGCGGGATGATTACATCAACATATTTGTCGAGTTTCAGCAGTTGACCGACCAGCGCGCGATTCGGATCATCAATCACCTGGATGGCGTCGGCTGGCAGCTTGGCGTCAGCCAGCGCGTCACGAATAATTACCGCCAGCACGCCGCAGGAGTGCATGATTTCCTTGCCGCCACGCAGAATCGCCGCGTTGCCGGACTTCAGGCACAGCGCCGCAATATCAACCGTGACATTCGGGCGTGCTTCATAGATCACGCCGACCACGCCGAGCGGCACACGCCGCCGGTGAACGCGCAGACCATTTGGCAGCGTCGCATGGTCAAACGTTTCGCCAACCGAATCTTGCAGCTTGATCACATTGCGCACGTCGGCAGCAATACTTTCAAGCCGCGGAACGCTCAGCATCATGCGGTCGAGCAGAGCTTCTGAAAGGCCAGCCGTGCGGCCACCATCAAGATCACGAGCGTTAGCTTCCACTATCTCATGGGCGCGCTCAAGCAGCGCGGCGGCAATGGCTTCCAGCGCAGCGTTCTTCTGCTCCGTTGTGGCCCGCGCCAGCACACGGCCAGCGGCACGAGCGCGCTGGCCCATCTCGGTTATATTAAGCATAGTAGGTCAACCCCTGAATTATTCTATTACGCACACATCTAAACAATTGGAATTACTCAAGCCCGATAATGACAATCTTGTGTCCATACGCATTCTCGACTAGATGCTTTAGTTTCTGGCACCAAAGCTTGATTTGATCCTCAGCGTCTCTTACTTGGTACTGTATGTGCCCTGGGGCAAATAAAAAGCCATTATACGCTGCGACCGTGGCATCGAGCCGTCTCTTGTTATCACGATATTGATGGATCATATCGAGATGATGCTTCACTTCCATGGGAATATCTTTAAGATACACACTTTTTGGTTGCAGTGCCAGGATGTCTTCTTTTTGCGTAACGGCAGCATCATCCACCTCCGGAATAGGTACATCTTCAGCTTCCCCACGAGCCTTACGTGCCTGGCGTCGTTCCTCCATCAGCTTGCTCGCTTCGTCAAACAGAAAATCAACCGCTTTTGTCAGTGCTGCAACTGCGATCGGCTCAAGACCTGTCATGATTGGTTTCTCCTTAGGGTAGTGCTGCAGCAGCAGGCGCTCGCAAAAGTGATTGATGATCTGCCATTCATTAGTAGCCGAATTGTGGCGTATGGAGCCGGTGATTTCCAGCGTAGCAATCGCCTCAACATTCCGATCACTACGCAGCGGTTTTTCCAAGATACGTAGCGCCAGCCGCGCCAGCATTCCGTTCTCTTGCAAGCGGCGTAGGACATGGTTGAGGTAGGCATCGTCAAACATAATTGAAAGTGCGAGCATGTCAACTGTTGCTGCGGAAACAGAATTGGTGCCGGAGTACATGATTGCTTCACAGAGCCGCTGTGCGTGATACAACAGTCCGCCGCTCCAGCGGTAGATCGCCTCGACCGCCGCATGATCGAGGATGATGTTCTGTTCGTTGAGTAATTGAAACAGTGGTCGCATCCGAGCCACATCGGTCGGCGTCATGTAGATTTTGGTACTGACGTTGAATGGGGATTTTTCAACAATGTTGATGAGTTGGGAAGGCACAAACGCCCCCGACAAAATTATACCGAGCCGCCGGTATTCGGGCCGGTCGTCGGGCGCGCTAGCGGCCTGGTGAGCAGCGCGAATGTTGCTAAAAAACGGCTCCCACTGCTGCCGCGGCACGCTATTGATCTCGTCAAGCGAAAGCAGCAGTCGTTGGTTGCCAGGCAGCCGCTGGCATGCCAGGCGCAGGAGTTCAATCCAGCCGCGTGCGCTAAATGGAGGAATATACAGCGGCAGGCTATGATCGCGAAGATCCTGGACGGACAAAGCGATGCCACGTTGCTGGAGCCGCTCGCAGCACGTGGCGATGAATTGCTGATACCACGGCTCCCCCTCAACTTCACTCAATCCGCTCAGGTCGATTTTGACCGGCAGCCAGTTCGTATCGGGCGCGCCAAACTCAGCATGCAGCCGGTTGAGCAGGCTGGTCTTGCCGGTCTGTCGCGCGCCGATCAGTGAGATCAAAACACACTCAGTCCCGACACGCGCCAGAGCCTGCCGCACTGCAACATCTTCCGGACGCTCGATGTATAAGCTGGCGTGGTGCTGCGGGTCTAGTGCGCCAGTACATTTGAAGATTGCAGTTCCCATACGTACTCCTCGCAGCGTAGCTCGACGTTGATTTCGAGATCGTGACCGTATGCGCGCCAAAGCATGTCGGGGAACGCCGTGGCAACAAACCGGTACGTGCCGCCTGCATTCACCAGCACCGAGTACAGATCGAGCACCGCAAGCGCGGACATAATCTCTCGCAGGGGTGGAGTAAGTCCGTATCCACTCAGCCGCTCTCGGATCGTTTTCAAGGTCGCTCCCTGCTCACTAACAATCATAGTGATGATTTTGGCAAGCGTCGGTGCCTGTCCCCATACGGTCTCGAAATAATCTTGCTGATAAGCGCTGTCGTTCAGCACAGCTTCGAGATGCACTGGTGTGATCACGCGAGTTCTGCCTCGACTGATCGCCTGAACCAATCCCTGACATAGTCGCTGCACCAGGAACGGATGCCCCGATGTTGCTTGAAAGATGGCATCGAGCATGCTAGTTGGTTCAAGCAGGTCAATCTGCATGTCGCTCAAGGGCTCTACTACAAGCTTGTTGACTGATGCATAATCTAAAAACGAAAGACGAATATTTAGACCAAAGAAGTTAAAGAGGGGCGAGTTCGCGTCATGGAGATGGTTCTGCACCGAACGCTCTCCAGTCATAATGAAGCGAGCACGACCATCCATCGAGAGCGCGCGCAGTTGCTTAAAGAGTCGCTGCTGATGCTGGCTGTCGTATTTGAGCAGTTCGTCCACCTCATCAAGCAAGAAGATTGGCGGTTCGTTACGTGGGCCGCGCAGCGCTGCAGCAACCTGGGCAAATGTGTTTGGTTGATCCGGGTCAAAGGGCAGATCGGAGCGCTGCCAGACCGCCGCCATCTCAGTGAGAAACTCGTGATAATCATGGACAGGCTGGCAGTTCAGAAAAAAGGATGTATGCCCACGCGCTGGTAGCACCACTCGCGCGAGCCGGTTCAACAGCGTGGTTTTACCGATCCGCCTTCCGCATGTAATTGCCACACTGGTTTTGGTGATGCTCTCGGCAATATTCTTCAACTCGCCCTCTCGGCGAAGAACATGCGGTCCATCAGATCAGCGCCGCCGGCCATAAATGGAGAAACGCGCGTTAGATCAACTTCGTGCAAAATCTCGCGCAGCAGCGCCACACGCGGGCCTGTCGAGCCAGCTATTTTTTCAAGGAAACCTCTGCCGAGTACAATCAGATCGGTTTTCAACGCTGGCCGGATCAGCCGGTTGACCATCTGCTGTGTGCGTGTGTGTGAATCGACTGTAAAAACCAACCCGAAGTCGGTTGGGAGAGCAAGCATATCAAGCATATCAGGCAGATGCTTGATCAGCGGACCTGATAATTTCTCTTCAAGGATCAGGATTAGTGGGAATTCGGTTGGCAAGTTGAGATGCAGGGTCGGCGCTTTGACACGGCAGGCGACAAATCTGTTGTGATGAAGATAGTAACTGTTTGGAACAACAACAAAATCGAGCATCGCGCATAAGCGCTGCACCCAGGCATTGATCTCCGGCACAATCTGGTGTGCCATTCCCGCCTGCTTCTGAATGCTAGCCGCACGCTCGTAATCTGCAAATAGCGTTGTCTGAACATCCCCGAGCACACTGTTCGCCCACGACATTGACTCGAGCCGTGTGATCTCAGCACGGGTATCTTCGATCTCTAAGAGTATATGGGCAGGAGAACTGCTGCCATACTGCGCTACTTGCAACTCCAATATTCGGAGCCGACGCTGATATTCTTGCAACAATTTCTCAAGATGCGCGCGTTCCTCAGACTCCATATTCCTTCTCCTAATGCAGTGAGCGGAGCTGGCAGATGTTTAATAAATAACCAAAAACGTTACAATGAAGCACTATTATACCATCCACAACCCTGCAACAGATGATCATCTGTGGCGAAAGTGGACAGGGTCACGCCCCTACAACACCACCATGTCATCGCGATGCACCACCTCATGACCGTAATCGTAGCCGAGCACTTCGGCGATGCGCCCCGAATGAATGCCTTTAATCAGCAATAAGTCGCGGGCGCTGTACTGCGTCAGGCCGCGCGCGATCTCATGCCCGATACTGTCATAGATGCGTACCGTTTGCCCGCGATCGAAGTCGCCTTCAACAGCAACGACGCCAGCCGGTAGCAGACTCTTACCACCCTCGACCAAGGCGTGCGCCGCGCCATCATCTGCCACCACGCGGCTGTGACGCACCATTTCAGCCAGAATCCAGCGCTTGCGGCTTTCCAGGTGGCTCACCAGTGGCGGAAAACGGGTACCAAGCGGTTCATCCGCCAAGACTCGCTTGATAACCTCACGCTCAGCACCGCTCGCAATGACCACGCCGGTACCGCTGCGCGTTGCAAGGTCAGCGGCGTGAATTTTGGTAATCATGCCGCCGGTGCCACGGGCGTTGCTGCCGCCCGCCAGCGCATAGACTGTTTCATCAATCGTGCGAATTTCGGGAATGCGCTGCGCCGTCGGGTCGCGGCGGGGGTCGGCGGAGTACACCGCGTCGATGTCGGACAAGATCAGCAGCAGGTCGGCCTCGATCAGCCCGGCGACCAACGCCGAGAGCGAGTCGTTGTCGCCGACGCGAATCTCATCTACCGCGACCACATCATTCTCATTGATAATCGGCAGCACGCCATGCAGCAGGCACGCCAGCAGCGTGTTGCGAGCATTCAGATAGCGGTAGCGATCGCGCAAATCATCGCGGGTCAGCAGCGTTTGGGCAACTGGAATGCCATACAGATCAAAGATCTGTTCGTAGAGGTGCATCAAGCGGCTTTGCCCAACGGCGGCCAACAACTGCTTCATGGGCATGGCGCGGCGGCGCGGCGGGAATTGAAGCCGCTCGCGCCCGGCAGCCACCGCACCGGAACTGACCAGCACAACCTCTACGCCGTCCGCGCGCACATCCGCAATCTGGCGCACAAGCTCAACAATTCGGGGCCGATGTAACTTATCGGTCCCGGCCGTCAGGACGTTCGTGCCAAGCTTGATGACTAAGCGACGCGTTGTTGATGAACGTAAAGAAGATTTCATGGTGACAAGATGATTGCAAGACATGGTGACAAGATGATTGTGAACAGCCCTGTCACCATGTCATCTTGTCACCTTGCCACCGCTTCACGGGACAAGCCGATAGCCAACGCCCCATTCAGTCAGCAGCAGTTTCGGGTCACGCGGGTCGCGTTCCACCTTGCGGCGCAGATGCCAGATATAGACTTTAAGGTAATCGTTATCTTTGGTGTACTCTTGTCCCCACACGCTTTGCAGGAGCGTGTCATGGCTCATCACCGTACCAGCGTTCTCCGACAACAGCAGCAACAGGTCGTACTCAGTCGGCGTCAGATCGACTGGCTCGCCGCGTACCAGCACCTCGCGCTTCTGCCTGTCAATCGTGATCTCGCCATTGCCTGCGACGACCGGCTGATTTGGTGAAGGAATGCGCCGCAGCAGGGCCCGCACACGCGCCGAAAGCTCTTCCATGTTGAAGGGCTTGAGCATGTAATCATCCGCGCCGCTGTCAAGGCCCGTGATCACATCATGGCTCTGTACGCGCGCGGTCAACATCAGCACTGGAATAGCGGAGAACTCGCGCAGCCGACGACATGCTTCCAGGCCATCCATGTCCGGCATCATGATATCAAGGATGACCATGTCAGGATGCTGGGTCTGAACCATCTCCAGACCTTCCAACGCGTCGTTAGCCTGAAGCACCGCGTAGCCCTCATGCTCAAGGTTGATCCGTATCAATTCGCGTAAACCGGCCTCGTCGTCTATCACCAGAATTTTCTGCTGGTCCGCCATGTCTCACTCCTTGCTCGCGTCGGCAGTCGTCCCGCGCTGCAACTCAGTGAATATCCGCTCTACGTCTTGTGCCGTCACGGTGCTGAAGCTGCGATAACGCTCTTGCCCATTGGGATCAATAAAAATGCTGGTCGGTAGCGGGTAGATTTGATATGCCATTGCGACGTCGCGGTTGCTATCAATCACGATTGGGTACGTCACCCCAAATTGTTCAGCAAATGCGCGAATATCCTGGTCGCCAGCTGCGCCCGGCTGCTCGTTCTGGCGCACATTCACACCAAGAATGACCAAGCCTTTATCAGACAATTGCTGGTACACATGCTGAAGCGCTGGCGTTTCCTCGCGACAGGGCGGGCATTTAGTGTACCAAAAGTTGAGCATGACTACTTTACCGCGGTAATCGCTCAGGCTCACCTGCTTGCCATCAAGCGTAGAGAGCGTAAATGTGGGCGCGGGCCGGTTGACTTCGGCGACAGCCTGTAACGCCGCCTGATCAGAGCGACCAGACGCGAACCACACGACAGCAATGATGATAAGCCCCACTACTGCGCCGCCCATCAACAGCAACAATTCACGCCGATTGACACGGCGCTTTGAGGGTGGATGCGCAGCCGGTGCCGCGCCATGGCCAATGCTTCGATCATACACATGGCGGCGCTCTGGATCAGACAACGTGCGGTAGGCGCGATCCAACGCTGCGGATCGCTCGGCAGCGATCCGCTTGAATTCAGCATCAAGCTCAGCGACACGCGCAGTGCTATACCGTTCGCGCTGCCGTTGATAGGCCTGCTCGATCATTTGTGGATCGGCATCTACCGGTATGTCAAGCAATGCATAGTATGTATCCATGAGCGTATCACTTTATCAATAGATTAGTATTTTAACATATTGTGCAATAGCTGCACTAAGACAAAAGATGTAAATAATAAATAAATGATATATGTGAGAGCATACGCTATTCATAGCGCGCAATCAGTTGTTGCGCCTGCTTCGCTTCGGGCAAATCAGCAGCGGCGCTCTGTGCCACACGCTTCCATGCGGCCACTGCATCCTGGGTTTGCGGCGGCTGTAGGCTGACCAGACAGTTGCCGAGGTTCAGCAATACGCGCGCGCTGTTGGAAGCGGCGGCCTCGGCCTTGCGCGCATCGTCCACGCCCTGCCGCACGATGTTCTGGTCGCCGGTGCCCGCGCCGTAGTAGCACAGGCTCACGCCCATGTCAGAACGAACAAGCGGATCGTCGGCCCCAAGTTGCATTGCTTTATTGTACGCATCTGCGGCTTGCTTCCAACGAGGCATAAGTTGCTGGTACATTGGACTGTCGGGCACATTCTCGCGCACGACTGCCACACTGTCATAGAGCGCATTGGCATAATCGATCCATGCGCCTGCATCATTCGGGTTCTGAACGGTTGCGGCTTTTGTCGAAGCGACTGCCGTTGCCATCTGGTCGGCCAGCGCGACCGGCTGCGTCGGCTCGGCGGCGCTCTGGGCTGGCATGACGTTGCTGGTAATCAAATAGCTGCCGCCAACCACCAGTGCGATGGCAACAATCAACAGCACTGGCATGATCCAGGTAGATGTGGACTTCGCAGGTGCCGAACGGCTGGTCTTTGCCTGCTGCCTATAGGTAGTGCGAACCGGCTGTGCGTCGAACTGGCGCGGGCGCTCCGTGGCGCGAGCAGGCGGCAGCGGGCGGTAATCAAGCGCCTCGACGCGCACATGCTCCTGCTCCGGAGTCGCCATGTCAGGAGCAATCGGCTGCCAGGCCGACAGTTCGGCGTCGTAGGTGGCGCGGCGCTGCGGGTCGGACAGGACGCTGTATGCCCGCTCGATCGCGTCACGCTTTTGTCGGGCCAGTGTAACAAGCTCTTCGGCAGCGCCTTCGAGCCGCGCCGGATCGTACAGCGCCTGGAGCCGCCGATACGCGGCGGTAATAGCATCCTGATCGGCGCGCGGATGCACCTGGAGTGTTTCGTAATAATCCTGATTCATAGTGTATTAGAACTAAAAACCAAGAACCGAGAACCCGCTAATCCACATGACCGGGTTCCTGGTTCCTGGTTCTCGATTTTCGTTATATTTTACTCACTTGCCTGCTGAGCCGAGAGCGCGGGCACACTGGATGCTGAGCGGCGGCGGCGGCGAGCAAAGCCCGGCAGCCGCAGCCGGGAGCCGCCCAGCCGGGCCTCGCCCTCCAGCGCGCGCCGCACGGAAGCGATGATGCCGCCCAGTACGCCGATGATCACACCCAGCCAGACCAGCTTGATGCCCGGCTTGATGCTCACCGTCACCACCGCCTTACCCGGCTCGACCGGCAGGTTTAATCCATTTACGCGCACCAGCGCCTGGCGCTGCGTCGGATCCACCGCATCCAGTACGACCTCGCGACCATCTGGCAGGTTCACCGGCACGCGCACCACTGCCTTGGCCGGGTCGCTCTCATTGGCGATCAGCCGCAACTTTGGCGTGATCTGCGTTTCCTGGCCATCGTAGCGCACCAGGAACTTCGCGCCGACATCCGCGCCGCCGTCAGCATGGCTCATATTGGCGTCAAAGCCCTGAAACGTAAACTTGTACTTGCCAATCGTGCTGGTCTCGTTCATGCCAAGAATGGCGGTGTTCTGATCAACCGGCGGCTGGTACTCAGCCGGTGAAACGTAAAGATCTTCAATCAAGCTGCTCTTGATAGCGGGTGTCGCCATGGTCGCGCCCATCTTCTGATTGAAGTACAGCTGCGGCGCGGCGTGGAACACATCGCCACCATTGGTTACGTCAATATCAAGCACACCTTTGCCATCGGCCGTCATTTTCCAATCATTGAACTTGAAGTTGTAGCCGTAGGCGTTCAAGGAGTCGTTCTCGGGAATGGAGAGGCGCAAGTCCGGAGTTGCGTAGCTGGTCGAGCCGACGATACCAGCCAGTAGCAGCGCGACGCCGACATGGGCCAGGTAGCCGCCAATTCGCATCCAGCCGCCCTTGACCGTTCGGGCAATCATCAACACATTGGTGCCGAACGCAAACGCGCCCAGACCGAGAATCGCCAGCGGCAGTGGCTCACGCACACCCAACACCAGCGACACGCATGTCGCCACCACGGCGAGGACGCCCGGCCAGCGCAGCGCGCGCAGTAGGTGACGCATGTTGGTATCGCGCCAGCCGAGCAGCGGGCCAATTATCAGCAGCGCTAATAGAATCAGCACCAGTGGCGGCACGGTGGTGCTATAGAAGCTACCAACCAGACCAAAGCGCCCGTCTGTGAATTGCGGCGCGCGCGGATCAATTGTGTTGCCCAGATCTAGTTGGAAGGCACCACCGAACAGATTTTGCAGATTATGGCCGACGCCCGGAATCGCGGAGATAACCGGCATGGACGTGCCAATACCAATCACCGTTGCAATGACGATCAACCCGATCAACAGCAGCACAAAGAAATTATCGCGCGACAGCAACTTCTCGGACAATGCGCGCTTCGGAATGTCGCGCCAGCGCCACACCAGCACACCGACGCCCGCCACAATCACAACGACCAGCGAAGCGATCATGATGTTCTTCAGACCCTCTTCGACAAAGGAGTGGACCGAGAACGACGATAGCACGCCAGTGCGCGTCAGGAACGTTGCGTAAAAGACCATGACATAGGCCACAATGGCCAACGCAAACGACGAGCGCCGCAGTCCGCCATGCGCGCGCTGCACCAGCATGCTATGAATCAGCGCAGTGCAGACTAGCCATGGCACAAGGGCCGAATTCTCCACCGGATCCCAGCCCCAGAAGCCGCCCCAGCCGAGCGTCACGTAGGCCCAGTAACCGCCGAGCAGCAGCGCCAGCCCCAGGAACGACCATGCCGACAATGCCCATGGCAGCGCCCGCTCGACCCAGCCGTCGTAGTCGCGTCGCCACAGGCCCGCAATCGCATACGAGAATGGCATGGCCATCAGCGCGTAACCAATAAACAAAATTGGCGGATGAATGACCATCCAGGGATTGTGAAGCGTGGGATTCAAGCCTTTACCGTCAGCTGGCGTACTCAACGCACCCGATGCATCCGTGTAGGGAATAAACGGGTTGCGGATCAGCATGTAGCATAGCAGCGCGGCCTGGATGAGCATGAACACAAACAGCACATATGGCTCAGAGTGGCGGCTGCGGCGCACCAGGAACTGCGCGGCGATCAGGCCCCAGAAGCCCCAGATAATGAACGAGCCAGGCTGCCCGGCCCAGAACGCAGCGAAACGATATTGCGGCTCAAGATCAGCCGAACTGTAGTCGTACACATACTTGATATCGTAGCGCTGCCACATGAATAAGTAGATCAACAGCGCGACAACGAGCAACAACGCGCCCAACGCACCCCGCGTGCCAATCCGGCCAAACCGCAACGCGCCGGCATTGCCGCGCACTACGAGACCATAGCTCACTACGGCAAGTAGCGCCGACGCGAGGCCGGACAGAATTACCATTGTGCCAAGTAGATACATACCAACCCTTTCAAGGAGTTAAAAGGTCCATGCTGGTCATCAGAACACGTCGCTCTGAACGCCTAACTCTTCGCCTGCGTCATTTGTTCTTGATACTTCGACGGACACTTGACCAGCATATCATCGGCCATGAATGCGTTCTTATTGGCGTCATAATGACCAATTGCTACAATGCTCACCGCCTGCTCGAAGTTTGCTGGTTTCGGCTTGGGGTAAATCACATTGACCTGAGCGCCAGTGCTATCTTGCAACGCAAAAGTAAAGTTGCCTACCTGATCGTACTGGCCAGTGCTGCCGAGGAAACCAGCCAGCTGCACGCCGCGCCCAGTTGCCGTCGCCTCCTTGATACTGGTCGTGTAGGGACGGAATGAGCTTCGTAGACCAAAATAACCTAGCGCAATTGCGAGTGCAATAATACTGATGCCAATGATGTGGAGCGGCTTGAGCTTTTTCATACAAACTCCTTGAACTTGATTATTTACTCGTGCGAAATAGTTTCCACAGTGCGCTCCTGCGGGCGGCCTTTGCGCACCTCCAGCGTGGCGCGCGGAGCCGGAGCAGCAGGCGTTTGCGGTTCAGCGTCAAGGCGACGCTTTAACTCGCGAGCCTGCCGGTCGAGCCGCCACAGCAGCATAAAGATACCGATCCAGACTGCCAGCACGACCACCAGCGTCACATAGATCGAAAAGGCCGGATTAAGCAGAAAGTCCATATGCTCCCTCACGTCGCGCGACGCGCTCTTCGAGCACCAGCATGGCGGCGCGCAGGCGGTACAGCCAGACGAACAAGCCGGTGAATCCGATTGTTGCGGCCAGGAATGTCCACAGCGTGCGCGGATTACTCAGCAGGCCGGTGCCGGGTGAGTCAATGTTGACACGCGCCGTGCCACTTTGTAGATCGACGCTTTCCAGCGCCATAACGAATTGCTGGCCTGCCGCGGCTGGCCCTTCAAATGTCGGTCGATCGGCAGGCTTGCCAGTGGCAAGTTCAAAGGTCGGATGCAGCGTGTACGAATTCTGAAGGCCGGCTTCTTTCACGACAACCGTCGCCACCGCAAGGTTGCCCTGCTGCTCCAGGCTTTGCAATTCGATCCGGTTATCGCCCAGGAGCTTGATGCGCTCGCCACTGAGTTGCAGCGTTACGCCATTGCAGGTGCTGCCAGGCAGAAAGGCGCAATTGGGATGCAGTGTGCTGTCAGCCACGCGCGGCGCGACGAACAGCAGAAATGGCATGGTGACAGCGGCAAACAGGTTGTACACCGCCGCGAAGCGCCGCCGCTGCTCCACGTCGTCGATTGCGGAGCGCAGCGCGAAGTAGGCCGCGTAGATCAGCAGCAGCACCAGGATCGACGTTTCACGCGGATCCCAGTTCCAGAATACACCCCACACGACTTGCGCGAACACCGCGCCGGTGATCGTCGCCAGCGCGCAGAACACGAAGCCCGCCTCGGCGGCTGCCACGGCGCTCGCATCGTCGGCCATGCGCCGCTTCCAAAGAAAGCGGGCGCTGTAAAACGCGGAAACGGCAAATGCAATCGATGTGACCCATGCCGTCGGCACATGCACAATGATAATGCGGCCTACATCGCCAAGACCGACGTATTGCGGCACGACAAGAAACATCGACACAAGGACACCGGCCATCCATAGGCCAAGCGTGATTTTTGCAGCTTGCGCGATCCGTACGCCCATCGAAAACTCTCTTTTAACAAGAATATGTCCATGCGACCTGAGCATGGTACTCTATTGAAGCGGAACAAGCAAATAATCGCACTCGTTCCAGCCGACATGCGGCGGGTTATCGTGCATTTTATCACAAGAAGTGTAGAGGAGCTACACAACAAAGCTAAATGGAGGATGAGAGGCCATTCTGCACGTACAGATTGACAATAGCAATATAATGGAACGTGATAATCTTTCAGACATACCAGTAGATAATACCGTCATGCTCTACACAACGAAAGTGGTTCATCAGCACAGCTCTTACACTGCTGCTTACATGGTCGGTGCTCACGTTCGTCCACGCACAAACACCCCCGTTTCCCGTATACATTCCGTTTATTGCCCAGACATTCATCACGAGCAACGTCACAGTTGTCAACACGATTGACATTGTCGACTACGCATTCCAGCCTTTCTATGGCGGACAAGCAGCTGGCTCCACAATCACATGGGTAACGAAGGAACAACCACACACGGTGACATTCGACGATGAATCGGTCGATTTTGGTCCGTTGGAGCCGGGGCAACGCTTTGCGTTTACCATTCCAAGCAATCTTGGATACCAGTTGACTTACCATTGCACGATCCATCCCGGTATGACTTGCATTATTAAAGTCTTGCCAACCGACATGGGGCCAGCAACACCGACGCCAACACAGTAGGAGACCTAATAAGCGCAGAGCGTAGAACACAGAGCGCAGAACCTGTTCCCCGTTCTGCACTCTCCGCTCATCCGCTTCCCTCACGCCTCCCACACAGTTGGGAACAGGAACAGCGAGGCGATGAACTGCACCGTCGCGAATGACAGCAGCGTCACCAGCGGGCGCAGGCCCTCATCCCAGCCAACGCCGTCGAGCGCCCGCGAAGTACTCTGCACCGCAACGACCAGCAGCGGCACTAGCAGCGGGAACGACAGCACCGCAAACAGCGCGCCCCGCGCGCCAGCACGCGCGATCATGGCCGCGACGAGCGTGGTGGCGGCGACGAGCCCAACACTGCCAGCCAGCAGCAGCGCCAGATACAAGCCCAGATTGCCAATCTGTACCCGCAGCAGCACGACAAACAACACAGTCACCACGACATCTAACAACAACAGCAACAGTAAATTGAACAGCAACTTGCCCAGATACACCGCCAGCGGCGGGGCCGCCAGCCGCAACGCTGCTGCTGTGCGCGCTTCTTCTTCCTGCACAAACGCCCGCGCCAAACCCGTGAAGGCCGCGAACAGCACCGTGATCCACAAGAGCGCTGCCTGAAATCAATGATAGGTCAGCGTTGCGACTCGGCAGGAGCAGGCCAAGCACCAGACTTTGCACCACCACGCTGTTGGTGGCGAACAGCAACAGCGCGTTCAGTGCATAGCGGGAGCGCAGCTCGCTGCGCGCATCCTTATGGAACACCGCCAGCGCGGCGCGCCATAGCGATGGCTGCTGCACATCGTCCGCCCATGCCGTGTGTTCGCGCACATCTTTTTTTTCAGGTTGTTCGACTTCAGTACTCACAGCATCCCAAATGAACTTTGCTGCTTCACAATATGAGCTATCATACCGCATGCGCAGCCCATACCCATGATGTTCATGACATACTTCGGCACAGTTTGTAACAAAAATAACAATATAGTCATTTTCATGGAGCGTCCCAGACAGCTTATGTTCAGGACTGACCGCGCAGCTAGGCGATACTGCTGCGCAAAATCTATTTTACTGGTTGATCATGTCAGCGCCATACGCAGCATTACATCAGCCACAACTCAGCATACCTACATAGTTGCTATGGTAGGATTTCGTATTGTACCATTGCATCCGAATCACGACGTTGTGTGCAGAACAGAGAAGTAGTACAAACTTGAAAGGAGACACAACTTCGCATGGACTTTATGAACTCAGTGCGCACCTTGTATGTTGGCTATCTTGACACTACGTGGATGCTTCCCTTGATATGTATCATTGGCGGCATCTTGATCGGCACCTTGATCGATATCGTGCTGCGCAGTAGCTTGCGCGCCACCGCTGCCCGCACCAATTGGATGGGCGACGACATTATCATCTCGGCCTTGCGTGGCAAGCCAACGCTGTGGCTGACAATCGGCGGGCTGTTCGCGGCGCTGCGGCTGCTGCCATTCGACGACGCCTCGCGGGCGGTGCTGGGCAAAGCGTTAGTGTTGGTGCTCGTGCTGTCGATCACGCTGACGAGCGCGCGCATCGCGACCGAGCTGGTACAGCGATCTACCGCCGCTACGCAGGGGGCCTCGCCAAGCGCGCCTTCGACATCGATCCTGGTGAATCTCACCCGCCTGATAGTGATGATGCTGGGCGGGTTGGTGATGCTACAGGCGCTGCAAATCCCGATTACGCCTATTCTGACGACATTGGGCGTCGGTGGTTTAGCGGTTGCGCTGGCGTTGCAAGATACGCTAACGAACTTATTCGCTGGCATCTATATCCTTCTATCGAAGAAGATTTGCGTTGGAGACTATGTCAAGCTCCAGACTGGCGAAGAGGGTTATGTCACCGACATCAATCTACGCCATACCACCGTGCGCGAGCTTGCGAATAACATGGTAGTGATCCCGAATTCGAAAATCTCGTCGTCAATCAACCGCAACTATTACCTGCCGAGCAAAGAAACGTCAGTGCTCATCGAGGTGCTGGTTGGCTACGGCGCTGACCTGGCTCGTGTTGAGCGTGTGGCAACTGAAGTCGGGCGCGAAACGCTGCACCATGTTCAAGGTGGTATTGCCGACTTCGAGCCACTGGTGCGCTTCAATACCTTTTCCGAACTGGGCATCAAGTTCAACGCAGTATTGCGGGCGAAGGAGGTGACCGATCAACATGTGCTGCGCCATGAGTTCATCAAGCGGCTCCATCGCCGCTTCAATGAAGAAGGTATTGACCTGCCGTCGCTTGGTCGAATGGGGCTGGCCGAAGATCGCCTATTTTCGCAGCGCTAGCGCATGTTCAAAAAGAGCGAGCCATAGAGGACTCAGAGGACACTGAGAAAAAGCTTTCCAGCTCGGTGATCTCTGTGATCTCTGTGGCAAAACCCATTCGGGAAGCGCTCCACGACACATGATCACCGTTACTCTGCAACGTGGTACGAAAGATGCAAATCCCTCCACAGAAGGATTGCAGCAAAGGCGACACATGCGGAGATACAATGCACTTTGAGGAAAGGAGCGCTCAGGCTATGATACTATGGCCTGAGCGTTGCGTGTGTGCTGCGCCACAAGGAAGCAGATAAAGGTATAACTTTTGCCTTTTGAAGTTGTGCTTTGTACGAACTCTTGACACTCTGTTCATGATTCTGTAATAGCATCAAGGACGTTAACCATGCCACCAAGCAAAAATGATGTGATTGTAGCTGGCGATTCGCTCTGGTACAAAGATGCCATTATCTATGAAGTGCATGTGCGCGCGTTCCATGACAGCAACGGCGACGGCATTGGCGACTTTCGCGGGCTGACCGAGAAGCTGGACTACCTTCAGGATCTCGGCATCACTGCGGTCTGGCTGCTGCCGTTCTACCCGTCGCCCTTGCGCGACGATGGCTACGACATCGCCGACTACAACGATGTTAATCCCATGTATGGCGACCTTCAGGACGTGAAGCAGTTCATCCGTGAGGCACACAAGCGCGGCCTGCGAGTTATCACTGAGTTGGTCTGCAACCACACCTCGGACCAGCATCCCTGGTTCCAGAAGGCCCGCCATGCCAAGCGTGGCAGTCCGGCGCGTGAGATGTATGTGTGGAGCGACACCGACGAAAAGTACCAGGATGCCCGCATTATTTTCACCGATACCGAGCGTTCGAACTGGACATGGGATCCGGTCGCTGAACAATATTTCTGGCATCGATTCTTTCAGCCACCAGCCCGACCTGAATTTCGACAACCCGGCCGTGCGCAAGGCCGTGCTCAAAGCTATGGACTTCTGGCTCCAGATGGGTGTGGACGGCTTGCGGCTCGACGCCATTCCGTACTTATATGAGCGCGAAGGCACCACCTGCGAAAATCTGCCAGAAACGCACGCCTTTCTGAAAGAATTGCGCGCGCACATCGACCAGAAGTTTTCAGGGCGCATGCTACTGGCCGAGGCCAACCAATGGCCTGAAGACGCGGTGGCCTACTTTGGCGACGACGACGAGTGCCAGATGTGTTTCCATTTTCCGGTTATGCCGCGTCTGTTTATGTCTATTTGGATGGAAGATCGCTTCCCAATCATCGACATTCTTGACCAGACGCCGGACATTCCGCCCAAGTCGCAGTGGGCGCTGTTTCTGCGCAACCATGACGAACTGACGCTGGAGATGGTGACCGACGAAGAGCGCGATTACATGTACCGCGTGTACGCCAACGATCCGCAGGCGCGCATCAATCTCGGTATTCGGCGGCGGCTCGCGCCGCTGCTTGGCAACAATCGCCGCAAAATCGAGCTGATGAACGGCTTGCTGTTTGCACTGCCGGGCACGCCGGTGCTGTACTACGGCGACGAAATCGGCATGGGCGACAACATCTACGTCGGCGACCGCAATGGCGTGCGCACACCCATGCAGTGGAGCCCCGACCGCAACGCGGGCTTCTCCAAAGCCAGCCCGCAACGGCTGTTCCTTCCGATAGTCACTGAGCCAGAATACCACTACGAGACCATCAACGTCGAGGCGCAGCAGAACAATCCAAGTTCGCTCTTGTGGTGGATGAAGCGCCTGATCGCGTTGCGCAAGCGCTACCAGGCGTTTGGGCGCGGCACGATCGAGTTTCTCCAACCAGAAAATCGCAAGGTGCTGGCGTTTATTCGTCACTATGAGGACGAAAACATTCTCGTTATCGCCAACACGTCGCGTTTTGTGCAGGCAGTCGAGCTTGACATGGCGGAATTCAAAGGCATGACGCCAGTGGAGATGTTTGGGCGGATCGAGTTCCCGCCGATTGGCGAGCTGCCCTACTTCATTACGCTTGGCCCGCACAACTTCTACTGGTTCTCGCTGGAAACGCAGAACGTCGCAGGCACGCAAACTTACCAGCTTGGCGGCGATATCAAGCTACCAGAAATCGCAGTGAACGGCACATGGCAGAGCGTGCTGGCCGATAGTCAGTCCGGCAAGCTCACCAACATTCTGCCCGCGTACATGAAGCAGCGCCGCTGGTTCCGTGGCAAGGCGCGCCGCATCCGTGCAGCGCGGATCACCGATACGATTCCGCTGTCGGGCAAAGGCGTGGACGCGCAGATCGCGCTGGTGGAAGTGGCGTACACTGAGGGCGACCCGGAAACGTATGTGCTGCCGCTGGCTTTCGCTACAGGCGAACACGCCGATGCCATCGTTCATGATATGCCCGGCAGCGTGATCGCCCGGCTCCAACCCAGCCATGAGGCCCATGGAGTGTTGTATGATCCATCGTCCAGCACCTATTTCGCTACCGCGCTGCTTCAGATCACTGCCAATCGGCGGCGATTGCGTGGCACGATGGGCGAAGTCACCGCCACCACCACGGCGGCGTTGCGCGCCTCTGTGGACGGAAACATCGACGCGCTAGAACCGTTGATTGGCCGTGCCGAGCAAAGCAATACCTCGGTGATCTACGGTGACAAGCTTATCCTCAAGGTGTTCCGCCGTCTGGAGGAGGGTGTCAATCCCGATCTGGAGATTGGCCGCTACCTGACGGAGAAGCGCGCATTCCCCTACACGCCGCCGCTGGCAGGCGCGCTGGAGTATCGCCGCGCGGGCAGCGAGCCGATGACGATGGCCATGCTGCAAGGCTTTGTGCCGAACGAGGGCGACGCGTGGAGCTACACGCTCGACGCGTTGGGTCGCTTCTTCGAGCAGGCGCTCACTGCCGAGGTGCCACTGGACGAAGTGCCGCCGCTGGCGACCAGGGCCATGCTCGACGCAACCGGACAGGATATTCCAGAACTGGCTGGCGACATGGTGGGTAGCTACCTTGAGCAGGCGCGGCTGCTGGGCGAGCGCACCGCCGAAATGCATTTGGCGCTCGCTGAGGCCACCGACGACAAGCAATTCGCGCCAGAAGCGTTCACGACCATGTACCAGCGTTCGATGTATCAATCCATGCGCAACACTCACCATGCAGTCCTTCCAGACTCTACGCAAGCAACTGTCGACGCTGGAAGGCGAAGGTCGCGAAGAGGCGCAGCGGCTGCTCGGCATGCAGAGCGCGGTGATGGAACGCTTCCGCAAAGTCATTGAGGGCAAGATCAACGTGACACGCACGCGCTACCATGGCGATTATCACCTTGGACAGGTGCTGTACACCGGGCGCGACTTCGCGATCATCGACTTCGAGGGCGAGCCAGCCCGCCGCCTGAGCGAACGGCGGCTGAAGCGTTCGCCGCTACGCGATGTAGCTGGCATGCCGCGCTCATTCCGCTATGCCTCGCACGCCGCCCTACTGAACCAGGCCGCCGGTGCGTCGATTCGCCCGGAAGATATGGACATGGCGCAGCAGTGGGGGCAGTTCTGGACCTTCTGGGTCAGCGTGTCGTTCCTCAAGCAATACATTGAAACGGCGGGTAAGGCTTCATTCGTGCCACAGAAGCGCGAAGATTTAGAAGTGCTGCTTGACGCATTTCTGCTGGAAAAGGCGGTGTACGAGCTGAACTACGAGCTGAACAACCGCCCCGACTGGGTACGCATTCCGTTGCAGGGCATTCTGCAACTGGTCGAAACAAGCGAGACAAACGCGTAACACGGTTAAGACGGGAGCGGCATGAGGCCGCTCCCGTTCTTTCCACATCTTATCCTTGCTACCATTCGCCATCAGGCGAGCTTCTTCTAATGCATTCATGCTGGCGCGCACCTTAAGATGCGTTCATGTTGGCGCGCAACTTGATATGTCTCACCCCAGGCAATGAGCTTCATGCGCCTAACATGTTGTTGCCATGCAAAACCTGTCAGGGTTCCATCTTTTACATGAACAAGCAACACATCGTACCGAGCCTGACAGGTTTAGAAACATCGAACGCAAGACAGGCTTTTCTATGCAACAAAACAACCTTTGGTATAAAGATGCGATTATTTATGAAACCCATGTGCGTGCCTTCTACGACAGCAGCAACGATGGCGTCGGCGACTTCCGCGGCTTGACCGAGAAGTTGGACTACCTTCAAAGCCTGGGCGTCACCGCGATCTGGCTGTTGCCGTTCTACCCGTCACCGTTGCGTGACGACGGCTACGACATTTCCGATTACACTGATGTTCATCCGGCTTATGGCACACTCGACGATTTCAAGGCGTTTCTGTATGAAGCGCATGCGCGCGACCTGCAGGTCATTACCGAGCTGGTGCTGAATCACACCTCGGACCAACACCCCTGGTTCCAGCGCGCCCGCCATGCCGCTCCGGGCAGCTTGGAGCGCGATTTTTACGTGTGGAGCGACACGCCGGAGCGTTATCAGGATGCGCGCGTGATCTTTCAAGACTTTGAAGCCTCTAACTGGAGCTGGGATCCGGTTGCCAATGCCTACTACTGGCACCGCTTTTATTCGCACCAGCCCGACCTGAACTTCAACAATCCGGCGGTACGCAAAGCCATTCTTGAGGTAGTGGACTTCTGGCTTGAACTGGGCGTGGACGGCCTACGGCTTGACGCGGTGCCGTACTTGTTCGAACAGGAAGGTACGCCCGGCGAAAACCTGCCAAAAACGCATGTTGCGCTGCGGCGGCTGCGGCAGCACATTGATGAAAAATTTAGCAACCGCATGCTGCTGGCCGAGGCCAATCAGTGGCCGGAGGATGCAGTCGCCTACTTCGGCAACGGCGACGAATGCAACATGGCGTTTCACTTTCCGCTCATGCCGCGTCTGTTTATGTCGGTGCGCATGGAGGATCGCTTTCCAATCATCGACATCATGGATCAAACGCCGGATATCCCTGAAACGGCGCAGTGGGCGCTGTTCCTGCGCAATCACGATGAATTGACACTGGAAATGGTGACCGACGAAGAGCGGCTGTACATGTATCAAACATACGCGCACTCGCCTGAAGCGCGCATCAACCTGGGTATTCGGCGGCGGCTGGCCCCACTGCTTAGCAATGACCGGCGCAAGATCGAATTGATGAATGCACTCCTATTATCACTGCCAGGCACGCCGGTGTTGTACTACGGCGATGAGATTGGCATGGGCGACAACATGTTTCTGGGCGACCGCGACGGCGTGCGCACGCCCATGCAGTGGAGTCCCGACCGCAATGCGGGCTTTTCGCGCGCCAATCCGCAGCAACTCTACCTGCCGGTGGTCACTGATCCAGAATACTACTATGAGACCGTCAACGTTGAGGCGCAGCAGAACAATCCGAGTTCACTGCTGGCGTGGACGAAGCGCCTGATCGCGCTGCGCAAACGCTACCAGGCGTTCGGGCGCGGCACGATCGAATTTTTAGATCCCAACAATCGCAAGGTGTTGGCGTTCATCCGACACTACGAGAACGAGCAAATCCTGGTCGTCGCAAATCTGTCGCGTTTTGCCCAACATGTGGAGCTTGATTTGCATGCATTCAATGGCCAAACGCCGGTGGAGGCGTTCGGGCGCACACGCTTCCCGCCGATTGGCGAGCTACCCTACCTCATGACAGTTGGCCCACACGCGTTTTATTGGTTTGCGCTGGAGCAGCAGCCCGATTTATCTGCCGCCTTATCCGAATATGGACAACCTTTCCCCACGCTCACCGTTGCAGAGGAATGGCAGGAGGTGCTGCAAGGCGACAACCGAACGGCGCTGGAAAATCTGCTGCCGCGCTATCTTCATGCGCAAAGCTGGTTCTACGGTAAGGCGCATACTGTTCTGTTGACCCGCATTGTAGAGACCATCACGATTGCGACCGACAATGGCCCGGCGTTTCTGCTACTTATTGAGGTGGAGTACGCCGACAGCGAGCCGAACACCGTGTTGATACCGCTGGCGGGTGCATCTGGAGCGGTGGCGCAGCACCTGATTGATGAGCATCCTCATGCTGTGTTAGCGCAGTTACAGCGAGCCACCAGTGTTTCTGACGAGCCATATGTGCTCCACGATGCTGTATGGACGGCCCCGCTGCCAAAAGCGCTGCTGCAACACATCATGGAACAGCAGCAGATTACCGCCGCCAACGGCACGCTGACGGCAGTGGATTTGCATCGTAGGGAACCAGCGCCAGAGCGCAACATCACACCAGTTGAAACGTTGATCGGCGCGCATAACAATGCCGTGGTGATGTACGGCAATCAATGCGTACTGAAGCTTTTTCGAAGCGTTGGCGTAGGCACCAACCCGGAGCTTGAGATCGGACAGTTTTTGAACGAACACCAGTTTGCAAACACGCCGCAGATTATGGGCGCGCTGGAGTATCATAGCGACGGCGGCGTGCCCATGACGTTGGCGATTGTACAATCGTTTGTGCCCAACAATGGCGAAGCATGGCAAACAACGCAGGCGGCACTTCGATCATTTTTAGAGCAGGCGCGCACGGCTGACGATGCTGCAATGCGTGCAACGGCAGAAACGCCCTTCAATGCTGCTGAACTGCTGCGCCTTGCCGAACAAACGCCACCACCAGCGCTCTACAAACGCGCAGGCAGCTTTTTTGACCGCATGCGGCTGCTGGGCCAGCGCACTGCAGAGATGCACAGAGTGCTGTCTGAGCATACCGGCAACCCAGCGTTTGATCCAGAACCGTTTACACCGTTGTATCAGCGCTCGCTCTACCAATCTATGCGCAGCTTGACCGGGCGTGTCACCTTCATACTGCAACACGGCCTGGCAAACCTGTCTGAGGCCGCACAAACAGACGCACAACAGTTCGTCGATTGTCATGACACTTTGCTCGCGCACTTTAAAGCGGTGACCACGCCAAAAATCCATGCTCAGCGCATCCGCTGCCATGGAAATTATCACCTTGGGCAGGTGCTTTCTACTGATGACGACTTTGTAATCTTTGACTTTGAGGGCGAGCCGAGTCGCTCGGTGATTGAGCGGCAGATCAAACATTCGCCGCTGCGCGATGTTGCCGGCATGCTTCATTCACTCGATCATGCCGCCCATGTAGCGGTGCAGCAGTTTGATAATGCAAACGGCAGCCCGGTGAATATACAGCGCTGGGCCACTGCATGGAGTCGTTGGGCGTGCGCTGCATTTCTCAACGGCTACGGCACTGTAACATGGGAGTGGGATATTCTGCCGTCGGAGCCAGAACACGTGGCACTGCTGCTCGATGTCTTTCTGTTGGAAAAAGTGGTGTATGGAATCGCGCATGCGATCGAGCAACATCCTGAGCGACTAGCCCTGGCGCTTCGCAAGGCACAAACCTTGCTGCGAGACGATAGCAGGACGCTGCCGTAAGCTCGCCTCCATCTGCCACACAAAATAGCCAGCCTCTCCATATTGGTAAGGCTGGCTATTTTCAGATCACATTGGCGACATCAATGAAACGCGGGCAGTAGCTGGTTATACCAGACGCTGCTGATCGTCTGCCCGGTTGCGCCCACAATGGCAACGCACACGACCATGACCAATACCAGCACCAACCCATACTCCACGAGTCCCTGTCCCGGCGCATGTACGACGCTGAACGCCCGCAATGTAATGGCACGCTGACGAACTGCGATGAGCAAACGAACAACCAAGAACAATAGCATTGCACACCTCCCCATGACGACATTGAACAACAAATAAAGGAAGATTGCACGCACGTCATGTTACGTACTAGTTCTATTGTCCGGCGAGGAGGTGTATCATTGCAATAGCTCACTGGTGGTAGCGTGCAGTAGTGCTATGCACAAGGCCGATGCAGGACTCATGAATTTTATTTATGCCGCCGAGATACTATTGACTTCTACATTAAGAGCTAAAGACGAGCATGGGTGATACAGGCTTGAATGACTGAGCGTTTGTGGCGCAAGCGGGCAATGGCAAGTCGCACTTCATAGCGCAACTCTTGCACTGTCTCACACACCACGTTGCGAAGCTCAACGTTCTTCAAGTAGTGCCAAATACCTTCATCCGGATTGAGGTCTGGCGCATAGGCTGGCAAGCGTTCGAGATGTAACCGGTTGTCAGAGAGTGTGGAGAGGAACTCTTGGACCGCCTTGCAGTGATGGATTCGCGCACCATCCCACAGCACCAGCACCTTGCCGCGCACTTGGTTGAGCACGTGACGTAGAAAGCCAACAATTGTCGGACCGCGATAGGCTTTTGCTTGCATTTGCGTCACCAATTGACCGCTGTGCGTGATGCCGCTAATGACGGAGAGGTGCTGATACGATTGGGGGACCACTAAGATAGGTGTTTGTCCACGCGGTGCATACGTGCGAACCACCCTTGGAAGCAGGTTAAATCCGGCTTCATCAACATACACAATCGTTCGCTCCTCAGCTATGGCTTTTTTTTGATCTCCGGCCACTTCTATCGCGCCACTCACCTATCGCGTCCGCGTCACGCTGTGAGGCGCGTTGCAGCGGCTTCTGCACGGTCCAACCTATCTGGTGCAGCAGGCGACCAATGTGGTCACGATGGTAGGAAACGCCAAAATGACGTGTGATGATCTGACCAACGCGCCTCTGCGTCCACACCTCACCAACAAAGCCGTGAGCCTCCGCACCCTGTTCGAGCAGCTTGACAAGCTGCTGATATTGCTCTGGTGTCAGGCGGGCGGTTGCGCCGGGAGGCGGAGAGCGTTTGAGTGCGGCTTCACCGCCCGCTTCACCACGCTTCATCCATTGACTGACTGCACCTTCCGTCACCCCAAGTGCGTGAGCAATATCCTTCTGCCGCCAGCCTTGTTTCTTGAGTTGCCACGCGCGAAGCCGTCGTCCTTCGCGCCAATCTGTTGGTTCATCGTTTCGTCGCATGCCCAACAGCATATCATACTTTAGTGCGTAGTGCAGAGGTCAGTAAGCCGCCTACGAAGGCGTCGGGTGGGCCGCCGCATCAGCGCCACGCTGCCGCGGCGGCCTTGATTGCACTCGGCGATGCCTAACCACTGTAGCGGTCCAGTTGCGCGATCTGGATCAGATTGCCGCAGGTGTCGTTCACCATGGCGATGGTCGAGCCAGTCACCTTCGTCGGCGGCATCGTGAATTCAGCACCCGCCGCCTTCATCCGCTCGTAGTCGCGCTGGATGTCGTCCGTGTAAAACATCGCCGCGGGCTGTCCCTGCTGGAACTTCGCCTGTTGGAAGGCGTTGGCGCGACATATGCCCGTCGCTGGCAGGCGTGGTGCTACCGCAGGAGACCCTTGGCGCGAATCACGTCATCGAAGAAATCGAGGACATATCATTCCGGTTGCAGCCGGACACGTTCTTTCAGGTGAATGTTGCGGCGGCACGCACGCTGCTGCGGCTGATCCGCGAGCGTTTGGGCGAGCAACGGGCTGCCCTGCTCGATCTGTACTGTGGGGCGGGCGCGTTCACATTGCCGCTCGCCGCGCATGCCGGGCACATCACCGGCATCGAGGAGCACTCCGCCGCCATCGCCGACGCCGAAGCCAACGCCGCCGACAACGACATCCGCAACGTGCAGTTCATCGCAGGTCGCGTCGAGCGCGCGCTGGCCGACATGGACCAGCCGTTCGACGCCGCTGTACTCGACCCGCCGCGCCGTGGCTGCCACCCCAAAGCGCTTAAATCACTCGTGCGGCTCGCCCCGTCGCGTATCGTGTATGTTTCATGCCACCCCGGCACCCTGGCGCGCGACCTCAAGCAGCTCGTCGCGGGCGGCTACCATGTAGCATCCGTCCAGCCGGTCGATCTGTTTCCACAGACCGCACACATCGAGAGCGTGACGCTGCTCACGCGGGCTTAGCAGCGACATCCGATGTTCGTACGGGCAGACCAATTGGTCTGCCCGCTTTGTTTTTCGTTGCCATGACAATGCGGGCGAACACGTCGGTTTGCCCCTACACATTATTGTTCAATGAATACCTTTGTCATGCTCAACGAAGCGTCTCGTTACAGAACCTTGCGATTGCAGCGAGATGTTTCGCTGCGCTCAACATGACATAGAGTACCACTGTAAAACACAAAGCCTAATCCTCGAACAGCGCTGCGACCTTCACGGCGAAGCCGGGCAGCACATCGTCGCCCGGCAGTTCGTCGGCGGCAGCGAACTCGCGCACGTCGGTGGTGGAACGGTAGGCGTACACGATTTTGGCGTGCGGATCGGCGATCCAGACCAGCCGCACGCCGATGCTGAAATACTCGCGTAGCTTCTGCATGACTTCGCTCAACGAGTCGGTGGGTGAGAGCACCTCAACGACGAGTTCTGGCGCAACATCGAGGTAGCTACTTGATTTTTTCTGTGCGTAGCGCTCATTGGAGATGAACAGTACATCGGCAGCGCGGATGGTGTCGGGATTGCGTTGGATGTAGATACCAACTTCTCCAGAACTAACCCGGCCAAGGCCATGTTTTCGCACAAAGGCACGCAACTCTGCGCCAATACTCAATTCAGTGTTGCCATGCAATTCACCTGTTGGACTCATGGGCACAAGCTTTCCTTCAACCAACTCGCAGCGCTCAGCGTCACTCATCGCAAACAGTTCTTCGCCCGTGATCAGCTTTTCTTCAACAACTGCGTGTGTATCGACTGGCATGCTCATCCTCCTTGTGCAGATGATGCGGGCGCAATTTGCGGCAGCGTGAACTTCAGCACGCGGTTGTTGCCGCGATCCACGATGTATACCGCGCCGTCCGGGCCAACCGCTGCGCCGCTCGGCAGCGTCAGCGAGGCCGTGTCGTTGCCGGTGCCACCCCAGCGTAGCAGCACGTCGCCGCGCATGTTGGCGTACAGCACCTCGTTGCGGCTCGGCACCGTCACAAACACCTGCCCGCCCTGGCTCACCGCCAGCGCCGGATCGTCATAGGTGTTGGGCTGCCAGCCGGACACAGGCCATGTTACCGACGGAATCGGATTCACCTGCCCGTTGCTGCCGGGGCTGAACACCTGCACGCGGCTATTCCATGTATCGCCCACGTACACATTGCCCTGCCCGTCAATGCCGATGCCAATCGGCTCGTTGAACGCGCCCGGCTCGCTTCCGGCATGGCCCCACTGATAGAGGAACTTGCCATTGCTGTCAGTGACAACCACCCGTTTGTTGCCAGTATCAACCACATACACATTGCCCGCTTTGTCCACCGCGATGCTGCGCGGCCCAAAGAAGCCCAGCGGCTGCGCGGCGTTGGCGTCAGCAGAGCCATTAGTGATTGTGGCATGGCGGCCATTGCCCAGATCTTGATTGCCTGCGCCCCACGCGGCAAGGAAGTTTCCATCCTTGTCGAGCTTGACGACGCGAGCGTTCCAGGTGTCGGCCACGTAGATGTTGCCCTGCGCGTCCAGCGCGATGCCGCGCGGCTCGTTAAACTGGCCGTTGCCACTGCCCTGCCCGCCAATCGTGCGCGTGAGTTTGCCATCCGGCGCGAAAATCTGGATCGTGTGGTTGCCGGTGTCGGCCACGTACAGGTTGCCTTGCGCATCCAGCGCCGCGCCGCGCGGCTGGTTCAACTGTGGCGTACCGTCGCTTGCCGTACCGTACACCTGCTGCGCCACTAACTTGATGACATTACTTGTATTGCTGCTCGCCGTGCCAGTCGAGCCACCCGCTACCAAATCGTTGCGCACCCATACCTGCATCTCGCGCCCGTTCAGCGTCAGCGAGGCCGGCAGTTCGCGGTACAACAGATAACTCCGCAGGTCAGACCAGTGCTCCGGATTGAATGGCCACAGCAGCGGCGCGAGCACGCTGCCGAACTGCGACGCTTGAAGCGAAGGGTTGTTGCATTGCTTGCGCGCTTTGTCGATCAGACTCGCACTGTAGTAAAACTGCTTATAGCCCGGCGCTTGTGGGTCGCAGCGGTTCCCTTCCGGGAACCACCAATTCAGCTTGGAGTCGTAGCGTTTGACGTAGTTTGCTTCTAGCGCCTGCCGGGTCTGCTCCGTCACATGCGGCGTGTACACCATGACCACCGGCGCGAACTCTTTTGCACCATCGGGCTGCTGCGGATTCACCGCCACCTGGAACGACTCGGGCGTTGCTTTCTGGAAGAAGTCGGCGGCACGATTCTCGATTCGTTGGAAATCGCGGAAGTACCACTGGAACGGCCACGCCAGGCTGCCCTCGCCGCTTGAGTCGCCGCTGTCCATGATGATCGGCATGGTCAAGCCACCAATCGGGTCGCTATCGGTGCGGTTATTACGCGTCTGGTTAATCGCCAACTCGCGAATGTCACGCGCGATCAGCGGCACATCCGGCGAGCTTTGGGTGTAGATCAGCGGCTCGACGGGCGTATCGGGATGGCGATACACTACCAGCCATGTGGAGCGCAACATGTATGCGCCGACCAAGCCCACCACAGTCAACGTGATCAGTACCACCGTTGCGCGCCTCCCGAGATGTTGGCTCAGCGATAGCAGACCATAGATCAAACCGCCAGCAATCAGCAGCGGCAGCAACCCTTGCACAAGATTCGCCTGGCCGGCTTGCCCAGCCGTCGAACCGCCGAGCCGCCACAGCGCCACGCTCAGTGCGACGAGCAGCACCACCACTGTGATTGGCACCAACAGCACATATCGCGCATTTGTCATGCGCCAGATCACCGAGCGCAGCAAGCGCCCAATCGCCCAGGCCACCAACAGATTGCCCGGCAGCGCAATGTGAATAACCAGCCACGGCATTTTTTCGCCCGCCCATGAGAACGCGACCAACGCACCGATGAACCAGAACGCCAGAAACAGTGGGAACAGCCGCATCATTGGCGATAATGGAGACGAATCTTCGGCCTCAGTCGCGACGACTTGCCCATGAGCGGTATCGGTCGTTGTTTCTACCCGCTCGCCGTAGTCCAGCCCGTTCTCGTAGCCATCTACTAGCACCGCCGTATCACCTACATCTGCTAGCTCTTCTGAATGCGGGATGGGCTGCACATGCGGGCGCGGCGCGGGGCTGCGCGCGAATAAATACACTGCCGCCGCCAGCGAGCCGAACAGTGCCAGCGGCTCATAAAGCGGCATCAGCATGAAAATAGTAATACCACGGTTGGTCGCCGCGCGCGTACTCCTGCTGTGAGCCGAGCCAGTACGAAATGCCGCGATACAAACCATCGACGATGCCGTGCGGATCAGCGAAGAAGGTGCTGTACAGCAGCACATAGATTGTCACCAGAATAGCCAGCGCCGTCCAGAGCGTGCGCCGCTCGTAGCGCCACAGCGCCACAAAGCGCTCGGTCACGAACGGGCGGTTGTCCCATACGCGCATGCAAAGCAGGCCCATGCCAATCACCGCAATAAACAGCAGCGCCATGCCGCCCACGTTCAGCGTCGGCGTGATCTGCGGTCGCCAGATTTCCAGACCAACAGCCGCCAGCAACGCCACGCTCATGCCGATCAAAATCGGGCGGCGCGGCAGGTTTTCGTCAAGCAGCCGAAAGAAAAGAAATGCACCAAACAGGAAGAATAAAATGTAATACAGCTCGTGCGTCGCCACCGCCAGCGCGACACTCGCCGCCGCCGCGTACAGATAGCGCGGCCTGCCCGTGTCAATATAGCGGAACATGCCTAGTGCCAGCCAGAACTCGAACAACACCATCAAGCCGTCATGGCGGGCAAAGCGCGTGTAGTACAGAATCGAAGGCGAGAATGCCAGCAGCACGCCTGCCAGGAACGCGCCGCGCTTACCAAGATATGTCCGTAATTCCCATGTCGAAGCCACCAGCAGAATGCCCGCGACCGCCTGCGGCAGGCGTGCCTGCACGTTGCCGTCGCCAAACAAAAAATAGGAGATCAGCGTCAGCGTGTACAGCAGCGGGCCGTGATACACCGGATCGTAGCAGTAGGTCGGCGCGGTACGCCCGCCAGCACAGGTGAACGAGCCGACGCCCGCGTAGAAGCGCCAACTCATCCAGGCGTGAATTGATTCATCGTGGTGCATGGCCATGTGGCCAAGGTTCCACAGATGCGCGATGATGCTGAGCGCCACAAGGCCAATGTATGCCACAACTTCGATGTTGACGCGCGACGCGGTAAACGTGCGGTCGAGCAGCGATGGCGCATATGGGCGTGTTTCGCGTGGAAGAACGGACATAACGTGTTCCTACAGTATGAGTTTTAATTTTTATGAAATCAGAACCAGAAATCGAAAACCAATTAGCATGTCCCCGCTCGCTCCATCATGGAGTGGCCTTAGCATCGCCAATCCCCAAGCCAAACTCATTCGCCAGTTCAGGACGGACGGCCAGCACAAAATCAGTCGAGCCAAGCGGCGCGGGCAGCTTGCGATAGATCAAAAACTGCCAAGTTTGCGCCAGCGTCTGCCCGTCGAACGGCTCACGCAGTAGCCGCATGAGCAGCGATGAGTTTGGACTCACCGGCGCAGTGCGCCAGTCGGTCGGCAAACGATAGGTCTGGTCTTCAGGGAACCACCAGCGCAATGGATAGCGCTGGATCAGAAAGCCTTGCAGGTTTTGTAGATTCTGCGGATTGTTGTCGATATTTTCCTGCAACATAAACACGGCTTTAACGTCCGGGCCGGGCGGTGTAGACAGCGTCGGCTGCTGGCGCTCGCCATTGGAAAAGTTGCGGAAGTACCAGCCCCAGATCGTCTCGTTGTCGTACCATATCTTCATGTTCAGGCCGCCCGTGCGCTTGATCGACGCCTGCTCCAGATCGTTGATGACACGCGCCACGTCCGGCGACGTTTGCACAAAAATCATCATCTCGCGCGGCACATCGCCCCAGCGGTAGTTCAGCATGTAGCTGCTGCGAACCGTGTACAGCGTCGTAACTAGCGTTACTGCCAGCGCCAGCGCGCCCAGCGCCTCGCGCCAGCCGCGCAGCAGACCGTAACAGGCCGTGATGGTGGCAAATACCACCAGCGCAAGCAGCGGCAGCCACGGCACTGTACTATATTGATTGGGGTCGTTGGTGACAATTGAGAGCAACACGAAGCAGAAAACGGTAATTACACAAAATACGGCCAGGAAGAACAGTGGCGCGCGGAAGCGTTGCACCATGCCCATGTGCGCAATAGCTGCTGGCGCTTCCTCCTCGCCGTCGGCCACGGCATAATTATTCGCCATCAGGTAGCGGAAGCCCCAGCGCAGCGTGCGAGTGAATGCCCACGCGCCGAGCAGCACCAGCGGCAGCGCGACGTGGATCGTCGGCCATGGCATCTTCTCGCCCGCCCAGGAGTACACCGCAAAGGCCGCCACCGACCACCATGCCAAAATCGCAGGCAGCGCCAGGTTCCAGTTAAGCGTACGCGAACGCGCGCCGTTGGTGAGCACCGGCTGGCGGAAATGGCGCACCAGCATGACAGCGACCGCCACTACGCCAATGACGCTCCACAGCAGCACCAGCGGCTCGTCGATCATGAGCAGTATCAAATAGTAATAACGCGGCTGATTGCCACGCTGCACTGAATGCTGGCCAAGCCAGTACAGCAGCGAGCCAGTCGCGCCGGTCACAATACCGGCGACATTCATCAGGAACGCCGAGAAAAGCAGCGCATATATCGTGAAGAAGATCGCCAGCGCAACCAGCACGCGCCGGTCGCGCCCAAGACTGGCGAACGCCTCCAGCGTGCCGTCGTGCTCCTGCCGGGCGCGCTGCCATGCCGTCAGATCGTCCGCGCCGCGCCTGCGCCACACCAGCATATACATGGCGGCCACGCCTGCTATGAGGAGCGCCAACGCAATGAGTACCGCCGGGTTGGCGAAGAATTGGCCGAGCTTCACAAAATATACGCCAAGTTGATCGTCGGGCTGGTTTCGCACGCACAACGCATAATTGTTGTCAGACGTCGCCAGCGGCGGGAAGCCGAAGATCGGCCCCGGCGTGTACAGCATGGGATTGTCGGGCGGGAGTGGATTCGCCGTAGACGGGCACACGTACTGCCCTTGCGCGCGCGCCACGCCGTCACCGGAACGCAGCGGCTCACCCGGCAGCACGAATACCAGCGCAACAATCGCCATCCCAAGGACGGCAGCCACGGCAATGCCCGGCTTCCAGACGCGCCAAAAGAACAGCACAATCAGCAGCGGCGCAAAGATCGCCACAAACAGAAAGAACGACTCCATGGTCGTGAACATCAGGCCGAGCGCCGCCGCGACAAGATACAGCCAGCGCTTCTGGCGGGTGCTGGCGTAGCGCACGATCCCGATTAGCGTCAGCATTTCAAATGTGACGGCGTACATGTCGTGCCGAATGAAGCGCCCGACGTACAGAAACGCAGGCGACATCAGCAGGTACACTGCCGCCAGCAGCGCCGCGCCGCGCCCAAGCTCACGCCGGATGAAATACGGCAGCACCACCAGAACGCTGCCGAACAGCGCCACGCCAAGACGCGCGGTTGTGTTGGTATCGCCAAACAGAAAATAGATCAGCGCATTGAAATAGTACAAAAACGGTCCATGAAGCAGTGGATCGTGCGTGTAGCCCTGGCCCATGAACAGCTGCCATGAAAAATAGGCGTGGTGCGTCTCATCATGGTGCATCGCGCGGTCGCCCAACCCCCACAGGTGGAGCAGTAGCGCCACGCCGAACAGCCCGATATATACAAGCTGCTCCAGCGTGAGCGCCCGGGAGCGCGGCACGGGCGTGGTAGTTATTTCATCACGAGTAGTCGACTGTGGCGAGAAATCAATAGCAGCCATCGGCGTTTGAGTTATCCAGATGAGATATGCCGTAGCCCATGTGGAGCGGCGCGCACCGCTTTGGCACACATGGCGCTATGACACAACGAAATAAACGCTGTATGCGAGCGCTTTTGTGATTGTACACGCTTCATTGATGCGGTGCAAATGAGGATATTCTCATCCGGCGGTGACACGTAGCCGCTGCATGTCGGTGAGGTAGATAACGTCGTCTTCCACCCTGATCATGCCAGCTTCACGAAACTCGCCAATTGCTTTGGTAACCGTTTCGCGATACGCGCCGATCATTTCGGCGAGCTGAAGATGCGTGTAGCGCGTGATGACGGGCAGTGTGGCACCTGCGGTCGGCTGGAACTGTTCCTCAGCCAGTGTGAGCAGCAGACCAGCCAGGCGTTGCGGCACACTTTTGAAAGCAATGTCGGCCAATTTTTGCTCCAGCGCCCGCAGCCGCTGGCTCATGACATCGACCACGCGCAGTGCAAAGGCCGCGTTGTCACCAAGCACATGGCGCAGTTCTTCGCGGTGCAACTCGCCAACTGTGCAGTCGGTCAGCGCTTCGGCAAAACAGTCATGCGGGCGATTGACCAACGCCATTTCGCCAAAGAAGGCGTCCGGCTCCAGCACGAACAGCGTCAACGCGCGGCCTTCCGGCGCAAGCGTGTACAGCCGCACCCGACCATCGCGCACAATCAGCAAGCGGTCGCCCTCATCACCCGGCTCGAAAAAAAGATGCCCGGCGCGATATTGCTCGTTGTGGACATGCGCCTGCAGCCGCTCTCGTTGCTCGCTCGTCAGATCGCGGAACACATTGGCGGTAGCGTTTGATTGTGGTGGTGAATGTTGCATGACAAAACCGTTCAAGGCGCTGTTATGATTAGTGCGTCGTCTCTGCCGCATCGAGCGCGACAAGATGGCGATGATCGTTATGCACAATCAACTGCCACTCGACCCGACCGCTCGACGATTCCCAGCGTCGCCAGTGCGTTATCGCGGTGTTGCGGGCATGGAAAGCCAGCCGTTGGCGCGCCTGCGGCCCAAGCTCCAGGAAGTGCAAGAACGACACCTCAATCACGCCGCCATGCGCCACCACCGCAATCGTTTGACCCTTGTGTCGCGTGGTCAATCGCTCCAATACAGCAGCAGCACGCATCTGAAACGACCCCCAGCTTTCGCCTTCTGGCGCAATTGGCGTGTATGCCTCATGCAAAAAGCGATTGAAGCCTGCAAAGCGCTCGCGCGCTTCGTCGACATGGAGTCCATCAGCCTGGCCTGGACGTAGTTCATGCAGATCGTCGTTCCAGGTAATTGGCATGCTGAGCGCCTCGGCGACGAACTCAGCCGTCTGGCGGGCGCGCGGCAGCGTGCTGGCGTAGAGCACATCGGGCTTGATCGCGCCGCCACGCAGCCGTTCGGCCAACGCCTGCGCCTGCTGGACGCCGCGTTCAGTCAGCCCAAGGTCGCCGTTCATGCCGCCGATCACGCTTTCGACGTTAGAATGCGCTTCGCCATGGCGGATGAGGTAGAGATTTGTAGTCATAGCATTGGAAGAATAGAACCGAGAACCAATTATAATGGATGAAGGATGAACTTGAAAACACATACCCTTCATCTTGTCATCTTGTCAACGTGCCCGGCGGCTCGCCAGCCAGGCGTAAACACCGCGCCAGCACAGCAGCATAAGCAGCGCCGTGATGAACGTAACGATTGCGAACGAGATCGGGCTGCCGCGCCCGATCATGAGCGCCCGCGCGATCAGGCCGATTGGCAAAGCCAGCAGCCACGCCAACGCCGTGCGGCCCAGCATGCGGCGCGGATGCGTGACCACGTCGGCACTGAACGCGCCAAACCACGGTGACACAATGAACCACCCCAATGCGAACGGCGCAGCTGTCTGCGCAACCTCGGCAATCGCGCTGAAGCCGGCGGCCTCGCTGTGGCTGGCCCGCCCGATCGCCGCAAATAACATAAATACCGCTACATCGCCCACCGCCAGCAGCCCAACACGCCGGACGTCGAAGGTTGCGGCAGAGCTTGATTGATCACGAAGCGCCATAGTTTTTCCTCCCGACAACGATATATTGGAGTATACCACAATGCTACACTTGAGGCCGGTGGTTACGCAGCATCTTTGCTGGCTTGCACCAGCCGCAACAGTGTCACCTCCGGGCGGCAGTTGAAGCGGTAGGCGGGCGCGACAAGGCCAACACCGCGCGTGGTATAGACCTGTGTGGCGCTGTCCGGCACATGCTGCAAACCGATCGGGTAGCGGCGGCCAAGGCGCGGCAGCACCGGCGCACCGACGAATGGCAGACGCACCTGGCCGCCATGGCTATGGCCTGATAGCTGAAGCGCCGCGCCGTAGCGGGCCACCTCGTCGGCAATGTCTGGCTCGTGAACGAGCGCGATTTTCATGCTGCTCTCTGGCACGCCGCGAAACGCCTCCGGCAGATTGTTATGCTCTTCCCATACATCATCCACGCCAACCAGCCAGAACGACTCCGTGCCAACAGTCACACGCTGGTTTTCGTTGCGAAATGTGCGGATGTTGTATTTGCCAAGTGCCGCCATAATCTGGCGTGGCGCGCCGGTCCAGTAATCATGGTCGCCCAACACAGCAAATACGCCGAGCGGCGCGCGCAAGTCGGATACAATCTCAGCCACTGGCTCGATGTATTCGAGCCCGTAGGTCACGAAATCGCCAGTGAGCGCCACAAGATCTGGCTTCTGCGCATTTGCAAGCGCGACAGCTTGCGCGACATGCTCGGGTTGCACTTCCGGGCTGAGGTGAAAATCACTCAAATGTGCGATAGTCAAGCCTTCCAGTGCGGAGGGCAGATTGTGGATCAGCACAGCGACATGCTCCACATCAAGCCAGTTCGGCTCACCGTAGCGCGTGTAGCCAAAACCGAGCGCGCCGCTCGCGCTGACGCCGAAACCCAGGCCCAACGAGCGCTTCAGAAACGCGCGGCGCGAGATCTGCGGTGCCATCACTCTCCTCGTCGCAGCGTGAGAATCGTCGCTTCCGGAGGACAGCCGAACCGCAACGACATGCCGCCCAGCCCTTGTGAGACGTACAGATTCATCGCGTCAACGGCATACTGGCCCGCAACATAGCGCACTCCAAAGCGCGGCAAGCTTGGCGATCCTATGAATGGCAGCCGTATATGGCCGCCATGGGTGTGGCCGGAAAGCTGCACATCCACGCCGTGGCGCGCTGCTTCATCGGCGGCATCCGGCGCATGGCAGAGCAGCACAGTGAATGCGTCATCCGGAATGCCGCCCAACGCCGCGCAAAAATCGGGCTTGCCGCGCCACACATCCTCCACCCCCGCCAGCCACAACTCGCCGCCATGCCAGCGCAGCAGGCGGCGTTCGTTACGTAGCAGTGTCACACCCGCCACGCACAACGCGCCATGTACATCGTTCAAACTGGGCCAGTAATCATGATTGCCGGTTATAGCGTACATGCCGAGCGGCGCATGGAAGCCGCGCAGCATGCCGGGAATATCGGCAATTGACTCGTAGGCCGTGACAAAATCGCCGGTAAACACCAGCAGGTCGGGCTGCTCGCGCCGCATCTGCTCTGCCGCCCAAACGGCATTGTGCCCAGTGTGTGGCATCCCCAGATGCATGTCAGTGATCTGGCCGATTCGTAAACCATCGAGTGCAGCGGGCAGAGTTGGCAGGCGGAGCGTCACATGCTTGAGCACCGGACGGGCCGGCTCGATCATGGTTGAGTAGGCCATGCCAGCCACGCCCAGCACGCCCGCTGTGACTAGTGGCAGCCAGCTACGTGTAGCGAGACGGGCCAGCGTCGCCGCCGTAGCGCTTGCGCCAGTGGCACTCGCGCGTAGCCAGGTGTGATTGTAATATACCTTGGGTGGATCCATCTGTGGATGATCATGGTGGTCTTGTGCAGCGCGGCTCAAGAAGGGCAACCCTAATGCGCGATGATGGCTAGAACTATGTATTGTGGTTACGCTTGGCGAATGGAGCGTCGTTGCGGAACATGGATGTGGTAATAAGGATTGCACGGATTCGTTATTGCTCCCTGGATAGATCGTTTCTTATCACTATATACAGTGTAACGCATGAAAATGAAGAAAGGATGATATGCTGTTAAAGAACCGAGAGGTATGTTTCATGCAAAACACCGCCGGAATACTCCGGCGGTGTTTTGCGTTAGGAAGTGGCGGTTGAGTTACTAGTTAGCGGGCGCGGCCACGAGTGAACATATTGACAATCGCCAGCAGGATCACCGCACCAATAAATGATACGATAAGCGCCGTGATACTAAAGCCATTGTTAATATTCGCGCCGCTGAATCCAAGAGCGCTGAAGATAATGCCGCCCAAGAACGCGCCAACGATACCGACGATGATGTTGAGCAATGCGCCCTGCTGTGCATCTGTGCGCATTACCATGCTTGCCAACCACCCGATTAATGCCCCGAACAGCAACCACAAAATGAAGTTAATCATGAAAGGCCTCCCCTTTCGGATGTTGTTTCGCTCATCTTTTGAGCGTGTGCTTTATCTTAAAGCAAAGAGCGTGCCAAATTGATTGCAATGAGGCCATCAGTTTTATTACAGAAGTACGTTAGGCAGATATAAAGCCGAACATGTTATACTACATATGATATCCATAAGTGATTCTGATGCGGAAATACGCCTCATCATGGCCTTGAGCTATTGTTTATAAGAGCTGTTTGCAAACAATGGTTATACACAGTCCATAAAGTAGTAATATGTCAAAGAGAAACCCGGAACGTACTGAGCGCGATGCCTACACAGGCGATACAATTGTCATGCCGAAGCCAGCGCGCCGGCGCGCACCAGCACCCACACCGCGTCGACCGCAGCCGCGCAGGTCGGTATGGCCGCGTGTGAAGCGCGCGCTGCTGGCTGTGCTGGCGCTGCTGTTAATTGTTGTATTGGTAGTGTACCTACAAATTCGCAGCGTCGCAGCGCCGCTCGTTATAAATGACACGCGAATCGACCAGCCGCTGTTCTCGTCGTTGCTGGCTGGCATCAATGTGCTCATTGTCGGCGTGGATGAACGGCCCGACCACCCCGAAGAAGGCGTGCGCAGTGACACATTAATCGTGGCGCACATGAGTGGGTTAGGCCGTTGGGTCAATCTTCTGTCGCTGCCGCGCGATAGCCGTGTAAATATTCCTGACGTGGGCGAGACCAAAATTAACTATGCTTATAGTTATGGCCATGACCATGCTGAAGCGCTGTTCGGTGCTGGTACCACGCCCCGGGAAGGTGGCATGGCCATGGCGGCCAGCACGGTCGAGCAGTTCTTGAATTTACGCCAGCGTGGCCAGCGGATCGATTACGTGGCACAGGTGAACTTCGATGGCTTTGCCAACATCATCGATGCGCTGGGCGGTGTCACTATTGATGTGCCGACTCATATTGTTGATGACGAATATCCAACACCCGACTTCGGCACCATGCGCGTCGAGTTTCAACCGGGTGTGCAACAGATGGACGGCGCGACCGCGCTGATCTACGCCCGCACGCGCCACGCCGACAGCGATTTCGGGCGCGCGGCCCGGCAGCAGCAGGTTTTGCGCGCAATTGTGACCAAACTGCGGCAGCTTGGCCCGGTAGGTATGGCCCGCGCGCTGCCCAAGCTGCGCGAAGGCTTGCAGGGAACGGTCGCGACCACCATGCCGGTAACGCGGCCCGACTTCCTGGCGGGCCTGCTATGGCTGATGAGCGGCGTCAATGCCGATACAATCGGGCAGGTGCGCCTTTCGCCAGAAATTGACCCGCAGATGCAGGAGGTCGGCAGTGACCTGCTCTGGTCTGCGGAGGGGATCTCGTCGGCGGTGAGGGCGTTGGTGACGCCGCCCGGCGAAGCAAGCGAGGCCGCGACCGTGCAAGTGCTGAACGGCACAAGCGTAAGCGGATTGGCGGGTACTGTGAGTTTTCAACTTGAGAAAGCGGGCTTTACCATTATGCCAGCCGGTAACGCGCCGACATCAGACGTGCAGAAAACAATTGTGTACAATCTAGCGGGCAAGCCAAGCACGAGCCGCCGCCTTGCGCGGGTACTCAATACCGAGGTGCAAAGCGGTCCGGCACCGGAAGGCATAGTGAGCCAGGCCGATATTGTGGTGGTGCTAGGAAAGGATGCGGCGAAGTAGGGGCGAAGCATTTTGCGGCGACAAAATGCTTCGCCCCTACGCCTTCACAACAATTCAATTTCGTAGTCCAGAATAGGCGCGTCAGGGCGGTTCTCCTCGATCCAACGCACGACTGCCTCAAGCTGGCCCTGCACGTAGTCCGCCGAGGCCGAGACGCTGACCACGGCGAGCACGGCGCGCTGGTGAATGTCCTGTGCGTCGACTTCGGCGCTGGAAACGTTGAATTCGTTGCGCAGCCGCGCCAGCACTGATTTCACAATGCTGCGCTTTTCTTTCAAGGAGTGAACGCTGGGGAGGTACAGACTAATCTGGCAGCAACCAATGATCATAGCTTTGTGTAGAGAACTGACGATGGACGATAGACGACAGACGAAAGAGGTAAAACGTAAATCGTAAGTTGTAAATCACTTTGTCATTTTGTCATGCGTTCGCGTGCTAATTCCACGATCCCGGCCCAATCCAATCGCCCTCGTTCGGCCCACTGTCGTCCGCTGGCAGCAGCGCGATCTCAGCCCGCATAGCAGCGCCCATCTCGCGCAGCCGCGTGGCGACATCGGCCTCCAGCCAACGTTGCCGCTGTACCATATCGTTTTGAAACCGATGCGCCAGCCAGTAGGTGAATTCAACGACATCGTCTGGCGGCGTCTCGACCTCGGCGTGGTAGCCGGTGGATGCGTGCATGGCCGCCCAGTAGCGACTGTACAGCGCCCGCAATTCGCTAGCCATCTCCACAGCATCGGGGCTCGTTTCCTCTGAAAGATACGCCACTGAGCCGACGAGATATGGCTGGCGCTGTGTGAGGTAGTGTACCCGGAAGCGCCGCTGCCCGGTCGCCACGAGGTAGTAGCGCCCGTCTTCCAGCCGCACGCCTTCGCCGATCTGCGCTGAGGTGCCAACACCATAAAACGAGACATTTTGATCGCTATCGGCGCGGTCGCGCTCGCGGATGAGCACCACGCCAAACGGCGACTGCTGCTCAATGCAGCGGGCGATCATGAGCCGATAGCGCTCTTCGAAGATGTGCAACGGCAGCGGTGCTCCTGGAAACAGCACAGTGTTCAAGGGAAATAATGGCAATTTGTGGGTCATATATTTTACAATGCGTCAAACGTGATGCGCCATGTGCAGCAATCCTCATGCCGCTGCCTGTTTTACACCATTACGCACCTGATGTTGCACATGTCCACACCGTCGCGTTGTGCGTGCCGAGGTGCATATCAATCACGAGATCGACCTCGTTGCCAGCCAGTGCCTGTACCGCCGACATCGCCTCAATAGGAACTGGCATGCCTTCAATCATCACTGGCATAGAGCCAAAGCGTAGCTCCAGCAGGTCGGCCCGTAAATCGACATGGCTGGCACCAATGGCGAGCAGCAGCGCGCCCCAATCGGCAACGCCATGCGCGCATGCCGCCCGCACAGCCGATGAACCCGCCACCGCCTGGGCCACTTGCCGCGCCATAGCATCGTCGGCAGCACCACGCACATACACCTGAATAAACTTGCCGCTGCCTGATGCGTCGCGAATAATTTGCTGCGCGAGGTCAACGCAGATCACATCAAGCGCCTCCTGCCACGCGCCAAACTCCCATGATGTGACATCGGTAATTGGCTCGCTGCCCGCCGCGCCGTTAGCCAGCAGAATCACGCCATCATTGGGACTCGCGCCGCCATCAAGCATGAGCCGCGCAAATGAGCCGGTCACACTTTGCTCCAGCGAACGCTTCAGCAGCCGCGCGTCCATGATCAGATCGGTGGTGAGCACGCACAGCATGGTTGCCAGGCTCGGCGACGTCATGCGACCACCCTTCGCCAGTCCGCCGATACTAACGGTATGCCCATTCTTGAGCGAAAGAGAAAGCGCGCGCTCTTTGGGACGCGTGTCGGTCGTCATGACCGCCAGCGCTGCCCGCCGCCCGCCGCCGCTGTCAAGCTCGGACACCGCCCGCCGGATGCCGGGACGCAGTTTATCCATCGGCAGCGGCACCCCAATCTTACCAGTGGACATGAGCAGCACACTGTCGCGCGGAACCTCTAATTCGTCTGCCGCGAGCTTGGCACACTCGATCGCGTCGAGCAGACCGGGCTGCCCGGTGCCGGCATTAGCCTGGCCGGCATTGATCATGACGGCGCGGATGTTCTCGGTATTGCGCGCCAGCACAGCCTGATTAAAAAAGATTGGCGCGGCCAGAATCGAGCTTGTGGTAAACAGGGCAGCCGCCCGCGCTGACTCGGTCGAATAGATCAGCGCGAGATCACGCGACTTGACTTCTTTGAGTCCGCTCGACACACCAGTTGCGCGATAGCCTTGTGGGCTGGAGACGTGGCCGTCTTCGATGATGCGATAGCTCATAGTTTAACAAGGAAGAAGTATGAAGGCAGAAAGCAGAAATGCTATGAGCTTCTTACTTCATCCTTCTGCCTTCTGCCTTTATACCCGGCAGATCAAGCCTTTCAAATATTCCCCTTCAGGAAAGGTAAGCAGCACTGGATGGTCGGGCGACTGGGTCAGCCGCTCGATGATTTGCACATCACGGCGAGCGTCCACCGCCGCTCCCCACACGATCTTCTGGAATAAATCGGCGGAAACGAGGCCAGAGCATGAGAACGTCGCCAGCACACCGTCGGGCCGCAGCAGATGCAGCGCCAACAAGTTAATGTCCTTGTAGGCGCGGGAAGCCCGATCGACCTGGCTCTGGTTTTGCACGAACTTTGGTGGATCGAGAATAACAACGTCGAACTGGCGGCCTTCCGCGCGAAACTGCCGCAGCAGCTTGAACACATCGCCTTCGACAGCATCGACACACGCGGCAACATTGTTGAGCGCCGCGTTGGCATGGAGCAATTCCAATGCCGGACCACTGCTATCCACCGCTGTGACGCGCGCCGCGCCCGCTGCCGCCGCATGGATGCTGAAACCGCCGGTATAGCAAAAACCGTCCAGTACTTCTTTGTCATGACAATAGGCCGCGACGCGCTGGCGGTTCTCGGCCTGGTCAAGATAGAAGCCAGTTTTTTGTCCATGCTCCAGCGAAACCTGGAAGCGCTGGCCATGCTGCGTGATTTCAAGCTGTGTGGGCAGCGCGTCGCCCCAGCGAAGGCCCTCGCTCGGCGGCAAATCCTCTTTTTCGCGCACGTCGGCGTCACTGCGCTCGTAGATGCCGCGCGGCTGAAGCTGCTCGGCCAGAATGTGTACCAGCAGATCGGCTCGTGCCGCTGCACCCTGCGTCAGCAATTGAACAACCAGATACTCGCCGTAGCGATCGACGATCAGGCCCGGCAGCCCATCGGACTCCGCGAACACCAGCCGGAGGGCATCGCCGTCGCGCATGGCGGGCGGCAGCGATTCACGGGCAGCTACGGCGCGCGCAATGCGGCGGCGCAGCATGGCTTCGTCGAGCGGCTCGTCGGCGTTCCAAATGTACAGGCGCACGCGAATCTGCGAGCCGCTGCTCCATGTGCCGCGCGCCAGCCATTCGCCAGTGTGATCGCACACGTCCACAGCATCGCCACGACCGACATATCCTTCGACACGCGCAATCGCCCCTGAAAAAATCCAGGGGTGGCGCTGAAGCACTGGTCGTTCTTTACCCGGACGAAGATGTACGATTGCCATAGTTTTCGCGCATATATGCGGCTACTAACAACCTATGCTAACACAGTGAATTGTGAAGGTCAAGACGGCAGCGCTTTGAAACGTGTTTGCGCGCTCGGCAATTGACAGATACACTGTATACTATACAAACATCAACAAAGAAAGTTATCAGCTATGATCGCCAACGTTTTAGATCGCCACATTGAAATCACGCCTGACGTAGTCGGCGGCAAACCTCACATCGTCGGCCACCGCATCACTGTACAGAACATCGTCATCTGGCATGAACGTATGGGGATGAGCGCCGATGAAATCTGTGCTGAATATGATTTGGCGCTAGCCAATGTCTATGCCGCGCTTGCCTACTATTTCGATCACCTCGAGGAGATTGATCGCAGCATAGACGAAAGCAACGCTTTTGTTGCCGCGCTGCGGGAACGCACGCCCTCCATCCTTGAACAAAAGCTACAAGCACAGCGCAGTGAGTAAAATTCGCTATTACACTGACGAGCATGTATCAAAAGCAGTAGTACGCGGCCTCCGTCAACGAGGCGTTGACGTCCTTTCCGTGCCTGAAGCACACAAATTAGGCGCAACAGATGAAGAACATATTGCCTTTACACGCACTGAGGGCCGCGTTATATTTACACAAGATGATGATTTCTTGAAACTGGCTGCTATAGGTACACATCATGCAGGGATCGTTTACGCTCATCAACAAACATCAATTGGTAACATTATCCAGGGTCTCATGTTGATCTACCAGGTACTAGAAGCTGAAGAAATGCTTGATAATATTGAGTATTTGTAGAGATACAGGCAGGCATTGCAGCACTTATAAGCATTTCTCGAGTTGGTTCTTCGCTCTATACTAAAACTTTTCATTATATGAATTTACGTCTTACTGCCGCGCTCGCCGCAGGCAAAGCCGCCGGAGTCGCCAGCCGCCTGCTCCGTGGCGGTGGCGGCACGACGATTCCTGGCGTGGTCGCGCGGCGGATTGCGCCCGACATGCTGCGCCAACTTAGCGCGCGGCTGCCACAGGGCGTGATCGTCGTCGGCGGCACCAACGGCAAGACCACCACAACCCGCATGATCGCGGCGATTTTACATGCTGATGGGCGGCAGGTGCTGCACAACCGTGCGGGCGCAAACCTCCTGACCGGCCTGACATCAACCGCATTGGCGGGCGCGTCGCTGCTGGGGCAGCTTCATGTCGACGTTGGATTATTCGAGACCGACGAGGCCGCGCTGCCCGACGCGCTCAGCGAAACGCAGCCGCGCCTGGTGGTGCTTCACAATTTATTTCGCGACCAACTCGACCGCTATGGCGAGGTTGACACGATTGCCAGCCGCTGGCGGGCTGCGCTCCAGCAACTTCCGGCGACCTCGACCGTGCTGCTGAACGCCGACGATCCGGCAATTGCCGACCTCGGCACGGGCTTGCAGGCACAGGTGCGCTTCTACGGTCTTGAAGACACGCGCCATGCCAGCAGTGCCACGGCTCATATCGCCGACTCACAATTTTGCCAGCGCTGCGGCATGCCCTATGTGTACGAGCCACTATTCTATGCCCATATCGGCCACTACGCATGCCCGAACTGCGGCCACCGCCGACCAGAACCTGAATACCGGCTTGAGCGGCTCGACCTCGACGGCACAACCGGCAGCCGCCTTTTGCTGACGTATCCCGGTGGCGCGTTGGAGATCAGGTTGCCGCTGCCGGGCTTGTATAACGCTGCGAACGCGCTGGCTGCCGCTGCCGCGACGCTGCTGATCGGCGTGCTGCCCGCCGAAGTACGTAACACGCTGGAACATTTCAGCGCCGCCTTCGGACGGATCGAGCGCATCAATGCTGGCGGCAAGCCACTGTTCCTGGCGCTGATTAAAAATCCGGTGGGCGCGAGCGAAACGGTGCGGATGCTGGTAAGCGGAAATGGAGACACGGAGAACAGTTCAGAGCAATCAATCGCCGCTTCTCTCTACTTGCTCGTCGCCATCAACGACCGCTACGCCGATGGCACAGATGTGTCATGGCTGTGGGATGCTGATTTCGAACAACTTGGCGGACGAGTGGCCCATGCGGTGGTCAGCGGCACGCGCGCGGCGGACATGGCGGTGCGCTTGAAGTACGCTGGCGTGGAACAGGAGCGAGTCCAGACCGAGCCAGTCCTTGCCCGGGCGCTCGATGCGGCGCTCCAGCAGCTTCCCGACGATGCAACGCTGTACGCGCTACCAACCTACACGGCCATGCTGGAACTGCGCGAGGAGTTGGTGCGGTGCGGTTGGGTGAGGCCGTTCTGGGAAGACTAATGCTGTTACACGCTGGGCAGCGTCACCATGACCTGCGTGCCCTGGCCGGGCTGGCTCTGGAGAGCGATGTGCCCATGCTGTGCTTCGACCAACGCCTTGGCAATTGCGAGTCCCAACCCGCTGCCGCCGGGAGCCGTCCGGGCGCTGTCGGCGCGGTAGAAGCGCTCGAACACGCGCGGCAGGTCTTCCGGCGCAATGCCACTGCCGCTGTCGCTCACCGTTATGGTGACATATTGCCCATGGCGCTGGGCCGCGAGGCGCACTGCGCCGCCATCTGGCGTGTAGCGCAACGCGTTATCAAGCAAAATGAGCAGCACTTGCCGCAGCCGCGTCACGTCGCCAAGCACAGTATCCCCCGCATGATCGACTGCGAAGTGAATATTGCGATCAGCGGCCAATCGTCCGACCTGACGCTCGATATCGGCAAACATGTCCGCGAGCACAATCGGCCTGCGCTCCAACGCAAGCTGCTTGGCGTCAAGGCGCGAAAGTAGCAGCAAGTCGTCAACGAGGTGGCTGGTATGATCGCACTCCTGCACCACATCGTTCAGCAGCATACGTTGCTCGGCATCTTGTGACGTTACATGGCGCATGGCTACCTCGGCGCTGGCACGCATGAGCGTCAGCGGGGTGCGCAATTCGTGGCTAGCATTCGCCACAAAGGCTTGCTGCCGCTCCCATGCCGCCTGCGCTGGGCGCAAGGCGCGCCCAGCCAGCCACCAACTTCCTGCGCCAAGCAGCAGCGCAGCCACGCCTCCAAGCACTAGCAACACCATCAACAGTTGCCGTAGCGCGCTGGACTGGTCGGTGAGCACACGCCCGACCTGGAACACTACCGAACTATTGCCCGGAACGTTCCATGTCAGCAGCCGCAGACGCGAGCCATCCGACATCTGCACCGTACGCCAATCACTGCCGTTCTGCAAGGCAGCAGTAACAGCCTGGACATTCGGCGTGAACGGCGGAGCGGGATCACTCGACGCGGCGATCATTTGACCGCTTGCATTCAACGGCATGATGAAAATGGGCGCAAGCTCAGCATCGAATTCATTGTCGCTGTAGGTGTATGGCCTATGATGCTCACCATCATCTCTGCCATCATGACCAGGCTGTGTGTTAATATGTGCCGGCGGCTGCGACAAGCGCCCGGTGTCCCACGTTGTCTCGGCAGAAGCCAGCGTCTGCGGCAGCGCAATGCCGCGCAACCGGAACTCCTGTGCAAGCCGATATTGCAATGCGAGATCGGTTGTTCGCTGAAAATAGCGGTTGATCAGCAGGTACGTACCGCCGCCCAACAGCGCGATCAAGGCCAGCGCCACTGCAAGGTACAGCAGCGTCAGGCGCAGGCGCAATCCTCTAAACACGCTCCGCCTCCAGACGATAGCCGACGCCGCGAATTGTGCGAATTGGATCGGGTAGGCCTCGCACGTCGAGCTTGCGCCGTAAATACGAAATATAGACATCAACCATGGTGGTCTGTACATCGCGCTCGAACGACCATACATAATCCAGAATCTGCTGGCGGGTCAGCGTCTGCCCGGCGTTGCGCATGAGATACTCCAGCAAATTCCATTCGGTCACCGTCAGGTCGAGCGCACGGTCGCCGCGACGGGCAGTGCGGGCGCGCATGTCCAGCACTAAATCGCCAGCCCGTAGCTCATCGCTTGCGCCGGAAAGCACAGTGAAGCGCCGCCCCAGCGCCCGCACCCGCGCCAGTAACTCCTCGAACGCAAACGGCTTGACGAGGTAATCGTCCGCGCCGCTGTCGAGGCCGACCACGCGATCCTCGATTTGGCCGCGCGCCGTGAGCAGCAGCACCGCCGTGGGCAGCCGCGCCGCCCGAATAGCGCGGGCAATCGACGGCCCATCGCGCCCCGGCAGCATCCAGTCAATAATCGCGACATCATACGAGCCGCTCAGCGCCATTTCCAGGCCAGTGTCGCCATCATGGGCGACATCGGCGGCAAAGTGTTCTTCGTCCAGCACGCGACTAATCAAACGTGCGAGCCGCTGGTCGTCTTCAATAATTACTACGCGCATGGGTTACCTCTTGATGGCCATTATAGTGTAGCAAGATTGGAAGAAGATTGGAAGATACACGAGCTATTCCCATCATGTTCCAAAAAAAGTTTTCTAGAATGGCAGTACGTTGATTAAGCAAGCACGTTGAATGAACAAAGGAACTGACATGATGAAACGGCGAACTGGCTTGATTATAGCCGCTGCATTGACAGCTTTTATACTTGTTTTCGTCGGTGCCGTTGTGAGACAATTCACTACTGATAGCAGTATCCCAGCACAGGCTGCTGTGCCAGAAGTTGCAGCGTCCCAACCACAACCGGCAGCGGCACCATTCGCGCCAATGATAGCGCCTGATTCGACATCGCCGTCCGCAGCAGCGCCATCCGCCTCGACACAAGATTATCCAGTTTCGCCTGAACAGGCAGCTCAACTGGCAACCACAGTCGCGCCGCCGAGTGCGCAGGTAGTGCGCACCCCTGAACTAGTTGACTACAACGGCACGGTCGCCTATGAAGTCCCCTTCGACGGCGGCAATGTATATGTTGATGTGACTAGCGGACAAATCCTCGGCAGTACACTGCCAACCAGGGCACGTGGTGGCGAACATGAGCAACACGAACACGAGCAGTACGAACATGAGTAACATCATTAGAACGATTCCCAAGAATAGTTTGAGTACAACGAATAAGGGGTAACCTATGGCTTCACATAATGCAAAAAGGCCCAAAAAAGGTACTACGTTCACAACGAAAGTACTTATCATGGCAGCCTCGCTCACGGCGACCGTCGGTGGATGGGCAGTGCTGGCCAATGCTCCAGCAGCGACAGCCACTACAAATCAGGCAGCAGTTGTAACATCAACGTCTGCACCGGCATTCGTGCCAGCAATTGTGCCAACAACAGTGCCAACATTCGGGTCTCTTGCCCAACAGCCCGATTCAACATTGGCCGCGCCCGCGCCGACGCAAGCGCCAACCGTGGCCCCCGCGCCAGCTGCGGTACCGCAGTTGCGTCGGGTTGCTCCGATGCCGTTCGCAATCACGCGCTCGTCACGCTAAGGAGTTGTGATGCACACACACGCATTTCATGCGATGGGATGCACCATGCTGGCGGCACTGGATTCCGATGCGCCGGACGCCGCCAGCAAGCTCGCTTCTGTCGCCGAGCGCTTCGCCACATGGGAGCAGCAGTTGAGCCGTTTTCGGCAAGATAGCGAGTTGAGCGAGTTGAATCGGCGAACTGGCGAATGGGTGCCGGTGAGTGATGTGCTCTGGCAGGTGCTCCAATCTGCGCTGCAAGCAGCTGAAGCCAGCGCCGGGCTCGTCACTCCAACGCTCTTGACGGCCCTGGAAGCTGCTGGCTACGATCAATCCTTTGAACATGTGCGTGTGGCTGATGGGCAGTCCGTGCGTCAGGCAAGCGTGCCACAGTCATACGATTGGCGGGCCGTGCGGCTGGACGCGACCAAGCGGGCGGTGCGGCTGCCACAAGGCATGCGCCTGGATCTGGGCGGCATTGCGAAAGGCTGGTCAGCCGAGCAGGCCGCGCACTGGTTGAGCGCCTACGGCCCGGCCCTGGTTGATGCTGGTGGCGATATCGCTGTGAGCGGGCCGCGTGCCGATGGTTCAGGATGGCCGGTCGGTATCGCCGACCCGCGCCAGCCTGACGCGCAACTCGATCTGCTGATGTTGTATTCAGGCGGCGTTGCAACATCTGGGCGAGACTACCGGCGCTGGCAGCACAATGCGCGCTGGCAGCACCACATTCTTGATCCGCGCACCAACAAGCCCACTGTTACTGATGTTCTGAGCGCCACCGTGATAGCGCCCACCATGCGCGAAGCCGAGATGGCGGCCAAGGTCGTTTGCATTCTGGGGAGCCGCGCTGGCCTGCAATGGCTCGAAGCACATCCGCCGCTTGCGGGGCTGCTGGTGTGCGAAGATGGAAGCACATGCCGTAGCCAAAATCTGCGGCACTATATATGGTCTGAGGAATATAGTCATGTCTGAAGAAAAAAGCGTACAGATGGTCAGATTGCGTACAAATAGCGCTTCACAGCCGCGTGCAGCTCTTACAAATCAATCCACGCTCGCCACAGCCAACGAATCCATTTCCATGGGGAATATCATAGAAGCTGTGCTGATGGTGCTGGCGTTTCTCGTTGGCGCCGCTGTGACAATCGTGACATTGCCGCTTTGGTTGCCGAATCTCAGCGCTTCCTTGCTGAGCGTCGAGCCAAAAGCATACTGGTACCTCTCGCGTGCCAGCGCCTTTGTTGCCTATGGACTGCTCTGGCTGTCCATGATGATGGGATTATTGATGACCAACAAACTGGCGCGATCCTGGCCGGGAGCAGCCGCGGCGTTCGACATGCACCAGTACGTTGGCCTGCTGGGGCTGCTGTTTGCCTCGTTCCACGCCTTGATTCTGCTCGGCGATCAGTACATCGGGTACACGTTGCCACAACTGCTTGTGCCGTTTGCCAGCACGTCGTACAAGCCGTTTGTCGTCGGCTTAGGCCAGGTGGGTTTGTACGTCATGGCGTTGGTGAGCATAACCTTCTACCTGCGACGCTGGATTGGCAAACGCACATGGCGGGTCATTCACTTCTTGAGCTTTGCAGTCTTTTTGATGGCGTTGGCCCATGGTTTGTGGAGCGGCACCGACAGCACAGTGGGATGGGTGCAAATTATGTATTGGGCGAGTGGTGGCAGCGTACTGTTTTTAACAATCTATCGCATGCTGGCCAGATTGGTTGAGCCACAAAGATCATCGAAATCACTGAGCATCTGACGAATGAAGGATGAGAAATAAGACGGCTCTGTGTCCTCTGTAATCTCGTGGCTAAAAAGCTGCGAAGCGCGCATGGCAATTCTGGCATTCCACGATTGGCTGCGCAGCCCCAATCGGGAAAATTGGGAATCCAGAACACATGGAAGTACGTGCGCGCCACACGCGGCTTGAACATCGCGTACTGGCCGCAGCGCGGGCACTGCTGCATGCCGCCGCCTGGACGGTCATCGTCACGAACGACTTGTCGGGTACCAAAAAAAAGTATCATAAGAAAGTGAAATGAACCAAGAACCTGGAAACCATCTCAGCAGGTTCTTGGTTTTCGGTTCTCCGGTTCTAACTTAAGCGTCTGACCACTTCCACGCCATTCATCGCCATGTGATGCAAAAACAAAATGTGGTGCAGGTCGGCGTCGTGGGCCTTGATGCCAAGCTCACGCGCGGCGCTCACCGGCGTATCGAACGTGTCTACCACATCGGCTGGAACAATCACGCGACGCTGTAGGTTGCGGGCGTTGGCATCCATGCGCAGGTACATGGCCGAGTTGTACGTGCAAAGATCGGTACAATCGCCGACGACCACGAAGCGGTCGGCCTGCGGGCGCTCGACGATCCAGGGATCGAGATCGGTGTGCAGGTGCGAACTAAGCGCGTTCTTTGGAAAAATCGCCATGTCGTTGAAGAATGGTAGCGCCTTCAACTCATCGACCGCCTCGCTCTCGTCAGTGCCGCGCACACAGTGCGGCGGATAGGCGTTGAACTCAGGCGTTTCGGGGTCGTGCGTGTCCTGCGTCAGCGCGAAATTACGCACGCCAAGGTCATAGGCGCGCTGGAACAATTCTGCAATCGGCTGCGCGATTCGCCCAACCCGCTCGCTTGCCAATGGCCCCTCCTTACAGAAGCCGTTGATGACATCGACCGAAATCATGATCACGCGCTCCGGCTCGCCGCCGATCAATTCCTCAAGCGGCAACTCAGACAAATGGGCATACCAATCGTCTAGATAACTTAAAAATGGCCGCGACCGTTCTGCAAGTGTTGCACGGATTGTCACAGCAGCCTCCTTTATTCTATTTTCGGTTCAATGCGCGCCTCGCGCCAGCGGAACACAAACTGCTCATCACCACGGTCGCGCCGGAAGCGGTACAGTGCTGTTGGGCGACCGCGGCCCTCGCGCCGCATGCCGGTGTCTTCCAACACGTTGGCATCCTTGATCTTACGATAAAAATTACCTTTATCAAGTTTTTCGCCGAGGATCTGCTCGTAGATGTGCTTGAGTTCCAGGATTGAGAATACCTCTGGCAGCAACTGGAACGCAAGCGTTGTATACTCCAGCTTGGAGCGCAGCCGGTCCATGGCTGAGGCAAGAATCGCTTCATGATCAAAGGCAAGCTGGCCGGGCAGCCGCCGTACCGGAAACCAGCGCACTTCGGTGCTTTCATCGGAGCTGCGGATCGACTGCGTGTCGGAGCTAATGAGCGCAAAATAGGCCACGCTGATCACGCGCGTGCGCGGATCGCGCTTCGGGTTGCCAAAGGTGTAAAGCTGCTCCAGGTACACGTCACGCATGCCGGTTTCTTCCTCAAGCTCGCGGCGGGCGGCCTGCTCCAGCCCTTCGTCCATGTTGATAAAACCGCCCGGAATGGCCCAGTACCCTTCGTACGGCCAATGTTTGCGCTGCACCAGCAGCACGTTCAGCTCGCGCTCAAGCAGCGTGAAGATCACGACATCAACCGTCACGGATGGCCTATCGTATTTGGAGGCATCATAGTTCGCGACATCTTCAGACATAGCACCTCCTATAGTGTTAAATATACACTAATTATAGTGGTATTAGCTGTGACTGTCAAGGGATGCAACCAAAGGCGTCCTTACAGCGCAGCAGTAGTGCCTCCACGCGCCGCTTGAACGAAGCGCTCGAACATGCGCGCCCAGCGCGGATCAGTCTGCTCCCACAACATTTCCGGGTGGCACTGCACGCCGACAACGAATTTGCGGCCCGTGCCTTCCACCGCCTCGACCACGCCGTCCGGCGCGCGGCCAACTACCCGCAGTCCGTCGGCTATATGGTCGAGCGCCTGGTGATGCACGGTGTTGACGAGTAATGCCGTACTGTCGAGCTGCTGTGCTAGCCATGAACCTACATCGAGAGCAACGCCATGTGCAAGGTAATCCATGCCGCGCTGGTCGTTCGACGCGCCGTGATCGAGTGCATGCGGCAGCTCGGATGGAATGTCCTGATACAGCGTGCCACCCAGCGCGACGTTAAGAATTTGAATGCCACGGCAGATACCAAGAATTGGCATGCCGTCGGCCAGCGCGCGGCGAATCAGGGCGATCTCGATCTCATCCTGCAATGGATCGGTCTGCTCCAACTTGGGTTGTGGTGCAGCGCCATAAAACTGCGGATCGACATCCTGTCCGCCCGCCAACAGCAGCGCGTCACAGTGCCCGTAGTGCGCGTCGATTACCTCGACGTCGCGGGTGCAGTGTATGAGCAGTGGAATGCCGCCGGCCGCCTCGACCGCTCGCAGGTAGCTGACGGTATTGCCTGCCACCGGCGGGTACCATGATTCCTGAACGACCCGGCATGGAATGCCGACAGTCGGGCGGCGTGTGTGTTGCGCAGTCATGATTCACCATGCAAAAAGCCGGACACAGATTGTTTCTCATCGCTCATGATGAGCACAAGCACCTATGCCCGGCTATAGGAATTCTATTTATGACAGCAGTTCAGCGTCCTGCGCCAGCACCTGCTCGCGGCAGGTGTCCACGAACTGCTTGAACAATGCCTGCCAGCGCGTATCTGCCACGCCCTGCAGCGCCTCGGGGTGGCACTGCACACCAATCATGAAATGGCCGTTGTTGCCTTCAACGGCTTCCACCACACCATCGGGTGCCCAGCCAACCGGCCGCAGATCAGGCGCCACCTGCTTCACGGATTGATGATGCAGCGAGTTGATAGGAAATACCTCGACGCCCATGATGTTCGCCAGTTTCGACGTTGGCTCCAGCTTCAGATCGTGAACCATATAGGTCCAATCTTTTTGCGTGTACGAGCCGTTGTGGCTAATCTCACTGCCCACCTGCGATGGAATATCCTGGTACAGCGTGCCGCCCAGCGCGACGTTAAGAATTTGAATGCCACGGCAGATACCCAGTACCGGCTTGCCATCCTGCGCTGCCCAGCGTACCATCGGCAGTTCCACTGCGTCACGTACCTGGTCGACCATGCCCAACTCTGGCAGCGGCTCCTCGCCATAGTGGTGCGGCTCGATATCACCACCACCAGCCAACAGCAGGCCGTCAATACGTTCATACAGCGCGCGAAGCACATTTTCGTCATCCACCAACGGAATAAGCAGTGGAACGCCACCAGCAGTGACAACAGCGTCAATATATGATTTTCGATGGCCGTAGAACGGCGGGCACCAGTCACGATCATGGAACGAGCCACACGGAATGCCAATCAACGGTCGCATTACAAACTCCTCGATTTTTCTCCAACCGCGAGGAAGGACTAAATTATAAACATATATTATAGCATACGCATATGAGCACGTTCATGACGAAATAAAAAGCTGCAACACTATAACAAAGCCGTAATCTCTACCATTTGGCAGCTTTCGTGCCGCCATGCAACAACGCATGGCCGCAGAACGTATTTTTAATAGAATGTTTTGCAAAGTCGGTATCATGCCCAAGAAACAAAGCAATCTACTTATCACGAAGGAGCACTCCCATGCCATTTTGCCCGCAATGTGGTGTTGACAATCCGCCTGCTGCGCGTTTTTGTGACCAGTGCGGCACGGCGCTTATTCCGACAACAGCCAGCGCTGCTGCTACTGTTCCCGCCAGCGCGCCCACCGCAGCGCCTACCGTCTGCCCGCAATGTGGCGCGGCAGCTATTCCCGGCGAGGCGTTCTGCGACAATTGTGGCGCGCCGCTCGCCGCGCCCGCCCGGCCTGCCGCTACGGTGCCCGCACCGCCTTCCAGCGCCACTGTGCCGCCGCAACCCGTTTACCAGCCGCCGCAGCCCACCAGCGTTGTGCCAACAATACCTGCGCTACCACGCGCTCCCTTGCCAATGCCAGTCGGTACGCCAGCATCGGGCGCTCAATCTGCGCCGCGCACGATGCTTGCTCCGGCCCGGCTGGTGGTGGCTCGTACCGGCGCGACGCTGCCATTGCCGCAGTCGAATCAGGCGCTCATCGGGCGGGCCGACACAGTAAGCCACTTCATGCCCGGATGTGGACCTGGGCAGCTACGACGCATTGGAGCAGGGCGTCGGGCGGCGGCATGCCCGATTGCTGGTACAGAACGGCCAAATGGCGGTGGAAGACCTCGACAGCACCAACGGCACGTTTGTGAACGGCCAGCGCCTTCAACCGCGTCAACCGCAGCCGCTCCAGAACGGTGACCAGATCCAGCTTGGGCGATTGGTGCTTCAGGTACAATTCCAATGATATCGAAGGAACTGAAGGAATCAGGGAACTAATAAGGTGATCCAGTAGACCTAGGAGTATCTTGTCACTTTGAACGAAGTGAAGTGTCTCTCCGGAGAGATTCTTCACTTCGCTCAGAATGACCGATTGTGCAAATTTTGCTTACTTTCTCCGAAGGAACTCAGATAATAAGGTTTCTCAGTTCCCATAATTCCCCAGTTCCTCCGATTTTCTTGTTACGTTTTGGCGCTTGACCTGTGCTACAATATTTTGGTATGAGTACACAATCACAGCCAAACACGCAATCACCACATATGCTGGACTTCATCAGCCACAGCCCGGCCCAGACGGTGCGCGTCGGGCAGCGTCTCGGTGAGCTGTTGCAGCAGGGCGACCTTGTGCTGCTGCTAGGCGAATTCGGCGCGGGCAAGACGCATTTCGTGAAAGGCATCGCGCAAGGGCTTGGCTCAAATGATTTAGTGACAAGCCCCAGCTTTGTGCTCATGAACGAGTATCGTGCCGGGCATGAGCGCAAGCGCATGCTGATTTACCACGCCGACCTGTATCGGATCGAGGCATCGGCAGAGCTTGAAGGCATTGGTTTGGACGACGCGCTGAGCGGCGATGGCGTGTGCATTATCGAGTGGGCTGAGCGGGCGCAGGACTGGCTGCCATTAGAGCATGTCGCGGTGCATCTGCGCCACCTGAGCGAAACCAAACGTGTACTGCGCTTTGTGCCGCGCGGCGCGCGCTACGAAACATTGGTCGATGCGTTGAAGCGCGCAGCGTTCGCGTGATGGTGGGGCTATGCTGTTAGCAATCGACACTTCCACAACCTTCACTGGCGTTGCGCTGTATGATGAAACGGGCGTGATCGGCGAGAGCGTCTGGCACTCTGGGCGCGACCACACTGTACAGTTGCTTCCGCAGCTGGACATGCTGCTCCAGCATGTCCAACGCATGCGAAATGACATTGCCGCTGTCGGCGTGGCGCTTGGGCCGGGTAGTTGGAGTGGCCTGCGCGTCGGCATGAGCACGGCCAAGGGCCTGGCGCTGGCCTGCGACCTGCCATTGGTTGGCATTGGCACGCTCGACGCGCTGGCGTATCAACACCAGCGCCCCGGCGTAGCGATTTACCCGATCATTCGGCTGGGGCGCGACCGCTTTGCGACAGCCACATTCAGCGCGGACGAAGCATGGCAGCGCATCAGCGAGCCGCGCAACGTGACGCTTGCTGAGATTTGCAATGAAGCCGAGGAGCAAACGCTGTTCTGCGGCGACCTAGATGGCGAAGTCGCGCCGACGTTGCGCGAACGGCTCGGCGAACGGGCGCTGTTTCCTTCGCCCGCAGCCAATCTGCGGCGGCCCGGCTTCTTGGCCGAGCTGGCATGGCAGCGCTTCCAACAGGGCGACACCGACGATCGGGCGCTGTTGGAGCCAATCTACCTGGGGCATCCCGTCAAAGTTAAGAAGTAAAAGTTAAAAAGTAAGAGAGTATAACTCCATTCATCATTCTTCCTTCTTCATTCTTACTTTCTCAAGGAGCTATTATGGCGCTTCGCGTGCTGCAAATTCGACTTGACACCAACACGGTGCAGCCAGAGGAATTGCCATCTGTGGTCGAGCAGGAGTATGTGGGCGGGCGCGGCGCGGCGGCATGGCTGCTAACCCATCGGCTGCCGTCCGGCACTGGCCCGCTGTCACCAGCCAATCTGCTCGTCTTCAGCGCGGGGCCGCTCACAGGTACAACTGTTCCGGCAACAAGTACATTTGTTGTGAGCACGCGCTCGCCGCTCACCGGCGCAATCGCCCATTCATGGACGCAAGGCACATGGGGTGCCGCGCTGCGCCGGGCGGGCTATGACGCACTGACGATCCAGGGTCGCAGTGAGAATTGGTGTGTCATCACAATTGATGGCTCAAAAGTCGCGGTGCGGCCGGCCAGTAATCTGCTCGGCCTTGACACAGTTATGACAGAGCGGGTGCTGCGCCATGCGCTCGGCGCGGACTACCGGGTGGTCTGTGTCGGCCCGGCAGGTGAGGCGGGCGTGGCCTACAGCAGCATTGTAGCCGATGGGCGCTTCATGGCCGAGCCGGCCGGAACCGGCGTGGTGATGGCGTTCAAGCGCATCAAGGCCATTGCCATCCGCGACGGCGCGCCTGCCCGCGTGGCCGACCCGCAGCGCGCCCAAGTGATTGGTGCGCAGATCACGCAGCGGGCAGCCAGCAGCGCGCTTGCGGCAGGCATCAAGCAGTACGGCAGCAATTATTACCTGCCATTCGCCAAGGAAAACGGCGCGCTGACGAGCTACAATGGGCAGCAGGGCCGCGCACACATCCATGGCATCACACGCACCGCGCTGGCACAATTCGCACCACGTGAAGGCTTCGGGTGCATTGGATGCCCGTTGCCATGCCATAACCGCTATGCGCGCCCGGACGGTGGCGGTGCCGTTTATCCTGAGCTTGAAGCAGTTGCCGGTTTTGCCGCACAGTGCGGCATCACCAGCATGGAAGGTCTGGCGGCAGTGGCCGACCGCTGTCTGCGCCTGGGGCTCGACACGACCTCGACCAGCGCGGCGCTCGCCTTTTTGATGGAATGCCAGGAGCAAGGACTCAGCCGTACTGGCGCAATCGGCTGGGGCGATGAAGATGCGATCCTTGAAGCCGTCGAGCGGCTGGGACAGAAACAAGAAAAGCGCGACATGCTGTCGCTCGGCGTCGGCGAGATGCAGGAGATTTTCTGGGGCAGTTCGGCATGGGCACCCCATGTCAAAGGGTTAGCCATGCCTGGACTCGATCCGCGCGCCGGGCAAGAGCTGGCGCTGGCGTTGGCGACCTCGCCAATCGGTGGCGATTATCGTTATTCCATGGACTACGCCGAACTGCTGCCGGAACGCCCCGCATGGGTGCCGGACGGCGCGACCTCACCACAAAATCCTGATGGCAAAGTGGCTCGCCTTATCTGGCATGAACGCTTTGCCGCCGCGCTGGACGCTGCCGGGTTGTGCCGCCGCCTCGCGCTCCTGGCCTATCAGGTCACGCCTGCCGACCTGACTGAATTGCTTTCCGCGGCACTGGGCCGTCCATTCGGCAGTGCCGATCTTGCGCGGCTTGGGGAACGTATTGTGACTGTTGAACGTCTATTCATGCAAGCGCACAGCACCGTCAGCAGCGCCGACACGCTGCCCGCGCGCTGGCGCGCCGAGCCGCTTGGCGACGGGCAGGCAGCCAATCACCTGCCCGCGCTCGACAGCATGCTGCCTGAGTATTACAAGCGTCACGGTTGGGACGCGAAGGGCACGCCGACTGACAGGCGATTGGCTGAACTTAACATTGATATATAATTCTTGATAAGATGGCACGATGACAAGATGAAGATTACTGTTCACATCTCTGTGTCACCATGGCATTTTGTCACCGTGTTGCTATGCCATTCCTCACTGCAATAGCTGCCGCCGCCATACCGACGGCTATCTACAGCATGCTGCTGTGGTGGCTCGATCGCTACGAGAAAGAGCCACTATCGCTCATTTTTGCCGCGTTCTGGTGGGGCGCAATCCCCGCGCTTGCGCTGGCGCTGCTGGTGGAACTGTTCGTGCTCGTGCCGCTGGAGCCGCATCTGATTGGGCCAGAAGTCTCGAACTGGAGCATTGTGCCAATCATTGAGGAGCTGCTCAAGGCGTTGGCCGTGGTTGGCCTGTATACCTGGGCGCGGCGCGAAATCGATGGCCCGCTCGACGGCATCGTGTATGGCGCGCTGGTCGGTTTTGGCTTCTCCATGACTGAAAACGCCCTGTACTTTCTCCGCTATGACAACATTACCACGCTGTTCTGGCTACGCAGTGTGCTGTTCGGCATGAACCATGCCTTTTTTACCAGCATGGTCGGACTCGCCTTTGGGCTGGTCCGCCATCAACGCGATCCGATACTGAAAGGGTTGGTGCTGGCATGCGGTTTTCTGTTAGCCGTGCTATTCCATGCCGCCCACAACTATTTCATCAGCGAGCCGACCGCCGGCGGCATTGTTGCGTCATGGGTAGTTCAATCCGTGGGCGTCCTCGTGGTGCTGCTGGTCGCTGTGCTGGCGTGGCGCGGCGAACGAGCGGTGATGGAGCGCGAGTTGCGCGATGAAGTGGCAGATGGTGTACTATCAAGCGAGGAGTATCAGGAAATTACGTCTTCCATGCGGCGGCTACAGCATCAGACTCGCGCACTGCTCCTTGGTGGATGGGCATGTTTTTGGAAAGTTCGTCGGCTTCATCATCTCACAACCGAGCTGGCGTTCTGCAAATCGCGCATTCGTATGGCTGACCGCTACCAGCGCTGCGACGAAACCGATGATCTGCGGCATGAGATAACCGCCCTGCGTGCTGCGCTTGAAGGGAAACGTATGGCATGGGGCTGACGCTGAGCATCGCACAATCCTGCAACTTTCTCCGCAACAGAGCGTCAATTCCTTGCGATCCTATCATTCCCTCTTCGTTTCTGCTCATGTAGAAAGAGAGAAACATATGAGCATGGCTGTTCAATCTATCGACCAGCTTCCAACCATTCAATTTCCTGAACACTACGCGCGCGACAAGCTGCGCTTTCTCGCGCAGATGGCCCGCGAACACGGCCCGATTTTCAAGCACGATTGGCCGGATGGCGGGCGCGTGGTATTCATGATCGGCCCGGAAGCCAACAAGTTTGTGATGCAGACTCACCGTGAGCATTTCAGCCATGACCTCGGCTGGACGCCCAACATTGGCGAGATCATGGGCAAAGGTCTGCTGAACATGGACCCGCCCGAGCACGACCGCCACCGAAAGATGATGAATCCCGCTTTCACCATCGCGTATATGTCGCGCTACCTGCCAATCATGAATCGCGTGATTGCCGAGCGCAGCCGCGATTGGGCCGAGCGCGATGAAGTGGATCTCTACGAAGAAGCGCGCAAAATCACCTTCGATGTCGCCGCAGAGACGCTGGTCGGCTTCCGTGCCGGTCCCCTGGTCGATTACTTGCGCGACATGTTCTACGCGCTGCTCCATGCTGGCGAAGGCGCAAACATTACCAGCGAGGAGGAGTGGCTCGCTCACGTCGTGCCCGTTCGCGATCAATTACAGGCTGCCCTAAGCCAACTCATCGCCGAGCGGCGCGGCATTCCTGAAAATAATCGCAGCGATATTCTGGCGATGATGGTCAACGCCCGCGACGAGAACGGCGATGCGCTGAGCGATGAGCAATTGCTGGCGCATGTCAACATTTTGCTGGTGGCCGGACATGAGACCAGCACCACCATGGCGTCGTGGCTGCTGTACCTGTTGGCAACGCATCCCGATCAGCTTCAAGAGGTGCGCGCCGAAATCGATCGTGTGCTCACTGAAAACGACGAGGTGACGATGGATGCAATCAAGGCCATGCGCACGCTCGGCTATGCAGTGCAAGAAGCCGGCCGAATTGCGCCGCCGGTCGCAATGGTGCCGCGTGGCGTGCTCAGCGATGTGGAGTTTGGCGATTACCTGCTGCCTGCCGGGACATATGTGTTGTTGGTCATTGGTGCAAGTCACTGGGAGCCAGCGTTCTTCACAGAGCCAGAGCGCTTCGATCTGCATCGCTTTGCGCCGCCGCGCGAGGAGGACAAGCGCACGCCGTATGCACTGGCGACGTTCGGCGGCGGGCCGCGCATCTGCATTGGCGTGAACTTCGCGCAGGTCGAGGTCAAGGCCATGGCCGCGCATGTGCTGCGCCAGTATGATTTGGAGCCGGTCGCGCCAGAAGAAACGATTCAGGAGTATCCAGGGTTGCTCGGACAGCCGGAGCACGGCATCCGCGTGCGGGTGAAGCCAAGAAAAGATTAAACTGCAGAGGTACAGAGATGTAAAAAGATAAATCTTCTTTGCGCCTTCGTGGCTATGAAACAGACCGAGCTAGCCGGAAACCGAGGAACTCGTTCCGCACCGAGGGCGGCAGTCGGAAACGACATGCGCAGCGGGCAAAGCCGTGCGGGTTGGCGTAGCAGCCGCCGCGCAGAATGCGCCGCCCGGCAGCCGATGGGTCTTCGCGCCCGTCTGCCGGATTGTAGGGGTACAGCGCGTCGAGCGTAGAGGTCCACTCCCACACATTGCCGCCCAGGTCGAAGCAGCTGTACGGGCTTGCGCCAATGGGGAACGCACCGACTGGCGTAGTCGTGCCGAGCCCGCTCTCGCGTGTGTTCGCTCGCGTGTTATCCCACTCATCGCCCCATGGAAACGCGCGTCCGTCGGTGCCGCGCGCGGCATGCTCCCATTCGGCCTCCGTAGGCAGACGAAACATTGCAGATTGTAGATTGTAGATTGTAAATTGAGGCTCGTCATAATCTGCAATCTGCAATCTGTAATCTGCAATCTCATTAAGCCATGCACAGAACGCCTGCGCATCATGCCAACTCACGTCCACCACCGGATGATCAAGCAGATCGGCAGGCGGTGCTGAGCCGCGCCATGTGATCGGCGGTTGCGCGTTGGTGGCGGCGACGAACTGCGCATACAGCGCATTCGTCACGGGCGTGGCGGCGATCTCAAAGGCGGGCAGCGTCACTGTGTATTGCGGCGACTCTTCGCGGTAGGATTCGCGGGTGCCACCGTAGGCTTTAGCGAGCGCGCTCAGTTCGCGCTCGGGCGTGCCCATGCGGAACGGCACAGCGGGAATGGCCATGAAGTTGGGGAGGAGGTATTGGAGGTCTAACATAAAATGTGCAACGGCACCCTGAGCAGGCTCAAGGCCTATTCACGGGTGCCGTACATGTACACTCTTCAACAAGCAAAGATGCTAGTCGCCAGCCACCATGTCGGGAACAACTGGCTCTGACTTCTTAATTAGACGTGCCTGGAAGGCGGCCTCAGGCACGCGCCACACATTCTTCGCCAACCCAAGCTTTTCGAGCAGCATGATCACGTACGACGACGAGTCGAACTGCCACCAGCGCATGCCGTGAAAGGCCGAGCGCGGGAACGCGTGGTGGTTGTTGTGCCAGCCTTCACCCATCGCCAGCAGCCCGACGAGCCAGTTGTTCTTGCTCAAGTCGCTGGTCTCGAACATACGCTTGCCCATGGTGTGGCAGACCGAGTTGACGCTCCACGTGACATGATTCGTCAGGAAGATGCGCACGAAGCCGCCCCACAGCAAACCGGTCCAACCGCCGATCAGGAACGGAATAAGCAGCGTCAGAAACGTCCAGAAGATAAATGTATTGCTGAAGAACTGGATCATGGGGTCTTTCAGCAGCCATTTGCCGTATTTATCAAACTGCGCGTCCATGCGCCGCATCGTGAACCAGCCCATATGGGCGTGGAAGAAGCCGTGAATCGGGCTATGCGGGTCGCTATCTGTGTCAGTCTCAGCGTGGTGCTGAATATGGGTCGATGCCCACACATCGGCGCGGCCCTGAAAGGCCATGGAGCCAAGCGCCAGAAAGATCGCGCGCACGGCCGGATGGGCTTCAAAGCTGCGGTGCGTCAGCATGCGATGGTAGCCGACAGTCGTGCCGAATGCGGTGAAGATATACATCCCCACCATGAGCGCAATATCGTTCCACGTCACCCACATGTTCCACAACCGATAGATTGCGTAAATAGTTGCCAGAAGTGGCAGGGTCACACCAATAATTACCACGCTTTGTTCTAGGCGTTTCGACATTCAAATCTCCTTCAACAAAAAATGCGAGCAGTACAGCATTCTAATGGAGCAAACTCTAATATCACTCCTTATCTTATGATATACATAGTATCGGTTAAAAGGAAGTATATTGATTACAATTGTGCTCGCATTTATCCTATCGCCCAGCGGCTGCCCTGCGCGGTTTTGCCAATTTCGATTTGAATCGGGAACATTTCTTTGAGTTCCTGAATGTGCGTGACGACGAGAATTTGTTTGAAGTCGCGCTGCACGGATGTAATCGCCTCGACCAGCCGCTCGCGCCCGCGCGTGTCCTGCGAGCCGAAGCCCTCGTCGATGACCAGCGTTTCGAGGCGCGCGCCCGCCCGCCGCGCTAGAAGCTTGGCGAGCGCGATGCGGATGGCAAAGTCTACGCGGAAACTTTCGCCGCCACTGTAGGCGTTGTAGTCGCGCGTGCCGAGCGCATCAGCAATTTTGATGTCGAGCGTTTCGCTGACATCGCCTTTCTTTGTGTCGCGCTGGGTTTCGAACGTCAGGTGCATCTGGTTGTCGGTCATGCGCGCCAGCAACTCGTTGGCCTCGCGCTCGATTTCAGGAATGGCCATCTCGATCAGCAGCGCCTGCACGCCTTTCTTGCCGAACGCGGTCACAAGTTCGTCGAACAGACTCTTGCGCTTACCGAGCGCGTCCCGCTCGCGGCGGCTGGCGGCGAGCTTGGTGGCGGCTTCTTCGGAGCGGCGGAGCAGCGCCTGCCGCTCGCCCAGATCGCGCTGGGCAACGGCAAGGTCGCGGCGGCAGCGCTGGAGCACGGAGGTGGCTTCGTCGCGGCGGTGAATGGCGGGGCCAAGCGCCTGCAAATCACGCTCCATGGCGGCCAGTTGCTCGTTCGATTGGATAAGTTCGTCATCGCGCCGCTGCAAAGCCTGTTCGTCGCGTCCGAGCGCCTGCTCGTCGCGGGCGATGTTGGCCTCGGCGCGCTCGATCAGTCGCTGCTCGTCAGTCCAACCTTGCAGGGCGCGCTGGGCGGCGCGGGCAGCCGTGTAGCGTTCGGGCGTGTAGCCGAGCGCGGCAATCTGCCCATCGATCTTTTGCAGGGCGGCACGTTCGGCATGGCCCCAATCCTCTTGCGCAATGATGCGGTAAAACTCAGCGACGTGCTGCTCCTGCGCCTGAAGCGTCTCGGCTTCCGCATCCAGCGCTGCGAGGTCGCGGCGGTGGGCTTCCACCGTGGCCTCAAGCTGGGCCTGCTCGGCAATGCGATCTTCGAGCCGCCGCATGGTCGCCTCGACGCGGTCGATCTCGCGGCTGAGCGTTTTCTGGTCGCCGAGCGCGCCCATGGCAGCCTCGACGCGGGCCAACTCGGCACGCACGCCATGCTCGTAGTCGCCGCGCACGATTTGCAAATCAATCTCCGCAGCGACGCGCTGATCTTCAGCCTGCTGTTTGCGCAAATCGGCGACAACGCTCAGATCGCTTTCCAGGCGCGCGATACGTCCGGCGATGCTCGGCAAAGCAGCAGTGACCTGCTCCAATTCCTTGATCTCGGCGCGCATGTCGTTTAGCTCAGCCTCGATTGTGTCGGCCTCGCGACGCGATGTACTATACTGCGCCCGCAACTCTTTGCGCTGGCGGTCGTACTCCTGCTCGATATGCGCCACGCCATCATCGCCAAGATCGCTGCCGCACAACGGGCAATTATGGGCGTCTTCGGTCAGCATGCCGAGCTTTTTGTTGATATCATCGCCCTGGACCTTGATCGATTTGCAGGCTGCCCGCAGCGCGCCGACCTGCTCGGCTTGTTCGCGCTCCACCCGGCGCAGTTCTTGAAGCCGCGCGTGGTCAGCCTCGAGCCGCGCCCGCTCGTTGCCGAGCCGCGCCAGGTCAGCTTCCCACTGGCTGGCATTTTTCAGGCGCGTGGCAGCGTCTTTCAGACGGCGCTTCAGCTCCTCGCGCGAGCCGACCAGTGAGTCATGCTTGATCGCGATCTGGCCCTTGAGTTCGGACTGCTGCACGCGCAGCTCGCCGACCGTGCGATTACGATCATGAAGTTCGGCACGCTGCGCCCGCACGTTCGCAAGATCGTTGGCGAGCGATGAGAATGCCTTTAATCGCGTGCCAAGTTCGGCGATGTCGGCTTCAATGTCGGGGCGGCGGGCGGCATGCTCGCGCAAGCCTTTGAGTTCGCCTTCGGCCAGCCGCAGATCTGTGCGAATACGGCGCTCGGCTTCGCGTAATGCATCGGCATGGCCGCGCTGCTGCTCGATCAGCCGGTCGTAGTCGCCGCGCAAGCCATCCAGCCGCTCGACTTCCGCCTGCGCCGCGTGGAGCGCCGCCATGCCTTCCTCGATCTCGGCGCGGCGTGCCAGCACCTGCTGCTCCTCGGCAATGTTCTGCCGCAATTCTGCCACGGCGCGCGCCAACTCGTCGCGCTCAGCGCGCAGTTGTGTCATGCGCAGGCGATGCGTGTCGCGCTCGCGGCGCAACTGCTCCAGGGATTGCACGCGCTCGGTTGCTTCGGCCAGGTCATGCTCCGCGCCCGCCGCCTGCTCGGTCAACTGCTCGACACGGGCTTCCACAGCCGCAACGGCCTGCTGATGATACGTCTGCTGCTCGGCCTGCTGCTCAAGCTCGACCATCTGGCCTTCCAGCACCTTGATCTGGCCGTCTAGCTTCTTGGCGCGCTCCTTGGCAGAGCCTTCCAGATTTTCATAAACATCGAGGCCAAGAATATCGGCCAGCACCTGCTTGCGGCGCGACGGCTCCTTGCGAGTAAATTCGTCGGCATGGCCCTGGCGCAGAAAGGCCGAGTTGGTGAAGGTTTCGTAGCCCATGTGCAGCGTACTGGTGATGATCTGCTGCGTTTCGCGCAGCGTCGCGCCACTGAGCGGACGCCAGCCACCGTTGTGCTGCACTTGAAAATCGAGCCAGCTTTGGCCGCGCTTGCTCTTGTTGCGCTTGCGAATCACGCGGTAATCCTGCCCATCGAGCATGAAAATCATTTCGACTTCCATCTCCTGCGCGCCGAGGGCAATCAGATCGTCGTCGCTCTTGAGGCGCGCCTCGCCCCACAGCGCCCAGGTGATCGCGTCGAGCAGCGCCGACTTGCCCGCGCCGTTCTCGCCGGACAGGCAGGCGATGTTGATGCCGTCGAGTTCAAGCGGCGGCACATCTTCGCGGTAGCACATAAAATTGCGCAGCATCAGCTTGCGTGGAATCATTACAGCCTCGTATCAAGAACAAACGTAGAAAGTAAAACGTAAAGATTGAGCACAGTGTAGCTTGCACAAAACGTTGTATGCATACGCTTCAAAAGCAGAACATGTTTGCGTATCTGGACCTTGTCATTATACGTGGCGCGGGCATGCGGCGCAAGGCAGGAGCGGGTGACAAGGTGACAAGGTGACAAGGTGATTGTCGGTCGCCTTCGCTCGTTCAACGATCGAGCGGGCTGCGCACGCCACGCCCGCCACGGTTCAGGACGTGGGTGTAGATCATGGTGGTTTTGACATCTTTATGACCGAGTAATTCCTGCACCGTGCGGATGTCGTAGCCATCTTCCAGCAGGTGGGTCGCAAAGCTGTGGCGAAAGGTGTGGCAGCTTGCGTGTTTGTGAATCCCCGCTCGTTGAATAGCGGCTTTGACGGCACGCTGTAAGCTCGATTCAGCACAATGCCAGCGCCGGAATATGCCTGCTGAGGTGTCGAGCGTAAGCCGTGCGGAGGGAAACATGTATTGCCAGGCCCATGCGCGATTTGCATGTGGGTATTTGCGTTCGAGCGCGAACGGCAGGCACACTGCACCATGGCCTTGCGCAAGATCGTTGTTGTGCAATGCGCGCACAGCTTCAGCGTGGGCGCGAAGCGGGTCAACGATGTTCGTAGGAAGCATGGTTATGCGATCCTCCATGCCTTTGCCATCACGTACGGTGATCTGGTGGCGCGCATAATCGATGTCTTTGACGCGCAGGCGAATGCACTCTGTGAGCCGCAAGCCACTGCCGTAGAGGAGTTGCGCCATGAGCCGATAGGTTCCTGAAAGCTCATTGATAACGTTCTGGGCTTCTTCTATTGTAAACACCTCGGGAATGTTCTTGGATGTCTTCGCAGTCACAACATGGTCAAGTTCCTGCAACGGAATAGCAAGAACGGCACGGTACAGAAACAGCAGTGCACTGCGCGCCTGATTTTGTGTACTTGCCGCAATGGTACAGTCGACGGCGAGGTGGGTAAGAAACATACGTATTTCTGCTGCGCCCATATCGCGGGGATGGCGTTTTTCATGAAAGAAAATGTAGCGCCTGATCCAATGAACGTAGCTTTCTTCAGTGCGACTGGAGTAGTGTTTGCTCCGCAAAGTCGAACGTACCTGATCGAGTAATTTTGGTTGTGGTGATGTCATAACGCTGCCAACGTGTAAAGTGAATGTACACCATGTGTACCGCATAACAGGGAGATACGTTATGGCCTGTAGTAGTTCTTGGGTCTTGTTTCCTCATGGATTGCAGCTTATAATGGTTGTGGGCATATTATGCTGCAACGCATGCTGTCTAACATGCCAGAATCACGGATGGGCCAGCAGCGCATGCTGTCTAATATCCCTGTGAGGATTTTAGGCTGCAATGTATGCCGTCTAAAACCTCAATAACCGAATTAAGCTGCATTGTGGGATGCCGTCTACTCATAAGCATGTTGGGCGGATCCGGCGCGCAGCGAGTGACTATAGAAAAAGACGAGGTAAGCCCAAATGAGCAGACGAATTCCAGCACTCGAAACCGAAAGACTAATCATCCGTGAATTGACCATGGATGATCTCGAGTTTATCAAGAATGTTCTCAATCAGTCCTTTGGCTCGGAAACGCCTGTGGGCGAACGTCAGCGTCGGTTGCAATGGACTGTGCTGGGATATGAAATGTTTGCCATGCTCGAACAGCCTCCCTATGGGGAACGCGCCGTCGTCTCAAAAGAAACGGGGGAGATAATCGGGGCAGTGGGTATTGTGCCGTATTTGGACACATTCAATAGGGTCGCGGCGTTCAACCGTGCCCCCAATGCCCCAGCCACTGCGGAGGTCGGTCTATTCTGGGCGATTGCCCCGGCTCATCAACGCAAAGGGTTTGCCTCAGAAGCCGCCCGTGCCGTAATGGAATATCTATTCACCCATGAAAAACTCGGGCGCATTATCGCTACCACAGGTTACGAAAACCTGCCATCACAAAAGGTGATGCAAAAGCTGGGCATGACGATTTAACGTCTCAAGGAACCTCAACTGCCCGATCAATTCGTGGTGGGAGTGCTAGAGAACCAAACGTCATAGAAAGCTCAGTAGCACCCAGACGCCCAACACCGCGTCCAGCCGACGCCGCTGCGCTCGCGGCGCGGCTGACGCATACGTTAGGCAGACCGCTGCGAGTCTCGGCGAATCGGCTTACTCCGGCTCGCACCACATGGTCTGCTCATTCAGGAGGCTCGATGAACTGGCTTGCGGTTCTCGCTGTGATCGCCTACATCGTCGGAATCGTCGGGTGTGCGATGGCCATCCGGCGCCTCGTGACTGGACGCTGGAGCGTGGCCGCGGCCGGGCAGGCGAGTTGGGCACTTTGCTCGGCGGCTCTGTTCGCGGGAATCCTCCTCGCCTCTGTGGCCGGGGCTGATCGCAATCCCGTCACGATGCTCGCGCGCTTCTCGCCGTACTTCGCCGTCTCGGCCTGGTCCCTTTACTTCGCGATCTTTCTGAGACGAGGTGTCGAGCGGGTGGCGGCGGCGCGTCGTGCATTAGTCTTTGCTCTTCCCACGATGCTGCTCGCGCCTCTTGTGCTCTGGGTAGCGGTCATTGTGTTCGCGTTGTGATGGCCCGGGCGTCATCTGCGGCTGCCCAACAAGCGCATCGAGCTGACGGCGCTGCGCGTCGAGCAAGATCGGAGCGATTTTGACAATTAGATTTGGCTAGAAGCTCGTCTCGATCTAGCAGGGCGGCGCGGCTGATGGCTCATCGTTGGGCCTTCCCTCAAATCTACCTCTTGACATCTCTTTCTTACGTGATTACAATGTATCCACAAGAAAGAGAGGAAGCTATGACCTCAGTCATCCGTACGCGATTAGTCAAGATTGGTAATTCTCAGGGGGTGCGTATTCCCAAAGTGGTCCTCGATCAACTCAAGCTGACTGATACCATCGAACTTGAAGTTCAGGACAATCAGCTGATCATCCGTCCAAGTAAAGCAGTGCGTGCGGATTGGGCTACTCAGTTTCAGCAGATGGCAGAGCATGGTGATGATGCACTCCTGGACGACGATGCTGCCTCAACGCAGTGGGAGGAAAGCGAGTGGCAGTGGTAGTTAAGCGCTTTGATGTCTTTCTGGTCAATCTTGACCCGACCATCGGTGTTGAAATACAGAAGACCCGGCCCTGTTTGGTCATCTCTCCCGATGAGATGAATGCGTATATTCAAACCGTCATTCTTGCGCCAATGACGACCAAAGGGCGCAACTATCCAAGCTGTGTCGCTTGCCGTTTTGAGGATAAGAACGCGCATATTGTGCTCGACCAAATTCGTACGGTTGACAAGCGGCATTTGGTGAAGCGGCTTGGCATGATGGATGCAGCAACACAACAGCGCGTTCTTGATGTGCTAGCCGACCTGTTTGCCGAGTAGGTACGCCCCCATGATGCTGGTCGGCCCAACAATCGCTTCCAGTCCGACGGCCTTGCCGCGCTAATTTTGCAGGTTCGGTTCAGGTGACACGCCATCGCGGTCTATCAAACACGCCTTCACAAGGCCGCGGCTGAAGCTTGATCGTTGGGCCGCTCTAGACCGTACTCAAGACCGATAGCCTGTGTAGCTATTCACGCTACAATTATTCCTGAAAGATTAAGATGCTCATCCAATCTTTTCCAGGAGGAATCGTGGCACACAAAATTCGGTATCAAGGCGCAATTATCCACGATGACCACATACTTCTCATTAAGCACGTCGAACATTCTACTGGACGGGGCTATTGGGTCATTCCCGGCGGCGGCATCGAAGCAGGCGAGACAGAAGAAGCTTGCGTCGAGCGAGAAATGGGCGAGGAAACCTGTCTGCGTGTGGAGGTTCATTCTCTTCTCCTTGATGAGCCAGATTTTCCGGGCGGAACGTATCAACGGCGAAAGACGTATCTGTGTTCCGTACTTGCGGGAAAGGCATCTCCCGGATATGAACCCGAAGAAGAGGCAGCAAACAAATATGCAATAACAGAAGTATGTTGGTTCGATTTACGAGATGTGACAAAATGGGACGCCTTACTGCTCAACGACGCAATTACATTTCCAATTGTCCAGCAGGTTCAGCAAGCACTTGGCTACACACTCAAGGAACCGGCCTGATTCTAAAGTGGCATATGACGGCTTCGAAAGCTACGAGCAACGAATCGCGGCCCAACACCACCATGCAACCGACGGCTCTACTGGGCTGTTTTTGGCAGGTTGTGGCATGCCATGCCATTCCCGATCTAGCATGCCATTACCAGTTTCTCGCCACGGCTGATGGCTAGTCGTTGGGCCGCGATAAGTCCTCGCCACTATTGAAAATCCCTTCTTGCAATTTGGCTCTATTTTGGCTATAATCTAGCTAGATGTACAGCCATTGCTGGCTGTTTAACAAGGTGTGATGGCACCGTATGACCTATGAAATAATCCTCTCTCCAGAGGCAGCAGAGGATTTACAGCAACTCAAAGCAAATATCCGAGCAACGGTTCGTGCCGCACTTACGACCTATCTGCGGCACCAGCCGATGCAGGCGAGCAAGAGCCGCATCAAGCGATTACGTGAGCTTCGCCACCCTCAGTATCGCTTGCGCGTTGACGAGATTCGCGTCTTTTACGATGTGCGTGGGACGAATGTTGAAGTGCTTGCCATTGTTGATAAGCGCGAAGGACAAGCTTGGCTTGCACGTTTCGGTGAATTAGAGGAGGAACCAAACGATGAAACAGATTCCACTCTCGGAAGTGAAGAATGACTTATCGAAATACCTACGGCTAGCGGAGGAAGAAGATATTATTATTACCCGGCACGGCAAGCCAGCAGGTGTTTTGATTGGCTTTGAGTCGGAGGATGAGTGGTTTGAGTACCGGCTGGAAAACGACCCGCGCTTTTTGGCACGGATCGAGGCAGCACGGGCAAGTCTCCGAGCCAATAAGGGAATCCGTCTTGAAGATATTCCCGACGAGGAATAGCTGCAAGCGTAAGCCACTCCCAAACCCTATCGCGGCCCAACACCGCCATGCAACCGACGGCTCTACTGGGCTGTTTTTGGCACTTGGTAGCAGCATGTCATCTTTCCCGCTTCATCATGTCATTACTCAGGGCGTCGGCCGCGGCTGAAGCTTGATCGTTGGGCATCAACCTGATTGGCAGCCTCCACATTGCATGCCACGTGCATCACATCGCCGCTCCACAAAGATTACCGCTTTGGCGAAGAAGTAGATACGCTGCCTTCCTTCGATTATGTCGCCGTAGCCACGATGGAGCAGCGCATTATCGGCGTAGCGGCAGTGAAACGCGAAAGCTGGAACTGCCGCGCTGTGCTGTGGCACTGCTACGTTGCGCCCGCAGCTCGTGGGCAGGGCGGCGGGCGCACGCTCATTGACGACGTGGTGCGCTGGAGCCAGGCACATGGGATGCGCTGCATCTGGTTGGAAACGCAGAACATCAATTATCCCGCGATCCAGTTCTACAGACAGATGGGCTTCCGATGGTGCGGGTTCGACGCGTCGTTGTACGATCCTCACAGCGTTTCAGGCGAAACCGCGCTGTTCTTCATGCGCCCGCTGTAGCCACCCTGCTGGCACGCAGCCTGCTGCATCCAGCGTAGAATATACCGTAATCAACGAAAGGAAGTCCTATGCCGCTGCCTCCCATGAATAAATTATTGACATTGGCCGGCTCGCTATGCTTGAGCAACGGTTTCATCCTGCTGGTTGCCCCTGCACGCTTTGCAGCCTTGCGCAAAATGGATCGCATGCCCGATCGCTACAACCAGACGCTCGACAGCCTCAAAGATCATGTCAAGACAGGTCGATCACTTGGTGCCATATCTGTACTGCTGGGCGTAGCGCTACTTCTGATGGCAGTACAGCAGACTGATCCAGAATCGTAATGATTGAGAAAATGTGCGAAAGTTGTGACCATACATGTCACAACAGGCTGGTATACTCATGCTGAGTAGCGACGAGTAAATACAACAACGACGAGGACTAACAGAAATGCCTTCTACGTGATCAGTCATGTGGAAGGTATTTCTATATTTGGGCCTGGCTGTGCTATCATGGCGGCGTATCATTATCACAGGGATACCCACATGCACAGCATCTCCAAAACCACAGTTGCCAGAGACGATGCCGAGCGCATTATCCACGCTGTGTTCGGTGAACGCGTAGCCATCCGCGTATTCGAAGAGCTTACCGACGGCTACTTCAACGCCGCCTACACGATTACATTAACCGACGGACGGACATGTGTGCTCAAAGTCGCGCCGCCCGCTGATGTGCAGGTGCTGACGTATGAGCATGGAATCATGCACGCTGAGGTCGAGATCATGCGGCTGGTTAAGCAGCGCACCAGCGTGCCAGTGCCCGCGATCTACGCCTTTGACGACACGCGGCAACTGCTCGCCAGCCCGTTTTACCTGATGGAGTTCGTTCATGGCGTGGCGCTCAATAAACTACGCGACAGCCTTGCGCCGCACACGCTCAACAATATCGAGCGGACTGTAGGTGAGTATTTGCGTCAGGTGAATACTATCACTGGCCCGTCCTTCGGCTACGCGGTGCCCGCCGCGCCGCGCCACACGTCCTGGCGCGCGGCCTTTCTCCAGATGATCGACGGCGTGTTTGCCGATGGACAGGCGCTCGACGTGATGTTGCCATTGCCATACAACGTGCTGCGCGCGCAAGTTGCGCTCCACGCTGCTGCGTTGGACGAAATCAGCACGCCTCGGCTGGTCCACTGGGATTTGTGGGATGGCAATATCTTCATCGACCCGGCCAGCGAGCAGATCACTGGTATCATTGATTGGGAGCGGGCGCTGTGGGGCGACCCGCTCATGGAGTATCAGTTCCGCACACTTGCGCCGTCAGAAGCCTTCGCCGCCGGGTACGGGCAGGCTATGCTCACCGGGCATGGTACGCAGCAGCGCCGCGTGCTGTACAATATTTATCTGTATTTAATCATGATCATCGAGTGCTTCTACCGCCAGTTCGACACGCACACACAGGAGCGTTGGGCGCGGCAGCAGCTGGCACAGGAGCTTGCGCGACTTGAAACACTGAAGAGCGACTTCAAAATCAGTGATGGACGATAAAACACGTTGTCGCTACACTTGGTCTACTAGGCGCTCGACCGCCTCAGCACGCGGCATCGCTGGCTCCGCGCCAAGCACGGTGGTTGCCAGCGCGCCCGCCGCATTGGCGTAGCTCACGGCCTCACGCAGCGCTTGCCCGGTAGCAAGCTGCACTGCCAGCGCCGCGCAGAACGCATCGCCCGCCGCTGTGGTGTCCACCACCTGTACATGGAAGCCCGGTACCCGCTCGGTTGTGTCTGTGGTTGCCAGCAGCGCGCCGCGCGCGCCCAACGTGAGCACCACCGCACCCACACCACGACCAAGCAGTGATCGTGCTGCTGTTGCGGCTGAGCCGTCATCCGCAACGGAAAGGCCGGTCAGAAGCTCGGTTTCGGTTTCGTTCGGCACCAGCACGTCCAACAGTTGCAACAAGGCGTCAGGCAGCGGGCGGGCAGGCGCAGGGTTGAGCAGCACCCGCACGCCAGCAGCGTGCGCAATCTCGGCGGCGCGCTGCACCGCGTCGAGCGGCACTTCCAGTTGCAATACCAGCACGTCTGCGCTACGGATCATGTCGGCGGCGCGCTCGACATCGTCACTACTGAGGTGACCGTTCGCGCCGGGCACAATGATAATGCTATTATCGCCGCTGCCATCCACTACAATTGTTGCGGTTCCGGTGCTGGCCGCCGCATCCTCGGTGACAAACGTGCAATCAATAGATTCATGCTGAAGTGTTTGCAGGAGCCGCTGTCCAAAGTCGTCCGACCCGACGCGCCCGGCCATGTGCGTGCGCCCCCCCATGCGCGCCGCCGCAATCGCCTGATTCAACCCTTTGCCTCCTACAAATGTGGCAAACGAGCGACCTGTCAGGGTTTCGCCCGCCTGTGGGCGGCGCTCAGTGGTCGTTACAAGATCGAGATTAAGGCTACCAACAACCGCAACAACAGGCTGCTTCATAGAGCGCTCCTTCTTTGTCGTGACTATACCATGGGTGCTTCTATATTGCGCAAGAAATATGTTCACGCCCGCACGCGCATGTGCGTTCTGGGGCGTAGGCGAGATGATTCTTGTAGGCGGAGGCTTCTTCCGGCAACGCACGAACGCACAATTTACTCAATTATACCCTGCTGGACAAGCCTCACTTTTGTGCTACGATACTACATATAAGGAGGAACTTATTATGTGCCAACATGTCGGCCACCCACATCATCACCACAGCATTTTTTGCATTCTGCCGCCCTACATCCTCAGCCAAATCGCTCAAAATGGCTCTGGTCAACAGCGTGCGAACGCGCTGCAAACGCTCAACATGGATCATACGTTCCGGACTTTGCGCGCCACGAATCAGCCACCTGCTGGCGCTGTGTTGGGTAAGCCTATCACTGCCACAGTGGAAGGCGAGAAGCAGCGCACGATCTACACAGCTAAAAACACGCAAACCTTGCCAGGAACCGTGGTGCGCACCGAAGGCGCTCCGCCAACCGGAGACCCGGCTGTTGATGAAGCATACGATGGACTTGGTGATACCTACGACTTCTACTGGGAGGTATTCGAGCGCAACTCGATTAACGATCAAGGCTTGCCACTCGACGCGACAGTTCACTTCGGTGTCAAGTACGACAATGCTTTTTGGGATGGCGCGCGTATGGTTTTCGGTGACGGCGACGGTGAGCTGTTTAACCGCTTCACCATCGCGATCGATGTGATTGGCCATGAACCGACTCACGGCGTCACAGAAGACGAAGCCAAGCTGACGTATATGTTCCAGCCCGGCGCGCTGAACGAGTCGATTTCTGATGTCTTTGGCTCCCTGATTAAACAGCGCGTGCTGAACCAGACAGCTGACAAAGCGGACTGGCTGATTGGCGAGGGCTTGTTGACCAAGAGCGTTCAGGGCGTGGCACTCCGCTCGATGAAAGCGCCTGGCACCGCCTACGACGATCCGGTGCTCGGCAAAGACCCACAGCCCGCGAGCATGAAGAACTTTGTGCGAACCTATCAGGATAACGGTGGCGTTCACATCAACTCTGGCATCCCCAACCATGCGTTCTACCTGGTTGCTACAAAAATTGGTGGCTATGCATGGGAAAAGGCCGGGCGAATCTGGTACGAGACGCTGCGCAACTCTTCGCTGAAGCCTGGGACCGGATTTAAGCGCTTTGCGCGCATCACATCTACTGTCGCCGCACGACTATACGGCACGAACAGCGCGGAGCAGAAAGCCGTGCAGGAGAGTTGGGCAGAAGTTGATCTGCCCATCACATAAGACCAACGGTGGCAATGGCGCACACCAAAGGAGGCTATCATGCGGATCACTTTTCAGCGTGACGGCGGTATCGCTTTTTTCCCAGGACTCAGCAAGCCTGTGACAATTGAAAGCGACGATCTTTCGAGTGATGAGCAGGCAGAACTTGAGCAACTTATACAGCAATCGGTCTTTTTCAAGCAGCCGGAGCAGGTTGGCACACTCTCACGTGGTGCGGCAGACTTTCTGCATTACACAGTGACGGTGGACGATGGCACGAACTGCCACACCATCCGCATGGTCGAGCCAATTCAGGATGTGCGGCTGCAAGAACTTATCGCGTTTCTGCAGGCCAAGACGCGTGACATGCAGCGCCCCGCAGCCGCGACCCTTTCATCTCACACCAAGGAACAACCACATCGCCGCCGAACTCCAGGCGATGAAGATAAAGGGTAGATGATCGGGTAGAGGCGATAGCGGTTGTTCAAATGCCGCTATCGCCTTTGTTTATGTCTCGCATATAAGCATGTTTGAATAGGATCACCATGAATGAATCAAACGCTTACCGCGATTAGTGGCATCACCGTGGGCCATGCGCAGGACGAGGAGGCGCTCACGGGCTGCACAGTGGTGCTGCTGCCGGACGGCGCCACCTGCGGCGTGGACGTGCGCGGCGGTGGACCCGGCACGCGCGAGACCGACCTGCTCGATCCCAGCGCCATGGTGCAATACGTTCATGCACTTTGTCTAACGGGCGGCAGCGCATTCGGTCTTGCGGCGGCAACCGGCGTCATGGCGTGGCTCCGTGGACAGGGCATCGGCTTCGATACCGGCGTGGCGCGCGTGCCAATCGTGCCCGCTGCCGTGATCTTCGACCTCAGTGTTGGGGTGCCCGATCGCTGGCCCGATGAAGCAATGGGCCGCGCCGCATGCCAGGCCGCCAGCACAGATGCAGTCGAGGAAGGCTGCGTCGGCGCAGGCACCGGCGCAACAGTTGGCAAGATCTTCGGCATGGGCAATGCAATGAAAAGTGGCGTGGGCTGCGCTGCGCTCCGGCTGCCGGGCGACGTTGCCGTCGCAGCGCTGGCTGTGACCAACGCCTTTGGTGATGTGCGACGGGAAGACGGCACGATTCTCGCAGGAGCACGCGGCCCGGACGGCAGCTTTGTGGATACAGCAGCATTCCTGCGCAGTGAACAAACACATCGCATGTTTGGCGGGCTGAATACCACGCTCGCAGTGGTCGTCACCGATGCCACGCTCGACAAGGCCGGCTGCCGCAAGTTGGCCCAGATGGCTCAAGACGCGCTCGCCCGCACCATTCGGCCCATTCACACGCCGTTCGACGGCGACACCGTGTTTGCCGTGGCAACGAATATACTGCCCGCGCCACACATGGCTGTGCTGGGCAGCGCCGCCGCCGATGTCCTGGCAGAAGCGATTCTCCGCAGCGTTGCCATGGCCACAGCTGCCGGTGGCGTGCCTGCCATCCGCGACCTACCACAAGGCGTGTAGCGCGTGTGATGCATCAGAAGTGCTTCCTCATCAACATCTCACCAAAGCCCCATTTTGGCGTCAGGCCATGTTCGTGTACAATACACTCTTGATGAAGCATAATCGTCAAGAGTGTATTCAAAGGAGAACTGTGTGAACATGTCCCGTTTTCGAGTGCATATACCACGATTGACCGCACTCATTCTCTTCGTATCATTACTTGCCGCATGTGGTGGGACAGATACTACAGCATCGCTACCAACCGCACAAATAGCGACGGCACCAGCCAGCAGCCCTAATGCAACTCAGGTCGTGCCGACCGAAGTGGTCCCAATTGCAACAAATTCTGCCCCGGCACCAACCAGCAGCGCGACGACCGCGACCGCAGCGCCGGTTAATGTGGCTGGCCCACTCCGAACTGACAATCTTCAATTCGGCGTGGTGGAGCACCTGTACTATACCGACCGTGAGCGCGTGCTGACCTTGACCAAAATCGCAGGCTTTACATGGGTGCGGCAGCAGATTCAGTGGAAAGATATCGAAGGCCCGCAGCCAAAGAACTACGCCTGGGCCGAACTTGACAATATTGTGAACGACGCGAATGCCCATGGCGTCAAGCTGCTAATCAGTATTGTCAAGGCGCCTAAGTTCTACAATGAAACCAATGGTTTGCCTAAAAATCCAGCTGACATGGGCGACTTTGTGGAAGCTTTGATGAAGCATTACGGCAACAAGATTGCTGCTGTTGAAATTTGGAACGAGCAGAACCTGGCGACTGAGAACGGCGGCCATGTTACGGTTGATGATGCAGGCCACTACGTCGAGATTCTGGCAGAAGCATATAAGCGCATCAAGGCTGTGACACCGGAAACATACGTGCTGGCCGGCGCGCCATCATCCAGTGGCGTCAACGATCCTAACATTGCGGTGTCGGATGAAAATTATTACCGTGCGATGTACAGCTATAAGAATGGTATTATCAAGAACTACTTTGATGCGCAAGCTGTTCATCCCGGCGGCGCGGCCAACCCGCCTGATACCATCTATCCCAGTAATCCAAGCTACATTCAAGGCTGCATGCCCGCGCCAGATCGCTGCTGGAACGACGATCCGACGCACTACTTCCGCCATATCGAGGATATTCGCCGCTTCATGGTCGAGGAAGGCGTCGGTGATCACCAGATGTGGGTTACGGAGTATGGCTGGGCGACGGCGAATGATACGCCCGGCTACGAATTCGGCAACTTCGTTACGCAGCAACAGCAGGCGGACTATATCATCAGCGCGATGAAGCTGATGAACAATAAGTACAAAGACGACCAGGGGCAACCGTGGGTGGGCGTGTCGTTCTTGTGGAACATGAACTTCGCCGTGCTCAAGGCCGCTGAGGGCCAGCCCAACAACGAGCAAGCCTCGTTTGGGATTCTGAATCCGGACTGGAGCCCGCGTCCGGCCTTCCTCGCGATCCAAAGCTACCTGGCAGAAGTGAAGAAGGAACGCGGCGGCTAACTATTGTTAGCGGCACATGCGAAAGGGGGGGTGAGCATTGCTCGCCCCCTTTTTAATGCCCGTTAGCAACCAACTTTTGCGACAAGGCCAAAAGACGTTGGCGCTGCTCATGCGCATGGACGACACACAAATCTATACAACAACTTTGGCGTAGAAGTTGCGAAGCTTACTGAGGAGATATGTGGGAGCAAAAAGCTGAATAATGCAGATGAGTTGAACAGCCAGGATCTGTAGAGACAGCACTATCAGGGCTTCTCAAACTCACTTGCGCATTTGGGGCTTGATATGAATTTCTTCAGTTACACGCCGTGGCTCATCGGCGCGCGGCTGCCGATCATCATTCAGGCGTGGTAGCAACACCAGCGTCAAAGCAATCATGATCATGAGAAAGAGGCCGGGAATTAGGCTTGACATGGATGTTCCTCGCTTTGTACAGGGTATGCCGTACACTTGCTTCAAGTGTACCGCTACATAGCTATAGGTAGCAATGAAAGTAAGATGATATAGCTCTGAAAGCGAGCTTGGATCCTGCCACTGAAGAACAAGCTAGTGCAGCACGTCGCGAACAATCTGCTCAAGCCGATCGAGCGGAAACGGCTTTGGCAGATAATAATCAACCCGCTGCTCGCGGGCGCGCTTTTCAAGCTCTGGTGTTGCATACGCAGTGATGAGCACCACGCGCGTGTCGGGTGACGACTCTTTGACGGAGGCAGTCAGTTGTAGCCCATTCATGCCAGGCATGTTGTAGTCGGTAATGACGAGCGGCACCGGGCGCAACGCGATTTGTGCAAGCGCTTCTGCCCCACTATTCACCGTTACAATGTCATAACCTCCGGTAAGATCGCGCATCAAACGATGGAGAATAATCAAGATATCAGGTTCATCTTCAACAAGGATGATTGCCGGATTGCGCGCGAACTGATCGGACATAACAAACGGCCTCCACACCGGTACATGCATTGTCATCATAGAGCAGTCGCATGCATTGTATCATACAGCGCTATGCAGGGCAACAACAGCCTACGCGTGGCATCACCTGCGCTGACTCGATGGTTTACTATTATGCCTGGCAACAGTGTTGAAATATGCATACGAGTTGCGGATTCTCAACACTTATGTGCAAACTTGTTGAAAGCAATGAGCGTATTATAATAGTGCAACTTGCGCTGATACGTGTGGGCGCGTAACTGTTGTCTTCAGCCTACACTGATGAGCGTACCAAATCATTACCACACTGACTACGCGACAAACATGAGCACGCGATTATTGTTTGGTGGTATTATTGCTGGTATCAAAGGAGAATATCGATGACACATGATACATATGAGTTGCGTCGCATGTTCACAAGCACCAGTGCGGGCATGATTGCCTACAAAGCCTGGGCGCAACAAGCGCGACGTGAGCGCCACTTTAATATTGCGCGGCTGCTTGCGGCGCTCGGCGCATCAAAGCAGATCCGTGCTATGCGCGCCTTCAGTGATCTCGGTGAGGTCGGCACAACTGAGCGGAACGTTGATCGAGCGCTCGAAAGCATGGAGCCTGAGGCAGTGGCAACTGGCCCAATTACAGGAACTACACCGCTGGTGCGTGAGCTGCTCGCGCGCGCACAGCGGGCGCTCGCAGACAATCGCGACCTAAGCTTTGATGAGCTTGATGATCTGTATGTATGTACCACCTGCGGGAATCTGCGCGAAGGGCAAAATGTGCGGCCTTGTCCGGTGTGCGGCACGGTGCCAGAGGCACATCGCGCCTTCCGCGCTTCCGACTTCTTCGGTACGCTTGGCCCGCACGGCATCACGTCGTTTCTAGAGCACACGCCCGCAGCCCTACGGCAGTTGGTACACGGGCTTGAGGATAAGTTGCTCACCCGGCGGATCAACGGCGAGCCATCGCTCAAGGAGCTTATTGGCCATCTTACTGATATAGATGGCGTGTTTCGTGAGCGCGCATGGCTCATCCTTGAAACCAACCAGCCGACGTTACCGCTCGCGCATCCGCCCCGCCTCGATTCGGCCTCAAAGTACCGCGACCAGCCGATTGAGACGGTGCTCGAAACATTTCAAAAAAGCCGTCAACAGTCATTGGCGCTGCTGCGCGGCCTGACCAGTGCTGCATGGCATCGCATCGGTCAGCATGTGGCGTATGGCCATGTCGATCTAATTCATCAGGGTAATTGGGTGGTGAGTCATGAGCGAACGCATCTTATTGATATGGCGCAACTCCGTCATGATCTCGTCGTGAGTGATGAAACGTGTTGCGAGCCAGTGGAACTGCCTGAGGTGCTTGTAGACAATGTTGCTGAAGGAGAATGATGTTGCGCTGACTAATAGCAGCGCTGCCCACACATATGCCAGCATCAAGGCAACACTCAATCGATCTTGAAGAAATTGCGCCCGGCCAATTTCTGATTCACACTGAGCGCATTAAAATGTTGCTCAAAGGTGAGGGGAACATTGCCGGGCGGCTGTTTACATTAACGACGTGGCGGCGCGAAGGGCTGCTGGCCCGGCTGCGGGCGCGTAGTTTCGTGGTGCAAACGCTGGCTGGCCGCATTGAGCGGTTACCTGCGCTGCCAGAACCACCCGCGATTGGCGAGGCGCGCTGGCGACCGCTTGGCATCCCGGCGGAGCGCTTCAGCGTGTTTGGGACAGCAAGCCTGCGCTGGGAGCCGATTGCAGACGAGGAGCGTGCTGGGATGCGCGGCGTGATGGTCCACGGCGGCACAGTGCTGCGGCGGCGCAAAGGGCGCGGCCCGGCGTCGTTCTACCTTGCCGTAGCAGAGCCCAACAGTGTGGGACTGCGCGCGCTCAATGAAACCAGAGCGCTACTCATTGGCTACGCGCAGGCAGCAGAGCATAGTACAGTGCTGGTGGCGCAGCCCGAAAACGACCACTTTCGACTGCCTGATGTCGAACTACCGCCGCCACACCGAACCATCCTGGAGCGCATTGCCATAGCTGGCGACACGCACATGGTTGCCCCGCAGGGCTGGCCACTCGCACAGGAACTGTTTGCACACCTCGGCGTGCGATTAACAGCCCCGTAACACCAAGAAGGGCGGGGCTGAAATTGACCCTCACCCTTAATTCCTCTCTCAGTGAGAGAGGAATTAAGGGTGAGGGTTTCTACTGAACAATTTACCGTTTGCGGTTGCGCAGGAACGGTGGAATATCCAGATCGTCCGTGCTGTTGAAGTTCGGCGCGACACGCGGCTGTGACTGCGCCGGGCGCTGGGCTGGCTGCTGGCTGGCAACCGGAGCAGGCTGTTGCTGCTGGGCTTGCTGCTGCTGGCTCACGCCGGGAAACGAGCGCGAGCGATGGACGTTTGGCTTGTTCAGGTCGAAGCCAGTCGCGATGAGTGTGACCTTGACCTGGCCCGGCGTGAACGACGGGTCGAGCACCGCGCCAAAGATAATATTGGCCTCTGGATCCACCGCCTTGGCGATGATGTCGGCCGCTTCGTTTACCTCGGTGATCCCCAGATCCTCGCCGCCGGTCACGTTGAGCAGCACGCCCTTCGCGCCGTCAATCGAGACTTCCAGCAGCGGCGACGCGATCGCCTGCTGCACGGCATCGATCATGCGGTTATCGCCCTGGCCCATGCCGATTGCCATCAACGCCGAGCCTTGCTGTGCCATGATCGTCTTGACGTCAGCAAAGTCGACGTTGATCATGCCGCGCTGGGTGATCAGGTCGGAGATGCCCTGAATACCTTGGCGCAGCACGTCATCGGCCATCCGGAAGGCTTGCAGAATTGACGTGTTCTTGCTGGCGGTCTGGAGCAGCCGGTCGTTCGGGATTGTGATCAGCGTGTCGACCATGGGCTTAAGCTGCTCGATGCCCTGCTCGGCCATCTTGCGACGGTGGTTGCCTTCAAAGGTGAACGGGCGCGTCACCACGCCGACAGTCAGCATGCCAAGATCCTGTGCCACGCTGGCGATCACTGGCGACGCGCCGGTGCCGGTGCCACCGCCCATACCCGCCGCAATGAAGACCATGTCCGAGCCTTTGAGCGACTCAGAAATCTCCTCCATGGTCTCTTCAGCTGCCTTCTGACCGATGACCGGATTACCACCCGAGCCAAGGCCCTTGGTCAGCTTGTCGCCGATACGAATCCGCACGTCGGCGCGAGAATGCATCAATGCCTGCGCGTCAGTGTTTACGGTGATGAACTCAACGCCCTGCACGCCATCTTCAACCATGCGATCCACGGCGTTCGAGCCGCCGCCGCCAACGCCAACGACTTTGATTTGTGCGAAGTGTTCCACCATGTTCGAGTAGTCGTTGTAATCCATGCAAATCCCCCTTCTGTAGCCAGTGTAGGTGTGATCCGCAGCCCACTGCCGCGTACCACAATGTTGTTACGGTAAAAATTCACGAAGCCAATTCTTGAAGCGATCATAACTGGACTCGCGCCCGCTCCGATCAGGCCCGCCGCCACCGCTGATGTGTACCGACGTTGGCGCGAAGCCATGCCGCGCGCCCCAGCGCACCAGCCCAACCGCCGTTGCGTACGATGGGCTGTCCATTGAGTCAGAAAGACCAACCAGGCCCGTTGGCACGCCAACGCGCACCGGAATGCCGAGCATGTCACGCATCAATTCGTCGAAGCGCGCCAACTGCGCCGCGCCGCCCGTCAGGACCACGCCCGCTGGTAGCATGCCTTCGTAGCCGCTCCGCCGAATCTCGTTGTAAATCAGTTCGACCACCTCCTCTGCGCGCGCCTGAATGACTTCGTTCAGTGTGTAGCGGCTGATCTGCTGCTTCTCGCCAGGCGAAAAGCCTTCAGCCTCGATTAAATCCTCTTCCCCCTCAGGAGGCTGCTCAGCAATTGCCGAGCCGTACTTTATTTTGAGATATTCGGCTGTGTAATGCGGCGTTTGCATGACCAGCACAATATCGTTGGTGAAATGATTGCCGCCCACCGGCAGCACGCTGGTATGCCACACGCTGCCCTGCACGAATACGGCAATGTCAGTGGTGCCGCCGCCCATGTCCACCAGCACCACGCCACGATCCTTGTCGTCGCTGGTGAGTACCGCCTCGCCGGACGCTAGCGGTTGCAGCACCAGATCGTCGATCTCGACACCGGACTTGCGCACGCTCTTAATCAAGTTCTGGATCGCCATAACTTCGCCGGTGACGATATGCGTCTCGACCTCAAGGCGGAATCCTGACATGCCAAGCGGGTCGCGGATGCCTTCATGCCCATCCACGATGTAGGCGCGCGGGATGACATGAATGACCTCGCGCTGGTTCGGGATGGCAATCGCCTGTGCCGCCTCGACCGCCCGGTCGATGTCGTACTGCGTGATTTCGCCGCGGGCAATCGCCACCGGTGCGCGACTGTTCAGTGAGGCAATATGGCGGCCTGCCACGCCGATAAAGGCCGTGCCGATACGATAGCCCGACAAGCGCTCGGCCTTTTCAACGCTCGAGGAAATGGCATTGACCGCATCGTCAATGTTGACGACCATGCCCTTGTCCAGTCCTTTCGAGGGCGTCAGGCCAACGCCAAGAATATTGACGCGATCACGATCCTGAACCTGTGCCACAATGGTACAAATTTTGGTAGTGCCGACATCTACTCCAACAATCGTTCGTGGTGCCATAATCTTCCTCAAATATGAAAGCAGAAGCATGAAAGCAGAAGCGCATGATTATTCTGTTATATTCTTCTGCTCTCTTCCGTCTTGCTTTTTCATGATGTTGGTGTTGGTTCTTGCTGTTTACGCTCGTTTCGGTAATAGGGCTGGGTTGGCCGCAGATCAAGAAAGGTAAAGGTTGTGCCATCACGTAACAATGCATTCAATACCATTAATTTATCTTCTACGCGATCGCTTCGTCCAAATATAATCTTTCGTCCATCGTTTGTGGCAACGGAAATGCCTTCTGTGATGTTCCAGTTGATGGCAGCGGGCTGAATGCCAAGCTCGCCCGGCAGGCGCAGGCTGAGCGTCCGGCCAAGCGCCAGCGCGTCGGCATCCACACGATCATTTGGCGCCAACGGCTGGTTCGACTGATCATTGATAACCAGCGTGTTAGTCAATGTAGCTGTGTTGTCAATGCCGAGCACCCGCCCGCTGGCATCCACCAGATAGCGCGCGCCACCCGCTTGCCAGCGCAACTCTGGTCGCCGTTCCTGCACATAGAGTGTGAGCATGTCTGGCAGTGTTACGTAAGCAGCCGCTTGCTCAACATAAGCACTTTGCTTGAGCTTCTCCGTGATTGCATCCGTGTCGACAAACCAGATCGACTGCCCGCGCGCATCCGCCATTTGCTCAACTTCTTGGGGCTTCAGCACCTGCGCGCCTTCAACACGAACATCGCGTACAGCAAACGCTGGTGCAGTGAAGATGTACAGCAGACCACCCATTGCGGCGAAGAACAGCACGAAGCTGATGATGCGCCCGCTTGCCAGCAGCGCGCCCGCCGCACGGCGCGGTCCCGGCAGCACCAGTGAGCCTTGCCGTTGCTTCGGCTGACTGACTTTGCGCCGCGCCGCCACGCGCTCGCGGGTGTTTGGCTTGTTGTACTCGAATTTGTTCATGATGATGGACGATGGCGCTCAAGCGCCAATTCAATCAGTTTATCTAAAAGTTCCTGGTAACTGGTTCCGCTCGCTTCCCACATTTTGGCGTACATGCTGATTGGCGTGAAACCCGGCATGGTGTTCACCTCATTGAGGTACAACTGTTCAGCGTCGCGGTCGAGTAAAAAGTCAACCCGCGCCAGCCCCGCGCCGTCGAGTGCCTTGAAGGCTGCAACGCCAAGTTCGCGCACCTGCTCTGTCAGCGACTCCGAGATTGGCGCGGGAATTATGGTTTTCGATTCACCGCCCAGATATTTGGCTTCGTAATCATACCAGTCTTTAGATGGCACGATTTCGCCCGGCACGCTGGCCTGCGGATCATCATTACCCAGCACGCTCACTTCGATCTCGCGGGCGTTGACGCCTTGCTCGACCACAATGCGCCGGTCGTAGCGGGCCGCCTCTTCCAGCCCTGCTTGGAGTGTCGCATGGTCAGTCGCTTTGGTGATGCCGACGCTGCTGCCCATGTTGGCAGGCTTGACGAACATCGGGTAATGCAGTTGCTCCTCGATCTGCGCGACGATCTGCGCACCGCTACGCTGAAGGTCAACGCGCCGGACCAGCACCCACGGCAGCACTGGAAACCCGGCCGCGCTGAAAGCGTACTTCATCATGGCCTTGTCCATGCCAACTGCCGAAGCTAGCACGCCACAGCCGACGTATGGCACGCCCGCCAGTTCAAACAAGCCTTGAATAGTGCCGTCTTCGCCTTTCGGCCCATGCAGCACCGGAATAATCACGTCGAGATTATTGTCGTCTTCGAGCAGGCGCAGGCCAGATTCTTCTTCGACTACTGCCAGCGCGGATGGCTCGAACTCGTTGTGCTCGGCAGCCATGCCGCTCGTGGCCTCGACCGGGCCGCCCGGCAGCAGGCGCGGATCGGCCTGTGCGGTCAGCATGGCAGGCGCATGCTCGCCACTGACCCAACGTCCATCTTTGGTAATACCAATTGGCGTCACGTCGTAGCGGTCACGGTCCAGATTTTCGAGGACGGCGCGCGCCGACACGATCGAGACCTCGTGCTCGCCAGATTGGCCGCCAAACAGGACGCCGACGCGTAGTTTCTTGGTCATAGCACCTGCACCTCAAGCTCCAACTCCACGCCAAACGACTTCAGCACCCGCTCGCGCATCAGGTCGGTCAATCGCAGCACATCGTCGCTCGTCGCGCCGCCGACGTTGACAATGTAATTCGCATGCTTCTGCGCAATCTCCGCGCCGCCGATACGCGTGCCTTTCAGCCCGGCAGCCTCAATCAGGCGGCCTGCGCTGTCGCCGGGCGGGTTCTTGAACACGCTGCCGCAGGATTGGCCAGACGGCGTTTTGCTGCGTCGCAGCGCCGATGTCTCCGCCATGCGCGCCGTTAATTCATCTGGATCAGTGCGTGTCATGCGAAACTCAGCCGCGAGAACAACCGGTTTAACCGTAGATGAACGCGGATACACGCCGATAGAGTGCTGTTCATGATCCAATATTGTTTTCGGTTGCTGATCTTCTACCGATCTGCGTTCATCTGCGTTCATCTGCGGTTGATTTGCTTGCTGCTTCAGAGCACTGGTGCGGTAGCTAAAGTTAAATCGCTCCGCTGCCCATTCTTCGATTTCACTATCGACCAGCAGCCATGCGCGCGTAAGCACCGATGCAATATCGCCGCCGTAGCAGCCCGCATTGCCATATACCGCGCCGCCGATCGTGCCGGGCAGCCCCTCAGCCCATTCCAACCCGGCCCAACCCTGCCGCGCCAGTCGTCGCACTGTGCCGGCAGTCGGTGCGCCTGCATCGATCCGCACAAGCCCTTCAGCCTGCCCTGAGCTAGCCGAAGGGTCGCCCGCTGGTTCGATGACGATTTCCTGCGCCCGGAAGCGCACGACCATGCCGTCGAAGCCTGAGTCGCGCACCAGCGTGTTGGTGCCGCCGCCCAGCATGAATACCGGCAGACTATGTTCATGCGCCCATGCAAACGCCGCCCGCAGCTGGTCAGCCATGGTCACGTCGGCAAAGAAGCGCGCCGGGCCGCCAATCTTCCACGATGTGTAGCGGGCAAGTAACTCATGCTCTCGTATGTCAATAGTTGTCGTCACTCTGGCAAATGTCCTGACCGAATCCGATCGCGTAAGGCGCGCATCTCGTCGGCATGGCCGAGCGCCTCGCGAATTTTAAGCGCATTGGCCCAATGCCGGTTGGCCTGGTCGCGCTGGCCCTGCTCCAAAAACATGTCGCCCATCCGCTCCAGCGTGCGCGCCAACGCAATCTGGTCGCCGGAGCGTTGCGCCAGCGTCAGCGCCTCGTCGTAGTGCTGCTGGGCCACATCGTAGCGACGCATTGCTCGCGCTGCGTCGCCCAGGTGGAGCAGCGCCACACCCTGGCCACGCTGATTCTGCGTCTGCTCATCGAGCGCCCGCGCCCGCTCATGGTAGTTCATTGCTTGCTCATGCTGCCCCAGGCGGCTCATAATCGTGCCGATCACGCTGTTAGCGCGCGCCTGTCCAATCACATCGCCGATGTCCTGACGGATGCGCAAACTTTCCTCCGCATTACCAAGCGCCTCGTCCAATTTATTCTGGCCGAGCAATCCAAGCGCCAGTTTTTCTTTCAAAATCGCCTGGCTCATCAAACTCGCCTGTCCATGCTGCAAATTGAGCGACTGCATGTAGAACTGCATTGCTTCGCGGCTTGCGCCGAGCACACGATACACATCGCCGATGCTGGTCAGAATACGCGCCTGTTGCATGTCATCCTCCCCCAGCGTAGGCTCTTCCTGGGCGAGCCGTAGCTCCTGTAGCGCTTCCAGGTGCCGCCCTTGCAACTGGTGAACCTTTGCCAGACTCACGCGCGCCTCGGCCTCAATCTCGCTCAACTCGCTGCGCTCCGCCACATCGCGCGCCTTCTGTAAGGACGTCTCAGCCTCACGCAACTGCCCGACCTCGCGCTGCATGCGCCCAACCTGGAGCAGCGCGCGGGCCTCGGCCTCGTGGCCATAGCGTGCCTGCGCTACTCGCAGCATGCGCCGGGCGTACTCTAAACCTTCACGATACTGCCCGCCGAACTCCAGCACTGCCAGCGCCAGCGCGTAGGCGCGCAATTCATACCCGCGTCGCTGGGCCGGGCGCAGCCGCTCCAGCAATTCCAGCGTCCGTTCGGCCCACTGGCGCGCCGCCACAAAATCCAGCCCAGACACATGCGATTCAGCTATTTCCAGCGCCATGTTCGCCGCCTGTGCGTACTTGCTGGCCTGCTCCCAGTGCCACACCGCCGTCTCACGCCAGCCGTCCGGCGCGAGTTTGTTGTCGCGGTAGCGCTCGTTGAGTTCCGATGCGACATGATTATGAAAAGTTGTGATATCTTCGGTCATGGCAATCTACTTCCGCTGTAGCACATACTCGCCCACCTTGTAGCCATCACCTGCGCCGAGCGTGAGCAGCACATCACCCGGCTGCAGCAACGCCGTTAGTTCCTCGGACGCCCTGCCAACATCCCCAACCGGCGCAACATCGCGGTGCCGAATGGCCTTTGCCAGAACTTGATCGGTCATGCCAAGCGTATCGTGCTCGCGCGCCGCGTAGATCGCGCCGACTCGCACCGCATCCGCCGCCTCAAAAGCGTCGGTCCATTTGTCGAGCAGCGCATGCGTGCGTGAATAGGTGTGCGGCTGCACGTAGACGATCAGCCGCCGTTCGCCGAAACGTTCGCGCGCCGCCTGGAGCGTGGCGCGCACTTCGGTTGGATGGTGCGCATAGTCGTCCACCACCGTCACGCCGCCGGCCTCGCCCTTGATCTCGAAACGGCGACCCGCACCATGGTAGCTTGCCAGCGCTTCTGCAATCGTCGCCTGATCCACGCCAAGGCGCGTCGCTGCTGCTATGGCAGCCAAGGCATTCTCGACATTATGCCGCCCTGACAGGCGCAGCGTGCGCGGCCCCAGCGAACGAGTGGCGAAGCTGCGTTGGTCGTAGCGCCACAGGTCAAAGCGGGCGCCATCGGACATGGCCTGCACATTGGTCGCCGTCCATTCGAACAGCGTGCGGCGGCATGAAACTGGGTCGCGGCCAAGCAGATCGTCGATGCCGTACTGTGTCGCTTCTGGCAGATCGATCGCCCGCTGCACGCCCGCATCGTCGCTACACACGATCACGTTGCGCGGCTCCGGCACCGACTGAGCAAATGACTGAAACGCGGCGTCGTACTCGTCCGCTGTCGGATAAATATCGACATGATCCCACTCGACGTTGGTAATCACGGCCACTTGCGGCGCGAGTGCCAGAAACGTGCGGTCATACTCGTCGGCTTCGATCACCAGCGGCGCGTCGGGTGCCCCCCAGCGCGCATTCACTCCCAAGTCCGGCACTTCCGCCCCGACGATGAAACCCGGCTCGCGCCCTGCCTGGATCAGCATGAGCGCGATCATAGCGGTCGTCGTTGTTTTGCCGTGCGTGCCAGCCACTGCCACCACCATACGCTGCTTTGACCACTCGCGCCACAGGTCGGCACGCTTCAGCACTGGCAGACCCTGCGCGCGGCCCGCCATGACTTCGGGGTGATCAGGCTTGACGGCTGAAGTAATCACTAGGGCATCGGCTCCGGCGATGTTAGCCGGGTCGTGCCCGCGCACATCTGTCGCGCCACGCGCCGCGAGCGCATCGGCAACCGCGCTGCGCTGCATGTCCGAACCACTGACCGTGTGGCCCTGATCGAGCAGAATATGCGCGATGCCGCTCATGCCCGCGCCCGCAACTCCGATGATGTGATAATGCATATCGCTATCTCTTCGCACCTGCTACACGCAGGCCACGGAAAAACGCAATGGTGCCAGCAATTAATAACAAGAAAAGGAATGATGCCAAGAGTACCGGAATGATATTCGAATAGGTTGACAGGCTATTGAGAATAAGTGCTAGTGTGTTATTTGGCTGCGCAATGAACTGTGCCCCAGCCTGCCAGAATATCGCCGTTGCACTAATTGTCAGAAACCCAATATAGAGACCGGTCAGCGCACCGAGCAGGCGCATTTGCCGAAACCCTTGCCAGCCGACCAGCACAGTCTCCCATGGCCCCTTCCACCCGATGCCGATTACCAAAAATATGATGAAAACAACGACGCGCAGCAACAGCGGCGCCTGTGCATTCGGCGGAATGATCGGCGGGTCAGGGAAAATCGCGGCAAGACTTGGGCTAAGAAAGTTGGAGAACCTTATAAAAAAGCCATAGAACCCGTTCACGAAGTTGACAATTACATCGGAACGAACAGTGAGCAGATACCCAAACGTAACGAACAGTGCGGTCGTTAGAATATAACGAAACCCGTTATACCAGCCAAGTGCTGTCCAGAAACCAAGTATCAAAACTGTGACAAGCGAGCCTGTGAGGTCAATAACGATTTGACCGTTTTGGATAGTCATACTGAGGCGCTCCTGGCTGCAAGATCAAGCAGTAGATCGGTAAGGCGACCAACCGCGTCTGGTCGCGCTAGTGCTGCGCTCCGCTCCGACATCGCGCGCCGCTCGTTGTCATGCTCCAGCAGCCGCTGAATAGCACGAAACAGCGCACCTTCCTCTGGCTTTCCTTCTCCCAACATTTCATTGTCCGCGACCTTTACTGCCGCGCCGCGCCGCACCAGGTAATCGGCATTTTCGTCCTGATGAACATACGGGTATGGCACAAGCACGGCTGGCAGCTTTGCCGCCGGCAGTTCGGCCATGGTGGAGGCCCCACTCCGACACACAGCGAGGTCGGCGACCCCAAACGCCTGCGCCATTGATGGGGTGACAAGATGACCGGGTGACACCATGGCATCCTTGTCTATAATTTTGTCACCTTGCCATCGTGTCATCTTGTCATTGTCGCTGCTGAACAGGTACGGATATAACTTATACCGCTGCTGCAACTCCGCAGGCAGGCGGGTCGCGGCTTCGCTCAAAAACGCTTCGTCGCCCTCGCGCCCGCACACATGAATGATTTGTGCCAGCGGTAATATGTGCGGCAGCAATACCGCGATGGCCCGATTGATACTCCGCGCGCCCCGGCTGCCGCCATAGACGAACAGCACCGGCAGCGTGTCAGTCAGGCCAAATGCCGCGCGACATGCGGCTTTGTCTTGCTCGAACAGCTCGCGCCGAACAGGATAGCCTGTTATGACGATGGACGATGGACGCCTGCCCTGCCGTTCGGCACGCTCACGAACCGCGAAGTCGAAGGGATGGACGATCGAATCTATAACAGGTTTTTTAGTCGTTCGGCGTTCGTCGTTCGTCTTCTTAAAGTACGGCAATAAAATCTTCGACATTGCATGCTACCACCGTTGCCAAACGCGCCAGCAGGCGCACGGCCAACCCGGGCGCCACGTCTGGCAGGTAGATAATCATTGGCACGCCCGCCCGCCGTGCGGCGAGAAACAGTGGCACACATACATAGCCGCCGGTCCCAAGGATAGCGCCAGGCTGCTCCTCCGCAATCAGCCGCCGCGCCTCCCGCGTCCCGCGCATGATCGTCGCCGCGTTGCGCGCCAGCGACCACGGCGCACGGCCTCGCAACGCTGCTGCGGCGATACCACGGAACGGCAAGTTGCTTTCTCGCGCTACCAGACCAACCTCCATGCCGTCAGTGCTGCCGACGTAGACTACATGAGAACCGAGAATCGAGAACCGAGAACCTTCTGCATGATCAATGACCTGGTTCCTGGTTCCTGGTTCCTGATTCTCACTATTATCGTATTCGTGCGCTGCGACTGCGGACGCTTGTGCCCGGTCGGCGAGCTCCGCGGCGACTGCCAGTGCTGGGTAAACGTGCCCGCCAGTTCCGCCACCACATAGAAACAGGCGCGGGAAGGGCGCGGAAGGGCGCGCGTCGAGCACGTTCAGTTGTTTCTCTCGCATCATGTTCAACCGTGTGGCGCGACATACTAATCAAAATACCAGCCGCAACCATGCACATAATCAGCGACGAACTTCCATAGCTCAGGAACGGTAATGTAATTCCGGTAAAAGGTAGCAGCGTTGTGACAACGCCAATGTTGATAAAGGCCTGGAACACCAGCCAGCCAGTTAGTCCGATTGCCAATAGTGCGGCGAATGGCTCCGGCGCGCGGGCGGCAATGCGGAAGCCGCGATACGCAATCAGTAGAAAACAGCCGACCACGAACAGCGTGCCGAGCATGCCAAACTCCTCGCCGATGATGGCGAAGATGGTGTCGGTGTGCGCCTGCGGTAGCCAGAGAAACTTCTGGCGACCTTGCCCAAGGCCGACGCCGAAAATGCCGCCGCTACCGAGCGCATAGAGCGCATGCGCGGGTTGGTAGCCTGCATCCTGGTAATGCTTGAACGGGCCATCGAGCCAAACCGCGATGCGATCTTGCCGATACACTGCCACTTTGACCATAGCCCAGCATGCCGCTGCCGCAATCACTGACGCACCGGCAATATGCATCAAGTTCGCGCCAGCCGCGAAGTACACGACGCTTCCAATTACCACCAGTACTACCGTGGTGCCGAGGTCCGGCTCCAACATGACCAAACCGCACACAATGCCAAGCATCACGGCAAAGGGAACAAGGCCATAGGTCACATTGCCAAGCCGCGCGCCGCGCCGTGAAAGCCAATCGGCGAAGTACACCACCAACGCAAGTTTCGCAATCTCAGATGGCTGAAGGCTGAGCGAGCCAAGCCTGATCCAGCTTTTTGCCCCATTCACTGTGGTAATTGAACTGGGCAGCACCAGCACAGACACTAGCAGCAGCAACGTGAGCGCCAGCAAATGCACCGAGTATTTGCGCCACATGCGATAGTCAATCCGCTGCACTATCAACAGCGCCACCGTGCCTATGATCGCGCCGGCAAGCTGCCGCCACAGATAGTACAACTGGTTGCCGTTGTGATTGACCAGCGCATCCATGAATGACGAACTGTAGACCATGACCAGGCCGAACGGCACCATAATGCCGACAATGGTCAGCAGCAGGTAGTCAGGCGAGCGTTTGGATTTATCGAGCATAAGCGTTCCCACCGATTTCTTGGTGATCAATTTAGCGCAGTGGTGGTGTGATTGTCACAGCCGCGATGGCAATGATGATCAGGATACCGACTGCGCCAACCCAGCCAATTGACGACATGCGGCGCTCCATCACTGGCGGGTACAATCGGGCGTCGAGATAATAGCGTGGCGACAGTAGCGCGCCGACAACAATGCCGCCAAACAGTCCGCCTAGATGCGCAAAATTGTCAATTGTTGACGAGCTAAGGCCGATGAACAAATTCAGCATGATCACCGTTATCAATCCGCCAAGCTGCTGCCGTGCCATGTCACCCAATGTTTGACGGTTCAGATAGTAAAACGCCGCCAGCCCGCCAATCAGCCCGAAGATTGCACCCGACGCCCCAACTGACGGAATCGGCGACAATCCGTAGGATGCAACGCCGCCCGCGAAACCGGCAATGAAGTACAAGCCGAGAAAGCGCGGCGTGCCATATACCTGTTCGGTCTGCGGGCCGAGAATGTAGAGCGCGTAGGCATTGAACAAGATGTGTAGCAGGCCGCCATGCAGAAACATCGCGGTAAGAAAACGCCAGTACTGACCATCAAGGAAAATCTGAACGTTGTTCTTCTCGCCTAGCAGGTTGAGTACTGCATTCGTCGGTTGTAAGCTGCCACTCAGCGCACATGATAGAAGGTACACCGCAATGTTGATGCCCAGCAACACCTTGTACACCCACGGGCGGCTGAGTGGAATGCGAATTTGTACCTGTCGTGGCTCGGTGGGCGGCGGCACTGGTCGCGCTTCGCCATGTACTGGCTCCTGCGTTGGGAACGGATGCCGCTCGTCGTACATAGGCGGATCATCTTCTTCGCGCCGTGGGCCTATCTCACGTTCGAGGCGACGTACCACCTCCTGTATGTCGTCGTTTGGATCTTGTGTCATTACCAATTACAGATTGTATATTGTATGTTGTCCATTCGATATGAATATTGCATGTTCATGCAGCCTATGTTGAATGTACACTTTGAAATATACAATTTACAATCCCCTCACGATACGGCGAAATTCCTCGCCGCGATGAAATTCGTTGCGGAACATGCCGAAGCTCGCACAGCCAGGTGACAGAAGCACCACGTCGCCCGGTTCGGCAATGTCGCTTGCGGTCCGCACGGCTTGCTCAAAATCATCGAACGGACCTGCCACAGTTGCTAGCTCTTCGTCGGCAACTTCCGTCTGCTGACTGCTGATTGCCGACTGCAACTTCTCCGTCGCTGTTCCGTTGAGCAGCACCACCGCTCTGGCGCGCTCCACCACCGCGCGCGCCATGTCATCGAACGGCAACTGTTTGTCGGCCCCGCCCGCGATGAGCACAATCGGCGCGTCAAAGCTGTGCAGCGCGGCAATCGCTGCTTCCGGCGCGGTGGCGGTCGTGTCGTTGATGTAGCACACGCCGTTCACCTCACGGACGAACTCTAGCCGGTCGGGCACGCCTGTGAAATTACGGACGGCGTTGCGGATGTTGTCATTCGTTACACTAAATGCCTTTGCGAGCGCTGCGGCGGCGGCGATGTTCGCATAGTTGTGGCGACCCGGCACGCGAATGTCTTGCGCAACACACACACGCTCATCATGGCGCTGTGCTTGCGGATCGTCCCATGTGACGCCACACTCATTGTAAAACATCATCGGCCTTGCGTCCGCGCAAGCAGCCTTGCCGAACCACAGGATACGACCGGTTGCGCGTTCGGACATTGTACTGACTGTTGGATCGTCGGCATTCAGCACGACGATATCGCAACTCTGCTGATGCAGAAAAATCTGCGCCTTCGCCTCTGCATAAGCCTCCATGGAGCCGTAGCGATCGAGATGATCGGGTGAAATATTGGTGATGCATGCGTACTGCGGGCTCAGCCCAGCCTCGCCCAAGCCTTCAAGCTGCCATGACGAAAGTTCCAGCACCACCGGCGTGTGTGGTCCAATCTTCGGCAGTTGCTCCAGCGCCGAAACGCGCAAGTTACCAGCAATCACTGTGTCGGGAAACTGCTCCCGCAGCATCGCGCCGGTCAGCATGGTCGTGGTCGTCTTGCCCTTGGTGCCAGTAATACCAACAATCGGACCGGGACACAGCCGAAAGAACAGCGTCATCTCCATTTCAATGCTCGCGCCCGCCGCCTGCGCGATCTGGAGAAAGCGCGATTCGCGGGGAACACCAGGGTTGCGGACGACGAGTTCGGCAGTGCGGAAATCTTCCTCGCGGTGCTGCCCGAGGACGTAGCGAATAGGCAACCCAGCCAGAGCATCAAGGGTCAACTGGAGCACAGTGGCATCGCGCAAGTCTGTCACGGTTACATCAGCACCGCGCTCGACCAGGAAGCGGGCGACGCCCAGACCGCCGCCGTGTACCCCAAGCCCCATGACCAGTGCGCGTTTGCCGTGGAGATCCATAAATATCAACCATTACTGTACTAATGACGTGTACCTATTAGCGATGCGCTGGCACTTCGACAACCTGTGTCGCGCGCGGCACTGTCTGCTGCACAACGTGCTGCGCTGCGTCCTGATCGAGTGCCAGGGAAATGCCGATCAGCGCTGCGACCATGCCAACCAGCACAAAACGCTGCATGACCTGCGTTTCACTCCATCCTAGCAATTCAAAATGATTATGCAGCGGCGACATTTTGAAAAAGCGTCGGCCTTCGCCGAAGCGCCGTCTGGTCCACTTGAAATAGCCGACCTGGATCATTACTGATAACGCCTCGACCACAAACACAATGCCGACCACTGGCAACAATAGCCATTGCTGCGATTGCAACGCTACCACGCCGAGCACTGCGCCTAACGCAAGCAAGCCAAGATCGCCCATGAAGACCTGCGCTGGATGCGCATTGAACCACAGGAACGCCGCACATGCGCCGACGAGCGTGAAGCAGAAGGCCATCAGGTTGGTAAAGTCCTCGTTGAGAAATGTGATCACGCCGAATGCTGCGAAGGCAAGCGTCAAGTTCCAGCCAGCCAGGCTATCAAGCCCATCAGTCAGATTTACGGCATTGCTGGTTGCCACAATGATCAACATGGCGAACGGGATAAACCATGGCCCAATCTCGATCGGGTTGCCAAATGGGATGCGCAGTGTGTTCAATGAGCGGATGCCGAACGGCGGCGGCAGGTACAGCACCAGGCTGGCCGCCAACGCAACTAACAGCATCAAGAGCATCTTGTTGCGCGCTGTGAATCCATAGGTCTTCGACTTGCTGCCGACGAGCGATAGATAATCATCCACGGCACCAAGGATGCCAAACGCCACCAACACGCCTAGCGGCAACAACATGGACCAGCGACCAACCAGATTAAATGCCACCGTCAGCAGCACCACCGGCACCAGAATCATCGCGCCGCCCATAGTCGGTGTGCCGGTCTTGACCAGATGGGTTTGCGGGCCTTCAACGCGAATCTGCTTGCCAATTTTCTTAGCCCGCAGAAAGCGTATCCAGTAGCTGCCCGTGACGAGCGTTATCACAAATGCGGCGGCGGCGAGCAACAAGGCACGCGCCATTGTTCCAACAAGGAAGTCCGACCAAGTCACAATGTATCTCCTCAGTAGCCAACGTTGGTGTGTTTGCGATGGCTGAGCATCGCAAGTGGTTTAGGTATCGCTCACTAACTATACCACGCATCCGGACAATGCTTATTCGACAGCCTGCGTATCTTCCGGCCGTCGCTGGAGCGCGGCGACAATGCCTTCCATTGCCATACCGCGCGAGCCTTTCACCAGAACATAGTCGCCAGCTTGCATGAGCGAGCGTAGCAACTCAATTGCTTGCTCGTTGCTGTCCAACGCATGAATGTGTTTCGCCGCAAGCCCGGATGCCGCTGCCTCATCCGCAATCCAGCGTGCTCGCGGCCCAACTGTGATCAGCTGATCCACCACTTCCGCCGCGCGTTTGCCCACCAGGCGGTGCTCCTTCTCTTCATGGCTGCCCAGTTCGAACATGTCGCCAAACACTGCAATGCGCCGCCCATCAAGTTCATCAAGCAAATTCAGCGCCGCCAATGACGATACCGAGGTAGCATTGTACGTATCATCGATAAGCGTCGATCCACCGTAGCCCGGCACCGCCAGCAACCGCAGATGCGCTGAGCTATCGCGCAGGCCGTCCACAATGGCATCCCATCCAAGATCAAGCAGCAACCCGGCAGCCGTAGCCGCCAGCGCCGTGTGAACGCTGTGCCGCCCGATCAGCGGCAGATTCAGTGTAACAGCCTCGCCCGCATGGTGCGCCCGAAACGAGATGCCGTTCAATCCACGGCTCTCGATCTGATCTGCCCACAAGTCAGCCGCCGGATCGAGGCCGTAAAAAAACGGTTTGGCCGCGGTCACCTCGGCCATGGGGCGCACGCGCGGGTCATCAATGTTCAAAATCGCGTACCCATCAGCAGGCAGCGCCCGCACAAGCTCGCTTTTGGCCTGTGCAATCACCTCCATGCTGCCCATGCGCCCAAGGTGCGATGGACCGACATTGGTGACGATGCCAATATGAGGCCGGGCGATGCTTGCGAGCAGCGTGATTTCGCCCGGCCCATAGGTGCCCATCTCGAATATTGCGATTTCATGATCAGCCATCAGATTCATCGCTGAGATGGGCAGGGTAGCCTCAGTGTTATAACTTCTAGGATTTTTTAAGGTGCGATACCGGCGGCTTAACACTGCCCCGGTGACCTCTTTGGTTGAGGTCTTGCCCACGCTGCCAGTGATGCCAATCACCGTTGGTGCGAACAATCTGCGATGGTAGGTCGCAAGCCGTTGGAGCGCCGCAAGCGGGTCATCCACGGCGACAAGCAATACATGCTCGGGCGTGGCTTCCGCCAGGCCGCGCCCGTCCGGTTCAACGAGCATCCACGGGCGATCCAGCGTGACGTCGCCAAGCGCATCACGCCGCACCAGCGCGCCAGTAGCGCCCCGTGCAACTGCGCCGGGAAGAAATGTGTGTCCGTCCACACGCTCACCGCGCAGCGCAGTGAAGAGCGAACCTGGCGTTGCTTCGCGTGAATCAACCGCGACCTCTGTAAATGTCCGTTGCTGCATGGCAGGTGGAACAACTGGCTCTTGCCGTGATTCCTCCACCTGCACACCGCGTAGCACTTCCGCGATATCGAACACTGCCGCCTCCAAGCCTGTTACTCAACATAGTGTGGCGGCAATTGTAGCACAGCTTTCAGTGGGGAAAGTAAGAAGGAAGAAGTAAGAATTGAGTAGCCAGATAATATTTCTTCCTTTTTACTTCTTCCTTCTTCCTTCTCCTACGGCTGTTTTACCTCTTCCTTTTGACTCATCAGGCCAATCTGCTGGCCGGGATCGACCAGGCCAGGATCGGGCGCGACATGATCGTAGCGCAGCAGTTGCTCGACCACCAACTGGAAGGTCGGGATGGCCGCCACCAGGCCGAATGCATTGTCTTTTGGCTCATCAATCTTGACCAGCACTGCGTAGCGCGAGTCTTCTGAGGGCGCGAGGCCAAGCACTGAGCCGATAACCGTGCCTTTGTAGCCGCCATGCCCATCTGGAATGTCCGATGTGCCGGTTTTCGCGCTGACCTTGTAGCCCGGCACCAACCATGTGTCGGCGTACGTTCCAGTGTACGGCTGCCACACCAGCGGCGCGTAATGATTGGCTGAGTGGATCAGCATCTGCCGGACGGTCCACGCCACGCCTTTGCTGACCGGCTGGCCGACCTGGCGCGGCTGCGTAACCTCGCAGGCATTGCCCTTACAGCGCTTCTGGACGATGTAGGGCTGCATGAGTTTGCCGTCGTTGCCAATCGCCGCCATCATGCGTACCTGCTGGAGCGGCGTGACTGAGATGCCTTGTCCGTAGGCATTGGTGTCGAACACCACCTGATTCCAGCCGGGCGTGTCGGGTGTGTTCACGATGCCACCGCTTTCGCCGCCCAGGTCAATACCGGTTGGCTGACCGTAGCCAAATGCCTTCACCGATTTGTAAAATGTTTCCGGGCCAGTCTTTTCATTGAACTGGAGCGCGCCGACATTGCTGGAGTAATACAGCACTTTTTCGGGATTGATCATGCCGTTGCCGCCCTGATTCCAGTTGCTCAGTGGAATGCCATCACGGATCACCGTGCCAGGGTCGTTCACCTGTGTATCGGCGGTGAACGCATGCGCTTGCAGGCCGGTCGAGATTGTACACACCTTGAAGGTCGAGCCAGGCTCGTACACATCACTCACCGCCGGGTTGACTGTATACAGCTTCGGATCATAGGTGTCGTATTTATTTGGATCAAACGTCGGATAGCTCGCCATGCCGCGAATCGCGCCGGTCTTCGGGTCCATGACAACGATACTACCGCCGGTCGCATGGTTCTTATCGACGGCCTTTTTCAGCTCGGTCTCGATGATGTACTGGACCATTGGATCAATCGTCAACTCCAGATCTTGCCCGTCTGCCGCAGGCTTGTACTGTGGCGGGTCCAGCCAGATTGGGTTGCCGAGCTGATCCTTCTCCATTGTCAGCGTGCCGGTAATGCCTTTCAGTTCCGTGTCGTAGTACGCCTCCACGCCACTGATACCGTCGCCCTGATAGTTGACCGCGCCTATCACATCCGCCGCGAAGCTATTCTGTGGATAGAAGCGGCGCGGCTCAGGCAGAAGGTGCAAGCCGGGATAATCACTCTGTAGCGCGGCGATCCGGCTGCTGATATCCGGCTCCAGCCAGCGCGCAACCGAGAGCCAGTAATGATCTTTATCTTCCAGCTTGTCGAGGAGATCGGGCGCAGGCTGACCGAGCAAACCAGAAAGTATAAGTGCCAGTTTGGCCTTGTCTTCTTCCTTGATCTGATTGGGCATGACAAACAGGCTTTCACGCTCGACATCAAGCGCCAGCACATTGCCACGGCTGTCACGAATGATGCCGCGCCGGGGCTGAAGCGTCTCGGTGCTATCGATTTCGGCCTTGGCGCGCGTCGATAGGCTTTCATGCTGGAGCACCTGCACATTGCCAAGCTGCAACACAATGCGGCTGACGACCAGCAGCGCTACAAAAAGCAGCGCCGTGATGCGCCAGCGGCTAATGCTGACCGGGCGATTAGCTTGTGTGGAGCGCTGCGATTGCGCTGTACGCGTGCGAACTGCCATGAGGATGACTCCAAGCTATGGCTGCGGCTGATCAGCCGGCTGGGTGACATCCGGCGCGTTCGCAGGCATGGACTTGGTCCCCTCGCTGGTGGGGGCGATGCTGGTGGGTGCCGGGCTGCCCGCCGCGTCAAGCGGCTGAACTGGCAGGTAGCGCACCTGATCGAAATCGACCGGGCGCAAACCCTGCTCCACAGCCCGCTGCTTCAGCTTCTCAATCGTTTGCGCTTCAGCCAGCTGAATTTGCAGCGCGCTGCGGTTGCGGATCAACTCGTCGCGCTTGGTTTGCAACTGACTAATCTCATAGCCTTTCGTCGCCAGTCGGCCAGTCTGTCCAAGTGTAAGCAGGCTCATCATAGCCAGGAGCAGCGCCGCTGCGATAAGGTAGCGCCCATGGTCAAGCCGCAGGTAGCGTGGCAGTTGCCCGCGTTGTACTTTGGCCTGCCGTATAGTAATTCGATGTCGTGTATTAACAGCCATGGTGTGCTCCTCTTCTTCTCAATGAGTGACAACGCGCTCAGCGACGCGCAGCTTCGCGCTGCGGCTCCGTGGATTAGACCGCTGCTCTCCTTCAGCAGCAACAAGTGGCTTGTTTGTAACAATCCGCAATCGCACGTCCGGCATGGTCAGCAGCGGCTGCTCCGACGGGGCCCGTCCCGCTTCGGCCCGAAAGAATTGCTTCACAATCCGGTCTTCCAACGAGTGAAACGAGATTACCGCCAGCCGACCACCGGGAACGAGCAAGTCTACTGCTTGCGGCAGCGCCTGCTCCAGGCTCTCCAACTCGCCATTCACTGCGATCCGCAGCGCCTGAAACGTACGCGTCGCCGGGTGAATTTTGCCGCGCTGCCCGCCGAGCGCCCGCGCCACGATCCGCGCAAGTTGCCCGGTCGTGCGGATTGGTTCGCTACGCCGCGCCTCGACAATGAAGCGCGCGATCCGGCGCGAGGCTCGCTCTTCGCCATATTTGTAAATGAGATCGGCCAGCGCTCGCTCCTCTGTATCGTTCACAAGATCGGCGGCAGTTGGGCCGCTGGTTGTATCAAGCCGCATGTCGAGCGGCGCGTCAACCTGAAACGAAAAGCCGCGCTCCGGTGTGTCAAGTTGGTGCGACGAAACGCCAAGATCGAGCAGAATGCCGTCGACGGCATCGAACCCAGCTTCATGCGCCAGCTGCGCTACGTCGCGGAAGTTCCCATGCCGTAACACCGCCCGCTCCCCAAACTGCGCGAGCCGCGTGGCCGCTGCCGCCAGTGCCGCCGGGTCCGCGTCGATGCCGAGCAGCCGCCCGTCCGGCGCGCTCGCCTCCAGCACTGCCGCCGCGTGGCCCGCACCGCCGAGCGTGCCGTCGATGTAGCGCCCGCCCGCATGTGGCTGCAAGCCGCCAAGCACTTCCTGAAGCAGTACCGGCACATGGAATTGCAGATTGTCGATTTCAGATTTCAGATTATGCGTATCAGGTTTCTCGTTCATGTGACAGAATCTGCAATCTGCAATCTGCAATCTTAAATGCCTAGTGCAGTAAGCTGCTCGGCAATCGTGCTGCCGTTGGCATCAAGCCCGTTCAGTACGTCCTCCCAGCGCTCGCTCGACCAGATTTCAAAGTGCGTATTCAAGCCGGCAATCACAACCTGCTCGGCCAGCCCGGCGTATTCGCGCAAATTCTGCGGGATGAGAATACGGCCCTGCCGGTCGAGCGCCAGATCGCTTGCGCCGGAGAAGAGCAGACGCCGGATGCTACGCGCATCACCCTGCCCCAGCGGCAAATTGCTGATCTGCTCGGCCAACACCTGCCAGCGTGCCACCGGAAAGCCCATGAGGCAGCGGTCAAAACCACGCGTGATCACGACGCCCTCGCCCAAATCCTCTCGGAAGCGAGACGGAATAGCGAGACGCCCTTTTTCATCCAGGCTATGCTCGTATTCGCCGAGAAACATCGCGTGCGCTGCCTTTTCTACCACAAAGTTCAGAAATTAGAACGCTTGTGCGAGTATATTCCCCACTTTTCCCCACTTTTCCCCACTGATTGAGCCATTATAACCCACATAATGTTACATTTCAAGGGTTGTTCAGCGAATATGAACCAGAACCGTCGTCATTTTGTAAAATTGAGGCTACGATAGCGCATCGTTCTGGCACACTGGGTATAATCATCAGGCATGATGTGTTGCAACAATATGTTTGTATCAACGCCGAAGATGGAGAAATAACATGAATGAACTGACACATTTAGATGAAGAAGGCCACGCCCGCATGGTGGATGTCGGCGCGAAAGCCGACACGCAGCGCGAGGCTATTGCGCGTGGCGCAGTTACCATGCAGCCCGAAACGTTGCAGAAGATTGTAGCGGGTGACATGCCAAAAGGCGATGTGCTGGCGGTGGCACGCATTGCGGGCATCATGGCGGCCAAGCGCGCGCCCGACATCATCCCACTGTGCCATCCGCTGCTGCTGACGCACGTCTCGGTGGAACTAACGCCCACGACTTCGGGCGACGCGGTGCTGATTGAGGCGACTGTCCGCACCACTGGCAAGACTGGCGTGGAGATGGAGGCGCTCACTGCGGTGAGTGCCGCCGCGCTAACAATTTACGACATGTGCAAAGCTGTGGATCGAGCGATGCAGATTACGGACATCCGGCTGGCCCAGAAGCGCGGTGGGCGCAGCGGCGAAATTGTGCTGGAGGACTGAGAGCAATCTGTGAACACCATTGTCATGTTGAGCGAAGCGAAACATCTCATTGTAGAGGCCAAGAGATACTTCACTCCGTTCAGCCTGACAAGGTTTTGATCAATGATACAAAGTTTACATTCGTCTATCGTCTATCGTTCGCCTTCTACACCACCACATGCTCCTGATACACCCCAAATACTTCACGCAACACGTCGCACATTTCTCCCAGCGTCGCGTAGGCCCGCACGCAGTCCAGCAGCGCGGGCATCATGTTCGCGGCGCCCAGCGCCGCCGCGCGGAGTTCATCGAGCCGCTGAGCCACCAATGTCTGGTCACGGGTCGCGCGCACCTGGTTGAGCCGCGCGAGGTGGCGCGCTTCGCCTTGCGGGTCCATCTCCAAAATCGGGATTTCCATGGGTGCGTCGGCGACGTGTGTATTCACGCCGACGATGCCGCGCCGGTCGTCATCGATCTCCTGCTGGTAACGGTAGGCCGCGTCGGCAATTTCGCGCTGGAAGTAGCCGTTGCGGATAGCCGTGATGACGCCGCCCTGCGCGTCGACCTTCCGGAAATATTCCCAGCACTCCTGCTCCATCTGGTCGGTCAACGCTTCGACGAAATACGAGCCGCCCAGCGGATCGACCGTGTTGGCGACGCCGCTCTCCTCGGCGAGAATCTGCTGCGTGCGCAGCGCGATTGTCACCGCCTTCTCGGATGGCAGCGCCAGCGCCTCGTCCATCGAGTTGGTGTGCAGCGACTGTGCGCCGCCGAGCACCGCCGCCAGCGCCTGAATGGCCGTGCGCACGATGTTGATCTCTGGCTGCTGCGCGGTCAGCGAGCATCCCGCTGTCTGCGCATGGAAGCGCAGCCACCACGAGCGCGGGTTCTTCGCGCCGAAGCGCTCGCGCATGACCTTGGCCCATACACGCCGGGCCGCCCGATATTTCGCAACTTCCTCAAACAGATCGTTGTGGGCGTTGAAGAAGAACGACAGGCGCGGCGCAATCGCGTCTACATCGAGGCCACGATCCACCGCCGCCTGCACATAGGCGATGCCATCGGCCAGCGTAAAGGCTAGTTCCTGAGCGGCGGTGCTGCCTGCCTCACGGATGTGATAGCCGCTAATCGAGATCGTGTTCCACTGCGGGACATGTTGCGCGCCGAACTCGAATGTGTCCACCACCAGCCGCATCGATGGCTCGGGCGGATAAATATATTCGTTCTGCGCAATGTATTCTTTCAAAATATCATTCTGGAGCGTGCCACGCAATTGCTCCCATGCGATGCCGCGCTTCTCTGCGACCACAAGATACATCGCCCAGATCATGGCCGCAGGCGAGTTGATCGTCATGGACGTGCTGATCTGGTCGAGCGGCAGACCGTCGAGCAGGATTTCCGTGTCGGCCAGCGACGAGATTGCCACGCCGCACTTGCCGAACTCACCTTCGACGAGTGGGTGATCGGTGTCGCGCCCGTACAGCGTCGGCATGTCGAAGGCGACTGAAAGGCCAGTCTGGCCCTGTGAGAGAAGATATTTGAAGCGCGCGTTCGTTTCTTCAGCGCTGCCGAAGCCCGCAAACATGCGCATGGTCCACAGCTTGCCGCGGTAGCCCGTGGCATGGATGCCGCGCGTGAACGGGTACTCACCCGGATGCGCAATGTCGCGCAGATAATCATTTTCCGCCAGGTCGCGTGGCGTATATAACCGATTGATTGGCGTGCTGGAGGTCGTCATGAACTCGGCATCGCGCTCAGGCGTCTTCGCCAGCGTCGGATCAAGCGTTTGTTGCTCCCATTGCTCCTGGGCTGCACGGATTTGCGCTTCAGATTCGAACATGGTTGCTGCTCCTCGTTGAGGTATGTATGCTTATGTTAGCATGATACCATAGCCGATTGACTTTCAGAGGCATCATGGTGGTGCTTCTCTAAACAAAAATTATTTTTTCAACATGCGCTTCGGTACACCTTTTGCTATCCTACAGTAATAGCATACTGATGTCATACCAGCAGTCAGCGTTTCGGCGTTCGACATCACGAAGGAGCAGGCGACCATGAGCGATCGAGAGTATCGTCGTCAACAATCGAGACGACCTGAAGATGATATTGACGATCCGCGCTACACTGCGCGCGAAACGTACCGCGAGCGTTCCGGGGCGGCCTACCCCGACGACGCCGACCATGAGGTTTATAGCGAGCGCGTATCCACGCCGGAAGGCGACCGCACGGTGCGATCGGAGCGCATCCATGAGCCAAGTGCCGCCGAGCGGCGCGCCGCCATTGAATCGCGGGTAAACCAGATTGTGTGGTTCATCGCTGGCGTGATCATTGCCATTATCGCGATTCGCTTCATACTGTTCCTGCTCGGTGCAAACCGCGGCAGCGGCTTCTTTCAGTTCATTTACGCATTGAGCCAGCCGTTTGTGCTGCCCTTCCTGGGGCTGTTTCAAGAGCCAGCATACGGCGGATCAGTATTCGAGTCAGCTTCGGTCGTCGCGGTGATTGTGTACGCGCTGGTCGCCTACGCCGTTGCACGTCTCGTAACGATTGTGCTTGCGCCAAGCCCAAGTAGGTAGCTCCAGCGGCACGAATTGCACATGTGTGGCATGCACGTTGCGTAGGTAAAACGAGCGTTCCATGCGCAAACGTGGATCGCTCATTTTACATAGTGTAGGTACTGTGAGCGCTACTTCGTGTCGCTCTTTGGTCCCCACCCGACCTTCCGTCGCGTGCGGTGTTGCTCAAGAATCTGGTTCAGCACGGTTCCCTCAATTTTGTACTCGGCCAATATACGGGCGTAACGTGCCAGCTCTGTATCGCCTGGGCTGGAAACAACTTCTTGCTTGGTTGGAATCCGTTGAGGATTTCGAGGAGGTTGCATGCTCATCTTCGCCTCCTTGCGCCCTTCTCAATGAGAATTGCGCATGTGCAACATGCAGCACAAGATGTGACGCATCGCTGAATTATGTTTAGTAATCCAGCACATGTTCCCAGTTTAGCACAGGGTGTGTCATTTACAACCCTCATAACACGCGTTCTGTAATACTTTTATTCCCTTGTTGATATGTATGCGCAGGCATGTGAGCAGCAAGAAACGTGTAGCGCATCTGATCAACGCGGTCGGCATCGTCGGTCAGCCACAAGAAATGGCCTGCTGCCGGCACGGCGAACAGCTCAGCATGAGGAATCGTAGCCGCTGCATATGCGCCATGCGCGAATGGTACGTCGCCATCGTAGGGGCTGTGCATCACCAGCGTTGGCACGGTGATGCGGTCAAGTGAATAAGGCGGCAGGCAGGCAAAATGTGCCAGATCGTTGTCCTGGCCTTGTTTGCGCAAATGATACGGGACGATAGTATCTACAAGATGGGTGAAGAGCTGAACTTGCTCCGGGCGGCGCAGCACTTCATTCGTGCAGCGCATGATATCTGCCTTGTCATAGGTGCTCTCGATGCCGAGATACGCTTCGAGCGCCAGTCGTGGCCAACGGTGGGCAACTACGTTGGTAAGCCACAGCGCGCCGTCGAGTGCGGTGTCGCCCAGAAAGAGCCGCTCCAAAGCGTTATTCAACCCGACCTCGCTTGGACGATACGCCTGTGTCACCGCCGATTTTAACACCAGCGCCCATGCCCGCTCACCGTAGCGCAGCGCGAATTGCAGCGCCGCCGGGCCGCCACCCGACATGCCAAGCACTGCCACATCAGCAATGTTCAGCGCGTCGAGCAGCGCGGCAAACATGTTGGCCTGCTCATCCGGCGTGCGGCCAAGCGCCAACGGCGTGCGCAGGTAGCCGGGCCGCGAAGGCGTCAGCACGCAGAAGCCGCGCTGCACAAGGTCCGCGAACAAAAATCCCTGGTCGTAGCCACCGGGCGTGCCATGCGAAAGCAACACGATCGGATCGTGCGGGTCACCGGCAAAGGCACATTCTACGGGGCCGCGCGCGGTTTGCACAATGGTGCTCTGCGCATTGAGGCGCGCAACTGTCTGCGCATACCAGCGTCGATAGTGCCGCATTGATAACACACCTACACCAGCAACGCATGCACCTCGCAGAAAAGCTTTCTTCATCATCGCACACCGAACTGCTATAATGATGCTGGCTACTCAAGCAAAAATCAGTGCACATAAAGTGCCATGGAGGATCGCATGCTGAATGTAGACACCAGCACTCCGTTTGGAAGCCGGGTGCTCCGCCGGCTGGAGGAGGAGCCTATCATCTGGCTCGTGACTGTAGATGCAGATGGCACGCCGCAGCCAAGTCCAGTGTGGTTCTTGTGGGATGGTGAAACAGCGCTGATCTACAGCCAACCCAACACGCCCAAGCTCCGCAACATCGAACGCCAGCCGCGCGTCGCGCTGCACTTCGACAGCGATGGGCAGGGCGGCGACATTGTCGTGCTTACCGGAACGGCGGCAATCGATCCCGACGCACCACGTGCATCGGCTGTACCTGCGTATGTGGAAAAATACCGCGCGCGTATCAGCAATATTGGCATGGACCCCGAACACTTTGCCGCTGGATACTCGGTCGCCATCCGCTTCACGCCAACCAAGGTACGCGGATTCTGACGATTAACGAAGAAAACAGCAGGACAGAAAGCTTCTCCGTCCTGCTGTTTTTTATTTTGCGAATAACGACTCGACTGCCGCGACAAGTTGGCGCATGTTGCTGACCTGATGCACCGTGTCGCACAGTGGCACGTACTTCGGCATGTCGCTGTCGCCGGTATTCCACATGCGCGGGTTTTCTGGATTGAACCAGATCAGCTTGCGCGCTCGCCGCTTGATGTATTCAAAATCGCGCAGATTCGGATCGTTGTAATTGTTACGGCCATCGCCCAGCACAATCACCGTCGTGCGCCGATCAACTGCGCCCATGTGATCGCGCGCAAAGGTCGCCAGACTCGTACCGAGGTCGGTGCTGTAGTAGCCGGGTCGCATACGCTGCAACACCTCCTGAATGGCTGTTTCCGGCCGCGCGTCCTTGAAGTCGGTCGAAATATCCTCCATGTCCTCGATGAACGCGAACGAGCGCGTGCGGCTGACCTGATCTTGTAATGCGTAGACCATCTGGAGCATGAACGTCGCCACGGGCCGCATGGAGGTCGAAAGGTCGCAGATCACTGTCAGCTTAGGCTTGAGGTGCTTGCGGCGATGGCGCACTATCATTGGCACGCCGCCGAAGCGCAGGTTGGTACGAATGGTGCTTTTTGCGTCCAGCACGCCCTTGTTGCCGCGCCGCTGCCGCAGGCTGGCCCGCGAGCGCAACTGCGCCGCCAGCCGGTTCGTGACGCCGCGCATCTCCTCCACATCGTCATAGCGCATGTGCTCGAATGGGCGATCCATTAACTGGTCCATCTGCTGCGGCTTGGGGCGCTCCTCGGCGGCGCGCTGAGCCATGCCCGCGCCGACCTCCTTGCTGATCTGCTCGCCGAGCGCTTCCATGTTTTCGCGCGCTTCCTGCTCAAGCTGCTGGAGCGCCTCTTCGCTGACGCCCGCCTCGCGCAGCTTTTCCATCAATTCTTGCAGCAGTTCTTCCAGGCGGTCGAACTGCATATCGCGCATGGCTCGGCGCGTCATCACCCCCTGATAGAACGGATTCGTCATCGGCGAGCCCTGCATCGACTCCTGCACCATGTCGCGCAGATCCTGGCTGTTCATCGACTCGCCGCTCATCATCGATTCGAACATCTGCCGCAGCTGTTCAGGTGTCATGTTGCGCAGCATTTCTTCCAGCGCCTGCATGAGTTGCTGGCGCTCTTCTTCGCTCATGCTGCCGCTGCCCGGCCCCTGATTGGGCATCGGCGGCGTGCCCATACCAAAAAAGGACGGAAATAGCTCTTCAAACGTCGGAATATCGTTCGCTTCTTTTACCAGTGTGGTGCGCATGGCCGAACGGAAAAAATCACGGTCGGCAATGCCCGTTGCATCAATGGCCCGCAGCGCGTCGGCACTTTCGGCAACAGAAACACGTACGCCGGCGTTGCGCAGGGCGGTAATAAATTCAACAATTCGTTGTTCCATGGTTTCTTCCTAGATTTCAGTGCGGGGCACGACGAGAGGTGGGAAGGCTTCGTTGTCAGTAGGATGGCTGCATTATACCACTGGCAAACGCGAAATGGGGTAGTAAAACACCAGGCGTTCCATGGTGAACGCCTGGTGTTTACGCGTGTAGCTTGAGAGGCTTATTATTTCGCCGCCGCCAGCGCCGTTGCAATCTGCTGTTCGGTCTGCGCGTACGCGCCTTCGCCAATGTGATCGTAGATGATTTGGCCGCGATGATCGATAAGGAAGAAGCGCGGCCAGTAATGATTTTCGTAGGCATGCCAGATTGCGTTATCGTTGTCCTGAACCACCGGCCATGTGATGCCCTGCTCCTTGACAGCGGCCTGCACATTCTCTAGCACGCGCTCGCTGCTGAACTCCGGCGTATGCACTCCGATAATCACCAGACCCTGATCTTTATAGGTGCTCCACCACTGCTTGATATACGGCAGTGTGTTTGTACAGTTGTAGCAGCCGTACGTCCAAAAATCAATCAGCACGATCTTGCCGCGCAACGATGCAAGTGTCAATGGCTCGGAATTAATCCATGCGCCGCCGCCCACAAGCTCCGGTGCGGACTTCCCGGTTGGCTCTGCTGTCGGCGCCGGCATGGAGGTTGGGGGAGGCGCGGCAGTTGGCGCGCGGGCAGAAGTTGGTGCGGCGGTGGGAATAACGGCAGCCACTGGAGGCGTGACAGTAGTCGGCGTGCTGCCCGGTTGAACAGCACCGCAGGCAACAAGAACTAGAGTAAAAGCTGCTATTCCAAAACTCCGCTGTATCATCTCACAACTCCTTCTGTATACCGGTCGATGTTGTGAGTATTGCAGCAGCGCCTTGCAGAGTTCTTACGAAACTATTACAGCAAACTATCGTGTTGTCGCGGTCGGCTGCTCAACAGGTGAGGCATGGTAGCGGGCAAGCATGATTCCCCCGTAAATCGCCAGAATGGCTGTGATTACCACCAACCCGGTCAGCGTCTCAATTGGCGGAACAAGACTTAGTCCCCGCATGGGCTGGAGCAGCACACTAATCACCAGAAACAACGTGTAAATCAGCCACTGCGGCCACAGAACGCCGGTCCGTAGCCGCAGCGACACAAATGCGAACCCAAGGAAGAAGTATGAGACACTCAACAGGCCGGTGGTAATCGGGTTGGCGCCGATCAGGATGCCACCGAGATGCATGATTGCGAACAGCAGCGCGGCGTAGATGGTCGTGCGCCACACGCCACGATGCCGAAACATGACTACAAACATACCGAGCACCGCAATTTTCCAGAAGGCGATGAATACGCCTACCAGCACGCCGAGTTCAATTGCAGAGCGAAAGGTCTTAAACCCTTGCGCCAGTGGCAGTAAACCATACAGCAGCAGCGGCCAGAACAAGCCAAAGTTACGTAGCGAGATGCCACGGAGCAGGCCACTCTTGCGCCACCATCCAAAGTATGTAAGTAGCATGGCAGCCACCACGCTGAACATACCACCCGTCAAGATGCCGACGAATATCCACGAGAGATCCGGCGCAATCGCAGTGAACAGCACTGCAAAGATTGTTTCGATGATAATGACGCCAAGCACGATTATGCTTGCAAAGCGCAGCGGGCGGGTGACTGGCGGCGGGGAAAGGAGAGACATTATGTGACTTTTCTCCATGCCTTACGTTCATGTTGCTTATCCATGCTCGATACTTTATCATATGTCGGCAGATCAGAGTCATAGGGGAGGATGAGTGTATGCCAACCTACGAGGAGTCAGGCGTCCGTATTGCCGAGGCAACCCGCGCAAATAACCTCATGGCCGAGGCTGTACGCTCGACGTATAGCGCGGCGGTGCTTTCCGGCATGGGTGCGTTCGGCGGCTGCTTCGATCTCGGCACGGTGATGCAAAACCAGCAACAGCCGGTGCTGGTCGCCTCGACGGACGGCGTTGGCACGAAAACATTGGTGGCAGCGGCGCTGGATCGCTATGGCACTGTCGGGCAGGATCTGGTCAATCATTGCATCAACGACATTCTGGTACAGGGTGCGCGCCCGCTCTTTTTCATGGACTACATCGCGACTGCGCAGTTAGATGCGCAGCACGTCGCCGCGCTGGTCGGCGGGGTAGCGGCGGCATGCCGTGCAGCGGGCTGCGCGCTGCTGGGCGGCGAAACCGCCGAAATGCCGGACGTGTACCACGACGGCGCGTTCGACTTGGCAGGCACGATTGTCGGCGTGGTTGATCGGGCGCGCATGCTGCCGTATGATGTTGTGGCGGGTGATGCTATTCTGGCGCTGCCATCCAGCGGACTGCACACTAACGGCTATTCGCTGGCGCGGCGCGTGTTCGGTAATCGCTACAATGAACGTCCGCAGGAACTCGGGGGGCAGACGATTGGCGAGGCGCTGCTTCAAGTTCACCGCTCCTACCTCGCCGAGATCACGGCGCTCCAATCGGCGGGCGTGCCACTTCATGGGCTGGCACACATCACCGGCGGTGGCGTTTACGACAACTTGCCGCGCGTGCTGCCGGATGGTACGGGCGCGCTCATCCGCCGCGAATCGTGGGACGTGCCGCCGATTTTCGAGTTGCTCATCCGCGATGGCAAGCTCGACGAGCGAGAAGCGTTCCACACGCTCGACATGGGCCTTGGCATGCTGAGCGTTGTGCCAGCAGCCGCTACGGAGGCAGCACAGCATGTTGTGCCGGGGTTACGATTGGTAGGTACCGTGACAAATCATGCAGGCGTCCAGATTGTGTGAAGAACATGGAGGAACACACGATGAACCTCGGATCACAGCTTGCGGAAGGCAAGACCAAAATTGTTTATGCCCACCCCAATGATGCGACGCTCGCGATTGTGCAGCACAAAGATAACATCAGCGCGGGTGACGGTGCGCGCCGCAATGTCATCGCAGGCAAGGGCGCGCTGAGCGGCCAGACCACCGCGAATGTGTTCACCTTGCTGAATCGCGCGGGCATCCCGACTCATTTTGTCAACGCGCCAGATGCGACGACGATGGTGGTGCGGCGCTGCACCATGATTCCCATTGAGGTCGTACAGCGCCGCATGGCGACCGGCTCGTTCCTGCGCCGTCATCCCGACGCGACCGAAGGCCAGCGCTTCGATCCGCCGCTGGTTGAGTTTTTTCTCAAGGACGACGCCCGCCACGACCCACAGATCAGCGGTGAGGAGATCGCCGCGCAGGGCATTGCTACCGCCGCTGACGTGCAGCAGATGACTGAGCAGGGCCGCCGCGTGTTTGACGTGCTGGAGCAAGCCTGGGCCGCGCAGGACGTGACGCTGGTCGATCTCAAGATCGAGTTTGGGCATGATGCGGCAGGTAACCTGCTGGTCGCGGACGTGATCGACAACAATTCGTGGCGGATCTGGCCGGGCGGCGACAAAAGCCGCATGCTCGACAAGCAGGTGTACCGCAACATGAAGGAGGTCACCGACGAGGGGCTGGAGGAACTGCGGCAGCGCTACGCGACCGTGGTTGAGATGACAAACCAATGGCGACAAGCCACATGATGTAAAAAGTTTCATAAAGGTTTTGTGCGTTTGTCACCCAAAGTTCACCATTTCTCTCTACAATAGGACGTAACGTTTACCGATCCTCGCTTTCACTGTACATACACGCTTCACTCATCCATCGCTCTTGTCTGAGGATCGGTAAACGTCGCTTCTTCATGATCATTGATTTTCCCTTCGCATGACAATGCTTAATCTCAAGCGTTGTGCGCCACTCTCCAGCATGCATGCCAACAACGCGCTATTTCTGCCACCAGGAAAATGCGCACTGTGCATGTCACACCGCACTGCTTAGACATATCAGTTTTGACAGAAGGCCAGCAATCTGGCAATGCTCAATTCGATCAGCGGTATACTAATAGAGGCGATTTCTTTTTACAACTCTACTACGAAGCATAGGATTTATTGAGTATCTGTGCCTCGATTCTCGAATAAAAAGGAAACACTCGATGACTCGGATAGCTCAACCATGCGCCATATCACACCGACTACGCGTGGGAATTGCAATGGGCATGCTGGCTGTCCCGCTGGCGCTGTTTTGCATGGCGGCCAGCCATACGGTGGCGCAGCAAACCCGGCCCGCCTTTGAGGTGAACAGCACCGCCGATATGCCTGACGCAAATCTGGCGGATAACGTATGCGCCACAACTGAGAACACATGCACGCTCCGTGCGGCGGTACAGCAGGCCAATGCCTCGGATGGTGCGGACACCATTACCATGCTCGGTGGCACCTACACACTATCAATTGCTGGCGCGGACGAACAGGCAGCGAAGGGTGATCTAGACATCACCCACGACCTGACGATTAGCGGCGTGCCAACCGCCACGGTGATCATTGATGCCGCGCAGATCGACCGCATCTTCGACGTGTACACCGCCACCGTCACACTTGACAATCTGATCATGCAAAATGGCAAAGCGAGCACCAACGGCGGCACAATCTACAATCGTGGCACATTAATCATGAACAACGACCAGATCACCGGGAGTACGACTGACTCGAATGGAGGCGGCATCTTTAACGCCGCTACAGGCACGGTTACAGTAAAGAACAGCATATTTAAGTCACTTGGGGCAAGCAACGGTGGCGCGATCTGGAATGCTGGTACGATGCAGGTGATAAATTCGTCATTTTCTGATGATGTTGCGCAAAGCAGCGGCGGCGCGATCACAAACGACCAAGCGCTGACAATCACGGGTAGTTTGCTGAAGCACAACCATGCAGTTGCTGGCGGAGCGATCCAGCAGGGTAGTGGAACATTAGCATTGCAGAACAGTACACTCGATGACAACACAGCAGTGTACGGCGGTGGTGTCGCTGTCGACGGCGACGCGGCTGTCATTATGGAAAACAGCACGCTCAGCAATAATACGGCCTCACAAGGTGGTGGCATCTTTAATCTTGGCATGCTCACGCTGCTTAACAACACACTCAGCGGAAATAGCGCAAGTAACACACGAATAGATCAGGTGGGTGGCGGCATCTTCAACGGCGGCAAAATCAACGCCAACAGTGTGACCATGGTAAACAATGTGGGGCCTGCTGGCAGTGCCGTACATAGCAGCGGAACCATCACATTCACCAACAGCATTGTAGCGCAGAGCGAAGATGCTGTAGGTGGGACGAATTGTAGCGGCACGGTGACATCGTTGGGCTACAATCTCGATAGCGGCAACACGTGTGGTTTCAGTGCAACCGGCGATCTGCGCAATACCAATCCGATGCTCGACGCGCTTGCACTGAACAGCGCGACGATCCAAACGCATGCGCTGCTACCCGGCAGCCCGGCGATCGACAGCGGCGCGCCATCTGGCTGCCTGGTAACTGATGAGCGCGGCGTGACACGTCCGCAAGGGCCGCGCTGCGACATGGGCGCGTTCGAACTCGTACCAACTACGACGTCCACACCGACATCTACCACTCCACAACCCGGTACACCAACTACCACATCGCTGCCTGGCACGCCGACAGCAACTACGCTGCCCGGCACGACAACTACGACGCCGTTGCCAGTGTTCGATCGGACGCGCGTGCTATTGCCGCTGATCACAAAATAATTCTGAGGAAAACCTGAATCTCCCATAGACTGTTGAAATCGATGGAAGATTCAGGTTGATCGGAAACGCGCTATCTTCCTTAAATCAACGGCAGGTGCAAGCGCATGCCCGTGCCCACCTGCGCCGACGTCAAGGGATCGCCGAGCAGCACGTAGGTGCGGATGGTTTCTGGAAAGCTGCCGCTCCCAAATAGCTTGAGATAACCCGCTGTTGTGAGCGTGCCAAGCCGCCGGTCGTCTCCTCCCCACAGCGCCCCATAGAAACCAGACTGCAAAGCGTCATGACCATGCTCGACGCCGTAGCCGGTCGGCCCCCACACCGCCGCTGCGCCGCCATTCGGATTGACCACGAATCGCTCGCCGATCGACGTGCCGCTATAGGCTGGCACCTGAAATGAGCTGGTCAGGCATGTCATTTCCAGCACAATCGCCAACTTATTGCTGTTCGTGAGATTACCCGCGTCGTTGGAATTAAGCAGGAATTGCTCGTTGTCTGGCTCGCCAGATTGGAGCGGTGGCCCGGTCACAGCCCACTGAAATTGATTGCCATGCCCAACGTAGTTGACCAGACCTGCGCCGCTGTCGACTGCCGCCATGGCCTGCTGATGCGCGACGAGCGGATCGGCAATGCGCCCGGTGCTGCCGTTTGGATCGTAATAAATGCGGTCGATTGAGACGCCAGCAGGCTGGAGCGCCGCGCTGGCATCGGCAAAGGCCGCAAAATCGCCAGCCTGATCGGCGTTGTCTGCAACATAGACGTTCCGCGATTGCCAGAACTGGCCGCTCGTCACGGTCTCATAGCTGATAATTTTGGCAACGACTGCCGCAAGCTCGTCCGCACTCTTGACCGGCAGCCGCCCGAGCATGAGATCCGGCATGACATCGTCGCTCCAGCCAGTCTGTGGCTGGTCGCCATCGAGTTGCGCGTAACACGTTTCGCACGCCGTTTCGCCAATCCACGGATCGACCATGGCGAGGTAGGGCGGAATAAAATTCGTGTTGTCGCGGCGAGTGTAGTTCAGCGGGTCGGATGTGCCATCGCCGACCAGCATCACCGCCATGGGTGCGCGGCTCCACGTTGATGCAGCGTAGCGTAAGAACGAGCGAATCGCTTCGGGTGAAACCTGCCCGTAGCTCCACGCATTGTAGATCGCCTGCACGTCGACAACGCGGACGGCATGGCCCTGTGCTTCCCGGCGCGCAACAAGCGGAGCAAGCGCGCTATGAAACACAGCAGGCGCAATATACAGCACGTCATTGTTGAGGGGTGCGCTGAGATCAACAGGCGTTTGCGCGGTGATTGTGGGCGTTCGCAGCGTGCCATGGCCAGTCAGGACGTAGGTGTGCTGATCTGGGCCATCCTGGAACTGCGTGGCGCTGGCGGGCAGTGTCAGCCGCACGGGCGCAAGCGGGTTGCCAACATCATACAGCGCAGCACCAGCGGGCATGTTCGTCATCTGGTAACGCCACGTGCCAGCGAGACCCACGAACTGCGCGCCACGCCCGCCGAAATCAAGCACTACTGGCCGCTCCCAGGATATGTTGTCTAGCTCGACGCCATCATAGACAGCGCCTGGCACAAGCGCGCCACCTATCTTCACCACATTATCTGAGAATGTCAATACCTTCGTCCAGTTGCCGGTACCAGTCCAAGTAGCGCTAGCTTGTGTGCTGCCCATTGATACCTGCAACTGGTGCTGGCTGCTGGTATACGCCACGCCGTTCACGGTCAGCGTTGTGGTTCCGCTCGCTAGCGGCAGTGTCGGCGTCAGTGTCGCGGAGAACTGAGCGGCAGGCTGGTCTGGACCGGTCTTGAGGTCGGCAGAAAACCAGTGATCACCACTTGGCCCTGGTAGCGACGAATTGTACAACCTGCTTTCCCGCCATGTGCCGCGCTCTAACGCCGTGGTTTGCACCGGCGCGCTGCCAACCGTTACATCACGCGTGCTCATGCGGCTGCCGGGCGTGGCCTCAAACGTCAGCCAATAGATGTCGGCGGCATTCCAGCGGTCGCCGGGCGTGGCAGCGTAGAAGCGCAACGCGACGAGTGCGCCGCTGCTGTCCCGCACCTCCTCCATGCTCACTTCCTGGCCCGTTCTACGCAGGTGCAGCTGTGCTGGATCTCTCAAATCGACGCCACTGGCGGACAGTGAAGCTACTGATAATTCCTGCATGCCTGCCTGGGTCACGCGAATCGTCCACGCCTGCATCGCCGCCGATGGATTGGTGGGCGGCGCGGCGTTGGCGATGAACGGAGCAGAGGAGGACAACAAATCCGACGCGCTCTGGGTCAGGAGCGATACACCAGGAACAGAGACACGCAGGCTGGTTGCGGCATGCACAACGCTATTTTGCTCAAACAGCGGGCTAATTGCCAGCACCACCACCCGCACGCCGCGCACATGCCCCTCGCGCACGAGCATCACTGGCGAATTGGGCAGGTTAGACCGATTCGTCGCAAGATCGGGCCGTTCCTCGCCGCCGAGCGGGCGCGGCGTGATCGTTTGAGCATGACTGATCGACCCGCGCCATGGCTGGCTCGACAACTGCTCGATGCGCGGCACGATCTGAATGCCGTCTGGCGCGCGCAACGCGACGAACTGCACCGGTGTCACCATGCCGTTGAGACTTTGTGCTCTCCATCCTGACACCTGCGGCGCGCCCGCGCGATCAACAGACACCGTACCGCTCCACGAGATCGCGACACCTCCAGCTTGCGGTGTTACGTGCAACGGCTGAACGGGCTGAGCAGCCGCCGACCGTGGCATGCAAAAAGAAATAATCGGAGCAACAACAAAGAAGACAATAAACGAACGAAGCATCATCATGGCATCTCATAGTGGTGAAGGTGAAATACGAACGTTAATCACAGTATAGCTTTTATGTATTTCGTTATTTTACCCAAAATAGTTTCATTTTTATTGTACCTGCAAGAGACACATAAGCGGATGAGCGCTGTCTAAAGAACAGCATGCCCATCCGCTCATACCGGCTATCGTTCAACAAGCTAACTATGCAGCGCGTCGCCGCCGCAGGTGCAGCAGCGCACTCACACTGATCGCGCCGAGGCCAAGCGCCACCAGTGGCAACGATGTGCCCGACGAGCCACCATCACCCGCGCCAGTGTTCGGCAGCAGCGCCGGGATGCGGGTTGGAGTTGGCGGCACGGGTGTCGCTGGCTCCGGCGTGTTGGTGGGCGGCTCTGGAGTCAGCGTTGGCGTTATTGTGGCCGTGGGGGTAGGTGTCTTATCTCTACCTCTGCTCGGCGGACGCGTAGGTGGCACAGGCGTATCGGTCGGCGGCACAGGCGTATCGGTCGGCGGGATGGCAGTGTTCGTTGGGCCAATAGGCGTATTGGTGGGGGGGACGGGCGTATTAGTTGGCGGCACAGGCGTGTCGGTCGGCGGCACAGGTGTGTTGGTGGGCGGCTCCGTTGCCGTGCCGGTAATAGCTAAGGCTGGCGCAGCATAACTCGGCTGCACTGGAGCATAAACCATCGCTGTTACAAGCAGGGCGATCCCGGCCACTGCGAAAAAGATTTCCACGAACGTGTTCTTCATGCAAACTCCTTACATAGAGTGGACTTTTCACTCTACGCTCTACAATGAACAACGTATTGGACGCATATCTTCCTGGATATATTCGCTAGTATACGCTATATCATGCAGTACGTCTACAGTACTTTTGGGCTTGTATACGCAACAAAATGATATAGCGGCTTCCGTATTGGCATATGGTTAGCAGCATCGTTTGCATGCCCAATACACGCGGAGTCACAATTGCATGTCGCCTGATACTCGTCGTTTGATTAATTATTGGTGGCATTTCATTGGTGGCATTTCGAACGTAGAGACTGGCGCAATCAACTACGCCATCAAGATTTCTGGCGGCCTGAGCTTGCCCACCATGCACGATATCAACGCCGAAGTGATAGGAATGGACGCCTTTCGCCCCGACCGCCAACCGAACGTCCTTGTATATCGCCTTCCAGATCATATTGCGGGACGGCGTGGGGCTGACGGCGATGCGCGAGCGGGTCGAGGAACTAAATGGCGACTAGACGATTACTAGCGCGCCGGGGCAGGGCACCACGTTGTGCGCTTGGCTGCCGTTTAATAGGGAGAGCATATGACGATTCGAATCCTGATCGCCGACCGCAACGAAAACAACGCCGCTATTACAAACCGGCTGATATTGAGCATGAAAACCGTCCAGAATCACATCTCGAACATCGTCAATAAGCTCCAGGTGGCCGACCGGGCGCAAGCCATCATCCGCTTTGCGTCATCTGTAAACTAAGTTACACGATTAATCCAGCGATGACTATATGGCTCATGTTTATCGAAACCAGCATCCTGAGTAATTCGGAAACACGTAGTGAAGGAAGTGGATCGGCTACTCATCCAGTGCGGCGCTGCATGCCCACAGCCATGCTAAGAATTGCTGTTGCTGTGCTTCTTCCATCTTCGCAACCATGCGCGACGTAATCTGTCTAACAAGTTGGTGCGCCTGCTGCACGCTCTGCTGCCCTGCGGCAGTCAGCATTGTCTGCAAAATGCGGCCATGCTCCGGGTGTTGCCGCCGCTTGACCATGCCACTCGCTTCTAGTTGCATTACGATGGCGTTCATAGTTTGAGGTGTGACAAAGCAGCGCCGTGCGAGCGCCGCATTCGATAAGCCTGGTTCATCCTCCAGCATGCTCAACGCTGCGTACTGCGGCGCAGTCATCTCAAGTTCGTGCAGAGATTCATCCATTTTCAAGCGTAATGCATGCCGGACTCGCTTTAATTCATAACCAATTTGGTCACTTAAAGTGTTATACATAGCTTGTCTTTTTATCAGTGTACTGATATAATATAAGGAAGCTGATGATATAGTATCACAGAGAGGTAGATCATGCCAAAACGCTACTGGATCATTGTTACATCGCGGGACCATGTGCAGCGCGGCGTCGAAGGTGGATTCACGCAAGCCAACCATGGTAAAGCCGCGCCGTTGCAACGGATGCAGCCAGGCGACAACATCGTTTTCTACTCTTCCAGGGCAACTTATGGTGAAGATACAACCTGCCAGCGTTTCACGGCCATCGGCGAAGTTGCTGATGGCGACGTGTACCAGGCCAACATGGGCAATGGCTTTGAGCCATTCCGCCGCAACGTGACGTTTCGGAATTGCCGCGAGGTGTCGATCCTGCCGATTATTCCGCAGCTTTCGTTTATCAAGGACAAGCAGCGCTGGGGCTACCCGTTTCATTGGGGCATGTTCCGATATCCGCAGGCCGATTATGAACTGATTGCCAATGGGATGCTCTCCCAACCCTCGTGAATTCGCTCACTCGCATGCTGCTGTAACCAGCGCGGCGTTATTCTCCGCTTAACTGCCATAAGCATGAGTTGCATATCTTCAAAGTCGATCTCCAAGTCGTAGCAACGCTACGTAGCAACGTCGAGCAGTGCCATACCATATACTCGAAGCCATGTAAGGAGTACACCACACAGCCAAGGAAAGCGCGTATAGCACACAGGCCTGACACCAACACATTTAAAATATGCTGTTCGTCGCAGATGCATAAAGGGAGAAATACCAAAACAGCATTCGAGAATATCCTCGAATGCTGTTTTGATTTGGTTGTCCACAGGGCTGGTAGCGGCGGATGGATTCGAACCATCGACCTTCGGGTTATGAGCCCGACGAGCTGCCACTGCTCCACGCCGCGCTAAGGGTGGGCGCGCGGACCTTGTCTCCCACCGGGTTGCCGGCAGTACCTGCGGCGCTGCGGTGTTTCACGACCTGGTTCGGGATGGGTCAGGGTGGGACCACCGCGCTCCACGCACGCCACTGGACAGGGGGGTACCGATCATCACGCGCAGCCATATCCGCCTGCCGCCCGCCCGCGGCGTCCGGCAGGGCCAGGGAAGCCCTCGGCCATGCGCCCCAGTCGCCTCCACCGGTCACCCGGCTGCCAGCGCTGGTCGCGTTCCCCGTCATCTCCGGGGGGCCTTACCTATCGTCTCATAGTGAGGGGGCTCATCTTGAGGTGCATTTCCCACTTAGATGCTTTCAGCGGTTCTTGCTCCCGACCATAGCTACGGAGCCTGCCGGTCGCCCGACAACTCCTCCACCAGCGGGCCGTCCACGCCGGTCCTCTCGTACTGAGCGCAGCTCCTCGCAACCCCCTAAGCGCTCCGCGCGGATAGAGACCGAACTGTCTCACGACGTTCTGAACCCAGCTCGCGTGCCGCTTTAATGGGCGAACAGCCCAACCCTTGGGACCGACTCCAGCCCCAGGATGCGACGAGCCGACATCGAGGTGCCAAACCCTGCCGTCGCTGTGAACGCTTGGGCAGGATCAGCCTGTTATCCCCGGGGTAGCTTTTATCCGTTAATCTACGGCCGTTCCACTCCGAGCCGTAGGGTCACTAAGGCCGACTTTCGTCCCTGCGCGGGGTGTTTCCCTTGCAGTCAAGCCCCCTTGTGCCTTTGCACTCGCCCGCGGGTTGCCATCCCGCGTGAGGGGACCATTGCGCGCCTCCGTTACACTTTGGGAGGCGACCGCCCCAGTCAAACTACCCACCAGCCACGGTCCCCGATTTGCTCGGGTGAGTGGGCAAAGCGTGGAAGAGTGGTATTTCACCGCTGCCTCCCCGGCCCCCGCAAGGGCCGGTTCAAAGGCTCCCACCTATCCTACGCATCCACGCCCAGCACACAATGGCAAGTTGTAGTAAAGCTCCACGGGGTCTTTTTGTCCTGCGCGGAGTTACCGGCGTCTTGACCGGTATCGCAGTTTCACCGAGCCCCTGGTCGAGACACTGCCCAGATCGTGATGCCTTTCGTGCGGGTCGGAACTTACCCGACAAGGAATTTCGCTACCTTAGGACTGTTATAGTTACAGCCGCCGTTCACCGGGGCTTCGGTTCACAGCTTGCACCGCTCCCCTTAACCTTCCGGCACTGGGCAGGCATCAGCCCCTATACGTCGTCTTACGACTTCAGCAGGGACCTATGGTTCTGTTATCCAGTCGCCTGGGCCTGGTTTGTGTCACTGCCTGCCGCTCGCCACGTGCGTGGGTCACGGCCTGCAGTCGCGCTTCTTCCGAAGGTACGCGCGTAATTTGCCGAGTTCCTTAACCAGGGATCACTCGTCCACCTTAGCATACTCTGCCAGCCTACCTGTGTCGGTTTGCGGTACGGGCACGCGGTTCCTCCGTAGCCGGCCTTTCTCGACGGTCTGGGGTCAATCGACTCGCGGTGGGTGTTGCCACCCCCGCTCGCACTTGCTTCTCGGTCAACAATGCTGGGATTTCAGCCAGCATCTCCCTACCAGCTTGGACGGCGCTCGTCTCGCCGCTCAATCTACCCGCCCGCATCCGGCATTCGTCAAACGGAACGTGCGTGGTACAGGACTATCTCCCTGTTGTCCATCGGTGGTCACCTGTGAAGGTGCCCCTTAGGCCCGACTAACCCGCCGCGGATCACCCGTGCGGCGGAACCCTGAGGCTTCCGGTGGTGGGGGTTCGCACCCCACTTCTCTGTTACTCGTTCCGGCATTCGCTCTTGTGTGCAGTCCACGGCTGGCTTCCGCTGCCGCTTCGCGCCGCACACAACGCTCCCCTACCCAGCAGTCGAAACTGCTGCCTGAGCTTCGGCACCACGCTTTGCCCCGTTGGATTATCGGCGCCGTGGCACTCGACCAGTGAGCTGTTACGCACTCTTTCAAGGGTGGCTGCTTCTAAGCCAACCTCCTGGTTGTCTGAGCACCGCGACATCCTTTGCCACTCAGCGTGGATTTGGGGGCCTTAGCTGCAGGTCTGGGTTGTTTCCCTCTTGACGACGGATGTTCGCACTCGCCGTCTCACTCCGGGGTCCCGGTCGTGGCATTCGGAGTTTGCCGTCGCTTGGTAGGCGGTGAAGCCCCCGCACAACAACAGTGCTCTACCTCCACGACCGGTCCTGACCCCGGGCTGCACCTCAATGCATTTCGGGGAGAACCAGCTATCTCCACGTTCGATTGGCATTTCACCCCTAGCCACAGGTCATCCGAGCCCTTTGCAACGGACACCGGTGCGGCCCTCCACGACCTGTTACGGTCGCTTCAGCCTGCCCATGGCTAGCTCACGTGGTTTCGGGTCTACCCGGTGCGACCTGACGCGCTCTGCACACTCGCTTTCGCTGTGGCTCCACCTATCACTGGCTTAACCTGCCACACCGGGTAACTCGCCGGATCATGCTCCAAAAGGCACGCCGTCAGGCGGCTCGCAAAGCGAGCCTCGCCCTTCGACTGCATGGAAGCCAACGGTTTCAGGATTCGTTTCACTCCCCTCGCCGGGGTACTTTTCACCGTTCCCTCACGGTACTCTGCGCTATCGGTCACGTCGTGTATGGCGCCTTGGGCCGTGGGCGGCCCTGCTTCACACCCCGTTGCACGTGTGGGGTGCTACTTAAGTTCACGCACGCGCGGGTTTGCTGGACGTCACCTACGGGACTCTCACCCGCTCTGGTGCGATGTTCCAATACGCTTCGGGTATCCACCAAACCCCACGGCCCCGGAATGCAGCCGGGACATGTGCGGACTTCCAACCCCACCTACGCAACGCCTGCACGCTTGGCACGTAGGTGGTTTAGGCTGGCTCCCGGTTCGCTCGCCACTACTACGGGAGTGATTCTTGTTCCTCCGGGTACTGAGATGTTTCAGTTCCCCAGGTACCCTCCGTCCCATGGACGGTAACCAGCGCAGGCTGGTTGGGTTGCCCCATTCGGAAATGGTGGGATCACGGGTTGCTCGCGCCTCCCCCACCCTTATCGCAGCGATGCCACGTCCTTCTTCGGCACGACGCGCCGAGGCATCCACCGTTGGCTCATTCTGTCTTCCCTGACCCAGCCGCACAGCGCGGCGGGTCGGCTGTCGCCGGCGCGCAGAGACCCCGCGCGGGCGACAGCTATACATGTCTGCTTGTGATGATCTGTACTTGGAAAGGTGCATTGGCCCGTTCACAAGGAACGGGGCAAGGGCCTTCACCCCTGAATCGTGTCGCGAGGACGGCTAGCTCGAACGCCTTACGGGTGCGTCTCCCTAGAAAGGAGGTGATCCAGCCGCACCTTCCGGTACGGCTACCTTGTTACGACTTCGTCCCAGTCGCGAACCCCGCCCTCGGCCGCTGCCTCCGGTAACCCGGTTAGCACACGGACTTCAAGCGTTGCCCACTCCCATGACGTGACGGGCGGTGTGTACAAGGCCCGGGTACGTATTCACCGCGCCATCGCTGATACGCGGTTACTAGCAACTCCGCCTTCACGGGGGCGAGTTGCAGCCCCCGATCTGCACTGAGGAACGGTTTGGCGATTAGCGCCGGCTTGCGCCGTGGCAGCGCACTGGCCGTTCCATTGTAGCGTGTGTGTAGCCCCAGATGTAAGAGCCATGCGGACTTGACGTCATCCCCGCCTTCCTCCCGAATGGGCAGTCCGGCTAGACACATATAACTAGCCGTAGGGGTTGCGCTCGTTGCGGGACTTAACCCAACATCTCACGACACGAGCTGACGACAGCCATGCAGCATCTGTGTGTCACCCTCAAAGGCGACCCGCTTTCACGGGCTTGCAGACACATGTCAAATCTGGGTAAGGTTCTGCGTGTTGCGTCGAATTAAACCACACGCTCCGCTGCTTGTGCGGGCCCCCGTCAATTCCTTTGAGTTTTAAGCTTGCGCTCGTAGTTCCCAGGCGGTACGCTTATGCGTTAGCTGAGGCGCCCAGCGGTGCGGATGCACCACCAAACGCCGAGCGTACATCGTTTACGGCGTGGACTACCCGGGTATCTAATCCGGTTTGCTCCCCACGCGGTCGTCCATGAGTGTCAGCACGGGCCCAGGTGACTGGCTTCCCCCTTGGTCTTCCTGCCGATCTCTACGCATTTCACCACTACACCGGCAATTCCGTCACCCTCTGCCCGGCTCCAGCGCGCCAGTTTGGGATGGCCTCGGGCAGTTAAGCCACCCGCTTTCACACCCCACTTAACGTGCCACCTGCGGACGCTTTACGCCCAGTAAATCCGGACAACGCTTGCCTCCTCTGTCTTACCGCGGCTGCTGGCACAGAGTTAGCCGAGGCTTATTCGGCGGGTACTGTCGATTGTCATCCCCACCAAAAGCCGTTTACAACCCGAAGGCCGTCATCCGGCACGCGGCGTTGCTCGGTCAGGCTTGCGCCCATTGCCGAAAATTCCTTGCTGCTGCCTCCCGTAGGAGTCTGGGCCGTATCTCAGTCCCAGTCTGGCTGGTCGTCCTCACAGACCAGCTACCCGTCATCGGCTTGGTGGGCCATTACCCCACCAACGACCTGATGGGCCGCAGGGTGCTCGGTCCGCGCCGTGTGGCTTTCCTCCCGAGGGAGCGTATGCGGGATTAGCGCGACTTTCGCCGCGTTATCCCCCACGAACCGGCACATCCCCACGTGTTACTCAGCCGTGCGCCACTGGCGACCCGAAGGCCGCCCGTGCGACTTGCATGCATTAAGCACGCCGCCAGCGTTCGTCCTGAGCCAGGATCAAACTCTTCATGCTGTGGCTGGGCGCGCGCGGCGGACCGTACTGCGCCCAGCGAAATGGATTGACGCAGGCGTTCGACACGCCCACGCGACACGATTCAGTTGTGAAGGTACAAGGAGCATGGTGACTACGCAAGTCAACCACCTACTCCACTATCTGCGCTGCGTTGTCTAACATTCCTTCAAAGAAGGTGGACAACAACGCAACTCAGCTATACTACCACAGCCCCGCCAACGTGTCAAGCAGCAATCTGCTATCAGTTAGCGCAAGCTTCGCGCGTTTAGTTCTTCACCGTTCGATAGAGCTTCGTACTACCGAACCGCACGTACCAAGGCGATAAAAAACCCAGGCTCCTCACTAAGGAAACCTGGTGGCCAGTGGCCTCCTAGAAATCAATTGTTTTGTTTACTGCCAGGCAGTGAAACATTCAATTCAATTGCTAACTCAGGTATATTACTACAACCTCTCGAACTTGTCAAATGCTCTATTTCCGAGTGATTGTGCCGTATCGTTCTGAAACGATACTTCCGGCGTTTGTCATACTTCCTTCCGGAAGCGCGACAGGCGATACTGTACCATGGCTCTGTGAACTTGTCAAACATCTTTTTGTGAGCATTTTTTTGTGAGCATTTCCGCGCCTTGCTCCGAACGCATACGTTCGCTATAATTCAAATATGCAAAGCCATATCTAAGGCGGCAGCTATGCACCTCTTTCATCCACTTACAATTGGCAACATACGTTTATCAAATCGTATTGTTATGACGGCGACTTCGAGCGGGCATGCGTCGGTTGATGGCTTCATGCACGATGATCTCTGTGCATACTATGTTGAGCGCGCACGCGGCGGAGTGGGACTGGTTATTTTCGAACCAGTGTATGTGGTTGCCCCAGACACGGCACAACCACATGTAGGATTGTATGATGATGTACTAATTCCATCTTTTCGCCAGTGTGTACATTCCCTACATGACCATGGCACTCACGTACTCGTCATGCTCGATCAGCCACTAACAGTGGTTGGCCTTGCTGAAGATAGTTTGCGTGCAGTCGCGGATGCGTGGATAGCAGCGGCAATGCGTGTTCATGCCACAGGTGCTGATGGCCTGATGTTATCATGTGCAGATGGTGGCCCGTTTGATCAACTCATTTCACAAACCATGCAGCCGCACAGTGATACATATGGTCACCGGAACACCAGTCGTATACAACTTCTACTCGAAGTAGTTGAAGGTATCACAAAGCGATTGGGCAAGCGTCTGATTATTAGTGTGCGAATCAACGTTGGCGAATCATCGACGAGCGGGCTTTCGCTGCAAGATGCGCGGGTAATTGCCAAGCGGCTCGCAGGTGCAGGCGTTCGGCTTCTGGAGATTGGCTGCGAGACAGATGGTAACACACCGCTGGCTCGCTTTCCCGGGTGGTGCGTGCCGCTCGCCGCCGCTATCAAGTCAGTGGTCGATGTGCCGGTGATGGTTGGCGGGTTGCTGGCTGATCCGGAGCTCGCCGACAGCGTGATTGCTGATGGCAGCGCAGATCTTGTGGCACTCGGCGAAAGTTTGCGCGCTGAGCCGCGCTGGCCACTCTATGCACATAGCGTCTTAATTGAGCAGAATGATGAAAATGAGCAGCAGTAATGAAGGTTTCCAAAATAATTGGGTTTGACGCGCCATCGGTTGAAAACCGACGGCTACATCGTGCGAAACCCGCAACGCGGGTTTGAGCGCCACGAGCCGTTCGTTTCAACGAATGGTGAGCGGGGTACCCGAATAATTTCTCAATGTTCATAACTGCTGTGTAAGAATGGGCTTGGACACTGTGTCCAAATTGATCATGTTGGTTTGCTTGAAGCATAGATAGAATGAGAGGGCTTGATTGAAAACAATTGCTCATACCTTGCAAAATGGTATGCTGGTGCTTTTGCGTGAAATGCGGGCAGCTCCGGTAGCGACGTGCTGGGTGTGGTACCGTGTGGGCGCGCGCAACGAGACGCCGGGCACCACCGGCATTTCGCATTGGGTTGAGCATATGCTCTTTAAAGGTACGCCTAATATTCCCAAAGGCGCAATGGACCGGCTGATTGCGCGCAACGGCGGCACCTTCAACGGCTTTACGTCGTATGATTACACGGCCTACTATGAGACGCTGCCGTCCGACCGGATCGAGCTTGGCTTGCAAATCGAGTCAGATCGCATGGTGAACTCGCTGTTCGACCCGGACGAAGTAGACAGCGAGCGTACGGTCATTATTTCTGAGCGCGAAGGCCATGAAAACGATCCGGAGTGGTGGCTGAGCGAGGCCATGATGGCAGCGACGTTCCAGATCCATCCCTATCGCAACGAGGTAATTGGCTGGAAAAGTGATCTGCTGGCAATCACCCGCGACGAACTCTACACTCATTATCAGACCTATTACATGCCAAACAATGCAGTGTTGGTGCTGGTGGGCGATTTTGAGACTGACGCGATGCTCCACAAGGTGGAGAGCTACTTCGGCAGTCTGCCGACCGGCCCCGCTATTCCTGCGGTACGCTCCGAAGAACCGCCGCAGCAGGGCGAACGGCGCGTTATGATTCGGCGGCCCGGCCCCGCGCAATACGTGCAGATCAGCTTTCATGCGCCGAACTGCCGCAACGAGGATTTTGCTCCGCTGGTCATTCTCGATGCCATTCTGTCAGGTGCGAAGTCGATGGGTCTCGGCGGTGGCGGGCAGACCAATCGCAGCGCGCGCATCTACCGGGCGCTGGTTGAAACACAGCTCGCCGCATATGCAGGCAGCGGCTACCGTGCCACTATCGACCCATTTCTGTTCGACTTCGACGCGACGGTAAACGACGGTCACACAGCTGACGAGATCGAGCGGGCACTGCTGGCCGAGGTGGAAAAGGTGCAGCAGGATGGCGTGACCGAGGCCGAGATGGCAAAGGTTATCAAGCAAGCGCGCGCACAGGTGGCCTATTCGGGCGAAAGCGTGACGAATCAGGCGATGCAACTCGGCATGTGGGAAATGCTCGACAGCTACAAGCGGCCCGACACGTTGCTAGATGAACTCAGCGCTGTGACCGCTGCCGATGTGCAGCGTGTCGCGCAAACCTATCTTGTCGAGAACAATCGCACGGTCGGCTACTTTATTCCAACAGAAGAAAATTAGCCACCAGGAAACAAAGGCACCAAGGCGAATCTGTATCTTCGTGTCTTTGTATCATCGTGGTTACGTACGGAGCAGATATGTCACAATCATCTCGAAGCGATGCGATCACAACAGCGATGCGCCATGTATTGCCAAACGGCATGGTCGCGCTGATTCAGCGGAATCCGACCAGCCCAACCGTGAGTGTGCGCGGCAACGTGCAGGTCGGCGCGATAAACGAGCCAGCCGAAAAGAACGGCCTGGCCGTATTCACCGGCGCGGCGCTCATCCGCGGTACAACCGAGCGCTCGTTTCAGCAGATCGCTGAGGACACCGAGGAGCGCGGTGCGAGCGTGCGCGCAGGTGGCGGCGTCCACACCAGCGGCTTCTCAGGTCGTTCGTTAACGGAAGATCTGCCGCTGGTGCTAGAAATCCTTTCCGACATGCTGAGCAGCCCGACCTTTCCGGCGGAAGAAGTGGAACGGATGCGCGGTCAGTTTCTCATGGGCCTGCGCGAAAGCGAACAGGAAACCCGCTATCAAGCATCGCGCGCTGTTCGCGAAATCATGTTCCCGCCGGAGCACCCGTACAGCCGCCTGAGTAGCGGCACGCCACAATCAGTACAAGGCATAACACGCGACGATCTGGCCAACTTTCATCGCCTGTTCAACCCAGCCGCCACAACAATTGCCGTCGTCGGCGATGTGGAGCCACAGGCGGTGATTGGCATGCTTGAGCAAACATTTGGTCGCTGGGAAGGACATGGACAGTTGCCGAAACAAGAACTTCCGGCAGTGTCTACGCTGGTAGGCGCGCAACGCCGGGATATCGCTATGGCGGGTAAGATTCAGAGCGATCTGATCTGGGGTGTTCATGGGCTGAAGCGCACCGATGACGATTTTTACGCCGCCAGTGTCGCCAACATAATCTTGGGCCGCATCGGTCTGGGCGGGCGGCTGGGCGATAACGTGCGCGAGCAGCAGGGCCTGGCATATTACTGCGGCAGCAGTCTGGATGCGGATTTAGGTGCTGGGCCATGGGCGGCGTTAGCAGGCATCAGTCCGGCCAATGTCGAGCGGGCGCTGGAAGCCATTCTCCACGAGATTGCCGTATTCTGCGCAGACGGCCCGACCGACGAGGAACTGAACGACGCACGCGACTACATGACCGGCAGCATGGTGCTGGGCCTGGAGACCAATGATGGCATTGCCGGAACGCTGCTCGGCATTGAGCGCTACGATCTGGGGTTGGATTATATCGCGCGCTACCCTGATATTATCCGCAACATCAGCGCCGAAGATGTGGTCAACGTAGCGCGCAAATATCTTTCCACCGAAGATTATGTCGTCGTGGTTGCAGGCCCGGAAGTGTAAGGAACAAACAGCATGAGCGATGACGTATGGATTCCGATTGTCGATGGCATTCGGCGGCAAACGCTGGCAGTGACCGAGCACATGATGCAGATCATCGTGCGGCTCAACGCGGGCAGCATTTTGCCCGCTCATCAGCATCCTGAAGAGCAGATTACACACATGATCAGCGGGCGACTGCGCTTCACCATGAACTGTGAAGTTCTGGATCTTGGCCCCGGCGAGTCGCTGGCAATTCCTGGCGGCATGCAGCATGCGGCGCAAGTGCTCGAAGAAGCAGTCGCGATTGATACGTTCAGCCCGCCGCGCCAGGACATGCTGGCCCAAGACCGAGCGGCTCACGATAAGTCGTCGTAAGCTTGCATAACATGGTACAATAACGTGAAATTTACCTCGATGCGCCGATACAAGTGCTGATTTGCGACAATACAAGTGCTGAGGGCCTATGCGTTCCAATGTCTTTGCATCTACACGTTTTCGTTCCCTTGTTGTTAATAGTTTTACAAGCTTTAATCTGGTAATTGGCCTTCTTTCACTTATTGCTGCAACAACTGGCGCGATTTGGCTGGCCGCATGGGGCTTGTTATGTTGCGTCTTACTCGACATGTGCGACGGCTCGCTGGCCCGCCGCTGGGATGTATCGAGCGATTTCGGCGCGCAACTCGACTCGCTGGCGGACATGACGTCGTTCATTGTGGCGGGTGCAACGCTGCTTTATTATTGGGTGCAGCCCACCACGCCGCTGTGGCTGATCGTGCTGGCGAGCGCCATGTACACGCTGTCGGGCGCGTTTCGGCTGGCGCGCTTCAATAGCACATCCACACAACCGGGTTACTTCCAGGGCATGCCAACGACCTTTGTGGCTGCTGCGGTCGCCGCGAACTACCTCGTTGCTCCGGCGCTGAACTCCTACTGGGTAGTGGCGGTAGTCGTGGTGTTGGCCGTTCTCATGGTCAGCCTTTTCCCATACCCCAAGGTCGGACCAGCGACGATTCGCCGCCTGCCACCTGTGCTGCTGCTGGCGCTCGTCGTCGGCGCAGTGGTAAATATTTCCTGGACGGTGTGGATTGTGACCATAGTATATGTGGCGCTTGGCCCTTCGATCTGGCTGCGGCGCAGATTGCAACCGGCAGCATAACGGTCTACGCTCCAGCCGCTGAAGGCGCGCTGTACAGGATAGCCTTCAAAAAGCCCTAATCTCGTGCGCCGAAGGCGATCGGCTTACAAGCATGTTGGGCGGCAACCGGATAGAGGCAGCCTTGACTCTACCATATGCCGTATCGTGAATTATATCCCTGTCGATATTCCGCAATACGGCGTCGTGTTCCTGGAGAGGTGCTCGCTGGAAGTTCGTCCAAGCCAAATGCCTGTACACACTCGATTTCCCAACAGTTCTGCTCAATGTACTTGAAGGCGCTACAGGCGAAGACGATCACATGATCGCTCTTGTGCTCAACAAAGTTGGAGTACACCCCGAATAGGTGGAGTTCTTCCAAACGTGCCCCAACTTCCTCACGCGCTTCACGCCGAATCGCCTGTTCTAGCGTTTCATGGCGTTTGACCCCACCCCCGGGCAAGTACCACGCATCACTATAGCGGTGACGCACTAGTACGACAGTCGCAGCATCAATCAAAAGTACGCGCACCCCGACAGTGAGCGGTTGGATCATTGCCCACCGCGCTTGTTGGATGGCATGAATGAGACCAGCAATCCTACGCATGGAGGTATAGTACCACATGTTGAACAAGCACTGATGGAGAACGATAATTGCGCATGCGATTAGGGATCGATATGGAGGTGTAACATGCCCGGAGCAGAATGGAGAAAGGTGCTTTCACCAGATACATGTAGCATCGTGTATCCTCAGTTGAAAGGGAGGTATAAGCGGGATATCTTGATGATGGAACTGGTATGGGTGTGATGGGTTGCCGTTCAACGGATGAGTTCAGGCGCGGCCTTGCAGAGAGGATAGCTGTAGATTAGAACGACTGTGAACATGCATCTGATTAGCAAAAACGGCGCTGCAAGGCCGTCGGACTGGAATGCGGTGCTGGAGCGCGAACAAGGAGTTGCTAATGCGCTTGACTATTGGCATCTGCTTCTGTATACGCTGCTTCTAACCACGGATGGAGGACCAGGAGTGTGCTGCGCCGCTCCCAGAGATAGGACAGAAACCAGCATGTGGCCGTATCAACCGAGCGATCAAGTGCGGCTTGAAGGCCAGCAGCATACGGCGGCTCTCCAGCACCATCCCACTTGACTTTATCGGCAATAAAGACAATCTTGTCAAGCAGGGAAGCACCGGAACGTAAGGTGGTATGGCAGCTTATGGCGCTGAGGATTGAGCGATCAACCATGCCAAAGAGATGCTCAGCAATGTAGGCAGACAGCTTTTGATGGATGATCATGGGCACCTGTCGTTCCTCGGGAAGTACTGGAATGCCCCAAGCTTCGGCATAGGTAATCCGATCCTCGTTTGAGATTACCGTACTGATGTCATGAAGCCATCCAGCGGTTTCGGCTGCGGATGGGTTGAGATCACACCGTTCGGCCAGCGCGCGTGCTTCTGCGGCAACACACGCACTATGTCTCACGGTATGCAGTGCCTGATGATAGGAAAGAAAGGCGGTGGCATCACGAGATATATTTCCGGTAAGCGGCATGCCTGTATCCAATGCAGCAAGCAGTTTGTTCATCGGCCAATCCTTCATCTACAGTCTTCTCCTGATATTCCTGCTCAGTATACAAGAAAGCGGTTCAGGCAACAGAGTGAGCGTTCCAACTTGTTAATCAACCGCAGACTATTACAACAGCTAAGTGCGGCGGCCAATCACGGTTTCGCCACCTACAACACGGTCACCCACGCTGACGACTGCCTGCCACTGCTCGGCGGGCAGGTACACATCGGTCCGCGAGCCAAAGCGAATGAGGCCGTAACGGTCGCCCTGGGCAAGCAATTCGCCCGGCTGGCTCCAGTTTACGATCCGGCGCGCAACCAGCCCGGCGCGCTGCACCATAACACACGGCCCGCTCGCGCCTTCAAGCATGGTATAGAGTGCCTGGTTGTGCTCCGCATCAGCCGAATCTGCGGGCGCATAGCCACCTTCTTCTTGTATCAATTTCACGACTTTGCCTGCAATCGGGCTGCGATTGATATGTACATTGAGCAACGATAGAAACACTGCAATTCGCAGCCATTCACCGTCGCCAAAGCGCCCGTCGCGCACACGCTCGATTGATAGTACTTGCCCATCAGCGGCAGCATATGCCACACTGGGATCGGGCGCGACATGGCGAATTGGGTCGCGAAAGAAAGCGCCCATTATTGCAGCAAGCACCCACATAAGTCCGCGCAGCGGGTGCGGCAGCACCCGTCCGGCAGCCAGTACGCCTGCTATCCATGGCAACGCCTCGCTTGCCACCGCCATGCTGCTGGTGATCTGAATGCGGCGGTTATGTTCCAACGGCGCGAGCACGAGCGCATCAGCAGGCGATGGTTCGTGAAGGCGCAGGTGGTGAATCCATGCGGGTGGCACGTTGCGCACCACGGTATCGCGACGGAACTCATGCGCCTTGAGATAGCGATCTAGCACCACGCTGGCGGCCTCGGACATGTCGCGCTGCTCAGTAGAGGCGAAGCGGCGCTTGAGCGCACGGAAAAGAGCGTATTCGATATATGTCAGCGTGCCACCAGGCTTCAGGATCGCGCGATATGTTTCGAGAATGCCTTCCACAACTTCGGCTGGCAAATTGGTAAACGGGATTGCCGAGACAATCGCATCGAAATGCTGCTTACGATCAAGCTGCGTCACATCGCCATGAACGAGTGTGATCTGGTCACGAACGCGCTGAAAGGCAGGGTCGTGGTCGATGCGCTCGCGCAGATAGGCGACGAACTCGTCATTCAATTCGCACAGCACCAGCCGGTCGCCGGGACGCATCTGTTCCACAATCGCTGCTGTGATTGCGCCGGTTCCGGGGCCGGCCTCCAGCACGGTACGCGGGCCATGCCGCCGGGCAAACTCAGATGCCATAGCGCGGGCGGCGTAGCGCGAAGTCGGCAGCAGCGCGCCAATGCTGGTGAATGAGCCGCGCAGATTGCGGAGAAAATAGGTTTGTTCGCGAAGTGCCATAAAGCCTCTTGATAATGTCGTTCCGCGCTGCATTGTAACATGCCGCCGCACGTTCTACCGTCACGCGCTTAGTACATTACCAATCGCTTCGACCACGCGGTCGAGCTGTGCGTACTCAATGACGAGCGGCGGCAGCAGGCGCAGGACGTTCGGCCCGGCGGGCAGCGCCAGCACGCCGCGTTCTAGGAGTGCGACAAGGTGTGGTTGCACGCGCTCCTTCAGTTCCAGCCCAACCAGCAGCCCCATGCCGCGCACCTCGCGCACTTTCGGCAGGTCAAGCGCCTGAAGCTTTTCGAGCAGATAGGCACCCTTTTCGGCGGCCTGGCGCGGCAGATCGTGCTCATGAATGTAGCGCAGTGTGGCGCGGGCGGCGGCGCATGCCAGCGGATTGCCGCCGAACGTCGAGCCGTGGCTGGAAGGCGGAATCGCTCCCAAACTCTCATGCATGACGACCGCGCCCATCGGCACGCCACCGGCGATGCTCTTCGACAAAGCGATGATCGACGGCGTGACGCCGTAGTGCTCGCACGCCCATAGCCGCCCGGTGCGCCCGAAGCCGGTCTGCACTTCGTCGACGATCAGCAGCGCGCCACGTTCGTTGCAAATCTCGGCAACATCGGCAACATATGCCTGATTAGCGGGCCGCACGCCGCCCTCGCCCTGCACCAATTCGATGATCACAGCGCTAGTTTGGTCGGTCACGGCAGCGTCGAGCGCATCAAGCTTGTTATACGGCACATGGGCAAAGTTTTCCAACAGCGGCATGAACGGCTCGCGGTATTTCGGCTCCCATGTCGCGGAGAGCGCGCCGAGCGTGCGGCCATGAAAGCCGCGCACCGTTGCGACGACGCCCGTGCGCCCGGTCTTGAGTCGCGCAATCTTGATTGCGCCCTCAATTGCCTCCGCCCCGGAGTTGCACAGAAACACGCGCTCGAAGCCGGGCAGCGTCGCCAGCAACTCTTGCTGGTACAATGCGCGCTGATCGTTTGGAAATATCTCGGTGCATGAGATCAGCCGTTCGGATTGTTCGCGGATGGCGGCGACGACAGCCGGATTGGCATGGCCGAGATTGGCCGCCCCCTGGCCGCCGACGCAGTCGATGTACTCGCGCCCCTCAGCGTCCCACAGCCGCGCGCCCGCACCGCGCACGATCGCGACCGCGCGCTTGGGGTAGGTGCCGCTGGTGTGCGCCTGCTCAAGCTCGATAATTTCGGCGTTGGTGTGTGGTATCATGGAGATAAACCTTTCTGCTGTCCGCATGGCAACGGTGGAAAATGACACATCAACAGCAACTCGAACATATCTGTCGCATGCATAGTATCGCTATTGTATACGTTTTCGGCAGCCGCGCTGCTGAGCTGTACGATTGGCTGTGCTCAGACACGCCGCTCGCCAGAAGCACGTCGGACATCGACATCGGCGCGAAGGCCTTTCCCGGCATGAATTGGGAAGTGAAGGACAAGGTGCAGATCGCGCAGGCGTTTGAAGAACTGTTCGACGTGCCGCGCGTCGACTTCTTTGTGTTGGATGAAGCTGATCCATTTCTTGCAATAAACATCATTCGTGGAGAGCGTTTATACGCAGCAGATGAACGAGCCGCCGACGAGTACGATCTGTATATCATGCGTCGTGCGGGCGATCTTGCGCCCTTGGAGCGTGAGCGGCTCGACCTGATTTTCGGAGTGATGTCATGATACCATCGCGTGTAAACCGGCGTATCATCGGTGATCGTCTCAGGATTGTTGATAATCTCTTGGGCATGCTTCGCGCTTTGCCGCTCAACGACATGGATCAGTTCTACGCTGATCAGCGTAATTTAGGCGCTGCTGAATCATACCTGCGACGAAGCCTTGAAGCCTTGCTTGATATCGGGCGGCATATCCTCGCCAAAGGCTTTGCCATGGGCGTAACGGAGTATAAAGAGATTGCAGTAAAACTGCGAGATCAGCACGTACTCACTGTAGAAGAAGCGAACCTACTTTTCACAATGGCAGGCTACCGCAACCGCATGGTCCATTTTTACCATGAGATCACTCCCGACGAGTTGTTCACCATTTGCGCCACACAGCTTGGCGATATCGAGCTTGTTGCTGATGCTTACCGGCGCTGGGTCAATGAACATCCTGAATTGGTAGACACGACCTTATGAACCTCGAAGAACTGGCTACTGTCGCCGCGCTCATGCGCAATCAGCGGCAGGCGGCGCTCGGCACACTGGCGGATGGCGCGCCGTTCGTGTCGTTGGTCGCCTTTGCAGCGGAGCCAGATTTCAGCGGCGTTCTGCTGCACCTCAGCGGATTGTCGCCGCACACCCGGCACCTCCATGTTGATTCGCGTGCCTCGCTGCTGATCGCCGAGCCGGACGATGGCCGCGATGACCCGCAGACGCTCGCGCGGATCTCGTTGGTCGGCAGCGTCATGCCCATTCTGCGCGACCATGCCGACTTTACAGCCGCACGCGCCCGCTACCTCGACCGGCTGCCCGCCGCGCGCATGTGGTTCGACTTCCCTGATTTCACGCTATTTCGCTTCATGCCCACCGAGGCGCGCTACGTCGGCGGCTTCGCCCGCGCCTACACGCTGACGCCGGAACGCCTGCGGCAGGCTTCACAATCTTAACCACAAAGACACGAAGTCACCAAGGTAAGGATTATGTATTTTCTTCGTGTTCTTCGCGCGCTTCGCGGCTTAGTTCCATTTCCAATTCTATCTCGTCCCGAATCGGGATGCCGTCGTTGCCGATCAGCGGAATCGAGGGCTTGAGCTTGCGCGCCTCATCCACAGCGTTACGATGCACAGCAACGATCATGAAGCCGCGTTTCTGGTAAAAGCGCAAGCCATGCAGATTATCGTTCGTCGTGATCAGCCACAGCCGCCGGCAACCGGCATCGTTCGCCGCCTGTTTCGCCGCATCGATCAGCGCCGTGCCCACGCCCTGCCCTTCACGGAAGCTATCGAGCGTGATGATCTCACATGCGTCGCCTTCGACATGATAGGTGAGCAAGCCGACGCGCTCATGGCCGAGCATGGCGACGAAACCGGACAGTTCGGCGGGGCGATACACCACGCCATGCCCGACCACAACGTCAGCGCCCCATTGTTCAGCCACAGTGCGGGCGACCCATTCGTGATCTGCGTCTTCGAGTGCCCGGATGGTAATGCCCGCCATGCGCTTCCCTCGAGCTATTACTTGCCACAGAGATCGCAGAGGCCACAGAGAGGGTATCATTACAATCACCTTCGGTGTGGACAGGTTGGTTCCTGGTCGGTGATGCCGTACACCGTACGCTCTTCCTTCGTGAAGTCGCGCAGCAGCCGACCACAGACGGACTGCATAAGGGCCGGGAGATCGGTTGGGGTGATCTGTGCCACGCCGTCGTAGCTCCCAATCGCGATCACGCGGCCATCTGGGGAAAACACTGCACCTGAAACGGCTGCATTGCCGTGCCCGGGAAACACCCGCACCTGCTTGCCGGTGGCTCTATCCCACAGGCGCGCGGTCTTATCCTGGCTTGCGCTGAGAATGTAGCTGCCGTCCGGTGAGAATGTAACCCTTTGAACGATGTTGGTGTGGCCCACGAACTGGCGCACGAGTTGACCGGTCTGCGCATCCCACAAGCGCACCGCATTGTCACGGCTTCCCGTGAGGATATAGCGTCCATCGGCAGAAAAGATCGCATCAAGCACGCCGGCTCCATGCGTAAATGTATGCAATTGCTCACCCGATTTCCGATCCACCAACTGAGCCTCCGGCTGATCGCCATCGAACAAGAACAAGTACTTGGTATCTGGCGAGAGGATGGCACTTTAACTCGTGGTGCGACCGGGAAAGGCCTGGACCTGCTGGCCTGTCTGCAATCCCAGAGATGCACGCTCCCGTCTCCCGCAGATGTCAGAAGCCATTTACCATCGGACGAGAACTGCACCAACTGTCCCGCACTTGCTGGTCCAAAATTGTGTAGCTCGCGCCCGGTCTGCACATCCCACAGGCTGGTCCGATCCGAGCCTGCTGTGGCCAGCATGCCGGCCATCCGGTGAGAACGCGACGGTATCGACGCGCGCATCATGATGCAGCACATAGCGTGGAGTCGCCGTCGCCACATCCCAAAGAATGGCCGTCTTATCAACACTGCCGGTGGCCAGATAGCGCCCATTCGGGGAAAACACTAACCCGTACATGAAGGAGGTCTGCCCGGCGAAGGTGTCGAGTTCGACAGGCATGGTGATATCCCATAAGCGTACCGTCCCATCTTTACTGCCGGTGAGTACGTGCCGGCCATCGGGCGAAAATGCCACCGTGTAGACAGATGAGGTATGCACCACGAAGCGGCGCAGTTCCTGGCCGGTCGTAGTATCCCACAGGCGCCCCGTCGTATCGAGACTGCCGGTGAAAATCGATTTTCCGTCTGGCGCGAAGACAGCCTGGAACACGATATCCGTGTGGCCCGTGAAGGTACGTAGCTCAGTACCGGTCGCCACATCCCACAGTTTCGCGGTCTTGTCAAAACTTGCCGTGACCAACTGCTGACCATCCGGCGAGAAGGCAAGGCCGTAAATTTCGAGTTTGTGCGCTTTGATGGTGCGCAGCACCTGGCCGGTGCCGGCGTCCAACAGGCGGACGCTGCCATCCAAATCTCCCACGGCAATGAACCGTCCATCCGGCGAGAACGCGGTGAACACGCCGAAGGCTGTCGTAGGCTGCGGCTCTGGCGGATTCACCACCATCCGTTGCACACCTGATACCGCATCCCAGAGTTGGATCGCCCAGTGCTGGTCGCCAGTGAGAATCGTCTTGCCATCCGGCGCAAAGGCCGCCACAACGATTCCAGGCGGATGCGCGAAGCGGCGCAGTTCCTGGCCGGTCTGCGCATCCCAGAGGCGTACCGTCCTATCCAGGCTCCCGGTGAGCACCTGCCTGCCATCCGGCGAGAAGGCAACGCTGGCAACCAGATCGGTATGTCCGCTGAACTGCCGAAGCTCCTGCCCGGTTGTGACATCCCACAGTCGCGCAATTCCATCTGCACTCGCCGTGAGCAGGGTCCTGCCATCCGGCGCGAACACGGTGCGGAAAACACTTTGCGGATGTACGAAGATCTGCTCACCGTAATAGGCATGCGCGGCCCGCTGGAGAGCCAGATCGGCCTGGGGCGTATATTGGGCCTTCAAGCCGCGCAGCGCCAGGAGCGCGGCGAGTTCAGCACTTTCGCCACGGGAGAGCACGCCACTAGACTCAGCCGCCAGGCGTTGGCTCTCAGCGTTGGCGTAGTTGGCCTGGGCCTGCCGGGCGAACATGCCCGCGGCAATCGTCGCGAGCAGCATCAGAAGGAGCGCGGCCATGAGCCAGATCGCGCGCCGCCGCAGACGCGCCGCGGCCTGGCCCTGCTCCTCGGCCCGGCGCTGCTGCTCCTCGGCCAGGGCGCGAGCCTGGGTCAACTCGCGTTCCTGCCGCGCGCGCTCAACCTCCGCCTGCCGCTCACGCTCGGCCAGGCTAGCCGTCAGGTAGTGCTGCTCGCGGTCATTCAGCTCCAGCGTTCCCGCCTGCGCCAGTGCCGCAAACTGCACCAGGCGCACACCACTTGCCAGGAAGCTCGGGTCGCGGCCCCCCGCCTCCCACTCGGCTGCTGCGGTCGCAAGCCGGCGCTGGACCCGCAGATCCTCACGGCTGGCGTCAATCCAGGCGCGCAGCCGACCCCAACAACGGATGAGGGCCTCATGCGCGACTTCCAAGGTGGGCGTACGGGTGAACGGATCGTGGTCGAAGGTCAGTAGCCGATAACGCCCGTACCGATCGATCACTGTGGCGAGCGGCCCATCCCCTGACGTCGCCATTCCCACCTCCGTCAGTGGTACCCGCCGCCGGGTGTCTTCCGTCCCTTCCCCAAGCGCCACCAACCGCAGGAACAGCTGACGCGCCATCGCCTGCCCGGTTGCATCCAGCTGCTCGTAGATCTCGTCGGCCCGTCGTGCGAGCGCGCCCGCGATCCCGCCCGTGGCCCGATAGGCATCCAACGTCAGCACATGGCCCAGCCGCCATTCGAACAGCTCTGTCAGAGTATACTGTAACAAGGGGAGCGCGCCGGACTGTGCGCTGACGTCGTTGATGATCGTCGCAATCAGTTCCGGCTCGACCAGCACCCCAACGCGCTGCGCTGGCCCGACGACCGCACACCGCAGTTCTTCGGGTGTCAACGGCAGGATAAACTCCATGCGCTCGCGCAGCAGCTCGCCAAACTGAACATCTTGCAACGGTCGATCGATAAAATCGGCCCGCAGTGTGATGATGGCCCGCAGGCGGCTGCGCGGATCGAGCACAGCTTCCCGCAGGCTGTCCAGCATCAGCATGCGGTCGGCCTCCGACTCGGTCAGCGTCCACAGTTCCTCGAACTGGTCGATCACCAACACCAACTCGACCTCAGGGTCGTCCGGCAGCACGCGCTTGACCGCCCGTGCCAGCCCACGTTCATCCTCCCGCAGTTGTGGGAGCAGACTCTCGGGCGGGTTCATGGCGATACGCAGCAGCGCGGCTTCGACTTCCTCGAACGGATGCGCGCCCGGAAACGCCTCGACCACAAACCAGCGCTCGGAACCAGGGAGACCGCCACACCGCAGCGCCGGAATCAGCCCGGCCCGCACGACACTCGACTTGCCGCTGCCACTTGGCCCAACGACGGCGAGCAATCGCTCGGCGGGATGCTCTTCGGCCAGGCGCTCCAGCAACTGCTGTGTGAGGACTTCACGGCCAAAGAAATCGGCGGCATCGGCCTCCGCAAATGCCCGCAACCCTTTATAGGGATTTTCAAGCTGTACGGCGGTAACGGTTGTGTCGTTGTCTGGTGCCGTCCATGTGCCGCTCCTGCTTGTGATTGCAACTTGCTCCATCACTGGCAGATCGTATGTGCGCGATGCCTTGCCGTCGCCCTGCGTCACGGCCCGCTGCCAGTCGGCCAACAGGCTCACGGCGTCGGGGTAACGGTCAGCCGGGCGTTTGGCGGTCGCCTGCTGAATCACCGCGTCCAACGCGTGCGAGAGGTCCGCACGCTCCAGGGCCGGCAGCGGATCGGTCAACTGCCGTGCGAGCTGTTCCGCCAGCGGGAGCTGCCCGAAAGGACGCGCACCCCGTAAGACCTCGTACAGGAGCACGCCTAGGCTATAAAGATCGGTCTGAGGTGTGATCGGCCCGTTGGTGATCTGTTCAGGTGTCAGGTACTCCGGCGAACCAACCAGCGCGTCATCCAGCGTTTCATCTGTCGCAGTGATGACTCCGACGTCTTTGGCGATCCCGAAATCTGACAGGTAGGCGTTGCCGTCGGCATCAAGCAGCACATTGGCCGGCTTGAGATCGCGGTGAACGACCCCATGACGATGGGCGAACGCGAGCGCGGCGGCAAGCTGTTCCAGCAGCCGGGTGGCACGGTCGAGCGACCAGGGACCAAGCCGGAGCGCATCACGCAGCGTGCCGCCACGGATATAGCGCATGACGAGGTAGGCGCCGCTGGGGTCACGCCAGTAATCGTAAAGCGGCACAATGTAGGGATGTTCCAGCCGGGCCACACGTTGGGCTTCAGCCTCAAACCGGCGGATAAACTCCGGACGGTTGGCGTACTCCGGCAGGATGATTTTGAGCGCGACCTCACGCCCGACGCCGGGCTGCTCCGCTCGGTAGACCACGCCGAAGCCGCCCATGCCGATCTGCTCGCGTACGACATAGCCCTTCAGCACCGCTGGCGGCGACGCGCTGGGCGAGGCTGCTCGTCTCGTTTTCCGCTTCTGCGTTGGTGCATCGGGACTAGGGAAAGCCGGTGCGGCCAGGTGATCGACGGCGAGTTCGGCGCGGGCAGCTTGGAGAAAGGCCGGGCGCTCCGTCTCGGGGATGTCCAGGCAGTGTACGAGGCGTTCGGCCAACTGGCGGGACGGACGCCGTTCGTCCGCTTCAATCTTCTTAATCGTTGAGGTGGCACAGCCGACGCGCTGCGCCAGTTCGTCCTGCGTGAGGTCTTGGGCCTTGCGGCGACGCCGCACCCAATAGCCAAAAGAGGTGGTGGGCTCCATACATACCCCCTCCTGCATACGAGGACTGTTTTTGTGTCCGTTTTTGTGTCTCTTATTGTACCCCAAAGGGGGACCATTGCATAGGGACCATGTGCTGTACTACCACTATGTCATCGCGCGAGACAAGGATAGACGGGACAAGATTCGTGCTGTAGCAGAGGCTATCGTTGAGATCATCAAGAGGAAGCTATGCAAAAGAAGCGTATCATCCGCAATATCGTCATGCTGGTCGTCACTGGTCTCATGCTCATCGTGCCATTCCCGTCGGCGCTTCAAGCACAGACGACGGGGCCGCGGGTCACCATCACCGAATATGCCCTTCCCACGAAGGACAGTTGGCCGGGAGGTATTACCGTCGGGCCGGATGGCGCGATCTGGTTCGTGGAGACCGGAGCAAACCAGATCGGGCGCATCACGAGCGATGGGAAGATCACTGAGTACGCAGTACCGACGGCACATGCCATCAACCCGTACCAGGGCTTTCTCACCGTCGGGCCGGACGGCGCGATCTGGTTCAACGAGGAGTTGGTGAACAAGCTGGGGCGGATTACCATGAAAGGAAGTGTGAAAGAGTATCAGCTTCCGCCCGACACAGGCGGGATCCGAGCGCTGGTCAGCATGCCACACCAGCAATTGTGGTTGACCGCTGCGGATACGAATAAGATTATGCAGATGACGACCAAGGGGCATGTCAAGGCGGCCTATACAATCCCGAATCCGAACACTGCACCGGTCGGAATGATCGCCGGGCCGGACGGCGCGCTGTGGTTTGTGGAGCGCTGGGGCAGCAAGGTTGGTCGCATCACCACCGATGGGACGATCACCGAGTATCCTACTCCCACGTCCAATAGATTCCTGCTGCGGCTCACCGTCGGATCGGATGGCGCAATCTGGTATACGGACTTCCTGGGAACGATCGGCAGAGTTACCCTGGATGGCGCCGTCATGGAGTATTCTACCCTGAATCTAACGCCCGTGGGCATCTCCAATGGGCCAGACGACGCCATCTGGTTTACAAGTGCCGGAACAAACGAGATCGGGCGGCTCGCCATGGACGGTTCCATCAGCACGTATCCAGTCCCCACGGCCAACAGTTTTCCGTACCACATGGTCACTGGACCGGACGGCGCGCTGTGGTTTACGGAAATGGATGGCAGTACGATCGGGCGGCTGACAATTCGGCCATGATAGCCAGCGCCACACCAGGCCGCGCCTACCAATCTTGGCTCGCTCGGCTTATCAATTGTGATACTATAGCGGTTTGCATATCAATTGCACCATGCCCTCACCCTGCGGCTGCCGCCGCTTCCCTCTCCCACTGGGAGAGGGACCGAGGGTGAGGGTACAACGCAACAGCAAAATGCTTCAACGCCAATATTTGATCCACCACCTGGCGTGCGGCATGTCGCTTGCCAGCGTTGTTGCCCGGAGTACGCTCATATCGACCGGCACGCGGCGCAGCTCGATATTCAGCCGCCCATTGTCGCTGCTGATAATCGCGTATTCGGCCCGTGACGGAACGACTTTTTTGTTCGATGAAAGCCGCCGTTCAAATGGCAAACCGACGCTCCCACTGTTAACAATAACTTTGTCGTACACGCGGCGCAGCATCTGCTGGTGCGTGTGCCCGCCTGCGACGACAACTGCCGCTGTGTCGCCCAGCATCGGCACAAGCTCAGTATCCGGCGTTGTCGCTCTGATAATCTCGGTGTTCGAGCGCGGCGAGCCATGGCAGCACAGTAGCATCATACCGTCACCAAGCGCAACGTCAACTGTTGGCTTGAACGTGGCGATGAACATACGATCGGCATGATCAAGCTGCGCAATGGCCCAGCGCTCGATATCGTCATCGCGTTTGTCGCGCAGCCTACCAGGTCGTGCCGGATCGATGAGGCGCTCGTCGGTGTTGCCCATGATCACCGGGCAGCCGAGCGCCCGCAGCCGGGCCAGCACCTCGCGTGGATGCGGCCCAAACTCAGCGACATCGCCCAGACACACGACTTGATTTACTCGCTCGCTTTCGATGTCGGCCAGCGCCGCATCCAGTGCCACGATGTTGCCGTGAATATCAGAAATGATGGCAACGCGCATACGCTTCTCCGTCATGCTTCGTGTTCAATGATATTTTGGGGCGCGCTATGTTCGTCAGCAATTGCTTCAAGATCTGCATGCTCAGCCCTGGGTAGCCCGGCAGCGGCAAGCAGCGCCGCCGCGAGCAGCACGCCCCCGATGAGTGCAAAAATGATGCGCAGCCCCAGCAACGTGGCGACAGCTGCGCCGAGCAGCGGCGCGGCAGCACGAGCAGCCGAAGAGATCGAATTATCAAGCCCGTACACCGCGCCCTCAGTTCCGGGCGGAGTGTAGCGCGCCAGCAAGGCGCTTAACGTCGGAATGATGCCGCCGATTGCGACGCCAGCCAGCATTTGAAGGGCCAGCAACTGCCATGCTGACGTAACCAGCGCCTGCGGTAGGTAGGCCAGCCCGGCAGCGAGCGAGCTTGCGATCAGGACACGCCGGTGCCCGACACGATCTCCCAGTCGCCCGAGGTAAATTGCGCTGGCAGTTGTCGCCGCAGATGCCAGGCCGACGATCAGTCCGGTGGTGCTGTTCACAAGGTCTGATTGTGGGAGCAGTACCGCGATGAAGAGTGGCAATACTGGCAGAAGCATCGTCTGCCCGAGGCCGCCCAGAAAGCGGGCTGCATACACAACCGCCACGCCCGGTGCTGTTACAATCGCACGCCAGCCGTCGAGCGCGCTACTTTTTTCAGTGGGCGTGCGCGGTTTCACGGACGCATGTTCTGATACACCGAGCCAAATAACCATGCCTGAGATGACCAACAACACTGCGGTAAGGACAAACACCGCCTGAAAGCCAAACGCGTCGGCCATGAATCCGCCGATAAACGGGCCGGCAGCAACACCGCTCCATTGACCGATTTGCAGGACGCCCATGGCATAGCCAATACGGTCGCGCGGGGTCATAGCTGCGACAAGCGCATTCGCTGCCGCAATTGTGCCGGTAATCAGCCCTTGAATCGTCCGCAGCAGCGCCAGTTCTTCAGCCGAGCCGACAAAGCCCATCAGCAGCAGAATAACTGCACCACCGAACGTGGCGCGCTCCAGCATCAACTTGTAGCCGTAACGATCAGCGACCGAGCCCCAGAAGGGCGAGATCAGCATCATCGCGAACGCCTGGCCGGAAAAAACCAGCGCTGACCAGAACTCCAGGCTGATGCCAGTATGGGTTCCAAGCTGATGCACATAGACGGGCAGGAACGGATAGGACACCGAGAAGCCCATCGCCGAGACGAACTGGGCGAAAAAGATGAACCAAAGTGTGCGTTGCCAATTGGATTTCATTCGTTGTTTTAGACTTTGCAGTACTCGTTATTTGATAACTGTGCCCGCGCCCGCCACCGCACGGCTGATCGGCTCGGCCACGCGCGCATCGCCCAGCACGACCCGCCCGACGCCGGCCTGAAGCGCCTCGGACGCGCCGAGCACCTTTTTCTTCATGCGGCCCTGCGCGACTGGCAAGTATTCCTCGACCTCGTCACGCGCGATCTGCGGAATGAGCGACGACTCATCAGGGAAGGCGCGCAGCAATCCCGGCACATTCGAAAGCAGCAGCAGGGTGTCAGCCTTGAGCGCGGCGGCGACGGCAGCAGCAGCTCGGTCACCATCGACGTTCACTGCCTCGCCGGCAGTGCTGGCGGCCAGCGGCGCGATCACCGGGAGATAGCCGCCGTCGAGGAGCATGGCAAGTAGCGCGCCGTTCACATGATCAATCGTACCGGTCCAATCGTCGCGCAGCACCTTCTGCTTGCCGTCCTCAACGATGCGGATGGCGGCCTTGCGCTTGCCTTCCAGGATGCGGCCATCAATGCCGCTCAACCCAACTGCGTTGACGTTCAGGCGTTGCAATCGCTCCACAATCTGTTTGTTAATCTTGCCGCTATAGATCATCATGAAAATTTCAAGCGTCTGCCGGTCAGTGTAGCGGCTGGTGTAGCCAGATGGCGACGTGACGAAGCGCGGCGGGTGGCTCAGGCGCTCGGCCAGCACGTTCGTCTCATGCGAGCCGCCATGGACCAACACCAGCCGCTGCCCAGCATGCCACAGCTTGGCAATATCAGCGCACAAGGCGTCGTAATCAATGCCTTCGCCGCCCCCGACTTTTACAACTATCACTCTATTCCTCCATATGAGATTTACTATTTGCGACTTGCGATTTGCGATTTTGTCTTTCCATCGTCCATCCCTTCGACTTCGCCAGGACAGGTGTCCATCGTCTATCGTCAATTACTCAATACAATGCTATGCCTGCCAGCCCGGCAAGCAGCAATACCACGATCACCGGCACCCGCCGTGTCGCGCCGAGCGCTACCGCCGCCAATGCAATCGCGATACTGCGCGGCTCGACGCCGGTGCTGACCATGATGCCACCTAACACAATCAGGAAAATGCCAACCACCGCCAGCATCAGCCCGCGCACGAAGCCTTCTGTCGCAGGGTGATGTCCAATTCGGCGGTACATGCTGTGGACCACCAGCACCAACATGGGTGGAATGGTAATTGCGACCAGCGCCAGCAGCGCGCCGCGCACCCCGTCCATAATATAGCCCATGCTGATCACCCACAGCCCGGACGGCCCCGGCGTAATCTGCCCAATTGCCAATGCCTCAGCGAACTGCTGGTCAGTCGCCCAGCCGCGCGCCAGAAAATCCTGGTGAAGAATGGGAACGTTGCCGCTGCCGCCCGTGGTAAAAAGCGCAGCCTTGAGCATGAGCCAGAAAAACAGCAGCGGCGTCATTATGTTTTCCTCGCACGCTGCCATGTCACCACAGCGGCCAGTGCGCCCGTGCCCCATAGCACGCCAATCACCGGCGCGTGAATCAGTCCGACCAGCAGCGCGCTGGCTAGCACCAACGCTAAGCTGAACACAAAGCTCGTCCGGCCTTCTTTGCGGCTGTCGGCGAGCGGCGGCGCAGCCATTTGGTACGCGAGCAGCATCCCGAGGCCAACCGTGGCCGGCACCACGCCGCGCAACGCCTGCGCCATGATCGGCTGATCGCGCACGACTGCATAAACCGCCGTTATCAGTATTGTAATGATCGCGCTCGGCAGCAGCAATCCAAGCAGCGCCATAGCAACACCGAGCATGCCCGCAACTTTACGACCGATCAAGATGGTTTGTCCGAGCAGATTGATGCCGGGCGCGATCTGACAAATGCCCCAGTAGCGGGTGAACTCTTCGTCGGTCAGCCAGCCGTACCGCTCAACCACTGTGCGCCGGATGAGGTACAGCGTAGCCGTGCCGCCACCAAAGGATTGCAACCCGATTCCGAGCCACACACGAAAAAGCTGCCATGCTGTCACTGGCGCAGGATGAACCAATCAGCACATTGCGGCTCACGAACAGCGGACATGACAAAACCTTTCTACTCAGCAACTCCGTGAGTTAATTCATATTCAACCACCGGCTCGCGGCTCGGCTGCGTCACCAGATACAGCGCCATAAAAATCAACGCGCCGCCAATTACACGCGCCACTGTGAGCACATCACCTAATACCAGCAGCCCCAAGATCGAGCCGACCACCGGCTGCGCGAACAGCGTAACCGCGCCGAAACTAGCGTTGGTGCTGCGTAATTGTAATGCTTCAATAGGTTAGCTCATGTGGCCCTCACCCCCCACCCCGCTCCCGTCGCGACGGGAGCGGGGTGGCGCGCACGCGACGGGGTGCGGGCATGCGCCAAGGTTATGAAACAATACACGTAATACATAAAACCAGATCAGCGGCCCCAACAGCGACGCAAACACGATCAGATACCCAACCGCGAGCAAGGTCGCCATGCTAAGCGATTGCAGCGCGCCGGCGGCGATGTACCAGGTGAGCAGCGGCACCCATAGAATCAGGCTGCCGGTATTCGCGTAGGTCAGCACAGTCAGCGGATGGTAGCGCCGCGCCAACCCGGTGCCGAGCACGCTGTACAGCGCCGCGCCGACCAGGCCGCCCAGCAGCAGCACATCGCCAAGAGCGCGCATCAATCCACCCCCACCAGCACCCCGGAGATTACCCAACACGAGCGTGGTGACACCTGCAATGCCTAGCACAATGCCGATCAGCTTGCATCGGTCGATCCGCTCGTCGAGCAACCGGACAGCCAGCAGCGTGGTGAAAATCACTTCACCGATGATCATGAGCGAAGCGTCGGTGGCGGTAGTCAGGCTGACGCCCCAATAGCCCAGCAGGTAATCAAGGCTGATACCGCAGAAGCCGATTGCAAACAACTTTAACGCATCATGGCGTAGCACACGCAGCGGCACACCGGCATGCCGATGCTGCCAGAGCAGTACCAACCAGAGCAAGGCGGTGGCAAAGGTGACGCGCAGCGTGCCAAGCAGCGGCGGCGGCAACTCAATGAGCGCAATTTTGGAGATGGCGTAGGAACAACCCCACAGTGAGTTTGCAAACACAAGCAGAGCCAAAGCGCGCGTTCGATTCATGCAGAAACACTCTTTCGACAACAAACATGATGATGTGACGGCTCTCCGTCTTCGTTGTCGGCAGAGCTACGTGCGGCCCATTATCGCAGACAGCACGCAGGTGTTCAAGTTTTGGTAGATGTGCAAGACGATAGTGGGCATGGAAAGTGTTTCGATGCACAGAGTGGTTTACATGGTACCGCTCAAGAGATGATCATGATGGAGGCAAGGAACTGCGGTAAATGGAGGCGGCATGCCGCCTCCATGAGGGTAATCAAGAAGAAGTTTTTGTAACGTGCGCCTCCCTCTGATTTGGAGGGAGGCGCAGCACATGCTTACGAGAGACCAACACTTTGAATCTGCTGCTTGATATCCTGTGCGTCCCGCTCAAGTTGCTTAGCGACCGCAGAGAAAACCTGATCGGCAGGCTCGTTCTTGACGAAAATGCGCTCCAGGCCGGTACCGATAGTCTGATCACCATTCGGAATGAACAGCCGGGCGGTATCTTGCGGCTGTGTTTTAGGCAACTGATCGACCGCCACTTTGAAGTTGGGGTTTTGCTTGAAATATTCCTGCATCTCCGGCGAGTTCACTGCCGACTTGCTAATAGGCATATAGCCGGAGTGCTTCGACCAGAACACAACATTTTCAGGCTTGGCAAGGAACTTGAGGAACTCAACGGCAGCCTGCTTCTGTTCGTCCTGTGCAGCGGCTATGATGCTGAGTCCAGCGCCGCCGGTTGGACAGCCGAACTGATCGTGCTTTGGCAGGAAGGCTGTGCCGACCGCAAATTTCGCCGATGTGGCGATTGTCCCCAAACTGCCAGTTGATTGCGATGTCATCGCGCACAGGCCGTTGATGAAATCGGTAGATTGGTCATCGGCCATATAGCCCATCTTGTCCTCATGGATAAACTTGCGTGCCCACTCACCTGCAGCAACTGGGTTCGGCTGATCGATTAGTGCATTCAGATCCTTGTCAGAGTAAAACCCGTTCCACTGCCACACATTGCCCTGAAAATGCCAGGCGTTGTAGTTCTTGGCAGTTGTGAAGGCGAATACCTTTGTATTCTCGCCAGCGACCTTCATGATCTCCGCGCCCCACTGTTGCACCTCATCCCATGTTTCAGGACCACGGTCAGGCAGTCCGGCCTTTTTAAGCAAATCCCGGTTATAGTAGAACAGCGGCGTGCTGCGTGCGAACGGCACCCACCAGACCTTGCCCTGGCGTGTGCCCTCTTTGATCAATGGATCGACGTATTCATTCACACTAAAATTGGCTTTGGTGAAGTAATCATCAAGCGGCTGGAGCGTCTGGTTGAGGTAGAAACGGTTCCAGGTTACCTCCGACAGAGAGACCATATCTGGCGTCTGGTGCGCCGCCATGGCCGTCGCTAGCTTCTGTGCAGTCTCCTCGTAGGTTCCTTGGAATTGATTTTCGACCGCAATCTCCGTCTGAGAGGCGTTGAAGTCATCGACCAGCTTCTGCACACCTTCGCCGTTCTTGCCGCCCCATGAGGACCAGTACACCACCTTCACGCGCCCTTCCGTCGATACGCTGGGCGCACTCGTAGCCTGTGCGGTGTCACCTGTGCTGGTATTAGTGTTTGACGCACTAGCATTAGTGTTTGACGTGCTGGCACTGTTGCTGGAAGCGCCCGTCTCACCACTCGTGCTTGGAGCGCCCGTGCTGCCGCAGGCTGCGAGCACCATCGCGCCAAGTGCGCCGCCAGATGCTGCAAGAAATCTGCGCCTGTTGATCTTGGACATGCTTGTTCTCCTGATAATCTGTATGCATTCTATGACATCGCTAGCTCGAAACTACAATCAACGAGTCACAAGCGCACCGAGAAAGTAATGCGCCTGACTGTCTAACCCTTGGTAGCTCCGGCCGTGAGTCCCGAAATAATGTGCCGCTGCGCCCAGATGAAAATCACCAGAATCGGCAATACGACAAAAATCGTCGCTGCCATGATGATTCCCCACTGGTTCGCGCCTTCCTGGTCGAAGAGGTACGCAAGACCTACCGGCAACACGCGCATGCGCGTCTGATTGGTGACGATCAGCGGCCAAAGAAAATCGTTCCACTTATTCACCAGTGATAGCAGGCTGACCGTGACGAGAATCGACTGTGAAATGGGCAGAACGATTCTTGTCAACAGCTGCAAGTGACCAGCGCCCTCGATACGAGCGGCTTCCAAAATCTCCGCCGGCAGCGTCATGAAGTGCTGGCGGAACAGAAACGTTCCAAATGCGACTGAAGCACCTGGGACAATAATGCCCTGGTAGGTGTTCAACCAACCCAGTCGCGCGATCGTGAGGTAGTTCGGCAGAATGGTGACATGAATCGGCACCATTAATGCGGCTAGCAATACAAGAAATAACAGATCCTTACGCGGAAAGGGTAAATAGACGAACGCGTAAGCTGTTGTCGTTCCTAACACAACTTCCGCAACCACGCCAAAAAAGGTGGTAATGATTGTATTGATATAAAACCGCCCGAATGGAACAGCATTCCACGCCTCAACATAGTTCGACCATTTGGGTTTGAGCGGGATCCATTGTGGTGGAAAGGTGTAAATTTCCTGGAGATTCTTGAGCGATGCGCTAAGCATCCAGAACATCGGCACAATGAACACTGCCATCACCAAGAGCAGGAGGGCATACTTGACAAACTGGCTGATGATTCTGGCTGATTTTGAGCGATCAGCGGCGGTACCAGAGGACTTATCCAGCGTAATATCCACAACAGTTTCCTTAGCTATAGTGAACGCGGCGCTGCGCGTAGCGCATCTGGATGAACGTGATAACCAGCATGATCACGAACAGCAACATGCCAACAGCGGCGGCAATGCCAGATCGGAACGCAATAAACCCCTGCTGATACAAGTACCAAACCAGGGTCGTCGTCGCGTTAACAGGGCCGCCCTCAGTCATGACGGCGATGATGTCAAAGGCTTGAATCGAGAACAAAATGGTCGTGACAGTGATGAAGAATGTGACCGGCGAGAGTTGCGGCAAGGTGATGTGCCAGAACGAGTCCCATGCACCTGCGCCATCAACCGTCGCCGCTTCATAAAGTTCGCGCGGGATGCTCTGGAGTCCGGCCAGGTAAATCACGGCGCTGTAACCAACATTCTTCCAAAGATACACGATGATGATCGCAGGCATGGCCCATGATGTATCGACCAGCCAGTCGGGCGAGGCGATGCCAAACATGTCAAGAAAAACACGCATCAGGCCGTACACGGGGTCAAAGATATAGGCCCACACAAGGCCAATGGCAGCACCACTGAGCACGTATGGCGCAAACACGGTGGCACGCCCCACGACGCGCCAGCGCAACCGCTGGTTGAGCAGCATGGCCAACCCCAGGCCCAGCACAATGCTGCCGATCAGGATCGCTGCCGTGAAATAAAATGTATTGAAGACCACCTCGTAGAACTCTTGCCCGCTGAACATGTAGCGATAATTATCAAATCCCACAAAGGTCTTGACAGGTGCAATCATGTCCCAGCGAGTGAGGCTCAGGTAGGATTGGTAGATCAGCGGCCAGTATGAGAATGCTGCGAGCAGGAAGAAATTCGGCCCGGCGAACGCAATAAATAGCAAATGCTCGCGCCGAATACCCCGACGCTTTGTGGGCGCAAGCGCACGAACGTCAGCAGTAGCCAAGTAGTTGTCCTTTCGTCTTTGAATGACCTCTTCTAAATACTGCTATCAGAAGAGGACACGCTGGCCATCATAGGCCTTTGATACTAAGAGCATTTTAAGAAGGTGTTAAATGTTAACGCACGTGTTGCACGATCATACACAATTGGAGTATGTCTCGTTAATGTTATGAGTTCTTGACATTTTTAGTAGGAGCAACATCATACCAGACGATACACTGAATTGCAAGACAGTTCTTGGTTGAAGAACTTGCTTCCATGCTACCATTTGCAAGCCTATTACTTCGTGATTTTCAGCGCAAACTTGATAGGGTTCCATGAAGTGTTTACAATACGACATGGCATTGCACACACGTCAAAGGCAGGAACTGCTATGTTAGAACTACAAGTCGCGGTTGCCAAAGTGCCACGCGCTGGCACCGACGAAAGCGGTGATACACTCGAAATGGTGGAGCGGCCGGGCGGCGGTTTCTCGTTTGTGCTGGTGGATGGGCAAGGAAGCGGGCGCGGTGCCAAAACACTGAGCAATATACTGGTCACGCGGGTGATGGTGCAGCTTAAAGATGGTGCGCGCGATGGTGTTGTGGCGCGCAGCGTCCATGACTACTTGTACACCTATCGGGCTGGGCAAGTGGCAGCGACTCTTAACATTGTATCGGCTGATTTTCAAAGCGGCACAATCGTCGTGACGCGCAACAATCCCGCGCCATTTTTTGTGCTTGATGCCAAAGGTGCGCATATCCACAACGAGGAGTCGGTGCCAATCGGGCTGCACCCAATGACGCGCCCGGTCGTCACGGAGGTCGCGGTGCGGCCCTACACCTATGTGGTGGTGTTCACCGATGGGCTGCTCAAAGCAGGCGAGCGCCATGGTGAGGATATTGAGATTGGGAATTTTCTGGCGGGCTGGCCAGTCCAAGAGGGTCACAGTGCTGAAATGCTGGCAAATGCGCTGCTCGGTCGCGCGCTGGAGCTTGACCGTGACGAGCCGGTTGATGACATGAGCGTGCTGGTGCTAACCGCGTTGCCGACGCAGGACACAGGTCGGATGCGGCGGATGCGCGTCACATTTCCGTTGGAGCAGACGCCACCCGGCGAACATTCAATATACTTCGAAGAGTGAAGCAGGCATGAACGCCTTGGCAGCTTCTTCCGGGCTACCAAGGCTTTTTACCTGGGACAGAAAAGAACATGATGCCTTATTTCTCAGTGATTTCTGTGCTCTCGGTAGCGGATTCTTACCCGTTTGCTGAGTCTGATGAGCTGCCCGTCGAGCCGGGCAACGCTTGCACCACGCGTTCGCGCAGCTCAGAATCAGTCGCCACCCGGCGGAGCGTTACGACAACACCTGCCAGCAGCAGCATGACCCCCAACAAACGTCCCCATGACGAACCTTGAGCAGCGGCCTTTCGGCCAGCACGGCTTCGCTCAACAAACAACTTGACCATGGTCTTATTGAAGGATAGGATATCCTGCGGCCCGCGGCTCGAAACCCAATTATCATCATGGACAACTGATTTATCGACCCACTGCGCCCCGGCGTTGATCATGTCGTCCTTGATGCCCGGCCATGAAGTGAGCCGCCGCCCACGTGCCAGCCCTGCCGAGGCAAGCATCCACGGGCCGTGGCAGATCACAGCAATCGGCTTGCGCGCTTCATCACATGCGCGAACGAATTTGCGCGCGCTCTTGCTCTGTCGTAGAAAGTCAGGATTGATGAAGCCACCGGGCAGTTCTGGCTGGCACCGGCGGGCGTGCGCACGGGGTACATCGAGCCAGGGAAGCCCGGGCAGACGGGCACGGAGGAGCGCTTGACCGGCACGGTGCGTGACGCATGCCTGAACCGCTTGGTGTTGGGCTCAGTTGCCGCGGCGTGTGTGCGCTTGGCGCGCTTTCGACCGGAGTACAATACCGAACGCCCCCCAGCGCACGTGGCTCTGTGACCCCGCAGGCCGATCGGGCGGCGGGGACCGCGACCCCGAACAATCAGCCGGAGCCGCGCATGCCTACTTGACAGTGGTGGGGGCTCATGACAAGAGCTTTTCGCGATGGGTGACATTGGACCTTGTGAACTGGTCAAGGGTCAGATTGTCCACTGTCATCCTGCCACTCTACAGCAAGGTGCTTGCATTGTTTCATCAAGAACCACAGGTTTGGCAAAGTTCGCGTCGGCGAGGTGGGCATTTACATCCAGCGCAATCCTGACACCATCCGTGCCGCCGATGTGCTGTTCATCTCCAATGAGCGCTACGCACAGAAAAAATCAAGAGGCTATCTTGATGTTGCGCCAGAACTCGTCGTCGAGGTGCTCTCCCCCACTGACTCGTTGAGCGAAGTCATGCAGACGCTACGCAAGTATTTCAGCATTGGCGTGCGGCTGGTCTGGATCGCCGATCCGCACGCCAAAATCGTGTACGCCTACCGTTCCACCACCGACGTGCGCGAGTTCGCTGCCGCCGACGAACTGCCGGGCGACGATGTGCTGCCCGGCTTCGCGGTGAAGGTCGCAACGTTGTTCGAGGATTAGGCTTTGGATGGATCCACGGTATGCTTTGTCATGTTGAGCGGAGCGAAACATCTCGTTGAATCTCGATGAGATGCTTCACTGCGTTCAGCATGACAAGGCTTTCCATTACGCTGTATCGTATTCAGCGCTGTAGGGGCGAACCGACATGTTCGCCCGCATTGTCATGGCAACGAAAAACAAAGCGGGCAGACCCATTGGTCTGCCCGTACGAACATCGGATGTCGCTGCTAAGCCCGCGTGAGCAGCGTCACGCTCTCGATGTGCGCCGTTTGCGGAAACAGGTCGACTGGCTGGACGGACGCCACACGGTAGCCGCCGGCGACGAGTTGCTTGAGGTCGCGCGCCAGCGTGCCGGGATGGCATGAGACGTACACGATGCGCGACGGCGCGAGCCGCACCAGCGCCTCAAGCGCTTTGGGGTGGCAGCCACGGCGCGGCGGGTCGAGCACGGCGGCGTCGAAGGATTCATCCATGTCGGCCAGCGCGCGCTCGACGCGGCCTGCGATGAAGCGCGCGTTGCGGATGTCGTTGTCGGCGGCGTTGGCGTCGGCGTCGGCGATGGCGGCGGAGTGCTCCTCGATGCCGGTAATGTGCTCGGCATGCGCGGCGAGCGGCAACGTGAACGCGCCCGCCCCGCAGTATAGGTCGAGCAGGGCAGCCCGTTGCTCGCCCAAACGCTCGCGGATCAGCCGCAGGAGCGTGCGTGCCGCCGTAACATTCACCTGAAAGAACGTGTCGGGCTGCAACCGGAATGATATGTCCTCGATTTCTTCGATGACGTGATTCGCGCCAAGGGTCTCCTGCGGTAGCAGCACGCCCGCCAGCGACGGGCATGTGTCGCGCCAACGCTGCGCCAGCAGGCGCATGCGCTGTCCTGAGCTTGTCGAAGGGTTGCTCGCGCCGCGTAGCGCCGCCACCACATAGCCATGCGTTTCGCTGGCGCACATGACAACTTCCTGCACCTCATCTTCAGCGCGCACGGCGTCTTGAAAGGCTGCCAGCGCGTCGTTCAGCGCCGGTATGAGCAGCGGGTCATGCGTGACTGGCTGAAGATCGTGGCTTTCGGCGGCGTAGTAGCCAACTGTGCCATTTTGCACATGCAGGCGGGCGCTGGAGCGGTAGCCCCACTGGCGCGGTGAGGGAACTGTTTCACCAACGACTATTACGCCCTTCGATACGCGCTCCGCGCTACTCAGGACGCCTGATACTGCATCCTGAGTAGGCCACACGGTCGTATCGAAGGGTGCAGCACCATTAGAAGCGATAGCAAGCCCGCCGATTTTGGCAAGCTGATCGGCCATGATCTGCCGTTTGAAGCGTAGTTGCGCGTCGTAGGCGATGTGCTGCCACGGCATGTGGTCAGCGCCGGGGAGCCGTGGCGGCACGCGGTCGGGCGATGCTTGTATAATTTCGATGACTTCGCCGCGCGCGTAGGCGTCGCGCTGCTCGAGTAAGTTGCACGCGCACAAGCTCGCCGGGCAGCCCGCCGCGCGCAAACACCACGCGCCCGTCGTCGCGCCCGACGCCCTCGCCGCCCTGCGCGATGCCATCCAGCGTTATTTCGATAATTTCTGGCTGTATATTCATGGATGTGAGTATAGCACCGTTCTTGATTGCAGATCGCAGAGTGGGAATGAAAGGGTGACACAATGACAATATGACAAAGTACTTTCGTCATTCGTCATTCGTCATTCGTCGTTCGCCATGTACATATTGACAGCACAGAACAAACATGTTAGGCTTTACATATTCTTCAAAGAATCGTCATTATGGTGCGCTATTCCGTGTTGAATGCGTCATACCCAAACATATGTCCGAAAAATATTATCAGCGGTATGGTCCGGTGCATCGCCGCCGTGCCGATGGGTCACTTGAGCCTGACGAGCCGCCGCAGCGCGAGCTGCCGCCCGAGCGCCCGCATGGGCGCTACCGCACACAGCGTCGCAAGCGCCGCAGCATCATCAAGCCGTTGCTGTTTGTGCTGTTCGTCGCTGCGATTGCCGTAACGCTGCCGTATGCCGCGAACCTGTACGGCGGGCATGAGGCGGTGCAAGGCGTCAGCGTACAGGGCAAGGCTGTCGGCGGCATGGACCAGCAGACGATTGCGAAGCAGCTTGAACAGCGTTACGCTCCATGGAGCAAGCAGCCGCTGACGCTAACGTTTGAAGGCAAACAGTGGCAGCCGACACTCACCGATCTGGGCGTGAAGCTCGACGTGAATCAGACTGCCGAGGCAGCCGTGACGGCGACGCGCCAGGGCGGCCCATTAGAGCGTGCCGAGGGTTTGTGGACGCTCTGGCGTGGTGGTGTTGACGTTTCGCCTCGATTAAGCGTCGATCAGTACACGCTGCAAGCCTACCTCACGAATATTTCGCGCCAACTTGAGCAGCCGCCGCGCGACGCTGCGTTGAGCGTGGCCGAGGGCAAGGTCATCCCAACAGCGGCACGAGCCGGGCGGCAGGTGCTGGTGGACGCCACCGCTGCCGATGTGCTGCATGCGCTGCAATCGCTCCAGCCGCAGTCCGTGGCGTTGCAGACCCGCCCGCTTGAGCCGATACTGACCAACAAAGGCATGGCGCAGGCCGTCACTGATGCCCACACATTGCTTCAGGGGCCGCTGACGCTGACGCATGGCGACCAGAGCTGGACATGGCAGCCAGAGAAGATTGCGGAATTGCTGTCAATTAAGGCCAAGAACGGGCAGATGACGGTGTTAGTCGATCAGGAGAACCTGCGCAAAGCTGTCGAGAACTTAGCGCAGGAGGTCGACTCGGGCAGCGCTGAGCCGCGGCTGGCGCTGCGCGGTGGCGGCTTGCAGATCATCGAGCCGGGCAAGACCGGCTGGCAGCTCAAGCAGGACGAAGCAGCAGCGGCGATCAGTCAGGCGCTGCAACATGACCAGCGCACGCTGGCACTGCCGGTCGCGGAAGTTCAGCCGCAGGTCACGCCCGAAAAGCTGGCGACGCTCGGCATCCACGAACTCGTTGGTGAAGGCAAGACCAGTTTCGCTGGGTCGGCGGCCTACCGCATTACCAACATCAAAGCTGGCGCGGCGCGCATGAACGGCGTGCTGATCGCGCCTGACGAGGAGTTCTCGTTCAACACGCAGCTTGGCGCGGTGGATGAAACGAACGGCTTTGTGGAAGGCTACGCCGTGATTGGCAACCGCACTCAGCTTGAGTGGGGCGGCGGCGTGTGCCAGGACTCGACCACGGTATACCGGGCGGCGTTCTGGGCTGGCCTGCCGATCACCGAACGGCACGCGCACCCATTCTACATCAGTTGGTATGACGCCTACAGTTTCCCCGATCAGGCCGGGCCGGGCATGGACGCGACGATCTATACTGGCGTGCAAGACCTGAAATTCAAGAACGATACCGGCAACTGGCTGCTCATGGAAGCTACTGTCGATGAAGCCAATCAAGTTCTGGATGTGCGCTTATACGGCACCAAGCCAAACCGCACGGTGACGCTGCGCGGCCCGACAATTGACAACATCGTGCAGCCGCCCGCCAAGCCGGTCTACGTGGACGACGCCAGCGTTCCAGCGGGCACGGTGAAGCAGACCGATGTGGCGCGGCGCGGCATGGACATCGCCGTGGAGCGCATAATCACCGAGAACGGCGTCGAGCAGAAGCCGGAGGTATTCTTCACGCGCTTTAAGGCATGGCCGAACGTGTTTGTGCGCGGCACGGGACGGTGATTCGCGTCTTCACCCTCGGCCCTTCTCGCAATGGGAGAGGGACCGAGGGTGCGGGCCATAGGAGTGTGCAATCATTTGCACTGGTTTTTACATGGTTTTTAGAACGTTACAGGATTGTAACTGAAATGAACGCAATGAGGTCTTGTCTTATCCAGGAATGAAGCCTATACTGACATTGTTGGCGATCACTCATTGTAAACATTTCTTACCGCATGTCGCTGCTTCACGAACTCAATATTCCTGCTGTCCTCGACACGTCTACACACGACCTCACGAGGGATTTCTTTACACCGCTGCTTTCCATCGCGAAGCGGTATGATCGCGGTGTCGGCTTCTTTAGCTCTGGATGGCTGCGAATCAATTCCTCCGGCATGCTTGAAGGCAGCCATGCTTGAAACCTACAAAAAAGCCTTCTCGAAGCTGAGAGCAGATGCTATACCGGGACGTTGGCCTCAAGCGACAAACAACCGCGCACCATATAAACCTTTTCTACTACTCGCTATTCTCGATCTGGTCGCTCAACACCAAATTAAAACCAACTTTATCGAGTTAAATGCAGACCTGCTTGATGTGTTCGAGCTTTACTGGGCGAAAGTGGTTGGACAGGACAAAGAGAGCAACATTGTTCTGCCGTTTTTCCACTTGAAAAGTGAAGGGTTCTGGCACCTTATTCCACAGCCGGGCAAGGAAGATGCTTTGCTGGCATCATCGCCCATTCGTTCTTTGCGCATTCTTCGCATGCTGGTGCTTGGCGCGAAGTTTGACGATGAGTTGTTCAGATTAATACAGTTATCGGATGCACGAGATGAACTGCGACGAGTTCTGATTGAGCAGTATTTTGCTCCTGAGATTCGCCCAATTCTGGTCGAGGCTGGCGCTATAACCAAAGAAGCATTTGAATATAGCCGCGAACTTTTGGATCGCTCACGCGGGGTCTTCAAGATCGAAGAAGCTCCCACCATGGACGAAGCGTATCTGACAGAGTCGCGATCTGTCGCATTTCGGCGCGTTGTCGTCCAAGCCTACAATCATACATGCGCTGTTTGTGGAATACGTTTGCTCACTCCAGAAGGCCGAACTGCTGTCGCGGCCTCGCACGTTGTGCCATGGAGCCACAGCCACAACGATGATCCACGCAATGGTCTGGCTTTATGTGGTCTCCATCATTGGGCATTTGATCAAGGTCTGATCACCGTTACCCCTGCGCATGAAGTTGCTGTTTCGACAACCGTGCCTGATGATGATGCAACTGCTCCAATAAGAGTATTAGCTGGCCGCAGCATTCAGAAGCCATCCGAGGAATATTGTGGCCTGCCCGTGAGGCACTCAGGTGGCACAACAGAAATATCTTTCGCACTGACGTATTGCGACGCTTATTTTGATGTAAGCAACTTTTCTAGTTCTTGCTCCTCCTGCGTTAGTGGCACCCCCAATACATTCTTGATCGCACTCGCTGATAGCTTTACGCTGTTTGTTGCCTTGCTCATTTTCCCCAGAATCATTGCGCGTCCCTCCCAAAGCGCTGTATTGTTCCTTGACCAATCAACATGTTCAAGAGCATGAAGTTTAACGGGCCAATCGTGGGATGCCGTTGAATTAGTTCATGGCCCGCCTTCCCTAATGCAACCAGCATGACGGTATGTGCGTGAACATAGTTCTGCCGTAGGTGGGATGGCAGGACATCATGCCTGATAACTTGCTGCCATTCTGGAATAATCTCGCCTAGGTCACGCCAGAATTGTTGAGCAATATCAACATGTTCGATATCGATCTGGTCGCCTTTGTGTATGCCAAGCAACGCCTCGTTTGCCTGGTAGATAGCGCTTAGCGTAAATAACGCAGTTGACCAATTCGATATAGTGGTTTTTTCTAGCTCAACACGCCCTTGAAACAAAGGCACTTCATATATCAGTTGTTGGACGAGTGTCGCAAGATCACTGCGCTCATGAAGCACTCGCTGAGAGCGCGAACTTTTTACTTGAGCATTGTTCAATATAGAGTACAAATGCTGCGAGCGTGTAAACTGCTCATCAAAGAAGAGCATTATGGGAATTGTGTCGTCACCTGATACCGCTGTTTGTGCTAAGAGTTGCTGGATTGCTAACCTGCGATGTTGACCGTCCTGGATAATAATCTGTGCGGTAATAGGAATATTGATGTGGCCTATCACGTCATGACCGTCATATGCAGGTTGAAATGTGATAGTGCTACCAGTTGTGGCAACAATTGGCGCAAGCACATACGTTTCTGGTTCTTCGGCTAAATACTTTACAATATCGGCGGCGCGTGCAACATCAACCGAGCGCGAACGGCGAAGTGATGGAGGAACTTCGGTTTCGTCAAATAAAAAAAGGCGTGGTACAAGCCGTAACGGGCATTGAATGAGGTAGTAGTCATGCTTTCCCTGCTGCCCTTTGATTGCCGCAAATGAATAGTTGCCAAACTCATACCAGCGTCTCTCTAGTGGAAGTGAAATTGTACTTTTCAGATTACTGTTAATTACTTCCATACTATACCATCGTCTGCAAGCACATTGATTCGCCCAATTCTGATCCGCACTGCACTATGCGCCCGAACCTCTCCAAACCCCAGCGCCAGAAATCACATGCGACGGCTCGACCTTGGCCGTGGTACATGCCGAACCGGTTGCAATTGCTACGTCCTTGAGCTGCACCACCAGTGACTTGCTCTCGATCCCATAGAGTGAGACGTTCAGGTTGTGCGGCAGCCGCTTGCTCGGGTGGCCGTTGAGCGCTACGTTCTCCTCGCCCAATGTGACACAAAGCTGCTCGAACATCAGCTTCGTCCATGCCCTGTAGCGCTCGGCCTCAGCTTTCATTTCCTTGCCCGCGATCTCCAGCACCGCCTTGTGCTCCGTGACACATGTGATGATATGGTCGCCTTTTTCAGCGTAGCGCTCGGCCACGCCAAACAGCGCGATGTTATCGGATTCGGTCGCGCCGCTGGTGAAGATGATCTCCTCGGGGCGCGCGTTGATCAGCCGGGCGCATTGCTCGCGCGCCCGTTCGACCGCCATCTGCGCGACATGCCCTGCCTCATGATCAATGCTGGCCGCGTTGCCATAGATTTCGCTGAAATACGGCAGCATCTCGTCGAGCACGCGCGGGTCGACCGGCGTGGTGGCGTTGTGGTCGAGGTAGATGATTTTGCGCTGTTCATTCATGGTTATGCTCCCAAGCTATGCTGCCTTGTAAGGCAACGTCATTCGCTTCACTCAATATTTCGCGGGGATCAGCGATGAGATTCTTCACTTCGTTCAGAATGACACTGATACGGTGTTTATTCGTCGTCGACAGAGTGATGGTTCATAGAAGTACATTGTCATGTTGAGCGAAGCGAAACATCTCATCGAATAACGCATTGAGATACGTCGAGATGCTTCACTTCGTTCAGCATGACGTAGGGTTCCGCTGCTGCAACACAGACAAGGAAACGTCGTTAACAACGTAGTGAGGCATAATGGAAAAATGTGCAAGAACCGTTATCTTGTCATCGTGTCACCTTGTCACCTTGTCACCAACTGCTCCTGCATCAATCGATTGAGATCGCCCAGGTGCTTGACGCGGTTGTACAGCATGAGCACACCGCGATTGACATGCGCGCGGAACTGGTCCTCCAGCGCCGTTTGCAGATCAAGGCCGTCGTAGGCGCAGCGTTCGCGCAGCAGCGCGACAAACAAGCTATCCCACTCACCAGTCAGCGTATAGCGATTCAACTCGCGGTCGCTGTCCGGCGGATAGGCCGTCGGATCGGGAACCGATGGATCGTTGAGCGACAGGCAGAAGCCGATCCGGCAGAGCAGATTCGGCGTTAGCCCCGTGCGCGCCTTCAGGTTCACGAGGCGCTGGTCGACCTCCTGACAAACCCGCAGCCGTGTCAACTTCATGCCAGCGCCTCCTCCGGCTGGGCCGCAAAGTAGCTTCGCTCGACCTGCGTGCAGCCTTCATCTTGGTCGAATTCAAGCCGAAAGGTATGCGAGACGGCATGCCGGATGGTCTTGAACGCGGCGGAGTCGATCTCGGTATCGGTCGAGAGCAGAATGACCTGATGCGCGGCGTTTGGGAAAAAGGATTTCAGCATGCTGTTGCGGTGGTCGGTGTCGAGCCGTCCCATGGGCGTGTCGATGATGATTGGCAGCGCGCGCCCCGAGACCGAGCGCAGCGCCCACAGCAGTGCCGTCGCGTAGAGCTGCTTCTCGCCCGCCGAAAGGTCGGATTTCGGCAGCACCACCCGGTTCGCGCCGTATAGCGTCACTGTAAACTGCTGCGGATCGATCTTTACTTCGCGTACCAGCATGCGCTTGCGGCACAGCAGGTTGAAGAATTGGGCAATCGCGTGTTCCAGTTCGTGCATCTTTAGCTCGGTAATCCGGGCGAGGTACTGATCGAGCGCGACCTGAACAGCGGCGGCGCGCTGGACACGCAGATCGCTATCGCCTGCTTCAGCGAGCTGGCTCCATGCCGCTTTGCGCTCGCGGTCGAGATGGGCAAGCTGGAACTCAAGCTGCCGCAGGTCGCCCGCGATGCGCGCAAACTGCTCGTCGAGCCGCCCCTTCGCTTCTGCCACACCGTTGAACTCATCAAGCAGCGGCGTTGCCACATCCTCAGTCGGAATCTGCTTCAACGCTTGTGCCAGCTGCGACTGCTCTGCTTCCAACGCCTCAAGCCGTGCGGTCAAATCGCGGAGACGTTCCGGCACATGCGTCGTGACTTCATCAATCCACGCAAGCAGCGTCGTGCGTTCGCTGGCCGAAACCGCATGGCGAATCGGGCCAACATCCTCGACCGGCACAGGTTCGAGCATCCGCTGGACAGCAGACGCGATCCTGGCCCATGCTTGCGCCGTCACCTCTGGAGCGGTGGCGCGCTGAAAGTCCGGCTCCAACAGGTTGAATGCGGCGCGGGCGGCCTGCTCGTTCTGCGCCTCGAAGGCAACATGGGCCTGTTCAACCCGTGCCTCTTGCAGCAGCCGCTCCCGCAAACGTGCCGTCCACGTTGGCGCGACAGCGAACGGCAGCAGACCAGCGGCAAGTTCACGCATAGCCTCGCGGATCTGCTCCAATTCCCGCTCCACATCCTTCTGCCGGTGTATAATCGTATCACGCTGATGGATGAACGCAGCGCCCTCGTGGAGCAGCTTCTGCCGGACCTTGTCAGCTAGCGCAAGCGTTCGGTCCAGCTGGCTTTGTACATGTGCAAGATCCTGCCGCCGCGCGCTCACCTGCTCCTCCATGGCATAAAACGCATGCTCAGCCTGTTCAGCCGCCTGCCGCAGCTTCGAGCGGTCGCGCGGGTCCTGTTGGCGCAAGTACACGGTCAGATCGGCCTGGAGCCGCTCGACAAGATCGAGATTAAGCAACCCGCGAACCGCGTTCCCCAGCGTCTCGGTTTCGCGCTCATCGTCGGCCAGCGCCTGGATTTGCTCGCCGTCGAAGAAGAACAGATCGGCAAGACCGGGCGGGATCAGGTCGCGCAAGAAGTCGTTCCAGTGTTCCGGCGCAACCTCCGCGAATGGCATGCCATCTTTATAAATCGAAACATCTTCCTGAACGCTGGCTCCATCAACGCGCCACGACCGCACCGCATCGTAGGTGCTCAGCACACCCGCATGGACGTGTTCGAATACCAGCCCGACGCTCGCCGTCGTGACTGGTAAACGGCCCGGCTGGCGGTGCATGCGCTGGCGAATGTGTGTCTCGTAATCAGCGCGACGGACACGCGCGCCAAGCGCCACACGCCCGTATAGGCACAGCCAAATCGCCTCAAGCAAGGTCGATTTGCCAGCGCCATTTTTACCGCCAAACAGCACAATCGGCGGTGTGTTGCCGTTCTGCGCCTCGGGCCGCAGTTCGAACTCATGACGACCACGGTACACACCCATGTTTGTAATCATCAGGCGTGTAAAGATCATACGTTCTCCGCATTGGTGACGAGCAAAAGGGGAATGGTCTCCGCCTGCTCGATGACCGCTTCCGTATCGTTGAGCAGTGGCAGCCCATGCGCTTGCCGAATCGTCGCCTCGTCGCGCCACTCTTCGCACAGCACTTCGTCAATACGCTGGAAGATACCAGCGCGTCGGTGCATGCCCTGCATCTGGCGCTCCTGCTCCAGGAGCCGCGCAACAAGATCAGGCGGCAAATCGCGCTCCTGACACACCTCACGAAGAACGCGATGCTCTTCGCTGGAAAACGCCCCTATGTCGTCCTGAAGCCAGTTGAGCTGCTTGCCGGTCATCTCGAAATAAATCTGTGGCACCGAGTCATCCCAATCCTGGCGTTCGGTCCGCCAGATCCGGCAAATCTCATGCAGTTCAGCTTCCGTGATCAGCTCGACATGCGGGTCCGGTCCTTCGGCGCGCACCTGATTCTGGGTGTCCAGCAGCCGCTGCAGAATCTCTTTGCAAAAATCAAGGCGGTACGGGCCACGGATGAGCTTGCCATCTTTGATCGTCACCTGGCCGGTGCGCCGCTTGAACTCACGGTAGAGATGCTTTTTGGCCGGATCTTGCGTTTCCGCAAGCCAGTCGCGAAACTCGAGCAGCGGCAGCATCCACTCCTCGCCGTTATCGATCATCGCTTCCATCGAGCGGTCGCGCGTGACCACGGTGCATGTCCAGCAGCCGAAACGACTGTTGCCACACGAAGGCGTGGTATCATCAACGACAAGCGGGCACTCGCCGGAGTTCGCGCTGCGGTACAACGCAGCCAGATCGCGGTTGTTGCTGCCCCACGGCGAAGGCACCTGAAGCAGGTAGGTCCACACATCGTCGGTGGTGAAATCCTCCACCGGCGTGTAAACATACGCGCGGGTCAGAATATGATGACGGCGCAGGCGGCTGCCAGTCACCTTGCCATGGCGGCTATTGAGCACCTGCGCGCGGCTCGCGCTTTCGCTCTTGCGCCCGCCCAGCACCATGACGACCTCGCCAAACTCAGCCGCGCGGTCGAGCACAAATTGATTGGCGGGCATGATCTTCATGCGTTCAGTACACCATCTGAACGTCTGGTTCGGCGCCGGGTAGCCGCGGCCAATCAAGTTCGACCAGAACGTGTCAGTTGTCTTGGGTGACACCTTCTGGGCCTCGATTGGCAATCCGGCCTGCCGGGCGGCTTCATTGATGACCCGCAGAGTACTACTGAGGTAATCAGCAATAACCGGTGTTTCGACCAGCGTATCGGATGCGATAACATACACAGGTTTATGGCGCTGATCAGCGGGAAGCCCGGCGATGGCATACCAGACAAGCTGAAGCGTGGCTGTGGAATCTTTGCCGCCGCTATAGCCAATCACCCAGGGCATCTTGCTAGAGGCATATACCTCACGGATCTCAGCGTAGATATCCTCAACCGACTTTGTATCAAACACTGAATGATTCTCACTCGGCAATCCCTGACGTGTTGGCATGTTAGCCTCCCCTCTGCACTTGCTTCACCACACGTTGTTCCAAAGTCGCTTCGTCCGCAGAAAGGGGCAGATCAAGAATCTGCTTGATCAAGTTAGCAGTCAGGCTCACATTTATCACCGCCTTGCTCATCTTGCCGTGCTCCATTGCCCGTCCCTCCCAAATCTTCGTATTGGTTCTCAACCAGTTCACCTCCGCAAGTGGAGCAAGCCGCTTCTTCCAATCGTCGGGATAGGTCGCAAGCAGCGACCGACCGGCGATACCGAACGCATGCAGCACCACACCATGGGCATGGACGTACTGATTTCGTAAGATGACGGCACTGACCTCGCGCTTGATTGCTTGGCGCCATTCCGGAATCGTTTCACCAAGCGCTATCCAATAATCGCGGGCCATCGGCAGATCGGATTGGTGAATAGCGTCACCGCGCCGCTTCTGCAACAACTCATGAGTTGCCTGATAAATCGCGCTCAAGGTAAACAGCTTTGGGCTACGGTTCGAGATAGTTGTCTTCTCCATTTCCGTAAACCCACGAAAGAGCGGTACACTCTCGACAAGATTCAAGGCAAGGCGCGAAAAAGGGTCGCGCTTATCGTAGAGGATTCCGAGCGATTTGCTGGGTCGGACCGCGTGGGTATTGAGATCAGCAAATAGTTGCTGGCTGCGTTCTAGTCCCGCATCGATAAAGAACACGACCGAAACCGTCTCATCCCCAAGCTGCGGGTTTTCCTTGAGCGCCTCTTCTACCGCCGCACGCCGATGCTGACCGTCGTTGATGAGAAAACGGGCAGTCATTGGCACCATCAAACTACCGACGTTACGCGCATGCCCATGATCGGCGAAGGGTTCGAACTTCACATCGCCATCAATTGATGCTGTAATAGAGGAGAAGACATACTCGCCTGGATTATCCAGGATGTAACGGGCAATCTCCGGCACACGAGCACGATTGAGAACACGCTGTGCGCGTAATTCTGGAGGTATTTCCTCTTCATCAAAAAGAAATATTTTTGGAATGAGTTTGAGTGGACACATCGCCACGTAGAATTCACGACCAGCCTGAATCCCTCGGAGGGCCGTAAATTGGTAGTTGAATGCTTCCATAGCTCCGCACAGACAAGATACAAAGATTCTCGATTTTGGAAGTTAAATTAAAATGAATGGAAGTTAAATATACTCTATTTGGAAGTATACAATGAAAACAGAGGCTGTCAAGAAGGAGGAGCTAAGAGACAATGCTATTATACGCGAAACAAGCGAATGCGGTTCAGCCTGCGAGCCGATTAGTTTCAGGGATATCTGTTACATGGAGCTACCGGATCGGTCGTTGGTCGGATTGACCAACCATACGCACTCTGCTACAATCATGACGATTATTCTTTACGGAGCACACCGCAATGCGTTGGAATTGCACAGCAACAACCTGGAGAATCACGCGCGGCGGACTGCGTAGCGCAGGCCATAGGATCACTGTGCCCTGTGAATGGATAACTGTGTAAAGCATTTCTTGAAGAGAAATCTTGTAGCCGTGGGCCAGTGAATTGGCTCGCGGCTTTTTTGTGTTTCTGATCCGGCAGATCATTTTGCCACCGAGGGCACAGAGCACACAGAGAAAAGCAACAGAGAACAAGAAGCTATACTGAATTAGGCGACCACGAAATATGAGTTCTTTGCTCATTTTTATGTGTGCTGTCTACATCTCTATGACCTCTGTGATCTCTGTGGCTTATTGAAACAGAGGATGACCATGCGCAAAGAATTACACGAAGTCAACCGCATCGCCTGGAACGAGGCAACCAAAGCGCACAACAGCCACAAACTTGATCAGGCGCGCTTCTTCCGCGAGGGTGGCAGCACGCTTTTTCCTGATGAAATCGAACTGCTCGACCATGTGAGTGGGCGCGCGCTGCTGCATCTCCAATGCAACGCCGGGCAGGACACGCTGAGCATGGCGCAGCTCGGCGCGACCGTGACGGGCGTGGACATCAGCGACGAGGCGGTGGCGTTCGCGCGGCAGCTTTCCGCCGACTCCGGCATTCCGGCGACGTTTCACCGCGCCGATGTGTACGATTGGCTTCAGGAGCAGCCCGGCGCACAGTTCGACGTGGTGTTCTCGTCCTACGGCGCGCTGGTCTGGCTCTCGGACTTGCGGACGTGGGCGCGCGGCATCGCGCATGTGCTACGACCCGGCGGGCGCGTCGTGCTGCTCGATTTTCACCCTGTGCTGAGCATGATGGGCGACGACTGGCGCATGGAGTATCCGTACAGCACCGGCGGGCAGCCGTTGACGTTCGAGGAAGGGATAGGCGACTACGTGGCCATGGCGGGGCCGGCGCTCGCACCGTCGGGCTATCTCGAAGGCGTGCAGAACTTCCGCAACCCGCACGCGTCGCATGAGTTCGCGTGGGGATTGTCCGACATCATTATGGCGCTGCTCGAAGCCGGGCTAACGCTCAAGACCTTGCGCGAGTATCCATACGTGAACGGCGCGCCGTTGCGCGCGGGCATGCGCGAAATTGCCGGAAATCGATTTATCCCGCCCGCCGACCTGCCGGAGATGCCGCTGATGTTTGGCATTGTTGCCCAAAAGGAGAACCCTGTATGATCATTGCCGATATCAACAACCTTGGCCGCAGCCACGGCGGGCGCACGATCTTCAGTACGTTGTCATGGTCGCTGCAAGACGGCGAAAAGATAGGATTGGTCGGCCCGAACGGCGTCGGCAAATCGACGCTGCTACGCACGCTGGCCGGCATTGAGCAGCCGGACGAAGGTGCGGTGGCGCTGCGACGCGGCGTGCGCGTGGCCTACCTCGCGCAGGAGTACACAGGCAATCCAGAACGCAACGTCATGGACGAGTTGCTCGCCGCTCGCGATGACATCGCAGCGCTGGAAGCGCAGATCACCGCCGCCGAAGCGCGCATTGGCATGGTGGCCGACGACATGGACGCGCTAACCCGCGCCCTGGACGAGCATGAGCGCTTGTTGGAGCAATTCAGCGAGCTTGGCGGCCACGCGGTACACAGCCGCGCGGAGGCGTTGCTGCGCGATCTTGACCTTGACGAAGTGCAGTGGCATGTTCCGATGCGGCTACTGAGCGGCGGTCAGCGCAAAATGGTCGGGCTGGCGCGCTGCCTCTTGCAAGAACCTGACCTGCTGCTGCTCGACGAGCCGGACAACCACCTCGACATGGCGCGCAAGACCATGCTGGAACGAGTCATTCAGGCATTCGACGGCGCGGTTGTGATCATTTCACATGACCGCTACTTGCTGGATGAGACGGTCAACATCATCATCGAACTTGAGCCAGCGCGTGGCGTTGGCGCGCGGCTGGTGCGTTGGGAAGGCAACTATTCGTCCTACGCGACCCAGAAAGAGTTAGCGCTGCTCAAACAACAGCAGGATTATGTCGCACAGCAGAAAGAGATCGCGCAGCTTGAAGAGGCAATCGCACGCTTCAAGCTGTGGGCCAGCCTGGTGCCAAACGAGCGCCACATCAAGCAGGCGCGCGTGAAGCAGCGCCAGATTGATAGCATGGATAAAGTCGAGCGCCCGGTGCTGGAACGGCGCAAGATGGCGCTTCAGTTTCGTCCGCTCAAGCGCGGCGGTGCCAAGGCAATCGAGTTGCGCGGCGTGGATAAAGCCTTTGGTGACAACATCATTCTGATGGATGCAAAGGCGACGATTTTCAACGGCGAGCGGATCGGCATCGTCGGGCCGAACGGCGCGGGCAAGTCGGTGCTGCTGCGGTTGATCATGGACGAACTTCAGCCAGATGGCGGCGAAATTTGGGTAGGACCGAGCATCGAGCCTGGCTACTACGCCCAGCACCATGAAACGCTTGACATGGCGCAGACGCCGATTGCCGCGTTGCGTGCGGTGCGCCCGATGTACGAGGGCGAGGCGGTGGCGAAGCTCGGACGCTTCCTGATTCCCTACGCGGCGTCCCAGCAGCCGATTGCCAGGCTCAGCGGCGGCGAAAAGAGCCGCGTGCAACTCGCCCGGCTCATGCTGACCGGCGCGAACTGCCTGCTGCTCGACGAGCCGACCAACAACCTCGACATTCCCTCAGCGGAGGTGCTGGAGCAGGCGCTCGACGAATTCAGCGGCACGGTCGTGGTCGTCTCGCATGACCGCTATTTTCTCGACCGCGTAGCCGACCGCATTTTCGAAGTAGCTGATGGCGAATTGCGCGTGTACGAGGGCGGCTACAGCTATTATGCTGAGAAGCGTATGGCTCTCTATTAAAATATTTTCATAACGTAACTTCCACGTATGTTTCGTCGTCAGAAGATACACGAATACGTTTGCAGTATTCGTTCATGTCTCAAAATCAACGATTGTATGCATGTGGAGGTAGTCCATGGATTTTGTTGGGCTCGGCCTGTTGCTCCTGTTGGCATTGGTGTTTGCGTTTCTGGCGGTGCGCTCATGGCGCGCCCGGCGGCTGTGGGTCAAGCTCGCGGCTGGCATTCCAACGACGCTGCTGGCGGTAGTGTTTGTGGCGGCGCTTGGTCTTGCGATCTACGGCTACTCGAAGGTAAACAAAACCTACGCGAATCCAGTGACAGATGTCAAAGTCGCTGGCACGTCAGAACAAATCGCGCAAGGTGAGAAATTCGCGCGTGTTTGTGCTGGCTGCCATTCCACAACCAACGGTTTTCCGCTCAGTGGGCAGAACTTCGCCGCCGATGGTCCGCCGCTCGGCACACTGTGGGCGGCGAACCTGACGCCCGCTCATTTTCACAATTGGAGCGACGGCGAGATTATTCGCGCGATCCGTGAAGGGGTGGGCAAGGACGGGCGCTCGCTGATCATCATGCCGTCGCACTTGTTCCACAATTTCAGCGATGAAGATATGCAGGCGATTGTGGCCTATTTGCGGGCGCAACCCGCCGTGGAGCCGAACACGCCGCCCAAGCAGATCAACGTAGTTGGCGCAATGATGGCGGGCGCGCTGCTGCCAGACGAGATATTCACGCACCAGCCGCCGATCACCGAACCCGTAACCGCGCCACCTGCCAGCGCAACGCCGGAGTACGGCCAGTATCTCAGCACCGTCGCGGGCTGCATCGAGTGCCATGGCACGCAGCTTCAAGGCGGACAGCAGAGCGCAAATGGGCCAGTACCCGGGCCGAGTCTGGTCGCGTTCGTCAAGCAACATAGTGATGCCGATTTCATCCAGACGATTCGCACTGGTGTGACGCCAGAGGGCCGCAAACTTAGCGAGGACATGCCATGGAAAGATTTCGAGAAGTTTTCCGACGACGACCTGAGTGCATTGTACGCCTACATCACAATTTTAGGAAAGTAACGCGTCGCATCTTGTAAAGCTCGTGTGGTATGAACGTGTTAAGATGATGTCCTGGAAACGCCTATTTTATAATGCCTGGTGTTCACGTTCATGCACACACGCACAACCTCGTATGATGCCATCATCGTTGGCGCTGGCCCGAACGGTCTTGCCGCCGCTGTGACACTCGCGCGTGCTGGTCGCTCCGTGCTGGTGGTGGAGGCGAACGACACAATCGGTGGCGGTGCGCGCTCTGCCGAGCTGACCTTGCCCGGCTTCATCCATGACTTCGGGTCGGCGGTGCATCCGCTTGGTATCGCCTCGCCCTTTTTTCAAACGCTGCCGCTCCACCAGCACGGCCTCACATGGATTCACCCGCCGCTGCCGCTGGCCCATCCGTTCGACGACGGCACGGCAGCAGCACTGCACCGCTCGATCCGCGAGACTGGCGCGACGCTTGGGCCGGATGCACAGACATACTGGCGACTCATGGCGACCGTGGTGCGCAACTGGGATCGCATCGCGCCCGCATTTTTAGGACCACTGCGCTTTCCCAAACACCCTGTCGCGTTCGTGCGCTTTGGGCTGCGCGCGCCCTGGCCCGCCAGCATGATGGCGCGGGTGCTGTTTCGTGGCGAGCATGCGCGCGGCCTGTTTGCTGGTAACAGCGCCCATTCCTTTTTGCCATTGGAGCGCATGCCCAGCGCGGCGTTTGGCCTGATGCTTTGCACGCTCGGGCATGTGGTCGGCTGGCCGATCCCGCAAGGCGGCGCGCAGGCGATTGCTAATGCGCTGGCATCCTACCTGCGCTCGCTGGGCGGCGAAATCGTCACCGGCTGGCGCGTCGATTCGCTGGATGAGCTACCCACCGCGCGTGCCGTGCTATGTGACGTGACGCCGCGCCAACTCCTGCGCATCGCCGGAGATAAACTGCCGGAAGGTTACCAGCGCTCACTTCGCCGCTACCGCTACGGGCCGGGCGTGTTCAAGCTCGATTACGCGCTCGATGGCCCGATTCCTTGGACGAATGAGGATTGTCGCCGCGCCGGAACCGTGCATCTCGGCGGCACGCTGGAGGAGATTGCCGCATCTGAACGCGCGCCATGGCGAAATGAGCATGCCGAGCGCCCGTTTGTACTGCTGTCCCAGCCGACGCTGTTCGACCCGACCCGCGCGCCGGAGGGCAAGCACATCGCGTGGGCGTACTGCCATGTGCCGAACGGCTCGACGTTCGACATGACCGAGCGGATCGAAGCGCAGATCGAGCGCTTTGCGCCAGGCTTCCGCAACCGCATTCTTGAGCGAACCGCGTGGTCGCCCGCGCAGATGGAACAGCATGACGCCAACCTGATCGGCGGTGACATCAATGGCGGAGTACAAGATTTATTTCAACTCTTTACCCGCCCGACGTGGAGCTTAACTCCCTACCGAACGGCAACACCGGGGCTGTACATCTGCTCGTCGTCCACGCCACCGGGCGGCGGCGTCCACGGCATGGGCGGCTACCATGCGGCACAGACGGCGCTACGCGATGGAGTCTAAAGCTCAAACTCCTACCTGCGGTACCACCTGCTCGGCCAGCAGCCGCATGGTTTCCTCGTCAGCAGCATCCAGCAGTTCGACAATAAAGTACTGAATGCCAGCAGCAGCCAGCGCCTGATAGTATGACACCGCCTGCTCCGGCGTTCCCGCGAACACAAAGCCGCGCCATGGCCCCGAGAAGCGCTGCTCCATGCCGTCAGGGAAGTACCGCTGGAGTTTGGCTTGGAGGCGCGTCTCGTCCTCTGCCAGGATGAGCCAGCCGGTCGTATGTGTCCGCAAAATAGTGTCGTACGGTCGTCCCAATGCCTCGCAATGTTGCCGCAGCGCCGCGAGCTTGCGCCGCACATCGTCGGGCGCACGCACGCCTCCTGCTCCATCGAAGGCAATGAAGTTACAGGCATCGGCGTATTGTGCCACCTGCCGCAGTGTCACCCGCTCCCCGCCACCCGCGATCAACAATGGCGGCGCTGGGCGCTGCACCGGAAGCGGCCTCACATGCGCGCCAGTTGTTTGAAAGACGCTCCCATGGAACGTAAACGGCTCATCGCCCCACGCACCGCGAATAATAGTAATTGCCTCCTCCAGCGCGGCCTGCCGCTCATGCGCGGGCGGGAAAGGCATGCCGAAGTTGGCGAACTCGTTCGCATCCCAGCCGGTGCCGAGGCCAAGAATCAGGCGCCCGTTGCTGAGGTTGTCGAGATCGGCGGCAAGGCGCGCGGTCATGACAGGATGGCGGTAGTAGACGCAATTGACGAGCGAGCCGAGGCGGATGCGCGTGGTTGTGACGGCGAGGGCCGCGAGGTGCAGCCAGCCTTCCAGTCCCCATGCAGGATGATCACCGACGAAGAAGGCATCGAAGCCGAGCGCTTCGGCCAGGTGTCCGGCGGCAAGCAGATGGCGCGCCGGATCGGTTTTGGTGTCAACTGGAAAGATCTGGAGCGCGAAGCTGATGCGCTCGCGATGCTCTGCGACCCACGATGAAAGCGGCCATTGTGTTTCCATGCGCGCCTCCTCAAACAGCTTCGGGCGAGACGTTAGTTCATGACCAACGCCTCGCCTGGATTCCTGATGATTTATGCAATGTATAACGCTGTGCTGTGCCTCATTAACCGCTTATCCTCCACTGACGTCAGCAATAACAAAGTACTCGATCCAACCGCTGTATGGATCGTCAAAGTTCCCTGACGCATCACGGATACCAAAATCGCCGGTTACAAAGACAGAACGGTTGTGGCGTGTGTCGTGCGGATCGGTATTGATCTGCACGTCAAGATCGATTTCGAGTTCATGCAGCGGCTTGTCGAACGCCTGCCCGTTCTCGAACTCGACATGAAATCCCTTGAGCATGGCCTCAGGATTAGCCACTCTGCCACTGAACTCGACCAGCGTACGCCTGCGTTGTTTCTGCCCGGTGGCGCGATGGAAATCGATTCGGCCAGATCGATACTGAAAAGCCATTGTTGAACCTCCGTGGTTGAAATAAGGATCGTGCGCTCATATCAAGTTCGCATGATCTTTCACAGCTTGAATAGATGCCGTTTGCTAAAGCCCTTCAACTGGTGGGCGGACCTCGTAGAGCACGTTGAAGGGATTTTCCATCGGTACGCGGCGCACGCTGGCGAAACCAGCGTCCGCACAGAGTTCGCGCAGCTTCGGCTCGGGCAGGCCCAGCGTGCCCAGCCCCTCACCATGTTCAGCGAGCGACTGAGTCATGCACAGGAACACGCTGAAACCGTGGAACAGCGCGCCGACCGGGCCGATGTTCTCCTCCAGTTTGTCTGAGCAATTGATCTCCAGGCACATATAGATTCCGTCCGGCTTGAGCGCCCGGCGAATGGCGCGCAGTAGCCCGCGTGGATTCACCGCGTCATGCACAACGTCGAAGGTGGTGATGAGATCGTACTGCTCCGGCAGTCCCTTCGAGACATCGAGCCGCTCGAAGCGCACGCGATCCGCAACGCCTGCTGCCTCCGCGTTCGTACGCGCCCGCGCAAGTTCGTATTCCACAAGGTCATATCCAACGTAGCGACCATTTGGGTAGGCTTGTGCGAGCTTGATCAGCGCCCGCCCATGGCCGCAGCCGACATCTGCCACATCAGCGCCCCGCTCCAACGCGACCTGAACGTCGGGCATGGCGGGTAGCCACTGCTGCATGAGCAGATTTTCAAACCAGCCGTTTGTGAAGCGTTCAATGCCATCCCATGTGTTCCTGTCGAAGTCTGAGACGGTTACGCCGCCGCCACGCCGAAAGGCATCTACAACCACATCGAGCGTCTGGAGGATGCCAAGCGCTTCCTGCTGCACACCGCCGAAGAACATTGACCCGCTCTCGTCCGCGACCGCCGCGACATGTTCCGGCGGCAGCGTGAAACTGCTCCGGTCCGGGTTGTACATGAGATAACCGGCACTCGCCATGCCGCCAAGCCATTCGCGGGCGTAGCGCGCGTTAATGCCAGTGCGCGCTGCCAGTTCTTCGCTCGTCGCAGGGCCATTTGCCGCCAAGTCCTTGAACAGCCCCAACCGGTCGCCGATGCTTGCCAGAGCGGTGTTCATCAGCCCGACGGTGTCGATAAGCACCTTTCCTGCAAAAGCTTCCACCTTTGCCTGATCTACAGTTTGTTGGGTTGTCATGATCACCTCCTTGACGCAGTTCGTTTTTGATGACATGACTGTAGCAGGAAGGTGTTGGTTTGATAACGTGGAAAGTACGGATGTTGTTGGGCAGCAAGTACGGGGATTTTGCAGATGCTTATTCGCTGCCCATTTCTAACCCATGCGCGATTGCCCATGCCGCGATCTGGACACGTCCGGCAAAGCCAAGCTTGGCCAAAATATGACTGACATGATCTTCGACAGTGCGCTCGCTAAGCACCAGCGTCTCAGCAACCTCGCGGTTCGACTTGCCCTGCGCGACCAAGCGCGCCACGTCGCGCTCGCGGGAGGTGAGGCCACCGAACGCCTCCCTGGCGGCCTGGCGGGGTGTAGATGGACGCGGGCGCGGCAACATGCTCGTCGCCTGTTGAAGGAAATTGGATTGCAGCGCCTCGTCTGAGATTGTGGCCGCAAGCTGATCGATGAGCGATTGGGCTGTTGCAAACGCAGCCGTTGCTTCTCCATGGCGGTTCGACGCGCGATACAGCCTGCCGAGTGCGACGTGAATGCGCCACAGCAGCGGTCGCGCTCCCGCCGCTTCCGCGCCATCGCGGGCCGCGTGCAGCACAGGCTCAGCTTCAGTGATGCGCCCCAGTGCCATGAGCGTTTCGCCGCGCAGTTTCCAGAGGCGCGGAATGATACGCATGGGCGATAAATTCGATGCTGTTGCAATCAGTTGGTCGGTGATCTGTAGTGCGAGGTCCGGGTCATGCTGGGCAAGTGTTAGCTCAGCCCGCGCGTACCATGCCAACCGCTGGCCCATGGTCTGCATCGGAGTATCGGAGCGGAGCACGTCATTCAGCACCGCTTCTGCCTGGCTTAGCTCATGCTGCTGGATACACGTTGCGGCGAGATATCCTGCGGTAATGCGGATCATAACCTGGGAATTGATAGCTTGTGCCAGCGCCAGCGCCTGCTCCAGGTGCTCGCGCGCCGATGCACGCGCCAGCAGTTCAAGATGCAGCACGCCGACAGTGGTGTGCGCTAATGTGCGCCACTGGTGGTGCTCGATCTCCTCAGCAATGGCCAGGCTCGCCAACGCCAGGTCCAGTGCGCCCCCGTACTCGCCTTGCGGGCCGTACAATGCCGCCGACTCGAATAGCGCGAAGGCTTCACCAGCGCGCCAGCCGATCTCGCGCGCAATCTGCAATCCCCATTCGGCTTCACGTATCGCATCGCTCATATTTCTGGCAGCTGGCACCATCGTCTCGAACCAGTATGCGCCGCTCTGAAGCGCCCGCACCACCAGACTGGAGCTAAGTCCCTGGCGATCATCGAGTTGCTGAAAGAGCGGAACCACCTGATCGTAGTACGCTGCACTTTGCACCGCATCACCGCCAAGTTCACTTGTCATGCCCAGCAAATCGAGCGTCTCGGCCAAACCACGTTCGTCATTCGATGCCTCAAAGATGGCGATCGCCTCCTGATGACAGCGCAGCGCTTCGTGCGGATGCTCGATATTCGCATGCCAGTTTCCAAGTCGGTTGAGACTCTGAGCAAGCATGGCCGGATTGCCAAGCGAGCGGGCGACATCCAGCGCCGACTGGTAGTACGCGCCGGTTTGCATATAATCGTGCCCGGCCCACAGCATGCCGAGGTCGAGCAGCGCCTGCCATGCCGCTGGTTGATCTGCCATGGTGCGGGCTATGTTGAGCGCTGTTTCATGATCAGCACGCGCCTGGTCGAAATTGCCGAGCATTTCATAGGCCAGCCCTCGAACGCGGTAGCACGCCAGTGGGGGAGTGACATGCATCTCGCGCGCGGCCTCCACTGCACGGCTCAACTGCTCAACTGCGGCCTGCGGCGCGTACATTGCATAGGCATGCTCGCCAGCCTGCTGTGCATACCACAACGCTTTGGCCCACACTTCTGCTTCATAAAAATGATACGCCAGATCGCCCATATGTGCAGCAATCGCATCCGCATCCATGCGCTCGATTGTCTCTGCCATGGTACGGTGCAGCGTTCGGCGCTCGCGCGCGAGCAATGTCGTATAGATGGCTTGCCGGATGAGCGCGTGCCGGAACGCGAACCGCTCCGCCGTCTCTTCCACAATAAGTTGCGCGGCGATCAATTCCTTCATGATGTGCAGCAGTTCGTCCTCGCTGTACTGCGTTACATGTTGCAGCAGCGTAAAATCGAACCGGCGACCGGCGACTGCTGCAAGTTGAAGCACCTGTTGCGCCGGTGCGCTCAGGCGTTCCACCCGTTGCCGAACGGTATCATGTACAGTGCGTGGGATGCGCAGATCACGGAGTGGTTTGCGGCTCCAGCCTTGATCACCACGGAAAATATCACCTGCCGCGACCAGCGATTTCAGAACTTCTTCGATAAAGAAAGGGTTTCCTTCCGTCAGTTCGTAGATGGCAGACAGGAATTCGTTTCGCACCGGATGCTGGAGTTCGAACATCGCATGCAGCATCTCGCCGACTTCGTTATGCGTGAGCGGTGGTAGGGCAAACTCGGCAGCGCGCCGCTCGCGATCGAGTTGCGCTAGCAGATGGGTCAGCGCCACATGTAACTCATCGCTGCGGTAGGTTAGCAATAAAAGCAGCGCGTGTGAGCCACTGTGTCGCGCGAGGGAATGGACACACTCCAGGCTCGCCTCATCGCTCCAGTGCAAATCTTCAAGCAGCAGTAGCAGTGGCTGACGAGCGGCCAGATGGAACATATAGTGTTCTAGCGCTGTGAAGAGCCGCCGTTTGTGTGATTCAGGATCGAGGGGTTCAGCGTTAGATGCAACCGGCGCAAGTTCCGGCAGCAGCTGCATGAGTTCGCGCATGTCCGAGTCGAGGGCATCAGCATGGGGTGGCAAAGACGCCAGGGTGAACTGTGAATGTAGGAGATCAACGATTAACGCATACGGGCTAGCCCGATCGGGCGGGAAGCAATGGCCTGCAAGCACATGGAAGCCCTGAGCAGCAGCATAGGCTGCCGCTTCGCTCGCCAGTCGCGATTTGCCGATGCCTGCCTCACCAGCGATCAGCGCGACTTGCCCGCGCCCATTTTTGGCTACATCAACCATCTGGTGCAGCGCAGCAAGTTGTGGAGCGCGGCCGATCAGCAGCGGGCAGACGAGATGTTGGTCGAACGGAGCCGCCATTGCCCTTGCCTTTCGCGGTCCAACGACGGTATTTGATAATGTATTTAGATTATACCATTTGAAACCATTTTAGAATTATTCACGTTGAAGTGACGAACGGCGGCGACCATTCCAAGTGCGGTAGGCCGATATCCAGCGTGCGCTCTCATGACAAGAGTGCCACCCACTCGTGCCCTTCGGGATACAGCAATTGTAACTGCCTTTTAAGCCACTGCTTTGCCGCTGCGTTAAGGTGCGGCAGACAGGCACGAAAATCTATTTCATCTTTGGGCCGGCGCCCACGGGCTTTGTAGAGTAATTGCACTTCAACGCGTATGCACGGAATGTTGTTGTACATCACGATCAACTCGTCGCGCGGTCCGCGAATCAGTTCGCTCCGACGGCTAACCCACGCCGCGCCGTCCACCTCGACCAGCATGATTTGCAACTGCCATGCGTTTGTTCCGGCGCGGTGCCCCCACACATCGTGAATGCCCGGCCTCAGGTATTCGCCTTCGTGCCACCGGCGCAACGTGCCAGGAGGGTCGGCGGCGTACAAGTGCCAATCCCCTAGCCAGCCTTGCACCAGATGCTGCTCATCACGAAACGCAATGATGTCAATATCGTCATGTGGTCTGATACGTGAGCCAAGAAATTGCTCGACGGCGTAGCCACCGGCAAATCCCCACGCGAACGGCGCGCCGGTAAAGAGATCGCAGACCTCAGGAACGGAGAGCGGCCGCCACACGTGGTAAGGAATGTTCGGCTGCATCATACGCCTCCAGCTACGATATTTGCGTGCCGGGTTAGTCAGCTACTCTGTCGTCAGCGCTGGATTCTGGACGGCGGTTGATGTTCCTATATCGTCGATTGATCCAGCGAAAGGCAGCAACCATCGCGAGCGCCGTGGCGACAACCGCGCTGGTAATAATGGTAATTGCAGCGCGCATGCGTCTCTCCTTTCCATGACATACTATCATAACTATATCAGTGTAATCTATTCGTAAGTAAAAGCAAAAGGCGTCGAAATATGTTCGACGCCTCTTACAGAAGAAAAGCAGATTGTAGCTCTATTGATTAACGCGGTGTCGCGAAATCCTGCGTCCAATACGGCGCGCCGTCGCTGCTCGTTGCGTATCCGACACCGATCTCATGCAGGGCGCAGTTCAGAATGTTGGCGCGATGGCCTTCGCTATTCATCCAGCCGTTGACTACATCGGCGGGTGTTTCGTAGCCCATGGCAACATTTTCGGCGGCAGTCCAGAACTGGTAGCCGGTGGCGTTGATGCGGTCCATGGTGAAGAGCCATCCGAGCCGGTATGACTCATCAGGTTGTGTGTTGCCATGTCGTCGGTGTGACCCTGCGCCGCACTGCTCAGTTGGCTACTAATGGTCAGCGCCGGGCAGCCAACTTTGGCACGCTCGTCGTTAGTCAAGCTTACCACCACGTCTACCGGTGTGCTAGGTGGCGGCGGGTAGCCGGTGATGGACGATGGACTCCGGCCTACCACAAGTGGCAGAAAGGCCTGTGTCGCTGGTGCGCTAGCGTGCGTCACATTGGTTGTCACGACAATGCTGGACAGGATCAGGCCTAATACTCCAAGAAGCATACGGATACGCATGCGAATTTCCCCCTTTTGGATGAATATGCTCCTCCCAGGAGCTTTTAAGAACTCGCTCCATGATGCACATGAAGTGCTCTGGTTTCAAGGCCTGAAAATGACAATTGTATCTCAGTTAAAAAACGGTTTAGATCATTTTGAGGGAAACCGGGGTGAAAATGTAGCCTGCTTCCATGGTGCCGAACACGCGGCAGCGCGCTGCACCCCAATGGAAGGCGTACAGTGCGATATAAGCGCACATGAGCGCATCAATGCGATCTTCATAGTCTTTGAGGCGCTTGCCGCGCAGGCTTGTGAGGTTTTCGTCGAGGAGTTGTTCGTGATCATGCAGTGGTGGATCGGCGCTGGCGAGATCGCGCAGGTGGCTGTGATACTGCTGCCAGGCCGCCATGATGTCGTCGCGGCTGCGGTTGGGCTTGACTTTGTACTTGAGCGTGCGCTGCAAGCCAAACAGCGCGATCATGGCCGGATGGGGGAATACTTCAATGACCTGACGAACTGGCATGCCGCCTTCTATCATCGGCGCATGCGTGAAGCCGCGCGCCTCCAATGTAGCGACGAGCGCCTCACCGCGCACCACGCCGTCGAACGCGAGCCGCTGACGGTTGGCCGGGTGCGCGCCAGCCTGATATTTAGCGAACACTGCGCCCAATTCAGCCTCGCCGAGCCGCCGACCGGTTTCGTTCGGCACATGGAGCGGCGCGTCCACGGCCACAATTGCCGGGCCGTCGCTGGCATGCTGCTCAACATAAGCAATGAGCGATGCGTCGTCGGAGAGCAGCGCCGAATCGACGAACGTGCCGCCGTGCTCGTCGCCTTCGATGACTGCGCCGCCAGTCGGGTTGCGCGGCGACCATGCCAGGTCAAGCCCGATGAATTTCATTGGAGATATTCACCACAAAGGCACAGAGAGCACAAAGAAGAGGAAGAGCCTTCGTGTCCTTTGTGCCTTTGTGGTTATAACAACATGGCATCCACAACACTACCCGCCGGAAGTTCGCCAGTATTTTCGGGGATGACGAGCAGCGCGTTGGATTTGACGAGCGTGCTGAGCGAGCCGGAGCCGCTGCCGATGCCGCGCGTGGTCGCATGGTAGCCGTCGGCGTCGCGCTCAACCCGCACCCGCACGTAGTGGCGGCGCTCGCTGCCGCGCTGTGGCTCCGCGAGCCGCGCCCGCACGGTGACATGCTGCTCGTGCGGCAGGCCGCGCATGCGCGCGATTGCAGGCTTCACAAACAGTTCAGCGACGATCAGCGCCGAGGCCGGGTTGCCGGGCAGTCCAATCAGCGGCACGCCGCCGACGCGCCCGAACAGCAACGGTCGGCCTGGCTTGAGATTCACGCGCCAGACTTCCAGCGCGTCTTCTTCGCGCATCAATCCGCTGACCACGTCGTAATCGCCCGCCGACGCACCCGCCGAAGTGAGCATGAGGTCCGCGCCCTGCTGTAATGCCTCGTCGAGTTTGGCGCGCAAGGCCGCGTGCGTGTCAGTTGCGATGCCGATTGGCAGCGGCTCCGCGCCCTGCTCGGCCACGAACGCCATGAGTGCCGGGCCGTTTGCGTCGCGGATCTTGCCGGGCGGCAGCGGCCCGGAAGCGAATGCGGGCAGCAGTTCGTCGCCAGTCGAGATAATCGCCACGCGCGGGCGGCGAACGACTTGAACCGTGTTGATGCCAAACGCGGCCAGCATGCCAATCTCGGCGGCGCGCAGCAGCTTGCCCGCCGGAATGGCCACAGTGCCCTCGGCGACATCCTCGCCTGCCGGGCGGATGTGCCTTCCAGCCTTGGTTGGCGCGAAGAATGTCGCCTGTGTTTCGGTTGCTTCAACGTTTTCGATCGGAACGACCGCCTCCGCGCCATCTGGCAGCGGCGCGCCAGTCATGATCCTTACGGCAGTGCCTGAATGCACAAAGGTTGTTGTGCCACCCGCCTGCACCACGCCCGCGACCGGCAGCGTGATCGGGCGCTTGGGGCTTGCTTCGGTAAGATCGGCAACGCGCACCGCAAAGCCATCCATGCCCGAGTTGGCGAATGGCGGCAGCGCGTGTGGCGCAACCACATCGCGTGCAAGCACTTCGCCAGATGCTTTGCTGCTATCGACTTCAATAACGTCGAGCGGCTGGCATGCGGCCAGAATCCGCTCCAAGGCAGCTTCAACTGAAAAATCTTGCATATCCGTGATGAATGAGAGGCGGTTTGCGGACCGCCTCTGGACATATCATGAACTCATTGGTAAGTGTACCATACGGTGTGCATGGTGCTGGCGCTTATTTAGAGGTCATATCAAAATACGTGTGCGCCTCATCAGCTGATGTTTGGCCACCGTATACTACACATGCGCGGAAGATCAGCCCACCGACCAGCGTGCAGATGGCGCTGATGAACCGCCGAGATCGCCCCGGTTCGCCGGGCAGCACGCCAAGCAGCAGCGGCACAAACAGCCCAATGCCGCCAACGCCCGGCCAGAACAGCGTGCTCCACTTGCCTTTCGTCAGCAGGTGACCCGCCCGCCCAAGCTTGGCGAGACCGAGGCCCAGCAGCACTGTTTCCGCAACCAGGGCGGTCATATGCGCGCGCTCCAGCTTCTCATGCGAGGCTGGATTGCCCTTGCCACGCAGCGCCAGCACCACTTGAATCGCCGCTGAGCCAGTGGAAAACGCCGACGCGAGGAAGGTTGGCCCCCACAGCAGCCGGTTCTTGAACCACAGCGGGATGGCCGTGGCCGAGAGCAGGATGCCAGTATAGCCGCCGACGGCGATTGCGCCCGGCGTGCCAAGGATGGCCGTCAGGCGGCGCAACCAACGCCAGCGCGGCTCATAGAAGAAAAGCTCAAGTATGGCCGACAGCCCGCTGAACGCGCCGAATGTCGTCAGCACCCACGTGCCAACCGACATGGGCGAACGCAGCTTAATGATGCGCAGCATGTTGTAAAACTTTTCTGGGCGGCCCAAATCTTTAATGAGCAGGATGGGACTGAGCACCAGCATGGGCAACGCAATCAGGCGGCCAGTTCGGGCGAGAATATCGTCGTCCCGGTCGCCAAACAGATCGGCCAGGGCCGCCGTGACGTACGCGCCCACGGCAATGCCGCCGATCCAGAAGTACAACACAATTTCCCATTTCCAATGCGGGCGTTTGAGCACCGGCATGCCGTAGTAGCCTGGCTTTTTAGTCGCCGCGCTAGTTGTGCTGGCTGCGCCAAGAGCGTATGGTTTCTGTCGATCTGGGTCCATTATGCTTCTTTCTAGCTGAGAGAACGCATGGCCTCTACGGCTTCTTCCGTCGAAAGGCGAGCGCCGTACCGAGCGTGAGCAGCGCGCCTGCCAGCGCTGTTGCCAGCCAGCTCGACCCGACATGCGCCTGTGGCAACTCGACATGACGCGGCAAATTGTACTGCTCCGGCTCGTCGAGCAGCAGAAAGAACGCGCCGAGCGTTCCGGTGCCGTCGTTGTCCTTGGCCGCGCCTTCGTCCAGCCCGTACAGCCGCGCCGCCTGGACTCCCCGATCATGCAGTTCTTGGACGCGCTGCCTGGCATGCTCCTGCAACTCGTCGAGATAGCCAAACTTGATTGACTCGGTCGGGCAGGCTTTGGCGCATGCCGGTTTTTCATTGATCCGCAGCCGGTCGTAGCACAGCGTGCATTTGTGGGCCTGGTGGTCGATTGGGCTGAGCGCCACCACGCCGTACGGGCATGCGGGCACGCAGTAGCCGCAGCCGTTGCACACATCTTCTTGAATGTAGACCGTGTTGTACTCGGTGCGGACAATCGCGCCGGTCGGGCAGGCTTGCAGGCAGCCAGCATGCTCGCAGTGCTTACAGACATCGCTCATCATCAGCCAGGCCGACTGCGTGCCCGGCGCGCCCGCGCCCGGTTCCTCCACAAACGCGACGTGCCGCCACGTTTCGCTGCCGAGCGCGCCGGTGTTGTCGTAGCTCATGCCAGTGAAGGTGTAGCCATCGGATGGCAACTGGTTCCACTGCTTGCAGGCCACCTCGCAGGCTTTGCAGCCGATGCACAGGCTGGTGTCGGTGAAAAACCCGACCGGACGGGCTGCCGAGCCGTTGGTGCGCGGTTCGGTGAATGTCATGGTTGCACGTGTCATTGCGCCCGTCCCTTCCTGATATTCGCCAGCAGTGCCTTGCTCTCGTGAATGCTTACGTTTGGATCGGCAACCATAGAGGTCAGGTTGTTGGCGGTGCCGCCCTTTACCAGCCCTTCGTAGCCGAAGTGCCACGGCATGCCGATCGTATGCACCCAGCGCCGCCGCACGCGCATGGGCTTCATGCGGTCGGTGACCAGCGCCCGGCCTTCGGCCTCGCCGCGCGGCGTGACCACCGTGAGCCACTCGCCGTTGTCGATGCCAAGCTCCGCCGCCAGTTCGGTGCTAAGCTCGACGAAGCTGGCGGGCTGAAGCTCGGCCAGCCACGGCAGGAAGCGGCTCATGCCGCCCGCCGTGTGGTGCTCGACCAGACGGTAGGTTGTAAGCACGTATGGATAGTCCGAATCGCCATGTTTGATAATCGGGTTGTCCTTGCGCTCCCAGATCTTGGCGACCGGACTGGCATTCTGTCCATACAGCAGGTTCTCAACTGGCGACTCGACTGGCTCGTAGTGCGTTGGCAGCGGGCCATCACGTAGGCCGCTCGGCACATACAACCATGCGCGCCCATCTGCCATCATGATGAATGGATCGCTTCCAGAATGCGCGTCCACGCCAGTGCCGTCCGGATCAAGCGGCTTGTCGGGCGGCTTGTTGACCGGAAAGTCCGGCACGTCGTAGCCGGTCCATTTGGCTTGCTCAGCGTCCCACCAAATATACTTCTTGCGCTCCGACCATGGCGTGCCGTCTGGCGCCGCCGATGCGCGGTTGTAGAGCGTGCGCCGGTTGGCAGGCCACGCGAAGCCCCAACCCAGGCTCACCCAATCATCGGCCTCGCGCGCCATGGATTTGTTCTGCCCTTCGGCGGGGTACATGCCGCTATAAATCCAGCAGCCGCATGCCGTTGAGCCGTCGTCCTTCAGCGCCGCGAAGCCCGGCACGAGCTTGCGGTCGGCCACCGTCCAGCCGTTGATCTCCTTGTCGATCTCATCAATAATCGGCTCAGAAAGCAGCCCTTCGGTTGGGTAATCCCACGTCAGTGCCTGGAAACCGCGGTCGCGCTCGGCAGTGCTGTCGGCGTACAGCTCCTTCAGCCGCTTGCCAAGGTGGTACATGAACCACGCTTCTGATCGCGCGTCGCCGGGCGGTTCAACAGCTTTATCATGGTACTGCACCAGCCGCATGGTGTTCGTGAACGAGCCGCCCTTTTCCGGCGCCATGGCCGCCGGCATGAGGAACACCTCGGTCGCAATCTGCTTGGGATCGAGCTCGCCGCGCTTGACTTCGGGCGAATTCTTCCAGAACGTGGCCGTCTCGACCTCGAACGCGTCGCGGACGACGAGCCACTCAAGCTCTGCCAATCCCTTGCGCACCAGGCCGGCATCCTGCGTGCCGACCGCCGGGTTCTGGCCCATGCAGAATAAGCCGATCAGCTTGCCGTCCCGCATCTCCTGCATCATGGGCAGCACGGAGTAATCTTTATCAACCTTTGGCACATAGTCGAACATGTAGTTGTTCTCAGCCGTGGCAGCGTCGCCGTACCAGGCCTTAAGCAGGCTGACAAGATACTTAGGCGTGTTGTGCCACCAGCCGGTGCGCGGCGTCTGAATGCGCAGGTAATCTTCGTAGGAATTGTGCCCGGCAACTGTGGACGGCTGCGGCAAGTAGCCCGGCAGCAGATTATACAGCGTCGGAATGTCGGTGCTGCCCTGAATCGTTGCATGGCCGCGCAACGCCAGGATGCCGCCGCCGGGCCGACCAAAATTGCCCAACAGCAGTTGCAGCAGTGTCGCACAACCGATCATCTGCACACCGACGGTGTGCTGCGTCCAGCCCATGGCGTAGCAGAACGCCGACGTGCGCTCGCGCCCGCTATTCTCCGTCATGGCCTTGGCAACCGCCAGGAAGTCCTCAACCGAGCAGCCGCAGATTTCGCTGACGACTTCGGGCGTGTAGCGGCTGAAGTGCCGCTTGGTGATTTGAAAGACGCACTTGGGGTCTTGCAGCGTCTCGTCGCGCTCCGGCGGCCACGGCGGCTTGGCATGGCCCGCGCCGCGCTGCGCCTGCCCGATGTCGATGCTCTCCTCAGCGCTTTGCGTGTTGTCAACCTGATCCTGCATCTGCGCGCCGTCTTCCTCGTGCGGCGGGCGCAGCGGGCTGCCACGATAGCTCCAGCTATCGGTGTCGTACTGCCGCTTTTCAGGATCGTAGCCGGAGAACAGGCCGTCCAGATCCTCGGTATCCTGAAAGTCCTCGTTGATCAGTGTCGAGGCGTTGGTGTAGTTCAGCACGTACTCTTTGAAGTACAGTTCGTTCTGAATGACATAGTTGATCAAGCCGCCCAGAAACGCGATGTCGCTTCCGGAACGGATTCGGACATGCGTATCGGCCATGGCCGACGTGCGGCTAAAGCGTGGATCGATGTGAATGACCCGCGCGCCGCGTTCACGCGCCTGAATCACGAAGCGGAAAGCGATCGGGTGATTTTCGGCCATGTTGGAACCCATCACCACAATGCAATCGCTGTTGACCAGATCTTGCTCAAACATGGTCGCGCCACCGCGACCGAGCCGGGCACCCAGACCGGGCACCGTAGAGCTGTGTCAAATGCGCGCCTGGTTCTCGATCCAGACCATGCCAAGTCCGGCGAACAGCTTCTTGATCAGGTAGTTTTCTTCATTGTCGAGCGTGGCGCCGCCGAGGTGAGCGATGCCAGTCGTGTGATTGAGCGCGACGCCGTTCTCGTCCTTCTCACGGAAAGTACGCTCGCGGGCGTCCTTGACGAGCTGAGCAATGCGTTCCATGGCCCAGTCGAGCGGCTTTTCTTCCCATTCGGTCGCGTAGGGCGCGCGATACTTGACCTTCAGCAGGCGCAGCGGGTTGACCGCAAGCTGGTAGGTCGCGGAGCCTTTCGGGCAGAGCGTGCCGCGATTGATCGGGCTGTCGGGATTGCCCTCAATACTCAGCAGCTTGCCGTCTCTATGGTAAATGATTTGCGAGCAGCCGACCGCGCAGTACGGGCAAACGCTAATCGTCTTCTCCGCGCCGTCAATGCGCCCGCGCATCTCTTCGGTTTTGCGGCTGTACGGTTTGTCGGGAACAATGCCAACATGCCGCGCCACCCGCGCCAGCAAAGGAATTCGTTCGTGTGATGCCATGTCGATGACTTTCTAGCTTGCCCTCACCCCATCATGAGAGCGACGAGGTAAGGGCGAAACGAACTAAGCACTAACACTGCCTAGCGCCGCACCGGCTCTGGAGCCGGTGTCGTCACATCAGCCTGCTCGGCAGGTGGCCGGACGATGAACGGCACGATTGCGCTGACCAGCATGATTCCGGCGATAATATACAATGCGTTGCCCCATGCGCCGGTACTCTGGCGCAAGAACGCAATCAGCAGTGGGCCGAATACGCCGCCAAAGCCCCATGCTGTTAGCATCAGGCCATAGATCGAGCCAATCTTTCCAGGGCCGAAGTAGTCGGCAGCGAAGGCTGGCATGGTGCCGAAGCCGCCGCCGTAGCACAGTAGCACAATCAACGCCAGCGCCGAAAAAATGACGAATGAGGCAGTCAACGGCAGGACGAAGAAAATCACCGCCTGGAGCAGGAACATAGTTAAAAAGACCCAGCGCCGCCCGATTGCGTCTGACAGCCAGGCCCAGAAGAAACGTCCGAGGCCGTTCGGAAAGCCGAGAATAGCAACCAGACCAGCGGCGGTATTTGGATCGACGCCGGTGATCTCCTGCGCCATCGGCGATGCCTGCGAAATAATCGAGATGCCAGCCGTGACGTTCAGGAACAGCAGCGCCCACAGCGCGTACCATTGCCATGTCTTCAGCGCCTCGCCCAGCGTAAAGTCGCGCTTGGAGCGCTGGGCCGTCTGAGTTGCTGAGGGTTGCCAGCCAGCCGGACGGTAGCCTTCCGGCGGATTACGCATAAAAAATGCTCCGCCAGCGACCAGAATGAGGTAGCCGATGCCAAGGTAGGCAAACGTCGAAAGCACACCAACAGAAATGATAAGGCTGCGCGCGATTGGCGCGGTGACAAGCGCGCCCGCGCCGAAGCCAGCCACAGCAATACCGGTGATGAAACCGCGCCGGTCAGGGAACCACTTCACCAGCGTCGCTACCGGCACGATGTAGCCAAGACCGATGCCAATGCCACCGATGATGCCGTAGGTGAGGTACAATACAAAAAGACTACTGGTGAAACTCGCGAGGAACACGCCGAGGCCGTAGCAGACGCCAGCCACAATGCCGACTGTGCGCGGACCGACCCGCGCCATCCACAAGCCACCGACAAAGGCGGCGAAGCCAAGCGTGAGAATCGTGATCGAAAAGGTCAATGCAACTTCGGAAATAGTCCAGCCAAATTGATTTTGCAGCGGCTTGCTGAACACACTCCACGCGTACACCGCGCCCAGGGCAATCTGCATCACCACACCAGCAATGGCGATAACCCAGCGGTTTGCACCTCTTTGCTCCATCAGAGTTTCCTTTCGCTCTTTCATTGAGCTATTGAAGCTGTTCTCCTGACGATCATGGTCCCGGATGTGGAAGATAATGTGCGTGTTGCGAATGTAGCTGTAGCTGCGTCCTCCTTCCTTCTAAAACCGCCACGCGAGGATGTCCATGTGTAAGAAACAAGTAGCATGTAGAAGATACTGCCCACACCGTTGGTCGCCTTTGGTATTATGATGCATGAGGGCGTGTGTTCTTCATTATAGCATACGAGCATTTGCCAGGAATACGTTCATGGCGGCGCTGATGGTTTTCTGCTACACTTAACTATAGCGATATGAGTACAGGCATTGCGCAGGTGTGTTGCAAGCATTAGCAAGGTATGTACCAGCAACTATGCGCCTGTGATTGTTTTTGTCGGGAATAATAGACGTGGCACATTGAGGAGATAGTTCATGACAACTCAAACGCATCAACATACACCGAGTCAAGCGGTGATCGAAGTCAACGAGCAGAGCTTCGATCATGAGGTGATTGCCCGCTCGCGTCAGGTGCCGGTGGTGGTAGATTTCTGGGCGCCATGGTGTGGCCCATGCCGCACGCTCGGCCCCATGCTTGAAAAGCTGGCCCGCGAGGCGAACGGCGCGTGGGTGCTTGCTAAGGTGAATGTGGATGAAAACCCACGGCTCTCGCAGGCGTTCCGGGTGCAGGGCATTCCGGCCGTCAAGGCCGTGCGCGATGGCAAGCTGGTCGATGAGTTCACCGGCGCACTGCCGGAAACGCAGGTGCGGGCATGGCTCAAGCGCCTCGCGCCAAACGAGACCGAGCAACTGATCGAAGCTGCGGTCAGCATGGCCGCCAGCGATCCGGAAGGCGCGGCGGCGCGCTACCGGCTGGTGCTCGGCAGCGATCCAACAAATGTGACTGCGCTGTTCGAGCTTGGCCGCCTGCTGCTGCTGCAAGGCGACCCGGAAGGCACAGCGGTGCTGCGTGAAGTACCAGAAGGCACGCCCTTCTACCCGCGCGCGCAGGCGCTGCTCGGCCTTGCGTCGTTCTTCGCTGAGGGCGCGAATGTGGACTCGACCACGTTGAACGAGCGGATTCTCAGCCAGCCGAGCGACATGGCGGCGCGCTACCAGCTTGCGGCGCTTGCTGCGCGGCAGGGCCGCTATGCCGCAGCGATGGATCAACTGCTCACGATTGTGCAGCGCGACCGCTCGTTCCGCGATGATGGCGCGCGCAAGACGCTGCTGGCGCTGTTCGAGGCTGTGAGCGATGACACGCTTGTGACAGAGTACCGGCGTAAGCTCGCCAGCACGCTGTTCTAAAAAACGGAGAGCAACCATGAGCAAGCAGAAGGAATATGCGCTATAGCAGCGGGGCCTTCTGCTTTTTCATTTTGAGGGACGTTTCATGATCGACCGCATTGACCATTTTGTGCTGACGGTGCGGAGTATCGAGGCAACCTGCGATTTTTACGCTCGCGTACTTGGCATGCAGGTCGTGACGTTCGGCCAGGGCCGCCGCGCACTCCAGTTCGGCGCGCACAAGATCAACCTGCATCAGGCCGGACGCGAGATCGAGCCGAAAGCGCGCCATCCAATGCCCGGATCGTGCGATGTTTGCCTGATCACCACCCAGCCACTGGAGCAAGTCATCGCCCATGTACGCGCCTGCGGCGTGGGGATCGAGGAAGGCCCGGTGGAGCGCACCGGCGCGCTAGGCACGATCACATCTATTTACTTCCGCGACCCGGACGGCAATCTCATTGAGGTGGCGCGCTATGGGTGATTGCAGATTGCACATTGCAAGTTGTAGATGAGACGTGCTCTCGTTAGGCCGAGAAATATGTATAGGTGTAAGCAATGAAAATCGGAGCTATTGTCATCCACTGTTTCGAATTTGATCGCATGGTGGCGTTTTGGCAGGAGGCGCTCCACTATGTGCCGCGTGAGCCGGCAAGTGGGGGCTGGGTGGTGCTTCGCGATCCAAAGGGCAGAGGTCCTAATCTCTCGTTCCAAGCGCGAGACAGGCGTGCAGCACGAAGAAGTTGGCTGCACTTGGACCTTTACACTGACCAGCAGAAGGCAGAAGTGGAGCGTTTAGTTGCGCTTGGAGCCTCGCGATACCCGTGGAGATATCCACCGAATGCGGACTACGTGGTGTTGGAGGATCCCGATGGCAATCTTTTCTGCGTTGTGCAAAAGTCCACTGAATGACAGCGGCTGCTGTCATGTAATGTGCTTACGACGCGGCACGCCAGCCTCGGGCGTGGCGCATCGTAAACATTCCTGGTTACCCTCGACCTTGCTTGGACAGGCTTGATTCTTGGCTTCTGCCATCCGCTCTCCATCCAGTTCCTGGTTCTCCTACTCTCCGTCTCCTGACTCTCCTGTTTCTGGCATATGTTTTGCTTACCATAACAGGAATTTATTATTCCATACACAGGTGAACCATGAGACGAACACGACGAAAGCAACGGCGCGAGCCGAAATTTATAAAGGATCCTGTACAGGCAGCGGAAACGGCGGGCCTCAATTATGTGAGCGATGCCGAGCCGGGCATCAAGCGCAAGCGGGCAGGCAAGGGCTTTACCTACATCGGCCCGGATGGCAAGATGATCAAGGATAAAGCGACGCTGGATCGCATCCGCAAGCTCGCCATCCCACCTGCTTATACCAACGTATGGATCAGCCCCGACCCGAACGGCCACATTCAGGCCACCGGTCGTGACGCCCGGGGGCGCAAGCAGTATCGCTACCACCCGCGTTGGCGCGAGGTGCGCGACGAAAATAAGTACGGCCGCATGATCGCCTTCGGCAAGGCGCTGCCCGGCATCCGCGAACGGGTGGAGCACGATCTTGGGCGCAAGGGCATGCCGCGCGAAAAGGTGCTGGCGGCGGTAGTGCGCCTGCTCGAAACGACTATGATCCGCGTCGGCAACGACGAATACGCTAAATCGAATCATTCGTATGGCCTGACGACCATGCATGACAAGCATGTGCAGATCAAAGGCTCGAAGATGCAGTTCAAGTTTCGCGGCAAAAGCGGCGTGCGCCATGCCGTTAGTCTGGCCGACAAGCGCCTGGCGAAAATTGTGCAGCGCTCGAAAGATATTCCGGGGCAGGAACTCTTTCAATATATTGATGAGAACGGCAAGCGGCAGGACGTGACTTCTGGCGATGTGAATGATTACCTGCGTGAGATCAGCGGCCAGGACTTCACTGCCAAAGATTTTCGGACATGGTCCGGCACGCTGCTGGCCACCATGGCACTGCAAGAGTTTGAAGCATTTGACAAGCAGTCGCAGGCCAAGAAAAATGTCGTGCAAGCGATCGAGCGGGTGGCCGAGCGGCTCGGCAACACGCCGTCGGTCTGCCGCAAGTGCTACGTTCACCCGGAAGTACTTAATTCCTACCTTGATGGCACACTGCTGACGTTTTTGAAAGAGCAGGCCGAAAAAGAGCTACAGGAGAATCTTGGCGGGTTGCAGGCTGAAGAAGCTGCCGTGCTGGCGTTGTTGCAGGAGCGCCTGGCTCGCGAGGCCGCGCAGGCCGAAGCGGCGTAGTAACAAGCAGTGTTGGTATGTTTCGTAGGGGCAGGTCTCAGATTTGCCCCTACGCGCATTCATGTTCATCGCCCTATATGCACTCATGTTCACGGCCTGTACGGCAGATGGTACAATATCGCCACACGTAGATATATGAGGCAATGACACATGAGTAGTTTGGTTTTGCCCGCCACCGGTCGGCGGATCGTCGGCACGCTTTTCGTCGCGCAAAGTTTGGCGTCGGCTGGCTACATTGCCAACATTACCGTCAACGCCATACTGGGCAAGAGTTTGAGTGGTAGCGAGGCGCTGTCTGGCCTGCCCGGCACGCTGCTGCTGTTGGGAGCGGCCTCATCGGCCTACCCGGCAGGTCGGTTGATGCAGCGCATCGGACGGCGGCACGGGCTGTCGCTGGGCTTCTTGTTCGGATTGGTCGGCATGCTCGCAAGCGGTGCGGCAGTGGTGCTGCACCTGTTTCCACTGTTTTTGCTTGGTGTGCTGCTGGTCGGTAGCGCTCGCGGTGTCACTGATCAGAGCCGCTACGCCGCCGCCGATGCCCGTCCGCTCGCTCAGCGCGGCAAGGCCATCAGCACGATTGTGTTTGCGGGCACGGTCGGCGCAGTGGGTGGACCGGCGCTGGTTGGGCCAGCCGGGCACATCGCGGCCCAGCTTGGCGTCGACCCGCTGGCTGGTCCCATGTTGGTGGGCGTTGTGCTGTTTGCCGTTGCTGGTGTGCTGCTGGCGGCGGCGCTGCGGCCCGACCCGCGCGAGATCGCGGAAGCACTGGCAGCACCACCTGCTGGACAGATAGCTGCGCCGAACGCCGCGGCGCGCTCATGGCGCATGATGGTGCGCGTGCCCGAAGTGCAGCTGGGCGTGGTCTCCATGGCGTTTGGTCAGGTTGTCATGGTCACTGTGATGTCCATGGTTTCGCTCCATATGTACAACCATCAGCATGGTTTAGGCGAGGTATCGCTGGTAATCTCGGCGCACACGCTTGGCATGTTCGGACTGTCGTTCTTCACAGGCGCGCTGGCCGACCGCTTTGGACGGCAGGCGGTGATTGGCGCGGGCGCGCTGGTGCTGATTGCCGGTTGCGTGCTCGCGCCATTCTCGCTGCAAACGCCAATGCTCGCGCTAGCGCTCTTTTTGGTCGGGCTGGGCTGGAACGGCTGCTACGTGTCCGGCTCGTCGCTGCTGGCTGACGCGCTGGCACCCGGCGAGCGTGGCTCGGCGCAAGGTGCAGCCGACCTGGCAGTAAACGTCGCCGCAGCGACGAGCAGCCTGAGCAGCGGCTTTGTGATGGCACTGCTCGGCTTCGGAACACTTTGCGTGATCGGCATGGTACTGGCGTTGGTGCCGCTGATCTTGATGGGTGTGCAAGGCGCGCGTGGTCGCCCTGCAACGTATGAAGCGTAGCACATCTATGAACGAGGAATTGAGGAATGGGGAAATCAGGAAAATCCAGGAAGCAAGCAGACACATAGACGCATCAATTCCTTTAGTTCCATGTTTCCTTCAGTTCCTCTGAGTTTGGGAGACGATATCATGCTCGTTGGCCGGAGATATTGGCGGAACCAAAACGAACCTTGCGGTGTTTGCGCCGGAAGAGCGGTTGCAGGCACCGCTTGTGGAGGCTACGTTCCCAAGCGCGCGCTACGAAAGTTTGGAAGAATTACTCGGCGATTTTCTCATGCATCACGACATTGCAATAACACAGGCGGCGTTCGGCGTGGCCGGCCCGGTGACTGATGGGCGCGCGACGATCACGAATCTGCCGTGGGTAATTGACTCACTGTCGATGCAGCAAGAGTTCGGCTGGTCGTCGGTGAAACTCATCAACGATCTGGAAGCGATCGCCTACGCCGTGCCGCACCTGCAACCACAGGATGTGCATACGCTTAACGCGGGCGATGCGGAGGTGGGCGGCAACATCGCCATCGTTGCGCCGGGCACCGGCCTGGGCGAGGCATTCTTGACTTGGAACGGCACATGCTACGAGCCACACGCCTCCGAGGGCGGCCATGCCGATTTCGCGCCGAACACCCAAACTGAAGTCGAGTTGCTAAGCTATCTGATGGGCCACTTCCGGCATGTCAGCTACGAACGGGTCTGCTCCGGTCTTGGCATCCCAAACATTTACGATTTCTTCAAAGCGACGCGTCCCGACGAAGAGCCGAGCGAGTTTGCCGAGCAGATGGCTGCTGCCGCCGACCCGACGCCGCTGATCGTCATGGCGGCGCTGGAAGAAAACCCCGCGCCGCTATGCGCCGCCACACTGGACACCTTTGTGTCGATTCTCGCCGCAGAGGCGGGCAACCTCGCGCTGAAGGTCATGGCGACCGGCGGCGTGTACCTGGGTGGCGGCATTCCGCCGCGCATCCTGCCCGCGCTGTCCGACGCGCACTTCCGTGATGCGTTTCTGCACAAAGGCCGTTTCGCCGAACTCATGGAACAGCTGCCGGTCCACGTCATCCTGAACCCCAAAGTTGCGCTGGTTGGCGCGGCGTATGCGGGCATGGAGTCAGTTGGCTGACTGTATTCACCTGAACGTGAAGGAGATGCTTATGGATAGCATGACACCCGACGAAATCCGCAGCTTCCTGCTCGATCACGCGCATACTGGCAAGCTCGCCACTGTGCGCGCCGACGGTCGCCCGCATGTCGTGCCGATCTGGTACGACATGGACGGCGACGACCTCATCTTCACTACATGGCATGCCTCAGTGAAAGGCAAGAACATTGCCCGCGATGGCCGCGTTGCAATCTGCGTAGACAACGAGCAGCCGCCGTTCGACTATGTCATGATCGAAGGCACTGCCACGCTGCTCGACGACATGGCCGAACTGCGTCGCTGGGCCACGCAGATCGCCGGGCGCTACATGGGCGCGGATCAGGCTGAAGCTTTCGGCAAGCGCAACGGCGTAAAGGGCGAGTTGGTGGTGCGCGTCACGCCGACGAACTTCGTGGCCTACAAGAACGTGGCCGAGTGAGCCTCGTTGTCATAGATTTGCTCCATGCGCTTTGTCAGGAGCAGCACCATCCTGCCGCGCCACGGCTGCGATCTCAAGCAGTTCTTCTTTTTGTGATACACTCTGCAACGTAACGACTTCCCACAATGCATCTGAAGCAGTTCAAGGAGCATCATGTCGATGAACGATTCGTTGAGTGCGCCGTCGTACATTTCTGCACAACCCGCGGATGGAGGCGTCGTGCGCTATCCCGACCCGGCAATCGAGACGCTCGACCCGCGATTCAATCTCTATAGGATCGGCAGCGCGGCGGTGGAACAGTTGGCGACCGGCTGCCGCTGGGCCGAGGGGCCGGTCTGGTTCGGTGATGGGCGCTTTCTGGTATGGAGCGACATTCCGAACAATCGGCATGCCGCGCTGGGAAGAACAGACCGGCGCAGTGAGCGTGTTTCGTCAGCCGTCCAACAACAGCAACGGAAACACCCGCGACCGGCAGGGACGCCTGATTACCTGTGAGCATGGCACGCGACGTGTCACGCGCACCGAGCACGACGGTCGGATCACCGTGCTCATGGACCGCTTCGAGGGCAAGCGCCTGAACGCGCCCAACGACGTGGTAGTGCATTCCGACGGCTCGATCTGGTTCACCGATCCTGGCTATGGTATCCTTGTGAACTATGAGGGCGACCGAGCGGAGTTCGAGTTGCCGCGCTATGTCTACCGGCTCGATCCAGACACTGGCCGGGCCACAGTAGTGGCCGACGACTTTGACCGGCCAAACGGCCTGTGCTTCTCGCCCGATGAGCGGCTGCTATATATCGTGGACACCGGCATGCCGGGCCATATCCGGGTGTTCGATGTAGAGAATGGACGCTTGAGCAACAGCCGCGTATTCCTGACGATGAGTCCGGGCGGCTCAGATGGCATTCGCACCGACCAGGACGGCAACCTGTGGTCGGCGGCTGGCTGGGGCGGCGCGGGCTTCGACGGCGTGCATTGCTATGCGCCCGACGGCACACTGCTCGGCAAGATCCATCTGCCCGAGGCGTGTGCCAACCTGTGCTTCGGCGGCCTCAAGAAGAACCGCCTGTTCATGACCGCCAGCCAATCGCTCTACTCGGTGTATGTCGAGGCGGTGGGCGCGCAGGTGCCGTAAAAGTCGCTTGTAATTCGATCGGAGCCGCTTATGCGCCGTCGCCAGTTATTTGAATTTCTGGATCAACCCTGGTGTCCTGCTCCGATCCGCGATGCCGCCACAGATTATTTGCAGTTCACGATTGCAGTTAACAATCCGTACCGAAGCATTGTGCCACGGTTGAGCCATGCGCTGCGGCAGAGTCAAACCGCACGAATTATCGATCTGTGTGCGGGCGCTGGCGGGCCATGGCCGTATCTGAAGCCGCTGCTCGATGAGACGTTACCTTTTGCGCTGCACGTGCTGCTGACCGACCGATTTCCGCACGGGAGCAGCCGTATTGACGGTCTCTCTGGTGATCGTCTAGTGTTGCTGCCAGTTGTGGTGGACGCCCGCCATGTTCCGCTCCTCGGCAGCGGATTTCGCACATTGTTCGCTGGCTTTCATCACTTTCCTCCTGCACATGCCCGCGCGATCCTTCGTGATGCGGTGCGGCAGCAACACGGCATTGGCGTGTTTGAAGTCACCAAGCGGCGTTGGCAAGCGTTGGCGCTAATTACACTATCAGCACTATTGGTCTTTTTCGTTACGCCACTCATTCGCCCATGGCGCTGGTCGCGGCTGTTCTGGACGTACATCGTGCCAGTAGTGCCTTTTGTTGTCTGGTTCGATGGCATCGTATCATGTCTGCGGACCTACACCGCAGCGGAGATGCATGAAATGGCGCGGGCCGTCGCTCCATCAGCCTATATGTGGGAGAGCGGCGTAGAACAGGTCGCCGGCTCACCTGTTGCAGTTACGTACTTGATTGGCTATCCTGCTTCTACCATAGAAGCTGTTCGTGCTGTTGAAAACAATGGATGATTTGGCTGCGGAGGAATTATGTGAATTGCGACGACATGCAAACATTATTCGCGTACAACCGCTGGGCGACCGAGCGGATTTTTGGAGTCGCGGCACACATCAGCGCCGAGCAGTTCGTCGCGCCGGTAGCGTTTTTTCAGCATAGCCCGCGCGACATCCTCCTGCACACGCTCGACGCCGAGTATGCCTGGCGCATGCGGTGCCAGCATGGTCAATCCGCGCCAGATCTGGTTGAGGCAGACTTCCCGACGCTCAATGCTTTGGTACAGCGTTGGTGGGAGGAGTGGGCGGCCGTGGAAAGATTCATCAATAGTCTTCATGATGAAGATTCTGACACGCATGGTGCGCTACCCGATCGACAGCGGCGAACTGCGCGAGCGCGTCCTGTGGCATTGTTTGCTGCATGTGGTGAATCACGGCACGCAACACCGTAGCGAAGCCGCCGCGATCCTGACGAGCTACGGTGCGTCGCCGGGCGACCTCGATTTCACCGTGTTTTTGCTTGAACGTAAGTAATAGGGGCGACTCGTCGAGTCGCCCTACTACGAGTCGCCCCTACTGAACCTAAAAATGTACCCACACCGGCGTGCCGATCGGTGCCCAGTAATAAAGCTGCGCCGCCACGTTGAGCGGCAGATTGACGCAGCCGTGGCTGAGCCGCGCGCCAGTGCCGAATGAATTATGCCAGTAGGTGCCGTGGAGCGCGTCGCCGTAGTAAAAATACATCACGTGCGGCACGTTCGGAACCACCCATGAAATGCCGTTCGCCGAGCCGGTCATGGTCTGCACCTCGTATTTGGCGTAGACAGCGAAATTGCCGGGCGGCGTGTCCCAGCCGGGCCTCCCGGTCGAAACACCGGAACTCAGGACCAGCACGCCGTTCTCATAGGCATACATCATCTGCTGGCTCAGGTTAACCTCGATCCGCTTGGCCGCGCCGCTCGTTTCCGGCGACAACACCGCGCCACCAGCGCCGCCACCGGGGATGACCAGCCGCTGCCCGGCGTAGATTGTGCTGGGGTTGGCGATGCCGTTGGCCTGCGCAATGGCACCCCATGTCGTGCCGTACTGCGCCGCAATGCCCGAAAGCGTTTCACCCGGCGCGACAACATGCATGCCCTGCCCGGCGCTGGCTGCGGGCGCGGGTGCCGCAGCGCCACAGCCGGGAATGGCCAGCACTTTGCCCGCATAGATCACATTAGGATTGGCAATGCCATTTGTCTGTGCAAGATCGGCTTCGGTGACGCCGTAGCGCGCGGCGATGCTCGACAGCGCTTCGCCCGGCTGGATGGTGTGCGTGCCTGCGGCGGGACATTGCAGCGCTGCATGCGCGGTGGGCAGCGCTACGCCGAGCGACAACGCGACGGCGAATACAACGACGAGCGGCGACAACCAGTGGAATCGACGAGGCATGGCGGCTCTCCTTTCTTCTGCTACGGTGAGGTAAAGTAAGCTACTTGTATTGTAGCATTCCTGCCAAGCGCGGAGACCGCGTGGTACAGGTTGACCGCCCCATGGTCTGTGCTACAATACACATGCCCGTCCTTCTTCATGCTGCACACGCTGCACCACCGTGAATGTGACGAGATGCTTCGCAGGTGAAAACCGATGATGATTTGATGCGAGGGAGGTTCGTAGATGACCACACAAGCAACGCAGAACGGTGCCCGAACGATTACGCAGATCGGTAGCAATGGCGAGCAGTCGGTCTATTCGCCATCTGACGCTATCGTTGAGCAGGCGAATATCACCGCCTACATGCGGCAGAAGGGCTTCAATTCATGGGATGAGTTGTACCAGTGGACGGTGAATAACCCCGAGGATTTCTGGGCCGACATGGCCAATCGGCTAGAATGGTTCACCCCTTGGAACAAAGTGTTGGACGACTCGAACAAACCCTTCTACAAGTGGTTTACCGGCGCGAAATTCAACATCATCCACAATGCCATCGACCGCCATCTCACAACAGCGCGCCGCAACAAGCTCGCGCTTATCTGGGAAGGCGAAGATGGCTCCGTCCGCACCTTCTCCTACCATGCCCTCAACCGCGAAGTTTCCAAACTGGCGAATGTGCTCAAGAGCATGGGCGTGAAAAAGGGCGACATCGTCTCGATTTACATGCCGCGCGTGCCGGAGCTGGCATTTGCCATGCTGGCGTGCGCCAAGATCGGCGCGTCGCACTCCGTGATCTACGGCGGCTTTTCGACGGAAGCGCTGCGCGACCGCATCGCTGATGCAGAGTCCTCGGTGCTGATCACCGCCGACGGCAGCTTCATGCGCGGCAAGATCGTCGAATTGAAGAAGATTGCCGACGAGGCAATGAACCACAGCCCGACGGTTCAGACCTGCATTGTGCTGAAGCGCACCGGCCAGGATGTGAACATGCAGGCGGGCCGCGATTACTGGTACCACGACCTCATGAATCTGCCGATTGCCAACCCCAAGTGCGAGACCGAGCAGGTTGACGCCGAGCACCCGCTGTACATCCTTTACACCTCCGGCTCGACCGGCAAGCCCAAGGGTGTGATGCACGTTCATGGCGGCTATGCGGTCGGCATTTCGGCCACGCTGCACTTCACGTTCGACCTAAAGGAGGAAGACCGCTGGTGGTGCGCCGCCGACCCCGGCTGGGTGACGGGTCATTCCTACATTGTGTACGGACCGCTGATCGAAGGCACGACCTCGTTCATGTACGAAGGCGCGCCGAATTATCCCTATCCGAACCGTTGGTGGCAGTGCGTGGAGAAGTATGGCATCAACATTATGTACACTGCTCCGACGGCCATCCGTGGCCTGATGCGCTTCGGTGACGCATGGCCGAACCGCCATGATCTTTCCTCGCTGCGGCTGCTCGGCTCGGTCGGCGAGCCAATCAACCCGGAGGCGTGGCGCTGGTACTACAACGTCATTGGTAAGGGCAACTGCCCGATCATGGACACCTGGTGGCAGACTGAGACCGGCGGCTTCATGATCACGCCCAACCCGACTACGCCGCTCAAGCCCGGCTCCGCCACCAAGCCGTTCCTCGGCATCGTGGCCGACGTGGTGGACGAGCAGGGCAATTCCAAACCCGCCAATGAGGACGGCCTGCTGGCGATCAAGACGCCATGGCCGTCGATGATGCGGACAATTTTGAACGAGCCGGAGCGCTACAAGAATCAGTATTGGGACAGCGAGCCGACTGGCATGTACACGGCTGGCGACTCAGCCCGTCGCGATGAGGATGGCTATTTCTGGGTGATCGGGCGCATTGATGACGTGATCAAGGTGTCGGGCTACCGGCTTGGCACGGCTGAGATCGAGTCGGCCCTGGTGTCGCACCCGGCAGTGGCTGAGGCCGCCGCAATTGGCCTGCCGCACGAGGTGAAGGGCACGGCCATTCACGCGTTCGTGATTCTGCGCGAGGGTCGCCAGGGCAATGACGCACTGGCCGACGAGTTGAAGAAGCATGTCGGCACTGAAATGGGGCCAATCGCGCGGCCCGAGGCGGTGAACTTCGTCTCAGCGCTGCCGAAGACGCGCTCCGGCAAGATCATGCGGCGCGTGCTGAAGGCACAGGCGCTCGGCCAGGATCCCGGCGATATCTCAACGCTAGAGGGGTAACTTCATTTGTTTGCGTGTGCGACGCGCCCTTCGATACAGCTTTCAGCTTACTCAGGATGCGTTGCACACGCTCATCAGAGTAGTCATGTACACACTGCGGGGCAGATCCCAGACTGTCCCGCAGATTTATTCACGCGGCTCGTTTGGTGAGGGCATGGGCGGCTCATTGCCGATGCTGCCGAAGCCCGTCTCGCCGTAGCCGCCCGTCACGCCCGGGTCGGTATCGCTGCCAAGCCCGCCGGTCTCAATTGGCTTTTCTGGCATGCCCGTCATGGCCTGTGTGGCATTGCTCAAAACGCGCCATACTGCATCCTCACTGACACCATGTTGCTGCGCGATCTCGTACACGTCCATGCCGCCGAGTGCCGCGCGGGCCATCGCCCCTTCATCGCCCGGCATCTGCTCGATCAGCGCCGGGTTGCGCTGCAACTGCTTGCGCACTTGTTGCATCATATTGCTTTGTTCGCTCATAATTACCTCCACATCCTGCGTATACATACGCGCACGCCCCAGACGTACACGAATTGTGTAAACTGTTCTATCATTCATTAAGCATGAAACGTGCCAGTTCAAGAGGACGTGTAACGTAAGAGCCTCGCAGATTATTCGCCGTGTGCTGTTGCTTGTGGTGATCCTTGTACTGCTTGCCGGCGTCGGTAGCGACGGTACAATTGCTGCAACATATTGGAGCATCAGCGTATTAGCGCCCGCTCACAAACAATCGAGCTTTCACATTGATAGCGATAGGAAATTGCCATGAACGCGACCTCAGTCAACGAACAAACGGTACCCGGTGGTATCATCTACGAAGATGCCGACATGCTAATCAAGCACCTGCCGCCGGATGAGAGCGGGCGGGCGTATCTTGGCTACCTGATTCTGGAGACGCGCAGGCATGCCGGTGACCTGGGCGACCTGACCGACAACGAGGCGCAGAAGGTTGGGTTGTGGATGAGCCGCCTCAGCCGCGACCTGCGCCGCGTGATGGGCGCGGAGCATGTGTATGCGTTTGTGCTGGGCGACCACGTGCCGCAATTCCATGTCCACTTGATTGCGCGCCATCCTGGCACGCCGCATGAGTATTACGGCACGCGCATCCAGGATTGGCCCGGCGCGCCGCGCGGTGACGCGCCCGCAATCGCCGAACTTGTCGGCAAGCTGCGCGAGCAACTTGGCAACGCCACGACGCACCGGCAGTAGAAGCGATAAAGACCACGCTCAACCGTGCCATGATAAGCACATGTGGCTCGTTAGGTGTATGCCATGACCGTTTATCACGTGCTGATCGCCGCGCTTTGGATCGTGCTCATCGTGTACTGGAGCATCGCGGCCTTCGGCGCAAAGCGTACTATTAACGGCAGATGGAACTGGCGGCTCCAGATCGGGTTACGGCTGGGCATCGTGGCACTTGTGTTTCTCTTGAATCAAGCGTTGAGTTCTTTCCATAATTCACTCGATCTTGGCGCGTACCTCGTGACTACAAACCCGGTCATGGGACTCATCGGCACCGCGCTCTGTGCGATTGGAGTGGGGATCGCCATCTGGGGACGCGCCTGTCTTGGCCGGAACTGGGGCATGCCTATGTCGCAGAAAGAACATCCCGAACTGGTCACAACAGGCGCTTATGCGCGTGCCCGCCATCCGATCTACGGCGGCATGTTGCTTACCATGCTTGGCTCGACGATCGGCCTCAGCATCGTATGGCTGGTGCCACTTATTATTTTCGGAGGTTATTTCATCTATAGCGCGCGCCGCGAAGAAAAAATGTTAGTGGCGCAATTTCCTGACACATATCCAGCGTATATGAAGAAGACGAAGATGCTGCTGCCCTTCCTGCTGTAGTCAAGATGCATGCGCGCTGCACCAGAGCCAGCATCTTTACCTGTACACGCGTGAAGCGGAGGAGAACTATGCTCGACCGGGCCATCGTTGTGTTTCCGCAGTTCGACAACGGCGCGATCATGGACGCGCTGCGCCACCGCTACGACCCGCTGGCGGCGGTGATCGCGCCGCACATCACGCTGGTGTTTCCGTTTCGCAGCGACATCGCGCCCGCCGCGCTCTGGCAGCACATCGCGCAGGCCGTCGCGGGCATGCCGCCCTTCGTTGTGCGCTTGCACGAGATCACCGGCCATTCCGACGAATACTTGTTCCTCAACGTCAAGCGCGGCAATGACGAACTCATCGCGCTCCATGATCGGCTGTATACCGACATCCTCGCGCCGTTCCTCGCGCCGGAGTTCACCTTCACGCCGCACCTCACCATCGGGCGGCTAGATAACCATGAAGCGTTCCAGATGGCGCTTCGGGAAGCGCATGCCGAGCAGGCGGTGTTCGAGGCGACCGTGCGCGAGATTGCCGTGCATGCGATTGAAGACGACGGCAGCGGCTTTACCGAGATGGTGGTGGGGTTATCATCAGATATGAGAGCACTACTACCACGTGCCAGAATATCATACTGACATAGACTCAATAGTGATATAGACATGTTCTGATTGCCTTGATACAATCCGTTATTGAAGTTTAATTTATAGTCTTAAAGGGATTGCCAATGAATGTCGCCAGCGTTGCACTCAATGTATCTCTACTTATCGTAGGTTTAGTGGTCGGCTTTTTGGTTCGTCAACTCCTACCTGCTTACTTTACTGAGAAGGGTAAGAACCTAGCCACCAAAGAGGATATAGAGGAAATCACAAGTAAAGTTGAGCGCGTGAAAGCTCAGTATTCTACTGACATGGAAAGGTTAAAAGCGGATATTCAGAAGGAGTTATCGTTCATTACAAAGAAACGAGAAATGTATCATGAAATAGTTAAGTCACTGGGCATCTTTATTTCAGATAGAGGAGCAACCGAAGAGAGCAAAGCGAAATTCCTCTCTGACTATTCGTCGATGTGGCTGTGGGCACCAGATTCTGTTGTGATAGCATTAAACAAATTCGTCGATATCCAAATTGCTCACTTACGGCATCCTGGAAGCATTGATCAACAGGATATGCGTCATGCGTTTGCCACGTTTGTTATTGAGATGAGAAAAGACACCGGTTTCTCAAACACCAATATTGATCCGAACGATTATAAATTCGTTAGCTTTATTTAGCCATACCGCTACTTTATTGCATATGGTTACCTTACACCGATTTCTGTTACCCTCGGTTGTTGCAACTTTGGTATTGGAAAGCTCCCCTCACCTCACTGCACCTGCAACGTCGCCGTGTAGTCGTCGGGCGCAATCTTCTTGCCATTCTCCGGGTACGGCTCGACGGCCATGAGTTGCACGGTGTGGCCTGCGACCTGCGCCGTAGACGCATCGGACGGGCGCCCCGCGCCGCCGAGCGTCAGCTTGATCGAGCTGCTCGTCTGTCCGTTCTCTGACACGTCGAGTATCACCACGACCTGCCCGGCCCACACGCACTCGACGCCCTTTGGACAGCGCGAATCCTCGACCACTTGCGCAAAGGTCACGCTGAACTGGCCGGACGCGAGTTGCGCACTTCGCCCAGCCGCAAGTTTAAACGGTTCGCCGGTTTTCACGGTCATGGCGGATGCTGGCGCGGCGGTCGGTTGTGGCGCGGCGGTCGCCTGGGTGGCGGTTGGGGCTGGTATGACGGTCGGGCCAGCGGGCATGGCGGCGGTGTTGTCCTCCAACGCCCCGGTCGATGGGGTCGCGCCGCAGCCGCTTAATACCATGCCGAATACAAAGAACATCATCATTACACATATTTGCAAACGTCGCATCATGTCCTCGCTCACTTTGCTTTTTACTACTCATGTGACGCTTGCAGCGCAAAAATCGTTCCCTATGAATGTAGGGGCGAACACAAGGTTCGCCCCTACATTTAACCGGACAGATATTGCTGTTAGCGCATGATCATCGGCAGGTGAATGCGCAGGCCAGAGCCTGAGCCACCTGGCTCGAAGAGAATGCTGCCAACTGTCGTCACCGACTCGTTGCCCGCGCCGTCGCGGAAGCGCGCGTACACCTTGGCAGTGCTGCCCGATGGCACCGTCGACAACGTCCATGGCACGTTCTGCGCGAACGGCTGCCACTGCGCGCCGCTGAACGACGGATCGTTGCTGAGCATCATCTGCGCGATGTCGCTGAAGCTGTCCGGATCGCCAGCTTCCCGTTCGTAGGGCGCGAACGAAAGCGCGACGTTGAGTTGCGTGGTCTTCGGCGCATCGTCGTTCACGAGCACACGTGCCTCAGGCAGCACTGGATCGGTGCTGGGCCGCACAGCCTCACTGCTGACCACTGCACTCCGATGGTTGTCGGCGTCGATCGCGATCAGCTTGTAGTAGAACAGCTGGCCGTTGGTGGCCGCATCGTCGAACGCGCCGGTCAGCGGCAGTTCACTATTGCGCAGCGTCCACGGGCCGTTGGGCGAGTCGGAGCGATACAGCAGCATGCGGGTGTATTCGCTCTTCACGTCATACGCCAGGTGGATGGTGCCGTTGTCCGGTTCGGCCCGCAGGAAGTCCGGCCTGGCGATCTGGTCGTCCTTGGGATCGAGCGGATTTTGGCTATGCAGCACGATCTCGGAGCCGTCGTTCTCGCCGCCGCCGTCAGTGTCGGAATTGTTCGGATCGGTTCCTGCCAGGTACTCATCCTGATTATTCAGGCCGTCGAGATCAGGGTCGCCGTTTGGATCAGTGACCTTGTTTTCGGCCTCGAACGTATCGGGCAGACCGTTGGTGTTCGCATCCGCGCCCGCCAGCACGGCGAACGAGCCGAGTGCTTCACGCTGGAACGTGGCGCTCCTGGCGAGCACGCGCACGCGGTACGCGCCCTCATTCTTCGGCTGGGGGTTGCCAACCTCACCAGTCGGCGCAACGGCGTTGGCCTGATTGACTTTGGTGTACCAGCCCGCGTACAGACCATCGCCCGCGATGCCGTCGTCATGCTGGCCGTCGTCGAGCAGCGGCACTGTGGTCGAGGTACCGTCCGGCGCGGTCACAATCGCCTGAACTGGCAAGTTCGCAATCGGTGTCGTGCCAGACACGAACGCGCGGATCGGCACGCGGTTACCGGTGAAGAACTGCGCGCTCAGCTTGTCAGGCAGCAGCAGGTCCACAGAGATGTCGGACGGGCCACTGGTAATCACCTGATACGGCACGTTCGGGCTCTGCTGCGGCTGAGCCTGGGGCTGGCCGTCGATAATCGGGAACTCAAAACGCACAATCATCTGCCATGCGCCCGGCTTCGGGTTGGAAATGCGCCAGCCAACATGGCCGCTGCCATAATCCGCGAAGGTGTACGGCAACGTTGATGACGTGATCATGTTGCCGTCCGGATCTCGCAGGCTGAGAATGCCGGTGAAGGCCGTGTTTGCCCAGGTAAGCGCGAACAACGCTTCCTTCACACTCGGATCAACTTGCACCGTATGCACTTGATCCTGGAACGTCGGCACACTGCTCTGTTGCTGGAGCAGGCGCTGGCGGTTTTCCGAGCGCGCCTGGGCATACTCATACGTGTCCTCAAGACTCAGCGCGGTATCATCCGACGTTCCGACTGCGTCCACAGAAGCAGGCCGTCCGCCGCTCACATACACGTCATTGTAGAAGAACGCGCCGCCGGTGTCGGTCGCAATCTGCTGCATGAGCGTCTCGGACGACGCCGGGCCAAACGCAATCGACGTGACCGGGCAGCCGGTACCCTGCACCGCCGCTTTCACATCGCTCCAGAACGCAGCGGTATTTTCCATGCCAGTCGGACATGAGCACGAATGAGCAGCGCAGATTGCCGGTCGGGCTGCCTGTTCGCTGCGTGACCGCGCCCTGCATGCCATCGCCGATGCTGGTCGAGCCGCCGGGCGTCAGGCCGTTGATGTACGTTTTGGCGCTGTTGCGGACGGTCAGGTTTGAGCTTTGCATGGCGAACGGTGCAGGGTTGATGTCCTGGTTGTAGGGCACCACCGCGACGCCATCGCTATTGCGGGTGATGTCAACGTAGAAGTTGGCCGCAGCCTTGGCCGCTGGCATCTTGTTCGATTCGCTCATCGAGCCGGAGCGGTCGATCACCAGCACATGGTCAAGATGATCGTTGGTGTAGCGCACGCTGGCCGTGTTGGTGTCGGTTGCGACGGGCGTGGTCGTGCCGGGCGCTTCCAGCGTCACTTCAAGGTCGTACACGCCATCGGCGGACTGCACCGGCGCGTCAATCACCAGCCAGTATTGCTCCTGAATGAAACCGCCCGCCGTGACCAATCCCTCCACGCCGTTCACATGCGCCTTGAAATCATTGATCGTCAGGCCAGCCACCACCGGCGAAGTGGGCGAGCCGTTCGTCACCAGCGCCTGCACCAAAAACTTGCCGGGCGTGCTGAACGGACCAGCGAAGGCCACCGCGCCGCTATTCGGCTGCTTGATGTCAATCACCGGGTTGGCGCATGAAAGCGTCACATCGACTTGCGAGCTGTTGTTGGTGCTGCCAGCGACGGCAGTGACGCGCGTGATGCCGTCGTTGATGAAGCTTTGCGACCAATCCGCGCCGCTGCCTTCGACATGCCTGGCGAACGCGCCGCCTTTCTGCGTGACGACATGGTAGAACGCCGGGCCGCTATCGTCGCGGTGGAACGAGGCCGTGATCACCGGGCAGCTTGCGCCGGGCGTGGCGCTGTAGTAGCGCGCGCCGTAGCGCGTGACGGATTGGTTGTTGAATGTCGCCGGTGTGCCGGTGGTAATCGTGCCGCCATTTTGCGGCACAATCGGGCCGTACACGGCTGGATTACCGGCCTCTTTCTCGTCGATGTAGCTGTACGTTCCGTCCGGCAGGCCGGTCATGTCTTTGGTGATGTTCGCGACCGTGAAGCGCTTGAAGGCCGTGTCGAAGTTCACGCCAGCGCCGAGCGCCGCCAGCGCCTTGTTGACTGCGGCGATGTCGTCGGCTGTTTCGGCGGATTCCCACAACGTGCGTAGTGCGTCGATGCCACGCTGTGGCTCGGTCGTGGTGCTGCCGTACTGCTCCATGAAATACTTCCACCACAGCGATAACTCGTAGCGCATGGGAATGCTGGTAATGTCGTTGTTGGTCGCGGCCAGATAGTTGTTGGCCTCGCTGTTGAACGAGAACGACTGACCCAGCGCGCCCGCCCAGTTGTCGATGTCGGCGAAGACATTGTCCTGCACGGCGCGGGCGGTGCCTTCCTTGAACCACTTGACCTCATTGCCGTAGCTGTACTGAATGCGATGGAACAGCTCATGGCCGAGCACGACCTGAATGTCCTGAGCGACGTTGTAGCAGCCGGTGAAGGCATCAAGCTTGTTGCTGCTGAAGCTCGTGCCGCCATTGCAGCCGGCGTTCGTCGTGAGGATGACCACCAGCTTGCCGCTAAATTTCGGGGTCTTGAAGCCAAAATCAGTGACATAGCGGTTCCAGTAATTCTGGATATGCGTCACCGCAGTGTTAGCCTGCGTGGTCGTCACATTGCTGCTGTTGTAATACACGCAAAAATCGCCGCCGTCGATTGAGGTCATGCCGCTTGGCGCGTCGCTCGGCGTCTGCGAGCATGTCGCCTGCGGGCGCGCAAAGCTCATGTACAAGCCCTGAAGCGGCTGCGCCGCCGCCCGCATGGGCAGAAGCCCGGCCAACAGCAGCATAAGTGTGAATAAACTTCCCAATGAGCGCACATAGCGATATTTCATACAAACCTCCTCGACATTCGCTGCTCAGTCAACTTTCGTGTACAACACAACCCCTGGACACAAATCCCCTTCTTGATACACATGCCCACCTCCTGTATATTTAGCTCCGACACTGAGTGGTTTGAGCGTAGCACAACGCGCGGGAATGATCCGTAAAGCAGTTAACACACGACGTATTGATCATGCAAATCAGTGCAGCGCGAGACGAAACAGCCGCATGAGGAAACCAAAATGGTACAATACACACAAATTATTGACTCCATGGACATATCTGTGCCGCTTCAAACATCGCTCGAACAACAAGCCGCCGCGTGCGTGCTCGATCTGCGCATCGACGCCGAACTTACGCAGCAGATCGCCGCGCACAGCGCAGACGACATGCCGTGGCTGCGCTGCTACGCCGCGTTCGAGCGGCGCCTCAACGGCGATTACGCTGCCGCGCTGACGCTGGGACAACAGGCCGCCGCGCAGTTCAAGCATGCTGGCGATGCCGATGGGCAGGCTCGCGCCACGGCTGAGGTCGCAATCGTGCGCTACCACCTGGGGCAGTACACCGCTGCCCTGGCAGAGCTTGCCACATGCCCGCAGCCGCGCGACCCGGCGTGCATGGCGGCGCTACACTTTGCCGCGTTTCTCAACAACATCGGGCGCGACGCGCTGGATGAGGCCATCTCGGATGTGGAGCAGGGACTTTCCGCGCTCGAACATGAATCAAGCGAACCGCGCCGTGCCGCATGGCGGGTAGCGCTACAGCGCAACGTTGCCGCGGCCTACCACTTTCAGGGCAACCTGCGCGCTGCCGAAGCCGCCGCGCGCGAGGCCGTTCATCTGGCGGAAACGGCCAGTCGCTCGCAGTACACCTACTGTTGGAGCCTGTATGAGCTTGGCGTGTTCCAGCAGCGCGCCGGGCAGCTTGATGACGCGCTTGCAACGCTGCAACATGTCCGCGAGCAGATCGAGCAGACAGTGGCGCTGATGCCGTTGCGCCGCTGGATTGCGGTAGCGGAAGGGCATACCTTGCGCGACATGGGGCGGCTGGCTGAAGTTGAGGCGCGTTTCCGGGCGGGCGGCTGGGGCGAAGGTGACGAAGGGCCGCTCATGCTGTGGTTGCTACAGGGCCGCACCGTCGAGGCGCGCTTCGCTGCCGAGGCGCAACAAACGGCCGCGCGGGCATCCGGCTCGCCCATGGTGATGGCAAACCTTCAGGTCTTTTTTGCGCTGCTTGACATGGAAGAAGGTGTGACTGAGGATATTTGCGACATGCTGCGCCGGGCGATTTCGCAGTTCGCCGCACATAGCTTCTGGTACAACCGGGCAAGCGCGCTGCTCCATCTCGCCGTGGCAGAATACGCGCTCGGCCACGATAAATCGGCCACGGCGGCGCTGGCTGAGGCGCTGCACTTTGGCGCAACCACCGGCTATCTCAACTTTGCATGGTGGTATCCTCAGCGCATGCGTATGCTGCTGCGCCGCGCTGCTGAAGCTGGTATTGAGCCGGAATATTGCGAGCAATTGCGGCGCGAGCGCGGCCTTGCGGAGATCGAACGAACAACGCTTGAACTACGCTGCTTCGGGCAGTTTGAAGCGAAGATTAACGGCCACCTGCTGCCGCCGGAGCGCTGGCGCGGCTACAAGGCAGGCGCGGCGCGCATGCGGCGCATGCTGCTCACCATGGCGCGCCACCGCGATCCGCAGCCGCTCGACGCGATTGCGCGCTACGTGTGGGCTGACAACCGCGACATCGACATGGCTGCGAATTTCCATGTTACGCTGGCCGCGCTGCGCCGCGCGCTGGAGCCAACACTCGACCAGGGCGAGGACTCGCGCTTTGTGCGCACCACGCCGCAGGGCTACCAACTCGCGCCCACGATTGACGCGGCTGTGGACCTCGATCAGTTTCTTGCCCACGCGCAGGCTGCCCGCCGCGCCGAGGCATTCGGCGATCTGCAAGCCGCCCGCACTGCATGGGAGCAGGCCGAGCGGCTTTACACTGGCCCGTTCGCGCTCGCCAAGCCAACGGAGATAGAAGCCGAAGAATATCAGCATGCCTTCATTGACGCGCTCCTATGGCTGGCCGCCGATGATCTGCAAGCTGGCAACATTGATCTATGTATTACCCGCGCTCGCCGCGTGCTTCAGGAAGATCGCTGGGACACTGCCGCGCCTGCGCTGCTCATCCGCGCCTATCTCGCGCAGAGCAACCGTCGCGCTGCCCGGCGGCAGGTCGGGCAATTCGCCGCGCTTCACGGCCAACCGAGCGCCGAGATTGCGCGGCTCGTGCGCGAGCATGGGCTGTAGTTTACTGCTCCCTCCCACCTCATATCTTCCTAAAACCTAACCAAATATCAGCCATTCCCTTAGTGCTTTCCTAAGAGTCGAGCATGCTATGCTCAGCATGTCATCGTGAAAAAGGAATTGCACACATGAAATGGGAATATTGAGATGCGCGTGGAAGCCAGCGAAAACACACGGACAAACAAATTGGAGGTTAAGACGGATGATGGATACAATTTTCCATGTTCATATTGATTTTGATCTTCACACAGCGGTACAAACCGGATTTACAGAAGCTATGACAGCATCATCGGCTAGCACACCAGATATTGATCGGGCGCTGCTGACGCTTTGGGATCATCTGTTCGCGCATGGCGAGCAGCGCTACGAGCACGCGATGAAGCATGGCGTCGAACTTTTCGATCCGACCTGCCAGTTCGGCAACTTCATCTGGCCGCACGTCGCATCAATTACCTTCATGGCCGCGCCGTCGCCCACGACGTTCGTGTTTGCCGTCACGTTTGCGGATGACGAAACCATGCCAGAACTATTATTCACGGTCGTGAAAGAAGGCGACGTGTTCCGCGTGCTCGACATGCCGCCGTATGTGTCATGAACTGTTATATTCTGCGTGACGATTTGAGATTCGTTCAGGAGTCGCCGCGCTTTACAATTGTATCAACACGTTTGTAATATCTTCGTGCCAGCGCCTGAAGATCACGGCCAACATGTACTATCGCAATCCTGCCGTTTTTCACGCTCCACTGCACAGCGGCATGAGCAAATAACCATGCTTGACATCGTTTAGATTTATATACCCCTTGTGTTTTCCGTGCAGCATGTGTTGCTGATACCGGCGTACCAGAACATTCATTGAAGAGGTAACGTATGCGACGATTATGGCTCCTCCTTGCGGTGCTGCTGGTGAGCGCGTGCCAACTTCAGCCCGCGCCACCACCAGCCACGCCCGAAGCCCAGGCACCGACCAGCGCCCCAACGCAAGCCGCCGCGCCAACCAGCGTGCCAACACAGGCCGCCACCGCCGCGCCGACCAGCATGCCGACCGCCGCTGCTACGTCCACGCCCGCTGCCAGTCCAGTGGCGGTTACGCTCGATCCCGTTTCGGCCCAGATTCCAGAAAGCGTAAAGCCGTCCAGCAGCGCGGTGTTCGCCAAGTTCGCCATGCCGCCCGTACAAGCGCAGGCGCAGGTGCAAGCGCCCCAAATCGCGCCCGATCTCAGCAACGTTGATGTTTCCGTATTGTTGACGCCGGAACAGAAGGCCAAGATTGCTGCAAATGGCTTTGCGGTCAGCCCCGGCGACACCAAGGAATTCTACGAACTGTACGAGCGCGCCCGCTACGACTACGTGCCGATCTTCGTCTCGTCCGACTCGCTGCTGCATGTGTACCACCTGTTATTCGACAAGACGCTGCGGCAGGCCGAGACACAATATTTCGTGCCCATGCTGACGCGGCTCGACTGGTCGCTGCTCCAGACTTCACTTCAGCAGCAGCAGGCGCTGGCAGGCACGCCATGGGAAGATGCGGCTCGCCGCAACGCTGCCTACTTCGCCGTAGCTGTCAAGACGTTGCAGCCGGATTGGAACGTTCCCGCGCCACTGCGCGACCTGACCGCCCCTGACCTTGCCAGCATCGCCGCGCATGACAAAATCGGCCCGTCGGCGATTTTCCCGGCCTATCCGCTTGGCGAGGACTGGAGCCAGTACGTGCCGCGCGGCCATTACACCAAGAGCGACGAACTCAAGCGCTATTTCGTGGCGATGATGTGGCATGGCCGCATGACCTTCCGCGCCAGCGACGCCGCCGAAAGCAGGCAAGCCGCGCTGCTGACGCTGGCGCTTCAGCAAACACAGGTAGACAATCAGCCTGCCAATGCGATCTGGTCGAGCAATTACGAGCCAACCGTGTTCTTCGTCGGGCGCAGCGACGACCTGACGCCGCAGGAGTACATCACGGCGCTTCAAACGGCCTATGGGAAGGTCAACGCGCCGCGCGACCTGGTGGACGACGCCAAGTTCGCCAGCTTCCAACAGGCGATCAGCAAACTGCGCCCGCCGGAAATTCTCGGCATGGTGGTGTGGGAAAACGACCCCGACAAAGAGGCGACGACCAAGGGGCTGCGCTTCATGGGCCAGCGCTTCGTGCCCGATTCGTTCGTTTTCGGCCAGCTTATTCACACCAAGGTGCCGCAGCGCATGCTGCCCAAGGCGCTCGATTTCTTCGCCGCCGTCGGCTCGGATCGCGCGCTCCAGCACTTGCAGGAGAGCGGCGACACCGCGCTGCCGAATTATCAGGCCAACATGGACAAGCTGCGCGCGACCTTCGCGGGCTACGGCGAGGACGTGTGGACGCAGAATCTGTACTGGACCTGGATTGACAGCCTGCGCCCACTGATAGAGCCTGTTGGCGATGGCTACCCGCAGTTCATGCGCTCGGCGGCATGGCAAGACAAGCAGCTTACCACGGCGCTCGGCTCGTGGACGGAATTGAAGCGCGATACGATTTTGTACGCCAAGCAGGTATATGCCGAGATGGGCGCTGGTCCCTTGCCGCCGCCCGCGCCGGAGCCGCCCAAGGGTTATGTCGAGCCGGTGCCGGAGTTCTACGCTCGCATCGCCGCGCTAACCAACATGACCATTAACGGCCTATCGAGCCGCGGCCTGCTGAACGAGAACGACCAGCGCGCGCTGGAAGGCATGGAGAATATTGCCACGCGGCTCCAGACCATGGCCGAGAAAGAATTGCGCAACGAGCCGCTGACCGAGGACGAATACACGTACATCCGCTTTTACGGCGGCCACATCGAACAACTGACCTTCGCAGCCAGCGACGAAGGCGTGTATCCTGGCGACCAGATTGCTTCTGGCGGTGGCCCGGCAGGCGGCGAGCCGCTCCAGGCCGCCGTGGTGGCCGACGTCGCCACCGACCCGAACGGCCAGGTGCTCGAAGAAGGAGTCGGGCGGGTATTCCCAATCTACGTCGTCGCGCCAATTGAAGGGCGGCTGGTGCTGACCAAAGGCGGCGTGTTCTCGCATTATGAATTCCCGCAGCCGTTGAGCAATCGCCTAACCGATGAGACATGGCGCGCGCAGTTCGACGCCGGAAATGCACCACCGCTGGCGCAGTGGACCAACAGCTTCATGGTGCAGCAGGTCGCCGAGCAATCGCTCCACGACGCAATCATGCACTTCAACGATGAATTGGTAGATGCACTGTGGTATCGCGATATCCAATATGTCGCGCCGCTGCTCAGCGATCCAGAATTGAGCGACACCCGCGCTTATATCGATCAGCTCGCGGCGCAGAATCAGTTCATCGGCGCGAAACGGCTCAACATCTCGTTCCTTTCCGCCGACTTCCAGGACGCCAACAACGCGGTTGTCACCACCCGAGAGCGCTGGCTCGACACACTGTACCATGGCTCGTCCAGTGATGCCATGCAGGCATCAGATTTGGTCAAGGCGGGCGTACGCGGGCCGTACGAGACGGTTGTGACCTACACCATGACCAAGACAAGCGACGGGTGGAAGATTTCGCATATTGTGCTGCGGCCCGATGCACCCGACTGGAAGCAGCCGTGAGCAAGAGCGATCCGCTGCATCCCTCACCCCGCCGCTCCGCGCCACCCCTCTCTCAAGTTGGGAGAGGGGTCGGGGGTGAGAGCAAACGCCACATACGCTCCTTCATCAAACATACAAGCCGCATGATGGTGCTCATGCTCACGCTCGCTGCGTGCGCCGCGCAGCCAGCCGCCCCCGCTGTCATGCAGCAACCAACTGAGCATGTGACCTCGCCCACTGCTCAGCCGGCGCGCAGTATTGAAATTGACGAACATGTTTGGAAGATACTCTACCGGCGGGGCGGCTGGGCGGGCAGCGCCAGTGCTGATCTGCGAGCCGTGGGGGACGTGATGCTGGGGCGCGGCGTGGCCGATGTGGCGCAGAAGCACGGGCGCGCTTACCCGTTTGCCGCCACGCATGCGCTGCTCGACGGCGATCTGACGCTCGGCAATCTTGAAAGCCCGCTGACCGACCGGACAGAGCCGCTGCGCCCCGGCCCGTACCAGCTGCCTGCATCCACCGCATTTGCGCCAGAGTTGCAAGCCGCCGGTTTCGACGCGCTGTCGCTTGCCAACAATCATGCGCTGGATGTCGGCCCGCAAGGCTTGCAGGATGCCGCGAACGCGCTGCATGGCGCGGGCATTGCGCCGCTCGGCGTCGGGCCAAATGACAAGGCCGCACGGACGCCAACGGTGATCCAGGCGAGCGGGCAGCGCGTGGCACTGCTCGCATTCAATGCGGTCGCCGACCCGGAAGATCAACCGAACGAAAGCAGCAACTGGGGCCGGGCCTGGCTCGACGACGCGGCGCTGCAAACGGTGCAGCAGGCGCGACACGCTGCCGACACAGTAATCGTCATGGTTCATTGGGGCGCGGAATACGCCGCCGCGCCGACCGCTGTTCAGCATGAATGGGCCAGGAAGCTCGTCGGCGCGGGCGCGGACGTCATCATCGGCGCGCACCCGCATGTGCTGCAACCGGTCGAACAGGTCGAGAGCGACGGGCGCAGCGGCGTGGTTGCCTACTCGCTCGGCAACTTCATCTTCGACCAATCATTTAGTCAGGACACCAGCACGAGCACGGTGCTGCGCGTGCTGCTCGACGAGCATGGCGTCGCGCTGGTTGCCGCCGCGCCGGTCGAGATCGTGGCCGGGCAGCCGCGCCCCTTGGCGCTCGACGCGCAGGCAGCCCAGACCGCGCTTGCGACGCTCGGCATGCCAAAAGCCACACCGTTGCAGGCATGGCGTTGGGATGGCAAAGCAGCCGAGCCAGTATCTGCGCCACCTGACTTGCGTCTAATTTCGCGCCCAACAGCGATTGCCGTGGACTTGCGCGGCGACGGGCAGCCACTGCACGCCACGCTGGACAGCCAGGGGCATGTCGAAGTTCTTGATAAGAATACCGTGGTCTGGCAGAACGAGGAGCCAAACTGGCACGTGACGCGCATGGACAGCGGCGACCCAAACGACGACGGGCGGATGGAACTTGTGCTGCTGCTGTGGAAACCTGACGAGCATGGCGTTCTGCGCTCGCACCCGTTTCTCATGGGCTGGCGTGGCGGTCACTATCGAATCATCTGGGGCGGCTCGGCCACAACTACGCCCATTCAGGATTTGGCCGTGGGCGACTTGGACGGCGATGGGCGGCAGGAGCTTGTGGTGCTGGAAGGCGGCGCGCAGCCGGGTGACGCTGCCACAAACATCTCAGTTTGGCACTGGCACGGCTGGGGCTTCGAGCGCGAATGGACCTCGGCGGCGGGGCAGTGGCGCGATTTGGCGCTTGTTGATATATCAGGCGATGGACGGCTCGACATTGTGGCGCACTCAGATAGGTGATCTGTTGAAGCGCATGGTAGTCTTCTCGATATACGCTGTGACATTCGCTGTCACTTCCACATGATAGACTTGAATTATAATTTATTGATCAGCGGAGTACCAAGAGCATGTTTGAATCGTTCCAGCAAGACATTGCCGCCGACGTATCTGAGTTCCTCAAAACTGGCCAAATGCAGCGGGCCATCCAGCTTTCGCAACAGACGGGGCAGCATTTCAATCACAACGAATACCCAATGTATTTCACTGGTCGGCTTGATGCGCGGCTCGTTCTGATCCATCTCAACCCCAAGCAACGCAACAATTGTGCTCCAACATACAAAGGCAAGTTCTGGTTACCAGATGTTGAAAGCTACATGGACTATCACGCGCATTTCGGTCAAAGGACACATGGCTCCAACAATACACGCCGGCATAAATCTCCATTTGATCACAAGCAGATTCGCTTTCTGCAACCTTTTGACGTACTTCCCTTTGTGGAGGAACAGACACCCGCTGACCGCTTGACTAATTTAGTGCGCGTCATTGACGAGAAGCTGCAACTGGAACTTATCCCCTATGGCTCCGACACGTTCAGCGCGCAAGGATTTACGCCTCAGATTTTGGAGCCGCACATTACCCGCATACTCAATGTCATCAGCGCGGCTCCGCGCGATTACGTAATCTTTTGTGGCCGCATTTTCGAGGATTTGTTTCGTGACAATATCACGAAGCGCCACACATTCACGCTCATTAAAAAGGACGGGACGCCAACAAAAAGCCATGCGCGCTTCGCCAATCTCTGTTTCACTTATCATGGCCAAACTATCCGAGCCGGAATAGCTACCTCTTTTGCGCAGCAAGGTATTCCGATGAGTGCCTACGGAGCGCAATGCCATGCACGGTATGCGCTGTTGTAGGTAGGCCGCTGCTCATCCGATCATCCGCTCACATCCCCAGCCAACGTAGCACCCAAAAGGTCACCAACCCGGCGGCGATAGTCAATAGCACGTTGCCGCTGCGCCATGCCACCAGCGCGCCGACGATGCCAGCCGGGAGCGCCGGGCCGAATGCAAGCTGCGGCACATCATGTTCAGTTCGCAGCAGCAGCGGCGGCAGAATCAAGGCCGTGAACACTGCGACCGGCACGTAGCCAAGCCAGCGCTGAAGCCACGGCGCGAGTTCGCCACGCAACGCGAATAACGCCGGTGCGCGGGTCAGATACGTCACTAACGCCATGCCGATGATGGTAAGCCAGATGGTCATACTATTCACGATTGCAGATTGCAGATTGCAGATTGACGAACGACCAAGCCTATTGTCACCTTGTCACCTTGTCATCTTGTCACGCGAAAGCCACACCCCCACGCCGCTCGCCACAATCCCCGCCAACAGAATGTACCAGCGGCCCGGCAGCACCAGCGCCCCACTGAGCGTCAACAGGCCCGCGATAATCGCCACCAGCATGCTCACGCGCTCGCGCAGCAACGGCACGAGCAAACCGATAAACGTCAGCGGAAACACCAGATCGAGGCCATAGGTGGCGGTGTCGGGCAGAAACGAGCCGAGCGCAATGCCAAGCGCCGTGCTGATCGGCCAGCAGACATACATGCTCATGTTTGCGCCGAACTGGTACGCCGGGCTGCCGCTGCCGCCGAGAAACGCCCGTGTGCCGACGGCGTAACTTTCATCGGTGATCTGGAAGGCCAGCAGCGCTTTGAATCGGGCCGGTGTGCGGCGCAGATACGGCGCGAGCGAAGCCGCCAGCAGCACATGGCGCAGATCGATAATGAACGTCGTTAGCACGATCGTGAATGGCGCGACCCCGCTGGCGAATAAACCGGCGGCGGTGAATTGCGCCGCGCCAGCGAACACCAGCAGCGACATCGCCAGCGTTTGCAGCGGCGTCAGCCCGGCCTGAAGCGCAGTGACAGCATAGATCACGCCGAACGGCGCCGCGCTGAACCACAGCGGAAGCATGGCGACAAAGCCCGCGCGGAAGTCGCGCCAGCGCGCAGCGAACGATGTGTCAGAAGTGGAAACAGGTCGATCTATTGAAACCATTGCACCTCTTCATACACACAGCGAACACATACGGAATACCGTAGCATGACCGTGCGTCTGCCGAAAGGGACAATGCGCCGCAATCGAGCGAGCCAATCATGCGGGTACCAGTGCGTAGTCACAACTGGTGCAGCAATGGTAGGTTCGTTCGCCGCTTATCGTATCCAGTCCAGGTTTCGTCCAATCAACAACTCTTTCATCGTGGAATGATGCGTATTCTTCATGGCAACTGTTTGCATATCGAAATTATGGTCGCAAGCCAGTGCTCGCACTTCTTCTGCATCATCATAGGTGATAAGAAAATCGCCGGATAAAGCATCCGCGATCTTGAACAACTGCTTGTGATCAATGTTTGGATGCGTGTAGAGGCGACTGCCTGCTCGTTTTGCAGATGCTGTGTACGGTGGATCAATAAAAAATACAACATCTGCGCGTTCGGCATGTTGACGCATAATGGTTAAGCCATCGCTGTGCATAAACGTGATTTTGTCTCGTATCTGAACAATATCAAGAATTCGTTTCCGCAACGTTTCAGGATACCAGCGCGACCGTAATCCTTTCCCCGCTTCGCCCGTCTTCACCAACCCGGCCCCCGGTGCCATGATTCCGCCTCGCTGAACGCGATTTTTGAGTATTGTCTGAAAAGCTAACTCGCGAACGGAAAGATTTGTTTTTGCAAGTTCGGCCTTGACAGTTTCGGGCGTTACGTCAAATGAGACAATCGTCTGAGCCAGCCATTCGCCGCCTCCATCGTCTTGGAGAATCGTTTCCCACACTGCGGCAACCAGTGGATCGAGTTCAACCATGCGTACATGCTGCGCAAGTCCCTCTGCGGCAACAGTAACGCTCACGATACCGCCGCCCGCAAATGGTTCGATGAACTCTGTAGGACGATAGGGTAGCTGCCCCAACCACTGGCGAATACGCGGCACCAGCCAAGTTTTACCGCCTGGATAGCGAAACGGGCTGCGCTGTGGAACAGACGCAACGTTAATAATGCGTTCAGTATCATCGAAGAAGGAATGTTGCCACATATGATGCTCTCGTTGTTATTCCTTGCCTGCATTCTCACGCTGCTCGCCAAAGACATCAGGTAATGGCTCGACATCCGGCGGCAGTTCCGGTTGTGGTGGCGTTCCCATAAACTTACCAGTCTTAACGCGCCCCTCCAGATAGTTCAAGAAGTCATTGACGTTTCCCGGTTCCGGTGTTGCAATGGTATCGACGGCATCTCGAAACTTGGTGTACTTTACTTCTGCTCGTTCCAACTTATAACGATTTATCACAGTATCATACTTCAGATCATACACAAACCAGGCAATTTCAGCCTCTGTCTGATCCACTTCTTTCAAGATGGGCAGTTGATCGAAGAAAGGACGGTGGACAGCAACGGCCATCTTTTTGCCCCACTTATTGAGAATGCCCCCTTTGTAAATCAACTGTGGAACAAGTCGTTTACGTGATGATGATAAATAATCAGGCGTCGGGTAATTTTTGCTCGGCCACTCCATTGCATAATTCGCTACGGTGTCTTTCATGTATTCTTTAAACGCATTACTGACGTTACCGGATATGTAGACGGCCTGAACTTCAAGCGCACCGAAGTCAATGATTTGGTTTTGTTCATCTAATGCGACAAGCACACTATCAATATTTCCCGCTGATTTTCCATGAACATCGTTGAGTCGTACTTCGGTGAGCGCCACATGGCGTGTGCCACGAGGAAAAAAGAATTGGGCGGCATCCGCAACTATAAGCATGTCTTGGCGAAGCCGCACAGGGCACGTAATCGCTAAGGCATCTCCAGCAAAGATGGTACAGACCCCAAGAGGGTCCATTGCGCTATTTTTCGTGCAGTTCAAGCCCGATGAGTTGTGAAACGGGCAGAGCCGGCCCTGACGATGGTTGATGGCCTCCTCTGACATATTGCTCACGGGATAGCCGAATACTTCAGCGAGTGGGTTCTTGGGCATGAGATCGACATCCCTTTTGCTTACAGAAAGCATAATACCTATGAAGAGTTTAGCACATATTTGCAAACAGAGAGGGGGAATCCTAGGAGTACGTATGGAAAGAAGGTGGTTGCGCCTGCATCACCAGCAGCCCCTCGCGGCGCTCGACGAGCATGGCGAAATCGAAGCGATCCACATCGGTGCAGAGCGCCATATCGGCGGCAGGAAAAGCAGGATGATCGGGATCGGTGAACAATTGGGCGGCATCCGAGGCAAGCACCCGGCTGGTGAACAGCGCGGGATCGGGCGCTTCGTCGCGCAGCAGCGCCGCGAGGTAATCGGCGCAGGCAATGTCTTCGTCGCCGTCGCGGTCGGGAAAGACGCCGGTGACAACCAGCGTGACCTCTGGCGGGGCAAGGCGTTTGATGTAGCGCCCGGTTGCTCCTACGCAAGCGAAACTGCATGCCAGCAGCACGTCGGCGTTGAGGCTGCGGACCAGCCCTTGCGTGCCTGCGCCAGTTCGCTGGATCAGCCGTTTGCCGTGCAAGTCGCACCCAACCAGCGCGGCGGGCGAGTTGCCGAAGTCGAAGCCTTCCGGCTTCCAGCCGCCGGTTTCGCCCATGAGCAGCGCGCCGGGGAAGCGCTCGCGAAGTGCCAACGCATCCTCGATTGTGCCGACGGGCATGATCTCGCCTGCTCCGGCGGCAAAAGCGTATGCTGCCGTCGTGAAGGCGCGGATCACGTCGATGACGACGGCAACACCTGTGGCGCTGCCGCATGTTTCCAGAGAAGCGTAATGAATGTGCATGGGCGCGTTTACCAGAATGCTATGCTATGGTTGCGGAGTAGCAGTTGGCGCGACATGCACGTTCACTGAACCAGACATGCCCTCACCATGGGGACCGCCGTGAATTGTACAATAGTAGGGAAAAATCTCGGCCTTGGTGAAGGTGAACTGGAACGTGCCGCCGGGCGGAATGGATTTGCTGTCGAATGAGCCATCTTCGGCAGTGACAGTGTGGGCGCTCTTGTCTTCGTTCGTCCACACTACGGTTGTGCCGAGCGCCACCGTCAGCGTACTCGGGTTGAATGCGTCGCCTTTCATTTCAACGATCACATCTCCCGGTGGCTGGGCTATGTCCTGCACCGGTGGCGGCACATTGGTGATCGAGTCTGAAATCGACTGGCGCAAGCGGCACGCGCGCCATCTGCTGCACCTGCTGATAAATCGTCTGGACGCTTCCCTCGCCCTGCAACAGTTGCTGAGACAAAGCTAGCACAGCATCGGCATCGCCACGTGCAGAATCAACGCTTTTAGCGGCATTGACATTGAGCGCATGGTCCCGAATTTCAGAAACGCGCTGCTTGACTGATTCTCCAAATACTTGGACGTTGGCGGCCAAACGCTGCATGCTGGGAGACGCGCCGGGCGCGGAAGCGGCGAGCAACACATGGTGCAGCGTGCCCTGCAAGTATCCTTCTTGCTGTCCATTCTGGAGAATACCAAAACCATCGCCTGGATTTTGCGTTTTGCCGTCATGATTCAGGTCGCCAAAATCAGCGCCGAACTGCCCCTCGATGATGTTGACGACATGCTCAGCGTGCGTTTTAGCCTGGTCGAGTTTGCCTGCATCTACAGATTTCTTGAGCAACTCGGCGTGCAAAATCTCTTCGTCCACCTCTTGACGCAGCCCTAACAGAAAACCGATATTTGCGGGTGTGGTGTCGAAGTGAAACATGGCATGCCGAATATGGGTCAATGGCTCATTGGGCAGCGCACCGGCCATAATGATATTTGTCACCCCGGCAGTTGCGTCAGATTTCGGCACGCGCGTGATGTAGATGCGATCGTACTCGCCAAGCAGGTTCGTGTGAGCCGGTGAGATGTAATTCGCGCTCAGGGTATCGTCCGTTCCCGGGCTGAGCGGGCCGAGCGCCAGGCTGCCACTCGCATTCGAGAGCCATGCAGCGTATACTTCGTCCGGCTTGGGCGCGGGCAGCCCATTCACACTGACGGTGACGCGATCGTTCCGCAGCGCGCTGTCATGCCATTCGACCATGCCTGACGCCGACGCAGGTACCGCAGCGACTGGCTGCCCGACAGTAGGCGGAGCAGCGGTAGCAGGCACCGCTGTCGGTAGCACGGTTGGTGAAGCTGTTGCCGCGGCAGTAGGCAGGACAGCTATCTGAGCTCCAGCAGTCGGCTGGTCAGCCTGAGAACTAGTCGGTCGCGGCCAGAAGAAAAACGCACCACTGCCGACCAGTACCAAAAGCACCACAGCTAGCGTAGGGATCATCCAGGGTGTACGGCGATTGTTCGGCGCAGCGGGGGCAGCAGGAACAGGTGCGTTGCTCCCGTTGGCCGGAGGCGCTTCCGTGGTGGGAGATGCAGATGATTGAAGCTCATCAAGCGACAGGCGCGCAGTCGGCAGACCTTCTGAGGCGTGCATAGGCGGCGCGGGCCGGGCCGCGAGCACACCAGGGATTGTTGCCTGACCTGCTGAGCTATCTCGTTCTGTATGGGAAGCAACCTGTTCAAGCGCCGCTGCCATCGCGCCCGCGCTTTGGTAGCGATCATCTGATTTTTTTGCTAGCGCGCGCAGCACCACTTGCTCGAGCGCCTCAGAGATACTGGGATTGAACTCTCGTGGGGAAGGCGGCAGCATGTAGGCCTGCTTCACCAGTACTTCGGTTGGCGAATCGCCATCGAACGGCACGCGACCAGTCAGAAGCTGATACAACACCACGCCGGCTGCATACACATCCGCGCGGGCATCAATTAGCTGGCCAGTTACTTGCTCGGGAGCCATATAGGCAGCGGTACCCATAATCATCCCTGGCATAGTAAGATGTAAGCTCGATTCGCTCAACATCTTGGAAAGACCAAAATCGGCCAGCATCGGCCAATCGGGCGCAGGCATCAGGATATTTGCCGGTTTGATGTCGCGGTGGATCACACCCCGGCTGTGCGCGTACTCTAGCCCAGCAAGCACATGCTCCATTAACGACAGCGCGCGTGACGTAGCAAACGGTTGGCCAACCATATTTGCCAATGAGGAGCCATGTTCGACATACTGCAGCACCAAGTAAAACAAGTCGTCCTGCTCGCCGTAATCATGCACCGGCAGAATGTTTGGATGCTGCAGCAGCGCGAGCGCGCGCGCCTCGGCTTTGAAACGCGCAGCATAATCGGCGTTGTTCGGATGTTGCAGCACCTTGATGGCGACGAAGCGGTCCAGCGACGCCTGGTACGCTTTGTACACTGTTGCCATGCCGCCGCGCCCGAGCACTTCAATTAGACGATACGGTCCCAAATAACTGTTAAGCAGGTCATCAGTCATGGCGTTTACCTGATGTCTAAAAAACCGATGTGTCTAGAAATGGGAGAGCCGGAGAGGACCGATCCCTCTCCCACAACCTTATTTCCACAGACCTCTTATGGAGTTGCACGAGAGGTACGGCGTGGTGGTTGCGCTGTGAATGCAGATAGTGGAGTTGTTATGATTCGTTTATGTTCCATTGTACCACTGTTCATTGCTCTTGGTGCCAGATGTAGCGACATTATCCATGAGAGAGTAATAGGTCAAAGGGCACTGACGCACATGTAGCCCCACTCCGGCCTCTCTGTAAGAGAAGGGCCGGAGTGAGGGAGATACAGGTATATAATATAAACTGGCTACCAAGGACAGCAAGATTAAAACTGGCCTGGAATAATCACGGTTGCGTTTGCATCGGCCCCGCTCAGCACCTTCGTCGCTGCCGCAGCCGATCGCGTTTGCGTCGTCATGATTTGCGAAGGCATCTCGGGACCGCGCCGCATGGGCTGCGCGCCCATTTGCGGTTCGCTCATCGCATCCATGCCATCCATCCGCGCCAGCATGCGCTCCAAAAGCACGCTATTCAATGCAGCATTGCTCATCAATTGGCGCAACACCACCGCTGGCACCTGCATCACGCTTGTTGGCTCCTGCGCCAGCACCGTCGCCGAGCGCGGCGTGCCCATGAGCGCGCCAATTTCGCCAAAGATATCACCGGCGTACAGCAAGCCAAGCGCGCGTTGTGTATCATGCACCGTTTTGCCCGCTACGGCGCGCCCCTCGATAATAAAGTAGGCCGTGTTCCCCGGCTCGCCCTCGCGCATGATCGCCGTGCCAGCAGGAATGTCGTACACCCGCGCCTGGCTCAGCAGCGTGCGCTGCTCGGCGGGACTCAGGCGGAACAGAACAGGTAAACGGTTCGCCAGCCGGTCGAAGTCGCCCAACGTTGCCGCCTGCCCGCGCCCAAGGCCCGGCGCGCTGGCCATGCCGCGTAACAAGTGTGTTGCTTGACGCCATTCCGCCAGCGACTGCCGCAATCCAGGCAGCACCAGCACTAACAGACCAGCCAGCAGCAGTGGCACGGTGGCAAGCAGAAAAAGCAGCCTGACGTTGATCAGGTCGGCCAATCCGGCAGCCGCCATGCCCAGTGCCAGCGCCAGATTGCCAACCGAAAGAAACGCGCTGAACATCCGCCCGCGCAGTTCGTTTGGGGTGTTGCGCTGCAACAGCACCCGCCGGGCAACCAGAGCGAAAGCGTTGGCGAAACCACTAATCATCATAGCTATAAACGCAAAAGGTATCGATGTTAGCAGTGCCAGCACAATTTGCGAGATCGCCATGACCAGCAGCCCGATTGCGATCCACTGGCTTTCGTGGAGCCGATCTGCCACGCGCGACATCAGCAAGCTGCCGATCACCAGCCCAATCGAGCAGATGCCTTCGAGCAAACCGTACTCGAACTCTGTCGCATGTAGCGCCCGCAATGAGAACGGCAGCAGCAGCGCGTTATTCAATCCGAAGCCGACCCAGACGATCAGCATGATGATAAATAGCGATCGGATGATCGGCGTTTCGGCGATGAAGCGCATGCCCTGGCGCAGATCGCTCAGCACGGTTGCAACCGTTGTGTCGTCCTCCGGCTGATGCGACGCAATGCGCACGCCGCTGATGCATGCCGCCGAGACGAGGAACGTGGCGGCGTCGATATAGAAGGCCCATTCGATGGAGAACGCCGACGCGAGCAACCCGGCGGCCGCGAAGCCAACTGCCCACGATCCGGTATCAGCAATCGTCATGATCGAATTGGCGGCGGCCAGTTCGTCGTCAGAGGCAACTTCGGGAAGGACGCTCTGTTGCGCCGGTTCGAAGAATTGCCCAATTGCTGCGGCGAGCAGCAGCACGACATACAGCCAGACGATGCCAAACTGCACCACAAACGGAATGGCGACAATCAGCGCGGCGCGCAGCAGGTCGGCGCTGATCATGATGCGTTTGCGGTCGTAGCGATCCACAAACACGCCCGCGAACAGGCCGACGACCATACTCGGCAGCGACGTGACGATCAACACCAGGCCGACACTCAGCGCCGAGCCAGTGAGCTTGAAGACCAGGAGGGCGGCAGCAAGTGAGGTGAGCGCGCTGCCAGACACGGAGACGAGTTGAGCGATCCACAGCAGGGTGAACGAGCGGTTGCGGAATATGCCGAAGGCCGACGGCTGGGCGACAGGTGCCAGTGCGGTCATTGCGGTCCTCCATCTAAGTCATAAAATCAGATTTGATAGAACCAGCGTACACCTACATCGTCGAGAAAACGTCGATTACCTTTCGATCTCTGTTACACCACGCGAATTTCCACCAGATTGCTGTGGAACGTGCTCTGCCCGGCCAGGTCGCCCAGCGCATCTGAAGTAGTCCAGTTGATGTTGCGCCCATCCGGCGAAAGCTGGCCCCAGCGGCCCTTCGGCGCGACCGCTACGCCCGACGGCACATCATCCGTCACCACAGCGCGCAAACGGCAGGAGCCGCGCTCATTTTCGACAATCACTTCGTCGCCGTCGCTGATGCCGCGCGCCGCCGCGTCGGCGGTGTTGATTTCAATGAACGGCGCGCCTTCTTTCGCGTTCAGGCTCGGCTGGTTCGCCATGCTGGATGAAACGAAATGATGGGAAGCACCGCTTATCAGGACGATGGACGCCTGCCGTCTATTGTTTCGCATAAACTCCGCTGGCACAACATATTCCGGCAACGGATCAAGCCCATGCTCCCGCATGGCGTCGCAGCGCAGCTCGACTTTGCCGGATGGCGTGGGGAAATAGCCGTCGGCGAACGGCACATGCGTGTCTGATGTGAAGTGCAGCGGCACGGTACCTTCGGTTTGCAGCCGCTCGAGCGTGACGCCGTCGAGCAGCGGGCTTCCGGCGCGGGTGGCGTCGAGCACGCCGCGAATAGCATCTTCGGCGCTCTCGTGCAGCCATGGCTCGTCGTAGCCCATGGCCCGCGCGAGCAGCCGCATCACGTCCCAGTTGCTCTTGGCTTCGCCAAGCGGCGCAATGGCGGGCTGATTGTATTGCAGATTGCGATGTCCATAGGGCTTATGAAGATCCACCTGTTCAAGCTGGCTGGTGGCTGGCAACATGATGTCGGCATACTGAGCGGTATCGGTCATGAACAGGTCGTGAACGACGGTAAACAGGTCGTCGCGCTGCATGCCTTCGATGATTTTGCTGGTGTTTGGCGTTGAGGTGACTGGATTGGCGCAAAACACAAACAGCGACTTGATCGGCGGGTCTTGTGCTTCGCCGGTGAGCGCCGCGCCAAGCCGGTTCATGTTGATCACGCGCGGCGTTGGCGGGCACTCGCTTGCATGCCCAAGCGCTTCGTCGTCCCACTTGACGTAGCCGCTGGTGCTGTACGAAAGGCCGCCGCCCAGCACGCCGTACTGCCCCGTTACCGCAGGCAGGCAGCACAGCGCCCGCACGGTCTGGCCGCCGTTGCCATGGCGCTGCAAGCCGTCGGCGAACTTGAGCAGCGCCGGTTTGGTCGTGCCGTAACGCCGCGCCAGCGCAATGATTGTTTCGGCAGACACACCCGTTGTTTCGGCGACGCGCTCCGGCGGATAATCCATCGTCCGCTCGCGCAGCTCCCGCCAGCCGACACTGTGCTGATCGAGCCAGGCTTCGTCATGCAGGTTTTCAGTGAACAACACATGCAACAGGCCAAGCGCCAGCGCGCCATCGGTGGCGGGGCGCGGCTGGATGTGTTCATTCGCGGAGCGGGCCGTCTGGGTGCGACGCGGGTCGATCACGACGACGTAGGTGCCGTTCTTCTGCGCCTGACGGAGCAGCGGCATGAAATGTGGGCCGGTGCTGACCGGGTTGTGGCCCCACACAATCACTAGCTTGCTGTGCAGCACATCGCGCGGGTCGGGCGCCCAACGCCCGCCAAGCGTCATCTCGACCGCTGCTTCAGCCGCCGCGCCGCAGATCGCGCGGTCCAGCCCGCTTGCGCCCATACGATTCCACAGACGAGCGTTGCAAATGCCAAGTTGGAGCATGCCAAGCGTGCCGCTGTACGAGTACGGCAAAATCGCCGCCGCGCCGTACTCAGCAATAATTGCCTTCCAGCGCGATGCGATTTCCTCGATCGCCTCTTCCCAGGTGATGCGCTGCCACTCGCCGCTGCCCAGTCCTGAGCCAGGCGAAGGGCTTTTTGGTCCGACGCGCCGCAAGGGATACTGCAACCGCGCCGGATCATACACGCGCTCCAGATATGGGCGCACTTTGGCGCACAGCCAGCCCTGCGTATGCGGATGATCTTTGTCGGCGTAGAAACGCAGCGCGCGACCATCGCGCACTTCGGTGATGGTCGCGCAGGTATCAGGGCAATCGTGCGGGCACGCGCCGCGAATAAGCACGGCATCGGCGATGGTCATGGATAGTTCTCCAAAGGCAATGCAAACAGGTAAGCCGACCAATGTATTGGCTTGCTGCGCATTGTACCATGCCTGTTATGATTAGTTCGACGAACTATACCAACTGCTCAATCGCCTCGTCCAGCGTCGGTTGGGCGGTTGTGCCGCCCGCCGCGCGGGTCGAGAGCGCACCGCAGACGCAAGCAAATTGCAGCACTCGTTCCAACTCCCAACCGTTCATAAAGCCATAGATGAAGCCGGCGTCGAATGTATCACCCGCGCCGGTCGTGTCTACCACCTGCACCGACGGGCCAGCGGCATGGGCCGTTTCGGAGCCGCGCCGTGCCACAGCGCCCTCCGCGCCAAGTTTGACGGCGACGCACGGCACGCGCGTGAGGTTTTCGAGCGCAGCGTCGCGGTCGCGCGTTCCGGCGATAGCGCAGAGTTCTGTCTCATTTGGCAGGAACATGTCGGTGTGGCGCAGCACATTTGCCAACCCGCCATCCCACGCTTCCGCCGGATCGTAGTTCGTGTCGAGCGAAGTGGAAAGGCCATGCGCCCGCGCCGTCTCGAACAGGCGCGGCACATCTGCCCGAAGCGCGTCGAGCAAAAAGTAGCTGCCAAGGTGCAGGTGGCGCGCTTGCCGGAGCAGCGCCATGTCGATCTCGTCGAACCTGAGCGCCGCAATCGAGCCGGAGAAGGTCAGAATGGCGCGGTCTTCCGGGCGCGACAAGATCACGCTCAGGCCAGTCTTTATCGACGGGTCGATCACGACGCCGCTGGTGTCCACGCCGCGCGCCGCAAGTTCGTGCAGCACGAAGCGCCCGAACTCGTCGTCGCCCACCTTGCCGACAAAGGTGACCCGCAAGCCGAGGCGAGCCGCGCCGCATGCGAAGATCGCTGACGAACTGCCGAGCGTCAGCGTCGCATCGCCGATCAGCTTTTCCACCTGCCCGAACGCGGGCGTCACGTCGCCGCGCAAAATAAGGTCGGCGTTTAACTCGCCGACAACAAGAATATCAAACATACTCATTGATTAACTGGCTGCAATTCCACGCCTGTCGCGGCGTTCACCCACGGCAAATACGCCACATGCGCGCTGAGCAAATCATCCGCCAGCGCGGCGGCCTGCTCCAGCGAATTCACCGCGCCGTCGAGCACCAGCGCCTGAATGAACTTTTTGCGGCTGCCCTTCAGCGCGGCCTCGACAATCGTTTCGGCCCACATGTAGCGCGTCGCCAGCGTGCCGACCAGCGCGGACGGCAGCGGCTGCTGGACAATCGCCCGCAACCCTTCGCCGTCAGCAATCGCAGGACTTTCTACGATCACATTCGGCGGTAAGATTCGGTACCTGCCCGGTGTTCGGCAGATTGGCCGAAAAGACGCGGCCCTGGTTGTTACGGATCGAGGTGATAATATCGATGACCTGCTCATGCTCGCCGCTGAGACGGTCAAGGTAATCGTCTGGCAGCGGCCCGGGTGCGAACGCCTCGGCGCGCATGTCCGCATAAATTCGGTCGCCGGACGCAATCGTGTCCTCAAAACTGAAGGCCGCCGCGTCAACGCCCAGCGTCGTGCCGTAGTATTGGCCTTCGCGGAAGAACTGCGGGAAGAACTCGGTCACATGCCGATCCAGCACAGCCGGAAACGCGCCAAATAACTGAAAGAGACGCCAGCTAAACGGATTAGCGCCCAGCCGTGCATGATCGTCGAGCGTCTCCTCGCGCCCGAACTTCCACGATGGGTCGGGCGTGCGCTGCGCCTCGCGCGCCGCGACCTTATGCAGCCGTGGCAGCATGTCCTGTCCATTGGCGCGGATGTTCAGAAACCACGTCAGGTGATTGATACCGACGGCGTTGTAACTCAGATCACCTGATGGCACATCCAACGCCCGCGCCAGGAAGTCGGCGACGTGGAAAACGCCATGGCACAGCCCAATCACGTTCGCGCCAGTCGCTTTCCGCACCGCCCGGCAGACCGGCGCCATGGGATTGCCGTAGTTGAAGAACAGCGTATCGGGTGCTAAATCGAGCACATCCTGAGCGATTGCGACCATGGCCGGAATCATCCGCAGCGCGCGCGAACTGCCGCCCGGCCCAACCGTGTCACCAACCGGCACGAAAATCCCATGCTTACGCGGAATGAACACATCCTTTTCCCATGCGCGCCGTCCGCCGACGCCAACCGTGCAGATCACAACCGTCGCACCCGGCAGCACCGCCCGCCGATCCACGTCGGCTGAGAGCGTGATTGGTGCGCGCCTGGCGTCGATCATTTTCTGCGCCAGCCGCGCGCCAGCCTCAAGCGACTCTGGGTCAATATCCACCAGCGCGAGGTCGGTTTCCTGCCCCGAACGCATGAGATCGGCCACCAGCCCGCGCGTGAACATCGCGCTACCAGCGCCGATTAGCACAATCTTTTCCTTCATGAAAACATTACCCCTTTACGCCGCTCAGCACCATCGCGTTGATGAAGTGCCGCTGGAAGAATACAAAGACGACGATAATCGGCAGGATGACCATGACCGAGGCGGCCATCACAAGATCGTAGCGCGTGGAGTGAGCAGTATTGAAAAATGCCAACGCCAATGGCAGCGTCATCTTGTCCTGATCGTTGATCGCGACCAGCGGCCACAGGTAGTCGTTCCAGCTGGACATGAACGTAAAAATGCCGAGCGTCGCCATCGCCGGCCCAAGCTGCGGGCGGATCAACTGCCAGTAAATCGTCCATTCAGACGCGCCGTCGAGCCGCGCGGCGTCAATCAAATCGTCGGGGATCGCGGCGACGAACTGGCGCATCAGAAAGATGCCGAACGCGCTCACCATGCTGGGGACGATCAGCGCAAGCAATGAATTCAGCAGGTGCAGTTTGCTGACGATCAGATAGATCGGCACCAGAATGACCGGGAACGGCACCATGAGCGTCGTCAATAGCAGGATGAAGAGTACATTCCGGCCAGGAAAAGAAAATTTGGCAAAGACATAGCCAGCGATCGAGGATGTAAACAAAATCAGCGCCGTTACACTCACCGAAACAATGACGCTATTGCGAAACCATGTAAAGAATGGCGCGCCGGTCAGAACCGTATGGTAGGCATCCAGCGTCGGGTGCGCAGGAATGATGACGGGCGGAATTCGCATCGCCTCGGCTGGTGTCTTGAACGATGTCAGGAGCATCATCAGCAGCGGCAGCGACATGAGCAAAGCCCCAAGCGACAGCACGATGTACAGGAGCGGCATCCTGACATTGCCGCGCCGCGAAACAGATTTTTTAACTGCAACGGCCATAGCAATCTCCCGATTTCCTGAAGCCAGCTTCTCTTTAATATTCCCAATTCGTACGCAGAAATCGGAGCTGAATCAGCGTAATTACCAGCAGCATCAGCATCAGTACCACCGACATCGAGCTGGCATAGCCCAATTTGAGATACTGAAATGCTTGATTCCAGATATTTAACACCATGGTGCGCGTCGAATTGAGCGGGCCGCCGCCTGTCATCACCTGCATGGGGATGAAGACCTGCATGTACGAGATAGTGGTCAGCACGATGACAAACAGCGTGGTGCGGCTGAGCAGCGGCAAGGTGATGTGGAGGAAACGCTGCCAGGTGCTCGCGCCATCGACCATGGCGGCCTCGTAGAAGGTGTCGGGGATGGTCTGGAGACCAGCCAGAAAGACGATGACGTTGTAGCCCATGTCCTGCCAGACCGCCACCACAATCAGCGCATACAGGGCTGTCTCCGGCTCGCCGAGCCACGAGCGGCCATGCAGCCCGATACTATTCAGGGCGGTGTTGATCAACCCGGCCTGTGGATCAAGCAAGTAGAGCCAGACGAGCGAGACGGCGACCAGCGAGGTGATTGCCGGCATGAAATAGATTGCGCGGAAAAACGGTTTCAACCGCTAAATCGTGTTGAGCGCCAGCGCGATCGGCAGCGTCAGCACGATGTTGAGCGGCACCGCGATCACGACGTATACGAGTGTATTCCTGAGACTCTGTTGAAATACCGGATCGCGGGTAAAGGCAAATGTATAGTTGCGCAGGCCGATGAACGGCGCGTTCATGTCAAGCGGGCTGTAGCGGTACAGGCTCAGGAAGATGCTCATGCCAATTGGCAGGAACGAGAACACAAAGAAGATCAGCATGATTGGCGTAAGCACGATCGCTACAAAACGCATCCGCGCAGCGTGACCCGGCGCGCGAGCGCGGCGTGGGCGCGGACGCATGCGAGTCGCCTCAGATGGCGTGGCGGTGGACATACCAATGCTCCTTCAACTCAGCCTGCCGCCACAATGCTCATGAATGCATGATACTCCTATCCGCATTGTGGCGGCGCGACCGAGTCAGACAATCCGTTACGGCCCGATATATCCATCAATCATCGCATTAATTTCGCTCGTAATCTTGGCTGGTGAGTCGGCAGCCTTCTCCTTGCCGAGCGCGACAGCCGTGTAATGATCGTGGATGATTTGCCAGAATTGATCGCGATTTTGCACCGGCCCGACCCATTGGCCGTACTGCAATGCCTCAAAGGATGTCTTCAGTGCGGGCGCAGTTTTGAGAATATCCGGATCATCCTTGAGCGACTTCAGCGCGGGAACTGTGAACGTCGCGATATTCCAGTCGCGGGCGTTGTCTTGTTGGGCCATAAATTGCATGAACTTGAAGGCGGCATCCTTGTGCTGCGAACGATTGGAGACTACTTCTCCCCAGCCCGACTCAGCCGCGAAGAGCGGTGGCTGGCCGTCTGCGAATGACGGAACCGAGATATACTCGTAGTCGGACGGATATTTCATGTCGGGGTAGGTGTCCTTCGCGACGCCAATCACCCACGGCCCGCGATAGCCCATCGCCGCCTTGCCCTGAAAGAAGACATCGAATGTATCGACGGTTGTTGGGTAGGCGCGTTCCTGGGTGAGCTTCTCCTGCGTCTCCAAACCTGTCTCGAACTCCCACGCCTTCTGCGCCTCGGGCGTATTGAAGTTTACATGCACGCCATCTTTATCCCAGTAGCTTACGCCCTGCTGGAGAATGAAGGAAAGGAACATGAAGGTGATCGAGTCATTATTGGTGAAGGCAAAGCCGGAGCGGTCAAGTGTATCACCCTTCCAAACGGTCAGTTTCTTTCCCTCGGTGACAATTTCGTCCCAGCTTTTTGGATAGCTCAGCCCGGCATCCTTGAACATCTTCACATTGACCAGCATGCCGCCATTTTCGAGATTGTATTCGTGCGGGATGCCGTAGGCCTTTCCTTCCCAGGTGTACGCGCCGAGCGCCGCAGGCCAGAACTGGCTGTCGAGTTGGGCCTTCTCAGTCGGCACCTCAGCAAGCAGCCCCTTCTTGGCATAATCGGTTACCCAGGTGCCGAACATCTGCTGAATATCTGGTTCGGTACTGGAGGCGTAGGCGGTTTGCAGTTTGTTGATAAAGATATCGTAGGGGAAGAATTGATAGACAACGTGGATGTTGGGGTTTGCTGCCTCGAAGCGCTTGATCATCTCCTTGTTGGCCGCAACGAACGCAGGGTTATTGTGCGTCCACCATGTGATGTTCTCTTTGCCTTCTTCCGGCTGAGAAACTATTCCTGCCTGTTCAGTCGCCTGAAGTGCCGCAGCCGTGCTGTCCGCTTCCGCTCCAGCAGGGGCTGCCGTCTGCTGGCCGGTTCCCTGTTGATCCGAGCTAACTGGAGCCGAGCCGCCGCATCCAGCCAGCGCCAACACACCAATGAGCATGAACAAAAGCATCCGTTGCTTCATAGTGATCCTCCCTGGATCGTCCCTAATAGAGGGCGAACATCTGCACCCACTCGACCATGATCCCTAACGGGAAGCTACAGCATACAGTTCTCCTTTCGCTACGCATGTCACATATCATCCAGCACAACCACAGCATTCAAGTTGGTTGGCTGGTCGGGATTGCAGCCGTTGTGCAAGGCGCGCTCGAAGGCCAGCATTTGCCCAACCGGCAGGTAGAGCAGGTTGCGGGCGGCCTCTTGCACGCCTGATTCGAACGCTACATCGGTTCCATGCTCACCGATTGCAAGAATGCGCGCGCCCTGGGTGCGCATGTCTTCCAACACAGCTTGCTCGTGCGTTTGATTCGACTCAGAAACCAAGCCGACGATCAGCGCGCCATCAGTCGCCATTGCGCGCGGTCCATGGCGAAATTCGAGGACATGGAACGGCTCACTGTGGCTGATCGACATCTCTTTCATCTTGAGACTCAGCTCGCATGCCAGGCCGTAGCGCGCGCCTGAGCCGAGGAAGTAGAAACGGTCGATCGCGTTATCCGTTCCGAGTGTGTGCATCATCGGGCTGTAGCTCTCAAGGATGCGGCGGCACACATCTGGAAGCTGTTGCAGCTGCTCTAGCAAATCATCGCGATTGGCCCATAGCGCCACAAGGGCAGTCACAGCCAGGAAGAGCGTCGTGAAGGCGCGGGTCTGCGCCATGCTTTCTTCCTGCCCGGCGGGAAAGATCAGGTTGATGTCGCCGATCGTCGCCAATGGCCGATCCGGGTAGCACGAGATCGTCAGCACTTCGCCGCGCCCGGCAGCACGGAACGTCTCAACGGCGCGGATCGTCTCGGTCGTCTCAGCCGAGCGGCTGAGGGTAATCAGCAGCGTTCGGCCAGCAGGCGGCAAGGCGGCTTGCTGATTCAGCCAAATCTCCGAAGCGGGAATGCCGCGCGCTGGCCTGGCAACGAATTCCTGAAACAAGTTCGCGGCTGTGAGCGCAAGATAATACGGCGAGCCACAGCCGGTGAAGATGACCAAATCGTACTGCCCATCTCGCCAGAGCGCGCGTAACTCATCGGCATAGCTGCGAAACGTGTCGAGGGTTGCGGCCCATGCCTCCGGCTGCGAGGTGATTTCATTGCGGGTATGGTATCCGGGAGCTTGCATACAGGTTGCCTTTCATGTGTAAACTACACCGTCAACACCTGGACGCCCTGTTCGCGCAGCGCTTCGACAAACGCGGGTGGCGCGTCCGTATCTGTGATAAGCATGTGCATGGCACCGATGGGTGCGACAAACGCGGGTGCCACCCGATCGCACTTGGTATGATCGGCGACGACGATGACGGTACGCCCGCTGCGCAGGATCGCGCGGTCCGTCATCGTTTCCGGCAGATAGTCATTGGTCAGCCCGTGGGTTAAATCGATCGCGCGAATACCGATAATCACTTTGTCGGCCCGCAATTCGGCGAGCGCTTGCTCGGTAATATGACCGATCATGGAAAATTCGCTACGGCGCACAATGCCGCCGAGCGTGACAAGCGTAATATTTGCTGCGCTCGCGAGTTCGTTGATGACGAGGAGTGAGTTGGTGATCACGGTGAGGTTGGAGCGGGTGCGAAGTTGGCGGGCGACTTCAAACGTAGTCGTTCCACTACTCAAGAAAACCGTCTCGCCGTCGCCGACGAGGTTGGCTGCCGCATGCGCGACGCGCTGCTTTTCAGCGGCCTGTTCATCGGCGCGCTGCAATGCTGGAAGCTCCGGCGGTGCGTGGTGCAGGGCGAGCGCACCACCATGAACGCGCTGCACCACACCTTGATCAGCAAGTGCCTCCAGGTCGCGCCGTGCGGTTGCTTCGCTAATGGTGAACTGCTCGCACACATCGGCGACGGTCACGCGCTGCCGCTCCTCGATGAAGCGCAGCACATGCTGCTGCCGCTCGATATTGGAAAACACCTGACGAGTTGTCATAGAAGTCAGAAACAATCATCAGACAGTCATATTCAATCAAAGTATATATTCAATCTATCACCATGTCAATAGCTTTATGCGCGGTAGTGAAAGGGAAACAGCGTATTGTGCCATGTATACCAGATTATCATCACCAGCTAATCATGCTGGATCAGCAGAGGACTCGCCGGGCGCTGGCGCAGCAACCAGGCCAGCACAAGACCAGTTAAGAGTTGAAATGCCCATGCGCCGGTTGAGCCAAACACCGAAAAATCCGGCGTAAGATCGACACCTACACTGCGTGTGACCGCCCAGCTCAGCGACCAACAGGCGGCGACAGTAGGTATCCATGCGATTGCTTCTGCCGGATAGTGCTGCCGCAACACTAGCCACTGCGCGACGCCAATCGCTAGACCTGTGACAGCGCCACGCAGAAGCAGCACACTACCAACTGTCTCAATGCCAGACAAGGCCACACCGAGCGCTAAGCCGCTCGCCATGCCCATGCTTGTGGCCGCGACCCATGCATACGGCGATCCCAGCCGCGGGCGCAACGCCAGCCACTGCGCCGCGCCAATCACCGAGCCCGTTGCCGCGCCACCGATTGCGCCCGCCACGGTTGTTTCAACGCCGCCCACCAGCGCTTGCGCTGCCAACCCGCCGAGCGGGAAGCCAAGGAACGCCAAGCCCCACTTGCCCCACAGCCACCAACCTGTTGATATGTTAGCATCACTCATGACAAACCTCCGCTGCTTCCTACATTATTAAAAACGATTTACACTGCCATGCTTGCGCGGTACCAACGCACCGTCTCGCGAACGGCTTCCCGTAACGGTGTCACATGGTTGCCAAAGCGCTGCTCGTACTTACTATGGTCCACGATGTACGGCTCGTAGGCGATGTACAGGTTCTCGCGCAGGCCACGCAGTGGCGGAATAAAAATTCCCAGCAACGGAAGCAGCGCGCCCATTGCGCCGCGTGGTATCGCGCTGACCCGCACAGGAACGCCGGCCTCCTCGCACACCAGCGTGACGAACTCGCGCAACGTCACGGCTGGCGCATTCGGCACATGCCACGCCTGACCGAACGCATCATCATGCGCGCCCAGCGTGACCATTGTGCGGCCAATATCGCGGATGAACGTGAGGCTGTGCGGCACGTCAATGTTGGCCCATAGGTGCACTGGCTTACCACTGACCGCCGGGCTAAACAAGCGCTCACCCGCTAGCGACTCGCCGACACGCGGGCCAAAGAAATCTGAAGCGCGCACGCTCAGCGCCCGTACCTTGCCGCTGCGATGCGCCTCCATGAGCGCCGTCGTCATCTGCCGGCGGGTGCTACTGCGCAGCCCTGCGCCGCGCATGGGCATGTCTTCTGTTATCGCCGCGCCGCCATGCGGGCCGTACATGTACAGGTTCTCCATTACAATCAGGCGGGCATCATTGGCGGCCGCGCCGTCGAGCACACCTTGCTGAAGGCGCGGGAACTGCTCCGGCCATTTGTGATAATCGGGCGCATTCGTGCAGTTGTACACATGCGTAGCATGGAGGCTTGTCGCGCGGGTGCTGGCGGGATCAGCCGCATCACCGCTAATGACCTCCACCTGTGGCGGCAGATCACCGCGCCTCCCGCTGCGATTAACTGCGCGAACATGCTTTCTCTGCTCGATTAGCGCTTCGATCACTGCTCGTCCAACCGGTCCGGTGCCGTACACAACGTGAAGTTCTTGCCGGGACATTGATATCTTTCCTTCCCGTAGCTAGTTCACTGCCCTAAAATTAGAGTATTTACTCTATAGACATATTAGAGCAAATACTCTACAATGTCAGAGCATGAGATTCGCTTGATCTATTAGAGCAAACACTCTACAGTTCTGAGAGAAAGGCATACGAGGAGCATAAATTCCATGAAAACCCGCGATCGCATTCTTGATACAGCATTGCGCCTCTTTAATGAGAATGGCACGGCGGCTGTCTCGACCAATCACATTGCTGAGGCGCTTGGCATCAGCCCCGGCAATTTGTATTATCACTTTCGCAACAAGGAAGCGATTATCCGCGCGCTCTTCGAACAACTCTTCGACATATGGGATAAGCTCTTCGCGCTGCCCGACGATCAGGTGCCCACGTTGGATGACTTGCTGCGCCTTGTGCGAGTGAACTTTGATGTCATGTGGGACTATCGCTTCGTCTATCGCGAATTAATCGTGCTATTGCAGCGCGATCCAGAACTTCAACAGCGCTTTATCGAGATTCGACAGCGCGGCTATCAGGGTTTCTATGAGCTCATCGCTGGCTTTGCTGCCGCTGGGGTCATCTGCGATCCCGGCGATCCAGAGGTTGTGACACGACTAGCCGACCTGTGCTGGCTTATCAGCGAGAACTGGCTTTCATCGGTCGAGGTGAGCGGGCAGACTGTGGACGACACCCAGATGCAGCGTGGCATCGCGCTCATGCTGCAAGTACTCGATCCATTTGTCCTATCGCACACAGATAGTTAAGCAACTCACATATTTTTCTATAGCCGATTGCTTATGAGCTATGGTATAGTAGGCAGTACTAAGATCCCAATGCTACTGTATGAGGATGCAATGACATCTCCCGACACACCAATATTGCCCGACGATCTGAAGCTGATCGACGACATGCATCTTGGTCAACGGCATGTAATCGGCACCTACCTGCTGCTCGGCGACGAGCCTGCGCTGGTCGATCCCGGCCCGACAAGCGTGCTCCCGACGCTTGAGGCCGGATTAGCCGAACATGGCGTGAGCTTCAACGATATTCGCACGCTGCTGCTGACTCACATTCATCTCGATCATGCCGGAGCGACGGGCACGCTGGTGCAGCGCTATCCGCACCTTCATGTGTACGTGCATGAGCGCGGCGCGCCGCACATGGTCGCGCCGGAGCGGCTGCTGCGCAGCGCCACACGGCTGTATGGCGACGACATGGACCGGCTGTGGGGTGAGTTTCTCCATGTGCCGGAGCAGAACATTACCACGCTGGCAGGCGGCGAAACGCTGCGGCTCGGCGGGCGCACAATGCGCGTGTACTACTCGCCCGGCCACGCCTCGCACCACGTGATGTATTTCGATGAAGGAACGGGCGTGGTGTTCGTCGGCGACACGGCGGGCGCGCGCATGCCGGGTTTCTCGTATGTGCGCCCGGCCACGCCACCACCCGACATCGATCTGGAAGCATGGCGGCGCAGCCTGGACACCATGCGCGACCTCGATCCCAGTCTGCTGCTGCTGACTCACTTTGGCCCGGCAGCCAATCCGCAGGCACATATCGAGGAATATTGGGAACGGCTCCAGCGCTGGGCCAACATGATACGCGATTGGACGACTCAAGGTTTAGACGACCAGACACAGATCACGCAACTACGGACGGAGGCTGCGCAGGAACTTGGCGCTGTGCCGCAAATTGATGAAGCGAGCTACCAGCAGGCCACGCCGCTGGAGCAAAGCTGGCAGGGGCTGGCCCGCTACTGGCGCAAGCGCGCCGAGCGTGAGGCGAACGCATCGTAACATCTTTGTCATGATACGGTTTATGAAGGAGCATGTTGCTTCTTTCTATCTTTACTTTTCCTTCCTCATGAACATCCTAGTGGGAGCTTTCCTTGCACCGGACAATCTACTTTCGACGTGGCTTGTATGTTCTTCTGTTCATTTTTTGCGCGTCTATCTTTCCTCTTTCAGCCTATGCTCAGGATGGCTGCTTTGCCCAGACCGGGCAGTGCATCAGCATCGCTTCCGCACTTACTGGCAAAACAACGGCGGCCTCGTCATGTTCGGCTTCCCGATCAGCGGCGAGCTATGGGAAGACGGGCGGCTGGTGCAATATTTCGAACGCAACCGCTTCGAGTTTCACCCTGAGAACGCGCCGCCGTATGATGTACTGATCGGACGCTTTGGCGCTGAGCGGCTGGCAGACTTCGGGCCGCAATCAGTGGACCATGCAGCGCGGCTCTGCCCAGAACGGCTGCCTGTTTTTCAATGAGACCAAGCACAGCCTGTGCGACGCGTTTCGCACGTACTGGGAGCAGCACGGCGGACTGGCGATCTTTGGCTTCCCGATCACCGAGCCGTTTCAGGAGGTCAATGAGGCCGACGGGCGCATGTATACGGTGCAATATTTCGAGCGCAACCGCTTCGAGTTCCATCCTGAGAATCCCACGCCGTACAATGTGCTGCTCGGCTTGCTCGGCACATGGCGGGCTGGCTGGCTGCTGAGCAATACCGACCATCAACCATCGCCGGTGCATGCCACCATCAGCGGCCCGGAAGGCACGCAGGGGCCGCTTGCCGACGTGACGCTTCAGGTCAGCGCGCCGGGCTACAGCGGTCCGGCAGAACTGCGCGTATTCGACGGCAACGGCTGGCTGGAGTCGAGCCGCCCGGTCACGATTCGCAATGGCACTGCGACGGCGACGTTCACCACCGGCGGCGCGCTCGGAACGCACTCGGCAGCGCTGGTGATTGGCGGCAAGCTAGCCGGAGCCACCAGCCAGGCCTACACGCTCGACGCGCAGACCAGCATTACCACCGGGCAGCCTAGCTACGACGAACTTGTGCCGCTGGTGCATCAGTGGTTGTCACACGACGTTTCTGAATACACCATTTCTGGTCTCGACGTGCGCGGCTACCGCTCGCCTGATAGCGATCTGCTGTGGTTACGCGATCATGTCTACCAAGCGCTCGGGTATCGTTATTTCGATACCGACATGACTAGCCTGCTCAATTATTTTCGCCGCGCGCAGCATGCCGATGGCTCGTTCGACGATTATGTTGCCAACCCGCCGTGGGGCTTGATCAAGGGCCGCACCGAGGTCGAGGCTGATCTCGAGTACCTGTTTGTGCAGGGCGTGTATCAGGCATGGCAGGCTACCGGCGACGACGGCTGGCTGCAAAACAACCAGGACGCCATGCAGCGCGGCATTCAATATTCCACGACCAGCCCGCTACGCTGGGAACCGTCGCTTGGCCTTGTGAAGCGCCCCTACACCATTGACACATGGGATTTTGAATACGGCGGGCCGACGACCGGCCCGGACGGTAAACCATCTCCGCGCCACTGGATCGACGCCAACACTAAGTGGAGCATCATGCACGGCGACAATACCGGGCTAGCCTATGCGATGACGCTCATGGCGAAGATTGCCGAGCAGCGCGGTGACTGGAATGGAGCCGCCGATTGGCGCAACCGTGCCACGGCGCTCATGAATCGCCTCAACGCGGTGAGTTGGAACGGCAATTTTTTTGTCCATCAGGTAAACCTCCAGCCGGTGCCGATTCCCGGCCTCGACGCTGCCCGGCAGCTTTCGCTCTCGAACGCCTACGCGCTAAATCGCGACGTGCTTTCCGACGGGCAGGCGGTGGCGATCTTGAACGAGTACCAGCGGCGCATGGAGCAGCACCATGCCTTCGCCGAATGGTACAGCATCGATCCGCCCTTTCCGGCTGACAGCTTCGGCACGCCGCCGGGATGGGGCAATCAACCCGGCGAATACGTGAATGGCGGCATCATGCCGCTGGTCGGCGGCGAGCTTGCGCGCGGCGCATTCCGCTACGGGCAAGAAGGCTACGGCTTCAACATCTTAAATCGCTATCATTTTCTGATCCAATCGCAAGGCGGCAGCTATCTGTGGTACTACCCGCAGGGCAATCCTGGCAAATCGAGCGACCAGACGATCAACACCGACGGATGGGGCAGTTCGGCCATGCTGGCGGCGCTCGTTGAAGGCGCGGCGGGCGTGGTGGACAACGGCGCGCTGTACAAGGATGTGACGCTGTCGCCACGCTGGGCCGCCGATAGCTCGGTGAATACGGCGACGGTCATAGTGCGCTACCCGGCGTCGTTCGGCTATGTGGCCTACCGTTGGGAGCGGCAGGGCGACGGCATCACGCTGCGGGTAACTGGCTCGGCGGAGCGCGGCACAGTGCGCGTGCTGCTGCCGAACGCCATGCAGGGCAACGTCGCCGTGAGCATCGACGGCGCGCCGGTAGCCGCGCAGGTCGCCACCGTCGGCACAAGCCGCTACGTCGAACTGCCGCTGCCGCGCACGACCGACCCCGTGCAGGTGAGTTGGGGGAGGTGAGGGATTTCCTGGACGCACAACGAAGCACCTTCTCCTCACGAGAGTGCATGAGCGCGTGGGCTTGCATCACTTGCAAGCCCACCAATGAGACATCTGAGATTCGGTTTCAGAAAGAACGGAAGAACGAAAAGATGGCCGCAGAGCGATTGCTGATCCGCGGCCATTGCGTTCGCTACGGGCATGTCGTCGGCTTGCACAGCCCCTTGTTCACCGGCACGCAGAACGAGAAGCCGAAGCAGCCGAGGCCGCTCGGGCAGCCAGAAAGGCAGGCCGAGCACGATGGATACCAGCGAAGCCTGGTTGGGCATGGACACCACGCGCCGAAGTCATCGGGACATGTCTGATAGCCGAGGCTGGTCGCACAACGCGCGTCGCACTTGGTCGTGCCGAGGCTGGTCGCGCAGGTGCATTGCGAGACCGCGCCGGGCGGATTGAAACACAGCGCGCCACAGGCGTACGAACGGTCGACATCATTGCGATTCGGGGCGACCTCCTTGTTCGGATCGTGCCTGCTCAGTTCGTCGTCAAGGTGGGTGGCTTCATGGAACAGCGTTTGGAGCTGCTGGTCGAGCGACAGATTGCAGAACGCATCCTGGTTGATATCGATCGTCGCATTGGGGAACAGATCGAGCGGGTACGGGAATGGAAGGGGCGTGGAAGCCAGAACCGTCTGACCGCCATGGGTTCCCAGCGGCGCGCATGCGAAGTTGATCGGCTCAGGGTAGCGGAACAAGGCACGCGTTATGCGTAGCTCGAAATCGTTCGCGCCCTTGCTGTGCAGGCACTGCAATCCACGATTGACGGCATCGTTGAACTTCTGCCGGATCGCCGCCGGATCGCACTCTGCCGCTGTGCATGTCGCGGATGGCCGGGCAGCCGCCAGCGTCCCGTTCGATTTAAGCAGCGTGATCGATTCGAGCGGAACGCTATATTCGTTCACCTTTTGCAGCGTGCCGCTGTCGTCGGCCTGCTCGACTACGATATCGATCGTGTTGCCGCCACTGCGGGTCTGGGTCTCCTGCTCAGTTGGCTTCTGGGTGGCCGGGTCGTAATGCGTGATAACCACCTGCCACTCCTCGGCGGTTGCACCCTTGGTGACGACGCTGCGCCGCTCGAAGAAGCATCCTTGTCGGCGTCACTCACCGACTGACTGCGGGTCGCCAATCGTCCAGCGCATGACCACCACGCCCTGGTCGCGGATCTCCTCGGATGTCACGGTTCCGTTGGACAGCGTGCGGCTGTACTGCAAACGCCCGTCCGGACTCAGCGAGACCTGGGTCGCGCCACCCGCCAGCGCCACGCGCGCCGCGTCGATCGATTCCGCGGTCGCAACATCGCTAGAAAGATCGGTGACACACTGGCTGTTCTGGCACGTTTGTCCGCTCGGGCAGCACGCCGCGCCGCACACCCGATCAGCCGGGCAGCATGCGCCGCCGATACAGCTCTCACCCGCATTGCAGCATGCTGAGCCGCAGACCTGCGCCGGTGGACACGTAGGCGTAGACGCGCCGCACGGAGTGATGCAGCGCCCCTGTGATTGATCGTCGCAGCAGCCGCTGCCAGGCGTGTCACAAAAATAGCCGCTGCCAAGATTGGCGCATTCCGCGCTGGAACTACAACGCTGAACGTCGCATGTGGACGGGATCTTCCCGCAGCGAATATCGCCCTCAGGCGTGCGAATGCGATACACTTTTCTTCAGCGCTGCAATACTGCCGATCACCGCATGTCGATGGCGTAGTGCATGGCGCGGCGGCAATCATGGGAAGGTAGATCGTTTGGCTCCCGGTTGCGTTCGCAAGCGCTGGCTGCCCATCTTTCGCCCGACGCCCGAACAGGCCGAGCAGGCCACCAGCCAGACCCATGCCAAGCATTTTTAGCCCTTGCCGACTGAGAGACCGCTTGCCATGCTGCGGGCTAAATTGTCGAGTTCTTCGTTATTCATGACTTTCTCTCATCTCATCAGTGCGCTACCGACAGGGCGTGCTGCGCGGAGTGTGTCAGCGCCAGAACATCGTCCGCGCCGGCTGCGACGGGACTCGCAAGGCGGCCCTGGCTGTCGATCAGGACGGCGGAAGGCGTGCCGGACGCGCCGAATGCGCGTCCCACCGCGAACCCATCATCGAGCAGGATTGGCGACTGCAAGCCCAGCGCGCGGTTGGCGTCAATCGACCCAGTTGAGATCACCAGAAGTTGCACGTCAGCCGCCTCGCGCTCCCAGGCTTTGAGCGCGTCAAGCATACGCATGCAGTAGCCGCAGCCGGGGTTCCAGAACAGCAGCAGCGTCGAGCGGCCATGGAAATTGGCAAGCTTCACCGGCTGCCCGTCGAGGCCGGGCAGGAGGAAGTCAGGCGCGGTTTGCCCAACCTGTGCCTCCAGCATTAACGGGAGCGATTGGTTCTTGCCGCAGTTGCAGCCGCCGGGCGCAGGCGTGGCAGACTGGGCGTGCTGCGTCGTTGCGGCAACCAGCGCGTGAATTTCGTCAGCGCCCTGCGCGAGGTTGCTGCCGATCGAGCCATCGGGCAGCACCACAACCGCCGCTGGCGTGACCGGAGCATGAAACGCCTCGGCAACTTCACGGTTCCGCTGAAGTAGCACCTGCTGCACGCCATGCTCCGTGCTCTTCAGGCGATTCACCTCGGTCGCGCCACGACTGATCAGGGCAATCGTCAGTTGGTCGTTCAGGTCGCGCTGCCAGCGGGCGACATCCGGCAACAAGGCATTGCACGGCCCGCAACCAGGATCGGAAAAGAGCAGCAACACCGGCTTGCGCGGCGCGAGCAACGTGTCGACGCGCTGCATGTGGTTGGCGAGATCAGGAAGCTGAAAACGTGGAGCAGGCGCGCCAAGCGGCAGGCCGACGGCGGGCATGGGCGCGGGAACAGGCGCATGCTGTTGCGCGGGAAGCATGCGTTCCAAGGCATCGATGCGCAGCAACAGCCGTCCATGCTGGCGAAACAAATGGAGCAAGAACCATGTTTGCGCGGCAAGCAGCCCGAGCATGATTGCGCCGCCGACCAGCGCAACGGCCTGCCAGGCGCTGAGTTGCGCGATCCACTGCACGGCGCTGATGCTTGGCCGCTGCCAGCTTTGCCAGAGCACCATGCCAGCCAAAAGCGCCAGCACGCCGTTCCGCAGCAGCATGCCTCGTCCGATTGGCGCGGAGGCGATTTGACCAAAACAGTGACACTCCGGGCGGCGGTTGTGCGCCAGATTGACAGCAATCGCGACAATAAAGATCAGCAGCAGCGCGAGCGCTCCGGCAGCGCCCATGCGACCGTTCGCGCCGGTAGCAGCAGCAACGCCACGAGCAACTCGGCAAGCGGCAAGGCGTAGGTTCCAAATGGAACGAAAGCCGCTGGTGTCCCAAAATCCAGCAGTCCCTGGCGCGACCCGGCCCGGTCAGACAGCTTGGCCACACCGGCCAGGCCAAACACGCCAACGAGAATCAGGCGTACCACCAACATCCAACCATTCATTGGGTCCTCCTTTGTGTAATGCACTACCTCTCTGTATGTAGAGAACTCGTATGAAAATAGGTTGTGTGATACAACGTAAGCCATGGTTCTCTGTTGACTTACGTCGAGAAAATCACATGCGTGCTGCTTGACATGGTATGCCCGGCATGCTCCTGGTATAGCCATGTTCAGCGCGAGCGATTATACCATTGGCTGACATCATCGCTGATCTATTTGCACTCGTTGACTTGGAAAGAAAGCGGCATGACCAACGTCTGCATGAGGTGCTCCAACAGGGCTGCCGGGTCGTCGCACATGCCGCAATGCACTGGCGACGGCTGCACCACTGTGGAGCGCGGCGCAGCAATCCAGCGAAAGCGCTCCTGCAACGGCAATTCGCCAATTGGCCCGGCTGCCGCGCCGCCCTGACACACGATCAGGATGTGGTTGAGCAATTCCTTGATGAGTTCTATGTCGGCGTCGGGAGCAAGCGCATGGATCCGGGCAGCATCGAAGTGAATCCGCGCGTCAAGGAAGCGGCGCGTGCGACAGAACAGCACCACACCCACATTGATGAACTCGCCCCGCTCGATGCTCGGCACGACGCGGATGACAGCATATTCAAACGCGGCGCGCGCGGGCATTGATCGCCTCCTCTACAAACAAACGCGGCGCGGCCAGACGAGTCAGCAGGTATTCGACGTAGGCGGCGCGCTGCGCGTTGGCATCCGCAAACAGCGGATCGGCAAGAAGCCAGTCATCGGGGATTGCGGTGACGATGCCTTCCAACAACTCGCGCGTGATCAGCGGCGCATAACGGGCATCGGCTCCGGCGATATCATCAGCGGCGGGTAACAGAATATGATCTTTGATGGCGGCGAACGGGCTGCGGGCGCGCTCAAGGTAGCCTTCCCAACGGTAGTGAAAGAACAGCGCCGCGCCATGGTCGATCATCCACAGCTTACGGTGCCACAGCAGCAGGTTGGGGTTGCGCGGCGTCCGGTCAACGTTGCTCACATAAGCGTCGAACCAGACGATTGCGGAGGCCAGCGCCGGATCGACCTGCGGCAGCGACAGCGGCTCGAAGCCGAGTGCGCCCGGCAAAAAGTCCATGCCAAAGTTCAAGCCTGCGCTGGCATCAAGTAGTGCGCGGATTTCATCGTCTGGCTCGTTGCGGCCCAGCGCCGGGTCCAGATTCATGAACACAACCTCTGGCACAGGCAGGCCAAGCGCATGGCCAAGCGCGCCACAAATGAGTTCGGCAACGAGCACCTTTGGTCCTTGTCCAGCGCCATGGAACTTCAGCACGTACATGCCGTCGTCGTCGGCCTCGACTAGCGCGGGCAGCGAGCCGCCCTCGCGCAAAGGCGTGACGTAGCGGGTGGCTGTGACCGTATGGGGCATCGTTTCTGGTCGCCTTTCATGTGGTGCTGGCATGGTGAAGATTATAGCACGACCTCTACCTATACACTGTACTTTGCATGAGGACACATCCTTCTTATTAACATTTATTCATAAAGACGAAATTTACTACTTATAAACTTGAAAACGGCATCGTAACCTGATATACTAATACTATCTATATTTCTTCGTAGCAGTATTTCAACCAAATAGCTGCAGAGGGAATACTTCACGGCACGGATATCTTCTTACGGCACTGCTTCTCCATGCCGGTATCTTTCATTTAGCGACTTAATAGAAAGATCAAGTAAACGCTGGGCACATCATGGTATTCCGAACGCAGTGAGGAATCTCTCTGAAGCGATTTCGCGCTGCGCTCGAAATGACAAAGTGTATGCGTTTTATTTGATCTCTCTATCAGATCAGTTGTCGAAACAAAAGAAATCAGTCGTTTTCGACTAATATTCCAAAGCCACCCCATATCCATGGACGCCATCCTTCATTCAGCGCACGGGCATGTAAAGGGGAAGGCATATGCGGTCGCCTATGTTGGGCGAGGCACCGGCCACAGTGGGGCTTGACAGTGGTTTGATTGCGACGATGCGGCTTGTGCTATCGGCGTCGGTATTGTTCATCATCAGCCCATCAGACATCGATCCTTCCCTTGGGGCCGTGCAAATACTCGCTGCACTCTATACGGCTTATAGCGCAATACTCTTTGTATTCGCGCGGCGTCAGATTCTGCCTCAGTTTGCGAATGTAGCGTACTGGGCCGACGTGGCATGGGCTGCGCTTGTAGTCTCGTTGAGCGATGATCCAAGCATTGCCTTGCTCTTTCTTTTCCCTATTGTCGTCGCTTCATTCCAATGGCGCTTTGTGGCAGCGCTCCGACTTACAGTTGTTGCGGCGTGTCTCTTGGGCGGAATCGACTTCATCAATACATACGATGGCGAAGATCTGCAATTGTTCGAGATTGCACTGCCGCCAATCTATCTGCTCGTGTTTGGCTACCTTGTGGCAAGCTGGGGCAACCGCGAGATCACCTCGAAGCGGAGGCTTGTGCTACTCAAGGAGATCACCCGGCTATCGAATCCGCGCTTCGGCATCGATCGCATGATTGGCACAACGATGGAGCAGTTGCGCGCCTTTTATGACGCCCAGGCATGCCTGATGATCACGGCGACCAGCAACGAGTATCTCTTGCGCCATGCAGATCATGGTGATCCTGAGCGAGCGTTCAAGGCTGAGCCGATTCCGGCGAAGGCCGCGCAACTGTTGCTGTCGCCGTCGCTTGAGCAAGCAGTGATCTATCTTGGCGCGCCGCATGTATGGGAACGATGGCGCTCTCCACAGGCACCGTATCTGGCCTTCGACGTTTACACAGGCCAACGCATCGCTGCCGCCTCCCTGATGAACGATGCGCTGACCACGGCAGTAGATGCCGCATCGTTCATCAGCGTGCCTCTGCACTATCCCGACGACACAACCGGCCGACTCTATCTCACGGCGGCACGGCGGCACGCATTCTCGCCTACAGACGTGGGCTTTTTACTCCATGTCATCGAGCATTCTATTCCAATGCTCGAAAATATCCGGCTGGTTGATCAACTTGCATCCAGCGCCGCCGAAGCAGAGCGTCGTCGGCTCGCCCGCGATATTCATGATAATGTGATTCAGCCATATATTGGTTTCCAGATGGGCCTGGCCGCCGTCAACCAGAAACTCCACGCAGGTGATGACAACATCACCAATGACATTGCAAATCTCATGGACATGACGAATCAAGGGATCGCAGATCTGCGCCGCTATATGCACCAACTACCCAATGCTGGTAATCGTGAGAACGTGCTGTTGGCTTCCGTGCAGCGCTTCATCAAGACGTTTACGGAAGCGACTCATATTGCGGTGCAGGTTGAGGTCGTATCCGAACTGTACATTAACGATCGGCTTGCCGCCGAGGTATTCCAGATCGTTGTTGAGGGCTTGAGTAATGTGAGACGGCACACACATGCCACATGTGCAAGTATCGAACTGGCGCGCCAGGATGACAGTTTGATCGTGCAAATTACCAACGATGACGCGGAGGGCATCGTGCCGGCGCGCTTTATTCCGCGCTCGATCAGTGAGCGGGCAGCGGCGCTTGGCGGGCAGGCACGCGTCGAACTTGTCGCCGGGGGGGGCGCGCAGGTCATTGTCGAATCCCATTATAAGATCAGCACGATTGTGGAGGTATGTTCTTCCTATATTATCATTTCTTTTCTTAACTACCTCGCCACAATTATATCATTATAGTGCAGGAAAAGGCGCATCATCGCTGCGGCAGTGCCTTCTCCTCACCCGCAGTCAGTCAGTTTGATTGTTCATGCGTACACACAGAGAGCAAAAGCCATGACAACAACCAGCCCAACAAAGGCTATCCGTGTTATGTTGGTCGAGGATCACAGGGTGGTTCGGGCCGGACTGCGCATGCTGATCGAGAGCCGCCCAGGTCTGGCGGTGGTCGGAGAGGCGGCGGATTGCGCGAGCGCGCTGGAGATCGCGGCTCGCGAGCAACCCGACATCATCCTGCTCGACCTCGATCTCGGCGCTGAGCGCGGCATGGATTTGCTGCCCGCACTGACGACGGCGGCGAAAAATGCGCGCGTATTGATTCTTACGGGCGTGCGCAAAGCCGAAGAGCACCGCCAAGCCCTCAGCCACGGGGCAGTGGGCCTCGTGCTCAAAGAGCAAGCGCCCGAAGTGCTGATCAAGGCGATCGAGAAAGTGCATGCCGGTGAAGTCTGGATCGAACGTACCATGCTGGCAAGCGTGCTCAACGACATTGCTGCGGGCAGTAGCAAGCCAGTCAATGCCGAGGCAGCCCGGATTGCCACACTTACCGAGCGCGAGCGCCAAGTGAGCGCACTGGTCGGGCAGGGACTCAAGAATAAGCAGATCGCCGACCGCCTGTCGATCACTGAGACGACCGTCGGCCATCACCTTACCTCGATTTTCGACAAGCTTGGTGTGAAAAGCCGCCTCGAACTGGTCATCTTCGCCCATCAGCACGGCCTCAGCAGCTGATTCCGCGCATTCCCACTGTCTAAACTCCTACGTAAACCTCGATCACTGCAGCGTTGGCGCATACGTTAGCGCTGCAGTATGCGGGTGCGGGAAGAAGGTGCCAGTGCATATGGCAGATTCCTGCCCCCATGCCTGGATGATTCATGCCATCCAATGCAGCCCCAAAAACTACCAACTTCAGCCACTCGATAGGGCTACTTGCTACGATGCGCTTGCATAGCATAGCAGATATGATAGGCGTATTCCAGTCACTCTATAGCACCACTTGCTACGCCACGCTCGCATAGCGCAGTGGATGTGAGCGTAACGCCAGCGTAGGCCCATGCGAATAGTTTGGGAAGCGTATGTGGCACACGAATGCCAACCGAGGACCCAACAGCGAGATGCAGGCATACTATGACTGGCTGGAGCGACGAGTCACTCCACGCATCGAAACCCCCTTTCCAGTAACCGTGCGGAGTGTCGACATCGACGATCAGCCGTTCGAAGCACACACCGTTCTTGACAACTTTTGTAGTCGTGGTCTGTACCTTCGGCTGGCATGGCAAATTCAGCAAGGCAGCAGACCCTTTGTTCTTATCCGTCTCTCGATCATGCCGAGCGCTAGCGCTACATCCATTGCGCTGCACGGGGTGGTGCTGCGCACAGAAAAGCGTGCCGGCGGCGCATTTGGCACCGCAATCGGTATTGTGCATTACCGTTTCATTTATGCCGCTGTTCATGAGTATTTATAGCAGCAACCATGGGAGCTAGTGATCAGGCGCTGCTGCCGCACATCCACCCTTTGATACTGCGGCTGTTCGCTATCGAAATCCGTGTTGGTAATGGTTACACAGGAGGTCTGCGATGCGTAGAGTTGTTGAGATGAGTTTGAAGTTTCGGCTGTTGGTGGTGGCGCTCGCTGTGGGAATGCTGGCCGTGGGCATTGTCCAGCTGCGCGCCATGCCAGTGGATGTCTTGCCCGAGTTCTCAGCACCGTATGTGGAGGTTCAGACCGAAGCGCTCGGCCTTTCCGCCCAGGAAGTGGAACAATTGATCACCGTTCCACTTGAGCAGGATTTGCTCAACGGCGTGCCATGGCTGAACTCCATCCACTCCGAGTCGCTTCCGGGCGTCTCTTCAATCTTCATGACCTTCGATCAAGGCACTGACCTGATGCACGCGCGGCAGATGGTGACGGAGCGGATGGCACAGGCGTATGCGTTGCCACACGTATCCAAGCCGCCGACGATGATTCAACCCATGTCGTCGACAAACCGGGTCATGATGGTTGGATTATCCTCGAAGGATGTGTCGCTGCTCCAGATGGGCGTGCTGGCGCGCTGGACGATTGCGCCGCGCTTAATGGGCGTGCCCGGCGTGGCTAATGTGGCGATCTGGGGGCAGCGCGATCGCCAATTGCAGGTGCAGGTGGACCCGAAACGGTTGAAGGATAATAACGTTTCGCTGCTGCAAGTGCTCGAAACGACCGGCAACGCGCTGTGGGTCTCGTCCTTAAGCTTTGTGGAAGCCTCGACGCCTGGCACCGGCGGGTTCATTGATACCGCCCAACAGCGGCTCGGCATTCGGCACATTTCGCCGATCACAACATCGCAGGATCTGGCTCAGGTACCTATCGAGGATGCCGCAGCAGTACATGGCAAAATCCCGCGCCTCGGTGACGTTGCCAACGTGATCGAAGATCATCAGCCGCTGATTGGCGATGCTTTAACCAGCGACGGTCCGGGCCTCCTGCTCGTCGTCCAAAAGTTCCCGGGGGCCAACACGCTGGACGTGACGCGCGGGGTGGAAGAGGCGCTTGCGGCCATGCAGCCTGGTCTGCCTGGGATCGAGGTGAATTCGTCAATTTACCGACCGGCGAATTTCATCGAGCAGGCGCTTGGCAATCTTGCCATGGTGCTGATTCTTGGCGGCGTGCTCCTGGTGCTGGCGCTCGGCGCGCTGCTGTTCGACTGGCGCGCGGCCCTGATCGGCCTGATCGTCATCCCGGTTGCGTTGGTGGCCGGCGCGCTGGTGCTGTATCTGCGCGGAGCAACCATGAACACCATGGTGCTGGCCGGGTTCGTGATCGCCATCGGGGTTGTCGTCGATGACGCAATCACAGGTATTGAAAATATCATGCGGCGGCTGCGGCAGGCGCACAAAGAGGGAAGCGATCGGTCGAACGCAGCGATCATCCTTGAGGCTGCCCTCGAAATGCGCAGCGCGCTGATCTACGCGACGCTGATCATTCTCCTGGCAGTGGCACCGGTATTCTTTATTCAGGGTGAGGAAGGTCTCTTCTTTCAGCCGCTGGCGCTCTCGTATGTACTGGCGGTGCTGGCATCCATGATCGTCGCGCTGCTCGTGACACCAGCGCTGGGCATGCTGCTATTAGGCAAAGCGTCCGCCGAACGTCGCGGATCGCCGCTGGTGGGATGGCTCCAAAGCAGCTACGAGCGCGGACTGTCGCGGATCGTTCAGCGGCCCCGTATGATATTCGTCGCCGTCGCGCTCATCACGATTGTTGGTATCGCAATCGTTCCATTCCTCAATCAATCGCTGCTGCCTTCATTCAAGGAGCGCAACCTGCTGATTTAACTCCAGGCTGCACCTGGCACGTCGCAGCCAGAGATGAGCCGGATCTCGGGGCTGATCAGTCGTGAACTGCAATCCCTTCCGGGCATCATCGACGTCGGCGCTCATGTCGGACGCGCCATACAGGGCGACCAGGCAGTCAACGTCAATTCTGCCGAACTGTGGGTCGGCATTGATCCTGCGGCTGACTATGACGCGACAGTAGCCAGCGTTCAGAAAGTGGTTAATGCCTATCCTGGGCTGCATCACACTGTCCAGACCTACCTGAATGAGCGCAGCAGTAGGATCCTGGCAAAAGCAGACAACGGCCTGGTCGTGCGTGTGTTTGGCGATACCACGGATGTCCTTCGCAAGACGGCAGAGAATGTCAAGCAAACGATTACCGGAATCAACGGTATTGTTGATGCGAGTTTCAGTCTTCCAGTTCAGCAGCCAACGTTGGAAGTCGAGGTCAATCTGGACGCGGCGCAACGCTACGGCCTCAAACCGGGCGATGTCCGGCGGGCCGCCGCGACCCTGTTGTCCGGCACGCAAGTCGGCAATCTGTTTCAGGATCAGAAGGTGTTCGACGTGGTGGTGTGGGGCACGCCTGAGACGCGCAACAGTCTGAACAGCATTCACGATCTGCTGATCGACACGCCCAATGGCGAGCAAGTTCGTCTGGGGGATGTGGCCCAGGTGCGCATGGCGCCTTCCGAGAGCGTGGTACATCATGATGCCGTCAAGCGCTACCTTGACGTCCGCGTCAATGTGCAGGGCCATGATCTCAGCGCTGTCGCAGTTGACATCAACAGCCGCCTCCAGCAGATGTCGTTCCCGCTTGAATACCATGCCGAGGTGCTTGGCGGGTATGCCGAGCAGCAGGCTGCCCAGAACCGCCTGCTCATCCTGGTCATTGCCGCAGCGATTGGTATGTTCTTCCTGCTACAGGCGGCCTTTGGGAGTTGGCGCTTGGCAGCGGTGTCATTCGTGACATTGCCATCAGCATTGGTGGGCGGCGTGATAGCGGCGCTGTTGGGTGGTGGCGTCCTGTCGCTTGGCATGCTGGGCGGCTTGCTGGCCGTGTTCGGGATCGCGGTACGCAATGGCATTTTGCTGATCACCCACTATCAGCACCTCGAACGCTACGAAGGCGAAACCTTTGGGCCAGCGCTGGTGCTGCGCGGATCGCGCGAACGGCTAGCGCCGATTGTGACGACTGCCGTTGTCACCGCGCTGGTGTTGTTGCCGTTTATCGTGTTCGGCAATAGTCCCGGTCTTGAGATCGTCGCGCCAATGGCGTTGGTCATTCTTGGTGGCCTGATCACCTCGACCCTGCTCAGCCTGTTCGTTGCCCCAGTTGTGTATTTGCAGTTTGGTTCCAGCCCGGCCCCTGAGATGCTGGGCGCAGAACTGGCGTATCAACCCAGTTTAGGCTTGGCCTACGCGGGACACCCGCATGGCATCACAGCCCAGATCGATGGTGAATCGACAGATGGAGCGCTCAGAGAACGTGCTATAGGCGACTAGAGTGTGTCGGAAGTAGCTATCGGGTTGTTGGTGAATGACACAGATTGACGAAGGACAAACGACGAAGGGCGCGAATGCTAGGCTTTCGCCCTTCGTCACCGCCCTTCCGTCGAAGCCCATCTCACTATGTAGGAGGAAACCAATGCAACACCGGAATCGATGGATGATTGTGGTACTGATCATCAGCAGCCTGTACCTTGCGGCATGTGGACAAACTCAAGAGGCTGCAACGACGGAGGAGAGCCAGCCGATCCAACTTTCGGAACCCAACGGTGACAACCCTCGGAGCGAGACGTTGACCGAGGACGCCGCCAAACGGCTCGATATTCAAACCGCCGAAGTGCAGGACATGATGGTTGATGGCGCGCAGCAAAAGGTCATCCCGTATGCTGCGATCCTCTACGACACGGAAGGCGCTACCTGGGTGTATCTCAACAAAGACGGACCACTCACCTTCGTCCGACATCCTATCACGGTCAAGGATATACAGGGCGATCAGGCGTTTCTATTCAGAAGGCCCGCCTTCCGGCAGTGCCATTGTGACGGTCGGAGCAACCGAGTTGTACGGTGCCGAGTCCGAGTTCGAAGAAGAATAACAGCGCGAGGAGGGTATAAGCCATGATACGATGGATCGTTGGAACGAGCCTCAAGTTGCGATTTATTGTGCTTGTGATCGCTGCGGGGCTGATGGTGTTCGGCGTCGCCGCGCTGCCCAAGGCACCGCTGGACGTCTTTCCCGAGTTCGCGCCGCCTCGCGTGGAAATTCAAACCCCGAGCCTTGGCATGTCCGCCGATGAGGTGGAATCGTTGATTACTGTTCCACTTGAGCAGGCATTCAACGGCATGGAGGGGCTTGACACCATGCGATCCAAGTCGATCCCCGACTTGTCGTCGATCGAGTTGCTCTTCAAGCCGGGAACCGACGAGTTGCGGGCGCGGCAGTTGGTGCAAGAGCGCCTTTCAGCTGTGATGTCGACCATGCCGACGTGGGCGGCCCCGCCAGTTATTATGCCGCCGGTGTCGAGCGTGGGGCGTGTCCTGAAGATCGGCGTGTCCTCGAAGACCGTGCCGCTAACGGATTTGTCGATGATCGCGTATTGGACGATTCGGGCGCGCTTGCTGGGCGTTCCCGGCGTGGCCAATGTGATGATCTGGGGCGAGCGGATCAAGATGCCGCAGGTGCTGGCCGACCCGGAGCGGATGCGCGCTAACGATGTCTCGCTTGACGAGGTCATGGAAACGACCTCGGACGCGCTGGACGTGGGCTTGTTACAGTTTTCAAGCGGATCGGTGATCGGGACCGGCGGATTCCTCGAAACCGCCAATCAACGGTTCAACATCCGGCCTGTTTCATCGATCGTTACGCCGGAGGATCTGGCCCAGGTACCGATTGGCGACAAGAAGAAGGCCGATGGCACGCCCCTGCGCCTGGCCGACGTTGCCACGGTGAAAGAGGGTACCTGGCCGCTGTTCGGCGATGCGGTCGTTAACGATGGTCCAGGTCTCATGATCGTCGTCGCAAAGTTTCCATGGGCGAACACGTTGGATGTAACGAAGGGCGTGGAAAAAGCGCTGGACGAGTTGCGGCCAGGTCTGCCGGGAGTCGAGATGGATTCGACGATTTTTCGACCGGCGGACTTTATCCAGGTCGCGCTCGACAATCTCACACGGGCGCTGATTCTCGGCTGCGTACTCGTCATGATCGTGCTGGCTGCGTTTCTCTTTGAGTGGCGCACGGCCTTGATCAGTCTGATCGCCATCCCCTTGTCGCTGGTCGCCGGGGCGCTGGTGCTCTACTTCCGTGGGGCAACGATCAATACCATGATTCTGGCGGGGTTTGTGATCGCCATCGGGGTCGTCGTCGATGACGCGATTATCGACGTCGAAAACATCGTGCGGCGGCTGCGGCAATATCGCAAAGAGGGTACGACCAAATCAACGGCGTCAATTATTCTGGAGGCATCACTGGAAGTACGCCAGGCGATCATCCATGCCACACTCATCGACGCGGTGGTTTTGATCCCGATCTTTTTCATCGGCGGTGTGTCGGGCGCATTCTTCCAGCCGTTGGCGCTCTCGTACGGGTTGGCGGTGCTGGCCTCTATGCTGGTCGCGTTGACTCTCACGCCAGTATTGTGCCTGCTGCTGTTGTCCAAAGCGCCGATCGAGCGCCACAATCCGCCATTGGTGCGCTGGCTCCAGCATATCTACGCGCCGGTCCTGACGCGCATTGTTCAGCGTCCACGCCCGGTGTTTCTCGCCACGGCGGTGGTCATGATCATTGGTCTGGCCGTGTTCCCGCTGCTGGGCAAGTCACTGTTTCCTGAATTCAAGGAACGGGACTTCTTGATGCACTGGATCACCAAGCCGGGTACCTCCGCTGTGGAAGAGCAACGGATCGTGACGAAAGTCAGCCGCGAACTGCGGGCTATTCCCGGCGTTCGCAACTTCGGTTCCCACATCGGGCAGGCCCTTCTGGCAGAAGAGCTGAACGGCGTCAACTTTGGCGAGAATTGGATCAGCATCGATCCGTCGGTTGACTATGAGGAGACCGTGGCCGCCATCGAGGACGTGATCAATGGCTATCCCGGTCTCTTCCACAATGTGGAGACTTACCTCAACGAGCGTATCGACGAGGTGCTGACTGGATCGAGTGAAACCTTTGTCGTGCGCATCTACGGCCCTGACTTGAAGGGCATCCACAACAAGGCCGACGAGGTGGAGCAGGCTTTTAAAGGCATCCCCGGTATCATCGATCTGCATGTGCAGCTTCAATCAGAGGTGCCGCAGGTACAAGTCAAGGTTGACCAGGCCAAGGCGCAGCAGTATGACGTGAAACCGGGCGACGTGCGGCGCGCATCGGCCACGTTGCTGGCCGGCGAAGAAGTCGGCGACATCTTCCGCAATGGCAAGGCTTACGACGTCAACGTGTGGAGCACGCCCGCAACCCGCAACAGCCTGAGCAGCATCAGCAATCTGCTGATCGACACGGCCAACGGCGGGCATGTGCGCCTGGGCGATGTGGCTGATGTGCGGATTGCGCCTGCGCAGAGTGTTATCTACCGTGACAACGCCTCACGACGCATTGACGTCAGTGCCAATGTGCAGGGACGCGATCTCTCGGCTGTCATGGCGGACGTCAACAATCGCCTTGAGAAGGTCCAGTTCCCGCTCGGATATCATTCCGAAGTATTGGGCGAGTACGCAGAGCGGCAAGCCGCCCAGCGACGCCTGCTGATCTTTGCGGCTGCCGCAGCGTTCGGCGTGTTCCTCATCCTGCTGGCGTCCTTCGGGAATGTGCGCCTGGCGATCCTTGGCTTCCTGACCTTGCCTTCGGCGCTGGTGGGCGGCGTGTTGGCGGCCTATTTCACCGGCGACGTTGTTTCGCTTGGCTCGCTGGTCGGTTTTCTTACTGTGTTTGGAATCGCAGCGCGCAACAAAATCATGCTGATCAATCACTATCAGCATTTGGAGCTGTATGAAGGTGAAACCTTCGGGTTGGAACTCGCGGTGCGCGGCGCGGTCGAGCGGCTGTCGCCGATCATGATGACGGCGCTGGCTACCGGGCTGGCGCTGGTGCCCCTGGTGATCGACGGGAACATTCCCGGCGCCGAGATTGAGTACCCGATGGCAATCGTGATTCTGGGTGGCCTGATTACTTCGACCTTGCTCAACCTGTTTGTCGTGCCTTCGCTGTACTTACAGTTTGGCAAGAGCAGGAGCGAGATTCGCGTCCCTGAGGTAGTACCACAGCCAAGCGCGGCGTAACGTTGGCATGCCGCGCAGTAGGTGATGGTTGATCAATGTAGCCCGTAGGAGCAGGTTTGAAACCTGCTCCTACCAAGGGACGAACACGATTCGCCCTTCTGCTGGGCTTCACAGAGCAGCGAAGGGATTTCGACCCATCGCTGCTCATACATACATTGTCTCAAAAGGAGGCTCCCATGTTCAGACAACAACGTACCTGGTTTGCTCTGTTCACCTTAACTATGGTCGCGCTGCTTTTGACGAGTGCTGGCGTTACAGGGGTCAGCGCCAGTCAGCCCACTATCTTGCCTCCCGACAGGGTAGACGAGCATGCCCGGCAGCATTGCCCTGCAATCTGGCTACCCCGTTCAATGCCACTAATTTCCCCAACACCCCCAAGGTCGATAACCCCTTGTACCCGCTGGTGCCGGGAACGCAGTTCATCCTGCAAGGGGTCGCAAATGACGGGAGCGGGCTGGTGCCACACCAGGTGATATTCACTGTCACCGATCTGACCAAGGTGGTACATGGCGTGCGCACCGTTGTCCTGTGGGATCGGGATTTCTACACTGGACAGCCCACGGAGGCGGAGTTGGCCTTTCACGCGCAGGACAATGCCGGGAATCCCTGGAACCTCGGCGAGTACCCCGCGCAGTACTCGGGCGGGAAGTTTACCGAGGCGCCAGATACCTGGATCTCCGGCCTACCAACCGAAAAAGGCCAGCCACCCGCACAAGGGGGAACGATCCTGCCGGGAAATCCCCAGGAGGGAACGCCGATCTTCCTCCAGGCGTATGCAGCGCCCGATATCATCCTGGACTGTGGGCAGGTGTCCAAGACGGGCCAGCATGTGTGTAATTCGATCGGCTGCTACGACAATGTTGTGGTGATCGACGAGACCAGCCCGCCCGATCCTGGCAGCCAGCAGAAATATTACGCGCCCGGAGTGGGCAATTTTCAAGTCGGTGCCACGAATGACCCGCAGGGAGAGACACTGGTGCTGTCCGAAACCTTGCACCTCAGCCGAGATGAATGTATAGCGGCGCGCGAGGCGGCGCTGGCGCTGGAAGACCAGGCCTACCACCATGACACCTCGCAAACCGTCTATAAACAGACCTCACCTATGGAGCAGACCGGATTGTGTGAAACAATCCAGCCGGTAGAAACGCCGAGCGCAACACCTATAACGCCGACCATGATACCGACGACAGAAACATCGCCGACTGCAACGCCGACAACGACACCACCAGCGGCACCGAACCTCAACATCTACATACCGATTGTATCCAGAATTTTTCCAACTCCGACGACGCTCCCAACGCCGACATTGCCGCCAGCGATCTTCGATGGATGTCGAGATACCCCAAATCCGGCAAGCGCGCCAAACTCTCCTGTGAGAATCGTCAAGGTGGACAAAGTCGCCGAGGTTGTGACGCTTCAGAATGTCAGCAATGCGACGGTCAGCCTTGAGGATTGGAACATGTGCAGTATCGGCACCCATCAGGAGCACGATCAGATCTTCGGGACAATTGCGCCCGGACAAACGCGTAACTTCCCGAATACCGGCGATGGAGCAATCTGGAATGACACCACGCGAAACGACGGCGCGCTCTATAACCCGGCGGGCTTTCTGGTGAGCTACTGGGTAGATCAATAACTGACTGGCTATCAGATGGCTCCAAAACAGCAGTCCATACACACGGTCGCCTACCCAACTTGAGGTAGGCGACCGCCATTCATGTCGCGCATGCCAGCAGAACACGCATAACTTACTCCAATATGGAGGATTATCCAATGAAGAACCGCAATCTCCTTTTCACATCGACAACGCTAGTTGTCACACTCATGCTTGCCGCATGCCAGGGATCAGCCGCCTCGAACGTCGTTCCTACCAATCCACCTGCTGTCGCCGCCGTGCCGACAAATGTGCCGCCCACCAGCCCGCCTGTCACCGTCGCACCCACGAGTGAGCCTCCTACCAGTGCGCCCGCAACCGTCGAAGCTGCCACAGTCGAACCGGACGGGGCTACATCTGTCAATGTAGCAGCTGGAGCGCCGCCAGTTTTCTCCAAGCCGCTTGAGATTACGAATCCGTACTATCCGGTTTCGCCGATCAGCCAGACCATCTCAATCGGCACAGAAGACGGAAAGAGCGCGCGTGTAGAAGTCACTCTTTTACCCGATACGAAAACTATCTCATGGGCCGGCGGCACCACGCAGGTTCGCATTTCACAGTTCGTCGATTACAGCGCTGATCAATTGGTCGAGATTGCCAACGATTACTTCGCCCAGGCAGACAACGGCGATGTGTACTACTTCGGCGAAGATGTCGCTAATTATGAAGATGGGCAGGTCAATGACCATGAAGGAACGCTGGCTGGCGGGAAAGGACGGCGCGCCGCCTGCGCTGATCATGCCGGCCCATCCTCAGGTCGGCATGATGTTCAACCCGGAAAATCTACCGGGCGTCGTGTATGAGACGGACGAAATACTCAGCATGTCTGAGCAAACCACGACGCCCAATGGGCCGGGTTCAGACGGCATCCTCGTCAAAGAAACATTGATGGATAACAGCATCGAGCACAAGGTCTACGCTGTTGGCTTTGGAATTGTCGAAGACCGATCTTCGGACGACGAAAAAGTGAGTCTGATTGTAGTCAATCGTGCCGACGCCGCGCCTGGTACTGTCCCTGCCTCGCTGCAAACCATCGAGGCACAGGCCGAGGCCATTATCGACGACGTGCCGGGTGGCGATTGGACAAAAGTGAACGCAGATGTTGTCCCCATTGCCGACGCATGGAAGGCCTATCAAGCGCAGGCTTCAGCTGATGGCGCGCCCCAGGCGCTTCAGGACGCATTCGCCGCCGCGCTTGGCGGCCTGCAACAAGCAACTTCTGTCAAGAATGCGGCGGATACTATGCAGAGCGCCAATGACGTGAGTGCCGCGGTAATCGACCTGTTCAGCATGTATCACCCCGCCGTGCCTCCTGATCTTGGGCGGCTGGATGTGTTCGAGCGTGAAGTTGTGCTTGACGCCGGGGACCAGGATTTTACTGCCGTGGCCGACAGCCTCGCGAAGATCGACGCGATCTGGGCGCGGCTCAAGCCCTCTGTGTTAGCCCATAAAGGCGCAGACGTGGCGAAGCAATTCGAAGCCAGCGTCGCCGCCCAGCAAGCAGCATTGAAAGCCAAAGATGGTTCAGCGATCACAACGGAAGCCAATAAAGGGCTGGAACTCGTGGATGCGATCGAGAAGGTGTATTGAACGGATGGGCGTATGATGTGGGGGCGAGGCATGCCTAGCCCCTACATGTTGTAAGATGGTGCTATCGTCATCATGCTTATGAGAAAGAGAACCCACCTGTGAAGTCAGTTCTTGTCTACAGCCCCATCGCCCTCGTCGTTATCTCGACAGTATTCTACCATCTGTTCCAGAAGGCAACACCCAACGCCGCCCACCCGCTGCTCACACTTGCGGTCACATATGCAATCGCAACTGGTGTGTGCATTGCGCTGCTGCCATTCTTTCCGCTACGCGCTACACTGCTAGCATCGCTGCGGCAGTTGAATTGGGCTAGCGCCGGGCTAGCGCTCACGGTAGTCGGCATCGAAATCGGCTTCTTACTCGCCTATCGTGCCAAATGGGACGTCAGCATCGCCGCGCTGATTGCCAACACGACTGTCGCGGCAATCTTGCTGCCAATCGGACTGCTCATGTTTGCTGAACAACTAACCACAATTCAGATCGTCGGCATGGGAGTTTGCATACTGGGGCTGCTGCTAGTGAACTACCGCGCATGACGGCGCTCTTTCAAAGGGCAGAACTACATCAATGGAATTGTCGCCTCCGCGCCCTGCGCAACCTCCGGCACCCCCGCCAACTGACCGCATGCCGCCGCAATCGCGACACCGCGCTCGACGCGCACTGTACACGGCACGTTGCGGTCAAGCAGCACCTGCTGGAAGGCCAGCACGCGCTGGCGATGCGAGCGGCTCAGCGGCATGCCCGGCACCGGATTCCATGGAATCAAGTTGACATGCACGAGGTGAAGCGGCAGCCCGGCATGTGCATCGCGTAGCAAATCAGCCAACTGTGCAGCATGCTCCGGCGTGTCATTCGTGCCTTCGAGCAGGACATACTCAAACGAGACGCGGCGATTGGTTTTGGCAAGATAGTCGCGCGTCGCATCGAACAATGTCGCAATTGGATAGCGTTTATTGACCGGCATCAATTCGGTACGTAGCTCATCATTCGGCGCGTGGAGCGAGATTGCAAGGTTGATAGGTAGCGGCGCATCGGCCAAACGGCGAATGCCCGGCACCAACCCAACCGTCGAAACAGTCATGTTGCGCGCGCCGAGATTAAAGCCCTGCGGGTAATGCAGCCGCTCGACGGACTGCCACCAGCGATCATAGTTCGCAAACGGCTCGCCCATGCCCATAAAGACCAAATTGGAAAGACCCGCATGTTGGTTTTTCGTATTTGGCCCCAGGTTCTTGAGTTCGCGGGCCGCCCAGATGACCTGCTCCAGAATGTCGCCCGGCTGCAGATTGCGCAGCAGGCCAAGCCGTCCGGTCGCACAGAACACGCAGCCCATCGCGCAGCCAGCCTGCGTCGAAACGCAGGCCGTCGCCCGGTCCGGATACACCATGAGCACGCTCTCGACCACCGCGCCGTCATCGAGCCGAAACAGCGCCTTGCGCGTCAGCCCTTCGTCGGCAGTCTGAAGCCTGGTCATCTCCAGCGAACCGATGCGTGTCTCAGCCGCCAGCTTTTCCCGCAAGCGCTTCGGCAGGTCAGTCATCTCCGCTGGACTCTGTGCAAAGTTGATGTATAAATGACGATAGATCTGCCGGGCACGATAGGCTGGCTCGTTCCAGTCTGCCAGCAACGCAGTCAGTTCATCAAGTGATAAGTTATAAAGATTAGGTACTGTATTCACAAGCATATTATACCAAAAACAATGCAGCGAGGACATGTCGTTCCTCGCTGCATCAAAAGATTTTATGCACACAGCCATATCCAGGTATCGCTCGTACGGCAACACCTGGATATAACTATTTTAACAAGAAATGTTAGCGGCGGCGCGTCACGCGTGACTCGCGAATGCGAATTGGCAAGCGCTCTGCAACCCGGCGGCCTTCGGCAATACGCACGACGAAAGCGACCGTCAAAATCATGGCTAATAGCACAAGTAAAAGCATCATGTTCATTCTCCTTAATGGTACGCAGAAACGCCGCCATTTGATGAAGCAACTACTTCACTTCTAGTATACCATTGCGACGTACAAGCGTCTATACCTTTTAGTCCCATTTTTCTCTGAGACTTCCAAATAATGTATCACTTGCTTATGTATACGCAGAAAATATGCCAGCGGTTCTGCTTGCGGCAGGCAATTGCTTACCAATTTCAAGCTTTCTTCCGAAGCTTGACAGCCACAGCGCAGTCATCTACCTTTAGCGGAGCACATCGTACTGCGCGCTCGTTTCTCCTGACGCGCTCGTTCATAGGGAGGCAGTGACACATGTCAACACCCAACCCAACACCCGCGCCGCCGATTTACACACCTCACGGCAGCCAACTGCCGCGCATGGCACTGATGCGGCAGCACTTTGATACCACGCATATTACTGATATTCGCGCAGCCGTTGCAGCAGGTTTCCGGCAGCACGCACCCGGCGTGATCATGCCGGGCATGCGCGTGGCGATTACGGCAGGCAGCCGTGGCATCGCAAACATTGCGGCGATCATCGCGGCAGTGGCGAACGAGGTGCGCCTGCTCGGCGCTGAGCCATTCGTTATTGCGGCGATGGGCAGCCATGGCGGATCCACCGCCGAAGGGCAGCGCGAGGTGCTTCAGAGCTACGGCGTCACAGAAGATCAGGTTGGCTGCCCGGTGGTTACTACGACCGATGTTGTGTCGCTGGGCGAGACGGACGCGGGCGTGACCGCCTACACCAACCGCGCGGCGCATGAGGCCGATGCGATTATTTTGCTCAATCGCGTCAAGCCGCACACCATCCTGACCGGCGAGCTTGGCAGCGGATTGATGAAGATCGCGGCAGTTGGCCTCGGCAATCCGATGGGCGCTGATTCAATTCACCGCATGGGCTTGCAGCAGCACGTCATTCCGGTCGCGCGGCTGGTGCTGCAACGCGCGCCAATCAAGCTCGGCATCGCGATTGTGGAAAATTCGCTCGATCAAACCTGGAAGATCGAGACGCTGCCGACTGCCGAGATCGAGGAAGCGGACAAGCGGTTGCTCCAAGAGGCGCGGGCGCTGCTTCCGAATATTCCATTCGATCCGCTCGACCTGTTGATTGTTGATCAGATTGGCAAAAACTTTGCAGGCACCGGCATGGACCCCAACGTTATCGGCATGCACCGCCGGATCGGCGGCCCGCCCGAGCGCGAGATCGGCTGCATCGTGGCATGCGACCTGTCGGACGAGAGCCATGGCAATGCGTCTGGCGTCGGCATGGCCGACGTTATCACCGAGCAGTTGCGCGCCAAAATCGACTGGCACGCGACCTACACCAACGGACTTACTGCCAACAATTTCTGGGGCGTGAAACTGCCGGTCGCATGTGCCACCACGCGCGAGGCTGTGCTGCTTGCCATGAAGCCGTTTGCCCATGAAAGCGTCCGAGCCGTGCGCGTGCGCAACACCGCGCAGCTCGATGAGATGTGGGTGTCGCAGGCACTGCTTGTCGAACTGGCCCGCCATCCATCGCTTGAGCAGATTGGTGAGTTGCAGGAACTCGCATGGTGAGACACAAAACATAAATAGTAAAGCGTAGCTGGCAAATTGATAATCATGATCACTAATGCGAAGGGCAATAAGCTCTTCGCATTATTTATTTCCAATCCTCTGGCAAATAATGCCATTCAGGTGTTGACATTTTAAAATCATATGGTAATATATGCCATAGAAATACAAATAAGTTCTATATTTACACAAACATTTGGAGGGCATGATGGAAATTGAACGACAGCGCATTCTCGAAATGGTGGCTGAAGGCACGATCAGTCCCGTTCAGGCTGAAGAATTGATGGCAACACTCGACGCTAAATCGTCTCCCGCGTCTACCACGGTGCTCAACGCGAAAGAGCAACCAGCGCCGCGCGCGCAGCAGGCGAAGTCGGAGGGCGCTGGCTACGGGCAAGCGTTGAAAGATCTGGGCGTGCCTGCCCCAACAGTTGACGAGCTTATCACGTTGCGAAGCGAAGGCATCACGCCGGAGTACGTGCGGAACATGCGCGATGCTGGAGCGGTTGACTTTTCACATGCTGATTTGATCAGCATGTTCAGCGAAGGCATCACGCCGGAGTACGTGCGGAACATGCGCGATGCTGGAGTGGTTGACTTTTCACATGCTGATTTGATCAGCATGTTCAGCGAAGGCATCACGCCGGAGTACGTGCGGAACATGCGCGATGCTGGAGCGGTTGACTTTTCACATGCTGATTTGATCAGCATGTTCAGCGAAGGCATCACGCCAGAGTACGTGCGGAACATGCGCGATGCTGGTATGGAAGACCTTTCGCCGAACAACCTGATAGCCATGGCAAGCAACGGACTTGACGCGGATGCATTGCGGTCGCTGTAGTGCGCCGTAACAGTGGCATGCAAGAACAGGAGTTTCTCATGAACCAGTTACTACCCGACATGGCTGAATTACACCGTCAGGATTTGCTGGCCGACGCCGCTCACGAACGTTTAATGTCCGAACACTATCCATCACAGCCACAGCAGCGCGCTCATGCGGTCGCATTGGCATGGATGGGCGAGCAATTCATCGCTTGGGGTTGGCGGCTGCGGGCGCGCTACGGCAATGTCGAACGTCGCGCCGCGCTGTAGTCTCAGGCTGAAGCGAACACAAATTTATTAGGTGTGAATTATTGGAGAGGGCATCATGCCGGAAGATGTAGCAGGTGTGCTGAGCGCGCCTGAGATTCAAACAAATGTAGATACCGCATTTCACCGTAACGGCACGGCAGATAATATCGTCGAGGTGTGTGACTTACGTAAAACCTACACGCGCCGCACGAAGCGCGCCGATCAGCAGGGATGGACAAAACGGCTGCCGTTCGGCAACACTACCGTCGAGACATCAACCGCTGTTGACGCAATCAGCTTCAGCATTCGGCGCGGCGAGATCTTCGGTCTACTCGGCCCGAACGGCGCGGGCAAGACCACGACCATTCGCATGCTTTGCACACTGCTGGAGCCGACCAGCGGCACGGCGACGATCAACGGCTACGATGTGAGCCGCCAACCAAGCATGGTTCGGCAAAACCTTGGCGCAGTGCTGACCGGCGACCGCAGCATTTATTGGAAGCTAACCGGCCGCGAAAATCTGGAATATTTCGCAGCGCTCTACCATATTCCGCCTGCCGTCGCACGCCAGCGCGTCACGTACCTGCTTGATCGCCTCGATCTGACGGGCAAGGCCGACGAGCGCGTGGAGCGCTACTCGACCGGCATGAAGCAGCGCATCGCTATCGCCAAAGCGCTGCTCGCGAATCCGCCGGTGCTGCTGCTGGATGAACCGACGACCGGCCTCGATCCGCAGTCGGCGCGGAATCTGCGCGAATTAATTCAGGAGATCAAGCAGGAAGGACGCACCATTCTGCTGACGACACATTACATGGAAGAGGCCGATCAACTAAGCGACCGCGTTGGCATCATTGATCTTGGCCGAATCATTGCGCTCGATACGCCCGCGCATCTCAAACGCACGATCAAACAGCTCGACATTGTGAGCATGGAAGTCGAGCAGTATAACTCGATGCTGACTGACACATTCAATGAGATACCATCGGTTCAGAACGCTCTGGTGCGCTATCTTGACGACGAGCATGTCTGGTCCGTCGCGCTGCACACCACCGACAGCCGCAACCTGCTGCCGCATGTCATCGAACAAATTGGCGCGCACGGGGGCAGCATCCAGCACTTGCAGATCGACCAACCGACGCTTGAAGATGTCTTCATTACGCTGACCGGCAAGCAATTGCGCGATTAAGAACACAGAAGAGACACGTATGCTTAATTCAAATACACTTGGCCAGCGAACAGTTGGCTCTGAATTGCGGGCCTTGCTTTCAATGGCGCGCAAAGAATGGACGATCTTCGTGCGCTATCCCAGTTGGGTAGTCGCGTTCGTAATCTGGCCGGTGCTGTTCCCGTTTGGCTATATCTTTACTGCCAAGGCCCTGAGCGGGCCGGGCGGCATGGCGGCGGCGACATTCGGCAGCCGGGCAGGCACAACCGATTACGCCAGTTTCATCGTGATCGGCACCACACTCTACATGTGGCTCAACATTACGCTCTGGGACGTTGGCTTGCAACTCCGCGAGGAACAGATGCGCGGCACGCTTAAATCCAATTGGCTGTGCCCAATCTGGCGTATCTCGCTGATGCTGGGTGGCAGCCTCACCAAGCTCGCCACAGGGCTGATGTTTTTGGCAATAACGGTCACAGAATTCCGGCTCTTTTTCGGCATGCAGTTGCTGCGCGGCAACGGCGCGCTCTTGCTCCTGCTGCTTCTGCTGCTGATCGCGTCGATTTATGGAATTGGCATTGCGTTTGGTAGCCTGGTGTTGCACTTCAAAGAAGCAAATGCGATGGTGTTTCTGGTACGGGGCTTCTTTCTGGTCTTTTGCGGCATAACCTATCCTATCGAAGTCATGCCGCAGTGGATGCAACAGGTCGCGACAGTGCTGCCGTTGACGTATGCAAACCACGCGCTTCGCATGGTCATTCTGAGTCAGGCGAGCTTTGCCGAAATCTGGCCCGATGTGCGCGCGCTGCTTATCTTCGCCGTCGTGCTGCCACTATTGGGCTACATGGCCTTTCGGGTCGTCGAGCAGCACGCGCGCCGGACTGGCTCGCTAGGGCAGTATTAGGAGGCGATATGCTCAACCAATCACTTGCGCGCCCAACCTGGCAATCGCATGTCCGTGCAGTGTTGGCGATTGCTAAAAAGAACTGGCTTCATTTTCTGCGCTATCCGCTGAACGCCATTTTCCAGATTGTGCAGCCGCTCATGTGGCTGACGCCGGTCTACTTTCTGGGGCGCTCCTTTGCTACCTCGCAGGGGAATGTTGGATTCGCGGCATACACCGGCATTAGCGATTACATGGCGTTTATCATCGTTGGCTCAATTCTTTCCAGCTACATCAGCGCCGTCTTCTGGGGCATGGGACTGGCATTGAAGACCGAGATGGACTCTGGCGTGCTCGAAAGCAACTGGATGACGCCAGTGCCGCGCCCACTGCTGCTGGTTGGGCAGACGATCACCAATTTGGGCATCACAACGCTGAATTGCATCCTGGTGTTCGTGCTGGCATGGCTGTTGTTCGGCTTCTCGATCAGCGGCAATTTTCTCGCGGCAGCGCTGACGTTGATCCCGATGCTGGTTGCGTTGTACGGCTTTGGTTTCGCGTTCGCCGCTCTGGTGCTGTTGATTAGAGAATCCAACACCTTGATTGACGTTTCGGACTTTGTGATTTCAACATTTTCCGGCAGCCGGTTTCCGGTCACGGTGCTGCCGCGCTTCCTGCTGCCCATTTCGCTGGCGATTCCGCTGACCTACGGACTTGACGCGGTGCGCGGATTCCTGCTGAATGGCACGACACTGCTGCCGATTGGGACGGAACTTATCATTTTGTGCGTGTTCATGCTCGTGATGCTGCCGCTAGGGTACGGCGTGTTCAAGCTGGTCGAGCGGCGCTGCCGCGTGCAGGGCACGCTGGGCATGCACTGAGCCATTGCGTATAGGAGGTATGAACAAAACGTACATGCACATTCCTGTCGGATGACGCATTATCGATTTTATTTGATTGTTACATGGTCACAAAAGGAGACATCATGCATCCACTACTAACCAAATGTCCGGTCTGCGGCGACGAAATGATCGTCACGCAACTACACTGCCCGCAGGACAACATCACGATTGACGGTCAGTTCGAACTCGGCTGGCTTGGCAAACTCGGTCGCGAACAACTGGAGTTTGTCGAGCTCATGGTAAAAATCGCGGCAACATCAATGGCGTCGCCGCCGACTTGCGGATAGCCTACAACACCGCCCGCAGCCGCCTGGATGACATTATCGCCGCGCTCGGCTACGGCGTGCCGATCGAAGATCAACGCCCCGACCGCCGCGCCGTGCTCGATCGGCTGGCCTCGAAAGAAATTTCTGTTGAAGAGGCCATGAAGCTCTTGCGCGGATAAGGAGGAGTTATGTCACAACCCGACGAGCGACTTCGCATTTTGAAGCTGGTTGAAGGCGGGCAGGTGTCCGCCGAAGAAGGCGCGCAACTCATGGGTGCCGTGGAGGCCGGCAACACGTCGGGCCGCACACGCGCCACCTCGTCCGCGCGCTCGCTGCGCATCCGCGTGACGGACCTTGACACGCAACGCCAGAAGGTCAACGTCACCATCCCGACCAGTCTGATCAGCACCGGCTTGAAGCTGGGCGCGCGGCTCATTCCCAACGCCAACCCGGCCACAATGGACGAGCTGCTCCACGCTGTGGAGACGGGCGCAACGGGCCGCGTCTTCGAGTCGCAGGACCGCGAGCAGGGCGAACGGATCGAGATATTTGTTGAATAAATGTGTAGCACAAAGGAGAAACATACATGACAACATCATTTCCCACTGGCGAAACGCCACGCATTACTTTGACCGCGTGCAGCGGCGACCTTCAGATCGAGCGCGGCAGCACCCGCACCATTGAGGTGCTTACCAACGCGCCGACGAGCCGCATGGAGCCACATGAAGGTGGCCTGATCATCGAGCGAGCATCTGGTGACTTGCGGCTGCGCGTGCCTGCCGACGCCAGCATCGTTGCGGCGCAGGTTCAAGGCGACGTGCAGGTGCGCGGTGTCACAACCGTGAACCTTTCCGATGTACGCGGCGATGTCCTCGTCGCCGACGTAGACGATGTCCACCTGCGCGGCATGGGCGGCGATGTGCAGGTACGCGACGCCGAGCAACTGGTGCTGCAAGACGGCTTCGGGCGGCGCACAGGCGATGTGCGTGTCGAGCAGGTGGTCAACGCTGAGATTGAAAATGTCGGCAGCGATCTCATGCTTAGCGACGTGCAAACGGCGGTAATTGGCAATGTCGGCGACGACTTCCGCGCGGATGTGCGCGAGTCGCTGCACTTCGGCAGCGTCGGCGGCGACCTCGATGCGCGCGGTGCCGGGCAGCTTCAACTTGCTGGCGGCAGCATTGGCGGCGATGCCAACCTGCGCGACGCGCAGCAGGCGCAGCTCGGCAGCGTCGGCGGTGATCTCCAGGCCCGCGATGTGCGCGGCGATCTGCGGCTGTACAGTGTCGGCGGCGATGTCAGCGTCACAGGAATCGGCGGCAACATTGAGCTTGGCTCGATTGGTGGCGACGCGAACATCGAGTCGGAGCAGGGCAGCATCAGTGCTGGGAACGTCGGCGGTGATCTGCGCCTACGCGCTACCTTCCCGCCCGAAACAGCACTTCATCTTCAGATTGGCGGCGACGCGCGCATTGATCTGCCGAAGGAGCCAAATCTCACCCTACAAGCCATGGTCGGCGGTGATGCCAGCGGACCTGGTATAAAAGCAGGTAGCGGCATGGTATCGGCTGTGTACGGTGAAGGCGCAGCCACACTCACCTTGACGGTCGGCGGCGATCTCGAACTGCGGGGCGGCAACGAGCCACGGAGCACCAGCACGTTCGGCAGTAATTGGGATGATTTTGGCCGCGAGATGGGCCGCTTTGGCGAAGAAATGGGCCGCATGGGCGAAACATTCGGCCAAAACATGGAGCGCTGGGGTGAAGAATTTGGTCGGAACATGGAGCAGTGGGGTGAAGAGTTCGGTCGGAACATGGCGGCGAGCTTCAGCGGATGGGGTACCAGCGATGCCGATTCAGAGGCTACTCGCGCCGAACGACGCGCGGCCCGCCAGGCAGTTCGCGAACAGGCCCGCGCCGCGCGCGACATGGCAGCCCAGGAAAGCAATCGCATCCTGGCCGCCAACCGCGAGCAGCTTGAGCGACTGAAGGAGCAAGCCCGTCAGGCCGCCAGCGAAGGTATCAGCGGCGCGCGGGAAGCCGTCGAGCGGGCGATCGCTGCGTTCAATACGCCCATGCCACCGCAGCAACCGCAGCGTCCAACGCCACCGCCTACGCCGACGGTTGTGCCGAACACGCCACCTGCGCCACCGGCAACCGGCGCGACGATCAACTTAGGTGCGCAGGGTGAACCGCAGGCTGACAACACCGCCGCGCCAGCCAATGCCGACAGCGCGCCCTCTGAACAGAACACACCCGCGACTGGCCCGACCATGCGGCTCGGTGCGGAAGGCGAACCGCAGCCCAACGCTACAGCCGCGCCAGCCGATGGCCGCACTGTCGAGGAGGAGCGCACCGCAATTCTCCAGATGGTCGCTGAAGGCCGCATCTCGTCGGAAGAGGGCGACATGCTGCTAGACGCGCTGGGTTAATTGCAAATGGTAGATTGCAGATTGTAGATTTCCAAAGCTTACGATGTCTTTTAATCTACAATCTGCAATTTGAAATCCACAACGAGAAACTGCTGCTATACTGATGCTTCCATAAGATTTACAAACGAAGGAGCATCGGTATGACAGATCCACGCCTCGAAAAACTCGCCGCGACGCTGGTCAACTATTCCGTCGCTGTGCAGCCCGGCGATTGGGTGATAATCAATGGACATGTGCTGGCGCTGCCGCTGGTGCAGGAGGTCACACGCTACGTGCTTCAGGCAGGCGGCAACCCATCAATTAACCTGAACAGTGATGAGCTTGACGAAGTTGTGCTCGGCCATGCCAGTGACGAACAGTTGCAATGGATCTCGCCGTTCGAGCAGATCAGCTCTGAGCGGGCCGACGTAACGATCGGCATCCGCGCCACCTCCAACACCCGCACGCTCACTGGCATCGATCCCAAACGCCAACAGGTGCGGCAAAATGCTCGTCGCGACCAAATGGCGACCTTCATGCGCCGCTCGGCTGAAGGCAATTTGCGCTGGGTCGGCACGCAGTTCCCCTGCCCCGCCTACGCTCAAGAGGCCGACATGAGCCTGCGTGAGTATGAGGATTTTGTCTACAAGGCGACCTTCTGTGATCAAGACGATCCGGTTGCGGAGTGGAACAAGGTGCATGGTGATCAGCAGCGCCTGGTGGACTGGCTTAAGGGTAAGCAGCACGTTGTCGTGCGCGGCCCCAATATTGACATGTCGCTCTCTATTGCTGGGCGGACATTCATCAACTCTGACGGCAAGCGCAACATGCCCAGCGGCGAAATCTTCACCGGCCCGGTCGAGGACTCGGCGAACGGCTGGGTTAAGTTCACCTACCCGGCCATCCGTGCCGGGCGTGAGGTCGAGGGCGTGGAGCTTGAGTTCAAGGACGGCAAAGTCGTGCATGCCAGCGCCAGGAAGAACGAAGATTTCCTCCTCAGCCAACTTGATAGCGACGCGGGTGCGCGCTATTTGGGCGAGTTCGCAATCGGCACCAACTACGGTATCACGCGCTTCACCAAAAGTATTTTATTTGATGAGAAGATCGGCGGCACACTGCACATGGCCGTCGGCGCAGGCTACCCCGAAACCGGCAGCCACAACACGTCGAGCGTTCACTGGGACTTCATCTGCGACATGCGACAGGACAGCGAAGTGCTGGTGGACGGCGAATTGTTTTACAAGAACGGCCAATTTGTGGTGTGATGCCCATGCAGCAGGCAGCATCGTTACATCGTACGACCGGGCGCAATGCTAAATCATCAGCACTGCGCCCATTTTATTCGACGATGCCATGGTTAGTGTCAGCGATGGCCCGGTTTTTTAGAGCCTTCAGCCTGCTTGTCTTCCGCAGCTTTTTTTGCATCCGTGGACTTCGCGTCTGCTGCCTTCGCAGCCCTGGGCACCTTGAGCTGAACATGGAGTGGCTGGGCAACCACGCGCTGGCCCGCGCGCACCTGCACAACACCGGCCACGTTGCCCTTCCAGTTCGCTGGCACGTTCATGGTCAGTGTCACCTGCGTGGCGGTATTCGCTGGTAGCGTATCGAAGCTTGCTGGAGAGATTGTCATGACCTTGGCCAAACGCCCGGGAACGTTCAGCGTGACATTCTGTAAATCCGTGCTGCTGGTGAAGTTCATGACGACGGTAGCGCTCTGGCCTGGCGTGAGCGATTGCTCGACCTTGCGCGTGCTCCAGGTAATGCGCGGCGCGTCATGCGGCGGCTTGTTGGGGCGATCTTTTGCGGCTGCAGCGCCGACAGTAAGCAGCAACGTTCCAAGCAGAACCAACGAGGCGACGAGACGGCGGTGACGGAACATGATAGTCTCCTTTGTAGTAGAACAACGATCATGTCTATGAACCGCGCCGTCTCTTATAGTGATATTAGTACGTTGGTCCTATCCTTTTGCTGATCCTACGCCCGCCGAAAATCCTTAATATTTAATTGCAGGGTGCTGTTGCCGTTCCATGTGTTGGCCTCCAGCGTGTAGGCCACGTCGATGAAGCGCGGCTGCTGAAAGTACTGTGCCATATCGCCAAGCCGGAAGGCGATGCCGTCGTACGTCGGGCCGCCGTTGCCATCATCGAGCCGCAGCTTAAGATGCTGGCCTTCCGCGCCGCGCGCCCACGCGCCGATGACCCGCACATGGCTGCTCGTGAGCACCGGCTGCGGATTGGCATTACCAAACGGTTCCAGCGTTTGAAGCTCGGCCAGCAATTCCCAGGTCAAATCATTGAGCGGCACCTCTGCATCGATATGGAGCGCGGGTGACAGCAACTCGTCAGGCAGATGCTCCTCGGCGTAATCGAGCAAGCGCGCCTCTAGCTCCGGCAGGCGCTCGTTCGTGATTGTGAAGCCCGCCGCCGCCGAGTGGCCGCCGAAGCGCTCGAACAGGTCGGCGCAGGTAGTTAGCGCTTCGATCATGTTAAAGCCCGGCACCGAACGCGCCGAGCCGCGCGTTGTCTCTTCGCCACGCTCCATAAGCAGCACCGGGCGGCCGAACTCCTCGACCAGCTTGGCAGCTACCAGCCCGACGACACCAGCCGGGTAGCCCTCGCCATCCAGCAGGACAATTCGGTTGGCGTCCTTGCCAAGCTCGCGTGCCTGATCGCGCGCTGCCTTCTGCACCTCAGTGGTTAAACTTTTGCGCCGCGTGTTGGCCTGATTAAGTTCGGCGGCAAGCTGCTGTGCCACGCCGTAATCTTCCGCCAGCAGCAGCCGGTAGGCCAGCACCGCATCATCGAGCCGCCCGGCAGCATTCAGGCGCGGCCCGAGCATGAAGGCGATATCGCTCGCGGTAATTTTGCCTTGCATCAGCCCGGCGGCCACAATGAGCGCGCGCAAGCCGGGACGCTGCGTAGCATTAATCGACTCAAGCCCGGCCTTGACCAACACGCGATTTTCGCCCGTCAGCGGCCCGAGGTCGGTCACCGTGCCGAGCGCCACTACATCCAGCAAATCGCGTCCACGCAGGCCCATGCGCATGCCAAGCCGCGAGAGCGCCTGCACCAGTTTATAGGCGATACCGACGCCGACAAGCTGCTTATAGGGATACTGGCAGCCCGGCTGTTTGGGGTTCACCACCGCATTCGCATCCGGCAAAATCTCCGGCGGTGTGTGATGATCTGTGACAATCACATCCAGCCCGGCGGCGCGAGCATGCGCGACCTCAGCCACATTACTGATTCCACAATCGACCGTGATCAGCACCCGCACACCCTGATCAACCAGATGGTCGGTCGCTACGTGATTAAGTCCATAACCTTCATGCAGGCGGTGCGGAATGTACGGCTGAATGTCGCCGCCCATGGCCGTAATGGCTTGCATCAGCAGCGTCACCGCTGTCACGCCGTCGGCGTCGAAATCGCCGTACACCGCGATTGGCTCGCCCTCGGTGATGGCGGTGGCAATCCGACGCGCTGCCTCATCCATACCCTTCATCAGGAAAGGATCGTGCAGGCCACCTTTATAGTCAGACGACAGAAAATCAGTTGCGCTTCGAGCGTCGCGCTGTTCACGCTGGTACAACAGCGTAGCGACAAGTGGCGAATAGTGTTTAAGTTCGGCAAGGGCATCAGGTGGGGCCGTTTCGCGCATGACCCAGCGCTTTTTGCGGGCGGACATGGAACTCCTAAACGTGATAGTTGTTGAATACGAAAAAACAGCAATATCTGCTGTGCTTATGAGGAGTATAGCATCAGCGAGGGACGCGATGCAAGTAAAAGCAGGCACAACACGAAGCATTCCATTGTTGTTTCATACATTCGGTAGGCTACGTGGTTGGCACAATTCCTATCACTTTCTATGGATACAATCGTGACATGATCACTTGATGCCAGCCTTGCCCTTGCGGTTTGGTTATCTGTCCAAAAATTGGGGGGAAATGATCTTGTACTTTGGGGCAGTTGGCCAATGGCACATCCGCATATAGCTGCTATGCTAACGATGCGCCATAGTAATCCACCTAAACTCTTTCCACTTAAAACTATGGATGCCGATTGGTCATAAACAGCATCTCTGTAAGCGATCTTTGATGTCAATATAACGCAAGTAGCTACACGAGCACCATATCGGGCAACTTTCCGGCCCCTCGTTACTGCTGTGCAACAACTGCGGTGACTGTGGGCATGATGCTTTGACTGTTTAATCGTCTGAGAAAGGAGGTGCCTGCATGCCAGAACCCCAATGAGCAGCGCGTCAGCCAACGATCTCCACTTGATGATGTAGATCGAGACCGAACTTGATGAGACGAGAAAGGAGCAACGAGTATGCTGTTACGAAGCACGGAACTCCGCAGCGTGAAAGCGAGGGCGACGGGCATCACACTCATAATCTTGCTGATTCTGTCGGCAGTGGTGCTATCGGCACCCGCCGACACGCTAGCCCAGCAGCCAACGCTGGCACAGCAACCATCTAAAAATCAGGACTGGCGCTATTACGGCAATGACCTTGCCAACACACGCTACCAGAACGTTGATCAAATCACGTCCGCCAACGCTGGCCAACTTCAACCAGCCTGGATATTCCACACCGGCGTCATTGACTTCAAGTCGTCGTTTGAAGTCTCGCCAATCGTCGTTGGCGGTGATATGTATATATCCACCGGACACGACGACGTATTCGACCTCGACGCAGCAACAGGTCATATGAAATGGGCCTACCACTCTCTAGACGATATGCCTAAGCTCAGCAAAATATCAATTTGCTGTGGGCGCGACAACCGAGGCGTGGCTTACGGCAAGAATAAAGTCTTCATCGGTCGGCTGGATGACGTATTGGTCGCGCTCGACGCCAAGAACGGCGACGTGAAGTGGAAGGCCACTGTTGCGGATTGGAACAACGGCTTCTCGATCACCATGGCACCACAGTATGTCAATGGCAAGGTGATCGTCGGCGTCTCAGGCGGTGAGTACGGAACACGCGGCTTTGTCGATGCATATGACGCCGAAACCGGCAATCGCGTGTGGCGCTTCTATACTGTTCCTGGGCAGGGTGAACCTGGTAGCGAGACCTGGGCAGACAAATCTTGGAAGAGCGGCGGCGGCCCAGTTTGGACAACGCCCTCGGTCGATCCCGATCTTGGCATGGTCTACATCACCACTGGCAATGCCGCGCCTGATCTTAACGGCAGCCCGCGAGCCGGCAAGAACCTGTACACCGCCTCGATCGTCGCCCTTGATGTCAACAGTGGCAAGGTCCAATGGCACTTCCAGGAAGTGCATCACGACCTCTGGGATTACGACGGCCCGCAGCCGACAGTGCTGTTCGACATACAGAAGAACGGGAAGTCAATACCCGCGATCGGCCACTGCAACAAGAACGGGAACTACTACATCCTCAACCGACGCGACGGCAAGCCAGTGTACGACGTGACGGAGGTACAGGTTCCCACCACTCCGCAATGGCAACACCCTTGGCCAACCCAGCCGCAGTCCTCGGTCGAGCCTCTGGTTCCGTTGCAGGTCGAGCAAGCGCCGCCACCTGTGTTCCATATTACGACCGCTGCTGAGTTCACACCGCCGCGCGAAACTCCGTTGCTAATCCAGCCTGGTACTGATGGCGGATGTGAGTGGAATCCCGCGGCCTACAGCCCGCGCACAAAGTATGTCTATTATGGCGCCAGATACGAGCCAGTGCTCTACCAGAGCTTCCCGGGATTGGAGGAGGACTTCGGCGGGCACCCGAACCCGCATGCCCCAGGTGTCGCTCTCTACGGCGTCTATGGTGCGACTGATACGACGACTGGCAAGGTTGCATGGAGAATCAAGGTTCCCGAGCCGACGAAATCGGGCATAGTTGTGGCTGGCGATGTGGTGTTCTTCGGTCAGAGCATCGGTAAGTTCAATGCTGTGGATGCTAAGAGCGGCAAAGAACTCTGGTCGTTCCGGAGTGACGATCCATACGTCGGTGGCGCGGATGCTGCCCCAATTGCCTACACAGTCAACGGACGCGAGTTCGTCGCGAACGCGTTTGGCGGCAATTCTCTTGAGCGCGGTCTTGGCATTTCCCATTTAGGCGACGCGCTGATCGCGTTTGCACTCCCACAAGCGGGGTACACTGGCCCGCAATGTTGAATACGCCGATACCGCTCAATTCGCGGCCCCTGCACCATGATCTGGACGCCCTACCTCTAGCCTGCGAGAGTAACATTGCTTGTGCAGAACACGGAACGCGAACGTAACTGGTCGATGGTAGAAAAAGGGGAATGTTTAATCTACCATCGACCATCGGCAATTAGCGATCCAGGCGATACGGCACGCTGGTAACGACTTTGCCTCTGCGGAAGAACAGCGCCGTTTTAATGAACAACCCTGTCTGATTGTGCAGCAGGTGTTGCCACCACTTCGACGGCACAAACTCCGGCAGAACTACGGTCAGCACATCATCATCGTACACCTGATCTAGTTCATCGATGTACTTCAACAACGGTCTGACCAACGAGCGATACGGCGACGGCAAGATCACCAGTGGTATGCCACTGCCCCACTGATCCCACTTCGCTTTGATCTTTGCAGTCGCCTCCTCGTCCATGTCAACGTACACTGCCGTGACATTATCCGGCGCAAGCGACAACGCATACTGCACCGCCGGAATAACACCACGATGAACGCCACTAATAAGCACCACAGCAGTATGGCGGCGTACAGCGACGGGCGGCGGCGCATCGGCGAGCGAAAGCTGCTCAGCCACAGCCGCATAATGCTTACGGATGCTGAGCAGAATCAGTACCAGAATTGGGATCAGAGTCATGACCGCCCATGCCCCATCAACAAAGCGTGTGACGGCAATAATGATCAACACGATGCCCGTGACAGTCGCGCCAGCGAGATTGATAGCCGCGCTACGTTGCCAGCCCACTGGCTTAAGCTTCCACCAACGCCGGAACATGCCAAACTGCGACAAGGTGAATGACGTAAACACACCCAGCGCGTAAAGCGGCAGCAAATCCTGTTCGCGCGCGCCAAAGGCGACGACTAGCACGCCCGCCAGCGTACCGAGCACGACAATGCCATTCGAGAAGACCAGCCGATCGCCGCGCTGTGCGAACTGGCGCGGAAGGAATCGGTCACGTGCCAGAAAGTACGAAAGCCGTGGGAAGTCGGCATAGGCCGTGTTCGACGCCAACACCAGGATGAGCATGGTCGAAACCTGAATGACGTAGTAGAACCACGAACCCGACCCAAAGATAGCACGCGCCAGCTGCGAGTTCGCAGTCTCTGGCTCGAGACTGCCGTCTGGAATAATGTGATACGCATTTGCTAGCACACTGATGCCCAGGAACATTGTGCAAAGGATGGTCCCCATGACAACCAGCGTGATGGCAGCATTGCGCGACTCTGGATTCTTGAATGCAGGCACACCATCGGCAATCGCTTCTATACCAGTCAATGCTGTGCAGCCGCGCGCGTAGGCACCTATAAGCAAGAAAAATGTCACAGGTTGCAGCTGCGCTGGAAAATGTGTGATCGCTGGCGGGGCCACCGGATGCACATTGCCAGTCAAAACGTTGAACAGCCCAACACCGATGAAGGTGAGCATGCTGAAAATAAACAGGTAGGTCGGCACCGCAAAGATACGGCCCGATTCCTTCACACCACGCAGATTCGCGAGCGTCAACAAAGCAATGAGAATCAACGCGAGTTCGACGCGATACTGGTCAATTGCAGGAACTGCTGATGTAATTGCCGCAACCGACGCCGACATGCTCACCGCGACGGTCAACACATAATCGATCAGCAACGCCGAAGCAGCAGTAAGCGACGGAATCGTGCCTAGATTTTCCCGTGAAACAATATACGTCCCGCCGCCTTGCGGGTAGGCCATAATGGTCTGCCGGTATGAAAACGCGACCGTCATGAGCAACACCGCGATACCAGCGGATATCGGCGTCACCAGGCCGAGCGCGGCCGGCCCAGCGACTGAGAGCGCAATCAATACTGCTTCTGTCGCGTAAGCGACGGACGACAATGCATCAGACGAAAAGACGGCCAGGGCGATGCGTTTGGTAAGACGTTCGTGAGCAAGTTGTTCCGTCGCAAGCGGTTGGCCGACGACAAAACGCTTCAGTTGTCCAATCATTGTGTATGCTACAGTTCCATACAACCTACGCCGTGCATGAAGCGTAAGAGGGTCTTGCAACAGCCTATTTCAAGGCATAAAAAAAAGCCGCTTAGCAGTCGGCGCACGCGTCGGCTGTTGCATGCAACTATTGAAACACTGTGATGCGCTCTTAGCACAGTGACATATGCATTGTCAATACATAGCGTTGAGATCATAGCACTATCGCGGTATGTCGTCAACTAAATAGCTAGAACTTTTTCGCTATGCTATTCCAGTACAGCACTTTGTCACCAATCATGTGGAACCTCCGTGCCGTGGTTCCACATATACAGCGCAGGGCGTGAGGGGTTTGCCGTCACGCCCTGTCATGAACGCCTGGAATGTTCTTCATGCAAACACTGCATAAGCGCTATGGATAAATACCACGCGTGATTGTCGCATCGGCGACGCGGCGCACGGACAACAGATAGGCCGCGAGCCGCAGCGGCACGCCGCGCTCCTCCGCCGTCGCGCGCACCTGCTCGAACGCATTGACCATGATGCGTTCGAGTTTGGAGTTTACGTCAAGCTCATCCCAGAAAAATGCCTGAAGCCCCTGCACCCATTCGAAGTAGCTGACGGTCACGCCGCCCGCGTTTGCCAGAATGTCAGGAATGACGGTAATACCGCGCTCCTGCAAAATCAGGTCGGCGTTGGGCGTGGTTGGGCCGTTCGCGCCCTCCACAATCACTTTGGCACGAATCTCGGGTGCATTCCTGGCAGTGATCTGGTTTTCCAGCGCGGCAGGCACCAACACATCGCATGCTAGCGTCAGCAATTCATCATTGCTGATCCGTTCCACGCCCGGCGCATGGTAACCCTCCAGTAAGTGGCGCGGGTGCCTGGCGGCGTAATTGCGCATGGCCCGAATGTCGAGCCCGGCGCGCCGCATGTAGCCGCCCGTCGCGTCGCTCACGGCGATGACCCGGCAGCCCAGGTCGGTGACGAGTTCAGCGGACACGCCGCCGACATTGCCAAAGCCCTGCACCACCACGTCAAGCTGGCCAAGATCGCGCCGCTGGCACCGCGCCCATTCGCGCACCATCAGGCTGACGCCGCGCCCGGTCGCCTCATTACGACCGAGCGAGCCGCCCACGCCGATCGGCTTGCCGGTAATAACAGATGGCACGGTGTGACCCTCGTGCATCGAGATGGTGTCCATGATCCATGCCATCACCTGCGCGTTGGTGCCAACATCCGGCGCAGGAATATCTTTGTCAGAGCCAATCAAAATGCTGATCTCGGTCGCAAAGCGGCGGGTCAGGCGCTCAAGTTCACTCATGGAAAGCTGGCCCGGATCAACAATCACGCCGCCCTTTGCGCCGCCGTAGGGAATATTCACTAACGCGCACTTCCAGGTCATCCACATGGCCAGCGCCCGCACCTCGTCGATATCAACCTGCGGGTGAAAGCGAATGCCGCCCTTGGCCGGGCCACGGCTGAGGTTGTGCTGCACGCGGTAGCCGGTGAAGACTTCGGTGCTGCCGTCGTCCATTTTGACTGGAAAGTGAATCGAAAGCTCGCGGTTGGGGACGCGCAGAATGGCCCGAATGCCACGTGGTAAGTCGAGCAGGTCGGCCGCTTTGTCGAACTGCTGCTGCGCGATGTGAAAAGGGTTCTCGTGCTCAGACGCCATTGTCTTTGCCTCCATTGTGTCGACCATAATTTTTGTATTTACCTCTATAAACGCTGTATCACGCCGCTGTGATACGCTTCAACATTAACGTACCACGGAAATGTGGTCCGCGCAATACAATTAGCACAACGCTTGCCGCAACAATTTATGCAGCACAAGCGTCAGACCAACGAATGGTTATGCAAACAGGCGAACATGTCGCCGCAATATATGTGAAAGGAACAACCATGGACACGCAGTTCACGCGCAGTGCCAACGACAAAATCATCGCCGGTGTATGTGGCGGCATTGCCCGCTACGTTGGGATCGATCCGGTGTTCGTGCGCCTGCTCTTTGTGCTGGCCGTCTTCCTGGGCGGCGTTAGCCCGCTCGTTTACCTGGTGCTGTGGCTGATCATGCCGATGGAGAAGGTAAATACCAACGCGCCTGCTGCTTTGCCGCACGTACCGGATCACCCGCGCCCGGTTGAGCAGTGGAAGTACGACCCGTACACGGGCGAGCCGGTGCGCCGCTAACGATTGCGGTCATGCACCCCTAACCTCCTTATATAGTTATACGCATGACAATGCATCTATGAATGCCGACAGACCACTGGTTCGTCGGCATTCATCGGTGTGCTATTTATTGTTTGACTACCGTACAGAAATATTGTTCGAACAAAGGACTGAAAAGATACGTGCCGGAACTGGTACAATTCCTATTGAGAACCGTCTGCCAACGCCCCGAAAGGAAACTGATCATGTCCGACACGTACCGACGCTATCGTGCCATAACTACGCGTTTGGTGCAACTCTACCCGAGAGTTTATGGGCATCAGCGCCGCCAACTTGCGACCTTGGCGTTGCTCAGTAGTGGTAGTGTGGGTGCGCAGCACACGCAACTGCCAAAAATTACGGAACACACGCCCGGTGGCCGTGCTGCCGATGAGCGCGTGGGCATGCGCTTTCGCCGCTTGCTCAAACACGCGGGGGTGACATATGACCGCTGGATGTTGCCGGGTGCCCGCGCGGTGCTTGCACTGCTGGCGCGGCACCCCCTGGTGCTCGTGATTGATGGCAGTACGGTGGCGCGTGGCTGTATGAGTTTGATGGTGAGTGTCTTGTACCGTGGACGGGCGTTGCCAATTGCGTGGGTGGTCATCAAAGCCCGGAAGGGGCATGTGTCCGAAGCGTTGCACTGTGCCCTGCTGAACCAGCTTATCCCATTGATGCCGACCGATGCAGACGTAACGATTTTGGGCGACGGCGAATTTGATGGAACCGTCTGGCAAGCGACGATTGCAGCGCAGGGATGGCAGTATGTGTGCCGGACGGCCTCCGATATCCTGCTGACGATCCACAATACAACGATCCCGCTGCGCGCCTTGGGCGTGCCGCGGGGCGATGCCGTTGGGGTAGAACGGGCAACCATTACGGCGGCACGCTATGGCCCGGTGAACGTACTGGCCGTCTGGGAGGCGGCCTATGATGCGCCTCTTTACGTGGTGACCAATCATTCCGATCGCGATCGCGCATTGCAGCTGTATCGCCGACGGGCACAGATAGAAACATTCTTTTCCGACCAGAAAAGCCGCGGCTTTCGGCTTGACCGTAGTCATCTGCACGACCCACAACGGGTGGCACGCCTGCTGATTGCAACGACACTCGCCTATTTATGGGTCATCTATTTGGGAGTGCTCGCCCGGCGCGCCGGTGATCGGAAACGATTTGTACGTACTGACCGTGCAGACCTGAGCCTGTTTTCACTGGGCCTTCGATTTGTAGCCTATTGTCTTCGGCACCGACGTCCGCTTCCATCGGGCGTGCCAATGCCGCGCAGAGTCGCCTAGCAAGAGGCGCTCATATGTTTTGTACGGTAGTCAAACCATGATCTGGTTCTGGATTGGCGGTCATGATGAATACGAGCGTTTGATTGCGCGCTTGTAACGTATTGTAGCGATGCCGCTTGTGAGCGTCGTTTTGCATAGATAGCGGCCATCTTCAATCATCACTACGGTAGGAGTGCGGCAACCTGTAGCCCTGAATATTTACGTACGGAAAATCCGCAGTCGGGCCTGCCTTAAGTGACAGATCCGGCTGCGACAAATCAAGCCACTGTACTGACCTCTGCACTACGCACTAAAGTATGATATGCTGTTGGGCATGCGACGAAACGATGAACCAACAGATTGGCGCGAAGGACGACGGCTTCGCGCGTGGCAACTCAAGAAACAAGGCTGGCGGCAGAAGGATATTGCTCACGCACTTGGGGTGACGGAAGGTGCAGTCAGTCAATGGATGAAGCGTGGTGAAGCGGGCGGTGAAGCCGCACTCAAACGCTCTCCGCCTCCCGGCGCAACCGCCCGCCTGACACCAGAGCAATATCAGCAGCTTGTCAAGCTGCTCGAACAGGGTGCGGAGGCTCACGGCTTTGTTGGTGAGGTGTGGACGCAGAGGCGCGTTGGTCAGATCATCACACGTCATTTTGGCGTTTCCTACCATCGTGACCACATTGGTCGCCTGCTGCACCAGATAGGTTGGACCGTGCAGAAGCCGCTGCAACGCGCCTCACAGCGTGACGCGGACGCGATAGGTGAGTGGCGCGATCAGAAGTGGCCGGAGATCAAAAAAAAGCCATAGCTGAGGAGCGAACGATTGTGTATGTTGATGAAGCCGGATTTAACCTGCTTCCAAGGGTGGTTCGCACGTATGCACCGCGTGGACAAACACCTATCTTAGTGGTCCCCCAATCGTATCAGCACCTCTCCGTCATTAGCGGCATCACGCACAGCGGTCAATTGGTGACGCAAATGCAAGCAAAAGCCTATCGCGGTCCGACAATTGTTGGCTTTCTACGTCACGTGCTCAACCAAGTGCGCGGCAAGGTGCTGGTGCTGTGGGATGGTGCGCGAATCCATCACTGCAAGGCGGTCCAAGAGTTCCTCTCCACACTCTCTGACAACCGGTTACATCTCGAACGCTTGCCAGCCTATGCGCCAGACCTCAATCCGGATGAAGGTATTTGGCACTACTTGAAGAACGTTGAGCTTCGCAACGTGGTGTGTGAGACAGTGCAAGAGTTGCGCTATGAAGTGCGACTTGCCATTGCCCGCTTGCGCCACAAACGCTCAGTCATTCAAGCCTGTATCGCCCATGCTCGTCTTTAGCTCTTAATGTAGAAGTCAATAGTTTGCCTCGCGCTACCCACTTCATGAGATCAAAGGTATCTGGTTGTGCCGCCGCCTCAGCATTACTGTACAGCAGCGTCGGGTAAAATGTTGGATCAGCAGCGACGCTGGCTTCATTTTCCGCACGCCGCCGCTCGCGCAACGCCGCCGGTCCGTACAAAGCATAGTAAGTCAGCATGTATGCCGTGTAGCGTGGTACAAACTCCTCATGCTCAATGCGACAAATCGGTAAGCTGTGCATCACTGCAACAGTTGGCAGGTCTGAGGGAAGCAAGGTGGGCGTAACAAACGGGACATCCAAGTAACTGCTGTAGTAGGTCAGTTCGGTAGGCATCTGCCCTTGCAAATTGACAAACGTCTGGACGCCTACAAAATGCTCGCAACCAACATGTTGATAATCCTCACAGTAAACATCACGATAAAGTTCGTGATGGGGATGCCATCCTGCTAGGCTATAGGTATCGATTTTGGCCGTGTATACCGCAGCGCAGAATGGACAACGAGCTATGAGATATGTGGGGATGCTCTCCCAATAATCGGGGCCAGCTAAGTACTTTGAGAATTTTGTCGTAATTTGACCCCGGCGATATTTCCTCAGAAATGCGCGATAGGCGTCTGGCGAAACAGTAACCTGGAGTAGGCTGCTTGTTAATTGATAGTGTGCAGGGTACATCACCAACTCCGTTCTCATGCGGGAAACAGTTCTGCATACGTGCTAAACGTACGGAAAAGCACCTGGCATGCACATTAGTATAGATTAACATCTCTGGTACACTGGCGTCTAGCAATTTAGACAATCTGTGTTAGAACAGGAACCTTCATGAGCAACCCACCGTACCAACCTTCTCAACATATCGAACGTCCGCCCGCCGCGCCCGGCTGCTTCTCATATGGCGCGCTGATCGTGATCGGCCTGTGGGCGCTGGCGGTGGTCGGGTTTGGACAACTCGGCACATGGTTCGCCGCGCAGTACCAACTCGCCAGCGGCGGTGAGCCGGCCTGGTACACCGCGCCCATTGCAACAGCAATCGAGGCGCTGCTCGTCGCTGCGCCTGCCGCGCTGTTCGCGGCGCTGGTGCGCGTGCCACGCATGCGGACTGTCGGATGGATGTGGCTCTTTTCCAGTGGCGCGTTGTTCATCTTTGGACTGATTGGCGCGCTGCCCTACACATGGGCGCAGCCTGCCAACGTGGCGCAGATTATCATGAGCCTTGGGATGCTTGTGGTGGTGTGGCTCGTCGCTCATCTGCGCGGCGTGCGGCTGCCGCTGCGTGGCGCAGGAATAAGCGGCGCGCTGGCGCTGGCCGTGCTGATTGGCCTGCCGTTCTGGGCCTTGGGCGCGTTCGGCTCGCCGCTCGACACGCTGCTGAACCTCGCTGCCGGGCTGTGCATGGGGCTGCTCGTTGGCGCGCTGGCGGGCGCGTTGCTGCTTCCGGCGCTGCGCTCGAACGTGGGCGGCACAGCGTTAGGCGCATGGGCGCTCTTTGTGGCGCTGCTGGTCGTTGGCGGCGGCTTCGGCTTCGACGGCACCAAGTTGCTCTTGATGATAATCATGCCGCCGCTGGCGTTGGCTGCCATGGCGCTGGCACGCCGGGCCGACGCTGTGCCAGAGCACGCATGGCTGCCGCTGGGACTGTTGTTCGGAGGCGTGGCTGCCGCGCCGCTGGTGTTCTTCGACCCAGATGAACTGACGATTTTGCTCGGCAATCTTGGCTGGGGCGACGTGCTGCAATATGGGCTGGAAGCTGCCGCGCTGTCGTTTGTGCTGGCGCTCATCGCAGGCGTGGTCGTGCTGCTTGTGCGCCGCCGCACCGCGCCGCAGCGCATGGTGGCGCTCGGTGGCCTTGTTGCCACATGCGTCATCGCCGTGGCGCTGTATGCTTTCGTCGGTCAGCCGGGCTTCTACGGCGAGCGGCTGTTCGTGATCATGCGCGACCAGGCCGATACCAGTCAGGCCGTTCGCATTGCCAATCGCGACGAGCGGCTCCAGTTTGTGTACCATACGCTGACCGAACACGCCAACACGACCCAGGCCGATCTGCGCGCGTCGCTCGACCGCCTCGGCGTGAGCTATCAGCCGTACTACCTCGTCAATGCCCTTGAAGTGAATGGCGGGCCGTTTGTGCGAGCATATCTCATGACCCGCTCGGACGTGGCGCAGGTGCTCGACAGTCCACATCTGCGACCCTTGCCCGCCGCCCTGGCAGTCGACACGGGGCCAATCGAGAGCGAGCCGAGTACGCCGCCATGGAACATCGCAGCCATCGGAGCCGACCAGGTGTGGAATGATCTCCATGTGACTGGCAAGGGCATTGTGATCGGCCAGTCAGATTCAGGTGTGGATGGCAGCCATCCGGCGCTCGCGGCAGGATATCGCGGTCAGAATGGGCAGAATGATTACAACTGGCTCGACCCATGGACCGGCACCAAAGCGCCGACTGATTTCGGCGGGCATGGAACGCATACGCTCGGCACCGTGTTGGGACGCGGCGGCATTGGCGTTGCACCGGATGCGCAGTGGTTCGCGTGTGTCAACTTGCAGCGCAATTTGGGCGATCCACCGTTGTATCTGGATTGCATGCAGTTCATGCTCGCGCCATTCCCGCAGGGCGGCAACCCGTTGAAGGATGGCAACCCGACACTTGCAGCGCATGTGTTGAACAACTCGTGGGGTTGCCCTGAAATCGAGGGCTGCGACGCCGAGGCGCTCATGCCAGCTACGCGCGCTCTGCGCGACGCAGGAATCTTCGTGGTTGCGTCGGCGGGCAATTCCGGACCGGCGTGCAGCACCGTCACCGATCCAATTGCGATCTACGCCGCCGCGTTCTCGGTTGGAGCCGTGGACGAGCAAGGCAATGTAGTCGATTTTAGCAGCCGCGGCCCGGTGACGGTGGACGGCAGCGGGCGGCCAAAGCCGGACATCGCCGCGCCGGGCGACAACGTCATCTCGTCGCTGCCGGGCAACACCTACGGGCCGGAAAGTGGCACCTCGATGGCCGGGCCGCACGTCGCGGGCGTAGTCGCGCTGATGTGGTCAGCAAACCCCAAGCTGATCGGCGACATTGCGCGCACCGAGCAGATCTTGCGCCAGACCGCCCAGGCGTACCATGGAACACAACAGCCAGGATGCTTCAGCGAGACCAACGGCGTGAGCAATGCCTATGGCTACGGCATCGTCGATGCATACGCTGCGGTGCAGGCGGCACTGGCCTTGCGGTAAGTACCTGGCGTTGCACAAACAAACACCCGCATGCGTATCTTCGCATGCGGGGCGTGATATTAGTCAGATTCGTAAGCGCAGCGACAACGCGGCTTAGCTCTCGTGCAGCGACTCGGCCTCTTCCTTGGCCTCCTCGGCGGCCTGCTCCTCTTGGCGAACCAGTTCGAGCTCAATGCTGACTTTGATTTCATCGCTCACCAGCCAGCCGCCGGTTTCAAGCGCCACATTCCAGTTCAGAATCCCAATCCTTGCGGTTCATTTTCGTCTCTGCGCTGAAGCCCGCACTGGTCGTACCCCACGGGCTCTTCGCCATGCCCGCGTACTCGACATCCAGCACCACTGGCTTGGTCACATCGCGAATGGTCAGGTCGCCGTGCAGCCGACCATGGTGTTCGTCAATCCGATCGATTTTCCTGCTTTTGAACGTAATCGTCGGATATTGCTCAACATTCAAGAAATCAGGTGAGCGCAAATGGGTATCGCGCTGCTCGTTGCCCGTATCAATACTGGCCGCGTCGATCTGAACCTGCGCTTGCCCCGCGGTCAGATTCTGCTCATCGGCTTCGATTGTGCCGGAGAACTTGCTGAACTTGCCACGTACTGTCGAGATCATCATGTGTCGGACGGAAAACAAGAATCTCTGAGTGAGCTCGATCAATCTGCCATGCCATGGACATGCTCCTTATAAACCGCTAGTGATAACGAATAAAGCGCTTCTTCAAGCTAATAAAAGATTAGCACATTCACTTACTTTTGTCAAGTAGATACTTTTTTACAAGTATTATTTTACTGATAAGCCTGCATGCACGTGCCCCTTGCTATGTATGTGCAACAAACTCTTATGAAATCTCTCAGCTTTTCCTTGTCCGCGCCACACCTCCGCATGATACGATCAAGATATACTACGAGTGAAACATGGGGATGGGCGATGATGAGACACTGGACCTACGTGCTGTTGCTTGTCATGTCCCTTGCACTGCCTGCATGCAGCAACGGCACCACGCAGCCCAGCGCTGCCAGCATCGAGCCACCAACGCAGACTCGCCGCGCAGCCGATGCTGCTTCCATCGCCAACAGCGCTCCCGCCGACGGCTACGCCGACCATAGCCCCAACCGCGACACCACTGCCACCAACGGCTTCGCCCGCGCCACCCACGGTTACGCCAGAATCCCATGGGCCGAGTATGCGCCGTATACAATCGAGGCGCTGCGTAATCGTTCCTACGGCCAAGGCGAGATCGAAATCGTGCGCGTGATGGAGGAAACGCCCAACTTCACCCGCTACCTGTTCGCCTATCCCAGCGATGGCCTGCGCATCACCGGCATGCTCAACCGCCCACATGGCGACGGGCCATTCCCGGTCGTCATTCTAAATCACGGCTACTATCCGCTGGATGTGTACCAGACTGGCAACGGCACCAAACTGGCCGCCGACTACCTGGCGAATCGCGGCTTCATGACGCTGTCGCCGGATTTCCGCTCGCATGCTGGCTCCGACGACGCGGTGAATTATTTTCGCGCTGGCCATGTGATTGATACGCTGAATCTCATTCCGCTGGCGCAGAAGCTGCCGTCCGCTCAGCCGGGCAAGGTTGGCATGTGGGGGCATAGCAACGGCGGCGCAGTCACTGCCAAAGCTATCACGATCAGCGACCAAATTGCCGCAGCGGTAATATATTCGCCTGCGTCTTCAAACATAACCGAGGATTACCAGTTCCGCGTGGAACGCTCGCGGGCGCGCACTGGGCAGCCAGCCGGCAACCGCACCGGCGTGATCGACACGATTGCGAAGGAGTTTCCGGTCACACCGGAGCAGGCACCCGACTTGTACGAACGCCTTTCACCGCTGCCGTACCTCAAATACGTTCAGGCGCCGGTGCAAATTCACTGGGGCAGCGCCGACGAGACCGTGCCGCGCAAGTGGCCGGGCGATCTGCTGGCGGGCTTGCAGGCCGCGGGCAAGCAGGTGGAATACTTTGAGTATCCGGGCCAGCCACATTCGTTTCAAGGACAGGGCAACCAGTTGTACTTGCAGCGCATTGCGGAGTTCTTCACACAGCAGCTACATCATGAGTGACCGGTAGGCAAGCAGTAGGCACAGGCTCCTTTGCGACATGGCGCAGGGGAGCCTTTTTTGTGCGGTCGCGTCAGTACATGAGCATTAAATGAGCAGCTTTTGCGCTAGATAGTGAGCAATGCTTCGGTGTATCGTAGCGAACATCAGGGCCACACATGCAAATGTACAAAGAACGCTCATACATTGCACGAATTGCCGCCACATCTGTTGTGCAGCATACATCCATTAACACGTTTTCTACGAATAGTAGACAAAGTCGCTGGAATACCATGTTCATACGCCCACACGTGACGAAGTAGCTGAACGCTGGATGAGTTCGCGCACAGAGTTATTTCGACCCAAGCTATTGCCTGATGTGGCATAGCCAGGCTTTGCTGTGCCCTATTTTGAATGGAAGGTCGCATATGCGTTGCTTTGGTCATCGATTCCACTGGGCGCGCTGGACCGCGCCGCTGATTGCCATGCTTGTGTTGCTCATGCCGACAGCGGCGCTGGCGCATCCGCTTGGCAATTTCACCGTCAATCGCTACAGCCGGCTTGCCGTCGACCGCAGCAGCGTGCAGCTGCTTTATATCATTGACATGGCAGAAATTCCGGCGTTTCAGGAGATGGCGCGCATTGATCTCAATAGCGATCAGACTGTGAGCGATGCAGAGCGCAACCAGTACATGGCCAGCGAAGCGCAGACGCTCGGCGCAAATCTGCACCTCCTACTCGATGGTGCACCGCTGATGTTGGAGCCACAGGCGCAGCAGCTTGAGTTTCCGCAAGGGCAGGGTGGCTTGAAAACCATGCGGCTGACTTTGCACTTTGCAGCGGCGCTGCCCAAAGCAACAGACGCACAACAAGCTCAATACCGTGATGACAACTTCGCAGAGCGGATTGGCTGGCAAGAAATTGTGGTGCAAGCAGCCAATGGCACAGAACTGCTCAACTCCAGCGTATCATCGCAGGACGTGAGCCAGGAACTGCGCAATTATCCGCGCGACCTGCTACAAAGCCCGCTCCAGGTCAACTCCGCCACGTTCAGCTTCCGACCTGCGGCAGGCAGCCAGCAAACTACCGCCAGCAATCGCGCCGCCGAGCAGCAGACGCCGCTGTTCATCAACCAGACGACCGACCAGTTGGCCGCGCTGATCGCCGCGCCAACGCTCTCATGGACGGCGCTGCTCATCGCGCTTCTGACCGCGTTTGTGTTGGGCGCGGCGCATGCCCTTTCGCCCGGACATGGCAAGACGATTGTCGCGGCGTATCTGGTTGGGGCGCGCGGCACCACGCGCCATGCGCTGTTTCTCGGACTGACGACGACAATCACGCATACAGCAGGCGTGTTCGCGCTGGGCATTATCACGCTGTTTGTCTCCGAATTCATTTTGCCTGAACAACTGTATCCGTGGCTTGGGGTTGCCTCTGGCGTGCTGGTATTCTCGATTGGTATCACGCTTTTCAGCGGGCGGCTGCGAGGCTGGCTTGGCAATCCATCACACGCCCATGCGCATCATCACGACCAAGATCATAGCCACAATCACGATCATGATCATCATGACCATGCGCACGACCACCACAGCCACGATGGCATGATCACACATACCCACGGCGGCACCACCCACACGCACGCACCACCCGGCGCAGATGGCAGTCCGATCACATGGCGCAGCTTGCTGGCGCTGGGCGTCTCGGGCGGCCTGCTGCCATGCCCATCGGCGTTGGTGGTGTTGCTCGGCGCAATTGCGATTGGTCGCGTCGGCTTTGGGCTGCTGCTGATCATTGCGTTCAGCATTGGACTGGCAAGCGTGCTGACCGGCATTGGGGTGCTGTTGGTGCATGCCGGGCGCTTCTTCCGCCACATCCCCGCGCAAGGGCGACTCATCGGCGCATTGCCAATTGTGAGCGCACTGATTATTGCCGTTGTAGGTCTTGGAATCACCGCGCAAGCCTTGCTGCAAACAGGTCTGCTGTAATTCGTATCAAAGTTCTGGCATGAAAGGAGGTCACTGAGCACATATGTCGTTGTATTCGGTTTCATAAAGGAGATTTGTTCTATGAGTCCATCTCGACGCATGTTACGCCAGCTCTCGCTTGTTCTGACACCCCTCTTTCTGATTGCCAGTGTTGTGGTTTTGTTCAACTCAGGACAAGTGGGCGCATCGAGTCACCGTGAGGCTCCGCTGATTTCGAAAGACCCATCAGTGGACAACACGGATGTGTACGCTTTTGTCAGTCCAGACGCGCCGAACACGGTCACGCTCGTCGCGAACTGGATTCCATTCGAGGAACCAGGCGGTGGCCCGAACTTCTACCACTTCGACAATAACGCGCTATACAACATCAAGATCGATAGCAACGGCGACGCAATTCCTGATGTGACTTATGAGTGGCGCTTCAACACCGACATCAAGAAGGGCGACACGTTCCTGTACAATACCGGCCCAATAGCGGCCCCCGACAGCAGTACGTTCAACTATACGCAGTATTACACCGTCACCAAGTTCATGGGCGATAATACTGATGGAACCGGCGCGCACGCGAGCGGTGGCACAGTCTTGTTCGGCAACGAGCTCATGCCGCCCGATAACATCGGCCCGCGCTCGACGCCCAATTACGAAGCGCTTGCAGCACAGTTCGTCAACACAGGCACTGGTGCGGCGGCTGGCTACAAAGAGTTCGCTGGCCAGCGCGAAGATCCATTCTATGTGGATGTCAATTCGATCTTCGATCTCGGCGGCTTGCGCCCATTCAACGGTCTGCACCTGATACCGCTCACTCTTTCGCCGGGCCTCGACTCGACGGCGGGCTACAACGTCCATTCAACCATCATCCAGGTACCTATTTCGGAAATCGCGCCGAACTGTCCGGCGAATGATCCGGGCATCGGCGGCAGTCCTAATTGTGCCATCGGCGTGTGGTCAACAGCTGATCGCCCGCGCATTACCACCAAGGTAGGGTTGAGCAGCCTGACCAATCCGGGCGGCGAAGAAGGCTCTGGCGGCTATGTTCAGGTTTCGCGTCTGGGCATGCCCCTAACCAACGAAGTCGTTATTCCGCTAGCGCTCAAGGATGCGTTCAATGCGCTGAAGCCAGAGTTGGACCAGGAGCTATTCACTGGTGCAGCACCGTTCACACCAGAGATCGGCGCGCTCGTTCAGCGGAGCATCCTGCGGCCTGAGTTACAATCATTGTACAAGGTGCTGTATCCCACGGCGTTCAGCGACGCAAATCTACCGCAGGGCGACCGCAACGACCTGTTTACGATCTTCCTGACCGGCATTCCGGGCGTAAATCAGCAGGCGCAGGCAGGCGATCCGCGCGCGAATCCCAACAAGACCGCCTCGGAGCAACTGCGGCTGAATGTAGCAATCAAGCCGACGGCAGGCGTCTGCGGCGGCAATCGGCTGGGCGCGCTGGCCGGTGACTTCGCCGGTTTCCCAAATGGGCGGCGGCTGGAGGATGATGTCACAGACATTGCACTGCGGGCGGTGGCTGGCGGCTACGGCCCAGTGCTCAGCGCGGCTCCACCGGCTGGTCTTGGCCTGCCAAACTTCAGCCCAGGCAATCTGTTAGGCGATGGCGTGGATAAGGATGATGCGCCGTGTTTGTCGAGCTTCCCGTATGTCGGCACGCCACATCCCGGCTATAACCGCATTCATGCCAACATCTGGAGCACACTGTTCCCGCTGATCTCGAACGGCAAGCCGTCGTAGAACGAGCCAGAAGACCAGGCAGGGTTCTGAAATCCTGCCTGGCCTCAAAGGAAATGGCCAGAAAACAGGAGAGCAGCTATGCGCGTCCTTGTGCGACAACGTCCTGAGATTCTACTCATCGCATCTGTAATTGTTTTTATCGTGGTGCTTGGCATTCGCGCGACCATGAACAGCGCTCCGGTCAACGTTGCCATTGATACTAGCGGTCCTGCGCCCGCGCCAGTGGCGCTTAGCTCTAAAGACACAGTTGCAAACTTACAGGCGCGGCTCAAACAAAACCCGGAAGATACCAACGCCTACGCGCAACTGGGATTGGCGTTGCTCCAGCGCGTGCGCGAAACCGCCGACCCAGCGCTGTACACTCAAGCAGATCAAGCCTTCGATGCGGCGCTCAAACGCGACCCAAAGCTCGTCGATGCGCTGATCGGCAAAGGCTCACTGGCGCTTTCGCGGCACCACTTTGCTGAAGCGCTCCAACTTGGGCAGCAGGCGCTCTCGCTCAATCCACGCCGTCCGGTCATTTACGGCATTATCGGCGACGCGCAGAATGAGCTTGGGCAATACAACGCGGCCAGCGACAGCATTCAAAAAATGGTTGACATGCGCCCGGACCTCAGCTCTTACAGCCGCGCCTCCTATGTGCGCGAGCTTCACGGCGACACCAATGGCGCAATCACGGCGATGCAGATGGCTGTTCAAGCTGGCATGCCGGGCACTGAAAATGCGCTCTGGACTCAGTATCAACTCGGCACATTGTATTTCAATAGCGGCGATCTGGCGCATGCCGAACAGACCTACAGCGAAGCGCTCGCTACCAAACCGGATTATGTCTATGCTCAGGCTGGCATGGCGCGCATACGGGCGGCGCAAGGGCGCACCGACGAAGCTATCGCAGCATACAAAAGCGTGGTCGAACGGCTGCCGCTGCCCCAATTTGTCATCGAGCTTGGCGAATTATATGAGGCAACCGGCCATGTCAGCGATGCAAAAACGCAGTATGACCTTGTGCGCGCCATGCAGCAACTGAATGAAAGCGCGGGCATGAATGTTGACATGGAAATGGCGCTGTTCGACGCCGACCATGGCACCGACCCGGCGGAGACGCTTCAGCGCGCGCGTACAGCCTACGCGCAGCGGCCAAGCATTTACGGCGCGGATGCACTGGCATGGGCGCTGTATCAGCACGGCGACTACACCGAAGCCCAACGCTACAGCCAGGAGGCGCTGCGGCTCGGCACGCGCGACGCCGCGCTGCACTTCCGCGCTGGCATGATCGCTAATGCCTTGGGCGACCGCGCGACAGCTCGCGAGCATCTCCAACAAGCGCTGGCGATTAACCCGTACTTTTCGGTCATGTATGCTCCGCAGGCTCGCGCCCTGCTGGCGCAACTTAAATCAAGCAAGTGAGGCTGTTCTACGCCATGGATTGCTCTGGTCTGGCGCTCACCATCCGTAGCATAGCCTCATTTCACACCCTGCCCGTACACTTTCTGTACAGTGATGCGCACGCTCGCGCGCTCGACATTGGGCGATTGCTTAATCCACACTTCCGCCCGCTCCGGGCCGAGGTAGCGCTGCGCCAAACGGCGGCGTAAATCCTGATCCGCTGGCTCGACCGTGGCCGTACCGCTGAGCGTGAGGTAGCGCTGTCCAGCCTCAACGGTCAGCGTAATCATCGGGTTGCGCCGCATATTCGCGACCTTTACGCTCGATGCACCGAGGCTAAAGCGCAGTTCGTCGCCCTCCGGCAGAAACCAGACGACCGTCTGCTGAATCGAGCCGTCATGGTTGAGCGTGCCAACCACAGCATAGTGTGGTTCGTCAAGAAATGCGCGTTGGGTTTCGGTCAGTTGCATGGTCGTTCCTTCGTGTATTACTACTTCTGTTCTTTTGCCGTGAAGTTGATGGTCAGATCGACACCATCCTGCACCGCGACCACTCCGGCAATGTTCGGCGGATCAAAGCCGAAATCAACCATTTTCAGCTTCGTGGTCGCCGTGCCGGTCACGGTATCACCTTCGAGTGTGCTCGTCACATCAAACGTTACGGGCTTGGTGGTGTTGTGGATGGTCATGTTGCCGATGAGCTTGAAGGAAACCTGCTGTCCCTCCGTATAGCTGTCAGGCACGCCCTGCATCTCAGTCGAGGTAAACTCTGCATACGGATAGGTATTTGACTCAAGCCAGCGGGTGCGGATGGCGTTGTCGCGGCGGGCGCTGTCGCTCTTCAAGGTCCGCAAATCCACAGTTATCTTTGTCACTTCGCCAGTTGGCTTGCCGTCAGTGGTGAACTGGAACGTTCCTGTGATAGCGGTTGTCTTTCCAACCGCTTTGTTCGGCAAGTTCTGACTCAGAAACGTCTCTTGCACGGCATAGGATGCTTCGCTCTGCTCCGGGATAATCGTGAAGGTCCGCATGCCAGTCGTAGCTGGCGCTGCATTTGATGCAGCAGTTGGCGCATGCTCAGGCAGCACAGCAGTTGAAGCCACGCCAGCAGAGGTGGTCGGTGCAATTGTTGCATTGGCAGCAGCCGTCGGCGATGCGGCGGCTGCAAAACTGGCGGTATCGTCCGCCCGCACGCCGCCACATGCGGCCAGTACACCAGCCAGCAGCGCGGCGACGAAGAAACCTGTTACACGGTGACTCATCAGATGCCTCCTCATAGAAAGATCAAGTAAATGCTGGACACATCATGGCATTCCGAACGCAGTGAGGAATCGCTCCGGAGCGCTTTCGCGCTGCGCTCGCAATGCCAAAGTGGATGCATGTTATTTGCTCCCTCTATCAGATATAAAACGCTTTTCTAGCTCATGCAATCGACCAACGTTGTCGTAGTAACTAGGGAATTGCTACATACTATACAATGGGAAGCTACTCGTATGCGTGAGAATACCATGAGAAGTGGCGGCGCAGGGTGTATAATAAGAATGTGCAAACTATCACGAACTCACCAACAACTGAACCGCCACCAGCGCCGCCCAGCGTATTGCCTCCGCTTAACATTCATCCGCGCTGGCGTTTTGTGCGCATCTCATGGTTTTTTCTGCGCGTTGTTATTCACATCTTTATCGTTGATGTTCAACTCGGTCGCTTCCGCCTGACGCGCTGGTACGTGCGGCGCACGGCGCTCCAGCGTTGGCGAATGATTGCGCGCCGCTTCCGCGATCTGGCGGTGCAGATGGGCGGCGTGCAGATCAAGCTCGGCCAATTCCTGAGCGCCCGCGCCGACATTTTGCCAGCCGCCATCACCGACGAATTAGCGGGACTGCAAGACGAAGTGCCTGCCGCGCCGCTGCCATACATCCTCGCCCGTATCATGGAAGAATTGCACGCGCCGCCGGAGCAACTATTCGCATGCTTCGATTCTGTGCCGGTCGCCGCCGCTTCGCTGGGGCAGGTGTACTTCGGCACGCTTCATGACGGGCGCGAGGTTGCGATCAAGGTGCAGCGCCCGCGCATTGATGAGATCGTAGAGGTCGATCTCAGCGCAGTGCGCTGGGTAATCAGGCTCATTAAAAACTATCCGCTCATCCGGCGGCGCGCCAACCTTGAAGATTTGTTCAATGAATTTGCGCGTGTGCTGCTGCTGGAGCTTGACTACATGCAGGAGGCGCGCAACGCCGAGACATTCCGCGCGAACTTTGCGGATGTACCCGGCATCGCCTTTCCCGAGCCATATCCGGAACTATCTACCGGGCGCGTGCTGGTCATGGAGCGCATTGCAGGCATCAAGATCAATAATTTTTCGGCGCTTGAGGCGGCTGGTGTCGACCGCGCCGAGTTTGCCGAGCGCTTTAATGGCGCGTACCTCAAGCAGATCTTTCTCGATGGCTTCTTTCATGCCGACCCGCACCCCGGCAACTTGTTCGTGCGCGTGGAAGGGCCACCGCCAGCGCAGACCAACGGCGCAAAGCCCGGCGCGCCCTACACACTCATTTTCGTCGACAGTGGCATGGTCGGGCGGCTACCGCCAAATCTCATGGCGAATCTGCGCGAGGGCATCATCGGACTGGCCGCCAACAACGCCGAGCAAATGGTCGACGCGATTGACCACATGGGCATGATCCTGCCCGGCACCGACCGTCGACCGATCGTGCGGGCGCTGCAAATCGTCATGCGCTACACGTATAACCGCACGGTGACGGAACTTACTGCCGTGGACACGCAGGCGATTTTCGATGAAGTCGAGCACCTCATCCGCGACATGCCGTTTCAAATCCCGCAAGATCTGATCTATCTTGGACGGGCGGTAAGCCTGGTCGGCGGCAGTGTACCGCGCTCGACCCTAATTTCAATCTGTTTGCCGCAGCGCAACCTTTCGCCCAGCGCATGATCGCCCAGCAACAAGCCAGCGACTGGCGCGAACGAATCCAGCGCGAGGTGACGACGCTCGGACAGATCGCTGCGACGCTGCCGCGCCAGATGGACGACTACTTCAAGTCGGCCAATCGTGGCGACCTGGAAGTGCGCATCGATCTGGGGCGTTTGGAGCGCAGCCTGCGCCGCGTCGAACGGGCAACTTCGCGATTGGCAGGCGGAATTGTGGCAGGCAGCCTGTTTGTTGGTGGCGTGCTGCTACAGATCAACAGCTTTGCCGCCGAAGCACACTGGGCATGGGTCGCCGCCGCCGCGATGGCGCTGTGGATACTCTGGCCGCGTGGTGATCGCTAGGCCATAGAGATGAGAAGACTGTTACCTCTATTGCATTGACAGGTGCCAAACGCGCAAGTATCATGCATATGCGTGCCATAATGCAGCCTGTGCTGCATACTGCACAACAAAAAGGCTTCCATGCACAAGCATCAGCGCCCTGGCATTTTGCGCTGCTGTGTGAATACGGCAATGAGCCGACCAATAGAACAACACTCCTCTCAATCTGTACAAAGAGGTTCTTCTTGCGAAATTGGAAATTCTGGATCGGCGTTGTAATCAGCGTAATTTGTGTCATTATCGCCGTACGCGGGCTGAATTTACAAAACTTCTGGGAAACTGTGCGGAGCGCCAATTATTGGTGGCTCGTTCCCGGAATTGCCGTGTACTTCGGCGCAGTGTGGGCGCGCACATGGCGCTGGCATTACATGCTGCGGCACATCGCGCCGGTTCCACTGCAGCGGCTGTTCCCGATTGTGGTGATCGGCTACATGGGCAACAACGTGTATCCTGCTCGCGCTGGCGAAGTGCTGCGCTCCTACATCCTGCGGCGCAAAGAGGGCGTGCCTGTCACCGCCTCGCTGGCGACGGTGGTGCTGGAGCGGCTGTTCGACGGCCTCGTCATGCTGCTGTTTGTGTTCGTGACGCTACCGTTTGTGTCGCTGCCGCCCGAATATACCGCACTGATCACCTTTTTCAGCCTCGCGTTCATCGTGTCGCTGGTGGTCTTTTTGGGGCTAGCCACCCGGCCGCAGCAGATGAGCCGTCTGTATAGTTGGTTCGTTGGCCACCTGCTGCCTGCTGGCATGCGTCCGCGCGTCCACGGCCTTTTCGACCGCTTCATCGTCGGCTTGCAATCGCTGCGCTCGCCGCGCGAACTGGCACTCATCTTTCTTTCGTCCGTCCTGATCTGGTTGACCGAAACCGTCAAATATTGGTTCGTGATGCAGGCCTTTCCATTCCATGTGTCGTTCTTCGTGCTCATGCTGATGGCTGCCGTGGTCAATTTATTCACCACGCTACCATCCACGCCCGGCTACATCGGCACGTTCGATGTGCCCGGCATTGCCATTCTTACGGCGTATGGCGTGACCAAAGCCGTGGCCGCCGGGTACACGCTGGTGCTCCACGTCGCACTCTGGCTGCCGATCACGGCCCTCGGCGTGCTGTTCATGCTGATGGAGCGCGGCGGCTGGGGCGATATGGACCGCGTGGTGGAAGAACGCTACCTCAAACCCTTGCCATAGTCAAAGGAACTAAAGGAACTTAGGAGCTGAAGGATCTCAAATGGTTCCCGGATTCCTTTAGTTCCTCTAGTTCTATCAGTTCCTTGGAGTTATAGATGCACATTGGAATCATCGGCGCGGGCATTGCCGGGCTGACGGCGGCCTACCGGCTTGCTCAGGCCGGCCATCGCGTATCAGTCTACGAAGCAGCGGCGCAGGTAGGCGGCCTCGCATCTGGCTTCCGCGATGAGCGGTGGGATTGGCCGCTGGAGCGCTTCTATCACCACATCTTCACAACCGATCATGACATCATTAACCTTGTGAATGAGATCGGGTTTGCTGACCGCATGTTCTTTCGCAGCCCGGTGTCGGGCCAATGGTGGAATGGCCGCGCCTACGCGCTCGATGGCGTGCTGCCGATTCTGCGATTCCCCGGCATGCCGTTCATTGATCGGCTGCGGTTTGGCATGGCGGGCGCGTACCTCAAGTATGTCACTAACAATTGGCAGAAGCTTGAACAAACCACCGCCACTGAATGGACCAAACGCTGGTCCGGGCCAACCGTGTACAATACGATCTGGCGGCCCATGCTGGAAGGCAAGTTCGGTCCGTACGTCGATCAGGTGAACATGGCGTGGCTGTGGGCGCGGCTCAAAACGCGCTCCTTCAAGCTCGGCTATTTCGCGGGCGGCTTCCAGGCGCTCTCGGATGCGCTGGCGGCGCATGTACAGCAGCATGGCGTAACGATTACGCTCGGCACGCCGGTGCAGGCGCTGGAGCAACTGCCGGAAGGCGGCTGGCGCATCACAGCCAGCGGGCGCGTGCCGGAGTCGTTCGACGCCGTGCTTGTGACCGGCGCGCCGCGGCTGCTCGAAAAGTTGGTGCCACATCTGCCGCCGAGCTACCTGGCACAGCTGAAGAACTTGCGCTCCATGGGTGCGGTGGTGATGACCATTGCGCTGAGACAGCCGCTTACTGGCGGCATGTACTGGATCAACATGCTCAAAAGCGAGTTCCCGTTTTTGTCGCTGGTCGAGCACACCAACTTCATCGATCCCAAGCACTACGGCGGCGACCACCTGATTTATTGCGGCGATTATCTTGAGCCGTCGCATGAATATTTCCGCATGAGCAAAGAAGATCTGCTCGACCGTTTTCTGCCCGCGCTCAAGCGCGTGAATCCGCGCTTCGAGCCGTCGTGGGTGCGCGACGCATGGCTGCACCGCGAGCCGTACGCCCAGCCGATCGTGCCAGTCAATCACAGCCGCAATGTGCCGCCGCTCGCGACGCCGCTGCCGGGCCTGTTCTGGGCCAGCATGAGCCAGGTATATCCATGGGATCGCGGTACCAACTTTGCCGTCGATCTTGGCGAGCGGGTTGCACGCGAGATGTTGAAGCACCGCGTAACGTTTGAAGAAGCAGTAGCAAGATAGAGTCATGACACTATTCAAAGCTAGACAACGCCACATCCGGCTGGCAGGCACGCACAACCTGCGCGATGTCGGCGGCTACCCGACGACCGACGACCGCCAAACGCGCTGGGGCGTGCTGCTGCGCTCCGACAGTTTGCAAGCCCTGCCGCCAGAAAGCCAGCAGGCGTTGGTCACATCTGGCCTGCAAACGGTGATTGACCTGCGCGGCGAGTCCGAGATCACGCGCTGGCCGAACGTGTTTGCCGCAGGCGAGGATGTTCATTACTACAACCTGCCGCTGCGTCACAGCGCTGGTCTCATCGAGAAGGATACGCCGCTGACGCTGGAAATCATGTACCAGGATTACCTCGACAATCACAGCGACGAATTGCGTGCCATCTTCGAAGTCATAGCAGCACCCGAAGCCGCGCCGGTGCTTGTACACTGCTTCATCGGCAAAGACCGCACCGGGCTGGTCACGGCGCTGGCGCTCAGCACGGTGGGAGTGCCGGACGAAATCGTCGCCGACGATTACGCGCTCAGCTACGACCTGCTGCTGGCGCGCTACGAGGAAATTCGCGCCAACATCATCGCCGAAGGGCAAAGCCTCGACAGATTCGATCCATACGTGTACTCGCATCGCGAAACCATGCTGGAAACGCTGGCGCACCTGCACGAACACCATGGCAGTGCTGCCCAATACCTTCGTGCTGCCGGGCTGACGGGCACGGCGCTGGAGCGGCTGCGGACGATGCTGGTACAATAGCGTTGCGCGTGTATTTGCATGTGGAGCCAAAAGGAGCGAGAAATGCCAGGAGTTTCGTTCGACCGCGCCGCTGACTATTATGATACGACGCGTGGCTATGCCGAAAGCTCGGCGGAGCACATCCGCGATTCGATAGTGCGCTACACCAGCGCCGACATGACATCTCGTTTTCTGGAGCTTGGCGTTGGCACGGGCCGAATTGCGCTGCCGTTCATCCTGGCCGGCTACGACTACACCGGCGTCGATCTTTCAACGGTCATGCTGGATCGGCTGCGTTCCAAGCTCGCCGACGGCGACGCAAGCTACCGCTACGAACTGCGCGAGGCCGATGTCACGCAGCTTCCTTTTGAGGATGCCGCCTTCAATGTCGTTATCGCCGTGCATGTGTTGCACCTCGTCAGCGATTGGCAGCAGGTCATTCGTGAGGCGCACCGCGTGCTGCGACCCGGCGGCACCTTGCTGATTGCGCATGACAAAACGACTGACGATGCGCATCGGTCGATCGATTCATCAGTCTGCACGCCGCGCAATGTGCGCGCTCAATGGGACGAAATCACCAGGGTGCTGGGCGGGCGACCCGAACAGACCCGGCGAGCGCGATGGTGGAACGACGAGCACATGAATACTGACCTTTATGCTTTCCTCCGTTCGCTCGGCGCAAGCGTGGAGACGGTGCAACTTGCTGAGTTTCAGCGTGCGCCACTGTCTGCCCGCGAAATGGTTGAGCGAATCAAGAGCCGCATGTACAGCTCAGATTGGCAGACGCCCGATGATTTCCACGCCGAAGCGGTGCGGCAACTGGAGCAGTGGATGGCGCAGAACTGCACGGACATTGACACGCCGACCAGCCCCGCAGGAACGTTTGTCGCGGTTGCAGCGCGCTGGCCTGCGACGTAGCATACAAGGTGATGCTGATGACACCTGTCACGATTTGGTTGATTGACCCCGATCACTTTCCGCATGTTTTGGCGCTGCTCACCAAAAACGAACTGCCACATGACGGCCTGGCGGATCATGTGGCGACGACGCTCGCGGCTTATGATGGCGAGCGCGTGGTTGGCAGCGCAGCACTGGAGTTGTATAGAGAGGCCGCGCTGCTGCGCTCGGTTGCGGTGGCTCGCCGCCACCGCGGGCATGGGCTTGGGCAGCAACTCACCCGGGCTGCACTCGATCTGGCACGGCAGCACGGCGTCAACGATGTATACCTGCTGACGGAAACAGCGACCGATTTCTTTCCACGCTTTGGTTTTCAGCCGATCACCCGCGATGCCGTGCCTCCAAGCGTCCAGCAGTCTATCGAATTTACTGAAGCGTGTCCCGACAGCGCGCTTGTCATGGTGTTGGAGTTGAAGTAACATACAATGCTGCCGTGACGCCCGCTCACCCATCCACCTGCTCACCCACTCACGCCACGCTGCGTCCTTTTTCTCCAATTTCCGTCTCTACTCATGACACAACAATTAGGAGCGTCATGTGACAACCACAGTAGAACACGTCTGGGAAGTCTTTCACGCGCCGCTGCTGCGTTTCATCCAACGGCGCGTGTCTGATCCTGCCACCGCCGAAGACATCCGGCAGGATGTGTTCTTAAAGGTGCATGCCCGCATCACAACCCTGCACGACACCGACAAACTCCCAAGCTGGCTATACCAGATCACGCGCAATGCAATTGCCGATTATTATCGGGAGCGACGGCCTGACATCGGCGTGCCCGAAACGCTACCAGCGGAAGAAGATCAAGACGAGCGCGAGATCGAGCGCGTGCTTGCGCTGAGCGTCAAAAGCATGCTGAACCATCTACCCGATATCTACCGAGAGGCACTTGTGCTTACCGAATACGAAGGCCTGACGCAGAAGCAATTGGCTGAGAGGCTGGGCATTTCGCTGTCCGGCTCGAAATCGCGGGTGCAGCGAGCGCGACACATGCTGAAGCAGATGCTGCTGGATTGCTGCCATTTCGAGTTCGACCTGCGGGGTGCAATCATCGATTATCAGCCGCGCTGTGACTGCTGCACGCATGGCGACTGCGACTGCTAGCATGCGTCCTTTTTAACGTGATTGCGTCTATCTCAATGAAGCGCATATCACAAGGAGGCTACATGTCCACGGAAACAAATCAACTTACAGTTCTTTCAACAGCAGACTCTGTGCTGCGGCACAGACTGCTGCGGCACGACGAATGCGGTGAATGCCGATCAGTCGATCACCGAAGCGGTACGGCAGCGCTACGGCGCGATTGCCATTGAAGTGCTGGCGAGCGATGCGGGTTGTTGCAGCACAAGCTGTTGTGGTGGCAACAGCGGTAGCGATGCAATTACAACTAACCTGTACGACATCGATGAGCTTGACGGACTACCACTCAAAGCCGCGCTGGCTTCGCTTGGCTGTGGCAACCCGACAGCGTTGGCCGAATTGCACGCTGGCGAAACGGTGCTCGACCTCGGCAGCGGCGGCGGCATCGATGTCCTGCTCTCCGCACGGCGCGTCGGCCCGACCGGATTCGCCTATGGCGTCGACATGACCGACTCGATGCTGGAACTCGCGCAGCACAACGCCGCAGAAGCCGGCGCATCGAACGTTGCCTTTCTCAAGGGCGATATCGCAGCCATCCCGCTACCTGACAACAGCGTTGATGTTATTGTATCGAATTGCGTGATCAATCTGGCTGCTGACAAGGCGCCGGTGCTCCATGAAGCCTTTCGCGTGCTCAAGCCGGGCGGGCGGTTCGCGGTGTCGGACATCGTGATTCATGGCGGGCTGCCGAAAGGTGTTGAGGACACAACTGCGATGCACCGGGACTTTTCGTCATGGGCGGGCTGCATTGCAGGCGCACTCACCGACGAAGAATATCGCGCTGGTTTGGAGGAGGCTGGCTTTACCGACGTCGAGCTTGAGATCACCCGCCGCTACCGCTTCGAGGACGTGCCGGCGAATCTGGTCGGCTGGTCGCAGGGCCTGGACCGCGAAACAGCCCGCGCAGTGGTCGAGCGATTCGCCAGTACCTTTGTCCGCGCCACCAAACCTGTTCAGTAGAAAGATTTGCAGTAGGGAAGCTATATATGGCATCCCTACTTATTCCTACACTACCGAAGCATCTGAACCCCTAAACGAAATGCTGCTTTGTAGTTTTCGTCATGCTTCAGCAGGCGCAACTCCTCGCCTAGCAATTCAGACTCACTTGGCTGCTCGAGCCGCACGCCATGTTGCAGCGGTTTACGGCCCTGCACCTGCGACTGTGCAGTGGCCCAATCGGACGCGCCTTTTCGAGTGATACTGAAGCGTGCTTGCGGGGCCTCCAACACCATCGTCGTGAGCATGCCAACATCAGCGTCGGACAAGTCAGTTGAGCGCAGCGTCGCCTCGATTGGTTGGCCGCTGCTGTGCTGCAATGCCAACGTCGTCACGCCGTCCGCTACTTGCGCTGACCCGGCGGGTGTCCATCCCAGGCGCGATGCCAGCCAGCCCAGCAGCAACAACGCCGCAGATCGATTCACAGGCGTGCCAGATGGCGCCGCGTATTCAATCGTTACGCGCGTAATCTGGTTAAGTAGCGGCTGCCTCGTCGAAGCATCAAAAAACTGGGCCGTCAATTCGCGCCATGATGTCAGCCGCCCCCACACAAGATCACTGACTGCGTGATCATGATCCAGCAATTCTGCCATCGCGTTCACATCATGCACCGGGTGCGCGAACGTCGCCGAATCTATGATGACGCGGTCGGCAAAAGCACAGAGCCGTTCGAACACGGGCGATTGAAATGGCTCGCCGTGCGGCCACCAGAGCACCACCGGCACATCCGGCACAAGCAATGGCAACACAATGCCAGCCACTTGCGCCGAGGTCTCGCCCTGTGACGTCACAGTGATCTGCTCACAACAAACCTGCCGCCGGTCTGGACCAGGCACCTGGCAATGCGCCTGTACCCACGCGTCCAACGACGCTTCCTGCGCTTCTGGCGCAACCTGAACCACAATAGCACGGTTGGGGTAACGGTCCGTGAGGTGCGAGATTACATTAGTCACATGGTTGGCCACATCGTTATTGGCTACACCAACAACCAAATTCAGCACGCAGACCCGCGTGATAGCATCGGGATCGCCAGCCTGTGCCTGCTTCCAAAGTTCAGAAAGTTCCTGCTCGATTGCGCGCACATTGATAGCTCGCGGCTTGCCGAGCACTGCTAAAGCAACTGGATGTGACATATAGTTACTCTGTATTCTATAGGTTTACCATCTTCGGTAAACGCGCGGAAGGTTGCAAACAAAGCCTTGCGCTGCTTTCCGCTACGGACGACGCCACTTCGCGCCATACCGCTCGATAAGCTGGTCGGCAGCGGCTGGTCCCCATGTACCGGCCTCGTAGTTCGGGAACGACGGCGCTGGCAGCGCGTCCCAGCCATGGCGGATCGGCGTAATCAGCGACCATGATGCCTCAACCTCGTCGCTGCGGGTGAACAGCGTCGAGTCGCCGAGCATGGCGTCCAGCAGCAGCCGCTCGTAGGCTTCTGGCGATTCAACGCCAAATGCTGCGTTGTAACGGAAGTCCATGGAGACCGGGCGAATCTGGTTGACCTGGCCCGGAACCTTGGAATTGAAGCGCAGCGTAATACCTTCGTCCGGCTGAATTTTAATCACTAACATGTTTGGATCAAAATTGCTCATCACGCTATTGTCAAAGAGCATGAGCGGCGCAGAGCGGAATTGAATAGCAATTTCGCTCACGCGCTTGGGCAACCGCTTGCCGGTGCGCAGGAAGAAAGGCACGCCTGCCCAGCGCCAATTCTCCACTGAAAGCTGCATGGCCACAAACGTTTCGGTTTGCGAGTCAGGCGCGATGCCTTCCTCCTCGCGGTAGCCCGGCACCGCCTCGCCATTGGCCGTGCCAGGGCCATATTGCCCGCGCACGGTGTACTTCTCGACCTCTTCTGGCGCAATCGAGCGAATGGCCCGCAGCACCTTGACTTTCTCATCGCGCACTGAGTCAGCCTGGTAGCCAACCGGCGGCTCCATGGCCGTCAGCGTCAGCAACTGCATCAGGTGATTCTGCACCATGTCGCGCAACGCGCCGGAATGCTCGTAATAATTGGTGCGCCCCTCCACACCGACGCTTTCAGCGACCGTGATCTGCACATGCTCCACATAGCGCCGGTTCCAAATCGGTTCGAAGATGCCATTGGCAAAGCGAAACACCAGAATATTTTGCACCGTTTCCTTGCCAAGGTAATGGTCGATGCGGTAAACCTGCGACTCATCGAACACCTTGTGAACGATATCATTCAGTTCGCGAGCGCTGTCGAGATCATGTCCAAACGGCTTCTCGATGATAATGCGCGTCCATCCGCCATTGGGCGAATGGTTCAAACCAGCCGCGCCAATGTGTTCGATAATTGTCGGGTATGATTCGGGCGGTGTCGCTAAATAGAACAGCCGATTGCCGCCAGTGCTGCGCTGCTCGTCCAATTCATCCAGGCGCTTGGACAGCGCACGGTAGCCTTCCGGGTCGTCGAATGTTGAGCGGTTGTAGCTAAATCCTTCGGCAAAGCTGTTCCACAGCTGTTCGTCAAGACCACTGCGCGAATAATCAGAAAGGTTCTGTTTCAGCGTATCGCGGAAATAATCATCACTCCAATCGCGGCGCGCAAAACCAACCACGCTGAAACCGGGCGGCAGCAGGCGCTCGCGTTGCAAGTTGTACAGCGCAGGCACCAGTTTACGGTGTGTAAGATCACCTGTTGCACCAAAAATAACCATTGTGCATGGCGCAGGTGTTCGCCGCATCCGCAGCCCAACGCGGAGCGGATTTGTGGCGCTAAGGGTTTCGGTCATGAAGGTTCACTCCTCTATACTCATGCCAACGACGATGAGCAGTGTAGATAGCGGCAACATATAGCAATCATTATTGCTCGTATACATGTATGCACAGTATACGCCTATCACAAGTTCACGCCTATGATATGCCCGCAACGTCCACCGTTCACACGCAATTGTCCAATAATATTATACTGAAAAGAGGTTGGCAACGAACGGCAATCAAATAGAGACCATTTTTAACATAGAATACACATAACGTCTTGCTTATTTTTGCTCGCTATGGCCATGAGCATGTTTTATATAATCTGAGCGATGTACAGATGAATAGCCTTGAAACGCATGCTTAGGTAGCAACGTCTATACCATAAACAGTTGGCCATGCGCACCTATCACAACCTGCTCGCTGGAGAAGGCACATGACAAAGATACTTGTTATTGAAGATGATGCACTCAATCGTGAAATGATCGCGCGGCGGCTCGTCTGGGAAGGCCACACCATTGTAACGGCTACAAACGGTATTGATGGCATATCCATAATCGAGTCCGAGCAGCCTGATCTTGTGCTGGTGGATGTGGGGCTGCCGATATTGAATGGCTGGCAGGTGGCACGCCACATCAAGGCATGCGAGCAAACCGCTCACATTCCAATCATTGCGCTGACCGCTTTCGTGTCATCGCATGATCGTGAGCAGTCGCTGATCTCCGGCTGCGACGATTTCGAGACCAAGCCAATCAACTTTCAACGCCTGTTGACCAAAATCTCAATATTGCTGAGCGAGAGCGTGGCGTAGCGTATCGTTATAGAAGAAATAATTTTGCCGCAAAGCGCACCAAAATCACCAAGAACATGACCATCAACATCCGACCTGAGCCATCATCTTATCCCCTCGGCATGCCGACGAACAGCGCCGCAACCATAAGCTCGAATCCCATGAACAACGGCGAACGTAACACATTATCGTTGCTGAGCGTTTCAACCAGTCTCAGTGTATCTCCATCGCGGCGGTACACCTCACATGTACGCTGCGGCCAATCGACGATCCAATATTCCTGCACGTCATGGCGTGCATACACGTCTAGCTTTTCCTCACGGTCACGGCGCATGTTGGCAATGCCTGGCGATAGCACTTCGACGATCAACTCTGGTAGCTCATGGAGTTTTCCGTCCGATCCAAGCGCCGTCGCAAGTCGCTCATTGCTAATCCAAATGACGTCGGGTATCAAGTTATCCTCGTCAATAAGGATGATACCAGGCGTGCTGACGACCTCGCCGCCACCACTCATATCATTCCAGTTCCCAAGCGCTCGCGCAAGTCGCTCGGCGACAACTTGATGATACCAATTAGGAGCTTTTGAGACGTGCAGCTCTCCGTTAATAATTTCATAGCGCAAGCCATCGTCGTCTGGGAAGCGGGCGAGGTCAGCGGTCGTCCAGCGTTCGGCAACGGTCATAGCAACCTCCTTAGCATGTCCATCTCATTATACACAAAAGGCACGAAACCATCAGATGGCCTCGTGCCTTCGCTTTCGTATCAATGTAACTTACACGTCCAGATTCTTGACCTCGATTGCATGCGTCTGAATGAAGCGCTTGCGTGGCGGCACCAGGTCGCCCATGAGCATGGTGAACGTCTCGTCGGCCTGCTGAGCGTCCTCGATCGTCACCTGCTGCACAATGCGGTTCATGGGGTTCATCGTCGTTTCCCACAGCTGGTCGGCGTTCATCTCACCGAGACCCTTGTAGCGCTGAGTCTTGACCTTGTCACGTTGCGATTCCGCTAGCTTCGACAGCCACTCATCACGCTCACGGTCGGAGTAGACATAGCGGACATCTTTGTTGTGCTCGAGGCGATACAGCGGTGGCTGCGCGATATACAGGTGGCCATTCGCGATCAGCGGGCGCATGTAGCGGAAGAAGAACGTCAAGAGCAGCGTGCGAATGTGGCTGCCGTCTACGTCAGCGTCGGTCATGATGAACACGCGGTGATAACGCAGCTTGCTAATGTCAAGCTGGTCGCCCACGCTTGCGCCAATCGCCGTGATCAGCGCCCGCACCTCGTTGTTCGAAAGCATTTTATCGAGGCGGCTCTTTTCCACGTTCAAGATCTTGCCACGCAGCGGCAGGATGGCCTGGAAGCGCCGGTCACGGCCCTGCTTGGCGCTGCCACCAGCGGAGTCGCCCTCGACCACGTACAGTTCACAGCGAGCCGGATTGGTATCGGAGCAGTCGGCCAGCTTGCCCGGCAGCGAAAAGCCATCCATGGCGCTCTTGCGAGCTGTCTCGCGCACTTTCTGCACGGCCATGCGGGTACGCGCCGCCGACACACATTTCTCGATAATGCGTTTTGCGTCGCCTGGATTCTCTTCCAGCCATGTTTGGAACCCATCCGCAAACACCGTCGCCACTGCGCCAGTCGCCACCGGGCTGACCAACTTCTCCTTGGTCTGCGATGAAAACTGTGGGTCGCGCAGCTTCACGCTGATCACCGCCGTGAGACCTTCGCGTACATCGTCGCCGGTCAGGTTGGCTTCGTTGTCCTTGAGCAGATTTTTCGAGCGAGCGTAGTTGTTGACCACGCGAGTCAATGCGGTGCGGAAGCCCGACACATGCGCGCCGCCGTCGGTGTTGTTGATGCCGTTGGCAAACGCGTAGACTGAAATCGGTATCGAATAACTCAGTATATTGCGCCGCGATCTCAACTGCCACATCATCTGCAATCCGATCAACATAAAACGGCTGTTTGTGGAGCACATTTCTATCTTTGTTCAAATGCCGCACATATGACTGCACACCACCCTCAAAGTAGAAATTCATTTCATTGTCGTCGCGCTCGTCCACAAAGTGGAAACGCAAGCCTTTGTTGAGGTACGACATCTCGCGGAAGCGTTGCGCCAGCGTCTTGAAATTATAGTCAAGCGTTTGGATAATCGTCGTGTCCGGCATGAAGGTGGTAACAGTTCCACGCTTGTCGGTCTTGCCGATGATTTTCACATCCGCCACCGGCACGCCGGCATGATATTCCTGGACATAGCGCTTGCCATCACGGGCGTTGTGGACTTCCACGCGCATCCATTCTGACAATGCATTCACCGCCGACACGCCAACGCCATGCAGCCCCGACGACACTTTATAGCCTTTGTCGCCGAACTTTCCGCCGAGCATGAAGCACTGTCATGACGACTTGCAATGTGCTCACCCCCATCTTGGGATGAACGCCGGTCGGAATGCCCAGACCATCGTCGGAGACAGTGACTGAGCCATCCTTATGAATGACTACGGTGACAGTGGTGGCACGGCCCGCCATGACCTCATCGACGGAATTATCGACGACCTCGCGCACCATGGTGTGCAAGCCGTTGACATCCGTGGGGCCAATGTACATGCCTGGCCGCTTACGCACGGCCTCCATGCCCTCAAGCACCTGGATCTGACTCTCGTCATATGACATATCTTCTACTGTTGGGATCACTGTTGTCATTCGTTTTCTCACTCGTGCTAAATGTATTAACCCTACTACTGAGGCGGCGATATACGCGGCGCGCCACGCACGCCGTCAACAGCCACCTGCCAACGATGAAGGCGTTCACGATAGAACGCCATGCGCGCCGCCACCAGGCCACAGCAGATATAGGCGCTGCCAATGATGGCGATAATCAACCCCGCCGTTGACGCCGCTGCCGCAACTGCCTGCCAAATGATGCCTGTTCCAACGGCGATCACCAGCAGCAATATCAGAAAGAGCAGCGTGCTCCAAAAGTTACGTCGAACAATGTTGAAACTGGCATGCAGCGCCCGCAACGGCCCAATGCCACTGATCACGATCGCTTCCAACGCAAAGCCAAGATAGACATTTGCCCAAAACCATGCTATGACCAGCAACAGCGCCGCAAATGCGCCCAGCACTGGACTCAGTGCCAGCAGCAGCCCGGCAATGACCAAAACCGGAAGCCCAAGCAGTATGGCCGCCCCGATCAGCAGTGCCGCATAGCCAAAGAGCGAGCGCGTGGCCCGCGCAAGCCGCTGCAGCCACAAGGCTGGAGCCAGCCGCTCACCACGCACGGCCTCGGCAACCATGGTGAGAAACGCCGCGCTTAACAGCAGCACAAGTACATTAAGCAGCAGAAACGCCAGCAGTGCGCCGCCGAGATGCTGCACCTGAAGTGCATTGCGCTGGCTGTCCAACGTCAGGGGCAGCGCCTGCACCAATGGAACACCAAGGCCACCGCCCGCCAATCCAAGCGAGCCAAGCACGTAGATCGTCGTCGGAATGTAGTTGAAAATAGCGAGCGGCTGCCGCATGTCAAGCTGGCTCGCCAGCGCAAACTGCTGCGCTGATTGCTGCTGCATTTCCGCGCTTAGCCCCGACCCAAACGGCGAGCTTTGTGCCTGTTGCAGTGCCTGCACTGTGGACTGCCAATCGCTAATAAGTGGCGCAAATGAAAGCTGCGTACCAAACCAGAGGTAGAGATTGAATACAACCGGGATGAGCACTAACCAGGGCTGTCGGTTGACAGCCCGGTATCCATCGCTTAATATTTCTACCAAAGTGACATTTTTCGGCTTCTGAACGCTCAACATTGCCCTCCATATGTATGTTTATTATACCATACTTTTGCAAATTTTGCGATAAAAATAGAACATATGTACACCTATTCACACAAAGCGCTCGTGCTATAATAATTTACATAGATATGCCACACAGATACAGCATAACCGCGATGTATGTGCTACGATAGAAGGACGTACATTGCTGAGCACATGGCGCAATATGTGTGTGTCATAGATGCAAGCGGCATTCAGGCGCAGGATGTTTCGTCCATCTGATGGGTACAGAAGGTCTTTGATGAGCACAAGCGCACGACGTTCTGCGCTGATAACCTATGGCATAGCAGTGGTGGCCGTCAGCGGGATGCTATTGCTCCATTTCTTGCTTGCGCCGGTTGTGGGCTTTGATAGCCCATTTCTGCTGCTTTTTGGCGCGGTGATTCTTCAGTGCATGGTATGGCGGGTTTGGGCCAGGTTTGTTTGCCACCCTGCTCGCCAGCTTTTTGATAGAATACTTCATTATCGAACCGCGCTTTTCATTTACCATCAGCAACATAGTAAACCAGTTCCGACCAGCGCTGTTTCTCTTCGAAGGCACATTGATTAGCATGCTGAGCGAAACGCGTCTCCGTTCGCTCAGAACGTTGCATGCTGAGCGTGATCGTTATGCTACAACCCTTGCCAGCATTGGTGACGGTGTGATTGCAACCGATGCGCACGGCCGCCTCATGTTCATGAACCGTGTTGCCGAATCGCTCACTGGCTGGAGCAATGATGAAGTATTGAGTAAAGACATCGGCGCTGTGTTGCAGTTTGTGCAGGTGCAGACACGCCAGCCGCTCGAAAACCCGTTAGCCAAAGTGCTGCGCGAGGGAGACACCAGCACCATCAACAGTCAAAGCGTGTTGATTGCGCGCAATGGTCACGAACACATGGTGGAAGATAGCAGCGCGCCGATTTACAATCAGCGCAATGCTATCACCGGCGCGGTGCTGGTACTGCGCGATACGAGTGAGCGCAAGCGCAATGAAGATCAGCGCCGTATCCTTGCCACAGCAATTGACCTGCTGTCCACCTCGCTTGACTACCAGCAGACGCTTCGCCGCGTTGCGCTGCTAGCCGTGCCAAAGCTCGCTGACTTTTGCATGGTCGACATGGTCGGCGCAAACAACAGCGTGTCGACACTGGCCGTTGCCTACCTCAACGAACACAACGAGCCGTTCCTCGCGCCATCGTCCAGCACTCATACATCCCTGGATCCTGATTCAACAAGCGTTGTCCAGCGCGTGCTTCGCACAGGTAAATCGGAGATCATGGCCGAGCTGTCGCCCATGCTGGCAGAGGCGCTTGCGCGGCATGTGCCGCGCGAGGCAATGCATATACCGCTGTCCAATGCTTGTGCGATGGTTGTGCCACTGCTTACACGCGGACGGATCATCGGGGCTATCTCGTTCGTTTCGAGCACTGCGCGCCGCCACTATGATACTTCAGATCAGGCAGTCGCTGAGCAGCTTGCCAGCCGTGTGGCGCTGGCCGTAGACAACGCTCGATTGTACGCTGCCGCCCAACAGTCGCGCCAGCGGGCTGAAGAGTCGGCGCGGCGCACCAGCAAGCTTCAGATGATCACTGCCGCGCTGGCAAAGGTGCTCACGCCAGTCCAGGTAGCGCATGTAGTAGTGACGCAGGGCGTCGAGTCGATGGGCGCGGCGGCTGGTGTGCTGGTGCTGCTTCCCGCAAAGGACGACGCATTACAAATTGTGCAATCGACCGGGCATGATCCAAAGGTGCTTGAGTATTGGGTCCGTCATTATGAAGACATTGCAACACCGATCAGCGATGTATTGAAAACCGGCAAGCCGGTTTTTATTCACTCGCTTCACGATATGACGGAGCGCTATCCACAGCTCGCTCCGCACATGCTCACAAAACATCAAGCGTTCGTGACACTGCCGCTTGGTACTGAGGAGCAGGTGAGTGGCATCATGCAGTTTAACTTTGCCACGCCGCAGCGCTTCGGCATGGAAGAGCAGTCGTTCATGATCGCCTTGGCTGATCAATGCACTCAGAGCCTGGAGCGCGCGCGCCTGTACGAGGCCGAGCAGCGTGCCCACCGCGCCGCCACAGTAGCGCAGCAGCGTCTGGCGTTTCTGGCCGAGGCAAGTGCCGTGCTGTCGTCATCGCTCAATTATGAACAGACTCTGGCGAGCCTGTCGCGCCTGCTGGTGCCGGCACTGGCCGATTTCAGCACCATTCACATGGTGGAAGAAGATGGATCGATTCATCTACTCACTGTGGCTCATCCTGACGAGGAAAAGGCCCGGCTGCTGTGGGAGCTAGAGCGCCGCTGGCCGCTCGATTCCAACAGCCATGTTGGCACGCCAGAGGTCATCCGCACCGGGCAGCCAGAAATTACGCCGACAGTAGACGAAGAGCGGCTCCGCAGCTTCTCACCTACCGACGAGCAACTGGCGATGCTCCGGCAGCTTAACATGACATCGTCCATGACGGTGCCGCTCATTTCGCGCGGGAGTACCATCGGCGCGCTTTCACTCATGGCGAACACGCCGCAGCGCCAGTTTGGCCCGGCAGATCTTACATTAGTCGAAGAACTGGCCCGCCGCGCAGCCATTGCAGTTGATAATGCGCGGTTGTATGAGGAAGCACAGAATGCCATTCGCATGCGCGACCAGTTCCTGTCATTAGCATCGCATGAACTCAAAACGCCGCTGACCTCGTTGCTGGGCTATGCCGAGCTGCTGGAGCGCCGCTCGCGTCAGAATGGTTCGTTTGGCGAACGCGAGTTGCGGGCACTGCATGTCATCTCCGACCAATCGCGCCGCCTGAGCAAGCTTGTCAGCGCGTTGCTCGATCTTTCGCGCATTCAAAGTGGGCAACTCAGCATCGAGCGGCGACCGGTGGATTTGCATGCCCTGGTGCGCCGCCTGATTGAAGAAGTGCAACCTGCGCAGGAACATCACGTCCTTGAATGTGAAAGCACCGACAAGCAGCTCGTCATTCTTGGCGATGAATTGCGGCTTGAACAGGTACTTCAAAACCTTGTACAAAATGCTATCAAATACAGCCCGGATGGCGGCATAGTCTGCATTAATCTGCACCAATGTGGCACTGAAGCGCATGTTTCCGTCGTTGATCAAGGCATTGGCATTCCTGCTGACTCAATGCCTTTGCTGTTCAGCCGCTTTTACCGCGCGCACAATGTCGATCCGCAGCATATTAGCGGCATGGGTATTGGCCTGTACGTGGTAAAAGAGATTGTTGGTCTGCATGGCGGCACTGTTTCTGTGACGAGCGAGGAAGGCCAGGGCAGCACGTTTACGATTTCTTTGCCGCTTGCTCGGCAATTACCAGAAGATGTTGAAGAACAATCATCGGCTGCTGACTAGCAGCGAAATATTATGAGCACGCCCACCACACCTTTTCCTGGATTCACTCCTGAAATCCTCAGCGCATTGCTGGAGGCGGGCGTCGCCGAGCGCTGGGCGGCAGTGCAGGAGCGGCTGCATCCCGCATTGTTGGCGCTGGCCGAGGCGCTGCAACCGGAAGGTGCCCGCCGCTTTCCGCATGAGTGGCCGCTGTACGAGCTTAGTTTCAAAAGCCAGCGTTACGTCAACCGCGGCGCGGGCGAGCGCGCGCCAATCGATGAGTACCATGTCGCCCTTGACCGCCCGCCGCGTGGCTGCGGCATCTACATCGTTGTCAGCGGCGAGGAGCGGCGCATCATTGTGGCGCAGCAATTGCTGCGCCCGCGCAAGAACGACCTGCGGCATGTGTGGGAAGATCAGCGCGTGGTGTGGCAGCCGCTGGTGGAGCGCATGAACGACGTGCGCTTTGCAGAGCCGCGCCGCAGGACGAAGGACGACGGACGCCGAACGACGGACGAAATCATTGATAAAGGGCAATCTGACCTGCTGGAGCAAGATCCCGTCGTCCAACGGCCAGCGGCCAGCATCACACATGAAATCTGGCTCGACCGCTATGTCGCGGCGCGCGGGTCGGCCTACCTGCTGGCCGGTTTTGCGTATTCGTGGGACGACGAGCGCGTGCAGCAGCCGGGCTTCGCTACGCAGATCATTGAGGACGTGCTGGCGCTGTTTCCGTTTAACGAAGCGATCATGGAGCAGGCCGAGGCGCTGGAGCCGACTGGCGCGGCCTTGCTGCGCGAACAGCGCGCCGTGTACGGGCAAACGGCACAGCCGCCAATCGAGACGATTGTGGAGCGAGTACGTGCTCGCGGCTTCGCGCTGGACGAGGCGCTGATCCGCGCCTACCATGTCGCGCTGCAAACCAAACCGCTGGTCATTTTGCCCGGCATCTCCGGCACCGGCAAAACCCGGCTGACCCGACTGTACGCCGATGCAGTGTACAACATGCCGTCTGGGCAGCAGAACGAGCATTATTTGCTGGTTGCTGTGCAGCCGGACTGGCACAACGCCCGCGACCTGCTGGGCTATTATAATGCGCTGACCAGTACGTTTCATCCGACGCCATTCTTGCGTTTCCTCCTGCGCGCCGCCGCCGACCCGGCCACGCCTTATTTCGTGTGTCTGGATGAGATGAATCTGGCGCGTCCGGAATATTATCTTGCGCCGATTCTCTCGGCGTTGGAAACCGAAGATCATGAGATCGACCTGGGTGTGCCGGGCGCGACCGTCGAAAGCACGACTGGCGAGACGCTTCAGAATCCGTTTCGCTTGCCGCTGAATATACGCATCACTGGCACGGTCAATGTAGATGAAAGCACGCATACGCTCTCTGACAAACTGCTCGATCGTGCCAACGTGATCGAGTTGACGGACGTAGACCTAGCAGCGTTCCGGCAGAGCTACCGTGGCGCGATTGACGAGGCGGCATGGCAAACGATCAACCAGATTCACGAGATTGTGACGCGTGCCGGGCAGCCGTTCGGCTACCGCACCGTCTCGGAAATGCTGCGCTACATCGAGCAAGCGCGCGGCGTGCTGCCTGCCAATCAGGCGCTCGATCAGCAGATTCGGCAAAAGATTCTGCCCAAACTGCGCGGCGAAGACACTCCACGCCTGCGTCGTGCCTTGACGAGTTTGTTAGAATTGCTGCTGGGCATGCCGCAAAGTGTCTGGAACCGCGCTGCCGCCGTCAAGCCGGAGCAGGTCGCGCGCGGGCCGTTCCCGTCTTCGGCGGAAAAGGTGCGACGCATGCTGGAGCGGCTGGACAGCGAGGGCTTTACCGACTTTTATTCGTAGCTCTTATCGTTGCTTATTGAGCATGTCCCACTGTCATGCTGAACGAAGTGAAGCATCTCGTTGTATCTCGCTGAGATGTTTCGCTTCGCTCAACATGACAAAGATATTCTTGGATTTGGGATAAGGAGGAAACAATGGAGTACCGTTCACTGGGACGCACCGGTGTGCAAGTATCGCCGCTCTGCCTGGGCGCGATGAACTTCGGTGGCCCAACCAACGAGGACGATTCGATCCGCATCATCGACGCGGCGTTGGAAGCAGGTATCAACTTCATCGATACCGCCAACGTCTACAACAAGGGCGAAAGCGAGCGCGTGGTTGGCAAGGCGCTGGCCCGCGATGGCAAGCGCGACAGCGTGGTGCTGGCGACCAAAGTGCATGGCGAAATGGGGCCGGGGCCGAACGATCGCGGCAACTCGCGCTACCATATCATTAAATCCTGCGACGATTCGCTGCGGCGCTTGCAGACCGACCACATCGATCTGTATCAGGTTCACCGTCCATCGCTCACCATTCCGCAGGATGAGACGCTGCGCGCACTCGACGATCTGGTGCGCTCCGGCAAAGTGCGCTACATCGGCTGCTCGACGCACCCGGCCTGGATGGTCATGGAAGCGCTGATGATCAGTGCCGAGCAAAACCTGGCGCGCTACATTACCGAGCAGCCGCCGTACAATCTGCTCGACCGGCGCATTGAGAATGAATTGGTGCCGCTGTGCCAGAAATATGGCCTTGGTTTGCTGCCATGGTCGCCGTTGGCCGGTGGCATCCTGGCCGGGCGCTACAATGATTTAAGCGCACCAGAAGGCTCGCGGGCGGCCCGCCAAAGCGGCAGCGCCTTCACCGACCGGATCACCGAGAAGGGCGTGGAAGCCGCCCGGCAGCTCACCAAGCTGGCGCAAGCCAAGGGCATGACGGCCAGCCAACTGGCGCTGCTGTGGGTCAAGGATCAGCCCGGCGTCACCGCGCCGATCATTGGCCCGCGCACCATGGAGCACCTCCAGGACAACCTGGCAGTTCTCGACAAGTCGCTGAGCGACGAGGACCAGAAGGCGCTTGATGAGGTGAACGGCCCCGGCAATGCGATTAGCGACTTCCACAACTCCAATCCCTGGATGAAGACTCGGATTCAAGACTAATCCCTTAAAAGCCACAGAGGACTCAGAGATTCCTGAGGAATCTCTGAGTCCTCTGTGTTCTCTGTGGCTCACACCTTTGGCGGCCCGCGCCGGATGTGTTCGTGCACCTTCTCAACGCTGTCTTCCGCCGTAAAGCCATCCTGATACCACGTCGTGCCCGCGTCAGCATAGGCGGCGTATTGCTCAGATTGCAGCGGCGGCCCACTCAGCACCACTTCGAACGGTGCGTCACCCTCACGATGCTGCTGAATGTACGCCAGCATGGCGCGCACATCATCCGGCTGGATTGTCGCGTTCTCGCCATGCGCGATTGGCGCGACGCCATTCCACCTGGCTGCCCGCCGAAATGGCTTCGTGCCCGACCACACGCCCGCTACCCAAATTGGAATTGGCCGCGTTGGTTGAGGCAAGAACTGCACATCTTTGATTGTGAAATGCTCACCCGCATAGCTGAACGGCTTGCCGCTCCACAAGCCCTGAAGCACATCGAGCGCCTCGTCGAGCATCGCGCCATGCCGCTTCTGGTCAGGCGACTCACCGAAGCGCGAATAATCGCCGAACCAGTCGCCGCCGAGTCCAACGCCAAGCACCAGCCGCCCGCCCGAAAGATGGTCGAGCGTGGTGGCGGCACGGGCGACCTGCCACGGACGGCGGCGCGGCAGCGGCGTAACCATGGGGCCAAGCGTGATGCGCGTAGTTGCCATGGCCATCGCAGCAAGCGTCACCCACGGGTCGGCAACCGGCTGGTTGCGCGGCGCGGTCCACAGCACGTGGTCCCAGATGAAGAAGCCATCCCAACCCACTGTTTCAGCCTCGCGCGCAAGCTCCGCCATCGCCCGCGCATCACCGAACGGGCCAAAATTCGGCACATTGATTGCCAGCCGCATTGCACTCTCCTTTATCGTTGTTCATGACAGCGACATAATAGCACCGTCGTGTGTCAACCACGATCACATAGCGCCGTATCTCCTTCGCTGGCACGATACTGCCATATCATTGCCGTGGTACAATCCACGAATTAGATGGTTCAAAAGAACATTATCCGCACATGCGGAATGGAGGTTTCCATGACTGAAACAACAAATGTGCCGCGCCGCAACGAGATGCCCGCAGAATTTACCTGGGATTTGTCAACCATTTACCCGAGCGACGCGGCATGGGAGCAAGATATTGCTCGCGTCGAAGCGATGCTGCCGGAGATTGCCGGGCTGCAAGGCACGCTCGGCGAAAGCGCGGCGTCGTTGCTGCGCGCGCTCAAGCTCCGCGATGATGTGAGCAGCGCGCTGTGGCAGATTTACGTGTACGCCAGCCGCCGCCAGGACTCCGATACGACCGATGCGGCAGGGCAGGTGCTCGGAAGCCAGGCTGGCTCGTTTGTCGCGCAGATTTCCGCCGCGCTGGCATTCTTGGACCCGGAGATTCTCGCGATTCCTGAAGACACACTCGCCACATGGCAGCGCGAGGAGCAAGGGCTTCAGGTGTACGCCTACGCATTGGAACAACTGGCCCGCCAGCGCGCCCACATTCGCTCCGCCGAAGTGGAAAACGTCATGGCGCAGTTCGGCGATGTGACCCGCGCGCCGGGCGAGATTTTCGACATCCTGAACAACGCCGATCTGAAGTTCCCAACGATTGAGGACGAAAACGGCAAGCCGGTCGAGCTTTCGCATGCCCGCTATGGCCGCTACATGGAAAGCAAGGACCGCCGCGTGCGCCGCGACACGTTCAAAGGTTTGTACAGTTCCTTCCAGGGTGTGCGCAACACGCTCGGCACAACGCTGGCTGCCGAAGTACGCAGCCATGTGGTCGGCGCACGACTGCGCAACTACAGCACAGCGCTGGAGGCCGCGCTTCAGCCAAACGACATTCCGGTCGAGGTATATCACAACCTTGTTTCCACCATCAACGCGAACCTGCCGCGCCTCCATCGCTACATGGGCATTCGCAAACGGCTGCTCGGCCTCGACGACCTGCGCATCTATGATCTGTATGTGTCGCTGGTACCGGGCAAAGAGTTTGAGGTCAAATATCCTGAGGCGACTGAAACGGTCGCGGAAGCATTCAAGCCGCTCGGCTCCGATTATGGCACGGCGATCCAGCAATCGTTCACTAGCCGCTGGATCGACGTGTACGAGAACGTCGGCAAACGGAGTGGCGCGTACAGCGACGGCTCGTACACCACCGCGCCGTTCATTCTGCTGAACTACCAGGATCGGCTGGACGACATGTTCACACTGGCGCATGAGCTCGGTCACTCGATGCACTCGTTCTTCACGCGCAAGCACCAGCCGTTCGTGTACGGCAACTACACGATCTTTGTGGCCGAGGTCGCCTCAACGCTGAATGAGGCGCTGCTGACCGACTACCTGCTGAAGCACCGCGACGATCCCGATCTGCGCAAGGAGCTGATCGTCAAGCAGCTTGAGGACATCCGCACGACGATCTTCCGCCAGACGATGTTTGCCGAGTTCGAGCTGGACATGCACACCCGTACCGAAGCGGGCGAGCCGCTGACCGCCGACAGCCTGAGCAAGCCGTACTACGATCTGGTGGCGCGCTACCACGGCCCGGAGGTAACGCTGGACGACGAGATTGCGCTGGAATGGGCGCGCATTCCGCATTTCTACTACAACTTTTATGTTTACCAGTACGCCACCGGCCTGTCGGCGGCGCTGGCGCTGAGCAAGCAGATTTTGAACGAGGGCCAGCCAGCCGTGGACCGCTACCTCAATTTCCTGAGCAGCGGCTCGTCGCGCTCGTCGATTGATCTGCTGCGCGATGCAGGCGTGGACATGACCTCGCCGGAGCCGATCCAGGCCGCCATGGATCGCTTCGACGAGCTCATGGACGAACTAGAGCAGCTTGGGTAGGTAAGCCAGATGAACCTGTCGGATGTGCATAAGAATTTCTTTATATATCGCTCACACATCCGACAGGTTATATACACCGGTTTTTCCGGGTTTCTCTGTAGAATTACATGATCCAGAACACCCGCACCGCACTCATCACCGGCGCGTCGAGCGGCATCGGCGCGGAGTTTGCGCGGCAACTCGCCGCACGCGGCTGGTCGCTGGTGCTGGTCGCACGGCGCTTAGAGCGGCTCGAACGGCTTGCGGCGGAACTCAAGGAGCGGCATGGTATTTCGGCAGAGGCATGGCAGGCCGACCTGGCACAGCCAGACGAGATCGAGCGCGTGGCGCAGCGACTCAGCGCCATGCCGCAGGTCGCTATGCTGATCAACAATGCCGGCGTCGACACCAACACGCCCTTCGCAAAAAGCGACATTCTGCGCGAATTGGACATGGTGCGGCTCCACGTCGATGCTACCATTCAACTGAGCCGCGCCGCGCTGCCGTCCATGCTCGCCGCGCGCTACGGCGCAATCATCAACGTGTCCTCCTTGGGCGCGCTGGTACCAACGCCCGGCCACGCGGCCTACTGCGCCAGCAAGGCCGCGCTGATAACATTCTCAGAAACGCTGCAACTGGAGCTTCATGGCACAGGCGTGCGGGTGCAGGCACTCTGCCCCGGCCTCACCCGCAGCGAGTTCCATGATACCGCCGCATTCGCGGACTTCGACCCGTCGTACTTCCCGGAGCGGTTCTGGGCGAGCGCCGCCGACGTTGTCAGCACATCGCTGCGCTGCCTGGAGCGCGGGCGGGTTGTGTGCGTGCCGGGCCGCGCGAACCGCGTGCTGGCAGCATGCGGGCGGCTCGGTTTGGCACCGTTACTCTGGCGGGCGCTGGCCGCGATGCCACGGCGACGATAACGGCATGGAAGCGATAGTGATCGCTCGTATGCCGTGCATGCGGAGATAATATGCGGTGACGACCGTTTATTCTTCTGCCATGCGATACAATAGCAGTAGGAAACAAAGGAAACAGGGATGATATACGGAGGCAGCCGCAGATTTATTAGTTCGGGCGCATAATGAACCACAATTACACTTGAATGGCTCTTGTCGATTGGTTAGAAACTGATCATACGGCCTCTCATTTACAAAGCCAAGATCAAGTACAATTGGAGTCAGTTCCTGTGCTTGCGGAGCAGACTGCTATGCGGATCTTCCTTAAACTCTGTATCGCAACCATGTCATTGATCACCATTCCTGGCTGCACTGCTGATCACATTGAAGAAGCTCGCACAGGCGTGCGAGCATTGCTCAACGAGCAACTGGCTATTGCCGATGTGAACCAAGTGGCTTGGCATGACTCTTCATTTACGAGCAATATCGATTCCTCGTGCAGTTTCGGTCGCATTCAGGTTTTGGTTGGCAGCACACTTCCTGCGCCTGAAGCCTTCAAACGTTATACGTCAGAACTAAAACTATTGGGATGGAGATCGACCGGGCTCCAATATGCAGATGCTGCTACTCTGAGCAAAGGAGACCGAGCCTTCATTGCCGTTGACTACGGAGGTGATGGAGGTGAATCTCTGGAATTGGGGCCATCATCCCGACTATATAGCAGCAACACAGAAATATACTACTGTAATGTTTGTTCGGCTTGATTATCTTGTACCGAGCAGAACTGCTTGTGGTTGGCCATAACGATGTCTCGTCATGCGGCTCAACACGGCGTTGCAGCACGACCGCCAACCCTGGTCGGGTGCGATCGATGCCTCCCGTGGTGCGTTAATCGTCATGCTACGGGAGGCCGGTACGACGGACTGGACAAGAGTGTGCGTTGAGTATCTGCGGCAGTCGTACGCCGGGAAACGGCTGATCATCGGTTGGGATGGTGCGTCGTAGCAGCGGCGTGCGGAATCTACGGGCGTATCTGGCCGGGGGCCATGGGGGCAGTCATGCGCGAACTGGCCACGCACATGCATGCAATGTGCGACGTATGCACCCGAACAAAATCCGATCGAACGGGTGTGGCTGCAAGCAAACCAGTAGGTACGGAAGCACTGGCAGCATTGCCAAGAACACTTTCAGCGGGTACCGGATCTGTTTGAAGAAGCGCTCAACACGATCACCTTCGATTTTCAAAAGCTTCGGATGTATCTGCCACATTTACAACCGGATTAGGATTGCTATAGAACGTTATCTGTGTAGTGTATCGTAGAACAGAGTATTTGTGGGTGTCAACTGTATGATGCGTTTCATACACACAAAACGATGCCCGCAAGGAGCGTCGCTACAATACAGTCTTGCCGTCCGCTCACAATGCCGCAAGCACCGCCTGCACATGGGCAATCTCGTCGCGGTTCACCGTGTGGCCCATGCCCGGATAAGATCTGCAATGTTACCGCTGCGCCGAGATTACGCAGCACATCAGCGCTGCGCTCCACGCGCCCGGCGGGAATGTGCGGGTCCACATCGCTACAGCCGAGGAATACCGGCGTGCCGTTCAGCGAGCCGTCGTAGGTACGTGGCTGGTCGCCGTTCTCGATCAGTGCGCCCGACAGCGCCACCACGCCGCCGTAGCGCTGCGGGTGCCGCGCGGCATACTCCAGCGCCAGGCATGCGCCCTGCGAGAAGCCCAGCAGAATCGTCCGCTCGGCTGGAATGGGCCGCCGCGACGTGTTCCAGCAGCCGGTCGAGCGTTGTGATGGCCGACGAAAACCACGGCTCGTTCTGCGCCAGCGGCACGATGAAGCGATTCGGGTACCAGGTGCTGTTGGCGGCTTGCGGCGCAAGGTAGGCCACATCTTCAGCGCCAAACTCCGCTGCCAGTGACAAAATATCTTCCGCCGATGCGCCACGCCCATGGATCAGTACCATGGCAGCGCGAGCTTGCTCAAGCGGCGCGCCGGTCGCCAGCACCGGCTGGCCATGGTGCGAGTTGGTTGGCGTATTCATGGTGTCCTAAAGTATGTATAGCTAAACTACTTCGTGAAAAATTATCTCAAACCCTGATCGATTTTTCGCAGCAGACCCACAAGCTGTGCTTGCTCATCGTGTGTGAGCATCGTAAAAAGCTTGTTGATCTGCGCTTCCTGCTGCGGCATAGCTGCCTCAAACAGCGCCTGCCCCTGCTCAGTAAGGAACAGGTATTTTGTTCGCCCTTCCTGCCGCCGCACAATCAGCCCGCGCTGTTCCATCCGGTCGAGCACCTGCGACACATTGCCCTTGGTGACCAGTAACGACGCGGCTAGTTCCTGCTGCGTCATGCCAGCCGATGCGCCGAGCTTGGTGAGTACGTCGAATTGTGCCGTCGTCAGACCGTACTGCTGAAACAGCCGCGCCGACAATGCGTCAATTTTTTGAAAAACTCGCGCCAGCCGCAGCCAGCCAACCACTGCTATGCTGCGCGTGCGCGAGTGCTTTTCTGGTTTCATTTGTTCCTATAGTTTATCTATAAACTTTCTGGATGTCAAGCCTGACATGATGCCCATGAAGCTATTGCGTTGCCGTCAGCAGCAATGTTCGTACCGGCAACACTAACATCTTAGCAGATTGTGGAAGTAAAATGGCGATTTCTTGGAGGAGGGCTGTGCGAGTGTGGAGCGGCTGTGTTTGAAACCAAGAGAATGTCCTAATGAGGTGCTGGAACTGTTCAGGCGTGTAGTTCAGCGACGAGGCATGCACAGTTTGGGCCACATCCGTGAAATTGCTGGAGTCTTGCAAGAGGCCACGCCAGTAATTAGCAAAGGCGTTGAACTGCTCCACGCTTGCGTCTGGCCAGCCTGCAAATGCTGGCATATGTGAAACGCATGCGCCGCGCACGGCTTGAAGCAGCGGCGTTGCGTCGTACTGAATGAAGTTCCAGAACAACGCCAGCCGCCCATGCGGCTTCAACAGGCGTGCAGCTTTTGGCAGTCCCACCGCCGGATCGATCCAGTGGAATGCCTGCGCCGAGATTACAAGGTCAAACGCGCTGTCGGATAGCGCAAGCTCTTCGAATGCGCCGGTGGCAAAGCGCACGTTGGGAAACGCAGCCAGACGCTGCTGTGCCGTGGCGACGAGGTCTGCACTGAGGTCAGTGGCAACGATGTCATGCCCGCGCTCAGCGAACAAGCGCGTCGCCTGCCCGCTGCCACAGCCGATTTCCAGAACGTGCAGCGGCGTTCCTGCTTCGAACGGCGCGAGCACAGTATCTATAACGGCGGCGGGGTAGCCGGGCCGCGCTGCATCATACTGCTCGGCGATCATGCCGAATGTGTGCTTGAGGTTGTCGAGGTTGTGGGGCATACATTGCTCTCCACGGTCGCGTAACTCAAGCACCAACCATCTCGCCCAGGTTGTGCCGCCCGATCACCATGCGCAGAATCTCGGACGTGCCTTCGCCAATCGTCAAGAGGCGCTGGTCGCGGTACAGTCGCTCGACCGGATATTCCTGGCTGTAGCCATAGCCACCGAACACCTGCACAGTGTCGCGGCAGATTTTCTCGCCTACCTCGGATGCGTACAGCTTAGCGATCGCGGCCTCGCGGCTATAGGGCCGGCCCTGGTCTTTGAGCCATGCCGCGCGGTATACCAGCAGCCGCGCCGCTTCCAGACCCACGTCCATGTCGGCGATCATGTTCGACACTCGACTCGTACGCACCAATCGGCTTGCCGAACGCCTCGCGCTCCTTTGCGTAGGCTCTGGCGGCCTCAAACGCGGCTTGCGCCAGCCCGATTGACATGGCTCCGATGCCGACCCGTCCGCCGTCGAGCACTTGCAGAAATTGCACGAAACCTTTGCCGCGCTCGCCCAGCAAATTCTCTTTTGGCACGCGCACGTCCTCGAACGCAATCGCTGTGCTGACCGAGCCGCGCAAACCCATCTTCGGCTCGTGCTTGCCGAACGACATGCCGGGCGTGCCACCCGGCACAATGATTGCGCTGATCCCGCGCTTGCCTTTGTCCGGGTCGGTCACCGCCGTGACGATCAGGTGCCCGGCCACCGGCGCGTTGGTGATCCACATCTTCGCGCCGTTGATCACCCACTCATTGCCATCAAGCCGGGCGGTCGTGCGGGTCGCGCCCGCGTCGGAGCCGGCGTGCGGCTCGGTGAGCGCAAAGGCGGCCATGTAGTCGCCGCTGGCCGCTGGCTTGAGGAACTGCTGTTTCTGCTCTTCGTTGCCGAACATGAAGATCGGCGCGCTGCCCAATCCCATATGCGCCGAGTACGCCAGCGCCGTGGAGCCACACGCGCGCGCCACTTCCTCTACGGCAATCGCTGAACTGACGTTGTCCGCGCCCGCGCCGCCATATTCTTCGGGGAAGGGAATGCCCATGAGGCCAAGTTGCCCCATTTTGCGGAACGTTTCGGCAGGGAACTCGCCGGTTTCGTCGACATGTCGGCCTGGGGGGCAATTTCGCCTTCGGCAAACTCGCGCACGGCCTGCCGAATCATCTGCTGCTCGCTGGTTAACTCGAAGTCCATAGCGCCTCCTCGGCGGCCACAGCGCGCAGCGCACAATTGGATCGGTGCAGATGCTACACGGCTTCTGTGGCGTGTATATGCGTGAAAAGTATTGGTGATGCTTGGAATAGTATACCACAGCGCCTGTGGTCAGCGCGGGCTGCGGCGACTAGCCGGCGGGTGGGACGGCGGGCAGCGCGATGCGGAACGTTGTGCCACGGTCGCGCTCGGTGCTGACGCTGAGCATGCCGCCGTGCTGGGTCACAAAGCCATAGGTGGAGGAAAGACCAAGCCCAATCCACTGGCCTTGCGGGTTGGTAGTGACAAATGGTTCGAACAGGTGATCGCGAATCGACTCGTCGATGCCGGGGCCGTTGTCCATCACGTCAATGATGAGCATGTGCTCGCCTGGTTCTTCATCTGTGGCGCAAATCGGGCGTTCTGGCAACAACGGTGGCTGCACAATTGGTGGGCTTGCGTAATGCACGTGCAGTTCAATGCGCGGATTTGGGCGACCAGTCAGCACATGCTCCGCGTTCAACAGCAAGTTGAGCAGCGCAAGTTGGAATTGTTGGCGATTCACACAGAGCATGGGCGTGTTTTGGCAGAAGTCCATCTCGATCGTGATACCCTCGCGCTCCAACGTTGCGCGCCGCACATCAAGCACGCGCTCAACCAGGTCGTTCGGCGCGTACCAGTCCTTCTGCACTGGCCCCTGGCGCGCGAACGTCGCGAGGCTCTGCACCACCCGCCGCGCCCGTTGGGTAGCATCAATAATATGCTCTACTGACAGCGCATCTTCGCCCTCAACTGCAAATTTTAACAATTCAGCATTGCCAAGAATAATTGCGAGCGGGTTATTCAATTCATGCGTGACACCCGCAACCAATGAGCCGAGCGCGGCAAGCTTGGACGTATGTATGAGTTGAGCCTGCGCTGCACGCAGCTGATCGAAGGTGGTTTTCAAGGCTTCGTGTTGCTGCTGAAGCTCGTCAAGCGCCTGCACACGCGCGACCTCGGCACGACGAATGCGGAGCAATGCCCGTACGCGAGCGAGCAGTTCATCGATGTCGAAGGGCTTGGTAAGGTAGTCATCGGCACCTGCTTGCAACCCTGCTACCCGATCCGCAACGGCGCTCTGGGCTGTCAGCATCAAAATCGGCAGAAACGCTGCGTCTGGACGTGACTTGATCTTCTCGCATAGCTGATCACCCCGGCCGTCTGGAAGATTACGGTCAAGTACAATCAGGTCAATCGGGTGAGTCTTAATCATGCGGAGCGCAGATTTAATCGTGCTTGCTTCGTACGTTTGGCATTCGGCGTCCTCAAGCACTGCTTGAATCGTGTAAGCGACGGTGACATCGTCTTCAACAATCAATATGGAAGGATGCAAGTGCATTGGTTCAAAAAAAGCATTCAAGAAGTACTAGCTTTCAGCAACATGTGCAACAAAGTTGTGCTGAGTACCTGGCTTTGATAGGTGTTCGCAACCAAACTTTCCAGATTAAGCCTGCCGGTAAAAACGCTATTCTCATGCGATTGTATCACGTCTTTCATTGCTCTGCATAAACAAATGTACGTGATTACGAAAGAGTTTCTCTTGTGCTGTCATGCAGGTTCATCAGATTGCGATGCGCCTTGACGGGCATGTGGTTACAAGAATCATGCCGCCTGTTTCCTAATCGGTCTGCGTGTGGACGTATTTATTCATGGTACTCAGACGTCTTACTGATCTATCATTTTTGCTGGCCGCTATGGCGCAGGGTTCCATGGTAGAATGCTGCTATGCAAACAGTGATTCGGCTTATTGATACACATGCGCATCTGCATCTGTCGCAATTTGATGATGATCGCGCGCAGGCTGTGGCGCGCGCTGCCGAAGCGGGCGTGGCACGGCTGGTCGAAATTGGCTACGATCTTGACTCGTCGCGGGCTGCGGTGGCGCTGGCAGAGTGCTATCCTGAGATGTACGCCGCCGTTGGCATTCAGCCGCACTACGCGGTGGAGGCCGATGCCACATGGCTTGCCACCATCCGCGAACTGGCAGCGCATCCCAAGGTTGTCGCGATTGGCGAGATTGGGCTTGATTATTTTCATGATCGCGCCCCGCATGCAGCGCAGGAGCGCTTGTTTCGCGAGCAGCTTGCACTGGCGCGCGATCTGGGGCTACCGGTGGCGATTTACAGCCGCGAAGCGCAGGACGACACGGTACGTATTCTGCGCGACTCCGCGCGCGGTCAGCCCGGCATCATGCACTCCTTCTCCGGCGATTGGGCCTACGCGGAAGCATGTCTGGACGTTGGGTTCATGTTATCGTTCAGCGGCCCGGTGACGTTTCCCAAGGCGACGGAGTTGCATAACGTGGCGCGCCGCGTGCCGCTCGACCGCATGCTGACAGAAACCGACAGTCCGTACTTATCACCGCATCCGGTTCGTGGCAAGCGCAACGAACCGGCGCGAGTGCGGCTGGTAGCGGAGCGGCTCGCTGCGCTACGTGACATGCCGCTGGAGGCATTGGCCGAGGCAGTGTGGAAGAACGCTGCAACAATCTTCCAATTACCTGATACGCAAGAAGAGCCAACGGGGAATGTAGGGAATTAAAGGAACGTGTCGGTTCTCGAATCTCCGGTTGTTGGTTCTTACGAGAGAAACAGTTATGGTCGCAACACCTCGTCCGCAGAAACCATACATTCCATGGTACTATGCGCTGGGATCTGCCAGCATTGCTGCCAGCCGTCATTCTGGCGCTGCTCATGGTTTGGAGCGTGGTGCAGAGCATCGCAAGCTCCAACTGGGCGAACGGTCTGGGCATTCTGGTGTCGGTGGCGCTGCCTGGATTAGTGGTTGGCGTGCTGTTTGCGCGGCTCCACTGGCTCAATGGCTGGCTGGCGCATCTGCTCAGCGCGGCGCTCGGCATCGCATGGTCGGTGCAACAGGTTGGGCCGCTGCTGGTCCATGAGATTAGCCAGGAACTTGGCGCACCACTGGCCGAGCGGCTCGTGTCATGGAGTGATCGCGCCAGCGAAATCCTGATTCGCATCGTGATCTGGAGCCGGATTATTGGCGCAGGCGGGCGCGGTGAAGACATTGTGCTATTCATCGTCGCGCTGGCGCTGATTGTGTGGGCGCTTGGCTACATCACCGGCTGGCTGTTGTTCCGCGCTGGTCGCGCATGGTGGGCTGTGGTGCTCAATGCCGCGCTCATCCTTATCAATTATACCTTTGCCTTCCCAAAGCCGAGTGTGCTCTTTTTCGTGTTTCTGCTTGCATCGTTGCTGTTGATAGTGTACCAACAGATTGTGCAACAGCAGCATGTCTGGCAATCGGCATTGATCGACTATCCGGAATATATGCCGTGGCGCTTCATGTTCGCGGCGGTGCTATTTTGCGCGGCGGTGGTGCTTGTCACCAGCATTTTGCCCGGCAGCGCCAGCAATACGCAGGTGGCTAACGTATGGCGCGTGATGAGTTCGCCGCTGACGGCGGTGCGAGAGAGCTGGGAAACAGCCTTCAGCACGATCAATGCGCCGCCGGGAGCCAGCGGTGGCGGCTTCACGACGCGGGCCGTGCGGGCTGGCGGCGGGCGCGTGCTCAGTGATGCCGAGGTCATGCGCGTGACATCCAGCAAGTATGATTATTGGCGTGCCAACGCCTTTGATCAATACACTGGTGTAGGGTGGCTCAATAATGTCGCTGAACGTGCTCGCTCGGCGCAACGGGTGACCACGGCGGAGCAAGCACGCACGCCAATCGACGCCGGGGTAAGTCTGCCGCAGGTTGATATACATGGTCGCTCACTGGTGACTGAGACGGTTATCTTGAGTCAGCCGCGCAACGATGGATTGGTCATGCTGGGCGGCCAGTTGGTGACGCCCGGTCTGCCGGTGTTGATCCAGAGCGGCTTTCTGCAAGGCCAGAATGGGCAGCTCGTGCCAAACTTCGAGGAAACGGCAAATATTTTCTCACAACTTCCGCTTCAGGCCGGGCAAGTGTACACAGTTACTGCGTTGGTTTCCACGGCAGATGTGCAAGGTTTGCGCGAGGCTGGCACCGAGTACCCTGATTGGGTGCGCGCATCATACATGCAGTTGCCCACAACGGTGACCGACCGCACCCGCGCGTTGGCGCGCCAGATTGTGGCTGATGCCGGGGCGACCAATCCGTACGATCAGGCGCTGGCGATTCAGACGTATCTGCGGCGCTTTGTTTATGATGAGCGGCGCGCTGCCCCGCCGCAGGATCGTGACTGGGTGGATTATTTCTTGTTTGATACACAGCGCGGCTATTGTGATGATTTTGCGACATCTATGGTTGTGCTGCTGCGTTCGCTCGATATTCCGGCGCGCTGGGTGCAGGGTTATGCGGGCGGCACGCTGGAAAAAGCCGATACGTACATCGTGCGCGAAAGTGTGGCGCACAGCTGGCCGGAAGTGTATTTTCCGGGCTACGGCTGGCAGCGCTTCGAGCCGACGCCTGCCGCATATGCCAGCTTGCCAAGCCGCCCCTCCACAGCCAGTGATTCCAACACGCTGCCGGATAGCATCACCATTCCAGACAGCCGCGGAATGCGCGATCTGAGCGAACTTGATTCGCCGGACTACAATCAACTGCAATCCGATCTTGCAGCTAGCAACGCCGCGCTAGCTGCCCGCCAGCGGGCCGAAGCGCAGCGACGGCTGATCATTATTTCCAGCATCATTGTGGCGCTGCTTGGCGGCGTAGCACTGTTCTGGTTCATGATGCGGCGCGAACTGCGTGGTTTGTCACCTGCCGCCGCCGCTTACCTGCGCATGGGGCGGCTGGCGGGCTGGGCAGGATTGCCGCAGGAGCGGTATGCCACCCCGCTAGAATATGCTGCTGAATTACGGCGCAATCTGCCGGAGCAGCGCTCCGCGATTGACCACATCGTCGGCGCATATGTATCTGAGCGCTACCGACCGTATGAACAGACCCGTGCTGAAGACTTCGAGCATGATCTACAAACACTGCGGAAGCCGCTGCTACTGCATATGTTTGGACGGCTCGGCGGGCGGCGCGCAGAGTCCAAAGGCAAAAAACAGCGCCAACGCCGGGCGTAACACGCATGAAGGCGCAGAGCGTACTGCATGAAAATGCAACGTAAGGATTCGTTCGTTCCTTTATGTGTACTGTTTCACAAGGTTAGCGCCGGGGTGAGGGCTTGTGCCAACGGAATGAAATACTACTACGCTGCACGTTTCATGTTTTTGTCCGATCGCCAAAACTACTATCGCTTGTCGTTTATATCGCTGAGGTTCCTTTTACGGAAGACATCAGCGCTATCTTGCCCCACGTCCACGCCTCTGCTATACTGATTCTGCCCGCATAGTGATGTGTTGTCGCAAAACAACATACGTATGTCGCACACCAAGGAGCGAACATGGCGAGGCTTTCTGTTTCTGTTGGCGGCGAGCAGAAAACGTTCGCAGTGACCAGCAAAGGGCTGCACATCGGCCGGTCGATTGATAACGATATCGTGCTCAATGATCCATGTATTTCGCGGCGGCATGCTGCAATTCAGCTGCGTGGGCGCGCCGTCTGGGTCATTGATCTTGACAGCCGCAACGGCGTGTTTATTAACCGGCTGCGCGTCCGTGAAGAGCAACTCAGCGACGGCGACATGTTTCAGATCGGGCCGTTCGAGTTGCGCTTCGAAGATCGCGCGGCGCAGAGTGTCGTACTCGATGATAGTAAGTATTTCCCGCTGACTGCGGAGGGCCGCGCGGTACATTCAAGCGACATGCCCGAGGCCGGGCTGGACTTTCACGAGTTTTATCGCATCACGAAGCGGCTGAATAGCATGTTGCAAGTCAACGATATGGTTGATGTGGTGATGGACGAGGTGTTGCGGCTGGTGCCTGCCCAGCGTGGCGTGCTCATGCTGCGGAAGAATGGCTCACTCGTGCCGGTGGCCGTCGCGCCGCCGACGCATGAGGACATGGCGCTCAGTTCCACCATTGCACGCAAATCGCTTGACGACCATGAGGCTGTGCTGACGCGCGACGCTCGGCTCGATTTTGCTGGATCAGAAAGTGTGATCAGCGCCAACATTCGCTCGGCGCTGTGCGTGCCGCTGCTGAGCGAGGGCGAGTCGATCGGTATTTTATATCTCGATTCGCCCGGGCGCAACCAGTTCGATGAGCGGCAGCGCGATCTGCTGGCGGCGCTCGCTAATCAGGCGGCGATCAACATCGAGCGGGCGCGCCTGAGCGAGGAGTTGCGGCAACAAGAACATTTGCGCCAGAATCTTGAGCGCTTCATGTCGCCCAATGTGGCCCGGCTGGTCGCAAGTTATTATAGCCAGCATGGCCAGCTGTGGGAGCCGCAAGAACTGTGCGTTAGCGTGCTGTTCGCGGATATCAAAGATTTTACGCCGCTGTCCGAGCGTCTGTCGCCGCGCGCCGTGCAAGATTTGCTCAATGAATATTTGCATGAGATGACCGATGTCATCTTTCAACATGGCGGCACGCTTGATAAATATATTGGCGATGGCATCATGGCCGTGTTCGGCGCGCCGCAGATCAGCGCGGCGGGTGACGCTAACCAGTCCGCGCAGCAGGCGGTGGATGCCGCGCTCGCCATGATCGCGGCGCACCGACGGCTGGTTGCAAAGCTGGAGCCGGAGAAAACGTTTGGTATCCGCATTGGAGTGAATACCGGCACAGTATACGCTGGATTTTTTGGCACACGGCAGCGGCTGGAGTATACTGTTATTGGCGATACGGTGAACACTGCGTCGCGCCTGGAGAGCCAGTCCGATGTGAACTCGGTGCTGATCAGCGGCGCTACCCGCGCTGCGGTCGGCGATCAGTTTCTGCTGGAGGATCGCGGCAGCGTAGCGTTGAAAGGCAAAACGCAGCCGGTTCCAGTGTTCAACGTGCTTGGGCGCGCTGCGCCCAACGATTTTACCAGAGCACGCGCTGCTCCTATAGGCGTCGCGCGTTAAACATAAAGGGTTCTCATGCCACACGTTGTTGGGATACGTTTCAAAGATTCGGGCAAAGTTTATTTTTTTGATCCAAATGGGCTAGAGTTGCTTGCCGCGGGCGATCAGGTGGTGGTGGAAACGGTACGTGGGTTGGAACTCGCGAAGGTCGCGGACGTACCACGTGATGTTGACCAGAGCGAAGTTGTTGGCGAACTGAAGCCGGTCGTGCGCCGTGCCGAGCAGGCCGACTTCGAGCGGCTCCAGGCGCTGAACGAAAGCCATGCCGATGTGCTTCAGCGCTGTGCGGAAAAGATCGAGGAGCACCATTTGCCCATGCGGCTTGTCAAGGCTGAATACAGCTTTGATGGCTCGCGGCTCACGTTTTACTTCACCGCAGAAAAGCGAGTCGATTTTCGCGGGCTGGTGCGCGATCTGGCGCGTACGTTCCGCGCGCGGATTGAACTGCGGCAGATTGGCCCGCGCGACGAGGCCAAGCTGCTCGGTGGCATTGGGCCATGCGGGCGGCTGCTGTGTTGCGCTACCTTTTTACCCGACTACGCCCACGTCTCGATCAAAATGGCGAAAGATCAGGATCTGCCGCTCAACCCGGCCAAGATCAGCGGCGTGTGCGGGCGGCTGCTGTGCTGTTTGTCCTATGAGCATGAACAGTACTTAGAGATTAAGAAAGAGTTGCCGCGCCGTGGCGCATGGGTGCAAACGCCGGATGGTCCCGGCGAGGTTGCGGCGGTGAATGTGGTGCGCGAGACTGTGACGGTGGAACTTACAGGCGGCGTGCAAGAAGATTTCAAGCCGTCGCAGTTGCAGGAAGCCTCGCGCAAGGTTGGTGAAGAGGCGCGTCGTCGCAATGAGGAAGGCATCACTCCGGCGGCTCAGCATGAGCGCAACGGGCCACGTCCGCCGCGCGATCGTGGTGAACGCCGCTTTTTGCGCGACCAGGTTGACTCACCTGATGTTCTTGATACGCTGTCGCTGTTTGAGGAAGGCAGGGATGAGTTCGATGCCACGCGTTCTGCCTCTACTCGGGAGCAGCGCGGTAGCCAGACACGCCAGCGCGACGCGGGCAAGCCCCAGCAAACGCAAGCTGATGAGTCGCGCACATCGGCATCACGTCGCTCACCGCCGCCGCGTCGCCGCCAGCGTGGTGGACATCCATCAAATCAGCCCCAAAAGAACGAGGCACCGCAAGCACCTGAAGTCTCGTCGGAGCAGCGTTCGTCCGACAAGTCAACCCCACGCCGCCGACGGCGGCGTAGCGGGCGCTCAAGCGGCAACACCGAATAACGATACATCAGGAGGGCGGCGCATCGCGTCGCCCTTTGTTGATCATGCCGATGGTGGCATTGGTCTTGCTCGATCTCAAGACATGGAGATAAAGAGCAAGGAGTACGTATCATGAGTAGTTATGATAACGACCACACACATACTGATAACATTAAGAAGCTGAATAATCTCATCAAAGATATTCGCATTGCTATGTTGACAACCCAGGAGTCAGATGGCACGCTGCGCAGCCGAGCGATGGGAACGCAGCAGGTTGAGTTTGATGGTGACCTGTGGTTCTTCACATCGCCTGCTGGTGTTCCCAATCAATGGTGAAATCACACGCTGCGAAGCCTTCACCGTCCTTTGCCTGCCAGTGGTTATCACCGCGTGTCGGTCCAATCAGCTCGATCCCGTATGTGGTCTGACTGCTGACAAACAGCGTTGAGTTCACGTATCCCGTATCGGCAACGTGTTTGTCGGGAAGCAACTTGTGTTCGGCCAGCGAGGCATGAATGCTTTCGGTCACAGCATCATCCGATACCGCCGCTGAGGTTGTCTCCACGTTGGTGATCAGATTTGGCTGATCATCGCCATAGCTTTCGGTAAGGTGGATTTTGTAGCCAATCCAGTAGATCTGGCGCTTGGTCGCATACCGTACCTCTGTGTCATAGGGCGAGTTGATGTAGCGACCAGTCGGTGGAGTATTGTCGTTTTCCCGCCAACATATGTGCTCATCGCTCATTACGAAGTTTTGAATCCAGACCTGACGCAGCGTTTCGACTGCCGGCAGGCCACGTAGGTCAGATGGTGTCGCGTCGCGGTAGAGTGCAGTGAGGAGTGCTTGGCCATCTTGCCCGACCTGTTCAACCCAAGCCTGTCGCTTGGCCTGGCTTTTGGGCAAGCGATATTCACTGGCTCGCAAGCCATACCGGTCAACCCAATCAGGAGTGGTATGGCTACGAAGCCAATCGGGTGCGTGTGTTGCCAGCGTATTGAGGGCGTGGCGGACTGTCTCGGTGACCGTTTCTAATCGGGTCATTGCACGCACCGCCCCCAGGACATGCGTTGAGTCGCTGCGCTGATAACCACCAGCCTTTAACAAACCACGGGTTTGGGCAATCGCAAGAACCGCATCAAAAACGCGCCGCTCGGCACCGTGGCGAAGCAAACGGGTGCGGAATTCACTCAAGACGGTATGATCAAAACCAAGGTCAGTCAGTTCCAAGCACAACAGATACTTCCAATCGATCCTCGTCCGCACAGCATCGGCGGCTTGGCGATCAGTGAGTCCTTCCCAAAATTGCAGCACTATGACGATGCGAGCAAAGCGAACGAGGTGCAGCATAATCAGCATGTCAATGTGAGTTATGCCGCGCCCGACAACCAGCGCTACATTTCGGTGTCCGGCCGGGCTACGCTCGTGCATGATCATAAGAAAATGGAAGAACTGTGGAACCCAATGTTCAAGGCATGGTTTCCAAAGGGCCTTGACGAGCCGCATATTGCGCTGCTCAAGGTCGCTGTGAGTCAGGCAGAGTATTGGGATGCGCCTTCGGGCTTCGTGGCGCAGGCGATTGGCTTCACGAAAGCCGTGGCAACCGGCAGCCGCTACGAAGGTGGCGAAAACGAGAAAATCAACTTGTAAGATTGAACCACGAAGAGTAGACAACGAGTTGAGCCACAGAAGGGCACAGAGCAAAAGGTCTACAATCTGTGCCCTCTGTGGCTCGTTCTTTCTGAAAACGCGCTAGATGTTCATCACCTGCGTGTTGCAAATCACGCCCGCAAATGGCGACCGATCGGATGTGTCGAAGCCGGTCTCGTCGCCAGCCGCCATGCCGGGAATCGGCAGCAGCCGCGCTGTCAGCGGCTTGCGTAGCGCCGACGCCAGCGACGCCACTTCGATGAGTACGTTGGCGATTTGCTCCGCCGTTGCATCGCCGGGCAGCGGAATAGTATCAAGCCCGGTACCACACACCGCACTGAAAGCTAACAGATCGCGCAGCGTGTAGCGGCCCTCGCTGTTGCGTTGCGCCAGTGTCGGGTCTTCCAGTACTGGCAGCATGACGCCGCTGAAGCCCAACTGTCGCACCCGCGCCGCGCGCACCGCCGCCGTCAGCCCGCGCACGGCAGCCAGCGTTCCCCATGCCCCAAACGGCACGCCGCTGATAGCCTCAATCGCCGCGCCAATGCTGCACTCCTGATCAGCACGCGGTGCCAGCGACCAATCGCAGCCAGCAAAGCGCACGCCGGTCTCGTTTTCGAACGGCAGCAGCGCCGTACTGATTGCTCGGTCATGTTCTTCAATGAGGGCGGTGAGGCGTGGAAGCGCCGCGAAGCCAGCCAACGATAGGCGCTGCTCCTCGCCGCCTTTGTCGGCATGCCCGTTGTTCACCGAGCGCGTGGCATCCACGGCCAGCGCGGCGGCTTCCGGTCCGACTGCGATCCATGGGTCGCCGCCGTCGAAGTATGAAGCGGGAACGAACGGCGTGCCAGCCGCGACATAGGCTGAAGCAGCGAAGCGAATGTTGGCGATACCATCCGGGCTAACGGTGCTGAGCGCAACAATTGCCTCGGCAGCGGCTTGAATGGCGTCGTAGCGCAGTGCAGCGTCCGGCCCAACAATCATGGCCGAGGCAAATACTGCATCGGTGGCACCGAACGCTTCGGCTAAACCGGGCAGCCGCTTGCTTTCGACCAGTCCGATACTGACGTGATCAAAGCCGGCATCTAACGCCACCCGTTCGGCTCCCTGCATAACTGTGGCGACATCGGCACAAGTGTTGGAGACTTGCTGCAATGCCAGTCGTACGTATTGCACTGCATACCCAACGTCCTCAAGCTGCGCCTTGGCACGTTGGGCCGCTACGGCTACGCGCCCAAGGTCGGCCTCGCGCGCTCCAACGGTGATACTTCGAATACGCATAGATACTCCTTGTTACACTCCCTTCTGTCATTCCGTAGCCGTCAGTATACCAACATCTCACCAATACGAGGAAAAGCACATTGCTGCTATAGGGCATTCTTAGCTCATTAAGGACTTGACATGCAGACTGAATAAGCATAGCATCCTTATTATTCCCCAGGACACGCATTCAGCATCATACTCTGATCAAAGCAGCATCTGTATATTCAGTCAGGAGGTGTCATCATGACGAGCATTATGCAAGCGACAAAAAACGATTTCCTCATCGTACGAACCTTATTTTGGGAGTACTTACAATGGGCAAATAGTAGAGTCAACGAGGAGTTTAATGTCAGTTTTGATACTGCTACTACGGTTGAGCATGATATGGAAGAGATCGACAAATTTATGCCTCCGGATGGACGGCTGCTCCTCGCATTTAACATGATAGATGTTGTTGGATGCGCATGCATGCGTACAATCAGTCCGGGTATCGCGGAGCTAAAAAGAATGTACGTGCGTCCTATCGGCAACTGTATCCCACCGGTCATGTTGACCAGTTACGCGATCTCATTCGCCCGGTTCGTGAACGGGCGGACTACAGACTGGAGGGGCGAACCTCGCGTTCGCCCCGGGCAAACACAAGGTTTGCCCCTACATATGGCCGGATTATTTCGTAAAGCGCCTTCAGGCGCGGCATGAATCGACTGCGTCACACCTCTCATGGCGAGATGCGGTTGCCTGAGGCGACGAACGGCTGATCGCATCATAGTGTACAATTCTATTCTCCAGTTACCGATCTTTGTCATACTCTCTGTTCTATAGGAAATGCTGTCAATGCTTGATGACATCCAGGTTAACGACGAACAACTCACAGCAAATGACATTCGCCAGTTAGAGAACGCCGATGAAATTGCCCATCTGTTTGCCAGACTGCGTTACAACGTCGATAGGCGGATTAACATACCGAACTACGATGTGCTGGGCCTGGGCAGTGACGATTTGCGCCAGCATATCCATCGGATTGAACAGATTGGCACTGACCCCGTTGATGGGGATATTATCATCTACCTCTTCGAAGTGCGGTCGGTAACGGCGAAGTTGCGCAATGATATTGCTCGGCGCTTCCGCGAACGCCCGGAAAACGCGCTGCTGGTGCTTACCAAGGACTATGAAGAGCTTGAATTTGTGTTCCTTGAGCGTGCGGTTGCCCGCAGTCAGAGCCGCGTACAGGCGCTGAAACAAACCATTCGCCCCGTTCCGCTCACGGTCAATCGCTTCAATCCCGATCCGGTTAAGCTGCGCGTGCTCAAGCGCTTTACGTTCACCGAGGAAGACGCTGCCTATCAATGGGAAAAGCTGCGTTCGGCCTACGTTGTGGCCGAGTGGAGCGAAGCATACTTCAACAATCGCGCGCTGTTTTCCGATTATTACTTGACCGAGCGCTTGACATAATCGACAGATCACGCCGGAGTGGAACGAGAATGTGCTTCCCATCGGGCGTGAAGTTTACAAACATATTGCTTCCGCGCGCAAAGACTACACCGGCAAAACAGAAGACGCGATTCGCAAGGGATTGTACGAGCCGCTCTTTCGGCAGCTTGGTTTCGCCTTCACCCCACAGAAGTCTGCATCATCGTCGGTGGAAACGGCTGATTACCTCCTGTATGAGCCGGGCAAGACCGACACGCCAATTGCTGCCGCGCTGACCTATGTGTGGAACCGTAATCTCGACGATGTCGACCCCACACGCGACGAGGATACGGCCATCCGAAATTCCTGGCGCGATCGTGGTCAGCTTGCTGGAAGCGGCGGTAGGGACGCCATATATGGCGTCCGTACAATGGGTCATTGTGACAAATGGCAAACTGTGGCGGCTGTATTCCGCGCACTGCGAGCAACAAGGCGACCAATTACTACGAGATTGACCTTGAAGAAGCGCTATTCGCCGCGCAAGCGGACCAGTTGACGGCGCTGAAATACTGGTGGCTGCTCTTCCGGCGGCGAGGCGTTCACGGGCTTTCTGGATAAGCTGCTGAAGCAATCGGCGGACTACGCCAAGACGCTTGGCGACCGCCTGAAAGATCGCGTGTTCGTCGAGCATCTTCCCGCAGTTTGCGAAGGGCTTCATCGCCGACATGCGGGCGCAGGGGGTGGCGGAGCCGGCGAGCCGGTGAGGGGCCGTCGACCTCGAAGCGACGTTCAACGCGCACGCATGACCTTCCTGTATCGGCTTGATGTTCGTGCTGTACGCGGAAAGCCTGGAACTGCGTGCCGGTCAATGAAGCGCAACGGCTACCGGGAGTTGAGCCTGACGCCGCATGAAGGACGAGATTGCCAACGCGGGTGGCATGATCCTGGACGTGTCTCCAGATCAAGCTGCAGAGCGCATTACAAAGCGAACTCGACCGTAGCTGTACGAACGGCTGCAAACGCTTGTTCCACGGTGATCGACCGAGGCGTCGGCATGATCTGAACACTGCCGACCTACAACGGCGGCTTGTTCAGCGCGGAACACGCCAGAAGGCAAGTTCCTCGCCACCTACGCGATCCCTGACCGACTATCTTGCGCTCGGGCCTGGATCAGGCTGACGCGTGACGTGGACGACCAGCACGGCAGAGCGCTGGTGTTCATCGACTTCAAGATCGCTCGGCGTGCGGCAGCTGGGCAGCATCTACGAAGGGCTGCTGGAGTTCAAAGCTGCGGATCGCCGATGAACCGCTGGCGGTGATCAAGGACGGCAAGGGCAAAGAGGTTTACCTGAGCCGCGCAAGCGGTGAAGAACAAGCGGGTGATCGCCAGCGATCGAACAAGGGCGACGTGTACCTTGAAAACGAGCAAACAGCGAGCGCAAGGCGACCGGCAGCTACTACACGCCCGACTACATCGTCAAGTACATCGTGCGAGCACACGGTCGGTCCGGTGCTGGACCGCGAAATTCGAGGAGCTTGACGCCGCGCCTGCGCGAAGCGCAGCAGGATCTACCAGTGATGCGCAAAGCAGCCGATTACGCGATCCAGAACGGGGCAAGACCAATCGCCCGGACTGACATTCTGGAACGACGACCGGAGATGCAGCGGCTGGCGGACGACTGCCTGGACGTGCGCGTGCTCGACCCGGCGATGGGCAGCGGGCATTTTCTGGTGGAAGTGGTGGATTACGTCAGCAACCGGCTGATCGACTTCCTGAACGGGTGGAGCGAACAACCCGGTCTGGGCGCTGCTGGAACAGACGCGCGACGGACATCCTCGACGAGATCGACGCGGCAGCACGTTACCATCGACGCCGACCGGCTGACGCGGGTGGCGCTGCTGAAGCGCGCCGTGCTGAAACGCTGCGTCTACGGCGTGGACCTGAACGCGATGGCGGTGGAACTGGCGAAAGTCTCGCTGTGGCTGGACGCCTTCACGCTGGGCGCGCCGCTGAGCTTCCTCGACCATCACCTGAAATGGGGCAATTCGCTGATCGGGGCGCGGATCAGGCGAGGTGCAGCGGCGCTGGAAGGCGCAGCAAACGCTGTTCTGCGCAGCAACAAGTTCGCGGGGGTGATGCTGGCAACCGACCTGATGCGGCAGGTCGAGCTATCTGAGCGACAACACCGTGGCGCAGGTGCGGCCGAGCGCCAGCCGCCTACCGCGACGCCCGCGACCACCTTGCGCCGTACAAGCGCCTGCTCGACGTGTATGCGTCGCGCTGGTTCGGCAACGCACGCGAGCCCAAAAAGGGCAAGACCGACTATGTGCGGCTGTTCCTGAACAACTCACAGACCGAGGCATTGGGCCTCGAAATCCTGCCGCGCCGCTCGACAATTCGTTGATTCCAGCGACGCAGATCGCCGCGACTGCCGAACATGCCGCCGCCGACAAGCGCTTCTTCCACTGGGAACTAGAGTTTCCCGGAAGTGTTCTGTTGCGCCCAGCACGCCCGGCGGGGCATGAGATGTGCAGTTGGTGGAGGGCGGCGGCTTTGATGCCGTGGTGGGCAATCCCCCTTGGGGAGCCAAGGAGAACCTTTTAACCAAGGAAGATTATGAATACTTGTCACTTCTTGAAGTAGATAATCTCAATTACTATCCGTATTTTATGGCAGTTGGGATTGTGCTCGACACGGGCTAAATCAAATTTCGGGATGGTCTTCTTCCTGACAGTTTACTCGTCAAAGAATATCAACGAATTAGAAAGCTTTTTTTTAAACAGCCACTCACTTCTTGAAGTTATTCATCTATCAAAAGCTTTTGAGGATGTTGACTCACTGGACGTAGTAATCCTTTTAGCTTCTGCAAAGACAGCAGAAAGTCCTAATGTGATAACTAGAGTTGTGCCCGTTGGGAAGACGGATATAGAAAGTGTTAGGGAAAGCATCATTCCCCTTCTATTATTGGAATGACGCTAAATTTGACTTATAGATACGACCTTTCTACTTACAGAGCCTATCCAAGTGTTGTCAGAAAAGTTGTATTCAAAATCTATTGAGTATGCTCAAATGTGTGAAACGCATGAAGGCATACATACAAGACATCGCAGAGCAGACATTTTTCCCGAAGAAATTGAGCAACTTACTAGATTTCATAAACCAGCACTAATAGGTGAGCGTTCTGGTGATACAGTCGACAGATATTTGACTGAATGGGGAGGGAGGTATGTAAATTAGATGATCACGCTTTGTGTACTCCGAATGCACAAGGTATGAAGCCAGATTTAGTAAGCGAACATTGGTTTACGCAACCAAAGCTTATAATTGTCAGAACAGGGGAACAGTTTAAGACCTGTGTTGATCGAAGTAATTACTACCTAAGTAATAATCTTTTCAGTTCTTTTTACGTAGATAAATTAGCAGTCAATCCTGACTATGAGTATTTATGTAGTCTTTTTAATTCGAACCTTCTTCAGAAGTTTCTACGTATAAGAATTGCACCTTGCTTTGGCACATTATATGTCGAAACGAAAATTAAACATTTAGATTTGTTACCTATTAAACAAATTACCTTCACCACACCCACGGACGAGCGCGAACGGTTGACACAGCAGGCCATGGGCGCATACGACCTCCATGACAACGCCGGTGTATTGCAGCGCATGCGCCCAGCGATCGCCGCCGACCAGACCGATGTCGTCCATGACGTGCTGGCGCAAGCTGCCCAGCGCATGATCGACCTGAACAAACAGAAGCAGGCCGAGATCAAGCGCTTTCTCGGCCTGGGTGGAGGCCAGTTTGGGGATTGGCCCTCACCCTAAATCCCTCTCCCACACGGGGAGAGGGACTTCGGAGCACGCCGAACGCTCCCCTCTCCCTAACGTGGGAGAGGGGCCGGGGGTGAGGGGGAAAGCTAACGTGGGAGAGGGGCCGGGGGTGAGGGGCCAGGGCATTGACTCGTTCGCTGGCAAGAGCTTCATTCAGAATTACCTGGGCGACTACCAGAAGGGCGAAGGCGAGTTGCCATGGAAGGAGTTCCAATACCGCCTGTACCAGAATTGCAATCGCTTCGCCGCCTCGCTGACGGATGTCGAAGGTGAAATCGAGCGCGAGTACGAACGGTCGCTCCAGACGCTTGTGCCAATCAAGCGCGATCTCCAGCGCACCGACGCGCTGATCGATAAGATCGTGTATCGGCTGTACGGCCTGACCGACGAAGAAATCGAGTTGATCGAGCGCCCGCAGTACGAGCAGGCGCTGACCGAGGCCAAGGCGCAGGTCGTCGCAGACAAGGAGATCAAGGACGACGACGAAAAGGTCTCGAAGATCGCGCAGGGCATGCTGCCCGCTGCACAGCGCTACTTCGATCGCGTGGAGCCAGCCTCCGACGAAGCCACGCTCGACCATGATCTGCCCGGCTGGCGCGCACTGCCACCCGCCGCGCCGACCTTTTTGCTCACCGGCGACTACAACCTGCGCACGTTGCCGGAGCACATGGATTTCTCGGCCAGCATCATTCCGTACACCAAATCGGTCGAGGTCGCGCTTCAGGAGCGAATTTTCACGCCGTTCCGCGAACAGTCAGGTTATAACGATACCGACTGCAAGAATGATTTCCTCAAAAAGTTCATGCGCGGCGAAAAAGAACTGACGCTCGGCAGCTTCATGATCATCCTGAACAGCAGCAAAGAAGCGGCATTGCGCGCGTTCGTCAGCCGTGTTATTACCGAGGCTGCCGAGCGCGTGTTTGGCGAGCATGGCGCGATCATGCTGCTCAACGATGCTGCCATGCTTCACATTCGCAACAAAGCTGCCCATGACGAAGTGCTGACCCGCGCCGAAGCCGAGCAGACGCGCGCATGGGCGATCAGTATTCTGGGGCGTGTATAGCGGTATAATACAGGTATGCAGGCGGAAGGTACGTTGTGTACGCGCCATGGGAGGATTGTCATGACTGTGCTTGAAGTGTTGGAACAGGCCAAAGCGCTGAGTGTCCAGGAACGTAAAGAACTGGCGAAGTTGCTGATCGATACACTTGATGAGCCTGAAGTCGAACCGCAGCGTCAACGGCGCATAACTGAACTGCGGGGACTCGGCAAGGAAATCTGGGAAGGCATCGATGCCCAAGAATATGTCAATCAGCTTCGTGACGAATGGGATCAACGACCGTGAACGTACGCGATACGTTGCAGGGCGTTCAACGCTTATACATTGAAACGGCACCGCTGATTTACTATGTTGAAGAAAATCCGAGCTATGTACTAAAGATGGATGTGTTTATCGCGGCGGTCGATACTGCATCAATTGAGGCCGTAAGCTCGGTGATCACGCTGGTGGAAGTGCTGCCCCACCCGATCAGGGAAGGAAACACAACGCTGGAACAGGAATACCGCACTATTTTGAGCTACAGCGGCAACTTTTCTCTGCTTCCAGTCACCATGCAGATTGTAGACATCGCTGCCGGTCTGCGCGCCCGCTACAATCTCCGCACCCCGGATGCGCTCCATGTTGCGACCGCGCTTGAAGCTGGATGTGACGCCTTCTTGACCAACGATGCGGCCATCAAACGTGTCACTGAGATGCGGGTACTCGTGCTGGATGAATTGACCGTGTAGGATATGATTTGGTTTGTTCAAGTTCAGGAGGACTGTCATGACCGTGCTTGAAGTCTTAGAACAAGCCAAAGCCTTGAGCGTCGAAGAACGCAAAGAGCTGGCGAAGTTACTGATCGATTCGCTAGAGATAGCGCCGTCTGCTGGTGAAATTGATGATGTGCCGGATAAAGAGCCATGGGGCAAACGGCTTATAGATGTGTTGCAGCAAACCCCGATGGCAGATTGGGGCGATCGCAACGATTGCTGATCCGGTTGAAGCGCTCCAGGCTGTACGCCGCCAGGAACAAGCGCGCCTAGACCCGTACTGGAATGGCGAGAAATGATCATCGCCATCGTAGACACGACTGTGCTCATTCATCTCTACCGCAATGATCCACAAGCTCTCGCGTGGGCTGACACGCAGCAACAACAGCTTGCGGTCACATCGATCACATGGCTCGAATTTCTAGTTGGGGCTGGCAGCAAAGCGGCACAAACTCGTTGCAAAGCGATTCTGGCACAATTCGATATGCTCTATCTGACTCAACCCGATCAGCTATTGGCGATGCAGCAACTTGAGCACTCCCGCCTCAGTGATGGCGTAGGAATTGAACGACTGCCTAATCGCCGCTGTCGCGCATCGGTTGCAGCTACCGTTGTATACCCAGCATGCGACTCGCACACTGGAGCACCGACTGCCTAATGCGCATTCCCTATGTCATCGACAATATTGATTATCGGCTTGCCGACGTTCTGAACGACCTCGACGCTGCACGCCAGGCGGGGCAGCAGGTCGACATCGCAACTGCCTACTTCAGCATCCGCGGCTTCGAGCAACTGCGCGCCACGTTGACTGAGGTGAGACCGTCTCCGGCTGCTGTTGGGCGACAAGCCCGCCGAGGGCGAAGATGTTGGCCTGCGCCCAGATTCGGCAGCCGATCTGCGGCATGCAACCCTGAATGCCGAACCGTTCCGAGAAGCAACACTGCGGCTGGTTGAAGAAACTCGTTCGGTTTCTTCGGCGCGACGACGCGGACATGTCCCGGCCCCATGCTGGGACATGCGCCAGGTGCGCTGCAGCCGCCGCGCGTTTCTCCACGCCAAGTGCTATCTGTTCTACGGCGGGCGCAAACGGGGGAGAACTCGGCTTGTTCGGACAACTTCAACCCGCTCGTGGGGATCGTCGGCAGTAGCAACTTCACCGGGCAGGACTCACGACTAACCGCGAACTCAACCTCGTCCACAAAACCTTTCTTCTTTAGAGGAAATCGAGGATCCGCAGGCGCGCATCGAAGTCCCCATCATGCCGAGTCGAAGTCAACAAGCAGACACCTCCAGGACAAGCAGCGGATGATCAAAAGTGAAGTCGGGGCACGGGCGATCATGGACCTGGCGACAGTGGTACAACGCGCAATGGGAGCTGGCAGAGGATTCAAACAGCAACTGATCGAGCTTCTCGAAAACTCTAAGTTCGGTGGGCGTGAATATACACCCTACGAGATTTACATGAAGACGCTCTACGAATACTTCAAAGACGAACTCGATGGAGAACGCGACCAGCCGGGCACCCGATCCGCCGTGGAACTTGGCCGAGTTTCAGGAAGATGCCGTAAGCAAAGCGCGGCGCATCCTGGCGCGCTATGACGGCGTTATCATCGCCGATTCGGTTGGCCTGGGTAAGACCTGGATCGGCAAAAAGTTGCTGGAAGATTACGCCTATCACCAGCGGCAGAAAGCGTTGGTCATCTGCCCGGCGTCGCTGCGTCCCATGTGGGAAAGCGAACTTCCGGAGCGCCACCATCGCTGCCCGCGTCATCTCGCAAGAGCGTCTGGGCAGGATGGCTTTGAGATCCGTGAGTATGGAAGATGTCGACATGATCCTGATCGACGAGGCGCACAACTTCCGCAACAGGCTTGCCGAGCGCTATCTGCAACCTGGAAACGACTGATCGCAGCCAATGGACGACGCGGGCGCAGATGGCGGACGCAAGAAGGTGATCCTGTTGACCGCGACACCGATCAACAACACCATCTTCGATCTCTACAACCAGATCAATCTTTTCACCGGCAACGACCGCACCTACTTCGCTTCAGCCGGTATTGGCGATCTGTACAAATAGTTTCTTGCGCGCGGCGTGAATCAGTCGAAGAAGGCAGCGTCCGCATCTTCAATCTGCTTGAAGAAGTCGTCATTCGCCGCACCCGTCAGTTCATCCGCAGCGCATATCCTGAAGCCACGATCCACGGTGAGCGATTCCCTGGCCCAGCGTCATCTGCGCACCGTCGAATACGACCTGCAAGCGACCTACGAGGGCTTCTACGCCGACATCGTGCGCCGTATCGAGGGCCTTGCATCTAGCGCACAACAACCTCGAAACCTCAAGGGCTCAGAGAAGGAACAGGATGAGTGGGAACTCGGTCGTCAGGTCGCGCTCGTCGGCATTTTCAAGAGCCGTTATCTCAAGCGACTGGAGTCGAGCATCGAAGCCTTCCGCATCTCGATCCGCCGCGCCCTCGAATTCGCAAAACCTTAGCGAGTATGTTCAACAACATCATCCTCAACTCCGCCTCTTTTCAACAAGCGCTGCGAGCGCTCTGGAGAACGATGATGAAGATGTGGACGATGATGTCCCCACTCTCCCGCAAGCTGAGGGAGATCGACGCGACGGCTGAAGCCCGTGGAATGACTGACGCCCTTCCCCGTCTAAACTCATCCAAGTACGACCGCCGCAAACTACATCGGGCTCTGTCCGAGGATATTGCTGCACTGACCCAAATCTGGGATGACATCCGAGCGGATCACGAGAGCTGAAGCAGGATGCCAAGCTGCAACAGTTGAAATACCTCCTGGAAGGCTGAATTGCGCGGGCAAGAAAGTCCTGATTTTCACCTACTACAAGGACACGTCGCGCTATCTCTATCGTGCCCTCATGGCTGACGAAAATGCTCCTTGGCGGACTTTGCGGTTGGCAACCCAACCATCCGGCGCATCGATAGCGGTGTGAAGACAAAGGATCGGGGCTGGGTATCGTTGAGGCCTTTGCCCCGGAAGCCAACGACTACGTCTGGAACTCGCTGGAACCGATAACGAGATTGACATTCTACATCGCCACTGATGTGCTCTCGGAGGGTCAGAATCTCCAAACTGCGGCTATCTGATCAACTACGATTTGCACTGGAATCCGACCCGGATCGCACAGCGCGCCGGTCGTATCGATCGGCTCGGATCATCATTTGATACGTTGGCGATCTACAACATGTTTCCTGAGCGTGCTCTGGAAGCATTGCTCGGTCTGGTACGCAGCCTCACCGCCAAGATCGATGTGATTAATCAAACAGGTTTCCTGGACGCGAGTGTCCTTGGTGAGGTCGTTACCCCGCGCGACTTCAACACCTTGAAGCGCATTGCCGAAGAAGACAATGTTGTTATCGAGGAACAGGAGGCATTTCTGGAGCTTGCAAGCAGCGAAGTGCTTATGGCTGAACTTCAAAAGGTGCTAAGCACAGATGCCCAACGCTGGCTCACCGATCTGGATGACGGCATTCATTCGGGGTTGGAGCGGCGTGATACGAAAGGTATGTTCTTCTACTTCACTGCGCCGCGTGAAAGCGGAAGATTTGATTTCTGGCGGTATTATGATCTCGAAACCCGTAAGATCATTGACAATCGCTACCAAATTATGCAAATCATTGCATGTCAGCCCTGATACATCGCGATTCCCTCCTCCATACAGTGAAGTGGATGTATCTGAGATTCAAGAAAAGATTATCGCCAGTATCCTGGGCACGGTTGAGCAGCAGGAAGTTGCGACTGTCGTGAATAAGCCGGTCGCTGAGGAACAAAATGTGGTTTCGCAGGTATTACAAGGACAGCTGAACAATCCTAGCTTTGATCGCATTGAGCTACGTGAATTACGTAAGTTTCTCAAACAACCATTGGTTGGGGCAGCAGTCCAGCAGTTACGCAAAGCGCTGCAGACATACAGTAGCTCAAACGATGCTCTTATACTCATTGAGGCAGTCCGAGAACTGTGCCAGAGCCAAGGAGAGCGATCTTCTAACGAATCTGTTGAAAAAAAGCCTGGCTATCGAATATCGCGTGACAACCTCAAACTCGTTTGCTATGAGTATGTGTACACCTAATAGCAAGAATTAATGATCATGTCAGACGATCACACATCCAGTTATCACGAATACCGACAGCGCGATAGTTGAGATTAATGCGGGTTGAATAGATTGGTCTGGTAGGATGGACCTGACGAAAGCGCAAACTCGGATGCTGCGGATCTCTTTGAAAGAGTCGGTAAGCGTCACGGGCCTGTTCGCGGACTTGCATGGGTAACTGTGCATACAGGCGGCGAAACCGTTCGGTTGTGTGCGAGATCATAGTGCGTCTGGATCAAGCGGTTTGGTCTTGCCAGCACGATATTCGTGGAGCGCTTCGTCAGCTAATTCCGTTAGAATATCGGCACTTTGGGCAAATGCATTACGCCAGCGGTTCTCGGATTTTAATTCCTCAAGCAGCCACGCCGCAAACTCATCTTGATCTTGAGGTGAAAGCTTAGCTGCTTCGGCAAAGGCTGTTTCCAACAATGTCGTCATAACGAACCTCGTAGTGGAGATAATCGAAAGCGTGTCGATCTAACAATAAATAATTGTACCATCATGAGCCTGAGTGCTGGACAATGGTGCAGCAGACCACGTCCATAAGGCACATCACTGCTGCGCTTTTAATTGCCAAACACTCTACAGACGACCATCGTCAGTCGTCTATTGTCCATCGTCCACTCACAGCGCCGCAAGCATCGCCTGTACATGGGCGATCTCGTCGCGGTTCACTGTATTATGGCCTATGCCAGGGTAGATTTGTAGCGTCACCTCCGCGCTCGTCGAAAGCATTCTCACGCTAGCTGCGCCATGCGTCGTCCTGGCAATCGATCGGTCGCGCGGATTCCTTGCCGAAGCGCAACGAACGATTACGGATCAATGCGTACGGTTTGCGGCAAATAGCAAGATGTTAGGGCGACGTGCCTTCAAGGAGATATTCATGGAAATGTACGACGACGATCTCATCAAGTTCGAGGCGGAGGGAGCTGCGCCGTTGCCGACGACGGATGCTCAAGGCTACGTCGAGCACGACGGCGCGCGGATCTGGTACGCGACGTATGGGTCTGGCCAGCCCGCCATCCTGCTGCATGGCGGCCTCGGTCACAGCGGCAATTGGGGCTATCAAGTTCCCGCGCTCGTCGACAATGGCTACCGTGCCGTGGTGATCGACAGCCGTGGCCATGGCCGCAGCACACGCGACGCGCGACCATTTTCGTATGAATTGATGGCATCCGACGTTGCGGCGGTGATGGACACGTTGGACATTGAACAGGCGGCTCTGGTGGGCTGGAGCGACGGCGCATGCACCGCGCTGGTTCTCGCGTCGAACGCACCCGAGCGCGTTGCCGGCGTGTTTTTCTTTGCCTGCAATATGGACCCAAGCGGCACAAAAGAAATCGAATTCGGTCCCGTCCTCAAGCGCTGCTTCGGTCGTCATATAAAGGACTACGCGCGGCTATCGTCCACGCCCGACCAGTTCGACGCGTTTTCCGAGGCGGTCGGCCTGATGCAGCAAACGCAGCCCAATTATTCGGCGCACGATCTAGCGCAGATCAGCGTGCCGGTCGCAATCGTCCAGAGCGAGCATGATGAATTCATCAAGCGTGAACACGCCGAATACCTCGCGCGGAGCATTCCCCACGCGGAATTCATCGAGCTTCACGGCGTGAGTCACTTCGCACCATTGCAGCGCCCCGATCAGTTCAACCGCGCTATGCTTGCGTTCCTGGGCAAAGTGCTCGCGTGATGCACCGCAGCAGGAACGAAGTCATTGACAAGAGTTTCTCTAACAACCGCCATCTAAAATCATGTACAGCGGAGGATAAGATGAGAACAGGCACAAATGCGGAATCTTCTATCGAATACTCGGTCGTACCCATGCTGTCGGTTCGGAATGGCGCGCGGGCTGTTGAGTTCTACATGGCAGCGTTTGGAGCAGTCGAGGTTTATCGGGTGGAAGATCCTTCCGGTGCCGTAGTATCTCGATTATCTGTTAACGGCGCGGAATTCTGGCTGAGCGACGAATTTCCCGAGCATGGAAACTCCAGTCCCGAGTCGCTGGGCGGCGGTTCGGTGCGAATGATCTTGACCGTGCCCGATCCTGACGCAATGTTCGCGCAGGCTCTTGCAGCAGGCGCGCAGACGGTCTTTGCGGTGGAGGAAGCGCATGGTTGGCGTCTAGGACGGGTGGTCGATCCGTTCGGCCATCATTGGGAGATTGGGCGTCCAGTCGAGTTGTAGATCATGGGCATTTGACCAGCCTCTTGACCAAAAAGTCTCATGACTGAATCCACCGACGATAAACAATTCGCATTGTTGCTGCGGCGAATGGAACCCGCCAGCACACTGCTGCGCGCTTGGCCGCTGAAAGGCGGCGTCTCGGCCCAGGTGACGGCGCTGGAGGTCGCCCGTGCTGATGGTGATGTTATGAAAATGATCGTCCGCCAGCACGGCGCTGCGGACCTCGCCCGTAACCCGCACATTGCCGCCGACGAATTCGCGCTCTTGCAGCGCTTGCATGCCGCTGGACTTGCCACGCCAGCGCCGTACTACCTCGACCAATCTGGCGACATCTTCGCGACACCAATCGTCGTCATGGAGTACATCGACGGAACACCGGCGGCCACGCTGAGCGACACGCACATCCGCCAATTCGCCGCGCATCTCTCCAACGTCCATGCGCTCGACCAGGCGGCGCTGCACGTATCGTTTCTACCCCAACAAGCTAACGTCGTTGCCGAGCAGTTGCACGAACCGCCACCAACAGCCGATCAATCATCGGATGAGGGGCGCGTCTGGGATGTGTTACGAGCGGCATGGCCTATCGCGCAGCACAACCCATCGGTCTTGCTGCATGGCGATTACTGGCCGGGGAATACGCTCTGGCGCGACGGGCGGCTGGTTGGAATCATCGATTGGGAAGACGCCGCAATCGGTGACCCGCTGGCTGATCTGGCGAATAGCCGCCTCGAACTCCTGTGGGCTGGAGGTGTCGGCGCGATGGAGCAGTTCACGCAGCGATATCAATCGCTGACATCAATCGATCTCACCAATCTGCCCTACTGGGATCTCTGCGCCGCGTTGCGCCCTGCGAAGAACATGGCCTCCTGGGGCCTCGATGATCCTGCCGAACGCAGCATGCGCGAAGGATTGCGATGGTTTATACGGCAAGCTATCGCGAAGTGCGATGGCTAAATTATCAGCTATGCTATAATCCCGCCGATATCGATTACAATGCTGTATTTTGGGAGGTGGTCCGTGAATCGCACCATCGCGTCGCCCGAAGCCGTAGGATTCAGTTCCGAACGTCTCGCGCGCATCAAGCCGGCCATGCAGGCGTACGTTGACAGGCGAGGTTTTGCAGGCATTAGCACCATGCTCGCTCGGCGCTCGCTCGGCGCGGGCAGGTCGTTCATTTTGAGCAGGTCGGCTTGCAGGACCGAGAACGCCAAACGCCTTTATCGGCTGACGCCATCTTTCGCATTTACTCCATGACCAAGCCGATCATCTGCACGGCTTTGATGACGCTCTATGAAGAAGGGCGTTTTCAATTGTTCGACCCGCTGGCAAAATTTATCCCCGCCTTCGGGAAGGTTTGGGTGCTGGCAGGGCCAGACGAAGATGCGCAGGAAGTCGATCTCATCCGCCCGATCACCATTCGCGATCTGCTTACGCACACGGCTGGCCTGACCTACAATTTTCTGGAAGACTCGCCGGTCGGCGAGTCGTACCGGCAAGCAGGCATATTGAGCAACGCTGATCGGACATTGGAAGCCATGATCGGCGAGTTGGCGCGGTTGCCGCTCGCGTACCAGCCCGGCACGCGATGGCACTATAGTCTGGCGATTGATGTGATCGCGCATCTCATTGAGGTTATCGCCGACCAGCCGCTCCAGGACTTCCTGAACGAACGGCTGTTTGCGCCGCTAGGCATGACCGACACCGGCTTTTCTGTCCCAGCGGAAAAGCGTGATCGTATCATGACGATGTACGGCCACCCGGACGTTGCAAACTCGACATTCAGCAGCCTTTTGAAAGCGTGGCAGAGCGGCTTCAACGAGCGCATTGATGTTGACAGGACCTACCCCACTGACAACTCGAACTTCGCCCGTGGCGGGCACGGTCTCTTCTCGACGGCATGGGATTACATGCGCTTTGCTCAAATGCTGCTCAATCGCGGCGAGTTGGATGGCGTGCGGATTTTGGGTCCCAAAATCGTCGACTTCATGCACATAAATCACGTGTCGTCAGCTCTGCTGCCCTTTGAAATTGGCGGTGTCCCCAGCAGTGGCTACGGCTTCGGCCTTGGCTCGCGGGTGCTTCTGAACGTCGCTGAGTCCATGAAGCCCGGGTCGATTGGCGAATACGGTTGGAGCGGAGCGGCAAAGACGTATTATTGGGTCGATCCGCAGGAGGAACTGATCGGCGTCTTCATGACACAATACATGATGGGCTTTGACCTGCCAGAAAGAGATTTTCAGGTGCTCGTCTATCAGGCATTAATTGATTGAGCCGGGCTTTTCTGATGCTTCATACAGCAACGATGGGCACACCTTCGCTTTGAACAGTAGAGTGTGCCATGCGTTAGTAGTTGTATTTAGAGTTGTCCGACCAGTTGAAATAGCTGCGTGCGCTCGGCCGCCGCGTCGTCGATTGCCAAATTCGTCAGCAGAAGCTCGTCGAGGCCACTGCCGAGCAACTCGGTGAGACGCGCAGTGATGGCCGCTTTGTCGCCGCTGATCACAAGGTTATCGACCAGCGCATCGCTTACATTGCCATCTTCTACCGGGAAGCCCGCCGCCGCAAACATGTTGGCATAGAACGGCAGCCGCGCGTACATGGACAGCGACTTTTTCGCCGCCGCGCGCACCGCTGCAACGTTTGTACTCAGCGCCACCCACGCATGCGCAACCAGCGGCGGGACAAGCGGCGGGACAGGCCGGCCCGCGTCCTGTGCGCCTTGCTGTAATGCCGGACGAGCGACATCGAGCAGATATTGCGGCGGGCAGTTCCAGGAGATCGCGCCGTCGGCGATTTCGCCAGCCAGATGAAACGCGCCTTCGCCGAGCGCAGAGACGAGCAGCGGCACATGCGGCGCGCTATTTAGCTTGGCTTTGGCAGTGAAGAAGCGGCCTTCATGTTCAACCTGGCCGTCCCACAGCGCGCCACGTAGCACGCCGATGTACTCGCGCAGATTGGCGAGCGGCGCTTCCATAGGCAGCCCGTACACGCCCTCGATCGATGGTCGGTGGCTCGGCCCAACGCCCAGACGCAGCCGCCCTGGTCCAAGCGCGGCTACGGTCGCCGCCTGCTGCGCCAACGCCAATGGGTGACGCGGGTAGGTCGGCACAATCGACGTGCCAAGCTTGATCTGTTCCGTGCGCCCGAACGCCGCCGCGAACATAGTCAATGTGTCGAGTGAAACGGGATTCTGCGTCATCCATAGCTGCTGCACGCCGCGCTGTTCGGCCTCCACAATGATGTCGAGCAGCGCCGTCGCGTCGGGTGACGCCACCGAGACACCGACTCGATCCCGAATGTTAGACGACGTGCTTCCTTGCTGATTGCTCATGGTTGTAATTCTTTCTACTCCCACTTTTGTTATATATAAAGTGCTGCGTAGCATATCGCATTCCACGCGCGACCGCCAACTGCCGATGAGATGAGCAGCATGCGAGGGGAAACCCTTCACTTTTGCGGTTGACGAACAGCCTAAAAGGCCGTATTATCTAACAATCAGCAAAACACGGTATCCAAATGAATCTTCGATTTCACTTACACCAATCATTCCCTGAGTGAAGGTGCAACTCCAAGTCAATCAAACAGTGCATTTGCATCTTCATCATCATTGAACACACCTACTGCTTAATGGCTCGCTTCCGTCGAAGCATGCGCGGGAGGAGAAGGCAGCAAGAGATTCACGTTATCGTATCTCAGGTGTGCCTGAAACATGTGGCGTACTGCCGAGGTTTTCGCAGAAGCTCTAGTACAAAGGAGTATGAGCATGGATCGTGACATCCCACCGGCCCCATCGTCCCGGCGCGCGTTTTTGCGTGCCGTCTTCGCTGGCACAAGCACCGCACTGCTCGCTGCCTGTGGAGGAACAGCGCCATCCGCGCCGGCCGCCAGCGAGCCAACCAGCGAGCCCGCGGCAGCATCGACGACCGCTCCTGTCGCAGCCGCGCCAACCACCGCCGCTGCTGAGTCCGCGCCCACCGCCGCTGCTGCTGCACCAACAGCTGCCGCTGCTGCTGCCGCGCCGACCAACACGCCGCTGCCGCTGCCGGAAGGCTCGGCTGGCAAACTTACCGTTATTCACCGCACGGAGTATTTCGAAGCACCCCAGCAGATGTTCCGCAGCACAGTCGAGGAGTTCGCAAAGGCCAAAGGTATTCAGCTCGACATATCCACGGCTGACCCGAATGCGTTCGGCGATTTTATCGCCAAAATGTCGGCGGCAGTACAGGCCGGCAAGCCGCCTGATCTTGCGTACCACACCCTCAGCGTTCAGCAAATGCACTTTGTCGATATTGTCGAGGATGTCACCGATGTTGTTGACGAACTCGTCAAAAAGTACGGCGCAGTTGTTCCTTATACCGCAGCAGCCGAAGCCAAAATAGATGGGAAATGGTACGCGGTGCCGTTCCGAAGCCAGGCCGACGCATGGTTCGCACGCAAGGATGTGTTTAACGCCGCCGGTATTGATGTGACTCAACTCAAGAACTCTGGATGATTTCCGTGATGCTTGTCTGAAAGTCAGCGATCCCAGCAAGCAAATGTGGGGCTGGGGGCTTACGTTAAATAAGAGCGGCGACGGGCACACCAATATCACCAACATCATCCAGAACTTCGGTGGCCGATTCGTGGACAAGACCGGTACCAAGATAACATTCAACTCGCCCGAGACGGTTGCGGCCGTCAAATGGATGAAGGAGACGTACACCGATCCGAAGTACAAACCCATGCTCCCGCCCGGGATTGAAAGCTGGACCGACTCAAGCAACAATGAGGCGTTTCTGGCGGGCACGATCGCGTTTACGTACAATGCGTTTACCCTGTACGGCAAGGCCAAGAAGGATAACAATCCTGTTTTCCCCAACATGGCAGCCTTGCGAAAGCCCGTGACCAATGATGGCACCCAGCGACTTGAGGCTGGCGCCAGTGGCTGGCTCTCGATCTTCAAAGGTGCAAAGAACGTTGATGTGGCCAAGCAATTGATCATGGATCTGCTCGATCCCAAGAATTTCATGCCAATGGTGAAGGAAGGCGGTGGGTTGTTCCTGCCGGCCTACACCAACATGTGGACCGCCGATGTTATTAACCTCGATCCGAACTACGCCACGTTGAAAGAAATTATTTTCAACGATGCGAACTATACTGGCCAAGCCTATCCTGCGGCACCAAATCCAGCAATTGCCAACATCGATGCTCAGTCGATCACCAGCCAGATGATGACCAACGTGATCAACGGGAGCATGACGCCCGAACAGGCAGTTGAGGACGCGCAAAGGAAGATGGTACTCATCTTCGAAGAAATGGGTCTGCCACAGAGCTAAAACGTCATTCATGAGCAATGCGCGCATGGATATGATCATGGCGCATTGCTCACACTCTGTTCACGTGACGAGGTATCGCATTATCATCTCCGCCGCGCCACAAATAGCACCAGACCCACGCTCACCATCAGCCCGCCGACCGCGCACACGCCGCTCCAGCCAAAATAGCTCCATGCCAGTGTGCTCAGGATCGTCCCGACCGAGCCGCCAATAAAGTACGAAACCATGTACACGGTGTTCAAGCGGCTGCGCGCCTCTGGAATGAGCGCGTAGACCCGCGTTTGATTCGCGATGTGGCCGCTCTGCACGCCCAGATCGAGCAAGATCACGCCTAAAATCAAGCCCCACAATTGATAGCCGAGCAGCCAGAACACCGCGTAAGAAAGCAAGACGATCAGCATGCCCGCGCCAGTAATGCGCCGCGCCGGAATGCGGTCGGAAAGCCGCCCCGCCAATGATGCGGCCAGCGCGCCCGCCACGCCGACCAGACCGAATAGACCGGCCACCGCGCTGCCATAGCCATAGCGTTTTTCAAGAAAGAACACCAGCACCACCCAGAACACACTAAACCCGCCGAATAGCATCGCCCCAAATAGGCTGGCTTCGCGCAGCACTGGCTGCTCGCGGATGAGCGTCGCCAGCGAGCGCAGCAATTTTCCGTATGGCATGCCAGTCTGCGAATGATCTTTCGGCAAGGTTGCGCGCAAAACCATCGCTAATACCAGCATCAGCACGGCAGCAATCCAGAACATGGTGCGCCAGCCGAACTGCGCGCCAATAATGCCACTGAGCGTCCGCGCCCCCAGAATGCCGATCAGCAGGCCGCTCATGACCGTGCCAACAACGCGCCCGCGTTCACGTTCGTCGGCCAGGCTGGCAGCAAACGGCACCACGACCTGCGCCGCCGCAGCCGTGACGCCAATCGCAAAGCTGGCCGCCGACAATAACAAAAGGTTTGGCGCAAGCGCGAAGGCGGCCGTGGCGACAGCGACGCACAGCACCGTGCGGTAAATCAGCGCCCGCCGGTCATGTGCGTCGCCAAGCGGCACGATGCACAGCAACCCAACAGCATAGCCCACCTGGGTGAGCGTTGCCACAATGCCGACCTGCGCTTCCGCAAGACCCAGGCCGCTTGCAATCAGGTTGAGCAGCGGCTGGGCGTAGTACAGATTTGCAACGATCAGGCCGGTTGCAACGGCCATGAGCAGCACAAGCTTGCGGTCCAACCCGGACGTTTTTACAGCGGCATCCTCCGCTTGAAATGATGCAGTTTTCACTCCACGCTCTCCATAACGCAGGAGGTGACTGCATCATCGCGGCGCTCCGTGCGGGTAGTTCAGAAAAATTATGGCATGGCATACCAGCATTGAGCGTGCCGCCATGCCTTACGTCATTGTTGTAGCAATGTCTGTAGCGCGCCGACGAGCCGCTCGACATCATCGGGCGTGTTGTAGGCTTGAATTGAAATGCGTAAAAAGTGCTGACCATGCCAGTCGGTTTCGGGGATTTCAATCTGGAACTCATTCCACAGGCGCTGCTGAATGCCGTGCAATGGTTGCGAAAGTGGCAGCACGCACATCTGCCCGAACCATTCAGGCGAATCAGGAGACGCTGGCAGCATGCCGGTGAGTTCCACTACCTGGCTGCGCGCCTCTGACGCCAGCTCGTGGCAAGCAGCGCGCACAGCAGGCCAATTATTTTCTTGCTGAAACGCAATCGCTGCCGAGACACTGAGAAATGCCGATGGATCGTCGGTTCCCATCCATTGAAACAGATCGAGGAACGGCGAATCGCTCGGCGTGCGGCTCTGCCAGCCCCAACTCACGATCAGCGGCTCCAGCATGGCCTGTCGTTCAGATCGTGCGTATAGAAAGCCTGCGCCCTTCGGGGCACACAGCCACTTGTGACAATTGCCGCCGTAGAAATCCGCGCCAATCGCCTCCATGTCCAGGTCGATCTGCCCGGCAGCATGCGCGCCGTCAATCACCGTTAGAATGCCAGCCTCGCGTGCGCGGCGGCAAATCTCGGCGATTGGGAAGATCAGCGCGGTGGGCGAGGTGATATGGCTGATAGCGATCACGCGCGTGCGCTCGGTCACGCCCGCCCAAAGTTGCTCGACCACGTCTTCTGGTCGTTCCAGAGGCAAATTCACCGGCTGCGTCACATAATGCGCACCGCGCTGCGCGCACACAAAGCGCCATGTGCGCTCCACCGCGCCGTACTCATGATTGGTGCCAAGCACCTCGTCGCCGGGCTGAAGATCGAGCGAGCGCGCCACAATATTGACCGCATAGGTCACATTTGGCACGAACACTACATCATGCGGCTGCGCGCCGATAAACGCGCCAAAGGCTGTGCGTGCCTCCTCCAGCAAGCCATTAATGCGCCGCCCGAGGAAATCGACCGGCTCGGCTTCAAGCTCGCGCTGCCATGCCTGATAGCGCTCGAACACGGGACGCGGGCATGCCCCAAAACTACCATGATTCAGAAACGTGACATCGCGCCGCAGCAGAAAAAACTGTTCGGCGAGTTCCGGCAGCGGCAGGTGAAGTGCGTTGTTGGACATCATACCATTCCTTCTTTATGCAATCTGCTCACAAATGAGCGCGATAGGCTGGTCCTGCATGCGTGTAAGTGCCACCACCAGCGGGCGCGATCCTTTGCCGGAAAGCTGCCGTGCCAGCGCGTCCGTGTCGAGCGGCGAACCGCGCTTCTTGACCGTTACGCTGCCCGCGTCGAGCGCCCGCAGCCGCGCCCGCAGCCGTTTGAGCTGCCATGGCTGCCATTCGAGGACGCGCCATGCGCGTGCGAATGGCGTCACAATATGCTGGTCGGACGTGAGATAGGCAATCTGCGGATCGAGTTGTGCCGCGCCAATCTCATGCGCGAACTCCGCGACGAGATGCGCGCGAATCACAGCCGGGTCCGGCTCGTACAAAAACGCCGCCGGTTCAGCCAGCGGCGCTGTGATCATGTCTGGTGCAGCCGTGAGCGTCACGTCGGCAGGCAACAACGTCGCACGGCGTGGCACGCTGGCGAACGGGCCGCACCACAGCGTCGTTTCCTTCAACTCACCGCCATGCGATACGCACTCGATCTCATGCGCAAACGGCGGCGCAAGCTCCTGGTACGGCACGCCGGGCGCGAGCTTGACGCACAGCGCGGGCGTCTGCTCGCCCCACCCGAACACACGATCCAGCGGCGGCTGGTACTGGCTGACATCGAACACGCGCCGCCCGCCGGAGCGGCGCGCCGGATCGACAAATAGCGCGTCAGCATGCGGTGGCGCGTCTACGACATCGGCGTGCACAAACGTCATGCGGTCAGCCAAACCGAGCATGGCGGCATTCGCCTGTGCCAGCGCAACCCGTAGCGGATCGCGGTCAATCGCCGTGACGCGCAGCCCCGCTGCCGCAAGCGCCAGCGCGTCGCCGCCGATGCCGCAGCCAAGATCGACCACGCTTGTCATGCCCTGGCTGGAGATGCGCCCGGCGCGATGCCGCGCCACCGGCTCAGCCGTCGCCTGCTCTAATGCCTCGCGGGTGAAGAACATCACATCGGCATGGCTGAACTTGGCCCGCGCCCGCGCCCGCAGCAGCGTCTGCTCCACCGCGGCGCGCGCCTGCTCGGGCGTGTAGCGCACCCGCAAGCGCTGCAACTCAGCAAGCAGCGTGGCGTCACGGATGTCACGCTGGGCCAATTCAGCAAGCAGCGATTGACCGTCGGGCGCGCGCAGCCAGTGAAGTGCCTCAAGATCCATATATCTGCCAATACAACGTCAACGACCGACGGCGGACAATAGCGCGTATTATCCACCGTCGGTCGTTTATTGTCCATCTCGAACGTTTATCCGCGCACCCGCTCCTGCAAATACGCCTCAAGCTCATCGGTCTTGACGCGCTCCTGCTGCATCGTATCGCGGTCGCGCACGGTGACAGTCTGATCTTCGAGCGATTGAAAGTCAACCGTAAGACAGAACGGCGTGCCGATCTCGTCCTGCCGCCGGTACAGCTTACCAATCGCGCCAGTGTCATCATACACCGTGCGCATGCCGGTGGTCTGAAGCGATTGGCGCAGCCCGCGCGCCATGCCAACCAGCTTGTCGTTGTTGCGCTTGAGTGGGAACACCGCTGTCTTAATCGGCGCGACTTTGGGCTTGAACTGCAGCACCGTGCGGAAGTGATCGTCCGCGACTGGCTGAGCCTGCCCGCGCAGCTTCTTGCCAAGCTCGATCTGATCCGCGCCGGGCATGGCCAGCAGCGTCTCGATCTGCGGCAGCGCCTCCGGCAGCGCGGCTGCAATCGCCTCACCCCGTTCGACTAATGCGTCGCGTGACTCGGCAGAGATTTTCTCGCTCTTGCTGGTCGATTTCAGGAACGCTTGCAACGCGCTCGAAACCGCCTCCAGCTTTTCCGCAGGCGGCGCTTTGACCATCTGCTCGGCGTAGGCTTCGCACAGCACCGCCAGCGTGCAGCGGCCCACACCCGCCGACGGCTCGATCACAAACGGCACGACATGGCGCTTGCTCTCCTGGTCGAAGTACGTCAGCCGCGCGGTGCTGTCGCCGTTCGGGTTGACGCGCGCCGTCAGGCCGAGCTGCTCCTGATCCTTGGAGTGCGAGCCGAGGTCGAAGTCGGTGCGGTTGGCGATGCCTTCGATCTCCTCGTAGCCCAGCGACGGGTAATCGTACATCAAATCGAACGTGCGCTTCGAATAATGCGCCAGATCGTCCTTCGGCACGTCATACACATTGATACGGCTGCGCGGCACGCCAATGCTTTCCCACCAACTCAGCCGCGCCTCCAGCCAGCGCTCGTGCCATTCCTCGTCGGTGCCCGGCATGACGAAGTATTCGATCTCCATCATGTCAAATTCGCGCACCCGAAACAGAAAATTGCGCGGATTGATCTCGTTGCGAAAGCCTTTACCAATCTGCGCAATACCGAACGGCAGCTTGTGACTGGTTGTCTGAAGCACGTTCAGGAAGTTGACGAAGATGCCTTGCGCCGTCTCGGGCCGCAGGTAGGCGAACGACTCATCATCCGCAATCGGCCCAACCTGCGTTTTGAACATCATGTTGAACGGGCGCGGCTCCGTCAGATCAGGCGAGCCGCAGTTCGGACATTTGCCGTGAATGTGGTCGGCCCGCCAGCGCATCTTGCAATTGCGGCAATCGACCATGGGGTCGTTGAACGTGTCCTCATGGCCGGAGTATTTCCAGACCAGCCGGTTCATGAGAATGGCCGCATCCAGCCCTTCCATATCGTCGCGCTGATACACGTTGGTGCGCCACCAATCGTTCTGAATGTTGTTTTTCAGCTCCACGCCAAGCGGGCCGTAATCGAACACGCCCTGCAAGCCGCCGTAAATCTCAGAGCTTTGGAAGATGAACCCGCGCCGCTTTGCCAGCGACACAACCTGTTCGAGCGTTGTTGCTGCCATCTGGAACCTCCTTTTAGGTACTTCAATGGATTGAGCAGATTAGAACGGATAGCATGACTTATGATGGTTGTGGTTCTATTCGTTTGTATCCGCTTCATCCGCTGAGCTTTTGCCCGGGGCAACAAAAAGCCCCAGGCGATCCACATGTCGCCTGGGGACGCACCATGGTCGATGCGCGGTTCCACCCCAGTTACCAGAGCAGTAAGAAGGATGAAAGCAGAAGGAAGAAGGTGAGCTTTGCTCGTAATTTCATCCTTCTTACTTTTTATTTCTTACTTGTCCTGGTCTCTCGTCAATCAATTCTGGCTCCACAGCGCCTTTCCCTGCCGCCGCTGCCGCCGGGCTTGCACGCTCCCCGGCTCGCTGAGGCTGGTCCGGCAGGTACTCCTCTGCTTCAACGCCAATACAGGCAGTATGCCATGATTACTATACTGACAGCAATCCGCCGAAAGACTTACTCCTCGTCTGCTTCGGCCAGCACGGTTTCATCCTCGTCCGCAGCATCCAACTCGGCGCGCGACACACCATCACGCGGCGTCGCACCATCACTGTGCTGCATCTGGGTATAAATTTGGGTGGTCGAGAGCGAAGCATGGCCGAGCAGCGTCTGTACCGACTTTACATCCGCGCCGTTGTTGATCATGTGCGCGGCAAAAGAATGGCGCAAGGTATGCGGCGTTAGCTCCTGAATGCCCATTTCGTCGGCGTAGCCCTTCAGGATCAGCCAGAAACCCTGACGCGTCAGGCGCTTGCCACGATGATTCAGAAACAGCGCCTCGGTCTTCTGCGCCGCACCGCGACTTAGCTGCGACCGCGCAATATCGAAATATTCTTCCAGCGCCGTCTTGGTCGAGTCGTTAAGCGGCAGCATGCGCTCACGGCCACCCTTGCCGACGCAGCGCACCTTGGACTCTTCCATGATCACGTCGCGTTCGTTCAGCGACACCAGCTCGCTCACGCGCATGCCGGTGGCATACAGCAACTCGATCATGGCCTTGTCACGCAGCCGCTCCGGGGTTGGGTTGCGCAACGGCAGTTCAAGCAACTCGTCCACCTGATTAGGCGACAGCGATTTTGGCAGATAGCGATCGACCTTGGGCGAATCGATCCGCTCAGTTGGATCGCTTGGCACATGCCCTTCCGCTGTCAGATAGGAGTAGAATGACTTCACCGCAGCCGTGCGGCGCGCCACCGTCGAGTTCGCATAGCGGCGCTCGCGCAGGTACAGCAGAAAGGCCAGCACATCATCGTGCGAAACCGCTGTCCAATCGCTCAGCCCGCGCTCGCGGAGAAATGCGATAAATTGATCGAGATCGGTCCGATATGCAGCCGCCGTATTCGCAGATAAGCCGCGCTTTTCCGCCAAATGCTGGAGAAATGTTGTGACCTGCTCTTCCATAATACTCTCACCTTGCCGCTTTGACGGCACAAGCACGCAAGCACGCTCGTGTCGCTTACCCCTATTCATAGAACGGTGACGTGGTTGCGCTGCCTGTGGCCGGGCTGATCTCTACATGTAATACGTGCGGCCCTCGCATGCTCACTGAGGACTGGGCCGATGTATGTTACCGCAACAGCACATCTATGTCAACATAAACGCATGCCCCAAAACCGGCTTAACTGGTCTGCGATAAAATCATGTGTGGCCGTGGCTGATAGTGAATTGGCGGCAACTCGAGCACGGTCGTCAGGCCCGGAGGCGCATTTAATAGGCGCGGAATGGCATGCACAATCAATGCTGCCGCCGCCTGATCGCCATGCAGCCCGCCACGAATAACCACATCTACCGGGGGCTTTGCGTCGATATAAATAGAGTCATATGTTTCTCGTGCCCCGACCGCTGTTTTCCATGTCAGCGTGAGCATATCGCGCCCGTGGAACCAGGCCTGCGCCACCTGGCTGATGCCCGCCACCTGACCGGGCGCAACCAGCACATGCGGCGTGCGAATCCAGTCGTTGGCAATGATTGGGTCAATAGATTCGGTGAAGCGCTCAATCCGCAGGTTCAAACCATCAGCCAGCATGTGAATTGATTCAGACAGGCCAACATGCCGCACCGCGCCACTTGCGACATGGCTCCGGAATTGATCAGTTGCCAGCCCGGCACCAATGCGCTGCTGGATATTCGGACGGCGGTTGGTTGCATCAACCACGCGGGTCACATTGATGCGCTTGATATCGATGCATGGCGCGGTCAGCACCAGCGGCAGTAGATCCATAACAAAGCCGGGGTTGACGCCCGCACCGAGCACGGTAACGCCACTGAGCACCGCAAGCCGATTAAGTTCAGCAGATGGTACCGCCGCGCTGGCGTACGGGTACACCAACTCTTCACATGTCGAAATCACATTAGCGCGCGCCTGAATACATTCGCGAATTTGCGAGTACACGCCATGGAAGAACGACGTTGTCGCGTGAACCACAACGTCGGGATGGGTTTGCTCAAGTAGCTCCATCGCGTTGTTAGAAACCGGCGCGTCCAATCTACGGTTGAGGCCGATCACTTCGCCAATATCACGACCCACTTTGTTTTGGTCGTTGTCAATAGCGCCGACGATACGCAAGGACGGCTGATTGGCAATAATATTGGCGACATCGGTGCCAATCGCTCCAAGGCCGTAGTGAACAACACGTATGGGCCGAAATTCCATGATGCCATCCTTTCTTCATACAATTTCGACGGGAAAGATCATGAAGGGCACGCACCACCGCGCTTACCCTGCCACAGCTTCGAGATAGGGCGCGAAGAAGTGCTCAATATGTTCCTGGGCTTCTTCTGGCGCATTCGATCGATGAACAGCACTGCGTAGCGCGGCGCTGCCCGGCAGACCGACGCTGAACTGACCAATTAATTGCTTCATCTTGTTAAGCGCTAACCGCTCCGGCATTTCGGCCCGACACAATTCAAAATAGCGCGTCAGAAATTCGTACTTATCAGCGGACTGCGGCTCCCATGGCTGTTCGCCGCGCCGAAGCTGCGCGACCTGGCTGAAAATCCACGGGTTTTCCATGGCCGCCCGCCCGATCATGACGCCATCCGTGCCGCTGTCTCGCAGGCGGCGCAGCGCATCATACGCATCCGAGACATCGCCCGAGCCAATCACCGGAATGCTGACCACTTTTTTCACCTCGGCCACGCGCGTCCAATCGGCCACGCCTTTGTAGCCCTGCGCCTTGGTGCGCGGATGCAGCGCCAGCGCCGCCACGCCGACTGACTCGGCCATGCGGGCAGTGTCACAGTAGTTCAGGCTCTCATCGTCCCAGCCCGCCCGGAACTTCAGTGTGACGGGGATCTGCACCGCGGCCTTGACCGCGCGCAGCAGCCGCTCCATCTTGGGCAGATCGCGCAGCAACGCCGAGCCATGGCCGCCGCCGGTCACTTTGGGTGATGGGCAACCACAGTTGATGTCAAGAATATCCGCGCCGTATTGTTCTACAAACACGGCTGCATTGGCAATCAAATCAGGATCGTTGCCGCTGAGTTGAACGGTGATTGGCCGCTCCTCGGGCAGAAAATCGAGCGGATTGTGGCGCTTGAGCGCCTTGGGATTGATCGAGGCGGCGTTGGTCATCTCGCTGCTGACCAATCCGCAGCCACCAAAGCTCAGGATGGTGCGCCGGAATACGCTATCAGTCACGCCGACCATGGGCGCAAGAATAATATTCGGCTGAATCGTGATATGCTCCACCTGGTAGCGGGTGGGCAGATCGTCATACGTTTCGCGTGTCATCATATGTACCTTGAAATGTTTCGTTATGTGTATTATAGCACGCACCGGGCATGAGATAGGCGCCATGTCGGAGCTACAGGAACGCATACGATACGCCATGCTCTTGTATGCAAAATTGAGTATAATGATTGCGTACCACCGCACTATGCTAGAAAGGAGCCGCTGATGCAGGTTTCACTCGCTTATGGCCGGGGCCGATTACACGTCGAAGTGCCAGATCATGCCGTCGTCATCACGCCGCAGGAACTGCCGGGATTGCCTGACGAGCGCGCTGCCTTCGAGGCCGCCGTCCGGCAGTCGCTTGGAACGATGCCACTTCGCGAACTTGCCTCGCCCAACCACATGGTCGCGATTGTGATTGCCGATATTACGCGGCCCTCACCGAGCGAGCGGCTGGTGCCATGGATCATGAGCGAACTGTCGCATGTGCCGCGCGAGAATTTTGTGATCATCAACGGCACCGGTTCGCACCGCGCCAACACCCGCGAGGAATTGGTGCAAATGCTCGGTGAGGAGATTGTGGCAACGGTGCGAATCGTCAACCACAGCGCCTTTGATGACGAAATATTGACGCACATGGGCCGCACGACCTACGGCGGCGAGGTCTGGCTGAACAACGAGTATCTTCAGGCCGACGTGCGAATCGTCACCGGCTTCATCGAGCCACACTTTTTCGCGGGCTTCAGCGGCGGTCCGAAGGGCATCGTGCCCGGTGTCGCAGGCATCAAGACGATCATGCATCTCCACAACGCCGAGATGATCGGCAATCCGCAATCCACATGGGCGTTGTTGCAAGGCAATCCGGTGCAGGGCGAGATACGCGAGGCCGTGGCGATGGCTCCGCCGCACTTCATGGTCAATGTAGCGGTCAACGCTGGTCGTGAAATCACCGGCGTGTGGGCCGGGCACTACCTGGCCGCGCACGAAAAAGGCTGCGAGTTCGTCGTCGAGCATGCCACCCAGCCGGTGGACGAGCCATTCGACATTGTGGTAACGACCAACAGTGGCTACCCGCTCGACCAGAACTTGTATCAGGCGGTGAAGGGCATGAGCGCGGCGGCGCGAATCGTGCGCCCCGGCGGTGCGATTATTGCGGCGGCAGAATGCAGCGATGGCCTGCCGAATCATGGAAACTTCAAGCAGATTTTGCAGATGCGCCAGACGCCGCGCGAGTTGCTTGACATGATTGAGTCGCCAGAGTTCGAGTTATACGACCAGTGGGAGGCGCAGACGCAGGCGATCATTCAGTGCAAGGCCGACGTGTATTTATACTCGTCACTCGATGCGGAGACGACCCGCGCCGCCATGCTTACACCGACCGACGATGTGTCCGCGACAATCACTGAATTGCTCCAGCGCTATGGCCCAGACGCCCGTATCGCCGTGCTGCCGGAAGGCCCGCAGACCGTTCCGCTGCTGCGCGAGTCGGTGGCGTGAGCAAGCGGGTGACAAGGTTTAGAGGAACTCTGGAAACTGCTGATGCTCAGTTCCTTGTTTCCCTAATTCCTTGGTTCTTCGTCGTTCATCATTCGTCTCACATGCTACAAATCGCGTCGCCCAAACACCCACACGGCCAGCACCAGCGCGACGGCAGCATACCCCACAGCGTAGGCGACCATGGCCGGGCTAGGCACCGACGAGGTCGAGAATGGCGTTGGGAAGCTGCTGGCAAGCTGCGGTTGCATCAGATAGGCCACGCGCCGCCATAGCGCTTCAACTGGAAGCAGCAGGCTGGTGATAATACCAACCCGCACAGCCGCCGCCGACTGGAGCAGCGCGCCGATCTGCTCGATCCACGCGCCGATAAAGGCCAGTCCGTACAACATGAACAGCGTCACGCCATTCGCCAGCGTCGAGAAACGCATGCCGCCGAGCAGCGACAGCGACAACAGCACCAGTGCCTCCAGCATGAGCAGCAGCACGCCCTGCAACGGGTTAGGCGGCACATAGCCGACCAACAGGTATGTGATGAGCAGCAGCCCGCCCGCCAGCAAGAAAAGATATGTCACGAGCATTGCCGCAAAGCCCAGCCACTTACCGAACACAACCTGCCAGCGCGCAATCGGCTTGGTGACGATTGTTTGAATGGTGTGGTCAGCAATCTCACCCGAAACCGTACCAACTGTTGCCGTGATCGTCAGCATGATCGTCAAGAAATGCACAACGTACAGCCCGGCGATAAGAATGAAGTTGTGCGCTTGTTGAACAACAATGGCTGGCGCGCCGTTTTGCTGCAACTCATCGTTGATAAGTGAAAAGCCGACGCCAAACAGCACAAGAAAAATGGCGCCGGCAACCAATGCCGCCAGCACCATTCGTCGACGTCGCGCCTCATGCAATGTTAACCATGTCATCGTCGCGACGTTGTTCATCACTCGGACTGTTCCTCGTCAGACTGCGGTGGGCGTGGACGCGGTGCCGGCCGTGGCGGCCGGTCGGAACGCCCCTCGGGCCGATCAATTCGTCCACGCGTGGGACGTTGGTCGAAGCGCCCGCCCGCACTGCTGCGCTGAACACGGCCACGGCTACGACTGCCGGGCGCGCTGCGCTGCTTGCGCGCCTGATCTTCTTGCTCCTGTCGTGCTCGCCATGCGCGGCTCGGCGCTGGCTTGTCTGAGAAGCGCCCACGATCATCGGAGGTGGATTCGTTGCGTTCTGTACGGTTGCCATAGTCATCGCGACGTGGCGGACGGCTGTCATACCCGCCTCGGTCATCGCGGCGCGGGGCGCGGCTGTCATACCCACCTCGGTCATCGCGGCGCGGGGCGCGGCTGTCGTATCCACCTCGATTGTCACCGCGTGGCGGACGGCTGTCGTACCCGCCTCGATTGTCACCGCGTGGCGCGCGGCTGTCATACCCACCTCGATTATCACCGCGTGGCGGACGGCTGTCGTACCCGCCTCGGTCATCGCGGCGCGGCGCGCGGCTGTCGTATCCGCCTCGGTTGTCACCGCGTGGCGGACGGCTGTCGTACCCGCCTCGATTGTCACCGCGTGGCGGACGGCTGTCGTACCCGCCTCGGTCATCGCGACGTGGCGGACGGCTGTCGTATCCACCTCGATTGTCACCGCGTGGCGGACGGCTGTCGTACCCGCCTCGATTGTCACCGCGTGGCGGACGGCTGTCGTACCCGCCTCGGTCATCGCGACGTGGCGGACGGCTGTCGTATCCGCCTCGGTTGTCACCGCGTGGCGGGCGATCGTCATAGCTCCGCCGATTGTCTTCACGATAGCCCCGATCATCCCGGCGCGGCGCACGCTCATCATCAAAGCGTGCCGGTCGATCCTCACCCTGTTCATCGGCGCGTGAACGTGCCCGCGAGCGCGGCCCATCAGTCGCTGCACGACTGCGCGGCGCGGCATCATCCGTCACTGAGTCAGACACACGGCGACGGCCCCGCGCGCGTGGCTGCTCGTCCGTCTTATCATCCATGCTCATTGCATTCTCCTCGGCATGTTGTCGTAGTGCCGTTACTTCATCATCACTTAACTGTCGCCATTCACCAGTGGGCAAGTCGCCAAGCAACAGCGGTCCTTCGCGCACGCGGATCAGCCGCAGTACCTCATAACCAAGCAGCTTTGCAACTTCGCGGATCTGGCGCTTCCGGCCCTCCCGCAGCACAATGCTCACCCACGTTCCTTCATCAGTGCGCTCCTGCACCTCGACCCACGCCGGCATGGTCATCTGGCCATCCAACTCCACACCGGAGCGCCATTGCCGCAACGCCTCGGGATCAGGTGTCTGGTTAAGCAGCCCACGATACTCTTTCTCAACTGCGTAGCTCGGGTGAGTCAGTCGCTGCGTGATCTCACCATCGTCAGTCAGCAGCAACAATCCTTCGCTGTCTTTATCAAGACGCCCCACCGGAAAGAGCCGCGCCGGAAGATCAACCATTTCAACTACTGTCGGGCGATCATGCGTGTCCTCGGCGGTGGAGATCACACCCGGCGGCTTATTCAACATAACATAGGTGCGGGTGCTAATCTGCCCCACCGGACGGCCATCAATCGTCACTTCGTCCTCGGCAGGATCGACGCGCGCGCCGAGGGTGCGAACGACGCGGCCATTGACGGCCACGCGCCCTTCGCTAATCAGCGTTTCGCAATCACGCCGCGACGCAATGCCAGCGCTCGCCAGCATTTTCTGCAATCGTTCTGGGTTCAATATAATCCTCTTTTTTATATGCGTGCATGCCATCAACGAAATACATCGTTGTGAAGCACGCAGTTCTGTTAGGTATCCGGTAAGCAGGATCGTAGAATGCGGTTCTACCGCCAACTATATATGCGCTGTGTACATGCTTGTGGACGTCAATGGAGTTTGAAAGTGCTACGACAGGCGTTATTTCATTCGTTTACTGGCAAGCCCGATGCTTGCAATTACCGCTGACATGCGCTTCGCAGGCGTATGCGGCAAGAAGTGTGCCGCGCTAAACCGTGAGGTCACGTAGCTTGGGTACGGTGTCTATTAGTATAGCATGAATCCTCGAAAATTGCACACAGCGCAATAAATCAGCATGCATCTGCCGCTAACATGATAGAGGAAAATGCAGGAGGTGTGAGGAAACATGGTGACGGATGGATGCGGGCGTACCAGACCATCACCATGTGAGTGTACCGCGACGTTAGCTACCGACTGGCACTTGGGCCGCTACGTCCGGACTGACGCGGAGCAAATTGTTGTACACCCAGCCGGTTGTGCCGCGCTCATCCGTAATCTTGTACCACACGCCATCTGCCGTTTTAGCCAGCAATTGCACCGTCTCATTTGCGTTTATCGTCCCAATCTGATTGTTAGCGTTCAGGGTCGGCGCACTGCGGATGCGCCCGCCATTGCTCACTGTCGCTGTCAGACCAGTCGGAGCAACTGTTGCTGTGCTATCAGACACAGGAGTTGACGTACCGCTTGTCGCGCCTGTGTTCCCTTGCTCCTGCCCCTCGACTGGCACCTGGGCCGCTACGTCCGGACTGATGCGGAGCAAATTGTTGTACACCCAGCCGGTTGTGCCGCGCTCATCCGTAATCTTGTACCACACGCCGTCAGCGGTCTTAGACAAGAGTTGCACGGTTTCGTTAGCGTTTATCGTCCCAATCTGATTGTTGGCGTTCAGAGTCGGCGCACTGCGGATGCGCCCGCCGTTAAACACCGTTGCCGTCTGCGCTGGTGCGCTCGTCGCAGTCGGCGCGGCAGTGGGTTCTGTCGTCGGCGCGGCGGTGGGAACGTTCGTTGGTGCTACCGTTGGAGCACTCGTCGGCGCGGCTGTTGGGGCTTCTGCAACTGCGCCAGAGAAGAACGCCGCATGATAGGTATTCGGCACCACCAGCGGCACCGACTCTGACGCTACCTGTTGACCGTTCGGCCCGGTGGCATTGATCACCACAGTATATTGCTGCTCGGGCTGCGGCGTAGGCGCATCTGCGCGGCGCTCCAGCGATGCCACCAGGCGGCCGTTCTGCACCGTACCCGACGTTGTATCCGGGTTGGCCCATGCAAATGGCTGCCCATTTTCTTGCAACACCACGTTTGCGTTTGTGCCATCTGGCAGATTGGTATTAGCGCGCACGGCAATCGTTCGCTCATTGGCGACCGTTGCCGATGCATTGGTAATTTCCGGCGGCGGCCCGGCCGGCGTGGTCGCGATATTATTCGGCTGCACAAAGGCATAATACGCAATGCCAATAACAGCAATCAAGCCGATCAGCAGCAGCACTGCCAATAGCTTGAGCGCCAACGGCGCCGCGCGCACCCGATCTCCAAAAGTCAGCGGCTCCTCCACCGGCAACGACGTATAATCAACCGGATCGCTCAGTTCAGGTGGCGGCAGCACATCAGCATCGCGCGCGCGACGGCGAACTACAAACAGCGCAACACCGATAATAACAATAACAGCGACAATCAGGGCGACGACAAAACCGGTCATAACAGAACCCTCCATTTGTGACGGCACAGAAGATGATTACGAGAAGAAGCACGCGCCGCAGACCTACGGTGTATCATATGACAACTTATCGCAATCTGCAAGCATAAATATGGATTAGCGTGCGACAGAGCACGGCAACGAAGCAGCGAAACGTAAAAGATAAAGCATCATGCACAAGCGCCATGTGCAACCCCATCGATTCCGCGCAGTGACAACGTTGTATACTTTATGTTTGTTCACTATGGTATAATGACCGACGTCTACTTGCAGGAGTGGCCAATGAAAGAGTTTTTCCGGCGTAGTAAAAAGAATTTCACGACAACACCTCGTGAAGGCGATACGCAAATTCCTGAGGATTCTATGGGTCAAGTGTCCTTCATGTCGTGAACTCATTTATAAAAAACAGCTTCTTGATAATCTCAAAGTCTGCCCGAAGTGTTCCTATCATATGCGGCTGACCGCGCGCGAATGGTTGAGCCTGCTCGACGCAGACTCGTTCAACGAACATGATGCTGGCCTGTGGCCGACTGATCCGCTCGGCTTTGTCTCGCCCAAAGAGTTCATATGCTGACAAGTTGCGCGAGTTGCAGGCCAAGACCGGCAGCCCGGACGCGGTCATCAGCGGCTTTGCGACGCTTGACGGCCATGATCTCGTCGTCGCCGTCTGTAACTTCGAGTTCATGGGCGGCTCCATGGGAAGCGTGTATGGCGAAAAAATGGCGCGGTCAGCCGAACGTGCTGTCGCACATGCTGTGCCGCTACTGACGATTAACTGTAGCGGCGGCGCGCGCATGCAGGAAGGCGTGGTCGCGTTGATGCAGATGGCAAAAATTAGCATCGCGCTGACCCGGCTCGCGGCGGTGCGCCAGCCGCATATCTCGCTCATGGTGGATCCATGCTACGGCGGCGTCACAGCGTCGTATGCCTCAGTCGCCGATGTGATCGTGGCCGAGGAAGGGGCGAATATCGGCTTTGCTGGCAAGCGCGTGATCGAGCAGACTATTCGGCAGAAACTTCCGCCCGATTTTCAAACGGCTGAGTTCATGCTGGAACATGGCATGGTGGACGCAGTCGCGCCGCGCAACGAACTGCGCCAGATTTTAAGCAAGCTGGTGCGTTTACATACCGCAGCCAAGTGCAACGAGCAATCTATCTCCGCCGCCATGAGCCGCTAGAATCATTTTCAATTTTGCGCATGGAGCAACAAGCAGGTGAGCGCATATTAGAGTTATGACACATTATCAACTTGCCAATGAAGGGCTCAGCGCGTGGGATCGGGTGCAGATCGCCCGCCACCAGCAACGTCCCCATACGCTTGATTATATCCGCGCGCTGTGCGAAGATTTTGTTGAGTTGCATGGCGACCGGCGCTTCGGCGATGATGCTGCCATGATAGGTGGCATGGCGACGTTCAATGGTCGCACCGTGATGGTCATCGGCCATCAGAAGGGCCAGGACACCCGCGAGAACCTGCGCCGCAACTTCGGCATGCCCAAGCCAGAAGGCTACCGCAAGGCACTGCGCCTGTTCGCACAGGCTGAAAAGTTCGACTTCCCGCTGATCTGCTTCATTGACACGCCCGGCGCTGATCCAGGTGTGCTCTCCGAGGAGCGTGGCCAGGGCAACGCAATAGCTGAATGCATTCTGGCGATGGCTGGTTTGCGCACACCAATCATTTCGGTGGTGATTGGCGAAGGCGGTTCGGGCGGCGCGCTTGCGATTGGCGTGGCGGACCGGATTATCATGCTCGAAAATTCGGTCTACTCGGTTGCTTCACCGGAGGCCAGCGCATCAATTCTGTGGCGTGATTCCGCCAAAGCGCCGGAGGCGGCCCGCGCTATGCGCATCACCGCGCCGGAGTTGTACGAGCTTGGCATTGTGGATTTGATTGTGCCCGAGCCAGAAGGCGGCGCGCATACTGACATGGAAACAGCCGTTGCAGCAGTGGGCGTAGCCGTGCAGCAGCAGCTCGACGAACTACTTCAGATCAATGTTGATACGCTGCTCACGCAACGTTATGACAAATATCGCGCGATTGGCTTCTTTCAGGAGCGCCAGCAAGCCATGCTGGTCAGCGACCGGCGAAACGGCGACGAGCCTACGTTACCGTTTGCGTAGATCAACCTAAACGAACGCACATGGGTCGTTTGTGAATTGCCCCATGTGCGTTTCTCTATATCTGCGTCTACCCCGCCTTCACGGCATCCACCCAGAACTCATCAATTTTCTGCTTCAGCAGCGCATGCTCCTCACGCTCAAGCTGTGGATCGTCGGCAAGAATCTGGCGCGCCTCGCGATTTGCGGCATGCAGCAAGCGCGTATCGGCCAGTTGCGCCACCTTGAGATCGGGCGTGCCGCTTTGCCGCCGCCCGAAGAACTCGCCCGGCCCGCGCAGGTTCAGGTCGATTTCAGCCAGCTTGAAGCCATCGGTCGTGTTCTCCATGGCCTCCAGGCGCTGCTGCGTAACTTCGTTCTCTTTATCACTAATCAGGATGCAGTAACTTTGGTGCTGCCCGCGCCCGACCCGTCCACGGAACTGGTGCAGTTGCGCAAGACCGAAGCGCTCGGCGCCTTCGATCAGCATCGTCGTGGCGTTCGGCACGTCGATACCGACCTCGATTACCGCCGTCGCCACCAGAATGTCGTACTCGTGGTTGCGGAAGGCAATCATGACCTCGTCCTTTTCGCGCGGCGACATCTTGCCATGAATCAGCGCCACGCGCAGGTCGGGAAATACGTCGCTGCCGAGCTTGACGTACATCTCCTCGGCGGATGGCAGATCGACCTTCTCGCTTTCATCCACCAGCGGGCACACGACGAATGCCTGCCGCCCGTTGCTGATTTCGCGGCGTAAGTGCTTGTAAGCTTTTTCCCGTTCGGAAGTGGTGATCCAGCGCGTCTTGATCCCCTGCCGGCCCGGTGGCAGTTCATCAAGGATAGTCGTGTCAAGGTCGCCATAAATCGTCAGCGTGAGCGTGCGCGGAATAGGCGTTGCGGTCATGACCAGCATGTGTGGGTTGAAACCTTTGTCCTTCAGCCGCTGACGCTGCTCCACCCCGAAGCGGTGCTGCTCGTCGATCACTACGAGGCCGAGCTGCGCGTAACGGACGCTTTCGGTGATCAGCGCGTGCGTGCCAACCACCAGATCGACATCGCCGTTGGCGATGCCTTCAAGCACGCGGCGGCGGTCTTTCGTGCCCAGGCTGCCGGTCAGCAGCGCCACCCGCACGCCCGCGCCATCCAGATCGTCCTCTGGCGTCATGCCCAGCAGCCGCTTGATCTCATCAAGGCGGTTACGTTGCTCCTCGTCAATGTCTTCTTTCCAATCGCCAGCAGCGCCAGCGGCGTGCTCTGCGCCATTCGCAGGCTGACGTGGCACCTGTACTTTGCCCAGCAGTGCCCGCAGCCCTTTGTAATGCTGCTCGGCCAGAATTTCCGTTGGAGCCATGATGGCGGCCTGAAAACCGTTTGAGATGGCCTGGATGGCCGCAGCCGCTGCCACCACGGTTTTGCCACTGCCGACATCGCCCTGGAGCAGCCGGGCCATCGGCACAGGGCGGCTCATGTCCTCAAAAATCTCGCCAAGCGCCCGCTGCTGCGCGCCTGTCAACGCAAATGGAAGCTGGCGCTGCAACTCGACATGCAGTTCGTGATTGGTAACCATGGGATAGCCGCGTTCGCCCTGCCACAGCAGCTTGCGCTGCAACACACCCAGTTGGATGAACAGAAACTCGTCAAAGCCGAGCCGCATCCGCGCCCGCGCAAGCTGTTCGTGCGAATCGGGAAAGTGCATCTGCATGAGCGCCGGACCGAGCGGCAGGAGCCCGGCCTGCTCGCGCACCACATCCGGCAGATGATCGTTCACCAGCGGCACGCCACGGTCGATGACTTGCTTGACGATCCGGCGGGCGTTGCGCTCTACCAGCCCTTTCGTCAGCGGGTGAACGGGCACGAGCCGCCCGGTGTGAATCCGCTCATCATCGCTGTACGGCTCCCAGTCGGGGCCGGTCATCTGCCGCAGACCTTGGTAGGAATGAATTTTGCCGCTGAGCACGACCATGCGCCCGACCACGAACTGCTTGGCGAGCCACGGCTGCCGAAAGAACACAACCTTGATCGAGCCGGTCTCGTCGCTGACCTGTATCTCGACAGCACTACTGCCATTGCGCATGCCGAACGTGCGCACGTCGGTCACTTCGCCGATGACGGTTTCGACCGCGCCGATTTGCAGATCAATAATCTGCTTTTGCGAGGAAAAATCGTCGTAGCGGTGCGGGAAGTGATATAGCATGTCGTGAACGGTTTTCACGCCCAGTTTGCCGAACGCGCGCGCGTTGGCTGGCCCTATACCGGGCAGTTCGGCAATCGACGTGTCGAGCGCCAACGGCTTGGTGCTTTGCGGTTTGGTCGCCTGCTTTTTTGCGGCAGGTTGCTTCTTCGGCGCGGCAGGAACTGAACCAGTCGCTGGTTCGCGGAACAAACTGCGGAGCGACTCCAGCGCGATGCCGACGCGCGCCCGACGGCTCGTGGCGTCCATCGCAGAGTAGCCGTTCAACAACGCCAGCGTTTGCTGCACCGGCGGGTAAGTCAGCGCGCCGTTTGCCTGACGGCTCCATGTTGCGACATAGCGCTCCAATCCATCATCCACCGCGCCGTCATCGCAACCACGCTGCTGTTCTTCCGCGAGTATCTTGCCAAGTTCAATAATATGTTCTTTGCCTTGCATGGATTATGAAGCAGGTGTCATTCTGAGCGAAGCGAAGAATCTCGCTGCGGTTCGAGGAGATGCTTCCCTACAGTCAGCATGACAGTGTGTTGAATCGAGTTAAAGTTACTCTTATTGTACAGCAAATTTGTTCGGAAGTGCGGAGCATTTGCGCTGCATGGCACGTGATTACTGCATGTAGCTGCATTCATCGACAGTGATAAGAAGATCATGCCTGTCGCAAACCCGCCAACCCAACCGCATTTGGGCCAGCGTGTGTGCCAAGCGCCGCGCTGACCTGCACCACGCGTATCCGTTCGCGCGGCATCAGCCCGGCAGCCGCGCACATGCCGGCCAGCTGCTCAGCACGCGAGCGGTCGGTGGTATATAGCGCTGCCAGTTCGGCCAGCGGGCCGCGCGCCTGCATCAATTCGACCAGGCGGGTTGGCACGCGCTTCCATGTACGCACCTGCTCCACCGGCAGCAGCTTGTTCTCGCTAATCTCCAGAATCGGCTTGACGCTCAACATGGTGCCGAGCCAGGACCGCGCCCGCCCGATCCGGCCGCCTTTCTCAATATAGTGCAGCGTATCGAGCGCGAAGAACAGCATGGTGCGCTGCCGCAGCTGCTCCATGAGCGCGACGACCGCGCTGAGCGACGCACCGTTCCGCGCAGCTTCAGCGGCAGCCATCGCCAGAAATGTCATCGGCATGCTGGTTGTTCGGCTGTCCACACAGGCAATCTCGGCGTTTTCAATCATCTGAGCCGCCTGCTGCGCCGCGCCATATGTGCTGCTCAGATCGCCGCTCAGGCTCAGTGATAATACCGCGCTGCCGTCGCTCGCAAGTTCGCGAAACGTTTCGGCAAACATGCCAATCGACGGCGCGGCGGTGCGCGGCAGTTCATCGCTGGCGACCAGGCGCCGATAAAAGTCGTCGCGCGACAAATCGATGCTATCGCGCAATGTTTCGCTGCCGACCTGCACCAATATTGGCACCACGGCAATGTTATATGCCGATGCAATATCCGACGGCACATCGGCAGTACTATCAACAACGATTTTTATCATGATCATCAATCGTACAGAGATGGGGAGGTGACTCGGTAAATCACCCTCCATCCTGCATGCGCGCCTGCCAGCATTATTCTAACCCCTCGAATACAGCCACGCCCATCGCTCCCGGCCCAAGATGCGCGCCAATTGCCGGACCGAACTGCATAATCTGCACCTCATCGCGCGGGAAGATCGGGTCAACCTTTTCCAGCAGCTTTTCGATGTCTTCCGGCGTGGTTGCGTACAACGCCACTATTTCTTTCACACTCGGAAAATCTTCCACAAATGTGAACAAACCCTCAATCGCCTTGGCGCGCGTGCGCGTACGCTCATAGGGCACAATCTCGCCCTCATCGAGCAGCATGAGCGGCTTGATGCGCTGCATGGAACCAAGCACCGAGGCCGCAAGCGACAGCCGCCCGCTCTGTTCAAGGTACTCGATGGTGTCCACGAAAAACACGACATGGCAGTGCTGGCACAATAGATTGATGAATTGTGCCACATCATCCGGCGCTGCACCGTCACGTACGGCGCGTGCGGCGTGGATTACCGCCAGGCCCAGCCCCATCGACGCGAGCTTGCTGTCAATGATTTCGGTGCGCGTCGCCGAGGCGGGCAGCCGCGACCGCGCTTGCTGCGCGCTGTGATACGCGCCGCTGAGCCTGCTAGACGTGTGGATGGAAAAGACATAATCATAATCTGATGCAAGCCTGCGGTACACTTGCTCAAAGGCGACCGGCGGCGGCGCAGACGTAGAGACCCTGGCGCGGCCCTCCTGCATCGCGTGATAAAACTGCTCAGCGGTGATGTCGAGCCCAGCGCGATACACCTGATCGCCGAGATGAATATGAACTGGCACAATTTCAATGCCAAGCTCATGCGCGAGGCTGATGGGAATGTCAGCAGCGCTGTCGGTTACAATTTTTATGCTGGGCATGAATCACACCTCACCTGTTTCTTCTCCTTGCTCATCTTGAACTATATATACAACGTATTGTACGTGATGCGTCAATTATTCTGCCGATAGAATGTACTGATACAATGACTGGCCGCCCGCCTGGACCTCAACAGTGCCAAGATCAGGGAAACGCGCCTGGATGCGATCGGCCAGCGCCGTTGCCGCCGCATGATCGATAATCGCACCATAATATATGCTCAGGATTTCACGCTCTAGCAAATCCATCCGGTCGAGCAACGTGTCCACTACCTTGTCAAGTGAGTCGGCGGCGACCACCAGCGCGCCGTCGATCAGTCCAATCATTTGGCCTGCCCGCACCGCCACCCCATCGACAGTTGCATCGCGCACTGCCGTCGTGATCTCCGCCGTCACAACATCGCCTAGCGCCGCCGTCATGGCTTCAACATTGGCAGCGAAGTCAGCCGCTGTATTCATGCGCAGCAGCGCGGCCAGACCCTGCGGCACTGTGCGCGATGGCACCACCGCAACCCGTTTATCACTGAGTTGGGCAGCTTGATCTGCCGCCATGAACACGTTGCGATTGTTCGGCAGTACGATTATGTCATGCTGTGGCAGATCGTTGATAGCTTTCAGCAAATCGGCGGTGCTTGGGTTCATGGTCGCCCCGCCATCGATTACCGCACCAGCACGGAGACTGCGCGCAATTGCAGCCAGGCCAGCGCCTTGCAGCACTGCCACCACACCAATGGGCGCTGCATCGGCGGGCGGCTCCTCGTGCTCAGCCTCAGCCGCTTGATGCAACTGGGCGCGCTGCATGTCCATGTCGGTAATCTCAATGTTCGACAACACACCCCATTGCACCGCGTAATTCAGCGCGTCCCCAGGCCGCAGCAGGTGCAAATGAGCTTTGATCAACTGCTCGTCGCCAATCACCACCACCGACTGCCCCATGGCCGCGAGCGTCGCGCGAATCTCATCAAACGGCAGGGCCTCGCCAGTGATTATAAAATTGGTGCAGTAGCCAAAATCATCAGGGCCATGCACATCCTCGAACGCCATGTGCTCCGGTGCCTGCGTCTCGGATAGCGGAGCTTCCAGCGTGTCGCCACGATGAAAGCGCTGCATTCCTTCCAGGACGAGCAGCAATCCTTGCGCGCCTGCGTCCACCACGCCTGCCTCGCGCAACGTTGGAAGCAGCATCGGCGTGCGCTGCACTGCCTCGCGCGCGCGTTGCACTGCCGCGTCAAGCACTATTTCCAGCGTTGCGCCCGGACGCACCGCCGCCTGTGCGGCCTCGCTGGCCTCGCGAATCACTGTGAGCATGGTGCCTTCAACCGGCTTCAGCACCGCCTTGGCCGCCGCCGCGCTGGCGTTCGCAAGTGCTGCCGCAAGCTCGGCCGCGCCCATTTCACCATGACCAGCCAATCCTTGCGCCCAGCCGCGCAGCACCTGTGACAAAATGATGCCGGAGTTTCCGCGCCCGCGCATCAGCGCCCAGTAGCCGACGCGCTCGGCCACCACCGCGCACGATGAATCAGGCGCAACCTCATGGACCGCACCGCTCAATGTAAGTGACATGTTGGTGCCAGTGTCGCCGTCCGGCACAGGAAACACGTTGAGCGCATTCAGTGAGGCGACGTGCTGCTCCAGCCAGCGCGCTGCCGCATGAAAGGCTGCAAGAAGCTGCGCGCCGCTCCAGCAGCCGTGTTGGTTGTGGTTGGATGTCATGTCAGCTACTGCACATTTCGTCTAGCATGGTGTGTATTTTCCTGCATGTGCTCTATACCATTCTTTATCGGACGCCCTGCACCCGCACCCGCACCGCCACCGGCTGCTCAAGCGCCAACTCGCCAGCGGCGCGCACAGCATGTTCCACATGCTGCGCGATCTCGGCCAGTGGCGCGCCATAGCGCAGCACCACATACACATCGACGCGCACATCGCCGTCATAGATGCGCACTTCCACACCATGGTGCAAATGCTCCTCAGTCAGAACCGGCACTGTTACCTCTGTCGGCAGGCGGCGTACCAGGCCAACGACACCTTCCACGCGCGCGGCAGCGCAGGCCGCCACGCGGGCAATCGCCTGCGGGCGAACCTCGATTTTGCCAGCCGGCATGTCCAATTGTGCCGCGTTTTTCTTGTATATCATGTTTGCCAAGCTGCCTCGCTTATGCTATAGTTCGTACTAAATGCGTTTTGCACCAAGTAAATTGCTCGGCACTGGCCGAGGAGGTTGTATCATCATGGCAAAGTGTGAAGTTTGTGGCAAGACCCCTTCGTTTGGGCGCAGCATTCAGCACCAGGGTGGTGGTGGTTGGTTCCGCCGCGCGCCAAAGACGAATCGCGTTTTCAAGCCAAACATCCAGAAGGCAACGCTTATGATCGACGGCATGCCCGTTCAACTCAAGCTCTGCACGCGCTGCCTGCGCACTGCACAAAAAACGCGCTAGCAGTTCACCTTTCTTTTCGGAAACGACAGGCCGGAGTTGTTCAAACTCTGGCCTGTTGCTTTTTGTATACATATCTCCTAAAGCGTGCGTCATTATAGCGGATGGCTTTACGGCATGCAATAGGAATTTTTACTGTTTTTCAAGAATGTAGCGCTCGATCGCGTAGGCGACACCATGATCATGGACGGACGGCAGCACTGCCGCTGCCGCTGCCTGCACTTCGGGAATGGCATTGCCCATTGCCAGACCAAGGCCAGCCCAGCTAATCATCGACAAATCATTTTCCTGATCGCCAATTGCAATCACGCCCTCGCGCGCGATGCCAAGGTCGTGGGCCAGGGCTTCCAGCGCCGCGCCTTTGCTGACATGGAGTGCCGTCAGTTCGCCAAATAGCTCGTGCGAGCGCACCACCGAAAGCTGGCCACTGAACCGTTCGCCATGCCGCGCCAGTTCCCGCTCGACCACCGGCGGCTCGGCCACGAACAGGAGCTTGGTCGGCGGCGTATTCTGCACCATGGCGGCAAGATCATCTGCGACAACCACCTGCGCGCCTTCCGGGTGGTAGCGCTGGTACAGATCAAGCTCGGGCCGCCGCTCCACGATGCATAACTTTTCATCAATATAGGCGATCACAAAAATATTTTGCGCCAGCAACATGCGAACGGCTTCAGCCGCAAGCTCGCCTGGCATGGTAACGTGGTGGTATATCTCACCAGTGACGGGGTGCCGCACCATCGCGCCCTGATAACAAATAATTGGCGTATGCACATTGAGCAGCCTGGCAAACGGTAAGCTGGCACCGAACATGCGCCCGGTCGCCAGCGTCACTCGCACGCCGCGCGCCTGCGCCGCCACGATTGCCTGCTGAACAACCTCCGAAACGATCAGCTCTGGGCCCATGACAGTTCCATCAAGATCCAGAGCAAGCAGTTGATATATCACACATCCTCCAAAGTTTGAAGAGCCAAGAATCAAGAACTTTGTCCATCCCTCCATCAAGCGGTTCTCAGGTATCAGTTCTTGGTTCTATAGTAACAACGCGGTCCCATCCGGCTAGATCCTGCCGCACGGCTACCGCCGCGCCGGGAAAATGCTGTTGCGCCAGAGCCGCTACCGCCGCGCCCTGTGTCGCGCCAATTTCCAGCATCACGATGCCGCCGGGCGCGAGCCTGGCGGGCGCGTCAGCCAGCAGTCGCCGATATACGTCGAGGCCGTCCTGGCCGCCGTCAAGCGCCAGATGTGGCTCATGCCGCCGCACGTTTTCGTCAATCTCAGCTAGCACCGTGTAGGGCGGATTGCTGACCAGCAAATCCACTGGCTCCGGCAGCGGATCAAGGAGATCACCGTGCAACAGCGTCACCTGCGCGGCAACGCCATGGCGCTGAGCATTGTGGACCGCGACATGGAGCGCATCTGGTGACAAATCTACAGCATATACGCGGGCTTCCGGCATCTCCGCCGCAAGCGTCACGGCAATGATGCCGCTGCCGGTACCAATATCGGCAATCGTCAACCGTCCAGCAGGCCGCCTGCGCGCCCATGCCAGCGCGCTTTCGACCAACAACTCTGTTTCCGGACGCGGCACGAGCACAGCCGGTGTCACCACAAAGTCACGCCCGTAAAATTCGCGGTGCCCAACAAGATATGCTACCGGCTCCAAGGCTACGCGTCGCTCGACCAGTTGCTCGAACTGAGCGCATTGTTCGGCGCTGAGCAGCGATTGTCGCTCGCTGAGCACGCGGGTACGGCTCCAGCCAAGCACATGGCCGAGCAACACCTCGGCATCGAGACGCGGCGTAGCGCTACTCACTTGAAGGCGGTCAGTGGCCCAGCGCAGGGCATGTGCAACAGTAAACGTGTTCTGCATAGCGAGCAGCCCTTGTTCATCAATGCCCTTTAGTATACCGCAACAACATAAAACCGCGGGCAGTGCATACTGCACCACCCGCGGCTCATGTGCGTCAAACGTTGTTATTCTGCGATTGTTCGCAGCGCCTCGGCTAGCCCATCCGCGATGCGCGCGACCAGCCCAAAGGTTGCCGGGTAGGCCACCAACTCGCGCTCGACGCAGCCCGGTGCCCAGCGGTAGCGGCTAATCCGTGCGGTGGGCTGCTCGCCCGCGCTCAACGCTACCTCCCAGTAGCTCACTTCCTCGCCCGCGCGCTCTGGCGGCGAGGAGCGAAGCTGCGCCAACTGTTCGCCACTGTCCAACTCCCACACAGCCAGCGGCTCCTCCAGGAAGCTCAGTCGGCGAATGATTTCGGCAGCCGTGGCGCTGAAATATGCCCGCACATCGTCGCCGATTGGCGGCCCGGCACCAATCTCCAGCGTCCGCAGCGTGACGCTGTAGCGGTCATGGTCGAAAAAGGCCAGCGTGGCATGGACGCCGCCGTCAGCAACCAGCAACCGCTGACCCTGGTCATCGTGCAACAAGCCCTGTGTACTGCCGCTCGGCGCTGCCATGGCGCGTAGCCGCTCGGTTAGGTGTGTACCGATGCTCATCTGTTCCTCCCCTCGACGACCGACCATTGACCATTGATGGCTGATGATGTGCCGTCATTGTACGATCTGTTTGTTTAATCTATCTTCCGCTCGGCAAAATCCTTGCCATCAAATGAAATAAGCCGCCGCTTGTCATCCACTGCGGTTTCAAGATGCACCGGGCGTGTCCAGATTCGATGAATATTGCGCATGGTCTCGCGGGCATAATCCATCTTGAGATCAACGCCTTCGTGGCGATGGCGCATATACAACTCACCACGATTGTGATAATTGCCGTCCTCGACGTAGATAAACGGCTGCCCAAAGTTCGTAAGCCGGAACAGCAGCTTTTCTTTGACTTCCTGAAACTCGCGCGAGGCAATTTCATAGAAATCAGTGTCGCGGTTGTAACGGAAGCTGAACAGCTTGTTCTCCATCACAAACTCCGGCGTGAGAAACTCGTCAATAAACGTCACGTCATTATATAAACGACGAACCTCGAAGAGTTTCTGGCGACCGAGGCCAAGTTTCTGGTCCCAATTTTTCTTCGCGGCGATGTCCTCGCACTGCTCGTACTCTTTGCCGAACTTGCCCTTGTTCCAGCGATCCTCAATGTCGCGCAACAGTTCCAGGCCAAGTTTGTACGGATTAAGCCGCCCAGGATGCACGGCAACTACGCCGGAATGATGATCGGCAAAGTCAATCACCTCGTCATCCTTCAGCGCCTTTTCCGTCATGATTGTCGTGTGCCAGAAGCTGGCCCACCCCTCATTGAGGATATTGGTCATGCCCTGTGGCGCAAAGTAATACGCTTCGTCGCGAATGATTTCGAGCACGGTGTGCTGCCAGCGCTCCAGCGGCGCATAGTCCATCAGGAACAGCAGAATATCCTTCTGCGGATTCTCCGGGAAGCGGCGCAACTTCATCCGATCTTCTTCCATGCGCTGGCGCTGCTGCTCGATGAACTCTGGCGGGTTGATGTACGACTTCATGTATGGACGATCGACCCGCAGCCCTTCGACCACCTCGGTCTCATGCTCATCAACGATTGGCACCGGCGTTTGTGCATCCGGTCGTCGAATATAGGGCGCATGGTAGTCGATCAGGTTTTCGAGCGAAAGGCATGTATCGATGAAATCTTCGACCATCTCATACCCATAGCGGTCAACGATCCGCTGGATGCGAGTGGCATGGTTCGCCATAACATCGAGCATCTTGCGATTGGTATGGGCAAACCACATGTTGTTCTTGAAGAAGTCGACATGACCGGTGACGTGCGCCATGACCATCTTCTGCGTAACCATCTCGTTGCCTTCAAGCAGGTACGCATACGACGGGTTGGTGTTGATCACCATCTCATAGATCGTCGAGCCAAGCCAGACATGCCCTTTGATGAGTTGGTCGTAGTCCATGCCGAAGCGCCAATGCGGATAGCGCGTCGGGAAGCCGCCCAGTGCTGCCGTCTCGTAGAGCGTGCGGTAATCGAGCACTTCATAGATAATCGGAAAGAAATCGAGGCCATAATCTCTGGCATGCTGCTCGATCTCTTCCCATGCAGTCTGTAGTTCGGGTGGAAGTCGTGTATTCTTCATATTTTCGCAGCCGGCAGTCGGCAGTCGGCAGTCAGCAGGAATGACACACTGCCGACTGAAAACTGGCTCCTGCGTACTCACTTTCCTTTGCCAAGAAATTCCTTGATCGCATCGTAAATGTCATCACGATCAGCGATTTCAGCGATCACCAGGTTCTCCTCGCGGCCAAGGTAATCATCAAGGTCATGAGCAAAGCGCCCTGAGCCGTACAGCGAGCGCACCTGGCCGTAGCAGAACTGGTTCGCCTTTGGCAGCAGCTGCGAGCGCAGCAGTTCGACGCACTCGCGCGTGTCACCGCCGCCCCAATTGTCGCCGTCGGAAAAGTGGAATGGATAGATATTCCATTCGTCCGGCGGGTAGCGCTCCTCAATGATGCGTTGGCAGAGCTTGTAAGCCGACGAGATCTTGGTGCCGCCGCCTTCGCGCAGATGGTAGAACGTATTCTGGTCAACTTCTTTGGCGGCGGCATCGTGAACAACGTAGCGAATGTCAATTGACTTGTACTGTGAACGCAGCCACGTCTCAATCCAGAAAGCAGTGATGCGTACCAACTCCTTCTGCTCGCTGCCCATAGAGCCAGACACATCCATCATATAGATGATCACAGCGCTCAATTCAGGAAGCATGGTTTCCTTCCACGAACGGTAGCGCATGTCGTCGCGGATCGGCACAATCGTCGGCGTAACCGGATTGTACTCACCAGACGAGATTTGACGCTTGAGCGCCTCACGGTAGGTGCGCTTGAAGTGACGCAGCGAGTCAGGCCCGACTTTGCGAATGCCGCTGTAGCGGTCCTTCTGCGAGACAATGTTTTTCTTGCCGCGCGGCTCGATGTTCGGTAACTGGAGTTCCTCGCCAAGAATTTCAGCGAGCTCTTCCAGCGTTACATCGACCTCGACCACATGCTGGCCCGGATCTGAGCCTGCCTCGCCCTGACCGTCCTGAGGGTCGCCGGGTGCCAGCGGATCGCCAACGTCGCCATCACCCTGCCCGACGCCACCACCCTGCTTCGCGCCATAGCGGAACTGCGGCAGGTCGATCTGCGGCATGGGGATCGAGACATACTTGCGGCCCTGACGACCGATCATCTCGCCTTGCGACATGTATTTGCGCAGATCTTTTTTGATTTTGCCCCGCACAATCTTGCGGAAGCGGTCCAAATCGCGTTCAACGCGGCGAATAGACATAGCAATACCTTTGGTAGGTGGCAGTCAGCAGTAGGCAGGCGGCAGCGACGAATTTTCATGGATCTGCCTACTGGAGACTGGCAACTACCGACTAGTTACGCGTGTCACCCCGGGCAAAGATGCTGGCGACGTAATTCAGCACATCGGTCGCGCTCTGCTCGTTGTAGCCGAAGTCCCGCATCAGCCGCGACTTGACCACGTCGATTTTCTCCTGCGTGTCCTTGTCGATCACCTGCGACACCAGCGAGGTCAACTTGATCGAGTCCTTCTGGTCCTCGAACAGCTTCAACTCAAGCGCTTTGTGGAGCCGCTCGTTGGTGCGGTAATCGAACGGGCGGCCCTCAATTGCCAACGCGCCGATGTAGTTCATAATCTCGCGCCGGAAGTCTTCTTTGCGCGACTCAGGAATATCAATCTTTTCCTCAATTGAGCGCATCAGCCGCTCGTCTGGCTCTTCCATCTGGCCGGTGAACTTGTTGCGCACGCGCTCGCGTTGCGTGTAGGCCTTGATGTTGTCGATGTAGTTTCCGCACAGCCGCTTGATGGCGTCCTCGTCGGCGGAAATGGCGCGCTGCACCTCGTTCTTCACGATCTCGGTGTATTCTTCACGAACCACCGAAAGCAGATTACGATAATGCTTGCGATCCTCCTCATTGGAGATCAACGCATGGTTCTTGAGGCCACCTTCCAGCGCTGTCAATACCATGAACGGATTGATATAGCCATCTTCCTGGAAGTCCACCAGCGCGTTTGAGATCTTGTCCTGCACATAGCGCGGTGAGATGCCCGACATACCTTCGCGCGTGGTTTCCTTGCGCAATTCTTTGATGTTATCTTCTGTGAAGCCTGGCAACGTCCGGCCATTGTACAGCTTCATCTTCTGCAACAGAGTCAGATTCGGCTTCTTTGGCTCCTCCATGCGCGTCAGCACGGCCCACATGGCGGCAACTTCGAGCGTGTGTGGCGCAATATGCACCTTGACCTTGTTGCTATTGAAGTCGCGCTCGTAGATCTTGATTTCGTCGCGCAGCCGGGTGATGTAGGGAATGTCAATGCGCACCGTGCGGTCTTTGAGCGCCTCCATGAACTCGTTGTTTTCAAGGCGGCGATATTCCGGCTCGTTGGTGTGGCCGATAATGACCTCGTCGATGTCGGTCTGCGCGAACTTCTTCGACTTGATTTTGTGCTCCTGCGACGCGCCTAGCAGATCATAGAGGAAGGCAACATCAAGCTTGAGCATCTCAATGAACTCAATCACGCCGCGGTTGGCAATGTTGAACTCGCCGTCGAAGTTAAACGCGCGCGGGTCCGAGTCCGAACCATAGATTGCGATCTTGCGGTAGTTAATGTCGCCGGTCAGCTCAGTTGAGTCCTGATTTTTCTCATCCTTCGGCTGGAACGTGCCGATGCCGACGCGATCCTGCTCTGAGAAGACCAGCCGACGGACGCGGACGTGCTTGATTACTTGCAACCAGTCGCCTTCATAGCGCCGCATGATGTCACGGAAGTTGTAGCGGCAGGACGGGCATAGGTCGCCGGTGATCTCAACGCGAAAATCACTGTCGCCATCCGAGCCGTTAAGCTGCGAAGTCACACGCTCGCGCAGTTCCACCGGAACCAGACGAAGCGGCTCCTCGTGCATGGGGCACGGCTCCCAGTCGGCATCTTTAACGCGGCCTTCCTCAATGTCCTCAAGCTCGCCAGTGTACCAATCAAACGTGTACAGCGCACCCTCATCCGTCCGCGAGTAGTGCTCAACGCCACGCTTGATGCGCCGCGCAATGGTGGACTTGGACGAACCGACCGGACCGTGGAGCAGCAACACGCGCTTCTCCGTGCCATAGCCCTGTGAGGCGGCCTTGAAGAAGTTCACAAGCCGCATTAAATACACTTCAAGACCGTAGATGGCGTCATCGGCGTTGAAGTTTGGATCGCTAAAAAAGCGATAGCGGATCAGCCGTTTCTTTGCATCAATGAACTCCTCGGCTCCGTACGCCATGATCATGTCATAGATCCGCTGAAAGGCGTTGCGTGTCACTTTGGGATTCTGTGCCACAATGTCGAGATACTCAGCAAACGTCCCAGTCCAGTTCAAGTCCTGAAACGTTTTGCGATCCTGCATCTGCCCAATCGACTCAAGCAGCGATGCTCCAGTTTGGATCGTCATCTGTGTTCCTCCTAGTAGTTTCACTCAACGCATTAGCCTCCTCATATCTCATGCGCTGAATGACAAATAACCGCCACAGCACACATACAGCGTTCTATGCTGAAGGTGCGTTCTCTGGCGGTCTTGCTAAGGTGCAACAATCTTCGTATTGAGGTGCCTTCCCTGAAATGATGTCCGATATACTTGTTCGTGTACCTGTTCGCGGTACATGTGTTCAGCAGTACGACCTGCTTCTACACTGAACTATACTACTTTGCTTTCAGGGTGCTTCTATTGAGGGAGGCCTGATAGATCAGGTGTCTGTATTATACCTAGCGCATGAGCGCGCGTCAAGGGTTTTAGGAGTACATCCGTACTATTCACATAATAGATAGCTAATGATCAGCAATCTTTTGCGCACCACGATAGCAGCACAAATGGCTGCAATGAATCGTTTTATGGCGTCACAATGCGTTAGATAAAGAGCAAGTAGCGACACGCGCATGCGAAAGCAGTGTCCTGATGCATGGAGGAAAACGAAGATTTTGTTAATCTATTTCACACGTATTTCTGCACGTCTCAGCTGAACTGAGCCGCATGCGGAAAGAGCAAGAGCCTGGAACACAGTGTTCCAGGCTCCTTTCTCATCACACGGTAGCGATTACAATGTGCCAGCTAGCGCTTGCCGCCACCCTGAATACCGGGAGCGACTGAGCCATAGCCCGGCTGTGGCTCACCTTGTTCGCGGTTATCGCCACCCTCCACAAACAATTCTTCACTTCGATGGGTTGCGCCCATGTCGTCGGCGTTGGTAGCCTCCAGATTGCCCTGGCGACCCTGCTCTTCATCATGCTGCTCGCCATGTTGCGCATTCTCGACCTCGTTATCGGTACGGGCGCGTTTTCGACCTGGCATATCACTGCTCCTTTCCTGCTAGTGTTCGGAGAAAGAACTCAGCGCATTATGCGATGTCCAAGCTCTCTTAACTCTTAACAGCAGGTTTCTTGCCAGCATGAAAACAGAACCGCCATGCGGCGCGCCAGCATGCCCTACAAACGTGAAATCAACAGTACAAGCAGGGCAACAGCCAGGACGGCAATAGCTGCATACAACGCCAGCCGTTCAAGATCAATCAGGCTCCAGTCGCCGCGCACCGTGTCCGCAAAGCCAATCAGCGCTATGCTACGTGGCTTATCGCGATACTGATAATCGACTTCCGTCACCGGCACGCCGCGGATGGTCAATTCGGCGGTGATCAGTCGCGCGTCGGGGCCACCGCCATTGATCGCTTCTTCCAGCATTTCATGAAGTGGCGCGACTTGATGCCAGCGTGGTTCATGCGGAGCAATCAGACCTTTGAAGACTTCCTGCGCCTGAGTCTCAAGCGTCAGCTTGTGGAGACCACCAACGTCATCCTCATTAAGGTACAACCGCCCAAAGCGCGTCCATGTAAAATTTTCTCTTGGAGCATGTGGCCGTTGCCTTCGCAGCGCGGGCATGGTTGACGCCCATAGCCATGACAGACCGGGCAGTTTTCCTGATACACATCAGTGCGCACCGTGCCGTCCTTCTCTTTGACGCGATTGGTGCGCTCCACTACGCCCCGCCCGTTACAGGTGCGGCACGGAATCTGCGTTTCGCCATGACATTCGGTACACAGCACGGCATGTTGGGAACCTGGCACCACAATCTGCTCCGACGGCGCGTCAACAAACGCGTCAAGCGTCGGCACTGGCACATCCCAAAGATCCGGCTCAGTCGTCGACGCAAGCGCGTCGCCCGTATACATCTGCTCGCGCACCTCCAGATCGGTGCGTTTCTCATAGTGCGCCTTGAGTTCGTAAAAATACAGGTTATAGCTGACAATCTGCTCCGGCTCGATGACCTGCCCAAGCGCGGGACGGCGCAGCACGCCATCGCGGCCCCAGCGATCGAGCACTCGCTTGATCGCGCCAGTACGGTGCAGGTTGTCGGCACGCGCGCGGCTCCGGCTGACAAACTCTTGATCGAGCAGCGGCCCGACCACGGTTTCCAGTGGATTTTCAAGCCACTCTGCCACCGGCTCCCAGCGCGACTCGTGCATGTCCTCGGTCGCATCGTCAATTTGCGAGCGTAATGACTGCCGCAATGCCGCAGCCGCCATGCTGGCACTGGGAAAGCGCTGCGCAGGGTCTTCCGACAGCAGGCGGTGCAGCACCCGATCGATGCCGCTCAGCACGGGCGTGCCGTCGCCAAACGAGCGCAGCGGCTGGCCGGGCGGCGGCGGCAGTTCACCCGTAAGCATGTGGTACAGCACAGCGCCGAGACTGTAAATATCTTGCGCCGCCGCCGCATCGTTCACTGCCAGCGTCTGCTCTGGCGCAGAGTACGGCGTAAGATAATCAGCTTCTTCGATCGACGACAGATCGGGGGTATCGGAAGCAGCAGCCAGGCTGAAGTTCGTCAGATAGGCTGTGCCCTGGGGTGTTACAAAGATGTTTGCCGGGCGGACATCGCGGTGCAGAATATGCTGTTCATGCAGATAATCGAGCGCGGCTGCAATGTGCGTGAAAATACGCAGCGCCTTGAGCGGCTCAAGCGGTCCCTGTTGCAGCAACGCTTCCAGCGTCTGCCCATCCAGCCGCGGCATGACAATATAATCGCCATAGCGCTCGTCATGGCCTGCATCAATAATTGGAAGAATATTCGGGTGGCTCAGGCGGGCCGCAAGCCGGGCCGCAAGCTGAAAGCGACTGGTTGAAATCCAGTCGGTGCGGCGCAACACTGCCACCTGCACCGGGCGATCGAGCATCGTATGGGTGGCAAGGTATACGGTTGCCAGCTCTTCCTGAGCAAGCCGGTCAGTTAAGCGGTAATTTGTCAACTCGCGGGCTTCGGCGGCCTTTGGCGCGCGCCCGGAAGAGCCGCCGGAAGCCGATGCTGTTCGTGCGCGGGCATTTGACGCTGGCATCGGTAGAACCTCATGTGCTGCAGTTGTCGCCAGTATAGCGGCGAGTGCGTGAGAATGCAAGGGCTGGCGAGCAAGCAGGCTGAGGGTGCCGCGCATGTGATGTGGTGCTCGCCTATCGAGCCTCTATTTTAGCACACATGTTCTTATTTTTCAAGCGTCGGTTTGCCCGCGATACAACTCATGAGAAACCTGTTACATTAACGTGCTACTGCGCGCAGCATTCCCAATGTGGATGCATGTTGACGCTACGTACATAAACATGTTATGATCACCAAAGTACACAATGTTTATCAGGTATGCCATGCGTATTTCAAGTAAAGGTGAATACGGTCTGCGCGCGCTGTTTGATCTTGCGCAGCACTACGGTGAAGGCCCTATTCAAAGCCAGGACATTCACCGCCGCCAGGACATCGACGAAAATTATCTTAACCAGATTCTCATTTCGCTGCGTAAAGCCGGCTTAATCGAGAGCATTCGTGGCCCGCAGGGCGGCCACCGCCTGGCACGGTCGCCAATGCAGATCAGCGTTCTGGAAGCGGTGACGGCGTTGGAAGGCCCGCTATTTCCCACGGAAAGCAGCACCGGTGCCACATCCTCGGTTGACCGAGAAATCGTGCGCGATGTGTGGTGCGAAATGCGCCAGGTGCTTGAGAAGTATCTCGGCAACTTGACATTGGAGGATCTGTGTCAACGCAAGCGCGAGCGCTCCGGCGCAATTATGTACCATATTTAACATGGCACGCGTTGCGTAGTGACATAGTACACCATCTCAATATAGACAAACAATCCGCGCCTATCTGACGTATTTCATGCGCGACTCTGGCACCCTTTTTGCGACGCTCTCTGTGCGCTATCGCGCACAGGAGCAACACGCATGCATGACCTCACTGGACGCCTTGAATCAATCTGGACCGACGAAGATGGCCTGCGCATGCACACGCGCGTTTCAGCTACCCCCGTCGATTCCACGTTAACGCCGGTTGTCTGCGTTCACGGCCTCAGCGTCTCAAGCCGCTATATGGTGCCGACCGCTGTTCGCCTCGCGCCCTTTCGACGTGTGTACGCGCCCGACCTGCCGGGCTTCGGCAAGAGCGCGCACCCATCCAAAATCCTCGACATTCCTGAACTGACTGACGCGCTCATCCGCCGCATGGACGCTTTTCATATTGACGCAGCGATCATGATCGGCAATTCGATGGGCTGCCAGATCATCGCCGACCTGGCGCTGCGCTACCCGGAACGCATCACCCACGCGGTGCTGACCGGACCAACGATGGATCGCCACGCGCGGACGCCCACCGCACAGGCATGGCGATTATTTCGCACAGCACTGCACGAGCCACTATCATCTCTCATGACGCAATCGCACGATTATTGGGTCTGTGGCCTGCGCCGAACGATTGGCACGCTGCATTATGCGTTGGCAGATCGAATCGAAAAAAAGCTGCCAAACATGCGCATACCTACATTGATCGTGCGCGGGTCGGAAGATTCTGTTGCGCCGCAACATTGGGTCGAGGAGCTTGCCGCGCTGCTGCCGAATGGCCGGTTGGCAGTCGTTCCCGGGGCGCCACACGCGGTAAATTATGATGCGCCAATGCAACTGGTGCAACTCGTGCTGCCGTTTCTCGCAGAACAAGAATCCAACCATGTTGCGGCACAGAGGCTACAGCCGTGAGCAGCAACCAGCCTGTCTGGCACCGTGTGCAGATCGGCGAGGTCGCGATTGCGTTTCAGGTCGTTGGCGAGGGGCCGCCAGTGGTGTTGCTCCATGGCCTTTCCGGCTCGTCGCGCTGGTGGCGCTACAACATCGGGCCATTGGCGGAGCACTTTCGTATTTACGTCGTCGATCTGACTGGCTTCGGCGCGAGTCGCGGCTACCGTTTTGCGCTGCGGGACGCTGCCGGACATCTGGTCAAGTTGATGAATCAGCTTGGTATCGAGCGCGCAAGCGTGGTGGGGCATTCCCTGGGCGGGCACATCGCCGCCGACCTTGCTGCCGAGCACCCCGAGCGCGTTGAACGCCTGGTGCTCGTCGATGCCGCAGTGCTGCCGTTTGGGCTAAGTTATGTCCAGCATGCCCGCAGCCTGGCGCGTGAATTCTGGCAGGTGCAGCCCAATTTTCTCCCGATCCTCGTCACGGATGCGCTGCGCGCTGGCCCGCGCACACTTTTGCGCGCTGCCGACGAACTGCTGCACGCTGATCTCACCCCGAAATTGGAACGGATCGTCGCGCCGACCCTGATGATCTGGGGCGAGCATGACGCGCTGGTGCCGGTGGGGTTTGGACAGGCGCTTCGCGCTGCAATGCCAGCAGCGGAGTTGGTCGTCATTGGCAGGGCTGGACACAACGCCATGTGGGACTGTCCAGCAACTTTCAACCGCGAAGTCATCGCGTTTCTTGAAGGAAAAGCGCCTGCGCTTGGCGAGCGGCGTGTTGAGTGTACGTAGGAGCGCGCCCTCACCCTGCGGCTGCTGCCGCATCCCTCTCCCACTGGGAGAGGGACCGAGGGTGAGGGAACTGGCACATGTGTTATATAAAGTGTTCCAGATAGTGTTTCACAACGAGCAGCTATGCTGCCGTTGATGTGCTGCGCCGCGCCGGACGCTTGCGCTCAGAACGCTTCTTCAAACCTAACGACTGCACTTCATTCGAGTCCGGGCCGTACTGCGCCATGACCTGAATCTTCGCGCCAAGCGCTGCATTGTGCAGTTCCCACGCCGCAGCGGTGGCCGTATCACGGGCGGCGGCCAACGCATTCGCGAGGCGGCGCTCCTCTTGCAAAGCCTGCTCCAGCGCCTGCTCCAGTGCGCCCAGGGTCTCTGCGCTATAGCCTGGATTTATCGGCTTGTAATTGGTCATCTGCTTGACGGCAAAAACAACATCCTGATCGGCCTGCATTTCAGAGCCGGAAAGTCGGCGGGTTTGGTTCAATGCCACGTTAGTAATCCTTCCTTATCATGGAATTGCTGCAAGGGTCGCTGCCGTATCGTGCTTTGTTTACTGCTTCGGCAACGTATCTCCATCGGATGGCGATAAGCATAATAGATGCTACGCCAGAATACTACATGTCATCGTTTTCGATTGAAGCGCAGGATCGTATCGCATTGGCAATAATTATCCCTATGAAAGTACCGGGTAACGACGCGGAACGATTATAACGACTCACGGAATAATCATGGGCATGTGCGGAACGATTGTAAGAGCTTGTGGAATAATCGTAGTTTCTTACAAAAGTCTGTTACGTCAATGAGGAACGATTTTGTACATCTGCGGACACATTGTGCCACATTATAAAAGGATTGTGCGCTCCCTACATCTGACATAGTGTTGTGCAGAATGAATACATCGTAACCGTTCTGCCATCGCTTTGCAATCATTAACGCCTCCAGTATCTTGCTCCGTTTGCTATAATGCATCCACCAGCATTCTCATATCCACAGGAATACCATGCGCAACGACATCTCTGACCTGCTTCGTCATTTCCGTGGCCTCGACCCTCTTAAGCAACTGTTCTGGCGAGAACTCAACTATGACCGCGTAAATGAAACGCTTGCGACGCGGGATTGGAGTGACGCAGAACGCGACGCGCTAGCAGAAGAGCCACTGCTCCTCGCCCAGCACGAAGACTTCAAGATCATCTATCTTCGTCTGAAAGATGCTCTTCTACGAGAGCCGCAGCGCCCAATTATTAACCGATTACTCCAGGCTTATCCCTACGCATTATTCGTCTTCAGCGACAACAGCCAGACACACTGGCATTTCGTCAATGTGAAGTACGACCGCGACACCGGTAAACGCCGCGTCTTCCGCCGCATCACGGTGGAGCCGGGCGAGCGCCTGCGCACCGCCGCCGAGCGCCTGAGCATGCTGGATCTGGAAACCGTCAGCCGCGACCTGTTCGGCATTCCGCCGCTCGCGATTCAGCAGCGTCACGATCAGGCGTTCGATGTTGAGACGGTGACGCGCGAGTTTTTCCGCGAATACGATACATTATTCAGGCGCGTGGAAGCGCACATGACTGCGTTGCATGGAGAGCGGCGGCGCTTGTTTACGCAAAAGCTGTTTAACCGCCTGATGTTCATCATATTTCTAGAGCGCAAAGGCTGGCTCCAGTTCAATGGAGACAGTGAATACATGCGAGTGCTGTGGAATGATTACCAGGCAACAAAGCAACAAAATGAAGAGGACAATTTTTATTGGAATCGATTGTATTTACTGTTCTTTAGCGGCTTGAATTACCCACACAAGCTTCATGCCACGGAGAGAAGTTATCTACATGACCGATCGGCAACGTGCCGTACCTGAACGGTGGTCTATTCGAGCGCGAAGACGATGACGAGAACCGTAATATCCAGATTCCTGACGCAGTGTTCGAGGCAATCGTCAACGATTTGTTCTATCGCTACAACTTTACAATTGCAGAGTCAACGCCGCTGGATGTCGAAGTTGCGGTTGACCCTGAGATGCTGGGCAAGGTGTTCGAAGAACTAGTGACCGGACGGCATGAAACGGGAGCTACTACACGCCCAAGCCAGTCGTCGCGTTTATGTGCCGCGAAGGCACTGAAGGGCTACATGCAGACAGCGCTGCCGCACGAGCAGTTCAGCACGATTGCACAGTTTGTCGATGATTACGATGCCAGCCACCTGCGCGACCCTGAAGCGGCGCTTGGCGCTTTGCGGCGCATCACCGTGTGCGACCCGGCATGCGGCTCGGGCGCGTACCTGCTGGGCATGCTGCAAGAATTACTGCAACTGCGCGCCAGCCTGTTCACTGCCCGCCATGTTGACACACACTCGGTCTATGATCGTAAGCTCGAAATTATTCAGAACAATATTTATGGCGTGGACCTTGACCCATTCGCGGTGAATATTGCGCAACTGCGGCTGTGGCTCTCGCTGATTGTCGATTTTGAAGTTGGGCGCGAAGGCGACGAGCCACCGAAGTTACCGAACCTTGATTACAAGATCGAAATTGGCGATAGCTTACTCGCTCCGGATCCATCTGGTGGCCTTCAGCCGGATATGTTCCGTCAGCAGCAGATCGCGGATTATTTTGACGCTAAAAAACAGTATCTGGAGGCGCACAGCGAAGAAAAAGAAGCGCCTGCATGCGGAAGTTGAGCGCTTGCAGCATGAGATCAAAGAATGGGCGCGCGGCAGCCAGCAAGTCGATGCATTCGACTGGGCAATTGAATTTGCCGAAGTGTTCGATGATGGCGGCTTCGATGTGGTGCTGGCAAATCCGCCGTATGTACGTATGGAGTTGTTTAAGGATATCAAACCAGAGTTAAGGAAGATTTACTCCGAAGTCCATGCTGAACGTGCTGACCTGTACACCTATTTCTATGCCCGCGCGGTGCAGATGCTGCGCCCCGGCGGCATGCTGGTGTTTATTTCCCCGAACAAATGGTTTCGCGCCAACTATGGTGCAAATCTGCGGCGCTATCTTGCGAAGCAAACTGCGGTGTGGAGCATCACCGACTTTGGTGAGTTGCCGGTGTTCCAGACCGTCGCGACGTTCCCCATGATTTTTGTGGCACAAAAACACCATGCCGCCGATGATCGTGCGGGCGACGCGGTGCGTCGTCCCCATGCCGCCGATGATCGTGCGGGCGAAGACGAGCGTCGCCCTGATCATGAGGGGCGAACACCCTACAGGCGAACACAAGGTTCGCCCCTACGCGACATGCCAACCATATTCACCCAGGTCAAATCGCTCGGTGAGCCGTACCCTGATGTTGCGGCATTGGTGGCGCAGCAGGGCCAACCGCTGCCGCCCGATGCAATCTCCGGCGACACATGGACGCTGACCGACGCCGCGACCGCCGAACGGCTGCGGCGCATGGAGCAGGCCGGCGTGCCGCTAGGCGAATATGTACAGGGCAAGATTTATTATGGCGTGAAGACCGGCTTCAACAACGCGTTTGTGATCGACAGCGCGACGCGGCATGCGCTAATTGCGCAGGACGCAAAAGTGCCGAGATTATAAAGCCGTTGACGGTCAGGGGATGACGTACGCAGTGGCGCGTAAATTACAAAGATCGACTGGATTACTATTATGCACAATTGACGTCAATGTCAACATATCGATGCATGTATTTGCACATCTTCAGCAGTGACCGAAAGAGTTAGAAAAACGCTATGGCAACAAGCAAGAATTGGTAGGAACTACGGCAGCCGATTATACGATACGCACTCTGTATGGATCCCCAAAAATTGTTTATCCTGAAATTGCAAAGGAACCACGGTTTACTATTGATTATCAATGGATATACCCAATAAGACAGTCTTCTCAATTCCAAGCACATGATCTATACCTACTCGGTGTACTGAACTCGTCTCCTGCATGGGAGTTACCTCAAACAAGTATGTTCCGTTCTGGGTGATCCAGAAAAAGGCGGTAGACTTACTCTACAAACAATATTTGTCAGCAATTACCAATCCCTAATGCTCCCGCCGCCGAACGCGAAGCCATCGCAGCATTGGCGCGGTGCTGCCTGGATAAACAGGGCATGGATTGCGAGGCCGAGGAGCGCGAAATCGACGAGCGGGTGGCGCAGTTATATGGCGTGGAACCGTAGGGGCGAATGTTCTATTCGCCCCCGATGCACGCGCAATGCGGGCGCACACACGCGCAATGCGGGCGCACACGCGGTTCGCCCCTACCATAATCTATAACAACAATTGGTGAACATCAATGCCCTACAATCCCGATATTCATCACCGCCGTTCTATTCGTCTGGCTGGATACGATTACGCCAGCGAGGGCGCGTATTTCATCACGATCCGCGCGCAGGTGCGTGAACCATGGTTCGGTATTGTGCAGGATGGAGAGGCGAATCTCAACGATGCCGGGCAGATGGTGACGACTATATGGCATGATTTACCAGAGCGCTTCCCACACATCGCTCTTGACGCATGCATCATCATGCCAGATCATCTGCATGGTATTGTTTTTATTGTCAACCAGACGCCTGCCGCGCTGCTAACGAACCAGCCAAGCGGCACATTACCCGGCACAATTGGGCGAGTTGTGCAAGCGTTCAAATCACTGAGCACACGCGCCTATATCAATGGTGTACAGCGCTATGGCTGGCAACCATTTGCAGGCAAATTATGGCAACGGAACTATTACGAGCACATCATTCGCAATGAACAATCGTTGCAGAATGTGCGCGAATACATTGCCAGTAATCCGACACGTTGGACACAACAGCGATCCCATTCATAGGGGCGAACCTCGTGTGCGCCCGAATCATGTGCGCCCCATGGTGTGCGTCTGTGACGATGTGCCATGGGGCAATCACTAGGATTGCCCCTACATGACGATGTGCCTGCTCAGCCTACTGTTCGAGAAACTGGACAGTCGGGTTGCGCCGTGATGATGTACCGATGCTCATGAAATGAAGACCGCGTGGTAAAATACGGGCAAGGAGCATGGCAATGATGAGCGTAAAAGGTGCAGTATGACAACGGATATTGACCAACTCTATCAATCACAGATAAAACTGCTTACTCGCGATGAACAACTACGCCTTGTCGCCATGATCACGAACGCACTGGCACAAGGCACACAGCAGGAAGCTGCTCGAAAGCGAAGCATTCTCGATCTCGAAGGCGTAGGCGCAGAAATCTGGCATGGCATCGACACCCAGGAGTATGTCAACGCGCTTCGTGATGAATGGGATAAGCGGCCTTGACACAATGTGTTCGATGACCTTGTAGACACAATAGAACAAAGCTAAGCATATTTCTAAGCTCATGCCTCACAACATCATTGACAACCGCGAAATCAAGCTGATCGATGAACTGGCGCGCCGCTTTCCATCGAGCGAAAAAGCCAAGTTCGCCGTCGGCTATTTCTTTCTGTCCGGCCTGGAGCCGTTACACGATCAGCTTTACAACATGCGCGAACTGCGCCTGCTGATCGGCAACACGACCAATAAAGAAACAGTGGAACAGATTAGCGAAGGCTACCGCAGCCTGGAGCCTGTGCAGGATGCCGTTGAAGCGCTGCGCTACCCTAAACGTGCTGAGATCAAGGCACGTATGGAAGCCACGGTTGCCAATGTCCGTGAGTCAATCGAATTCATGGAGCAGAGCGACGAATGCCAGCACCTTGTCTCAACGTTGGTGCAACTCATCGCCGAAAAGCGTTTGCAGATCCGTGTGTACAATCGCGGGCGGCTGCACGCTAAAGCCTACATCTTCGACTACACCCAAATGTACGATGCTGCCGGGCGCGCGCTGCCGGCCAAAATGAACCCGGTGTTGCCATTATCGGCTCATCAAACTTCACGCTCAGCGGCATCAGTCATAACACCGAGCTGAACGTCGTCGTCCATGGTAAAGATAACCATGAACGGCTGACGCAATGGTTTGAAGAATTGTGGCAGGAAAGCGACGAGTTCGACGCTGCCATTATGGCGGAACTGAAGCAATCGTGGGCCGTCGCCGCGCTAACACCGTATGATATTTACATGAAAACGCTCTACATGCTGGTACATGATCGCCTCGAAGAAGCGCAGCAGGAAAGCTTTTTGTGGAGCGACGACATCACCGCGCAACTCGCTGACTTCCAGCGCGTCGCGGTGCGGCAGGCCATTCAAACAATTGGACGTTACAATGGCTGCTTTGTGTCGGATGTGGTTGGTCTCGGTAAGAGCTATATTGGTGCGGCCATCGTCAAACACTTTGAGCGGGTTGAGCGTGCCCGCCCACTGATTATTTGTCCCAAGCCGCTCCTGAGCATGTGGGAGCGCTATAACGAAATCTATCAACTCAACGCCCATGTGCTATCCATGAGTTTGTTGCGTGAAGAAGACGATGGCGGCAGCGTGCTCCTGAACGATGTGAAGTATAAAGATCGCGACTTCGTGCTGGTGGATGAAAGTCATAACTTCCGCAATCCTGACTTACAGCGCTACCGCGTACTCCAGCACTATCTTGAGCAAGGGCGGAAATGTGTGCTGTTGACAGCCACGCCACGCACGCGCAACGCATGGGATATTTACAATCAAATGCGGCTGTTTCACTCGGGCGATATTACAACGCTGCCAATCGATCCACCAAACCTGCGTCAATACTTTGACTATGTCGAAAATGGCGAACGCAGTCTTCCTGAATTACTATCGAATATCCTTATTCGTCGCACGCGGTCGCATATTCTGCGCTGGTACGGCTATGATGCGGAAACCGGCGAGCGCCTGTCGGACGCGAACATCGCTGACTACCGTGCGAATCGGCGGCGTGCCTACGTCGATGTGGGCGGACGCAGGCAAATGTTCCCGCGCCGCGAGTTGCAAACGGCAGAATACAGTATTGAAGATACATACTTGGGTTTGTACGACCGGCTGCGCGTCGCGATGGGCCGTTCCGCCAACGATCCAGAGCAACTCGGCAATGACCTGGCGTTGCGCTACGCACGCTACGGTCTCTGGCAATATGTGCATAAGAACAAGCAGAAACAAGCGCCTTATATGGAACTGCATCGCGCAGGCGCAAATCTACGCGGCCTTATGCGCGCCATGCTCTTCAAGCGGTTCGAATCGAGCGTCTATGCCTTTCGTGAGACGCTGCGTCGCATGATCGCAACCCATCAAGCGTTTCTCGCGGCGTTAGACAATAGCATTGTGCCAGCAGGTGAAGATGCTGCCGCAATTCTGCACGAAGCCGACACCTACGATGAAGCAGGATTTATCGATGCGCTACGGTCGGTTGGCCAACGCTATGATGTGCGTGATTTTCGGGTTGCGGCACTGCGCGATGATGTCACCCATGATGTCGGCGTACTCAAAACGATGCTGGCGATGGTCGAGCCGATCACGCCGAAGCGCGATGCAAAGCTCCAACGCCTGAAGGCGCTGTTGGCAGCGCGTGCAGCAAACCAAAAAGTGCTCATCTTCACGCAGTATGCTGACACCGCGCGATACCTGTTTAACGACCTAAATCCTGACAAGCTCAATGCATCCATTGAGGTTATTTATAGCAACGACCGAGACAAAGCGCGGATCGTTGCACGCTTTTCGCCGGGATCAAACCGTGAAATTCAACTCCGATCAACCGATACGCCAATTAACACCTTAATTGCTACCGATGTACTTTCGGAAGGCTTAAATTTGCAGGATTGCGACACAGTGATTAACTACGATCTGCACTGGAATCCCGTGCGGCTTATTCAGCGCTTCGGGCGCATCGACCGCATTGGCACTGAATATAGCACGATTTATGGGATTAACTTCCTGCCGGAGCGCTCATTAGAGCGCAACCTTGGGCTCCATGAAGTCTTGCGGAGACGTATTCGTGAAATTCACGAGACAATTGGCGAAGATGCGGCGGTTCTCGAACCAAGTGAAAAGCTTAACGAACGTGCCATGTACGCCATCTACACAGGCGAGCATGCGGAAGAACTAGAAGATGCTGAAGATGATGGCATGCTTGGTCTGAATGAAGCTGAGGAGCTTTTGCGCCAGCTACGCGAGGATGATCCGGCAGAATATGATCGCATTGCGCATCTACGGAATGGTATTCGAAGCGGGCGTGCAAGTTCGACGAAGGGGCGAATGGTCTTTTGTCAATCAGGCGACTACCAACAACTCATGCTTGTTGATCATGCAGGGCAGACGATCACACGTGATGTTCCAGCGATTCTGAAAGTGCTCCGCTGCTCCAAAGACGAGCCGACTCTGCCAATTGATTCCATGCATAACCGCATAGTGTCGCAAGCAAAAGCGCAATTTACAACAGAAGCATGGCAGCGCCGCATGGAACAGCAACGTACGGAAAGCTTGACAACGGCACAGCGTTATATACTCAAAGAAATGCGAACTGTGTATGCGCAACTTATTGATGAGGACCTCAAAGCACAAATCACGGTACTTGAACGTGCTTTTCGTCAATCGCTCACACGTTCACTTGCGAGCGAAGTGAATGCATTAAAACGCGCCGGAATGATGGGGCTTCCACTGGTGCAGGAATTATCGCACTTATATACGCGCTATCAACTTGACCAGCAGCGTGCGCAAAAACAATCTGATGATAATACATTTATGCCATATATCGTATGCAGTGAGGTGCTGATGTAGGGGCGAACCCGGCAGTTCGCCCGGCGGCAAAGATTGCCCCTACCCCTGTCACCGCTGCACCTTCGCCGTGCGCCGCGTCCGTTTCTTCGGCGGCGCGCTGAGCGCTTGTATCGATGGCGAGATAACATACTCATGAAGCCACGCGACCGTTGCTGAAATATCAACTGTATCAGCATACTGGATCAAGACATTCACTTTCTGATAGCAGTCCAAAGGAATCACCTGATCCAACAGGCACGAGAGGCGATGATAGCGGTCATCCAGAATTTGCGAGCATTGATAGTCCGCAACGCCCATGACTCCATCCATCATCAAGCCAATGATCGGCTTGGCCCATTGCGCGTAGCCCCAATCATGATCATGGCCAGCAATGAACGTCGGATTTGTGCCGGTGCCTAACGAGAGCAGGCATACATCGCCTACCTGCTGCTTGCCTGTTTTGTCGTTGAGCGCCTGGGCAAGCGCCGCCATAGCGGGGTTATTCGCCACGACGCCGCCATCGATGAAGCGCCCGTACGATGGAAAATAAGTTGGCGCAGCGCTCGTCCGCATTGCGACATCTATAATGAGTTCCGCGCCATCGGAGTCGGAGCCAGGATAATTGTGAAAGAATTTTGGCTTCCAGGTACGCGGCTTATCGGCTTTGCGGCGCGGATCCTGGCCATCGTCAAGGTCGAAGGTCGGGATGAGCACCTTCTTGGGGATGTCGTTGAGTGTGACGGCATTGCGCTTTGCGAAAATGTCGCTCAGCACGCGTTTGAGATTCGTGTTGTCATACTGCGCGCCCGCAACGCCCCCCAGATCTTTAAGATTATCAAGCCACGAATCATCGAAGATCGCCGTGCCATGAGCGCGATACAGTTCGACAAGTTCATCAGGCGAAAGGCCAGCGGCTAGACCGAGCGCCAGAATGCCGCCGGTCGAGGTGCCAGCAAACAGATCGAAGTGCTGCAAAAAGCCGGGTACCACTCTATCAAGACGCGCGAGCAGGCGCGCAGTGAACACGCCGCGAATACCGCCACCATCAAGGCTAAGAACACGATAGACTGACATACCATCCTCCCTGCCAAGTACATGGAGCCATGTATCTTGGACATTCCCCAACTCGCCGCCAGTGCAAGTACGCTTGGTGAAACGTATGTTGCGGTTTGGCGCATCAATGCGTTTGTTATATAAACGCATCTTCTCAAAAGATTGGTGAGCTGTCCAAAGATCTCCCATATTGGAAGCAACCATAGTACAATATCATCAACGACAACAGCGCATCACAAAGGACTCTTCATGGATTGCCGTGTTGGCTGCGGAGCGTGCTGCATCGCCCCATCGATCTCATCGCCCATTCCGGGCATGCCGCGCGGCAAGCCCGCCGGAGTGCGGTGCGTGCAACTCACTGACGACAATCGCTGCAAGCTTTTCGGCATGCCGGAGCGACCGGCGGTGTGCAAAAGCTTGCGCCCCAATGCCGACATGTGCGGTGCCAGCAACGAGGAAGCCATGATTATACTCACACTGCTGGAACTGGCCACTACGCCACAGGAGGATTAGCCGCCACGAAGCCACAACGATAGAATCTTTTACGTTTCATATACTTCTCACGAAAACCCCTATACAATATTTACAATATCTGCTATCATGAATACATTCACCGTATGGTACTGCGGTGCAACACCCCTATGATTATAATTCTAGCCATCAACGTACAGGCGCACGCATACGCCGCTCTTTGTTGCCAACTCACGGTAGTGTGATCCAGGCACGGCAGTGCCTACCCAAGGCGGTCGGCATGAATGATAAACCTACTATGACAGAAGCCTCACAGCATGAGATAGCGGCACTGCGCCAGCGCGTGCAAGAGCTTGAAGCAGCCCAGGCGAACCATGAGCAGATCCAGGCCGACCTCACACGCACTGTGCAACGGCTCGAACATGAACGGGCGCAACTGAATGCCATCATTCAAAGCCTGCCCGATGCGGTCTACATCGGCAATGAGTTAGGCATCTGGCAGGTGAATGAAGCTGGCGTTCGCATGCTTGGCTATGACAGCGCCGATGATCTCAAAAATGCTGTCAATGTGCTGAATGAGCAGCTTCAGAATCGCCGCGTTGACACTGGCGAGCGTATTCCTGCCGAAGAGGAAGTGTTTATGCATGCTCTCCGGGGGACGCCCAGTGTCCGCGAAGTGCTGGTGCGGCAAGTGCAGACTGGCCATGACATTGTGGTGCGGAGCGCAGCGGCACCGGTGTGGCTCGATAATAAAATCGTGTGTGCTGTGGCGGTGAACACAGACATTACGGAAGCAAAGCAGACCGAACAGGAGTATCAAGCACTCCTTCAAAAGGAACAATGCGCCCGCAAAAAAGCTGAGGAAGCCCTGCAAACCCGCGATTTGTTTCTCGCAGTGGCGGCCCACGAGCTTAGAAATCCTGTTACGGCGCTGGTGGGCTACACGCAGTTGCTAAGCCAGCGATTGGTGCGCGCCGGCACCATTGATTCCCGGCAACAGCGCATGATCGATACGCTGATGATGCAAGCTAACCGCCTGCGCCGCTTAACCAATGCGCTGCTCGATGTATCACAGATGCACACCGGTCGCTTTGCAATTCATCGCGCTCCTGTGGATATAACCAAGATTACCAGTGCAGTGGCCGATGAGATGCAGCTTGCAATTAGTCGGCACACATTGGCATGCCATGTACCTGACAAGCCGCTCATTGTTTGTGGCGACCAACTGCGATTGGAGCAGATGGTGTACAACATGCTGCAAAATGCAATCAAGTATAGCCCGCATGGCGGCCACATCGACGTGCGCATCGAGCAGCAGTCTCAGTCGGTTGTGCTCACTATAACGGACCAGGGTATTGGCATTCCTGTCGAATCGCTGCCCAATCTTTTCACGCAGTTCTATCGTGGTAGCAATGTGGAATCGGGATCAATCAATGGTATGGGGCTAGGATTGTATGTGGTTCACCAAATTGTGCAGGCGCATGGCGGCACGATCGAGGTGACAAGCGAGGAAGGCCATGGCAGCACCTTCTACATTCGGCTGCCGCTGTACGATATGCCGAGCCAGCCCGATGCTCATGAATGACCAGGGCTGCGTGCATGACGAAGCCGGAAGAGCATATGCTCTCCGGCTTTACGTTGACGTTAATCGCGGCTGACGAGCTTGAAGAACGTGCTGTCGCTACCGTCGGCCTTTTCTTCCTGATACAAAAAGGCCAGCTTGTTCTCGTCGAACTTCTTGAACCACTCGTCCCACGAAAGCTCATCGAAGCTCTCGCTGCTTGTGCCGCCCGGAAAATCGATCCGCAGCACGCCGGGATCGTTCTTGCTGCCGGTGTCCTTCACCGCCACCGGGCGGCCATTATGCGCCTCAACCCATGTACGAATTTCGTCATGGTTCGTTGTTGTTTTTGATTGGCTGGACATGATCGCTCCTTTCCACATGCGTACGTCGTACCGCATATGCCCTGCGATAAACATATCTACATATGTCGTTCAGCAAATCATGTACCACCCTGAACTATTCCTCAATGACAGTAGAGATCTGCGCCTGTGCCAACGATCTGCACACATCATCCAGTGCTGTGGCGAGTTGCTGATCAACTTCTTCCTGAGAATTGCCCGCCGCCGAAAGCGTAACGCGAAACGTGACATCGGAACCGTACTCGCGCGCCCGCGATTTCACGTAGACATTCGGATGGCGGTCAGCCACTGCCTTAAGAATCGGCGCGAGCACTGACTTATCCTTGCAGTGGGCGATGACTAGCTGCTGCATGTATGCCCGGTTGCCAAAAAGTGGCTTTACCAACGGCTGAAGCGGGCCTTCGTAGATCGCGCGCAGTTCCTTTGGCACGCCCGGCAGACAGATCACAGTGGTGCTTTCTAAGCGCAGCGCCACGCCCGGCGCGGCCCCGACCATGTTTTGCAACGGAATAGACCCGTGTGGCAGATTCGCCATTTTGGCACGTTCCGGCGTCATCTGCGCATCATCGACATAGCCTCGTTGTGCGAGATCGGCAAACGTATTTCGAACCATTGCAAGGGCTTCGGGCTGTTGCGCAAGCGGGCAATGTACCGCCTCAGCAACGGCCTCAAGCGTCATGTCGTCGGCGGTCGGCCCCAACCCGCCGGTTGTGAAGATCAACGCCGGAGATCGACTGAGCGCGCTCTGAAGCTCCCGCACGATCGCTAAGCGGTCGTCGCGCACCTGAACGACGCGCTGAACGCTGCCACCGACGCCGGTAATCTGCTTACACAGCCAGTTCGCATTCGTATCCAGCACGTCGCCGAGTAATAGTTCGTTGCCGATAGCAATGATTTCAGCTGCTATCACTGATACTGCCTGCCCCAACTTGCTTAGCACTGCTGCCCAAACGATGTGCTAAGACATAGTCATACGCCGATTGCGCCGCCCGCACGCCATCACCAATCGCGATAAGCATGTGCCCACATGGCACGTTTGTCACGTCACCCGCAGCATACGCGCCCGCCACGGATGTCTGTTGCCGCTCATCGATCATAATGCGACCAGTCGGATCACATTGGACAAATTGACATACCGTCTGCGTGCTTGGAACCAGGCCCATATCAACAAAGACAGCCGAAACCGGAATGCGTTGCGTCTCATCACCTTTCGCAATAATCACCGCATGCACGGTGCCATCGTGTACCTCAGTTACCAGCACACGATGCTCCTCGAAAAAGGTAACTTTTGGATGAGCACGCAACTGCTGGCCTAACTCGCTGTCGAACTCGCCCGGCTCTGGCGCGATCACCACGATCCGGTTGGCAAGTTGCGTCAATTCAGCGACACCGCGCAGCGCTCGCGCTGTTGAACCAACGACAGCAACATCGCGACCAGCGACGCCCTGGGCGTGAGTTGTGATCGAATAGGCGAGGCCATGACCTAAAAGCAGCCATTCGTCAGGGATGTGGATGAAGTGGGGCTGTGCGCCAGTTGCAATAATTAACGTCGTGCTTTGGAGCGTCTGTTTTTCAGCAATCACATGGAACTCCGACTGCTGCCGACGCACACCAACTACATTATCGTGAATAATGCAATCAGGCTGCATGCCGATATACTGCTTGAGTTCTTCAACCGCTCGCTCCCCAAGGAGTGGCTGATGAGTTGCGCGTGGATTGGCCAGTTGCTGGGCCATGCCAGCTTTGCCGCCGAAGTCAGCACAGACCAACGCCACAGCAAGCTTTTTATCAAGCGCATATGCTGCTGCCGCAAGCCCTGCCGGTCCTCCACCAATCACAATCAGATCATACATAGCAGCCTCCTTTGTGCTTGCATGCAGCGGCACTTCGTTGTACCCTTCCTCTGAGCTTAGCACAAAACGACAGCTATGGAGTTATAACTTCTTTACTCAACGTTATGATCTTGATACCGCATATCATGCCGGTTGCTCGCGTGGCAACTAAGCTGCGTTGCCCATTCACTCACCAGGCGCAGCGCCGACGGTGTCAGCACCAGCGTCAGGTGGCTGGCCCATGGCACAAGCGTATATGTGGTGTTGGGCGGCGCTGCCTGGCGCGCCTGTTCCGCCTGTCGCGGCTTCACAATCGCGTCGCTCCCGCCGTACAAAAGCAGCAGCGGCACACGGATGCGCGGCAGGCTGCCGAGCAGATCGAGCGCGGCAATCAGGTCGTGCGTGCCGATGCGGGCGCGGATCGGCGCGTTCGTCCATGCGCCGATCATATGCTCGACGGTACAATCGTTGAATAGATCGAGCAGGTTGGGCCGTACCAGCGCCGCCGCCTCACGCCATATGTCGCGCTGCGTGTACTGAAGCAGCGGCGGCGCTTCCAGCAAGGCCAGCCGGTCCACCTCTACGCCGTCAGCCACGGCGCGGGCGGCAATGCAGCCGCCGAGGCTGATACCCAGCAGCCCGACCCGCTCATATCGCTCGCGCAGCCAGCCCACCGCTGTGGCGACATCCTCCGTGATCTCTGGGAAGCTTTGCGGGCGCGGGTTTTCGCCATTACCATCGAGGTCCACGAGCAATACGGTGGTGCTTTGCTCCGTCAGCATGTCAACCATGCGCCAGATGTACGATGTTTTATCGCAGCCAGAGCCGTGCAAAATGCACACCGCTGCGTTCGCTTCGCCCTGTGGTATGACATGGAGCGCAGGAAGATAGCCGTCGAGCATGGGAATGTCGAAGCGGGTAATTGTGTAGGCTGGATGCTGGCCGGGCCGCAGCCGCCGCAATGGATTTAACGTTTTGTTGCGGCGACTGCTCGCTTTGATTTGAATCCACACCGCAACGGGCAGCGACAACAGCAGGCTTGCAAACAGCCATCTGCGGCGGGAACGCATGCGGGCCAGCATCAGCGCCGGCAACGACCACCTGAGCGCATGTGGGAATGAGCGCCCAAGCCACGACAGACCCCACCAGCGGCGCGCGCCCGCCAGCAGCTCAAATATACCGAGCCAAAAGAGCAACGCATGGGCAAGCGCTTCAACACTATGCCATAGTTTGCGATTTATCTTCAACCTTTATACTGTGCTGTGTGCGTGTACTTTACGCATAAGCTGTTCCATTGTATGATAACGCCCAATCTTGTACATGCCAAGCACTCATGCGCGGTGCTGCGCCGCGTGCATGCATATAAAGGAGTTTCCTATGGGTTTACTAGACGGCAAAAAAGCGCTCATCATGGGCGTGGCAAATGACCATTCGATTGCGTGGGGCATCGCGCAGGCATTGCATGCCGAAGGCGCGGAGCTTGGCTTCACCTATGTCGGCGAGGCGCTGGAGCGGCGCGTGCGTCCGCTGGCCGAAAGCGTTGGCTCAAAGCTGATCGAGCCGTGCGATGTACAAAGCGACGAGGCAATTGACACGCTCATGAGCCGCATTCGTGAGGTCTATGGTTCGCTCGATATCATTGTTCACGCAATTGGCTTTGCAAAGCGAGAAGAGCTTAGCGGCCCATATCTGAACACTACGCGCGAAGGTTTCCAACTCGCGCTCGATGTCAGCGCATACTCGCTCACGGCAGTGGTCAAGGCCGCCCAGGAACTGCTCAACCCCGGCGCATCAGTGCTAACGCTGACGTATCACGGCTCGCAGCAGGTCATGCAGAACTACAATGTCATGGGGGTTGCGAAAGCGGCGCTTGAGGCCAGCGTGCGCTACCTCGCCGCCGATCTTGGCCCGCGCAACATTCGGGTTAATGCGATCAGTGCTGGCCCAATCCGCACATTGGCAGCCAGCGGTATCGCAAACTTCCGCACCATGCACCGCAACTTCGCCAGCATCGCGCCACTGCGTCGCAATGTGACTCCTGAGGATGTAGGCAAGACGGCGGTGTGGTTGTGTAGCGACTGGGCAAGCGCCGTGACCGGGGAACTTATCTACGTAGACGCTGGCTTCCGCAACATTGGCGTGTCACTGCCAGAGTAGCAGCACCGAAAAGTGATTGCAACATAAACAAGCACTCCACCCGGGGTGCTTGTCTAACTCTCAGAAGGCTGGTGGTGGTGCGCGCTCAAGCCCGATTGTGAGGCGACTGGACGGGCAGGCGTTTTCTCAGCTGTGTTGTGTTGCACCGGCTGTACCTCAGGTGGCGAGGCATCAACGGGCGGCTCAGGAGCATCCACCAGTTTGCGGTAGATGTAGCGCAAAAGCACCTGTACCACTGCAACAACCGGAATAGCGACCAACAAGCCAAACGCTCCACCGATTGCGCCGCCCGCCAGGATAGCAAACAGCACCAGCACCGGATGAAGCTTGACGGCATGACCGACGACCTGCGGAATGATAAAATTATCTTCCACCATGCGCAGCACAAAATACATCAGCCCGACAACAGCTGACAGCAGCCAATGATCCCAACCGAATGGCGTCGTCAACTGAAAAAAGGCCACAGTCATGGCCGAGCCAGCCGCCGTCCACGGACCAATCAATGGAATAATTTCAAGAAAACCACTTGCAATGGCAAGAATTGCTGCGTACTGCACGCCCAGAATGGTTAGCGCGATGTATGTCACCATGGCCATGATCGGGACGAGGAGCAGTGTGCCACGAACATAGCCCATGAGTACCGCATCGATCTGCCGTCCCAATCCGCGAATTTCGGCCCGGTATGGCGCCGGCACCAGATTGTAGGCTCCTTCAGTAATCTGGTCGGCTTGCACCAGGAAGTAAAACGTAACCATGAGATAGGTGATGAACAGCAAAACAGCTTCGACGGCTGTCAGGAACAGATGCGGTACACGATCCGGCAGCGAGCGACCAAGCTCTTGCACAAACTCAAGCACCGGTGCTTCCAGAGAGCCAATATCAACATTCACACCAGCAATGTCAATCACCTGATGGGTTGTCAACTGGTGTTCAATTGTCGCTCGAATCGCAGGCACCTGTGCCCGCAGTTCATTGTATTGGGACGTAATCAGTGGGCCAACGAACCGCACCAGCAAGTAGATCAACGCGCCCACCAGCACATACAACACAAGAATCCACACGGCACGGCTCACCCGTGTACGGTAGTGTAGCCCTCGGATAATGGGATTAAACAAGTAGGCTGTAATGGCTGCCGCAATAAACGGCATCATAATGCCAAACGCTGCCTGAATGAGTAAAATGGCAAGCGCAACAATGATGGCGACCGTGATGAATTTTCCCGCCGGTGAAAGGCGAATTGGGCGCGGTTCAGCGCTCATGCTACCCTCTACAAACGACAGTGCAGCGCCAACCGATATTCCTCATCGGTCAGCGCCCGCATAGCAATCTGTGATGCATGCCGCACCATGGCATGTCTCGTGGTTACTCAGTCAAGAACAGTTCTCACTCTAAACTGTACCACAAACACCAAGGGGTAGCAACCCTTGCGCTAAGGGATGAGCGAATATTAATTTGTGGTACGACGTAGTGGAATGTCAGCTTTGAGGTGATCGGCCGAATCGCCCGGCAACAGGGTTACTTCGATGGCGTCAGGGTCTGCATTAGGCACATAGCGGGCGATCACCTCGGACAATTCCGCCTTGAGACTGGCCATCACATCTGGCGTCAGCTTCACACGATCATGCACCAACACAGTCAGGAGACGGTCGCGGGCAACATCCGAGCTACGATCACGCTTGCCAAATAAATTGCTCAAAAAACTCACACATCTCTCCTTGTTAAGCAAACAAGCCACACATGTGCAGCGTGATTGAGGTGGTTCGTTATCGTGCGCTGCCGCGCTGCCGCAGACCGAGCATGCCAAAAAAGCGATCCAACATGCCTTGATTATCCTCAAGCGCCATGAACGGCACTTGTTCGCCTTTCAAACGTCGCCCAATATCAATATATGCACGGCCAGCCCGCGAGTTACGATCGAGTACGGCGACTTCGCCACGATTCGTCGCGGTGACAATTGATTCATCATCTGGCACGACGCCAATCAGATCGACGGCCAGGATTTGCAACACATCTTCAATGCTCATCATCTCGCCACGACTGACCATGCGTGGCTTGATGCGATTCAGGATGAGGCGCGGGTGGCCCTTTTCAAACGCTTCCACCAGGCCAATGATTTGGTCAGCGTCACGCACCGCCGAGACTTCGGGCGTGGTCACAATCAGCACTTCGTCCGCGCCAGCAATCGCATTGCGGAAGCCAGATTCGATCCCAGCCGGGCAGTCAATTAATACATAATCAAATTCGGCGCGCAATTGATTGGACAGCAACTGCATATCGTCGCGGCCTACCGCATCCTTGTCGCGCGTTTGCGCGGCGGGCAGCAGACACAGATCAGGAAAGCGTTTATCTTTAATCAGCGCCTGGCGCAGCCGGGCACGCCCTTCGATGACATCAACCAGATCATAAACAATGCGATTTTCAAGGCCAAGCACAATGTCGAGGTTCCGCAGGCCAATGTCCGCGTCCACAACCGCCACGCGCGCACCCTGCATAGCAAGCGCGGTGCCAAGATTTGCCGTTGTAGTAGTTTTACCAACGCCACCTTTGCCGGAGGTTATTGTGATCACGCGTGACATAGTTCCACCTTTACGAAGTAAAAATGAAGCAGGCAAAGAACAAAGAAGCTACATGCACGTACGCTTTCTCGCGGTTGTCTGCTTACTTTCGGTATACTTCCCATGATTCAACACTGATTTGATCAGCTTCGACGCGAGCGATTTCCGGCAGACGTCCGGCACCGCCTTCAGGCGCGCGGGCGATCAGGTCAGCAATGCGGAGCTGAGTGGGCGCAAGCTCGATCGCGCAGATTACCGCGTTACGATCACCCATTGCACCAGCATGAACCGTGCCGCGCAGCCGCCCGAACACCACAACATTGCCCGTTGCAATGATTTCCGCGCCAGCGTTCACATCGCCAAGCACAGTGATATGACCATGGTGTCGCACCACTTGCCCGGAGCGCACCGTGCGCCATGTAAAAATCGCCTCGCCACGGTCCTCGCTTTCGGCCACCGTCCGTGCCAGCGGGCGTGCCGTCAAGCCAGCCGTGCGGGCGGCAGTGCGGCTTTCGCGCGTCATGGAGGCCAATGCTTCGGGCCGCAGCCCATGCTCCTGCATCAGTGTCAGCAATGCGTTCACCTGCTCGTCTGATAGTGCTCGCTCGCCAACATCAACTATGATTTGTGCTCCAGAAAAAAACGAACTACCTTGCTCAAGCTGCTGGCGCAACCCGGCAAGCAGATCATTCCATGCGGCGGCCTCGTCAAGCTGAAGACGAAGCCCTTCTTTACTACCTTTGATGGCGACGAGGTGTGGCATATGTGCTGCTACCGTTGGTGCTGAATAACAAGGCTATCATACCATATCTTGTCAACGATTTTGCAGCACAATGCCAAATTGTTACCGTGGCTAGTGGAGTCACGCCCAACAGCCACATCATGGCGCAGGTTTGCTGGTTGGCATGGTGGCGGCGGCGCGGCATCTGCGGGAACTGCCGGCGCGGCGGGCGCTGCCGGAGCTACAGTGGTGGCGGGTACCGGCTGGCGCGCTGGGAGTGGTGGCAAGCCTTGCTGGCATGTTGCGGGCAGCGGGTTGGGAGGCGTAATGTTGAAATACGCCTGCATCATCTGCGTAACGGCAGGCACGGCAATGGTAGCCGAACCGTCACCCAAATCGCCGGTGCCCTCAACCAGCGCCACCACCTCAATCTGAGGATCGTCGTACGGCGCAAACCCAACGAACCAGGAATGGCTCTGGCGCGTTTGCCGCGTGCCACCGCGCCCATCCGGCACATCGATCATCGGACCGAACTCCGCTGTGCCGGTCTTACCGGCAATCTGCAAACCCGAGCAATCGTCACGGGCAGCAATGTTCACGCCTTCCGTCACCGAGCGGCGCATGCCATCGCGCACCACCGAAAGATATCCCGGATCAACAGGAATCTTTGCGGCAACTTGGGGCTGCACATCCTGAACCACATTACCCTGCTGGTCGGTGATCGCTTTGACGATTTGCGGCTGGAACAGCGTGCCGTTGTTGGCAATCGCCGCCCCTCCCATCACAAGCTGCAATGGCGTGACAAGCAGATTGCCCTGCCCGATCGCCATGTTGTAGGTATCGCCAGTGGTCCACGCCGAACGCAACGCTTCCTGCTTCCATGCTGGCGTCGGCACGCGCCCATCTTGTTCACCCGCCATCCCGATTCCCGTCGGCTTGCCAAAGCCAAACCAGCCAAGACCTTCCGCGAATTTTGAAATGCCAAGGCCGTCGAGATTCTTGTTCCTCCGGAGGAATATTTACCACATGGTCTTTGTTGCCGCCCATGACGGACATGAAGAACACGTTGGACGAACGCATCAATGCTTCCGCGACAGTAATGAAGCCATTGTCGCGCGTAGTTGCATTCGGGTACACATAGCGCACCCCGGAAGCGTACTGGTCTTCCAGAATCAGGCGGCTTGGATCGCGCACAGTTGTGTCAGGTGTAATTTCGCCATCCTGCATGGCAATCGAGGCGTCGAACTGCTTGAGGGTCGAGCCAGGTGGATACTGCCCTGCAATCGCGCGGTTGGTCAGCGGCGCGAGACGCTCCATCTCCTTACGCTTCTCCGGCTGGTCTTCCGGCGGGTAGAACGCCGCAAGCTCATCGCGGCGGGCCGGGTCAACCCAGATATTGTTGTCGTACGATGGCCAGCTTGTCATGGCCAGAATACGGCCGGTTTTGACCTCGGTGACAATCGCAACGCCACTCGTAATCGGCGCATAATTGCGCTTGTAGGCGAACACGCCCGAACTTTCTTGACGACGACGATCGCCTTCTGCAATCCAGTTACGCAAAATCTGCTCGATCTGCTGCTGAAACGGCACATCAAGCGTCAGCACCAGATTGTGCCCATCTTGCGCAGGCTGAATCGTCTGCGGTGCGCTGACCGGATTGCCAAGCGAGTCCACGATAATCGAGTCGATGCCAAGCTGGCCGCGCAACTGATCTTCATAGCTCGCCTCGATGCCATCCTTACCGAGCCGATCGTCATTCAGGTAGCGCGCCATGCCGTAGCGCCCATAGTAAGCTGGATCGACTTGCTTCTGGAGCACGCCACATTGCACCGCATGCCCGATTGAATTGAGCAGGCCAGCCGACCACGAGCGCGCCGGGTTGCGCGAGGCAAGCTGACACTCGCTGATGCGGCCCGTGTAGCCTAGCAGATGTGAAAGAGATTTAATCGAACCGCTGAGCGGGTAGCGCCGCCGATAATCGCGCTCCACCACCACCCCCGGCAAGCTGGTGGCATTCTCGCTCAACAGCAGCGCGGTGGTATGTGGAATATCTTCTTTGATCGACACTGTCTGGTAGCCCGGCACATTGCTCTGCGCAACTTTTTGTGCAATTGGGCTGCCAAGCGTCAGCACGTTGCTGTACACACTGCTAATCTTCAGCGCGGCCATGCTGCGGTCGGGTGGCACATCAAGCACGACCGAGGTTTGCTCGCGAGGTTGTGTATCCACGGCGGCAATGGATGGGCCAAACAGCCGCTGCACTTCATCACGTAGCGCTTGATTTCGTGTCAAGGCTGGTTGCCGGTGAAATAACCAGTGTTTGTGTTACAGGCGTTGCGGTTGGCTTCGTGGGCGTTGTGGGCGCAAGCTGCACCACCGGCGTATACTGCTGGGTAAGTGCTAGCGCGCTGGCGCTCTGGGCAGATGGCACCGTGATCTGTAGCGCCCGTGGAGCGCTCTGCCGTTTCGCCGTAGCGACGACAGCCGCGCCAAGCCCCTGGCTGATATCACTTGCCAGCGACGCATTCTGCTCCAGCGCCGCAGCAGGCGAGATTGTCAACGTGCTGGTGATGCCAAGGATCTGCCCCAGGCGCATGTACAATTTATCGCGCACCTCTGCACCATGATCGCCCGCAGCTCTGATCGCCTGTTGCACATCAGCAGGGCGAATAGAAACGGTGTAGATCGGCACGCTTTCAGCGAGCAGCGTTTTGCCATCACTCGCATAGATCTCGCCACGCAATGGACGAACCGGCAGGTAGCGCGTGGTAACGCTGCCGGTAGAATAGCGCAGGCGACTGGCCTCGCTGTCAACCATTTGCAGCGTGTACAGCCGCCCAACCAGGACGACCAACAATAGTAGTACCGCAAGTTTTGGGACGAGCAAACGATTCATGGTTAAAATGAGAGTTTACAGATCAGAAATCAGTACCAGTTTGTCCGACATATCAGTACAAGTCAATCAGCACTTCGCCGCGTTGGCGGCTCACGTACCAGCGCATGCCCAGAAATAGTGGCAGCACAGGAATCAGCGTTAGCACAAGATCGGGCACCGCCACAATCATGGCATATGCCTCAAGTGGGACCGGTGCAACCAGCAGGGTTGTTAGCAGCGCCAGCACCCCATGGTAGGCCAACGTGCCAAACAATGCGCCGACCAGCGGCAGCAGCCAATTTTCGCGCTGCAAACGGGTAAGCGGTAAACCAGCACAGAGCACTGCCACCAGCAAGGCCAACGCATGCGTTCCCAGCGTGCTTCCCGCACAAATATCCAGACTCAGTCCGCCATAAAATGCCCAGCGCGCCGCATTCGGCAAACCTGCCACCAACGTGCGGCAGATCACTAACATCAACATGATATTGGGAGCGATATCCAGCGGGCGCGGCAACACCGTAATCTGCACCAACACAACGCTAAACAGCGCCAGCGCCAGCACGATCTCACGCGCAATGCGCTCTTCTAGTCGTCGTGGTTTAGCAGCACCCATGCGTAGCTCACCTGATCAGGATCGATGTACGGACGCACCGCAGCAGATTGATTGTAGCCATCCGTGCTCACCTTTTCAACCGTGCCAATCGGCACGTTGCGCGGGATGGCAGCACGTGGCAGATCCAGCCCGGTATCAGCAGTCAGCCCGGCGGTCATCACCACGTCGCCCTCAGCAAGCGCCACACTGCGTGGCACCTGCGCCAGCTGCAAGCGCGAGCCGCGCTGCCATTGGCCCTGCACCACACCGTCAAGCACCTGATCTTGATGATATACTCGCGCGCTCAAAACGCTGCTGAAGTCGGTGATTAGCAACACTGTTGAGCTATGCGGGCCGACCTCGTCGATCACGCCGATCAGCGCAGCCGGGCTGCTCCCTTCGCGGCCAATCACGGCCATGCCGGGCCGCACGCCTTGCTGCTCGCCTGCCGCAATATGCACAATGTGCCGTCCTGCGTCGGGCGTCAGCGCGGCCACTTCTGCGCCGAGCAACTTCCACGGTTGCTCTTTCTGGATCTGCAACTGCGTGCGCAGGCGGTCATTCTCCTGCTGCACTGCCTGTACCGCAATATTTTCATTCTTGAGACGGCTATTTTCTTCTTGCAGCCGCTCAACCTGCGCCCGAAGCTGCGGCACTTCGCTCAGGTCTTGGCCAACGCCGCTCACGCTTGAACTGACCCGCGTCAAGCCGGTAATTGCCGGGCTAATAAATGATTCTACCTGCGCGCGCACTGAACCGAGCCGACCAGATTGATCGAGCAGCAGAAGCAGCAACGCCAGCACAATCAGGGCAGCCACCAACGTGAAGGAGCGAACTGACGACTGTCGATGCAGCCGCATGGGGCGGGAGCGGGCGGGATCACGCATAACAAAATGATAAGCTCACATTACACACAGAACAAAAAGCCTATCGAAGGCATGTTTCGTGCGTAATGTGGCGCTATGAATTAGTATTTGATCCGGCGTGTGCGCTGGGTACCATTGAGGATATCGCGGTACACCTTGTTCTCAAAGTTCTCGACCATCATGCCAGCGCCGCGCGCTACACACGACAGCGGATCTTCGGCAATATGCACGGGCATTTTGGTTTCCGCCGCGATACGCTTGTCCAGGCCGCGCAGCATGGCACCACCGCCTGCGAGGGTGATACCGTACTCCATGATGTCGGCCACAAGCTCCGGCGGCGTTTCTTCGAGCGCAGCCCGTACCTCGGAGACAATCGTGGTAACTGGCCGCGAAATACCTTCACGCAACTCCACGCTGCTGATCTCAACCGCCTTGGGCAGGCCAGTCAGCATGTCGCGCCCGCGCAGCACAACCTTAATTTCTTCTTCCAGCGGGTAGGCGCTCCCAGCCGCAATCTTAGCCTTCTCGGCCATGCGCTCACCGATAAAGAGGTTGTACTCGCGCCGCGCAAACTGCACGATCGCGTCGTCGATTTCATCGCCAGCGGTACAAATTGAGTGATTAATGACAATGCCACCGAGCGAAATCACGGCGACCTCGGTGGTGCCACCGCCAATATCCACCGCCATGGAACCCATTGGCTCGTCCACCGGCATGCCCGCGCCAATCGCAGCCGCCATCGGCTCCTCGACCACATATGCGTCGCGCGCATTGGCGTTCAGCGCGGCGTCACGGGCAGCACGCATCTCCACCTGCGTCACCCCCGAGGGCACGCCGACCACCACACGCGGGCGCGGCGACACAAAGCCGAACGAACGATCATGCGCCTTGTCAATAAAATACTTCAGCATCTTTTCGACCACGTCAAAGTCGGCGATCACGCCGTCCTTAAGCGGCCGCACCGCGATGATATTGCCCGGCGTCTTGCCGACCATCGCCTTGGCCTCAGCGCCAACCGCCTTGACCTCTTTGGTTCGCTTATCTATTGCAACAACGGACGGCTCGCTTATCACGATGCCTTTGCCGCGGACATGCACCAATGTATTAGCCGTGCCCAGGTCAATGCCCAGATCACGACTGAACGCTCCGAAGAGCGAATTGAGCGGATTCAGTGCCACAGTTTTCCTCGAATGTGTGATACGGCACTACACACGGCAAAAGAGGGCGCGCCGTGGTTTGGCCTCCAACCATCGCTATTATAGCACACGTTATGTGCAGCCTGTCTGACAAGCAGATGAGGCAGTGTGCCATCCTATCGCTGCAGCATGACTATCGGCTTATTGCCGAGGTGGTACATGGCTCAGTATACTACCAACGGATGCATCGTGATATTGACACACGCATGCGCGTGACGATCTCAGCCTTTCATCACGCGCATGCGGCAAAGGACCATAGATGATCGAGGCTACCCATCTCCGCAAAGTGTTTGGCACGTTCGAAGCCGTATGCGACATTTCACTCTCGCTTGCAGCGGGCGAAGTTGTCGCGCTGCTCGGCCCGAACGGTGCGGGCAAAACGACCACGGTGCGCATGCTGTCAGCCATTCTCAAGCCAACGACCGGTCGAGCAGTCGTCGCAGGCTACGATGTGGCAACTCATGCCCGCGAGGTGCGCCGCCATGTTGGGCTGCTGACTGAGTTTCCCGGCTTGTATGTGCGCATGCGCCCGCTCGAATATCTCCAGTTCTTCGGCACGCTTCAGGGTATGAGCAGCGCGCAAAGCAATGATCGCGCGGCGCAGTTGCTCCGGCGCTTTAATCTGTGGGAAGCGCGTGAAAAGCGGCTCGACAGCTTTTCCAAAGGTATGAAGCAGAAGGTTGCACTGATCCGGGCGCTCATGCACGACCCGCCGGTGCTGTATCTCGACGAGCCGACGACCGCCATGGACCCACAGAGCGCCCGCACGGTACGCGATGCCATCGCCGAACTACGCGCCGCCCGCCGCACTATTCTGCTCACCACGCACAATCTCACCGAAGCGGAAGAGCTGGCCGACCGAATCGTGCTGGTTCGCGGCGGCCAGGTTGTCGCGCAGGGCACGATTCAGCACCTGACGCAGCAGTTACTCGGCGAGCCATTATGGGAACTGCGCCTCGCCCGCCGCAGCGACGGTCTGCCGCTGTTGCTCGACGATCTAATAACAATCGAAGCAGCTGGCCATGATTGGATACACTTTCGCTGTGCTGATCCGCATGCCATCAACCCGCAAATTGTGGCGCGGCTGGCAGCGCGCGGCGTGCCGGTGGTTTCGCTGGCCGAACTGCCGCGTAGCCTGGAACAAGTCTACCTGCGAATTGTCGGCGAGGATGATATAGAGCGCGGCAGTTGGAGCGACACAGCCCACGACACACGCGCGCCCCATACGGAGGAGGTGCAGCCATGAGCCTCAACCCCATTCATGTAATCGCCCGCCGTGAAGTGCGCGACACGCTCACCGACTGGCGCATTCTGGTGCCGATTTTCATTCTGACGTTCGTGCTGCCTTCCCTGCTGATCAGCGCGGCAAACTACGCCATTCGCTTCGTCGGCGAGCGCGGCTCGATTGTGCTGCTCGTGCCATTTGCCATGCTGCTGGTTGGCTTCATTCCAGCATCATTCTCGCTGATCACGGCGCTGGAATCGTTCGTCGGCGAGCGCGAGCGCAACAGCCTGGAAGCTCTGCTAGCCATGCCGATTTCTGACAGCCAGTTGTATGGCGGCAAGCTCATCTCGTCGCTGCTGCCGCCGCTGCTCTCCTCGTACCTTGCAATGGGCGTATTCGCCGTATCGCTGTGGGCGCGCTTCCCCGACCTGTTCTATGATGGGCTAAAGGCAGAGTACCTTGTCGTTGTGCTGCTGTTAATCACCGCCAAAGCAATTGTCATGGTGGCGGGCGCGGTGGTCATCTCCAGCCACACCACCAGCGTCCGTGCAGCCAATTTACTCGCCAGCTTTGTGCTGCTGCCGACCGCCTCGGTGGTGCAGATCGAGGCGCTCATGATTATTGGGCAGCGCTGGGATGTGTTGTGGCTGACGGCGCTGCTGCTCCTGCTGATCGCGATTGCGTTAATTCGTACCGGCATCGCTTCATTCAACCGCGAAGAAATTCTCTCACGCGAACATGAGCAACTCAGCTTGCGCCGCATCCGCAACACCTTCGCGACATTTTTCTGCGAATATCAGCCGCCCGGCGTCGCGCCTGATCAGTACCATGGCCTTCGTTTTTCGCCGCGCCGCTTCTATCGCCACGAACTGTGGGCATTGCTAGGTACCTATCGCATGCCACTTTTCATCGCCATATGCGCGGCACTGTTGGGCCTGTTCGGTGGCGGCTTCATCGGGCAGCACTTCCGTGTGCGCTTGCTTGAACGATCCCTCGCCAATCTTGGTAGCGCGCCCACACCGAGCATTGCGCTGGCAGCGTCAATTTTTCTCAGCAATCTGCGCATGTCACTGTTCTCAAGCGTGCTTTCGCTATTCACGTTTGGTACGCTGGCGTTTCTGGTGCCGACGGTGACGTTTGCGCAAATCGGCTTTGTTGTCAGCATGCTCGTGCAGCGCGGGGGCGATTGGGTTGCGCTTGCGCCGAGCAGCCCGTCGCAATTCCTGCTGGCTCATGTCTTACCACACGGAATTGTGGAACTACCGGCCATGCTGCTGGCTGCGGCGCTCGGCCTGCGGATCGGCGCAGCGCTGCTGGCCCCGCCGCACGGCTTCACGGTCGGTCAGAACATGCTGTGGTCACTGGCGCAGTTTTTTAAAGTCTGGCTGCTGGTGCTGGTGCCGCTATTTATGCTCGGCAGCCTGATTGAAGGACTGATTACGCCGTTGATTGTGCAGGCATTGTACGGCGGCTAGGCGACAACGTGGTAAGATAACGGCCATGTCAAAGCCTTTATTGTCACCTACACGCGCCACGCCCGCCGATACGCTTGCATGGCGCGACGTTCTACTGCCTGTGCTCACTGTGCTCGGCATTGCGGCACTCATGCTGTACGCCTACCGTGATGTATGGAACCGTCCGTTCGCCGCCGACGATTACCAGTGGCTGCTCAGCGTGCGTGGCCTGGCGTTCAGGCAAGTTATGTCCCGCGCATTTGATGTCAGCGCACAGAGTCACTTTTACCGCCCGTTGGTCTGGCTGCTATTCTGGGCGCAAACTTCGCTGTTCGGGCTTGACGCGCGCATGTTCCATATCGTCAGCATGACGCTGCATGGGTTGAACGCCGGACTGCTCGGCTGGCTGGCATGGCGGCTCGGCAGCAATCGTTGGGGCGCGCTGCTGGCGGCGGCAATTGTGGCGCTGCATCCCGCGCCGTTCGAGGCGGTGGTGTGGGTGTCGGCGCAGAGCGAACTGCTGGCGGCAGTGCTGTTGCTGATCATGGTGCACCTATGGATCGACAGACGACAAACGACGGGCGACGAACGACGGACGATGGGTGACGGGCGATGGACAGAAACCAAATCGTCAATCGTCAATCGTCAATCGTCAATCGTCCAGTCTTTTCTGGCGACGCTGACGCTCGCGCTGGCGCTGCTGGCGAAAGAAAGCGCCGTGATTGGCCTGCCGCTGCTGATGCTCCCTGGCACTAGTGGCAATCGACGCCCCTCCGCTCGCTTCCTGCCGTACCTGCTGCCTACACTGTTGACCATAGCGTATCTGTGGCTCCAGCGCTTGATCGAAGCGCGCAATTACCTGTTGCAGAACGGCGGCTACGGAATCGGGGTCCACATGCTGCTTAACCCACTCCGCAGTCTGGCGCTGGTATTCGTGCCGCTGCCCGGCACCGAGCACGCCGACGCGCCCATGTTGGTCGGGGTCGGCGCGGTTGTGGCAGTGCTACTGTTGGCACTATTCATCATGGGCAGCAACGGCATGCGGCGGCTCATCGCGGCGCTCACGCTAACACTGCTGCCGACCGCGCCATTTGTGTCACCGCCCGACTCGCGCTATCTGTACGAGCCAGTGCTGGTAGCGGCGCTGCTCGTCGGCGCGCTGCTAGCATGGGCATGGCGCGCGCAGCCGTCGCACGCGCGAATGGCGCTTGCGGCGCGCTGGCTCGGCATCGTTGCCGTCGTTTGGTTCGTATGGTTTGCAGTGGGCGAGGTACACGCCCGCGAAGGGCGCTGGTCGGCGGCGAGCGGGCCGGGCGGTAGCTTGTGGCGACTGGCGCAGGATGTGTGCAGTGCAGATAAGCCCATGCGATTCATAGTGGTGGACCCGCCGGTCGCGCCGCTGCATGTCGAGGCAATCGTGCGGCTGGCTTGCGGCAAGAAAACCGAGCCATTGGTCGTCGGACAGGCACAGGTGGAAGAGAAGTTGAAGAATCGCACTGTAGTGGTTGCCTTTCCGAACGGCAGCGCTGAGGTGATCCAGAGGCGGCCATGATAGACAGACGCGCGGAGCTACTCCCGCACCGGTGCCGGTTCACCCTCTGTGAACCATCGCGCAATGGCCACGTCTGTTGAGGAGTGCGCGATAATCGATGCTATGATCACAAGAGCAATTAAATGAAAGAGATGGCTTGCGTGCGGCACACCTGATTGCCAGATCAGTAAGCCATATACAACAGAGGCAAATCCTTTGGGGCCGAACCATGCCGCAGCAATCCACTCATGTCGACTCAGTTCAGTGCCAAAGAGTGCGAAGGCCAGTGACAGAGGCCGTGCCAACACAAGCAGCAAGAGCGCAAAGATATAGCCGTTCCATGGAATCGCGCTGAGAAACGGCAGCGAAATGATGCTGCCAAAGACCAACAGCGCAGCTAGTTTGAGCAACTCCGCAATCGTCTCACCAAATTCATAGAACGAAGCACGCATGTCCGGAGCAATCGTAGCGATCACGATGCCAGCAGTAAACGCCGCGAGATATTCATTCGTGTGCGTTAATCGAGCAACCGAAAGGACGATTAATCCAACTGCAAAGAGATCGAGTTGTTTATATAAGGAAGATATACTAAAGAAGCTACGTTGTTCCAACTGCACCACAACCCATGGAATAACAATGCCAAGCACGACACCAATCGCTACTTCCCCAAGCAGTACTCCGACTTCTATGGGTGATTAACTCAGAACATTCAGAAGCACAATGACAAAAGGGAGCGCAATACCATCGTTCACACCACTTTCGACATTGAGCAGATGCCGTAAACGGCCTGGAATTTCATCACGTCCAACAATTGCCGCAGCAAACACCGGATCGGTAGGGCTGAGAGCTGCGCCAAGGATAAACGATTCGACCCATGAGAGATGAACTATCGTGTGCGCCAGCAACGCAATCACCGCCATGGTCAGAGGCATGCCCAAGAGCAACGCGCGTCCAGGCAGACGCCATGCCGAAGCAAGGTCACGCGCCCCAATGCGCATGCCATCGGTGAACAGGACGCTGAACAGGGCCAATGAAGCAAGCTGTTTCACCATCGGGTTACTGGCATCGGCCCTGATCCAGCCGAATAAGCCGCTGCCCGCAACGAAGCCCGCGATCAGGAAGAGCACTGCTGTGGAGAGCATGCTCCGGCTTGCGGGGCCGGAGATCAATACCGCAACAAGCAACGTGATACTAAAAATAAGCAGAGCTGTCATGTATTCGTTCTATTTCTTACGCGTTGGCGAGCGCTCTTGATGCCGCCGCTTCACTTCGTCAGAGGGTTGACCCTCGATTAACATCGCTTGCACATGCGATGCAATTTCGCCACCAAATAGCAGAGATCAGTGCAACTATCCAAGTCCACAGCACAAACACCACCACAAGTGCAATCGAGCCGTAGGTCAAATTGTATTGTCCAATATTTTGAACATAGCGGAAGAAGAGCGGCCGCGCCGCCAACACCAGCACACTCGCCACCACTGCACCAGATAACGCCGCGCTCCATTGCTGCTTACCGCGTGGAACAAATCGGTAGGTCAGAAAGAATGCGCCCAGTAGCAGCACCGCTTGCCCAACCATGCGCGCGACCCAGAAAATGTTTTCCTCGCTGGCAGGCACAATGCTGGAAAGCGTATGAAGCGCATCAATGACCCACGGTAAGGCAAGCGCGACGACAAAGACTATGCCAATTGTCGCCAGCATGATCAATTCAATCAGTGTACGCTTCCAGAACCCGTATGTCTCATCGACATCATACGCGATGTTCAAGCCTTTGGTGATGGCACCAAACACGCGGGAGCCACTCCACAGCAGCGAGCCAAGCGACAGTACACTGATGCTTCCACGCGCTGCAAAGGCATCACTCACCACCTGCCGGACAAGAGTATTGCCCTCAGGCAAGAAGCTACTGGTGAGCTGAGTCGCTTTGTCGAGTACGGTTGCCTGGTCGCTGATGAAAAAGGCGGTGATCGACACAATTGCGAGCAGCAAAGGAAAAATCGAGAGCAGACTGTAGTATGCAATTGCAGCAGCCCATTGCGGGCCGCTGTCTTCGAAGAGGTCTTGTGTCGCCCGCACAACGACCTCACCGACGCGGCGCGCCTGAGCACGTGTTATCCATAGCTTTGAATCGTTTGACTGCGCCATATTCTCCTCGCACTATGAAAAAGCATGATCCCGCTATGCGAGATCATGCTTGTGAAGAACTATGTTGGAAAGCTACTTCTGGATGCGCTCACCAGTGTACGGGTCGTACTGCCATTCGCCAGTTGGGTCTTGTAGCTGCGTCGCTGGCGGGGAGTACGATGACGCGGGCGCTTCCTCCGGCATCACAATCCACAGGATAACATAGATCAGCGGGCTGACGCCGGCGGCGAAAACCGACAGTACAAAAACCAGGCGCACAATCGTCGAGTCGACGCCAAGCGCGCGGGCAAGGCCGCCGCACACTCCAGCAATTAATTTGTCATCGCGGCTGCGAACCAGACGAGTATCCATAGTGTTGCTCCTTTCAGATCACAACGAATGCTTTCGTTTGTGTTGCCGATCTGACGCCAGCGCAACGCCAATTGTTGCATAACCCACCCGTCTTCACACGGTCGGCATGCGAGAACGACCAGCAAAAAGCCCCATTCGTGCCACGCCACCGCACCTATCCGTTAGGCGTTGGTTGCCTCATTAGCAGCGAGCATGGAACCCACTTGCGCGGCGAGATGCTGTTCATGGGCAATTGGCAGCGTGCAGAAGAACACCGACCCAACTCCTGGCGTGCTTTCTACCGTCAGCGTGCCGCCCATGAGCTCGACCAGCCTCCGGGAGATCGCCAGGCCAAGGCCCGCGCCGCCGAAGCGCCGGGTTTGCAGGCTCTCGATCTGACGGAAAGCCTGAAAAATATCCTGCTGGTGCTCAGGCGCGATGCCAATGCCCGTGTCATGAATGCTCAGGCATACATCATGCTCGTGCTGGGTTGCCATGATATGAATGCTACCTTGCTCGGTAAACTTTATCGCATTGGCGAGCAAATTAGTAATCACCTGCTCCAGCCGCATGCTGTTGGCGCGCACCAACGGCAGATCATACGGCACCTCAACACAGAGCGTCAGGCCACGTTGCTGCACTTGTGGCTGCATCGCGCCGGCCACTGCCTGCACTATGCTGCCGAGAGTGACCGGAAAAAGCTCGATGTTGAGGTGGCCTGCTTCTAAACGCGAGAAATCGAGCAGGTCATTGATCAGGCGGTACAGTACCTGGCTGCTATTGTGAATGTGTTCGATCGGCTCGCGCATTCGGTCAGGCACTGGCCCAAAGACATTCAACTCAATCATCTCGGTAAATCCCAGGATTGATGTCAGTGGCGTGCGTAACTCATGGCTCACGCTTGCCAGAAAGATGGACTTTACCTCGTTCGCGCGCTGTGCCTCCTCATACAGCGATGTGCGAATAATGACCTCGCTAATCAATGTGCTAAGAGTTGTAAATAGCCTCAGTTCATCAGGCAACACATCGCGGTCGTGCGCGCTGCTGATGATCAGCACGCCAATGGGGCGCATGTTCTGCCGGAGTGGCATCAAAACCATGGTGCGTAAATGAAGATCGAGCATCACTTGCTCGACTGCCGTTCCTGCAACCGCCGGATCGTCGATTGAAATGATGCTTTCGCGCTCGCTCCACAGCGCATCTGCGATAAACGGCAGCAGCGATAGGTCACCGGTGTAGCCCTCAATATTGGGCATGTCCTGCGGCGGATGATCAATAATCACTCGAAATGTGACATTATTGTCTTCCAACAGCGCAACGCCCATGCGATCCCACTGGAGCGCTCGCATGGTTTCGCTGGTAATCACTCGCAGCACATCGTCGGTCTGCACTGCCGCGTTGATCGCCTGAGCAGTCTGGTTAAGCAGCAGTAGTTCGGCCAGCCGCTGGTCGAGTACGCGCTCAGCCCGCACGCGCTCCGTAGTATCCCGCAGCAACAGCAGCGAGCCGGCCTGCATTCCGCGCCGCACACGCACCGGCTGAACGCGCAATTCCATGCCATGCAGTCCTTCATTCGAGGCGTAGGTGGCATGGCGGCTCGCCGGAGTGGAAACATCTTCCAGCACTTCGCGCATGACGCTGCTTAGCGGCGACGCTTCCGTGAGCGACACCAGGCTCTGCCCGGTCCAGTCGCTTGTATGCAGCGCGAGCAGGCGCGGCGCGGCGGCGTTATACGTCAATACGCGATGGCGCGGATCAAGCACCACCACGCCATCGGGAATATTTTCAAATACTTCGCGTTGTGCAATCGGCATGAGATCAAGCAAATGGTAGCGGATTGTTGCGTAATAAAATGTCAGGCCAGAAAAGACGAACAAAAACGGCGTGGGGTCGTCGACGATTTGCAACTGTAAGCCAGCGAGGTGCAGAATGTTGCCAATCACCGGAAACAACGCGCCTATGACGGCGAGGCGCGCCTGATGCTGATAAAACGGGGGTGCGGTGATCATGGTGCGAATAAATATCCACAGCCCGGCAACGACGCACAAGTAGCCGTAGATGGCGTGTACCCAGAAGAACGGACCGCGCGAGATAGTGAGCGAGCTAAATGCGCGCTTTGTGTCGATTTCAAAGGTGGGCCACCACAACCTATGCCAGCTATTCGTCAGTACTGCTATGAGGCACAGCACGGGGATAATAAAGAGCAGCGCGCAACGCGCCCACGTCAGATCGTTCCAATGGTCGGCATAGGCCAGGGCGTAGAGAAGCCAGAGTGGGCCAACGAGCACAATGCCAGCATATTGCACCTGTGCCCAGAACAACGTGCTGGCGAACGTACTGCTTCCAACACTCAGCGCATGGCAGAATGACCAGAAGGCAATCGCCGCCATCAGCGCCACGAATGGCTTGACTTCGACGTATTGCCAGCGCCGCCAGCCGTAGAATGCAAGCGCAAATGACGTTGCCGCTGACGTAAGGTACAGCAGCATAGATAGCGCGACACTCATGAGGTTGCTCCTTGCTACAGTGTACACTTTATCATATCTGGAGCATTAGCGATACTGGGAATAGTGATTATGAGTATTTTGCAACATTCAGCCATGGTATAGTTGTATATACCATGACATGAACGACGGCCAACACTCTTTTCGTCACGCTTGGGGTGCATTGCACTCCAACATAATGCGCCTAACCTAACGCATCTGGCGCTCCTGGTGCGCTGCTGCATCCGGGCACGGCACACGTATTGCAACTCTCAAGAAAGAACTTGTCGTTCTCACCGCAATCGAGTATGATGAGCGCAGAGCCACGTTGTCTGCAAGGAGATAAACAACATGCTGGAGGCGATTTTTGCCCCCAAATCAATTGCCGTTGTTGGAGCCTCGCCAGACCCCACAAAGCTTGGCCATCGCGTGTTGCGCAATGTGCTTGACAATGGATACCGTGGGCGCGTCTTTCCCACGCACCCTACCGCGTCGCATGTGCCAGATCTGCCAGCTTATTCATCTGTTGCTGCGATTCCTGAGTCAGTTGAGCTTGCCGTCGTTGTGGTGCCGCCACAGGCGGTGCTGGCAGTGGTGGAGGATTGCGGGCAGAAGGGCGTGCAGGGCTTGGTTGTCATTACCGCAGGCTTCAAAGAAGTGGGCGGCGAAGGCAAAGAGCTTGAGCGCCAGTTGCTTGAAAAGGTGCACCACTATGGCATGCGCATGGTTGGCCCGAATTGTCTGGGCATTATTGATACCACCACACATCTGAACGCCTCCTTCGCCGCGCTCATGCCCGATCCCGGTCAGATTGCGTTCATGTCCGCAATCGGGCGCGATCTGCACCGCCATCCTTGATTGGAGTAAAAGCCAGGGCATCGGCTTCTCGCGCTTCGTCAGTCTCGGCAACAAGGCCGACGTGGACGAAGTAGCGCTTTTGCAAGCCTGGGGCGACGATCCCGACAATCGTGTAATTCTGGCGTATCTGGAAGGCATCACTGACGGCCCGGGGTTTATCAACACAGCCCGGAAGGTTACCAAGCGCACGCCGGTGATCGCAATCAAGAGCGGCACGACCGACGCAGGTACGCAGGCAATTTCGTCGCACACTGGTTCGCTGGCCGGCTCTGAGCGGGCCTACGAGGCGGCCTTCAATCAAAGTGGTATTCTGCGCGCTCAATCGATGGAAGAACTATTCGACTTTGCGCTGGCGTTTGCCTACCAGCCCTTGATTCAAGGTGACCGGATTGCAATCGTGACCAATGCGGGCGGGCCGGGCATCATCACCGCTGACGCAATCGAGCGCAGCGGGTTAAGATTAGCACGCTTCACATCAGAAACGATCGAGCACCTGCGTACCGCACTGCCGCCGATGGCCAACGTGTTCAATCCGATTGACGTGATTGGCGATGCGCGGGCCGACCGCTACGAGATTGGCATCAAGGCCGCGTTGGCCGACCCGAATGTTGACGCCGTCATCGTATTGTTCACGCCGCAGGCTGGCAGCGAAGGCGAGAAGACTGCTGAGGTTATGGCGCAACTCTCGCAAGACCAACCGAAACCCGTGGTTGCCAGCTTCATGGGCGCGTTTAGCATCGGCCCAGCGCTGGAATTGCTGAACCAGCACCGCATTCCGAACTATCCGTTTCCAGAGCGCGCGGTGTCGGCATTGCACGCCATGGCTCGTCAGCGCGCATGGAGCGAACAGCCCGAGGGCCAGTACGCACGCTTCGAGGTAGACATCGAGCGGGTGCGCAAAGTATTTGATGATGTGCGTTCGAGCGGGCGGCTGGCGTTGGGCGAGATCGAGGCGCGTGACGTGATTGAAGCGTACGGCATGCGGCTGCCGCAGTCGCGGTTGGCACGCTCAGCGGATGAGGCGGCGCAGATCGCGTCCGACATGGGCTTCCCAGTGGTCATGAAGATTTCGTCGCCCGATATTCTGCACAAAAGCGACATCGGCGGCGTGAAAGTTGGCATCGCTGATACATCAGCCGCCCGCGACGCTTACGAATTGATTGAGTACCGCGCGCGACGCTACAGCCGCGACGCCGACATTTGGGGCGTGCTGGTGCAACAGATGATTCCCAAGGGCCGCGAGGTGCTGGTCGGCATGGTGCGCGACCCGCAGTTCGGCCCGCTGATTGCGTTCGGTCTGGGCGGTATTTATGTCGAAGTGCTGCAAGACGTAGCCTTCCGACTCGCGCCGGTGTCGCAGGAGGAAGCTGCCGCGCAGATACGTTCGATTCGCACGTATGGTTTATTGAAAGGCGTGCGTGGCGAGCCGCCCGCCGATGTCGCCGCAGCCGAAGACGTCGTGCTTCGCATTTCGCAACTTGTCACCGATTTCCCCGAAATTGTGGAAATGGACATCAACCCGCTCGTTATTCATAATCAGGGACAGGGCGCAACCGTGCTGGACGCGCGCATCATTTTGCAGGGATGATACTTGATACTTGATGCTTGATGCTTGAAATTAGATTTGAGCATGACGTATCAAGCATTACGCCAGGAGATGTATTATGGCAACCCTCTATGTCGCTTCCACCGAGACGTTTGTGGGCAAAAGTGCTATTTGCGTCGGGCTGCTCGACCGAGCACAGCGCGACGGCTTTAGCATCGGGTACATGAAACCAGTCAGCGTGTCGGTGAAACGCACTGAGGACGCAGTCTTCGACGAAGACGCGGCGTTTATTCACCAGTATTTCAACATGAGCGATCCGCTTGAGCGCCTCGCGCCGATTCTCATGACGCCTAGCATTATCGATCAAATTCTTCGCGAACAAAGCCCGGATCTCGCCAAGCGCCTGCGCGATGCGTATTTAGCTGTTTCGCGCGACAAAGATTTTGTGGTGCTCGAAGGCGCAAACAACTGGGCGGAAGGTTCGCTGCTCGATCTCTCAGTTGATCAGATTTCCGACATGCTTCAGGCACCGGTGCTGCTGGTCTGTCGCTATACTGGCCCGCAAACCGCTGACGTGCTGCTGGCAGTGCAGCGCTACCTTGCTGATCGCTTGATTGGCGTGCTGATCAACCAGATCGACGAGTCGCACACTGAGTACGTTCGCACACGCCTGAAACCATTTCTCGAAAAGCGCGGTATCAGCGTGTACGGCATGTTGCCGCGCGACCGACAACTCGCCGGAGTGACGGTTGGCGATTTGCTGGAAACGCTCGGCGGCCAGTTCATCGGCCCGCAGGCATGGCTCGATAATCCGGTCGAGAACCTGCTGATTGGCGCGATGGGCGTGGATGCGGCGCTGTCGCACTTCCGCCGTCGTGCCAATAAAGCCGTGTTTACCGGCGGCGACCGCGGCGATCTGCAACTGGCGGCGCTCGAAACCTCTACCTCTGTGCTGGTACTGACCGGCAATATCCGTCCGTCACCGGCGGTCATTGACCGCGCTGAGGAGCGCAATGTGCCGATCATTTTGCTGGCTGACGATACCTTGAGCGCAGTGGAACGGGCCGAGGGCATCTTTGGCCATATTCGCTTCAAACAGGCGTCGAAGATTCAGCGCTTCACAGCCATGCTTGACGAACACTTCGACTTCACGCGCCTGTATGAAGAACTCGGAATGGTGGTAGGATAAGGCTTGACGAACAACAAACGACGAAGGACGAAAGCGCATGCTATGACATTTGTTGTTCGTCCTTCGTCGTTTGTTTTGTGAATAAAAGGAGTTTCTATGAGTACGCTGATCGAGGCGATTGTTGCTCGTGAAGTTTTAGACTCGCGCGGCAACCCGACCGTGGAAGTGGACGTGCATCTGGAAAGCGGCGAGATCGGGCGCGCAATTGTGCCGTCTGGCGCATCAACCGGCGCAAATGAAGCGCTGGAGTTGCGCGATGGCGACAAGAAGCGCTATGGCGGCAAAGGTGTTGAAAAGGCCGTTAAGAACGTTAACGAAACGATTGCCGAAGCGCTCGTCGGCACCAACGCCGCCGACCAGGTCGCCATCGACCAGACGCTGATCGACCTGGATGGCACGGAAACCAAGAGCAAACTCGGCGCGAATGCCATTCTGGCAGTGTCGCTGGCATGCGCTAAAGCGTCGGCGGCAGCGCTCGGCTTGCCGCTGTACCGCTACATCGGCGGCGTGAACGGCCATGTGCTGCCGGTGCCCATGATGAACATTCTAAATGGCGGCAAGCACGCCCAGGACAGCACCGACTTCCAGGAATTTATGATCATGCCCGCCTGGTGCGCCAACCTTCCGTGAGGCGCTGCGCTGGGGCGCAGAGATTTACCAGAGCCTGAAAAAAGTGCTCCATGACCGTGGCCAGGGCACCAACGTCGGTGATGAGGGCGGCTTCGCGCCGAGCCTGCCGACGAATGAGGCGGCGATTGAGGTGATCATGGAAGCCATCCAGCAGGCCGGCTACACGCCCGGCGAGCAGATCATGCTGGCGATGGACCCGGCCAGCAGCGAATTCTACGAGGATGGTAAATATCACCTGGCAAAGGAGAACCGCTCCCTGAGCAGCGCCGAGATGGTGGACTACTGGGCCGATATTGTCAGCCGCTACCCGATTATCTCGCTTGAGGACGGTTTGGCCGAGGACGATTGGGACGGCTGGAAGCTGCTGTGCGAGCGCATTGGCGACCGCGTCCAGCTCGTCGGCGACGACTTGCTGGTCACGAACGTCAAGTTCCTTGAGCGGGCAATCAACGAGAAGGCCGCCAACTCGATCCTGATCAAGCTCAACCAGATCGGCTCGCTCACCGAGACACTCAACGCGATCCAGATGGCGCAGCGGGCTGGTTGGACGGCGATTGTATCACATCGCTCCGGCGAAAGCGAGGACGTGACCATTGCCGATCTGGTCGTGGCAACTAACGCCGGCCAGATCAAAACCGGCGCGCCGGCCCGCACTGACCGCGTGGCGAAGTACAACCAGTTGCTGCGAATCGAAGAGGAGCTTGGCGACGCGGCGCAGTACGCCGGGTGGAATGCGTACAACGTGAAGCGCTCGTAAGAAACCTCGTACGAAATAAAAACCCGTCAGGCGTATCAAACCTGACGGGTTTCTTCATGTTATTAATCGTTCTACGCCTGCTGCTGCCGCCCAATCTGCGTCGGCGGGTTCCACTTATCAAACGCGGCCCACAGCACCGCCGCCAGCAACAGCCACAGCAGCTTGTCACGCATGTCCAATATAAACGCCAGCACGATTCGTGCTTGCGGCAGCGCCTGCACCAGCGCCTGCATGGCCTGCGACGGTGCGTTCCACAGCCACGCCCACACATCTGTGACGCCGGCCTGCACCAGCAGCCCACCGACTACCTGCCACGCCACCATCAGCGACACGGCAATCGCTATGGACGTGAGCACGTACACAAGCGTCACGTACCAACTCTGCGGTCGCTGGCGCGGCGCGGGCAGCCATGACGCATGCTCGGTCAGCGGCGCAGTGGCCGCTATTGCCAGCAAGCTCGCCGTCAGCGCCGCCGGTGGTTCCCAGCGCATCTCGGTGCGCAGCACAGCATCCAGCGATGCGTGACTGCGGCGGTATGCTTCGCATGCCGGGCACTGCTGGAGATGCGACTGAACTGCTGCATCGTCAGTTGCCGGGTTGATTGCAAGCTCGTCACGAATTATGTCACAGTTCATTGTCATCACCTTGTTCCCATCCGTGGCATCAGCCGCGCAAACGGGCTCACGAAGCCCGTGCGGCTCTCTGGCTGCGGCGCAGCAATTGCGCGCGCATTGGTTGGCTGCTCCGGCGTTTGCAGCAACGTGGCCAAACGCTCCTTGCCACGACGGATATGGCTTTTGACCGTGTTGAGCGGCATATCAAGCGTATCCGCAATATCGGCATATTTCATATCATCAAAATAGTACAACGTCAGAACCAGCCGATAATGCTCTTCGAGTTGATCGAGCGCACGCCGCACCTCATCGCGCAACTCGCGCGAGTCCAGCGCCAGTGCCGGATCGCTCCAACGGTCATCGTCGGCCACGCCTGCCATGGGATCGAGATCCACGTCCTCAGTGGGCACCGGCGGCGCAATTGGCACCTGCCGCCCGCGTCGGCGCAACTCATCCCGCCCAAGGTTGACTACCAGTCGGTACAGCCATGTTGTAAAGCGGCTCTCGCCGTTATATTGCGGCAATGCGCGCACCAGCCGGATAAACGCTTCCTGCGTCAGATCCGCCGCGTCATCCGGATTTTTTAACACACTCATGGCAATGCTGTACACGTAATGCTGCTGGCTCAAAATGAGCTGCGACAGCGCCTCACGGTCGCCATGTTGCGCGCGCTGAATTATTTCTGCAGATGGCTCAGCCACCGTTGCTTCCTCCTCACGCCAGCCTACTGCGAAGCTAGCCCTCAGGCATTCCATGATATCATACGACTGAGAGTGTGCAAAGGTTGCAACGCGTAACCAATTTGCATGCTACATGGCGCTCTGTGTACGCGCCATGCGAATAACAACGTCTGCGGCGGCTGGCACATCGCGTACCATACGCGGAAAATCGGCTCCGCAATGCCAGGATGGTAGTCATGCGCATTCTTATCGTTGACGATAATAAAGATATTCTCCTGCTTGTGCAACAGGTGCTCCAGGTGGAAGGGCATGAAGTCATTGTCGCCAGTGATGGCTTTGAGGCCGTGCAGCGCGAGGCCACAACCGAGCCTGACGTGGTTGTGTGTGATATCAATCTACCGGGGATAAGCGGGTGGGAGGTGTGCAAGCGTATCAAGGCGCGCCGCAATGTGCCGTTGATGTTGCTCACAGTGCATGCCGAGCAAGACGACATTGATCGCAGTGTGCAGTCTGGCGCGGACGATCACATGATTAAGCCGTTTGATCTCAATGAATTTGTGCAGCGGATCGAGAGATTAGCTACATCTAGAGCCTGAAGCGTGCGTGTAGATCGCTACGTGAGACTGCACATACCTTATGCATCTGCCGTGATTTTAGAATCGTGTAGTGTGACGCGCTACGCGGAAAAAGGCACTGCTCTATGGCAGTGCCACTCATGTTATACATACCATGATGGAGCTACCGCCACTTACGACATGTGATCGTCGTGCCTTCACCTTCGCTCGATCGAATGTCAAACTCATCCATCAAGCGCTTGGCACCTGGTAGCCCCATGCCCATGCCGCGCGAGGTGCTGTAACCATCTTGCATGACCAGATCAATGTTTGCGATGCCCGGCCCTTGGTCATCACAGACAATTTCGATACCTTTGCGACCATTGCGATCAAGACCTTTTACCGTGACTGCGCCGCTGCCGGCATAGAGAAAGATGTTGCGCGCCAACTCGCTCACCGCTGTAGCAATCCGGGCCTGATCAATTGCGCCGAAGCCGAGCGCCTTGGCCGTATCGCGGGCGAGGGTGCGGGCAATAACAATGTCGAGGTCGCTGCGAACGGGCGCAACCTTAGGCTGGCTCATCACTGCACTCCTCGACCTGCCGACGCAACATCGCCAAGCCCTTCTCAAGGTTCAAGGCCGTCAGCACGTTTGGAAGCTCAAGGCCAAGCTCCACCAGTGTAATCGCTACAGCAGGCTGTAACCCGGTAATCACAACACGTGTTCCCATAAGTCCGGCCATGGCAGCAATATCACTAATCAGGCGTCCAATAAAACTATCGACAACATCAACGGCGGTAAGATCAACAATTAAACCGCGCGCTTTTGTCTCATAGATGCGCTGGAGCAGATCGTCCTTGAATTGCACTGCTGATGCATCATGGAGCGCCACTTGAATCGAGGCAATCAGGACATTCTCAATTTTGAGTATCGGGATACGGAGGCTTTCCAACTCTGCCCTCCTCACGAGGCCATCATCATGGTGAGTAAAACACGGTGTACAATACGACTGCATTGGAGGCAGCACTCGTATTATAAAGAAACTCGTTTGAGCAGTCCATAAGCCGACAGTCCCAACGCACTATAGCCATGTGTGCGGTAGAGTGGGCGATAATAGAGATTCACGGCCATGATCTGGTATATTCGCGCTCCAGCAGGTTGTTTATGTTAATCACACGTGACTTTGCGGCCACGACGTTTGTGGTTCACCATGAGCGAACACTGCTGCTGCACCATCGCAAACTTCGCAAGTGGCTGCCGCCCGGCGGTCACATCGAGCCGAACGAACTGCCCCATGAAGCCGCACTGCGCGAAGTGCGCGAGGAGACCGGCCTGCATGCCGAGTTATTCCAGCAGGGCGCGCTGCTGGGCCAGGTACCAATGCTGCCGCAGCCGTTCTGCATGCTGCTGGAAACCATCACGCCAAACCACCAGCATGTTGATCTGATCTACTTCGCACGGGTAATCGGTGGCAGCTTGAGCCATGCCCAGCGCGAGGTGCTGGCGGTGCGCTGGGTAACGTGGGAAGAGCTTGACGACCCGGCGATCGCGGAAGACATCCGCGAACTAGGGCGGCGCGCGATCGAAGCCTACCGCACTGAATAACATGGTGACACATACGAATGTACAAAACAAAAGCCGGCGCGTAGCACCGGCTAGTATCATCTATCATGTAAAGGCACGAGGAGCACCCAGAGGAACCCACCTACCGTTGCTACCTCTCGGTCCTGGCGGGGTTTAGCAGGTATCTGCCGCCCCTCAATGCCGGTAGGTATTATAACGGCCTTGCGCGCCCGCGTCAAACAATATAAGCAAATGTTCATCTGTAGTACCTTTACAAATGTTCTGAGGTACCGTATAATCATAGTGCGCCAACGGTATCACATTGCCGTTGGCGTCAACACTTTCGTTCTAAAAGGACTGAGAGAAGGCTCTCAGTTCTTTTTGCAATCAGGTAGTTGGCATGTTTTCACACTGTGGTGAAGCACCGAAATATAGCGTTTGGAAGGCAAAGCGATGACCGACAAACCAGCGTACCTTACCCGCGATGGTCTCGCCAAGCTTGAGGCAGAGCTTGAAGAGTTGACAACCCATGGTCGCAAGGATATTGCCGACCGGATCAACGCCGCCAAAGAGCTTGGTGATATTTCTGAAAGTGGCGAATATGAGGATGCGAAAAATCAGCAGGCGCTGCTGGAGGGCCGCATCCGTGAGATCAAAAGCTTACTTTCGCGGGCACAGATCATCGACGAAGAAAATGGCCATGCGACTGAAGTCCATGTTGGCTCACGGGTGACTGTGCGCATTGACGGCGAGGACGATGAAGAAACTTGGACGATTGTCGGGAGCACCGAGGCCGATCCGCGGCAGGGCAAAATTTCGAATGAGTCGCCGTTTGGGGCTGCACTGCTCGGCAAGCGCCCACGCCAGAAGGTAAACGTGACGACGCCATCTGGTACAATTAAAATGACGGTGGTCAAAATTCAGTAACCTTTATGTGTTGCGTGGTGTGTTGCGCTTCCATCACGCAACACACCTATGTGACATGAGTATGGAACTAAATGATCTTCAACGTCAGCGCGTCACAAAGCTCGAACGGCTGCGTGCTGACGGAATTGATGCTTACCCACCGCGCGCCGAGCGATCCCACACTATTGCCGATGTTCTGGCAAACTTCGATCAACTTGCCGAAAGCAATACTGAACTGACCGTAGTTGGCCGCATTGTCGGGAACCGCCGCGTGATGGGCAAGCTCGCCTTCGCGCACATGGCCGATGAAAGCGGAAGTATTCAACTATGGCTCAGCCGCCGTGACCTGGGCGACGAATGGTTCGAGCGCTTCCGTAACGACCTTGACACCTTCGACATTGTGCAGGCAACTGGTACGTTGCGGCGCACGAATGCTGGCGAGCCATCGCTGTTCGTCACTAGGCTGACGCTGCTCGCCAAAGCGCTTAACCCGCCGCCTGAGAAGTGGCACGGCTTGAGCGACGTTGAGACGCGGCTGCGCGAGCGCTATCTCGATTTAATTGTGAATGAGGATGTGCGCGATGTGTTCCGCGCCCGCGCCAAGATCGTCAGCGTCATGAGGCGCTTTCTGGAGAATCGCGGATTCATCGAGGTCGAGACGCCTGTGCTCCAGCCGATCTACGGCGGCGCGACGGCACGACCGTTCACCTCGCACTTCAACGAATTGCACCAGCAAGTATATCTGCGCATCGCCAAGGAGTTGTACTTGAAGCGCCTGATTGTCGGCGGCTTCGAGCGCGTCTACGAGATTGGTAAAGACTTTCGCAACGAGGGCATGGACCGCACGCACAACCCAGAATTCACCATGATGGAGTGTTATCAAGCCTACGCCGACTACAACGACATCATGGAACTGGTCGAGGAACTGTTCCGCGCGGTTGCACAGGAACTGCGCGGTGCCACAACCATCACGTACCAAGATCATGAGATCGATTTTGGCCCGGCATGGCAGCGTGTCTCGATTCCTGAGGCGATTGTGGAGCATACTGGCATCGACATTCTGGAAGTTACAGAACTTGGCGCGCTCCAGGCCGCAATTGCAGAAAGAGAACTCAAGGTCGACCGCAAGCCGAACTGGGCCAAGCAGGTGGATGAACTGTTCAGCGAGTACGTGCAGCCGCGCCTGATCCAGCCGACGTTCGTGCTCGATCATCCGGTTGCGCTGTCGCCCCTGGCGAAGCAACGCCCGGACCAGATGCAACTTACTGAGCGTTTCGAGCCGGTGATCGCTGGCATGGAACTTGGAAATGCGTTTACAGAGCTGAATGACCCGCTCGATCAAGAGCAACGCTTTTTGGAGCAGGGCCGCGCGTTTGTCGCAGGTGACGATGAAGCACAGCAAATGGATGCCGATTATATCAATGCGTTGATGTACGGCATGCCGCCGACCGGCGGGCTTGGCGTCGGCGTGGATCGCATGGTCATGATCTTCACCAATCAAACCACGATCCGTGAGGTCATGCTGTTTCCGCACCTGCGACAACGCGAAGAAAAGTAATACAGAAGAGGGAAAAAGGAAAACGTACTCTAAACATCTTTATCCTCATCCTTTTTCCTTCGTCTTTGGAGGAATTATGCCTCGTTCATTTACTATTGAGCGCGAGAATTTGCCTGAAGTCGTTCAAGGCTGGTTGAGCGCCGCAAAACTTGAAGATGCCGAACTTGTCGAACTCATTTTCACCGATGGCGAGGTGCTGCTGCGCCGTCCGATCAGCCCGCAGCTACGCGATTGGGCGCGTGGCGTCTCGGACCGCTATGACAAGGCGTTTCGAGAACTGATTGGCATGCCGCGCCCGGCATCTTCCGAAGAACCAGAGGATGAGGACGATGAGTGAGTCAAAACGTTCGTTCAAGAACCGGCACGCAGTGGGCAGCACAATCTATCTTTCAAAACAAGATTTGCTCGATCTGCATGCGTTTGTGCTCGAGCGCTACGGCGGGCGCATGGGGATCGCAAGTCAGGATCGCCTGAACACGGTGATTGGTGCGCCGCAGCAGGTGATGTTCAACGCCGAATTGTACCCGGATGTGCCGAGCAAGGCCGCCGCGCAAACGTTTCTGCTGCTTAAAAGCCGCCCGTTTGTAAATGCCAACCAAAGCACTGCGCTCATGGCGCTACTGCGTTTTCTAGATATCAACAATGTTGCACTGCGCAATCATGTTGGCGTGAATGAACTAGTGTGGATCATTCGCGCGGTTGATCAATCAGAGCGCACCAAAGAACAGCTTGAAAGCTGGTTACGCGAAAATACGGTACCAACGCAACAATCTACTTGAAGTGCATTTGTTCTAATCTTTGTCGCTACCATCAGGTTTTCAGCGCTCAAAAGTGGGAGAGTATGTTAAACATGTACTCTCCCGCTTTCTGCTTACGCCGATTATTTGCGCGCTAGTTCTCATCTACGGCGCGTAGTTGCACGACAAGTTCTTTCATCACTCGTAGGGCGTCCTGCTGCAACTCAGGCGGCATGTCCGCGACGCGCTGCGTGATTTCTGCGGCCCGCAGGCGCTTTACTTCTTCAACAAACGCTTCGCCTGCCTCGGTCAATGCAAGCTGTTTGTGCCGGCGGTCAACCGGATCTTCAACCCGGCTGACAAATGATTGATGCACAAGCTGATCGACAAGGTGACTCGTCGCCCCGAGCGAAAGTGCCAGGTGCTCGCTGACCTGCGAAAGGGTGGCTGGCCCTTCGCTGTGCAAGAACATCATGGTGACGAGCCGTGGCATTGACATGCCCTCGCGGTGAATCAGTTGGTGCATGGCACAGGCACTGTGCTTCATGAGTTCCGCAGCGAACTCGCTAAGTACAGCGCTAAGTTCTTGAGATGAAGAGATATTTTTCATATCGCAGACCATTAATTTCTTAAAATAGTTTCAATGATACAATTATTCGAATTATAGTACTTTTTCAGAATCTGTCAATCCGCTCACGGAATGATCTCGCAAAAACAGGCATACACATGTATAATATGCCGAGGATTGTGAAAAGGAGTGCAAGCGACAGTAAGGAGCGCAGCAAACGAGACAAAGGTATGAGTTCACAGCGAGTACAGGAACGACGAAGCATATCGCCGCGCACGCTGGTGATTGCAGCTTTTTTGGTTATGTGTATCGGTATCGTTGCGCTTGGGTTTCGCTCAAACTCACAGGCAACGCCGGTTAGCGGTACTGTTGCGAATAATGCAGCGCTCGTCGCTGAGGGGAAGCAGGTGTATGCTGCCCAATGTGCGGCATGCCACGGGGCAAACCTCGAAGGGCAGCCGAACTGGCAAACGCCGCTGGCCGACGGCAGCTACCCGGCACCACCGCACGACGCGAGCGGCCATACATGGCACCACAACGACCGATTTTTGTTCGAGACAGTGCGCTATGGCGGGCAAGCGCTCGCGCAACCGGGTACGAAAAACGCCATGCCCGCATTCCCGCAACTGAGCGATCAACAAATCTGGGCGGTGCTGAGCTACATCAAGAGTACATGGCCGCCGGAGATTCAAGCGGCCCAATCACAACTGCCCGCACAATATTGACTTCTACATTAAGAGCTAAAGACGAGCATGGGTGATACAGGCTTGAATGACTGAGCGTTTGTGGCGCAAGCGGGCAATGGCAAGTCGCACTTCATAGCGCAACTCTTGCACTGTCTCACACACCACGTTGCGAAGCTCAACGTTCTTCAAGTAGTGCCAAATACCTTCATCCGGATTGAGGTCTGGCGCATAGGCTGGCAAGCGTTCGAGATGTAACCGGTTGTCAGAGAGTGTGGAGAGGAACTCTTGGACCGCCTTGCAGTGATGGATTCGCGCACCATCCCACAGCACCAGCACCTTGCCGCGCACTTGGTTGAGCACGTGACGTAGAAAGCCAACAATTGTCGGACCGCGATAGGCTTTTGCTTGCATTTGCGTCACCAATTGACCGCTGTGCGTGATGCCGCTAATGACGGAGAGGTGCTGATACGATTGGGGGACCACTAAGATAGGTGTTTGTCCACGCGGTGCATACGTGCGAACCACCCTTGGAAGCAGGTTAAATCCGGCTTCATCAACATACACAATCGTTCGCTCCTCAGCTATGGCTTTTTTTTGATCTCCGGCCACTTCTGATCGCGCCACTCACCTATCGCGTCCGCGTCACGCTGTGAGGCGCGTTGCAGCGGCTTCTGCACGGTCCAACCTATCTGGTGCAGCAGGCGACCAATGTGGTCACGATGGTAGGAAACGCCAAAATGACGTGTGATGATCTGACCAACGCGCCTCTGCGTCCACACCTCACCAACAAAGCCGTGAGCCTCCGCACCCTGTTCGAGCAGCTTGACAAGCTGCTGATATTGCTCTGGTGTCAGGCGGGCGGTTGCGCCGGGAGGCGGAGAGCGTTTGAGTGCGGCTTCACCGCCCGCTTCACCACGCTTCATCCATTGACTGACTGCACCTTCCGTCACCCCAAGTGCGTGAGCAATATCCTTCTGCCGCCAGCCTTGTTTCTTGAGTTGCCACGCGCGAAGCCGTCGTCCTTCGCGCCAATCTGTTGGTTCATCGTTTCGTCGCATGCCCAACAGCATATCATACTTTAGTGCGTAGTGCAGAGGTCAGTAAGATAATCTGATGAATACAGAAAAGCCGCCGAGAAGCATTTCTCGGCGGCTTTTGCTAATCGTGAACGTGCAACTAGCGTTCGCGCATGCGACTTTCGTGACTGAGCGGTTCCAGGAATGTTTGTTCAAGCTGCGATAGACGCACATCCACCTCGCGTCGCCACGCTTCATCGGTGACTTCCTGCTTGCGAAGGCGATAGAGAATTTCGTCATTGCGCCGCCGGACACTGCCGATCAGATCAGCCAGCAGGCCGACTGTAAGAATAAGAAAGCCAGTGATGAATAACGTAGCGCCGCCCAGCAGTGACTGGTAATTGCTTGCCTCCGCGCCAACTTTGCGCGCCAGATATACATAGAACGAGCGGATGAGTAAGAGCACGCCAATCAGGAGAAACGGCGTAGCGATATACGAAAACGTCTTCAGTGGCTCATGCGTAGCGTAGGTGCGCACAATCGTGGAAGCTTGTCGCTTGACGAAGTGCCATGTGTTCTTGGACAAGCGCGACGGGCGGGTTGGCTGCACCGTAATCGGCACGGTCATGATCGTCAGGCGGCGCTTACCGGCCTGGATCAGATTTTCAACTGTGTACGAAAAATCGCTGGTGACAAACGTGCGCAGCGCCGCCTCGCGCGACAACGCCCGGAAGCCGCTGACGGTATCGCCTACGTCGGTGCTCGAAGCCCAGCGCACCACACCGCTACCGACGTTCTGGAGCGCTTTTTTGAGCAATGAAAAATGCTCAATGCTGTTGACCTGCCGGTCGCCAATCACGACATCGGCGCGCCCTTGTAAAATCGGCGCGATCAGTTGGGGAATATCGCTGCCGGAATACTGGTGGTCGCCGTCGGTGTTCACGATGATGTCTGCGCCGAGACGCAGCGCTGTGTCAATGCCAGTCTGGTATGCAAACGCCAGCCCTTTGTTGCCGACATGCCGCACCACATGGTCAACGCCATGCGCCAGCGCGATGCTCACCGTGTCATCGCGGCTGCCGTCGTCAACGACGAGCACCTCCACGACATCGACGCCGGGAATGCTACGCGGGATGTCATGGAGCACCTCGGCAATCGTTTCGCTTTCGTTGTAGGCCGGAATTTGAACAATAAGTTTCATGCTGTCTCAACGGATTTGATGTGTTGCCGTCTGGTACGCCATTGTACTCGGCGGGTGTAGGTTTGTAAAGCAGGCGAGCGCGATGTAGGAACGGTGCTTTGATGGATTTTACACTTCCGGCATAGTAGGTTGAGCAACAAGTGGCATAATCGTGATCATGTGCTTAAATATGGCGAAGTCGTTCGGGTTGTTGGTTAGCAAGCGTTGTATGCCCATAACTTGCATTGTGGCAACAATATTTACGTCGTGGACGCGCATGCCGCTCGCCTGTGGCAGCAATGAAAGCAGGGCCACAGTTGTCGCCGCTGTTTCATCCACAATCAGAAAACTCTTATCGAACGCTTGCACCTCCGCAATCAGGTCTAACAGTGCAAGGCCACTTCGTGGACGATTGAGTGTCGCCAGAAACTCACGAATGACCTGACGGCTGATCATGAGTGGAGCACCTGCATCGGCAGCCTGTGCCAGCGCTTGGCGAGCTTGCTGATGCAATGGCGCTGCGCTCCAACTAGCGTACACGATGATGTTCGGGTCAACAAAGATCGGGTCAGCAACGTTCGTCATCGTCGTACAGTTCCGCCCGGCTGGTGGGAATATCATCTGACCAAGTACCACCAGTAATTACTGGAAGCGTGAATTGCTTAGCAGCTTGTGCATGGTTATCTACAGGCTGCACCACCAGTTCTTCGACCACGACGGCCACGAGCCGGGCGCGTTCACGAGGCGGGAGTTGGCGCACCGTTGCGAGCGCCTGTTCAAAGGTTGTCTGCGTCATATTGGCCTCCTTGTGCTACGTTTATTCTACCACCGGCTTGCCGCGCAGAGCTGCCCGAATCACTGCTCCTGCCACACATGCGCGGTTCGCACCGGCTGCCGCGTCGCTACCGCCTGCTGCATCATGAGGTTCAAGTAATGGTCCTGCGCGGCAAGCTCTAGGCTGTAAAAATCAGGCCCGCCTTCAACATACGCCGCCATGTTCGCTATGCAGGTCGCGATGGCGATCTCGTCGTCGGAAAGCCGTGCTGGCACAAACGGATTGTGGTACAACCATTCCGACCCCTCGGTGATACCAGCATGGTAGTAACCTTCCAGGTTGCCATTCTGCCCGGTATCGTGGCGCATGAGTTCGAGGTGAATCGGCGTGCGAAAATCAAGCAGGTAGCGCACATCCTCGTTGTTAATTTCACCATGGTCGCCGCGCACCAGCAGCCGCTGCGAACGCACCCATGAAAAATACTGTGCATCGTTGAAGTCGAACACGCCCAGCTTGCCATCGAACTCGAACCAGGCGATCGTTTGCTTCGCGCTGGTCAGCCGTTCCTCAGACGGCGGCCCGTTCCGATCCGGCCCAGTGATCAACGGATCGCTGATCTGCATGGCGGTGATCGTCGCCGGTTCGAATTGCACGCCAAGGAAGTGGCGCATGAGGCTGATGCCATGGTAGCCATGCGCAGCTGAGACCTGCGCCTGCGTTACCGCGCCAAGCGTTCCCGATCGGACGAGTGCCAGCCGGGCGGCATGCATCGGCTGAAAGATGTATTGCTCGGCAACCTGAATGCGCGCGCCCCGCTGTGCCAGCGGCTGAAGCGCGGCCAATCCATCGAGATCTGGCGCAGGCGGCGTTTCGCACAGCGCCGGGACATTGCGCTCCGCTAACTCGCGCAAGAGCTGCGGTGCAACCGGCCACGGCACGCTCACGACGACAAAACTGGGCTGTGAGCGAAGCAAATCGTCAAGCGACTGATGCGTCGGCACGTTCCATGTTTGTGTGAAGCGCTGCGCCTTCTCCACATTTCGCACGAATACGCCCGACACCCGGAACTGTTCCGGCAGCGCCTGCGCCACCCGCATGAAAAACTCCGTGCGCCAGCCGCCGCCAATAATCGCAAATTCAGTTGGTGCCATGGTGCTAATCCTCATGATTAAGTCACAGAGATCATAGAGCACTCAGAGATGTTTTTTTCTCGGTGATCTCTGTGGCACATCCTTTTTGAAAATCTTACAATTTACGTCCGTCACGTCCGCCGCCGCTGCCGGAGTAGGGCTGGCCCGGTTCCCAATCGGAAGGCACAGGCGCGGTCCACTGATCAATCGGGAATGTCACCTGCGCGCGATACTTGCTCGACAGGTACGCGCCTTCACAGATTTCGAGCGCCTGGAGCGATGCATCGGCAAGTGAATAATCAACCTCGCCGCTGCGAATCATGTGCGCCATGCGATCAAGGTGGCGCTGATGACCGCTCACCGCAAACTCGTCTGGCGTGATCAATTCGCCGTCCGGGTGCGCGGCGTTCAGCAGCCGGTAGCCATTTTCCCAGCCCCAGAACTCGATCTGGCCCTGCGTTCCGATGATTCGGAACAGCGTGTTCTTGCCCTCGGCATTTACATGAACGTAATCGCCGGTATTCATGACCACACGAATGCCGCTTTGCGTTTGCGCATACGTCACCGCCATCGTTTCCACCTGCATGCCGTCGCGATACGTGCGCGTGCTGGCGTCGCATAGCGCCATGACGGAGGCCATCGGCTCGTTGCGCGTGAGCGAGACGAAGAAGTGCAACCAGTGAATGCCAGCATTGATGATGTCCCAGCCGGTGCATTGAATTTCGACCAGCTTCAGCGCGCCAATCTCGCCACGCTGCACGCGCTCGATGATTTCGCACGGCGTTTTGCGCGCCAGCAATCCATGCGGCACCGCCATCGGCAGCCCTTTAGCTTTGATCGCATCCAGAATGCGCTGCCCGGACGCAACCGTGTGGCCCAGCGGCTTCTCCACCAGAATACCGCGCAGCCCAAGCTCAAGCGCCTCCAGCGCGATTTGCTCATGACTTGGCGGATACGTGCTTACGCATACCACATCGGTTGGGCACGACGCAAACATGGCGCGGTAGTCAGTAAACGTTTGAATGCCGGGAAATTCATCAGCTAGCCGATGGCACACGTCGGGCCGCAGGTCTGCCGCCGCGACAAGCTGATATTCGTCCGAGGCGGCGAGCGCGCGCAAACTCAGCGTGCCGCCCGTGCCGCCGCCAACCACACTCGCCGTCAATGGACGCATCGGCGCGCTCCTTATTCAACACGCTCCGCAGTGGGAGCAGGCGGTACATATTCTGGCACGGAGTCAACTGAGGGCATGCTGCGCAATGCCCGCACCAGTGCAGCCAGCAGGAATGCCCAGCCAACGGCTTGCAGCAGCGTTTGCACAAAGCTCGACAGGTAGCTGTAAAAAGACAAGTTGTTTGCCGTGCTACTGTTGCCCATGAACAAAAACGGCAGCAGCGCATTAATTGGCGTGAACACCAGCAAGGAGAACAACGCAATCATCAAGCCGATCACTGCCAGCCGCACGCTGGCCGGATGCCGGTAGCGATAGCGCCATGCCAGCGTAATGCCGACAATCCATGTGATGTACAGCGGCAGCGCGTATGCGTACACGCCAAGGACATAGCGAAAAAACCCTGGACCAACCATGTTTCCTCCAAACAAAACATCTTCAACAGAATCAGAACACCCTGCGGTGGCATCGCCAGCGTTCGCAGGGTGTCCAATAACATCAGCATGAGCGCGGCGTTAGCGCTGTGGCTCCATGATTTCATCGATGAAGCCGTACTCCTTAGCCTCCACCGCGCTCATGAAGCGGTCGCGGCTAAAGTCGTTATAGATATCTTCAGGCGTGTGACCGGTGTCGGCGGCCAGCAGTTCATTGCCGACGCGCTGAATGCGCAACAACTCCTGCACCATGCGCTCCATGTCAGGCGCGTAGCCTTCCGCGCCGCCGCCTGCCGGGTGGAAGTGAATCGTTGCGTTCGGCAGCGAAAAGCGCTTGCCCTTGGTGCCACCCGCCAGCAGGATCGTCGCCATGCTGCCGGAGCGCCCGATACAGACGGTGTTCACGTCGGGACCAATCAACCGCATGGTGTCGTAGATCGCCAGCCCGTCGCGGACGCTGCCGCCGGGGCTGTTAATGTAAAACCAGATGTCGCGCTCCGGGTCGGAGTGTTGCAAAAACAGCAACTGCGCCACAATCGAGGCCGATACTTCTTCATCTATAGGCGTGCCGAGCATGATAACGCGCTCTTGCAGCATGCGTGAAAATAAATCTGACGAGCGTTCGCCGCGCGGCGTTTGCTCAGTCACGGTCGGAACAGATACGGAAGGCATGGATGTGCTCCTTGCTAAAACCTTGCAATCGATAGTATAGCACACGGGCAGAACAAAGAACAAAATCGAAGAACAGCGATTTTATGTTCTTCGTTAATCCAATAATCCGCCATGCCCAAGCGCAACAATGTCACGTTTGGTGATGTGCTCGCCCGACAACAGCCGCGGCAGCAGCAAATCGACGATGTTGGTGTCACGCGAGCGCACGCAGCCCGGCGCACCGACAACCGGCAGCGGCGTATCCGTGTTTTCATTCATGTAGGCCAGCAGCAGCAAATTGCCCGGCTCGACCGGCGCACCGTAGTGTTCGATCCGCCCGCCCGCCCGCATGATGCCGCGCGGCGTCACATCGTCACGGTCCATGATCGACGTTTCGCCAACGATGATAATGAGTTGCGTACCTGCCTGCGCGAGTTCGCCGACCGCTTCGGCAACCGCGCCTTCATCCGGAGACACATAGCGCGTCATGCCGACCGTCGAGCCGAGATCGTCCATGCGGCCTTCCACTGCCGGAAACACACCATTCTCGATCCGCTCGCGGGCTGCCGCGCTGCCGACCATGATCATGCCGACGTTCAATGAGCGCAGCGGGCGCAGCGCTACCACTGCGCCGCCACCGCGCGCAGCAGTCTCGGCTTCGGTCAGTGCTCCTTCCGGCACAGCAAACGGAATGATCTTGATCGTCGCCACGCGCTTGCGGGCGCGCACCAGCGTGTTGGTCGGCACAGTTGCCACCGTCAGGCCGTCATGCTCGTTGATGCGCAGCAGCGCCTCGGCATCGATCTGTGCGATACCGTCGGCCTCGGCCAGCAGGTTCACCCGCCCGCCCGACGGATTGCTCGCGCGGACACCCGCGCCGCACACCGCCTCCGTCAGACGGCGAGCAGCTTCGTTCTCATGCACGTCGCTCGGCTCCAGCACGGCCACCGGCACGTCCCGCAGCCCCATGGCGTGTAGTTTTTCCAAATCTTCCGCGACGATCTTGTGGCCTTTGGCGAGCGCCTTGCGGCCATGCGCGTCGGTCAAGTTGTGCCGCAGGATGTGGCCGATTGCTTCGTCGGGAGATACAATTGTTTGATACATAATGTTCTTCTACCACAAAGGCACGCAGATACAAAGAGCAGGAAGTTAAGCAATCTAGTTATGCCTCGTTCTTCGTGTTCTTTGCGTCTTCGTGGTTTAGCTTCTTGAGCCGCTGGTACTCTTCCGGCGTGTCGATATCAACGAGCGGGCGGTCGTCGTCGAATGGCACAAGCACGATGCGCGAAGGTTCGGCCCGCAGCACGTCACGCGCGCCCCGGTCGCCAGTGACGGCCAGCAATTCGGGAAACACGGAGCGGCTGAACAGCACCGGATTGCCACGCTGCCCGCGAAAACTTGGCGCGACGATCGCCGCTCCGCTGGTTCGCCATGTGCCAACGAGCCGGTCGATGATCGCCGTCGTTACAAACGGCTGGTCGCCCAACAAGATCATAGCCGCCGCTACATCTGGCTCAAGCGCGGCGATGCCCGCACGCAGCGACGTGCTTTGCCCCGCCGCGTAGTCCGCGTTTTCAATGAGCCGCAGCGGCAGCCCGGCCAGCGCCGCCGTCACTTCGTCGCGGGCACTGCCCAGCACGACGAGCACATGGTCGAGTGTGGAGGCTAGCGCTTCCTCGGCTGCCACGCGCACCAGCGTGCGGCCATGCCAGTCGAGCAGTTGCTTCGGCTGGCCCATGCGCGATGCCGAGCCAGCCGCGAGAATAATTCCGGTTACTGTCATAGCTTTAGCACAGAACGGAGAGCGGAGAGCGTACATCATTCGCGCATCCGTTCATCTGCTCTGCGCTCACTTGCTCACCGTGTCACGCCTGCCGTGCCGCGCCGCCACCACTTCGGCGATGATGCTGACGGCAATCTCTTCGGGCGTGTCTGCCCCGAGCGGCAAGCCGACTGGCGCGTAAAGGCGCGCTAATTGCTCGTCAGACATGCCTTCCGCGCGCAGCCGCTCCAACCGCGCGGCATGCGTTTTAGGGCTGCCGAGCGCGCCGATATAGCGGGCCGGACTGCGCAACGCCATCAAGATTGCAGGATCGTCTAGCTTCGGATCGTGGGTCAGCAATACCACGTAGCTGTTGCTATTCAAGCGGCCTTCGAGCGCCTCGTCCGGCCAGGCCAGCACAAGCTCATCGGCATGCGCGAAACGTTCCTCGGTCGCGAACGCGCCGCGCGCATCCACAACGACCGCCCGGAAGCCGAGCGTTTTGGCGAAAGTGACGAGTGGAATGGCGATGTGGACTGCGCCGACGATGAACATAACCGGCGGCGGCGGGTAGCTCTCGATGAAAACGTCCAGATCACCGGTTGGCGCAGAATAGGTGCGAACCGCGTTCTCATGACGCGCCAGCATGACCAGTGCGTCGCGAATAATATCTTGTTGCGGCGCATCGTCGCTCAGGCTGCCGAGCGTCGAGCCATCCTCGCGGATGAGCAACTTCGCGCCGACCGGATCCGTACCGCCGACAATAGTTGCGACGACAACCGGCTGCTCGGCCTCGATTGCAGCTTTAAGTGCTTCATAAATCATACAGTTGCCCGCTAAAGGAGCGGCTCCACAAACACGTCGATCATGCCACCGCACGCCAGCCCGACTTCCCACGCGTCGTCGTCGGCCACACCGAAGTGCAACAGCCGAGACTGGCCGTTCTTCAGCGCGTCCTGGCATGCGTCGAACACCGCGCCCTCAATGCAGCCGCCGCTCACCGAGCCGGCAATGCTACCTTCGGAGGATACGGCCATCTTTGCGCCCACGCGACGCGGCGACGAACCCCATGTCCGCACTACGGTCGCCAGCGCGATCTGCTCACCGCGCCCGCGCCATTCTTCAATTGCAGGCAAGACATCTTGCATTGTTTGCTCCTATTGAACCACCAAGACACCAAGAGCGCCAAGGATTGGACGCATTCTCTTGTAACAGCATGATTATCGGCTTCTATTGTACCGCATGTCACATCACTACGGCGCTCACTTTGTCACTTTGTCACTCGCTCGATCTCGCGCAGCGCCTGCTCGGCGTCGTCGGCATCCTCATCTGTTGTGCCGGACGGATGGTAACGGGCGCGCTCGTAGGCGCGGGTCAGCCGGGCGATGGCAGCGGCGGCGCGGGGCAACATGCTGGACGCGGGCGCTTCGTATTCGCGCGGCGTCTGCATCGTTTGACGCGGCATCTCGCGCTCCTCACCGGCAAGCAACAGGTGAATGTAGCTGCGCCGAATACGTGTTGCTGGGTCGTCGCCATGCAGCCGGTCGAGCGCCGCGCGCAGGCCAGTCTTGCCGCCAAACGGTGAGCGCAGCCCGCCCAAAAGATCGCGCACATCGGCCATGACGCCGCGCCAACTGAGCAACGACTCGCGCTCCTCGTCCTCGTTCGCTTTACGTGCTGGACGGTGGCGCATGAAGACATACAGTGCGAGCAAGAGCAGCAGCGGCACCACCGCACAGAAAATCTGTGTCGGCACGGCCAGCCAGTTTGGAATACCAGCCCATTCCTGCAATGTTTGGAATTGCTGTTGCTGAAGCAACTGCTGCTGTTGCTGAAGCAAACGCGACGCTTCTGTAAGCGGCAGCAGGCTCATGATCCATGTAATAATCGCCCCCAACGCGAGCAGAATGGGCGACATGATCAGCAACACCAGCAGCACAATCACCTGCCAGATCGTTCGCGCGACCACCGCCGCCTGATTGCCGAACAGCGACGTCGTCAGCAGGCCGAGCAACAGCACCAGCAGCACCGCGCCCGCCAGCGTCGCAAAGCCGCGCCAATCAACGTGCCGCAATTGCTCGTCGTTGTTCTCGGCTGCGTCGGCGAGCGCAATTGTCAGCAGGCCAGCGCAGAAAAACACGAACACCTGCATGGTCGCCTGCGCCACATGCGCGGCTGACATTGCGCCAACAAGACCGCCAATGCCAATAATCACCAGAATGCCGACAATCGCGCGGCCAAACAGCCGATGTAAGCTGCCGCTGTCATGGTTGAGCAGCCGTGTGCCGCGCCAGAAGGCGTACATGGTGACGAACAGCAGCACATACGCCGGCGCAGACTGACCGCCAAGCGTGAAAAGGCGGCTCCATGCTGTGCCCCAATTCGATAGCACGCCATAGTCACCGCTCCACTGCGCCTTGACTGCCCATAGGCCGAACAGCAAGCCAAGCCCGAACAAGACGGGTGCCTGCCGCTCAGTGCGAAGCCAGCGCTGTGCCAGCCAATCCGCCAGCGCGCCCGCCAGCACAACACCGATCATGACTCCCCAGACAGGCAGCCCGATGACAGTAAGCACCAGCGAGGCCAATGTCGCCTCCAACATAGCCAGGCCAAAGATATACAATGTTCGTTGCCAGGAAATCATGGGTACTTCTGCGCTGTTTCAGGTGTTCTGCGCCAATCCTGTACCGGCGGCGCGTGATGAACAACCACGCCCGGCACACGCGGCGGCGCATCCTCTCCCAGAAAGAGCCACGACACACTGCGTCCATGCTCGGCCAGCCGTGCCAGTGCCGCCTGAGTCTTTTCCGGCGCAATGCTGCTCACCAGCAGCAGCGTCGCGCCCCACGGCAGGTCGCCGGTGGAGACCCGCAGCAGGTGCGCCATGGACGTAACTGAATACGGGGTGAGCTGCGCCAGCATCTCCATGATGCGCCCAAGCTGCGCCGGGCCGCGACTGGGCGGCATCTGCACGAGTTCTGCCGGCGCGCCGTTCACATACAGCCCGACCGCGTAGCCTTCATCAAAGCCGGTTTGCACGAGCGTTGTCGTCGCGCTGATCATGCGCTCGAGCTGCTCCTCATCAATGCCCTGCCAGTATTGCTCGAAGCTGTCGAGATCAAGAAAAATTGCTAACTCGCGCGCGGTGGTCGTCTCGTAGATGCGGGTTTGCAGCGTGCCCGTGCGTGCTGTCGCCGTCCAATGCACATCTTTGATTAAGTCATAGGGCGTGTAGTCGCGCACGCCGATTGTTCGCATGGGGTCAGCAATCAACTGGCGCGCGCGCAATTCGCCAAGCGGATGGCGGGCGGGCAAGCGTAGTTCGCTCAGTGGCAAAGGGCGCGGGTAAACCAGCAGACGCATACGCAGGTCAATTTCTTGCGTCGATTGATAAAAGCCGAACGGATCACCGGCTGTGAGTTGTGCTGGACCGAAACGGTACGCGCCGCGCTTCGAGCAGCGCACGGTGTAGCGCCACGCCACGCCCTCATACCAGCGCATGCTGGTGGAACGCTGAATCATATGCCGCCCGTCGCGGTCGCCGTACACATCCGGCCCGATCACCTCGATGCCAGCCGGGATGCCGTCGCGCACGTCTAAACGCGCCAGCGGCAGCAGCTTGCGATTTTCCATGCGGATGTGCAACTCAAGCTCGTCGCCGGGAAAAGCGCGTGGCTGGCTAATCTCGCGCTCGTAGCTGACGCGGACCAGCGCCCAGCGGTTCCACAGCGCCGCCAGCCCGGCGGTGAAAAGCATTAGAGCGCAAACCAGCGCCAGCAACTCCTGATGAGCCGCCAGCGCCAGCAGCAGCAGCACGGCGAGGCTTTGAAGTGTGGTGCGACGAAACATAGCGCTTTATTCAACAGGCACAGGAACGCGCCCAAGCAGCGCGCCGATGACGCCTGCCGCCGTCTGGCCGCGCAGCCGCGTCTCTGAATGCAGGATCAGGCGGTGGGCTAACACCGGCACCGCAAGTGCTTTGACATCATCGGGCACGACAAAATCGCGCCCGCGCAACGCCGCCAACGCTTGCGCGCCGCGCTGTAACGCCAACGACGCCCGTGGCGAAGCGCCAAGCTCAATCTCTTCATGCGCCGTGTACCGCGCACCAAATTCACAATGTAGCGCCGCATTGGCTCGGAAACATTCACAGCGCGCACCGCATGTTGCAACGCCATCACCTCTTCGCCGCTCGCCACCGGGCGCACATCGTCCAGCGGATCAGCCTGCTCAAAGCGGTCGAGAATCGCAACTTCTTCATCCATTTCTGGATAGCCCACCTCGAGTCGAAGCATAAAACGGTCAAGCTGTGCCTCCGGCAGCGGAAATGTGCCTTCAAGTTCTACTGGATTCTGGGTCGCCAGCACAACGAATGGGCGCGGCAGCGGGCGCGTTTGCCCGTCGATCGTCACGGTGCGCTCCTGCATGGCCTCCAGCAAAGCGCTCTGCGTGCGCGGCGTGGCCCGGTTGATTTCGTCAGCCAATACCAGGCTGGCGAAGATCGGGCCGGGCCGGAATTGGAAGGTGCTGGTTTGCTGATTGAAGAACGACAAGCCTGTCACATCGGTTGGCAACAGGTCGGGCGTGAATTGAACGCGCTGGAACGAACAATCGAGCGCGCGGGCCAACGTTCGCGCCAGTGTTGTTTTGCCAGTGCCGGGCACATCCTCCAACAGAATATGACCTTCACACAGCAGCGCCACCAGCAGCAGCTCCACCACCGCCTTTTTCCCAACAATAACTTCTTCCACAGCGCTGCCGACTCGCGCAGCCATATCTTCCACAGCGCTGACACTTGTTGCAGTCAACAGAGGCTCCTTTGAACAAGATCAGAAGGCTGTATCTTACCACGTTTCGCATTGATGTGCGGTTCAGCGGCTGGTAATACCCTCGTTACTGCTGCTCGCTATACTTCATCATGTTCGCGCCACGATGAAAGCGCGAACCGCGAACGGCCACTTGCACGTGCAACGCAACCGTCATGGCCACGTCCGCCATGAGTTTGATGTGAGCGACCATGTATGTCACTCACATAATGGATATTCAGGGCAGCCCGGTGTCTGCACACATAAACAACACATAGACTAACCATGCGGTATATCAAACTCACCATGGAGCGCGTCTGATATACGCTCCAGCATTGCGATATTATTATGATAGCGCGTCACATTATTATTGCTGATGATACTGATAGTGTTCGAGGACTTCTGGCCCGCGTCGTTGCCCGCATGTACCCTGCCGTACGCATTTCAGCAGTCACTGATGGACAGGACGCGTTGGATATTTTTCAGAGCGAAGGTGCGGACCTGCTCATCACGAACAATGACATGCCGCGCCTCAATGGTATCGCGCTGGTGCGGCACGTGCGGGCACTCAACGCAACGCTCCCGATCGTCATGGTTTCAGGCGATACTCGTCTGGCTCCTACAGCGATGGCCGCAGGAGTGACGAGCTTTGTCAGCAAACCGTTCACGATTGGACAGCTTACGCAGGTGCTCGCGCAGCTGCTGCCCGCATAGCTGTGCCTTGATCATTGAAGATACAGCAAGCGATCATGCTAGTTATCTTCAATGATCAATCATCACACATACTCCGCACATCCACAGGTGTCCCGCTCAACTGTGTGAGTTGCTCGCCCAGCCAATCAAAACATTCATGATGAATGGTGTAGGTGGTCATGCTGCCGTCGAAGTCGGCCACAATCAGGCCCGCCTCGCGCAAGATTTTAAGGTGTTGCGACAGCGTTGATTGGGCACGGGAGCAATTGTCGGGAAGATGCAGAAGAATTTCGTTGCAGATGCAGCAGGGATGTTCACGCACGAAGCGCACAATTTCAAGGCGCACCGGATGCCCCAATGCCTTGAGCATCTGGCACAGAAGATCGCTTTCATGCACATGGTCAGCCGCCATCATTGTCGGCCTCCTTGTGTTGTGCGTTCGCGCCAAAGCGCCGCCATACGCCACAACACATGTGCTCCGCCCGCGCAGCTTTGTGTATACCACCTGCGCGCATGCGAAGCGTGGTATAACCGCAAATCTACACGGCTCTGCGGTGTTTGTCAAGAGCCACTCAGGATGACTTCACGGCGCGAGAAGGCGTACACTGCGAGCGCAAGCAAACCGAGTGTTAACGAGAGTTGCGCCAGAGGAATGACACCATTGACACCACTGTAGTCACGGGTTACCGCAAGCGAGTAACCTGTAAACGCTGGCAGCAACGGCGTGCTAAAGATGGTACGTAGCACGCTGAGCAGTGTGGTGAGTGGTGCCCATAATGATACCAGCGTCGGCCCGCCGATCAAGCTGCCGGAAAATGCAATTGCGACCAGCGCCAGCACGAACAGCCGCCAGCCGCCCGTCAGCACAATCGGCGTAAGGAGTGTCAGCAGCGCGCTCAGCAGCGCCACATTCAGCAGCAACGGCACGGTACCAAGTAGCCAGCTGAGCATGTCAAGCCCAACTATGGGATTTAGCAGCGCCACACCCAGGCTCAGCAGACCGAACATGGCGAACTCGATCACCAGCGCCGTGACATACAGGCCCAGAAGGTAGCCACTGCGTCCCAGCCGCGTCACGAGCAGCAGGTAGCCCTCTGGCCGGTCGCCCATGCCCATGATCGCCGATGTCGTGTAGAACGTCAGCGCGAGTGTGAAAAGACTGGCGGCTGAAAAGAAATAATCGGCTGTGATTGGTGAGCGCCACATGAACAGGTAAAATACGGCAATGGTTACAATCAACTCGACTAGAATGCGGTTCGAGCGGATGTATTCTACCAATGTGAAACTGGAAAAGCGCAACACGCGCGTTATGGTTCTCATGCTACGCCCTGTCTTGCTGTTCGCTTCGCAGCAATTCCTGCAGTAATACGTCGTCGGTTGGTGCGGCTGCTTGTTGCTGATGTTCGGCAACATCATGGTGGCCGGGCGGCGCAACCATGCCGTTTGCCGCTGTATCTATCTGCGGAAGCTCTGGTGGGATGGGCGCTTCAACGGTTTCGCCGTTAATCACCCGCATATACACGTCTTCGAGCGGCCTGCGACGGGGGAAAAGCTCCATGATCGGCACGTTGGCATCAAGCAGAAAGCGCAGCACGCGCGCTTGCAATTCTACACTGTTTGGCTCGATGATGATTTCATGCTTAGCATAGCGCACTGCCGGCGACAGGTGCAACAGGTCTGCCGCAAGCTCATCGGGCAGCGGTGGCACACTGATAACGACATTGCGGCCAGGCTGCTGCAATGCGGTAACGTCGGTTTCGAACGCGATTGTGCCATTGGAAAGAATCCCGACCATATCACAGGCATACTCGATTTCGTGGAGCATGTGGGTCGTCAACAAGATCGTATGGCCACGCTGCCGCACGTCAGCGAGCAGATCAAGCATCTCGCGCTGGCCCGATGGATCGAGACCAGACGTTGGTTCATCAATCAGCACCAACTCCGGATCGCCAAGCAGCGCCTGCGCAATACCGAGCCGTTGCGGCATGCCTTTTGAATACGTATTCAACCGCCGGTCAGCCGCGTTCGTCAGGCCAAAGAAGCGCAACTCATCGTCGATGCGGGCGTTCAGGTGCGGCGCACGCATGTCATTGAACTGGCCGAGATAACGCAGATATTCGCGGCCCGTATAACGCAAATGGTAGCGCAGGCGCTCCGGCAAGTAACCTACGCGCCCGAGCACCTGCTCTGGGTTGGTGGAACCCAGCACGCGCACTGCGCCTTGATCGGGCCGTAAAAAGCCGAGCAGCAGCCGCAACAGCGTAGATTTTCCAACGCCGTTTGCGCCGATCAGACCGTAGGTAGTGCCGGCTGGCACGCGCAGGTTAATGCCGCGCAGTACCTCAAGGCCATCAAATGCTTTACAAACATGGTAGGTTTCGATCGCATTCATCGCATGCCAATCAGACCAAGATAGACAAAAGCAATCACTGCCAGAGGCAGTGCCCGCCACCAGCACCAGCGCAGCGCTGTCGGAAGTGTCAGCCGCGGGAGCGCCGCCGTCTGCCAGAGTAACAGCAGCATAACCACAAATAGCGCCAGCATGATCAATAGCGCGAACAGCGGCTGCGTTGGCACTGTACGGAGCGACGCCACAATCAGCGCCGCCAGCAGCCCGGCAGCCCGCGTGCTGTGGGCAAAGCGGAGCAGCGCCGCAGTAGCGTCGTCAAGCCCTTGCGCCATGCCTGTTAGATTCAAGTTTCGCTCAGCACCAAACGGTCCAACACCCACCGCAGCAGGCAGTGCCAGCAAGCCCGCCAGCAACAGCCCGGCCCGACCCGGGAGATCAAGCAGCGACCATGCGCCGCCATTTGCCAATGCCAGCCCCATAGCCAGCCAGATAATCGCGCGGCCTGCTACACCCAATTGCGCCTCGCGGCTGGCGGCACGTACCACCAGCGGCGCGGCTGAACGCAGGCCGGGCAGCAGCGGCAGCAGAAACGCGCTCTCGATAACAACCCACAGCAGCGCCAGACGACCAAGCCACGGCCAATCCGCCGCCGGATGCAGTGGCCATGGCAACAGTGCCAGACCAAATGCCATGAGCATAATACTCACAACGCCAAGTAGCAACTGACCGCTGACCACCAAATGACCAGCGGCGCGCCGCCTGAACTGCCGTTCTGCCACTGTACGGAAGATCACTGCCAGGATGAGCGTCAGCAGCAAGCCGGGATACACAAGGAGTGCAAAAAGAATATTCATAGTTGCTTCGTGTTGCGTTGGCCTACGCTGCGAATCGCGGCCACAATCTCATCCGGATCGGGCGGGCAGCCGTCGAGCTTGAGCACAGCCCGTACTTCCGGCATCTCCGCCACGCCGCCACGCCCGAACGGATGCCCGTCAATGGCGCAGCGGCCAATCACCAGCAACGGCACAGTATCTTTAATCTCGCGCCACAGCGCGGTCCATGCCGGGCGGCTGCCGCTGGTAATCGGGCCGGTCAAAATACATATATCAGCCTCAAATGGATCGGCAACCCACATGAAATCTTCATGGGTGGCGACTGCCGCCTCGATTTCGACATCGCACCCGCCGCAAGAGCCTGTATTGACGCGAAATAATTTCATGAACAATCCTACAATTTAGAACGACCGCACAAACGTCAGGCCGCGAATAACTTCGTTGATGGTTGCGAGCAGCGGCTGCGGATACAAGCCAATCCCGAGACACAGCGCCAGTAACACGCTGACCATGAGCGCCAACCCGCGCGGCTCTGGCTCAAGCCGCCGCTCAGCCGGGCGATCAAGCTCGGTTGCGCCGACCAGCAGCGGCGACTCAGCTACTGTCTGGTCGTCCGACGGGCCAAGCAGCCGGTCGCGCGCCACGCGCACGAGCGCCAGCAGCGCCAGCCCGGTGGAAAGCAGCAGCAGCACCAGCGACACGTCACCCTGCTGCGCTGCCGCTTCATACAGCAGCAGTTTGCTTGCGAAGCCGTTGAATGGCGGCAGGCCAAGCAGTGCCAGCCCGCCCGCCAGCAGCCCGGTACCGGCCACTGGCCAGCGCCGTAGCAGGTCACGCCGCTGTACGTTCGACGGTCGCCCATCGGGCCGCTCCAACAGCGCAATGGACAAGAACAGCAGCATGACAATGATGATCTGATTGAATGCTTGGAACAATGCACCTGCCAGCCCAACGGGCGACAAAGACGCAACGCCAAACACCATCATGCCAGCGTCATACACAATTAAATAACCGAGCATGCGCCGCATGTTGGTTTGCGAAAGCGCCAGGATCGCACCAAGCAGCGCGGTAGCAATGGCAAAGCCGCGTAGAATGGCAAAGCCGCGCGCGTTATCGAATACTAGCTCGGGATGGAACTGGAGCGTACTGGTCAAAAATAGCAGGCTCGTGACATTCAGCACGGTGACCACGATGACTGAGACCATGGGCGCGGCATCTTCCGCCATATCAGGCAGCCAGGAATGAAACGGCACTGTTGCCAGGCGCAGCCCGAAGCCAACTGCGACAAGACCCAGCGTCAGGTGCGCAGGCGACACGCGATCGAGCGTCTGACCTGGCTGCGCCACGTCCAGCAGCACAAACGCGAGATACATCATCACGCCCGCGATGACCATGAGCACCATATACTTGAGCGCCGTGGCAATCGTCGCCCGCCCAACCAACAGCGGGCTGCCCGTCGGCAGGTCCACAATAGCCAGCACCGCCAGCAAACCGGCACTTATCAGCAGCAGCGCCACCATGAATGGTTCTTGTAGCAACAGCAGCGTGGTGCTTGCAAAGCTCAAGATCAGCATGGTCACTGGCACAAAGTTTTCGCCATGCGGCAGCCGCCATGAAGCCATGAATGAGAACGCTGCCACACACAAAAATGCAATCAGAAACAGGCGACTGAGCGGATCGAGCGAAAGTGTCAGCCCGAGCATGCGCGCTGGCTCATTCGTCGGCAGCGGAATCAACAGGCCAATCTGCACCAGCATGGTCAGCACAGCGGCGATAATGACGAGCCGCGTCTGCTTGCGCAAAATAAAGCAGCTTGCACCCATAACGGCAGGAAACAACATGAGCAGAATGTATGACATGGTAACCGAATTCTGTGTAGCGTGTCGTCAACGTTGATATAATTCGCCAAGATCGAGTGTCTTGAGCCGCCCATAAAGCAAGCCGCTCAGGTAGGCCACCACCAGCGCCAGCACAATTGTCACAAGGCTTAGCAGCGCCACCGGAAACAACTGCACGCGGCTGGACAGCGCGGTGTAGAGCAGGTCAATGCTACTGGTACACAACAGCAGCCCGAGACCTATCTTCAGCAGATCGCTGGCTGTCACAAGCGTGAACAGGCCAGTCAAACCCAGCCAATACCATGCAAAGTCCACCGTGTACGTTCGGCCAATTGGGTACAGGCGCGGCAGCACCAGGCTTGCTAATGCCGCCAGCACCAGCACCCAGAACGGCACCACGTAATCGCCTAGCCGCAGCAGGTCGCCCGCGCTCTGGCGTTGTGCTCGCCGCGCGGCCCGCCGTAACTCACTGAGCGAGAATTCATCAAGATCCTCAAGATTGTACTCGCGTGAGAACGTCAGTGCGGTGATCGCGAGAATGGCGGTGGCGGCGATACCAGCAATCAGCTTGACGAGCACCGTCAAGCTGATTGGAAAGCCAAGCAACATCACATCAGGCTGAATAAACTGCTGCTGGGTCAGGAAAAAGACGATGAAAATATAATTCAGAAACAGCGCTGACACCGTCAACCGCCAGTCGCGCAGCAGCAGAATCGCGCCCGCAGACAATGCAATACCGATTGTTGGCCAGCTAATAGCGCCAAAGCTCATCAAAACACCACGTTTACTGTACCATAAAGGCACAAAGGTATCAGGAAAATCACGATTGTATCTTCTTTGTATCCTTCATGCCTTTTGTTGATATTAGAGCAACAACAAAATAATTACAATCAGCCCGATCATGACGCCCGCGAGATAGTAGCGCTGCTCGAACAGGGCCAGCCCGCGCCGCAGCAACTGGCCGCCGCGCAGTAATCCGGCCCACACGCCCCGGAAGGCAGCGTCCGGCGCAGCCAGCCATGCAAACAACCGCAAGCTAGCCGCCAGTGCGTCGGGTGCAGGCATAGTGGTGCGCTCCTCTGGATCGACGCGCACACGCTCGACCCGCCGCGACACAAATGGCAGCGCGAGCAGCGCCAGCGCCCCGCCGCCGCATAAGAGTTGCAGCGCCAGCGCAGGTTGTGGTAACACCCTGCCGAACGTGGCAAGCTGCGGGAATATACCAAGTACCAGGAGCGGCAGCGCAACCAGCACTGGCACGATCAATTCCACAATCAGCGCCCAGGTTTGATGCGGCACATCGTTGGTGCCGACGCGCCAGAAAGCTGCGACCGGGCTAAGATAGGCCACTGCCAGCAGCGCGCTGCCTGCCAGCAACACCGGAACAATCCATGGTGAGCTACCCGGCGCATGTAGCAACGTCAACCGCAACCAGAAGCCCCATGAACCCGGCACGCCGACTGCCGAAGCAGCGGCAATCAGAAAGGCCAGACCCGGCAGAACCATTGACTGATTAGCGACGAACTCGTCAAGATTATCGGTGCCGGTTTGTCGCTCAATCACGCCAACTGCCAGATATCCGCCCAGCGTAGTCAGCACAGCATTAAACAGCAGTGGCGCAGCCGTTTGCGCTGCCTCAGCGGATGGCGAGCTAAGCGCCATGAGTACCAGGCCAATCTGCGCGCTCCACAGCCAGCCAACCAGTTGGCTCAAGCGGCGCTCACCCAATGCGCCAGCCGCGCAGGCGACCAGTGTCAGCGCGCCAAGCACGCTGCAGGCTGTGCCCCACGCTGGCGGAAGCGGCCCGGCTCCTGCCGCATGCAGCAGCGTTATGCCACCAAGCAGTGGCAGCCCAAGCGCGATTAGCGGCCCGGCAATGCCAGCTGGCGCGGCTGCAACTTCGTCAACAGCTGTATGGAACGGCGGCGCGCCCGTCACCGCCAGCACTGCCAGCAGCAGCCCGGCCCACGCAAGTCCATCAGGCATAGCGCCCGGCTCGTGCGGCAGCGTCAACGTCACACCAAGGAACACCAGACCGCTCGTCAGACCGGCCAGCAAGCCAACTGGCATGCCCATCACAGTGTAGGCACCACTGGCTCGCAGCGCGCTGAAGCTCAAAATAGCGACCAGTGTCCACACAAATGGCAGCAGCGTGAGATCTTGCACCGCCAGCCCGGCCAAAGCGGCCAGCAGCGTTAGCAGAAGCGCGGCAAACAAACCACCAAAGCCCCGCAACGTCACCGGCAGCGTCAGCGCAAGGCTCAGCAGCGCCAGCCCGCCGCCGCCAGTAACAAGCAGCGCAAACAGCCAGTTGAATTGATCAAAACTCAGCGCCAGCCAGATCGTCTGGTCACCGATCACCGCCCATGGTTGGCGTTGTAGAGCGAGCGCCTGCCAATCTGGCGCGCCCAGCAACACACCCGCCGAACCAAAGCAGGCCAGCGCGCCAAGCACGCCAAGCATGCGCGTCGGCACCCGCTGATTCAACGCGAGACACAGCAACGCTGCTACAAGAATGGGCGCAAAGATGAAGAGTATCACAATTACTTCTCAGCGCATGCCGTGCAAATATCGCACGACACCACAATCGGCATGATGTTATCAATCAATGCGCCGGACAACAACGTCCGCGCAAGCAGCCGGTCGATCTGCCGGGGCGTATCGATCCGCACCTGTGTGAGCTTGCGGCCATCGCTTTCAAGTGTGTAGCGTAGCAGACCACGTGGTGCTTCCACCACACCGCTGCCCTGCCCGGTCCGCAGTTCATCGGGGAACGCGCCCTGCCATGCGCCTTCCGGCAACTCTTGCAACGCCTGCTCGGCCAGCCGGATCGACTCCAGCGACTCCAGCAGCAGCAGCATGAGCCGCGCGTATACATCACCGCCCTCCTGCATAGTGATGCGTACATCCAGCTGGCCGTATGCAGCATACGGGTGGTCAATCCGCGCGTCGCGCGCTACGCCCGCGGCCCGCCCAAGCGGCCCACGCACACCAAATTGCTCGGCGGCGGCGCGTGGCAGCGTGCCCACACCAACGGTGCGGCCCAGGAGGGCGCGGTGCTCCACCAACTCATCAGTCTCCTGGTACAGCACGCGGTTCAGCTTGAGCAGCACAACCAGCAATTCCTCGACGCGCTGCGATGTGACATCGCGCTTGATGCCACCGGGCAGACACATGTCGGGAATAACGCGCCCGCCGCTGAAGAGCTTCTGCATATGAAGCGCCACCTCGCGGATCTGGACCAGCGCAGACGCGCGTTGTTCCATGCCGAGAGCTTCTAAAATCGCCGCCGCTGTCTGTAGATGTGAGACAATGCGCTCGAATTCCGCCGTAACAATACGAAAGTACGCAGCCCGCTCTGGCACGGCAATGCCACACAACTGCTCCAGAGCCTGGCAAAACGCCAGAGAATGTGCGAATGAGCAGACCCCGCAGATGCGTGTAACGAGATGAAGCGCTTGAGGAAGATCAAGACGGGTCAGCCGCTCTGCGCAGCCGCGCTCATTGTACCCGTCGGAATATTGCACATCGGTGACATGTTCACCATCGATGTTCAGCACGAAGCGCTGTGGCCCACGCCAGAAAGGATGGAACGGCCCCAGCGCGAGTGAGTAGCCCACACGCCCTCCAGTCCGTCGCGTTCGTTCAAATGGCGATTATACCACAGCCAGTACGTTCGTCGGCAGATTGGCCATGAGATACTGTTGTCAACGCAGGTATCACCTCTCAGGAACAAGGCCATGACGTAGCGAATGGCACTTTATAGCTGATACAGACGCGGCACAACTCACAGCGGACGCATAAGTAAGCATTGCTGCTATGCGTTCATGATGACAAAAGTGTAAACAGATTAACTTTTTGAATTATGTAACAAAGCTACCAGAACCAAGAACCAAAATGAGTAACATTACACTGGTACACATGCTTGTTTCACCATCCCATCTTTGTTATACTACCGTCATGGAGTTTGAGTGGGATCCTAATAAAGCTGAAACTAACCTTCGTAAACACGGAGTTACGTTTCCTGAAGCGGCAACAGTGTTCAATGATCCTTTGGCCATTACTGCCCCTGATCCTGACCACTCAGATGACGAAGAGCGCGAGGTTACATTCGGTATTTCACGTCAAAACCGTTTGCTCGTCGTCGTTCATACAGAGCATGATAACAAAACACGCATTATTAGCGCACGATTTGCAACTCGTGCAGAGAAACGCGCTTATGAATCCTGAATTCTCACAACGAACAAGATGATAATATGCGACCAGAATATGGTCCGGAGGTGTTCGCGCAGGGTGTGCGAGGGAAGTATTATCATCGCTATCAAGCTGGAACGAATCTGGCGCTGTTGGAGCCAGATGTACGCGCAGCCTTTCCCACTGATGAAGCGGTGAATGCAGCACTGCGTACGCTCCTTCAAGCACAAGACCGCACGTAACCCTATTGGAACCATTCCAGAGGACGACAATGTCATCATAAGCCTGTGTGGTTGCCTTGCGCCACGCGCACAGGATCAAAGCTTCGCCGTATTACGCTTCAACAGCGTAGGGGATGTGGGACAACCGCGCCACGCGCCCGGCGCGGTCCACGTCTATTGCAATGACGTCAATGCGCCATTCGACCTCAGGCGCGATGGCATGCGCTTCCAGATAGGCATATGCCAGAGCTATGAGCCGGCCTTGCTTGGCGCGGCCAACCGACTCCTCGGCTGAGCCAGCGGAATCACCGCGCCGGGTGCGCACTTCCACAAACACCAGCGTCGTGCCATGCCGCGCCACGAGGTCAAGCTCGCCGCCCGTGCCACGCCATTGGCGATTTTCAATCGTGTAGCCTTGCCGCAGCAGGTAATGCGCCGCCGCCTGCTCCCCAAAATTGCCAAGCTTCCTGCGCTCATGTGCCATTTACGGGTAAATACCGCGCGTCATGGTCGCATCAGCGACACGATCAACCGCAATCAGGTACGCCGCCGTGCGCATGTCTACGCGCCGCTCTTGCGCTATACTCAACACATGGCGAAACGCGCGAACAATCACCCGCTCAAGCTGCGCGTTAACCTCGCGTTCGGTCCAGAAGAACTCTTGCAAACCCTGCACCCACTCGAAGTAACTGACAGTCACGCCGCCCGCGCCCGCCAGAATGTCAGGAATAATGAAAATACCGCGCTCGTACAAAATGGCGTCGGCATCGGGCGTTGTGGGGCCGTTGGCCGCCTCGCCAATAATGCGCGCCTGAATGCGCTCGGCATTCTCAACCGTGATCTGATTTTCCAACGCGGCTGGTACCAACATGTCGCATGGCAACTCCAGCAATTCTGCATTGGTAATAGCATCGGCTTCAGGAAAGCCAACAACCGTGCTCTCGCGCTCATGATATGCGCACACGTCGCTGATCGACAAACCTTTGGCGTTAAACAGACCACCGCGGCTGTCACTGACGGCGATGATCTTTGCGCCAAGCTCCTCAAGAATCTGCGCGCATGTTGCACCGACATTGCCAAAACCCTGAATTGCGACGCGCGCGCCAGTCACATCGAAGCTCAGCGCATCCGCCGCCTCGCGCAGCATGTAGACCAGGCCGGTCGCGGTTGCGCCGTTGCGCCCCAACGAGCCGCCAATGTTGACGGGTTTGCCCGTTACTACCGCCGGCACCGTGTGGCCGACGTGCATGGAATAGGTATCCATGATCCAGCCCATGATCTCGGGCGTGGTACCCACATCAGGCGCAGGAATATCTTTATCAGGACCAATAAAAATAGCAATCTCAGTGGTAAAACGCCGCGTCAGGCGCTCAAGCTCACTGCGTGAAAGCTGCTTGGGATCTACAATCACGCCGCCCTTGGCACCGCCAAATGGAATGTTGACCACCGCGCACTTCCAAGTCATGAGCATGGCCAGGGCGCGCACCTGATCAACAGACAGCAGCGGGTGGTAACGTAAGCCGCCCTTGGCCGGGCCGCGCGTGATGTTGTGATGCACGCGAAAGCCGGTGAACTCCTCGATGCGGCCATCATCCATTTTCACCGGAAACGTGACTGTCAGTTCGCGCTGCGGCACGCGCAGCACCTTGCGCAATCCCTCATCAAGGCCGAGCAGGTCAGCCGCGACTTCGAATTGGCGCTGTTGATTACTAAAAAAAGTCGAATCTGAAAGTCGCATAGCTACATCTCCTCATTGAGTTGCTGCTGCAAAGAAAGGTTGTATTATCACAGACCTCGTTGTCTGCACGTTTACATCACAAGCGACGAGCTTACTCGTTAGTTGAATCATACTCATAGTTCGTCACGAGGCGACACTCTACGGCGCGGGCGCGGCGCTCCATGCGCCACCAGTGTACTTGCCGCCGCCGCCGCGAGGTTTCTTGCTGCGCCTGCAGCGCCAGCCGACCGAGCCAGCCAACCAGCGGCATGTCGAGCGCGGCCCAGCGCCGCACGAACTGCTTGAAACGCACCGCCGCCCAGCGAATGAGCACGTTGCGGCGCCCAACCAGCGCAATGCCAATCATCAAAAACAGCACGCCCTGTAGCACCGGCAGCACAATGCCAAGCAGGCCCAGCACGATGAAGAACCAGCCGAGCACCTGCCGTAGTATGGGCCACACCTGCCGCCATATCGCAGCAGCGCGGCTCATGCCCGGAAGCAATGATTTACTGCTTTGTGATGTTGTATCCATGTGCCTCACTCATGTGTATTTCTTATCACTTAGTATAGCATAACGCTCTCAGCAATACAGTGAGAGTTTGTTAAGTGAGAGTTTGTTAAGATGGCGGTGAAGCTCTTTACATCGCTTCATGACGCTATTGCTCACGCACCTCTGCCCAGCACGCGGCGCGCCAGTGCCCGCTCCTCCGCGCCAAACGCGCCGAGCAAAAACAGCGCTACGCCATACACAAACGGCGCAATCGCCGCCGCAGCCAGCCAGCCGATCGGATACATTGCCAGCATGGCCGCGCCCATCAGCAACGCGGCGACTGCGGGGCGCCACGCCACTGCGCCAATCGGCGGCACACAGTGCTCACGACGCAGCAGCGGCAAGAACATAGCATACAGCACCACCTCCGACAGAATAGTCAGCACACATGCCGCGTACAGTCCGAACCATGGAATGAGCAACAGGTTGCCGACAAAGTTGAACGCGGCCATGACCGCGAACCCGCGCGTAATGCTGCTTTGCCGACCAAGCGCGATCAGCACATACTGCGTCAGACCGTTGAGATACGAAAGCGGCAAGAACCAGATCAGAATTGACAATGCTTGATGCGAAACTGGCAGGAATTGCCCGGCATCGCGCCCGGTAAACAGCCGCACCAAATCGTACGACAGCACGGTGGAGCCGACGGCAATCGGGAAGGCGGCCAGCAACAGCACCTGTAACGTCAAGCGATAGGCGCGGTTGAGCGCCGCCCGGTTATCTTCGGCGTAGCGCGAGATGATCGGAAAGATCGCGCTGGTTACAATTGGCGGCAGAATCAGCGCCACGTTGATAATGCGGTACGGCATGCGGTACTGCGCCACCGTGACATCGCTGCCAAAGGCGCGCAGGATGAACGCATCGAACGAAAAAGCAACGTTGATCAGCAAACTATTCAACAGCAGCGGAAAGGCGGGCCGCAGCAAACTACGCGCAAACGCGCTGTTCCATGTCAGCGTCGGCGCAAACAGCAGCCGCAGCTGCAAGAATAACATGATGAATGCCGTGAGCGTTGTTGTGGCGACGGCTGCCCATGCCAGGCCAACTACGCCCCAGCCAGCCAACAGCACGCTCACACGCAGAAACACGCTCATAATTTGCGTAACCAACTCAACCGCCGCTGGGACTTCCAGGCGCTCGCGGGCCGTGAACACTGCTGTGACGACATTGTTGTATGCCGAAGGAAGCAACGTGAGGCACAGAATGAGGATGGCCGCCGCGCCATCGGCGCTGAGCGACTGTGCGCCCGGTACAAGCGCCGCAATGCCGCCGTACATGCCGATGATCGCAAAGGCCGCTGGAAAGGCCAGCAGCGCGAAGCCCCAGCGCATGATCAGCGTGGTACCAAAAAAGCGTTCGGCCTCAGCGGGGCGGCGCGCCACTTCGCGGGTCAGCAGCGTGCCAAGACCAAAATCGGCAAACGTGCCGAGGTATTGCACCACCAGTAGCGCGGCGAGGTCGTACTGACCGATTGGCCCAGCGTCCAGCAAGCGGTACAGCACCAGCGCGAACGCCATGTCGATCGCGCGAATGATCAAGCGCACCACCGTGGGCACCGCGCTGTTCTTGACTACCCGCCGCGCAGTGTTGTCGGTATCCTCGCGGTAGAAGCGCCGCCACAACAGCACGGCCATGCCGAGCAGCGGCAGCAGCGCCGCCACGCCCAACAAAAAAAGTTGTACACGTGATGTGAGCATGGGGCGGATTATAGCATGAGCGGCTGTTATTGAAGGCCAGTCACCAGACCAGCGTATTTTTCAGTCAAGATGCGCGCCTGATCATCGCTGCTGCCTTCAGCAATGATGTGAAAGAATGGGCTGTCCGGGTCTGGCAAGATCAGCACCCATTCATCGCCCAGGTCGATCTTGACGCCATCGATCTGATCCAGCCGCCGCTCGTGGTACTGCTGGTTCAAAATACGCATGACTTTGCCCTTGTACTCCCAGCGACACGGCACGCGCGTCTGGCTCATATGGTAGGGCGGCAGGTCGTTGATAATGTCGGCAAATGACACACCGCGCAAAGCCAGCAATTCCATCAGCTTTACCAGTGTGAACATGCCGTCGGCGATCGGGTAGAAGTTGGGAAAGATGTAGCTGCCGTTACCGTCGCCCAGTAGCAGCATGTCGCGGTTGTCGGCGGCGGTGCGCATCAGCACTGACAGCGTGGCGCGCGTCCTGACGATTGTGCCGCCATAGCGCTGCGCAATTTGCTCAAAAACCAACGGCGCAGTCACTGGCACCGCCACCGTGCCGCCGTTGGTCACTGCCATAGACAGGGCGGTCAGTGCGGCAAGCGCCTGCATGCCCGGCAAGCGGCGCCCGGTGTTGTCTACCAGAAACAGCTTTTCACCACTGGTATCAAGGCGCGCGCCAAGATGCGCGCTAAGCGCTGGCATGATGCGCGCCAGCCGATCCATGCCTTCCTCAAAGCGCTGCGATGTCTGGAATGTCAGTCGATCGTCAAGGTTGGAATTCAACGCCACAACGTCTACCTCCATCCGCCGCAGGATATTCGGCAAAATGCTGGAGGTGTTGGCGTTCGCATAGTCCACGACCACCTGAAAATCATGCGCCATGTCCTGCTTGACTTCCTGGCGGATCGCGCCCAGGAACGCTTCGCTATATTTCTGCTCCACGTCTTCGGCATCGCCGATGCGGCCGATCTCATCAAGATAGGCGCGCCGGTAATCCTCACGGAAAAAGATGCCCTCAATTTTGCGCTCGGTAGCCGTGTCGATGTCGAGGCCAGCAGCATCGAAGAAGCGGATGTCAACCACGCGGCTGTCGAAGGGCGAAAGTTGCACATGGATGCCGCCACTCGCCCCATTAGCGTAGGTGGTGTAGCGCGCAACCGGCATGGGCACGCTATGGGAGTCATCCACGTTGACGCCCGCCGACGGCAGCCCGGAAAGCATCGCGCGTTTGAGCATGCGCGACGCATAATGGGCATCACGGTTCATGATCACTGTGGAGCCGCGCGACAGCGTCGCGCCAAAGGCCGCGCCGAGCTTGGCGCAGAACTCCGGCGTCAGATCGATATTGACCAGGCCAGTGATACCGGCCCGCCCAAACAGCACGCGCCGCCCCTGCGAACCCCAGATGATGCTGCTGGTGATGGTCGCGCCTTCGTCGATCTCTTTGCTCGGCCAGAATCTTGACGTTCGCACCAATCACTGCCCCGGCGTTGATGATCGTCTGGTCGCCAATCACCGCGCCCTCGAACAGCACCGCGCGACTCTTGATATTGCACTGCCGCATCACAATCGCGCCGCGCAGCTCGGCACGCTCGCCGATATACGAGTTGCGCCACAAGATCGAGCGGTCAATTGTCGCGCGGGCATCCACCACGGTGAAGTCGCGGATGGCCGACGGGCCATGGATGATCACGCCGCCCTTAATCTTGGCACCATGGCCGAGATAGATCGGGCCGTGCAACTGCGCGTCGGGCGCAATCTCGGCATCGCGGTCGATCCACACACCGGGCCGCTCCTCGTAGCCCACGCGCGGCAGATTGAGCTTGCCGAGCATGTAGTCGTGATTGGCGCGCATGTATTCCTCGATCGTGCCCACATCGGTCCAGTAGCCGTCCGCGATATAGCCCTTCAGTGGGTCATTTTTGCGCAGCATCTTGGGAAAGACATCTTTGGACCAGTCGGTGACGACGCCCGGCTGAATGTGCTTGAACACGTCGGGGTTGAGTACATAAATACCGGTGTTGACCGTGTCAGAAAACACTTCGCCCCAGCTTGGCTTCTCCAGGAATTGCTGCACGTCGCCCTGCTCGTTCACAATGATCACGCCAAACTCCAGCGGATTCGGCACGCGCGTCAACGTGATCGTCGCCATGGCCTTGCTTTCTTCGTGCGCGGCAATGATTTCCGACAGATTGAAGTCGGTCAGCGCATCGCCAGAAATGACCATGAACGGCTCTTGCAGCAACTTTTCAGCGTTCTTGACGCTGCCCGCCGTGCCGAGCGGCTGCTCTTCGAGCGAATACTCAATATGCACACCGTGCCCGGATCCGTCGCCAAAATGATCTTGAATGACATTGGCGAGGTACTGCACGGTGATCACGATCTCGGTAATGCCATGAATTTTGAGCAACTCGATGATATGCTCCATAACCGTGCGGTCAACGAGCGGCACCATGGGCTTCGGGCGATTGATTGTGAGGGGCCGTAGGCGCGAGCCCTCACCCCCTGCCATCACAACGGCTTTCACGGGCGTGGCTCCTCTCTGGGGTTCAGGCAATCAGGCCGCGTGGAGGCGCGCATGACTGCATTCTATTGTCCATGCAATTACTTTCAGTATAGCATGGGCGCTGAAGTTTGGGCAATTGGACGCAACGAGGTGATATAGTCGTTCGTCCGTCATCATGTGTTTACAAATCTGTAATCTTTAGCATCTTGTATTTGGCGCGCTTCTACGCTACAGTGACAACATTTGATACACGTAATACACGCGGCGTTGATCATTTCTGGAGGGCTTTGCATCATGACTTGTCACGCTTTGCGCCGCCGCATGGGACTGCTTCTGCTCGCTTCGCTCGTATGCCTGCTTCCACTGCTGCCGCTCCGCATTGCCCCGCATGCCAGCGCCGTTGCTGCACCGCAAGCCGCTGGTTGGTCGCAAAGCTCGACGCCAATCGGGCCGGGTGTCCAACTCACGACCTTCTGGCAGGGAACGGCGCGCGGGCCAGTTGAGGGTGAATTCCTTTCCGTCGATATCACCAACCCCAAGCTGTCAGTCAAACTACTTGATTCAGGGCCGCTGGCCGCCGCGCAGCCGGTGTCGCAGATGGTTACGAACAGTGGCGCGATTGCGGGCGTGAATGGCGACTTCTTCGATATCTATCACACCAACGCGCCCTACGGCGTCGCCGTGTCAGACGGGCAGGTGCTGAAAGGGCCGATCTGGAACTGGGATCAGGCGGCGGGCATCGGTCAGGATGGTGTGGGCCGCATCGCCAACATGAACGTCAACGGTACGGTGCAGTTGCCGAGTGGCAGTCAGCCGCTCAACGGCCTGAACCAGCATAACATTTCGGCAGGCTGCATCGGCGTGTATACCACCGTGTGGGGGCCGGCCTCGCGTGCCCGCGCCGTCGAAGGCGCGCATGGCGTCTTTGAGGTCACGGTGCAGAACGGTGTGGTAGTTGGTAAAGAGCCGTTCGCGGGGGCCGGCTGGATTGCGCCTGACGCGATTGTGCTGGTGGGGCGTGAGGACGGCGCGCAAATTTTGTCCGCGCTCAATATTGGCGATCCTGTTTCGGTTACGTACTGGCCATGGACCAATGCGCCCGCGCCGTTCCAGATCGCGGTCGGCGGTAAAACGGTACTGGTGCGCGATGGTCAAGTGCAGGATGTGCCGGACGACAAGTCCGACCCGCGCTCAGCGATCGGCTTTTCCGCCGACGGTCACACGATGTTCCTCATGACCGTGAACGGGCGGCAGCGTGGCAGCCGTGGCCTGACACTGCGCGAACTGGCCGGACTGATGCAGCAGATTGGTGCGTTTAATGCGATAAATCTAGATGGTGGCGGCTCATCTACGATGCTGGCCCGCAAGCCGGGCGACGCTGGCGCGGAAGTCGTAAACCACCCGTCAAACGGTTTTGAGCGCCCGGTGCCCAACGCGATTGGCATCATCGCCACGCCCGGCAGCGGCCAACTGCATGGTCTGCGCGTGCTCCCGGCAGTGAACGAAACCGCCAATCAGGTGTTCCCCGGCCTGTCGCGCACGCTGATCGCCAAGGGTTTCGACGAAAACTATGGACCCGCTCCGATTGACAAGCTTGGATGGGAGTCCACTACGCCAGCCAATGGCACGTTTGAGCCAGGTGGCGTGTTCCGCGCCGGGCAGCCCGGCACCGCATGGGTGCTGGCCCATGGCGACGGGCCAGCGGGCCGCAAGCAGAGCGACGGCTACTCCGTGACGGTGCTCGGCTATCTCGCACGCATTGCTGCGTCATCGGCAGGCATGGCGCTCAATGCGGGCAGCGACCCGGGCTTCTTTGGCGTGACTGGCTACGCCGAAGATGAGCAGGCGACCAGCATCGAGGCGCGCGATGTATCGCTGAACTACGATCAATCGATTGTCGATATCGCACCGATTAGTCCTGAGGTGTTTCAGGTCACACCTAAAGTTGAGCATGGATCAACCATTGTATCGATCAGCGTCGGCGGCTACACCACCATGTTCCCGATTTTTGTTGGTCTCCAAAGCATTGTGGCAGCGGAATTTGAAGATTTGACCGGCTGGTCGTACGTCGGCGGCAACGCGGAGGGCGCGGTTGGTCCAGGGCCAGGCCAGAGTGGCCAGGGCTTGCAGATGCAGTACAACTTCGCGCAATCCACAGATCCGCGCACGGCCACCGCAAAGATCGACCCGCCAATGGCCCTGCCAGGCGAGGTGCTGACCGTCGGCGCGTGGGTGCATGGCACCGATCAGGGCGAGCATCTTGTGTTCAATCTCCAGGCTGCCGACGGCACGCCAATCGATCTTGAAGGTCCGCGCATGACATGGAGCGGCTGGCAGTACATCGAGGTAAACTTGCCAGCAGGCGTGAACTACCCGGTGCAGCTAGTCGGCATGACCGTGCGCGAGGCCGACCCGACGCGGCAGTACAGCGGGCAGGTCATCTTCGACGGATTGGGCGTGAAGACGATCCAACCCTAACGTAGCATGACGGCAATACAAAGCACATGGAGATTGCATGTATAATCTCCATGTGCTCTGCGTTTTTGTTGGCAAGCTATGCAAAGGTGACACCCATGAGCGATCTACTTCCCTCGATCCGCGCAGTGCTAGCCACCACGCCGCTGCGTTGGCTTCAACTGACCGAGACTGTGCCAGCCGACCTGCTTCAGCGCCCCGCCGCGCCCGGCGAATGGTCCGCGCTCGGAATGCCTTCAGCACCTGATCGACACTGAGCAGTACGTGTTCCCGATGCGCATACAAGCGTTCATGAGCGGCCAGGATTTTTCCGGGTTCGACCCGCAGCGCAGGGCAGCACATTTGATAGCAACATATCGCCAATTGACATGGCGACACTATTCGCGCAACTACGGACAGCCAATCTTGCCAAGCTGACGGAAGTCAGCGCCGCCGATCTGGATCGGCAGGCCACCCATGCCGAGCTTGGACAAGTGACGTTGCGCGAATTGCTCAATCACTGGGCCGCGCACGATCTGTCGCACACGGTGCAGGCTGAGGAAGCGCTGATGCAGTTGTTCATCGACAGATGTGGGCCGTGGCGGAAAAACTTTGCCGCCCATGATAAAACAGAAGGATGAAGCCAGAAGGAGGAAAGCAGATGTTGCCTGTTCCTCCTGCTGCTTTTATAGAGTGAGAAACAGTAATGAATGCAGACGTAGTTATCATTGGCGCTGGTGTGATCGGCATGAGCGTCGCTATGCACCTTGCGCGCGCGGGTTGCACGAATGTAGTGGTATTGGAGCGTGGCACAGTCGGCGGCGGCAGCAGCGCCAAGGGAGTAGGCGGCTTCCGGCAGCAGTTCGATACTGAAATCAACGCCCGCATGTCGCAACTCAGTTTGCCGACGCTGTTGGAGTTTGGCAACGAGATTGATGCAAAGCAGCATGGCTACGTGTATCTTGCGCTGAGCGCGGAATCGCTGGAGCGCATCGAGGCCAAAGCGCGACAACAGCAGGGCTGGGGCGTGCCAGTCGAACTGCTCGACCACGACGAAGTAGTACGCCGCTGGCCATTTCTCAACAGCGATGACGTGCTTGGCGCGGCCTTCTGCGCTGCCGACGGCTATGGCCGCCCGCCGCTGGCTGTACAAGCCTACACCCGCGAGGCCCAGCGCCTGGGCGTGCAAATTATCGAGCATGCCGAAGTTATCGGCGTAGAAACAACTGGCCATGGTGCGTCGCGGCGCGTGGTCGCCGTACAGACCGCCGACGAGCGGATTGAGACTGATTGGGTGGTAAATGCAACCGGGCCGCATGCATCCATCATTGCCGCCATGGTGGGCGTGACGCTGCTCGTCGCGCCACTCAAGCGCCAGGTGTTCACCACTGCGCCATGCCCATCCGTGCCACGCAGCGCGCCGCTGACGATTGACGAGACGACCGGCTTTCACTTCCGTCCGGACGGCGACGCCGTGCTGCTGGCAATGTCGGATGGCGAGCAACTTGGCGTGGAGGACTTCACGCTCGACCAGGCGTTTGGCGCGGAGGTGCTGCGACATGCGCGCCACCGCCTGCCAGCGCTGCACGACATTGCGCTGGCGGATGGAAGGACCGGACTGTACGAGATGACGCCCGACGCACACCCGGTGATCGGGCCAGTGCCAGGTTTGGCGGGGTTCGTCTGCGCGTGCGGCTTCAGCGGGCATGGCTCATGCACTCGCCCGCCGCCGGCATGCTCGTCGCTGAATACATCACGACCGGGAGCGCATCCTCGCTCGACATTGCGCCACTGAGCATTACGCGCTTCGCAGAAGGGCGGCTGCTTGGCAGCGGGCACACGCTGTAAACGGACATGTTATAATGGTGGAGTGGCTGAAGAGCTGCTGTGTGGACGTGGAGAGCTTGCATGAATCTGATCGATATTGTTTTTATCTTGCTGCTGCTTGGTGGCCTCGCGCTTGGATTTTTCCAGGGCACAATTAAACTGATTATTGCTATTGTCGCGTTTTACGTTGGCATTGTGCTCGCAAGTTTGTACTTTCTCATTGTAGGCGATTTCTTTCGCCGCCGCTTTGCGTCAACGCCACAAGTAGGCCAGATCACCGCTTTCGCGATCATTCTGTTGATAAGTTTTTTGCTGTTGCTGGTTGCTGGGTTGTACACGTTTCGTTACGCGCGCATGCCCGCCAGCCTTGATTTCGTTGACCGTATCGTTGGCAGCTTGCTTGGGCTTGTGTTAGGGTCGCTCTTTCTGGGAATCTTCGCGATTGTGCTGGCAAAATTGTTTATTGATCGTGATGTAGCTGGCTCGATCAATTTTCCTGTTATTGGGTTCCTGCAAACGCGCATCCGTACATCATTCCTGCTGCCATATTTTCGCGATTATATTTTGCCACTTATTTATAGCTCGGTACGGCCTGTACTGCCGCGCGAAGCTGATATTATTTTTACGACACAATAAATGCCGATAAATCAACAAACACTTGAAACACTTGAATTTCCACCGGTTCTCGAGCGTTTAGCTCGCTACGTCTCGTTCTCTGCCTCCCGCGAACTTGCCATGGCGCTGCTGCCAAGCACTGACGTTGCTGAAGTACGTTTCCGGTTGCGGCGCACTGCCGAGGCGCGCACATTGCTGAACGAGCAGCCCGATGTGAGCATTGGCGGGGCGCGCGATGTGCGCGGGCCAGCCCGACGCGCCGAGCGGGGTGGCGTGCTTGATGCCGGGACGTTCCTTGAAATTGCCGCGACGCTGGCAAGCACCCGGCAGTTGCGGCGCACGCTGCGGCAGCTTGAGCCGGAGCGCATGCCCATTTTTTATGAGATTGGCTCTGATCTGCCCAATCTACCCGAGATCGAGGATGCGATCACTCGCACGGTGGGCGAGGACGGCACGGTGCTGGACAGCGCCAGCCCGCAGCTTGCCCGGCTGCGCAGCGAGGTACGAATCGCGTTTCAGCGCCTGCAAGACCGCTTGCAAAGCATGATTAGCAACTCGCAATACAGTGACGCATTGCAGGAGCCGATTATTACGATCCGCAACGGGCGCTACGTTGTGCCAGTCAAAGCATCACATCGTCGAGCAGTGCGCGGCCTGGTCCACGATCAATCTTCGAGCGGGTCCACGCTGTATGTCGAACCCATGGCGGTGGTGGAGCAAAACAACCGCTGGCGCGAACTGCAAAGCGCGGAAGAAGAAGAGGTTGCGCGCATTCTGGCCGAGTTGTCGGAGCGGATCGGCATGCAGGCTGCGGCGATCATCGGCGGCGTGGAAACGCTGGCCGTGATCGATCTGGCGCTGGCCATGGCGCGCTATGCCGATGCATTGAACTGTGTGGAGCCGGAGATCGTTGAAACGACCACCGATCACCGACCGCTGACCACCGATAGTCAGCCTGTGGTCAGTGATCCGTCATCGGTCGTCACACTAACCCAGGCCCGCCACCCACTGCTCGATCAACGCACGGTAGTACCGACTGACCTGTGGCTGGGCGGCGAATTTCGGCTGCTGCTGATTACCGGCCCCAATACGGGCGGAAAAACCGTTGCTCTGAAAACTACCGGACTGCTGGCGCTTATGGCGCAGGCTGGCATGCACATTCCCGCGCAGGCACCGTCGCGGCTGCCGGTATTTCAGCAGATCTTCGCTGACATCGGCGATGAACAAAGCATCGAGCAAAGCCTTTCTACGTTTTCGTCGCACATGACCAACATCATTCGCATTCTGAAGGCGTTAGAGGAGCCGATTGATCGCGAGCGGCTGATGCGCGGTGAGGAGATCGACTGGACGGAAACGGAAGGTCCGGCGCTGGTGCTGCTGGACGAGCTTGGCGCAGGCACCGATCCAGTGGAAGGCGCGGCGCTCGCTCGCGCGATCATCGGGCGGCTGCTCGACCTGAACGTGCTTGGCATTGCCACAACCCATTATGCCGAGTTGAAGGCGTTCGCTTACACTACCGAGGGCGTCGAAAATGCATCAGTTGAGTTCGATGTCGAGACGCTCGCGCCGACCTACCGGCTGACAATCGGCATTCCGGGCCGCTCGAACGCGCTGGCAATCGCCACGCGGCTGGGGCTTGATCCAGCGCTGGTCGAGCAGGCGCGCGGCACGATGTCTCACGAAGAAGCACAGGTTGAAGATCTGCTGGCAGGCATTCGCAATGAGCGCGAGGCCGCCACAGCCGAACAGAATCGCGCGGCTCAACTGCGCGAAGATGCGGAAAAGTACCGTGATCGTTTGGCTGACGAGTTGCGCGAATTCGAGCATCAGCGCGAGATCGAGTGGCAGGCCGCCCGTGACCAGATCGACAACGAACTACGCGAAGTCCGTAACCAGTTGCGCCGCCTGCGTGATGAAGTCGGCTCGGTGTCGGTGACGCGCCAATGGATGGCCGAAGCTGAGCAGCGACTGCAAGAAGTGCGTGCCACCGTGCCAGAGCAAGCACCTGGCGCGCGCCGAGTCGTGCCTGCCGCGCCCGCTGCGGCCCAGCCTTCACAGCCGCGCCCAATTCAGATCGGTGATACTGTGCAGGTGCGCTCGATTGGACTCACAGGCGAGGTACTCTCGATTGACGAAGAAGATCAAACGGCGGAAGTGCAGGTTGGCGGCTTCCGCATGCAGGCCGATTTGCGCGAACTGCGTCGTGAGAAGGTCGAGCGCCAGCGCCGTGAAACACGCCGCGAGGCACCGGCACGCGCGTCACTTCCGCCAGTTCCGGATGTGAGCATGTCGTTTGATATTCGCGGGTGGCGGGCCGCCGAAGGTGCATGACAAACTCGACCGCTACTTGAACGACGCCTATCTGGCGGGCATGCCGTCAGTGCAAATTATTCATGGCAAGGGGACCGGCGCGCTGCGGCAGGTCGTGCGCGACACCGTCGGAGGCCATCCACTGGTTGCCTCATTCGGCAGCGGTGGCAAAGAAGGCGGCAATGGTGTTACTGTCGTGCACCTCGTTGAACGGTAACATAATTATGTAGGGGCGAAGCATGTCGCTCAAATAACATGCTTCGCCCCTACAGGCAATCACAAATTATCATGTCATCAACAATCGTTTTGCTCCTACTTCTTTTTGCGCTGGTGCTGCCAGTCATCGGTGCCGCAATCCTGCGGCTGCTGATCCCGCGCTTGTCTGCCCGGCAGTTCTATGTTGGCGCAGCAGCAGTGTTCGTGATCGCGGTGGCAAGTGTGGTGCTGCTGGCACGTAACAACATCGATGACGTGCAAATTGGCAATTTAACGCTAGTGCTGCCGGTTTCAGGCATGGATAGTGGCGAGTTAGCTTTTGTAAATCCTAATCTCGCAGGTGACACGGCAACGGTCAGTGATACGCTTGGTTTGACCACGCCGGTGACTACATCAACTCAAGTGACTGCAACCGTCATGCCGGCGGAAGCACCAACCGCGGCAGCACAGGCCACTGAAGCCGCGCCAACCGAAGCGCCAACTGCGGCACCAACGGCAACGGCCGCGCCGACCGAAGCGCCGACAGCAACTGCTGAACCAACTGCAGTGCCGCCGACCGAAGCCGCCGCCGACAGAGCCACCGCCGTGCACCGACACAAGCGCCAAAACAGCGCACGTATACGGTGAAAAAAGGCGATACGCTGCGTAGCATCGCGGAAAAGTTCGACGTGAGTGTCGAGGCGTTGCTGAATGCCAATAATCTCACGGCCAAGCAAGCCGATGCATTACGGATCGATCAGAAACTTGTTATTCCCTGATATGAACAATCAATTATTCAAACGACACGCACCACTGTCGATCATGATCATTGCGGCGATAGCAGTTGGCTCCTCGCCGCCTGCACCGCAGGGCCAGCGCCCGCAACAAGTGCGCCGACCGACCACACAGTCAATCTGCCGCTTGCAGCCGCTTCTGCGCCGACGAGCATGCCAACTGTCGAACCAACCAGCATGCCCGACGGAAGCGCCGACTGCGGTGCCAACCGATGTGCCAACCGCGACACGAGCGCCTTCGCCAACGCCGGAGCCGCAGGTCACTGGCTATGAAGGGTACACCGTCGCAGATGGCGATACGCTCGAATCAATTGCGACAAAGAGCGGCAGCACGCCCGATCTCATCCAGCACTACAACGAACTGACCAGCGAGCCTGCGGTGGGCCGCGCACTGATCGTGCCGCAGGTCGCTGGAAAAACGAGCACGCTACAGAGTGAGCCAATCCTGGTGGAGCATGGCCGCACCGATAAGCCATGGGTCGCATTGACGCTCGATGCTGGCGCGAGTTCCGCGCCGGTGCCGCAGATCCTCAAGACCCTGCGCGAGCACAACGTTAAGATCACGTTTTTCCTGACGGGCCAGTTTATCAAAGATAATCCCGATATCGTGCGCCAGATCGCCGCCGATGGCCATGAGATCGGCAATCACTCGTTCAATCACCCCGACTTCCGCAAACTTGACGACGCGACTCAGCGCAAAGAAGTAGACAGCACCGAACAGTTGATGCAGGAAACGAGCGGCGCGACCACGCGGCCTTTCTTCCGGCCGCCCTACGGCGCGTACAACAAACAGGTGCTTCAGACGGTCGAGAGCGAAGGATTTCTGCCGATCTACTGGACGTTCGACAGCCTCGACTCAGTTGGCGAGACAAAGTCGCCTGAATTCTTATTCGAGCGCATCACTGGCCACCTGCCGCCCGATAAAATGCGCGGCGCGATCATTCTGGCGCACTGCGGCTCGCAGCCCACCGCCGACGCGCTACCGCAAATCCTCGACCGCTTTGAGGCCATGGGCTTCCAGGTCAAAAAGCTCTCCGAGGTGCTAGGCACCTAGCAGCCTCGTTTGCAGCGTTTGCTGGTAATCATGCGCCATGCCTGTTATGAGTATGGCGCTTTCTTTATTTCGGAAACATCATTCATGGAGAAGAACTGTATCAGTTGTGCATGGCAACGTTATAAGGCTGCTCATGCTACAGTACAGAGAGGAAAAGCACACAAGGAGGTGGTCGCATGGTCAGACGGATTGGTGTGTAATGCGTCGTGCTCATTGCGTTGTTGCCGCCCAACGGTTTGGGCATCAGCCGCCGCGAGCGCGCCACATGCGAATGCGCCAAAAATGCCCGCGATCTTGCGCGCGAAGCGGTCGGACTGCATGCGCGTGTTGGCCCCAATCGCACGCCGAATTGGTCTCTGGATGCAGAAAATGACTAAAGATGAGGCATCTTAGGGTTGTTGTTGCGTACGTCGTTGTTCAAGCCAACGAGCAAATGATGCAGGACTTTCAGTCGATTTTTTACCCAAGAGCAATCCTTCGACGCCAATATCCTCATCGAGATCCGGACAATGCACGCCAAATCCCGCCCCGGTAATCTGCACATTCGCGCGTTCAGCCGCTGTTCCGTATGCGAGGCGCGGAAACCATCCAATTGGGACGGCAATCGTGCGGCCATCCTCAAGATCGACCGTTAACGTATCATCTGTAACGATGACATGGATGGCTCTAGGCGGTGCTGTCAGAACCGGTACAGAATCTGTCCCATTCATCACGCAGTTGCTCCAAATGCTCGCGGGCGATTCGTTCGATCTCCCGTAATTCTCGTCGACTATAGCCGTGATTATCAGCCACGCGTACGTCTGGGTCTAGCCAGAGCTTCGCACTCACGTCGCCACGGTCAGCATGCATGTGGCGTGGTTCTCCACAATCATGATATTGGTGGCGAATCCCCTGGTATACCAATCAAGCCGTCATCTGGTAGAGCCGAGCAAACGTTGAGCGTGGCGTTTTTGCTTTCGGCTCCTCTGCGAGCCAGCGCAGCATTCGCATCACATTCATCATCGTTGCGCTCATCAGATGTTGCAGATGTGTCTTGGCTTGACCGATGTAGCGTGCGCGCCGCACCTCGGTGGTTCGAATGCTTTGTGAGATAGTTCCTTCTACACCCGCGCGTTTGGCGTACTCGGCTTTATACTGCTCGGTCTTCTCCCGTTTTCGTCCTGCCAGCAGTGCTTCGTGTTGCGCTTGTGGCCGAAGTGTGATCGTCCGGCGTGGCGGCGTTGAACGTGTGCATTTCTCGCAGCTTGGACACACCTGACAATCCGTCATCGCAAACTTGATCTTGATCACCTCGTTTTTGAGCTTGTCGATTGCTGGTGTCCAGCTGTTGCTGGGCTTCCCCATCGGGCAGATCGCCTGCTGGTGTTCCCAATCAATGGTGAAATCACACGCTGCGAAGCCTTCACCGTCCTTTGCCTGCCAGTGGTTATCACCGCGTGTCGGTCCAATCAGCTCGATCCCGTATGTGGTCTGACTGCTGACAAACAGCGTTGAGTTCACGTATCCCGTATCGGCAACGTGTTTGTCGGGAAGCAACTTGTGTTCGGCCAGCGAGGCATGAATGCTTTCGGTCACAGCATCATCCGATACCGCCGCTGAGGTTGTCTCCACGTTGGTGATCAGATTCGGCTGATCATCGCCATAGCTTTCGGTAAGGTGGATTTTGTAGCCAATCCAGTAGATCTGGCGCTTGGTCGCATACCGTACCTCTGTGTCATAGGGCGAGTTGATGTAGCGACCAGTCGGTGGAGTATTGTCGTTTTCCCGCCAACATATGTGCTCATCGCTCATTACGAAGTTTTGAATCCAGACCTGACGCAGCGTTTCGACTGCCGGCAGGCCACGTAGGTCAGATGGTGTCGCGTCGCGGTAGAGTGCAGTGAGGAGTGCTTGGCCATCTTGCCCGACCTGTTCAACCCAAGCCTGTCGCTTGGCCTGGCTTTTGGGCAAGCGATATTCACTGGCTCGCAAGCCATACCGGTCAACCCAATCAGGAGTGGTATGGCTACGAAGCCAATCGGGTGCGTGTGTTGCCAGCGTATTGAGGGCGTGGCGGACTGTCTCGGTGACCGTTTCTAATCGGGTCATTGCACGCACCGCCCCCAGGACATGCGTTGAGTCGCTGCGCTGATAACCACCAGCCTTTAACAAACCACGGGTTTGGGCAATCGCAAGAACCGCATCAAAAACGCGCCGCTCGGCACCGTGGCGAAGCAAACGGGTGCGGAATTCACTCAAGACGGTATGATCAAAACCAAGGTCAGTCAGTTCCAAGCACAACAGATACTTCCAATCGATCCTCGTCCGCACAGCATCGGCGGCTTGGCGATCAGTGAGTCCTTCCCAAAATTGCAGCAAGGTGACGAGCGCCAGACGTACAGGTGCCTCAGCCGGCTGCCCTTCTTTCGGAAACAGATCGGCAAAATCAGTATCGCTAAGGAGCATATCCAGTTCGTCATACATGCGCATGACGAGATTGCCCGTAGGAAAGATCGCTTGGGCAACCCGAGCGGTTTCTTCCGGGACGCAATAGATGGCCTGTGGCTGTAGCGACATGAACTCCCTCCTTGACACTTCCTGCGGGGACGCACCAAACAAAGTTCTTGCGCATCCTACCGCAGAAATCTGGCACAAGTTTGGGAGCGGCGCTGCTGTATGAGGTTCGCCACCAATATCATCATAGGAGTAGAAGTAGAAACGATACGGCCCAATACGTCGTGCGGTTGGCATGGCCCCTCTAACCAATCACTGCATCTAGGCATAGTATAGCACACGGGAGCATAGCGGGAGAACGGAAGGTTGGGACGATAGTGGGGAGGTGCCAAATGCAGTCCAAGACGCGATAAGACGGAGAGCGCCCGAACGACTAGCGATCAACCGCGCCCGGCGATATGCCACAAACATGCGAGACCGAGATGAGCATGATATGCCTCTTACTTATAAGATCGCTATGGCAGAGGGCGATCGGCTGCAACGTAGTGTTCGGCGGCTGGCACAGCCTTCATTCTGCTTCCTCAGCATACTCGTCAAGCACGCTATCCGACAGGTAGTTAAGATGCTTCTGCTGCGCGAGTTCTCGCAAGTTGTCATAGGCAAGGAAAGTACAGCTTTCTGATAATGGGCCTTTTTCAAGCAGCGAAAACACAGGCCGACGAATTTCCTGAAAGACTTTCTCTCGCCGTTCGTCAGGCGCAACGATATGTAACCGAATATCCATATTCGGCTGGAGAGCAAGCAAGTCAGCCATCCGTAAAATGCCCGAATAGATCGAGGTTGTATGCTCAACTTCAAATGCACGAACGATCGATCGGCCTCGCAGCCATAACACGTCAATCTGTTCGATAGTACGGAGGGTAGTTTCATCATAGTTGAGCGGCAGTACATCAAGCAAAGCGCCTTGTTGGTCGTTCCACTCACTCAGGACAGAACTGCGGTCGCTCTTAGGCAACCAGATACGCAAGCCCATTTTTGCCCCAATAGTTGCAAGAAGCGCCTGCATTTTGTATGATTCTCGGATGTCGGCGGTAGGTAGCGAAACCGCTACTTCGTTTTCAGCATCTTGTGGAACTGATACAGTGACAACTTTGTCGAGCCGTCGAACGGTGTGGGTCGTGAAGCGGCTATACTCACGTTCATCAACGGCATAAATTTGCCGGCTACTTGCTTGTGCGCGGAGTAGCTGTTCAAGAAATTGCCCATCCTGTTTATCTATAACTGATAGGCTTGAGCGAACACGCCCCGTCCATTGAGCTGAACTTTTGTCATGGCCTTTTGTAAACGAGAGCGTATTCCATACATTGTCCTCGCGGATAGGGACCGTGTGTTCCTTGTCCAGCCAAACAACTGGCTGTACTTTGAACCGGATAATAAATGGGTCATCAGTGAGTAGAAATAGCGGCGTGCGATCCTCGAAAGCAGCGCTGACAACTTCCAGCACGCCAATCCACCGAGAGAGTTTAGTCATGTAGCAGATAAACTTATCGCCCGGCTGAATGCGGGCGGCTACTTTTACTTGTCGTTCACGGAAGCCAGAAGTGGTACGGTCAGAACCGCTGAATGCTTCATATGTTTCGGGCGAAAAGAGGTTGAGATAATAGGCCATACGAACTGCCTCCCAGGATGTAATCTACAACGAACTCTACGGCAATTCTACCATGGCCTGTAAACGGCTTTTGTAAAACTACAGAATGATATTGCCGCCGCATGCGCGGTTCACCCGCCACGAGCGCAGCGAGTGGTCGGAGTGCAATCGCCCGTTCGGCGGCAGCGAAGCGCAGGCCGGCGATGGCACCCGGTGAACCGCGCATGCGGGCCGACGCTTCGCTGCGGCCCATCATACCATTAGACAGCAGACGGTCGCATAATGTACCTGTTTCTTTTACTTTTACTGTATACGTGGTAGACACGCCATTGTCCACCGTTTGTTCCCAGGACATTATCCCGCACAGTGCTGCATAATATTCTGTTGTTATAATACCTTTTTACCGCGTTGTAATGCGCTTTCAGCGTACAAAAACGACTTTCTCAGTGCGGCACGCTACGGCCATGCACGCGGCGATTCCGCGGCCTTGCCGCGCATATCAATGTGCTACGAGGACTGCAATGAAGGGCCGGGCGGCTACCGCTTTGTGCGCTACTACGACAAAACGCGCCGAGAAACTCCTGCTCCTGCTGCATCACGTCGGGCACTCAACATACTTCTCATGACGCATACGCTTGCCAGGCCGTTCCCGCTCCATCTTTGGCGTTGCCTGTGAAATCGAATATAATGGCAGCAGAACGCGTTGTACGCATTTGTCGAAAGTATTTCATTGATACGGAGCAGAGTGACTGATGGCCTCTATACCCCAGGAACGCCCCGCCGAAATGGCGAAAGCATATGAGCCGCAGCAGGTCGAGCAGCGGCTGTACGAATGGTGGGAAAAGAGTGGCTTTTTTACGCCGCAGATTGAACCGGATCGCGATCCGTTTGTCATGTCCATGCCGCCGCCCAACGTGACCGGCGAATTGCACATGGGCCACGCCATGTTCGTGACAATTGAGGATGTCATGGCGCGCTGGCACCGCATGCTTGGCGAGCCAACGTTATGGCTGCCCGGCACCGACCATGCGGGTATTGCGACACAGCTTCAGGTCGAGCGGATGCTGCGCAACGAAGGCACCAGCCGCCAGCAGGTCGGGCGCGAAGAATCTCTGCGGCGCACATGGGAATGGAAGAACAAATACGGCGGCGAGATCACGCGCCAGCTGCGGCGGATCGGCGCGTCGTGCGACTGGAGCCGCGAGCGCTTCACGCTTGACGAAGGGCTGTCGCGGGCCGTGCGGGCGGCCTTCAAACGCCTGTACGACGACGGGCTGATCTATCGCGGCTACCGGCTGGTCAACTGGTCGCCCAACTTGCAGACCGCCGTGTCCGACCTTGAGGTTGAGTACGAGGAGCGGCAGGTCAGTATGTGGCATGTGCGCTACCCGCTGGCGAGCGAGGATTGGCAGCCAGACGAGTGGGGCACGGGCAGCTGGACCAAAGGCGCGACGGAGTTCATCACCGTGGCGACCACCCGGCCAGAAACGATCATGGGCGACACGGCGGTGGCGGTCAACCCGGACGACCCGCGCTACAAGCACCTCCTTGGCCGCATGGTCGTGCTGCCAGCTGTCGGGCGGCAGGTGCCGATCATCGGCGACGAGCATGCCGATCCAGAGTTCGGCACCGGCGCGGTGAAGATCACGCCCGGCCACGACCCAAACGACTACCAGGTCGGCCTGCGCCACAACTTGCCCATGATCAACATCATGAACAAGGATGCCACGCTGAACGAGGAAGCCGGGCCGTACGCCGGGCAGGATCGCTTCGTGGCGCGCAAGAACCTGCTAGCCGACCTTGAGAAAGAGGGTTTGCTGGCCGAGACGCGCCCGCACACCATGTCGGTTGGCATCAGCCAGCGCGGCGGCGAAGTGATCGAGCCGCTGCTGAGCGAGCAGTGGTTCGTCCGCACGGAGCAGATGGCCAAAATGGCGCTCGACGCTGTGAAGGAGGGCCGCACCAAAATCGTGCCGGAGCGCTTCGAGAAGGTGTATTATCACTGGCTCGAAAACATCGAGGATTGGTGCATCAGCCGGCAGTTGTGGTGGGGCCACCGTATTCCAGTCTGGTACACCGCCGACGGCGAGATCATTGTGCCGGGGCCGGACGACCCGGAGCCTGCCGAAGGCATGACCCAGGATCCGGACGTGCTCGACACATGGTTCTCGTCCGGGCTGTGGCCGTTCTCGACGCTGGGCTGGCCGGACAAAACCCCGGACCTTGAGTACTTTTATCCGACCAGTGTCATGGAAACTGGCTACGACATTATATTCTTCTGGGTCGCGCGCATGATGATGATGGGCTGCTACCTGACGGGCAAAGAGCCGTTCCACACGATCTATCTGCACGGCTTGGTGCGCGATGAGCATGGCCGCAAGATGTCGAAGAGCTACGGCAACGTCGTCAATCCGTTGGAAGTTATGGACCAGTTCGGCACCGACGCGCTGCGCTACACGCTGGCGACCAGCGGCACACCCGGCCAGGACTTGAACCTGAATCCGCAGCGCATCGAAGCGGCCCGCAATTTTGCCAACAAAATCTGGAACATCACGCGTTTTGTGCTGACAAAACTTGACGACCAACGACCGACAACGATTGATATGGCGGTGTTGACGCTGGCCGATCGCTGGATTTTGTCGCGCTACAACCGGCTGCTGGCCGACGTTGATCGGCTCATGCAAGCCTACAACTTCGGTGAGGCCGGGCGGCAGATTCAGGATTTCCTGTGGAGCGAGTTTGCTGATTGGTACGTCGAGGTTGCCAAGACGCAGCTTGACAATTCAGCTATGCAACAATCGACGCAGGCCGCGCTGTTCCAGGTGCTCGAAGGCTCGCTGCGGCTGCTGCACCCGTTCATGCCGTTCGTGACCGAGGAAGCGTGGCAGTATGTAACGGCAGACAACGACAAACAGCAAGCATCCATCATGCTGGCGTCGTACCCGCAAGCTGACACGGGCATGATCAGCGATGATGCCGAGCGCGACTGGGCGCTGGTGCAGGACATCATCGTCGGAGTCCGCAACATCCGCAACGAGTACAAAGTTGAGCCAGCCCGCTTCATCGCCGCGACGGTGGCAGCAGGTGAGCGCGTGGGACTGCTGGAAGCGCAACGGGCGCAGATCAGTCGGCTGGCGCGCGTGGCCGCCGATCAACTCATGATCGCTGAGCGCATGGCCGTGAAGCCGGAGCAGGCCGCGGCGCTGGTCATCGGCGATGTCGAGATTTTCTTGCCGCTGGCCGGATTAGTCGATCTTGATGCCGAGCGCGAGCGGCTTCAGAAAGAGTTGCAAGCCGCCGAGGCCGAGATCGAGCGTCGTGGTGCCAAGCTGAACAATGCCAGCTTCGTGGATCGCGCGCCGGCCGCCGTGGTGCAGCGCGAGCGCGACGGGCTGGCAGCCGCGCAAGCCACCATGGAGCGGCTACGCGAGCGGCTGGAGCAGCTTGCATAAGAAACCATGGGCATGATGTGTTGAACATACACCATGCCTCAGTACGGCGCTTCTTCATCTGTATCTCAGCAAAAGTAAATGCATACAAAGATGCTTCATGGTATAGTCGAACGCATCTTTGTGGCACGCATCCTGCCGAAACAATAACAATTCACTTTTGGTGCTACAGCGGCGCGTGGACCTATGGCTTCGAAGCAGCAGCCACAGGCGTTTCGTTGAGCAATAGGTGTATGGAGAAATCTATGCTGCGTCCGCGACGACGCTCAATATTTGCAGCCTGTGCCGTGATAGGTATCTTTGTAGCCTTGGCAGGTTTATGGTTGGCATGGCAGTGGAAACGCGCCTACGATAACGTGGATGCCATGATCGTTCCCACAGTGGTGCTTCCGCCGGAACCGACTGCGCCGCCCGTCCCCACTGATGTCATGCCAACCAGCGCCGCGCGCCAATCACAAGCTGCTGTTCCCACGGCTCCGCCAACATCACAACCTACCGCCATCCCATCTCCCGATGGCCCGGTGAACATTTTGCTCATGGGCACCGACGCGCGGCCCGGCGATGAATTCAGCCGCACCGACACCATGATCGTGGTGCGTATCGATCCGCGCAGCGACCATATCAGCATGCTGTCGCTGCCGCGCGATCTGTTGGTGACGGTGCCGCAGTTCGGGCAGCACAATATCAACGCCGCCTACCCGATTGGCGAAAAGGAACTTGGCAAAGGCTACGGCGCTGCGCTTGCAAAGGCGACAGCCGGCAAGTTGCTGGGCATCAAGATTGATTATTTCATGCTGGTCAATTTTGATGGCTTCAAGACACTAATCGACCGGCTCGGCGGCATTTATGTGGACGTGCCAAAAGTCATCAACGACCCGGCGTACCCAACCCAAAATTACGGCACGATCAAGGTCCATTTCGATCCTGGCAGGCAACTGATGAACGGCGACCGGGCCTTGATTTACGCCCGCACGCGCCATGCCGACAACGACTTCGGGCGCATTCAGCGGCAGCAGCAGGTGATCATGGCGATATTCCAACGCGTGCGCGATCAAGGTCTTCTGACGCAGATCACCAGCCTCGATGACTACACCGATGCACTGCGCGACGCCATTCGCACCGACATGCCGCGCAACGAGATGCTGAGCCTCGCCACAATCGGCCCGCGCCTGAGCGCCGACAATATCGATCGCTTCGCCATCAAGCCGCCACTGGTCGTAGAACAACTTCAGCCGACCTATGCGCTGCTACTGAGAGACCGCAGAGGGCTTCAGAAGATAGTTGACCAAATGATGAGCGGCACCATCGCTGCGGGCGGAGAGGATGTGACACGGTGACAGGAAGAATATAGTATCATCTTGTCACCATGCCAAAATCTATGAGCCAACCCAACACTGTTTCTGCCGCCGCTCAACCGTCGCTCGCGCGCAAAATTGCCACCGCCGCGCTGCTCATCGCGCTTGGCAATATCGCCAGCCGCGTGCTCGGCGTTGGCCGTGAGTCAGTCATTGCAGGCGTGTTCGGGCGCAGCGACACCGTTGATGCCTTCACGGCCGCATCCGCCGTGCCGAGCACGCTCTACGACCTGCTGGTCAACGGCGCGATCAGCGCGGCGCTGATTCCGGTGTTCAGCGAATACGCCGAGGGCGACGAGCGCGAGTTCTGGCGGATCGCATCGAGCGTGATCAATCTGGCGCTTCTGGCGATCATCGCGCTCATGGCGCTCATGATGTGGCAGGCGCCGCTGGTCGTCACCGTGCTGGCAGGCGGCTTCCGTGGTGACATCCGCGATCTTGCGATTCAGATGGTGCGGCTCATGCTGCCTGCGGTCGTGTTCATGGGCTTGTCCGGTCTTGTCACTGCGCTGCTTCAATCGCGGCAGAAATTTCTGCTGCCGGCGTTCACCACCAGTGCCTATAACCTTGGGATTATTCTCGGCGCGCTGCTGCTTACGCCAATCTTCGGCCCGTTAAGTCTGGTGGCGGGCGTGCTGCTTGGCGCATTCATGCAGGTGGTACTACAATTGCCGGGCTTGCGCGGCGGCCACTACCGGCTTGTATTCGACTTCGAACATCCGGCGGTGCGGCGCATCCTCAAATTGTACGCGCCGGTCGCCATGGGCATCGGCTTCTCCATCCTCGGTATCGTGCTCGACCGCAACCTGGCCTCGCGGGTTGGCGACAACGCGCTGGCGACCATGCGCTACGCGACCACGCTGATCCAGTTTCCGCTGGGCCTTGTCGTTGCGGCGGTGTCGTTCGCGGTGCTGCCGACGCTCTCGCGGCAGGTCAACGACGGCGACGAGCATGCGTTCCGCACGACGCTGGCGATGGGCATGAAGGTAGTTATGCTGCTCATTTTGCCTGCTACACTGGCGCTGCTGGCGCTGGCGTCACCAATTGTTGCGACAATTTTGCAACGGCGTGCCTTCAGTGCTACTGACACCGCCGCGACGGCATGGGCGTTGCGGCTGTATCTGCCGGGGCTGCCCGCCGCCGCCTTCGACCAGATGCTACTGTTCGCCTTCTACGCCAACCGTCGCACGCTTGCGCCGAACCTGGTGCAGGGCGCGGCGGTCGGCGTGTACGCGGCTACAGCGCTTGGGCTGCTGGCGACAACGCAGCTTGGCTACGGCGCGCTGGTGCTCGGCAACTCGGCGCAATGGATCGGTCATGCGCTACTACTGCTGCTTTTGTCACGTGGGCTGGTCAGCTTGCGCGGGCTGCGGCTCGGAGAGGCACTCGTGAAGTGCGGGGCGGCCAGCATCGCGATGGCGCTGGTGGCATGGAGCACAGCCCTGTTCGTCAGCCGATTCGGCGGCTCGCTGGCGCAGCTTGTCGTCGCGGGTGGGCTGAGCGCGGTGATCTACGTTGCGCTCTGTCTGCTGTTGCATGTCGAGGCGCTGGATTTCTTTGTGGGCGCGGTACGGCGGCGATTGCAGGCGCGGCGCGGATAACGGTATAAAGCGCACAACGTTATCTATTGACTGCGGTACAATGGATACATGCCAGAACTCAGTCGCTTCTTCGGCATTATCATTCGGATGTATGCCGAAATCAATGCACCACATCACGAACCTCATTTTCACGCCTACTACCAAGATGATGTGGCAATCTATAGCCTGGATCCAGTAGCCTTGATAGCTGGGTATCTGCCAACACGACAACGTCGCTTGGTTGAGGCATGGGCAGAATTGCATCAGGCTGAACTACTTGTCGCGTGGCAAGATCTGCAGGCTGGGCACAAACCAGAACTCGATTGCTCCATTACAGTAAGGAGGTTACAAGATGCAGCACCCAATTTATCGCGTCCGCGCCTTCGAAATTGTGGGAGATTACACATTGCGCGTGCAATTCGATGATGACACACAGCAAATCATCAATTTTGAATCTGTACTTGGAGGCGAATTGTACCGGCCATTACGCGATCTTGCACTGTTTAATCAGGTACAACTTGACCCAGAAGTTCAAACCCTTACGTGGCCGAATGGCGCAGATTTCGATCCTGCGACACTACATGACTGGCCGAAGTATGTTGAGGCGTTAACCGCACGGGCGCAGCAATGGGAACTCGCGCCAGCCTGAAACTACTTAACCACGGCGAGGATGATGACACAGGCGTAACACGCTCATTCGGAGAAAGACATGGCACATAAGCATTCACGCGTGACATCTGCGGGTCGGCTCGTCTGGTTCGTGGAACGGCTGTGGCATCTTGCACGAGAGTTACCAGTACAGTACATTCCAATCGATCAGATTGCCGAGTTCAACCAGGTTTGTTGGTTCGGACCGACGTCACTCCCCACCTGTCGCGCCGTTGCCGATCATGCGCGCCGAATCTACGCCGCCGATTTGCAGTATCCAATTATCCTTTCTGCAGAAGGCTTCCTGATGGATGGCGGTCATCGAATCGCTAAAGCCTATCTACTGAACATGCACGAAATCCCCGCAGTTCAATTTCAGTTCGATCCTGAGCCTGACTACATCCTGAACCCTGAGGAACCGCTGCCAATAGTGCCGCGCCTGCCGGTGCTACGACAAGTCATTCCATTGTGATTTCATGAATGTGAGGAAGCTATGCAGCGGCGACCGTGTACACTTTCAACATGTGGTACAATCGGCATTATGATGCGAAATAAGTGAGGATGCTAGACGGCGGTGGACGAAGATTCAATAGGTAGGGCGCTCAGCAGGGTACAATTCATTTGTAATAAGGAGCTACAGACCCATGACAATCACGTTAGCGCTAATCGGCTGTGGTGGCATCGCCCGTCGCCACGTGTTGGCGATGAAGGATTTGCAGGAACGTGGCCGCGGAGATTTTGCTGTCACGGCGGTCTGCGACGCCAACCAGTCAGCCGCCCAGGAAAAGGCGGATATGTTTGAGGAACTTCTCGGCCTACGCCCGACGATCTACACCGACCACCAGGCCGTGATCAACTCTGGCACTGTCGATGCTGTGGATTCTGTCTGCCGCATGGTCTGCATCACGGCATTGCCATTGATTGTATGGAAGCGGGTCTGCACGTCCTCTGTGAAAAGCCGCTGGGCATCACCATCAAAGCCTGCCAGCTGATGGCAGAAGCCGCTGATCGGACCGGGACTATCCTTTCCACAGCCGCCCCAATGCGTCGTCAGCCAGGGCAGCGCGTGGCCCATTGGATCTTCAACAAATCGAACCTGATCGGCAAGCCCTTGAGTTTCTTCCATCACTATCGTCGCCCTGCCGCGCCGCCTCCATCGGGTAATGCACCAGCACAAGCGGGCAACGCACCGATCCCAGAGCGGATTCGGTGGCGACAAGACAAACTCATGTCTGGTGGCGGCCCGGTTCTGGATAGCGGCTTTCATTACTGCGACGGCATCCGCTATTTCTTTGGTGACGTGGATAAGGTGTATGCTGAATTACGGTCGCTGAAAACCGGGGTCTCGCTGCCCTTTACAGAAGCCCCCGAAGATACAGTGTTTGTGACCTTCACCTTTAAAAGTGGCGTCGTTGGAACCTGGGCCTGGAGCCTGGCCGCCCCCGGCGAAGATGCTTATAACGTGACCTTCTACGGTAGTGAAGGATCGTTGCGTGATACGACGGCAGGGCGCTTCTCGATTTTTCATCTGTTTGAACGCCGTCCTGAACAGCATGAGACGGCCCGCTTAACGCGTGCTGATAAGGTGCAATATTCCATGGCCCAATTGGAGCAGATGCATCGAGACACCCTTGACCCGGCTGAACAAGAGCTGCTGTATCCCGGCGGGGCAACTGATGGCTTTGCGATTGAGATTTGGGAATTCCTGGAAATTTTGCGCGGGAATCGGGAGAAACCTGAGATCGATGGCTGGGAGGGATTGCACTCGCTGGCGGTTGGGGAGGCCATCTACGAGTCGGCTCTCACCGGCGAGGTAATTCATGTCGACGATATCATCGCTGGAAAACGAAGCGACTTTCAAGACCCCATTGACGCGCACTGGCATTTGACCTGATAGTGATCGTGCTGAATAAAGCTTACCGCTCTATTTCACTTGAAAGCGCGCCCTAACACATCGTTGATGCTGACGGCCCAAACTGCATTTCATTGTTGCAGATGTTAGATAGGAGCGGGATGTGTCGCCACGTTGCGCCTGTAGGATGGCGTCTGATGACGTATATCTCTTTTGCTTGCAGTGTCGCACCGCAGCACGCTGCAAGCCTTTGGCTGACTGTCGTTTTTGAGACACAGATGGAGAAACATTGCAATGAGCAGCCCCTCAAACCTTATTCCCATGCATGCCGTACCAGGCTATTATTCGAGTACGGAAGGCATTCAGATCGCAATCCAGACGGGTGCTGATGCCAGCGACGAAGATTTGCAGTTTTTTCAGCAACTCGGCATCGAGTGGGCTATGGTGGGCATCCGCCGTGCCGAGCAGCACACCCTCGATTTCTACAAACAACTGGTCAAGCGTTTTGGCGACTACGGTATCAAGATTTATCGAATTGCGAACTCCAGCGTCCACAACGTGCCGGAGATCACGCTCAACTTGCCGGGCCGCGACGAGAAGATCGAGGAGTTCAAGCAGTTCATCCGGAATCTCGGCGCTGCGGGCATCAAATATAACACCTACGCACACATGGCGAACGGGATCTGGTCGTCCGGGCGCGCTGTAGGACGCGGCGGCATGGACGCGCGCCGGCTCGATATCAACGATGCCGTTGGGCGCTGGGGCGACAAGACGTACGCGGGCGAGTTGACCCACGGACGGCGATACAGCGAAGACGAGTTGTGGGACAACTACGCGTACATGATCCGCCAGATTGCGCCGGTCGCCGAGGAAGCTGGCGTGCGGATCGGCATCCACCCGGACGATCCGCCTGTCTATGCACTCGGCGGCATTCCACGATGTATGTTCGGCAACTTCGAGGGCTACAAGAAAGCGATGGAGATTGCGGACAGCCCCAATATTGGTGTCTGCCTGTGCGTAGGCTGCTGGCTGGAAGGCGGCGAAGTTGGCATGGGCGTGGGCGTGGTGGACGCCATCAAGTACTTCGCGTCACAGAACAAGCTCTTCAAGGTCCATTTTCGCAACGTGTCGAATCCGATGCCTGAGCCGTGGGTGGAGACGCTGATCGACAATGGCTATCAGGATATGTACGAGGTCATGAAGGCGCTCCGAGAAGTGAAGTTCGACGGCTGTATTATTCCTGATCATATTCCCGCCATGCTGGGCGGGCCGCGAGTAGGCACCGCGTACTCGATTGCCTACATGCGCGCGCTGGTGCAGGCGGTGAACAACGAAGCAGGCGGAGCGGCCTAGTGGCGGGCCACGTTGTTGAAGCGCGTGCCAGCACTCGGCTGCTACCGAGCACGCGCATGGCGTCCGGTCGCCTTCGGCACGCGAGATCAGGACTATTTTGAGGTTACTGTTCTTGCGTGCCGAAGGCGATGGCTGATAGAAAGGCATAGGAGGAGACGATACGAGCGCCACAGAATTGGACACACATGAGTCAAAGGCAACGCGCGCACGTTCGATCTTAGTGAGAATTTTCGTCTCATCTCTAACTGGCAACGCCTTCCAAGCCTTTCTGGCACGCGGACCAGAAGGCACTGCTGCCAACATTGCACGCCTGCCTGCGGACCAATATTGGTGCAGCCGAGCATACAATTCAGCGACACTGCACTCAACATGAGCATAAATCCTGCAAAGGTACGATGTTCACGCTGTTTTTAACACTTCACGATTAATCAACGCTCGATCTGTATCAACAATCCTTTCGCAACCTCCTCGAATTCACCACCCGCTTCGATCACAGCGGCCTATAGCACTACTCCATGTATATACTCCTGTGGTCATAGTTCCAATGTATCAACGGCCTACAGTCGTATAGGCTGCTGGTTCTATATACATATATAGCTCAAGAAGATATCATTAAATGTACCTTCATGCCGATTGGCAGGATTTATTCGTTTCGCACTGTTATTCGTTATGTCAAAATGATAAGAGAAAGGCAAGGATTTCACGACAATGCATTCTTGCTTGCGTCCATTCCAATCTATTCATTTCCAGCGCCCGCGTGCCATGGGTCCGCTGCTGATGCTGGTACTGTTCGCTATCCTGGTCTCACCCAATGCATACGCTTGGAGTAATGGTCATCCGGCCAAGCTGGTGCTGGGTCAGTCTGACTTTGCCTCTCACATCGCCAACAAGGGTGGCATCTCTGCCAAAACGCTGTCCTCTCCCCGTGACATAGCGATCGACCCGACCACCGGAAAGGTGTTTGTTACGGATAGTGGTAACAACCGCGTGCTGCGCTTTGCAGCGGTGGCGGCTCTGACCAACGGTGCAGCGGCCGAGGCAGTGCTAGGCCAGACCACCTTTATCACCAACACCGCCAACAGCGGCGGTATCTCCGCCAGCACAATGTCCAATCCCTCTGGGGTAGCCGTCGACGCTGCTGGCCGCCTGTGGGTGGCCGAACTCATATAACCACCGCGTGCTGCGCTTCGACGATGCTGCCAGCAAGCCCAATGGCGCACCTGCTGACGGAGTGCTCGGCCAGGGCGACTTTACGAGCAGCAGTTATAGCGCCTCCCAGAACACGATGAACGTTCCCTACGGTGTAGCCGTCGACGCTGCTGGCCGCCTGTGGGTGGCCGACTTCATATAACCACCGCGTGCTGCGCTTCGACGATGCCGCCAGCAAGCCCAATGGCGCGCCCGCCAATGGCGTGCTCGGCCAGCCTGACTTCTCCTCCAACATCGTTAACAGCGGCAATCTCTCGGCCAGCAGCATGTGGCAGCCCCATGGGGTCGCGGCCGGTAGCACGGGACGTCTGTGGGTCGCCGATCTTGCCAATAACCGCGTGTTGCGCTTCGACGATGCCGCCAGCAAGTCCAATGGCGCACCTGCTGATCGCGTACTGGGGCAGCCCGACTTCTCCTCCAACACTGCCAACAACGGCGGTATCTCGGCCAGCACGATGTACGAATCTTCTGGCGTGGCCGTCGATAGCGCCGGCAGCCTGTGGGTCACCGATCTCTCCAACCACCGCGTGTTGCGCTTCGACGATGCCGCCAGCAAGCTCAATGGCGCGCCCGCCAATGGCGTGCTTGGGCCAGCCCGACTTCTCCTCCAACACAAGCGGCACCTCCGCCAGCACGCTATACTATCCCATGGGCGTGACGGTCGACGGCCCGCGCCGTCTGTGGGTGGTCGACTACACTAACAGCCGCGTGCTGCTGTTCCATGATGCGATCATGCAGGTGCGGGGCAAGGGCCAAACTCATCTTCGATGGTGACAACACGCCGGATATGATTGACGATACCGACTTTGGCAGCGTTATCATCGGACAGAACGTAACGCACACATTTACGATCAGCACCATCAGTAATGATGAGGTCGTGAACCTGACTGGCACACCACTGGTGGCGATTAATGGCGCGGCAGCGAGCGACTTTGTCGTCGTGACTCAGCCATACACATCTTCCATCACCTCGAACACCAACCCGACGTTTGAGGTGCGCTTTACGCCCAGTACCACCGGCATCCGTGGCGCGATCATTAGCATTGACACTGACCAGGGCATGTCGTACACGTTTGCTGTTCAGGGTGCGGGGGTTGCGGCGCCGGCCTTCACCAGCAGCGCGCCCCCTGCTGGCACATACGGCATGGCCTATAGCCACATGTTCTCGGCGAGCGGCTACCCCAACCCGACCTTCAGTGTGAGCAGTAGTACTCTACCACCCGGTATGAGATTGGATAGTGATAGTGGTGTCTTGAGTGGCACGCCAACCAAATCAGGCACGTTTCATTTCACGGTGACGGCCAGCAACAGCGTGGGAAGTGTTGACCAACTGGTCACGCTGGTAATCAATCAGACGCAGACGGGGGGGTACAGCTTGCACCTGCCGCTGATGGTCAATCCATAGATTATCAAAAGCATATAAAAAAAGCAGAGTTGGTTTTCCCAGCTCTGCTTGCTTGACAATCAAGATCCTTACCTGCTCACTCGCATCCACAATCCTTTCGCAACCTCCTCGAATCCATCACTCGCCTCGACCACAAATGAAAGCTCGCGCGCCCGCGTGACGCTCTGCATGTCGGTGGCGCACTGCTCCAGCATGGTCCGCAGCGCGTCGTCATTGGTAGCGATGATAATCTGCGCCAGCTCTGCGCCGAGGCTCAGTTGCCGCGCTGTTTTCCAGCGGCGTGCCGCAGTGGTCAGCGCCAGCAGCGCCGCACCCACACGCTCAGCCCCAGGATCGAGCAGCGAATCGTCGGGCACCGGCCACGCCGACAAGTGAATCGAGCGCCAGCCGTCATGCTCAGCGAACAGTTGCTGGTAGATTTCCTCTGTGATGTGGGGCATGATCGGCGCAAGGAGCTTCAGCAGAGTCAATAATGTCCGGTGTAGCGTCCATTGAGCTGCCGCGCGCTCCACACCAGTGCCGTCGTACAAGCGCCCCTTGACCCATTCCAGGTAGTTGTCGCACAGCATGCCCCAAAAGAAGCGCTCGGTCGCCTCAAGCGCCGCCGCGTAGTCGTAGGCGCGGAACTGCTTGGTTGTCTGCGCCACGAGCCGCTGAAGCGATGAGAGCAGAAAGCGGTCGCTCCAGTGCAGATTATCAAAATCAATCTGCAACCTGCAATCTGCAATCTGCAACCCAATAAACCGTGAAGCATTCCACAGCTTCGTCACCAGCCGCGCGCCCTGCTTCATGAGCGTCTCGTCAACCTGTTGGTCCGCGCCGATGCTGCCGCTGCATGCCCAGTAGCGCATTGCGTCCGCACCGTAGCGCTCGATCAGCGCGATCGGATCAACGGCAGAATTGCTTTTCGATTTGCTGATTTTGCCGCCGGCTGGCGCAAGCGCATGGCCGGAGATCATGAGCGTTTTCCACGGCATCGTACCGAAGTGAAAGTGCGATTTGGCAATCGTGTAAAACGCCCATGTGCGAATGATATCGTGCGCTTGCGGGCGCAGTTGCATCGGGAACAATCGCTCGAACAGCGCCGGATTGTCGAGCATCTGCCCGGCAATCTGCGGACTGACTGACGATGTCGCCCAGGTGTCCATAACATCGGGATCTGGCCGTAGGTCGGTGTTGCCGCACGCGCAAGAGTGCGACGGCGCGGTCTGCGTCGGATCAACCGGCAACTGCGACTCGTCGGCCAGCACAACCCCGCCGCATGCGTCGCAGTGCCAGACTGGAAACGTCACGCCGAAGAAACGTTGGCGCGAGATGCACCAATCCCAGTTGAGATTCGACACCCAGTGCTCGTAGCGGGTGTGCATGTGCGCCGGATGCCAGTCTATCTGCCGTCCGGCGTCGAGCAGCGCCTGCTTGGCGTCGAGCACGCGGACAAACCATTGGCTGGTCTCCAGGATTTCCAGCGGCGTGCCACAGCGCTCGTGGACGCGCACCGTCTGTGTCGTCGCCTGTTCGCCGAGCAGCGCACCGGATTCACGCAGGTCAGCAACGATGCGCTCGCGCGCCTGCCGCAGCGTCAGTCCGGCGTATGGGCCGCCGTCGCTCAGCCGCCCCTGCCGCGTGACGAGCGGAATGAGTGGCAGATGGTGCTCGCGCCACCACATGACATCGGTTGTATCACCGAACGTGCAGCACATTACTGCGCCGGTGCCCTTTTCAGGATCGACGGCAGCATCGGCCATGATCGGCACGCGCCGCCCGAGCAGCAGCGTGACGGCTTCATGGCCAATCAGCGCGGCATAGCGGTCATCATGCGGATGAACGAACACCGCCACGCAGGCGGGCAGCAGTTCGGGGCGGGTGGTGGCAATTGGGACGATGGATTCAGGCGCTAGTCCATTTCGTTCGTTATGAACAGCAAATTGCAGCGTATAAAAGGTGCTGTCGCGCTCAACATCATCCATCTCGGCCTGGGCAATCGCCGTCTGGCACTCGACGCACCATGGGTTCGGGGCCTGCGCACGGTAAATCAGCCCTTTACGATATAGATCGAGAAACGACCATTGCGACGTGCGGCGCGCGTTCGGATCAATTGTTGAGTAACGTAGCCGCCAGTCGACACTAAATCCTAGCTCTTTCCAAAACGCTTCGAAGCGGTCCTCAATCTCGTGAGAAACATCGAGGCACGCGGCGATGAATGCCTCGCGGCCCACATCACGGGCGCGCTGGCCCAGCCGCTTCTCGACGAAACGTTCAGTTGGCAGACCATTGTCGTCAAAACCAAAGGGATAATAGACGTTGAAGCCTTGCATGCGCCAGAAGCGCGCCATGGCCTCTGCCTGCGTGTAGGAATAGACATGGCCGATGTGAATATCGCCGGAAACAGTCGGCGGTGGAGTATCGATCGCGAAAATGGGGCGTGTATCATTCGGATCGAACTGGTAAATACCCTCGCGCGTCCAAAACTCTTGCCAGCGGCGCTCGGCCTCTGCGGCAGAGTAACGAGAAGAAAAGCCCATGACAGTATCCTTTCTGCATGGGCGATCACCGCGTCAGTTAGACGTTTATCGTTGAGAGTCTGGTTAGCATTAGCGGCTACTCTCAACGGCCAAACGCTAACACTTAACTCTTCATTTGTAACGAATAACTGGCGGCGCGTCGCCCGGTAGATTGCACTAAACCGACGAAGCGTACTACACCTATGTCATCGCCTACCATGGCGACCACCCCCTTTCAAGAAATTTCTATCGCTCAGCAGCCTGCGCCGCGCCATTATACAAATCGAGAGCCAGGCCAGCAAGCGTTTGTCAATGATCTACATAACCACATCGTGCCCAGAATGTTCATTTAAGGCACCAACAGCAACGCTTGTGCTGGAGAACAGGCCGTACCTGCCCCGGCGCTCATGCTCGGCGCTAAATGCCCATTCGGTTGAGTGTATCGATCACCTGCCCTATCGCCGTTGCGAGAGTCGGATGTACCACCTCGAAGCGCTCCATGGCGGTGCTCAACTGCTCCCGAAGTGACGGATGCGGCACCACGGCCGGCGAGGCCGTGCCGTTTGGGCAAGCAGATCAGTAGTCGTGTGACGTACCTCCTCGAGCATCGGGTCAGTGGCTACCGACGGAGGAACGCGGTCAAGCTCGGTCTGTAAATGCTCAAGCGGCGTGCGTAATGGGTGCTGGTTCATATTCTATTACCTTTTGTAACACTGTCGGCTACACCATCACTGCCTGGCACTCCGACATGGTATCGATCATGGACTATGAGATACGCACTGTGTATCTTATAGTAACATCGTGGTGCTGCATCGCCTACTGTACAGGATTGAGGCTCATGATATAGGCGATGACATCGGCGATCTGCTGCTGCGTAAGCGCGCCCGACTTCCCCCAGTTGGTCATTCTCAGTTTCGGATTATCTCCCTCGGGCGTCGAGCCGTTCTGGACGAACAGATCAATGTTATACGCAAACACCTTCGGGTCTTTGCTCACCAGCGTTTCATCAATCGGATTGAGTGGCGGGACTGTTCCATCATCCGATCCGGGATTTTTCACGCCACCTTTGCCCTGATCCCCGTGACACTCCTTGCAGTAGGTCGCGAAGACCACGGCACCAGCCTTCGGATCACCGGTAATGGTGGCGGCCGGGCCAGGTCCGCCTGCATTCGAAGGCCGGGCAATGTCTGCCGTAGCTTCAGAAGTCGGTGCAGAGGCCACAGCTGCTCCCGAGCCGCTGGTAGCACCGCCGACGGGTGCGGTAGCTACCGACGATCCACTCGATCCTGCAGATGTGGCACCACAGGCAGCAAGCAAGACCAGGAATTGGACGCCAACGAACCCTGCGATAAGCCATGAGCGGGCACTACGCATCGAAAGGCGGGACATACAGCACTCCTTGCAAAGGGCACACCTTCGCGTTAAAAAACAACGACCGACGAGCGGATCGGAGAGCGTAGTGTGCCATGGGGAGATGTCACCGCAAACGACAGGTCGCATGTGCGTGCGCTGCGCTATCCAGAATACCATTGTAGCACAGTACGGTGCCGAATAAGGATGCTCCGCGGCGCTCTGTGGCTAAAGTCTCATTCTAGAATTCAGGTGCGTAACGCCATATCTGCAACCAGCATGCAATGATCCGATCCTACATTGTTACAGTTCACGTGCGTTGCAACTGGCACGATACCGCCCGCGCTCCACACATAATCGATCCGAATTAGTGGGAACGGTACTTCCACTGGACCGAGAGCGCCATGATTTGGGAACGTAAAGCCAAAGCCCCAATTTGTTTCCCGAAACGCATCGTGCATACGCGCATTGAACGCATGGTACATCAGCTCACGGTCGCTGAGGTTAAAATCACCAACGACGAGCATTGGCTCTTGCGTTTGATCGGCTTCATGTAACACAGCTGTCAGCTCCTGCGAACGCTGGGTCGTGTCATACACGCGAATACGCTGCGATAGCCACCCGCCATGACTTCCACCACGCTTCACCAGCGGCACATGCGGATGCATATTGATCAGTGTGATAGCCGTGCCGCCAGCATGAAGCACAACCTTTTGATAGCGGGCTGCCGGGGCCACTTGTTGCACATCAAACGGGTAGCGACTGAGCAACCCCAGGCCATTTGGCTGATCAGCCGGCTGCAAGAGTTGGTACGGATACGCCTTGCGCAGTTGCTGCTGTGCCGCTGATGCCACGGAATCAGATAATTCTTGCAATGCCACGAGATCAGCATGCTGCACTTGAATAGCGGCAATCACCTCATCCGTTCGCTTGTTATCAAACAGCTGATTGAACGTCACAACGCGCAACGTCGCTGCTTCATCCTGTGATGCGCGTGGCAGCAATTGATTGCCAAACAGAACACCGAAGAGCAGCAACAGCACCATCAGCCACCCTGCTAACCAGCGTGAACGTAGTAGTACAGCAGCAGGAACAAGCAGCAGCATGGGCAAAAAAGCATACAGCGCAAAAATATTCGATAGCGCTACCCACCACACTCCCTGCGGCCCAGCAGCCCAGAGAAGTGACAGCACAACGACGATGCTGCCATACAGTGTAGCGCAGGCTAGAACCAATCGACGGATCGCATGCAACAAGATTGGCACCTGCTTGCACTCCAGTTTACTTGTTTATCTACAAAGCGTGAACCATTATAGCGACTTCACATCGACAATACCATCACATGCTGCGTATCGCCCTACCATGCAGTGTAATAAGGCATAACCCGCCTGTCAAGCATACAAGCAGGAACAGCACTCCACCATGTGAGCGATTTTAGGCTACGTTCACTGAGTGACCTGATCAGGTGATAGACTATAAATACGCTCTTCTGATCCGCCTCAGGCACAATCGTCGGATCAGAATATGTAACTACTACAATATGTTACGTTACGGAATGTTGTACGTTGGGACCATGCTCCTATTTACTGCATCAACAAAAAAGCTACAATTTGGTACAATAAGCAAAATCAAAAGGTTGGGAGAAGCACACACCTATGTTGTCGTCAACAGTTCTGGTCACCCTCCTCATCGCTGCAATCGGCTGGCTTGCAACGATTCGCGTCATCAGCATATCGCGCATTCAACGCATCAAAAAGCGCACGCTGCTCATTCCTTCATGGGTGCTCTGGCTTGTCGTAGCGCTTGGAGCACCGATTTTGAGCGGTGTACTACCTCTACCGGAGGCGCTCAACATCGGCGGCGCGCTGACTGCGGGCGTTGTAGTATCCACAGTGCTGTCCGGATGGCGTTGACGCCACCCCCCGAGGGCAGCGTCGCCCTCCCTTTTTTGCCACAGACGCACACCACATCTGCCGCTTTATACATTATTGCGACAAAAAAGACAGCCGTACATAGCGTACGACTGCCTCTTGTGCATGCTCGGAGACAACGCTGCGGTTAACGACGCTCAACGAGGAGCCGGATGGCGGTGCGCTCCTCTTCATCAATCGCGACATCAATGAATGACGGAACGCATACGATCTCGATGCCTTCCTCACTCAGATAGCTGCGTGCAATGGCAACCGCTTTGATTGCCTGATTGGTTGCACCGGCCCCGATGGACTGCACCTCTGCCATGCCGCTGTCGCGAATGACGCCGGCAATCGCACCGGCGACGGCGCTCGGACGCGAGCGAGTAGAGACCTTCAAGACTTCGGCTCCGTGGTGCTCTACAGTCTGGGCACCGCTAGCACCGACTGCGCGAGCGTACTCCTTGGTTTGAGCAATGTTAGTTGTCATGCCTTCCTCCTGTGTTGGGTTAGACATAGGCGTCGAAGCCAGTGTGGTCTCTGGGTCATGCGTATCGAGGCCCATAAGCGAGCTCCCCTTATAGTGACGATTTAAGTGACGTAGTGAGATGCTTGCACACCTATGGCACAATGCAGGCAATGAGACACCACATGTACCAGTATTGAGCAAGCCCGAGCAAATGCTATGCCAAAGGTATCCCTATAGTAGCATACCCACGGACTATCTTGCGTAGTCAACCGAGCGTGTTTCGCGGATCACGGTGACTTTAATTTGACCTGGATACTGAAGACTGTCTTCTATTTTCTTCGCAACATCCCGCGCGAGATGAATGCTGCCAAGATCATCAACGGCGTCTGGCTGCACCATTACGCGCACTTCGCGGCCTGCTTGAATAGCGAAGGCGCGCTGCACACCAGGAAAGGACGTTGCCACTGTTTCCAGCGCTTCCAGCCGTTTGATATATAAGTCGATCGTCTCGCGGCGCGCACCGGGGCGCCCACCGGAGACAGCGTCTGCCGCTTGTACCAGAAACGCCTCTACAGACTGAGGCTCTTCTTCGTTATGGTGCGCTGCAATCGCATGTACAATTGCGGGCGAGCGACCAAGCCGCCGCGCAATGTCCGCGCCAATCAGTGCATGCGGACCCTGGACTTCGTGATCCACCGCTTTGCCAATATCATGAAGCAACGCCGCTGTTTTCGCAACGTTGATATTTGCGCCAAGTTCAGCGGCCATGTGCGCCGCCAGCAACGCGCATTCAAGTGAGTGATGCAAAACGTTCTGACCATAGCTGGTGCGATATTTCAGCCGCCCCAGCAGCTTGATCAAATCAGGGTGCAACCCCTGAACGTTCGCCTCATAGGCGACACGCTCGCCTTCCTCACGCATGATCACGTCAATCTCTTGCTGGGTTTTCAAGATAACTTCTTCAATCCGCGTAGGATGAATACGCCCATCTTTCAGCAATCGCGTCAGCGCGACGCGTGCGACTTCGCGCCGCACCGGATCATGACATGAAAGGGTAACCGCTTCGGGCGTGTCATCGACAATGATATCCACACCGCTAATCTGCTCAAACGCACGGATATTTCGACCTTCCCGACCGATAATGCGCCCCTTCAGCTCTTCGCTGGGAAGCGCCACGGTTGACACGGTCACTTCTGCGACGTAATCCGAGGCGCAGCGTTGAATAGCAAGACTCAAGATCTTGCGCGCTGTTTTATCAGCCTCCTCATGCGTTGCCCGCTCAATCTCACGAATGCGGCGGGCAGCTTCGTCACGCGACTCGCTCTCGACTTTTTCCAGAATGATGGTACGCGCATCCTCCTGGCTCAAGCCCGAGATCCGTTCAAGCTCCGTGCGCTGTTGCTGATACGTTCGATCAGCCTCTTGATGAAGCTGTTCTATCTGGCGTTCGCGGCTTTGCATTTGCCGTTCCCGCCGCTCTAGCCCATCCAACTTACGGTCGAGATTTTCTTCCTTGCGCTGGATGCGCTCTTCTTGTTTACTGATTGCCGCGCGCGCCTCCCGTACATGCGCTTCCGCCTCGTTGCGAAATTGAAGCGCTTCATCTTTCGCGTGCAGAATAATATCCTTCTGCTCCGCGCGGGCGGCTTCAAGCAGCAACCGTGCCTCCGTTTCGTTCTGACGCAGACGATTGGTCAGCGTACTTTTGTAAAGAAAAACGCCGATGCCAGCACCGATGCCTGCTCCAAGCACCAGTCCTAGCACGGCCCATAATACACCAGGCACGTTGTCCTCCTATGGATTTGTTAAGGTGCAGCAAACGACAAACCAAACAGCATGCCGTTCTTGAATGCTGCTACTCATATCATTCAGATGAACATTGAGTTATATTTTTTAATGATACCTTCATCTTGGTTATTCTGTCAAGAAGTTATGTTTGTACACAATCACGCGTAGTTGACTCATCTTTCGTGATGAATACTGCACCACAACGCCAAAAAGAGCATAAAATAGCGTATACCGCGGTGATCAACCACGAACGCGCTAGTTATGAATATCTACCTGTGTGCCAATATCAGCCCATTCATAGAGCCATTGTGCATCATCAATATTCAGGTTAATACAGCCGTGCGAGAGGCGGAAACCTGTACCCCACTGGTCATGCCAGTAGGTTCCATGGAGCGCCACACCACCCACCACATACTGCACCCACGGTATGTTTGGCACGTACCATGTCTCACCGCCAGCCGAGCCGGTCATGGTTTCCATGGGCGTGCGACTGTAGATAGCATAGGAGCCAGTGGGCGTGTTGAATCCATCCTTGCCAGTTGCGACCGGCGCAGTGTACACTGGTGTGTCACCTTCGTATGCTGTCAGATGTTGGGTTGTTAAATTGACATCAATGCGGCGCGGCCACAGTGCCGACGACCATTCTGGCGCACCAGCGACCCGCGTGTCTTGTGCAAAGGCATAGTTTTTGGCTTGTGCGGCTTGACGACCAAGATCCCCAAGCCACACCTCATGGAGCGCGTCGAGCCGCAGCCCGTAGGCCTGGACCTGCGCTTGATAGAACGCGCCAAGTTCATCGGGATGATACTCAAAGCGGGCGCGCTCGAAGTATTGCGCCCGGTAGGTTTGGCCATCGGCCTGGCTCACTTCGTCCATCGGCTCGCTGATGGGAAAGCCAAAGATCGGAATGCCGCCGCGTTTCTGCCAGAAGCGCAGAAATATCCCACTGAGCGTGTGGCTGGTTTCTGGAAAGAACACTTCGCCTGCATCTGGCCCGGCTGGCGGAAAGTCGCGCCCCGTAGTGATCTCCCGCCCCAACAGCGACAGTTAAATCTGCTCGTCGGGATTAGCTGCTTCCGGGTGGTACTCAAAGCGGGCGCGCTCAAAATATTGCACCACACGCCCGTTTTCAACCATTTCATCACTGATAGGATAGCCAAAGATCATCACACCGCCATGTTCAAGCCACCAGGTCAGAAAGCCGGCGCGGTCGCTCAAGTGATGGCTGGTCTGCGCCACATATACTATCTGCACCTTTGGCAGTTCGGATGCGGCGGTGGGCGGCAGTGACGCCAGCAGTTTGGCACGCTGCTGAGCTTCGGCGGCCTGGGCTGCGGCAACCCGCGCCTGCGCCTCCTCGGGCGACATGGGCGCAACAAAGTCAGCTTGTGGCACACGACTGGCAAATAACGAGCGAGGCATCAGGAAGGCTGCAAGGCCGAGGAATACAACGGCCACCATTGCAAGTAAACGTTGGTTGTAATGTTTCATGAGCAATCTGCAATTTTCAAAACGGAAACCTGAGCGATGAGCTTGTACGCTATTATACGCGTCAAAACACATTCTGCCTAGACCCTTCATGAAAAAAAGAGCAGCAACATACATGATGCCATGAGACGTAGGCTAGTAATCGTGGCAAGCATTGTGCAGTTAGTGAGGTTATGAACATCTCTTGATGGAACCTAAGGAGAGAGCATAATGGAAGAAATTGTTAAGCAGGTCGCGGAGCGGACGGGTATTTCTCATGACCAGGCACAGCAGGCAGTGCAGATTGTTGTTAACACTATCAAGGATCGTCTGCCGCCGCAGTTTGCCACACAAGTTGATGCGGTTATCAGCGGCAAGGGATCGGGAGATGCAGTCAATCAGGCGCTGAGTGGCCTTGGCGGCATGCTTGGCGGCAAAAAGTAGCGCGTATAAAAAGGCGAGGTTTGAAACCTCGCCTTTTTGATAGTCAATACACTTGACTGTGGCTACCCTCGTTCGTTCCTTGCCTGTGGAAAGCGGCTTTGCAGCTCCGGTAGATTCTGCGCGGTCACCGGCGTCAGCGATTGAATAACGCGCGTAAGTTGCGCTTCACGCTCCGCTTCCGTAGCATAGGCATCCAGGAATATGACATCAACCGGCTCGCCCTGCCCATCCACGCGCGATACCTCGGCCGTGACTGAGCTTGGTGGCCCGCTGCTGTTCATCACAAAACGATAGCGATAATCACCCGCTTGATGCTCTTGCCCAAGCTGGATGTCGGCACGATCATAACGCTGTCGTGGGATGAGCACCAGACTCTGGAACTCCCCTTCATAAAAAATGCCGACATTGTTACGGCCAAACCCACCGCCACCCATGCGCACCGCCATGCCAAACATGGCATTGCTCGGTAGCTGCTCAGGCAACAGAAGCGGCGGGTCCGCTACGCGCTGAGCCTGTGCAAGGCTGATCATCCAGCGGTCGGCGACGTTTGGCGCGCGCGGGTTGATCAGCCCTTGCCGTTCCACAGCGCGCCGTGAACTCGGCAACTGGAACGCGCTTGCGGACGCTGTGTCGCTCACCTCGAAGGCTTCCGCGCGCCAGACATGCGTGGCTGTGCTTTCCGCCACTCCGGAGGGAATGACCGCAATATCGAGCAACGCATAAGTCGCCTGGTCGATTGTCAACAGCACGCGCGTGGGCTGCATATGTGTAGCGGAGCTGCTTGTGGGGGATTGATCGGCCTGGTAGCTCAACAGGTACGCAGGTCGGTTGAGAAAGCTGGTTTCCCCAAGCGAGGTTGCGCCCTGCTCGCGCGCCTGTCCAAGGTAGAGCGCGCTCACGTCCACTGCATACGCCTCGTTCAAGAAAAGCGAGGTTGGGCTGAAGAAGCTGCGCAGTACCGGCAGCGCGGACTGCGCCTCGTCTGCTGTGACATGAACGTTGAGCGCCGAAGGCATGATATCCGACGTTCCCCGTTGGAAGCGATACTGGATCAGTCCTTCGCCATCACTGCTCACCGCGGCCAGTGGCGGGCGATTATTTACGGTAGATAGCACGCGCATGATCAAGCGATGCGGCGCTGCATAATCGTAGCGGCGCTCGAACACCGCAGTTTGTTGATTGTCGAGCTGCACCCAATACCGCTCGTACAGCACGCCTGTTTGCAGCGCCGACTGGTCGAATCGATGTATTGAAGCATCAACAATCTCGGCAGCACTTTGCGGGTGTTGAGCGGTGGTGCCGTTCTGCCCAAACAGGTTTGGACGAAAGATAATCGCCGTCACAATCGCTAGCACCACTGCACCGAGCACGAGCGACGGCCACACCAGCCGCTTGCCACTGGCGGTTGGCGCAGGCTGCGGCTCCACCACATCTAATACATGCTCAAGGCGCTCGTCTGTGAGCGTGGCGGCAAACAGTGACGGAATAGCCAGTTCAATTGCTCGGCGCGTCTGCTGAAGCGCATCGCGGAGCGCGCGCGCGTCTTCGTCCTCTAGCAGCATGCGACGAACTTCGAGGCTGGCATCTTCAGGCAATCGACCGTCAAGCCATTGGTCGATTTCCAGCAGCAGCGGCTTATCTACATCGGGCGGCAGCATGCCAAGCGCGCCAGCAGCATCGAGCCGAAACTGTTGCAGCACACTTGCCGGATCTGTAAATTCGTCGCGCAACGTGGCAGCAATATCTTCCATCGCCATGCCGCGCAGCAGATTAAGTCCAATAATAAGCCGCTGAGTCTGCGTGTAGCGCCCCAGTAGGCGCAACAGCGCCGTAGCCTGGGCAGACGTCATGCCAACCCGCGCCGTCGCAGCGGCGTCAACCTTCATGCGCCATGGCAGACGCGCCTTCCGACGCGGTAGCAGCCCGCGAATCAATGCAGCTTCAGGATCAGGCGAGCCGTCCGGCAATGAGCGGTAGCTTTGCTCAAGATGCTGCGCCGCCCTGTCCACGTTTCCAGTTATTACAAGCGCCAGGCGAAAGAGCTGCGGCGCAAAACGATAAACCAGATCACTCCGGTTCACAGGTGTTGTATCAGGTGCGACATCGCGCATTATGTTCTATCTCCCGGGTTTAGCATTGCATTGAGCATGATGAAGAGTCGTCAGAGGGATGTCAAGGAATAATGCGCTCTTCTTAGTAAACTCTCATCTCTTCAGCGTGTCTTAACACTATGTCTACTTCACCTCTACGAGTATGCGTCAGCGAATGGATGTAGCAAACATGTGCTACAATGAAGCTGTCATGCTTTGCTTCGAACCTGCTATAATGCGCCCGTTCTTGCGCCTGCTTATGAAATGAATTGCTCCGCCTGCCGCGCGAGCATTATATGAACGTTAAATCGCCGTGTACCTGAAGCGCCTCGAAATCCAAGGTTTCAAGACCTTCGCCAACCATACCGTCTTTGAATTCCGTCCCGGCATCACTGCAATTGTGGGGCCGAACGGATCGGGCAAATCCAACATTTCCGACGCAGTTCGCTGGGTGTTGGGCGAACAGAGCTACGCCACGCTACGCTCGAAAAAGAGCGAGGATGTGATCTTTGGTGGCTCTGGCCGCCGAGCGCCTGCTGGCTTCGCCCAGGTGTCGCTGACGATCGACAACGCAGATCGGCTGCTGCCGCTGCCGTACAACGAAGTCACGTTCACCCGCCGCTACACCCGCTCCGGCGATAGCGAGTACATGATCAACCGCAGCCGGGTGCGCCTGCGCGACATCCATGAGGCGATCGGGCCGCTCGGCAGCTCGTACACGATCATTAATCAGGGACTGGTCGACTCGGCACTGACGCTGCGCCCCGAGGAGCGCCGCCGCCTGTTTGAAGATGCGGCGGAGATCGGCATCTACACCTCCCGCAAGGCCGAAACTGAAAGCCGCCTGCGCGAAACAAACGCCAACGTCGAGCGCTGCGCCGATATTTTGGCCGAAATCGAGCCGCGCATGCGCTCGTTGAAGCGACAGGCGAGTCTCGCCCGCACGTACCGCGAACTCTCAACCGAACTGCGCGATCTGCTGGAACGCTTCTACACGCATGCATGGCAGACCGCGCAGCAGCAACTCCAGCATGCCGAACTGGCCGCTCATGCACTTGAGGTTGAACTGGAAGCGCGACGTGCCGCGCAGGCGGCTGCCACGGCTGCGTTACGCGCCCAGCGAGAAACCGTTCGGCAGCTACGCGAGCAACTGGCAACGCTGCACATGGAACGCGACCAATTGCAGCGCCAGGCGGAAACAGCCGAACGCGATTTGGCTGTCAGTGCCGAGCGCGCCCATGCGCTGGTGCGCAGTGCCGAAGAAGCCGCGCAGGCACAGCACGAGCTTGCAACCCGCCATGAGGAGCTTCAGCGCGAACGCGCCGCCATCGAGCAGCGGATTTCCGCCGCTACCGCACGCCTCCAGGAAGCGCAAGCCGCCGTTGCCACACAACAACACGCCATGGCGGCTCACGAAGCCGAGCGCCGCGCCGCGCGCCAGCGACTCGACGCAGCCCAGCGCGAGGAACTCGCCGCCACGGCTGCGCTGAATGCGCTGAAACAGCGCATCGCGCAAACCAATAATCGCCGCGCAACATTGGATCGCGAGATGGCCGGGCAAGCTGAAGCGCTGGCGCAGGCCGAGCAGACGCTTGCCACCCGCCATGAAGCGCTTCAGGAGGCCGAACAGCGCCTCCGTGATGCCGCTGCCGCGCGGGACGAAGCCGCCGCCGCCGAGGAGCATGCCCGCGCAGAGCAAACCCGTTTGCGCGAGGAACGCGCCCGCGCGGACGAATCTGTAGCTGCCGCGCGCCGCATGCTGGCCGATCTTGAGGCCCGTTTGGAAAGTTTGTCGCGCCTCCAGCGTAGCTACGCCGGAACGTTCGCAGGCGTCAAAGCTGCCATGCAATGGGCCGAACAGGAACGGCGCGCAGGCTTCGCGCTGGTCTCGTCGTTGGTGCGTACGCCTGCCGAGTATGAAACTGCGGTCGAGGTGGCGCTCGGCTCGCGTCTACAAAACATCGTCGTGGAGCGCTGGGAAGATGCCGAGGACGCAATTGCCGCACTCAAGCGCAGCGGCACGGGCCGCGCAACGTTTTTGCCGCTTGACACATTGCGGCAGCCGACAATTGACAACCGCCAACCAGCGTCCGACGATGTGCTGGGGATTGCCGCCGCACTTGTTGATTACGATCAGCACTACGAAAACGTGGTCTGGTCGTTACTGGGCCGCACACTGATCGTGCGCGACCTGGCGACGGCCCGGCAGCAGGTGCGGCAACTGTCTGGCGGCTGGACGATTGTGACGCTGGCAGGCGAGCAGGTCAACAGCGGCGGCGCGGTGACGGGCGGCGCGCAGATTAAAGAGGCGGGCGTGCTGCGGCGGGAACGTGAATTGCGCGAACTTCCGCAGCAGATCAGCGCTGTGCAACAGACCATGAACGAACGCACTGCCGCCCGTTCCACTGTCGAGCAGCAGATCACCGCCGCCGAACAGGCGATCCGCGAGGCAACCGAACAGCGCCGCCGAGCGAACAATGAGCATGACAACCGTCGTGCCGCTGCCGAGCAAGCACGCCGTTCCGCTGAACAGGCGGATGCCGCGCTCGATAAGGAGCGCCGTCGCCATGAGCAAATCGTCGCTGAGCATGCCGCGCTGGCTGAACAAGCCGCGGCCTTGCAACACGAGCAAGCAGCGCTTGAAGCACGCGAGCACGATGCGCAAGCGGCGCTGACCGATTTGCGCGCCGCAGAGCAGGGCCGCGACGACGAAGAACGCGCCGCACAGGCGACACTGGCCGAGTTACGTGCCGCCGTCGCCGCCGTTGAAGGCGAACTACGCGCCGACCGAGCGTTGATGCAATCGCATGAGCAGCAAATCAACCGTATTCATGCTCAGCAAGCATCGGCCGAGCAACGCGCGACTGAACTCGAGCGCGAGCGGACGCGTATCGCCGGACAAATGGAAGCGCTGCAAGCATCGCATGTTGTGCTGATCGAGCAGATCGCTGCGCTTCAGACCCGCATCGCGCCCGCCGAAGCCGAGCATGCCACGCTAGAGGCGCAAGGCAGCGCGTTGGAGCAGCGTGAGGCCGACAGCACCACTGCATTGCTCGAAAGCGAGTCGGCGCACAGCCGCGCGGCAGTGGAGCTTCAGCGCGCGCAGGATCGCATTGATACGCTGTGGGAGCGCGCGGCAGGCGACGACATCGACATCGAGGCATTGATCAATCAGGTGACACCGGCGGGCGAACAAAACGTTGTGGACATGCCTGAAGCGATTGACATGGATGATCTGCAATCTGCAATCAACAATCTAAAATCACGTATCACCCGCCTGGGCGCGGTCAATCCGTTGGCACTCGAAGAGTATGAAGAAGAGTCGCAACGCCATGCGTTTCTGTCCACCCAACTCAACGACTTGCGCGAGGCTGCCGATGGACTACGCGCATTAATTGCCGAACTTGAAGGCGCGATGCAGACTGCGCTTTGAGACGACCTTCACGGCGATTGCAGCGGAGTTCGAGAAGTGCTTCGTGCGGCTGTTCGGCGGCGGCGAGGCGCGGCTGACCATGACCGGCGCACTGGCGGAAACGAACGGCAACGGCAACAGCGATCATGACGGCAGCCTTGATGATATGGGCGTCGAAATCGTCGCGCGTCCGCCCGGCAAGCGGCTCCAAACGTTGTCGCTTTTGTCGGGCGGCGAGCGCGCGCTGACTGCTTCGGCGCTGCTGTTCGCCATCCTCAACGTCAATCCGTCGCCATTTTGTATTCTCGACGAGGTGGACGCGGCGCTAGACGAGGCGAATGTGGGGCGTTTCCGTGAATTGTTGACCGACATGACGCAACAAACACAGTTTCTGCTGGTCACGCACAACCGCGCGACGATCGAGGCCGCCGACACGATCTATGGCATTTCGATGAGCGATGACGGCGCGTCACGCGTGTTGTCGTTGCGGCTGGAAGAGATGGTTGAGGACTAATCGACGGCGACACAAAAACCAGGGCAACGCACCACTTCGATACGGCCTGCGGCCTACTCAGGATGCGTTGCCCCGGTGCTTAGCTCCGCAGCGTCACTGCCCCATTAACTGGCTTGCCAAACCGCCCAGCGTTCCCGGAATCGGCACTTCAATGTACTGATCACTGCCGGAGCCAAACGTCACCATGTCGGGCGACACCGCGTAATGCTCTAGCTTGTCAGGCGTCACAGCGCGCAGCGCCCAACCCAGACCAACAATACGATCTTCCGGCATGTCGGTGCGCACGTAATCGCGCATCGCGGTCGTCACCGCCTCCAGTTGATCGAGCTTATCGAGTGTTCCTGCACTGTGCAACTGTGCCAGCACGCCCGTGAGCACTGCCTGCTGCCGATGCAAGCGCACGAAGTCACTGTCGGGGTGGCGCACGCGGCTGTACATCAGCGCCGTCGCGCCGTCCATATGCTGCGTGCCGGGCATGAAATGCGCAACGGTGTAGCCGTAGTCCATGGTTGGAAACTGCGGATCGTACAGCTCCTTTTCGACATTGACATCCACGCCACCAAGCGCATCAATCGCCTTGATGAAACCTTCAAAATCGACCACGATGTAGTAATCAATCGGAATGCCGAGCATCTGGCTGACCGTTTGCCGGGCCAGATCGGCGCTGCCGTAGGCGTAGGCAGCATTCACGCGCGCGTAGCCGTAGCCAGGAATGTTCGCCATAAGGTCGCGCGGCAACGATAGCATGGCGACCCGGTGCTTCGCCGGATCGACGCGAACAATGATGATCGAATCAGTGCGCGATGGGTCGCTCTCGCCGGGCCGCCGGTCGGTGCCGAGCAGCAACACGTTCACCGCATCGCCAGCCGGCGGCGGCAGGGGTGTCGGCGTCGGCGGCACAGGGGTGGGCGTTGCTGTCGCTGTTGGAGTTGGCGTAGCTGTCGGCGTCGCGGTGTGCGTCGGCGTGGCAGGCACCATGGTTGGAGCAGCGGTCACAACAGCAGCCACATGTGTTGCGCGTTCGGCTGCAGCAACCACAGGCTGTTTGTCGTCCGGCGGTGTCGCGGTCACAATCATCGCCTGCAAATTGCGATGAATTGCCAGCATGGAGCGCACCTGCGAGCCAACCACCACCAGCACAACTATGCCAATCACCGCTAGCACTGCCAGACTGCCGTACCATAACACATCGCTGGCGCGAACACGGTGCGTCCCATGGAACGCTGGAGCATCAGTCGAAGCGGGAACAGGCGACGATGGCGGTACATGTGAGGCAGCAGCATCAGAAGCAGCGGCTGCGCCTTCAGGAAACGGATGGCCGAGCATGTCGGCGAGCAACTTATCCTGTAACGTAGCACGGTACGCCTGGCAATCTGCACAACGAGCGAGGTGGAACCCCAACGCCGCACGCTCGGGCGGACGCGAGCCAGGCGTCACTCCTTGATCGAGCAGGCGGCGAGCCGCACGACAATCTAGCATGAAATCCTCGAATAGTACACGTGGGCTTTCCAATTAAGAAGGTAACAATCCCGACAATTTTGGTGGTCGGGCTTCTTAATTTTAGCATGCCCGTCAACATCCTAATTTCTTCATGAACGAGGAATGTAAAAGCTTTTCTCATCAAATTCTTCGCTAACAGTTATCTTCCAGTTAGATAGCATAAGGTATAATGGTGTCATTCAAGGAGATGGAAATGACCCAACAAGAATCGCGCGACGATAAAATGATCGCGATCGATCACCTCCTTCGGGAGATTACATGGTTCGCCCAGAAACAGGCGATGCACATGCTGACGCATCCAGCGATTGAGTTGACGCTGCCGCAGATGGTCACGCTCTTCGCTATTCATGAGCGTGGCACATGCCGTATGAGCGACCTTGCGGAAAGCACACAGCAATCAGCAGGCACGCTTACAGGCATTGTGGATCGGTTGATTGCGGACGAACTTGTTACCCGCGTGCGCAACACGGCCGACTGGCGGGTGGTTGAGGTAACGCTCACGCCTGAAGGTGAGCAGCGCTTGCAGCAGGTGCAGCAAGCACGCTATGAGGACGTCGAGCGGATGTTCGGGCACTTCAGCGATGAAGATTTACGGGCAAGCGAACGCATTTTGCAACGCATTCTGGAAGGCTTTCAGCACAGCACCGTGTATGAAAACTAGGCGTGCGAACACCTGGTCATAGACACATGTAAAGCGCGTGGGCGTTGTGCCATGAATGGTTGCCGTTTAGCTTGCGGATTTGCTGCCAACGCGTCGTTTTGAACCTCGTCGGTGTAATCTTCCGCCAGGAAGCCATGGCACCAGCAGGTTTGTTATATCGTGCCGTCCGACCGGAACCAAAAGTCACCGTTGACGCACGGAACGGTCGCCAGAAACACCACATGATCGTTGCCTATCAGCAGTTCGTTTCACGGTGGAACTATCTCCTCCTCTATTTCTCTCACTTTCCACAGCCGTACTGTCCTGTCGGTTGCATGGAGGAATCACGGTTGTTGCTCCCTCGCGTGGCTTCAGCAGGAAAGAATTACGCCGCCCGCCGATCTGGAGATCGGCATGGCGCAGGTATTGCACACCTCTTAGCAGTGAGCCTTATACATCGCCTTCGCTGACTCCATGTCATACTTTATGGCATGAGATTGCGCCAACGAATGTGTAAGCTTGGAATATGTGAACATGCTACGGAGGTTATTATGACGCACACGCACCACAATCAAGACAACCCAGCAAACAGCGCGGCATCCACCGCACCCGAGCAACTGCCGGAACCGGCCAGCGATCTGTTGGAATTCAGCCGACTGCTACAGCGGCTTGCCAACTATCTCGCGTCTGAAGAGACGCTACACAAGCTCCAACAGGCTATCGAACAACAGGACGCGCAACAGGTGCAACAACTGGTACGTGACGCAGCGATTCCAGGCGAGATTCGACTAGATGCGCATGGCCGCGTGGTTCTGATGATCCGGCTTGGCCCGATTGATGGCGTGATTGGGATCAGCGTACCACAAGCATAAGCCCGTCATATCCTAGATTATGGGATAATAGTGCAGTTTTGCATGCAGCGCCGTAATCTTGGCCGCGGTATTCTCAAAGAAGCCGATTACTGGCATACAGATTGCCGCTTTCCTGCGCTGATCTGCATCATAGCAGACAAGTGGGTGGTATCGTGGGATATCGGCCCTAACTTGGTATTACGGATTTTACGACGATAGATATCACAGAGGTTCATCCTGGGAAAGGACACAGGTTATGACAGGACAACATAACCAACCAGAACAGCAGCGCATTCCCGTCAAGGTTTATCGAAGTGAAGCACGGCTGACAGTAGTCGCGCCCATGCCCGGCGTTCAGCCGGAGGACATCACAGCTGAGGTCGCTGCCGACGGCACACTTACGCTGCGCGGCGCAGTGCGCGGGCAACTCAAGGGTGTGAAGGAATTATTGATTGACGAATGGACGATTGGCGGGTACGAGCGTGCGATTGCGTTGCCGGTAAGCGTAGACGGTACACTAGCAAATGTCACGTATGACAACGGCGTGCTAACGATTGTACTGCCGACTGCGGAGCAAACGCGCGCGGCGCAACTGACGCTTGAGGCGGTCGGGCGAGCGCATGGCGAGCGGGTCGGCAGCCATGGGCGCGACATCGAGCCAACGAGTACAGATGAGCATCAGGCAGCCAAGCACCAACAGGGTAGCAGCCACAAGGGATAGCATCACGTTCCCTTCAACGCTAAGATGACGTTGCAGATGGCATTAGATATGGCAAGGACAATCCAGAGCACCACTGGACCAGTGGTGACGAGATCATCACTGGTCCAGTCGGCCAAGACATAGCAACCAGCGCCACCATCGTGATGAGCTAGGGCTGGAACTGAGAGCTGTCAAACGGCTTAACATGTATCTATGAGCAGCCCGTCTTCACCGACCCGCCACAGGCCCAGCAACAAATTGCACATCAGCTGGCAAGGTCTTTTGAAAATTGCGCAAGAGCGGCTGAACGTCATGGGCGGTTGCTGAGTCCATAGCATAAAAGGTTACGACATTGCTAGCTGGCGTAATAGCTTGCCTGCCCAGATAAAGCTTACCTACAACAGTCCAGTTTGCTGGCTTTGCAATAAACCACGCGTCGTAAATCATAGCTAACTTCACATTATACTTATGCGCCATCGTGCCCATCCACTCGCCTGTTGAGCTGTTCTGATGTGACAGAGCCTCACGTGAGGCAAGGCCACCAAAGTCAAGCACATATGCATCATTTTGGTAGGAAACCAGACCTAAATCGTTCACTGCAATGGGTGCCTTGTAATAATCAACAGCGAAGCGATGCATCTGATAATGCTGTTCGTAGATGTTGTTACTTGCGAACACAGTAGTCGCCAGTGTGTACACGTATGGCGCACAGTATGATTGGTCCCAGAACCTGGACCACATGCGACGTAAAGATTTGTTAGGATCGATACACGGCATGTGGAGGGGCTATGACGAAGAAACGCCAGCGGCGCAGCGCGGATTTCAAGTTCCGGGTTGCGCTTGAAGCGCTGAAAGAGCAGAAAACGCTCAGCCAGCTCGCCAGCGAGTATGCAGTACATCCCACCCAGATCACGCAGTGGAAAAAGCAGGTGCTCGATGGCGGCAGCAGCCTGTTTGGGCAGCAGCACCTCCGCGATCAACAGGCCCAAACCGCCCGCGAAGCGGAGCTCTTTGAGCAGATTGGCCGGCTCCAGATGGAACTGGAGTGGCTGAAAAAAAAAGTTGACCGGTTCAGTTGAGGCCAAACGGGCCCTCTTGGAACCGGATCATCCGACGTTGAGCCTGCGGCGCCAATGCACCTTGCTAGGACTGAATCGGGCGTCGTACTACTATCAACCAGTAGCCACCGACCCGCTCAACCTGGAACTAATGCGGCGCATTGATGAGCAGTATCTGAAAACGCCGTTTTATGGCTGGCCGCGGATGACCGCCGTGTTGCGCGGCCAGGGATATGCCGTCAATGGCAAGCGCGTCCGCCGGTTGATGCGCCAGATGGGTATTCAGGCGGTGCAATTGCACAAACGTCCGGCGACCAGTACGCCCGGTCACCGGGTCTATCCGTACCTGCTGCGCGATCGGGTGATTGATGCGCCCAACCAGGTCTGGTGTGCGGACATCACGTTTGTGCCACTGCCGCTGGGCTTTGTCTACCTGGTGGCAATTATGGATTGGTTCAGTCGGTATGGCATCGCCTGGGAGGTGTCGAATAGCCTGGAGGGCAGTTTCTGTTGCGCCGCGCTGGATCGCGCGATGCAACGACACACGCCAGTGATCTTTAACACTGATCAAGGCAGTCAATTCACGGCCCAGGCATTCACGACGCGCTTGGAAACCGCAGGCGTGCAGATCAGTATGGATGGGCGCGGGCGCGTATTCGACAACATCTTTATCGAACGGCTGTGGCGCAGCGTGAAGTATGAGCATCTGTATCTCTACGATTATGAAACCGTGCCAGCCGTCATCGCAGGGCTGAATCGCTATTTTGCGTTCTACAACACCGAACGACCACATCAAAGCCTGGACTATCAGACACCAGCGGTGGTGCATAGCAGTGGGTAAGGTCATCAGTATCGCGCCACGCGCTGAACCAGCGATTGACACACCTTTACGTATTTTCGCGATCATGTGGTCTTGACAATGGGACCAAGCATACAGAGAACGACGGTGGCTACCATAATAATCACCGCTGACTGCCGATCTGAATGATTAAAGATGTTCCTGACAAGTACGTCACCATACAGGTAAATGAGCACCAGCAGCATAACGCACCAGATATACATTTCGTAGCGGCTGTACCACCCGAACTTTCCCAGCAGCATATGAAGCACGGTCGCCGCAATAGCCCAGCGCGCGAGGTAGCGATGGTCAGATTTAGTATACGTGAGCAACAGCAGCATACCTAGCAGTAGCAGCGCACCCTGGCGATCAAACACGTTCTGAAAAATGCGCACTACAAACGCACCGCTGCCAGTGTTTGCTGCAAAATTCATCTTTGCAAAAATGGACGTCGGCAGTATACCAAGGCCAGATATATACAAAAACCATGAAAAGCCAACCATGAGAAAAACCAGCAGCGTACCACAGGAAACTGCTACACGATGCTGTTTGCGCGAGCAGAGATACACAAGAGCAGGAGCCGACAAGCACATGTTTTCATAGCGAATCAAGGGGCCAAGCACCAACACAGCAGCAAACCACCATGTCACGCGCTGCGATTGTCGCTCGCGGATCAGACCTAGCACCATAGTCGCTGCACAAAGGAGTTGCAGTGAATGTTCCATGCCAGTAAACGCCAACCCTAAGAGATTGGTTGCGAGCATTAAAAAAACTACCATGATGGTAGTAGCCTCATTTTTTCTCTCTTCTGAGAATGAGGTGAATGACTCGCTTACAAGCGTGTGAAATACAATCAGCACACCAATTGATGCAACGAGATTGATCGCTAACGGTGCCAGGTAGCCCCATGATAGCCGCGCAACAGGTGCAAGAAGTATCGGCCAAAGGATGCTAGATGAAGGCGCTGACATTTCAAAAAGATTTACACCATAATGTCCACGAGCGATGTTTTCAGCCAGTGCAAGATGAATATAGGCATCATCCAGAGTGTACGTAAACTGCCCATTATTGAGAATCAGAATCGTAACGACAAAACCCAGGTAGAGCAAGCAGAATAGCAGCAGCGGCATTATCAATGTTGATTGCTCACCGCAAATCAATGTCCAATACTGCTTCGGGGCCGTTTCCACATGGTAAGATTGGGGGGGAGATTTGGTGTGAAGCACAGCATCCTCTATGTACGACTACAATACATGTGAGCTAAAATTGCTCCTCAGTACATGGCAGCAAGAGCAACATTGGTATCGTACTGTAGGATAACGAACTAGAAAATATCTATTTAGTCCCCCGTTCTTGTAGTACTGAGCCTGAATGCTCAACAGTCATATCACTGCGAACGCATCTGTTATACACTGATAGCACCACAAACGCGGAGGCTATTCCTCCGCGTTTGTGGTTTACCGTAGTTACCTACTATGGAGTTTCTTTGCGGCGCTGTATGTGCTTTGCCGTAGTGTACGAGTGTACGGAGCATCGCAGCATGACGCGCCTAGCCGTAGTATAGGCGCTCCTCATCATCGCTGCTACATTTTTCACGAGTATCGTTCCTTGCTGGTTTAGCTATGCATTGAAGCGATCACAACTGCCGGACCGTTGATCGCCAGCAGCACAACAGCCAGAGCCGCGACAAACATGGCGAAGGACTGGCGCAACCGCTGTGGCGCCAGCAGGCGCGTAAGCCGCGTGCCGACGAGCAGTCCCACCATTCCCGCCGCAACGAAGACGCCGATCAAACCCCAGGGCAGCGCGCTGTCGCTCAGGTGTCCGAGCAACCCTGCCCCGCTGTTGATCGCGATCACTACCAGCGATGAACCGACTGCGTCGGCCATCTCCATGCCGAGCAGCAGCACTAGCGCCGGGACGATCAGGAAGCCGCCGCCAACGCCCAGGAAGCCGGTCAGGAAGCCAACGCCGGTGCCGCCCAGCGCCACCTTCCACCAGACCGGCCCACGGGCTGCCGCGTGCCGCACTGCTAATCCGCCGCGCAGCATGATGAACGCGATCACCAGCATGAGCAGCGCGAACAATACCAGCGGCATGGGGCCAGTCAGAAAGCGCGACAGGCGTGCGCCGGCAAACGCCGCCGGGATGCCAATCGCCCCAAATATGAGCGACTGCGGCAGTTTGACATGGCCATCGCGGCGATGGAGCCACGCGCCAAGGACAGCATTTGCGCCGACGATAACGAGCGAGGTCGCGACGGCGCTGTGCGGATCCTGCTGCAGGATGTACACCAAAATCGGCACGGTCAGAATCGAGCCGCCGCCGCCCAGCATGCCCAACGCCAGGCCGATCAGCACGCCCAGCAGCGGAGCGAGCAGCATAGTCGTTGGCAGCATCATTTCGCGCGCTCCACCGGCAGGCCCATCCGTGCCCACTGAATCATGCCGCCGCGCATGTTGGTCGCGTCGAACCCAGCTCGCCGGAGCAGATCGGTCGCGACGCCGGAACGATTGCCGGAGCGGCATACCGCTACAATCGGCTGATCCTTCGGCAGATCACTGAGCCGTGATGCCAATTGGCCGAGCGGGATGAGCATGCTGCCTGTGACGCGGCCTTCCTGATATTCCGCTGGCTCGCGCACATCAAGCACCAGCAGTTGCTCGCCCTGCTGTATGCGCTCCTGAAGTTCCTGTGGTGTTATGTCCTTCGTTGCTGCTTTTCGTCCAAAGATAAACATCTATCAACTCCTTGTACGTGTATAGTTTATGTCAACCGTGGAGCGCCAGGAGCGCTCCGCTCGCTCGTCACATCTTGCCGCTACGCCACCGCATCGGCATGTTCACGTTCCCATGTTGCCGCCTGCTGCGCGCCTTCCGCGTCGGCGATCAGCGCGAACGGGCGGTCGTAGGGCAGCAGCCAGCCCGCCCATGTCAGAAACGCGCCATCAAGTGGCAGGTTCAGCGTGCCAGAAACATGTCCCTGTGCATACGGCTTGGACGCGCGCACATCCACGACCAGTAGTCCTTGCTCCATCGCATCCGCCAGCTGCGCATGCGGAAGTTGCTTGATGGACGGTAAGCTGGCGACTGGTTGCGCGCCTAGCTTGTTGACCCGCTTCATCTCCGCGAAATAGGGTGGCGGCGCCGGCTGGCCTTCCAGCACGGCGGCGACAAACTGATCCTCGTCGGTGGTCGCAAAGGCCCAGTTGAAGCGCCGCTCGTAACCAACCGTACTCTGTGGCACCGCGCCGAGCGCCCGGCCACATGCGCTACCCGCGCCATGTCCTGGCCAAATCTGGATGTAATCTGGCAACTGTTTGAACTGCTGGATCGAGCGGAACAGCGCCCGCGCCGCCTGCTCGGTCGATCCGACGATGCCCGCCGCTTTCTCCAGCAGATCGGGGCGGCCCACGTCGCCGACAAAGATGAAATCGCCAGTAAAGATGCCCATGGGCGCGTTCGCGTTCGCCGTATCCGTTATCAGAAACGCGAGATGCTCGGGTGTATGGCCGGGCGTGTGGCGGGCCTCGATGCGGACATTTCCGACCATGAATAAGTCGCCGTCCCGCAGCAGCATGGCACCTGCATCGTTGGCGAACGCGTACTTCCACTCCGCTGGCCGGGCGTCGGAGAGGTACAGCTGTGCTCGGGTGCGCGCAGCCAACTCACGCGCACCCGAGACGAAGTCGGCATGAATGTGCGTTTCGGTCACAGCAGTGATGCGCAACCCCTCCTGCTCTGTTAGCTCGATATATTGCTCGATGTCGCGGTTTGGATCGACGACCAGCGCCTCGCCCCTGGCCTGACAGCCGACGAGATAGCTTGCCTGGGCCAGTTGCTGGTTATAGATATGCCGCAATAGCATGGTCTTCCTCTCTTTTCGTACTTTTACCTGTACCATCGTACCGTCGGAATAGTCGTCTTGGTTTCCATCTTCCTTTTACCAATGTAGTGGCCGCGTCCCATGGACCAGCGCGCTTCCGTTGGTATGATGCGGCGATATTCAAAAAGGTTACATGACGGGATAACGGTAAAAATCACACGTGAGCAGGGATGCTATAGCGGTTTGCAAACCAGTTGCGCTATTTCAGTGGCGCGGATTTGAAATCCGCGCTACACGAGCAACGCAAGCGATCGAAAACCGCTATAAAACATGCAAAAGCCCAGGGCGGATGAACCGCTCTGGGCCGTTGGTGGCGCGTAGAGGATATACGTTGGTCAGATGGCTAGGAGACGTTGAGGTGCAATCGGCGGAACAGCCGCGTCTCGACATCGGCGGGAAGATCGGACGGCGTCGCGTCAAGTGTCTGGTAAAGCGCGATGGTTTTGGTCAATGTATCAAAGACGGCATGGCAGTCGGGACAATCAGCCATGTGTTGTTCCAAATTGCGGCACATATCGGCGGCAAGCTCGCCGTCCATATAGGCATTCAGTCGTTCGCATAGCTCGCGGCAGCGCTCGGGATCCTGCTGATGAGCATGGCTCATTGTGCGCCTCCTTCTTCATCAAGATATGCTGCAAGCAACTCGCGCAAGCGCAGTCGCGCCCGGTGCAGCCGCACTTTGACCGCGCTTACGCTCAATCCCAGCGCTTCAGCAGCCTCTTCCGTGCTGAGTCCCTCCAGTTCGCGCAGCACAAAGACCACCCGCAGGCTTTCGGGCAGCGCCACCAGAGCCGCTTCCAGATGCGCGCGTAGCTCGCCGTCAAGCGCTGCATGCGCAGGATTGATCGGCCAGGCATGCAGGTTATGGGGAAGCTCATCAGCATGGATGGTGTCAGCGACATCATCAATCGAGCCAGCAGACGCGGGACGACGGCGCAGCTTCATCAACGCCTCGTTGGTCGCGATGCGGTACAGCCATGTGCCAAGACCGCTGCGCCCTTCAAAGGTTGCCAATTTTTCGCAGGCTTTGATAAAGGTTAACTGCAGCACGCCCTCGGCCTCGTCAGGATCGCCAACCAGGTGCAAGGCGCGGGCGTAAATCAACGGCGCGAAGCGTTTGATCAGACATGTGCAGGCGTCCGGCTCGCCCTTGCGCAGCCCGTCGAGCAGCGCCGCTTCGCTATCGTATACTGTCAAATCAATCTTAAGTCCGGTCACTGCACGCTCCTATCGCACCAAGATGGTTCTTGTTATGTATTGTACCTATTCCAACACCGTCTGTCGAGTGAACGGCGACTCAGGTGCCACGCGTGCTGAGTTCAGCGAAATGCCGCCGGGGTTCGCGCACCCACAGCGCCAGCAGCACAGCGCCGCCGCAGCGAACAGCGCCGCAATGGTGAGCATGGGCGGATAGCCCAGCCATGCCGCCAGCCAACCGCCCAGCAGCGGCGCGAGCGCCGTGACCGGTGCCAACAGGGTGTTCGTCAAGCCGATGTAGGTCGGGCGATCTTCATCGCTGCAAAACTCAAGAATAATGTTGAGCGACGAGGTTGTGTCGGCTGATAGAAACGCTCCCAGCAGCAGAAAGACCGCCACCAGCCAGAACCACGTCACCGCCAGCAAGGCCGTGATCGCAGCAAGTGCCAGAGCAATCGCGCCGCCGACGAGCACCACCTTATGCCCATGACGGTCACCGAGCACGCCCCACAGCGGGTTCAGCAGCGCCTGCGAGCCGATCAGCACGCCAGTCAGAAGGCCGATGGTCGCCCCGCTTAACTGAAACTGCTCGGTGCCATACACCAGGAAGAAGCCAGTCGCCATTGCCCCGCCGCGCACAACTGCGATGGCGACAACATAGCGGGCGAAGTTCTGATCGCCGCGCAGCATGGACGGCAGGCGGCGCAGATAATGTATAAGTGGCGTCGGTGCAGGCACGCTGGCGCTCGCCGGTTCGCGGTTCAGGATCAGCCCGATCCATGAGATAGTCATCATCACAAACGCCAGCGTAAACAGGATCACGAAGCCGCGCGGATAAGACCAGCGCTCCAGGACTAGGCCAATCCCTGCCGCGCCAACCACGCCCATGAGCGCGCCTAGCCCATGCCCAAGACCAGTGAAGACTCCGCGCCGCTGTACCGGAATGACCTTCGCGATCATGTCGTACCATGCTGGTGTTGCAAAGCCGGCTGACGCGCCAGAAAACCCGATCAACAGCACGACCGCTGCAAGCGCCACAGTTGGCAGCGACTCGGCAAACAGCGCCACCGCAAAGCCAACCAGCAGGTACGGCAAACGTTCGCCGATGCCTGCGAGGACGACAAACGGTTTCTTGCGCGGCATGGCCGCCGTGAAACCCGCGCCGATAAGCTGTGGTAAGTACATGCCCAAGCTGTAGACCGCTGGCACCAGACCAATTGCCACCGTCGACGGCGTGAGCTTGCTGATCAGCAGGGGAACGACGGTTTCACGCGACACCAGGCCAAGCCCCAGCATGATAAAGGAAATGTCCAGCAGATTGACGGAGAAGTTCCAGCGCAAGTTACGCGCAACCTCGCGCGAGATGGTCGTGTCGGCCACGAATATGCCTTTCTGGTGCGAGTCATCGGCGGCCAACACTAGGCCACGCAGAACAATGACGACCGCATGTTGTTTGTGATGCAAATAGTATAGCCGATTGCGGAATGCTTTTTGCAGTCATTATTAGTGGTGCCTATCCCACCATGCATGATTGTGATTATCCTCATCGTCTCCACTCCCGCTCTATTCCCTGAAGGAGAAAAATATCTCATGAGTGCTACCACAACGGCCACGCTACGCAGCGACCAACAGCAGTTTTTACAAGCCCTTGGATTGGCGGCTGTTGTCGTTATAACTGAATATCTGGCGCGACATTTCGTCCTCTTCTGGTTTCCAGCGATTGGTGCGCTCAGGGTCAATGATATGTTGGCCGCAGGCGTGTTTTACATGGGACTGGTCTGGCTAACTATTCCGGCCCATCAACGCACGTTTGCCGATATAGGGCGCGCCATGCGCGACATCATAGCGCCTCTCAAGCATTGGCAGGTGTGGCTTGCCGCAGTGATTATGTTGGTTGTGGATGTCGCACTTTCAATTGCTGATCGCCTCTTATGGGGCAATGTCCATCTGCCGTCAGTGATTAGCCCGTGGCGTTGGGATGCAACGTTGCTGGCGAGCGCCGCGCCGCTGCTTGTAGCGGCGAGCCTGCTAGTGTTCAACGGCGTGGTCATACCTTTTGCCGAAGAGTGGCTTTGGCGCGGGCTCATCCAGCCGCGCATGATTGGCGCGCTCGGGTTTGCGCCAGGCATCCTGCTGACAGCAATTCTCTTCTCGCTCAAGCATGCAATCATTGATGCATCGCTCGGGCGCGTGCTAGCAATTTTCGGTGCTGGCATCGTGGTAGGTGTACTGGCTGCACGGCGGAGCTGGCGCACCTCAGCAGCCGCACACGCGCTCGCCAACATCACTGCGACGGTAATCGCTCTTCTCGCAAGCGGGACATCAATCGGGTAACCACTGCTGCCATGTAACCTTGTTGACCTCATCTGCATCTATACTATATAGAAATCAATGATACTGAGACAGGAGTAATCACATGGAACAGCATCGCTACGGGTTGACAATGAAAACACCGCTGAGCTACGCGGAGGCGCTTGAAGCAGTTACGGCGGCACTCAAGACTGAGGGATTCGGAGTGCTGACGGAGATCGATGTGCAGGCGACGCTCAAGGCCAAGCTGGGCGCGGAGGTCGCGCCCTACAAGATTCTCGGCGCATGCAACCCGCCACTCGCCCATCAGGCGCTTTCGACGGAGCCAGAGATTGGGCTGCTGCTGCCATGCAACGTCATCGTATACACTGATACAGATGGCCGCACCACGGTTTCGGCAATCGACCCCGAGTCGCAGTTCGCACTTGTGGAGCGGGATGATCTGGCGTTGCTGGCGCGCGAGGTCGGCGAGCGCCTGCGCCGGGTCTTGGCGCAGCTACCGACACTGGAGACCCAGAAGGTCGAGTCATAGGCCCAAAACCGCGCTTTCTATGCAGCGCCGTATGATGGAGATTGACACATCTCCTTCCTCTTAATTAGCCGATTGATAACCATCAACAATAGTATACATGTAACCTTTCATAAGGTTAACGCACCCGTTTTCCCTCACCCGTGCCCCGCTCCCATTGGGATCGGGGTGACGCACCAGCGACGGGGCCGGTCCTGAGCGTGCCTGCGGTGAGCTTGTCGAAGCCGTCGCAGGGTGCGGTCATGCACTAACGTCATGAAGCACTACATATACAATGCAGGACGAGCGGCTCACACAAGAACTCAGTTCCTTCAAAACGAAATCCCGCGTTCCTTGTAAAAGGAACGCGGGATTTCCCATGGGAAGCTGGTGCCGAAGGCGGGAGTCGAACCCGCACGGGGTTGCCCCCAGAGGTTTTTAAGACCTCAGCGTCTGCCATTCCGCCACTCCGGCACAACAACGCCTGCATATGATAGCATGCAGTGCAACGAGAATCAACTGCGGAGTTTGCCATGCGACGCGCATTTGTGATAATAGCGCTTGTTGCGATGCTAATCACCTGCGGCGTAGGACTCTGGGCCGTTCGCACAGCAGCATTTGCGTCATTCATTTTGCCGGGCGCGACCGACATCGACGTGTCATGGCAGAAGTTGGGCGGCCTGCTCATTACCTATCGTGACGGAGGCGAGCCATTCGCATGGCGCGACGAACTGGGGCGGCGGCTCAGTGCGGCGGGCTGGAACGGGCGCGGCTACCCAACATCGGCGCTCAAACCCCGCCCTTCGTCACTGTGTGGTACACCCGCGACATGCAGCTTGGCCCGATCGTGGTGGCAGAGCGGGCTGTGTTCGGCGGCGATGACGACGATCCGACGCGCGTCATCGTTGAGGTCTATCGCGAGCTACACCTGAGCCGCTAATAAACAGGTTGTAGTCTGTCACCTTTTTACCTGTTCACCCGCTCCCTGCTCTGCGCTCACTCGCTCATTTTGTCACCGCCCCTGCGCCCGCAGATCAGTAATGAATTTCTGAATCGCCCAGTAGGCTGGCCGTGGACTGTAATCAGCGTTCAAGATGCCGAACGACGCTTGCTCGTGTAATGGATTGCCATTCTGTGCCTGGAGCGGCGCGAAGTTCAGGTTCCACAGGAACATGGCATCCACCCATGGATATTTCTCGGCGGTTAGCTGCATCGCGCCCACGATGTAGTCGGCCTGCTGCTGGAATGAAACCTGGTTACCAAACTCGAAGCCCGGCGAGGTATTGTGCGTGGCCCACCCGAACTCGGTGATCCAGATCGGGTGGTCGGCCATGCCGTACTCCTCCATCACCTTGCGCACATCCTCAATGTGGCGAAAATAGAATGTGCGATCAGTCGTCCAGCCTTCTGCGGGGCTAGGATTATCCGGCCATAATGTGTCGGGGGGGTTGGCCGAGCCGCCGGGATGAACAGCTTGCGCGTCAAAGTAGTTGCGCATGACACCGTTCTGGTACGAATACATTGCCTTGTAGTAGCTGATGTCATCCAGAGCGATACCGGGGCTGTTCACCGCTGTTGACGAAGGCGGCCCGGCTATCACAAAAATGTTTGGGTCGACGGCCTTGATGCGCGTGTAGCACTCTTTCAGCAGTTCAACGTAGTTGCCTGCATCATTGACCGACACCTGCCCGCCGTTCTCGTACGCCAGATTTTGCTCGTTCCAGATTTCAATTGCGCCGATCTTGCCGGGGTAGCGCTCGGCCAGCGCGGCCACAAAGTCGCCCATGTTCTTCGGGTTGGCGGGCATGCCGTCGCCGCCGTTCGCGGTGTAGAAGGTCGGCGAACGCACGATCGAGATCAGGAGCTTGAGTTTGTAGGCGCTGACTGAGTTGATAATGCTTTCCAATTCGCCCCAGACATAGTTGCCTGCCGGTCCTTCCTGGTCGCGCCAGTGAATCTGCTGGCGAATCCAGCTATATCCCGGCGTCGCGGGCCTTGATCAGCGGCGCGGCGCGGTTGGTATAAAACAGGTGCGCGGCCACGCCAAACTCCAGCCGTCCGGTGCGCAGTGGGAACGGCAGCCCGCCTGGTCCGCTCGGCTGAAGCGTCGGCGTGGGAGGCGGCGGCAGTGCGGTCGGCGTGATCTCGACTGGCGGCAGGGTCGGCATATTGGTCGGCACGATAGCCGACACAGTCGGAGCGGCTGCCACAATCGCGGTCGGCAGCTGCGTCGGCTCTGGCGGCGCGGCAATGGTCGTGGCGGCGGTCTGGCATGCGCTCAAAACCGGGCTGATGAGTACCAGCAAGGCAAAGATGAAAGATGAGTGAAGCAGCTTCACGACATTCTCCTGAGATGTAATTGAGCGGCAGATGTATGTGTATGTAGTACCATCCACAGTGTAGCGATGATGGCGGCGCGAGACAATCTTCAGAGTTAACAGAAGCATGACCAGAAGCTGTGAGCAACCTGATACGCAGCTTACACGTTGACGATCGCCCGTTGTGACGCTATACTCTCGGCATGCCGCACCCACACATTTATCTTGGCCAAATACCAACCACGTCACCGGCTCGCAGGCTGCTGCGTGAGCAGGCGCTGAAGCTTGCCGCGCAGTTTTCCCGGCCCACATTGGAGCCGACCACGCTGCTGCTGCATTTTCAGCCACCCGCTGCAACACACCCGGCGGATGTGCTGGTGCTGCGACCACATGCCGCGCTGGTAGGTGTCATCAAAGATGTGGAAGGGCCGATCATGACGGATGATGCGGGGCAATGGCTGAATGCGATTCGTGACGAGGCGCTTCGCGGGACGGGTGGTGAGCCGCTGCTTGCCTATATCAAACAGCTGCGCGAGGCTGTCATGGCACGTTTGGAAGAGGCAACCGCGCAGTCGTTCATCCGCACGATTGGCGCGCTGGTCGTCGCGCCGACGACGCATCCTGAGTTACAGATCGTGCTCGACATCGACGATCACCGCCAGCACATCAAGGTGCTTGGATTAGACGAGTTGCCCACGCTTGCCGCCATGGCACAAACTGGCATCAATTTAGATAGCGCGGCGCTGCCCAACCTTATGGCGGACGTGTTCGACGCGCAGCTCTGGCACGACGGCGAACGGCTGCTGTTCGAGATCAGCCGTTCGGCGCTCCAATTGCGCGTGCTTGGTCACAGTGATGCGACGCAGGGCACATGGTCGCTGCTCGAAGGCGCAAACTTTGTCGGGCGACGACAAACGCCGCACCGCTATGAGTACCGTGTGGTACTCAGCGGCGATGACCTTATGTCGAATGACCATGCACTCATTGTGGTCGCCGACGACGGGCGCATCGTGGTGCGCGACACCAGCACCAACGGCACATGGATTGCCACACCCGGCGAGCCGGAGCGGAGACTTCATCGTGCCGAGCGTCCGATTGTGCCCGGCACAATCATGCGGATGGGTGCCACGCGTATGATATTGGAGCAGGCGTAAACAGATAAGAACGTGAACACAATGAAATGCTCATAGAATCCTACATATATGCGCAATTCCTTAATCAAGCATTGACATGAGAATAGCAATAATGTAAGCTCTGTCTGAGGATATACATCCATGCCATCAACATTTAATCTTTCCAAGGAACATCATCATGCCCACTATCATCCAACACCTAGACGCTATCGAACATCTTGAGCTTGTGTTACCGGAGTTTCAGCGTGAATACGTTTGGAAATTGGATCAAGCCAAACAACTTCTGATGTCACTTTATCGTGAATATCCTACTGGAAGCCTATTGTTCTGGGAAACAGCGAATCCACCCGATATCAAGAACAATGCACTTCCAAAGAATTTCATCGGTCGTGTGCGCGTCCTACTCGATGGCCAACAACGCTTGACGACGTTATATCTGCTCATCAAAGGTGAGATACCACCTTATTATGCTAAAGAAGATATCATTAATGATCCACGCGATCTATATTTTCATATGCTTAAGTGTGAATTTGAATACTATGGTCCTATCAAAATGGGCAACGATCCGTTCTGGATTCGGGTAGTTGATTTCTTTCAAGGCAAAAAGCCGGCCATCTTCAAATTAGCACAAGAGTATGCTAAAGATGAAGACCCAATGGATTTAGCACAAAATCTAAGTGATAACCTACAAAAGTTAGAGAAAATTAAAGATCATAATTATCCAGTACAATTGGTTCCCGGTACGGCTGATGTTGATGCTGCGATTGATGTCTTTGACTTAGTCAATTCGCAGGGAACCCGACTGACCGAGGCGGATCTGGCATTGGCGCACATGGCTGGCCGCTGGCCTGATATTCGTCGGGTCTTTAAGCAAAAAATTGAGGATTTAAAGCGACAATCGTTCCCTTTCAAGCTAGATTTTCTTACCCGTTGTATTACTGCTATTGTCACGCAAGGTGCATTGTACGAACGCGTTCATAAAACTAGCCGCCAAGATATTGAGAAGGCATGGGATAATCTCACCGAAGTGCTCGATACAGTGGTTGGACTGCTACGTGGACGTGCCTACGTTCACAGTAGCGAGGATTTGACGACTGCGAATGTCCTTGTGCCAATCATTGTCTACCTCGCAAATAATGGTGGAAAGTTCAAGGATGATCAAGAAATTCGACGCTTCCTTTATTGGATGTATCAAGCTATGCTCTGGAGCCGCTATAGTAATCGACCTGACCAGATGCTTGATCGTGACATTAACCATGTGCTCACAGCACCTGATCCAGTTGAAGCACTTCTGAATGATATTATTGATGCACGCGGACGACTTGATCTACGACAAGCTGATCTAGAAGGCCGCGACGCTCGTTCACCAGCTTTCCGTTTGGCACATATTGTGGTTAAAGCACAAGGGGCAGTTGATTGGTTTACAAGTGTACCGCTCGCTGGAAACAGCTCACTTTCGAATGGTGAAACATATTACATCTTCCCACATAACGTATTATGGGCGTCTGGTAAATTTACGTCGGACAACCATATACATGTCAAAATGGTCAACGAGATCGCAAACCGTATCTTTCTGGAAAAATGGACAGCATCGGTCCAGCCACCTAGCGAGATTCTGCCCAAAGTTCTCGAACGTAACCCTAAAGCCCTTGCACAGCAATTTGTTCCCTCAGATTCAGAACTGTGGAAAGTGGAAAATGTCGAAAAGTTTCTTGCGCTTCGCCGTGAGATGATCGCCAATGGTATCAACAGCTATCTGGCAAGCTTGATTGATGAGAAGATCCCGTCACGCGTGTTTCCACAGATTGCAAAATTGCCCCAATCTATTGCAGAACAGGCCCGCGAGGCAGTTGAAAAGCTGACAATTGAAGAGGTAGATATTGGGCTATTCAAACTTGGTAGATTATTTGAGGGAACGCTAAAGGAATTCGTCAAGGCAGCCGAGACAAGCGGAGCTTACCCGGTCAAACCGGGACATTATGAAAAGCTGGCGTACATGATCGATTGGGCAAAGTCGCAGGGTATTATCTACGATCCAACTGCACTCCATGTGTTGCGCCAAGCCCGCAATGACCGGGCGCATGAGCAAGCTCCATCATTAGCAGAACGTCAAGTTTTGCTCAATAGTGTTGGTTGGATTGCTGGTATGTACCTAGACTATATTCTCTTTTTCGTTGAGCAGCGGCAGAAGTTGTGAATAGCTGCATAGTATTAAACTGATTCTAACAACATGGAATTTATGAACTACTGGCTTCTCAAAACCGAACCCTCTGACTATTCCTTCGCTGACCTCCAGCGGGACGGCAGCACAGTCTGGGACGGCGTGGCGAACAACGCCGCGCTCAAGCACATGCGCTCCATGCAGCCTGGCGATCAGACACTGATCTATCATACTGGCAACGAACGGCAGGCTGTCGGGCTGGCCGAAGTGACCAGCGCGCCCTACCCTGACCCGCAGACCAATGACGAGAAGCTGGTTGTGGTGGATGTGCGCGCCGTGCGCCCGCTAGCGCAGCCGGTGACGCTCACCGAGATCAAGGCTGACCCAGCTTTCGCAGACTGGGCGCTGGTGCGGCAAGGGCGGCTGTCGGTCGTGCCGGTGCCGCCAGAACTGTGGAAGCGGCTGCTGCACATGGCAGGCGAAGATCAGCAATAAGAGACAGGCGGTTTGTTCGCAAAATGAGTGTTTGATGAGCGCGAACGCACTGTCATGAACGTGATAAAAGCTGACATACGGCATTCTAATCAGCAAAAGTGGCGCTCATGATCGCTCGCACAGCATGTCCACGATAGCCTCAACAGATCCTCTCCTCCACGCGCTTGCATCCACTTCCTGGAAAGTCGCGTAACAACACGCACCACACGTGTGATGTTATTAATTCGTCTTTTAAACAGGAGAAAGCCGTATGAGTCGGTCTATGTTAGTGCGTGTTGTAATGAGTGTTGTGCTCGCGTTGATGGTTGTGCCGGCAGTGTTTGCCCAATCAGGCACCGCCAAAGTTCGTGTGGTTAATGCATCGCCAGATGCGCCAGCCGTTGATGTGTATGTTGACGGAAACAAGGTGCTGACGAACGTCCCCTTCTTCACCGCCAGCGACTATCTTGACGTACCGGCAGGCGAGCATCGTTTCCAGGTCACACCGACTGGGGCGGCTGCCAGTGCTGCTGTCATTGATGCGACAGCGACCCTTGCTGCGGGCAAAGCCTACTCCGTCGTTGCAACTGGCAAAGTTGCAGACATCAAGGGCACCATCCTTGCGGATAACCTTTCCGCGCCAGCTGCGGGCAAAGCGCATGTGCGTGTCGTCCACGCTTCTCCTGACACGCCAGCGGTCGACGTCAAGGTCAGGAATGGCCCGACCCTCATATCAAATTTGGCCTTTCCAAATGCCAGCGATTACCTGCCGGTTGATGCCGGGAGCTACGACCTGATTGTGACGCCCGCTGGCAGCGACACGGTGGCGCTTGATTTGGGCAACACGATGCTTGAAGCAGGTAAGATTTACGACGTGTTTGCTGTTGGCCTATCAGCCGACAATAGTTTACGGGCTGAGATAACAACTCCGCCTGTGCAGGCCGCTGCCGCCCCTGCCGGTAATGCTCCGGCGCAATTGCCGAACACCGGTGGCGAAACAACGCCTGTGCTGCTCTTCGGCTTCCTCGCGGCGCTGTTGGTCGGTGGTGGGCTGCTGTTGCGCCGCCGGGTACGCTAACGTCGGTCGTGGAGCATCCGATTAATGAGGTGGGGCTTCGGCTCCACCTCACGTACATTTGTCCTTCATGCGATACTTGATATCGTAATTCAAAATAAAATCCGCTTCTTCTTCTGAAAAGCCGTAGCAGCGCGCCAGTAAGTCGTCGAGCACGTCAATCATCGGCTTGGCGCGCCGCATGTCGACGTTCATCTCGTCGCCGTTGATGATGGGGCCGCGCCGCGCCCGCTGCGTGCTGCCAGCATCGTAGGCCGCCAGCACGCGCTGCATGGCCTCCACGAACGGCTCGCGCTCTGCTTCTTCGAGCGTAAAGACCGGCAGCTCTAATACCTCGCGCGCCACCACGTCCATGCAGTTCGACTGACAAATCCAGTACCAGTAAAAAAGTTGGCTGTTGAGCAGCGCGAACACCACAGGGACGACCTCTGGCACAACCGAGATCGGCTTGTAATGCGACGAGCGCTTCATGAACAACGCTTTGCGCCAGTAGCGCCCGCCGGAATGGAAGAACAACGGTGTGCCATCGAATGCCACATAGTCACGCAGCGTGCGGCCATGTTCGGTCATGCGCGCCAAAATTTGCCATTCCAACGCGCTGCCATGTTTTGGGAATGTATTGGTGGAGCAGATATCGCGTGGACGTTCGGCATAGGCAAGCGTGCTGAACAGGAATGGACGATCACTCGGCTCGCGGTTCGACCAGCGTCGATAGCCAGTGCTGAAGCTGCGCGCGGGCATGTTGTCCTTATGCAGCAGCGTGATCGTCAGGTTCATGTCCACTCCGTCGAACAGCTTGCCGGGCCGCACGGCGAAGTGGCTGTGCCAGTGGGTATGTTGCTGGTACAGCACCTGAAGCGGCCCCATCGCGCCAGTTGAAACCGAGGCAATCGGCACAATCATACCCATGCGCCCGCCAGATCGCAGCAGCATGAGCGAGCGCTCGACCACCAGCGCATACAGATTGCCGCAACGCTCGGTCCGGTAGCTACGTGCCAGCGCCTGCTGCCCTGTCTTGTATAGCACGTAAGGCGGGTTGCCGATGATCACATCATAACTATTATTCACCACAAAGGCACCAAGATCACAAAGATCTTTCCTATTATCTCCACTTGTGTTCTTCGTGTCTTGGTGGTCAAATATTGTTTCGTCTAGCACATTGCCGCAATGGACATGGAATGCGGGAACAGGCAGTGTCGCACCATCACCAGCATGCGCAAACTGCGCGATGAACTGAAGCAACAGCCGCAGCTTGCACATGGCGACTGCTTCCGGCATGAGGTCAACGCCATGAAGATTGTTGGAGATGATGCTACGAACAACAAACGCATCACGATTTGGGAACCCATCTGTGTTGACATTTAGCCGCTCTAAGCAGGCATGATACAGTGGCTGAAGCACGCGCATGGCTGCCAGCAGAAACGCGCCGGAGCCACATGTCGGATCGAGCAGGCGCACGGCGGTAAGCGTATGCCAGAAAGCCCGAACTACGTCATCAGAAGCGCGCATGATGATGTCGTGCGCAAACTGCTGAAGATCAAGGTTGAGCGTGATGCATGTATTCACGTCGCGCACCGTGCCGCCGATTAGCATGTCGCGCGTCTCGGTGTAGCGCTGCCGCCGCGCCACCACATCGCGCCATGTTTCGTTTGGCAGTGCATGGCTCGGCGGGGCGGACTGATTCCACATGCTCCGCGCCTGCCCATCCACGCAGCCAGCAGCAACATCGGACGGCAGCGGCAGACCTACGCCATGCCGCAGCGCAGCAAAGATAGAGCGGTCCGGATCGGCGGCGAGCAGCGGCCATGCATTGTCATCGAAGGCGGCGCAGCAATCGTGGACAGCATCGAGCAGCCATGGAATCAGCGTGTTAGCGACGATGTACGCGGACACGTCGTCGTCGGTGTAGTACGCGCCGTGCTGCTTCTGGTTTGTCTGTCGCTCAAGCACATAGCCAAGGATGTGCGGCGTAAGGACATTTGATGCTTGTGGTGGTCGCTCATCAAGCTGCCAGCAGTACTGCCCAAAGAACGCGAACAAGCGCCCGAAAGCCGCATCGTCAATGCCATCTTCGCAAGTTCCAGCGGCAGCAGCACGCCATCGAGCATGCGCATAATAGGTTGTGCTAATGTTTCGCTGCGGAGTAACGGGTACAGCACATGTTGAAAAAAGTTTCCGTTGCTGCGAGCGAGCGCGTGCGGCAAATAGCGGGAGTCGTAATCGAGGAAACTCGCGCTCCTGCAAGAAAAAGAGCAGCATGATCCGATGGATGCAGCGCCGCGATCATGCTGCCGCGCTGCTCCTCAGGCACGCCCGATGAGTCGCCGCGATAAAAGCATTACGTTCATGGACGAACTGACGAAAGAAGCGCCGGGCCGTTCGGGCGGCGGGCATGAGCAAGATAGACTTCTGGCAGTTCTTGAACTTGGCGATATCTCACCAACGAACCATGCGGGCGATCTCGCAGTCAAAAAGAGCAAAGCATTGTAGCACACTGCCATGCTCGACATCTACTGTACTGAGCGCACGGTTGTTGCTGTACAGCCATGGTATACTCGCAAATCTGAATGGGATCAAGCAAGAAAGCAACGCTATGAGTTCAGCCATTTACGCTTGGTGTGAACTATTGGCCACGCCGCAAAGCGATGTACTGGTGGTCCAATTTCGAAGCCGACGAGGTACGTGAGGAATTTGGCATCATTCGCGACCTGGGCATGCGGCTCGTTCGCATTTTCCTGCTGTGGGACGATTTTCAGCCAACGCCCGATACTGTGTCGCCGGAGCGGCTAGCTGATTTGCGAACAGTGTGTGACATCGCCGCCGAACTTGGCTTGCAGCTCGACGTGACGTTTTTTACCGGCCACATGAGCGGGCCGAACTGGTCGCCGCGCTGGTTACTCGATGGACCGCCGTTGCCGCATGTGCGCCAGTTGGTCAGCGAGGGTCGTGTGGTGAACAGCGGCTATCGCAACCCGTACACTGACCAACAGGCGTTGGAGGCCGAACGGCTGCTGATCAAAACGGTTGTCAGTGAATTGCACGACCATCCAGCGATTGGCGTGTGGAATCTGGGCAATGAGCCGGATTTGTTTGCCGAGCCGCCAGACGCGGAGGCGGGGCGCGCGTGGGTGCGCGAGATGACAAACCTGATTTCATGGAATTGACTTACAGCACCCGGTGACGTGCGGCTTACATGTCGCCAGCCTGCTTCGTGACAACGGCTTGCGGGTCGATCAGGTGTTTGGCGAGACGGATTTTGCGGTCATGCACGCCTACCCGATGTACCTCAACTGGGCGCGCAGCCCGCTCGACCCGGACCTGGTGCCGTTCACCTGTGCGCTGACTACGGCGCTGTCTGGCAAGCCAACGTTGATGGAAGAATGGGGCGGCTGCACTGCCGCGCCGGGCCAGCCGTCGTACATGTGGGAGTGGACGGCCTACGGCCAGCCGCGCACGCAGTTCATGGCGTCGGAAGAAGATCTGGCGGAATACATCAGGCTGGTGCTACCGAAACTGGTGGAGGTCGGCGCGACGGGCGCGATGATGTGGTGCTTTGCCGACTATGTTGAGGAGCTGTGGGACAAGCCGCCGTGCAGCGAGTCGAAGCACGAGCGCTTCTTCGGTCTGGTGCGGCCAGATGGCTCGCTCAAGCCGCATGCCGAGGTCATCCGCGCCTTTGCCGCCACACAGCCGACCGTGCAGCCTGCCAGACGCACTGTGACGATGACCATGTCGCCGGACGAATTCTACCGTGCGCCAGCCGAGCACACCGTGCAATTGTACCAGCAGTTCATCGGCGACGAACAGCGCTGATCTACACAAAAGGGCGGGTCGATGACCCGCCCGGCATTACCATTTCATGGCTTTACATTCGCTTCATGGCTTTACATCCGCCTGCCGCGACGTTCAGCCCGCCGCCGATACATGCGACGCAAGAGCAGCACCATTAGCACGGCAAAGAGCAGCACCAACAAGAATGCGACAAATGGCAGCACCACCGCAAGGGCCGAAAGCACCAGTGATGCACTATCTTCAAAGATGCTGATGACAGGATTAGCTATGCCGCCGGTAGTTGCCGTCGCAAGCGGTCGCGCTGTCGCGCGGGCGGTGTGAGCGCTGCCTGCTAAAATCAAGCCGCAAACGGCGGCAAGCACCGGCGATATTGAGCCAGTCGTGCTGTTGGTTGCTAGAAACAGAATCGCGCCAGCAACAGGGCTGACGACCATGCCAACGGCATGCAGCGCGCTGTCGATTGCAGGGATTTTATCGCCAATGAAGTCAATCAGCGCCAGCACAGCGATGATTAGCAGCACGTACGGATTGGCAAGCAGATCGTACGGTGCTTGCAAATGAATGAGATCGGTGTAGCGTGCTACCAGACCAACCGTTAATAGCGGAATGTACGCATTCAGACCTGCCGCCGTGGACAGGCCGAACGCAGATAGAATACTTGAAAGGGGATTCATGGATTCTCCTTCGAGGCGTTTTCTCGTTCATGTATTTATACGCTTGTGGCGTCGGATGAGTTGCATCAGCAGCACGCATATAAGAGGCACAGGTCATGCTCATGCTAAAATAAGGGCGTTGCTGGCGTGGCTCAGTTGGTAGAGCAGATGTTTTGTAAACATCCGGTTGGAGGTTCGAGTCCCTTCGCCGGCTCCATAATTGGATTATTCAAACGCCCTCGAATACTGTATTCGAGGGCGTTTGTTTATGTTGCACCAACTGATTGGCGGCAAAATGTATGACACAAGTATTAGCATGGAGCGCTGCCCGACGCGGCTAAAGGCACTCGATGGTGTGGCGCTCAAAGTGCTCACACTGAGCTTCCAAGCACCAGCCCTGCTTGCACGGAAGGATGGTGATGCCACGCTGTATTGCGACGGCCCGTCGAACCCGCAGGCGTTGAACTGCTACAGTTACGTGCAGAATAATTTGGTGAAGTACACGGACTCGACGAAACCTGGTATCCTCGTCCGGGGGAAGTGGTTTTGTCTGCGGTCAGGCTTGCTCCCATTATCGAATCGGCTGGCACACCATCGTGAAGATCGGGGGAGCGTAACCATCGGGCGTGTTTCCTGCCAGGCCAAGCGCTCTCGAACGATATACCATCGGCACCGCCGTTGCTCTCAATGGTGGTACCGACTTCAGCCATTCGAATTATCTACATCTTTCCTGCACGCATGTAGTGCCAGGCAATGTGCTTGACATGCGCAAGAACGTCCGCATGTATGGCGCGATTGTACAAGCCCTGGGTTCAAAGCACATGGTAAGCTGGGTGTTACTGTCGTGCCGTCATCGTCGCCCGCTTCACATTCTTCCTTTGGCATGCGCGCAAGCGCTACGTAGATGTGTCTTGCTACACTCGACGAGCTAGCTGGACTGCATGGCAGCGTGGTTTGCTGTGCGCATGCCAAAGGCTCCTATGTTACGCCGTATTGATCGATTACCGCAGTATCGACCTGTTGTGCCGTACGACCTTGCTGCCGCATCTCTGAGAAGCCCCAGAATACGTCCAGCCTGTTGTTATGTAAAATACGCATAGTCGAACGTTCTATGTGTGAAGGAGAGGTTCTATGCTACATCGCTGTATCGTCAGTGTCGGTGTTGATCGCCTACGCGTCTTTGGCGGTTGCGTGCTGGCACTCGGCGCGCTGTTTGTCGGCACCGGAGCGCTGGCCGCTCCCGTGACGCAAGTCACCATCGCAAGTCAGCTTGCCGACATCAATCCGGGTAGTGGCAGTTCGTTTCCGTCTAATCTAACCAGCGTGAATGGACGGCTGTTCTTCACTGCTAATAACGGTACGAACGGATATCAACTGTGGAGCAGCGATGGCACGCGTGCGGGCACGATGAAAGTTGCCAGCCTCCTTCAAGGCAGCGCCACAACGTTTCTATTCAGTCTGACGAATGTGAACGGTAGGCTGTTCTTCATGGTCGTCGATGCCACGAACACCTATGCACTGTGGACCAGCGATGGCACGCAGTCCGGAATAGTGAAAGTCGCTGATGTCATTCTTGGTGATGCGATCTATCGAGCCGCTACTCCCGAACTAGTCGCGGTAAACGACACACTATTCTTTCGCGCAACTGATAGCACGAGCGGCTATGAGCTATGGAAAACAACGCTGATCAACACCATCCCGCAGCAGTACCTGCCGCTCCTCGCGCGCAACGCGTCGGTCTTCCAGACGTAGGTGTAGGTGTCGCTGGTCGCGAGCCGTCTCCGTCCCGCTGAAGCCCCCATAGATCGCGACGTTGTTTTTGATCTGGAAGGTAACGGTGCGGTCCGTGCCGCTGGTGGGATAGTAGGTGCCCGCCGCCACCCAAATTTCGGTGCAGCCCACATTTCCCAGCGCGGCTTGCAGGTCGGTGTAGGCGTCGCTCCACGAACTGGCGTCGTTGGCACCACCCGCGCTGGCGCTGGCATTCACGTAGCACACTGGCCCGGCGGCGTGCGCGGCGGGGGTGGGCAGCAGCGCCGCCCACGCGAGGGCCAGCAGCGCCACGAGCGCCAGCAGATGCAAGTGAGCCGGGGGGCGAATAAGCGCATAGTCGTTGTAGTCTTCATGTTCATCCTCCATAGCTAAAGGGAGGAAAGCGGGTGCGGGTACAACTGGTGGTGGATAAGGGGAGGGTTGCACGGGCAACCACAGCCCGTCCCGTCAAGCATGCCACCAATTAAAGAGAGCAAGTAAATCCTAGATGATCAATGTCATTTCGAGCGCAGCGAGAAATCTTTCCAGCGAGATTCCTCACTGCGTTCGGAATGAGATAGTGGTTGTATCTGAACTGCTACTGATGGCGCGGATTTGAAATCCGCGCTACGATAGGCTGTAGGGCATCAGTCACAAGCATACCACTACCCGGAATGACAGATAAGACAATGCTTATTTGAGTTCTCTATAAGCTGTGTCCGGTCATTGTCTCACTCCTAATCTTGGGTATCGGACCGATTCGGATGACACAATGACCGGGTTTTCAGCCTCCTCCGCATTCGAGTTCAGGTGAAACAACGAGTAGGAATTTTCATGAGATCTATCTGAAGTTGATCTTTCCGCGGTCAAGACAGCCGTAGGCGAAGTAGTCACCACCGGGTAGCGCATCGGGCGTGTCTTCATGGGCCTCAATATATATCGGCTGCAAATCACCGCACTCAGCAGAAACTGCTCCGGGCGCGCCCACTGCCACCTCTACAACTCCATTTTCCTGACCCTGACTCGAGATGATGCCCCCGGCTAACGAGTAGCCTTCCTGCTCCATGATTGCTGCTGCATCTTCACAGCTATTCACATTGAATTCAGAAACAGGCGTCCACTTGAGGTGGGCATTGATGTGGACGCCGTTAGTGTTATCGACCAGATTGATGTTGCTACGAACCATGTCTTTGTCATTGCAGTTCAGTGAAACCGCAATGGTGGCTTCCGTGGGTGCACCTATCCCTTTGCCCGTCCCAACCTTAGACAAGGATACGATGCCGCCGCCGTGCATGGTACAACCGGTGAGGACAACCAACGTCAAGACGGCGATCAGCGAAACGAGTGTGAATCCCTTGCAAAACATACTGTTCCCTCCTGTATGCTTGTAGTCCGGATGGCAAACGGCCCGTCCATCATCCATCGACACATACCTCGGTCTGCTTTCAGTCAATCGTCACTAAAAAGTCATTTCAAGACAGCGATAGCGCCATGCTTACCTCCTTCCGGTTCTCTTGGTTTTTTCATGGTGCGCTTCGGCGTCTGTTTCAGTTAAATCGAATGTCGCACTGCCGTAGAGCGCATGCCACAGAAAACGCAACAGATCGTTTTTATCGAGAAAGTGTACTTTCTCGCCAGTATAGGCATTTTCCACCGTTGACTGCCAGCGGGTCTGGTCGCCGTCATCTTGCCAGCGAATCAGGAACGCTGCATGTCGTGTTTTTTTTGTCATGGGTCTATAATAGAAAGCAAACGCTACACAAACGCTACACAAGCGCTGCTTGAGGTTTTGCGATCTGATTCAGGCGCACAGACTAGCCTGAATCAGCAATTCCCTAGCGGAGGGGTCTGTTCGATGCACCGACACATCCACCTCCTGGGCACGCTGTCCATTACGGACGACGAGCGTCCTTCCGAGCTTCTGCACCATGCCAAAGGCTGCGCGCTGCTCACCTATCTGCTCATGCGCAGCCGGCCCGAAACTCGCGAGCACCTCGCAGATCTGCTTTGGGATGCGGCCAACACCTCCAGCAGCCTGCGGAACCTGCGCGTCCTGCTGACCCGCGTCCATGCCGCCCTGCCTGGATTGGCTATCACTCGGACCACGCTCCGTTACCAGCCCCAGCCTGATGAGATCGTGGACTATCTGACACTCTCTTGCAGCCTGAATCAGAGCGATTCCTGTACCCCGCTCGCCGATCTCCGCCTGTACCAGGGCGACCTGCTGGACGGGTTTTATCTGGATGACGCGCCGCGCTTCATGGAATGGCTCACGGTGGAACGAGAGCGCCTGCGCCGGGCTGTGCTGGATGCCTTCCACAGGCTGTGCCAGACGCTGGCATCCGAAAAACGCTGGCAGGAAGGCGTAGAAGCTGCGGCCCACTGGCTTACGATTGACAATCTGGATGAACAAGCCGTGCGCTGGCGGCTGCAATTCCTGGCGGCCAATGGACAGGTAACCGCCGCCATGCAGGCGTTTGAGGCGTACCAACAGACGTTGTGGGATGAATTGGGCGTTGAACCGGAAGCGGCAACTCAGGCGTTGATCCAGGAGTTGTCCGCATGGAGCGGGAGTATCACAGCCATTTCCCTTACCGATCTCAGCCCGCTCACAGCCCTCACCTCGGGTGAACTCGCCGACCCCGGGCCATTACCTGCCAACAGCATCATGCCCTATCACCGCAATGTGGATTTTGTGGGGCGTGAGACAGAGTTGTTGCAGATTGCATCGGCGTTGGGTGACGTGTCAGACGATGGCCGTCCCCCGGTGGTAGCGATCACTGGCATCGGTGGGCTTGGCAAAACGCAAACAGCGGTGGAATTTTGTTACCGCTACGGTCGCTATTTCCCAGGCAGTATGTTTTGGTTGAACTTCGCCGACGCGGAGCATGTGGCCGGGGAAGTGGCAGCGGTTGGCTCAGAACGCGGCTTAGGCTTGTTCCGCGAAACCGAGCAACTGACACTGGCTGATCAGGTGGGGCGTGTCCAGCGCGCCTGGCAGGAGCCGGTTCCACGCCTGCTGTTGTTCGACAACTGCGAGGACGACGCCTTGCTCACGACATGGGCACCAGTAACTGGGGGCTGTCGCGTGCTGGTGACGAGCCGGCAGGGGTCATGGGAGCCAGAACTGGGGGTAACCGCCGTCCCACTCAATGTGCTGCATGCGGAAGAAAGCGGCCGCTTGTTGCAAGGGTTGGCATCCCATGTGAACGAGGCAGAAGCCAGAGCCATTGCCCACGAACTCGGCCATTTGCCGTTAGCGTTGCACCTGGCAGGCAGTTTTTTGCGCCGGTATCGACAGATCAGCCCTGCCGATTATATTGTCCAGGTGCAAAACAAAGGCGTATTGCAGCATCCCTCCTTACAGGGCCGTGGCACCAGCCATTCACCGACCGGCCATGAACTGAGCGTGGCCCGCACCTATGCCCTTAGTTGGGAGCAACTGGACCCGGCGGATACCGTCGATGCGGTGGCACGGCAGCTCTTGGCCTGCGCGGCCTGTCTGGCTCCCGGCGAACCCATTCCTGTTGAATGGTTGAAGCGCGCAGTTTATGGGGACCGTGACCCCATGCTGATGGCTCTCTTGGCTGAAGATGGCGTCGCGCGCCTGATAGCAATGGGCTTGCTCACACGCGAGTCGGGACAAACGGTTGTTCTGCATCCGCTGCTGGCGCTGTTCACACGAGATATGAGTGGAGAAGAAGAAACAGAGCACGCGCAGCTAACGGTTGCCACCATGATGGCACAAACCATTTCTGATCATCGGCAACGGGAAGGGCATCTTTCCGCGCTGCCGATTTCAGTGATCCATGTACGGTATGTCAGCGATGCGATCAGTGTCCGTACAACGCCGACAGCTGCCATTCTTGCGACCCTGTTGGGTTCGCATCTGGAAAATATTGGCAGTGTCCTTGAGGCTGAGCGCATCCTCAGACGAGCTTGTATGATCGCAGAGGAAATCGGCGATGCTGCGATTCAGGCGCAAGCCTTCACTGCGCTTGCCAGTACCCAGGAGGTGCTGGGCCATGATGCCGATTCTCTCCAGAGTGCCAGCCGGGCTGTCGCGTTGTTCAAAGCAGCCGATGTATCAGATCTGGCGGGTATAACGCAAGCGCTGTACTATCAAGGCTGGGCCCAGTACCAGCTGGGGCAGGCCGCGGTAGCCGTGCAGACCGCACAGGAAGGGCATGCTTTGAGCCAGACCGCTGGCCTGCGGCAGGCCGAGGCCCACTTTCTGAATCTGCTGGGGGTCGTGCATTATTACATGTTGGGACAGTACGACCGCGCCCAGCACTATCTGGAAGCAGCGCTTGCTGCCTACCGCGACGTGGGCAATCATCAGGGCGAGAGTGCGGTCTTGAACAATATGGGCGAAAATGCGCGCTTGCAGGGCGCTTATGCCGGTGCGGCGCAGTATTATGAAGCGGCGTTGGCGCTGGCCCGTGATATTGAAAGCCACCAAAAGGCCACCATTTTTTTGAGTAATTTGTGTGGTGCGCGCATTAGCATGGGGCACTATGCAGCGGCTGCGCGCGATCTGGAAGCGTTGCTTGCGCAAACGCCGCATGAATGGTACGGGCGGTCAGAAGCGTACCGTTTTCTGGCTGAAGCGTATCTGGGACTCGGCAAACCCGCGCAGGCATTGACCATGGCACAACAAGCGTTGGCCCTGGCTTCTGAATCAAACCAGTTTGAACACGGCCGAGCCTGGCGTGTCCTCGGGCTCGTTGCCGCTCAACTGGATGAGCCAATCCGATCCAACGTTGAGGACGACCAACGGTATGATATCGCAAGCTGTTTTCGCCGCAGCCTGGATTGTTTCAACGACGGTGATTCGGAACGGGATCGAGCAATCACAGTGTGGCGTTGGGCGCAGCATGAACTGCACATGGGGAACACAACGCAGGGACACATGCTGTGGCAGGAAGCATGTGAGCTGTTTGCCCGGTTGAACTTATCTATGATGATAGATCAGATGGAGACGAATCCTGAGGATCGCTTATGAACCCCAGACAATGGCCAACCAAATCTACTGTCCGAGATGCGGGGCGCAGAACCGGGCGGATGTAGAGATGCCCTCAGCGGTACGGCTCTTGGAGGAAGGACAATTGTTTTGCAATCGTCCCTCCTCTATGTCGTTCGTGAAGAAGGCCTCGCCCGGCTTACTCTACCAAACTACAACCGATTCTCATCCACAAGCGTCCGTTGCGTGTTCTTCTTTCGTAGTCGATTATTTCCAGAGAATTGGGAGATAGAGCATCATCGAATTTTGAGCGACGTCTTTCGCCGACGCGCCCGTGGTCGAGTCGAGCATCAACGGCTTCTTCGGCTCGCGGCCGTTCTCCGGGATCAACGACGCGCTGCGCGACGCCGGCAAGCCGGAGATCGACTGGCAGATTCCTGATCTGCCTGAGAATGGGTGAGGCTGTTTTGGGTTTACAAATACTGCCTCAACCACGCTTTTGCTGCGCCTTCATCGGTAAAGTGCTTCATCGGAATGGGTGGTGCCTGGAACTTGAACAGAATTGACATGATGAGCGTCGCAAGGCCCGGCTCGGAAATCATCGCCATGGCGGTATACACTTTCGGCAGTTGTTGGGTCGAAAGCATGCGCGTTGCTTTGTCTGGAACGGGAGATTTGCTCAAATAAATCAGCAGCGGAACTTTCGTGTTGTTCGTTATGCGTTTGACCAACGCGCCATTTTCAGTGATGTTTGTGACGGTGCGCCGGACCGGTTTGGACAATGAAACCAGAATGCCCTCGTCCATCCAGTAGGTTGCGATCTCGCCTTCAACGACCTGGCGGTCGGTTGGAATGGAAACCATAAACGTCTATCCTTCTTGTGAGTGAATCCATCTGCCTTCTCATGCAACTGTATAGGAGTAAACGCTGTGGTGCAATGAAGCAAGCTGCGCCGATTTTCTTTGAGAGCAAGATATGAAGGCAAGATGGGAGACAGAGCCTCGCAAAACCGTGCTATCATGCCACTCTCATCCGAACATGCACACGGAGGTTAGCCGTGATTGATGCCCTTTCCGCGCTGTCGCCGCTCGACGGGCGCTACCGCCGCGATGTCAGCGCGCTCGAAGCCTATTTCAGCGAGGCGGCGCTGTTCCGCTACCGCGTGCGCGTCGAGGTCGAGTACCTTGTGTTTCTGGCGCGCGCCCGCGACGCAAACTTTCTGCCTGAACTGGACGCGCAGTCGGTCGGCAAGCTGCGTGATCTGTACCGCAACTTTCAGGACGCCGACGCGGAAGCGATTGCCGCGTGGGACCGCAAGGTCAACCACGATGTCAAGGCGGTCGAGTACTGGATCCGCGAGAAGCTGGCCGAGATGGACTTGCATGCCTTTCAGGAGGCGGTTCACTTCGCGCTCACATCTGAGGATGTCAACAACCTGGCCTATGCGCTGATGGTGCGCGAAGCCCGCGACCTGGTGCTGATGCCCGCTGTCGGCGCGCTCCACGGCGCGTTGCAAGACATCGCGCTTCAGGAAGCCTACGCGCCGATGCTGGCCCGCACGCACGGCCAGCCCGCCACGCCCACCACGCTCGGCAAGGAGATCGCCGTGTTCGTCATGCGGCTGCGGCGCGCCATGGACGGCGTGGGTGGTGTAAAGCTCCACGGCAAGCTTAACGGCGCGACCGGCACGTTTAGCGCCCATCAGGCCGCGCTGCCGCAGATCAACTGGATCACGTTCAGCCGCGCGTTTCTGCGCGTGCTCGACCTGGAGCCGTCGCTGCTCACCACGCAGATCGAGCCGCACGACTCGCTGGCCGAGTTGTGCGACGCCATCAAGCGCCTGAACAGCATGCTGACCGACCTGTGCCAGGACACCTGGAGCTACATCAGCATGGGCTATTTCGTGCAGGCTGCCAGTGCGGGCGAAGTAGGCTCCTCGACCATGCCGCACAAGGTCAATCCGATTGATTTCGAAAATGGCGAGGGCAACCTCGGCATTGCCAACGCTCTGCTCGAACACTTCAGCCGCAAGCTGCCGGTGGCGCGGCTCCAGCGCGACCTGACCGACAGTACCGTACTACGCAATCTGGGCGTGGCATTCGGGCATAGCTTGCTGGCTTACCGGCGCATTCTGAAGGGGTTGGGCAAGCTCGGCGTCGATCATGATCGCATGCTCGCCGATGTGCAGGCGCACCCGGAAGTACTGGCCGAAGCGGTGCAGACGATTCTGCGGCGCGAGGGCTACCCGGAGCCATACGAGGCGCTCAAGGGCTTGACGCGCGGTCGGGCGCTCACACTTGAGGATTTGCGCGCGTTCGTCGCCACGCTCGACATCTCGGACGAAGCCAAGGCTGAGTTGCAGGCGCTCACGCCTGAGGGCTACATTGGCCTTGCGCCGCAACTCGCGCGCAGCATTCAGCAAAGAAGTTAAAAATGTAGGACCACACGCCTAGAAAGCGGCGGGACCGTAGCGCCATGAGCGCTGAACCTTGTTCCTATTTCTTCTGGCGGGCGCGCATGTCTACAGTATCAATGAAGCCCCGATCTGAAGGGCCGCGGTCCACGCCAGCACGTGATGGGCTGCCGCGACTCTTCTAATCGGGGCTTATTTTATGCAATCACCACCTGCCCGCAGTAGTCGCAGCGGTCGGTGCCGAGCGGCAGCGCCCCGCCACAGTTCGGGCAGCGGAACGTCTCGACCCGCACCGGCGCGCCGGCCTTCTGGAGCGCTACCTCAGTGGTCGCAAGCTCGCCGCGCAATTCCTTCAGCCGCATCAGGTAGGCCTGCTCCGGCATTTCGCCTTCTTTGCGCAGCCGCTCCACGTCGGCCATGCTTTCGTGAATCATGACGCGCTGTGACTGCAAGCTTTCCACGCTCTGATCTTCGGCGGCGACGCGCAGGGTCGGCTTCGGCGGGATGGACGCGATGAACCACGCCGCCACGGCGATCACGAGCGACAGCAGGCCGCCGGCCACCAGCGGACTGTACCACAGCGGCGCACTTTCTTTCGAAAGCGAGAGCACATGGACCTGCGAGCTATCGGAGACGACAAGCTGATCTGAGTCAGACAGGCGGCCCGCGTCCATGCTGCCAACCGAGCCAGATGCTCCATTGAGGCTGTGGCGCGCGCCGGTTTTGCCTTCGAACAATACGACATTGCCGCTGTCGTCACCGACAATCGCTTCATCCGCGCCATCGTCGTCCACGTCCACGCCAGCAATGTCCGTCACCTTGTCGCCAATCGAGTGCGACCACAGTTCGGTCCCATCGGCGCGGTAGGCCCACACGCCGCCATCTTTGCCGCCGACCACGATTTCGCGTGCTTTGGGGTCGCCATCCACGTTGATGTCGCGCGCGTCGGTCACCGCCTGACCAAGCGACTCGTGCCACAACTCGTTGCCCTCCGCCGCGCTCAGCATGACGAACTTCCCGCTGTCGCCGCCCGCCACGATCTCGCTCGTACCGTCGCCGTTGAGATCGAAAGCGCGCATGCGCCGCAGCGCGCCGCCGGAATTGTAGTTCCAGCGCTGCTGGCCGTTTTCATCGAACAGCGCCAGCATGCCATTGTGATTAGCGGCGGCTACATAACGCTGCCCGCCGATCAGCGCCTCGTCGAGCGCGCGGATGTAATCGCTGCCGATCTGCGCATGCCAGCGCTCCTTGCCGTCCGCGTCCAGCGCCATGATCTTGCCAGCGGTGTTCCCAAGGATAATCTGCGCGCCGCCACCGAAGCGCACCACCGCCGCCCGCGACGGCGTACCTGCTGGTGGCTGCGCCGTCCACAGCGTCTTGCCCGTGCCGTCCAGCAGGTCCACGCCAGCAGACGACCACGCCACAATATCTTCGCCAGCGCCGCCGACATTGCCCATGGTCGTCGTGAGCGGGTCGTTGTAGCTGTGCGAGAAGCGCTCTTTCCCATTGGCGTCGAGCACCTGAAGGCCGTTGGCATTTTGCACAAACAATTCGTTCTGTTTGTCGGCGTCGAAGTCAATAATCTTGGTCGTCACCGCGCCGCCAAGCCTGCTACTCCAGGCTGGCTGCTCATCCCACTTAGCTGCCTGATAGCCGCCCAAAAAGGTAATTCCCGCTGAGATCAGCATCACAACAAAGATCAGCGCGGTGGCAAGCTTGACCGTCACAGTCGCGCGCATGTTCATACCGTTACCTTTCGTTGCAGCATGGACGTATAGACAAGGTGCAGCACGCTTAGAATATCGTCGCTCAAGACTTGGCTACTGCTCGTCGTTGCCTGAAGCTGCACGATCCCGCCGCGCAGGTCGAGCATGGTGATGGTGTACTGGCCGACGCGCTGCCCGACGTAGCGCCCCGGATCGGCTTTGATGTCGTAAATATTTGGATTGACGGACAATCGCACTTTTAGCTCTTGCAACTGCTTGTATTTCGGCTGCTTCCATTTGTTCTTGCCGCTGATACGGCTGCGCTTGTAATACCCTTTGCGCACCTTCACCCGTTCCACTGCCGACAGGCGCAGCATGTTGCCATCGTACAGCTTGGTTTTCAAGCTAAGCCACTCATTGCGGTACCATGCGACCGCTAGACCAAGCGCGTTCGAGCCTTCACGAAACAGTTTGGACGGCTGCTCCGCGCCCGTCAAATCGACATGGCCAAAGAAGTTGCGCTTCGGGTCGAGGTCGTCGCGCAGCGTGTTGATAATGGAACGCGCCGTTTCATAATCCGGCGGCAGGTCATTCGCGATGCGCCTGCGACGGAGCGCCCCTGCGACCGCAATCGCGGCCACAACGCAGCCGATACCTACAAAGGTAAACAGCAGCCCATCATAGCCGAGCAGCCAGTCGAGCGAGCAAAACGGTAGGCCCGCCAGAAGCATGACCGCAGGAAGCCACCTGCGCTTGCGGGTGGCCTGTTTTTGTTGGTTGTAACGCGCGCGCAACTCGTCCATGGTGGCGAGCACGGCGCGCGAGCGGTTGTTGATGGAGAGGTAAATCGGATCGAATGTTGGCATGGTACCTCGTGCGATTTTAGACTTACGATCCTTCGACAGGCTCAGGACAGGTTTTGGATTGGCGATTAGCACGTTTCGATGTAAGATTGTGTCTCTGTGTTCTCTGTGTTCTCTGTGACTACTTATGACGCGCGTTCTTTACACAGCTTTTGACCTTGTGCCCAGTCCGAAAGGTGCCAGCACGCATATCACCTATGTCATACGCGGGCTGGTCGGCGCAGGTTACGACGTTCGTCTCATCACGCCCGGCGATGGCCTGCTGCCCGCCGAGGGCATGTACGAAGGCGCGCGTGTGACTCGCGTGCCGCCGACCGGCGAGGCCAATTTTCTTAGTCGCGCCGTCGCGTTCGGGCAGGCAGTGGAAGCGCACCTCCAGGCCGCGCCGCCATACGACATCGTGCATTACCGCTCGATCTGGGGCGGCATGCAGCTGGCGCATGCGCGATCCCGCTATCACTATACAACGCTTTTCGAGGTCAATGGGTTACAAAGTATTGAATTAAAGTATCATTATCGAGCACTTCAAACAACGCCGCTCATGAGCAAAATTCGCGAGCAGGAGCTTGCAACACTAGCCATGAGCGACGCGGTGATCTGCCCGTCGGATGTGACGCGCGCATTTCTGACGAGCATGGGCGTTCCGCGCAGACGCATCAGCGTGGTGCCGAACGGCGTCAACAGCCGCGAGTTCGTTCCCACGCCGCTGCCGCCCGAAGACGGGCATGTACCGACAATTTTGTACATTGGCACGTTAGCTGATTGGCAAGGACTAGAGGTGTTGCTCGCCGCGCTGCCGGAGGTGCTGACTATGCAGCCGGTGCGGGTGCGAATCGTCGGGCGCGGGCGCAGTCGCCAGCGTAAGCTACTGACGAAGCAGATCCGCAAACTTGGCATGGAAGCGCATGTCAGTGTGGAAGAAGCTGTGCCGCATCACGAAGTGCCCGCGCTAATCGCCGCCGCCGATGTGTGCGTCGCGCCGCTGGCGTTGAACGACCGCAATGTGACGCAGGGCTGCTGCCCAATCAAGGTGCTGGAGTACATGGCCGCCGGTCGCCCGCTGGTCGCGGCGAACCTGCCGGTGGTGCGCGAGCTGGCCCGCGAAGATGTGGACGCGCTGTTGTTTGCGCCGGGCGATCCTGACGATCTGGCCCGGCAGCTTGTGCGCGTGCTCCGTGACCGACCATTAGCTGAACGGCTGGCGAGCGCAGCCACAGAACGGGCGCAGGCGCAGTTCACATGGCACCGCTCGCAGAAGCGGCTGCTGAAGGTGTACGAGCAGTTGGAAGCCCCACGCCTACCGTAAGACGCACTACGCGCGAATGGCCTGCAAGCGGTGCCGGTATTCGGGATGACGCTGGACAAAGGCCCGGATCATCTGATCGACTTCTATTCGCAATGTGGTATCAGCAAGCTCCCACAAAGTGCCCATGGCAGCAGCAAGCTCAATTTTTTCGTTGGTGGAGAATGAGAAAAGAGGCGTATACGGAGTTGTTGCGATACGCGAAAAAGGCTCAAAGCAGGGTTGGCGCTGCGCATATGAACGAACAACGCGCTCGACATCTTCGCGCAGTAGCGGATCCGCCAAGCGCCACACTGTGTGAAATGCCTCAGCAAGCTCAAACTGCTGGCTGAGAATCGGTTGCTGAACATGACCACGTGCCATAAACCGCGCTCCTCTTCGAGTTCATGCCAAGGGCACAGTGCAGACGTTTGCAAAATTGCGATAAGCATGAAATGTATGCTATCTATCGTACCACAGGACTGTATTGTTTGCACATTGTCATAGTGCAGCTCGGCAATATTGCCATATTGTCATCTTCTGAGTGCATTTCCTCAGTATAATGACTCCAGGGTTATCTTTCTACATGCAAAGGAGGGCACGTATGCGCGTCAATCCAGGCATCTTCAAAGCATACGATATTCGTGGTATTTACCCAACTGATCTGAATGAGGACGCAGCCTATGCAATCGGGCGCGCGTTTGTGACATTTTTGAAAGCAAGTGAGGTTATTGTCGGGCGCGACATGCGGCTATCTGGCCCGTCAATTTTCGAGGCAGTCACACGCGGTATCATGGATCAGGGTGCCAATGTCGTCAATATCGGCATGGTCAGCACCGATCAGTTCTATTTCGCGTGCAGTCAGGTCGATATTCCGGGCATGATGGTCACCGCTTCGCACAATCCAAAGGAGTACAGCGGCTTCAAGATGGTGCGCAAGATGCCGCAATTGCTCAGTGGCGCGGAAGGCATTCAGGATTTGCGTCAGATCGTCGAGAACGATGCCTACGCCGAGCCGGCCAGCAAAGGCAGCATGCGCGACCTCGATCTGTCGGAGCAGTTCGTTGAAGCCGTGCTGAAGCTGATCGACGTGGACGCGCTCGAACCACTGACCGTTGTGGCAGATACCGGCAACGGCATGGTCGGGCCGATCCTCAAGCGCGTGTACGAGCGCCTGCCAGTTAAGTTGGTCGGCATGTATCTCGACCCGGACGGCAGCCTGCCAAACCACGGCCTCGATCCGCTCCAGCCAGAGAACCGCGCCGAGTTGCAGCGCCGCGTGGTCGAAGAAGGCGCGGCGGCAGGCTTCGCATTCGATGGCGACGGCGACCGCTTCTTTGCTATCGACGATCGCGGCGACTTCGTGTCGGGCGATTTTCTGACGGCGCTGCTGGCACAGTATTACCTTGAAAAGGTGCCGGATAGTCGGATTGTGTACGATGTGCGTGCTTCGTGGACCGTACCGATCTGGTCAAGGAATCGGGTGGCACGCCGCTGATGGAACGCGTTGGTCATGCGTTCATCAAGCGCCGCATGGCCGCCGAGGATGCGCTGTTCGGTGGCGAGGTCACCGGCCATTATTACTTCCGCGACTTCAATTATGCCGACTCAGGCATTATTCCGTCGCTGTTGATCATGGAAATGCTTTCGACGCGCGGCGTGAAGCTGTCCGATCTGCTGCGCGAGCTTGAGGCGAAGTACTTCATCTCGGGCGAGATCAACTCGACGGTTTCCGATGCCAAAGGCAAGATGTCCGAATTGGCCGAACGCTATGGCGATGGCATGATCGAGCGCATGGACGGAGTATCGGTCAGCTATCCGACATGGCACTTCAACGTGCGCGCCTCCAACACTGAGCCACTGATCCGCCTCAACCTGGAATCCATCGCCACACCGGAGGAGATGGCGCAGCGCCGCGACGAGGTGCTAAACATTATTCGCTCGTAGTCTAGTGGGATGTGAATCGATAGCGAACTTTCAAATTAGGATAGCTTACAGAGGCCGTAGAGATGCTTTCTTGCTGATCTCTGCGGCCTCTGTGATCTCTGTGACAAACGTGCGATTTTACTCCGTACACCTGTTGCGAAATATCCCCAAAATGGTTGTACAATAGTGGTTACCAAACCTGTAGTTGTGGAAATATAAAAAGGTACGCCGGTGTACCGGGGGAGTGTATATGTTCCGTGTCGTGTGGCTTGCGATAAAAGATTTAAGCGATGAGCTTTTCGTGCTGATTGCTATCAACTTCCTGTATGTCCTCATTAACTTGCCGCTGCTTGGCATGGGGCTGGTGTTCCTTTTCAACGCTGCGTTCTTTTACGCCACGATTTTCCTGCTACTGTCAGTGCTTACGCTCGGGCCGACCAATGCCGGGTTGTTCGTTGTTGCGCAACATGTAACGGAGGGCCGCGCAGTGAAGGTGCGGTTGTTCTTTGAAGGTCTGCGCGAGCATTATCAGCTAGGCTGGAAGGTGTATGGCCTTTGGATGGTGGGCTTATTGCTGATCCTGATCAACTCACAGTTTTATGTGCGGATGGGTTCAACCATTGGTCTCATTTTAACAATTGTATTCCTTGACCTGCTGTTGATCTGGTTTGGCATGTTGATCTACATTGGCCCACTCATGATTTTGCAAGAGGACAAAAGCCTGCGCATCATCGGGCGCAACGCGCTGCTCATGACGTTGGGGCGGCCAATCTTCTCACTGGTGACGCTGGTGCTCATGACCGCTATCACCGTGCTGTCGGTCGCAATCACATTGCCGCCGTTCATTGTCACATTTGCGTTTCTGGCTTTGTGGGGCATGCGTGCGACGCTGAAGCTGGTGGCGGACGCCCGCGAGCGGCAGGAAGCGCAGGAGCAGAAGGCCGCGACAACCGACCAGGGCCGTGGCGGGCAGATCAGGCCGAAGTAGTTGCGTCAGCGCTGAAATGGACCAAGTAGCAGCGCGTCAGCGCCATCATCGGGCGCGCCAGGATTAGGCGGTGCGCGGAGCGGCAGGCGGGCAAACGTCTGCGGATCGTACAGCCCGATCGCGATCCAGTAGCGGTCTGTGAGTTGGCCGGCCTGCACCGGGATGGTCTGCACTGCGTCGATGTAGTGGCCCGGTTGCCACGTGCTTGTCGGGGAGCGCGGCGCGCCCGGCGGCACATCGGCCTGCCCCACTTTTTCTCCTCTTTCATTCAGCACATGGATAAACATTGTGTAATCTTTGTCAACTGGCGCGGCGGACTGCCAATGCAGCGTCAGCGTCAGCACGCCACTGGCCTGAATGCTCGACGTATTCACGTCATAGCCGCGCAGATGCATGGCATTGTCAAAATCCGCCGGGCGCTCGACCGAGACCGGCTGCGGAAGCTGGTAAATGTACGCGTAGTCGATGCCATGAATGCGTACAATATGAATTGGCTTGAGTTTGCTAAGTTCGTCAATGGCTTCCGGCACATCCTCGCGTTGAATCTGGTCGATGTACAGCATGGCATAATCGACAGCGCCCGGCTTGTCGATCCACTCCAGCGGCACCACAGCGTTGTCGAGGTTGGGCCGCAGCACCGGCTCGAACCACGCCGCAACCGGGTGGTCGCGCCCGTTCGGCTGCGCGTTGATATACGCTGCCACCTGCTCGTAGCCCTCGCCCCAGCCAATCGGAATCACGCGCGCCGCCGTCGCCCCGCCACCAAAGAGTTGGTTATAGTACGCCAGTTCGTAGGGATGGTACCATGCCAGGTTGATGCTCAGCAGCACAAAGAACGCAACATAAAGGGCAAGAGAAATACGGTTTGTCCATTCTTCTTTATGCTGTGTGCCCCACCGCCAGAACACATCAAATATTCCTACCATTCCTACCGCCGCCAGCATGTCAATCGCAGGAAATACCGGCAGCAGGTAACGGTCGAACTTTTTGGGCGGGATCGTCATCATGGCGATGAAGGCCAGAATGAAGACTGCGAGCATGAGCAGCACGCGATGATGACGAAGGATAGGGCGACGGGCGATGGAAGGCCGAAAAAATGCTCGTAGATCATAGATCGCGAATCCGAAGCAAACCATTGCGCCGATGGTAGCCCATGGCGTCAGCCGCAGCAACAGCGCGACCGGGTAGAACAGCGGGCCGGGGTCGCTGACCGACTGGCCCCAGAAGAAGTTTCCCCAGCCATGCGGCGATCCGCCGTCGGCCTCAGCCTGCCGCAACATACGTCCGGCAGCTCCGAGCGGGTCTACCCATGCGGCGGGCCACAGCACGAACCACACAGCAGCGGCGACGGCGACCCAGACAAGCAGCCGTGGCATGGCGGCTTTAACAACCGACCATACGCGATGAACAACAGGCGTGCTTGAATCAAATAATCGCTGGTCGGCAACTAAAATCAGCCCAATCATCGGCAGCAAAATAATCGATGGTGATTTAGTTAAGAGCGCCAGCCCGCCGCACACTCCCGACGCAATCCACATGCGCCAATGTAGGGGCGAACCTTCATATTCGTCCAGATGTAGGGGCGAACCTATGTGTTCGCCCTGACAAGCAACCAGCGCACACAGCAGCGACAAGGTCACGAACGAGGTCAGTAGCGCGTCGAGGTGCAGCAGTTGCGAATGGGCGACCATGAACGGGTCGGCAAGCCAGAACAGCGCCGCCAGCAGCGCCGTCGGGCGTCCCAACAGCCGCCGCAGCAATGGAAAAGCCAGCGCGATGCACAGCGACGTTACAATGGCAATCGGCAGTCGCACCAACTCGCGATCGAGCGCCGATCCATCCGGCGCGGCGCCCCCCAGACAGCCAGCGCATCACGCAGCAGCGTGCCGAGCGTGCCGAGCCACATGGTCGTCACGCCAGGGTGGCCGATAATATTGGTATCGGCGAAGTGGCCGCGCACCACGGCACCAAGAAAGATATTGACGCGATCGAACCAATGATATGCTTCATCAACCGTGACAATCGCATTATGGCCGAAGGCGCGTGGCACCAGCGCCACCACGAACAGCAGCAGTCCGACGAGCCAGTCGCTCGCCAGCCAGCTGTGAATCGATGTCGTTTGAGCCGTTGAAGTAGAGATTGAAGGATTTTGCTTGGCTATGTTCACAGGCTAATTATAACCGCAGAGCTGCCGAAGCGCGCAACTTTTGTATTACAACGAGTCACTTGTGGCAGATGGAAGTCGGGCGCGCAGATCAGCGCCACCGAACAGAATCACCAGCCCACCCAGCACGCTGATGACCAGTCGCACGCTAAACACCAGCAGTGACAAGGCGATCGCCTGATCGGATGTATAGCCGAGCTTGGTCAGGTACAGGATAAAAATCGCTTCACGCGCGCCCAAATTGTTGAAGAAAATCGGCGCGAGGCCAAGCATGTCGGTGAGCGGCACCATCAGCGCGTACACCAGCAGCGGCACGCCGGTAAATCCGAGCGCCCAGCCGCAGGCCACATGCACCAGCATCCAGATCGTTTGAAACACGAGCGACATGACCAGCACGCCGCCAAGCGCACCGCCACGCGGCGAATACTGCGCCAGCACATCGGCGACCTTGCGCACCGGACGGCGCACAATCGCTGGCAGCAGTGAGCTTTCCAGAAATGGTTGGAGGCGCACCGTGGAAAGCGCCACCGCTAACGCCACGATGGAAACCAATGTAAATGCCACCGCCATCCAGATCAGCGCGGGCTGTGTCTCGAATTGCGCCGCTGGCAAGCCCGCCAGCCGCAACAGCAGCACCGCGCTGGCGAGCAAGCTAAGCGCCAGAAAGCCGGTCAGCCGATCCAGGAACACCGACGCGCTGGCATGGGCGTAGCTCTGAATGCGCCGCCCAAGCTGCGCGATCCGCAGCGCATCGCCGCCGACGGTAGTGGGCAGGAAATTATTGGCGAATTGCCCGGCCAGATACGCGCCCAACAGCCAGCGGTATGGCAGCCGTTCGCCTTTGGCGCGCAGCAGCATGCCCCACTTCGCCGCACTGACCGCTACGCCCACGAACTGGAGCAGCAGCGCCACAAGGAGCCATGTCCAATCAATGCCCTGCCATGACTGCCAGATTTTGAGCGGGTTGGCCTTCCATATCAAGAAGGCAATTAGGCCGCCACTCACCAACAGGCGCAGCGGCAGGAGTAGTTTTCGACTTCATGAACACCCTCGGCCCGACCATGCATGGAGCGCCGGGCATTGTTAGCACAACGAGGTATTATGCACGAGGAGCGCCGGAAACGCAACAGATGTGTGGTACCATGCGCGCGTTCATAAGAACCAAAGTTGTACCAGTAAATAGTAGCTGTTATTTTCGTGCCTTTTTTTTGTTCTCCGCGAGGACTTGCTATGCTCCTTCAAGATATACTTGCCAATGTTTCTGTCACGCGCCGCAGCGGCCCGGCGAATCCTGAGATCAGCATGCTGGTCTACGACTCGCGGGCGGTGCGGCCCGGCAGTGTGTTCGTCGCGATCCCCGGCGCGCATGTGGACGGCCACGATTTCATCCCGAAAGCTATCGCGCAAGGCGCGGCAGCCATAGTCTACGACGATCCATCGCGCTGGCACGATCATGACAACGTCGCAGGCATTCTGGTGCCAAACGCCCGCGTGGCCCTCGCGCCACTGGCTGCCGCGTTCTTCGGCCATCCCGGCGAAGCGATGCGCGTAGTCGGCATCACTGGCACGGATGGCAAGACCACGACGACATGGCTAACAAGTGTGGTGCTGGAGGCGGGCGGCCACTCGACCGGCCTGATGGGCACGGTGGACTTCAAGGTTGGCGAGCGGGTGTGGGCCAACGACACGCGCCAGAGCACGCCCGAAGCGCCCGATGTGCAGGCGCTGCTGCGCGACATGGTGGCGGCGGGCTGCGATCACGCCGTGATTAAGTCGACTTCGCACGCGCTGTCGGCGCGCTGGAACCGCCTGGGCGGCTGCGCGTTCGACGTGGCCGTGCTGACCAACGTGACCCACGAGCACCTCGATTACCATGGCAGCGTCGAGCAGTACCGGCGCGACAAGGCGCGACTGTTTGAGATGCTGGGGGAGAGCAGTCCGCAGTCCGCAGTCCGCAGTCCGCAGTCCGGTACTGCTAACTCCCATCTGGCGACTGGTAGCAAGCAACTGAAGGTTGCCATCGTCAACGCCGACGACCCCAACCACCAGATGTTTCTCGACGCGGCTCCGACGCGTGCCCAACGGCTGACCTACGCCGTCAATAGTTCGGCAGACGTGCGCGCCCATGACGTGCGTTCGACCCGCGACGGCTTGCAGTTCCGCATTACCGCGCCGTGGGGTGAAACCGAAGCACGGCTCAAGCTGACCGGCAACTTCAATGTGTGGAATGCGCTGGCAGCGCTCACCGTGGCAGGCGCGGAGGGCGTGCCGCTCGACGTGGCGGTGCGGGCGCTGGAGCAGGTGCCGGGCGTGCGCGGGCGCATGGAGCGGATCGAACAGGGCCAGCCGTTCACCGTGCTGGTCGATTACGCCCACACGCCTGGCGCGTTCGAGAAGCTCATGCGCATCACCCGCCCGCTGACCGACGGACAATTGATTGCGGTGTTCGGCAGCGCGGGCGAGCGCGACCGCGAGAAACGCCCGGTGCAAGGCCAGATCGCTGCGCAATTCTGCGATTTCCTGGTGATCACCGACGAAGACCCCCGGCGCGAAGACAGCATGGCGATTATCAACGAGATTGCGGCGGGTGTCGAACGTGCAAACCAGTGCAAAGACAAGCTTTGCCCCTACGTGTGCATTCCTGATCGTGCCGCTGCCATCCGCGCAGCGTTCGAGTGCGCCCGCCCTGGCGACATCGTGTTGCTGCTCGGCAAAGGACATGAAGGCTCGATCATCTACGCCGACGGCTCAGTGCCATGGAACGAAGCTGTCGAAGCTCGCAAGGTATTGGCAGAGATGGGCTACATGGTAAGAGAGTGAATGAGCAGAGTTCTCATCCTCTATCGTCCGCCGTCCGCCGTCTGCTCAAGCCCGGCCACAAACGTCCCAATCAGCCGCCGGAAGCTCTCGTCGCGGTCAAGCGGCATGCCAAAGCCGCCTGCTGCTTCGAGTGAAGCAAAGCCATGAACAAGGCTACGCAGGCCGCGCACCGCATGGATCGCATCGTCGTCGTGCAAAGCGTATGCACTGAGCGCCGCGAGCACGAGTTCGATCAGGCGCTGGCTGGCCTGTTGAAGCGCAATGTCATCTGGTGCGGTGGCGCGCAGCGTGGTCGCATATACGCCGGGATGCTCGGCGACATAGGCGCGGTACGCCTCGGCCAGCGCCAGCACCGCTTGAGCGCCAGCTTTGCCCATGATCGCCGTTCCAAGCCGCTCCGCCATCTGCTGCAAGCCCAGCAACGTAAGCTCGCGCCGCAGCCCGGCCAATCCCGCAACATGGTTGTAGAGCGAAGGCGTGCGGATGCCAAGCCGTTCCGCAAGCGCGCCGAGCGTCAGCGCCTCTAGCCCCTCGGCATCCGCGATTGCCGCCGCCGCTGCGACTACCGCCGCCCGATCAAGCCCGTTGCCGCGCGCCATCGGCGACCTCGCCAAGCTTGTTTGACGCCTCACGAATAGCTGCATCCATCGTGTCCGCTGGCTGATTGATAACTTTGCCATGGCCGATCGCCAGACGCGTTGGGTTCAAGGCCCGCAGCGCGCGGGCGCTTTGCAATGCAAGCGGCTTGCTCCACGTCGCAAGATACGGCAGCGGAAAGACCCAGCGCAGCATGCTTGACACTGTAACACCGCCGATAGTAGAGAATGCATCGCCAGCGATCAGTGTGCCGTCGCGGGTGTCGAAGAAGGCGACCTGCCCCGGCGTGTGGCCCGGTGCCGCAACGACTTCGAGCGAGCCAAGTCGGTCGCCCGGGTTCAGCTTGCGATTGGGCGTGGTGCTGCACTTCTGGTAGCCGCCGCGCAGTTTATCCTGCGGCTCGTCGGCGTCAAGGCTAATGTCACCGGCCAGAAAGTGCGCATCCCGCGCCGAGATGCTGACTTCAGCATTCGGCAGCGCCTCATGGAGCGCATCCAACGAGCCGACATGATCGCTATGGGCGTGCGTCAGCGCGATGCGAACGATCGGCGTGCCAAGCTGTTGTGCCGCGTTGCGAATAGCATCGGCGCTGCCGGACATGCCGGTGTCGATAAGCGTAAATCCATCCGCCTCGCGCACGAGGTAGCAGTTGATCATTTTCAGCCGCGTCAGTTGAACAAGATTTTCGCTGATCTGTTGGGTGTTCATCGCTTTCTCCTTAACTAATATATGTAGACTATAAACTAATATTATTAGTTTGTCAAGTATCAATTTTATCGCTATTGATCTGAACAGCAGCAATGCACAAAAATGCACATCTGCTGTACAATAGGCATTGTACCTTCCTCTTTACTGTGAGGTTGCCATGACGCCTGATCAACTCCTCGATGCGTTGTTGGGCTTGCCGAAGCTGTACACGCCAAAGGTTTCGCCAAATGGCCTGTGGGTCGCATGGACATGGTACGGCGTCGGCCCGGCTGCCGATGTGTACGTCGCACCGACCGACGGCTCCGCGCCGCCATTTCATCTGAGCAATACCGACGAGAACACCGTGCTGGTCGCCTGGACGCTTGACAGCAGCGCGGTGCTGGTGCGGCAGGACCAGGGCGGCAACGAACGGGCGCAACTCTTTCGCATTAACCTGAACGATCCAACGATCATGCAGCCGCTGACCGAGGAAGATCCGAACTACTTCCTGCGCGGCGGGCAACTGCACCCCAACGGCCACTGGCTGATCTACGGCGCGAACGTCGACCCGCAGAGCGGCGAGGAGATCGAGCCGACGGTTATCTATCGTCAGGATCTGGAGAGCGGCGAACGACTGCCGCTGGCGCAGCCGACGCGTGGCAATTATGTCATGCCGATGCTTAACGACCAGGGCACGCACGTGCTGTACAACCGCAATGAGCGCAACCCCGCCGGTCAGCAGCTTTGGCTGGTGGGCATTGACGGCACAGATGATCATGAGATCGTCAACGCTGGCGACGACCGCAAGGTGTTCGGCGCATGGTTTCCTGACGGCGAGCGCGTGGTGTGCATTGCCGAAACGGAGACGCACCGCAAGCTCGGCATGTGGGATCGCGTCAACGATGAACTATCCTGGTGGCTGGACGAGGCGGGCGTAAATATCGAAGCCGCGTTCGTACCACGCAACAGCGACAAGATGGTGCTGGTCGAAGTACGCAGTGCCACATCGCATGCCTCATTTGTCGATCTTCAATCGGGCGTCGGCATTAGCTTGCCCGATCTACCCGGCAGCCTCACGCCGTTGCAGCCGATCGGGCATAATGCGTGGGTTGGCGTGAACAGCAGCGCCACGCAGCCGACCGATATTGTGCGCTTCTTGCTTAACGATGTACGCCCGGAAGCGTTCGTGAGCCTGACGCGCGTGTGGGAACGCACCGACCTGCGGCCTGAAGATCTGGTTCCGGCGGAAGATTTTCGCTGGCAGTCAGCCGATGGGCTGGAGATTCAGGGCTGGTTGTACCGCGCGCAAGGGCAGACCCAAGGCACGATTTTGCATGTGCATGGCGGCCCGACACACCATGACGAGGATGCATTCGACGCGGAAGTCCAATTCTATGTGTCGCAGGGCTTCAACGTCATGACGCCGAACTACCGTGGCAGCACCGGCTTCAGCCTCGTCTATCAGGAGGCGATCAAGCAGGATGGCTGGGGCGGGCGCGAGCAGGACGATATTCGCACCGGCGCGGAGGCGCTGATCGCTGCTGGCATCGCCGAGCGCGGCAAAGTCGGCGTGACCGGCACCTCCTACGGCGGCTACTCGTCATGGTGCCAGATCACCCACAGCCCGCTCGATATCATCGCCGCCGCCGCGCCGGTCTGTGGCATGACCGACCTGGTGGTCGATTACGAGACGACCCGGCCCGATCTGCGGCCTTTAAGCGAGGAGATGCTGGGCGGGCGGCCCGACCAGGTGCCGGAGCGCTACCGCGAGCGCTCGCCGATCAACTTCGTGCAGAACATCCAGGGCGCGCTGCTGATCGTACAAGGTTTACGCGACCCGAATGTGACGCCGCAGAACGTCAGCGAGGTGACGCACGCGCTGCAAGATGCCGGTGTCGAGTACCAGTTGCTGACGTTCGAGGACGAGGGCCACGGCATCCGGCGGCCACATAATCAACGTACCATGTACGCGCGGCTGGCGGCGTTCTTCGCTGAAGTATTTGCGAACGGCGAAGCAGAGTAGATGTATTGTTTCAATAAATTTGCGCGCTCGGTCCCCTCACCCCGTCGCTACGCGCCACCCCTCTCCCAATGGGAGAGGGGCCGGGGGTGAGGGAAGGAATGGTATAAAATCTGATACTCCCTCATAAAAACATCTGAGACAACATCGAATGTGAGGCAGCTTATGGAGCAAGATGCGATTGATGAAGCACATGTTCGCTACCATCAACAGATAGAGGTTGCAGCCACAGAATATCAGCAAATCGAGGAGGCATGTGTCGCGCTGCTTGCTCGCGCCCATGAAGATGGGTTTCTCAGTGTAGACAGCGCCGAGATCATCGGGACCATCCATGCCTTCGGTGCGGCCTCGCGCACCTATCACGCGGCGCTTATAGATGCCTTTGCCAATCTCATTATGCAGCAGCAGGACGCCGACAACGAATGGGAGCGCATGCTGCGCCGGCTGCGGATGCTCGAACAGCAGTTCAAGCACCTCCTGTTTCGTCTGGATGGTCTGGTGATCGAATATCTGCGTTTTGTGGAACAATCCACGCCACGGGTTGGCAGCACTGGGTATGTGAGGAGCGCAGCGTATTCAAAAAATCTCTTGGCGTTCAAGGATGGCATCCATCCGCGGCACCTTCCAGGCGCTGGCCCACCTGCGCAAGAGCCATCGTCGGCCCAGCCCAGAGCACATCATGCGCAAGAGGATGCTTATAGCAACAGCTGAACTGCATAAGTACGTGATATCTCGTGTGCCTGACACGTAAACGCGCGGGCTTGTGAGGCTGCGCAGGCAGCTTTGGTTCGTGTAGCAGCCGTATGAACATCAAGAAATTAATCCGTACATGACTCGTAGGGGCGATGCAATGCTTCGCCCTGGGCGACCCAGTGGGTCGCCCCTACAAGTATACGCAGTGGTGTAAAAGACCATCAGGCTCCCGGCACTCCTGTCATCGTAGCGCGATGATCAGGTAGTGAGATGCTTTACCCTTCGACTGCGCTCAGGACAGCGCTTCGTTCAGCATGACATAGTATTCATTGTCGGCCATGTAGCTTATTCTATTAAGAGTGTACATGCGATATATGACATCAACTTCTGCTCGGCCATGGCAAGTGCTCTTGCTTGGCGGCGCGTCAGGCACCGGCAAAACGTCGGTGAGTTACCGGCTGGCGCGCTTCTTCGATGTCGCGCTAACCGAGGTCGATGATTTTCACATTGTGCTTGAGCACATGACGACGCCGGAGCAGCAGCCGGTGCTGCATTACTGGCGCACCCACCCCGAAGCCGCGCAGATGCCTGCCGAGCAGACCGTGGAACTATTGATTGCGGTCGGCGAGGTCATGGCGCCGGCCATGGCGGCGGTGATTGTGAATCATCTTGAGACACGCACGCCGCTGGTGATGGAAGGCGATTTCATTCTGCCCGCGCTGGTGGAGCATCCGGCCATTGCCAGAGGCGGCGCGGGCGGGCGCGGTGCGGGCGGTGTTTATGTACGAGCATGACGAGGCGCAACTGCTCCGCAACTTCGCGCAGCGCGAGCCTGAGAGCGGCCAGCAACACAGGCGGGCGCGGGTCAGTTGGCTGTACGGGCAGTGGCTCAAGCAGGAGGCTGAACGGCGGGAGCTTGTGGCGCTACCGGCGCGGCCATGGGACAACGTGTTCGAGCGGATTGTGGCCGCGCTCCACGCGCCGCCGGTTGATGAACGCTAATCCCTCACCCTGCTGCTCGCGTAGCTTCCTCACCCACTGGGAGAGGGATTGAGGGTGAGGGACATAACAACTACGCCTCCGGTAATTGCCGCTCTTCAGTCACATGCTCATTCTCCAAAAGAATCTGCCGGAGCTGCTCTTTCTTCTGCTCTGCTAGCTCACAGCGCTGCATGAAACGCCGCTCGCCCGTGGGGTCGTTGAGGCGGTGCGCGTTCTGCGCCAAGCGCCGCGATAGCGTGGCACGCTCATCGAGCGCCTGGTAGGCCGCCCACAGTCGGTAGTCCAGCGTGTCGGTCTTTTGGGCCAGGAGGCTTTCGGGCGAGAACGCATGCCCCACCTGACAGCGAAAGCGCAGCAGGTCGCCATCGTAATACTCGGCCAGCACGCCGCCACAGTCCGGGCAGGAAAAGGGCGCAGGCGTTCCAAGTGTGTCTGCCTGGTGCAGCGCCTGGTCGTCCATTGCAGAAATAGCGGTCTCGAGATTTAATCGATCTGTCATCGCCACTTCTCCTTCGGTCGAAGCTGGTTCATGGGCCAGTTGGGTCAGCATCGACGGCATTTCGGCGGTTGAAAGCACCGCGTCCACAGCGACGTAGCGCAGGGCGTTGGCTGGCATGCTCGGGAAGGCCGCTTCCGCTGGCGCTTGCACCAGCGCCAGGCCGCCGCGCCGCTTGATCACCAGCAGTCCGGCAGTTCCGTCATCCAGCATGCCGGTGAGCACCACACCAACCACGCGCGGCCCGTATGCGCGGGCTGCGGTGCGAAAGGTGGCGTCGATGGCCGGGCGGAAGCCGTTCTCCTTGGGGCCGCGCACCACATGAATGTGGCCATGCTCAACCAGCATGTGATAGTCTGGCGGGGCAATATAGATATGTCCGCATTGGATCGGCTCGCCGTCATGCGGGTGCGCTGCCGGAAGCGGGCCAGCATTGTTCAGAATCTCAGGCATCAGGCTTGGCTCGGTTGCGCGGAGGTGCTGCACGATGAAGATCGCTGCTGGAAGGTCGGCGGGCAATGCGGCGACCACATTCTTAAGAACTTCTATCCCGCCTGCGGATGCTCCCATGGCAAGAATGTCATGACCTGGCATAGCTTTGTCCTCTCCCTGATCGCCTAATGACTGATAGATGGATTTTCGCACACCGAGTAGTGATGCTGGATCATACGCAGCACCCTTCGTGCCAATGAAACGTGTATATACATGACACGCATACATAAATCATGGCGCATCCTGTGCAACTATAGGACACGCATGCAACCATAACCGGGGCAGTATGTATAAAAAGGGTGTATAATTGATGGTATTGCCTCTCGTGTATCTTCTACCTCAACAAATACGCTATGCATGACCGTCAATGCATGGCTGCGCCTAACACATAGAACAAATGGTAAAAGGACTTTATGGACCCAGATGTAACATCGCGTGAGATGCAACCAGAACCAGCGCCGACCGATATAGCCGCGCCATCAGGAATTAATATTGTTGGTATTGGCGCATCGGCGGGCGGTATTCACGCGCTGCAAGGCTTCTTTGCCAACACACCTGCCGATAGCAACATGGCGTTTGTGGTCATTCTGCACCTGCCACCGAATATGGAAAGCAATGTCGCTGAAATCCTCCAGCACACAACCGACATTCCAGTCATGCAGGTGACTGAGCCGACGCAGGTTGAGCCGAACCATGTGTATGTTATTCCGCCGAATAAACATCTTTCCATGAAGGATGGCACGATCCAACTGCAAGACCCCGATGGTGAGCGTGTTCGGCGCGCGCCGGTTGACCTGTTCTTCCGCACGCTGGCCGATTCGCATGGCCGCAATGCGGCGGCGGTGGTGCTGTCGGGCAGCGGCGCGGATGGCACGGTGGGCGTGCAGCGCATCAAAGAAAATGGCGGCGCGGTGCTGGCGCAGGATCCGCAGGAGGCCGAGTTCGACGCCATGCCGCGCAATGTGATTGCGACCGGGCTGGTGGATTTTATCTTGCCGGTGGCCGACATGCCTGCCGCGTTGATCGAGTACTGGCGCACGGCTGAAACGGTGCAACTGCCGATCGAAACATCGCCCCACGATACCGATGCTGAAGCACTGCGCGATATTTTTTCAGTGCTGCGGTCACGCACCGGGCATGATTTCAGTCAGTACAAGCGCCCAACGCTGCTGCGGCGGATCGGGCGGCGCATGCAGGTGAATGGCGTCGTCAATCTGCTCGATTACCTCCAGGCACTGCGGACGAAACCCGAAGAAGTGCAGGCGCTGCTGCGTGACCTGTTGATCAGCGTGACGAATTTCTTTCGCGATCCCGATGTGTGGCATGCGCTGGCGGCCATCATTCCGAATCTGTTCGCGCATAAAGAGCCAGGCGACCAGGTGCGCGTGTGGGTGCCAGCCTGTGCCACTGGCGAGGAAGCGTACACCGTGGCGATGTTGTTATATGAGCATGCCAGCACACTCGAAAGCGCGCCAAGCATCCAGATATTTGCCACCGATATTGATGAAAATGCGATCAACACCGCGCGCGTGGCATTATACCCGGAGACGATTGCCGCCGATGTGTCGCCGGAGCGAATCGAGCGCTTTTTCATGCCAGAGCAGGGCCGCTACCGGATCAGGAAGGAGATTTGCGATCTGGTGCTGTTCGCGCCGCACAATCTGGTGCGCGACCCACCGTTCTCCAAGCTCGATCTGATTACATGTCGCAATCTGCTGATCTACCTCAACCGCGAGGTGCAAGAGCAGGTGTTGCAGTTGTTCCATTTTGTGCTGCTGCCGGACGGGTATCTGTTGCTCGGCGCATCCGAATCGACCGACAGCGTGATAGGCCTGTTTACGCCAATCGATAAAGGATCGCGCCTGTTCCAGCGCCGAACCGCGCCCATATCGCCGCTCGTCAACATTCCGAGCCTGCCGTTAGTCAGGCCAGCGCGCCCGACCTTGATGGGCGGGCAGAACGGAGCCGAGGGCCAGGCGCAATCATTCGCCGAGCTAGATTTGCATGCGCTTGCGCGCTACGGCCCGCCGCGGGTGATCATCAACGAGGATTATGACATCGTCCACCTGGCGCAGGGCGCGGGCCGCTTTTTGACGCCAGCCGATGGCGAACTGTCGCCCAATTTGATCAGGATGGTGCATCCTGATCTGCGGCTGGAGCTGCGCACGGCGTTGTTTACGGCCATGCAACGCCAGGAGAACACCGAGACACACTGGCAGCGCGTTGAGATCGATGGAGCGCCCCGGCTGGTGCATGTGCGGGTGCAGCCGATTCGGGAGCCAGAATGGGCAACTGGCTACATGCTGGTGCTGTTCAACGACATGGACGATACCGGCAATGTCATCCGCAACACAACCGCCGCCACTGAGCCGATCTTGCAGCAGATGGAAGCGGAGTTGCAGCGCACCAAAGAGCAGTTGCGCACCACCGTCGAGCAGTACGAGACGGCGGTGGAGGAGTACAAAGCCGCCAACGAGGAATTGCAAGCGATCAACGAGGAGCTGCGCGCCGCAACCGAGGAGCTGGAAACCAGCAAGGAGGAGCTACAATCGGTCAACGAGGAGCTGCTCACCGTCAACCAGGAGCTGAAGCACAAGGTGGACGAGATCAGCCAATCCAACAACGACTTGCAGAACCTGATGTCCTCGACCGAGATTGGCACGATCTTTGTCGACCGCGATCTGTGCGTCCGGCGCTACACGCCCAGCGCACAATCGATCTTCAACTTGATTCCGGCGGATATTGGCCGCCCGCTCGCGCACGTCACCCACAAGCTTGCCTACGAGCAGCTTATTCACGATGCGGCGAGCGTGCTCGAAACGCTCTCCAGAGTCGAGCGCGAGGTGCCGAGCGAGGATGGCCGCTGGTTCATCGCGCGGCTGCTGCCCTACCGCACGATTGCCCACTCGATCGAAGGCGTGACACTCACGTTTGTAGATATTACCGAGCGCAGGCTGGCCGAGCAGGAAATGCGTGAGAGCGCGGAGCAGTTCCGGGCGTTGGTCCAGATATCGGCGCAAATAGTCTGGACGACTGATGCGGCGGGCCAGGTTGTCGAGGATTCTCCTTCCTGGCGGGCATTCACCGGGCAGACATTCGATGAATGGAAGGGAAATGGCTGGCTGGATGCGGTCCATCCCGACGATCAGGCGCATGCTGCTGAACAGTGGCAGCAAGCTGTGGCAAGCGGCACCCCGGTGAAAACGGTGTTTCGTCTGCACCATGTGAGCGGTGAATGGCGCTGGACCAACGTGCGCGCTGTTCCACTCCGGGATCGCGATGGCGCGATCCGCGGCTGGGTTGGCATGAACGCCGACATCACCGAGCAGAAGCAGGCCGAGGAAGCCTTGCGCGCATCCGAAGAGCGTTTGCAGCAGGCGATTGCCATCGAAACGGTTGGCACCATTTTCTTCAAAGTTGACGGCAGCATCACTGGATGCAACAACGCTTTCCTCACCATGAGCGGCTACAGCCGCGCGGATCTGGAAAATGGCCTGGTGCGTTGGGACACCCAAACGCCACCCGAATGGATGCCGCAATCCCTGCACGCCATTGACGAGTTTCTCACCCTCGGGCGCACAACACCATATGAAAAGGAGTACATCCGCAAGGATGGCTCGCGCTGGTGGGGGTTGTTCGCCGCGACGCGCATCAACGCGGAAGAAGGTGTGGAATTCATCATTGACATCACCGAGCAGAAGCAGGCCGAGGCCGAACTGCGCAAGGCCCGCGATGAACTGGAAATCCGCGTGCAGGAACGCACGACTGAGTTGAAGCAGGCAAATGCCAGGTTACAGGAACTGCTTCGCTCGTTGATGACGGCCCAGGAAGACGAGCGCAGCCGAATATCGCGCGAACTGCACGATCAGCTTGGGCAGCAACTGAGCGCCCTGCGGCTGAACCTGGCGGCGCTTGCCGACCAATCTCAGGCTGAGTCGCCTTTCACTGAGCGGGTCGAACGCGTGCAGGAGATCGCCGCCATGCTCGACCGCGACGTTGATCAACTCGCGTATGATTTGCGGCCCAGCGGGCTCGATGACCTTGGCCTGCATGTTGCTCTCCAACAACATGTTGATGAATGGACCGTGCATCACCACATGCCAATCGAATTGCAGATCATCGATGACCATGACCAAACGCTCCCACAAGAGATCGAAACAGTGATATACCGCGTGGTGCAGGAAGCGCTGACGAATGTCGCCAAACATGCCCATGCCGAACATGTCAGCGTGATTCTGGAGCACCGTCCCAAAGAAGTGCGCTTGATTGTGGAAGATGATGGAGATGGGTTTGAGGTTGACGCGCCGCAAAACGCCAATGATGGGTCACATAGACTCGGCTTGTCGGGCATGCACGAACGTGTTGAACTCGTCGGAGGAACTATTACCATTGAGTCGGAGCCGGGGAGCGGCACCAGCCTGTACGTTCGCATCCCACTGTTAAGCTCTGAGGAAAGCAGCCATGGAACACAAGCTGAATATCTTTCTGGTCGATGACCATGAAATTGTCCGCGAAGGAATCGCGTCGTTGATCAGCATCCAAACAGATATGGAAGTGGTCGGGCAGGCCAGCGATGGCGAAACGGCGTTTCAGCAGATACAGAGCTGCGCGCCTGATATTGTGATCATGGATGTTTCCATGCCGAATATGAACGGCATCCAGGCAACGACTCATATTCATAAGGTGTGTCCCGACGCTGCTGTAGTGGCGCTGACCCGCCACAGCGACGCAGGCTATGCGCGCCAGATGTTGCATGCTGGCGCACGCGGCTATGTGCTGAAGCAGGCCGCTGCCCGGGATCTGATCGCCGCCATCCGCACGGTTGCCACGGGCGGTGTGTACCTTGATGCGACGATTGCCGGGCGCGTTGTCCCTAATGGTGACGGGCACACGCTGGCCGGCGGGGTGCGCGAAGAGTTGAGCGAGCGCGAGACTGAAGTGGTGCGGCTGATTGCCTATGGCTACAGCAACAAAGAGATCGCTTCACAACTGGCGATCAGCGTGAAGACTGTGGACACCTACAAAGCCCGCGCCATGGAAAAGCTCCAACTGTTTAGCCGCACGGCGCTGGTGCGCTATGCGCTGGAGCAGGGCTGGATGGGCGAAAATTAAACGTTCTGCATGGCAAGCCCGTTATGTCAGGTATTTACATTACACCCTTTTGGGCGTTTCCCCTCAGTTTCTCCTCTATAATGCTGCTATACTCATGGTACACTATCTCGTGAGCACGGGCGGTTTTAACCGGGTGTTTACTAAATGCGGGTAAGTCGTTCCTCAATGGCGCGGGGCGGTTTGCCCGCTTGGCATCTCCTGCACGCAATACTCGTTCTTTTCTGATCACCTGCACATGTGTGTGCGTCATAACGAAATCAAGTAGGAATTGTCCTATTGCCCCTCACCCCCGGCCCCGCTCACAAAATCGGGAGCGGGGTGGCGCGCCAGCGACGGGGTGAGGGGAAGCGTAAGTAATTATCCGACTTTAGGATAACACGCAACGTTCATGGTTTATGTAGTTTTTCTGTCAGCGCTCCTGGCTTTTTGCCGAATGGAAAACAAAAAATGACGCGATGCACCATTTTTGTGATCGAGAACGATGGGGCCACACGCCAATTCATGCAGGATATCTTGTCCGAAGAAGGTTATGCGGTGCATTGCTGCGCATGGCCGTCGGCAACCGTTGAGGCGGTTGTTCAAATGGGGGCGCGGCTGGTTATTGTGGATATGAATCTGATCGAGCCGGACAACGTGGTGCTGTTTCTGGCTCGGCTGCGCCAGCACCACGCAATACATAACGCCCGCTTGCTTGTCACTTCCACATCTTCACATTTGCTCAGTAGTCTGAGCGAGCCGCTGAACCACCTTGCCTGCGAGACCCTGCTCAAGCCGTTCGAGTTGGAAGCTTTTTTAGGCCACATTACCAATCTATGTGCCGATTATCCCTCATCCGCCACAGCTGCATAGGAGCCATCGGAATCATATCGTTGTATATTCCATAGCTGTACTGTTTCACATGGTTAGCGCGCACATTTTCCCTCACTCCCGGCCCCGCTCCCGATCGGGAGCGGGGTGGCGCGGCAGCGACGGGGTGAGGGTTGGCGCCAATGGAATGAAACACTACACATAGCGTCAAGCTGTTGCCTTAGCAGGCCACTTACTCTGCCCGCTCACCTGCTCACTTTGCGTCATGGCGTCCTGCTGCCAAACGGTATGCTATAATACAGGCATGAAACCGCACACAAGTGCTACCGAGGACGCCTGCGATGAGTGATGACAACAACCGCCTTGTGAATCCCGCGAGCGGCGACGACGATCAAGGTATTGAAAAAAGTTTGCGCCCCCGGCGGCTGGCGGAGTTCATTGGCCAGGAAAAAGTCGTGGATCAGCTGCGGATCGCGATTGCGGCAGCAAAGGGCCGTGGCGAGCCGCTTGACCACACGCTGTTCTACGGCCCGCCCGGCCTGGGCAAGACCAGCCTGTCGGGCGTGCTGGCCAACGAAATGGGCACCAACTTCAAGATCACCTCCGGCCCGGCGATTGAGCGGCAGGGCGATCTGGCGGCTATTCTGACCAATCTCCAAAAGGACGATGTGCTGTTCATCGACGAGATCCACCGCCTCAACCGCGCGGTCGAGGAGGTGCTGTACCCGGCCATGGAGGATTTCTCGCTCGACCTGATCGTCGGCAAGGGGCCGAGCGCCCGCAATCTGCGCCTGAACCTGCCGCCGTTCACCGTGATCGGCGCGACCACCCGGCTGGCGCTGCTGACTTCGCCGCTGCGCGACCGCTTCGGCTCGATCCATCGCATGGAATTCTACTCAGTCGAGGCGTTGAACGACATTGTCGGTGCGTTCGGCCCGCATTCTTGATGTAGAGGCCACGCCCGAAGGCGCGTTGGAAGTGGCGCGCCGGGCGCCGCGGCACGCCGCGTATTGTTAACCGGCTGCTGCGGCGCGTGCGCGACTACGCCCAGGTGGTTGGCGACGGCGTAATCACGCTGGAGGTGGCCCGCGCCGCGCTGGCGCAGCTTGAGGTAGACGAGCTTGGCCTGGACGAGAACGACCGGCAGGTGGTGCGCGCGATCATCCGAACTGTTCAATGGCGGGCCGGTCGGCCTTTCGACCTGGCGGCCTCGCTCTCGGAGGAGGTGGACGCGGTGGAGGACGTGTACGAGCCGTTTCTGCTCCAGCTTGGCTTTTTGCAGCGCACGCCGCGTGGCCGCATCGCCACCCGCCGCGCCTACGAGCACCTTGGCGTGCCCTATGCGGAGCGCATGGCTGAAGAGAATGGGCCGGAGCAGGGGCGGCTGTGGTAGCTTTTGAAGGAAGAAGTAAGAAAGCAGAAGGAAGAAGTGTGTTAGCACCTATGCAAAAACAGCATCCTGAGTAGCGCGAAGCGGGTATCGAAGGATGGTTTTTGGACAGGCATGCATTCTCATAATACTATTTTCCTTAAACGTTCCGCATTGTCATGCTGAACGAAGCGCTGTCCTGAGCGCAGTCGAAGGGTGAAGCATCTCATTGTTGTACAGCGAGATGTTTCGCTATACTCAACATGACAAAGACGTTGACGGAATTCCTATTATGTATGCATCAACTCACCTTCACGTTCCCCATGCGATTATCAACCACGGTGTTATTTTCCGCAACCTCGTTGCCTGTGCTCTTGACATAGATGCCGTAGCGCGCATTGTTACGAATCGTGTTATCTTGCACAATCGTGCCAGATGCATTGCTATAGATCGCGACGCCGTCCTCCTGGTTGTTGGTTACATTGTTGCCGACAACCTGATTATCCTTCGAGTTCTGCCCCACGCCAATGCCAGCCTTGCCGTTGGTATTCACGGTATTGTTGCGAATCGTGTTATCGGATGAATCATTGATGTCAATGCCTTCCCACTGGTTGCCGTATACAGTATTGCCTTCCACCGTGTTGTTGTTCGATTTCTGATAAATCACAATGCCGTGCATGTCATTGGCGTATGACACATTGTTGCGGATCACGCTGTTCGTGCAATCTTCAGCCAGAATGATGCCATGCTTGCCATTGTGGTGCGACACGTTGTTCTCGATTGTGAGATGATTCGAGCGAGTGTGCGGATCGATACCGTAGCGCACGCTGTGGTGGACCTCGTTGCCACGAATCACGAGGTCGGACGCCTCGTAACTGTACATGCCATAATAGTTATAGCCGAAGCGGCTGTTTTCTGCTGTGCCGCTGGTGCCCTGGAGTCGCCACGCCACACCATAGGACTCGTTGGCGTCGTAGCCCAGATAGCTCAACTCAGAGTCGCGAATGTCCATGCGAGAGCCGTTGCGAGCCAGCACAAAGCTACGTCCGTCGTCGGGCTGCTCGTCAACAGCATTGCGAGTTGTGTCCCATGAAGTGACGCACACGCTGGAAAACTCCAATGTGCCGCCCAGCGCCTTGATCCACACAAAGCTATCAGAGTCGCTGCGCAGCTTCAGACGATGCATTGCCGCGCCGCCAATCTTGAGCGTCGCGCCATTGTCGATCTGAAGATTGGCACCCAGCAGCCATTCACCCGGCTGCACTTCCTTGAGCGCAGCCGGCTTGTTGAGCGTCTGCCCTACATCAGCGAGCGTGAGATCTGCGCCTTTGTTGATCGTAATAGTGTTGTTGTCGGCGCTGTACGTGATCCAATCGGTGGGAATACGTTTCGCGGCAGGCGCAGGTATGCTATCTGCGGGCGCGTCGCATGGGTGTGCTCCGGCAGTGGTCGGCGGCGTAGGACTGGCCGGCGCAACATCAGATTGCGGCGGCGTTGCGTTGGGTGTGGTCGGCGTGGCGGTGGTATTAGTAGCCATGGGTGGCACGGTAAGCTGCTCCAACCCGTTGCTGCATGCGCCGAGCACCAGGCCCAGCAAGCATACAACCGCGAGCGTATGAAGTTGTCGGTGGAAGAAGCGTGATTGCATCCAACGTCCTGTTTGCAATGGTGATCCTGCGAGCAAGTGCGGTTTTCATGTACCGAAGCTATGCTACCACGCAATTATGAATAACTAATGACTATACAAACGATGTGGGGACGAATTTAAATCCCTCACTCCCGGCCCCGCTCCCCTTGAGAAGGCTTACAAGGGTAGGTAAACATGCTATGGGTCGGAAACAATCACCATGTTCACCCGCTCAGGAGGATCAGGCCATACTTCTGGACGCAACCACAAGCGCGTCCATATACGACCACGCCCCAGTTGATGACGCAACCATCCCAGACCGACACGAAACACGCTCGCGAGCCGCGTGCGCTTGGCTGTCTGTGGCGTTGGTGGTGTTCGCACGCGCGCTGGTTCCACACCGACTTCGTCGGCATCTTCTACTCGCGTTCCCGTTGCCAGCGTCCACAGTGTTGCCACCGCCACGATCAGCCAGTAGCGTTCAATTCGCCTTGGGTCGCGTCTGCGTGTATGCTCCCATTTCCAGCCCACACCTTTGAGCGCTCGAAATCCCAACTCAATCCACATCCGCAACGCGTACCAACTCGCCCCGACCCGATGCGGCGCCAGGTCGCTCACCACCACCCACGGGTCCTTTTGACCTTCCCTCCAGATTGCCGCCAATGTCACCGACAGTTGTGGCTTCTTGGGGGTGCCCAATCGTCCTCGTCCAACCCACCCCTGTCCTGGCTGAACCAGGCTGCGACTGGCTTGACGCTTCCCTCCGGCAGGCGTGAATGTCGTCGTGTCTTGAATGCGCAACAGCGGATGCCAGCCCAAGTCGCGGATACGTTTCCACAAGCGTGGGCTCCACAAGCCACGGTCAGCCAACACCAGCACCGTCAGATGCGCAGGAAGCGCCGGGCGGATCAACCGAAGCAGGCGCATGATCGGTCCCATCCAGGCACCTGGTTGATTGGCAGGCAGGATGGACCACGCAACTGGGATGGCGCTGCCACGATACAGCACACTCACGACCAGCGCAACAATCTGATCAGTGTGCAAAGTCGCGTCCACAGCCAGCGCGATCTCTGTGGCTTGCCACCACTCGACAATCCAGCGCAGGAGCGGGACGAAGCAACTCTGGACCTCGATTTGGGTTCGACAGGGAGCGGCTTTGTCAGCACCATCATACAGCCATTCGCGCAGGCGTTGGCGAAGCGTGTTCCAGTCGTCAAGAAACAATACGGCGGTAATAACCGCAGACTGGCAAGCACTCTGCGCCAGGATGGTGCCATATACCCACAGCGCTAAGCCACGCTGTTGGGCAGGACGCAAGCTGGGAAACCGCTGTGCCATCACGCTTTCCATTTGGTACAATTCGTGGGGAACGCGCATCAATCTCCTCCGGTATCACGATGCGTAAGCACATCCATGATGCCAGAAGATTCTGCGCGTTCCCCATCCGTTCAATCCCTTCTCTACCTACCCTTGTAAGCCTTGAGAAGGGGTAACGCAGCAGCGGCATGGTGAGAGATTTAAAAATAACGTATTCACCCGAATGTAGGATCAGCTATGTTTAGCAACCCACGCCGCGATCTCGTCGTGGTCGGATGCGTCGGGGACGAGCCGCAGGTACTGTCGGAACGCGATGATGGCGGCGTGGAAGTTGCCAAGTTGGCGCTGCGCCATGCCGATGCCCTGATAGGCGGACCCGTTCTCCGGCTGTGCATTCAGCGCGGCGGTGTAGTTTGCCAACGCCCGCCCCCATTGGCCCATGTTGTAGCGCAGCCGCCCGGCTGTTCGGTACAACGGCTCCGGACTCGCGCCATCGGCCAGCGCCTGCCGAATAAGCGCCAGCGCCTGCTCGTTCTGACCTTGTTGCTCCAACATGCCCACCTGCCGCAGCACCACCGCCGCATCAGTTGGCTCGGCCTGCCGCAGTTGCTCAAGCGCTGACTGTGCGCCCGCTATGTTCCCAAGTTGCTGCAAGAGCCGCGCTTCCGCCGCGAGCGCGCCCGTGTTTTGCGGCTCTAGCGCCAGTACACCATCCATGTCATGAAGCGCCGCCTGGGACTGGTTGTGCTGCTCGTAGAAATGGCCGCGCATCAGCATGGCCGTTGTGTTCTGCGGCGCAATCTGAAGCGCGCGGTTGAAATCGCTGAGCGCTGCGTCGGTTTCGCCACGACGGTCATGGAGCCGCGCCCGCTGGAGAAGCGTCGCCACGTCGTCGGGCCGTAGCTCCAGCGCGCGGCCAAAGTCGGCCAGCGCCTCGACCGCTTTGCCCTGGTCGGCGTAGATTCGCCCGCGCGCCGCGTACACGCTCGCGTTATTCGCGCCAAGGGCTAGCGCCTGCGCAAAATGCTGGAGTGCCGCGTTCACGTCGCCCTGCGCGGCGGCGAGCAAGCCAAGCTGCATGAAGCCGTTTGGATCGGTAGACGCGAGTACGCTTGCCTGAGTGAAATCATGCTCGAGCATTGTTTACGTCGTCGAGCGCCCGAAACACCGTGCCGCGCGTGATCAGGGCGTCGGCGTTGTTCGGCTGGAGCTTGACCAGCGCGGAAAGGTCGTTCATGGCGGCTCCGTACTCACGGCGGGCAATGTTCATGTCTGCCCGGCCGGTCAGCGCCTCGGCGTTGGAGGCGTCGAGGTGCAGCACGGTGCCAAAGTCGCGGATCGCCTCGTCAAGCTTGCCTTGATCCTGATAGACGTGCGCGCGCTTCAGGTAAATGGCGGGATTGCCGGAGTCGGTGCTGCTGACATGATCGAGCGTCTGGATGGCGGCCTGCGGCTGCCCGCGCGCAGCCTGCAAATCGGCCTGTGCGAGGTACACCGGCGTCAGCCCTGGCACGAGCTTCATCAGCATGCCAAGGTCGTTCTGCGCGCCATCGAGATTGCCGCTCGCCAGCCGCGCCTCGAAGCGGTTGAAGTAAGCTGCTGAGTCGTTCGGCTCCAGTTCAACTGCCCGGCTCAGATGCGTCTCGGCAGAAGCAAAGTCTCTGCGCTTGCGGTCCAGCAGGCCAAGCCGCGTGTGTGCGGAGGCGCGGTTGTCGTCGAGCGCCAGCGCCTGCTGGTAATCAGCACGGGCGCTGTTCAGATCGCCCTGCCGCTCGGCAAACGCCCCGCGCTGCTCGTACAATTCGGCGTTGCGCGGGGCAACCTGCACAGCTTGATTGTAGTCACGGAGCGCGTCGGCGGCGCGGCCCGCCTGAACGTACAAGCCAGCCCGAAACAGGAGCGTTTCTGCGCTCGGTTGGCGGGCTACGGCAGCGCTCGCGTCGGCCAGGGCCGCGTCTCCATGGCCGAGTTTTGTGTTGTAGCGGGCGCGGTCGAGCAGGTAATTTGCCTGATTGGGCTGCAAAGCAATCGCGCGGCTCATGTCATGCATCGCGGCCTTGAACTGCCCGGCAGCGGCGTAGGCATGCGCCCGCCCGACGATGCTCGGCATGTGATTGGAGTCGCGGTCTAGCGCGGCGGCGAAGTTATTGATCGCAAGCTGCGGCTCGTTCGTGCGGGCGTAGCTTGCGCCCAGGTCGTAGAAACCGCTCACATCGGTCGGTTGCAGGCCAGTGTAGCGGGCAAACTCTTGCCGCGCGCCAGTCTCGTCGCCCATGTGCTGCAAGGCGTAGGCGCGGTTAAGCACAGCATGGCTATCATGCCAATTGAACTGCAACGCGCGGGCGTAGCTCTGCGCCGCCGCTGCATACTGCTGCGCCGCGAACTGCCGGTCGGCGCGGCTGACCAGCACCAGATGGATGCGCTCTTTGCCAAACAAAAAGAACAGCACACAGAGCGCGCACACCGCAAACGTCAGCGCCATGACGGTGACGCGCTGGCCGGTGGTGTACACGCGGTCGAGGTAGATGAACTGAGTTGCATTCGCGATGAGACCCTTTCCATCCCCAGCGTCGCGCTGCGCTGGACGTAGCAACTGTGTCGCCTTCGCGACCAGGGAGCGTGTGTCCGGTGCGCTCGGCTGCTCAGCGGGCAAGATGGTTGTTTCGTTCGGCGAAAGCACTTGCGTGCGGCGTCCGGCGCGCAATTCGTCCCTGGCAGCCTGGTTTATTTGAATGATTTGGGTGGCTTTTGGCGAAAAATCCTTTGACATGTCATGTGCCTTTTATTTGTCGTATGCTTATTGGCATGACCATCACGATTGTGCCAGCGGCAGCCAGTGCTGCACGTCAGCCGCAGCATGCGCAGATGAAGGAGCGGCAGGCACAACCTCGAACGTGGTCGCCGTGTTGACCGCCTGCGCGAAGCTGGCATGTCCACCACTATCGGCTGTGAATGTTCCAAGCGATTGGCCGTTCGCCAGCACCTGTATGATGCGCCGGATTGCAGCCCGCCGATCATGTGACTTACCGCGCCAGTTGCGCCGCTCGGCTGCTCGCTCCAGCGCTTCTGGCCGGCGCTCCATGCAAGTGGCGTCACGGCCATGCTGCCGCCGGATGGGCGCACCGCAAGGTCGAGCAGCGTCGCAGTCGCCGGATTGCCAGCGTCAGCGGAGCGCGGCGTGACTGTTGAGCCGTCGGGCGCGGCGGTGGTCGCGAAGCTGTTCGGAAGTTGCCAGATCATGCCACGGCTGTCCTGAAGCGTTATGTCGCTGGTGCTGTCGAGCTTGAACTGAAACGTTGTGCCAACAGCGGCGTCGCGCACAACATTGCCGGTCGATTGGCGCAGCAGTTCGAATTGCGGCGCAGGCCCGCTGATCGCGTTGCCGTCGAGCGTGTTGCGCACGCCGTCGCCAATTTTCACGACCGAAGGCTTGGAGCCGACGATCTGGTTGTCGCGAAACACGTTATCTTTCGGCATGCCGTCGCCGCCGAGTGTGGGCGCGTCCGAGCCTTTGTAGGTGTACACAACATAGCCGCTGCCCGTTCCATCGGCGCTCAGGCCCGTCAGGGTGTTATGCTCGACGAGGTTGCGCGACGCGCCGACGCTCAGCCGGATGGCCGCTTCGGCATTGTTCGTCACGGTGTTGTCGCGCACCACCGCGTCATGCGAATCAAAGATCGCGATGCCCGCCTTGCGGTTATCATGGCTCACATTGCCTTCGATGAGCGCGTTGTTGACCTGGCGATGGATCATGATCGCCATGCTCGTTGCCGTACGATTGATTATTGCGAATCACGATGTTGCTGCAAAACATGGCGAGCAGATCACGCCATGCGTGCCGTTGTTGCGGAACACGTTATCGGCAATCGTCAGCATGTCCGAGTCGTCATGCGGGTCGAGGCCGTACTTGGCGTTGTTTTCAAAGGTGTTGTGCGTCCAGTTCATGCAGTACGCACCGTAGGTGTAGCTGCCGAAATAGTTGTGGCTGAAAGCTGCTGCCGCTCACGTCACCGAACACATCCACCATGTCGTACAACTGGCGTCCGGGTGGCGGCGTTTTGCTGTACACCTTCCAGCACCATGCCGTAGGATTCGGCGGCGTTGTAGCCCAGGTACGAAAAATCGGAATTGACGATGTCCATGCGCGCTTCATACGGCTCGCGCGAGCCGCCGTTCTGGTCGCAGGCGGTCGGCGGAACAGTTGCGCGGCCATCGGTCCAGATCGAGCGCGTGGCGATGTAGGAGCGCCCGCCCGTGCCATCAGGCGCGACGTCGTAGTTGCGATCCACGTCATTCTTGCTGGCGTCCCATGTGGTTACTTTGGTGTTCTTGAACAGCAGCGAGCCGTTTTCATTTTTCAGCCAGATGCCGCCCGTGTCGTCGCTGCGCAGCCGCAGCCAATTCGCGTCGCCGTCCGCGCCGCCAATGATGTTAAGCGTCGCGCCTTCCTCAACCTTGAGTTTGACCTTCAAAAACCAGATTTTGTTGGCCGGATCGACCAATTCGAGCTTGGAGGCGTCCACCACCTTCGCGGCAGCCACGTCGGTCAGCGTGAAGGTTTGGCCGCAGCCCGCCAGGTGAATCACGCCGTCCGAGGTGTAGCGGATGGTGCGTGTCGCCGCGCCCATGCAGTCGGTCGCGCTTTGAATGGTGGCGCGACCATCGGCAGGCGCATTGGGCGTGGTGTCCACGTCCCAGGAAGCGGCGGGACCAGGCGGCAAATTGTCTTCCTCATCAGTCTCGTTGTCGGTAGTAGCTGGCTGAACGCCATTCTCAAGCAGCGGTAGGTGAATCTGGTACGGTGTGGCGTTCGGCTGCTGCTGGTCGGCATGGGCGAATGGCGCGGCGCACAACGCCAGCATGACAGCCAGAACTGCTGCTCGCCATCTTTTCACAAAATATAGTATGCGCTTCATAGTGCGTGACCCTTTACGTGTTGTGTGACTATGCACACAAAATCACTTTACAGTTACCTCACCCTGGCGCTACACGCCTTCCCTCTCTCAATGGGAGCGGGACCGGGGATGAGGGCATAGGTTTGGCTAATCTTCGTGTCTATTCAGCGGCCGCAGTACCTGGGTGGCATAGGGTGAAACAGGCGCGGATGTCATGGGCGCTTCGGCGGCCTGCGCGGCCTCACTGACGCGCTGCACCTGCCCATCCACCACGGCGACAGCGCGCGTCAGCCACTTGTGCTCATTGATCGTAAACAGCGCATAGGCTTTCACCAGCGACATGTAGTAGGTCATGGCGATGAACACAGGCAGGATGAGCACGTCTGACGGGCGGCGCACAAGGTGCGGCAAAATCTTGAACGCGCGGCTTGCGAGCCACCACAGCAGCAGCGCGCCGACCAGCGCCCAGTTGCCGATGATCATGGCGATCAGCAGCACGATTGGCCCGATCAGCAGCGTAAACGGCGCGATGGTCTTATCTACCAGCATGATCGCGAGGTACGGATAGTGCCAGACCCAACCCTGCCACAGCGCCCGCAGGTCGGAGCGAAAGCTGTTACGGCTCCAGCGGATGCGCTGCTTCTGAAAGCCTCTGAAGTCAGGTTTGAAAGTCGAGTAAACCCGCGCGTTCAGTTGATACCATGTACGATAGCCGCGCTGGAGCACCAGGCAGGTGTAGCGCTTGTCGTCGCCGCTCATGCACGGGTGGCCCAGAAACGTCTCGTTGAGAAATGGCTCGCGCATGCTCTGGAGCAGCTTCGTGCGATAGGCAGCGGTACGACCTGACAGGCAACTCACGGCCTGGCCCACGATTGAGGTAGCGGGCACTTCATCAGAGTAGCGAATGTCGAGGTAGATGTCGGCGATGCGCTCCCACAACGTCGGTCTGCGACCATTAGTCGGGTACATGTTCTGCCGTGTGCCCACGCCACCGATTTGCGGGTCAGCGAACGGCATCTTGATCTTCTTGAGCACGTCTGATTCCCAGATCACGTCGCTGTCGACCAGCACGACAATATCGGTTGTGGTGCGGTCCACGCCTGCGGCCAGTGCGGGACGCTTGCCAGGAATGTCAATCGGCACGACCTCGACCAGAGGGTATTTGGCGGCAACCGCCATGCAGGCGGTGTCGGTTACATCTACCACCGCGATGATGCGGTCGGGCCGGTTGATGATCCACGACTCAATTGCCTGGCGGAACAGTAGCGGATCTTCACTGTACACCGGCGTGACGATTGTCGCCGTAGTGTCGTAGTCGTTGGTGATCGGGCGATAGAACAGCGCCGGGATGCGCTTGGCCAGCCACATGAGCCAGCGCACAATGCCGACCGTGCCAATCGGGATGAGCAGCGCGGGCGCAAGTAGGCCATTGAGCAGCGTATGCAAAAAGTCAGTCATGATCAACTCCATAAACTTTGTACTTGCTACGCTTCTGTCTTCACATAGTGCGGCGCGCCAACTTCAAGCATGTGTTCTTCGCCCGCCGTGTGCGCATCCTTATCAATCATTGCAGCAAGCAGTACATCGTCGATTTTGTCAGGCGACGGCGCGGCAGCCACGCGACGCGCCAGCTGGCGGTTGACCTCCATGGTCGCTTCGAGCATGAGGTGCTGCCAGCCATGCTGCTGCACGAAACTCAGGAACGCGGTGGTGTCTTTGGGCAGGCATGCGCCGCCAAACGGCACGCCGCCGCGTGTGCCATACAGCGGGTTCCACATGCTTTCCGCGCTGCGCGCCACCGCCGCACCAACGAGGTTGCCGTCGATGCCAAGCTCCTGACAAATTGCGTGTACTTCGTTGAAGTAGCTGATTTTGACGGCGTTGAAGACGTTGTTAACATACTTGATCATCTCGGCCTCGGTCGGCGTGCAATGGACGACCAGCGCGCCAAATTCGTTGTAGATCGGCGTCAGGATCGCGGCGGTGCGCTGGTCCATGGTGCCGAGCACCGTGATCCATGGCCCGCATGAAGTCCTGCTCGCTGCTGACCTGGCGTAGAAATTCGGGATTCATGGCGACGCCGAAGTCCACGCCCGCCTGCCTATCAGACGCGCGTTCCAGGATCGGCGTGATGCGCTGTTCGGTGGTGGTAGGCGGCACGGTGCTGCGGACGACAACCGGCACAAAATGATCAATCTGCGCCAGCCCGCGCCCAACGTCCATCGCGGCGGCCTCGATGTAGTCCAGCACAATCTCGCCGTCAATGCTCGGCGTGGAGACAGCCAGCATGATGATGTCCACAGCCTTCCAATCTACCTCGGACGGCAGCATGGCGTTCAATCCATCGGCGCGTAGTTTGGCGATGGTCGAAGGGCTGATGTCGACATAGCTGACAGCATGACCCTTTTTGGTAAAGCCTTTTCCGGTGGCCTGGCCGACGACACCGGACCCAACGATAAGCAGACGTGCCATAATGAATTCCTCCTCATGGTTCTCACTAATGAGAGCGCATCGAGTGACGTGCAAGTGGAACGTAGAGCTATGTTGGGGCTAGAAAGATGCGACAAAAGAATACCTGGTGATAGATGCAATCCATCATATGTCAGCCAGTGGAAGAATGGGATGATGGGGAGTTGTCTTTTTATGATCCAAACATGGACCATGAGATGATCGACGGGTACAAAAAGGCTGCCCAGTGGCAGCCTTTTGTCCGTTCAGCTTATGTTTATTCTTCGACGCTACCGCACATCAACTCGCAGCAGATAGGTATTATTGCCCGTGCTGGCCTTGGTTGCCATGTTGATGCGAACGAAGAAGCGGCCACTCTTCTGCACTGTGTAGTCGATCGTTTCGGCAACTGAGCCGGACCGATTCGAGACCGCCGCAAGATCCAGGCTGGGCGTGTAGAGGATCAGGTCGTAGTCTGCGCCGGCGGGTATGCCGCTCAGGACCATGCTGATGCGCTGCCCAGCCGCCAGATCCACCCAGTAATAATCATCTTCGCCTTGCGGGTCGTCCTGCAACGAGCCAGCGCAGAAGATAGGCGGCATGATCTGACGCGCCTGATCGGGCGTGTCGTTGTCTTCCACATCTGGGCAGCCCGTTGGCTGCGGCGTAGCCGTCGGCGCAGGCGTGGCCGTCGGCGGGATTGGTGCGGGCCGGTCAATCATGGGCAGGAAGGCGATGAGCTTGTTATTCACCTGCGCGGGGGTCGCTACTGCGCTGGCGGTAGCTGTTTCGGCAACTGCTGTGCCAGCAACATCCTCGGTCGGTGCCAGGGCCGTGGCGGTGGCGTTCTCGGCGACAATGGTTGCTCCTACTGCTGTCGCAGTCTGTACCTCAGCATTGGCGGTGGCCGCGCCGACGGTGGCCGCAACGGCGGTATTGATCATGGACTGAATCGCTGTTGCGGTCGCGTGGCTGTCCTCAGTGGCCTGTGCCTTGGCCGTGGCCGTGGTGTTGGCGGTTGGTTCAGGCGTGTCACCCGGCTTAGGCGTCTTGGTTTCCGTCGGGGTATTGGTCGGCGGCGCACTGGTTGGTGGCAGCGGTGGCTCGCTCGCATCAGCGCCGAGCTTGACAGCAAATACATTGCCGCCGCTGGCCGCAGAGTTCAGCACTGCCGTGGTTGGAAAGTTGGACGAATTGGTGTAGCCAGTCAGGTACACGTTATTGTCATGATCGAGGGCAAGATAGCCGCCATTGTCGTCATCACTGCCACCCACAAACGTGCTGTACTGTAGATCGTTGCTGCCTGCGCCGTCGGTGCTCAGTCGAGCCATGAACACATCGCGCTGGCCGCCGTTGTAGCTTTGATCGTAGCCGTTGCTCGTCGTGGGGAAGTCAGCCGATGTTGTTTCGCCGCCGACATACACGCGGCCATCGCTGCTGATCGCCAGCCCGTTGCCCTTATCGTTGCCGATGCCGCCGAGATAGGTGCTGTACGCCAGGCTCGCCGTCCCAGATGCAATGGTATTAATCATGACCACAACCACATCATCGCCACCATTGTACGATTGATCATACGCGCCGCTGGTGGTTGGGAAGTTGGCCGACTCGGTGGTGCCAGTGATATATACTTTGCCGCCATTGTCCGCTGCGATGCCAAAGCTGCCAAAATCGTCATTTGAGCCGCCCAGAAAGGTCGTATATAACTGCTGGGAGCCGCTGGCGTTCAGCTTCATGATAAACAAATCATCATCGCCACTCCCGTTATATGAGCGGTCGTAGGCGTTGTCGGTGGTTGGTAGATCCGCCGAGGCGGTGGTGCCGAGCAGGTACATCGCGCCGCTCGCATCGACGGTGATGGCGTCACCACGATCATAATCCGAGCCGCCCAAAAACGTGCTGTACACGCGATTGCCGCTGGCATCAAACTTTGCCACAAATGCGTCACGCCCATTGATTGAAGAATTGAGCGCGTTCTTCACAGGAAAGTCTGACGACGACGTCGCGCCGGTAATGTACGATGCACCGCTTTGATCTACGGCGATGCCGAAGCCACGATCATCACTTTTGCCGCCGAGGTACGTCGCAAACACGCGCCCGCCAGTGCTGTTGAGCTTGACTACAAATGCATCAGCTTCGCCATTGAAGCTATTGTCGTCACTTGAAACGCCTCTGGTCGGGAAATTCTTCGACTCAGTGAAACCGGTGATATAGGCCTCGTTACCACGCACTGCAATGCCTAAAGCTTGATCGATCCCTGATCCGCCCAGAAACGTCGCATAATTCAACACCGTGCCGGTGGCGTTTACCTTCACCACAAAGGCATCTTGCCCGCCGCTGAAGAAGTCGCCCGTGGTGCGCGGAAAGTTGGCCGACTCGGTGTATCCTGCGATGTAGGCCGCGCCGCTGGCATCTGTGACAATGCCACTGCCGCGCTCGTAGCCACTGCCGCCGAAGATCGCGCCATAGAGCAGATCCGTTGCGCCTTGCGGTACATCGAGCATGCGTTTGGTGGCAGCGCGCGCCCTGCTGAACGGCGCGATCACCACGTTGCCCTGCACGGTGGGGGCGGATTCGACCTGTGACATGGGCGCACCATCGGCGGAGACTAGCTGCACGAGTGGCAATGTGTAGCTGCCAACACTGGTCTGCACTCGCAGCGCGTCGCCCGCCAGCGCCACGTCAGCCCCTTCAACTGTGAGTCGTACAGCGCGCGGGTCAGCGCCGGGATGCATGATCATGCGCTCGCTCAGCCGGCCATTAACGCTGGAAAGCTCCAGATCCATGTTGGGATACAGATTTTTGTAGCGAATGCCGCTCCAAACCGGCACATCGGCATGCCATTCACTCGGATCGTCGCCCAGAAAATAGGAAACATGGCTGTCTTGTTGATTGAATGGTTCGATCTGCGCCTGCGGATTTGCGCCAGCAAACCCGATGCGCAGCGCCACGCCTGGAGCCGGCTGGGTGGCAGTTTGCTCATGATCGGCTGTTGTTGCCGACGGCTGACCGAACGCGCTGAACCAGAGCGCGTCGTTTGTGGCAAACAGCGTGCTGTGCGCGCCATATACTTGAAAGCGCACAGCATCCGCAAATTGCCCAACATTTTCGATAAACAGCAGCGGCGTCGTTTGCTGCGCTTCAGCGGGCGCGGGCACGGTCTGGCGCGGCCCGGCGGCCACCAGCAAGCTACCGAAGACGAGCATTGTGGCGACCACAAGCGCGCTTAGCATGATCAACAAGGATGTCTTCATGGACATTTCTCCTTCCTTCAGGGCAACAGAGACGGTGCTACGACATGCCCTCACTCCAGCGCTTGTGCGCTAGCTCGCCCGCAAAGGCGAAGCTTGGAATAAGGGCACGCCAGCACATATTGGTCATAGATATGTCGCTAGGGTTTCGGTGGATCTTTGCCCGGAGGTGGTGGCTCCTTTGGTCCACTGCCACCACCGCCACTACCGCCACTTTTTTTCTTCTCAGTTGGCGTAGGCGGCACCGGTGTATCAGTGGGCGGAACGGGCGTAGCCGTCGGTGGCACCGGTGTATCAGTGGGCGGAACGGGCGTAGCCGTCGGTGGCGGCGCGGCCACTACAAGCTCACGCGCACGTGTTGTTGCAGCGGCGGCCTGTGCTTGAGCAGTCGCGCGTGCGCGCACCAATGCTGCTTGCTTGGCCTGGGCGGTGGCCTGCTGTCGTGCTGCTGCCAGTGCTTCTGTTGTTGCCGCAGCTTGCGCTTCAGCAGTAGCCGCCGCGTCCGCCTGAACTGTCGCCTCTGCTTGCGCGGTTGCATCGCTCTCTGCCTGCGCCGTGCTCTGCTGCGCGGCCTCGACCGTGGCGCTCATAACTGCTGTGGCAGTTACGTTCACCGTTGGCGTGGGTGTGTTGGTTGGCGTGGGCGTGTCGGTCGGAAGCGGCGTTGCGGTTGACGTCGCGGTCTGTGTTGCCGTAGGTGCTGCCGTGTCAGTGACGGCTGCCTGCGGAGTATTCTGCGCGCCAACCTGTTGAATGCCGAGCCAGCCCAGCCCGCCTCCACCGCCGATTAGCGCGGCCATCATGAGGGCTGTGCTCCATGACGGCCATGTGCGGCGCGGGCGTGGGGCCTGCTCCACCATGGCAGGCGGCAGCGCGGGCATGGTGGGTGCTTCCTCGGCGTGCGTCGGCACCATCAGCGGTGGTTGCTCGGCAGCGCGCTCCAGATCTGAGGCGACCTGCTCCAGCGCTTCAGCCATCTCGGCGGCGCTTTGGTAGCGTTCGTCCGGCTGTTTCGCCAGGGCGCGCAGCACGGCCATCTCAACAGCTTCCGGCAAACCTGGTACAAGGCTACACGGCGAGGGCGGCGGCGCATGGACATGTTTGTGGAGCAGCGCCATGGCCGATGTGCCATCGAACGGCACGCGTCCGGTCAGCATCTCATACAGCACCACGCCAGCAGAATACACATCGCTGCGCGGGTCGAGCGGCTCGCCAGTGGCCTGCTCTGGCGACATGTAGGCCGCGGTGCCGATAATCAGGCCGGTGTTGGTCAGCCGCAGGTCATCGCGCGTAAATTTGGCAATGCCAAAATCGGCCAGCAGCGGCCAGTCGGGCGCAGACATCAGCACGTTGGCGGGCTTGACATCACGGTGAATAATGCCGCGCGCATGAGCATAGTCCAACGCTCCCAGCAGCAAGCTCATCAGGCGCAGTGCCCGCACCGGCTCGATCGGCGCGCCCAGCATGCCATCGAGCGTTGCGCCGTTCTCTACATAGCGCAGCACCAGGTACAGCATGCTGTCGTGCTCGCCGTACTCATAAATTGGCAAAATATTCGGGTGCTGAAGCTGCGCAACCAGGCGCGCCTCGCGCTTGAAGCGTGACGCGAACTGCGGATCGCGATTATGGAGCAGCACCTTCACCGCCACGGCGCGGTCAAGCGACGGCTGGTACGCTTTATAGACCGTGGACGTACCACCGTAGCTAATGATTTCGGTAAGATGATATTGGCCGAGGTACGTCCCCGTTAACTCATACATGCGTAAAAATCTCTCGCTTGGTGCCGGAATGCAGAGTGCGCGCAGCGCTGTGCCCAGCAGAGGCACGTGTTCGCCACCAGGTGTGAGACGTGGGTTGCAGCAACGACGAAAGTGAGAAAAGGTGATGTGTCGCGGATGGCGTTTCGAATTATTGTATTGTGATGTTAGTATTATACGCGCTAATCACGTACAAACGGCGCACCAATAAGATGAAGAACACGTGAATTCTTGATTACAGTATCATAATCATAGAAAAATATGTTCCAAAATCAATGTGTTACGCTGATCTATTTGCTAACCAAACGTGATCTGAACCTCAGCTTCGCATAGAGCACATGCCATGTCAATGCGTGAACTCTTCCGCCGCTGCCTCAAATGTCACATCAGCATCAAGCCGGAAGCCGACGCGCGGCACGGTCACAACCTCCGGCGGCGCTTGCCCGGCAGCCTGTGCAGTGGCACGTAGATTGCGACGGAGCTTCGCAACGCAGGCGTTCAGTAAGTCTTTGCACGTTAGAGGGTCATACGGCTGGCCCCACACGGCAAGAAAGCAGCCTTCGCGGGTGCAGACCGTGCCGGCATGGTTGGCGAGGTGCAGCAGCAAGCCGTATTCGAGCGGGCTAAGTTGCACTGGCGAACCATACACATGCACCGTGCGGGCATGCTCGTCGATCGTAAGCGTAGGTGGCGCATGGTTTGTCTGCACCATCAACGTTTGCTCCGGATCGGAGAAGTGTAACACCACCTCTTCTGAACCGAGCCAGATCTCGTCGCCGGTGTTCAAGTGCTGGCCTTGCTCCAGCCGCTTGCCGTTCACAAACGTTCCGTTGGCACTGCCTTCATCAAAAAGCACATACCGGTCGTGCTGAAGCTCGATTCGCGCATGAAGACGTGAGATAATAGGAAACGGAATGCGCAGCGTGCAGGTATCGGAACGCCCAATCGTCGTCACATCCTGGCGCAACTCGATTGACTCCTCAACCTCGTCTGTGCGTTGGTAGGCAAGAATGCCTGGGTTATTTCGGGCCACGCGTGCCTCACAGAACGCATGCAACAGTGCGATTGGCACGGACCATGCATGGTGTCGATTAGTGGAGTGCATGCCAACGCTCGCGTATGACAAAATCGTGATGTATGAATTGTGAGCATGCCCGCCGGTGAACGGCAATGCATGGACAGCTATGAATGATTTAATTGGCGCTCGGCTCGGTCCCTATCACATGCTGGAAGTGATCCGTCAGAGCGGCATGTCCACGGTCTATAAAGCGTACCAGCCGTCACTTGACCGCGCCGTGGCGGTGAAGGTGATGCAGCATCACCATGATCCACAGTTTGCGGCGCGCTTCAGACGCGAGGCAAAAGCCATCGGGCAGCTGGAGCATCATAACATCCTGCCGATCTACGATTATGGTGAGCAGGACGATATACTGTATTTTGTCATGCAGTATGTTGAAAATGGGGCCACGCTCCATTCCATGCTGGGTACGCCGATCGAGCCGGGCCGGGCGATTCGGCTGATCAACCAGGTGCTGGCTGGCCTCGATTACGCCCATGGGCGTGGGGTGATCCACCGCGACATCAAGCCATCGAATATTCTCATCCCCTTGCCAACCTGGCCGCTACTGGCCGATTTTGGGCTGGCGAAGCTGGCCGACGATAAGCAAAGCCTGACCATGCCAGGGCTGGTGATGGGTACAGCCGCCTACATCGCTCCCGAGCAAGCCAGCGGCGAACCAGCCGACGCACGCACAGATCTGTATTCCACGGGCGTGGTGCTGTATGAGATGCTGACCGGACGGGTGCCATTTGATGCGCCGACGCCCATGGCCATGCTCAAGAAGCACGCCTATGAAGCGCCGGCACCACCCCGCAGCATCAATCCCAATCTGCCAGAGAACGTCGAAGCAGCGCTGCTGCGCGCCCTGGCGAAAGACCCGGACGCGCGCTACCAGAGCGCCCGTGAGATGAGCGAGGCATTGAAGCACCTGACGATCCACACCGAGCATATCCAGGACTACACCCAGCATGCCCGGCTATATGACGCGGGCGTGCAAGCCTTCGCTGAGGCGTCGTGGGATCGGGCGATCGATCGGCTGGGACAGGTTGTGGCGCTCGACCCGCATTATGAAGACGCAGCTGAATTGCTCCATGCCGCACAGGAGGCGCAGCAACAGGCGCGCATCGCTGCCCGGCAGCAGCTTGAGCGTGTGCAGCAGCGGCGGCGCGAACAGACAACAATGATGCAGCACGTGTACCCCACAGCGCCCGCAAATAACCAAACGTCCGCCGAGGCCACGCGCGTCGCGGACGATGTGCCGCCAGCACAGTTTGTGGCGTCGCCTGCGATGACACGCTGGCGGCGCGCTGCACTTGTTGGCGTGCTCGTGGTGCTGGTGGTGCTGATCATGGTCATGCTGGTGCTTCATATCGTTTGACAGCCATCCACCGGCATGCTATACTAATTCGGCGCTTGGGGGTGTAGCTCAGTTGGGAGAGCGCTACAATCGCACTGTAGAGGTCAGGGGTTCGACTCCCCTCACCTCCACCAGGACGCACGGGGGTGTAGCTCAGTTGGGAGAGCACAACACTGGCAGTGTTGGGGTCAGGGGTTCAAGTCCCCTCACCTCCACCACGAAAGCTCTGCGATAATCGCAGAGCTTTTCTTTTTCCCTCGTTTTGTTGATAAACCATACGTGAATGCCTCTCCTGGCTTGACAAGTTACATACCGGTCGGTATAATGTTCATGCACGATTTCGTCAATCTCTTTCTGACTCTTGATGGCAAACACATTGGACAATCGCACGAATATTCTTGATTGCGCGCTGCGCCTGTTCGCCGCTCGTGGCTACGATGCCGTCGGTGTGCAGGAAATCTGCGAGGCAGCCGGCGTCACCAAACCGACGCTGTACCACTACTTTGGCAGCAAGCGCGGCCTGTTAGAAGCGCTCGTCGCCGACCGGGGCGGCCCGCTCATCCGGCGGCTTGCGAAGGCGGCTGCTTCATACAATGGGAATTTGTCGCTGTCGTTTCATCGTATCATCGAAACGTACTTTCAGTTTGCTGCTCAGGAAGCAATACTGTACCGCATGTTGCTCATGCTGTGGTTTGCCGTGCCTAACGATGAAGCTTTCGATGTGGTCGCCGCGTTCAACGCAGAGCAGCAGCGCATCGTGGAAGAACTCTTCGAGCGCGCCGTGCCGGACTACGGCAACATGCGCGGACGGCAACGTGTCTACGCCGCCACGTTTATCGGCATGATCAACACTTATATTGGGCTGGCGCTTAATAAGCACATTGAACTGGATGACGCCGTAGTTCGTCAGGCGATCCAGCAGTTTTCCTATGGCATTTATTCATGAGACTTTATATACAATTTGCTGCCGCAGAGAACACAGAGCGCACAGAGATAAAGAACCTACCTCTGAGGTCACTGTGTTCTCGGTGGCCTCAGAAAGCTTTGTTCTCTATTTATCTAAGTTATACCTACCGGTATGTATTTTAAGGAGTCAAACATGTCCAATTGGGCGCATGACGCTGTTTTCTACCATATCTACCCGCTTGGCCTGTGCGGCGCGCCGGCACGTAACGATTTCGTATCGTCGCCGGAGCCACGCCTTGCGCAGATCAACGATTGGATCGACCACATCCGCAGGCTAAGTGTTAATGCCATGTACCTCGGCCCGCTATTCGAGTCGAGTAGCCATGGCTATGACACGGTTGATTATTACCATGTTGATCGTCGGCTGGGCAGCAATGCCGACCTCGACGCCTTGGTAACCAATCTACATGCCGCTGGCATCCGCGTGATCCTTGATGGCGTGTTTCACCATGTCGGGCGCGACTTCTGGGCCTTTCGCGACCTGCAAGCCAACCGCGAGCGATCGCCCTATCGCGATTGGTTCGTCGGCGTGGACTTTGGGCGGCGCAGCCCGCATGGCGACCCGTTCACGTATGACGCATGGCGCGGCCACTACAATCTGGTCAAGCTCAATCTGCACCATCCTGACGTGCGGGCACATATCTTTGGCGCGGTGCAGCAATGGGTCGAGCAGTTCGGTATCGACGGGCTGCGGCTCGACGTGGCCGAAGACATCGACCTCGACTTTCTGCGCGCTCTGGCTGCCTTTTGCCGCCAGCTGCGGCCCGACTTCTGGCTGCTAGGCGAGACGATTCATGGCGATTATCGCACATGGGCCAACGCGGAAACGCTCGATGCGACCACGAACTACGAGATCTACAAGGGGCTGTTTTCCAGCCACAACGACCGCAACTACTTCGAGATTGCGTACTCGCTCAACCGCCAGTTTGGCGAAGGCGGCATATATAAAGGGTTGCCGCTGTACAACTTTGCCGACAACCATGATGTAAACCGCATCGCCAGCACGCTCGCTAATCCGGCGCACCTGTACCCGTTACACGCGCTGCTGTTCACCATGCCAGGCGTGCCGTCAATCTACTATGGCAGCGAATGGGCCATCGGCGGCGTGAAGCAAGGCGGCGACGACGCGCCACTGCGCCCGTACATGACACTTGATACGGCGCAGCGCGCCCTGCATGCCGATCTTGCTCAGACTGTTTCGCGGCTCGCGCGCGTTCGCCATGAGTCGCGGGCGCTGCGCGATGGAACGTATCAGCAACTTTTCGTCGCCCATGAGCAGTTTGCGTTTGTGCGCCGCTGTGATGATGAGCAGGTGATTGTGGCGGTGAACGCGACCAGCGAGCCAGCGCAGCTGCGGCTGCCGGTTCCCTTGACGGACGGCCAGCAGGTTGTCGATCTGCTTGACGGCATACAGCAATTCCAGGTGCAAAATGGTCATCTGGAGATCGATGTGCCGCCATGTTGGGCGCGCACTCTTCGGTAACAACATATTTGTCGCAGAGATGACAGCGATCATGCTATTGATGATTTGTCCATGCTCTTCAACAAATCGCTTCCGATAAGCGGTAAAGATACGGCAGCGAGACAAACGTGCGCCATCTTCAGTACAGCTATGCTATGATTATTATCATGTTCGTGGAGATGTATGCGAGGACATCGTGGCACACACATGGCAGGAGTTGTTGCACGGCTTTCCTTCGGTTGTCGAGGTGCCAGTGTTGTGGGGCGACATGGATGCCTTCCAGCACGTCAACAATACCGTGTACTTCCGCTATTTCGAAACCGGGCGCATTGCGTATTTTCAACAGATTGGCTTCGTTGGTGCTGTCGACGAACAGGGCATCGGACCGATCCTGGCCTCGGCAAGCTGCCGCTTCCGCTTCCCGCTCACCTATCCCGACACTGTATCAATTGGCACAACCGTCACCAACATCGCGTCCGACCGCCTGACCATGCGCCATGTCGTCGTCAGTCAGCGGCATGGGCGCGTGGCTGCCGAAGGCGAGGGCGTTGTGGTCTCGTTCGACTACCACGCGCGCCACAAAGCGCCCCTGCCCGATGCGGTGCGACAGCAGATCGAGACGCTTCAGAGTGCGGTTGGCGAAGCATCGTAAGCAGCACCTATGCTGCATCATTCGTAGCGGAAAGGCGCGCAAGCAGCACTGATGTCTGATCGTCGGCGCGGTCCTCCAGCATGCTCGGCCAACAGCAAATCAACCAGCAGAGCAACAGCACGATCGGAATTGTTATGCCGCCGGAAATTGACAATGCTAACCACGCGCTGCTCGCCATGATACGCCCGCGCTGGCTCCATGTCCAGAGAATAGCGAGCGCCGGTAGTGCCATGACGGTATGGTGATCCCAGGTAATCCGCGCGATCAACATGGGCAAAATAATGGTGGCGGCCAACGCCAGTTGTAGCGGCACGCGCTGGGCGCGCAGCATGGTAATGCCGAGCATGCTGAGCATCAATCCCCACGTTGCTACCTCGCGGTAGCCAGCAGGCAGCCGGAAGGTGTAGGCAGTCAACGAAACCAGCGCGTCAGAGTCGAAGGACACCCGCAGCGCCGCGGTGCTACCTGCGAGCCAGCCTTGCAGTCCTGTGATCGGCAATGTCAGGGTAACGACACATGTCGCTAACAGGGCTGCGCTTCCAACGCTGCGCCACTGCCGCCGCTGCATAAGCATGAGCAGCGACACTGCTGGCGTCACCTTTAACAGCGCGCCCAGCACCAACCAGATGCCCTGACGCGCGGGCTGCTCGCGCCGCGCCGCAATGACCGTCAGCGTCAGGAGCAGTGCGATCACGGTGTTGATTTGCCCGAGCCACAGACTTGACCACAGCGGCGCGAAGCCCAAGCAGGCGACCAATGCAATTCGCCTGCCGACAAGCTGCTGAAGTGCCCAGACGAGCAGCGCGGCAGACGCAGCAACGAAGCTCATCCAGATCGCGAGGGCCACATTGAACGGCAGGATTGCGAGCGGCACATGCAGCAAGGCCAACACCGGCGGATACAAATATGCTCCGACGTTCAATGGTTGCCCTAACCACGAAAGCGCCACATCAGGTACATACTGTTCGAGGTGCGTCGTAGTTGGGTTGTATCCATGAAGCACGGCCCGCGCGGCGGCCAGATACGACCATGCGTCATAGCCGGGCGGCCAGCAGAAAGGGATACGCTGCACAATACAGAGCAACAGAAACGTGGCGGCCAGCGTGTTGATGAGGTGGGTACGAAGGTGACGACGTTGGAGTGCTAACATGCTGAGAATATACCTTCCTGAACAATAAAATAGTTCTTATCAAGAAGTATATTCCTTCTGTACGCCTATGTTTGAAGAGAAATACGTTCGTTCTGTGAGCGAACCCGTTGCGGTGGCTATGCAATAGAAAAGGTTTGACGCTCTACGTCAGCAATGGTATCGTACCAATTATCCTCTGCACGTTGCACAAAGTGTGTACAATCTGCAATCTGCAATACACATATGAGGGAGTTCGCATGACGGAAGCGATTCGTCAGATTTACTGGAATGTCGGCGGGGTGGCTGGCCCATTCGCGCTGTACCTTTCTGCATTCGTCGCGCTGGGCTTGCTGACGTGGGGCATCCTGCGCGACATCGGGCGCTGGCGCAAGGGGCGGCCCGACAACCGCATCCGGCTACTTGCCTGCGCGGCTGGCCGAGATGCTGACGCAGGTGTTCGGGCAGAAGCGCGTGCTGCGCGACCGCAAGCCCGGCTCCATGCACGCGCTGATCTTCTTTGGCTTTCTGGCGCTGTTCATCGGCACCGACATCATCGCCGTCGAGGAAGATTTCACGATTCCGGCGCTCGGCCCCGACGCTGGCAAAATCCTGGTCGGCGGCTTCTATCAATCCTACGAACTGATTCTCGATACCATGGGACTGGTGTTTCTCGGTGGCCTCGTCTGGGCGGCATGGCGGCGCTACCGCACCAAACCCGACCGGTTGCATAACCGACCGACCGACCTGTGGGTGCTGGCGGTGCTGCTGTACATCACCGTGACCGGCTACCTGCTGGAGGGTTTGCGCCTCGCGAACCAGACGATCGGCGGCGTGGCAGTGTACGATCAATCATGGGCGCTCAATTCCTACGTCGGCTACGCATTTGCGGCGGTGTTTCGAGGCATTGGCCTGGGCAACGGCAGCATCGTCGCGCTCCTGTCGCACCAGTTCTTCTGGTACACCCACATGCTGGTCTCGATGGCCTTTATCGCGACGATCCCGTTTTCGAAGTTCCGCCACATCTTTTACACGCCGCTCAACACCTTCTTTCGCGACATGGGCCGAAAGGCGCGTTGGAGCCGATTTACAACCTTGAAGCCGAAATCGAGAAAGACGAGCCAGCACTCGGCATTATGGCGCTTCATGATTTCACCTGGAAGCAGCGAATGAGCTTCGACGCCTGCATGGCGTGCGGGCGCTGCCAGTCAAAGTGTCCGGCCTATGCAGCTGGCACCGAATTGTCGCCCAAATTCTTAATCACCAAAATGGCTGACCTTCAGCGCGGCGAGCCGATTTTGCTGCGCGATGGCACGGTGGCGCGCGTGCAGGCCAATGCCGAGCAAAGCACCACCAGCGAAACGGCTGAGCATCCGGTTGGCGGGAACGGCAGCAATGGCAGGCAGGTCACGATTGTGCATGAAAACATCGAAACGCTGCCGCTCTACGAACACGGCCTGTTCACTGAAAATGAGCTATGGAGTTGCACGACATGCCGGGCCTGTATGGAAGAGTGTCCGGCCATGATCGAGCATGTCGATCAGATCGTCGGGCTGCGCCGCAACCTGGCGATGATTCAGAGCGACGTGCCGGGCGGCGTGAAGCGCGTGCTGGAAGGCATCGAGCGGCAGGGCAACCCATGGCGGCTGCCTGCCCGCGAGCGCACCGCCTGGGCCGATGGCCTCGATGTGCCGACGCTGGCCGAAAAGGAAGAGGTCGAGGTGCTGTACTGGGTTGGCTGCGCGCCGAGCTACGACGAGCGCTCCAAGAAGACCGCCCGCGCCATGGTGCAACTGATGCAGCGCGCCGGCGTGGACTTCGCCATTCTGGGCGAGGAAGAAACATGCACCGGCGACCCGGCCCGCCGCATGGGCGAGGAGTTGCTGTACCAGATGCAGGCGCAGACCAATATCGAAACCATGCAGCAATACAAATTCAAAAAAGTGGTAACGACCTGCGCCCACTGCTTCAACACCATCAAGAATGAATACCCGCAGTTTGGCGGTAAAGCGGGCGAAGATTACGAGGTCATCCATCACACGCAGATGCTCTCGCAACTGGTCCATGAAGGTAAACTCACGCCAACCGAGCCGATCAACGAGCGGGTAGCGTACCATGATCCATGTTACATTGGGCGCTATAATGATGTATATGACGAGCCGCGCAACGTGCTCGAAAGCATTCCTGGCCTGGAGTTGGTGGAAGCGCCGGACTGGAACCGCCAGCGCTCGATGTGCTGCGGCGGCGGTGGCGGCAACGTGTGGATGGAAGGTTGGGGCAAAAAAGGCGTGAACGTCATTCGGCTGGAGCAGTTGCAAAAAGCGGAGCCAACCACCGTGGCGATGGGCTGTCCGTTCTGCATGGTTATGTTCGAGGACGCGGCCAAAAACACCGGCGTGGACGAAACGCTGGCCCGCAAGGACGTCGCCGAACTCCTGCTCCAGTCGGTCGGCGCTGCGCCACAAACCAGCGCGCAAGATACAGAATCGGAATAATGGAATGATGTAGTGGTGAGCGGCAGCACGACACCCTGTCGCTCAGCACGAAGACACGCGTCAGAACTCACTGGAAAGGGTCACATGACCATGGTCGCATAACAATACAATGGTGGGAAAGGCACATACCACAACTGGCATGAACATCGTACTACGACGAGCCACTTCACAGGACAACAAGGCACTAGCACAGCTTATGCAGCTTTTTCTTTACGATCTCAGCGATGTTGATGATCGTGATGTAGACAGCCATGGTCACTTCAAGGCTCCTTCGCTGCAACCATATGTAACGCAGCCGACAAGCGCGGCTTTTTTCATTCTTGCGGATGGGCATATTGCCGGGTTTGCCCTGGTTGGCTCCCGCAGCCTCCTCGATCCGCTGTTTAGCGGCCACTCGATCGATGCATTCCTGGTGCTAAAAAAATACCGCCGCTGCGGCGTTGGGCGGATGGCGGCAACTCAGTTGTTCACCATGCTGCCGGGGCAATGGGAGCTTGCGACGTTTGCGACGCACACTGTCGCGCATGCGTTCTGGCGTAGTGTGCTTGACGACTTGACGGGTGGGACGTACCATGAGCGCTGGCTGCAAACGGGTACCTGGCGCGGGCACATTCAGTCGTTCGACACTACGCCATAAAGAGCTTTGCTGCACTGCTTCATTCATATTGGGTGAAATTTCCCCAAAAAGCTGTGGTACATGGCACGGTCCGTGCGAACAGCTATGCAGAACTTCTATGAAGCAACGCATCGAAGTGTCATCTGTGACATGCAAACGAGAATGGTAATGTTTGTGACTTTTGACACGAGCTACGGCGTGTGATAAACTCACAACAGCTACCTACAACAGTCAAGTAAATCTTTGGGCATCCTCACGCTGCAAACAGACTAGAGAAGTCTATGCGCCTTCAAATTAATTCGTTCTTTTCGGGTTCGCTGCTCCGGCAGGGCATTGTGCTCCTTATCATCGCCTTGAGCTATGTGTTCGCCGTTGTCGCTGGTGTCGCTACGACGTTGACCGGAGCGGTTGTGAGTGGCATAGCTATTGCGTCGCTCGGCCTGGTGCTTTCATCGTACACCAGCGCGCGCATCGGCCCAGCAGCGCATGCTCAATTGGGCGGGCGGACGCAGAAGGCGCGGCGTAGCTACCGCATGCTGGCACTCGGCAGCGTGCTGGTGCTCTACGGCACGTTGGTTGGCGGCGTGCTGGTGAGGAACGCGGGCGCACTTTGGGCCTGCCCGACGTTGGTGTGTGCGTCAACGAGCGATCTGGCGGTTTTAGCCATGGTGCATCGCGGCGTGGCGGCGCTGGCGGTGCTGCTCATCGCGCTACTGGCATGGCGCACATGGCGGCTGTTTTCGCAGCCTGCGGTGCGGATGGCGGCGGGTGCGGCGCTCGGCTTGATGCTGGTGCAGACGCTGGTCGGCATGACGCAAATCTGGCTGCTACACAATAGCACTACCACGCTGGGGGCGATGCGGCTGGCGCACCTGGCGCTCGGCGCGGGCGCGTGGGCGGCGCTGGTGATTGCCGTCACGGCGGCGCTGCGGCTGCCGTTCCCCAGAGAGCAGAAGTCAGCCACCCAGAGGGTGCCCGGCAGGGAGCAGTCGGCGGCCAGAAACTGGTCGTCCGTGGTCAAAGATTATGTCAGCCTGACCAAGCCGGGCGTGATTACGCTGCTGATTTTTACCACATTCGCGGCCATGTTTATCACTCCGGCGGGCATGCCGAGCTTCAGCCTGGTGTTCTGGACCATGCTGGCAGGCTGGCTGATGCCGGCGGCGCGCATGCACTGAATTGCTATTTCGACCGCGACATCGACATTCGCATGGGCCGCACGGGCCGCCGCCCGCTGCCGAGCAACCGCATTCCGGCATGGCATGCGCTCGTGCTTGGCCTCACGCTGGCGGCAGTGTCGTTTACGCTGTTTGTTGTGTTTGTGAATGTGGCTGCCGCGCTGCTGGCCTTTGCAGGTTTCATTTATTATGTGGTGATTTACACGCTGTGGTTGAAGCGCAGCACCATGAGCAATATTGTGATTGGCGGCGCGGCGGGCGCGTTTCCGCCGCTAATCGGCTGGGCGGCTGTGACTGGCGGGTTGACGCTGCCGTCGCTGTTCCTGTTCCTGATCATTTTCTATTGGACGCCGCCGCACTTCTGGGCGCTGGCGCTGATCCGTCAGAAAGATTACGCCAACGCCGGTGTGCCGATGCTGCCGGTCGTGGCGGGCGACGACGAGACCAAGCGCCAGATTGTGTTGTACTCTGTGCAGATGATCGCGCTGACGCTGCTACTGACGCCGTTCGGCATGCTCGGCTTGCCATATTTGCTCATGGCGCTGGTGCTGGGCGGGCAATTCCTGCGCCTGGGCGTGCGGTTATATCGCGTCGGCACGACGGCGGCGGCATGGAGCCTGTACAAGTTCTCGCTGCTGTACTTATTCCTGCTGTTTGTGGCGATGATGGTGGATCGGCTCGTTGGGTAGTACATCAACGTTTTTCCATGTCATGCTGAACGGAGCGCTGTCCTGAGCGCAGTCGAAGGGTGAAGCATCTCAGCGAAGCAACAATGTGGTACGTTGAGATGTTTCGCTACGCTCAACATGACAAAGGGATGCAAAGAGCTTGAGCCTCTGGGCCATTCGTTTGGTTGAATACCGCCTGGCAATTCCACAGCGACCCTTTCCAAAGATCGCGATTCGCGCCTTCGGCGCTCGCTTGCCCTCACCCTTCGACGGCTTCGACAAGCGCACCGCAGGCGCGCTCAGGACAGGCCCCGTCTCGCTCTGCTCGCCACCCCTCTCCCACCTTGGGAGAGGGGCCAGGAGTGAGGGCATAAAACGCTTTACACATGTTCAAAGGACACAAGGACAAAAAGACATAAAGTCATTAAGACACTAAGACCGAGGAGAACAACGGGCGACCCGAAACCCGTAGTAGCCGAGTGATTGACAGGGCAGAGGGAGGGCGCGCGCCCCGCAGCGAGCGAGTGATCGATCGTGATTCCACGAGCCGCCCCGCAGGACGTATCCGTTTTCGGATTTGAAGTTGTCAAGCGTTTCTGCTTCCACCTGCCCGCGCTTTGCGATCTCCTTGTAGGGCAGATATGGCGTGCTGCACCACTCCCAAACGTTGCCAGCCATGTCCAGCGCGCCGCAATCAGCTGCGCCCTGCGGGAATAGTCCAACCGCCGACGTGCCGCCAATGCCGCTTTCGTATGTGTTGGCAAATATATCCTTCGTCGGCCATTCGCCCCATGGGTACTTGCGCCGCTCTGCGCCCGCACCCCCGCTGCTGTGCATCGCCCCCTCTCCCAAGTTGGGAGAAGGGGACGGAGGATGAGGGATAACCACCGGATACGCAGCGGCGCGCTCCCACTCCGGCTCGGTCGGCAGGCGCACAGTCTCGCCGGGGCCAAGCAGGCCAGCCATGCGCAGCGTCTCGTCGGCCCAGGCTGCAAAGGCTGTGGCGTCCTCCCAGGACACGTTCACAACCGGATGATTACCTTTTCCTGCCGGTGGGTTGTTGCTCTCCCAACGGCGCGGACGGCGGCGCTGTGCTTCTTCGGTTTTTCCGCGCCGTTCGAGATCGGCGAGAAAGCGCGCGTACTGGCTGTTTGTCACTAGATAGCGCGCCAGCGCGTATGGCTGCCGGATGTGGTAGACGAACGCTGGTTTCTCGTCTGACTCGCCGCTGTTGTTATCACCCATCAGAAACGGCCCAGGCTCGATCCGGCGCGCCCAGTATTTGGGGTTTTCGATCTGGAGTCCGGGGCGCGGGTCGCCCACCGCGTCCACCATGCGCGCGGCGCGCATGCGCTGCTCCAGTGGCACATCGGCACGCTCGATCAGGCTGGCTACCAACTGCGCGGCAAATTCACAGTCGTCGGGCTGTTGCAGCAACTGCTCGAACTGTTCGAGCGCTTCGCCGAAATTCTTGGAGCGTAGAAGGGTAATTGCGGGTTCAAAGCGTTGTTCTTGGGCACGAGCGGCTGCTTCCTGTTCGCGACGGTGAGCTTGCTCTTGCTGTCGCCGGGCTTGCTCCTCGGCCACCTGCTGCTCGGCGCGGGCACGCTGGAGCAGCGCCTGAGCCTCGGCGTCGTCGGGCGCGTCGGTCAGCAGCGTTTCCAGCGCAGTGATCGCTGCGGGCCACTCGGCGCGGTCAAAGGCCGCCAATGCTGTGTCATAATATTGCTCACGGCGCTGGCGGGCCTCGGCCCAGGCACGCAGCTTTTGCGGATCGGGGTATCCGGGCCGCTCCTGCTCTAAATCATCAAGCGCACCGAGCACTGCTTCCCATTCATCGTCGTCGCGCAGTTCGCAGATTTCTTCGTAGCGAAGCTGCCAGTGTCGTTCGCGCTGCGCTCGCGCCAACTTCGCCCGCGCATCCTCATCGCGCGGATCAGCCGCCGTCAATTGGGTGAGCAGTGGGCCTGCTCCCATTTCTGAGTGTAGAAAGCGGCCAGCGCCTGCCTGCGAAGGCGTTTGAGATCGATCTGCTCTGGGGCAGACATCGGGGCAGATACATCAGGCTGCATCGGGGCAGATACATCGATCTGCCCGTACAGCCGGGCTTGTATTTGCGCAATCTCGCTGCGAATATCATCGATCTCGTTGATCACTTCAGGAGGGGTGCTCATGCCAAGCTGCGCATTACGTAGTTCAAGCGGACGCAACCTGCGCCGGTGCTCACGCAATAAACCTTCAAGATGCTGGCGTTCTTCGTTGTCCATGATTCAGTTCTCAAGCACAATACTTCGTCCAATCAGTATAGCAAACGATGTAGCAGCAAACAACCATATGAAACATTGTTCACCTCTCCTCCTCAAGTCTGATCCTAAACTCATTCTGAAGTAGTAAAGTAAAAGTTGTGTTCTTGGCGTAGCATGTGCTATCATCTCCTCTCGTTCCCAACAAACACCAAAGGAGGTTGATTAATGATATACCTTCGTCACCTGCTGCCGTTCGTTCGCCAATATCGCGGGCGGCTGCTCCTGGGCCTGGTTTTCGCGCTGTGCGACGGGCTGGCAGTAGCGCAGGTGCCGCAGATCGTCCGCCTCGCCGTTGACGAGCTCAGCACGCGCGGCGTCGTCATGGAGGAGCTTCTGCGCTACGGCGGGTTGCTCATCCTGATTGCCGCTGTGGACAGCCTGTTTCGCTTCGGCCAGCGCATCTGCATGATCGGCGCATCCTACCTGGTTGAGTTCAACATACGCAACGAGCTTTTCCAACGCTTGCTCTCACTCGACCAAAACTTCTACGGCCATGCCCATACAGGCGACCTGATGACGCGCGTCACGAACGACCTTTCGGCGGTGCGCCAGTTCCTTGGCCCCGGGTTGAACTCCTTCGCCACGGCGCTGTTCCTCCTTGTTACGGCTGGTGTGCTGATGCTGCGAACGAATTTGACGCTTGCGCTGGTGGTGTTGCTGCTGCTGCCAGTTGTCAGCATCCTGTTTGTGGTGGTTGGCCGGCAGATGCGGCGAATCTTCCGCACCGTGCAGGATCAGTTCGGCGATCTTTCGACCCGCGCGCAAGAGAACTTCAGCGGCATTCGCACGATTAAAGCCTATGCGCAAGAGGACGCTGAGATTGGTGTCTTTCTTCAGGCCAATGAAGAATATCGCGCGCTCAACGTGCGCTATGTGCTGCTCAGCGGCCTGCTCTGGCCAGCTATCTCGGTGACGATCGGTGTGGTTGCCGCGCTTGTACTGCTCATTGGCGGGCGCTACGTCGCCGCCGGCACCATGACGCTTGGCGATCTGGTGCTGTTCAACACCTACCTGGGCTTGCTCACCTGGCCAATGATCTCGCTTGGCATGATGGTGAATCTGTATCAGCAAGGCTCGGCATCGATGAGCCGCATCGCCGAAGTGCTGCACCGCCAGCCTGAGATCGCGAATGCACCAAACATGCTGCCAGATGCGACCGTCGCTGGCGATATCGAGTTCCGCGATGTCGGCATCCGTTACGATCGTGAACTTGCCGATGATGCCGAGGAGACGCGCACCGAACAAGCGGTAATCTCCGCAAGCGGCTGGATTTTGCGCCACATCTCGTTCCACGTACCGCGCGGCTCATCGCTGGCAATCGTCGGCGCGACTGGCGCGGGCAAGACGACGCTGGTCAATCTGCTGGCCCGCATGCGCGATCCGGACGAAGGGCAGGTACTGATCGATCATCATAATATTCGCATGCTGCCGCTCGATACCCTGCGCACTGCCATCGGCTATGTTCCGCAGGATACGTTTTTGTTCAGCGTGCCGCTGCGCGAGAATGTCACGTTTGGGCGGCCAACTGCAACCGACGACGAGATCGACCGCGCCGTTGAGATTTCGCAGTTGAGCAACGACCTGTCGCAGTTTCCGGGCGGCTTGATGACCATGATCGGCGAGCGCGGCGTGACTTTGTCCGGCGGCCAGAAGCAGCGCACTGCCATCGCCCGCGCCGTGCTGAGCGACCCGGCTATTCTCGTGCTGGACGATGCGCTTTCGAGCGTCGATACACACACGGCGGCCCAGATTCTGGCCGGCCTGCGCGAGGTCATGCAGGAACGTACGAGCATTATTATTGCCCAACGGATTGCGACGGTGAAGGACGCCGACCAGATCATCGTGCTGCACAACGGCGAAATCGTCGAGCGTGGCACGCACCGAGAATTGATCGAGCGCGGCGAACGCTACGCGGCGATGTATCGACGGGAGCTTTTACAAGCCGAATTGGAAGAAGACTGATTGCACATTGTAAATTGCACATTGCAAATTGTGTCCCTCGATCTGCAATCTACAATTTACAATTTACAATGGAGACGACTGTGGCAGCGATCAATTTTGAGGAAGATGAAATACTGGGCAAAGCGTATGACGCGCGGCTGATGCGGCGGCTGATCGTCTTTGTAAAGCCTTACTGGCACCGGCTTGCGATGGCAGTCGTGCTGCTGTTTGGCACGGCGCTGGCCGAACTGGCTCCGCCCTATCTAGTCAGCCGCGCGATTGACGGCCCAATCGCGACGCACAATGTCGGCGGCGTGCTGCCGTATTTTGTGCTGTACATTCTGGCGCTACTCACTGCCTTTGCATGCCGCTATGGCCAAACGTACATCATGCAATCAACTGGCCAGCAGGTGATGATTGATATCCGCATGCAAATCTTTAGCCACATCCAGCGCATGAGCCTGGCGTTTTTCGACCGCAACCCGGTTGGACGACTGGTCACGCGGCTGACCAACGATGTGGATGCGCTCAATCAGTTTTTATCGCAGGGCATGGTGGCGTTGCTTGGCGATAGCACCAGGCTGGTGTTCATTGTTATCACCATGCTACTGTTGAACTGGCGGCTGGCGCTGATCAGCCTGATGGTGCTGCCGGTCATGGCCATTGCGACGGCGTTTTTCCAGCGCGTCATGCGCTCGGCCTTCCGGCAGGTGCGGCAGCGTCTCGCGCGCATCAATGCATATCTCAATGAGCAAATTACCGGCATTATGGTCACGCAATTGTTCAACCGCGAAGAACGGAGCCGTATGCGCTTCGATGAACTGAGCCGCGATTACCGCGATGCGCAGTTCCGCTCATTGATGGCCTTCGCTGTTTTCTTCCCGGCGGTGAGCTTCCTTTCGATTGCCGCGACGGCGCTGTTGCTGAACCTGGGCGGCCAGGTTGTGCTCGGCGGGTTGGCGACGATTGGTTTGCTAGTGGCGTTCATTCAGTACACCGACCAGGCGTTTGGCCCAATCCGGCAGATCGCTGAGAATTACAACACGCTGCAGGCGGCCATGGCGTCATCCGAGCGCATCTTCCGCGTGCTCGATACGCCTGAAGATGTGACTGATTCAGCCGCGCCGAAGCAGTTGCCGCAGCCTGTTCGCGGCGATATTGAATTCAAGAACGTCGTGTTTAGCTACAACCCCGGCGAGCCGGTGCTGCGCGGCATTTCGTTCCACATCCCGGCTGGTCAGTCGGTCGCGATTGTCGGGGCCACTGGCGCAGGTAAAACGTCGCTGATCAGTCTGCTGGCGCGCTTCTACGACATTCAGGAAGGCTCGATCACGCTTGACGGCGTAGACATTCGCGACATCCCGCAGACGCAACTCCGGCAGCATATCGCGGCAGTACCACAGGATGCGGTCTGCTTCAGCGGCACGATCGCCTCGAACATTCGCCTCCATGATGAAAGCATCAGCGACGAGCAGATGCACCGAGCTGCCGAGCTTGCCAACGCTGCGCCGTTCATCGCGCGCCTGCCGGGCGGCTACGACTATGAGGTGCGCGAGCGCGGCTCGAACTTATCGGTTGGACAGCGGCAGTTGCTTGCGTTCTCCCGCGCGGTGGCGTTCAATCCGGAAGTGCTGCTCATTCTGGATGAGGCGACGTCGAGCGTAGACACCGAGACCGAGGCGCTGATTCAGGAGGCGCTGGAGCGGCTGCTCCATGGACGCACGTCGATCGTGATTGCCCACCGGCTTTCCACCATCCGCCATGTGGATCGCATCATCGTGCTGCACAAGGGCCGCGTGGTCGAGGACGGCAGTCATGAGGAACTGCTGGAGCAGCACGGCTATTATTACCGACTGTACCAGATGCAGTTCGCGGAGCAGGTCCGGGCGTGATGCGCCATTGAAGAGCAGTGCGTTTGTAATGCCTCCCGCGTCAGATAATGCGGGAGGCATTTTGCTGCTTACATTGTGACTGTTCCTGTCATTTCCTCATGCTATACTCACCGAAATGGTGGCGCTGCACCAGGCGTACTACCCGAAAGGACAGGCACAAAATCTATTGTGCTGTGGTATCATTTAAGGATATTAAATATCTTTGTAGTTGAGGTTTTATTTCATGGCAGTAGCTTCAGGACGTTCGCGTGCCGGTGCGCGCGGGCAACATAACCCATCTGAGCCGGAAGTGCCCAAGTCATTACACGAGCGCGTCACTGATCTGCGCACAGCCTTTGGCAATATTCCGGCAGCGTTTCAATTAGTTTGGGGTGCCGACAGGATGAGCACGATCATGATGGCGGTGCTTACGGTGGTGAGCGGCTTCTTGCCCGTGGCGCAGGCATGGACCGCTGGTCTGATTGTAAATTCGGTGACCGCTTCTGTGCGGCAGGGCATGAACGCCTCGGCGGGCCTGGAAGCGGCGCTGCCATTCATCGCCCTGGAGTTTGGCCTGGTGTTCACCAGCGCAATTATGTCGCAGATGCGGCGGCTGGCCGAGCATGTGCTGAACGCCCGCCTCAGCCACCACATCAATACCGAAATCATTCGCAAGGCGCTTGTGCTCGATCTGCACTATTTTGAAGACGCTGACTTTTACGACAAACTCCAGAATGCCCGCCGCGAGTCGGACATGCGCGCGCTCGGCATCATCAACGGCGGCTTTCTGGTGGTTCAGAACGTGATTACGCTGGTTTCAACCGGCATTTTGTTGCTGGCTTTCAATCCATGGATTGCAGTGCTGCTGTTCGGCGCGACAATTCCCTCATTCATTGCACAGAACAAATACAGCGGCCTGTACTTCCGGCTGCTGACATGGCGCGCGCCGGAAGCGCGACGGATGAACTATTTCGAGCATGTGCTGACAGTGGACACCAGCGCGAAAGAGGTCAAGCTGTTTGGCCTGGGCGAGCCGCTGCTAAAGCGCTATACCGACACCTTTTGGAAAATCTTCGAAGAAGACGAGCGGCTGGCCCGTCGGCGCTCATGGATTAGTTTGTTCTGGGGCGTAGTCGCGTCGGTGAGCTACTACGCCGCCTTTGCATGGATTATCTACGGCACGATCAGTGGCAATGTGCCGATTGGTACTGGTCTTGTGACCTACATCGCGCTGCTGCGCAACAGCCAGGGCACGTTCCAGGGTCTGTTCGACAACTTGAACCGCCTGTATGAAAATGGCCTGTTCATGGACAACCTGTTCAGCTTCCTTAATCTTGCGCCGCAAATGGCACCCATCGCGAACCCGCACCCCATGCCCGCCAAGCTCACGCAGGGCTTGGAGTTTCGCAACGTTTCATTCCGCTATCCCGACCGCGAAGATTGGGCGCTGCGCCACGTCAATCTTGTTATCAAGCCGGGTGAAAAAATCGCGCTGGTGGGCCAGAACGGCGCGGGCAAGACCACGCTGATCAAGCTGCTGACGCGCCTGTACGACCCCACTGATGGCCAGATCCTGCTCGACGGCGTAGACTTGCGCGATTATGACCCGACTGCGTTGCGTGACCGGATCGGCGTCATCTTTCAAGATTTTGTGAAATTCCAGCTGTCGGCGCGCGAGAATATCGGCTTCGGCCAGATCAACATGCTGGACGACAACGCGCGAATCGAGCATTCAGCCGAGCGTGGCGGTGCTGACGAAGTGGTGGCCGAACTTCCGGATGGGCATGGACACCATGCTCGGTCGCTGGTTCCAGAAGGGGCACGAATTGTCGGGCGGCCAGTGGCAAAAAATCGCGCTCAGCCGGGCATTTATGCGCGATGGCGAGGTGCTGGTGCTCGACGAGCCGACCTCGGCGCTCGATGCTGAACGGGAGTACGAGATTTTTCAGCGCTTCCGTGACCTGACCGAGGGCAAGATCGCAGTGCTCATTTCGCATCGCTTCAGCACGGTACGCATGGCCGACCGCATTGCCGTTATCGAGAACGGTGGGATCAGCGAGCTTGGGTCGCACGAGGAATTGCTAGAACTGGGCGGCACCTACGCCCGGCTATTCGAGATGCAGGCGGCGGGGTATCGCTAAAGTACCAGAGGGAAGCAGAAGAGGCGCAGGTATCATCAGGATGCTTGCACCTCTTCTTAATTAGCAACAGAACAAAACTCTACCTTCGGCGCAAGAGCAGTACGCCAATGCCGATCATGATAACAGGGAACACAAGGTCGGTGTTGATGCCCAGCGCGTCCGACAGGGCCAGCACACCGATGGCCAGCAGCGTGAAGCCCAGCCAGCGCCAGCGCCGCGTCGGTGAAGGAACCGGACCGTAGCCTGGCTGGCCACTGGTTGTGATTGGGTGCTGCATCGGGTCGTCGAGGTTCACGGTCTGCCCGGTAGAGGCTGGCTCGCGGTTGATCGGCTGCCCGGTGATCGGATCGAAATTGTACTGTGATGGCGGAAGCGCGCCACTGCCCGCCCGCCCGACTGTCTCGTACATGGCAGCCTCATGCCGCACATACGCCCCATGTTCAGCTTCCTTGCGCTCCAGCACGTAATTCACGGGCGCGCCGGTCGGCTGCACTGGCTCCGGCCCCTTTGGCATGACCGCCCACAGCACCGGGTAGATAATTACACCGATGCCAGTAGTCAGCGTGACCAGCACAAAGATCAGGCGGACAATCACGGGATCGACGCCAAAATATTCGCCGAGGCCACCACAAACGCCTGCAATAATGGATTCGTTTCGGCTGCGTGTCAATCGTGGCTGCATGGAAATCTATCCTTTCGGCCTCGTCTGGCGAGGCAATGGTATCTTCTGCGCATAGGACGACAATGGTTGAAAAAGTGTTGCATGTTAAGAGTGCAATAAGGAACGTGCAAAGAATAATTGAACTTGGCCCGTAACTCTTTGGTTGCACGCTGTCTTGCCCCACGGCTTCTCCACATGCTACAATGTCCACAGCTATTTGATCACTTTCATAGACTTATTCACCAAACCTATGTACGTTATTGGCACCGCCGGCCACGTAGATCATGGCAAGTCTACATTGGTCAAAACGCTCACCGGCATTGATCCAGACCGCTGGAAAGAAGAACAGCAGCGCGAGATGACGATTGATCTCGGCTTCGCATGGCTGACGCTGCCGAGCGGTCGCAGCATCAGCATTGTGGATGTGCCGGGCCATGAGCGCTTCATCAAAAACATGCTGGCGGGCGTCGGCGGCATCGACGCGGCATTACTGATTATTGCTGCCGACGAGGCCGTGATGCCGCAAACTGCCGAACACCTTGCGATCCTTGATCTGCTCGGCATCGCGCACGGGCTGGTCGTGCTGACCAAAGCTGATCTGGTAGACGATGAATGGCTGGAATTGGTTGCGGAAGAGGTGCGCGAGCGGTTGCAGAGCACTACGTTTGCCGATGCGCCCATGGTGGCCGTTTCGGCGCGCACCGGCCAGGGCATTCCTGAATTGCTCCAGGCAATTGACACGCTGCTCGACCAGACGCCTTCGCGCTCGGGAGAGCGGGGTGCGCCGCGCCTGCCAATCGACCGTGCCTTCACGGTCGGCGGCTTTGGCACGGTGGTGACTGGCACGCTGGCGGACGGGCCGCTGGCGATTGGCGACGAGGTTGAGGTGCTCCCACACGGCTTGCGGGCGCGCGTGCGTGGCCTGCAAACCCACAACGCCAAGCAGGAGCAAGCGCTACCCGGCACGCGCGTGGCCGTGAACCTGTCCGGTGTGTCACACCATGATCTGCGTCGCGGCGACGTACTGGCCCGACCCGGCCTGTTGCGTCCAACCGACCTGCTCGATGTGCAGGTGCGGGTGGTGGCCGACGCGCCGCGTCCAATCACACAGAACATGGCGCTCGATCTGTTCGTCGGCGCAAGCGAAGTGCTCTGCCGCGCCACCGTGCTTGATAAGGATGAGTTGCTGCCGGGTGATGAAGGCTGGCTCCAACTGCGTCTTGAGCGCCCGATTGCAACGGCGCGCGGCGACCGCTACATTGTGCGGCAGCCTTCGCCCAGCCTGACGATTGGCGGCGGCCAGGTGATTGACACGCATCCGCCGCGCCATCGCCGCTTCCGCACTGAGGTGATCACGACGCTCGAATCGCTGGCGCGCGGCACGCCCGCTGATCTGCTGCTCCGTCCGCTAACCGACAACATGCCGCATGCATGGGCTGCGCTGCTCAAAGATAGCGGGCTGAGCGATGCCGCCGCGCAGGAAGGATTGGCGGAGTTGCTTGCACACGAAGAAGTCGCTATGCTTTCTGACAAGATGACACGATGGCCTGATGACACAATGCCAGTACACGAGCTTGTTCACCTTGTCACCTTGTCATCGTGTCATCTTGTCACAAGTAAGGGCTGGCAAACACTGACAGAGAAATTGATCACCGCCGTACATGGTTACCACCGGCGCTTCCCATTGCGGGCTGGCATGCCGCGCGAAGAATTGCGCAGCCGATTGAAGCTCGACGGGACAGCGCTCGACGCGGTGCTGGGTGCTGCTGAAGCAGAGGGTGCAGTGACGACCCGCGAGGCCAGCGTGCGCCTGGCAGACTTCGTGCCCACACCCACGCCGGATCAGCAGCGCATGGTGCAACGCTTGCTCAAGGAATTCGCTGCCACGCCGCGCACGCCGCCCGCGCCCGACCTTGAGCCAGAATTGCTCAACTGGCTGTTCGAGCAGGGTGAACTGGTGCGTGTCGCGCCGGACGTGGCGTTTCTGCCGAAAACATACGCTGAATTTACCGAATGGGTGCAGCTGCACATCCGCGACGCCGGCAGTGTCACCGTGGCGCAGTTCCGCGACCACTTTGGCGCAAGTCGCAAATACGCGCTGGCGTTGCTGGAGCACCTCGACGAGCGCAAAGTCACCCGCCGTGTCGGCGATGCGCGCGTGCTGTATTAGCATGCTGTCCCGGTCATCCATGACGCCTGCAAGCTATAAGTGCGCATTTTGAGCGCTCAACAATTATCAGTCAACCAACACAACGAGGTGAGGCATGCCAGCATCCAAAGCGCAGCGGAGCGACTACCCAGAAATTATGCGGGCAATTGGCCAATTCATCCAACAAGAATCGCTCAGTGAAGTCAGCATGCTGGAGTTCGATCGTGGCTGGGTCGTCACCGGGCTGACCTACAAAGCAACGGCGCAAGGTTTTATTCGCGTTCCAGTGGACTTTGTGCTGTCACACGACGATGTGCGCGAGATGATTCAGACCATGAGCAAACGTCGACAACCGGCTGAACCAACAAAGCGAGGGTGGCTGCGATGAAACTATTCCATGGCATGAAACGTAGCGATTACCAGGATGTGCTGCGGATGCTTGGCGCGTTTATTGATGAGCGAGGGTATTGTGATGTGCGAATTGTCGAAACCGAGGATGGCGTGGTCTTGCAAGGACGGCTGCTCGACCGGCGCGAACTTGGTGAGGCGAGCTATGATACATATTTGATTACCGATGAAGATATCAAGGTCATGGTCGCGGATGCATTCCGGCGACGCGGCCAGAAAGCACCACCCTCTAGCGAAGAAAGCTAACGCAACAACCGCAGCGCGCACAGCGTCAAACAAGGAGGCGACGCGGCCATGTCGGCGCAGCGTCGTTCTCTCATGTAAAGGCCGAAAGGATAGATGATGAATACAAAACCAACGAATGATCTCCGCCGCCTGGGTACCATTCTGGCGCTTGGTGTGGTGGCAGGCTTTGGCGCGCGCTATGTCATGAGCCGCACCGCTGCGCGCCAGCCCGCCCGTCCAGTGGATGCCAACCGGCGGCTGGTCAACTGGGACCAGGCCCGCTCAATTGCAGTGCGCGTCTCTCAATGGGAGCAAGCGCCGGTCCATGACCGCGCGGCGCGGCGCGCGCAGTACGCCAGCATGGTCGAGCAGAGCGTGCCGATGATCGCGCAGTACATGGGCGTGAACCTGCCGCAACCTGTGAGCCGGCTGTACGTTGCCGATCGGCGTGATTGGCTGCTCGCCAACTTCGAGTCGTTTGAGCAACTATTCGCGCCGGTGGAAGAGCTCTACGCCAAGGTTAGCGCGCAGCGCGGGGGCGTCAACGCAACCATTGGCAACATTAATGGCCGCGTGCTTGGTGTGCAGATGGGCTTACTCATCGGCTTTCTATCCAAGCGTGTGCTGGGCCAGTATGACCTGAGCCTCCTGTCGCCCGACACCGAATCACAGGGCGCGCTCTATTTTGTGGAGCCGAACATTGCGAAAGTACAAACCCAGCTTGGCCTGAGCGATGCAGATTTCCGCCTGTGGATCGCGCTTCATGAGACCACGCACGTGTTCCAGTTCGAGGCGTTTCCGTGGGTGCGGCCATACTTCAACGAATTGCTGCGCCAATTCCTCGATCAGTTGTCCGACCAGATGGCGAGCCTCGGCGTCGGTATTGGCCAGCTTGCCACGCGACTGCTAAGCGGCCGCGGCAGTGGCAAGCACTGGATCGAGCAGATGCTGACGCCCGAGCAGCAGCGCGTGTTCGACCGCATGCAGGCGCTCATGTCGATTGTGGAGGGCTACTCGACGCATGTGATGAACACGATCGGCGAGCAGATGCTGCCCAGCTTTCAGCAGATCGAGCAGCGCATGGAGCAGCGCAAAGGCAACCGCCCGCTGCTTGAGGAGTTGTTCAACCGCATCACCGGCATGGACCTGAAGCTGTCGCAGTACCAGCAAGGCGAGCAGTTCATCGACGCGGTGGTGGCGGCGCGCGGCTTGTCATTTGCCAACCGTGTGTGGGAGAAGGCCGATAACATTCCCACGATTGCCGAAATTCGTGACCCGCAGGCGTGGATCGCACGCATTGATCGTGGTGCGTAGAGACGCCCCGTTGGGTCGTTGCTACACATTTCTACGTGTTGCGCAACATCTGTCGCGCCCGCCGCGCGCCTTCTATCGCTTCGTGGAGGTTTTCATCAAGCTTGAGCGCTGCGTCAAATGAGCGCAGCGCTTCTTTTGCGCGCCCAAACTCGATCTGGCATAAGCCATAGCGCGCCCATCCCTCCGCCGAGCGCGGGTTCAGCTTGAGCGCTTCGCCGTACGCGCGATGGGCCTGCTTGACATTTTGTAGTGTCATGTGCGCGTCGCCGGAAAGCTGCCATGCCAGCGCGTCAAACTCGTCGAAATGAAGCGCCTTTTTGAGATAACTGAGTGCCTCGCGCGGCTGATTCAGGCGCAGAAACAGCGCGCCTTTCTCACGCCACAGCGCAGGCGCATTGGGCGTATAGGAGAGTCCTTTGTCAAATGCTTCGGCGGCCTCGCGGGAGCGCAGCATGGCCATCAGTGTTTCGCCCTGTAGCAAGTACAGTTGGCCAAAGTCATTGCGGCTGGCGGCGCGCGCCAATCCTTTGTCAATGTCATATAACGTTTCGTTGTATTGCCACAGCTTCAGCCGAGCGCGCGCCATGTTGAGCCAACCTTCGGGGCGGCTCTGATCAAGCTCGACTGCCTGCCGGAAGCTAGTCAGCGCCTCGGAGTATTCGCCAAGGTCCATGTGCATCATGCCGCGCTCTGTCCAACGATCACGGTCGGCATGCGCGCCCGCCGACCATACCACCGTCAGTCGCTTGCCATACAGCATCTCACGCACGCTTTGCAACTCTTGTTCGACATCGTGAAAGCTTTGGAAGCGGTCGCCGGGGCGCTTGGCCATGCACTGTAGCACGATCTGCGCAAGCTCTTCTGGCAAATTCGGCTTGAGCTTGAGCGGGCTGGGCGGCGGCTGCTCGATGTGCATGCAAATCATTAACTCGTCGCGCATTGAGTCGAACGGCAGCCGGCCGGTTAGCAACTCGAATAGCATGACACCGAACGAATAAATATCGCTCCACGTGCCGGGCGCTGCCACGCGTTCCAGCATTTCGGGGGCCATGTACGGCAGCGTGCCGCCCAGCACTTCGTTTACCGTAGTACGGAGCTTGGCGGGCATGCGTTTGGTGCGCATCTGCTCCGACCACTGCCAGATTGGCAGCACCCGCGCCAGTCCAAAATCAGTCACCTTGATCTGCCCGTCGAGCGTCACCATGATATTGTCGGGCTTGAGGTCGCAATGCATCATGGCGACCTGCTCAACGGCGTAGGTCATGCCCCAGCAGATTTGAATGGCATAATCAATCGATTCCTGGAGTGAAAGATGCCCGACCAGCGCGCGCAGCGGCCCGCCATGCACATATTCTGCGACGACGTGCGGCTTGCCGAGCAGCGTGCGCAAGTCATAGGCGCGGACAATGTTGGGATGGCTACCGAGCCGCATCCATAGCTCGGACTCAGCCCGAAAAAGGTCAATCGCCTCGTCGTCCCACAAAAACTTATTCTGGAACGTTTTGAGCACCACCCGCCCGCGGCGTTGACGATCATAGGCGATATAGACCACGCCCATGAAGCCGAGCCGCAGTTGCTCGATCTCGAAGCGCTGCTCCAGCACATCGCCGACCCGAAATTCACGCCCAAGCGCTGTGGTACTGGTTGCTTGCCTGTGGAAAAGACGTCGCAGCATGGCCAAACTCTGTCAGAAGATTGCCTGACTCTAATCATACCACAAGTCATTGTGCTGGTATATTTTTTGCTAAATTGTACCTGGTTTCACAGCACATAAACGCTACAGAAAGAGGAATTGACACATATGGCAACTGAAGCACCTGAAGTAGCTCCTGCGCCAAACATCCCGAACGGTGCATACCAACGTGATAATGGTACCGTGACCTTTGCCCTTTGGGCGCCGTTGAAAAAGAGCGTCCACTTGATTGGTGATTTTAATGAATGGAAACCTGAACCTTTGAAGGTTGATGAACAGGGATTGTGGTGGATCGAAAAGCAGCTTGAGCCGGGAACATACGTGTACCAGTTTGTGCTGGACGGCGAAACAACGATTTGCGATCCATACGCACGGCGCATCCGCTGGGATGGCGGATCGCCCCAGCCCCATGCGGTCATCGAAGTTGGCGCGCAACCATACGAATGGCATGATGGCGATTTTGCGATCAAGCCGCTCAACCAGCTTGTAATCTACGAGATGCATATTGGCAACTTCAGCCCGGAAGGCACATTTGAGGGCGCTATCAATCGGCTTGACTACCTGGCGCACCTGGGCGTTGACGCGATTGAACTCATGCCCGTCCAGGAGTTTCCGGGCGACCAGGGCTGGGGCTACAATCCCGCCTACATGTTCACGGTTGAGAGTGCTTACGGCAGTATTGATGATTTCAAACGACTGGTTGATGCCGCCCATCAGCGTGGCATTGGCGTCATGTTGGACATGGTGATGGCGCATACCGCTCCGGACAGCCCGCTGGTGCAGTTGTACCCGCGCGACCAAAATCCATATTTCAATCCTGAGGATAACCGCTGGGGCTTTCCGGAGTTTAATCAGCAAAGCGATGCCGCCAAGCGCTTTTTCCGAGATCTCCAGGACTACTGGCTGACTGAATTTCATATCGATGGCTTCCGCTACGATTACATCGAGGGCATCAGCTACGATGGCACTAACGGCGCGAGCTTCCTGGCATGGGCAGCCAAGCAGAGCAAGCCATACGCCTACCTGATCGCCGAAGATATTGTGCAAGACCCCGCCGCCGTGGTGCGCGACACCGAAATGGATGCGTCATGGCACTGGCAGTTCATGAAAGTGATGCGCGCGCAATTGTTCGAAGGCGATTACGAGGGTAATCGCTATGGCGACCTTGATGCGGTGCTGCGCGTGCTGCGCTTTGACGGCGACGGCTACCAGGACAATGCGCAGCCGGTGATTTACCTCGAGACGCACGATGAAGAGCGCCTCATGGCTGATGCGCGGAGTTGCAACCCGAATATTGATGAGGCGGGCGCACTTCGCAAGAGCATGCTCGCCGCAATCGCAATCTTCACGGCTCAAGGCGTGCCGATGCTGTACCAGGGACAGGAGTTCGGTACGTCTTCGCCAAAGACGATCGGCGTCAGCAAACTGCCGTGGGAGAACCTGAAGAGCGATGCAGGTCAGACGCTCTACCAGCATTATGCCACGCTGGCGTACCTGCGCCACATGCAGGGCGCGCTGCGTACCAACAACTTCCAGGTGCTGCTCAAAGATCCCAAGAAGCATGTCGTTGTGTTCCACCGCTGGGACGACAATGGCAGCGATGTGGTGGTGGCGCTGAATTTCAGCCCGGTTGATCAGCATGTCACGTTTGCCTTCCCGCGCGCCGGTCGTTGGCATGAATGGCTGAATGACTACGATGAGCAGGTCAACGGCGAGACGCAGGAATTCGAGCTGAATGACTCATATGGCAAGAATCTGGGTGTTTCAGGAGTAATGAATTCTTGCATTTGTTGTGGCAGAGGTGTGGCTCCCACGCCTCTGCTTTTTGTGTTTTTATACCCAAGTGCTGCTTCCAGCGCGTTTGTACGATTGCTACGTGCGAGCAGCGTCATGTGGTGGCAGTGTTCGGCTGAAACATCCGACGTTCCAGCCAGAAGGCGGCCCCAACGAGGGAAATCAGCACCGGAACTTCGACCAGCGGCCCAATGACGGTGGCGAACGCAACTGGCGAGGCCAACCCGAACGTGGCAATTGCCACAGCAATGGCAAGCTCAAAATTGTTGCTAGCTGCCGTGAACGCGACGGCTGTGCTGCGTGGGTAGTCGGCGTTGATCAAGCGCGCCATCAGGAAGCTGACAAAGAACATGATGACAAAATAGATTGCCAGCGGAATCGCGATCCGCACCACATCAAAGGGCAGTTCCAATACCATGCCCCCTTTGAGGCTGAACATGGCGACAATCGTAAACAGCAGCGCCACAAGCGTGACCGGTGCAATGCGCGGCAGAAATCGCGTGCTGTACCAGTTGTCGCCCTTGAGCCGCCGTAGTACCAGCCGGGTCAGAAAACCAGCCAGGAACGGGATGCCGAGATAGACCGCCACGCTTTCGGCCACAGTTGAAAAAGCAATATCAAGCGTTTGTCCTGCTAGTCCGACGAGCGGTGGCAGCACGGTGATGAAGAACCAGGCGTAGACGCTGAAAAAGGCCAGCTGGAAAATGCTGTTGAAGGCTACCAGCGCCGCCGCATACTCGTTGTCACCACAGGCGAGCTGATTCCAAACGATGACCATGGCAATGCAGCGCGCCAGACCAATCAAGATCAGACCGGTCATGTATTCGGGGTTATTGGAGAGAAATAGCGTTGCCAGGCCAAACATCAAGAACGGCCCAATAATCCAGTTTTGTATGAGTGATAGCACGAGTAAGCGTTTGTCGGCAAACACGCGCGGCAGGTTTTCGTAACGGACGCGAGCGAGCGGTGGGTACATCATGGCGATCAAACCAATCGCAAGCGGAATATTCGTTGTACCGACCGAAGCGTTGTTCAGCGCGCTTGGCAGCCCGGGAATGAGCCAGCCAAGCACGATGCCAAGTGTCATAGCCGCAAAAATCCAGACCGTGAGATAGCGGTCGAGAAACCCAAGGCGTGATGTGCTACGTGTCATTGGGAAGAAACCTCCGATACAAGAGAAGATGTCGATTGACTGGTGCTCCCATCGTGTGAGAATGTGGCCAGCCATGTCTTGAACTGGGACTCGATCGCGTCACGAACCTGCCGGAAGGAAGCTAATCGTTCTTCACTGCCCTCAACAGCCGCCGGATCGGGGAGGCTCCAGTGGATACGCCGGGCCGGGCCGGGAAAGATCGGGCAAACCTCGGCGGCGTTGTCGCACACCGTAATCACATAATCGAAGGGCTGCTCCAAGAACTCGTTCAGGTGCTTGGAGCGATGCGAACGAATATCGATCCCGCGCTCGTCCATGGCCTTGATCGCCAGCGGATTGACTATCGAAGGTTTGGCTCCGGCGCTGAACACCTCGAACTCGTCGCCTGCCATGGCGCGCAGCAGCCCTTCCGCCATCTGCGAGCGGGCGGAATTGGCGGTACATAAAATAAGCACACGTTGTTTCATCGTTCTGCTCGCTTTCGTTCAATAAAGATCAGCAAGTGATGGATACGAGTCGCCAGTTCGCGGGCAATGACATGAAATTGCTTGTAGCGTTCGTCCGGGTCGTCAATCGCCGCCGGGTCGGGGAAGCTCCAATGAATGCGTTCTGGATCGTCAGGGAACACCGGACAGGTTTCGCGCATGCGGTCGCAGGTTGTGATGATGTAGTCGAAGGGCTGGTCGAGAAACTCCTCTACATGTTTCGAACGCTGTTGGCTGATGTCGATACCCATGTCCTGCAAGCACGCGCACGGCATCAGGATGCACGGTTGCCGGTTCGCTGCCGGCGCTAAAGGCTTCAATGCGCCCTTTGCCAAGTGCGCGGGCGATGCCTTCCGCCATCTGCGAGCGGGCGCTGTTGTGCGTACAGAGAAAAAGAACGCGAGCCGGAGACATGCCGCTTTCATCATCAATTCGCGCTGTACCTGTTGAACTGCCGAACAGCGGGTGCAGCGCCTCGCCGCTTGTAACATACAGCGCGTGGAGGCGCTCTAAATCGAGATGATAGTACACATCCCGCGCATCGGCAGAGCTGCGCCGCTCGCTGACCAGCCCCTGCTCGCGTAGCTGCTTGAGATGATATGAAACGAGATTGAGCGGGCGGCCCACCAAGCTGACAAGCTCATGCACCCGATAGTCGCTGTAGGTTAATGCGCGAACGAGTTGCCAGCGCACTTCATGGGTCAGCATGACGAGTACTGGTGGGGGAGCTACGCCTGTACCAAGAGCCATGTAAAATCCTTCAAATGAAATTGAATTAATTATGATTGAATTATACATGCGCTGTCAACAGTTTCATTAAAGTTCCATTCATCGGGATAGCGCTTGACAAGTCGGGCTATAATGTCCCTCGTGCGCGCACGGCAACCTTTGCTCTGTTCCAGCGCACTGACAAGGCAATGCAGCAAATCTTCTCCATGCTTCAGCAGCGCGGCGCGGAGTGGGCGCGCTGGCTCACACAGCCCACCTCCGTGCAGGAGCGCAACGTTCGCAATGTATTAATCGATGGCGTCGGCGTCGGCATTGTAAGCGGCATCGCGACGTTTCTTTCGGTGTTTCTGGCCCGCCTCGGCGCGTCGCCGTTCACTGTCAGTTTGTTGACTTCCATGCCCGCCGTGACCGGCATGATCCTGGCAATTCCAGTCGGGCGGATGCTCGAACGGCAGCGCAACATTGTGCCATGGTACTCGCGCGCGCGCGTGTGGGTGCTTAGTTCGTATGCTTTAACCGGGCTGGTGCCGTTCTTCTTCGCGGGATCTCATGCCGCCATTCCAATCATCGCGATCTGGGCGATCGCAACTATTCCGCAAACTATCGTCAGCATCGCCTTCACGGTCGTCATGGGCGCAGTGGCCGGGCCGACCCGTCGCTTCTATCTCATGAGCCGCCGTTGGACGGTGCTCGGCGCAACCACGGCCATCGCCGTAGCGCTAGCGGGCTTCATGCTCGACCTGATTCCATTTCCCTTGAATTACCAGGCTGTGTTCGTCGCGTCGTTCATGGGCGGCCTGTTGAGTTTTGTTTTTTCCAGCCAGATCAGCATCCCCGACAATGTTTCGCAGGCGGCGGCGCACAAACCGCATCGGCCCTGGCATGCGCGCCTGGCCGAGGGCACGACCGCGCTCAAAGAAAACGCTGCGTTTAGCCGTTTCATGATCAGTGCGTTTGTTTTCAACTGTGGCTTGAGCATGGCTATTCCGCTGTTGCCGCTGTACTGGGTGCGGGTAGTCAACGCCTCCGACTCGTGGATTGGCATTATCAATACCGTCAATAACGCGGTGCTACTGGTAGCCTATTTTCTATGGGTCGGCCTGGCGCAACGGCGCGGCGGGCGCTTTGTGCTGCTGGCATGCTCGCTTGGGCTGGCCTTCTACCCGCTGCTGACCGGCCTGACGCCAATTGTGCAACTGCTGCCGCTCTATGCCGGAATGGCTGGCATTTTCGCGGCTGGCCTCAATCTGGTGCTATTCGATATTTCGCTCAGCACGGTGCCGAAGCAGCAGACTGCGTCGTATGTCGCGCTGTACCAGGCCACGGTATACATCGCAACGTTTATTGGGCCGACGGTAGGCACGACGCTGGCGAACACATGGCGGATACTCGCCGGCGCTGTTCGTCTCTGCTGGCCTGCGCCTGGCTGGATGTGTGTTGTTTGCAGCGCTGGGCGTCGGTACAGTGACGCAACAAGCAGCGATGCAGCGGAATACAGCTGTGGAGGAAACAGCATGATCGCCGTCGACGCGCAGGCAGATCAGTAAAGGCACGGAGCGCATATAGATGCTCCGTGCCTGGCTAAGTTATTTATTTCTTCTGCGCATCGAGCACTTCGCCGACGCGCAGAATCTCATCCTCAGTGTTGTAGAAGTGTGGCGCAATCCGCACGCCCTTGCCGCGCGGGATGCCAACTACGCCGCGTTCCGCAAGGTAGCTCGCCGTTTGCTCAGGCTGCTCAGTCTCGAAGATCACGATGCCGGAGCGGTGTTCCGGCGCGGTGGTGGCCGAAAAACGGTAGCCGCGCTCGCCCAGATCGTTGATCAGCGTGTCGGTCAGCCCCAGGATTCGTTGCGCAACGTTCTCGATGCCTGCCTCCTGAATCAGCGATACGCTGGCATGCAGACCAATGTACGATGGGAACGGCTGCGTGCCGATGTTGAAGCGCTCGGCGGTCGGCAAAAGCGTGAAATTGTAGTCGAGATAATTCATGGCATCCACCACGCTCGACGCGCCGACGTAGGGACCGGCCACTAATTCATCCAGCAATTCCTTGCGCACATATAAAAAGCCGCCGCCCAGTGGGCCAAGCAGCCACTTCTGCGAGCCGCATGCCAGGAAGTCGATGTTGGCCGCCTGCACGTCCATCGGCAGCGCGCCGAGCGACTGAATGCCATCCACAACGAAGTACAGCCCGCGCTCCTTCGCCAGCTTCCCTACTGCTACAATATCGTTGCGGAAGCCGGTGGCAAACTGCACGGTGCTGAGCGCAATAACCTGCGTGTGACTGTCGATCCGCGACTCGAGCAGGTTAAGATCCAGGCCGCCATCTTTCTGCGGCACGAACTTCGCCAGCACACCGCGCCGCGCAAGATTCAGCCACGGATAAATATTCGCCGGGTAATCGCCATCGAGCAGGAGCACGTTATCGCCAGGGCGCAGCGGCAGCGAAAGCGAAGCCGTATTCAGCCCGGCGGCGGTGTTCGGCATGAGCACAATCTCATCGACTGAACGTGCGTTGATCAGCGTGGCGAAGCGCTGGCGCAGGTCGCGCATCGTCTGGCCGACTTCTGCAAATATGGCGCTTAATGGCTCCAGCGTGGTGCGCTCATTGAAGCCGTTCATGGCGTCGCGCGAACGCGTGTTGAGCGGCGAAACGCCAGCGTGGTTGAAAAAAGCGTGGGTCTTGGTAATTGGAAACAGTTCGCGGAAAGGCGTGGGGTCAAGCATGGTGCGCTCCTTGCTGCTACGTATGAATCTGCACAGACATACCTTCAAAAACAAACGCCACAGAGATCACAACACTTGTGTCTGACTCTGTGGCTCTGCTATTCTGTAGGTGCCGCGATCTATGATAGCACACCTTTATCTGTTGCTTGCCAACGCAGAAAAAAGGACGAGCGGCATAACCACTCGTCCGTACCGTAAGCCATGGATTGTGCTCAGCGCGCCATTGTCGGCAAGAACACCTGAACCGCCTCGTTTTTGGCAGATACAAGCTGACCGCGCGCCGCTCCGGCGGGGTAATTAGCGTTATGCACGTTGAGGTAAAAGCCTGACGGATTGTTTTGAATTTGCTGAATGATCGTTGAATTGGCAACGACACATCCGTTGATCGTGTTTCCTACAATCAAAGTCGAGAGATTCACCACAATCGGCCCGTTCTCGCCCGCCGCGCCTTGATGGATGTGGGCCATGGAGATCTGCGCAACGTTGGAAACATTGGCCTGAACACACACCTGATTCTGTGTCGGTGTGCAGTATCACGATAGCATTGCCGCTGGCGTCCGGGTCGCCCTGGTTCGGCGTGCCGCTGCTATTCACTTCCGCCGCGCCGCTGAGTGTGGCGGCGAGCGGTGTGGCGAGCGGCTTCGGCTCCTGGCATGCCTGGTCATTGGCTGCACACGTGACCACGCGCACCACCTGCCCAGCGCCCGCCGTCACGCCGTTATTCGAGATGTAGATGCCGCCGGTCGGGCTAATCGTAAGACCAGTTGGAGCCGTCAGGCCAGTGCTGATCACGGTTGTCTGGCTCAGCGTCGGCGTGACACGCACCAACGCTCCGGTGTAATCGCCACTGGGTCCGTTTGCTTGCAACAGTCCGTTGACGGCATGCTCAAGCACGTACATGTTGCCGTCGCTGTCAAATTGCAGGCCGATGATGTTTGTGAAACCAGTCGCGAAAACCTGTGGTGCGCGTCCCGGCATAACGCGGTACACTCGTGCGCCGCCGACGGGGAAGGGGAAGCCAGTCAGTTCACCAACATAGTACGCGCCGTCGGGTCCAAGCGCAACCGCGTCCGGAACAGATTGCATGTTGACCTGTGGTGGCTGCCCGCCTGGTCCTGGCACCGTGCGGCTGGGGAACACCGCCACGGTGGTGATCGCGCCGGTCGCGCTCACCATGAGCAGATCATTGCCGCCCGCATCCGCGATAATTCGTTGATCGCGGAGGGCCAGCACGGCGAACGGGTTGGAGTCAACTCCACCGGCATTCGGATCGCCGTTATCAGGATTGTTAGTACCTTCAAACGCCGACACATCAGCCACACTCTGGCGCGCGCCGCTCGTTGTCATGCGGAATAGATGTCCGAGGTTCGCGCCGTCCGCGCCAAAGCCAGCGCGGGCCTCTGGCGAAGCGCCAAGCCCTACCGTAAGATAGCCGTAGCCGTTTTCCATGAATGAGATGCCCTGTGGCCCCGTCGCATTCGATCCGTCAGGCGCGGCCAGCGACGGCAAATTAGTTGCGATTTGTGTTTGGGTGCCGCTGATCACGCGTGTTACCGCGCCGCTCAGCCCAAAACAGATGCCTGTGTTATCTGGACCGGTTGTGCATGGCCCTTGCCCGCCGCGCCCGGCCTCAGCGACGTACAGCGCGCCATCAGGCCCAAACGATAACCCACGGGGATTATCGAGGTTGCTGGCGACAACTTGTAATGTGGCTTGTACAGACGCTGCATGCACCGGCATGCCCAGCACAAAGAGACCGACCAGCATTCCTCCGAGCGCCAAAAGCCGCCGAATAAAATACTTCTGTTCGCTCACAATTGCCTCTCAAGCTCTAGGACACCGCTGTCCAAACTTCCACAGAAGACATCGTGGTCATGCTGCGCATAGTGAATCGTTGTTTGAGAGCAGTGGCTGCTACGCACAGGGGGCAGTCTTTGTATGCAGCACCCTCCTTTCTCAATAGAACACATGGAGCGACGCAATGCTTTGTTGGTGGTCAGCATTGCTGTCTGGTGGTTTGTAGATATAGATGTGTTTGATTATTGTAATGCCGGATTGCCATAAGTCAATACATAATGTGATTAAATTATAGATTTATGTGATGGCGCGTGTACTCTACATCTGAAAGGTCGGGCTACGGCAAAGAATGTTCTAGCGCCACTTAGGTGGCATTGCATGCAGCTTTAGCCGCCAAGTAGCACTACCATATGTAACACCAAGTTCTGGTAAACGCATATGTTTTACGCTTCACGTTTTGGCTGTCAGAATGCGTAAAATGTAAGCTATTAAGTGAACGTGGTATAAGTCGTGCCAAGAATTAGTTGCCTTTTTGCGCATTGCCACGGCTGCTTGACGCTAGTTGTACAATAGCAGCAGAGCAACTTCTCTAACTCCTTCGCTTCGTCCGTTTCATTGCCTTGTATGCTGCGGGGCTACATGGGCTGCCGACTTGTTGGTTACTGTGCAGGCGTCAGTGACAGGAGGTACTGCGATGTCCATTGAGGAGAACAAGGCCATTATTCGCCGTTGGATTGAGGAGGCGTTTAACACCGGGGACGAGCGTGTTATGGATGAACTCCTCGCCCCTGACTTTGTCAGCTATACGTCGGGGAGTTCTGAAGTGGGTGACCGTGAGGACCAAAAACGCGCCATCGCTCAGCTTCACACTGCCTTTCCCGATCTTACTACCACCATTGAAGACATGATCGCTGAGGATGACAAAGTTGCCTACCGATGGACTCTACGGGGCACGCATCGAGGCGCATGGGGCAATCTTGCAGCCACAGGCAAGCAAATAACCGGCACAGGTATCACAATCAATCGCATTGTCGATGGTAAGATTGTGGAGGATCGGTTCGAGACGGGCGCTCCCGACATCGAGCAAATGCTTGTGCATGGCACTACGCCAGAGCACGTTGCGGTTTAAGCGTTCGGACAGGAATGTCATGTGGCTCGGCAAGTTCCTTCGAATCGTAGGGCCAGGTTCTGTATAAGAATCTGGCCTGTTCGGTGCTTGTATTCCCATTCCAATACTGAATCAGATTGCGCTCAGCTCGTATAATCTCTAGTGATTTTCCCAATTTAGGCGGATTGCTTTATAGCGCCATGCGGCAGCACCGCTCACGCCGTTGGCGATCTGCGTGATGCGTAGGTCAACAAGGATGCTTGCCATGCCGAGCGCCTACAGTGGGTTCATGGCCTCCGCAGATTATCATGAACGATGAATTCGCAGCCTGAGTTGCTCATGAACATCGCGAAATTCGGTGATGTGACCGTAGCGACCGGCAATCAGGATTTCACTCTCCTTCGCGTGTCTTCGCGGATCGCTTCTCTGCCAATTCAACAAAAAACGCCAGCACGCGCGGGTTGCTCATCGCGCCCGGGTTGGCGGCCTTTTCAAGCGGCACGCCCATGAACAGCTTCTTGATCGGCACCTCTAACTTCTTGCCGCTCAACGTGCGCGGCACCTCGGGAATCGCAAAGATGTCGTCGGGAACGTGGCGCGGCGACAGCGCCGTTCGGATGCGTCGCTTGATCTCGGTCGTGAGCGCTACGTCTAGCTCTACGCCGGGCCGCAACACGACGAACAGCGGCATGTACGCCTGCTGATGGAGGCCGCCCAGGTCGATCACCAGACTGTCAAGCACTTCAGGAATGGATTCGATCACGCGATAAAATTCGCTGGTGCCCATGCGCACGCCCATGCGGTTGATGGTCGAGTCGGAGCGGCCATAGATCACGGCTGTGCCGCGCGGCGTGATCTTGATCCAGTCGCCGTGCCGCCACACACCCGGAAACATCTCAAAATAGCTCTCGCGGTAGCGCGTGCCGTCCGGATCATTCCAAAAGAACAGCGGCATGGACGGCATTGGCTCGGTGATTACCAACTCGCCCACTTCATCGATAACCGGCTGGCCTGACTCATCGAAGGCGGCGATGTTTGCGCCGAGGCTGCGGCACTGCAACTCGCCCGCGTACACCGGCAGCAGCGGGCAGCCGCCGATGAACGCTGTACACAGGTCGGTGCCGCCGCTGAGCGACACCAGCCACAGGTCGCGCTTAATGTGCTCGTAAGCCCACTGGAAGCCCTCCGGCGGCAGCGGCGAGCCGGTCGATCCCATGCCCGAAAGCGCGTGCAGGTCGAATTCAGCAGGCTCGATTTCGGCCTTCATGCAGGCGCTGATGTACGCCGCGCTGGTGCCGAAAAAGGTCATCTGCGTGTCGGCGGCGAAGCGCCACAGCACCTTCATGTCGGGGTAGCCGGGGCTGCCATCGTAGAGCAGCGCCGTAGCGCCAACCAGCAGCGCGCCGACCAGGAAGTTCCACATCATCCAGCCAGTGGTGGAAAACCAGAAGAAGCGTTCGCCCGGCTTCACATCACAGTGCAGGCTCAACGCTTTCAGGTGTTCCAGCAGAATGCCGCCATGCCCCTGCACAATTGGTTTGGGTAGACCAGTCGTGCCGGATGAATACAAAATCCAGAGCGGCTGGTCGAACGGCACCTGCTCGAACTGGAGCGGCGCGGTTTCATGCAGCAGATCACTCCACAGCACTGCATCTGTAAGATCGTTTGTGCTGGCATGCTGATCGCCATACGGCACGATCACCGTGCGGCGCAGCGTCGGCAGCGCCCGCTGAATTTCGGCTACGGTGTCGCGCCGGTCGAACAGCTTGCCGCCATACTGGTAGCCATCCACTGCAATCAAGATCGTCGGCTCGATCTGCTGGAAGCGGTCGATCACGCTGGCGCTGCCGAAGTCGGGCGAGCAGCTCGACCATGCCGTGCCGAGGCTGGCGCATGCCAGAAACGCGATGACGGCCTGCGGAATGTTTGGCAAGTAGGCCACCACGCGGTCGCCGCGCCGGACGCCCATGCCGCGCAGCGCCGCCGCAATCGACGCAACCTGTTGTTCTAGTTCGGCCCAGCTTATTGCAGTGGCAGGATGCCGTTCGGACTGAAAGATCAGCGCCGGATGGTCGGACGATGCGTTGCGAAACACATGCTCGGCGTAGTTCAGTGTTGCGCCAGGAAACCACTGCGCGCCCGGCATGACACGCTCGGGCAGCGCTGTCTTGTACGGCGTGGCGGCCTTGAGATCAAAGAATTCCCAGATCGACGCCCAGAAATCCTCGATGTTTTGCACCGACCACTCCCACAGCGCGTGGTAGTCGTCGAACGCCAATCCTTTATGCTCAGCCAGCCATGCCATATAGCGGCGTATCTCGGAACGCTGCTGGCGCTCGGCAGACGGCTCCCACAGGAGCGTGCCTTCGGCAATCGAGGTCATCGTCGTCCTCCATAAAAAAGTAACCGCCGATGAATGTAGATGCACACCGATGTGAACACTTCATGCTAACTTTGAGAAGTCTTTGTCATATTGAGCGAAGCGAAATATCTCATGGAAACAGCAATGTACTACGCTGAGATGCTTCCCTTCAGTCAGCATGACATTGATTATGCCATGTCACTTTGAACAGCGCCGAAGGATCGGCATGGTTCTGTTTTTATCTGCGTGTATCTGTATTCATCGGCAGTTGTAATTTTATCCGCATGCATCAGCGGTTGCTAATCATTAATCAGCACGACATGGATTTCGCGCGGGCCATGAATACCAAGCGCCAGCGTCATCTCGATGTCGCCGGTGCGGCTCGGCCCAGTAATCAGCGTGATGTTGCTGTGATCGTCGAACACCGTGCCGTGCTGCGCCTGCACCTTTTCCAGCGCCTCGCCCAGTCCGCGCACAAGCTGCTCGCGGCGCACCACGGCGATGTGGATCGGCGGCAGCAAAGAGGCCAGCCGCCCGCGCCCGACTCCGCTCAGCAGCATGAGCGTGCCACTTTCTGCAATGCCCGCGAATGTGCCTGAAAGCGCAACCTGCGCTGGATCCAATACCTGAAGCTGTGCCGCGCGGTCGTCTGCGTCAGTGATGTTACCGTCGAGTTGGGCCACGCCATGTTTGCGTAATAGTGCGTCCAGGCCGGGCAGGTTAATCTGTTCCAGATCCCAGGCGACGGTTGCGGTCACGCCATGCCGTTCCAACAATTGCTCGATCACCTCGAGCGCCTCTTCGTCGTCGGCACAGCGGTGCGGGAAGCCCTCTAGCTTGGCTAACTCGGCGGCGAACTGCGCGACGAGATCGTCATGCGGCGGGTGGACGTAGGGCGGCGGCGCGTGCGGGGCGCGGGCGGCTTCAGCCTCAAGTGCCAGGTGGCTGTGTTGCAGCCCGGCGCGAATATGAGCGAGCATCTGGTTGCGTGGTGTGGTCAATGCGTCACCCCTTTGCCCATTGTGCTGCTCTTCCCACAGTTCCGCGAAGCTCTTCGGTGCGAACATCGGAAAATCGCGGCGGCGCGTCCACAGATGCAGCGGCGGCGGCAGACGGCGCACGCGGCCCTTGCGCCCGATCAGGCGTGTCCCGAACGCGGCCAGTTTGCCGCCCGCGCGGTACAGTTTCGGGTTATTCATGGTGATTTTATAGCCCTCGATGGCGGCGCGCTCCACCAGCGGCGATTTACCTTGCTTCACCGCATCGGAGCGCAGCCGCAGCAGCATGTCGGGAATGGCGATCCGCACCGGACATGCGCTCTGGCACGCGCCGCACAGGCTACTGGCGTACGGCAGTTGGTAGACATCTGGCAAATCGGGCTGGAGCAGCGGCGTCAGAATCGCGCCGATTGGGCCGGAGTAGGTGCCGCCATACGCATGGCCGCCAATCGATTGGTACACCGGACAGGCGTTCAGGCACGCGCCGCAGCGAATGCACATGAGCGCCTCGGCGTAGCCGCTGCTGAGGATGTGCGAGCGTCCATTATCGAGCAGGATCAGGTGAAACTCCTCCGGGCCGTCGGGTTCGCCGGGCCGCGCCGGGCCGCTGATGATCGACGTGTAGACCGACAACTTCTGGCCGGTGGCCGAGCGCGCCAGCACCTGCAACAGCACGCCGAGGTCGTCCAGCGACTCCGCGATGCGCTCGATGCCCATGACGGCGACGTGGATGCGCGGCGCGGTGGTGGTCAGCCGCGCGTTGCCCTCGTTCTCCACGATCACGATTGCGCCGCTCTCCGCTACGCCGAAATTCACGCCGCTGATGCCCATGCCAGCTTGTAAAAAGCGTTGGCGCAGCGCCTGCCGTGCGGCGGCGGTCATTTCCAAAATATCGTCGGTCAGTGGCAAGCCGAGGTGCTGCTCGAACAGGGCGGCAACCTGCTCGCGCGTTTTGTGGATGGAAGGCGAGACAATGTGCGATGGCGTCTCACCCGCAAGCTGAATGATGTATTCACCAAGGTCGGTCTCGACCACCTCAAACTGGGCTTCCTCCAGCGCGTGGTTGAGATGGATCTCCTCGGATGCCATCGACTTTGATTTGACGATCAGTTTGACATTGCGCTGCTTGGCGAGATCGATAATGTACTGGCGCGCTGCCTCGGCGTCGGTCGCCCAGCAGACATGGCCGCCATGCGCTTCGACATTGTCGGCCAGCCGCGTCAGCATCTCATCCAGCCGGCTCAGCGCCCTGGCACGGATGGCACGCGCCTGATCGCGCAGCATGTCTGAATCGTTCAACGCGCTGAGCGCGCCGGCCCGATTGGCGATAAAGCGCGTCGTCGCGCGGCTAAGCGCTGTCTGAAGCGTTTGGCTCCCGAGCGCATGATCAACCCGATCGTGAAAAGATATCTGTTGTACAGCCATTGGGCTTACCTCTATGTATACATGGCGCTTGAGCTATTATTGCACATGGTGCTTCATCATGCACACATCCGCACATCGGCACGCTTCGTGCTGAATGTGTAGGCACGCTTCCTGCTGCGATGAAACACGTGGAAGGTACCGTAGACAGTGCTTTGGTATAGTGCCAGAGCGGATAAGTACATAAGGAGAAGACCACAATGAGAAAGTTCGTAGGTTTCGCGAGCATTGCACTTTTAGCTGCCGCGCTTGGCGCGTGTAGCACCGAGCCTGCTACGCCAAACACCGGTCTGCCAACGATCACCCTCGGTGAGAACACAAACGGTAATCTGAATACGAATCTGAACGGTAACCTAAACACCAACAGCAACAGCCTGTTGAACACGAACAGCACGCTGAATACGAACGGCAACTTTAACACGAACAGCACGCTGAATACGAACGGCAACTTTAACACGAACAGCACGCTGAATACGAACGGCAACTTTAACACGAACAGCACGCTGAATACGAACGGCAACTTTAACACGAACGCTAACGCCAACACCAACGCCAACGCGAACACTAACGCCAACACCAATATCACCCTTACAACCCCCACCATTCAGGCGCTGGCGACGACTGGTGCAATTGCAGGGACACCTACGGCAGTGCCCAGCAGCAACGCGAACACCAACGCCAACGTTGTTGGTCCAACTGCGGCAGTGATTGTCGCCACATCCCAGTCGCTTGCGAACACATCTACGCCTACTACTAACAATGCGGTTGGTCCAACTGCGGCAGTGATTGTTGCCACATCCCAGGCACTTGCGAGCACGGCTTCGCCCGCTGCGAGCGACGTGATTCAGCAGCTTGCGCAGAATGGTGACTTTACCACGCTGCTCACGGCGCTCCGCTTGACCGGTCTAGATCAGACGCTGGCGCAGGCTGGCCCGGTGACGATTTTCGCACCGACCGACCAGGCTTTTGCGTCACTCTCACCACTGGTGCTTCAGCAGTTGCTGGCCGACCCGACCAAGCTGCAGGACATTTTGAGCTACCACGTCGTGAATGGCAATTTGACAGCCGCGCAGATTGCGCAGCAGAACTCGCTCATGACACTTGAAGGGCAGCCGATCAATGTAACGACGAGCAACGGCCAGATCCAGCTCAACAACTCAGCGACGGTAACAGGTGCCTTTGAGTCGCCGGATAGCTCCGTGTATGTGATTGACAAGGTGCTGGTTCCTTCCAACGTGAATCTCAATCAGTAACAACTACGCTACGTTGAACGAAACGCGTTGAATGAAACAGGATGGCCGCCATGCGGTCGTCCTGTTTCGTTTGCTACCGCCCGTCAACCATGTTGGCCAGCACCTCGGCGATGTGGCGCGCCCGCACCGGCGAACCGTCGCGACTTCAGGCCACCCGCGATCTGCGTCATGCAGCTTGCGTCGCCTGTCACCAGCAGGTCAGGCTTCGTTTCGGTGACGTTAGCAACCTTGCGGTCGAGCATCGCTTCTGAAATCGCAGCATGTTTCACTGCAAACAAGCCACCAAAACCACAGCACTCTTCGCTGCTTGCGAGCGGCAGCACCTCCGCGCCAGCGACATGATTCGAGCAGCGTACGCGCCTGTGTGCCGAGTCCCAAAAAGCGCAGGCCATGGCAGGCATCATGGTAGGCGAGCGTGCCATCGAAGCGCGCGCCCACATCCGTGCCATGGAGCACATCCACAAGATATTCGGTAAGCTCGTAGGTGCGCCCGGCAAGTTCGGCGGCGGCGCTCTCATGTGGCATGCCGTGAAACAATTCGTGAAACAGGTGGCGGATCATGGCAGTGCATGAGCCGGACGGCAGTACCACGTCACCTCCGCCGCGCAGCACCTCTATCGTGCGTCCGGCCACCGAGCGCGCTTCGTCACGGTAGCCGGCATTGAACGCCATCTGGCCGCAGCATGTCAATCCGCGCGGCACATGAACTTCCACGCCCAGACGCTCAAGTAGCGCCGCGCTGGCAAGCCCAATCTGCGGGTAAAGCTGATCAACAATACATGTGACGAACAAGGTTGCCTGGCGTGGGCGAGATAAATCCGGCATCTTCGTGCTCCTCTTTGGTATGTGTGGAAACCCGGCGCATTATACCAAAACAACCTGGCGGGCGCGGGGCCGCAATATGGCTGCTTGCTCATGGTATAATTCGGCCTGAGGCGCTAAGTAACATAATGTGAAGGTTATGCCCCCCTACGATATGCAATCCAGTCAGTTCGGTCTGGTAAGCGGAATTCAGCAAGCACAAAGCGACATGGTGCTGGCTGCCGAGCCAGCGGCGCTATTCGCGCCCGAGGCGCGCAAAGGCCGCTTGTACATTGTGGCAGAAACGAGCCAGGAAGTTCCGCGCAGCCATGATGCATGCCAGCTTGTGATGAACACGCTCCGCAAAGCGTTCTACAATGATCAATCCTACAGCGTGACCTCATCGTTGCGCAAAGCGATTGCGGCCACTAATAAGGTGCTGTACGAGCAGAATTTTAATACCTCGTCCGCAAAGCGCGCTTATGTCGGCGTGTCATGCGTCGTCATCAAAGATCATGATGTGTACATTGCGCAAACGCAACCAGCCCAAACCTATTTGCTGACAGACGGCAAGCTGCGGGCTATGCCGATGCATCCATCATGGAACGATGGGCAAGACGGTGCGACGGGACTTCTGACGCCCGGGGCAATCGGGTCAAGTCTGTCCATCGAGCCAGAGTTTTATCGAGCAGTGCTGCATCCTGGCGACACGGTGGTGGCATGCTCCAGCAATCTCGCGCGAATTCTGGGTCGCGACCAGATGCAACACCTGCTGCGCTCGATTAACACAAACGAGATTGCCGAACAGTTGCTCGATGTGTGTAAGCAGAATGCTTTGCCAGAAGCGCATGGTGTTATCGTGAGCGTGCGCGCTCGGTTGAGCACCACTGCCCAGACTGCTCCGCTCAGTCGTTCCGGTGTGAGTGAGCGCGGGCGGGTGCTGTTCCAGGATATTGGCAACTGGGTTGGGCGCATGACTGGCGAGGCGGTGCTCATGGTGCGGCCCGACCAGCGCGACAAGCAACGCAAAGCTGAGATTCGGCAGGAGCATAGCCAGCGTGAGCAAGCACAGCTTGATCAGATTCCAGATGAGCCGCCGCCCATGCCTGCCCCGGTGCCCATGCCACTGGATCTTGGCGACGCGCTGGATGAGCGGGTCGAGCAAGAGCGCCGCGAGCGCCAGCCACTGCGCGGGCAGCTTGGCAGGCCGCAGCCGCGCCAGATTGATGACGAACTTCCCCCTTCTGTGTTGCTTGGCGAGGGCGAATACGGCCAGGCAAAACCGCCACCGCTGGAGCGTCGTGTGGACCTATCTGACACGCCTGACATGGGCGCGCCGCACAACCGCACCCAGCCTTCAGATGGGCGTCGGCTGTCGCTTGAGCCAACTTTGGGCGAGCAACTGCTGCGCCCGATTGAAAAGATGGGTGGCGCGCTGGCAGGCTACAGACGCCGCCGGCATCTGCGCCACCCGCCGCCAAGCGCCATGCCTAAGGTGCGCCGACGCACCGGCCTGTCGTACCGCCGCGAGGGGCCGCCCTTCCCATGGTTGCTGTTGCTGCTGCTGGTGCTCTCAGTGGCGCTGCTGGTCGTGTACGGCAAAGGTCTGATGGATCGCCAGGCCAAGCAAGAGGCTACCCGGCTGCTGCAACAGGCCGAGGCCGCCGTCGCGCAGGTGAGCGCCGCGCCCGATGACGCTAGCGCGCAAGTACAGCTTGACAAGGCCGCTGAAGCGCTCGCGCTGGTGCGCGCCAACGGCGTGGTCACATCAACGGTTGAAGAATCAGCAGTTGTATGCTTCATTGCAGCGCCAGTACGATCTTGCGCTGTCTGCCATCCAGAAAATCTCGTATCTCGACGATGTCACTGAAGTGGCACGCCACCCGCAAGCGTCGGCTGGCTCGATATTCAACAGCATTGTCGTGCCGCCCGCGCCGAACGGCATCACTAACACGCTAGGCTTCGATTCAATCTACGCGCTCGATGTGAATCAGGGCGTGCTGTACCGGGTGCCGAAGCAAGGCGGTGTGCCAGAACTGTATTTGACGCCGGACACTCCGGCCGCTAATCTTGGTGGCGCGCCTGCCGGGAAGACGAAAGCGATGGCATGGCGTACCGACAACATTGTTGCGGTGACTTAAAATCCAAATAATACCTTTCTCTACGCCTTCCGCAACGGCAATGATTGGAACTTCAGCAATCTGGGTGGCAGCGAGGAATGGAAGCCGCCCGACGGCAACCGCCTGCGGTTGTCAACCTATGAGGGTAACCTGTACTTCCTCAACGCCATTGCGGGTCAGGTGCTTAAGTATATTAGCGGTCGCCCGGCTGATCTGTACACGCCATGGATTACGGACTTTGGACAAAGCAAGGCCGAGACAGCAATCGACCTTGCGGTTGATGGCAAGGTGTATTTGCTTCAGCCAGATGGTCGCATAGATGTGTACGCCGCGAATGTTTTTGAGCGTGAAATCACGCCGCCGGTCATGAAGCCGCCGGTCGCGGTTGTCACCAGCTTCTTCGTCACGGGCGCCTCGCCAGATGAAGGTTCGATCTTTCTGGTAGATACCCAGCAGGAGCGGATCATTCAGATTGATAAACGTACGGGTAATCTCATTCAGCAGATCAAGGTACGGTCAGATAGCCAAATGCGCCTGAGCACACTCACAGCGGTGTACCTGGACGAAAGCGTGCCGCAGCCGATCCTCTACCTGGCGAACGGCGGACAGATTCTTAAGGCGACGCTTCCAAGCCCGCCGCGCTCGATTCGGCAGCCCAACACGCAACCAACCTCCGGGGCAGAAAGCGCCCCGACCGATGCGTCTGCTGCCGCGCCAACATCTACGCCGTAAATGTAGTAGTAGGGGCGACTCGGCGGGTCGCCCCTACTACTAGCCGGGTCGCCCCTACTTGAGGCTTGAGGCGCTCGTGTGGCGCGGATTTGAAATCCGCGCTACGGACGTGGCTCAACCATGTAACCATGCGAATTGAGCATCCTTTTATCCTGCATACCGCGCGGCTCGCGTTGCGCACGCTCGATCCGGCGTTCGCGCCGAAAGTATTTGGCTACGTGTGGCGTAATCGCGCTTTTTTCGAGCCGTGGAGTCCCACGTTCAGCGCTGACTACTTCACGATTGATGGTCAGCATGCGCGCCTTGCACATGATCTCCAGTTGCTGCACGAGGATCGTGCGGTGCGGCTGTGGCTCTTCCGACAGGAGGACGAGGCATGCGAGCGCGTCATTGGCGATGTGGCGTTGTCCAACATTGTGCGCGGCGCATTTCAATCATGCCATCTTGGCTACAAAATTGACGCGGTGCAGGCTAATCGCGGTTTCATGACCGAAGCGGTGGCGGCAATCATTGATCTCGCGTTCGGCCCGCTTCAGTTGCATCGCGTGGAAGCGAACATCATCCCGCGCAATGCACCTTCCCGGCGCGTGGCCGAGAAGCTAGGCTTTGTGAATGAGGGATTGTCGCCAAGGTATTTGAAGATCAACGGCGTGTGGGAGGACCACATACACTACGTGATGCTGAATCCGAACGAAATGTAGAGACGCTCCAGAGGGCATTTCATGCCAAATAATGGCCCTCACCCTCATTCCCTCTCCCAATGGGAGAGGGAAGCAGCAAGCGCATGGTACATAGCGCGCGCTGGGCGAGGGCTTCCAGTGTTTTGATTAGCTGTGGCTCGGCAGTGATTGCTGTTCCTGACTCACATCGTCGCGGTAGCGCAGCAGCGCCCCCACGCCCTCGTGCTGGCTTAGGAAATCACTTGACTCGATCATTTGAATCTCGGCGTCCTGCCCCACCGCTCGTTGTGCAAACACCTCGCGCAGATTGATGCGCCGCATCTCGCCGCCACAATATGGGCAGCGCATCGGCTCACCCGCCACGATCATGCCGCATTTCTTACACTCGCTGCCTTGATCTTGGAAGTTCTGAAGCGCGATGAACTGATGCACCTGGCCCTTGTTCAGCGCCAGAGCGGTGTCGGCTACGCCCGCGGCACCCAAACCACCCTTGGTCGCCACGCGGTCCTCAAGCACGCGGGAGTCGTTCGCTTCCTGCTCGCGCTCGGCCTGTGCAAAGATTGGATCCACCGCCGCGCGCACCTCGTTGATATTGCTTTGCGGGTCGAGATTGATGTAGTCGATCATCTCGGCTTTGACGTTGTCAGGCAATTCGTCCTGCACAATGCCCTTGATCGCATCGTTGCCCGCGAACACAATCCGCCGCACGCCGTAGCGCCGGGTCAGGCGGTCGAGTTCCTTCCCGACATCCTGCATGTGCGCCTTGATCAGATTGTCGGTGCGGCGCTGGAACAGCATCTGCGCCGTCCCACCGGCCTGAAAGCGCTTGATTTTTTCAGATGCTTCGCTTTCCGCCACGGTCTCGATGTCGGACAGCCCGATCAGCATGATCTGCGCTTCCTGTCCAGTCGCAAGAACCACAGCAGATATTTCGTTGTCGTCGTCCAATCGTGCTAGTTCAAACATATACGGATAATGGTCGTTCACCATCATGGTCTCTACCTGGACCTGGAGCGGGATTGTACCCCATACATTTGCGGCCGAGCACTGCAAAAATCACCACGCCGCGCACGTCGGTTTCCAGATCGTTGTTGATGTAATCCATGATGCGCTGGCGGTCGGCTGCAAAGCTTTCGCGCGGCTCCGGCTCACCCGAATACTTGCTGGCCTCATCATCGAGCCAGCGCTCCAAGATCTGGAGCGACTGCCGCCGCCCGGTGCCATCCGGCACCATGTCAAGATACAGCGTGATAAACGGCGCATCGGTGTATGGCACCGCGGCAAGCTCACGCAACAAAGAACGAACAGCAGAGGGCATACTATGCTCCTTTCAAAACATTATACGCGCGCTTCCGCCATAAAAAAGGCTGCCGGTCGGCATGCCCGCTACTGACGGCGCAGCTGCGCGCTGAAAACGTCATACTAGCAACATCAGGTAGCAATATATATACCAATCTCTGGCTGGATAATCAGAACAGTGGGGTAAAAGAACGGAATTATTCGCCTTGAATGGCAAAGGTTGCACGCTTTTCGAGCATGCGCAGAACGGCATTAACAGCAAAGGAGAGCGCAGCAATGGCAATGCTTCCCGCCACGATCTGCGCGCGATTGCCGGTTGACACGCCCAGGAACAGCAGCGAGCCAAGGCCGCCCGCGTTGATGAACGCCGCGATGGTGCCGATGCCAATGATCGAGATCGCCGCTAGCCGTACGCCGGCCAGAATCAGCGGCAGCGCCAGCGGCAAGCTCGACCCGCCAGAAACGCTGCAAGCTATTCATGCCCATGCCGCGCGCCGCTTCCAGAATCGCCGGGTCGATACCACTTAGCCCGACGACCGTGTTGCGCACCAACACAAGCTGCGCGTAGGCGACCAGCGCAATGATCGCTGGCTTGATGCCGATTCCGAAAAGAGGAATCAGCAGCACAAACATCGACAGGCTGGGAATGGTGTAGATCACGCCCAGCACGCTCAGAACCGGGCCGCGCAGCCAGCGCACGCGCGTCACCAGAATGCTCACCGGGATGGCGATTAACAGCGCGATGCCGAGCGAGATTCCAAGCAATTGCAGGTGCTGGACGAACAAGCCCGCGATGCTGGCCGAGCCGCGCGACTCACGGAAGAAATTGCTTACGAGATAGCGAAAGCCCTGAATAAGTGGCTGAAGAAAACTCATAGGTCTGCTCTGGCTATGCCTCTGCTTCGACAGGCTGACCATGCCCGGCGACCGCGGCCCGCATGTCGTCGAGGCTGATCTTGCCCACCGGCTGCGCGTCCTCATTCACCACGGTAAGCGTTTTTCTGCCGCTCCGCAGCATATCAGAAAGCACATTGCGCAAGTTCTCGTTCACGCTCACGGTGGTAACCTCATCGTCTGTGGCAGGTGTGATCTGGGGTGCTTCGCCGTTCCTGCGGGCATGTAGCACCGACCAGACTGTCAGCAAACTCATGTGCCGCAGCATGTCCTCCGTGCCGACCAGTTCCTGCACGAAGGCATCGCGCGGCTGCGTCACAATGTTCAGCGGCGTGTCGTACTGCACGATCCTGCCTTCGCGCATGATCACAATCTTGTCGGCCAGCCGCAACGCCTCCTCAACGTCATGCGTGACGAACAATATCGTCTTGTGAACTTTGCGCTGAATGTTGAGCAATTCATCTTGCAGGCGCGTGCGGGTAATCGCATCGATTGCGCCAAACGGCTCGTCCATGAGCATGATGGCCGGATCGGCGGCGAGCGCCCGTGCCAGCCCGACGCGCTGCTGCTGGCCGCCGGAAAGCTGGCGCGGGTAGCGCGTGCGAAACGAGCGCGGCAGGCCAATCAAATCCAGCAATTCATCAATACGTGGATCAATCTGCTCTTTTTTCCAGCCCAACATCTGCGGCACCACGGCAATGTTCTGCTCGATGCGCATGTGTGGGAACAGGCCGGTCTGCTGAATCACGTAGCCGATCTTGCGGCGCAGCTCCGTGGCGGGCATGTCATTAATCTCGGTTCCCTCGACAAAAATCTTGCCGCCGGTCGGCTCATACAGCCGGTTGATCATTTTGAGCAGTGTGGTTTTGCCGCAGCCGGAAGGCCCAAGCAGCACCACCAACGCGCCTTCGTCCGCCGCGAAGCTGACGTCGTCCACTGCCGGGCGTTGTTCGCGTCCGAATCGTTTACTCACATGTTCAGTAACAATTGCGCTCATGATCGCCTCAATATTGCAAGTAAGGGACCGACAGAAACACGAAGGCAGGAATATTTCGGAACGGGCAGAAAACGTCCATGCTCCGGCAGCTTGAGTCGTTGGGTGAAATTATAGTACATCTCGGCGCGCTTTTCTATGCCCATGAAACGCTCATCCGTGCTATACTATTGGTCGCATTATTGTCAATCTGGTGTGTTTCATGCTTAGTCGTTCATTTCCACGCCCGTCGTTGATGGCGCTCGTTGCGATTGTTTCAATCACTGTATTAGTGTTGCTGATCATGCGCCCGGGCGAGCCAGCCACGCGGCTTGTTTCGCACTGGCAGCCGCAGCCCATGGTGACGCAGCCGGACTTGCCTGCCGCTCGCTCAGATGCGCCGCCCGCGTCGATCACTGGTGCAGTCGTGCCGGTGGATGCCTTTGACCTTCGTGTGGACGCCGGGCTGTACCCAAACGAGCGGCAGCCACTCGCCAGTGACATGAAGCAGGCGCTGGCATACGTCTCGGCGCGCTTCGGTAGCCATCCGACTTCCTCATTCACGGCAGCGGTGATTCAGGACGGCGCGTGTGGACTCCACGGTCTGGCCTACACCGATGCGCGCACCGTTCAGGTGTTTACCTGCCCCAGCATTAGCCGTCAGCGTGCCGTGGCGATCATGGCGCACGAAATGGTGCATCAGCTTGAGCAGGACCGCTACGGCCCGGCGCATTTGCAGGCTGACTTGATTCTGGCGGAAGGCACGGCGACCTGGGGCGCGGGCAAGTATTGGCTCGGCAGCCAGCCTGACTTCCGTTCATACGTGCGGGCGCAACGCCAAAGCGGTCTTTTCTACCCGCTAGCGACACATTACAATGGCCTCGGTGTCACGGCCATGAATGCATTGTATTACGAATGGGCCAGCTTTGTGGATTTCCTGATCACTACCTACGGGCGCGACAAGTTCGACCAAGTGTATGTTACTGGGCATAGCTCGCCTGGATCGGCAGACTACGCGGGGGTGTACGGCAAGGGTCTCGATGTGCTTGAGCGCGAGTGGATTGCGTGGCTTGGATCGTAGGTTTGAAATAGCAAGCCCCTCTTGATCTTCATCAATCAGCGAGCTATGTCCGAACATGTTAGCGATCCCGTATCTCCTCATGGGGAACATAGCGCTTCTTCTCAAGCCAAAAGGCAATACCGCCGATGACCAGCGATGAGACAATCCATTGAATGGCGGCAGCCGTTGGAGCTAATGGAGCGGTCGCTATGAGCTGCGTCATAGTGAGCAGGATCAGCAGAACTGTGAGGATCAGCACGCCATAGCGCGTGACGCGGCTCGCTCCTCGCGATACCTGGAAATAGAGTACCAGACCTACCAAAGCTAGCACTGTCTCCAGAGCGACCGCAATGCCAAGGTGATTCCACAGGCTCAATCCTACTTTGGCTGAGTTCTCGCCGACTAGGGGCATCTCAGGCACATGCTCGATAGCGTCACAGATCCAGTGGGAAAAGACGGCAGCTCCAACAACGAGACCTGCAACAGTACTTTGCGCTGCGCTCTTCGGCCAGAGGGCTTTCGTGAGGGCAAATGCCAGCGCCGACCAGAGCAGGCTTGCAAGCAATCCGTGAGAGTACGGAAACGTGAACATCAGGTAGTGGAGATCAGCGTAGTTGGCAGGCGTGTGAACTTGTTCAACACCAAGCAAGACGAAGATACCAAGCAAAAAATCAAGCAGCAGTGTGGCGAACAACAATACCCCAAGATTGAGCCGGGGCTCCGCCTTCTTCAAGGCCAACCCAACACCGACATGCCCCACGAACATAGGTACCTCCTGAGAGTCGCAATTCGCCGGGCTATTATAGCACCGTGCTGCTATTGAGTGAATTACAGTTTCGAGTGCTTCTCCTCAGACAACAGCATCCATACTACACTGCTGCTTCACTCGCCTCGCTGGGCAGTGGGCGTTTCGCCCAGGCGCTGCTGCATGCGCGTGCGCCGGGCAACATATGCCAGTACGCCGACGGTCACCATGCCAAGCAGTGTAAGCGCCAGCAGCTTGATACGCTGATCGGCACCGGAGATGCCCAGCAGGCCAAAGCTGGCGCTCAGTGTATAGAAGAACAGCAAAATCTGGCGCGGCGAAAAGCCAAGGTCGAGCAGGCGGTGGTGGAGGTGGTCGCGACCGCCATGAGCAGGGGAGCGCCGCAGCATCAGCCGCGAAATGATCAGCCATGCTACGTCGAGGATCGGCACGCCCAACACCAGCAGCACTGTCGCCAGCTTGGCCCCGCCGATAATTGCGCTAACGGCCAGCGCGTACCCCAGGAATTCCGCGCCACTATCACCCATGAAGATACGCGCAGGCGGGAAGTTATACACCAGAAAGCCAGTGCATGCGCCGGCCAGCGCCAGCGGCAACATCGCAATCGTATACTGCGGCTGCGGCTGAAACACCGCGTTCAGCGACAGCATGATTGCGGCGATGAGTGATATACCTGCTGCAAGACCATCCATGCCGTCCGAAAAATTAATCGTGTTATCCATGGCAACGATCCAGAACAGCGTCGCGCCAATCGCTAGCCACGGGCTGATATCCCACAAATTCACTTTGCTAATGAACGGAAAGTTGAAGGCTGTCAGAATAATGCCGCGCGCCTCGGTCGGGTCGCCGGCCGGGTTGAGATAGCGGGTGTGGTCCCACAGGTACGGGCCAACGGCAATCAGCGCCGCCACAAGCTGCCCGGTAAGTTTGGCACGCGGCGAAAGCTCGCGCACGTCGTCAAGCCACATGACTAGAAAAATGGTCGTGCCGCCCAGCAGCACCAGCACAAGCCGCAGCACCTCAAACGAAGTGCGCGCCAACACGACCGGCATGGCGGCGCTCAGCACAAAACTGAATAGCAGTGCCATCACAAAGCCACCGTAGATTGCAATGCCGCCGACGTTCGGCGTGACGCGGGCGTGCAAGCGGCGACCACCCGGCACCGCCACCCATCCACGCCGCATGCACAGTCGCATGACCGGCGGCATGAGCAGCACCGTGGCGGCGAAGGCGACCAGAAACGTTAGAACAAGTGCAATAAATGTAAACGTTGGCATAGTGATTTGACGAGTAGAGTAGAACAAAGAACAGAGAGTAAAGAACAAAAACAAAGCGTAAAGGTGGCCCAAGACAGTTTGTTCTTAGCACGTTGTTCTTTGTTCTTCCTGCGTCACCCCGTCCCAAATTGTCGGTCGCCCGCGTCGCCGAGGCCAGGCACGATGTAGCCTTTATCATTCAGATGCGAGTCGAGCGCGGCAAGGTAGATCGGCACGTCCGGGTGCGCCGACGAGAGCGACTGCACGCCTTCTGGCGCGGCGATCAGGCCGAGGAACGAAATGCGGGTTGCGCCCCACTGCTTCAAAATGTCTACTGCCGCCACCGCCGAGCCGCCGGTCGCAAGCATGGGATCGAGAACGTAACACACGTCCACGTCCACCTGCGACGGCAACTTGTTGTAGTACGTCACTGGCTCCAGCGTAGCGTGGTCGCGGTACAACCCCAGATGCCAGACGCGCACAGTCGGGATGAGTTCCAGAATCGGATCGACCATGCCCAGCCCGGCGCGCAGAATCGGGAACAGGCCGATATTGGCAGCGATCTGCTTACCAGTGATCGTCGCCAACGGCGTCTCGATCTCGACATCAGTCAGTTCCAGATCCTGGGTCGCTTCATACACCAGGAACTGCGTGATCTCATGGACCAATTCGCGGAACTTCTTCGGTTCAGTTGTGGTGCGGCGCAGCAGCGTGAGCTTGTGTTGAACGAGCGGGTGGCGCGACACGTGAACACGCTCAGACATCGAACAGTATCCTTTCACTGTGGTTGTCTGAGGAGCTATTATACTCGATGTTGTGTGCAGCCATACCTTCGGCACAAAGTTAAAACCTTTACTGCCTCGATATACATCCTGTTACTCATATAAATGACAAAATACTTATCTCCCAACGCTATGCGGCACTGGTACAATAGCATTAGGAACACAATTGCTGCTGCAAGTGCACAAGGGAGTAAATGGTACAGACATGGACGACCTTGCCGCGCCGGGCACGCCGGCCGCTAGTGAGCGGGCTGGCGCTGCTGCTGGCGCTCGGCACGCTCTATACGGGCTATTGCTATGGCTGGTGGGGGCGTAACAACCTGTTCCTGCAATACCTGTTCCAGTGCCACAGCCCGCCGGGCAGCGAACAGGTGCGCTATGCCGAGTTCACCGTGCTGGCGCCGGCCTGCCGCTGGCCGGAAGTCGAGGCGATGCTCGCCGATGGGCGCTACCTGCTGATCACCGAACACGCCGCGCCCGTCACCACCTACCGCCTGAGATCTCACGACCGGTGTGCGCCAGCCGCTACCGGTCGATCCGGCCTGGGGCAACGACCCGGCAGCCAGCAATCTGTGGTTCCTGACGAATGACTTAATTCTGGCAATTGTTAAAGGGAAAGCCTATGTGCTGATAGATGCGTCGAATGGGCGGCAAGTGCCAGTGCGCTGGCAGTATGCCGATCCGCTCGATCGGGCAACGCTCCAGACATTGCGCAGCGCCACGCAGATCATTGTTGTCGGTGATCGCTATGTGGCGCTCGCGGCAGAACCGCTGCGCCAGCCACAGCAAAATCTTATTATTTACAACAATAATCAGCTCAATGAGAAGTTTCTGCAACGCATCACTGCGGCAGGTGTGACCACTCCACTTACGCGTCCGGGTGTCCCGTACAGCATGCGCCCGTTCGCGAGTGAGCGTGGGGCGCGCCACCAACACCTGTGGGCCGACACCAACGGCATTCACGCGGTCGGCAGCAACCGCGTGCTGCGCCCGACCGGCTTTACCGCCAATCCGCAATTTGGCTTCTTCGCCTACATGCCGGTCGGCTGGACCCCCAACGATGCGGCGGTCGTGTACGCGTCGCGGGTGCGCTACTTGATTGAACACTGGCGGCTGCCCCTTGCACCGGTGGATTACTTTCCCGTCCCACAGCCGGTGCTGTTACTGAACGCGCCTCAGGTTGGTGAGTATTCAGCTTCTGAATAACAAAAACCTCCCACAGGCATATACCCGCAGGAGGATTATGCGCAACTAAACGGATGCCTATCCTACATCTGACAGCTTATAACCCACGCCGCGCACCGTCACGATGATCTTCGGGCGCGATGGCTCGACCTCGACCTTCTCGCGCAGGCGGCGCACGCACACATCCACCAGGTTGGTCTCGCCCACGTAATCGTAGCCCCACACCTCGCGGAACAGCGTTTCACGGTCGAACACCTGCCCGGCATTGGCGGCCAGGAAGTACAACAACTCAAACTCCATGGGTGTCAGGCTGACATCCTTGCCACGCACGGCAACGCGATGGCGCGGCTCGTCGATTTCGATTTCACCGACCCGCACGACCGGCGGCGCGACGCGGTGTTTGTAGCCCTCAACGCGCCGCAGAATCGACTCGATTCGCGCCAGCAACTCAACCGTCTTGAACGGCTTGGTGATATAATCATCCGCGCCAAGCTCAAAACCATGCACAATGTCATCGGTGCCATCGCGTGACGTCAGCATGACGATTGGCACGTCCGAACGCTCGCGGATGCGCTGGCAAGCCTCAAAGCCATCCACGTACGGCATCATCACATCAAGGATAATCACATCGAACGAACCCTGCTCGAACGATTTGAGCGCCTCCAACCCATTGGTCACCGCCACAATCTCGTAGCGCGGATCTTTCAGTGTCACCTGAATTAGCGTGGCAATCGATGGATCATCGTCGGCCACCAGAATGCGGCGCGACGCAGCGGTTTCATCTTGTACGCGGTCAGAAGTTCGACGGATTAAACGCATAACGGTAAGATTATAGATTGCAGATTGCAGATTACGGGAGATACCAAGTCAATCTACAATCAAAAATCTGCAATCTGCAATGGTCTAAACGGCTTCATCCATCCGGCGGCGATACTCGGTGCGCTCGGCGGTGCGCGGAACCATGATCGGGTGGCCGCGACCGGCGACGACTTCGGCGTTGATGATGCAGCGCCCAATGTGCTCCATTGACGGCACGTCGTACATCACTTGCAGCAGCACTTCTTCCACAATTGTGCGCAGCGCCCGCGCGCCGGTCTTCGCTTCCAGCGCCCGCTCGGCAATCAATTCCAGCGCATCCTGCGAGATCTCTAGCTCCACGTCGTCAAGCAACAGCATTTTCTGATACTGCTTGACAATTGCGTTGCGCGGCTCGGTCAGAATGCTGATCATGGCCGCCTTGTCAAGCGGTTCCAGCGCTGTCATCACCGGCAGGCGTCCAACAAACTCGGGAATGAACCCATAGCGCAGCAAGTCATCAGGCGTGCTTTGGGCAATCAGCCGCGCTTTGGTTTCGCTGGTTTCATGTGCTTCACCGTGCGCAAAGCCGATCCGCCGCGTGCCGCCGACCCGCCGCTCGACAATCGCCTCGAGCCCTTCAAACGCGCCGCCACAGATAAACAGTACATTGGTGGTATCAAACGCGATGTATTCTTGCTGAGGATGTTTGCGACCTGGCAGCGGCGGTACATGCGCAACGCTACCTTCCAGTATCTTTAGCAGCGCCTGCTGCACGCCTTCGCCTGACACGTCGCGCGTGATTGAAGGGTTGTCGCCTTTGCGCCCGATCTTATCAATTTCGTCAACATAAATAATGCCGGTCTGTGCCCGCTCAATATCGCCATCGGCAGCATGAATCAAACGCAGTAGAATATTCTCGACATCCTCGCCAACGTAGCCCGCCTCGGTCAGCGCGGTGGCATCCGCGATAGCGAACGGCACGTCGAGGATGCGCGCTAGTGTCTGGGCTAACAGCGTTTTGCCACTGCCAGTCGGCCCAATCAGCAGCACATTGCTCTTGCCGAGATCAACATCGTCAACCTGGTAGCCAGCCCGCAGGCGCTTGTAATGATTGTACACCGCGACCGAAAGCGTCACTTTCGCGCGATCTTGCCCAATCACATAGTGGTCGAGCTTTTCACGAATACGTTTTGGGGTTGGTAAACGAGCCGGCAAATGCGAGGTCACGCGCTGGCTGGGAGCGGCGCGGGTGCCGGCCTCTTCGGCGATAATGGCACTACACAGCGCAACGCACTCGTTGCAGATACAAATCGTGCCGGGGCCAGCGATAAGGCGTTGGACTTCTTCCTGCCCACGGCCACAGAAGGAACACACGTAGGACCCGCGATTGCTGTTGCTGCTGCGTGTGCGGGACATGAACATCTCCAAATATATTACAAAATGCAGATTGCAGACTACAGGCTCCACAACACGCGTCGGCAGCCCACAGTCCGCAATCTGCAATTCAAAACGTTACCGATTGTCGGCTTGCCAGTTGCTCAGGTCTTCGCGGTTCAGGATTTCATCGATAATACCATATTCTTTCGCCTGATCAGGCGACATGAACAGGTCACGATCGAAATCCTTGGCGATCCGCTCGATCGTCTGGCCGGTATCCTTCGCCAACAACTCACGGGTAAGCTGCTGCATGCGCAACAACTCGCGCGCCATGATCTCGACATCCGGCGCGTAGCCACGCGCGCCACCACCAGCCGGATGCATATGAATAGTTGAGTGCGGCAGGCTAAAGCGCTTGCCCTTGGTGCCGCCCGCCAGAATCGGCGTGGCCATGCCGCCCGCCATGCCGACACACACCGTCGAGACATCCGGGCGAATCGCGCGCATGGTGTCGTAAATCGCTAAACCAGCGGTAACCGAGCCACCCGGGCTGTTAATATAAAGCGAAACGTCCCGCTCGGGGTCTTCATGCTCCAGGAACAGCAACTGCGCCACAATCAAGTTTGCAATCTGATCCTCGATCGGCGTGCCGAGCAGGATAATGCGCTCTTTCAGCAGCCGCGAGTAGATATCCATTCCACGCTCACCGCGGCTGGTGCTTTCGATTACGTACGGAATGAGCGACTCGGGACGCTCCGAACGCCAATCCATTCTGTACATTGAAGCCCAATCCATAGTTTTACTCCAGTTCTACCGTTGCTGCACGGGTTCGTGCATACTGGTATTGTAACAAGCCGCGCTGCAACATGCAATGGCTTACGCGTTGACCGCTTCGGTGGACTCTGACGTCTCATCGTCAGACCCTGTGTCAGTGTCGGCGGCTGCTTGCGCATCGCCAGCCGGCGTCTCATCGGCAGCCTCGTCGTCCTGCGCCGTCTGCTCCGGGAGTTCGGGCGCGTTGCCGGTCGCGATCGCGAACAGGCGGTCACGCAGCTTCTGGTCCAGCACGCTGTTGGCGACGGTGGAGCGGAGCTGGCTGCTCAACAGCGCCCGCGCCGTGTCGCGCTCCTGCTCGTCGTACGTCTCAATAATGCGGCTCACTTCCGCGTCGATCTCGTCGTTATCGACTGTGAAGCCCTCGGCCTGGACAATCTTGCCGAGCGCCAGCCGCGTCTTGAGCCGCTCCTCCGCTTGCGGCAGCAGATCGTTTGCTGCGTCCTCGCGCGTCTGATTACGGAACTGAAGCATCTGGTCGAGCGTGATGCCATAGCGCTCGAATGAGCGGGCCTGCTCTTCCAGCATGGAATCAGCTTCCTGCCGAATCAGCGCATCGGGAATGTCGTACTCAGTCTGCGCGGTCAGCTCCTTGAGATATGCATCAACCGTGTTGTTCTCGGTTTCGCGGCGCTGGTTCGCTTCAAGCGTTTTGCGCGTCTCAGCACGCAGGTCGTCCAAGCTGCCTTCGGACTCTTCCAGCGTGGGCAACTCATCCCAATCTGGCAGAATGCGCTTCTCGATCCGCTTCAGTGTGGCCTTAAACGTCACGTCCTTGTCGCGGACCTGCTCGTTCTCATGCTCGGCATCCATGTGGACGATCACTTCGCGCGTTTCATCCGGCTCGATGCCAACCAGGCCGTCGAACAGGCCGGGGATCAAGCGATCTGGCTCCAGCACCAGCGTCGACTCGGGCACTTCTTCGCCTTCCTCGCGCTCCTCCAGCGGCTCGCCCTCGACAAACGTTTCCATCTGCACGGTAAGCTGGTCGCCCTGCTGGGCCGGGCGCGGTTCGTCCGGCTCGCGCAGCACCACATGATGCTCACGGCGTTCATTCAGCGCCTGTTCGACCATCTCATCAGTGACGGGCTCTTCCTCGGCGGGCACGCGAATGGCGCGGTAGTCCGGCAGCGTCACTGTCGGCTCAACCGGCACTGTCACCACGAAGTGGAACGGCTCCTCGTCAAAATGCACTTCTTCCAGATTGGCCTGCCCCACAGGCTCGACGCTCTCCTGTTGCAGCGCATCGCGGAAGGTGCGGTTGATCAAATCTTCCTGAGCTTCTTCCATCAGCGCGCCACGGCCAAAGTAGTTTTCAACGATGAAGCGCGGTGCTTTGCCTTTGCGGAAGCCAGGAATATTGACCCGCTGCGAAATGCGCCGGGCAGCACGATCGAGTCCCTTTTCAAGCTGGGCGCGATCTATTTCAATATCAAGAGCCATCAAGCTCTTCGGTCGTCGTTCGGTCGTAACCTTCACCTCAAACTCCAAGACTATTTCAATTCTTTTGTTGCACTGCTCTCTATTATAGCACACGCATCCAGATGCGCTGCCCGGGGAAAATAAACATATATACTTAAAAAAAGATCCTTCTATGGAGAAAGACGTAGTTCATGGATATGGCTTGTACATTGTGGTTCTTCTTCATTCGTACATCTGGCATGCTGCGTGCTATACTGCATTCAGGAGGTATTCATGGAAATTGAAGCGAAATTTGTGGTCCCCAATGCCACAATGTTTGCTGCCGTGCTACAGCTTGAGCAGATCGGCGCATTTCGTCTTGCCGCAGAAATCGAGCCTGAACACCAGCATAATACCTATTTTGACACGTCAGACGGGCGGCTGCGGGCGCAGCGGCATGGCTTGCGCGTGCGTGACCTTGGCGACCGGCGCATCGCGACGTTGAAGGGCGAGTCCCATTTCCGTGATGGCGTTTATGAGCGCGATGAATGGGAGGTTGAAGTCGGCGATAGCGACCAGCCGAGCCACTGGCCAGCCAGCGACGTGCGCGAGCGGGCAATCGCGCTCAGCAATGGCGCGCCACTTGTGCCGATCCTGACGATTGACACGCAGCGCCACCATGTGTATGCATGGCATGACCAGCGCCGCGTCGCTGAAATTAGTTTGGACGAAGGCGCAATCAGTGCCGGCGGCCATGTGCAGCCATTCCGCGAGCTCGAGGTAGAGCTGCTGGAGACTGGCACCCGCGAAGATTTTGACGCGCTGGTGGCGGCTCTACGGAAACACTTCGCGCTTGAGCCGGAAGAGCGCAGTAAACTGTCGCGCGGCCTCGCGCTGCTGGATCGCGGCAATTATGCCACAGAGAACACCGAGGCCACAGAGATGTAGCCGGATGAAATATTCTCTGGGTACTCTGTGATCTCTGTGGCAAAAGTTCAGATACTGCCCGCACAACATAAAGGTAGAATATATATGGCACAAAAACAACAATCAACAGTAGCACAACACACTGAAGATCGTCATGCCGCCGCGCGGGCGCTGTTCGCCGCGGCGAGCGAGCACAGCCACATGCCTCGTAACGCATGGCGGCTGCTGGCAACGGCGCTCGCCTTCTTTGACGCGGCTATGCAGATCGACGCCGAGCAGGCCAGTCGCATTGGCCGGGACATGGTGCTGGCCGCGCCGTTCCACGATCTTTCAAGTGAGGAGCAGTGTGTCATCGCGAGTGTGCTGGCGTTCCAGCGCTGCAAGCTGCGGCGGCAGCGCGAAACAGCTTTTCTCCGCCTTAAGCGCCGTGATCGCGCGTTGGCGCTTCAGTTGGCGGCGCTGCTCCGCCTGGCAGACGGCCTGAGCGAACATGCTTCGCTGCCGATTGCTGTGCAGCATGAGGATGGGCGCGCGGTGCTACTCATTGGTGGCAGTCGTACCGCTAGGCGCCTGGCTGCCGTGGAAGAGCGCGCTGAGCGCTGGCGCGAAGTAATCGGAGAAATAGAACTCCGGCCAGTCGCAGCACGAGAACTCGCTGCGCTCGGATCAAATAATGTCGGATCAAATAATGATGGCGCAGACATTGTGGTTGAAGTTGACATGGCGGGGCGTGATGTTGTAAAGCCAGGCGGCGACACGTTGATGCACAGCGCTGCACGCCGCGAGTTGCGGCGTCTGTTCGAGAAAATGCTTGGGCATGCCCAGAAAGTGTCGCAGAGTGACGATCCAGAAGATGTGCATAACATGCGCGTCGCAACACGGCAACTCCGCGCCGCGCTGCAAATTGTGGATGCAGTGTTTTCGCCGGATGTGATCAACGGGTTTCACAAAGGGTTGAAACGCGTGGCCAGGGCACTCGGCGCGGTGCGCGATCAAGACGTGCTCTTGCAGCATGTGCGCGCGTATCGCGAAACGCTGTCAGAGAGTGAGCAGTCGTCGCTCGACCCGCTTGAGCATGCCATCGAACAGTCTCGGGCGGCGGCGCGTGAGCAACTCAGCCAGGAGCTATGCTCGAAGCGCTACAAGAAATTCGTGCGCCAGTTCGCTATATTTCTTACATCGCCTGAGATCGGGTTAGCACAACCGCCACTCACAGGCATGCCACCGCGCGTGCGCGATGGTGCAGGCTCGCTCTTGTGGCAGCGCTACGAGGAATTGCGCGCGTTCGAGGTCGTGATGCTGCATGCCGATGACGTAACGCTGCACCATGCGCGCATTGCAGGCAAGCGCTTGCGTTACGCGCTGGAGTTCTTTGCGGAGGCGCTTGGCTCACAGGCGGCTGAACAGATTACATTATTGATCAAGGTACAAGATGCGCTTGGGTCATTGCATGACGGCATGGTGGCCCGCGATCTAGTTGCGTCGCTCGGCATGGCCGACAATGCAGGCTCCCAGAGCTACCTTGCGGCGCGGGCAGTGGAAGACGAGGAACTACGCGGCGAACTGCTTACAGCGTGGAACAACGTTGTTGACCAGGCCACGTGCCGCCAGCTTGCCGACATGCTCGTGGGCCTTTAGACGCAGTGTTTGTACAATCATGTCCAGGTTGCTGATATCTTGCTCTCTACGGAACATCAGCAACCCGGCGCACTACCTTATTCCCCGTATCCCTCACTAATAACATGGCGATACAAGCGCTGCAACATCTGCAATGTCAGCGTTTCATTCTCGCGCTCGGGCAGTGGCGTTCGCTCAGCGTAATGCCGCCGCAGCCGGTTCATAACTGATTCAATGTACGCCTTGCGTTTGTCAATTTCGGTGTTCATGGCTGGCTCCTGGACCTGCTATAGAGTTTTTTATCGTTGGCTGTGTTGAGAGTTAGTTGATTAATAAGACTAATAGCAAGGGGTGTGCCATGTGCGCCAAAAAGTATAACGATTTTTATTATTTTGTTATAACAATAGTATTATCAGGATAAATTACGCTACGGCGAATGCAGGTGGATGAATGATGTAGACCGTGCCGCTGGAATTGCTCTGCCATGCGTATTCAAGCTCGGCGGCGCGGTACAGTCGCCGCACACGGGCGATCTCGCGTGCTGCAGGGTCGGCTACCATGGCGTTACCATTGTTGTCGAAGCCGGTGACAACCAACAAATGCCCGTTGCTCGACGGCAGGCAGGCATTCTGGAGCGTGCCTTCGCGCCAGGCGATGCTGATTATGACCGGCACACCAGCCCGCAGCCACGGTTCAAGCTCGCGCAGGCTGCCAAAGCGCGCTACATACGCATCCATGCCGTAGCTGGCCGCAAACGCTGTGTTGAAAATCCAGTTGCCATGGCCTTCATACGTTGGATCGTACCGCCCGGCACCGCAATGTTTGGAACCGCGTCGAGCGCTGCAAACGGCGCAAGCTGCGGCGCGTTGGTGCGCTCGTGCCAGTAGGCCAGCAGCATGGCTACCGAGGTTGGGCTGCACCACACCTCGCCACCGTTAGGATAGATCATCTGCGAGCGCAGCGGCACATGAATCTCCGGACAGGTGTTAGGCACCACGAACGGCAATCGCTCTGAACTGTCGCGCTCATACACAACCGCAACGCCCGCACCGACGGCTCGCCATGCAGCAGCAGGCGCGGCTGAACTGCGTCGATCGGTGCATGCAGCACCAGCGTATCGGTCGCCACATGGCCCATATCGTCGCGCTGCGGGCCAAAGCTCTGGCGGCGGCTATGCTCTCGCGCGTCGTCCCATAACGCAATGCGATAGAATGGCGACCAGCGTCCGTTCCGCCGCACCCGTAAATCAATCTCGATCCAACTCCCGTTCGGCGTGGTGGCGGCCCATGAGGGAATAATCTCGGTACAGCCGGCGGGCGCGTCGATCTGCGGACCGAGCAGCGTGCATGTTGCTGCGTTATCATCAGGCGTGTGCCAGCCATGCGCGGCGTCAATGTGTTGGCCCGACCAGAGTGTGTGCGGCAGCGTGTTTTGTGTCGCCATCATGCATTTGCCCGCGCGTGATCGCTATGCGTCGTGATTGCGCGATGGTACAAATCGACATAGCGCCGTGCTGAAGCCGTCCACGAATGATCGGCGCTCATGGCGCGCAGCATAAGTTGTTGCCACACATTGCGGTAGCGGTAGTTCTCCAGGGCGCGCACAATGGCCGCGTACAGCGCCATCGAGTCATAGGCGCGGAACGAAAAACCGTTCCCTTCGCCGGTTGTAGGATCATAATTGCGCACCGTGTCCGACAGGCCGCCGGTCGCGCGTACAATCGGAATAGTGCCGTAGCGCAGCGCGATCATCTGGCCCAGCCCGCACGGCTCGAAGCGCGATGGCATCAGAAACATGTCGGAGCCAGCATAGATCTTCTGCGCAGTCGACGCGTTGAACGTCAGAAAGGCGCGCACCTGCTGTGGAAAGCGTGCATGAATCTCATTGAAGCGATCATGATAACGCTGATCGCCGGTGCCGAGCACAACGAACTGCACATCATGGTGGCGCAGCAGTGGCTCGATGATCTCATCGATTAAATCGAAGCCTTTCTGGGCTGCCAGGCGCGAGATAATGCCAATCACCGGCGTGGAGCGGCTCTGCGGCAGCCCGGCTTCGCGTTGCAGGTCAAGTTTGCACTCAACTTTACCCGACAGATCGGCGGCGTTGTAGGGCGCGGCGATGTATGGGTCAGTTTCGGGATTGTTCATGGTGGTATCGATCCCGTTCAGCACGCCGTACAGCCGGTCGCGCCGGTCGCGCAGCAGCGGGTCGAGCCCTTCGCCAAATTCCGGCTGCAAAATTTCGCTCGCGTAGGTCTCGCTCACAGTATTGATAATATCGGCGTAGTAGATGCCGCGTCCCATCAATCCAACCGCCTCGTTCAGGTGCGGTGTGTCAGGATGAACCAGAAAACCATATTCAGCGACCCCGGCGATCTCCAGCACGCGATACCCAAAGATACCTTGATACGCTAAGTTGTGAATGGTATATACGGAAGCAGTCGCGCCATAAAACGGATCATCTTTGTAAATCGTTTTAAGCCAGTTCGGCACAATCGCCGTGTGCCAGTCATGGCAGTGGATCACATCGGGCTGCCAGCCGAGCCGCCGCAGTCCCTCGAGGGTGGCTCGGCAGAAAAAAATAAAGCGGTCGGCATCATCTTCATACATATAGATGCCATCGCGGTCATAATAATGGCTATTGTCCACCATGTACACCGGCACATCGCCAACAGATGACGCAACCGTTGTTTGGAGCAGCCGCGCCTCTTCGGTGTGGTTGTCCATGGGGGTGGAGTACGGTTCCAGCACTTCCTTGAGGTGAAACCGGTCGCGGTCAATCCGGCCATAGTGCGGCATGGCGACCCGCACATCGTGGCCGAGCGATTGAAGCGCTTTCGGCAGCGCGCCGACGACATCGGCCAGCCCGCCGGTCTTGGCAAACGGAACCATTTCGGCAGACATGATCAGGATTTTCAATGGAGCATCAAGCATAGTGTTTTCCCGTTCAGTCACAGAGAACACAGAGCACACAGCGGTTTAGATGAAGATGACAACAGCTGCATACATACCATGATAGCGAACAATCATCCAGAACGCACACAGCCGGGCTATCTTCCTCTGAAATCTCTGTGATCTCTGCGGCAAGATCATATCTGCACGCCTACGCCCTTGTCAATAATGGCAATCGTGCGCCGCGCCACATCGGCGGGCGAACCAGCAGCGTCGACATGGTGGAGCAATCCCTGCGCACGGTAGAACGCCAGCAGCGGCTGCGTTTCTTCATGGTACACCGTGAGCCGCTGCCGCACCACTTCCGGCCGGTCGTCGTCGCGCTGCACAGGCTGGCCGCCGCGCTCACGGCAGCGGAGCATGCTGGCAAGATCATCCACATGAACGGGAAACGGTTCGCCTGCGCCCTCGCAGATTCGCCGCCCGCTCAGCCGCCGCACCACCTCTTCGTCGCTTACGTCCAGCGCAATCACGGCAGTGAGTTGCCGTTCATAATCGGCTAATATGCCAATCAAGCCAATCGCCTGCCGCATAGTACGCGGATAGCCATCCAACAAAAAGCCGCGCTCCGGGTCGAGCGAATCAAGGCTGGCGCGCAGCAGCCGGTCCATTAACAATTCGGGCGCGAGATCGCCGCGCTCCAGGTACGGCTCAACCGCGCGTCCCAGCATACTGCGGGCCGCAATTTCGGTGCGCAGCCGCTGCCCGGTTGAAATCTGCGCCACGCCATAGCGATCAATCAGCGCCTCGGCGATGGTGCTTTTGCCTGCGCCCGGTGGCCCGAGCAAGATAATATTGATTAATTGTGAAGTTTGTATATCAGTCATGGCCTTGTATTCTATGTGTGTTCGCTTGACTATTATAGCGCAGGACACCGTGACATGATAGAAGGCCAAAAGCCAGGCGTGGGTGCGCCGGAGCCAGGCCATGGTGGCCCGGCATGTGCTGGTTTACTATGACGCATTTGTAGAACATTGTTTGGCATAGCATAGGAGCATTTTCATGCAACGTGTGATCTACCTGCGGCGTAGGGCAGGGCACGATCAACAAGAGCTACAACAGCTTGAGCGCTTGTTCCAACGACAATGGAGCCAGGCGACATCCATGATTGTGGTGACCCGCACGCAAAACGTGTGGCATCCACCTGCCGATGTATATGAAACGACCACCGCGTTCGTGGTGAGGGTTGAACTGCCCGGCATGCGCGACGCTAACATCGAGGTGGCGCTGGACGAGCACAGTCTCCACATTCGCGGCATCCGCTCGGAGCAGCGTGACGACAGGCTGCAATATTATCACCAGATGGGCATCAATTATGGCGCGTTTGAGCTAGAGGTTTTTCTGGCGCGGCCCGTCGATTACGAGCACGTTTCCGCGCAGTATGATGATGGCTTTTTGCTCGTCGAACTGCCCAAGCCGTCCGACGGCGAGCGGGTGCAGGTTTCCGTGCAGGAGCGATGACGCGTTGCAAAGGTATGTCGTGACAAAGTTGAGCAGGAGTGCTTTTTGTGACTGAACAAGATGAAACCATGAATACCACGCAACCGCCAGCGGAAGCCATGCCCCAGTCAGCGGAAGCTGTGCCGGATGGAATGACCATTCCCGATGAGTTGGCGGTGTTGCCATTGTTCAACATGATTGTTTACCCCATGACGGTGACCCCGCTGGCGGTGGGGCAGGAAGCATCGATCCGGCTGATCGACGACGCCATGGTCGGGCAGCGGCTGATTGCGCTGGTAGCGCTCAAGAATGAGGAGCAGCGGCCCGATACGATCACCGCCGACGACTTCTACACGATTGGCACGGCGGCGATCGTGCATCGCCTGTTGCGGCTGCCGGACAACACCTTGCGGGTGGCAATTCAGGGCATCGAGCGCATCAAGATCGAAGAAATTGTGCAGACCGAGCCGTATCTGCGGGCGAGGGTGCGGGTGCTGCCCGACCAGAACGAAGATGGCATCGAGGTGCAAGCGCTGATGCGCAACCTCGTTGGGCTGGCGACGCAGATGTTGGAACTGTTGCCGAACACCAGCGAAGAGTTGCAGGTGCAAATCACTAACGAGGATGATCCGCGGCGGCTGGCCTATCTGATCGCCGTGACCATCCTGTTCCGTAGCAGCGTGGCCGAGCGCCAGGAAGTGCTTGAGCTTTCCAGCGTGCGCGCCAAGCTCAAGCGGCTGACCGAGATTCTGACCCGTGAGCTTGAGGTGCTGCGGATTGGACAGGAGATTCAGTCGCAGGTGCAGAGCGGCATCGACCGCAACCAGCGTGAATACGTGCTGCGCGAGCAGATGCGTGCCATTCAGCGCGAACTTGGCGAGAGCGATGAAAATGTTGCCGAGGTCGAGCGGCTACGCGCCATGGTGGACGAGGCCGGCATGACCGGTGAGGCGCTGGAGCAGGCCAACCGCGAACTGGACCGGCTGTCCAAAATGCCGCCTGCCGCCGCCGAATACGGCATCATCCGCTCGTACATCGAGACGCTGGCCGACCTTCCATGGAACCGCCACACCGATGATCAGCTTGATATTGGCCATGCGCAGACGGTGCTGGACGAAGATCATTATGATCTGGAAGACATCAAGCGCCGCATTCTTGAATATCTGGCGGTGCGCATGATTCGGCGCGAACGCATTGGCGACCGGGCTGCTAACCCGCGCGGCGCGATCCTGTGCTTCGTCGGGCCGCCCGGCGTCGGCAAGACGAGCCTGGGCCGCTCGATTGCGCGTGCCATGGGTCGCGAGTTTGTCCGGCTATCGCTGGGCGGCGTGCGCGACGAGGCCGAAATTCGCGGCCACCGCCGGACGTATATCGGCGCCATGCCCGGATCGATCATTCAGACGATCCGCCGCGTGGGCGTGAACAATCCGGTCATGATGCTTGACGAGATCGACAAGCTTGGGGCAGACTTCCGTGGCGACCCGTCGTCGGCGCTGTTGGAGGTGCTCGACCCGGAGCAGAACAATTCGTTCCGCGATCATTATCTCGATGTGGCATGGGATTTGTCGCCGGTGATGTTTATCGCCACGGCCAACACACTGCAAACTATCCCGCCGCCGCTGCTCGACCGCATGGAAGTGATCCAGTTGGCGGGCTACACGGTGCGCGAAAAGCTGGAAATTGCGCGCCGCTACCTTCTGCCGGAGCAGATAGCCGAGCATGCGCTGACCGACGCCGATATTGAAGTGACCGATGACGCGCTACGTGTGGCGATTGAGGAGTACACGCGCGAGGCGGGCGTGCGCAACCTGGAGCGCGAGATTGCCAATATCTGCCGCAAGGTGGCGGTGGCGGTGGCCCGCCGGACGACGGAAGACCATACGCCAATCGTCGTGGATGCGGCGAAGGCGCGCGAGTACCTGGGGCGGCAGCGTTTCTTCGCGGAGGCGTCCGAGCAAATCGACCGGCCCGGCATTGTGACCGGGCTGGTGTGGACGCCAGTTGGCGGCGATATCATCTTTATCGAGGCGACGGCGATGCCAGGTAGCAGGGGCTTTGTGCTGACCGGACAACTCGGCGACGTCATGAAAGAGTCGGCGCGCGCGGCGCTCTCGTATGTGCGTGCCGAGTCAGACAAGATCGGCATCGATCCGCATTTCTACGAGAACTCACGATATCCACATGCACGTCCCGGCGGGTGCCGTGCCGAAGGACGGGCCATCAGCCGGCATCGCCATGACCACCGCGCTGGCCTCGCTGCTGACCGGGCGACTGGTAAAAGAGAATGTGCCATGACCGGCGAGATCACGCTGCGGGGCAAGGTGTTGCCGGTGGGTGGCATCAGAGAGAAAGTACTGGCGGCGCATCGGGCCGGCATCCGCACGGTGATTCTGCCCAAGCGCAACGTCGATGATCTCGACGAGATTCCCGATGAAGTGCGTCGCGACCTCACGATGGTGCCGGTGGAGCGCATGGAAGAGGTGCTCGACGCCGCGCTGGAGCCGCGCCAAACCGAGCCGCCAGTCATGCCGACCAATGGGCATGCCGATGCAGCCCCGCGTGGCCGGGGTGGGATGGAGATCGAGGACACGAATGAGAGTGTGGAAACGCCGGAAAGCAGCTAGTCAACTCTGGTGGAAAGAGGCTACCGTTTTGCCACGAAGGCGCAAAGACATGAAGTTTCAAAAGAGTACTTCATGCCTTCGTGTCTTCGTGGCGGAAACCCTTGGCCGATATACTGGCGGTCAGTTCTGCACCTTCGTCGGTTGGCGTTGGCAACGCTGGCACAGCCCATAGGCCTCCAGCCAGTGACCATCCACGCGGAAGTTCAAGCGCCGCGCCAGGCCGCCGAGAATCTCGTCGATGTCGCAGCCCTCAAAGGCGATCACTGTGCCGCAGTTTTTGCAGATCAGGTGGTGCTGGTGGCCCTGCTCGATCGGTACATAGGCATGCTCGCTCTCGGCGGCCGTTTCTTTCGAGGAACTCCAGTGTACGCGCGCTAGCCAGTTCTCTTCAACCAGCAGATCCACCGTGCGGTAAATCGTCGCGCGGCCAATTGCGCCCGCATGCTTCAGGGGCGTAGAGTTCATGTCAGTCCACAACTGCTCGGCGCTGAACGGCTGCCGATACTGAGTGATCTGTTCAAGAATAGCCCGGCGCGGACTGGTGACGCGGTGGCCCTTTGCGCTCAGCGCGGCGAGAACTTGCTCGGTCCAAGACATCCACATGCTCCAAATACAGGGAAAATAGCAATGATACGGGGCATTATAGCACGCTGGTGTGGCAGGTGCTGGCATGCGGTCTATGCCTGTGGTATAGTGCAGGAGAATACGATACCGTCTAACAAGATGGTAGGCATAGGTAAAATGTAAAACATAAAACGTCATGGCCATGCAAGGGAAATACGTCTTGCGTTTTATGCAGTACATTTTACATCTTTGATGAGGTTTCCTTCCATGCGTCGGCATAGTTTATTTGCACCTGTTTCAGTGCTCGTTATTGGGTTAATTATCATTGTGTTGCTGCTCGGCACGCCCTGGGGATATTCGGAGGCGCAGCCTTCCTTTGCCTATACTGCGGCAGAGGAAACGGCGACCTCCGATGCATATGTCTCGCCTGCGGACAGGGACGCGACTAATACCGCTGCGACAGAGCCGGCCTTCGGCACGTCGGCGACCAGCGTGACAACGAGCACGACGAGCACGACAACGTCTAGCACGTCGGCGACCACTGCGATTGCAACGATTGCGCCGACCGCGACGACATTCGCGCGCACAGCTCTCCCTACCAGCACAACAGTGGTAGCGACTCAGATTCCGACCGACACGCCGGAGCCGAGCCCCACACCGCTGGCTGATTACCAGTGCGTTCCAGGCCAGCAGCTTACGATCACCGGAACAGGCCCGGCAGGCGCAGGTGTGCTGCTGCTGTTCGACGACCGCGTGGTTGGCGGCGGCACGGTGCGGCCCAGCGGCACATTTGTATTGCAATTGACCGTTGGCGATGAAGATCCGGGCGTGTATCCAGTGGTCGTGCAGGTGCGTGGCACCGAGCAGCAACTCTTCAATAAGACATGTTTTGTCCCGGCGATCACACCGACGCCCGCGCCGCTCAGTCGAGGACCATAACGACTCAAGATTGACACTGTTAGGATTCCCTCACCCTTCGTCCCTCTCCCACTGGGAGAGGGAAAGACGCGCCAGCGGCAGGGTGATGGCAAACTAACGATTGGCAATGCTATATGACGACTGCCGACGAGCGATTGGTCTGATAAATCAGTGAACGAAGCAGCCCAACACTGGCAACAACTCGCGTTCCTTGCGGCGCAGCCTGGCCCGCCTGTCGGCCATGAAGACTTGCTGATCATGCGGACGCTTAGCGGCGAATTCGCGCGCCCGCTACGGCCACCGACAGGTGTGATGCCGCGAGCGGCAGGCGTGCTAATCTTGTTGTACCCCGAGGGCGACGATGTGCGCTTGCCGCTCACGGTACGCAGTGAGACGCTGCCGAATCATCGCGGCGAAGTTTCGCTGCCGGGCGGCGCAACTGATCCGGGTGACAGTGGCCCGGCGGCGACGGCGCTGCGCGAGTGCCATGAGGAGCTTGGCGTGGACCCGCGCACAATCGATGTATGGGGCACGCTGACGCCGCTATACATTCCGCCAAGCAACTTTCAGATCACGCCAGTGATTGGCTGGCGACCAGCGCCGCCGCAGTTGCAGATGAGCTTGCATGAGGTGAGCGCGGTGCTGACGGTGTCGCTGCGGGAATTACTGGAACCAGAGCGCGTGCGGGTCGAGCAGTGGAATCGACGCGGCATGGATATGCTAGTGCCGTTCTTCGACATCTCGGGCCATAAGGTATGGGGCGCAACCGCATTTGTCCTGAGCGAATTTGTGGCACGGCTGCGGCGCGTCATGAACAGTTGAGAATACATCACGTTTGCACGTGCAGATTGTCCCATGGCGAACGTTGTCAGACGCAGTATGTTGAGTTCGTATAACGATGATACCATGTCCGCATGAAACGTGAATAGTCATATCCAACCCGCAACAAACAGCATAAAAAAGCGCCTAGATCAGGAGGAAGCGTTATGACAGTTGATGAAGCCATCTCGGAATTAACGGACCGCATCAAGGAAGCGAGCGCTGCTGCCGTCGTTCGCGTCAAGCGTCGTTCGGATGAAGAAGCTTCGATTCGCGCATATGCGCCCGCCAGCGATGAGGACGCGATCCGCTCTGCCACGCAGGAGATGACGCTGCAACTCCTGATGGAGGAGGGGCTGGACGTGCAGGTGCTCGTGTATGACATCGCGACATCGCTCCCGCCTGATCAGGAATAAATACGAAAGCAGCAAGTAGCAAGCAGAGAAGTAATAGCCTTTCTGCTTGCTGCTTTTTTACTTCTCCGCTGATTTATAAACAAAGCAAGATGGCAAATTTGACGCGAATTGCTAAAGCGGCGAGTGCCGTGGTTGGCGCGGCAGGGCTGGCAGGTCTCGGAGCAGCCGCAGCGCTTCGGCGGCCATTGCCACGCACGTCCGGCACGTTGCGGCTTCCGGGGCTTCATGCGCCGGTCAAGGTGCTGCGTGATCGCTGGGGCGTCCCGCACATCTACGCTGCCAACGTACCTGATCTATTCATGGCCCAAGGCTACGTTCATGCTCAAGACCGACTGTGGCAGATGGAGTTCCAGCGACGGCTGGCGCGCGGGGAGTTGGCCGAGATACTTGGCGAGGTCGCGCTCCCGTCCGACCGGTTTGTGCGTATCTTGGGCTTCAGCCGGGTGGCGCAGCGCGAAGCGGAGCAACTCGACCACGCGACCTACGCCGAGATTGACGCATACGTGCAAGGTGTGAATGCGTTTATCGAGCAGCATGCGCGCCGTCTGCCGCTGGAGTTCACCGTGCTGCGTTTCCACCCACGCCCATGGCACGTTTCGGACGTGCTGGTGTGGGGCAAGATCATGGCGCTTAATCTGTCAGAGAACTGGACATTGGAGGTGCTCCGCGCCCGCATCGTCGCCGCTGTCGGGCCCGAGCGCGCCGCCGCGCTCGACCCGCTGTACCGCGACGACCACCCGCTGACGATCCCGACGGGCGCGCGCTACCATGCCGCGCTCGGCGAGGACGCGCTCCGCATGGCTAATGACGCAGCGCAGTTTACCGAGAGTGGCGATATGGCGCAGGGCAGCAACGCCTGGGTGGTAGGCGGTCGCCGCACTGCAAGCGGCAAGCCGCTGCTGGCGAACGACCCGCACCTTGCGCTCCAGATGCCGTCGCTGTGGTACGAAAATCATCTGCACGGCGGCGACATCCACGTCACCGGCGCGAAGTCTTTCCGGCGCGCCGGGCGTGATCATCGGCCACAACGAGCGGATTGCATGGGGCGTCACCAACGGACTGAACGATGTGCAGGATGTGTATATCGAGCGCTTCGATGCTGACGACCCGACGCGCTACATGTTTCAGGCCGAGTGGCAGCAGGCCGAGATCGTGCGGGAGGAAATTCGCGTCCGAGGCCGCGCCGCGCCCTTTATCGAGGAGGTGCGCGTCACGCGACATGGGCCGGTGATTTCGCCACTGGTACCGGATGATCAGAACCAAGAACCAGGAACCGAGAACCAACCACGTCGCAATCTGCAATCTGCAATCTGCAATCTGCAATCTACTGAGGCGCTGGCGCTGCGCTGGACGGCTCTGGAGCCTGGCACGATCACAACCGCTGTGCTGGGCATCAACCGCGCCGCCGACTGGCAGAGTTTCCGGACTGCTTTGGCAGACTGGACGGTGCCGCCGCAGAACTTTGTGTACGCCGATGTCGACGGCCATTTTGGCTACGCGCTTGGCGGCGCAATCCCCGTGCGCGCCAAAGGCGACGGGCGGCTGCCAGTGCCCGGCTGGACCGGCGAGTATGAGTGGACCAGCTTCATTCCGAACGACGAGCTTCCGCATGATCTCGATCCGCAGGCGGGCTTCGCTGTCACCGCCAACAACAAGATTGTCGGCGACGACTATCCGCACCCGCTGCATGCAGAGTGGCTGTCAGGCTATCGGGCTGCGCGCATTCGCACCATGATCGAGCAAACTGACCATCATGATCAAGCTTCGTTCGCCCGTATGCACGCCGACCTGCGGAGCCTGCCGGGCCTTGAGTTGGCCGCATTTGCCGGGCGGCTGCCAGTAAATGATGTTGTAGCACAGCATGCCCGCGATACGTTGGCCGTCTGGGATGGCGAACTGGCTGCCGACAGTGTGGGCGGACTGATCTATGCGCGGCTGCGTGAAAAGCTCATGCCTATTGCCTATGCTGAGATTGCCGGGCCGCTTGTCATGGTCACTGGCCTTGGGGCGCTGGCGGCGCTGCCGGGCATGAGCTATCTCAATCGCGCGCTGCCAGGCACGTTGCGGCGCATCGCCCAGCGCGATGATGCGTGGCTGCCAGGTGAACGGACCTGGGATGACGTGCTTGGCGAAGCGTGGCAGGCGGCATTGGACGAACTGCGCCATGAGTTCGGCGATGATGTGCAAACATGGCGGTACGGGCGCGCGCACAAGCTGACCTTGCGCCATCCGCTTGGTGTGGTGCCGGGGCTGGCAAAATTGCTCAATCGCGGCCCGTTCGGCACCGGCGGCGACATCGACACGCTGTTCATGGGCTACGCGCCGCGCCGCTTCGCCGGAGTGCCGTTCTATGTCGCGCCCTCATATCGTCAGATCTGTGATACGAGCAATTGGGATCAGAGTCGCAGCATCCACCCGACTGGCCAGTCAGGCCAGCCGGGCAGCCATCACTACGCCGATTTTACACAGTCATGGCTCGATGTAAAATATCATCCAATGCCGTGGAGCCGCAGGTTTGTGGAAGAAATGAGCACCGACCGATTGCAGTTGCAGCCGTAACAGCTGTCGGGCATGACTCATGCTGGCGCGGGTAATGCGCTAGCCGTCGGTTTCAACCGATGGCTTCATTTGGCGCGGCTTGGTGTTCGTCGCAGAAATGAAGTGCGACACAATCTGCTCGGTGCCTGGCTCCTGCAAGACAAAAGCGCGTTCTTCCACGGCCCGATCGGCAACAGTGATGCGCTCATGCTGGCGCAAGTGCTCGCCCCATGATGTCACGAGGAACGTTTCAAGAAAGCGGTTCGGCTCGCCCGCGTCGTGAAACAAACCCCAGCGCGTTGCACCATCGCGGCGACGAATGAGCTGCATCTCTTGCATCGCCTGCTGAAAAGCCTCATGATGCCGTTCTGGCACGCGATACTCAACTGTGATCAGCACCGGCCCATCTTCGGCGTTCGGCTCATTGTCGAGTTGCGGTTGCGGCCAGTGCTGCGATGGGCTGAGGTCGACATCTTCGTCAGAAAGCAGGTGCCAGCGCAGCGACGTTATAATTCCTGCCACCAGCATGACCGCTGCTGCAACCAGCGCACCGCGATTGCCAAAGCGCTCTGCCACAATGCCCCACACCGCGCTGCCGCCCGCAAAGCCACCCTGGAAGACCAGCAGGTACACACCGAGCGCGCGTGCCATGACCCAGGCAGGCACCGTGGTTTGCGCCGTAACGTTCAAACTCGACGTAATCGTTAGCCACGCCACGCCCACAGTCACCAGCATGGCATTGAGCAACACGATGTTGGGAATGTATGCAAGGCTCAGCGTGCCAGCAGTAAAAATTAATGTCAGCACTGTCACGATCTGATCGGGTGAGAGCCGCTCTCGCAGGCGCGGCATCATGGCTGCGCCGCCCACCGCGCCCAGGCCAATGCTGCCGAGCATCACGCCATAGCCGAGCGCGCTTTGCCCGAGCTGATGAGTCGCCACGACAGGCAGCAGCGCCCAGAGCGCGCTGGCGGGAAAGATAAAGGCTGCGGTCCGGACCAGCACCGCGCGCAACGGCGGGGAGTGGCGCGCAAAGCGGACGCCTGCTGCCACCGCGCTGCCAACCCGTTCGGGTAGCGCGCTCAGGTCGCGTGGCGCGGGCTTCCACAGATATATGACAACCATGATGCCGAGAAACGATACGGCGTTGAGCAGAAAGACGGCTGCCGGGCCAGCGGCGGCGACCAGCAAGCCACCCAGAGCAGGGCCAATCGCGCGCGCAAGGTTGAAACCTGCGCTGTTGAGCGCCACCGCTGATGCAAGCTGCCGTCGGGATACAAGTTGGGGAATGATCGCCTGCCATGCCGGGGCGCTCAGTGCGCCGCCCAGAGCCAGCGTAAACGTGAGCGCCAGCAGCAGCGTCGGCGTCATCCAGCCGATCGCCGTCAGCCCGCTGAGAACAGTTGCAACGCCGAGCATCCACACCTGCGTCACCAGCACCAGCCTGCGGCGGTCCACCACATCGGCAAGTGCGCCAGCCGGCAGGCCGATGAGAAAGATCGGGAGGCTGGCCATGGTTGTGAGCAGCGCGACCGGCACCGGCGAGGTTGTCAGCGAGGTCATGAGCCACGCTGCCGCCACACTCTGCATGAGTGTGCCGATATTTGACACAAGCGCCGCGAGCCAGAGCGCGCGAAACACAGGCTCGGCCAGGGGTCCCCATGCCGAAGACGCTCTTGTAGGGCGATCAGACGTACCGTACCTCCATTGCTATCAGCCGGAGCAAGAACTGTAGATGTGTGGCGCTCTGCCGCACCGCGAGGCATTGTAGCATACTCCAGCCTCCCAGATACACCACTGCCATGACTCTGTCTAGAAAGGCAGAACTGTTTTTGAATATCATCCGTATAGTTCACAAACAGATATACCAGAAGAGGAGCTACGTATGAGTAATTATGAGCGCATTGCGCCCGGCCCTGGCCAGGAGTCAGTGTGGGATTACCCGCGCCCGCCGTGTGTCGAGGCAACTGACAAGCACGTCCAAGTGATCTTCAATGGCGTGGTCATTGCTGACACGCGGCGCGCAAAACGCGTGCTCGAAACCAGCCACCCGCCAGTGTATTATATTCCGCCGGAAGACGTGCGGCTGGAATACTTGACTGAGACGCGCAACACGACCTTTTGCGAGTGGAAGGGCGCAGCGTCGTACTACACCGTCGCTGTCGGCGACACAACTGAGCGGAATGTCGCATGGTTCTACAAGCGCCCGGCGGCTGCATTCAGTATGATTAAAGATCATGTTGCGTTCTACCCAGGCCGCATGGACGCCTGCTACGTGGATGGTGAGCGCGTGGAAGCGCAGCCCGGCGCTTTCTACGGCGGCTGGATTACAAAAGACATTGTCGGTCCATTCAAGGGTGGCGTAGATACAGCGGGTTGGTAGACCGACGTGAAAATATGCCACTCGATGATGATATCTGACATGTTCGGTGCAATCCCTGTTTTCTACCAACAAATCTTGATAAACGCTATGTTGTTTTCAACCTTCACTACATGGCACGAGGATTGTAACGTGGAGCAACAGCATTCGCAATCGGCGCTGCTGCGAAAAGAATACGGCTGATGACCTATCGCATGGCCGCCACGTAACTTGACGCTGTGCGAGCGCGCAAGTAGAATGCAAACGGACATTAAATCCTCTATCAGGCGGAGCTTTGCATTGAACCTTGATCGTCGGACAACGCTGCTGTGGCTCGGGGCTGGAGCCATTGTGCTGTGTGCATGGTGCAGTGTATTCAGTGCGCTGGGCGGCTGGTTCGTTGGCCGCGACATGGGCCGCCGTCAGGCCAACGTCGCCATTGCCACATCCATGGCTGGTCAATCTGACCTCCTGCCGCCACTTGGCGTGCTTGTCACCCGGCTGGATCGCACCAGCCCAGCCGCGCGCGCCGGAATCCAGCGTGGCGATATGATTGTTTCCATCGACAACACACCGGTACAAGATGCGCGTGATCTCCGCGCCGCGCTGCAAAAGTATCACCCTGGCGAGACTGCACAACTCGGAATCATGCGCGGTCAGAACAAAGAACAGATAACTGTTCAGCTCGATCCATTTCCGGGCGCGGCGACCAAGCCATACCTCGGCATTTATTTCACTGCCCGTGGCGAGGAGCCAGCCGATCTATGACCACCCGCACACGACAATCCGCGCCAGTGGAGCCGCAAGACGACGCCGATTTTTCCATGAGTTCGCGCCGCCCGGTCATGCTGCTGGCGGTGGCGGCTGGTTTGTGCTGGTCATGCGCGCTGGCGATGCTGCTCACGTTGAATATTGGTGCTGACCCGGACGTGCTTGCGACCGAGCGCATTATTTTCTATGTGCTGGTGCTCATGGCAGGGCTGCTGAGTTTTGTGCCAGCGCAGCACCAGCTTGGGCTGCCGGGTCTCGCCTTTGAAGGTGTGGCCGGTACCTTTCTGCTCTTGTACGCGCTGGCCTTCGTGCCGCCGCCCACCGGCTCGCTCCTGTCGCTGCCCGACATTCCGGTGTACACTATCATCATGCTCGCGCTGTTCTGGAGCATTTCGGCCATCGCCATGCCGCTGGTATATACGCTCAGCAAACGGCTGTTCCGGCAGCGCGCCCGCCAGTACGACACGCGGCGCTCACGGCGGCAGGCGCACGAGATTGGCGCATTGGTGGCGCTGGCGGGCGGCATGGCCGGGTTGCGCGTGCTCACGCCGATTGCTTTCGTCCTGCTTGTGCTTATTTTAGTTGTAACGGAAATGCTGTGTTTGGCCTATATCGAAACGGCAAAGTAGAATAGAAACCACAAAGACACCAAGGACACAAAGAATACCAAACCAGAGAGACACGGAGATTTAGAAGTGCTCTCTCTGCACTCTCCATGTCTCTCTGGTTCCATAAAAAGGAGTTGGCGCCATGATAAAAATCACAATTGTTGGCATGGGGTTGATTGGCACATCGCTTGGCATGGCGCTGCGCACGGCAGACGAGCGGGAGTCGCCGCTGGGCGATATCAGCGTCACTGGCTACGACCGTGAAGCGCGCGCTGCGTCGGAGGCGCGCGGGCGGCTGGCGATCGACCGCGTGGCGCGCAGCCTTGAGGACGCGCTCAAAGAAGCCGACCTGGTGGTCGTCGCGGTGCCGGCCCAGGCGCTGCGCGACGTGATGGAAGCTATTGGCCCGCTGGTGCCCTATGGCAGCGTGGTGACCGACGTGGCGAGTACCAAGGCGCAAGCGCTTGAGTGGGCGCGCGAATTGCTGCCGCGCACGGTGGAGTTTATTGGCGGCCACCCCATGGCGGGCAAGGAGCGATCGGGCGCGTCATCGGCGGAGGTCAATTTGTTCAAGGACGCAATTTATTGTCTGACGCCCTCGCCACAGGCCAAGCAGCAATCAATCGAATTAGTGGATGGCATGGTGCGGCAGGTTGGCGCAAAGCCATACTATATCGATCCAGTTGAGCATGATCACTATGTCGGTGGCATCTCGCACCTGCCGTTTCTGCTGTCGGCGGCACTGGTCGAGACGACCAGCCGTAGCCCGGCATGGCGCGAGATGGCACCGCTTGCAGCAACTGGCTTCCGCGACCTGACGCGGCTGGCCTCAGGTGATGTCGAGATGCACCGCGATATCTGTCTGACGAATCGGGTCGCCATGATGCGCTGGATTGACGACACAGTGCGCTTTTTGCTCAACACACGCGACCAACTGGAAGCGAACGATGCTGAGGCAATCGAGCAATTGTTCGTGCATGCGCGCGCTGTTCGCGAAGAATGGTTACATAGCCGCCCGAATTTGCGCCCCGGCGAGGAAGCTTTTTCAAACATGGACGGCGTTACGCCGCAGCGCCCAAATCTGTTTAGTTGGCGGCGTCCGGGCGATAAACGGCGTTAGAATGCACTATTTCGTTGCCTGCGCCCTTTCACAAGGCTATAATGTAAGTTCACGTATACCACAGGCAACGCTACATCGGAGGCGCAATGGAGCGAAAAATTCGCGTGCTGGTGGCCAAGCCCGGGCTCGACGGCCATGATCGCGGCGCAAAAGTGATCGCGCGGGCACTGCGCGACGCCGGCATGGAAGTGATCTACACGGGCCTGCAACAAACGCCGAGCATGATCGTCGAGGCGGCGCTGCAGGAAGATGTGGACGTGATTGGCATGTCGATCCTTTCCGGTGCGCACATGACGTTGCTGCCGAAAGTCATGCAACTGCTGCGCGAGCAGGGCATGGACGATGTGCTGGTGGTTGCGGGCGGCATCATCTCCGATGCCGATGCCAGGATTCTGAAAGAGCAGCATGGCATCGCGGCGGTGTACGGCCCCGGCACGTCGACCCACGACATCGTGCGCTTTATTCAGGAAAACGTGGCCACGAATGCCTGATCGTGAGACATGATGCCTCTCGGTACACCTTCTGAAATTGCTCAACGTTTGCTCGACGGCAACCGCCGCGCGCTGGCCCGCGCCATTACGCTTGTCGAAACGGGCGGCCCGGCAGCGCAGGCGCTCATGAGTGCAATCTACACTCACACAGGCCGGGCACATGTAGTTGGTGTGACGGGCGCACCGGGCGCGGGCAAGTCCACGTTAGTCAACGCTCTGGCGCTGCACTGGCGGCAATCTGGTCGCATGGTCGGCATCGTGGCGGTGGACCCGACCTCGCCGTTTACTGGCGGCGCGATTCTGGGCGACCGTATCCGCATGCAGCCGCTCGGCGGCGACGCGGGCGTGTTCGTGCGCAGCATGGCCAGTCGTGGGCGGCTAGGTGGCATCGCGCGCGCAACCGGCGACGCTGTGGCGCTGCTCGACGCCGCCGGGTTCGACATCGTGGTGGTCGAGACCGTCGGCGCGGGCCAGAGCGAGGTCGAGATCGCTGGCACAGCACATACCACGGTGGTCATCGAGGTGCCGGGTATGGGCGATGATGTGCAATCAATCAAAGCGGGCATTCTGGAAATCGCGGATGTGTTCGTGGTCAACAAGGCCGACCGCGAGGGCGCTGACACGCTGGTGCGGCAACTCCGACAGATGCTCGACATTGGCGGCCCGCAGCCCGACGGCTGGCGTGTGCCGATTGTTCGTTCAGTTGCCATGCGCGCCGAAGGCGTAGTCGAAGTGTCCGAGGCAATCGACAAGCACCGCGCGCACCTTCAGGCCACCGGCGGCTGGCAGCAGCGCGCGCATGCGCGTGCCGCGCGGGAGTTCGAGTCCATCGTGCAGGAAGCAGCACTGCGGCAGGTTCGCGAACGTTTGGCTGGAGCGCAATGGGACGAACTAGTTGAGCAGGTGGCGCGCCGCGACATCGATCCGTACACGGCGGCGGAAGCAGTGCTGCGGTCCTGATCGAAAAAAGGACCGTTGTTCGTGGACATGTGCTTCTTTCTGCGATATACTATATTCCATTAATTAACCGTTTTCTTACGGAATTTCTCTTTGGAGGCACCTCTTCATGGAGCATTTCATCACTGATTTGCTTGACCACCCCAAGGTTCTTGAAACGCGCGACCACATCCACCACAGCATTCCCAAGCATGATCATTTGCTTCGCTCGGTCAAATATTCATCACGTTTTGCCCGCATGCTGCGTGCCGACGAGCGCGTGTGTGTCCGAGCGGCGTTGATTCACGATATCGACTCGCGTTTTGGCACGCTAACAAGTCATGGTCAGATTGCAGCGCGCTGGGCAGCAGAACAGGGCGAGCCAGAAGAGGTCTGTACCGCGATTACGAGCCATATGTATCCGTTTGGCCCTGCGCCGACGACGCGCGAGGCGTGGGTGCTGGTGCTGGCTGACAAAGCCGCTTCGCTTGGCGACTTCAAGCAGTTCGCGCGCGGCCTCTTGAACGGCAGCAGCCTCGAAATGCGCCGCCGCCTCCAACAGAGCGATCCGTTTTACCAGCCAAAGCCGCGCCGCCTGAAGTGGCGGCAAGCGAAGGTTTCATAGATTTCCGTTTTGTATTGGAAAGCTCAGAGAATAATCTCTGAGCTTTTTGTTTTAGCTCACCGGCACACTGCGCCAAAAGCGCATGTGGCGTTCCTCGCGCCGCTCTGCCGCAGCCTGGCAGAGCACATAGTTGCGCACGATCCACATAGTTTCGGCAATCCACAGCAGGTCAAACACCAGAAATAAGACCCACGCGAGAAAACTATCGCTGAGCGGGCTGCCAACCCGACCGTTTGGCTGATTGATCCATGGGTTGTTGCGCAGGTACGTCACCATCACGTGTTGACCATGCTGGCGGGCGCGCTGCCATACCTGCTGGTTGATCGGCACCCATACCGTGCCACCAAATGCGTTGATGCTGGTCGCTGTATACTGCTGTGGATTGCCATCCAAATGAAATTGATAGCGCACTTCGATACCATCAGCGCCAGAGCGCCAGGCGGTAACCTGGGCCTGCACCTGCTGCGTGCGGCTGGGATCCTGGAGCGCAAGAAGTTGCAAGAACTCGCGAAGTGCGTAGGCCTCAACCAGAAAGAGTGGCGCGAGCAGCAACCAAAGAATGAAGTGGTGTAAAATTGGTCGAACGGTGAACATGGGATTTCTTACTAGGCATGTGACGGCTGTGCTGTTTTCGGCGCAGATGGATCTTTGTCAACGGTTGAGATGCTGCGCATAGTGTCGTCGGGTGACTGACCGCCCAGCCGCCGGTAGATGTACAGGAATAGATCGCGTGCAATTGCCGTTAGTGGCGCGGATAGGATAACGCCCAGCAGTCCAAAGACCTGCCCCATCGCGATGAGTACAACGGTCAAGATAGCTGGGTGAACGCCCACGCTCTCACCGACGATACGCGGCACCAGTAAGTTATTTTCAAGCTGCTGCACGATAACATAGAGCGCTATCACAGCCAATCCTGTGCTGACAGAATCTCCTGGAGCAAGAAAGGCAAGCACAATTGCCGGAATTGCGCCAATAATCGGGCCGATGATGGGAATGAGTTCCGTGATCCCTGAGATGATTGAGAGCAGTAAAATATATCTGATCTCAAATCCAATCAGTCGCAGGATAAACAGTCCGATACCAACCATCACGCCTACGGCTAAACCGAGCAGCAGTTGACCACGAATATAATCGCTGAATACGCGATTGATGATCCCCCATGCGTTCCAGAAATCGGGGCGGATTCGCGGATGGAGCATGGTATTGAGAAAGCTCTTGCCCTCATCCTGATCGTTGAGGATGTAAAAGAGCCAGATTGGAATAATCAGGAAGCCGATTAAAAAGGTTATGGTATTGATAACTTGCAGGACTCGCTCAGCGAGAAAAGCACCGACCAGTCGCACATAATTGCCAAAGTTTTCACGCAAGGTATTTAATATGTTAGTTAGATTCTGATTAATTGGATCGCGAATAGCTTCAGGAACGCGTAGTTGATACTGTTGCAACAACTCTTGCCAGTAGGCGCGAATTTTGTCAACATCTGGAACATTGGTGATCGCCTGTTCAATCTGATTGATAACTGGCGGCACAATAAAGGTAATTGCGCCGACGATCAGCGCAATGCCTCCAATATACACTAGTAGAATGGCGAGCCAGCGCGGCATGTACTTATTGAGCCGATTGACAATTGGCATGAGCAGGTACGCCAGCACCAGGCCGATGATAAATGGTATGAGTACCGAGCCGGCTTGCCAGAGCAGCCAGCCAGCACCGTATAGTGCAGCAAGCACCAGCAGCCAGCGCGCCATGGTGCCCGCCGATGGATAGTTGAAGGAGTTCGGCGCTGCGGGTGCAAGCGGCGGTGGAATGTCAGTCTTTTCGTCCATGGTGGTGCTATCCACCACTGCCTGTGTTACGGTAATTGGCTGGGCTGGTGCGCTGGCGGCAGCCTCAGGAACAGATGCACGCCCATCTGACGGCGACGCGAGTTCGCGCGCGCTAATGGGTGCTTTCACTTCGGGAATTGACTCTTGCGCCAACGTATTTCCTTTATTATGTGTACATTTGCTTGTGCTGATAAATTGCAAGTTGGATGCCTTTATTATACGAGAAAATGATTACGCATGGATGCAAGTAAAAAACGGATACATATTGACACAGTGGTTATTGGCGCGGGCGCGGCGGGGCTGGCGGCCGCCCGGGCGCTTCATATGCCGGGCAGCGCGTGGTCGTGCTGGAGGCGCGCGAGCGGATTGGCGGGCGGGTGCAGACTGATCATGCTTTCGGCGCGGTGCCGGTGGAGCGCGGCGCGGAGTTCATTCATGGCGCGCATGTGGAAACCTGGACCTGGCTGCGGCGGGCGGATTGTCATGCTGTGCCAGTGAGCACCTGGGCCGGACGACGGGTGGCTCTCGGTGGCGGGCGGCTAGCCGGGCCATGGTTATTCCAGGCGCGCCGTGACCTGCGCCATGTGAAGACCTTTGAGGAACGAATCGCGGCCTACACGGGTCTGGAGTGCTCGTTAGCCGATTGGCTGCGCGAACAGCGCACGAGTCCACTAGCTACACAAATTGCCTTTCTGCGGCTGGCGCACTCCTATTGCGCCGCGCCCGAGACGCTCAGCATGGCCGCGCTGGCCTATGAATACAACCTTGACACCGATGCTGGCGGCAACTTCCGCATTGTGGAAGGCTATGATCGCGTGCTTGCCACCATTGCTGACGGCCTTGACATTCGCTTGAATACAGCGGTTGAGGAGATACGCTGGAGCAAGGACGGGGTCGAAGTTATGTCGACGGGCGACACATGGCATGCCCGCCATGCGCTCATTACGCTGCCACTGGCCGTGCTTCAGGCCGGCGCGGTGCGTTTCGATCCAGCACTGCCCACCGTGAAGCAGCAGGCGATCGGGCGGCTGGCCATGCGCCCGGCGCTGAAACTGCTGCTGCGCTTCGATGACGTGTTCTGGCCGCGCACCATGACGTTCATCAGCGCCGACGACCCGGTGCCGGTCTGGTGGACGGTGCGATCTGGCGAGCCGCTGCTGACCGGCTTTGCGACCGGGCGCTACGCCGAGCGGCTTTCCGCGCTTGGCGAAGAAGGCGCAATTGAGCGCGGGCTGGCGGCGCTGGATGCCATGTTCAAGGGTGCTGCCCGCCGCCGATTCGTAGCGGGCATGGTAGCCGACTGGGGGCGCGATCCGTGGGCGCGCGGCGGCTATAGCTCAGTGCCGCCGGGCATGCACAGCCAGCGGGCAGTGCTGGCGGAGTCGTGCGGCGCGCTGCACTGGGCGGGCGAGGCGACCGTCACCGCCAGCAACCCGGCCACGGTGCATGGCGCATTACGCAGCGGCTCGCGGGCGGCAAAGGAAATAATGAGCGTTGGGTGACGCAGGGTAGTGTTAAGAGCTAATAGAGAGATCAAATAAACCTTGGACAATCATGTCATTTCGAGCGCAGCGAGAAATCTCTCTGGAGAGATTCCTCACTGCGTTCGGAATGACACATTGTACGATTTCTACTTGATCTTTCTATAAGTGTCATTACATTGCAAAATTTATGAGAGGTAATATTGGTAACTTAACCGCACCTTGGTTAATCCCATAATAGAATAGGGCTCTCCACAACGGACACAACATGAGGGCGACAGATCCCCTCGCTTTGCCTCTGGCCCCTTCGCTCTGCAGCGACATGGCTGATCCACAGCAGTTTCTCGAAGTATTAGCCTGACTCAGTGGCGGGCTGCTGCAGCGCTGCAGGCCAATATCACCGGCGATTACCTCGGCCATATCCTCACAGCAGCAGCGCGAGAATCATCTGCGCGAGAATGATCTTGCTAATCATCGCGACCGGATAGACTGTCGCGTAGCCGATATTCGGCAGATCGTTACCAGTTTGTTTGGTTGCAAAGCTGAGGATCGCCGGGTGTGTTTGCAGCCCGGCCACCATACCTATCAGCAGGCTCATCGGGATGCGCAGCCACAGATGGCCGAGAACCAACGTCGTGATTCCGACGGCACAGGTGATTATCGCACCTGCGACAAACAGCACGAAACCGCTGCTGCTGAGCAGGGTGGTGAAAAACACGTACCCCGCTCGCGTCCCGACCCCGGCCAGAAACAGCACCACCCCCAGCTGGCGGATGGTCAGATTCGCGCTGTAAGGCGCCGTCCAGACGAATGGGCCGATGCGCTCGATTGTGCCCAGGATGAGTCCAACTAGCAGCGGGCCGCCGGCGGTCCCAAGCCGGAAAACGGCTCCACCTGGAAGCGGGACCGGGACGGCTCCTAGAAGCAAGCCCAACACCAGCCCCAGACTAAAAGTGAGCAGATCGATCTCGCTGAGGGCGCGATACGAGTCGCCGAAAAACTCACTCACTTCGCGCATTCGTTCGCGCAGGGCCACCGCCCGCACCCGGTCGCCTGGCTCTAACACGGTGTTGGCCGTTGCCAGCAACTCGATGTCGCCGCGCCGTACGCGCGTGATCAAGGCACCAAAGCGGGATTGGAGATTCAGGTCGCGGATCCGCCGCAGGCGACTTCTGGGTTTGAGACGAAGATGCGACGGATATCGAACGTGCTGCGATCAAGGCTCAGTTGCTCGTCCGAGCGCGTGCCAAGACAGTCTGTCACCTGCTGGATGTCCTCGACAGTGCCGGTCAGACTGACCAAGTCACCGACGGCCAGCCTCGTCCCGCCGTCCACCAGCGCCAGTTCATTTCCGCGTTTCCTTCGTGCGAAAATGACGCGCCAGGCATGCTTGCCGATCAGGTCATTGAGTGTTTGCCCGGCGATCTCTGGGCGGGTGACGCGGATGGTGCTGTCCACGAATGCTTCGGCCGAGGCTCCCAAATCGCGCAGCTGGTGCGCCTCCGCGGGATAGTTTGGTTTCCACCATCGTTGTGTCAGAATGATCGCCAAGAGCATGCCGATCACACCGACTGGGTAGGCGATCGAGTATCCGACCACTGGTTCGGTGAGCAGTTGGTCGCGCGTGGCGGCTGGAGAGGTGAGTTTAACGTACTCGAGAATACCAGCCAGCGCCGGCGTGTTGGTCATGCTCCCAGCGAACAGGCCGGCCGTATGCGTCGGCTGCAGTCCAAGCGTGGCCTTGACGCCAAGGGTCAACGCCGCAGCAAGGAGTACCATCCCGCCAATGAACAGGCTATCACGTAGCCCCTTGCGCTTGAGCGCCTGGAAGAAGCCCGGCCCGCTGCTCAACCCGACGGCATATACGAAGAGAATGAGGCCAAGCTGGTAGACAATCTCCGGCAGCTTCAAGTCGGGGTCCAGAGCGCCGAAGGCCAGGCCGACAAACAGCACCGCCGCGATGCCCAGGTTGCTCCCGCCGATCCGCACGAGTCCAAGCGGGTAGCTGACGGCGGCGACAAGGAAGAGCAACAGCAGCGGTTGCTGTCGCAGGAGGTCAATCATGGCTTACTTGACCTCCCTCCAACTCGGCCAGCCGGTCCTTCAGCATCTGCGCCGAATGCTGGAATGCCGCGACCTCACTGTCGCTCAATGGCAGGTTGAGCACCTTCTCGATCCCCCGCCTGCCGACGATCGTCGGCAAGCTGATGGCGATGTCAGTCACGCCGTACTGCCCGGTCATCGGACTAGTGACGGTCAGGACCGTATGCTGGTTGCGCAACACGGCCTCGACAATCGTCAGCAGCCCCAGCCCGATCGCATAGTACGTCGCTTTCTTGCGCCGGATGATTTCGTAGGCCGCGTTGCGGGTCTGGTCGAAGATGTGATCGAGCGCGGCCTGCTCGTAACCCTGCCCATTCGCTCCGACAAAGTCGGGCAACCACACGCCGCCGATGTTCACCAAGCTCCAGAGTGCCAGCTCACTGTCGCCATGTTCACCAGCGATGTAGGCGTGTACGCTGCGCGAGTCGACATTGTAGTGCGCGCCCAGCAGGTAGCGGAAGCGCGCCGTGTCGAGCACCGTGCCCGAACCAATGATCCGACCATGCTCAAAACCGACAATCTGGGCCGTGATGTAGGTGAGGATGTCGACTGGATTGGTCGCGACGACGAGGATCGCGTCCTGGTTGACCGCGTTGATCTGGGGCACGATGTCGCGAAAGACGGCGGCGTTCTTCTTGAGCAGGTCGAGGCGGGTCTCGCCGGGGCGCTGGTTCGCGCCGGCGCAGATCACCACAATCTCAGCATCGACCAGATCGGGGTAGTCGCCGGTGGTGATGCGCATGGGCCGAACAAAGGGCAAGCCGTGGTTGAGGTCCATCGCCTCGCCTTCGGCGCGGGCAGTGTCCATGTCGATCAGAACCAACTCATTCGCTAGGCCGCGCTGCATCAGCGAATACGCAAATGAGGTGCCAACCATCCCCGTACCGATCAGGGCGAGCTTGTTGGTGCTCTTTCGTTCGATGTCCATGATTGTTCCTTTCTGGTATCTTAAGGATAACGAGAACGGATGGTCTATGCTAGACTGGAACTCGTTGGATGCGAGCCAGGCGTCGTGAAGCCGCTTCCTCCCTTTCGGCTGTGAGCCTGTGGATGCGATTGTGCTCCTACGCCTGCCGTGCCCGTGATGAGGCCGAACGGTATCGCGTGGCCAGCTCGCTTTACGAGCAGAGCCCGCATGCACCAGGTCGGTCGGTTGAGGCACTGCTCGCAGTCGAGCCCAGAAGGAGTATGCTGATGTCTGCCTTTCTTGGAATTGATGTGGCCAAAGACACGCTGGCAGTTGCCCTCCTTGGCCCCAAGACCCCACGTAAGACCAGCGTGCCGAACACGACTGCGGGGTATGCCCGCCTCGCGCAGTGGCGTGCTGCTCAGCATGTTGGCCAGGTTCAGGTGTGTCTGGAAGCCACGGGAACGTACAGCGATAATGTCGCCCAGGCGCTCTACGATGCCGGCTATCGCGTCTGTGTCGTCAACCCGGCGCGCATCGCTGCGTACGCCAAAAGTCAGTTGAGTCGCACCAAGACCGATGCAGCCGATGCCGTGCTGATCGCCCGCTTTGCTCAAGCCGAAGCAGCCACCCGTACCGCTTGGACCCCACCTGACCCAGCTTTGCGCGAACTGCGCGCATTCGTACGCCATCTGGACGCACTGCAACTTCAGCGTCAGGCCGAACTCAACCGACAAGCGAGTGGCGAGTACCCCACTGCTGTGGCCGAGGCACTCCAAGCGCACATCACCTTTCTAGATGAGCAGATTGCATGTGTCCTCGCACACGTCAACGACCATCTCAACGGTCATCCCGACCTGCGCAAGCAGCAGGAGTTGTTGCGTAGCATTCCGGGAATTGGCACGCCCACCGCGGTACGTATTCTGGCCGAAGCTGGCGACCTCACACGTTTTGCTGACGCGCGAGCAGTGGCGGCCTATGCTGGCTTGACCCCACGGCAGTACACCTCGGGCACGCGTGTGCAAACGGCGGGCGTTGTTCTTTCCAACCATTGTGGCCAAACAGCATAATCCGGTGCTCCAGGCGTTCTGTGCGCGGCTAGCCGCGCGTGGATTAGCTCCCAAAGCGCTTGTAGGTGCAGCGATGCGCAAGCTACGCCAATTGGCTTATGGTGTACTCGCCAGCGGACGCCCATTTGACGCGACGCTGGCCCTTGCCCACATGACTCCGAAATCAGCTTGACAATCAAGACGGTATCTCATCCGTCTCCTTGCAAGAGAACAAGTGGCAGTTGGTCCCAATGGGATGATCCTGGTACTACCAGGCATCCAGCACGTTGTCAGGTCCCACGATCGGGGATGTGCCGGGTCCAAAACCTCCTTTGTCCTCTGCGCTGATGGTTGGCCGCCATGCTGCTGATCTGATCCAGTACAGTGGTGATGCGTTGCAGCGCGGTGGCGGCGCTAATAGTCAGGTCAGTGCCCGAAAAGTCATTATCGATCGAGCCGACCAGCCCGATAATCGCCAGGTGGGGGTGGCGTCCAGGTGGTCGATACCATTGTTCTGCCAAGTTGCGATCTGCCAGCAGTCGCCCCTCCATGGTATGAAATGCTGCGCAGTGGGCTGTGCCGATCGCTGTGCCACCGAACTGCATGAGGCCACACATCATCTCAGGTGATTATGCGGAGCGCCTGCCGCCATCGATCTTCCCTGGTCGCCCTCCTTGCTCGCATAAACCGCGACAGTGTGGCCCCGGACCACGCACCACTGCGCGGCAGTGGTACATTCATGCTCGGTGCGTCCCCGCTGGTGAGAACACCCATTGCGCTCGGAGCTACGCTTGCTATCGCCAGGCCTACACCGCGCTTTGCGCCGACTGTGGCCCAGCCGCGCGCACCTCCGGTGCCACCTGATCCGCATAGGCTGTGAAGTTCTCCACGAACATGGCCGCAAGCTTGTGTGCCTGTTCGTCATATGCTGCCGGGTCAGCCCAGGTTCTGCGCGGGTCGAGCACCTCGGCGGGGACACCGGGGCACGCCCTGGGCACTGCGATGCCGAAGGTCGGATCGGGTGTCGTCGGAACATCGTTGAGTGTGCCGCTGAGCGCGGCATGCACCATCGCTCGCGTATGGGCAATCGCCATCCGCTGACCCACACCGTACGCCCCGCCACTCCAGCCGGTGTTCACGAGCCAGACGTTGACCTTGTGCCGGGCGATCTTCTCGCCCAGCAGGCCAGCGTACACGGTCGGCGCCAGCGCCATGAAGGGCGCGCCGAAGCAGGTGCTGAAGGTCGCCTGCGGCTCGGTTACCCCTTTCTCAGTACCGGCAATCTTGGCCGTGTACCCTGAGAGGAAGTGGTACATGGCCTGCGCGGGCGTGAGTCGGGCGATCGGCGGCAGCACGCCGAAGGCGTCGGCGGTCAGCATGATGATGTTCGTTGGGTGACCACCCACGCCCTCCCGCGTCGCGTTCGGGATGTGGCTGATTGGGTAGGCGGCACGCGTGTTTTCAGTGAGTGAGTCGTCGTCCAGATTCAGGCGGCCAGTCACGCTGTCAAAGGCGACGTTTTCCAGGATCGTGCCGAAGCGCCGAGTGGTCGCGTAAATCTCCGGCTCGGCCTGGGCCGAGAGCCGGATCACTTTCGCGTAGCAGCCGCCCTCGAAGTTGAACACGCCGCGATCGCTCCACCCGTGCTCATCGTCGCCGATCAGCGTGCGGGCTGAGTCGGCGAGAGAGTCGTCTTGCCCGTGCCGGAGAGGCCGAAGAAGATCGCCACATCGCCATCCGCCCCGATGTTAGCTGAGCAGTGCATGGAGAGGACGGCCTTCTGCGGCAGCAGATAGTTCAACACCGTAAAGATTGATTTCTTGATCTCGCCAGCGTACTGGGTACCGCCGACCAGCACGAGCTGCTGGTCGAAGTTGATGACCACGAACACCTCGGAGTGTGTGCCGTCCAGCTCTGGGATGGCATGGAAGTTCGGGGCGTGGAGGATGGTGAACTGCGGGATATGCGTCGCCAGTTCCTCCAGCGTAGCCTGAATGAACATGTCGTGCGCGAACAGGCTGTGCCAGGCCGTCTCGGTGATGACGCGAATTGGCAGGCGATAGGCCGGGTCGGCGCCGGCGAAGCAGTCTTGCACGAACAGATCCTTGCCCTGCAAGTAGGCGAGCAAGCGCCGGCGCAGGGCTTCAAAGCTATCGGGATCCATGGCCTGGTTAACTTTGCCCCACCAGACCTTGTCGGCGCTGGATGGCTCACGCACAATGAACTTGTCATTGGGCGCGCGACCCGTGTGCTGGCCGGTGCGCACGACCAGCGGCCCCAGGTGGGCTAATCGCCCTTCCCGACGGCGGATAGCCTCCTCGTACAGCATCGGGGTAGACAGATTCCAGTAGATGGCATTGATGTTCTGGATGCCATGCTGTTCCAGACCGTAGTGGCTGTGAGCGATGCCTGATATTTCCATGATGACCTCCTTACATACCCTCGATATCCACATCCTCGTTGGTTCCCAGGCCCGCGGCGCGAGGTGCGCATCCGCCCGGAACGTTGACGGAGGGCAATTGTGCTACTGGTGAGGAGCATCCTTATCATCCGGACTGTCCGCGGTCGGAGGCCGATACTGAGCCATGCTCTGGGCGAGCGGACGAATCCCCAACCAACGTTGGATCTTCGGACGACGGGCATGCGGCTCGATCAGCGCCGGAAGATCGCTCAGGTCTGTGAACTGAATCTGCCCCGTCTGCCGCCCGATGCACAGCGCCAGGGCGGCGTCACGCTCCACTAGTTCGATCAATTGGTTCAGCGCCATAGCCGTCAGCCGGTTTGCATGGATGCGGTCGAAGGGCGACGGCTTTCCGCCTTGCTGGGTATGGCCCAGGATCGTCTGGCGTACGTCGAATAGGTCACCGCCCTCCTTTTCAAACAGCGTAGCCAGAAACGCGGTCGTGTAGTACGGATCGGCCCGTTCGCTGCGGATGACCAGCCCCAGCCGCTTGCCATGAGCAAAGCCTTCCGTCATGGCCGCCACGTCCTCCCGCAACCCTGATAGAGTGATACCCTCCTCCGGCAAATAGACTTGCTCGGCACCCGTCGCCAAGCCGCTCATCAGCGCCAGATATCCACAGTCGCGGCCCATGACCTCCACCACATAACAGCGTTGCGACGCCACTGCCGAATCCCTGATCTTATCCACATCCTCTACGATCGTATTGAGGGCCGTATCCGCGCCGATGGTAATCTCAGTACCGGGCAGGTCGTTGTTGATGGTGGCCGGGACGCAGACGATTGGTATGTTGAAGGCGGCATGCTCGTGAATCCGGCTGGTAAGCTGGTAGGCGAGCTGGTAGCCCACCCAGCCACCGATGATTAGCAGGCCGTCGATCCGGTGCTCGTGCAGTTGCTCGGCGATGCCCGCGTACTCCTCAATCGCGGGTAAGCGGCGGCTCGTGCCCAATTCGGCGCCGCCACGGGCCACCCAGCCATGCACACTCATCCACTGCATCTCGGCCACATGCCCCGCGATCAGGCCACTGAGCCCGTTGCGCACTGCAAGCATTGTATGACCGCGGTCAAGGCCCAACCGTACGGCCGCGCGCACTGCGGTGTTCATGCCTGGCGCTGGCCCACCCATGTGCATGACCGCGAGGCGCAGTGGGCGCTGGCCCTCCGGCGCGGGATGCGGCTGGGCCTGCACAAGCGTCTTTAGAATCGCATAGGACTCCACAAACCCACGGCCGCGCATCGCCATCGCCTGCTCGTAGTCGCCTGCCCGGATGTGTTCGGCTACCTGCTGGGTTTTACGCACATTCTCCATCAGCGGCGAGTGGATGACTTCGTTGTCGCGGATGCCGAACAACTGGGGCGTTTCGTCGGTGCTGGATCCCAGGAGATGCGCCACGGCGGCAGCGCCCAGCATCGTACTCATGTTCCGGTCGAAGGCGCTTGGCGTGCCGCCGCGCTGAACGTGTCCCAACAGCGTGACCCGCGTGTCTTCACTCAATCGATCCGTCAGCACCTGCTTCACGTACGCACTGGTGATGGGCTGGCCGTGGCGGTCGATCGCGCCCTCGGCGACGATGATCATGTTGTGACGGCGTCCCCGCGCGTGGCCAGCGTGAATCGTCGCACACATCATCGCTTCCCAATTATCATCTGGCGGGTTCTCGGGGATGAAGACCCAGTCGGCACCGGTCGCCAGCCCGCTCATGAGTGCAAGATAGCCCGCGTGACGACCCATGACCTCGATGACGAAGCTACGCTGGTGGCTAGCTGCGGTACTCGCGATCGCGTCGACAGCCTCTATAATGCGATGCAGCGCGGTGTCGGCGCCAATCGTCATATCGGTGCCAAACATGTCGTTGTCGATGGAACCCACCAGGCCCACAATTGCCAGATTTGGATGCGCATCTACGATGGCTTGTGGAATCGTGCCCATAGCTGCCAGCTCGTCCAAAAGCTCCAGCCACTCCTGGCGGAAGAGATTGGCCCCGGTCAGGCTGCCGTCGCCGCCAATCACGACCAGCGCGTCGATGCCATTGGCAAGCAGGTTGGCAGCCGCCTTGCGCCGCCCCTCGCGTGTGTGAAAATCGGATGATCGCGCCGAACCGATGATAGTGCCGCCCTGCTGGAGAATGCCACCCACATCGGACCAGGAAAGCGGGCGAATGTTTGGCCCTCCCTCTACCATACCCTGATAGCCTTCATTGATGGCGTAGACGACGGTGCCGGCGTTCAGTCCGGCACGAACGACGGCGCGCACGGCGGCGTTCATCCCCTGGGAGTCACCACCACTCGTCAACACACCGATTCGCTTGACTGTATGCCGTATGTTCATTAGCCACCGTACCTTAATAGCCGGTGATGCACTCGACGGAACGAGCAGAACTCCGACACCTATCGAAAGAATGACAACATGCTATGTTCCGGCCAGCTGCCCATGCATTTCTGCGGCATATTGATCTGCGTTGAGGCCGACAAGCAGGTGCACAATCTGGTTGGGTAGCCGCATGATGCCATTCACGCCGGCCTTCTGCAACACACTCTCGTCCACCTGCGTATCGTCGCTCACGACCACGCGCAGGCGGGTTTCGGCGACTGCATCGATCTCCTTGATGTTTCTGGCGCCACCGAGTGCCTGGATAAAGTCGCGCGCCTTCTGCGCGGCCGATGGGTCGCGCAGCTTCGCCGTTGCCGGCTGCGGCGCTGCGACAGCGGTCGTCATGAGATCGGTCTCCGACAGATTCCGCCTCCGGACCCGCGACCTTCACGTACTCGTCCATGTCGGTTTTGTAGCTCTCAGATTTCGGGCCGAAGATGGCCTGCATGTTGTTGCCGACCACCACCACCCCGGCCGCCCCCATCGCTTTCAGCCTGGCCTGGTTGACCTTATTCGGATCGTTCACGCCGATGCGCAGCCGGGTGATGCAGGCATCCAGGGATCTGATATTGCTCTTGCCGCCGAACGCGAGCACCAGTTGCCGGGAGAACTCCTGCCGTGGGTCGGCCAGGACTGGCGCTCCACCTGCAAAGGCAACTTCAGCTATGTCCTCCTCGCGACCTGGTGTCTTCAAGTTGAACAGCTTGATCGCCCCATAAAAGATGCCAAAGTAGAGCAGGAAGTAGATCGGGCCGACGATCAGCACGAGCCAAGGCTTGACATCCAGGACATAGAAGAGGGCGTAGTCGATAAACCCGTGCGAGAAGCTGTAGCAGAGCCGGGCACCGAGTAGATAGAGAATTGGGAAGGCCAGGCCGGCCAGCAAGACGTGGATGCCGTAGAGCAGCGGCGCCACGAATAAGAACGAGAACTCGAGCGGCTCGGTGATCCCGGTCAGGAACGCGGTGAAGGCGCCCGAGGCCATGAGGCTGCCGATCAGCACCCGCTTCTCCGGCTTCGCGGTGCGCCAGATGGCGAGCGCGGCGCCCGACAGGCCGAACATCTTGAACAGGTAGCCGCCGGCCAGGATGCCGCCCTGTTGCGGATCGCCTGCGAAACAGACATTGGTGAGACCAGTCACGGCCTTGCCCGACGGCGGGGTGTAGGAGCCGAACGAGAAGAACCACGGCGCGTTCCAGATGTGGTGCAGGCCAAACGGCAGCAGCGAGCGCTCGACGATGCCATACACAAACACACCCAGCGCTGGATTCTGGTTGATTGCCCAGCCGGCCAGTCCGTTGATCCCAGCCTGGATCGGCGCCCACACGAAGGCCAGCACGAAGCCGATCGCGATTGCCGCAAACGCGGTGGCGATTGGCACGAAGCGCTTGCCGGCGAAGAAGCCCAGGTAGGTCGGCAGCTGGATGCGGAAGAAACGGTTGAACAGCGCCGCCGCCACCAGACCCATGATGATGCCCCCGAACACTCCGGTGTCGACCGTCGTAAACCCCAGCACCGTGCCGGTCTGCAATCCGAAAATACCGGCGACAGCTGACATGGCACCCAGCAGAACGACATAGCCTACTGTGGCCGCCAGGGCCGCCACGCCGTCGTTATTCGTAAAGGCGATGACCACGCCGACGGCGAAGAGCAGCGGCATTGCGCCGAAGACGGCGTCGCCCGAGCTTTGCATCACCTTCAGGAGGCCAAGAATGAACGGCGAGGTGATCGGAAAGGTGCCGCGCTCCACACCCGCCAGCAGGCCACCGCCGATACCCAGCAAAATGCCAGCCGCTGGCAGAACCGCCACCGGAATCATCAGGGCGCGCCCGAGCTTCTGTAAGACCCCAAAGGCATTGCTGCCGAGGCTCGACATGCGGCTGGTGGCTGGCACGGTCGTCTGTGCGATCGCCATGATGCTACCTCCTCGCGCTTTCATATGTCGATGATGCTTCCGCCCACGGGTCGGGCAACAGCGCCCGGACCTCGGCAGCCGTGTCGAGACTCAGCGCCTGCTGCGCCAGCTTCTGGCATTCAGCCAGACTGAGCGTGCGGATCTGGGCTTTGATGGCGGGAATCGCCGGTACACTGACGCTGAGCTCGTTCACGCCCAGCCCGATCAGGATCGGCACGGCCTGCGGGTCGCTGGCGATGCCGCCACAGACACCCACCCGCCGTCCATGCTGTTGGGCGCCCCTGACCGTGTTGGCGATCAGCTGCAGCACGCTGGGGTTCAGCCCGTCCACCTGCGACGCCAGCTTGGGATGGCCGCGATCCATCGCCAGCGTGTACTGGGTCAGATCGTTGGTGCCGATCGAGAAGAAGTCGGCCTCGCGGGCGAACTGCTCGGCCATGATCGCTGCAGCAGGAATTTCCACCATGATGCCGACCGGGATCGGCACCACGCCAAGCCTGGCACGCTCCTCCTCGAACATGGCTTTGGCCGCGCGCCACTCGGCCAGTGTCGCCACCATCGGGAACATAACCAGGAGCTTGCCGGCGGCGGCAGCGCGCAGGATGGCCCGCAATTGGGTGCGCAGCACCTCCGGGCGATTTAGACCAACGCGCAGGCCGCGCTCGCCCAGGAACGGGTTTTCCTCTTTCGCGATCGGCAGGTAGGGCAACGGCTTGTCGCCGCCCACGTCTAGGGTGCGGATCACCAGCGGCCGATCCGGCCCCAGCGCCCTGGCGATGTCGGTGTAGGCCTGCACCTGCTCATCCTCCGTGGGCGCCGTGTCGCGATCGAGGAATAGGAACTCGGTGCGCAAGAGGCCCACCCCCTCGCCGCCCAGCGACACAGCCGATTGGGCGTCGGCCAGGCCGCCGATGTTTGCGACCACCTCCATGTGATGTTGATCGGTTGTCGTGGCTGGCTGTGGCGCATGTGCCAGGTCGGCCTGCTTTTTGGCGGCCAGTTTTTGCTGGCGCGCCTGCAGACGGGCCATTTCCTCCACCGACGGATTCAGTCGCAGCGTGCCCTTGCTGCCGTCGAGGATCACCGGCGTGCCGTTGGAAATGTCCAGGGCGCGCGGCTCGACGCCGGCAACGGCCGGAATGTCCAGCGCGCGCGCCAGGATGGCGACGTGTGACGTGGTGCTGCCCAGCGTGGTGGCGAAACCCAGCACCTTGCTCCGGTCCAGGTTCACAGCGTCCGAGGGCGTCAGATCTTCCGCGATCAGGATACTGTTGGCCGGCGCGTCCACTCGGCGGGGCCCAATCCCCGTCAGGTTCATGAGCACGCGCTGGCCAACGTCGCGCAGGTCGGCGGCACGGGCGGCCAGCAGCTGATTGTGCAGCCTGGCCAGCTGGCTCGCCTGAGTATTGATGGCCTGCTGCCAGGCAAAGGCTGCGCTGTTACCCTTGAGAATCGCGCTACGCACCGGATCGCGCAGATCGGGATCATCCAAGATTTCCTGGTGGGCCGCAAAGATCGCGGCCTTGTTGGCGTCGGCTTGACCGTGCAGCTGGACTTGCAGCGCTTCCAGCTGGCGCCTGGCCTTCTCGATAGCCATGTCCAGATTACGCTCCTCTGCCTGTGGATCCTCGGCGGTCTCCGGCACTGCCAGATTCTGGTGGCGCACCTGGAACACGTTGCCCACGGCCAGTCCCGGCGACGCGGTGACACCCAGCAGCAGATTGGGATCGTCGGAGCGCAGCACGGGCGCTGGCATAGCGATTTCGGCCAGGATGCGGCTGGCTGGCGCGGGTGCGGGCGTGCCCTCTTCGCCCAGACCCTGCGCGATTTGCGGAACCAGGTTAGCGACAGCGTCCTGAGCGTCCAGCCCTTGCGCGAGCAAGTTCACCTTGTCGTTGTAGCGCACGTCCAGGCTCATGAGGCTGACGACGCTCTTGGCGTTCGCCCTGGCATCGCCGCGCTGCAGCCAGATGTCGGAAGAATATTTTCTGGCCATGTTTGCCAGTACAGCCGCAGGCCGGGCGTGCAGCCCTGCACTGTTGGGGATCAGGATCGCCTCCGACGTGACCGGAGCACCGAGCTCCAGAACGGGCGCGGTTCCGCCGCCCGCCAGTTTCAGATCGAGAACGACATCCCGTCCGGCGGTTACGTAGCCGGACCGCCGATCAAAAGTGGCGACCCGGTCGCTGTTGGTCACGACCATCATCGTCAGCAGGCTCTTAGCGTGGGTAGCGAGGTAGTCCGCATCGAAGTCGATCAGCGGATCGCCGGCCTTCACGCGGTCACCCGGCTTGACCCTCGGAGTGAATCCCTGGCCCTTCAGGTTGATGGTGTCAAGGCCGATGTGCATCATCACTTCGACGCCCTCCGCCGTCACCAGCGTCAGTGCATGGTTGGCTGGGTGCAACTGGACGATCTCGCCGTCACAGGGGGCGAGCAGGGATTGTGACGTCGGGTCCACGGCGATGCCATCGCCCACCATCTTCTGGGCAAACACTGGATCTGGGACCCGCTCGATCGCCATGAGGAAGCCGGAGAGCGGGGCATTCAGGACCAGGGTGACAGCAGATTGTGCTGTTTGGTCGACAATTGGAGTGCTCACTACCATAATTCCTCCTCTGGTAAGCCGGCGTTTGGAAATCCTTCTAGCGTTGGGCGCGTCGTTTGTGCATCAGATGAATATGGCAAACCGGATGCTACCGCTGCGTTGCAACGCATGATGCACGGTGCCACATGAAAGGGCAGTAAGACTGGTATGGAGTGGGAAAGACGAGCGAAGGGTACACCGCTTGTCATAGAGTATACAATGGTGAAGTAGTGCTAGAGTCAAGAAACGACAACCATCAGTAAAGATTTCCTCACCGTTTGTGCCGATAGAGCTAGCAGGAATGGTAGGAGGGTTCGAGGGGTGTGAGGAGGTTCCTGACCACCGTCGTCAAGTAAGCTGAGTGGGCGGTGCCTGACATACCAGTGTCCAACACATGCAGGCCCAACCGGCTCGCGCCCTCGCTTCTGCATCTGTCGGCTCGATACTGCTGGTTTGGTGTGCATAACAGAGTCAATGCCTCGGGTATACATTGCTCATGGCGAGTGATTAGCTCAGCGTACTGGAACGCGCGGTGGGCTTGTGCTTCACGCATCCGCCGAGGCTTCTTCCATTTCCTTGCTGTAGTCCTTCAGTGTAGACAAGTCGCGCATGCGCTCCGTAAAGAACACGCCATCAAGATGGTCGATCTCGTGCTGCAAGGCGCGCCCAAGCAAGCCGCTGGCCTTGCGAATACGGCGACGCTTGCCGTTCAGATCCTGGTACTCCACCGTGACCCACGCGGCGCGCGGCACATCGCCGTACCAGCCCGGCAGGCTCAGGCAACCCTCCAGACCGACCACTTCGTCCGCGCTGCTCTTCACGATCTGCGGGTTGATCAGCACGTAATTTTCTTCCGGCGCAACTTCGACATGCGTGCCGTCTGGCTGCTCCTCGAGCTCGGGCGGGATGGTGATAACCGTGAGGCGCTGGGTGAGGCCAATCTGCGGCGCAGCCAGCCCGACGCCGTTTGCCTCGTGCATGGTCTCGAACATATCAGCGACAAGTTGCTTGAGCGCAGGATTCGGCAGCTTGACTTCGCGACAGCGGGTCTTCAAAATTTTTTTATCTTCTGGATTTTCAATATGTAAAATGCGACGTTTTGCCATGGTCAATATCCTTAAAAATAAGCTATTTCCATATTATTATACCAAACTTGCTTCAATGATTGAGGTGTTTTTCCATGAGCTCTGTTGGAAATGTGACACGATCAAGCCAGCGTGGGGTTCGGCCAATCACCTTGTAGCCCAACCGCTCGTACAGGTGCCGCGCGCCACGGTTGCCAATCACAACCCGCAGCTGTACCGTATCCACGCCATGCTGGCGCACTTCGTCTTCCATCGCCAGCATGAGCGCGCGACCAATGCCCTGCCCGCGCCATTGTTCGTCCACCACGACGCTGTGAATATAAGCGGCTCTACGATTCGACGGTCCATTCGAGGCAAGCGACACACGCAGGAGCGTGCCGATCAGTCGCAGTGTGTCAGCGATGCCCAGCAGCCCGAACGCGCGCTGCATCGTTCCTGGCGGTGTGAAGCCGATGATAAGGTCAGATGGGAGGTGGATCGAGGCGGTGGCAATTGGCAGATCGTGAGCATCCGGCCAGATGTAGCGCCGCCGCAGCCCGCGCGGGTCGCCTTCCAACACATAGCGCAGCAGGGCATGCTGGCGGTCAAGCGGCCCGTGCAGCGCGCCCGGCGCTTCGGTATGGTAGAGTTGTGTCTGCAACACTGCCAACGCGGCGATGTCGCTGAAGCGCGCCGGTCGCACGGTCGCTTGTTTGCTCATTGAGCGGCCTCGGCATGGCGCAGCACGTCCTCCACCGTAAGCCAGCCGCTACCGGGGAACAGCTTGGCAATCTGAGAGGAAAAGATCAGGCTATCGCCTAATATCTCGCGCACTGGCCCTTCCACCACCACTTCGCCATCGCCGAGCAGCAGCACCCGGTCGGCATATGCTGCGACAAGCTCGACGTCGTGTGTTGCCATGATCACGGTGCGGCCTTGAGATGCAAGCTGCCGCAGCTGACCGCCAAGGGATCCTTTGGCCGCATAGTCGAGGCCGCGAGTCGGCTCGTCGAGCAGCAGCACCTCTGGATCGCCGACAGTGATTGCCGCCAGCGCCGCCCGTTGCGCCTCGCCACCCGACAGGTCGCGCGGGTAAGTATCAGCCAAATGGGTGAGGCCGAATTGGGCCAGCGTGCTTTCGATTGATGATTGGTCTGGCAAATCAACTGTCTTTCGTCCTTGGCCCTTCGTCCTTCGTCCGCGTAACGTAAACTCCAGCTCCTCCCGCAGTGTGTCATGGAACAACAGCCGGTGCGGATTCTGCGGCACATAGCCGACAAACGCCGCCACGTCTTCCACAGCCATGCGGGTGACATCGCACCCAAGCACGCGCACGCTGCCGTGCTGCGGCTTCAGCAGGCCGGTTAGCAGTTTGAGTAGTGTGGTTTTGCCACTGCCATTGCGGCCCATCAACGCCAGCACCTCGCCGCCATACGCCGCCATGCTCACGTCATAAAGCGCCTCATGTTCGCTGTAAGCAAAGTGGACGCGCTCCACCACAGCCGTCAGTTGCCGGTCGCCAGTTGTCTGTTGGTTCATTTCCGTGCTGTTATCGAGATGCGCCTGCGAACTACGAACTGCGAACTGCGAACTGGCAGCGAACCGCCGCCCTTCTTTGATCGTCAATGGCAGCGGCGTCCAATCGAGCGCCCGGCCAAGCTGCACCAGCGGCGGCGCGGTTTCGGCATGCGCCAGCACCTGGCGCGGCGGCCCGATGCTAATAGACGATGGACGATGGACGCCTGCCCTGAGCGAAGTCGAAGGGCTGGACGATGGGTTTACGAGTATATCTTCGTCGGTCGTCGGTCGTCGGTCGTCGGTCGTCGTGAATGCAAGCACGCGATCGGCATACTGCACCACCCGCTCCAAACGATGCTCGCTCAGCACCACCGTCAGCCCAAGATCGTCGTTGAGCTTCTGGAGCGCCGTGAGCACCTCCTCGGCAGCGTGCGGATCGAGTTGGCTGGTCGGCTCATCGAGAACCAGCGCGCGTGGTTGGGCTGCCAGCACTGCCGCAATGGCGACGCGCTGCTGCTCGCCGCCCGACAGCGACGATACACGGCGGCGGCGCAGGTGCGCGATGCCAAGCTGATCGAGCACTTCTTCGACGCGGCGGCGCATCAGGCGCGGTGCGAGACCCAGATTTTCCATGGCGAAGACAATTTCATCCTCGACCATGTCAACCACGAACTGTGCTTCCGGGTCTTGAAAGACGAAACCGACCAGATCGGCAAGGTCGCGCGGCTGGTGCGCTCGCGTCGAGCGACCCCACACGCGCACATCGCCGCCGAAACGGCCGCCATGGAAGTGCGGCACAAGGCCATTCAGCAGCCGCAGCAGCGTCGATTTGCCGGAGCCGCTCGGCCCGCACACCACAACGAACTCGCCCTCGTCAATCGTGAGCGACAGATTCTGAAGCACTGGCGCGGCGGCGTTGGGGTACCAGTAGGAGACGTTATCGATCTCGATCATACTTAAGTAAACCTGTCCGATGTCATGCGGTAACTATTCAGGCTTGTTGATAATACACCGAACAGGTTTAATACCTGTTTACCCGATCAAATCTTCGGGGTTAGCTGGTGGCGGAACGGGAATCTCGTTCAGACCGGCATCTCGAGCGGCTTCAAGCCGTCGGCGCAAGTCCCACAGCCGTGCTAACTCATGCTCGATCTCTTTGAGGCGCGGGTGCTCCGCACCAATGACTTTATCGTCAGCATAGATGTCTTCGCGCTCCTGATCGAGCTTGCCAATCTGAGCTATCACTTCTTCAAGATTTCATGAGTAACTCCTTCTTGCATGTTGCTTGTTCAGTATACCGCAGGTTGCGCTGTCTACGGGCGCTGTTTTTCAAGGTGCTCGCGCGCCCTGGCCCATGCGCTGCGGAGTTGTGATTCTGCATCGTCGTCGAGCGCCCGCCCGCTGTAGCGCGCCCGCGCCAGCAGTGCCACAATCGTACTGATCGCCCGTGCCGCTTGTGGCAAGCGCGATGCCAGCAATGCACCGTACCATGAAGTGTCGCACCCTTTGGCCATGGCACGCCCGCCCGCCGCCCAAGCCGCTCGATCTGCTGCTGCACCTCTATTGCTAACGGCAGCGGCTGCCGCAGTGGGCGACGCCACAACCACAGACTTACCCCGATCGACGCTACCAGAACAAGCGGCCACACCCACCAGCGATTGGGCGCGGGCGCATTGACGACGGGCACCGGAACCGGCTCAACAGCAGGTGGTTCGGTAGAGTTGCGGGCCGGCGCGGGCCGAATCGGCGTCGGTTCGAATGCCAGCCAGCGCCCATCGATGTACAATTCTGGCCAGGCGTGGGCATCGTTTTCATGCACAATATAGGTTTGCGTCGCCGCGTCGTAGCTGCCGGTGAAGTAACCGGTCGCGACCCGCGCCGGAATGCCGAGGCTGCGCGCCATTACCGCCATGGCCGAGGCGTAATAGGTGCAGTAGCCGGTGCCGCTATTGAACAGGAAAAAGTCGACCGCGTCGCCATTGGGCGGCAACGGCGTCACCTGGTAGCTGTACGGCAGCGTGCGCAGATACTTTTCAAGTGCCAATGCTTTCTGGTACGATGTGGGAGCATCAACGGTGAGTTGCTTGGCCAGCGCGACAACGCGCGAGGTGAGGCTGGGCGGCACAACGAGATACATGCTCAGGTCGGGCGGTTCGGTGCCGAGCGGTGGCGGCTCGGCAAACTCCTGCGGTCGCGAGATAGCCTGGTAGCGCTGGAGCGGCTCAGCCACGGTCATGGCCGCGATTGTGCCGTCCGGCAGCCGCTCGGTATTGATGTTCACGTTCATGGCGAATGCGTCCGGCAGGGCGGGCAAAATGGTGTGGCTTTGCCGCACATCCTCAATTGTCTGCACGATCAGGCCCGGCAGCGTGTCCGAAATAATATTGGTAGCCTGCTGCGTTGACACACGCGCGTCAGTGGTCCAATCGCGGCCTGAGTAGATGTCGAACAGCCGGGCGCGCCAGTAATGCGGCACGGGCGTATTGGGCAGCGGTTGGCCTACATGGATGCGCAGCGCCTCGCGTTCGGGCGGCCCCTGCTCAAGCGATTGTCCAAGCGAAAGTGCGGGCAGGTTCGATAAGCCAATCTGCGCGGCTTGCGATTTACCGCCCGGAGTATGAACTTGCTTTTCTAGCTCTGCAAGGCCGGAAGGTGTCTCGACGTTGTTCCACAGATTGCTGGCGAGCGGATTATTGAACCAGGCTGGCAGCGCGGCGGCGAACACCAGCACAGCGATCACCAACGCCCCGCCACCCATCAGCACATCCCTGCGCAGTTCGTCAGAAAAATCAGCTCCGTCGCGTTCCCATGCCTGCTCGCGTTGCAGCGTCTCGCCATGGACAACCAACAAGAGCAGCAGCGCCAATGCCGTCAGCAGCGACAGCGCCGAGCCACTGCCGAACACCGTGATGAGGGTAATCGTAAGTAAAAATGGGATTTGCCATGCGAGCAGTGCCCGTCCGTTGAGCAGCGCCCGCCCAAGCAGCAGCGTGCTAATCCAGGTCAACGCTACGCCGACCACATCGACCATGGTGCGCGCGCCGGGCCGTCCGTTCGTTGGCGCGGCCAGCACACGCTCCCAAAAGCGCGGCAGCGTCTCCGCAAACGAGATTGCCGCCCGGCTGAGAGGTGCAGGCGCATGATTGCCGCGCAGCCAGCCCACCGACCAGCGTATGTAGGCCCCTGTGTCTTGCAGCACCGTAGGCAGCGGCGGCAGTACATCCTCGGCGGCAAGCGCCAGCAGCACCGCGCCCGCCAGCTCAACCAATATCCAGAAGGATGCGTCGCGCACGCGACGGCGCGTGCTGCGGGTGTCTGGCACGGGCGGCGCGCTGCGCAGCCCCAACCCAAACCCGAGCATGGCAGCCCAGACAAATGTGCCGGTTGGCAATTGAAGTGGCCCGTCTCCGATGGCGAGCGGAATACACAGCGCCGTCGCTAGACCGACCAATGCCCATGCCCAGCCGATACGCGGGCGAAACGGACGGGCGAGGCGTATGATCAGTGTATGCATAGCGCTAAGTATAGCGCAGGCGCGGCAGTTTGAGTAGTAATGGCCGCCCGCGAGAGAGCAACGCTCGGAGCCGGCCAGCACGGACGAGCGATTCGCCCGGCCTGAAGGCGCGATGCATTCGTGTTATGTATTGGATGGCATGAACTCACCCCATCCACGGTCTGGACTGCTGCCGGTAAATGGAAGTCCCACGTTCACGCCGCTGTCGATCAAGGGGCTGCCGGGCAGCGGCTGAAATGCCTGGTCGAGTTTGGGGGCACCAGTCGTGGGATGCCGTTCGTAACCCTTAGCGAGCCAGATCGCGAGCGCGGCACCGTTCACGAGGCTATTGACGTAATGATTGTAGTCAACCGTCAGGTTGGCAAAGCCGCCTGGATCGCGCGCAAAGTACAGGTCGTGTGCTTGTCCTTCAAGCACATTATTGCGCACATCCACACCGGTTGGCAGATCAGTTTCGGCAGAATAGCTGATGTAGAGTGCCGCTGCTGCCGTGTGGAGAATGGTGTTGTTGTATACCTTAACATCAACGCTGGTGCGCACAACGATTCCGCTGCCGCTGGCGCTGTCACCGCCCTCTTTGATAAGATCATGGATCAGGTTACCAGCCATGGTGACCCGTTGTGGGGCAGTTGGATAATCCTTACCGTTTTTGTTGCCGCGCGTCACCTCGATACCTTCGACCGCATCCCAGATCTGGTTGCCGGTAATAACAACATCTTGCGCGTCGTATTGCACCTGGAGGGCCATGCCGTCAGAGGAGTCAACGGCGCGGAAGCCCCACATGCGGTTATTGCGCACCGCGATGCCGTGCGTACTTTTGATATCCACGGCGTTTTCGCGATTTTCATGTAACTCGTTTCCTTCAATTGTCACGTTGCTGGCGAAGCGATTATAGCCAGGATAATCGGGGGTATTGCTTTGAATAGCGTCGCCAGAGTTGTGGTGAATGTTGCAACCGCGGACCGACACATCGCTGGCAGTCATGATGCCGACGCCATGCGCATCGCTGCTGCCTGAGTCGAAGTGGTCGATTTCGCTGTTCTCGATAGCTACGGTATGGACATCATTCTCGACCCGCACGCCGTAGCCGGTACCACCGTACAAATGCACGCGCCGCACCGTGACATTGTGCGCCGGTGCTGTGATACGAACGGCATCATCTTTGCCGGTCGCGTTGATATCAAAATCCTCAAGCACCACATAGGCGGCACCCTGCACGCGCAGCTTGCCAGCAATGATGGACTTGCCTACACCCGCGCCGCGCAACGTGATCGGCGCAGTTGCCGTGCCGCTCCTGCAAATCGTGACGTCTTGCTTGTAGGTTGAACTCTGCAACGTAATGACGTCGCCCGGCTGGGCGGCATCGAGCTGTTTTTGGAGGTCATCAGTGGAAGCGATGGAGCGGGTGCTCGCGCTCAGCAGTGGCAGGTAGATTGTCTGATTGCCGTCTTGCGTGTGTGGGCCTGTATGAGCATTTCCAAGTGAGCTTGCGACACAAACGATTAGTATACACATCAACGTAATGGTTCGTTGCATGGGAGATGGTCCTCCTGAGAATGGTTAATATGTTTTTAACCAATCTCAGGATACACATCTTCGTGCCCTCTGTCGAGGTTTGGGCGTGACAATTTCATCACAACTACCGTTGTATGCTTACATCCGTCCCAGCACTTCGGCCTTTTTCTGGTCGTACTCAGCCTGGGTGATGAGATCGGCGTCGCGCATGGCTTTGAGATTCTTCAGCGTTTCAACGGGATTTTCCGGCGTCGTGGGCGCGGGCTGCGGGCTATTCGCAGGCTGTTGCGCCTGCCCCAGCGTTTGGCCCATGATCGCGCCCAGGTTCATACCCGCGCCCAGCCCAACGCCCGCGCCCGCCAGATTACTGCCGCCCGCGCGTGCGGCGTCTTGCAGCGCCTCGGCGGCCTTGAAGCGCGTGTAGCCATCCAGGCCACCCATAGCCGCCACCCCACCAACGTTATCAACCTGCTGCTCCAGCGCTTCCGGCACACTAATTGTGTTGATGTAAAAGCGCAGCAACTCCACGCCCATGGCGTCGAAGTCAGGCTTCAGAATATCGTGCGCCATGGCTGAGATTTCATCGTACTCGGTGGCGAGGTCCAGCATCGACAGCTTGCGCTCGCGCATGCGCTCACCGATCGCGTCGGCCACGCGCGACACAATCGAACTGCGCAGCTGATCTTCAATATCCTGCACGGTGTAGCGCCCGCGCGTCCCGACCACGCTGGTCAGCAGGCGGCGCGGCTCAGACACCTGAATGACGTAGGTGCCGAACGCTCGCAGCCGCACCATGCCAAAATGCGAATCGCGCATCGGAATGGGCTGGGGCGTGCCCCACTTCATATCAGTTTGCTGCTGGAGATTGACGTAGTACACATCGGCGCGAAACGGGCTGCGGTTGCCGAACGGCAGCTTGATGAACTCAACCAGCAGCGGAATATTGGCGGTCGTCAGCGTGTGCCGCCCTGGCATGAGCATGTCGAGGAAACGGCCATCACGGGCGAAAAAGGCAATCTGCCCCTCGCGCACGACGCACTGCGAGCCGAGCCGCAGTTCGCCGGAGCCTTCGGCGGGCACGCGCGCCGCCAGCACATTGCCGGTTGGGTCGAGGTATTCAACAAGATCGAGCAGAGCCATACATTTCTCCTGTGTGTAGCGACAATGTCGGCGTCAATGTTTCATGATGATATACGCAACCATTGCGCACAGGTTGCGCGCGAACTACCTTTATTGTACAAACGAAAAAGGCGAAGAACAATAGTGCATTGGTCTTGCACAGCAAGGGGACATGGGATGCGCTATGTTGCTGCGAGAGCCATACGAACATGGCGCACGAGCGCTTCCATATCTACGGGACTGCTGGTATCGACCTCGATCACGGCGCCGATGCCAACCGGACGATCGTACTCCGCCAGCATGTCAGGCGTGAGTTCTTTGAGGACATGCGCGGGATGGTGGCGCGCTGTGATAGCGCGTTCGGCAAAGCGGCGCGCCACTTCTTCTGGCGGGCACCAACAGTACACCTCGACAAGATGGTCGGAGAGCGCGGCAATCTTTGCCCGCTCATACGCGCTCTTGGGCCGAAAATTTGCTTCGAGCACGACATGCGGACACTGCGCCGCCAGTGTCCAGAGCACCTCCATCGCTGCCCCGCCAATCTTCCGTGAGAATGCCAGGTCGTCGGGCTGGCCGTCGAGCGCGTCGAATAGCGCTTCCTTGATGGTGTCTTTGGAAAGCAGCGCAAAGCCGAGCATGGCCGCGAGCGGCTGGGCAATCGTCGTTTTGCCGACGCCCGGTGCGCCGGATACGAGGACAACATTGCGTGGAATGTTTAGTGGCATCGTTCACCTTGCCATGGGAATCCTGATCCTATACCGCGTTGTGTCTATTCTACAGCACATCAGACAACTAGTGAGCTTAACGGAGCAATACTACAAAGCTATCGCCATGTTGACAAAAGCGTTATGGAAGTGCTATACATGCGTTATTCGTATAACCCAAGGAAGGTCAGATGACCCAGATAGTTGCCCCTCCGCCGCGTAACACCGCGCCGCCTGCCTTTCATCTCATGACCAAACCACGCGGCGCGATTTGCAACCTGGACTGCGCCTACTGCTACTTTCTCTCCAAGGAGATGCTGTATCCCGGCAGCCGCTTCCGCATGGCGGACGAATTGCTGGAAGAGTATACTCGCCAATACATTGCGGCGCAGCGCGTGCCAGAGGTGACGTTTGCATGGCAGGGTGGCGAGCCGACGCTGATGGGGTTGCCATTCTTTGAGCGGGCACTGGCGTTGCAGCAGCAGTATCGTAAGCCCGGCATGCGAATCCAGAACGCGCTGCAAACCAATGCCACGCTGCTGACCGATGACTGGTGCCGCTTCTTCAAGCAGCATGGCTTTCTAATTGGCGTCAGCCTTGACGGGCCGCGCCATCTCCATGACATTTATCGCGTTGATAAGGGCGGCCATCCCACCTTCGATAAGGTCATGGCTGGCATCAACCTGCTCAAAAAGCACGGCGTCGAGTTCAATATTCTGACCACGCTCCACGCTGGCAACGCCGAGCACCCGCTTGAAGTCTATCGCTTCATGCGCGACGAAGTCGGCACGCAGTTTCTGCAATTCATCCCGATCGTCGAGCGCGACAATGACACTGGATTTCAGGAGGGCGAGCAGGTGCGCCCGCGCTCGGTCACTGGCGAGCAATACGGCCAATTCCTGATCGCTGTCTTTGATGAGTGGGTGCGGCGCGATGTCGGGCGTATGTTCGTGCAGATTTTCGATGTGGCGCTGGCGGCATGGCTGGGGCAGCGTCCGGGCCTGTGCGTGTTCGAGGAAACCTGCGGCGCGGCGCTGGCGTTGGAGCATAACGGCGATGTGTACTCGTGCGACCATTACGTCGAACCGGCCCACAAGCTTGGCAACCTGTTGGACAAACCATTAATCGAACTTGTAGCTTCCGACCAACAGCTCCAGTTCGGCCTCGATAAGCGTGATTCGCTGCCGCAGATGTGCCGCGCATGCGAGGTGCGCTTTGTGTGCAACGGCGGCTGCCCCAAGGATCGCGTGCTTCACACGCCCGACGGCGAGCCGGGCCTGAACTGGCTGTGCGACGGGTTCAAAGCCTTTTTCACGCACATCGACCGCCCCATGCGCTTCATGGCCGACGAACTACACGCCGGGCGCGCGCCCGCCAACATCATGGGCGTGCTGGCGCAGGAAGATGCTGCCGAGCGCCGCCGGTTCGCCCAGGCGGGCCGCAACGACCCATGTCCATGTGGCAGCGGGCGTAAATTCAAGAAGTGCCATGGCGCGTAGTGTGGGCTGATGGAAGAGAGTGGATGACCAAGCTTTTGGGATCGATGAATGGCAGCTCAGTTGACAGCTGCACAGTCGTTTATGGAGGAACCCCATGCGTATTCTGTACATCGACATCGACAGCCTGCGACCCGACCACCTGGGCTGCTACGGCTACCACCGCAACACCAGCCCCAACATCGACGCGCTTGCCCAGCAAGCAGTACGTTTCGACAACGTGTACGTGTCTGACGCGCCGTGTTTGCCCTCGCGCACGGCGCTGTGGAGCGGGCGCTGTGGCTTCCACACCGGAGTAGTCGGGCATGGCGGCACGGCAGCCACGCCGTTTGTGGAAGGGCCAACGCGCGGCTTCCGCGATCTGTTTGGCACCAGCGGCTGGATGAACGCGCTGCGCAAGGCAGGATTGTACACTGCCACGGTAAGCTCGTTTGGCGAGCGCCACGCCGCCTGGCACTGGTACGCTGGCTTCAACGAGATCATGAACCCGGGCTTCAACGGCATGGACCGCGCCGAACAGGTCACGCCCTACGCGCTGGACTGGCTTGCGCGCAACGCCTCGCGCGACAACTGGTTCCTGCATGTCAACTACTGGGATCCGCACACGCCCTACCGTGCGCCGGAGGAGTTCGGCAACCCGTTTGCTGACGATCCGCTGCCGGACTGGATGACCGAGGAGATGCGCCAGGAACGCTGGAACAGCTTCGGCCCGCATAGCGCGCAGGAGCCGGCCGGTTACGGCTACGAGACGTTTCACGAGCGCTATCCCATGCCCGCGCAGATCGACAGCATGGACGCTCTGCGTCAGTGGATCGACGGCTATGACATTGGCGTTCGCTACACCGACACGCATGTCGGCTACCTGGTTGATGCGCTGAAGGAAGCCGGCATTTATGACGACACGATCATCATGATCAGTGCCGACCACGGCGAGAATCAGGGCGAGTTGAATGTGTGGGGCGACCATCAGACCGCCGATGATTGCACGTGCCGCGTGCCGCTGATTGTGGGCTGGCCCGGCCTGACCGACACGCCGCGTGTAGACCAGGCGCTGCATTATCACTTCGATTGGGCCGCGACGCTGATTGAACTGGCGGGCGGGCAGGTACCAGATGTTTGGGATGGGCAGCCGTTCACCACCACATTCCATGCTGGACAAGTGCAGGGCCGCGACATGCTTGTGACCAGCCAGGGCGCGTGGGCTGTGCAGCGCGGCGTGCGCTTCGAGAACTATATGTGCCTGCGCACGTACCACGACGGCTACAAACCGCTGGAGCCGCTGATGCTGTTCGACTTGTCTGCCGACCCGCACGAGCAGCATGACCTCGCCAGCGAACAGCCTGATGTTGTGAACCGCGCTATGGCGCTGCTGGCCGATTGGGAACACGAGATGATGCTGCGCAGTGGTACCAATATTGACCCGCTCATGACGGTGCTGCGCGAGGGCGGGCCGTTCCACACACGCGGTGAGTTGCCCGCCTACCTTGAGCGGCTGCGAGCGACCGGGCGCGCCGCGCATGCCGAACGCCTGGCTAGACGGCATCCCGATGAAGTATCACAGAAGTAATTATGTAGACAGAGGAACAGCAGCATGGCACCACAACCACCCAACATCTTATTGATTACCAGCGACCAACAGCACTGGAGCACTCTTGGCGTTATCAATGAACGTATTCAGACGCCGGCGCTCGACCGGCTGTGCGCCGAGGGCACGCGCTTCGACCGTGCCTACTGCCCGAACCCGGTCTGTACTCCCTCGCGGGCCAGCATGATCACCGGCATGTATCCATCGCAGCACGGCGCGTGGACGATCGGCGTGAAGCTGGCCGAAGATGTGCCGACCGTTGGCGACATGCTCCAGCAACATGGCTATGCGACTGGGCTGATTGGCAAAGCGCACTTCCAGCCGCTCGCTAGCACGCCCGAACAGGTGTCGCTAAAGTCACAGCCGACGCTGCGCGACCTCGACTTCTGGCGCGGGTTCAGTGGGCCGTGGTATGGCTTCGAGCATGTCGAAGTAGCGCGTAACCATGCTGACGAGTCGCATGTCGGGCAGCATTATGCGCTCTGGATGGAAGAAAAGGGCCTGACCAACTGGCGCGACTACTTCCAGGAGTGGCCGCCGAACCCCGACGCACCGAAGCGCGAGCACGCATGGGATTTGCCGGAGGAGTTTCACTACACGACATGGACGGCCGAGCGCACGATTGATTACATCGAGCGCAATGTCGACGCACAGCGCCCGTTCTTCGCCTGGGCCTCGTTCCACGACCCGCACCCGCCCTACCTGGTGCCTGAGCCGTGGGCTTCCATGTACGATCCCGAGGACATGGAGCCGGGCGAACTGATGGACGATGAATTGGGCAGGCTTGGGCCGCACTTCGCCCTGACGCAAGAGACAGATCCCGACTTTTCGCCATGGCGCGAGACGCAGCATGCCAACCACGGCATGCACAGCCACCTGACCGATCCTGCACTGGCGCGCAAGAACATGGCCGTGTACTACGGCATGATCTGGTTCATGGACCAGCAGATTGGCCGCATCCTCCATTCACTCGATCAGCTTGGCATCGCTGACAATACGATTGTTATTTTCACCACCGATCATGGGCATTTTCTGGGGCAGCACGGCCTGTGGTACAAAGGGCCATTTCACTATGAAGACCTGGTGCGGCTGCCGTTCATCGTGCGCTGGCCCGGCCAGGTTCCGGCCGGGAAGGTTAATTCCGCGCTTCAGAGCCTGATCGACCTTGCGCCGAGCTTTCTGACTGCCGCTGGCATACCGATTCCCGGCAGCATGCAGGGCGTGAATCAGCTTGATGTCTGGCGCGGCCAGGCAGAGCAGGCGCGCGACCATGTGCTGGTTGAAAATCGCCACCAGCCGACCGCGATTCATCTGCACACCTACATCGATGCGCGCTACAAGGCGACAGTGTATCGCGACAAGCCGTATGGTGAACTGTTCGATCTGGAGACCGACCCGCAGGAGCGCCGCAATCTGTGGGATGATCCGGCCTACGTTGCGCTCCAAAGCAAGGTGCTGCACCGCTTTGTGAACGCTGAGATCGCGCGCGAGCCCATGCGGTATCCACGAATCGCCCTTGCATGATCGAGAGAGCACGGAACACACAGAGCGCATTGTGCCACTGCGATACAATGCGCTCTGTTTTGGCTTCCTATCATGGATTCGAACTGGGAATCTTGTAAGTTCATGTACAATTGAGGTACTAGGAGTAAATGCCTGGTCGGGTTTTGTGCCTTAGGGAGAACCATCCAGGGGTACAGTACCGAGCTATGCCTTTGTCCCTCAATGAGGAGCAACGGGCGGCACTACTTAACAGCCCAGCCAAATATTTCCCGTTGCCCCAGCCTTGAACGAGGCAGCACATCACCCATTCGTCGGAAGATCCGGAATCTGCCAGTCGATCTCCGGCGTGCCGGCATCTCGTAGAGCAGCATTGATCCTGGAGAACGGGCGCGAGCCGAAGAAGCCGTTGCTGGCAGAGAGCGGCGACGGGTGCGCCGACTTGATTACGACATGACGATTTGTGTCGATCAGTTTGAGCTTGCGTTGCGCATAGCCGCCCCACACATTTGCTGTCGCCACGTGGTATGGAGTAAAATACTCCATGTTCAATCATAGTTAGTTCAGGCATGCAGCAGATGACGCACGTAACCGCACATCGCTATGTCGTGACGGATGCCGCCATTCTTGGAGGCGAGCCAATTATCGCTGGCACGCGTACCCCCGTGCGTGCCATTGTTGAACTCTATCGCCAAGGATTAACGCCGGAAACAATTCCTCATCGTCTGCCACACTTGACCTTGGCCCAGGTGTTCGATGCACTCAGTTACTACAGTGATCATCAGGATGAGATTAATCAATACATTGTGCGCAACCACATTCCGGATGATTTGATCGATCCTCTGGTACGTTCTGCATGACATCGTTATTTATCGCGCTCTATTTGGACGAAGATGTTGATGTGCTGTTAGCAGATTTGATTCGTGCCCGTGGTTTTTCCGCTCTGACCACCCGCGATGCCGGAAATCTCCACGCCAGTGACACAGATCAGCTTGCATATGCAGCACAGCACCAGTTGACATTTGTCACACACAATCGGGTTGATTTCGAAGCGTTAGCGCAGACATATTTTATCGCTCATCAGCCCCATACTGGTATCATCATCGCGGTACGGCATCCCGTTCACGAGGTCGCCCGCCGGCTCTTGATTATCCTTAATCATGTGACTGCCGACGAGATGCAGAACCAATTGCGCTATATCTAGACACTCCTCCAACACGCATAGCACACCCTGGAAGTTTCTCTCTGCTCCAACCTGCCGCGTAACAGCACATCACCCATTCTCTGGAAGGTCGGGAATCTGCCAGTCGATCTCCGGCGTGCCAGCGTCGCGCAGGGCAGCGTTAATCTTGGAGAACGGACGCGAGCCGAAAAAGCCGTTGTTGGCGGAGAGCGGCGATGGGTGCGCCGACTTGATCACGACATGACGATTTGTGTCGATCAGTTTAAGCTTGCGTTGCGCGTAGCCGCCCCACAGCACAAACACCACTTGCGAATCCTTTGCATTGACGGCGCGGATAACGGCGTCAGTAAACTGTTCCCAGCCTTTGTCCTTGTGCGAATTGGCGGCATGCGCGCGCACCGTCAGCACGGCGTTGAGCAGCAGCACGCCCTGTTCAGCCCATGGCACCAGATAGCCGTTATTTGGAATCTTGCAGCCCAGATCATTGTGCAATTCCTTGAAGATGTTGGCCAGCGAGGGTGGCGGCGTGACACCGGGCTGCACCGAAAACGCCAGCCCGTGCGCCTGTCCTTCGCCATGATACGGGTCCTGGCCGAGAATGAACACGTTGACGTCTTCGTATGGCGTCAGCGCCAGCGCCGTGAACACCTTGCCGCGTGGTGGGTAGATGGTATACTTGCGGCGCTCCTCGATCAGAAATGCGGTTAATTGCTGAAAATAGGGCTTTTCTAGTTCATCGGCGAGCACTGGCTGCCATGATTTCTGGAAGCACTGACATCATCATGTCTCCACAACAAAAGCGAGCACATAGCTACTGAAAGAGTACCACAAGTTGGCGATGCTGCCCGCAAGTTGCTGAGTTGAACATCCTATGGAATACTTCCTGCTACCGTTGACGAAGTTGCATGCAGCGCTCTGCTGCGCCCCTAGCATAGGAATTGATAGCAAGGCTCCACCATGGAAGAATGGACCATCCGCGAATTGCGGGAGAAGATGGAATCGGGCGAGGAGACGGCTCGCAGCATTACTGAGCGCTACATTGAGCGTATCGAGCAGATCGACCAGCAAGGTCCGACGATCAACAGCGTCATCGAGGTCAACCCGGATGCTCTCATGATCGCGGACGCGCTGGACGAAGAGCGCCGCGCCGGAAAGACGCGCGGGCCGCTCCACGGCATTCCGATCTTGATTAAAGATAATATTGACACCCACGACCGCATGCAGACCACGGCTGGCTCGCTGGCGTTGGAAGGCTCGGTCGCGCCGCGCGACGCGTTCATTGTGGAACGGCTGCGGGCATCGGGCGCGTTGATCCTTGGCAAGACCAATCTGAGCGAGTGGGCCAACTTTCGCGGCAATCGCTCGGTAAGCGGCTGGTCGAGCCGCGGCGGCCTGACACGCAACCCGTACGCGCTCGACCGTTCAGCATGCGGCTCGTCTTCCGGCTCCGGCGCATCGGTCGCGGCCAACCTATGCGCGGCGGCGGTCGGCACCGAAACGGACGGCTCGATCATCTGCCCATCGCAGACCAACGGGATCGTCGGGATCAAGCCGACGCTTGGGCTGGTGAGCCGCAGCGGCATCATTCCGATTGCGCACAGCCAGGACACCGCCGGGCCGATGGCGCGCACCGTGGCCGATGCGGCGGCGCTGTTGGGCGCGCTGACCGGCGTGGACGAGCACGACGAGGCAACTCAAGCCAGCCAGCCGCACGCATACACCGATTACACGCAATTCCTCGATCCAGATGGCCTGCGCGGCGCGCGAATCGGCGTGGCGCGCAATTTGGCCGGAACAAACCGGCGCATCATCGACGTTTTCGAGCATTGCCTCGATGTGCTGAAGCAGCTTGGCACCGAAATCATCGACTCGGTTGATGTGCCGAACTTCGACAAATTTGGTAAAACTGAAGATCAGGTGCTGCAATACGAATTTAAGGCCGACCTGAACGCCTATCTGTCTACCCGACCCGATGCGCGCGTGCGAACGCTTGAAGATGTCATTGCTTTTAATGAGGAAAACCGAGAACGTGTCATGCCGTACTACGGGCAAGAGCGCATGACCGACGCGCAGGCGAAGGGGCCGCTGACAAGCGAGGAATATTGTGCCGCGCTGGCGCAAAACCATTACCTGACCCGCAGCGGCGGCATTGACGCGGCGCTGCACCAGCATAACCTCGACGCGCTGGTGGTGCCGTCGGGCGGTCCAGCATGGCTGATTGATCTGGTGAACGGCGACAGCATCAACTGGGGCACAAAAAGTACGTCGCTTGCTGCTGTGGCTGGCTACCCGCACATCACCGTGCCCGCCGGGTACATTTTCGGCATGCCGGTCGGCCTGTCGTTCATTGCCAGTGCATGGCAGGAGCCGACGTTGATCAAACTGGCCTACGCGTTCGAGCAGGCGACTAACGTGCGCAAGCCGCCGCGTTTCCTTGCCAGCGCCGACCTGACGGCATAAATAGCCACGAAGATATCAAGACGCCAAGAAAAATAATGCCTTTGTGCCTTCGCGTCTTCGTGGCAAGAGTGATCATTGGTGATCTTTGTCATGTTGAGCGGAGCGAAACATCTCGCCGCATGACCATGAGATGCTTCACCCTGCGACGGCTTCGACAAGCGCACCGCAGGCACGCGCAGGACCGCGCTTCGTTCAGCATGACAATGTTCCCATGCTCGCGGTGCTATAATGGCCATGCAAAATGAGCGCATGGCCTCGTACGTTTCACCACAAAGGAGTGAATGATGACTCAATTCGCTATTTCATCATGGAGCCTCGACGGCGCGCTGCAGAACGGCACGCCGCTGCTGGATGTACCCGCGCAAATGGCCCAGCATGGCATTACCACGCTGGAGGTGTGTCACTTCCACCTGCCCAGCACGGATGCATCATACATCCAGCAGCTACGCAATGCCATCGAAGCCGCAGGTGTGGAACTCTACAGCGTGCTGATTGACGGTGGCGACATCGTCGCGCCCGATCCTGAGCAGCGCGCCGCTGACGTGAAGATGACCAAGGACTGGATCGACATTGCCGCTGCGCTCGGCGCGCAGCAGGTGCGGGTCGCGGCTGGGCGGCAACCTGTCACCCCGGATGTTATTCAGACCAGCGCGCACAATCTTCGCACATGCGCGCAGTATGCCAGCGACAAGGGGCTGCGTACCATCACCGAGAATTGGCTGATTACCAGCGAACAGCCGGATGATTTGCTCGCTATTCTCGACGGCTGTGACGGCACGGTTGGCCTGTGTGCCGACACCGGCAACGCCGAAGCCACGCCCGACAAGTATGTCACGCTGGAGCAACTGCTTCCGCGCGCTACCTCGGTGCATTTCAAAGCGCAGTACCAGCAAGGCGGCACAATCAATCAAGATGACGCCGAGCGCTGCGTGGCGCTTATGGAGCAGGCCGGATTCGATGGCGTGGTCACGCTGATTTACGACCGTAAACAGAACGAATGGGCCGGTATCAAGCGCATGCGCAATGTGCTTCAGCCGCTGCTGTTTGGCGGTCAGCGGCCAGATGCGGTTGCTGCCGATTGATGAGCAAAGCGTAGTGTATGGATGCTCCACAGGCGTTGACATTTGATGTGTTCGGCACGGTTGTCGATTGGCGCGGCTCGATCATGCGGGAAGGCGCGCTGCTGTCGGCGCGTACTGGTGTGACGACTGATTGGGCTGCGCTTGCCGATGCATGGCGGGCCGGGTACGCTCCGGCGATGGACCGGGTGCGTACCGGCGCGCTGCCGTGGACCAAACTCGACGATCTGCACCGCATGATCTTGACCGAGTTGCTGGAACCGTTTGGCCTGGCCTCCTTGGGAGCCGCCGACCTCGATCACCTCAATCGCGTGTGGCACCGCCTGATGCCATGGCCTGACGCGGTTCCGGGGCTGAATCGGTTGCGCTCGCGGTTCGTGCTGGCGACGCTCTCAAACGGCAACGTGTCGCTGTTGGTCGACATGGCCAAGCACGCTGGTCTGCCCTGGGATTGCGTTCTTTCGGCGGAACTGGCTGGCCACTACAAGCCCGACCGCGAGGTGTATCAAACGGCTGCCGACCTGCTGAGCCTTGCGCCCAAACATGTGATGATGGTTGCGGCGCACCAGAACGATCTGCTCGCCGCGCGTGAGGCGGGATTTCGCACGGCGTTTGTGCCCCGCCCGCTGGAGCATGGCCCTGACGCCACGCCAGACCTTACGCCCGACCTGCAGTTCGACGTTGTGGCGGCAGATTTCATCGATCTCGCGCAGCAACTCGGCGCGTAACGCGCAACATCTGCTGCAATGCCGTCATGACGTTTGCTGACGTGCTCCAGCCGCTGCTGTTCAACGGCCAGCGGCCAGATGCGGTTGCTGCCGATTGAAAAACTCGTATATGAAAGGGGCGCAGCATGACGGTTCCCGTTGACGTGCCGCCCGCATTTCGGATTATCGCGCATCGCGGCGCGTCCGGCTACGCGCCCGAAAACACATGGGCAGCGTTCGAGTTGGCTGCCGCGATGGGCTGCCATGAGATCGAACTCGATGCACAGTTGTCGAGCGACGGGCAGGTGGTGATTTGCCACGATACCACACTGGAGCGCTACGGCCATGGTGCGCGCCATGTCGAACAGCTTCCCTGGCCGACGCTTGCTGCGCTCGATATGGGTTCGTGGTTTTCGCCGTTTCAGTTTGCAGGCGAGCGCATGCTGCGCCTGATTGATTTGTTTGCCCATGACCGCCCGGAAGTCGTCTACCACGTGGAACTGAAGGGATACGCCGCGCAACTTCCACATGCGGTGCATGATCTCATTGCGGCTGCAAATCTTCAGGAGCGCTGCATTATAACGTCTTTTTCTGACGGAGCGCTCCAAGCTATGCAGCAGATTGCCCCTGATCTGCGGCGCGGCTGGCTCGTTGATCAGATTAATGAAGCTACCTTACGGCGAGCTACTGAGTTGCAGCTTTTTCAGCTTTGTCCGCACGCCGAGCGTGTAAACGCGCACCAAGTGGCGGCGGCGAGGGATGTCGTTTCCGAGGTGCGCGCATGGGGCGTAAGCGGCAACTCGATGACGGTGGCGCCGCTGCTGCAACGCCTGGTGGCGGCGGGCTGCGACGGCGCGACGCTCAACTGGCCCGATTGGGCGCGCAATCGGTGAGATCGTGTACTTGAATGCGCATGAACCGCATTTCTTGGACAGAGTCGTGCATCAAGGAGGAGGCGATGATCGCGCGAACGTGGCATGGTGCAGTGCCGACCGAGCAAGCCGACGCATACCATCAGTATCTTCTGCGCACCGGCGTGCCGGATTACCGCAAAACGCCGGGCAATCAGGGTGTCTATGTGTTGCGACGAACTGACGGCGATGTCACGCACTTTCTGCTCATGACATTGTGGGAGTCGCTCGAATCAATTAAAGCGTTTGCCGGGGATGCTGTTGAGCACGCACGCTATTACCCTGAAGACCAGGCATATCTTCTTGAGCTTGAGCCAACCGTGACGCACTACGATGTATTGGTGTCGCCGGAGCAGGTTTCTCCGCCTGCGTAACCTTCATCTGCTACAATGCCGCTATGACGTTTGCAGATGTTCTCCACACATGGACGCAACCCGCTGTGTTGCAACTGGTCGGCCTGGCCACGCTGTCGGTGCTGCTGTGGCGGCTGCCGCTGATTAGTCTGCTCTTTTATCCGTTCCGGTTGTTCAATACGTTTGTGCATGAACTGAGCCACGGCCTGGCGGCGATGATGAGCGGCGGCGAGTTTCATCGCTTCTACATTCATCCGGGCCGCGATGGTCAGGCGCTGGTGAGCGGCGGCAGCTTGTTGCTGGTCGCAAGCGCGGGCTACATTGGTTCGGCGTTGTTCGGCGCGGCGCTGCTGTTCCTGGTCGCCTCCGCGCTGGCCGACCGCACGCTGCTGATGTTGCTGGGCGGCGCGTTGCTGGTGTTGAGCCTCGTGTTCGTACGCAATCTATTTGGGTTTGTAGCCGGGCTAGTGCTGGCCGCAGCCATGATCGCCGCCGGGTTGTACATGCCTGAGAGCTACATCACATGGCTGCTCACGTTTCTCGCCATTCAGACGGCGCTTTCGGCGTTGGATAGTGTAGTCATTCTTGCGCGCATCTCCCTGCATGGCCGCGCAACCGCTTTTCCATCCGACGCGCAGGTGCTGGCGCAGCATACGCGCATTCCGGCGATCATGTGGGCGCTGCTGTGGTGCCTGATCTCGCTGGGCTTGATCGTCGTCGCTGTAACGCTGGCCTATCGCGGCATGCCAACGAGGTAAGCCGAATTAGCGTGCAAGCCCCAAGCATGTGCCGAGCACCTGCGCCAGTTCGGTTATGCTGCCTGGCACCAGCGGCACCACACCCACGCCGCTGGCGTACACATCCGCCCCACCGCGACCAGGAAACAGTAGCAGCGAGCCAAGCGTTGCTTGCTGGCCCGCGCTGCCAATCGCGCCACGATAGGTGTAAGCATCGGCCAGCGCGTCGGGCGGTACGCTGCGCCAGTCGGACTGCACGCGGTACTTCGCGTCGAGCAGCAGCACCGCGCGTGGCGTGCCGGGCCGCTCCACTTCGATCGCCAGATCGGGCACATGCGTGAAGCGATCGAGCGAGTGAAATGACGATGGACGATGGACGCCTGTCCTGAGCGTAGTCGAAGGGATGGACGATAGCAGATCGCTCTTCACAAATCTTTCTTTATCCGCCTCCTGTGCTTCTACTTCTGCTTTCTGCCTTCTGCTTTCTGCTTTCCGATCGGGCCGATAGCGCGGCTGGTAACGCAGCGCCAGCGTTTGTTCGCCATGCACCACCACGAGCAGCGGTGCGTCTTCCACCAGGTCAACCGTTGCGACAAGCTCCTCGTCGGGTGTGGCGCTGCGCACTGTGACGAGCCGCTGCTCCTGCACCGCGCCGCCGCTGTCAATTAGCGCCTGTGCCACCTGCAAGGCACACCACACTTCATACAGGCGTGGCAGATCAGCGATTGGGATGGCGCACAATGGCGTGTCGAACGCGAAATACGGATGCTGGCGCAGCGCCTGCCACATGCGGTACACTTCGCGATAATGCGGGTCGCGTTGCAGCAGCGGCGTCGCGCCGCGAAAGGACGGAAGCGGCTGCACAGCAGCGAGAAACGGCAGACCGCGTAGCTCACGCAGCGTGTGTGCCGCCGCTGCGCAACCATCCATGATCTCTCTTGCACGCGCAAGACGGCTGCTCCCTGTGCCGGTCAGCGCGCTGGTATTCTGGAGGCGCGCCACTTCGCGCTCGGCCAATTGGCCAATGAAGCGCGCCCGCCGCCATAGCGTTGTCAAAAGCTGTTTGAGCAGCCGGTGCTCGTAGATGTCGTACGACACGGCGCTGCGCGTCACGGACACGCTGCGCGGCAGCAGCCCACCGCCGGGCCGTAGCGCTTCTTGCAAATTGGAAGCAACGCCAGCGGGCGCTTCATCAAACGTGCCGCGTGCCAGATTGGGTAGCGCCTCGTCGCCCAGCCGCGCCGCCTGCCCAAGCGGGATATCGGCTGTCGTGCCGCGCAATTGCTCATGCGGGCGCTGCGCGACTCGCCGCACAGCCCGTTCGAATGCCGGGAGCCGCATGGCGAACAGCGCGTAATATTCTTCCAGGCGGCTGCGCTCCCATGGCGCCTGGCGCGCCAGCGTCGCGCCTTCTGCTCCCGTACCGAGCGTATATGCAAGGTTGTAGGCCACCCGCTGCACATCATCCAACAGCTGCTCATAACGATCCTGATCAAGTTTGCGCGGCCCAACTCGCAACGTCCAGGTGCGCTCGAAAGCGTCATCCGAGGCAGTGCTCGTCAACATGGCGCGGTGCATGCCCACCGCCGCGCCGGGGTTCCAGAGCCAGTGCCATGTCGTGTCGCCGGGGCGCAAAAATGGCTCCAGCGGCTGTCCATCCACGGCTAGCGCGAGCCACACGCCCGCCGGAGCGACACACGCAAACTCAACCGGCTGATGCTCGATCAGCACGGGAAGATCTTGTTGCTGGTTGTCAGAAAGCTCGATGACCATGTGCTTGGTTATGGAATGTATCTTGCAACATGAAAAGCAGAACTCATGCTGGTGCTGCTTTGGTAGTATAGCATGGTGACACGCACGCGCGCTTGACACCTTGCACATGGTTTGTTAGCATACAGCTTGTTATTTGGTTGGGGAGTAGCTACCCATTTTATACATGGGCTGAACAATCGTCAAGACGGAGCATCGCTCCCGGTTGTTCACTAGTGTTCCAGACACTACGGCGAGACCACCACGACACATTGTGTTGTGGTGGCTTCTCGCCTTTTTTGTGCATACATGCGGGAAGTATGTAACAGTAAAGTAGCGACCATCACACCATACGAGCGCGTCAAATCAAAAGGAGCTTACCAATGTTTGTTTATCCTTTCTGGATGTGGGGCGGATTTCTGCTCTTCATCTTCGTCATGCTGGCGATTGATCTCGGCATCTTTAATCGCACAGCGCATGCGCCATCACTGAAAGAGGCTGGCGCATGGACGGCCGTATGGGTGACGCTCGGCTTGATCTTTGGTGGCATTCTGTATGTGTGGCGTGGGCCGACGCAGGGACTTGAATACCTTACCGGCTATTTGCTCGAATATTCACTCAGCGTCGATAACATTTTTGTATTTGTGCTACTATTTACGTTCTTCCGTGTGCCGTCGAAGTATCAACACCGGGTGCTCTTTTGGGGCATTCTGGGCGCGCTGCTCATGCGTGGCACCATGATTCTGCTTGGCGCGGCATTGCTGGAGCGCTTCGAGTGGATTATCTATCTATTTGGCGCGTTCCTGATTTTCACTGGCGTGCGCATGGCCTTTCAGCAAGACGAAGCAGACGAGGTCCATCCGGAAGGCAACGCGCTGGTGCGTATCTTACGGAAAGTAATCCCGATTACTTCCGAATATCGCGGGCAGCGCTTTATCGTTCGGGAGGCTGGCAAAGTCATGGCGACGCCGCTGCTGGTGGTGTTGCTCATTGTGGAAAGCACTGATCTGATTTTCGCAGTAGACTCCATTCCAGCCATTTTTGCCGTCACACGCGATCCATTCATCGTCTTCACATCGAATGTGTTTGCAATCCTCGGCCTACGCTCGCTGTATTTCTTGCTGGCGAATGTGGTCGACAAGTTCCACTACCTGCGGGCGGCGCTCTCGGTCATTTTGACATTTGTTGGCGTTAAGATGCTGCTGCCGGAGATCACATATCTTGCCAATGGTGTACAATATCATATTCCGATTAGCATTTCGTTGGGCTTCATTATCGGTGTGCTGGTGCTGGCCATTATTGCGTCATGGATTCGGGCGCGCCGCCTCAATACTAATGAGTCGCCAGCCGAGCGCGAGCTTCGCGCACAACTCGATCCCAACGAGGATGACACCGCTGCTCTGTTGAGAAAAAAGCAACCTGCAATACACCATAGCACCAGCAAACAAAACTAGGAAGAACTATGAATTGGTCATTTCGTATCGCGCGGGTGTTTGGGATAAATCTCAAGATTCATATCACATTCTTTTTGATTCTTCTGTTGGGCGCGGCACAGTGGGGTTGGCCATATGGCCTGGCTGGTGCATTTTTTGGCGTCTTGCTCATGATCTTGCTGTTCTCCTGTGTGATTTTGCACGAACTTGGCCATAGTCTGGTGGCGCAATATTTTGGCGTGCCGGTGCGTGAAATCGTGCTGCTGCCGGTGGGTGGTGTGGCAATTCTAAGCCGCAACATTACTAACCCGCTACAAGAGTTTCTGGTTGCTGCGGCTGGTCCAGCGGTGAACGTTGTGATCAGCGTGACGCTGGGCGTGGTGGCGCTGGGCAGCGCCGTGTTCCGCGACGGGTTTGATTACTGGATGCTGCTGCCGGGCAGCAACATGGGGCCGTCGTTTGCCACGCTGCTGCAATGGCTCCTGGGCGCGAACGTGCTGCTGGTGCTGTTCAACCTCATTCCAGCATTTCCGCTCGACGGCGGGCGCATGCTGCGCGCCGTATTGGCAATGTGGATGGGCTTTCCACGTGCCACGCGCATCGCGTCGGCAATTGGGCAATTGATTGCGATTGGGCTTGGCGTGCTGGGTGTGCTGTCCGGTAACCTGGTGCTTGTGCTCGTTGCGGTGTTCATCTTTTTCGGTGCAGGCCAGGAGAACAACGCCGGCCAGGCGCAGACCATGCTGGCGACACTGCGGGTTGGCGACGCGTACAACAAGTACGCGCTGACGTTGAACATCGGCGATCATGTGAGCAAGGTCGTGGATTATATCCTGACGAGCTACCAGCCCGACTTTGCGGTGCTGCAAGCCAACCGATTGCTCGGCATTGTAACGCGCGAGGACGTACTGCGGGCGTTGGCCTCCGACACGCGCGACATGTTTGTGACTGGTATCATGCGGCGTGAGTTTCTCAAAGTGGATGCCGACAAGACACTCGACGAGGTGAGTCGAGATCATGGCCGAGCAGAAGTCAGCGCATTGCGGCGGTATTTCAGGCCGAGCAGTACCTCGGTCTGGTGAGCATCGAGGACATCTCCGAAGCGCTGACGGTGGCGACATTCATGCAGCGGCAGCAGCAGGCGCGCCAGACCGAAGCGCAGGCCGAACCCTAAATTATGTAGTTTCAGTAGGAATGGAGCAGAGACATTAGCCTCTGAAGCTTGACGAGCAGAAGAACTGGAAGTCTCATTGGTAATAGTACAATTTCAGAAGCGCAAGTTTGAAACCTGCCCTCCGTTGTCAGCCGTTAATCTCCCGACAGGCCGCCCGAAGCTTCAAGTGGCGCTCGCCGCCCGCAACGGCTGTGCTGCGTCACCAAGCGTTATTTTTCAGAAGGATGAGGTCACTGGAGAGCAGTGGAGCACCTGCCGAGATAACGCCGACATCGCGCTGTACACAATCGCCGGGAAGGGACATAGTTGGCCCGGCTCATCGATGCCAGGCTCCATTACGACCCGCACCATCATGCTACTGACATCATCTGGCGCTTCTTTGCCGTCCATCCGAAGCCATGATCGCAGTTCGCTGAAGAAAGTTATCGCAGCAGAGCGAAGAAACCAACATCAATCATGACACAAGCAGCAGCCAAGACCGGATCAGGTCCGATGGCGATCGTTGCCATCGAGCAACTTTTTCCAAAAAATCAGCGCATCATCGAAGATGACTTGGCCTACAAAATCATGCCGTTCAGCACGAGAGCATACGTGCAACTGCTGCGGTTCGCTGCGCTCAGGAACTGGATGATACGAATTTCTGATAAGAGCATTCCCGGTATCTGGGGCGGGATGCTATGCCGGAAGCGTTACATCGACGAGAAACTGATCGAGTCGGTCGGCCAGATCGACGCGGTGGTAAATCTAGGTGCGGGCTTTGACACACGAGCCTATCGATTACCGCAGCTAGCTGGCATTCCGGTGTGGGAAGTCGATCAGCCAGAAAATATCGAGCCTAAGCGCGTCCAGTTGCGAAAGTTGTTCGGAAAAGTGCCTGCGCATGTCAAGCTCGTCCCAATCGATTTTGATCATGAGCAACTGGAGGCCGTGTTGGCATCGCACGGCTACCTGGCGGATACGCGGACGTTTTTCATCTGGGAGGCGGTCACGCAGTATTTGACCGAAAGCGGCATCAGGTCGACTTTCGACTTTCTGAGCAAAGCCGCACAGGGCAGTCGTCTGGCGTTCACCTACGTCCGCAGCGATTTTCTTGCGGGCCGAGTTATGTACGGGCAGGAAGCCCTTTACAAAAGATATGTATCAAACGATAAAATCTGGCTTTTTGGCTTGAACCCTGAAGATGTAGCAGATTTTATTGGAGCGTATGGCTGGCGTGTGATCGAGCATCTTGATTATGGGGAATTGGCCGAGCGATACGTCAAACCAACCGGGCGGAAGCTTGCCGCTACGCCAATCGAGCGCATGGTCTACGCGGAGAAACGGTAGACGCCTACGACGCGGCTTTTGCCTCTTACAGATGAACCGCTACGTGGCTTCAGCAAACGTGTGCTAAAATAGCCACGCGATGATCGTCAGTACAATGAGAGGATATTAACCGGATGCAGCGATATATTGCGTTTCTCCGCGCCATCAATGTCGGCGGTCACACGGTCAAGATGGATCGCCTTCGCGACGATCTTTGCGGCGCTTGAATTTTCGAACGTTGCAACCTTCATCGCCAGCGGCAATGTCATCTTCGACTCGCCTGTCAAGCATGCATCAGAGCTTGAGGAGCAGATCGAAAGTCATTTGCAGCAGGCGCTTGGCTACGAGGTCGCGACGTTTCTGCGCTCCTGCGCTGAACTCGCGGCAATCACGACCTACCAGCCGTTTCCCGACGCGGAGTTCGATACCGACAATCATGGGCTTTATGTTGCCTTCCTGCGCACGCCGCCAACTGAGGAAGCGACGGACAAGTTGATGAACCTTTCGATACGCCAACTGACGAATTTCATGTTCATGAGCCAGAGATTTACTGGTTATGCCGAACCAGAATTAGCGACTCTCCAGTGTCTGGCGCGCTGCTGGAGAAGACCATCGGCATGCCCGCGACCATGCGCAACATCACCACGATTCGCAAGCTCGCCGCAAAATATCCTGCGACGAATGCATACGATACAGGGAGCAATACGTGAGTACGATTATTGATTTAACAGGGAAAACGGCGCTCGTCACCGGCGGCAACACCGGCATCGGTCGCGCCATTGCGCTCATGCTGGCGAAGGCTGGCGCGGATATCGCCATTACCTATTTCTCAAATGCCGACGAGCAGACCATCGCAGAGATTCGCGGAATGGGGCGCGTAGCGGCGGCAGCCCAACTCGACGCCACCGACAGCGCGGCGGTGAACCGCGTCGTGCCGGAGCTTGCGCAGTCGCTCGGCGGCCACATCGACATCCTGGTGAACAACGCAGGCCACCTGATCGCGCGCATGGCGGTGGCCGAGATGACCGACGAGCACTGGCACAAAGTGATTGACACCAATCTCAGCAGCGCGTTCTATTGCACGCGAGCGGCGCTGCCATTCATGAACACTGGCTGGGGCCGCATCGTGCAGATGTCCTCATTAGCCGGGCGCAACGGCGGCGGCACCGGCGCGGTGGCCTACGGCGCGTCCAAGGCGGGGCTGCTCGGCTTCACGCGCGGCCTGGCGAAAGAAGTTGCGGCGCAGGGCATCACCGTGAACGCCGTCGCGCCCGGCATCATCCTCGACACGCCGTTCCACGAGAAGTTCACGCCGCCCGAAAGCCAGCAGGCCACCATCGCGTCGCTGCCAGTCAAGCGCGCGGGCATGCCCGACGATGTCGCCAATGCCGTGCTGTTCCTGGTTTCCGACATGGCTGGATTCATCACCGGCGAAGTGACCGAGATCAACGGCGGCGCGTGGTTTGTCTAGCGCGGTTGCGTGATATGCGGCGCTGGCTATAATTACCGAATGATCGTTTACACGTAAGGCTTCTCGGTTATTATGGCTCCACAGCACCAGCAGCGCTCAATCAAGCCTATTGCACAGCCAATCGTAGCGCCGCTGGTGCTTCGCGCGATCACGCGCGCGCGGCTGCTTGGCGCGGCCATTGTGCTGGCGCAGATCGTCGTCGCGATCCTGCTGATCAGCGCAATCACGCATCCCTCGTTTCAGCGCATCGACGTTGGCAGCGCAGGCGATGCGCGCTTCCTGGCCCACTTCTACGAACCAGAAACCGACGGCGGCATGACCTACCGCTGGAGCGGCCTCGACGCGCGGCTGGTGCTGCACGGCACGACCGGCGCGCCGCATGTGCCGAGCATGCGTATGTTCGTGCCGCCGCCACCCACCCGCCCGCTGACCAGCCACGTGCAACTCGTGCATGGCGAAGCCACTGTTGCCGACTGGACGCCGACGCCCGGCTGGCACACCTACCATGTGCTGCTGCCCGCTGGCGCGACGACTGGTAACGGCCTTGAGGCCGCGCCGCTGACGATTGTGACGCCGCTCCACCGGCCGGGGCCGGGCGACCAGCGCGACCTTGGCGTTGCGCTGAACTGGTTTCAGGTGCGAGAGTTGGCCTGGAGCATGCCACTCACTGATCCATCGGTGCTGCGGGCGCTCATGCTCGCATGGGGCTTTGCGCTCGTTACACTGCTGTGGTGGCGCGCCGACCGAGCGCTCGCGCGAAAGAAAGATGGATGTTGGTTCGCTCGCACGTACCTTGCTCCTGAGCATCGTCGTCGGTGCGGCGCTGGTGCTGTGGGCGCGCGGCGCGCCTGCCACGCTGGCATGGGTGCTGCCGGCCGCGCCGTGGTTCTTTGGCCTGCTGACGGTTGCCGCAGCCAGTCCGACGATTGTGCGTCATGGCCGCTCGCTCAGCAGATGGCGAGTGTCGCCGCGCTGGATTGGCTTGGGCATGCTTGCCGTCGCGCAGCTGCTGCTGTGGACACAGGCCGCCGTGTTGTTTGGCGCGCTGCTGGTTGTGGCTGGCTGGCTGGTTGGCTTTGCGCTGCCTGACAAAGAGAGCAACTCTCACCTCATTGATACGCACTCCCCCTCTCCCGCTGGGAGAGGGGCTAGGGGTGAGGGAACAGCATCTCGGCCTCATGCGTTGGCAGGTCTACTAGTCGTCGGCGCGGCGTTTCGCTTCTATCAACTCGCCAGTTTCCCGTTCGGCATGTGGCGCGACGAGGCACGCTACGGGCTGGTCGGCTTGCAGATGCTCCAAAATCCGCAGAGCGTTCCGGCCTTCATCACCGATAGCTATGTCAACCTGCCCGCGTTGGGCCTCGCGCCATTCGCCGTGGCGATCAAGCTATTTGGCATTCACGTGTGGAGCATGCGCGTGGCAACGGCGGTGGCTGGCACGCTCGCGCTGCTGCCGATCTACGGCATCGCCACGCTGCTCAGCGGGCGGCGCTCGGTTGGGCTGCTGGCGGCGGGACTTCCTCGCTGCGTCGAGCTGGCAGGTCATGATGAGCCGCCTGTCATTTCCGGCGATCTTCGAGCCGCTCTGCACGCTGGCGGCGCTGTGGTTCATGCTGCTGGAGCTTGCGCGCGGCAAGCAACCGAACGCGACCATGGCTGTCGTTTGTAGCGGCGCTGGCTGCCGGGGCATGCCTCGGCGTGTCGGTGCAGACCTATTTTTCCGCGCGCCTTGCGCCGCTCACGCTGGGGCTGTTCGTGCTGCTGGCTGGCTGGCGCTGGCGTGTGCCGTGGCGGCAGTGGCTCGGGCGCATGGCGCTGCTCGGCGCGGGCACGCTGCTGGTCGCGCTGCCACTCATTCAATACGCCATCGCCAACCCGGACGCCTTCAACAGCCGCATCGACACGGTATTCATTCTCACCGACGCCTTGAGCCACGCCCGCGCGCCACTGGCCGAACTCGATGAATCTTTGGGTCGCCACCTACTGATGTTCAATGCACAGGGCGACATGAACGGGCGCCACCACGCGCCGGGCCGCCCGCTACTCGACCTGTTGAGCGGGTTTGGGCTGCTGGTGGGCTGCGGCGCACTGTGGCAGACGCGGCGCGCGTGGCAGAGCCAGGCGGTGTTCGCGGCGTTGCTGCTCGGTGTGCTGCCCAGCGCGCTCGCCGTGGACGGGCCGCACGCCATGCGCAGCATCAGTGCCGCGCCATGGGCCTACGTGGTCGCCGCAGTCGGCTGGGCGACTGTATGGCAAATTATGCGGCAGCAAGATTTCACGGTACAGCGGAGAATGTTGGCGGCAGGCGCGCTGGCGCTCATGCTGGGTGTAATCACGTTCAACGCCGGCCTACTGCGCGGCATGAGCACCGATCCGGCAGTGTGGCAAAGCTTTTACCCCACGCACACGCAGATTGGCAGCTACATCCGCAATCTGGCTGATAACGGCGGTTCAGCCGCCGCGAGCAACATGTATGTTGACAACGAATTGGCGCAAAATTCGGTCATGCAATATTTGACATATGGCCTCCCGGTGCAAACATTTGTCATGGACCATTTGCCGCAACATCAAACGTTGCCGCCACAGGCACGCGTCATCTTGTCAGGCTACACCTATCAGCGCGACCTGCCGCAACTCATTCAGGCGTACAATCTCGATCCCGCTCCGCTCGGCTACGGCCCGCCACTGCCCGGAACCACCATCCCCTCTTTTGTCATCTACGGCCCGCGCACGCAGAAGTAAACGCGGTTGGTGCTATACTTGCGCCAGATATTCTTAGAGCCAGCGAGGAGAAAAACATGCGCGTGGTTGTAATTGGCGGAAGCGGGCACATCGGCACGTTTCTGGTGCCGCGGCTCGTCGCCGGCGGGCATGAAGTGGTAAACATCAGCCGCGGCAAGCGCGCGCCGTACCAAGCGCACGGCGCGTGGCAGGCGGTGCAGCAGATCGAGCTTGATCGCGCCGCCGAAGAAGCGTCCGGGCAGTTCGGACAGCGCGTGCTCGACCAGCGCCCGGACGTGGTGATCGACCTGATCTGCTTCACGCTGGACAGCGCCCGCCACCTCGCGGAAGCTGTGCGCGGGCATGTCGATCATCTGCTGCACTGCGGCACTATCTGGGTCCACGGGCCGAGCGTGGAGGTGCCGACCACGGAAGCGCAGCCGCGCCGCCCGTTCGGCGACTACGGCACGCAGAAGGCCGAAATCGAAGCGTACCTGCTGCACGAAGCGCGCTGTAACGGCCTACCCGCGACCATTCTGCATCCGGGCCACATCGTCGGGCCGGGATGGAATCCGCTCAATCCTGCCGGGCATTTTAATCCCCAGGTGTTCAGCCAACTGGCGCGCGGCGAGGAACTCACGCTGCCGAATCTTGGAATGGAAACCGTCCACCACGTCCACGCCGACGATGTAGCGCAGTCATTCACGCAGGCCATGGCGCACTGGAGCAGCGCCGTGGGCGAAAGCTTCCATGTCGTGTCGCCCGCCGCGCTGACGTTGCGCGGCTACGCCGAGGCGGTGGCAGGCTGGTTCGGCCAATCCGCCAAGCTCCAATTTCTGCCCTGGGAAGAATGGCGCGCGACCGTTTCGCCGGACGAGGCACGGGCTACGTGGGATCACATTGCGCACAGCCCGAATTGCAGCATCGCCAAGGCACAACGGCTGATCAACTATCAGCCGCGCTACAGCTCGCTTCAGGCCGTGCATGAAGCGGTGGTGTTGCTGGTTGAGCACGGCCAAATCGGCGTGCCGGCGAACGCAACCAACTAAGCCTTCGTGTTCGTAATCATGTCGGTAAAAGTGTTGCGTTCATGGCTGTTCTGATCAATGCAGCGGCAATCAGCGTCGTGCAGATTGCCTTTCTGTGGCTGTGCGGCGCGGGATTGGCGCGCCTGCTACTATCAGAGCGCCTGCGGGAGCACGAAGCTACGCTCGCGCCGTTGTTTGGGCTGGCGCTCGTTGCGCTGGTTGGCTTCTACGGCGCAAACGCCGGATTCACCATGCGGCAACTGCTGCCCGTGGTGCTCGGCGCGGGCGTGGCGCTGCTGCTCCTTGCAACGCTGCGCCCGCCCAACGGACAACGCTGGACTGCCGTCTTGTCATACGCCGAGTTGCTGCCGCTGCTGCTGCTCATGCTCGGCACATGGCTGCTGCACATCTCGCCGGTGCTGCACTACGGCACGCTCATGCCGATTGGCCACAACTGGGACGTGGAGTTCTACCTGCCGATGGCCGATTACCTCAAGGATTACAGCTACCCGGTCTTCGCGCACATTCCCGCCAGCCCGCTGCGCACCACCGTCAGTGTCGATCCAACTTTTTCGCGAGCCATGGGCGCGACCTACGCGCAGGCCATGGCCGATTCGCTCGGCGGCTGGGATGCGTGGGCCAGCTGGGTGCCGATGCTGGCGCTGCTGCGGGCGCTCACGCTGCCGGGCTTGTACGCGCTGCTCCGCGATGGGCTGGGCGTGCGGCCAGCGGGTGCACTGGCGGGCGTGGCGCTGGCGGGCGCGAACAGTCTGCTCCTGTGGACGACCTACAATAATTTTGGCATGGGGCTTGGCGGGCTGGCGCTGCTGCCTGCCGCGCTGGTGTGTCTGGTTGTGGCGCTGGAAAAATGGGAGCCACGCGCCACCGCAGGAGCGGCGCTGCTACTCGGCGGGCTGACCTGCACCTATTGGCCCATGCTGATGGCCTACGGCGCGGCGGGTCTGGGGTTGGGAGTGGCGCTGCTGTGGGAGCACCGCCATGCTGGCTGGTTCCGCGTCGTTTTGCGCGGCGTGCTGGCGCTGCTCGGCGGCGGGCTGCTGGGACTGCTGGCACATCTGCGCGCGCCAGTCACATTTCTTGGCGTGTTCACGAATTTCGCGGCGCAGACCGACGGCGGGTTTTTCATTTCGCCCGCCGTGATCGCAGGCAGCGCGCCGTTCCCGATCATGAGCGTGTTTCCGGGCGGCGCACCTGCGGCAGATATGTTTGCAACGGCGCTTGAAACTGTTGGCTTTGCGGCGGCGGTGGCGCTGCTGGTGCTGGGCGTGTGGCGCGCTTGCTGGCGCTGGAGGGCGGCTGGCATGGTCGCGTGTCTGGTAATTTATCTGGCCGGGCTGCGCTTCGAGATCGGCTTTCCGTACGGCTTTCTGCGCGGCGCGAGCTACACCAATAGCCTGCTGGTCGGTGTGATCGGCGCGGGGTTGATCGTCGGAAATGTGCGGCCCACGCGCGCATGGCTGCGGCCTGTTTCGACGCTGCTGCTCGCGGCGCTGCTGCTGAGCAGCGGCTGGGCGAGTTACCGCGCCTACGCCGTCTACGCCGAGCAACCGGGCATCTGGGACGTGAGCGCATCACGGCTGCGCGCGCTGGCGAAGCAGCTTCGGCCCGGCCCAATGCTGGTTTCGCCGCAGGCTGCCACGCAACTGTGCGGCATGCAACTGACCGCCTGGGCCTACGCGCTGCGCGATCACGAACTGCTCGGCAGCATGCACGCGGGCTACGGCGCGCTGGTGAACGAGCGGCCTGGCGTGGCGGCGAGCTACGGCATGCTGCGCGTTGGCGAAGACCCGCAGGAGTACGGGTTCACCATGCCGCCGCTCTGGCAGCAGAACGACGTCGCGATCTACGCGGCGTCAGCCGAGCGCAGCGCGTGGCTGAGCGGGCGCGCGAATTTTTACGCGCAGATGCCGCACTGCGAGCGCAATGCCACAAACATTGCCCGCGACATGCTCGGCGTGGGCGATTACATGGCGGCCCAACCTGGCCAACCGCTCACGCTGTATGCCACCGCCGACACGCTCAACTGGCAGCCGGTGCAATCGCCGGGCAGCGGCATGCGCTCAATCAGCCTCGATTTGCTCTCGTTTAGCAAACAGACAGTCGAAATCACGTTGGGCGACGAGCGCCGCCGCATCGCCATTCCTGCCGGGCAAAGCGTGTACCAGACGGAGCCGGTTGCCATGCCAACGCGTATAACCCTGGCGGCTGACGCGCCACTGGCAGTGCGCTGGGCAGGCTTAACGGCAGCGCCCGCGCCAAATTTGGACGTGAATAGTCAAGATGTGTTGCTCAGCGTGACTGGCAGCGCCACGCCGCAGGGCATCTTGACACAATTGCAGCTTCAGAACAGCAGCGCCGAGCAGTTGCGGCTGGCAATTGACGTGCGCGAAGTGGTGCAAGGCTACTACGCCACGCCTATCACGTACGCGCGCAGCCTGTTTCCACTTCCGAAGAATGGCACACATCAATTCCAATTCAACATGCATGATCTGGCCTTCACACTCGACGGTGCGGCGCTGCCGGTGGAGCGCGGCGTAATCAAGGACGGCAGCTTCTATGCATCGCTGTGGCTGTATCAGGGCGAGCATGTCGTGCGCGTGCTGCCGTTCGCGCGCTTCGAGCGACAGAATGGCGTGATCATGGCGGTGGAGCCACTGAACATCAACATGGCGGTGGCGCGACTCAACGCGCCTGATCACCCGCTCGACGCGCAATTTGGGCAGCAGATTGGGCTGACAGGCTACAGCCTCAGCGCGACCGAAGCCGCGCCGGGCGACGCGCTACAACTCGGTTTGCTGTGGCAGGCGAACGCGCCGATGAAACAACCGTACCTGGTTTTCGCGCAACTGCTGGACACGCAGAATCGCAAGGTGGCGCAGTGGGACGGCGCGGCGGGCGGCGATTGGTGGCCGACGCCCGCATGGCAGCCGGGGCAGCGCGTCTGGCAGGATGTGCCGTTGCAGATCGCTGCGGACGCGCCGCCGGGCCGCTATCGGCTGCTGGTCGGCGTGTACGACCCGGCGACTGGCGCGCGCCTGCCGCTGGCCGACGGGCAGGACGCGCTGGAACTTGGCATGGTGGAGGTGAGATAAGTTAGCTAGCGAACGTTCTTTGCGTATCCCACTCCAGAATGCATTATTTTTCCACCTTGATATGCCCTCGGCGAATCGTCATTGGACGGCGATAACCTTGAATATCGGTGTAGGGAAATGCGGTCACAGGACCAGATCGCAGAACGAGATCATCTGTGGCCGGATCGATCCATTGGAGCCTCCCGCGCGTGACCCATAAAGGGAGGTCCCACGACTCAGGGTGGGCATGTGCTTCTCCTGCGGTGAACAGCCACGTCATGTGCGCATCGGGGTCGCCGCGCCCGAAGCGCTCATTCTCAGACCGTCTCCTTGCCCATATGATATCAGGGTCATGGGCATAATACGTCACCATATACGCCGTGTATCGCGGTACGAAGGCGCTGTGTTCGCGACGGAAGAACGGCAATCTTTGCCGCGGTTCGCCGCCATGTTCAATCCGACAGATTGGGAGGCTATGGATTACCGCTATGGAGGGATGATGGTTAGGGACGAATGATGACATAACGAAAGGCACATCGCAAGCAATTTCGTCATACTGAATCTCGGCTGGTATGACATCATTGAGATTCACAAAGGTCTGCACAGCGACGAAATGGCCGCAGCCATGCTGTTCATGAGCGTAACTGCCAACAACTTCCCAAATATCAGGATGCGTCACCCACCCGCTCGCCAGACTATGGGTATCAAGCAGGCCCGTATACGGAGCGTTACAGAAGGGACACCGGCTTATGAGATACATGGGAAGGTGACCCCAATAGTCAGCACCGGCGTGGTATCGGCCAAAAATACCAGCGTGAGTGTACCTTTGCAGTATCCGCTGATACTTTGCTGGAGCAAACGTTATTTGGAGCAGCCGAAGCGATGGAAATATAGAATCAGAAGGCATATGCAAATGTTTGTGTTATGCAATGCTATTAATAAAACTATTAACAACATTACCTTTTTTGTTAACGCGTGCCGCGCCACGCCAGCAGCAATTCGGGCACGTCGGCATAGATCACGTCAGGCTTGATCGGGCCGCGCTCCACATCTTCGGCTGTCGAGACGCCGGTGAGCACCAGCACCGTCGCAAGGTTGGCGGCCTGCGCGCCGGCAATGTCGGTGTCGAGCCGGCCGCCAATCGTGAGAGTACGCGCTCGAACCTGGCATGCTGGAAGTGAGATAGCCTTCCAGCATCATTCTATTCTCTGCGCCTCTGTGGTTTATGGCTGCTGTACCAACGAAGATACATGCTGGCGGCGCTCCGGACGGCGCTCACCCAGCGCAGACAATTGCTTGCCGAGGTCTTCCAGACTGGCGAGGTTGTGAACCGGCAGAAAGTCATCAACATATGGCAGGGCAGCCTGAATGCCCTGTGTCAGTGGCTGGTAGCCGGGGCTGCCGAGCAGCGGATTGAGCCAGATCAGGCGGTAGCACGAGCGCTGCAAGCGGCCAATTTCGCGCCGCAGCAACTCTGGATCACCGCGATCCCAGCCGTCACTGATGATCATGACCACCGCTCCATGGCCGAGCACCCGCCGGCCCCACACATAATTGAACTCCTTCAGCGTCTCGCCGATGCGCGTGCCGCCCGACCAGTCCACCACCTGCTTACTGACGTCGGAGATCGCGTCGTCGATGTCGCGCTGGCGCAGCATGCGGGTGATGCGCGTCAGGCGCGTGCCGAACACAAATGCCTCAACGTCGCGCAGACCATTGGTCATGGTGAAGATGAATTGCAGCAGAATGCGGCTGTAGCGGTCCATAGAGCCGCTGATGTCGCACAACACCACCAGCGGGCGCTGATGGGTGCGCACCTCGCGCCAGCGTAGCTCCAGCGGCTCGGCACCGTAGCGCATGTTGCGGCGCAGCGTCCGGCGCATGTCCAGCCGCCGACCACTGTGGGCCGGCGAACTGCGGCGCGTTTTGCGCTCATCGATTCGCCACTGCATGCGCCGCATGAGTTCCTTGCAGGCCTGCACCTCTTCCCATGAGAACGTGCCAAAGTCCTTGGTGCGCAATACCTCGCTCGCAGTGTAGGCCAGCGTCAGACCGACCTTCTCCTCTTCCTGCTCGTCATTTTGAGGATTGTCGCCTTCACCGGCCTGGTCGTTGCGGCGCTGGCGTGGCAGCCGGAGCGGGCGGCCCGGCACTTTGACCTGCGGCAGCGTCAGGCGGAGCATGTCGTCCTCTGGCAAGCGCCAGAAGAACTCGAAGGCCATGTCGAACAGCGGCAGATCTTCATGCCGCCGAATGAGTGTGCAGCGCATGGCGGCGCGGAAGTCCTCGCGCTCAGTCATGGGCACGAACTCCAGTGAGCGCACTAATTCAAGCACCTGACCAGTGCCGACATCCACGCCCATTTCGTGGAGCAGATAGGTGAAGGCCAACACATGATCAAGGAGGTGGCCGCTTTGTGACGAATTATTATTCATAATGACAAGTGACAAGGTGACAAGCTCACATACGAGAACAAAGAACAAACAGATAGAACAATTCTATTTACACCATCCTTATTCTCTACGCTTTGTTCTTTGTTCCCTAGTTCCTTTGTTCCCTGCTCATATTAGGAGGCGCGGGCTTTGTCTAGCAACTGTCGCGTGACATTGCCGCGCACCTGATTCACATCGTCCTGGTACTTCAGAATCGCACCGAGCGTATCGTCCACCGTGTCGATCGTCAGCATCTGCGCATCCAACGCGACCAGCGCCTCGGCCCAGTCAAGCGTTTCGGCCACGCCCGGCAGCTTGTACAGGTCGATCTTGCGCAACTCCTGCACGAAGCCAACCACCTGCCGCGACAGTTGCTCCGATGCTTCTGGCACTTTCGCCTCAACGATGCGCAACTCTTTATCAAGCCCCGGATAATCGATCCAATAGAACAAACAGCGGCGCTTCAACGCATCATGCACTTCGCGGGTACGGTTGCTGGTGATAATCACTATCGGCGGCTGCGCGGCACGCATCGTGCCAATCTCTGGAATGGTGATCTGCCAATCTGACAGCAACTCCAGCAAAAACGCCTCGAACTCTTCATCGGCGCGGTCGATCTCGTCGATCAGCAAAATCGGCGCTTCATCCTGGCTGGCCTCGATCGCCTGGAGCAGCGGGCGTTTGATCAAAAACTCTGGGCCAAAAATATCAGTGAGCGCCTGCTGCTCACCGCCACCCGCCGCTTCAGTCAGCCGAATCTGAATCATCTGGCGCGTGTAGTTCCACTCATAAATAGTGGTGTTAACGTCAAGTCCTTCATAGCACTGGAGCCGAATCAGGCGGCGGCCCAGCATGTGCGCGAGCGTCTTGGCAATCTCGGTCTTTCCAACGCCCGCCTCGCCTTCCAGCAGCAGCGGCTTTTGCAGCTTCAATGCAAGAAAAATAGCAGTCGTAAGTGGACGATCTGCAACGTAGTTCGCCTCAGCGAGCGCCTGCTGAAGATCATCAATTGTAGCAAAATTCATACAGTCCCTGTTCTTGAACCGATACGGATGCGGAAAAGTCTATTTCACTATTGTAGCACAACTGACAGCACAAGGCCGTTTGTCTACAGTTGAAAAGGTGCAGCAGATTGTATCGCGTAGCAGAGAAATCAGCGTTCCCAAGGCGCACTCCTTGCTACACCCACAGTGCCTATGTCACGTGTAGAGCATGCCGTTCAAAATTGAAGGACGGAAGAACTTGTCCTCTGGAGGAGGAAGAATTTATGGAGCCAACGCTTCTTTCGGCACATGATGTCGCCATACGTTTAAGTCTATCAGTAGGTACTGTCATGCACCTTGCCCAACAGGGCACATTACCAGCCCAGATCACTGATGATACATACTGGTTTCGTGCGGATGATGTTCAGGCCTTTGCCAATCGTTTCCCCGATGCCGACCCACCTGGTGATGGCATGGTGAACGATCTTGTTCGACCAGACACAGAAGGAGCCGAAGTACTCATAATTCCCTCGCATACTGACTACGATGGATTGCTGAAACTTGTGCATGATCTCGATATAATGGGCGTCATGGGCGCGCTTACGCCACCGTTGAATGGACGCATGTGGATTGGCGGCCAAACCTTGGAGGATCTGCTGTTGCCGGATGGACAGGCTCGGCAGGTCGTACTCGCGATCGCTCCCGGCGGGCCGCCACAGTCCTATGGGACGCCTGGAAAGGGCAAGCTTGACGCCGAAGGATACACGCAGGTGGTGCAGGCGGTTCATGCTGCTGGAGGGCACGTATATCAAGGGCGACTCGCACTGTTGACGCCGGAGCGCTGGTTGGAGGAACATGCTGATACGCGCGACGCGAGCAGGCAGGAACAGGCCACGACAGCCACGAGCAACTGGACGAGCGATACGCAGGGAGCCGAAGAGCGCGCCGCATACAGTCCAATACTACCGGCAGCCGTAGCCGCTGGCTGGCCACAGAACGTTGGCGATCAACCCATGCTTTTCCTCGACGATCAGCCGCTGTTCCATCTCATGGAAAAGGAAAACATCGGGCGTGATGTGCTGCTCCTGGTTGGTGAAATCGCGCCTGAGCGCACATGATGTGCTGATAGGGTAGTGCCGAAGGCTTCACATAGTGCAATACGGGGTGCCCGTCAGGTTCTTGCATCTGGCGCTTGCAAATTTCCTTCAAGCAGCGTAGGATCGCCTCAGCACGCTCATGGCACGGAGGGAGCAATGAATAACGAGCAGAGTAGCCCATCAACTGATGCTGAGACCTACGACATCTTGACCGGTATGCGCGCGTGGCGTTTGCAGCATCCAGAGGCCACCTTACGCGAGATTGAGGAAGCCCTCGACGAACGCTGGTATCGGGTGCGCGCCGCCATGCTCGAAGACCTCGCCCTCCAGAGCACTGCCGCCACCTGGCAGGCACGTGCTGCTGTTGAGCGCCCGACCTGTCCCGACTGTGGTCGTCCATTGCACAACCGCGGCGCTCACCCCCGCCACCTCACAACGCACGGTGGGCACGACCTCACACTCACGCGCACCTACGGCTATTGCTCCAGTTGTAAGAAGGGCTTTTTTCCCCCTCGACACTGAACTGGCCTTACTCCCTGGCCAGATCACGCCGCTGCTCCAAGATCATCTGGCCCATCTCGGTGCCTGGATGCCGTTTGCCAAAGCCGCGGCCCTGCTCGCCAGCTTTACCCACACCCGCGTGAGTGAAACGACCACCCGGCGCCATACTCAAGCGGTCGGCCTCGCCTATGAAGCGGTGCAGCAGGCTGAAGTCGAGCAGATCGAACGTGAGTGGCCAGTCGTGCCACAAGGACCCGCCAAACTGGTGGTGAGTGCGGATGGCGCGATGGTGCCGCTGGTGGCTGGCGAGTGGGCCGAAGTCAAAACCGTGGTGGTGAGCGAGGTCAGCGAGCTGCCTGAGCAGGAGGGCAGGCTTCAGGTCCTGACGCATACCCATTCGTACTTCTCGCGCTTGAGTGATGCCGAAACCTTTCAGCGCTTGAGCCTGGGCGAACTGACACAACGTCGCGTGGAAACGGCTGCTCAGGTGGCAGCCGTGAATGATGGTGCGGCATGGATCCAAGGGTTTCTCGACTACCACTGTCCACAGGCCGTGCGGATTTTGGATTTTGCGCACGCCGCGGAACGGGTCTGCCAGATTGGGGATGTGGTGCTTGGGGCAGGCAGCGCTGCCGCGCAGCAGTGGCGGGCTGAACAGCTGCACGCACTCAAACACGCTGGGCCGAACGACCTGGTCCCCAAGCTGCGTCGCTTTGCCGCAGCTCAGCTGAACGTGCCACTCGTGCGCGAAAATCTGGCCTATCTGGAGAAGCGGTTGACACAAATGCAGTATCCGAGGTTTCAGGTGCAGGGGTGGCCGATTGGCAGCGGCGGGGTCGAGAGTGGCAACAAGCTGGTGGTCGAAGCACGGCTAAAGGGTGCGGACATGCATTGGAGCCGGACAAGCGTGAACCCGATGCTGGCGCTCCGTAATGGAGTGTGTAACGACCGTTGGAACGAGGTGTGGCGCGAGAGCGCCGCGCACATCCGGAAGCACGGGCGGCAGCAACCTCGGGTCAGGTCTCGCCAGTCTCCTGCGCCACTCCCACCACCCACACTGGCCCCAATTGAGCCAGCGCCTGCACCTCCCAAACCGGTCCATCCCTGGCGGCGCTTCAATACGGCCACCCGCGCCACCCTGTCCAAAGCAAGAACCTGACGGACACCCTGCAATACGCGCGCTCAGAGTATGCTACACTACAATTACACGTATGAGCACAGCAGCATGTGGAGCCTTCCATGACCAGTATTGACCCGCGTGAGTTTCGCGACACCATCGGTTTGTTCGCCACCGGCGTGACAGTTGTCACCGCCTACGCAGACGGTGAAACGCACGGCATGACGGCGAGTTCTATCACATCAGTGTCGCTTGACCCGCTGCTGGTGTTGGTGTGCGTGGATCGACGGGCGCACATGTGCGGCATTATCAGCAAAGCCGGGCGCTTTGCCATCAATATTTTGAGCGATGATCAAGAGGCTGTGTCGCAGCATTTCGCTGGTCGCCCAGGCGCTATACCGATCCCGTTTACGCGCCTGGACGGCGTGCCGTCACTTCACGATACGCTGGCGACAATTGTCTGCACTGTGCATGAGGTGCTGGAAGGTGGCGACCACATCATTGTGCTAGGTCGTGTAGATGCGATTGCTCAGGCGCAACAGCAGCGCCCGCCGCTACTCTATTTTGCCGGTCAGTACCGACGGATGGAAGCAGCGCAGCCCGACAACGCCGCGACCAACGGCGCGCTTTCGCCAAAAGATCGTTCCGTTTGAGTAGCTATGCCAGCATAGCTAAACTGAATCATTGACCAGCCACTGCCCAACCACGCGCTCAAAGCCGACGCCGCGCTGCACAAAGCCAATCCGCCGGTAAAACGCCTCGGCATCGTCGGTGAATAGATACACATGCTGCCCATGCAAATCCTGCAACAGCGAATCGATCATGGCTCGCGCAATCCCCTGGTTGCGATAGCCCGTTAGCGTCCACACATCCACCACATAAGCATTGCATACGCCGTCGGAGAGCACGCGCGCCGTGCCAACAATTTGGTCGCCATCATAGGCGATGCATGTACCGAAACTATTGCGGAACGATGTTTCGAGCTGCGCGGGTGTGCGTCCATTGTCGAAGTCATCGGCGGCGAGCACAGCCTTCATTGTCGTCCAATCGACGCCGTCAAGATCGCGCTTAAACGTTATTGCCATGATCTTTCTTTCTCTATATTAGACGACTTGCACTCCATAGTATCAGAGGACGTATATTGAGAAGGCGGCATGAAGAGGGTTAATCGTTTTCCTCACTATCAGGTTGAGTTTCATCACCCTCATTATCGCTTTCATCCTGATCTGTTTCATACATCGGTAGTGACAAGTGACTCCGTAAAGTATCATAGGCTCGCATTGCTTGACTGAGGCTTTCTGAGTTGAAACCTAATCTCGCTCGTGCAAGTTCGAATTCCTTAACCCTCTCTTTAAGCAATGCTAAGGTGTCTGGGCTAATGTCCGTAAATAATTTAGGATAATGTATACTGACCTTGGGAACTGCGAATGATGCAGCAGCTTGTGTGCTTACCTCTCGTATTTCCTCTATTGCTCTCGGTGAAGCTGCTACCGCTAAATTCCGTTCAGCATACTGCATAAACTGATCAGGTCGGTACATATGAAAGAACATGTCAGACCTTTGTAGCATTTCTTCTATCAGTTGTGTCCTTGGACCGAGAACGCGGCCATTTTGCTTTAGCCACCAATCCTCTTTTTGGTCATCAGTGACAAAGATGATCGGTGTCTTCTGTACTTCAGCAAAATCTAACATCTGGAACCAGATTATGATGTCACCGTATTTTTCAGGTGCTTCCTTCTTTGCATCCTTATAGCCAGGAGGGATTTGTTGTTGTATCCGCTCCTCCGCTACCTTGTATAGTTCATCTTTTTGTTCTTCAGTATATGGTTCACCTACACGCCCCTCAAATAGATCGGCAATTCGCTCTTTGATTGGATCACGAGAAAGATAATCGGGATGCTGTTCGCGGATTTCCGCCAATTTTTTCTTGGGGCGATCAATGCTTTTGATTATTTGCTGCACGACTGAGTTTAATTCTTCAATGAACGGATGACGCGCGCTTGTAGTTGTAGTAAGGACATCTTTCAGGTTCTTCTCAAGATTAGCGAGCGATTGTCCGATGCTTGTATATGGAGTGTTCAATCGGTCAATGATTTCCAACCTACGACATGATATTCATGAGCAACGTGATACGGCAGCCATATCCGATCTTGCACTCTCGTCATGGTGCTGAACATCTGCTCTCTCGTGCTGTCGGTGTACCGATAAAAGTTGAACAGAATATTAGTATCAAAAATAAACGTGCAGTTCTTCCAAATATCGGCAAACTCATCATCAGGCGGTCTGTAGTGACCAGGAAAAAGTGTTCGCATAATTGCTCTTTTCGTCTTTTATCAAGACATTGCACGAAACATTGCACGAAAGGAACAGGAAAGCCCTAGAACCATAAGAGGTCTAGGGCTTCCCAATGTGGAGCCGGTGGTCGGACTTGAACCGACGACCTGCTGTTTACGAAACAGCTGCTCTGCCAACTGAGCTACACCGGCATATGCACGCTGCGTTTGCGCAGTGTTCATATTGTAGCATAGACTAAACCTTTTCGCAACGCTGTTTCCGCGGTAAGATACACATATCTATGAGCGTCTTGAAGCAGTAAAGGAACAGCAATGGAGATCAAATTCACGCCCTGGCGCATGGCATATATCAGGAGCGACGACAAGCAACCATCGGACGAATGTGTGCTATGCGCGCTCGGGCGCGAGGAGCCAAGCGTCGAGAGCCTGGTGCTGTACCGTGGAACGCATTGTTACGTCGTCATGAACCGCTATCCTTATAACACAGGACATCTCATGGTCGCGCCGTACAAACACACCTCCGATCTTCCCGGCCTCGCGCCCGAAGTGGCAAGCGAACTCTTTGATCTGACCCGCCGCTGCGTTACGCTCATCCAGCAGGCAATGGAGCCGCAAGGCTTCAACATTGGCATGAACCTTGGTAAAACGGCGGGGGCAGGTATTGACGAGCATCTTCATATGCACATTGTGCCGCGCTGGGGTGGCGACATGAATTTCATGCCAATTATTGGCGGGGTGAAACTCATTCCAGAAGCGCTCGACCAGACGTATGCACATCTATACCCACTATTTGCCGCGCTCGCATAACAGTAGGCCCGCTGTTTCAGAACGCATTCCTCCCGGACAACCCTATGTTATTCCTGATATCGAGAAGTAGTGAAGAAAAAATACATCCAAATCGCAACTCTTTTCGAAGTATCAAGTGACACGGTTACACAAATGATGTAACAAAGGTGATTTAGGAGGAAAACATGTCTGAAGGCACTATCAAGCAAGCCTTTTCACGCCGCAATTTCCTGAAGGGCGCAGCAGGCATCGGCGGTGGCGCTGCGCTGGCGAGCTTCGCCGGTGCGTTTGGCATTAGCACTGCCAGCGCTGCGAACGACGACACGCAGACGATTGCGAATCTTGCAGCCACGGCAGAGACGCTTGCTGTGACGTTCTACTATGCGGCAATCACGGGCGCGCAGTTCAGCCTGAGTTCCGATGAGGTACGGTATCTGCGGTTGGCCATGGACGCCGAGAAGTACCACCTTGAGGTTTTGCAATCACTTGGTGGTCAGTCACTTACGCAGCAATTCTATGTGCCAGCGAATGTGTTGAGCGATGTCAATACGTTCATCAATACGGGCCTTGCTGCTGAAACAGCTTTCGTTGGCGCCTATCTGGCTGCCACGCGTACATTTGCCGAGGCTGGACAGGGCCGCCTGGCAGCTACTACAGCGCAGCATGGTGCCAGTGAGTTCCAGCATCTCACGTTGATCCGCGATATTGCTGGCCTGGTGCCGAACGATCTCGCGCTGCCCGCACCGATTTACTACAACGTTTCGGATGCGGTGCCGACGCTTGCACCGTTCCTGAATGGCGGCAGTGGCTTCATTGGCCCTGTATCGTACCCGAGTCAGGATCAGTACAACGCAGCGCTGGCCGGTGTGAAGGCCGAGCGCGTGCCGACATTCACCATGGTTTTCTAAATCATCTAAACCAATACGAGATGTATAGATTGGGGAGGGCTACGGCTCTCCCCAATCTATTCTCATCTGCTTCGACGTATGACGTAAACCGCATTGACACGATTTTTCAGCACAGCAATTAATAATGTACCATGCATGCTGTTCAATTCAGTGTTTCTTGAGACAGCATCCACATACCCCATGCGCGCTGATGCCCCACATCAGGTATAATAACATTTGTGCAATGTTTCAGACGAAAGGCACCAGTGCGTGGGCCCGGTAAAACAAAGCGTTCCGCTTGAATCCCTACGCGACGAAGAGTTGCTTGCATATGTGGTGCAGCGTCAAGAAGCCGCACTCGGCATACTGTATGACCGATATATACGGCTTGTGTACACAGTTGCACTGCGCATCATCGGTGATCGGCAGACCGCCGAGGAAGTTGTGCAGGATGTCTTTCAAAGCGTATGGCAGACAGCCACAGGATTTCAGCCAGGCGCTGGTGCATTCTCATCCTGGCTGCTCGGTATCACGCGGCACCGGGCGATTGATGTGACGCGCAGCAAGCGTGAACGGGCGCGCGGGCGCGAGCAAACACTTGATCATGTCTTTTCTGCCCATACTGAGTATGCGCAGCCGGAACGCGAAGTTTCGCAGATTGTGTTGCGTGAAGCAGTGCGTGAAGCACTACAGGCGCTGCCAGACAATCAACGCCAGCCAATTGAGCTTGCCTATTATGGCGGCATGACTCGCGTGGAAATTGCCGACAAGCTTGGTGAACCTATTGGAACAGTGAAAACGCGCTTACGTCTTGGATTAAGTAAATTACGCGATTTGTTGCGACCATTTGATGAATATGACAACGCCATCTGACAACGTGATGGAGTTGCTGACGGCGTACGCGCTCGATGCGCTGGAGCCTGAGGAAACCATTCAGGTTATTCAGTTGCTGCAAGAGCAGCCGGAACTCCGCCACACTCTCGCTGATTTGCGTGCCGCCGCAGATGCGCTACCGTATGCCTTGCCTGAGGCTGCGCCGCCGCCTGAGTTGCGCCAGCGGACGCTAGATCATGCGTTGGGCCGGAGCAGCAAGGCTGCTTCACCTGTGGTCGCTGATACAAGTTATCGGCTACGCCGTTGGGTCATGGCGCTTGCGGTGGTCACGTTGATCGCGCTGGTTGCTGCCGGCATTGCCTGGCAGCAACTCGCAGCGGCGCGCGCCGAGATCACTTCCCTACGCCAGCAGCAACAACAACTTGCAGAAACCGTAGCTCAGTCAGTAGCACTGGTCGAACTTCATGGTGACAACGGCCACGGTAGCGTTGTTCGCACCCCTAATGGTTCACTAGTACTGGCTGCACGTTTGCCACAGCTTCAACAAGACCGGGTGTACCAACTTTGGCTTATTCAAGGACAGGAAAATCCGGTTAGTGGAGGAACTTTTACGGTTGACGCGCAAGGTAACGCGCTTGTATCACTGCCCCCAGGCGCGCCGCTGCTGAGCGCAGATACCTTTGCCGTGACGAATGAGCCTGCAGGTGGCAGCCCCGGCCCAACCACACCGCCGCTTATTGCGGGCAGCGCCCAGTCAACATAGCATGATGTTTATTCCCTCCGAGCGCACGCGTACCGACATACGTGTGTCCAACTCACGCTTTATCGCATCGCTTGCACCTGCTGATAGCGTTGAGGCGGCGCGCGCGTTTATTGCTGACATTCGCACCGAAATGCCAGACGCGTCGCACCATGTATACGCATATATCATCGGCCATGGTGCAACGATCACGCTCGGCATGAGCGACGATGGCGAGCCATCTGGCACAGCCGGGCGGCCAGTCATGGCGGTGCTTCAAGGGAGCGATCTGGGCGATGTGGTGCTGGTAGTAACGCGCTACTTCGGCGGCACGCTGCTCGGTACCGGTGGACTGGTGCATGCCTATGGCGACGCCGCCAGGGCAGTGCTCGCAATAACGCCGCGCGAGCAGAAAATCGAGCGCTGCATACTTGTCGTGACCGTTCCATATGCGGCATATGAAACAGTGCGAAGACTTGCTGAAGCGCATGCTGGGAGCATGGCCGACGAAACGTTTGCTGCTGATGTGACACTTCATGTGTTGCTGCCAGTAGACGAGTCGGAGGCATTTACTGATGCTGTGCGAGATGCAACCGCAGGGCAAGCGACGATTACTGCCATCTAAAAAGCAGTGTGTAAACACAACGGGAGATTAGCGTAATACTAATCTCCCGTTGTGCATTCATCACAATGCAATGATGAAGCACCACCACACCGTTTCGTTAGCAACAGTCTGCTCTACACTGACTGCATGGTTGCCTCATGATATGCGGACGAAACTGAGCGCAACCGTTCGATGAGTCGCGGGAGCACATCCAGCACGTAATCAATATCGTCCATGGTCGTGTCTTTGCCAACTGAAAAGCGCACACTGCCAATCGCCTGCTCATATGGCGCGCCGATCGCCTCCAGCACATGCGATGCTTCAAGCGAGCCGCTGGTGCAGGCCGAGCCGCTTGAAGCGGCAATGCCTTGCTGATCGAGGAGCAGCAGCACACTTTCGCCTTCAACAAATTCGAACGCAATATTTGCATTATTTGGCAGGCGTTGCGTCGGGTGGCCATTCAATGATGCGTACGGTACTCGCGTCAGCACACCGGCGATCAAGTGGTCACGCAACTTAGTGCAATGCACAGCATAGCTTTCACGACGTTCTTCAGCAAGCTGCAAGGCTGTGGCGAGACCCACAATGCCAGGAATGTTTTCAGTGCCAGCGCGCCGCTGCCGCTCCTGCCCGCCGCCGTTCACCTGCGACAGCAGCGGTGTGCCATGGCGCACATACAGCGCGCCAACGCCTTTCGGACCATAGAATTTGTGCGCGGCAATCGTCAGCAGATCGACGTTCAGATCATCCACACGGAGCGGCAGCGATCCGGCTGCTTGCACCGCGTCGGTATGCAGCGGCACGCCATGCGCCCGGCAAACCGCGCCAAGCTCTGCCAATGGCTGGATCGTGCCAATCTCATTGTTGGCATACATGAGCGTAACGAGCACCGTGTCGGGGCGCATGGCGTCTTGCAGGGCGTCCGGACTAATCAGGCCGTGTGAGTCAACCGGCAGCACGGTGGCCTCGAAGCCCCATGCCTGCAAATACGCAACCGCATGCAGCACCGCGTGGTGCTCAATGGCGCTGGTGATGATGTGCGCGCCTTTGCCAGCCTGCCGTTGCGCAAACGCAACACCCTTGATCGCAAGATTATCCGCTTCGGAGCCGCCGCCTGTGAAGATAATCTCTTTTCGATTGGCTCCCAGCACCGCAGCTACAGCTTCGCGCGCATCATCCAATGCTTCCAGCGCCGTGCGGCCATAGCGATGAATGCTGGATGGATTGCCAAAGCGTTCGGTGAAATACGGCAACATCGCGTCGACAACGCGCGGGTCGGTCGGCGTTGTTGCTGCATGATCAAGGTAAATATAGCGCTCAGGCATAGAAATCCTCAACTTAGAATAGATGCCAGCCTGGCAGCATTGTACCACGGCAATACGGAGAAAGGCATGCGAACAATGTCAGCGATATGCAAATGCCGGAGCACTGCTACTGCTCCGGCACTGCAATTCCACCATAATTGAATACTATGCCGCAGTAGTCGCTACCGATGAGGGCAGCAACGACTGTGACTCGCGCGCCCGCCAGCATGCCGCGAAGTGACCATCGCCATAGTCCACAAATGGCGGCTCCTCGACCTTGCACTTGTCAATTGCAATCGGGCAGCGCGTGTGGAAGCGGCAGCCGCTTGGTGGATTGAGCGGGCTTGGCACATCGCCTTCCAGAATGATGCGCTTGCGCTTTGCCTCAATGCGCGGGTCGGGAATGGGCACCGCCGACAGCAACGCCTGCGTGTAAGGATGCAATGGCGATTGGTACAACTGCTTGCCCTCGGCCAGCTCCACCACCTTGCCCAGGTACATCACTGCCACGCGATCGCTGATATGCTGCACCACCGCCAGGCCGTGCGCAATGAACAGGTAGGTCAAGCCAAGACGCTTCTGCAAGTCCTCCAACAGGTTGATAACCTGCGCCTGGATCGACACGTCAAGCGCCGACACCGGCTCGTCGCACACCACAAACTCCGGCTCCACCGCCAGCGCGCGAGCGATACCAATACGCTGCCGCTGACCGCCTGAGAATTCATGCGGGTAGCGGTTGATAAAGTACGGATTGAGACCGACCAACTCCAGCAACTCTTGCACGCGCTCGCGCACAGCAGCCTTACCTGAACGAAGATGGTGGACGCGGATTGGTTCGCCAACAATGTCACCGACCGTCATGCGTGGATTGAGCGAAGCATAGGGATCCTGGAAGATCATCTGCACCTTGCGGCGCATCCGCCGCATATCATTGCTGTTCAGCTTGACCAGGTCAGTTCCCTGAAACAGCACCTCACCATTCGTCGGATGATACAGTTGCAGCACGGCGCGCCCCAGCGTTGACTTACCGCAACCGCTCTCGCCTACCAGACCAAGCGTTTCGCCCTTCTTGATGCCAAACGATACGCCATCAACCGCCTTCACGGCACCAACCTGACGCTGAAAAATGCCCTTTGTGACGGGAAAGTACATTTTCAAATCATGCACTTGAATCAGCTCAGCTGAACCGTTTCCATTGTTTATCATATCTTCCTCATACTCACAAAGCTGTTCAGCCACTTATGCTAATTCGGCTACTTCATCATACCGCGTACCTTCAGGTATCGGCGTGTCCAACGTGATGTCAAACAAACAGGCGGCGCGCTGATTGGGTCCAACCGAGCGAAGCGGTGGCACTTGCTTGTCACATGCGCCGGCCTGGAAATAGTCACAACGCGGGCTGAACGGACACATTTCTGGAAGATTGATCAGATCCGGCGGCAAACCCCGGATCGGCGTTAATCTCTGGCCCCGACCTTCATCAAGGCGTGGAATAGAACGCAGCAAGCCGATCGTGTACGGCATGCGCGGGTTCGTGAAGATTTGCTCCGTCGGCCCTTCTTCCACGATGCGACCAGCGTACATCACCGCCACCCGATCAGCCATGCCAGCCACCACGCCCAGATCATGCGTGATGATCATAACTGCTGTGCCGGTTTCGCTCTTCAGACGATTAATAAGTTCAAGGATTTGCGCCTGGATGGTCACATCAAGCGCGGTGGTTGGCTCGTCGGCGATCAGCAATTCCGGATTACACGACAAACCCATGGCGATCATCACACGCTGGCGCATGCCGCCCGAGAACTGGTGCGGGTAATCATCAAGGCGTCGTTCCGCCGCAGGAAGGCCGACCATCTTCAGCAATTCGACCGCACGGTTACGCGCCTCGCGGCCACTGAGCTTCATGTGCAACTCAAGCGATTCTGTGATCTGCCGACCAATCGTCAGCACTGGATTGAGCGATGTCATGGGATCCTGGAAAATCATCGCGATCCGGTTGCCACGGATGTGCCGCATCTCTTCTTCGGTGTTCTCCAGCAGGTTTTCGCCGTCGAACATGATTTGACCGCCAGCAATCTTTCCTGGCGGATTTGGGATCAGCCGCATGAGCGCCAAAGAGGTCACGCTCTTGCCACTACCACTTTCGCCGACGATGCCAAGCGTCTCACCACGTTCGAGATGAAAGGACACATTGTTCACCGCTTTGACAAGGCCGTCTTGTGTTTTGAACTGCACTTCAAGATTTCGTACTTCGAGTAATGGAGCCATACACGTTACCCTTTGTTACACAACGAGCGGCAGCTGAGCACATGCTCCGAGCAGCCAACACTGATTACTGGTCGCGCGGATCGAGTGCATCCCGCAGACCATCCCCCAAGAACGTAAACGAAATGGTCAGTGCGCCAATGCACAACACAGCAAACACCAATGTCCACGGTGCTGCACTAATATTGTAGTAGCCATCCAGCAAAACCGTGCCCCAACTCGTTGGCAGCGGGTTGCTTGGGTCCAGTGTTGGCCGCAAACCAACACCAAGGAAGGAAAGAAAGGCTTCGCCGACAATTGCCCCTGGAATTGCAAACGTAGCCGACACAATGACTGGACTTAACACATTCGGTAAGATGTGGCGGAACAGAATGCTCGGCGTTGACACGCCAACTGCCCGTGCGGACTCAATAAACTCCTTTTGCTTCACCGAGAGCACCTGTCCGCGCACCAGGCGCGCCATACCTGTCCAGCTAATCACTGCCAGCGCAAGAAAAACCAGCAATAATCCATTCCATGCTTGCCCAAATGTAGTATCACGGAAGGCTGTCGCCAGCGTAATGATGAGCAACACATCTGGAAAGGCATATACAACATCGGTAAAGCGCATCATCAGGCTATCTGTCAAGCCACCCGCAAAACCAGAGACCAACCCAACCACAATGCCGATTGTTACAGTGATAAGGATAGGAACAAAACCAACAATAATCGATACCCGTGAGCCATAGATCAACTGTGATGCAACGTCGCGCCCGAGTGTGTCTGTGCCAAGCGGAAATTCAATTGTACCGGTCGTCCTCGGATTACCAGTTTGCACCCAAAATGGCTGACGCTGGCCATTATTTTGTGTCTGCTCTACTGGACTATGTGGCGCAACAACCGGCGCAAAAATCGCGACGACGATAAAGAAGCCCACAATAAAGAGCGATACCACAGCTGCGCGGTTACGCTTGAGCCGACGCCATGCATCATTCCACAGGCTACGGGATGGACGATTTATCTCTGCAAGCTGGGAACCTCGAATAGTTTGTGAAGAAGTAGCCATGTATAACTCCGTAGCGATCTGCCCTATTTCACACTGATTCGCGGATCGACAACGCCATACGCAACATCAACAAGCAGATTCCCAAGCGTTAATAGCAAAGAATAGAACAACGCAAGACCCATGATCATGGAATAGTCACGCCGCCCAACAGATGTGAGCAGAACGTTGCCCATACCAGGTACTTGGAAAATCAATTCGGTAAAGAATGCACCAGTGATGAGTGCCCGCAAAGAGCGGCCCCATAATAGTCACTACTGGCAGAATGGCGTTGCGCAGCACATGCCGCACATTCACAGCCATGTCGGCCAGCCCCTTCGCGCGCGCTGTGCGAACATAATCTTGCCGCTTTACCTCTAACACACTGCTGCGGGTCAGCCGAGTAATCAGTGCCATCGTACCCATGCCAAGCGTAATAGTTGGTAGAATCCAGGGTTTAATAGGATCAGACCAATTAGGAATAACGCTGAACCAGCCAAGCCAAACGGCAAAGACCACAAGCACGAAGAAGCCGGAAATCAGTGTTGGCACCGAAATAAAGGTAGTTGAAATAAAAAGCGCAATGTAATCAATCCACGTGTTTTGCTTCAATGCGGCAATAACGCCAAGTGGAATGCCAAAGATAAGCGCGAAGAGCAATCCTTGCAAACCTAGCCGGGCCGAATAACCAAAGCGACTTGGCGTACTTCCGCTGCCCTTGAAAAGGTAATCTTGCACTGACTGCGAACCACGCGAAGCATAGGTTGGTCCAAGGTTTCCACCAATAGCACCCCAACGAATCTCTTTTTTGTGGGTTTGGGGGTTGGTTTCAATATCAAAAAACATGTAGCGTGTGAATTGACGCCATAAGGGCAGGTGCAATCCAAATTTCTGTTCCAATGCTTGCTGTGTCGCGCGCGGCAGCGGTTTGTCTGGATTTGTATCAAATGGCCCACCAGGTGTCAATCGTGCAATCGTAAAGGTGATGATGCCAACACAAAACAAAACCGGAATAAACCACAGAATACGACGAATAATATAACCTGTCATCGCGATGCCTCTATCTAACCAGCGTGTCTTTAATTTTGAGTAAGGCGCTTTCTGCGAACAAGTATCATATCAAGATGAATACCAATACGTTATGTTGATCAGCAATAATAACATATCAATTTTGTGAAATAATGAAGAGAGGACGAGGGGTTTGTATCCCTCGTCCTTGACCGTCAGTGTCTTATGGTGCGATTTCTATATTTGGAAGATTAAAGAAGCCCGGGATGTAATCAAGCGGCGTGACTGTATCCTGCGTAACGCCCTTGACATACGGCTTCACCAGCATCTTGCCTGCATCGTTATTAATAAACGCCACAGGAACTTGATCAATCAGCAACTTCTGCGCCTGATCGTACAACTGCATGCGCTTCTGCTCATCTTTCTCGATATCGGCTTGAGCAACCAACTGATCGAACTGCTGATTCGAGAAGCCAATCCGGTCTGCCGAGCTACCACCAGTTCTAAATACCAGTGACAACCAGTCCTGTGGATCGGGATAGTCCGCGCACCAGCCAAGATAGAACATCTGTGGCACCGTTGCTTTATCTTTCACCAGCGCGGTATACGCCGTTGGATCGACCGGATCAAGCTGCGCATCAATGCCCAGGTTCTGCTTGAATTGATTCGCCAGAAACTCGAAACGCACCTTGTTGCGGGCGCTGGAGCTAAAGGTCAGCTTAATCGGCGGCAGACCTTGGCCGTTAGCAAAGCCGGCATCAGCCAACGACTGCTTGGCCTTGGCTGGATCGAACGCCCACTGATCCGACTTCATGTATCCAGGGAAGCCTGGTGGGATGAACGACTGCGTGGGCTTGCCCAATCCTTGCAAAACGTCATGCACCCATGCATCGCGGTCGATTGCCTGTGCAAAGGCCTGGCGCACTTTGATATTGTCGAACGGCGCCTTGTCGTTGTTGAAGCCCAGATAGAAGGTGCAGGAACCCGGAAGGTCAATAACTTGCTTGCTCAACGTGGGATCGCTCTGAACTGTGCTCAAATCTTCAGCAGCGACACCGTTAATATCCAACTCACCGTTCTGGTAGGCCTGGAAAGCAATCTGGCTTTCCTTGATGACCCGCATTTCGATCTTGTCGAGCTTGACCGGGCCAAGCGGACCCTGGTAGTTGTCGTTCTTCTCAAACGTCGCGCTCTGATCCGGCTGGTGAGCCGTCAGCTTGAACGGACCGTTGCCAACGTAGTTTGCCGGCACGGCGGTCGCCAGGTTGGTCTCATCCTGCGCATCCTGCTCACGCACCGGCACACCCACCCACAACGCAGCCATGCTCAGGAAGTACGGAGCCGGGTTTTGAAGCTCAACCTGCAACGTGTTGTCATCAGTCGCTTTGACACCCATCTGGTCGCGCAACTGATCAAGATTCAGCGCCAATGTCTCAGTCAGGGACTTGTTCTGGCAGACATTCGCGGCAAACTCATCATACCCCTTGATAACGCCACAGCCGATGAACTGGTAGTCACCGGCAATGCGCGGGTCAGCCACGCGCTTCCAGCCGTACTCGAAGTCCTTAGCCGTCAGCGGGCTGCCATCCGAGAACTTGGAGTTGGCACGCAGGTGGAAGGTATAGGTCTTGCCATCCTCAGAAACGTCAACCTTCTCAGCCGCGCCCGGAATGGGCTTCATGTTCTTATCGAAGGTCATGAGCGCTTGCCAATTCAGCATGATCCACTGAATCTCGCCAACGAAAGAAGCTTTCTGTGGGTCCAGATTATCCGGCTCAGCACTTATGGCCATGCGCAGCGTGCCTGGCACTGCGCTGCTCGATCCAGCGGCGGCCCCTGCGGCAGCAGGAGCGGTAGCAGCTTCACCCGCCGCCGGAGCAGCAGTGGCAGCTTCACCCGCCGCCGGAGCAGCAGTGGCAGCCTCGCCCGCCGCCGGAGCAGAGGTTGCGACAGAGGGCGCTTCACCGCCGGTGCCGCCACACGCTGAAAGAATTGGGAGAACCAATGCTAGCAGCAACATGAGTGCGAAGCTGCTGCGTAATTGTACACGTTTTAACATATGGAAGTAAACTCCTCGTTCAAAACCTCGTCATTAACGCGATATATTGCTCATGCAACACATCTCTCGCCGTTGTCCTCATCAATCGATTGCACCTCCTTCTTCAAAGCTTTCGCCATTCTCCTTATAACAGCGTTATATGTCATGACAGCAAGTACACCAGATATGACGTACCGCAGAAGATATCACATAATGAAGCAAAGCTGTGATAGCAATCGACTCTCCAAGGGAATGCGATAAATCGGCTCGTTTGTGCCACGCAACAACATGGCATCCAGCACCACATAGCATCTTCCAATCAATCGCGCCATTATGCGTGTATTGCGCCGCTGCTTGATCCGCGCGCGTAGCGCATACCAGCTGCGTGCGGAAGGCTGATACGTACGATCGGCATCATGCGCTAAGCCGCTGCGCAACAAAATGTCTAGATCATCGAACTCATGCATACCAAATCATCGCTCTTTTGCGTAAACGGACGCTACATTCGTTGTGACATGCTTTTTAGACAACATAACATGAAGTTCACAAATGGTAACATGCGGTTCAGGTGTTGTCAAACACCTGCGACAGCATGTTGATTCGTTCACTATTTTGTTGTATTCGTGTCTCTTCACTACATGATACACGGTCAACACTGCTTTGGTTCAAAATAGGTTTAGAATTTATTGAGAACTTTTACGGATCTAGTTTAGATGAAATGCACAAACACCGTGCGTGGCATCCTCTCACGTACGGTGTTTGCGACGCTGTTCTCTTTGGATTGTATGTGCGGTGCTCAGGCTGAAATGTCGTATGTGCCGTCGCTGATAGTGGTACTTGCAGGCACATGGCGTTGCAAGTCGGAGCGATTCACAATATTTACATTGCCCTGCAGCGTGACATCCTCTTCAAAGACGACATCGCCCTGCACTGTAAGATTTGCACAGTCGATTAATGAAGGCACATATGGGAAGCGCTGCTCGAAATCACCGATGAGCTTGTAATATTTATTGTCCAAGTTGATTGTGATTGGGCCGCGCTGCCGCTCCGGGTTAGTGTGGATGCAATAATCGTCATCCAATACGTACACATCCGAGCGCAGCGCCAGCAGATCGGAACACAGCTTCACCGGCATGAAGCGCTCGCGGGTGACGCGCACAGCCTGCGCGCCAGGAAACACGGCAATCGCCGCGCCCATGGCTGTTTCCAACTGAAACACCGCTGGTGACGAGCTATTGCGCGGGTCCACGGTCTTGGCATTGCGGATCATCGGCAATTCGAGCACGTTGTTGTGTTCTTCCAGTAATTGCTTGAGTTGCTTGAGATTGACCCAGATATTGTTGGTGTTGAAGTATTTGTGCCGCATTATGTTCTGAAATGCTGCCAAATCTTCATCAGGACACTGCGCCACCTCACGCAGGATGAGTTGCCCGTCTTTGCGGCGCGCAAGGTGCCCGCCTTTCTTATCAGTCTCGGTGCGGTCGGTCACTTCCATGAGGAACGGCACCTGTTGTTGGGCAAAATAGCCAAGAATGCTTGTATCGAGCGTCGCGCCCAGATTATCGACATTGGAGATAAAGAGATATTCGATGTCATGCTCTAGCAGCGCCTGGAGCATGCCGGAGGTCGCCAGTGCAATGTAGACTTCGCCGTGGCCGGGCGGGCACCATTCCAGATCAGGATTGGACGGCCATTCCGCAGGCGCAAGTGTATCTTGCAGCACTTTTGGCACTTTGTGCTGCGTCATGGTCAGCGGCAGATCATGCTGAAGCGCCGGATACTGCGCCAATACCGCGCGCGAATCCGCATCGGTGTTGAAGCTATTCATGAGGATGAGCGGAACAGACTGGCTGTAGCGTTCGCTGAGCGCGACACTTTGCCGCGCAATGATGTCAAGGAACGTCAGACCGTCGCGCGCGACCAGCAGCGATTTGGCTTTGTCAAGCCCCATGCTGGTGCCAAGCCCGCCATTGAGCTTGAGCACCGCCGCATGCCTGATGGCAGCACGACCGGCAGCAGCAAATGCGCCCATCTCATCCATGCCCGGCACGGCAGCGACTGGCTCGATTGAGTCTTCAGGAATAAGCCCCTGATTACCCTCTACAACCGTGTTGTAATAGTAATGAAAATTATCAATAACAATCTCTGGCAAACCTTCGCGTCGCATGCGCTCTTCAAACGGCGCAAATTTGCCTGATCGATGCTGTGTCATACAAGCTAACCCCTTGCGTATAATGTTGTAATGCTGCTTTGCAGAGGTAAATATACCTCTTTTGATTATAGCATGACGACGTCAATTTAGAGATGACAATCTGCCACAATGATTGTCCTAGGACAGATTGTCTAATTGTCTCTCAACAGCAGAGACATTGTGCGTTACCATGAGATTAAACGATCTGTAGATTTGGAATTCGTTCTATCGCTATGCTTATTACGCTTGATCGCACCAACCCGCAACCGCTGTACCACCAGATTGTTCAGCAAATACAGCGCCGGATTCAGTCCGGTGCACTGCCTCCCGGGGCGAAATTGCCAACGGTGCGCGAGCTTGCGCAGCAGCTTGGCGTGACGCGCCTGACAGTACACAGCGCCTACAGCGAGTTGCAAGCCGGTGGTTGGGTCGAGGCGACGGTCGGGCGCGGCACGTTTGTCGCCGCCCGAAACGAGCCGCAAGCCACCGCTGCCGCGCTCGGCCAGGAACTGTCGGCACATGGCATTATCAATGACATGGTGCGTATGGCGCAGTTGCCTGGCATGCGCTCGCTCGCCATGGCCGACGCCGCGCCAGAGTTTTACCCAGTGCGCGAGTTTCAGCGCGCGCTCGACGAAGCCCTTCAGGGTGGGGCGACGTCGCTGTCGTACACAACCTCACAAGGCGAGCCGCTGCCGCGCACGGTGCTGGCCGAACTGCTGCGCGAGCGCGGCATGCACATCAGTTCCGACGAATTGCTGATAACATCAGGTGTGACGCAGGGCTTGTCGCTCATTTCGCAGACGCTGGCGCGGCCCGGCGACATGATCATCGTCGAGCAGCCGACGTATCTTGGCGCGCTGAACGTGTTTGGCGCGCACGGGTTGCGGGTGGTCAGCGTGCCAGTGGATGAGCACGGCATGCAGGTGGAGGCGCTTGAGCCAATCCTTCTGGCACAGCAGCCGCGCTTCATTTATACCATTCCCGTATTCCATAACCCAACCGGCGCGTGCATGAGCGCCGAGCGGCGGGCCACGCTGCTAGCATTAGCCGAGCGCTACCACGTTCCGATTGTTGAGGACGATATTTACGCCACGATGTGCTACGAGGGTGCGCCGCCGCCCGCGCTTCAGTCGGAGTGTCGCGATGGATTCGTGCTGACGGCGGCAGCTTTTCGAAATCGCTACTGCCGGGCATCCGAATCGGCTATGTTGCGGCAGCGCCAGAATACATTCATCAACTGGTGGCAAGCAAGCAGGCCGATGATCTTTGTTCGCCGCCCTTGTTGCAGCGGGCGCTGGCGCTGTTCATTCAGCATGGGCGGCTGGCATCGCACATGCGGCGCGTGCTGCCGCAGTACCGCGAGCGTCGCGATGCCATGCTCGATGCCATCGCCCGGTGGTTCCCGTCAAACCTGAGTTGGACCGTGCCGCGTGGCGGTTTCAGCACATGGGTGACGCTACCAGCTGGCCTTTCAACCACCGACCTGTACCTGGCGGCAATCGAGCAGAACGTCGCGTTTGCGCTTGGCGATGTCTTTTTCGCTGGCCCGGCTCCGTATCCTGCCATGCGGCTGTCGTTCAGCGCCCAATCGCCTGACATGATCGAGGAAACAATTGAGGTGCTGGGTCGCCTGCTCAGCACGCACCTGCACAGGCGTGTGTTTGCGCCGTCGCTGGTGAAGGATTACGTGCCGCTTGTGTGAGAAGTAAGAAGTAAGAAGGAAAAAGTGAGAAGGAAGAGGACAGAAGGAAAATTCTTGACTCTGTCTTACTTCTTACTTCTTCTTTCCTACTTTTTAATTCGGAGAAATTATAAATCTGCGCATGTATCAAATCGATGCCTTTACCGACCGGCTGTTCGGCGGCAATCCGGCGGCGGTGTGCCCGCTCGACCGCTGGCTCGACGACGCGGTGATGCAGTCGATCGCCGCCGAGAACAACCTGGCCGAGACGGCCTTTTTCGTTTCAAACGGCGTGGAGTACGACCTGCGCTGGTTCACACCAGCAACCGAGGTGGACTTGTGCGGGCATGCCACGCTGGCTTCCGCATGGGTGGTGTTCAACGAGCTTGCGGCGGAGCGGGAAACGGTTACTTTCTCAACGCGCAGCGGCAATCTGGTGGTGCGCCGCGCTGGTGAGCGGCTGGTGATGGACTTTCCGGCGAAACCCGCGCACCCACGCGATTTGCCGCCCGCGCTACTCGACGGTCTTGGCCGTGCGCCGGAAGCCGTGTTCGCCGCTGACGATTACATGGCGGTGTTTGCAAGCGAGGACGACGTGCGGGCGCTCAGGCCCGACATGGCCGCGCTGGCCCAGAACGACCGGCGCGGCGTGATCGTCACCGCGCCTGGCAAACGTACCGACTTTGGGTCGCGCTTCTTCGCGCCCAATCTCGGCATTCCCGAAGATCCGGTGACTGGCTCGGCGCACTGCACGCTGGTGCCGTACTGGTCGGCCCAACTCGGCAAACAGAAGCTTCACGCCTTGCAAGTTTCAACTCGCGGCGGAGAACTGTTCTGCGAAGATCATGGCGAGCGCGTGATCATTGCCGGGCATGCCGTAAAATATTTTGAAGGAACGATCACGGTTTCCTAAAATTACAACTTTTGGTGTATTGTTCTTCGATTATTTCAATGTTACACTCGTCTTACTTATAAATGAAGTGTAGCGAAGCGATTTGGAAGTATCATGGCAGCAGCAGACGAACTCGACTCAATTGACCTCCAGATTGTGGCCATTCTGCAGGAAGATGGTCGCATCTCCAACGCCGACCTTGCGCAGCGGGTCGGGTTGACGCCCCCAACGGTGCTGCGCCGCGTCAAGTTGCTGGAAGAGCGCGGCTACATCAAAAGCTACACCGCCGTGCTCGATCCCTTGCGCTTTGGTTTAACGGTCGCGGCTTTTATCTTTGTGGAGTCGGTTTCCGGGTGCGATCTCGATGCACTTTTCACATCGCTCGCCCAGTTGCCGGGCGTGCAGGAAGTGCATCGCGTTGTCGGCGAATGGTGCTTTCTGCTGAAAGTGCGCACCGAAAACCCGCAAACGCTCGAAGATTTGCTGTACCGCGACCTGCGCAAACATCCTGACGTGCGTCGAACGTTCACGACCCTCGCAACCTCCTCGCCATTCGAAACATCTGCGCTGCCGCTTTCATCGCTCAGCACTTTTGTTGAGCAGGTAAACACTGATTAGAAAGGAGAGCCATCATGTCGCTCATTCCTTGGAACAAACCCATGCGCTCCACCAAGGTAGTAACAGCGCGCACGCGCTTCGGTGGCCCGCGCCGCCGGTGGCGCGCAGCTATGCCAGCGGAAACCATGCCGACAAACACCGGCTCGCACATGCCGCTCGATACGGAGGTGCATTGGAGCATCAATATCGCGCTTTTTCTTCCTATGTTGCTACTCCTGTTCTTCCTGATTATTGGCATGGCGCTCTCCTGACATGCTCGAAAGCACGCCTTCTTTATGCATCACCAACAACGGACTGGCTTTTTCTTGACTGTGCTGTCGGCGGTTGTTTGGTCGCTGACCAGCCCAGGCCTGAAGTATTTGCTCGATACGTACGGCGTCGCATCGCTCGCGGTCGCTTTCTGGCGCGACGTGTTCATGGCGGCGGCGTGCGTGCTGCTGCTAGTGGTGCTGCGCCCGTCGCTGCTCCACGTTTCGCGGCGCGACCTGCGCGGCTTTGCGTTGCTCGGCATCATCTCGATTGGCATTTACCACGCGCTGTGGGTCGCCTCGGTTGCGATCAACGGCGCGGCAGTCGCAATCGTTCTCATCTACACATTTCCGACATTTGTCACAATTGGATCGTGGCTGCTGTACCGTGAGCCGTTGCGCTGGTCGCAGGTGCTGGCGCTTGTGCTGGCGCTGTCCGGCTGCGCGATGCTCGTGCGCGTGTACGACCCGGCAGTGCTGCGGCTGCACTGGCTCGGCGCGGCAATCGGCGTGGCGACCGGGTTGACGCACGCATGCTATGTGCTGTTCAGCCAACGCGCCGTGCGCAACCACAGCCCGTGGACCTCGCTGACCTATACCATGCTGTTCGGCGCGCTGGCGCTGCTGATCATGGCGCTGGTCAGTTCCATAATTCCTGGCGCATGGAATCACAATATCAGCCTGGGCGCGACTGCCGGGCCGTGGTTGGTGCTGCTGTTCATCGCGCTTGGCCCAACACTGGCAGGCTACGCGATTTTCACTGCTGCGCTGCGCTACATTCCTGGCCCAATTGCGAGCCTAATCGTGATTCTGGAAGTGCCATTGGCGACGTTGTTGGCGGTGGTCGTGCTTGGCGAGCGGCTCGAATGGCCGCAGGTGGGCGGCATATGCCTGATCCTGAGCGCGATTGTTCTGCCGAGCATACTCTCGCGATGGCAACCTGCTGCGGTACGGCATGCTGTGGTGGACGAGCAACCGGCAGCCATGGGATAATGCGCAAGCAAGGGAAAGGAGCCGCACCATGGACTCGACGCAACGCTTTTCGAGCCGGGTTGAAAATTACGTCAAGTACCGTCCGTCGTACCCACAGGAGATTGTTATCGCGCTTCAGGAAGCGTGCGGATTAACGCCCGCCTCAATCATTGCCGATGTTGGATCGGGGACGGGCATTTTCGCTGAGCTGCTGCTCCGCAACGGCAACACAGTGTATGGCATCGAGCCGAACCAGGCCATGCGCGCGGCTGGCGAGCAACTGCTTCAAAGTTACTCGCACTTTCACAGCGTGAACGGCACCGCCGAGGCGACGACGCTGCCTGATCAAAGCGTAGACTTCATCACTGCCGGGCAGGCGTTCCACTGGTTCGATCTTGACAAGGCGCGGCAGGAGTTCGCCCGCATTCTCAAGCCGGGCGGCTGGGTCGCGCTGGTCTGGAACGAGCGGCGCTCCGACGCGACGCCGTTTTTGCGTGACTACGAGCGACTGCTCCACACCTACGGTACTGATTACGAAGCGTCCAAGCACACCAACTTCGACGCCGAGATCATTCGCGCCTTTTTCTCGCCCAATCCCATGGCCATGCAGACGTTCGAAAATCAGCAGCGCTTTGATTACAATGGGCTGCGCGGACGGCTGCTGTCCTCTTCGTACTCGCCGGAGCCGGACGACCCGCGCCACGCGCCGATGCTCGCGGAGCTTCAGCGCATCTTTGAGCAACATGCCGTCGATGGCATGGTGGTGTTCGAGTACGATACCGTGCTGTATTATGGGCAATTGAACAGCTAATGCAAGGGTATTCTATGCCAGTTTCTACCTATCGCCTCATCCTTTCCGGCCTCGGCAATGTGGGCCGCAGCTTTCTTCACATTTTGCAATCTCAGGAGACATTACTTCGCGAACGGTACGGCGTGGCGTTCCGTGTCGTCGGCGCGGCGGACTCCGGCGGCGCGGTGATCAGCGATGCTGGACTTGACATCGCAGCCATGATCGACGCCAAGCAGCGCCGCGCCAGCGTCGCCACGCTGCCGGGCGTCGGGCGCGCTGGCATGAGCGGACTGGAACTTGTCAAATCGGTCGAGGCTGACGTGCTGCTGGAAGCCACGCCTGTCAACTTGCAAACCGGGCAGCCCGGACTTGACACCATTCGAGCGGTGTTGGAGCGCGGTGTGCATGCCGTGCTGGCGAACAAAGCGCCGCTGGTGCTGGCGTATCAGGAATTAGCACAACTCAGCGATCTGACTGATTCAACCAAACCCTGCCTGCGCTTTTCTGCATGCGTCGGCGGCTTCATGCCGACGATTAACATGGGCTGGCGTGATTTGCGCGGCAGCCGAATCGAACGGCTGGAAGCGGTGTTCAACGGCACGACCCAGATCATCCTGGGCGCGATGGAAAGCGGCGCGAGCTACGCCGAAGGTCTGGCCGACGCGCAGCAACGCGGACTGGCCGAAACTGACCCGACGCTCGACGTAGAAGGATGGGACGCGGCCAACAAGCTGGTCATTTTTGCCAACGCTGTGTTGCGCCAACCGACGACGCTGCAAGATGTCAGCGTGGAAGGCATCACCAAGCTCACCGCCGATGATCTTCATGCCGCAATGCAGCGCGGCGAGCGCATGATTTTGCTGTGCCTGGCCGAGCCAGATGGCGAGCAATACCGGCTCAGCGTCCGCCCGACGGCGCTGCCGCTTGATCACCCGCTGGCGCGCATGAGCCGCGACGAGATGGGGCTGGTATTTCACACCGATATCGCAGGCCGCTTGAGCGCGACATCGCTGGAACGCGGCCCGGAGCCGACTGCAGCGGCCATGCTGCGCGATGTGCTGGAGATTGTGATGAGATGATTTGCGATTGTCATCGTCTTCCGTCGTTCGTCGTTCGTCCTTCGTCCTTCGCCGGTTCTCGATTCTTTGTGTGAGGCTCCACATGATTCGTTTACTCAACAGCCGTTTCTACTACGGCTGGGTGATCGTCGCCGTCACCGCGCTGGCGGCATGGCTGGGCGGCGTGGTGCGCGACGACTGGGGCAGCTACACGCTGGCATTTCTGACGGCGGGTGGCATCGCCGTGGCCGCGGGACTGCTTTCGCTGCGGGTTCGCCGCGCGGTGCCGTCCATGCCAACGGTGGCGCTGCCGTAGATACAAGAGGATTTTTATGACCTTTGATCTGTCACTTTCAACGATTGAGCAAGCTCGGGAGCGCATCACGCCCTACGTGCGGCACACGCCGCTGCTGCCACCACCTTCGACGCAGGGCGACCTGCCGCCGCAGCTGATCTTGAAACTTGAAAACCTGCAAGTCAGCGGCTCGTTCAAAGCGCGTGGCGTGTTCAACACGCTGCTGCAACTGAGCGACGAACAACGCATACATGGCGTCGTCGCGGCGTCGGGCGGCAACCATGGCGTCGCGCTGGCCTACGGCGCGCACCGGCTCGGCATTCCCGCCACAATCTATCTGCCTACTACCGCTAGCGCCGACCGTGTTGCGCGTATCGCCCGCTGGAACGCCGAAGTAGTGCAGCATGGCACTGCCTGGGATGACGCGCATGCTCGCGCGGTCGAGGACGCGGAAGCGGCGGGCAAGGTGTACGTTCATCCGTTTGATGCTGAGCGAACGCTGGAGGGCCAGGGCACGCTGGGGCTGGAATTGCTCGACGATGTTCCGGAGATGGACTGTGTGCTGATTGCTATCGGCGGCGGCGGACTGATTGCGGGCATGGCAGCAGCAATCAAGCAGCGCCGTCCGCATGTGCGCATCATCGGCGTCGAACCAACTGGCGCGGCATCTATGCTGCACAGCGTGCGTTTAGGCTATCTCGACCCGCTGCCGGAGGTGCGCACGATTGCCGATACGCTCGCGCCGCGCGCCGTCTCCGAGCGAACGCTGGCGCTCGCACAGCGCTACATGGATGAGATCGTGCTCGTCGAGGACAGCGCCATGGTCGCGGCCATGCGCTGGCTGTGGACTGAGTGCAACCAGCTTGTGGAGCCGGCCGGCGCGGCAGTGATTGCCGCGTTGCAGACCGGCGCGACCAGCGTTGGCAATGCGCGGCAGCCAGTGGCGCTGATCTGCGGCGGCAACGCGGCGGCGGAAAGCGTGTTCGCGGGGTACGAGCAGCGGGCGGTTTAGAGCAGGTCGCCTGATTCATGGTGTAAAACGAACAGCAATCGAGCAACGGCCCCTATGAGCGGACTTCACTGCTCAACACATCTGGCCGATATGTAGCCCAGAACGTTAACCATGGCGGCGCAATAGAGGTAAGGTGTTCCGGTGTTCCCGGCTCAGCTGCTGCGTTTGGCGTGCCAAAATGCTGCTCCGATACATTCAGTACCAGAAAACCTTGCTCAATCAGGCCGTTGATCAGTGTGCCAAGTGTGTGCCGGTATTCTTTGGGTTGCTTGATCGGTTGAGGAGGATTCTCGCCGCTGTAAACCCAGATCTCATCCTCATACGTGATTTCCGCGCCATCAACATAAGGACGTTGAAGCGCGTATCCTGCTCCGTCCCAATCCTTTCCGCCGAGGCCGATGAAGCACGGGTTGGCGCACATGAAAATAGTAGATTCCCCCGACGCGCAATACACGCGCTACTTCGCGGAAAACCATGCGCGCATCCGGCACAAAGTTTAATGAATACGGATGCCACACGATGTCATAGGAATCTTCGGCAAAGCGCGAAAGGTCTCGCATATCGCCCTGAAACAGATTGAGATTGAGATTGTAGTGAGCAGCAGCTTCCTGATCGCTCTGCAGCTGTGCTTCTGAAAGATCAACCACCGTGACATGCGCGCCCAGCAACGCAAAAGCAACCGATTGCTGCCCGCCACCAGCCGCCAAACACAGCACATCTTTGCCGACAACGTTATCCAGCCGTCCTTGCGGGTCAAGATACGCCCGTGCAGAATCTTTATCGAAATCGAGGCGCGATTGCGTGAAGACGGCATGCGCCCGGGCAAGTGCTTGCCAGCGTTCTCTGTTGTAGTTGGCTATGTCATCCATGCTTGTTTCTCCAATAACGCACGATCCTACCTCATAGCGCACCTGGCAACTCTATCTGCAGAAACTGTTTGTCGCCGTCGCACCATCCCAAAAACAGACGCGGCGCATCAAATGATGAGGCCGAGAATAAGTTAGGCGCCACTTCGCTGGCCTTTAGTGCTGTGCAGAATGCTATGAAGTCATCTCTCAGGGAGAGCTTCGAGCCAAAGGAGTGGATGAGCAGCACCGCAGTGCGCGCATGAAACTGGCGGGCGGTGAGCAATGCCGATGCCGTACGATGAAGCAACTGGTACCGGATGGAGTCATCGAAGGAGGAAACGCTCAGAAGGGTTTGAAGGTAATTCAGACGGGCAATCTGCCCTGGCGAGGCACCAGACCTCTTTTCCCGAAGGAGTGGCCCGAAGTTCTCGTTAACTTTTGCCTCCACTGCAACCACGCACAGGCCGCGTTCATTTGAGCAAAGCGCCAACACATCCGTATGTGAAGCGGTACCACCACCATCAAGCGGTACCTCCCACTCTGGTATGGCTGCAAGAAGCTTTAAGCCCACGAGCGACTCATCTTTGGATGAGTCGAGTAGCTTGGAAACTTCCAAAGGAAGCTTATCTGATGAGGCCTCCCAGGCAGCGGCCATCATCATCGCCGAGGCCCCCTTCTTCCAGTGAAGGGCTGGCTTTGCCAGTAGACGCTGCCAATCGCTCCCGGAACGTGTTGGGACAAATATGCGCTTCATGGCTACTCCCGATTGTGCGCTCTATATGATATCCCATCATGTCGCAGAATACCCTGATTCATACAACAGTATGATAATAGATGAACTGAATCCATACAACCATCTCATGTGATGTTCATGCGCGACGTGCCGCAGCACGCCTCTGAAACTTCAGCTTATGGCGCGCACCGCGCATGAATTCAGGTGTACAATACCCGCCAGACTCGCATCCTGAAAAGCATGGATTGAACATGACAACGATAACTTTCAATGATATTCTCGCCGCACGCGAGCGGCTGCGCGGCGTTGCACATCAGACACCGGTTGTGACTTCCCGCACGCTCGACAGCATGACGGGCCGAAGCGTCTTTTTGAAATGCGAGAACTTACAGCGTGGCGGCGCGTTCAAGTTTCGCGGCGCGTACAACACGATCAGCCAGCTTCCAGATGACGCCCGGCAGCGCGGCGTGCTCGCCTTCTCCTCTGGCAACCATGCGCAGGGCGTAGCGCTGGCGGCGCAACTGCTCGGCACGCCTGCAGTGATCTGCATGCCGAACGACGCGCCTGCTGTGAAGGTCGTGGCGACGCGCGGCTACGGCGCGGAGGTCATTTTCTACGATCGGCTCAAAGACGATCGTGAGGCGTTCGCGCGTGGGATTGCAGAGGAGCGCGGCATGACGCTGGTGCCGCCTTACGACCATCCGCAGATCATGGCCGGGGCGGGCACCGCCGCGCTGGAACTCGTCGAAGAGGTGCCTGATCTCGACGCCGTGCTGGTGCCAATCGGCGGCGGCGGCCTGATTTCCGGCAGCGCAATTGCCGTTCATGGCGTGCAGCCACAGGCGCGCGTGTTTGGCGTGGAGCCAGACACTGCCGACGACACACGGCGCTCGCTGCGTGCCGGTGAGCGCGTGAGCATCCCACCGCCGCCAACGATTGCTGATGGGTTGCGAATCACTAAGCCGGGCACGCTGACGTTCCCCATAGTGCAGCAGGAGGTCGAGGATGTGCTGCTGGTGTCCGATGAGGAGATTCTTGAGGCAGTGCGGTTCGCATTGCTGCGACTTAAGCTCGTTATCGAGCCGAGCGGCGCGGCAACGCTCGCGGCGATCATGACCAATCGCTTGCCAGAGAATATGCGGCGCGTCGGCGTAATTATCAGCGGCGGCAACATCGATCCGGCACTGCTCGGCACGTTAGCAGGCAACGAAATGACCTGAAATGCTCCAAGAGATTTGCTTGACTTAGGCAAAATGCGTGCTATATTTAGGAAAACCTAAATACTAATTTGCGATTTTGCTGAGGCTGTGATTTATTGGAGAAAACAATGCTGCCTGATCCATCGAACATCTCGCCTGCTACAACTGAACCTGGTTGGCGACGTACTCGTGTCGCCCATTCACTACCTGAAGTCTTCGCCTCCATAAGCATCCCGCGTACTGGCAGCTTCTGGCGCAAACTGCTGGCCTTTGCAGGCCCCGGTATGCTCGTCGCCGTAGGATATATGGACCCCGGCAACTGGGCGACCGACCTGGCTGGTGGCGCGCAATTTGGCTACCTGCTCCTTTCAGTGGTTCTGATCTCTAACCTTATGGCAATCTTGTTGCAGCATCTGGCGCTGAAGCTTGGCATTGCCACCGGCCGCGATCTGGCACAAGCATGCCGTGACAGCTATTCAACACCGATCAGCTTTGTGTTGTGGATTCTTTGTGAAATCGCCATTGCCGCTTGTGATCTGGCCGAAGTGATCGGCTCGGCAATTGCGCTCAACCTGTTGTTTGGCATTCCGCTCGTCGTCGGGGTGCTGATCACGGCTGCGGATGTACTCGTTATTCTGTTTTTGCAGAATCATGGTTTCCGCTTTATTGAAGCGATTGTGATAACTCTGATCGGCATTATTGGGATCTGCTTCGCGTATGAAGTGATTATTTCTCAGCCAGTGATAGCCGAGATGCTTGACGGGTTGCTGCCAAAACCAGAAGTGGTCACCAATCCGGCGGCGCTGTACATCGCTATTGGAATCCTGGGCGCAACCGTGATGCCGCACAATCTCTATCTTCACTCCAGCATTGTCCAGACCCGCGCCTATGAAAAAACCGATGCAGGCAAAGCTGAAGCGGTTAAGTTTGCGACCATCGACTCGACGGTGTCACTACTGTTTGCGTTCTTCATCAATGCGGCGATTCTGATTTTATCCGCTGCAACCTTTTACGGCACGGTACACGCAGATGTGGCCGACATTGGCGATGCCTATCAGTTGCTGACGCCAGTATTGGGCGCGTCGCTTGCCAGTACGCTGTTTGCGGTGGCACTGCTCGCCTCCGGTCAGAACTCGACGCTTACCGGCACGCTGGCCGGGCAGATCGTGATGGAAGGCTTTCTGAATATCCGCCTGAAGCCATGGCTGCGACGGCTGATTACGCGTGCAATTGCGATTGTGCCAGCGGTCTTTGTGGCGGCGCTGTATGGCGAACGCGGCACAGGCGAACTACTCATCCTGAGTCAGGTTATTTTGTCACTTCAACTCAGTTTTGCGGTGGTGCCGCTGGTACTGTTTACGAGTGACAAATTAAAGATGGGGCGCTTTGTCAATCCACGCTGGCTCACCATACTCTCCTGGGTCGTCGCTACAATTATTGTGGTGCTCAATGTATATCTCCTGGCACAAACCTTTCAGGAATGGATTGGTGGATAGCTGAAATTCCTAAAATCTCATTGTGCCAATCGGCAATTCGATTGTTTGAACATTTCACAATGTTCACGTTTCACAGTGCATATACTACAATTGACAACTTCTAACCTCTAAAAAATGCCTATCAGCACAACATGCTGATAGGCATCCGATAATCATGTGCATGGCGGCGTGCTAATCATACAACTTCTCGGTACCCTGATAGCCAGTGAACACTTGACAAGTATTCATGAGTCAAGTACAGTTTACGTATGTTATTTGTGACATAATGCACACCTTTTCATGATCAACGCTGCAAAACAATTCACGCACTCTCTCTGGCGGCGGCTCCGGCATGCGTCAACCGCTGTGAGCCTGCTGGTGCTGTTGTCACTGGGCGTAATGGAGCCGTTGCTGTGCGTAATTCACTGCGAGATAATGGCGCTCCGCGCCGATGCACAGCATGCCCATGTATCATCGACGAATTACGTGTGCGCCTTTACACAGCAGACAGTAACAAAGCATCAAACGCTTGCTCATCATGCGCTAATTGTTTCAACAGCATCACCTTCACCGCTGCACGCCATGTCCATTAACGAACGTGGTGTGCCCACCACAAGCAATGCACAACCGCAGCCATTTCATGAGATGGCGTTTATCGCTAGTGCATTGCTGCTCATCATTCTGTTGGTACTGCGCGATTGTAATGTAACTCCGCTCGCGCCACCGCAACGCTTCTTCCGGCCTCCGCTCCGTCCGCCGACTGCATCACTACCCTGGAATATGGCGTAGCAAGCATATTCTTCCTTTGCGACCCGATCTGTGAACGCTGAACATGCTCGATACAGCATGCGAACGAAAGCTGTATCGAGCATGCAACGGGTTGCGCGCTGCATGCTGTATTCCACAAACCATTCAGTCCGCTTTTTGAATAAATGAATTGTGCTTATCTCGTAGTACATGCATGATGGGCTACGCTGCATAAGATATGGTTTCAGCCATTTACTGCACACTCATAAGGAGAATCTTGTTATGAAACATTTATTTCGTCCGGCCGGCGTTTCACTGCTGCTCGTTCTGGTCTTTAGTGCCCTGACAGCATCAATCGCTTCAGCGCATGGCCACACCCAAGTCGGAGACTACGAACTCGTCATCGGGTTTCACAACGAACCGGCCTACCAGGGCGAGCCAAACGGCCTGGATTTGTTCGTTACGAATAAGAAAACGGGTGAGAAGATCAACGGCTTGGAGGATACGCTCAAAGCTGAGATCAGCTTTGGCGGCGCGACAAAAGCGTTGCTACTCAAGCCCCAGTTCGGTCAGGACGGTGCCTACACAGCCTATGTGGTGCCAACAAAAGCGGGAGACTATACATGGCACATCTTCGGCACGATTCAAAATACGCCGGTGGATGTTTCTATGACTAGCAGCCCGACCACATTTGGCTCGGTTGAAGCAAAGAGCACCGTCGCCTTCCCGCAAGCTGAACCAACTACTGCCGAACTCCAGGCGCAGAGTGCGGCAGCGGCTCAGACTGCGCAGATTGCACTGATTATCGGCATTGTCGGCGCGTTGCTGGGCATCATCGGCATTGTGGTTGGCATCATGGGCATGCGCGCGCGGCGGGCCAGCAGCGTTCGATCAACGAGTTCAGCTCAACGCGCTTCATAACAGCTATTAAGGGAGCAATGCAGATGTTGCTCCCTATCAGGGAACACCTAATTATGGGCCGCTATAGCATCATGCTGGGCAGCGCATTTCTGCTGCTGCTCCTGTTTGTTGGCCATGCTGAAGCCCACGCCAACATCGTCCAATCCGATCCGCCTGCCGGCGCACTGCTGCAAACTGCGCCGAAAGAACTGCGGCTGGAGTTCAGTGAAGATCTGGACCCAACCTTTTCGCGGGTGCAATTACTTAACAGCAAAGGGCAGATCGTCGTGCCTGGCCCTGGCGAGATCGACCCAGCCGCGCCGAAGGTACTCCACCTTGCGCTCACGAGCCTGCCCAACGACAGCTATACCGCTGTCTGGCGCGCTCGTTCGGCTGCCGATGGGCATGTCACCGAAGGCAACCTGCCGTTCGGTGTTGGCGTGGCAAGTGATGCGGTGTCGCTGCTGTCTGCTGCCGACACGCCCGACCCGGCTACCGTGCCGCCGCCGCCATTTGAAAGCGCGGCGCGCTGGCTGACGCTTGTCGCCATCGCTGTCATGCTCGGGAGCATACCATTTAGCCTGCTGATCTGGCGTCCGGCGCTGCTGGTGGGCCGCGATGCGCAACAATTACTGCGCCAATTACTGCGCAACCATTGGCGCGCGGCTGACCAAGCGATGACCAGTGCCATGCGGCGGCTCATGCTGATCGGCGGCGCGCTTGTACTTGTCACTAGCACGCTTCTGCTGATTTCGCAGGCGGCGACAGCTGCGGGCGTGCCATTGACGCAGGGAGTCGGCAGGCCGATTGTGCAGATCCTCGGTGCTCGCACCGGCAACCTCATACTCATCCGATTCGCGCTCACCATCGCGCTCATGCTGATTGCGTGGCGCATGCCGCCGCCTGGCGAACGAATCAGTTGGCGTTGGTGGCTGGCGCTGCTGCTGGGCGGCGCGCTGCTGCTCACATGGAGTTTAGGCTCGCATAGTGCAGCGGCAGAGCAAAACACCGCGCTGGCCGTCGCGTTGGACTGGCTGCACCTTGTGTCAATGGTGGGCTGGTTGGGCGGGCTGCTGCCGCTCGTGATTGCCATCAGTGCGGCGCGGCGCATGCCAGAGCAGGCGGTACCACTTGCGGCGCTGGTTCCCCGTTTCTCGCGGGTTGCGCTGGCGTCGGTCGCCGTGCTGACACTGACCGGCCTGTACAGCTATGTGCAAAACATCAACCAACTTAGCCTGTTGCCCACGACGACATACGGGCGCGCGCTGCTGATCAAGATTGGGCTTTTCTGTATGTTGGTGCTGCTCGGCGCAGTCAATCTGCTCGTGCTCTCGCCGCGCCTGCGCTCAACAGACAGTCCATGGTCGCGGGCGATTGTCCGCACCGTGCGGATGGAGTTGGTCATCGGGGCGCTCGTGCTGCTGGCGGTCGGTGCCATGACTAGCGTCGCGCCAAGCAAAGCCGCCTGGGCGGAGCATGAGCAGCAGGGCACAACCGCGAGGGCCAGTGTCGATGGCGTTGACCTCACGTTGCGGGTTGCGCCGGGTCACATCGGCAACAATGCGTTCGAGGTCGCGGTTGACGATCCGCGCCCGAACGCGGCAAATGCTGCGACAAAGATGCTGCTGCGATTTAGCTCGCTCGATATGGACATGGGAACGCTGGAGGCTGTTGCCAAGCCAGTCGACGCGCAGAGTTATGTTGCGCAGGGCAGCTACATTTCCATGGATGGGCGCTGGCAGATCGAAGTCATTCTGCGGCGCGCCGGGTTCGAAGATGTGCGTCACATCTTCGAGCTACATTTCGGCTAACATGTATGAACTCACTTTAGCTCAGGAGCAGGTACAATGTATAAGCGATTCATGGTCGGGGTTGGACTAATGCTGGCGCTTATGTGCTACATCGTGCCTATGGCGTCGGCGCATGCGGAACTCGTTTCGTCCGAGCCAGCGGCGGGATCGAACGTTACCACTGCGCCGAAAGAAATTAAGTTAGTCTTCAGCGAGGCGCTCAAAGAGAGCACCAATGTGCAGGTGCTCGGCCCGAACGGCAAGACGGTGGCCGCGAGCGGCAAGCTCGATCTGAACGATCTCGATCACAAAACATATATTGTGCCGCTGCCGACGCTGTCGGCAGGCACGTACACCGTTAATTGGACATCAGTGAGCGATAATGACGGCGATAGTGAAAACGGCACGTTCAAATTCACTGTTGCTGGAGCAGCACAGGCAGCCGACCCTGCACAGGCAGCCAGCACAACGCAGCCGACCAATGCGGCGACCAGCGTGACTCAACCGACGAGTGCTGCGCAACCGACCAGCGCGGCAATCATCGCTACACAGCCGACGGCGGTTGCCGCAGCCGCGCTGCCGAATACGGGCGCGCCGTCTTCGAATGGATACGCGTTGCTGCTGATCGCCATTGCATGTGCATGTGGCATTGGCTGGGTGCTGCGCCGAGCCACCAAACAACAGTAAAGAAAAGAGGTTTTCCCATGAACATGAAACAGATCAAATCTACCTACCTGCTGGCGCTACTATGCTCCGTTATGATCATACTGAGCGCGTGCGGCGGGCCGTATGAATGGAAGGGTGGCGTGGTCAACCCGCCGGCCCCCGCGCCCGACTTCACATTGACAAGTACTGACGGCCAGCCATGGACGCTGAGCCATCAGCGCGGCAAGGTAGTGGCGCTGTTCTTTGGCTACACCTACTGCCCGGACGTGTGTCCGACAACGCTGGCCGAGCTTTCCAAGGTGCGCAAGCAACTTGGCAGCGATGCCGATAATCTGGAGGTGGCATTCGTTACCGTTGATCCTGAGCGCGACACAGCGGAGCGCATGCAGAAATATGTCAAGGGTTTTGACAAATCATTCGTTGGGTTGACCGGTACACAAGAAGAGCTTCAGAAGGTCTATAAAGCCTACGGCGTTTCAGCGACCAAGCGTGAATTGCCGAACTCAGCACTGAAATACAGCGTGGATCACACCGGATTTATTTACACCGTCGATCCGGCTGGCAAGATGAAGGTGCTCTTTACGCCCGACATGAAAGTGGACGAGATGGTGAGTGACACGCGCCAACTGATGCAAGGAGCGGCGTGATGATATATCGAACGATCATGGCGCTGTTATTCGTGTGCACTATCGCTGGATGCGGCGTGATGGCAGCGCCCACCGCGATCCAGCCAATCATCGAATGGAGCAATCGAGATCAGCGGTGCCTGGGTGCGCCCCATGGAAGGCATCGGCGCAATGGATTCTGGCAGCACTAGTGACAACGCACAGCCGACAAGCGACGCAATGAGCGGCATGGACATGAGCGGCTTCAGCAGCGCGGCTTACATGACCATTCGCAACACCGGCAGCACCGCCGACCGGTTGCTCAAGGCAACCACCGACGCCGCAACAACTGTGGAACTACACAACAGCACCAACACAAATGGCGTTATGTCAATGGGCGAAGTACAAGCCGTGGACGTTGTGGCAGGCAGCACGGTCGAGTTCAAGCCTGAAGGGCTGCACATGATGTTGATCGGGTTGAAGCACGATCTCAAAGCTGGCGACACGGTGGCGCTTTCTTTGCAATTTGAGAAAGCTGGCACGATCAAGGTCGATGCGGCAGTGCGGGAGCAATAAACGCTTCCACGCCGCGCCAATTTTCAGGTACAATAGGGGCACTTGATCGTTTGTTTCGCTCAGGGTGGCATGGAGCGGAAATACAAAGTCCATTGCTGGAAAGGAAGCACGTATGCGACTTCGACTCGGCCTCCTCGCCGCGCTGGTAGCACTAAGTCTAACAGCATGCGGGGAAACTATCAACGGTAACATCACAACGTTTCAACCAAATCCAGGATCGGGATTGCTGAAATCCGCCGCCAATCAGCAATGCGAAGAAGATGCAAATCTTTAATGCGTATGCAGTGTCGGGCATTCCAACGCTTCCACAGCAGCAAGGGCTGAATATTCCATCTCAGTCGCTCAATGGCGCGGTGTACATGACGATTTGGAATGCGACCGGAGAGAGTGACCAACTAACTGGCGCGCAGACCGATGTATCGGCACAGCCGATACTGGTGGAACTCACAAACGGTGGCAATGTCAAAGAGTGGCGCAAGGTGGACAGCATCACGTTGACAAAGGGCGGCAGCGGCAGTGCCGGGCAATATCTATCGCTCTCGCCCGCCAGCTATCAGTTTATTCTTCCTGAGCTTAAGCAGCCACTTGCACCAGGTAGCAAGGTCAATGTGACATTGCAGTTTGCGAAGGCTGGCCCAGTACAGGTTGAGGCAACCGTGCGCGATCTGCTGACAATGCAGAGCACTACCGGGCAGACCGGTTTGCCATAGGCGTTATGGCTCGACGGATAAAAAGGCTCGCGGCTGCAGGTTGCGCGGCTCCGAGCCTTTTTGGTATACTATATGTGATAACTTTCACATCTCTGGAGGTTTGATTGAACAACCAATGGTTGCGCTGGGCTGCGGCGCTGCTTGTGCTGGCACTCGCAGCATGCAGCCGAGGATCAGCCGATCAGCCAGACGTGCAAGTTGCGATTGACGTTGCGCCAAACCCGCCCGCTGTCGGCGCGGCCACTGTGACTGTCAGCCTGGCAGAGCAGAATGGCACGCCGATCACAGGTGCCAACGTCAGCCTGGAAGGCGATATGAGCCACGCTGGCATGCAGCCGGTGCAGGCGCAGGCGCGCGAGACAGCAGCGGGCCGCTACCAGGCGCCGTTACAGTTCACCATGGGCGGCGACTGGTTCGTGGTGGTGCATGCTGCACTGCCGGATGGCCGCACATTGGAGCGCGAGATCAATATCGGAAACGTTCGCTCATGACCTTCCCAATCGTATAAATACAGCATTTACATCCGCGCGTAAATGTCATGAACACTATTTACCTGTGGATCATATACATCGTGCAACACACAAAACCCACTGAGCCCCAGATTATCATCCCACTTCAGCCAACCGCGCCACAAACATCTTTTGACATGCTCACGCTGCCGGGCGTAGGACGGCTGCTCCACTGGCGGCATGCCCGCGCGCTGCTGCAACTGCCGCTGCTCGCCATTGCCGTGCTGATGGTGTGGGACGGACTGACTGGCTCGCAGCTCGCGCCGCGCAATCTTGCGACGGTGATCACATGGGTGCATTATCGTGGCATATTGGTGCTGGCGCTGCTGGTGGCCGGCAACCTGTTTTGCATGGCATGCCCGTTCATGCTGCCGCGCAACATGGCACGCCAATTCTTTGCGCCTGCGCGAATGTGGCCCCGCCGTCTGCGTAATAAATGGATCGTCGTGGCCTTGCTGGCGCTGTTTTTCTTTACCTACGAACTGTTCGATCTATGGGCTACGCCATGGTGGACGGCGTGGCTGATCGTCGGCTACTTTGCCGCCGCATTCGTCGTGGATAGCCTGTTCAAGGGCGCGTCGTTCTGCAAATATGTGTGCCCAATTGGCCAGTTTAATTTTGTCAGTTCGCTCGTCTCGCCGTTCGAGGTAAAAATTCGCAGTTCGCAGACCTGCGCCGACTGTCGCACGAAGGACTGTATCGCGGGCAACGCCACACAGCGCGGGTGCGAATTGTGGCTGTTTCAGCCGCGCAAGCAGGGCAACATGGACTGCACCTTTTGCCTCGATTGTGTACACGCCTGCCCGCATGACAACATCGGCATCGCGACGCGGCTGCCCGGCAGCGACATCTGGGCCGAGGGATTCCGTTCTGGCGTCGGCCAGTTGGCCCGGCGGCCCGACATTGCCGCACTGGTGCTAGTATTTACGTTTGGCGCGCTGCTGAACGCGTTCGGCATGGTCAGCCCGGTGTACGCGCTGGAGCAATGGCTGATGCAAACGCTCGGCACGCAGCATGAAGAGCCTGCGCTCGGTCTCATTTTTGCGGTCGGATTAGTGGTGGAGCCACTGATACTGATTGGACTCACAGGCTGGACGGCGCGGCGGCTGGCAAACGTCCAAGAGCCACTGGTGCCGTTCATCATGCGTTATGTCTATGCACTTGTACCGCTCGGCTTTGGCATCTGGCTTTCCCATTATGCATTTCATTTTTTGACTGGCTTCTGGACGCTTGTGCCGGTGCTACAAAGCACCGCGCGCGATCTCGGCCTGCCGCTGATTGGCCCGGCGCGCTGGCCATTCGGCGCGGGGCTGCCGGTCGCCATGGTGCAGCCGGTGGAGTTCGGCTTTATTAGCCTGGGACTGTTCGGGGCGTTGCTGGTGCTATGGCAACTGGTCCAGCGCGATGCACCGCGCCACGCATGGCGGCTCTTTGTGCCCTGGGCCGTGCTGCTGCTGATCCTGACAACATGCGCATTCTGGTTGATGGCGCAGCCGATGGAGATGCGTGCTGTGGTGCTGCCAGGGTAAGCAGGTGAGCAGGTGACAAGATGACAAGATGACAAGATGACAAGATGACAAGATGACCATGAAACAGTCTGCAATCTGCAACCTGCAATCTGTAATCTTTACAGTCGTTGTGTCGCTTATGCTGGCCCTGTTGCCTACTGTCGCAGAGGCGCACAGCGGGCCGCCGTTCATTGTGGTACCGGAGCAAGCGGTCGGCCCGTACATCGCAACGGTCTGGGCCGACCCGGACGTTGGCACTGGCACATTCATTGTCGAGGCGACGGTGAACGGCGCAGCGCCGCCGGACGGCACAACCGTGACGGTATACACGCGCCCCGCCGACGGACACCAGAACGAAACGAGTACAGTAACCAGCCGCCAAAGCTCCGGCGATAACAACATTTTCCAGACCACCGTACCGCTCGATGCAGAAGGCCAATGGAACGTGCGCGTCACGCTCGGCGGGCCAGCCGGGCAGAGCGAAACCGACTTCCAGGTCGAGGCGACGCCGGTGTGGTCAGGCTGGATCACGAATATGTTGTGCTTTTTGCCGTTTATTGCGCTGGGCGGGCTGTGGGTGTACGGCGTGCGACGGCAGCGCCGTATGACGCAGCAGGCGCCATAGATTGCCATGAATGCCACAAAGATGTAACATGCGACTGATATTGTTTAACGATTCGAGGCGTTATGTTTGTTTTTCCAATTGGCTGGTCAGAATGTCTGATCATTTTAGTTGTCGTTGCCGTTGTTGCCGCGCTGGCGTTCCGCAGCGGTGCAGCGCGTGGCCGACGACGTAAATAGAAGCTCAATAGAACCAAGAACAGAGAATAGAGAATAAAAGAAAGATCGACTTGTTCTTTGCTCTTGGTTGAAGGTGGAACATGACCACATTACTGTATCATACCGATGCGTACCTCAAGGAGTTCACGGCCCGCGTCACAGCAGTGGAAGGCGATGCCGTGGCGCTCGACCAGACGGCTTTTTATGCGACGAGTGGCGGGCAGCCGCATGATACCGGCACGCTGAGCGCGGACGGGCAGACGTGGCAGGTGACGTCCGTCCGTAAACAGGGTGACGATGTGTGGCACACGTTGGCGGGCGACCCTTCGACAGGCTCAGGACAGGGCATGCCCGCCGTTGGCGATGAGGTACAGGGCGTCATTGATTGGGAGCGGCGCTACAGGCTCATGCGGACGCACACCGCGCTGCATATTTTGTGCGGTGTGATCTGGCGTGACCACCATGCGGCAGTGACCGGCGGCAACATGGACACCGACGAGGGCCGCCTTGACTTTGAACTTGGTAATTTCTCGAACGAATTGGCGCAGGAGATCGTTGAGAAAGTCAATCAGGAGATCGCGGCGGATCGGCCAATCGAGGTACAGATTCTGCCGCGCGAAGAAGCGTTCCAAATCCCCGATTTGATTCGCACCAAAATCAACTTGCTGCCACAAGGCATCACAGAGGTGCGCACCGTGAACATTCGCGGGCTGGACCTTCAGGCCGACGGTGGCACACACGTCGCGAATACCGCCGAGGTCGGGCACGTAGTGCTGAAAAAGACCCGCAGCAAGGGCGCGAACAACAAGCGCATCATCATTGGCGTTGAAGACAGCCAGCCCGGCTGATCACACTCCTTTGCAAACGCTTAGCACGGGCTTAACACGATCATAGGCAATTCGCAATCCACGCTCGCTATCCTTGCATCAATACGCATGGAGAAGCGATATGCGAATTGCCATTATTACCGAAACATTTCTGCCCGATGTCAACGGCGTTGTTACAACTCTCTGCCGTCAGCTCGAACATGTCCAAGCCGCCGGACATAAAGCGATGGTGTTCGCGCCGCATGGCGGTGCAACCGGATTTTATGTTGCAAAGCGGCTCGGTATACCACTTATATCCACATACCACACCAATTTTCCCGCTTACAGTGCTCATTATGGGTTCGGCTGGGCACGCACGCTGGCTTATCATTACCTGCCCTGGGTTCACAATCGCTGCATGCTGACGCTCTGTCATTCCACCGCCACCATTGGTCACAGCCAGCATAAAGTGACAAAAATAAAATGTTACGATACTGTCATAAAAGTATTGCAAAAACTTATAGTCAATGCATATTTTTTGCGGTTTTTATGACTTTCCATACCCTCGACATATTGCATTGGGAAGCGCGAAAATAAATCAGCGTGGCACAAATGTGCCATATGGGGCGGCACAAAGAGGTGCAAAACAGCACAGCAAAACGGCACAAAATGACAGCGTAAAACTGTTGGTTTCTACGATGCCTGTAAAAGTCATTTACTGTAAAATACAGCCGTTAATACATAGCAAAAAGAGTGCCAATGACAGCACCGTAGAGTGCAATGACACCACCACTATCTAAACGTAGATGTAGCGCGTCTATTTCTAGCAAGGATCATTACTATGTGGAGCAAAGCAGACATTCACATTCACACAGATCACAGCGACGGTATTGCGAGCGTCTCTGAAGTGCTGGAACACGTTGCTCAGCACACTGACATGCACGTAATTGCGATTACTGACCATGACACTATTAACGGGGCGCTTGAAGCGCGCCAGCATGCGGACAAGTACGGTCTTGAGGTCATCGTTGGTGAAGAAGTCTCAACGCAGGAGGGGCACGTGCTGGCGCTGTTCATTGAGCGCGAGCTACCGCCACACCGACCGGTCGCCGAAACAATCGCCGCGGTCCACGATCAGGGCGGCGTTTGCATTGCGGCGCATCCATACGCTCATGGCATGCCATCGCTGGGATACGCTGATCTGTACGAGCGCGCCAAAACGACGACATGTGAATGGCCGCTCGACGGTATTGAAAGTTTCAACGCCCGATTGTGGCTACCGCATAGCAACACTGCTGCTGCCATGACAGCAATAAAGCTTGGGTTGGCATCGTGCGGCGGCAGTGACTCGCACCTGCTGCGGACGATTGGCTGCGCATACACGCGCTTTCGCGGCTTCAGCGCCGAGGATCTGCGGGAGGCCATTCTGGCACGCCAAACGCAATACGGCGGCAGTTACTGGCACTGGACGCATGCCTACATGCTGCCCTTTGAACTTGCGCGCCGTGAAATGCAAAGCTTTGCGCAACGAACGCTCAAGCCGTCCACTCCGTAAATGATGGCCCGGTTTCAAAATCGACGGTAATCAGTATAAGCGGCGGCTCAACCATGGTAGTATCGTGCGCAAGGCCCGCTGGCGCACGGGTAGCGTGACCAGAAGCGACACCAGCATGCTCGTCACGCCAATGCTGAGTCGGTAGCGGCGAGCCAGTGCCAGCATGAGCAGCGCCAGCATGCCTGCGCTCGCAACGTAGATATGTTTATCTAGAAAAGCACCGCGCTGTCCCAGCGCAACGAGTGCGCTGGCAGTTCGCGCCTGCAACCATAATATCAGTGGCGCGCGCCCAAACAACCGCAGAAATGCGTCGATCTCCCCTAATTCAAGCGCGGGAAACTCTATACACTTGCCCCATGTTACACGATGCTCGCGCAGCACCTGCCGCACCGTGGCTGCCTCACATGCACATACCAGCAAGCTCGTCCAGTGCCACCGCGCCAACCGCGCAGCATGATTGCCTCGATCGGTGCGCGACGTACATACATCGCGCATGTAGCGCACGCTTTCGACAACAAACGCGATGAATCCGCATCCGGCGTGAGTGCCGTGAACTGCACCTTGATGAGAGGTGATGTTGGTACTAATCTTATACTTTTTATATACAATGTACATCGAATTCACGCCAAAGCGGGCGGGCATGCAGTATAATGTAACCGATAAGTCAATATTGGGTATAAAAAGTCTCACCGAGCGAGGCGCAACGCGTGGAGAAGTGTTTCATGGACACGGACAAGCCGCAGCACGAGTGTGGTATTTTTGGTATTTACGCGCCAGATGATGATGTGGCGCGTTTGACGTTTTTTGGGCTGTATGCGCTCCAGCACCGCGGCCAAGAGAGCGCGGGCATCGCCGTCGCCGACGGTCGGCGGATCAATTTGTACAAAGAAATGGGTTTGGTCTCGCAGGTCTTCAACGAAGATAATTTGCGACCGTTGCGCGGACATCTGGCGATCGGCCACACCCGCTACTCGACCACTGGCTCGTCCAAGCTGCTGAATGCACAGCCGTTTGTGGTCGAAAGCGCGCTCGGCCCGTTGGCAGTTGGTCACAACGGCAACCTGACCAATGCGGCGCTGTTGCGCCGTGAGTTGCTCAATCGTGGCGTGGGGCTGACGTCAACAAGCGATAGCGAGGTCATTATTCAGATGCTGGCAGGCGGCGAGGGCCACACCTGGGAAGAAAAGTTGCGCGTGTTCATGGTGCGGGCGCAGGGTGCCTACTGCCTGACGGTGCTGACCCATGACGCGCTGTACGCCGTGCGCGACCCGTGGGGGCTGCACCCGCTGTGCCTTGGTCGTCTTGGTGATAACGGATGGGTAGTGGCTTCAGAGACCTGCGCGCTGGCGACAATTGGCGCAAAATTCGTGCGACATGTCGATCCGGGTGAAATCCTGGCGATTGGCGAGGATGGCCCGCAGACGATTGCCAGGATGCCTGCGCCAGAGCGCGCCATGTGCCTGTTCGAATACATCTACTTCGCCCGGCCCGACAGCCAGGTAGAAGGCACAACGCTCCATGCCGCGCGCGTTGCCGCCGGACGCGAACTTGCGAAAGAAGCGCCTGCCGACGCCGACATCGTGATTCCGGTGCCAGACAGCGCCGTACCTGCCGCGATAGGCTACGCGCAGCAGTCCGGCGTGCCCTACAGCGAAGGCTTGATCAAAAATCGCTACATCGGGCGGACCTTCATTCAACCCGACGACCGGCTGCGGCAGCTTGGCGTCCAACTCAAGTTCAATCCGCTGAGCGACAATTTGAAGGGCAAGCGCGTCGTGTTGGTGGATGATAGTATTGTGCGCGGCAACACATCCGGCCCAATCGTGCAGCTACTGCGCGAGGCGGGCGCAAGCGAGGTCCACATGCGCGTAAGCTCGCCCCCGATCAGCCATCCGTGCTTCCTCGGCGTGGACATGGCGACCTATCCGGAGCTGATCGCGCACCGCATGAGCATTCCGGAGATTCAAGATCATCTCGGCGTAGATAGCCTGGCGTACCTGAGCTTGGAAGGGCTGGTGCGCGCAACCGGCAACCCGAAGGCCGGTTTCTGCACCGGCTGCTTCACCGGCAACTATCCAGTGGATGTGGAGTTGCTGGAGAAGGAAGCCTACGAGCGGTGACAAGGTGGCAAGATGACAAGATGATACGGTGAAAACGTACTCTGTCATCTTGTTATCACGTCATCTTGTTAATATAGATATGCTCGGCGAGCGAATAATAACCCTCTACAATCTTCTGGACAAGCACTTCGGTCATGAGCCGCACTGGTGGCCGATCCGCTCAGCTACGCCGCAGTTCGAGATCATGGTTGGTGCGGTGCTGGTGCAACAAACGCGCTGGGAGGCGGTGGAGGCGGCAGTGGTGCGGCTCCGCGACGCTGGACTGCTCGCGCCTGCCGCGCTGATGGCAGCAGATACCGCTGAGCTTGCGGCATTGATTGGGCCATGCGCCTTCCACACGCAGAAAGCGCCCGGCTTGCAGGCAATCTGTCGCTATCTGTTGGAACGTTACGACGGTGATCTCACAGCGTTACTTGCACAGGAACGTGTGCCGCTGAGGATTGAACTGCTGGCATTGCCACGGATCGGTCGCGAAACCGCCGACACGATCATGCTCTACGCCGGCGGGCACCCAACATTTATTGTGGATGCCTACGCCCGGCGGCTGCTCGCGCGGGTGAATTTGCTGCCCGGCTTTGATTTCCTCAAAGCTCGCTACGATGATGTACAGCGGCTGATTGAAGAGGCTGTTCCGATTGCAGATTGCAGATTGCAGATTGCAGATTTTCATTTACCAGCCCCGGCATACGATGAGCAATCTCCCATGTGCAATTTCTACCGCAATTTCCATGCGCTAATTACCGAAGCCTGTATTCACCACTGTTTGGCAAGCAAGCCGCGCTGTGATCTTCCCGGTGCGCGCCGCACCTTTGTGGACCCACGAAAATGCGCCGAGCATTGCCTCACATGTGAAGGCTGCCCGGCGCGTCCCGTCTGCACATATTATCAAGAAAACCACAGAGACACGGAGATCACAGAGATTAAACAACCGTAGCACAGCATCTAAAACAACATCATGAGTTGCTTATTAACAGTAAAACCTCAAACTGTACACCTTCTCGGTGCCCTCTGTGCCTTTGTGGTGAAATTACAACACCACCTCACGTGTTGCCGCCTCAGCAACCGCCGGGCGGAAGGCGAGTTCCCAGCGCCAGCCCTCCTGACCGCGCACGCCATGCCAGATACCAGCCGTCGGCGCGCAGTTGCCGTTGTCATACATATGTTGTCGTAAATCAATCTGATCTTTGGTAGTGTGCTGCAACACTGAAAGCACACACGCGCCGTGCGTCACCAGCGCCACGGTGCGCAACGGGCTATCGTCAAGCTGCTCCAGTAACTCAACCACGCGCGCACGAACTTTTGGCAGCCCCTCACCGGGCGTGCCTTCCTGAATATTCTTCGTAAATGTTACGTCAACTCCAAGATGTTCGGTCAGCGCCTCAGCTGTCTGGGTTGTGCGATCAAACGGCGAGGCAAAAATATGTTCCACGCCACGACCCACCAGCCAGCGGGCAGCCTGCTGCGCTTCTGCGCGCCCAAATGGTGTCAAAGGCGGTCCGGGCAGCACGTAGTACGAAATATTGATGCTGCGGTCGGGCGTCGCATGGCGAACCAGAAAAATCTCTTCAAGCATAAAGATAGAAAGAACCTTTCAGCAAACATATCAATCAACCATGATAGTTTTACTCGTAACAGTATGCATCTATTGTACCAGACTACGTTGTACAAAGCTGTGCCATGCTCATAACAACGTTAGAACAACTGTCAGCGTAACCGCACTCAACAAGTTTGAAAAGAGCACGGTAGCCGTAACGAACTCCGGCATGATGTCGTTCTCCAGCGCAATGATCGAAATGAGCACGGCAGCTGGCATGCTGGACTGCAACACCCCCACATTGCCTTCCAGCCCAGTCAGGCCGAACGGTGCAAGCAGCGCAAAGCCGAGCAGTGCTCCGCCAACCAACCGAATGAAACTCGCAAGCACCATGTCAAAGTTCAGGCGCGGAATGCCCGCACTGGCAAGTTGCACGCCCAGCACGATGAGCATGGTCGGGATGAGCGCCGACGCAAGCAAGTCGATCGGGCGCGCGAGAAAGGCTGGGATCGACCTGTCTGACCAGTTCCACGCCAGTGCGGGCGCTAGCGCGATCAGCGCCGGCGTGCGCAGCACCGCAGTCATGGCTCGTAGCGAGCTGCCTTTGCCGAAATTTGCAGCCGCCACGCACACAACAAACGCCAGCACAATATTGGAAATGAAATAAATGGTACCTGGCACCAGCGCGTCTTTGCCGAGCGCGAACTGCACGATTGGCAAGCCAAAGTTACCAACGTTCCCAAAAATTGCAACCATGATGTATATCGTCGTCATTTGCGCTGAGCGCCGCAGCAGTCGCGCCGCGCCAAAGCCAATCAGCGCAGTGGCAATGTACACAGCGCTGATGTAGCCGATCATGCGCGTGGCATGCGCCGCCTCGATTCGGGCCGTGCTGAGCATGCTAAATACAAAGGCAGGTGTCAGAACAAAATAGGCGAACCGCGAAAGCGTGCGGGCGTCGAACTGTAACCGCGGGCCAACCATGCAGCCAAGTAACACAAGCGCAAAAACCGGAACAAGCACGTTGAACAAAACCGTGAACAGTTGGCCCATACCTCGTTTCCTTCATCTCTCAATCTACAAAACTGGAAGCATGAAATACATCTTTTAACCCACAAAAAAGCGGATGGCTCTTTGCCACCCGCTTCATTGCTGTCAGCCGCGCTGCTTACTGCTGCGCCTTCTGTTTAAGGAAGTCGATCAGCGCCTGCACTTGCGATGCTTGTTGCTGCTCGCTTTGGCCTTGCGCGATGGTTAGCAGCTGCTGCGCCTCTGTGATGGCCTGCTGGTACTGCTTGGTGTCACTGAGCACCAGCGTGTAATTGCGCAACGCGTCGAAGCTCTGCGGCTGGAGTTCTGCCTGCTTTGCGTAGGCATCTCGTGCGCGGGCAAGGTCGTTCATGACCACCGCGATCTGTCCGATGACGGAGTACAGTTGCGCGTCGTCTGGCTTCTGCGCCACGGCAGCCTCATACGCCGTCTGGAGCCGTTGGAGTTGCTCCGGCTGGCCCTGCATGCTGTTAATAATCGAGGAAATCTGATTATCGAGCGCGTGTGGATTACCGGCGAGCTGCGCGATGTACAGGTCAGTCGCCTCGGCATACTTGCCCTGGATGCGCAACAGATCAGCCCGGCGCACGTCTGTATCGGCGTATTCAGGATCAAGCTGCTTGGACTGTTGCAACAGCGTGCTTGCCAGATCGTACTGGGCTGCCGCCGCCGTCTGGTCGCCATGCTGCTGGAGGTAATTGCCCATGAGCGCCACAGCGCCCGCATACTCGTTCAAGATCACCACGTCCTGCGGCGCGTCTTCGTGCGCCTTCGTATACCAATCGATCGCCCGTTGGAGTTGCTTCGGATCCTGATTGAAGCGCGAGTACCAGAAGGTGTAGAAGCGCGCCAGATTCGCCGAATTATCCTTATTCATCGGATTCAGATCGTAGGCATGTTGCAGCACCGCCTGCGTATAGCTCATGTCGCCCATCAGGCTCTGGTTCAGGATGATCTGCTCCGCAGCTTGATTGTCCACGCGCAGCAAGTCTTCTACATACGCATCAGCTTTGGGCTGGCCCATGGTGGCGTTCTGTGTTTGCCGTCGAATGTCCGCAATCGTCATGAGGTTGCGACCAAGATTCAGGTAATAGAAATCCTGGCTCGGCTCCATGCGGATCGCGTCAAGCAAGTAGCCCATGCCGGTCAATTGCTGCTGCAGGGTTGGCTGCGGGCTGTCGATATAATTCTGACCTTGCTGGAAGCGCATGTCAGCATAGACATTGTCAACGTTCCAGAACCATGCGCCCACTAGCGCCACCAGCGCAATGATGCCGTATACTAGCAGCCCAACCGGACTGGTGCTTTGGCGCGCGCGGCGTGGGGTTCCCGTGACGCGGCCCTGAGCGCCACGCGCCGCCGCGCCGCGCCGCCCGCCACGGCCACGTTGCCCGCCTTTAGATGCGGGTGATGGTGATGCTACAGGTGCAACGGCAGCTGACTCGGCAGTAGGCTGCTGCTCAGAATGCAACGCATACGCGCCAGAAAGTGCGCCACCGGCCACTGTCACGGCGTAGGTCAGCCACAGCAACATCAGCGTCACCACAATCGGGATGCCGGTTAAACCCTCCACGCCATGCGCTACGACAATGGCGAGGCATGCTAAAAAGAAGACTTGCATCTGCCAATCATCGCTGCGGATCATCAACCGCCATGCCAGCACAAAGAAGCTGATCAGCACAAACAGGTAAGACGCCAAGCCAAGCACACCTTTGGTCACAAGCTCGTCCAGATATGCCTCGTGCGAACGGTCGGGCGACGCGCCGCGTGCCTCAACATTCGCCAGGGAAGGCGGATAAAAGCGGTTGTAGGCCACGAACATGCTTTCTGGCCCCCAACCAATCAGGGTGCGCAGAGGGTTGGATGTAATCAGCGCCACTGCGCCGCCGGCCTTTGCATCGCCCAACCAGATTTTCATGCGCACGTCGCCGGTGGTGCCGGGGCTTACGTCGAGCAGGCGACCCATGCGCCCGATATACGGCACATCACGCAGCCGCTCAATGGTGGGTGTGTTGATGAAATTAAATGCCAAAATCAAGATTGCCAATACTGCTGCAAGGCCAATCTCGCCCATGAGCAGATTGCGCCACAGCGCGGCCCGTGGCGATCCTTCCGCACGCGCGCGGCGCAGTGCCAGCAGCAACAGTACCGTGAAGAAAAATACCATGCTGATGCCCGCGCCCAGCCATGGGCCACGGCTTTGCGTGAAGAAGACGGTCATGGCGATCAGAAGCGAAATGATGACCCAGCCACTTCCGGCAAGCTGGTGCAAAAACGCCGACGGTTGCGCCATGCGGCGTGGCAGCGTGAAGAACAGCACGTACGCACCGACGACCATCAGCACGCCGATGATCATCCAAATCGGCCATGCGGTACCGCCCCGTCCCGGCTGCGCCTGCACCTGCTGCCCGCCGCTCGCCTGCCCTACGGTGAACATAAAACCGACCAGCAGCACGTAAACAATCGTCACAATGGCAGGCCACAGTGCTCCCAGGCGCAGCCGATCGGATTCATCGATTCGCATGGTTGGCACGAGGTACAGCGCAAACCCAACAATGAGCGCGCCGGGGTATATCCACCAGTAGCGCAAATCGCTGGTACGCACCACCGCGCCGAACTCCAGTGCGCTCCACACCAGCGCCAGGCTGCCAATGATCAGCAGAGCATAGGCCGCTGCCCAGCCAGCATCCGTGCCGCGGCGCTCACTTGGCGGCGCGCGGCGGGCAGCATGAAACGAGCCAATCGCGCGGTACAGCGCAAACGGCAGCACCATAATCAGGTAAGCTGCCACAAAAATCGAATTGCCCATGGTCGAGGCCACGCGCGAGATTACGTCGCCGCGCCATGGCAGCGGGTCGATCTGGAAATGCTGCACCAGACCGTAGCCGACCGCGACCAGGCTGCCAAGCACCGTAATCGTCACAAAGCGCTCAAGCTGCTCGCGGCTGCGGAGGTTGAGCGCGACCATGGCGGCCAGCGCCATGTAGGTAAGATGGGTGTACGTGCCTTGCAGCCGCTGGTACGACCCCCAGAAACTGGTGTGCGGCGTCACTGATATGATTGTCGCAAACAGAAATACAGCAGCGTACACCAATGTTGGAATAGCCAGCGGAATAGATCGTATCCGTTGCCACAGGCGACGGATGATGCCTTGCTGCTCACTGCTGGCAGCGCGCGGCGTCGTTCCGACCCCATCCAGCCAGCGGATAAGCACAGCCGCAAGCATGATGAGCACAATTGCGCGCAGCGTTGTGGCTTTATCTGGCTCAAAGTGGCGTGACGAAAGCAGATTGAAATAGCTTGGAATAAGGACCAGCGCAAGCAGCCAGCCCCCTTCGATAACGCGATCACACCATGTGGCGATTGCGGTTCGCCGTTGTTGCAACGGATCCCTCCTGAGACATACAAGAAACCACCAGACGAAAACACACCAAGTGTTTACCCATTATAGTCCTGCATCTTGGTGTCTTCACGTGATGGTGGTTAACGGTTGGTTAGTGTTGAAGCAAGGCTACGTCAGCGCGCGAAGGCTGGCTGTTCAAGCTCAGGGCGCTGCTTGGTTTTGAACACCCGTGCCCGCTCAAGAATTTCCTGGGCGGTGCGGCGGCTGTGCTCGCTAATCGGCGTGCCATCGAGCATGGCGGCGATCTCGTCCGGGCGCGCCTCATGCGGCAGGAACTGCACCAACGAGCGCGTGCGGTTTGATGTCACTTCTTTGGCAATTGTATAGTGCGCATCAGCAAATGCGGCCACCTGCGGTTGGTGCGTAATGCAGATCACCTGATGCTGCGCGCTAATACCCCACAGCTTTTCGCCGACGACATGCCCGGCGCGCCCACCTACGCCTACATCAACTTCATCAAACACCAGCGTCGGCACTTCATCCACACGCGAGAGGATGGATTTCAAAGCCAGTAGCAGGCGCGCGCTTTCGCCGCCCGACGCGATCCGCGCCAATGGCTTGAGCGGCTCGCCCGGATTCGGCGAGAGTAGAAACTCCATCTGATCGATGCCGGTCTTATCAAAGGCATAAGATGCGCGACCGCCTTCATCGTCGACCGGCAGGCCGTTTGGATCTTGTGTCCGCTGCATACCAACCTCGAAGCGCACGTGCGGCATGGCGAGATCGTGCATAGACTCCTCGACATTGGTAGAGAGTTCCGCACCAACTATGCGCCGGCGCTGCGAAAGCTCGCCCGCCAGTTTGCCCGCCTCACGGCGCAGCTTTTCCAACTGGGCCTCAAGGTCAGCCATGTGCTCGGCACTGTGGGTCAGCCGCTCGATCTCGGCTTCTGCGGAGGCAGCTCGCTCCAGAATTTGCTCGACTTTCCCGCGGTATTTGCGCTCCATGTCACGAATCAGCGTGAGCCGATCTTCGATATCATCGAGCCGCGACGCGTCGAACTCCATAGCGTCGCGGTAGGCGCGCACACTGGCGGACAAATCTTCAAGCGTATACAACACTTCGTTGGCCTGCTCCGCCAGCCGCTCAGCATGCGAATCGATCCGCGCAAGGTCGCCCAACGCGCTGACAACATCGCCCATCGCTTCGACAATCGGGCGGGCAGCGGCGCGGCCACCTTCTTCGCCTGCATAGAGTGTGCTGTAGGCCCGCGCCACGAGATCAGTAATACGCGCGCCGTTCTGCACTAGCGTGCGCTCTTGCAGAAGTTCCTGCTCCTCGCCGGGACGCAGTTTGGCCGTGCCGACGTCCTCCAGCAGAAAGCGCAACTCCTCGATCCGCTCTTCACGGCGTGCGGCAGCAGTATGGAGTGCAGCAAGCTCATCGCTTACGCGCCGCAGTTCGGCTACTTTGGCGGCCACCTGTTCGCGGAGTGGCGACAAACCACCATAACGGTCGAGCATGTCTATGTGAGTGCGGCTGTTGAATAGCGACAAGCCTTCATGCTGACCATGAATATCGACCAGCCGCCCGCCGATCTCGCGCAATATGCTACTGTTGACCGCGCGCCTGTTGATGCGCGCGACACTGCGCCCCGTCGCGGCATTGATTTCACGTGTGAGGATCACCGTGTCTTCTTCGTCATCCAGCAGGCCGTACTCTTCGAGCAGCGGCAGCACACCAGGACAGTCACTCGCGCTAAATACGCCCTCGACACGAGCGCGCTCGGCGCCTGCGCGCACAAACGTTGTGTCAGGCCGGTCACCGCGCAATGTGCCAAGCGCATCAATAATGATAGATTTACCCGCACCTGTTTCGCCAGTGAGCACATTGAAGCCCTCTCGCAACAACAGATGAAGACGATCAATAATGGCGAAGTCGTTAATATTTAGTTCAAGCAGCATGAACGTTATGTATAGCTACCACACTATGATTGGGCCTATAAGCACCAAGCATTTTACCACAAACACACAGTTGATGGCAGGTACTTTATGAGATGAGGGAAAGTGGGGATAGTTATTCACCGGGTAGGGGCAGTGAATGCTTCGCAGATTTGCTGTTTGTGCCGCCCTGCCGCCAAACATGGTAGATGCGTTGTATCGCAGTGATATGGGTCAAAATCGCCAATACCCACAACGTCAGCCACATCCAGCCAGTCAGCAGACCGAAGACAATCAGCACGATACGCTCAGGCCGTTCGAGCAGGCCCACCTTGCACTCGAAGCCAAGCCCCTCGGCACGCGCGCGGGCATAGCTAATCAGCAGCGAGCCAATCACCGCAAGGTAGATCAGCCAAACCTCGGTGGAGCCGGGAGCGGTTTGTTCATAGTGTATCAGCAAACCGAAAAATACAAACGATTTGGAGTAGCGATCAAGCGTCGAGTCCAGAAATGCGCCAAAGCGACTCGTCTCATTCTTGGCGCGTGCCAATGCACCATCTAAAATATCAAACGAGCTTGCCAGTACGATCAGACAACCCGCCCAGCGAAATGCGCCTGTAGCGAGCAACCACACAGCGCCGGCAATCAGCACAAAACCAGCTACAGTAACTTTGCTCGGCGTCAGGCGGGTACGACCAAGAGTTTGGCTCACTACGACGCTTGAAATCCGCCGAACTTCAGTTGTAAACGACTCGGGTAACATATGGTCACCACTTCACTACGATAGCACAGAAGACAAAACAGAAAGCACAGAGAACGTTTAAGCTGTGATGTTATACGTCTCTGTGCTTCTTTGCTGCGCAACATTATACATCAGACTATGCCCTGGCGCTTTCTCAATCGACGCTTGGGGTTCTCTCCCAAAATAATGCGTCGCGTATAAAGCAGACGCTGTACTGCTGTAACATGCGATGCAATACCGACGCCGATTACAGCCCATGGCAGCACGCCCCATTGTGGCGCAAACTGCTGCAAAAGCATGCCGATGATGAGAATACCAAGTTTTTCCTGGCGACCCGCAAAGCCAACGCTACATGAATCAACGAGACCTGTTGCCTCTGCTCGTGCGCGTACATAGCTGGCCATGACCATGCCGAACAGTGCAAATAACACCCATCCGCTCGACACCGAACCACTCAACATAACACCAAGCATGATCATGAATTCGGCGTAGCGGTCGATAACATGATCAAATACGGTTCCAAATTGGTTTGCCGTACCGCCTGCACGAGCCGTCGCTCCATCAAGCATATCAGCAAAGCCCATGCCGAGAATCAGTACCACGCCCCACACAAACGCCGACTTTGCTGTAACATAGGCGGCCAGCGCACCGATGCTCAGGCTCATCAATGTTAGCATGTCGGGCGTTAAACCCAGCCGGAGACACAATCGACCAAGCGGCAACGTCGAATGCTCGTACACATCACGAAAGCGCGCAAGAATTGGCTTCATATCTTTTCCTCTCCCTGTGTCAGCAGCATGGCGGCTCGCCGTTCAACTTCAGGAAGCGCCACCGGCGCATCAGGGCCAGTATATTCAATCCAGATCGACGCGGTGGCGGATCCATAACAACCAGCGGCGTAGAGATCATGGGGATTTTGCAGGTACGCATGGAGAAAGCCTGCCATGTATGTATCGCCTGCGCCAGTGGGATCGCGCGCACCGGTGGCAAACGGTGGAATGATATATTGCCGGACGCCATCATTAATAATGGAACCAGCTTCGGCCAACGTCACAATGGCGATTGTACAGCCGAAATCTTTGAGCCGCCGTGCCGCTGCTGGGCCATCCTCACGCGGATCAATACCAGTGATAATCTGCGTCTCAAGCTCGTTGGCTTTGATGACGTGAAAAAGTGGCGCAAGGTCTGTGAACGTAGCAGATAGTGCATGTTCGATGCGTCCATCTTTATTTATCTGGCGAAGCAAGCCTTGAGGATCGAGCACGAGCGGCGCGTCGCTTACCTCATGGATACGCTCGATTGTGGCGACCGATGTTTCCTGCAAAATCGGCCCTATAATGATCGCGCGGGCATTGGCACACAGGTCAACGCCATGGACGATAGGAGCAGCTACGCCAAGCACATCAAGGGTACGTTCACCCCGATCATTGTAGATCAACTGAAAGCCGCCGGTCTGCTCACATGACTGAACATCCACAGCAATTCCATAGCGCCGCGCATCGTTCACAAAACGCTCACGGTAATCGTCGCCAATACGTCCAACCAGCGTCGTCTCATGACCAAGCCGCGTGAGCGCAAGACATGCGTTAGTCGAACAACCTGACAGCACCCGCTCGCCAGTGGTTACCATTGGCGTTTGGATGTAGTCGTACACCGGATTCCCAAAGGCAACAATCATTATCTACCTATTGCTTTAGCGCGATTGCGTAGTCTGGAGCGCATCAAAGAATTCTTGAAGTTTTTCCTCAGTGTGAAACGTGATCGTGACATGCAACGCCGTGTCGCTGCGGCGTAGCGCGACCGGCGTGCCAAGCGAGCGCTCTAACTCGCGTTCCACATTGTGGTCATCAGCCGAAAGAGATGGCTTGGAAGTTGAAGCCCTGGTGCTGCGGCTCGTGCTGCGGCTGCTCATGCGCTGTCCGCGTTGCCCACGCAGCATGGCTTGCGCAAGCTCAACATCGCCACCGTGAATATCAACGAGATCGCTGAGACGCTCGGCTTCCCGCACGGTGAGTCCATCGTTCAGCACTGCCTGAAGCGCGGCTATCTGCTGCTCCGGTACTTTGAGTTTGAGCAGCGCCCGGCCATGGCCGGCACTGATCTGACCCTTGAGCAGCGCATCCTGCGCCTCAGACGGTAATTGCAGCAGTCGGCGCGTATTCGCAACCGCTTCGCGCGTGTTCTTGCCAATCCGGCGCGCGATCTGTTCATCACTCAGGCCAAAATCATCTTTGAGCGCCTGATAGGCTTGCGCTTCTTCAAGCGCGCTTAAATCAGCACGCTGCACATTTTCAATCAACGCAAGTTCCAGCAGTTGCTGCGGTGTTGTTTCACGTACCAACACCGGCACACGTTCGACATTGGCGAGATTTGCAGCGCGCCAGCGTCGCTCGCCAGCAATCAGTTCATACGAACCGTCCGTTGCCTCGGTGACAATCAGCGGCTGAATGATGCCGTGCTCACGGATCGAGGCGGCAAGTTCAGCCAGCGCTGTTTCGTCAAAATGGGTACGCGGCTGGCGCGGATTTGGACGAACGCGCTCGATCAGCACCTCACGCGGGCCGCTATGTGTATCGTCGGGAAGAAGTGTGTTAAAGCGGTTTCCCAGCCCGCCTTTTGGCCTACTCATGCAACACTCCGTTGTACTCGGTTCAACATTTCTTCTGCCAATGCGGCATACGCCCGTGCAGCACGATTATTTGGGTCGTACTCATACAGCAATTGCCCGTAGCTCGGCGCTTCGCCAACCCGCACACTACGGGGAATCAACGTATCAAAAATCTGGCGCGGGAAGTATTTACGCACTTCTTCAACCACCTGCTGCGCCAGATTTACGCGTCCATCGTACATAGTCATCAGCACGCCTACAAGCGTCAGTTGTGCGTTCAATTGATCACGAACGCGGTCAATTGTACCTTTAATCTGTGCCAGCCCTTCCAGCGCAAGATACTCACATTGAAGCGGAATAACTACCTGTTGGGCTGCGCATAAGGCGCTAATTGTCAACAAACCTAACGATGGAGGTGAGTCAATAATGACCCAATCATATTCAGGCGCATCGGCAAGCGCGTTGCGCAGCCGCCATTCCCACTGGGCCGCGCCATCAAGCTCCACAACAGCACCCGCCAGGCTCTCAGTCGCCGGAATGATGTCGTAGTTTGCTCGGCCCGTTGAAACAATTGCCTCATGAAATCGGCACCTGCTCAACGAACACGTTGTAGATTGTCTTGGATAACCCACGCTTTGATACTCCGAGGCTTGTCGTCGCATTTCCTTGTGGATCAAAATCGACCAGCAACACGCGCTGTCCTCGGCGCGCAATCTCACCACCAAGGTTAACTGAAGTAGTTGTTTTTCCCACTCCACCTTTTTGATTAGCCAATGCAACAATCATTCATTGTTTTCCAACTACACGCGCATGCTGTTTCACGTGTTACACCCCAACAGCTACATACTGTTTCACGTGTTACACATTTGATACATACATGCACATTCTATTGTATCGTTTGAGCTACACGGTTATTGTAGCATGAGGTGCATGTTCATGCCAGCAACGGATACAACAAAAAGCAGATGTGAAAAGGGGCGTCACAGAAACAAAACTGTGACGCCCCTTTTCACATCGGTATAAAAAACCAAAGCTACGGCAAAAACTTCAACGGATCAACCGTGTTGCCATTGATCTTAATTGTGAAGTGCAAATGCACACCGGTAGAGTACCCGCCACCGCTGCGGTCGAACGAACTACCCATAAGGCCGATCTTATCGCCAGCATCGACACTTTGCCCAACCCGAACATTTGGCTGCCGCAACATATGGCCGTAGATCGAAACCATGTCATCGCCATGATCGATCTTCACGCAATAGCCAAACCCACTGCACCAGCCAGCTTCGATGACTTTGCCAGCACGCGCGGCAGCGATAGGCGTGCCGGCAGCATTCGCAATATCAAGACCATCATGGAAGCTGCGGAACGGAATTAAACGCCAGCCAAACGGCGACGTAATGGAACCGCGTGTTGGCCAGACCCACGTCGGCGGTAGCGCCGGAAAGTCCGATGTCTCGGCTAAACTATCGAGCGCGCCTGCAGGAAGCTTAAGCAGATCATTGCGAATCCAGCCCTGCCCCTGGCCAAGCGCCTCGACTTTAACCCAATCTTCGTGGCGCGCAATCAGCTTGAGTTGACGCCCTGCGGCAAGCTTTGCCACACGATCATACATTTTGCTTGGGCCAACGCGCAGACTCGTATCACTCTCGCGTACAACCGCTGCGGTAATCGCCTTCAACGCGCCAATACCCTGCTCGCCACCCAGGCGATCAAGCACATCTGCCGGGTACGGGCGCGTGCCGCCAGGAACGAAAATATCGCGTCCCGGCTCCAGCGTTTCACCAGCATGCACATTGTTGGCAGAAAAGAGCGTTATCGTATCAACCGAGACATGAAATGATTGTGCAATTGACACCAGCGTGTCTCCTGCCTGAACCGTATACAGCAAGCCCGAAATACGGGGAATGCGCAACTCCTGACCTGGCGTTAGCAAATCGACGTGCTGAAGATCATTAATCCAGAAGAGTGACTGCACATTGACGCCATAGTGGCTCGCAACATCATTCAGCGACTCACCGTCGGCCATGGTGTGCGTAGTCATGAGCGATGCCGCAAGCAGCGCCTGCGTGGTGTTCATTGAAGGAACATCGGCCTGCGGCTGCTCGCGTGGCACAGTCACCGCATCGCTTACCGTAGGAACATTTGCCGGATCAACAAGCTCTGCGCTGCTTGGGGGAGCCTGCACCACGCCAACCGGGTTTGCCACGTACGTTGCTGATGGCGAGAACAAAGGCACGCATACAACGGCAAGCACCAGCACCAGCACCAGCAGATGCCCGGCCACGCGCAGCGGCACAGGCTTTCGCCATGCCGCGGTTTGCCACACCCTAGACTCGGGCGTAAGTGCAGGCGATGGAACGGGAAGATGATCAAGTGTTGCACGCGCAGTGCGTGCCGCCAGCAACGTGCGGCGATGCGTAGAAAGAACGGGATGAAGCAAGCCGCCACCCGGCAAGGCGCATCAGCCAAAGAGACCAGGATTGGCTCAGGCGTCGTAACCAAGACAACCGCATACGGCGACTCCGTGGTGAGTCATGAACAGAGAGGCCGCGTGCTTTTATAGGGATCGCCATAGATAGAAAATCCACTTCATATATTGCATGCAACAATAGAAGCAGATATTAAAATACTGTAAAAGAAAAACATGTGGACGCAGAATAGTACGATTATGCCCATTTGTCAAACAAAAGGGGATCAGAACCTTGACGTACCGCTTACCACCGTGGTACCATGCTCATATGTTCAATCACGTTGAAATCGCTCATTCAAGAGTAAAGGTGACATCATGATTGCGAGTGGATGTCCCTTCGGAAAGGCCGACCGATGATTCGCGTAACTGTTGACAGCATCCGCGTCAGCTTGTTGACACAAAATCGTGTTGTCGTGCTGCGGGAAGTTGATAGCCGGCGCTACCTTCCAATTTTCATCGGTCCATTCGAAGCCGATGCTATCGCCGTGGCACTGCAAGGTCTTGAGCCACAGCGCCCAATGACACACGACTTACTTAAATCAGTGTTCACTGATCTTGGTTCGTCCATCCGCCAGATCGTTATCAACGATTTGCGCGAAAGCACCTTCTTTGCTCGCATTGTTGTTGAGCAGGGCGACCACACCATTGAAGTGGACGCGCGCCCAAGCGATGCGATTGCGCTTGCCGTGCGTAGCGACGTGCCAATCTTTGTTGAAAATCATGTCTTCGACCAAGCCAGCACGCCGTACGAAGAAGAGGAAGAGGAAGAAGAGCCAGCGCTCTCTTCCGACACGGCTTCTGACGAGCCAGAAACCGAAGTCAGCGATGAAGGTCTGTCGCTGTTCCGCGACTTCATCAATTCGCTTGATAAGGACAACGACGAAGGGCGCAAAGAAAAGTAATATATCCGTATATCCACACAGTTGTGGATAAGTAGCGGTTTTCTGTGGATAACCATGAGTGTTTGTGGATAATTGTCTGTATAATGGGTGTATGCTTCGTGAACAAAGTTGCACGACGTAGACGTTATTCCTTTGCTGTCGGACGGTTGTGGAAACTGATGCACATATTCTTGGACCCAGATCAGCGCTTCTCAGCCGCGAATACAGACAGTTTTCCACGAATCCACAACGCCTACTACGGATTCTTCTTTTCTATCTTATTATATATATGGATCCGTAAAGAGTAATGCTTCTGCATAACTTCACATGACCGAGATGATGATTTCCGGCCTGTGTACATAACGTACACGACCGGAAATTCTTTGTGATTACATGACAAAACAAACCTATCAACAAACCACAGTGACATTCTATGGTGATGACATCATTGCGTTGCAGCACCTCGACCCCAATGAAACCTACATGGTGATCGCGCAATTGTGCGAACAGCTTGGCCTCAATCGGGCGGCCCAGGAAAAGCGCGTTCGTTCGCATGTAGTACTGGCGAGCGGCGCGCGCAAATTGCGTGTCGAGCGCGAGAACGGCATGGAGACAGCACTCTGTCTGCGGGCGGACTTGCTGCCGCTCTGGCTGCTGGGCGTTGACGCAGCGGCGGTTGCCGAAGAAGCGCGCTCGCGTCTGGAACTCTTTCAGCGTGAAAGCGCCTCCATGCTGTGGCAGGCCTTTAAGCCACAGGGCTTCAGCACTGAAGATAACCTGCTGCCCAACCGCCATGAGCAGACGCCCGCCGAGCAAGCCTACGTCGCGGAGATGGCCATGGCCACGCTGGCGCGCCACCAGATGTTAATCGAGCGGCAGCTCAGCGACGCCCGCGCCGCGCGCGACGATCAGCACGCAGATCTCGATGCATCGCGAAGCAATGTCGAAGATCCATCGGCGGCGGTGCTAGCACAGACGGTGCGGCGCGTGGCGCACACTTTGGCCGAGCGGTCGCGGCGGAATGAGTACGCCGGTGTGTTTAGCGGCTTGTACCGGCAGTTCGGCATCTCATCATATCGCCGCATGCCGCGCGGGCGGCTGAACGAGGCATTGGAGTGGCTGGAGCGCTGGCATGGCGACCTGCTGGGCGAGCCTGAGCCGCCGCCAGACATCTAATTCATAATAAATAGCAGCACAAGTAGGATCAACGCAATGCCTCCTGATAATCCTGCTGCAAAGTAAAAGCTATTGGCTGCACCGCCGGTAGCTTTTGCAAGCTCTTGCTCTGTTCGGTAACTGACAATAAATTTCTTGTGCGAGTCCGACGGATGCCGCATGAGAATTGGTTGCCCATCTCGGTCTGATAAGTAGCCAAGCACGTAAGCCGAGCGGCCTGTTTGAAGCGCCTTTTCGTCGTGCCACGTCCGGTATTCTCCCTGGCCAATACTAAAGGACATGACCTCATAATGCTTGTCGGTCTGCTCTAGATCGAAGTCGGCAAACGCCGGATCAACAAGCACATAGCCTGTTGCATCGCGGACGCGGAATGTCGGCACATGGTGAAGATCGTAGGTATTTGAGCTATCTGTTTTTACCCAACCATCGCTGTGATTACGGCGGCGATAGTCAAAAGCACCTACTTTTTCCCATGTCTCACGCAGCACCGCATAGCTGTAGGCAACACAGGTTTGTTGTGTCTGCGGCGTCAGAATGGCCGTATCACATTCCACAACACCGTTTATTTCACAGGCGTAGCCCCAGCCCTCGCGCAACGAACAGCGCGCAATTTGTTGATGGATATGCGCAATCGCCTGCGCCGTGTACGAACTCGGTGGCGTCCATGGTAGTGAGGCGCCTGGCGCGTTGTTCAGCTGCGATGATACAGGCAACCGCAGTGATGAACAGGAGACTACTCCCAATAACAAAAGTAAGTGTATAAGTTGTCATAACGTAATATACCTTACGCACGTTGAGAGGTGTACACCGTAACAACCGTAACATGTATATGTTGGTAGCTCAATAACGAGTGATGATCGGTTTGCGAGAGCTTTAGTACACACTTTTCCTTCCAACGTCTGACTTGACGCGCCACAGGCGACATGGTACGATTGCGGCATCCTGGAGGAAGACATGAACATTTCGCGTGCTCCAATCGATCGCCGTTCTTATTACCCGTTCAGGGCCGCTTGTTGATGCTCCACGAACGGTGACATACTGGCACTTCTCGCGTGGACATCAAGTCCACGTTTTTTGTTGTTTGCGCTGCCTGCTGCTGGCTAGATGGAGATACTCATGGACAAAATAGATGAATTGCTGATGCGCGGCGTGGCCGAGGTGATTGTGGAGGCCGAGCTGCGCAAGAAGTTGCAGAGCGGGCGCTCGTTGCGCCTCAAACAAGGCTTCGATCCGACGAAGCCGCAGATGCACATCGGCCACGCGGTGGGCCTGCGCAAGCTCCGTAAGTTTCAGGAGCTTGGCCACAAGGTTGTGCTGATCGTCGGCGACTGGACGGCTCAGATTGGCGACCCGAGCGGTCGCGACGAAACGCGCCAGCGCCTTTCTTCGGAAACAGTGCGCGATAATGCGAATCTGTTCATGGACCAGTTCTTCAAGGTGGTGGACCGCAGACAGACCGAGGTGCGCTGGCAGAGCGAATGGTACGGCACGTTCGACCTGGAACAGGCGCTCAATCTGGCTGGGCGCTTCACGCTGGCGCAGATGCTGTCCCACGAAACCTTCCGCAAGCGCTACGAGGCGGGCGCGCCGCTCACAATCCTCGAACTGATGTACCCGATGTTACAAGGTTACGACTCGGTGGCAATCAATTCCGATGTGGAGTTCGGCGGCACCGACCAGAAGTTTAACAATCTGGCTGGCCGTGAACTTATGGCCCAGATGGGCATGTCGCCGCAGGATATTCTGCTGGTGCCGCTTATTCCCGGCACCGACGGTCGCAAAATGGGCAAGTCGTTCGATAACACGATTGACGTGCTCATGCCGCCGTTCGAGATGTACAGCAAGGTGCTCTCGATGAGCGACGATGTCATGCCGCTGTACTACGAGGTGCTCACCGACGTGCCGCTCGATGAGATCGCGGAGATGAAGCATGCCGCGGCGGCCAATGCTGTCAATCCCATGGATCTCAAGATGCGGCTGGCCCGCGAGGTTGTCACGCAGTTTCATGACGCGGCGGCGGCACAGGAGAGCGAAGCTGAGTGGATCCGGCGCTTTCGCAACCGCGACCTGCCGAGCGATATTCCGGTGCATGCCATCGCCGCGCCGACGAACATCATCGACTTCATGGTCGATGCGAAAATGGCCAGCAGCAAGAGCGAGGCCCGCCGCCTGATCGACGGCGGTGGTGTGCGCGTGGCAGGCGAGAAGATTGAGGGCTACGACCTGATGCTCAACCCTGATGAGCCGACGGTGGTGCAGGTTGGGCGGCGCAAATTTGCTGAAGCGCGCCAGAAGTAAAACAGAAACAGAATACTACTGCGTCGCCCGGCTGCCTTCCACTATGTATATCGTCATGCTGAACGCAGTGAAGCGTCTCGTGTCATGCAATGAGATGTTTCCGTTCGACGCGCTCACGACAGGCGCTACGCTCAACATGACAAAGATGTATTGAATTGGGATTACCTTTGCCACTTCATAGCAACGGCGCAATGTATTCTACATTTCAGAGCGCATTGCACGGTGCCGTAGTTACTTCAAATATGAAACCAGCACATACAGAGTTGGTCTGCTATAATATAAAAGCGAACGAGGCGCATGGAGTCACGCAACGCACCATGACGACAGTACAACGCCAGCATACATTCGAACATCGCATCAACAACGCCATCGCCTGGGGCCTGCGCCGTTGGCTGCTGGTGGCGAATAGCATAGTGCTGCTCTACGGCGGCCTGCCATGGTTGTCGCCGCTGCTGCGGGCCGCAGGCTTCGATGCGTTGGGCAGAGGCATCTTTCTGGCGTACCGCCCGTTGTGCCACCAACTGCCAGAGCGCTCGTTCTTTGTGTTTGGCTACCAGGTGGCCTTCTGCCATCGCGAGGCGGCCATGTACACGCTGCTGTTCGCCGGCGGGTTGCTGTTCGCACTGGTGCGCGATCGGCTCAAGCCGCTGCCATTTGCGGTTGGAGGTCTGCTCCTGCTACCTATGCTGCTCGACGGTGGCTCGCACCTCTTGGATGATGTATTGCATCTCGGCCTACGCGGCGGCGGAGATGCGCCCGGCACGCTCAACTTCTGGCTGCGCATGGTTACTGGTTTATTGTTTGCTGTGGCGATGATCCTGGTTGTGTATCCGCGCCTGGAGCGCGAGTTCGAATCAGGTCTCGTGACGCAAGCCTCTTGATGTGCATACGTCTATGTTTAAACAACTTTTGCTGCTCCTCACGATTGGAATTGTACTCGGCGGCTGCAGCGTCGCGCCACAGCAGGGCGCCCAGGCCGTGTCATCCGGTCATGTCACGATTGCACAGCAATCCAGTCTCCTCAGCAGCGGTGATTCTACGCCCAAAGCTGGTGACGTCGCGCCCGATTTTCAGTTCACGCTGCCGGATGGCACGACCACTAAACTCAGCGATCTGCATGGCAAAAAAGTGCTCCTGAACTTCTGGGCAACATGGTGCGGGCCGTGCCAGGCAGAGATGCCTGCGCTTGAAAGAGCGCACCAGCAGCATGGCAGTGATGTGACGATTATTGGCGTGAACAAGGATGAAGACGTTGATACTATTCGGACTTTCATCAAAGATGTTCCTGTGTCTTTTCCGCTCGTGCTCGATCCTGACAGCGTGATTACTTATGGCTATGGTGTACACAACCTGCCAATGAGCTTCTTCATTAACACTGATGGAACGATCAACGAAGTCAAGCTTGGCGGCATGGACGATGACTACATTGCGCAGCAGCTTGGTGCGCTCAAATAAGGAACTTTATTCAAAGCGAGTAATTGATGACTCAACACTCTTCTGACGACATTATCAAACTGGCTCAACAGCGTATCGCCATGCGCGAGGATCAAGTTGATCAGGAGCGTGCCGCACGCGAGTTGCCATGGCGTTACGCTTTCTGGGGCTTGCTCGGTGTGCTGCTGGCGGGCTTGCTCTTCTGGCCGTCGCTGCCGCTGCAATGGAAGCTGTACGCTGCTGTGCATGGCGTATGCGCGCAGGTTCATAATGTCGAGATCGGTGGCCTGCAACTGCCGATCTGTGCCCGCAACACTGGCATCTACAGCAGCTTCTTGCTTTCCAGCCTTGTGCTGCTTGCGCTAGGCCGCAAGCGCGCTGCCAAACTGCCGCCCTGGCCGATCTCCACAATGCTGTTGGTATTTGTTGGCGTGCTGGGGTTGGATGGCTTCAACTCCATGGCGCTTGACATGGGCATGCCGACGCTTTACCAGCCACATAACGAAATCCGTACGATCACCGGCGTCGGGCTAGGTATTACCATCGCCGTCGTTATCACGTTGATCCTGAACATGTCGCTGCGCCGCGACGCCGATCATGATTTGCCGGTCATCAAGAATTGGCTTGAACTCGGTGGTCTGGTGCTGCTTAACCTTCTGGTTGTGGCGGCGATGTACGGCAATCTGGCGTTCATGTATTGGCCGATTGCGATCATAGCGTGGCTCGGTATCACTGGAACGCTATACTGCGTGAATATCCTTGTGTCAGCACTGCTGATGGGCTACGAGAACAGGGTGGTTCATCTCGTGCAGCTCGCCAAGCCTGCGACGATTTCGATTATACTGATGGGCATCGAGCTTGGCCTGCTGGCGAGTGTACGCTTTTATCTCGAAGGACAGGGCATGCTCGGCTAGTAACGCTCATAACATAATTTTCGGCAAACAAAAACGGTGGTCGCCGCGGCGACCACCGTTTTACGTTCACGCAAGAAGTTATTACGCAGTAGCTTCCTGCTCGTCAAAGTCCTCTTCCGCCTCAGGCGCAACGCCATTGCCATTAGTTGAGCCATTCAGCTCCGCCACATTGTTGTTCTCTGCGGCATCCTCTTGCTCAGCCTCGGACACGCCCTCTTGCTCGTCCTCGGACACACGGCGCAGGCTCAAGCCCATGCGCTGGCGCTGCTTGTCAAGGCTGATGATCTTGACCGTCACTTCCTGGCCGGGCTGCAACAGATCGCGCGGCTGAGCCTGTGGATCAACATTCAGCTCGCTGGCGTGGATCAAGCCCTCAACCGCCTCCTCAACCTGCACGAATGCGCCAAACGGCGTGACATTCGTGACCGGACCGGTGACAAGCTGACCAAGGCTGTAGCGCTGGTCGATCGTCTCCCATGGATTTTCTTGGAAGCGACGCAGGCTCAGGCCAATGCGCTCGCGCTCAGCGTCCACCTCAACGACCACGACCTGGACTTCCTGACCGGGCGACAGCACCTCGCGCGGATGGTTGACGCGCTGCCACGACAGTTCGGAAATGTGGGCCAGACCGTCGGCACCACCAAGGTCGATGAATGCACCGAAATTGGTGAGTTGATTGACACGGCCAGTCAGAATATCGCCGGGCTGCAACTCGGTGAGCAGGCGCTGCTTCTGCGCGCGCCGCCACTCCTGCGTTGCCAACCGCTCAGACAGAACCAGCCGGTTACGCTCGCGGTCCACCTCGATCACCTTGAGCGGAATGGTCTGACTAACCATGCGCTGCAGCGCCTGCTGGCGCTCCTCGGCGGCGGTGCGTCCGTGCAGCTGTGCCACCTGCGAGGCTGGCACGAAGCCACGGATGCGGTTGAACTGCACCAGCAAACCGCCCTTGTTGTAGCCAACAACCTGACCTTGAACGATACCGCCATCTGTTTGCAACTGGGCAGCATTCTCCCAGTCGCGTGCAACTTGGACCATGGTGAGAGAAAGAATTAAATCGCCATCTTTATTTTCCGGGTCCTGCACATAAACCTGGATGGGTTCACCCGCTTTAAGTTCGCTCACATGCTCATCACCCATCGAGCGTAGATCGCTCGGTGGAATAATGCCTTCACGTTTGGTGCCGATCGATACAATCACGCCACTATCCTCAACGCGAATGATCACTCCATCACGGAGCTCACCGCGCTGCGGCTGCGTGTAATCATAATCGTCGAGCATCTGAGTCCAGTCGAGTTCTTCCATCTCCTGGCCTACGTTGCCGGGGTACACACTCATGCAAAAGCCTCCAAAAAAGTATTTTATGATCATAACGCCGCGCGCGCTGAACGGCGTAGTGATACCGTTGGTATGGTCTTTATGCCACAATTAAGACCACATGGTTAAAAACACGCCACCAGCATGCCGCTGTGTGCATGTACACGTTCGTTAATGATTTGCCCATCAGCAAGGGTGCCTGTGAAGGCTCCATGCTGAATAGCTTGCTCTCGTTACGTCTCGGGATGTTGTCGAGCCTGCAGGAGGGTAAGCCAGTGGCCGAGCAGGTATTTAATAAATTTTTACACTCTGAACATTATACTAGGATGAGGAGTACATGTCAAATTTGCCTTGAATGTTTCCTTCACCTATACTGCGCGCTACATGGCCCTTTAGTTAGGGTAATACTATACTATGTTGCGTGTATGAGCGTGTTGTTTGTTTTTCTTGACGGCGTGGGGCTTGCGCCTGCTGGCCCGGATAACCCATTGACGGACGCGCCGATGCCGACCATGCGCGCGCTATTGGGCGAACCGCTGACAGCCGAGCAAGCGCAGCAGCGCGCCGATCTGCTTTTCGTACCAATTGACGCAACACTGGGCATGCCGGGCCTGCCGCAGAGTGGCACTGGACAGACTGCGCTGTTCGCCGGGTTCAATGCAGCCGCCATGCACGGACGGCATCAGCCAGCCTTTCCGCCTGTGGCGCTGCGCCCGCTGCTCAAGGAACGCAGTGTGCTGCGGCGCGTGGTAGATCAGGGTGGTGCCGCGACCTTTGCCAATCCGTTTGCGCCGTCGTACTGGCAGGCCGTGGCAGCCCGGCGCGTACGGCGCTCGGCCAGTGTGATCGCCACCGAGGGGGCCGGGCTGCGCTTCCGCGATGAAGACGATCTGCGGGCGGGCCGCGCCGTCGCATGGGACATCACCGGCGCGGCCATGCGTGGGCGCGGCAGCAGTGTGCCGCTGATTACACCAGAGGAGGCAGGTGCCAATCTGGCGCGGCTGGCCTACGACCATGAACTGGTGCTCTGGGAAAGCTTTCTGCCAGATCTTGCTGGCCATGGGCGGCTGCCGCTTGGCGTCACCGGTGCGATGGAGCGCGTTGATGGCATGCTGACGGGTCTATTGGCTACTAAGCGCCCACAGGACACACTGGTAATTAGCAGTGATCATGGCAACATCGAGAGTATCGCAGCCCCGGCGCACACCCGCAACCCGGTGCTGCTGTTGGTGGTTGGGCCAGGCGCGTCAGCTTTCGGGGATGTCAAAGATATTACTGGTGTGGCGGATGGAATCATGCATGTACTCGCTGCGTCCTAAATCGCCGTTATATACATGTTGTGAACGAATAAATAAGAAGTGCTACAATACAGGGCATGATACATCTTCTAACCGCAGAATCGCTCAACGTTGAGCAGCTCAGGCAGCTAGCGTCGCCGCGAACCTTTGCGGAAGGTCGGCTGGATTATGAGAAGGGCCGCGTCAGTGTGGGCAGTGTGGATGCGCAGTCTGCCTGGCTCAGCGTGCGTGATGATCATGGTGGGCAGCCGCTCCAGGTTCGCATCTGGGTGCATCCTGGCCAGACATCTTTAACATGTACGTGCAAACAGGGCTATAGCTGGTCGCCATGCCGCCATCGCATCGCCGCATTCCTGGCGCTGCGTGAGCATCTCAAGCAGCACCCGCCGCAGCTGTGGAAGGCGGTGATGGACCAGGCCAAACAAACGCCCACCCGCCGCAGCACCACCACGCATGGCCCGGTCGCGTTCAGCTTGCAAGATCGCTCGGCGTTCTGGGCGATTGTGCCGTACCAGCTTTCTGCCAAGCTGTTTTCTGCCGACGAGTTGGCCGATCTTGAAGCCGTTGCACAGCATATTGATTCTGATAGGCTTTCCACACAGGCCAAGCCGATTCGCTCACGTATCAGCCCGACGAGTTATCCTTACGCGAACCCGGAAGCGATTGCCGCCGCGAATCTGTCAGTGGGTAACCCGTATGTGTACGGCTACTACGGGCGTGAGGGCGCCGCGTTCTATGAGTCGGTCTTTTCCTTTCTGCCGCGCTGCCTGGTCTATTATGGCGAAGAGGACGACCCGCTAGCTCAGCAGCTCCAGGTGTTCACCGACGCTACGTTGGAAGCCGTGCTGAGCGAGGTCGAAGGCGGCATCAAGATGCAACTCCAACTTGTAGCGGGCGAGCAAGCGCTGCCTTTGCGACAGAGCAACACCGATGTGATTGTGCAAGACCCGCTCTGGTTGCTCGTTGACGAGGTGCTGGCGCATGTCCCAAACGCCGATGCCTTTAGCCGCACGTTGCTCGATTATCCCGATCTAGTCGTGCCTGCCAGAGATCAGAACGAATTTCTTGACACCTATTTGTTGCCTGTCACCGAGCGAATCAGCGTGCAGGGCGATCTGGTGCAATGGGAAGATGTGGACACCGCGCCGCAGCCATGCCTGTACCTGAGCGAGCCGGACGGTGAGTTTCAGGCTGAGTTGCGCTTCAGCTACGATGATTATGAGGTGATGTATGAGAAGCGCCCGCCAACACATAGCGTGCAGCGCAAGCCCGGCTCAACGCAGTTGGTTCGCATCACACGCCAGGCCGAGCGCGAGCAGGAGGCATGGCAGTCGTTGTCGTCGTTCGGTCTGAAGCGCGGGCCAGAAGCGGGCCTGTTTCTGCTGCGGCGCGGCACCGACACGGTGGACTTTTTACTGCGCCAGGTGCCACGCCTTGTCGAGTCTGGCTACACAATCTACGGCGAAGAGGCGCTCACTTCGACCAAAGTCAACCGCAACCATCCGTCGATCTCGTTCAATGTCAAGAGTGGTATCGATTGGTTTGATGTGGACGCAAAGGTGAATTACGGCGAGCTTGAGGTGTCACTTAAAGACATCAAGCAAGCCATCCGCAAGCGCTCGAAATACATCAAACTGGCTGACGGCTCGATCGGCATGCTGCCGGAAGAATGGGCCGAGAAGTACCAGCACCTGTTTGGCATGAGCCAGGAGCATGACGACAGCCTGCGCTTCGCCAACAGCCAGGTAATGCTCCTTGATCAATTAATCGAGGAGTCTGACCGTGCTCAGACCGATGCCGAGTTCGAGCGTCGGCGCGAGAAGCTGCGCTCATTTGACCATATCGAGCCACAAAAATTGCCATGCGGCTTTCAAGGCGAGTTGCGGCCGTACCAGAAGTTCGGCTACGATTGGCTGCACTTCCTGCATGAATACAACTTCGGCGGCTGCCTGGCGGACGACATGGGTGTCGGCAAAACGATTCAGACGTTGGCGTTTCTGCAATCGCTGTACGAGCGCGAGCCAACGCTGCCCGCCACGCTGCTGGTCATGCCGCGCTCGCTGCTGTTCAACTGGCAGCGCGAGGCTGAGCGCTTCACGCCTACATTGAAGGTGTACATTCAGGCCGATCAGGGCCGCATCAGCGAGCCGGAAGCATTTGGCGAACAGAACCTTGTTCTGACGACCTACGGCACCATGCGGCGCGACATCGATCTGTTGCGACAATATACGTTTCACTATGCCATTCTTGATGAATCGCAGGCGATCAAAAATCCGTTTGCCGAAACCTCTAAGGCCGCCCGCTCCCTGCATGCAGCGCACCGGCTGGTGCTGACCGGCACGCCGGTCGAGAACTCAACGACCGAGCTATGGTCGCAATTCGCATTCCTGAACCCCGGTCTGCTCGGTAATTTCGATTATTTTCAAACAGCATTTGCCACGCAGATCGAGCGGCACCAGAGCGATGATACGGCGCAGTTGTTGCGCCGCATGGTTTATCCGTTCATTCTGCGCCGCACCAAAGATCAGGTTGCCACCGACCTGCCGCCGCGCACCGAACGCGTGCTGGTCAGCGACATGGAACCAGCACAGCGCAAGCTGTACGCCAAGCAGCGTGATTACTACCGGGCGCTGCTGCTCGGCATGATTGACGACGATGGCATGAGCGATGCACGCATGAAGGTGCTGGAAGGTTTGCTGCGGCTGCGCCAGATCTGCAACCACCCGCGCCTCATCGATGAGCGCTTCAAAGGATCGTCTGGCAAATTCGAGGCGCTGCTGGAGACGTTGGAGACGCTGCGGGCCGAAGGCCACCGCGCGCTGATCTTCTCGCAGTTCGTCCAGATGCTCACGCTGGTGCGCGAGGCGCTCGATCATCGCGGTATTCCGTACGCCTATCTCGACGGGCAGACGCGCAACCGTGAGGAAGTCGTGGATCGCTTCCAGAACGACGATAGTGTGCCATTTTTCCTGATCAGTCTGAAGGCGGGTGGTGTGGGCCTGAACCTGACTGCCGCGGATTACGTGATTCACATCGATCCATGGTGGAATCCGGCCGTCGAAATGCAGGCCACCGACCGCACCCATCGCATCGGCCAGGACAAGCCGGTGTTTGTCTATAAATTTATCATGCGCGACTCGGTAGAAGAAAAGATTGTACAATTGCAAGATAAAAAACGCGAACTTGTCGAGCAGGTGATCGGCGCGGAGGGCGGCGTGTTCAAGTCGCTCACGCGCGAAGATGTTGAGGTACTGTTTACATAGTTTTAATAGCAGAGGCATAAAGAGTATCAAGATCAACGGTGATTGATGGTTTTGGTGCTCTTTGTGTTTTTGTGGTGTATTGTATAAAAGGAGCAACCATGCCCACCGCAAAAAAAGTTGTGCTCGCCTATTCGGGCGGGCTGGACACCAGCATCATCGTGCCGTGGCTCAAGCAGAACTACGGCAACCCGGAAGTGATCTGCTACTGTTGCAACGTCGGGCAGGAAGATGAATTGACCGGACTGGAAGAGAAAGCCAAGGCCAGCGGCGCGTCCAAGTGCTACGTCGAAGATTTGCGCGAACCGTTCGTGCGTGATTTCCTGTGGCCGCTGTTGCAGTCCGGCGCGGTGTACGAGCGCACGTACCTGCTTGGCACGTCGTTCGCCCGCCCGCTGATCGCCAAGCAGCCAGGTCGACATTGCGCGCAAGAAGGCGCGGACGCGCTGGCGCATGGCTGCACCGGCAAGGGCAACGACCAGGTGCGCTTCGAATTGACCTACATGGCGCTCGAGCCGCAAGCTCAAGGTGATCGCGCCATGGCGCGAGTGGGACATCCGCTCGCGTGAGGACGCGCTGGAATATGCCGAGGAGCACAACGTCCCGGTGACGGCCACGCTCAAGTCGATCTACAGCCGCGACCGCAACATCTGGCACATTCAGCCATGAAGGCGGCATTCTGGAAGATCCGTGGCAGGAGCCGGAAGAAGACATGTACACGCAGTCGACGTCGCCCGGAGAACGCGCCGAATGAGCCGGAGTATGTCGACGATTGGCTTTGAGCAGGGCGTGCCGGTCAGCGTCGACGGCGAGAGGCTTGGCCCGGTTGACGCTGCTGACGCGCCTGAACGAGCTTGGCGCGCGCGCATGGCGTCGGCCGCACCGACATCGTCGAGAACCGGCTGGTTGGGATGAAGAGCCACGGCGTGTATGAGACGCCCGGCGGAACGATCTTGTATCGTGGCGCATCAAGGTTTGGAACAACTCACGCTCGACCGCGACACACTTCATTATAAGGATGTGGTTGCTCATCGCTACGCCGAGTTGGTCTACAACGGTCAGTGGTACACACCGCTGCGCGAGGCGCTTGATGCCTTCGTGCAGGTCACGCAGCAGAATGTCACTGGCGAGTCGCGCATCAAGCTGTACAAAGGCAACGCCATGCTGGTTGGCCGCCGCGCCGACAAGAGCCTGTACAATCCCGACATCGCCTCGTTCACCATGAGCAGCACGTACAACCAGAAGGACGCCGAGGGTTTCATCAAGCTCTTTGCGCTGCCAGTCAAGGTGCGAGCGCTGGTCGAGGACACGGTGAAGGGGTGACAAGATGACAAGATGACTGGGCGGCAAAATGTTGTTTCTCATTTTGTCACTCAGTCATCTTGTCACAAGTGAAGGACAACGATATGAACAGCATAGAAACTTTCACCCTCGCGCCCGGCTTCCGCACTGCCGCCATGGCATGCGGCCTAAAACCGAGCGGCAATCTCGACCTGGCGCTGGTAGCGGCGGACGGGCCGTGTAGCGCGGCGGGCGTCTTCACCACCAACCGCGTCAAAGCCGCGCCAGTCCTGTATAATCAAGCGACTCTGACCGAGAACGCCGGCAGCATCCGCGCGGTGCTTACGAACGCCGGTAATGCTAACGCTTGCACCGGCGAGCAAGGCATGGCCAACACCCGCCGCATGGCCGAATTGGCGGCCTACGCGCTGCGCTGCCAGCCAGACGAGGTGCTGATTCTCTCGACCGGCGTGATCGGGCGGCAGTTGCCCATGGACAAATTGACGCAAGGCATTGCCGAAGTGACCTCCAAAGTGGCCGACACTGCGCCACTCCAGGCCGCCCGCGCAATCATGACCACCGACACCAAGCCGAAGCTGTCCACCCGGCAGTTCGATGTCGACGGCACAACCGTGACAATCAGCGGCTTCTGCAAGGGCGCGGCCATGATTCACCCTGAACATGGCGACCATGCTGGCAATCATAACCACCGATGCCATTGTTGACCCGGACATGCTTCAGGCCGCGCTGCGAACGGCGGTCGGGCGCAGTTTCAACCGCATCAGTGTGGACGGTGACATGAGCACCAACGATACGGTGCTGCTGCTGGCCTCCGGCGTGTCAGGCGTGACGCTCGACAGCCACATGCTGCCGTCCTTCACCGACGCGCTGACCAGCATGTGCATCGACCTCGCCAAGCAGATCGTAGCCGATGGCGAAGGCGCGACCAAGATGATCGAAATCACGGTGACTGGCGCGCAGACCGAAGCGCAGGCCCACATGGTCGCCGACAGCATCGCCCGCTCGCCGCTGGTCAAAACGGCGATTCACGGCGGCGACCCGAACTGGGGCCGTATTTTGTGCGCGGCAGGCTACAGCGGCGCGCCGCTCGATCAGGAGCGGCTGCGGCTATCGTTTGGCGACGAGGCACGGCGGCTGCTGGCGGTCGAGCACGGCATGCCCACCGACTACGATCTTGCGCGGGCTGAAGCCTTGTTCCAGGGTAATCCGGTGCTCATCCAACTTGATTTAGGCCTGGGCGACTTCGACGCGACGGTCTGGACATGCGACCTAAGCAAAGAGTACGTTGACTTGAACGCGCTGTACACGACGTAAATGTGACAAGATGAAAGAGTGACATGATGACATAATTGTATGTTTCACCTTGTCATCGTGTCTTTGTGTCAGGAGCCAAGTACATGTGGGGTGGCAGATTTTCCGGCGGCATGGACGAGCGCATGGCGCTGTTCAATAATTCATTTCCGTTCGACCGGCGCATGTGGGCCGAAGATATTCGCGGCAGCATGGCATGGGCGCGCCAACTCGCGGCAGCGGCCATCATCACCGATGCGGAGCGCGACGATTTGCTACGCGGCCTTGTTGCGGTACGCGATGAATTCGCCAGCGGCAGCTTTGCGCCGCAACTAGGCGATGAAGATATTCACACTGCGGTGGAGCGGCGACTCGGCGAGATCGCTGGCGCAGTAGCAGGTAAACTGCACACCGGACGGAGCCGCAACGATCAGGTTGCCACCGACGTGCGGCTGTGGACGCTCGGCGCGATTCGCCGGGCTGACGGGGCGCTGCGTGAGTTGCAAAATGCACTCGTTGCGCAGGCGGTGGCGGCAGGGAATGTTCTCATGCCCGGCTACACGCACATGCAGCGCGCCCAGCCGATATTGCTGGCACACTGGCTTTTGTCGCATTTCTGGCCGCTTCAGCGCGACCGCGAGCGCCTGCAAGATTGCGCCCGCCGCACGGCGGTGCTGCCGCTCGGCTCCGGCGCGCTGGCCGGCACACCGTTGAAGATCGACCGCGAAGCGCTGGCCGATGAACTCAGCTTCATTGCGCCGTCGCCCAACAGCCTCGACGCGGTGAGCGACCGCGATTTTGCCGCCGAGTTTTTGTTCTGTGCCGCGCTTGTCGGTGTGCATGTCAGCCGTTTGGCCGAAGACATGATCGTCTACAGCACGGCTGAGTACGGCTTTGTAACGCTCGACGACGCCTACTCGACCGGCTCCAGCCTCATGCCGCAGAAGAAAAATCCCGACTCGTTCGAATTGCTGCGCGGCAAATCGGGGCGGCTGGTCGGCGATCTTGTGACGCTGCTGACCGTGCTCAAAGGCATGCCGTCAGCCTACGACAAGGATTTGCAGGAAGATAAAGAGCCGCTGTTCGACGCCGCCGACACGCTGGAGCTTGCGCTCCCCGTGGCAGCAGGCGCGATTGCGACGGCGCGTTTCAACCACGAGCGCATGCGTGCCGCATTGGACGATGCCATGCTGGCGACTGACGTGGCCGACTATCTGGTCGAGCGCGGCGTGCCGTTCCGCGAGGCGCACAAGGCGGTCGGCGCGCTGGTGCGCGAGGCCGAACAGCAGCGCGTCACGCTGTCGGCGCTGCCATTCGATACGTATCGCTCGATCAGTCCCGCGTTTGGCGAAGACGCGCTTGACGTGTTCGATCCGGCGCGTTCAGCAGCGTCGCGGAGTGTGCCCGGCGCGACTGGTCCTGATGCGGTGCGCAGGCAAATTCGGCAGGCGCGCGAGGCGTTGGCACGATAGAGTCGTATCGTGGAATATGCTGCTTGCGGTACATTGCGGTAGATACATTGTACCGAGGAGAACAGCGTGCAATACGACCCAGACTTGCACCATCGTCGTTCTATACGTCTGCGTGATTACGACTATTCGCAGAGCGGCGCGTATTTTGTAACGATGTGTGTTCAGAAAAAAGAGCATTTATTTGGAACCGTCCGAGATGGTGAGGTTCAGTTGAACCATGCTGGCGTAATGATAGAGCGTTGGTGGTCGGTTTTGCCAAATAAATTTCCGTCCATTACAACCGATACGTTTGTTGTGATGCCGAATCATGCGCATGGAATCATTGGGCTCAATGCAGAATACAATGAGGGCGAACACACAGGTTCGCCCCTACACCATGAACACAATGATGTATGGGCGGACCAATGTGTCCGCCTCACGCTCGGCACGGTCATACAATGGTTCAAAACCATGACAACTAATGAATATATTCGTAGTGTGCATGCACATGGGTGGCTGTCTTTTGACCGCCGTCTTTGGCAACGTAACTACTATGAACACGTTATCCGTAATAACGATGATTTAAATGCTATACGCGAATACACTGTGAACAATCCAGCGCGTTGGCAACATACATAAACGGAGAATACACATGCTCAAACATTACCTTTCCGCCGCCGACCTGAGCCGCGAGGAGGCCACGGCGCTGCTGGCGCGAGCGCAGGCGCTCAAGACGGAATGGCGCAACGGCGGCCATGCCGACGCGCCATTGCGCGGTAAAACACTGGCCCTGGTATTCGAAAAACCTTCGTTGCGCACCCGCGTGGCCTTCGAGGCCGGTATGACGCAGCTTGGCGGGCACGGCAGCTATCTGTCGGCCAACGACATTGATATGGGCGGGCGCGAAAGCGTGCCGGACGTGGCGCGCAACCTGAGCCGCTGGGTGCAGGTGATCGCGGCGCGCGTGTTTCGCCATTCTACTGTTGCCGAATTGGCCCGCCATGCGACGGTGCCGGTGATCAATGCGCTGTGCGACCGCGAGCATCCGTGCCAGGCGCTGGCCGATATGCTGACGCTTCAGGAGCGCTTCGGGCGCTTGCAGGGGCTGCGGCTGGCCTATGTTGGCGACGGCAACAACGTGTGTCACTCGCTGATGCTGCTGGGCGCGACGCTGGGCGTGAACGTCAGCGTGGGCTGCCCGCCCGACTACCGCCCGGATCCAGAAATTACTGAACTGGCCGAGCGGCTGGCCGCCGAGCATGACGCCACCATCACGATCAGTTCGTCGGCGCAAGAGGTGGTGGAGGGTGCGGACGCCGTGTACACCGACGTGTGGACCTCGATGGGCCAGGAGCACGAAGCCGCCCGCCGCCGCCCGGTCTTTCAGCCCTATCAGGTGAACGGCGCATTGATGAGCAGCGCCAGCAGCGACGCCGTGTTCATGCACTGCCTGCCGGTGCATCGCGGCGAGGAAGTCACCGCCGACGTGATTGACGGGCCGCGCTCGGTCGTGTTCGATCAGGCCGAGAACCGGCTGCATGTGCAGAAGGCGCTGATCCTGACGCTGCTTGGTATGTAGAACGACAAAGATATGTAAATATTTACATCATAAAAGGGTTGAAAAGGGCGCGTCAGGCTTGTACAATACCAATGGTACCCTCCTCGAACACCAACAGGAGCCGCAAATGACACCTGACGCTTCCTTTAGCATCGCGTTTGATCCGCAGACACCTGCTGCCGACCGCGAGATGCTGCTCGCTGTCCTGCGCGCCCACGCCGACGAAGTGCAAGAAGCTCCTTCCAGAGTGCTTGATTGGGTCGCCTTTGTCGCGATCATGGGCGATGTCGGCAAGGTGGCCGGTGGCGCTTCGGCGCTGATCGCGCTGGGCAAACAGCTCTGGCCCGCGATCAAGGCCATGCGCGAGCGTGGTAGTGCGCCACGCGCCCGTCTCAACCGCCCCGGCCAGCCGCCGCTCGATCTCGCGACTGCCACTGAAGAGGAATTGCTTGCATGGTTGCTCAAGAATCAGCCCCAGCCATAGCCACTCCGATCGGCATGCTGGCGCTGTTCGCGGCGCCGCTGGTGCAGCGCCTGAACGGTGCGGATTTATCGATTACGCTGCTGCCGGTGCTCCAAGAGCTTAACGAGCTACAAGCGATCTGCGAAGAGCTTGACCCGCCGGTTGCGCTTGCCATCGAGCCACAGATCGCCACCGCCGAGCGGATCGGCCATATCTTTGCCACGCGCAGATCGTTTGATATTCTGCACTTCACCGGGCATGGCAGCCAGGAAAAGCAGCGTGTCGTGCTGGCGCTGGAAGATGACAACGGTGCGCTGCGCCCGATGCCCGGCGATGAATTGCAGAGCCTGTTCAATGGGCCGCCCTGCCACCTCGCATTCCTGAGCGCCTGCCATTCACAGGGGCTGGCCGATGCGCTGCTGGCGGCTGGCGTTCAGCATGTGGTGGCGATCAATGCCGCTGATGCGGTGCTTGATCTGGCGGCGCGCGCGTTTGCCAAGCGATTCTACCCCGCGCTGCTGGCTGGCAGCACGGTTCAACGAGCATTTGAGATGGGGCTGGCCGCGGTTCGCTCGAACGACGATCTGCGCCGCCTGCGCGATCCGCAGACGTTGCAGCCTGTCAGCATGCAGGAGGCGCTGAAATTCCGCCTGCTGCCTGAGGACGACTCGATCCACGCGCAGCCGCTGACCGACGCCATGCCTGCGGGCGTGGTGCAGATGCTGCGCTCGCCGTGGGAGCACACCAACCTCGACGCTGGCAGTGCCGATACCTTCGTCGGGCGCAGCCGCGAACTGCACGAGATCGCGGTGAAGCTGCACGCCAGCCGCTGCGTGCATATCAAAGGCGTTGGCGGCATGGGCAAGACGGCGCTGGCGCGTGCCGCCGGGCGCTGGCAGCACGAACGCCAGCGCTACCGTGACGGCGTGTGGCTGGTGGAGCTACGCAACATCGGCGGCGCGGCAGAGGCGCGCAACCGCATCGCTGCCGCGTTGAACCTTGACCCGAAGCTGGCCTCCGATGACGCGGTGTTGGCTGGCGCGCTGCGCGAGTGGCGCGGCCTGCTGATCCTCGACGATCTTGATGTGCTGCTGGAGCGCGACCGCAGTGGGCTGGCTGAACTGCTGCGCAAACTGCTCGGCGCGCGCTACCTGCGCCTGCTGACCACCTCGCGGCGCGATCTGCCGGGGCAGGTTGACCATGCGCTGGTCGAGCTAACCCGGCTTGCGCCCGGCGACGATCTGGAAGCGTCCCGCAGCTACCATCCGGTCGTCGAGGAATGGGGCGAATGGCAGCCGCAGCAACTCGACGACCTGTTGCAGTTCCTGGGCGGCTACCCGTTCCCCATTCGCCTGGCGACCACGTTCATGAAGCAGAGCCGCTGCGGCCTGGTGGAATTGCTGCGCCGCCTCCGTGAGAACCCGCGCGGCACGCTGCATTACCCCGGCGACCCGACCGACCACGACACCAGCCTGGCCGCCACGCTCGATCTGTCGTACGATGCGCTGCCGGATGAAGCCAAACATGCGCTGCCGCTGCTGGCGCTGTTCCCCGGTGGACTGACACGCCATGCCCGCCGAACACATCCTTGGCGCAGCGCATGTTCATGCGCTTGAGACACTACTGCAGCACTCCATGGCCGAATATCGCCATGAGGATCAGCGCTTTCTGCTGCCCGAACCGGCCCGCCGTTACGCCGAAGGTTTGCAGGCTGAAGGTACATTAGAGCAGTATGCGCCGAACGCACTGGCGTACTTTGCCGGACTCATTAGCTTTGCCAACAATTTGATTGCCACTAAAGGCCAGATCGTCGAAGGCCGCAACCTGCTAACGCAGGAACAGCCGAACCTGATTCGCTTCCTTGACTGGGGCTACGCGCACGAACAGGGCGAGACGGCCGACGCGCATGGCAATGTCTGTGTCAGCGCGCGCGCCACGGCATCGCTTGGCAACTATTGGACAATGGCTGACATGCAGCACCTGCCGGAAACGCTGGAGCGTGCCCGGCATGCCCTCCAGGCAGCGCAACGGCTCAATGACCGGCTGGGGGAAGCCAACACGCGGAAGGCCATGGGCGACGTGCAGCAGTTTCGCAAGGAGATGGACGCGGCGCTCCAAAGCTACCAGCAGGCGCTGACGCTGTTCCAGGCGGTGGGCGACCGGCTGGGGGAAGCCAACACGCTGCGGGCCATGGGCGACGTGCAGCAGTTTCGGAAGGAGATGGACGCGGCGCTCCAAAGCTACCAGCAGGCGCTGACGCTGTTCCAGGCGGTGGGCGACCGGCTGGGGGAAGCCAACACGCGGAGGGCCATGGGCGACGTGCAGCAGTTTCGCAAGGAGATGGACGCGGCGCTCCAAAGCTACCAGCAGGCGCTGACGCTGTTCCAGGCGGTGGGCGACCGGCTGGGGGAAGCCAACACGCTAGCAGCGCAAGGGCAGATTTCGCTTATCGAAGGACAAGAAGAAGCAAATCAGTTCTTACAACAGGCTATCAATATTTACCAGAGCATTGGTGATCGTTACAGCATTGCAGCACAAACAGCTAACTATGGCTGGACGCTGCATCGAATTGAGCAACTCGAACTCGCGCGAGAATACTTTCGTCAGGCGGCTGAACTCTTTGCTGCTACGGGACTGGAAGATCGTGTCATCAAATACCGGCAACTTGCTGAAGAAATGTGAGACACATCTATGCTCATCCGGCGCGTGCTGGAATTGCTGACGGAGTAGCCCTCACCCCGACCCCTCTCCCATGGGGAGAGGGGTCGGGGTGAGGGTGTGCATGGCGAATAACTGTACCCCCGATTCTGTCGCTATGCCGTCATCTGTCTCCACGCCATGCGGCGTGGGCCGCTCCTGGCCTGGCGGGCGTTACCCGCCCTCGCCGTTGCGGCTGCGATGCGAACAAGCGCAGTGGTACGAACGCCTTGCGGCTCCCACTGTGTAGCCTGCCCCACGCACCTTGCTCCCCATCGGCCAGCGCAGTCGCCTAGCCGCCGGCATCGCTGCCGACGCTGGTGCGCTCTTGCCGCACCCTTTCACCCCTTACCGGTTGCCCGGCGGGTCTGCTCTCTGTTGCCGTCTTGCGTCACGGCGGCATTGCTGCCACCGCGCCCCCGCTTACGGTTTCGCGGGGTAGCCTTCCAGGGAAAGTAAGAAGGCAGAAGTAAAAAGTAAGAAACGTTTCTTACTTCATCATTCTTACTTCTTACTTTCCCCGGGCGGAGAGTCGGGAAGTTCCTCTGGATTACTCCAGCGACGGCTCATCATTCGCCACTATGTCGCCTTGTATTATACACGACCTATCTGGCGCGGTGCTGATCGCAGCGCATGAGTTTCATAAGCGCAGTATTTTATCTATTTTAGCTAGAGGTTGACGTGCTGGAGCGTGCAAGCCCAAAAACTACACGTTCTCAGCGTGCTAAAAGCGGCACAAATCATCGTTTATCTCAGCACACTCGCGTTGACATTGCTATGTACGCTGGATAACGGACTACGCTGGTGAGCAGCATGATTGGCCTGTTTTGTGCAATGAGTGCTGTAACATACAACTTGGTCATGCTGGCAATGGATTTCCTCATCTCCCTTTCACCCCATCATCACGTTGCTTTCACCCGTTGCGGGCATACTCCTTATTAGATCATATTGTCGGCTAGAGAGGCTACCATGCCGCAAATTCCTGTTCGCGTGTTGCTCGTTGATGATTATCCAGATACCTGCCGATTTCTGAGCGTGGTGCTTGCGCCGGAACTCGAGGTCGTCGGCGTTGCCGTTGATGGGCGCGCTGCCATCGACGCTGTGGCGACGCTGCGACCTGACATCATTTTGATGGATTATCAGATGCCGATCATGGATGGGCTAGAGGCAACAACATACATCAAGCAGATGCCGGATGCGCCAAAAATCGTGCTGTTCACCAGCGATGAACTTGCTGATCTGCGACGGCGTGCCTTTGCAGCGGGCGTCGACGGCATGCTGCAAAAAGGCTGTGACTTCGAACTATTGCGGCAAACGTTGCTTGATCTGGTTGCGTCGCAAGCGCCTGCTGAACGGCGCGCGGCATGATGCGCCAGCATGGCTCCTTCGCACATGGACTTATCATCCTGCTATTGAACTCCTCGCTGCGTTTAGTTCTTTGGAACGCGCTTTTTCGTTACGTTCAGAACCGGCTTGCTGCCCAAAATGGCTGAGTCCATTGTTGCATATCCTGTTGGCGCAATGCATCCTCATGGATACAGCTTCTCATGTCGTTCAAGCATCTGAATGAACTGTCCGATGCGCCGGGCGCGGGTCTCAGGCTTTTTGGCCGTCTGAATGCGGAACAATATTGCATAGCGGTTTTGGCGGTTGAGCGTAGCGAAGAACGCCCTGGCTTCTGCGTTGTTGTCCAGAGCTGCCTGCAAATCATCTGGCACAGTGGCGCTGCTGTGCGAGTCATAGGCCGCTGCCCAGCGCCCGTCGTGCTTCGCCTTTTCGACTGCCGCCATGCCGGCTGGCTGCATCTGACCGCTTTCAATCAGCAATGTTGCCTTCTCACGATTGATTTTGGACCAGATACTTTTAGGGCCGCGCGGCGTCCATTTCTGCAACCATGATGCTTCGTCGTAGCTCTTTTTCTGCCCATCGATCCAGCCGTAGCACAGCGCCACATCGAGCGCTTCCGCGTAGGACACCGACTGAAGATTAGATGCCTTCTTGGCATGCCGCAGCCACACCCCCGACGACTCAATGTGATTCGAGTGGAGCCATGCTCGCCACTCTTCTGGCGTTGCGAACAGCAGTACTGGTAATTCCTTCGAATCATTGCGCGAAGACGGCATCTCGTGTTCCTTCCTTGATGTAGCGCGCAGCAGCAAGTGTAGCATAGACATGTAAGTATGTTACAGGTGCCACTTTTGCTCAAAAAAGGACAACAAGGGCATCAAGACGTGCTGGAACATGGCTACGTCAATCCTTTCCCTCCGCCTTGAGATGTATTTTTTAGAGAGCAGCTCAAAAAGTCTTGACAACAAGAGTCTCTTCCTGTACGCTTGCCTTACTTTGATATACACATATGTGTATATAAGAAAGGAATGGCCGATGGATGGATTATTTCGCACAGGAGTTGCTCCGGCACAGAGTCGGGTTGAGCTTGCACCGGTTTACAACATGCTCAACAGCCTGGCGCTGCTTCACGTTGGAGATCGCATGCCAGCGCTTGACCCATGGGTGCAGCAGACTGCCGTCGCGCTCACGCCGCAGCAGCTTCATACCAATCGGATTATCTTTGAGCAGTTAGGTGCCGCACTGCTCATCGATGGCGCATGTCCCGATTTTCCGGCCTACCTTGATGCACTGACGGCGGAATCGCCCCAAGCCATGCGCGACCGTGTGCTCGCACAGCATGCGAACAGCGCGGATAAGTCGCCTGACGTAGCGCCGTTGATTGCCGATCCGTTGATGCTGCACGATCTGCTGATCGCGCATCTACGGATGCTATGGGAGCAACATGGCGCACCTGAATGGGCGCGTGTGCAGCGCACTTTGCAGCAGCACCTCGACGTGCTGCTGCATTCCAAGCCTGGCTCGGGCATTGCTCCGGACACGATCATGGACAATCTCAGAACGTATATTGCGGGCACGCTCGGCACTGCGGCGGGCGTTCAGAATCTGGTGTTCGTGCCGTCGCCGCATACCGGGCGCTACATCACACAGCTTCAGGTTGGATCGACGCTGTACCTTTTCTTTGACGCCGAACTACATACGAGGGTGCTGCTGCGTGACACACCCGTGAAGCAGATGGAGTTGATCGGGCGGCTGAGCGCGCTGACCGAACCAGCACGGCTGCGCGTGTTGACGCTGCTTGCCGAACATGGCGAACTCACGCTTCAAGATTTGATGACACTGCTCGACACGAGCCAACCCAACGTTTCGCGCTACCTGAAAGCGCTTGGTAGCTTTGTATGGGAGCAGCGCGGCAAAGATGGCCGGAAGCGCTACCGTCTTGTGCCGGCCGAACTGGATCTTACATTTCATGCGCTCCAACAAATGATCTTAGCGGTGCCCGCACCAACGGCACTACAACAGGAGGAATCCATGCAACCTCAAGGATTGGCACGCTATCTCGATGCTCAAGGCGTGGTAGCCTACTGGCCGCGCCAGGATGACGACCGCCGCACGGTGTTGGCCTACCTCGCTGAGCACTTTGAAATCGGCACAATGTACAGTGAGAAACAGGTCAACGCCGTGTTGAACCAGCACGTGCTGCCCCATGTCCGCGACCACGTGACAGTGCGCCGCGATATGATCGACTACCGTTTTCTTCAACGCTCTGGTGATGGCATGCAGTATTGGCGCAGCGCGGAAACCACCGAGCAAGCGCCGCGTGCTCTCTCGGACGAGGAGGCATACAGTTATTACTGGGGTGGCAATCCCTCCGAGTCGGCCTCCTAAATCTGGTCAACATCCGTCACGTTTATACATTTGTCCATGACGCCGCGCATGTGCCAGGGCGTGATGACTCATCGCGCTCGGGGGCGGTGTGCCCACAGCATCAAGTGTTTCAGAAAGGTTTATTAGCATGGCGAAGCAGAAATTTGAGCGAACGAAACCGCATGTGAATATCGGAACGATCGGCCATGTGGACCATGGCAAGACGACGCTGACCGCCGCGATCACTAAAGTGCTTGCGCTCCGTGGCGGCGCGCAGTTTATGCATTATGCCGACATCGACAACGCGCCGGAAGAGCGCCAGCGCGGCATTACAATCGCCATTCGGCATATTGAATACGAGACGGCGACGCGCCACTACGCGCATGTCGATTGTCCCGGCCATGCCGACTATATCAAGAACATGATCACCGGCGCGGCGCAGATGGATGGCGCTATTCTGGTGGTGAGCGCGCCCGACGGCCCTATGCCCCAGACGCGCGAGCACTTGTTGCTGGCCTATCAGGTGCAGGTCCCGGCCATGGTCGTGTTTCTCAACAAGGTCGATCTCATGGACGACGAAGAATTGCTGGAGCTAGTCGAGCTAGAGTTGCGCGAGTTGCTCACAAAGAACAATTTTCCTGGCGACGCGGTCCCGATCATTCGCGGGTCGGCGCTGGCAGCCCTGGAAAGCACGGCGACTGATCTAAGTGCGCCTGAGTATCAGCCGATCGTGCAATTGATGGAGGCGGTCGACAGCTACATTCCTACGCCACCGCGTGCCACCGACCAGCCGTTCCTGATGCCGGTGGAAGATGTGTTCGGCATCAAAGGCCGTGGCACCGTCGTGACCGGGCGGATCGAGCGCGGCAAGGTCAAGGTCGGCGACACGATCGAGATCGTTGGCATGACCGACGCCGCGCCGCGCAAGACGGTAGTGACGGGCGTGGAAATGTTCCAGAAAACGCTGGACGAGGGCATCGCGGGCGATAATGTTGGCTGCTTGCTGCGTGGAGTCGAGCGGGCAGATGTCGAGCGCGGGCAGGTGCTGGCGGCACCCGGCTCGATCCAGCCGCACAAGACCTTCACGGCCAATGTGTACGTGCTGAAGAAGGAAGAGGGCGGGCGACATACGCCGTTCTTCCAGGGTTACCGGCCGCAGTTCTACATCCGCACCACCGACGTGACCGGCAGCATTGCCTTGCCGGAAGGCATGGAAATGGTCATGCCAGGCGACAATGTGGTCATGGGTATTGAACTCATTGCACCAGTGGCCATCGAAGAAGGGCTGCGCTTCGCCATCCGCGAGGGCGGGCGCACTGTCGGCTCCGGTGTGGTCGTCAAGGTCGAGCAGTAGGGACTTCATGGCGCTGTGTTGAACGGCATGGCGCCATAAAACGTTTGTACATCAAATGGAGCCAAGATTACATCAAGCGCGATCCACTACACCATTAAGCGTTGTCGGCATCACTCAAAGATGATTGTGCGATTGTGGTGCAAGAAAACCCGTTCTTCGAGCATCAGTTTCAATGCCTTTGCGAGGACAATCTTCTCCACATCCCGCCCGGCCTGTGCCATGTCTGCGGCTGTATGGCTATGATTAACCGGCAGCACGCCCTGCGCAATAATCGGGCCGGTATCCAGATCGTCCGTTACCACGTGCGCCGTTGCGCCAATGATTTTCACGCCTCGTTCAAAGGCCTGGCGATACGGGTTTGCACCAATAAACGCCGGCAGGAAAGAATGATGAATGTTGATAATTCGATTGGGATAGTGGCCCACAAACTGCGGTGTCAGCACACGCATGTATTTCGCCAGCACAATATAGTCCGGCTGATATTGGGCGATAACGCTCAAGATAGCCTCCTCATGGGCGGCACGGTCGCGGTCACGATGGCTCATATGATGAAACGGTATGTTGAATTGATGCACCAGAGGGGCGAGCGTGTCATAGTTACTGATGACCGCGCAAATCTGCGCTGGCAATTCATCATAGGCGTGGCGCAGCAAGAGATCGCCGAGGCAGTGCGGTTCTTTGGTGACCATAACGACGATTGGGCGCTTGCCAGTGGTGGCGATGCGAGCGTTCGCAGGTGCGGGGAGCAACTGAAGGAGATCATGTACGACCGAGTCGGGAGGTTCCGCGCCGGTGAATTCGGTACGCATAAAGAAATGGTGCGTGGTTGGATCAACAAACTCATGATCGGCAATGATGTTGTAGCCGTAGCGGTACAACACGCCGGTAATAGTGTAGACCAAACCTTCCTTATCAGGGCAGTCAACAAGCAGCAGATATGTTATCATGGCACGACCTCTACGATGCGCGTCCGGCTGATAGTCCCGCGATCTGCAAGCTCACGCGTCGAGTACCTTCTCAATTCGGCGGTCAGGAATGAACCACATGATCGCCACCAGCACGTACAGCATGCCAGCAAGCCATCCGCTCACAAACGCCAAAGGAATAGCTACAAGATAGATTACTACTGAAATTTTGCCTTTTGTATCACGGCCGAGGGCTTTCGCCAGAACCGAATCGCGCCCATGGAGCGCAAGCAGAACGCGAGCCAAGATATAATATGCGATTGCTGCGCCCACTAAAATGACGCCGTACAACGCCACCGGCCAGGCAGCAAAGTGGTTCTCGCCCATCCAGGCTGTGCCAAAAGGAATCAGCGATAACCAGAATAGCAGATGCAAGTTGGCCCACAAAACGCGGCCATCCACATGCATAACGGCATGAAGCAGGTGATGGTGATTGTTCCAGTAGATACCGATATAAATAAAGCTCAACACATAGCTCAGAAAGATCGGCGCGAGTGGGAGCAGCGCTGCCAGGCTGTCTCCGTGCGGTACAGCCAGTTCAAGCACCATGATAGTGATAATGATGGCAAGCACGCCGTCGCTAAACGCTTCCATCCGTCCTTTGCTCATGGAATGTCTCCGCGTATATCAGAGTAGGATTGTTATGCAGTATGGGTGGACACTGTGATGCGATTATACTACGTCGTGGTGCGTGATCAGGATGTGCTGTGCATGTAGGCGGATCTCATGGTGTGTTGCTGAAAGATAATGCGATGATTCCAGATGGATATGCCGTCAATACGGCCTTCTCGGTCAATCAGTAGCAACCGACGCTTGGTGATCACTTGAGAGAATGAGCAAGGTTCTTCGTGCATGGAATAATGCGCTGGCGAGCAACTGTGACCTCTATGGCTATGCGCGTGGCAACGAGCTTAGCAACGTTCGAACACGTCGAGCCGGTACAAATCCTCGCGCCGCCCGCCGACGTGGCGCAACACAGGCGCGGCGTGTTCCATAAAAAAATCATGAACCTCGTCGCCGGTCAGCGGGTATTCGTCCACAAATGGCGTCCAATGAACTAGCAGCAGTGTACCGCCCGGCTGCATATGCTCCACAATAAGCCGGTGCGTGCGGGCAAGATCATCGCGCGACAGATAATAGCCGACCTCCGACATGATCACGAGGTCGAACATGCCGGACGGAAATGCGTCCGGCACGCTCATGCGCTGGAACTTTACCTGTGGCAGATCGCGGCAGCGTTCGCGTGCCTGCACCAGTGCCTGCTCCGACAGATCCACTGCCAGCAGATGCTCGCAGCGCGTCGCGAGTTGGGCCGTCAGCACACCAATCGAGCAGCCGATTTCGAAGGCCGAGCGGTAGTGCTTGCGCGGCAGCGCGCCCATGGTTGCGGCGTACTTAGCGGCCTCATAGGCGCTGTGCTCGAAGTTCCACGGATCGGGATTTTCGCGATACTTGCGGTCGAAGTATGCTGCCGACAACGAATCAACTGGCCTGCTGGTCGCAGTTTCTTTGCGGCCCTCCATGTAGATTTCCCACGGCTCAGCAAAGTGCGCCAGCACCTCCGGCATGAGCCGAAAGCCTTTCGGGTCGTCGTCGATCATGTCAGTGATCTGCGACACATGCCCCTTGATCGCGTCTTGTTTGCGCGCCACCACGGTGGAAATATCGAGCCGCCATGCTGCCATTTCATCACTCATTGGCGCGTCGTCACGTTCGGCTAGTTCCCACACCCAGATTGGGTATTCCAGCACGCGCGGCTTGTTGCTCATCTGCTCAACGGCGGCGTGGACGATCTGCCATGCCGCGCGATGATCGCAGTGCGGGTCGCGCCGCCACGGTACCAGAACCGTCTGCGCTTGAAAGCCCTTGATCTGCTCCACACAACGGTTGACCGCCTCCTCGAAGTGCGCGTCTTCAGGAAATGGCACGGCACAGTCGCCGTAGCGCAAAAACACTGTTTCATCCGGTTCGACGCCTAAAATATCGAGCGCGGCATGTGCTTCGGCCTCGCGCACTGCTCGCAAGCGCGGTACGGGATATTTTTTGGAGTTTGGGTGCGAGCGCGTGCCGTCGCTGATAACGAGCGCGCGAACCGGGCAACCATGCTGACGCAGCAGCGCAATCGCGCCGCCACAGCCCAGCGACTCGTCGTCGGGGTGCGGGGCGATGACAAGCGTGCGGCCCCATGTGATGACTGAAGCGGCGGGGGTGAGTGGTAGCGCCAATGGGTCTGCCAGCAGCGAATCTGCAAGTCCATCGATCATGACCATAGCTCCCCAGCGCGTTCAGTGTGTTCCAGTGCATATGCGCCGACACGAGCCAGTATAGCGTCAGGGGCAGGCTGGCGCAGGTACAGCGTCAGGTCGCGCACCATGCGCTCAATCGAGTGCGGGCGCAGCAGGCCACGCGCCCCAACACAGCGCACCGCCATGTCAATCACATCCATGCACATCTGTTCAATAGCCGTTCGCATCATAGCCGAGTAGGTCAGAAACATGTCGGGCGCGGCGTCGGCACGCTCGGCGGCGGCGGCAGCACCTTGTAACCACAAGTTGCCGCTTTCGATCCGCACCGCCATTTCACCTGCTCGCATGCGTTGATACGGGTCGCCGGTACGTTGTAACTCCTGTAAGTAGCCCCGTGTTGCGTCGAACAGCGCCTCTGCACCGCCAAGCTGCACGGCAGCAAAGCGGATCGCGCCGCCGCTGAACCACGGCTCGCGCGTGTACTCGCCCGGCTTGCCAATCAGCGCGTGGTCGGTCACCTTGACACCCGAAAAATCGACCTTGAAGCTGGCCGAGGCGCGCATGCCCATGGGCTGCCACCATGATGGGTCGATGGCTGTCTGCACCTGCTCCATCGGCACAATGCACATCTGCCATGCGCCGTCGGGCAGCGCGCCGTTGACGAATGGTCGCGTGACGTAGCCCGCGCCGGAGGCAAACGTCTTGGAACCTTCCAACCGATAATATCCACCACCACGCGGATGAATGTTCACTCCGTCGGAGGCTTCGGTGTTCCAAACTGCAAAGACATGGCCGTCGCGCGCATCGGCAGCATACGATTCAATTTGTTCGCGCGTGCCGTAGGTTTGCACCAGCCACAGTGCGTTGACGTGGCCCTCGAACACGCGCCCGACCGACAGATTGCCGCGCCCGATCTCCTTGAGCATGCGCAGCATCGGCAGCACCGTGCCCGGCTCCACGCCGAAGCCCGCGCCGCCTAGATCACGACGCAACGGCGCGCGAAGCAGCCCGGCCTCACGCAGCCAGCCGAACTCCTCCGCTGGAAAACTGCCCTCCTGATCGACGGCAGCCGCATTGGCAGCGCAGCGCTCGGCCACATCGGCAGCGCGGGCAATGATTTCGTCGGAGTCGGGGGCAACGCTTGAGGCTTTCATCCGCGTCCACGTATTTGTTGAAGAAATTTCATGCTTCAGAATAACGATTTGCTTTCCATATGGCACTGCCACTATGCAATCTGTCCACCTTTGATCTCGCAATTTTTGAGCCAGGAAAGAGAGGATGCAGCACTCCCAATTTAGGTAGTGGCGCAAAGCAGAATGATAAGGTATAGTGAAGGCAGAAAAGGAAAGAAAAAGTGTCAGGAGTTTTGTGATGATGTGTCGCCATTGTGGGAGCGAGAACTTGGTACGAAATGGTCGTAGCGCAAATGGTAAACAGCGTTACATCTGTCGAAGTTGCAAGCGACAAAGCCGTGAATCACCCCAACCCAATGGCTATACTCCTGAACGGCGCGAGGAGATTTTACGGGCGTATCAGGAACGCTCAAGTCTACGCGGCCTCGAACGAACGTTTGGCATCTCCCGCAACACGGTTACGGCGTGGTTGCAAAAAAAGGGGCCGAACTCCCGCCACTAAGTTCCACGGTCCTGCCACCCGACCCGTCTGACCGTAGCACTCGTGACCTGGAAATCGACGAGGTATGGTCATACGTGGGCAACAAGAAGAATCAGGTCTATGCCTGGGTGGCGTTGTGTCGCGCGACACGTCAAGTAGTTGGTGTGGCGATAGGCGACCGTTCTCGGGCCACGTGCTGGCGGTTATGGATTTCTATTCCACTTGAGTATCGAACTGATTTCTGTTATACCGACTTTTGGGAAGCGTATCAGGAAGTTATTCCCGATGGGCAGCACGTAGCGAGCGGCAAGGAGCAGGGCCAAACCAATCACATTGAGCGGTGGAATAACACACTTCGTCAGCGGCTTGGTCGCTACGTTCGCAAAACGCTCTCGTTCTCGAAGTCGTTTGTGATGCACTGGATTTGTTTACACCTCTTTTTGCAGCGCTACAACCTCGAGATTGCTATCCGCCGCCGTTGAGCCACTACCGAAAGCTGGAGGAATAGGATTGGAGGAACAAAGATTGAGAATAGAAGATAGATGATGGATAGTACATCATCTATCTTCTCGTTGGTTGATCAGGCCCGTAGCGGCCCGGTTAGCATGGCTTCAAGCTCCTCGCCCGCTTCGTATGTGCGCTCGCCTGGCGGCACAATCATGAGCGCGTTGGCACCATGCAGCGACAAGAGGCGGCTGGAGCCTTGCGCGCCGGTGCTCTGCGCGACGAGCCGCCCGCCTTGCCATGAGACTGTCACGCGCTGATATTCGGGACGATCAGCGGCTTTGATTGGCGCGCTCAGCGTGACGCGGACACGCGGGCGCTCTGGCTGTGCGTCGCCCTGCATGCGGCGCAGCGCTGGCCGCACGAACACCTCGAACGACACCAGTGAAGAGACTGGAAAGCCGGGCAATCCCCATGCTAATTTATTCTGCACAGTAGCAAATGTGGTCGGCTTGCCGGGCTTGAAGGCCACCCGCCCGAAGTGGACTGTGCCAAGTTCGGCAAGCAATGGCTTGATCAGGTCGCGGGTGCCCATGGAGACGCCGCCGCTGGTCAGCAGCACGTCGGCACTTTCAAGGCCCGCCAGGATGGCGCTGCGCTGTACCTCGCGGTCGTCGCGGGCAATGCCGAGCGATGTTGCTTCGCAGCCTGCCTCGCGTGCCGCTGCCAGCATGGCGTAGCGATTGCTGTCGCGAATTCCACCTTCCGGCGGCAGCGCGTCCGGCTCATGCACTTCGTCGCCAGTTGCCAGCACGGCCACGCGCGGGCGGCGGTAGACCTGCACGCGCATGTGCCCAACCGTCGCCAGCAGGCCAATTTCGGGCGGGCCGAGCCGTGTGCCTTTTGGCAGCACAAGATCGCCTGTGCTGATGTCTTGCCCGACCGTGTGGATGTTGTCGCCTGTTTTTACTTCGCGCTGGATGCGAAGCACGCCGTCATGCTCGTCGGTCTGCTCGACCATGATCACGGCGTCCGCACCGTGCGGCACTGGCGCGCCGGTCATGATCCGCACCGCCGTGCCTGGCTCTAACGCGCCGCCGCGCGCCCCCCCGGCGATGAGTTCGGCCAGTACCCGTCGCTCGTTCATGCCATCGACTGCTCGCATAGCGTAGCCATCTACCGCTGACTTGGGCAGATCGGGCATGTTTTCGCCAGAGTGAACGTCTTCGGCCAGCACGCGCCCGTCGGCCACGCGGGTGTCGATGGTTTCTGCGTCGAGCAGCGGTGTGTGCGCGGCAATGATCCGCAGCGCCTCCTCGACAGGCACCATGGGGTACGGTGATTCGCGCCGCATCGGTTGCATGGTACGCTCCTTGTATTCATTGAAAATCAAACTTGTTAGGTTCGATTTTCACGGTAGCTTATCGAATTATACATCGTTCTCAGCGCTATGCTATACTGATAATGCTGATGCAAACTACCACTGTACCGAAGAGGAGATGATATAATGCGACGGGTTGGCGTCTTGTACAATCCCCTATCAGAAGAGTCAATAAACGTATCGATTGATGTAGCAAAGTGGCTGCAACAGCGCGGAATTGAAGTCTGGCGTGGCATTTCTCAGGAGGGGCGCGAGCAGATTGAGGACGTGGCCGGGCTGGATCTACTGGTTGCGCTGGGTGGCGATGGCACAGTGCTGCGGGCGGCGCGCCTGTCGATTATGTGCAATGATTGCAACAGCGTGCCAGTGCTGGCGGTCGCGCTCGGTCATCTGAGTTTCATGTCTGAAATACAGCCGGAGCATCTTTATGAAGGGATGGAGACGCTGCTGGATGGTGGCGGCTGGCGCGACGAGCGCACGCTGATCGAGGCTAGTGTGTACAGCCGCAGGGAACGAATCAAGCAACTGGTCGCGCTGAATGAAGTGCTGGTCGCGCACAGCGAGCCGAACCGCACGATGACGGTAGACGTTGACATCTACGGCACGACCATGGCGAGCTACCATGCCGATGGCGTGATCGTCGCGACGGCGACCGGATCAACGGCCTATGCGCTGGCGGCGGGCGGCCCGATCGTTGACCCGCGCTCGCAAGCCATGGTGCTGGTACCTATCGCGGCCCACCTGACGCAAATTCCGTCGCTGGTGTTACAAGAGGATGCCGTGATTCGGCTGCGCGTGCGGGGCCGCTACCAGGCGCTGTTTGCGGCGGACGGGCGCGAGAACACGCCGCTCCAGGAAGATGATGTGGTGGAGGTGCGCCGTTCGGAGCAAACCTGCGTGTTCGCGCATGTGTATCCACCGAGCGAGTTCTATGCCCGCATGGTGCAGCGTTTGCGCCCACGCGCATGAAATGCGCGCCACAGAGAACACAGAGATAAAGGTTAAAGGAAATATCTTTTAGAATATTTCTTTGATTCTACATGCTCGACCTTTTATCTTAGAACCTCTATGCTCTCTGTGTTCTCTGTAGCTTTTATTTTTAATTCACTGCTTGGAAGTAAATTCGGCCTAAATCCTGAGCATTGGTGTACACACTCCGCGCGCCGCCCTCACCGATTGCGTCGTCTACCTTGAAGTCGCCGTTCATGTCAGTGCCGTCGCTGACGCTCTTGGATAGCCACGCAATGTCGTTCTGAATGACTTGTACATCGGAGATTGGCGTGGTTGGCTGCAGTGCGTTTGCGAGATTGCGAATCTGGCCGGTCCAATTGAGGATGTTATTCGTCGCAGTGATAATGCGGCTTGCCCGATCTTTCACATTGCTCGGCAGCGTGTCGTTGGCGGCGAGTGGCTGCACTAGCGCCCGCACAGTTTGCGCGTAGCGCGTCACGCCATATGTGTCGCCCTTGTCCTCCACCGTGCCGTTGCCGTTCCAATCGCCGTATGCGCCATCGTTGATGCCGACGATGCGATTGAGTAATTGCTCATCAAACCTGCGGATATTTTTTGTTTTCTCCTGCTGCGCCGCAGTGCTGGCGTCATGCCCCTCGTTCGTCAATCCGCTCGCCTGGGCCTTGAGTCCAGTTGCCAGCCCAACCCGATCCGGGAGCGGCGTGTCTGGCCCATCAACCACAAGCGTTCGCACAACTGGAATGACCTCGGACGGCATTTTGCCGCTAAAGACGACCTTTTCCCTGGCAGGCCAGTTAATCGTTTCGCCGTTTGGCTCAACCGTAATAATAAATTGCTCGTAATGCGCCAGCAGATTTTCGCCACTCGGCGATGTCCAATCTACGGTGCTGTTGCCTTTGGCATCGAGCTTGATCGTGCCAACATCGATCCATTCGGCCCCATGGGCAGAGCCAAGCCAGCCTTCGTAATGCACGCCAGCGCCGGGCTGCGACGCGCCGAACACCCGCACCGTGACCTTGTCACTCAATGCTTTGTTGTTGCGAAAATTTACTTGGCCGCTGCCCTTGCGTTTGGCTGCGTCCGCCATGTGAAAACTGCCGAGCAGCAACATGGCAACGAAGATGAGCGACCCGCTGAATAAGAAACAACGGCGCACAGATACCTCCTTGAAAGGCTCTTGATACAACAACAATATGTTGTATCAATATAAACGCTGTGCGCGTCGAAAACGATACGCTTCATTCATGAATGACAAGACTGTCAGCTTCAGAGCGCCTGCCGCTCTTTGCTTTCACGCTTGCGCGATGAAGAAGCGGGAAGTTCGGCGTGGAGCAGGCTGTTTTCCACAATGTTCAGGAAGGCACGCCGGTCGGCTGTGCGGACGATGGCCTGCTCATGCGCGCGCGCCAACGCCACCGGGTAGCCCTGGCCCTTCATACATTGATCATAGATCAGGCTGTGGATGAGGTCCACCGCATCGGGATTCTCGGCCACCCATTGTGGCATTTCCACGCGGCCAATCTCGCGCCCGACCCGCATATAGAAGAAATAAATCTGGTGCGGCCCATAGTTCTCAATATTGATGCGCGACATGGAGAGAAATAGCGGCCCGCGCTGCCCGTCCTCCAGCATGTCGGCCAGCACATCAGCGTCGGTCAAATTCTGGCATGGCGTGCAGGATGGCTCGCGTCCGGCGGCGACATCGCTGCACTCACTACACTTGGCACCGCGTTTCTCATGCAGGTTCACGTCCGGGCAGAACATCAGGCGGATGGTGCCAGACACTTCGGGCGAGCGCGGGCGGCTGATGTATGAGGCAACCGGAACGCCACGGCTGCGCATGTCGTCGAGGTAGGCCAGGTAGGTGCGCAGGAAATGATCTTGCACGAACTTCTCCGCGCCTGCCAGCGTCCAGCGCACCAGCGTGCCGTCTTGCAGCGCCACAGCAGGCACGTCCCCACTCAAGAACTCGTCAGCCAGCCCGACCAGCGCCACGCCTTCTTCTACGTCGCGGCGCGCGCTCAGATAGTTGCCCTCGATCGCTACGCGGCGCACGCCATCAATTAAATATAAATCTTCATCCTGGTAATACAACGCTGGCGTGGAGGAAAGTTTAGCTGCCGGGCGCTCGCCGTAGCGCAGAAACACCCGCCCAATATTGATGACATAGCACATCGCCATGCCATGGCGTTCCATGTCGATCTGCGAGCCGTCGGTCGCTACCAGCGCGTAGCTCGGCGGGCGCGTCGGCAGATCGTGGATGCGGTTCAGCGGCTCAACTGGACGAGCCAGCAGCCACGCCGCTGTTTCCTGGCTAAGGTTTGCTGCTTCTGCCCAGGCATCGTAGGCGGCGGATTCTTGCAGATAGCGCTCGCGCACCTGGAGCAAGCGGTTGCGTTTGTCGCTCGCATCCACCATGAGCGAGCCACTCATGGTGCGCACCTGGCGGCTTAGTGCCGAGAGATCGAGGGCCATTCCAGTCGTCTTTCACTTCCAAAACCAGCGAACATCCGTGCGTAGGATACCATAGGCATAGCGGCGGCGCAATATCTAAGCCTGCGCTTGGGAAGAACAGCGTTTCCTTCAGCGCTCAGTTCTTCGCATGGGTTCCACACATGCTATAATACGTACACTATATGATGAAATATGAAATCATTCGCGAGGAGATAAACGGATGGATCGGCGTGTTGTGATTACAGGTGTTGGTGCGGTCAGCCCACTTGGCCTTGATGTCCCCACCTTATGGGACGGAATCGAGCATGCACGTAGTGGCGTTGGCCCCGTGACGCTGTGCGACACCGAGGGTCTGGAATCGCGCATCGCTGGCGAGGTCAAGGGCTTCGACCCTACGAACTACATGGATCGCAAGGATGTGCGCCGCTACGACCGCTTTATTCAATTGGCCATGGCGGCCACTGCTGAGGCATTGCAATCTTCTGAACTCACGGTGACATCGGAGAATGCTGAGGATATCGGCGTGATCATTGGCAGCGGCATCGGCGGGCTGGGCACCACGGTGGATGCCGTGAACACGTTGCGCGACCGCGGGCCGGCCCGTTTGAGCCCGTTCGTCGTGCCGGGCATGATTACCAACATGGCCGCCGGGCTGGTCTCCATTCGCCACGGTCTGAAAGGCCCGAGCTACTGTACCACCTCGGCCTGCGCCACCAGCGCCCATGCGATCGGAGAGGCGGCTGAGACGATCCGGCGCGGCTGGGCCAAGGTCATGCTGGCGGGCGGGGCAGAAGCGCCGATTATCCCGATTACGATTGCGGCTTTCGTGGCATGTCGAGCGATCTCCACTAACAACGACGAGGCGGAAACGGCGTCGCGCCCGTTCGACGCGACCCGCGACGGCTTTGTGTTGTCGGAGGGTAGCGCCGTGCTCGTGCTGGAAGATCTGGAGCATGCCCAGGCGCGTGGCGCGCGTATTTTGGCCGAGTTGGTCGGCTACGGCCTGTCGAGCGACGCGTATCATATTACGCTGCCGGTCGAGGGTGGCGAGGGCGCGCTGCGGGCCATGCGCATGGCACTGCGCAACGCCAACATGGAACCCGACGACGTGGACTACATCAATGCCCATGCGACCAGTACCAACGCCGGTGATATTGCTGAGACACAGGCGATTAAAACGTTGCTCGGCGAGCGAGCTTACCAGGTGCCGGTGAGTTCCAGCAAGTCACAGTTTGGTCATCTGGTCGGTGCGGCGGGCGCAATCGAAGCGGTGGTTTCGGTGCTTGCCATGCAGAATAACCTTATTCCTCCCACTATTAATTACCAGCATCCCGATCCCGCCTGCGATCTTGACTATGTGGTGAATGCGGCCCGGCCCGGTACGCTCAAAGTCGTAATGAGCAACTCCTTTGGTTTCGGCGGCCATAATGTGACGCTGATCTTCAAGCGCTTTGAGTGACATGCCATGGCATCGGTCGACACATTGGTAACACGATTGGGGTTGCTCTTTCGTGACATGAGCCTGCTAGAAGGGGCGCTCACGCATCGCTCGTTTGCGAACGAGCACCCTACGCAAACTCACCATCTCGCCAACAGCGAGCGGCTGGAATTTCTGGGCGACTCAGTGCTGAATCATGTTGCAGCTGATCTGGTCTTTCAGCGTTTTCCTGACGCGGATGAAGGTGAACTCACTGCCACGCGCTCAGTGCTAATCAAAACTCCGACGCTAGCCGGGTTCGCGCGCGAGATCGACCTGGGCCACTACTTGCAGTTGAGCAAAGGTGAGGATCATAGCGGCGCGCGTAACCGCGATACGTTGCTGGCTGACACGTTCGAGGCCATGTTGGCGGCGATCTACCTTGATGCTGGACTCGATGCGGCGCGCAATTTTGTGTTACCTTTTTTAGAGCGTGAGTTGGCAGCGCTGCAAACGCGCGGTTATCAAGTAGATTATAAAACGCAGCTTCAGGAGCGCATCCAGGCCGCGCGCAACATCACGCCGCGCTACCATGTATTGTCCGCGTCCGGGCCGGACCACCAACGCGAATGGGAGGTGGAGGTGTGCGTGGGTGACGAGCAACTTGGCGTCGGGCAAGGGCCGAGCAAGCAGGCCGCCACGCAGGCCGCTGCCCGCGTCGCCTTGGAAACTCTTGACATGTGACAGTCTGAATATCGCTTGTTCTCAGTTCTTGGGCAAACATGAGATTTGCTCCTGCAGATTCTCGATCAATCTCTTCTATGAAACGCATCTTGATCACAGGTGGCTCTGGGTACCTTGGCGCGGAACTCGTGCGCCGGGCACTGGCTGCTCAAACCTGGGACATCACAGTAACCTACCACGCACATTCTATAGAACGGTCGGGCGTGTGCTGTGTGCCGCTTGATCTAAGCGACGAGGCTGCTGTGCAGTACCTTGTCGCCGATGTGCAGCCAGATATGATTGTTCATACCGCGTATGTGCAGCGCGGCGCGCGTTTATGGGATGTAACGGCACTTGGCGCAGGGTATGTCGCGGCAGCAGCACGAGTGGCACGCGCGCGGCTCATTCACATGTCGAGCGATGCGATCTTCGATGGTGAGCGGGTGGGTGCGTATACTGAAGATGATCCTCCCACACCAGTTTCACTCTATGGCAAGGCCAAAGCAGAGGCTGAGCGTCTTGTGGCGCAAGCCCACCCTGATGCGCTGCTTGTGCGCACATCGCTGATCTATGGTGGCCATGAGCCGAGCATCCATGAACAACTGGTCCTTGATGTGCTCGATGGGAAAAATGACATCGCTTTTTTCTATGACGAGATGCGCTGTCCGGTGCATGTGGCAGATTTAGCCGATGCAGTGTTGGAATTGGCGCATTGATTATGGCAGGTGTGCTCAACGTCGCTGGTGCTGACGTGGTGAGCCGCTACGAATTTGCACAACTCATCGCTGCTGCTCATGGCCGCTCTGCTGAGGTGCTCCGCTCGGCATCCAGCGCCATGAGCGGCGTGCGGCGGCCACGCAACTGCGCGCTCGATAGCTCGGCAGCACAACAACTTCTTCGCACCCGATTGCGGGGCGTGCGCGATGTGCTTGCGCCATTTGCCCCAGATGTATCTGCTAAATGACACGACGTACGCAGTCACTGAATTGCGAGCAATGGCCTGTAGCGATAAAAACTTCCACTTGACTGAAGGCCCTTGCTCTGGGCAATGAAGCAGGTCGTATGTCACCATGTACTACGTGAAAAGCCAATACCTGGCCCATCCAAAACACATTTGTATAGTTCATCCAGTATTCTGTGTAAATATTCTTAACATTCTCTCAACTAATATTGAACGCAAATCGCGTTCATCGTGTATTATAGATAGAGTACAGAAAATAATAACTTTACGCGCGCAATGCTTTCTGGTATAATACCGCGCAACCCCAAGAACAAAGTCGTCAAGCACACCACATTTCTGTACGATCAGGATTGCGGGTAAGCCAAAAGCAGCACTAACTGTTCTGCTGCCGTCTCAATAAACAGAGATGCAACGCAACATAGCTTCTACTATCAAGATGAAGCGTGCAGCTGTTGAAGCGATGAAAGGAGGCTCGCACCGGGCTACAAGATTTAACTACTGGTTGTTATTTACAGATGCCTCAGATTTTTGACGGAGGATATTTTCTATGATGCACAAAGCATCTTTTCCCTGGCGGCGCTTCGCGGCACTTACCCTCTCAACTGTGTTGATTGTGCCGGTGATTGCGGCATGTGGTGGCAGTGCACCTGCAACTACCACCAATACAAACTCTGCCACAGGCGGTGAAGCTACAAGTGCTCCTGCTGCCGCAGGCGGTGAAGCTACAAGTGCTCCTGCTGCCACAGGCGGTGAAGCTACAAGTGCTCCTGCTGCTGGCGAAGCGACTTCGGCACCAGCCACCGGAAGCACGAGTGGCGGCGGTACCCTCAAAATCCTTTACTGGCAGGCGGTGACCATTCTGAATCCGCATCAGTCCACTGGTACCAAGGATTTTGATGGCGCGTCGGTCGTTCTTGAGCCGTTAGCTCACTACGATGAGAACGGCAAAGCAGTGCCAGCTTTGGCCGAAGAGGTTCCGACAATTGATAACGGCGGTATCGCCAAGGACTACTCGACAATTACCTGGAAGTTGAAGGATGGCGTTAAGTGGTCTGATGGAACGGACTTCACTGCCGATGACGTGGTCTTCACATGGCAGTATTGCGCCGATCCAGCTACGGCATGCACCACAAAATCAAACTTTGACCCGATCAAGACGGTTGAGGCGCTCGACCCGCACACTGTGAAGGTCACCTGGAAAGAGCCAAATCCGGATCCGTACATCGCATTCGTGAGCTACAATGGCATGATCCTTCAGAAAAAGCAGTTCCAGAACTGCATCGGCGATAAAGCTATTAAGGATCAGGCTTGCCAGGCGGCTAATAATAATCCGGTAGGCACCAACGCATGGGTGGTTGATAGTTTTAAGCCGGGTGACGTTGTTACCTACAAGCGGAATCCGCTTTACCGCAACGCCGACAAGGTGTTCTTCGACAATGTCGAGATCAAGGGTGGTGGCGATGCGACCAGCGCAGCCCGCGCAGTCTGCCAGACCGGTGAGGTCGACTTCGCATGGAACTTGCAGGTACCTGCAGCTGTGTTGGATCAGATCCTCGCGGGTGGCAAGTGCGATCCGGTCAACAGTGGTTCGTTCGGTATCGAGCGTATCGTGCTGAACTTCTCAAATCCTGATCCATCGTTGGGAGACCAGCGTGGCGAGCCTGACACCAAGAATCCATTCTTCAGTGATCCAAAGGTGCGGCAGGCAGTTGCACTGGCAATTGACCGTAAGACGATTGCCGATCAGGTGAACGGCAAACTTGCTGGAAAGGTGACCTGCAATCTTGTGACCCAGCCGCCAGATATCAATTCACCAAACACGAAGTGCGATCAGGACATCGAGAAGGCCAAGCAGTTGCTCGACGAAGCCGGTTGGAAGGATGATGGCAGCGGCGTGCGCTCGAAGGATGGTAAGAAGCTCGAACTGCTCTTCCAGACCTCGACCAATCCATTGCGCCAGCAGGAGCAGGCAGTCGTCAAGCAGTCGCTTGCGCAGGTCGGTATCGCAGTTAATCTCAAGGCGGTGGACGCTAGCGTATTCTTTGGTAGTGACAAGGCCAATCCAGATACGCTTGGTAAGTTCTGGGCCGACATGCAGATGTATACCAATAGCCCGAGCGACCCAATTCCCATTTCTTACCTCGATGGTTGGACGTGCGCCAACATGTCTGCAAAGGCAAACGGCTGGAACTATCCGAATGATGGGCGCTACTGCAATCCAGACTATGATGCAGTGGTCGCACAGATGAAGAAGGAAACCGACTCCGCTAAACTGAAGGATCTGTTCATCAAGGCGAACGATATCTTGGTCAATGATGTCGCCGCTATCGCGTTGGTTGACCGCACCACGCCACAGGGCAAGGCAAAGGATCTCAAGGGACCAACCGGCTCAACCTTTGACTCCCAACTTTGGAACATTGAGACGTGGTCGAAGTAATCGCGTAACGATGCGCGGGAGTGCCACAAGTTTGGTACTCCCGCGTATCTGTATCTTGGCTTCGGCCTTCATGCCAGAGGTGCAGAATGATTGCTTATATTGTGCGTCGCGTGTTGATCGCTATTCCGACGCTCTTGCTGATTAGTTTTATTATTTTTGCCGTCCTTTCGCTGGCCCCTGGCGATCCGCTGTCGGCATTCGCGCGCAACCCGGCCATTTCGGCAGAAACGCGTGCATTAATGCGTAAACAACTAGGACTCGATCAACCCTGGCCGGTGCGCTACGTGAAATGGCTGACCGCGTCGGCGCAGGGCGAATTAGGCATGTCCTTCGCCGCAAAAATTCCCGTCCTCGATCTTATCAAGCAGCGACTGCCGCAAACGCTAATGGTCGTTGGCGTTGCGTATCTTGTTGCGGTGCTTGTGGCTATTCCGATTGGCATTCTCTCCGCAGTGAAGCAATATTCAATTTTTGATCAAGCAGCGACAACTTTTGCCTTCATTGGTTTTTCCTTACCTTCTTTTTTTACAGGCATATTGTTTATGCTTATCTTCGCTATCAAGCTTGGGTGGTTCCCCATCATTTACGATACCTCACTACAAGTCAGAGACTGGCATTCATTCACTTTGCAAATTCGGCAAATGATATTGCCTGTTGGGGTACTTGCCGTTCAGCAATCGGCGGCGCTGACGCGCTTCATGCGCTCGGCCATGCTAGATAATTTGCCGCTCGATTATGTACGGACGGCGCGTGCGAAAGGACTTGCCGAGCGCTCAGTGGTGATACGGCATGTTGTCACGAATAGCTTGATACCTGTCATCACGCTGATTGCCCTTGGCATTCCTGCGATTTTTGCAGGCGCGATCATTACCGAAAATATTTTCCGTGTGAACGGTCTCGGATCGCTGCTCATTAACTCGATCGAAACATCTGACACACCGGTTGTCATGGCGCTCGCATTTATCTTTGCCGTACTCACTGTTACATTTAATCTTATTGCCGATATTTTGTATGGTGTGGTTGACCCGCGCGTGCGCTATAACTAGCAACTTCGGCTATTCACAGGATATGGTAACTAAACGGAGGCTGATATGGCCGAAATGAGATCCAGCATTGGACGTAAGACCAGTAACCGAAAATGCCGCGCCAGTGCGCCGGCTTATACCTGGCATGACATCAAAACCTCGTACGCTCTGGGGTGATGCATGGCGGCGCTTCCGAAAACATAAGCTGGCGATCATTGGCTCAGTCGTGATGCTGCTCTTAATCATCCTCACTGCCATTGGGCCGACATTGTACCGGGTGGATAAAGAATATCTTAGATTTCACAGCGGTTCAAAGCCCCGACTTTATCAGTCGTGTTCTCCAGACGCTGACAACTGGCACCACATCAGATGGAATGGGTATTACCCTCACACATCCCATGGGCACCGATGACCTTGGCCGCGACATCTTTGCCCGCGTGCTATACGGCGGTCGCATTTCGCTGCTCGTCGGGTTTGTGGCTATGTTGATCGCAGTCGGCCTTGGAACATTCGTTGGTGCGCTGGCGGGTTTCTTTAGCGGCGCAATCGATCAAATTCTCATGCGCGTCACCGATCTGTTTTTATCGCTGCCCATCTTGCCACTACTTCTGGTCACGATCTATCTGTTCCGCGATCGGATGACCGGAGCGCTTGGCCCAGTGGTGGGTATTTTCGTGATCGTCGTGGTCATGATTGGTGCGCTGGCATGGATGTCGACGGCCAGAATCGTGCGCGCGTCATTCATTTCACTCAAGGAGAAGGAGTTTGTCGAGGCGGCAAACGCGCTGGGTGTCAGCCGTGGGTCGATCATGTTCAGGCATATTCTGCCGAATGTGTTAAGCCCGATCATCGTCGCAGCTACATTGGAAGTCGGCAATGCCATTATTGCCGAGTCGACACTCTCCTTCTTGGGCGTTGGCTTCCCGCCTGACACGCCGACCTGGGGGCGGTTGGTGACAGATTATTATCAGTCTCTGCAAGTTGCACCATTCATGGCGATTTGGCCTGGCCTGATGATCTTCTTATCAGTACTCAGTATCAACTTTATCGGTGATGGCCTGCGCGACGCACTCGATCCACGCTCGCGACTGTAACAGTCAGTCTGTACCCATGACAAAACGGGTGCCAATCTGGCACTCGTTTTGTCATGGTAGTTGGCTTGACTTAAATATACTCGATTTGGCTGACACGTCTACGCCATTCCTGCTTGATTTCTAGCTGATCCAAGTTGTTTTCATCGATCGAGAGATAGTCCATTAATAGACGATTGAACACATTAGGTTGATCGAGGAAAGGAAAGTGGCGCGCTTTCGGCAATGTAAAGACTTGCTGAAACCCAAAATCATGTTCGGCCAAGCTATCGACCTGCTCATGGGTGACGATAGAGTCGCGTTCGCCATACACTGCCAACAGCGGTGTGCGCAGGCGCGCCAGGTCATGACTCAAATCAGTACCAACTATTGAGGCTGTAACCTGCTGCACCAGATCTTCCGACAAGTGTTCAGTATCCTCAACAATCTCGCGCTGAATGTTTTCGTCATCGAATGTCATTTCGCGCACTTTTTTGGCCCATATATTGGTCGAATGAGATCGTCCAAACAGGCGTGCAAATGTGCCGTTGCTACTGCGCGTCATATCGTGAATCTGGTCACCGCGGATGGGCGTGTTGACCGCCATGATTTTCCAGAAGCGCTCGGGTTGCTCGCTGGCTGCACGGATTGCCACCATGCCGCCAAGGCCATGCCCGACAAGATTGACCTTTTCCATGCCAAGGTGATCCATAAATCGCATGACCATAGTGACATGGTCGGCAAGTGAAAAGGTATTGCCGCGCTGATCAGACTCGCCAAAGCCCCAGAAATCTATCGCAAACGCGCGATAACGCTCCGAGATATGCTCCATAGTTGGCAGCCAGTAGCGCCACGAGCCAAGCCAACTGTGGAGAAAGAGTATCGGTTGGCCGCGCCGCCCGATATTCTCATAATGCACGAGTCGATTGTCGAGATGAAGTGCGCTCACCGAAGTACCACATCCGTTACACTAGCCGCTGCATGCGTACCATAAACATCTTATCACTTTGCCTTTGCAAAGAGCGCCGTCTAAGATGACAGTTTGCCAACATTATTCATCATCGGCCTGTTCTGGCTGCTGCACTGGCAGAATGAAGCTGAATATACTGCCTTTGCCTACCTCGCTCTGCACCCACATCTCGCCACTATGCAGTTCAACCAGCGATTTTGCGATTGAAAGGCCAAGTCCGGTTCCCACCACCTCATCGCGTAGTGGGTTATCGGCGCGATAGAAGCGGCGGAATAGATTTTTCTGCTGCTCTGGCGAAACGCCAACGCCGGTGTCTTCCACATCAACTTCAAGCATGCCCGCTGGATTGAGGGACGATCGGATGCTGATACTTCCTTCTGGATATGTGTATTTGACCGCATTTGACACCAGATTGAGCACCACCTGCGTGAGCCGTCGTTCGTCAGCCTCAATCGGCGGCAGATCTGGCGCTATGTCAATATGCACGGATTGTGCCTTGCGTGCAATCTCGGCTTGCAACGTTTGCAGCACATCAGTGATAATATCCGGCACGTTCACACTGTCGAAGTTTAACTCGATCTTATTCGCGTCGATGCGCCCAATTTCCAACATGTCGTCAATCAGTTCCATCAGGCGGCGTGTGTTGTTCTTCACCACGCTGAGAAATGCAGCTTGTCCTTCGTTCAGCGCGCCAGCCGTGCCAGCGTTCAATAAATCCACGAATCCCTTAATGGCGGTCAGCGGGGTGCGCAACTCATGCGACACGCTGGAAACGAAATCGCGCTTGGCACGATCAGCCTCGATCTCGCGTGTGATGTCGCGCAGCACGACCACGCTGCCGTAGGTAATGTTGCTTGGCCCGATTACTGCCGCAAAGTTTAGCGCAATCGACTGATCAGGCGCGGGCAACTCGACAATCCGCGTGTGGTTCTTGCCATGAACAGTAATCTCATCGAGGCCCTGCTGGAAGCCACTAAGAATCTTCCATGAGCGCTGTTGTACAGCATCGGTGTTGCCATAGCTTCCGATTGCGGTGAGTGGCTGGCCAATGATCGCTCCGGCTGCAATGTCAAGCATTTCCTCTGCCGCACGATTGAACAACACAATCTGGTTGTGCTCGTTGAGCACTATAACACCCTCACCCAGGCTTTGCAGAATGGCCTGCGTCTTGGTGTTCTCCTCACGTTGTTGATTGAGCAACTCAGCGCGCGAGGTGGCGATATCAGTGATAAACGAGTGCAACTTGGCATTGTTGATCACAATCGCAATTTCGCCTGCAATCGTCATAAGCAGCCGCACCTGCGAATCACTGAAGAAATCAATCTCGGGACTGCGCAGAATAAGCACACCGAGCGGATCGTCCTGTCCGATAAGCGGCACGGCCACCACCGAACGCACGTCTTCGGCGCGTCCTTCTTCGCGAATCCAGCGTGGATCACTTCGTACGTCGCCGATGCGCACCGCCTCACGATGCCGCAACACCCAGTTTGCGAGGCTTGGCCCGCCTTCAAATGATATAGGGATGTTGGCTACTTTCACCATGCCACTGCCGTCGAGCACTGCCTGGCACACCAGTGTATCATCTGGTGTATCACGCAGCATGATCGAGCCGCGCCTGGCACCGACCGCCTTGGACGCGAGCGCCAGCGTTTTCTCTAAAATCTCATTCAGATCAAGGCTGGCTGTGAGTTCATGGGTGATATCGTACACCGCTTGCAGGCGCTCTTTTTCTTCACTCAACTGCTGTGTACGTTCACGAACACGATCCTCAAGCGCTTCTTTCGCCGTGCGCACTTCTTCGTACAATTGCGCGTTGCGAATCGCCTGAGCGGCCTGGCTCGCAACTGTTGTGACAAAGCGCAGATCATCCTGGCTGAAGGCATGTGGCTCATAGCTTTGAATGTTAACAACACCCAGCACTTGCTCACCTGACATGATCGGCACCAGCAAAAACGATTGCTCTACATCATCTACATTACCAACGCGCGGGCCGAGGTCAGGCACCAGTTGCTCGGCTTCTCTTATTGTCCCAAGTAGCACAGGTTTTTGATGTGTGATAACCCAATTGGTCAAGCCACTTTGTTCAATAGGTAGTGGTGGGCAGTCTATAGGATCGCCTTGATCAAACGCAATTGGACTCAGAATACAACCATTTTCGTCGTCGTAGATGTCAATGCTTGACGTGCTAATATCAAGCACCTTGCCAAGCTCAGCATGAAGCCGTTCGAGCGCCTCCTTGGAGTCAAGAGTGGATGTCACCGCGTTGCCGATATCCTTCATGGCGATAACTTCACGCAGCCGTCGCTCGCGCTCTTCAAATAGGCGCGCGTTTTCCAGGGCGATAGCAGCCTGCGCAGCGACACCACTCAGCAGCATAACCTCATCGCGGCTGAACGAGCGCCGCTCCGATGCCATCACGCTCAACACGCCGACGGTCTGATTATGGTAGCTTACCGGCACACCCATGAACGATACCAGGTGATGTTCCTGGTTGAATGACGGATATAGTGATGCATCGCCCTCGGCCACATCTTCCACCACAAGCGGCTCACCCGTCGCCGCTACTTGGCCAATAAGTCCGCTATCAAGCGGTACGCGCAAAGTAACCATTTCTTCGGGCGCAACGCTGAGCATGGCTGCCGGCGAAAGCACATTGTCGCCACTGATAGTCCATAGTGCCACCGAGTCGATGTCGAACTGGCGGCGCACCACATTCATCAACATGTCGAGCACCTCGCTCGGATTGAGCGTGGAGCCGAGTACGCGCGCTGCTTCCAACAGCGCCGATAATTCGCTCACCCGCCGTTGAGTTGAGTCAAACAGCGCGGCATTCTGTACGCCCAACGCGACCTGGCTGGCAACCGTGGTCATGAACGTAATGTCGCGCTCATCATACAGGTTGGGTGTGTAGCTTTGCACTGACAGCACGCCGATGATCTCGCCGTCGCGCCCGATTAGCGGCACGCCCAGCCATGACGCAGACTGGCGAGCTTTATCGCCGAATCCAAGCGGCTGGAGTTCAACGGCTTCTGCCTCCGCGCGCAGGTCGCGGAACAGGAGCGGCTGCCCTGTTTTCATCACATGATCTGTCAAGCTGCCCGACGCAGGCCCACTGGTATGCTCGATGAACGAGCGGATATCCTCATCAATTTCTAAGCCGAAGTTGATATCGTTCTGCGCGACGCGATAGATATGAATAAAGCCAGCGTCCACCGAGAGCGACGCTTTGATGCCATCATAAATCTGGTGCAGCATTTGCCGCAGATCGAGTGTAGAGTTCGATATGCGGCTCAGATTGTTAATCGCATTCAACTCAACGATGCGTTGTTCGCGCTCGCGGAACAGACGAGCATTCTGAAGCGCCACGGCAAGCTGATTCGCCAGCGCCGACAGAAACTGCACATCGCGTTCGCGGAAGGCGTTCGGCTCATAATGTTGAACCGACAGCACACCAATAATTTCATTGTGACTCAAGAGCGGGATGCCAATCCATGAGCGAACCATTTTGCCGAGTATGATTGGTTGCGTGGGCAACATCTCGTTAGCTGAGTCGCGGATATACAGCATGGCACCCGTGTCGATCACATGGCCGGTCCAGCCACCCTTCGGCATGACAGTTTTGTGGCGTTTAGGATGATCGGCGTTGCCTTCCTTGAACAACTCGAAAAGAAGTTCTTCCTTCTGGTGCTCGTACGAAGCAACGAAGAAGAACGATGGTACATCCAGATAGGCCACAATCTCGCTGTACACGCCCTCAAGCAGTTCGTCCAGATCCAGCGTCGAGGTTGCCGCCGTGCCAACATGGTACAGCGCAGTCATCTGCTCGGTCTGCGCGCGCGCCTCAAGCAACAGGTTCGCATTCTCAATAGCAATGGCCGCCTGATCTCCAAAGATCTCGAGCGGCTCAACCGCGCGGCGAGTGGGCTGTGGGCGATCAGCGGGAATGTTGACGATCATGATGCCGACGAGATGCGCGCGGGTGCTGTACAGTGGCACGAGCAGCAGATTATCGATCTGAGGTTCAGTACCTCCATCAACCGGAATAAACAAACGGATTGGTTCGGTATGTGTTTCCTGGGCAATGATCTGTACGGCCTCAACAGGCACAAAGAAGCAGCGGCCAAGCTGAAAGGCACTGTCGAAGAAGCGCTCCAACAGTGTGAATGACAGCGGCGTGTAACGCATGCGCTCGATGTCGTTCAACGGCATGCCCGCGCCAGTAATCACCGTGAACGCTGTCAGTTGCTCATTCGATGGCAAACAGAACGCTACGGAGCGAAAATCTGTTGTATCAATCACGCTAAAGGCAATTTGTTCCAGCACTTCTTCAAGCGAACGGTCAGCGCGCAACGCCTGGCCGATGCCAAAGACCTCGTTGAGCATGCTGGCCCGCTTGATTAGCAATTCGCGCTGGCGGCGCTGTTCGTCATAGCGTTGCGCGTTACCAATAGCAAGCGCAACCTGATCCGTGAGTGCCCGCGCAAACTCAATTGAATCATGATCAAAGGCATGCGCTGTTGTGCTGTGCAAGTTCAGCACACCAACCACATGATCTTCATAGAAAATTGGCATGGCCATCGCAGAGGCAGCCTCCGCACCGATGCCATGCAGTCGGTCGTCAGTGATAAGTTCATCCACCAATTCAGCTTCATTGCTGCGCAACGCCTGCGCGGCCACCGTTTGATCATGATCAAGCACGGAGCCAACAATGCGATCATGCTGCTCGTCGCTGTAGCCGTTTGCGGCCAGCACTTCGAACTGGCGCGGCTGATTGCTGGCGCGCAATGCAATGTAGCCGCGCACCTGAGCAGTTTTCGCATCCTCGACCTTGAGATCATCCTCGCCGCCGCGCTGCAATGCAATGTAGCCCTGCGTTGCTGGCGTTGCCCGCAAGGCTTCCTCCAGTGCAAAGCCGAGGATAACATCGAGCGAGAGCGTGGCCGCGAGTTGGCGGCTGACATGCTGCAGCGCTGTAAGTTGCTTCAACCGGCTGTGTAGATGTTCGTCAGCCTGCTCATAGCGCTGCACATTCAACAGCGCGCGCGCGGCAGAGCTCGCGGCAATCATGAGCAGGTGCTCGTCAAAAGATGAAAACTGCTGCGGCTGGTGGCTGAACAATTCAAGCGTGCCAATCAGTTTATCATCGATGATCAGCGGCAATCCCAGGTAGCTACGCACCGGCGTGTCATCCGCGAACTGCATGACGTGCGGGCGAGCGGGCGGATGCTCCGCGCCGTTGAGACGCAGCGCCTTTCGGTAGCGTGCCACCCAACCGCACAGCCCGTCCGACAACTGGTATTGTGACGGTATATCTGACAGTCCGTAGGCCACTGCCAAATTGAGCGTCTGGTCAGCCGTGTTATATAGATTAATTTGCAGCCCGGTGAACGACACCAGCGAGCGAGTGCCGTCGTAGATAGCTGAGAGCGTTTCATCAAGATCGAGATTAGTGCCGAGTTGCGAACTCATCTGCTGCAACTTGGTCAGTTCATCAGCGCGTTGCTGCTCCACAACATACAATTGCGCATTCACGATCCCGGCGGCAACCTGGTTGGCCAGTGTTTGCGCGAGATTCAGTTCGGTCCTGCTAAAGTGATGATCGCGGCTGATAAATCCAATGCCAAGGAAGCCGACCGTGCGGTCACGATTTTTCAGCGCCAGCAACAACGCGCTACGGAAGCCAAGATGCTTCAGCACGTCATGTGCGTTGCGTCGGGCATGCGTTGGCTCTTCGAGAGTAAGCGTTTCGCCGGAGCGGAGCAGCCCGGCAATAACGCTGTAGGCATGAACGCTGTAGCGCACTTCGTTGGCCACGTCGCTGCTGTCGGCACTGTACGATGCAGCCTCATAGAGCATAGAACGGTCGCTTGGATCGATGAGGTGCAGCACGCATCGGTCAGCATTCATCGCCAGCATAATGTTTTCCGCAACGCGCGTCAACATCGACTCAATATGAAGCGTTGCGCCAATAATCTGACTGTTCTCGTACAGCACAAAGAGTTCGCGCGAGCGTTGCTGCTGCTGCGCAAACAATTGCGCGTTGCGCACAATCAAGGCGGCAGGCTTGGCGAATGCTTCGATAAGTTGCTGATCAACGGGGTTGAACACGGGCTGCATGACGCTGCGCAGAAGCACCAGCACACCAATTAATTCGTCTTGCGTGCGGAGCGGCACGCCAATCGCTGAGTGCCATGTTTCGCGCGCGAGTTGCGAAGAATGGTGCTCAAAATCGCCATACTGTTGGATGACCAGCGTAGTGCGCTGCGCAACTACCTGCCCGGCTACATCTTCGCCCGGTGCCAGCCGCAGATTGTGATAGCGCCCGGAAAGACCATGACTCACAACCAGATCGAGGTTTTCATGCTCGCTGATCATATAAATAGCGGCGCTATGTGAATTGGTAAGTGTTAGCGCGCGCATGATCAAGGTGCGCAGCACCTCACGCAAGTCAAGCTGCCCAACCAGATCGAGGCTAAGTAGCGAGGCCGCGTCAACATGGGCATGCATGCTTTGATGGGTGGCCTCGCGTCGCTGCAACGTGAGCAGCAATTCAAGCTGTCGTTGCAGCGCGGCCATGAATCCTGAAGATTGGAGCGCTTGCTCTTCCACTGGCGTCATGCCAAGCAGTACACTGCCCGCCGGCGCTTGCTCATACGCAAGCTGCATGCCAAGTGTTCCAGCAGGAACAGCGGGCGGGCAACCATTGTGCAGCGCTAGTGCCTGCTGCTGCGCGCTGTCCAGCCCCCAACTTGCGGCGGCAGCATCAGGACTGGCATCCAGAGCAACATACCCCCATGTACAAGATAGATGCGTGCGGAGACATGTAGCAATCGTTTGCGCCAACTGCTGTGAATCAAGAAGCAAGTCAATGTTCTGTCCGCAGTTCGCTAATTCAGCCAGCAGCAACCAGACTGACTCCGGCGGGGCCGCTATTGTTGTCATGTCCATAGTGAAGCGTTTGCTCCTTCCAGCGTATATGTCGGATTGATGCTGGATGGATTATTGAAATATGCTACAAAGGAGCTACAAACTGCTATCGCTATGTTGGTCGTGCGCGTACCAGCAGGATACTTTCACCATGCTGATCGTTATGCACGTCCATAGCTAGCATAGCTTTTGCGCCCAAGTTCGCGGGCCTCAGCCTGCGCTTTCTGGCGCACATCTTCGGAACTTTCGTTCAACTCTCGAATATCGTAAAACGGACCATCATCGCTCGACAACACACCAATTGAGAGCGACATCAATGGAACTTGCCGGGCAATGCCTTGGTCATCTTGCACAATAAGATAGCCATTGCGATTATCTTTGTAATTATAGTGCAGCCCGATCTCAGCATCAAAGCGCTCCGTGAGCGCATTGCAGATCGCATTGATATGCTCAGGTGACGAGATTAGCACAAAATCGGGGCCAAGCACCATCTGCCCTACAAAGTCTTCCGAGGTGCCAAACTCGCTCACTACTTCGCTGATCAGCAGCGCCGCAAAACGAAGCACATCTTCGCCCACAACTGCGCCGTACGCCTGCGTAAATGTGTCGAACCCATTGATATGAATTTGTGCCAGCGCCCAGCCGCTGCTGGAGATCAGCGAGCGATACTGCTCATTGATTAATTCAGCCGTCGGCAGGTTCGTTACTGGATGTGCCAGATTCTTTTGTCGAGCGCGATCAAGCGCGCCTTTTACAATCGTATGGACTACTTCAATATCAAACGGCTTCACGATATAGTTTTCGGCCTGCACCTCGCCGAGACCTTTCAGGCGATCCTGCTTTTCTCCACGGGCGGTCAGAAAAATAATGGGAATATGGCGCGTGCGGGCACTCTGGCGCAACGCCTTGCCAATATCGTAGCCTTCCATGTCCGGCAGGTTTACGTCGAGCAAAGCCAGGTTGGGCGGCGTCTTGCGGCAAATCTCCAGTGCCGCCTGGCCGCGCATCGCCGTTTGAACTTCATACCCTTGCGATGTGAAATAGATTTTAAGCAGGCTGGAAATATCAGGCGCGTCTTCAACGACAAGTATTTTTTCTTTGCTCATGAGAGTCTCCTTTTGAACCCCATGCCGGTGTTGTGTAATGAAGGCATTGCGAATGATGCAAAATAGGGTGGCTGATCGTCGTCTTCGTCGAGAAACGAGCGTGTACGTGGATCGTACGGCCGTCGGCCACAGGAACACCCGCTGCTCCGGCTCGCCGTGTTCGTTGATGTCGGGCTGCTCTTCTTGCTCGGACACATTGACATTACGAATGATCGCGGTATGCGGATCGTTGTACAGCATGACCGTGTTGGAGCCGATCATTCTTCCTGGATGAACAACGAAGCCGCTGCCTATTTTCGTGTTATGGCCGACCGCTGACCCTACGACTGGCAGATCAATCGGCGTGAGTTTGCCTTTGTGGAGCGTACGAATTGGCTCCCGAACCAAATTAAAATCGGTAAAAATCGTATTTGCGCCAATAAAAGTGTTGCGCCCAACCACGCACATTTGCAGACAACTCAGCTGTGCGACCATGGAATTTTCCATGAGCGTCGTCATGAACAGCCCGGCATTGAACGGCAGATAGCAGCGGTCACTCACCACACTCAGCATGACCTGGCTGCCCTGCATGATCGTCACATTATTACCAATGATACTGTTCGTAATCGTCACACCCGCGCCGATGGTCACATTGTTGCCGATAATGGTCGGCCCATGAATCGATGCTGTCGGATCGATAGAACAATTTTTACCAATCTTGACGAGCCGATCTGATGATAGAAAGTGATTGCGCCAGCGGGGGGAAAAAGGATTGAGCTTGTTCCACAACGTCGACATGGAGACGGCAATTTTCTCGCGCCAGCTTTCTTCGACCAACTGCTCATGCGCGCGGCCCATCGCGAACACTCCAAACGGCGAGTTCGCTAGAAACACATGAATCCAACTTTCAATTGACAGAAAGGCGCGCAACGGAATGTGATACACCAGGTCACCCTTTTCTGCCATGTAGCTGGGAACGTGGTAATAGCCCATTTCGCGTGGCTGTGTGTCGATTACCAGCGGCTGTGGCGTTTCGTTGCCACCGTTTGGGTAGTACAGCAGATCCGCCACGTACACGTCATGCTGATCGTCGAAGTGAATGCCGTCCTGGAGTTGCAGGGCATGCCTGGTGATCGAGGCATCGTCATGTGAAAAGGCGATCTGGCATGCGTGGCCGCTGGCACGCGCCGCCGCCACAAACGTGTCGATCAGTTCTTGATTAAAGAACAGATTGTCACGATAAACGAGCAGTTCTTCAGGCGTTGTTGGAAGTTCATCCAGCGAATCAAGCTCCAGCGCGCCCCGGCAGTGCTTTGCAAGCAGGTCACGCTGAAGAACCCACAGCGGCTTGTTGAGGATGCGCAGATCGCGCGCTGGTTCGCTGAAGGGAGGGATGACCGTATGATCCCTGATCGTGATGCGTTTCATAGGGTATAGCTCCCAAAGTGTCGGTCGGAGGGTTGATGGCTGGAACGGACCCCTCCGGGGCTTCTGCCCTTACTATACCCGATAGCGCTCCATGGCTCAATAGGATGAGATTACATTCATATTACGCCGAGAATGAGTATCCTTGCGCACATTCTCGGCGCAGTGAGCGCTAATCAACAGGATCTTTATCGATCGCGAAGGTGCAGGTATTGCCGCCGGTGCCACGGCACTCAATTTCTTCCATGTGGAACGAGTGCCCGCCCGTCACCCATGTCAACGCTTCTTCAAGAATGCCTTGTGCCAGGTGGCAGCACGGCTTGTCGCTGTGACGGCCCCAGCAGACCGGGCACTTGTCAATGATGTAGAGGAACTGACCCTTGCGCTCTTCCACGTGGGTCGGCTGATCACTGAAACGATCAAATGTTTGCGCAGTCGCATTTAGGGCGATCTTCATCTTCATGGTCATTGGCATAAGCTTCAGCGCAAGGTCAGCCATGCCCAGCAGCGGCCCAAATTCTTTGAGGCCCAGATTGAATGCATAGCGACCAGCGCGTAGCTCCATGCCGCGTGCGCCGCGTGGCCCGTACATCGTTTCCGTCGATGTCGAGATGGTAGTAAGATCCGCGAAAGGAAATTCGCGCTTCAAGTTGCCCGGCGGATAGTTGTTGACCAGGTGGCGGCTGCCAGCCAGGTTCAACAATGCATTCACGCCGTTACGCCCCATCACATCTTCAAGACTGAGAAGATAAAGGCGTCCGATAAGGTTGGGATAAAAACGCGGCTCTAAGTTGCTCGCGTCGATCCGGTCATCTGGCATTGCCCGGCTCCTTCGGGTCTAGGGCTTGAAAGAGAGCTAAATCTGTGGCCCAAAAAGCTTTATCCATTGTACACGACCTATTTATGATCGTCAACCGCAGTGCGATGACTTCTGGGGGGAGTGTGACTAGTACTTGATGGTAAGCTATGGTGGGAATGGACGTGTTGATAAATATGGCATGTGCTATCATACGCGCGAAGTATCTGCTCATGTCGCGCGTTGCAGCCACTTGAGCAACGCGCTCCACATGGATATCCTACCCTATACATCGTGCAATGTAAAGGTGAACATGCGACGATCTTCTTTGCACATTGTGATGCTCGCGCCGTTTGGTATTCGGCCCAAGGGAACACTGTCGGCGCGCATGCTGCCGCTGGCTCAGGCACTGGTACGGCGCGGCCATCATGTCAATATCATTGCCCCGCCAGTACAGAACCCTCAGGATGCCGGGCGGCGTGACTGCTATGATGGCGTGCTGGTTGAGCATACACCGCTGCCTGTGCTACCCGGCCCGCTTGGCGTGGCGGAGCAGGTGCTGGCGTTGTTGCGTGCCGCACTTACCGTACATCCTGACGTGCTGCACCTGTTCAAGCCGAAAGGCTACAGCGGCCTGGCAGCGCTGCTCGCACAGGCAATAGCTCCTGGCCTGCCGCTGGTGGTCGACACCGATGATTGGGAAGGATGGGCGGATGGCAACGATCTTCTGCCATATCCATGGCCCGCCAAGGCGCTCTTTGCGTGGCAGGAGCATGATCTTCCGCGCCATGCCGCGGCAGTGACAGTGGTGAGCCGCACGCTGGAAGCGCAGGTGCAGGGGTTTGGCGTGCCGCCTGAGCGCATCGTCTACGTGCCAAACGGCATGAACACCGTGGATCACGTGCCGCTAGTCAAACCAATGGATGTTCCAACCATGCTGTTGTACACCCGCTTCTGGGAGTTTGACGTGCGCGATGTTGTGGCAACGCTGGTTGGCGTGGCGCAGCACATCCCTCATGTGCGCCTGCTGATCGTTGGGCTCGGGGAGCGCGGCGAAGAGAGCGTTCTGCTGCACTGGGCGCAGCGCGCAGGCGTGGCGAACAACATCGATTATCGTGGCTGGGTTGAGCCGGAGCATCTTCCTGCGCTACTTCAATCGGCTATGCTGGCGCTGGTACCAATGAATGACACGCTGATTAACCGCGCGCGTGGTCTAGCGAAATTGCTGGAACTCATGGCGGCTGGGCTGCCGATCGTCGCTGGGCGCGTGGGACAGGTGGCCGAGTATCTCGAAGATGGTCGCAGTGGTCTGCTGGTGCCGCCTGCGGATGGCGGCGCGATGGCAGCCGCTGCCATTCGGCTGCTGGGCGGCGAAGAGTTGCGCCATAGGCTCGGCGCGGCGGCCCGCGAACGCGCTACCCGCCTGTTTCACTGGGACGTGCTAGCGGGCGATGTGGAGCGCGCGTATGCAATTGCGCTTCGCCACACATTACCTGTGCATAGATTGCTCACAAACTGCATAGCATAGCAAACAGCAGCATGCATAGAATACGAGTATGCACATGAGATCGTGGTGTCATGAAATGCGCCAAACCGTAGATAATCAGGAGCGAAAATTCGCCATGCAGCTACTCCAACGCCAAACACCTGCAATTTTTACCACATATCGTCTGCGCCACGTCACGCTTGACTATCTATGGGTGGCGAGTGTCTTGTGGCTGATCTGGCTTGTGATGAGCATGCTGCCGCTGCCGCCGAATGATTTATGGTGGCACATGGCGGCTGGCCGAATCATGGTGAATGAAGGTGCGTGGATTTAGACGAATCGCTGGGCCTACACGCTGCCATACGACGCCCGCTATGTTTATCAAAGCTGGCTCAGCGAGATCATGATGTACGCGCTGTGGTGGCTCGGCGATGTGCCACTGCTATCGTTAGCGCGCACAGTTGCGATTGTTGGCAGCTACGGTCTGGTGGCGTGGCATGCGCTACGTCGCTGCGGCAATGGCATCGCCGTGGCGTTAGCCCTGCTGCTGGCAAGCTTCGCCAGCATTGATAACTGGACGCTACGCCCGCAGACGCTGGCCCTTGTTCCTGCCGCCGCGCTGGTTGTCATCACAAGCGAGTACCTGCACGGGCGTATTCGGGCGCGCTGGCTGACAGCCGTGCCGTTCGTCATGCTGTTCTGGGTCAACATGCACGGTTCGTTCATCATGGGTGCGGCGCTGCTGACATTGGTGTGGCTGAGTGCGGCATGGACGCTGCTGCAGAGCACGCCTGACATGCGACGTGCAGCGCTCCGGCAACTTGGCGTGTGGACGACGGTGGGGCTTGCAACGTTCTTGGCGGTGCTGCTCAACCCGTTGGGGTTTGGCATTTTCGCCTATGTACGCATGATGCTTTCCAACCCGTCGCTGCAAACCTCATTTATGGAATGGCAGCCGCCGCGCAACACCTTTGGAATACTCAGTTCAGGCTTTTGGTTTTTTGCGATCCTGCTTGGGTTGGCAGCGCTCATGGCGAAAAGCGCCCGGCGGCCGTCCATGGTCGATGTGTTGTGGTACTGCGGCATGGCGTGGCTGGCGATTGGTGGGAGCCGCTACATCATGTGGTTCGCGCTGATCATCATGCCGCTGCTGGCGGAGCAATTGGCGGCGCTGTTCGGGCCACGCTCGCATCCAGTAAGCAAGCCCGCAGTAACCACTATGTATAGTGTGCTGCTGGGCATCACCATGGTCGCTACGCTGCCCTGGTTCACGCCCGCGCGCTTCTTTGGGCCAGAGGCGGCGGGTGCTTTCGCGACGGTGGGGCCGTACCGCATGCCGTTGAGCAGCAAAAATCCGATTGCCGCGACGGAATGGCTTGCGGCGCATCCCACCGAGGGGCGCTTCTGGACCGACATGAGCTACACGAGCTACACTATCTGGCGCATGCCTGCGCAGCAGGTCTTTGCCGATCTGCGCGTCGAATTATTTCCAGAGGCGATCTGGAAGCAGTACAACGATATTGCTCGTGGCGATCAACACAGTCTTGATCTGATTAATCAATGGAATATCACGCACGTCATGCTTGACCGCGACTGGAACACGGCACTGCTCCATCAACTACAACACACCCCCGGCTGGTGCGAACAGTTTGCGGATGGCGATGCGGTGGTGCTGGCGCGCTGCCAGTAAGCATCGAGCAGTACTGGCGCTATGCAAATGGTGGAATCTGTTCACATGCACAAAAATCAGGTACAATAGCGCCACAATACCAAAATCAGGTTCCTGGAGATGTGGATGACTGCAATTATTGAACATACTGGCTCTTCTCTATCAGCGCGCGATCATATTGAAAACACCGCTCCGGTCTCTTTTGTCTCTGTTGTTGTTCCTGTCTACAATGAAGAAGAAAGCATTCCCATGCTGTACCAGCGCCTGACAGATGCGCTGGCGGCGTTGCGCCATCCCTATGAAATTATCGCTGTAGACGATGGCAGCCGTGACCGCAGCTTTCCGTTGCTCAAGCAACTGGCAATGGCTGACCCGCACCTGCATGTGGTGCGCTTCCGACGCAATTTCGGTCAGACGGCGGCCTTCTCGGCGGGCTTTGACCGGGCGCAGGGCGACGTTGTGGTGACGATTGACGCCGATTTGCAGAACGATCCAGCAGATATCGGCAGGTTGCTGGACAAGATGGATGAGGGCTACGACGTGGTGAGTGGTTGGCGCGCGCGGCGGCAAGACCCGTTTCTGAATCGCCGCTTGCCATCGATTCTTGCGAACGGCTTGATCTCGCGTGTGACGGGCGTTGGCCTGCATGACTACGGCTGCTCGCTCAAGGCATACCGCACAGAGGTGCTGCGCGGCATCAAGCTGTATGGCGAGTTGCACCGCTTTATTCCGGCGATTGCAAGCTGGCAGGGCGTCGCGGTGACGGAAATGCCGGTGAACCACTCGGCGCGCCAGTACGGCAAGTCAAAATATGGCATTGGTCGCACCACGCGCGTGCTGCTCGATCTTCTTACCGTGCGATTTTTGCTTCAGTACGGCACGCGCCCCATGCAACTGTTTGGCTTGCTAGGTTTAATTTCCATGTTCGCTGGCCTGGTTTCGGGCGGCTACCTGTCAGTGCTGAAGCTGTTCTACAATGAGTTGATTGGTAACCGCCCATTGCTGTTGCTGGCCGTGCTGCTGATTGTGATTGGCGTACAATTCATCACGCTAGGTCTGATTAGCGAGCTGGTGGTGCGCGTGTATTATGAGTCCCAAGATCGCCCGATCTACGCTGTGCGCGAAGAGGTGAACGAATCGGGTGCAGCAGTTTGAATAACATGTAGTCTGCCTTTAGGAGCGCCTTGCGGGGCGCTCTTTTTTAGTATTCGGTTTGCCGCACGCTTCATCATGCGGCATAATGTCGCCATTCGTTATTACAGATGGAGCAGAACCATGGCTGATTCACAAATTGCCGCATACGTCAATGCGCATGCCGACCGATTTCTTAATGAGCTAAAAGAGCTCGTCGCTATTCCAAGTATTAGTACGCTTTCCGAACACCGCGCTGACATGCGCCGCGCCGCCGAGTGGCTTCGCGGGCATCTCCAAGCGCTTGGCATGGAGCAGGCCGAGGTGATCGACACTACTGGTCATCCGCTGGTTTACGCCGAGTGGCTCAAGGCCGAGGGCCAGCCAACCGTGCTGATTTACGGCCACTATGATGTGCAGCCGGTCGATCCGCTTGAACTCTGGCGTATACCGCCGTTCGAGCCGACTGTCGAGGGCGACAATCTGCGCGGGCGTGGCGCAGTGGACGACAAAGGGCCAACTTTTGCGACCTTCAAGGCATTGGAGGCGCTGATGCAGACAACCGGAGCGCTGCCGGTTAATGTCAAGGTATTGATTGAAGGCGAGGAAGAAGCTGGTGGTGAAGCGATCGACGCTTACGTGCGCGCCAACCCGGAACGACTTCAGGCCGATTGTGCGCTGATTCTCGATACGGGCATGGTAGATGTTGGCATTCCGACGCTGACCTATGGTTTGCGTGGCATGTGCTATTTTGAGTTGGAGGCCACCGGCGCTGCAACTGACCTGCACTCCGGCTCATACGGCGGTGTCGCGCCCAATCCAATTCAGGCGCTGTGCTGGGTACTGGGCGAGATGAAAAGCCGTGACGGCCACATCAACATTCCCGGCCTGTACGAACTGATGCGCCCACTCAGCGATGAGGAACGCGCAGGCTTCGAGCGGCGCTCGCCCGAGGAGGCCCAGCGGCTCATGGCGGCATCGGGCTTGCAGGAATTGCCAGGTGAGACGCAGTACAGTGTGATCGAGCGCGCGACCGCCCGGCCTACCTTTGAGGTTCATGGCATTCGCGGCGGCTTTGTGGGCGAGGGCGCGAAGACGGTTATTCCTGCCACGGCGACAGCCAAGGTCAGCTTGCGGCTGGTAGCTGACCAGCAGCCAGAGAAGGTGCTGGAGCTTGTGCGGCGGCGCGTGGCCGAACTTGCGGTGCCGGGTATCACGCTCACGGTGCGCGCCCTGCATGGCGGCGATCCAGTGACGTTTCCGCTCGACTCGCGCCCGCTTGCCGTAGCCGCCGAAGCGCTTGAGGCCGAGTTTGTCCGCCCGGTTGAGTACGAGCGCAGCGGCGGCAGCATCCCAATCGCGGCGCTATTCGCTACCATCCTTGACATACCGGCGGTAATGATGGGCTTCGGCCTGCCTGACGACAACGTTCACGCGCCGAACGAGAAATTTTACATCCCCAACTTCTATGCCGCTATTCGTAGCGTCGCGGGCTTCCTCCAGCGGATTGCGCGATAAGCTCCGGGATACTTCGCAATAACAAGCCACAGAGAACACAGAGATCACCGAGAAATACACATATCTCTAAGTCCTCTGTATTCTCTGTGGCTCTGCCTGATAGCAATCATGGCGCGCGCACGCCGAGCGTCACGTCAGTTCCACGGTCGACATATTCGCCGCCGCGCGGCACCGAACTCACCACCGTGTTCGGCGCAAGTTGGTTGTAGTTTGGTATCTTGTCCGGCCCTTGTAGATCAGCGTAGGAGAAGACTAAACCTGCCTGTTGGATGCGCTGCTTGGCTTGATCAAGGCTAAGTCCTGTCACATCCGGCATCTGGACTTTGTTGCCGATGCTAACATAAATTGTTACGGTTTGGCCCTTCTGGATGCGCAGTCCGGCGGAAGGGCTCTGGCGCGTTACAAAACCTTCGTCGATCGATTGGCTTGGCTCCTGCTGCGTCTGCACGCCGAAGCCCTGCGCCTGCAAGGTTGACTGCGCGACACTTGCGCGTAGTCGTGTTACATCCGGCACGGCGGCTATGGCTGGTCCGAGGCTGAGTGCGTAAGTGACAGTGCCAGTCGCAGTAATTGTTGCACCTGCGGCAGGCAATTGATCTAACACTGCGCCGTTCGGCACGTCGGCGCTGTTTTGATCCGCTCGCGTATCATGCTCGGCCTTGAGTCCCACGCCAGTGAGCGCGGCAATAGCGGATTGTTCATCAGATCCGATGATCGAAGGCACCGTCACTGTCGGCACTGCCGTCGGTCCGGCAGTTGGCGCGCTGGTTGGCGCGCTGGTTGCGGCGATGCTACCCGGTTGGACGCTGGGGCCGCTGCTCGCTAGTGACGTCATGAACGATTGAAACAACCCCGTGCTGATCAGCACATACGCGAGGCCAAGCACCCCTGCGATGAGCAGCAAGCCAAGCACAAAGCCGCCAAAGCCGCCGCCGCTTCGTTCTGGTGGCGGCGTAGTGACAGCCGGGCGTGGCAACGTTGTGCGCGACGTCGTGCTTGTCTGCGGTGACGAGCGGATCGGGCGCTGTTGTTGCTGCATGCGCGGCTGCGGACGCGGCTGCGGGCGAGGTTCGGGGTACGGCACGACAGGACGCACCACGGTCTGCTGTTCGTTGATGCTGGTGTAATTATGCAGCAGCGCGCCAAGTTCGCGCGCCGAAGCCGGACGTTGGTCCGGATCTTTGGACAGCGTGCGCAGCACGAGTGCCTCAAGCTGCGGCGGAATGCGCGGATTATACATGCGTGGCGGTGGCGGCTCAGCGCTGACATGCTGCATGGCGACCGCAATCGAGTTCTCGCCCGTAAACGGCAGCCGCCCGGTCAGCATTTCGTACAGTGTGATGCCGAGCGAGTAAACGTCCGAACTTGGCGTCGCAGGCAAACCGCGCGCCTGCTCCGGCGAAATGTAATCGGCGGTGCCAAAGATCACGCCAGTCTCTGTCGCCGCAGTCGAAAGGCGGCTTTTGGCAATGCCGAAATCCGTGATTTTGACCAGCCCGGATGGCTCCACAATAATATTCTGCGGCTTGATATCGCGGTGTATCAGGCCAACTGCATGGGCGGCCTGTAAGCCATTCGTTACTTGCTCGGCAATGTCAACCGCTTCATCGACTGGCAGCGGCCCGCGCATCATAATAATGTTCTTGAGGTCTTCGCCCTCGACAAACTCCATCACGATGTAATGAATGTCGCCATCCTGCCCGACATCGTACACATCCACGATATTCGGATGGCGCAGGTTCGCGGCGGCCTGTGCCTCATGTTGAAAGCGATTGAGAAAGCTGGCGTCGCCCGCGTATTGCGCGTGCAGCACCTTGATCGCGACGCGGCGGTTCAGCCGTAGATCGCGCCCGCGGTACACGCGCGCCATGCCACCTTCGCCAATTTTCTGCTCAAGTTCGTAGCGGTTATTCAGTGTCTTCTGTTGCATGTATCTACACTCGCCCGTCTTTTCAGGCGAAAATATGTTTCGTCGCGACGCATGGATCCATATGTTCCGACAAACCCAGGTGCGCCTCAAGCACGGCTAAATTAACAACATCCTCGCGATTGTACGCCAGCAGCGTTTGCAACGCGGCATCGTCGCTGTACGCCTCGTAGCGATGCCACAGGCGCGGCGCGTCCCAGCCAGTAACGCCCGCCGTCTCTCGGCCAATGCCAATCAGCGCCTCAATTTTCTTGAGACCACCTCGCAGGCCTTTGCGCCGGCACACATGGAGCAAATCGCAGTGTTCGTAGTCTTGTTTCAAATCGACGTACATTCGCCGCCGGATAACCGGCAGGTCAAACGAGCCGCCGTTGAACGTCACAATCGTGTGAACGCCCGCCAGCGCCTCGTACAGCGGCAGGTCGCGCACGCCGCCGCCAACTAATTGAATGGTGCCGATGTCAGGGCGATAAATGCCCACCACACTAATCGATCCATCGAATGCTGTTTCAATGTCAAGATAGGCGCGCACGCCGTGCTCCTTCGCAAGCGGCGAGATCTGTGCCATGATGAGACGCGCCGCAATCGTGATTTGTTCCACTAACAGATGTATGTTCCGCGCGTCATTATGGCATACATGACCGGCCATGGTCAAGACAATAGCCTGACAAGTTGATCATCTTGCTTTTGTTCTCTCCGCTTAACCTGTCTATGATCAAACATACTTTACGTTTGGGCTTTACGTTTTGGACGTTACGTTTTACTCTTATGCAACAAGTATAACGCATCCCTCTATTATACAAAGGATTGTTATGTCTCGTCGCATCATTATGGATACTGATCCCGGCATTGATGACTCCCTGTCGATTCTGCTGGCGCTTGCTTCACCGGAAGTAGACCTAGCGGCAGTGAGCGTCACTGGCGGCAATTGCTCACTGCCATGCGGCGTGCGCAACGCGCGCAGTGTGCTGGCTTTGGCGGGCCGCAGCGACATGCCAGTGCATGCAGGTGTCGCGCTGCCGCTGCTGCGTCCAGCCTTCACCGCGCCCGAAACGCATGGTGACACTGGCCTCGGCTACGCGCGTCTGCCTGAGTCGCCTGTGCCGCCTTCTGACGAGCACGGCGTGGACATGCTCATTCGTGAGATCATGGCGCAGCCCGGCGAGGTGACGCTGGTGGCGCTTGCCCCGCTGAGCAATGTCGCGATGGCAATTCGCAAGGAGCCGCGCATTGTCGAGGCGGTGCGCGAGGTAATTATCATGGGCGGCGCGTTGCGGGTGGATGGCAACACCACGCCACTGGCCGAATTTAACTTCTACGTCGATCCCCATGCCGCCCAGATCGTGATGTCCAGCGGCATGCCAATGACGTTGATGCCCTGGGACATCTGCAAAGACGTGCTGCTAACGCAGGCCGATATTGATCGACTGCTGGCAAATGGCTCGCCAATCAGCCGCTTTGTGGCCGATGCCACGCGCTTCTACATCGAGTTTCACCGCGAGTACTTCGGCTACGGCGGCTGCTCGATCTGCGATCCTGCAGCGCTCGCGCTGGTTCTCGATCCAAGCCTTGGCCGCACCGAGTTGGTGAATGTCCAGGTCGAGCACACCAGCGAGTTGACCATGGGCAAGTCGGTGACCGATTGGGGGCGTGTCACCGGGCGCGAACCGAACGTCCGCGCGGTGGTGGAGTTCGACAGCGAGCGTTTCATTCGCATGTTTGTGGAGCGGCTGGAAGAGCTGGCGGCACAGGTGAAATAATAAGTTGGGCAGAGCCAGAGTGCTCTGCCCAACAACGCGCATTAACTGCTAAGCCTTTGCCATGCGCGCATGGTGCTCCTGCAACGAGCGCACCTTCAAATCCTTGGCCTTGAGCGCCCGAATGCCTTGCACAGTCGCCGCCGCGCCGGTCAGCGTCGTGACGAGCATGACGCCATGGCGAATGGCCGCCGTGCGGAGCGCCTGGCCGTCACTGAAGGCCCGTGAGCCGAGCGGCGTGCTGATGACCAGGCTAACCTTGCCGGACGCGATCAGGTCGGCTGTGGTTTGGCCGCCTTCCGACACCTTGTTGACCGTTTCAACTGGCAGATCGAGCTGCCGGAGCCATTCTGCGGTGCCGCGCGTGGCATACAAATTAAAGCCAAGCTTGACCAGATCGCGGGCAATGCGCCCGATCGCGCCCTTGTCATAATCATTCACCGTCACGAGCGCCCCGCCGCCGAGTGGCAGCCGCTGGTTTGCGCCGAGTTCGGCTTTGGCAAACGCATGCCCGAAGCCTGAAGCATGGCCCATCACCTCGCCGGTCGAGCGCATCTCAGGGCTGAGCACCACCGTTGCGCCGGGGAATTTATCGAACGGCAGCACCGCCTCCTTCACAAAGAAGCCGTCGAGCGCTGGTTCTTCGGTCAGGCCAAGCTCGGCCAGCTTTTTGCCTGCTGCGACCTGCGCGGCGATACGCGCCAGCGGCACGCCAGCTGCCTTGCTGATGAATGGCACCGTGCGCGATGGATCGCGGATTGACTTCCAGTACGTACACTTCGTCGTCGCGCATGGCGTACTGAACATTCATCAAGCCCTTCACGCCTAGCGCCAGCCCGATGCGGATCGTCTCATCACGGATGATCGACAGGTGGTAAGCGCTGACTTTGTAGGGCGGCATGACCATCGCCGAGTCGCCGGAGTGAACGCCCGCCTCCTCGACGTGCTCCATGATGCCGCCGATCACCACGCGCTCGCCGTCGCCTACCGCGTCCACGTCGATCTCGAAGGCATCCTCCAGGTAGCGGTCGATCAGCACCGGCGCGCCCTCCGAAATCGCCGTAGCGTCGGCGATGTATTGCTCCAGGTTGTCGTCGTCGTAGGCGATTGCCATGGCGCGCCCGCCCAGCACATAGCGAAGGCCGCACCAGCACCGGATAGCCGATCTTCTTCGCGATACCGCGCGCTTCTTCAAGATCGTGCGCCATGCCGCTTTCTGGCTGCTGGATGTCAAGCTTGTTCAACAGTTCGCCGAAGCGTCCGCGATCTTCTGCCAGATCGATTGCATCCTGCGAGGTGCCCCAGATTGGCACGCCCGCTGCTGCAAGACCTTTAGCGAGGTTCAACGGTGTTTGCCCGCCGAACTGCACGAGCACGCCATTTGGCTTTTCCAGATCGTAGATGTTCAGCACGTCTTCAAGCGTCAGCGGCTCGAAGTACAGCCGGTCAGACGTGTCGTAGTCGGTCGAGACGGTTTCCGGATTGCAGTTGACCATGATCGTCTCGTAACCAAGGTCGTTCAACGCGAAGCATGCATGGACGCAGCAGTAGTCGAACTCGATGCCCTGGCCGATGCGGTTCGGACCACCGCCAAGGATCATGACCTTCGGCTTGTCAGTCACTTCCGACTCGTCAGAGGTCGCGTAGGTGCTGTATAGATACGGCGTGTGGGCCTCGAACTCCGCCGCGCACGTGTCGATGCGATGGTAAACCGGCACAATGCCAAGCTCTTTACGGCGGGCGCGCACGTCCATTTCTGTCAGTTTTTTGTCGCCGCCCAGCACTGTTGCAATCTGCGCGTCGGAAAAGCCATTTTCCTTCGCCTCCAATAGTAAATCATGAGGCAAGGTGTCTAGGGTATGTTCGGATAGATCGCGCTCGATTGAGATAATGTTCGCCATCTGGTCCACGAACCACGGATCGTAGCCGCTCAGTTGCGCTAATTCCTCAACACTCATCTCGGCGCGCAGCGCGTCAGCCGCCGCGAAGATACGGCGCGAGGTTGGCGTCGTCAGCGCCTTGCGTAGATCGCTGGCGGGCGCTTCTTGCGCGCCTTTGCGCGTGCCAAAGCCCGTCGCGCCGATTTCCAGCCCGCGCAGTGCCTTCTGAAACGCCTCATTGAAGGTCGAGCCAATCGCCATGACCTCGCCGACGCTCTTCATCTGTGGGCCGAGCGTCGCATTCACGCCCGGAAACTTCTCGAATGCCCAGCGTGGAATTTTGACCACAACATAATCAAGGCTCGGCTCAAACGAGGCCGGCGTGACCTTGGTAATGTCGTTCGGGATCTCGTCGAGCGTGTAGCCAACAGCCAGCAGCGCAGCGATCTTCGCGATTGGGAAGCCGGTTGCTTTGGAGGCCAGCGCCGAAGAGCGGCTGACGCGCGGGTTCATCTCGATGACGTACGGCGTGCCGTCTTTCGGATTGACGGCGAACTGCACATTCGAGCCGCCGGTCTCCACGCCAACCACATGCATGATTGTTTTGGCCATGTCGCGCAGCCGCTGCAACTCGCGATCTGTCAGCGTCATGGCGGGCGCAACCGTGATCGAGTCGCCAGTGTGGACGCCCATCGCGTCGAGGTTCTCGATTGAGCAGACCACCACGAAATTGTCGTTTCGGTCGCGCATGACCTCAAGCTCGAACTCTTTCCAGCCCAGCACCGACTGTTCGACCAGCACCTGATGAACTGGCGAGGCGTGCAGGCCACGCGCCGCAATTTCGCGCAGTTCATCCATGTCGTAGGCCACGCCGCCACCAGAGCCGCCCAACGTGAACGAAGGCCGAATGAGAATCGGAAAGCCGATCTGATCAGCCAGCGCAAGCGCCTGTTCCACGCTGGTGACGGTGTTGCCTTCCGGCACCTTGAAGCCAGCTTTGATCATGGCGTCCTTAAATCGCTGGCGATCTTCGGCCAGATCAATTGCTTCGGGCTGCGCGCCAATCAGTTGCACGCCGTGGCGTTCCAGTATGCCTAGTTCGTGGAGCTTCATCGCCAGATTCAGGCCAGTCTGCCCGCCGACGGTCGGCAGCACGGCGTCGGGCCGCTCCTTCTCGATGATCTTCTCGACGATCTCGGGCGTGAGCGGCTCAATGTAGGTTGCGTCGGCGAACTGCGGGTCGGTCATGATCGTGGCCGGGTTGGAGTTGACCAGGATGACGCGGTAGCCTTCGCGGCGCAGTGCTTTGCACGCCTGCACACCGGAATAGTCAAACTCGCAGGCCTGCCCTATCACGATTGGTCCCGCGCCAATGATGAGAATACTTTTAATATCTGTGCGTTTTGGCATTTGTGAAATTCCTTATTTGCCACGAAGACGCTAAGACACAAAGAATTAGACAACAACTCTCTTGATACCGTTTTTCAGCAACGGCACATTGAAATTAATCAAGAATCCTAATCGTTTATTAGCTAACTTAAGATGACTGAGAATTTGCGCCATGTACACCGGATGCATAGTGTCAGCTACGCAGCATCTACAACAATGCTCGCTATGCGTTCTTCTTCTGGCGAGCAAATTCTTGCCACAGCTTATTCCTTGGTGTCTTTGTGTCTTTTTGGCAAATCACCTTTGTGGTTCATCAATTCAATAAACTGGTCGAACAAGTACGATGCGTCGTGCGGGCCGGGCGCGGCTTCCGGGTGGTACTGCACGCTGAACGCTTTGAGATTGTCGGCGCGCAGCCCCTCCACGCAGTCGTCGTTCAGGTTGACATGCGTGACCTCGACATGTTCCGGCAGCGACTTGGCGTCCACCGCGAAGCCATGGTTGTGGCTCGAAATCTCAACCTGCCCGCTGTCGCTGAAGCGCACGGGCTGATTGCCGCCGTGATGCCCAAAGCGCAGCTTGTAGGTCGATCCGCCCAGCGCCAGCCCAAGAATCTGGTGGCCCAGACAGATGCCGAACACCGGCTTTTTACCCAGCAGTTCTTTCAAATTATTGATAGCGTAGGTCACTGCCGCCGGGTCGCCCGGGCCGTTCGAGAGAAACACGCCGTCCGGGTTCATCTTCAACACTTCGTCGGCAGGCGTCTCAGCCGGAACAACCGTGATTCGGCAGCCGCGCTCGGCCATGAGCCGCAGGATGTTGGTCTTCATGCCATAATCATAGGCGACAACGTAATATGATCTGGCGGGCTTTTCGATCTGCTCCGCGACATACCACTGGCTGATGTCGTCGGTCTTCTCCGGCGGCCAGTTGTAGGGCTCCTCGGTCGTCACATGCTTAACCAGATCGAGCCCTTCCATCGAAGGCGAGGAGCGCGCGACGGCGATCAACCGCTCGGCGTCAATGTCCACCGACGCGATCACGGCCCGCATGGCGCCTTGCTCGCGAATATGGCGCACGAGCGCCCGCGTATCAACGCCGGTGATTCCAACTACGCCTTGCTCTCGCAGGTACTCGTTGAGCGATTTCTCGGCGCGCCAGTTGCTCACGCGCGTGCTGGCGGCGCGCACCACAAAACCAGAGAGCCAGGCGCGCTGACTCTCTTCGTCCTCAACGTTTACCCCTGTGTTGCCGATGTGCGGTGCGGTCATGACCACAATCTGACCGTAGTACGACGGGTCGGTCAACACTTCCTGGTAGCCCGTCATGGCGGTGTTAAAAACAATTTCGCCTGTCCGCTCGCCAATTGCCCCTAATGCGTAGCCGGGCCATGTCGTCCCATCTTCAAGCGCCAGAAGCGCGGGTTTTCGCTCCATTTATCTAATTCTCCATGTGTATTACGGATAGATGTATAATTTACAACTCCAAAACGACTGCCGTTTCATCGCATGCGTGCTGCAACGGGCAGATCACGCAGTCGCGCCAGACCTTTTCTGGAAAGCGCTCTTTATTTGTAACCGTGAAGCCAAGTTTCTCAAAGAAATGCACCGCGCGCGTCAGCGCGAACACCGTTGGAAACCCGCGCTGGCGTGCCTCCTCGACCAGCCCCTGCACCACCTTCGCGCCCACACCGTAGCTGCGAAATGCAGGCAACACCGCCAGCGAGCGCACCTCAACCAGCACGTCGCTCATTTTGAGCAGCGAGCCAATTCCGACTACCTGCCCGGCTATTTCCGCGACCAGCCAGGTGTTGAGCGAGGCGCGGATGTTCTCGGGCGTGCGCGGCAGCAAGTGCCCTTGCCGCACGTTTTCGTTCACCACCGCGACAATCGCTTCGATATCTGCTTCGGTCGCTGGCCGCACCGTAACATCCTGGTTGGGCTTGAGCGTCGTTCCGATGTGGCCTTCAAGAACCTGGCTGATCATTCTATGTGTGCTCCTTGTGCTGCGCCATGCGGGCAGCTAATGTGATGTAATAGTTGTTCCGGTGTTCGCACCGAGGCCCGTAAGATTGGTGATCCGTGCAGCCTGCACGCCCGCATGGAGCGCCGTTAGCGCTGCGCGCACCTTCGGGATCATGCCGCTGTGAATCGTGCCGTTCGCAATCAGTTGCTCGATCTGCGCTGCATTGAGCTGCGGCGCGAGCGATCCATTTACCATGACGCCCGGCGCGTTAGTCACAAACACAACTTGTGCTGCGCCAATGGCGCTTGCGATTGCTCCGGCAATCTCATCGGCATTGACATTGTAAATGCCATCTCTGCCTAGCGATATTGGTGCGACAACCGGCACGACGTTCTGGTCGAGCAGCGATGTGAGCACTTCTGCTCGCACGGCAACGGGCGTGCCAACTCGCCCAAGGTCGCCCTCAGGATGTTGCACACGCTCGACGCGCACCAGCCCGCGATCCACGCCCGACATGCCCTGCGCGTCTGCGCCCGCTGCCGTAAGCGCCGCCACAAGGCGCGTGCTGACCGTGCCGCACAGCACCATCTCTGCCGCCGTAAGCGCCGCCTCGTCCGTCACGCGCAGCCCGCCGACGAAGCGTGGCTCGCCGCCGAGCGCCCGCTGCATGATCCCGATCTCTTTGCCGCCGCCATGCACCAGCACCGGGCATGGATGCATAGCTGCAACCGTCTGCGTAAATGTATCAACAAAGGTTGGATCGTCAAGCTCGTTGCCGCCAACTTTTAATACCAAAGTCATTAAGTTCTCGCTACTACTAGAGTAATCCTGTCGTCTCCGGCAGCCCGAACATAATGTTCATGTTCTGGATCGCCTGACCCGCCGCGCCCTTCACAAGATTGTCCTCGCTCGACACAACAATCAGCAGTCCGGGGCGCACCAACGTGAGCGAAATCGCGCACATGTTGGTGTGTACTGTGTGCGCCAGCGTGGCAAGCTGCCCGGCAGGCAGCAGCCGCACGAACGGCTCTGATTTATACATTTCTGTGTACAGCGAGCGAATGCGCGCTTCATTCCAGTTATCTGGAACCTGAACATAGATCGTGCTGAGAATGCCGCGATCGACTGGCAGTAGGTGCGGCGTGAACACAATCTCCGGCTTCATGTCAGCCGCCAGTTTATCGGCCTCCTGCTGCATTTCGCCCACATGGCGGTGAACCTGACCGATGCTGTAGGGTGAGAGATTCTCGTTCACTTCCACAAAATGGGTGTTCTGCTTGGGTGCGCGGCCAGCACCGGATACACCTGATTTCGAGTCGGCGATCACCGTTGGCGCAGCGAGTGCATCCGCCCGCAGCAGCGGCGCAATGCCGAGCAGCACTGTGGTTGGGTAGCAGCCAGGATTAGCAATCAACGAAGCATCTTGCAAGGCGGCACGATTTAACTCAGGCAGGCCGTAAGGTGTCGGCAGCATGTCGGGCGCGGGATGCTCATGGTTATACCAGCGGGCGTACGCCTCTGGCGTATCAAGCCGAAAGTCAGCTGAGAAGTCGATTACACGCACACCGGCGTCGAGGGCGCGGCGTGCTACGTTGGCAGCCGTGCCGTGTGGCAAACCCAGAAAGACGACGTCTGCATCAGCAAACGGCGCGTCGTCGAGAGCAAGCAACGGCGCATCGAGCGGGCCGGGAAATACCTCAGCCAAAGATTTGCCAGCCTGCGACTCCGACGTAGTAAAAACAACCTCGGCTTCCGGGTGGCGGCGCAGCCAACGCAATGCCTCGTAGCCTGCGTAGCCCGTCACTCCACAAATGCCCACCTTGATCATGGCGCTCCCCTTCATAGAAAAACCCCTGGACCGCCGAGCGGGTCCAGGGGTTGGTTGCTTCTTTCGTGCTTGTAAGCGAGCCATTTACAGCGCACACGAGCTAACCGTCCTCTGAACCCCGGTGGGGCAGACGACGGGCGCGACGACGCAGTGTGTTGTTGCTAAAAAACACATTCATAGCGTGGGTATAATATACTGGTGCAGGTCTCTTGTCAAGCGTTGCTATGAAATCTAGCAAAGGTATGGTGTTAGACCAACATGAGGTGGTCCTAAAGCATTTTGGGACCAATTTCCTAAATTCGTCGAAACACCCGTAACTTTTTTGTCATCCATGCTGTTTATATCATGTGAACAGTTATGTATTCACAGTATGTATTCACTGGCTACATCTATATTTATATTGGCATTGGCCATTCACATTGCTTTGTCATGCTACGTTTGTTCTGTTGCCAATCAGTTGCCAATCTACATGAGCAAAGCAGCTATGAAAGAACACGATACGAGAAGGAGCGCCCGCAATGCATATTCTAGTTGCCGACGACGATCTGCCTAGCGTTAAACTAACATCATTTCTGCTTGAAGAAGCGGGGTATCGTGTCATGAAAGCATACGATGGCCCCAGCATTTTACAATCGGTCAAACAGCATGCACCTGATCTTGTGCTGCTCGACGTTTCCATGCCAAAAACAACTGGCTTCGACATCTGCCGACAAATTCGTCGAACATCTGATGTACCAATTATTTTTCTGTCAGCACGTTCCCAGCTTCAAGACAAAGTGACAGGCTTGCAAATCGGTGCCGATGATTATCTTGTCAAGCCCTTTGAGCCGTCTGAGTTGCTGGCCCGGGTAGAGGCCGTGCTGCGACGTCGCAACAGTGACATGCTCAATCCATCCTCACGCCTCAGCCATGGTGACATCACACTTGATCCTGTAGAACACAAGGTTTTGTTCGCTGATGAGCGCTCGGTTGAACTCACGCCGTTGGAGTTCCGGCTCCTCTACTACCTCATGAAGAACGCCGGTCGTGTATTGAGTACAAGTCAAATCCTAAACAAGGTATGGGGCTACGACTATGAGGGCGAAAGCAACCTTGTTGCGGTGTACATTCGGCGCCTGCGTACCAAGGTTGAGCCAAATGTTGATCAGCCACGTCATGTTATCACGGTTCGTAATCTCGGCTATAAGTTTGAACCATGATTGTTGTTGTACACTAACGCCATAAGGTATTGATATTAATACGGGTTGCGTTGTTGGATCATGCTTGAACCCGGCGGCTTCAGCCGCCGGCAGATGCCCCTGCGTAACTCGTATTACCAACAGCAGTTTTGAGGATGTACATACGTGATAGCAGATAGCACATTTGTTGTTCGCGCACGCCCCTGGCTGTGGAAGTATCAGCAGGATATTCTTCGGGCTGCAGCAGTCCCCTTCGCTCTTGCTGGTGTGTGGTGGCTTGCTGCAACGCCGTTGCCATTTGCGCTCTGGGCCGGGCTGGTGGTGTATGCAATAGCTCATCTTATCCTGATCGAGCGTGCGCGCAAGCAACGAAGACAGCTCTGGCCAGCAGGCGCCGGGCTATCGCTTGTTGCCGATGCTGCGCTCGCTATGTTCATCATGCAACTTCAGCCGATCTTAGCTGACGGCGCAGTATATCCCCTGTTCCTGCTCCTCGCGTTGCGAGCACTCGCTGTATATCAACGGCTGGCGGTTGCAACCATTATTCCTTTCTTGTTTGGGCCAGCATACCTGTTTGTGTCGCTAGTCAACCGCATGTCTATACCTGCAAGCGATCAGCAGGCACAATGGCTGCTGCTCTTCGCAAGTTTTGGTTTCGGGGTGGTGGCGATCTGGAATAGCGCTGCCCAACAGCGCCACAATCAAGTCTTGCGTCAGAGCCTTCAGGAAGCACAGCGCGCTAGTGAGCTGCGCGTTACGCAATTCGAACGCACTTCCAACGATCTACGTGCGCGCATGCGTGAGCAGTATGCACTGGAAGAGGGTCTGCGGGTTATCACCAGCACGCTAAGCCTTGATGATGTGTTGAGCCAGATTATTGATAGCGCGCTGCAAATGCTTGGCTCCGACCGCGTGCATGGCATTGTGCTGTCGCTCAATGTAAACGGCGAATTCGAACATATTTCTTCGATGTTGAACGATACCGCAAACGGTGTATGGGCAGAGTTATTTGCACAGCGAGCCATGCAGCAGCAAGTTCCACTTATTATTGCCGATGTGCATCGTGATATTACCTTGCAAAGCGCCATGCCTGACGATGTATGTTCAGCATTGAGCGTGCCACTCTTTTCAACCGGTGGTACGCCGCGCGGCGCACTGACAGTGGTGAGTACTGAGCGCGCAGCTTTTTCCAGCGGTGATGTGCGGCACATGACAACATTTGCGATGCAGGCGGGCATTGCAATTGGCAACGCAGAGATGCACAGCCAGATTCGTCAGCAACAGGATCTGCTGGAATCCGTGATGCATGATATGAGTGATGGTTTGGTTGTCATCAATAAAGAGCAGCAAATCATTTTGGTCAACCCACTTGGCTACAAGTTGCTTGAAAGCCAGACGCCAGCAATGCCTGTCCGCGAACAGTTACTCGCCATGGCTGCCAGCATGAACGATGCTGGCAAGTCAATCCTTACGGCGGAAATTCGCATAGGAGCAGACGAAGACGAACATGTTGATGTATATCGCGCGCTGGCCTCACAGGTGCGGCGAAGCGATAGTGAAGAGTCGCTAGCGGCAATTGTGCTCCACGACATTACCGCACAAAAAGAGGAAGAAAAAGCGCGTACGGAGTTTATCTCCATGGTGGCGCACGAGCTGCGCAACCCGCTTAATTCGCTCAATGGTTTTGTCAAAATTGTGCTTCAGGGTCGTGCAGGCGCGCTGAACGACATGCAGAAAGAATTTCTGGAGATTGCCGACAACCAGATTGAACTGCTGAAGGGCCGTATCAGCGAATTGCTTGAGTTCAACCGCCTGGATGCCGGAAAGCTGGCGCTAAATACACAGTTGGGCGATTTGCCCATGCTTGTGACTGGCACGGTGATGCGTCTGCGACTTCAGGCAGAGCAGGTTGGGTTGGAGCTTGTGAACGAAGTAGAGAATGATCTGCCTGAATGCTATTTTGATACTGAGCGCATCGGTCAAGTGTTGACCAATCTCATTGAAAATGCATTCAAGGCGACACCTCCTGGCGGCAAGGTCAGTGTTCACTCAAGCTTGCATGAAGAAGAGGTGTGGATCAGAGTGTGCGATACTGGCGTTGGCATTTCTGCTGAAGATCAAAGCAAGATTTTTAACGCGTTCTACCGTGCTCATGATCGTACGTCTAGCCGCGGCAACCATCTTGGTCTTGGGCTGTCCATCTGCCAACAGATCGTCGAGGGGCATAAAGGACGTATCTGGGTGGAAAGCGAACTTGGTCAGGGTACATGTTTTACCTTTGCACTACCGCTACAACCGTTAGAGCGGGCTGTTAATGGCTAGAGGTGGAGGTACCAAACGCGTGTTCATTGCAAAGGGATGGAGCAGTTCGCTTCATCCTTTCTTTTGGATTGTTGCGGCGTGAATATGAATCTTCTGTTAACCTCTGAAGGTATGGTTGTCATTCAGCTATTCATATAAAAGGCGTATAGTACTTATCATGATGGAATAACGACAACGGCGTATGTACCAAACGACCTTTTTCTGGGGTGAATCGTGAAAATAACCTTCGTCACACTACCAAGCACCGACGATCACCAGCATGCACGCATCATGCCACCACTATCGATGGCGTATATTGCCGCGCTTCTTGAGCAACAGCGCCACATTGTACGTGTGTATGATCTGGCACTTACACCGATGTTACCGCTTGCTAGCGCGCTTGCGCCGCTTCGAGCCTTTCGCCCACATCTGGTTGTGATAGCCTCTACATTCAGCTCGCTTACCGCTCAAGTTGAGGAACTGCTTCAGGATTGCGGCGCAAAAATCCTGCATCTTGGCACATCTTTGCGCGAGCACGCGCCCGGCCAATCTGTGGCGCATGCCTTGTGGCGCATGAACGAACGTACACAGTTGCAAGATGAGCAAACTGTCATTTTTGAAGCATTGCTTGCCCTGAATGATGATCTGGATACGTTACCATTTCCCGCGCGGCACCTCCTGTCGCTCGAACAATATGCATTGTTCACGCTTGCGGGAGAGTTGCAAACCAACGTGCTGCTGGGCCAACGCCTTTCTGATTACGACATTATGGTACGTCAGCCAACACATGTCATAGCAGAGCTTCAGAGCGTTGTGCGTGAATGTGGTATTCGCCATTTCGTCTTTCCGTTTTGTCCGATGGAAGGCTATGCAGAATGGCTGTACGCCTTTCTTGAGCAGTTAATAGCTGCGGACCTGGACATTGCGTGGGAAGCTTGTGTTGACTATAGACTGATGAATGCCGGCCTGTTGCGGCTGTTTCGCCGGGCTGGCTGCGAAGCATTGGGGCTGGAGTTTACAGCAGGTGATGTTTTGGCCTCGCGCGAGACGCGCTATGCAATCAGTACGTTTGTTAATCTGGCGCATGAGTTTGGTATCTGTGTGCGGGCGCACGTTTACTTAGAGCCGGTGTTCAGCACAGTGCCGGCGGTGGTAGACCTGTCGGCCACGCTGAACCTTGACGACGTTGAGTTCAGTGTGTGCCGCGAACGGGTTGTTGGCCAGCCAGCCAGCGTGGCGAGCGAACATGTTACTCTTGATGAAGTGACCGAGATGGCGCGATCTCGGTATCGTTCTAGCCGAAGCCGTCAGTTTTTTGTGGAACGTTTTGGCCCGCAGATTGGTCCCATGCCGTGGCGGGTGGGACGTTCGGGTCTGCTAGGGCGGACATGGTGGCGCTATGCCAACGGTGCCGAGGACGGGGCGCTAGTCTATTAATCAACTGCGCCATTACATATACTACAAGATATAAACACTGCTCTCCTGCTTATTAGTGTGGGGAGCAGTGTTTGTTCATGTCAGGTATAATCTTACAAATAACAATGCTATGTTAATAATTAATAAACCATGATCAGGATTCTTTGCCGAGGGTGATCTTTCGCCTAACCATATTGAACTCGCGCGCCGCGCCGCTGCTGGCAATTTTGTTGATCTGACGAGCAGCAACCCCACACATCAAGGATTGCTATTTCCACCGAACGTGCTGCGCGCTGCTGCCGACGCGTACTGGCAGACGCGGCGCTACAACCCTGATCCGCACGGCCTCCTTCCCGCACGTGAGGCAATCATCAACTATTACGCTGGCCGAATGTCGCCGTTGACGCTCACGTCTGACGATGTATTCATCACTGCAAGCACCAGTGAAGCATACGGGTTGCTGTTTGCATTGCTTACTGATCCGGGCGACAACGTGCTTGCGCCGGTCGTCTCGTATCCGCTCTTTGAGTATCTCGCGGCTATTTACCGCGTAGAATTGCGGCCTTACCCTTTTGATGAGTCGCACGGCTGGCAGATCAACGAGGCAGGTTTGCTGGCACAGGCCGATGAGCGCACGCGAGCTGTGCTGATTGTTTCGCCGCATAATCCAACTGGCATGGTGGTGCAAACAGCACTACCAGCACTCGAACGGCTTGGCCTACCGGTGATTTGTGATGAAGTGTTTGCCGAGTTCACCTACCGTGTGGCGCATGTGCCGCCGCTGGGCGCGCTGCATCCCGCGCTGCCGGTGTTTCATCTGAACGGTATTTCCAAACTCTTTGCGTTGCCGGACATGAAGCTGGGCTGGATTGCATTGAGCGGCCCGGCACGCGAGCGCTACGGCGATCGGCTAGAACTGCTGAACGATACCTTTCTTAGCGCCAATACGCTGACGCAGGCCATGCTGCCGCACCTGTTTGCACACGGCTGGTCATTTGTCGAGGCGATGCGCGAACGCGTGCGACAAAACCTTGATGTTGCGCTCGCGGAGCTGGCAAGCTGTTCAAGGCTGAGAATACAACCACCAGATGGTGGCTATTATCTATTTCCCGAAGTGCTGAGCGTCCGCGATGAAGAGGCGCTGGTGCTGCGACTGCTGGAGCATGGTGGTGCTAGTGCATCCCGGCTATTTTTATGGTTACGAGAACGGCGCGCATGTTATGCTGTCATGCCTGACGGAGCCGGAGCAGCTTGCTGAAGGATTACGGCGACTTGTTGCGGCCCTGAACAACCCGTAGCCCTTCTATCAAGGCAGAGTGCTATAATGCTTGGTGAATGGTCGTTGACAGCAAAGAATGAGAAAAGTATGCCTATTACATTAAAATCGCGCCAACAGATTGAAAAATTACGCGCTGCTGGACGGCTGGTAGCGGAAACATATGAGGTGCTGCGCCCGCATGTGCAGCCGGGCGTTACTACCCGCGAGCTCGACCGCATAGCGGAAGAGTTTCTGCGCAAGCATGGCGGCATTCCGGCCTACAAAGGTTACCGCCCGCGTTTTGCGGCCCGTCCTTTTCCAGCGACTATCTGCGTTGCAACCAATGATGTGATCTGCCATGGCATTCCTGATAAAACCAAACTGCGCGAGGGCGACATTATTGGCATCGATATTGGTGTGGACCTCGATGGCTGGTATGGTGACTCGTGTGTGACGTTTCCGGTCGGCACGGTTGCGCCTGAAACACAGCGCCTGCTTGACGTAACCGAGGAGTGCATGTGGCGCGGCATCCGGGCGGCGCAGGCTGGCAACCGGCTTGGCGATGTCGGCGCAGCTATTCAGGAGCTTGCGGAGGAGAATCACTTTTCGGTGGTGCGCGAATGGGGCGGCCACGGCCTGGGGCGGGCGCTTCATGAGGAGCCGTCATCCGTGCCGCACTACGGCAAGCGTGGCACGGGCCTGCGATTGCAGCCAGGGCTGGTCTTCACAATCGAGCCAATGATTAACGCAGGCAAAGCAGGCCATGTCATGGATGAGCGCGATGGATGGACCGTGCGCACCGCTGATGGGTCGCTCTCGGCCCAGTTCGAGCATACGCTGGTGGTCACCGACAACGGCCCTGAAATCCTCACGCTGCCCTAACAAAAGAGGAAGGATGAAAGCAACTACTTCTATCCTTCCTCTTTTTCAAAACGGCTCCGGCGGGCGAATGCGCCATGCCAACGCGCCAATCCATTGGCTCACCATGATCCAGATCATGTAACTGCCTGCGGTGACAACCAGCCACCGGCTGGCGCGCCCGCTGCGCCACAGTAGCTCGGCGCTCCACGCGGCGGCAACGGCAATTGCCCACGCCGAAAACATCAGCCAGCGCGTCGTGAGCGTTGAGCCAGAAACAAACGGCAGAATGGCGAAGCCAAGCGCCAGCAGAAACGTGCCAGCTATCAGGAACAACAGCATGGCGGTTCGTCCCACCTTTCGGCGCTGCCAGAGCAATGCCAGCCCGGCCAGCGCAAGGGGGATCGGAAACAGGCCAAAGTGCGTCTGGAACCCGAAGTTCCATAACGTGTTCCACAGCGCCGCCGAGCTTGCCGGTTTGCGTCCGGCGAGGCCAGTCAGGCCACCTTGCGCCGTTGCCAGCGCCTGCTGAATGAACAACCCCGTGTAGCCGCTGTAGAAGAGCAGCACAACCACAATTTCGGCAAGAATGAAACTCCAAATGAGTAGCCATGCGCGGCTATTGACCCATTCCTGCTGAGGCTGGCGCAATGTGCCAATCAGCACAAGAACGAACCCCATCCCGCCAAGCAGCGACATGTTCATCCAGAAGCCGAAATGGCCGAAGAATACAAGCGATTGAAGAACGACGAAAACTGCTATCACGCCCTTAGTTTGTGCTTTTTGGTCGGTGGCTTGCCAAAATAATATCAGCGCAGTGATCAGCAGCAGGTGCGCCCATTGCGCGAAAATGTGCGTGCTGAAGTTCCACCATGTCCGTCATGAAGCCGGACGCGCTGAGCGAATAGATACCTGCGGCGAGCAGCGGCCACGCGGGTAGCGCCTCGTCTCTGCACTCGGATGACGCGGACGCGCTGAACCAGCACGCGACGGTGACGGCAATAGCGTATACAAGAAATGGGCTTGTTGCATCAAGCAGCGTGGTACACAGGCGGATGAGCACGTGCGGATCGATGCCCAACAACGAAAAGGGCGCAACAATAAGGTAGAAAGCGGGCGGATACGGGAAATCGACGCCGCGATTGCGCGACAGCAGCAGCACCGTGCCGCTAATCACATCGACAAAGCGGTTGTAATGAAAGCCAATGTCGCCCGGCATGGAGTCGGGATAGATTTTGCCGCCAAAGCGCATACTGAACACCAGCAGCGCCAACAAGAGCAGCACACGCAACATGCGCTCGTCGAGTGGCACGCGCAGCCAACGCGCGAGCGGCGGCACAGCAAGGCGCAGCACCGCTGAAAAAAGCCAGCCAATCGCCACAGCGAGCAGCATTGGCATTGCGGCCATGGCCGTGCGTGGTGGATCAAGCGCGGCGGCGAGGCCAAGCAGCGCCGCCAGCGGAAGGAGCAACAGCAGCGTTGTGCGCGGCTGGAAGCCGATTCCGCGCACGGCCAGCCACAGCAGCGCCGCCACTCCGAGCCACGTGACCAGCGAAGGCCATGCCGGGAAAGCGCCTCCGCTACTGGTGAACACAATATCATCCACCGGGACGCCAAGCGAGCGCACATCGCCGGAGGGCGAAAACGTTGTGCTGTGAATCTCAAGCTGCTGATTGCCGCTGCCGTCGGGTGGCGGCGGAATGAGTACATGGTAGGTCGTGCCAGCCTGGTGCACCGGCAGTTGCGCGATGTGCTGCCCATTTGCCCAAAGTTCCAGCATGTGCGGGCCGTGTTGGGCCACTTCGTCGTTGACGCCGAGCACGCGCAACGTAAAGCCGAGCGAACGCTGCCCCACGCCGGGCATCTGCACAACCGATTGCTCCGTTGTCCAGCGCCACACAAACCTGCCATCGGCGCTATGCTCCGGTGTGAAAAAGCCGCTGATCAACGGCAGGTCGCTGCCAGCCCCATCCTCCTGTCCGACCTCGATGTGGTAGCGCAACGGCAACTGCGCAGCGAGCGTGAGCACAACTGCAACCACGCCAAGCAGCACCACGAGACGCGCATCCCCTGCGCTGCGAAGCGCAAATCCTATTTCATGCCGAAGCGTTTTGCCAATGTGAGTCACCATGTGTTTGTCTGTGAAAATTGTACGCATTCGGCAAGGCATTATCGCTGTGTCGCTGTGCTCTGTCAAACAGAAAGAGGCGGTGCATGCGCATCCGCCTCTTCGTTATGGTTGTGCTTAAACGTTGAAACAGCCTACAAGCCAAAGAATTCCTTGTTCTTATCGATGTAGCTCTGCCACTGCTCTGGTACCGCGTCCTCGGCGAAAATCGCCTCGACCGGGCACTCCGGCTCGCACGCGCCACAGTCGATGCACTCATCGGGGTTGATGTAGTACTGATCATCGCCCTCGTAAATGCAATCCACCGGGCAAACGGCAACACACGACGCATCCTTGGTTCCAATGCATGGCTCTGCGATAATGTATGGCATATCCATACTCCTTTAATGTGTCAGAATCTTAGAAAGCATGAGTATGTTTTACTCAGCGTGAGTATAGCACGCGCGCGTGGTCGTGTCTGTGACTTTTGTTCCATTTCGCACAAGCGATCAGGGGAATTCTTCAACGATCTCAGCCAAACCAGCGCGGTCGAGCACGATGACCCGCCCGCGTTCGAGCCGTACAAGTCCTTCTTCCGCGAGCTGGCGCAATGCTCGCCCGGCGATCTCGCGCACAGTGCCGGTGCGTTGGGCTAGTTCCTGGTGTGTCAATTCGGCAGTGCCTTCGCGTGCCTCCTGAAGTAGCTGGCGCGCCATGCGCTCGCGCACCGAGCGAAACGCCAGATCTTCAACCAGCACGACCAACTCGCGCACCTGCCCGGCAAGATCGTGCAATGCCGCCAGCGCCAGGCTCGGATGCTTGCCAATCAGTTCCATGAGCGCGTCGCGTGGCAGCAGCAGGCAATGAACCGGGCTCATCGCTCGCGCCGTCGCGGGGTTGGGCCGCTCGTCGAATAGCGGCACGTCGTTGAAATGCTCGCCACCTGTGACCATGGCCAGCACCTGCTCGCGCCCATCAGCAGCCGTACACGAGAGCCGCACTCGCCCACGCAGCACAAAGAACAGGCCCGGCGGCTGCTCGCCTTCGAACATAATATACTCGCCCGGCCGGTACGCAAAGTATTGCATGCGGCGGGCAACGTCAATAAGCGTCTGATCATCCAGCGCGGAAAAAAAGGGAATATCGCGAAGATCGGTTGCAGCAATCACAGGAATTACATATATGCGGCGCGCCAGTAGACGCCAGTGAGTCGTATTCAAAGCAGTATACCACGCTCTCGACATGATTCATCATATAATGGCAGCACGGTATGGCTAGAAGGAGAAGCATGAAACGTCGAATCATTGGGCTGGTGTTGATTATGTTGTTGGTCGTGAGCGCGCAGGTTGGTACTGTATTCGCACGAGAGCCAGCGGCGGAAACATCGCCTTTTAATGTGAATGCGCAGGCCGCCGCACTGCTGCCAGAGTTTCGCAGCGACCTTCAATACAACGGCAACTGGAATCGTTACAGTCTTACCGCGACGATCGATCCGCAGGCACGAACCTTGACAGGCCAGCAGCGGCTGGAATACACCAACCGTGACATCATGCCGCTCGATCGCTTATATTTTCATCTCTACCCGAACCTTTCGGATTTTGGCGGCGCGCTCGACATTCGCGCCATGTCAGTGAACGGGCATGCCATTGCGCCAGCCTACGAACTAGGCCGTTACCTGCTGCGCGTGGATTTGTCGCGTCCGCTCCTGCCCGGCGCGACGACATCGGTGACGCTTGATTTTGCCACCCGCGCGCCACAGAATGCGAGCAGCTGGCTGTATGGCGCGTTCAATAAAGAGAATGGAGTGCTGGCGCTGGCGTCGGCTACCCCGATCGTTGCGATCGTTCGGGCGGGCATGTGGGACATCGGGCGGCCTGACCCGCAGGGCGATTTCGTGAACAGCGAAACGTCGTTGTACGATGTGACGCTTACCGCGCCTGCCGATTGGAACATGGTGACAACTGGAGTTGCCATTGACCAGCATGAAGCACATGGCATGCGAACAACCCACTTCGTCAGCGGCCCGCAGCGCGATTTTACCATTACCCTGACGCAACTTGCGCACGTCAGCGCAGATGTAGATGGTACGCGCGTCAATTCTTACTATGGGTCGGGCAGCGCCACGGGTGGCCAGCAGGCGCTCGACACCGCCGTAAATGCGGTACGCATCTTCAACAAGCGCTATGGCCGCTACCCTCTACCCGCTCGCCGAACTCGACGTGATCGACACTGACCTCACCACCTTTTACGGCGTGGAATACCCCGGCTTGATCATGATTGAACATAATTTGTACTACCAGCCTGCCATGCTCGAGTCGATTGTGGCGCATGAGGTTGCGCACCAATGGTGGTTTAACATCGTTGGAAACGATGTGCAGCGTGAGTCGTGGGTCGATGAGGCGCTGGCGAGCTATTCACAAGTCATTTATCAGGAAGAAATGCATGGCGCGCAGGCGGCACAGCACGAGCTTGATCAATTCCGCCAGCGCTACCGTAACGCACGCGCGGCAGGTCGTGATGCAGCTGCTGAACAGCTAAACGCCAAGTTCCATGGCAACTACGTCAGCATTGTGTACGGCAAGGCGGTGCTCTTCTTCCAGGCTATGCGCATCCAGATTGGCGAGCCAGCGTTTGATACATTCCTGCACCAGTATTTCGCGAACCACCGCTACGGCTTTGTGGGCGGCGTGAACATGCTCGCCGATGCGAAAGATGCATGCGGATGTCAGCTCGATGGCCTGTATCATGACTGGATTACGTCAGTTGTGCCGTTGCAAATACCGTAATTGTCTGTATTCAGACCATAATTTATTTTGCTTGGCAATGATTTTGCGAAGTATGGTATTATACGCGGCTGAAAATTGACCAATCATCTGCTCAATGCAGATTGTCACGGAGGAATTGTATGATTACGAAAGAGTACACAAAAACTGGCCGCTCATGCCGAGTAACCTTTGCCCTGCCCGCCGATGTAAACGCACAGAGCGCGGCGCTGCTTGGTGAATTCAACGACTGGAATGCCGACGCCCATCCCCTGAAGCGCCGCAAGGATGGCAGTTTCTCGGTTGCCGTGTCGCTCAAGCCCGGCCAGCAATATCGTTTCCGCTATCTGCTGGATGGCGATCGCTGGGAAAATGATGGCCAGGCGGACAGCTACGTGCCTAATGAGCACGAAGCTGAGGATTCTGTGTTGCAGGTCTAACACTATTCATGCCAGATGACATGATCAGAGAACACAAGCATGGCTTCTGTTCTCTGTTTGTTTTTGGAGATATTGATGATTCAACAGGTGCTGCTTTCGCCGTTGCAAACGTTGTTCCGTCCCCTGGCGCGCATGGCGCTGCCGTTAATGGACGGCCTCACACAGCGGCAATTAGCGCGTATGGGCGTGGAGCAGCGAGACGTATGGATCCATGGCTGCGTTGTGCATTACTATCACCTGCCATGTCAGGGAGGTGCCGAAAGCGAGTCGCCGCCAATTCTGTTGGTGCATGGCATCGCCGACTCGGCACTGACATGGTCGTTTATGGTTGAAGAGTTGCGCCAGGTGCACGATATCTATGCCGTAGATTTGCCCGGCTACGGCTTTTCCTCGCTGCCGCCGCAGCACACCTACGCTTCGCTGGCCGAAATGCGCGATGTGCTGGTGTCGTTCATCGAGGATGTAATTGGCCGGCCGGCGCTGGTTGTCGGCAACTCGCTCGGCGGTTGGCTGGCTTTCACTGTGGCGTGGGCCGCGCCATCGCAGGTGCGCGGCATTGTGCCAATCAATCCTGGCGGCGCGCCGCTCAACGGACATGGGTCATGGGTACCGTTTCGTGAGCTTGTTGCCGCGCGTGATCTCCAGACAGCACGCGCCATTTTCCAGCAACTCTCTTACCGTATGCCTCCACTGCTTGTCTACTTGGGACAGTGGGGATTACAGGAATTGTTTCAGCGTCAGGTAGTGCAAGAATTTATTACGCAGATCAAGGAAGATGAGTTTTTGCGCGCCGAGGATGTTCCGGGATGTGCCAGTGCCCGCTGCATTGGTGTGGGGATTGTCTGACCGCTTTCTGCCGGCTGGGTCGCTGGAGTTCTTTTGTGACAATCTGCCGGAAGCGCGGAAACTGCTCCTTGCGCAATGCGGGCACCTGCCGCAACGTGAGCGCCCGCGTGCTGTGGCGCGGTTTGTTCAGGAATTCACGGCAACGCTTATAGATGCGCCGCTTGCCCGCTCAGGCGTTGATTGATTGAAGCCACTCTGTAAACACGTCAACGATACGTGCATCCCAGTACGTTCCTGCCCCGGCAATGAGCCGGGCGCGCGCTTCTTCAAACGAAAGCATGCGGTTATACGGACGCTGAGTTGTCATGGCATCGAAGGCGTCGGCAACTGCGACAATGCGCGCGCCCAGCGGAATATCTTCGCCTGCCAGGCCATCCGGGTAACCGTTGCCATCCCAGCGCTCATGGTGGTGCCGCACAATCGGCGCGACCGCAGCTGCCATGTGGAGCGGCTGCACAATACGCTCGCCAATCACCGGGTGCTGCTGCATCAGGCGGTACTCGGCCTGCGTGAGCGGGCCGCCCTTACGAATGATCATTTCGTCAATGCCGAGCTTGCCAACATCATGGAGTAGCGCGCCGTAGCGCAACGCCGTCATCTCGTCATTGCACAAGCTCAGCCGCCTGCCAATAGCAGTTGCATAATCGGCCATGCGTTGCAGATGCCCTTCGGTGTAGCTGTCCTTCGCCTCGATCGCCCGTGCCAGGGTAAAAATAACATCATCGGCGCGCTCAAGCAGGTCATTACGCCGCTTGGCGCGTAACAGCGTGCGCACCCGCAATTCAAGCTCTTCTGGATCAACCGGCTTTTGGAGATATTCGTCAGCCTCCGCCTTGATGCTGCGCAACCGAACCTCATGAGCGCCGTATGCTGTCACCAATATCACAGGAATGCGCCAGGTTGCCGGGTCGTGCTTCAAGCGTTCACAGATGGTGTAGCCATCCATATCAGGAAGTTGGACGTCCAGCACCACCAAATCTGGCGGTTGTGCGGCAACTGCTCGCAGTGCGGCAATGCCATTGTCGACAACCTCAACTACGTGACCAGAAAGCTCAAGCAAGCGTGTGAATAACCGCCCAGACTCGTAATGATCATCAACAATAAGCACATGGCCCGGCTGGTCCACAGCACCTTCTGCATCTGCACGAGATGTGAGGCTGTGCAGTGCGACATTGACAACATGAGATGATGCCGGGGATTGCATGCTGATTGCTCTTCTTTCCGACCGCTAAAAAATGGAGTATGACGAAGGCGGCGCAAGCGCCTTGGGAGCAATGCTGCAGCGGTAGTAACAACGGTAATGACGGTAGTATAGCAGAAAAGGATGAACAAGTGATGACTCATGTAGCACAAGAATTTTATCTCTAGCAATCTATTGAACGCTGATTCATACCGTGCGAGCGGACAAGGGATGCCTCTGTATCGCGATATAGGCAGTATAGACGGCGTGTTACGGCGCATGTTCCGTGTTGGTATTGTTGGCAGGTACATGCTGTCGTGTTACAATATATTCAGGCCATAGACAGGAGGAGGAGCGTGTATGAATCAGAATACGCGCAAATCTCGCAAGCGAAGTGTTGCTTACGAATGGGACAAAAACCAAATACGAGCATTGCGGCACCACCTTGGCAAGACGCAGCGCGAAATGGCCGATGAGTTAGAGGTACGCCAGCAAACAATCAGTGAATGGGAGACCGGAGCTCACCATCCGCATCGTTCAACAAAAAAGGTGCTTTCCATGATCGCAGAGCAAGCTGATTTTGCGTATGATGTAACAGCAGCGCCCCAGGCTGAGGAGCACTCTGCTGAACACGTGCCTTGACACATACACGGTTTCGTGTTAAATTATAAAGAATAAGAGCGTCCACATGGGTGGGCGTTTTCTTCTCACTTATTTTACACGAAAACAGGTATATATTCTTGCCTGTGCTATTGATGGTAGTGCCAGGTGGTGCTCATGACCTGGCACACCGACATAGGCCTGGAGTTCATACAGCGTTCGTTCACATCACGATAGGAGCATACCCATGCCACGTCACATCGACATTCCTTGCAAGGATCTTGCCCGGCGTTACCAACAGGGCGATAGCACGGTGGTGTTGGCGCGTGCCTACGCGTGTAGTCCTACAACAATTGCCAAGCGGCTGCGGGCATGTGGTGTCAAGGTCCGTCGTTCACGTTTTCAGCCACTGCCTATCTCCGAAGATGAGCTGCGCTACTTGTACCTGGTGGAACGCTGGTCTCTGGTTGCGCTGGCGTCACATTTTGGCTCATCAGTAAGCACCATCGGCAACAAGCGCCGCAGCTATGGCATTCCAACACGTCCACGGCGCTAATGCTCCAGACTGCCACTGCCCCCTGCATGGTGGCAAACGCCCTGTTCAAGCTATAATTTCTGGTTGTCTAAGTACATACTTCGTGGATACCGCTTGCAGTCTACGTACATGCCATGCGGATTCGCCCATTCTTTGAAAAGTCGTATAACCTCTTCTGACGTAGTGCAATGCTTCATTGTGGGCTTGTCTGGCGTGCCTTTCTGCGCACCGTGATCAATTACTCACCTGCTTGATGACAAAATGTTAACAATCACAAAGGCACTGATCCAGCGTAGTTAAACAAATTGTCATTGTATTACATCTAGAGAGTTGTATAGTATACACACACATAGTTCGGGGTTTAAAAATATATACCACTCCGCCACCGCTGCTGAAGACAGTATCGGAGGATGATCCGTACGCAAACGGTTTGATGCTTCCACAACCGCATGGCGTCACGCAATGAGAAGAGGCGTGAAGGAGCGTTTCGTGCTAGCAGATACCAATCCACTATCAGAGAAAAAGGCATCAGTATGCCTTATAAGGCTAGTCATACCACGCGAAGGTTTGCTGACAAATCGTTCGTCAATAGTCGTTGTGCGCAATGAGGAGCAGTGCAGTGACTGTTGTTTTGGCAGGCATTGCATAGACATTGGCATAAAAACTTCATGGAAATTGAGATGTACATTGCAGGTTTTATGCGCGTATATCGAAAGAATACATGAGCATGTGGTCCGTGTTGATTTGGTCATGCAATTACAAAAATGAACTTTTATTCATTTTGATGTAATGATTGTAATTCTTTAACGTTACTACACGTCATAGAATATGACATGCGGATTACTATTGTATTTCTTTTGATGTATTTGTATTCATGAGAGGCATACATGGCAAGCTTACGCTGGCGCATTGCAACCCTTCTTGCCTGGCTGATGCTCTTCTTCAATATCGAGCGTCTTGATCTTGGCAGTCATAATACAATTGACATTGCGTCAGGAGTATATGTCATTGCCATAATCGTCGCGATTGCTGGCATCATGCCGACCTTTCAGCGGCGATCTATTCTCTTTTTGATTGTACCTACCCTGGTATTGTACGCAATTGTGCTTGCGATAGACCCGAAGCGCCAATTGATAGGTGGCATGCACACGTATGTAACCTTTACAAGTCTGTTTCTGCTCTCGATCACACTCTTCTTTGCGCATCGCGTCGGGCAGGCACTTGAGGAATTTACCCACGCCGTAGAAGAAATAACTTTCTCCAATAAAAGTGAACACCTACGGACGTTGAACGAAGCTGATGATCTTGTGCAACTTGAGATGATTAGCAGCAGGCGGCATCAGCGTCCATTGAGCCTGGTGTTGCTCCAGGCGGACGGTTCATCGCTCGACATGCTGATGCATCGCCTTGTGCAAGATGTGCAGCGCTCGATGATGCAGCGTTATGTGCTGGTCACGGTTGCTCGCGTATTGTCGAAGTATATGCGCCGCACGGATATGCTCATCGAGGGCAAGAAGCTTGGCCGCTTTATGTTGCTCGCGCCTGAGACAAGTGCTGAGGAGGCCGAGGCGATGGGGCACCGCATGGCAAAGCTTGCACAGGATAAGCTTGGCGTGCAGGCGAATTTCAGCGTTGCGACCTTTCCTGAACAAGCGCTGACCTTTGAAGATTTGATGAACATTGCCGAGCAACAGTTACACGAGCAGCAGACGTTGCACAATCCTGCGCCTGAACCAGAGGAGGTGGTTACCAGCCGAGTGGAACAGCATGCATTGGCGGTTGGCGCTACACAGCCGCAGTCCGATCCCACGACGTTCTCAGCAATGGACTAGAAGATGGTAGGAGAGAGAGATGGCAACATCGGTTTTAGACATACCACAGCAATCATTATCACAAATCGAATGGATCGAGCGCTATAAGCCAGAGAACGCTTTGTTTCACGGCAGATTCTATTATGGAGTAAAGCGTGCCTTTGATCTCACGCTGTGCCTTTTGGCCATGCCGCTGTTGCTTCCGCTTTTTTTGTTGTGTGTGTTGGCAATCAAAATAGAGTCGCCCGGTGCCCCTGTTATTTTTACTCAGTGGCGAACAGGTAAAAATGGTAAGCGGTTCAAGATTTATAAGTTTCGCACGATGGTGCCCAATGCAGAAGAACTCAAGGTGGCGCTCGCACATTTGAATGAATTGCAATGGCCTGATTTCAAGATTACCAATGATCCACGTATTACACGCTGCGGCACGTTCTTGCGGAAAACGAGTTTTGATGAATTGCCCCAGTTGTTCAACGTCCTGTACGGCGACATGAGCCTGGTCGGGCCGCGCCCAACCTCATTTGCTGCGGCGACGTACCAGCTCTGGCAAACAGAGCGCCTGGATGTTGTTCCCGGTTTGACTGGTTTGTGGCAGGTGTACGGTCGCGGCCAAACAGAGTTCGACCAGCGGCTTCGCCTGGATATTGCCTATATTCAGCATCGCTGTTTGGCGCTGGATATCGAGATTTTAGCTCGTACGGTGCTTGCCGTTATTCAAGCGCGTGGCGCGCATTAGAGGCTTATCTGAAAACAGTCCTTCATACCTGTGTAGAAATAGCGTGGCATTATGCTGTCGAATGAAGCGCTCAAACATGCAAAAGAAAACGCGCCAAAACATATTGCGTACGTCATGTCGCGCTTTCCCAAAGTGTCTGAAACGTTTATTTTGTACGAAATTCTTGAACTTGAGCGACTTGGCATGCGCGTGTCAGTTTTCCCATTGGTGAAGCAGCGCGAGCATGTGATGCATGCCGAAGCACACGATGTTGTGGAGCGCGCTCAGTACAGCAAATTAGCTTCCAAACAGGTGCTTGCGGCCCAGTTCTTTTGGATGAGGAGGCGTCCACAAGCCTATCTGCGCGCATGGTGGCGGGCGCTTCGTGGCAATCGCTCGTCACCAAAATTCCTGCTGCGAGCCATTGCTGTTGTGCCACAGGCAGCCTGGTTTGCTCGGGCGATGCAAGCGGCTGGTGTTACTCACGTGCATGCGCATTGGGCAACGCATCCTGCATTAGCGGCATACGTGGTCCACCAGTTAACGGATTTGCCCTACAGTTTCACTGCGCATGCACATGATATCTATGTTGAACGGCCAATGCTCCAGGAAAAAATGCGGCATGCGAGCTTTGTGGTCACTATTTCTGAATATAATCGCCGCTTGCTACAACAGTTGTACGGCTCGACTGCCGATAAAACCGTGGTTATTCACTGCGGGGTTGATCCGGACGTGTTTCAGCCACGCACCGAGCGCAGCCGCACCGCTGTTTTTACCATGGTTTGTGTTGCAAGCTTGCAAGATTATAAAGGCCATCCGTATTTGATTGAGGCTTGTCGTCAGTTGAAGGAGCAGGGTATCGCGTTTCGCTGCCTGTTGGTCGGTGAGGGCGAGGATCGACCGCAGCTAGAGGCATTGATCGCGGAGCTTGGCCTGGAAGCAGATGTGCTGTTGCTCGGGCAGCAGCCACGCGACCGTGTGAGCGTGCTGGCAGCCGAAGCCGATGTCATGGTGTTGCCCAGCGTGACAACACGGAGCGGCAAGCAAGAAGGCATTCCTGTTGCACTGATGGAAGCTCTGGCGACCGCATTGACTGTGGTTGCTACCGCTATCTCTGGCATTCCTGAATTGATCGAAGATGGCTGCACCGGGCTGCTGGTGCCTGAGCGTGACGGGACGGCGCTTGCATCTGCCCTGCTGCGTCTGTATCAAGACCCGGCGCTCGGCAGACAACTCGGCACGGCCGGTCGTGAAAAGGTTCTGCGCGAATTCAATCTTCACACCAACACTGCTGCTTTGTATCAACTGCTCGAACGTGATTGGGGCGCGTCTGCTGACTCATTAACTGCGCCGCTCATGCTGGATGGTGCAACATCAGAATAGAGTGCTTATATTGTAGACTGTTAACTTCTGGAGAATAAAACGCGCTTACTTTATACAGATACTTATTTACCTTTATAATATGTCAGAAAATTCATTTAATTTGGCTTATTTATAATTATTCTGTTATATTTAATTCTTGTCGTTTATAGTACGGGAAACGGCATATTAATTGCAATGGCTATGAGATTAATAAACGTAATCTTTTTATCGCGAGTAACGCGGTTATGTCTCTTTTGGGGCGCTGTTAGCATGGTTGCTTATACCTATCTAGGATTTCCACTGCTAACAGTGCTGCGCGGCTTGCTGCGACCACAGGTTATTCAAACGGGCAGTGAACTGCCACATGTGACGATGATTATCGCTGCATACAATGAAGCGCCGGTGATTATCAAAAAGCTTGCTAACACGCTGGCACTTGATTATCCGCACACACATTTGCAAGTGATTGTTGCTTCGGACGGCTCCGATGATGGCACGAATGAGCTTGTCGCTCAGTGCGATGTGCCGAATGTGCAACTCCTTGCGCTGCCACGGCAGGGCAAGAATCGTACATTGAACACCGCAGTAGCAGCGGCGGACGGGGATATCCTGGCGTTTTCCGATGCGGACAGCATGCTGGCTCCCGATGCATTGCGGCATCTCGTTGCACCATTTAGCGATCCTGCTGTTGGTGGTGTGGGCGGCGATTATCGCTATGCAAGCGACGTTGCTGAAGGTAGTGGCGAGCGGACATACTGGAGTTTTGACCGCATGCTGAAGCAGTTGCAGAGCCGTTCCGGCAGCATGACATCGGCAACCGGGCAGATTTACGCGATGCGGCGTTCACTCTTTCAGCCCATGCCGGAGGGTGTCACTGATGACTTTTTTACATCGGTGCAGGTACCTGCTGCACACAAGCGGTTGGTGTTTGAGCCGCGCGCTGTTGCCTACGGACCAGTGGCGGCAACCTCCAAGGCAGAGTTCCGCCGCAAAGTGCGCGTCATGGCGGCTGGCCTACGCGGCGTCTGGTCGGTGCGGCGTCTGCTGAATCCGATCGCATATGGCTACTTTGCAGTGCAACTCTTTTCGCATAAGGTTTTGCGCCGTTTGATGGTGTTGCCGCTGTTGGTCATTGGTCTGACTGCGCCGACGCTTTGGCGGCACGGCTGGCTGTATCGTCTTGTTACGCTTGGGCAGGGCATGCTGCACAGCGCTGCGTTACTCGGCTTCTTGTTGCGGGATACGTCGCGCGGAGGCAACAAGCTGTTAAGCTTGCCCTTTTTCTTTGACATGGTACATGTTGCTGCTCTGGCGGCGCTGTGGAACCTGGCGCGTGGCACCCGGCATGACATCTGGGTGCCACAGCGTGAGATCATGGCAAAGGTGAAGTGAACATTCAATCCGCACGTGCTTACGCCTATCATGTGGAGTCTGACACGGTACGCAACTTACTAGCATAAGGAAAACACGTATGCTTCTTTCCGTCATCATGCCTTGCTATAACGAAGAGAAGACCATCCGTACCATTATCGAACGTGTTCAAATGGTCAAGTTGGAAAAAGAGATTATCGTGGTGGATGATCACTCGCGCGATCAAACACCTGCTATTCTCCAAAAACTTGCCGCGACGCACGCAGACATCAAGGTGATTCGCCAGCCAACCAATCGCGGAAAGGGCGAGGCAATCCGTACAGGTTTGGCCGCGGCTAGAGGCGATATTGTGGTTATTCAGGATGCCGACCTTGAATACGATCCGAATGATTATTATGAGCTTGTGCGGCCAATTGTCGAGGGCAGCGTTGATATTGTCTTTGGTTCACGCTTTTCTGGGCGGCACACCGGCATGTACTTCTGGAATGCGATCGGCAACAAGTTTTTGACGATGCTGACCAACTTCATGTACAACTGCTGGATCTCCGACATGGAAACGTGCTACAAAGTCATGCGAACTGACATCATGCGGAGCCTCCAACTGCAAAGCAACGATTTCCGTATTGAGCCAGAAATAGCTGCCAAGGTGCTCCGTCTGGGCTATCGAATTTATGAAGTCCCGATCTCCTATATGGGACGAACGTATGAGGAGGGCAAGAAAATCAAGAAGAGTGATGGCCTCAAAGCAATTGGTACGTTGCTCAAGTGCCTTTCGTGGCGCGGTACGGCACCGCAGCTCAAGCCTATTGCACCGGAGGCTGCAACGGTTGCATTAATAGCAATGCGTGAACGCGCGATGCAAGTGCCATACAGTTCGCTGTCACGCCCGGCCTCTTTCGTAAATTAGTATACATTTTTTAATGACGCTTCTCAGAGGAGGAGCAAGAAAAGGAGTGAGAAATGAGTCTTCAAACATTTATGACTGCGGTTTTGCGCAACTGGTGGGTTATCCTGGGTCTTGCCATTCTGGCAGCGGTCGGGAGCGCGTTTGGTGTTTCACGTCAGGCCCCAGAGTATCGCGCATCGGCAATGGTTGAACTCAAGCCCAGCACAGAAATCAGCGAGGTGAACCAGACCATCAATATGATGAATTTGCTGGATAAGCGAACGCCGATTAACACCATCGCGCGCAAGGCCACCAGCACTTCAATGCAGGCGCAAGTCGCGAACAAACTGCAAAGTCAAGGCGTCTCACTGACCGAAGTGAAGAATGCTGACATCACGGCTGACGTGCTGCCATCAGCGAACTTGATCGAACTGACGGCCAAGAGCGCCAATCCTGAGCATGCCGCTGCTATCTGCAACACACTGGCAACTGAACTGCTTGACCAGGCTTCCGGGCGTGTGCTGGAGATGGACTTGATCGATCCGGCCGTGGCTCCTTCTGCACCAATTGGGCCGCAGACAACTCGTGTGGTCGTGCTGGGCTTGCTTTCGGGGCTTGTGCTCGGCATTATCTTTGCCCTGATCGAGAATGCGTTGCGCGATTCGCGTATGACCCGCGCTAAAGCTGGTGCAATGAACTAATCCGTCCTTGCAGGGCTGTAATACCACAGCCCTGCAGCATCTTCGCTGCGTTACTATGCCGGTGTTTGCTTGGGGGAGTGTCAACGTGCAACGCTACTGCAATTACGCCTTACGAGTAGGATTTGTTTTAGCATGTGTATGCTTTGTTGTTGTTTTTGTTCCGCAAGCAGCAGCGCAAACGGCAGTTCCGCCTCCGCCAGTTCCAATGAGCCAGCTTGATGTGACCGGGGATGACCTTGTCACAACGTCGGATGTTACCCGGGTCGTTTCGGCATGGCTAAAGTCACAACAGGCGGAGCAGTGTTCGATAGCTATGTTTGCTCAACGCGATGTAAACAAAGATGGGTGCATCGATGTCGTTGATGCACAGCTCGTTGCCGCCCAGCTTGGTACAATTTCTGGTCCAAACCACCCGTTGCTCGGCGTGGCTGCACAGGCTGCGGCGGTAGATAGCACATTTGTGGTCAATTCAAAAGGCAACGCTAAAGATTCGAATCTAAACGACAACCTGTGTAACACTGGCAGTACAGTTACCGTTAGTGGCAAAACAGCGCCAGAGTGTACGCTACGGGCTGCTATTGCGCAGGCAAATCGCGCGGCAGGCCACGAGACTATTACGTTCAATGTGCGGAATTCCGATGGTTCATGCCCGAGTTTGGTAACTATTGCACCACCAAAACTCGGTGTGCCGACATACGAAGCAGGGGTTGAAGAATCTCGCCGTTGAGAGCTATTTTGCTATTGATGATGTGCCAAACAATTATGGCGTAACCATTGATGGCTACACTCAGTGTGGTGCCAGGCCGAATGATCAAGATATCCATGGAAATGCAGTTATCAAGATTGAGTTGAAAGGCCAGCGCCAGATCTATGGCCATGGCATTCTGATCTCATCAAATAACTCCGTTATTCGTGGGTTAGCTGTTTACGATTGGGATCGCAAGATCATGATCGATGGCAATGCGAAGAACAACCGGATTCAGGGCAATTTCATTGGCACAAACGCCGCGCAAACTTCAAAAGAGGTGTATCTTGCGACCCACCATGCTGAAGGTTTGCGTATCGAGTTCGGTCCTTCGTACAACATTGTGGGGTGTGGCTCATTTGAAGGAACGGAGTTCATTCCGTGTACTGATCGCGCGCAGATCAACGCTGCCCGTAATATTGTCACTGGCAATGGCAATGATGGCATACATCTGCAAGGCAATACGTTCCACAACCGTATCGTTGGGAACTATATCGGTCTCCGTCAAGACGGCGAAACATGTGATTTCAGGTCGGGCTGGCAAACCAAATACAATTATTGTGGCAACACCAGCGATGGCGTTGACTTCGAGTCGGGACCGCAGTACAACTGGCTTGGCGGTGAAACTGAAGGCGAACGCAACGTTGTCTCTGGCAATGGCTCGGAAGGTATCGAGATTTCGCACAGCCGCAAGACGCAGTACAACCGCGTTGTTGGCAACTATTTTGGGTTGAATGCTGCTGGCACGAAAGCAGTGCGCAACATCAATAACGGCATTTCCTACGAAGACACAGTTAACAACAACACGTCCTACAACAATATTGTTTCTGGCAATGCTGGTAATGGGTTGCGCTTTTACAACAGCGCAACGCTGAACGAATTTCGCGACAATCTGGTCGGTTTTGCTGCCGATGGTGTCACGCCGATTCCGAATGGCGTGCTGAATGCGTCCCTGCCATCAGATGAGCAAAAAGGTGATAATGGCTTACTGATCATGGGTGGGAGTCATCATAATCTTGTTATTGGTAATCGGATTGCCAATCATCCTGGCTACGGTATTTATCTTACCAATAGCCCAACAAGCGGTACTGAAAACCGTGATAAGTTAAAAACGGCTTTCAACACCATCACGAGGAACAGTATCTATAACAATGGTAACAAAGGTATTTATTGGTCTGGTACATCGTCTTCTTCACCGAATCGCGGCTTGCCCGCGCCAACGCTCATGCTGGCAAGCACCAAGTCAGTCACTGGCAACACATGTGCCGGATGCAAGGTTGAAGTATTCATTGCCGACAAAAATTCAATCAAAACAGCAGGATCGGGCAAGACCTTTATCGGTGAGGGTGTTGCGGACAGTAACGGTGATTTTGCCGTAAGCACCGAGCAAACGGCCATGGGGCAGGTGCTTACGGCGACCACCACCGATCCTGAAGGGAATACATCACAGTTTAGCACCAACATCCAGGTGACTCAGGATGCAGCTGTGTTTGAGACCGCGACGGCTGTAGTGGTGCAGGAAACGGCCAGCGCACAGGCAGCAACGGCAACAGCGCAAGCGGCGCAAACAGCGACATCTGAAACAGCGACCGCCGCCGTTCTTTCACCAACGCCTGCGCAAGTTGATAGCAAGTATAAAGTGTCGCTTCCCATGATTTCGCGCTAGAACGTGTCGGCAAAAAAGGGCAACAACAGTTAGCTAAACTGGTTGTTGCCCGAAGAAGATTACATTTAAACCCTATTCAAAGGGAGGACTATGCACATGGCTACTGCTCGTACTCAACGTCGTTCATCATCTTCGCTTGCGTTGGTTGTTGTTGCTGTGCTTGTCATGCTTGGCGCAATCTTTTTTGGCTACAGCGCGGTCAATGCATCACAGGAGACCACGGTAGAGTTGGTGCCTTCCGGCAGTATGTCAGCAGGCGATGTTATCACAGTGAAGCTGGTTGCGCACAACGTTCGCAATCTTGGTGGCTTCCAAAGCACAGTTCGTTTCGATCCAGCACAGTTGCACGTGACTGGCGCGACGCTGGCGGAGGACTTGAAGCGGAGTGGCCGTGATTTGCTGCCACTTGGGCCGGTGCTGCGCGACGATGCGGCAGTGCTTGGCGCTGTAACATGCCCGGCTGGCAGCTGCGAGAACGCGCAACCACAGCGATCATTCTTGCGCATGCTGGCTGGTGTTGGTGGTGATGTGGATCTGGGTGATGTGTCGTTTCTTGCAAACGCACCCGGCACATACAATTTGACACTCGATAACGTGCAACTTGTTGATCCGCAGGGCAATCGACTGACGGTGCGCGCTGTTGGCACCACGTTGACTGTAAGTAATTAAATAGTGGGGATTATACCGATTTGAATGGAATGAATAGAACCTTTCTCTTCTAGATACGGTATTTCATATGATTATTTGTTTCACAGGAATAGACGGGTCAGGTAAAACGGTGCAAGCCCGCAAGTTGGTCGAACGCCTGAACGCGGAAGGCCATCCTGCTGTATACGCATGGACCGGAGGCCGTGCCTATCTCACACGCCCACTGATCTGGCTTGCCAAACGTCTGCTGCGTGCCCCTCGATTAGCAACTCGTAGCGCGGCAGCCTCGTCCAGTTCAAAAGACATGGGCGCAACAGGCGCGCAGTATCATTCATACCTGTCATCTACACGGCGGCTCTTTAAAAATAAGCTGGTTGCACGCGCGTGGCGGCACATCTCGTTGATTGAGCACACCGGCGAAATTCTTGCCGTGGCGCTGCCCCATGTCCTTCGTGGCCGTATTGTTGTATGTGATCGCTACATTCATGACTCAACCATTGGCACGGCCGTGTTGGCAGGCGTTGCGCCGGAGGCATTGCCGCAGTTGCTGCGTCTACCACCTTTTTATCCGGTTCCGTGCCCTGCTCAGTGGTTCCTGATCGATGTTCCTGCTGAAGTTGCCTTCAACCGGCGCGCTGATGTTGTTGATGTTGCCTTTCTTGAGCAGCGCATTCCGCTATACCGCGCTGCAGCGCGCGCGGTGGGCATGGTTGTTATCGATGGAACACCATCACCTGATCACATTGCGGATGTGGTCTGGGAGCATGTGCAGTCGCTGGTTGCGCCTGCTCCGAAAGCATCGTTCAATGAAGGATGAAGCAAAATCCTCTTATCTTAATCCTCTTATCTTAATTGTTAGGTAGTGAACATGAAATTATTTGCTGAACAATCAAATCCTAACAAGCCAGCATGGCTCGAACCAGTGTTTCTCGGCATTGCAGCACTGATCAGCCTCGTATTTGGCTTTGTACTCGGAAGCGTTGATTTTGCCACGGCTGTTGCGGCTGTGCCGGTGGTCTTGCTCATTGCCTATCTGGGGTATGTAAATCCGGAGTTGCTCGCGGCCATGCTGGTTGGCCTGACGTGGGGGTACGTTTCATCAGTGGGAATAAAGTTCCACAACATTCCATCTGTGGCAAAACCACTTATTCTTTTCTTGGTGGCTATCCTGATTATCAGGCGCTTTACTGGCAAGCGAACCTCATTTGTATACCATCCAATCCAGTGGTGGGTGCTTGCATATCTCGTCCTGGTAGGCGCTGGTATGTGGTACGCAGGCTGGCCTGATCGCACCATGGCGGTGGCCATTGACGTTGCAAAACAGCTTATCTTTTTCTTTGTTATAACGAATCTTGTTTCATCTGAGCGAACGTTAGAAATAGCTGTTTGGGGATTGGTCATTATTGGTGGGTTACTTGGGTTTTTTACCTTCTACCAGGAGATTACCCACACGTATACAAATAATTATGGTGGCTTTGCGCGTTCAGCAGTTGCACAGATCCAGAAAGTGTTGCTAACCGTGCGCGTGCCGGCGGCCCGACAAGCGACCCAAATGTATTTGGGCAGCAACTCTTGATCGTTATCCCACTGGGTCTGTGGCTCGCGCTTTCTGCTCGTTCATGGATGGGCCGTATTGTGGGTGGCGCTTCAGTTGCCATGTGCCTCGCGGGGGTCGGTCTCACTTTTTCGCGTGGCGCATATATCGCTGTTGGCGTGATGCTTGTGTTATTGGTGCTGCACTTGCGGCTTAACCCACGCTACTTGCTCGTTATTCCACTTATCTGGCTTACGCTTTCCATGGCTCCATCAGATATACGTGCCCGCTTTGGCACACTCAATTCACTGCTGCCGAATAGCGGCACCAGCGTGAGTGATGGCGAGCTATCGTTCCGCCGTCGCTCGGTCGAGATGCTCATGGCGTTCTACATGTTTCTCGATCATCCATTCGTCGGCGTTGGTGCGGACAATTATGTGCCGAATTATCCAAGCTATATTCGCGAATATGGCGGCAATGTGCCAGACGAGCGGCGAAATGCGCACAGCTTCTACCTTGAGGTTGCTGCCGAAACAGGGTTGGCAGGCTTGTTTATCATGGGCGGCATTCTCGTCATAGCGATGCGCGGTGTGCTTCATGCTCGGCGCTTGTTTACAGCCATTGGCCACAAACGCATGGCAGAGCTTGCTGTGTCACTGGCGATTGCCTTCAGCGGGTTCCTGGTCTCAGCCATCTTTTTGCACGACGACTTCCCGGATTTCATTTGGACGTTGATTACGCTTTGTACTGCCTGTAGTGTTGTAGCACACAGGGTGTACCAGCAGGCTGGCAGCCCCGCAATTGAGCACGACGCAGGTGCAGCAGGTGCCATTGATGCACCTGCCCCAAGTTTGTAGGTATGCGTGAGCCTGGCGGAGTATCAATGCGTACTGCATCATTGCTATAGTGCATTGATGTAAGACAGTACATAGAATATTGATACTGCCGCGGTGCGCTCATGAAGGCTCTGTTTCTATAGTTTCACATATTTGGTGAAGTTGTCTTCTCCAATATTCAGAAGTAAGCATCATCCCATGCGCATTCTTGGTCTGACAATGGAGTGTGTTGCTGATTTTCGCAGCAACCCAAATGCGAAAAGTGCTGGCTTGTATGCGGCACTAGATCGCCGCTATGAAGTGGCAGCCGTTGTGCGGCCTGTGCCGTCACAACTCACGCATTATTACAACAAAGCACGGCATTTCAACCCAAATCGCGATGTGTGGCGCGCGCGGGCAAGTCTCAACCCGTGGATGTTCAAGCAGCGCACCGCCATTGCGGAACAGTGCCTTCAGCAATGGCAAGGCCGTTATGATGTGATTATGCAACTTCATACCATTCTTGCGCCAGGAACACATGCCCGGCAGCGACGTTACGTTATTCATACTGACAATACCTACGCGCTGTCCGAGCGCTATTTTCCTGAATGGGCGCCACTGCGTGGTCGCGCGCGCGCAGAATGGCTTGCACTCGAACGAGCAACCTACCAGGGAGCGGCATTTCTCTTTCCGCGTAGCGAGTTCCTGCGGCGTTCCATGATTGACGACTACGGCTGTGATCCTGATCGCGTCATTCGGGTGGGCGGCGGCTCGAATTTTCCGGTTGTGTCGCTTGAGAACAAGCGCTACGACTCACAGATAGCCTTGTTCGTTGGCAGCGATTTCGAGCGCAAAGGTGGTATGGCGCTGTTGCAGGCATGGGACGTGGTGCAGCGCGTGTTGCCAGAGGCGCAATTGTGGATCGTTGGGCCTAAGCGCCCGCGTGACAGCCTGCGCGCCGGCGTGACATGGCACGGCTTTGTGAGCGACCGCAACGCTGTTGCGGAGATGTATCGCCAGGCGACAACTTTTGTAATGCCATCGCTCTTTGAGCCGTGGGGGCATGTGTTCTTCGAGGCCATGGCAAATGGTTTGCCATGCATTGGCAGCAATCGTGGTTCAACACCTGAAATTATTAGCCATGATGCAACAGGGCTGCTTGTGCCAGCAGGTGAACCAGAGCCACTGGCGGAGGCGCTCATTGCTTTGCTCGGTGATCCGGCGCGGGCTGCGACGATGGGGCAGCGTGCTCATGCAGAAGTTGCGCATGGCAACACCTGGGATGATGTGGTCGCGCGGATGGCACCCTACATTGAGCAAATACCGGATACAGTGCGCGTGACATCGAAGCATTTCGCTGTGTCATGACCATGCATATTGCACCTGTGCCATGGTGCATGCTTCTGAACGCGCTGGTAGTGATGTACCTATGATATACCCTGACTATAGGATGCGTATAACTGTTCTTAACATTTTGACAGTGATAACTGTGCTCGGCATGGTTGCCGGATTTGGGATGGCAGCACACCATGCCCAAAAAAATCAGCATGTTTTGGTTCAACCTGCCACTGCTACACCGCTCCCAACTGCATTGGTGCATAGCGCAAGCGTAGCGGCCAGTACGTGGAAACCGCGGATTGCCTTTCAATATTATGACGGCGACCAGCCATCATCTGATTTTCTTGCAACGCACGTCGATTGGCTCATGATGCGCTATGGCGCTGAAGATCGTCGTCAGGACGTTTACGCCCATGGCTACCAAGGCCCTGTCTTCCAGTACATTCTGGCATCCGAAATCGAAGGCCCTGGCCCGTTGGCAAACAAGAAAAAGCATTGTAATAACGACTATACGCCGCTTCGGAACAACGCCATGTGGACAAAAAACTTTTGTCAAAAGGTTCATCCCCATGAAAGCTGGTTTTTACATAATGGTAAAGGTGAGCGGTTGTATTCGAAAGAAACCAATTGGGATGGAACTGATATCTACAGCTACTATATGAATCCAGCTTCGGAGGGCTTTCGCGCGTTCTGGGTGAAGCAAATTAAGCAGCAGAACAGTGCCGGTTGGCAGGCATTCTTTCTCGATAACGTCGCGGTAAGCTACAAATATCTGATGAATAAACCCACTGACCAGGACGGCAGCGTGCAAGAGTACACAAATGATCAAGATTGGGACAATGCCTTAACTGGTTTCTTGCAGGTCATTCGTAAAGAGTTTCCGAACCGGCCACTCTGGGGCAACATGGTGGAAAGTAGCATTGTGCCCGGCGAGTGGGAACCATTTCTGCCATATCTTGACGGTTTTCAAGAAGAAAATTTTGCAACTAATTGGCGTGATGAGTTGCCGCTAAATTCTGTACAGTGGAACACCATGATTACGCGGGCTGAGCAGGCGTTAGCGTTGGGAAAGAGTGTCGTGCTCTACGGGCAGGGAGATCAAGACGATTTGGAGCGCATGCGCTTCAGCTTAGCATCATACATGCTGGTCGCGACCGCAGATGATCGTGCAACATTTCGGTACACACATACTGGCAGCTATGATGAGTTGTGGTGGTATCCCGAGTATGATATGAATTTTGGTTTGCCCGTTGGCAAGCGCTATCGTCAAGGCACGCTCTGGGTACGTGACTACCAATGTGGTCGTGTCACTGTCGATCCAGACCGGCATGTCGGGCACATCGAACAGCGTCCGTGCCACCGATAAATGCATGAACAACAGTACTTTGGGCTATCGACCAGTGGCCTCGGTGCAATGACATATCTGCAAGTGATCGCGTAACTGGTGCCAGTCACATTGTAGCAATTTGCACATCGATTGCATCGTTCCCTCACCCTGCTGGCGCAGCATCCCTCTCCTATTGAGAGAGGGACTGAGGGTGAGGGCATAATATATGAGCAAACCGCTATAGTGCATCGTTGTAGCATGACGAGGAGAATGAAGGATGCGAGATATAGGGCTACATATCCTCATTGTGGGTCCCTACCCGCTCCACGACGGTAAAATCGTTGGTGGCGTTGAGGCTGTTAATGCAACGCTGGCACCAGCGTTGGCGCAGCAGCCCGACGTTGGTCGTGTCACCGTTCTCAGTTTCCAGCGCGGACGCGTGACGACTCCAGCGCGGCAAGTGAGTGATAAATTATACATTCGCTATGTGCGCGGCCAGCGCCGGCCGTTCCTCACGCGAGCAGCGCTTGAACTTTGGCATGCTCGACGTGTGGCGGCTGAACTCAAGCCCGACATTGTTCATGGGCATGGCATTGGCATACCAGGCGATGTTGTGACGCAACTCGGTAAGCCAGCGGTGGTGACGGTGCATGGCCTGGAGCATATTGAAGCGCGGCTGGCGGCACAGCGTACCAACACTGGCCACTTCCGCACTCGTCTCGTTGAGGCCACGGTGAAACGTGTGCTCGACCGCGCGCGCGTTGTGATATCTATCTCAAAGTACGATACCTCCTTGCTCGATGGGCTTGTGCGCGGCCAGTTAGTTAGTATTCCGAACCCTGTGTCGCCCCAATTCTTTGAGCGACCGCGGTTTGATTTAGATGGCAACCGCGTGCTGTTTGCCGGAGTCCATGCGCGCCGCAAAAATCTGGAAGGACTGTTGCGGGCATTTGCGCGCGCAAAAGCAGATATTCCTGGCGCGCGACTTATCATGGTTGGGCCAACGCTTGACGTCGCATATGCGCAGGAACTCCACGCTCTCGTTGACACACTGCAGATTCGTGACGCGGTGAAATTCCTGGGCCATGTGGAAAACGAGCAACTTATCGAAGAACTGCGCGCGTGCAAAGTGGTGACGCTGTTTTCCCATGAAGAAACTTCGCCAACGATTCTGGCGCAGGCAATGGCGATCGGCAAGCCCATTATCGCATCGCGAGTAGGCGGCATTCCTGAATTGGTGATCGAGCAAGAAAACGGCTTTTTGGTCGAGCGACGAGATGAGCAAGCGTTTGCCGCGCGATTGCAAACCTTGCTCGGTTCATCTGAGCTTTGCACAACCATGGGCCGCCGCGCCCATGAGATCGCGCTCGATCGCTGTGAGCCGTGCGCAGTGGCGCGCAAGACGATTGCCGCGTACCAACTTGCGCAGGCAATCGCGTTGCGCCCGCAGCGTGTGCCTGCGTAACATCGTTTAGTGGCTAGACAGACTGTGCCTGGAAGACAGCATATAACAAAAAGTTCATTTTGAGCGTCTGCCTATTCATACAATTGTAGTAATACGCCCGATAATCTGCTAAGGAATCTTTCTGCTTTGCTTTGTCATAACTAAACTATTACATTATGACATTTTATTGTAGTTGTCTTTGTTAGAAAATGACAAAATGTACATCTTAAAGCATTCCCGATCGCAACCTAATCCTTTACGCATTCAGCCTATAATAAAAGTTCATACATTTGTCTTAGACATATCATTTCATTCTGCCGTACGCACAACACCGTTGTGAGGGTACCACAGCTTAGAAACACCTAACTCAGTACTACAGTACGCAGTATCGGTGCTCTATACCATTCGATGAGGTAACAAAGACAAACCTATGGTAGAAACATCGTCCATTTCAGATACACCGTCACCAGCGACATCTGAAACAATAAAAAATCAGGCCTTCTCAACCGAACATATCAGAGCTGATCTTGGCCGTAAAGCAGTGCGTGGCGGCGCAGTAACAGTTGTCTACCAGGTGCTCAAGCAAGCGCTCGGTATTGGCGAAACAATCGTCATGTCGCGGCTGCTGCTGCCAGAGCAGAGCGGTTTGGTCAACATGGTCATTGTCGTTACCGGCTTTATTTCACTGTTCAACGACCTTGGCCTTTCTTCAGCGACGATCCAGCGCGAAGAACTCGACCATGCAAAAGTTAATACGTTGTTCTGGATCAACGTTGCCATGGGCATTGTGCTGGCGCTCATCACCGCGGCGCTTGCGCCGGGCATCGCATGGTTCTATGACGAGCCACGACTTGTGCCGCTGACGTTGGTTATTGCGCTTGGGTTCTTCTTCGGCGGGCTGACAGTGCAGCACCGCGCATTGCTGAAGCGCCAGTTGCGCATCTCTTCGATTGTTAAGGTCGATCTTGTTGAGACGGTTATCGGCATCATCACAGCTATTGTGACTGCCATTTTGCTCCCACAGGACCAACGCCATTGGGCGATTGTCGCGGGCTTCATGGTCCAGATGCCGGTTGATATTGTAGGCTTATGGCTGATGTGTTCATGGCGACCGAGCCGTCCCGCTATTGCGCAAGGTATCCGTTCTATGTTGATGTTCGGCGGCAACCTGACCGGGGTGCAGGTCATTACGTATTTCACACGCAACGTAGACAACCTGCTCATTGGTAAATTCTTTGGCCCGGAGTCGGTTGGGTTGTACAACAAGGCCTATGCGTTGTTGCTGCTGCCGTTGCGCCGCGTGAACACGCCGATTGCTGCTGTCGCTGTGCCGGCGCTCAGCCGCCTGGTGAATGAACCGGATCGCTATCGTCATGCGTACCGGCGCATTACCGCAGCCGCGTGTGTCTTCACGATGCCGCTTATCGCCTTTATGATGATGACATCAGATTGGCTGATTCCATTTGTGCTTGGCCGCCAATGGAGCGCGGCCAGCATTATGTTTACATTGCTTGCGTTCTCCGGCATGGTTGAGCCATTCACTTCTACCAGTAGCTGGTTGTTTATTACTCAAGGCCGTGGGCGCGAGCAGTTACGTTGGGGGCTGTTCAGCAATACACTGATGATCACCGGCATTGTAATTGGCCTCAGGTGGGGGCCGGTTGGTGTGGCGGCTGGCTATGGCGTTGCCGGGTTAATCCGCATGCCGCTGCTGTTCTGGTATGTTGGGCGCAATGGTCCTGTCAAAACGCGGGATTTGTATCGCTATATTATGCCATTTATTTTTACATCCGTGTCCATTCTGGTAACGCTAGGTGTGCTGCAGCAGGTGCTGCCAGCCGCAAGCCAATCTTCTAACACTCAGTTGTTCGAGAATCTTGTGATTGCGACACTCCTTGCAGGCGTCGTCACATTAACAACACTTGGCATACAGCCGCCGGGCGCGCTGCGCTGCACGAGGTGAAAAACATTTTGTACATGTCGTTAAAGCGAAAGTAGCTTGTTCGTATGACAGATACTACATCTGAACAGAATGATCTGCCGTTCGTTTCGGTTATTGTTCCTGTCTATAACGACTCAAAGCTCATCAGAACATGCATCGAGGCGCTGCTCGCGCAGACCTACCCGCATGATCACTATGAGATACTTGTCGTTGACAACGGCTCAACCGATGTGACACGCGATGTGGTTGGGCTGTATCCGGTGACGCTCTTGGTTGAAGATACCATCCAGAGCTCCTACGCGGCGCGCAATAAGGGATTGCAGCATGCACGCGGTGACATCATTGCCCTGACTGATTCGGATTGCACACCCGTACCGTCCTGGATTGAGGAGGGCGTGCATGCTTTGAAGGTGCATGCGGCTGATATGGCGGGTGGGAATGTGCGCTTTTTGTACTCGCCACGATTAACTGGCGCTGAAATCTATGACTTGCTGATTCACATGAACACGGAACGGTACATTCGAGAGCGTAGCTGTGCGGTAACTGCCAATCTTTTTGTCCGCAAGTCAGTGTTTGATGCGTTTGGGCCGTTTCCCAGCGCAATGAAATCAGGCGCTGATATGTTCTGGACGAGGCGCGCCGCAACGCAAGGATATAAGCTGGTTTATGCACCGCATGCTGAAGTGATGCATCCTACTCGCCAGTTAGGTGAATTGCTGAAGAAGCAATACCGGGTGGGCAAGGGGCAACGCGATATTAGGGCAGAAGAGCGCGCTGCTCGGCCACAGTTGGAGAAGAAGCAATCCAAAGCGCGAACAACATCGCCGGCGATTGTACGAAAAATATCTGGCACTCTCAAAGGGCTTGCGCCACTACCTGTTTCTTTCATTCGCCAATCAATGCAGCAACGCCAGCTCAATGTCTCCTTTGTACGCGTGTGGCGGGTGTGGTTGGTTATGTGTTTATGCCACACGACGAAAATGTTGGGGAGTTGGTCGCAGTCCGTCAGCCGCCGAGTTGCCAGTCAACGCAGTAAGTCGATGACATGAGCGCGCATTCTGTAGTACGGATGGAGCTTGGCGTGGAATTGAACAGTCATGAAGTGTTTGCTGGCAAGATTGTTATCACGCACGACACGTGTAGGAAAAACGCATGACAAATGATGCGCAACCTTCTCAGCCGTTTGTTTCTGTGATTGTGCCAGTTTATAACGATGAGCGGCGCATTCAGCTTTGCATAGAGGCATTGCTGGCACAAACCTACCCGCGTGATCGTTACGAGATATTGATTGTTGACAATGGCTCTACTGACATGACGCGCACTGTAATTGCAAGCTATCCGGTTACGTTGCTGATAGAGGACCAGGTTCAGAGTTCCTATGCAGCGCGCAACAAGGGGCTGCAGCATGCGCGTGGCGACGTTATTGCGCTAACAAACTCGGATTGCATCCCCGTTCCGGCATGGATCACTGAAGGCGTGCATGCTTTGAAGGTGTATGCGGCTGATATGGTTGGCGGAAACGTGCGCTTTTTCTATTCGCCGCGCCCGACCGGAGCAGAGATATACAACTCGTTGGCGCACCTCAAAACGGAACAGTACGTCCGCGAACTGAATGGCGCGGTGACAGCAAATTTATTTGTGTGGAAGTCAGTGTTCGATGCGCTGGGCGTATTTCCCAGCACAATGAAGTCCGGCGGCGATATGTACTGGACACGGCAGGCGACTGCAAGCGGGCGCACCCTTATTTACGCACCGCTTGCAGAGGTCGCGCATCCAACCCGTCGACTTGGCGCGCTGCTGAAACGGCAGTTTCGTATCGGCGTGGGGTTGAATGATTTGAGAGCCAAAGAGCGCGCAAAGGGTTCTCGCCCGCATCAGGGGCAACCCGGCGGACATGCAAAAGGCGGTGGGATACTGCGGAAAATATATTCCAATCTAAAAGGACTAATGCCTGATTCGGCTTCCTCTATCCGGCGATCTATACAGCGCGATAAGCTTGAAGTGACCTTTATACAATTTTGGCGTATCTGGGCTGCGGCCTGGATGGCTCGGATGGCTACAACATTAGGAAGCCTCAGTAGGTTTGTAGGCCGCCGCATAGCTGGCGAGCCTGGCCGTGTGCTTGGGCGGCGGGGAAGTGGCGACGCATCATGATTGTTCAGTGATTTCATACGGAGATCAGTAGTGTTAACCCGCACAGTGACAGACGCATGTTCCTTTAGTTCGCCTGATAACGACAGGACGCCATTCGTTTCCGTCATCATTCCCGTTTTTAATGACGAAGCGCGGTTGATGCGTTGCCTGGCAGCGTTGGAGCAGCAAACCTATGATGCCGACTGCTACGAGGTGGTGGTCGTTGACAATGGTTCCACGCGTGATGTTGCTGGCGTGGTTGGCGGCTTTGTGCATGCACAATCAATCCGTGAGCTACAGCCTGGCTCGTATGCGGCGCGGAACACCGGCCTTGCGCATGCGCGGGGCGAAATCATCGCCTTCACTGACTCTGATTGCGTGCCACAACTCGATTGGCTATCGCGTGGCGTCGATCACTTGTTGCGGCGTGGCGAACCCACCGTCGTTGCTGGTCATATCGCCGTCTTTTGCGCCATGCCCACCCACCCAACACCAACGGAGTTGTATGAACGCGTGACAGCTTTTCCCCAACAAAAGTATGTAGAAAAGTATCACTATGGCGCAACCGCAAATGTGTTGACCTGGCGCACTGTGCTCGATGCGGTGGGGCCATTCAATAGTCAGCTGAAGTCGGGCGGTGACCGCGAATGGGGCCAGCGCGCGTCTGCAGCGGGCTACCCGCTAGTGTATGCCCCAGATGTGGTCATACACCATCCGGCGCGCTCCTCGTTCGTGGAGCTTAAGCACAAACTGGTACGCGTCACCATTGGATTAGAGCATGTGCGCGCGGCCCAGCCATATCCGCTTTCAACATTTATCAAAACCATTATCAAGGATTTGTTGCCGTACAAACGGATTCATCAGACCTGGACCGATGAGCGGCTGCATGGTGCTGGCGAGCGATTGCGGGCAACTGGCGTTTTGCTGGGTTTGCAGGCCGTACAGGCGTGGACCCGGTTGCAGGTGCGCTTTGGTGGCGCTGCGGATGTTCGTTAGCTCCTCTTTGCAAAACGAGTGATACAGACCATGCAAAAAGATGTCATGGCGAAAGAACAAGGTCTGCGTGTGTTTGGTGCGCTGGTGGGCGACATCGCTGCACCAAACAGCGGTGCGCAGATCAAGTACGGCCAGCTGTTTGCTGAGCTTGCACAACGTTGCCATGTTGTTGCTGTTGCCGATGTTGAGTTACGTGGCATGGATCGTTATCAAAATGCGCTGCATAGTTTTCGTTGGTCGAAGCGACGCTGGCGCGAAGCATTTCATAAAAATATCTGGGCATTTCACCGGCGTTCGCAACTGGCGCAGCGTGCGGTTGCACAGCAGCGTAACAACATTGACGTTGTGCTGCAACATGGAGCCATTTTCTGGTCCGGGCTGCCAGAGAATGGGCCGCCGGTGGTGATATACACCGATTTTACCTACCAACTTGCGGCGCGCGAAGATCCATGGCGTAATCCGTTCAGCGGGCGCGAGGCACAGCGTTGGGACGATCTTGAACGCCAGTGCTATCATCGCGCGGCCATGACGCTGACGCGCAGCGAATACACGCGGCAATCCATGATCAACGATTATGGTGTGCCGCCGGAGCGCGTGACTGTTGTTGGTGGCGGCATCAACTTTGTTGATCTGCCTGCGCCCATGCCGCTTGCCGATGCACCACGGGTGTTGTTTATCGGCAAAGAATTCGAGCGCAAGGGCGGCGCGCAGCTTGTGGCGGCGTTTCGGCAGGTGCGCGCGCGCGTACCTCATGCAGAGTTGTGGCTCGTAACGGCTAAACATATTGATGAGCCGGGCATCCGTTGCATCGCTCCCACACATGATCGGGACACGATTGCAGCGCTCTATCGCCAGGCAAGCGTGTTTGCTATGCCGTCGCGTTGCGAAACGTGGGGCGATGTGTTTCTGGAGGCGATGGCATACGGGCTTCCCTGTGTTGGCACAACCAACGACGCCATGCCGGAGATTATTCAGCATGGCGAAACAGGCTATGTCGTTGACCCCGACGACGTGGCGGCGCTCGCCGGCTATCTAGAGCAGCTGCTCAGTGATCCGTGGCTCCGTCAGCGGATGGGCGCGCAAGGGCGCGAGCGGGTTGCTCACACGTTCACATGGGCGCATGTCGCTCAACGGATTGATCGCTATCTTCAGCACGTAGCACGCCAATTCCTGATCACTGTAAGTTAATAGAAACGGAGCGATATTTATGAACCTTAGTCTCGTACGAAATCGTTTGATCCAACGAGAATATGGGCAATATATTGTTCGCATGTTTTGGTTAGCAACAGGAATTGGCATTCTGTTACGAGTTGTACAATATTTTGCAGATCGCTCTCTCTGGCTTGATGAAGCCTATCTCGCGCTCAACATTAGCCATCGCTCATTCGAAGCATTGTTACAGCCACTTGATTATGGTCAGGCCGCACCAGTTGGCTTTCTCTTTCTTGAAAAGCTTTGTATTAATGGATTCGGGAATACTGATTATGTGCTGCGGATTGTGCCTTTGTTGAGTAGTATAGCTTCGTTGTTTCTCTTTCGCGAACTTGCAACGCTATACGTGCGCAAGCGGGCAGCGCTGATTGCATTAACTCTCTTCGCTATCTCCAGCAGCTTAATTTATTATGCGTCAGAACTGAAACAGTACTCAAGTGATGTAACGGTAACACTTGTCCTATTGCTGCTCGCGACAATGATCTATGACAAGGGAATAACAGTTGGGCGTGTAGCATTATTTAGTGCGGCAGGCGCACTCGCAGTCTGGTTTTCGTATCCTGCGGCGTTCGTGTTGACCGGGCTAGGTGTGGTGCTTTTTGTGAGATATGCAGTGCGGCGCGATTGGGCGTCCATGTTCAAACTGGCGATCATTGGAGCCATCTGGGCAGCTAGTTTCACAATCTATTTTGTTGTATCACTGGGAACACTCAGTCAAAGTGAATACCTGCGTTCTTTCTGGAACGATCGTAATGCATTTATGCCACTGCCGCCTACCTCATTTTCAGATTTGAAGTGGTTCTGTACCACATTTTTTACTCTTTTCAAAGATCGAACACAGCTACCTTTTGAAAGTATTGCTGCCTTGGTGTTTTTGGTAGGTCTGGTCGCGCTGATGCGGCGAGAATGGCTGAAGTATTGTTTGTTGCTGTCGCCCATTGCTATCACCTTTTTTGTTTCTGGACTCGAGAAATACACAATCAGCGAACGAACTACGCTGTTCTTTATCCCTATATTGTTCGTGTTTGCTGGTGCCGGTGCCGTATACATCTATGACAGTTTGAAAACCCAATCATCACTAATAGCCAATGGGTTCTTAATCTTTTTCTTTATTCCATTAACTTTTGATGCGAGCGTGCATATGCTCAAACCAGTTGAAAAGGAAGAAATTAAACCAGTAATGGCTTATTTGCAAAGCCATATGCAGCCAGGAGATACTATTTATGTGTATTACTCGGCCCAGTACGCATTCAAATATTATCAACAGCATTATGGATTTAGTGACGGTGATTATATTGCCGGCAAAGATCCACGTGATTTTATTTCCGCAGAAAAACGTGATGATTTGCAGCGCTACATCACTGAACTGAATCAATTGGATCATAAATCACGTGTATGGATTGTCTTTGCACATAGTTATGACCGTACTGGTATTGATGAAGAGGCTTTTTTTCTGTACCACCTGGACACTTTAGGGAAACAACTTGATAGATTCAAGCAGGAGGGGTCAGCTATCTATCTTTACGATTTGCGGTAGATATTGGAAACAATAACTCCCATCTATAGATACCCATAGCGAACGCATGAAGCAATGCTCTGCTTGTTACCCGCAGCACAAGGAGGTGAGAAGCTGGATAGCTTGTTCGCAAACGGCCACATGCGTATTGGTTTTATGATCTCAGCACTGGTTCTTTCTATCAGGAGGCGTTTATGCCACGAGTCTTGACCAGACGCTTTTCCATCGCTACGCTGCGTCCGTTGCGCGCAGCCATGGCTCTCATCGTCTTTGCAGCCACGGCGATGATTGTGCAGGCGGCCGAACCTACGCCGAAGCCGCCCGCCGGCTTCAGCGACCAAAAACTCGCCAGGATTTCCAATCCAACCAGCATTGTATTTCTGCACGATGGGCGCGCCCTTGTTGCTGATCAGTCAGGGAAGCTTTATTTGTGGCAAGAAGGCAAGCCTTCTGTATCGCTTGTCTATGATATCAGTGCTCAGCTTTGCACCAAGTCCGATGCGGGTCTGCTCGGCCTTGCGGTCAACCCGCACGTCAATACCGACGGCTCTGAATACTTTTACATGTATTTCACAATGCGAGGAACGGGCGCGACTATCAGTGAGCAGTGTCCGCGTTCTGGCAACGAAACAGCTGGCTCCCCATTTGAGCGCCTTTCGCGCTTTACCATACAAGATGGCACTGTTGTCGCTGATAGTGAAACTATTATCCTTGATCATATTCCGACGCGCATCCAGGACCATACTGGCGGCGGCATGTTCTTTGCGCAAGATGGCTACCTGTATGTTTCGACGGGTGACGGCGACCAGCCACAGATGGCCAATGACACCGACAGCCTGCGCGGCAAAATTCTGCGCATTAATCCCACGACCGGCGATGGTGTGTCCGGCAATCCATTTTTCAACGACCCAAATGCTGTTCAGTGTGGCAATCCTAGCAATCTTCAATATGAGCAAGGCAAGCCATGCCGTGAGATTTTTGCCATGGGTTTACGTCATCCATGGCGCATCGCGCTGAAGCCAGGCACCGATCCGAACAATGTTGAGTTTTATATTAATGATGTCGGTAAGGCCACATGGGAAGAAATCGATGTTGGCAAAGTTGGTATGGATTACGGCTGGGATAAGCGCGAGGGTACGTGCAAGATCGACACGCAATGCGTACCTACTAATCCCGGCACGGCCCCGGCACCGGGCGATCCTATTTTCTCGTACATGCATGATACTACCACGTACAGAGATTCAAATCCTGCATTTAGTGGCTGTTCGGCTATCACTGGCGCGGCATTTGTGCCACCAGGTGTGTGGCCGGCTGAATACGATAACGTCTACCTGTTTTCCGATTATACCTGCGGGCGCATCTGGCGACTCGATCCAAATGGAAATGGCGGCTATAAAGCGACTATTGTTGTCGATGACATTATCGCGCCAAACTCCAGCCCAAAGGTGAGCGTCACCACCATGACGTTTGGCCCGGCACCTGATCCTGTTCATCCAGGCAAGATGACCCAGGCGCTGTACTATGGTGTCTACAACGGCGGTGGTCAGTTGCGCCGGATTGTGTATACTGAGGGGCTTAACGGCGCGCCAACGGCGGCAATTTCAGCTGACAAAACCTATGGCGCCGCGCCATTGACTGTGACATTCAGCGGGGAAGGTAGCAGTGATCCTGAAAGCGACAAGCTGACCTATCAATGGACGTTCGGCGACGGAAAGCTACCCGAAACGACTAACACACCGACTGTACAACATACATACAGCGCAAACGGCAGTTACACGGCCCAACTGGTGGTGCAAGACGTAAAAGGCAACAAGTCGCAGCCGGACACGTTGCGCATCGATGTTGGCAACACACCGCCACAGCCAACTATTCTGTCACCTGCCGCAGACTTCACGTTCAAGGTTGGAGAGTCGGTGACCTTGAGCGGCAGCGCCACTGATCCAGAAGATGGCTCGCTGCCGGATACTGCACTCACATGGCATGTGCTGCGTCACCATGACACACACACACATGAAGAATTGCTCCCAACTAGGGGCAATAACATCGTGATCCCGATGACAGAGCCGGAAGGTTTGAGTGCGTCAAAGTCATCGTATCTTGAAATTCAGCTTGGCGCAGTTGACTCGAAGGGTTTGACATATACAACAACCCAGAATTTAATGCCGCATTTAGTCGATCTGTCGTTCCAAACTGAGCCAGCCGGCATGCATTTGGTTGCTGATGACACGCTTGTGAATGGCGCAGGCACGGTCACCTCATGGGAAGGCTACGCATTCAACGTGAGCACGCCGACCCAGCAAGATGCGTCCGGGCAGTGGATGGTCTTCGACCATTGGGCGGATGGCGCGCAGAGCCATACGGCTGCTATGCGCCGCATTCCGGCGGGCTACTGGCCGCGCCACGAAGGCCACAATGAAGCCATGGAGCCAACCCGTGCGGTCGTCACGCCTGCTGTGCCGACGATCTACGTGGCGGTATTCAAGCCGCTGACGGTGGAGGCGAACACGTCCGACATGCGCGCGTCGATGAACGCAGGCATGGCGAATATCGTAGTGGAACTCAACGCGCCGTCTACCGAGCCGGTGACGGTGAACTATGCTACGCTTGATGGCTCGGCAAAGGCTGGCGTTGATTACACATCGACGAGCGGCACGTTGACGTTTGCGTCAGGAGAAACCAGTGGCATGGTAACGGTGCCGCTGATCAAGAATGATGACGCGCTTAACAAGACGTTCAGCCTCGTGCTGAGCGATCCGACACAGGCGGCGCTTGGAAGTCCTTCGGCTGTGACGGTGACTATTAGCAATGCAGTTGCCGGCCCCGGAACGCGTGTGTATCTCCCGTTGATGCGGCAGTAACATTGTTGTTCAGTGGGTTTCGCCATGAAGGCAATGCGGCAGGAACGCACATTCGTCGTACTGCCTTCATGGTGATGTATGTGTCTGCTAATGTTGCACGTAAAACCAGATTTTGGTGACGCCCGCATGAATCTGCGGCTCGCCGGAACACTGTGCGCAGCCAGTGCTCGCCTGATTGCCGGCCTCGGTACGCGCGAGCAGTGAATGCCAGCCGTTGGCGAGCTTTGTTGTATCAATGCTCAAGGTCATAGATTTGTTGGAGGTGCCAGGGCCGTCGTACACCGTTTCGCCTGCTGAGGTGTGCGTGCCATCCAGCTTCACGATGAATCGGCTAATCGGCTGTGGATTGCTGGTCACTACTGGGCGTACCGTAACTGTGTAGATGCCGTTGACTCGCTCGCCCGCGGTCGGCGGATTGAAGATCGCAGACCATGTATAGTTGACGTCGGTGTACCAGCCCCGACCAGCCAGGTAGTCAGTGGTGCCGCCCAGCGTTGAGTCGCGGAAATCTGCCACTGGCTTGCCATTGTTCAAATACACCGGGATGAAATTGGTGGCGATAAGTTCTTTGCCATCTGGCTCTTTCACCACAGCGCGGATGCGCAAATGGTGCCAGCCGTCATTTGGAAAATCGGAGGTCTCAATCGCCACCTCGTCATTCCATGCGCATGTTTGATCAACAGGGCATGTCACGCCGACTTTGTCGGTTTGCACAAAAGTACTATCGTCAATTTGCGCTTGCAGCAGCGCCAGTATGCCAGGATTGTTGTGCAGGACCAAGCGCACTTTGACAGCATAGCGGCCACTGATGTGCTGCTCCTTGGGCGCGCAGAAGCCGAGATGAACATGGCCGAAATCATTCATCCACCATGCCTGTGCTTCAAATGGCACGGTATCAGCGGGACAGGTAGCCACCCAGTCCGGCGCAATCGGTTCCATCATGTCGGGCGGCATGGGCGTGAGAGTGGTGGGCGGCTGAGACACAGTTGTTGGTCGTGGGGTTGTGGTTGGCGCTGCTGTCGCCTGGCTTTGCTGCAGAAATGGTAGGTACATACGTGGCTGCAATGCGTTTGATTGCACAGCCCCCGCGTTGCCAATTACTGGTGGCGTTGTTGGCGCATGCTGTGCCGCATAACTGCGCGGCAGTTCCTGTACGAACAGAACGGCAGCGAGAAGCATGCCGACGGCGAGCAGAACACTGCAATGGCGGAGCCACCTGGCTCGCTGCGGTGATGTACGGGTTGGGTGTTGCATAGCTCTCCCTGAGGCGATTGGCGATCGCACAATGATGAAGCACTGCATGTCTGGCATAACCATATCATGACAAGACTTTCATCATCCAGTGGTTTCCTTTAACATTTGTTCACAATGATAGTGATGATGGTGATGCACTTTTTTGAGACGCGCGAGCGTAGATGTTGCCAATATGACGAAAAAGTAATTCAGTAGTGGCGGCATGTTAATGTTATTGCAATATGAAATGCGTATGGTAAAAGAACCGTTTGATGGTGCTGAAGAGAAAATATACCGGCTCTGCAACCTGACCGGCGCGGCCCATGTGTATCTACGGGGAACTGTAGTATTTCTACTTTGATATGTGCTGTTCAGTGATGAAACGAGGAAAGAATGACATCGGTGTTGCCGTTGAATATTTTGATGATTGGGCCGTATCCTCTCGATGAAAACAGAGTTGTTGGAGGTGTTGAAGCGGTCACAAGCATTCTCGCGCCAGCGCTGAGCGCGCAAGATGGTGTTGATCGCATTACGGTGCTCGCCTTCCGCGATGATATTGTCCAACCACAAAAGAAGCAGGTAAACGATAAATTGCAGATCTGGTATCTTCATCGGCAGCGACAATTCCGCACATTGACGCGTACGTTCCTGGAGGCGCGTGCGGCGCGGCGCGCAGCAGCGGCAGTGGGCGCTACCATCGTGCATGGGCAGGGTATCGGCAGCCGTGGCGATGTGGCGATCCAAACCAACATGCCGGCCGTGGTGACTATTCATGGGCTTGTACACACCGAAGCGCGCTTGAAAAAACATGCTTCACTTAAAACACGGCTGCGCACGCGTCTGGTTAACTCACGAGTTGAGCGGGTGCTGGAACATGCACGCGCCGTTATTTCAATTTCTAACTATGATGCACAGGCGCTCGGCAGCATGGTACGCGGCCAATTCGTAAGCATTCCTAACCCGATTGCACAAAGCTTTTTTGAAACATCCAGCCATAACTCGTTTGGTAACAATCTTTTATTTGCCGGTGTGATGACGCCGCGCAAAAATGTAGACGGCCTTGTGCGCGCGTTCGCGTTGGCGCGCCAACAAGTGCCGGACGCGCGCCTCACGATTGTCGGCCCGACGCCTGATGAAGCATACGCGCAGAAGGTTCGCCAGCAGGTGGCCACGCTCCGGCTTGAGGATGCGATTACGTTCGTTGGTCATGTCGAGAACGATCGGCTGGTGCAAGAAATGCGTCAATGTCGAGGAATTGTGCTTTTTTCTCGCGAGGAAACAGCCCCTACGACGTTAGCACAAGCGATGGCGCTTGGCAAGCCGATTGTCGCTACGCGTGTTGGCGGCATTCCAGAAATGGTGATCGACGGCGAGAATGGCTTTCTGGTTGAGTTTGAGGACGAACATGCATGCGCTGACCGCATGGCAGCACTGTTCTCATCAACGGAGCTATGCCACACAATGGGAGCACATGGGCACGAGATCGCCTGTCAGCGCTACAATCCGGCTGCCGTCGCTCGTAAAACCGTTGACACATATCGCGCTGCACTATGCATGAAAAGCAACGCAGCATAACATCCGAGAGGAGATTGATCATGGAACATCGTCGTGCATTTGTCACAGGCGGAGCAGGATTCGTCGGTTCATCGCTGGTGGAGCGCCTGGTGCGCGAGCAGTGGCATGTGCTTGTGTATGATAATTTTTCAACTGGGAAAGAGGCGCACCTGCCGCAAGCCGCCACACAGCTTGAATACGTTTCAGGCGACTTGAATGATGCCGAGCGCTTAACCGAGGCCATGTCCACCTTTCAGCCGGACGTTGTGTTTCATCTCGCAGCCATTCATTACATCCCCTACTGCAACGCGCATCCCACAGAAACTGTGCGCGTGAATGTAGAAGGTACTGCTTCGGTGTTGGAAGCATGTAAGCAAGCCAAGCCGGCGCGGGTCGTAGTTGCTTCTACCGGCGCAGTGTACCCGATCAAAGATGGCGAACTGCCTGAGACATTGCCGCCGGGTCCGACAGATATTTATGGCGTGTCGAAACACATGACCGAGCAGTTAGTCGAACTGTTCCAGCGCCGCACAAACATCGACTGTGTGATCGCGCGCTTGTTCAATGTCTACGGCCCGCGCGAGACCAATCCGCATCTCATTCCAGAGGTGCTAGAGCAGATTGTATCGGGCGCGCGTGCGATCAAGCTGGGCAATCTTGAGCCAAAGCGCGATTATATCTATGTTGAGGATGTGGCGACAACGCTGTTCGGCCTGGCAAACGTGCCCGCCGAGCGGATAAACGGGTTGATTCGTGTGAACGTCGCAACGGGTGCGGAGTTCTCGGTACGCGAGGTGTTCCAGGCCATTCAGGACAATCTGGAGGAGCCAATCGAAATTGTGCAAGACCCGGCCCGCATGCGCCCAAGCGACCGCCCGCATCAGCTTGGTGATATCACCCTGTTGCGCGAGTTGCTGGGCTGGACGCCATCCACGGACTTGAAGGGCAATCTGCGAAAAACAATTGAGTGGACGCGATCCATGATGGAAGATAACCAGGTCACAGCATAGGTACGCCTACACTGGCTTTCAAAGGAAGGAGCGAACCTTCTGCCGACTTTTGTTGGGAGAAGGTTCGCTTTTGTACATTAGACGCTTGACATCAAAAACGTGTTCTGCCGCATGTTGGCGGCATGGCGGCTCATGTGCTACAATATAAGGAGCTAGAAGCAATTGGCACTGCCTCGGCCAGCATGGTCGGGGCGTTTGTATGAAAAGTGTCAGCCACCTACTGAGCTTTTCTTTTGGGTAGATATGCAACGAGAGAATATTCGTAACATTGCTATTATTGCGCACGTTGACCATGGTAAGACCACATTGGTGGACTCAATGCTGCGCCAAAGTCATATCTTTCGTGAAAATCAGCATGTCGCCGTGCGGGTGATGGATTCGAACGATCTTGAGCGCGAGCGCGGCATCACGATTTTGGCGAAGAACACGGCGGTCAATTACCACGATATCAAGATTAACATCGTGGACACGCCCGGCCATGCCGACTTCGGCGGCGAGGTTGAGCGCGTGATGAACATGGTGGATGGCGTGTTGCTGTTGGTGGATGCGGTGGATGGCCCGATGCCGCAGACGCGCTTTGTGCTGCGCAAGGCGCTGCAAGCAGGCCACCGCGCGATTGTGGTTGTTAACAAAATCGATCGCCCGAACGCTCGCCCGAACCATGTGGTTAATGAAACTTTTGACCTGTTCGTGGATCTCGGCGCGAACGATGAACAGGCTGAGTTTGCGGTGATCTACACCGATGGCCTGCGCGGCCGCGCAGGCCGTTCGCCGCTCAAAATCCATGATACGCTGGAGCCGCTGTTTCAGGCGATCCTCGATCAAATTCCGCCGCCCGATGTCGAGGCGGAAGGCCCGGCGCAGCTGCTGGTGACTACTACGTCGTACGATTCGTACAAAGGCAAGGTGTTGATCGGGCGGCTCGGGCGCGGCACGCTGACAAAGGGACAGTCGGTCGCACACATCAGCCGCGACGGCACCATCACGCCGTCCAAAGTGAACCAGTTGTTTGTGTTCAATGGACTGGATCGGCAAGAGGTTGATCAGGTGCAGGCCGGTGATATCATTGCGCTCGCTGGTATTGCCGATGTCATGATCGGTGATACCATTGCCGACGCCGAGCACCCCGAGGCGTTGCCGTTGATCTCGGTCGAGGAGCCAACGGTGCGCATGACGTTCAGCGTCAACACCAGCCCGTTTGCCGGGCGGGACGGCACCTATGTGACCTCGCGCAAACTGCGGGAGCGGCTGTATGCGGAAACAGAGCGTGACGTGGCGTTGCGGGTGGAAGACACTGACACAGCTGATGCGTTTGCGGTGAGCGGGCGCGGCGAATTGCACCTGACGATCTTGATCGAAACCATGCGCCGCGAGGGCTACGAGTTTCAGGTATCGCGCCCGGAGGTTATCTTCAAAGAGGTGGACGGCCAGCGATTGGAGCCAATCGAGCAGGTTGAGATCGAGGTTTCTGAGCAGTACCAGGGCACGGTGATCGAACTCATGGGCCAGCGGCGTGGCATCATGCGCGACATGAGCTACCGCGACGATGGATTGGTGCATCTGATGTTTCATGTGCCGACGCGCGGGTTGCTCGGCTTCCGCCAGACGTTTCTGACTTCAACGCGCGGCGAAGGGCTGATGAACACGCTGTTCTTTGGCTACGAGCCGCTTGCGGGCGAGATCAGCACCCGCACCAACGGCTCACTGATTGCTTCGGAAAGTGGCATCGCCACAACGTTTGGCCTTCACAATGCGCAAGATCGTGGGCAGCTTTTCATCGGCGCAACCATGGAAGTGTATGAGGGCATGGTTATCGGCCAGCACATCCGCGAGCGCGATCTTGAGGTGAATGTGTGCAAGCGCAAGCACTTGACCAATATCCGTTCGTCCGTCGCCGATGATGCATTGCGGCTGGACTCGCCGCGCGTGCTCAGTCTTGATGACGCGATTGAGTACATCAGCGACGATGAACTTGTCGAGGTAACGCCGAAGACGTTTCGGCTGCGCAAGAAGGTGTTGAACGCCGACGAGCGCAAGCGCGACCAGAAGCGCCGCGAGATGGCACTGGCGTAACAGATACATGCAACATGCACAACAACGCCGAGGGTTTTGCCCTCGGCGTTGTGTTATTAGGACAAAGTCCTACACTACAGATTATCTGCCAATTGTTGCAATGATTCGCGCAACTGCTGGAGGTAATTTGCCAGAGGTGTGTCACTAATGGGAACCGAGATTGGAACATTTGTATTCAGCGCAATGGTTGTGCTGATATCCACCGACTGACTTATCACAACTGGTATTTGCAAATTCACTGGAAAATTCATCTGTATTGGGAGCGGCAATACTCCAAGTGGTGTTGAAACATTCACGCTCTGGCTAATCGGCACCGTGGTCTTGATCGGAATGGTAAGCTGTTGATTCACTGGAATAGACGCGCGGATGGGTATCGACTGGTTCAGCGGTATATTCACGTCGATAGAATCTTGCGCGACCTTCCCAATGTAGACGTTGAATGCATTCAATTGACCAATGGCTGTCGAGCGAACGCGAAGCAACGATGCAAGGGTTAAGGCATGGAGCATCAGCGAGAGAACGAGCAGTATTATGAGTGTTGGTATCACAACACGGTGACGCCACCATTCAGTTGGTGGTTCGTATGGTTCATCTAGGTTGTTACGCTCGTTCATGTAGCTCTTCTTTCCCCTTGTGATACATCATCTCTCGATAACCTCATGGTGCTATGTATGGCATACAGCTAAATCGTCTCACTGCGACGGCGCGTGTACGCGAGAAAGCCCATGACCGCACCAAGTACGGCAATAAGCGCGCCCCCGCCTATGATGTACAGACCCATGAGGCGTAGTATGTGACACTCCCACTGAATCTGTGTCACAGTGGCGTAGGTGCGCCCTTCATAGATCGCAATGGCTGGCCACGTTACCCCCGCAATGAAGAAAGCAAGACCGATGCCGAGCAACGCCGCTCCAATAACCACAACAGTGCCACCTGCGTACATAATCTTTGTTGCCATAGAACATGTTCCTTCTCATGCACATTCGAATTCATGCTGTAGAATACCACATTTTTACCGTGTACTCCAACCAAGATGCAGGCTGCGCCTCATGACGTGAGATTTATGGCTGTACAAGCGGCGTATAATACATGTAAGCATTACGCAAATGAGGATGTTTCCATGCTAAAGCTGTACAACACGCTGACGCGACGTCTTGAGACGTTCACGCCGATCGAAGCGCAAGTCGCCAAAATCTATAGTTGTGGTCCAACGGTGTACCGCTATATTCATATCGGTAATCTGCGAACGTTTCTCATGGCTGATTGGCTGCGGCGTGTCCTGCTGTATCACGGCTACCAGGTTCAGCACATCAAAAACATTACCGACGTCGGCCACATGCGCGTTGAGCGGCTCGATCAGGGCGAGGACAAGATGCTGGCCCAGGCGCGCAAAGAAGGCAAAACATCACAAGAGATTGCTGCCTTTTACACAGCGGCTTTCCGTGATGACGAAGATCGCATGAATATCTTGCCGGCTGACATGTTCCCGCGCGCGACTGACCATATTTCTGAGATGATTGCGATTGTGCAGGGGCTTGAGCATAAAGGGCTGGCCTACAGTGTTGGTGGCAATGTGTTCTTCGATGTGCATCGTTTTCCTGAATACGGTCGCTTGTCCGGCAATGAGCTTGAGCAACTCATCGAAGGCGTGCGCGACAAAAATGTAGATACGCAGCGGCGCAACCCGGAAGACTTCCCGCTGTGGAAAGCGGCTGAGCCAAATCGCGAGATGGCATGGGATAGCCCGTGGGGTCGTGGTTTCCCCGGTTGGCACATCGAGTGCAGCGCCATGTCTATGAAGTACCTCGGCTATCACTTTGACATTCACACCGGCGGCGTGGACAACATTTTCCCGCACCACGAGGGCGAGTTGGCGCAGAGCGAGGGCTTTTCCGGCGAAACATTTGTCAACTACTGGGTGCATGCGCAGCACCTGCTCGCCGACGGCCTGAAAATGGCGAAATCAACTGGCAACGTGTACATGCTGTCGGACATTGAGGCGCGCGGCTTCGAGCCGATGGCGCTACGCTATCTGTTCGCAACAGTGCATTACCGGAGCCGGAACAACTTTACATTTGGCGCGCTGCGGGCCGCACAGACGGGCCTCCGGCGGATGCGGCTGGCATTGTTGCGACTGGCTGCGGAAGCTGATGCAACAGGACCAGATTGGCGTGCGCGGCTTCAATCTTTCGCCGCTAGCCGCGATGAGCATGCTGAAACTCCTGTGGCGCAGTGGCAGCGGCGCTTTATTGCGGCTATCGATAATAACCTCAACATGCCGCAGGCGCTGGCGACCTCATGGGACTTGCTACGCAGGCGCGGGCCGGTGGTCGCAGCCGCCGATGCGCTGGCACTGCTACTTGATTGGGATAGTGTGCTTGGTCTGTGCTTGCGCGAATTTCTTGACGAGGCGACACAGCCAACACTCGACATGGCAGGCCGGGAGGCACTCGCGCTTGGTCGCGCGCAAGTCGCGCTGCCAGGCGCCATCACCATGCTGGTGCAGCAGCGAGCGGCGCGACGTAATGAAGGGCGTTACGCTGAGGCTGACGCCCTGCGCGAGCAAATCAATGCGGCCGGCTACACCGTGCGAGACACGCCCGGCGGCTCGTTGGCAGAGCAGCGCGCGGTGGAGGAAGAGTTCATCACGATTTCGCATGCTGCTGATGTGCCAGATGGGCGCGACGATCCAGACGCGCATGCCTTCTCGGTCAACCTGCTGGCCCGTGACAGCCGCGCCGATTTGGAGCGCTGTGTGAACAGCATTGCACGCCACCGCCATGGCAAAGACATCGAGGTGGTCATCGTGGACAATGGCTCCTCCGATGATACGCTGCCGTACCTGCAGGAGCTTGCGCGCAATGGCCTCCATGACAGCGACGGACGGCCAATGCCGCTGACGGTGCTGTTCGCCGATCACAACATGGGCTTTGCTGCCGGGCGCAATGCCACACTGCGGGCGAGTCATGGCCGCAGCGTTGTGCTACTCGACACCTCAATCGAGCTACAGGGCGACATCTGGACGCCGATTGAGGACGCGCTGACCGACGAGACGGTGGGCGTAGTCGGGCCGTATGGTCTCGTTACCGAGGACTTGAAGGAGTTTCAGGAAAGCGCCGGCCCGCAGGTCGACGCGATTGAAGGCTATCTGATGGCTTTCCGGCGCGAATTGCTCCATGAGATTGGTTGGTTCGACGAGAAGTTCCGCTTCTACCGGCTGCTTGATATTTACATCAGCTTCTTTATCAAAGCGGCTGGCTATAGCGCTGTCGTTGTGTCCGAAATCGCCGCGCGCGTTGAGAAGCACCCGCATCGCGAATGGTACAGCCTGACCGAGGAAGAGCAAGCCACCAAGAGCAAGAAGAATTACGATATCTTCCGCAGGCGCTGGCACCATGGTGAGAGCCTGTTGGTGATGAACTACTGTGCGGACAACCGCTGGTTCGGCCACAATCATCCGAAGCACCTCGGCGGGACGCACACCCACACGCCGGAGGAATTACCTCCACCCGGCCAGCCGCACACCCACATACACCAGCACTGGCCCGATCACTCGCATGAACACCTGCACTATCATCAATAAAGAACGTTCACAAGCGAGACTGAGCAACAATCAGTCTCGCTTGTTAATTGATATGTTCGCGTCTGGCGGCTTGTTCACAAACAATTGCCAGGTCGTGCCAACATGTGAAGGAGGTTAATCATGTCAACCAAATATGTCAAAGCTGTTGCGCGGCGTTTCATTCAGGCATGGAACGCTGGTGGCCAGAGCATTGTCGATGAACTTGCTGCTGCGGATCTCGTCGTCACATATAGCCATTTTCCCGCGCCACTTCATGGAGCCGAGCAATTCAAACAGGCGTTGACACAGACATTTGTGAGCTTCCCCGACATGCATATCGAGGCAGAAGAGCCGATTGTCGACGGCAATCGCGCGGTCGTGCAGTGGACCTACCACGCCACGCATCAGTATGGCGAATTGTTTGGCGTCGCGCCGCGCGGAATGGCTGTGCAGGTGTCTGGCATGACTGTTTATCATATTGTGGAGGGCAAGGTGCAGGAGGAACGTGGCATTGTTGATAATCTGAGCCTGTTGCGGCAACTCGGCGCGCTTGATTAACATCGCACATGTCATCTTCGCGAACATGCTTGTAACAAATAATCTTCGCTCGAACCTCCGCAGGACATGTACCGGCAGCTTGTGCATCCCGCGGAGTTCTTGCGCATACGCTCTCGTCATAACTTGCGATACCGCCGTACTCAACATATACTTGCGTGTAGTTGTTTTTTGCACACGACTTTGCAGGAGAGTAGATGAACTACGCGCTTGACCGTTTTGAACAAGAAATACGGGAGGCGATCCGTGCGACGGGCCGCGTTCCCGATGACATGATAGACCTTTCGCCACCCAAGGCCAACATTGCGGCCGATCTGGCCTTTCCCACCTTCCGGGCCGCTAAGGTCGCCGGGACGCCACCGCCGCAGTTTGCGCAGCAGTTAGCTGACACATTGCAGTTTGGCCCCGATTCGCTCGTTGCGAAGGTGCAGGCCACCGGGCCGTTCCTGAACTTCTCACTTGACACGGAGCAGCTGACTGGGGCTGTACTCCAGGAAATTGAGCAACGAGGCGTGCGCTACGGCAGCGATGATCTTGGCGCCGGTGAGAAAGTCATTGTTGAGTATTCTTCGCCTAATATTGCCCGACGCATGCATATTGGGCATGTGCGTTCCACTATCATCGGCCAGTCACTCAACAATATTTTGTCATCGCTTGGTTACACAACCATTGCTGACAATCACCTGGGCGACTATGGCAAACAATTCGGGACGCTGCTTGCCGCTGTCGAGCGCTTTGGACGACCAGAAGGCGAAGGTGAGGCTATCCTGGCGCAGCTTGAAGAGATGTATGCTCGCTACAATCGCCTGATTGGTGCAGGCGATGCTGATAGCGAAGACTTCAACGCCGACGCGGCCAACGCCGACGACGCAGCGCGGGCATGGTCGCTCAAGCTGGAGCAGGGCGACCCGACGGCGCGCGAACTCTGGCAGTGGATGGTGGACGCCACCATCCGCGCCAACCAGGGCAGCTATAAGCGTATGCGCGTTGATTTTGACACCCAACATGGCGCAGAGTTTCTATGCCGATATGCTGCCAGATGTGATTGCCAAGGTCGAGGAGCTTGACGTTTCCGAGCGGGATGCCGGCGGCGCGCTGGTCGTTCAGGGTGTGCGCGACCAGAACAACAAAGAATTGCCATCGTTTTTAGTGCAGCGCTCCGACGGTGGCACGCTGTACCTGACGCGCGATCTCGCCACGGTTATTTACCGCGAAAATGAATATCATCCGAAGAAGATTATCTACGTGGTGGGCCAGCCGCAGGAATTGCATTTCCGGCAGGTGTTTGCGCTCGTGCGCGCGCTTGGCTACGCTCATGACACTGAATTGGTACATATCTTCTTTGGTACGGTGTTCAACGCCAACGGCGAGCCGTTCTCTATGCGGCGCGGCAACGTCTTGTACCTTGAGTCGCTGTTAGACGAGGCGCATGCCCGCGCGCGTGCCGTGGTCGATCAGGCCAGCCGTGATTTGTCGGAAGAAGAGAAGGACGCCATTGCCGAGGCAGTCGGCGTCGGCGCGGTGATCTACAACGACCTGTATCAAGATCCAAAGCGCAACATCACACTTGACTGGGATCGCATGCTGGCGCTAGAAGGCAACAGCGCGCCGTACATTCAGTACATGCATGCCCGCTGCCGTTCGATTCTGCGACGAGCGGCTGAAGACGAACGACGAACGGCGAAGGACCAACGAGAGGAGCCAGTTTCATCATCCGTCCTTCGTCGTTCGTCGGAACTACTCACGCATCCCTCCGAAGTTGCGGTGATCAAGCAACTTGCGCGGCTACCCGGTGCTGTGCGCGAGGCAGGCGAACGCTACGCGCCGTTTGTGATTGCCGACTGGTGCTACGAGATGGCGCGCGCGCTTTCGGGCTTCTACCGTGATTGTCCAGTGATCAAGGCTGAGCTGGACGTGCGGGCGGAGCGACTGCGGCTCGTCGCTGCCACGGCGCAGTCGCTGAAGAACGGGCTGGCTCTGTTAGGTATTCAAGCGCCGGAGCGCATGTAATCTTGACAAGATGACAATTCGGCATTCGTAAATATCTTGTCACCTTGTCACCTTGTTGCTGTTATGAGGAATTATGCTGAACTTGAACCATTACACCGCCGTGTTGCTCGACATGGACGGCACGCTTTATCGGGGCAACACCGCGTTGCCGGGTGTTGACGCGCTGCTACACTTTTTCGATGAGCAGGGCATCGCCTACGCCTGTGTGACCAACAATTCCACGCTAACGCCCGCGCAGTACGAGCAAAAGCTCGCCAACATGGGCCTGCATGTTCCAGCGGCGCGCGTGATTACATCCTCGACCGTGACGCGGCATTATCTGCAGGAGCGGGCGCCGCGCGGCACGCCGGTATTTGCGATCGGCATGGAGGGGTTGCAGGAGGCGCTGTTCGGTGATGATTACTTTGTGCCGGATGACAAGCAGCCAAAATATGTGGTTGTCGGCATGGACATTGAGGTGACCTACGCCAAGTTACGCACTGCTGCGCTGGCCATCCGCGCCGGAGCAGCGTTCGTCGGCACCAATCCCGACCGCACCCTTCCGAACGAAATCGGACTTCTGCCCGGCACCGGTTCGCTGCTGGCGCTGCTACAGGCCGCAACCGATGTGGAGCCGTCCGTGATTGGCAAGCCCGGCCCGACCATGATGCATGCCGCCGTCGAACTGCTGCATGCCGACCCGGCTCGCACGCTCACGATTGGCGACCGGCTCGACACCGACATTGCTGGCGCGCAGGCCGCAGACCTCGCGACGGTGCTGGTGCTCACCGGCGTCTCCACGGCGGAGGATGTGGAGCGTGGCCCGATCAAGCCAGACGTGATCTATGACGACGTGCCAGAATTGTTGCTGGCGTGGTGCGATGCGCGCTAACAGGATAGAACGTGTATAACGTCAGTTCGGGATAAGAGGCTCTGTTTTTGGCATCACAATGCAGAGAGAAATGAGAAAAACTGGAAAATGTGATCTGTCGCTCGCGGATGCTGCCTTCTTGCTGGTTGCCTTGAGCAAAAGGGCCATGAAACCGTTGTTGGAGCGCAATTTCTGTTTGCTTATCCCGAACTGACGTTATCATACATTGCGGATATGTGTACTGTTTCACAAGGTGAGCGTATCCGTTTGCCCGCACCCCGGCCCCGCTCCCAGCGGGAGCGGGGTGGCGCGGCAGCGTCGGGGCCGGTCCTGAGCGTGCCTGCGGTGCGCTTGTCGAAGCCGTCGCAGGGTGCGGGCTTGCGCCAACGTCATGAAACAGTACAGATATGCTCTAGGATGGCTGACTACGCAGCTCGCCTAAGGAGGAATGTGACAGGACCGCCGCCACCTCACGCCAGCCAATATCAGACCCTGGCTCAGTCAGATCCGGCACGAAGCCAAAGTCGAGGTACAACTGTATGGCCGGCAGCCGGCGCGTCTGCGTGTCCAGCATGGCACGGCTGTGCCATTGACTCATCTGGCGCAGCGCGTGGGCCAACATGGCCTTCGCCAAGCCCCGCCCCTGGTACGCAGGCCGGATGGCAACCCAGTGGATCATACCGGAATCCTGCCCATGGTACGCGCGATTGTACCAGGCGCTGATCACGCCTACACCAACACCTCGCTCGTTTGTGACAAGATAACTACGCCACTGCACCGCCGCCTTGTCGCCGCCGAACTGCCGCTGGAATAGATCATCGCCGATCGGAAAGAACCGCTCGGCATCGCGCTCGATATCGGTCCACAACGCGCCTTCGTCTGGCCGAAGCGTGCGGATCGAAAAGCCCACGGGAAACGGCACCTCCGGAATGTTTTCGAGATTGGGCCGGACCATCGTTACCGGATAGCCTGCCGGGCCGGGATCGGGACTCGTGCGCCTCGGTGGTTCCTGCATGCCCTGGCATGCACGGAACATCCGCCGGGCTGCCCAGTATGCCTGGAGGCGGTGCCGATCTCGCGTGACCACGCCATACGGGCTGATCGCCAGGTTGCGGCAGTAGGCGAAGGTGGTTGGTGGCCAGGCATGGTCGGCCCAGCACCAGATCGTCGCTCCACAGACGTAGGGCGCATCCATCCCTGCAAACTCGGCTTCGAGCACCTGCGCGTGCGTGTCCTCACCGAAGCTGCCGCCAAAAACACCAGCGAACGAGCCGTAGCCAAACTCACTCACGAGAATTGGCTTGTCGGGGTAGCGCTCGTGCAACGCGGCGAGCCCGTCACGCCAAAAGCGGGTTGACTCGGCAAGATCATAATCGTGCTCCCCATCCAGGCCGCGCCGATGAAAGCTGGGGTAGGCGTTGACGCAGATCACATCGTCGTGCGTGAAGCTAGGGTACTGCCGCCAGTGATCGCTGACATGGACCACCAGCCGAGTGGAATCGAGTTGCTTGGTGAAGCGCACGAGCTCCTGGTTGCCCTCAGCCACCTCAGGGTGTTGCTCGTGGGTCTCGTTGCTGACACACCAAAAGATGATCGAGGGATGGTTCACGTCGCGCCGCACCATCTTCTGGAGCTGGCGTTTGGCAGCATCGAGCTTCTCGGCGTGCTGCTGCTCGCCCTCCTGGTAGCCGCTCCACCAATAAAGCGGAATCTCCTCCATCGCCAGCATGCCCAATTCGTCGCACAGATCGAGTGTCGCACTGTGGTGCGGATAGTGGCACAGCCGCACGAAGTTCGCGCCAGACTCCTTCATCGCTAACAGGTCGGTGCGAGCGAGTTCGGGATCGGCGGCCATGTCACGCCGCGGCGAGTTTTCGTGCCGATTGAAACCAGTCAGATAGATCGGCTGGCCGTTGAGCAGCAGCCGCGCACCTTCCGCCCGCATCGTGCGGAAGCCAAAGCGGATCGCCTGAGCATCAACCGCCTGACTGCCGACGCGAAGCTCCACATGTGCAGTATACAGCAATGGCGTGGCGGGCGACCATGGCTGCACATCCGCCACGGCTTCACTGAGCTTCAGCGTTGCTGTCGCACCCGGATCGAGAGTTGCCTCGGTACTCAACTCAGCGACGACCGCGCCATTGCTGTCAACAACGCGAATGACGATGTCGGTATCGACCGGCGCGCCTCTCCCGTTGCGCATCGCGACCGCTACATGGAGGCTGCCATCAGCCTCGCCAGTGATGCCGACATGGTCGAGGTACAGCGGGTCAGTCACAACAAGCTCGATCTCGCGCTGGATACCGCCAAAGGGCCGCCAGCCACGTTCGCGGCCCGGCACCTCACCAGCAATGCGCATGTTATCACTGCGGACGGCAAGCAGATTTGGCCCGTCGAAGTCAAGCACATCGGTTACGTCAAACTCGAACGGGAGGAATCCATCGCGGTGCTCACCGAGACGCTGGCCGTTGAGCCAGGCGGTGGCGTGATAATTGACACCCTCAAAGCGCACCACCACCCGGCGGCCACGCCATGCGGTCGGCACATGTACCGTGCGGCGGTACCAGCCTGCTCCCTCATAGCAGTCAAGGTCGGGACGGAGCGTGTCGAAGCAGTCAGGCAACATTACCTCGCGCCAGCGCTTATCGTCGTAGGCAGGCAACGGGTAGTCTGTGAGTTCACCCTCATTTGCCGGGTCAGGCTGGAAGCGCCACAGGCCACAGAGATCGAGGTGTTCGCGAGTCATCAGTTAGTTCTCCTAACAATCAGTCTTGCGGAATTGGTAGATGGCCGATCGTCCAGCCGCCGTCGACGGCAAGATTCTGGCCGGTGATGTAGGATGCCTCATCGGAGGCCAGGAACAGGGCGGCAGCCGCCACCTCTTCAGGCCGTCCCATCCGCTCAAGCACGGTCATGTCACGCCAGAAGCGCGCCGCTACGGCACTCTGCTTGCGCTGCTCGATATCGGGCCGGCCTGAGTCGATGATGCCGGGACTAATCGCGTTGACGCGCACGCCATAGCGGCCAAAGTCAATCGCCATCGAGCGAGTTCAAGCCAAAGAGTGCGCTCTTCGCGGTAACATACGCCGCGTGACCAGCTACGCCCAACATGCCCTCAATTGAGGCAATATAAACGGCCGAGCCGCCACCACGCCGAACCAGCTCGGGTAGGGCGTATTTCGAGCAGTGGAATACGCCGTCGAGGCTTACGCTCAGTACTGCGCGCCACTCGCCCTCCGGCATGGCGGCGACATCATGATAGCCACCCAGGTGCGCCGCACTGTTGATTAAGATATCAAGCCCGCCGAAGGCCGTAACCGTCTGCGCAACCGCCTCGCATGCCGCTTCAGGCTGAGAAGTATCGCAGCGAACAAAGACTCCGCCGATCTCCGCAGCCGTCGCCTGCCCACCAGCCTCATTGATGTCGGCGATAGCCACACGCGCGCCCTCCTCCATGAAGCGCAATGCGATAGCACGGCCAATGCCCGTTGCGCCGCCAGTGACCAGCGCAACCTTGTTCGCCAACCGCATCATCTGCCTCCTCTCATACAGACATGAATACGTATGGGTAGTTACGACGGACTCTGGCCGATCCATTCGCGTGCGTCAGGGACGATGACTGGCATTCCACCTTCGTTAGCAGACTCGACCGCACAGATGCCGGGTAGCGTGTAATCAAGGCCGGTGTAGACGTCAATTGGCGACGGGCGCTCGCCTCGTGCAGCCGCGAGAAACTCCTGAAGCAACCAGTACTCGCTCGTACCATGCCCTCCAGCCCGCGCCTCGGGCGGGGCGGCCAAGCGATCCGGGATGTAGCGCTGCGCCTGGTCACCGAGTGCATGCCACTGTGCTGGCGCGTGAAACGACGACGGCTCGTGCTCGTCGTCGAGCCAGACCTTGCTAGCGTCTCCAAAGCCGCGCCATGCTTCGTAGCTGCCGTTGGTGCCTTGAAGCGCGTAATAAGCCATCTGGTGCGGGCGCGGCGAGGTATGATCGACCCGTACCCGCAGCATTCGCCCTGCTGCGGTCGTCATCTGCATGACATGGAGCGTGGGCGTTATCACCTGCGGGTCGAATTTACCAGCAGGTACTGCCAGCGCGTTCACGCTGGTGACCCGGTCGTTCAGAATGTAGAGCAGCGGGCCAAGGCTGTGTGTGCAGTAGACGCCCAGCCCGCCCTTACCACGCCATGTCAGCGATCCATCCGCGTTGTAGTAAATCCCTCGACAGTCGTGCAAGTATTCGCCTTCACCAAAATACACCTCGCCGAAGCGTCCATCGTCGTACATCCGCTTGAGTAACTCGACCTCATCGAGGTAGCGGTAGTTTTCAGAAAGCATGTAGACGGCGCTGCTGGCGCGTGCGGCGCGAACGAGTGCCTGTGCATCTTCGCGGGTGCTGCATGCGGTCACCTCGCTGAGCACGTGCTTGCCAGCCGCGAGCGCAGCAACAGCCTGCGTTGCGTGATAGGGCAGCGGCGAGGCGACGACCACCGCGTCGATATCGGCATTCAGAAAAGCATCGAAAGCGGTGAAGGACTGCGCATCGAGCTGTGCTGCCGCCGCTCCAACACGCTCGGCATCGACATCATACAGCGCCGTGACAGCGGCACCGCCCACAGCTCGGCACGCCTTCACAAAGCTCTGTCCGCGGTTCATCCCAATGACGCCGAAACGGATACTGTCCATGGCGCTCACCTGTCATTTAAGCCGAATACACTACTACTAAGCCGAATACACTACGAACGTCCAACCACCGGCGCGACAAATGGCAGATCGTCGTCGGAGCCAGGGCGCAGGAAATCGAAGTCGCATCCTTCGTCGGGCTGGAGCACATGCTCGGCGTATAGGCGGGGATAACCGCGTCGGTGTGCTGACGGTGGTGGCGTCCAGCCCGCACGTCGGCGCTCAAGCTCATCCTCCGGTACACACACCTCAAGCCGCCGCTCAGCCACATCGAGCGCGATCAGGTCGCCGTCGCGCACGAAGGCCAGTGCGCCACCCACTGCGGCTTCGGGTGTGACGTGCAGTACGATCGTGCCGCTGCTGGTCCCGCTCATCCGCAAATCGCTGATCCGCACCACGTCGCGCACGCCCTGCATCAGCAGCTTTTTGGGAATCGGGATAGACCCCACTCAGGCAGTCCCGGCACTCCAACCGCCCCAGCGTTGCGCAGCACCAGCACCGTCTCAGCGGTGACCGGCAAGTCGGGCGCATCGATCCGCTCAAGCATGTCGGCATACAGATCGAATACCAGCGCCGGCCCCTGATGCCGCAAGAGGTGTGGCGAAGCTGTCGTTGTGCGCATGATTGCGCCGCGCGGTGCGAGATTGCCGCGCAGCACCACCAACGCGCCGGAAGGTTGGAGCGGCGCGTCGAGCGGGCGAATAATCGGCGAATTCTCGCCATGTTCGGGCAACACGGCCCCAATCGGTTGCCCGCTCACCGGTCATGCATTCGCGGTTGAGCGCAGGCGCCAGGCGTGCCATGAGCGCGGGCAGACCGCCCGCAGCGTCGAAATCCGCCATGAGCCGTGCGCCGTTCGGCAGGAGGTCGAGCAGCATGGGCGTTTCGCGTGAGATTCGGTCAAAATCATCGAGTGTGAGCGGCACACGCAACCTTCCGGCTATCGCCAGCAAGTAAATCACTGCGTTGGTCGAACCGCCGATCGCCGTGTATACCCGCAGCGCATTCTCGAAGGCAGCGCGTGTCATGATCTGGGCGGGCTGGCTGTGCTCCCGTACTAACTCAACCGCCCGCCGGCCACTTTGCTCAGCAGCGGCGAGACGCCGTGTATCCGACGCTGGTATCGTCGCCGTGCCGGGCAGCATCATGCCAAGCGCCTCAGACAGAACAGTCATCGTTGAAGCGGTGCCCATGGTGTTGCATGTCCCGACACCACACGAGTAACATGCTTCGAGCGCCTGCCAATCAGCCTCGCTGATCTTACCGGAGCGATACTGGTCCCAATAGTGCCAGAGATCGGTCCCCGAGCCGATCTCCATGCCACGCCAGCGCCCGGCCTGCTTCGGCCCAGCACACACCTGGATGGCGGGCAAGTTCGCAGTCGCCGCCGCCATCAACTGTGCTGGCGTGGTCTTATCACAGCCACACAACAGCACCACGCCGTCAATCGGGTAGGAGCGCAGCGTCTCCTCAACCTCCATCGCCATCATGTCGCGGTACAGCATGGCGCTTGGCTTCATCAACTCCTCGCCGAGCGAGATCGTGTTGAATTCGAGTGGAACACCGCCCGCCGCTATCACCCCACGTTTCACCGCCGCCGCAAGATCCGGCAGGTTGAGGCTGCAGTTATTCAACTCGCTCCACGAGTTCGCGATCCCAATCACCGGCTTGCCCATGAAAAATTCGCGCGACCAGCCGAGCGTGCGCAGCACTGATCGCGCCTGCAACCCGATCTCGTCACGGCCCTCAAACCATTCAGCGCTTCGCAATCGCATCTCGACTCCTCGGCTGCGCCCATGATCTGCCATCAGACTGGGGTGCCGCTGTGCCCGTTGTGGCTCCATCTCGTTGCCTATAACACTCTATGATTACAGGCCTACTACTATACTGGAACAGGAACTGTATACAAACATGGTGGCGATCCACAGTATAGCAGCAGTGTCAAGATCACTATGCTCATATTGTATACAGAAATAACCTCTATTATTGCTAATATCCCGTCTTTTTCATGATAAAAGCCAACAACAAGCATAATTGCCTCTTGACAGGCTCTTGAACCACTGTATACTACATACAAAGTTATCCTACAGCAACACATAAGACCGTTTTTCGCGAGAACATTCATAGTCTGAAGGAACTGCTACTCGTGATCACATCACTTCAGCCTGTTATCACTAGCCGCGGCCCGCGCTACCGTGAATTGGCCTACGCCGCGATCAAGGATGCTATTTTGCTGGGGCAGATCGGCCCGAACCAACCATTGGTGGAAGAGCAACTCGCGGCCATGCTGGATATCAGCCGCACGCCGGTGCGTGAGGCGCTCGCGCTGCTCGAACATGAGGGGCTGATTGGCTCACGCGGCGGGCGCGGCCTGTACGTCGGCACCGTGACACGCGAGCAATTTGTGGAGATGTTCGTGGCGAACGAGGCGGTCGAGCCGTTTCTGGTGCGGCAGGCCGCGCTCAACGCTAGCGAAGAGCAGCTCGCCGAATTGGTGTCAACGCTGAAGCAGGCCGAGGCGAGTGTCGTCATGAGTGACGTGGCTGGCTTTCTGCGGGCCTCGCGCACCTTTCACCGGCTCGTCGGTGTGGCAGCGGGCAATGCCCCGCTCACGGAGTTCGTGGTGCGCAACGAGGAGCGCACCGATATGTACCTGCTCAGCACCGGCACGGCCCTCGAACCGCACACGATGGAGGCCTCGAACCGTGAGCATGGCGCAATTCTTGGGGCATTACAAGAGCGCGATCCCGAGGCCGCCGCGCGGCTGACGATCTACCATGCCCAGTCGCTGCGTGTGCGCCTGGCCGACCTCTTTTCAGATCGCGAATCATAGATTCTGGATTTTGTCGTCCTCCATCCACTCTCTACCGAGCAAGGAGCACAACCCATGGCGCTGACGCACCAACAGGCGGATTTAGTCGAGCGGGCTAATCGGGTCATTCCCGGTGGTGTGAACTCCGGCAACCGGCGTCTCGCGTGGCCGCTGGCGGTCGTACAAGCGCATGGCGCGCACTTCACCGACGCTGACGGCACGACCTATCTGGATTACCATGCCGCGTTTGGGCCGCTCATCCTCGGTCATAATCACCCAAGGGTGAATGCCGCGGTGCGCGCTGTGATCGAACGGCTCGACATCATTGGCGTCGGTGTGACTGACATCGAGGTTGAGTTAGCCGAGAAGCTCACCGAACTGATCCCATCCGCTGAGCGCGCGCTGCTGACGAACTCCGGCTCGGAGGCGACTTACGCGGCAATACGGCTCGCGCGGGCCGCCACCGGACGACCACAATCGTGAAATTCCAGGGCACCTATCACGGCTGGCATGACGCAGTGCTGATGAACGTCATCAGCCCGCCTGAGAAGATCGGCCAGAAAGATCCGCATGTCGCTCGGCATGCTGCCCGAGGTGATCAAGCACACGCTGGTGCTGCCGTTCAACGATGTCGAGGCGCTGAGCGAGACGCTGCGCGAGCGCCGTGATGAGATCGCGGCGGTGCTGGTCGAGATCATCCCGCACAACATCGGCTGCGTGCTGCCGCGGCCTGAGTTCCTCGCCGCGCTGCGCGAACTGACCACCGAACTCGGCATCGTGCTGATCTTCGATGAAGTGATCACTGGTTTCCGGCACGGCCTGGGCGGCTACCAGCAGATCTGCGGCGTCACACCCGATTTGAGCACCTTCGCCAAGGCCATGGCCAACGGCTACCCAATCGCTGCGCTGGTCGGCAAAGCTGAATTGATGAATCGTTTCGGCCCAGGAGGTGGCGTGCTGTTCGCTGGCACGTACAACGGCCACCCAGTCGGTGTGGCCGCCGCGCTCGCGACAATCGCCGAGCTTGAGAGCGGCGCAGTCCACGAGCACTGCTTTGCGCTCGCCCAACAGGCCGCCGAGGGGATCGAAGATATCGCCCGCGAACTGGGTATGCCGATGACGATAGCACGGTTCGGCTCAGTGTTCGTGCCTTACTTCATGGAAGGGCCGATCGAAAACTACACCGACCTGCTACGCAACGATACGCGCCGCGACCTGTGGTTCCGTCAGCGCATGTGCGAGCGCGGCATCTTCATGCTGCCAGTGGCGCTCAAGCGCAACCATGTCAGTGCCGCGCACACCCAGGCCGATATTGATCGCACGCTTGAGTCGGCACGCGACGTGCTGCGGTCGCTGCCGGCCTGATGCACTTCCATCCATAAACATATGCTGGTAACCAAACAACAAAGATGATAAGAATGCTCGGACACGCCGGCTCACGCGCGCCTTTTGATAAAGGAAGGGACTATGAGCATAGCGACCATTGTGGCACGGGCGATCAGCGGCGAGCGCATTGCCGCACGCACGTACGACCTCGTCTCAATCCCTAGCCCGACGGGTGCAGGCGACGCCGTGGTGGAGCGCTACGCCGAGATGCTCCGCGAACTCGATCTGGACGTCACCATCGACCGCTCTTTCGCGGGCGGCCCCAGCGTCATTGGGCGCTGGCGCGGCGCGGGTCATGGGCCAACACTGTCGTTTGTCGGCCACCTCGATACCATCCACGCGGCGCATGCTCCACCACACCGGACGGACAAGGCCGTTCACGGGCGCGGCGCGGACGATATGAAGGGTGCCATGGCGGCGGTGCTCGAAGCGCTACGGGCGCTCCGCGAGGCAGGCGTCGTGCTCCAGGGAGACGTGGTTGTCGCCGCGCACTCGCTGCACGAAGCGCCAGTCGGCAAGATGGAAGGTCTCCGGCGGCTCGTCGCGTCGGGCGTGCTTGGTGATGCCGCACTCGTGGCCGAGTCATTCCCGATGGAGCACCAGATTCTTGCTGGCAAGGGACAAGCGATTTTCACGATCACCATCCGGCGGCCGGGGGAGATTGTGCATGAGAACTATGCCACGGCAGGCACGCTCAACCCGATTGACATTGCAGTCGAGGTTGCAGCACGACTGCGGGCGCGCCACCGCGAGCTTGTGGCGGAAGGCGATCTGCCGTTGCTCGGGCCGGAAACGCTCTTTATTGGTGAGATCCACGGCGGCGACTTCTATAACCGCGTGCCGGTCGAGGCCCGGATAAGCGGCATTCGGCGCTTTGGTCCGGCCCGATCCTGGCAGGAGATTGAGGCTGAGTTCGCGGCGCTGACCGAACCGGTTGCGACGGCAACTGGGGCCTCGATCACGGTCGAGCTCGGAGGCAACGGTCTCGGCTATACTGTGCCCCCGAATGCTCCGATCGTTGCGGCGCTAGCTTCGGCACACAGGCATGCGACTGGTCACGATCTACCCGTGGCCGGTACGAAGTCTGTTACTGATGCCAATATCATCGTGCGCGAAGGCGGGATACCGGCTCTGTGCTACGGACCCAATGGCACCACCGCGCACGCCGATGAAGAATGGGTCACGATGGCGGACTTGGAGCGTGCCGCTCGTGTCTTCGCGCACCTCGTCCTCGCATATCCCGGCCTTGTCGCAGCACCTATAGCTGACGTTAAGGCAAAGGAAAGTTGAAAGCATGACAGGTGCCATGCCATAGCGAGCTTACATCGTCATGATCGGAAGCAGAATTATCGGGATGAGCTGCGCCTATGAGCAGGCGCGACAGAGCGGCGCACTATTGAAGTTCGAGTTGACGGCGTAAGCACCTTTGCCGTCAAGCGCACAAAGCGGAGCCGCTATGATCAACTCCCAGCATGAGACCGCCGACTACTACCACGTTGCATGACATGTTCCGAGTACTGATTGACTTGCTAATCAAGTAGATGTATACTCTTACTTGACCGGTCAATCAAGAAAGTGTGCTGAGTAGTATGGATCAACACGAAGATACATCTAACGGCGAACGGCGCCAGCAGATCCTCGATGCAGCCCTGAAAGTGTTCAGTACGAAGGGCTTTGACAAGGCTACAAACAAAGATATTGCCAGGGCGGCCGGCGGCATCTCACCGGGATTGATCTACTGGTATTTCAAAGATAAAGAAGATTTGCTCATGTCGATCGTCCGCGAGCGCGCGACGATCCTGGAATTGGCCGAGCATCCCGAACAATTGCTCGATTTGCCGCCACGCGAAGGCTTTACGCTGGTTGCGCGCTCGTATCTCGATATCTTCAAAACGCCTGGTATGGCGGCATTTTTTCGCATGATGTTTGGGACGTTCGTGCGGTTTCCGCAGATTGGTGAGTTGTTCTATCGCATGATCGCTGGACGGCTGTTTCTGGTTATCAACCGTTACCTCCAGCTTAACATTGAGCGCGGGCTGTTCCGTCCGCACGACACCACAATTGCGACACGTTCATTTATCGGCATGATCATTGTTCAAGTGATGGCGCGCGAGCTACTACACCAGCCGGAGGCGCTGGCAACATCCGACGAGCAGCTTATCGAATCGGTGGTGGATATTTTCGTTCGCGGTCTCGAAGCAAGCAGTCAAGCATAATGCACATGCCATAGCATCAGCATATGTGCCTAAAATTGACTGACTGGTTAATTAGCTAAAGGAGCGAGGCAATGCCATCGCGAATCCTGCCGATCATGCGGAAAGAATTCATTCACATCTTCCGCGACCCGCGCACGCTGGCGGTGATGTTCGTCGCGCCACTGATGCAGTTGGTGCTGCTCGGCTATGCAGCGACAACCGACGTGCGCAATGTGCCAATGGCCGTCTACGATCAGGACCGCAGCGTACAGAGCCGGCAGCTCGTCAGCGCCTTTGTCCAATCTGGCCAATTCACCGTCACCAGCTACGTCGGCACGCAGGACGATTTGGCTCGGCTTGTAGACTCCGGAAATGCCCGCGCAGGGTTGATCGTTCCGCCACAGTATGGAAGCGACCTGGTTGGTGGGCGCGGCGCGCAGGTGGTGTTCGTGCTGGATGGCTCGGACCCGTCGGTCGCTTCAAGTTCGCTCGCGTCGGCCCGGCTGATCGGCCAGGCATTCACGACGGATGTGCAGCAGCAGCTTGCGTCACGCGTGGGCGGGCGCGTGGTGTCAGCGCCGTTAGAGGTGCGTACGCGCGTCTGGTACAACCCCGACATGGTGAGCGCAGTGTTCATGATCCCAGGGCTGATCGGCCTGGTGCTGCAACTACAGGCCACGCTGCTCACCTCGTCGGCCATCGTGCGCGAGCGCGAACGCGGCACGATTGAGCAACTGATTGTCACGCCAATTCGCCCGATCGAGCTGATTATCGGCAAAATTTTACCCTACGCGTTTGTCGCGCTCTTGATCATGGCCGAGGTGCTATTGATTGGTACGCTCTGGTTTGGCGTGCCGATCCGCGGTAGCGTGCTGCTGCTGCTGGCGATCTCGTGCCTGTTCCTGCTGACAACGCTTGGCATCGGGCTGCTGATCTCGACGATTGCCAACACGCAGCAGGAGGCGTTTCTTCTGACGTTTTTGACACTGCTGCCGTCGATATTCTTGTCGGGCTTTATCTACCCGATTGCGGCCATGCCGCGCGTGCTACAACTGGTCAGCGGCATCATTCCACTCACGTATTTTCTGACAGTGGTGCGTGGCATCATTATCAAAGGTGTCGGCGTGAGCATGCTGATGCCGCAAGTCATCGCACTGACGATCTTTGGCAGCGTCTTGATTGTGCTTGCATCAATGCGCTTCCGCAAACGGCTTGATTAGGTCCCTTCACCCCAGCCCCTCTCACAACTTGGGAGAGGGGTGTCGAGCATCGCGAGACGCGGTGAGGGAAAATAGCATGATCTTTTTGCAAACCATACATGAAGATTTTCAGCTTTGTTTATAGATCTGGAGGCAGTGGTATGCGTAATCGAGCGCGAATTGTTGTTCCGATTGTGCTGTTGGCGGCACTGCTGGGCGGCGGCTACTACTGGTGGAACCAGCGCGCCACCGCCGCGGCGCAAAGTGGCAAGCTCACCGGTTCGGGTACGATCGAGGCCGAGCAGGTGCTGATTACCAGCGAAGTGACCGGGCGCGTGCAAAAGCTCATGGTGGACGAGGGCCAGGAGGTTACTGCCGGGCAGCCGCTCGCTCAACTCGACCGGGCGCTGCTGGAGGCGCAACTGGCGCAGGCCAGGGCAGCAGTCGACGTGGCCGCAGCGAATCTGGCGCAGCTCAAGGCTGGCACACGTCCTGAGGAAGTGGCCCAGGCCGAGGCCGCCGTCGCGCAGGCCCAGGCAGTTTACGATGGTGCCACCGCCGCCCATGAGAACGCGGTCACCATGCTCAACAATCCCCAAGAATTGAATGCGCAGGTGGTGCAGGCGCAAGCCAGCCGCGACGCGGCCCAGGCGCAGCTGGCAAAGGTCAAGGCCGGCTCGCGGGTGGAGGACATTGCGGCGGGACAGGCGCAGCTTGATCAGGCAAACGCGAACTTGCAGGCCACCCGTGATCGTCTTTCGCTGGCCAAGACGCAGGCCGAGTCGCAGATGCAGCAGGCCGTCCAAGCGCTCACGCAAGCGCAGTCCCGCTACGCGCAAGCTAAGTACAACTGGGACTATGTGCAATCGACTGGCAAGGACCCGATCACACCGAACGCGACCAATCCACAGACCGGCAAAAAGCAGAGCAATAAACTCAGCGACGGCGGGCGTGAGAATTACTCAGCCCAATTTACGCAAGCTGAAGCGGCGCTGCGTAGTACTGAACAAGCTGTGCAGCAGGCGCAAGCTGCGTATGACACAGCCCGCCAGGCCGAGGTGACGGGCGTCCAGACAGCCGAGCAGCAGGTCAGCGCTGCGCAGGCGCAACTGGCCAAGCTACAAACAGGGCCAACCCGCGAGGATGTTGCCATGGCGCAGACGACACTTGCCAGCGCTCAACGCGTGCTCGATGTCGCCCGCGCAACACGTGCCGATCCACAGCAGCTACAAGCCCAAGCCGACAACTCTGCCGCGCAGGTTGCGCAGGCCCAGGCGCAACTCGATCAAGCTAGGACGCGACTGGAGGAGGCCCAGAACGGTGTTCGTGTTGAGCAGATCCAGATGGCTGAGGCGCAACTGGCACAGACTAAAGCTGCCCAGCAGCAAGTCGATGTGCAACTCAGCAAAACAACCCTGACTGCGCCACGCGCTGGATTGGTGCTTAGCCGCCCAATTCATGAAGGCGAGCAGGCTGCGCCCGGCACCACGCTCATGACAATCGGTTCGCTCGACACGGTCAAGCTGACGCTTTACATCGCCGAGAGCGAGATCGGGCGCGCGCGTGTCGGTCAGCAGGTTGATGTGACGGTCGATAGCTTTCCTGGTCGCACGTTCAAAGGCACTATTACCTTTATTGCTCAGGACGCACAGTTCACGCCGCGCAACGTCCAAACACAGGACGAGCGCGCAACCACCGTCTTTGGCGTGCGCGTCGAGTTGTCCAATCCTGATCATGCGCTCAAGCCCGGCATGCCCGCCGACGCTGTGGTTATTGAGTGACGAAAGCATGATCATGGAAACATTACTCGCAGTCGAGACAACGAACCTTGTCAAAACCTTTGGACATGTCACTGCGGTAGATGGTCTGAACATGCAGGTGCAGCGCAGGCAAATCTACGGGCTGGTTGGCCCGGATGGCGCGGGCAAGACCACTACGCTGCGGATGCTGTGCGGCGTGCTGCTGCCGGACAGTGGCAGCGCGCGAGTCGTGGACATCGATGTGGTCCGCGACCCGGAAGGCGTGCGGCGGCACATCGGCTACATGCCGCAACGCTTCAGTCTGTACGGCGACCTGACGGTGCGCGAGAACATTCGCTTCTTTGCCGATGCTTACGGCGTGCCGCGTGCCGATCAGCCTGCCCTTTCCGCACGCCTGCTGGAATTCAGCCGCCTCGCGCCATTCCAGAATCGCCGCGCCGAGGCGCTTTCTGGCGGCATGAAGCAGAAACTTGCGCTGGCATGCACGCTGATCCACAAGCCGGAGGTGCTGCTGCTGGACGAGCCAACCACCGGCGTCGATCCGGTCTCGCGGCGCGAGTTCTGGGACATCCTGCGCGACGCAGTGAACCGCGACAGCGTGACGGTGCTTGTTTCTACTCCTTACATGGATGAGGCTGACCGTTGCCATGCCGTGGGTTTTATGCGATCCGGCAAGCTCATGGCAAGCGGCACGCCGCGCGAGTTGCAGCGTTTGGTGCCAGGCGTGGTGCTGGAAATTGCTGCCGAGCCGCGCCATGCCGCCGTGCAAGCGTTACAATCGCTGCCCGGCACGCGCGATGTACAAACCTTCGGCGATCGTCTGCACCTGTTAACTGATGTCGCGCTAGAGGCATCAGTGCTACAAGAAATATTAACGCATGCCGGTGCGCAACTGCACAGCGTCCGGCCCGTCGCGCCGACGATGGAAGATGTGTTTATGTACCTTCAGCGTTCGGATCAACAGAAGGCCGAAGCTGTATGAACGCAACATATGCCGTCGAAACACACGACCTTACACGTCGCTTTGGCGAATTCACCGCTGTCGACCATGTGACGCTGACTGTGGAATCTGGTGAAGTGTTTGGCTTTCTCGGCCCAAATGGCTCCGGCAAGACCACGACCATCCGCATGCTGTGTGGCCTGCTGGCACCCAGCAGTGGCAGCGGGCGAGTGCTTGGCTATGACATCGGGCGAGAGAGCGAGGCGATCAAGGCGCGGATTGGCTACATGTCGCAGCGCTTCAGCCTGTATAGCGACCTGACAGTGCTGGAGAATCTGCGCTTCTACGCGGATGTGTACGGCCTCAGTCGTGGTGAACGAGCGGGGCGCATCACAGAGTTGTTGGCGCTAGCGGGTTTGGAAGGCCGTGAGCAAACAATGACCAGCGCGCTTTCTGGCGGATGGAAGCAGCGCCTGGCGCTGGCATGCGCCATCGTTCACCGCCCGCAGGTCTTGTTTTTGGATGAGCCGACCGGCGGCGTCGATCCGGAAGCGCGCCGGCTGTTCTGGGATTTGATCTACGACCTGGCGCATGGCGGCGTGACGATTTTTGTCACCACACACTACATGGATGAAGCTGAGCATTGTAATCGGATCGGCATGATGCATGGTGGCAAACTTATCGCGCTCGACACGCCGCCGGACTGAAGCACAGCGTCGTCAGCGGCGACGTGCTGGAGATCGAAGGCACGCCACAGGAGCGCGCCCGCGACATTGTTGTCGTCCAGACTGGCGTGGGCGAGGTTGCGCCCCATGGCGCGCGGCTCCATGCTACCGTAGATAATGCAGCGCAGTGCATTCCACAGATCGAAGCGGCGCTGCAAGCGAGCGATGTGGCCGATGTGCGCGTCGAGCAGATCGATCCATCGCTGGAGGATGTCTTTGTCGCGCTGATTGCCAGCCAGTCGTCAGCATAAGCATCATATGCTCTTTATCCGCTTCCCCTTCATCTAGCCTTGCTATGATGCACTCTGTACGGTAGCCACATGCCCAATGACCAACGGGCTTCATTGCGGTGCGTCGTGCGATACGCTACAATCAGCGCATGGGCGGCGTTCTGGCCGCATCGGAACAAGTCCATCATCGGCTTGCACACAGTACTAACGACAGTTATGCCACTACACACCGCTGAACACACGGAGCGCACCGCACAATCGCTTGAGGCAAGGGCCGCCCGCGTCTGGCCCGGCCTGACGACGCTGGACGCCTTTAACCGGCAACGCGGCCTGTCCGAAGTAGTCGGGACGTGCTACAGCGCGCCCTTGGCAATCGGCGGTCTGGCCTGGCTTACTGCTTCAACCACTTGGGCAGTGATTCGCCAATCCTGGCCCATGCTCGTGATTCTGGCGTTGATCTCAATATTGCTGAGTACAGTGCCGTTTGTTCGGTTTATTCAGCGCCAATCGGGTACCGCTGGCTGGGTACAGTTCAATCTGCAACCTGTTGTGGTCGCTTCGGGGCTGTTGTTGATCGGGCCGGTCGCGATCTGGATTGATGTCTTTCAGGAAGCAATCCTGGCGGCGTATTTTTGGCGTCAGCGCCCGCAGCCGCTCGACCGCTGGAACACGGTTCGCAACCGCTTGTTCAACATCGCCGCCTCGACACTCGGCTTGCTTGGTGCGCTGGCCCTGTACTGGCGCATGGGTGGCAGCATTCCACTGCCGCCGCTCGACGGCGCAACGGCTCTCAAAGCCGGTCTCATGCTGATCAGCGCGTTTGTGATCCAAGTGTTGCTGAACGGCGTATTTTACATGTTGCAGCTTCGCCTTGGCGTTGCGTTGCAGGTGGCGGGGAATGCCCAACAATACTTGCGATTTCTAGCCGTTTCGTACCTGCCTCTCTACAGCACAGCCATCCTGATGGCCGCAATCGCACGGCAGATCGGCATTGGAGCGTATCTGAGCTGTTTGGCCGGTATCTTCTTCATTAGTCTCCTCGTGCGCCACTGGAGCCTGGATGCTGAGCGGAGCTTTCAGCGCTCACGCGAGCTGGCGCATCTCGAACAACTTGGCCGCACGCTCCTGCTCATGCCGTCTGATGTAGCCTTGCTGCCAGACGTGCTGGCTCAGCATGTCCCATCCATGATTCAGTACGACCAACTCGTTATTCAACTGAGCACCGGAGAAATGCTGGTGCAAGATCCGCCGACGGCAATGCCGCCAGCAGCATTCTGGGAGTGGGTGGTCACCGCGCCTCGGGTCGAGGTCTACCGTCCCGGCGACCGCCTGCCGTGGAGCGACCACCCGGCGACCGCTGGCCTGATCGTCGTCTCCATCCTTTCTAGCGAGAGCGGCACACCGATTGGCGGCATCTGGATGGCGCAGTTGTATCAGTTCGACGATCCCGCGGCGCTGCTGCCAACGCTTCAAACGTTAGCCGCCCAGATTGCCGCAGCACTCCACCGCGTCGAAGAGCAGGCCCGCGAGCGCGAGCTCCAACAGGTTGAGCAGGAGCTCGCACTGGCAGCCCAGATTCAGGAAAGCTTCTTGCCACGCACATTCCCCATGCTGGCGGACTGGCAAATCGCGGCGACCCTGCGTCCTGCGCGTCAAACCTCCGGCGACTTCTATGATGTGCTGGAACTGCCGGAAGGTCGGGTCGGGCTGCTCGTGGCCGACGTAACGGACAAAGGAACCGGCGCTGCGTTGTTCATGGCGCTTGCGCGCACGCTTATTCGTACCTACGCTTTTGAACACCCTCACGCGCCGGAGGCAGCACTTGCAGCAGCTAACCGGCGTATGCTTGCCGATGCCGACACCAGCATGTTCGTGACGGTATTCTACGCGGTGCTTGATCCCGCTACCGGCGTCCTCATCTATGCGAACGCGGGCCATAATCCGCCACTGCTCTTTCAACGATGCAGCGAGCAGTTGCCGCAGCGATTGAGTCTCACTGGTATCCCACTCGGTATTGATCCAGGGGCGAGTTGGCAGCAGCAGATGGTCACGCTTGAGCCAGCAGCGCGCCTGATTATGTACACTGATGGCGTAACCGAAGCGCAGGATGCGCATGGGGCCTTCTTTGAGGAGGCGCGGCTATACGCTACCATTCGGCAGCATTGCGACCGCTCGGCGTTAGCCATTATTGATGCCCTGCTGGCTGCGGTCGACGCGTTTGCACACGGCGCTTCCCAATCGGACGATATTACTCTGCTTGCCCTGGTGCATGAACCTCCCGAGTCATAGGGAGCAGGTTTGAAACATGCCCTATGTCGTTCAGGGTGACCATGGCCTCCATGTCATGCTGAACGTATGTGAAGCATCTCACTGCGCCCCAATGCTGTGTCAATGAGATGCTTCGTTAGCCTTAATAAGGATGACGTTGAACTAGATAAAAAGGTCGCGGCTCCCTCCTACAGTCTGACGGATGCTACTGTCCGACGTACACGATCCGGTAGATATTGCCGTTTTGGTCGTCGGAGACAAACAGCGCGCCGTTTGGCCCGACCGCGACGCCTGCCGGGCGGCCCCATGCACTTCCACACTCTTGTTGATCGTTGGCCCGGAAGCCAGTCAGAAATGTTTCTGATTTCACTGGCATGTTGTTCTGCACCTGCACGAATTGCACCTTGCAGTCGCGCGGCGTCTGGTTGGCATTCCACGAGCCGTGATAGGCTTCGAACAGGCCGCCCTGGTACTGGGGCGGGAATTGGGCCTTGTCATAGCGGGCCATGCCGAGCGGTGCCTGGTGCGCCAGGTCGGTGAACAAGGCCGGCGTCGCCTGTGTGCAATCGAAGCCTGGGAGCGGATGCACGGTATCAGGCACTTCCTGCGCGCCCGGCGGCACCACGCCCAGCTGCGCCGTGTAGCAGTAGGGCCAGCCGTAGAAGCCGCCCTTCGCGATGTTGATCACGACTTCTTCGGGCGGCACATCATTGCCCAGGCCATCGCTGCCGTTCATGTTGGCCCACAACTGGCCGTTCGGCATCCAGAGGAAATCGACGCTGTTGCGCAAGCCTTCGGCCCAGACTGGACGGCGCGTCGGATCGGGATCGTTGGCGAATGGATTGTCGGTGGGAATGCTGCCGTCGAGATTGTAGCGCAAGATTGCCGCGCGGCGCTGGTCGGGTTCCACGCATGCGTTACAGCTTGAGCCGACGGATACGTACAAGGAGCCGTCTGGCCCCATGTGCGCAGTGCGTGTGGTATGACGACCGCCAGTCGGCAGATCAACAAGCTTGGTTTGCTGCCCGTTTTCCCATTTGAGCACCTGATCGTTCGCGGCGACGTACAGCGCGCCCTGGTACCATTCCACGCTGTGCGGGCCGTTCAAGCCCGTGACGACCGGCTCCACAGCATCGGCCAGTCCGTCATTGTTGGCGTCTTGGAGGCGCACCACCCGACCAGCACCACGCTCGGCGACGTACAATGCGCCGTCCGGCCCAATCGTCATGAGGCGCGGGTTATTCAGCCTGCTGGCGTAGATGCGGACGGCGAAACCTGCTGGCACTTTCAGGCGCGCACTTGCAGCATCCGCAGGCGGCACAACCACCGACGTAGGTGCAGGCGCGGCGTTGTCGCGCACCTCTCTACCAAGCAGACCAAGTAATACGTTGTATGGTGGCTGGTTCTCGGGGTGCAACTCGAAGCGCGCTCGCTCGAACCATTGCACCTGGTAGGGCTTACCCTCGATTTGTTCGGTTTGCACGTCGCTTATTGGAAGACCGAACAAGGCCAGGCTCTCGGCCTCGCTCACGCCCGGCTGGCCAAGGTCGAGGCCGTGCAATCGCCATGCCGCTAGAATATCGCTACACACGTTGTGGCCGGTTTCGGTAAAGAAGCGACAGCCGGGCTGTGGCTCAGACTTCGGGAAGGTGAACCAGTTGCGGCCCTGCTGCTCCAACCGGACGACACCGAGACGACCAAGCAGCACGTCATATGGGCGTTGATTTTCGGGGTGCAACTCCAGCCGATTGCGCTCGAACTCTTGCGCCTGGTACGGCTTGCCTTCAATAGTGATCTCCTGCTGTGGGCCAATTGGGAAGCCGAAGACCGGCAATCCGCCGTTCTGCTCCCAAAACTCGCGGATGCGCCCACTGATGCAGAAGCCAGTTTCGGAGAAGCAGCGCTGATCGTTCTGAGCGTGCGCCCAGGGCACGAGCGCGAGGAACAGAACGAATACGACGGCCAGACGCAGATAATGTCGCATAGCATTCCTCTTTCTTGTTCAATGCAGGTAGGTTCATAAAAATAAAAACGTTAGCATGCAAGGTTACAAGGATGTTGCCATGAAGTATGACATTCCAGAAGGCATGCTACGTCTGCTACACTGTTTATGTATGTGAACAAAGAAAAAGGAGGGGACGATGCTTACCAACGACCAAAGAGCGGCGCTTATCAATCAGATCGAGCAGCTTCCAGCACAGGTCGCCGACGCTGTTCGCGGTCTTTCATCTGAACAACTCACCACCGTCTATCTGCCCAGCGAGTGGACGATCGCGCAGAATGTGCATCACCTGGTCAATTCGCACATGAATAGCTACATTCGCTGCAAGCTGATTGCAACCGAGGACAATCCGCCGCTCAAGCCGTATGACGAGCAGGCATGGGCGCAGTTTCCTGATGCATCCGCCGCTGATCTGAGCACATCGCTGGCATTGCTGGCGAACCTTCATGCCCGCTGGGTCACGTTCTGGCGCAACCTGCCTGATGAGGCATGGCAGCGTACCGGCGTTCATGCCGCCGACGGGCCAGTGACACTTGCGCAACAGTTGCAGAATTACGTTGCCCATGGGCGGGCGCATTTGGAGCAGATTGAGCGCGTGCTGAGGGCAATGGGGAAAGAATAAACCTGACAGGTTAGTATTCTTAACCTGTCAGGTTTAAGGAAAGAAACTTACACCAACAAGCTCATTGGCGCCTGGAGCAGCCGCGTCAGTTCCTGGAGGAACTGAGCTGCTATTGCGCCGTCGGCCACGCGGTGGTCGGCGCTGATCGTCACATTCATCATTTGACCGACCACGATCTCGCCCTCGCGTACCACCGGCACCTCGCGCACCGCGCCGATTGCGAGCGACGCAGCCTGTGGCACAGTAATAATCGAGACAAACTCGACTACATCGAACATGCCGAGGTTCGACGTTTGGAACGTCGCGCCTTCGAGGTCGTTCGGCTTGCTTTTGCCCTCGCGCGCGCGGCCCGCAAGTTCGCGGACTTCTTTGGCAATCGCGCCGATGCTCTTCTTGTCGGCATCGCGGATGACCGGAGCCAGCAACCCATTGTCAGTTGCCACCGCCACGCTGACATGGATGCCCTGGTGCGTGATGATGCCCGGCTGCCCGTCCTGCCCGAAGGCGTAGCTGCTGTTGATCGCCGGGAACTTGGTGAGCGCCTTGGCGGCCGCCTTGACGACCATGTCGTTCACGGAAATCTTCACATCCGACGCGCCGCTGTCGTTGATCTGCTTGCGCAGCTTCATTGCCGCGCCCATATCGATCTCTGCCGTGACATAGATATGCGGCACGCCCGGCTTCGACTCGGTCATAGCACGGGCAATTGCGCGGCGCATGCGGCTCATCGGCTGCACCTCGCCCGCCGATGCAGGAGCCGACGGTGTTGGCATCTGAGTCGGGGCCGGCTGCTGGGCTGGCGCCTGTGCAGGAGCCTGCACGGGCTGCTTGGCACCGCCCTGCTTCATGAACGCCTCGACGTTTTCAGCAATAATGCGCCCACTTGGACCGGTACCCTGCACTTGCCGCAGATCGATGTTGTTTTGCTCAGCCATGCTGCGCGCTAGCGGCGATGCTTTGACGCGACCGTCAGTTACCTGCGCCCCATTGCTTGGCTGCCGGGCCTGCGTGCCGGCGGTCTGCTCTTGCTGAACGTTGACGTTGGCTGTACTGCTGGCCTGTTCTTCGGCGACTTGCTTGTCGCCAGACTCAACCGGCGCTGGTTCAGCCTGGCCAGACGGCGGCTTGGCCTCGCGCCCCTCGGTCGGCTGCGTTTCTGCGCCATCCGCGAGCGCTTCAGCACCGATCATACCGATCACTTCACCAATCGGCACGGTCTGGCCTTCCGGCACGACGATCTTCTGGAGCACGCCGCTTTCAAACGCCTCCAACTCCATCGTGGCTTTGTCGGTCTCGATTTCCGCGAGGATATCGCCCTGCTCGACCTGGTCGCCCGGCTGCTTGAGCCAGCGCCCAACCGTGCCTTCGGACATCGTGTCGCTCAAGCGTGGCATGGTTATTTCGGCCACCGCTGTGCTCCTTTTTACATTTCAGATGGTACATTGCAGGTCTAGAGTACATTTCGTGTGTTCTAGACCTGCAATCATGACCTACTTCATTGCCTTTTTAGTGCCTTGCAGCACTTTTCTGATGGCGCTGACAAGATCTTGCGTGCCGGGCTTAGCTGCGCGCGAAAGTTGTTCGGCGTATGGCAGTGGCACTTCCAGTCCGGCCACGCGCTGTACCGGCGCATCCAGGTAGTCGAATGCTTCCTCTTGAATCGTCGCCGCGACCTCCGCGCCAATGCCGTACGAGCGCCAGTCTTCCTCGATCACCACCGCGCGATGAGTCTTCTTGACCGACTCGATGACCGTCGGTCGGTCGAGCGGGCGAAGCGAGCGCAGGTCAACCACTTCGACGCTGATGCCCTGCTCCTCAAGCTGCTTGGCGACCTGCATGGCGATCACAGTCATGCGTGAGTACGCCACAACCGTCACATCGGTGCCTTCGCGCTTCACCTCGGCCACGCCGATTGGCACAGTGTAATCTTCGTCTTCAGGCACCTCGCCCTTGGTATCATAGAGCGGCAGGCTTTCGATAAAGATCACCGGATCGTCATCGCGGATGGACGCCCGCAGCAAACCTTTGGCATCATATGGCGTAGAAGGCGCGACGACCTTCAAGCCTGGACAGTAGGCGAACCAATTCTCGAAGCTCTGTGAGTGCGTGGCGGCGAGCTGGCCAATGCCGCCTGATGGCGTGCGAATGACCAGCGGCACGCGCGCCTGGCCGCCAAACATGTAGTGAATCTTGGACGCGTGGTTCACCACCTGGTCAACGGCCATCAGAATAAAGTTGATCGTCATGATCTCGACCACCGGCCGCAGGCCCAGCATGGCCGCGCCGGTCGCCAGACCCACAAAGCCCATTTCTGAGATCGGCGTGTCTACCACGCGCTTGGGGCCGAACTCAGCCAGCAGCCCTTCAGTGATTTTGTACGATCCTTCAAACTTGCCGATCTCTTCGCCCATAAGCAGGACATTCGGATCGCGGGAAAGTTCTTCGCCGAGCGTGTCATTGAGAGCCTGGCGATAGGTAACGGTTGCCATAACTAGCGGCCTCCTCCATTGAGCCGGGCCTGGAACATTTCCTCCTCGGCGTCACTCACAATATTGGGTACATCGGTGGCGTACATGTACTGGTACAAATCTTTCATCTTCGGCGGCTCGCTCTTGTCAGCGAAGTCAATCGCCGCTTGCACTTCGTGATCCACCCGGCTGGCTGTTTCCTTCAGCCATGCCTCGTCAGCGAAGCCCGCCTCTTGCAGCCGCTCTGCAAAGGCTGAAATAGGATCGAACTGCTGACGGTTACGCTTCACTTCTTCCTGATCGCGGTAGCGATCCGGATCGATAACCGAGTGCCCCATGAAGCGGAAGCTGACCACTTCCAGAATGGCTGGCTCTTTCTCCTTCTCTGCCCGCTCGCGCAGCCGCCGCACGGCATCGCGCACAGCCAGCACGTCGGTGCCGTCCACCTGCTCGCCATGAATGCGGAACGACGCGCCCTTCTTGTACAAGTCCGGCTCAGAGGAATGCTCCTCGACACTGGTGCCCATGCCATAGCCATTATTGACAATAAAGTAGATTATTGGAAGTTGGTACAGTTTGGCCAGATTGAGCGACTCGTACCATGGGCCGATGTTGGTCGTGCTGTCGCCGGCCTGGCACAGCACCACGCCGGGATCTTCTTTATACTTCAGCGCGTAAGCCGCGCCGGTGGCGAGCGGCACCTGCCCGCCGACGATACCATAGCCGCCCATGAAGTGCTTTGATGAATCGAACAGGTGCATCGAGCCGCCACGCCCACCAGACACGCCCGTCTCACGCCCGAATAGTTCGGCCATGACCGGACCGGGATCCTCACCGCGCGCAAGGATGTAGCCATGCTCGCGGTAGTTGGTGAAGATGTAGTCCTCTTTTTGCAGTGCCGCCATCAGGCCAACAATCGTCGCTTCCTCGCCAAGGTTCAAGTGGCAGTACCCACCAATCTTGGCTCTGGTGTACATCTCGCGGGCGCGCTCTTCAAAGCGGCGAATCAACAACATTTGATAATAGTACTGGCGCATGGTCTCCTGATCTTCTTGTGAAGATTTGTTTCGTGCTGCGCCTCCTGGTTGCCGTTGGTCGCGGCTGCGGTGTTTTGCTCCGCAGTGGCCCCGCTCTTCCGTCGTTTGGAATCACTCATATCATGTCACTCCTTAATCCTGTGGCATGTAGCGGAAGCCGCACGCCAGCAGTTGTTCGTGTTTACATACCTGGCATCATGGTTTGTTGTGAAAAGGCTTCTTTACCCGCGCCGCAGCTTGGGCAGTGCTCTGGCTGCTGCGCGCTCCGCACGGTCTCGCCACACACATGGCAGACCCAGCGCATAGCGAGCAGCTTGATGAGATCAGAACGGCTGACGATGCCGACAAGGCGGTTGCCATCCATAACCGGCACGCGCCGAATGCGCCGATCCGCCAGCAGCGCGGCCACCTGTTCAACATCAGCCTCCGGCGAGCTACTGATGATGCCGCGCGTCATCACCTCTCGCACCGTGCTGCCCTGTTTGGAAATCAAGTCATACTCAGTAACCAGACCAACTAAATTATTGTCGCTGTCCATAACTGGCAGGCCACTGATGTGATGACCCGTCATGAGACGAGCGGCATCCTCAATAGCGCTGTCAGCCTGCACGCTAACCACATCCGCGGTCATGATATCTTTAATTTGCATATACCCTCGTTTCCCCACTACTATAGGTACTTCTTTCCAAGGTTTATGCCGCCGCGTCACGCGATCCATGTGCAAAAGGCCGCCAATGCGACCTTTTGTCTTTTGTGTATCATAGCACGTATGTGATGATAGCACGTTTTGCTTGTAACAGTGCTATTGCACAGCAAGACACCGCACGTTATGCTGTGCTGTGTCTTATTCTCACTGCAACCATGCAATGGCGTGCGCTACACGAGTTACGCAGCTACACATCTCTGCAAGAAGGCTTTGTGTACACGAACAAAGACTCTATGTTCACGCGCCATGCGAACGTGCCACCGCGCTTCTCATGTCAATTAAACATCCAATTACCGCAAATAACGTTCACAAAGATCTTCCAGCGTCAGGCGCGAGCGCGTGCGCGCTGGCGCTTTGGTAGTGCCACATAGCAGCAAGCGCTTGTTAGGATGGAGATACCAGTCGGCCTCATGATCGATGTGCTTGAGATCGGTGTATACCGGCGACAGATCGACGTTCGAGCGGCTTTGCGCTGCTACGCCCATCCAGCCATGGCCGTCCCGGTAAGCGTAGAGCACCGCGCCATGGCCGTAGGCTAGCTTGCTGGAGCCGCCATCCTCGCTTTCCATGGCGATGCCAAGGCCCCACTGCGTTTCAAACTCAATCCGGCGCGCAAACGCCTGCTCCAACCGAATCTGCCGCGTTTCATGTTCGTACCACGCCTCAAGGTTGGGCAGCATGGCCTCGGCGACGTGGCGCGGCCGGTTGGGATACAACAGGTTGTACCCTGAAATCAAGGCGTTGATATTGAAAAAACCGTGCGAGTTTTTTGCCGTGGCGTTATCGATCTGGGTGACCTGGCGCACCATGCGCTGCAACGCCAGATCATTGGGCGCAACGGCGCGGCGCACAAGCTCAGCGGCGCACAATTCACGCGATGCGCGCTGGTGGTGGTCAAAGCGTCCGCCGCCGGTGTCCACATGCACGATACGCGGGTCTGCATCAGGTGGGGAATTGTTCAGCGTTGTTCCGGCAGTGACAAACTGAAGGTCGGCATGGTCTGCGCCGCCGAAGCGCACGAAGGATCCACATGGCGGTTAAACAATCAATATCTGGAGCAAGGTGCCCCACAAGAATGGCTGGCCGATCTCGCACAGATCGCGCTCGCTTTCCAGGATCTGTACATGAATTGTTGCAACATGCTGCTACCCATTGTGAAACATGTATGTTGTGGCGCAACAGAATGCCGTACAGCACGGCAAGTATAGCAGAAAGCAGGGGGGTGTGCAAACCTCGCGTTGCGTGTGGTAGCAAGCCGGATGCTCCTTCTTTATGGTTAGAAGGCTTGACAAAGATATATGCATCGAGTACACTGCGCACCATCTCTCAATGTCGTGTAGCTTCATCTCCGGTTACAGATAGAGCCGTTTGTCTGTTGACGAAATGGTTCCAGGCACCCAACGCAGGGCTACCAATGTTCTTGGTGGTCTTGTCTTTGTATATATTGATGGGTGTGAAAAGGAGGTTATCGGCTTTCTTACCCTCAGAACAGCACTGTTCGCATGGCCGAATACGCGCTCTTTGATTCTTTTCAAGGTGCATTGTACTTCAGCGGCGTATGCGGCTAGCCCCCGCGCTGGCTTGCTGATACACGGTTCCAAACTATATGTGTGGACAAGTATTCTCCAAAGGAGTAAACGATCTTATGAAGCGAATTGCAAGTTTATTGTTGCTGTCCACGATGCTGGTTGGCCTGCTGGCTGCCTGTGGCGGCGCACCAACCGCCAGTACGAATACTGGTGGCAGCACCGCCAACACGAACACCAATACGAGCAGCGAAACAAATGCTAACGCGAACATGAACGCGAATGAGAACATGAACGCGAATGAGAACGCCAACGCGAGCATGAACATGAATGAAAACGCGAACATGAACGCGAATGAGAACGCCAACGCGAACATGAACGCGAATGAGGAACATGAACGCGAACAGCAATGCAAGTGCCAGCGGCGAAATGCCGAATGTTGGCAGCCTTGACCTTGGCACCATCAAGATTGCCAGCCAGAGCCCGCTCTCGGGTGAGCAGTCGGCGCTGGGTATCTCCATCCGCAATGGTGCGCAGTTGGCGCTGAAGCAGCAGGCCGAGCAGATGGGCTTCAAAGGACTGGAACTAGTGCCGTTTGATGATCAGGCGACAGAGAACGTTGGCGCGTCGAATGCGAACCAGATTGCAGCCGACCAGGACATTCTGTGTGTGGTTGGTCACTTGAATTCGGGTGTGGCATTGGCCGCCCTGCCGACCTATCAGAATGCGAACATCGCCATGGTCTCGCCTGCCAACACCAACCCGCGCATCACCACTGAGTTCGGCGCGAACCCGGCCTTCCGTGTCGTCGGTCGCGACGATGTGCAGGGCGTGGTCGCCGAGAACTTTGCGCGCGACACGTTGAAGGCCAAGAGCGTGTATGTGCTGCATGACCAGACGGCGTACGGCGAAGGTATTGCAACCTTCTTCCGCGATGCGGCACAGAAGGACGGTATCAACGTTGCAGGTTTCGCTGGCACACAGGAGAAGTCGGCCTTCGACGCCGTGCTGACGCCAATTCTGGCAGCTAGCCCAGATGTAGTATTCTTCGGCGGTATTTATTCCCAGGCTGGCCCGCTGCTCCAACAAATGCGCGAGCGTGGCATTCAGGCCAAGTTCCTCGGCCCGGACGGCATGGACTCTTCGGAGTTCTCGCGCCTGGCCGGTGACGCGGCAGTCGGCGCGAATTACACTACCGTGGCTGGCCCGCCGAGCGAATATCCGGCGGCGGCACAGTTCGCGAAGGATTACCAGGCGGAATACGGCGCAGCGGCACCTTCATTCTCGCCGCAGGCCTATGAACTGGCCGGTATCTGCATGACGGCGATTGCCAAAGCCGCCATTGCTGCCAACGGCAAGCCGACCCGCCAGCAGGTTGTGGATGCGATAAAGAACCTCGGTACCTACCAGGGCGTGACGGGTACGATTCAGTTCGACGCCAATGGCGATCGCGCGCCGGCGACGTACTTCGTCGCCGAGGTCGTCTCGGCTGATCCCAGCAAGTGGGGTGAAAACAAGATCCTGAACTCGATCGAAGCCGCGCCACCGCAGCAGTAACGACATAACGAATGGCACAGGAGGATGAATCCCCATCCTCCTGTGTTCAGCATCATCCTCTGTTTCGCGTATGCATCAGTCGCATAGTGCGACAGCGCAAGAAGCGCTAGTACATGGCACAACCAGTTTTCTTATGAGCGCGATGTAGCAGATCGAGGTTCTATGGCAGTTAACGCTCAAAATCAGCCGGTCGTCGTCAAAAGCTCAGTATGGCAATCTGTGCGGCAGGTGCTTGCTCCAATCGGACAAATTTTTATCTATGTGCTTGGCAGTGCGCTGTTGCTCAGTCTGGTAGTGGTCGCATTGGCATTGCTGCTTCGCACAACCTCGGCGCAGCCAAACATGCTCCGCGGCGTGCTCGCTGTGCTGCCGCTCGTGATCATAGACGGGCTGGTGCTTGGCTTTTTGTACGCGACGATTGCACTCGGCTACACCATGGTGTACGGCATTCTGGAATTTATTAATTTTTCGCACGGCGAAATCTACATGGTTGGCTCGTTCGTTGGTGGTGGCTTGGGGCTGTACCTGGCGTCAAACGGCATTTTGGCGAACATGCCGCCGCTGCTGTTCGTACTCATTGCGCTGCTGCTGGCTATGCTGGTCAGTGGGTTGCTGGCCATGGGTATCGAGCGGTTTGCGTACCGACCGTTGCGCAACGCGCCGCGCCTGGTGCCGCTGATCTCGGCGATCGGTGTGTCGCTGGTGCTGCAAGATTTGATGCGCCTGATCGCTGGTCCGCAGAACTTCAACCTGCGTTATCCCAATCTTGGGCTGAGCCAGCGTTTCAATCTCGCCCAGATTCCAACAGGCGATGGACAGAGTTTGACCGTGAGCATTGATACGCAATCAATTATTTTTATTGTAACGTCGCTCATTATCTTGATTATTTTGAACTATTTTGTGAATGTCACCAAGCTTGGCAAGGCCATCCGCGCGGTGGCGCAGGATCGCGCGACTGCCAGCCTGATGGGCATTAATGTTAATCTGATTATCGCACTAACGTTCTTCATTGGCGGGGCGCTTGGCGGCGCGGCAGGCGTGCTGTTCGGCGTGAAATACAGCATTGTGAACCCGTACATCGGCTTTATTGCGGGCCTCAAGGCATTTACCGCGGCGGTGCTGGGCGGCATCGGCAACATCACTGGTGCCATGGTCGGTGGCATTGTGCTGGGCCTGCTTGAAGCGTTCGTCTCCAACTATCTGACGATCTTCACAAATGGTAACTTCAGTGGCCCGGACTACGCTAGCGTTGCCGCATTTTTGATCTTGATTGGCATCCTGATCTTCCGTCCTGAGGGTATTCTGGGCGAGGCGACGGTGCAGAAGGTCTAGGAGGAGCGATGAGCATTACCAAACGGACATCTACCACCGAGCGAGCAAGCCTGCGCGAACGCATTGATGGCATGCTGCGGCAGGGCTACACGGCCCACATCGTCGCCGTGGCCTATGTGGTGTTGGTTTGCATCTGGTTCATCGCCAATCCGTTTTCGACGTTGGCTTTTCTGCTGTTCCTGGCGTCGCTGCTGCTTATCTACTATCTGCCGATTCCACGTTGGTTACAGTTTGCGCTTGCTTTGGTCGTGCTGGGCCTGACCATGCCATATATTGGCAATCAGAATCAAGGCTTTCTGGACGTTGTGACCCAGGCGGCAATCTTCATTGCGCTGGCGTTGGGCTTGAATATCGTGGTCGGCTTTGCCGGGTTGCTCGATCTTGGCTATGTCGCCTTTTTTGCCATCGGCGCGTATTTATGGGCCATTTTTAGCACGCCGCAAGCTGCCGGTATTTTTCCGTCGTTCGCCGCAACATTTCCGCTTGGCAGTTGGTGGTTCTTTGTATTTATCATTTTTGGCGTGATAGCGGCCGGCGTTGCTGGCGTAGTGCTTGGCCTGCCGGTGCTGCGGCTGCGCGGCGACTACCTGGCGATTGTGACGCTCGGCTTCGGTGAGGTCATCCGGCTGCTGGCTAACAACCTTAACCGTCCGATAAACATTACTGGTGGCGCGCAGGGTATCACCAGCATCGGGCAGCCGCCGCTGTTCTTCCAGCCGATTTTTAATGTGGTGAACTTTGAGCCTGGCGCAGGCGCAGAGTACCGCATCTATTTTTATGTGCTGGCGCTGCTGATTGTTTTTGTTTTGATCATGGTGGCCCACCGCCTCAGCAATTCGCGCATTGGTCGCGCCTGGACGGCCATTCGGGAGGACGAAACCGCCGCAATCGCCATGGGCGTCCCATTGGTGCGCATGAAGTTGTTTGCCTTTGCGGCAGGCGCGTCATTCGCTGGTGCTATGGGCGTGCTGTACGCGGCGAAGTTGCGTTTTATCAGCCCGCCGACCTTCGACGTGATTCAGTCGGTCTCGATCCTGGCCATGGTCATCCTGGGCGGCATGGGCAGCATTCCCGGCGCGGTGCTGGGCGCAACGCTGATTACCTTGCTTAATCTGCGGCTGCTGCCCGATTTCGCCAATCAATTGCAGACCTGGCGGCAGCAGGGCCTTCCTATTCCGGCTGCGTTTGATCCGGTGCAATACCAGCGCCTTTTGTTCGGTCTGGTGCTGATCTTGATGACGATCTTTCGGCCCGAAGGCTTTCTGCCGGAGCAACGCCGTCGTTCGGAACTCTATACGAAAGAAAGCGAAGAGTTAGGCGAAGAAGAGGATGATATCAACTTGGTGCATCCCGACGTCGGCATCAAATAGATTGGCTCCGCTATTGTCATAACGTACAAGGATATAAGCCGTGGCATTACTAGAAGCTCAGAATGTTGTGAAACGCTTTGGCGGTCTGATAGCTGTGAACGATGTGTCGCTTGCGGTGGAAAAAAATAGCATTGTCAGCGTGATTGGGCCGAACGGTGCGGGCAAGACGACTTTTTTCAATATTGTCACCGGTATCTATCAGCCCGACAGCGGCTCGATCATGCTCGACGGCCAGCCGCTGGTTGGGTTGCGGCCCGACCAGATTGCTGCGCGCGGCATCACTCGCACGTTCCAAAACATTCGCTTGTTCAACAACATGACTGTGCTTGAAAATGTGCTGGTTGGCATGCACCCGCGGTTGAAGACCAATGTGTTCCAGATTCTGTTGCGCTCGGCAGGCTACCGAAAAGAAGAGCGCGACGCGGCTGATCGCGCAATGGATCTGCTGCGATTTGTGGGGCTCGACCACCGCGCCGATGAGCTTGCGCGCGGCCTGCCGTACGGTGAACAGCGCCGCCTGGAGATCGCGCGGGCATTGGCCTCCAACCCCAAGCTTATCCTGCTGGATGAGCCAGCGGCAGGCATGAATCCGCAAGAAACCGAGGAAGCGACCGACCTGATCCGGCGGCTGCGCGATGATCTCGGCGTCACGGTCATTTTGATCGAACATGACATGAGTTCTGGTCATGCAAATTTCAGAGCAGATCACCGTGCTTGACTATGGCAGCCCAATCGCGCGTGGCACGCCGAATGAGATTCGCTACAACCCGCGCGTTATCGAAGCCTATCTGGGGCAGGGCGCTGCCGCCGCGCTGGATCAGCCGCACGACGGTTCCAGCGACGCACCCGCTGTGCCGCCGGCACTGAACATGCAGTCTGCAGAGTAGAAGGTAGCTGTTCATGGCACTGCTTGAATTACAAAACGTCCACACCTATTACGGCAATATTCACGCGCTCAAAGGCATCACGCTGGCAGTGAATGAAGGCGAGATTGTGACGCTGATTGGCTCGAACGGCGCAGGCAAAAGCACGACGCTGCGCACAATTTCCGGGTTGCTGTCGCCGCGCCAGGGCCAGGTCATGCTGGAAAACAAGCGCATTGATCACACTCCTTCGCATGAAATTGTGCGGCTCGGCATCGCCCAATCGCCGGAAGGCCGGCGCATCTTTCCGCGTCTTTCGGTGTTGGAAAATCTGGAGCTTGGCGCGTACATTCACAACACCAAAGATGATGCCTACCGCGCCGACCTTGACCGTGTGTTGACGCTGTTCCCGCGATTGCGCGAGCGCGTGAGCCAGAAGGGCGGCACGCTTTCGGGCGGCGAGCAGCAGATGCTGGCGATCGGGCGGGCGCTGATGACACGTCCGCGCGTGCTGCTGCTCGACGAACCGTCGATGGGTCTGGCACCAGTGCTGGTCGAGCAGATTTTCCGCATTATCAAAGAGATCAACGAGCAAGGCACAACCGTGCTGCTGGTGGAGCAAAACGCGCTCATGGCGCTCGATATCGCCCACCGTGGCTACGTGTTACAAAGCGGACGGATCGTGCTTCAGGACACGGCCAGAAACTTGCGTGAAAACGAAACGGTGCAGAAAGCCTACCTGGGCGCAGAATAGGTTGCTGTCAGGGCTGGCAAGGAGCGAGACTCATGGCACGAGTGCGCGGCAAATGGTGGCTATGGCTGCTTGTAGCGGCATGTTGCGCATTGGTGGCTGTCCTGTTTGTGTTGCCTCCACCGGCTGCTCAGTCGGATAGCACTGTCGAGCTTGAGCGGGCGCGCGACCTGTGGCTTGCGCAGAAGGCGCAGAATTACCGCATTGTGGTGCAGCAGCAAATTGGAACTGCCACCTGCCAGCAGGATATCGAAGTACGCAACGAGCGCATCACCCATGTGCGGCAGAACGACTGCGATCAGCCAGCGACATGGACAGCCTCGCACCTGTTCGCATGGGTCAGTCAGCTCGAGCGGCAGGGCACGCAATGCTACCCTTCAGCTCAACTCTGCGCATGTCGCCTGTTCCAAAGCACGCAGGCCAGCTATGACCCCCTATTTGGTTATCCACAACATGTGGTCTACTCGTTGCGCATGCAGCCGAACGTGTTATCGCGCGATTACTGGCAGTATGCTTGGACGATCAATAGCCTGCCGAATTGTGACCAGGGGCAGGGCGATGTTGTGGTGAAGGTGCTGTCACTCGAACGCCAGCAGTGACCTCATGGTTACTCAATGAAAGAAGATCATGCCCTCATCAACCACAATTCGCCACCTTCATGCGGAAAACCTTGATATCCCGCTGATGGAGCCGTTCGGAATCTCCAGTGGCGCGCAAGAATCTTGCCCGCAATGTGCTCGTGACAGTGGAATTAGCCGACAGCACACGCGGTTACGGTGAGGCTGCGCCGTTCGAGGCGTTCAACGGCGAAACGCAGGCGAAAGCCCAGACGGCGGTTGAAGCCGCTCGCGCCGTTGTTGAAGGCGCGGATGCGCGCGAGTGGCGGCAGGTTGCGATGGCAGTGCGCGATATTGTCGATCATGTCGGTTCGGCGCAGTGCGCGATTGAAACCGCCGTGCTCGATGCGCTGACCCGGCAGGCCAGCATGCCGCTGTGGGCATTCTTCGGCGGTGCCAGCACGCGCCTGGAAACCGACATGACGGTGACGACTGGCACAGTTGAGCAGGCCACACGGGCCGCGCGGGCAATCGTTACGCGAGGTATTCGGATTATCAAAGTCAAAATCGGCTCCGGCGACCTACCGCTCGATATCGCGCGTGTGTCCGCCATTCATGAAGCTGCGCCGTCCGCGCCGATCATTCTGGATGGCAACAGCGCCTTTGCCGCCGAACAGGCGCTGGAACTACTGTCAGTGCTACAAGAGCGCGGTGTGCCGGTGGCGCTGTTTGAGCAGCCGACGCGCAAAGACGATTGGGACGGTCTGCGGCAGGTGACGCACTGGTGCGGCGCGCCGGTAGCGACCGACGAAAGCGTGTCGAGCGCGCGCGAGGCGCTACGGGTGGTGCAGGAGCAAGCCGCTCATGTCGTCAATATCAAGCTGATGAAGGGCGGCATTGTGGAAGCGCTCGACATTGCGGCAATCTGTCGGGCGGCGGGCATTCAGCTCATGATCGGCGGCATGGTCGAATCAATTCTTGCGATGACGACCTCGGCGTGCTTTGCTGCCGGGCAGGGCGGCTTCCGCTATGTGGACCTCGACACGCCGCTGTTCCTGGCCGAAAATCCGTTCGACGGCGGCTTTCGGCAGGAAGGTGGAATCCTCACGCTCGGCCACATCGTCGCCGGGCATGGCGTGACGCCGAAGCAGTAGCTGGCTAACTTCTCAGTTTCTTTTCTTTGTGCCTGTACTCACCCGGAAATCCGTAGTTTTGTCAATTAATCTGCTTTGTCTTCGTTAAGCAACGCCTCGACTGCCGCCACGCGCTCCATGAGTGTTTGCTGGTCGTCGGCGCGCAGGTTGACATGGCCGAGCTTACGGCCCGGGCGCGGCGATTTGGCGTACAGGTGCAGGTGCGCGCCTGGCACCCGCAGCACATCTGCCGTCTCTGGCACAGCGCCGATCAGGTTCACCATGGCGGCGTAGCCGAGCATGGCCGTGGAGCCGAGCGGCAGCCCTGCCACGGCACGCACGTGGTTGGCGAACTGGCTCGTCTCCGCGCCTTCAATCGTCCAGTGACCGGAGTTATGAACGCGCGGGGCCATTTCATTTGCGAGCAGACGAGAAACCGTCTGTTGTCCGTCGTCGAGCACAAAGAACTCAATCGCCAGCACGCCGATGTAGTTCAACGCTTCAAGCACACGCGCGGCGTAGTCCTCCGCCTGCGCCTGTAGTTCAGGTGACAGATGAGGCGCGGGAGCCAGCGAAAGCCGCAGAATGCCATCGCGGTGATGATTCTCGACCAGCGGATAGAAGGCTGTCGCGCCGTCGCGGCTTCGCACGGCCAGCACCGAAACCTCGCGCGCGAAGGACACAAAGCCTTCCAGGATGAGCGGAGCGCCGCCGAGCGCCTGCCATGCCGATTCGACATCTGCCTCGGCGCGCAGCACGGCTTGACCTTTGCCGTCGTAGCCCATGCGGCGCCTCTTGAGCACGGCAGGCAGCCCGATTTCAGCCACAGCAGCCTCAAGATCAGCGCGGCTGTCCACTGACATGAATGGTGGCGTGGGAATGCCGAGCCGCTGAAAGAACTGCTTTTCGACCAGCCGATCCTGCGCAGCTTCTAACGCTTCGGGCGGCGGGTAGACCGGCGCATGTTGAGCAAGCTGGCGCGCGGTCTCGACCGGCACGTTTTCGAATTCATACGTGATGACATCTAAACCTTCAGCAAAGCGCATGAGCGCGTCTGCATCGTCATAGTCGCCGACGATCTGTTCCGCCATGTGGCTCATCGGCCCGTTCGGCGCAGGATCGAGGCAGCGGAAGCGCGCGTCAAGCGGGTAGCCTGACAATGCTAGCATGCGCCCGAGTTGTCCGCCGCCGAGAATGCCTATGTTCATTAATTTACTCCACAACTTCATTCGCGCGCTCAAGCGCCGCTGCGGTCTTGATGCGCTGTTTCATGCGTTCCTGCTGCTCCAGCGAGAACGAACGGTCCGATGACCAGGGCGCGTACGGAGCCATGGTAAGTTGCGCCAGGCCAAGCAGCACGCTGTCATAATTGACCCGCCAGCCGCAAAAAGCGCGCCATGCTGCTTCGCGGTCGGGCTTGAGTGGCACGACCGCCACAGCCAATTCGTCGTACGCGGCGTAGAATTCCGCCTGTGCAATGCTGATCGGATCGTCAGGCCGGGGCGTGGGATTGTACGCGATGTTGAAATAGCTGGCGATTCGCTGCAGCGCCAGATAGCCAGCGCGAATGCACAGATCGGCCTGTGCATCGTGCGGTATATCCACGGCGGCGAGCGTCATGGCCGCGCCGTCGAGCACTGCGCCTGCCGCCGTCACCCACGAGTGGTCGGGCTGCGATGAGCGAAAAAACGTCAGCGCGGCCAACGAGGTATGGCTTTCTTCCAGCACGGCAAACCATTCTTCCCAGCTCACCCACAGGTCGCTCAGTTTATCGAGCCGATCGAGCCGGTGGAAGCGCTTAATCAGTTCAATGGCGGAAGGCGGCGCGCCGGCGCGTACTTCCAGCAGCGTCACCGCTTCTTCGCGCTGGGAAAAAGCGCCGTACATGGTCGGCAGGTACGCAATCAGGAGCGCGATCAGGATCAAGCCGAGCGCCGCCTCAGTGAACGACAGCACAATGGTCGGCATCGTTTCGACCTGCGAGAAGCCGAGCGTAAGCAGCGACGAGCCACTTACTTTGAATGCCGCGCTCCATGGTTCGTTGTCGGTGGCCCAGAACATCAGCATGTAGCCAACCAGGACCAGCAGCAGCCAGAAGAGCAGCAGCGCAATGAGCGATACGGGCGCATACGCTGCCATGATGCTGTCTCGCTCGGCGTAGGTTGTGGTATAGCGCGCGCGAAGATTGAACACGCGCCGGATCGTGCGGAACACGAACAGCGCCACCTTGTCGGCGGCGCTGCGCGGCAGCACAAAGGTAACAATCGCCGAGCGCAACGCTGCAATCACGATGAGCGCGCCAAGCGCAAACACGAAGATGCGGATGAAGATCATAAACTAAGAACCAGAAAACTAGAGAACCAAGAACCGAGAATTGCTGACGATAGACAATGGAGTCCAATCTCCAGCACCATCCTGTCACCTTGTCATCCTGTCACCCGCGCGGGTCAGGATTGTCAAGAACCGCCTGCGTCTGCGCGGCGCGGTGGCGCTCCAATGCCTCACGGAATTGCGGATATTTATTTGCCAGAACGGCTGTTGCCAGCAAGGCCGCGTTCACCGCGCCCGCGCGCCCGATCGCTAGCGTTGCGACCGGCACGCCCGCTGGCATCTGCACAATCGACAGGAGCGAGTCGAGGCCATTCAGTGCTCGAGACTGCACTGGCACGCCAAGCACCGGCAGCGTGGTCTTGGCCGCTGCCATGCCCGGCAGGTGTGCCGCGCCGCCCGCCCCGGCGATGATGACTTCCAGGCCGCGCGCTGCCGCGCCGCCCGCATACTCGAACAGCAGGTCAGGCGTGCGGTGCGCTGAGACGACCCTCACTTCGAACGGCACGCCCAGCGCCGCGAGTGTTTCGGTCGTGTGCGCCATCGTTTCCCAATCAGATTTCGATCCCATAATTACGCCGACAAGTGGGTCCATGGATGTTCCTTTTCAGCCACACTACAATCTTTCTGGTTCCACGCTGCGCTTAGTCAATAAGTAGGCTATGTCGCCAATGCGTAATCTACCGCTGCCTCGGCATGGATCGCGGTGGTATCAAACAGTGGCACGCTGGTGTGCGCCTGCGTGACGAGCATAGTGATTTCGGTGCATCCTTCGATGACACATTCGGCACCTTGTGCTCGCAGCGCGTCGATGATGCGCAGGTACTTACGGCGCGATTCATCACTGATCACGCCGATGCACAGTTCCTCATAAATCACACGGTGAACGATGCTCCGATCCTCGGGCGCTGGCACAATCACCCGCAGACCGTGCCGTTCGGCCAGGCGGCCCTTGTAGAACTCCTGCTCCATGGTGAAGTTCGTGCCCAGCAGCCCCACTGTTTGCATGTCGCGTTGTTTAATTCGCGCGGCTGTGACGTCGGCCAGGTGCAGCAGCGGAATGTTGACCGCCTGCTCAATCTGTGGCGCGACCTTGTGCATGGTATTGGTACACAGCACCAGAAAATCAGCGCCCGCCGCCTCAACGCACCTGCCTGCTTCGGCCAGCGCCTCGCCGGCGCGGGACCAATCGCCCTGGTGTTGCAGCCGCTCGATCTCGTGAAAATCAACACTGACCATGGCAATCTTTGCCGAATGGAGGCCACCCAGCCGTTGCTTGACCGTTTCGTTGATGATCCGGTAATACAGCTCGGTGCTTTCCCAACTCATGCCGCCCAGCATCCCAATTGTTTTCATGGTACCGTCCCCGCTTTATCCTCATTCCTGTTCCAGATCAAAATATTATTCAGTGGCTTGCGGCTGATGTTCGGCACCGTCGCATCAGGAGCCGGGTGGCCGACCGGCAGCAGGAGAAACGCCTGCTCGTTTGGCGGGCGGTGCAAAATTTCTTGAAGAAAGGTCATGGGGCTTGGCGTATGCGTCAGCGTCACCAGTCCGGCGTTGTGAATCGCGGCAATCAGCATGCCAGTTGCGATGCCAACCGATTCCTGCGTGTAGTAAAACTTGCGCGTGCTGCCGTCCGGCGCGATGCCGTAGCGCTGCCGGAAGACCACAATCAGTGCCGGAGCAATGTCGAGAAACTCTTTACGCCAGTCGGTGCCAAGCGGCGCAAGGTCAGCTAACCATTCCGGCGTGGCGCGTTCCTTATAAAAGGCGTGCTCCTCCGCCTCAGCCGCCATGCGAATTTCATGCTTAATCGCCGGATCAGTGACTACCACAAACGTCCATGGCTGCTTGTTCGCGCCGCTTGGCGCGGTGCCTGCCGTCGCAACAATGTGCTCCAACAGGGCGCGTGCAACCGGCGCGTCGGAGAAAAAGCGCACCGAGCGGCGGCGCTGCATCTGCTCGTGAAATGCAGCGGCGCGGCGCAGCGCCTCGGCATCATCAAGCGGCGTGTGCGTAAGCGGCACAAATGACGCTGTATCCGAGTCAGGCATAACTGCAATCTCCATCAGAACACCATGGGCACAGCAAATATGTAACAGCACGTGCGGTGCAATGCAGTATACCAGCAATTCTGAAGCGCGTTGCTCATCGTTCGTCAGTGCGGCTCTCGCTGGCCTGCGGGTCGTCCAGCGGGCGATGTGCAGGAATGCGCTCATAACTGAGCGGGCTCAGATCGATGGTCTGGTACGCGCCCGTTGCGATCAGTTCGGCAATGCCTCGCCCGGCGGCAGGCGCATGCATCACGCCATGCCCGCTGAAGCCGCACAGCAGCATGAGGTTTTGAAGCTCGGCATGCGGGCCAAGAATCGCGTTCTGATCGAACGTGTTGAACTCGTAATGGCCTGCCCATGCGTCCACCAATTCGATGTTCTGAAAGTTCCGCACGCGCCGGGCTAGTGCCGGTTGCACGATGTCATCGAAGAGGCGCATGTCAACATCCAGACTCGATGTATCCGCGTCGTTTGCTGGATCGGGCGACGTGACCGCCATGAAGTTCTCGCCGTACGCTCGCACGAATACGCCGCGCCCGGCAAACGTCGGATCGACGAGGTTCGGGAAATCCGGCAAAGGCGCGCCGGAGCGGAACACAAAGGCGCAGCGCTTGCGCGATTCGATCGGAATATCGACACCCGCCATGCGCGCAATTCGAGCTGCCTGCGCGCCCGCCGCATTCACAACCGTGTCAACCGTGACGTGCGTTCCGTTCGCAAGCTCGATAACAGTGATTTGCTCGCCGTGCGTTTGCATGCCTGCGACTCGCGCCGGAATATATGTGACGCCGAGTGCTTCCGCTTTGCGTCGCAGTGCGTGCAGGGACGCCAGCGCATCGAACCATCCTTCGCCATGCAGCCCTAAACACGCCGCGCCAATGCCCTCGACATCGAGCCACGGCATCTGCTGTTGCATGTCCGCTGGCCGTAAGAAACGCACGTCAACGCCATGCTCGCGCTGAATTTGGTAGGCGTTATGCAGCCGCGCGCCGTCCTGTGGAGCCGCCAACGTGAGATAGCCGCGCTCGGTGAATTGCAGATCGACAGGCTGATCGCCAACCTTCAAGTGGGTGTCTGCATGTGTGTAAAATTCATAGCTGAAGCGCGACATGTCAACATTCACCGGAATGTTGAACTGCTGGCGGATCGCTGCCGCCGAGCGCGCCGTCGATGAGCGGGCGTAGGTTGGGTCAGGCTCAAAGACGGTGATTGAACCGTCGAAGCCCTTGGTATTGGCCAGAAAATAGGCGACGGCACTTCCCAGAATGCCGCCGCCAATAACTGCAATGGTGGTGTGTGATGTCATAAAAGTCCCGTGATCGTTTCAGTCCTTGTCCTCATCCGGGTCGTGCGCCATCTCGTCAATCGCGACGGCGACCGCCAGAATTAGGCCGTCGTCTGCGCCGGACGCTGTCTCGATGCCGTAGGTGTCGCGGATGGAAAACCAGCGCTTCGAGATCGTCGCCACCGTCGCGCCGCCGCGCCGAATCTCGTACTCGTGATCGAGAATATCGCCCTGCGCGGTCATATCATCGCCGCCATGCACGTCGATGTCAAATTTGTCGCGGAACGGCGCGAACCACGCCTTGCGGATAGTCGCGATTGTTTCGCCGCCGCGCAAGATGTTCATACTGTCGCGTAGCGCCAGTTTCTTCTCGCGAATCGTCGCCACCTCGCGGCCCTGCATGTCAGTCATCACAAACGTCTCACGAATGCGCAGCACCTTGCCGTCGACGTGAAACGCTGGTTCGCCGCGCTCGTCCGTGATATCGAAATCTTCGCCAATTGAAATGAGCCGTTGGCGCATGCGGTAACGTGCCATGATCTTGTCCTTTCCTCAATTTATCAAACCCATGGTGATGTGACGACGAGAAGCACGACTTTGAGGCAGATTGTTGCAGTTGGCGCTCACCACGTCGGCATGGGCGGCTTCATGCCGTCCCGAATCCAGAGAAACTGGCCGTTGACGCCGTCGCCTGCCGGACCGATGAGTTCCCAGATGCGCGCGAAGCTCTTTTCGGGCGGGTCGCCGCCTGTGTCTTCCACGCGCCGCACCCACGGCTGCATGCTCGCCCCGCTGGCGTGCCTGCCGGACGCATCGCGAATTGCTTCCCACATCTCGCTTTTGACTTCGCCGGGATGCAGCACGTTGGCCGTCACGCCGGTGCCGTCGAGACCGGCAGCCAGTTGGCGCGTAAAGAAGTTGAGCGTGACTTTGCTCAGCTGGTAATCGCTCGCCACGCTAGCGGGCGCGCCCAACGATGCGGCAGAAGAAACGTTTACCACGCGGCCCCAGCCGAGTTGCAGCATGTCGGGCACGAACAAGCGGCATGTCAGGTAGCAGCCGTTCACGTTGATCCGCATCGTTTCCAGCCAGCGCTCCGGCGCGCTCTCTTCGATCTTGAGCAACTCAGTGTATACACCAGCGGCGTTGACCAGCACCGCTACGTGGACCATTTCGCGCGCCGTCGCGTCATGAAGCGCCTGCACGGCAACCAAATCACCAACATCTGCGGCGAAAATATGCGCATGGCCACCTGCCTGCTCGATCAGCGCGGCGGTTTCATGGAGCCGCTCGCGCCGCCGCCCCACGACGCCAACCGTCCAGCCTTTGCTTCCAAAGCCGACGGCGACAGCCCGCCCGACGCCGGAACCCGCCCCTGTGACCAGCGCAACCGTGTGTTCGTTCATCATGGTTTTCGACCTGTTCCTTGCTCACCGCATCTGGCATGCAGGGGCCATGTCTCCTTGTCCATCTATGTCACCCTGAACACTGCCATGTCACCCTGAACGGAGTGAAGGGTCTCAATGATACTTCACTGAGATGCTTCACATGCGTTCAGCATGACGAAGAAAAGCAGTGTTACCCTGCCTGACCATGTCACCCTGAACGGAGTGAAGGGTCTCAACGAGATGCAATGAGATTCTTCACTCCGCTATCGCTCCATTCAGAATGACATGGCTGTCGCTGTCACCCAGTCATTGGGTCATTGCCTCGACGACCATGGCGATGCCTTGACCCACGCCGATGCACATGGTCGCGAGGCCGTAGCGCCCGCCAGACTGTGCAGAGCTTGTCGAAGCGCGCCGTCGCAATTCATGCACAAGCGTGGTCAGAATGCGCGCGCCCGACGCGCCGAGCGGGTGGCCGAGCGCGGTTGCGCCACCGTTGACGTTGACCCTGGCCGGGTCGAGATCAAGCTCTTTGATACAGGCCAGCGACTGCGCGGCGAAGGCTTCATTTAGCTCGATCAGGTCCAGGTCGCCAACTGACAGCCCTGCCCGTGCGAGTGCCTTGCGTGTCGCCGGGATTGGCCCCAATCCCATGTACGCCGGGTCCACGCCTGCGACCGCCGTGCTGACGATCCGTGCCAGCGGTGCGAAGCCAAGATCCGCCGCGCGCTCCTCGCTCATGACCAGCAGCGCCGCCGCGCCGTCGTTGATGCCGCTGGCATTGCCCGCCGTGACGCTGCCCTCGCTCGGCAGGCAATCGAGCGGGCGGATGCGCTCCGCGCCGCCAAAGGCGGGCCGCAGCTTTGCCAATTTTTCCATGCTTATGTCGGGGCGCGGGTGCTCGTCGGTCGTGACAATCTGCGGTTCCTGCGCTTTGTGGGGCGGCAGCGGCACCGGCACGATCTCGTCATTGAAGCGCCCGGCAGCAGCAGCGGCAGCGTAGCGCTGCTGGCTTTCCAGCGCGAACATGTCCTGCTCGACGCGCGTTATGCCGTAGCACTCGGCTATGTTCTCCGCCGTTTCGCCCATGCTGTACGGATAATGCGTGTTCGCCATGTGCGGGTTGACAAAGCGCCAGCCCAGCGTGGTATCGTACATTTTTGTGTCGCGCGTCCAGGCGCTGTTGGGCTTGCCCATGACGAACGGCGCGCGGGTCATGCTCTCCACGCCGCCCGCAATGAACATATCGCCTTCGCCAGCTTGAATGGCGTGCGCGGCAGTGATCACCGCCTGAAGGCCGCTACCGCACAGCCGGTTGACTGTTTGGCCCGGCAGTTCGAGCGGCAGTTCCGCCAGCAGCACGGCCATGCGTGCGACGTTGCGGTTGTCTTCCCCAGCCTGGTTCGCGCAGCCGAGAATGACATCCTCAATCGCATGCGGATCGATGCCGCTCTGTTCGACAACCGCGCGGATGATATGCGCCGCCAGATCGTCGGGCCGCACTTCGGCCAGCGCACCGCCGTAGCGCCCGATCGGCGTGCGCAGCGCGTGCGTTATCACTGCATTCGTCATGGTTCGCTCCTTCTCATGAAGCATCTCGACAGGTAACATTGCCTTCAAGAAAGAGGTGCTCCACTACGTTCAGCGCGACAAGTTGCTTGCGTGCGCGCTGTTTATTTTATCGCCAGACGCACCTTGTAGCTCCAGTACCACGGCACGGTCTTGTCGCCCAACGCTTGTCGCGCCGCCTCGCGCAGCGCTGTGATGCCGATCTCGTCTTCGCTCAGGCCGTGCTTGCGCAGCCCGGCGATCTGGCCCTGACTTAGCGCCACGCCAACGATTCGCTCGGCATTGCCCTGCTCCACATGATGCAATTTGATTTCCTTCACGAAACGAAAATGGCCGCTGGCGCGCATCCGTTCGCCGTGCTGGCGCTTGTTCCAATGGCGCACATCATTAGCCGTGCCGTGCTCGCGCTCGAGTGTATTGGACTGCTGCAAGCATGCGTCGTAGGCTTCTTCGACCTGCCAGTGAAAAGTCGGCGGCCAGTCGCAATCGTAGGCTGCGAACACGCCGCCGGGGCGCAAAATGCGCGCCACCTCGGCAAAGGTCGGCTCCGGCTCCATCCAGTGCAGCGCCTGCGAAATCGTCACAATGTCGGCGCATGCGTCCGGCAGTCCAGTGCCATGCCCAAAGCCTTCCACATAGCGCACGTTCAGCAGATCAGTGGAGCGCCGCTCAGCCTGCTTGCGCATGTCGGCACTTGGCTCCACGCCGACGACTTCGCGGGCGCGCCCGGCCCAGATGGTGGTGGAAAGGCCGGTGCCGCTGCCCAGATCAACCACCAGTGCGGGCTGCTGCACTTGCGCAAGCTGGGTTAGCACCTCGACAATAACAGACGGTGGCTGCGGGCGGAAGCGATCGTATACGTCCGCAAAACCCATAAATCGCTCGACGTTTGCGTTCATGATCCCTCAAAAACTACAATGCATGAAGAACATGCCTATTGCAAAAGCATGTGACTATTATATAATTGATTTGTTCTAATTAAAAGACTGCTCAATCTTATTCTACCGCTTTAGTAGCAGTCATTCTCCTCAACACACTGCTGTACATGCGTTGCTCCAAAATGAGAAGATCGACCAGCTGCCAGGCGCGTGTTCGTGCAAAATGTGTGCAACCCGGCGTTTGTTCTAGCAACATATACATGGTATTTCACTCCTACCATTGACTGAACCATGCGATAGTCGGGCGCATGGCAACAATAGGAGGTATGCGATGGCGCTGCGATTGGCGGATCGGCTGCTGGCGGTACGTCAGCGTCACGTGGTTGGACGCGAGTCAGAGCAAGAAGTGTTTCTCCAGGCGATTTATGCGGATGAATTTCCATTTTGCGTGCTGCATGTGTACGGCCCTGGTGGCATTGGCAAGACGACGCTGCTCCGCACGTTCGGCATGCTCTGCACAAAGGCAGGCATCAGCTCGACCTATGTAGACGCGCGCGACATCAATCCTTCACCAGATGCTTTTCTCCAGACGATCGGCAGCACTATGCAGCTTGAGCTATCCGCCAATATCTGCGACACGCTCGCTGCTGCACATGAGCGCCATATCCTGATGATCGATACGTATGAGGTGTTGCTGCCGCTGGACGATTGGCTGCGCGATGTGTTTTTGCCGCAGGTGCCCGACAGCATGCTGATTGTGCTCAGTGGACGCCAGCCACCGACGATGGCATGGCGCGCCGACTCGGGTTGGCATGAAATCATTCGCATGGTCCCGTTGCGCAACCTCAGCCCGGATGAAAGTCGCGCCTATCTGACCCAGCGCCTGTTGCCATCAGAGCAGCACGATTCAATTCTCGACTGGACGCATGGCCATCCGCTGGCGCTGTCGCTGGTGGCCGATACATTCGCCCAGCGCCACGACACACAGTTCAAGCCTGAGGATGCGCCGAACGTCATTCAGGGCTTGTTGGAGCGCTTTGTAAAGAAGACGCCCGGCCCGGCCCACCGCGCGGCACTTGAGTCATGCGCGCTGGTGCGGCGCATGACAGAGTCGCTGCTGGCCGAAATGCTCGATATGTCTGATGTTCACGACATCTTCAATTGGCTGCGCAGCCTGTCTTTTATTGAATCCGGGCAACGCGGCCTGTTCCCGCACGACCTCGCCCGCGAAGCGCTGACCGCCGACCTGCGCTGGCGGCATCCCGCGCGCTACGCCGAGTTACACCGCCGGGCGCGCCAGTATTACGCGCGTACGTTGCAGCAGCAGCATGGACACGAGCAGCAGCGGATCATGTTCGATTTCGTTTTTCTGCATCGCGAAAGTTCGTTCGTGCGCCCATTTTTGGAATGGCAAGAGAGCGGCAGCATAACCGCCGACAGCATGGCTGAGGGCGATACAATGGCGTTGCTTGCCATGGTCGAGCAGCATGAAGGACCAACATCGGCGCGGCTGGCGGCACATTGGATGGAACGCCAACCGCACAATGTTACGGTTTACCGCGATTCGAGTCAGCAGCCGATTGGTTTTCTGCTGCGCGTTGAACTCCAGGACACCCGCGATACTGATCGGCAGGCCGACCCGGCGACCGCAGCCGCGTGGGCGTGTCTTCAGCGGCATGCCCCACTGCGACACGGCGAACGCGCGACCATGTTCCGCTTCTGGATGGCGCGCGACACGTATCAGGACGTTTCCGCCGTCCAAAGCGTAATTTCGATTAACATCGGCATGTATTACATGAACACCCCTGGGTTGGCGTACACGTTTATGCCGTGTGCCTCGCCGGAGTTCTGGAAGCCAGCGTTCTCGTACATGGATCTTGACCAGCTTGAGGAAGCGGCGTTCGAAATCGACGGGCGGCGCTACACTGTTTTCGGGCATGATTGGCGCGTGACGCCGCCGCTCGCATGGCTCGATTTGCTGGCGGAGCGTGAACTTGCCGAGGCACCGCTCGAACACCATGCAACACGATTGACGCCGATGGTGGTGTTGAGCCAGCCGGAGTTCGAGGAGTCGGTGCGAAACGCGCTGCACAACCTTATGCGTCCAGATGCGCTACAAAGCAGCCCGCTGCTGCGCTCACGCTTTGTGCTCGATCGGGCGGGCGCGCATGCCAGCGATTCTCAGCGGGTAGCCGCATTGCAGGCGGCGCTGCGCGGGGCAGCGGAGACCATGCAAGCCCAGCCCCGCGAACAGAAATGGTATCGCGCGGTGTATCACACCTATTTGCAGCCAGCCGCAACGCAGGAGCAGGCTGCGGAACTGCTTGACGTGCCGTTCAGCAGCTATCGGCGGCATCTGAAAGCGGGCGTCGACCGCATCGTTGAGCTACTCTGGCAGCGCGAACTTCAGGGAGGCGAAGTGAGCATCAAGTGAGCAGTTTGTGAGCTTCAAACTGAATAGCACATGAGCATACAGTAGGGCTGTCAGACCTGACAGCCCTACTGCTTTTATACCGGTTTACATATCACTTACATCATGCCCTCACCCTGCGGCTGCCGCCGCTTCCCTCTCCCGGCGGGAGAGGGACCGAGGGTGAGGGCGCAATGCAACAGCAAAGTGCTCTATGAACACGAGTTTCTTTAAGACAGGAGGACGAACATGACAACGCACGTCGTCTCGAAGCGCATGAGCGCAGAAGCGCAGCCGAATCTGGCATTTGAGCGGTTAGCTGGAATCTGTGGTCTTGCTGCTGCTGCCGCCAATCTGCTGTACTCGATCGCGTTCATTGTGCTGCATGATCCATTGTTAAGCGGGCTGGCGCTGCTGCTCGGCAACTTGCTCGCGACCGCTGTGTTGTGCGGCCTCTACATGCGGGTGCGCGTGGTCGAGGGCGGTTTTGCGGTCTGGGCGCTGCTGCTCGGAACGGTGGGCGTGCTCGGCGGCGCGATCCACGGCGGCTATGACCTCGCCAACGCGCTGCATCCGCCGACCGCGCTAGCTGCCGTTGCCGACCTGCCCAGCGCCGTCGATCCACGCGGGCTCCTCACCTTTGGCGTGGCAGGCATCGGGCTGCTGGTGTTTGCCACATTGATGCGCACGAGCGGTTCGTTCCCGCGCGGGCTGACGCTGCTCGGCTATCTCTTGGCGGCACTGTTGATCGTGCTCTATCTCGGCCGCCTGATCGTGCTCGATGCCAGCAGCCTGATCATCCTTGGACCGGCGCTGCTGAGCGGCTTCATCGTCAGCCCGCTTTGGAATGCCTGGATTGGCATTGTGCTGTGGCGCGGCGAGCAGCGCGCCGACGCGTGATAGATACAAACCTGTTTTATCAAAACAAGGAGACGAACTCATGGCACCTCAGATGGACAATGAACAAGGCTCCCGCCACGCAATTGTGATCGGCGGCAGCATGGCTGGCATGTTGGCGGCGCGGGTGCTCAGCGACTACTTCGACCGTGTAACCTTGATCGAGCGCGACCAGTTGCCTGACGGCGCGGAGAGCCGCAAAGGTGTGCCGCAGGGCCGCCATACGCATGCCATACTGGCGCGCGGCGCGACTATTTTGACGGAATTCTTCCCCGACTTGCGGCCGTCACTGATCGAAGGCGGCGCGGTACCGGGCGACATGGGCGAGGCGCGCTGGTATCAATACGGCGGCTACAAGATTAATTTCCATAGCGGCATGGAAGGCATCACCATGAGTCGTCCGTTCCTCGACATGCACATCCGGCAGCGCGTGCTGGCGCGTCCGAACGTCGAATGCCGCGACGGCTGCGCGGTGGATGAACTTGTAACTGATCATACGCAGAAGCGCGTGCTGGGTGTGCGGCTGCGCCAGCATGGCGAACTGACGGCAGAGACGCTCTACGCTGATCTGGTGGTGGATGCCAGCGGTCGTGGCTCGGCGGCACCACGCTGGCTGGAGCGGCTGGGCTATGGCCGCCCGCCTGAGACGAGCGTGAAAATCAATGTTGGGTATGCCACCCGAATTTACCGCCGTGACCCGACCGACCCGCTCGCCAACACATTATTTCTGATCTCACCAATCCCACCGCATGAGAAGCGCATGGCCGTGATGTTCCCGATCGAGGGCGACCGCTGGATCGCGACGCTGGGCGGCTGGTGCGGTGACCATGCGCCCGATGACGAAGCTGGCTTCAACGAATATGTCCGCAGCCTAGCCGCGCCGGACATTTACGAGCTCATCCGGCGTTCTGAGCCGCTGAGCGATATCATGCTGCACAAATTCCCTGCCAATCTGCGCCATCATTACGAGCGCATGCGCGCCTTCCCAGACGGCTTGCTGGTCATAGGTGATGCAATTTGTAGCTTCAATCCAATTTACGGCCAGGGCATGACATCGAGCGCGCTGCAAGCCCAGGTGCTCGATCGGTGCCTCCGCGAGCGGCAGACTGGCGACCTGAATGATATGTGGCGCGGCTTCTTCCGCGAAGTTGCGAATGTCGTTGACATTCCCTGGCAGTTAGCGGCAGGCGAGGATTTCCGCTATCCAGAAGTCGAAGGAGTTCGTCCGCGTGGAACCGCATTGATCAACGCCTATGTCGCGCAGGTGCATCGCGCCGTTCACCATGACCCGGTTGTGTTTTTAGCTTTCCTGAAGGTCATGAACCTGATTGAGCCGCCCACCAGCCTATTCCACCCGAATATTGTGCGGCGCGTCCTTGTCCACAGTCTGCGCCGTCGCTTCAGCACGCGAGTTGCCGTGCAGACGGCCCAGCCCACCTAAGCCGGGATTCCGGAGTACATGTGTCGAATCGAACATTCGTTGACAAGGAGGACAGTCATGGCTATTGCACTCATCTTGAATGCGCTTGACATGACGGCGCAGCAGTACGACCGTATTCTTAACGATTTGGAAGCCAAAGGACTCGCGGCACCTGATGGACGTTTGTGCCACATCGCATCAGTCGCGAACGACGGTTGGATGGTCTTCGATGTGTGGGAGTCGGAAGAGAAGCTGCGGCGATTTGCGAACATTCTCATGCCGACCATCGAAGCTGAAGGCATCGCGCTGACACAGCCACGGATTATTGCTGTCCATAACATGATCGAGTAAACGCCGGCTGCGCTCCGGCACATGAAATTACATCACAGGAGGAATCTATGTCAATCAAGAAGCGGCTGATCCAACTGCTGTATCACCCAACGTTCGTTCGGCTCGCGTCATTTGCCGTGGCGCTGGGGATTGTGTGGGGCGGCATTCAGCATCATGGCGTGGTGTGGGGCGGCTAGTCAGAGCATCTTATGATTTATCGGCATGCGTCTCTCAATTCATGAATATCAAGGAGGCAAACATGTCAGCCGAAGCGAACAAAGTGACCATCCGCCGTGTATTCGAAGAAATGGATCGCGGGAATTTGGCAGTCATTGCGGAAGTGTCTACTCCAGAGTACACCGTTCACTTTCCCGGTACGCCCGGCCCACTGACGCGTGAGACCATCACGCCGCTCTGGCAGAGCTTCTATGCGGCCTTTCCCGACCTGCGACACACGATCGAGGATCTGATTGCGGAGAATGACCGTGTAGCGTGCCGGCTCACAATTCGTGGCACTCATCAGAACGAATTTCAGGGGATTCCCGCAACGGGCAACGCTATAACTATTTCGGCCATCAATTGCTTCCGTTTCGCCGACAGTAAAGTTGCCGAGCATTGGAGCGAGTACGATGCAATGGGCATGCTGCAGCAGCTTGGCGCCATGCCCGCGTCGGAGCCAGCTGGTGCGTCGAGGTGATGATTACATCCGAACCCATCGCGCGGCGTCATCTTGCCCAGGGCACACCTTCGTATGCTTTCACATTGTAGAAGCGGTTGTGATGGTCTCAGTTTATAAGGCTCGTTGATCAAGGAGGTATCGTATGACAGCGGAAGACAATGCTAGTGTGGCGCGGAAACTGAACGAGGCGTACAACGACCGGGATCTCGACGCTGCCGTCGCGCTGACCACGGCAGATGTGGTGTTTGTCAATGTGGCTACCGGCCAGACCTTCCAGGGTGCTGAAGGGGTTCGGCAATTCATGCAGGGCTGGGCGAGCGCGTTCCCCGATAGCCGCGTGGAAACCACCAATGTGATTGCTGACGAGCACGGAGCATCCATGGAGTTTATCGGGCGCGGGACACAGACCGGCCCGTTGCAGACACCAACGGGAGAGCTTCCGTCGACCGGCAGGCGGATCGAGGTGGCCTTCGTCCAAGTACTGCAGCTAGAGCAAGGGAAGATCACCCATGCGCGCCTGTACTTTGACGCGCTCGGTATGCTCCAACAACTCGGCGTTATTCCCGCGCCGGAGCAAGCAGGACCGTAGCCATGAATACCGCTCGGCAGCCTGCGTTCTTTGCAAAAATGTCATGCTGCCGAGCGCCGTTGGAGTTGTGCAGCACATCCGCAGCAATGTACAAAAAAGAGGAGGGGAGTGATGACGCACCGCTTGCGCGCCAGGAGTGTCACAGCCTTGCAGGGACATTCAATGCCGCCGAACCACGTTGATAACCTCTCACGGCGGCGCTTCGTCCAACTCGCTGCGCTCTCGGTCGGCGGCATGGCACTGCCTCCGTCCCTCGCTGCCTCTATGCAACCAGCACGCTCCGCACTCATATTGAATGGCACAGCGTGCGCTGAGACCGCGCAGCAGATCATGAACATGGCTGCGACAATGGAAACGTTGATGATTACCTTTTACTATCAGGCGATCGCAAAGACCGGAGGCTTCTTCGACCGGCTCTCAGGCGATTTTCAAACCTACCTCCGCGCGGCGCTCGCACAGGAATGGTCGCACTACCAACAGCTTCAAACGCTCGGCGGCTCCTCCTCGTCGTCCACGCTCTATTTCTTGCCGGATCAATTTGGGTTCAACGGCTTTTCACATTTCCTGCTGACAATGGACGCGCTCGAAATGACGAGCATCGCGCTGTATCTTGCCGCCGCCCGGCGCTTCGCCGAACTCGAACAGCCGCATCTCGCGGAGCTTGCCGGCCAGCTTGCCGGCGTGGAGTCGGAGCATCGGGTGCTTGGGCGCGAGATGAGCCAGAATCCGCCCAAGCCTCGCAACGATCTCTGCTTCGAGCAGGTACCAGTGAATTGCGTATCGCAGGTGATGGAGCAGCTCAGCCCATTTCTGAATGGTAACGGAGGAAATGCAATTGCCTTCAATCTGCCATCATCATCACAAGTGTCGCAGACCGTTGGCGATGCACAGTGCGCCGCCGTCACGCCTGCCATGCCAACCGATTGCTTGGAGTCGCTGAAGAACATCCTTGACATCGCGGCCACTGCGGAAGCGCTGGGCACAACATTCTATTATCATGGCATTCACAGCGATTTCTTCAGCAGCTTGAGCAATCAGCGCCAGTGGTATCTCCAGGCCGCGCTCGACGAAGAACATCACCATCTCGATTTCCTGGTTTCCAATAGCGGCGCGCTGCAAACTAATCAGTTCTTCTTCCCGGCGAATATTTTCAGCGATTTGTCGGCCTTTCTCTCCGTGCTTGAGACGCTAGAGAACGCATTTATCGGCGCATATCTAAATGCCATGCAGCGTTTCGCGCAGCTTGGGCAGGCTGCGTTCGTTGCAGCGGCTGGGCAAATTCTTGGCATTGAAGCCGAGCATCGCGTACTGGGGCGAATTATGGCCGGGCAACTGCCGCCGAACGACCGCTGCTTGGCACAGGACAGCTTCACCTGCTTCAGCGATGTTGTCACAGCAATGGCGTCGTTTCTTTCCGGCGATACAAACTTCAACATGCCTGCCACGCTGCCGAGCAACACAGAAATCGCCAGTGCTATAGATCGCTTTGGCTGCGCAGCTGTAGCGCCAGCGCCAGCGCCCGTGCGCATCTATCTGCCAACAATCGCAAAGTAGATCAAAGGAGTGATTATGAGCATCCAGATTCGCTTTCGCAAAGTTGTGGGAAGTTTGCTCCTAGTGGTCGCGTTGATCGGCAGCATCGTCGTCATGGCGGGCGGCCAATCTCCGTCAGGCGGCTTTGTCGCCGACGGCGGCGCGCTGAATGCCAATCCACATGCTGGCTCAGAGCCTTCTATCGCTCTGGGAAGCCTGACTCCCGGCGGTGACATGCAGCCGTGGGTCGCGTTTATCGAAGATGGTCAGGCGGTGGTGTCGTCCTTTAACAAGAGCAGCAATCTCTGGGAGCGGCGCGGCACGACACTGAACGCGCAGGCGGGCAGCACGGCCAGCGGGCCAGTTATTGCGTTTGCTGGCGCTGATCAGACGACGCCATGGGCCACATTTGCCGACATGGTGGGCGGGAAAGGGCAGATTCGTGCGGCACACTTCGACGGTAGTTCATGGCAACTGAGCGGCTCCGGTATGCCGCCGACGCTCAACCACGATCCGGCGCAGGATGCTGCTCGGCCAAGCCTTGCCGCTGGCACGACAACGGCAGGGGAATTGCTGGAACCGTGGGTAGCGTGGGATGAAGCAGCGGGAACGAATCGTCAGGTGTTCGTCAGCCATGCGACGGGCAGTGCATGGCAGCCAATTGAGCAGCCTGCTACCGCCAACAGCCAGCGCAGCAGCCTCGCGCCGGATATCACGTTCTCTGGGAGCGGCAGCACCACGCCCTGGATTGTGTGGCAGGAAACCGGTGGTGAAGGCGTGGCGCGCGTCTTTGCCGCCCAAGCGGTGAGCGACTCAGCGGCACTCGGCGGCTACCGCTGGAGCAAGATCGGCAGCCAGGCGAACTGCAACGACGAATTGACCTGCGCGCTCAACCGTGACGCCAACGCTGATGCGACACAGATTCGAGTTGCGTCGGGCGCGCTGCCAGGTGAGCCAGCGCCCTCGCCATGGGTCGTCTTTGTCGAGCGAATGCCTACCGGCGCGAGACAGGTGTACGTTCGGCGGCTGGATAGTGGCCGCTTCCGGCTGGTCGGCGACAGCTTGAACGTCGATCCAACCCAGAATGCCTCCGACCCTGACATCTTCTTTGTAGGCAATGTTCCACATGTCACTTGGGTCGAGAATCAGGATGGCGTTCCGCGCCTGTTCGTCAGGCATCTCGGCGATGCGCGGCCCGGCCAGGAGCGCTGGGATCTCGACGCGCTCGCCCCGAATCAGCGCGGAGATGAACTCGCAAGCCTCAATCGTCAGTTGAACCAGCCCGCCAGCCAACCGGCGCTCAGTTCGAACGGCAGTACGCCCTACATAGCCTGGCAGGAAGGCGGCCCATCCAGCATCTTTGCCGACCATCGTTACCCGGAAGGTCCGGCATGGGGCAGCAACCGCCCACCTTTTATTCGGGTGATTTCAGGCACGCGTGCGCTTATACAAAGCTTCGTTGATCCAGGTTTGCGACAGTCCGGAGGCTCAACAGAACTGCCTGGCCGCGATGCGCCGTTGACGGTCACTACGTCGTGCGATCATGTGAATGGCTGGGATAACATTACCGAAATTCAATTCGAGTTGCGCAGCACCACGAACGGCCAGCGCATTTTCCTTGGGCGCTACGTTGCGGCGGACAACACCGTGCTGGTCGAGAACCCCGATAATTCTGGAACGTTCTTGAGCGGCACACCTGGCACCGGGCAGAATATCGATACAAAATACGTTACACTCTTCATGCCGCAAACGACAATTGAGGAACACGGGCCGTCCAGCCCGGCGCTCGATATTCACTGGGCGCTGGTATTCAAACAAACGGTCGCCGGAGATTACGTGCAGTCGATCAACATCATCTATAAGGCACCAACGCAGCAGATGGCTGGTGAACATTCATCATCGCTACAGCAGACGACCATGAAATCGACCGACTTTTTTGAGGTGGGTCGTGTCTCAACCGGCTATAAAGTTACTTTACCTTTGATTGTCCGGTGAAATAGCGCTTCTGATGGCGACAGAGACACAGCGCGGATCATGATAACGATTGTGGGCTGTGTCTCCGTAATTACAACGTGCCCAATCGAGCAGCGCGGCGCAGGGCTGGCGCGACGCGGTAGCGCTCCTCGCCGTACTCCGTCCGCAGGTGATCGAGGATTGCCACAGTTTTGTCGTAGCCGATCTGTTTGGCGCGGGCTAATGGACCAATCGGATGATTCATGCCGAGCCGCATAGCTGTATCGATTGCTTCTGGTTCGGCAATACCCTCGCCAACCGCGAATGCCGCCTCGTTCGCGAGCATGGCGACCACGCGCGGCACAATCAATGCCGGGCCATCCTCAATCCAAACTGGCTGTCGGCCAAAGCCGCGCACGATATGCTCAGCAACATCACGAGCTTCATCGCTGAGCTTTGATGTCGCGACCAGTGTCATCAGATTGTTGGTAAATAGTCCGTCGTAGCCGACCAATCGCTCTGGAAAGCGCAACTCCATGGCCAACTCGCTGGCCATGATGTCAGCACACTGCGCGAAGATTGGCACGTGTGCAGGCAGCGTTCGGTCAAGAATCAACGTTTGATCGACCGCACCTTCGTCACGCCCGGCGATCACAAACGCTGCGCCGATGTCGCTCTGACCGTACGGCAGTTCTTCGAGCAGCGTCCAGCCTGCCGTGGTGAGCAGGTCAGTCATGGTAGGTGCCCATGTGCCGGTGCTCACAATTGCAGATCGCCGATTGTCGATTGCAGATTGACTCTTTTCCAGAGCCGCTGCTGGCTGCTGACTGGCAACTGTTGCCTGGCTGCTATACTCGTAAAATCCGCGTCCTATCTTCCTTCCTAGCTGTCCGGCCAGTACCTTCTGCTGTTGAATGGGATGCGGGCGGTAGCGCGGCTCGCCGAATGATTGCTCATACATGGATTTGGTGACGGCGAAGTTTACATCAATGCCGATCAAGTCCATCAATGCAAAGGGGCCGAGCGGAAATTCGCCAGCCTGTTGCAAGGCCATGTCTACCATCACATGGTTTGCCACGCCGTCGCCGACCAGCCGCAACGCCTCGCCATAAAATGGGCGCGCCACCCGATTGACGACGAAGCCGGGCGTGTCGCGGACCAGCACCGGCGTCTTACCAAGTTGCTCGGCAAAGGCCCGCAGTGCCATAATCGTGGCGTCGTTGGTCTGCGTCGTGCGAACGATCTCGACCAACGCCATGCGATGCACCGGATTGAAAAAGTGCAGCCCGGCGACCCGCTCCGGCGCAGAGCATGCCGAAGCGAGCGCGGCGATTGGCAGCGATGACGTATTGCTAGCGATGATCGCCGGCGCGGGACAAATCGCGCCAATCAGCGTAAAAAGTTCGCGCTTCAACGCAAGCTGCTCCGGCGCGGCCTCGATCACGAGCATGATGTTTGCAAGCTCGGCAAGAGATGCGACAGATCGCAACCGCTCGATTGCGTCGGCATGGTTCTGCTTCTGGAGTCCGGAGGCGATGCGCTCACGAGCGCGCTCCAGCGCTTCTGCATTGACATCGTACAGTAGCACCGGGAAGCCTGCTGCCAGCGCCGCCTGCGCAATGCCCGCACCCATGGTGCCGGATCCTAAAATAGCAATTGTTTCTATGTTCATGCTGATACTTTGTTCATGAGAGCGAAGAACACGATGTCATGTTGAGCGTAGCGAAACATCTCCATATTTTCAGCGAGATGCTTCACTGCACTCAGCATGACAATGGATGATGGAAATGCTATCGTCCCTGATACTTGGGTTTGCGCTTCTCGATGAACGCCCGCATGCCTTCCTTCTGGTCCTCACTTGAGAACAGCATGTAGAAGTTGCGGCGCTCGATCTCCATGCCGTCGCGCACAGTGGTCTCGACGCCGTAACGCACTGCCTCCTTGGCAAGCTGCACGGCCAGCGGCGGGCGTGAGGCGATTTCTGCGGCCAGGTGCCTGGCCTCGTCCAGAAAGCCTTCAACAGGTGCAATGCGGTTGACCAGCCCGGCGGCGAAGGCTTCCCGCACATTCATGTTTCTGCCAGTCAACACCATCTCCATTGCGCGATACGGGCCAATTGCCTCGGCCAGCCGCTGCGTGCCGCCCGCGCCCGGAATGATGCCGATGTTGATCTCTGGCTGGCCGAACTGCGCCGTCTCGCTGGCGACGATCATGTCGCACATCATGGCAAGCTCGCAACCACCGCCCAGCGCGTAGCCGCTCACTGCTGCGATGATCGGCTTGCGGCAGCCGCGAATCTTCTCCCACTTGGCGATGGTGCGCTGCTGCTGCATCTGCATCGGCGAGGCCTCGACCATGGCTTTGATGTCAGCGCCAGCGGCGAACACGCGCGGCCCGCCAGTGATGATCAGGCAGCGCACGCTCTCGTCTGCATCGGCTGCTTCCACAAACTCAATCAGTTGATCCATCAGCGCCGGGCTGAGCGCGTTCAGCGCCTTAGGTCGATTGAGCGTTAACACCGTCACGCCATCCGCCGATTCGTGCAGCACCAGTTGTTCGTCGGTCATGTACAACTCCTTCGTAATTGAGAAAACCACCGAGTGATTGTGGCGCTTAATGCTTGATTTTCTCCATTGTACCATCAACCTGAACGGCTGAACTTGCACGGAAATGGCTGCCGCTGTCGTGTAAAAGGCTGTCATGGCGAGAAATGCATGTGGCGATATCGAACTGTTTGGCTCTGTGGCGGTCGTGAATCGAGCCAATCAACAATGAAAGAATTGTGGTATTGTAAGTTGATTGTAGTTGTTGTAGTATCATTATCCGCAAGCTGTTTGTAGATGTAAGTGGAGGTTTGTATGGACGAAACCGCGCCTGATCATGCCAATGTAGTTGCGCCGCCGCCGCTGATCTACGCCGGTGCGCTGAGTGCTGGTCTGCTGCTCCAGCGCCTTGCTCCGCTGCCGTTCCTGCCGCGCTCTGTGTCGCGCATCGCAGGCATTGTGCTCATCGTGCTGAATTTCTGCATCGGTGTGCCGTCGTTTGTAGCTATGCGCCGCGCCCGCACCCATCTAGATCCCTGGCATCCGACGACTGCGATTGTCACCGCCGGGCCGTACCGCTACACGCGCAACCCGCTTTATCTTTCGTTGGCGATTTTCTACACGGGCATCGCGTTCCTCGCAAACTCGCTGTGGGCGGTGTTATTCCTGCCGGGGGTGCTCGTCATAATGAGCCGTGGGGTTATTGCGCGCGAGGAGCAGTACCTGGAGCGCAAGTTTGGCGCGGTCTACCTACAATACAAAGCGCGTGTGCGACGTTGGCTGTAGTGGTTAGGGAAGGCGAGGATGTCAACGGCCTGCCTTCACAAAGTACGCTGCCTCGTCATCCTCGTAGCGCAGCGTCCACGCCGCATCGCCGCGCACTGCGTTGATCAGCGGTTTCTGCGTCTCTTTGCTCAACAGCAGCCCATCAATAGCATATTTTTCAAGGAGCGCGTTCACATCATTACCCTGGCCGAGCTTGATGTAGTCGGCCCACTGCTCGTATGGGTATAATTCGATTCGTGGATCGACGAACACCGGCTGCTCCGGCACGGCCCAGATAAGGTATGAACCATAGCCCTCGGTGTGGAACAGCCGCTGCGGGCGCGCAGGGTCACTCTTCAGGGCTTCCACCGCCGCTACTGGCGTGTCGGACGAGAGCAGCGCGCCGAGCGCTGGCGGGAACAGCGCCGGTTTGAACCATGGCAGCCCCGCCACGAGCATGAGCATGAGCACCCCAATCAGCAGCCCGTTGAGCACCGACGAGCCGCCGGAGCGGCGAGTGAACGGCTCGGGCAGCAGCGTGGAAAGTTGCACTGCCACCAGCGGTAGGGCCACCATGTCGAACCAGATGATGTGCCGCGTGCCGCCAAACGCCAGCCACAGAAACGGCAGGAACATCAGCATGTCAGTCACGGGCGGGCGCTTGCGTGCCGCTGCCAGCACCACAATGCACACTAGCACAAAGATGAAAAACAGCGCTCCACCCAGGGTATGTGGCGTCGGCGGTGCCCACTCAGTTACCAGCGTTGTCACTGCGCTGCTGCTCAGCAGTGTGCGCACGTAGCCGATCACGCTAAAGCCGCGCGGGTTCAGCAGCACGGCCAGAGCAGTGAGTGAGCCCCAGATAACGAGTTGGTGGTAGGCGACAAACGGCAGACGATACGCGCTTTGCTGTTCCGGCCAGCGTCTCTGGATAAGTTCGCCCACAAACGTCAATCCAATAAGGATTAGCCCCAGCACAAACGTGCCATGTATGTTGACCCACAGGATCATGAGCAGCGGCAGCAACCACAGCCGGTTGGCGCGACCCATGCGGAACTCGGTTAAAATGAGGAGAAACGCCGCGAAAAGTGGTAAGGCGTAGCTCTGCGGGCGGATCAGCCAGTTGTCAAACACCACTACCATAGAGAGCAGCACCAGCCCGACACCAAGCCGCAGCCGCCCGGTGCGCAGCACAACGATTCGTAGCAATAAGCCATACGCCAACACGATCACCAGCGCCTGTGTGATCAGCAGCAGCGGCAGCCCGCCCGCTTGATACAGCCCGTACATCAGTACCTGCGCTAGCCAGCCTTGATTGTAAAACGGCTGGCCTGCCTGCGTGTACGAAAACTGGTCAACTGTTGGGATCGCACCGGTTTGTACAATCAGCCGCCCGGTCGCCATGTGCCACCAGAAGTCGTGCGGGCGGATGGGCGTCAGCAATGGCCGCAGCGCCAGCAGAATCAGCGCCGTCGCCAGCCACACATGATCGAGCGTGATGCGTCCAACAAGAATCTTGCCATGCACAGTGGGAACGCGAGAAATGTCGTCGTTGGTTGTTGGTTGTGTAGCGTTCGTCATGAATCGCCTATCGTGAAGACATGTTCATGTGAAGGTTTCGTTTATCGTCGGTCACCGCCGCTCATAGATTGCGGTCTGATCGTCATTGTACACGCGATGCCAGGCGTGATCATCTGCCATGGCTTTGCTCAAAGCCGGCTGGAGTTTATGATCGAGCATGACGTATGTCACACCGTATTTTGCCAGCAGCGTGTCATAATCATGCGCTTCGGTGATTGCTACATAATCTTTCCACTGCTGAAGCGGAAAGAGCTCGACGCGCGGATCAATAAAGCTCTGCGCCTGTGGATACAGTGCCCAATCGAGGTACGAGCCGTAGCCCATTTCGTTGAACAGCCGCATGCCCGGTGGCGCATGCTCGCGCAGCCATGCCGTCGCAGCTACAGGCGTTGTGGCGCTAAAGGCCTGCGGCGCACCCGGCAACTCAGCGAACAACGCGCGATACTCGGCTGGCAGCGGTAACTGCGCTTTGAACGGCGGCTGCACCGTGACGAGCAGTGCGATAAGTAGCCCGGCAATTACGATATTCACACTGTTAGCGCGTGGCATGTGGCGTGTGGTCTTGAGTTGCGTAAAACATTGTACCAGGATTGGCATGACGACCATGCCAAACCACATCACGTAGCGCACGCCGTTCCATGCCTGCCACATGAATGCGAGTGTTAACAACATCTCTGTGATAGTTGGGCGACGGCGGGCATAGGCAAACGCCACAACCAGCGCCAGAATCGACGCGTAGAAGAAAAAGCCTGCCAGATTATGCGGCGTTGGCGGCTGCCATTCGTTGATCAAGCCCTGGCTTGGTGGGTCGGTGAGCAGGTTACGCACGTAGCCGAAGATGCCCAAGCCAAGCGGGTTGACCAGCGTCGCCGCCAGCGTCGCGAACAGTGCGCCGTACAACAAGCGCACATGGTGCCACGAAAGGGCGCCCTGGTACCTGGCCAAGCGCCGCACCGTTTCGCCAGCGGCATACACACCGACCAGCGCCAGCCCAACCACAAACGCGCCATGGGCATTGACCCAGAACATCATGATCAGTGGGAGGACCACCAATGCGCGGGCGCGCACCTGTCCGGCGGCATACGCGCCCAGCACGAGCGCGTACAATCCAACCGGTATCCAGGACCAGTTTTGCGTGCGAATAATTAAGTTATTGATGCTCATTGCAGCGGCAAGCAACGCAGCCAGCGCCGCCAGCCGCCATGAGCCACTACGTCGCCGGGCCTCCAGCGCGACCAGGCCAAAGCCTGCTAGCCCCAGCATGTTGCGAGCGAACACGACCAGCCCCAGCCCACCGGCGCGGTACAACACATAGAAAAGCCATTCACCCAGCCATGTTGCATAGATGTAAGGCGTATCGGCTGGTAAAGTCCAAGAGAAGCGGTTGGTATGCGGAATACCTTCGGTTGCAACAAGCTGACCGGCTTTGAGGTGCCACCAGAAATCGTTCGGCGGGGTTGGCGTAAGCGCAATGAAGCCGCCAATCGCCACGATGGCAAACAGAATCCAGACATGTTCAAGTCGAATAGCTGGCAGCGTGCGTGCTGTGGATCGTGCGTGAAGTACATTCATGATTACTACCATAGCTAAGCGAATGCTGCGCTCATTATGGCGGCATGCTGGCGCTTTTTTGGCATCAAACCGGTAACGATTTGTGACCAAAGCCGCGCAGTTCCTTTGCTATGCTGTGAGCAGTTGAACATGCACAGCGTGACAGAGTATAATAGTAACTATTATGAAGTATAGCATGGCTTTGCACGGCAGCCTCTTTCCAATTATAGCCATGCACCTATGGATGAGGGGCGATGATAGCTCACGATGATATACCCCAAACGCCTGTTTTTGCACCAACCCGCACTGCCGATTGCACGGTGGTGATTCCTACCTACAACGAGCGCGAAAACATCGCCGCGCTGCTGCCGCGTATTCTCGCACTGCCGCGCTTTCGGATTCTGGTTGTCGATGATAATTCGCCCGATGGAACTGCTGCGGCGGTATCTGACGCCGCGCAGGATCAGCCACGGATCGGGCTGCTGGCGCGGTCGGGCAAGCTGGGGCTTGGCACAGCCTATACGGCGGGATTCCAGCAGGCGCTGGCGGAAGGCGCTGATTATATTTTTGAGATGGACGCCGATTTTTCGCACGACCCCATGTACCTGCCGGCGCTGCTTGACATGACTGAGCGCGGCTATGATCTGGTGCTTGGATCGCGTTATGTGGCGGGCGGCGGCACGACCGATTGGGGCGCACTGCGAAAATTCATCAGTCAAGGCGGCAATATCTACGCGCGTTTGATCTTGGGCTTGCCGGTGCGGGATGCGACCGGCGGCTTCCGCTGCTATCGGCGGCAGGTGCTGGAAACGATAGACCTGGCAGCAATTCGCTCGAATGGTTACGCTTTTCAGATCGAAATGGTCTACCGCGCGTTGCAGGCTGGCTTCCGGGTTGGCGAAGTGCCAATCCTTTTTCCTGATCGGCGTGTTGGCAAGTCAAAAATGTCGCGCCGCATTGTGCTGGAAGCATTGATCAATGTGTGGCGGCTGCGCTTTTCAAAATACTAGGCTTTGCCCTATGCTCGCATGGTACATAATCTATCGAACAAGGATACAGCGATGAGCGACGATCAACCGACATTAGACGAATTACTTGGTGGGACCAATACTGATCTCGATCAGACACGCCGCGAACTCATGGAACTGGAAACGCTGATTCGCCAGACCAGCGTTGAGGTTGACAAGCTTGCGCAACGTGAGTTGACCGTGGCAAACCGCCTGCGCGATCTCGAAGTAAATCTGGATAAGTACAGCAAGGCTGACATTAAAAGCTTTTACACTACCGCGCAGGAAGTGCAGATGCGCCTGCTGATGATGCGCGGTCAGCTTGAGCAGTTACAGTTTCGCCAGCAAGCTCTGAAAACGCGCCAGAGCCAACTCTTTAACCTTGTGACAACGCTGGAACAACTCAGTGGCATGAGCAACGGCTCCGCTGGGCATGCTCCTGATGACAGCACCGACATCATCGCCAATATTATTCAGGCGCAGGAAAAAGAGCGTTCCCGCATTTCGCTCCAGATGCACGACGGTCCTGCACAATCCATGAGCAATCTTGTGCTGCGTGCCGAGATCTGCCAGCGCATGTTCGAGCGCGATCCTGATGCAGCTCGTGGCGAATTGACTGCGCTCAAGAATGCAATCAACACCGCCTTGCAGGATATTCGTGGCTTTATCTTCGACCTGCGACCCATGATTCTTGATGACCTCGGCCTTGTGCCGACCCTGCGGCGCTATGTGCAGCAGTTCAGCGACAAACATAAGCTTGAGGTAAATCTTGTCGTGCAAAATATGGAGGGCCGCCTGCCGCCGCACTATGAAGTGGCCATGTTCCGCTTCATTCAAGAGGCATTAAATAATGTTGTGAAGCATGCCAATGCGTCACAGGCCCGCGTGGTAATCGACAACACTGGCGGAAATATTCACTTGTCGGTGGAAGATGATGGCAGCGGCTTCCCGGTCAGTGAAGTTATGGCTGATACCAGTGGACGGCGCAACATGGGCATCGGTCTGCTGCGCCAGCAGGCTGAGTTGCTCATGCGCGGCGAATTTGGCATTGAGAGCGCCATTGGCCGTGGCACGCGCGTGGCCGCAGTGCTTCCGACGCCGTAGCGGAAGCACTGCGCATATGGGCTTCCGGGTATGCATCATGTAGTACTTTTAGACTATTGTGGATTCCTCCAAATACGATATACTTACGGTACTTATTATTCGTACTTGTTCTTCGGAGGTCATCCATGATTTGCAGCTTCTTTGCACGCGAAGAGGGCCAGGGTCTGGTCGAGTATGCGCTGATCCTGGTGTTGATTGCAATTGTTGTTATTGGCATTCTGCGCTTGCTCGGTGGTCAGGTCAGCAGCGTATTTAGCAATATCAACAGCGGTTTGTCAACCCCGTAAGTTTATCGTTTCCTCAGGAAACAACAAGCCCCGCCATTTGGCGGGGCTTGTTGCGTTATGTACATCGTGCTGACTGCATACGCTCGCTACTAGCTCGTCTGCACCTTGCGCGGCTGCACTGCCGTCCGGGAGGGTGCCGACGGGCAGGGCTTGCGGTGTTCGGCCAGGAAGTAGCTGCCAATCGCGAACGTGCCAGCGGCAACTTGCAGCAAGATGCCTGTCCATGTGGCATACAACCCGAACCACATGCCCGCCCAATATGGAAATGACAGCCAGCGGATGGGATGAAGAGGGATCCAGCCGATCACCTGCATCACATTCACCGTCTTACCGACCATCTGGAGTAGCACTACGCCGATGAAAATGCCGCTCACAATCAGCATCTTCTTGTGCAGTAGCTTGGTTTGCACAGCGAATACTAACAAGCCAACCAACAGCGTCGCGCCGAGGCCGACTGCGACGCCGCCGAGCACGGTGGCTGTGCTTGATTCCAGCACCAGCGCTTGCAGGAACAGCACTGTTTCAAAACCTTTGCGGTAGATCTCGCGAATGCCATCACCATCGTCATCGTGTGCCCATTCGTAGCGACCATGACACACGGTTTTATGCTGTGGATGCACATGCGTGGAGTTGGAACCTTCATTAGTAAACAACAGCGTGCTGGTGGGCGGCAGGCGCTCGTCCATGATTTCGCGACCAGTTTGACAATCAGCGTGGCCAACGACCCAATCGCGACACTCGCTCGTCTCGCGACTGATCATCCAGATAATCGGTGGACGGTCATTGGCATAGGTGCCTTTCCCACGCCGTTTGTTCGCCCGTCGTCGCGGTGGGTCACGCGGGTCCAGTTGGGGCCGGCTTTTTTTCCCTGCGTTCTGAAAGAGTTCGTCGGCTTCGAAATGGGTTCCTTGCGTGGTACCAGTTGGCAGCGTGTCGCACAGGTTCTCTTGGATACGGTGCCGCGCAAGAGCAAGACCAAGGTCGAGGGGGATTGGCGTGTTTTGGCAAACATCGTACCGGTGAGCAGGGTGTCGTATCCGTCATACAAGCGGCAGCGATAGGCCGGAAACCAGCCTTGCGCCCGAAACAAGCGACGCTCGCCCCTTCCACAGAGCTTACAAGGGTAGGTAGAGAAGGGATTGAACGGATGGGGAACGCGCAGAATCTTCTGGCATCATGGATGTGCTTACGCATCGTGATACCGGAGGAGATTGATGCGCGTTCCCCACGAATTGTACCAAATGGAAAGCGTGATGGCACAGCGGTTTCCCAGCTTGCGTCCTGCCCAACAGCGTGGCTTAGCGCTGTGGGTATATGGCACCATCCTGGCGCAGAGTGCTTGCCAGTCTGCGGTTATTACCGCCGTATTGTTTCTTGACGACTGGAACACGCTTCGCCAACGCCTGCGCGAATGGCTGTATGATGGTGCTGACAAAGCCGCTCCCTGTCGAACCCAAATCGAGGTCCAGAGTTGCTTCGTCCCGCTCCTGCGCTGGATTGTCGAGTGGTGGCAAGCCACAGAGATCGCGCTGGCTGTGGACGCGACTTTGCACACTGATCAGATTGTTGCGCTGGTCGTGAGTGTGCTGTATCGTGGCAGCGCCATCCCAGTTGCGTGGTCCATCCTGCCTGCCAATCAACCAGGTGCCTGGATGGGACCGATCATGCGCCTGCTTCGGTTGATCCGCCCGGCGCTTCCTGCGCATCTGACGGTGCTGGTGTTGGCTGACCGTGGCTTGTGGAGCCCACGCTTGTGGAAACGTATCCGCGACTTGGGCTGGCATCCGCTGTTGCGCATTCAAGACACGACGACATTCACGCCTGCCGGAGGGAAGCGTCAAGCCAGTCGCAGCCTGGTTCAGCCAGGACAGGGGTGGGTTGGACGAGGACGATTGGGCACCCCCAAGAAGCCACAACTGTCGGTGACATTGGCGGCAATCTGGAGGGAAGGTCAAAAGGACCCGTGGGTGGTGGTGAGCGACCTGGCGCCGCATCGGGTCGGGGCGAGTTGGTACGCGTTGCGGATGTGGATTGAGTTGGGATTTCGAGCGCTCAAAGGTGTGGGCTGGAAATGGGAGCATACACGCAGACGCGACCCAAGGCGAATTGAACGCTACTGGCTGATCGTGGCGGTGGCAACACTGTGGACGCTGGCAACGGGAACGCGAGTAGAAGATGCCGACGAAGTCGGTGTGGAACCAGCGCGCGTGCGAACACCACCAACGCCACAGACAGCCAAGCGCACGCGGCTCGCGAGCGTGTTTCGTGTCGGTCTGGGATGGTTGCGTCATCAACTGGGGCGTGGTCGTATATGGACGCGCTTGTGGTTGCGTCCAGAAGTATGGCCTGATCCTCCTGAGCGGGTGAACATGGTGATTGTTTCCGACCCATAGCATGTTTACCTACCCTTGTAAGTTCCACAGAGGGGACAGAGCAGACCAGCAGGGCGCAGGTGCTGTTCGAGCCAGGCTGCACAGGCGGCATTGTCCATCAATGCATTGAGCGGAAAATCGATCATGTCGCCAGTCTCCCATACGTTGCACACTAATCCCTCATGCGCCCCACATGCTATGCTTGCGAGTGTGTTTTTGCTCCGCTATAATAAGCAGAGCAATAGAACAAATGTTTAATAACGCTTTACAAAAGTAATTAACATGTTCTTATGCATATGGTTCGCATATGCGAACCATATGCAGCTTGTCAATTTTTTTCTTTTCAAAGTGTTGATATAGATATACTAAACACTTGCAGCGCATCACTACGCCACGAATCGCGAGAACTTGTGCCACGAAGTGCAATGAGACTGCCTACACAAGAGGAATAACAATGGAAGCGAATCGACAGCATACCATGCAGTCCAGCGGTGAGTCAGAGCCAACTGAAAAGATGCGCGAGTATCTTGAGGTTATTTATTATCTTGCAGCACGTAACGAGCCGGTGATCAGCGCCCGCCTGGCAGATTGGATGAAGGTCACTGCGCCCACCGTTAGTAACATCGTGAGCCGCATGGAGAAGCAGGGGTATATCCATCGCGACGGGCGCGGCGAAATCTCGCTGACCGAGCAGGGCTACGCGCAGGCCGAAGCCATGGTCAAGCGCCATCGCGTGCTGGAATGCTTTCTTGTTGAGATTATGGGCGTGCCGTGGCACCAGATTCATGAAGAAGCGGTGCGGCTGGAGCATGCCTTATCGCCGACCCTGGAGGCGCGCATCGAAGCGTTGGTCGGCCGTTCGCAGACCTGCCCACATGGCAACCCGATTCCTGGCAGCGGCGCAACCTACGTTGGCACGGTGCGGCTCAGTCAGGTGGAGTCTGGGCGACGGTGGACGTTGAAGCGTATTGTGGAAGAGGCCGAGGAAGACTTAGAGCTCATGCGCTGGTTTCAGGAGAACAATTTGATACCGGGCACAACGTTTGACGTAACGAGTAACTCGGTGACCTACGGTGTTACGCTGAAGAACAATTCGCATTCGATCACGCTGACCCCCCAAATTGCCTCACAGATTTGGGGCGAGGTCGAGTAGAACGTAAGAAAGCAGAAGAATTATATCACGCTAATTCATCCTTCATCCTTCTTATTTTATCCTCCCGAACTGCCGCTCAAGCTGCGTGGTCGTTACCAGAATCATCGTCGGGCGGCCATGCGGGCAGGTACGCGGCATAGTGCAATGCTCCAATTGCACCAGCAATTCGCGCATCTCGACCGGCGAAAGCTGCTGCCCGGCCCGAATCGACAAATGGCATGCCAGCGTCGTCAGCATGGCCTCGCGCCAGTCGTGCGGCGTGCTGCCGCCGCGTCCGGCGAGGTGGTCAGTCACTTCAAGCAAGGCCGTCGCAAGATCCTGCTCGCGCATGCCGGTCGGCACGGCCCGCACCCGCAAGGACGCGCCGAAGTCCTCCACCACAAAGCCCCATTCGGCCAACTCGTCGGCATGCTCCAGCAGCGCCTGGTGTGCGGCCGGCGGCAAATCGACCGTTTGTGGAATGAGCAAGTTCTGCTGCTGAATGGTGCCCGAGCCGCGCAGCGCTATGAGCCGTTCGTAATTGATTTGCTCATGGGCGGCGTGCTGATCGATCAGATACATACCATCCGGTGACTCGGCGATAATGTAATTAGCGGCCACCTGCCCGACCACCCGCAACGGCGGCAACCGCGACGCGGGCGCTTGCGGCCATTGCTCGGCAGAGGGTTGCGGCATGTTAGCGGTTTCGCTAACGTTGTTGCTGCCACTGCTCGGTTGGTTGCCCCACCCACTGAAGCTGTCGCTCGCGCCAAGCGCCCGCTCGGACGCGCCCCACTCAACATGATCTGATGATGGCGTGCGCCGCTCGTCTCCACCAGGGCCACCGCGCGGTCCGCTATCATTCCATGAGCCAAGCTGCCGCAATTCAAAGCGCCGCTGGGCCACCTCGACCGGCGCAGTGTGCGTCGCGGCATCTTCCCATGGCCGCACCTCGCCGCTCGCAAGCAGCGCCTCGCGTACTGCGCGGCCCAGCGCACCCATAACGCGCGGCGTATCGCGGAACTTAACCTCGCTCTTGGTCGGGTGAATATTCACATCGACCGCACCGGGATGAACGCGCAAATCGAGCACGGCCACCGGATGGCGGCCCTTCATCAGCAGCGTGTGATAGGCTTCCTCGATCACAAATGCAATTTGGCCGCGCGGCTGGATGGCACGCCGGTTGACAAACACATGCAGGTAGCCGCGTGAGCTGCGGGTGATACCGGGCGGCGAAAGCATGCCGCGCACCTGCACTTCCTCCATGCCCGTGCCATACGTCGCTTCAATCGGGAGCAACTGGCGGGCCACGTCAAGGCCGTACAATTCGATCAGCACCTCGCGCAGGTCGCCCGATCCGCTGGTCTGAAGCGCCAGCCGCCCGTCGAGCAGCAAAGTGAAGCGAATCTCTGGGTAGGCCAGCGCATACTGGGTGACCACCGACGCAATCGCGCCCGCCTCGGTCGCCTCGGAGCGCAGAAACTCGCGCCGCACCGGCACGTTGTAGAACAGGTTGCGCACCGAAATTGTGGTGCCACGCGAGCAACCGACTGCCGAGCGCGCCTGAATTTCGCCACCCGCGATCCGCAGCTCCGTGCCGACCGCGTCAGCGTCACAGCGCGTGGTGCAGATCACCTGCGCCACTGACGCGATCGACGGTAGCGCCTCGCCGCGGAAGCCCAGCGTCGCAATCGACCACAGGTCATCAGCAGCGCGCAGCTTGGATGTGGCATGGCGCTCGAACGCTAATTCGACCTCGTCGGCCATGATGCCGCAGCCATCGTCCTGCACTTTCAGTTCGCGCAAGCCGCCGCCGCGTGCCTCCACGCTGATCCGCCGCGCGCCAGCATCAAGCGCGTTTTCCAGCAACTCTTTGACCACCGAGGCTGGTCGCTCGACGACTTCGCCAGCGGCGATCTGGGCGGCAACGGTTGCATCCAGCACACGGATTGGCATAACTCTTTCCCCACAGTACATGCTCGAACAAACTTGCGTGTGGGCATTATACCATGGTGAAAAGCGGAAAGTCCGGTGTCTACCGCGCAGGGAACTGAGGATACCAAAGGAACGAAGAGAATTGGGAGGAATTGCGGGGACAGCAATGGTCGTCGTTCGTCTACCATACGCCATCCATGCTACGGCGTCGGCAGCGGCGTTCCAGTAGGCGCAGCTGGCGCGGTCGGCATGGCGGTGGGCGCAGCCGGCGAGCTGATCACAACCGGCTGCGTCGTTGGCTGTGTGGTCGGTAGCACACTTGGCGCGGTGGCCTGCGGCGCGGCGAACGGCAGCAGTTCGGGCCGAAACTGCGCGATCAGCAGCGTGGAAACCAGCACGACCAACAGCAGCACTGAGAGCAGCGCGCCAAGCCGAGAGAGCGGGCGCTCGGTTGACAGTGCAGGAGATGCAGAAGGTGCGGGCGCAGCAGATTCAACGGCGCGTGGCACATCATCTGCCGGCGCGGCAGTGTCACCAAGCGGCAGCGGCGCGGTGATCTGCTCATGGAGCGGCACCGTATCGCTGGTTTGCTGGGCGGACGCATCGAGCGCCTCCACACGCGCCAGCAGCACCGTGATATTGTCCGAGCCGCCGCGCCGATTCGCGAGCGCAATCAATGTGTCGCATGCGCGGTCAAGATCATCATCACTGGCGGCCTGCGCAAGCTCGTTATCTTCCACCAGCCCGTGCAGCCCATCGCTGCACAAAAGCACCACGTCACCCACGTGCAGCGGCATCTCAAACAGATCGACCATAAGATCAGGCTGATGTCCGAGCGCCCGCGTGATGACATTCTTGATGCTTGAGTGGCGCGCTTGCTCGGGAGTGATCAGCCCGGCCTCGACCTGGTCGGCCACCAGCGAGTGATCGCGCGAAATCTGCTGGATGCCGCCTCCACGCACAAAGTACGCCCGGCTGTCACCGACATTCGCAATATGGAGCGTGGTACCGAGGAGCAGCGCCGCCACGCCGGTGGTGCCCATGGTGCCACGGCCCTCCGTAAAGATGCGTTGGTTGGCATGCTGGAACGCTTGCTCAACAGCGGCAGCGCGGTCGCTCGCATCGTCGGCGTAATAATCGTTAAGAATAATCTCGACCGCACGGGCGCTAGCGACCTCGCCACTGGCGTGGCCGCCCATGCCGTCGCAGACGATGAACAGCTGGCCAAGCTGCGCCACTGCATCGCCTTCGCCAATGCCGTAACAATCTTCGTTGTGCTCACGCGTCCGTCCGACATCGGTACGGGCGCTGCTACGCACATCCATGCTCCACTCCGCAATGCTTGTTACCAGTTTTGTCAAGCTAAGCGCGCAGTATAGCATGGCCATGAACACGCTGCAAACGATGCTATAATGCCATACATTTGGGAACATGAAAATGGCAATTCTGCTTTGCAATAGATGGTGTGGTATATGCGTTATGTTATTGCGGTTGATCTGGGTGGCACGCAGATGCGCGCCGGGCTGGCTGATGAAGCAGGCGTGCTCCACGTGGAGTTGCGCGCGCCGACCGAGGCGCACACCGGGGCGGATGCAATTATCGAGCGCATGATCGCCATGATCGAGCAGGTGCGGGCGCAGGCACCCGCCGACGCGGAGTTGCTGGGCATTGGCATTGGCGCGCCCGGCCCGCTCGATCCATTTCGCGGCCTGGTGATGAACCCGCCGAACCTGCCGGGCTGGCATAATGTGCCACTGCGCGCGCTGATCGAGCGGCGCGTCGGCCTGCCGACCGAGCTTGGCAACGATGCAAATGCGGCGGCGCTGGGCGAGTGGTTTTTTGGTGGCGGGCGCGGCACGCACAATCTGGTGTATGTGACAATCAGCACTGGCATCGGTGGTGGCGTGATCGCTGATGGCAAACTGCTGCTTGGTCGCTACGGCTCAGCCACAGAAGTCGGCATGCAGATCATCGAGGCCGGCACACGCGCCTTCTGGGAAGATCTGGCGTCCGGGCCGGGCCTGGCGCGCGCCGCTGCCGACGCCATGATCGCCGAGCCGCGCAGCATGCTGCACAACATGGCGACGCCGGAAACCGTGACGGGCGCGCTGGTGGCCCAGGCCGCGGCGGCGGGCGATCCGCTGGCGCAGCGGCTCCTGGATCGCGAGGGCGAGCTGATCGGGATCGGCATGGTGAACTTGCTGCACCTGTTCAGCCCCGAACTTATCCTGCTCGGCGGTGGCGTGATGGTCAACAATCCATTTTTGATCAGGCGAGCCGCGCAGGTCGTGCAAGAGCGTGCGATGGATGTGTACCGCGACGTGCCGCTGCGGCTGGCAACGTTGGGTGAGCGCGTGGGCTTGCTTGGCGCAGCGGCGCTATTTCTACATATTCGGGAAGGCCGCACGCCGGAGAGTGTGTAAACCACAAAGACACGAAGGGCACGAAGAAAGGTTTTATTATCTCTCTTTGCGTTCTTTGTGTCTTTGTGGTGAATTTATACAGCAGCCTTGCTCTGGTCCATGACTTTACGGAGCACGTCCGGCACATCGGTGATAATGCCGTCTACACCAATCTGGAGCAGTCGCTCCATGATCGTGACTTCGTTCACGGTCCACACGTTCACAATGAAGCCTGCTCGCTGCACGCGCGGCACAATTCGTCGGAGCAGCGGAATCTGGTACACCGGATGCCATGCCACGCAATTAGCGCGACGTAGCGAACGAAACGGCCAGCTTTCACGCAGGCGGATGCTGGGATGCAACGTGCGTGTGCCCATCAGGTAGGCGCGCGGAATGTGTGGCGCGGCCTGCTCGATCTCATGCAGCGCCACCGTTGAAAACGACGAAAACAACACCTGCTCCTCAATGCGCTCCTCACGGAGCAGGTCTGCGATGTCCTCGCCAATGCCAAGCCCTTTGATTTCGACATTCACCTGCACACCCGATTCGCGCACAAAGCTGCACACCTCCGCCAGCGTGGCGATACGCGCGCCATTGATATCGAGCTGCTGTAACTCGGCCAGCGTGCAATCGGAGATCTGCCGCTGCTGGCCGTTCCAGCGTTCCGTAGTGAAGTCGTGATAACACACCAGCACACCATCGGCGCTGCGCTGGACATCGAGCTCTAGCATGTCAGCCTTGAGTTGCACCGCAAGCTCAAAAGCAGGCATGGTGTTTTCCGGCGCATATGCAGAGGCACCGCGATGCGCAATTACCAAAGTCATGTGTTCACCCACAGAAAAGCCCCCTCCATGGCGGAGGGGGCGGCAGCGAAACCTCAACGTATTAGCTCACCGCACCTGCGATCTGCTCATCCACAACTGCTGGCCCGCCAGCCTGACGCGCCTGCTCGGAGAGCATCGGATCGAGTATCTTTTGCATCGCCATCACATGCCGAGCATGTATCCCAGTCACGGAAGAAGCGACAATCACAAGACCATTTATCGTCAGAAAGCGTGATCATGTGATCACTGTTGCCGCCGCGGAACGTGGCTTTCAACTCACCGAGGTCGACTCGCTCCGGCTCTTGTGCATAATGGCGTGCCTTCTCGATTTTGCCGATCAGATCCGAGTGCATGTTCGTCTCCTTTAATGCTTGCTATGAAACACAGCTCGTTCTGTGCCGCTGTGCAACCTGATAAAACCTCGACGGGTACGTCATTGGACAGGCATAGTTTGCTGCACAAGAAACACACAGGCGGCAGCAGGATGATAACCCTGCGCCGCCTGTCATTGCTGCTGGTATTCGCTTGTCAACGCCTTTTTTGTCTTCATTGCACTATCCTCTCGTGCGTACCCGAGGAGCTTGCCACGAGCATTCAGTTGCTCGATGGGTGCATTATAGCTGACATGCGGATCATGAGTCAAGAAAAGTTATGAAACCGTTACCATCCCAAATATACTGCTTTAGGATGAGGCAGAATGATAATCCACTGTGGCATAAATTACATGAGAATTGACGATTATACATCGAGATCAAACACTGCCAGCGATTCCATATGCGGCGTATGCGGAAACATATCGTAGCCGCGCAACGTGATGAGGCGGTAATCAGCCAGCAACATCTGGGCGTCCGTAACCTGGGTGAGCGGGTTGCACGATACATACACCAATCGCGCGGGCCGCTGCCGCATGATCTCGGCGCATACCTCTGGCCCCAGACCAGTACGCGGCGGATCGACCACGACAACATCGAAGCTGCCGGGCTGCTGCTCACGGAGAAACTCGGCAGTGTCGGCCGTGATGACTGCAATATTTGCCACGCCATTGTCGCGGATGTTCTGGACGGCCAATGCTGTGCTTTCGACCACGCTCTCGACGCATGTAATTTGCTCGGCCTGCCCGGCGAGATGCAGTGCAATCGTGCCGACGCCGCCATATAGATCGGCGACGCGTTGGGCGGTGCCAACCTGCTGCGCAACATCATCGAGCAGTGGCAGCAACAAATGGACGTTGTTTTGAAAAAACGTGTTTGGCCCAATTTGAAGCGTTCGCGCGCCAACCGGCATTGGCAGCGTCGGTGCGCCCCAGTGCTGGAGTGGCACACCGAATGACAGGTCGGTCAATGTGTCGTTGAGCAGCCAGTGAAAGCTGACGACTGCTTCGTGCTCCAGCGCCAGCATGGCCAGTTGTTCCACTGCCTCAGCATGCTCGGGCGTGCCGGTCACGATCGCCAGCAGCAATTGGTCGTCGGGACCGCGCCGGACCACCACGTAGCGCAGCCAGCCCTCATGCGTGCGCAGGTTGTAGTCCGGCAGGCCCAGCGACATGGCGCGTTCATACACCGCGCGGGCGATGGTGAAGGCGCTGGGTGGGATGAGATGGCATTCTTGCAAATCAACGATGTAGTTGAATTTGCCGCTGCGCCGCAGCCCGAAGCGCCCTTTGGTCGCCACATAATCCATGCGGGTGCGGTACTGGTACGGCGACGGCGAGGCGACCATCTCAATCGCTTCAACCTGCTCGGACGGCAGCATGTCGGCCCACATAGCGCGCAATGCGTCGCGCTTCACGGCCACTTGCGCGTCATACGCGCGATCCTGCACCGCACAGCCGCCACATTCAAGCGCATGCTGGCAGCGCGGCGTTGCCGGTTCGGCAGCGCGCATGGCATCAATAATATGGCGTTTGAGTTGTTTATTCGATGTGATCATGTTTAGGAACCGCAGATACATACTGATACACGCCGATAGAAAATGGTATCAAAACATCGGCGTTCGTCGGCATGGATGTGCGGTTTGTTCTACTTTTCTTTTCCTATGGTCACTACATCAGCCGTCATAACCTTCTTCCTCGACGACGCGGCGCATGCGGTTCAATAACTGTGCGCGCTGCACTGCCGCGATAACATCAGTTGGAATGGGCAGTGTATGGTACACCATGCCGTTTGCGCGATCGGTGATCGTGCCATGCGCTAAATCGAGCCGCATGACACGACCCGCTTCGATGACACTTGTGGCATCCGGCGCGATGAGCACCGGTAAGCCGTAGGCATGCGCCACCCCCGTGAACGATGGAGCCGCCGATGCCGCAACGACTGCCGCGATGCCGAGTGCTTGCAAGGCTAGCACCGCACTCTCCGGGTCGTCGCCGGCACCGAAGCCACTGCCCGCCATGAGTATGTCGCCCTCGCGGACATGCTCCGCCAGCGTGGCGTCCACTGCTTCGAGGCAGTGCGCCGCCAGGATAGCCGGGTCGTCGTTATGTGCAGGGTCAATGATCTGCGCGGTGGAAATATTATCACCGACGCGATGCGTTATTCCGTAGAGAACCATAGCGCTAGTATAGCACGTCAAGGTGTGTGCCCGCTCGCATGCAAAAAGGCCCTGACGCCATTGTCAGAGCCTTCGTGCGGCAGGTGGTGCCTTTGCACCACCTGCCGCATTGATGGATAGGGACTAGAAGTCCATGCCGCCCATGCCGCCCATGCCGCCGCCGCCCGGCATCGCCGGTGTTTCCTTCTCAGGAATGTCGGTGACAAGTGCCTCGGTTGTGAGCAACAGACCCGCAATCGAAACGGCGTTCTGGACCGCCGAGCGGGTAACCTTGACCGGGTCGAGCACGCCCTGCTCCAGCATGCTGCCGAATTCGCCGGTCAGCACGTTGTAGCCGTAGGTCGTGTCGCCCTTCTCCTTCTGGGTGCGGCGCACAGTGTCGATGATCACCGCGCCATCCTCGCCGGCGTTGCGGGCCAGCTGGCGCAGTGGCTCCTCAAGCGCGCGCTTGAGAATCTGCACGCCGAAGCGCTCGTCGTCGTTATTGGTCTGAACCTTGTCCAGCGCCTGAGTGACGTTGATCAGCGCGATGCCACCGCCAGGAACGATGCCTTCCTCAACCGCAGCGCGAGCTGTGGAAAGCGCATCCTCAACGCGGTGCTTCTTCTCCTTCAACTCTGGCTCGGTTGCCGCGCCGACCTTCAACACTGCCACGCCGCCGGACAGCTTCGCCAGCCGCTCCTGCAGCTTCTCACGGTCGAAGTCCGACGTAGTGGTTTCGATCTGCGCGCGGATCTGATCGATGCGGCCCTGAATGGCCTTCGCATCGCCACGGCCCTCAATAAAGGTCGTGTTGTCCTTGTCAGCGATCACGCGGCGCGCGCGACCCAGGTCTTCCAGCGTCGCACTGTCGAGCTTGCGGCCAATCTCCTCAGAGATTACGGTGCCGCCGGTCAGCGCGGCAATGTCGCCCAGCATGGCCTTGCGGCGATCACCGAAGCCCGGGGCCTTGACGGCCAGCACATTGATCGTGCCGCGCAGCTTGTTGACCACCAGCGTCGCCAGCGCCTCACCATCGACATCCTCGGCCACAATGACCAGGTTCTTGCTCATCTGCAGAACCTTCTCGAGCACTGGCAGCACGTCCTGAATGGACGAAATCTTCTTGTCAGTGATCAAGATATATGGCTCTTCAAGCTCGGCTTCCATGCGCTCCGAGTTGGTGGTGAAGTAGGCGGAGATGTAGCCACGGTCGATCTGCATGCCCTCGGTGTACTCAGTCTCGAAGGCAATACCCCGGCTCTCCTCAACGGTGATCACGCCATCCTTGCCGACCTTCTCCATCACCTCGGCGATCAGGTCGCCGATCTCGGCGTCAGCAGCCGAAATCGTTGCCACGTGCGAGATGTCAGCGCGGTCACGCACGGGCTTGGCCAGATTCTTGAGTTCGTTGACGATCGCGTCCGCGCCCTTGTCCAGGCCGCGCTTGATCAGCATCGGGTTCGCGCCAGCGGCAACGACCTTCATGCCCTCATTGACGATTGACTGCGCCAGCACGGTCGCAGTCGTTGTGCCGTCACCAGCCACATCGTTGGTCTTGGTCGCAACCTCGACCAGCAAGCGCGCGCCCATGTTCTCAAACGGATCCTTGAGCTCGATCTCCTTGGCCACCGTCACGCCGTCATGGGTCACGGTCGGAGCGCCGAACTTCTTGTCGATTGCAACGTTGCGGCCGCGCGGGCCGAGCGTCGTCTTCACTGCATCGGCGACCATGTCGACGCCACGCTTGAGCGCACGACGGGCCTCCTCATTGAAATAAAGCTGCTTTGGCATAGCCGTAGATATCTCCTTTAAACTGATACTTCGTACGCGTTACAAACGTGCTATCAGTTAGTCTTCAATAATGCCGAGAATATCCTTCTCCGAGAGAATGAGGTAATCGACGTCATCCACCTTGTACTCCGTGCCGCTGTACTTGGCAAACAGTACCTTGTCGCCTGCTTTGACGTTCATCGATACGGTTTTGCCATTGTCATCCGTGCGGCCCTTGCCCACGGCCAGAACCGTGCCTTCCATCGGGCGCTCTTTGCTCGCCGTGTCCGGCAGATAGATGCCGCCCCTGGTCTTCTCTTCGCGATCAACCGGCTTGACGACCACGCGGTCTGCCAGCGGTCGGATGCGGAAATCCGCTCCCATAGCTCATTTCCTCCTTGCAGTCACAAGTGTAACTCATGTTGACATTGAAAGCGGTTAGCACTCAGAAGCAGAGAGTGCTAACCGCTGATTATGATAAACAATTCGTTTCTATTTGTCAAGTCCGATTTTAGCACTCTTTGTGGAAGAGCGCTAGTGAACATAAGAGTATATGGAGAACGACACACTGAAAACCAAAGATGGCTATCCAGCTCCCCGCTCATATGCTACAATCGCCGTATGCTTGAGCGCCTTAAACACTCTACAAGGGGGTAGACACATGTCAATCGAGCGCAATTTGGGTATGGATCTGGTGCGCGCTACCGAGGCAGCGGCGCTGCGTTCTGGGCGGAGCATGGGTCGCGGTGACAAAAACGGCGCAGATCAGCTTGCCGTGGATGCTATGCGGCTGGTGTTGGACAGCCTGCAAATGGACGGGTTGGTCGTCATTGGCGAGGGCGAAAAAGACGAAGCGCCGATGCTCTACATCGGCGAGCAGCTTGGTACCGGCGATGTGCCTGCGGTAGACATCGCGGTGGATCCGGTCGAGGGCACCACGTTGCTGGCTGAAGGCATGCCGGGCGCGATTGCAGTGGTCGCCATTGCCGAGCGCGGCTCGCTGTATCATTGGTCGGGCATTGCGTACATGGATAAGCTCGCGGTAGGCGAGGCGGCGTGTGGCGCGATCGATATCAATGCGCCCGTAGCCGACAACATCCGCAATGTAGCAGCAGCGCTTCACAAACGCTCCGAAGACGTAACCGTTGTTGTACTCGATCGTCCACGCCACAAAGATGTCATTCGCCAGATCCGTGCAACCGGCGCGCGCATCAAGCTTATTCTTCATGGTGATGTATCCGCCGGTGTCATGACAGCAATTGACGACCCGCCAGCCGACATCTTGATGGGCATCGGCGGCGCGCCGGAGGCCGTGATCACCGCATGCGCCATGAAATGCGTCGGCGGCGAAATTCAGTGCAAATTGTGGCCGCGCAACGACGAAGAGCGTGAGTTGGCGCGCGCTAATTCCATTGATCTCAACCGTGTGTACCACACCAACGATCTTGTGCAGGGTGAAAATGTCTTCTTTGCCGCGACTGGCATCACCGATGGCGAATTTTTGCAGGGTGTGCGCTACTTCGGCGGCGGCGCGACAACGCATTCAGTGGTCATGCGCTCAGCGTCCGGCACAGTTCGCTACATTGAGTCGCGCCACCGTTGGGACAAACTCATGCGCATTTCTAATGTGGAGTACGGGCGCTCGAATGGTGCATAGCCAGCGCTTTTCAGCAGGTAAAAATAAATACCCTTTACAAAATGTAAAGGGTATTTTTATGGTGAGCCGCGTAGGACTCGAACCTACAACCCGCTGATTAAGAGTCAGCTGCTCTACCAATTGAGCTAGCGGCCCGTTAGTTACACCGGAGATTATAACAAATCTTTTGATTTTTGCAAATGCTCTGGGGTACTCGCTCGTTAGATATCTAACGAGCGAGTACCCCAGAGCATAATGCATCACTCGGAATTACTTAAACATGCCCTTCTTTGAAGGCTGAAGCAGCTTTAGATAGAGACCAAGATTGCAGATCGTTGGTGCCCATAGGCCAACGAAATTCGCTGCATCCTTTTTTCCTGCTGCTCGCAAACCAAGTGACAGGAAAATGGAACCGAGCACAGCTGTAAGATATGTCTGCGGCGACATGCTCTCGAAAAACTTAAGAAGGTCTTTCATGATATCTCCCTAGTTCTAGGCTCTCTTAATTTGAGAGCATTAAATTACGATATTACTGAGTGTGCAGAATGTATGCCAGCGTGTATTTTGTTCCTCCGCATGCGCACAAACCTTTACTTTGCTCTCATGATACAGTACAAACAGTTGGTATATTTTTGGTAATGATGATCGAATACTATGTATTCCTGTGGTACAGTGGTGGATAGTTGCTCGAAGTAGTCAATGCAAGAGGTTCATCATGCTGCAGATGACGTTGCTCGGAGTCGGTACAGCGGTGCCTGACCCCGACCGTGAAAATACTCATATGGTCTGGGAAGCGCCTGATGGTCTGCTGCTTATCGATGCTGGAGGGAGCACCTATCAACGCTTGCTGCGCGCCAATCTTGATCCCATGAAGTTGCGCGCGATTTTTCTCACCCATGCACACCCTGATCATATTAATGGATTGCCCGTGCTATTGTTTCAGCTCTCATTGGCGGGGTTCCAGCAAGCCCTGCCCATATACGGCAATGCGCCAACGCTCCAGCGAGTACAAAAGGTTGTTGAAGCCTTTGATCTGGGTAGCCACCAGATCCCTGTTGTGTGGACCGAGGTGCGGCCCAATGTCGAAGTGCCGTTGGAAAGCCAGTATTACCGCCTTACAACTGTTCCAACCGCACACTCCGCGCCATGTCTGGCGCTACGCTTCGAGGAGCGCTCTTCGAAGCGAGCGCTGGTTTATTCCGCTGACACCGAGCCGTGTGATGCGGTTCAAGCGCTTGCCCATGGCGCGATTGTGTTGATTCATGAAGCGACCACACCAGAGCCGTTCCCTGGCCATACGACGCCGCTGCAAGCCGGGCAAGTTGCGGCGGCCGCTAGTGTGGAGCATCTCGTGCTGGTACATTTCAGCCCTCGTTGGACCATGAGTGCAGCGCAGGCGGTGGACGCAGTACGTGAAGGTGGTTTTGGCGGTGATATTGACATTGGCCGCGAGTTTGGTACATACGCACTATAATAGTGATGTACCCGTGATACTATTGACACATCAGTCTGCACGTATCTGAAAACGTTGAACGATCATGTTCGATTTCGTAACCAATCTGTATACGAATCGCCCGCTATGGACGGCACGTTTGCGGCACAACACGCTTCTTTCCATGTTGCTCTTTGTCAAGAAATGTAGTAGAATGAAAAGAAGCGGCCGTCTGCGACGGCTCGCCCGCAGTTGGGTTGTCTAAATATCTTGAGCAACACCGCAAAATCCAGCAAATGCGGACGGCCTTAAGGAGGATCTGAATGGCAAGCAGAACCGAAGAGATGGTACGTCATCTGAAAACAATGCAGATGAACACACCGGATATTGAAGCTTCGGCGGTCGTGAGTGTTGATGGTCTTATCATGGCTTCGGCGCTGCCCGCAGACGTTGAAGAGGATCGCGTTTCCGCGATGAGCGCTGCAATGCTCTCACTTGGCGAACGTATTGCCTCAGAGCTTCGTCGTGGTCAGCTTGATCAAGTATTTGTTCGTGGCGAAAATGGCTTTGTGCTTCTGACATCTATTGGTGAAGAAGCTGTGCTGACAGCACTTGCCCATAGCAAAGCGAAGCTTGGTCTCGTCTTTTTGGATATGAAGCGTACTGCCAACGAGTTGGTTCGCCTCGTTTAGCCGCTTCCTCCTTTCGGTTTGCACTGAGTGATAGGTCAGATGTTGCTCATCTGGCCTTTTTTTCTTATGTGTTGCCAGCTTAGGGCGTGAACGTTATAATGCCTCCAAATGAGGCGATTGTCCCATATGAGGGAGCATGGAATCACGCACACGCCCGCTGCAAGCACCCCCTACAATCACCAAAGCAGGTTCACGACGCCGGGAAATAGTCCATTCTGGTCTGACATGGGTGGACATTACCCAGCCGACTGCTGCTGAAGCCACGCACCTGCGTGAACAGTTTCGGCTCGATCCGCTTGCGCTTGAAGATGTGCTTTCAACGCTTCAGCGCCCCAAGCTCGATCTGTATCCGCGCGATGAATACCTGTTTTTGATTGTGCATGTTCCGGTACTTGATCGAGACAACCGCATTGTGGCGAGCGAGTTGCGCATTTTTGCCGGGCGGACGTTCTTTGTTACCGTCCATGATGGTGATTTACGCCCACTGCGGCGCATCTTTGGGGCCGTGGCGAGCGATGAAGCAGCACGTACACAGATCATGTCGCGCGGGACGGGCTACCTGCTGTACCGCATTATCGATGCGGTGTTCAAGCAAGTCTTCCCTATTCTCTATCGTCTCGACGATGAACTCGGTCGCTTAGATACACGTATCGTTACCACAACGACACATTCATTGGCGCGCGACCTTGGCGACATGCGCCGTGAAGTTGTTGCGCTTCGTCATATCATTCTGCCGAACATTGCGGTGATCCACAGGCTACAGAATGAGACGCTATCCTTTTTACAAATTGATACCGCGCGTTATTTTGGTGATTGTGCTGATTTGATCGACAAGCTTGCTGACCTGCTGGAAGAGCAGCGTGATGTTGTCGCTGGAATCGGTACTACGTACAGCGATCTGCTGGCTGAGCGCAGTAGCCATGTGCTTCGTATCGTTCTCACTGCTGTCATTGCTGCGCTGCCGTTCCTGGTGCTCATCGCGGTGTCAAGCCTGTACAATGTGGTGTCGCTTCCGGAGCAGCTCATCCCCTTTGTGGCAGCTTTGTTAGCAACAATTGCAATAACCGCGACTGCGCTCTGGTTTGCTCGTTCGCGCCGTTGGATATGATGGTGCATGATGAAGGAGGAGGAATGGGACAGACGAATCTCGGTGATTTGGTGCGCGATGTGCCTGATTTCCCGCTGCCCGGCATTCAGTTCAAGGATATCACAACACTGTTGAGCAACGCCGATGCATTTCGGCAAGTGGTAGATACGCTCTACGAACGTTATGCCAGCCATGCCATTGATGCAGTGGTTGGTATTGAGTCGCGCGGCTTTATCTTCAGCGCGCCACTGGCATATCGCCTGGGCGTCGGTCTTGTGCCGGTGCGCAAGCCGGGCAAATTGCCGGCTGCAACTTACATGATCGAGTATGAATTGGAATACGGTACAAACACGTTGGAGATCCATCGCGACGCGCTGCCACAAGGAAGCCGCGTGGTTGTGCTTGATGATCTTCTGGCGACGGGCGGCACAGTCGCGGCCGCTTGTGAACTTGTGGAACTGGCGGGCGGTGTCGTGGACGAAGCAGCATTCATCATTGAACTCGCGTTTCTCAACGGGCGCAAGAAACTGACCAAATACCCGGTGTATTCTATGATCCAGTATTAATCGCGCAGCTATGGCGTTGCGTTGGTTATGGTGAATAGCCTGTGTGGTGGGGCTGGCGCGACTCGAACGCGCGACCATCCGCTTAGAAGGCGGATGCTCTATCCAACTGAGCTACAGCCCCATAGCGCAAAATATAGCTGAGAAATGAGGGCGCGTCAAGCCTTGACAAACCTAATGGGACGTGATATCATTCTCGTTCGCAGTTTAAACTTGTTTGTACACCACGGAGGTATGTACTCCCTCGCGCCATTTACTGCATTGTTACGAAGACATGTTGCCATTGCCGTTGCCACGAACATCAGCCACGGATCCTGTCCATTGTCGGACCGAGTCCTGCGGGATGATGCTTCGTGCTTTTGGCATGTAGAGAGAGCCGCCACTACTGAGGCAAGCACGCATGATTATACCACAATCACTAAAACAGGTGCGCGCTCCTAGGTCGTGGCAATGAAAAAGTGAGGTGCCCATGCCCCCTTTCAAAGAAACCGTTGCTTTGCAGCCGCTCATTATGCCGAACGACTCGGGAGACGATCGTTTACACCGCAACATCGCAGCGCGGATGTCGTTCGCCCAAATACGCGATGCAATTGAGGTGCCAACGCTGATCGAGACGCAAACGCGCAGCTTCGAGTGGTTCTGCAAAGAGGGGTTGCGGGAACTATTCGACGAAATTTCACCAATCACCGATTTTACTGGCAAAAACATGGAGTTGCGGTTTCTCGATTTTACATTTGGAGAGCCGCGTTTTAATGAATATGAGTGCCGCGAGCGTGACATGACGTATGCAGCGCCGCTGCGTGCCAACGTGCAGTTGCGCATTCTTTCAACGGGTGAGTTAAAGGAGAGCGAGATTTTCCTTGGTGACTTCCCCCTGATGACAGATAACGGTACGTTTGTCATCAACGGTGCCGAGCGTGTGGTCGTTTCGCAGCTTATTCGCTCGCCGGGTGTGTATTTCAAAGAAGATAAAGATCTTACCAGCGGCCGCAGTTTGCACTCCGCCAAGCTCATTCCTAGCCGCGGCGCATGGCTGGAGTTCGAGTCGAGCAAGCGCGACGTGATTTCGGTCAAGGTTGACCGGAAGCGCAAAATTCCGGTGACTATTCTGCTACGCGCGGTGCTGGCCTGGCAGGCTCAACCGAATGGTGAGGGTCAGTGGGCACCTGATAGCGAATTGGACCAGTATGGCCATGATGACGCGATCATGGCGTTGTTCCAGCACGTTGAAGAAGGTGCGGACCATCAGTATATTAAGACCACGCTCGACAAAGATTCGACCAAGCATGCCAAAGAAGCATTGATGGAGCTGTACAAGCGCCTGCGTCCAGGCGACCCGCCTACGCTGGATAACGCGCGTAGCTTGATTGAGTCGCTGTTGTTTAACCCGCGCCGCTATGATCTGGCAAAAGTTGGACGCTATAAGCTGAACAAGAATCTGTGGGAGAAAGACCCGCGACCTGAGGTGCGTGCGCAGACGCCTGACCTGAAGGTGCGCGTGCTCCATCCAAATGATATTTTTAAGATTGTGGAGCGCGTGATTCAGTTGAACAACCGCGTGCCAGGGTTGTACGCCGACGACATCGACCATCTTGGTAATCGGCGCGTACGCACGGTAGGCGAGTTGATTCAGCAGCAGTTTCGGGTGGGCTTGTTGCGCATGGAGCGCGTCGTCAAGGAGCGTATGTCGCTTCAGGAGTCGGACACGGCCACGCCCAACGCATTGGTGAACATTCGTCCGGTTGTCGCGGCCATGCGCGAGTTCTTTGGTGGTTCACAGTTGTCGCAGTTTATGGACCAGACGAATCCGCTGGCTGAATTGACCAACAAACGTCGTTTGTCGGCACTTGGTCCGGGTGGTCTGAGCCGTGACCGCGCAGGCTTCGAGGTGCGTGACGTTCACCACTCGCACTATGGGCGCATTTGTCCGGTAGAAACACCGGAAGGTCCGAACATTGGTCTGATTGGTACCATGTCGACCTACGCTCGCGTGAACGAGATGGGCTTCCTGGAAACGCCATACCGCAAGGTGTACCGCGAGGTGCTGAACGTAACTGAGTGGGTTCGGCAGGGCATGCTCATTCGCGACGCGCGTGACATCCGTACCGGTGAGCTCATTGCGGCACGCGGTAGTCGGATTGACGCGGAAACAGCTAAGCGTATAACGGTATCGCTGCTGCGTGGGCAGTTCCTGCGCGAGGATATTGTTGACCCGAATACGGACGAGTTGATTGGCCAGACGGGGCAAGAGATTAATCGCGCACTGGCTGAGCGGATCACTGATACGCCGCTTAAGTCAATCAAGATTCGCCCGGTCGTCTCACAAGAGGTCGATTATCTTTCGGCGGACGAAGAAGAGCAGTTCGTGGTTGTGCAGGCGAATGCACCGCTTGACGAGTTCAACCGCTTCCAGGAGGGCGTGGTTTCCTGCCGCTTCAAGGAAGACTTTGTCGACATGCCGATTGATCGCGTGGATTACATGGACGTGTCGCCGAAGCAGGTGGTCAGTGTTTCAACCGCGCTGATTCCATTTCTTGAGCATGACGACGCCAACCGCGCACTGATGGGTTCCAACATGCAGCGCCAAGCTGTGCCGTTGTTGCGACCGGACGCGCCGATCGTCGGCACTGGTATGGAACACCGTGCTGCCCGCGATAGCGGCCAGGTTGCAGTGGCTCGCCAGGATGGCGTAGTGTTGTCGGCCACCGGCGACAAGATTGTTGTGCTGGAGGACGACGGCAACGAGCGCGAGTACCGTCTGCGTAAGTTCATGCGTTCCAACCAGGACACATGCATCAACCAGCGGCCAAGTGTACAGCGCGGTCAGCGTGTACGCAAGGGCGAAATTATCGCTGATAGCTCCTCGACTGACAACGGTGAGTTAGCGCTTGGGCAGAATGTGCTGGTCGCGTTCATGCCGTGGGAAGGCGGTAACTTTGAGGACGCGATTCTGGTGAGTGAGCGGTTGGTGCGTGAGGACATCTTCACTTCAATCCATATCGAGAAATATGAGGTCGAGGCACGCGATACTAAGCTTGGGCCAGAAGAAATCACCCGCGATATTCCGAACGTAGGCCAGGATAGCCTGCGCAATCTCGATGAGCGTGGCATTATCTATGTCGGCGCAGAGGTGCAGCCGAACGATATTCTGTGCGGCAAGATTACGCCAAAGGGCGAAACCGATCTGACCGCTGAAGAGCGGCTGCTGCGGGCAATCTTTGGTGAGAAGGCGCGCGAGGTCAAGGACTCGTCGCTGCGGGTGCCGAATGGCGTGCGCGGCAAGGTCATCGACGTCAAGATCTTCACGCGCGACGAAGGCGCTGAACTGCCGGTTGGCGTGAACCAGCAGGTGCGCGTGCTGCTGTGCCAGAAGCGCAAGATCAGCGCCGGCGACAAGATGGCCGGTCGCCATGGCAACAAAGGTGTGGTCAGCCGCGTGCTGCCAATCGAGGACATGCCGTTCCTTCCGGACGGTACACCGGTAGACATTATCCTGAACCCGATTGGTGTGCCATCCCGTATGAACATCGGCCAGATTCTTGAGACACATCTTGGCTGGGCGGCAGCCAAGCTTGGTCTGCGCGTCGCAACGCCCGTGTTCGACGGTGCAAGCGAAGAGCAAATCAAAGAGATGCTCGGCCAGTCGGACCTGCCGACGGACGGCAAGATAACATTGTACGATGGCCGCTCGGGCGATTCGTTCCATTATCCGGTGACAGTGGGCTATATTTACATGTTGAAGCTCGCTCACCTTGTGGAAGACAAGATCCATGCGCGCTCCACTGGTCCATACAGTTTGGTGACTCAGCAGCCGCTGGGTGGCAAGGCGCAGTTTGGTGGCCAGCGCTTTGGTGAGATGGAAGTGTGGGCGCTGGAAGCCTACGGCGCAGCCTACACACTTCAAGAGATGCTGACCGTCAAGTCCGACGATGTGGTTGGCCGTGTCAAGACCTATGAAGCGATCGTGAAGGGCGAAACCATCCAGGAAGCGGGCGTGCCGGAGTCATTCAAGGTGCTCATTAAAGAGTTGCAGTCGCTGGGCCTGTCGGTTGATGTATTGTCGGCTGACGAGACACCGGTGGAACTGACCGAGGATGTCGACAGCGACCTGGCGGCGCTGGACGGGATTAATCTGTCGGGTATGGAGCGTGGGGAGTTCTAACAATTTGCGATTGTTGAGTGGCGATTTACGATTGGCGCAAGCCTTTCGTAATCGTCACTTGCAGATCGTAAATGGAGAAAAAGCATGCTTGAAATTAATGATTTTAACGCCATCCGTATCAGTCTTGCGTCGCCGGAGAATATTCTAAATTGGTCGCACGGTGAGGTGACCAAGCCAGAAACTATTAATTACCGTACGCTGAAGCCTGAACGCGATGGCTTGTTTTGCGAAAAGATTTTTGGGCCACAGAAGGACTGGGAGTGTTACTGCGGCAAGTACAAGCGTGTTCGCTATAAGGGTGTTGTGTGTGACAAGTGTGGCGTCGAGGTGACGCGCTCCAAGGTGCGCCGCGAGCGCATGGGTCATATCCAACTTGCGTCGCCTGTCAGCCACATCTGGTTTGTGAAGGGCACGCCGAGCCGGATCGGTCTGCTGCTCGACATCACGCCGCGCAACCTGGAGCGGGTGCTCTACTTCGCTTCCTACGTCATCACCGAGGTAGATGAGGACATGCGCATGATGCTGCGCGAACAGCTGCAGAACGATTATGCCGAAAAGCGCGAGAGCATCCAGCGCGAGGCTGAGGGGCGGCAGATCGAAATTTCGTCGCAGTTGACGCAGGATCTTGGCGGCATGGAGACGGCCCAGGTTTCGACACAGCGCCGCATTGATGAGGATTACCAGGAGCAGCGCACCGCCATTTCCAATGAAGCTGAGACGCTGCGCAATGATCTTGAAGAGCGCACTGGTGAAGCAGTTGAGGAAGACATCACTTTTCACAGTATTAACTTGCTGGAAGAGGGTGAAATCATCACGGAAAAGGTGCTCGATCAGCTTGACGAGTTGGTAGAGCAGGAACTCGATGCGTTGGAGCAGCGCCGCCAGCGCGACCTTGCTGATGCTGAGTTGCTGACCGGTGCTGAGCGCGAGCGCAAAGAGTATGAGATAACACAGCAGCGCGAGCAGATGCAGGAAGGCTTGCAGCGTCAGCTTGACCAATTGGTGCGCGAAGAAAAAGAGAAGCTTGATCAGCTTGATAGCCTGAAGATGCGGCGCATCCTCAGTGAGGCGGAGTACCGCTCGCTGCGTGAAATTGCGTTGGGCGCTTTCAAGGCTGATATGGGTGCTGGCGCGGTGCGCGACCTGATCATGCGCACGGTGGATCTCGATCAACTGGCCGAGGAGTTGCAGGAAGAAGTGCAGAAGAGCCAGGGCCAGCGGCGCAAGAAGGCTACCAAGCGGCTGCGGGTGATTGAGTCGTTCCGCAAGAGCGGCAACAGCCCGGAGTGGATGATCATGACCATGCTGCCGGTCATTCCGCCCGATTTGCGCCCGATGGTGCAGCTTGACGGTGGCCGTTTCGCCACATCGGACCTGAACGACCTGTATCGGCGCGTGATCAACCGCAACAATCGCTTGAAGCGGCTGATGGAATTGAACGCACCAGAGATCATCGTTCGCAACGAGAAGCGCATGTTGCAGGAAGCTGTGGACGCGCTGATCGACAATGGCCGGCGCGGGCGCGCAGTCAGTGGCAAGGGCAAGCACCGCCTGAAGAGCTTGAGCGACATGCTCAAGGGCAAGCAGGGCCGCTTCCGCCAGAATTTGCTCGGCAAGCGTGTGGACTACTCCGGTCGTTCCGTGATCGTGGTCGGTCCGAATCTGCAACTGCACCAGTGTGGTCTGCCAAAGAAGATGGCGCTGGAGCTGTTTAAGCCGTTTGTCATGCGGCGGCTGGTGGAAAAGGGCTACGCCCATAACATCAAGTCGGCCAAGCGGATTGTGGAGCGCGTGCGCCCCGAAGTGTGGGACGTGCTTGAGGAAGTCATCAAAGACTACCTTGTGCTGTTGAATCGTGCGCCGTCGCTGCACCGCCTTTCGATTCAGGCGTTCGAGGCAAAGCTAATCGAGGGTTCGGCCATTCAGTTGCACCCGCTGGTCTGTGCGGCATTCAACGCCGACTTCGACGGCGACCAGATGGCGGTTCACGTGCCGCTGTCGCGCAAGGCCCAGGAAGAAGCGCGTTTGCGCATGTTGTCGAAGTACAACTTGCTTTCACCAGCCCATGGCGAGCCGATTATTACGCCATCGCAGGACATCGTGCTTGGCTGCTTCTACCTGACGATGGTGCGGGATGGCGCGAAAGGCAGCGGTAAGAAGTTTTCAGATATGGACGAGGCGATGCTGGCCTTTGATAAGGGCGTGCTCGACATTCAAGCGCCGATCTGGGTTCGGATGACAGGCAAGGTGCAGGGCGAGAACGACCGTGGCCTGCGTGAATTGCCGCCGAACGAGCATGGCGAAGGGCAGATGCTGCTTGAAACGTCGATTGGTCGCTTGATCTTCAATAACGAACTGCTGCCGCCGCTCAAGTACCGCAACCGTTTGGTGGCGAAGAAGGGCTTGAAGGAAATTATTGCCGACTGCTATAAGTATTACACCAACACGAAGAACTTGACAGAAGAGGACCTCGATAGCATTCGGGCAATGTACGGCGAGCGCAGCGAACAGGAGCTAACGCGCCTGTTCGGCTCAGAGCGCACGGCCATACAGGCTGACAAAATCAAGGCGCTAGGCTTCAAGTACGCTACACGTGGCGGCATGACCGTTGGTGTGGAAGATGTTGAAATTCCGCCAGCCAAGACTGAGATTCTTGAATTATCAGATCAGCATGTGCGCGATATTGACAAGCAGTACCGTCGTGGTCTGATAACCGAAGAAGAGCGCTATCAGCAGGTTGTCAAGGTCTGGCAGGATGCAACCAAAGCGACGACGGAAGCTGTCAAGGCCAACATGAACCCGTATGGTCCGGTGGCCATGATGGTCAACTCGGCTGCTCGTGGTAACGTCAACCAGTTGTCGCAGATGGCTGGCATGCGTGGCTTGATGTCTGACCCGACCGGGCGCATTATTGAGTTGCCGATTAAGGCGAACTTCCGTGAGGGCTTGTCGGTGCTTGAGTACTTCGTCTCGACGCACGGTGGACGCAAGGGTTTGGCCGACACCGCGCTTCGTACTGCGGACGCCGGTTACCTGACTCGCCGCCTTGTGGACGTGGCGCAGGACGCAATCATTACGATTGACGATTGTGGCACGGAAGATGGTGTGTGGATGCACAACGACGAAGATCGCGGCGTTGAGCAAGAGATTTACGAGCGGACGGTCGGGCGCGTTCTGGCTGCGCCGGTGGTTCATCCGGAGACGGGTGAGATTCTTGCTGACTACAACACCGAGGTTGATGAAGAATTGGCCGACGTGTTCAAGAAGGCCGGTCTCCAGTCGATCTATGTGCGTTCTACACTGACCTGCCAGTCGCCGCATGGCGTCTGCCGCATGTGCTATGGCCGCAACCTTGCGACTGGCAAGTTGGTCGAGATCGGTGAGGCGGTTGGTATTATCGCTGCACAGTCGATCGGCGAGCCTGGTACGCAGCTCACGTTGCGCACGTTCCACACTGGTGGTGTGGCGTCAGCGGATGACATCACTCAGGGTCTGCCGCGTATCCAGGAGATCTTCGAGTCGCGTTCACCAAAGGGCAAGGCGATCCTGGCCGAGATTGACGGTGTGGTTGAGATCGTTCGCGACGAAGAAACCCGGCGCGTGCGGATTGTATCGGCAGATACCTTTAGCGATGAGCAGGATTTGCCGGGGCACTACGCGCTGTTGGTTGCTGATAGCTCCGAAGTTACGGAAGGTCAGCCGTTGGCAGAGAACAACCGCGCTGACATGGATGGCGAGCCAATTCTGGCACGCCTGAGCGGTCGCGTGCATGTCGATGTCGGCAACGGCAAGATTGTCGTTGTGCAGGAGGACCGCGAGGAGCGTGAAGTCACTGTGCCGCACACTGCTCGGTTGCGGGTTGACAACGGCGACCGTGTGGTGGCAGGTCAGCAGATCACGGACGGCTCGGCTGATCCGCAGGAGTTGCTGGAACTGCAAGGCCGCGAGGCAGTACAGCGCTACATGGTGAACGAGGCCCAGAAGGTCTACCGTTCGCAAGGTGTGGACATCAACGACAAGCATGTCGAGGTGATCGTGAAGCAGATGCTGCGGCGTGTGCGGATCGAGGAGCCGGGCGACAGCGGCCTGCTGCCGGGCGAGTTGATCGAAATGTCGGATTTCGGTCCGCTGAATGCGGCGATCGTCAGCCAGGGCGGCGAGCCTGCCACGGCGGTGACGGTGCTGCTCGGTATCACCAAGGCGTCGCTCACCACCGAGAGCTTCCTGTCGGCGGCGTCGTTCCAGGACACCACGCGCGTGCTGACCGAGGCGGCGATCACTGGCAAGATCGACTACCTGCGCGGCTTGAAGGAGAATGTCGTCATCGGCAAGCTCATCCCGGCAGGTACAGGCGTCGAGCCACGCCGCATCCTGGCCGAAAGCATCATGAACGAGCTTGCAAACAGAGGCCGCGAGGTTACTGACGGCGCGGCCAGCGACGGCACGCCCGCGCTTGAGCCAGCACGTCCGGGCGATGCTCAGGCGTCGGAAGAAGAGGAGCGCATCCGGCAGGCGCTACGGGCGCTGCTGGAGGAGGCCGACAGCGAGGGCATGACGGCGGAGGACGTGGACGACTACGAGCCAACCGCTGAGGATCTGGCTGCGGCGGACGAAGAGTAGTCCATCGTTATTCAGAGACGGCAAAAGGCCGGGTGCTGATGAAGCATCCGGCCCTTTTTAGAATTTTGAGTTAAATGCTATTAAGAAACAAGTTTAGATCTGCTCTCGAGGCGAGTGCAGGTCTTTTTAAATCTCCTGTTGCGAGAGCTTTCATTGGGTCTTATGATTCCTCGCGGATCTTTCCTGTTAGCTTCTCGTACAAGAATTGGTTCAAGTACATCGAATGCTTTATCAAGCCCATACTTCGACTTAGATGCAAGTGGCCTTTCTTGCCTCAATAAGGCGTATGCACAGAAGTCTGCAAGTTGAATAAAACAGGATTGTTCAGAGTCTTTAAACATAGGATCTTCAATAATTCTATCTAGCGGTATATTTTTCTGAGCTTTTCCTGTTTCATTCCAAAACCCATGACAACTAGAGATTGGATTGTGCACGCACATACGCCTCATGATACGTGTATAGGTCTCGTCTTTTCCTTTGTCACAAATCAAAAAAGCATAACTATCCGACACCTGCATATTCCTGTTAATACAATTCATTATCCATTCAAAGGCTCTTTCATCATCACCTTTAGGGAATACTGAATTAAGTAATTTGATGCCAGGCAGGTTGGTAGTTAGGGTAAGAGTATCGCGAAAGATACTGCATCTTTGATATTTTGTAACTATGCGATCCGAAATGTTACCTTTACCAGCAACAAATTCCCATGCCATGAAGTTCTTTGTGAACATAAATCCCATACTGATCTCGAAGTTCTCTGCGAAAATCCCTCACTTGTGTCAAGGCATTATTCCATTCTGATACTGGAATTACGAGAGCAGAAAAGATACAAACTTTCTCGTCACCTGAGTCGTCAATGTAGATAATATGCATGTTGAGGTAACCTTATGATTGTTCAACCAGAGCCGATTGGGAACGGCAGAGTTGCTGTAGTGGGGATAAAGTAAGAATTTGTTGAGAACGCATTAACTAAGGACTAATGCGTTCTCGATAGTCTGAAACCTACAAGAAATCAATCTCGCACGCGCCGGAGGAGCATGCAAGCTCCTGCGCCGCCGTGGTCAAATCCTTCTCCTCGTAGCGCCAGAATCTTGCTGAAGTCGATCTCCGGGAACTCTGCCGCCCGCTTCTCAAACTCCTCCTTGGTGATCTCGACATACGGCATCTGCGCATAGTTCGCATCGAACGACGGCAGGAACGACAGGCCACCGATCTCATCGCGATGCTCCCACACCCAGCGCATCAGGTCAATCACCTCGTCAGGTTGGTAAGTAATGGTGCATGACGGATTGTGCTCGGTCCAGTACAGCTTGTTCTGGAGCCAGTACTCGCACTGCTCGACCGCCGAGCGATGCGTGCGCGTGATCGATGTTTCCGGCGCTTTGACCGGGAAGTGAAATCACCCATGTGTTAGCGTTCTCTGGCGTCTGGCCGTTCTCCGGGTCCATCGGCACGCCCGCGTCGCGCAGCACACTAAAGAGCGGCGAATGCGCTGCGACCCGCACGTTGCGCACGTAGTACGGCGCCCAGCGCGCATGCAGGCCCGACGAGCAATCGAGCAGTTGCGACGAATTGCCGGACGGCTTGACGCATGTAATTGACGCCGACGGGTTGATGCCAAGCTGCTGCGCCGTCTTCCGGTTGACCTCGATTGCAATCTCCTTGAGCTGCCGCTTGATCTGCGCGTCCTGCGCCGCCGGGCTGTCCATCTGGCCGGTGATGTCCACGCCGAGCAGTCGCTCTTCCTCACAGTTCCTGGCCCACATCGGGCGCAAACCCGGGAAGTTGGTTGCCATGGACTGGATCGAGCCAATAATCGTGGCGACCTCGACCTTCTCGCGCAATGACTCGAAGGTATCGTCGGCGCGGGCGACCGCAGCCGTCAGGTTGCAGAACTGCCATGGGCGCAGATTGATTTCGCCGCACGGATTCGTGCCGAACTCGGCTTGCTGGCGGCGGGCAGGCTTCATGGTGTTGGCTGCCGCGCGATTGAAGATGCCCGGCTCGCCCCGGCCTGATTCGACCATTTCCAGAAATTGCTTGATGAATGCTGTCTGGTTCAGGCCGCCGTCCGGCCACACAGCCGAATTATTGGCGTTCCAGCGCTGCGAATTGTCGCGCTCGAAGTCGCCATTTTTGCACAGCCGCATCTCATCTTCGTCGTAGTCGAACAGCGAGATCATGGCCGTGCGTCGCACCCCGCCGCTCACCGCCGCATTGCCAACCGCGCACATCATATCGTGCGCGTCAATTGGGCGAATGAACGTGCCCTGCCGCGCCAGTACCCGCGAGCGCACAAAATCAAGCATGATGCGGAACGGCTCTGGGCCAGATGCCCGGCCGCCCTTGATCTTTAGTGGCGCGCCGGAAGGCCGCAGCTGCGACAGATCAAAGCGCACGTCGCCGCCGTCGAACCAGGTCTCGAACCCGAAGCGCAGCGCTTCGGCCCAGCCCTCCGCAGAGTCCTCAACCGTGAACAGCTTGGGCGTTGCGCCGGTCTGCCGCTTGACGCGCGGGAAGTTCTCGACATATTTGCTTTCAACTGAGAAGCCCACACCACAGCCACTCATCGAGATAATCAGCGCCTCCACAAACGAGTCGATGCTCTCGACCGGTTGGTACGAGCAGTTGTAAATTGTGATGTTGTTTCGCCGCGCCGCCGGGCCAGCCATCGCCAGCAGGCGCATGGACGGCATGGCGCGCATTTCCAAAATACTGCGCCGGATGCGCTGGTAGGTTTCGCTGGGCAGCCGGTCGCCCGCAAGCTCATGCATGTAGTCCACCGCGCGGTCCACCGTCTCGATCCACGTCTCACGACGACCAAGCTCATAATTGAAGCGCGCATATTTATCGAAGAACTGAAACTGCTGAAGCGGCGATGGAAAGTACTGCTTGGCTTCTTCAAATGCGCTACGCACATGCTCCGGCACAGGCCGCTGCTCGCGCTTCTTGGCCTGCTCGGCGCGGTACAAAATGTAGCGCTTAGCGGCCTCGAACTCACCGGCGGCTTGCAGCACCGTTTCAACAATGTCCTGCACACCTTCGACGCTTGGTGGCGTGCCATTGGTCTTCGCGGCGACAATATTGCCGACCCGGCGCGCCAGTTCTTCAATTGACGTATCTGGCGTACGACCAAAACTGTCGAAGCAGCGCGCCAATGCATGCTCGATGCGCCCAAGATCGAACGGAACCACACGCCCGTCGCGCTTCACGATCGTCTCGGGAATGGTGATTCCAGCCCGACCGAGCATGTCCATCGTGGCCATTTTGCCGTTCGTTGGCTTGGCCTCTTGTGCCGTCATGGCGGGGTCTCCTTATCTAAGCGCGAGCACCCTTGCGCTCGCCGTAGCTGACTGGAAGAAAATGAACATACGTTTGGTGCTGCAAAACCGCACAACGTAGCGAGAAATGAATTTCAAGTGTAAAGAGAAAAGTGGTTTTTGGGTATCATTCTCTTACCGAGTTTATATACAAAGACGCCCGATGTGAAAAAGTTATCCACAAAAAACCGACATTCTGTATAGTTTGTTGAAAATTATTACTAAATCTAGGGTGCTAGTGTAGCATCCTCACCTTGCGCTGTCAAGAAGGAATTTTGATGAAGTAAACATAATTATTTACACTTATGTTTACATAGCCACTACCGCGCCTAGTGATGCGCTGTACCACCATGTAAGCAAAATTGGATGTCGCATACATAACCCTTTCGCCTTTGGCTGCTACCCTGTATAATGTAGGCATCATGACAATAGAAACAGTAGATGGTGCATTATTGGGCAGCGTTGCCGGTTTAGAAGCAGCACAGCAGGCGTTGCTCAATTGGTTTGCACAGAACGGGCGCGATCTTCCATGGCGGCACACCCGCGATCCATACATGTGCTTGTCTCTGAAATCATGCTCCAGCAAACGCAGGTCGATCGCGTGCTGCCAAAGTATTACGCCTTTCTGGACGCCTTTCCGACGCTGGAGGCGCTTGCGGCGGCACCAACGTCCGAGGTTATCCGCATGTGGGCCGGGCTGGGCTACAATCGCCGGGCGGTCAATATGCAGCGCACCGCGCGGGCCGTGCTAGACGAGCATGGCGGCCAGTTTCCGCGGGATGTCGCGGCGTTACGGCGGCTGCCTGGGATTGGGCCGTACACTGCGGGCGCGCTGGCCTGCTTTGCGTTCGAGCAGGACGTGGCGTTCATGGACACCAACATTCGCCGCGTCGTACAGCGCTGGTTTGTCAGTCGGCGCGAGGAGCCGCCGAGCGAGGCAGAACTGTTGCAGACTGCGGCAACAGTTGTTCCGGGGGGCCAGGGCTGGGCATGGAATCAGGCAATCATGGAACTTGGCGCGCTGATCTGTACCGCTGCCGCCCCGCAGTGTTGGCGCTGCCCGCTGCAAGCGCACTGCCGCGATTATGCAGCCCGCCGCCATGCCGACGAGCAAATATTTGGCATGGAGCAGGTTGTGGGCGCGCGAACGCCCGCGCCATGCGCAAAGCGTGTTGCCGAGCGGCGCGAAACGCCGTACGCGAACTCAAATCGCTTTTACCGTGGCCGAATTGTAGATGTGCTCCGGCAGCTTCCGGCAGATGGCAGCCGCGCGCTCCATGAACTCGGCCCGCAGATCAAGCCCGATTGGTCGGATGCAGACACGCCATGGCTCGAAACGCTAGCTGCCGGGCTTGCTCGCGACGGCCTGATTGTGCTGGAGGATGGCTGCGCTCGGCTGCCACATTAGACGATTTGGAATGTCCTATTAGCCGGTTCTCGGTTCTTTCTTTTTGCTTTTTATTTCTTACTTTGCCATGACCACAGCACTTATTCGTACAACGCATCATGCCGCGCATGATGAACCAGGGCCATCCTGAGGAGGCCGCGCGCATGATCGCCATCGAGGCGGCGCTGGCGCAGAGTGGCCTGCTCGACGCTGTTACGCAGATTGAAGCGCCCGCTGCGACCGAGGGCCAATTGCGCATGGTTCACAGCGCCGCCATGATCGAGCAAGTGCGGCGTGCTTCGGCGGCGGAGGCGTGGCTTAACCTCGACACCTACACGACGACCGGCACATGGCAGGCGGCGCTTCACGCGGCTGGCGGTGCCATCACAGCGGTTGAGATGGTCGCGAGCGGTCAGGCAACGAACGCATTTGCATTGGTGCGTCCGCCGGGTCACCATGCCACGCCCTCGCAGTCCATGGGCTTTTGCATGTTCAACAATATTGCCATTGCGGCCCGGCATGCGCACGCGCAGTTTGGCGTGCAGCGGCTGGCAATTGTTGATTATGATGTACACCATGGCAACGGCACGCAAGATTGTTTCTATGCCGACGAGCATGTGCTGTTTTGCTCGACTCATGGCTCGCCGTTGTATCCTGGCACCGGTATGGTGCAGGAAACTGGGCAGGATGCCGGACAAGGCACTACATTGAACGTGCCACTGCCGTTCAACACTGGCGACCGTGGATTTCAACAGGTGTACGATGACGTGCTGTTGCCAGTGGTGCGACGTTTTCAGCCAGACATGATCCTGGTGTCGGCTGGCTACGACGCGCACTGGGCCGATCCGATTGGGCCGCTGGCGCTTTCCGTCACAGGGTATAGGGCGCTAACGGAGCGGCTGGTTAGACTGGCAGACGAATTGTGTGGGGGCAAAATTGTGCTGGTGCTGGAGGGCGGCTACAATCTTGATGCGCTGGCGGCCTGTACGTTGGCGGCGCTGCGTGTGCTGCTTGGCCAGGCCGCCGAGCTTGATCCGCTTGGGCCAGCGCCTATGCGCGAGCCGGACGTAACGCCGTTGGTTACTCGTTTGCAGACCGTATGGAATTTGAAGCATCGTGTATAATACCGTTATGGACACTAAACAAATTGTTGTGATTGACTATGGCGCGGGTAATCTGCGCAGCGTCGTGCGGGCGCTGGCGCATGTCGGTGCAGAACTGACCGTGACGAGTGATCCAGACGTGGTGCGCGCAGCACCGGCGATTGTATTCCCCGGCGTTGGCGCCACACGCGACACTATGGAGAGCCTTGAGCGGCTTCGGCTCGTCGAGCCGATTCGGGAGGCGATTGCCGCTCAAGTGCCGCTGCTTGGTATCTGTGTTGGCATGCAGGTGCTGTTGGAGCAGAGCGAAGAATTTGGGTCGCATGCCTGCCTTGGCGTTGTGGGTGGCACGGTGCGCCGCTTGCCGGATACTAATCAAAAAGTGCCACAGATTGGCTGGAATCAGGTGCAATTCACTGACATCGCCCAAAATCACCCGCTGTTTGCTGGCATCCCCGATGCTACTGACTTTTACTTTGTGCATTCCTTCTTCTGTGATCTGACGAATGAATCCATTGTTGCTGCTCACACGGACTATGGCAGATCGTTTCCGAGCGCGCTCATTCGCGGTCACCTTGCTGCTGTGCAATTTCATCCCGAGAAAAGCGGTTCTTGGGGGTTGCGTGTGTACGAAAATTATCTCAACTGGGTTGCGTCGCTTCAAACGCCGTCTGCTGCGTCCACTTATTAACCGCACTACAACATCGTAATTGGGGGACAATGGAAATAATTCCTGCTATCGACATTAAAGAAGGGAAGTGTGTCCGCCTGTACCAGGGCGATTTTGATCGTGCTGTCGTCTATGATCCTGATCCAATCGCCGTTGCGCAACGCTGGGTGCAACAAGGCGCGCAGCGCTTGCATCTTGTTGATCTTGATGGTGCTCGTGCAGGCCACCCGGTGAACACGGCATCTATTCTCGGCATTGTGCGTGCCGTCAAAGTGCCAGTGCAGCTTGGCGGCGGGTTACGTACCGAGAGCGCGGTGCGCGCCGCGCTCAACTTAGGTGTCTCGCGTATTATTCTTGGCACTGCCGCCGTGCATGAGCCGAGTTTGGTCGAGCGTCTGGTGAGCCGCCATGGTGATGCGATTATTGTCGGCGTGGATGCGCGTGATGGCATGGTCGCTACTGATGGCTGGACCACGGCTTCGCCCATGCGCGCGATCGAGCTTGTGGCGCAAATGGCGGCCTGTGGCGTCCGGCGCGTGATCTACACCGACATTACGCGCGACGGCACATTAAGCGAGCCCAACTTCGCGGCGACGTTTTCGCTTGTGATGCCAGAAGGCGCAGGCCCGTCGGTGATCGCCTCGGGTGGCATTTGCCAGATCGAGCATGTGCGGCGGCTGGCGGCCGGCGGCGTCGAAGGCGCGGTAATAGGGCGCGCGCTGTACACCGGCGATCTTGATCTCCAGGAACTGTTGCAGATTGGCCAACGGCAACCCATTGAATATTTATAGCGCTCAACTACACAGGCGCAAAAAGGGGAAAATGTCATTATGACCTCGGATATTACCAGCAAATATGAAGAAGAGCGCCTGCGGGCGGCTGAACAATCACAAATTGTGTATCTTCAAGGGCAAATTGATGAGTTGCGCCGCGTCATTAAAGAGCAAACCAACAAATACAACCTTGCCATGGATCAAATTCGTCGTGTTGAAAGCAGCGTGTCGCAGGTGGATGGCATTCTGGACCGGCACCGTCAGGAGGTCAGTCAATCGCTTGATGGCTACCGGCGTGACATTGCTGTGCTGCGTAAAGAGGTAGCCAGCGCGCTGATTAAAATCGAAGAAGGTGTGAAGCCAATCCGCGAGATGCAAACCCAGATCCACCAACTCGGCGAAACACGCAAGCAGGACCGCGATTATGTGGCTGGCTGGCTGGTTCGTATCGAGGAGATCGAACAGCGCATTATGAATTTTCCCGGCCAAATCCGTGAGCTTGAAGATCGGCAGCGCGCGACGGAAGGTCGGTTCGATGGTATTTATACTGCCGACGACAGCATCCGGGTTGAGGTGCGCAAGGTGTATGAGGATCTGCAAATCGAGAAGCAGAGCTTGCGCCGACAGGCGGTTGAAGCGCAGCAACTTGTCGCTGACGTGCGCAGCATTCTTGACGAGCATCATAATCGCATTGTCCGACTCGACGAGATTCGACAGCACATCGACACGTTTGCTGAGCAATTGCCGCCCCAGATCGAGGCATTGCAGCAGCGCTTTGTTGGAATTATTGATGACATCAAGCGCATCGAGCGCGTTGCAACCGAGCGCTTCCTCATGAATCAGGAGCGGCTGGAGGAAGTGCGCCACCAACATGATGAGCGCGTCATTGCGTTGGAAGAAACCGACGACCAACACATGCGCCAGTTGACGGCGTGGCTCGAGCGGATCGACGGACTGGTACATGAGATTGAGCAGCGGCATGCGCGCTCGGTGGCTCGTCTGGAGGTATCGCAGCGCGAGCATACTTCCCAGATTAGTGTGCTCGATCGGCGCGACCTACAGATTTTAGAAGCCCTTACCGTAGCCTTCCGCGATGAGCTTGCGCGTGTGAAGACCGAAAAGGTGGAGCAAGGTGATTTATTCAATGGCGAGGAAGAGTAGCGATGTTGAAGCGACGCATCATTCCTTGTCTTGATGTCAAAGATGGCCGGGTTGTTAAGGGTGTGGCCTTTCTGAATCACCGCGATGCCGGTGATCCGGTGGAGCTAGCTGCTGCATACGATGCTGCCGGTGCTGATGAGCTTGTGTTTTATGACATTACTGCCAGCAGCGACGAGCGCGCGATCATGCTGGATGTGGTCGAGCGAACTGCCGCGCAGGTGTTTATTCCGCTAACAATTGGCGGAGGGCTACGCACGGTGGACGATATGTACCGCATGTTGCGCGCTGGCGCAGACAAAGTTTCGATCAACACCGCAGCAGTCATTAACCCTGGCTTGATTGAGGAAGGCGCGCGCCGCTTTGGCAGCCAATGCATCGTTTTGTCGATCGACGCGCGGCGTATCGCTGGTTGCCATGCTGACGCACCGCAATGGGAAGTGTTTACACACACCGGCGCAAATGCTCGCAAGACAAGCATGGACGCGATCGAGTGGGCGCGGCGCGGCGTGGAACTTGGCGCGGGCGAAATCGTGATCAATAGCATGGATGCCGATGGCACCGGCGAAGGCTATGATCTTGCGCTGCTGCGCGCGGTTTCCTCAACGGTTGGCGTGCCGGTAATTGCGTCGGGCGGCGTAGGTTCGCCGGAGCACATGCTCAAGGGCGTGCAGGAAGGGCAGGCGGACGCAGTGCTGGCGGCGTCGATTTTTCATTTCGGAACCTATACAGTTGCCGATGTCAAGCAGTACCTTGCGGATCATGGCGTGCCAATGCGCATGTAGCAGCGCGTACAATTCAGCAATTCAACTGCTATAAAGTTGCCTTCTTCCGAAGCGGTGGAGATGTGTACAATGATCAGTATGACTAGACGTACAGCCAAATACAATGGCTGTCATGTACATACTGGAGCATGCTGCTATGGCACTTCCACCCCTCGCTGCACAGGCACCCGCCCGATCACCCCGCGTACGGTTTCGGCATGTCATCATCAATGTGCTTTTCAGTATCTTATACAGTCTTTTTGCATACGCCTCATTCAATCAATGGCTCCATACAGGCAACATGGGAGCGCTGCTGCTCACAATTCAAGAGACTATTATCATATCATTTGTGATATTACGGCGACAAAGTTTTGAGGAAACGACGATATTTTGGGAGTGGTGCGTTGCTATTGGAGGCACTGCCGCGCCGCTGTTGCTCCGTCCGATTGGCTTGATCACCGCATTGGCACCATTGGGAGCGTTCATTCAATCAGCGGGTATGATGATTACAGTTGTTGCTCTTTTGAGCTTGCGGCGCAGCTTTGGGGTGGTGGCCGCGAACCGTGGTGTGCGGACGGGCGGGCTGTATCGTTTTGTGCGGCATCCGCTCTATGGTAGCTATATCATTGGGTACGCTGGTTTTCTGCTGGGCAACACCACGGTATGGAATGTGTTGATCATCGCTTTGATGTTTATCTGTCAATATCTGCGAACGTGTGCTGAAGAGCGTATCTTGCTGCATGATCCTGCATATCAGGTATATGCAGACAAGGTACAGTATCGCTTCATCCCCTTCATTTTTTAGCTGTAGTCGCTCTTTCGCAGCACGCACGTAGCAGGGAGTGTTATTCGTCATGATGATTGTTACCGTGCGCTATTTTGCGGGACATCGCGACATCACCGGCAAGACTGAAGAACAGTGGGAACTTGAGGAAGGCGCAACGCTTGGCATGGTGTGGGAGCAACTTGTCGCGCGCTACCCGCGCCTGTCAGGCTACAGTGGTCGGTTGTTGTACGCTGTGAATGAGGAATGGAGTACGCTTGCGACTGAACTCCATAGTGGCGATGAAGTGGCGTTTATTCCACCCGTAAGCGGCGGCGCGCCCGATACGCCTTTATTCCATATTACGCGAAGTACACTCGATCCCGCTCCACTAGTCGCTGCGGTTCAGTCGCCCGATATGGGCGCGGTGGTAACATTTGCGGGTGTGGTGCGCAACAACTTTGGCGGGCGTGCCACGGCCTACCTGGAATATGAAGCGTATGAAGATATGGCGGTAACGGTGCTGCGGCAGCTAGCCGCCGAGGCGCAAACGCAGTGGAAAACCGGAATGATTGCCATTCACCACCGGGTAGGACGGCTGGAGATTGGCGAAACGGCAGTGCTCATCGTGGTAGCTGCGCCGCACCGCCATGAAGCCTTTGAGGCCGCCGAGCAGATCATGGATCACATCAAGGAGGTCGCACCGATCTGGAAGAAAGAGATCTGGGCCGATGGCGAGAGCGAATGGGTCGGCGACGAAAAGGAAAGGAAGAAGTAAAAACGAAGAAGTAAGAAGCAATCAACAATTCTTACTTCTTCGTTCTGCTTTCTGCCTTTATTGTAGGAGCATCTCAAAGTTGGGGCTGTCACCGTCGCCTGTTAGCCGACGGAACGCGCGCTGCACTGCCCGGACGGTCTCTTCGCCGATCCAGAACGTCAGCAACGACCCAAGAATCAGACCAATGGCACTCCCTAGCGCTGCGCCGAGCCCAAACAGCAGATAGCGTGTGCGTCTGTAGCGAATACGTCGGTTGCTCGCCATGACATGCTCCTCATTGAACGACTACAACGGGGGGCGCCTTGCTCCAAAGCCGTTCGAGCCGGTAGTAGTCACGTAGCTCGACCGAAAAGATATGTACCACTACGTCTCCATAGTCAAGCAGTACCCACCCTGTATCGGCTGCTCCTTCCGCCCGAGCATCGCGCCCAAACTCTTGACTAACACCCTCTTCGATGGCGCCCAAAATGGCTTTAAGTTGCCGGTTGCTTTCGCCCGAGCAGATAACAAAGTAATCGGCAACAGCATTGAGTTGCTGAAGATCCAGCATTACAATATCGCTGGCCTGCTTGTCCTCAGCGAGTTCAACCACTCGCCGTGCTAATGTTGTGGCTTCTATTGTTCTTGCTCCTTTTAAACTCACATGATGATTCTACCAGAATTCGTGAGCGGTGTAAATAGACGAATTATGTTCTATTGATTAGACGTTGTGTTCGGTATCATGTTGCATGATAGTCGGCAAAGATAGTTATGGCAGGCCAAAGAGTAGCTCAGTGGCCAGGTGGTACGGCTCTGGCAGAAGGGCCAGCACAAACCCAAATGCCCGCAGCAGCCCCAGTGCGAACTGGGAGTTGCGCAGCGCGTCTGCCCATATGGCGTTAGGGAACGTTGCAGCCACTGCCACCAACACAGTACATAACAGCACCGCTTGAATTAACCCAAGCAGTGCGCCGACAAGATGATCTAACCAGCCTAAGAAGAGCAGGCCGACAAAGCTTCGGAGCATGGTTGCGAGCAGGCTGGCGATTACACTGACGACCAGTAGCACGATGATGAAACCTAATGGACTTGCGACGGTGCCGCTGCGAACAAACGGCGTCAATGAGTCAGCAACTGCCGTGCCATAGCGGCTGGCGAGCACAATGCCGGTGAGCAGACCTGCCAGTGAGAGCACCTGGCGGATAAAACCCCAGTAGAACCCAAGCAGGCTAAACAGCACCACGACAACCAGAAAAAAAACATCCACCCCATTCACGTTGTTCACCTCCTCAACGCCTGTGTCGACGCGTCTGCCATGCGATGCTTTGCACGAGCACCTGTCGCTCGTTGGCTTTGCCCGCCGGGGCAAAAAGTATAGCATGGTTGCCACATAGATGCTACATGGCGAGATGAACAACAGGTAACGAAGATACAACGTAAAAATTGAGGGCGGCAATTGCCGCCCTCAGCGCTCTTCATGGGATATGTCACAGACTAGTCAACGGTGTATTCACCCTCGACCACGCCTTCGTCACGGCCCTGACCGCCGCCGTTGGTGCCGTTGTCGCCACCACTGCCGTCCTGGCCCTGGTAGGCGCTCTGGCCCACTTGCATCATGGCCTGCTGCAACTCGGTTGAGATCGAGCGCATGCGCTCCTCGTTCTCCTGGCTAATAGCCTCGCGCAGGTCGCTGATCAAGCCTTCAATGCGGCTGCGGGTCGCGCCGTCCACCTTGTCGCCAAGCTCACCCAGCGATTTCTCGCTCTGATAGGCCAGGCTATCGGACTGATTCTTCAGCTCGATCATCTCGCGGCGGCGCTTGTCCTCGGCGGCATGCGACTCAGCGTCGCGCACCATGCGGTCAACCTCGTCCTTGTTCAGGTTGGTGCTAGCCGTAATGGTGATGCGCTGCTCTTTGCCGGTGGCCTTGTCCTGCGCGCTTACGTTCAGGATGCCGTTGGCGTCAATGTCAAACGTGACCTCAACCTGTGGCACGCCACGCGGTGCCGGTGGGATACCCTCCAACCGGAAGCGGCCCAACGTCATGTTGTCACTCGCCATCTCGCGCTCGCCTTGCAGCACATGGATGTCCACAGCCGTCTGCCCATCGGCTGCCGTCGAGAAAATCTCGCTCTTGCGGGTCGGGATGGTTGTGTTGCGCTCGATCAGTTTGGTCATGATGCTGCCGAGTGTCTCAACACCCAACGAAAGCGGCGTCACGTCCAACAGCACAACGTCCTTGATGTCGCCGCCAAGCACGCCCGCCTGAATGGCCGCGCCAATCGCCACGACCTCGTCCGGGTTGACGCTCTTGTTCGGCTCCTTGCCGGTCAGCTTACGAACAAGCTCCTGCACGACTGGCATGCGGGTCGAACCACCGACCAGCACAACCTCGTCAAGCTGCGAAGCCTGGATGCCTGCATCCTTGATCGCCTGGTTGAACGGACCCTTTAGCCGATCAGTCAGATCTTGAGTTAACTGCTCGAACTTGCTGCGGTTGAGTCGGATCTGCAAGTGCTTCGGGCCGCTCGCGTCTGCCGTGATAAACGGCAGATTGATTTCGGTCTCCGACATGCTCGACAATTCGATCTTCGCCTTCTCAGCTGCCTCGCGAAGCCGCTGGAGTGCCTGGCGATCTTTGCCCAGATCGATGCCCTGATCCTTGCGGAACTCCTCGATCAGCCAGTTCACGATCCGCTGGTCGTAGTCGTCACCACCAAGGTGCGTGTCACCATTGGTTGCCTGCACTTCGACCACGCCATCGCCGACCTCAAGCACGGACACGTCGAACGTACCGCCACCAAGGTCGAACACCAGAATGGTTTCGTCCTTCTTCTTGTCCAGGCCATAAGCCAGCGCGGCTGCCGTCGGCTCGTTGATAATGCGTAGTACTTCCAGTCCCGCGATCTTGCCAGCGTCCTTGGTCGCCTGACGCTGCGAGTCATTGAAGTACGCTGGCACCGTGATCACGGCCTGCGTGACTGGCTCGCCCAGATACGCCTCGGCATCGGTCTTCAGCTTCTGCAGCACCATGGCCGAGATTTCCTGCGGCGCGTATTCTTTGTCAGTCTGTGACGAGAAGACGCGCACGTCGCCGCGCGAACCCTTGCGCACTGCGAAAGGCACCATGTGGCGCTCGGTATCGGTCTCGTCATAATTGCGTCCAATAAAGCGCTTGATTGAAAACAGTGTATTATCAGGGTTGATCGTTGCCTGCCGCTTGGCAGTCTGGCCAACCAACCGCTCGCCATTCTTGGTGAAGGCGACAACTGATGGTGTCGTGCGGTTGCCTTCAGCGTTTGGAATGACGACCGGATCGCCACCTTCCATGACCGCTACGACCGAGTTGGTTGTGCCAAGGTCAATACCTACAATTTTAGCCATTGCGATAACCTCATCTCTTAAAATATACGATTTGTGGCGCGGGCGACAGCATATAGGACTTACTGCCCGTCGCCACTTACGCTGACTATAGTGTACTCCCATGTCGCTAATTGGCTATAAGAGGGCTGTTAGATTTTTGTTAGAACGGGACTTCTTTCCTACTAGCCATTTACGTTTGGTATGCTACAATAGCTCGGAAGCCTTTATGTCTTTATCATGCCTGTCTGCTCTGAAAACGCTAGGAGCGCCACATGTTCTTTTTACGTCCACGTTCTTCTCTGGCTCTCGTCTTTGCGCTTGTCTGCGCCATGATTGCTGTTGTGCCGAGTCCGCAACCCGTGCTTGCTGCCTCAAACGTTTTTGTTGTTAACTCGGCGTCAGACCCTTTTCCTTCCGATGGTAAATGTGATCCTATTGGTACAGGCGATGGCTGTACTTTACGTGATGCCCTCACTCTGACAAATGCAGATAAAACAACGGGCGTGCTTCAGATTGATTTTGATATTCCACAGGGTAATGCAAATCCAGCGCTCAACACTGTTCCAGGATATTCTGTAACTTATCCCTATGGTTCAGCCTTTCCTCTAGAAACGTGGACAATTACTCTGACGCAAGCTTTGCCATTCCTGACACGAGGTAACATTGATATTAATGGGTTTTCACAAGAGGATAATACTCCGGGAACATCAAACTTTACATTAGGGCCAGTAGTAGTTATCGATGGAAAAAACCTTACTTCAAATACAAGTGGTTTTACGCTTTCTTCCGATGGTAACACTCTCCGGGGATTAAGTATTAATAACTTTAGCCATGGTACGCCAGGCATTGGGATAGATATCCAAGGAAGTAATAATACCATTCAAGGAAATTATATTGGCATTGATAAAGCGGCACTTAGTCCAGCGCCAAATACAGTGGGCATTCGGCTAATCGGTCGAGGTATTAGTAATAACTTAATTGGGGGGGATAATACACAAGCAGCTCAACGCAATATTATTTCTGGCAATAATGCAGAAGGAATTCGCATCGAGTTTGGTATCGATGGTAATAACAAGATTAGAGGAAACTACATAGGCCTCAATCTGAGTGGTGTCTCCGATGTTGGCAATAAGGGCGACGGTATTTACATTTATGCTTCTAGTGCTAATCAAATCGGTGCTCTTGCGAGTGACACTGTCACAAACTTTGCTAATGTGATTTCTGGGAATGATCGTAATGGTATCTTAATTCAAGATAGCAGCAACAATAACATCTACGGCAACTTAATAGGTACAAACACAAATGGTGCTGTAGCTGTCGCAAATAGTGGTGATGGAGTGAAAATCGAGTCTGCTGCTGGTTCAGCAACAAACAATTCGATTGGTACGCCATACTCTGATCAGACGAAGCTGAAGATTACTAGAAATGTTATTAGTGGTAATGGCCTTGCAGGTGTTCGCATTACTGGGACAAATACATCAGATAATACTGTATTCAATGATTACATTGGTCCTTCAAGCGGAGGTGGTCAAGTCACAGGCGTTTATTCTCAGACAGGAGTTGTCGTTGAACAGGGCGCAGGCCGAAACCAGATTGGCGGCGGTAATCCGGGGCAAGGCAATATCATTGCAGGGAATAAAGGCGATGGCGTTCGCATAGCAGGGTTTCAAAACGGCTCAACCATTATTAATTCTAATGATAACATCGTAAGTGGAAATACTATCGGTACACTTGCAATTCCAAATACAGGTGCCGGTATTGTCGTAGATACGTACACAAACCGAACTCGTATTGGAGGGAGTAGCACAAACGAAGGTAACAGAGTCGTAAACAACACTGGTGACGGCATCATAATCACCGGCACTAAGCTCATTTCGAACACTGTCTTAGGCAACACTATTCGCTCGAATGGCGGCAATGGCGTGCTGGTCAACGGCACGAATGTCATGACCACTACGCTGGCAAACAACAGCATCAATCTGAACAACGGTGATGGGGTGCAGATCGCGGGCGCGAATAACACGCTTGTCTTCTCGAACACCATTGGCATGGGCGGCGGCGATGCAAGCGGCAACGTGGGCGCAGGCATTCGCATGACCGACAGCGTCAGCACGACAGTGCAGGCGACTAAAGTGATTGGCAACGGCATGGACGGCGTGTGGTTGTCAAATGTCAGCGCTGGCAGACTGACCGGCAATACCGTTAATCAGAACAATGGCAACGGCTTCGGCGTCATCAATGGATCAACAGCGATCTCGATCACCAATAACACTGTGTATTCCAATACGCTGGATGGCGTGCTGATCGGCGATAGTGAAGTAGCCTCACAACAAGTCCAGATAACGGACAATAGCATTTCCGCGAATGGCGGCCTAGGGATCAACCTTGAGCCAGGAACGCAAGGAGTGCCCGGTGATAAAAACAATCCAAATCATGATATCGATACACCATTTGGCATTCATGTTAATCAAGACGGTCTATTGACTGGTCGCGTCGTTGCAACAGCGAACCAGCCAGATGCATGTCTAGGATGTTTAATCCAGATATTTGGAACCAATCCTGAGTTGCACGACGGCCAAGGCAAGACCAAGATCGACGCGCCGGTGGAGATTAGCTCGAACGGCTACTTCACCGCGACGATCGGCAGCGTTCCGAGCCAGCTTGCGCTGACTGCGACTGACCGTAACGGCAACACGTCGGAGTTTGGCACGTTCGATGCAACGTTTGGGCTGGCTATCGGTCCGCCACGCTCGGGCACGGCTGCGCCCGGCGATGTTATCACCTACACACACCGCATCACCAACACCGGCTCGGTGGACTTTACGGATTTGCAGTTGATTGCCACCTCCAGCAAGGGCTGGCCTGCTTCCGTTGTGCCGCCCGCGCCGATCTCGCTGGTTGCCGGTCAGTCCAAGCCGGTGACGCTGACGCTGACCTTGCCCAAAGCGCCGAATAGCACGGTGCTGGCAGGCACGGTCGACCTGACGCGTGTCACCGTTCGTTCTTCTAAGATTGTGACTGCCACTGCTTCAGTCACTGACACGACTACGGTTGCCAGTGCCTTCAAACTAGAGGTCGTACCGCCATCTATTAGCGGCATTGTGGCACCGGGCAGCGTGCTGACATACACGCACACGCTGCGCAATGTTGGTAATTTGACTGGCACATTGGTGCTGAGCGCAAGCACTACTCCAAGTTGGACGACGACCATCACGCCGACCACCGTTACGCTTGGTCCAGGCCAGGAACGGCCGGTGAATGTCGGTGTATTTGGACCAAAGGGCGCGACGGCGGGGACGAGGGCTAAGACGACCATTGGTATCCAGATCAGCAGCCCGCTTGGACAAGCGCCGGTTTATGTGACAGATACCACAACCATTGCACTACAGCCAGACGTCACGATTATACCCAATAATGATAAGCGAGCATCACCTGGACAAATGATTACTGTTGAGCATATAGTAACAAATAATAGCAATGGACCCATTAAACTTCGGCTTGCATCGTCTAGTCCTCGGAATGGTTCTGATCCCCGAACCAGTTACGTTATTACATTCCGTTCGGCGACGCCCGGCGTGACGCTTGGGTCAGATAATTCGTTTACACTTGGAACAGATGAATCAAACCAACAATTACAATTATTGGTTGATATAAGAGTTCCTGACAATGCTCCCCTAGGAGCAATCGACGATATTTATATTTCGCTCTATCAAGACACCGGTACGCTGGTTGGCAGCGTAACAGACACGGTGCGGGTGATTGCTGCGCCGCTCCTCCCGCAAGCGTATCTGCCATTTGTGCAGCAATATTACGATTTGAGTAACACACCACCTACTCCGTAATTGTACTGTTTCATAACCTTAGCGCAGCCCCTCACCCCTGCGCTGCCGCGCAACCCCTCTCCTAATGGGAGAGGGGCCGGGGTGAGGGCAATGTATTAACCATGTAACACATGACGAGCATACATGGCAGCAGATACGATAACGTATATTGCTCGTTCGCATGTTCATGTCAGCATGGCAGGTGCTCGACACCTGCCATGCTTGCTTACCTTGTTCTTTGTGCCATTGCGGTACGTATCATCGGGGAGGCTGCTGTGCCACTTGCCTTTCGACGTTTCACACTGCTGACGCTGCTTGCTTTGTTGGTCACCGTACTGCCGCTGGCCCGCCCTGCGCTCGCAGGCACTTTCACGGTTAGCAGCACCTCCGATAGTGGCGCAGGCTCGTTGCGAAATGCTATCGCGCAGGCAAACACAAACGCTGGCGCTGACACTATCACCTTCTCCATTCCGGCAGGGAGCGTGATTACGCTCCAGTCGCCACTGCCTGCGCTAACCGACAATGGCACAACGATTGACGCGCCTACGGCAGCAGGCGGACCCGGGATTACCATCACGGGCAGCGGCACCTCCGTCGGTCCCGGTTTGCTGCTCGCATCCTCGAACAACATCGTGCGCAATGTCATCATCAACGGGTTCCTTGCCGTTACTCTGAGTGACTATGTGAGTGGATCGGGCATTGTAATTAGCGGTGCCGACCGCGCAGCCAATAACAACATGGTGGAGAACTGCTACATTGGCACCAACGCGGCGGGCAATGCCGTTGGCATTGGCGCCGATGCCAGCGACGTGAATCAACCGATTTCAGGCGTGTTTATTACCGAAGGCGCGAGCAGCAACACCATTACGAACAATGTAATCTCTGGCAACGGTGGCCATGGCATTTTCATGTATACACAGTACACATCGCCAAATGTGCAGGACAGCAACGTTTTCAGCAACAATCGCATCGGTGTTACGGCGGACGGCATGGCGCGGTTGCGCAATCGAAACAGTGGTGTGTATATCGGCGATAATTCCACAAATACCGTTGTTGGCCCCGGCAACGTAATCAGCGGCAATGGACCTACAACTGGCACTAGTTCCGTGTATTTCAATGTCTTGATCAGCGGCTATCTTCGCAGCGCATCGAATATCATCTCTGGCACCATTGTGCGCGGCAACAAGATCGGCACCGATGCGGTTGGCAACGCCAGCATTGCCAATACGCTCGACGGTGTATCTATCGATACTGGAACTGCTACCGTAATCGGCGGCGCTAATCCGCCCGACAGCACCAATAATGATCGCGGCAACATTATTTCTGGCAACAAGAACGGCATCATTGCCGAGAATCGTGCTGGCACAGTGGGCGTTGCGGGCCTTGTTATCGCTAATAACTGGATTGGCACGAACGGCGCAGGCACAGCTGCTGCTCCGAATGCAGGTCAGGGTGTGTTGCTTCAGCGCTCGGCCCATGACGTAACGATTGGCCCCGGCAATGTGATTAGCGGCAACGGGCTCGACGGTATTCGCCTGCAAGGATCGAGCACCAGCCCGGCGAGCGCGAACACTATTTCGGGCAATGTGATTGGCATGAACGCCACCGAATCTGCCGCGCTACCGAATCAGGGCGCGGGTATCAGGCTGCGCGGTTTAGTTATAAACAACAGTATTAGCGGCAACAATCACCTTGGTGGCAACGCCAACGCCGATGTGGTATTCGACGCATCAGGTAGCGATGTTCCATCTGGCAACACCGTTACCAACAACCGTATTGATGGGTACATTGGTGCCGTCGTTGGCATGCAAATACTCGCTGGCAACGCCAATACGATTGGCCCGGATAACACGGTTTCTGGCTACACGAATATCGCAGGTGGCGCGGGTGTACAAATTCAAGGTAGCCAGTCGACCCAGAATAACGTGTACGGCAACACGATTAGCAACAACGCGCGTGGTGTGTACCTGCTGGGCGGCGCGACCAACAATAATATTGCGAGCGACACCACAATCGGCAACACCATTAGCGGCAACATTGTCGGCATTATCATCGCAGGCGCGGGCACAAACAATAATCATGTCGCGCGGAATTCCGTGATAGCGAACTCCAGCGATGGCGTCCGCATCAGCGGCGCAGTGCAGAACCGCATCACTCAGACGACGACGAGCGGCAATGGCGGCGACGGCATTGCGCTAGACAGCGGTGGCAATAATAATCTCGCCGCACCAGTGCTATCGAGCCTTGCGGTCAGCGGTGCTGCGCCGAACCAAACACTGAGTGGCAATGTGAGCACTGCCGCCGATTGCAGCGGCGCTGGCTGCACTGTCGAGGTATTCCAAAGTCCTTCACCGGAAGATCGCGAAGGGCCGTCATTTCTGATATCGTTCCCGATCACTGGCACAGGTCCATGGAGCGTGCCTATCAACGGCTGCGACCCTTATCTGACGTTCACCATCACTGATAATGCGGGTAACACATCGCCATTTAGTGTGGCGTTTGGTCCAATCACTAGCTGCACCGGCATGCCGACAAACAACCCTGTGGCTGTACTGACGCCTGCTACACAGCAACAGACTGCTGCCCTTAGCCAGACTGTGACGTTCCAGCACACCCTGAGCAACACTGGCGGCATGGGCACGTTCTCACTGACGACAGCGGGCTTGCCGGCTGGCTGGACTGTGGTGGTGACGCCGACCAGCGCAATATTGGATACGAATGCGACAACCACTGTGCAGGTTGCTGTTACCGTGCCGCCTACAGCTTCCAGCGACACATATACGCTGACACTTGCCGCCACGCCACAGCCACAGGGTGCGGGTACAGCCGCCAGTGCCGAAGATATTATTGTTGTGCAGCCAGCGCCGGTTGTGCCGGGGCTGACTCTGACGCCCGCGACGCAAACCAAAACGGCTGGGCCGGGCCAGAATGTTTGCTATGATCATACACTCACTAACGCCGGCAGCGGCACTGATACCTTCACCGTCACTGCAACGCCGCCCACTGGTTGGGATGCGCCCACTGTGCAGCCTGCAACAGTGACATTGGCGCGCAATGGCAGCCAAACCGTGACAGTCTGTGTCACCGTACCACAGGGCGCGACAAACCAATCGTACACCACCATGGTGACGGCAACCTCAAGCACCAGCCCGAATCCCGGCGTCAGCGTCAGCGACGTGACCATGGTGGAAGCGGCTGCGGTGCCACAACTTAGTCCTGCTCAGCAAGCCACGATCATGGCTGGCCTGCCGGTGACGTTTACCCACACCATCACCAACGTGGGTAATCAAGACGGCACGTTCATGCTGTCGGCGCAGATTCCGGCGGGTTGGACCGCCGCGCCGCTTCAGTCGATTACGCTGACGCAAGGCATGTCAGCGCAGTTCACGCTCACCGTGACGCCCACTGCTGATGCGTTGGCGGGCACGTACAATATCGTCGTGCGAGCAGAGAACAGCGCGAACGCCAGCATCTTCAGCAGCGTGACCGACCAGATTACGATTGCCGCTCAGGCCGCCATCGCGCTATCCGGCGATCAGTCGAGCACCGAGCCGCCCAACACGGTTGTGACCTACACGCTGGCACTCACCAACAGCGGCAATTTCTCTGACACTATCAGCCTTGCGGCAAGTACATCGCAGAACGGTTGGAGCGCGCAGCCTGTGTTGTCTACTGTCACGCTTTCACCGACCACAAGCCTGCCGGTGCAAATCCGCGTCACCGTGCCGCCCGGCCAGCCGGCAGGCATGGAAAACACCACCACGGTGACGGCGACCTCGTCGCTTGGCATGACCGTCACGGCGCTGCTGACAACGACAGTGGCAGCGGTGCCGGGCGTGCAGTTGCTGCCGCAGCCGGGCATTACAAAAACAGTCTCCGGCAGCGATCTAATTACGTTCACCTACACGCTACAGAACAGCGGCAGCATCGCACAAACTGATACACTCACAACCACCGCAGTACCTGTTGGGTGGGTCAGCGCGCTCACACCGACCACTTCAGTGCAACTTGACCCCGGCATGACACAAACAGTGCAGCTTGTGTTGCAGCCGCCTACCGATGTGGTCAGCGCCACCGGCAGCGTCAGTGTGACGCTTCAGGCGAGCGCGCAAACCGCGCAGGGTACAGTCACCAGCAGTGTCTTTGCGCAAGCGCTGTTTGGGCCACCCTATAACGGCAATGTTGCGCCCGGTCGGACTGGTACGCAGCTGCCCGGCCTGCCCATTCGCTACACGCACATCATCACAAATACAGGCCTGGCGACTGACACATTTGTAGTTGGGGTGCAGTCAAGCCTCGGATGGGATGTGAGCGTGTCGCCATCGAGCGTGCGGCTCGCGCCGGGCGAAACAGCAGTGGTCACGGTGACGGTCGAGGTGCCGAGCTACGCCGCTGCTGGCGTGGTGGATAACACGGTTGTGACGATTACGCCGATCAGCGCGCCAGGCCGGGCCAGCAGCGCGACCGATACAACTACGGTTGCTCAGTTTGCCGGGGTGTCCTTCTCGCCCAGCCGTGTGGCAGATGTTGCGCCGGGCGTCGAGCGCACGTTCGAGCACACACTGGTCAATCTCGGCAACGGCCCGGATGTCTTCACCATTCAGATGCAGCAACAACTGAACTGGTCGATTACCGTGCAGCCGACTCAAACTGTCTCGCTGCCGCGTAGTGGCAAGTATGTCATTCGGGTGACCGTGCGCGTGCCGAATGATGTCGCGCCATCTGCGGTTAATATCATTACATTGCGGGCTGTCTCGGCGTTCGACTCCGCCATCAGCGACACGCTTCAGGATGTGGCGCGATTGCCCGCAGCGGCACCTACCACGCCCAGCCCAACGCCCGTCACGCCGATACCTGTCACGCCCACGCCTGTGCCAGGCCGCTACACAACATTTTTGCCTATGGCACAACAACCAAGCCCCTAGCATGACAGCGCGAACATGCTGGTATAATGTGAAATAATCATGCAGAAAAGGCGGCGATGAACCGCCTTTCTGGTTCAAGTAGATGTGTGAATGCAATGAACATTCTGGTCATCCATGGTCCAAATTTGAATATGCTGGGGCGGCGTGAGCCTGAGATTTATGGGCATACCACGCTGGCGCAGATTGATGATGCGTTACGCCAGCGCGCCGAGCAGGCGGGCACGACGCTGCACAGCTTTCAGTCCAACCATGAGGGCGCACTGGTGGATTTTCTGCAAGCTGAAGGCTGGGACGCCGACGGCATTATCATCAACCCCGGCGCGCTGACGCACTACGGGCTGTCACTGCGAGATGCGTTGGCAACTTTGCATGCGCCAATTATCGAGGTGCATCTGTCAAACGTTTACAAGCGTGAGGCATTCCGTCACACCTCGCTTGTGGCACCCGTCGCCACCGGGCAGATCGCTGGCCTGGGTTGGCGCGGCTACATGTTGGCGCTGGAGTGGCTGCTTACGGATGAGTGAGTGAGCAGGTGCGCGGATGACAAGATGACAAGATGACAAGATAACAGGATGACAGGATAGGCATGGAGCAATCGGCAATCCAAAATCGAAAATCATGATGCTTCCTTCACTTGAACAAACTGTTGAGGCAAGCCGCGCTACACTCCAATCGTTGATTGATCAGCGCGATCTCATTGAAGCTATTGCTATGCAGGTGCGCGACACAGTGCTGCGCGGCAACACGCTGTTTGCATGCGGCAACGGCGGCAGCGCCACCGACGCCCAGCACCTTGTGGAGGAGTTAGTTGCGCGTTATCGCAGTAATCGGCGCGCGCTGCCAGCCGTAGCACTTTCCGCTGACTCGGCAGTGCTGACATGTATTGGCAACGATTTTGGCTTCGAGCAGGTATTCGCCCGCCAGCTTGAGGCGCTTGCGCGGCCCGGCGACCTGCTGCTCTGTTTCACCACCAGCGGCAACTCGCCGAATATCTTGGCGGCACTACGCATGGCCCGTGAGCGCGGCGCGGCGACGATCGGCTTGCTGGGCAAAGACGGCGGTGCGGCCCGTGAATTCGCTGACATGGCGCTCATCGTCCACAGCCAAGACACTGCTCGTATTCAGGAGGCGCATGCCTTGATCATGCACTACATCTGCGAAACAGTGGAGCAGGCGGTTGTTGGACAGTAATTCATGCCATAGCATGCAAAAACGGGAGCACAGCAGCGCTGCGCTCCCGTTTTCTCTATCAAATGATACTTACTTGATGAGACCCTGCTGCTTCAAGAATTCTTGCGCAACGTCCTCATACGCTTGCCCATCCACGTCTACCTTTGCATTCAAGCTCGCCATGACCTGATCGGTCAGCAGCGGTGCAAGCTTGTTCAATGTGGGAGCGATGGCCGGGTTCGCCTGCAGCACGTCCTGGCGCACCACTGGCGCAATCTGATAAATTGGGTACGCGTTCTTGTCGTCCTTTAGTACCACCAGATTGTCCGCGCCGATGCGCCCATCTGTGCCAAACGCCACAATCGCATCCACTTGGCCGCTCTTCAATGCGTCATAGCGCAACGGGCCGGTGCCAAGCTGGACGTACTCTTTGAAGTCACTGATTTGCGTGTTGTAGACCTGTTCCAGATGTTTGGTATCGTCGCGGCCAGGGAACTCAGCCGGGCCGCCCAAGTCGCAGATCAGATGCGTGCGCGAACAGATCCGAGAACGTCTTGAGATTGTACTTTTGTGCGGTATCCTGCGTCACAGCAAACGTGTTGGAGTCGTTGAACGGCGCTGGTTGCAGCCATGTAATGTTGAATTGCTTCTCGTAGCCGGCCTTGACAGCTTGATATATCGCATCCGCGCTGTCATACTGCTGGCTGTCTTTCAATACCTCCAACAGGCCGGTGCTGGTATACTCTGGATACAAATCGATCTGCTTGTTGACCAGCGCTTGCTGCGCGATTGGCGTGCCACCCAGATTCAGCTTGCGGTTGACCTTGAAGCCGTTATTTTCCAACAGCAGCGCGTACATCTCGGCGACAATAAACTCCTCGGTGAAGTCCTTCGATCCGACCGTTATGGTCGCGCCGTTGCCGCTTGCGGCTGGTACACTTGTCTCGCCGCTAACGCCGCCAGGATTCCCAGCCGCCTGCGTTGTTGCCCCGGCACTTGCCGCTGTCCCATACGGTTGCAGTGGAGTTTCTGCAGGCGAACTGCCCGTGTTGGCAACAGCTGTCTCAACAGTGACAGGAGTCACTGCGCCTACTTCAGCGCTCGCGTTCGGCGGCGCGCTCGTCGCTGCTTCGTTTTCCATCACGACCGGTGTCGTCGACGCGCCACCGCCCTGCTGTCCGCATGCGGCAAGTATGAGCGTCAGCAGCGTGATGCCTGCAAGCACACGCATCCATCGTGTAAACACGTTCATTCACATCTCCTTTCCAAGAGAATCTGCAATAAAGAACAACATTTTGCACTCCTGTTGGCACAATGCGCATTCTTTGTATCTCTATGATCACGCGGCGGGTGTGCTCGATAGGCGTTGCGCGCTGCTGAGGATGATTTCTGAGATAATCGCGAGCAGCGCCACCGGAACGGCACCGACGAGCATGATTTTCGGATCGTTGAGCGCATAGCCGCGCGTGAGAAAGTTGCCCAGACCGCCGCCACCAATAAACGCCGCCAGTGTTGCGCTGGCGATCACTTCCACCGCAGCCGTGCGAATACCAGCAATAATGGCGGGCAACGAGAGCGGCAGCTCAATGCGTCCCAAAATCTGTGCCGCCGACATGCCGACGCCACGCGCAGCCTCCACAACCGAGCGGTCGACGCTGCGCAGCCCTGCGTAGGTATTGATCAGCACTGGCGGGCATGCCAGCACTGTCAGCGCCACGAGCGCCGGACGGAAGCCAAGCCCGAGATATGGCAGTGCGAGAAACAGAATAACCAGGCTCGGCACCACACGAAAGCCATTGAATACATTGATAATGTATTCTGCGATGTTGACGCGGCGTGAAATCAGGATGCCCAGTGGAACGCATAGCACAATGGCAATGCCAAGCGCGGAAAGGCTGAGCGCTAAATGACGCCGCATCGCTTCCCAAAAAGAGTCTTGGTTGTCTATGAAATATTGATACGATGCTTGGAGTAAATCCACCGCTTTACCTTTATGGACTACCCACCAACCACTCCAGCGCAACTCGTAGGGCCGCGCCACACAAAGCACCGCCTGCGTAACAAATTCAGGGATATACGACTGCGGCAATCATTTCATGCTTCGCAAAAATGCTCTGATGTGTTGTAGCAAGTGTCATACCTTGGTGCGCTGATTTGCAGATTGTTCATCTATTTGGTGAACAATTGCTGGTTTTGGCTCCGTACTCGATACAACGAGCGAAGTGATTGGTGAAGGATTTCGCTCGCTTCGCCGATAATTACGAGCGTATGCGGAGTCGGCGGATGCTATGGTTGCTTGAGAAGCTGATCTCTAAGCGGCCAGCAACGCACAGCAGCACCTCGCGTGCCGTGCCGGTGTAGCTGCCATAGCTTGCCAATACGATTGCGCCATTTTCGGAGACAAGGAAAGGGGCGACAAGAAGGATTCACACCTTCTTATCACCCCCTCTGCTGGTCTCCCGTTCTTACAGTGCCTCGCGCCCGATGTTCCAGCGCAAAAATGCTTGCATAAATGGATCGAGCTCGCCGTCTAACACCGATTGCACGTCACTTGTTTCATGATCAGTGCGATGATCTTTCACGAGCGTGTAGGGGTGCAGGTAATAAGTGCGCATCTGGCTGCCGAAGTCAGCCTGGCGGTGTTCGCCCTTCAGCCGCGCGCGCTCCTCGCGCTGGCGCTGCAACTCGCGCTCCAGCAAGCGTCCGCGCAGCACGCGCATGGCCGTTTCTTTATTTTGCAACTGCGAGCGCTCGTTCTGACATGTCACGACGATCTGCTCCGGCGTGCCGGGCTTATAGGTAATGCGCACCGCCGAGTCGGTCGTGTTGACGCCCTGGCCGCCATGACCGCCCGCGCGGAACACATCGATCCGCAGATCATCAGGCTTGATCTCGACCTCGGGCGCTTCATCCACTTCCGGCACCACCTCGACCAGCGCGAACGAGGTCTGGCGCGTGTTGGCCGAGTTGAATGGCGACAGGCGGATCAGGCGGTGAACGCCTGCTTCGGCCTTGGCGTAGCCGTAAGCGTACGGGCCGCGCAACTCGATCGTCGCACTCTTGATACCCGCTTCCTCACCCTCGCTCTGGTCCACAAGCGCCGCCTCGAAGCCGTCACGCTCGGCCCAGCGCATGTACATGCGCAGCATCATCTCGGCCCAGTCCTGCGCGTCGGTGCCGCCGGTGCCAGCCTTGATTGCCAGGAAGGCATCGCGGTCATCGTAGGGGCCGCTGAGCAGCACGGCTGTTTCAAGCGCATCTAGGCTCTTGGTGACAGAGGCAAGTTCGCCCGCAATCTCACTGTGCAGCGAGTTATCGTCCTCGGCAGTTGCTAACTCAATAAATTCGTCAAGCGTGGTGAGTTGACGTTCCATGCTGGTCCAGCGCTCCACATCAGCTTTGAGCTGGCTGAGGCGGCGCATCAGGCGCTGGGCTTCTTGCGGGTTGTTCCACAGATCAGGGTCAGCCGAGCGCTCTTCCAGCACGTCGATTTCAGACTGTTTCGCAGCGAGGTCAAAGCCGCCCCCGGACGCTGTTGTAGCGCGCCCGCAGGGCCTCCAGATCAGTTTGCATAGTGTCAAATGTCATCGTTATTCCTTATACTGAACTTCACGTAACCCTTACAAATGGTGTTTCATAACCCTATGCTGCCATCAGCACGGCGCAGCAGGAAACACCTGTCCAGCATAGGGCGCTGTAGGGCTCTGTGATCTCTTGAGCAATACACCGTAATCTATAATAGCTCAATAATAGCTGGCAACGCAACCGCAACATCCTCGCGGATGACCACGGCGGCTTGCTCGTCAAGATAGGTTGGGCATTTATTCACAATGATCAGCGGCTTGCCGCGCTTCGTGACAGCCAATGGCAAGTCACTGGCCGGGTAAACCTCCAGCGCCGTGCCTGCGACGATTACCGCGTCGGCTTTTTCCATGGCACTGGCCGACAGCCAATAGGTGCCACGCGGCAAATCTTCCTCGAACAGCACCACATCCGGCTTGAACAGCCCGCCGCACGCGCACCAGGGCAACTCGCCCCGGCGCATCTTTTCGATGAGTGGCTCGGCGGGAACTTGCCGTCCGCAGCCCATGCACGTCGCGCTACGCACATGCCCATGCAGTTCGTACACCTCGCGCGATCCGGCCCGCTGGTGCAGGCCGTCGATATTCTGTGTGACAATTGCCCGCAGCTTGCCCATCTTTTCCAGCGCCGCCAGCGCCTGGTGAGCCGGGTTCGGCTGCGCATGGAGCGACTGGTCGAGAATCGGCTGAAACCAAACGAAAAAACGGCGCGGGTCCTTGCAAAAGCCATGCAGCGATGCCACCTCCATCGGGTCGTCTCGCAGCCACAACCCGCCGTCGCCCCGAAAATCGGGAATGCCCGACGGCGTGCTGATGCCCGCGCCGGTGAGCGCCGCCGCTCGTTGTGCGCGGCGCAAAATCGCCGCCGCCTGTGCTATGCCATCCAGCGTCATCGCTGCTTCACTCCTTGTGTAATGCATTCATGGTACCATGGGAGTGAAACAGGCGCAAAGCAAAGTTCAAATACAAAATAAGGCACGAAGAATTGTCTTCTCCGTGCCCTCTGTGTCTCTGTGGTAAATCTCCGCCTCTGTGGGAAAAATAACTACGCGCAGCGCAGCGCCTTTCCGAGCTTCTGCATGGCCTCGTCCACATGCTCGCGCTCGATGATCAGCGGCGGCACCAGCCGCAGCACATCCTCGCCCGCCGTGGCGGTCAGCAGCCCTTCCTCATGCCCGGCTTCGCGCACCGCACCCGCCGAGCCGTCGATCCGCACGCCGCGCATCAGGCCGCGTCCGCGCAATTCGATGATCTCTGAGTGCGAGGAGGCCAGATCATGGAGCGACTCGTCAAGGTAATCGCTGATCTCGCGGACATGGGCAAGAAAGGCCGGGTCGCTGATCTTGTGTAGTACGACCTGCGCTACGGCTGTCACCAGCGGGCCGCCGCCGAACGTGGTGCCATGATCGCCGGGGTGCATGACATCGGCCACCGCCTGCTTCATGAGCACTGCTCCGATTGGCAGGCCGCCGCCGAGCGGCTTGGCAACAGTCATAATATCGGGCGTGACGTCGTACTGCTCGTACGCCCACAGCGTACCAGTGCGGCCCATGCCCACACTGAATCTCGTCGAAGATGAGCAACGCGCCCACCTTGTTGCACAGCTTGCGCAAGCCATGTAGAAATCATGGGTAGCCACGCTCAGGCCGCCCTCGCCCTGCACCGGCTCAACAATCACGGCACACACATCGTCGGTGATTGCCTTCTCGGCGGATTGAAGGTCGTTGTACTCTGCAAAGCGCACGCCCGGCATGACCGGCGCAAACGGCTCGCGATACTTTTCCTTGGATGTCACCGCGACCGCGCCCATGGTCCGCCCGTGAAATGAGCCGGTAAACGATACAATCGTCGTTTTGCCCTTTTTGTGATGCTCATAGGCGTACTTGCGGGCAAACTTCAACGCGCCTTCAACCGCCTCCGCACCGCTGTTGCTGAAGAACACGCGGTCAGCGAACGATGTCTCCACCAGCATGCGGGCCAACTCGGCGGGCGGCTCGGTGTAGTACAGGTTCGAGACGTGCATCAGCGCCTGTGACTGTTCGGCGATCACCTGCGTCACTGTCGGGTCGCCATAGCCAAGCGCGTTCACGGCGATACCCGCCACAAAATCGAGATAGCGGCGGCCTTCGGTATCGTACAAATAGCACCCTTCGCCGCGCTGGAGCACGAACGATGGGCGTACATACGTTTGCAGCACGTACTGGTGGTCAAGAATTCATAATTTCCGCAGCAGACATGGCGGCTCCTTTCGCGCAAATGAATCCTCGTAAGTATAGCATAGGGTAGGTGGCTGAATGCATATTCAATGCGATCTATTGAAACCACGCGCCGCCCACCGCAAAAATCGCAATGCGAATCACGCGCCCGAGGAACACGGCGCAGAAGAATAGCCAGAACGGCAGACCCATTGCTCCGGCCGTCAGCCCGGCCACGTCAAAGGCCGGGTTGGGCGGCGCGGCCAGCATGAACAGCACCACGAACGCCCGCCATGGTTGCTCCATCTGGCGCTGTACCCAACGATAGAGGCGTGTGTCATCCACGGTTTCGCGGCCCGCGCGCCCGACGAAAAAGGCCACCGACTCGCCCATTGCCGAGCCGAGCGCGCCCGCCAGCACCACGCTGCCGACATCCATGCTTTGCGCCATGCGCACAACCAGGCCAATGTATGGCACTGGCACAATAACCGTCGCGTTGGCCACAAATGTGACGATGAACACGCCCAGGTAGCCGAACGCACCCAGGCGATGCGCGAAATTGGGCGGAATGAGGTAGTACGCGAGGACGTTGAGCACGATGGCCAAAATGCCGATCAGGATAGGCCGCAGCCATGTTCGCCAGTGCGGCGGCGATTGATGGGCAGTAGGCGATGAAAGATCTGTGTCTTGCATAGAAGGCATTATAACAGGTGTCGCTATCTGCGTCCCTGCCGCGCCACCCACAGCGCGGCCAGTCCCAGCATCAGTGCAAGAGCGGCCAGGCTGAATTCGGCCAGCCGGAGCGGGCGTGGTGGCGACTGCGGCGGGATCGGCTGCGCGGCGGGCTGCTCGAACGTTTGTGTTTCCGGCGATGAACTGCCAGACTCTGCAACACCGCCCGCCATGGCAGTCGCTGGAGAAGGAGCGCTCTGCGCCTGTGAGGCTGGCTCCTGCACGGTGGGCTGCTCGGCACTACGTAACGTTTCTGTATTGGACAGGCCACGATTCGTAGACTGAATGGACTCGGTGGCTTGCTCGGTGGGCATCGCCATGAGAGAATTCGGTGCTTGCATGATGGGCGGTGTGGCTTCTGCGGCCCCGCTTGCAGCAACCGCGGGCGCGCTGGTCGGCGTGGGCTGGCTGCCTGCGGCGCTGCTGGCAGCGCTGCTCTCAGGCGCGGCAATCCCTTCTTTGGCGGTTGGCGCGCTGGTCGTCTCATTGGCGCCAACGTTCGCCGCGCTACCAGCCGGCTGATCGCTCATGACTGCCGCTGCCGGAGCCGACGTGTTCGCCATGCCACTGCCACGGCTGCCAGCAAGATCGAATGTCACAGTGAGCGCCAGCAGCACCGCCGCCAGCGCCGACCCAAGGCGCAGCCAACCGAATGCACTGGCCCAGCGTGGCCGCACGCTCGCCGGGTCGATCGTGAAAGAGCGCGGCGGTGCCATACGCGGCAGTTCATGGACGAGTTGCACGGTTGCCTGCAACTCCTCCAGCGCGGCGCGCAGGGCTGGTTCGCGCTCCATCCGCGCCTCCAGCGTGGCACGTTCTTCTGGCGTCACTTCTCCGTCGATATATGCTGAGACGAGTTCGAGATCAGCGTCATTCAGTTGTTCAAACGATGTGCTCATGATGCTACTTGCGCTGCTGGTGCAGCATGGATTTCCGGTTTAGATTTATTCACCGTCTTCATGACGAAAACGAGACGGCAAGAGTTCCCCCGCTTTGAGTGCATCGCGCATGCGCGCCCGCCGCGGCTCAACCGCGACTTCACAGTACCAAGATTAGTGCCGGTGATCTGTGCAATCTCGTCATACGACAGACCTTCTACATCGCTCAACACCACGACGATGCGCTGATCTTCCGGCAGCGAGGCGAGCGCGTGCTGAATCGCCGTCGCAAGTTCGCGGCGCTGCACCCGTTCGTCGGGCGTTTCGCCTTTGTCGGCAATTTGGAGCGCGGGCGGGTCTTCGTCGTTCTGTGGGTTGGCATTGAGCGAGGTGGTTGGGCGGCGCTTGCGGGCGCGCAGCACGTCATAGCAGGTGTTGGTCGCAATGCGAAGCATCCATGAGCGAAACGAGCCGCCACGGAATTTGCGCATGTTGCGGAAGGCAGATACAAAAGCATCCTGCCCCGCATCGGCGGCGCTGTCGGCGTCGCCAAGCATGCCGGTAGCACAAGTTGTACACGCGCCCTTCGTAGAGCCGCACCAGCGCATTGAAGCTTTCTGCCTCGCCGCGCCGCGCCGACTCTACCAGACGCAACTCCTCTTCAGCCATATCCGATTTACGATTTTAGATTGCAGATTGCAGATTGCAGATTGAATTGTGATCACCTTGTCATCCTGTCATCTTCGACCATGCGCTCCTCACGCGGCAGCACGTAGGCATCCCCCAACGGCGCGGGAATAGATGCTCGGCCACTGGCTCGAAGCGATTCGCCTGCTCCAGATACAGGTGCTGGCTGATGCGGATGGTGCGATCCTCAATCACAATGACGTTGTACGAATTTTTGCCGGCTTCACGCCGCGCGCCACGCCGTGATGTCGTTGTTCCGCTCTGGCAAATAATCGTGCCGCGGTCAAGGTCGGTGATGACGTCCAGCGTCGTACCGACATACGACATGTGAATATGCCCGCACAGCAGCAGATCGACACCGCAGCGGTTGAGCAGTTGCACGACTTCATCGGCATTGCTGATCTTGTTGCGCCCCTCATGGCCGGGCGGATTTATGACATGGTGATGAAGAACTGCCACCTTGCATGTATCGGGCGGGCAGCGATTGAAAGCCTGCTCCATCGTCTGCATCGCCTCGTCGCTCATCTTGCCGCCGTCCGATGTCCAGCCATGTGCAGTGTTGCCGCCGACCACCAGCAAGCCAGGTTGCTCGAACACTGGCGTCAGGTTAGTCGAAATATGGCGCTTGTACTGGACCATGGGCCGAAACAGCCGGTTGAATACATTGAACAGCGGCACATCATGATTGCCGGGCACGACCAGGCGCGGCTCGGGCAACGATTTGAGATACGCGGTGATAACTTTCCACTGCTTGCGGAAATCGGCGCGCTGCACCATGTCGCCAGAAACGACCAGCAGGTCGGGCTTGCGCTCGTGCGCTTCCTCGGCGACCTTGGCGGCGAGCGTGGCGTTGAACGGCGGCCCGGCGTGGAGGTCGGACACGTGCATCAAGACATAACGCATTATTACTGCTCCACTCTTGCGTCAGGCATGTCGTCCAAACGGGCCTTGTCGCGCGCCAGTTTGACCAGCGTCCACATAATCCACCCGCCTTCCAGCACCACTGCGATGCCAAAGCCGTACCGCAAAATAAGATTGATTATTTCCATAAAGCCCTGCACTCTGCTCATACGAGTTGGCTACATGCCTGAGATTGTAGCATAAATCACGGGCGCAAGATGATGCTATAATGCGATTCTTGGAGCGTGTTCCCAATTGGCAGGAGTTATGCAGTTGATCTGCGAGAACTCTGATGACAAGCGCATGTGCTGTATAGCGCTATGCGGGCGTGCTTGCCTGGAGTCAGGCTGCATGGAGCGAGGAAACCACAATGACTGTGAACTATTCGCGCTGGCTGCGTAGTTATGTTGGACATCAGCGCGTGCTGCAACTGGCCGCCGCTGCATTTATCACCAATGACCATGGCCAGGTGCTGCTGGGCCGCCGCACCGACGTGATGCTGTGGGCACCGCCGTCGGGTGTGGTTCAACTTGGCGAAACGCCATCTCGTACGATAGAGCGCGAGGTGTTGGAGGAGACAGGCCTGCATGTCGAGGTAGAGCACCTGATTGGTGTGTATACCGGCCACGATTTTGAATGGACGTATCCCAACGGCGATCAGTCGCAGATTGTGGCGCTGTTTTTCCGCTGCGCCGTCACGGGCGGGATGTTGACGCCTGACCGGCAGGAATTCATGGAGCTTGGCTTTTTTTCGCCGCAGCACTTTCCGCCGCTGCTGCCGCGCGCCGTCCGCATGCTCGACGATGCACTGGCCGGACGTGTGGCAGCTAGCTTTGATTAGCATGGTCGACGTAAGCTGAAAAGTGTTCAGTTCTTCAGCTTACTTCTCACTTCGTACTTTCATGAAACGCATCGCCTACGCCAGCCCGGTTAATCCTGCGCCGTCCGGCATTTCCGACTACAGTGAGGAATTGCTGCCGTACCTCGGGCAGTACGCCGACATCACGCTGTACCTTGACGACGCGCTGCGCCCCAGCAACGAAGGGCTGGCTCGCGCTATGGACGTGCGCACGCTCAGCCAGTTGGTGGCCGACCAGCGGCGGCAGCCGTTCGATGCCATTCTATACCACATGGGTAACAGCCCGGTTCACGCCGCGATCTGGCGCGCCATGCAGCGCGTGCCGGGCGTGGTCGTGCTGCATGAAATTGTACTCCATCATTTCATGCTCCAGATTGCCGCTGCGGAAAACAAGATCCTGCCTATCTTACGGAGGCGCGCGAGCGCTACGGCGCAGACGGCGAACGAATAGCGCAGCTCATGGCGCGCGGGCGCTTCACTGCCGCCGCGTTCGACCTGCCGTTCAGCGAGCGCGTGCTCGACCGCGCCGAGGGCCTAATCGCGCACAGCCGCTATGTGACCGAGCGCGCGCCTGTCATGCGGCCCGGTCTGCCGGTGGCGCATGTGCCGATGGGTGTGCCGCTGCCGCCGCTGATCGAGCGCGACGAGGCGCGAGCGCGGCTTGGCTTACCACTTGACGCATTTGTGCTTGCCTCGTTCGGCCATATTAATCCGTTCAAGCGCGTCGAGTCGGTGTTGCGCGCGGTGCAAGTGCTACGCGCCGAGCATGCCGGCATGCGCTATATACTGGTCGGCAGCGTCTCGCCGAACTACGATCTGCGCTCATTGGTGGCGCGGATGGGCATGGAAAATACGGTGCAGATCACTGGCTACGTGGAGCGCGCCGCGTTCGAGGATTACGTCGCCGCCGCCGATATCTGCGTAAATCTGCGCCACCCGACAGCCGGCGAAACATCGGCCAGCCTGCTGCGGCTGCTCGGTGCGGGCCGCCCGACGCTGGTTACAGCCAGCGGCTCGTTCACTGAACTGCCGCCCGGCGTGGCCGCGCAGCTCGATCCCGACCGCACCGAAGGCGACCTCATCCTGGCCTACTGCCGCTTGCTCGCTCGCCGTCCGGATATTGCCGCTGCCATGGGCGCGCAAGCCCGCAATTATGTGGCACGCGAGCACACACTCGACGGCGCAGCGCAGGGCTACATGCGCTTTCTGTCACAACTATATGGATGGGGCGATACGCCGAAGCTGCGCGAGCCGCTGTGGATTCCGACGAATGACGAACGACGAACGACGAACGAGCAGGGCAGACAGGGAGACAGGGAGACAGGGAGACAGAGCGGCGCGGCAGGGAATAATCGTCAGTCGGCAGACAATCTGCAATCTGCAATCTACAATCTGCAATCTAATGTAGCTGAGGCACTGGCTGGCATCGGGGCGACGGAGAATGACCATGCATTGTTGCGTAGCGTTGCGCAAGCGCTTGCCGATCTCAAAGGTCAGCAACGCGATTAGATCGCCTTCAGTGGCATAGTTTCTGCACGCGGCTTATTAGTCCGATCAGAATCTATGTAACATTGGAAGGATGACATGACTAGCATTCCTGCCTGGCTTCACACGCTTGCGCTTATTTCACTCGTCGTTGCATTCATCTGTGCGCTCATCATCCTCATCGACATCTTCTCCGGACATCGCCAAAGCATGTGGATCATGGATATCGTCTGGCCAGTGACGGCGCTGTGGTCGGGGCCGTTGGCTCTGTGGGCGTACTACACCGTGGGCCGACTTAGCAGCAAAGCGCAGGTGCAGCAGGCAAAGGAACAGAACCAGAAGCCGCCGAACAAGCGTAAACCATTTTGGCAGAGCGTCGGCGTTGGCGCAACACACTGCGGAAGTGGCTGCACGCTTGCGGATATGGTCGCGGAATGGTTTGTCTTCTTTGTTCCAGTAATTATCTTCGGCAGCCATGTATTTGGTGGCTGGTTGACGGATTATATCGTCGCGTTTCTGTTCGGCATCGCCTTTCAGTATTTCACAATCAAGCCGATGAAGAATCTTTCACCAGGCAAAGGGCTTATTGCCGCTGTCAAAGCCGACACCCTCTCACTGACGGCCTGGCAGATTGGCATGTACGGTTGGATGGCGATTGCGCTGTTCCTGATCTTTACCCCTGAGACACTGCATAAAACTGATCCAGTCTTCTGGTTCATGATGCAGATCGCGATGATTGCCGGATTTCTGACTGCGTATCCCGTCAACTGGTGGTTGCTGCGCAAAAACATCAAAGAGGTCATGTAGCCCTGCTCTGTTTATGGAATAGAAGCTTTGTGGTTATTATCTTGCTATAATATATACTGGTAGCTGTTCAAAAGCTTACACACGTTCTTGGTTTTCCTCCGATTTCAAAGCGAGGTATATCTCGTTGTTGTTTAGCACATTAGGTTCTGCACCGTTGAACATGACACACGCTACGACGTATGGCTGGCAGTCGTTGAGAACCGGGCTACGCTGCCGCAGGAGCATGCAGCTATGCGGCTGACAAACACCACAAACACATCTAAAATGACCTTTCATGGGCCAGCGCTCGCCCGGTTTGCCGCCCAACGCCCGCATGTACATCCATTGTTGAGCTATGGCATTGCAGTAGTGGCGGTGATCGTCATACTGCTTGTTCGCCTGACACTTGACCCTCTTATCGAACAGCCGGTTCCGTTTCTGCTGTTTATTGCTACCATCATCATTCCGGCGTGGATCGGCGGCCTGCGCGCCGGTATTTTTACGACGCTGTTTGCATGCGTCGTTATCAACTACTTCTTTTTAGGCACGCGCTACGTCTTCGGTTTGCCCGGAGCGGGTGATTTCCTGGCACTTGTGATGTTCATTGCTGAAGGCGCATTTCTCAGCTGGGCTATCTCGGCCCTGCGCCAATCACAGCAGCACACCGAGGCCGCATATCAGGAACTGGTTGACTCGCAGCAGCGCTTGAGTTTTCTTGGCGAGGCGAGCGCGCTGTTGTCTGCATCACTCGACTATCAAACAACGCTCAAGAACGTTGCCCATGCCGTTGTGCCTACGCTCGCCGATTGGTGTGCGGTGGACATGTGCGACGAGCAGGGCAACGTTGCGCGCCTGGCGGTGGTTCACTCGGATCCTGCAAAGGTCGCGCTGGCCGAAGAAGTGCAGCGCAGATACCCACCTGATCCCAATGCTGATCAGGGCATCAATGCCGTGCTCCGCCATGGCAAAACCGTGTATGTGCCCGGCATCCCTGACTCGGAATTGGCCGCCCATGCTGTTGATGACGCGCATCTGCACATGCTGCGCGAACTGGAGATATACTCGTATATCATTGCGCCGCTCGTTACCCATGATCGCATTCTCGGCGCGATTACCGTGGTGCGGTCCAAACCGGAGGACATGTATAATCAGGAAGACATTGTCTTTGTCGAGGAGTTGGCGCGCCGCGCTGCCATGGCCGTCGACAACGCGCGCTTATTTCATGAGGGTCAACAACTGAACGCGCAGCTCGAACAACGTGTGCAAGAGCGTACCGCAGAACTCGAAGTTGCCCTGCGCGATCTGCGCGTCTTCAGTGCCAAGCTCGAAGTGAGCAACCGTGAGCTTGAAGAATTTGCCTCGGTCGCCTCGCATGATCTTCAGGAGCCGTTGCGCAAAGTGCAGGCATTTGGTGACCGGCTCAAGGTCAAGTCTGGCCCGTCGCTTTCTGATGAAGGGCGTGATTATCTGGAGCGCATGCAGAACGCAGCCGGGCGCATGCAGAAGCTGATCAACGATCTGCTGACCTTCTCACGCGTGACAAGCAAGGGCCAACCGTTCGTTCCGGTTAATCTTCCTGTTATTGCCGATGAGGTTATGTCGGATCTCGAAACGCGCATTGAGCGGACACAGGGGCGGATTGAGATTGGCGATTTGCCCACCATCGATGCTGACCCATTGCAGATGCGCCAGTTATTTCAAAATTTGATCGGCAACGCGCTCAAATTTCATCGCAAAGATGTTCCACCAGTTGTTCATATTTCTAGTACAATAATTAATCGGCGCGATGAGACAACCGCAACCGACGAGCCATATTGCCAGATCATGGTAGCAGATAACGGCATCGGGTTTGATGAAAAATATCTCGATCGCATTTTTAGCGTTTTTCAACGCTTGCATGCGCGCAGCGAGTATGAGGGGACCGGTGTGGGTCTGGCCGTTTGTCGCCGCATTGTGGAACGCCATCATGGCACAATCACAGCGGAGAGCACGCCTGGCCAAGGCTCGACATTTATTGTCACACTGCCGATGAAACAACTTCTAGGAGAATATATCGTATGACCCAGGAAAAACGCTCTATTATCATCCTGATTGCCGATGACGACCCGGATGATCGCATGCTTGCCAAAGAGGCATGGGAAGAGAGCCGCTTGGCGAATGATATTCACTTTGTCACCGACGGTGAAGAATTGCTGGATTATCTGTACCGTCGCGGCGAGTATGCCTCGTTGGGCAGCGCGTCGCGCCCGGGTGTCATTTTGCTTGATTTGAACATGCCCAGGAAAGATGGGCGTGAAGCGCTGAAAGAGATTAAATCTGACCCAAACCTCCGCCAGATTCCGATTGTGGTGCTTACAACCTCAAAGGCGGAGGAGGATATTTACCGCTCGTATGATCTTGGTGTAAGCTCGTTTATCACCAAACCCGTGACGTTTGAGTCGCTGGTTGAGGTGATGAAGACACTTGGCAAGTATTGGTTTGAGATTGTCGAGTTGCCACCGGAAAAGATACGGGAGTAGGAAACTGGGAGTGACCATGAACCGGAGGCAACTACATATTCTTCTTATTGACGACGATGAGGACGATTACGTGCTTACGCGCGACTTACTGACAGAGTCGGCAAACGGTGAGCATATACTTGACTGGGTGGCCAGCTACGAAGAAGGCATTGATGTCATTGCGCGTCAGGCGCACGACGTCTATCTCGTTGATTATCGGCTTGGCTCCCGTAGCGGCCTTGATCTGGCGCGCGAGGCAATTGCGCATGGGTGCCACATGCCCATTATCATGCTGACTGGACAAGGTGATGATGAAGTTGGCATTGCGGCCATGCAGGCCGGCGCGGCGGATTATCTTGTCAAAGGACATATCGATGCCCAGTTGCTGGAGCGCGCTATGCAGTATGCTATCGAGCGCAAACGCGCTGAGGATGCGCGTATTCAGCTTATCTGGGAGCAGAGCGCGCGTGCTGAGGCCGAGGCCGCCGTGCGCATGCGCGATCAATTTCTGTCGATTGCCGCGCACGAGTTGAAGACGCCGCTGACGTCGCTGCTTGGCAATGTGCAACTGCTGCAACGTCGCGCCATGCGCGATAACTCGCTTGATGAGCGCAATGTGCGGATGCTCAACGTTGTCTATAATCAGACCATGCGGCTCAACAGGATGATCGAGGCGCTGTTAGATATTTCGCGGCTTGAGACCGGGCAACTTACCATTTCACGACAACTGCTGGACATCAACGCACTGGTTCGGGCCGTCGCCGCCGAAATCGAGCCAGCTCTTGAACAGCATACGCTTGAGGTCATTGGGACAACCGGGCCTTTGCTGGTTGAAGGGGATGAACTGCGCCTGGAGCAGGTACTCCAAAATTTGATGCAAAATGCAATCAAATACAGCCCGCACGGTGGCCCGATCACCGTCACTATTGCACATGATGCGACCAGTGTGCAGATCGCGGTGACCGATTCCGGGATAGGCATTCCAGAAGCAGCACTTTCAAATTTATTTACACGCTTCTACCGCGCGCCAAATGCCAATGAGCATCAAATTCATGGTATGGGCGTTGGGCTTTTCGTGGTTGCCGAGATTGTGCGCTTGCATGGCGGCCAGATCGAGGTAACAAGCCGCGAAAATGAGGGCAGCACCTTTACGATCATGCTGCCACTCGCCGAACAATCGCCGGTCATGCCTTCGGCTGCCGAGGCTGAGGTTGACGTCAGCCCTCACGCTTCATTGTAAGGGCATGGTGAAGTATCATCTATCCGACCGGGTGAGAACAACACCTACGCAAGCAAATCCCGCAACGCCTGCTCGCTGGTCGGGAACCGGAACTCGTAGCCATGCGCTTGCATTTTCTCTGGAATGGCGCGCTGTCCGGTTGTCAGCGAGTCAGCGAATTCGCCGAGCGCGATGCGCAGCGCGAAGCCCGGCACCGGTGCCCAGGTCGGGCGGCTCATGACGCGCCCAATCGTCCGCATGAATTCGGCGTTGGTCTGCGTTTGCGGCGCAACAGCATTGACCGGCCCGCTGATCTGCTCATCCTCCAACGTTTTGATGATGATACCAATCTCATCCTCGACATGAATCCATGAGAACCACTGCGTTCCCGGCAGAATATAGCCACCCGCGAAGAACATGAACGGCAGCTTCATCAGCGGCAGCGCGCCTTCTTTGGGATCGAGCACAACTGCGCTGCGCATGGTTGCTACACGGATGTCAAGCGGCTCGGCCTTCCACGCTTCCTGCTCCCACGCCACACACAGCTTGGCCTCGAAATCATCGCCGGGCGCGGCTTCCTCTGGCAGCACCGTGTCGTCGCGCGTGCCGTAATAGCCGACCGCCGAGCCGCTGATAAACACAGCTGGCTTTGCCGTGGCCGCGCGCATGGCATTCACCAACCCGCGCGTGCCGACCACCCGGCTGTCCCATAGCACGCGCTTGTATGCTTCCGTCCAGCGCTTACTGAACAGCGATGCACCGGCGAGATTGATTACCGCATGCGCGCCGTCGATGGCGCTCTCCCACGCGCCATGTTCTTCGGCGTTCCATGCCACGTAGTCGGCCATGCCAGGCACGGTCTGCCGCGCCCGGTCGGGGCTGCGCGAGAAGACTGTCACGGCGTAGCCGCGCTCGCGCAGTTTCTGGCAGAGCGGCTTGCCAATCAGTCCGGTTGCGCCGGTGACGACCACGCGCTTTTCTTCACTCATCGTCGTGCCTCTCAAAATTAAACCGCAAAGAACGCAAAGAGCATAGAGACGTTTTCTAGCTTCGCGTCCTTTGCGCTCTCTGCGGTATCGTTCTGTAGCTACTACGCGCCATACAGCTGATCGGTTTTCGCCGCCATGATGAAATCGTTGCGGTGGAGATTCTTGATCGCGTGCGTCCACCATGCGACCGTCACTTTGCCCCAATCAGTTATGATCACCGGGTGATGCCCTTCCTGTTCGGCAAGCTGCCCCACCTTGTTAGTGAAGGCCAGCGCCTGTGCCCAATCGGGGAACTTGAAGGTGCGTTCCAGCCGCGGCACGCCGTCGCGCTCAAGCATGTTCCAGTCTGGAATCTGCGGCTTCAACTCCGCGATTTCCGCATCGGTGACAGGCGGCGAATCGCGGCGGCATGCCACGCAGCGTTCTTGCGTTAAGGTTGTCATAGCAAATCCCTCGCTTGCTACTATAGGTTATACAAGTGGTAAGTTGCATACTGTTGAAAAACTCTATTATACCGCCGCATTCGAAGCAACCTTACGTATCAGCAGCAGTATTTCCGCCTGTGTGGGCCATGCTACAATGTAGGGAGCCAGAGACACCATCATGGGAGTGCATGGCCGTGTGTCTAGCGCATTTCCGCCCAGCAAAGTATCCCATCATCGGAGAAATCACATGAGCATCCCATCTCGACGTGAGCACGCAGTTCGGACTCGTCATACGTCTAATCAAACAAAGCTTCTTTATATCCTGCTTGGTGTGATAGTGATTGCAGGTATCGCGCTGTTGGGTTTCCAATTTTTACCGAAGCGCTCGGCCCCTGTGGTAACGAACGTGTCGCTTGACAGTTTTCCTTCGGAAGGCGATCCGCATGCGCCGATCACCATGGTCGAATACGCTGATTTTCAATGCCCGGCATGCGGTGTATTCGCCAACTACACGGCGGCGCGTCTCGTTCAGCCGTATATTCAGTCAGGTAAAATACATTTTATTTTTCATGAATTTCCTTTGACCCAGCACATGAACGCAGTACCGGCGGCGGAAGCGGGGCGCTGTGCGGCTTATCAGGGCAAGTTCTGGGACATGCACAAACTGCTGTTTGCGAATCAGACGGATTGGGCAGAGGTGCCAAAGCCATTGACTGTATTCGACACGTATGCCAATGACATTGGCCTTGATACAGCTACCTTTGATCAGTGCTTTAACGGTGAGAAATACAAGGCAGCGATCCTTGCCGCGCAGCAGGATGCGATGAATGCGCATATCGATGCTACGCCGACCTTCGTGATCGATGGCCAGCAGTATAGCATGGCAGAATCTTCGCGACGGCCTCGATGCGGCATTGGCGAAGGCGAGCCAGAAGTGAGCGCGCACGGCTTGAGCATGCAGCAATCTCACCGTGATGGTTAGGTAGTTCACCAATCACACCGGTAGTGTAAGAGCCTATCCGAATAAGCCAGCAGCACGGAATGCGACCAGCGCACAGGCAAAATGGAGGAAGGCCAGATAGTGTTCCGCTTTCTTTTCCCAACGTACCAACAGGCGACGAAAGCGATTGAGCCAGCTCTGGCTGCGTTCAACGACCCAGCGCCGGGCCTTCTTGCCCGCTTCCTGTGCCAGTTCTTTGGCCTCTTCGCCCCGCGCTCGAATATGGGCTGTAAAATAAAATTCGTCCAAGATGGCACGCACGGCTGTCGAAGCATAGCCTTTATCCAGGCACATACCTTGCGGTCCAGTCGTACACCGTTCTGGTCGCGCAACCACGAGACTGGCGAGCGTGGCACGCACCAGTTTGACTTCATGCCGGTTGGCCCCATCAATCGCCAGGCCAAGCGGTACACCATGTCCTGCCGTCCGCAGGCTGCGTTTCACGCCAGCTTTGCCACGATCAGTCGGATTGGGGCCGGTTTTTTTCCCCCGCGTGGTGCTTTCGTCATTGCGCCATCCCTACTTCACCATTGCCAATCAATGCCTTGCAACGCAGCGAACTGCGCGACCCCAGCCTGCCAGAACTTCAGGAACACGTCCGCTTCGACCCATTCCTGAAAGCGATCATGGGCGGTGGACTTGGCACACAAATCCGTCTCATTCAACGCCGCCCATTGACCGCCCGTTCGCAGGACATACAAGATCGCATCCGCACAGCGGCGATCGGGCACCCATGGACGGCCACCAGCGAAACGGTGGGTGTTTACGTGGTGAGGCAGCAGTGGCTCCAGCACTGCCCACAGGTCATCCGAAATCCGAAAGCCGGTCGTCGTTTTGTTGGTTGGCGTGCGCGCGCGCCGGCGTTTTGGAGATGTTTCAGTACGTATACCCGCTAGTATACCAGTTATTCGGATAGGCTCTAAGTGCAGGATCAGGCATGGGCAACGCCCCTTCGATACGCGCTTTGCGCTACTCAGGAAGCGTTGCCCATGCCTCAGAAAACGTGTTACGCAACCTCGAAGTGCTTGAACGTCGGCAAGTAGTCGCGGTTCTTCTTGAACATCTCGTTGACCATCTGCTTGATCTCCGCCAGCGTGAGCACCGACGCGGTGAGCGGATCATGCGCGATGGCCTGGAAAACCAGCCGCGGGTTGCCCGTCAGCATGCCTTCGACAGCCAACTCCTCGATCTGCGAGGTCAGCCCAGTGAGCATGGCGACCGAGGGTGGCAGCGCGCCGACTTGCACTGGCTCCAGGCCCTTCTTGCTGACCCAGACCGGCACTTCCACACACGCATCCTGCGGCAGGTTCGTGATCAGGCCGGTGTTGCGCACATTGCCGTTGAACGAGAATGGCTCGCCGCCCTGCAATGCGTTGATGATGTAGGCCGCGTACTCGTGGCCGCGCTCCAGCGAGATCGGCGTGTCGGAACTCAGCCACTGCTTGGCATCGTCGCGCCAGTTATCCTGCCGCTCCTCGTAGCGCTTGATCACATATGCGTACTCGCCGGGATTCCAGCCGGTGCCGTGGGTGCAGTACTTCTCGATCAGGTCGGGCCGCTTGCGGAACCACCAGTTGTACTCCGAATTGTGGCCGCTCGACTCGGTCACGTAGTAATCGAGATTGAGGAACATCTCGTTGCGCACCTGCTCCTCGTTGTACACTTCCGGGCGCTCGGTCACAGCCTTGCGAATGAGCGGATATGCATCCTTGCCGTTCCATTCGTAGTTCAGGTACCAGGCCATATGATTGATACCGGCGCATGTGTACGTAATCTCGTCCATCGGCGCGCCGATCCAACCGGCCAGCATCTCAGCGGTGCCCTGCACGCTGTGGCACAGACCCGTCAGCTTAATGTCGGTCTCGCGCTGCAACGCTCGGCAGATCATGACCATCGGGTTAGTGTAGTTCAGCATGGTCGCGTCTGGGCAGAGGCGCTCCATGTCGTGGGCGATGTCGAGCATGACCGGGATGGTGCGCAGCGCGCGAAAGATGCCCGACGGCCCGCGCGTGTCACCGATGTTTGTGTCAATGCCATACTGCTTGGGGATCTCGATGTCGTGCCGCCACACGTCCACGCCGTGCGAAAGGATCGTGACAAGCACGATGTCCGCGCCCTCCAGCGCCTCGGCGCGGTCCATGGTCGCCTCGACCTTGGCCGGGTAATTGCCCAACTTGACGATCTTCTGAACCGCATTCTGGGCAAATTCCAGCCGCTCGGGGTCCACGTCCATGAGCGTGAGCGTAGCGTCCTGCAGCAGTGGGAACGTCAAAACGTCGCGTACGAGCTTACGAGTAAAGCCAAAGCTGCCTGCTCCGATGAAAGTGATCTTGGTCATGGTCAAGCCTCCATGCTCTGCGGCGCATAGAATACGAAGGTTGCGACGCCGCATACCTTTTCAGTGCGTCTATAGTAGCACCAAAAAGCTTCTTGGTTCGCAGAATGCGCTGAGGAACATAAAAATAAGCCGACACACTACGGTCCAGCATCCTGAGTAGTGCGAGCCTGCGAGCGCGTATCGAAAGGGCGGCGAGGTCCACCGCATGTGATAAAGACCATCAGCCGCGCTCTACCCGTCCCACAACCATCTCACTGACGCTTGCGTTGTGGCGCATAGAATAAGGGTGCGCCTGCGCGGCGGGCGGTCAGGGGCTGCCGCGCCCCTGACAACCCCGGCGAGGGCTACGCCCCTCGACCCCAAATCAATAGATGCGCCGTGCAAATGCTGCTGTGAGAGTGCTCGTTGGGGCGCGGCATAAACGCTCATTGCCCATGCTCATCGGCAAATACTTTTTGCACGATACCACGCCCAACATCCTAGCATCCTGAGTAGCGCGCGAGCGCGTATCGAAGGGTACGGCGCGGCATGCCTTGCTCTACCCGCCCCGCCGCCGCTCCCACCAACGCTTCTTCGGTGCGTCCACGGCGCGCAACTGGACCGCCATGTCCCGCAACTGCTCTGCCAATGCCAGATACGGATGCCCAGCCGTCTCATCATCTGCGGCCTGCTGTGCTACCTCTTCGAGCTTCTCGATTAAGGCGGCGCGCTGCTCGGCGCTGCCATGCATGGCCTGCTCAACGCGCTGCTGGGCTTGCGCAAGGATACCGGCGATTTGCTCGGACATGCTTTCCGGCGCGTCGCCGTGGAGCCGGGTCTGGATGGCCTGAAGGCTTCGTTGAGAGCTTTGGGTTTTAGGATGGTCAGGGCCAGCACCCGCTGCCGGATGGCGAGCGCCTGCTCGTAGTAGGGGCGCGCCACCGCATAGTCGCCCTGCGCTTGGAGCAAGAAGCCCAGGTTGTTGAGGCTGGTGGCGGTGGCGGGATGCGCCGCCCCCAGCACCTGCTTTCGTATTGCTAATGCCTGTTCTAGATAGGGGTGTGCTTTATCGTAATCACCTTGTGCTTGCAAAAACAAGCCTAAGTTATTCAGTAGCGTAGCGGCTGTCTCATCAGCGTGGATGATGGCCTCTGGTGCACAATAGAGCGCGCCAGTCGTCACTCCTGTAGCAGCGCCTCGAACGCCTGCAGCGCGCGGCTCGGCGGTCGTCCGACGACGTGCAACTGCGTCAGCACGCGCCCAAGCGTCAGTTCTGGCACGTCGAGGATCGCCAACCGTCCGGCCAGAAGTTCCAGCGCAATCGTCGCCTCCGACACAATCGCCAGCCCCAGCCCGGCGCTGACCACCTGCTTAATCGCCTCGGTGCTGCCCAATTCCATGACGATTTTGAGCGCGACGTTGCGTGAGCGCAACGTTTGTTCAATGATGGCGCGCGTGCCCGAGCCCTGTTCGCGCAGCACGAATGGCTCGGCCAGTGCGGCATGGATGGGCACGTTGCGCTGCCCGACCAGCCAGTGATCCGGAGCGGCGATAACGACCAGCGTGTCGTCACGCCATGGCGTCACGTCAGTATGCGGCAAATCCACCGGGCCTTCCACGAACACGGCGTCGAGCGGCACTGTGCGCAGCCGTTCGCCGATCTGCTGCGTGTTGCCGATGTCGAGGAACAGGCGAATGCCGGGATAACGCTGCCGGAAGCGGCCCAGCAGCGGCGGCAGCAGGTAGATGCCAATCGTGCTACTCGCGCCAATCGCAAGCTGCCCGCGCTCCAGCCCTTCCAGTTGCTCCAGAGCTGTTTCCGCTGCGCGTTCCACGGCGAAAAGCTGCTGCGCATGCTGAAACAACGTCGTGCCTGCTTCGGTCAGCGCGACACCGCGCCCAGAGCGATCCAGCAGTGCGGTGCCAAGCTGCCGCTCTAGCTCCTGCACGCCTTTCGAAATCGCGGGTTGGCTGATGTATAGCAGGCTGGCCGCCCGGCTGAAGCTGCCTTGCTCGGCTACCGTGGCGAACAAACGAAGGAGATGCAAATTCATGTCAACTATAACTTCTCGTTATATACAAGATAGATTATGTATCTTTGCATTATAGCATTGCGAGGCGTATGCTGTGATCATGGTGAAGTAGAGGAGCACATCAATATGCAAACACCCAAGACCTTCGTGACGCCCGCGCAGTGCTGGAACACCATGACGGACTACGCACCGGGCGTGCTCCTTGCAATTGGCATCGCGCTATTGTCGTGGGGCATTCAGGTCGTTGAAGAATACTTTTTCGGGCAGGCGCTGATCGAATCGCTGGTCGTCGCTATTCTGCTCGGTACACTATGGCGGACATGGCGCGGCGTCGGCGCAGCGTTGAAGCCCGGCGTGGCATGGACAGCCAAGGAGGTGCTGGAGTTCGCCATCGTGCTGCTCGGCGCGTCGGTCGATCTGCCGGCCTTGCTCAAAGGTGGCCCGGCGCTGCTGCTGGCGGTCGTTGTGATAGTGGCGGTCGGCATCACCGCCAGCATGACGATCGGGCGGCTGATTGGTCTGAACCCCCGTCTGGCAATTCTGGTCGCCGTCGGCAATTCGGTCTGCGGCAATTCGGCGATTGCGGCGGTTGCGCCGGTGATCAACGCCGATGCCGACGACATCGCCAGTTCAATTGCGTTGACAGCAGTGCTGGGTGTGGTGGTCGTTCTGACGCTGCCGCTGCTTATTCCGCTGATTGGACTCACATTGTATCAATACGGCATTCTGGCGGGCATGACGGTGTACGCTGTGCCGCAGGTGCTGGCCGCAACGTTTTCAGTCAGCACGATCAGCGGCGAGATTGGCACGCTGGTCAAGCTCATGCGCGTGCTGCTGCTCGGCCCGGTGGTGCTGTTTTTCAGCCTGCGCTACCCCGCCGCCGAGCGATCAACGCGGTTCAGCATCGCGCGCTTTGTGCCATGGTTCATCATTGGTTTCGTCGCGTTGGCTGTGCTGCGCAGCGTCGGCGTGCTGCCTGTTTCTGCGGCTGGTATCGCACAGCAGGGCAGCCGCTACCTAACCGTGGCGGCCATGGCGGCGCTTGGCCTGGGCGTCGACGTGCGCGCGGTGCGCAAGGTTGGGCTGTCGGTCGGCGCGGCGGTGGTGCTGTCGCTGCTGGTGCTGATTGTGGTCGCGCTGACCTTGATCATGGGCCTGGGGTTGCACTAAAAGAACATAGGCGTCAGCACGCACTCGTCGCATACTGCACAGCATGAACACATAAATCATGCGAACCTGCTTCTTTTCTGCCAATATCTGGTACCATGGCGCTATGCATGCGCGATGCAACCACGCGCGTGGCTTGAACGTATATCACATGTGAAACGAACAAATCGACGGGAGAAAAGCATGTATAGTTCCACAGGCGCACCACCTATTATCGAAGCGATTGGCTTGCAAAAGAGCTACGGCGATACGCAGGCCGTGAAAGGTGTCGATCTTGCGGTGCAGCCTGGAGAGATTTTCGGGTTTCTGGGGCCGAATGGCGCGGGCAAAACGACCACGATCAAGATGTTGATTGGGCTGCTACGGCCTACCACGGGCGTGGCGCGCATCGGTGGCCATGACATTCAGCGCGAGCCGATCGCCGCCAAGTCGCTGATCGGCTACGTGCCGGACGAACCATACTTGCCGGAGAAGCTCTCGGCGCGCGAGTTCCTGGATTTTACTGCTGGATTGTATCAACTCAATCGCGCCGAGGCCCAACGGCGCGGTGAGGAATTATTGCGGCTGTTTGGCCTGGAAGATCGTGGCGATGAGATGGTCGGCGGCTACTCGCACGGCATGCGCCAGAAAACGGCGCTGGCTGGCGCACTGTTGCACAATCCCAAAGCCTTTTTCCTCGATGAGCCGACCGTCGGGCTGGACCCGCGCAGCGCCCGGTTAATCAAAGACATCCTGCGCGAGGTTTCGGAGCGCGGCACGGCGGTGTTCATGACCACGCATATTCTGGAGATTGCCGAGCGCATGTGTGACCGTGTGGCGATTATTAGCGACGGGCGTGTGATTGCCGTCGGCACGATGGAGGAGTTGCGCGGCGGGCGCAGCGGTGAGAGCCTGGAGGATATTTTCCTCGACCTGACCGGCGGCGCGGAAGAGGCCGAGATCGCTGACGCGCTGGCGTAATACATCAATAGTGGACTTGACCCGCTTTCGGCTCTCCCGCAGGTCGATATTGGTGGCGAATCCCCTGGTATACCAATCAAGCCGTCATCTGGTAGAGCCGAGCAAACGTTGAGCGTGGCGTTTTTGCTTTCGGCTCCTCTGCGAGCCAGCGCAGCATTCGCATCACATTCATCATCGTTGCGCTCATCAGATGTTGCAGATGTGTCTTGGCTTGACCGATGTAGCGTGCGCGCCGCACCTCGGTGGTTCGAATGCTTTGTGAGATAGTTCCTTCTACACCCGCGCGTTTGGCGTACTCGGCTTTATACTGCTCGGTCTTCTCCCGTTTTCGTCCTGCCAGCAGTGCTTCGTGTTGCGCTTGTGGCCGAAGTGTGATCGTCCGGCGTGGCGGCGTTGAACGTGTGCATTTCTCGCAGCTTGGACACACCTGACAATCCGTCATCGCAAACTTGATCTTGATCACCTCGTTTTTGAGCTTGTCGATTGCTGGTGTCCAGCTGTTGCTGGGCTTCCCCATCGGGCAGATCGCCTGCTGGTGTTCCCAATCAATGGTGAAATCACACGCTGCGAAGCCTTCACCGTCCTTTGCCTGCCAGTGGTTATCACCGCGTGTCGGTCCAATCAGCTCGATCCCGTATGTGGTCTGACTGCTGACAAACAGCGTTGAGTTCACGTATCCCGTATCGGCAACGTGTTTGTCGGGAAGCAACTTGTGTTCGGCCAGCGAGGCATGAATGCTTTCGGTCACAGCATCATCCGATACCGCCGCTGAGGTTGTCTCCACGTTGGTGATCAGATTTGGCTGATCATCGCCATAGCTTTCGGTAAGGTGGATTTTGTAGCCAATCCAGTAGATCTGGCGCTTGGTCGCATACCGTACCTCTGTGTCATAGGGCGAGTTGATGTAGCGACCAGTCGGTGGAGTATTGTCGTTTTCCCGCCAACATATGTGCTCATCGCTCATTACGAAGTTTTGAATCCAGACCTGACGCAGCGTTTCGACTGCCGGCAGGCCACGTAGGTCAGATGGTGTCGCGTCGCGGTAGAGTGCAGTGAGGAGTGCTTGGCCATCTTGCCCGACCTGTTCAACCCAAGCCTGTCGCTTGGCCTGGCTTTTGGGCAAGCGATATTCACTGGCTCGCAAGCCATACCGGTCAACCCAATCAGGAGTGGTATGGCTACGAAGCCAATCGGGTGCGTGTGTTGCCAGCGTATTGAGGGCGTGGCGGACTGTCTCGGTGACCGTTTCTAATCGGGTCATTGCACGCACCGCCCCCAGGACATGCGTTGAGTTGCTGCGCTGATAACCACCAGCCTTTAACAAACCACGGGTTTGGGCAATCGCAAGAACCGCATCAAAAACGCGCCGCTCGGCACCGTGGCGAAGCAAACGGGTGCGGAATTCACTCAAGACGGTATGATCAAAACCAAGGTCAGTCAGTTCCAAGCACAACAGATACTTCCAATCGATCCTCGTCCGCACAGCATCGGCGGCTTGGCGATCAGTGAGTCCTTCCCAAAATTGCAGCAAGGTGACGAGCGCCAGACGTACAGGTGCCTCAGCCGGCTGCCCTTCTTTCGGAAACAGATCGGCAAAATCAGTATCGCTAAGGAGCATATCCAGTTCGTCATACATGCGCATGACGAGATTGCCCGTAGGAAAGATCGCTTGGGCAACCCGAGCGGTTTCTTCCGGGACGCAATAGATGGCCTGTGGCTGTAGCGACATGAACTCCCTCCTTGACACTTCCTGCGGGGACGCACCAAACAAAGTTCTTGCGCATCCTACCGCAGAAATCTGGCACAAGTTTGGGAGCGGCGCTGCTGTATGAGGTTCGCCACCAATATCGACCTGCGGGAGAGCCATGAAAGCGGGCCAAGTGCTTTCGCACTCTGCCCCATTGAGAGAGGCACGATCCTCGAGAGGGGACTGAAACTTTTTCGGGCGATTGGTGCGTTTCGCGTTTCCATGATTGAGAGGGGCACGATCCTCGAGAGGAGGGGAGCGCTAAAAGGAGGAGGTTTCGGGGACGCGCTGAACATAACTGCGACAGGAATGCACCGGCGGTCTGATGTGAGCGGTTCGTGTTGCCCGTCAGCACTGGAGCGACTGGAATGTGTGCCACGCAACGACGTTTCTGCCGTCGCGGAGCCTGTGTTTGGCACGCGTGGCTGGTTTCGCGCACACGCGCTCACGCCCCGTTCCTGCATCGAGGCAAGTAGGTGCGCAACCCAGTGCTCGGTTGTCGTCTCGCTCGGTCTGCACGCATGCGACCCGCTGCCACGCCCACCCACCGTCGGTTCAGTGCGGTCGGCGTGTGTAGACCGTTTACATCACCTCGTTCGCGCGGATCCGGGCCAGGGCGCACGTTGATCAGCCATACATGAGCGTGTTCTGGTTCGCAATCGCCCGCCCGCGCCGCAGCCTGGGGCGCGTGATGCCCAGCGCCTCGGCCTGGGAATTGATGCGCTCGACCATGGTGCGTTTGGCGTACAGCTGCTGGTACGCGTCGCTCTCGCGGTCGAGCGTGTGGTGCAGCCGCCGTTCGAGAAGTGCGCGTCGGCAATCGGGCAGGGCTGGCCACTGGCACGCGGGAACAGCAACGGGCAGCGGTACTTCTCGCGTGTGTGCGGCACCAGGCCGGTGCGGTGCTGGTAGATAAACTGTAAGGCCATCGGCAGCCCGGCCGCGCACAAGGGGGTGCCGTCAGCGCTGAACTGGCGGCCAATCCCCTTCTTGCCAGGATTGAACGGCACGGCCGCAAAGCCGCCAGCATGGTGGAAGTACTCGTAGACGTAGTGGGCATCTAACGCACAATCCCAGGCGCCGTAACGCGGGCGGCGGCCTGAAGTTGCACCATGAAAGTGGTGCAACTTCACCCCCACAGCTGATCCACTATCTCATCGCGGGTCAACAGCCGCCCGGCGTTGGCCGCCAGCAGATACAGCTGGCTCTGCTCGATCGCGATGAGGTGCAGAGCCTTGCCATGCACGCGCACCAGGCGGTTCAAGATATCGATCTCGAGATTGCCAAGGTGCAGCACGGGGTTTAATACCACGGCCTCGTGATAGGTGCGCCGCAGGAAGGCCAGCATCCGTCGACCAATTCCTTGGGGGAGAAGGGTACGGTCAGAATGTCGTCAACGCCGTGGTCAAAGGCGGCCAGCTTGATCTGCAAGTCGCCGCGCCGCGTCAGGGCAATTATCGGGATGCGGCCGGATGACGCGAGATGAGGAAACTTCATACCACCACGCAGCCGACCAGTTAGACTCATGGAGGACCGATGATGACGGTTGGAGACACCCTGGTACACATCGGCGAAAGTCCGTTCCCGATTTGAAGCGGCAAAGCGGCGCAGGCCATCATATCATCGCATCATTGCGTCACAACCGGAAAGGGATTTCCGCATACCTATACCAGGAAGGAGGATGCATGACGGAAGTACACAACGCGGCGTTAGTACGCCGCGCAGTCGAGGAGATCTGGAATCGGGGGCAGCTCGACCTGGCCGACGTGCTGTTTGCCACCGATTACATCAACCACGCCGGCCTGATCCCGGATTTCGTCCTTGGCCCAGAGGCAATCAAGATCAGCGTCGCGTTCTACCGCATCGCGTTTCCCACCTTCCAGATCTCCATCGACGCGCTGACGGCGAAGCGCGATGCTGTTCTCCTGCGTTGGACTGTGCATAGCGGAACAGCGCAGGGCACGCTGACTGGGCTCCTCGTCAGCCGCTGTGCGAGCGGCCAGATCGTGGAGAGCTGGGCCCAGTGGGATCAGGCCGGCGTGCTGGAACAGTTGGGGCGTATCTATCGCCCGGAGCCGCCTGGCACGGTGCGTACGCCGCCTAGATAGCGTCAGGATGGAGAGACCAGCGCCGATCGTTGCATGAACCGCGCTCGTTCTGGAATGATGCCGCTTTGTGTCCACTGTTTGCGTGCATAAAGGAGTACGTCATGGGAACATTCGTCTTGGTCGGCCTGGTGGTGGTGACCGTTGTCGTGCTGAGGGTTGTCCTGTCGGCGGTCAAGATCGTTCCGGAGTATGGGCTGGGTGGTGTTCCGGCTGGCCGGCGCGTGGCCCGGGCCTGTTCTTCCTGATCCCGATCGCTGAGCGGATGGTGCGAATCGACACGCGTGTGATCACCCTGGACGTGCCGTCCCAGGAGGTGATCACGCTCGACAACGTGACGATCAAGGTCAACGCGGTGCTGTACGTTATGGTCGTCAACCCGGACTGGGCGATCGTCAAGGTCATGGACTATATCCGCGCGACGTTGCTTTCCCGCTGCAAGCAACTCAACGAGCAGTTTCAGACGATTATTTGAGGAGTCATCATGGAAGGCTATGTAAACGACATCGAGGATATCGCTGTTACGAACGAGGATTTTCGCCGGGTGCTCTACACGGCACAGCACTGCCAACTCGTCGTCATGTCATTAAAGCCCCAGGAGGAGATCGGAGCGGAAGTTCACACGCTCGACCAATTCTTGCGTGTGGAGCAGGGATCTGGCGAGGCGGTGCTCGACGGTGTTCGGACGGCGATCCGAGCGGGCTTCGCAATTGTCGTCCCAGCCGGAGTGCATCACAACCTCATCAATACCGGCAGCGTCCCGCTCAAGCTTTATACACTCTACGCGCCGCCGAATCATCGTGATGGTGTCGTCCACCATACCCGCGCCGATGCGGAAGCCGACAACGAACACTTTGACGGCAAAACGACAGCGCAGGCGGAGAGACGGTGATTCATGCATAACAAGGATGTCAAATGACCGTTCATGTGGAACATCCACCCGCCAATGATCTGGGAAAGCGGCCCAGGCCAACATTGAATCAAGCGCCGCCACCCGATCGGCCCTGGTATTCGCTCGCTGGTCTCTGGCAGCGCAAGACCACACTCATCGCGGTGTTCTCGATCATGGGCATCGCTGTGCATCTGGCGCTGCGCTTTGGCTTCCAGACGACGACGGGCACGTCTCAGCTCCCCTTGCTGGCCACGCTCGGTATCGGCGGCCTGCCGCTGCTCTACGATCTGTTGCGGAAGCTCCTGAAGCGCGAATTTGGCTCCGATCTGCTGGGCGGCATTGCGATCATCACGTCCGTCCTGCTGGGCGAATATCTGGCCGGCGCAATCATTGTGTTGATGCTCGCGGGCGGTGACGCGCTGGAGCATTACGCGCTGCGTAGCGCCTCCTCGGTGCTGGCCGCGCTGGCGAAACGCATGCCGTTGGTCGCCCATCGTAAAAACGAGTCTGATATCGTGGACGTGGAACTGCTTGACGTTGCCGTTGGCGACATACTGGTCATGTATCCAAACGACATCTGCCCGGTGGACGGTGTGGTGATCGACGGGCATGGCGTGATGGATGAATCCTACCTGACGGGCGAGCCGTTCGAGATCACCAAAACCTCCGGCTCGACGGTGCTCTCGGGCGCGATCAACGGCGAGTCGGCCCTGACCATTCGCGCGACCAAGGGTGCCGCCGATTCACGCTACGCGAAGATCATGGAGGTCATGCGCGAGTCCGAAGCGCGCCGACCGACCTTGCGGCGTCTGGGGGATCAGTTGGGCGCGATCTATACGCCGGTAGCTCTGACGGTCGCAGCCCTCGCCTGGGCCATGAGTGGAGACGCCGTGCGCTTTCTGGCGGTGCTGGTGATCGCCACGCCGTGCCCGCTGCTGATTGCCATCCCGATCGCGATTATTGGCTCGATCTCGCTGTGCGCCCGCCGGGCCATTATCGTCAAGAGCCCGGTCGTCCTTGAGCAGATCGCCGAGTGTCGCATCGCGATTTTCGACAAGACGGGGACGCTGACCTATGGCGAGCCCACGCTGACCGAGCAGCGCATCGCTCCTGGCTTCGTGCAAAAGGACGTGCTGACATTGGTGGCAGGTTTGGAACGCTACTCGAAGCACCCGCTGGCGCGGGCGATTCTGGCTGCGGCGAAGGCAGGCGGGATTGCGCTCCCCGAGGCCAGCCAGGTTGGCGAGCAGCCAGGCCAAGGCTTGCATGGGACCGTTTCCGGCCACACCGTGCAGATCACGAGCCGCGCCAAGCTGATCGCGCAAAACATTGTCGGTGCCGATCAGCTTCCGCCAGTCGCCGGTGGCCTCGAATGTGTGGTGGCGATCGACCAGCGCTACGCGGCGACGCTCTCCTTTCGGGATGCGCCGCGCGTGGAGAGCCGCTCCTTCGTGCGCCACCTTGGGCCAAAGCATCAGTTCGCGCGGGTCATGCTCGTGTCGGGCGATCGTGAGTCGGAGGTGCGCTACCTGGCGAAACAGGTTGGCATCACCGAGATCTACGCCCAGCAAAGCCCGGAACAGAAGCTCGCCATCGTCCGCGAAGAAACGGCAACAGCCAAGACGCTCTACGTTGGCGACGGCATCAACGACGCCCCGGCCATGCTGGCTGCCACGGTCGGCATGGCGATCGGTCAGAACAGCGATGTGACCGCGGAAGCGGCGGGCGTCGTGGTTATGGACAACTCGCTCACCAAGGTGGACGAGTTCATGCACATCAGCCGCCGGATGCGAATCATCGCGCTGCAGAGCGCGGTGGGCGGCATGGCGCTGAGCCTGATCGGCATGGGCTTCGCCGCCACCGGCCATCTAAGCCCGGTCAGCGGCGCGATTATTCAGGAAGTGATCGATGTGCTAGCAGTACTGAATGCTCTGCGGGCCGCCTTTCCACCCAGGGTGATCCATGATTTTTAATGCCCGGAGGCTTGAGTAAAGACAGATTGAGGCGCTGCCAGCGCTCATGCGCTCCAATATTCGTGTTAGACAAGCAGAGAACCTGTGATGGATCAACCGCTCCCTATCTTTTGGAATAACCCAACGGTTCAGGTGCTTGAACAGCTTGGCAGTGCGCCGCAGGGGCTGTCCACTGCTGCTCGAACAGGATCTGGGCGTGTTGCTGGAGGGCGTCAAGCAGGGCCGCATCACGTTCGCGAATACGCTCAAGTATGTGTTCATGGCCACCAGCGCCAACTTTGGCAATATGTTCAGCATGGCTGGCGCATCGCTGGTGCTCTCGTTACTGCCGCTGCTGCCCAAACAGATTCTGCTCGCAAATCTGCTGACCGATTTCCCCGAAACCGCGATCGCCACCGACAATGTGGATGCATCGGCGGTCGCACAGCCGCGCCGCTGGGATCTGAGCTTTATTCGGAACTTCATGCTCACCTTTGGCCTGGTCAGCTCGATCTTTGACTATCTGACGTTCGGGGTGCTGCTGCTGATCTTGCATGCCAACCCGGAACAATTTCGGACTGGCTGGTTTGTGGAGTCGGTTATCTCCGCCTCGCTGGTGGTGTTGGTGATCCGCACCAGCGGCCCGTTTTACAGGAGCAAACCGGGGAAAGCCCTGCTGATCGCCACGCTGATGGTCGATGCGCTGACGCTGATCATATCCCCTATACGCCGATTGGCGGCGTGTTAGGCTTCAGCCCGATCTCGCCGCTGTTCCTCGTGCTGCTGGCGATCATTCTGGCCACGTATATGCTGACCGCCGAGGTGCCAAGCACGTTTTCTACCGTGATGGGATCCTGAGGCGATTTGAGCGAGAGCACGCCGAGCACCGAGATAATCGTATATACCACTGCGATCAGGAAAATCGCCCAGGCTGCGGCTCTTCCGATATGCGATGCTGTGGGGTGAAACCTTCACGGAAGATTGTCTACTCCCTTTATCCTTGCATTATATGCTCACAAGGCTGAAGCACGATGCATGGTTGCGCAGCGCTAGATGCCCATCCGGTTCAAGGCATCGACCACCTGCGCGATCGCGGCTGCCAGTGTCGGATGCAGCGCTTCGAAGCGATCCGTGGCATTCCCGAGCTGCTCCCGAAACGACGGATGTGGCACCACAGTCGGCGCGGTGGTCGTTTGGGCCAGCAGCTCGCTGGTCGCGTGCCGCACCTCCACCAGCACTGGGTCGGTGGCTTCCGGTGCAGGGACACGGTCGAAGCTCGCTTTGTAAGTGTTCGAGCGGCGTGCGGAGTGGATGCTGGTTCATGGGCGGATCACCTTTCGTGGCACTATGGTACGCGTGGGCTGCTGTCAGTATGACCGATCACATGTCAATGCGTATGAAGTTTGTTCATACATGCATGCGCTGCGCTCCTTTCACTGGCCCACAAGCCTGTGATGCTGGGTGCTCACCGTCGATGCGAGATGATGAAACTTCATACCGCCGCGCGGCTAACCGGCTAGACTCATGTAAGACCGCTTGTGCGGTCAACCAGGATTGCCCTCACTCCCAACCCCTACTCCTAGACGCGGGAGAGGGGGTTGGGGTGAGGGATGCCCAAGCACGTGACCTGGAATTGCGCTAGGCCTATCAGGTGGAGAAATCGATGGCTTCAGCTACCTCAAAGATGGATCGCTCGGGTGAAGCGACGCTGGCATCAGCATCGACCAGGAAAATTGTGGTGTTCCTGGTTCTGACGTTTGCGATGAGCGCGATCTTTTACGCGCTCATCACCGCCTCAGGGTCGATTCAGGGCTATTCCTGGGCGCTGATGTGGTGCCCTGGAGTGGCGGCGCTGCTGACCCAGCTGATCTTCCAGCGGGATATTCGTGGCCTGGGATGGTCGATCAAACCATCCAGGTACTGGCTGCTGGGCTATGGCGTGCCGCTCGGCTACGGGTTGCTTGTGTATGGCGTGGTGTGGCTGACGGGATTAGGCACCTTCGCACCAGAAGCTATGGCGCGACAAACCGCCGCCCAACTCAACCTACCTATTCAATCGCCTTACGTGTTCCTGATCATCTATATCCTGATCGCGGCGACCGCCGGGATCGTAAGTTCGTGCGCGACGGCGTTGGGGGAAGAGATTGGCTGGCGCGGGCTGTTGGTGCCCGAACTTGCCAGGCGGTTCTCGTTTACCGTGACCGCGCTGATGAGTGGCGTGATCTGGGCGATCTGGCATTATCCGGCGATCCTGTTTGCCAATTACAACAACGCGGGCGCGCCAACAGGTTTTGGATTGGCCTGCTTCACGGTGATGATCATCGGAACCAGCTTTGCCTTCGCCTGGCTACGGCTCCGATCGGGCAGCCTGTGGCCGGCGGTGCTCTTGCACGCCAGCCATAACCTGTTTATTCAAGCGATTTTTACGCCCTTGACGGGTACAACCAGATTTACGCCGTATGTGATCGGTGAATTCGGCCTGGGACTGGCGCTCGTGGTGCTGCCGGTGGCCTACCTGTTCTGGCGCAAGCGCGGCGAATTACCGGCACGCCTCGGTATGAATTGAAACAAAGGATTATAGAAATGCGACCACGCACGTTTGGTGTTGCTTCCCTGGCCTTTGTTCTGGCGCTGATCTATCGTGCATGCATTCGCCCCTGGCAGCTGCGCTGGGGCGCTACTGACGCTGAGGTCAAACGCGCGATGCCTGGGGATGACATTGTTGACGAGCCATCCTTCAACGCGACGCGCGCCGTGACGATTCAAGCGCCTGCTGAGCATATCTATCCCTGGATCGTGCAAATGGGTGTGACACGGGCTGGTTGGTATAGCTATGACCTGTTGGACAACCTCGCGCGGCACAGCGCCGAACGCATTCTTCCTGAATACCAGAACATTCAGGTTGGCGACCTCATTCCCTTAAGTCCCGATGGAGCGCAAGGCATGCGGGTGAAGGATTTTCGAAACAACCAATCGATGGTGTGGTGGGATGCCAAAGGCGATAGCTCGTGGGCCTGGGGATCTACGCGGAAGGGGCGACTTGTACGCGTCTTGTTACACGGGTGCGGGTGAAATACCGCTTGCTTTCGCCTGCGATATTCTTCAACCTGCTGATTGAGTTCTTTGACATTGTGATGATGCGCAAATGTCTGCTTGGCATCAAACGGCGCGCAGAAGCCATGCCGATTGCCAAGTGTTGAAATGCTCGCGATGGAGGCGCACGCGGTATCGTGTTGGAAACGACGAACGTTGGGTGCCGCGTTTGAACATACTGCTACCCGAACGCCTACTTCGCCTTGGGATGCGCAGGCACTTCAAGTTCCCATAGCACACAACCAATCCAGGGAGGAAGAAAAATGACAACTGTACCAACTGTTCTAAACCGACTTCGTGAAGAAAAGGCCCCAAAAGTATTGCAGTGGAGGTTCGCCCAATCACATCCAGTGCTTACCTTTCTAAACCGACTTCGTGAAGAAAAGGCCCCAAAAGTATTGCAGTGGAGGTTCGCCCAATCACATCCAGTGCTTACCTTCTTGTTCATCACCTTTGCCTGGACCTGGCTTTTCTGGTTGGCGGTCATCCCGCTGCGGGGGGAAAATGACCTGCTCTTGATGTTGATTGTCTTGATTGGCGGCTATGGCCCGGCGATTGGGGGTATCCTCACGCTTGGTCTGAAAAGCGGCATGGCACTGGCACTCTCGCGCAGGCAACTGCTGGTGATGGTGACAGGCGCAGCGGTGATTTTTGCATTGATGGTTGGCCGGTACTGGGTTGGGAGTATCCCCGGCTATGATCGACTGCCTGAAACCCTGACGCTTTCGTGGCCGATCGTGGTCGCGGCCTTGGGTGTTTGCCTGGTCGGTGGTTGGGTGCTTGCAAACGCCTTTGCGAGCAACGTGGACATTCGGGCGCACATGGCTTCCATGATGCCGGAGCGCCTGTCGTGGCGTTGGACGCTCTTTGCCATCTGTTTCTTCCCCGTACTTCTTGTGCTCAGTTGGGGCATTGGGGCTGCTATAGGACAGACCGTGGAATATCCAGCGTTATGGGCGCGTTCCTTTGTCGAAGTGATTCCTTTGTTCTTGCTGGCTTTTACACTAACGGCGCTGGCACGCGGTGGGATGGAAGAACCTGGCTGGCGGGGCATGCTGCAGCCGGCGCTGCAACACACGTTCAGCCCGCTGATCGCTTCGTTGATTGTGGCGGTTGTTTGGTCGCTGTGGCATCTGCCACTCTTCCTCAATGGCTTTTATCCTGAGCCACTCGTGACGGGGATGATTGGTGGTGGGATGTACCGCATCTTGCTGGCGATCTTCTTAACCTGGTTTTATAACCGCTCAGGCGGGAATCTCTTTGCACTGATCATCCTCCATACCTCCTTCAACGTGCTGGTGAATTATCTCCCACTCTCCGAGTCTGTTTTGACCGTGCTCTGGTTGATTGTGGTGATCGCGATTGTCCTGAAGGATACCATGTACCGCAAAGTACCGAGCCTGCCGCGCAGATAACACTGCGGCGCCAATACGTTCACGTAGTTTGAGACAAAGGACATCAGCCAATGAGTGCTACAACACACCTGTCACCCGTGCAACACGTACAAACCCAACGGCCTTTTTCACTGACCATGTACTTGCTGCTCGTGGTTGCGCTCTCCTGGCCCTTCCAAATCGCCTATGCCATTTGGGGGACAGTGACACCTCTGGCCAGTTATGGGTTAAGTTCACTGGCAATGGTCATGGTGTCGGGCGCCACCTTCATTGCCGGGCGCTATATCTTCCGCGATGGGTTCAAAAATGCCGGTTGGCATTGGGGCAAACCCAGACAATACCTGTGGGTCTTTGCGCTGGCGAGTTTCGTCTTTGTCGTGCCGACCTTGCTGGAGTGGGGGCTGGGGTTACACAGTTTCCCCGCTGAAGTGTCGATCATGGCGATCCTGGGCAGTTTCTTGTTCCGTTTCGTCATCACCCTCATCCCGGGCTTTGGGGAAGAATTTGGCTGGCGTGGCTATATGCTGCCCCACCTCGCCCAGCGTTATACCCCGCGCAGAGCCGTCTTCATCCATGCCTTCATCTGGTGGGCTTGGCATCTACCCGCCCTGGTCGCCATCGGGACACACCTCGAAGGCATTGATGCCGGGGTCGGCGTGTCGCTGGCCTTGACGCTTTTGATTACGCTCATTCCGTCGATGATGAATGCCGTGATCTACGCCTATGTCTGGACGGCCACGCAGAGCCTGGCCGTTTCCAGCGTCTACCATGCCGCCTACGATGAAATTCGTGACGCCATCGAAAAGTCGATTGGCTTTGGCCCGCTGGTGAGCATTTGGGAAATGGCGGTGACAACGCTGATCGGCGCCATCTTGCTGTGGCGCGGCAATTGGCAACCATTGGTTCAGAAAAAGCATAGAGATTAAAGGAGCTACACCATGAACATCCGCACGGATACCGAATCGATGAAGACCGAACCCGTCTACAAGCCTGTTCGTTTTTTTGTGATCACCTTCCTGCTCACCTGGATTTTCGGGTTTATTGCCGCCTATTTCAGTTACCAGAAAGGCATGGAAGCGCTTCAGGGGCTGAGCATGATCCCCGGTCTGTTCGCGCCTTTTATCGCTGCCATGATCATGGTCAGCGGCGCGAACAACCGGGAGTTACGGAAGGATCTCTGGGCCAGGCTCAGTCTGCGGAAGATCAACCTGCGGTATCTGCCGGCGATCCTGCTGATCATGCCATTTGCCCTGCTGCTGGCCACGGCGATCTCGTTGCTGTTCGGGCAGTCCGCTGACCAATTCCAGCTTGCCAGCGATTTCAAGATCATGGCTGGACAGGCTGTGCTCAGTCTGCTGATTTTGTTCCTGGCGCCGACGTTTGAGGAATTGGGCTGGCGCGGCTACGGTGTGGATAGCATCAGGAGTAAATTCACGCTCTTCAAGACCACCGTACTCTTTGGCGTGCTCTGGGCGCTATGGCATGTGCCGTTGTTTTTCGTGAATGGGTATTATCAGCATGATCTGTGGAATACCAGCATCGTCTACGTCATCAATTTCTTCGCCCAGATTTTCGTTGCGGCCATCTTGCTCAATTGGATCTATTACAAAAGTAATCGCAGTATTGCCGCTGCCATCCTGTTCCACTTCATGTTCAATCTCTTTTCGGTGCTGTTTCAGACCGAACAATTCACAAAGTGCATCATCACGCTGATCCTGTTGATCATATCGGTCGTGATTGTCTGGCGGAATCACGCTTTCTTCTTTGAGCAAGCAAACACGCGCCCGGCCCTTGCTGCGGAAACGGCATACGCATGACTACCGCGCCCAGAAACCGACCGCCGCTGACCTACGTTGTGCTGACCTTCGCACTCTCGATCCCGTTGTGGATCGTCGGCACGTTGACAAGGATGAGGAAATGAACAAACAGACGCGAAGTACAAATGGTTGGTTATGGCTAACTGTCCCGATCGCGCTGCTGCTGGCGATTGCAACGGGGAGCGGCCTCTTCGTGCGCGGCCTGTATCGCGACACGCCCTATTCTGTGGCGCAGGTGCTTGGTCAGGATGCGATCACATTGGGAGTCGTGCTCCCGACGCTGGTGATGAGCGCGTTGCTCACCTGGCATGGTTCGCAGCGGGCGCGAATCGTCTGGCTGGGGGCGTTGGCGTATATGGTATACACCTATGTCGGGTATGCCTTCGACGTGCGTTTCAACCCGCTGTTCCTGGTGTACGTCGCTTTGTTGGGCTGCTCGACCTATGCGTTGATTGGCGGCCTTGTGACGACAGACTGGACTGGCGTGCAGGCGAGCTTCAACGGACGAACGCCGGTCAAAACCGTCAGTATCTACCTGGCCGTGCTCGCCACGCTTTTTTATCTACTGTGGTTAAGCGACGCACTGCCCGCTTCACTGGCCGGGAAGCCCTCGCAAGCCCTCATCGATGCTGGAACGCCGACCAATTTCATTCACGTCCTCGATATGGCATGGATGCTGCCTGCGCTGGCGATAACGGCTGTCAGTTTATGGCGCAAGCAGCCCATAGGCTATACGCTGGTCGGGGCACTGCTGACCTTCTTTGTGTTGCTGGCGTTGGCCGTGTTGTCCATGGTCGTGTTTATGGCACGCGCAGGTCAGCCAGTCGTTATCCCGCAGATAGTCATTTTCGTTGCCTTGTTTGCCGCGAGTATCGGCATGCTGATCGGGTATTTGAAGCACCTGAAGGCATCGCCGATTCCGACGGCATTGGTTTCACAAAGAACACGCACTGCACAATGACACCGTCCTGGCGTGATGAGCGATCTTCATACGCACAGAGCGCGTGCCGGTTAAACTCAGCTAGAACTGCTGGAAATCACGCGCTGCAAATCATTCATGCACAAGCCGATCACACTCGAAAACAAAGCCAAAGGCGTTATCCAACTCTTTCGGCCCGAGCTGCCAGTGGCACGGTCGAAGGCGATCTGATCGCCGCAGGCAGGGCCATTGTGCTCAAAGGAGAATCATGATCGGCACAAGCATAGTGATAATTGCGCTCGTGATTGACGTGGCATTCGCAACGTATTGTATCGTCACGAAATCGAACCAGAACCATGTCAGAAGCATTGTCCGCATTGGCGCGCTGGCCACGTTCGTCCTGTTCACGCTGGCATCAGTCATCGAGTGGAGCATGCGATGGTATGGGCTTGCCGCATTGCTGCTCGTCTGGGCGGCCCCCGGCATGTGGACGCTGATCGGCAAGCAGGCCGAGAAAAAAGCGTATACAACCACACACGCTGTGGTCAATGCCATCGTCATGCTGCTGCTCGTGGTCATCGCGGTAACGCCGGCCCTGATTTTCCCGCAGCATGCATTGATCAAAACAACTGGCATGTACCAGGTCGCCACGGTCACCTATACCTATACCGATCTGAGCCGCATCGAAACCTTTACCGCTACGGGCGAACGCCGAAAGCTAAACGTGGAACTGTGGTACCCCCAAAACGCAACGGGAACGTATCCGCTGATTCTCTTCTCGCATGGCGCCACAGGCATAAAATCAAGCAATAAGTCGCTGTTTAGAGAGCTGGCCTCGCACGGCTATGTTGTCAGCTCAATCGATCATCCATATCACTCGTTATACACGACCTCCGCGGACGGTCATACGACGTGGATCGACATGGGCTATTTGCAGGAGCTGAAGGCTGAAGACGCAACATCTGACAAGCAGCAAAGCTATGCATATTATCAGAAGTGGATGAAACTACGAACCGATGACATCAATTTTGTACTCGATTATACATTGGCCGAAGCAAAAAAGGATACTGCTGCAACAGTCTACCAGCGCATTGACACGACAAAGATCGGTGTGATGGGACATTCGCTCGGCGGCTCGGCGGCGCTTGGGATCGGAAGAATGCGCGACGATGTCAGCGCTGTTATCGCGCTCGAATCGCCGTTCTTGACTGATATTGAAGGTGTAAAGGACGGCGAGTTCGTCTGGAACAACACACCGTATCCAGTTCCGGTTCTCAACGTGTACGGTGAGTCATGGAGCCATCTGGGCGAATGGACGCAGTACGCGGAAAATAATGCGCTGCTGTCCGCTACCCCTGCGACCGAATTTAATGTCTACATCAGTGGCATCGGGCATCTTACACTGACGGATCTGGCGCTTACAAGCCCGTTTCTGACACGCCTGCTCAACGGCCATCCATCGACGACCGATGCCGGATATACCCTCAAAACAATAAACAAGGTCTGTCTGGCCTTTTTCGACACCTATCTCAAGGGTCAGGGTCGCTTTACCGCTGCGGGAACCTATTAACAGCACAGACAGATGATGCGACCAAGGATACGTCGTCAGTAAAAGGTGTCACATGGACAGAAGCCTATTGAGTTATCGCAGCCGTTCTGGCTGGCTATCGCCGCGCTAGTCGTCATGCTCGGCGGTATGTACGTGCTGGTCATTCGGCTCTACCATCTGCGCTGGGGCGCGACCGATCAGGAGTTGGCGCTGGTGCTGCCGGGTGCGTCTGAGGCCCGTGCGCTTTCTTTTCAGACGCCAATCGACAGAACGTCGACGTCCGGGTGATTCAAGCAGCGCTCAGAACCCGGGTGGTTGCCGATAGCCGCCACTCACCTCCGCGAGCCGTTCGGCGATCACCAGCAACCGCTCATCATCCCAGCGCCGCCCGACAAGTAACACGCTGATCGGCAGTCCGTCGCGGCCCTGGTTGAGCCGGATCGTGATCGCCGGCCCACCGATGATTGGCGCGATTGCGAAAGGCACGGTGCGCTGCTCCGGTGTGATAGCGCTGCCATCCACGACCAGTGGCGCATCCCGTTCCTCATGGCGCGGTGATTGGGTCGAGCGGGCAGCGTATATGCCAACAGCGGAGGCACACCGCAACGGCACGCGGCGCCTACGTTTCGCGCGTGTAGGTGGCGTGTGGGTGGCGTGCCGCACGGGGTGCCGGGTGCCCGCTGTCGGCGCGAAATGAAGAAACTTCATACCACCGGGCGGTCGACATGTTAAACTCATCAAAGACCGCAAACCCCACTGATGCACGCCAAGCTCCCAACAATGGTATAGGGCGGATCATCAGATGGGGCCGCCATTGCTCGAGAAGGAAAACGAAATGCCTCCGATCGGCAGCATCCTGGTCGTCGACCGTGAGCCGACGATTGCGGAACTCCTGGTTGAGATTCTGACCGACGCCGGCTATGTCGCCTACTCGGTACCGGATAGCGCAGGCGCGCTGGTCGCGCTCACCCGCCATCCGCCCGCGCTGATCGTGCTGGACGTGGGGCGTCTCGGCATACGCGGCGCGGCACTTATTGAGGAGCTGCGCGCGGCCGGTCTGGCGACCATGCGGATCGTGGTGATGACCACCGCGCCGCGTGACGCCGCGCATCTGCTCGGGATGGGGGCAGTCGCATGCCTGTCCAAACCATTTGACCTTGATGAGGTTCTCGCCTGTGTCGCTCGCTATGTGCAGCCGGTGCAGGCGGTAGGGCCATCGACATACGATACGTACGCGACCGCAGACGGTAGCGGCGTCGCTCAAACAATGGACGATCACGGATAACAAAAGAGGAGAACCACTCATTCAGACCCAAACACACCCAATCGCCCCTACGCTCCAGATCCCCGAGCCGCTGCTCGGCGTGCCTGGGTTCCCAGGCACGCTAGTTCCGGCCGCGCGCGATTCCCGCGCCGACCCGACCGTGACCATGAATCTACCCGCCAACTGTCTGCCGATCTGGTCACATACATGGATGCAGGAGAATACCCAATGAACGCGCTCGTATACCATAGTCCAGGCAAGTTTGCCTTGGAAAACACGCCCACGCCGATCATCCAAGCACCAACCGATGCCATCGTCAAGGTCACGAAGACGACTATTTGTGGAACGGATCTGCATATTCTGAAAGGTGATCTGCCGACGGTGACGGATGGCCGAATCCTGGGGCATGAGGGTGTCGGAATCATCACACACGCCGGAGCGAACGTTTCGAATTTCCGCGTTGGCGACCATGTGCTCATTTCGTGCATTACGTCGTGCGGCAGGTGTACCAACTGTAAGAAAGGCATGTATTCGCATTGCGAGAACGGGGGTGGCTGGATCCTGGGCAATACGATTGACGGAACCCAGGCTGAGCACGTCCGGATTCCATTTGCGGACAACAGTCTCTACCCGATTCCGGATGGGGCCGACGAAGAAGCGCTCGTGATGTTGAGCGATATCCTGCCGACCGGATTCGAATGCGGTGTCCTCAACGGGCAGGTCAAGCCCGGCGACACCGTGGCGATTGTTGGCGCAGGGCCGGTCGGGCTGGCCGCGCTCCTGACAGCGCAGTTCTACGCACCTGCGGAAATCATCATGATTGATATAGATGACAACCGTTTAGAGGTCGCCAAGCGTTTTGGGGCGACGCAGGTCGTCAACAACAGCGATGGAAAAGCTGCCGAGAAGGTGATGGCGCTCACGGACAAGCGTGGCGTGGATGTCGCGATCGAAGCGATTGGCATGGCCGTGAGCTTCGACGTGTGCCAGGAGATTGTGGCGGCAGGCGGTCATATCGCCAACATCGGCGTGCATGGTGAGCCCGTCCAACTGCATCTGGAACGGCTCTGGTCACGCAATATCACCCTCACAACGCGGCTCGTGGACACGGTAACGACCCCCATGCTGTTGAAAACGGTGCTGTCAGGCAAAGTCCAGCCCAGGCAGTTGATCACACACCACTTTGCACTGGACGACATCATGCAGGCGTACAACACGTTTGGTCATGCCATGAACGAACGCGCGCTCAAGGTAATTATTACGAACGATTAGGGACTGCCTCTGCGGGCAGTCCACCCACGCTATACCAGGGGCGTTTACGCAATGCCGGGCCACCGCGGCCCCGCATGAGATCAGCAAACCCCCGGCGTAACCGAACAAGGAGCCACCATGGATCTCTCAATCAATGCCACAATCGAATGTGCCGACGGGCCGTGTGGCCACTCGATGGCGATCATTCTGAACCCGGTCAAGGATCAGGTCACCCATCTCGTCGTGCGCGAGCCGGGTCTCCTTGGCGTCGAGCGGATGGTGCCGGTTGAGTTCGTGACGGAAAGCACGCCAGAGCGGATTTGCCTGCGCTGCACCACCGATGAACTCGCAGCCATGCCGCCGTTCATGACCACCAGTTATCTCCCGGCATCACCCCACTTTGTGTCGAGTTATGGTGCGGGCGTGATGCTCTGGCCGTATGTGGGCATGCAAGTGGGAACCGGTATCGACCACGAGAATATCGCCTTCGACACATTGGCGATTCATCGCGGCTCGCATGTGCATGCGACGGATGGACATATTGGCGAGGTAGAGGAGTTTGTGATCAACCAGGCGAACGACGCAATTACTTACCTCGTCCTGCGTGAGGGGCACTTCTGGAACCATCAGGATGTCACGATCCCAGTTGCGCAAATCGATCGCATCGACGATGACAGCGTGTATCTGACGCTTAACAAACAGCAGATCGCGGCGCTCCCAGCAATTGCCGTGCAGCATTACGCGCAGTAGATAGACGGAACCACAGGCAAGCCACCGGGCAACCGGTGATGGAACTCGTTCCAGAGGAAAGAGGAACAACAGCGTGAACGCATTTGATACAGATGATACAGCGATGTGCTCGACGACCTGGGGGCGCTGGTCGTGAAGTTGGGCGGACAGGTTGTGATCGTTCCCACCGAGCAGATGCCGACGGCGACGGGCGTCGCTGCGATCTACCGTTATTGAAGAGGAGAACAGACCCATGCTCATTCAGCTCAATACTGACAGCAATATTGCGGGCGACAGCGTGCTGGTCGCACAGGTCGAAGCCATCGTACAGGGCAGATTAGATCACTTCAGCGAGCAGATCACACGGGTGGATGTCCACCTGAGCGACGAGAACAGCGACAAGAAAGTCGGCAACGACGCGAAACGCTGCCTGCTGGTGGTCGATCTCGCTGGCCTCCAGCCGATCGAGGTGAGCGATCGGGCGCAGACTGTGGAGCAGGCCGTCGCCGGCGCCGCTCAGAAGATGAAGCGTTCTATCGATAGCACGCTCGGGCGGCTGGGCAGCCGGTACACCGCTGAGTAATTACGTTGATTGTATGCGCACCTGCCGGGAACTCAATATCTGATTTGTTAGCTTTCTATTAAAACCTGTTCCATAAGGATGCGACAGCATGAAGGCGGAGTCCGGGGCGGATAGGGATCTGACCTGCCGGACACACCAGGGGCTGGCAGGCGGTTGTAGAAGCATTGGCGATCAGGAAAGCATGCGCGGGCATTATGAAACCGACTAACCCCCACATCCTGACGATCAATGGCGGCTCATCGAGCATCAAGTTCGCGCTGTTTGAGGTTGGTGACGCGCTGCAGCGGATTCTGGAGGGTGCCATTGAGCGGATTGGCCTGCCGGAGGCCACCTTCCGGGCGACCGGCTCGAACCAGGCGGACACCTTTTCGCGAACGGTGACGGCACCAGATCACACGGTAGCGGTGGGCATGCTAATGGATTGGATCGCGGAGCGCAACGAGCGTGATCCATTGACTGCGGTGGGGCATCGCGTGGTGCATGGCGGGCCAACGTATAGCCAGCCGCAGCGCATCACGGCGGACATGGTTGCGGAGCTGCACCAGCTCAGCCCCTTCGATCCTGAGCATCTGCCGGAGGAGATTCTGTTGACCGAGGCGTTTCAGCGCCGCTTTCCCGACCTGCCCCAGGTGGCGTGCTTCGACACGGCGTTTCACCACGATCTGCCGCGTGTGGCCCAGATGCTACCAATCCCGCGCCGCTATGAGGCGCAGGGGGTACGGCGGTATGGGTTTCACGGCTTGTCGTATGCCTTTCTGATGGAAGAATTGGCCCGTCTGGCCGGAACGGAAGCGGCCCACGGTCGGGTCATCCTCGGCCATCTCGGCAATGGCGCGAGCCTGGCGGCGGTGCATGAGGGCACATCCATAGACACCAGCATGAGCTTCACGCCGACCGCCGGGGTGCCCATGAGCACCCGTTCCGGCGATCTCGATCCTGGGCTGATGTGGTACCTGGCGCGCACGGAAAAGATGACCGCAAAGCAATTCAACGAAATGGTCAATTTCCAGTCCGGGCTGCTCGGTGTGTCGGAAACCAGCTCCGACATGCGCGACTTGCTCGACCGTGAGACGCAGGACGTACGGGCAGCCGAGGCGGTCGCGCTGTTTTGCTACCAGGTCAAGAAATGGATCGGCGCATTCGCGGCGGCGCTGGGCGGGCTGGACACGCTGGTGTTCGCGGGCGGCATCGGCGAGCATGCACCCATGGTTCGCGTGCGGATCTGCGACGGGCTGGGATTCCTGGGAGTTGAGCTCGACGAACAGCGCAACGCGGCGCATGCGGGCGTGATTTCCACAGATGCCAGCCGGGTGACGGTTCGCGTCATCCATACGGACGAGGAATGGATGATCGCCAGGATGGTGTGCCGCGTTTTGGATCTCAGGATTAAAAACGTATGAATGGACTCCCAGGATAGGTCAATAGAGTTGAACAGGAGATTGAAATGACAAACAACATGTCTGTCGTGCTTTACGTTGTGGTGTTAATTGCTGTTGTCGTTAGTGTCGATTTACTGTTCTTTAGGAATCTATTCTGGGAACGGCTGATAGTGAACATTGGTATTGTCTTGGTGTTTGCAGCCTTCTATTTGAGATTCCTGAAGCACCCGTAAGCTATGCGCCGCGGGACCGGCTGGTTGCCTAACTCCCAGAGCGCCTAAAATAAAGATAAGGAATTACAAAAATCATGATAAAAGCCCAAAAGACTAACATCAGGAACGAACCGTTGTCGCCTGATCTTCTACGGAAGATGAATGCGTACTGGCGTGCAGCCAATTATCTGTCGGTCGGGCAGATTTATCTGTACGACAATCCGCTGCTGAAGGAGCCGCTGAAGCTGGAGCATGTGAAGCCGCTGGTGGTCGGCCATTGGGGCACGACGCCGGGCCAGAACTTCATCTATGTGCATTTGAATCGGGTCATCAAGCACTATGATCTGGATATGTTCTACATCGCCGGCCCTGGGCACGGCGGCCCGGCGATTGTGGGCAACGTGTATCTCGAAGGCACCTGGAGCGACGTGTATCCGAACATCACCCAGGACGAAGCCGGACTGAAAGCATTGTTCACGCAATTCTCGTTTCCCGGCGGCATTTCCAGCCATGTTGCGCCGACGACGCCGGGCTCGATTCACGAAGGTGGCGAGCTCGGCTACTCGCTCAGCCATGCCTTTGGGGCCGCGTTCGACAATCCCGATCTGATCGTCGCTTGCGTGATTGGCGATGGCGAGGCGGAAACCGGCCCGTTGGCGACTGCATGGCAATCAAACAAATTCCTTGACCCGATCACCGACGGCGCGGTGCTGCCGATCCTGCATCTCAACGGCTACAAGATCAGCAACCCGACCGTGCTGGCCCGCGTCGAGCATGAGGAATTGGAGCAATTTCTCAGCGGCTGCGGCTGGACACCCTATTTTGTGGAGGGGGATCAGCCGGAAGCGATGCATCAACTCATGGCCGCCACCCTGGATAAGGTCATCGAAGACATCCGGCACATTCAAACGCATGCGCGCGCCACGAACGACGCCACGCGACCGCGCTGGCCCATGATCGTCCTCAGGTCGCCCAAGGGCTGGACGGGGCCGAAGGTTGTCGATGGCCTGCAAATTGAGGGCACCTTCCGCGCCCACCAGGTGCCGATCCTGGTGGATGCCGCGCATCCCGAGCATGTCCAGCTGCTCGAAAGCTGGATGCGGAGCTACAAGCCCGAGGAGCTGTTCGATGCGAACGGCCGGCTTATGCCGGAATTGGCTGAACTGGCGCCGAAGGGCGACCGGCGGATGGGCGCTAATCCGCACACCAACGGTGGCAATCTCCTGCGCGACCTGCGCATGCCGGATTTTCACCTCCATGCGGTTGATGTGCCGTCGCCTGGCGCCGTTGACGCCCAGGATACACTCGTGCTGGGTACGTTTCTGCGCGACGTGGACACGCTGAATCAGGATCAGCGTAATTTCCGCATCTTCGGCCCCGATGAGACGATTTCGAATCTCCTCGGCGCGGTCTTTGAAACAACAAACCGCCAGTGGGATGCCCGAACGGAAACGAATGATGAATTCCTCGCGCCCGCCGGACGAGTGCTGGACGCGATGCTCAGCGAGCACCAGTGCGAGGGCTGGCTGGAAGGCTATCTGCTGACCGGGCGGCACGGCCTGTTTAATTGCTATGAGGCTTTCATGCGCATCGTCGACTCGATGTTCAGCCAGCACGCCAAGTGGCTGAAGGTCACCGCGGAACTGCCCTGGCGGCGTCAGATCGCGTCGCTGAACTATCTGCTGGCCTCGCACGTCTGGCAGCAGGATCACAACGGCTTCACGCATCAGGATCCCGGTTTCATCGACCATGTGATCAACAAGAAGGCCGATATCGTGCGCGTGTACCTGCCGCCCGATGCCAACTGCCTGCTGTCGGTCGTTGATCACTGCCTGCGCAGCCGGCACTATGTGAACGTCGTGGTTGCAGGCAAACACGCGCTGCCTCAATGGCTGACCATGGACGCGGCGGTGGTGCATTGCACCGAAGGAATTGGCATCTGGCAGTGGGCCAGCAACGACCAGGGCAGCGAGCCGGATGTGGTGATGGCCTGCTGCGGCGACACGCCCACGCTGGAGATCCTGGCCGCCGTTTCCATCCTGCGCCAAGCATCTGCCCGATCTGAAAATCCGGGTGGTCAATGTCGTCGATCTGATGAAGCTGCAGTCTGCGAGCGAGCATCCGCACGGGCTTGAGCGAAACGGATTACGATTCGCTGTTCACCAAAGACAAGCACATCATCTTTGGCTTCCACGGCTACCCCTGGCTGGTGCATCGGCTGACCTACCGGCGAACCAACCGTAACCTTCACGTCCGGGGCTACAAGGAAGAAGGCACAATCACCACGGCCTTCGACATGCGCGTACAGAACGACCTGGACCGCTTCCACCTGGTGCAGGATGTGGTCGATCGCCTGCCGCATCTGGGTTCCAAAGGGGCGTACCTGAAGCAGCTGATGCAGGACAAACTGATCGAGCAAAACATTACATTGATAAACATGGCGAGGACATGCCGGAAATCCGGAACTGGAAGTGGGAACTGACCCATGAATAAGTTCAGGCAACTTTGGAGCAATCTGCGGTCGAGCTTTTGGTTTATGCCTTCGCTGATTGTCTTGTTCAGCATTGCCCTCGCGGTAGCGTTGATCGAAGCAGACTCCGCCGGGAGCGACCGCTGGCTGGCCCAGTGGCCGCGCCTGTTTGGGGCCGGGGCGGAAGGCGCGCGCGGGATGATGTCCACGATTGCCGGTTCGATGATGACCGTGGTGGGCGTCACATTCTCCATGATCCTGGTGGTGCTGGCGCTGGCTTCGAGCCAATACACCTCGCGCATCCTGCGGAACTTCATGCGCAGCCGCAGTCACGCAGATAGTGCTCGGGATCTTCGCCGGCATTTTCACTTATTGCCTGATCGTGTTGCGCACCATTCGCAGCGGCAACGAGGGCGCATTTGTTCCAAACCTGGCGGTGTTCTTCGGCTTCGTGCTGGCGCTCGGAGGTGTCGGCGCCCTCATGTTCTTCATTCATCACATCGCCTCTTCGATCCAGGCTTCCAGCATCATCGCCTCGGTCGCGGAGGAAACCATCGCGGCCATTGACCGGCTGTTTCCGGAAAGACCTTGGACAAGGGCCGGGCGAAGACGATGATGACCAGACACTGCGCCCTCTAACCGAGCGGAATTGGTGCGCCGTCCCGGCTAAGGAGAGCGGCTATATCCAGAGCGTGAATAACGCAGCGCTCCTGCGCTTGGCGCGGGACAGGAAACACATCGTGCGGATGGAGCACGGCATCGGTGAGTTCGTTGTCCAGAACACCACGCTGGCCTCACTTTCTATGGAAGACCCGCCGGATCAAGAGACGATTGCCGCCCTGCAGGCGGCTTTCAGCATCAGTCAGCCACCGCACGGTGGAACAGGACGTGGCCTTCGGCATCAGGCAGATCGTGGATGTGGCGTTGAAAGCACTCTCCCCCGGCATCAACGACACAACAACGGCCGTGATGTGCGTGGATTATCTGACAGCGATTCTGGCGCGGATAGCGCCTCGGCAAATCCCCTCATCGCGCCGTTACGAGGAAGGGGAACTGCGAGTGATCGTCAAAGGCCCGAGCTTTGAGAGCTTACTGGCTGAATCGTTCGACCAAATTCGAAGCAGCGCCAAAGGCAATGTCGCCATCATGTTGCGGATGCTGGACGCGCTTCAAACCCTTGCCAGTCTGACGGCCAGTCCGGGCCGACGGCGGGCGCTTCGCGAACAAGTGCAATGGATCGCCGAACTGGCCGAGCGCACTCTCGAGTCCGCCCATGACCGTGCGAGGATCGACACGCGGCTGGCGCGCGTGCGCGAAACGCTCGAAACCGAGCCTCCCTTGTGCCCAAGGGAGGAGAAGAAATAATCTTGCATAATCGAATACAAGCAATACGAATACAAGCAACACATCGAGAAACACGGCCAAGACTTGCCGGAAATCCGCAATTGGAAGTGGAATCCGGCCCAAACGTAGAAAGAAACATGGATGACAATATTATCGGCTATATTCATATTTTCTTGATATTCATAGAATTACTGAGGTATCAGAGATGAATCCACAAGAGCTTATAGATACCGCGATGGCGCTGGTCGACGGCGACAAGGGTCTGCTGGCGAGGGATGAAAGTACGCCAACCTGCAACAAACGATTTGCCGCGTTGGGGATTCCCCAGACCGTGGAGGCCCGACGCACCTATCGGGAGTTGATCATTACCACGCATGGTCTGGGTGAAAGCATTAGCGGTTTGATCCTGTACGACGAGACGATCCGCCAGCAAAAGAAGGATGGCACTCCCTTTATAAAAGCCATTACCAATGCAGGCATTATTCCCGGCATCAAAGTGGATACCGGTGCAAAGGAGATGGCCGGCCATCCCGGAGAAAAAATAACCGAGGGTCTGGACGGATTGCGCGACCGCCTGGCGGAATACACGCACATGGTGCGCGGTTTAGCAAGTGGCGCGCAGGGATCGCCGTAGGCGCGGGCAGCGTACGCATCCAACCACTATATCTGGACATGGATAAAGCCCGGCGCAAGGAATTGAAATCGATCCGCAAACGGCTGTTGAGGCAACCTTAATGAACAATCAGGGCAATTCGACAAACCTCGGGGCAGTCGTCGCGGTGCGCGGCAGTGTCGTGGATATCCGGTTCGATGCCCATTTGCCGCCGATCTACTCGTTGCTCCACGCGCAGGATGGGAAGATTGCTATCGAGGTGTTAGAGCAGCTCGACGCGCAGCGCGTGCGCGGGATTGCGCTGACGCCCACCCAGGGCCTTGCGCGTGGCATGCCGGTGGAAGACACGGGTGGGCCATTGAAGGCACCGGTCGGCAAGGGCATTCTTTCGCGCATGTTCGATGTGTTCGGGAACGCCATCGACCGCGAAGCCACACCGACCGATGTCCACTGGCGCACCGTCCATCGCGAGCCGCCGCCGTTAACACAGCGTTCCACCCGATCCGAGATCTTCGAGACGGGCATCAAGGTCATCGATGTGCTGGTGCCGCTCGAGCGCGGCGGCAAGGCGGGCCTGTTCGGCGGCGCGGGCGTGGGCAAGACCGTCTTACTCACCGAAATGATCCACAACATGATCGGGCACGAAGCGGGCGTCAGCATCTTTTGCGGGATCGGCGAGCGCTGCCGCGAAGGCGAGGAGCTGTACCGCGATATGAAAGAGGCTGGTGTGCTGCCGAATATGGTGATGGTGTTCGGGCAGATGAACGAGCCGCCGGGCAGCCGGTTCCGCGTGGGACAGGCGGCGCTGACGATGGCCGAGTATTTCCGCGACGACGAGCATCGCGATGTGCTGCTGCTGATCGATAATATTTTCCGCTTCATTCAGGCTGGCATGGAGGTGTCGGGCTTGATGGGCCAGATGCCGTCGAGGCTGGGTTATCAGCCGACCCTGGGCACGGAATTGTCGCGGCTGGAGGAGCGCATTGCCAACACTGATGCCGGGGCGATCACGTCCATTCAAGCGGTGTATGTGCCAGCGGACGACTTGACCGACCCGGCGGCGGTGCATACGTTTTCGCATCTTTCGGCGTCGATCGTGCTTTCGCGCAAGCGGGCGAGCGAAGGGCTGTACCCGGCGATCGATCTGCTGCAATCCAGCTCCAAGATGGCGACGCCCGGCATCGTCGGCGAGCGGCATTATCTGCTGGCGCAGGAAATCCGGCGGACGCTCGCGCAGTATGAAGATCTCAAGGACGTGATCGCCATGCTCGGCCTGGAACAACTAGCGCCGGACGACCGCAAGGTAGTCGCCCGCGCCCGGCGGCTGGAGCGCTTTCTGACGCAGCCGTTTTTCACCACCGAGCAATTTAGCGGCATCACGGGCAAACTGGTCAGCCTCAACGACGCGCTCGATGGCTGCGAACGCATCCTGCGCGATGAATTCAAAGACTATCCCGAAAGCGCGCTCTATATGATCGGGGCGATCGACGAGGCGCAGAAGAAGGCCCCGCCCAACAAACCAGCTGCCCAGGCCAATCCTGCGCCGAAGCCCGAGCCGCAACCGGAGGTCGCCCATGCCGCCGACGCACATGAATCTTAAGATGCTCTTGCCGTTCGGGATCTTTGCCGAGAAAACCGGCGTTTCGCGCATCGTTGCGGAGACCCGCGGTGGCTCGTTTGGACTTTTGCCACACCGGCTCGACTGCGTCGCGGCGCTCGCGCCTGGGATTCTGGTCTACGAAAACGAAGCCGAGGGCGAGGTGTACGTGGCCGTCGATGAAGGAGTGTTGGTCAAGATCGGCTTGGATGTGCTAGTCTCCGTGCGCAACGCCATTGGTGGAACGGATCTCGGCCAGCTGCATGCCGCAGTAGAGCGGGAGTTCCTGGCTCTGAACGCGCAAGAGCAGAGCGTCCGGGCGGTGATGGCGAAAATGGAGAGCGGCTTCATCCGTCGCTTGGCAGAGTTTGATCATGTGTGAAAAACCGGAAAACGAGCCTGCGAAAGACCAGACTGCGTTCAGTCGCCAGGTCGGCGCGCAGGCAGCACGCAAGCTCAAGGCGCGGCGCAACGCCGGGCAGGGCGTCTGGTTTGGCCTGGGCATGATCGGGCTGATCGGCTGGTCGGTAGTGGTGCCAACGCTGCTCGGCATCGCGCTCGGCATCTGGCTGGACAACCGCTATTCGGGAGGCTATTCCTGGACGCTGATGCTGCTGGTAATCGGCCTGGTAATCGGCTGTGCGAATGCCTGGCATTGGGTAGCTAAGGAAGACCGGGCAATGCACCAGGAACAGGAGGGTACTGATGAATGAAATGGTGAGTTTGGTGCCGGCGTTGGTGACGGGTGTGTTACTCGGTGCGCTATTCTTCGGTGGCCTGTGGTGGACAGTTCAGCAGCTGGCTTCGTCCAAACAGCCGGCGCTGTGGGTCTTCGGCAGCCTGATGCTGCGGACGGGCATTGCCCTGGTCGGATTTTATGTTATCTCCAATGGTCGTTGGGAGCGGATGCTGGCGTGCATACTTGGATTTGTGATTGCGCGGCTGATTGTGATTCGGCTTACCCGAGCGGCGGAGACGCCAGCGTATGTCGCACCCGAGGCCAACCATGCACCTTAGCCCTGATCAGATCATCTTCTGGCAATACGGTTTTGTCAAGCTGAACGCCACGATTGTGTTCACATGGGGACTGATGCTCGTGCTGGCCGTTGGCGCAAAACTGATCACGCGCACACTTTCCACCGAGCTGCAACGTACCCGCTGGCAGAATCTGCTCGAAATCATCGTCACCGGCATTGTGCAGCAGATCAAGGAGGTCGGCCTGAAGTCAGCCGCAGAAGTATCTCAGCTTTCTGGGCACGCTCTTCTTGTTCATTGCCGCAGCCAGCCTGTGTACCATCATTCCCGGCTACGAGCCGCCGACTGGCTCGCTCTCGACCACGACGGCGCTGGCGCTGTGCGTGTTTGTGGCCGTGCCGTTCTTCGGCATTGCGGATCAAGGGGGGGGCGAGTACCTCAAGTCTTATCTGCAGCCAACATTAATCATGCTGCCGTTCAACATTATCAGCGAAATCTCGCGGACGCTGGCCCTGGCCGTCCGCCTGTTCGGCAACATGATGAGCGGGACGATGATTATCGCGATCCTGCTCACGATCACGCCGCTCGTCTTCCCAATCATTATGACAGTACTCGGTCTGCTTACCGGCATGGTGCAGGCCTACATCTTCAGCATCCTGGCAGCAGTGTATATCGCGGCCGCCACGCGCGTTCGTAAGCCCAAACCTGAACCCGAGGCACAACATTGAAGCATGAACGACCACAACAAAAGGAGATTGCATGGATAGCATGACAATTATCGCGGTGGCATCGATTGTCATCGCCGGTATCACCATTGGTTTCGGCTGTTTGGGGCCAGCGCTGGCGGAAGGCAAGGCGGTTGCGACAGCACTGAGCTCGCTGGCCCAGCAGCCGGATGCCTCGGCGACCATTACCCGAACCTTGTTCGTGGGTCTGGCGATGATCGAGTCCCTGGCCATTTACTGCTTCGTGGTCTCGATGATTCTGATCTTCGCCAACCCGTTCTGGAATCACATCATCGCAGGAAAGTAACCCTATGTTAATCGATTGGTTCACAGTCGGAGCACAGGCGCTCAACTTTCTCATCCTGGTGTGGTTGATGAAGCGCTTCCTGTACCAGCCCATCCTCCACGCCATCGATGTGCGGGAGCAGCGAATCGCCACGGAGCTGGCGAACGCCGATGCCCAAAAGGCCGAAGCTCAAAAGGAACGCGACGAATTCCAGCACAAGAACGAGGAGTTCGACCAGCAGCGCGCCGCGCTCTTGCGCGAAGCGACCGACGCGGCACAGGCCGAACGTCAGCGGCTGCTCGACGAAGCGCGCAAGGCCGCCGCAGCCTTGCGTATAAAACAACAGGAAGCGTTACGAAACGAAGCAGATACCTTACATCAAGCAATCAGCCGCCGAACCCAGCAGGAAGTGTTTGCCATCGCACGCAAGGCGCTGGCCGATCTTGCTACGACGAGTTTGGAGGAATGCATGGGCGCGGTGTTCACGCGTCGCTTGCGCGCGCTGGACAGCGCGCCCAAAGCCGGTCTCGCCGAGGCGCTGACGACCGCAGATGATCCTGCGCTTGTGCGCAGCGCGTTTGACCTGCCTGCGGAGCAACGCGCGGTGATACAACAGGCACTTAACGAAACCTTCTCGGCTGAAATCCCCATCCGGTTCGAGACCGCGCCAGACCTGATCAGCGGCATTGAGCTCACCACGAACGGACAAAAGGTGGCGTGGAGCATCGCCGATTATCTGGCATCACTGGAAAAGGGCATCGACGAACTTCTGAAAGAAAAGGACAAACCGGCAGCCAAAGCCATGCCCAAACCTAAAGAAGCGAAGCTAGAGAAAAGAGCCAATGAGCATGGAACCTGAGCGCCTCCAGGACATTTACGACAGCGCATTTGCCGAACTACGCCAGGTGCGGGAGGCATTCACGCCGCACCTGACGCCACGGGAGGTGGGCACAATCACCAGTGTCGCCACCGGCATCGCCACGGTGTCGGGTCTCCCGGGCGTGGGCTTTGATGAGTTAGTGATGTTTCCCGGCGATGTGCTCGGTATTGCGTTCAACGTGGATGCGGACGAGATTGGCGTCGTTTTGCTCGGCGACTACTGGCAGCTCCACGCGGGCGATGAAGTTCAGCGCACGGGCCGGGTCATGGACGTGACCGTGGGCGATGGTTTGCTCGGGCGCGTGATCGATCCGCTCGGTCGGCCACTCGATGGGAACGGGCCGGTGATCGCCAGCATGCGCCTGCCCGTCGAGCGCCCCGCCGCGCACATTATGGATCGCGCACCGGTCACGGTGCCACTCCAGACCGGCATCAAAGTCATTGATGCGCTGATCCCGGTTGGGCGCGGCCAGCGCGAGTTGATTCTCGGTGATCGCCAGACCGGCAAGACCGCGATTGCGATCGACACCATCCTCAACCAGCGCGGCCAGGATGTCCTGTGCGTGTATTGCGCCATCGGTCAGCGCGCATCCACCGTCGCGAAGGCTGTGGCAACCTTGCGGGAAAAGGGCGCACTGGAGTACACCGTCGTCGTCGTGACCGAGGGCAACGACCCGCCGGGGCTTGCGTACATCGCGCCGTACGCGGCGACCAGCATTGCGGAGGCGTTCATGGCAGCGGGCCACGATGTGCTGATCGTGTACGACGACCTCACCCATCATGCGCGGGCCTACCGTGAGCTCTCGCTCTTGCTGCGCCGCCCGCCCGGTCGCGAAGCGTTCCCCGGCGACATCTTTTATATCCACTCGCGGTTGCTCGAACGGGCGACACACATGCGCAAGGATCTCGGCGGCGGCTCGCTCACCGCGCTGCCGATCATCGAAACCGAGGCGCAGGACATTTCCGCCTACATTCCGACCAACTTGATCTCGATCACCGATGGGCAGATCTACCTTTCACCATCGCTGTTCGAATTGGGCATGCTGCCGGCGATCGATGTCGGAAAATCTGTCTCGCGGGTTGGCGGCAAGGCGCAACGCGCAGCCTACCGCGCAGTGGCGGGTGACCTCAAGCTCGCCTACGCGCAGTTTGAGGAACTCGAAACCTTTTCCCGGTTCGGCGCCCGCCTGGATGAAGCCACTCGCACGATCATCGAGCATGGACGGCGCATTCGCGCCTGCCTCAAGCAGCCTGAGTTCGCCCCAGTGTCGGTGCCCGCGCAAATCGCCGTGCTGCTGGCGTTGACCGTAAAACTCTTCGACCACGTGCCGCTTGAGCAGATGACGGACGCCGAGCATGCCCTGCGCGAAGCGGCGGCGACTATCCCGGCGGACGTGCGCGAGCGATTGGATACCGCTGAAACATTGAGCGCTGCGGATCGCGAAACGATCATCCAGATCGCCCGCACAGCGCTGGCGCGCTTCCAGCCCAAGCCGGAACCCGAGGCACAGTCATGAGTGACACCACGGCGACGCTGCGCCGAAAGATCAGTGGGGCCGAGGATCTCCAATCGGTCGTCCGCACGATGAAGGCCGCCGCCGCCGCGAGCATCGGACAATATGAGCAATCGGTGCGCGCGTTGTCCGACTACTACCGCACGGTGGAGCTAGGATTGTGCGCCTGCCTCCGAGAAAGCGAGCCAGTGCCTTGGATTGCCGAACAGAAAAGACCAGCCGGTGTGGGTGCGATTGGTGCGGTCGTGTTCGGCTCAGACCAGGGACTGGTGGGGCAATTTAATGATCTGGTGGCCGATTATGCGGTCAAGATGCTGGCAGCGCTGTCGGCTAAACCTGTGGTCTGGACCGTCGGTGAGCGCGTGCATGCGCGCATGGCAGACGCGGGAGTGCCGCTAATCGGGGGCTTCGCCGTGCCGAGCTCCGTCAAGGCCATTGTACCGCTCGTGGGGCAGATTCTGGTGGAAACCGAGACGCGCCAGAGCCAAGCTGAGGTCACCGAACTCCACCTGTTCTACAACCGCCCATCGACTGGAGCGGGGTACACGCCTGTTGGTCAGCGGCTGCTGCCGCTGGACGAAACCTGGCGACGTACGCTGGCCGAACATCCCTGGCCGACAGGCAGCTTACCGGAAGTTCTGGGTGGCGGCAGCACGACTCTGCGAGCGCTCATCCGCGAATATCTGTTCGTCTCACTCTTCCGGGCGTGCGCCGAATCCCTTGCGAGCGAGAACGCGAGCCGCCTGGCTGCCATGCAACGCGCCGACAAAAATATCGACGAATTGCGGGAAAACCTCAACCGGACATTCCACCGTTTGCGCCAGAGTGGCATCGACGAGGAACTGTTCGACGTCATCGCCGGCTTCGAAGCGCTAAGCGGTGAGGAAAAATGATGCGCCTTGGCAGAGGCGCAGACCATACTTCTACCACATGCCACCGAGCAGCGGGCGAGCGAACGCCCTGCGCGGCTCATGCCACGGTTGCGCACCAGGCGCTGCATGCTCGCCGAGGCCATGAAAGAGGTGGAATTTCGTCTTGTCTTGCCACTCCAAGCGAAGGGAGTAGCGGCTGGTTAAGCGGTTATATTTGACCGGCCGTATGGTCTTCCATGCTTGATACGGTGCCAAACAACTCTGCACCACCGCCTTGCCTGTGGCGCGCAAGACTGCGTCATACGGCACAGGGCGGGCCAATGGCATCACGTTCTTCCTGTGAAAGCTGCACCAACTTCTCGGTGTCGTAGGAGCAGAGACAAAGGTACTTTATGTGAGCAGGCTCCTTTCGCGGTGCGTGACGCGAGAACAAATATGTGGTCCGCTGTAGGCAGTTCGGCCTGCACCAGTGGCGTATCCACCAGGTGTTCGGCAAGAAACCAGACCTGCGTCTCGTGCGTGCGCAGGACATCGCTCATCAGCAGATCGTTGCTGCCCGCATTGCCATTGCGAGCGATGCGGTAAAACGCGACGCTGATCTTGATCGCCTCTACATGCGGTTATGGTATACTAGACGTCAGCTACTATAGCCGTCAGCGACAGGGAGTCCGTCCCCATATGAGTGCCACGATCCACCAACTTGGTACTGCGCCGCGTGTGCTGCTGGTGATCGACCAACCGCTCCTCGCCCAATACGTCGCCCTCGCGCTCAACCACGGTATCTCGCTCACGCAGGTGGCGCAGAATACGGAAGAAACCTTGGCCGCGCTCACGACATGGCGACCACATCTGGCGATCATCGATATGGATCTGGCCCACAGCGCGATCCTCGATCAGCTCGGCTATACCAGCCCTTCCACCAATCGTATCCCGGTGATCGCTCTAACGCGCCGGGGCGATTTGCAGACCAAGCTATCCGCCTTTGATCACGGTGTCGACGACATCCTGACGGTGCCCTTCTCGCCCGAGGAGCTGGTCGCGCGCGCGCTGGCGGTCATGCGGCGCACCTACCAAGAGACCGTGGAGTTCACCCCGGTGCTGCGGCTCGGCGATCTCGATATCGACATCTTGAACCGCCTGGTGCGTGTGCATGGCAAGGATCTGCACCTCACCGCGGTTGAGCAGAACCTGCTGTATCTCCTGGCGGCCAACGCCGGACGGCTCTTGACCCGCGATGAGATTATGGATCAGCTCTGGGGTGCCGACTACCTGGCCAATAGCAATGTCGTCGACCGGCACATCCGTAATCTGCGGATCAAGTTGCAGAACAGCTGGAAGCACCCGCGCTACATCGCGACGATCCCCGGCCGTGGCTATCGCTTCGTGGCAACGGCGACCGAAGACCCAGCGGAAGTATAGCCGCCGCACCTCAACTCTTTCTCGATGAGCCTTCCCCTCCTTTCTCGATGAGCCTTCGACGGATTCCTCAAACCTCCCAATTGCCAAGCCGAGCGCGGCAAAGCGAACCTGGTTACGGCATGGTTTAGCCGTGCACACCATTGAGGCTGCGCACCATGCGGCGATGAGCAAACTTCATAACCAACCCACCCGCGATCTGCCATACTGACACCAATGGGGCAGCATGTCTGCCTACACGTTCGCACTGCCGGTTTGGCCTGAAGGAGCATATGATGTATCGTACGATTATGGTGCTGCTGGATGGCTCGTCGTTCAGCGCGCATGCGCTGCGTGCTGCGCGCCTCAGCGATGCGGCGCTCCACCTTATGTGTGTGCCCGACAATGCCCAACATTCTACTGACACGACCACCCGACGACCAGATAGAGCCAGCCCTCGCGCGTCGGAAGAATAGGTTAACGTCAGTTCGGAATAAGAGGCTCACTTTTCAGCTACACTGAGGGTGCTGAAACCAAAAGTGGAGCGAAAAGGAGCCTCAGCCATGCGTGTACTCGAACGCTTTTGCCATGGCGATGATTTGTGTCGAACGTTCGAACCAGCCTGCATCAACAGTGCCTGGCAAGTGGCTCCAAACAGCGTAAGCGTGCGCGCGAGCTTGCCTTGCGTGGATGATGCCCATCCTGATCCTGTTCCATCAGTCGCACGAGCGCACCTTCACAGCCTTCTACAGCGAACACGTTTGCGTCGATCTGCGTGGCGAGTTTCCGCGCCTGGTCAGCTCTACGCGCTTTGTCGCGTTCTTTCCCGCCGCGCTCGTCCCGCTGTGCGTCTATTTGCATTCCTGTCTTGGCGCCTGTAACGGCATCTCGTTTGTCGACTCCACGCGCCTGGCAGTCTGCCATCATCGACGCATGCAGCAGCATCGGGTCTTTCGTGGTCTGGCTGCACATGGCAAGACCGCGGTCGGCTGGTTCTTTGGCTTCACGCTGCATGTGGTCTTCAACGACCGCGGCGCACCTTCACGCGCACGCCGGGCAGTGTCGATGACCGCAAGCCGGTGCCGCAGTTTGCCAAGTGCCTGTTTGGCAAGCTGGTTGGCGACACAGGCTACCTGTCGGACCGCTCATCAAGCAGTTGCACGAGGACTTCGGTATCAAGCTGATCACGCCGCGTCGCAAGAACATGAAAGCGCGCGAGGTCAGGCTGCTTGACAAGCTACTGCTCCGCAAACGAGCGATTGTGGAGACGATTATCGACCAACTCAAGAACACCTCGCAGATTGAGCACACCCGCCATCGCTCTCCAATCACCTTCTTGGTCAATCTGGTGTGTGGCTTAATCGCCTACGGCCATCAGCCCAAAAAGCCGTCGTTGCAACTGATCTTGCCGCCCATTGATGCTTGCTTAACCCGAACTGACGTTGACGTTAGTATCAATCACCGCCGCCGTTCCGGCCAGCCACTACCGGACTAACACCTGACACCTGGTATGCCCGGACGAGTTGATCGCACATTTGGAGATCAGCAATAACCCCATCACGCTCCGCATCGATATTGGGAGAGATGTGATGGGTGATTTGCCCTGTGCGATGGCTGACCCCCACGCTGCGGTCAAACGTCGCAGCACCAAGCCCCATGGGGCGACCATCTGGGCCAACGCGGGATGACTGCCAAAGGCGCAGATGATGGCGCTGGCGGGCACTTCTGCCCCACTGCATGTTCGAATGCGAGATCCTGTCGTCGGTTATACAGGCGCAATGTGCTAACCGGCGCAGTCGGATCAGCGCGCCTGAAGAGCACGCTGCCTGCAATCGCAAGGCTGGTCCTCCATGTGATCGGATCGGCAGGCGCCCAATCGGCTGCCAGAAAGGCGCGAACAATATCTCGCTGGGTACCACACAAGCCAATATTGATCGGATCGCCAGGAATGTGCTCGGAAGTCGTAGTCGTCTTTGGTTCGTCAACAAGAACAGGATTATGTTCGTAATGACGCCACAGCGACGGCGTGATACGGTAGGCGAGCAGCAAGACTCGCAGCCACTCCCACTTCGAATGCGGCTGAATTTGATCCGGTGGCATCTCTCCGATCTGGGCCATGGCGCGGCTCCTTTTCCCGTTGGAACGGACACCATTCACGCATGGTGCGCGTGTACGCCGCAGCAACAGTGCGTGGCGTCCCACACAGGGTGCTGCATGTCTACGATCAGCATAACCCCATGCGCCAATCGCGGACAATAGGAACAATCCCAGGGTCACAGTACCGCGCTGATTGTGTCATCTATC
>CAWIPL010000002.1:0-117753 GCA_963838085.1 uncultured Chloroflexia bacterium
GCTCCGCGTGCGGAGCGGGGGAGTCGCGGCGGCGACGGGGGTGAGGTAAAGAGGGCGACCATCCACTACGCCGACATGTGGGGCGTGCGCGAGGGCAAATACGCCGCGCTGGCCGAGCAGGACATTGCGAACATCGCATGGCAGCAGCTTGCGCCGTCCAAGCCGTTCTACCTGTTCGTGCCGCAGGATGTTGATCTACGGGAGGAGTATGAGCGGGGATGGAAAGTTACGACAATTTTCGATTTCACAGGTCAAGGCTTTACTTCTCATAGAGACGCATTCGCTATAACCTTCACAGAAACAGAAGCGAAAAGCCATCTTAATGATCTACTTTCTTCAGAAAAATCTGATGAAACGTTAAGGGTGGCCTATGATCTTAAGGACACTGGTAGCTGGCAACTTGTAAGAGCTCGACAGGCACTTCATCTTAATAATAAGATGGATAATGAAATAGTCCAGAAGTGCCTTTACCGCCCATTCGATCAGCGCTTCTGTTTGTTGGATGAAGCCATTATGGATCGTCCCCGCCTTCAGTCGCAAGTTCATTTGACATCACCCAATTTGGCGCTTTCAACGACTCGCTCTGTAGAAATCCAATACGGTTTTGAGCACGTTCTCTGTACATCTGAAGTTATGGATCGTCATGCCGTATCTCTGAAAGAAATTAACTATCTCTTCCCCCTCTACCTCTACCCATCGGCCAATGGCACCCAGCGCCAGGCATCGCTATTCGATGAACCTGAAGAAGCCAGCGGCTCTAGCGTGCGGCGCGCCAATCTCAGCCCGGAGTTCATCACCCAACTGACCGAGAAGCTCCATGTGGGTTGGGTGGCGGATGGGAAGGGAAGCATTACGCATGTACAACCTCTCCCCCCGGCCCCCGCTCCGCATGCGGAGCGGGGGAGCCGCGTTAGCGGCGGGGGCGAGATACCCAGCGGCGGGGGCGAGGTACCCAGCGGCGGGGGTGAGGTACCCAGCGGCGGGGGTGAGGGTGCTTGGCAAACCACGCCGGAGCTTTGGGCAAGGCTGAAGCCACTTGCGCGACAAATGCGACATGAACCAACACGAACTGAAGATGCGCTGTGGCAAGTTCTCCGCAATCGGCAAGTTGATGGTTTTAAGTTCCGTCGCCAGCATGCTATTGATCGCTTCATCGTTGATTTTTATTGTCGGGAGGCCAGACTCGTTATCGAAGTGGATGGGCCAATTCATCAATATACGGCTGAAGAAGATGCAACTCGGCAGCAATTCCTCGAAGGCATCGGCTTGCACGTCATGCGTTTTACCAGTGATCAAATTGAGCATAGTTTAGCAGATGTTCTATCGGCTATTCGTGTTGCGCTTCATTCTCCCGCTTCGCCCGCTCGACCTCTCCCCCCGGTCCCCGCTCCGCATGCGGAGCGGGGGAGTCGCGGCGGCGACGGGGGTGAGGTAAAGAACGACATCACCATCGGCCCGGAGGATGTGTTTCACTATGCCTACGCGGTGTTCCACAGCCCAACCTACCGCGAACGCTACGCCGAGTTGCTCAAGATCGACTTCCCGCGCCTGCCGCTCACCAGCGACGTGGAACTGTTCCGCGACCTGGCACAGTTCGGCGCGGAACTCGTTGATCTGCACCTGCTGCGCCTGCCTGGCGCACAGCATCCCTCCGCAAGCGGGGGGGCCGAGGGGCTTACAAGGGTAGGTAGAGAAGGGATTGAACGGATGGGGAACGCGCAGAATCTTCTGGCATCATGGATGTGCTTACGCATCGTGATACCGGAGGAGATTGATGCGCGTTCCCCACGAATTGTACCAAATGGAAAGCGTGATGGCACAGCGGTTTCCCAGCTTGCGTCCTGCCCAACAGCGTGGCTTAGCGCTGTGGGTATATGGCACCATCCTGGCGCAGAGTGCTTGCCAGTCTGCGGTTATTACCGCCGTATTGTTTCTTGACGACTGGAACACGCTTCGCCAACGCCTGCGCGAATGGCTGTATGATGGTGCTGACAAAGCCGCTCCCTGTCGAACCCAAATCGAGGTCCAGAGTTGCTTCGTCCCGCTCCTGCGCTGGATTGTCGAGTGGTGGCAAGCCACAGAGATCGCGCTGGCTGTGGACGCGACTTTGCACACTGATCAGATTGTTGCGCTGGTCGTGAGTGTGCTGTATCGTGGCAGCGCCATCCCAGTTGCGTGGTCCATCCTGCCTGCCAATCAACCAGGTGCCTGGATGGGACCGATCATGCGCCTGCTTCGGTTGATCCGCCCGGCGCTTCCTGCGCATCTGACGGTGCTGGTGTTGGCTGACCGTGGCTTGTGGAGCCCACGCTTGTGGAAACGTATCCGCGACTTGGGCTGGCATCCGCTGTTGCGCATTCAAGACACGACGACATTCACGCCTGCCGGAGGGAAGCGTCAAGCCAGTCGCAGCCTGGTTCAGCCAGGACAGGGGTGGGTTGGACGAGGACGATTGGGCACCCCCAAGAAGCCACAACTGTCGGTGACATTGGCGGCAATCTGGAGGGAAGGTCAAAAGGACCCGTGGGTGGTGGTGAGCGACCTGGCGCCGCATCGGGTCGGGGCGAGTTGGTACGCGTTGCGGATGTGGATTGAGTTGGGATTTCGAGCGCTCAAAGGTGTGGGCTGGAAATGGGAGCATACACGCAGACGCGACCCAAGGCGAATTGAACGCTACTGGCTGATCGTGGCGGTGGCAACACTGTGGACGCTGGCAACGGGAACGCGAGTAGAAGATGCCGACGAAGTCGGTGTGGAACCAGCGCGCGTGCGAACACCACCAACGCCACAGACAGCCAAGCGCACGCGGCTCGCGAGCGTGTTTCGTGTCGGTCTGGGATGGTTGCGTCATCAACTGGGGCGTGGTCGTATATGGACGCGCTTGTGGTTGCGTCCAGAAGTATGGCCTGATCCTCCTGAGCGGGTGAACATGGTGATTGTTTCCGACCCATAGCATGTTTACCTACCCTTGTAAGGGGCCGAGGGGGGTATTGTCGGCGGCAACGGCGGCGCGGCACCGCCTTGGTCAACCTGCGTACCGCTTTTCCTATCAGCGGGAGCAACATCATTGAAAAGGTCAGCTACGACGAAGCGCAGCAGCGTGTCTACATCAACAAACCACAATACTTCGAGGGCGTAGACGCGGCGACATGGCGCTTTCGAATCGGCGGCTATCAGGTGCTCGACAAGTGGCTTAAAGACCGCAAGGGACGCGCGTTGAGCTTCAACGATCTGCTGCACTACCAGCGCGTGGTCGTCGCGTTGGCCGAGACGCAGCGTATCATGGCCGCGATAGACGCGCGCATTCCAGCATGGCCGATTGCATAACGCTCAGCACGTCCACAGCGCAAATACCTGTAACTCATACGCTATAGGCATTTTGCATCATGCAGAGAAGTGTCAGTGTGCTGGCCAAATTTGGGGGCTCTCTTTAGGAGGGCGCAGCCGCTACTCGGTACTTAAACTGCTGGCCAGCGCATATACGAACATACTGAGGGCCATGATTCCTAATAGAATAAACATGGTCACACTTAGGATATCGGTAATACTCATGGTGGTGATGGTATGCATATCCATCCTCCTCAAGCAATACGATCGTTTACCCTACTATAGTGGTAGAATCTGTTCTGTGAGAGAAAAGTTCTTCACTATACGTAAAGAACCCATTACCGAGGCCATGCCGGCGCTCCAGCGCGGCCGCTAGCCGACAAAAGCCATAGCTTCAACAGAAGCTCGCCCAGCGCAGCACCAGAGCTACTATGTGGCATGGTCGTCGTATGACAACGCCCCCTGACAAGGTGGCAGGGGGCGTTTACGGAAGATAAGGGTTGATGAGATTTACGCTGGCTGCGGTGCCAGGTGTGCGCGAACGAGGAACTTCTGCTCGACCGGGCGGGCGAAGAAGTCTAAGCCGTAGTACCCAACCGCGACGCCACCCGCCAGCAAGATAACCATACCGACGACCAACATCTGCGGATTGGTGCTCGTCGTCCCGGCGAACAGGTACGACAGGTTCATGATGACGCCCATCAGGGCGGCAAAGTGTGTGAACAGCCCGACGATCAGCGCGATGCCGACCAGGATTTCGCCTACCACGACCAGGTAGCTAAACGCGGTCGCGTTCGGCAGAAACACGTTCTGCGCGAGTGTGGCATACCACTGCTGTACGGCTGGGTGGCCGTTGGCGGCGTCGAAGCCAGGCGCCAGCGGCGACTTGGCAATTGCGCCCTGCAAGAACCCTGCGACGGCCGTGCCTGCCTTCGGGCCGACCCACACGGCGTTGCCTTCACCAAATGCTTTTTCAATACCTGCCGTCAGCCATTCGTAGCCGAGCCAGAGCCGCAAGACGAGCCACAGCATGCCAGTATACTTCGGTTGGTTGAGCGCTTTCATGATCATTCTCCTAAAAACGTTTGGGTGAGCATTCAGTGCTGACCCTTTGTGATTACATTCACACTATAGCAGTGCTGCTCCCATGTGTCCGTGCATGGTTCGCAACACATAGTGAAGAAAGCGCAACCAGCCCCAACTGCGCGTCGTTACCCGTTCAGTAACACGCTTATGCGATGCTGTTTCGCACAACGGTTGAAATCGTATGCTGCCACACCTGGGCCGTTTGAACGGCCAGATCAACCCGTTTGCAACGGGTTTTGCGTTACAGCCACCAGTTGATGAACATTGTCAAATTATTGGGTACGACCTGTAGGGGCAAACCTTGTGTTTGCCCAGGGCGAAGCTTGTTTCCGGCATGAAGCGTAAGACCGCCAGCGGGTGATTACTGCATGCGCATCGCTTTAGCAATGCGGGCAATGCCCTCCTCAACATGTTCGATTGGCTCAAAACTAAACGCCAGTCGGATTGCATTATCACCTTGCCCATTCGCGAAGCAGCGTGTCCCAGGCAAAAAGGTGGCCCCATACTGTTCTGCATCTTGTTGCAGCTTCGTTGCACTCATGCCCTCTGGCAACGTACACCAAATAAAGAATCCACCCTCTGGAATTGTATAGCTGACTTCCGCAGGAAAGTGTTTGCGAATCGCTGCCAGCATGACATCACGCTTGTGATGATAATGCGTCACGAGTTCTTTGATATGGGCCTCTAATCGGCCTTCAGCACAGTAGCGTGCCACCATGCGCGTCAGAAATGGCCCGCTTGATCCTTCGCCCTTGAACATTTGGAGCCGGGCAATGATCTCAGGCCGCGCATAGGCCCAGCCCATCCGTAAACCTGGGGCGAGAATCTTTGAAAAGGTGCCTGTTCGGATGACGTAGCCCTCCTGATCCAACGCGGCTAAGCTCGGTAATGGTTGGCCTTCATAGCGCAAATCGCCATAGGCATCATCCTCGACGATAACCACGCCATACGCGGCAGCCAGTGCCAGCAACTTCTGCCGCCGCGCCAGTGGCATCGTTGTACCTGTTGGGTTTTGAAACGTTGGGATGGTGTAAATAAATTTCGGTTGAATGCCTTCTCGACGCATGTCAACGAGCATGCGTTCAAGTTCGTCTACTTGCATTCCCTCATTGTCAACTGGCACTGTCAGCAGGCGCGCGCCCGCGTCACCAAAGTTCCGCACCGCACCCATGAAGCTTGGCCCTTCAATGAACACCACGTCGCCAGGATCAATAAACACCTGTGGAAGCAAGGCAAGGATTTGCCCCGATCCATAACTGATGAGGACGTTCTCGGTTTCGGCTTCAATGCCCTCAGCGCGCAGTCGCGTGACGACTTGCTGCGTAAGGCCGGAAAACGAGGAACCGTAGTTCAGCGCCTCCGCAGCATCATCGTCCAAAACGCCCTCGGTTGCGGCCAACAATGCCTTCCGAGGAAACAGATCCGGGTCGGCAAAACCATACGCCAAGTTGATTATATGCGCTGGCCCGGTATCGGGGCCATAGAGCGGCTTGATCATGTGTTGTGCGCGACTGGCAAAAAGAGTATCTATTGACATGTATTGGTTCTTTCACTAAGCGCTATGCGGAATGTTTCTCAACGTTAATCAGTCGAAGCCGTCGCAGGGTGCGGGCATGCGCCAACGGAATGAAGCCCTACAACTACGCGATACGTTGTGGCTAGGCATCCTCTTGCGAACGGATCTGCCAGTTATTGTAGCACCGAGTAGTTCATAGCTGCTCAGTCATCCGAACGAAATCACCACGCGCTCGCGCGCCTCTGCGGCGGCCATGCCATCGGCACGGAAGACATACGTGCGGCCAGGCTGCGTGGTCACTGCACAGTGGTTGCCATGCCGGTCGATTGCGACCATGCTCATCAGCAGTTGTTCTGACAGCATGTCGAGTGTCCCCAAATCTTCAAATGCCGTGCGGCATGCATCCTCCAGCGACGCGCCGTGTCGCAACTCCGCGACAACCGTGTGCGCAGTGCCTGCCCGCAACGCCAGCTCGCCCCAGCCGGTGCATGCCGCCGCGCCGTAGCGGTCGTCGGCGTAGTTGCCCGCGCCGATGATCGGCGAGTCGCCCAGCCGTCCAGGGTACTTCCATGCCCAGCCACTGGTACTCACTGCCGAAGCAATACGTCCGTCGCGGTCCTGGGCAATGAAGTTCACCGTGCCAGCGACGCGCTCCGGGTCAGTGGCAAGCTTGGTGGCACGTCGCAGCAACGACATAACAATTTCTCCTTGAGCGTCGCGGAAGCCTTCTGGCAGCCGCCCCTCAATGCCTTCGCGCCATGCCTGCGCCGAGACATCGGTGAGTAAATCTTCCTGCGTCATGCCCAATTCCGCCGCAAAGCGCATGGCTCCATCACCAACCAGCAGGACATGTGGCAGTTCCTCCATGACGCGGCGGGCCAACGTGATCACTGAGCGATAGCCGCGCACCGCGCCGACCGCGCCACTCCGCCGGGTGGTGCCGTCCATGATGGATGCGTCCAATTCAACCTGGCCGAGCAGGTTTGGGTAGCCACCGTAGCCAACCGAGTGGTCGTTCGGGTTATCCTCAATCAGGCGCGTGCCCGCCTCGACGGCGTCAAGTGCCGAGCCGCCGCGCTCCAATATGTCCCATGCTGCGTCGATCCCCACCTGCCCGTTGCTGCTTGCGATAACGATCATCTGAATGCTCCTTGTCCGATCGGCACCCGCGCGCCGTGTCGCTCATCTAACATCATAGCACCAGAAGTAATGCTTTGTGTCAAAAACAAAAAGGACATGGCATCTGCCATGTCCTTTTCATACGCAGTGTTGTCGTTAGCCAAACGCTATCGCCGTCCCAATTGATACAACCGCCATAGAGAGCAGGCTGAGCAGCAGCAAGAGGTTGCGCGGTGACCATCGGCCTTGCTGCACCTGTTCGGTGTCTTCCTCGTCCACCTGCGCGCCGTCTGCTAATGGAACGAGCAGGGTGAACGGCAACGCTGCGTGGAACGCCGGGTTGTCGTGGCCTGGCAGCATGAGTTCGGCGCTGATTCCTTCCTCGAGCATGGGTGCCACCGGTTTCACAATAACAGGTTGCTTGGCCGTTGGTCTTGTGGGCTTCTCTTCCACAATGGTGGTGCCGCCAAACTCGCGCGCCAGCTCAACTGTTGTATCTGCTTCGTCATAGATGCCGTTTGTGTAGGCAGCCAGATATGAATCATAGTGCTCTGCACCCACACGACGCAGGCGGCGACGCAATTGCAGACGCTGGTAGGTCGCGTACGATGGCCGCCGATGCAACTGCACCTTGACCGGGCCGCTGGACAGCACGTTGGCCAGCGCGGTGCGGAAGGTTGTGACGCTCGCATAGCGCTGCTCTAGCGTGCGGTTGGTGGCCTGCCGCATCAGGTGTGCCAAGGCATATGGGCATGGAAGCTCGGTGCTGTGATCATCGAGCGCAGGCAAGCTGGTGGTGTGCTGTTTTTTATTAATAATGCCCGCCTCGCTTCCCTCAAATGGCAATTCGCCAAACACGAGGTGGTACAGCAACACGCCTAGCGCGTACACATCGCTGTGTGCGTCTACTTTGCCGCCCAGCAGCCGCTCTGGCGCGGCGTAGGCCAGCACGGTCTTGGACGCAGTAGTCGCGTCCTGGGGCAGCGGCTGGCCGAGCGATGCCAGCACTGTGCGCCCGTCGCTTGTCAGCACAATATTAGTTGGCGACACATCGTGAACCAGCGTTGCTGAACGATTGACATGCTCCACGGCAGTGGCGATGCAATGAACGATGTTGACCGCTTCTTCCACATCCATGTGCGCGCCCTGGTCGGTCAACCGATCCAGCCGCTGCTGCACAGTGATGCCTTCGAGTTTCTCAAACACCACATACGGCACATCGTCCTGCATGCCAGCTTCGTACACCTGCACAATGTTGTGGTGATGGAGTGAAGCCAACGTCCGCGCTTCCTTGAGGAAGCGTCCGCGCAGGCGCGAGTCGGTGGCAGCCTCAGGTGACATCTGCCGGATGATAACATCGCGCTCCAGCAGTGGCTGATATCCAATATCTTCACGGATAGGCTCGTTTGATGCAGTGCGACCGATGAGTTCAATTGGACCGATTTTTGTGATTGTATTCATGTTTTCTTCAGCCCCTGTGCTCACAACAGGGGCTGCCTCCTTGTTGAAACGATGTTATTTGTTCTGCGACCAATCGTACCCAAGTTGGTTACTGTAGATGCCGGTTGCCAGCCAGGCCCAGCGCTGCTGCGCGATATCATTCCCGTCGCCCCAGTGGCTCACGCCGTTAGTCTGATTAAATGCACTGGCCAGTTTGGTGGCATAGATTTGGTGCGCAATCTGCGCGTTTCCAACCATGAACTTCGGCAGCACTGCGCTGTACATCGCCAGATCCGCCTCACCGTCCAGCGGTTTGCCATCGTGCTGGTAGCCAGCTGACAAACTCTGCTTGCTCTGCCATTCGCTGCTCAGGAAGCTCGACGCGTTCAGGAAGTTGTCGGGCCGCTGGTCGTCATGCCATACGGCATCGAGTCCAACGCGCCAGAGTACTTGCGCTGCGTCGTCGTTGAAGTTTGAACTGTCTGGTAGTCCGGTCGGATTCAGCACGATGTCGCCAGTGGTGCGGTCAATCGCTACATAGGTGGGCGGCAGTCCCATCGACTTGTTCTGATTGAGCGGGCCAAAGGTAGCCTTCGATAGCAGATCATAGTTGGTGTTCAGCAGCGACCACCAATTGTGCTGCTTGTCGGCGTCGGCAAAGATGTGATACGCGTATGGCGCAAACGTCGTCGGTGCAAAGATAACCTGCTGGTCGCTCACGGCCCAATCACCTGCCGCGAGATACGGCGCACCGTTGATCTCGACCACTGAGTGGTCCCAGATTGCGTTCATCAGCTCTTGCGCGAACCGCCCGTAGCTTGCGTCGTTCCAGCGGCGCTCAGCCAGCAGCAGCGCTAAGGCGGTGTCGGTGTCGGCGTCGGTCGTGGTGGACTGATTCGCGCCTGGCTCGTTGGTGCGGTACAGCAGGCCGTCCTGGTTCTGGAGGTGCATGCGCGTCCAGGTCCAGAGCTGGTCGAACGTTGTCTGGTCGTTCATCCAAGCCGCCATCAGCAAGGCACCGGATTGATTGCGGGCGTCGGTGTAGCCGCCTGCTAAACGTACCTGCCCATTGACAATGAAGTGGTCGCGGAAGCTCTGATATGACTGCTTGAGCGTTTCGCTGACGGCAATCCCGGCATGGTTGACCTTGCGAATTTCAACCGTCTGGGTGCCACTGGTGAACGTCTTGATCGGCGTCGAGTTGGCGTACGCCAGATTGGTCAGCTTGCCAGTGTTCTGCTGCAGCACGCTCTTCATCTCTGGCTCAACCACCAGGTAGTCGATGTTGGTCCAGTCATCGTAGAACAGGTCGTGGTACACTGCCGGGTCGCTGGCGACCTTCCAGTGTGAGTGCGCGCCCGGGAAGCTGGGCTGTCCGTTGGCACCATTGCGCAGGTCAACCCACAGGTCGTCGCTGATCACAATCTGCGATTCCGGTGGCACGTGTTGCTGCACCCAGCTCAATGCATCACGCTGAATTGAGGTCACATTGGATTGGAACATGTACTGGTAAGCGTTGATCTGGAACGCGCCAATGGCGAGTGCCGCGACCACGGTTACTGGCATCAGCGATGGCATGTGGAACAGTGTCGCCAGTTCCTCAAGAAATAGCCCGATGTTGATCGCCAGGAACGGCAGCAGTGACACAATGTAGAAGTCGTACACCACACCACCATGTGCCAACCCGATCATTCCCAGGAGCGAGATTAACCCAACCAGACGGCGCTGGTGGTTGCCACGCACCACGTTCCAGAGAGTGCTGAATGCACCCAGTCCAATGATCCACGGATCGAGTGCCAGCCATTGCATCAGCATGCGGTAGAAGTCACTTGATGAATCCCACGGCATGCCGCCGCTGCGCTGTGCCTGCCACAACAACGCGCCGAATAGGGTTACCGGGCCAGCGTTGCCTGTCAGCGGGGATGAGAACGACAAGTCGATAAGTTCACCGCGGAGTGCGGCGTACAGAAAGTAGAACGAGATGAACGACAGCGCCATGAACAGCCAGCCCGCGCGAGCGAAGCGAGCGTGGTGGCGCTCGACAAGCGTCCACAGGCCGTAGATAAATGCGGGCAAGAACAGGATCGCGCTTTCCTTGGTGAGCACTGCCATGCCAAGCCCCATGCCGCTGTAGAGCAACGGCCAGATTTTGCCATTGTGGCGCAGCATGAGCACAGCCGACAACAAGACCCACACAACCATGATGTTGTCGAGCAGCACCATGCGACCGTACTGCACGCTCATCGGTGACAAGGTGAACAGCAGGCTCGCGGTAGTCGCCACGGTGATGCTGGTGGTCAGCCGCAGCGACAGCCGGAACATCAGCGCGACGGCGGCCAGGTGGAGCAACAGCATTAACACACGGCCACCGTCAACCGCAGTGCCAAAGGTGTGGAAGCCACCGGTAAAAATGCTCCACAGTGAAATCAGGATCCAGCCAGCCGGCGCGTGATCGTACCAGTACGCGTAGGGCGTGATTTGGCCGAGATGCGCTGTCGCGTAGGCCTGGGCCATGTAGATGCCTTCGTCGCCGCTGTAGAGCGGGTAGCCGAACATGTTGTAGCTGTGGACGAGCAGCGCGACCAAAACCAGTACGCCAAGTGCGATGTTTGAAAGCGCGATGTTGACTCGTCGTGCGGCAACGATTCGTGGTGCGAGCGTTGTCATTTAGGAACCTCCCAGCGCAGTGCGGTGTGCGTTGACGTGACGGGTTTTCTCCCAGGTGTTAGTGCCTTGCATCTCGCGCCACACTGCCCGTACCGCGCTGACGCCGAGCAAGACCTGAAACGGATAGAAAGCGACCAGCAGCTTTAACCAGGCAAATTTTGATAGCTTCAGGTTATGCGCTGCGGTAAATTCGTACAGGCCGACTACGTTGAGTATGTACTGTCCAATAAGCATGTACGCTGGCAGCCACAGGATCATCGCCAGCAATGGCGCTACCTTCACGAAGAAGAAGGTGTAGATTGAGATTGGCAGGTACAGTGCGGTGATGGTCTGGAACACTGGCGACGACAAGGTGTACAGTGCCAGCATGCGCTGCTGGAACTTCGGCAGCTGCCAGTACAGGCCGCGACGTAGCACCTGAAGGAAGCCCTGGTTCCAGCGGGTGCGCTGCTTGATGAACTGACTGACTGATGGCGGCGTCTCCTCTTTGGTGACATACGCATCGTCGTACACCACACGAATGCGCTCGCCCATCATGCTCAGGCGAATGCCGATCTCGGCATCCTCGGTCAGGCACGTCTCGTCCCAGCCACCGATCTTGTTCAGTACACTGCGGGCGAAGAAGATCGTGTTGCCACCGAGCGGAATCACGCCTGCGCGCGAATGGAAGTGCAGGCGGCTCTTGAACCAGAAGAAGTACTCCAGCACGTTGAGCGCGGAAAACCACTTCGAGTCATAGTTCATCAACTGCACGCCCGACTGTACGACATTGATGCCTTCGTTCACCATAACCGTGTTGACGATGTTGAACACATCCGGGTGGATGTGATCTTCGGCGTCGAAAATGGTGACGACATCGTTCTTGGTGAACGGCAGCGCCACATTCAGGCCATGCGGCTTGTTGATCGGGTTATCCTGGAACACAATCAACTGCACGTTGTCAATACCGCGGTTCACAAGCTCAACGATTTTCTCTTGCACCTTGGCAATCGTGCCCTTGTCATCAATACGGCAGATCACCACAATTTCAAGCAATTCACGCGGGTAATTGGCCGCCAGCATGCCCTCAATCGTGTGTTGGATAACGTCTTCCTCGTGGCGGGCTGGCAACATCACTGTAAAACTTTTTTGCGGCGGAATGAACTCGGCTGGAGCGCCATACTCTTCCTTACGACCAACATCGTTCCAGGAGTACAGCATCAGAACGGTGCTGTACGCGGACTGTGCGAGCAACAGCAGCGACACAACGAGGAGTCCAATAATGAAAACCGACATGAACAATTCTCCTTTTTGTACCAACTCAATACAACACATTGTGTGCTGCGTCATCGCAAAGCACATGTTCCTGCTAGATGTCCGGGCAGGTCGCGCATACCTGTCCTGATGTCATGTAGGGTACATGATGTATGTGAACGGCAAATGATTTGCATTATGTTGTAGCTGTCATTTTGTTAATCTTTGTCATATGAGTGAACATGTACGATATAGGATAGAATTCGATTCTTTTAAGCATTGAACATGAATGAAAAAGCTACAGCATGCTCTATCAAGGTATGGCTACGTACCTTGATAGAGCATGCTGAAATAAAAAAGTATCTGTGTTGTGATGGATACACTATGATAAAGCGATAGCTATCTGGCGCTCTGAAAGTGTTTAGAGCGCATGAGATTGATGCGCAAGTGCAGTATGGCAAAGAAGTGAACAGCCGCGCGGGCGTCAGCAGCGGCATTGTACAGGGGTTACAGAAGTCGAGTAGCAAGCGACAAGATTATTCCGGTCATCGCTTGCTGCTGGCTGATGTTATATTAAGGCAATGTTATGTTATTGGAAATGAAGGAGAATTAGAGATCGTCGGGTGTGCAGTGCGAGCCGCACCAGCGGCGCGATGAAGGAATGGGTTGATTGCTCAGGCCAAGCACTATGACGCCGGATGGCGGCGTGACGTTGGGGCCAAAGTAGACCACAGAAGACGACGGTTGATAGGTTGTGAGCATGCGATCACGACGTAGCACACTGCTGTCGTCTCGCTCAACTACGCGATCGACGCGGACATTCATCCCTGCGATAGCATCGCTCAGGACGCGAGTAGTGCCGACCGGAAGGGCCGCATCGTACGTCCATGTGGGCGCGCCCGCCGCCTGCCGGTTGGTAATCACTGGCTTGCTGGACGACACCTTGCGCCCGTCGTTAATACCCCACAGCGTAAAGGTTAGCTGGCTGCCCTGCATGCCCGCTTCGACATACACTAGATCGCTGGTATCGTTGCGCCAGCGGAAATCAAGCCCGCTGGTTTCGATTGCGGCGTCCATGCCTGGCTGGTCAGCGAAGGCAGAGAGCATGATGCTGTGTCCGGTCTTTTGTGTTACTTTCAGACCAGCCGCCCATACCGCTCGATACAAGGCTGTGGAAACATAGCATACACCGCCGCCCACGTTTTCGACCAATTGGCTGCCGACGATAGCGAGTCCAGATACATAGCCCTGCTGCGTCGAGATCGCGCCGACGGCCTTGAGGAAGGACAGTTCCTGGCCCGGCTGAACGATGATGCCGTTGAGGGCTTTGGTTGCCAGTGCGACATTGCGCTGCGCTGCGGCGGGGATCGTCATGGTGGCGCTGCCAAGCGCGGTCATCGGCGTGGCGCGCGCGGTCCAGGTTGCGGCTTGTGGCTGCTGCTCAAGCATTTGCTGGCCCAGCGGCGCGCGTGTCACGGTGTTATTGGCTGCGTCATAGGCAAAGCGCGCGCGCTCGAAGTATTGCACCAGTGCGCCCTGCTCGGTGAATTCTTCCGAAATGGGATAGCCGAACATGGCGACACCGCCGTTTGATTTCCAAAACCATTCAAAAGCGCCGCCGACGCTATGACCGCTTTCCTTGAACAGCGTGCGGTCGGCGCTGGAGCTTGCGCTTAGCCATGCGAACGGCGCTGTGCTTTCTTTGCCAGCGGCTGCGCTGCGCCCCAGGCTCGACAGCACCACATGATCGGTGTGCCATTCAAAGCGGGCATACGTGAAATATTGCACGGCAATGCCGTTCTGGGCTACAACCTCAGTTAGTGGCGGGCCAAAGATCGCTGCACCGCCATGATTATTGTAGAAGCTCAGAAACGGATCGCGTAACGTGTGTCCTGTTGCATCGACATACTGGATAGGCAGCGGCGGCGTTTGGGCAGCATGCGCCGTTTGCGCGTGACTCCCGCCAAATGATAATGCCAGAAAGAGCATGCTGGCAACCGCAGCAGCAAAGCGTCGAAACATATGCTTCCTCATCGGCAGCGAGTGTGTGCGATCAAGAGGTCAGCAATGCACTCGGAGGTCGAGAATACACCATATACGCACGCGAAATATGCGCGTACTGGTCGAAATTATTGTACCGCACTGAACGAGATATTTCAGGCACATTCCCTGCAATAGCGTAAAATGTGATATTTTCTCATATACACCTAGACAGGGGAGCGGCATGGCCGACAAGTTCAAAAAAGGTGACAAGGTGGAGTGAAATACTTTGCAGGGAAAAACTGAGGGCACGGTGAAGAAAACGCTGACGAGTTCCACTGACATCAAAGATCGCCATGTGGCTGCGTCACAAGATAACCCAGAATATTTGGTAGAGAGCGATAAATCGGGCGCTAAGGCGGCGCACAAACCCGATTCGTTGAAGAAGAGTAGCGCATCATCATGTGCATGTACAAAAAGAAGATGGACGGTAGCATATGGCAGCATAATTATAAGTTTGGCGGTCTATTGGGCCCATCCATTCTTGACGTGAACGATATAATAGGGTTATCCCGCATCACACTGCTCTACCATTTTAAGACGAGAGGTGCTGCATGACCATTCCAGCACAGATTCAAGCTATCGATCAGACCATCCTCGATCCGCTTGTCCAGCAAGCAACTGGGCGTCCAACGGTCGCCGTTGTCGACTGGTCCTATCATCCCGTGCATGGGGGCGGTGGCGAGGGAATAGGAGTGTATCGCTTCCAAGGAACCGCATCGGATACACAAACGACCATTCCGTGGTCGCTCATCTTAAAAATCCTGGCACCACCACCGCATGCAGGTGGCACAAACGATTGGAACTACTGGAAGCGCGAGGTGCATGCCTATCAGTCCCGTCTGCTGCAAACACGCTCCAGCGGCATCACCGCGCCGCAATGCTTCGCAATACGCGAACAATCCGATGGTCTTGTCTGGCTGTGGCTTGAGGATATTCCCCAGAACCTGGCGCAATCCTGGTCATTGGAAGACTATCATGCGGTTGCCTATCAGCTTGGCGAGTTTAATAGCACCTATCTTGTCCAGCAGTCCTTTCCGGATGCTCCGTGGTTAAGTCACAACTGGTTACGCGGCTTTGTGGAGGAGAATGCAGAAGCTGTCGTCCAATTGCAGCAGTCACTGGACCATCCCTGGGTTCGCCGTGTCTTTCCACGACCCAGAGCAGACGCATTGCTGAAGACGTGGGCGATCCGCGAGCATTATTTATGTGCCCTTGAAACACTCCCCCACACACTCTGTCATCTTGATGCATTCCGTCGCAATCTCCTTCTTCGCCAACGGCCTGATGGAACACGCGAAACGGTGGCGATTGACTGGGCCTATATGGGGCAGGCTGCGCTCGGTGAAGACCTTGTTCCACTGCTTATTGGGAGCGTGAACTTTCTGGAACTCGAGGTGCAGGCTGCACAGGATGTAGAAGCACAAGTAGTGGACCACTACCTCGCAGGAATGCACGCGGGTGGGTGGCACGGAAATCTGCGCCATGTGCAGCTTGGCTACGCTGCACATGGCGCACTGCGCTATGGTGTTGGCACCCTGCGTCTCATTCTCCCCGTCTTGCTCGATGAAACCCTCCATCCCATCTTTGAGCAGATTTTCCACCATCCAATCGACCGATTGTGTGACCGCTGGGAGATAGTGCTCAGCCGCTTTACCTTGCGTCTCGCAGATGAAGCACTGCATTTGATCGAGCGCATGTGATGCATGACTATACTATGGCGGATGAAGCCTCGCTTAGCACAGGAGCATGACTTGATGTGGGTGGTGAGCGATACTACCGGACAGGTGAACAGCTCGCTGATTGCTGCTGAGCAAGCCGTTACAGCCGACCGCTCCGCGCGAGATCACTGCCATTTTGGTACTTTTCGCAGCGCTCGGGGCAGCTGAATGCCAACCCGTTGGGCAGCCCGTTCGATGTCAGAGCCGAGTTCAATTACAACACAAAGTGTTACTATAATGGCGACATCTGAACAGGAGTCCAGAACAAGTTGTAAATGACAACGCTCCGGCACAATCGGAGGTGAGTCAAATGGCTAAAATCGAAGTGAGTACTGTGATTAGCCGACCAGTCGAAGAAGTCTTTGCGGTTCTGAGCAATGAGGAGAATCGGCCGAAATGGTCTGCTACCACGATTGAAGTGAAGAAAACGTCGGAAGGCCCGATTGGTGCCGGCACGACTTGGCTAGGCGTCGACAGAATTTTCGGACGGCGGATGCAACGCGAATCAGTATTCACTGAGTATGAGCCTAACCAGAAAGTTACACAAAAAAGTACTTCAGGAGCTATTCCCTTTGAAGTTCAATTAATGTACGAGCCGGTCGAGGGAGGAACACGCGTCATTGTTATCGCTGAAGCGCAGCTCAGAGGCTTGTTCAAGCTGGTTGAGCCACTTCTGTTGAGGCTACGCAAACGACAGTTTGCAAGTGATCTCGCGAACGTGAAGGCAATGATAGAAGCCAACGCTTTCTGAGCGCAGACTGCTGCCCAACACAGCGTGCAGCGGACGGCTGGGACTCTGCGCGTTTTTGAAGCTCTTTTTGAGCTTCGGCAGTTTTCCGTTTTTAAATCTTATTCTCAACAGCCGCCGCTAACGCAATCCGTTGGGCGGCTTTTAGTTATGCTCATGCGTGGCAGCAGAGCCATTTATAGGCTGTGAAAGATGTAAACTGGCGCTATTTACTTATGAGTTAGGGCTACAAACCCAACAAAGTAATAAACATGAGCACAACGAGTATAGCGGTTGCTCATTGTGCTCACTCTTCTTCCCACAAAAACCGCTGCAAATCAACATACCCGCGTTCGTCAAATCTGATGCCTTCAGCCTCCAACAATTCGCGTTGAAGCGCGGCATTGAACTCGTTGCTGATTCGCCCCGCCGCGTTGATCACGCGCCACCATGGCACCTCACGATTGCGTTCCGGGCCGAGACCCGCCAGCGCCCAGCCGACACCGCGCGCGCCGCGCGGCACAGGCGTGATCTGCGCGATGCGGCCATAGGTCGAGACTTTGCCGGGCGGGATGCGCTTCACAATTTCGTACACATCGTCGTAATAACTCATGATCATCGTGTTGGGTCGGCGTACTGCTCCAGGCGCCCATTCTTGTACAGCACGTAAATAGTCTTTCCGTCGCCAAATCCGTTGGGACTGAAGAGCATGACGCCGTTCTCAAATGGCTGGTACGCGCCGGCGAATGGGCCAGCCTCCGGCGCGGTGGCATAGCCAATCTGCTGGCGCACATCGGCATGCGAATCCCACACCAGACCGAAGCCGCTGGCGGGCGCTTGCGTGCCCGGCGGCGGTGTGGCGCTTGGTGGATCGTCCGGCCCCTGCTGCTGATCGGGCGGAAAATCAAGATGTTTGCCGGTGGCATTCTTGCCGACAAACACATAGATTGTGTTGTTGTTTTTGAACCACAACATGCTGCCTTGCTCGAACGGCTGCTCGGCAACGTCGCCACCCTGCTCGGGCGCGGTAGGGCAGCCGAGCCGCTGCTGCACGCCGACGCGCTGCTCCAGCAATGCGCCGAAGCCGCCTGTCACAGTAATCTCGCATGATGTGCCAGCGACTTCGGTAGGTGCTTCAGTCGGCGCGGGCGCTTCGGTTGGCGCGGGTGTGTCGGTCGGCGCGCTGGTTGGCTGCGCTGTATTCGTTGGCTGCGACGTATTTGTCGGCGCGACCGTTGGTTGTGGCGCGTTCGTCGGCGCGCTGGTTGGCTTGCTGGTCGGTTGCGTTGTTGGTGAGGCCGCTGGCTTAGTTGTTGGCGCTGCTGTCGCAGTTGGCGCAGCCACTTGTGTGGTTGGCGCGCTAGTCGGCGCTGCTGCCGCAGTTGGCGCGCTGGTTGGCGCGGCAGTTGCTGGTTCGACCACCACCACTGCGGTGGACTCGATTGGCTGCATGCTGGTTGGAATGAGCGTCGGCACGCCTAATGTTGGCGTGTAAGTCAGGGCCGCAATGGCGGCGCCAGCGTTGCTTCCATCGTGGTTTTGTAACGTGTTGGCGAGCACATAGCCTCCACCGCCCAGCAGCATGAGCACTATCAGAATAATGGGCCATGCGGGAAAGCTCCGCTGCACCGGCGCAGGCATGCTGGTGGCCGTGCGCGCGCGCGATGGCGCAACAGTGCCACGCAGCGTCGGATCGTCGGGTTGGGTGCGCTGGTTCGCAACGGCAGACCGAGCAGGCGGCGCAGCCGTGCCGCGGCGGGTCGGCTCATCAGCACCGATGCGTGGCTGAACATACTGATTGGCCGCCACAGTCGGCACCACGGCGCGTCCTTCAAAGCCGCGGCGTGCTGGAGGCGGCGTTGGCATGTCAATGCCAAGCGCGACACGAAGCGCATGTACAAACTCGCTAGCTTTAGCATAGCGCTGCGCTGGTTGGCGCGCGAGCGCCTTCTGCATCACTGCGTCAACCGCAACCGGCAGCGATGGCACGAGCATGGACGGGTCAGGCACAGTGCCGTGCAAATGGCCGAGCAACACCTGCTCGGTGCTGCCCTCGAAGGGCAGCCGTCCAGTCAAGGCGCGGAACATCAGCACGCCTAGCGCGTAGATATCGGCGCGGCCATCCACGGCCTGATTTGCGATTTGCTCAGGCGCCATGTAGCCGGGTGTGCCAATCAACACGCCGGTGCTGGTCATGCCAGGCGCGTCGAGCGATTTGGCAATCCCGAAGTCGGCCAGCAGCACGCGGTCGGGCGGCTCCAGCAGAATGTTGCCGGCCTTGATGTCGCGGTAAATCACGCCGCGCGCATGGGCGTAGTCCAGTGCCGACGCGATCTGCTCGACGATCGGTATAAGTTCTTCTACCGGAAGGATTGGTTCTTCGCGCAGCCGGTCGGCCAGCGAGCGCCCGTGGAGCAACTTCATGGCGATGTAGACGAAGCCATCTTCTTCGCCGACATCATAGATCGGTACGATGTTGGGATGGTCGAGGCGCGCCGCTGTGATTGCCTCGCGCTGGAAGCGCTCCAACAGCGATGGGTCGGTGCCGTAGTGCGGGTAAAGCACCTTCAGCGCGACGTCGCGGCGCAGCCCTGTATCGTGGGCACGGTAGACGGCCGCCATGCCGCCCCGGCCAAGAACGCCTGTGATTTGATATCGGCCAAGCTGCCGGCCTTGTAAATCCTGAGGAAATATCATGAGTCCGCCCGTAATGTCAGCATGCTGCATGAATAGTACAGCACATCGTAGCGTGTATATCAATTATACAAACGTGGCGGCATGCTGATATTTACTGGCTGCCGTGCTTTTATGAAGCCCACGAAGCTTGATTTCAGTTTAGTATCAGGCATAGTACGGTTGCCCTTCGACACGGGCATGGTACAATTCCTTCCAGTGTCCAGGAATTAGGACGCTTAACTGAGTTGGTTGGTTCCATAGACAATCATTGTAGTGGAACCACAGCTCCATAATGTTTGAGAACAGTTTACGAGGCATATGCAACCAAAGTATCGGAACCATCGCTTCTTTCGACGTTCGCTCGCCGGTCGTCCCGTCCCGCGCCATCGTCCGGTGCCACGCATGCTGCGGCCAGAGCCAAAGCGCGGAACCAGCGCGACCTCCTGGGCGTTGCGGCTGATGTTTGGCCTGGCCGTGATCGCCGCAGTGCTGGCGCTTTCGGGCGTTGGCAGCGCATATGGCGCGTACGCCCAGTTGAGCGAGTCACTCGCCCCGCGCCTGGCGCAGATCAAGCAGCATGATTCATTCCAGACCACCCGCATCTACGACCGCAACGGCACGTTGTTGTACGAGTTCTTCGGCTCTGGCAAGCGCACCGAGGTGCCGCTGAGCGCAATTTCGCCGCGTCTCATGCATGCCACAGTTGCCATCGAAGACAAAACGTTTTACCAGAACGAGGGCGTGGATTTCGGGGGCATTGCCAAGGCGCTTGGGCGCAGTCTTGACGCAGGCGAGGTAACTGGCGGCGCGTCCACGATCACGCAGCAGTTGATCAAGCGCGTGGTGCTGACCGACACTGAGCGGCTGGACGAAAACAAGTACCAGCGCAAGGTGAAAGAAATTGTGCTGGCGCAGGAGCTGACCCGCCAGTATTCAAAAGATGACATTCTGAACTTATACTTGAACGAAATCTATTACGGCAATCTGGCGTATGGGATTGAAGCAGCATCCGAAGTGTACTTCGGCACGCATGCCAAAGATTTGACGCTGGCGCAGGCGTCGCTGCTGGCCGGTCTGCCGCAGCTACCGAGTGTATACGACCCGATTAACTACCTGGAAGATAATGTGCTGAAGGGTGTGTCACTGAAGCAGGGCTGGCTCGATCCGAGTTACCAGCTTCCACAGGACACAGCACCGCCCAAGGCACGCCAGATCGCGGTGCTGACCCAGATGGTTGACGAAGGCTATGTGTCCGAGGCTGACGCGCGCCGCGCCGCCACTGAGGATCTTAAATTTGCCAGTCAGGATGTGCCGCTTAATGCACCGCACTTTGTGTTCTACGTGCGGAAGTTGCTCGAAGAGCAGTACGGCCCGCAATTCGCAAACCTGGGTTTGTCGGTGTATACCACGCTCGATCTGAACATTCAGCAGATGGTGCAGCAAAAAGCCAAAGAGCGCATTGCCGAGATGGAAGCGCGCAACATTCACAATGCCGCCGTGGTGGTGATGCAACCAAACACTGGCCAGATTCTGGCCATGGTCGGCAGTATTGATTACAATTCGGTGGTTCCTTCAACGACCGGGCACGACGGCAATGTGCTGGACGGCCAGGTCAACGTGACCGTGCGCGAACGGCAGCCGGGTTCGGCGCTCAAACCATTTACCTACTTGTCGGCCATGGACCACGGCCTCACGCCAGCCTCGCTGCTGTGGGACGTTCCGACTGAGTTTACCGCTGGGAAAGACCCATACAAGCCAGAGAATTACAACGGTAGATGGAACGGCCCGGTGCGTATTCGTACAGCCCTGGCAAACTCGTTGAACATGCCAGCCGTCAAGGCGCTTAAGTTTGCAGGTGTTCAGAATACAATCGACCTGCTGCATCGCGCAGGCATTACTGGCCTGCAGCGCGGCGCGAATGTGTATGGCCTGTCGCTGACGCTCGGCGGTGGCGAAGTCACGCCGCTGGACCTTACCACGGCATACAACACAATCGCCAGTGGCGGGCGTTATTATCCGCCGCAGCCCTTCTTGCGGATCGTCAATGCCAAAGGCGAAGAGTTGCCGTTCGATGTAAATCATAATGTCACTGGCGCAAAAGTTGGCGACCAGGTGCTCAATAAAGATCACGTTGCGATCATTTCCGACATGCTGAGCGATGACAACGCTCGTCGAGCTATCTGGGGCTTGAACAGCCGGCTCAAGCTGTCGCGGCCCGCCGCCGTCAAGACTGGTACGACCAACGACTGGCGCGACGCGTGGGCAGTTGGCTACACGCCGTATGTCACAGTGGGCGTGTGGACCGGCAACAACAACAACGAAAAGACCGCCGAGGTCGAGAGTATTCAGGGCGGTGGCGAGATCTGGCATAACGTCATGGAGACGCTGTTCGCCACGCCAGCATTCGAGAAGGTGCTGGCCGAACCATATAATGGGAAGCTACCACTGAATTTCACCATGCCGTCGGACGTGCAAACGCGCCCGATCTGTTCGCTGCCCGGCCCGTTCGGCAACTACAACCGCGAACTGTTCTCGCCCGATATGTTGAAAGTTACGTCTGATACCAGTCGTCTTGGCTGCAACTCATTCCAAAAGGTGACTGTGATGCGACTCTCCGGCTCGGGTGATAACGGCAATTCAGGAAGTTACTGCCAACCGACGGCTGGCATGACAATTCCGTCCGGTCTTGCGACGACAATCAATATCTGGAAGACGCCACCGTCTGATCCTGACGAGAAAGTGCGCTATGTCTGGTCGGGTGGCTCGGCAGGCGGCAACGTTCCAGTGTGTACGCAGGCACAATATGCTTCTGTGATCCAGCCGACGCCCGCGCCGACGCCCGAGCCAGTACCTGGTCAGTATGGTTCGGTGATCATGCCAGATCTGCGTAAGTTTGGCGAAAATCAGGCCAAGGAACGGCTGGCGGCGATGGGTGTCACAAATTACATTTATGTCGACTATCAGACGCGCGAGCGCATTCCGGCGATCTACGATCAGTTCGCTCCCTACGCAGTAGTAAGTACCATTCCGTCAGCCGGCCAACCAATTGTCCCCGGCACGACGATTGTACTCGGCATCCGCGCGCCGGACCCGCAGCCCGCCGCGCCGCCCGTGCCGCAGCCGGGCGATGGACAACCGCCTGCGCCATAACCTGTGAACCGTACCTTTTGGAGCCTCTCGCACGTTTCATGTGCGGGAGGCTTTTGTATACTCATGTGCATCATGCTGCGCCGGGTAACCCCACCTATCATGATGCAGTATAATGAGTGTGATCTTTGTGGCGAAAAGAAAACGGGAGCGACATGCGCGTCTATATTTCGGCAGACATGGAAGGTATTTCGGGCATTGTCCACGCTGATCAGACCGAGCCGGGCGCCCGCGAGTACGAGCGCGCCTGCACGCTGATGGTCGGCGATGTCAATGCCGCGATTGAAGGCGCGCTGGCGGGCGGCGCGACATACATCGTCGTCAACGATTCGCATTGGGAGATGCGCAACATCAAGTTGGAAGAATTACATCCGGCGGCGGAGTTGATCTCGGGTACGCCTAAACCCTTTTCCATGGTGCAAGGGCTGAACGACTCGTTCGATGCGATGTTCTGCGTTGGCTACCACGCCATGGCAGGCAGCACTCCGGCAACAATCGACCACACGTTTACGGAGAATTCGATTTACCGCGTGACAGTGAATGATCTTGTGGTTGGCGAGCTTGGATTGAACGCGCTGTTTGCTGGCTCTTATGGTGTGCCGGTCGCGCTCGTCACCGGCGACCAGACGATAGCCGCCGAGGCGGAGGCGCTACTTGGCAATGTAATGACCGCGCAGGTCAAGGAAGCGATTAGCCGCACAGCTGCCCGTTGCCTGCCATTGGAGCGGGCGCGCAACCTCATCCGCGACGGCGCACAGGCGGCGCTGGCGAATATCGGCAAGCCGCTGCGCCCGCAGTCGCCGGTCCGCCTGCAAGTCGAGTTCATGAAGAGCAGCCAGGCTGACATGGCCGCGCTCACGCCGGGCAGCGAGCGCGTTGGGGCACGCACGGTCTGCTTTACGCACGATGATTATCGCGAGGTGTATCGGGCTTGGCGAGCGATGTACAATCTAGCTGGATAGTTCATTTTTAGTAATACACGTTTGACTGAGGGATTATGCGACTTATTCTTATTCGCCATGGCGAGACGGACTGGAACAGCACCTTGCGCTATCAAGGCCACGTGGCCGTGCCGCTGAACGAGCGTGGCCGCATGCAGGCGCGTAAGGCGAGCGAGCGCTTGAAGCGCTACGATGCGACGGCGCTGTACACGAGTGATATTCTGCGCGCATCGGAAACGGCGGACATCATTGGTGAGGCGGTGAAACTCAAGCCGCAACCCATGCCCGATCTACGCGAAATTGATGTCGGTCAGTGGGAAGGCTTAACGCCGGAGGAATTGTATCGGCGCTTCCCGGAGCACATGCAGGAGTACGAGCGCGACCCGGCCCGCACCGTGCGGATTGGCGGCGAATCCTACGCGCAGTTGCAGCAGCGGGCGCTCCAGGCGCTCAACGACATTCACGCCGCGCACCACGCCGACGAAACCGTGCTGGCGGTGTCGCATGGCGGCACGATCCGCGCGCTGTTGTGTCACGTGATCGATCTCGATCTGCGAAACTTCGGGCGCATGTGGCTCGATAACGGCTCGTTCACCGAGCTGCGCTATGGCTCGAATGGCTGGCGGCTGACGCGGCTGAACGACGCCGCGCATCTGGAAGGCATGGACTTCGCGCGGGGCGAGTAGCAGCCTCTACTGCCGCAGCACGTCGCGCAAATACTGGCCGGTGTACGACTCTGGCACGGCTGCGACCTGCTCCGGTGTGCCAGCCGCCACAAGGTAACCACCGCCTGCGCCGCCGTCCGGCCCCAGATCAATCACATAGTCAGCGCTTTTGATTACGTCCAGGTTGTGCTCGATCACCAGCACCGTGTTGCCCGCGTCGACCAGCCGCTGCAACACCGCCAGCAGCCGCTCGATATCGGCGAAGTGCAGGCCAGTGGTCGGCTCGTCTAAAATGTACAACGTGCGCCCGGTCGCCCGGCGGCCAAGCTCGGTCGCCAACTTGATGCGCTGCGCCTCGCCGCCCGACAGCGTGGTCGCTGGTTGGCCGAGCCGCACATAGCCAAGGCCAACGTCGATCAGCGCCTGGAGCTTTTCGCGGATGGCTGGCACGCGCTCAAAAAAGCTTGCTGCCTCCTCAGCGGTCATGCCGAGCACATCGGCAATGGTTTGGCCACGATAATGAATATCAAGCGTTTCGCGATTGTAGCGCGTGCCTCCGCACACCTCGCATGGCACGAACAGGTCGGGCAAGAATTGCATCTCGATCTGCATCAGCCCTTCGCCATGGCAGTGCTCACAGCGCCCGCCCTTGACGTTGAACGAGAAGCGGCTGGCGTCGTAGCCACGCGCGCGTGCTTCGGGCGTCTGGGCAAACAGTTGGCGAATCGGGTCGAACACCTTGGTGTAGGTGGCCGGGTTCGAGCGCGGCGTGCGGCCAATCGGCGTCTGGTCCACGGCGATGACTTTGTCCAGATATTCGGTGCCACGAATACCGTCATGCGCGCCGGGCCGCGTCTTGGCGTCATACAACAATTGCGCCATGCGAACGTACAGCGTGTCATTGATCAGCGTTGATTTGCCGGAGCCGCTCACGCCGGTCACGCAGATGAACGTGCCGAGCGGAAACGTCACGTCGATGTCTTTGAGGTTGTGCTCGCGCGCGCCCTTGATCACCAGCTTGCGCCCATCGCCGGAGCGGCGGCGACGTGGCACCGGAATCCGCCGCTTGCCGCTAAGAAATTGCCCGGTAATCGAGCGCGGATCAGCCATGACATCTTCGAGCGAGCCGCTAACGATGAGTTCGCCGCCATGCTCGCCTGCGCCCGGCCCAATGTCCACGATCCAATCGGCGGCGCGGATCGTTTCCTCGTCATGCTCGACTACCAGCACGCTGTTGCCGATATCGCGCAGATGGAGCAATGTCTGGAGCAGCCGCCCATGATCGCGGGGGTGCAGCCCGATCGACGGCTCATCGAGAATGTACAGCACGCCGGTCAGCGCCGAGCCGACCTGCGTCGCCAGCCGGATGCGCTGCGCTTCGCCGCCAGATAATGTTGTCGCCGGGCGGTCGAGCGTCAGGTAGCTTAGGCCAACTTCAATGAGAAAGTAGAGCCGCGCCCGCACTTCGCGCAGGATAGGCGTTGCGATCATGCGCTCCCGGGACGAAAGACGAACGACGGATGACGAAGGATCTACGCCTATTTCATTTTCGTCCTTCGTCCTTCGTCCTTCGTCTAACAGTGATGTGGCCCACGCAAGCGTCTCGGTGACAGGCAGCGCCGACACTTCGGCAATGTTGCGCTCCAGCACCGTGACAGCCAACAGTTCGGGCCGCAGCCGCGCGCCGTTGCATGTCGAGCATGTGCGCGGCGTCATGTATTGTTCGATCTGGGCGCGTTCGCTCTCGTCGGTCGCTTCGCTCAGGCGGCGGCGCAATGATGGCACCACGCCCTCGAACGGCCCTTCGACCACGCGCGTCTCACCCCGCAACTGATAGCGCAAGGGCATCACATCGCCGTTCGAGCCGTACAGCACTGTGCCGACGACTTCGGGCGGCAGTTCGCGCACTGGAGTGGTAGTGGAGAAGCCCATGTACTCGGCCAACGACTCAATCAGATCGTCGAAGTAGCGGCGCTGTGACTTGCTGGCTTGCTGCCATGGCGCAATCGCGCCTTCACTCAAGCTGATGCTGCGGTCGGGCATGACCAGATCGGGGTCAATCTCCTGCACCACACCAAGGCCGTCGCAGGTTGGGCATGCGCCCTGCGGCGAATTGAACGAGAATGCGCGTGGCTCCAGCTTTGGCAGGTTGATCGGGCCATGGGTCGGGCATGCGTATTGTTCGGAGAAGGTCAATTCTTCCCCGTTCACGATCTGGACCAGCAGCATGCCATCGCCCAGCTTCAGCGCCGTTTCAACCGAGTCGGCGATGCGGATGCGGTCGGGGTGATTCTCAACGCTTGTACCTTCATCGGGATGTCGGATAATCAGCCGGTCCACCACCGCGTCAATCGAGTGCGCTTTATGCTTATCGAGCTTGATTTCATCGTCAAGCTCACGCACATCGCCGTCTACACGCACGCGCACCAATCCAGCACGCCGCGCGTCATCCAGCACCTTCTGGTGCTCGCCTTTGCGATCATGGACGAGCGGCGCAAGCAGCAGCAGTCGGCTGCCGTCTGGCAGGCTCAGGACCGCGTCGACCATCTGCTGCGCCGTCTGGCGCTCAAGCGGCTGGCCGTCGATCGGGCAGTGCGGGCGCCCGACGCGCGCGAACAGCAGCCGCAGGTAATCGTACACTTCCGTGATCGTGCCGACCGTCGAACGCGGGTTGCGGCTGCCGCCCTTCTGGTCGATTGCGATGGCGGGCGACAAGCCTTCAATCGCATCAACATCTGGCTTGTCAAGTTGGCCTAAAAATTGCCGCGCATAAGCCGAGAGCGATTCGACATAGCGGCGCTGACCTTCGGCAAAGATGGTGTCGAACGCCAGCGTCGACTTGCCGGAGCCTGACAGCCCGGTGATGACCACGAACTTGTTGCGTGGCATGACGACGTCGATATTTTTGAGGTTGTGTTCGCGCGCGCCACGCACGACAATTTCATCGTTGGACATGCTCGTTATCAATACGCAAAATGTTATGTTTGAACATGTGTCATACTCTTAGACATGGACATAATATCTTGCGTTGAATATCAACAGGTAGCTCCGTATCGTAGCATACCGATGCGGAATCAGCAAATATCATGCTTGAAAAGAGCGAACAAATGTGCTATACTATTGAGGTCATGATTTCCTGTTTCTGCGGCGCTGCTGGGCTGGAGCGACCGACGAAGCACGCAAGTACGAGTACATAAACACAAGCAAGAGTAATGAATTGCCCGGTTGCTTGCGTCAGCCCTGAGCAGCCGGACAGGAGGAACAGCATGGCTACCACCCGCAAAGGCGGCGACGAGCGCATAGTTTCGCGCACGTATCGCGCTGCCATCCGCATCGGCGAAGACTTTATCACGCTGGAAGAGACCGTCACGCTGCCAATCGACGCCACCGACGAGGAAGTGGCTCAGGCGGTTGACCTTGGCATGCGCATCTATCAGGCGCAGCGCGAGGCAATCGAGGCGCAGACCACGCACATACGTGAGATGGCCGGCCCGCAGCCCGCGATTACCGTGCGCGATCCCGACTCGCCAGCCAGCGACAAGCAGCGCAACTACATCGCCACGCTGCAGGACACACTCGGCTGGTCAAACGAGCAGTTGGCAACCTACGCAGGCGAGAACAGTGTTGAGTTGGTGACAATGACGAAAGGGCAGGCCAGCACATTTATTGACGGCCTGAAGCGCCTGTCGGAGGAGCGCGGCTCGTACAACGACGGCCAGCGCAATCGTGTTGAGCGCGCCGAAGCGCCTGCAAACGATGGTACCCGCGCAAACGGCGGCGTCGCTCGCGCGAACGAGCGGCAGATCAGCGCGCTGGAACGGCTGGCGCAGCAGCATCACCTTGACCTCAGCGCTGAGGCACAGCAGCGCTACGGCGTGCCAGCCGAGGAATTGAGCTACGAACAGGCCTCGGCTTTGCTACGTGAACTTCAGCGACCTGCACAACCGCGCCGTGCCACTCATGAGCCAGCATTGTAAGTTATTCTTACCTTAAGAGTAAGGGCGAAGCATTTCACACATGCTTCGCCCTTACTATTTCTACCCGTATCTTTCGACCTGCCGATGCGGTATACATACAAAGCCCGCTGTTGGGCAACCGATGTATAACCTGTGAGGTACAAAGTATGAGCGTGGTCAAAGGCACAATGAATCGCGTTGAGTTGCTGGGCAATCTGGGCGCTGACCCGGAGATGCGTTACACACCGAGCGGCACGGCGGTGTGCAAGTTTCGCGTCGCCACCAAGCGGCATGCTGGGCGTAATGCTGAAGGTGAGCGCGAGTTTGAGACGGATTGGACAACCGTGGAGGCGTGGGATCGCCTGGCCGAGCGCTGCAACGATGCGCTACACAAAGGCAGCCGCGTCATGGTAGTGGGCAGCCTGCGCACTGATGTGTGGGAAGATCGCGAGACTGGTCACCGTCGCTCCAAGATGTTCGTGCGCGCCGACGAAGTTGTGTTTCTCGACCCACGTCCAGGCACTACTGATCGCATGTTGGTGGCAACCGCGACCGACGATAACGAAGACGTGCCGTTTTAGCAGCGCTATGCTCATGTGATGCAACCCTGGCTTTGGTTGCCGGGGTTGTTTGCGTTTCTGTAGAAGTATGTCGCATGTTGGTACTGAGCGGCAAGCGCCTGGCAAAACAGGGTGAACTCGCGCTTGGTGCGTTGTGGCGGCACCTGTTCCAGCCGGCGTCCTGTAAGCGGGTCGATAGGGGCTAGCCAGGCACACGCGCCGAGCTTTTCATCGGCATAGTGTTGCTTTGCTATCTCACCTGTGCGCATGGGGCGCGGCAGCACGGTCGTCATCGGTCAGTGTCAGGTACCGATTTGAGCGACCGGGAGTGGGCGATTGTCGCCTCACTGGTCCCAGAACTGCAAATGAACGGACGGCAGGCAACCATTCCTAGACGAGCGGTACGCAATGCGATGTTTTACGTGACCAAGACGAGCTGCGTGGGCATGGCTGCCGCACGCGTTTCCGCACGGGAAGACCGTGTACCACTAAGAAGCTTTCTGAAAAGCATTCAGATACGCTAGTTCATTCTCTAGCATGAACGTATGGATGCCACAAGCGCCCGATAGGTATTTTACCTCTTTCCGTGTAAAATTCAATGCCATTTATTTACCGAGAATGCTGCACTTCATGGTGATGGTGTTCTAGAGTGCGGATAGTCATACGGTAAAGCTAGCCTTCATATAGTCTATCATCAGACGTGCAGCACTCCCAATTTAGGTAGTGGCGCAAAGCAGAATGATAAGGTATAGTGAAGGCAGAAAAGGAAAGAAAAAGTGTCAGGAGTTTTGTGATGATGTGTCGCCATTGTGGGAGCGAGAACTTGGTACGAAATGGTCGTAGCGCAAATGGTAAACAGCGTTACATCTGTCGAAGTTGCAAGCGACAAAGCCGTGAATCACCCCAACCCAATGGCTATACTCCTGAACGGCGCGAGGAGATTTTACGGGCGTATCAGGAACGCTCAAGTCTACGCGGCCTCGAACGAACGTTTGGCATCTCCCGCAACACGGTTACGGCGTGGTTGCAAAAAAAGGGGCCGAACTCCCGCCACTAAGTTCCACGGTCCTGCCACCCGACCCGTCTGACCGTAGCACTCGTGACCTGGAAATCGACGAGGTATGGTCATACGTGGGCAACAAGAAGAATCAGGTCTATGCCTGGGTGGCGTTGTGTCGCGCGACACGTCAAGTAGTTGGTGTGGCGATAGGCGACCGTTCTCGGGCCACGTGCTGGCGGTTATGGATTTCTATTCCACTTGAGTATCGAACTGATTTCTGTTATACCGACTTTTGGGAAGCGTATCAGGAAGTTATTCCCGATGGGCAGCACGTAGCGAGCGGCAAGGAGCAGGGCCAAACCAATCACATTGAGCGGTGGAATAACACACTTCGTCAGCGGCTTGGTCGCTACGTTCGCAAAACGCTCTCGTTCTCGAAGTCGTTTGTGATGCACTGGATTTGTTTACACCTCTTTTTGCAGCGCTACAACCTCGAGATTGCTATCCGCCGCCGTTGAGCCACTACCCCAATTTACCATCGCTATCGCAGCTAACGTCTGCCCGCCTCGACCTCATCAAGACGTACTTCCCGGCCCGCTTCCGCCGACTTATACGCCGCTAACACAATCTTCAAATCCTCGCGCCCGACCTCGCCCGGCGATAGATTCGGCGCGCCGTCTACCACCGTGTCAAGATAGCGCCCGATCATGTCAGCGAACGGATCGCCGCGCTCCGCTAAAACGACTTCGTGACCGTTTGGCAGGTCGCGTCGGTGTAGCACGAGCGCGCCGTGCCGTCCGCCAATTGTGAGAAAACCTTCCGTACCAAATGCGACAAAGTTTGCCTCCGAAAACCACATGCCGACCGCATGCGACGAGAACAGCGTTCCCAGATGGCCGCCTGCAAAGCGCATGTTAACGACCGCAGTATCCTCGCCGCCCAACTCCTGACGGAAGTTCGTCGTGAAGCACGTCACAGAATGAACCGGGCCGCCAACCTCGCGCATGATCGTAATGTAATGGATGCCACCATCGAGCAAATGGCCGCCGCCAGCGACCGCCGGATTGTAGCGCCAGGGCGTCGACAGATACGTGCCGCCCTGCCAGTGGGCGTAGGTCGCCTGCACGCCCACCAGCCGCCCGATCCGTCCTTGTTCAATGAGCTTCCGCGCCGCGACAGTCGCCGGTAGCGTGTGATTTATTTCGCCGTAGAACAGCGTGACGCCGGCTTCTTTGGCAGCGGCGATCATGGTGTCGCACTCGGCCAGCGTGTTCGCCAATGGCTTTTGACACAGGATGTGTTTGCCTGCCCGCGCTGCCGCGACCACAAGATCAGTATGTAAAAAATGCGGCGTGCAGATTTCAACCGCGTCGATCTCAGAATCAGCCAGTACCTGCTCGTACGATGTGACCGCGCGGGCATCTCCCACCAGCGCCGCGCGTTGCGCGGCTTTTTGCTCGTCCACATCGCAACACACTGTAATACGCGCCCGGTCGGCATGCTGCTTATACGCGTTGATATGCGCCTCGCTGATGATGCCGCATCCAATTAAAGCGACCCGCAAAGGAGCCATTGATTACCTCGTTACTATTCGTAGTTATACACTGTGCAGCGCTCAATACTGATGCGCTGAATTCCAAACCGCCATTTGAGACCCTGCGCGTTTTCGTCACCGTTCAAGCGACGACCTGCGATCCACTTGCCATTGCGGAACTCACCCTCATCAACCGCGCCGAGGCCCACATGCCCCACACCTGATATCGGACGAAAGGTGACGCAGAAGCCGCTCCCGACACCAACGAACTCACCCGACCCAGTGGCGATGACCAGGCCATAGCCAAGCTCGGCCTTGTACTGAAACACTGCGTCCAGCGCAATCTCTAGCTCATACGCGCCCAGAACCCGCGTGGCGTTGGGGTGCTCCTCGTCGAGCAGGAAGCCTACCATGTTGTTCGCACCCTGGTGCGCGAGAATAACCGACGCCACTTGTTGCAGCGCGCGGTACGATGCGCTGAGCGCTGAGTTCTTTGGATCTTCAATCGAGTCAACCGCGAACGGCGAGGTGCCAATCGCCTCATGCTGGCCGATAGCGTAGAAGATATTGCGCGCGCCATCGTCGCCGTGTCGCATCTCAGGGATGAACAGCGGGTTGCCATGCTGCGTGTATTTTTCGCACCACTCCTCGAAATTGGGCTGATAAATGTCAGGCGTCAGCATGTCGATATGCGGCGCGCCTGCCAGCCACACGTCCATGGTGTGCGGCAACGGCCCGCCGCTCGGCCAATCGCCGGGCTGTAGCTCGGGGCTGCTCAACCATGCGTTGACATACATGGGAATGTCGTACTCGGCCTTGCCGGCGGCAGCCACATGGTCAACGTAGCGCGCGTAATGCCACGCCATAAAAATCTCGTCGGTTTCCGGCCCCGCACCAAACACCTCTTCCCATGTGCCAGATGTCTTCCGACCTGCTTGCTCCCAGCGCTCCCGCAGTTCTGGCACAAGCTCCCGCTGCTGAACATGCTGAAGCAACTCCTGCGGTATTTGGCCCGCAAACGCGCGGCTCGCCGCCTCGGAACGATCCCGTGAATCGCCCAGTACGCCAACCTCGTTTTCGACCTGCACCATGATCACGGTATGATCGTCGCCGTCCACGTCGCGGATGTGACGCATGAGCGCCGCGAAGGCCCGCGCGTCGGCCTGCCAGTTGGCTTCGGCAAGCGTCGAGAGCACTTCCACCGTCTCGCCTGCATTGATTTGGACACGCGGAAAGCGCCGGTAATCTTTCTTCACCCACAGTGGCACATAGCTCGACATGCCGTTCTTCCAGCTGCCAAACCATAAAAAGACCAGCCGAAGATTGTAGCGGCGCGCATCTTGAATCAGACCATCGACCAGCGCAAAATCGAAGTGGCCTTCTTCCGGCTCGATTAACTCCCACGAAACGGGAGCCAGCACGGTGTTGAAGTTCAAATCCACCATGCGCTCCCAGATCGGCTTCATGTACTCGATACTCGACGAGCTTGAATTGTGCAACTCGCCGCCGAGGATCAAGAATGGGCTGCCATCCACGTAAAGCTGTGTGGCATTGCCTTGTTTTTGAAGATACGGTACTCGTTCACTGCGACCTTGTGTTGACTTTGTTGTCTGCATCGATATGCCTCCTTGCACTGTTTCTCTTGTGACGCTTCCATTCTACTGCAAAAGATACCACATGCATGCACATAGCCGGGCCGCCAAACGTCATCACATGCCACATCTTGCCGTATAATGACGGCACACGATTATGCGCAAACAAGTTATGACAACCAAATCGCAGGCACAATCAGCCACAGGCATACCTGTGCGACGCCAAGCAGCTACCAATGTTGAACAGCATGCGCTCGTTCATTGGCGCAGCGCTCGCTCTTTTCTAGCAATCTTTCTTGCCACGGCGCTGCTGATGCTTGCCGCCGACGTGCTGCTGTTGTCGCTGCATCCAAACACCTACCGCGTCACTATCGGCAATTACCGCGACAAATTTTTTCTGCAAGACGCCTATTTTCAAGAAAGCGCGGCAGGGACGACATATCGCTGGACCAACGGCCAGAGCACGCTCATGCTGGGGCAAATCGGCATCACGCCGCATGCGCTGCTCACGCTTGATCTCGGCGGGCGTCCCGAAGCTAGCCCACTGCACTTGACAATTAATGGCCTGCCGTGGACCACCGTTACAGCGGATACACAGCCGCGCCGTTACACGCTGCTGCTGCCGCCCGACATGCCTGGCGAACTTGCGCTCGGCCTGCACAGCCCGACCTTCACACCACCGAACGACTCGCGCCAGCTTGGCGTGAAAATCGAAGCGTTCGCGTTAACGATGCCGCGCACGACCATGCCGCTGCCGACCGCGCCGCTGTACGGCTGGCAGCTTGGGCTACTGCTCGCCGTGCAACTCACTGCGCTGCGGCTAGGTGCGCATTGGCGATTGCAGGCAATTGTGGCGGGTCTACTGACAATTACGCTGGCCGCGCTGCTCAGCGGCGCGCTGCTGCTGGCCTACGCCTACCTGCCAAGCCTGACGATTGCAGGCGTGGCTTTGGCCGCCATGACGTGGATCGGCCTGTCGCTCGCCGAACAGCATCTGCTCTGGGCCGGGCCGCCGCGCGAGATTCGGCTGTGGTGGGCGCTCACGCTGGTAGCATGCGCGATTCGGCTGGTGGCGGTGCTCTACCCGACGTTCGACGGGCAGGATTTAGGCCGCAATGTTGGACGGCTGGCTATGACGGTGCAGGGCCAACTGATCATCATTGGCCCGTCGAGCGAATTTGCTAACGGCCTGACAATTTACCCGACCGGCCCGTACCTGGCTGTGATGCCCGCGCTCACGTTCACCAACGACCTGGCAGGCATCATGGAGGGCGCGATCGCGCTGCTGGAAGGCACAACCGCCTTTCTGGTGGCGCTGCTGGTGCGGCGGCTTGGCGGCAGCCGCCACGCGGCACGCTTTGCGCTGGTGCTGTATGCCGGAAATATCGCGTCGTTCTCGGCGCTGGTGTATTGCTTTTCGGCGCAGATTTTCGGCCAGTGGTTCACTACGCCGATGGCGCTCGTGCTGCTCGCCGCCGCGCCCACGCCACGGCTGCGCACATGGGGATTCGCCGTGCTCATGCTCATGTTCGGCATCTATTCGCACATCGGTGTCGCCATTCTGGCCGTTACGTGGATGGGCTTCATGCTGCTGCTATCGCTGCGACGGCCTACCCGCACCGTGTGGTGGACGATTGGAATCTGCGTTGCCGGTGGAGTGCTGGCGCTGGGGCTGCTGTACGTTGACATTGCCGCGATCATGCTCAGCCACGCGGCGACCAATGTGATCGGCGGGAGCGAAGATACCGGCGCGCTGCGCGGCGCGACGCCGCTGCTGATCAAGGGCGCGCGATTGTCCTACACCGATGTTGGGCTGGCGCTGCTGCCGTTCGGCTTACTGCTGCTCGCCAGAAGCCGCGCCATGCGCGGGCGCTGGTTCGTGTTGCTGGGCGCGCTGCTGACGGTGTTGCTGTACCTCGCTGTCGATCTGCTGCTGGCGGTGCAAGTGCGCTATTTTTACTTCGCGCTGCCGTTCGCGCTGGCAATTATTGCGATTGTGCTGGGGCGGCTGGCGGCGTATGGACGCGCGGCCCGCCTGGTGACATGGGCGCTGGTATTGAGCATTGCCTTCATAGGCGTGGCGCAATGGTTCAGCACGACTTTCGGCAACGGGTCGATCTCCATGACGCCGCTGACGCACTAAACTAACATTGAACGGATCTCGGCTTTGACGTATACTTGTGCGCTGTATCAAGCGTCTCGTTGGCACAGACGCATGTTGTAGGAACGTGACATGGCAAACCTCGAACAGTATAAGCAACAGGCCGCCGAGCGCGCGCTTGATGAGGTCCAAAGCGGCATGGTGCTGGGGCTTGGTAGCGGTACCACGGCGCGCTATCTCGTGCTGGGCCTGGCCGAACGGCTGCGTGACGGGCGGCTCCGCGACATCGTCGGCGTGCCGACCTCGGATGCGACGGCGGCGCTGGCGCGGCAGCAAGGTGTGCCGGTGGCAACGCTCGACGAGCAACCCGCACTGGACCTCGCCATGGACGGAGCTGATGAAATCGACCCGAAACTCAATCTGATCAAAGGACTTGGCGGCGCGCTGCTGCGAGAAAAGATTGTCGCATGCTCGGCTAAGCGCTTTGTGATCGTTGCCGATGATACCAAGCTCGTCACGCAGCTTGGTGAGCGCGCGCCGCTGCCGGTCGAGGTGGTATCGTTCGGGCAGGTGCTGGTCGAGCGCCGCCTCCGCGAGCTTGGCGCGGAGCCAGTGCTGCGCCAGACTGCGCCGGACAAACCGTATCTAACCGATCAGCATAACATCATTCTTGACTGCCGCTTTGCCAGCTTTGCCGATCCAGCCTCGCTTGGTGTTGCCGTCCGCGCTATTCCCGGCGTTGTCGAGCATGGATTATTCATCAACATGGCAGCGGCGGCATACGTTGCCGGCTCACAGGGCGTCGCGGTCATTACCCAGCCAGCGACAACGTGATGAGCGCCGTGACACATCGATTCTTCAAACAGGCTCTTGATCTGCTTGCACTCATTGTGCTCGTGCTCGGCGGCGTGCTCCTTCCAACGCTCCTGAGCCGCACCCCGCATCAAACCTCGTTCACCATGGACACGCCTGAGGTGGTGCTGCCACGCGAGGGCATGAACGACCTTGAAAAATTTACGGATCAGCCTGGCACTTTCCGCTGGACCAACGGTGACGGTCAATTCTCGCTGCCAAATCCCGGCAACGCGCCCAGAGTCAGCATAACCATGGTGAAAGGGCCGGGCAAGGTGACGCCCGTGCGCGTGCAAAGCGGCGGCGTTACGTTCGCCTTCGACGCAGGGCCACAATTGCGCTCCTACACGCTGCTCCTGCCGCCCAGCCCACGTGACCGACTGGACATTGCCATACAGTCGCCGACCGTGCGAGATCGCAAGCGTGATATTGGCGTGGTTGTCAGCAGCATTGACGTGCGCGGAACTGGTACACCAGCACCGCAAACGCTGCTGGTGCTCGCTGTTACAAGCGTCGCCGTCTATCTGCTGCTGCGGCAGGCAGGCTGGCGCAGCCTGACGAGTGCAAGCATTGTGCTTGTCGGCCAGGTTGCCATTGCGCTGTGGGTCGCCACGGTTGGCTGGCGCTACGCGCTCACCAACACGTTTCTGGTTCCCATCGCCGTTGGAAGCATGATCGCACTTGTCGTGGAGCACTGGTGGCCTGTGTATGCGGCGCAGCCCGACGAGCACACGGCAATCGTCTGGCGGCGTGAATGGCTGGTGATCGGACTGCTGGTGGTTGCCTCGCTCGCCGTCCGTCTGCTGTTTCTTGCCGCACTGGACCCGGTCGGCGACATGGAGCTTTCGGCACGGCGCATGTGGCTGATGCATGAGCACGGATTGGCGGGCGCGTACTTGCTGGGCGGCGATTACATGCCAATCCGCCTGTACGTACTACGCGGTCTCAGCGAGCTTGTGCCGCTGCTCGGCGGCTCGTACTTTACGCCGCTTCCGAATGTCACCAAGATATTGCTCAAAATACCGAACGTGTTGACCGACCTCGCAACGATTGTGGTGTTGTATACATGGGCGCGGCGCTGGCTCAGCAGCGCAGGCGCGGCGGGAATAGCCGCGTTGTACACCTTCGCGCCGCCAGTGTGGATGAACGTCGCATGGTGGGGACAGATCGATGCATCGCTGATGTTGCCGCTGCTCGGCGTGGTGGCGCTGCTGGATCGCGCGGGCGGGCGCTGGAGCTGGCTGTGCTGGGCCGCCGCGCTGCTGGTGAAAGCGCAGGCAATATTGCTCGCGCCGCTGATCTTTGTCAGTACGCTGCGACTGCATGGCAGTCGTGGGCTGCTGCGTGGCGCGGCGATCATGGCGGTGGTCCTCGCGCTCGCATGCCTGCCGTTCATTCTTGTAGGTCAGGGCGAGGGCATGCTGCAAGCCTATCTTGGCTCAACCGAGCGCTTTCCGCATGTAACCATCGGCGCATACAATCTTTGGTACCTGCTATTTGGCGATCAAACTATTTCTGATCGCGGCCTCTTCATGGATGTGATCAGCTATCGCAGAATTGGTCTACTGCTGCTCAGTATCGCAACGTTTCTTATCTGCATAGCATTGCTACGCCGCCGGATCGTGTGGCGCGCGCCGAAAGCGCGGCGACGTTGGCGCTGGCCTTTTTTGTCCTGCCCACACAAATCCACGAGCGTTATCTGTTTCTTTCGCTGGCGTTTCTCTGTATGGCCGCTGCCGCCGACCGACGCCTTATCTGGCTGTTTGTGGTGCTTGCTACCACGGCAACGCTCAATATTCTTGGCATGCTGAGTGGCTTCTGGCCCGCTGCCAGAGATTTTATCTCCAACTCGCCGCTGCCAATGATGTGCGCGGTGGTCAATCTCCTTGCGCTCTGCGTGCTGCTTGGGCATCTTCTGTGGCTTGCTCGACCCGCTACCGTTCGTCAGCAACTCGTCGGCAAGCCCACTGCGCCTCAGCTGTAACCGCAAAAACCGCCCGCCATGATCTTGCCACATTATCCAACGGCATGTACATGACGTCCAAAAGCGACTGCTATCCTGGCGTAATCTCATCCGCAGGATCAATTTCTTCTTCGGCAGCAGTATTCACATCCTCAGCTCCCGTATTGGTGTCGTTGGTTGGCGGCAGAGTCTGAATGATTTCGGGTCCCGTCGCACCCTGATGCGCGCTCTGCTCGTCAACAGGTGTTGGCTCCGGGCTGGCTGTTTGCGCCTCATCTGGCGACGCAGTCTTGGCGGGTGCTTGAGCCTTTTGTGCTGAATTCGACATGGGTGTAGCTCCTTTCGCCGCTGAACGGCCCTACAATATACTGCTTATACACAAGCAACAGTGATTTACTCAGCAAGTTGTGTACCGAAAAAGCTAACGTAGCGCAAGCACTGCATCGTCCGCAACTACATACACGCGGTCGCTCGGCATGGGAGTGACGACTGCCATGCCAGTGAAGCTACCGAACGAAGGCAGCACGCCGACATGCGCGCCGAACCAGAAGCATGGCGGTTGCAGGCGCTGCCGTCCCGCGCCCTGAAGCCGCACGCCTGGATGGAGGTGACCCGCCAGCGCGTACCCATCTGGCTGCTCGTTTGGCTGGTGCAGGAGCACAAATGGCGACATGACATGTGGCGCGTCCACAACCGCAAAGCGCCACTCCGGTGGTGGGTCGCCCGCATGACGATCGTGGTTGCCGCGCACCAGCAGCACTTCTAGCCGCGGGCATGTGGCACGCCATGCAGCCACTGCATCAAGCGTTTGCCATACTCGCCCAGCTTTGGCATGCAGAAGATCGCCGAGCAACACCAGTCGCCGCGCGCCGGTGCGCTGGAGCACGCCGCTCAGCCGGGCAAGGTCATCAGTTGTCGTGCCGCCGGGTAGCGCGATGCCAGCAGATCGGAAGGTTGCCGCCTTGCCCCAGTGCGTATCTGCGACGAAAAGGGTAGCGACGCGCGGCCAGAACAGCGCCCGTTCTGGCAATAGCATCACTTCCTCACCAGCAAGCTCAATTGTTACGTCAAGCATGGTTTAATTTACCGCAGAGAGCGCAAAGAATAGTCGCTTATCTCCTCTTAGCGTTCTTTGCAGTTATTTTCAAGAGCGGCGCGTGAGCAGCACGCCGCTGATGATCAGCAGCGCCCCAATGCCCTGGAGCAGGACCGGCTGCTCACCAAGCACCGGCCATGCGACCAATGTCGCCACCAATGGAATAGCGCAGCCGAAGATTGCCGTGCGATTACTGCCTACCTTGCGAACACTGGTGTTCCACAACAGATATGCCAGCACAATCGCAAGTAGCGACGAGTAAGCGATGCCCATCCAGCCTATGAAACCAATCTCGCTCCATGCTACCTGCACCAGTTCTGTTCCGCCCATCAACAACAGACCCGGCAAGCCAATGACTGTCGTCAGCGTGGTGATTGAGAGCGGCGACAATCCCGCGCCCAGCGTCCGCACGCCGAGCGTATAGAATGCCCAACACAGCGCCGCGACGAGCGCCAGCATGTCGCCAGTAAATGTCGCCGATGATAGTTCTACACCGCGAGCGACCACTACCAACGCCACGCCAGCGATTGCCAGCGCCACGCCGCCTGCGATGGCGCGTGTCAGCCGCTCAATGCCAAAAGCTGCACCGAACAACGCAACTAATGCAGGTGTCGCGGCAATCAGCAGCGAACTGTTGGCTGCTGTGGTGTAAGCCAGACTGAGCACAAATAACACTTGATACAACGTATTGCCAATGACACCTAACAGAATCAGCCGTACCCAACTGCTACGCGGCGGCAGCAGCCTGCCCTCACGTCGCCACAAGATGAAGCCCAACACGACGCCAGCAATTGCAAAGCGTAGCGCCACAAACGCAAGCGGCGGAATATGCGCCAATGCAACCTTGACGACGCTGAAGTTCGCGCCCCAGATCAGCACGACAAGTAACATGGTCAGATCAGTTGATGGAATGCTCGCAGCCAGTGGGCGAGCAGTGGACTCGGTCGAACCCAGCACAATAGCTCCTCATCGCTCAAAGTTCTGTACAAAAGAATCTCTATTCGCATCAATTCCTATAACATCACATAACCTTATGCATCCGCCACTCGCTCCAGTTGTGCCTGCATGCGCCGCACGCGGTCTGCCAGCTTCTCCGAACTGACGCCATCGCGCATGCGGTCGACCAGCAGCGGGAAGGCCAATGGCGTCGGACGCGGAGGTTCCATCATGACAATACGTCCGGCAGCAATCCGCTCCAGGGCTTGGGTCATGCGGCTGCGCTCCAGTTGGCGCTCAAGCACCTCGCGGCTAGACTGTTGAATGAGCAAGTTATCTGGGTCGTAGCGCGCAAATACGTCATAGATCAGACCGCTGGACGCCTGCACCTGCCGGGCGCTCTTTTCGCCGGGATAACCCTGGATGATCAGACCCGCCACACGGGCGATGTCACGGAACTGTCGCCGCGCCATCTCGGTCGCATTCAAGCTCGCCATGATGTCATCAAGCAGATCCTCCGTCGAGAACAAGCACGGCAATGGAGAGTCGCCCGATCTATCGTCCATCCCTTCGACGTCGCGGTTCGTGAGCGTGTCGAACGGCAGGACAGGCGACCATCGTCCATCGTCAGCAAACAGCGGCGCGGGCTCGGGCGAGAGCAATTCAAAGCCGTAATCGTTAGCGGCGAGTGTGAAGGTGATCGGCTGGAGCCGCGACAGGCGGTAGGCGCACAACGCCGCCAGCCCTTCATGCACCAGCCGCCCTTCGAACGGATAAAAGAACAGGTGATAGCCTTCGCGCGTCTTGAGCCGTTCGATCAATAACTCATCCGGCGCGGGAATGCGCGACCAGCGCGCCTGTAACTCCAGAATCGGGCGCACTGCCCTCATTTCTGGATCATGAAAAATGCCCTGCCGCGCCTCGTCCAGCTTCATCCGCACCGCCGCGCCAAGTTCGCTCGAAAGCGGCATGCGCCCGCCGGCCCAGCGCGGCACCACGCCGGTACGACTGTTCGATAGCCGCACCCACGCCACCATGTCGCGCACGCGAACAAACTCCAGCACGCGGCCAGCAAACACAAACTTGTCGCCTGGCTTCAGCCGTGCCACAAACGATTCCTCAATTGTTCCCAGCGTGTCGCCACGCAAAAATTGCACGCGCATGGCCGCATCGCTGGTAATTGTGCCAACCGACATGCGATGCCGCTTGGCAATTGCGTCATCAGTGACAACGTAGCGCCCATCCTGCACAACAACACGGTTGTATTCCGGATAATTCTGGAGTGCCGGACCGCCGTGCGTCACGAAGTCGAGTATCCATGCCCACGCATCAGTGCTGAGATTGCGGTAGGCATAGGTCGTGCGCACCTCGGCCAGTAACGCATCGGCAACAAAACCGCCTCCCAACGCAACAGTAACGACATGCTGCACCAGCACATCAAGTGGGCATTCGATTGGTAAGCGCGCCTCGATCTGCCCGGCTGCCACAGCCTGTCGAACGGCAGCGACTTCAATAAGCTCGAACGCATTCGTCGGCACACACGTCACGCGGCTTTCACGGCCAGGCTGGTGTCCGCTGCGCCCGGCGCGTTGGAGCAGGCGCGCCACGCCCTTGGGGCTGCCAATCTGCAACACCCGATCGACCGGCGTGAAGTCCACACCCAGATCAAGGCTGGAAGTACAGACAACGCAGCGCAAGCGCCCGTCATGCAGGGCTGCCTCGACCCACGATCGCACAGCGCCGCCAAGGGAGCCGTGATGGAGAGCCATTTCGCCCGCCCAGTCGGGCCGCACATCCAACATTGCCTGGTACCAGATTTCCGTCTGTGAGCGCGTGTTGGTAAAGATCAGCGCGCTCTCGCTCTGCTCAACTGCCTCAATCACCTGCGGCAGCAGACGCAGGCCAAGATGCCCCGCCCATGGAAAGCGCTCGACCTGTGTGGGAATAATTGAATCGATCCGTAGCGCCTTTGGAACATGACCCTGAATAATATGACGTTTTTTAGCCACAGAGGACACAGAGCGGATAGAAGGCGGAGCATCTTGACTTTTTTTCTCTGTGTTCTCTGTGCGCTCAGTGGCTAACGGAAAGCCTAACAACGCATCGCATGCTACGTCAAGATTGCCCAGTGTCGCGGACAAGCCCCACGTCCGCAGATGTGGCCGCCAGTGACGCAGCCGCGCCAGCGCAAGCTCGGTCTGCACGCCGCGCTTGGTGCCCATGAGTTCATGCCATTCATCCACGATGACAGCGCGCAAATCGCCAAACAAATCAGCCGCTTCCGGCCAGGTCAGCATGAGCGACAGGCTTTCCGGCGTGGTAATCAGCGCCGTCGGCAGGCGCTTGCGCTGGCGTGACTTCGCGGAGGATGATGTATCGCCGGTGCGCGTCTCCAGCGTCCATGGCAGGCCAAGATCGTCAAGTGGCGCACGCAGCGCTGCCTCGGTGTCGGCGGCGAGGGCACGCAGCGGCGTAACCCATAGCACACGCAACGGAGGAATTGCAGATTGCAGATTATAGATTGTAGATTGGTTTCGGGCAGAGGATACATCTGCAATCTGCAATCTACAATCTGCAATATATTCCAGAATCGGCCCCATCCATGCCGCATAGGTCTTACCGGTGCCAGTCGAGGCGTGAATCAAACCGCTCTCACCAACAAGATAGGCCCGCCAGACCTCGCGCTGAAAAGGAAACGGCGTCCAGCCGCGCCTGGCGAACCATTGGTCGACAAAAGATGAAGGATGACGTATGAAAGATTGCTTACTCATGCCGTAAATCTACGCCAATGTCAGGATTGAAACACTATCTTCGCGCACCAAGAACAGCACAGCATCTTTTTCTTTTCCCCGCTTTCTTCTGCTTTTATCCTTCATTTTCATGCTCCTGCGCCAGCAAAGCTGCGATCGGGCGCAGCGCCATCCACCACTGCTCGCTGGGGCGGTCATTTTCCGCATCAATCATCTTCGGAAATTCTTCCAGATCATGAAATTTGATTCGTCCAGCTTCAAGCCCGATGAACGAACCGGCTGGTTGCTCCTTTTCGGCCTCCGTGAGAAGGAAATCAATACAGCGCGCCGACAGCCGGGTAGCCTGAATGCGATCGAATGGCGATGGATTGCCGCCCTGCTGCAAGTGCCCCAACACGGCCTGCCGCGCCTCGAACAAGCGGTGGCCCTCCGCCTCAAACAGCGAACAGATAAATTGCGTGGTATAAATTGGATTGGCATCCTCATTGCGGACAAACAGGCTCAACCGCTTGCCATGCTCAAAGTTCGCCACCATGCAATTCAGATCATTCTCCAGATCGTGCAGCGTAATGCCTTCTTCCGGCAGGTAGACCCGCTCTGCACCGCTCGCAAGCCCGCTCATTAGTGCGAGGTAGCCACAGTTACGGCCCATCACCTCCACAATGAAGCAGCGCCGCGCTGCCACCGCCGACTGCTTGATCTTGTCCATTGCTTCCACAATGTTGTTGAGCGCAGTGTCTGCACCGATGCTCAATTCAGAACCGGGCAGGTTGTTGTCAATCGAAACTGGCATGCAGATGATCGGAATGTTAAATGCCGGAAACTGCTCGCGCGCGCAATAGAGTTTGTACGCCGCATGATAGCCCGCCATGCCGCCAATCATGAGCAAGCCATCGACATGTTGCTCTTCGAGTACCTGAGCAATGGCGGGAAGTTCAGCATCGCGTGGCACCTTGCGGCTCGTTCCCAACTCAGCGCCACCGACTGGTCCCCAGCCATTCACGCTCATCCAGCCAAGCTCGGCAATTTCGCCGTTGAGCAGCCCGCGGAAGCCGCGCTGCACACCCAGCATTACATGACCTTTATCAATGCCAATCCGGACTGACGCACGCGCGGCGGTATTCATGCCCGGCGCGGGACCACCCGCATGAAGCATCATCAGGCGCAAACGGCGCTGCCCCGGCGTCGGCGGGTGCGGCAACGCGCGCACGAGCGTTCGAAAGGTCGCGAAGGCATCTTTGAAGCTGCCGCCGCGCATATCCATAGCCTGATCGTACTTGCCCTGTGTAATCAGATCGGCAATTGCGTGCGTCTCGTCAACGCAGTGCATCAGCGGCGTGTGGGTGATGCGGTTTTCACGTAGCCCGATCAACACCGGCTCGTTCTCGGTCGTGGCCTGGAGCACCTCTTCCACCGCTGCGTAGCCCAGCAGTGTGCTCATGTTGCGATCAAAGGCCGAAGGCGCGCCACCGCGCTGCACGTGGCCCAGAATCGTCACGCGCGCATCTTCGCCCATGCGCTCTTCCAGCATCTGCCGCACATACTCGCTGGTAATTGATTTGCCGTTCCGATCCTGCGCGCCCTCAGCGACGACAACAATGCTGTCGCGTCGGCCAGCCTCACGGCCCGTGCGCAAGACATCGCACATCTTGGCTTCCCAGTCGTCCACATCAGGCGGGCTTTCGGGAATAAGCACCCAGTCCGCGCCGCCGGACATAGCGCCCATGAGCGCAAGGTAGCCGCAGTGTCGGCCCATCACCTCGACCACGAAGGTGCGCTGGTGGCTGGCTGCCGTGCTGCTAATCGCGTCGATTGCCTCGGTGATACGGTGCAGCGCCGTGTCAGCACCGATCGTCATGTCGGTGCCAAACATGTCGTTGTCAATCGAGCCGACCAGCCCGACAATTGCCAGCGCCGGATGCTGCGCGGCAGTCTCACGGCTGATTGTGCCATGCTCAACGAGTTCGTCCAGCAGATCTGTCCATTCCTGCCGGAACAGATTCGCGCCCGTCAGGCTGCCGTCGCCACCAATAATCACCAGTCGATCAATTCCCCGTTCAACCAGATTCAACGCAGCCTGCAACCGGCCCTCGCGGGTACGAAAAGCCGCGCTTCGCGCAGTGCCAATCACCGTGCCGCCCCGATAGATAATGCCGCCGACCGAACCCCATGCCATCTTACGAATGCGCTCACCGCCCTCGATCATGCCTTCATAGCCTTCGTAGATAGCGTACACATCCACGCCTTTACTCAGCGCCGTGCGCACTACCGCGCGTACCGCCGCGTTCATGCCCTGTGCATCGCCGCCGCTCGTCAGCACACCAATGGCAATTGGACGATTACTCGCCATACACAACCCTCCTTATCGTGTCATCCTGCCAGCATCGTCGCACGGCACATAAAGTATCATTAGCATCTTTGCAATCGAAATACTGATTGAGATTACCTGTATTGTATCCCACATGCAGCCTTCTCGTATGCATGGCGCACGCGATCCTGACAACAGAAGGTATACCAATGTAACATACAAGTGCAGATCGAGGAGCGGGTATAACAGCAGCATGGAAAAGATCCAATAACTGCTTTTTTCTTGGTATGCAGCTTGCATAGTAGCAAATAAAACTTTTTATGCTATCCACATGCTTTTTGAAGGAGCAACATGATGAAAGCTGGAGATATTGTTCCATTGTTGAAGGAGTCGTATTCTGAATGGAGCGACGATAAAGCCTCCCGCCTCGCTGCTGCGTTGGCGTACTACACCGCCTTCTCGCTCGCGCCGCTCCTGGTGATCGCCGTCGCGATTGCCGGATTCTTCTTCAAGCGCAGCAACGCGCAAGATCAGTTGGTCAGCCAGATCAAGGGCGTGGTAGGCCCGCAGGCTGGGGACATTATCAGCACCATGATCAACAATGGAAGCACCCAGTCAGGCAATATCATAGCTACCATTATTGGTATTATTACGCTGCTAATCGGTGCCACCGGCGTCTTTGTTCAACTTCAGGACTCATTGAACACTATCTGGGAGGTCAAGCTCGATCCCGACCTGGGTATCAAGGGAACCGTGAAGCAACGCGCTTCATCGCTGGTCATGGTGCTGGCCGTTGGGTTTCTGCTGTTGGTGTCACTCGTCATCAGTACCGCAATTAGTGGTTTTACCGGCTTTGTTACTGGTTCCACTGGTGGCGGGCAGAACATACTTACGACTGTCGTGGTCTGGATCATTAATTTTGTTGTTGCGTTTGGCGTAACCACGCTTCTGTTTGCGGCTATTTTTAAGTACGTGCCGGATGTGGAAATTCAATGGGGTGATGTGTGGGTCGGCGCGCTTTTCACTGCATTACTCTTCTCGATTGGTCGCTTTGCACTCAGCTATTATCTTGGGCGCGGCAGCTTCGGCTCAACCTATGGCGCGGCGGCTTCATTGGTTATTCTATTAGCATGGATCTACTATTCATCGCTAATTCTGTTCTTCGGTGCCGAATTTACGCAGGTATACGCTCGCAAACATGGTTCGCAGCTTGAGCCAAGTTCGGATGCTGTGCCAGTCACCGAGGATGAGCGCGCCAATCAAGGCATGACACGCGATAGCGGCTCTGAACCGCATAGTGGTCAAGCGTCACAGCGCCGACCTGTACCGCCATCCGTGCCCATGCCGAAGACACAACAACCATCCGCGAGCGTAACAAGCATCGGCATTGCTGGATTCATTGCTGGTGTATTCGCAGGACGGCGAAGTAAATCTCGCAGTAAATCGTAGGCAATTTTATGTAATCCAAGTAGCAAAAAGAGGACGGCGCATGCGCGTCGCCCTCTTTTTGTGCTACCCGTTTGATACTTAGCGCTCGATCGCCGTCAACACGCTCTCACGCAGCTTAAGCAGCGCTGCAGGGCGCCCCACCGTCTCAAGCGCGCGTGGGTGGACCCGCCAGAACTGACCGCGTACTGTGTCCCAACGCTGGAGCAGGTCGGCGGCGCGTGGACTGCCGGTCAGCTCCAGGTGCCGCTGAAGCAGCGCCCGAAGGTCGGCGTCATCCTGTTCGTCGAGCGGGCGCAGGTCCACAAACTCAGTGTTGCAGCGCGAGTCGAAGCGCCCTTCCTCGTCGAACACATACGCTAGGCCGCCAGTCATGCCCGCCGCGAAGTTACGCCCGGTTGTACCAAGCACCACGACCACGCCGCCGGTCATATATTCGCAGCCATGATCGCCGACGCCCTCGACCACCGCGACCGCGCCGCTGTTTCGCACTGCGAAACGCTCGCCAGCCTGCCCGGCTGCAAAGAGCGCACCGCCCGTCGCGCCGTACAGTACCGTATTGCCGAGAATAGTGTTCTCATGCGTGGCGTAGCGCGACTCTGCCAGCGGACGAATGACGATTTCGCCGCCGCCCATGCCCTTGCCAACATAGTCGTTCGCTTCCCCATTCAGCACCAGCCGTACACCAGCCGCCAGGAACGCCCCGAAGCTTTGGCCCGCGCTGCCGGTGAAGTGGGCCGTAACGGTGCCCTCCGGCAGTCCAACATTGCCGTACTGAGTGCCAATCGCGCCGGACAGCGTCGCGCCGACAGTGCGATCCTCGTTCGCAATGGTGTAGTGCAATTCCACCGGCTGACCGCGCTCCAGCGCAGGCGCAGCCCCATACAGCAATGCTTGATTCAACTCAGTGGTCGCAATCAGGCCGTTCCATTCCTCACGGTTGCATAGAGGCGCATCCATCTCATCCACACGCGTAATCAGCCGCGATAGGTTGAGTGTGTCGGCCTCCGGGTAGCCGCGCTTGATCTGCTGAAGCATGTCTACGCGCCCGACAATCTCGTCCAGCGAACGCGCGCCGAGTGATGCCAGCACTTCGCGCACCTCTTGCGCAAGGTGCAGCAAGAAGTGAACGACCTGCTCCGGCGTGCCGCTAAACTTGGCGCGCAGTTCAGGTTTCTGGGTTGCGATGCCGACCGGGCATGTGTTGCTATGACAGGCACGTGCCATGATACAGCCTTCCGCCACCAGCGCCGCCGTACCGAACGAGAACTCGTCCGCGCCGATCATGGCCGCCGTCACTACGTCGCGCCCGGTCTTGAGGCCACCATCCACACGCACACGCACACGCCCGCGCAGACCATTCAGCACCAGCGTCTGCTGCGTCTCGGCCAGGCCAAGCTCCCAGTTCACGCCCGCGTTCTTGATGGACGACAGCGGCGATGCGCCTGTGCCGCCCGACTGACCGCTGATCATGATCACGTCCGCGCCGCCCTTGGCAACGCCCGCCGCAATCGTGCCGACACCCGCCTCAGAGACCAACTTAACCGATACCGCCGCGCGCGGATTGACCTGCTTGAGATCGTAGATCAACTGCGCCAGATCCTCGATGCTGTAGATATCATGGTGTGGCGGTGGCGAGATGAGCGACACGCCGGGTGTGGTGTGGCGAATGCGCGCAATCTCCTCGGTCACCTTGTGGGCTGGTAACTGCCCGCCTTCGCCCGGCTTGGAGCCTTGTGCCATTTTGATCTGCAACTCTTTGGCCGAGGCCAGGTATGCCGGTGTCACACCAAAGCGCCCAGAAGCGACCTGCTTGATCGTGCTGTTGCGCTCATTGGTGAAGCGCGCCGGATCTTCGCCACCCTCGCCGGAATTGGAGAGACCACCCAGCCGGTTCATCGCAATGGATAGCGTCTGATGCGCCTCCAGACTGGTCGAGCCATGCGACATGGCCGCCGTCGAGAAGCGCCGCACAATGCGTTCCACTGGCTCAACCTCGTCAACAGGAATCGGCTCCGCCGCCACAAAGTCGAGCAGATCGCGCAACTCCGTCGGCGGGCGGCTGTGGATCAGTTTGCTGTACGCCTTGTAGGTCGCGTAATCACCGCCGTGGGCAGCCTTCTGCAGCGCATGCACGACCGGTGGAGAAAACGCGTGGTACTCGCCGTCCTTCTTGAACTTGTAAAAACCTGGATGTGGCAGGTTCGTGCGCGATCCTGCCAGCGGCGTCCGGTCGGCAAACGCGGCATCATGCAACTCCAACACATTCGTTGCGAGCCTGCCGAAGCCAATACCACCGAGCCGTGACGGCACACCAGTGAAGCAGCACTCAATCACCTCATCGGCTACGCCAACCGCCTCGAAGATCTGAGCGCCGCAGTAGCTGTCTACTGTGGAGATGCCCATCTTCGACATGATCTTGAGCAGCCCTTTTTCCAGCGCGTGAATGAAATTCTGCTCGGCCTCATCAGGGCTGACGGATTCGCTCTCGACCGCCTTGCCCTTCTTGGCCTCGCCACGCTCAGCGGCTATGTTGCGCACCGTTGCCAGAGCCACATATGGATTGACCGCCTCGGCACCCATGCCAATCAAGCACGCCAGGTGGTGAACTTCGCGCGGCTCGCCGCTTTCCACAATCAGGCTGACCGAGGTGCGCAGACCGAGTCGCGTCAGGTGCTGATGCACCGCACCCAGGGCCAACAGCGCCGGTACAGGAGCAGTGTCCTCATTTACGCCACGGTCGCTAATGATCAGCAGCGTCTTGTCGGCGGCAATCGCCTCCTCGGCCTCCCGGCACAATCGATCGAGCGCGCGACGCAGACCATCCGGGCCTTCCGCAGCAGAGAAGCGCGCGCCAAGCGTCGCGCTTGCAAACGCCGGGTCGTTGTGAGCACGGATGCGGGCCAGGTGCTCGTCGTTCAGCACCGGACTGGAGAGCCGCAGCAAGTGCGCGTGGCGTACCGACTCTTCGAGCAGGTTGCCGCGCCGCCCGAGTGAAATCGTCAGTGACATGACCAACTCTTCACGCAGCGGGTCAATCGGTGGATTAGTCACTTCTGCGAAACGCTGCTTGAAGTAGTTGTACAGCGGGCGACTGTGCTCCGAGAACACCGCCGTCGGTGTGTCATCGCCCATCGAACCGACCGGCTCCTGACCAGTGGTCATCATTGGCTTGAGCACCACCGTCGCTTCTTCGGAAGTGTAGCCAAAGGCGCGCTGCAACTCGCCGAGCAGCGGCGACTTCGACGCCCGCGACGCCGACGACTCCGGCTCATAGCTATCGCTGTAGTGCAGCGCGCTCGCCGATGCCAGCACTTCAACCTGATTGTGCAACCAATCGGCGTACGGCTGCTCAGCAGCCAGGCGGCTCTTGATCGTGGCGTTGTCCTCGAAACGGCCCGTGCGCAGATCGGCGGCAATCATCTGACCGGGGCCAACCTTGCCCTTGCGCACGATCCGTGCCGGGTCAACATCAACAGCGCCGACCTCAGAGCCACATACCACCAAGCCATCGTCGGTGATCAGGTAGCGGGCCGGGCGCAGGCCGTTGCGGTCGAGCGCCAGACCAACCACATCGCCATCGCAGAAGGCCAACGCCGCCGGGCCATCCCACGGCTCCATCAAGCCAGCGTGGTACTGATAAAACGCTCGCCATGCCGGGTCCATGTCCTGAACGCGCTCCCACGCTTCAGGTGCCAGCATGGTCAAGGCGTGGCGAATGTCGCGCCCGCCCAGCACCAGCAGTTCTAGCACGTTGTCGAGCATGGCCGAGTCGCTACCGGTAGCGTCAACCACCACGCCATTCTGGACAATTGTCGTCGCCAGCGCAGCACCACCCGCTTGGACAGCCGCCTCGCGGTCGGCATGGGCCGTATCGCGCCGCCACTCTGCCTCGCGGGCGCGCATCCACGTCACGTTGCCCTGTAGCGTGTTGATCTCACCATTATGCGAGAGCATGTGGAAGGGCTGCGCGCGGTGCCATGTCGGAAACGTATTGGTCGAATAGCGCTGGTGGTACACGGCAAGCGCCGTATCGTACAGCGGGTCGTGCAGATCAGGAAAGAATTGGCCAATAGCCGGGGCAACAAGCAGACCTTTATAAACAATAGTGCGGCAGGACAGTGACGGCACCGAGAAACCTTCCAGATTCTGCGCCTGCGCCACTGCCTCAATTGCTTTGCGGGCCACGTAGAGCATCCGCTCCACTATGGTAGCGGAAGCATCTTCCGGCGTACCGACCAGCACCTGCTCGATTGATGGACATGTTGTCTGAGCATTTGCACCAAGCGCATCCCGATTAATTGGCACAACGCGCCAGCCAAGCACCGTTAATCCATGCTCGACCAGTCCCTGCTCGACCACTTGCCGCGCCGCCGCGCGCTGCGTATCATCGCTCGGCAAGAACAGCATGCCGACCGCCAGTCGCTCAACCGGATAATGAACGCCGAGACATGCAAGTTCGCGTGCGAAGAAGGCGCGAGGGATTTGTGTCAGCACGCCCGCGCCATCACCGGTCTTTCCGTCGGCGTCCACGCCACCGCGGTGCGCCATGTTGCTCACTGCAGTCAGCGCCATAGTGACAATATCGTGACGTGGAGCGCCAGAAAGCTGTGCCACAAAGCCAATTCCACAGGCGTCATGTTCGAAGCGCGGATCATAAAGCCCACGCTGCTGCGGCAATCCCTCAACCATCTGCAATCCCTTTCACTTCGTACAAACACGTGCGGTTGCACGCTGTGTGTTGTTTACTCAAGATGCCAACATATAAAGGGCATTGCCCTTTGACATCAAACAAGGATGGAACAAGCCAATATTCGAAAGCGTCGAAATGTGTTAATACAGCAAAGAGGTTCGGAAAACAAAACGCCCATAGCACAACCTCAGATCATTGAGGTTGCTATGAGCGTCATTGCATGTCTTCACGTGTTAGAGCTATAAAAAACTATACCTGACTGGGGGTGAATTGTCAATGATTTGTGCGCTTGTTTGCAAATCTTGTCACAAAGTTTGGATATTCTGTACAGCATATCCACGTCGTTATATTGTTGTGTTTCTTTATCAAGAAAGTTTGTTAAAACTTTATTTAGACAGAAGCACCCTACACTTGTACAATTGCTACAAATCAAGAATTATCTTTGCAATCGACAAGTAGATTGCCAGACCCGTCGCATCCACCAACGTCGTAATCATGGGTGCTGAGACCAGTGCTGGATCGAGTTTGAATTTGCGCGCAATCAGTGGCACCAGCGCGCCCATGACATTGGCCCAGGTGCAGATTACCACAATTGCCGAGCCGACCACCAGTGCAATGTTGGTCGGATGGCCGTTGACCAGCGCCAGGCCGAACGCCACAAGCCCAAGCAACAGGCCCAACAGCACACCACCACTCAGTTCACGCAGCAGCACCTTCCACACATCGTGCAGCCGCACCTCGCCTAGCGCCAACCCACGGATCAGCGTCGAGACAGTTTGTGCGCCAGTGTTGCCGCCGGTGCCGATCAGCAGCGGTATGAAGAACGACAATGCGACTGCCTGCTGTAGCTCGTCCTCGAAGTAACCCAGCACATTGACCGTTACCGTGCCCGTGAAGAACAGGAGCAGCAGCCACACAACGCGCCGCCGCACCGCCCGCAAGATCGGCGTGGAAAAGTATGATTCATCGGTTGCGCCGCTTTCTACGCCGCCGAAGCGCAGCACATCCTCGGTGTTCTCCTCGACCAGCACGTCGATCACGTCGTCTACGGTGACAATGCCGAGCATGCGCCGGTTGGCCGCCAAAATTGGCAGCGCTGACAAATCGTACTGCGACACCAGCCGCGCCACTTCCTCCTGATCAGTCTCCGGCCCAGCGGTGATTAGCTGCGTAGTCATGAAATCTGACAAACGCTGGCTGGGTGGCGCGGTGATGATCTCACGCAATCCGGCCACGCCGCACAAACAGCCGTCACTATCGAGCACGTACAGGTCGTTGATCGTCTCGACCTCCGTATCAACCTTGCGTAGATATTGTATGGCTGCCGTTGCGGTCATATCGCCATGAACGCGCACAAAGCGGTCGGTCATCAATCGCCCGGCACTCTTGGGCGGATATTGAAGCAGCGTCCGCACTTCCGCAGCATCGGCAGGTTCCATGGCCGCCAGCAAGTCCTGCTGCCGATCCGGCACGTCTTCGCCAAGGATCTCGGCTACGTCGTCCATCGGCAGCATGTCGAGCAGATCACCCGCCTCGTCGGGTGGCAGTTGCTCAAGCAACTCGCGGGTGGTGTCAAAGCCGGTCTCGCCCAGCACCTCAGCAGCATGCTCCTGATCAAGCAGCCGAAACACCCGTAACTTTTCTTCGTCGCCGAGCCGATCGAGTACATCGGCCACATCCGCCGGATGCAAGTCGGCCAGGAACACCCGTAGCTCGTCGTATTGCGCTTCTTCCAGCGCCTGGCAAACCTGCTGCTCAATTGTTTCAGGATTGACTACACTGAGCATGCGGCCTCCTCGCGGACGGCGAGCCACGGCAGCACAACATCAAGCACCGCAGCGGCATGGGTGCGGAAGATGGCGTGCCCAGCCGTGGGAACAACGGTGAACTGCGCATCTTTGAGGCCTTGCGAAAGCTCGCGAGCCGACTGAAGCGGCGCGGCGACATCGCACTCGCCGGCGACTACCAACGCAGGGCAACGCAGGCTGCGCAGCCATGGTCGGCTGTCGAAATCGGAAAGCGCCTGCTCCACCTGTGCGATGCGCTGCGGGTCGCGCGGGCTGTTGTTGGTCTCTGCCGCAATGCCATGCTTGCGGACACGCGCCAGCCCACGCCGTAGCTGCCCTTCCAGACGACCAATCAGCGCTGGAGCAGTGCGGGCATAGGAGCACACCAGCATGAGGCCGCGCACCCGGCCCGGCTCTTCGCGGGCCAACTGCTGCGCCACCGCGCCGCCAGCGCCATAACCAAGCACATAGCATGATGGAATAAGCAGAAGGTCAAGCAGATTGCGAACATCGGCGGCCATACGGGCCACACTGTCAGGGCCGCGCAGGCGGCTGCTATTGCCGTGGCCACGCAAGTCCGGCACGATCACAAGGTAATGCGCCGCCAAAGCATTGACAAGCGGGCGAAACACTGAACCATTTGTGCCGAGGTCGTGCAGCAACAGCACAGGTGTACCACGGCCATACACATCGCAGTAGAGTGCGGAAGCGCGGCGGGCGAGCGGAAGGGCGCGCAGGGTTGATACCGTCATGGCATTCCTCCAGTATGCAAAGAACGTGATTGTCTCAAACGCGGCAACCCTGGCATTGTGCCGCTGCATACTGAAGGGCATGAAAAAGAAAAAGCCCCACAGCTTTGCGCTGTGGAGCCACACACAAGCAGAGCGCCGTCAGATATTCAACGACGCCGAGACTGGGAGGCCGGACCACAACGCAACATCAGTACACAACGACGACCAAAGCGCCGCAAGCGTGATTGACTAGCGTCCATACTTTCCTTACTGAAAGCTCTCATAGACTAAACTCTGCGGGAAAGCGCCTCGTCGCTTCGAATTCTCGCATGTTTTAGCACGGTGCTGCACCAAGATGGTGCGCCTTCGCCCTGATTGCCCACGGTGTGAGCGCGAAGGATAACTGCGTGCCGCGTCTACAAGCGCACAAACAATCCACCGATACAGGTGTCGGTCCTTGGAGTATACCACTGTCCAGCAGCCTGCGTCAAGAAATAAACAATGACAATGTCATAACAAACTGATGCCGCCAATACATATACAAACCCATGATAGCCTACTTCTGCGGTTCCAACCATACAAAGGTATACGGTTCTAACAAAAGCGGCATATCGGCGGTGTAGGTTTGGCCACTCACAATGTCAATGAACTGGTAGCCAGGCCCGTGAACGCGTAACCGGTTGCCGTCAACGCGCTGAGCGCGCTCGCTCATGTTCGCGACGATGAGCATCCGCTTACCAACACGGAGCCGCACATAGCTGAAGACATGTGGGTTGCCGCTATCAACCACTTCCATGTCACCGTCCCACAACGCCTCCTGCTCCTTCCGCAACGCGATGAGTTGTTGCAAACGGCTGAAGATCTGGCCTTCAGGCGTGGTCAGATCATGGCGGCGTTCGGCGCGTGCCCAGTCCATCGCGGGGCGATGGACCCAGCGGCTGTCGGCAGACTTTGCGCGGTTGGTGGCATAACCGTAATCGTTCAGCGTACCAATTTCGTCGCCGATATAGATCAAAGGAATGCCGCCAATGCTCAGAATAATGCTGTGCAGGAGAATGATGCGCCGGATGGCTATCTCAATCAACTTCGGATCATCGGCTTGCACCGCCTGCTCAAGTCCCGCCATCGAAGCCAGCGTGCCGGAAACACGCGCGTCGCCTGTGTCAGGATTTTCTTGAAACGGCACGCCGCGCGCGAACGAGCCGGGAAAGCGCCCGACGTAAAAATCATTGAGAAAGCGACGGTGACCGAACGGCTCGATCCCAAGCCGCCTTGCATCCTCGTCGTCAAATGTCCAGCCAATATCGTCGTGCGAGCGCAGATAATTTACCCAGGCGGTGCCAGGTGGCAGACGGAAGCGGGTGTGCATGGACGCAGCCAGTAGCTTGACCTCGCGCGTGGCGAGCGTTTCCCACAGCAGCGCCATCAGCAGCGGATTGTAGGAAAGCTGGCACTCGTGTACGCCGATATATTTCACCACATCGTCGGGGTGGACAATCGCCTCGGATTTGAACAGCAGCGATGGCGCAGCGATGCGGGCGACGGCGTTAAACGCTTGAATAAGTTTGTGCGCCTCTGGCTCGTTTTCGCTACTGGTGCCCAGCCGTTTCCAGATAAAGGCGACCGCGTCGAGCCGCAGAATATCGATGCCGCTGTTGGCCAGGAACAGCATTTCGTCAGCCATGGCACGAAACACATCGGGATTATGGTAGTTCAAATCCCATTGAAAGCTGTTGAACGTGGTCCAGACCCAACGCTGCATGTCATCGCGGTAGGTGAAACTGCTACGGCGCACAGTTGGAAAGATTTCGCGCAGTGTGCGCTGATACTCATCTGGCTGGGTACGGTCAGGAAACGTGAAGTAAAATTCGAGAAATTCCTCGTCGCCAGCCTGCGCGCGCTTGGCCCACATGTGCTCGTCGGATGTGTGGTTAAACACAAAATCGAGTACCAGGCTGATGCCATTTTTGTGCAACTCGCTCGCCAATTCGCGCAATTCGTCCATGGTGCCGAGCGCCGGATTCACGTCGCGGTAGCTGCTCACCGCGTAGCCACCATCGCTGTTGCCTTTGGGCGCATCGAACAGCGGCATGAGATGCAGATATGTCAGTCCCAATTCTTTCAGGTATGGAATGTGCTCGCGCACACCAGACAGCGTGCCAGCAAACAAATCGACGTAGAGCACGCCGCCGAGCATGCGCTGTGACTGAAACCAGACCGGATCGGCCTCGCGTTCGCTGTCGAGATGTTTGAGCCACTCAGGCCGCGCCATCCAACTCCGCGCCATTGCGCCGACGAGCTGCTCGATGTGGTAGAAAAAATCGTACTGCTGCCCGTAAAGTTCAAACAGCAAGCCGAACAGCCGCGGCCATTCACGCCGCAGCCGCGTCTCAAACATCTGCCATGGGTCCGGCTGCTCATCACGAAAGGGCGCAAAATCCTGCTGAATGCGTGGCCAAATACGCTCAAGCGAGCGTGTCGCCAGACGGCGCTCGCGCTCTAGCTCTATCATCCATACCTCCTGCATTGCATAACGCAATAGTATTTGAGTTCAATTCGTGTGAATTATACACGTACGCGCCATTTTTACTTATCAAAAAAGTGCATATATGCCGTGTATACCTCCAAATCCCCATAATGGACTACGCCATGGTTCTATGCTACACTTGCGCGAGCAAATGAGTGTCCTGTTACTAGCACATTGGTGAATACATGGCTTCGAACCATCTCTGGTGGCAGCGCGGCATTGTGTACCAAATCTACCCGCGCTCGTTCATGGACAGCAACGGCGACGGCATCGGCGATCTTTCCGGCATTCGCAGCAAGCTCGATTATCTGCAAGAATTGGGTGTTGACGCGATCTGGATTTCGCCGATCTACCCCTCGCCCATGGCCGATTTCGGCTATGACGTGTCAAATTACACTGATATTCACCCCATGTTCGGCACGTTGGACGAGTTCGATGCGCTGGTCGCCGCCGCGCATGAGCGCAACCTGAAAATCATTCTCGACTTTGTGCCGAACCACACTTCCGATGAGCATCCATGGTTTCTGGAGTCGCGCTCCTCACGCGACAATCCCAAGCGCGACTGGTACATTTGGCGCGACCCTGCGCCGGATGGCGGCCCGCCGAACAACTGGCGTGCTGCCTTTGGCGGTGTTGCCTGGGAGTACGACACAGCGACCGGGCAGTATTACTACCACGCATTTCATAAGAAACAGCCGGATCTGAATTGGCGCAACCCGGAAGTTCAGCAGGCCATGTTCGATGTATTGCGCTTCTGGCTCGGCCGTGGCGTGGATGGTTTTCGGGTGGATGTGATTTACCATATGATCAAGGACGCGCAGTTCCGCAACAACCCGCCCAACCCGGAATATCAGCCCGGCGATCGAGCCGACCACGCCCTGCTAAAACTCTACTCTATTGACCAACCTGAAGTGCATGACATCATCGCAAAGATGCGGCGCATCTTTGATTCGTATGGCGAGCGCGTGTTGATTGGTGAAATCTATCTGCCGATTGAGCGCCTGGTGATGTATTATGGCACAGATGGTAGCGGTGTTCACCTGCCGTACAATTTCCAGCTGATTCTGCTGCCCTGGGACGCCCGCCAGATTGCGCAAACAATTGATACCTACGAGGCGCTGCTGCCAGCGACGGGCTGGCCGAACTGGGTGCTGGGCAACCACGACAATCACCGCGTTGCTACGCGCGTCGGCCTACCTCAGGCGCGTGTGGCGGCCATGCTGCTGCTGACGCTGCGCGGCACGCCGACGATCTATTATGGCGACGAGATCGGGATGCACGATGTGGACATTCCGCCTGAGCTCGCAAACGATCCGCAGGAATTGGGTGCACCTGAACTGGGGCTGGGCCGCGACCCGGAGCGCACGCCCATGCAGTGGACATCTGGCCCAAACGCGGGCTTCACTACTGGCACGCCCTGGCTGCCGCTGGCCGACGATTACGAGATGGTCAATGTGGCTGACGAGCGCAATGATTTCACTTCCATGCTGGCGCTCCATCGCCGCCTGATCGCGCTGCGCCGCTCAGCCTCTGCGTTGGAGGTCGGCAGGTTCATCGCCGTTCCCGCCGAGGGCGATATCATCGCCTATCGACGCGAGGATGAGCAGCGCCGCTTCTTGATCGTCCTGAATCTTGGACATGAGCCGCAGACGTTCGATGTGGGCAATAGCAAAGGGCGCATTGTGCTCTCGACGCATGGCGACCGTGACGGCGAGGCAGTAAGCGGTTCGCTGGCGCTGCGCCCAGATGAGGGCGTAGTGGTGGAGCTTGCTGCATGACGATTTGTGTGCGCCCGGCCACAACCGCTGATGCCGACGTGCTTACCGACATGCTCATCGCTTTTGACGGCGCTTCAGTCATGCCGGAGCAGGTTATTGCGCGCATGCAGGCATGCCAGGCGTTTCTGATGACGTTTCTGAGCGAAATGGACGGCCAGGTGGCGGGCTTCGCATGCCTGCGGCTGCTGCCGCAGTTACAGGAAGACACGCCGTACGCCGAAGTGACCGACATTTATGTCGATCCGGCCTTCCGCCGCCGTGGCGTGGCCCGCGCGCTGCTCGAACACATCGACAGCGTAGCGCAGGCGGCAGGCGCGCAGAACATCATTCTCACTACCGGATTCGACAATGACGGCGCGCAGGCGACCTACCGGGCATGTGGCTATGCGCGCTGGGCGCTGGCGATGAAAAAGCGCTATGCTGATGATGACGGGCGTTGATAAAGCAGAAAGAAGAAGCACAGAAGCATGAGCCAGCCCAAATCACTGTCTTTGCAGCATCTTGTACGCCCAGCCGTGGGCGAGGCGGCTAAACCGCCGTTGCTGTTGTTGTTGCACGGCTACGTCAGCAACGAATACGATCTGTTCAGCCTGACGCCCTACCTCGACGCGCGCTTCCTGGTGCTCAGCGCCCGTGCGCCGTACACGCTCATGCCGGGCGGCTACGCATGGTTCGAGCTTGCTTTCACCCCTTCGGGCATCATCTCTGACACAGCGCAGGCTGAGAGCAGCCGCACGCGCCTGGTACAGTTCATTGGCGAAGCAATCGCGGCATACGACACCGACCCGGCGCAGGTCTACCTGCTGGGCTTCAGCCAGGGCGCGATCATGAGCGCGAGTGTGCTCTTGACTGAGCCGGAGGTCGTGGCGGGCGCGGCGCTGATGAGCGGCAGCGTGCCGCAGGAGCCGCTGGCGGGCATGGCGGATCCGGAGCGGCTGCGCGACAAGCCAGTGCTGGTCTTGCATGGCCTGTATGATGATGTGCTACCGATTGAACATGGTCATCAGAGCCGGGATCTGCTTGGCGGGCTGCCGGTCGATCTTGAATACCACGAGTACCCAATGGGCCATGAGATTAGCGCCGACAGCCTGAACGATCTGATCGCGTGGCTGGTGGATCGGCTGGAAGACTAGCAATGAACCATCTTCGGCACATGCTGGCCTCGCTCGCGCTGCTGCTTGTTTTTGTCACCAGCGCGCCCATCCATGCCGCCAATAATATACTCGTGTCTGGTTCTTCGCCGGCCATTGCGCCGACGGCTGGATCATGCGTGAATGGCACGCTGCCGGGCGGCGCGCTGTCGCGCATGTGCATCCCGGCGGCAGGCTGGAATGGTAGTCTGGTGGTATACGCCCATGGCTATGTTGCGCCCGACGCGCCGCTCGCGATTCCCAGCCTTCAGCTACCCGATGGCACCGACATCGCCGACGCGGTGCAGCAGCGCGGTTATGCATTCGCCACCACCAGTTATCATCAAAATGGGCTGGCCGTGCTGGAGGGCATTGAGGACATACGCGAACTGATCGCCGCCTTCCCGGCGGTTGCGCATGCCGAGCCGCTGCATACCTATGTGGTGGGCGTGTCGGAGGGCGGTTTGGTCAGCACGCTGCTGGTGGAGCGCTACCCGTCCATAGTCAGTGGCGGCATCGCAGCGTGTGGCCCGATCGCTGATTTTCAACAGCAACTTGATTATGTCGCCGATGCGCGGGTGCTGTTCGACTACTTTTTTCCCAACATTCTGCCCGGCAGCGCGATCAATATTCCTTCTGAGGTGCGTAACAACTGGCAAACGACGTATATTGAGAACATACGGCAGGCGCTGGCGAATAATCCGCATGCCACTGCGCAGTTGCTAAACGTCGCCCACATTGCACCCGGTGAGCCGGTGGCGCTCAACAGCATCATCGATGTGTTGTGGTACAACGTGTTTGCGACCAACGACGCTACGCTCAAGCTCGGCGGCAATCCATACGGCAACATGGCGCGCGTGTACAGCGGCTCGGACGATGATACAGCGCTCAACGCGCATGTGGTGCGCTTCACGGCGGATGCGACCGCGCTTGCAACCGTCGGAGAATACCAGACAAGTGGCGATCTGACGCTTCCATTAGTGACAATGCACACCACCGGCGACCAGATCGTGCCGTTTGTGCAGGCCAGCATGTACGCCGCGAAACAGCACACCGGCACCACCGGGCGCTTCGTGCTGCTGCCCGTTTCACGCTACGGCCACTGCAACTTCACCACCGGAGAGGTGCTGAGCGCGTTCGACCAACTGACGAACCAGCGCAGCTACTTGCCGCTTATTATGCCCTGAAAAACCCCTGCCTATCTATCTCTTTTCGCTAGTTTCTACGCTAATCTTCATTGTCTCACAAGTCCTCTTTCGTATTTCTTTATACAATCTTTATAGCCTCACTGCGCGTTCTTACACCCTCTTTATGCATTTTCACCTATGCTAGTACTCCATCCGAGTAAAGTTGATGGAAAAGGCTACATCGAGTAAACTCCTGGCAGACGACAAAAACCAGGAGGCTAGCCATGCCACGACCCAAACATGTGGTCAAACTGACGAGCGAGGAGCGCGAGCAGTTACTCGACTTGGTTAGAAGCGGCAGCCACTCAGCCCACATCCAACGCCACGCCCGCATTCTGCTCAAAGCTGATAGCAGTGAAGGCGGTCCCGCTTGCAACGACGATGCGATCGCATCGGCAGTTGAGGTTAGTCGACCCACAATTGAGCGTGTCCGTCGTGCCTTTGCAATGCTGCGCTCAAACGGAAGCAGTGGAGTGGACCGTCACGCCGCAAGCTTGATGGTGTGCAAGAAGCACAGCTTGCCGCACTTGCTTGTTCGCCAGCTCCCAAAGGAGCCGAGCGTTGGACGCTCAACTTATTGGCCGATAAGCTGGTTGAACTGCGCGTTGTCGAGTCGATTGCCATTGACACCGTGCGTCTTGTACTCAAAAAAACGAACTCAAGCCGTGGTTGAAGCGCGCGTGGAAGATTCCGCCCAAGGCCAATGCGGGCTTTGTGGCCCAGATGGAAGATGTCCTGGATCTCTACGCCTGTCCGCGTGACCCAAAGCGCCCATTGGTGTGCTTTGATGAAACGAATAAGGCGCAGCATATCGAGGTACTCAAACCCATGCTGGTGGCATCAGGTCAGCCGATGCGCTATGAGAGTACCTATGAACGCAACGGCGTCTCGAACCTCTTTCTGTGCTTTGCGCCCTTGGAGAACGGGCGGCACGTCAAAGTCACCGACCGTCGTACATCTCGTGATTGGGCCCACTGTATGAAAGACCTGGTTGATGTCCATTTTCCGGATGCCGAGCGCATTGTGCTGGTGCAAGATAACTTGAGTACCCACACGCCTGCCGCGCTCTACCAGACGTTTGCACCGGCCGAAGCCAAGCGGATTTGGGATCGCTTGGAGTTCCATTACACGCCCAAACACGGGAGTTGGCTGAACATGGCCGAGATCGAACTGAGTGTGTTGAGCCGGCAGTGTCTGAACCGGCGAATTGCCGACCAGGATGTGCTCAAGCAGGAGAGTGCAGCGTGGGTAGAGCGCCGGAACACCGCCAAGGCGACGATCGAGTGGCAATTTACAAGTGCAGACGCTCGGATCAAACTCAAAAAGCTCTACCCAGTGCTCAAACCATCATAATTGCTCGGACGGTGTACTAGACGGGTGTGAGGATTCCGTGTCGCTTGACACATGGGAAAGGAAAAGCCGCCTTTCAGGGCGGCTTCGATGCGTGAAGGGTCGTCTACCGAACGATGCTTGAATGAACTACAGCTTCTCTTTCATTTGCATCGGATCGAGAAGCACCCAATTATGCGATACGTCGGGTTCACTACAGAGATTACGGTTAAAACAGCAGGGACGTCGCATGCCTTTGTTGAGTTTGTCGAGCGCAACTGCTATATGCTTTTGGCGGGTCTCCGGTGTTTTGACAGCGCGTATCCAGCGAATCCAATCCCACCGGGCAAGTGGGGTGATATCCGTCCATAACGCCTCGGCTTTGGAGGACGTTGCCAAAGCTTTTTTAAAATCTTCAGGGACTTCAGGCTCTATCCATTCTTTGGTCGGTTCAAGCGAAACGTGTACCGTATCGCCTGCTGTGGCGTTAGCCGCAGCAAGCAACGTTTTGTCCGGTCTAAACCAGTGGCTCGGTTTTTGCCCTGGTGCATACCTCCCATCCGGTTCGAGCAAGGCTTTAAAAGGCGCGCCATTGATAGTCCCTGCAACCATGACCATACCTCGTGACGGAAGCTGTGCGGAGGCACGCTCAGGTAGTCTGAGAATGGTCCAGGAATTGATTTCAAACAATTTAGCCTCAAAATGGATGGGAGACATAGTTCCTTACTCCTTGAGTATGCTCACACTATTTATTGTGCCACATCTTCACTTTTTGTTTGACGGCAAAGGATTACAGCCTATCAATGACTGAACGTTCGTATGGATCGAGATATGTCTCGTCCGAATCAATCCTGGATGACAAGGCGCAGCAAGAAGCAGTATAGAGAGGCTGTATACATAACACTTTTCACTTACTGGCGTTTACTGCATTTATAGCATTCATCAAAGCTTTGCTACCAGATCCGCGCAGTCCCATCAGAGTCGCTGTGTACGGCTGTCGTCTTGGTCATCTTGAAGCTTCCTTCCCTTCGTTCCGCTGGGACGCTCGGTGCATCACGGGCGCTTCTTCGCCTAACGACCTCGGCGCTGAGGAGCGAGCAGACATCAAGAAGAACGTGACTCTCCGCGCCCGACGCAACGGTGTCGGCTCGTCGGGTGCAGCGCCGAGGTATCCGGTCGTTCATCGCCGAGCATTACCGCTCTGACGCTGCGCTGTGATCATCGCGCAGTATCCGCCCGTCGCGATCCAACGCTGCTCGCATCTGGCTGAGCCACTCTGCACCCAGTTGGCGCCCGTTCGGGAATTGATCATCTCGATCCCAGCGCCACGTTGCGATCATCGCGAGCATCAAAATCCGGCACTCGCGAAGCAGGTCTTGATTAACAGCCGGATAGTGCGCGTTGACTTCCTCGGGCGCATGGGCGATGTCGAACTCGACCGGTCCGCGGCAACACGTCTCGAGGTCTACAAACAGCAGCCCTTCCTTCGTCCTGAGCAGGTTGCCTGGATGCGGCTCGCCGTGCAGCAGCTGCTCGGCGGCGCCGCGGTCGTCGATCGCGCGCCGCAGGCTTCCCAACGTGGTGCTGAGCAGCTCCCGCTCTGTGTCAGCCAGCTCCGGCGTGTGGGCGCGGTTGCCAACCAGCCACTGCGCCTGCGCGATTCGATCCGTAAAGTGCGGCGCAGGGAGATCGATTTCCCGCATGCCAGCTTGCAGCCGCGCGAGCGCCTGCGCGTACGCGGCTGGCGCGACGTCTCGCGGCAATACAGGCTCATAGTAGGTCCACAGCGTGACCGCGAAGCCGTCACGCTCGTAGACGCGCGGCTCCACCCGAGGCTCAAGCGCAGCCACCGGGCTCTCGGTTTCGGCCAGCCGTTGAGCAAGGTCTACTTCGAACTGCGCAACTTCATGCCCTACGTGTGCCACGCGAGCAAGGACATCACACGGCAGCATGCGCAGCGCGAGTTTGTTCGAGTTGTGAAGAACGATCGCGTCGTCGACTGTCAGGTCGAGCGCTGCCGCGATCGACGTGGCCACAGCCACCGCACGCGGAACATCCGATGCCCGCATCGTCGCCTCCTTCGAGGAATCCCGTCAGGAGATCGCCCTGATCCGGGTGACGAGTGAATCAGCGAAGTTGCTGCGCCTATTATCGCATACGACTGGTACGGTGGCAACTGTTGCGCCCCATCCGTGAAACGGCCCCGTTCCTGCAACCACTGCATCGAATCGCGTCTCCCGCCGGAAAAACCTGATCAGTCAGCATCGATCGCCATCAGTCGACAGTGAACGTGGAGCATGTGGTTCGTCAATAGCCGTGCACGAACACGTAGTCGCATGATCATGCTGGGAGGTATCCGCGATGACCAACCGCCACAACACCGGGTCTGCCACACCAGACGCGACCAACCGCTACGCACGCGATCTGCATGACCGGGCATGTGCGCGTATTGCACCGCACGTCGCACACAAGAGCGGGTCAGGCAAGAAGCGCACGGTCGACATCCGCGAAGTGCTGAACGCCATCTGCTATCGGGTCAGAACCGGGTGTCCATGGCGCATGCTTCCGAGCGATTTTGCGGCCTGGTAGCATGTCTGGTACTATTATCGAACCTGGTGCCATGATAGGCCATGGGCGCACAGCACCATGCTGCTCCGCCGGGATGTGCGCACCACGGCCGGTCGCGATCCGGAACCACGTGGTGGGATTATGGACAGTCAGCGTGTGGCAACGACTGCAATGGGCTAGGAGAAGGGATGTCATCCGTACAAGCAGGTTTTGGCCGCAAGCGGCAGCTCATGACCGATACCCTCGGTCGCATCGTGTTTGTGGTTGTTTGCGTTGCATCGATTGCGGATAGTGATGGTGCCTCCTCCATGTTTCATGAAACCGAAGAGCGCTTTCCACGGCTGCACAGCGTCCTCGGGATCACGGCGACAAGGGCTGGTTAGCCGGGTTTGCCAAGCGCTGGTGTGGCATGATCGTCGATATCGTGAGCCGTTCACCAGAACAACGCGAATGTGTCGTGCAAAACGCAACGCTGGAAGATTGAGCGGACCTTTGGTGGGTTCGATTGGAGTCGCATCCTCAGCAAGGAGTATGACCGAACCACCGAATCGAGCGGATGTGATATGTACCTCGCCTCCATTCGTTTACTGCTGCGAAGATTGGTGCGTTCACGGACGTACGGTGGTTTGCTTGCGATATGCGGCGTGTTCTCAGGAATAGTGGGAGGAAAAGTATGGAACAGCGACGTTTCGGCACGACCGATCTGATCTGTTCGGCACTTGGGTTTGGCACCTGGGAGATGAGTACGACGATGTATGGCACAATCGATGTTCAGGAAGCGAGCCGCGCGGTTGGCCAGGCCATCGACCACGGCATTACCCTCTTTGACACCGCCGAAATTTACGGCCCCTTCCACTCGGAAGCGCTCCTGGCCAAGGCGCTCGGCAACCGGCGCAAAGAGATCGTCCTCGTCACCAAAGTCGGGTTTGCCTATGATGAAGACGGCAAAAACATTGGACGCAGCTCGCGCTATGACTACCTGATCAAACGCACCGAGGGCTGTCTCAAACGGCTCAACACGGATGTCATCGATCTCATGCTCATCCACTGGCCGGATCACCACACCGCTTTCTCCGAACCAATGCGCGCCATGGAAAAACTGAAGGCCGATGGGAAGATCCGCTATTATGGCGTTTCTAACTTCACCGTGCCGATGATGAAAGAATGCCAAAAACACGGTACCCTAACTGCCAATCAAGTAGGATATCATCTGTATGACCGGCGCATGGAGCGGGACGTGCTGCCCTACTGCCAGGCCAACGGGATTGGCTACATGGCCTATGGATCGCTTGGCTTCGGGCTCCTCACCGGGGCCTTTACCGAAGAGACAACCTTTGTCGATTGGGATTGGCGCAGCAAGGGCGATGCGTTTGGCCTGCCGCTGTTTCAACGGGATTCGTTCCGCAAAGAATTGCGGGTCACGGCGCGGCTGAAAGAGCTGGCGGCTCGCTATGATAAATCGGTCGCCCAACTCGCCATTGCGTGGGTTTTGGGAAATCCGGCCGTTACGGTGGCGTTGGTGGGCATGCGCAACGAGCAAGAGTTGCAAGAGAATGTCGCTGCCGGCAACTGGAAACTGACGTCCGATGACCGCGCCGAAATCGACCGAATATTTGCCGAGGAGGGCGTCCCCACCTCTGTCGATGCTGAGCAGGCCGTCTAATACATCCCGGCGGAAGGAAACCGTTTACGCGTGCAATCGCGCGCACACGACCTGCACCCCGGTATCCGCACGTGACGCAGCATGGATAGCACGGGCTTGCATGAGGTACCGAGGCGCAGCGTACAGCGCTGAAGGCGGGGAGCGGTGGAGCACAGTGCGGCGGGTGAGCGGCCCCTTTCGTGAATAGAAACGCACATTATCGTTCACCAGCGCTAAGGCAGCGTATCCTGCGGAATCGGTGATCAGCGCAACGTGCATCCAGGCCCTACCGCCGTCGGGCCATGCGCTGTTCGGGCGATCATGCCTTGCTCCACATACGTGTTAAGCCTTTTTGATGCACGCAGTGATCGGTGCGCCGAGGGACGGTCGCGGCATGCACACATCCAATCAGTGTCCGCTCTGCAACGTTACACGTTTTCGGCGCTTGCCAGTGAAGGGCGTATAACTTCAAGAGTCAGTTCGCGCCGCTCGTGGAGTTGCAGTCCACGGCTTTCGGCGCTTGCCAGTGAGGAAGCACTCAGCTCGCATCTGGTCAATTGACCAGACGGGTTGCAACTGCTGTCTCTTCCACGCTCGAATGAACAATCTAGCTCGGTGGTTAATCTGACCACCGAGCATTTCATTGCCAGCCGCGCCTGCATGGCTGGGAAGGTCTGCCGCGTGCCACAGTGACAACAGCGCCTCGCATTGAGATTTGTTGGCGGCAGCGCGGGCGCGTGACGATGTGGGCCGTTCCCGCGCGGGGACACGGTGACCACCTCCATCGGCTCCGCGCCCTGAAGGTAGCTATTAGCACGGTATTGTCCACCGCCGCTACATGCGACTCAAAGAGTGCGAGACCATCTGTATTCTACCGTAGCTTGCATACGGCCCTTGCACGTTCGCACATTTTAGAATAGGATAATCCTGATGCGATTACCTCCCGCAGGATACGTCATCGGCACCTGCTGCCGATGATAGTATTGACACTGCTCAGCGCCATCGGCGCGCATGGACGGCGTTAGTCGTCTACCCTTGTATGTTGGAGGGGAGCTGAAGGTTGCTGGTTCTAATCACCCCTTGGTCCCACGATTGCTTTGCTACCAACCCGGTCCTCGCTTCACTGCAATAAGATTGTGGCTGTTGTCATACTGCGCCTCCACGGGTGCAGCAATCGTACCACCGCACCTGCCCGGCGGTATTCACCGCACCTTGCCGAGCAGGGTGTCAGCTCTCCATGGTGCAGCGTTCGGTCCCTGTGCGTTGCCTGTCCAAAAGAACAGCACGCATACCGTCCTCACGTTCAGTTCCCATGCGTGCGCTGCGTGCTATACTTGATTGCGCCAGCGCCAGCATCCGCTGGAAAACACCGCGCGTCCACAAGCACCTTGATGTGTGCTTTTCATCCACTCAGCACGATATATTACAAGGAGGTGACCCCATGCCAGATACTACCTGGATTCAGGTCGCGCAGATCAGCGACTTCGTAACCACCGACCGCACGGTGGTCAGCGCCGGCGATCGTCCGGTCCTGCTGCTGCGTCACGATGGTGGCTTTTATGCCGTCGACAACCGTTGCCCGCATATGGGCTTTCCGCTCGACAAGGGCAGTGTCAGGGATTGCATCTTGACATGCCATTGGCATCACGCTCGCTTTGATCTCGCCTCGGGCGGCACCTTCGACCAGTTCGCCGACGACGTGCGCGCCTATCCAGTTGAGCGGCGCGGCGACGCGCTGTGGATCGACCTGGCGCCGCGCCATGACGAGCGCGCCCACCAGCTCAAGCGCCTGCATGATGGGCTGGAGCGTGACATCCGTCTGGTCACGGCCAAAGCCACCATTGCGCTGCTCGACCATGGTGGTGATCCACGTGCGCCGTTCCGCGCCGGTCTGGAATTCGGCACCAGGTACCGGGCGAACGGCTGGGGCCAGGGTCTGACCATGCTGACTTGTTTCATGAACATGCTGCCCACGCTGAACCCTGAGGACCGCGCCCGGGCGCTCTACCAGGGACTGGACGCCGTCAGCGTTGAAACCGTCGGCATGGCACCGCGCTTTGTGCTCGACCCGCTGCCCAACACCACCGCCGACCTCCCGACCCTCAAACGCTGGTTCCGCCGCTTTATCGAAGTACGCGACGCCGAGGGTGCTGAGCGCTGCGTGGTGTCGGCCATCCGGGCTGGCGCAACCAGCGCCGAACTGGCCGACATGCTCTTTGCGGCGATCACCGACCACCGCTACATCCAGATCGGCCACCCGGCCGACTTCGCCAACAAGGCGCTGGAAGCGCTCGACATTACTGGTTGGGAGTTGGCCGAGCCGGTGCTGTCCAGCGTGGTACGCGGAATCGCCGGCGCGAGCCGCATGGAAGAGTCAAACGCCTGGCGCAATCCAATCGATCTGATCGAAATTCTGGAGGCAGCCTTTGGGCAGTTGGCCACTGCCCTGGCTGCCGGTGTCGCCGCGCGCAACTCAATGCCGCAACGCTCATGGGACAACGCGGCGTTGGCGCAGCAGATATTGTCGGACGATCCGCAGGCCAACGTGGACGCGCTGCTCCAGGCACTCCGCGACGGTGCAACCGCTGAACAGGTGGCCGGGGCGGTGGCCTACGCCGCGGCACTGCGGATCGCCCGCTTCCATACCGCCAACGAGTTTGGCGATTGGGATACCGTGCTGCACACCTTTACCTTTGCCAATGCGATCCACCAGGCCATCCGTCGTGTGGTGCGTGCCGACCACGATCGTGCTACGCCCGGCATGTCGCCTGAGGAGCGCGCCCTGCCGCTGCTGCGCGGCGTGCTAGACGCGGCCATGAGCATCTACCTCGATCGCTTCCTCAACACGCCACCCGCGCGGCTGCCGAAGTTCCAGCCCAACGGCGCGCAGCCCGACGAGGTGCTGGCCCAGTTCCTGCCGCTACTCGACCGCCAGCAGCAAGTCAACCAGGCTGGCGAGGTGGTCGCTAGCTACTTCGCGGCCGGCGGCGACCACGCGCGGCTCCTGGCCACGCTGGGCACGGCACTGGCCCGCGAGGACCGCGACTTCCATACCATCCAGGCGATCGAGGCGGCCGTCGCGCAGCATGCGCTGCTGCGCGACCAGCCCGAAGCACCCCACGTGCTGATTGCGGCAGCGCGCTACCTGGCGGCCCACGCGCCAACCGTACGTGCCATCGGGCAGACGTTTCAGATCGCCGAGCGCTTGCACCGCGGCGAGAAGCTGTATGAGGAGTGACGAACGGCGAAGGACGAAAGATAACGAGCAGACATATCGGTCTGTCCTTATGCACGATCCAACTGCCAACTGCCTCTGCGAACCGGCGACTGACGAACCGAGAGGAGGTATTGAATGGAAACAGTGCTGTTCCTGGCCACTGACGATGGGCTGCTGACGTGTCAGCGCCAAGGCGACGAGTGGCGCGAAATCGCGCGCGGCCTGGCCGGCAAGCGCGTGACCAGCGCCAGCGCCCGCGCCCGCGCGGGAACAATTCTGGCCGGCACAACCGACGGTGTGTTTCGTTCCGATGATCTGGGCCGCACGTGGCAGGCGGCGAGCACCGGCCTAGCGCACCGCCATGTGCGTTGGATGGCCTTCCATCCCGACCGCGCCGGCTACGAGTTCGTCGGCACAGAGCCGGCTGCGATCTTTGTTTCGCGCGACGGCGGGGCAACCTGGAGCGAGCGCCCCGAGGTTGCCCAGCTGCGCGATACCTACCGTTGGTCGCTGCCGTACTCACCAGCCGCCGGCTGCGTGCGCGGCTTCGCATTCCACGGCCAACGCGCCTACGCAGCGGTCGAGGTCGGCGGGGTGCTGCGCTCCGATGACGGCGGCGCAACATGGCGCATGGCAAGCCAGGTCGGCGACCGCGCGCCGCTGGTCCACCCCGACGTCCACGCGATCGCCGGCCATCCCACCTCGCCCGACCTGGTCGTTGCGCCGACCGGCGGCGGGTTCTACCGCTCGCGCGACGGCGGGGGGACCTGGGAGCGGCTGTACGTCTGTTATTGCCGCGCCGCCTGGATCGACCCGGCTGATCCGGATGCACATCCTTCTCGGCCCCGCCGACTCGGTCGACCGTAACGGGCGCATCGAAGCAACGCACGACGGTGGGCGCACCTGGGTGCCGCCGCGTTCGGGCTGAACACGCCCTGGCGGCACCACATGGTCGAGCGCTTTGTCGAGACGGGGGAAGACCTGCTGGCGGTGCTGTCGAACGGCGAGGTGTACGTCGCGCCGCTCGCGACACTCGCATGGCGTCGCATTCCGGATGTCACTGGCGTCGCAGCGGCAACGACGGTGGCCATACCGTAGGATCACCCCGAGCGGGGTGCCGGGCGGAATGGCCATGACGTCACGAACGCCAGGCCGGCTCGGACACTGGGCATCAGTCGTCAGCATAGGCTCCGGCGCAGCATCCACCTTGCTGACCAGCGTCCGGCGTGCTGCCGTGCGCTTGGCGAACTCTGGGGGACAGACATGCATGGTAGCGGCCATGCGGAACAGCGTGTCCGCGCGATGCACCCGTTGCTGCGGGAGGGCGTGGCCCATGGTCTCCGCCGTAATCACTGGGTACGACGTACTGTCGATTTTGGGAGCGGGCACGGTATCATGTGTCAAGTGTTTGTTGTGCATATAGCTCATGTAGATGGTGCGGTGTTTCGCGCATGCACATATAATGCTGCGCTTCAGGAACGCCTTTCTCGCTTCGCTGTTACGATCTCGCGGCGCGAAATCCGCTCCCTGTTTGACGCCTACTGCACGCTGCTGCGTGCCAGTCAATCCCTCGCTGACGACCACGTCTGGCGCCAGAAAGTTCGCGCCAATGGCGGCATTATCGTGTCCATCGATGGTATTCAGCCTGACAAGGGCAGCGAAACAATCTACCTGGTACGCGATACACTCACTGGTCGCCTGCTTGCTGCCGAGAACGTCCGCAGCAGTGATACGCCGACCGTAACCGCCCTCCTTCGGCCTATTCGTGCTCTCGGCCTGCCAGTCGTCGGCGCGATAAGTGATGCACAGGCCTCGCTCCTTCAGGCCATTGCCACGCTCTGGCCCGCCATGCCGCATCAGGTCTGCCAGTTGCATTATCTGCGTGAGGCCAGCCGCCCAATGTTCGATGGGGACCGCACGCTGCGCAAACAGATCCGCAAGGCTATTCAGCAGGATGTACGCGCTGTTCGCCGACAGATTGACGCATAGGTGGCCAAGATCGATTTGAGCGATGCGGACCAGAAGCGCACCCAAGCGCAACTCCAGATTCTTGACGACTACGCCTTGGCAGCACAAACCGCACTCAATGTCGATGCGCTTGGGCCGTTGCAGTACGCCAGCCCTGTTCTTGACGAGGTGCTTGGCGCGGTTGAGAGCAGCTTGAGCAAGCTGGAAAAAGGGGGGCGGCAGCCAGCATCGTCATGGCCAAACGAACACGATTGCTTGTGCTCATCGGCAGACGGGAGCAATGGCGAGACGCGTTAAGACTGGTTAAGCGGCTGCACCGCGACGTGGAAGTGGCGGAGCGGATTTATCAGGCGCAATGCTTGAAGCCGAAAGAGTGCCAGTAACGAACGAAACGGTGCAAGAGCGATAGACTGTGTGGTGTACTGAACTGAAAGGGCGTCTTGGACGCGTAGCTCTGGGCGAAACGGAGCGAAACTGCCTCAAGCACGTTCTGCATGTGACAAGGAATATGGCCCCGCAATTCTTTACGTGCTACGACGTAAGGGGCATGCCACGAACGAACAACGCTAGGGAAGGGTTTATACGAAGTATAAAGACGCGCTACCGACGAGTAAGTGGGCGCAAGAACTGGAATAGGTATTTACTACGGTATGGGGCGCGAGTGGCGTAGTACGAAGGGCGCGCACGCACGAACGAGCTAGAGATAATGACCGAAGCGATGCGGCAGGTACAAGCACAGCAGTGGCGCAAGGGTCGGACGGAGCAGCGGGCGCGCCAGCAGGAGCAACTCAAGCAGCATCGGGTGCGGCATCGTCGGGATGCGTTTCTTGCGGATTTGGAGGCTCGTTGGGCTGCGCTTGAACTTCGTACGTGCCTATTGCCCTGACGGTTTTAAAATAGCGCGCTCCTCCTGGCATTTTCACGGCATGGCAGGCTGCGCTGCCTGCGCGGCTCTGGCGAGCGCCTGCGCCCATGCAGCAGCGCGTTCCAGTTCCCCTCGCTCCAGCGGGCCTTCGCTGCCCTCCACAAAAAAGCTCTCCGGTGGCGCAAGCGGCACAACACCCATCCGCCTGAACATACGATGCATCACCTTGGCGGCAGAGCCAGTGAGCCAGCGCGGCTTGTGGAAGCGCGTGTCGAAGCATGCGACCCCTATGTCACTTAGTTGCTCGGGCGCGAGCGTTTGAAGAAAGGCGCGCATCACGCGTGTCGTGTTCCAGCCCTGGGTCGGGCACCCCACCATGAGCAGCTCCAGTCCATCTCCGTCGAACTTCTGTGACGGATCGACACGGACGGCGCGGACTGGTCCAAACGCGCCCATGGCGTCGGCGATCGCCTGTGCGATCCGTTCGGTGTTCCCATATTGTAAGTCGTAAAGAACCAACGTGTTCATCATGTCCTCCTTTATCTAATGCTCCATACGAACGATCGTGTCTCCGCTTTCACGCTAGCCGTCTCTGGAGCGGTTGCCGCGCCAAGTGTCCGCGGTTGGTCACGGCGACTGCTGCAACGACCAGCCACCACGCGGCGGCCAACGCAAAGCCATAGATCAAAGAAGCCACTCCGACGGCCGAAGGACCGAAAATGAAGGTACAGGCGGCAAAACTCGCGTGCATGAGTATCGCCACAAATAGACTTTCCGTTTGGTCGTAGACCCACACCATGAGTACCCGGTAGGCCAGCAGTTGCCCGACAAGAAGACTGGCACCATTTACGATCAGGAAGAGGGCTATCGAAATGCCCGCGGCGTAGGTGCCGCCGATCCAGAAGTTATTCGTCAGGAGGTGCCATGCTCCCCACGGCACACCCACGAGGAGCCCGGTAGCAAGCACGCCATAACGGAGCCGCAGATGGGGGATGGCAAACCCCGTCCAGCCGAACTCCTCCAAGAAGCCCACCAGCAGCGATGACGTGACACCGAACAGCAGGAGCGATGCCTTGTCATGTGTGGTGAGTATACCGGGGAGAAAGACCGGAGATGTGAGCGCGAGCGCGGAGTGTACTACCGCGAATACCAACGGAGCACTCAGGAGCGCGACCGCATACCAGCGCATGCCCACGCGCCAGCGAAGCAAACGGGCAAGAACTGTGCGAAACCCCGCCTTGCCATCGACAAGGCCCGTCATGAGAAGGCTGGCTACGCTGGGACCGGCGAGCATCGCCACGATCGCCATTGGGAGCAGGCGTTGGAATTGCTCTGTGGTACCCGGAATGCCGCCGGGTCCGCCAATCACCAGCAGGACGCCGCCCCATGAGATGGCGAACGTGAGGATGAAGTAGGTTGACACCGGGTGCCGCATCAGAAATACCTTCAAGATCGTCATATGATCCTCCTTTGGCGAGGGTTTCCTGCTGCGAAGAACAGGCACTGGTCGGCAATGCTGCATAGAGGACTGGAGAGTCACAGCCGACCAAAGCAACATACGGGAGCACCGCGCGGCGTGAAAGGAAGCAAGGAGCGCGGGATGTTAACCCGCTATCAAGAATAGTGTAGCGCCACTGCCCTCCGTCGCGCGAAATGAAATGATGACGTGGGGAGAAGAAGTGTTCACGATCCGGTCAGAGGCAGCATCCGCTTGTGATCACAGCAGCAATGCCGAGCACTCCCTTTTATATTCACTGGATCAAAATCGTTACGCCCGGTGAACGCTTATTTACAGCAAATCAACGTCATTTGAGTATGATAAGGCGAGGATATGTAATATGTTTTGTTGAGATAGGTGTGTAGCCTGTGTATTCAGGCGCGGGAGGATTCGATGGGAACGCGAAGTGTTATTGGGCTACTCGTGCTCATTGCACTGGGGTATATCGCGGCGATTGGTTTCCTCGCTCCCCCGCCGATGCTCCAGTCGTTCTCGAATCTGCCCACAACCTCCCGACCATCGGCAGTGTCGCCCCTCCAGGCTTCACCGACAGCAGTTCGGCCTACCGATGGCATGTTACCGTCAGTGCCAGCTACGACGAGCAGTGATACCGTCATCGATGCCAGGCTCCTCCTCATCGCTGCCAGCAAGGACGAGGAGACCCTGCATGCTATGCAGCGCGTGCTCGATTTTCTTGGGACTCCCTACACGGTATGGATCGTGTCGCAGCAGCCTGGAACGCTCACGTCAGCTCGGTTGTCAAGCGGCAACCATGGATTCTATCAGGGCGTGATGCTCACGACTGGCGGATTGGGTGCGCCCAGTGATGTTGAAGCAAGCCGGGGCAGCATGCTGAGCTTGATAGAATGGCAGGTGCTTCGAAGCTACGAGGCCGCTTTCCACATCCGCCAAGCGACCTGGTTCACGTATCCTACCGTAGATTATGGCTTTGGGAAGGCCACCGAGACCGGCTCGCCGCCATCTGCTCCAGCGCTCACAGCGGCTGGTCAGCAGGTGTTTGCCTATCTCAAGCCGACGTTCCAACTAACATTTCATGGTATGCACTCATTTCTGGCTCTGCCCGCAAGTGATGCTACGACCCCGCTGATTGTGGACACGAGCGGCAATGCACTCGCAGCCATCCATACCTATCCTGATGGGCACGAGAATCTCGCGCTCACCTTCGAGCAATCGCCGGATCTCCTATACAGTATCGAACTGTCGTACGGCATCATCGATTGGGTGACACGCGGCTTCTTTTTGGGCGAGCGCCACGTTTATCTGAACCCGCAGGTTGACGATATGTTCATTGCAAGCGACATCTGGATGCCAGGCAGACCATGCAGCGCATCAGAAGTCAACACTGGCGAGACCTATCGCCTGACCGGCGATGATCTGCAAGCGGTGATTGATTGGCAGCAGGCCAAACACCAGCAGTCCGAGACGGCACAGCTGCGCATGGAACTTGTGTTCAACGGCGCGGGAACGACCGGCATCTTCAGCCGTGACACCCTGACGCCGGTAGCTAAAGCGGATCAGGGCGAGTTCGCATGGGTCAATCACACGCTCGATCATCTCAAGCTGAACCACGTTACTTATGCTCAAGCGCGGATGGAGATCGAGCAAAACAATCTGGTAGCTGCCGCCGATCAACTTGCGCTTACGACATACAACCCGGCCAACATGGTCACGCCAGAAGTCTCAGGATTGGCCAATCCCGAATTTCTTAAGGCAGCCTACGACACGGGGGTACGCTATCTGGTAAGCGATACATCAGAGACGGGCTATGATAATCCATCGCTGAATGTCGGTATCTATAATCAGTATCAGCCAGCGATTCTCATGATCCCACGGCATGGCTCGAATCTCGGATTCAACGTCTCGACCCCGGAGCAGTGGGTTGCCGCCTACAACTGTTTGAATGCAGCCGACCTGCGCGCCCAGGGTGTTCAAGGCCCGATTGAGCGGCTCAACTACCAGCAGATTCTCGATAGTGAAAGCGACCAGTTGCTGAGTTATCTTTTGAACGGCGATATCGACCCGCTCATGTTCCACCAGGCGAACCTGCGCGCCTACGACGGCGTTCATACGCTGCTTGGCGATCTGATCGACGCAACCATGGCGAAGTATACTCGTGACTTCAACTTGCCGGTGCTCAGCCTTCCGATGAATGAGATTGGCCGACGCATGGCGAACCGCATGCAGTATAACGACGCAGATGTCAGCGCCACGATCGTACCAGGCCGCTCGATTACCCTGCGGGCCGAGCATGCGGCCATCGTTCCAGTAACCGGCTTGTGGACGAGCGGTGCTGAACAGTACGGCGGACAGTATATCTCGCATATCTTGCTCGCCGCCGGGCAGCAGATCACGCTGCCCTTGTGCGAGTCGAGCGCGTGCGAAGTGGAGACGAGCGAACCATGAAACGACCTCTTTCGGTGCTGCTCACAACTGAAGGAACCTACCCCTATTACCAGGGCGGCGTCGGCACATGGTGTGACGTGCTGATTCGGCAGATGCCGGACGTGCGCTTCACCCTGCTCAGTCTTGCGGCGCGGCCTGGGATACGCCCGGCCTACCAGTTCCCGCCCAACGTTGTGCAATGGCTGCCCGTGCCGTTGTGGGGAACCGCTGGCGCATGCGAAATCAGAAGCGACATCGGCTGGCATGCGCTTGCGCAGATGCAGCGCCGCTTCGATCATCCGTCTGCACAGACACAGTTTGCCGAGTCGTTCGATATGCTGCTGCATGGGCTGCTGGACGAGGACGCGAGCGACAAAGTTCTTGGGCGTGGCATCCGCCGCATGGCCAGTTTCTTTGCCGATCATAACTATGACACGGTATTTCGTCATCCGGCCACCTGGGATATGTTCCACGAGCAGCTTGCCCGCTGTGCCCCGGCGCTCCTGGAGCAAGCTTGCGAGACCTGCCCGCCGACCATTTTTGACATGGGCGAGGCGCTGCGGCTGCTCTACCGCTGGCTCACACCGCTTGCCATCCCGCTGCCGCCAGTGGACGTGGTGCATGCCAGTGCTGCTGGTCTGGCGAGTCTGCCGGGCATCGTCGCCCGGCTGGAGCGCCACACGCCATTGCTGCTGACCGAGCACGGGGTCTACCTCCGCGAGCGCCTGCTGGCATGGCGGCAGGGCGTCTTCACACCGTTTGTGCGCGTGTTTGCGAATCAGGTGATCCGCCGCTTGGTCGAGCTAAGCTACGCTACGGCCGATATCATCGTGCCGGTCACACGCTGGAACGTGCGCTGGGAACTGCGGCTCGGCGCCCGGCCAGAACGTATCGTGCCAGTTCCTAATGGTGTTGACCCGCAATCGTTCGCGCCACAGCCGCTGCCTGCTGGCCCGCCAACGCTGGTCTGGGTCGGGCGCATCGATCCGCTGAAGAATCTGCTGACGTTGATTGACGCGACCGCGCGCATACGTCAGGCGATCCCCGGTGTCCGTGTACTTTTGTTCGGGGCCGTCCCACCCGGCAACGAAGCCTACGCTGCTGCCTGCCATGCGCGCCACCAGGAGCTAAATCTTGACGGAACGCTGGAATGGATGGGCTTTACCGCCAATCCGCGTGAAGCCTACGCGCAGGGACATGCAGTGGTTCTCTCAAGCATTTCTGAAGGGCTACCGTTCGCCGTCATCGAGGCTATGCTGTGCGGCAGAGCACTCGTCGCGACGGCTGTGGGCGGCGTGCCTGAAACCATCGGCGACACGGGGCGAGTGGTGCTGCCGCGCGACCCCGAAGCGCTCGCCGCGGCCTGCATCGAGTTGCTGCACGATCCCGCGCTGTGTGCCGAACTGGGCCAGCGTGCCCGCGAGCGTGCATTGGCCCACTACACGCTGGATCACATGGTCGGTGCCTACCATGCCGATCTATCAGCAGTGTGCTACACAAATTCCACGGATCAGAACAAAGGCTGTTCAACGCCGTGGCGAACCACGTGTCCACCCCATCAAAGCGCTGGCCGCTGGGGCACACGTAAGGTGAGCTTACTATGAGCGATTCATTGGCCAACATGCAATCAACATCGACCTCCGCATCATTTATGAAGAATGATCTGGCCGCATTGGCTGCGGATATTGCGGTGGATGGAGTGCTGCCGCGAACGGAGCTTGAGCTTGCGGCAGCACTGGAATCGCACGGGATCAACGATACCATCGCAACGCATTACGGCGCGGACGATGTGTTTGTGCTTGCGCGCAAGATGCTGGAAGCACAGCCGAGCATTGCGGCAACAACAGAATCTGGCACCGGCCAGGCAACCGTTGCCGCGAATCATTCCCACGCTACTGCGCGGGCCGTTGATGTTTTGTATGATCGCCACAGCCATGGTTGGCCTGCATTTCTATGAGGCTGCACTGCGCAGTAACGGCGCGCCGCTCTGGACGACAGCTGTCGGCCTGACCACCGGCATTGTGATCGCGGGCGGCTTCATGCCTGCGCTTGGCTGGCGAATCTCCTCGGCGCTGAGCCAGCGTACAACCGACATGATCCCGACGCTGATCGCGCGCGGCATGGGCTTCAGCCTCGCTGTGGTTGGCCTCGTAGCTACGCTGCTGGTCGGCGCTGGCGCGCTCTATGGCGTGCCGCTGGCCGGTTTGATTGGATTGGGACTTAGCGCACTCGGCCTGACGCTATGGTTGTTGCTTAGCGGCTCGCTGATTGTACTCGATCACCTGCTCATAGCCAGCGCGGCACCGACTTTGGCATTCGGGCTGGCATGGCTCGCCAACCGTTTATGGCTGGGAATATACGGCACCGTTCCTATGCTTGTGCTTGGCTACGGAGCGCTCATCCTGGTGCTTGGCGGGTGGTTGATCATTGTGCTCCATCGCTTGTCAGGCCGGGACCGGCAACGGTTTAGCATGGCACTGCCACCGGTGGGACAGATCTTCTATGGCGCAATTCCCTATGCATGCTACGGAGCGCTCGCGGTGGTCTACGTGTTTGTTGGTTCGCTCAGCGGCTGGTTCGGCTACCTGACACCGGGCTGGACGCGCGAGCCAGCCGTTGCCGCCATAAACATTGTCCATCTGTTGGGGTTTGCAACCATCATCATGAGCCAGGGCGCAACGGAATATGCGCTGCGCAGCTTCTGGCCAGCCATGATGCGCTTTGAGCACGAGATTGCAGCGAGCGATCTTCCCACGATCCGCGCCATGATGTGGCAGTTTGTACGTCGCCGCCTCCGGCTGCTGCTTGGCCTACAGGTGGCGATGGCCCTTGCATGTGCGTTGGTTATCCCGCAGCTGTGGCAGCAGTACGATCTGACACCGACCCTTGGGCCACTCAATGTGCAGTTGCTTTTCACCAGCCTGCTGGCCTATACGTATCTGGCCTGGGGACTATTTGACTGTAGCTTGCTCGTTGCGCTGGCGCAGCCATGGAAGGCGGCGCGCGCGCTCGTGATAGCTACGGGCGTTCAGATCGCAGAGCATGGTGATTTTTGATTGGATCGCAGGATTCCAAGTGGCTATTCTCGGTTCAGTTATAAGCGCGGTGATACTGGTGCTGCTCGCCCAAGGCGCGCTAAGCCGCCTGCTCAATCGCGCCGACTACGTCTTGTATCGAGCCTTTTAAGTATATGTTGCCTTTACTACATAATCATAGAAAACTGGGGCAAGCGCGCCTGCTCGCCGCGCTTGTGAGTTTGATCATGAGCGCCTGCACGGTTGCTAAATCGCCGCCTCTCGCACCCACGGCTAGTCCTTCCGCTGTTGCGCAGATAGCTATACCGACGCCAACCATCAACCCAATCTGGCAGCCGGCGCCCGGCACGAGCTGGCAGATACAATTAAGCGGGCTACCGGTGGACCAGTCGGTGGCGGCGGCGGTGTACGATCTCGACCTGTTCGAGACCGACCCAGGGGTGGTGGCGGCGCTCCATGCCCAGGGACGCAAGGTGATCTGTTACATGAGCGCCGGCTCATGGGAGAACTGGCGGCCAGACGCCGTAAACGTTCCGCCAATGGTGCTCGGCAAAGCATTAGATGGCTGGCCGGATGAGCGCTGGCTGGATATTCGACACCGGGACGTGTTGGGGCCGCTGATCGAAGCGCGCCTGGACATGTGCGCCAGCAAGGGGTTCGATGGGGTCGATTTCGACAACGTGGATGGCTACACAAACAGCACCGGCTTTCCGCTGACGGGGGCGGATCAACTCGCCTTCAATCGCTTTCTCGCTGATGCGGCTCATGCGCGCGGGCTTGCCGTGGGCTTGAAGAACGATCTTGATCAGGTGGCGGATCTCGTCGATTATTTTGATTTTGCGATTAACGAGCAGTGCTTTCAATACAAGACATGCGACCTGCTGAAGCCGTTCATTCATGCGAACAAGGCCGTCTTTCATGTTGAATACAAGCTCGCGACAACCGAGTTCTGCCCGCGCGCACTTGCGCTTGGTTTCAGTTCAATACGGAAGAATCGGGAGTTGGACGCTTACCGCGAGCCATGTAGCCCATAGCCAACCTGCCGTGCATAGTCGAGGAACCACGCGGGCACTGCGACGTAGCGCTCGGTACAGCCGTACCAGCCAATACCATTAGACCAGGCTTCGTTCGTTAATCGTGGGGCTGTGGTGGCATCGACAACATGCCCAAGTATGGAGTACGCGCCTGGCTCATTGCTCGAGCAGCCCATGAATCGCGCCGAAGGATACTTTGCCCGCCACGAACAAGTCTGATAGAAGACTCGCCACTGGTGTTCGACCATTAGCACGTCGGCTACATCCATAATCGCTTCATCCGTTTGCGCGACACCAGTGTTGAAGATAACGGTTCCTCCAGCTTCCTTTACCTGTGCTGCAAGCCCCTGATAGTGGTCGTGATATTTGCCCTTCAGAATGTGATTGACCTCGTCGAAGAAGATACCCTCAACACCTTCACAGAGACAGGTGTTGACCTCGGCTCGGACGAGGCTGAGATCACGATCACCGTAATCAGTGGGGACGTATGCAAATACCTGCACGCCAGCAGCTTGCAAGAGCGCGCGCACCTGCGGACTCAAGTTATAAATGGGCGAGTTCGCCACCAAGCGCGGTGCCACGAGCGCGGTCGGGCGCGCAGCAGCAATCAGCGCGGCAGCCGCGCTAGGATGCCCAGCCTCATCAGCGATCAGCCAGCCATAGTAGATCGCCACGAGATACCTAACATCTGCTTTGCTCATCCTAACAGTGGTATGAAGATCGGGATCTGTTGGCTATTAAGGACGCTGTTGGCACACGGCTCGCGGTAGGCACCAAGATCGAGCCGTTTGCGCATCGACGAGAATCCTAGCGCATTGGCCTGCGAACAAAACGCCGCTGTTGGTAGATTATATTCGATATGAAAGACAGCTTTCCCCGCCTCGATGAAAGGCATGAGCGCCTGGCATTCATTATAGATAAAGCACTCTTCATTAATTGCGAAATCGAAGTTGTCGACAAGGTCGGGTATCTGATCAAGATCATTTTTCAAGCCCACGGCGAGCCCGCGTGCATGAGCCGCATCAGCGAGAAAGCGATTGAAGGTGAGTTGATCCGCCCCCGTCAGCGGAAAGCCGGTGCTGTTTGTGTAGCCATCCACATTGTCGAAATCGACCCCATCGAACCCCTTGCTGGCGCACATGTCCAGGCGCGCTTCCACCAAGGGAGCCAACACGTCCCGGTGCCGAATATCCAGCCAGCGCTCATCCGGCCACTTGGCTAGCTCTTTCCCTCGCACTGTTAGTGGAAAGGCGGATGTATCCGGCCGCCAGTTCTCCCACGAGCCGGCGCTTATGTAACAGATCACCTTGCGTCCCTGGGCATGGAGCGCCGCCACCACCCCTGGGTCGGTCTCGAACAGGTCGAGATCGTACACCGCCGCCGCCACCGACTGGTCCACCGGTAGCCCGCTTAATTGCATCTGCCAGCTCGTCCCCGGGGCCGGCTGCCAGATCGGCTTAGACGGTGCAGCCAGACTGGTTGTGGGGATTCGGGCAGAGAGTAAAAGGAGCGCAAGAAGTAACAACAGAGATAATCGAATGTGAGAACGAGAAAGGGCCATGCATACCTCCTGGTCTCCGTGGAAGCTAACTGCGAGGCAATTCACGCCCGAAGAGCCAATCTTTCACGGAGTCTAATCTTAATAAGAATGAAGCCTGCCATGAAAATGAGGGATTGTACGGACAACGAAGTGGTGCATAGCAGGATTTGAAGCATAACAAAAGATAACTAGCTAGTCAACCCTTTTAGGCAGGGTATTTCGGCAGCGCGTCTGAGAGCGTCTACGGCTTATAGAGAGATCAAGTACATGTTGTACAATTGTGTACATTGGCATACCGCACATTCCACCTGACCGAGGAAGCTGCCCATGGCCTCCTTGCGGCTTCCCAGGCGACCGATGATGGTGCCTATCGCAGCGCTTGCAGACCGTGCGGCTGTGTGGGCTGGGTTATACGCCCGCACAGATGACCGATAGCACTGGCTGCCCGCGCCATGCCCTTCCTGATATTCGGCTGGCTCACGCACGTCGAATACCAGCAGCTGCTCGCCAGATTGGATGCGCTCCTGTACTTCCTGTGGGGTTGTTTCCGTTGCCACTACTTTTCGCCCAAAGCGAAACATCTATGATCGCCTTGTATGTCTGTATTTATGTAAATCGACGGAGTGCTCACTGGCACTCCGTTCACTCGTCACATCTTACTGCTACGCCAACGCATCAGCATGTGCTGTTTCCTTCACTGCCACTCCGCGCTCGACAGGATTGCCAAGAGCTTGCCAGTCGCTCAACCCGCCCGTCAGGTCGAGTACGCTGCGCCAACCCGCTGCACTAAGCACGCTCGCAGCGATCGCCGAGCGCGTGCCGCTTTCACATTGCACCAGCAGCGGTCGGTCGCGCGGCACCTCATCCAGTCGCAGGCGTAGCTCGCCCAACGGGATGTTCTGGCTTCCGGCGATATGCCCGGCGGCATATTCCTGTGGCGTTCGCACGTCGACAATTGCCACATCGCCACGCGCGATCAGGGAACGTGCCGCATGTGCGTCGCGCCGCTCGATGGTAGACAACATGCGCCAGTCGGCTGCCCATGCATGGATAGCCGCAGGTTCCCAGTAGCCGCTGAGTGTATCAAGCCCAATCAGCCGGAGCAGCGCTGCGGCCTGCTGCGCGCCCTCTGGATCAGCAATCAGCGCAAACGGACGGTCGTAGGGCAGCAGCCAGCCCGCCCATGTCAGAAACGCGCCATCAAGCGGCAGATTCAGCGTGCCGGGAATGTGGCCTTGCGCATACCGCTCAGTCGCGCGCACATCCACAACCAGCAGCCCTTGCTCCATCGCACGCGCCAGTTGCTCATGCGGAAGTTGCGCGATTGGCGGCAAACTTGCAAGCGGCTGCGCGCCCAGCTTGTTGACCCGCTTCATCTCCGCGAAATAGGGCGGCGGCGCCGGTTGGCCTTCCAGCACGGCAGCGACAAACTGATCCTCATCAGTGATCGCAAAGGCCCAGTTGAAGCGCCGCTCATAGCCAACCGTGCTCTGCGGCACCGCGCCGAGCGCCCGGCCACAGGCACTGCCCGCGCCATGTCCTGGCCAAATCTGAATGTAGTCTGGCAACTGTTTGAACTGCTGGATCGAGCGGAAGAGCGCGCGTGCCGCCTGCTCAGTCGATCCGACGATACCCGCCGCTTTCTCCAGCAGATCGGGCCGTCCGACATCGCCGAAAAAGACGAAATCGCCGGTGAACATACCCATGGGCGCATCCGCGTTGGCGGTATCCGTCACCAGAAACGCGAGATGTTCGGGTGTGTGGCCGGGCGTATGGCGGGTCTCGATGCGGACATTGCCGACCATGAATAAGTCGCCGTCCTGTAGCAGCATGGCACCTGCATCGTTGGCGAACGCGTACTTCCACTCGGCTGGACCTGCGTCGGAGAGGTAGAGTTGTGCGCCGGTACGCGCGGCGAGTTCGCGCGCGCCAGAAACGAAATGGGCATGAATGTGCGTTTCGGTGACGGCACTAATGTGCAATCCTTCTCGCTCTGCCAATTCAATGTATTGGTCGATGTCGCGGTTCGGGTCGACGATCAATGCTTCGCCGGTGGCTTGACAGCCAACGAGATAGCTTGCCTGCGCCAGTTGCTGGTTATAAACGTATCGCAATAACATGGTTTTCCTCTCATTTTGTTTCTTGATCTACACGAATTTCTTCTTACGTGTGTTACACCTGCTCGTTCGCCAGCCGCATGACGACTTCGCGCACATCGCATGTAGCACCCTGGTTGTAGGGCAGTTTGCTGAGCAGCATCGCCATGCCGCAGGTGTCAGTCGCGGCGGAGTATGCCAGCCCCGCGCCGACAAAAGCAGATACAAACGCCACCGGCTTCCAGCGCATGCCGGCGAGCACGCTGAGCAGCACCAACGAGCCTGCCACGCCGCGTACCTGGCGCTCAAGACCCCAGCGCGTTTTGCCGCGATTGACCGGTTTGCCAGCCGCCATCCACGCGCCGATACCGCCATCGAGCACATGCACGTTGTCGAGTGCGGCATTTCGCAAGATTTGCTCGGCTTGTCGTGCGCGGTTGCCGCTTTGGCAGACCAGCACCGCGGGCGAGCGCAGCCTATCGCGCAATTCGTCGCGGTGCTCAGGCAGCAGATCGAGCGGGACGTTGTAGCTGCCGGGGATGTGAACGGTTTCGAATTCGGCGGGCGTGCGCACATCGATGATTTTCAGCGGTGTCTGCCCGCTCCGCAGCGTGGCGAGCATCTCAGCATCCAGAGCCGGTGGAATAGTCGTTTTGGTTTCCATGTTCCTCGTACTAATGGGTTTGAGTGGCTGCGACCCCGTGCCGCAGCGCGCTTACGTTGGTATGATGCAGCAAGATTTAGAAAGGTTACATGGTCAGAGATAACTTTTTAGATCATTTTCTAAAAGTCAGATGTAGCGTTTCTAGCGCATCTTAACCATGCAACCCGGGAAGAAAAACGGTTGGGCTGGCGACTAATAATGGACTATGACTCTTAAATGCCTCGGCGTAGGCCACGTTGAACAGCCGCCCGATGTAGGCATCCTCCGCCTCATACAGTGTCAATAGCCGGTCGCCATCCGCAACGCGAAAGATCGATTCGTACTCGGTCAGCGCGGCCTGTTTGCGGGCATACGTCGCGCTCACATCCACCGCGAAGGCAAAATCGCGGCCCCATGGCGGCTCCATCTTGCAATGTGGAAAAAATAGCCGCTCGACAATCCACGGTTGCGTCTCGGCCAGTAAGCCGCCTCCTGGCACCCGATCCCAATGGTCGAGCCGCGCATAGAAGACGGCGGCGCTGACGATACCACCCACGGCCGCATGATCGGGATGAACGCAGGCGTCAGTGGTCGCGAACACGAGGCGCGGACGGTGTGTGCAAATCAGTTGTGCAACCTGCATGCGGAGCGCGGGCGTGTCTGTAATAAAGCGATCCTGCGAGTCCAGAAAGAGTCGTTCCGCACCCAGGTGACGGACAGCACGATGGGCTTGCTCAGCGCGCACACCCGGCTCGGCGAAGTCGCTTGGCTCGCCGTTGCACAGATCGACCAGCAGCACCCGCTGACCCTGCTCGGTCAACAGGGCAATCGTCCCGCCCATCTGCACCTCGGCATCGTCCGGGTGGGCTGAGATGATCAGTACGTCATACGCCATTGTGAACCTCCATTCTGTAACCCTGCTGCCGGTCGCAATCGCGCCGTGCCATGGGTTCTATTTCATAGGTCTATTTATGTGATGCAATGATTGGCGCGAAGGTTACAGGCGTGCAGGGAGGCCAGAACATGCAAAAGCCCAGAGCGGTTAATCCGCCCTGGGCCGTTGGTGGCGCGTAGATGATAGCTGTACTGTTTCACAAGGTTAGCGCATCCGTTTGCCATCACACCCGGCCCTGCTCCCAGTAGGAGCGGGGTGGCGCAGCAGCGACGGGGTGCGGGCTTGCGCCAACGTCATGAAACAGTACAGCTATACGTTAGTCAGATGGCTAGGAGACGTTGAGGTGCAAACAACGAAACAGCCATGCCTCGACATCGGTGGGCAAGTCGGGTGGCGCCGCGTCAATATGTATTGTACCCATTCCAACATTGTCTGTCGCGTGCATGGTGACGAGGCGCTGAACTCAGCACGTGCAGCGCCTCGTCACGGTGGTCTGCTCACTCATAGCGCCAGCAGCAAGGTGCCCGCAACGACGAGCAGCGCCGCAATTGCGAACATGAGCGGTAGCCTAGTCACGCCGCCAACCACCCGCCCACCAGGCGCGGATCGTCCATAAAACTTCAGCATGAAACTCGATACTTCCACGATTCGCGAGATCCACGCTTTGGCAAGCAAGCGGGCAACAATCGCTTCACTAGGATAGCTATTGCAAAACACGATATTGAAGAAATATTTCTTTCCGCGTAGTGCATAGCTCTTTCCCGTAGCTTCCCGTGTTTCGATTTATGATTCATAAAGAAGTAGTAGCTTTGTATGGCGCGAGAGGCATGAGTCCAGCAGGGAAGCTATGAAACGCCGACACATCAATCGACCATCACCTCCACTATTCAACCCGCCTGATGTCCCGATTGAGCAGATGTGGCGGGCGCTGGCAGATGATGATGAAATCTGCGCGCGGGTGCGTGAGGCGATCCGCGCCGATAGCAGCACCAGCCACTATGCGGACACTATTGCCATCGCTGCACGAGGTGGTAGGGTCATCCGGTGTGGCGAGGTCGAGGATCTGACCGACAACGATAACCTGCTCGCTGTGCAGCGTATGTCACAGGGGTTGAGGATTGCGCGATAGGCTGGCTGCGCTGAGCAGGAGAAGGCAATGACAGGCGCAGCACCGATTTTCATTCTTTCTGGAGGTGCTGGCGGACATAGTGATCGGACTCGTCAGCCGCTGGCAGAATGGTGGATAGTGCCGTGTTGTTGTTTCGTTCCTATTGTTCGTTCCTATTGATTGAGGTAAACCCGCTTTGCATGCGATAACGAATGAGAGCAGTTATGAGTATTGGGAATATGAAGATGAACATGGGCATGACGCGGGAGCTTCGTTCATCGACAACTATTTCTTCACCGGCCCACTACTGGCATGATCGCCGGGTGGTATACGCGATTCTACGCTATTTAGGTGGCGCAGGAACGAGTTGGCATGAGATTGAGAGCATTGACGCGGCCTATCTGGCGATCATCGATGCGAACCAGGTAAATGCATGGGGCGCAATGGCACGTCCAATTGCGCCCGCGACGCTGGAGGACGAAATCGTTGCACAGCATGGCCTCCTGGATCTCTCTACGTCACTGTGGCACAAAGATGACCGTCAACGGCCTGGCTATCCTCGTCGGACGCTGCTGGTGTGGGATATTGATTGGTTTGGGACCGATGCAGCCGCGCCATTTCATCAGCCTTGCCGCGTGCTGCGGCAGGTCGAGCCGGTGCTGGAGGTGCTTGAAGCGGCATTAGCAGACTACGGTATCGCCCACCTGTCGGTTGTCACTGGCCGAGGCGCGCACCTGGTGACGGCCATTCCGGCGCGTTCATCAGTCATGGATGAACTAATTCAGATCGGCAACGTAGTTGAGCCGACGGTGCTGGCGAAGCAGGCCGCGGGGACTTCTCCATGGGCAACGCTCCGTGGGCGACCCGTGCCCATGATGAGCGAGTTGAGCTTCAAGGGCGCGGCTCGGTTGCAGCAGTTTCTCATCACGCAGCAGATCCGGCATGCCCGCCAAGCTGCACATCTGCCCGTCGAAATATCCGATATCGGCGGGAGGGGATCGCGTTGGACAATACGGCGGCAACCGGAGCCGTCCATACGCGGACGATCAGTGTGTTGGGCAGCGTCTATAAGCCGCAAAAGAGGCCCGCTTCAACAGCGGGGCAGTTCATTATTCGCATTCCACGCCGGGGGCCGGGATTTGAGGTATCGCTCCAGGAGGTGTTACGCATACGCCAGAATTACAGCATGGCGGCGGAGTATCTTGGCTCAATTGATAGCCGGATTCCTGACGGTTCAACTGGCATTCAGAAGCTAATCCGCGAATACGACCGGTCGGCGCTCGCGCAGTTGCATCATGCCATGGATCGTTCGTTCGGTGACGAGCCGGGCCAGTTTGCACATGGATATCGTAAGTATGCCAGCATTGGCCAGCAGACCAGCAACCCCGGCGGGATCGCATGGCTGATCGCGCACGCCAACAATGCCTTGTTGCAACCTGCCAATCTCGTCTACTTTATCGAAGAAGTATTCCGCGCGTGGGGCGGAAGCCGCGATGATCTGACCGTTGCGCCGCACGTCGCGGGGCTGCTGCGCGCCATTTATGAGGATCCGGGCCTTGGATGGTGGAACCGCTGGACGGGGCCAGAGGATGCCCTGCGCCATGCGCGTGGCTGGGTGGAACAGGTGTTAGGACGCATGTTTGAGCAGTGACCGCAGCGCAGCCAAGCAGAAGAAGGCACATAATGATGTTCTATGAGAATACTCAAAACCCCCGGGAATCAGCGCTACCTGAGCAGCAGATCATGTGGGGCATTGCCGTTTCCGATCTGGCGAACGGACTGAATTCTGACTATCAGATTCCCAATCAGGTAGGAAAGCTCGCTGAACTGCTGAGCCGAAGGCAGTTCGGGATGGAACTCCAGTTCGAAGGCCACGATATGGTGGTTGTGCCGGATTCAGATCAGCTTGCGTTTCTCGGCGTCCATCAGCCAATTCAGGGCATCGACCTGGCGGATGCGCGCGTACAAGCGGCTTCATTCAATAGAATCTGCCAGGCTATGCAACTTGCTCATGAGAATCATGCCGACTACATAGTGCTCCATTTACAAACACGCGATGTGTGGACCAACATGGTAGCCCGACGAAAGCGGATTGCACAATGCAGGCATTGGTTTGCCAAATGCGTCGAAGTATACAAGCGCGAACACTACCATTTTTGGCTCCTGGCTGAGAATCTGGAATACCCAAAATATCCGGCAACCTATCGCGAGATTCGGGACATGGTCGAGGATATTCGCGTGCTGCGCGCGCTGCTTGATGTGAAGGTGGGATTTGCGCTGGACGTGGCGCACCTCTGGCATAGCGGGTTCTTGATTGCCGAGAATCTTTCGAAACATGCGGTCACGCGGGATAGCGACGAATGGGCAGAACACAAGGTGGCGTTTGGCGATTACCTGCAGCAGACGCTCCAGAGCGTGCGCGATGTCCTGGAGTTGGTGCATATGACTGGCGGTAAGAATCATGAAACGCATTTACTACCCGGCGCAGTGATCGGGAGCCACACGTTTGATCTCGAACGCGCGTACGGCCCGGATGAGATCGACATACCACGTGTCGTTGAGGTTCTGTATCGCGCTGCCGCGCAGCGTGATCGACCATTGTTTGTGGTGAATGAAGCGATCGGGTACCCCTACGAGCACATGATCGCCAACTGCTCACAGTTGGCCGCGCATGGAAAAAAACCTGATGCATGACAGCGAGCATAACAAAAAAGAAGCGCAACCAATGGTGAAAGAATCATTCCGTACAATTGTCGCTTCTTTTCTCAAAGGCGCGCCGCGCGAGCATACACTATGGCAAACTATGGTTCGCAGAGGAGGTGCGCTATGGCTGCCAGGCAGTTGATCTATGAGACGGATGCGCGCGAAGCACTGCTGCGCGGCGTCGATACGCTGACGCGAGCAGTCCGGAAGACCCTTGGTCCCAAAGGGCGCAACGTGGCGCTCGACAGGCAGTTTGGCGCGCCACTCATTTCGCCAGATGGCGTGACGGTCGCAAAAGAGATCGATCTCGCTGATCCCTACGAAAACATGGGCGCGCAGTTGCTCAAGCAGGCGGCCAGCAAGACCGGCGACATTGCGGGCGATGGCACCACCACCGCCACCGTGCTGGCCCAGACGCTGGTCGAAGAGGGATTGAAGCTTGTTTCGGCTGGCGCGAACCCCCTGCTGCTCAAGCGCGGGCTTGATGCCGGTCTGCGGCTGTTGGTGGCAGAAATCAAGCGTCAGGCGGTCCCAGTGGCGGGACGCACGGAAATCGCGCAAGTGGCCGCCGTGTCAGCGCTCGACACCGACATTGGTGAGATGTTGGCAACGATTTTCGAGCAAGCGGGACGTGACGCGGTGATCACCGTTGAAGAGAGTCAGGGAACCACAACCGAATACGAACTGGTCGAAGGCATGCAATTCGACCGCGGATATATCTCGCCCTACTTCGCGACAGATGCGGCCAGCATGGAGGCTGAACTTGAGGATCCCTATATCCTCATTACCGACCAGAAGATTGCCGCTGTCGCCGATCTCTTGCCTGTGCTGGAACTGATCACGCAGAGTGGCACGCGCGATCTGGTCATCATTGCCGAGGATGTTACGGGTGATGCGCTGACGACGTTGGTCGTCAACAAGCTGCGCGGCACGCTCAACCCGCTGGCCGTGAAGGCGCCCAGGTTTGGTGACCGACGCAAGGCCATGCTGCAAGACATTGCCGTTCTCACGGGCGGCATGGTGATTACTGAAGAGCTTGGCCGCCGCCTGGAGAGCGTGCAATTGGTGGATCTTGGCCAGGCACGGCGTGTTCACGCGGATAAAGATGAAACCATTCTTATCGAGGGACATGGGGACAAGGCCACCATTGCGGCCCGCATCGCGCAGATCAGGGCGCAGATCGAAGTCACGACATCCGACTTCGATCGTGAGAAACTGCAAGAACGCGCGGCGAAGCTGTCGGGCGGGATCGTCGTCATTCGGGTTGGTGCCGCTACCGAAACTGCACTGCAGGAGCGCAAGGCCCGCATCGATGATGCCTTGCACGCGACGCGCGCCGCCTTGGATGAGGGGATTGTGCCCGGCGGCGGGCTGGCCTACATGAATCTGGTTGGTGCCCTTGATGCAGCCGCGATCACGTACAATGAAGACCGGATGGCAATAAACATGCTGCGGCACGCCCTGGAAGAACCTGCGTATCAGATCGCCGAGAATGCCGGCGAGCATGGGGCAGTGATCGTCGCAGAGATTGAGCGCCGACAACAGGCGAGTGGCAACGCGCACATTGGCTACGACGCAATGCGTGGCGAATACGGCGACATGGTGGACATGCGGCATTATTGATCCGGCGAAAGTGGCCCGGGTTGCGCTGGAGACGGCGGTGAGCGTTGCCGGAATTATTCTTTCGACGGATGTGCTGATCACGGATGTGCCAGAACCCAAAGAGCAGGCGGTTGGCGCAGAAGCAGCATACTAATACCGCTGTATGAATAGGCCATTAAGAAATGAAACGGCGCTGGTTCGTCCTTCAAATCAGTATGTGAGGATGCACCAGCGCCGTTTCATGGAAAAGTTATCTGAAGGACGACGAGGGATGCACCGCCGCGATCACCTGCTGCTTCAGTTCCCACAGCCGGGGTGTGGCTGATATTGATCAGTGAATAGCATGCCTTCCGTTGTTGCTTGTTGAGCAGTTCGCATAACGCACCAGCCCATGATGAACGAATGTGCTCACCTCAACGCGACGACCGCGTTTTCGTCAATCGCTGTAAGCATGAGCGCTGTTCATTCGTTACTAATCCGCTTTGACGGCGGACTCATCGTTTTCATCGCGCCTATCCTCCACTGGGTGATACATTAGGACCGGCACGTCGGCACTCCGCACGATTTTATCAGCGACACTGCCGAGGAACAGCCGTGAGAACCCGCCGCGCCCATGGGTCGCTAGCGCAATCAGGTCGACCTGGTGCGTGCGCGCGTAGTCGAGGATGCTCAATGCGGGTGGCTCCAGCACGACCTTGGCCTGCACCTGGAGACCTTCCGCCTGTAGGCGTTCAGCCACACCATCGAGGTACGCCTGGGCCGCCGTCATCCATTGGTCTAGCACCTCGTCGCTGAGCACGTACACCTCCGGCCCATAGCTTGTGATAATGGGTTTGATGGCCTGGAGCAGAGTGTAATCGGCATCCATGAGCCGGCCCAATGCAGTTGCATAGGGCAACACTTGTTCGGCCAACGCCGATCCATCAAGTGGAATGAGCACATGCGCGAAGTTCGGTGCGCGGGAGAGATCAGGCGCTGTTTCGTCAGGCCGGATGAGCAAAATCGGCGCCGGCGCATGGCGCAGCACCCGATCCGCGACGCTGCCCAACCAGAAGCGCGACACCGCACCCCGCCCATGTGTCGTCATCACCACCAGATCCGCGCCGCATGTCGCCACGTAGTCGAGCAGAGTTGCGGCGACCGGCCCATCAAGCAGGGTCGTCGTGATCGAGCCATCCCAAACCGTGGCGAGGCGTTGGCTTACATCTGTGAGATATGCCTGTTCGGCCGCACGCTGCTGGCTATCAAGCATGCCGTCATGCGACATACCTGGGCGATGCTGCGACTCGACAATTCCATGGACATGCACGAGATACAGGGTTGCGCCAGTCCGGCGAGCGATAGCGAGCGCGAATGGCAGTGCGTGCTCGCCAAAGGGCGAACCATCGAGTGGCACCACAATTGACTGATACATATGCTTCTCCTTAGCTCAAGCGTCAGCTTGCACTCAAGATGGCTGGATGATCGTCGAGCATGAGCCGGATTGTGTTGGAAGATGAGCGTAGATTGTGCGAGCGTCGTGACCTCGACAGAGATCAAGACAAACCATCAGCCACTGGCACCAGTGTAGCACCAAAGATGTGGTCGATTCGTAGTGCTTCGTTCACCGCACGTGAGGATTTGATATGCATGTGCTGCCCGTATTTGAGAACGAAACCTTCACCGAAGGTGAACGCATCTTCTCCAGCCGCTGCCCAGCATGTTCGATGATTCTGGCAGAAGTATCTGCATCATGCCTATCAAAAAAGGTGTCGTTGAGAGGATTATTACCATGGCTGAGCCTACTGTTGAAACCTTGCTAAATGCTCTGCACGATGAAATGGCGCACTTACGTGCCAAGGCAATCGCGATCAACCTCGTCGCCGCTGACTTGCTCAAACGCGGATTTTACGTTTACCGTCAGGAAATGCCCGACGAGTTGTACCATCTGCTTGCCATTAAAGATGATCATCCGAACATCTATCGCATCCGCGTGCTGACCCATGCCATCGTGCATGGGATGGATGACCTGTTCCCAGGCGAGATCGTTGCACTCGTCAGCAATGGTGCAATTACCTATCGTCCCAGCCTGCCAGAAGTGACTATTGAGTAGCCAGTTGCACCGACAATGATGGCCGCCATGACCTGCAACCTTAAAACTGTCAAGTCCCAACGAGAAGATCTGGGTGTGTTTGTTGCGCTTGTATCCACGCAGCACAGTTTTTTGGGGCACGTGAGTGTTCGCGTTTCCAATTGAGGCCGAGCAGGAGTTACGCGAACATATGCTGCACCGGCTGCGCGAGCAGATCCTCCAGGCGCGTCAGAAGCTGGCCTGGATCAACCGCTCGAGCGCCTGACCCGCATGCCACAGTCAGAGGCCGAGCGGCGCGAGCAGGACCACATGATCGGCTACCGTCGCTATCTGAACTACGATATCGAGATTACCCACGCGAACGGACAGATCTCACGTCTGAGCCGGATCATGGGCCAGACCTTTGGTGGCGAAACCCAGACGCCGTTTTACCTGACCATCGCCGCATCGTTCGTGCAGCTCTACCGAATTGGGGAGCGCGATAGTCGCCCAATACTGCGGCTAGTTGCCTTCGACGAAGCGTTCTCCAAAATGGATCAGGATCGCATCGGCGCTACGCTCGACCTGTTCCAGCAGTTCGGCCTGCAGATCATTACTGCAACGCCTCTGGAGCGCTGCGAATATCTGGTACCGAAGATATGTACGAGCCTGGTGCTTTCGACGATTGGAGATGGCGTGTGGATTGAGCCATACCGCAACTACGTGGCGCGGATGACGAATGATGATGGAACGCCACGTCGGGCAACAAACGGTGTGTTGCGCCGCATGGCTGATGCCGGAGCGCTGCGCCTGCGCTGGCGCACATGGGAGGAAAACAACTGGATGGAGGCGGTCGATCTGGTTACGGAACAGGTTCAAACTTTGTATGGGCTGCGGTCAAGCAGCCCGCGCGACCAACAGGACCACGCTCTCATGTAGTTGCTTGACGCCCAAGAGCCGTGCCCCGGCTGGCATGCAAGCTTCCTTGCCTGGGCACGCGACCAGATCCGTGCGCATCGTAGTGTTACGCCGCTTGACCGCAACGATCCTTCCCTCAACGCGGATCTGCGCCAGGCGCTCGCCGCACTCACCCGCCTGTCGGCCCCACCCTGGAACGCACGCTCAGTGCGCGGATCTTCAGCGACAGCAAGCGGCTGGAGGCGCTGCGCGGTGCGATCGTCCGTATGCTGCGCCGCCACGATCCGGACGCAGCATCCTTTGGCGACGATGACTGGGCGTTACTCCAGGCGTACAACCTCGATCGTGTGCCGGAGTACGTGCCGATCGCCGGACCGCTGGTGCTACGCGAGCAGACAACCGACAACCAACGACCGGCAACCAATGTGCAACCGTCATCTGATGAGCGCCTGGCGGTTGATATTACGCCGTTCCAGCTGTGCTTGCCGTGTATACAGGCGGGTTCGCCAGCCCAACCGTCACCGGCTCCTGCGCGCAATCGGTACCGCGCGGCCCGATCTGCCGCTACGGCACTGGGGCGATCTCGACGCTGGCTCTGGCACATCTGCGCGCACGTCGGTACAGTCGCCGCTGGCAATGAATCCCGCCATCTTCGATGCCTGCCGCGCCGATGCGCAGTCGCTGACACCCATGGATCGGGCAGCGCTCACAGCGCTTCGCACGCATACCGCGCTGACGGAGCCAGCCGCTGATCGACGCACTGCTCGCTGCCGAGAAGAAGTTGGAGCAGGAAGGCGTCGATAGGGCTGCGGTGCTGCGGCAAATTCGGTTGGGAGCATAGATGACAGTCTATCGCCACGGCTCTTTACTCAATTTTCACTGTGATGAGCCAATTGTTATCAAATAATGATGCTGCTCATCTTGAAATATACTCGTTCTTCTGCTACACTCGATTCAACCCACTTGTACAATCCATGTTCACGATTGCCGGTTCTGAAAGCCTGCCGGGCTTTTGTTCGCCTGCCTGTACGTTCAGAAAGCTGCGCCATGCCTGATGTCGAGCCTGCTCGCGCCCTGACACCGCTCGATCTGCCCATTGTGCGCCTGCGCCTAACCCTGCGCCTGCTCGAAGACACCACGCTGCCGCCTTACAAGGGCGCGCTGCTACGCGGCGGCTTCGGCTACGCCTTTCAGCGCGCATCCTGCCCGCAGCCGTGCTGGGGAGCGTCGGAGCGCTGCGCGATCCAGGCGTTGAAGCCTTGCCGCCCTGGCAGCCGGTCGGACAGGTCATCTATCAGGATGGCCGGGTGACGCAGGACCAGGCGGCCTTGCCACTCATCGACGCTGCTCGCGTTACCGCGCGGGCTGCGACACTCCCCGCCGACCTGCGGCTGACGCTCCGCACGCCCATGCGCGTTAAGGCGCGCGGCGACTGGCTGCGCACGATTGACCTGCCCGCGCTGGTGCAGAGCCTGTGCTGGCGGTTGAACGCGCTGGCGTTGTTCCACGGCGGCGGGCCGTGGCCGGTTAACCACCGCGATCTGGTCGAGCAGGCACGAAGCGTGGTCGTCGAGCAGCAGCAGGTGCAATGGGTGGATTGGGAGCGCACCTCGACGCGCGGCGGGGAGCCACGCTCCATGAAACTCGGCGGGATCATCGGCAGCGCGGTGCTGCGTGGCGTGCCCGTGGATGTGCGCGCGCTGCTGCTGGTTGGCGAACTGGTCCATGTGGGCAAGGCAGCGGTGTTTGGGCATGGGCGGGTCGAGGTGGAGCGGGTGTAGAGATGCGGAGGTGTGAAGGTGTGGAGCAGAACACAAGCAAATGAATGGAGCATGTATGGCAGAACAACGGTATCTCTTCCAAATCAGCATCGGGCCAGTACAGGAGTTCATTGCCAGCGCCCGGCGCACCCGTGATCTGTGGTATGGATCGTGGTTGCTGAGTGAGCTTTCGCGCGCAGCGGCGAAAGCAATTCAGGACGCGACGAAGAACCAGGATGAGGGTCTCATTTTTCCTGCGCCTGTAATGCTCGAACAGCCTAACGGCGACGACATAATTGAACCGGCCAGCATCGCTAACAAAATCGTCGCCAGCATCGAAACAGACGACATCGCTGCATTTGGGGAAGCGATTGCCGCAGCGGTGCTAACCCAACTGCGCGAGTTGCGCGAACAAGCGTTTAAGTACGTTGAATGGACTGATGCCAAACTTGGCGATGCCGACCGCGCGCTGGCCGAGCAGCAGGTTGAGGACATGCTCCGAATGTTATTGGGCTGCGGTGCCATTTTCATGAAAACAAATACAAACCGGTACGCGAGCAACTTGAGCAAGTGATGGCGGCTTGCAAAGCCACAAGAGCATGGACAAAGGCGCAGCTGACAGAACAACAAGGCCGCTTCCCCAAATCATCGCTCGATGGCATGCGCGAGTCGGTGATTCCCGAGAAGCGATACCCAGCACGAGGTGATACAGAGCATCAGCATCGTAATAAACTTCAGCGACTCTATAGTGATTTCGGCGCAAAGCAAGCCGAACGATTGTCAGGCGTCGATTTGCTGAAACGGCTTGGCAAACACAAAACCGACGAGGCTGATTTTCCCAGCACTTCGCATTTTGCGGCATTGCCGTTTCTCTTGCGGATAGACACGAGCAATCCGTCAATTACCAGTGCTTTCACACACTATCGTTCGGTGTTGGAAGCTTGTGCTGGCAAAGCAGAGCAACTTGCTGAACGCTTCCGTAATTATCTTCCTTCCATTGAAGGCTACGATGCTTCAATTATTTTTGAGTTTCGGTTGGCTGAAGAAGTGCATAAAGCAGATTTTGACGAGACTCGGGCGCGCTCCAGGAATTCTTTGATGCTGTTGCCGGACCTCAGCGACCTCAACCCTACTACGCGCTGCTCCATGCCGACGGCGACAGCATGGGCAAAGTAATTGACAGCCAGCTAACTGAGGGCAGACATCGTGAACTCTCGCAACAGTTGGCCACGTTTGCTGGAGGCGTGCGCAAGATTGTCGAACAGGATCATCGCGGCGCGCTGGTGTACGCCGGTGGCGACGATGTGCTAGCCTTTTTGCCGGTTGACACTGTGCTGGCATGCGCCAAACAGTTGCACAAGACGTTCGCAGAACAGGTCGGCGACGGCGCATTCGTAAGCGAAGAAGGAACGTTCCCAACCCTCTCTGTTGGCGTCGCAATCTGCCACCACCTGGAGCCGTTGTCGGAGGCGCTGGTGCTGGTGCGGCGGGCTGAGCAGGCGGCCAAACATGTGCGGAATGCAACAGGTGAGATCGTTAAAAACGGCCTTGCGATAGCCGTTGAGAAGCGCAGCGGCGAGCCGCAGATGATTGCCGGTCACTGGAGCGATGCGTTTTATGAACGCCTTGAGCAACTTATTACACTCATGCGCGATAGCGAACTGTCGGCTGGCGCTCCCTATGAATTGCGCGATCTGATTGAACGTTTAGACGAGCCAAAACAGTTGAACTTGGAAGATCAGACACGACATCGCGCCGTTGCAGAAGAAGCTGCACGGATCATTGAGCGCAAGCGTGGGCAGCACGGCGACAAGCAGATGGATGAGGATACGCTGAATAAGGTGCGGACCTGGCTCGGTTTGCCGGAAAAGCGCGACGGCAAACTCATTATTTCCGAAGGAGGCGACCGCTATCGTGAGCAGCAATTGACCGTGCGTCAGCTTGCCGATGAATTGATTGTCACGCGCGAGTTTGCGCGCTATGCATCGGCAGACTCGGCGCAGAAAGGAGCGTAGCCATGACAATATGGATCATCGAGCCGCGCGACCCGCTGATTGTCCGCGACGGGCGGCCATTTGGTCCCGATCCTGGGGCGCGGGCGACGACGCTCCTATTCCCGTTCCCTTCGACGGTGGCGGGCGGGCTGCGTGGCGTGGCGGGGCGCGCCGAAGGACAGCAGTTCCGCATCGAATTGTCAGAGATTGTACGCGAGCATGTGCATGTGTGTGGGCCGTTGCTAGTGGAAGTGAACGACGACGGGATTGTTGAGTGGTATGCGCCCGCGCCTGCCGATGCAACCATCCACGAGCTAACATCATCGAACGAAGATCAAGGCGCGCTGCTGCGTCTGGTGCCACTGGCGCTGTCTGCTGGCGTATGCACAAATCTTCCCAACAATCTGCTGCCTGTTGGGCAGCCCGGCACTCCTGACAAGCGCAAGCCGCACCCGCGAGCGCCGCAGTTCTGGCGTTGGGATGCTTTCGAGCAGTGGTTGACCACGCCCAAGAAAGCACTGTTGACGTGGCGACGTATGGTATTCGTAGATTGGAAACTGACGCGCGCATGCACGTCAGCATCATGCCTGAGACGCAGACGGCGCGCGAGGGTTTTCTGTACCAGACGCGTGGCCTGGAGTTCACCACAAAGCAGGATGTCGCAACCAAACAGCGCCAGCGGCTGGCGCTGGCTGCACAAGTGGAGGTAACAGGCAAAGAAGATGAACTTTTCGCGCACTTCAAGGGTGGCATGGCTCCGCTGGGCGGCGAACGGCGGCTGATGCGCTGGGAACAGCACGAAGCGTTGAAACTTCCGGCAGCGCCCGGCGGTTTATTTACGCAGATTGGCGAGCAGCGCGCCTGTCAAATCGTGCTGCTGACGCCAGCGTATTTTGATGGCTTCTCGCCAGATGTAGTGAAGGTAGCGACCGGTCTCAACCCGACGCTGGTAGCTGCCGCCGTGCCGCGGGCGCAGGTTGTTTCCGGCTGGGATATAGTTGCAGGAACGCCGAAGCCGACCCGCCGCCTCGCGCCCGCTGGATCGGTCTACTTCGTTCGCTTCGACAAGAACGACGACACACAGCAGATCGCCGAGTGGGCAGCGAAGCTGTGGATGACGTGCATCGGTGACGACGCGCAAAGCTGCTGCGACGGCTTTGGATTGGTGGCGCTGGGCGTGTGGGATGGTCAAGAACAACAGATCGGAGCATAACATGGGACGCAAACAACCAATCGCTGCGCCTGAGTCGCTCGAACCGCGCAAAGATACTGAGATGATCACGCAAGTGCGCGAGTACCGGCTGATCACGCCGTTGTTCGGCGGAGGCGTCGAGCCAGGCGAGGCCGACCCGGTGACGGTGATCAGCGCAACCGAGATTCGCGGCCACCTGCGCTTCTGGTGGCGCGCGACATGCGGCGGCCAGTTCGGCGACAAGCTGAGACATGAAGGCCGCCGAGGATGCGCTGTGGGGCGCGGCCAGCACCAAGGAAGGTGGCTTACAAGGGTAGGTAGAGAAGGGATTGAACGGATGGGGAACGCGCAAAATCTTCTGGCATCATGGATGTGCTTACGCATCGTGATACCGGAGGAGATTGATGCGCGTTCCCCACGAATTGTACCAAATGGAAAGCGTGATGGCACAGCGGTTTCCCAGCTTGCGTCCTGCCCAACAGCGTGGCTTAGCGCTGTGGGTATATGGCACCATCCTGGCGCAGAGTGCTTGCCAGTCTGCGGTTATTACCGCCGTATTGTTTCTTGACGACTGGAACACGCTTCGCCAACGCCTGCGCGAATGGCTGTATGATGGTGCTGACAAAGCCGCTCCCTGTCGAACCCAAATCGAGGTCCAGAGTTGCTTCGTCCCGCTCCTGCGCTGGATTGTCGAGTGGTGGCAAGCCACAGAGATCGCGCTGGCTGTGGACGCGACTTTGCACACTGATCAGATTGTTGCGCTGGTCGTGAGTGTGCTGTATCGTGGCAGCGCCATCCCAGTTGCGTGGTCCATCCTGCCTGCCAATCAACCAGGTGCCTGGATGGGACCGATCATGCGCCTGCTTCGGTTGATCCGCCCGGCGCTTCCTGCGCATCTGACGGTGCTGGTGTTGGCTGACCGTGGCTTGTGGAGCCCACGCTTGTGGAAACGTATCCGCGACTTGGGCTGGCATCCGCTGTTGCGCATTCAAGACACGACGACATTCACGCCTGCCGGAGGGAAGCGTCAAGCCAGTCGCAGCCTGGTTCAGCCAGGACAGGGGTGGGTTGGACGAGGACGATTGGGCACCCCCAAGAAGCCACAACTGTCGGTGACATTGGCGGCAATCTGGAGGGAAGGTCAAAAGGACCCGTGGGTGGTGGTGAGCGACCTGGCGCCGCATCGGGTCGGGGCGAGTTGGTACGCGTTGCGGATGTGGATTGAGTTGGGATTTCGAGCGCTCAAAGGTGTGGGCTGGAAATGGGAGCATACACGCAGACGCGACCCAAGGCGAATTGAACGCTACTGGCTGATCGTGGCGGTGGCAACACTGTGGACGCTGGCAACGGGAACGCGAGTAGAAGATGCCGACGAAGTCGGTGTGGAACCAGCGCGCGTGCGAACACCACCAACGCCACAGACAGCCAAGCGCACGCGGCTCGCGAGCGTGTTTCGTGTCGGTCTGGGATGGTTGCGTCATCAACTGGGGCGTGGTCGTATATGGACGCGCTTGTGGTTGCGTCCAGAAGTATGGCCTGATCCTCCTGAGCGGGTGAACATGGTGATTGTTTCCGACCGATAGCATGTTTACCTACCCTTGTAAGAAGGAAGGTGGCGGGCCTTCGTTGGTGGAGGTGACGGTGGAGGTGGTTGACCGTGGGTTTCCGCTCATTCCAGAACATAGCGACTCGAAGAAGCCGCCGCTCGATCATCAGGGGAAGTCCATACCCAAGGAGAAGCTCCACAATCCAGAGTTTGCCCGCAGCTTAGGCGGGCGGAGCACATACGAACAGTTCAATAAACGAAAAATAGCGTTGAGCTTTCGATCTGTATGCTGGATCACCTGAGTTCAATCGATGGCTATGTTGCTTTTCCGCTGCGAAAAGAGGAGCAGGGACAAGAAGCTGGGAGCCTGCTCGAAGGTGTTACGTTTCGTTTGCGCTTACGGTATCCACGTGCATGGCCTCCAAATCTGATGTACTCACATGAGTTTCAAGAACGTTTTGAAGGCTCTCGCTATCTGGAACGCGGTCCTGCTGAAGAAGTAGCTGCTGCATTATGGGCATGGGAAACATTTGGCGGCGTCGGCGCGCGGACACGACGGGGATGTGGTGCAATCCTTCTCCATCGTTGGCTGGAAGGAACTGAAGAGGAAACCATTTTCAAGGGGCAACCCTCAGCACCAGATCACGCCAAAGAATGGATCAGGCGACAGCTCGACAGGGCAGTGGTGGGTAAGTCGTGGCTACCAAACGTGCCACACCTATCAAAGACATTGCTCATAGAGACTGACGAGACTGGCAAAGATGCGACATGGGTGTGGCGCAGGCTTGGGCAGAAGCTGAAGAACTTTCGCCAACGAAGGAATACTGGTCACAAAGGTTCGCCGTTCGGTCGCAGTAAGTGGCCCGAGCCTGATGTAGTACGAAAACTTAGGGGTATGCATTACGAGGATTTGCATGACGCTGCTCACAACCATAAAACACCTGTTCATGATCCCTTGATTGAAGCTTTTCCGCGTGCAGCGTTTGGATTGCCAATAAGCTTTGCATTTCAACGTGACCAGATAAATCCACGCAAAGCAAAAAACGTTGATCCAACAGGAACAAACACGCTTGAAGGTGATCATGTCGATCACCAACGTCTTGCCAGCCCGCTGCTGTGCGGCCAATTCAATGTGCTGACAAGCAATATGTAGGTTTAGCTGCGGTTCTTGAGGGTACGACGTTGCCGCCGATGCAGTTACTGAGCCACACGTCGCTCACTGCAACGCTTAGCGCCGCTCAAGCACAGGAGCTTCATGATCACGGCATACGGGAAATACCTGCCACTGGAAGCAATGTGTTGCCTCGTGATATTCTGAAAGCCTTCCTCAAATCACTCAAAGGAGCGAAATAAATGACTTCCCACCTCCTCTTCATCCATGCGCTGTCAGCGCTGCACGCTGGCACTGGCCAGGGCGTCGGCGTAATTGACATGCCGATTGCGCGTGAGACGGCGAGCGGCCTGCCGTACCTGCCCGGCTCGTCAATCAAGGGCACGCTGCGCGATAGCGGTGACATCACCGATGATGACAAGCAGGTCATTTTCGGGCCGCCAACTGAGTACGCAGGAGATAACGCAGGCTCGGCGCAGTTCGCCGATGCCCGGCTGCTGCTCCTGCCGGTGCGCAGTCTGGCTGGAACCTTCGCGTGGGTGACATCACCGTATGTGCTGCGCCGCTTTGCGCGCGATGTCGGCGCTGCTGATTTGAGTACACTCGACGTCATTGACGATTGGGACAAGCCAGGAGAGCAAGAGCCAGAACGCTGCAAAGTTACCACAGGCACGAAGCTGAAGCTCACCGGTAGCACTGTCGTGCTCGAAGACCTCGACTTAGCCGCCGACGAAACAGCCAAGGTAACTACGCTGGCTGCCACGTTGGGTGCGTGGCTGTTTCCCGATGGTTCGCCGGATGCAGATTACTGGCGCTGTGCATTGAAGGGTCGGCTGTGCGTGGTGCGCGACGATGTACTCAATTTTCTGATTACCACTGCCACGGAAGTGATCGCGCGTATCAAGCTGAAAGATGACACGAAAACCGTCGATACCGATACGGGCGCGCTGTGGTACGAGGAAGCGCTGCCCGCCGAGTCGGTGCTGTATGGCCTGGTGGTTGCGACACCCGTCGCAAAAGCACATTACCGCAAACGCGATAATGGCAGCTGGTCGTCACAGGCACAGAAAACGTCTTTCACTGTCGAAGAAGTGTTCACAAAGCTCGAACCCGCAATGGACCACGCGCTTCAGTTTGGCGGCAAGGCGACGATTGGGCGCGGAGTGTGCCGCGCGGTGTTGGTAAACGGAGGTAGCAATGCAAACGCGTGATCAAAAACTCGCATTAGCAATTTATGAACGGGTGCTGGCGCTTGACAATGAATATCCACGTGATCAGCGTAAGCATCGCAAGCAATACGGCTCGATGGCCCACACACTCCCGATTCTTATCCGCACAGCTGGGCTGGCACAGGCGCTGGCCTTTGTCGAGGCACGGCACAGAAAAAAAGAGGACAAGCCAGACAAGCCAATACCGCCACAACTCAGGCTGCTGCGCGATCTGGAAGATGTGCTGCGCAATGAGCGAATGCTTGAAGGAAATAATCTTTTTGCCGTTGCACGCAAAGCTGAACTCGGCGAGTACATGCGCCTGACGCAGCACACGTTGGCGGCGCTGCTATGGTTCAAGCGCTACGCTCAATCGGTGCTAGGTGTGCAGCAAGGCGAAGAGGATGAGGAGGGCAAGGATGACTAATCGCGTGAATGATCCGTGGGTCTATGGCCAGCGTGCCGACCTCGCCGAGGCGTTGAAGCAGACAGGCACAGATAAACGTGAGCATGCGGGCCTGTGGTTTGACAAGTACATTGATCGACAGCAGAAAAAAGGCATCTCGCTTGGTAAGGATGGCGAATCATCGTACAAGACGTTGGTCGATCAAGTGCATCGGATTGGCGTGCCAGAAGCCTACGAGCACTTCTTCGAGCGCTGGCAGCACCAGATCGAAACTATGCGTGTGGCGATTGACGAATGCGAGTACATGGTGCAGTGCCGCTACGCAACCGCGCAAGGCCGCATTGCCATCGGGCTGGGCGATGAAAGCGTAATCGAAACGGCGGTGACGCTGCACCACACCTATGGCGTGCCGTACATCCCCGGCAGCGCGCTCAAGGGCATGGCGTCAGCCTATGCACATCGCTTTCTGGATGGCGGTGGCTGGCGCAAGAAAGGCGACTATCACACCGCGCTGTTCGGCACAACTGATGCCGCTGGCTACGTCACCTTCTTCGATACGTTGTATGTGCCAGGAAGTGGGTATCAAGATAAAGCTGGTGTTCCACGGGCGCTGTGGCCCGATGTGATCACAGTACATCATAAGGAATACTATGCGAACCAGAAGGACAAAGCGCCTGCCGACTGGGATAGCCCAACGCCAGTGCCGTTTCTCACCGCCACGGGAACCTACCTTGTTGCGCTGGGCGGCCCGCTGGCCTGGGTGGAGCTTGCATTCGATCTGTTGAGCAAAGCGCTAGTTGAGATGGGCGTCGGTGCGAAGACTAGCAGCGGCTACGGGCGTATGCAATTGAGCAAAGAACGACCCACGGCACATGGTACGTCGGCTACTCAAACGCAAACGAGCGAGCAAGTGACGACGCAAAGTGAGCCGCAGCGACAAGACAGAGCCACACCGCCGCCCAAACCTACTGCGCCGCCGATTCCAACGGTTGGGAAGTCTTTCTTGGGAAGAGTACTGAAAGTTGACGAAAGTGCGGTACTGGTTGAGGTGCCAGGATTTACAGAGGACAAAGTGATTGGCGTCGTCAAAGCCGATAACTTAGCTGGTAAGCGCTTCGCAAAAGGCAACATGGCGCGGGTTGAGGTGACCGAGTCACGCACGCTCAAGAATGGACGGACCGTCTTGGAGCTGAAGCCAAGCGCGAGGAAGGAGAAATCACCATGACCGACAGTGATATACAGCAGCTCATCCGCGCATACGAGCGGCGTTTAAGAGTATTAGAGCAACAGCGTGCAACTTACGGCGATCTCCAGGTTCCCCCATCTATTGTCACTGAGATTGAAGATATTCGTACTGAATTATCACGTTTACTTGTGCGCGATCTCGCATTCTCGGAATTGCGACCTGAGCAATTTCCCGGCCTGATACTCTTAGTAGGTCCGGGGCAACTCGGACGAAATCCTAGTGAACAGTCGGCAAAACATGCGATCGATTTTCATCGAGGTCGATTGAGGTATTGCTGGGTAATTGGAAGTGCGGAAGCGCAGCCAGTTGCAGAAAGTGTTCAAAGCTATTGTCAAAGCTACAATATAAACGCCAAAGTGGAGATAGTTCAGGATGCAGTAAGTGTCCAGCCAACCTATGATCTTGTCAACAGAATCTATCGAACTGCCTTTGAGCAAACAGAGTTAGAAGAAGCTGAAATAATATCTGATCTTACGGGTGCAACGAAACCAATGTCTTTCGGCATGTTGCTCGCCTGTGGTATGCGACGCCCAATGCAATACATGGTGCGCCAGCCTGATAACCGCCCTTCCATGCCAATCCGACTAAGCTATACACTCGGCGAAGAACAGGCATAATCGTATGAGCACCTTGATCATCTTGGGCAATGTCAACCGCTTCACATTCGCCAACTCGATTGTGGCGGCAAATCATACGTCGCAACAACTGTTTGGACAACCACTCGCGAACATCTTTGTCATCCACTCTCGGAAGTCGCACGTCGAGTTGCAGCATAACACTGATTGGGGCGATCATCTCGAACGCAACGAGGTGAAGACTACCTGCGTGACGGAGCGGGTGATCGACGTTCAAGACGTTGGATCATTCGATGACGTGGCCGATGCCATCGAGCGCCAGGCTAGGAAAGCAGCCGCTCAGTCGCGCGTGATGAAACAGTTCGTTGACGACTTCGTCGCTTACCTCGAATTTATCCTCAAGGGCAACGAGGGCAACCGGCAACTCATGGTCGATCTGACCAATGGTACGACCCTATACAAGAATTTGCTCTCGACGGCCGCTTACATCCTCGATATCAAGCACCAGTTCATGATCGATACCGACACGCTGTTCGGCCTGACCAAAGAACGTGGCTTTTTGAATATCGATATTCTGGGCCAAGCCTACATACCGGCACCCGAGAGTATCCAGCTTGATAACATTGCTTACCTGAATCTGGCGGAAGTGGTTCGGTACAAGCGTATTATCGAACATCACACAAGTAGATACGGTGACATCGGTAAAGAACGATCCGATCCTGGCTTCTTCCAAGACAATCTGCGCCATTCGATCCAACTCAAGCTCCAGGGAGATCGCACGCGCGACAACGCGATCTATCGGATCGCTACCAGCTCGATCGGCGCGAGCATCGAGGAATTAGTCAGCTTCCTCTATTCGTTGATCACAGACCAGGACGATGCGTCGGAGCGCAAGATGCTCGGTGACAAGCTGAAAGATATTCGTCTAAAGCTTGAAAGCAAGCCGCATCCAGATTTCGATCTCGAATTCTTTCGTATCTTCAATGATTTTGTGCTCTATCTCCGTAACAGCACCGTCCACAAGGGCAGATTGCTGACCGATGTTCAGAAGTTCAAGGCTGACCTCTCGGTCAAGATGTCGTTCCCGTTCATTGAATTCTATACCGATATCGTCTACCCTCTGTTGTCAGAAGAAGTGGTTGCTGAAAAGCCCTACAAGATCAAAGTTATTAATCATCGTGATACCGACGAGATTTTCTACTTCGGATTGGACGGAGACAATACCGGCGCGATTCTCGAAGACCTATTTCTCGCCGCCAGTGACGAAAAATCGTTCAAGCGCATGAGTGAAGCTATCAATAAAGCAATCAAGGAGATTCGCCAGACCATTGAAAAGGACATTCCGCGCTCGAGCATCATATTTGCCGCCGGAGATGATATTCTCTTCAAGGGTTATTTCTGTCAAGCAATTATTGAGTCGATTCAGCAAAAGTATCGTGAAATAACGAACGGAATGACATGTTCGATTGGCTACGGCAGATCGTTTCGTGAAGTCTACCTGGCACTTAAACTTGCGAAAACCGAGCCTGGCAAGAACAGCATCGTCGGAATCGAACTCCAGTAGCGGCGACTGGTCAATATGCTTGATGTCAAAATAAAAACAGTTGTAGTGCTCAACTATGGAATCAGCTTAAGGAAATGCAACTTGCCCGGCTCACCGCCCTACTTGGTGAGGCACCCGAGGTGCGCGATCTGCCCAGCCAAGTCGACCGCAGTCGCCTCCTTGCTGAAGTTGCGCATGCACTTGCGGACGCGGCACAGCTCATCCCGAGCGAGTGGCAAACCCTGCCGCTGGTGATCAATCTGCCGGCCCTTGCGCCGGTGGCGGTGGTGTTGATGGCGGAACTGCATGGCCGGTGTGGGTACTTTCCACCCATCGTGAATATCTGGAGCGCGAACTCAGCACATTGATCGACCTGCATACCGACAGCGTGCGGGTCTACCAGCTGGACCAGGCGGCCGTGAAGCGCGTGCAGGTGCTTGGCATTGGCCATGTCACGGTCAAGCCGTTGTTCTATCTGGTGGGCGGATAACGTCCCTCACCCGCAACCCCTCTCCCACAGCTTACAAGGGTAGGTAGAGAAGGGATTGAACGGATGGGGAACGCGCAAAATCTTCTGGCATCATGGATGTGCTTACGCATCGTGATACCGGAGGAGATTGATGCGCGTTCCCCACGAATTGTACCAAATGGAAAGCGTGATGGCACAGCGGTTTCCCAGCTTGCGTCCTGCCCAACAGCGTGGCTTAGCGCTGTGGGTATATGGCACCATCCTGGCGCAGAGTGCTTGCCAGTCTGCGGTTATTACCGCCGTATTGTTTCTTGACGACTGGAACACGCTTCGCCAACGCCTGCGCGAATGGCTGTATGATGGTGCTGACAAAGCCGCTCCCTGTCGAACCCAAATCGAGGTCCAGAGTTGCTTCGTCCCGCTCCTGCGCTGGATTGTCGAGTGGTGGCAAGCCACAGAGATCGCGCTGGCTGTGGACGCGACTTTGCACACTGATCAGATTGTTGCGCTGGTCGTGAGTGTGCTGTATCGTGGCAGCGCCATCCCAGTTGCGTGGTCCATCCTGCCTGCCAATCAACCAGGTGCCTGGATGGGACCGATCATGCGCCTGCTTCGGTTGATCCGCCCGGCGCTTCCTGCGCATCTGACGGTGCTGGTGTTGGCTGACCGTGGCTTGTGGAGCCCACGCTTGTGGAAACGTATCCGCGACTTGGGCTGGCATCCGCTGTTGCGCATTCAAGACACGACGACATTCACGCCTGCCGGAGGGAAGCGTCAAGCCAGTCGCAGCCTGGTTCAGCCAGGACAGGGGTGGGTTGGACGAGGACGATTGGGCACCCCCAAGAAGCCACAACTGTCGGTGACATTGGCGGCAATCTGGAGGGAAGGTCAAAAGGACCCGTGGGTGGTGGTGAGCGACCTGGCGCCGCATCGGGTCGGGGCGAGTTGGTACGCGTTGCGGATGTGGATTGAGTTGGGATTTCGAGCGCTCAAAGGTGTGGGCTGGAAATGGGAGCATACACGCAGACGCGACCCAAGGCGAATTGAACGCTACTGGCTGATCGTGGCGGTGGCAACACTGTGGACGCTGGCAACGGGAACGCGAGTAGAAGATGCCGACGAAGTCGGTGTGGAACCAGCGCGCGTGCGAACACCACCAACGCCACAGACAGCCAAGCGCACGCGGCTCGCGAGCGTGTTTCGTGTCGGTCTGGGATGGTTGCGTCATCAACTGGGGCGTGGTCGTATATGGACGCGCTTGTGGTTGCGTCCAGAAGTATGGCCTGATCCTCCTGAGCGGGTGAACATGGTGATTGTTTCCGACCCATAGCATGTTTACCTACCCTTGTAAGCACTGGGAGCGGGACGCTGCGGCGGCAGCAGGGTGAGGGGAAAGCTTGATTGATGCGTAAACTGCTCAACGACACGAGAGACGTGGTGGACACGGTGTCATGTTGAGCGCAGCGAAACATCTCAGCGACGCTTCAATGAGAATGCTTCACGTCGTTCAGCATGACAAGGTATTTCAATGCAACCACGTAATACCTGTAAATGAAGGACATGTTAAGGAGAACATGATGAACAAAGTACGCTGGGGCGTGCTGAGCACGGCCAACATCGGCACCGGCAAGGTCATTCCGGCCATGCAAAAGGGAACATTGAGCGAAGTCACGGCGATTGCGTCGCGCAATCGGGAGAGCGCGCAGGAGGCAGCGGCAAAGTTAGGTATTGCCAAGGCGTACGGTTCGTACGAGGAACTGCTGGCCGACCCTGACATCGACGCAGTGTACAACCCGCTGCCAAATCACCTGCATGTGCCGTGGTCGATCAAGGCGATTGAAGCGGGCAAACATGTGCTGTGCGAGAAGCCAATCGCGCTAACGGCAGCCGAGGCACAGACGCTGCTTGATACAGCGCGGCAGCACCCGAACGTGAAAGTCATGGAAGCCTTCATGTATCGCTTTCATCCGCAGTGGCAGCGCGCGAAAGAGTTGGTCACATCCGGCGCAATCGGCGAACTGCGCACGGTTCACTCGTTCTTTTCGTACTTCAACACGGACCCGAACAACATCCGCAACAGGGCCGAAATCGGCGGCGGCGCCCTGATGGACATCGGCTGCTACAACATCTCGCTCTCACGCTTTATCTTCGACAGCGAACCGCGCCGGGTGTGCAGCGTGATCGACTACGATCCGCAATTCAATACCGATCGTCTCGACTCGGGCATGCTCGACTTCAGCAGCGGCACAGCGACCTTTACATGCTCGACGCAACTCACGTCATATCAGCGCGTCAATATTTTTGGCACCACTGGCCGAGTCAGAGATCGAGATTCCATTCAACGCGCCGCCTGACCGGCCATGCCGCATGTGGCACCAGCACGACGGAACAACCGACGAGATTGTATTCGACACCGTCGATCAGTATACGCTTCAAGGCGATCTGTTTTCGCAAGCTATCCTCAACGACACTGCCGTGCCGACGCCGCTCGAAGACGCCGTCGCCAACATGCGCGTGCTGGAAGCGATTGTGGAGAGCGCGAAGACCAACACGTGGGTTGCGCTCTAGCCATGTTAAAACTCTAAGGATTTGATGAAAGATTGCTGCTGAAGCTGCTCATAGTATAAATTCTTGAAATATTTCGTGCTAAACTCCACAACTAGCGGATAGTGCATGGTGGCAGCCTGCTCTATCCGCTTTTTTTTATCAACAATCTAGAAGGAGTACGCACGTATGGTAGCTTCCGTGCAAACGTTCGTCCAGCGTCGGTATTACGGTTTGTTGATGAGTATTCTTGGCCTGGATTTCGTGATGTTGTTCTTTGAACTGCTTGGCTATCGGCACTGGCAAGGCTTGCAAATCATCGGCCTGGCAACTGTAGTTCTTGGGGCAATAGCCTCATTTGTTGCAATTGGCGCGAATGCATCGCTCCGCAAAGGGTTGGCAGTTTTGTTCCTGGTGCTTTCGTTGGCGGGCATTATCGGTGTGTGGGAACACAATGAGGAGCGGCTTGGCGGCGCAGGCGAACGGCGACCGCCAGTAGCGGCCCAGCAGAACCGTCAGGTAGGGCAACGCCCACCTGAAGGAGACTTCCATATCCCGCCGCCAACGCTCGCACCGCTCAGCCTGTCAGGTTTCTGCATTCTTGGTGCAGTGGTGCTATTCGGACGACGAGACGACTAGGGCATACGACGGTATACAAACGAGCTACGGGTCCATCCCGTGGCTCTTTTCGTTTCACTCAGATATCCATAACTGGCATACCAGTGATTCAACACTCACGCTACACACTTCTGCTTCGTGCTCTCGGTCATGATGGCACAGGTTCCTACAATAGCAGAAGAGCCGCGAAAAGATCCACGTTCATGATCGCAACCAGCAGAAGCCATGAAGCAATGCAGGTATACTATACAACTAGCGGAGCCTCACCTATGTAGTAAGCCTCTCGTGTGCTAAAAGATGCTCTGCTCGTTACGGCTCCGGGCAACAGGAGTATGTGTAATGACTATTGAGTATGCGCTCCTCGTCACTGCGGTACTGCTGCTGCTCAGCGTGCTGGCAAGCCGGGCTTCTAGCAAATTCGGCATTCCGGCGCTGCTGCTGTTTTTGCTGGTTGGCATGCTAGCAGGTTCGGATGGGCCGGGTGGCATTTACTTCGACAACGCCCAGGCGACGCAATCATTGGGTGTGGTGGCGTTGACGCTGATTTTGTTTTCGGGCGGCCTGGACACGAATTGGCCGACGGTGCGCCCGGCGTTACGCGGCGCACTGTCTTTGTCGACCGTCGGTATAGGCATCAGCGCGATACTGGTCGGCTGGTTCGCGACGGTGGCGCTTGGCTTTTCGCTGTTGGAAGGCATTCTGCTCGGCGCAATCGTATCATCCACCGATGCAGCAGCGGTGTTTTCAGTGCTGCGGACGCGCGGCGTGCGGCTCAAGGGCCAGATCGAGCCGTTGCTGGAGCTTGAGTCGGGCAGCAATGATCCCATGGCAGTGTTTCTCACCACTGGCCTGACAAGCTTGCTCACTCAACCGGACACGTCGATGGTCGGGCTGGTGCCCACGTTCGTGCTACAAATGGCGCTGGGCGCAGCGGCAGGCTATGGCTTTGGTCGCCTCATGCCGATTGCGATCAACCGCGTGCACTTGCAGGTCGAAGGATTGTACCCGGTGCTGACGGTGGCGATGGTACTGTTCATCTATGGCGCCACGGCACTGTTGGGCGGCAATGGCTTTCTGGCAGTGTACATTGCAGCGCTGGTGCTCGGCAACAGCAACTTCGTCCACAAACGCAGCCTGCTGCGCTTCCACGACGGGCTGGCGTGGCTAATGCAAATTGCCATGTTCCTGACTTTGGGGCTGCTGGTATTCCCATCGCAGCTTGCCGATATTGCGGGCGTAGGCATGATCATGGCCGTGTTTCTGGTGTTTGTCGCCCGCCCGGTCAGCGTGTTCGCAAGCCTGCTGTTTGCCAGGCTCCGGCCCACAGACAAACTCATGGTTTCGTGGGTTGGGCTGCGTGGCGCGGTGCCAATCATTCTCGCGACCTTTCCGCTGCTGGCCGGCCAGCCCAACGCGAATACCATGTTCAACGTGGTATTCTTCATCGTGCTGGTGTCTGTGCTGCTACAAGGTACCTCGCTGCCGCTTGTAGCGCGCTGGCTCCGTGTGGAAGCGCCGCTGCCTCCGCCCGAGCGCCATCACGAATTCGTGCCAAGCGTCAGTGCGCGCAGCCAGGTGGTTGAAATGCGAATTGACGAAACTCCCCGCTGATCAACAAAACAATTGTGGAACTGCCGCTGTCGGCGGGCGCATTGATCATATTGATCAACCGTGATGGCAAGCAGATTGTGCCTAACGGCGCCACTGTGCTCCATGCCGAGGACACGCTGCTGGTGCTAGGCAATGACGAAGCACTGGCGGCGCTCCGCACACTTGCCGCTGGCGACATGCAGGTAACTTCCGGAACCGATGACGAGGCTCTTCCTGAACAGCAGCCATGAAGCTCATCCGTGAGGCGTCCTCCGTCATGGGTTGCGATGAGTACACGCCGGCTTTGCGCTGCAAAAATAGGTAGCGCACACCGTTTGCTATTCCGGCACCTGCTGGTGCCGATGACCATATGGGCAGCGCCAAATAACCGTGCGCACCTTCTTGCGCTGCGTGAAGCGAGCGGCTGACTTGCGATATGTTAAATCCGGCTCTGCGACCGAAACACTCATCCACATGTCATCAAACATGACAAAGTGCATCGCAACACCGCGTAGTCCCGAACGCGCACAGTCCATGCACTAAATCGGCGACGGGGGCACAACTGACACACTCATGGGGACTCCTATCGGCACGGATGTCACGCCATCAACTGCTATGATGGGGCATCTACCAATGTGACTGTCTGCTTCTACAACGCGTATTAGCGACGTCTGCGTGACGTGCGGGACGGGACAGGTTCCTCAATGACAAGCTCACTGCTGCCACCTGACTCAGGAAAGGTCAAATTGAAACTGCGCTTCAAAATCTCGCGCACGGTCGACTCAAATGCTGCGTCAGCGATTAATGTTACCGCGAGACAACGATCAGCATCTGCCGGATCGCGCTCAATATCGACACGCTGCCAATGGGGCCAGTGCCGTAGCGTCGTAAGGATGCGGTTTTCTGCCTCCCCGCGGAGGGTTAGGCACAGTTCGCCGGTTTCGCTTGTGGAAAGCGTGGTCATAGAGCCACTCCTTTCGGAACATAGAATACTATATACATCTGAACAAGCGCACCGACCGCGACTCCATCTTCGTCTATTGCGCCCATCGACCACCCGCGCCGATGCCTCATCTACGCGGATCACGAATCCTCTCCGTTCGTTCCTAACACGCATCAAGGAGCCGGTGCAGTCAATGACGTATCCTGCCTCGGTATGTCAGCCACAGTAACATCAAACTCCTGAGCAGCAAAAAACCGCCGGTGCAGATAACTTCCTATAGATGTATGCATGCATGACGGTGTAGTCATGAGAAGAAAATAAGTGGAACCTTCATGATCAAGGATGACGGAAGTCAGCCGGGTAACGACTGGATCGACATTGATGAACTGGATCGTGTTCGGCTGATGCATCAAGGGTTCCTTGTATCACGGACCGCTTGATAAGAATCAGGCGCTAGGTGACGGAGTTGCGCGTGCCACTCAAACGTATGTTAAGAAGTATGAATACAGTATAACACATGCAGGCGTCACTTCGTCATCAAGCATCATAAACCGAGTAGCGCGCATCCGTAGGAGACGTGTGAATAGTCGTATATCCGGCAGAGCGGCAATGAGAGTCATGCGCGTGTCACAACACCACAAAATGCAGCGCACTCCTGCACCTGAAAGCTGCTGTCGCGCGCACGAAATGTGCTATCCTGAGGGCAGCACATGGTGAATGATCTCACGAGGCTGCTCTGTGCGAACACATATCGCCGTTGATAGTTAGCAAGGAAGACGTTATGAAATCTGCGCTTATTGTATGGGGGGGCTGGGAAGGCCACGAGCCCAAACTCGGTGCCGAGCTCTTTGCCTCATGCCTGCGCGATGCAGGCTACGATGTGGAAGTCTCCGACTCGCTTGATTCGTATCTCGACCACGAGAAGCTGCACGGACTCGATCTTATTGTGCCGGTCTGGACCATGGGCACCATCACCAAAGAGCAGGAAGCTGGCCTGCTGGAAGCCGTGAAGAGCGGCGTCGGCGTGGCGGGCTGGCACGGCACCATGGGCGACTCGTTCCGCAACAACACCAATTACCAGTTCATGGTCGGCGGCCAATGGGTCGCGCATCCCGGCAACATCATCGATTACACGGTCAATATCACCAACCACGACGATCCAATAACCCAGGGCATCAACGATTTCCGCATGCACTCCGAACAATATTATATGCATGTCGATCCATCGAACGAGGTGCTGGCAACCACGACCTTCAGCGGCGATTACGGCGACGTGCCGTGGATCGCAGGCGTCGTGATGCCGGTCGTATGGAAGCGCATGTGGGGCAACGGGCGCGTGTTCTATTCGTCGCTCGGCCATGTGCGCCGCGATTTCGACGTGCCTGAGGCGCGCGAGATCATGCGGCGCGGCATGCTGTGGGCCAGCCGGTAGCATTATGGTTGTACCCTCCCCCTCGGTCCCGCTCCCAGTGGGACCGAGGGGGAGGGCGCGAGTGTTTTGCTGATCGCTCTAATCTAGTCATTATAAGGAGTTCTAATGGCAACCGAACCCGTCAAAGTCGCCATGATTGGCACCGGCACCATCAGCACGATCTATTTGAAAAACAGCAAGATGCTGAATACATTCGACGTCGTGGCATGCGCCGACCTGAACATGGATGCCGCCCGCGCGCAGGCGGAAAAGTTCGACATCCCACGCGCCGTCGAAGTGGCCGAGGTGCTTGAAGACCCCGAGATCGAACTGATTATCAACCTGACTATCCCCGCCGCGCATGGCACCGTCGCGCTGGCTGCGGTGCGCGAAGGCAAATCGGTGTACAACGAGAAGCCGCTGACCATCAGCCGCGCGGACGGCAAGGTGCTGCTCGACGAGGCCAGGCAGCGCGGCGTGTACGTCGGCTGCGCGCCCGACACGTTCCTCGGCGGCGGCTTGCAGACCTGCCGGTCGCTGCTCGAAGACGGTGCGATTGGCGAACCAGTCGCCGCCACGGCTTTCATGATGAGCCATGGGCCAGAGTCGTGGCACCCCAGCCCGGAGTTCTACTATCATGTCGGCGGCGGGCCAATGTTCGACATGGGACCGTATTATCTGACCGCGCTGATCGCCATGCTCGGCCCAGCTCGGCGCGTCACCGGCTCGGCCCGCATTTCCTTCCCCGAGCGCACGATCACCAGCCAGCCAAAATACGGTACCAAGGTGAAAGTCGAAACTCCCACGCACGTCGCGGGTGTGCTCGACTTCGCCAAGGGACCGATTGCGACGCTGGTGACCAGCTTCGACGTGTGGGGCGGCAACCTGCCGCGCATCGAGATCTACGGCACGGAAGGCTCGATGAGCCTGCCCGACCCGAACACATTTGGCGGCCCGGTGCTGATTCGTCGTGCCAGCGAGAAAGAGTGGCACGAGATGCCGTTAACACACGGCTACACCGTTAACAGCCGCGGGATTGGCGTGGCGGACATGGCGGCGGCCATACGCTCCGGCGGACAGCCCCGCGCTAATGGCGAAATGGCGTACCACGTGCTCGACATCATGCACGCCATCCACGATGCCTCAAATGAAGGTCGGCATATCGATCTGGAAAGCACGTGCCAGCAGCCCGCGCCGCTGCCGGGCCACGGCGATGTATACGGCGAGATCACCAATCAAAGTAGGGCAAAGCATTTTGACTAAAAATGCTTTGCCCTACAGAACCAAGAAGAAAGGAACATCACCATGCGTAAAGATCAAATTGCGCTGCAACTGTACACCGTGCGCGAGCACACATCGAAGGACATGCTCGGAACGTTGCGCAAGCTGGCCGAGATGGGCTACCCGGCTGTTGAGCTTGCCGGCTACGGCAACGCTACGCCCAAAGACATCCGCGCCGTGCTTGACGAAACCGGCATGCGGGCCGTGAGCGCGCATGTGGGACTACAACTGTGGCAAAATCAGCCGCAGCAGGTGATTGATGATATGCACACGCTTGGCTGTGAATATGCCGTGGTGCCGTTCGTCGGTGAGGAACATCGTGGCAGCGTCGCGGCAGTGCAGCGCCTGGCCGAGCAACTCAACCAGTTTGCGAATCAATGTCAGAGCGCCGGGCTGCGCTTCGGCTACCACAACCATGCGTTTGAGTTCGCGCCGCTGGATGGCACAACCATGTGGCAGGTGCTGGCCGACAACACTGACCCGACACTCGTCAATCTGGAACTTGATGTGTACTGGGCCTACTTCGCCGGAGCTGATCCGCTGGCGCTGATCAAGCAATACGCCGCACGGCTGCCACTTATTCATGTGAAAGACATGGACAAGGACGCTCGCCGCGATGCGCCAGCGGGCGCGGGCCGCATGCCGTGGAAGGAGATTATCGCCGCCAGCGACGCCGCAGGTGCCGCCTACTACATCGTCGAGCAGGACACGCCCGACGGCCGCTGCCCGATGTTGAGAAGAGCCTGCGTTACCTGGAGCAGGTGGCGAGCGCATAACCGCGTGATGACTTCGTAATTTGATTGCCACAGCGATCACAGAGGCCACGGAGATTCGCATGAAGGGCGTTCATGCTCTGTGCCCGCTGTGGCTAAAGGAGGAGGAATGGAACCATCCGGTGGGGAATAATTGGCACCGGCAACATTGCCAGCGTCTTTGCGAAAGGTTTGACCTCGCTTTCGGATGCGAAGCTTGTTGCGGTTGGCTCGCGCACAGCAGAGTCGGCGCAACGCTTCGCTGAACGCTTCCAGGTGCCGCATGCTCACAGCAGCTATGAGGCACTGGCGAACGACCCCAACGTCGATATTGTGTACATCTCCACCCCGCACGCATTGCATTATGACAATACCATGCTGTGCCTTCAGGCTGGTAAGGCGGTGCTGTGCGAAAAACCGTTCGCAATTAACGCCCGCGAGGCCAGCGAGATGATCGCCACCGCGCGCGAGCGCAAGCTATTTCTGATGGAGGCGATATGGACGCGCTTTCTGCCCTCTATGGTGCGACTACGGGAATTGCTGGCTGACAATGCGATTGGCGACGTGCGCATGCTGCAGGCCGACTTCGGCTTTCGCACAAATGTTGATCTTCAGAGCCGCCTGTTTGACCCGGCGCTTGGCGGCGGCGGGCTGCTGGATGTAGGCGTGTACTGCGTGTCGCTGGCCTCGCAACTGTTCGGAACACCGGACCGGATCATTGGGCTGGCCGAAATTGGCACAACTGGCGTGGACGAGCAGGGCGCAATGCTCCTCGGCTACCCCGGCGGCCAGCTGGCGGTTCTTAGCACAGCCATCCGCACGACCACTCCGCAGAGGCGACAATCATGGGCACGGAAGGCATGATTCGCCTGAATCGAGCGTGGTGGAAGGGCACGCAGCTGACGGTCATGCGCAACGGCCAAGCGCCCGAAACAATCGAAAATCCGATCGAGGGCAACGGCTACCATTACGAAGCGGCTGAGGCCGGGCGCTGCCTGCGCGCTGGCAAGCTGGAGAGCGACGTTATCCCGCTCGACAAATCACTGGCGATCATGCGAACATTAGACCAGATCCGCGCCAGTGGGGCGTGCGTTATCCCAGCGATGAAAGGAATTAGATCGATGCGCTATGGTAAAGTTCAAGGCATAAACAAGCCAGTGTCGCGGCTGGTGCAAGGCACGCTGGCGGCACGCGAGACCGGCGAGGAAGGCACATTTCAGCTGCTGGACGAGGTACACGCGCTTGGCTGCAACGTCCTCGATACCGGGCGGATTTACGGCGACATCAACGAAATGACAGCCGGAAAATGGGTAAACTCGCGTGGCCTGCGCGACGAGATCGTCATGATCGGCAAAGGCGCGCACCACAGCCGCGAGCGCAAGCGTGTCACGCCAGAAGACATCACCGACGACATTCCACCTCGCTCGATCGTTTCGGCTTCGACTACATCGACCTGTACCTGCTGCACCGCGACGATCCATCGGTGCCGGTCGGCCCGATTGTCGAGGTGCTGAACGAGCACCACAAGGCCGGCAAAATTTTGGCGTTGGGTGGCTCGAATGGTCGCACGGCGCATCGCCCAGGCTAACGCCTACGCCAAAGAGCACAACCTGGTGCCGTTCGTCGCCAGCAGCCCGAACTACAGCCTGGCCGAGCAATTCAGGCCGCAACGGGGCCGACTGCATCACAATCAGCGGGCCGCAGGGCGAAGCAGCGCGGCAGTGGTACGCCAAAACGCAGATGCCGGTGTTCGCATGGTCGAGCCTGGCGGGCGGCTTCTTCTCGGGCCGCTTTCGGCGCGACAACCTGGAGGAGATGAAAGAGGGTTAGACAAACTCGCCGCCAAGTCGTACGGCTACAAGCCGAACTCCGAGCGGCTGGATCGCGTACGGACGCTGGCCGAAGAAAAGAGCCTAAGCATTCCTCAGATCGCCATGGCGTACGTGATGAGCGAGCCGCTCGACATCTTCGCGCTGGTCGGCTGCCGCAACAAGGCCGAGTTGGAGGCCAATGCCGTTGCCGCCGATCGAAGTTGACTGACAACGAGCTGGCATGGCTCGATTTGCGGCCGACGAGCGATAATTTCTTAGCCACAGAGAGCACAGAGTAATAGAACTTATACCCGCTCGCCTGTGGCGCGGGTTGCCAACCTGCGCTACAGACGATAGAGAGTAATTATTTTCGCAGGCCCTCACCCGGCGCTGGCGCGCCACCCCTC
>CAWIPL010000003.1:0-78506 GCA_963838085.1 uncultured Chloroflexia bacterium
GGAGGCCGGGGGGAGAGGTTGAGCATGCGGAGAGGAGGCCGAGGGGAGAGGTTGTCGCGGAGAGGAGGGTGAGCTTCTTTTCACAAACAGCGCAATCGCCACGCCCTGCCGTATGTCGAACACGTTCTCGTCCGGCCCGCCGTCGGGCGCACGCTCTTTCTTGTTGCTATTGCCATGCAAGTTCAGGATATAGATGTCGTCGAAGCTCTGCATGAGGCTCTGGCGCATGCCGCGAAAGGTCGGGTTGTCGAGATAACCGTTGTTGGAAATGTAGGCCAGCACGCCCTCGCCGGTCTTGCCGATCCGCCATTGCCCAAAGCGAATGAACTTCACATAATCATCTTGCAGCCACTTTGGGTTGCGCTCGCCCAGCGGTGCGCCATCCACGCGCATGTAGTCGTCAATCAGCTTGCGAATGAACGGGCTGTTATTCTCAGAATGGCCAGAGTACGGCGGATTACCCAGCACGACCATGATCGGCTTGCTGGATTTAATTTCGGCGGCGGCCTGGCTCTCCTCGGCAATGTAGCGCGCGAAGGGGAACGCCGTCTGCTCTGGAATGCCCTCGTCGAGCGCGTTAGTCAGGTACACACCCAGCCGCTCGTTGCTACGGAAGTCATAGCCCTTTTCCTTCAATTGCAAGCCGAGCTTGAGGTGCGCGACCGCGTAGGGTGCCATGAGCAGTTCGAAGCCAAACAAGCGCCGCAACAGACTCTTGTCACCGTCGCCGACATAACTGTTCCAACCGCCTGCCATGCCACTTTGTTGCAAGATTTCGTAAATCCGTTCGATGACGAAGTACATGAACGTCGCCGTGCCGGTGGCCGGGTCGAGAATCAGCGTGTCCTGGTCGGCCAGGCCGAGCGGCTTGCCGAAGCGGGTGCGCAGCAGATGGTCAACCGAGCGCACAATGAACGACACCACCGGCTCCGGCGTATAGTAAACGCCGCGGCTCTCGCGCATCTTCGGATCGTAGGCCGCCAGAAACGTCTCGTAGAAATGCACCACCGGATCTTCCTGGCGGGTGCGCTTGCCGAAGTCGCGTAGAATCTCGTCCATGCTGGTGCGCTGGAGCAGCGCCGCAATGTCATCCACCGCCCATGCAATCCGGTCGTCGAGGTGCGGCCCGGCAATCTCATAGAACAGCTTGCTCAAAAATGGATTGGTGCGCGGCAGCAGACGCGCGGCGCTGTAGCGCGAGAAGTGGCTTCCCTCATCCCCGGCCCTTCTCCCAGCGGGAGAAGGGAGATCAGGTTCCCTCTCCTTTTGGGAGAGGGCGGAGGGTGAGGGAGTTTGGGCAACCCGCGCCGCGAACAGGCCGTAGGCGAGCGTCTGCGCGTACATGTCGGCGAACTCGTCGGTATCCAGGCCGGGAATCAGCGCCGCCTTGAAGGCATCATACTGCTCATGCAATTCGCCACGCTCGCCCTCACGCTTGAATGTCTCGGCAATCAGCCCGCGCAGCAGCCGCGTCATCTCGGCCAGGCGCAAAGCCAGTTCGCGCGGCGTACCGACCACGGGCGGCTGCTGCGCCAGAAAGCCACTGAGCAGCCGCTGAAGCTCCATCTCGCCCTGCGGCTCACGAATAATCTTGCCGCTGCGGTCGCGGCGCGCTACGCGGGCAGTGTCGCGCTGCTCGCCATTGACGAACCAGCGGAACTCCAGCGAGTTGGTCAAGATGAGATTCGGCAGCGCCTTGAGGTAGCGCGCCATCTGGTCACTGCGCAGTTCGCGGTCGAGGTCCACATGCAAATCTTTGGCTTCGATATGGCCGACTGGTAATTGCCCGCGCGTGATCTGAAAATCCGGCGCGCCGCACGCAATCCGGCGCGGCTCATTCGTGGCGGCAATAGACGGTTCGAGCGACTCGATCAACGCTTTGAGGGCCGGGCGAAAGGTGTGCTCGGTGGCGTTGCCGCGTGCCGCTTCGGTTTGGATGGCAGCAACGTAGGTAGGAATGGACATGGAATGCTCCGCTACATGGCATGATGAATGACATGCGGATCGTAGCACACGAATGTCATTATGGTCAATAACAATCTGATCATCGCTCTGATAGGCGGAATGTTATTGCTGGACGTACTGAAATCAGTAGCATGGATACAAAACAAGCATGCTTTGGGCGGTATGTGAGCTGTCAAGTGAGCAATGCATGGCGCTATAGTGCATCTATCGGTAACGACCGAACGAATCAATTCTCAGAAAGGAACACAGACCATGAAGCGCATCATCACGATTAGCATCTTTGTTGGAAGCCTGGCACTTGGCAGCCTCAGTGCGATGACAAACTACCTGCCCAATGTCGCAGGCTTTGGCCTCGGCGGTCATTCGGTGGCCGAGGACATCCAGAAACCGGGCCATGGCAGCCTCATGCTGGCTGGCTTTGCTATCGGTGGCCGTTCGGTGGCGGAAAACATTCAGAAGCCTGGGCACGGCAGCGCCTCATTGGATGGCTATGCCATTGGTGGGTAGCTCAGCACTACGACGGTTGTCGGGCTGCATGCGATTACTTAACAAGGGAACGCACAAACGCCAGGGGCGGAAATCCCCTGGCGTTCATTACTTGCTTCCTACGGCTTAGGAATGTCTAAGTCTTTGCAGATGTCTCTGCCGTGATGTCATTGACTTCGTTGTGACGTGATACAACCGACTGCTTGTTATTGGCTGGATTACGATATTTTGCATGCTTTGCACCCTCGCGCATAAGTTCGCATCTATAAAGGCGTGACTGCCGTGTCAATTCTTGCACTGCATTACCAGAACGCCGCGCGCCTGCGACCGATCTTCAATCGCGACGAGCGCATCCAGCAGGAACTCTTGCAAACGCGTTCGCACATGTGCATAATCGGCATGATCCCAAAGATTATGTAATTCCTCGGGGTCTGCTTCGATGTCGTACAGCTCGCCGGTGCGCGGGCGATCAGTGGCAGGCGCGCCGTGAAATACAATCAGCTTGTAGCGATCATGACGCAGCATGGTCGCATGGACTGGCGGATCATAGGGATGGCCGCTATTGCGATACTGGCACAGCGCCCAGTCGCGAGCGGGAGCATCGGCGTCGCCGCCATGCCAGGGGCGCGCCACCCATGACGTGGTGGCCGGAATCGCCATTGTATCTCCAAAGTATATCGGGTTTGCGCCTGAATAGGGTCACAGAGATCACAGAGAACTCAAAGGCTGAAACTTCTATCTCTGTGATCTCTGTGACCTCTGTGGCTTAATCTTCTTGCTTATCATTCCAGCTTACAGTTGCACGGGCTGGCCGATACGTACCGACTCGTACGCTGCCGCCACCGCCTCAACTGCGCGCAGGCCATCCATGCCGCTCACGGATGGGGGGCGGTCCTCGCGCACGGATGTGACAAACTCCTCCAGCATGGCGCGATTGGCGTCGGAACCCCAGAAGGCCCATGCAGACCGCTGCATCGCGTCGCTGTAGACCGTCAGATTCTGTTTGAAAGCGTCGACGGCGACCACGCCGCGATCGGTTACCATGTCGAAGCTGAGGCCGCCCCACGTCGGATAATACAGCGGCTTGCTCCAGCTACAGTCGATTGTCGCGAACACGCCGTTGGCGAAGGTGAGCAGCACCTGCCCGCCCGTTTCCACCGCCACATCGTCAGCATGCAGGATGCGGTTGGCCTGCGCGTAGACTTCAGCGATTTCGCAGCCCAGGTACCAGCGAAACACATCGGCCAGGTGAACAACATGATCGGTCAGCGCGCCGCCGCCTGCCAGCGCCGGATCGACGAACCAGGAGCGAAGGTGCGCGGGCAACTGGCCCTGATTGACTCCGTTGAAGCAGTAGACCTGGCCAAGCGTGCCAGCATCGAGCCGGGTTTTGGCATCAATGAGTGGCGCGCTGAAACGCATCGGGAAGGCCGTCATGAGCTTGACGCCAGCTTGTGCGCAGGCTTCGACCATCGCCCGCACATCGTCCACGCTGGTCGCCAGCGGCTTCTCGCACAATACATGCGCCCCGGCTTCTGCTGCCATTTCGACCAACGGACGGTGGCGGCTGTTTTCAGAGCAAACGACCACAGCGTCAGGATGTTCGTGCAGCAGCGCCGCGTAGCTGTCGAACATGCGCAGGTTGAACTGCCGGGCAACCGTCTTGCCGCGCGCATGATCTTCATCGGCGAGGCCGATCACTTCGACCTCAGGCAACGCCTGCAAGAGCGGGATGTATACTTCGACGTGCAGGTGGGCGGCGCTTAGCATGCCTACTTTCATGAGATCACCTCCGGCAGCGGTTCGAGGCGTACAGCTTTTCCGGTCTGGGCGGACTCAATCGCGGCGAGCGCGATCTGTACCGCCGCCAGTCCGTCTTGTGGCGTCACTTGTGCTGGCGCGCCGTGGACCAGTGTTTCATAGAATGATTTGATCTGCACGGTGTACGGGCTTTCACTCAAAGGGCTGGCGGGCAGCGCGACCTCGGACGCATGGCCGCCGTCGGTTCGCAGCAGCACCTCAATCGGAGCAGCGGCAGCCGAACTGAACTCGATCAGCCCTCCGTCGCCAGCAATTTCGAGGCTGGTGCGGAAGGTTGGCGGCGGGTAGGCCCACGAAGCAGAGACGTGCGAGATCGCGCCGCTGGTGTGCTTCAGCAGCGCCATGGCATGATCGACGGGAGCGCCGGGCGCAGCCGTGCCGATGCTTTTGGCGAAGACCTGCTCGACCTCGCCAGCGATCCAGCGCGCATATTCGAGATCATGAATCATCAGATCCAGCATGACGCCGCCTGACAATGCTTCATCTAAGAACCAATTGTTGGCCCGTTTTTGCGGTTGGTGGCTTTCGCGTGACAGGCGCAGCACTGCTGGCCGCCCAATTTCGCCAGCATCAATTCGGGCTTTCGCCAGCATGTACTCAGGAAAAAAGCGCAGTACATGAGCGACCAGCAGCGTCACACCGGCCTCCATGCAAGCGGCGACGACCTGCTGCGCCTGCTCGACCGTGCGGGCCAGCGGCTTCTCGCACACGATGTGCTTGCCAGCTTTCGCAGCCATGAGGGCCAACTCGGCGTGAGTGTGGGTCGGCGTGCAGATGCTTACCGCATCGACGTCAGCCAACAGAGCGGCGTAATTGGGATACACGCGCGCGCTGTACTGCGCGGCCAACTTCTGCGCGTTACCCGAACGGTCGGCCAGGAAGCCTGCGAGCACGGAATCGGTCGCGGCCCAGCCCGCCGCATGCGCTCTGCCCATGGAGCCGACACCGGCAATTCCAACCTTCATAGCACCTCACTTGACTACCATGCTCGGCATTCTGCGCCGCACATGTCAGAGCGTAATGTCAACGACGCGGCCTTCATGGCGGGCGCGCTCGGCAGCAAACACCATCAAATGCGTTTCGAGCGACTCGTCCGGGCCGGACAGTACGCGGCTCGCGTCGCCGCCGCCGACCGCAGCTACAAAGCTCTCCATCACGCCCCGGTCGCCGCCGCCATGCCCGCTCAGGATGGAGCCATCGGAAGACACCTCGGTGTCGATCACTTCGGTCTGCTCAGTCAGGAAATCAAAGATGTGAATGAACTTTCCATCGCCATAAATCTCGCCGCGCGTGCCGAACAGCCGCGTTTCGCGATTGCGCGCTTTGGTGAACGCCGTCATGGTGAACGAGGCGGTGCTGCCATCCACAAAATTCATGTTCACTACCTGATGATCGACCACATCGTTGTCACAAGCGTAGACGCAGCGCCCATACGGTCCGTCGCGCAGTGCCGCCAGCACGCCCTCCTCGGAAATATCGGGCGTCAACACCTCCAGCGGCCAGCGCCGCACGCCGCGCTCTAGAAAGCGCAAGTAGATGCGCTTGGCCGAGTACGGGCAGTCTTGCTCGACCGGGCAATCGAGGCAGCGGTCGGCGGCGCCTGCGGGTCGTTCCTCCGCGCGGAAGTGCTTCAAACTGCCGAATGACGAAACCTGCGTGCATTGCTTGCCCATGATATAACGAATCCAGTCGAGATCATGGCACGATTTCGCCAGCAGCATGGGCGAGGAGAGCGCCTCGTTACGCCAGTTGCCGCGCACGTAAGAGTGCGCCTGATGCCAGTAGCCAACTGGCTCCAGATGCTGCAAACTGACGACCTCGCCAATGCGGCCCGACTCGACAATCGATTTGAGCGTTTGCGTGTAGCGAGTGTAGCGCATCACATGGCAGACGGCCAGCGTCACGCCATTAGCCTTGACGGCTTCCACAATCCGGCGGCAGCCTTCCTCGTCGGGCGCCATGGGCTTTTCCAGCAGAATGTGGTAGCCCTTGTTGGCAAACGCCACCGCTGGCTCGACGTGCATCGCGTCCTGTGTGGTGATAACCACCGCGTTGGCGAAGCGCGGCATGGCGGCGGCAGCGTGCCAATCGGCAAATACGTACTCATCCGACATATCGTGCTCATCCACCAGCCGGTCGCGCCACCACGCGCGCGGTTCAGCCACGCCGATGACGCGTACCTCTTCAGGATGGTGCAGCGCATAGCTGGCGTAATTCGTTCCGCGCACACCCGCGCCGACGACCATGAGTGAAATGGGAGGCATGCATTTTCCTCTTTGCTACACAGAATACAACCGAAACGGCCACCACAAAGGAGAGATAAAAGTGTAAACAATAACGGAGCCGGTGCTGTCCCTTTTGTGACATAGAACACGCAGTTGGCGCAGTGTCTCTACGTGTATGGAACTAACATGCACACGTTAGCACGCGCCATGATACCACCATTCGCAGGCAACATTTGACGGCTACAAGCGGTTCGACTGACCCGTTGTTGTTCACAAAAACGCGATCTGGTATTGGTGTGGTTCGGGCGCTGTGCTATCTTACATACTATATTCGTTATTGTTCAACGCATGACAACCTTGCAAATGGAGCACAACGTACCGTGGATACTTTACCACCTGTCACTACGTCAGACTACGTTCACGCGGCACGCGATGACGTTGCGCCGCTCATCATCGAGCTGCTACAGAGCGCATTGGTTGCACCGTCGGTAGCTCCTGCTGTGGTTCCGATGCTCAGTTGCCTGGGGGAACGCACCGCCGCTGTGGGTGCAGCTTACTTCCAGGCAAGCGGTACTGTTTTTACCGCGCGGGCCAGCAGCGGCATCATGCCGACCGGCCCGGCCATGGAACACATTCTGACCCATGGCTTGCCATTTGAAACGCCGCTCTTGCAACTGCTACGCACTCGCACCACTGCTTGCTTTTTTAATGATACGTATCATGCTACAGCTACACTTGGGTTTCCAGAGCTAGGTGTTGCGAGCCTTGCCGCCGCGCCGGTTCATGCGCCCGACGGCACCTTTCTTGGTGCCTTTTTGATGCATACATTCACCCAGCACTATTGGACTGTAGCTGAACGCCAGTTGTTTTCAGCCGTGTCGGAAGTGATGGCCAACCTCACGGCACGCCTGGTGGCCGAGGAACGCACTGCTCAGGCGCATGAGGATGCCATGCGCGCGCTGGGTTTGGCGCTGGAAGCCCGCGATGCCGAGACGAAAGGCCACACCGACCGAGTGAGCGATCTCGCGGTGCGCATGGCCACAGCGCTCGATCTCCCCCCAAATCAGATCACGGCCATCCGCTGGGGCGCGTACCTGCATGACATTGGCAAGATTGGCACGCCCGACGCCATTCTCCACAAACCGAGCACACTTGAACCGCATGAAATGGACGTAATTCGTCAGCATCCGCGTATCGGTGCCACATTTGCAGAGCAGCTTACTTTTCTGCCACCGACCACGTACGATGTGATTTATCTCCATCATGAACGCTGGGACGGGCGCGGGTATCCGCTAGAATTGAGCGGTACCGCCATCCCGCTCGCGGCACGCATCTTCGCCATCTGCGATGTATACGATGCTCTGACGAACGTGCGGCCGTACAAGCATGCATGGCCAGTCGAGCAGGCGCTTGACGAGATTCAGCGGCAGGCCGGCGCGCACTTCGATCCAGAATTAGTAGCACTGTTCATCAAACTTGTGACTGAACGCCAAGCATAGAATTCAAAATAAACTCACCAGGTAAAATAAACAACCCGCGTCATAGTTGGCGCGGGTTGTTGTGCAGATTACAAGATGCGGCAGATGTCCTAATCATAGCGTAACGCTTCGATGGGATCGAGCCGCGATGCACTGCGGGCCGGTGCGATGCCGAAAAACAGACCGACCGCCACCGCAAACCCGACTGCGAGCGCCGCCGCCCCAACGCTCGGTGTGGCAGTAATCAGTCCGGTCATGGTGACGACGACTGCGATGAGTACGCCTAATGTCAAGCCAATCAGGCCGCCCGCCAAACTGATCACCAACGCCTCGATCATGAACTGCGTCATGATATCGCCTTCACGCGCGCCTATCGCCTTACGCAAGCCGATCTCGCGGGTGCGCTCGCGCACCGATACCAGCATGATGTTCATAATGCCGATGCCACCAACCAGCAGCGAAATAGCTGCAATCGCGCCGAGAAACAACGTCAGCGTTTGAGTTGCCGACTGGACGCTGCTCAGGATGTCCTGCTGATTGATCACGCTGAAATCGTCGGAGTCGCCGTTGGTTGGCAGATCATGCCGTTCGCGCAAAATCTGCTGGATTTCGCTCAACGCCGTAGTAACGCTATCTAAGTCTTTGGCCTGCACGGCAATGCTGGACACCAGCGTTGAGCCGCCACTCACCGCCCGACCGCCAAATAGCTTGCGCTGCGCCGTCGAAAGCGGCACAATCATGCCGTCGTCGGTTGAGCCGAAACCACTACCACCCTTTGAGGCCAGCACGCCCACGATCTTAAAGCTCTGCCCGTTAATGCGGATGGTCTGGCCCAACGCGTCGCCGTCGGGGAATAGCGTCGTGGCGACATTCGCGCCCAGCACCGCGACATTCGACATGCTATTCACTTCGTCGTCAGTGATGAACTCCCCTTCAGACAGCGTGACGTTGTGAACCGTTATATACGCGGCCTTGGCGCCGGTGATGCGCGCGTTGGTGTTATGGCTGCCAGCCACCACCTGCCCGTTGCCGTCGTATTCGGGCGACACGAGGCTGATATCTGGCGCGTTTTGCGAATCCGCAAGCGCGGTTGCGTCATCCGTCGTGAGCGTCTGGCTGCTGCCAACGCCACCGCCGATACCACCGCTCCGACTCGCGCCTGAACGCACGGTCAGCAGATTCGCGCCATTCGCCGTGATGTTGGCGGTAATCGACGCCTGTGAACCTTGCCCAATCGCCATGAGTGCCACCACCGACGCCACGCCGATAATGATGCCAAGCGCCGTGAGCAAGGTGCGCAGTTTATTCGCGTTCAAACTCCCAAGCGCGATCTGCAATGTCTCGCCAAGGCTGATACCGCCGGACTGCAATGCTACGACCTGCGACTCTAATGCAGCCATGCTGGCTTCATCATACGCTTCAGCATGATCAGCAGTCGTTGACGACGCGTCTGATGCTGTTGGATTCCATGTGCTCATGTCGTTCTCCGTGTGTCGAGCAATGCTGGGCGCGGCACAATCGATGGCCGGGGTCGCTTGGTGCCATTTGGCCGCCACACCGGTTGGAGTGGCTGCGCGTGTGTGCGGCTCGGCGCGGCATCGTTATCAAGCACGCCGTCGCGTACGGTCAGGACGCGCCGTGCGTACTTGGCAATGTCTGGCTCATGCGTGACCAGCACGACCGTGATACCTTGTTTATTCAGATCCTGGAACAATGTCATGATGTCTTCGCTCGAACGCGAGTCAAGGTTGCCAGTCGGCTCGTCGGCCAAGAGCAATGCGGGCTCCGTGACCAGCGCCCGTGCAATGGCGACGCGCTGTTGCTGCCCGCCCGACAACTCCTTTGGTCGATGGTCGAGCCGGTCTCCCAACCCGACCAGTTCGAGTACCTGCTGTGCGCGGTCATAACGCTCCTCGGTTGGTACGCCGCCTAAATAAACCAGCGGAAGCGCCACATTTTCCAGCGCAGTTTGGCGCGGCAAAAGGTTGAATTGCTGAAACACAAAGCCGATCTTGCGATTGCGCACCGACGCCAAAAGGTTGCGGTCGAGCAGTTCCACCGGCAGGCCATCAAGGATATACTGGCCTTCGTCGGGGGTGTCGAGGCAGCCAAGCAAGTTCATGAGCGTGGATTTGCCTGAACCGGATGGTCCCATGATCGCCACAAATTCGCCGCGCTGAATATCGAAGCTGATGCCACGCAACGCTGGCACCTCAATTTCGCCCATGTGATAGGTTTTGCGCAAATCACGCACCTGTATCATCGCGTCCACTTGTTGCTCCTCTCCACCAGCGCAGCGCCATTTTTAAAAACAGCGCTGCGTTCATTGCTCATCACTTGTTGTCGACCTACCGTCCCGGAGGGCCGCCAAAGCCACCGCCGCCCAAAATGTTCCCGGAACTATTGCGCGTTGATGTGCTGGAGCCAGAGCTCGTGGTGGTCGTGCTAACGACTCGCAGCGTGGCGCCTGCCTTGAGTGCCGCACCGCCATTGCCGCTGCTGCTAGTGATCTGAACCTGCCCATTGCTCGTCAGACCTGTCACCACTGGGACGCGCACCGCTTGCCCATTCTGCATGAACGTGACGGTCTTGTTGTTCCCCTGGGTCGTGATGGCGCGGCTCGGAACCAGCAGCGCATCGTTCGCCTGCTCGACCTGGATGTCAGCCGTGGCGCTCATACCAACCTTGATCGGCGCATCGCCGGGGGTGAACGTCACCTGCACCGGATAGGTCACAACGTTGTTGGTGGTGGTCGCCGCAGGTGAAATCGTTGACACAGTGCCGGTGATGGTTGTTTCCGGCAGCGCATCGAAAGTAAGCGTCACTGGCTGACCAACTTGCACCTTGGCGGCATCGGTTTCGCTGAGACTCACGTCCACATGATAGGATGAATTATCGACCAGCGAGATTGCCGCCGCGCCTGAGCTTGCGGTGCTGCCCGGCACAAGCGAGACCGCCGATACCACGCCTGCAAACGGCGCTTTGATGTTGGCAGCATCAAGATTGGCCTGAGCGGTGTTCACCGCTACCTGCGCCTGCGTCACCGAAGCGTCAGCAGAGGTAAGATCGGCATTCGTGGGTGGCGCAGTGAGCTTGTCGAGGCTGGCCTGCGCTTGCGTCACTGAAGCCTGCGACTGCGCGATATCCGCTGCGGTGCCGCCCTGCTTCAGTTTGGTCAGATTGGCCTGCGCCTGCGTCACCGCCGCCTGCGCCTGCACCAGATCGCTATTGGTAGGATTCTTGACTGCGTCAAGCTGTGTCTGCGCGTTGGCAACCTGCTGTTGGAGCAACGGGATCTGCGTGGCCTCGTTCTGCCGCGCTGCGTCATAATTCAGCTGCGCCTGCTGCACGGCTGTCTCAGCGCTATGCAGCGCTGACTCCGCCTGCACAAATGCGTCGTAGTACTGCTGACGCTGGGCATCATTCAGCTTGTTGGCAACCTTTTTACCCTGCGAGTTGGTTGTGGTTGGATTAGTAGGATCAGTATTGTAATCCTGCACATGCTGCCAGTTTTGCTGAGCAATTGCATATTTCGACTGCGCCTGCGTCAGCGAATTCACCGTCTGCTGCATCTGATTGTACGCGCTGGTCTTGGCCTCCGACAGGCTATCACTCTGGTTTTGCAAGTTGGTCTGCGCCTGCGACAGCTGCAATTGTGACGCGCTGAGCGTCGCCTGATCAGGATTCTTCAGTGCGTCGAGCTTAGCCTGCGCGGCGGCAAGCTGCGCCTGCGCGCTCTGGATGTCGGCAGCGGTCGAGCTACCAGTCTTTGTCTGCTGCAACTGTGCCTTGGCGCTGTTGAGTTGCGCCGTCGCGCTGGCAAGGTCCGCCTGAGTCGTCGTACCGTTCTGCGTTTGCTGGGCCTGAGCCTGCGCCGACTTCAGGTTTGCCTGCGCCTGCTGAAGCGCGAGTTGCAGGTCGGTCGTGTCGATCTGCACCAACTGCTGGCCCGCCGCGACCTGATCCCCAATTTTTACATTTACCGACGTGACCGTACCGCCCTGCGCCACCGGTATATCGACGGTGCGAGCCGCCGCAATCGAGCCACTGCCACTCACCGACACGGCGATATTACCCTGCGTGACCGTCGCTGTGGTAAACGTCGGCCCGGTCGTTTGCCGCGACGCGCGCCACCACAGAATGCCGCCAATGATTGCTGCCAACACCAGCAGCGTAATACCCCAACGCAGCCAACGCCGCGAGCGCACTTTCGTGCCGCCCAGCGTGCGTCGTTGCGGGAAGGGAACAGTCGCTCCCATATTCTAGCCTCCATGTTATGTGCCGCACCATAGTGGTGTGCCGTTTCCTGATGAAGCTATCGTATCAAACAGATTTTTAGATCGTGTTAAGAAAAAAAGAGGAATCGTGGTAGAAACTCATGAAGCCAAAGTAAAGCAGCTTCAATTGAGGGATTATGAGTATTGCGAAAAGTAGGGGCGAAGCATTCGTGGATGAATGCTTCGCCCCTACAAAGGTTCATCATCCCGCCACCCGGTCGCCGCCGCCTAACTCCTCTCACTCACTGAAGCCAGCAAGTGGCAAACGATAGGCCATGACAAGCTCCGCGCCTTCTGGCTGAAAATCATCCTCTGGCGCGCGCACGAAGCCCATACGCTCATACAGGTGAATCGCGGCATGCAGGCTGACCGAGGTGTGCAAACCCAACGCCGTGGCACCAGCCTGCCGCGCCCGCCGCACGCACTCCTCTGCTAATGCGCGGCCCACGCCCTGCTCGCGGGCCGACGGCGCGACGGCCAGCATGCGCAACTCCGGCACGCTGGCAACCGCACTAGCATCTCCGTAGGATTGTGTGTCAGCCGGGAACAGCATGACGCTGCCAATTATTTCGCCGTTCTGCTCGGCCACAATCCGCTCCACCGGCCCTTCGGTGGCAAGCGCGCTGCGAATGGCATCGCACAACCCCGCCCATGCCGAAGGTGTCATGATTTGCGTGTATTGTTCGTAGGCCGCCCATGTCAGATCGTGGATGGCAGCGCGCTCGTCCGGTCGCGCATCACGGATGCGTAGCTCGCTGGAACTCATCAAGCATTTTCCCCGGCAACACGCGCTCGGTCATGCGGCGCGTTCCAGTCCACAATTGGACCCTTCGGCACAATATGTGTGGGATTGAGTTGATCATGCGTCATGTAGTAATGGCGCTTGATATGATCGAAGTTCACCGTGTCGCCGAAGCCGGGCCGCTGGAACAGATCACGGGCGTAGTTCCACAGGTTGGGGTAATCGACCAGGCGGCGCAGGTTGCACTTGAAGTGAAGATAATACACCGCGTCGAAGCGCACCAGCGTAGTGAACAACCGAATGTCGGCTTCGGTCAGCCGGTTGCCGACCAGGAAATGCTGCTGTGACAGGCGCTCCTCGACCCAATCGAGCCGCGCGAACAAGGCGTCCACCGCTTCCTCATACGCTTCCTGCGTGGCAGCGAAGCCCGCCTTGTACACGCCGTTGTTCACATCCTCGTAGATCACCGCGTTCACCGCGTCGATTTCGTCGCGCAATGCTTCCGGGTACAGTTCCGGCGCGTCCGGGCGTTGAAACTCCTTGAACTGAGTCTCGAAGTCAATGGTGATATCGGGATAGTTGTTCGTTACCAATCGATCAGTGACACGATCCCAGATGCATGGCACTGTGTAGCGCCCGGTGTAATCCGGATCAGTGCGCAGGTAGGCTTCCGACAGGAACTTGAAGCCGTTGACCGGATCGCGGCTGTAGCCCGGCCCATCGCGGAACGCCCACCCGCGCTCATCACGGATTGGATCGACCACTGACATGGAGATGACATCCTCCAGGCCGAGCAGCCGCCGCACGATGATCGCGCGGTGCGCCCAGGGGCAGGCGAGCGAAACGTACAGGTGGTAGCGCCCCGGCGCGGCGACGAAGCCCGACGAACCATCGGCGGTGATGCGGTCGCGAATCGAATATTGCTGGCGGACGAACGCGCCTTTGGCATTGGTCTCAGCCGGAAATTGAGCAGTTGCTGTCATGGTTTTCATCCTTTCATGGGCAGCAATCTACACGATTGCTCCAAATACTGTTATGCATTGTACTCTACCCGCACAACGGTCGCAAAGATTGGGCTGTGCAGGTCGCTCCGTGCTGTCCATGATGGAGCGCATGCGACATTATAGTTACTGCTCAGCAGCCGTTTTTCATGAAACGGCAGCGATTGAACACAATATTTTCGGCCTGCGCGATGACCTTGCCGGGCACTTCAAGCTGCCATGCCCACAGACTCGGCCAGCGCATGCCTTCTTGTCGCAGGTGCGTCTGTGCGTTGAACACTGACGCATTCAGCACCAACCCGGCGTTCCAGGCGATGAATAGCAGCGCCGGAACGAGCAGCCAGCCGCGCCAGCGCATTGGAACCGTGTCGATGAGTAGTGCCAGCCCGACGATGAAAAACGGCGTACATTCGATCAGGCGGCGGAAGCCGAACGCGCCACTGAGATGCCATGTCGTGCCGAACGCGCCGTTGACGTACACCTGTGCCACAAACGCCAGCACAAACACCGCGCATAGCAGCCGATTACGCCGCCACAGCAGTGGCAGCCCGATAATCGCAAACAGGAGCACCGGACTCCATATCAGCGCGCCATGCGCAAACGGCGGAAACGCGGCAGTCGGGTCGTTAGTGACGTGGCACCACGCACTCGGGCGCGGATCATAATCGATGAGCGTATCAATCAGGTGCGGGCTGCACAAATTGAGTTTGCCAGAAACCTCGCCCGCCGGGCGCGGCGAGCCATTTAAGATTTGATAGACCGCAATCTGTGGCGTCAGCGTGAGCAGAAACACCGCCAGGAAAAAGACGTGCCTGCCGAATTGTGCTGTCCACTGACGGAGCGCGGCGCGAGCGCGCAGCAGCGTTCCATATTGAAGCAGAGCCTCGACGGCGGGGATGAGCAGCATCAGACCAAGCTGCTCGCGTGTCATGGTCAGCAAGCCGCCGATCACGCCGAGCGCCAGCCATGCGCGCCAGGAGCGTGGACGCTCACCGCGCGTGCGAAGCCAAACCGTCACGAACAGCGCCACCAGAAAAAAGCCGGTCGCATGGGCAAACGGCATTTGCACAAACATATACCAGACCAGCGGCGTAGAAAGCCAAATCGTGGCGCTCGCAAGCGTGGCGGCGAACATCGAGACGTAGCGGCGCGCCAGCCGGTATGAGAGCAGCAGCCCCAGCAGGCCGTACAACGCCGAGGCGTAGCAAACCGCGTAAATGTACGGCCATGAGAAGCCATCCGCAGGAATACCTGCACCGAACGCGTTGGCGATATGTACAAGGCCATCGGCCAGCAGAAAGAACGGCGACCACATGATCGCCGAGCCAATTGGCGCAATGTTACCGTACAGACCAGTTTTAGGACGGATGCGGTTAGGCTGGAGCAAACTGCCGTCGATGCCCGACTGCGGGTTCAGTTCATTGAAGCGGGCGTAATCGTTCGCAAAATTGAGGTCGCCGTCGAAGCGCAGCGAGCGCAGATACACGTAATACTGCACCTCGTCGGTTGCGGCGACACGCGGATTTGCCAGTGGCAGCATGAGCGCGAACAGCAACAGCAGCACCAGCATGCCGCGATCATATCTCCAATTCTTTGCCACAGAGATCACAGAGGGCACAGAGGGAATTGTGAGTTTTGCGTTCTGCATTCTGTGTAGTAACAAGCTAGACGCTTCCTTGCCGATTACTCTGAGATTCTCTGTGACCTCTGTGGCCATTTTCTTCCCTACCACCAGCAACATTGAGCGCGAGGACGGAAAAGCGCTGGTCAGAAGCCACAACCCGGCCTTGGCCGCGACGCGCAACGGGTGACGCAGCACACGACCCAGCTCGATTCCCACGCGCTCCCAGGCATCGGCGTAGCGGGCGTGCGCCACAACAAGGCCGCTCTGCTCCACCAGCCAACGAAGCTCCTGCATGGTGTACAGGCGGCTGTGATTGTAGTAGCGCTGCGGCCCTTGCAACTGCATGGCGCGCTGAAACTCCTTGAATGACTCGAAAGGGCGGCCAAGCACGACATCAGCCAGCGTTTTCATGCGGCTCTTGAAATAAAACTGGTTGGGCGTGGACAGCACCAGTCGCCCGCCGGGCCGCAGCACGCGGGCCATCTCTTGAATGGCCGGCAGCGGCGAACCAGCCAAATGCTCGATCACCTCAGAAAATACGACAGCATCAAAGCTTGCATCTTCGAACGGCAGCGGCTGCTCGTCGAGGTTGCAGAATCGCACGTCCACATCGAGCGAGCGCCACAGATCGGCGCGCTGCTCAGGAAAGAGATCTACACCCGCGACGGTGTAGCCGGCCTGGCGCAAAATTGTAGTGAATTGCCCCGGCGTCGTGCCAACCTCCAGCACATGGGCTGGCGCGGGCGGCAATGCTTGAAGCAGCGCACGAAAGCGGTGGCGATGAAGGCGAAAATATTCGGGCTTGCCGTCCGGCGCGATGGTACGTCCGTAGGACTCAACGATGTTAGATGTAGTCATGAATATTTAGCATGTATACTTTCACTTTTTACGCAGCTATCCTACCACATTTCCTCGCCACATCTGCTGCCAGCGCGAGAATGCGCCCGGCCCGCGCGGTGTAGGTGTGCTGCTGCACAAGCGCTTGCCCGGCATGCGCCCGCTCGTAGCGCTGCGGATCGGTAAGCGCAGTTTGAAGCGCCCGCGCCATGTCGGCGGTGTCGCCGCGCCGGAAGTAGTAGCCAACTACGTCCGGCAACACCTCGCGCAGCGCTGGAATGTCGGGCAGTACCACCGCCCGCTCGGATGCCAGATATTCAAATAATTTCAGCGGCGAGGCGGTCACATCAGTAACCGTGTCGGGAATCATCAGTACGTCGGCGGCCTGCAAGTAGCGTGTCACTTCATCGTGCGGGCGCTGACCAGCCCATGTAATGGCGTTATCGACATGCAATTGCGCCGCCTCGGCTTGCAACTGCGCGATCTCGGCTGGCCGCCCGCCGACGAACACGAGGCGCGCGTCGGGCATAGTTGTTCGCACAGTGGCAAAGGCGGCCAGGAGCCGGTCCAGCCCACGATAGGCAAACGTCATGCCAGCGTATACGATCAGCGGCACATGAGCCGGAATGCCGATCTGCGCGCGGGCCGCCGTCCGGTCGCCTGGCACAATTGCGGCATCATCAAATGCGTCTGGAATGACTGCGACTTCTTCCGGTTTGCGCCACCCGAGCCGCGCCAATAATTGGCGGAAGTCATCGGTCAATGACGCCACAGCCGTCGAGCGCGTCAGCGCCGCCCGGTCGAGCAGGTGGAGCAACGGTTGCGCCCAGCGCTCCTTGGCGCGCGACGGATTCCAGCTTTCCAGGTCATGCGCTTCGTAAATGACGGGAAGCCCAAGCAACGGCCCCCACACCGCCGCCCACCATGCCGCGCACAGCGTTTCCCGCACATATACGACATGCACAGGTCGCCCTCGCGCACGCTCCCATGCCACCACTGCCGCCGTCATGGCTGCAAACACCGAACGTTCGGCGTAGTACCACAGCGTCGAGCGGTACAGCCGCGACAGCTTGCCGATGGCCGGGCGAGGCAGATGCACGGCACCAACTTCCGCGAAGCGCGACGGCTCGCGCAACCAGCGCGGGACGATAGCAAGTGTATCCGGCGCTTGCTGGCGCAGCGCCCGCAGCGTGCTCCATGTTTGAATCGCATTGGCCGAGCGCAGCGTCAAGCTCGTCGGGTAGGCGATGTAGGCGAGGCGAACATGCGCCTTCGTCGGAGACGGTGAAAAGGCCAGGGAAGGAGCAATCCTTCCACTGGCCTCATGCGTTCCGTTCCGGATGTCGTCCGGTTCAGTCATACGTCAGCGCGATACAAACGGCAACGACAACGATGGGAACGTGTAGCCGGGTTGCAATGTCACCTTGACCTTCAGTGCATTGACTGAAGGATTGCCCGCGCCGTCCAGGAAACGAACGTAGACATAGTAATCGCCAGTCTTATCCGCTGCCGTGCCATAGTTCAGGCCGCTGAACAAGCTCCACTTCAGAGAGAAGTTTGACCCAGCTTGCTGCGCCTGCACAGGATACCAGTTCAGGTTAGGGTCCTCAGGACCGTTATCAGTGCGGCTGTTTGCAATCCACACGCCCCAGAACGAATGGTCATTAGCAGAGTCGTTCGCCGTGCGGTACAGATTGTCAGACACCTTGATGTTGGAGAACTTCAGGGTTTGCAGGACATTGTTAGTGCTATCACTGGTCACTGTACCGCCCGTCTGAAGCACCGGCAAGCCATCGGTGTTATTGACCGTCGGTGATGGATCAGTATCGCCCGTGTCATAGGTAATTACCTTGGTCATGCTCAGCGAGTTGCCAGCGTTGTCGGTCACCACAATGCTCACATTCTTGGGCCCAACAGTTGGATCGCCCGGCAGCGGTACTGCATTCACAAAACCGCCTTCTGGCACGGCGGCGGTGAAGGTATCCACAACTACGTTCTTCAATCCACTGCAATCACCAGCATCGTTCACTCCCAGGAAGAACTGGCGCACGCGGGTGTAGTTCGGATCACCATCAGTTGCACCACCATTCTCGATCGCTGAGTCGTTAATTGACAACGGCGTGTAAACAGTTGCCAAGCTTGCCATGTTGGGATTCGAAGCCACAACACTGGCCTGCACCGCGCGGTCAATCGTGATCGCAGTTGTCTTGGCACTTGGCTGCACCGTGCCACCATTGCGTACCTGGGTGTACAGGGTCAACGGTGTACACGATGTAATACCGGCATCGGCTGGCACAGCCGCCTGGAACGTATTATCGGCGGTCAGATCAACCCATGTGTCAGCATCGGTCGGCGCAGCGCCCCAATGATAGCGGACCTGCTTTGGCGTGCCGCTATCGACCGTCAGCTTAACGTTGACCGTGGCCTTGTTGGAAAATTGTGCGCCACCCTCAATCTGCGGCGTAGCCGAAAGGCTGCTGGCCGCCGACTGAAACAGGACATACACCAATGACGGGTTACCACCACTAAAACGCTCAACTGCCACATGACCGTAGGCAGCATCTGTCAGCGTTGCGGCAATAGCCGGATTCGCCAACGTCACACCAAAGGCCACACGCTGCGGTCCCTGCCACTGGCCATCAGCCGGCTTGTAGGCATAATACAAGTCCCACTTGCTTGACAGGTCACTTGACCAACCGACATGAATATTACCAACCGGATCGGCAGTAATAGCCACATTGCCGAACGCTTGGCCACCCGCAAGCTTCGATGACGGCCACGAACCGTCGGCCTGACGCTCGGCGTAGTAAATACCACCAGATGCACTGCGCCAGGCAACATATGCCTTACCATTACCACCAATTGAGACCGTTGCGTCGGCCAGGAAGCCACCACTACTGGCAACCACCTTCGAATCGAACGAACTGCCGTTCCACGTGCCGACTACAACCTGGCCTTTATTCGACGCATAACCAGCAATAACTTGACCATTCGACCCAGCTGCCACAGCAACACGACGATAGGGTGAGTCGCTGTAGACATTAGCCGAGCTTGACCAGTTACTACCGCCATTACGAGAAATGCGGTATTGCGCTTTTCCATTTTCACTCCAGACAATGAAAATGGTGCCATCTGACGCCACCGCCATGGAGGGGAATACACGGTTTTGGCCGTTGTTAATCACTGTCCGTTTGGGACCCCACGATCCACCAGCTGGTTTGCTGCGCAGATACAGTGCTTTTGTACTTCGGTCAGTCCATGCGACATATGCCGTTCCACCAGACCCAACAGCTACAGTCGACGTGCGGTAGTCAGCCTGCCCACCCACATCGCCAAGATCAGTAGGACTCGGCACGGCGCGATCAGAATCCTTCTTCTGCCACAGCCGCACTGTGCCTCCCGAATTATAATCGCCCGGCGTAGCAGTTATGTACACCTGATCGCCTCTGGCGGCAATGTCAGGTGTTTTGGTGTTGAGTGAATCCGGCGCTGTTGTGTTCGCCAACACCGTGGCATCTGTAGGCATGGCATGCGCTGCTGGTTGCGGCAAAGCACCAGCAATCAGCACCATGCTCAATGTTAAAGCCACGAACAAACGTGAAAACATAGATCCTCCAGCAATCTGCATGCTGTCTATTGATACGACTTTCATCAATACGTGCCTGTGCAGCATGGAGGCTGCAACAGGTACTCAATCACACTATTATGGCGCAGCAATCGTAACATCATCGAAGCGAATGTACCCCAACTCCAAGGTGTACAAGCCAGCCTGCCCATTGGAGAGAGTAGTGTCCGTCGCTTCGGCAACCACTTTGCCATCCACCGTGGCCTGGATCTTCGATCCGCGCACTGTCAACGTCGCGATGTGCCACTGGTGCTGAGTGTAGCCGGGGCCATCGCTGGTGACGAGCGGCGTTGCCACGCCATCCACAACCTTTTCCAACACCAGTTTAGGCGTGTCTGGATAGGCTTCAGCGCTCATGCGAAAGCGGTAAAAGCTATTGCCCTGCCGACGTGCCACCAGACCAAAGGTGGCGTTGTTCTCATCGTATACCTTGACAGAGATTGTGTAATCGGACCACTGCGGATCACCTGTGAAGGCCATGGTTGGGCTGGTGTTCGGCGCCTTATCCTGGCCCGTGCGATCCTGGATGAGCTGCCCGTTCTCAACCAGCCAGTTAGCTTTGTCGGCTGGAATCTGCGCATTATCGACGAATTCCCAGCGCGAAAGCGTACCTTCCGAAGTAAACGTGTCACCTAACAAACGGGTGCCTGACGGCTTCAGCGTGTCGGCAGGCGGAGCCGGCACAGTCGGCGTTGGCGGGAAATCAGGCATCTTTAATATGGGATCCTGATCGTTTGCGCTGCTGCTGCCTCGGCTCAAGAAGACGAGCGACCCAACAAGCAGCACAACAGCTACGCCTGTAAAATACCCAATAGGCAAGCGAAAACGCTTCATGAACAGAACTCCTCCTTGTGTTGATGAGAGGCTCTTTTCTCATCATCCTTTAATCAGCTGGCATACCCACGATAAAGGTTGTCACTGAAAAACTGGCTGGTCATGACACATCACAGCGTTCTGTGTAGAACTCATGCCGGGTATGCGATGGAGAACTGCGTAAGAACCCGCGAAGTCCGAACATGGAGAAGCGCTGAGTCGCAAAGTGGGGTGGATCGCTTGGGGAATGCGACACGCACGTGCATTGCGATAAAAGTGCATAACACACTATGGCTACGCGCGAATGCCTGCCCTAACATCCGGAGCGTGCCAGTGACAACCAATTAGCTTGCTAGAAAGGCATAAGCCTCCTTGTTCACGCATTCGTGGGCAGCTAATACTAGTACTAACATGCTATTTTGTCAATTATGTTTTAGTGAGAATAATTCTCATTCATGCCACTGCAAAAGAAAACTCCTATAAATCGCTGATTTGCAGGAACGCTGTGCAATCCAATGGTGAAGTTGGCCAAATGTCAGGTCAACAAACGCTCCTGATACAGCCGCAACAAATCCATGCCAATCGCCTCCGAACTGAACTGCGCCGCCATGACCGGGCCTCGCGCGCTCATCTCCGCCCACAAGCCTGATCAGTAATAGCCGTGCCAGCGCCGCCGCAATAGCGCTGCTGTTGCGTGGCTCGACCGCCAGTCCACAGCCATGCTCGCGAGCGTAATCGCTCACGCCAGTTGTCCGCGTAACCACCACCGGCGTGCCGACCGCCGCCGCCTCGACCGCGACGCGATTGAACGACTCTGCCACCGATGGGACAACTACCACATCGGCAGCCGCCAGGTACTCGCGAATTTCGGCCCGCTCGATCTGCCCGGCAAAGCGTACCTGCGACGCCACGCCCAAGTCGGAGGCGCGCTGCTGCAAATACGCGCCGTAATCACCAAAGCGCGGCGTCTGGCGGCTCGGCCCGATGATCAGCGCCTGCGCCTCCATGCCGATGTAGCTGAGTTCCGCCAGCGCCTCTATCAGATAATCGACGCCTTTGAATGGGTGCAGGCGACTGAGACTGACCACAATCGGTTTGCTGGCGTCCAGTTGATAGCGCGCGGCAATGGTCGTTCGCGCAGCGGCCCGAGACTGCTCAAGATTGGTTCCAGCAGGCGGGTAGCTGTCGTCGGTGATATTGTATGGAATGGCGACAATTTTGTCAGGCGAAGCGCCAAGCCGCACTGCCAGCGTTTGAAGCTGGCGCGAGCATGCGCGCAGCACATCGGCGCGGCGGAACACCAACGGCAGGAGCGCCCGTACGCTTTTGAAGCGCCCGTAGCCATAGTCGAACTCCGGCTCGGCCATGATGTCAGCGCCCGGCAGCGTCACGGCCAACGGCGGCGACGAGCGGCGCAGCAGCAGCGCGGCCACCAGCCCAAGCGGAAAGGCCGTCTCGATATGCACCATGTCGTAGTGGTGCGTTTGGAGCAGGCGGCGATAATGCACGAGCGCCCCAGCAAAGTACGGATAATGGAGCACGGAATTGAGCGCGCGGTTGGCGAGTTTGAGCGGCAGCCCTGCGCTGACTGGCAGCCGATGAACCGTGATACCATCGAGGGTTTCGGTAAGCGGCTGGCGCAGTCCGGCAGTCAACGTCACAATCTCGGTTTCAACGCCGTGGGCGCGCCACACCGCGATGACTTCGGTGTGCGTGCCGTTCGCAATCGCCGCTGCGTCGTAGCGCGGCAGAAAGTATAACAGCTTCACTTCATACGCTTCCACAATTCCATTTCGCGACCGTAGCGGGTTTGAATGGTGATGAGTTGATACGGGCCGCGCAACACAGCTTCTCCACCAAAATAATCGTCCCAGATGCGCGGAATATAGGTCGGCTTGCGCACATTCAGCACATACGCCGGGTCACGCTTCTCATGACCAGCGGTGCCTTCGCCAGCATTCGCCACCGTCACGCGGGCGATGTGCTTGTCATTCAGGCCCAGCAGGTCGATTGTCTCATGATCGGAGTAGTACGCAATCGCGCCCGCGCCCATCGCAGCAACACTCTCACCCGGCGCAGCATGATCGTGAACCCACCAGCCAAGCTCGCGCCATACCCACACGCTTTCATCATCGCCCTGCACAATCAGATCGATGGCATTGTAGGGGCGACCGAGCGCCTGATTCACAGCTTGCAGCACGGCGCTACGCTCTAATGCGTAGCCGCTATAGACGATCAACAGCATTGCCAGCGCGGCAGGCGCAAGCCGAGCAGACAAAGGACGTTGGCGCATGGCGTGGTACAACCATGCCAGCCCATCGGCCAGCAGAATGGCAAGCCACGGCACCAGCGGCACGAAGAAGCGCTCGCCGGGGAAATGGTCGCCGCCCACCGCGACGATGTAAGCCGCGTACACGCACGTCAGCAGCAGCAATAGCCGCGCCATGAAGCGATGACGGACAATAGACGATAGACGAAAGAAGATAGATTTTTATGCCGCCAGTCTTCGTGCCTTCGTGGCTTTGTGGAAAAGAACGTTGCGGATCGTCGGCATGAAGGCTAGCAGCAGCAGCGGCCCGCCAAACGCCAGCGCAAATTCGCCCGCATAGTCGAGGCCGCGCACTGCCTGATGCAGCCCGCCGCCGGTCTTGGCGTAGAACGTGTTTGGCAGCCAGTCGCCGTAGTAGCTGTAGCGCCACACGAAGTAAGGCAGGAAAATAATGAGGTAGCCGATGAGCAGAGGAATTATCTGACGAATGGCGCATGACGAATGACGAAAAATGGAGGGCCATGAAAACTTAACTGCCGACTGCCGACTGCTGACTGCTGACCATGCGAGATACGCCACCGTCAGTGCCATGACCAGCGCACCCTCAGGCCGCGTGAGCGTCGCCAGCGCAAACATCAGGCCAACCACGAACCAACGCCACCATGAAACTTTCTCCCTCACCCTGCGGCTGCCGGCGCTTCCCTTTCCCAATGGGAGCGGGACTGAAGGTGAAGGCGGCATCGTCAGCACCAGCGCGCTGCCCGCCAGCACCAGCAGCGTGAATAGTCCTGTCTCCAGCCCTGCGCCGCGCGCCGTGTAGATTAGCAGGCTTTGGCTGGTGGCGACGAACAGCGCCGCGACCAGCGCCCATGCGGAGCCGATAAGCCGTCGCGCCAGCCAGTACGTCAGCAGCAGAATGACGAGCGCCAGCATTACCCCGCGACATACGCCCACCACACCGGGTCGCCGCCGAGCCACAGCACCAGCGCCGCCAGCATGGTCCACAGAAAGTTCGTGTAGCCCTCGACGCGCTCGCCAACGTTGTAGATCAACCCGTTACCTGCGACAAGGTTCTCGGCGTAGCGAAACGAAATAATCGCGTCGTCGGTCATCCAGGACGGCCACAGCATGCCGCTGAAAGTCATGAGCAGCGCCAACGCCGCCAGCGCCATGCGGCTCCATGTGTCGCGGACCAGCCACGCGCCCGCCATGCAGCCCAACAGCGCCAGCACACCAAGCAGCGGAAACGCCAGCGGAGTAGGCTGATATATAGCACTCAACACGAGCAGCGCCACAGCGGCCAAGCCACAAATCAATAGTGCATCACGCAGCCCCGCGCCCCGCCAGCGCAGCCATGCCCAGAGCGCCGCAAGCGCCACGACCAGCACCAGCGCGCCAATCCAATCAAATGTATGCACCGGCTCCAGCGCAATGCTGGTCATCATGACGCCGAGTTTGCGCGTGTCGGCGGTGGTGGTGAACGGCGTGGTCTGAAGCGCGAAGCGCAGCGAACCGTCATCGGACGGCGGTGCAGACACCAGCATGCGGATAGGTGCGGAACGTCGTGCTGGGCGTGGTGGTCGCCAGCGGGCGCTCGTTCGCCAGAAATGTGAGCGGCTGCGGCCCGGCAGGATTGGCGGATCGGAAGCGTGTGGTGGCAATGTAGCTCTGCGCGGCGTTGAGACCGTGCGGGATTTGCGCGAACATGTAGCCAGTCGTCCAGCGGTAGGCGTACGTACCGTTTGTCTCAGCCAGATTGATGCCGATCAGGTCCATGCCGCTGTCAGCAGGCGGATCGGCGAAATCAACACTCGGCCCAGTGCGCAGACGGTCGACGTTGAGCAACCCGACGAACGCCACAACCAGCAAGACGCCGAGCGCCAGCGCCTCGACAAACGGGCGCGCCAGCAGCCGGGCCGTCTGCCGTTCAGGAGCAGTGAAGCTATCGATTGTGCAAGCGGACGCTTTTCGACGTTCATAGTTTCAATTTACCGCAAAGACACAAAGGTCGCAAAGATATAATAATAATACCAGTCCTGGCGCCCTTGGCGTTCCTGGCGGTTCAATATCTACTGTACTGGTGCGCTGAACTGCGATGTAATTCCAAACATGCGCACGCTGATCAGAGGCATTGCGGCCAGGACCCGGTTCGGCGTTGGCATGCAGCATCAGCGAGTGCTCGCCAGGCTGGATGAGCAGCCGCACCTGATAGGTCGTCGGATTACCGGGCGCAATGGTGAGACTGCCCGCGTCAGTGCCGTCGAGCGTGAGATGCAACGGGCGCGGCTGCTTGTAGCTCGCCGCCGAAAGCGTAATTTTCGCAACGACCGGCTGGTCGAGCGGATTTTCCAGCTTGAGTTCCGCTTCGTCGCCCATCCAGCGCCACTTGAGGTCCAGCGTCCGGCTGCTGTTCAACCGGCTGCCAGCCTGCGCCAAGAAACAGCAGCGGCTGCACAGGCCAGTCGCGCGGCACCGCATACGCCTCCAGATCAGCATCCGACACAAGCGGCGGCCCAATATCCAATTGTTGCAAGATCTGGCGCACCTGCACAAAATATTCTGCTTTGCCGAGTCCAAGCCGTCCAGGATCGCGCTCGGTCGTCAGGTCGAGTGTGATATAACGAATGCGGTAGGCTGCTAGCGCCATGCCGCCCAATCTCCGGCCAGCCGGGACTGAGAATGTCGTTTGGCTCGACTCGGCCCTGCTCCAGTTCATGAATGCCGGGCGTATACTGCGCGAATGTGTAGCGCGGCGGTCGCGCCATGTACCCGCCAAGAATTGGGTAGCCATGCACGATCTGCGGCACGAGATTATCGCTGCGATTGATGTTGAGCAGCAAGGGCAGCGGCAGCAACGCTCCGTCCGGCGCGGGCAGCGTGGCATAGAACGGGTGAATATCGCGGTGGACGACGGTCAGCGGTCCGGCGTACCCATCAATAAACACAACACCAATGCTTAACACGAGTGCGAACAGCCATGCGCGCGTACGATTGAACGAAAAGCGCGTGATCAGAAAGCGCACGCCGAACGCCGCCAGCACGCCGAACGTCACTATGGACATCACGACAAAATGATTGGGGCGGTGATTGGCGCGAATGCCCGGCAAATTTTCGACCAGCGCCCACGGCAGCGGGATGCCCGTATTCACACCGGCAACCTGCATCACCGCGCCCATGGCGAAGATCATGCTCATCAGCGTCAGCAGCAACCAGCGACGGCTGACCTTCCAATATTTTGCCATGCCGATTGCGGCAAGCACGATCCCGACCCAGCCGAGCGACACGTCCCAGATGCCAATATCTTCGTGCATGGTGGCGCGAAACGCGCGAATCGATGCGCCCCACCACGGATGCAGCGGATTCGGCAGAAAGAAATCGACAATGTCAGCCGAGCGTAGCAGCTGAAGATCGCGCAAATCCCAGAGCAGGCTGTCACCGGCCTCGGAGAGCGACAGGATGCGCGGCGCGAGAATCAGCAGCCACACGAGTACCGGAATCGAACCCCACACCGCTGTCATGATCGCGCGCTTGCGGCCGCTCTCGAACATCCACACCAGCGTCATGAAGCCGGTGAACAGCACGCCGAACATGCCGTAATACCAACTGCCGAACGTCACCCAGAGCAGCAGCAAGCCACACAGCACGCCAAGGTACCAACGCGGACGCTCGAAATAAATGTAGAGCGCCAGCACGTACCACGGCACCCACTGCACCGATGCGACGACGTTGCCCGCGATCAGCTTGTCCATGTGGTAGGACGAAAACGCGTAGATTGCGCCAGCTACCAGCGCGGCAGGGGCATTATCGACGACGCGTTTTGCCAGAAGGTAGGCCGCGTAGCCACCAATTGGGAAAGCTGAGATCGTGACGAAATTGAAGCCCGCGATCGGCCCAAACGCCAGCGTAACTGGCGTCGCGATCACGCCCTGCGAAAAGCCGAGCGTTTGCCAGAAAAGGTCGGCTCCGTAGGGATAATACAGGAGGTTGGTGAAAAACGGCGACGTTCCGTCGCGCAACGCCGTCGCGACCCACCATGTGTTCCACACATGCAAATATGCATCGACTGCCTGTTCTGCGCCGACAACTGCGGTATTAAAATGTGCAGCCAGCGGCCATGTGACAATCACGCCGAGCAGCGTATACAGCAGGCATGGCAGAAGATGCAGCACCGCAATGCGCCGCAGCACCGCAGGATATGCTGCCCTGCCTACATGTCCTTGACCAACGTTCTTCGATAGAAATGCCATGGAGCGCCTAGTGCCGGGCTGCGTTCTGCTGTGGTGCAGCAGCGTTCTTGGTGGTCGGTTTTTTTAGCTTGAGCATAACGTAAAGTGGATCGCTGCGGTCGAAGCGCTCTTCAAGCGGGTGAACGACGGCGGCGAGCAGCCAGTCCTTGAGCACGAACTTGCGCCAGTAGCGCGTCAGCCTGGTCTCATGGTAGCGCCCATTCAGGATGCTGCGCCCGAAGCCGCGCCGCTCCGTGACCTTGGCCTCGGCAGGCGCGATATACACCCGCCGAATGTCGTCGTCGGTGTAGAAGCGGAAGAACGAGCCAGCCTTGCCCTCCTGCACAAATTCGTTGCGCCCGACTTTGTTGAAGCGGCGAATACCCTTGAAAAAGGAGGTGCGCTCGGTGCTGGTGAACGGCAGCGTCAGCACCGCCACGCCATCCTCGGCCAGCGTACGCCCAATCTCGCGGCCCACCGCCTCGTCATCTGGAATGTGTTCGAGCGAAGACACCGCGCTGATGCGCTGGAGCGAGCCGTCGCGGAACGGCAGCCTGGTCGCGTCAGCCACCAACGGCAGGAACTGACCGTCGCCGGGACGTGCCGTCGCGCGGCGCTTGTCGCGCTGCCAGCGCACCCGGTCGGCCTCAAGCTCGACCACCACTACGTCAAGCCCTTCTTTTGCCAGCATGTGCGGGTAGGACGATGTGCCGGAGCCAATGTCAATGACTAAATCGCCGCGCTTCACGTCGAGCGCTTCGGTTGCCCAGGGATACTCGATCAGCCGCCACAGGCTGAAGTCATTCACGGTTTGCCACAGAATGCGCCAGCCATTCAGGCTGATTTCATACGCAATGCTGCGCGCACGCGAAAGGTGTACTTTTTGTGTATCTTGCGTCATAATCTTTATACAAATCAAGCATGTTCACGCTCCCGTGCCAGCGATAGCCGCGCGGTGGGAGCGCCCAAGTATACCATATGAGTTTGCATGTAGGACAATCAGGAGCACGTATGCACAGCAATCGCATCGAACGCATCGAGCAGCACGCCCGCGACATCATGGCGAAGATAGCGCCCGACATGGCAATAGCGCACGATTGGAAGCACATCGACCGCGTGCGCCGCTGGGCGCTCCGCATCGCGCAGCAGGAGGGCTTTGACAATCTGGAGATGGTGGAAGCCGCCGCGCTGCTCCATGACATTGGGCTGGCGTCGGTCACGGAGCGCAGTCGAGCATGCGCGGGTTGGCGCAGAGCAAGCAGCGCAGTGGTTGCGCGAGGAGCAATTATTTAACGACGAGGAGATCGAGGCCATCGCCGCAACTATTCACGCTCATGGCGCGACCACGGGCGGCGGAACACTTGGGGCAATCCTGCGCGATGCCGATATCCTCGATCTGCTTGGCGCGGTCGGCATTATGCGGGCATGCACGTCAAAGTACAACAAGCCGGAGTACGATCCGCAGCAGATCAAAGGGGAAACGTGGGGCATGAGCGCCGACGATTTTACGCTGCGTTTTCAACAAGGCACCGGCATTGGGCTGTACCTAGTCGATCAAATCAATTTTCAGATCAGTTGTTACGACAACTTACAAACCAGGACGGCGCGCACGCTTGGGAAGCCACTCGTTGCGTTCATGCGCGCCTGGCTTGTGCAATTCGAACATGGAAATTGCCGCCGCATGATGGCACGTAGAAAAACGAAGGACGAACGACAGCACATGTCGTTCGTCCTTCGTCATCCGTCGTTCGTCGTTTGGCTACTTCTGATCCGCCATGTACGAGGACATTTGCGACAGCAGCGACGCCTGCCAGTAGTAGCTCAGCGCGTTGAGCTTGTCGGTCGGGTCGCCGCTCTGGCGCAGTTGCTGCGCATTCTCGAAGTAATACAGCGCGCGCATTGGCACTTCGTCGCCGGCCTGCCCGATCAACTCACGGGCGCGCTTGTCGGCAAACTCAAGCATCTCGCCCAGCGCCTTGGTGCGGTCGTACGAGGTGATGTTGAGGTTGTCGTCCAACTCCGCGCCCAGCGAGTAGTACTTGGCGACCAGCATGGAGGCCAGCGTGTACTTGGTTTGCGAGTGGCCGAACACCAGCGCGCCCGCTCGATCTTCGCCGCCAGCCACGTCCATCAGCACGCCGATGCCTTGATCTGACGCCTTCGCCAAATTGTACAGCGGCTCCTTGTTCGCCAGCGCGCTTTTGAACGCCGACGCCGACATGCCAACCGACTCTGCTGCTGGCTCGACGAAAATTGACTTAAATGTAGTCAGATTCGCGTCAGCGGTGAGCTGCATGTTCTTGGCAACCCGCTGAATCTCTTCCTGGGTCGGCGCTTTGCTCTTGCCAAAGCCCAAACCAATGTCGGTCGCGTCCTCAGCCAGTTGCACCGAATCACCTGCTTCAGTGTACAGCTGCGACGCTTCGAAAATCAGGCCGAACAGCTTGTCTTCGTCGTATGTGCTGCCATTCTGGGCCAGATCGTCGTAGATTTGGTTCGCCAGCAACACTTTGCCGGTGCCAATCGCAATTTCGCTGTAGGCATCAAACACCGTCACGGCGTCACTTGCGGTGGACATCTTTTTCGCCTGGAGCGAATTCACTTCGGCTTCCAACTGCGTCAGGACCGACCGTGATGCCTCAAGCTGGCTCAGCGCGCCCTCCAGACCGTTGGTCAAATAGCGCTCGTACAGCGTGGCTGACGAATTGACATCGCGCATGGAACTGGCTGCGGTGTATGCCTGGTCGTACGCTACAGCGAACAAGCCCTGCTTGAGCGATTGATCCACCAGCGCGGCTTGCCCGTCGGCGTACTGAATATTGTCGTTGAATGGCGTGCGCGCATCCTCGGACAATCCTTCAACCTGCGCGCGCTCCTTCTGGTACGTGCCAAGCAGGCTCATTGCGCCCGCGCGCAGCCGGTCGGCGGCCTGCTGTGGGAAGGCTGGCGAGCCTGAACCAGCTGCTCGGCTCCGGCAGCGTCTCGCCGGTGAGCTGGTTGTACGCATCGAACACCGTGCCGACTTCGCGCACATCCACGCCATTCTTGCGGCCAACTTCGACCAGATCGACCTGCTGCTGTGTATTCTCGTCCATGTCGTAGCGCTGGCCGATTGGCACAAGCACCGTTTTCTTGCCCGCCTTGGCCGCGCCCTCGATCTTGTGCGCGATGCCGCCGACCGGGCCGATCGTGCCGTCCGGATTAATCGTGCCGGTCATGGTCGCGTCGTCTTTAATGTGCGCGCCACGCAACGCCGCCAGCACCCCGACCGTCATCAAGCCGCCCGCGCTTGGGCCGTCGATGCGCCCATTCGAGGTAAACGAAACGTTGTACTTATTCGGATCGGATCCGTTGAGCAGCGAACCGAGCAGCACCGCCGTCCAGCCTGCCGACTGCCACTGGCTGCCGGTCGCCTGCGGGCCGTCTTCGGCAAAAGCCACATGGCCGTCGCCTTCGTCCAGCTTGATTTTCACGCTGCTGAGGCCGCCGGTCGCTTTGCCTTGCGCATCCTGCGTGACGTACATAGCGTCAATTGCTGTTTCACGCACGGTCGGCGTCGGCGAAGGCGCGGGTGTCGGTACGTCGGTTGGTTTCGGCGGAACTGTTGCTTCGGGCGCGCTTGTCGCCGCGGCTGCCACGCTGGTAGCTGCCGGCGTCTCGGCCTGTGGCGAAGAGCTACAGGCCGAGGTAAAGAGCGAAATGACGACCATTAGCACCAAAAGATGTTGAGGTCGGGTGGAACGCATTGTGTGTCTCCTCAGATGTGTGCCAACGGGTGGCAAGATTGTGATTCACGTGTTTAGTGCGGCGACACAATTGTCATCGCACCACTTTCATTAGGATTGTTGTACGTAAACAGCATGTCAACTAAATCATCTGCCGTGTGAAGGATGGTGATCGGTTGGTCGCGCGCTGTTGCGCCGTCCATTTCATAGACCTTCAATTCATACATGTATTCAAATTCATCACCGGTTGGGCAGCGATCCAGCACCAGAAGCCACCGCAACGGCATCACATGTTTCTCCTTTCTCCATGAAGTTACAAAACACATAGATATGCTCTAATCATGCCAGTCGTTGCTGTCGCGCTGCTCGGTGCGGCGGCTGATGGCCGACTTGATGTGATCGGTCATGAGCTTCCACACCTGCGGGCGCTCGCGTTCGCACGTAGCGAGCAACTGCTTCAACGGCTCGATTGGTTGGGCTATAGCCTGCGCGGCGGTCGTGTCAGGCAGGCGGAAGCTGTTGACGCTAAAGATTTTCAGTTTTTTCTCGGTAACGATCTCCAGCAAGCCGCGGGCAGCCAGCGCGGCGGACATCTGCTGCACGAGATACGAGCGCGGGCTGGGGCTGTCCTCGGCCATAACATCTGTCAGCACGTCAGCAACTTCTGGCTCTTTGCGGCGGCTGGCCACATCCAGAATCTTGGCTTCCAGGCTTCCCGCAGGCCATTCAACGCTCGCGCTGACCGGCACCGCGAACAGCGATGTGACGGTGCGGAGACCAAACAGCGCCTTCTTTGGGCGTGCCTCGAGATGCAGCGCGCCCGCTTCTTCATTCGCCAGCAACGCCACGGCGAACAGCGCATGTGCAAGCTGTTTGGCCGATACATCCTTCTGCCCATCGAGCAGAGTCACTTTGTCGAGCATGCCACCCTTGTCGGCAAAGACGTCGCCGCGCAGGAGAACCACTTCACTCGGCGATAGGGTAGACGTTGAAACAATGGCAGTCATGACAAATCCTCCTTGTGCTTGTACAATCACCAGATTGCTTACCATGCTGAGTGTACAAACCAGGCGTCATAAAACGTGACATGTCATGACCAACCTGGGTGCAAACATGGAGGACACAGCCAAAGCATTACGAGCGACCTACGTAATAAAGCAAATTTCTGCACTACTGACGCGTTCCACTCCCCCGCGTCACCACCACGACGCCCGCCTGCCGCAACAGGTGCAGATCGCGCTTGATCGTCCGTGCGGAAACGACCAGCGTGGCGGCCAGTTGCTCCACCGTCGCGACGGCGTGCTGCGCCAGCGCCTCGGCAGCCATGCGCTGAATCTGCGCGTGCCGCTGCACCACTGGCGCGGCAGTATCTCCGTCGGTCTGCACCGTCCACACGACCGGCACGAACTCCTCCGGGCACAACGGGCGGCCAGTCGGTGCATCGCGGTGCGGTAGATGCACCAACCGGCGCGGTGTGTTGACCGTCGCCGCCGCGAGCGCGCGATGTGCCGCTGTTTTCGCAAGAAAGGCGCGCCGCATGGCAGGCTCATCGAGCGCCGCAATGCTGTTTATGAAACGCGCGTAGGCTTGCAGGAGTATCATGTGTGCTTGCCGCTGTTCGCCTGCTTCGCGCAGCACTTCGGCGGCCCACCACAGATCATCAACAGCGCTGTTGCTGCCCAACCCCTCCGTTACACAGCGCTGCACCGCCTCACATGCGGCCTGTTTGGCCCGCGCCACATGGCCGAGCGCCAGCCAGACCCGCGCGGCAGTCGGCGCGACGTTGACGCTTGGGTGCGTGATGTCGGCCATGAGCGCCACGGCGCGCGTGATAGCGGCCTGCGCGGCGGGAAGGTGTCCCAGCGCAAGCTCCACATCAGCCACCAACTGCAAGCTCGCGGCGACGTATTCGGTCAAGCCATGCGCTTCCGCGATCTGTACGCACTCGCGCGCTAGCGGCAACGCCTCATGCGGCTCGCCGGTGTGCAGGTGCAGGGCCGCCTGGCTGCTCAACAGCGCGCCAAGCTGCACCTGTGCCTGGAGGCGGCGGGCAAGCGCAACCGTCACTTCGCCAAGCTGGCGCGCCTCGTCATACAATCCGAAGTTCACCAACTCATAAAAGAGGGAGGTCTGGCTAATCACAATGCCATGTAGATCGCCGACCTCATGCGTGCGCCGCACGGCTTCGCGCATGAGCGCAAAGGCATCGGTGTACGCGCCGCTCGCCAATTTGATGATACCGAGCTGCCGTGCCGCCCGCCCGGCCAGCACTGGATTCTGCCGCACTGTGTCGCTGTCGCGCAATGCCGTCATGAGCGCATCGGCTGCGGCCACGCGCCCGTTGCGCATGAGCATGTACGCCTGCACAAATTCAGCCCGCGCCCGCAGTGACGTGTCGCCCGCCGCTTCTGCCGCGCTGACAGCAGCCACGCTCTCCGCCAGCGCGTCGGCGACTGCCCCTCCGTCATCCAGCACGCTCGACAGATTGATGCGCGCTGCTGCCTCGGCATGGTGCAGCCCGGCAGCACACGCCACTGCAATAGCGCGCCGCAGCATTCCTTCAGCATCTGCAACCTGCCCAAGCTCGCGTTGCGCCCTCCCTCGGCGGTTCAGCGCCTCGGTCAGCCAATCGCTGCGCCCACTTGCCTCTGCCAGCGCGAGCATCGCGTTAAGATCTCCGCGCCAGGCAGCATCACGATCGATAACGGCATGGTAACTTTCCTGGAGCGTAAAAAGCAGCCAGCGACGCGGATCGTCATGCGCAAGAGGAAGTTGTTCAGCAGCCTGCGCCGCCACTTCGAGCGCGCGCTGGTGCGGCACAAGGTGCCCATGCTGCCGCGCCTGTTCAGCGGCAATCAAACTATCGTCCAACGCCTGCGCCCAATTCGCGGCAGCAGCGTGATGCCACATGCGCACGACCGCCTCGGAGGAGGGCAATGCCGCAGCGACGCGCGCATGGAGCGCGCGCTGGCTCGGCCCGTCTACATCAGACAGCAGGATTTCAAGCAGCCAATCATGGTAAAAGCGCAAACGACCAGCGCGCTCCACCAGCACGCTTTGCTCCAGCAACTCGGCCTGCGCACGGAGCCGCGGCCCGTCGGCAGACATGAAACGTTCGAGCAGCATCTCGTCGGCGGGCTGCCCGTACGCCGCGAGGAGCAGCGCCAGTTCGCGCGATTCGGACGAGAGCGCAAGCAACCGGTCGCGCAGCAGATCGGCCACATACTGTGGCAATTGAAGATCACCGTCACGAAGCCCCCAGCCGTGCGCAGGATCGTACACAAGTACATCGTGTTTCACGAGCGCCCACACAATTTCCCGCACAAACAGCGGATTGCCGCCACTTTGTTCGCGAATCTGCTGCTGGAACTCTGATGCCAGCCTGCCATCGAACAGCGCATGGAGCATGTGCTCTGTCGCCGCCTCATCAAGCGGCTGAAGCGCCACGGTGGCCGCGGATGGAATAGCCAGGTCTTCAGGAATGGGCATGGGACGGCGCATCATGAGCACCAAAAGTTGCCGCGCTTCATCGAGCAGCATCTTGACCAGCGTGATGGTTTCCGCGTCAGCCTGGTGCGCGTTGTCGAGCACCAGCACCAGCGGGCCGTCGTTGGTCAGCGCTTTCACAAACGCGAGCGCCGCAGCCTGCTGGCGCGCCTGCTCTGCATGCGTGTCAAGAGAAGGCAGCTCGCACGCCGCCCGATCTGTAAACTGCCGCACTTCTGGAATGTGCTGTTGGAGCACGGCCCAGGTTAAATCAGGAAGCGTGTCGCAGGACTGCCGCAGCCGTTGGTGCGTCGAGGAAGGGGCGCGGGCGATGGCATCGCGCAGCAGCCCAAACGAGCGATTCGCCGTGTACGCGTCGGCAACACCCCATAACGCCACGCTGTTGGCATGCAGGCGAGCGCGGGCCGCTACTTCTTGCACCAGGCGACTCTTGCCAACTCCGGCGACGCCTTCCACAATCCAGCAGCGCACTGCGCCTCGGCGCACCTCCTGCCACCCACTCATGATCTGCTGAAGCAGCGCGTCGCGCCCGATCAGCGGGAGCATGTCAAAGGCATGCACATCAATACTGCGCGGCGAAGCAGACGCAGACGTTGCTGCATGAATTGTAGGGGTAGCGATTCGTGCCAAACGGGAAATGCGGCGCGCCACATCCTCAAACGCTGGCGATAATTCACTGCCTTCAGCACGCAATTGCACTCGCGCCTGCCGCACATGTGCCTCGGCCAAATCACGGTCGCCGCCGTGCAAGAGCGCCTCCAGCAGTGCGACGTGCGCTGTTTCATGCCACGGCTCCTCGGCCACCCAGCGGCGCGCGGCATCGATAGCTGTTTCTGGCGTTCCGGCGGCCTGCGCGATGGTGACAAGCCGTTGCAGCACGCTCATGTACTGCGCGTGCAAGCGCTGCGCTTCGCTGCCAGCCCAGCCGTCCGCCATGCCAGAAAGAAATGGCCCGCCATAGTAGGCGACCGCCTGCTCAAGTTGCGTCTGCGTGGCGTTGGGCCGGCTGAGCGCCTCGAATTGGGCCACATCCGTCCATACCGTCGCCGCGGGGTCGATACCGGCCTGCTCGCCTGTGGTTTGTACCAGATTGCCAAGCGCGCGACGAACGTAGTACAGTGTGGTGCGAAATGAGCGCGCCGCGCGATCAGGTGGCATGTCGGGGAATACATCGGCTTGCAGCGCTGCACGGGAAAGCGAGCGCGGATGTGCCAGCGCCAGGCGCGCCAGTAGCACGCGGGCATGGCGGGTTGGCAGCGGCGGAAGGGGCTCGCCAGCTCGTTGGGCATGCCATGCGCCTAGCAGGTTCAGCCGGAGACACGGCGAAACAAGCAAAACGGGCGCATGGTCATGGGCGGTTGATGATAGAGCCATTCTGGGCATAAGCAATTTGCAACGCTGGTGTGCAAACGCAACGTATTAATTCTGTCGCGCAACTTCTCGGCGCGATTCAACGGCGAGAAGAAAAACCTTACGCAGGTATTAACGCCGATTTGCCGCAAAATGATACGTACTACCCGGCATCAAAATCAGCACAAAAATGCAATGCACATAAAAGAGGAGGGCAGAATGAAGAGATAAAGTAGAGCCTACTATCACTGTGTAAAGATCTTCTCGGCGAATGTTAGCTGGCAGATGCCGCGCGTATCTGCCGCGCCAGCACAACAATGCGCTGCCCGTACACCGTGCCGGGCACGGCCCATCGGCCATTCAGGCCAGTGATCGTCGGGGCAATACCGCGCAACGCGCCGAGATTCCGCCCGCCGAGCGTTTGTGCCACGAGCGTCAGTTGGTCGTCGGTGGCATGCTCGTCGCGCAGGGCGTAGGCCAGCAGCAGGCCGAGGTGTGTCGGCACGGCGTGATTGGCCCAGCTTGGAAAGCTCCAGCCTGCCTGCCAGTGCGTGCCGTCCCATGCCCATTCCGCGCCGGGCGAATTGTCAGGCGTTCCTTCGCGCGTTGCACCCGACACGCCAATGCCCGCCGGGTTGCGACGCGGCAAATCCGACCACCAACTGGTCAGGCTGCCGGTCTCATGGCACATCTGCGCCATAGCGAGGAACCAATCGACGTTGACTTGCGTGCCGATCCGGGCGTAAGCGCGCACGATTCGTGCTATATCCACAGCCGTGTAGGTGCGCGTGCGGGCCATGAGCCAGTCGAACGCCTGCCGCATGGTGCCGGATGCCGGCCCAATGATCGGCAGATCAAAGGGATCGCGCGGCTGCATCTGCCCAACCAGCGGCAACCACACGCTTTGTGACCCAGCGGCAGCAGGCCGTGCCGGTTGTGGCGGCTCTGACTGCCCCATGAGCGGCAGCCATATGCTACGCGGCGTCGATGGCTGCTGCGGCGCGGCATGCACCAACTCGTAGAGTGCGGCGGCGGGCAGCGTAGCGGCGAGTGCGCGCAAGAATTGACGGCGTGAGGTCATGGTTTGTAACACGTTACAAGATCAGGAATTATGTGTATTAACAATACCAGCCTGAAAGAAAAACGTCAAGCACAAAACGGCGCAAAACGCGTGACAAAATCGATAAAAACATCTATGCTTCTGATGTACAGCAGCAATAGCTTGCGAGGACACTATGGCTTTGAAACTTGATCATCTGGTCATTCTGGTCAGCGATTTGGACACGGCGATTGAGGACTACCAGGCGCTCGGCTTCACCGTCACGCCGGGCGGTACTCATGCCGATGGCGCGACACACAATGCGCTGGTGGCCTTTGCCGATGGCGTGTACCTGGAACTGATTGCGTTTCTGCGCGAAGCGCCGGAGCATCGCTGGTGGCGGCACACAGCTTCCGGTGAAGGATTGATCGATTTTGCGCTGCTGCCGGACGACACCGGCAAGGTGATCGAGCAGGCGCGCAGCCGTGGATTGAACATGACCGGTCCGACAGATGGCGGGCGAAAGCGGCCCGACGGCGAGGAACTGCGCTGGCAGACTGGCCTGCCACCAAGCGGAAACCTGCCGTTCCTGTGTGGCGATGTGACGCTGCGCTCGTTGCGGGTGCCGGAAGGCGAGGCACGCAAGCATGCCAATGACGTGGTGGGCGTCGCGGGCGTGACGGTGGCCGTTGAAGACATCGCTGTTGCATGTGAGGAATACGCCGCGCTGTTGGGCGTAGTCGCGCCACCAATCGTGAATATTGTGCCGCTGCCACTCCGGGTTGCCGTGTTCCTGCTTGAAAACGCCACAATTACGCTGGTGCAGCCAACCGTACCGGAAGGCGTGTTCCATACTCGGCTGGCGACGCGCGGCCCCGGGCCGGTCGGCTTCGCCACAATTGTTGATGGTCTGCCGCCTGCCGACTGGCCTGATGGTGCCTTGACGCACGGCGTGTTCATTGCACCTGCGTATGCTTTTTAGGCAAAAGCAAAGGACACAGAAAAAAGTGTTTTCTGTGTCCTTTGTACTGCTGTTGACAAACCAGCGCTAGGCTAGCGTCATTTCATGACCTTCTTTTGCTGAGCGATAGATCGCGTCGATCATCTGCATGAGTTGCACGCCCTGCTGCGCCGACGTGCGCGGTGGCTCCTCGCCGCGCACCGCCCGCACGAAATTCGCCGCCTGGTATTTGAACGCCAACAGATTGCCGCCAAAGGGCATAATAGGGCTGGAACGCACCCGGCCTTCTTCGCCGACCGTAAACAGATCGAGCTTGTTGTCGTCCACATGCGCGCCGCCCCGCGTGCCGTACAGGTTCACACCCATCTGATCCACATCCTGTGTGAGCACCCAGCTCGCTTCAAGTTGCAGCGAGCGACCATCATCGAAACGAATGAGCGCGAACGCGCTGTCATCCGTTTTGGTGAGCGCGGGGAACTTGTTGTAGACCTGCCCGGAAATGGTGCGCGGCGTGGGGCAACCCATCAGATACCAGCCCAGATCGAGCACATGAATGCCGATATCAATCAGCGCGCCGCCACCCGCCCGCGCCGGATCGGTGAACCAGCCGCCCAAGCCCTGCGGCACGCCCCACGTGCGCGTCCACACGGAGCGAGCATGGTAGACCTCGCCCAGCACGCCTTCTTGCAGATTCTCGCGCAATGCCTGTGAGGCAGGCGTGGATCGGCGTTGTAGCGCGTAGGCGAGCAGCAAACCTTTTCGCGCGGCGGTAGCTTGCATCTCCTGCGCATCGGCCAGTGTCACAGCGGGCGGCTTTTCGCACAACACATGCTTGCCCGCCTCCAACGCCGCAATCACCGCCGGACGATGCAAAAAGTTCGGCAGCGCGACGCTGACCGCCTCGATTTCCGGATTAGCGAGAAGATCATGGAAATCGGCGTAGCCTTGCGGAACATTGTACTGCCTGGCAAATGCAGCGCGGCGTGTGTCGTCGAGATCGGCGATAGCTACCAGATCGGCGTCTTCATACGCCAGATAACCCTCGGCATGCCGTTCGCCCGGCCAGCCCGCGCCAATCACGCCAACGCGCAACGGCGCACGTTTTGTTGATGTGGTCACATTATCCTCCTCCTTGTTGCAGCAAAAAGGGCAAACGTTCTGTTTGCCCTCCTCCTATTATATTGCTATTCCTCGGGAATGCGGCCATAAATTGCGGTGAGTTGCCGTAGCCGGTCGATCACATCACTGCTCAACTGGTCGGGCGTGTAGCGCCAACTCCAGTTGCCGCCAGCCCGCCCCGGCGTGTTCATGCGCGCCTCAGTGTCGAGCTTGAGCACGTCTTGAAGCGGGAAAATCGCCATGTCGGCCACCGACGACGATGCAAGCCGGATCATATCCCAGCTAATGTCATGGCCGTCGCGCCCCATGTAAATCTGCGCGAACGTGCGCTCTGGCTCGGGAAGCGTCTGCCACCAACCGAGCGTGGTGTCGTTGTAATGCGTGCCAGTATAGGCAACGCAGTTTGTCTCGTAGTTATGCGGCAGGTACGGGTCGTCTGATTTGCCGCCAAACGCGAAGTGCAGCACCTTCATGCCAGGAAAGCCGAGTTTATCGCGCAGTTCCACTACATCTGGCGTGATCAGGCCAAGATCTTCGGCAATGATCGGCAACTCGCCCAACGCCGCCTGAACCGCCTCGAACAGCGCCGCGCCCGGCCCGGTGACCCAGCGGCCATTGATGGCGGTTTCTTCTGAGGCAGGCACTTCCCAATACGCCGCAAAGCCGCGGAAATGGTCGAGCCGCACAATATCAAACAGCGCAAAGGTGCCACGAAAACGCTCGATCCACCAATCATAGCCGCGCTCGGCCAGCACATCCCAGCAGTACAGCGGGTTGCCCCACAACTGTCCGGTCGCGCTAAAATAATCCGGCGGCACACCGGCCACAAAGATCGGATTGCCGTCCTCATCAATCGAGAACAACTCGCGGTTGGCCCACACATCGGCGCTGTCATAAGCCACAAAGATCGGAATATCGCCAATGATGCGGATGCCGCGCTCGTTGGCGTAGTCTTTGAGTCGCGTCCACTGCCGCCGGAACAGGAACTGCATGTAGGTGTGGAATTGCACTTCCTGATTCAATTCCTGCACCCAATGCGCCACCGTGTCCGGCTCATGGCGGGCAATCGGCTCGTCCCAGGTCGTCCAACTCGCGCCGCCATGGTGGGCCTTGAGTGCGGCAAAGAGGGTATAGTCGTTCAGCCACATGTGATTGCGGGCGCGGAAGTCGCTCATCTCCTGCCGCAGCCCCGGCGAGGCGTGCTGCGTGAAGCGATCATAGGAGCGGCGCAATAGCTGCAATTTAAACTAAATCACTGCGCCATAATCGACATGACTGTCGGGGAATTCTGGCGCGTCAGCAAAATCTTCGTCGGCCAACAAGCCTTCACCAAGCAGCACGTCCGGGCTGATCAGCATGGGGTTGCCCGCCGAGGCCGAAAAGCTCTGGTACGGCGAGTCGCCGTAGCCGGTCGGGCCAAGCGGCATGACCTGCCACAGCCGCTGCCCGCTGGCTTCCATGAAATCCACAAAGGCATACGCCGACGCGCCAAGGTCGCCGATGCCCCAGCGCCCCGGCAGCGAGGTAGGGTGCAGCAGAATGCCACTCGTTCGCGCAGTATCTGTTGCCATGCTGTTCCTTTTATTTACTATTGCTCAAACAAGGGTACAAAGAAGAATGAGCGCTACTATAGCACACGTTGTATCACAAGTCGTGCCGTCCGGCACGAAAAAGCACGACGCTACTCATGGTAGCGTCGTGCTTTTATCGGGCTACAGCAAGCTAGAACTCGCGGCGGCCCTCCAGCGCAGAGCCAAGCGTGCTTGGATCGGCCCACTCCAGATCGCTGCCGGTCGGCAGGCCACGCCCAATCTTGGTCACCCGCACGCCAAGCGGAGCCAGCGCGCGCTGCAAGTGAAAGGCGGTCGCGTCGCCTTCCAAGTTCGGATTGGTCGCAATGATGATTTCATCAACCGGCTCGGTGCGTACGCGGTCGATCAATTCATCGAAATGAATATCTTCGCGGTTCATGCCTTCCAACGGCGCGATACGGCCATGCAGCACATGGTACACGCCGCGATAGCCAGCGGTGCGCTCAATCGCGATCACATCCAGCGGTTCCTCGACCACGCAGATCGTGCCCTGGTCGCGGTTAGGGTTGGAGCAATACACGCACAGTTCTTCGGTCGAAATGTTGAAGCAGCGCTCGCAGAAGCGCACATTCTCTTTGAGCGCCTGCAACGCCTCGGCCAACGCGCGGCTCTGCTCCTCCGGCGCGCGCAGGAGAAAGAACGTCAGCCGCGAGGCCGTTTTTGGCCCGACGCCCGGCAGCCGCCCAAATTCCTCGATCAGCCGCGCGACCGGCTCGACCATGATTGGATTATCATACCCGTTTGTCATATAACCTAAAGATGAAAGACACAACGTAACATTCTGTCTTTACTATTTTACTCCTTAAAAGCCTGGCAGCTTCATGCCACCGGTCAGCGCGCCCATGCGCTGCTCGGACAACTCGGTTGCCTTCTGGCTGGCGTCGTTAAACGCCGTCATGATCAAATCTTGCAGCGTCTCGATATCTTCTGGGTCCACCACTTCCGGCGCAATCGTCAGCGTCTTGAGCTCGCGATGGCCGTTCATGGTCACTTTTACGTAGCTGCCCGCTGTGCCTTCCACAATCTCATTCGCAAGCTCATCCTGGACTTTTGCCATCTGCTTCTGCATTTGCTGAGCCTGCTGCATCATCTTCTGTAAATCACGCTGGTTCATGTTACTTCTCCTTGGTCGTCGCTCTCCACGGCGACGATATCGGCATCAAAAATATTCATTGCAGCTCGAATGAGCTTGTCCTTACGAATCTGGCGCACCTGCTCGCGCAACGTGTGCTGATTGTCGCGCTGCTGCGCCTTCACGACACACTGAATGCGATACGGTTGTCCCATCCATTTACTTAAAATAGTTTCCACCAGACCACTCGATTTCGGCTGGTCGAGGCGCGACATGAGAAACTCCGAATCGACCTCCAGTATCACCACGTTATCTTGCACATCGAGCGGGCGCACGCCGCTGTTGAGCAGCGCCTGCACCATTTTGTTCTCGACCCGCACATCGCGCACGACATCAGGCCAGACGTTCTCGACCTGCTCGAACACCGCTACATCAGCATTCACTGCCGCAATCGCGCTGGCATCCTCAGTGTTGGGTTGTGTGGCACCAGCGACCGGCACCGACAAATCGTCATTGATGACTTCCTCTGGCTGATCATTTTCAGCAGGTTCCGGTACGATAACCGCTGGCTCTGGCTTCGTTTCTTCTGCTGGCGGAGCTTGTTCAACCGGAGGCGGCGCAGGCGTTTCCGCAACGCGGCGCGCGGGTGCTTGCTCCGCCGCAGTCTGTGTGGCAGCATGGCCGTTTGTCTGCGGCGCAGGTGCGCGTGCCGGCGGCGGTGCCGCAGGGCGCGGCGTTGGGCGGCGCAGCTCTGTTTTCGGCTTATGGTCGTCCGTCGTCCGTCGTCCGTCATCCGCCGTCGGTATGGTCAACGCCTCGACCACTGCCATTTCAAGCGGCAACTGCGGGATCGCGCTGGAACGTAGCTGCACGTCCAGTCCGCTGAACAGCCGCACCCACGCCAGAAAATCAGTCACATCGCCAGCGCGGGCCTGCTCATGGAGCACCGCAAGTTCATCCTCAGTCGCGTCGAGCAGCGAGGGATCGCCGCCAGCCTTGAGCAGCATGAGCGAACGCAGCCGCTCAACAACATCGCGGGCGAACTGGCGCAAATCTGCGCCCTGGGCCGCAACACCCGCGACCGCACGCAATCCGTCGGCCACGTCGGCGCGGATGAGCGCATCAATCAGCGCCGTGACCTCTTGCGCCTCGGTCGCGCCCAGCAGGTTATGTACTTGGCCGAGCGTAATCGTGCTGCCGCCGTAGGCCATCAACTGGTCCATGAGGCTCAGCGCGTCGCGCATGCTGCCGGTCGCGGCACGCGCCAGCGACTCAGCCACGCCCGTTTCGAGCGTGAAGTGTTCTTGCCCGGCGATTTCATGCAAGTGCTCGGCCGTCGCGGCAACGGTGTGGCGGCTGAAGTTGAAGCGCTGGCAGCGCGACAAGATCGTCGCCGGAATCTTGTGGACTTCGGTTGTGGCAAGGATGAACAGCGCATGGCCGGGCGGCTCCTCCAGCGTTTTGAGCAGCGCGTTGAAGGCTGCCGTGGAGAGCATATGCACTTCGTCAATGATATAGATCTTGTACGTGCCCTGCGTTGGTCGGAACTGCACCCGCTCGATGATTTCGCGGGCGTCCTCGACGCTGGTGTGCGAGGCGGCATCCATCTCGATCACGTCAACCGCGCTGCCTTCCGCAACCGCTAGGCACATCGCGCACTCGCCGCATGGCCGCTCGCCGTCCGCAGTGCAATTCACTGCTTTAGCAAGCAGGCGCGCCACGCTGGTCTTGCCGACGCCGCGCGGGCCAGTGAATAAATAGGCATGCGCAATCCGACCCTCCGCAAGCGCGTTGCGAAGCGTCTGCACAATGTGTTCTTGCCCAATAAGTTCGCTGAACGTTTGCGAGCGATAGCGCCGGTAGAGCGCTTGCGATGCCATGATCATTCCCCGGAATATGCAACAGATGTTTGCATTATACCCTACCGTGGAAGGCGTCGCAAACGTTTCATGGCCATGAATGAAGACCGTATCATCAACTCATCGCTAGCAGCCAGTCCGGCACCCACAGCCCGCCGTAGCCGAGCCAGCGCAGCGCGATCACGCCCGCCAGCAGCGCCACGCTCCCCGCGATCAACACCCAGTCGGCGGGACGATAATGTAGCTCCTGCGACCATGTGCGCGGACCGGTGCCGAAGGCGTGCAAGTTCATGGCATCGATCACATCTTCGCCTTTGAGGATCGAGCCAATCGTCACCGGCACAATCAGCGGCGCGGTGTTGCGGATGGCCTTGAGGATGCCGCCCGCGCGCTCAAGCTCGTAGCCGCGCGCCCGCTGCGCGTCGAGCGTCGTGGCGAAATCGCGCGACAGGCTCGGCACAAAACGCACCGCCAGTTCCAGCGCAAAGGCGAGGTTGTCGGGCAGGCCGAGCCGCCGGAACGTCACGCCGTACCACGCCGGGTGGATAGTGAACGGCAGCACCACTGCCAGCGCCGCCATGGTGAACAAGCGCAGCAATTGCGTCGCGGCGAAGGCCAGCCGCTCGGCGCTCAACGTCACAGGAAGGCCGAGCACATGACCCTGCCAGATCATGTGCTCGGTCGTGTACACGCCCACGCCGCCACGCCCGGTCAGCAGCGTGAGCACCGTCAGCAACAGCGAAAACAGCGCGATGAAGATCACAAAGCGCCGCACGTCGCGCCAGTCGAGCCGCGCCAGCAGCAACTGCGTGAAAGCGAGTGCGGCAGGCACCAGCACCAGCCGGAAATCCCACAACAGCACCGTCGCAATCGTCGCGCAGAACACGAAGATCAGCCGCGCCCGTGGGTCCCGCCGCTGCACGATTGTGTCACGATCTTTGTAATTCCAGGTAGCTAGCATGGTGCTATTTCAGATTATTAGCGTCCGGTTTGCGCCTGCGCGCTGCGCCATGCCGCCAGCAAGATCGGCAGCAGAATCAGCGCATTGACCAAGTTGGAACCAGCCGCCGGAACAAACTCACCGAGCAAGGCAGTGGTCACGCTATAGCCATTCCACCAGATGTCGGCCAGCGACGCGAAGCCAATGCCGATCATGATGCCGAGCGCGGCCCAAAGCTGCGCCGAGGCCATTTCACTACGATTGCGGAACAAGAAATATGCGCCCACCACAATCGCCACGCCAAGCAGCGGCAGCCACCATGAGCCGCCAACATTCGTCGTGTCTGTGCCGTTGCCGTTCGGATCGATAATCACCGGATTGACAAAAATCATCAGTGTGACGAGCAGGCCGACGGCAACCACAATCGCAAGCAACACATTCAAGTTGCGCCGGTTGCCAGCGAACGCAACGGCCAAACCAGCCACAAGCCCGATTAAGCCATTGCCGATGTCCCAGATCGGGAACACGCCCCATCCGGTCAGCGCGTCGCCGAGCACGTTGCCGACGAAGCCAGCAAAGAAACCGACCGCCGGACCGAACACCACGCCGAAGAACACCGGTATCACGATTGCCGGACGCAGCGAGACAAGGCTGACCGACGGCAATTGAATCACGTTGGTTGCCCAACTCAGCACGCCATACAGCGCCGCGCCAATCGCCATGTAGACCACCTCGCGGGTGCTGATGCGCCACAGGTCGCGATCGCCCGCCAGCAGCGCGAGACCGTACACAACCACCGCGCCGACCACAAGATACGGAATTGTTCTGCCAACTTCAAGCCCCGCCGCATCCGCGCTACGTGCTGACGCAATCGCGCTGCCGATGAACAGGAACACAATGCCAGCCACCAACACGAGCAGAATGGGAACGAGCGGCCGCAGAAAACGGTTCTGCGGCTCTGCCGACCGACGAGCCTGCGATGCCATGCCAGACCTCCTTTAGATATCTGAAGACGAAGGACGAAGGACCGATGACGAAGTAAATCCACCGATATTCTCGTCGTTCGTCGTTCGTCGTTCGCCGTTACCAACGTATGGCAACAACTGCTCAAGCGGCAGAAAGCGGCCGGTGCGCGGCAGCAACCGCAGGTTGAGTTCCAGCAGCGAGGTCGGCACGACGCGGCAACGCTCCATGAGCGTTCGGTCGGCCAGCACCTCCTCCGGCGGCCCGTCGGCCTCGATCTGGCCGTCGCGCATGAGCACCACGCGCGTGGCGTAGCTCACCGCCAGATCGACATCATGCGTGATCAGCACGGTCGCGGCCAATCCTTCCAGCCCGCCAACGGTCTGCATGAGCATGCGCGTGCTGCCATGATCCTGCCCGGCGGTCGGCTCGTCAAGCACCAGCACGCGCGGCTGCATGCTCAGCACTGCTGCAATGCCGAGCCGCTTCTGCTGCCCGAACGAGAGCGAGAACGGCGCGCGTTCCTCAAAACCTTGAAGGCCAACCTGCGCAAGCGCCTGCGGCACAGCCGCCTCCGCGGCCGGCACATCCCGACCGAGGTTACGCGGCCCGAACAGCAGTTCCTCGCGAACTGTCGGCGCGAACAGCATGTGCGACGGGCTTTGGAACACATAGCCAACCGTGCGCGCAAGCTGCGCTACCGTTGCAGTACGCGCATCGACTCCATTCACGCGCACCTGGCCGCGCGTCGGGCGCAGCAGGCCGATGGCATGCCGAAGTAACGTCGTCTTGCCCGCGCCGTTGGGCCCCAGAATGGCAACCACCTCGCCCTCATGCACCTGGAGCGAGATGCCTTTCAAAATAGGTGTGCCGTTGTCGTAGGCAAAATGAATATTGTCGAATTCGATGATTGCGTCGCCGGGCGCGGGCCGAGGCTTGGCCACCAAAGGCGCGACATGTTCACTCGTCAATGATTGCAGCGCAATATCGGCAGGCAGCTTCACCTCGAGCGGGTCGGCCAACTGGAGAAACTCCGCCGTTGGGCCAAGGAACACCTGCCTGCCCTCGCGCAGAAACAGCGCCCGCTCAGGCCGGGCATGCAGCACATCCTCGACGCGATGCTCCACCAGCAGTACGGTGTGCCCCTCGTCGGCCAATTGCCGGAACAGCGCCAACGCCTCGCGCGCCGACGCCGGATCGAGGCTTGCCAGCGGCTCGTCGAGCAATAGAATGCGCGGCTCCATAGACAGCAAACCAGCCAGCGCAACCTTCTGGCGCTCGCCGCCGGACAGCAACCCCGTTTCACGCTCGCGCAAATACGTGATACCCAGACGCTCAAGGGTTTTGCTGACAGCAGCATGAATACGCTCTCGCGGCCAGCCCAGGTTCTCCGGCCCAAAGGCAACCTGCCGCCCAACGTAACTGGCGACAATCTGTCGGTCAGGGTCTTGCAGCACCGTGCCGACCAGTTGTGCCAGTTCTGCCAGCCCAAGCTCAGCCGGGTTCTGCCCGTCAATCCCGATCATGCCAGACAGGTCGCCGCGATAGCTGCGCGGAATCAAGCCATTCAGGCAGCGCAGCAGCGTGGATTTGCCGCTGCCACTGCCACCGACGACCAGTAACAACTCGCCCGCGCGAGCAGCAAAACTCACATCATGGAGCGAAGGCGTCGCGGCGGCGCGGTAACGAAAACCAAGGTTCTCAACCTGAAGTGGCGCAGTGTCCACGCTCGTTATCTTTTATTTACATGATATTAACAACTGAGGAGAGAAACTATACTCCACCTCCACTACATTGTCAACGTGGCATGCCACATCCATGAAAGCGTTTCATCCGCTTTGCAGCGCGTTTTTTTACAAAAAGATAGTTAGACATGCACACAGCTTTGCGCTATAATATGAGAAGTTCGTGAAACTATTCTCACACTTTGGCAGTACCTTTCACGCCAACATGGACACGCATCAACAGCCATGCTTCCCATCCACATGCTCTATTGGCGCACATTGGCACATCTAAGGGCACTGTTTTGTGCGTATACTCGTATGCACATCTGTTGAATACTTAGAAGGACACGCGTATGGCAGCAGTTACGACAGGCGCGAGGACAATCTACACATCCTCGATTGGCAAAAAATTAATCATGGCCGTCACCGGCTTCATCTACGTCGCGTTCGTGATCGCACACATGGTCGGCAATCTCAAGATTTTCCTCGGACAGGAGGTTCTCAATGAGTATGCAGGCTTCCTGCGGACAGTTGGGGAGCCGCTCTTCCCGCAAACATTTCTGCTCTGGATTGCCCGTATTGTGTTGATTGTGGCGATTCTGCTGCACATTTTGATGGCATACCAACTCACGCGCGGCGAGTGGGCCGCCCGCCCGGTGAAGTACAACACCAAAGGCTACGTGCAGGCGACGTTCGCATCGCGCACCATGCGCTGGGGTGGCATTGCCCTGTTGCTGTTTATCATTTTCCACCTGCTGCATTTCACCTTTGGTGTGGTTGGCTACGGTCCGGCAGGGACGGCAAATGCGTATATTCCCGAAAGTCCCGTCGGTGGTTTCAGTACCTACCAAAATGTTGTGATCGGCTTCCAGAGCATTCCTATTGTGATTATCTACATCCTGGCGATGATTGCGTTAGCGCTGCACCTGTACCATGGCGCGTGGAGCATGTTTCAGACATTAGGGATTAATAGCAGCCGCTATAATGGCCTGTGGCGCTTCGTGGCAACGGCGATTGCGGTCATTGTGTTTGTCGGCAATGTGTCAATTCCGCTTGCCGTCATCACCGGCATTGTGACGATTAGATAGTAAATCGGAGACATTACGTATGGCAACTGTGGATACAAAAACACGCCCGGTGACCGATGTGCGCGTCCCGCCAACTGAGTTTCGCGATCCAATGCTTGAATCGCATGAGCCGTCTGGACCGATCGAGCAGCGCTGGGACAAGCACAAGTTCGAGATGAAACTGGTCAATCCGGCCAACAAGCGCCGCTACACCATCATCGTTGTCGGAACCGGGCTGGCAGGCGGCGCTGCGGCGGCAACCATGGCCGAGCTTGGCTACAATGTCAAAGCGTTCTGCTACCAGGACAGCCCCCGCCGAGCGCACAGCATCGCCGCGCAGGGCGGCATCAACGCTGCCAAGAATTATCAGAACGACGGCGACAGCGTGTACCGCCTGTTCTATGATACGGTCAAGGGCGGCGACTTTCGCGCTCGTGAATCGAATGTGTACCGGCTGTCGCAGATCAGCCTCAACATCATCGACCAGTGCGTGGCGCAGGGCGTGCCGTTTGCCCGCGAGTACGGTGGCTATCTCGACAACCGTTCGTTTGGCGGCGCGCAGGTGTCGCGCACGTTCTACGCGCGCGGCCAGACCGGGCAGCAGTTGCTGCTCGGCGCGTACCAGGCGCTCAGCCGCCAGATTGCGGCAGGCAAGGTTGCGATGTACCCGCGCACCGAGATGCATGATCTGGTCGTGGTGGACGGTGCGGCGCGCGGCATTGTGGTGCGCAACATGGTCACCGGCAAAATCGAAACGCACATGGGCGATGCGGTGGTGCTGGCGTCGGGCGGCTACGGCAACGTGTTCTATCTTTCAACCAATGCCAAGGGCTGCAACGCTTCTGCCATCTGGCGGGCACACCGGCGCGGCGCGCTGTTCGCGAATCCGTGCTTCACGCAGATTCACCCGACCTGCATTCCAGTCAGTGGCGAATATCAATCGAAACTGACGCTCATGTCGGAGTCGCTGCGCAATGACGGGCGCATCTGGGTGCCGAAGCAGGCTGGCGACAAGCGTAATCCGCGCGATATTCCTGAGAACGAGCGCGATTATTACCTGGAACGACGCTATCCGGCGTTCGGCAACCTGGTGCCGCGTGACGTGGCCTCCCGCGCGGCCAAGGCCGTCTGCGACGAGGGCCGTGGCGTCGGGCCGAGCGGGCTGGGCGTGTATCTCGACTTTGCCGACGCCATCAAGCGGCTGGGCAAAAACGTGATCGCCGACCGCTACGGCAATCTGTTCGACATGTACCACCACATCACCGCCGAAAACCCATACGAGGTGCCGATGCGCATCTATCCCGCCGTTCACTACACCATGGGCGGCCTGTGGGTGGATTACAACCTGCAAAGCACCATTCCCGGCTTATTTGTGATTGGTGAAGCAAACTTCTCGGACCACGGCGCCAATCGCCTGGGCGCCTCAGCGCTCATGCAGGGTCTGTCGGACGGCTACTTCGTGTTGCCGTACACGATCGGCAATTATCTGGCGCAGGTCAAGCTCAACCCAATCGATGGCAATAATCCAGCTGTGATCGATGTGGTGAAGGACGTGAATGATCGCGTCAAAACGCTCTTGGAGATCAACGGCAAGCGCACGGTCGACTCATTCCACCGTGAGTTAGGCCACATCATGTGGGACTACTGTGGCATGGGGCGCAACGAAGCAGGCCTGAAAACGGCGCTGGAGAAGATCCCGGCGCTACGTGAAGAGTTCTGGCAGAACGTCAACGTGCCGGGCAGCGATGAAGAACTCAATCAGGCGCTGGAAAAAGCGGGCCGCGTGGCCGATTTCCTGGAGCTTGGCGAACTCATGTGCATTGACGCTCTGCATCGTACCGAGTCATGTGGCGGGCACTTCCGTGAGGAGTCGCAGACACCCGAGGGCGAGGCGTTGCGCGACGATGAGAACTTCTCGTACGCAGCAGCATGGCAGTATACCGGCCCGGATAGCAAGCCAGTGCTGCACAAGGAGCAGCTTGAGTTCGAGTACGTTCACCCATCGCAGCGCAGCTATAAGTAGAGCATGATAGGAACGAGTTGGGAAACAAAGAACAACAACTGTGCTCGTCACTCTGTGCTTTGTTTCTCAGCTTTGTTCTCTAGTTGGAGAGATAGATGAAAGTTACGCTACAGGTTTGGCGGCAGAAAAACGCGGACGACACAGGGCGTTTCGAGACGTATGAGGCCAATGACGTCAGCCCTGAAATGTCGTTCCTTGAAATGCTTGATGTCGTCAACGAAGATCTGATCACCAGTGGCAAGGAGCCGATTGCATTTGATCATGACTGTCGCGAGGGTATCTGCGGCTCATGCGACCTCATGATCAATGGCATTGCGCACGGGCCGGGGCGCGGGGTAGCGACATGCCAGGTTCACATGCGGCAATTCAGCGACGGCGACACCATTGTGGTCGAGCCGTGGCGCGCCAGGCCGTTCCCGGTGATCAAAGATTTGATCGTGAACCGCAGCGCGTTCGACCGAATTATTCAAGCTGGTGGTTTTGTGTCTGTCTCGACCGGCAGCGCCCCTGATGCGAATTCGGTGCCAATTCCGAAGCGCGATGCCGACTACGCCTTCGATGGCGCGGCATGCATCGGCTGCGGGGCGTGTGTGGCAGCCTGCCCGAACGGTTCGGCGATGCTGTTCACCGCCGCAAAGATCGGGCACCTCGGCTCATTGCCGCAGGGCCAGCCGGAGCGCTATGATCGTGTGGTCCACATGGTGAACCAGATGGACGCGGAAGGCTTCGGTGGCTGCACCAACATTGGCGAGTGCTCGGCCGTCTGTCCGAAGGAAATCCCGCTCGATTTCATCGCCCGCATGAACCGCGACCTGCTGGTTGCATCAGTCAAGGGGCGCGGCAAGAAGAACGGCCAGTAACACTGACGAAACGGACAAGTACCTCCCGCAAATTCAGAACTGTGGGAGGTACTTGTGCATCCAAGAACTTGCACAGTGAGCGAGCCAGAGTTCGGTACACTAGTCCTATAAAAAAGACATATGATGCCCTGCCATTGAGCATGCAGGCCGACCTGCTCAGTGTCAGTCGTCGCTCGTTGTACTAGCAGCCCGTGCCGCCCGCGCCCAAGGCGGTGGCGATCAAGCACCGTAGTGATGAACGCTCCACCGCCCATTTTACGTTTCGCGCACATTGCAGGTCCTCCTCCAAGCAGAGTTCGGGCCAATCAATCGCACGGAGGGGACAGCGATGCGTGCGATGGGGATTGCTGGCATTCGTCCACGACCCAATCTCAGTCAGCGCGACGCCCAGCACCAGGTGTATCCGTAGCTACTACGTGATGTCACCGCCGTCCGTCCAAACCAATCTGGGGCGGTGACATCACGTAGTAGCGGCTTCGTCACGGCTGGCGGTACCTGGGTGCTATGCTCGATTGGTTCAGTCGGTACGTGGTACGTTGGGGGCTCGACCAGATGCTGGAGATGGCGTTTGTGCTCGCGTCAATTGCCCAGGCACGTCGCCACGCGACACCGGACATTTGGCATATCGACCAGGGCCGTCACGTTACGAATCCACAGGTGACACAGGCGCTGGGCGCGGCTGGCATCCGGATGCGCATGGACGGTCAGGGACGCGCACGCGACAACACCTTCACCGAACGGTTCTGGCGGTCGCTGAAGTATGAGGCAGTCTATCTGGCCGATTACAGCAGTCCCCGTGCAGCGTACAAGGGGATAGAACGGTACATCACCTTTTCCAACACCGAGCGACCGCACCAAGCGCTCGGCTATCGTCGACCAGCTGAGGTCTATCTGGTGTAGTGGTCCAATTGACCTGGTTGAGGTCAGGAAAACTGTCAAGCGTTTGCAGGGTGAGTGGCGGCACCCATACGGAAAACTGGCAAAAAGTGTGTGCTTGACATTGGGTCCACCATATTGCAACACTCCATGAGTGTAAGCATGCAAAAAGACGAACGATGATTCTCCATCGTCCGTCTTTCGTCTTTGGCCGTTCGTCGGGAATCACGCCGCAGTCTGTGTGAGTGCGCCGCCTTCCAGCAGGTGACGCAGATCATGAAGCGCGTCGGGCGAGCAGACGCCCAGCCCTGGCAGCACGTGCAGACCAGCTCCACCCCAGCGCCGCACGGCTGTCACTGCCTCAGCAGGCGTGCAACTTAACAGCGCCGCGACCTGCTCCTCGTTCACGAAGCCTTCTTCGGCAACCTGCTGCTCCAGTCGCTGCCATGGCGTCATGGTCTTGGTAGCAGCACCACGCGGGTAGCGCCGCTCCAACGTGCGGACCAGCGCCGGAACTGCTTCGGGCGGCTGCTCTTGATACGTTGCAAGCGGCACAGGGCAGCGTGGCAGCGTTTCTGCGATGTGTTCCGGCGTGACAATCAATGCGGGCGCGTTGCGGCCCAATTGCCCGAGATCGCGGGCGACTGTTTCTGCGGTAGCGCGTCCCGTAGCAAGGCATAGCGCTACCCGCTCGTTGCCACGCTGTAGCGTGAAGTCGGGGATGACCACCGCGTTCGCGCCAACCAGCGGTTCCGGGTCGCGCCGCAGCCGCCAGCCCGCCGTCTGGCCTTTCACATACTGCCGTGACCATGCCTGTCGGAAGCGCTCAATCACCTGCTCCTCCCACGGGTCGCTTTCCTGCGGCTCTTCGTTGTCGGCAATGCCGAGCGCCGCGAAGGCGCGCTCGTCCAGCCGCAGCACCGAGCTTTTGCCCGCAAGGTGGACTAACGCCTCGCCCGCTACCAGGCTGGCTGGATGAGTGGCGATCAGCCGCAGCAGCGCACGTGCAACTCGCCGACCGGCGCGCAGCCAACTGCCGAGCGCATCCTTCGCGCCCAGCAGCGTGACCTCGACCTGCTCCTCAAACAGCGTGCGCGGCGTGTTGATCTGATAACGAATGTTGTAGCGTCGCGCCAGGTTGTGGACGGTGCGCACGATGTTCCAGACTGGGCCACGCAGTCGCAGCCGCAGCGCCTCAGCATGACATAATGCTGTCTCGAGTGAATGATAGTTGTAGCGCGCGACGATCTCTTGCGGCGTCGGCATAGCGCCGATTTTGACGAGCACCTGTTGATCTTCGGAGTCGAGCCTCAGCCCGCGCTCGAATTGCTCAGGCGTTATTGTGTGAGCCACAGAGTTGGGCGCATTTTTTATATTCTCTGTGTTCTCTGTGCTCTCTGTGGCTAACTGATTGCAAAGGAACTCCAGCGCCTCGGCGCGTTCATGCGGCAGGATGACGCCGCCGTAGCGCCCGTTCGCCAGACCGTACAAGCGGGCGCGTAGGTCAGCCGGGCGAGCAATGCCAACTCGCCAGAGCATGCGGGCTGTTTCTTCGCCAAATGCCTCCGCAAAGCTTTGCTCGCGCCATGCATAGGTGCGCGCCAGGCAGGCTACCAGACCGCGCGCCAGCTTTGGCTCGCCAAAGAATTCCAGTAGCGTCTCGGCTTCGAACTCGGCGCGCCGCCGCCCGACCATACGCTCGTAATATGCAATAGCATAGCCAATTGCAGCCGTGTAACGGTCGTCGCGAATCTGGTACGGGTACAATACGCGATCGCCGCCCGACATGCGAGTTGTTTTTTTGAAATCAGCCGTTCGAAATGACATAATAACCTCTTGACCAAAGACGAAGGATGGACGACGAATAAGGTTACGCGATCTTGTCGTCGGTCTTTCGTCTTTCGTCTTTCGTCTTTCGTCGCTTGCGGGCGCTGTTGACTTCGCTGGTGTGACGGGTGACAAGTTCGTACAGCAGCGCCTCGGATTGCTTGGGCCGAATGACGCGCCCAAGCCGCTGAATATGCTCGCGGGCGGTGCTGTTGCCGCTCACCACAATCGCCACGTTGGCGTCGGGCACGTCTACGCCCTCGTTCAGCACGCGCCCGGCGACGATCTTGGAATACGCGCCGTTACGGAATGCCTGCAAGGTGCGCTTGCGTTCGTCGGCGGCGGTGCGATACGTAATCGACGGTAGGGCGAACGTGCGGCTGATCTTGTCGACCAGCACGTTGTATTCAGAAAACACCAGCACTTTGTCGTTGCGGTGCTGCGCCAGCAAGCGCGCGACTTCTTCCATCTTCGACTCGGCATTCAGCGCAATCATGCGCGCCTGATGATGCGCCCGCAGCGCCTGCCGCGCCGTCGGGTCGTTGCCGCTGCGTCGAATCAGTTCGCCAAAGAAGTCGCCGCCGCGTGCCAGCATGCCGCGATTACGCGAGATAAACCACTTCCACTCGGTCATGAGTACACCATAGCGCAGCGCCTCCTCTGGCTGAAGGTTGACATAAATGCGCTTTTCCTTGAACTTCGCCAGGTGACCTTCGGCGGACAATTCGGCAGGTGTGCGCTGGTACACCGCCGGGCCGAGCAGCCGGTACAAATCGTTTTCTGTGCCGTCGCTGCGGTCAGGCGTGGCGGTGATGCCCAGGCGGTACGGCGCACCGCAGCGCTGCGCGATGGTGCTGTACGATGGCGAAGGTAAATGGTGCGCTTCGTCGCAGATCAGCAGACCGGTGCCTGCAATCGGCGCATTGGGCATGGCGGCGGAGGCATAGGTAATGATTGTGATGGGCCGCACCTCGTGCCGCCCGTCGCCGATCACGCCGACATGGCTCTTGGCTACGCCGAGCCGCTCGATCATAGCCTCGCGCCACTGATAGAGTAACTCAATCGTTGGTACCACAATCAATGTTCGCTGCTTGAGCCGCTCGATTGCCATCAACGCGAGGACGGTTTTGCCTGCGCCTGTCGGCAAAATGACGACGCCGCGACCGTCGGCGTTGAGCCAGGCAGCCAGCGCATCGTCCTGGTAGGGGCGCGGTGTAAGCGCGAGCTTGGCACGATAGCCGCCAGCCACGTCGTCGGCCTGTGTTCCGTCTGGCATGAGCTCGATCGGCTGTTGGTGGTCCAGCGCCGCATCAAGTAATCCATCACCTGCCTCCTCCAGTTCTTCAAGCAATTCGTCCAGTTCGCGTTGGCGCATGTCTATCTCCGTGACAAGGTGACAATGTGACACGATGACAAGGTGAGGCTTACACTCAGGATCATCGTGTCACATTGTCCTCTCTTCATCTTGTCAAATACCTAACGTTTCCTGCCGCATCATAGTTCCTCCAACAGCATCAAGAATAGCCGCCGTGCGCTTCGGGCCGATGCCCCACACGCGCTGGAGCTTGCCGGTTGCGACAGCGCGGCGCAGGCTTTCCGGGTCGGTCGAGCCGAGGTCGCGGTGAATGCGGGCGGCCATGATTGGGCCAAGGCCCGGCACATGCAGCTTCAAAATCGCCTGCTCTTCGGGCGGCAGCTCCGCGCACAGCTCTTCATAGAATGCAAGCTGATCGTTGGCGGCCAGCGCGCTGATTTTAGCTGTCAAGCTTTTGCCCAGGTGCGGAATGCCAAGCGGCTGCCCGGCGGCCACGCGCTCGGCCACAGAATGGCGCGCCCGCAGCAGATTGCGGGCGGCGCGGCGATAGGCCCGAATGCGATACGGGTTACCATTTTGGGAGGCTAAAATGGCTGATATGTTGAACAATATAGCGGCAATTTGTCGATTTGTCATAGCTCCACCTTGATGCTTTACTCATGCTCATTGTTTGGCTTTCTGGTGCGCATCTCATCTTTTATTTAGAACGTGTGTTCTATATTGTAACACCGTTGGCGGTGCATGTCAAGACATGCCAAGAGTGTAAAGTGTTTTGGGGCAATCAGACAGGGCTGAAAGTTGGCGTGATCGTTGCTATTAGAGTGGCATGTTCAAGCAGTTGCTTGACGTATATAATGCATACGTCATATCAACATCGCTTTGATGGAGACGACCATGAATCCACGAGTGCTTACGAGTTTGCGTCGCGTCGAGATTTTTGCTGGATTAACAGATGATCAATTGTCGCAGGTGGCGGGCGTTTGCCGTGCAGTTCAGGTGGCGGCGAACGGGGTCATTTTTCGCGAGGGCGATAGCGGGGTCGAACTCTTCGTGGTGTTGGAGGGCGGCGTTCATGTCATGATCAACACGCGACGACCGGACGGCAGCGTGGGATTGTCAACCATCAATTCGCTTTTCAATGGACAATGCTTCGGTGAGACGGCGCTGCTGAGCCGCGCTCCACGCTCTGCCACTGTTGTCGCTGCCGAGCCAACCAAATTGCTGGTGCTGCGCGAGCCAGACTTTCGGGCGTTATGCGAGAATGATCCCGGCATTGGCTACCGCGTCATGCGCAACCTGGCGCAAGATCTGGCCTACAAGTTGCGCTCGTCCAATTTACTGCTCCATGGCACCATCCGCTGGCAGAGCGACGAGTTGGGCGGGTAGCGCCGGAGTGATGGCAAAAGGAACTGTAGGAACTATATTCCCCAGGCAGGCTGAGTGCTCTAGTTCTTTCAGTTCCTTACTCCTCGTTCAAGATACCGGCTCAGCAATCGTGATCAGGCGGTGCGTCATCTCGACGCTGCCAGACACAATCACCTCGTTGCCGATGCACGACACCATGGTCAGCATCTCGTGGCCTTGTGGTAGCACATATTCGACCTGATCCGGCGTGGCCCATACCATCTTGGTTATAGCATAGGTGTGCGCCGCGCCGGCTTCGTCATACAGCGTAATCTTCGCGCCGATGCCCAGTTCCTTCAGGCGCGCGAACGGCGCGGGAATGTTTGGAGCCTTCTTGAAGCGCAGCACATGGCCCCACAATACGATGTTTTCGCCCTGCCCTGGCCTGGCGCTCAAGTTGTACCAACCGATGTCATGGTCGGGCACAATCGGAATGTCGTTGCGGTCAAGCCCGACCGACACCAGCCGCCGATCGACGTCGATTGCACCAATAGTGATGTGGATGGGCGCGCTCGGCTGCGGCGTTGGTGTCGGTGTCACCTCAGTTGGTTCCGGCGTGACGGTTGGCTTCGGCGTGGCTGTTGATGTGGCGGTTGGAATGGTTGTGGGCGTAGCCGTCGGCGTGCTTGTTGGATGCGCAATTGTTGGCAGACTGGTTGGTTGTTGGGCAACGGGCGCACTGCCGCATCCTACACATGTAGCGGCGACCAGGAAAACTATCAACCAACGCGACATGCGGAACTCCAAAACGGAATGATTTATGGACTGTGCCGAAAGTATAGCATGATTGGGTGCCATGATCGAGACATGACATCACACCTGCTCAAAAGTTGCCATGACCGGATAATGGTCGCTCGGGTACAGCGGTGGCGCGGCATCGCGAATAATGTCGCAGTGCAGCTACCTTGAGTCGCTGGAGCGTGTCGCGCAACAAAATCCAGTCGATGCGGTCGACATCCAGCGCGTCGGGTACGTATTCGGGACCGCGAAATCCATGGAACGTCGGGGCCACTGCATCATGGCCCGCCGCTGCATAGCTATCCACAAAGCCGTGCTGCTCGAAGACTTGGTGTGCCTCTGAACTGGGCGGGCAATTGAAATCGCCGGTAATAATCAACGGCTCGCCTGCCTGTCCAATGTGCTGAAGTTGCCGCACAATGACTTTCGCCCCTTCCACGCGCGCAGTCTCACTAATATGATCGAGATGGGTGTTGAGGTGCAGCAGCGTGATGCCAGTCTCCAACCATTCCAGGCGCGCCCAGGTGGCAGCACGAGTACAGGCAGTGTCCCATGCGCGCGAATGGCGATCAGGTGTGAGGCTCAACCAGAAGCCGCCGCTCTCCGCAAGTCGCAGGCGCTCCGGGTTCCATGCAATTGTTGGATGTTGATACGGCTCTGCATCGTTGTAACGCGGGCCGACGAGATACTCGTAGTTGGGGAGATGCTCGCGGTAGTCATCCAGGTTGGCCGGATGGATTTCCTGAAAACCGATCAGATCGGGCGCGTACTTACGAATAGTCGCGATATTGAGAACGGCACGATCAGGCCAACAATTCGCGCCGTCGTCAAAATGCGCGCCGCGAACGTTGAACGTCATAACAGTAAGTGCTGGCATGGTATTCCTGTTGACTATGCATGACTCGCGGCGAGCAGCGCCCGCACAGCGGTGACAATAATTTGCGGATTATCATGCGGCATGTCATGCCCGCTATTCGGTACCACAACATGCGTGCTGTTGGATGAAAGTTTGGCAAGGCGGCCTTGTAGGTCGTCTTGAAACAATGTTTTGAGCTTCGCTTCAAGGTCGGGCGGCAGACCGGGTGCCAGCACCGTGAACTGCTCGGCGGTCAGCACAATGATTGGTATATCGCCAAACGTGCCGCTCTGCTTGACTTGCGCAACCGTCGTCGGAATATCGACGTTTTCGCCGTTGCTGGCCGGATCATGGTAGCCCTGATCAAGATAGTCGCGGAACGACTGCACGCGCTGGACTATCCTGCGGGCCAGGCGGTGGCAACAGTGCTGCGGCAGCGCTCCACCAGTCCTCGTGGACAGCATCCACGAACACCATGCCGCGCACATCGTCGGGAAACAGGTGCGCGTACTCGCGAATGAACAGCCCGCCGAATGAGTGGCCGACCAGCAGGTACGGCGGCGCAATGCTTGCGTTCGTAAGCAGCGTGTGGAGGTCATTTGCGGTCTGCTCGGCGGTGTACGGCGGCGTGCCTGCCTCACTCTGCCCCATGCCAGCCCGGTCGTAGCTGCACACGCGCGTTTCCTGCGCGATGGCAGGCTGCACCACATCCCATGACGTATGATCGCCGCCAAGTCCAGCCTCAAGAATCACGGTCGGGCTGCCGGTGCCGGAGCAGTATAGCGCCAGGCGGTGCCTGCCGACATCAATCGTCTGCTCACCATCAGGCGACGAACCTTGAACAGGGAAGGCGGTCGCTTGCATCTCAGTAGGAGCCGCCTGGGTTGGCGGCGCGGGCATGGTCGGTTGCGGCGATGGCACGGCAGTCGGTTTTAACGTATTTGCAGATATGGAGTTAGGTTGATTAGGCGTTGTTGGAAATATACTAGGCGCGATTAATATCCCTAAAATCAATCCAGTAATAAGCCCAATAATCGCGCCCACAGCAGGCAAAGATTTAGAGTGAACAGGTCCTTTGCCTCGCTGAATAATCGCGCCAGCTATAGTTCCAACTGCACGGATGACTGCAAAATAATGGCAGTTAGAAATGCTTCAGACATTTCTAAAATCCTCTAATTAATCACTTCGCCGCCAACTAAAATGAAATTGTATTATTTAACGGTGTTGGCGAATAGTATCGATGAGTTCAGCCTTACGCAGTTTGGAATAGCCTCTGATGCCCATGTCCTTGGCCTGGTTCTGAAGTTCGGCAACCGTATGCTCTTCCAGCGGTTCGTTCGGGTTGCCGGTGCCCTGCGTCCGCTTGTTGGGCGTGCGGCCTTCCTCGCGGCGGTGCTTGTTCACTGTACGAGCAGCAATCTCCTCCGCGCGATCCTCGTCCTTGCCGCGGTCGATGGCGCTTTCCTTGATGTGTTCGTACTGACGCTCGTCTTTGTTGCTCCACGATGGCATGGTTTTCCTCCTGTGCATGTTTCAATAGCATAATGTTGATATGCTATTGTTATTCACAGAAGGTGTGCCGCCAGATACAACATTACGGCTGTTTCAGGCGATCAGGCTGCGCTACACAGCGCTATTATACGCCAATACTTTGGTGCATGTGAATGAATCAGGTCGATTTTGGGGTGGATGCTGGTGTGGCTCCGACACGCATACGTACGAGTCGCGGCGCAACCAACGTGCGCCAGATCGCGCATGCCAGCAACGGGCAGATGATAAGCATCCACACATTGTCGAGGGAGTTGGACATGCCGGGCATGATCCACAACCATGAGATGCCAGCGCCAAGCAGGGCGGCTGGCCCGCCGATTGCGATCCAACACAGCAGCAGCGGCAGTGTTGAGTAAACGTCTGAAAGCGGGAACAGCACGACCTGCACGGCAGCAACTATTGCCCACCATGGCAGCCGCCAGCATGCCAGCACAAGCAGCAGCCCCAACGGCAGCAAACTAGGAGGCTGCACGATGTTGCGATAAATCTGCCCATGCATACGGCCAATCAGGCTGAACGAGCAGCGAAACAAGCCCCAAAATACCACTACAGCCAACAAACCACCACACCCACCGCGCGCCGATCATGGCGGAAGCCCCACACAAGACCGGCGAGCGCAAACAGGAGACCATTCTGGGGCTTCAGCACCAGCAACGCGCAGGTCAGCCCGACGAGCCAAGGCTTCGGCGCTTGATCGCAGCAGCATCGTCACGGCAAGGCCGAACCAATAGGGGCTGGCGAGCAAGATGTTAGATACGGCCATGGCGATGCGAGACGTATGCTGCGATAGGCCATGATAGTTCCGGCGCTAATCCATAGTGACATGGCGAGCGTCCAGGGTAGCCAGGTGAGCGGCAGGACCAGCAGAATGATTGGCAGCGGGTAGGCGACCCCTGCCGCAGCAAATTTCGCGGGCCAGTGGGCGGCAAGCGCGTTGGTTGCGTCAGCGCCGTAGGGCGACAGGCCGGCGAGTACGCGCTGTGCTGCGAAATAGAGCGGTTCAAAATCAACGCCGAAGCGCGTCATGCTGAAAAGCAGCACAGCTCATACAGATGCAACAATGGCAAAAAGAATGGAGTGGAGGCGTGAAACGTGTGGCATGGATGCTCCTTCTTCTGTTGTTCCTTCACACGATAGCAAATCGGGGCGACAATAGCGGGATATGTTTCGTGTCAAAAAATGATCAATACAGTTGCTTCCATCACATCATCTTCAGCACGGCATCAGCGTGGCGGCAGCGCGCCCGATGGGGCGTGTGCTATAATCGCCTCGATGTTGTTTGAAAGGGAGCGAATCCACGTGTTGGCATTGTTCGCCATTGTTGTTATTGTTCCGCTGCTGTATATTCCCGGCTTCCTCATCGCGCATGCGCTGCTCGGGCAGCGTCAATCCCTCGATCCGCTGGAGCGTCATTACGAGCGCACGGTTGCCGGAGCGCTGCTGAACGGCTGGCTGGCCTTCACGCTGGCGGAACTTGGCGTGTTCAGCGCATGGCTTCACATTATGTTGTTGGCGCTGGTATGCGGCGGCGCACTTCTGGTGGCGCGACGGCGCGGCGCGGTGCTGTGGCCCGCGCATCCGCTTGGGATTATTGCGGGGCGCAAGCCAACCGCCAACCGCCGACAACGGACCACGGTAGATAATCAGTCGGTGGTCAATCGTCTGTCGTCCGTAGTCTCTCACTGGGACGCGCTGGCGCTTCTTATAATCGGCGCGATATTTGTGGTGCTGGTCACGCCGCCGTTCGAAACGGTGCTGGGCGGGCGTGACGCAGGCGTGTATGCCAATGCCGGTTTTGCGATCGCGCGCACTGGCAGCATTGTGCAATATGATCCGCTGGTGGCACAGATCGGCCAGGATCAGCATGCGGCTGATCCAGCATTGCGCGCTGCGGCGGAGCAAGCCGAGACGAACTTCCTGGGCGGTCAAAATCCGACTCGTTTTATTGCCACGCGGCTGCGGGCGGCGGGCTTTCTGATCTACAACGGCGATCTTGCGGCGGGTCGGGTGGTGCCGCAAGGATTGCACCTGTTTCCGGCATGGATCGGGCTGCTCGCCAGCATGCTCGGCTTCGAGGGCGGACTGCTTGCCACCGGGCTGATGGGGCTGCTGGGCGTGTGGAGCGTCGCCATGCTGGGACGACGGTTAGCCGGACCATGGGTTGGCGTGCTGGCCGCGCTGCTGCTGGCGCTGAATGGCGTGCAGGTCTGGTTCAGCCGCTACTCGACCTCGGAAACGACCATGCAGTTCCTGACGTTCGCCGGGCTGTATATGTTTGCGGTCGCAGCCGCCGACGAACGACGAACGCCTGCCCTGAACGAAGTCGAAGGGACGAACGACGAACACGCCTTTGTTCATCGTCGAGATTTTGCTGCGCTGCTGGCCGGAATTGCGTTTGGGCAGCTTGCGCTAGCGCGGATCGATTTCATTCTCATGGTTGGGCCGGTACTGGCGTATCTTTTTTATATGTGGCTTACCGGGCGCTGGGCGCGGCGCGAAACATTTCTTTCAATCGGGCTGTTTGCCATGCTGCTGCATGCGGCGATCCATATTGCCATGATTGCGCGGGCCTACTTTTTCGACACGCTGTTCGCCCGGCTGCAAGACTACGCCATTCCCGCGCTGCTGAGCCTGCCGTTCCTCACGCCGGAACTGCGCGAAGTATACCTGACGCGGCCCTGCTCGCCCTTGTCGATCCTGCGCCTGCCCGCCATGCCCAACACGCCCGCCTGCCCGTCGTTCAAAGGCATGCCGCCGACGGAGTTCGTCGGCTGGAATTATGGCCGGATTGCCGCCGAGTTTGCGGTTGTCATTGTGCTGATTGCTGCTATGCTGCTGTTGCGCCCTCGTATTGGGCGCGGGCTGCGGCACGCGGAGCGGCTCATCGTGCGATGGCGCGAACTGCTACTGTTGACGATAGCAGCGAGTGTTGTGCTGCTGGGCGCGTATGGCTATTTTGTGCGGCCACAGATTTTGTCAACGGCAACGCTGCGAGGGCTGCCGGGCTGCCTCAACTTGGCGCAGTTACGCGCGCCAACTGGCGCATGCCTGGCGCTACAAGGCTACATCGGCGCGCCAATCGCGCTGCCGCCGGGCCGCGAGGTATACACCATTCCGCTGGCAAATCTGGTGCGGATCGGCTGGTATTTGTCGCCGCTCGGCGTTGTTTTGGCAGTGGCGGGATTTGCGTGGTGGTGGCGGCGCGGCATGATCCGGGCATCGTGGTTGCTGCTCGCGATCGGGCTTGTCACCAGCGTATTTTTCATTCGCCAGACCTACGGCACCAGCGACCAAACGTATATCTACATTTTGCGCCGCTACGTGCCGCAGGTGTACCCGGTGTTCTGCCTGGCGATTGCATATGCGCTGGTGCGGATTGGACGACGGACGGGGGACGGTGGACGAAGGAGCAACAGCAGTTCTATAGCATTCGTCATGCGTCATGCGCCGTTCGTCGCGTCCGCCGTATTAACGTTCGGTCTCGTCGCCTTCTTCCTTCTGACCAACCGCACGATTTACAGCCATGTCGAGTACGGCGGCTCGCTGCAACAATTATCGTCGATAGCGCAGCGCTTCAGCCCGAACGATGTGTTGCTGTTCCGCAGCGGCTCGCGCGACGTGCCAGACATGGTCACCACGCCGCTGACCTACGCGTTCGGCCTGAATGCGATCACCATCAAGAGCAGCGCGCCGGGCAAATACGCCGACGCGCTGGCGGCCTATATCGAGCACTGGCGGCAGCAGGGGCATAACGTATACCTCGTGCTGGGGCCGAGCGGGGCGCTCGGGCTGCCGGGCCTTCGCCAGCAGCAAGTCGGCACGCTAGCGCTCGATGACCTGCATGAGTTCGAGCAGTTGACAAACCAGAAGCCAACTAACATCAATGTGTTTGATCTGCCATTTGTAGTGTACCAACTTGTGCCGGAGGGGCAGCAATCAGCGCCGCACGCCATTGGCCCGCGTGATTTCGGCGCGCAGGTGCGTGGTTTCTATATGCCGGAAGAAATCGACGGCACGACCGTGGCATGGACGGATGGACAAGGATTGCTGCGGCTGCCGTGGCCGGAGAATGGGCCGCTTCGGGTGACGGTGCAACTGGCGGGTGGCAAACGCCCTGCCGAGCTTGGCCCGGCGCGGGCATGCCTGTCGTTCGCGCCGGAGACGCACTGGTGGTATGAAGGCATGCCGCCGCTCAAATTTAATGCGTCACAATGCGTCACGCTTGACGAGCAGCCGCGTGGCTACAGCTTTACGTTTGACCTACATGGCCAGCCTGCGCCGTCGGCGGGTTCGCTATTGTTGCAAATCACGAGCGATACCTGGGTGCCCGCGAAGTATCCCGGCCAGCACGATCAGCGCAATTTGGGTGTGCAGTTTGGTGGATTGACGGTGAGCAGGTGAGCAGCGCGAAACATCTCATTGAAAGCACATAGAGATGCTTCACCCTTCGGCTCCACTCAGGGCAGGCTTCGTTCAGCATGACAACGTATTTCATTCAAAGAGTTGACAATGACAATGTACAATTTTGACGATTACCAGCGCGCGTCGCGCCGCACATGGAGTTTGATTCACATCGACCATGCGATTGTGTATCCGACGCTTGGCCTTACAAACGAGGCGGGCGAGGTGGCTGGCAAGGTCAAGAAGATTTTTCGCGATCATGGAGGTCAGATCAGTGAGGCCGACCGCGAGGCGCTGAAGATGGAACTTGGCGACGTGCTGTGGTATCTGGCGCAGATTTGCACCGAGCTTGACCTGTCGCTGGCAGAGGTCGCCGAAGCTAACCTTGTGAAGCTGTTTGGGCGGCTGGAGCGCGGCACAATCACTGGAAATGGCGATGAAAGGTAGGTGATCTGATGGCGGGAGGAACAACGAACACGCCTGCGCCACGCGGCCTCAAGCGCTGGCTGCTGCGGATGCCGATCTGGCTGTATCGTTTCGGGCTTGGCGGCTTGCTCGGCGGGCGCTTTATCATGCTCACGCACATCGGTCGCAAGAGCGGGCTGCCGCGCCAGGTGGTGCTGGAGGTGGTTAACCATGACGAGGCAACCGACACGTATTACATCGCATCTGGCTGGGGCGAGAAGTCTGATTGGCTGCGCAACGTCGAAAAAACGCCACGCGTGCTGCTTCATGCCGGAAGACGGCGGTTCGAGGCGATAGCCACGCGCTTATCGCCAGAAGATGCGGCGGAGCAACTCTTGATGTATAACCGTCGCTATCCCGGGTCAATGCGCGCCCTGGCACGTATCATGACCGATCAGCCGTTCACCGGCAGCGCGGATGATCGCCGTCGTCTGGCACAATTTGTGCCGGTTGTGGCGTTGCGCCGCCGCTAACATCATTACGGAACTCATCACGACATGGCGGCGTCTGGTATCATGACACGACATAAAATATATAGACGCTCCATGCGCTTCGTGAGGTCATATGGATAAACGTTTCTGGCGCGGCGTTTCTGCCGCTATGATGCTTATTGTGATGCTGGCGGGCTGTAGTCCAGAGCTTATGCCTGCCGCGCCCACACCTACATCTGAGCCGGTGCTGCCGCCTGTTAGCCAGGCGACCGCTGCTCCAACCCCAGTTGCTCCACCGACCGCCACGCCAATTCCGCTTGGCCAGACCGCGCCGGGCGGCGGCGTGGCTGCCGGGCCACCAGCGGCCTATCTGCCGCTGGTTGGCGGTGGCGGCACATGCCTTGCCGCTGCGCCATTTAACGGGCGCCTGCCCGACATGCGCTTGGGCGTGAACATCGTGCCGGGCGCGCAGCCGCTCGATCAGTTGCTCGACGCGGCCAAGAACATGAACGCTGGCTGGGTGCGGGCGACGCTGCATTGGAGTGACATGGAGCCGCAAAAGGGTGCGTATAAGTGGGATACGATCGACGCGCTCGTGCAGGGCGCGCATCAGCGTGATCTGCGCGTGCTGCTGGTGGTGACGGGCGCGCCCGCCTGGGCCAATCCGAGCGGCGGCATGCCGGAACAGCCAGAACAATTCGGCACGTTCATGAACGCGCTGGTTCATCATGCACCGGGTCAGATCAGCGCCTTCGAGATCTGGGATACGCCGAACACCGCTGCGGCGAACGGCGGCACGGTCGCCGATCCTGCGGTGTACGCCGCGCTGCTCAAGGCCGGCTCCGACGCTATCAAGGCGGTAGATCGCTGCGCGCTGGTGCTGAACGGCGCGTTATTTCCGACCGCCGAGCACGATCCCAAGGTAGCGATGGACGACCTGGCGTTTTATCGCGCCATGTTGAAGTACCAGAACGGTGCGGCGCGTAAAGCGTACGATATTCTTGCTACGCAGATCAATACCAGCGGCATGCCTGCGAACACGGGCTGGAAGTTCGGTGATCAAACCGCATCGGTTAAGTATTACGGGCATGTCAACCTGCTGCGCGACGAGATGACTGCCGATGGTGAAGGCAACAAGCACTTGTGGATTACCTCGATTGGCTACCAGACGGCCGGTGATCAGGCGGTGGAGCCCAAGCAGCAGAGCGCCTATCTGCAAGGCGTATTCGACCGCTCCACCATGTTTTTCCCCTGGATCAGCGGCATCTTCGTGCGCGATCTCGGCGGTGCGTCCGCTACGCCGTCGTACGACCTCTTGAACGCCGACGGCAGCCCGCGCCCGGCTTATGGTACGTTGAGCAACTACTTTGCGAAACAGAAGGCGGCGCGCAATCGCGATGTGACCTTCCCTAATACGGGCCTTGCTATGCTGTGGGAAGAGGATTTTTCGGCCACGAACCAGCTTGTTCTGGGGCCGGACGGCGCGGTGTACGGCGGTAACGGGCGCGGCTTCGTCAACGGCATCGACGCGACCGGCGCGTTCCGGCGCAACGAGCGTATTTCCAGCCACGATGTGCGCGGCATTGCGTTCGATCCGCAGGGCAATATTTACATGACCGCCCGCGACGGCGTGCTGGTTTCTTCGACCGCAGGCGGTGAGTTACGCTGGAGCGCGCTGATCAAGGGCGCGGCAGCCACCCCGCTGCTGGTCAGCGCCGACGGGCAAACGCTGTACGCTGGCACTGGCGGCGAGCAGCTAGCGGCTTTTTCAACTAAAGATGGCAGCCAGTTGTGGAGCACCGCGCTCGGCGGCGGTATTCCTGGCGCGCCCGCGCTCGGCGAGGATGGCACAGTGTACGTCGGTACAACCGAGGGCATGTTGTTCGCCATCGCGCCGGATGGGTCGGTCCGCTGGCGCTACAATGCGGGTGGCTGGGTGCGCACCGCGCCAACGGCGAGCGGCGGCGTGATCTACGCCGCGACCGATGGCGGCGCAGTGATCGCGCTGAACGGCGACGGATCGCAGCGCTGGCGGGCGGAACTCGGCAAACAACAGGCCACCGGGTTGGCGCGCGCAAGCAACGGCACGCTGTTTGTGGCGCTGGCTGACGGCACGCTGCATGCCGTGAGCGCGGATGGTGCGCCCATATGGAGCAAACCGCTTGGCAAAGGCCGCCCAACCGCGCCGGTCATTGGTCCGAACGGGCGCATTTTTGTAGGAGCGGACAACGGCAACTTGTATGCGGTGACGCCCGACGGCGCAACTGTCAACACATTTGAGTTTCACACGCAGATCAAGACTGCGCCGTTAATTGGCACAGACGGCGCGGTGTATGTTTCGCTTGATGGCAAGGCTGATCAGGATTATCTGGTGGCGTTTGGGCCGCCAGAGTTGCGCGACCGCTACCGCGTGTCGTGAGTATGAAAACACCACAAAGGCACAAAGAACACCAAGATGTTAGCCTGCATGTATGAAACCACGGTACTCTCTGTGCCTTGGTGGTTTGATAAGAAAAGATGATAGATCAATCTTCAATACTTACTATGGCTCGCGAGGCCGAACTGGAGCAGCGGATCGACCACTGGCTGACGCACATGACGTGGCGGCCCGACTTCGACCGCTGGCGGGAAGGCCGTATCTGGCAGGAGCGCTACCAGCGCGCGCGGCTGCATATGATTGAGCGCTACGGCGGCGAGTTGCACGGGCGGCGCGTGCTGGATCTTGGCAGCGGCATGGGCGGCACCAGCGTTGCGCTGGCGCTGGATGGCGCGGTGCCGCTGGCTTTCGAGTACAACCGCGCCTATTGCGACATCGTGCGGCTGCGGGCGGCGCGCTATGATCTTTCGCTGCCGGTCATCAACGGCGCGGGCGAGGCACTGCCGTTCGCTGATGGGGGCTTTGACCTTGTGATCTGCTGGGACGTGGTAGAGCATGTGCAAGACCCGGAGCAGTTGGTGCGCGAACTGGCGCGCGTGCTACGACCCGGCGGGCGAGCGCTTGTCACGGTGATTAACCGCTACGCCTTCCGCGACCCGCACTATCACATGCCGCTTTTGAACTGGCTGCCGCGTCCTGTGGCTGAGGCGATCATTGCGTGGCGCGGGCGTCGCAAAGCTGGCGATTTTCGCGACCGGCAGAAGTTATCGGAGATGCATTATTTTACTGTGCCGGGTTTCCGCGCGCTTGCTGCGCGTCACGGCCTGCGCGTTGGCGACATCGGCTCGGATCGGGTACGGCGTGGCGCGGGCACGGCGGGTGGTGTTAAAGGGCAGGCGCGCGATTGGCTGGGACGGCTTGGCCTCGCGCCAGTCGCGTATATCGCATATCGAACCTTGTTTCAGGGAACCTACGAGTTGTTGCTGGTGAAGAAATAAATCAAACCTGCCAGTCAGCAGACATGGCAGGTTTAAGAATAGAACCAAACTACAGGCTGCGCCATTGGCGCAGCCTCTGATATATTTTACGCTTCTTCACGCGCCTTCTTGAGTGCATGCGCCCACCATGCCAGATCGTCGAGCATGGCGGCTGCGTTCTGTTGAAGGTAAGGAAACTCAGTCAGGCTCTTGCCCTGTCGGGCGACCGCCATGTAATCGTTGCCCTGAATATGCACGCCCGTACGGGTCGGAACCATCTGTAACTCGACGTTGATCAGGCGCAGCTGCTCGACGGCGCGCGCCGCACCGACGCTGCCATACCCAACATAGGCGGCTGGCTTGCGAATCCATTCAGGGTAGGCATAATCAAGCGCGTTTTTCAGCGCGGCGGTGATGCTGTGGTTGTACTCAGCGGTAATGAAAATATAGCCGTCGAATTCTGCAACCTTCTTCTGCCAGCGCTGGGCGACCTCGTTCGTAGAAGGCGCCCACGCGTTCGATGCGACTTCATCAAAGAAAGGCATTGGGAAATCGCGGAGATCAACAACTTCAACATCAATGTCATTGCGTGCCGCTGCAATGTCATAAATCCACTGAGCTGGTTTGCCGCCAAAGCGTGTTTCGCGCGTGCTGCCAATAATGATCGCGATTTTAGGATTTGCCATGGGTCAAGATCCTCGGAATAAAAGGCGTACCTACATAAAAGACTGTCTGGTAAGTAACGTGAGTTCGGGATAAGCGAACAGAAATGGTGCTTCAGCAAGGGTTTTATGGCACTTTTGCTGATGAAAAATGGCACTGAAACGGCATGCGCGCTTGACAGGCGCGATTTTCGCGTTTTTTCTCATAGCGCTCCGCACTGTGAAGCCAAAAACCCAGTCTCTTATCCCAAACTGACGTTAAGTAGAAATTGTTTACGAGCGAACTTTATCATACACGCTTTTGATTGTCAAGTAGCTTCCATTTAGGAAGTTAATGGCGATTGAAATATGTGGAAGAAGGCGATGAGTATGCTATAATGCGCCCTCAGAATGGTATACGTCCAAGGATTTTTGTTTGGCTACACGTGATATTTCGCGCCCGCAGGTGAGTCGCCGCGAGCAAGCAACCTATGTGCGTTCTGGTCGCATCAGCTGGCCGTTGGTGCTGCTGGTGGTCGGTGCGCTGCTGGCGCTGCTGGCTGCCTATAGTGTCCGCCCGTTCGAGTCGCTTGACCTCGGCGCGAATAGCGACTACCCATATCTGCAAGGCTTTCATGCTCGTGAGTTCAGCGCGGTCGAGCCATCACAGCGCTTTGATTGGCCGTCAGGCAGCCAGGAATTGACGATCTCCGATGGCCTCAACCCGGCCTTCGCCATGGCGACCTTCACGTTCGATCCGCTGCCAGCCGGCCTGCCGCGCCGCCTCGCGTCCGTGTACGTCAACGGCCAGGAAATTGATACCATTACCGACAACGGCGGCGGGCGTGATTTCCGCGTGTTGCTGCCGAACGGCGTCGCGGCTGGCCCGCAGCTCGATCTGCGCGTTGAGCCGCTGCTCGACCGCACTGATACAGTGCCGCCGCCGTTGCACGTTCAGGCGGTGACGCTTTCCGCCGCCGCGACGTATCGCTGGTCGACGGATCGCGGCACGATTACGTTTCCTTCGCTTGGGCGCGGCACATGGCAGGTGCAACTGCAAGCCGTCGTCGCGCATCCTGACAAATCGCCAGTGCATGCCCGGCTGCTGGCGAATGGCGTCGAGATCGCGCAACTGCCGGACTATGCCGATTTACGCCGCATCTCGGTGCTGGTGCCGGAAAGCATCGCAAGCGGCGGCGACCTGACGCTAACAATCGCCGCCGATCCATACCGCGACCCGCGCCCGCTCGGTGTGCTGGTCGAGAACGTTGCCATCGCGCCGGTTGGCAACACGAGTATTGGCACGGCGCTGCCGCCTTGGGGCTTGCTGCTGTCAGCGCTGGCGGTGGTGCTGGGCATGTACGGCGCGCTGCGCTGGCTCCATGTGTGGCGCTGGCTTGCTGCCGCTGCCGGGCTAGTTGTCGCGCTGGCGGGCGCATGGGCGCTGGTGACGAGTCGCCTGCCCATGGGCTTGTACCTGCCGCCACTGGCTTTGCTGGTGCTGTTCAGCGCTGTGCTCACGCCATTGAGCGATTGGGCATCTGATCGACTGTTCCGCTGGCTGAACATCCCGCTTGTGTCATGGCTGCGCCGCGCGCTGGTGCTGATCTTCATCGTTGGCTTCTGGCTCAAGGGCGGCGCGATGGTGTTTCCCTACATGCAATCGATCGACATTCACTGGCACATGGAAAAGGTGCGGCTGATCCTGAACGGCCATCTGGCAGAGATTTATCAGCCTGGTGCGTTCTCTGAGTCGGTCATGCCGGTGGACGAATGGGGGCCGAACCGCCCGGTTATTCCGTACTCGCCGTTCTTTCACATCTTCTCGACTGCGTTCGCGATTTTTCCATGGCCGCTTGAAACGAGCGCGAACGTGTTCAGTGGCCTGGTCGATACGAGCCGCGTGTTCCTGATCGCCATCCTGACGCGCAAGGCGGAGCTGAGCAACCGCACGACGCTTTTGGCGGCACTCATGCTGGCGGTTACGCCGGTGACATTTCTGCTCCACGCCTGGGGCAATGTTCCGACCACGTTCGGCATCTGGTGGACGTTTGTGGTCATGACGGTGATTGTCGCGTTGTACGAGCGGCTGCACGAGCGCGGGCCGTTCATTCTGCTGACGCTGGTGACGCTGGCGTGTATGTTGTTTTACACGGTGACGGCCGTGTTCCATGTGCTATTTATCGCGCTGTTTGTGGCGATGGTGCTTGTGCTCGGTGGCCGCATCGACCGCCGGCCGCTCAAGCCCCTGCTGCTGGCGACCGGGCTGGGCATTGTGCTGTCGATTGTGATTTACTACGGTTTGTACATTCCCAGCATGATCCAACGCACGCTGCCGTACATGGCGGAGCTTTTCACGCAGGGACCGCAGAGCGTCGGTGTGGAGCGCCCGCCGTTTAGCCAGTACATGCTGACCTACGTGCCGCATCTGGATTACCACATCTGGCCGGGCGATTATTTGTATTATGGCCTCGCCATTCCGCTGCTGTTCGTCATTCCCGGCTTTGTGGCGCTCTGGTCGCGGCGGCTTGTGTGGGCTGCATTTGCGGCGTGGTTCACGGTTGGCGTGCTGTTTATGTTCGCTGGCTACCGCATGTCGATGGTTGACAAGCAGCTGTTCTACATTTTGCCGCCCATGACGATCTGCTGGGCCGTCTACGCTGATCGCTTCTGGGAGCGCGGGCGCTGGGGCAAGCTGTTCGTCAGCATGATTTATATCTTCACTTTTCTGTCGGCGCTGAACCTGTGGATTATTCGCATCGAGCGCTCTCCAATCAGCTGATGGTACCACGAACGCAGCCGACGACTGACCAACGACGGACGAATGAGGCGGCGCTTCCCTCGTCCTCTGTCAGTCGTCCTTCGTCTCTTGTCGGCAGTCGAATGCTCGTCATCGCTGGCCTCGCGCTCGTGGTGCTGCTGGCTGTGGCGTTGCGGCTTGCATTCTGGTGGGTGCAGGGGCGCAGCGGCGCGGTGCAGCCTGGCGATTCGGAAGAATACTATCGCTCGGCGCTCGGCCTGCTCCACGGCGGCTACTACGACACTGGCAAATGGTTGCGCCCGCCGCTCTACCCGGCCTTGCTGGCGCTGATGTTTCTGATCGGCGGCGTCAATGTGTCGTGGGCATTGTTCGGGCAGGCCGTGGTGACGGGCGTAGGCGTGCTGGCGTTTGCCGCATTGGGCTGGCAATTATTCGAGCGGCGGTCGGTGGCGGTGTTGAGCGCGCTCATGGCGGCGCTGTTCGTGCCGCTGGCGCAGTTCGGCAGCCTGCTGTTCGCCGAGGCGCTGTTTGTGGTGTTAATCGTGCTGGCGCTGGCGTTGCTGGTGCGCGCCAGCGCCAACGGGCGCTGGCAAACAGCACTGGCATGCGGGATCATGCTCGGCCTGGCGACGCTCACGCGGGCGGTGGCGCTGTCGTTCATTCCGGTCGCCGCACTGCTATTACTTATTTTTCAGCCACGAAGGCACCAAGGCACCAGGATTGTATCTTCATCGTCTTCGCGTCTTCGCGTCTTCGTGGCGAATGCGTTTGCGCTTCTGCTCGGTGCGGTGCTGATCATCGGCCCGTGGACGGCGCGCAATTATGTGGCGTATCATCGTTTTATTCCTGTGGATACAAATGGCGGCATCAGCTTCTGGTACGGCACGATCACGGGCGAGCAAGAGCAGCTTGCGGGCGAGCAGCGCATCTTTGCCGTGCCGAATCAGGCTGACCGGCAGGCGCTGGCAGTGCGCATGGCGCTCGCCAACATTGCCGTCGATCCAGCGCTATTCATCACACGCACGCGCTACAAGATTGCGTCGCTGTACCTCTTGCTGCTGCGCTCCTACGCGGTGGGTGACATTATCTCGATCAGTCCCGACGGAGGCCTGGTTGTAGTTGGCTCGGGCGAGTTGCCGTTCTGGCCGACCGTGATTGCTGATGCCGAATATATTTTGATTATGCTGTTTGGTATTGCCGGGCTGTGCTTTGCTCCCCACTGGCGGCGTGCGCTGCCGGTACTACTCTGGATTATGTTCGGCACGCTCCTGTCGGCGGTGACGCTCGGCCATCCGCGCTTGCGGCTGCCGCTGGTCGGCGCGATGATTCCGTTCGCGGCGTATGCATTGGTTATTGGGGCAAATTCTTTAGCAAATGCTCGACGAAAGATGGACGACGAACGACGAACCATGGCGCGTTTCCATCGTCGTTCGTCCTTCGTCGTTCGTCTCATGCTGACACTGGCCGGCTGCCTCGTCTTTCTGGCGCTGATCTTCAGCATGCGCTACATTACATGGCTGCGCAGCGAGCAATATGCTTTTCCTGCGCAGCAGGCGCTGGCGGCAGGCGACATGTCGCGTGCAAAGACGCTGTTCGAGCAGGCGCGCGCCGCTGATCCAACCAATGCACTGCGCGTGGTCGATCTGGCCGATCTGGCATTCGATCAAGGTCAATATCAGCAGGCATTCGATCTATATGGCGAGGCGCTGAAGTTGGAGGACCGCAACCTGTATGCGCACGCCATGCGCGTCCGCACTGCCGCGCTGCTCGGCGAGCCGAACGTCGCGCAGCGCGAGTGGCAGGCTATTCGCGATTATGGGCGTGACAACAATGACATCTACAGTTGGGCATGGGATGCATTGCATGCCCAGCCGACCGCGCGCACGGTGCCGGGCGATCCCGCCGCGCTGGGACTGTGGGCTGGCTTCGCGCCGTCGACCGACGACCTCACGCAGGGCCGCTGGACGCTTGGCGATGGGCAGATTCGCGTACAAGCCAGTTGTAATACGCTCCACTTGCGCTTGCGTGGGCCAGCCGGGCGCGTCGCGCATGTTTCGGTTGAGGAAGGCGATATTCGTCAAAATGTCACGCTCACCGGCCAGGAGCAGGAGATTGCGCTGCCGCTCCAAAGTATTCGCGATTGTGAGTATCATCGGCCAATTACGGTGCAGGTGCAGAGCGACACTTCGCTGCTCGATCTTGATCGCGCGCCATGGGCTGTCGGCGTGGCTGTGTTGGACGTGTGGACGGAACGGCAGTAACATGGCCGCGCCTTTTGTTCTTTGTTCTTTACTCTTTGTTCTAATCGCATGACAACCAAAGCTCCTTCATTAGCATCGCAAGTGTCGCGCGCCGTGGTGTGGAACACGCTGTTTGTTCCGCTCCGCATGGTCATGCAGGTGCTGTCTACCGTGCTGAAGCTCAATCTGCTGTCGCCCGCCGCCTATGGGCTGCTGTCGATCATCAGCAGCGCGAACAACGGACTCGGCACAGCAATCGACATGGGCACCCAGCGCGCCTTGCCAAAATACATTCCAGAGACGCACCGCAGCGGCGGTTTGCCTGCCACATCGCGATTGCTCGGCGCGGTGTTCGGCGCGCAGATGGCGCTGCTGGCCGCCGTGATCGTCGGGCTGCTGGCGTTTCGCGGCAACGCGCTTGCCTATCTTCATGGCGCAATCGTTGGCGACACGAACCTTACAAAAGTCGCGCAGACCGAACTCGCTACCTACGTTAGCACACACGTCTGGTTGTTGCTTGGCGTAGTCATGGCGCTCCTGTTTCTGGGCGTGTGCTACGACATTTTGATGGCCTATCTTGCCAGCTTCTTCAAGCAGCGCGCATGGAACAGCGTGGCACTGGTGGCGGGCGTGTTGCAGCCGCTGCTGGTCGCGGGCGCTCTGCTGGCGGGTTGGGGCGTCACCGGCGCGCTGGTCGCAATTGTAGTCGCACCTGCGGTGGCCGTGGCGCTGGCGCTCATGAGCGTGGCGCGCATGACGAGCGGTGAGCTACGATCGACCGTAGCGACGAATAATGGCCCGGTCGTGCTGCGCCCTTCGTCGATCGTCAACCTTTTGCCGCCCGGCTTCATCCGCTACTCCGGCGTGTCGCTGCTGATGACCATGACGGATTTCATCGCCAGTCGTGGCTTCGTGATTTTCCTGGTACCGAGCCTCAGCGAGGTGGCGCTGCTCACGGCGGGCGCGGAAGTCGTCGCCATGATGCTGAGCTACCTGTTCACGCCCATGGTTGGCGTGCAGGTGCCACTATTCACGCGGGTGCGCGCGGGCGAAGGCGGCACGCTGAACGGCGCGTATCAATCGTTGGTGCGCCTTCAACTGCTGCTGTTGGTGCCAGGTGGTGTCGGATTGGTATTGCTGGCACAACCCGCGCTCCACGTGCTTGCGCCATCGTATACCACTGCCGCGCCGATCGTGTGGGTGCTGACGCCATGTTTGTTTATCGAATGCTTGCTAACAACTGCACATAACGCGCTGATTGTGTACGAAAAGCTACGCATTATTGTGCTCTCGCGGGTGCTGGCGCTGTCGGTCGTGCCGCTGGTGTGGCTGCTCGCGCCGACGCTTGGCGTGGTCGGCGTGGCGCTGGCCTACGGACTGGCGCGACTCGCGTCGGGCACATGGGTCACGGCGAACGGCTTCCGGCTGCTTGGCTTGCGCTGGCCGTGGCGCTTCACCGGGCGCGTGGCGCTGGCGTCAAGTATTATGGGTCTGATTGTGGCGCTGCTTACCTTGCTGCTGCCCGCCTTGAGCTTGTCGCCAACAATTGCGGCGCGCGCACAGACCGCGCTGCTGCTTGGCGCGCTGGCTGTGGTTGGCGCGCTGGTGTTCGCCATGAGCTTGCGCCTGCTCGGCGGCCTCGACCAAAGCGACCGCGACCAACTATTGAAGATGAAGCTACCGTTCAAACGCTGGATGACGCGACTGTTATAACGTCCTTCGTCTATGAATATTGCACTTTACAACTTAACGACAACGACTAAATTCGGTGGCGTCGAGAGCTTTGTGTGGGACTTGAGCCGCGAACTTGCCGGGCGCGGCCACCATGTGACGATTTTTGGCGGTGTCGGCTCGCGCCGCGAGCATGCGCCCGGCGTGCGGGTGCTCACGTTCCCATTCGTCAGCCGCGACCTGATCCAGAAGCTGCCGCCGCTGCGCCGCGCCTACGCCGAAGCCAAGCTATTGGAGCGGCTGAGCATGGCCGTGTCGGCCTTGCCGGAGATCGCGCGCGGCGGCTACGACATCATTCACATTCAGAAGCCCTACGACATCGGCCCGGCGCTTGCGGCGCGGCGGCTTGGCGGCGCGCGGGTGGTGCTGGGCTGCCATGGTGAAGATTTCTACCGCGGCGATACGCTGCTGGCTCGCCATGTCGACACTGCCGTGTCGTGCAGCCGCTTCAACGCGCGCACGGTTGCAGCGCGCTACGGCTTCGAGCCGCAGGTGGTATTCAACGGCATCGACACAACGCTGTTTCGGCCAGTCATGCCGGACGCGGAACTGCGGCAGCGCTACGGCGGCAAGCCATTGCTGCTGTACGTCGGGCGGCTGATGCCATGGAAAGGTGTGGACACCGCGATCCGCGCGCTTGCTAGTATTCCAGATGTGGTGCTATTAATCGCGGGCGCAGGTCAGGAGCGGGCAAACCTGGAACAGCTTGTCGCTGAACTTGGGCTTCATGAGCGGGTTCATTTCCTGGGACCGCTCGACCGCTCGGCGCTGCCTCGGCTGTACAGTTCCGTCGATCTGCTGCTGGCGACGAGCTTCGCCAGCGAAACGTTTGGCATCGGCCCGGTGGAGGCGCAGGCATGCGGGCTGCCAGTGGTCGCGTCGCGTTGGGGCGGTTTTCCCGAAGTTGTGGACGATGGGCGCACCGGCGTGATCGTGCCGCCGCGCGATCCTGACGCGCTGGCTGTTGCGGTGAATGATTTGCTGCATGACGAAGGCCGCCGCGCCACCATGGCCGCGGCCGCGCCAGCATGGGCGGCGCAGTTTGCGTGGCCTGCCGTCGTGGACCGGATCGAAGCGGTGTACAACGAGGTTGTTAACCATAAAGGTACAGAGAACACAAAGATCATGAACAAACAAATTTGATTTATTCTATGTGGAATATTAACTAGCTCGAAACTCGTTATTGAATCTTGGCGTTCTTTGTGTCTTTGTGGTGAAATGAACATGCGGATTTTGCTGGTTTCAACCTACGGCTTCGACGCGCGCTTTCCCAGTCGCCCGGAGATTTTGCAGGCGCGGGCGCTGGCACAGCGCGGTCATCATGTCGTCGCCTACGAATACTACGATCCGCGCCAGACTGGCCGCGTCGCGCGCCATGAGTGGCTGCCCGGCGACGTGGCGGTGCATCGCTGCCGGACGTGGGGCTTCTTCTCGCCCGACGCGCTCATGCGGATGCTGCTGGCCGAGCAGCCCGACATCGTCCACATTCATCACCTGCGCAATCTGTTGGCCTTTCAAACGGCTCGCGTGGCGCATGGGCGCGGCTGGCCGGTGGTGCTCACGCCGCATGGCCTGCTTCACGACGGCGATCTGGTGCTCGACCGCGAGCGCCCGTTCGATGCGCCGTTGCGCTTTGATAATCTGATCACCAGCCCGCGCCAATTAGTCATGCGGCTGCTCCGTGGCGCGCACCCGCGCCGCGCGGTGCGGAATTATTTTATCCACGCGCCGCTGCGCCTGATTGATGGCGCGGTGGCGTTGTCGCAGCACGAGCGCGCATTGCTTGTAAAACTTTGCGTGCCGTCCGAACGCGTCATTGTGCTGCCGAATGCGGTGGATCTGTCAGCATTTGACGAAGGACCACAGACGAAGGATGAAAGCAGCATCGGTATTGCTCCTTTGCCAGTCATCGTTGATCATTCGTCTCCGATGATTCTTTTCATCGGCCAGCTGGTGCCGCGCAAAGGCTTCGATCTGCTCGCCCGCGCCATGCCAGAGGTCGTGCAGCAATTCCCATCCGCAATGTTCGTGTTCGTCAGCCACAACCGCCAGGGCGAGGCCGAATTGCGGCGGCTGGTCGCGGAAGGCGGCGTCGAGTCGCACATGCAGCTGCTCGGCTCAGTGAGCGAAGATGAAAAGGTGCAATTGCTGCGTGAGGCTGATGTCGTTGTTGCGTCGAGCCGCTACGAAGGCTTTGGCATCCCGATCATCGAGGGCATGGCGGCAGGTCGTCCTGTCATTACTACCGATATTCCGGCTGGCAATGAATTGATTGAACATGAGCGCACTGGTCTGCTCGTACCTTATAACGAACATGTCGCGTTGGCGGCGGCAATCGCGCGCGTGCTAAACGATCGGGCGCTGGCTGAGCGGCTGGGCGCGGCTGGGCACGCGGCGGTGCGCGAACGCTATGGTGCGGATCGGCTGGCCGCCGATTTGGAAGCATGGTACCAAAAGGTCATGTCGCGCATGCAGGCAGAAGTGCGATGATGACCGGATCGCGGCGCGCGCAATCACGGCAGCTTATTGTTGCGGCACCTGTTCTGAAAGCGTGGTCGTGGCAGCTTGCCATCTTTGGTGTCTACACGCTGCTTGGTGTCGCGTTCACATGGCCGCTGGCCGCGCACATGCAAACTGAAGTCATCCAAAAGGGCGGCGTGCCGGTCGACAGCGGCCAGAATATCTGGAACATCTGGTGGGTGCAGCACGCGCTGCTCAACGGTCA
>CAWIPL010000004.1:0-203452 GCA_963838085.1 uncultured Chloroflexia bacterium
GAATCCGTACATCACAAATTACCTCTTTTACCCCGAACACGTCGATTTATTCTGGCAGACGCTTGGTTTGCCAAATGACTTGCTGGTGCTGCCGGTGTCGCTGGCATGGGGGCCGGTTGCGGCCTTTAATCTGCTGGTGCTGCTGTCGTTTGGCCTGGGCGGCTACTTTGTGTATCGTATCGCCTACAACGTGACAGCAGACGCATGGGCGGCGCTCGTCGCGGGGTTTGTATTCGCCTTTTCCGCGCATCACATGCAGCCGCTGCTCGGCGGCGCGCTGGAGATCGTCAGTATTCAATGGGTGCCGCTCTATATTCTGCTGCTCATGCGCGCCTTTCAGAGGCCGGGCATCCTGCGCTGCGTGGCTGCCGCGCTGGCGCTGACCGTGGCAACGCTGGCAAGTAGCTACTTTGGCCTGTTCGGCACAATCTACACTGTGTTTCATGGCGCAATTGCGTTCTTCCAGTCGTCAGGGCGGCGAAGGTGGGCGGTGCTTGGTGTGGGCGCGGCGATTGGGGCGCTCTGGCTCCTTTCGCTCATGCCGTTTGTTTGGCCGCCCGACTCGCTCGGCGGTGTCACAATTGCCGACTGGCATACACGCCAGGTGTTTCATTCCGCCGCCGTGGTCGATCTGCTCGGCGGCAACGTTTTGCATCCGTTGTGGGGCGGCTATGTACGCCAGCGTGCCGAGCAACTGCACCCCTTCGGGATCGAGATCGGCGCGTCGGCGGGCATCGTTGCGTACGCACTGATAGGATACGGCGCGGCGCGTAACTGGCGACAAACGTGGCCGTGGCTCGTGCTGGCGCTGGCAATGTTTGTGTTCGCGCTCGGCCCGGAGTTGAAGATCACGCAGGCGCAAACTGGTATACCGTTGCCGTTTGCCGTGCTCGATCTGTTCGGTCCGTTCCGCAACAGCAGCCGTCCGAGCCGCTTTATCACGCTGATGATGGTGCCGATGAGTGTCATGACAAGCATCGGCATTCACGCGCTGCGGGCGCTGCCACAACGTGATCTTATCTGTGGCGGAGTGACCGTGCTGCTCGTGTTTGAGTATTTGGTGCAGCCCTGGCCCATGCTCCCGCTCCATGTCGACCCGCTGTACGCCCGGCTCGGTCAGGACACCTCGGCGGGCGCGGTGTTGGAACTGCCGCCGAAGAACGACAGCAGCCAGTACATGCTCAACCAGATCGCGCATGGCAGGCCGCTCATGGGGGGCTATCTGGCGCGCACGCCTGCCTATCCATTGATTGGCTTCCCGACGGCAACGCGGCGGCTCTGGTTCGCGCAGTCGCCGCAGCCCGATATCTTTCAGACCAACGCCACTCAAGAGCTTGGCGCGCTTGGCGTGCGCTACGTCGTCTTACATTTGGATGAATTGCCGCGCAATAGCGCCACGCGCATTCGCACGCAGCTTACAGCATCCGGCGCAACCCTGTTTAGCCAGGAAGACAAACTTGAGGTGTATCAGATTGCGTCGAGCGTGGCTGCCGCGCTGTTGCCGCAGGCTGGGTGGTACGACGTGGAAACCGATGGGCAGCGGCGTTGGCGCTGGATGAGCCAGCAAGGCCAATTGATACTTGCCAGCAACACCGATGCGGTGGTCGCCATGTCGCTGTCCGCGACGGCTGACGGGTTGGATCGCCCGCTCCGTGTGCTGCTCGATGGCGTTCCAGTTGGAACATGGACGATTCCGGCAGCGCCCGGCAGCCGGACGGTGGTGCTCCACCTGTTCGTTTCAGCAGGCCAGCACGTCCTCACACTTGAAAGCACAACAGCACCAATGGCTCATGGTCGGGCGCTAAGCCTGTCATTCACGGACGTCCTGCTCCGCAGCGTTCAACCTGTGACACCATCTAGCCAGTAACGGTGATCATGGTACCTTTGTACCGGATTCTATGTTGATTTGCTTTGTACCACTCTGCTATACTATCGCTTGTAGTATTTACGAGCAAAGAACGAAGGCGTTAAGTGCAAATGCTCCTTCGTTTCGACCGGTATTCGCCAAGTTTGTACGACAAATCTAAAGGGAATCAATAATGACACGCTTGCAACGCCAGATTCAGATCACATTCGCCACCATTGCCCTCGTGCTGTTCGCTCTCGCCCTCGCACTCTACCTCGTTCTTGTCTCGGCTACCGGAACAATGGCACGCTATTATATCTCCGATAACCTTGACGACCACACAGCACGCTATTACATTTCAAAGGATGATGACAAAGCTGTGGCGCGCTATTATATTTCAAGCGAGAAGCCGGATCGCTATTATATTTCATAACAGATTAGCTTGTGTTTACCACGAACACGATTACTTAAATCGTATTGAACAGGCCCAACGTCAGGAGTTGCTCGACCATAAGGAGGCGAACCCCACCATGATCTATACCCATGTGATCAACCATGGTGGGCGCGACGGTTGAGTAAATTTGCTTACGTGATCTCCAATGTGTTGTTAAAGGTTGCAAACTGATTCACACTGAGCAAGGCCGCCAATGTATCACATACTGCGTCGGTCACTCCCAGAACTGCGAGCGAGATGCCTTCGGTTACCACCACCAGCTTTTTGTAGCCCAGCCACTTGACGCAGCCAGGGAAGCCGCCGATGATGCCTTCGGCAATGCCAAGCCCGTCCTTGCCATCGTTTTTCACCGCCCAGGTTATGGTAAGACCCATGCCGGTACAGCCCCAGAGCGAGCTGGTGATGAGTCCTAAATCACCGGAGTTTCGGGCGATACGACCGGTTCCGGTTGTTTTTTTCTCGAAGACAAACCAGGCGGTGTCGATCCCATTTCCAATGATTTGCAGCAGCGCCACCAACTTTTCAAACTCATCGTCACTATCACAGCCCGGAGCGCCGCCTTCTGCAATCCAAGCAACCCAAGGCCCACCAAAAACCCATGACAACCAGCCTTGCACCAGAGCCATGGTGTTGAGTTGTTCTATCATCTTGTTACTCAGACCATCTGTGACCGACTCCAGATCGATGAGTATGTCTGGAGCGATGAACAGGAGGCTGTTGATCGAGTAACACGCCTGAAAGAATTTCTCGAATACTAGCTGAACCTTGGATTCATCTTGAACCTGAAGTGTTTGACGAGCGCGGGATGACTCTGACAAGCCGCTACGCTGTAACAGGGCGGTTGATGTAAAGTATGTTTCGAAGGCTTGTACAGCCGCCGCATCTGGAAACGGCGCGGCATTGAACGTCAGCTTGTAGAGGATTGTCGCCGGAGTTGCGATCAATATGCTGAAAAGATCCAGCGTGGTCAATTTGCTCTTGGCAATATGTTCATAAAGATCAGAAACAAATGGCACCGACCATTCGGCGTTGAGCAGTGTTTCGATCGCGCTCAGTGCGGCAAGAATGGCATCAAAGAGGATTTGAACGATCACTTTGGTCATGTCGAGCGCCAGTAGCACGAGTCCCTCGCAAAGCGACAGTATGCCACCCATCGCCAACTGCAGAACCTGGTCGGGATTGTTCTTGATCTGCGAAAAATAGTCGATCGCATGTTCAAATGCCTCGGCAGACTCAAACTGTGTGGCATAGTTGCTGAGTTGCGTGATCAGGGCATCGATGGCGCTGTTGGCTTCCGTACTCAAGGTGAACAGGGTGTCCTGATTCGACCTCGACATGCCAGGGCCTTTGCCAACATTGTTGATAAATGCGGGTTGAAAGACGTTCAACCCGGCAGACTGGAAGAAGTTCGCCTCGGCCTGGGTTGGAATTTGATCATGGTTTTGCCGGAAGCCAGCCAACGTGGTGTGTTGTCCAAGCATGGTGTTGATGTACTCTTCAAACGTTTGCTTCACCTGCTGCTCGAACGTGTTAATGCCGCCGACAACCTGTTTCTCAATTTTGGCAAGCGCGCTCTCAGTGAACTGGAACATTTGGCCGAAGGCATATTTGATCACTTCTTTCGAGCGCAGAATATCATCCCAGTTGAAGATGAACCCGAGCCAGCGAAACAGCTGCTCGAACTTGACGGCGACGGCCTTGAAGATTTCTTCAACCAGGTCGAATGTTTGTTCGATGAGGTTGATGACGGCATTGTAGACATATTGAACACCCTTGATGACCAGCGTGAAGACGACTTGGATACCTTTCTTCACTGTGCTGACCACGAAATGAACGATGCTTGCAATCCCCTCTTTGATAGCGTCAAAAACATCGCCCCAGCTATCCCATCCCAGGAAGCTTGCTGCCTGGGGCAGCGATTGTTTTGCCGCTATCAACAGCGTTGCGTCCTCGCGCGTTAACTCATGAAAGACTGGTTTCCCCGATCCGAAATACACTTGCCAGTGCTGTTCTTCAACTGATGGCACATGAATCTGGCTGAGCGGTTCACCGTTGTGGTTTTTGACATATCTTGCCACCCGACGATCGGTGAGCCGGTGAAAGGAGCTTACTTCGGCTGCAGTGTTGTGTAAGGTTGAACCGTTTGTAAGCGACATCGCTCTGGTGACGGCTTGCGCAAGATTGGCCACCACCTGCGGATCGCGGTTGGCCTGCCCCTGGATCAAGGGCGTCTGCTGGCCCTGGTCGTCGGTTACCTTGGCATCGAGCAGTTGATTCGCATCGACTGCGGCCAGTTCTGCCTGGATCGGGCCGCTGGCATCCAATGCGACTCGGTCGTTGGGTGGCATGAAGCTCGTCCACACTGCGAGCGGGGCAATTCCCAGCGACTTGGTCGGCATGGTGATGGTTACCTGGCCAATCGCATTGGTTTCGCCCTGCCAGGGCTTGTCCTTGTCAAGAAAACAGGCGACGCCGTTGATGTCAAGCGTGATCGGTTGTTCGCTGAAAACCTTCACTGCGGCCATGGGCGCTGCCACTTGATTGGTGTCGTACACCGTCACCTGGAGGTTATACGAACTGATTTCCTCGATGGTGCCGCTGGTTGGAAGCTCCACTTCATCGAAATGCCAGTCGCTAGTCGTCGGATCTTGCCAGATATGGTACAAGGTGTTGCCGGTGGTGACTGCGAATGCCTCCGAGTAACCTTCAGGACTACGTTCAGCGACGATATGCGCGAACTGCAGGTCTTGGTTCAGTTGCAGCAATGGTGACCAGCCGATGGCGCTGTTCGGATCCTGGCGCACATGGTACAGGTAGTGATCTGTGCCGAGGGCAAACACTTCCATCACGTCTGCTGAATTAGAGCTGGCAGCCAGGGCCGAGATGGGCGTATCGCCGCTGATTTTTGTAGAGGTAAACCACGATTTCGTGGGGACATAGATAGGGTTAAGGGTAAAAGCATACACGCCGGAATCCTGCGTGGACACAGCGAACAATTCGTCGTACCCCTGGGCATTTTTCGCGGCGCTGACTGCCGAAAACGTTCCTGATGTGCTTGGAGCGTACTCCTCGTGTCTGAGCTTCAAGACAAAAGCTATGACGCCCGGCTGGCCTGGATGAACTTGATCTACACTCGCATAGACACCAGGGCTCCCGGTGCCATCGGGAGTGTCGATGAAGGCGGCACACCAGCCGTACACAGATTTTGGAGTGTAGCTGATCATGTGCCAATAATCGGTCAAAAGCCAAAGAATATGAACATTTACATCATTACTCGTTAGTAGGGTGAAAAATGGCATCTGAGCCTTATCATAGCCCACGTTGAGGCCACGAATAGTGCCAAGGCCTGATGGAAGAACTTTCCACCCCGACCCCCACTTTATTCCACCGATGTTGGAGTAAAGAATATTGTTGCTATCGGCAGCATAGACGATCACACTTCCGTCTGGGTTAGCGCCAGCAGCGATATAGGTCGCTTGGCGTGGAAAATTGAGATCGACAATGCCCCACCCAGTATCGCTGTCCGGGTCAGGGTACACATTGTAGATATGCCCATTGTTGCCGATCGAAAAGACTTCAGTTTGGTGGGAGGCGCGATTAGGGGCGGTGGCAATTTGCGAACCAGCCTGGAATGGCGTGCCTAAGCGGTAGTTCTGCATGAGTTGAGACGAGACAGCGATTTGTTGCGGCGTGGTCATGAACTGGGATTTGACGGTTGTCTGGTGGTCATTGACTAAATGCACGGTCATGGCTTACCCCTTGTATTGCCAATAAATCAAAAGCTTGGTGCCAACGGGCTGCTGTTGACCTCCTTTAGTCTTACAATGCTGATATAGTGTAAAAAGGACACGTGGTTGTCGTTTGGGCATGCCTGCCGCATAGCAGAAATGCAGAAGCGAGCTCGACCAATCCATTCCGATGTCGATGCGTATCCATTGCTGCCACAGAGCGCAACAAGGTACCCTCTCCTTCAACAAGGAGTTCGGAACTATGGCATGAGCAAGTAATCAGTGGGAACGAAACGCTCTTGGTATGCTGTGCAGCTTGACGATGGAAAGATGCGGGACGTATGTGTGGTTTCGCACCTGTATTATATACCCTGTGTCAATAGACTTGATTGGAAATACACTCAAGCGATGCAGCATCTGGAGCAGCAGGCCGCTGCCCAGCGCCCGCGCCAACGTCAGCGAGGTGCTGGGCGCAGGCCAGTACTCCAGAACCCGTCCTACCGATTGATTGGGCAAGACTCCTCACCCCATCACCACTGCAGGCAGATCGCGGAACCGGTGGCTGTACAGTTCGGTGTACTTGTCGCCCTTCGCCAGCAGCACGGCATGCGTGCCGCGCTCCACAATCCGCCCGCTGTCAATCCCGAGAATCATGTCAGCCGTGCGGATGGTGCTCAGACGATGGGCGCTCACGACGCTGCTCCATGGAGCAGCGTCGTGAGCGCGGTCTGAATCGTGACCTCAGTGCGCGTGTCGATGTTGCTCGTCGCTTCATCGAGGATCAGGATGCGCGGATCAGCCAGCACGGCGCGGGCGAGCGCTAACAACTGGCGCTGGCCCTAACTCAGCGTGCCGCACGCTCGCCCAGCGCTATCGCAACGATCCGCAACTGGCGCAGATTCTCAAGCTGCTGGCGGGCTACCCGCTAGCGCTGGAGGTGGTGCTGTCGATCTTCAACGGCGGACGACCGCTGAGGTATTGAAGGCATTGCAAGCTGGCGACGTGAACCTCGACCAGGCCCGCGACGCCGCCGACAAAACGCGCAGCATCATGCGCTGCATCGACTATCCGCACTCCAACCTGTCGCCCGACGCGCAAACCATGCTGCTGTGTCTTGCGCCGTTCGTCGGTGTGATCTATGTGCCAGTGTTGGAACAATACAGCACACAGTTGCAGCAACAGCCCGCGCTGGGCGAACGGCAGGTCGCCCAGTGGCGCGCTATTATGTTTCAAGCGAGAAGCCGGAGCGCTATTATATTTCGTAATTCATTCAGCTCTATTTATCACAAGCAGCTCGCAAACCTGCGTTAGCTACTCGACCACTCGCGTCCAGATTCGCAGCGATCCTAACTCTGTGAAGCCCAGTTTGCGAAAGGCAGCGAGGTCATTCCCCGACTCGTAGCCAACCATGGGCAAGCCAGGGAAGCGTTGTGCGACGGCTGTGACACATCCGGCACGCCAGCGCATCTCGTTCTGCACGGGCAGAAACACATTGGAGATGCCGACAACTTCACCGGTGCGATTACCAATCGCACCAGCAACAATCTGGTTGTTATGAGAGGCGGCAAAGAAGGCAATGGTTTCGTTGTCGAGCAGTGCGGGCAAAAAGATGGAAGCTGAGGGTTGAGCCTCTGCATTGGCGGGTTCGCCGCGCCATGCGATCTCCCACATCTCAAGAGCCGCTGGATCTCGGACGACATGCCATCGAACATCGCGCGCATCTTCAGTCGCCGATTGTGCCGTGTCACACCCGATCCATGTGGCATCAAATAGTGGCCGAAACCCGAATGGCGCGAGATCGAGCAGACGATAGCTATCTTTGACGGCCCACGCGCCGGGGATTTCGGCGTCGAGCAGCGTGCGGATGGCGTGTAACTGCACGTCCATGTCACGCGCGCTGGTGAGCGTCACGGCGTTGGGATAGAAGGGTGGCGTTACCTCGCGCGTGAGCCAGATGCTGTCAAGAAACTCGGCTGCAAGGCCATGCGCGCGGCAGACGGCGTCGCACCAAACGGCATTGTTGGACACAGCGTGTGCTAACGACATATGTTCTCGCTTGATTATCATGAGGTGCAATGTCAGCGTTACTGTCGTGCGGCATGCAACGTTCTCGCTTGATGTGAAATGAAGCCCACGTTTTTTGTAATGGGCACATGCTCATCCCGACAAGCATGTGCAGTGCGTATATGCCTAAATCACTCTCGTTTACGTTGCAGCCAGTGACCAATTAAGTCGCGAATCCAACCAGCCGCAGAGCACAATCAGTAGCAGCATAAGCACGACCGCTATAAGGAGCGACAGTCCAAGGACATCCGTTGCAAGCAGCAAGACGGTAAGTACACCTGTTACGCCTGCGGCGACAAGGGCACGCATATGCTGTTCACCGCCTTTCTCAGCAGGCGCATGCTGTGCGCTCCGATAGTAGAGATACGTGCCCCCAATCACTAACGCTAATTCGACGAGTGCGCTGACGGCGGGCAGTTGCCAGAGTCCAAAACCAAGGAGCGGTAAGTTACCAAGATTGCCGGGCAGGATCGGGAGGTCGGGGCGATGGACGATCAAGTCGAGAATCCAGTGTGAGAAAACGACTGCGCCGATCACAACCCCAGCTCGCCTGCCCCATGCCCAGGCTGCCAGCAACCCGGCGATGACGGCAATAAACGCAGCACTCACCAATGAGTGGCTGTAGTACGCGTGGATGACTGTCGCTCCATATGTGGGATTCGCGGGGTCAAGCGGAGCAAAGCTTTCGATACCGGCAGCGACCAGGACAATAAAAATAACGTCAAGCAAGTACGTGCTGAGCATTAGTGCCCAGAGTGGAACGTTTGGGGCCGGGGACTTGACCGCCGCCGCCAACCCAAAGTGACCAGCTGTCATGGTGAAAACTCCTTTCGAAGAATATCCATACCTTTTTGACCTGTCCCATGGTGCTGGCCCTTCTCTAGAGAGCAATCACCATGGGTGGGTTCGCGCGCGGTAGGATACGATTCTCGTAATTACATGCTGCCTCGTGGGTGTCAGTTTGCACAACGTGCTAGGCCACGCAAATGCCTGGCACTGCCACCTTCTGAAATAGGTGGGGTGAACTCACGGTGCTTGGTGGATAGGCCTGCAGATGTTCCTGGAACTCGGGCGTGTTGAGGGCGGCCCGAAAGTGTGTCACCGATTCCCACACAGCGTAATTCATGAAGACCGCGCTCCCACCAATCCCCCGGTGCAGCTGGGTTGAGATGAATCCGGGCTGCTGCTTGAAATACGCGGCGTCGGCAGCCCAGGCCTGGAGCAGTTGATCCGCCTCCGTCGGATGCACGGTGAAGGTGTTGATGAGGATGACCGGCCCAACGTCGTGCTGGAGTTGGTCGCGCAGGGTGACGTGCGTATCCATCTCAAGAATTTGTGGCATGGGTACCTCTCCTTTTCTATGCGATGGAAACAGATTGCTGTCCATCGATTTTCCGCTCAGAATACCATAGGAGTCAAGGGCCAGCATATACATCCTCACGATGCGGCAACTGTCGTTGTGGTGCCCCAGAGCCGGGTTTGTCCAAAGGCACAGCCAAGCAGAAACACTGTGCCGTTCCCCAACCCAATTACGGTGGACCACAGGTCGATCATGCGCGGCGGCTGGCCAGCAGTGATGGTGGCAGGCAATACCAGCATTGCGAACAATGCCAGCACGCACATCGCGCTGCCAACGACCAGCAATGCGCGTCGTTTGAACGCCACTGCAACGCCGAACAGATGTAGTCCAACGATGATTGAAATGGTGGGCGTAATATACTGCGGCACGTCCCACGCCGTCAGCAATCGTGTCGCGACCGGAATGCCAACAATCTCGATCAACACCGAGAGCAGATAGATACGGCTGGTGAACGGATTGGCTGCCTCGCTCCTCGGCCAGCGTCGTATACGCCGCAACAGCAGCACGCCCATCACGAAGGTGTACCCAGCAACGGCAATACCAAGGATGATGAGCGGTGTGGCCATCGCGCCGCCCAGTGCAGTCGCGCCAGTCATGAACCACCACAGGCCAAATGCCGCACCGATTACCATGCCAATCGTATTACTACGTATCACATCGCGTGATGGCATCGGCTGAATTCATACGTGTTCCTCCTCGCAAAGATAGATACATCAATTTCATACATTAGGGTCGTGCATGAGCTTGTTCTGCAACTGGCTGCTTCAGAAAATCAATCACAAGCGGCACGGTTTGCTCAGGCATCTCCGTTTGTGGATAATGGCCCGCATCTTTAATCAACTGCAACGTGCCACCAGTTTGCTCCGCAATCGCCGTGCCTTCTGCAATCGGATCAGGGAAATCCGGGTCTTTCGTGCCCATGATAACCAGCGTCGGCGCTTTCACCTGCGTCAGGCGTGCTTCCGATGGCTGTGCAGACGAGCTTCCGACCGCGTTGACGGCATCGAACCGGCCCGGTTGCGCCAGGTTCTCCGTCAACTGATTCATGTAGACCTTAAAGTCATCAGGTTTATGGGTTGGGTAGATGGTCCCGTAGTACATTGCCCATGCGCGCACACGCCACGGATTGTGCATCATCAACCAAAATAATGCGCCCATGACGGGATTAATCTTTGTTGCGCGTACAAACGGCCCAATGAGTACCAGCGAACGGACATGATCAGGATGTTCTGCCGCAGCCCACACCACGGAAGCCGCGGCTTTTGAGGTTCCAATGAGATGCGCGGGTCCCGCATCCAGCTGTTCGATAAAAGCCAGGATATCACTTCCTATCGATGGCACGTCATAGGATTTCCATCGAACGCTCGATTCGCCATGCCCGCGCAAGTCAATTGTTACGGCGCGATACCCGGCTTCGCTGAGCTTCGGCGCAAGACATCGATACTCGCTGCGCAGCGCGCCCATGCCTGGCAGCATGAGCACGGCCTCACCGTTCCCACCGTAATCACTATACGCCAGCGTTCCTTCCGGTCGTTCCATGTATTGTGTTTGCATCATGCATCTCCTCTCAATAGAATCCTCTTCATGCTTCAACAAGGTTCCTCCAAGCAGGTACACCAGGGCATGGTGAACGAGTGACAGCAGCCCCAAGGCCCAGCCGAGGCCATGCTCGTCCGGCGGTGTACCACGCAACGGCAGCTAATCCAGAGATGATCAGTTCCTCGAACAGGCGCAGCGGTTCCGCCAGCGTGCCTGCCTGCCGGAAATCGACAGCGCCCCACACGCCAAAGCCGAGTACTGGCGCGCCCATGCCCAACAAAATCTTCGCGGTCATGCTCTTGCCGGTCTGATAGCCCCAGTAGCCCAGCGCAACGACGATGCCCATCTCCATGATGGCGCGTAATGCCACGTTGCACCATTTGAGCGCCGCTCCCATCGCACGATCTCCTTTCCTATAGTATGCGTGCCAAGAATGGTGGCACCAAGCGGTTATACGCACCCGCTGACCGCTGACCAAAGTCCGGCGTCAGCAGGCGCATACTTTGCTGAAAGACCAGTTGCTCGTCCTAAACAAGTGGTTCTGATTGCGGTTACGGTGCGGAAGGCACCCATGTGAGTTGTGTGTCCAACCAGCTGTAGCGCCCTATCAGCAGCAGGATAAGTATGATGGCGAGCGTAAGCGGCAGGTTCAGAACATCCACGGCAGGGAGCAGGACGATAAGGACGCCAGTGACGCCTGTAGCGACAAGCGCATGCGCACGCTGGTGATCGCCTATCCGCTCGGGAGCAGGCTCACGCCGTGCGCTGCGATAATAGAGATACGCGCCACCAATGGCCAGGATGAGTTCGATGACAGCACTGATGACAGGGAACTGCCAGAGTCCAGACCCAGAGAGCGGGAAATTGCCAAGGTTGCCGGGCAGGATCGGAAGATCGAGGTGATGGACGATTAAATCGAGGATCCAATGGGAGAACGTAACGGCACCGATGACAGCGCCCGCATGTTGGCCTCACGCCCAGCTTGCCAGCAATCCGGCTATGAGAGCGATGCGCACAGCGCCCACGAACGAGTGGCTGTGGCACGCGTGGATAACGGCCCCATCATACGTGGACTGCGCAGGATTGAGCGCGGCAAAGCGTTCGAGACGGCGGCAACTAAGAAAATGAAACGAAATCGAGCAGGTAGTTGCTCAGCATCAGTGCCCAGAGCGGGACGCGGGGTGCCGGATCTTTGACGGCTGCGGCAAGACCAAAGTGCCCAGCAGTCATGATTGTCCTCCTTTCCTATTGAATTATCCTTATCGTTGCAAAAAATATACCATTTCACAACCGCGAAAGCCTATAAAACGTGCATTATCACGAGATTGATGCGGCGAGCGCGAGGCGGATTGAGAGTGCGAACGTATGAAACATTTGACATTTAACATAATGCAAAAATGACAAACATGCAACCTGCAACATCTTGACTCGTATATCAATGCGCTGTTATGATACATTCATATCCTCTTATGAGGTGAGCTTATGAACTACCAAATTGCTCTCGATCCCACGCTTGGTATTGCTGCTGCCGATCTTGTGAGCGCTTGGAATAAAGAACCGGAGCGTGCAGCGCAAGCCGAAGCCACTCTTTCACCTTCTACTGAAGGCACGTTCATGCCGGAAGCGATGGAGATCGTTACATTTCTTGGTACAACTGTCGGGCATGGGGCTTATTACGAATGGATTGTACGACGTGCTCAAGCAGTTGCTCAAGCGCCCTGACCCGCAGCAGGCGACCGAGATCATTCAAATCGAGCAGCCGGATGGCACAAAAACCATCATTATCCGTAAACGCGACGTGTAAAGACGTTTTACTGTACTTCGTCAATCATGTAAACAGAAAGCCACCTCATGACGTTGATTACCATTCGCGAGCGACCCAATGGCCCAGATGGCTCCAATGCCACCCTTAGTTTTGATCATACAGGCGAGTACCCGCTAACGATCAGCGATCCATTTGAGGATCAGCAGGAACTGGACTTAGAATGGTATTTCGAGGAATGGTTGCGCTTTCCGTTCATGCGCGAGACACGCGCGAAACAGGCTGCGCAAAGTATTCATGCGTACGGCGAGCAGTTATTCAAGCAGGTGTTTGCCGACCAAGACGCCTACGCGCAGTACGCTGCCGCGCGCCAACAGGGGATTGGCACAGTGCAATTCGAGATTGCCGGTTCGCCGGAGTTCCACGCGTTGCATTGGGAAACGTTGAAAGACCCCAAGCTATCGCTCGCGTTGGCGTTGGAAGCACCGATCGTGCGCAAGCCGCTCAAGCCACAGCCGGTACGTGCAATAGTGCGCGAGACACCAACGATTAATGTGCTGGTTGTAACTGCCCGGCCCGGCGGCGCGCATGATGTCGGTTACCGCACCGTGTCACGCCCATTGGTCGAATCACTGCGCCAGAGCCGCGTGCCTGTTCAGGTGGAGATGTTGCGGCCCGGCACCTACCAAGCATTGACCGAACACCTCAACGATGTGCGCGACCAGCATGGTGCAGGCTATTACCATGTCATTCATTTCGATCTCCACGGCGCGCTGATGACCTACGAGCAGTTTCAGGAATCGCTGGAAGAGCGGGTTTCCACCGAGCAGGTGCTGTATCGAGGGCGTTATGGCCGCGCAAACATTGAAGCGTATGAAGGTTACAAGGCATTTTTATTTTTGGAAGGCGAGCAAAACGGCACTTCTGACGCAGTTGAGGCTGGCGAACTGGCTGAGTTACTCATAACTCACCAGATACCAATCGCACTGCTGAACGCCTGCCAATCGGCCAAGCAAATCGACGGTACTGCCGAGGAAACCAGCCTCGGAGCGCGGTTGATGCAGGCTGGCGTGCAGTTGGTGCTTGCCATGGCGTATTCGGTGACGGTCAGCGCGGCGACGTTGCTCATGCGAACGCTGTACGAGCAGTTGTACACTGGGAGTGAACTGTCTGCCGCCATCCGTCGGGCGCGGCTGGAACTGTTCAACAATAAGACGCGCCATGCTTATTTCAATCAGGAGATCGAACTGGATGACTGGACGCTGCCGGTGGTGTACCAGAACCAGCCGGTGATGCTGCGCCCGCGTCCGTTTACGCCTGAGGAGAGCGCTGCGTTTTACACGCGCCAGGCCAGCAGCTTTGCGCCGCCGCAGACCGAGTACGGTTTCTGGGGCCGTGATTTAGATGTGCTGCAAATCGAACGGCGGCTGCTCCGCCAAAACAATATCCTGCTGGTGCGCGGCATGGGCGGCGCGGGCAAGACCACGCTGCTGCGCCACCTGGGCTGGTGGTGGCAGCAAACTGGTCTGGTGGAGCAGGTGTTCAGTTTCGCTTACGACGAACGGGCATGGACGCGCCAGCAGATTCTTGATGCGATCGGACGGCAACTGTACGGCGAAGTGCGCTACATTGCTACTGTGCAGCCGCTGCCGCCTGCCGCGCAGCAGGCCATGATCGCCGCCGACCTGCGGAGCACATGCCATCTGCTGATCCTCGACAATCTGGAAAGCATTACCGGCACGCAGCTTGCCATTCGCCATACCCTGCCCGCCGAGGAGCAGACGGCGCTGCGCCAATTCCTGATGAGCCTGCGCGGCGGCAGAACACTGGTGCTGCTCGGCTCGCGCAGCGGCGAGGAATGGCTCGCGCCGCAGACGTTTGGCGACACTGTGTACGACCTGCCGGGACTTGACCAGGAAGCGGCGTCGCAACTGGCCGAAGCGGTGCTGGAACGCCACGACGCCCAGCGCTATCGCAACGATCCGCAACTGGCGCAGATTCTCAAGCTGCTGGCGGGCTACCCGCTGGCGCTGGAGGTGGTGCTGTCGAACCTGCAACGGCAGACGCCCGCCGAGGTATTGGCGGCGCTGCAAGCTGGCGATGTGAACCTCGACCAGGCCCGCGACACCGACGACAAAACCCGCAGCATCATGCGCTGTATCGATTATTCGCACTCCAACCTGTCGCCCGACGCGCAGACCATGCTGCTGTGCCTCGCGCCATTTGTCGGCGTGATCTATGTGCCGCTTCTCGAACAATACAGCGCGCAGTTGCAGGGGCAGCCCGCGCTGGCCGACCTGCCGTTCGCGCAGTGGGGCGCGGTGTTGCAGGAGGCGCAGCACTGGGGCCTGCTCGCGCCGCACCCGCAAATTGGCGAGTACCTGATCATCCAGCCAACGCTGCCCTACTTTTTGCGCAGCCGCCTCCTCGCGCCGGAGCATGCCGAGCGCAAGCAGGCGATTGAGACGGCCTTTGTGGAGTATTATCGCGGCTTCGGCGGTAGTTTATACGAACTAATGCAAGCCAAAGAGCCACAGCAGCGCCAGACGGGACAGGTGCTGACCACCCTGGAGTACGAAAACTTGCGCGCGGCGCTGGACCTCGCGCTGGCGACACGTGGTTCTATTCTCAATATTTACATTCCGTTGTCGAACTTCCTTGATGCCAGCCATGACGAACAGCGCGGCCTGGAACTGGGCCAGCAGGTGTTACAGCAGCTCGAAGCCTACCCAACGGAAACAAAACAGAGCGCGTTGGGCGCGGAGCTTGCCGCGGTCATCGACGAGATTGCCAAACGACAGTTGTTGCTCAAGCACTATGCTGAGGCAGAAGAGACTTATCAACAAGCGTTGTCAATCTTGCAGATCAACACGCATTATCCGCAGGAAGCTGTAAAAAAAGTGTCCGCAGGAGTTTACCACCAGTTGGGCATGGTCGCCCAGGAGCAGCGGCAGTGGGCGCAAGCCGAGCAGTATTACCAGCAGGCGCTGGCGATCTACGTGGAGTTCAACGCCCGCTACGAGCAGGCGTGCACCTACCACCAGTTGGGGATCGTCGCGCAGGCGCAGCGGCAGTGGGCGCAAGCCGAGCAGTATTACCAGCAGGCGCTGGCGCTGAAAGTGGAGTTCAACGCCCGCTACGAGCAGGCGGCAACCTACCACCAGTTGGGGATGGTCGCGCAGGAGCAGCGGCAGTGGGCGCAAGCCGAGCAGTATTACCAGCAGGCGCTGGCGCTGTAAGTGGAGTTCAACGCCCGCTACGAGCAGGCGGCAACCTACCACCAGTTGGGGATGGTCGCGCGAGGCGCAGCGGCAGTGGGCGCAAGCCGAGCAGTATTACCAGCAGGCGCTGGCGCTGAAAGTGGAGTTCAACGCCCGCTACGAGCAGGCGGCAACCTACCACCAGTTGGGGATCGTCGCCGAGGCGCAGCGGCAGTGGGCGCAAGCCGAGCAGTATTACCAGCAGGCGCTGGCGCTGTAAAGTGGAGTTCAACGACCGCTACAGCAGGCGAGCACCTACCACCAGTTGGGGAGTGGTCGCGCAGGAGCAGCGGCAGTGGGCGCAAGCGCGTAGCTATTTACTGAAAGACCTTGAGATTACATGGTCATTCAAGGATGAACATGGTCTTGCTATCACGCTTCGCAGCATGGCGCGGTTGTGGCAAGCCAGTGGCGATACCACGCTACCCTCCGCCGTCGCGGAGGTGCTGGGCACAACTTCGGAAGAGGCCGAGGCGTTGTTGCGGCAGGCGCTGCCGGATGAAGGGCAGGAATAGCGCCAGGAACACCATTGTGGGCGCGCACATGGGTGCGCCCGTACCAATGAAAATCAATGAACATCATTGTGGAGGGGCAGACCAATGTGTCTGCCCCGTTGTTATCATCCCCGTTACACCTCGTCGGGCGTCACATGCTGCGCCCCGCCGCTAGCCAGCGCCGCCACCACCGCGTCAGCATCATACACGCAGCCGCCCCACACGCCGCCACTGACCTGCTGGAGCGCGGCCCACAGCCGCGTATCATTCGGCAGGGCCGGGTGTGTCGCGAGATCGTCGCGCGGCGACCGGGCAGCTAATATCTGTGCGCCCTCGTCTGGCGCGAACGTCCGCTCGCCTTCGCCAATAAAGTTGACGCGTGCCATGCAACGTGGTGCGGTCGACCACGATCTCGATCGTGTCGCCGTCGCGCACTTTGCCGATTGGGCCGCCCGCCAGCGCCTCCGGGCTGACATGGCCGATGCACGCGCCAGTGCTCACGCCTGAAAAGCGAGCATCCGTGATCACGGCGATCTGCTTGCCCCACGGCAGGAACTTCAGCGCCGACGTGACCTGGTAAATCTCCTCCATGCCGGTGCCAAGCGGCCCGCCGCAGATCAGCACGATGATTTCGCCCGCCACGACCTGATCCGGCCCGTGGCTCTTGATCGCCCGCACCGCGTCTCGCTCGCGGGTGAACACGCGCGCCCGCCCGGTTTTGCGGTACACGCCATCGGCGTCCACCACGCTTGGGTCAATCGCAGTGCTCTTGATCACCGAGCCTTCGGGCGCAAGGTTGCCGCGCGGGAACGTCACCGTGCTGGTCAGGCCGCGCGCGTCGCGCCTGCTCCGGCGACATGATCACGTCATCCGGGTTAACGCCGTCGCGCTCTTGCAGCAGCTCCCGCAGCCGCGCCCGCCGCTCGGAGCCTTCCCACCAGTCGAGCACCGCGCCGAGCCGCTGGCCGCTGACCGTCAGCACATCCTCCCGCAGCAGGCCGAGTTTGCGCAGGTGCAGCATGACTTCTGGCACGCCGCCCGCCAGGAACACGCGCACGGTTGGGTGATTGGTCGGGCCGTTCGGCAGCACGTCCACCAGGCGCGGCACGCTGCGATTAACTTCGATCCAATCGTCAACAGAGGGGCGCGGCAGTCCGGCCGCATGCGCGATAGCCGGGATGTGGAGCAGCAGGTTGGTCGAGCCGCCGAACGCCGCGTGAACGATCATGGCGTTATGAACGGCGTCAGGAGTCAGGATATCGCGGGTTTTGAGCTTGCGCCGGTGTAATTCAATCGACGCGCGCGCCGAGCCGCGCGCCATTTCGAGCCAGATCGGCTGGCCCGATGGCGCGAGCGCGGCATGCGGCAGCGTCAGCCCCAGCGCCTCCCCGACGACCTGCGAGGTCGCAGCGGTGCCGAGGAACTGGCAGCCGCCGCCCGGCGAGGCGCATGCCCGGCAGCCCATCTCTGCCGCTTCTGCCAGGGTCATTTCACCATGAGCGAAGCGCGCGCCAATCGTCTGAACCTTACCAGCGTCCTCGCCCTCGGTGGGCGGCAGCGTGACGCCGCCCGGCACCAGCACGCACGGCAAATTCGGCGAGCCAGCCAGCGCCATGATCATGGCGGGCAGCCCTTTGTCGCAGGTCGCCACGCCAATTACGCCGTGGCGGGTTGGCAGCGAGCGGATCAGGCGGCGGAAGACCATCGCGGCGTCGTTGCGGTACGGCAGGCTGTCGAGCATGCCCTCGGTGCCTTGCGAGCGCCCGTCGCACGGGTCGGTGCAGTAGCCTGCGAACGGCATCGCGCCATTCGCCCGCAGCTCCTCGGCGGCGGCCTGCATAAGCAAACCAACTTCCCAGTGGCCGGTATGGTAGCCCAGCGCAATCGGTTTGCCGTCGGGCGCGCGGATGCCGCCCTGCGTGCTGAGAATCAGCACCTGCGGGCGGTTTAGTTCGTCGGGGTCCCAGCCCATGCCGACGTTCTGACTCCATGCGAACAGATTGCCGCTCGGCTCTTCGCGCAACTGTTCTTCCTTGAACGGCAGGCTGCCCTGTGGGCCGGGTGCCTTGGTCTGCACGTCGAGCAGGGGCGAGTCGGCGTGCGCGTTGCCAAGCAGCGCGTCGAGTGCTGCTTTAGATGAAGGTGAGTTAGACATGGGAACCATCCTGTTGTATCAATGAGTTGAAGTACAGCATAGCAGGTCATTATTTAACGATAACAATAGCATGATCGTGATGATGTAGCAACTGTATTTGGTTGTACGGAGTGCATTGTGACCATCCCAGAGTGTGCTATAGTAGCCGCGATCGCGTGACGTTTTTGGATGACTGTTTGCGCGCATGGAGCGGATATTTTGCAGGGTGCTCATCTCCAACAATCCCAATTAATATCAAAACACTTTTTTTCTCTTCGATTGCTGCTTGTGAGCGCGCTATTTGCCCTCGCTCACCTTCTGTTCATTGGCGCGCTGCCACTCGTGGTGCGCGGTGGGTCTGCGCTGCTGCTGCTAGGGCTGCCGGGCGCGTTGTCGGCACTGGCGCTGTTCAGCGACGAGCCGCGTCCGCTGACACGCCTGTTCCTCGCAGCGTGTGGTGGCGTTGTGGTGGCTGTGCCGCTGCTGCTCGCGTTGCACGCGCTGCCGGGTCCGCCGCCGCGCTGGTCCGTTGTCGCGGCCTGCGATGCGCTCAGCGTCGTCGCGGCAGTGAGTTGGCTGCGGCAGCCAGCGGCTCCGCATGCGGTGCGGTGGCGTGTGCCATTTGCGCCGATCGTCCTGCTCATTCTTGCGTACGGCAGCGCCATGCGCCTGATGCATCTCGGCAGTTCGGAATTTCAGGGCGACGAAGCGCGCGCTATGCTCATGGCGACCGGCGTATTCGACGGGCAGGACACGATTCTGCTGCTGCATAAGAAAGGGCCGTTGGAGGTGCTGCTGCCAGCGGGCTTGCTGTCGCTGGTTGGAACGATCAACGAGAGCATTGCGCGGCTGCCGTTTGCGATTGCCGCGATTGGCGTGCTGCTCGGCGTGTTCGTGCTGGCCCGCGATCTGTTTGCCGCGCGGGGCGAGCGTGAGGCGGCGCTGATCGGCATGGTCGTCATGGCGCTGGCGGCGGTCGATGGCTATCTTGTCGGGTTCGGGCGCATCGTGCAATATCAAAGCGCGGTGGTGCTGCTGCACATCGGCGCGGTCTGGTGCATGTGGCAATTCTACAGCGGCGCTGCTCGTCCGCGGCGCTATCTGTTTGCGGCTGCACTTGCTGTGGCAGTGGCCCTGCTGGCGCATTACGACGGCATGGTTGTGCTTCCAGCATTGGTGTGGCTAGCCGTGGCGGGTGGAGGCAGGCGCGGCTGGATGTGGACCACATGGCTGCGCATGGTGGGGCCGGCAGTTGCGGTTGCCGCCGCGCTCGTCGCCAGTTTCTATGTGCCGTTCGTGCTGAATGAGCATTTTCAGCAAACGGTGCACTACCTGGCCACTCGTTCCGGCTATGACGGCACAGCCCTCTCGTTTTACAACAACCTTCCGCCATATTTCGTCAGCGTGACGCTCTACAACACGACGTTTCAAATTGTTGCAATTGGCGTCACATTGGTGATCGGCATGCTGGTGTGGCTGTGGCTGTTCGTGCGGCCACGCTGGCTGGGCGCGTCGGGCGCGCTCATGCTAGTTGTTGGCTGCGCGCTGCTGCTGTTTATGCCAGATGGCTTTGCTGCGCCAGTCATTGGTAACTGGGCGGTGGTGGCGTTCGGGCTGCCGCTGGCAATGCTCGTCCTCGCCCCGGCTACGCCCGCGCTGCTGCGGATGCTGCTGCTGTGGTTTGGCAGCGGGTTCGTTGCCATGGCCTTTGTGATAATACACCCAAATACGCACTTCTACGTCATGGATGTGGCAGCCATGCTGCTGGCGAGCTACGCGTTTGTGCAGGCGCTTGCCTGGCTGCGCACGCGATCATGGCGCTGGCTTCAAGTGCCGATAGTGGCGGGTGGCGCGGCAATACTGCTGCTGGCGGTGCCGTATGTTTATCTCATGTTCATCGATCAGGATACCGAGAATTGGCGCGACTGGCCCGGCGATCTGCCCGCGATTTACATGGTAGGTCATATTGCTAAATCGCCGAGTGGAAGCGGGTTTGGGGTTCCACACACTACCGGTTGGAAGGTCATTGGCGCTTTGTACGCGCAAGGTGTGCTGGATGGCTGCTATTACAGCAACGAGGAAGAGCTTGTTACCGGCTGGTACACGCGCGGTGCGTATCGCTGTGAGCATGATCCAGATTACTATTTTCTTGCGGCGCGTGCGTTAAATCCGATAGGACTGGATGTCAAGCAGATACGTAAAACATATCATCCTTTCGGGCGCGTGCTGGTGGATGGCGACATGCGAATCGAGATTTACAGCCGCAAACCGCCTGACCATCCGACGCAGACGTTTGCGTTGCGCACGTACAGCGACAATTTCGACCACTGGCAGCAGTACGATTTCTCGCTCTGGGATGCGCTGGCGCTGCCGCTGCCGCAGCATCCGACGCGCCATGAATGGCAACATGGACCGCAATTGCTTGGCTACGATCTCGGCAAATCTCAGCTTGAGATCGGACAGACTGCCTTTGTTTCGCTCTATTGGAATATTTCTTCGCAGATAGCGCGCGCATACGAGGTGCAACTTGAGGTGCGCGACGCGCAGGGCCGCAGCGTTGGCGATGTGCAGCCGTTCTGCTACACGCAGGATGGCGATTGGACGCAATATACGCCGTCTGAGCTTGGGTTTGCGGTGACGGCGGGCGCGCGCATGCCGCCCGGCACATACACGCTCCATGTAGCGCTGCATGCCCGACAGGGCGGCGCAGCACTGCCGCTGCTGAACAGCGCTCCCGACGCGACGCTTGGGACGATTACGGTGCTGCCGGTCGAACATGTAAACGCTCAGTGGGCGCTGCTCGATCAGCCGCTAATTGCCGATTTTGGCCCCAATCTGCGGCTGCGCTCCGCAGCGCGCGATACAGCAGAATCGCCTGGCTGGCTGCGCTACCAATTATTCTGGACCACGCATGACGCGCTGAAACCCGGCATGATGTTATTCGCGCATCTCTTGAATGCGAATGGGGATCGCGTTGCGCAAGTCGATCTTCCGCTTGCTTCAAGCCCATGGAAGGCACAGCAGTTATACACGTCCATGCTGGCACTGCCGCTGCCGTCCGATCTTCCGGCGGGAGATTACCGGCTGTACGTCGGCGTGTATGACCCAACAAACGGTCAGCGGCTGCCGTTGCATGCCGACCATCCTGGCGATGGCGCGGCGGGCGACGACGCGCTGCTACTTGCCACGGTGCATCTGCCGTAACGCCAACTGATCGGCTCCGCCGCAATCTGCTGTTGACGCCAAACGTATAATACAAGCAACACGATGAAAAGGAGAGCACAGCTGTGACATCTCCGCTCCACATCACGCTATTCGGCACGTTTGAACTTGTCCATGGCAGTCGTTCCCTGCATGGTGCGTTGACGCTGCGGCAGCAGTCGCTGTTGGCGTATCTTGTCATGCGCTGCCAATACCCACAATGACGGGAGTTTTCACACAACTGATTATTTGTCCGGTGCTGATAGGACGCGAACTACAGGTGGCAGCGCTCCAAAGCCTGATCGGTGAAACAATCGGCAACAGCGCCCGGATCGCCTTGATTGCTGGCGAGGCTGGCATGGGTAAATCGCGGCTGCTCGCTGAGGCCGGAACGTATGCTGCTGCTCGTGGGCTTCAGGTATTGCAGGGCAACTGCTTCCCCGAAAGCAGTTCCTCGCCGTACGCGCCACTGATCGAACTTGTGCGGTCCCGCCTTGCTACCTGCTCGCCTGAGACTGTCGCATCCCAGGTCGGGCCATTCACCCGTGAACTGTTTCCGCTGCTGCCCGGCCTCATCCCTCCGCCAGCCAATCCTCGGCTATCGTTGGCGCTTGAACCGGAACAGGAGCGGCAGCGCCTGCTTGCTGCGCTGGCCCATTGCCTCATCCCGCACAATGAGCAAGCACCACTACTGCTCATCATTGAAGATTTGCACTGGTGCGATGAAGGCAGTTTTAATGCGCTCCTCTATCTGCTCCGGCGTGCCGCTGACCAGCCCTTGCTGCTGATCGGCACGTATCGCAGCGATGAGGTCGATTCCGCATTGCGCGGTTGGTTGGCGCAGCTTGACCGCGCGCGACTTGTTCATGAATTGTTCCTTGCTCAACTGACCCGCGACGAGGTCGCGGCGATGCTTGAAGCGATCTTCGGTGCTGGCTGCCCGGTACGCACTGAGTTTCTCGACGCGATTTACACGCTGGCTGAAGGTAACCCTTTTTACATTGAAGAATTGCTCAAATCGCTTGTTGCCGCAGATGAGATCGCGTATGTGAACGGCGCTTGGGATTGCAAGCCGGGCGGAGAGCTACACATCCCCCGTAGCCTGCAAGATGCTGTGCAGCGCCGGGTTGCGCATCTCAGCTCTGCCGCGCGCAAGGTGCTGACTCTGGCAGCAGTGGTAGGTCGCCGGTTTGCATTCGAGTTGCTCCAACACCTGGAGCCGGTTAGCGAGGTTGAACTGCTGCAGCTGATCAAGGAGATGGTCGCGGCCCACCTCGTCATCGAGGAGTCATCTGATCAGTTCGCGTTCCGGCACGCGCTCACGCAGCAGGCGATCTATACAGAACTGCTGGGGCGCGAACGCACAGCACTGCATCGCGCGGTCGGTGAAGCAATCGAACAGGTCTATGCCGATGTGTAATGCTTCAATAGGTTAGCGCATGTGGCCCTCACCACCGACCCCGCTCCCGTCGCGACGGGAGCGGGGTGGCGCGCACGCGACGGGGTGCGGGCATGCGCCAAGGTTATGAAACAATACATCTACAATCTACAATCTGCAATTGCACTAATGAGACCGGACAACACAAAGGAGAAAAAGCGCATGTCAGCAGAAGAAAACAAAGTACTCTTGCGCCGTTACATCGAAGAGGTATGCGATAAGCAGAATCCGGCGGCAGTTGATGCTTTTCTTGCGCCAAACTACCAGCGACATCGTTCTCCGACCACCGAACCGCTGACCCGTGATGGGCAAAAACAGCTTCTTACCAGCTTTCGCACCGCCTTTCCCGATATTCAGCTCACTATTGAAGAAATTATTGCCGAAGATGACCGGGTTGCTTTTCGCTCGACGATTCGTGCCACCCATGAGGGCGAATTTCTGAGTATTGCGCCAACAGGTAGACAAATAGTCGTTGGTCTGGTGGATGTGATTCACATCGAAAACGGTAAATTCGTTGAACAATGGGGCGGGCCTGATTTATTGGACTTGATGCAACAACTAGGTGCAGAGCTTTCTGTGAAATAGTCACGCCAACGAAAAGAGAGCAAATCTGATTTGCGGTGAACTCTACAAAAGCGCGTAAATCAATCGGCAACGAACGCTGCGCCGAACGCTTTGCGAACGCTGCGTCTGCTACACTGTCCATATAACACAGCCAAAGGAGGCATATCATGGCAGTTGAGACGCAGATCGAAACGAGCAAAGTGGTCGCAAGTATTGACGATGGAGCGATTCAGGAGTTCAAGGCGCGCCTGCGTGGTCCGCTGCTCCAGCCCGGCGATGCTGGCTATGCTGAAGCATGCGCGCTCTGGAACGGCATGATTCAGAAGAAGCCTGCGCTGGTCGCCCGCTGCACCGGCAGCGCGGATGTCGTCACAGGAGTCAACTTTGCCCGCGAGCACAATCTGGTGCTGGCGGTGCGCAGTGGCGGCCATAACATCGCTGGCAGTGCATTGTGCGATGGCAGTCTGGTCATTGATTTGTCGGGCATGAAAGGCATCCATGTGGACCCCGCAACGCGCACCGCGCGCGTACAGCCGGGCGTCAATTGGGGTGACCTCGACCATGAGACGCAAGTGTATGGCCTTGCAACACCGGGCGGCATCGTTTCGACCACCGGCCTGGCTGGCTTGACGCTCGGCGGCGGCTTTGGCTGGCTTTCGCGCAAACACGGTCTGACATGCGACAACCTGCGCTCGGTCGATATTGTCACTGCCGATGGGCAGCTGCGCACGGCCAGCGAAACCGAAAACGCGGACCTTTTCTGGGGGGTGCGTGGTGGCGGCGGCAACTTTGGCGTGGTTACGTCGTTCGAATTTGAACTGCACCCGGTCGGCCCAACTGTCATGGCTGGCATGGTGTTGTACCCGATGGAGCAGGCCCGCGACGTGCTGCGCTTCTACCGTGATTGGGCTGCCGCCGCGCCTGATGAACTGACCACCATGGCACTGCTTCGGATCGCGCCGCCCGCACCGTTCATACCGAAAGAGATTCACGGCAAGCCGGTGGTTGGCGTTGCCGCCTGCTATGCCGGGCCAGTTCAAGAAGGCGAGCGGTTGATGCGGCCAATCAAGGAGTTCGGCGCGCCAGCTACTGACGTCATCATGCCAAAGCCATTTGTGAATCATCAGGTCATGTTTGACACTGCTAATCCGTCCGGTCGGCAGTATTATTGGAAATCAGAATATCTATTTTACATAAGCGGCGATTTGATTGATACTGCGATCAGCTACGCGAATCAGCTATCGTCGCCGCTTAGTGCGGTGCTGATCTTCCAACTCGGCGGCGCAATTAGCCGGGTTGGCGGGCATGAAACTGCTGCAAGCCATCGCGATGCGGCGTTCGTCATGAACATCCAGTCGTCATGGATTGATGCAGGGGAGAACGATCGTCATGTCGGCTGGACGCGCGAGTTCTGGCAGGCAGTGTGCCCGTTTTCGACCGGCGGCGTGTACTCGAACTTTCTGACGGCGGATGAAGGTGAGGAGCGCGTGCGGGCGGCCTACGGGGCGAGCTATGACCGACTCGTTGCGCTCAAAAATACGTACGATCCCACGAATCTGTTCCGTATGAATCACAACATCAGGCCGACAGTGTAGAGGGAAGACGAATGAGGGAGGACGAAGGACGAAGGTTTTAATACTTTCGTCCTTTGTCCTTCGTCATGACTATCGTCTATCCTCCTTCTACGACTCTAGTTTGGCATTGAGGCTAATCTCAGGAACACTGCGCAGCGCGTTCGACACCGGGCAGGTCTGCTCGGCCTCCTTCGCAATCTGCTGAAATGTATCGTCGTCGATGCCGTCGACCTTGGCGTGTGTTACAAGCTGAATGCGCGTAATCTGAAATCCGCCGCCCTGCTTCGGGGCGACCGTGCATGTCGCGTGGGTTTCAAGATTTTGCGGCTTGTAGCCTTTGCGTCCGAGTGTCCCCGAGAGATTCATGGTGTAACATGCGGCGTGCGCGGCTGCAATAAGCTCCTCTGGATTGGTGCCCGGCTCCTGCTCGAAGCGCGTGCTAAAGCTATAGGACGTGTTTTTCAGCGCGCCGCTGCCGGTGCTGATATTTCCTTTGCCGCCCCGAATGTCGCCCTGCCATGCTGCGTCCGCCGTACGGTTGATATCGGCCATGGTTTGCTGTTCCTTTCATTTCATCGCAAGAATGCAAACACCTCTTGTCGCAAGGAGTACCTTGCAGTGAAGTTGTTACACATTACGGGCCAACATTATTCATGCAGTACCCCTCACCCTGCGGTTGCCACAGCTTCCCTCTTCTAATGGGAGAAGGATTGAGGGAGAGGGAAAAAGCGAAAGTATGGTGCGCGCCGTCTATTGAACAAAGGTGCTATCATGAGAGGCATGCAGAGCCATGCCGTTGTGACATCACGAGGTGGGGACAGATGCTGAAACTGGACGACTTCTTTCACCTGCCAGAGCTTGCCATGTTGATGGATCGGCTGCTCCATGATGAGCCGGGGCTGACCGTGGTCGCCGGGCTTGATCCGCGCCCACTTGCAGCGAGTCCGGGCGGCGTGCTGGCGAGCGGACGCTCGGCGATGCTGCGCGTGCTGCTGCGTTCATTCTTTGACACATTTCCGAGCGCCACAGCAACTATTGTCGCCGACGACAAAGCGTTCATCCGCATTCCCAATCACCTCAAGCGTCGCATCAAACTGGCGCTGGTGAAGCCCGGCGATTCGTATGCCGACATCATTGCAACCGTCACCCGGCGTCGCCCTGACATGCTGGTGATCGACCGGCTATGCGATCAGACGACCTCGGCGGCGTTGGATGCTGCCCATGGAGGCGTGCGCGTCGTTTCGCAAGTTGATACGATCTTTCGTGGCGCGGGCGTTGCGCGGCATCTGCTCGACCTCGGGGCCACGCCGGAGCAACTTGGCGGCCTACGGTGGGTGGTGGCAGTGCAGCGACATCAGACGCTCTGCCCGGTGTGCAAACAGCCGGTGGTGTCGAACGAGGGTCAGCGAGCGTTCTTGCTCCGCTACGCGCTTGAGCATGAGGCGATGCTGCATCATGCGCCGGGCTGTGCGGCCTGCGGCTTCACCGGGCGGCAGCAGGAGGTCACCGCCTTTGACGTGTTTCATGCCGACGCTGGCGTGCCCGATATGCTCGAACAGCCGAGCGCCTTGCCAATCGAGGAATATCTCGCGCGCCTGGCGGCGCAAGGTTTTTTGCCGCTGGACGACGCTATGCACGCCGCTACCGACGATTTGCGGCGCACCTACCAGTTGCTTTCCGCCAGCGAGCGCGCGCTGACCGATGCAAACGCGACATTGGAGCGCAAGCTGGCCGAGCTTAAGTCTGCCAACCGGGTGTTGCAGCAGCGCACCACCGCATTGATCTCCTTGCAGGACATGAGCCAGGCGCTGATTACCTCGACGGCACTTCCTGACTTGGTGCAGCGCGTCTGCCGCCTGGCGTGCAAGCTTGGCGATGCAGATCGGGCGATTCTGTATCTGACACACGAGTCGGGCGCGGCGGAAGTGCTGGCGGTGAGTGGTTGGGACGCGGCTTTGTTACATCAACATATCGATCCTGAGGCGATGTGCAGCGTAAGTTCTGATGGCATGCCGGAGCCGTTCAACGATTGGCCGCCCGGCATTCCGCCGCGCCATGCCGACGTTGAAGGCGCGGAATTACGCGCTGGCCTGTGCATCCCGCTGATTGCCGAAGGGCAGCAGGTTGGCGTGATGATCGTCCATTCGACCCGCCATGCGCGCTTTGCGCCAGGCGCGGTGGCGCTGTTACGTTCTTTGGCTAATCAGGCCGCGCTTTCGATCCAGCGCGCTCAACTTATCGACCAATTGCGCGAGAAGATTGTGCAGCTTGAAGCGGCGCAGGCCGAGATTGTCGCCAAGGAGCGGCTTGAGCACGAGTTGGAACTGGCCCGTCAGGTGCAGCAAAGCGTCTTGCCGCGCACGTTCCCAATGTTGCCCGGCTACACCTTTGCAGCCTGCAACCAGCCCGCCCGGCAGGTCGGCGGGGACTTCTACGACATCTTCACGCTCGATACGAACCGCGTTGGCATCGTTATCGCCGATGTGTCCGGCAAGGGCATGCCCGCCGCGCTGTACATGGCCTTGTCGCGCAGCCTGTTGCTGGCCGAAGCGCGCCGCGAGCCGTCGCCACGCCGGGTGCTGCTGAACGTGAACCGATTGTTGCGCGAAGCTTGGCGATCCGCACATGTTCGTGACGGTGTTCTATGGGGTGGTGGACGCAGCCACGCATCGTCTGTGCTACGCCCGTGCCGGTCATGACTACCCGCTGCTCATCCGCGCCGGTGCGGCGCATCCGCTCGGTGGGATGGGCATGCTCTGGGACTTCTTCGGGGATGACGAACTGCGGCTGTCGGAGGAGCAGCTTGACCTTGCGGCGGGCGACAAGTTGGTGCTGTACACCGATGGCTTGATGGACATCCTGAACGAACATGATCAGCGCTTCGATCTCGAACAGTTGACGGCAGTGATTCTGTCGCATGTCGCGCGAATCCGCCGACGTGCTCTGTTCGGGGACGTTCGCCGATCTCGCCGCATATCAAGGCGCTGCCGAGCAGTACGACGACATGACCATGCTGGTGATGGCAGTTCGGTGATATCGCTCTGTTTTCCCTGCCTTACCCTGCAACACCTATCGCTCAGCACGATCATCGAGCGCATCCGACAGAATGTTGCGGACACGCGCTTGTTCAGTGACGAGCGCCTGAATGTCCCGCGCGTGTGCGGCCCGTTCATCTGCTGGCAAAGATGCGACCTCGGTTCGTAATTTGGCGAGTGCCTGGTCTGCAGCGTCGACCTGCTTCTGGGCTCCGGCGCGGGTTACCGGAAGTAGTTGTACACGTAACCGATGAAACCAGTTCATACATATTCCTCCATTACATTGCCCATCGATCAGCGGGTTCGTTGGCGCTTTCGATCGGCGATCTTTAGCCGACGATGATCTGCAATAACCTTTTCGGAAAGCCTCCACAATGTTGACCAGAACGCAAGCATCTCCTGATCTGAGAGATCGTTCTTCGTCATGTCGTATTGAACCTCGACATCACGAAGTATACTCATAAGCCGCTGATTAGATTGACCTTCATCGCTCATGCTTCATTCTCACTCTGTGCTTCTCTCGTATCCCCTCCTCTGAGAATCTCACGCCGCCGTGCCTGCAGCGCGCGAATAATAGTGGGGATTTCGTCGTCGGATAACCATACCGCCTGGCACAACGGGTCACACTGACCATTATGATTTATAGCAGGTGCCTGGATGAAGACGCCCTGGCCGCCCATGGCAGGTTTGACTTGTACCAGGTGGCGCATGCCATACAACCCACGAATGGCGCAACCACCAGTGCTGGTATAATCGTCTGTGGCTGGCTGTGTAAGTGGGACAAGCCGATGATACATGTCAAGGGTGAGCGTTTCATCTTGTATCCCAAGCCCCTCGCCTGATGCAGGCGAGACCTCCCCATGAGAAGCCTGCCAGACAAAACGTGCTTTCCAATTGGTCTGGTTCCAAAACACAAACACCGGTTGTTGGTGAAACGGGTCGTAGTACCAGCCTTCATGGGCTGCGCTATGGTCGTGCATCATTGCCGTGGTTCCTTGCTAGTAGACCCGGCAGCCGAGCGGGGTCGAATGTATTTCGTAAGGGCAAGATAATTATCGTAGGGGAACAATGGCACCATCCGAATTGATGTTTCTATTGCCATGCCAGTCGCGCCTGCGTACGAGCCAGCAGCCCTTTATCACGAACCGCTTGATCTATGGTCATGCGCCAGGTGACATAATGAAGTATAAAGGCCGGCAACGGAGATGTAAAATACACCTGAAAATAATACCATAAGTATAGCACATATGGCTGTATCGCGGGCTTTAATTGACATAAAGATTCTCGTGGTTTGTTGAGAATCGCGCGATTTTCTTAACCTCTACTCGCTTCTGCTTGTTCCGCCTATAGCATGGAATACATATCTATGCTATAGTTAGTCATTATCTTTCTCATTAAGGTATCGTCCTGTCGTATCGAGCATGTTGCTCGCCTCTGCCGCCTGATTCTCTCAGGCGGTTTACGAACCGCTTTATTGCGAAAACAGTATTGTAGACCCCCTATACATCGGTGGTGTTGCTTACAATCCTGCGCATCCCCACATGTGATGCGATTGAATTGAACGATCAGTAATAGCGTGAACGCACGTAGTATGCAGATACATGCGTTTCGCGCATGGTGTTTCGCTCGCTATTGTCGATGGGTGAATTCCGGTAGGAGGCTATTCATGCCAGTCAAATATCCGGTGGTTGTCTTTGCGCCCAATGGTGGTGCCAGCTTTGTCGTCCATGTTAATGAATCTGATGTCTCGGCGTCGCTGCCTACGCCTATGCCTGCGACGCGTAGCGACGGCAAACTTGCACCTGATTGGCGCTGGGGAGGGCATCAGATTGATATGCGTGCGCGGGTGGTGCATTTCACATTTTTTAATCGACATAGTGACGCGTGCTGGAAGGCTGATGTGACATTCGACTGAGTTAAAACGAATTGTCTAACGTCCACATGTCTTGTGTACTTTGAAGGAGTAGCAGTATGAGAAATCGATCTGTAAGCGTCTGTCGACAAGGGCACATGTATCACTTTTCGATTGAAAATCAGGAGTATACAGCGTTTATCTGGCAACATGGCAAGCAGTTTTGCGGGCGCGTTGAAGGAAATCCGCGTGTTCCGGAGTCTACCGGACGAACGGCGCTGGCAGTGCGCGATACGCTTCGAGCGTGGCTCATTACTAATGTTGCAGCGTAGTGATGCTGCTGCGTGCTCAAATGGTGTTTGGCGAAGTGCATGGCATGATATCCATGTTCTCTGTAACGTAATCTTATAGCGAAAGTGTTATGACATGATCTCCAGTTTGGCAATGAGAAAAGAGGCAACTGATGAACGGAACAGCATTGCAGCCACAGAAGCAAATGCTTGATATTGGCGATCGGATATTTGTTCGACAAGGTCGGAAATCCATTTCAGTGATTGTGAATCAGTACGGAACCGTGGTCGAAGTGTTCAGTGTGCCGCAAGGTAGCTGCCTTGTGCGCATTGATGGCGACCTGGACCTTCATCGTGAATGGTTTCTGTATCGCGATGAAGTTGTGATCAGCGATCGATAGCTGGCAGTGATGTTGTTGTCCGCCGCACAGATTATCTGTGTCGGCGGTTTGTTGATCTTGCCGTATATCAACGTGCCGCCGAGCAATACGACGACATGACCATGCTGGTGATGGCGGTGGGGTGAGGGCAAATACAGGTTTAGCTAAAAAGATTTGTAGGAGAAAAGATGTAGTTAGCGGCAACTATCTCAGAAATGATAACCTTATCAGTAATCAACTCACTAATTCTTCTCTTCGTCGTCGGGATGGTTAATTACGAATATGCCCCACCATCTCAACTTTTTCTTTGTTTCGGCTATATTCTCTCGACAGTCATCAATACCATTATATACTTGTAGTGGAGCGAGTATGCCAAAATTTGCCTTTTGTTCTAAATATCTTCTTAAATTCTTGCGATGAATTTCGAGAAGCTTTTTCTGTTGTTCAACCTCATCTTCACTAACGGAAGAAGGCAGTTTTCGTATTGAAGTAATACCTGCCTCTAAATCGTTGAATTGGCATAAAAAATTAAGGTATGTTGGGTCGTCTTTAGACTTTACCATACCTATAAATTCAATTCTCCCTTTAAGCACAGCTTTAAATATTGGATAATCTTGTGGTAGATCTCTTTGCTTTTTATCATATTTGACTACAAAGTGTTGTTGAGCTTGGTCATAACCATACTTTCTCCAAGCATGAAGCATTGCTCTAACTTGTCTTACTAACTTCTGATCTACGTTTACCTTTTTGTTTACAGTTAATCCCGTAACTTCTTGGCGTGTTGTTCTCCTTTGCATCCTTACTTTCTTTACATTTATGATAAAACCATTGTCTTGAATTATTCGAGCTAATTCAGCACCGATCTCCGCTTGGCCTGCAACATTGAAAGTAGCCAGCGCTGTTGGAAATGAACTTATATTTGTAGAAAATGTTATATCATCAGCATACCGCGTGTAGAAGCATTTGTGACTCTTTGCTAATGATTGCAACTGGCTATCCATCTTTGCACAAATCATGTTGGAGATTGTTGGTGAAGTTGGAGCACCTTGTGGAAGTTTTCCCTTGTAGCAACAAACCTTAGCGAGAAATGTCGCAATCTCCCTGCTAACATAATACGGATTTCCCATGAACATACCAAGAACGCGACGAAAGTGAACGGTGGGAAAGAAATCCTTTAAGTCAAGGTTCAGAATATATCTTCTGTCTTTATGAGGATGCGCATTTGAGACAATACTTTTGCTAGCAACAAATCCTTGAGCTGGACCCTTAGGTTTATAAACTTGCTGCAATAAGCTATTGATCTTTCTCTGTAAATCCTTAATTTCTTTCACAGGGGCTGTAATAACTCGGTAACCACCTGTTTTCTTAGGAATTCTGAATGTCACATATTTACGGTGAGCATTTATGTTCTCCTGAAACTGCATTAGATAATGATGGTCAACGTGTAGCAATTCTGCGAGAACTCTGAAATCATTTAGTCCAACAAACTTTTTACGAACACTGTTTGAGAAAGCAGAAGTATTAACTATACTCATGAAAAATTCTATATGTATAAAGAAAAGGACGCTTGAAGAGCAGTTCTGCCCCCCCCGGAGGGGCCATGTCATTATTCATTTTTACAATGTGTAATAAAGTTATGAACATGGGAGCTCTATGATGCTCAGCGTTGCCGAGTTCGCCGCAGGATCGCAGACGTAAAACAACTGCTCTACAAGCGTCTGTTATGAGTGTAGCATGGTTCCTCACTCGACACAAGGTTTTTAGGTTATTTGTAATAAGGGATATTCCTAGTGGCTGACCCCTATGATTGCGATGGATATAAGCGGCGCAGCTTCTTGCGTGCAGTTTCGGTGGTAAAGCGCCAATTGACGGTTCCTTTGGCATCATTGCGGGCGTGCTCCCACACCAGAACCTCTTGGGCGACAAGGTGTTGTGATGCCAGCCGTCGGTCGAGACATTGGCGTGAAAGGACTGCAAACTCACATTCGGCCATGTTCAGCCAACTGCCGTGCTTAGGGGTATAGCGGAATTCAAGTTTGTCCGCAATCCTTTTCGCTTCACGTGGCTCGAAGGCTTCATACAATGCAGCTTTCGTGTGCGTGTTCAGATTGTCCAGCACCACGCTAATGAGTATCGCTTTGGGAAAATGCACGTCAACTAACGCACGCATTTGTAGCGCAAAATCCTGCTTGGTCCGTTGTGCTGTGACGGTCACGTGCCGCCAGTTCTGTAGAGGTTGAAACACCACAAACAGATTACAGGTTCCTTCGCGTTTGTATTCGTAATCCATCCGCTCGACGTGGCCTGGCTCTGCTTCAACCGCAGGACGGGTCTCGCTGATGAGTTGATAGGGGCTTTCGTCAAAACAGACCACCGGATAGTCAGCCATATATTCCTCGGCATAGAGGTCAAGGATGTCCTCCATATGGCAGACGAACTCAGCACTCACCGTAGGCAGGCACCATGCCGGCTACAAGCCAGGGCTTGAGGGCGTTTTTTTCAGCGTGCGGCGCACAGTTTCATCACTCAGGCCTTCAAGGTCAGTAAGGGTAACAAGCTTGTCGGCAAGCAGTTGCATGGTCCAGCGAGCACGTCCTTCTGGTGGCGTGGAACAAGCGGTTGCAACGAGTAGCGCTTCTTGCTTGCCATCAAGCTTGCGCTTTGCACCGGGACGTTTGGCATCATTGAGCGCCCGTGCGAGATTACCCTCAACAAAGCGCTTACGGACACGCTCAACCGTTGCCCGACCAATATGCAGCGTGTCAGCAATGGTTTGATCACTCGCACCATCATTGGCTTGAAGCAGGATATGAGCCCGTGTCACTTTGCGTGCTGAGGCCATGCCTTTGCGAACAAGCTCACGTAGTGTTATGTGTTCTTCATCAGTCAAGTTGACCACGTATAACTTTCGCATTGCCCTCTCCTCTATCTCACCAAATACTGAGGAGTAGGATACATCAAAATCACCGTGGACGACCACTAGTAGGCATGTCCCTCGGATTCGCGGTACCGCTCGCCAGCAACCACCGGAAATGGGAGATGATTTTGGCGTGGTGGCAGCGGACAGGTCGCGTAGATCGTGAACGCGCATGGCGGATTGACCGCGCGGTTAAAATCCAGCACAACATGCCCATCGACAGGCGCGGGCACTGTCAGGAATCGCGCGGCACCGTAGGTCTCGCTGCCGCTGGTGCGATCACGGAACACGAAATGAAGACCATTTGGCCCGAGTGACGAAGCGTCAAGCTGATACGTCTGCCCCTCATAACAAAATTCGGCATAGCCAGGGCTGGCAACATCGCTGGTATCGCCCAGAATGTTGGTGATTGCCAGTATTTTTGGTGGATCGTACGGCACAAATGCTGCGTCGAAACGATACGTTTCATCGACCGGAAACCAAACGCGCCCGCCGAACGCATCCCGCACCGGGCTGTTCTTGTCGCGCAGCCGCACACCAGTCCGCGCGCCGCGCTTGATGATCGACCATGATAACGCGCCCATTGTGACGAGATTCGATGTACCATCAGCATCCGAGCGCAGCACTTGCCGCGTCACCGGCGCATCGTTGACATGAACATCTACTTCTGGCGCTACAACAAGCGTCGCCGTATTGCCGTCGAAGTCAATGTGGCCAACCTGTGTCGGGGCTGGAAGCGGCAGCACAATATCGCTCGCTGAATCGCTGCCGATGGTGTTCGTACCCTCATGCAGCCAGAACAGGCCAGCCAGCGTCAACCAGCCATCATCGGCACGCAGGTTTTTCTCAGCCTGCGCGCGCCACGCCTCGATCTCATGAACATAGCCTGGTTGTATGATTGTCATGATTATTGCTCCTGCAATGCACAATGAGGTATGCAATTCATCTGTTTGAACAAGGTGAAAAATGGCTGGTTCATGCAAGCAACACGGCAGTTTAGCGCGAAGAGGAAAGATGTACAACATCAGCCTGCGCATCGGTGGCGACGCGTTGCGCATCCAGGGCGTGGATCCGCTGAGCCGTCTGCGCGGTCATGCGTTTGATGGCCGCCGCAAGTGCAGCCTCGTGGGCAGCGATCTCCTTGTACAGGGGGCGATAGGCTTTCTCAAGCGCCGCAAGCTCGTCGAGCAGCGGGCCGAGCAGCTCGGCGCGAACCTGCGATTCCTCGACATAGGTTGCTTCCAGCGCCTCGCGCAAGGTTGCAAGTTCATCAAGTTTCTGGCGCATGAGTTCCGACATCGCACGCTCCAGCGTCTTCTGGTGCGGGTCACCACAGCACACATGATCATGCATAGACCATATGTTCGCTGCTATTGTAGCACGTCTTGTTGATTCATGCCATTGTAATGCGGTCGGAGACAAACAGGGCATGCATGCGGCAACGCGATATATTTTATGTAAACCAAGGACGGTACACATTTGGCTCGTACTTCAGTACCCTTTGCGTTGCCACATGAACTGCACTGCCTTGAGATTGGCCGTCCTGTATTCAAAGCAGTGCAGTTCATGTGGCAACGCATGTAGTGCTACGGAATCCAGACTGGCTGCGAGCCGTCCGCGACCTTGACGAAGGTCGCGCCGTTCTGATTAATCAGGCGAATCTTCCAGACATAAATTTCGTCCTTTACGTTCGTCGGGCCGCTGCCAGCGTTTGCACAACTGTATGTGTGTTCACCTACTGCAAGATAGTTGCTGTTTGGCTCCCAGCCCAGGCCGCTAATGTATACATGCGATTCCTGAGTGGGCAGCGCGAGTGGCGCTTCGGCGGCCACGCCACCGCGCACATCGGTCGTTTGCATCAGCACGCTTCCATCGCTCACGCAGGCGCTGCCATGCATCTGCGTGGCAGATGCGATCCATTCGCCGTTCGGACTCGCTGCGTAGGCGGCCACGCCGTTGCCGTCCGGATCAGTGAACGGCTGCGGATCGCCGCCTGTCGCGGGAACCCACCACCACTGCATGCCGTTGCCGCTCGCGCCAAGATTCTTGAACTGCCCGCCGAAGAAAATCACCTGCTGACCGCCCGGCAGCACATGCGCCTCCTGAATGATCCATGCCTCCCGATTCGTCCCGGTGAAGTTCGTCAGCACGGCGCTGGTGCGGGCCGCGATGTTGTACACGCGCACGTTTTGCCTGGAGGTGCCATCGTTGGAAAAAGCATGCTCGACATACACCAGACGCTGGCCATCGGGGAACCAGTCGGGCGTGCCGCGGATCGGCAATTCGTCCGCCGTGTGTGTCGCGACGTTGTATAGCACCACGACGCCTTCCTGGTTCGCTTCGCCGTAGTGTTGCAACGCCAGCATGGAGCCATCCGGCGACCAGCGCGGGTGGCTCGAAAACGTGCCGATCGGTGTTTTTGTGCCGTTCTGCACCAGCGTGTACTGAAGCCCGCTCGTATTATCAGCTACAGCATAGAGGAAGGCCGAGCCAGCCTGATTCGCGCTGAGCATGAGCACTTCGGCGTTCTGCGGCTTGTCCACCATGAACAGCGTTTGCGCGCCACTGCCATCTGGATTGATTTGTTTGACGGTCATGCCATCCTGATCAAGGTACACAATATGTCCGGTTGGCGCGGCGACCGGCGAGGGCTGCTGATTGGCGCGAATCTCGCTGCCGAGCAGTCCGCCCAGAATGTTGTACGGTGAGGGATTTTCGGGGTGGAATTCAATCCGCCCGCGCTCGAACCACTGTACCTGGTACGATTTGCCTTCAATCGTTTCTTGCTGCGCCTTACTCAACGGCAGCCCAAGCAGCGCCAGATTTTCGGCGGTGCTGTAGCCGGGCCGCCCGTCGATCTCAAGCCCACGTGTGAGCCAGCCAACCAGAAAGGCAGCGCACACGAAGTGCTGTGTCTGCGCGAAATATTGACAATCGTTGCGCACGCCTGACTCGCTCTTAGGAAAGGTCGTCCAGTCGCGGCCCTGCTGCTCAAGCCGTTCGACGCCGAGCCGACCGAGCAGCACATCGTAGGGCGCGGGATTCTCGGGGTGCAACTCCAGCCGTGCGCGCTCGAACCATTGTACCTGGTACGGCGCGCCTTCAATTGTTTCCCAATGCTGACCGGTGATTGGGTAGCCAAACGTTGACAGCCCGCCATTGCTTTCCCAGAAGGTGCGGATACGCCCGCTGATGCACCGGGTTGTTTCCACAAAACAACGTTGTGATTGCGCCTGTGCCTGCGCCGGGCTGCCCGGTATGCCCATGATAAATGCGCACATGCACAATGCCACCATTGCCGCCCAACGAACACTTCTTCTCATCGTTTGCTCCTTAACGAATGATTTGTTTGATGCGCTAGCAGCACCATGCACTGGCGACATCAGCCATCAAGACGTTCAACCATGATGGCGCGTCGCAGGTGGTGAAGGAACATCTGCAAAGATCAGTCGTAAGTCGGAGAAGTATGATTGATTACACATGGACCGCAACGCTGCGCCGTTCCTGTGGTAGAGTGTTTCAACATATTTTATGGATCGCGGCCATTGAACATTGAGGAAGTTATATGCACTATGACGCACTTGTGATTGGCGGTGGCGTTGTCGGCGCGTCGGTCGCGTACCATCTGGTGCGTGGCGGCGCGCGCACGCTGTTGATTGATCGCGACGACGCTGGCCGGGCAACTAGCGCAGGAGCCGGTATTCTCGCGCCCGAAACGAGCAGCCGTGGCTCGGACGCATGGTTTGCCTTTGCCGTGCCCGCGGTTGATTATTACCCGACGTTGGTCAACGACCTGGCTGCCGACGGCGCAGCGACACGGGTTACGCCGTATGCGGCCAGCTGGAGGTAGCAGTGAGTGAGGACGAAGTGGAGCCGTATGCCGAGGCGCGGCGAGTCATCTTCGCGCGCCAGCAACAGCGCGGCACACCCGCGCCGGAAGATTTGCATGAAGTCTCATCCGCCGAAGCCCGCCAGTTATTCCCGCCGCTGGCCGACGTTCGAGGGGCGCTGTTCTACCGCCATGCCGGCGCGGGTCGATGGGCGGCTGCTCGCTGCGGCGCTGCGCCAGGCGGCTATAGCGCGCGGGCTGGAGGTTCGCTCGGCCAGTGTGGAGCGTCTGGCAATGCAGAACAACACCGTGACCGGCGTAGAGGTGGATGGCACGACCATCACCGCCGATGCCGTGGCGATTGCAGGCGGCGCATGGTCGGCGGCGTTCGGCGCACAACTCGGTGTTCGCATTCCGGTCGAGCCGCAGCGCGGCCAGATTATCCATCTCGACCTGCCGGGCACCGACACCAGCACCTGGCCGGTCATCACGCCCTACCACGGTCATTACATGGTCGCGTGGCCGGACAGCCGGGTGGTCGTGGGCGCCACGCGCGAGACTGGTTCGGGCTTTGCGCCTTTCACCAGCGTTGCTGGCATTCACGAGGTATTAGGTGAGGCGCTGCGCGTGGCACCCGGCCTGCGCGACGCTCGGCTGCGTGAGGTGCGGGTCGGGCTGCGACCCGCGACGCCCGACGGACTGCCAGTACTCGGTCATGTACCGGGCATCCGCAACGTGGTACTTGCGACCGGTCATGGAGCAACTGGCCTGCAACTCGGCCCGTACAGCGGCAAAGTCACCGCCGGTCATTATGACAGGCCGCGCGCCGGAGATCGACATCAGCGCGTTTGACGTGGCCCGCTTCGGAACGGCGATGTAGCACGAGCGGAGAGTGCCTGCACTTCTTTGAGGAACATTATGAACCAACCGAATATTTTGTACATTCACTCGCATGACACAGGCCGCGCGATCCAGCCCTACGGCTTTCCGGTGGCGACGCCTAATCTCCAGCGCTTCGCTGAACAGGGCGTGCTGTTCCGCCAGGCGTTCTGCGCCGCGCCAACGTGCTCACCAAGCCGGGCCGCGCTACTGACCGGACAAAGCCCGCACAACAGCGGCATGCTGGGGCTGGCGCACCGCGGCTTTGCGCTCAACGATTATCGCCAGCACATGCTCCACACACTGCGCGAAGCTGGCTACTACTCGGCGCTATTCGGCATGCAGCACATCGCCCGCGATCCGTCCGTCATTGGCTATGATCGAGTGTGGGCCGCCAGCAGCCATGTCGAGCAGGTTGCGCCAGAGGTTACAGCATTTCTCGCGCAGGCACCGCAGCCGTTCTTTCTGTCGGTCGGCTTTTTCGAAACGCACCGCCCATTTCCCGATCCTGGCAATGGACCGCACTACTGCGCGCCCGCGCCGACTGTGCCAGACACGCCCGCCACGCGGCACGACATGGCAGCCTTTCACGCCAGCGCGCGGCAGCTTGACGCTGGCGCGGGCGCAGTGCTCGACGCGCTGGCGCAGGCCGGGCTGGCGGACAACACGCTGGTGATCATCACGACCGATCACGGGCTGGCTTTTCCCGGCATGAAATGTACGCTAACCGATCGCGGCATCGGCGTGGCGCTCATGCTGCGCGGCCTGGGCGGGTTCGACGGCGGGAGGATTATGGACGCTATGGTATCGCAGATTGATCTGTTCCCTACTATCTGCGATGTGGCAGGCGTGGCGCACCCGCCATGGCTTCAAGGCCGCTCGATGCTTCCGCTGGTTCGTGACGGCGCAGACGCAATTCACGACGCCATTTTTGCGGAAGTGACGTACCACGCAGCCTATGAGCCGCAGCGCGCCGTGCGAACATCGCGCTGGAAGTATATTCGTCGCTTCGAGGAGCGCACCACGCCAGTGCTGCCAAACGTGGACGACAGCCCGAGCAAAGATGCGTGGCTGGAAACCCACAGTTGGCCTCCGCAATTGCTCGACACCGAGCAACTCTACGATCTCACACTCGATCCGCAGGAGGCCAACAACCGCGCCGCCGATCCCGCATTGCGCCTGGTATTGGACGACATGCGCCAACGCCTTCAAGCGTGGATGGAAGCGACCGATGATCCGCTGCTGCGCGGGCCGGTGCCGCTGCCGCCCGGCGCAGTAGCAAATGATCCTGACGGGCAGTCACCCAGCGAACCGCCTGCGCATCATGGATAAATAGTAGATGGGCTTGCCACAGTGTCAAGTTTATTCTCTCAAAATGACAGCCTTACTTGACACTATGGTAAGTGACTGATACAGTATTGCACTAATAACTTGCCATAGTGTCAGGAAATTTGCAGGAGAACGCTATGTCTGGACAATCGTTGATTCCATTTGAGCCGCCACGCGAAGAAGTAATCGAAGTGCGTGGCGATCGTCTTGTTGCTGTTGTCATTCCAAACGACGGCGCGGCGGTGCCAATCCGTATGATGTGCGAGTCGATTGGTCTGTCTGCCGAAGACGAGGTGCGGCGAGTTCGCGAACATCCGGTGCTGGCACAAGGGCTGCGTATGGTCAACGTCACACTTGGCGGGCGGGTGCGCAGCGTTGCCGCTCTGATTCACACCATGATTCCGTATTGGCTAGCAGCAATCGACCCTGCCAAGGTTAACGACGCTGTGCGCGACAAGGTGGTGCTTTACCAAACCGAAGTGGCGAACACATTGGCACAGCTGTACTATGGAGCAGACGCAGTGCCCACGCCACCCGCAGCCGATCCGGCGACCCAGGCGCTCCAACAGCGCACCGCTGATCTCATGCGCGAGCTACGTTTGGCTCGCGATGCGCTGCTTGCGACCCAACACGCGCATGCCGAGCGCTTGAATACGCTTGAGGCAATTGTTGATGAACTTCAAGACATTGTGCCAGTGCTGCCGCAACAGGCCGCCTATATTCAAAGCGCTATCAAGCAGCTAGTTCAGCGGGCGCAACGGCGGCACAATACGATTTCATACGAGCGATTATTCGCACAGTTCAAAGCTGATTTTCGTATTCCTCGCTATGATGCGCTCCCCGCGCGCCGCTATCCGGATGCTGTTGCATGGCTGGAGGAACAGGCCCGCGCGCTGCTGCCCGACGATCCTGAGGCGCTGCCGCCGCAGCAGGAGCGGCTACTATGAGTGACGGGCGACACCCATATGATGTTGCGGTCGGACAACGAGTGCGCGAGTTGCGGCTGCGCTTTCGGGTCAAACAACGTGAACTAGCTGAGCGCTTGGGACTCGATGAGGCCACCGTGTCACGCTACGAGCAAGGCACGCGCGGCATGAACGTCAGCACGCTGCTCACAATCGCTGATCTGTTTCAAGTGGCAGGCGCAACGCTGCTGCCGCCCGTACATCATGCAGCACCTGCCATCACCGCATCACAGCCAGCAAGCCCTGAGCAGCGCGCCCTCGCCAGTTTGACGCAGGTACTACAGGAGCGGCCCGAGCTTATTCCTGTGGTGATGACAGTGATCGAACGGATGGAGGAAGCGTGAGGTGGTGCCGCGCGCCATTCATGGTCATGATGAACGGCGCGTTAAGGAGCTACATGTCGGGATGATCTGATGTCACATCGTCTGCTTTGATATGTGTAGAGTCTTGCTGCGAGCGCGCCACCAACTCCACCAGGCTCTCGGTTAGCTGCTGCACATCGGCAAGTAAATTCTCCAGGTCAGCAGGACCAAGCGTGTCGATGCGCTTGGCGGCACGTTGCACACCCTGATTCGTACGCATCAACTGGTCACGGAGTGGTGGCAACCAGCGGGGCGTCGGTGCCGCGCCAACTACGGACATGGGGCTGCTAGTGCGCTGAGCGCGGGCAACCAGGCGGGCAATTGTGGGGCCATCAATACGCACGCGGCGCGGGGAACGCCCGCTCTCGCTGTCGGCAGCGGCTTGGGCAGCGGCGCGCTCGGCAGCAATCTGCGACAGCCGAAACAGAATGGCATCCACCTGCGCGGACGAAAGCTCATTCGCCCGCACCGCACTATGAAGGCTACGAATCTGCGTTTCCTGCAAGCGCAGCAGGGCAATTTTCCGCTGCTGTTCCTCAGTAAAGGCCAGCAGCCGGGTCAATTCGTGCCGTCGACTGCGACTGATGCTGAACTGTGACTCCACCGCATCCCACGGCGCGTCATCAAGCACACGCTTCATCTGAATCAGCGACCATGCTCGCTCCATATCGCTGAACTCCTCACGCGCCTCGTTTTCAGCATACTGCACCCGCACCCGATCCACCGCCGACGGAGGATCGACCACAACCGCATCAAGTGTTTCAAGTCCATGGAGCATTGCAGCGGTCCAGCGCCGGTGGCCCACCAGAATAATGTAGCGGGCGGTCGGGTAGCGGTCGCTTGTGCCTGGATACACGATAATTGGCTGGATTTGCTGCTCCTGCAATGAATGTCCAAGCGCAATAAGTTCCGCAACCAACTCACGGTAGGCAGGCAGTGGCTCGCCGCCGACCATTAACTCGTCAGGGGGCGGCAGCAGGCGCGGCTGATGCATAGATGGGTGCAGATCAGGCGCGATGTGGCCGACAGGCAGTGCCTCGACAACTCTATTTTGCACTATCTGCTCAGCTACGCCAAGGAAATGGGCGCTCGCCGCAGCCAGGGCGTCGTTCGTCGTCGCAGGCGCGCTCGGATCAACAGGCGGAGTTTCTGTGGTGCGGCGTGCAACACGCGCGCGAATTTCGGCCAGCCGGTCGTTCGTTTTAGATGCCATCACGCCACCTCATCAAGCCGCAGCAACTCATCGACAACCTCCACAAACAAACTCCGCACTTCGCTTGCATCCGCACTGGAATAGCGAAACACGCTCTGCTGGGTGCCAGCAGCATGGCGCAGTGCTGCACGTACCGGAATAACGGTTTCAAGCAATAGCGGGCCGTATTCCTCGCGTAGCGCGACATCATACGCGTGGTCAATCGAGCCACGTAGCGTATAACGATTGCGCAGAATGCTCAAGCCATGCAGTTGGGGATTAATCTGGCGTGCCTGCTCTACTGAATCCACCAATGCCTTCAACGATTGAAGCACCAGATCTTCAGCCTGCACCGGTGCAACGCAGCGTGTCGCCGCGCCAAGCGCCGCAGCTTGCACCGGCCCTCGGGCGGGCGCGAGATCAAGCAGCACCACATCATAATCTACGCTGCGTTTCCGCGCCTGATCAAGCGCATGGCGAATCGTAAACAGGCCACTGTTGGGCTGGCTAACCAGCAACGCCGGCAGACCTGCCATGGCCGGGTGAGCGGGCAGAAGCGCAATGTCTTCACCAGTCATCCGGATGCACTCGTCCAGAGGACGCCCTTGCAGTACGCCAAGGATGCTATCATCGGCACGCAACTCGCTCGGCGGCACACCAAGCCACTGACTAGCATGGCCTTGCGAATCAAGATCCATGACCAGCACGCGCAGGCCGACTTGCGCAAAAGCAGCGGCGAGATTAACGGCCACGCTGGTTTTGCCAACACCGCCTTTCTCCAACGAAACGGCGTAGGTATTCATTCAACCAACTCCTTACCATGAGCATTGAGAATGTACGTAGTAACTATAGGGCAGACATTGCCACAAAGGCATGAAGCATATTAAGCAATTCATTATCAAAGAAGATATAAACATAGTATAAACTATTTTTATATCACGTCAATATGTCTGTTCAGTGCGTTTGAAGTGTTGCAGTGCTCACAACTAAACGTATTGCAAATAAGGTTTACGGCTTCGTAATCAGCAAAACACAGGGGTGCGATGTTCGCACCCCTGTCGAATACATGAATAATCCTCATGTAGTATTAAGATATATCTAAAAATATTAGTGACAATCCCAATTAGCCTTTTTACTGACTACAATGCAAAAAATCAAGGGGTGCGAACATCGCACCCCAGAGCAAGAATATGTGCAATAAAGACTTGCATCAGTCGTGGAAGTGGTTACGCAAAGGGGGGGTTGAAGGATTCGCGGTGTACTACATCGCCGAGCGGCTTGCGCTGCTTATTGCCATGCCCAATAGTGCCAGCTGGCTTGCCAAATGGCACGACGGCAAGCACGTCCATGTCGTCAGGAATAGACAACAGCGGCTTGATGGCATCAGGCCCCATAAACCCAACCCAGTTTGAACCCAGGCCGTGATCCCAGGCCGTCAGCGTCATGGACTGAATAGCGCGGCTACCGTCCGACATCGCAAACTGTGTTCGCTCGATGACTACGACGATTGCGAACGCTGCTTCAGCGACGTACGGGCCTGTAGTTGCGATCTTGCCGATCTCCTGCAGCGTCTCACGCTGTTGCACCACGATGAAATGCCAGGGCTGCTTGTTCATCGAGCTACCCGTCAGACGACCCGCATCAATAATTTGTCGCACAACATCGTCGGCAACCGGCTCATCTTTGTACTGCCGCACTGCCAGGAGCGTGCGGACTGCTTCGAAAACATTCACAATAATTCCCTCCTGATATATACCATCATTGTCATACTTGCATAAAGCGTGCAGCGCGGCACCCTACGGCGCACGCCACTGCTCGGCTTGCGCCGCAGTTGGCAGCACCGAATGATCATGCGCGGTGGTTGAAAGGCTGCCGCAGATTGCGCCGCAGCGCAGGCAATCTTCAAGCGGGTAGTCATGCACAATGCCGTAGATGAACCCGGCATTGAAGCAATCGCCCGCGCCGGTGGTATCGACCACGCGGACCGGCAGCGCACCCACGCTCACGCGCTTGTGACCGGTCTGCGCTGTGGCGCCCTGTGCACCCCGTTTGACGATCACAAGCGGCGTCACGGCGGCCAGTTGATCGAGCGCCTCGTCGATGGTGGCTGCGCCCGTCAGCGCGATGGCCTCGGCGGCGTTCGGCGCAAACATATCGACCTGCTGAAGCGCGGCGCGTACTTCTGGCATGTCGAGCGTTTCAGCGCGCGCCTGGCAATCCATGTAGACCAGCGCGCCAACTTCATGTGCCGCTGCCACGATTTCATCATGTGCCGGGCCGTACTGCAAGCTGGAAAGTAGTACCACGCGCGGCCGGTACTCAGCAATCAGATGAACAGGAAAGGCAGGATCAGGCTGGTCGGCATAGCTGATGAAACCGCGATCATGTGCGAACGAGAACGAGACGCTGACATGCTGAAGCGGCACGTCATGGCGCTGGAACAGGCGCGTGTCCAATCCGTCTTGCTGCGCCGCGTCGATGACAAACTTGCTGAAGAAATCGGTGCCAACATCGCACGGCCAGGCTACCGAAAGCTCCAGGCGGTGCAGCGCCAGCGCCGTACGGTACGCCGCGCCGGGCACGCATGCGAAACCTGTTCCGAAGCATTCCGTGCCAACTTCGGGTGGCATGGGCAAACCGGTGAAGATCAGGTCGCAATAATAATCGCCGACCAGCAACACATCATATCTTGATTGCACCTACGTCCACTCCCCAACATAGGCGCGGTGCGCCTCAAGATATTCATCCACCAGCGGCCTGGCACGCGAGTAGGACAGCACCAGCGGGTGCGCCATGAGCGCGGCGACCGCCGTGGTGCGCGAGCGCGTGCGAATCGCCTCGACTGTGAGCCGCTCGTACAGCTTGACTTGTTGCATCAGCCGCGCCTGCGGTTCCGGCACCTCGCCAATCGGCAAGGGCCGCACACCCGCGTGGTCGACCACGCAGCTTACCTCGACCACATCGTCCGGGTGCATGCAACTGATCGCGCCTTCGTTCGCCACGTTCAGCCCGGTGTAGAGCGGCACGCCGGTTTCCATGGCCTCGATGATGCCGAGCGCCACGCCCGCGTAGCCTTCGCCATCGGAAATGTGCTCGGTGTCGGTGGTCTGATCGGCCTCGGCCATGGTGGGGGCGTCGGGCTGCGCGTAGTGCATGTAGGTCGCGCTGCGGCGGTTCTGGTACGTGTAAAATGCCCGCAGTCCGGCGGCAGGATCGCGGCGCACGTCGATGGCGCGCAACTGGTCGAGCAGCTTGCGGTTCAGTTCTACGATCTCTTCGCCGCGCGTCTTCTCGTCGGCGTTGATGCTGGCCACGGCCTGCTCGGCGTAGTAGTAATAATACAGATATTCGTTGATCCACATGCCGACCATATCGACCAACTCGCGGTCGAACAGCTTCATCATGGTGCCTGATAAAAAGGCCGGGTCGCGCAGCAACGGCGCGAGCACATCTTCGTCACCATGCATCACGCGGCGCGTCCACGATAAATGGTTGAGGCCGAATACTTCGGCTCGCAGCGCCTGCGGATCGAGATCGAGCCACTCGGCGACAGCTTCATGGCCAACATTCGCGCCATCGCAGATGCCGATCGTGCGCGTGAAACCGGCGGCGCGCAGCGCCTGGGTGACCAGCCCCGCTGGATTGGTGAAGCTGTACAGCCATGCGCCTGGGCTGACCTGCTCCAGCATTTCGGCGTAGCGCAGGACTGCCGGGATGCTGCGCAGCGCCATGGCAAAGCCGCCCGGCCCGGTGGTTTCCTGGCCCAATACACTATGACGCAGCGCAATCCGTTCGTCGAGCACGCGGCCCTGCTCACCACCAACGCGAATGGTGGTCACGACATGCCGTGCGCCCTCCAATGCTTCACGCGGATCGGTCGTCATAGTGATGCGAACATCGCTTTCGGCGCGGCGTGCAACCTCCTGGCACAACGTCCCGAAGATCTGAAGCTTTTCGCCGTCCACATCCATCAGGCACACTTCTTCTAACCCAACGCGCTCGGCACGGCGCAGCGCCGAGGCCACGAACAACGGGGCGCGCACGCCGCCACCGCCAACTAATGCAAGTTTCATTCTCTCCTCCAAGAGCCGCCAGCTAGCAGAGTGAAAACGTTCAGCCCTTCAAGCCACCTGCTGACAGCCCTGACACAATGTAGCGATAAAATGCCAGCGACAGAATCAGCGGCGGCAGGCTCGCGATGAAGCCACCCGTCACCAGCATGCCCCAGTTGACACTGTGGCGACCGATGAACTCCGCCAGCGCGACCGGCACCGTCTTGGCCGCATAGGTCGACGTGAAGATTAACGCGAAAAAGAATTCATCCCAGGCATTGAGCAACGTGAAAATCGCGGTGGCCGCGAGGCCCGGCGCGGCTAACGGCAGCGCCACCCGGATAAACGACTGAAAGCGGCTTGCACCGTCGATGCGCGCGGCCTCTTCAAGCTCCAGCGGCACACTCTGAAAATAGCTGACCATGATCCAGACCACGAACGGCAGGCTGAACGTCGAGTAGGCAAGGATGAGCGCCAGCAGCGTGTCGAGCAGCCCGGCGCTCTTCATCATGCGAAACAGCGGAATGATCAACGAGACCGGCGGCAGCAACTGACTGCCAAGTACAATCAGCAGCAGTGTGCGCTTGCGCGGAATGTTAAATCGTGCGAAGGCATACGCCGCCGTGGTGCCGAAGACCATCGCCACGAGCGTGGTACCGAGGCTCACAATCACACTGTTGCGGAGCGCTAGCAGAAATGTAGACTCGCCGCTGTTCTCACCGAATGCGGCGGGCTTGAAAATATCGGTATAATTCGTTACTGTGAGACCATCCGGCAGAATATGAGGTGGCACGCGCAGCAGGCTGGCCTGAGTTTAAATCGTGCTGAGGAACAGCCACAGCATGGGCAGCAGCGTGAACGCAAGATAGATCACCAGCAGCAGCCAGCGCAGCGGCGGACTGAGCAGCGTACCTCGGCGCATCGTCATCATAATTCCACCTCGCTGCGCAGCAGGCGCATGTAGATTGCAATCAAGATCAGCATGAACGCGGTAATCAGCCAGGAAAGCGCCGCCCCATAGCCAAAGAACAGGTAGCGAAAGGCCTGATCGTAGGTATAGAACGAAATGACCTTGGTGCTGTTGGCCGGACCGCCGTTGCCAGTCAGCACGTAGATGATATCGAACACTCGGAACGCGCCGATTGTGCGCAGCGCTATCGCGACCAGGATGACCGGGCGAAGCAGCGGCAGTGTAATGCGCGAGAAGATCTGCCAGCGCGTCGCGCCGTCGATCGCGGCGGCCTCATACAGATCATGCGGGATCGGCTGAAGCCCGGCCAGCAGCAGCAGAGTCATGTTGGGAAGCGTTTTCCAGGTATCGGCCAGAATGATCACGTTCATGGTCCAGAACGTGTCACTGAGCCACGCTTTTGGCGCATCCAGTATCCCGATGCTCATCAGCAACGTGTTGGCGACGCCGTAAGTTGGATTTAAGATCCAGGCCCATAGCACGCCGTTGCTAACCGTCAGCAGCGCCCAGGGTGCGATCATGGCGATCCGGGCTGGCAAACGACCGCGAAACTGCTCGTTGAGCAGCACGGCGAACAACAGGCCGAGCACCAGTTCGAGCGCGACCGACAAAATGGTGAAATAAAATGTGCGCTGAACAGAGTACCAGAAGTCGGGCTGCCGAAACGCGTACAGGTAATTGCCGAGCCCAACAAACGGCTGGCCTTGATCAGGACTGGCGAGATTCACCCGGTACAAGCTGAGAATGAATGAACTGACCAGCGGATAGCCAACTACCAGAAGCAACACCAGCGTCATGGGGGCCAGCAGTACAATGCCAAGCGCTCGTTCAGATAACTCGCCATGGCGATGAGCGGTTGGCGACCCGCGTGTTGATGCAAGAGGCTGAGCCATCAGAACTCCTTGTGCTGAGATAATCACCTGCCAACGTGCTGCAGGGTGACGACATGCATGTAGCACCCTGCAGCGCATCACTATGGCGCGCTATGGCGCACTGCCAGCCTTGTTGACCTCATCGACAGCAGCGTCCATGGCATCTTTGGGGCTTGCTTTGTTCAGCAGCGCCTCGTGGAGGTGGAGCTGGATGATGTCGGACTTCTGCGCGTAGCCGGGCACCTGCGGGCGCACGGCCAGATACTTAAACTGCTCGCCGTAAATTGCGAAGTCCTGCACCTGCTTTTGCAAGTCCGGATCGCTATACAGTGACGAAAGATCGGGTAATCGCCAGCGATAATCGCTGCCTGCTTCTGCCAGGCCGGACTGCCCATGTACTGAAGCAACTGCCATGCTGCATCTTTGTTCTTCGCTTGCTGGAGAATTGCCCACCCCTCGGAGCCATTGACGCTGGAGCTTTTAACATCCTTGCTGCCCGGCAGCAGCGCGATCTTGATGTTCGGCGCGGCCTGCGATTTGGCAGGGTCGTTGGCCTCGGGCAGAACGCCTTCCCAGTTGTAGGTCAACGCATATTTACCAGTCTCCAGTGCCTTTTGCACATTGTCCTCGGTGTACTCCAGCGACGCTGGATCAGCAACCTTATGGGTATAAAGTAAGTCGACCATCCATTGCAGGGCCTCCGTGCCGCCCTGCGTATTGAACACCGCCTTGCCACTGTCATCAAGAATCTTAGCGTTTGGATTGGTGAACATGATGCAAATCCAATCACAGATCAACGCTTCGGATTGTTTCCAGGACCACACCGATCCCCATTGTCCCTCCTTGGTCATCGCCTTGGCCTGTGCAACAAACTCGTCCAGTGTCGTGGGCGGCGCGTTGATGCCGGCGTCTTTGAGCAGCTTGTCGTTATAGAACAGGTGCTTGGCGCTGTTGAACAAAGGCATGCCCCACACCTTGCCTTCATAGGTCACTGCGCCAAAGGCTGACTGAGGCACATCCTGCTTGATTGTGTCAGTGATGCGGTCGGTCAAATCTTCGACCCAGCCAGCAGAGGCAAACTGCGCCGTCCAGATCGTGTCCATTTGCACCACATCGAAGCCGCCGCCGCCCTGCACCGCCGTAGTGATCTTATTCAAACGCTCGTTGTACTCTACAATAGTCTGGTTCACTTTGATTCCGGTCTGTTTTGTGAACGCATCAACCAGTGGCGCCCGGGCTCCCGTGGTGTCGGACCATAGCAGGCTGACCTCCTGCCCGCCGCTGCTGGCTTGCGCCGGTGCGCTGGTCGCCACACCCGCCGCAGGTGCAGATGTAGCTTCCGCTCCCGCTCCAGGTGCGCTGGTCGCCGCCTCGGACGCCGCGCTGTTAGTCGAAGCGCCGCTGTTGGTCGAAGCGCCCGACGGCGGGCTGCCGCATGCCTGGATCAGCGCGGCTCCGCCAACTGCGCCGATCATGCGGAGAAATGCACGTCGGTCAACTCGGCTCGATAATCTGTCCTTGCTCATAACAATGCTCCTTGTGCTAATGCGCAAACACATGTCTGCGCCAATGGGAACACTTATTACAACCGATCGGCAAACAGGCCATGCTCATGCGCCAACGGTGATCAGATTAGCATGTATGGCGTGTGAGCGCAGTAATGGGCAACTTAGTGGAAAATGGTCATCGGGGCTGCGGTCAAAGGCACGTGTCGCGAAGAACGTGTGGGGCACACGGTCGTGGCTGCAGCACTGCTCTCCTTGATTTAGGGAGTGCCTAGATGTGCGGCGGGTGGGCACGACGACGAAGTTCATGGGAAAGGATCCGCGCACAGGCTGGCGCTCGGCTCTTGGTGTGCAGCATTATACATCAAAATTGCGCTCGCACAATCGGGCGACCATTAAACACACAGTAACCTGAAATGCTCTGGTATTTTGTCAAACAAAATAGATATAGTTATCCTATCCTTTATGATGTATTATGAGGTATAATGTTAAGCGTTTATCCACAAATTCCTGCCAGGGTACGCTGATCAAGTATATAATTCATCGTTCTCATGCAGGATTGAGATGTGCGAAACCAATTTATGGATAAACACGAAATGGGAACAACGGTGGAGACGCCGTCTACCAAGTGCGAATTGTTCGCGAACAGAATCCAATGTAGGAGGCAGTAATGGCTACACACGAAGATCGGGTGAACGAGGGAGTATCACAACCAGGTCGTACGGTATCGCGCCGGACCTTTTTACGGGCGTTGGGAGCCTCAGCCGGAACCACACTCCTGGCTGCCTGTGGTGGGACGACTACGACGCCAAGTAGTGGGGAGAGCACAGGTGCAACAAACAACGCCCCGGCTGAGAGCGCTGCCACCAGCGTCCCCGCTGCAGGTGCCGCCACCAGCGCGCCAGCCGCCGGCACGTCGGCCGCTACAACAATCGAATTCTGGGCATGGGTCAATGGTAGCGAAGAAGCCGTCAAGCTTTGGAACGATAGCCATCCGGACGTTCACGTCAACTACACTGTCACGACGGGCGGTACCGAGCATTATAACAAGGTAAAGGCCGCCGTCGCGGCTGGCACAGGTGGTCCCGATGTTGCACAGGTCGAGTTCCAGTTGCTCACCAGCTTCGTCGTAGCTGGCGCGGTCGTACCGATTACAGAGTATATCGCTGCGGATAAGGATAAGTTCCTCGATTGGACCTGGCAGCAAGTGACGCTTGGCGGCGAAGTCTATGCCATTCCTCAGGACGTTGGGCCGATGGGACTGTTCTACCGCAAGGATATCTTCGATCAGTACAGCATCGCTGTACCGACAACGTGGGACGAGTACAAAGCTGCCGCCGAGAAGTTGCATGCCGCCGACCCTTCGAAGTACATCACAGCGTTCCCGCCTGCGGAAGCTGGCCAGTTTACTGGCTTTGCCTGGCAAAACGGTGCGCGGTGGTTCGAGATCAGCGGGGATTTATGGGTTGTGAGTCTCAACAGTCCACCATCAAAGGCGGTTGCGGACTACTGGCAGGATCTGATCACTCGCAAGCTGGTGAAGATCGAGACGGACTTCAACCCGGCCTGGTATCAGGATCTGAACAGCGGTACGGTCGCCACCTGGATCAGCGCTGTTTGGGGCGCTGGAACTTTGGCGACTAATGTGGCTGATAGCTCGGGCAAATGGGCTGTGGCCTACATGCCGCAGTATACTGCCGGTGCCAAGACGGCGAGCAACTGGGGCGGCTCGACCGATGCGGTCATCAAGGGCAGCCAGCATGTCAAGGAGGCGGCGGCGTTTGCCGTCTGGCTCAACAGCGATCCGGGTCCTTTGGAGGCCATGATCAAGGCTAATAATATCTTCCCGGCAACCAAGGAAGGTGCGAATCTTCCAATTTTGAACGAGGCAAACCCCTACTTCGCTGGTCAGAAGATCAACGACATCTTTCGAGAGGCAGCGACGAATGTCGATCCGTCATGGACATGGGGGCCGACGATGGACCAGGTGTATGCTGAACTCGGCGACCAATTCACCGCGGCCACTAACGGGAGTGCGACACTCTCGGCTGCACTGGATATCATCCAGCAGAAGACGGTTGCAGATCTTAAGTCGAAGGGCCTGACGGTCAAAGGATGACGTAAAATCGCGAACCGGCCAGCGAGCGGATCAATGGAGTTCATCCGCTCGCTGTAACAGAAATAGAGGGGTATATATGAGTGTTGCAGAAACGCAAACGGGCGCATTAAGGCAACGAAAGCGACAGTCATTTCGTCGCGGGAGCCTGATTGGATATGCTTTTGTAGCGCCCTTCCTGTTAGTCTTTTTTATATTCCAGCTCATTCCGGTTGGCTATGCACTCTGGCAGAGTGTGTATGCCACTACCCAGTCTGGGCTAGGCCTCGGCGCTGCGACTACCAAGTTTGTTGGGGTCGCGAACTATGTGCAGGCATTTCATGATCAAGAGTTCATCGCCAGTATCCTGCGTATGCTGCTCTTTGGCATCGTTCAGGTACCGGTCATGCTCGGTCTTGCGCTGATCCTGGCGCTGCTCTTCGATTCCTCCGTGGCGATGTTCCGGCGATTCTTTCAGTTCGCGGCCTTTCTGCCGTACGCCCTTCCTGGGATCGTCGCGTCAATTCTCTGGTCCTTCCTCTACCTTCCCGGGATCAGTCCAGTGGTTTCCGCACTCCAAGCACTCAGCTTGCCGCACGAATTCCTCGGACCCAGCACCGTCTTGTGGTCGATCGCCAACATCGTGACCTGGCAGTGGACTGGCTACAACATGCTGATCATCTTCGCCGCATTACAAGCTCTACCCCATGAAATCTTTGAGGCCGCGCGGGTCGACGGTGCGAATGGATGGACCATCAACACGCAGATTAAGGTACCGCTGGTACTCCCGGCCATCATTCTCACGGCGGTCTTTTCGATCATCGGCACCCTGCAACTCTTCTCCGAGCCAATGATCGTCCGAACACTGACAAACAATGTCACGACAAAATACACGCCGAACATGGCGGCCTACAATATCGCCTTTGGCGGCAATAACCCGAATTATGCTGCTGCCGTTGCCGTGACCCTCGCCGTCATCACGTTCATACTCTCATTCAGCTTTATGAAACTGACTCAGCAGGAGGCAGAGGAATGACTTCATTTCGTCGTACCGCAACCGGCCCGTCGCTTGGCTCGCAGTCATTGACACTGGTGTTCCTGCTCGCGTTCGCCGGGTACTGCTTGCTGCCTGCCTCCTGGCTCATCTTTGCGTCAACCAAAAGCACATCAGATCTGTACAACAGCTTCGGCTTCTGGTTCGCGGACTTCAACTTGTTCGAGAACCTGCGCCGGCTTGGGACGCAGAGCGGCGGGATCTTCATCCGCTGGATGCTCAACTCGGTGCTCTATGCAGGTTTGGGCGGTCTGCTAAGCATGTTGATCTCTGCGCTGGCTGGATTCTCTCTCGCAAAGTACCAGTTTGCCGGACGGGAGGTCATCTTTGCCATCATCCTGGGTGGCGTGCTCATCCCCGGCGCGGTGCTGGCGCTGCCGTTGTTTCTGTTGCTCAGCAAAATTGGACTCACGAACACCTACTTAGGGGTCTTGCTTCCCAGCCTGGTCAGTCCGTTCGGAGTTTATCTATCGCGCGTATACGCCGCGGCATCAGTGCCTGACGATCTGCTGGAGGCCGCGCGCGTCGACGGATCGAGCGAGTTGCGGACCTTCTTCACCATTGTGCTGCGGATCATGGGACCTGCGCTGGTGACAGTCTTCCTGTTCCAGTTCGTCGCGATCTGGAACAATTTCTTCTTGCCGCTGGTCGTGCTCAGCCACAACGACCTGTTCCCGGTGACCCTCGGTCTCTATGCATGGCAGGGTCAGGCGCTTGGCAACCCGGATATCGTCAGCCTGGTGATCACCGGCTCGCTGATTGCAAGCATCCCGCTCGTTATCTTCTTCTTCGCGCTGCAGCGCTACTGGCGTGCAGGTGCCACTGCGGGTGCTGTCAAGGGCTAGCCTCATTTGGCGACGTTCAGGAGCCGCACATAAGCCACCAGTGCGAACTTCTCTGGGAAGCGGATAAGAGAGGATAAGGGCATGACAAAATCACTTCATCTGGATCACTTTCAGCTTGGGGTATGTTACTATCCCGAACATTGGTCTGAAGATCTGTGGGCCGATGACTTTCGGCGCATGCGCGAGATGAACTTTTCAATTATTCGTGTGGCCGAGTTCGCCTGGTCGATCTTCGAGCCGACCGAGGGCACGTTCTCGTTTGACCTGTTCGACCGCGCGCTTGATCTGGCGCATGAACATGGCTTGCAGGTAATCATGGGCACGCCCACCGCCACGCCACCCGCATGGCTGACCCACAAATATCCCGAAGTGCTGAATGTTACGCAGGAAGGCGTGACATACCAGCACGGCATGCGCCGTCACTATAACTACAACGCGCCGATCTTCCGGGAACGATCCGCCCGGATTGTGCGCAAGCTGGCCGAGCACTACGGCAATCACCCGGCGGTAGTTGGCTGGCAGATCGACAATGAGCTGAACTGCGAAGTCAATGTCTTTTACTCGGATGCTGATCAGGTCGCCTTTCGCGCATGGCTCCAACAGAAGTACGGCAGCCTGGATGCGCTCAACCGAGCATGGGGTACAGTCTTTTGGAGTCAGACGTACACCGACTGGGAGCAAGTGGCGCTCACTGGCCCCACACCCAGCGATTCGGCCAACCCGCACCAGGCGCTTGACGAAAAGCGCTTTTTCTCCGACAGCGCGATCGGTTTTGCACGCCTGCAAGCAGAGATTTTGCGCGAGCTTGCACCTAACCAGTGGGTCACAACTAATGGCATCTTTGGCCACCTCGACAGCCATCGAATGACCGAAGAACTGCTCGACTTCATTTCCTACGATTCGTACCCGCAGTTCGGCGTAATCTTTCCTGACACCGATCCCGATCCGCTGTATGATCGTCGTTGGAGTTGGAACCTGAGTGTGGCGCGCAGCATTTCACCGAATTTCTGTGTGATGGAGCAACAGTCCGGACCGGGCGGCTGGACCAACCGTATCTCACAGCCATCGCCCCGACCGGGCCAGATGCGGCTGTGGACGTACCAGTCGATTGCGCACGGCGCCGACATGGTGCTGTACTTCCGCTGGCGCACGGCCACTATGGGCACAGAAATCTACTGGCATGGTATTAATGATTATCACAACTGCCCCAACCGGCGCGTGGAGGAGGCAACGCAGGTCGGCAGTGAGCTTGCGAGAATCGGCGCACGGGTAGCAGGAACGCGCGTGCAGGCAGATGTAGCCATTGTTCAAGACTACGACAACGAGTGGGATGGCGAACTTGACATGTGGCACGGCCCGTATACGCGTCAGAGCGTGCAGGCGTGGTTCAAAGCTCTCCAGCGCCACCACATTCCAACGGACGCGCTGTTTCTCCAATCCTCAACTACCCTTGAGGATCTGGCGAACTATCGCGTCTTAATCTACCCACACCCGGCGATCATGACCGACGCCACGGCGGCACTACTCACCAACTACGTGCAGCAGGGCGGGACGCTGGTGTTTGGCTGCCGGACTGGCTACAAGGACGAAACCGGCCAGTGTCCCATGCGACCGTTCCCCGGCCCGGTAGCCGATCTGTGCGGGGTCACAGTGGCGGATTTCACGCGCACCGAATACGAGTCGATTGCGCCGCCCTTGCAGTGGGCGGATGGCTCGATCACCAGCACTGCAATGTTTAACGAGGTGCTGCGCGTCGAGGGCGCGCATGCCGAGGTGCTGGCGACATACGATGGTGACTACTACGCCGGCGCTCCGGCACTGGTCCGCAACACAGCTGGCGATGGCTCCGCACTGTACTATGGCTCGGTCTTCACAGCCGACACAGCAACGGCGATTATCAATCTGCTAGACATTACATCGCCTGCGGCTGACTGGCTGGAGCTACCACCATCGATTGAGTTCAGCGTGCGCGTCCATGAAGAAACGGGCGAACAGTTGAGTTTTCTGCTGAACTACAGTAACGCCGCGCAGAGCATCACGCTGCATAAAGCAGCTACGGAGCTCATCTCAGAGCGAAGGCTCGAAGGAAGCGCAGAGATCGGGCCGTATGGCGTGTTCATTCTGTCGCCTATGTAATCAATAGGATGATAGGATGGGCAGACACATGGCGCTCCTGCAACGCTTTGCCAGGTAGAATGGCACAACCTATCCCTGCTCTCTAGCACAGCAAGCGTGGCCCGGTATTGCTCATGGTGTTGCTCCTTGAGTATGCAGCGGCACAGGAGCTATCCGCTCGGCAATTGCTATCTGAAACGGGCGACGCTCCCCGAGATCATCGAGCGCGCTGCGGAGACAGTCGATCAGTAGTGCCTGCGCCTGCGCGAGTTGCTGCGGTGTGTCCCAGGAAAGCATCACATGATCACCCACTGAACAAACTCGCAGATCGTCAATCAATGGCCACATGGCGCGCGGGCGCATGAGGCGCAGTTGCGATCGGAGCGCAGCTTCAAGATCCCCTACCAACGGCGGAGCATGCTCCAGCGACGGCTGCGTAGCAATCACGCTCGTATATGTATGTGAAGGACGCGCTGATTTTAGCTGCTCTTGCGCAGGCTGCCATGTCGCAAGTTGTGACCAATGCACGCCACGCTGCTCGGCCCAGCGGTTGAGTTCTGCTATAGTGGGCGGCTCCTTGCCCTGCGACGCACCGTGAACTAGCAACGCTACCGGATCTCCTTTGACATGGAGGCCAGGATGAGCAGCGATAGCGCACCAGCGCTGGAGCAACGGCAGCGGCGCGGCAGCCAGCTTCTCCGGATAGCGAACTGGCGTTCCGGCGCGCTCAGCGATACGAGCGATCACAGCGCGGTGTTCATCACTAAGCGGCAGTGCCGTTGAGCGCTGCGGTATCTGTTCCACATGCTGCGCTAGTGGTGCCACAGCGGCAGTATCGCGCCCGCAGGCTGTATCGCAAGCTGCCGCAGCGGCGCAAGCCTGGTAGTAGTGCAGCGTCACCCGCGTGCGTCCGGCGGCAATCGCGCGCCGCTGCCAGCGCAGCACCTCAAACGCGCCGTTTTCCTGCTGCATCTGCCCGAGCGCCCACCATTCCGCCTCCGAAATCGCGCGATCAACATTTAGCAGTTGATGGGCTGTCACAATCTGCAGATCAATATCCGTCCTGTGAAAAATATCACTAGTGGCGGCAATATGTGTACTTTTAGACGAGAGCGTTTCTGATGATTTGGGTCGTGTTGTTGGTTCGCTCTGGCGTACAACAGCACGTTCATTGCACTGTTCCTCCGCCGCTGAGTGCGCGTCATGGGAAAGCTTATGTGTGCGGGAATCTTTATTTTGTTTCTTTTTCCCATGAATATCCCATGCGCGGTGGTCACTGTGTGCTGGTGCCATTTTTGACGATGAGAACGCGACATGATGTGTTACATGGGTTGATCCATGTCGTGATCCATCCGATGCGTCAGAGGGATCACCCGGTGATCCATGCGCGGCATCAACAAGCGGCAGTGTATCCTTTGTGCGACAGCGCCGGAGTTGCCACTGGCCCACAGGCGTCAGCGAGACGGTTGTTGCATCGTCAAGTACAAGCGCGCCCGTGGCGACCTGCGTCAGCAGTGTAGCAAGCTCCGGCACCTCATTCAAAAGGTCGAGTTGCACGAGGCGCGGTGTTGGCGCAACACCGCCAATCTGTCGGGTCATGAATGTGCTAATGTCGCTGAGTGTGAGCAGCGGCGTGGACAGATAGCGCTCGACCTGTGCGGGGGCATCGGCTTGGATAATCAATCGTCCAAGATAATGATCGAACAAGGCCAGCGGCACGCGCACCACTGCCATGCTGGCAGGCCGCCCGCGGTCAGGCCGCTCGAAGCGCCATGGGCGTGGCTGCTTGTCGCGGCCATGCCCCATGTGACGAGCAACTGGCGCTTGCCGCGTTGGCCCTGATTGGTGTGAATGAGCCAGCCGCTGGCACGCAGGTCGCGGATAGCACGCTCGATACCGACGCCCACTAAATCATCGCGGGTGGCGTCGAACAACAACGCCAGATCATCGCGCGACAGAGCGACCGGGCCGCGTGTCAGTTCACATAGGCGTGCCAACAATGCGTATACCGCTGCGGTACGTGGACGGGCGCGGAAGGCTAACACAAGATCAACGGGGGTTTGCACAAATCGCCCGGATGTGCGTCGGGCCTGTCGGGGTGTCATGATGCTCCTCGCGGGTGAGCGCGGCACAGCACAACAAATACACTGCGTAAGCAATGCTTGACAAGTGCGGCGCGGCTCACTATACTGAAGCAGACAGCACAACACAGCGCTCTTCATGAGCGACGGTGATGTGCCCAAGATGGAAGGGCTCTTGACAAACGCTTTGGCCGGCGGTCGTGTCGAGGGCCCTTGTCGTTCTTGTGCGTGCTGTGCGCTTCGAACAGATTCCACTATGCGCAAGTATGGCAGTACAACGCCTGTTGTGATTGTGCCACTAATCTCCGCGCATCTTGCTCTATCATAGAAAGCTTGCGCGACATTGGCAAGAGCTTTTCGCGCCAGTTTGTGCGCCAAATCCCGCCACTTTCCCGCCAAATTGCGACATCGCGACACAACTGTGTCGCGATTTACGGAGCGGGCGATTCTTGAAACTGCGACAATTGCGACATAAATGTGTCGCGATTATGAAGCGGCTTTTCATGCGATTGCAATGCCACATGCGCGCCACACGGCACTACAATCACCTCCGCAGTGATTGTGGATAACTGTGTGACGTGATGCAATCCTCAGGCGGCCTCGCCAATGCTGTAGCGCGTTGCCCGCCCTTTCCCGGAGCGGCTGATCAGCCGCGCCTGGAGCAATTCGTTCAGATCGCGCTGCGTAGTACGCGCGGTGGTGCTGTTGTCGAACAGCGCCTGAATATCGGCTGCACTGAGTTCGCCGCGCACTCGCAGCGAACTGAGGATGGTGCGCTGTCGTTCGTTGAGCCGCAGATAGCCGCTGTCAGCAGTGAACATCTCCGGTGAGCGGCCCTGTACCGTCACAATGAATGCCGCGCCGGTGTCCTCGAAGCGCGGTGACGGCAGGCCATCCTGCTGGAGCGCCTTCACCACCGTGTCGAGGCCTTGCCCGACTGCTTCACCATAGCCCTGGACATACAAGGCCCACAAGATAATCGGGTTGCGCGAGGCCTGTGAGGTCAAAATATTCTCGATGGTGATACCAGGTGGCAGTCCGCCGGGGCTGATCCACTCGATTCGGTTGCGAAACATTTGCACCCGCGCGGCGGACTGGAAGTTGGTGTAGTCGCGGTGGGCCAGCATGTTCACAATCAACTCACGGAGCACCGGCTGAGGATATTCGTGAATTGGCACACGCTGTAATCCCTCGGCGCGCAGCGTCATGCCGTGGTGCGTGTTCGACCATAGATAATGCTCCACGCGGGCAAGTTGATCAAAAATGGTGCCGCTGATATCTTTTTCGAGATGCGTGACCTCATACGCTAGCGTTTCATTGCCCCGATAATGGCCGATGTCCACCACGGCGCGCGGAAAGAATGCTTGCGGATTCTTGCCAAAGCACAACAGCCCGGCCATGGTGGCGAACACAGTGCCTTCTATATTGACCAGAAAGCGCTTCTGGAGCAGATACGTTTCCGGGTCGGCTGGGCCGTTGTACTGGCCGTTCTGCTGCGCAACCTGGATGTGCGCCACAACCTTCTCGTAGTCGAGCACAGCTGGCGATGTATCGCGCACTGGATGCTGTCGGGCGTGCGGAAGGCCATGGGATCAAGAAATTCGGTCATTGCTGCTGTCCTTCAACGGCGCTAGACGCGCCTCCATGAATAGCTCCTGCACAGTGTGCCGTGTCGGCCCTGCGTCGGAGCGTCAGTCGTCTGCGATTATAGCATGATCGGTGGGCGTGACGTGGGTCCGAATGTCTTCAGCAGGTACTGCTGGGCCAGCACCATCGATCTTCGCCTTTTAGCGCTTGGAGATTTGCCGCAGCCCAGTACTTCAGGATCAGATCAATGTGAATAGATCCAGAGCATGTAAATATTTACTTGCGGTTATCGAAGGAGTGGCGCGCATGCCTGCTGGCGCAATAGAATAGCACAGACTGGCGTGGCGGAAGTGTATGACGATAGTGCAAGGCTAGGGCGTATCTGCAAACGTTGGCGTATTCCTTGCCAGAATGCGCGATATGAAACAACGTGACTTAACCGACGCGCAGTGGGCGCGGCTCAAGCCGCTGCTGCCACCGCAGAAACCGAAAACCGGGCGGATCAACCTGCCCCACCGTCGGATTATCAACGGCATCTTATGGATCTTGCGCACGGGTGCGCCCTGGGACGATTTACCGCGCCGCTATGGACCGCGCGGCACTGTCTCGAGCCGCTACTACCGCTGGCGGCAGCTGGGCATCTGGGATCGCGTCTTCGCCGAGCTTCAGGCCCAAGCCGATGCTGATGGCCTGTTGGACTGGACCATTCATTTTGTCGATAGCACCGTCATTCGTGCCCACCAGCACGCAGCCGGTGCAAAAAAGGGGACCCAAAAACCGAAGCACTCGGACGCAGCCAAGGTGGCTTCTCCACCAAACTGAACCTGCGAGCCGAGGGTGGCGGCAAACCAATGACCTTTGTGCTCCAGGCCGGCCAGCAGCACGAAAGTCAGGCCTTTGAAGCACTGATGCGTGCTGGAAGCGTCAAACGGATTGGGCGTGGGCGGCCACGTCGACGGCCTGAGCGCGTGGCGGGCGACAAAGCCTACAGTAACCGCCGCATCCGCCAGTGGTTGCGGCGGTACGGGGTCAGGGTCACGATCCCGCGCAAGCGAAATGAGCGACGCCGTGGGCCATTCGACACAGAACGCTACAAGCTGCGAGCGCGCATTGAGCAACTCATCAATCGGCTCAAACAGTTCCGCCGGATCGCTACGCGCTACGAGAAGCGTGCCGCCAATTATCTCGGTATGGTCACGATGGGGGCCATCCTCCTCTACTTATGAGTTTGCAGATACGCCCTAGGGCAAGGCTGTGATGACCCATACATGCTCGCCCGCTTAGCACAACTCACGTCAGCATGTTGCACTGAGCGGGCGCATCACATGCAGCCGTGGATTATGTGTTCGTGGAGGAGGAAGCGCGGCGGACGTTGCTGATGACAAAGTGGCTTTTCGGAATTGTTGGCATGCTCGTCATGCTCACCCGCAGATCCTGCTCTGGCACATCATACGTCATGGCGCTGGTCAACATGCGCACTGCCACCTTCATGAGATCGATGGTAATCCATTCGCCCGGGCAACGATGATTGTGGTAATGGTCGCCGCCGCCCTGCGGAATGAAATTGAATGCGCTCCCATTCCAGTGGCGGAACCGCTCAGGCTGGAATGTGTCGGGCTGCTCCCACAACTGCGTGTCATGGTTGGTTCCATACAAATCCAGAATAACTCGTCTGCCCTTTGGAAAGCGATAACCTTGCCAGTCAAACGTCTTCCGCACGCGCGCTCCAACAAACGGAAAAAACGGATAATAGCGGCGAACCTCTTGGACAAATAGCTCAAGATAGGCATCGTCGCCATGTTGCAGCTTCTGTCGAAGATTCGGGATGCTCGTGCAGTGCCAGGGCGGCGAAGATGATAAACCGTGAAATCGCGACAGTTGGGCGCAGCACATTCAACAATTCCACCGCCGCAATCTGCGTATCAAGCAGCTTGCCATGAAGATCGCGGTAGCCGGCGATGATATGCAGCGCGCTTCCGTCAGGAACTTTGAGCTTGCCTCTACGCACCTTGGTGATAAGATCGCGGGTCCACTTTTCCGTACGCTGGCGTGACTGCCTGGCGCGCCAGTACCACGCTCCAATGGCTGCCGGGCCTTCAATCAGCGCGCCAAGTTCGCTAGCCCGTTGTTTGACTTCGGCCTCCATGAGCGGGACGCCCGCCCATGCGCAGACTGCTCGACATAAGATCTCTTGCACTTCATCGTGCAGCACAACTGTATCCAAGGCTTCCCATTTTCCAATAGCCGCGCGCCATGAACATCTGCTTGCGCCAGCGATGAGCCTCACCATCCAATCCTTGCACCCCGCCCTGCCCGAACAAGGTTTTCTGCACGCGCTCTGGTGTTGCACCGTGTCGCAGAAAGTGGTCGGTGTCGTAAAACAGCTTGGCCGCCTCTGCTCCGCCCATGCAGATAACCTTTTGGAGCAGGAGCCGGGTTTGGAAAACATCAGATCGATTGCGGCGGCGACGGTTTGTGATAAACATGTAGCCATCGGATACCAGTCCCAACGTGCTGTCTAACCCTGCATCGCGCGGAATGTGTTCTGTCATACCCCCTCCGGTTGTGTTTGTAGCGAGCCATGACTTTGGCAGACGGCTCGCACTGTGCTTCGTTGTGGTGCAGCAGGTAACATGCCACCAATCTATGACACATGCTCCTGAAGCAGCGGTTTAGTGTCTCATCGGAGATATATCGGAGATATAACAGATCCGCCCAGCAGGAATTTCCTGCTGGGCTGGTGTTGTTGGTGAGATGGCTGGTTATCTAGCGCATCTACGGCGTCCACATGGTGCCGTCGGGCCAGCGGCTCTGCGTCCATTCGATTGGCTTGAGTGTAATCGGATACTTTGCGGCAGCCTCTTCGTTGATGTCGATTCCCAGGCCGGGCTTGTCGTTCGCCCACAGGTGGCCTTCGCGCAGTTCGGGCGTGCCGGGGAACACCTCGTAAATCGCCTCGCTGAAGTTGATGACCTCCTGAATGCCGAAGTTGTGGCAGGCCAGGTCGAGGTGCAGGTTGGCTGCGTGGCCCGACCGGCGAGGTGTCGCCGGGGCCATGCCAGGCGGTGCGCACGCCGAAGACTCGCACAGCGCCGCCAGTTTGCGTGCTGGCGACAGGCCGCCAATGCTGCCGAGACGTGTGCGCGAACAAAATCTATCAGCTGCTCGGCAATCAATGGCCGCCACTCCAGCGGGTTGGTGTGCAGCTCGCCCATGGCAATCGGCGTGGCGCACTGCTCGCGCAGGCGGCGGAACCAGCTCGATCTGGTCGGGCGCGAGCGGGTCTTCGAGGAAGAACAGACGGTACGGCTCCAGATCCTTCGCCATGCGCATCGCGTCGATCGGCGCGATGCGCTCGTGGATGTCGTGCAGCAGAAACAGGTCAAAGCCGATCGTGGAGCGAATGTAATCGAACATGCGGCGGGATGGAGCGCGCGTAGACATCCGGGTTGTAGTAGGCGCCTGGGAAATTGCTGTTCAGCTCGATCCATCAGTTGCATGCGATGAGTGGCCTGCGGCGCGTCCTTGCTCGGTACCGCTGTGGCTGCCGTAATATCCTTGACGCGCCCGCCGTAGCCGCCCATCTGGCAGCGCACCGCGCAGATAGCCCTGCTCCTGATATTTGATGACGTTCTCCAGCACTTCCTGCGGTTCGCGCCCGTCGGCATGGCGGTAGACCATAGCCGCCTCGCGACACTTGCCGCCCAGCAGGTCGTACACCGGCATGTTGGCGACCTTGCCCTTGATGTCCCACAGCGCTGTGTCCACGCCACTGATCGCATTGTTCAGCACCGGGCCGTTGCGCCAGTACGAATTGACATACATCATGTGCCACAGGTCTTCGATGTTGCGCGGATCGCGGCCCTGCAATAGCGGATCAAGGTACTCGTCCACCGCTTTGGCAACCAGCGTTGGGCGTTGGGTGAAGGTGGCGCAGCCAAGCCCGTACAGGCCGGGCTGGTCAGTTTCAACTTTGACGATCACGAGCGCGATACCGTCCGGCGCGGTCAGAATGGAACGAACTTTGGTGATTTTCATACAACGACCTTTTCTATATCATGCGCTATGGCGGTTCATCCGCGATATGCCCCTGACTACACCGTCTCGCCAAGCTTTACTGCCTGGAAGAGCTTCATGCGCCGCAGCAGCAGCAGGGTGATGAACACGGCGCACAGCAACATGACGCCGAATACGACATAAATAATAGCGATGCGCAGCCATGCGATCTCGACCAGAAATGGCGGCGTCTGCGCATGCTTCTCCGCCCGCACTTGCATGAACGGAATGAACAGATAACTGGCGCTGACGCCGATCAGCGTTCCCACCAGCGCGCCGATGCCAATGATCAGTGCCTGCTCGCATGCCAGCAGTGCGCCAAGCTGGCGCGATGATAACCCAATCGCGCGCAGCATGCCGAACTCGATGAAGCGCCGCTGGAACGACAACACAGCGTAAAACAGGAAGCCGAGCACGGTCAGGAAGGCCGACGCGGCGAAGCCGACCGAGAGCAGCCCGAATAGTCCCTGACGCTCGGGCCGCCCGCGCTCAGTGATGATGTCCTTGGGCGCATAGCCGCGCTCGATGAAATCAATGCCCGCGTTGCGTAGCCCGGTTTCGACATCCGTGCGCACGGCGCTATCGCTGAGATTCAGCCAGACATCGTACGAGTACGGCCCGCCGGCCTTGTTAAACACGTATGGTAGATTGCCGACGATGAACGGGCCATCCTCTGGATAGGCGGTGGGAAACAGATTGACGACGGCCGCGACAACCACCGGCAGCTCGAAGCTACCGCTGCCACCGTACAGCTTTAGCGTCATCTGATCGCCAATCTGTATTCCCTGTTGATCGCGTAGTGCGCTGCTAATCAGTACGTTCCGATCTGAAACCGCAAGTCGTTGCATCAACTGGTCAAGCGACGCGTCTGCATAGTCGGGCCGCCAACGAGCGACATCAGCAAAGGTTGTCCGGTCGATGCCGAGAAACTGCGCCTGGACGATGCCCCCGGATGTCGGTACCTCGGCGGGACTCTGCACCACCTGCGTCATGCCGGTAACACCTGGAATCTGTTCATACTTTTGAAGTGGCACAAACGATAATTTCCCACCGCCGACGGGCTGCCCGCGATCGGTAATCGGCATGTCGCCGCCCGTTGTGTAATAAATTTGGTCTAAGAGTTGGCGATCGAGCGTGCCAGCCATGGACGCCGTGAAGATCGACAAACTAAGCGTCAGTACCAGCAGCAGCACCGGTCCGATGTAGGCGCGCGCCGTACGGGCAAGGTAGCGTAGCGCCGTCACTACCACAATACCACGCAGCCCATCCGAGAGCCATGTGAGGCCCGTAATAACAATTGGAAAGACGCGCAGGCTGACCATGCCAAGCACCACAATGTAAAGCGTCGGCGCGAGCAGCAGCAGCGGGCTGGTAAACGGGTCGCCGGTAGCCGCCTCGACGCCCAGGACAGTCACAGTGCCGGTGCGCATCAGTTGCCAGAAGCCATATGCAACGACGACGAGCAGAATGAGATCGAGCCACAGCCGCTGCCAGAGCGGCCCGCGTGTCAGGCGATCGCGCGCGCTTTTGTATGAAACAATCGTGTAGTTGGCCGCGCCGAACGCCGGAATCAGGCTGGCGACGATCAACAGTAGCAATACCTGAGCAGCGCGCTGCCATGCCACAGGCGTTAGTTCGATCGGCAGGTCACTGACCGGCTGGAGCACCAGAAATGATTGCACCCACGTCATGAGCAACGCCGCGCCAAGGCCGAGCAGCAGCCCGGGGCCAAGCGCCAGTAGTCCGAGTAGCGCGCCTTCAAGCAGATAAATACCAAGTACCTGCAGCCGCGACACGCCGCGGCTGCGCAACACGGCGATCTCATTGCTCTGGCGCTGCACTACCAAGCCAGCAACCAGGATAACGAAATAGCCTACCAGACCAAGCAACGGCAGGCTAAAGAGCGTCAGCGAGGTTGTGAGACTCTGCACGCGTTCCTGATGGCGCGCCAGCACGCCTCCCGGCGAGACATCTAATTGCACGCCGGGCAGCAGCGCCTCAAACTCGCGAATGCCCTGGTCAATATGCGCCTGCACATCAGGTACAGCCGCCGAGCGAATGACGCGGCCATCGTCGGACAAAAACCACAACGCGACAGTGATCATCTGAGGGTCACGCGTCAGCAGCCGCTTTGTGTAGCTCTCCAACGGAACATAGAGAATACTATCCCCTTTCATCTCAGAGTAGAACCAGAACGGGTCCGCTGGATTCTTTGGCTGCCAGATGCCGGCCACCTGGACGGTAACACCATTGCCGCTTGGATTATCGTGCGAGTCGACGACGAAAAACTCCTGCCCAACGGTCGCCTTGAGGTGCTTCGCCATCTCCTCCGTCATCAACACTTCAACGGGGCCATTTGACGTTGTGCGCGGCCAGCCACCGTCCGTGATCTGAATGTGCTCTGCTAGATTGTCGGTGAAGGCCAGGTTGACGGACGCGACCGCCGGGCTATCGCCGCCGGGCGGCATGAGCGAGCGCTTGTCGGATGAAATGTAGCGGCTGCGCATGAGGACTGGCAAGTTGATCGTGCTGGCAGCCTGCTGGTTGAAATAATAATTCAGCTTGTTGTACTGGGCGATCGTGAGGCCGCCCTGCGCTCCTAAATAGCGGTACAGAAAATCGAAGCGTAGCACGTTTGCAAAGGTATTCTGGGCGTATTCATCACGTAAAACGCGGTAGCCTACCGCTTCGGCATATACCGGGATACTGGCAACAATTGCGACAGCGACGACCATGCCAGCCAGTATCGCCAGCATTAAGCGGAGGTTGCTCCAGATTCGTAGCGCGACGATCTGCACCAGTCCTGCTAGGCTGCTCAAGCAATTCAAGCCAAACGACCAGCCGTGTGTGGCTGGTGGAATGTCGGTGCGCGAAACGCTGTTAGTTGTTGATTTGCTAGCCATTTTTCGGTAACGTAATTTCCCAGATCGCCCCTTTGCCGCCGTTGTCCAACACATACAGCCTGTTCTGCACGAGCGCAGCGTCAATGGAATGATCAAATCCGACGACGAGTTGCGTCATCTTGGCTTGATACGAGTCCTGCAACTTGGTGAATTTGATGTCAATCAGGTCGCGCCCCTGATCGGGTAGATGCCCGGCAGCCGCGCCCCAGCTCAGGATGAATCCGTCACCGGTGAGCCCGCCACCTAGCGCGTTCTCCGCATCGAACACTAGCCCAAGCGGCGAGCGGTGCGGCGTGAAGGTGTACGCGGCTTCGCCAAGATCGCTCGTCCGATATGCGCTGCCGTCGGCATCACGGATGATGTTGGCGTCCGGGCCAAGATTGGTGACAGGATCGGTAAAGGTCACGCCTGGGGGCGGCGGCGGAAAGGTCGGATCGTTGGCGTAGTAGTTATGGCTGACGGCGAAGAAACCTTGTTGAAGCCGGCCATCTTTTGACGGATCGTAGTTAGGAAACTGCTGTGGATTGTCCATGTTGCCGAAGCGCCATGGAAACCCATAATGATGACCCTCGCGCAGCCAATTCAACTCATCGGGAAAGTCAGCGTCCGGGCCGTTATCACCAGCGAATAGATCGCCGTTCGGGGCAAATGCCAGGTCGAAGGAATTGCGCGTACCGTCCGCGAACAGGTAGCCTTTTTCCTTCAACTGCGCTTCGTCATCGGGCAATATCTGATTGTCTGTATCGATTGGAATGCGGAAGACTGCCGATGTTAGCGGTACCTCGCGCGTGTCGGGGAATGCGCCTTTGGCGGCCTGTATTTCGCCATGGTCAGTGCGCGAGCCGCTGTTCATGTACAGGTAGCGCCCATCCGGGCTGACGACGATGCCGTTGCACACATGGTCGAACTGAGTGTTGCTCTTCTCGTACGGAGCGGTTGAGGCAAGCGTCGTCCAGATGCGTTTCCCTGAGGCATCTGCCACCCCTTTGCGGATGGTTGCGTGGGTCGTGGTCTTGTCGCTGACGTTTCCAAGAACATAGAGCGTTCCATCCGGGCCGAAAGCCATGCCCTGGCTCGTGAATCGTTGCTCGACGCCGACATCTGCGCGTGTGTAAACAGGCGTTCCTTTGGATTCATCGCTGCTTTGCGGGTCTAGGCGGTAGATATTTACCTGATCATCCATGTAATACAATTCGTTCGTTTTTGGATTGCGCTTCAGACGCACAAAACCGCCACCGGTCTCCAGTACTTTGCGGATATGGATGTCTTCGCGTAGAGATTTTGGTTCACCAAGCACGGCGGTCGGTTCCTCTGCGATCGTAGGTTGAGGCTGGCCAGGGCGCGGTGTTGGGGCCGAACGCGCAGCAGACGATGGCCCAACCGACAGAGGCGGAAATGTCGGCAGTTCCTGTGCGGATGAGCCTATGATCGAGCCACAGCCTGTCATCATCAGCAGGCAGGCGCACAGGCCAATCAATGCTCGAATACTCGCGCCATAGCGATGTATCATTCACGTCTCCTAATGCACTGCACAAAAAGGCACACGGCTCATCACGCACCATGAGTGATTATATCAGGCTATGGATGGTCGTTGTATATGGTATTGTGCAGAGGGGTACAACTCTCGAGGGCTTCAGGAATACTTTCATACTGATCTCTATGATAACACAAAAGCTGGTATCTGAAATCAATCATGTGCCCCGCCGCTGGGATGATGAGCAATTTGTAAAGGACCATATAACCCGCGCTACGGCGTGCAGCCTCGCATCAATCACAAGTGTACCACCGCCGAACCATCATACGTCACCGCGTACATCCTGGCGAATTGTGGTATGATTGCGCATGGTATCCGCCGTTACACCGCTGTAGGCAATGGAACCTCACCATGTCAGATCCGTTGATCATCTGCGATAATCTTATCAAAATCTACGAACTCGACGAGGTCGAGGTAGTTGCGTTGCAAGGCATTGATCTAGCCGTGCAGCCAGCGGAAGTCCTGGCGCTGGTCGGCGCAAGCGGCTCCGGCAAGACCACGCTGCTGAATATTCTGGGCGGTTTGGACCGGCCATCGAGTGGGCGTGTGCTCGTCGCGGGCAATGATTTGCGCCAGATGCCTGATCGTGCGCTCGATCACTACCGTTCCCGCATCGTTGGCTTTGTGTGGCAGCAAAAGGCGCGTAATCTCATTCCCTACCTCACGATTGAACAGCAGATTGCGCTGCCCATGATGCTGCAAGGAGTTGGTGGGCGAGCACGCCGCAACTGGACGCGCGAGCTCATCGAAGCAGTGGGGCTGACAGAACGGGCCGGTCACCGTCTCGCGGAGTTGTCGGGCGGCGAACAGCAGCGCGTTGCTATCGCGATTGCGCTCGCCAATCGGCCACGGCTCTTGTTGGCTGATGAACCAACCGGCGAACTTGACTCCAGCACGGCTGCGGCGATCTTCGACCTGTTCCACACTTTGAGCCAGACGTTTGGCTTGACGGTCGTGATTGTCTCGCATGATCCCCACATCACCACACATGTTGACCGGGTGGTGATGATCCACGATGGCCGCACCGCCAGCGAAACCCGCCGCAAACGACGCGTGAATGGCGACGGATTAGACTCTGCTGCGATGGTGCCTACCGAGCACCTCGAAGAAAGCATGCTGCTCGATGCAGCCGGGCGGGTGCAGGTGCCGAAAGCGTTGCGCGAGCGTTATGGTTTCGCACGGCGTGTCATTTTTGAAGAGCGTCCTGACGGCCTGCTGTTGCGGCCTGCTGATGACGAACATGTGCAATACCATGGCAATGATGTCTGAAACTCCCGCTGTGCGCCTCGCCAACCTTACACGTACCTACCATGCTGGCGGCCGGCCCGTAAATGCCCTGCGCGGTGTCAGCCTGGACGTGCAGCCCGGCACGTATGTGACGTTAGAAGGACGCTCTGGCTCCGGCAAGACCACGCTGCTGAATATTCTGGGCGGCTTGGATCAGGCCACGAGTGGTGATGTCGAGTTGTTCGGGCTGCAATTGAATGCGCTGAGTCAGGAACAACTCACCAAGCTGCGGCGCGAGCGGCTGGGCTTTATCTTTCAATCATTCGCACTCCTACCCATTCTGACTGCCTGGGAGAATATCGAAGTGCCGCTGCGGATCAATGGTTCGCTGCCGCGCCACGAGCGTGCCGAGCGCGTGAACGAGGTGATGGCGTTGGTAGGCATCGGCGAATGGGCCACGCACCGCCCGCCAGAGATGAGCGGCGGACAGCAGCAGCGCATCGCAATCGCGCGCGCCCTGGTCTCGCGTCCACAACTGCTTCTTGCAGATGAGCCGACCGGGCAGCTTGACTCCATCACAGGTCGCACGATTCTGCAGTTGCTGCGCGACATTGTTCGCTCCACCGGCGTGACGCTGGTCATGACAACGCATGACCCCTCGACGCGTGCGTTTGCCGATATCACCTACCACATGGAGGATGGCCAACTCGTTGATATGGCTGAGGAACAGACGCTATGAGGACGCGCGGAGTGGCAGCTGCAAGTGCATGAGCAGCCGCGCGGCGGGCTGGCCTTGCTGCGATTGGTTGACAAACACCCACACGCGATAACTGCGCGGCGCTGTTGTGAAATCAGCTTGGTAGCACGCGCATTCTCTGGCCGACCAACTCGTACTTTGCGGGCATTGGACCGGGCGCGGCGTGTGCGTGATGATGTGCAATGAGCCGACGTGTGCATCAAATGCCAGCGGCGTGAGCAAGCCTTGGTGTATAGCTGCTGCTATGCCGCCACAGCTGAGGAGCATCCCTATAAAGCTTGTTAGCAGAAGGGTAGCGAAAATCCGGCGCATACGCATCCCACATTCGTCGTGCTGTCGCGGCTACCAGAGTTATGCGGAACGAGGGAGCAACGGCGTAAGCTATTCTCCCTCGTTCCGCATGTTAACCAAGGCGGCCATCCGCCTGACTTAATCGGGCGTCCAACGTCCGCTACGCACTGGAGCCTGGCGCTCGACAGAGTGCAATTCCTGCTCAAATTCTTCCCTCGTTTGCCCCCAGCGCCGATCTGGATCCGGCCATGGTATCGAGTCGATCAGCAGCTTGGTGTAGGAGTGCTGCGGATTTTTAATCACCGTTTCAGTGTCGCCCGACTCGACGACATCACCGCGAAACAGCACAATAATCTGATCGCTCACATGATATGCGGTCGCCAGATCATGCGTAATGTAGACAATCGGGATGCGCAGATCTTTGTTCAGCGTGCGCAAGCTCTCAAGAATTGTTGCTCGTAACGACGCATCCACCATGGAGACTGGCTCGTCGGCAATAATCAGCTTGGGTTTCAGCATCAGCGCGCGCGCGACGACAATGCGTTGGCGCTGCCCACCACTGAGTTGGTGCGGGTAACGACCAAGCGTCTCTTCTGGCCGTAACCCCACCGCGCTAAGCGCCTCGACCATCATCCGCTGCGCTTCAGCCTTTGAGTGCGCAAGTTTGAATTTGTTGAGTGGAACGCTGAGTACATGATCGACGCGATAGAACGGGTTATACACGGCAAACGGATCCTGGAAAATAGCCTGCACCTCGCGCCGGTAGACCTGGCGCTCGGTATTGGAAAGCTGCTTCACATCCTTGCCGTTATACAGGACTTCGCCTTCAGTAGCCGAGATGAAGCCCAGAATCAGCGAAGCAAGTGTGCTCTTGCCACTGCCGCTTTCACCAACCACTGCCAGAATCGAAGGATTTTCCCCTTCGATGATGAGATCCATGTTTTTGAGCGCGGCAGTCCCTTTTTTGGCCAGGAACCCGCTGCTGCCGTACACCTTCGTGACGTTACGAAGTTCCATTATTGGTGTCATGGCTTAACCCCATCATAAAGATGACAAGCAACCCATCGATTTGGCCGCACTTCCTGATACACCGGCACCTGTTTTGTACACTGTTCCATAACCCGTGGGCAGCGCGGATGGAACACGCAGCCTGGCGGCAGCTTCAGCAGCGAAGGTGGCAACCCGGTAATACCTTTGAGATCGCCTTTGACATCTAAGCTCGGCAGACTCTGGATTAGCATCTGTGTATACGGGTGCAGCGGATCGCTGAATGTTTCGCGGATGGGGCTGAGGTCAGCGAATTCTCCAGCGTACATCACAGCAAGACGGTCGACGAACTGCGCCATGAGGCCCATGTCGTGGCCGATGAGAATAACCGCGACGCCCATCAGTTCTTGCAATTTGCCGATCGTTTCCATCACCTGGCGCTGAACGACCACATCGAGCGCGCTGGTCGGTTCGTCGGCAATGATAACATCGGGCTGCATGGCGACCGCGATCGCGATGCAGACACGCTGCTTCATGCCGCCGCTCAACTCATGCGGGTACATTCTGCCAACTTCGCGCTTCAGGTCCACCATTTCGAGTACCTGGGCCGCGCGTTCTTCCATCTCGGCCCTGCGACATGCCCTGATCATGATCCTTCATCGTGTCGGTAAGCTGATCTTTAATTCGTGCCACCGGATTGAGTGAATTCATCGCGCCCTGGGGAATCATGCTGATCTTGGCCCCACGAACTCTGCGCATCTGCTCTTCGGGAAGCGTGAGTAAGTCTTGCCCATGTGACATGATTTGCCCGCCCGAGATCCGCCCCGGTGATTTAATCATCCGCATCATCGCCAGCGCCATAGTCGACTTGCCGGAACCGGACTCCCCAACGAGGCCGAGTCGCTCGCCAGGCTGAAGGTCGAAGTTGACACCATTCACGGCTTTGACAACGCCGCGATCAGTATGATACTGAACTAGCAAATTTCTAACCTGAAGTAGTTGATCGCTCACGCTGCCCTCCGTGTGCGGGGGTTCGACCATTCGTCCAAGCCCAATGAGATTAACGCCAATGATACAACCAGCAGCACAATAATAATAACCGGAATGGTCCACCACCACCACAGTCCGCGCAAAATAGCCGAGTACTTCTGGACCCAGTAAATGGTCATGCCTAGCGTTGGCTCGCGCTGCGACCCCAAGCCCAGCAACTCAAGACCGAGCGCCGTCAGGATTGCTGCGGTAACGGACTGTACAAATCCGGCGAGCAGATAGGGCAGCACGTTTGGCAGCAACTCCTTGAACATGATCTCGATGTTATTCATGCCAGAAAGGCGCGCCATCAACACAAACTGGCGTTCACGCAAGGTGAGCACCTGTGCGCGGATCATGCGCGTGGGACCAACCCACGCTAAAAGGGCAATGATCAAAGCCATGCTTTCGATAGTTAGGAAACTGCGTAATGTCGAAGCGATGACCACCAGGATGAGGAACGCGGGAATCGTGAGCATGACGTCAACGATCCACTTGACCACGCCGTCGAGGAAGCCGCCGTAATAGGCGGAAACGAACCCCAAAATGGTTCCAGCTGCGATACCGATCGCGCCCGCCATGAGGCCGATCCGTAAGGTCAATTGCGTGCCGACGATCATCACCGCAATCAGATTTCGTCCCTGTGCATCCGTGCCAAACGGATACTGCCAGGAAGGTGGTTTGCTTGGCGGCGTCCCGAGTGGATACGGTGCTTTCTTCAGATCGATAAACAACATGCCGGCCGTCGAAAAGAGCACCAGTGATATCAAAATGATCAGCCCGATGCCAAAGGCTGGATTCCGGCGCGCATAGCGGAAGAAGCGTATTAAGCGACTTGGTCCAGCAGCGCTTGCCACCGGTGCAGCAGTTCCAGCAAGTGTTGCCATATTAGCCTCGCTCGTATTTGATACGCGGATCCAGAAGCGGATAGGTTAAGTCCATGATAAGCGTTGCGATGCAAATAATAATAGTCAGGATAACGGTAATGGCATAAATGACAAAATAATCCAGACTATTGATTGCTTGACTGATCACGGTGCCAAGTCCAGGATACCCAAAAATGATTTCTACCAGACTTGTACCGACGATGATGAAACCTAAACTCGGCAGCAAGGCGGTAATTTGTGGCAACATTGCATTACGCATGGCATAGCTTCTAAAGATACGTGATGGTTTCAGTCCTTTTGCCTCGGCATAGGTGATAAAATCCTCGCCTTGAATAGAAACCATCAGTCCGCGCATGCCAAGTGCCCAGCCGCCAAGCGATGACAGAATGATCGACAAAGCAGGCAAAATGGCATGCTTGAGCAGATCAAGCGCGAACGTAAGATTCCAACGCGGAACAGCGCCACGTGAAAAGCCGCCGCCGAGCGGTAAAATTCGCAGCTTGAAAGCGAAAATATAAATTAGAATCAGGCCCAGAAGATAAAAGGGCATGGCCTGAAACATCATCAGCGGAGGTATCAATGAGCGGAAAAAGCGCGGCGCGCGCGGCCACGCAATCAGCGCTCCGAGGATCGTGCCGATCAGAAACGCCAGCAAGGTCGAAACCGTTGCCAGGCCAATCGTCCAGGGCAGCGCCTCGCCGATAACATCCATGGCCTTTTTGGGATACGCGTTGATCGAGTAACCAAAATCAAGCCGCACAACACCACTCATATAGTTGACATACTGTTCCCAAAGCGGTTTATCCAGCCCAAATTCCTTCTGATAGGCTGCCATCATTTCCTGCAAACCAGTCTGCTGGCGCCCGCCACCACGCGCCGCTTCCTGTAGTCGCTCCATGATTGGATTGCGAGGGCTGAGCTTGGGAACAAAGAAATTGATGGTTGCTGCTGTCCAAACGACGAGTAGCAGCAGAAACACGCGGCGCACTAAGTATCCTACTGACATAACTGCCCCTTCTTTTTATATGGAGGTGCCTCATTCCGATGCGTAACAGCCGTGTTTGCACACCTCCAGATCTCCTTTTCCCTCGTTCACAACGTCTACGCACCAACCGAAGATGCCCTGGTAGCATGTCATTATCCATGGCATGCTACCAGGGCAAAACGGAATTACGTTGCTGGCTGCAGATTTATCAACATGAGAATAAATGTCTTGTGCCAGAAAGCACCATTAATGTACGGATTGTCGGCCGTCGGCCAGTTGGTCCAGTAGGTTGTGTTCATGGGAATGCGGTGATACCACTGAAGGATCGGTAGCTCTGGCTTCTCCTTAAGATAGATTTCGAGCGCCTGCAGGTAGAGCGGCATGCCCTTCGGATCGCCGACCGGCAGCTGCGCGAGTTGATCCACGATCTTGTCGTACTCTTCGTTCTTCCAGCGCGGGCTGACATCGCCAATCGTACCATTGGGTGAGATGTGGCGGCTGTGGAACAGGTCGAGCGTTGGGTACACGTCGGCGATGGCGCCACCATGACCATAGAGGAACGTCAACGCCGAGCCATTCGCCATGCGGTCACCGGCATCGGGTGGGGCCTGGAACGAGGCATCGAAGCCGGCATTGTGCAACTGTTCGGCTAACACTGGACCATAGTCCGCGAAGATATCGAAGCCGTAGATAGTGGCATTGACTGTCTTGCCATCCTGACTGACCCACAGGCCATCACCATTTTTAGTGTAGCCTTTACCAGTCATGATCTCTTCGGTCTTGGACGGATCATTGGCGCTGGTCGGATACTTCTCAAGCAGCGGCTTGGCGGCATCAAAATACTTCTGAAGCGATGGGAAGGCCGGGAATGGGAGATCGGTCGTCGTGCCAGCGCCCTCGTAGCCAATCTCAATGACCTGATCGCGGTCGATCGCGTAGTTCACGGCCATACGGATGTCTGGATCATTGTACGGTTCGATTGAGCAATTGAACCACAGCGAGTTCGGCCACCAGTCGGTGTAGCCATACGGGGGCTTGCGTCCGGTGTGTGTGATGACCTTCGGATTTTGCTCCACAACTGTCTTGATCACGGGTGGGCGCAGGTCCAGGCTGGTGTCGATCTCGTTGTTGATCATCGCCTGCGCGGCCGGTGTTGCATCGCCGGTTGGGAACGGTACGACGGCAATGCGCTCGGGCTTGGGAAGCTGCTGGAAGCCGGTCTTGACCGCCCACCAGTCTGGGCGCACATCCATGAGCTTCTGCTGTGCTGTCCAGTCCATAACCTTGTACGGCCCGGTTGTAACTGGCCAACCCTTGGCCGGATCATAGAACAGGGAGCTGACCAGATCTTTCTCATCTTTAAAGATGTGTTCTGGCAGGATGAAGAGGCCCAGGTCAAACTTATAGTGGAAGAAGTCGAACAGGAAGCGCGGTGCCGGCTGGGTGAAGGTAATCTTCACCGTGTTGGCATCCGGCGCGCTGGCGTCCTTAACCCACTTCTTCATGTCGGCGGCGTAGGGCGCGGCGGCATTCTCATCCTTCCGCAGTGCGTTGAGCGTAAAGGCAACATCACTTGCGGTAAACGGCTGCCCATCACTCCATTCGGCACCCTTACGGATCGGGATGGTCACTTCAGTGTAGTCAGCGTTGTACTGATAATCGCCATCGGCCAGCCAGGGAATGTACTTGTCCGCATATGCTGAGTAGAAGTAGAGCGGCTCCCACATCGCCATGGTACCGCTTTGATGGTTGTGCCCCGCGGCATACGGGTTGCCGACGCCAACTTCGTTTGCGCTGATGTTCCACATGAGAATGAGGCTTTTCTCGCGGGCAACATCCTTCGCCTGGCCGCGCGGCACCGCGCGGGTTGGCGTCGGCGGCACCTCAGTCGCACCGCCAGTGTCTGCTGCTGCCGCTTCAGGAGCGGTGGTCGCCTCGGCGGCAGTTTGCGGGGCCGAGGTTGCTGCCTCCCCACCGCTTTGGTTCGCGGCTGGCGGCTGCGGTGCTTCGGTTGTACCACCACATGCTGCGACCACCATGCCTGCACCGCTGACAGCCGCAAATCTTAGGAAATCCCGACGCGTAATTTTGTACCGACCCATTGCGTTCCTCCTTAGCATCGTTGCCTGAAATCTCCACCGAATATACACACTGTGCCATCAGCCCAACTTGGTAGAATGACACAGACTCGGCCTCATCAATGAGACATCTCCATAGGGGCGCTGGTGGAGCCGCGCTTCACCAGTGTTGTTGCAATTGAAACGGTAATCATTGGGCTGTCTGGTTCGTTGACGCGCTCAACCAGCCTGCGAACTGCCAGCATGCCAAGCAATTCACGATCGACGTGACATGTGGTTAATGATGGGCGTACAACCGACGCAACATCAATATTATCAAAACCAATAATCGATACATGGCCTGGCACGTCAACGCCCCGCTCTTGCAGCATGTACAAGATGCTCAAGGCTGCAAGGTCATTGCATGCCATGAGTGCCGTAAAAGGTACTGCGGCACCCGGCGTCAGATGCCGAGACACTGCTGTGGTAATGTCATGTGCATCAAGACTGGGGCAGGGGATTTCAAACGGTTCCAAACCTAACTCGTGCATGGCAGCATAATAGCCTTGCTGCCGCTCTCTGAAACTTGAGTGCGTGAGCGGCCCGCTGAGGTAGGCAATACGTTTGTGTCCAAGTTGATGGAGGTACACAAGCGCTGAACGGACGCTTTTCTTGTTTTCAATCACAATGCGGTCAAGATCGAGTGAAAGAGGATTATTATCAACAAGGACACGTATACGCCCCTGGCTACACAACTGTTCGATGGTTTGTTCATCAACGCTTCCGACAATAAGCATTCCTTCGATGCGGCTATGCTGCGCTGCGAGGGATATTTGCGCTGTTTCAATACGTTGGTACCGAAGCGCCATGTTGTAGTAGCGACACTCGCGCTCTGCGCCGCTTAGCACTGCCCCATAAAATTCGTTATCAGGAGCAGTGTATGTCATGAAAACAATATGTTTTAATGCGGTACGTGTGGCATGACGAGGGCGATGCGTGTAACCAAGATGTTCTGCCGTCTCATGCACACGTTTTCTGGTATCTTCTGCAATCTGTGGGGCAGAGCGGAGGGCCAGAGAAACAGTGCTGACAGAAAGGCCAAGATGATCAGCAATGTCTTGCATGCGAACAGTCATTGTTCAAAGACCTCATCATACCATTATCTATCGACAGCACACGATGATACAGCATCGCAAGCGCTGCAGCGACAATTAAAGGTAGCAGTATCACACCCTTGTGAGTAACATCGCGAAAAAGTAAATGATACGTTAATGATTTAACACAATTATAAATTAAATTTTTAAACTGTCAATAGCAAAGTGAGGTAATACTGCTTCTGGTTGGGTTACAAAATGTTCAGCCAGATAACTGCATTTGAGAGTCATCCATGATGCGCGAAGGTCTTACAGTGTAATAAATCGAATTGACATAAATGAGAGTTGCTGAAAAGGTAACTGGAGCAAATTACGTTGAGCAATTGGTGGAGTTTTGCCATGCAGCTAATGTCGGCCTGCGTCGGCGTGCATTGTCTCGGACGTTGTGTCTGAGTCGGAAACATGAGTAATCGTGCCGTACACCAACGACCTGACGACTTCATTAAAGTGATCGGTCATCACGCGCGTGGCCTCCTCGACATCACCTTGCTTCACGCTGGCAAGAATAGCCTCATGCCCGGCCTGAACATGTTCAAGCTGCTTATCGTCCTGGCGGCGTAGCAAACTTTCATGCAAAGAGTCTTTGATGGCTTCGCGGATCGCGCCTACTATATGGTAGAGCATAGCATTGTGCGTCATCGCTGCGATTTGTTGGTGAAACGCAATATCCAACTCGACATATGCATCTGGAACGTGCAAATTGCGGCGCATCTCGACAACAATCGTGGTTAATTTGGCAATGTCTTCAGGGGTTCGGCGCTGCGCGGCCAATGCTACACTCTGCACTTCAATGCCTTTGCGCAGTTCCATGAGATCAATGATTGCTTCGTGCTCGATCTGCACTGCGCGCAGAAAGAAGAGTTGGAGCGACTGATTATCCAGCGGCTTGACAACGGCACCTTTGCCACTCATCACCTCAATGATGCCTTTGCCCTCCAAAGACTTCAGCGCCTCGCGAATAATTGGCCGGCTCACGCCCAGGTCTGCCGCGAGTTTTGTCTCTGGCGGCAGAAATCTGCCAGGCTTCAAATCCTGCTCTTCGATAAAAGCCATGCAGATTTCGGGCGGCTTGCTCGGCCAATGTTTCACGCGATAGTTTCGACAACATTTATTTTTCTCAATACAGACCGATGTAGCTGCTACTCTTGAAGTACCGATTACGGGTCCGCTATATAGGTGCATCATACCACCTTCGTGACAACATGTCATACAGCTTGACAGTGGATGCAATCAGTGCTATAGTTTTTTCACCTCGCCAGAGGTGGAAAACCTAAACCATTTCTTGTATAATACGTGCAACTTCAGCATAACGATCATTGTTCCGTAAGCTAACGCAGTCAATGTTGCCTGTGTCGTCGGGTGCAATATCTGTCTTCGGCGTCATTCATCATATAACGCATATTCACCGCCATTAAAGTGCGGTATCAATTTATCTTAACTCTATTTTGTAAGAAGAACCGGGTCACGTTACCATAGTTCAAGATGCACGGTATCGTAATCTTAATGCTCCTGCCATGCCACGGAGATTACGGCCCGATAGAGTTATTTCCAGAAAGCGCTTTCTCTCGCAGCATTGCACGTACGCGAACCAGAATTACTGTCATTTGATTTTTCATTTGGAATACCTCGAAGATGAGTGGGTGAACAATGCCTAAGTCAACAGCAACTGACCGAATTCTTCTTGAAGTGAATGATCTCAAGAAGTATTTTCCGATCAAGCGCGGCTTTATATCCAAGACCGTGGGGCATGTCAAAGCAGTTGATGGTGTAAGCTTTGACATTCGTGAGGGCGAAACGCTAGGCCTGGTCGGCGAGAGCGGGTCGGGGAAGACGACGACCGGGCGAATGATTCTGCGCGCCCTTGAGCCAACTGATGGTGAGATCTGGTTCGAGGATCGTGACATGGGCCGTGTGAATATCGCTGAATTGGACAAGCGGCATCTCAAGAAACTGCGCCGCAACATTCAGATGATTTTTCAAGATCCCTACTCGTCGCTGAATCCACGTATGACGCTCTTGCAGATCGTCGGTGAGCCGTTGCTGGTGAATGGCATTGCACGTGGTCGGGCACTAACCGATCGTGTCGCAGAACTCTTGCAAGTGGTCGGGTTGCGCCCTCAGTACATGAGCCGCTATCCACATGCGTTTAGCGGTGGCCAGCGCCAACGGATCGGCATTGCACGCGCGTTGGCAATGAATCCACAGTTGGTCGTGTGTGACGAGCCAGTGTCGGCACTCGATGTGTCGGTGCAGGCACAGATCCTCAATCTGCTCAAGGATTTACAGGAGCAGTTTGGCCTCACCTATCTGTTCGTTGCCCATGATCTGAGCGTTGTCGAGCATATCAGCGATCGCGTGGCCGTGATGTACGTGGGCAAACTGATGGAGACCGCACCAACTCAGGAACTATTCACCAACCCCAAGCATCCATATACAGAGGCATTGCTCTCAGCAGTGCCGAAGCCCGACCCGCGCATCCGTACTGAGCCAATGGTGTTGCCGGGTGAGGTTGGCAATCCGGCCAACCCGCCGAGCGGCTGTTATTTCCATCCTCGTTGCCGATACGCGCAAGATATCTGCAAAGTCGAACGCCCCTTGCTACGAAAAGTTGGTGATGATCATTGGTCAGCATGCCATTTTGCTGAAGAACTCCAGCTTTCTGGGGTCGCTGGTTCAACACCATCAAAAGTGCAGTCAGTAGCGCCGCCGCATGTAAATGGTAATAGTGTTGACGTTATCGTCCCCCCTGAGATACAAACGAGTGTGTCAAAACCGTCAGGCCAGGACGACTGAGCATGGGAACAGGGGTCGCATATAGCTGGCCCGTGTTATAAATTCTTTGATTTGCAAGGAGGCAAACCCATGGGTAAACGAGGCATCAAGGATCGAAGCACGATCACTCGTCGCGAATTCTTTCGCTTGTCTGCGGTTGCGGCAGCGGGGGCCGGGCTCGCAGCCTGCGGCGGCGAAGCGCCGCCGCCAGTCAGTTCAGCGACATCTCCCCCCGCAGCTAATACCGGGGCGGCCACATCGGCTCCCGCTGCTGGCGCGGCCACATCGGCTCCCGCTGGCGAAGCGGCGACTTCCGGGCCAGCCGCAGCCGCTGCCACAACCGCTCCGGCAGCTATTCCTACCAAGTTCGCCGAAGCTCCCATGCTGGCCGATTTGGTCAAGGCCAACAAGCTCCCGCCGGTTGAGCAGCGTGTGCCCAAGAACCCGGTGGTGCTCGACGGTATCGGCGCCCCTGGCAAGTTTGGCGGCACCCTCCGGCGCGCCTATAACGGTGTGTCCGACCAGTGGGGGCCGAACAAGGTGCAGCAGATCAGCTTGCTCTGGTACAACCCCGACCTGAGCATCCGCCCGGACCTCGCAAAATCGTATAAGGTCAGCGATGACGCCAAGACATGGACGTTCAAGCTGCGCGAGGGTACGAAGTGGTCGGATGGCTCGGACTTTACTACCGACGATTTCAAGTGGTGGTACGACAATGTGCTGATGAACGAAACGCTGACACTTCAGTCAAATACGGGACACAGCAGTTGGGTTACCGGCGCCAACAAGACGGTGATGAAGACCGATTTCCCGGATAAGACCACGGCGGTGTTTACCTTCGCCGATCCTAACCCGCTCTTTCATTACCAGGTTACGCGCGGTCAGCCGTTTGCGCCGCCGGAGTTCATGAAGCAGTTTCATGCTCGACTTCGCCGATAAGGCCAAGCTCGATGCGGAGATCAAAGCCAGCGGTTTCCAGACATGGGCCGATCTGTTTAACGATCGCAATCGCCCGCTGATTCTCGGCCGCCCATCAGTCGGAGTTCTGGGTTCCGACGAACGATCTCGGTGAGCAAGTGTTCGTCATGGAGCGCAACCCGTACTTCGTGCAGGTTGACTCGGCCGGTAACCAGCTACCCTATACCGATAAGGTCACGCACCAGTTGTTTGAGTCGCCGGATGTGCTGAGCACCCGCGTGGTCGCTGGCCAGATCGACTATCAGGCACGTCATATCAGTGTCGGCGACTTCACATTGTTCAAGGAAAATGAGGCTAATGGCGATTACAAGGTTTTGAGTGGTGTAACGGCGAATCATGTCGCCTTCCAGCCCAACCACACCACCAAGAACGACAAACTGCGCGAGTTCTTCCAAGACACAAACGTGCGCATCGCCATGTCATATGCGATCAATCGTCAGGAGATGAACGACCTGGTCTACAAGGGCACAGCAACGCCGCGTCAGTACAGCCCGCTCAAAGAATCGCCGCAGTATTACGAGAAGCTCTCGAACGCCTATATTGATTTCGATCAGGCCAAAGCGAACCAACTGCTCGATCAAGCTGGCTATGACAAGAAGGACGGGCAGGGCATGCGGCTCTGGAAAGACGGCAGTGGCACGCTCAGCTTCGTTATCGAAGGTACAGCGGTGTCGGGCTCGCCGGATGAAGATGCCGTACAGACCCTGGTTAAATACTTCAACCAGGTGGGAATTAAAGCTGCCTATAAAGCGGAAGAGCGCACGCTCTATACCCAACACTACAATGCCAACGAGATCGAGAGCGCCTTCTGGGGCGGCGACCGCACGCTGCTGCCGCTTAGCGCGCCGCTGATCTTCATTGGCACGATTGCCGACCGCCCTTGGGCTGATGCATGGACTCTTTGGAAGCTCAATCCGCAAGATCCTAATGGCGAGGAGCCACCCAAGGATCACTGGATCAACAAGCTCTGGGACACCTGGGATCAGATCGCCGCCGAACCGGATAAGCAGAAGCGCAACGATCTGTTCAAGCAGATCCTCGATGTGTGGGCCGAGCAGTTGCCCATGATCGGCATCCTGGGAGAATTGCTCCAGCCGATTATTGTGAAGAATGGCCTCAATGGTACCAAGGATGGCCTGCCGATCGACGATCCGACCAAGGATGAGGAACTGGTTAATCCTCAAACCTTGTTCTGGGACGATCCATCGCAGCATACATCGTAAGTCATGAAGCAATGAGGTATGTATTGTGAGTTACTGGGTTGCACAACTCACAATACATACCTTGTAGCTCACAACGCATGTGAGTGGAGGGGATCTCATGCTACAGTACATTGTCCGTCGCGTTCTTTACATGATACCCACGTTGTTCATCATCTCGATCATCTCATTCGGGATCATTCAGTTGCCGCCGGGCGACTTTCTTACCACATATGTCGCAACGCTCCGGCAGCAAGGTGAAAACATCGACGCCACGGCACTGAAGTCACTTGAGGAGACGTACGGACTCAACCAACCGATCTATGTGCAGTACGGCAAATGGATGAGAGGAATTCTGCTGCACGGCGATTTTGGGCAGTCGTTCGAGTGGCGCCGACCGGTGTCCGAGTTGATCTGGGAGCGAATCGGCCTCTCGATGTTTATATCAGGACTTACCATCATAGTCACCTGGATTATTGCCATTCCTGCCTCCGTCTATGTGGCGACGCATCAATATTCATTTTTAGATTACCTGATCAGCTTTATCAGCTTTGTTGGCCTCGGCACGCCGGGCTTCCTGATCGCGCTGATCTTTCTGTGGGTTATGCTGTCGGGGTTCGGCATCAACGCTACCGGACTGTTCTCCCCGCAGTATATTGACGCGCCGTGGAGTTGGGCTAAATTTATGAATATGATGAGCCATATTTGGGTGCCGGTTTTGATTCTAGCGATTGAACATACCGCCGGTATCATTCGCACGGTGCGCGCCAACCTTCTCGACGAACTGGGAAGGCCGTACGTCGAGACCGCGCGTGCCAAAGGCTTGAAAGAGCGGATCGTGATCTGGAAGTACCCTGTCCGGGTGGCGCTCAACCCGTTCTTCAGCACGGTCGGCTGGACGCTGGCGGCGCTGGTATCAGGCGAGACGCTGGTTGCGGTGGTGCTGAATCTGCAAACGTCGGGGCCGCTGCTGCTGCGCGCGCTCACTTCACAGGATATGTATCTGGCGGGCGCGTTCGTGCTGCTGCTTAGCGCATTAACGGTGATCGGGACGCTGCTATCAGATATTTTGCTGGCATTAGCTGACCCGCGCATCCGCTTGGAGGGATAGCTATTATGGCAACCAGAAGTATTCCGGATACTAACATCCCCGTGGATGAGGAGCTAGAGGAGAGTTCTTCGGCGGAGCAAGTCTACGTCGCGCCGCAATGGAAGCTGATGTATTGGAAGTTCCGCAAGCACCGCATGGCTGTAATCAGCGTGTTCGTGCTGCTACTGTTCTACTTTGCGGCAGCCTTCTGCGAGTTCGTCGCGCCCTACGATCCTGAGGCGTTCTTCACGCAGTATACGTTTGCGTCGCCGACGCGCGTGCATCTGATCGACTCGACCGGCACGTTCCGCGGGCCGTTCATCTACGGCTATACCCGCACCCGCGATCCAGAGACGTTGCGGGCAATATTTGTCGAGGATAAGTCGACCATCTATCCGATTGGGTGGTTCATACGCGGCTCACCCTACAAGTTGTGGGGGGTATTCGATTCCGATATTCACCTGTTTGGTATCAGTGCGGAACGTGGGAAGCAGGGCATCTTTCTGCTCGGCGCTGACCGGCTTGGACGCGATCTGTTTTCACGGGTCGTGTATGGCGCGCGTATCTCGCTCTCGATCGGCTTGGTGGGCGTGTTCCTGAGCTTGATCCTCGGCATCATATTGGGTGGTATCTCCGGCTACTATGGCGGCGTCGCCGACAACCTTATCCAGCGCATGATCGAGTTCATTCGCTCGATCCCGTCGATCCCGCTCTGGATGGGACTTTCCGCAGCGTTACCTGCCAACTGGCCTGTCATCCGGCTCTATTTCGGCATCACAGTCATCCTCTCGCTAATCGGCTGGACCGGCATGGCGCGTGTGGTGCGCGGGCGCTTCCTGTCGCTGCGCGAGGAGGACTTCGTGCTCGCCGCGCGACTGGTTGGCTCCAGCGAAATGCGCGTCATTCTGCGCCACATGGTGCCATCGTTCTTGAGCTACATCATCGCATCGCTGACTCTGTCCATCCCGGGCATGATTCTGGCCGAAACTGGGTTGAGCTTCCTCGGCCTGGGTCTGCGCGCACCGGCGATTAGTTGGGGCGTGCTGCTGCAGGAGGCCCAGAATCTGCGTTCGGTGGCGCTGGCGCCATGGGTGATGCTGCCGGGCGTAGCAGTAGTAATCTCCATCCTCGCTTTCAACTTTTTGGGCGATGGTTTACGCGATGCCGCTGACCCGTACGCTCGATGATTGTAGATTGCAGATGACGATTAGGCATTACGCATTACGTTTCACGCATTACGTTTCACATTTCGCGTAGGAGTATCAATAGATGGACAATAGACCTACTTTGTTAGAAGTGCAGGATCTGAAGACCTACTTCTTTCTTGATGAAGGCACAGTTCACGCAGTGGACGGCGCGAGTTTCTTCGTTCGGCGTGGCGAAACGCTGGGCGTGGTTGGTGAGAGTGGCTGTGGTAAGTCGATCACCGCGCGCTCGATCCTGCAAATCGTGCGCCCGCCGGGACGGATTGTGGGCGGTAAGATTCTGTGGCACCGTACACCTGCGAGCAGCAACAACGGTGAACAGCCGATAGAGCTGACGAGGCTTGGCGAGCAAAGCACCGAAATGCGTAACATCCGCGGTTCCGAGATCTCGATGGTGTTTCAGGAGCCAATGAGTTCGCTCAGTCCGGTGCATAGCATTGGCAACCAGATCATGGAAGCCATTCTGCTGCACCAGCAGGTCTCTAAAGACGAAGCGCGTCAGAAAGCCTTGCAAATGTTGGATCATGTTGGCATGCCGCAGCCGTCGCGCACCATCGACCGTTACCCGCATCAACTCAGCGGCGGCATGCGCCAGCGCGCCATGATCGCCATGGCGCTTTCGTGCCACCCTGATCTGCTGATCGCCGATGAGCCGACCACGGCGCTTGATGTGACGACTGAAGCACAGATTCTGACCTTGATGCGCCGCCTGCAAGCAGAATTGGGCATGGCCATCATGTTCATCACCCATAACCTGGGCGTTGTAGCGCAAATGACCGAGCGCGTCATTGTCATGTACATGGGCCGCGTGGTCGAGGAGGCCAGCGTCGACGAACTATTCTATGATCCGAAACATCCATACACCCAGGCGCTGCTGCGCTCGATTCCGCGTATGGGCAGTAAAATCGTCGGCGGCGCAAATCGCCTGGAATCCATCCGCGGGACCGTGCCGGATCCGTACAACCTTCCGAAAGGTTGCCCGTTCCATCCGCGCTGCCAGTATTTCATGCCCGGTGTGTGCGATGTCATTGATCCACCCATGGTACAGTTTGGCGTTGGACATGCTGCACGCTGCCTCCTATACGTCGACAAGCAGGAAGCAATGGAGGTTGCCCAATCATCCGCGCCAGTCGCTCAATCTTAAAAGGGGTTCCCACCATGAAGGTCATGCTGCTATTTCCACCGAATTGGAACCCCGCCATGCCGCACCTGGCGCTGCCAACACTCACTGCCTTTCTGCGTGGCCACGGAGTCGATGTTGTCCAACGCGATCTTAATATCGAAGTATTTGATGAAGTGCTGACGAGCCGCCATGTTAAGGCGGCGCTGGCCCAACTGCGGCATATTTATGGCCCACGCGGCCATCATCGCCCTGCTGGACGTGTTGCGGCTCCACATGAACTGGTTGCCTGGGCGCTTTCGCATGGCGCGCAAGTCGCGGCGCGGGTTGAACAGGCCAAGCGCACGATGCGCAGTCCGGCATTCTTCGATGGCCCCGTCGGCCGTGAGGCAATCGAAACAGTTGCCGAGGCGCTGAAGATTGCCTCGTTACCCTTCTTTCCGGCAGCGCTTGAATTTAGTATCTACCGCACGGCGCTGACCGCTGACAGTACCCACAACATTCTGCGTGAGGTGCGCAGTCCGCAGTTCAACATGCTGCGAGATATCTATCAGCGTGGCGTCATTGCTGACATCGAGCGCGAGCAGCCTGATGTAGTCGGCATCTCAATCCCATCCATGGCACAAATGATGCCCGGCCTGACGCTGGCCGCGCTGATTAAAGAGCGCGGCCTGACGTGCCACGTCACCGTCGGTGGGCCGCACATCACCATGCTGCGTGAGCGACTGGTGAAGTCATCGGACTTGTTTCAAATTATTGATAGTGCGGTGGTGTTCGACGGTGAGGTGCCACTGCTGCGGCTGTGTGAAGCACTTGGCGGAGGCGGCGACCTGGCGCATGTGCCGAACCTGATCTACCGCGACGGGGCAGAGATTCGCGTAACGGAGCGAAAAAAACCGGAGAAGATCGGCGCGTTGCCGCTGCCGGATTTCGATGGCCTGCCGCTTGACCGTTACCTCGCGCCACGGCGGATGCTGCCGCTGCTCACGGCGCGCGGCTGCTACTACGGCAAGTGCGCTTTCTGCAACGTCGGTTACGGCGAGCCGGACAGCTTCAGTTTGATGCAGTCCGAGATGCTGGCCGAGCAGATGTACGCTCTCAAGCGCAAGTACGGGATCGAAGAAATCTTTTTCTCCGACGAGGCGCTGACGCCGCGCACGTTGCGCGATCTTTCGCGCATTTTACAGCGGGACGGCACGCCGCTGCTGTGGGGCGGCTGCGCGCGCTTCGAGCGTCCGATTACCGGCGAACTGCTACAGCAGATGTATGCTGGCGGCTGCCGGATGATCCTCTTTGGTTTGGAAAGCGCTTCCGAGGCGATCATGCAGCGCATGCGCAAAGGCACGCAGCTCGAACACATGCACCGCATCCTACGCGAAAGCGCCGCCGCTGGCATCTGGAATCACACGTTCTTCTTTTTTGGCTTTCCGACCGAGACGATTGAAGATGCACAGCAAACGGTCAATTTTCTCTACGAACACAAACATCACCTTCATTCAGCTGGATTCGGCACCTTCCTGCTTGAACTTGATGCGCCCGCGCATCGCTCGCCAGCTAGCTTTGGCGTCACGCGCGTGATCGAGCATCCAGAGAAGGATTTGGCGATTTATTTCGACTATGAGACATCAAGCGGCATGGACGCGCAGATGGTCGATCTGCTCGCGTCACGCTTCTTGGAGTCGCTGCCGACGAAGCATTTTCCGCAATTTTATATCAACGATGTTTACCGGCTCATGTATGCTTGTCATTTGAGCCGTGTTGGTCGCCCCATGCCGCCCTGGCTCGCCGTAGAGTCGGAGGCAGTTGCGGCGTGAGTAGGTGCGCGGGTGACAAGATGACACGATGACAAGGTGATAAGGAACTGTGAGAACTATGGAAACTCGCGGGACAGTTCGTGGTTCTTGGTTTTTTGGTTCTCCAGTTCTGCGCTCTACGCTCCCTGTTTGTCTATCGTCCACCGTCTATCGTCTGTCGTTCGTCATTCGTCACGTTTTACGTTTTAACTCTGAGGAGAGATCATGGCAACCCCAATCAAGATCAGTGTTATCGGTGCTGGCAGCGCGCAGTTTTCGCTTGGACTTGTCAAGGATTTGTGCCTGACAGAAAGCCTGGCCGGCAGCGAAGTCTGCTTCATGGACATTAACCAGGACCGGCTCGACATGATCCACAAGCTGGCTGCACGCTACGCCGACGAGCTTGGCGCGGGCCTGCGTTTTCAGAGCACGACCGACCGCGCCACCGCGTTGCAGGACTCCGATTTCGTGATCGACACCGCCGCTGTCAAAAGCCACCACCACCAGCGAGCCATGCGCGAATTGGCCGAGAAGAAGCATGGCTATTACTACGGTCGCGTCCATCTGACCAGCTACTACCAGTATGAACTGATGCTGGAAGTGGCGCGCGACATGGAGCGCATCTGCCCCGACGCGTGGCTGATCATGTCGGGCAATCCCGTTTTCCAAGGCTGCACGCTGCTCACGCGCGAGACGAGCATCAAGGTGTGCGGGCTGTGCCACGGCCACTACGGTGTCCATGAGATTGCCCGGACGCTCGGTCTCGACCCGCAGCGCGTGACATGGCAGGCGCCCGGCCTCAATCACAACATCTGGCTGACGCACTTCATTTATGAGGGCAAAGACGCATACCCGCTCATTGATGAATGGATCGCGACCAAGGGTGAGGAATACTGGCAAAATCATGTGGCGACCCGCACGCATGATATTCAGATGTCGCGTGGCGCGGTGCATCAGTACCACATGTACGGGCTGTTCCCGATTGGCGACACACCACGGCGCGGCGGCTGGTGGTATCACAATGATCTGGCGACCAAGAAGTACTGGTTCGGCGAGCCGTGGGGCGGCCCCGACACGGAACTCGCGCGGCCCATGTTCGTGCAAAATCTGGAGGAGCGCATTGCCGAAATGACGCGCCTGGCGAACGACCCGAAGGCGAGTCTGGTGGAGTCGCTCGGCAGCGAGAAGACCCGCGAGCAGCAGGTGCCAATTATCGACGCGCTGGTCAACAACAACGAAGGTCAGTTCCAGGTAAATGTGCCTAATCGTGGATCGCTCGAAGGCGTACCCGACGATGTGGTGGTCGAATTGCCAGCCGTCATTAACCAGAAAGGCATTCAAACGCTTAACGTCGGCGCGCTGCCGCGCAAGATTTTGTATGAGCAGATTCTGCCCGAGTGGCTGGAGATGGAGCGCGACCTTGAGTCGTTCAAGACCGGCGACCGCTCGATGCTGCTCTACAACGTGCTCGAAAGCAAGCACACCCGCTCGTATGATCAAGCGGTGGAAGTGCTGGAAGACCTGCTCTCGATGGAGGGACACGAGGAACTGGCCCGGCACTATCAGTTTCCTGATAAGTGGTAGGCGATAGGTAGTCGAGGAACCGCAGATACACGCCGATGAACGCAAATTCTTCGCAAGCGATCAACCTTTCTGCATTCATCCGTGTTCTTCTGCAGTTTGTTTATTGCATAGAGAGACGGACGTAGAACCATGGAGATTTCCTCATGATCGGCCAGACATGGCGCTCGGAAATGCGGACACTGCAAGACCCCAAAACCGGGCGAGCCATTACCCAACTAACGTCCACCGGCAACAACGTTCACCTGTACTTCACCGAAAATTCGTTCACCACCAACGCGCACTCCATTATTTTTCGCTCCGACCGCGCATCTGGCGAACAGCAAGCACCGCACGAGAACCTGCTCTACAATCTGTTTCGCATGGACCTCGACATAGGCGAGATCGTGCAACTGACTGACGAAGCGCAGTCGATCAGCAGCGTGACCAAGACGACTGATAGTCGCTTAGTGGTGTACGTCACTGACAACACGGTCAAGGCACTCGACACGACTAGCGGCAAAACAACCGTCGTGTACGAAGAAACGGGCAACTACAGCATGGGCGCGCCGTCAATCGCCCGCAACCGGCGCTATATCGCCTTTTGCCGTAACGAGCGGGTGGAGGTGCCGCGCGGACCGAACTATTCCGGCTTCAAGGAGAGCTTTTACCGCATCAAAGATGGGCGCATCACCGTCGCCTACCTCGACGGATCGAGCGCGTTCGACGCCTTCTGCGATACGCATTGGCTGGGCCATTTTCAGTTCTGCCCTGACGATAGTACGCTCGGCACCTTTTGCCATGAGGGACCGTGGAATTTGGTGACGCAGCGCATTTGGCTGCTCGATTTTGCCTCCCGGCTCGCATCGCCATGTTTTCGCCAGAACGAGCTTGACTCAATCGGGCATGAGTTCTGGACACAGGACAGCCTGATTTTCTTTGACGATCGCGGGCCGGGCCACGACGGCACAATTACGTCCGACCGAACGCAGGCAGTTGCCACCGACGTTGCAGTCAAGGCCGAAAGCGATTTTCGCCCATTTGTCGGCCTCACCGATCGCTTCGGCACCACGCTACGCACGATTGACATGCCGTACTACTGCAATCATTATCATGCCAATCCTGATAACACAGTGCTGGTTGGCGACGACGTGGACGATCTGGTGCTGATCGACATTTCCGGCGACGAGGCGAAACTCCGCCCGCTGGTCACGAATCACGGCACCTCATGGCACACGCAAAGCAGTCACTGCCACCCGACATGGAGTTGGGACGGCAGCCGCATTTTGTACGCTTCCGACCGCGACGGCATGGTCAATCTGTATCTGGTCGAGCCATGAGCAGCGCGAAAGATACGTCAACGAATATTCCAGCAATTACCGCGATTGATTCCGCACAATGGCAGCCAAGTGAGCGCCCGCTGCTGTTTCACTTCGCTAATTTTGCGCGCATGGCGAACACAGTCGAGCTGGACGGCCCACGCAGAGGCTGGTTCACTGAGCCGTTGTGGCGGCAGTACTCCTACGCGCCGTTCAACGCGCGAGTGATGGAGAATTACTTTTCGCTGGCGTTTTTCGCCGGGTACGCCGCGCCATGGAATATCTATCACAAGCATCCGGGCGTGCTGGAGCGACTTCAGGCGGCGCTGGAGTACACCTTCGCTTTGCAAGATGAGCGCGGCGCGCTGCCGGAATATGCGCCTGCTTCGGTGGATACGCCCATGCTCGCGCCGAGCAGCTTCGGCGCGGAATACCTCGCATTGACGCTGGAATCGGCAGGAGATTTGCTGCCCACAACGTTGCGCGAGCGGCTGGCGAATAGCGCGCGGGCGGCGGCGCGTTTCGTATTGACCGCCGAGGAATCGTGGGACCACGCCCGCTCCTATTCGAATCAGTTTCTGGCAGCCATGACGGCGGCGCTGAAGGTCGAGCGAATCATTGGTAAAAGCGGCTTGCGACCGCTGGTCGAGCGCGGGCTTGACGCGCTGCTGGATGACTTCGCTGCCGCGCCGGGTTACCTCTACGAAGCCGACGGCGCGGACACGTTCGGCTACTTTTTCGTTAGCCTGAGCCGCCTGACGGCACTGTTCGAGGAATATCATGATCCGCGCATCCTGGAAGCGCTGCGCCGCCACGGCGCGTGGATGAGCCGCTGGATGCTACCCGAGCCTGACGGCACGACGATCATCTGCGCCGGATCGCACCAGACGCGCACGGCCGGCCGCGAGTGGCTGACGCTCGACACGGCAGCGCAACAGCATAATCTCGCCATGCGCGCCGCTGACGGCTCGTGGCCATGGCAGCAGCATGGCATCGGCGCGCTGCTGGCGGGCGACGGCGATGAGCGCCGTTTTCTGAAGCTGTTCTTCGCCAATCGTGAGGCGCTCGACGGCTGGCACAACAGTTGGACGAGCGGCGATCTGCTTGCCCGCTGCCGCACCGTCGGCGAGTATCAGCCGGTGCCGACGCTCTATGCGCTGCCAGTCTACGCCGCGCCCGCTGCTGAACGGATTGCTGCCCATGACGTGCTGCCATGCCTGCACGACGCGCCGGGCTGCACCGTCGAAACCGACTCCAAAGGCAACCAGTACGCGATCGTGCGGCGCGCGGCCTACAGCATTGGCTTTGCGTTCGCGACCAACCGTAGCCAGGCCACGCTCGGCCCGGCATTTCTGTGGAATCAAAGCGCAGGTACACTGGCGTTGGCGCGCAATGGCGGACGCGCCGCCTGGGAGACGATCGTTGGCGATACAAGCACCGGGCGGCTTCCGGCGAGCGCCAGCGTGCGCGACGAGGGCGCGACGGTGGAAGTGCTGGCAAAATATCCTGAAATCGGTTTGCAGAAGATGTTTGTGCTGCGTGAGAACGCAATTGATGTGCTGCTCTGGCCTGATACGCCGCAGGGTCGCGCGTTACGCGAACATGTTCCGCTGCTGCTTCATGACGACGATGTGCTGCATCTCGACTACGGGCGCTGTCCGGTGGAAGGCATTTACGAGAGCGTCAACGGCTTGCAGGCTGTGTCGCAGCATCTTGTGATCGAGCGCGGTGGCCAGCCGGTGCTGCATTTCGACTTCCACGCGCCAGTGTCATTGCGGCTGCTGCGGCGCGACACTCGCGCGGTTGGCAGTATTTCGCAGGTCCACGGCGCCCATGATGCGCCCGCCAACGCTGATGCAGTGCGCCATGCGCTGGTCGAATTGCAGTTCACGCCCGCAGCCGCCTTTTACAACCGCACCGGCTATCGACTGGCAGTGGTACACTGACCTTTGACGCATTGAGAACGCAGAAGGAATTGCCATGGATACAACGATCCTCATTCCGCCTTTCCCGAGCGCCGTCGGCGTGACGCACCTGCGGGTCTACGACACGGTTACGCCGGATGGGCTGATCGGCGGCAGCCCGCATGTCCACTTCGTCTGCACCGAATTGTACATCGTCGTCGGCGGGCGCGGCAGCGTGCAGACGCTTTCGGTGGAAGGATACCGCGAGACAGCGCTTGAACCCGGCAAACTGGTCTGGTTCACTCCCGGCACAATCCATCGGCTAGTCAACGACGGTGATTTAGAGATTCAGATTGTGATGCAGAATGCTGGCCTGCCCGAAGCCGGCGATGCCGTGCTGACCTTTCCCATGGCCACGCTTGCCGATTCGCACGCCTATTTCGACAAAGCGTCGCTCGCGCCAAGCGGCCACGTGTACGCCAGCAGCGAGGAGGCCGCCCGCGCCCGCCGCGATCTGGCAGTCGAAGGTTTTGGCATGCTGCGCGAGCGCTTTGAGCAACACGGCGCGGCTGCGCTGGAAGCGTTCTACCGCACGGCGCTCAAGCTTGTTCAGCCGAAGCTCGACGCATGGCGTGGCGTGTGGGAGCAGGGGCCGCTGGCCGCAACCCGGCAGACCGGTGAGCAGTTCGACGCGCTTCAGCATGGGCAGATTGATCATCTCTTGGACGGTGGAATCTACGCATTGCCCGCGCCTGGCGAGCAACGCCGCCTTGGCATGTGCGGTACGCTGGGGCTGTATTTACCAGAAGGTGTGGTGAAATGACGTTACGAACTATTCACGTCGGCGTGGGTGCGCGTGGCGCATGGCCGATTGAAGTCATGGGTGCAGACTCGAAGTTTCAGCCAGTGGCATTGGTAGATCTGAACAAGGATTTTCTCGCGCAGGCGCAGGCCCAGTTACAACTACCTGAACTCGGCGCTGTTCGACGACTTGCAAGTGGCGCTGAATACTGTCGAAGCCGACGCAGTGATTATCTGCACGCCGACCGTGACACACGCGCCGTTTGCCCGGCTGGCCTTCGCGAAGGGCAAGCACGTGCTGGTCGAAAAGGGCATGACCATGGATTGGGACGAGGCCAAGGCTCTGGTGCGCGAGGCCGATGAGGCAGGCGTGAAGTTCTGCGTCGCGCAGAACTACCGCTACTTCGCTAACATGGCGACGATCAAGCAGTTGCTCGACCATCCCGACAATCCGCACTATCCCGGCAAGATAGAGATTGTCGATTTTATTCACCACCGCTACCGCCCTGAGCCGCGCACCCTGAATTATCCGTACGCGATGGTCTGGGACATGAGTCTGCCACCATGTCGACCTGCTGGCGTTCTGGCTGGGCGAGGCTCGCCGCGTCACGGCGCTGTCGTACAACACGACTTGGAGCCAGTACGAGCATGACGCCAACATCGCCGCGCTGATCGAGTACGCTAATGGCGCGGTGTGCCACTACGTGCTGACCCATAGCGCGACGATCAGCGACTGGCGGATCATTCTGCAGGGCGAACGCGGCGCGTTGCGCACCGCCGATGTGCCGGGCGTGCAGTTTTATCCATGCCCAACCCGGCAGCTTGGATCGAGCGCGCCGGAAGCATGCGAGGAAGTGCCGTCCCAACGGAGCGAGCAGGGCGTAGCCGACGCGTTCTATCGCTATATTATGGAAGGGATTGAGCCGGGCATTAGTGGGCGCAACAATCTCAAAACGCTGGCGGTGTGCGAAATGCTGGTGCGCTCGGCCCGCGAGAATCGCCCGGTCGAGCGGACGGAATTGGATTGACAAAAGGGAAGTGTGGGAGCATGGATTACCTAGTACATCAGGTGCCAGCCGGAGAGATGATTAAGTCCTGGCTGCTTCTGGGGCCATTCTACGAAGATCTTTCGGATCAGGTGCAAGGATTGACGCTGTTCGAGCACATGGGAGCGACGGTTGGTCATACGGCGATGGCCGAGATCGTTGAGGCAGCCAGGGAGATATTCGCCGCCGCGCCACGTGAGGGCGACGAAGCGGATTTTCGCGGTCAGAGCGCGCGCTGGAGCCTGGCTCGCCGACCAGAGAAGTACCTTTCGTGGGGCGAGTACTATATTTCCAACCACCTCGGGGCGGCCTTCCTTGCTACGCTCGTGACCCCGGACAAACCGGGGATGCGGCGCTGGCGGCTGGTTACGCGGCTCACATCTCAAGTGGTCGTCGCGATCAATGGGAGCGTGGTGTACGACACCGCAGAGCACCCGGTGAAACCAGTCAACGGCAGCTTTGAGTACCATTTTGAGGCCACGTTGCAGCCAGGTGAGCAAACGTTGACGGTCGGCATGTTCCGGCTTGCCCGCATGGCGCAGGTTGGCTGCCGCCTGGAGATTGTCGACGGCGGCGTGCAAGCGCGTGTGCCGCTCGGTGAAGATATCTCGCTTGAGACGCGCGCGCATGTGGAAGAAGAATTGGCGAGTATCTCGCTGGGCCGCGATCTGTTTTATCCAGATGACCCAATCGAGCTCAATGTAGGTGTTGCCCCGAGCCAGGATACACTGTTGCGAGTACAACTGCAATCGGAAACAGGCGAACTGTTGCGCGAGATCACGCCAACTGCTGCGGGTAGAGCGCGGCTCTGTCAGGGAAACGAGTTATCCGATGGTCACTATCAGATCACCTGTACCTGGATTGATACAGCCGAACATCTGATCACATCTACCTCCTACACCATTCATAAAGTCACGCCAGCGCCCAGGATCATGGGGTATGAGCGCATGGATGAACGCAAGCGCATGGTGTTGGAGCATTACGCTGCCAACCCGGAGGCTCCGTCCGGGCATGGTGCCATCTGGACCGAAGTGGCTCGCTATGCGCTGGGCCGCTACGACGATGTTGACGAACATGTCGTTCGCGCGATCTGCGCCTTTATCGCGGCGCGCAAGGACTGCGCCGACTTTGCTATTCAGGGTCTCCTGCGGCTGATGTACTGGGAGCGCGAGCATGTCCGCCTCAGCCCGGAGATCAACGCCATGATGAAAGATACCGTGCTGGGCTTCAAGTACTGGGTGGACGAGCCGGGCGATACGGTCATGTACATGGGCTCCGAAAACCACCGGCTGCTTTTCCACGTGGCCGAATGGATGGCGGGGCAGTTGTTTCCCACGGAGGAGTTCACCAACAGCCGCCAGCGCGGCTTGTATCACGCCACCAAAGGGCGCACGTACATCACTGAGTGGCTGCGCCAGCGCGGTCGGTTCGGATTCGACGAATGGCATTCCAATGCCTACTACCCGATCTGCGTTGCGCCGCTGATCAATGTCTATGATTTCGCCATCTACGAAGACGCCAAACTGCGCCAAATGGCTGGCGCGGTGCTCGATTACATGTTTTTCAATCAGGCCGCCGACAGTCTCGACGGAGTGTTTGGCACCACCCATGGCCGCAGCTATGGCCACTATATTATCCACCCTGACTTCGAGGGAACCGCCGCCACGAACTGGCTGCTTTATGGCAATGCGTCGCTGACGAAAGGTACCAGCGGCATGGCCCCGGTCGCTCTGGCTTCAAGCCGCTATGTTGTGCCGAAGATTCTGGCCAATATCGCGACCGACGATACCGACGTTGTCGAATCGAAACAACGGCAGGGTATCTTGCCAGGCACCGCCCGCCATGCCAACTTTTGCGTTTATCGCACGCCAGACTATCTGATCTCGGGCCTTCAGGATCATCGTAAGGGCGAATACGAGCCTTCGACCCACGTGGCGCAGGTGACATTGCCCAATAAAACTGTGATCTTCTGGTCATGCCCGCAGACCTCTGGCGAAGGATCGGGCTTGCGTCCCGACTACTGGTCGGGTCATACGACCCTGCCGCGTGTGATCCAGTATCGTAATGTGATGTCGCTGACCTGGCACCTGAGCGAATACGCCTGGATGACGCATTGCTTCTTCGAGCAGGAGCGCTTCGACGAGGTGCGATTCGTGGGGAACTGGGTCTTCGCGCGAGTGAAGAGCGGCTACGTTGGCATTTATTCTCAGAACGGGATGGTGGTTGGCGATTACGGCCAATATGCTGGGCGGGAACTGGTCTGTTACGCACCAGAGAACACATGGCTAGTCGAGTGCGGGCGCGAGGCTGATTGGGGCTCGTTCGATGCTTTTGTGAATGCGCTGCAATCCGCGTCGATTGAGACGAATAATGGCATGCTCGCTTATGACTCCCCATCGATTGGGCGCTTCGTCACCGGCTGGGATGGCGTTCCCACGGTTCGCGGCGAGCCGATTGTATTGCGCGGCTACCCGATGGTGGACAGCCAGTGGGCGCACGCTGATTTTGGCTCCGGCGAGCTAGCCATTCGCTACAGCGACGAGGTGTACGAAATCTGGTTTAATCAATAAAGGGACAATTCATGACTTCAACTAACCAACAATTGCGCTATGTTGTGGCGCTGCCGCGCGGGGATCAACGCGTCTTTCTCGCATGGCGGCTGCTATCAACCGACCGGCCCGATGCGCCGTTTCACGTAGAGCGACGGCGGGATCATGATGACCGTTGGGAGCGCGTCACAGCAACGCCGGTGGTTGATTCAACAAATTTTCTGGACCAAGCGCCGGAAGCGCGTGTCTACGAATATCACGTGCTTGCGGCTGATGGAACGCCCTCGGAGATCGTCACGGTTGACGCAGGCGCTCCGGCCAGCATGATCGCGTACGACATTCCGCTCAACCCCGACGATGCTGTTGATGATATTGCGCTCGGTGATCTGACCAACAACGGGCGCATGGGTTATGTTGCGCGCTCGGCCCGGGCCGGAACGGTCTGGCTATCCGCCTATAGTTACGATGGCAAGCCCTTGTGGGAGCGCGATACCCGGCTGCCTGCGCGCGGCGGCTGGGACGGATCGACTCGGCATGTACCTTTTCTCTGTTGGGATGTCAATGGCGATGGGCGCACAGAGGTTGCCTTCCATACACATCAAGGAACGTTCCCGGGCGATTTCTATGAACAGGGCGGCGCGGATGAATTTCTCACCGTGGTTGATGGTGAGACCGGAGACACTGTGTGGGAGGCGCCATGGCCAGCGCGCAAGCCGCGTGTGATGATGACCGTCGGGCATCTGCGGGGCTTAGACTTGCCGCCCAGCTTAGTGATTCAGGATGAAACGTATCAAGACATCACTCTGACGGCTGTTGATGGCAAGACATCAAAAGTCTTCTGGCGGGTCGAGCAGCCGCGCCCTGCTGGACATAACCTCGATATTGCCGATATCGACCGCGACGGCGTGCAAGAAGTGATCTGCGGCGGAATCTGCTACAACGGCGATGGAACTGTGCGCTGGGAGGCAGAGCCATTCGGACATACTGATATCTCCAAGCCAGCAAAGATCGATCCTAATCGTGAGGGCTTGCAGATCTGGTACGCGATCGAGAAGCATAATCCGGGCGTGTACCTGGTGGATAAAGATGGAAAGACAATTTTCAAAGAACCGTTTCGCCACGCTCACTACGGCTGGATCGCCCGACATACGCGCCATGTTCCCGGCCTGCACCCACATACGGCGGAGGATGCCCGGCGCGAAGCTGGCATAGCAGAAGCCAGCACCCACAAGCGCGACTTGTTCCCGATCTTCCTGCCGGACGGCTCCCACTGGCTGAACTTGACCGACTGGCAGCGCAAGAATCTCGTGCCGGTGCATTGGGACGCAGGGCCGGAGGTCGTGTTTGCGGTTCGCAAGGAGAACAAGCGGCTGGTGCGCCTGCTGGAGAGCGGTGAGATTGAGGATTTGCCCGACGGCAAATTGCCAGAGGGTGGGCAGTATGGCCGTAACCTGGGCTGCGCCGATGTGATCGGCGATTTCCGCGAAAACATCGTAACCGTTGACACCGAGCGGCACCGGCTGATCGTTCTGGTCAATCCGACGCTGGCCCATCGACGTGGGTATTCGCCTTACGATGATTTTGACTACCGGCATGATCGCAGCCAGCACGGTTCGGGCTATTACATCTACCTGTCGCCGCCCGATACGGTTGTCAATCGTTTGGCGGTGGATTGAGCGGTGGATTGAAAGGAATATTTGCGTGCCAGCAACACAATCCGGTGATTCGGTGAACTCCACCCGCGCCACAACAACCAACGGCGTGCTCGAAGGAACGGTCGAGCCAACAACCGGGATTCGGACATTTCTCGGCATTCCGTTTGCTGCGCCGCCCGTCGGGGAGTTGCGCTGGAAGCCGCCGCAGCCGGTCGCGAGTTGGACAGGCGTGCGCCGCGCAGACCACTTCGGCCCAAGGGCCATGCAGTTGCCGCTCTTTGGCGACATGAACTTCCGCTCCGACGGCATGAGCGAGGATTGCCTGTACTTGAACGTGTGGACGCCTGCCGCGTCGGACCAGGAACGGCCGCCAGTGCTCATCTATTTCTACGGCGGCGGCAATCTCGCTGGAGATGGCTCGGAGCCGCGCTATGACGGCACGCAGCTCGCGCGCAGCGGCATTGTCGCCATGACGGTAAATTACCGGCTCGGCGCGTTCGGCTTCCTCGCGCACCCGGCCTTGTCGCAGGAGTCGCCGCAGCACGTTTCTGGTAATTATGGGTACCTCGATCAAATGGCGGCGTTGCGCTGGGTGCAGACCAACATCGCTGCCTTTGGCGGCGATCCCGCGCGGGTTACGATTGCCGGTGAATCTGCAGGGTCGGTTTCGGTAAGCATGCTCATGGCGTCGCCGCTCTCAAAAGATTTGTTTGCCGGTGCCATCGGTTCCAGCGGCTCCCTTATGGGAACGCTCGCGCCCCACTCGCTCGCCGAAGCGGAACAGATGGGCGTTGCGTTTGCCGAAAATATCGGAGCAACTTCACTTGAGGAACTCCGCGCACTGCCAGCCGAGCAGCTCTTGAATGCTACAGAAAATCTTCCCTTTGGCCAATTCGTGGGCACCATCGACGGCTACGTGCTGCCACGCCAGCCTGCCGAGATTCTTCGCCGCCGGCGAGCAGGCGCATGTGCCACTCCTGGCTGGCTGGAACTCCGAGGAAGTGAGCTATCCATTGATCATGGGAACTGAGGAGCCAACGCCGGAAAACGTAGCGCGCGTGCTGCGGGCGCGCTACGGCGAGCAGGCTGAGCAGATGCTGCGCCTGTATCCCGCGACGACTCCTGAAGAAGCGTGCCAGTCTGTCACTGATCTTGCCAGCGATCTCTTCACAGCCTACAGCACATGGAAGTGGTGCGACCTTCATGGTAAAACTGGCGATGCTGCGGTGTACCGCTACCTGTACGCCCACATGCGCCCGCCAATGCGGCCCGAAATGGGGGATGCCGTTGCTGGGCTTGCCGGTGGCGTCATTCGGGGCGAGGAAGCCGCAGCACAGCGGCCACCGCCTGCTCGTGGTGCCGTCCATGCTGCCGACATCGAGTACGCGATGGGCAATCTCGCGACCAACACCGTGTACGCCTGGACGCCGGACGACGAGCGCGTGTCTGAACTCATGCAGGCCTGCTATGTCAATTTCGTGAAGACCGGCGACCCGAACGGCCCCGGCGTTCCAGCGTGGCCGCCTGCAAATCAGGGCGACCGTGTGCAGTTCATGCGTCTTGATGTAGAATCAAGCATAGAACCAGAACAACATCGAGAGCGCTATCTGTTCCTCGATCAATTCTACTTATAAAATCACGCCTCCCAAACAATGGAAAGCCCCTCACCTTCAATCCCGCTCCCAATGGGAGCGGGATTGAAGGTGAGGGACGACGATCGTTAAAACTTGATCAAGTCCGGCACATATACCGGCAGCCCGGTGGCGAACGATTTGTTGGCGGCGATGCCGGTCAGAATCGACATGGCTCCGTCCACATGGTTCGCCGCGCGGCCCAGCAGATCGTCCTGGACGCCGATGAAGACATCATCGAGCAGGCGCTGGTCGCCTCCGCCATGGCCGCCCTCACCGCCAGACTCAATTTCTACCGATAGCGGCTTGCCCCACAGTGGTCGGACCAGGATACTCGCAGGCTCATCGATCACGGTTTCTTTGGCATCGCGAATTTCTGGCAGGTTGGTGTCGGCGCTCGACCCGCTCACGTAGGAATTTTCGTGGACTTCATATTCGAGCCGGCCCTTGGTTCCATTGAAGGCTACCCGGTAGCCCTCCCATGGCGAATAGGTTGTCAAGTGGTAGCTCATAGTTGCGCGATTCTTGTAGCGCACCATCACCGCCATGTCATCCTCGATCGAAATGCCCTCGCCGAACACGCTACGATCACGGATGTAGCCGTCTTCCTTCTCGGCTTCGAGATACATCGGCGTAGTGCATCGTCGCGGTCGAGGTGCAGCGCGAATGGATCGTCCTGTGCGTTTTCGCGCCCGTAAGCGCGCTCGTAAAAGTTGGTTACTCCGCGCTCCTCGGCGTTCTCGCGCCCATAGAAACGCAGGTCGCCCATGGCGAATACCGTTTCCGGCGTGCTATTGAGCCACCAATTGACAAGATCGAAGTGATGCGTGGCCTTGTGAACCATCAATCCACCAGAGTTGTGCTTGTCGCGGTGCCAGCGACGGAAGTAATCAGCACCATGCACCGTGTCGAGCAGCCATTCGAAATGGACCGACAGTACGTTGCCGATTGCACCCGCTTGCAGCAGTTCCTTCACCTTTGAATTGCGCGGTGCATAACGATAATTGAACGTCACCGTGAGATTCTGCCCGGTCGCCTTTACTGTGTCGAGAATGGCCTGGCAGCGCGGCGCATCGATTGTCATGGGCTTCTCGGTGATCGCGTCGCGGCCCAACTCCATTGCACGAATAATGTAGCGATGGTGCGTGCGGTCGATCGAGGTGACAATCACGCAATCGACGCGCTGTTCTTCAAGCATCTGGTCGAACTGCTCAGGGTGATAGGTTGGCACTGGGGGCGCATGGAGCGTATCGGCATAATACTGGTTGTAATAATCCATGCGCGTCTGGCTTTGATCGCAAAAAGCGACCAGTTCCGCGCGGTCGGCGTAGTCCTTCAAAATAGCCGTAGTGAACATGCGCGAGCGCGAACCGAGGCCAACAACAGCGTAACGTTTTCGTTGTGTCATGGTTATGATTTCCTTTCTATATCCTCTACTTATACTATCGTCGCTTTATGCTGTCAAGCTGTATGACATGTTGACGGCAATATGCTCAATTGTTATAATGCTCGCACGTTTCGTACCTTCGCCACCACATAGCCATATTCATGCAAAAATTATGCAAAGGCGCGATTGACGATTCCTCGCTCTGCATGTTTTCGTGGAGAGCGCGTCTATGATATATCGGAGGTACTGCGTCGTATGTCCGTTTCACAGCTTACATATCAACTCCAGAACGGCTACATTCACAACTGGCTGGTTGCCGGGCCGCACGCCACATTCGTCCACGATCTAGATCGTTTCACAGGAGACGATTTCAAGTTACAGATCGCGCGCCATTACTACGAGCGCGAGTCAGGCATTGCTACGCCTCCAGCAGAGCGCGATACCTTCACGGTAGGCGATGCAGACCTGACCTGGCGCTACGTGCGCTGCGGTGACGATCACTTCGTCGATCTTACTGCGTTTTATCACACCTGCCACTACCTGCGGTCTTGGGCTTCCGCGCAGGTGGTCTGGCCTGCCGCGCAGGAAGTGACACTCACCTTAACCACCAACGGCCCGGCGGATGTCTGGCTGAACGGCCAGCATGTCCATCGCCAGGAGCATTTTCACCACCAGATTCCGCATAGCGTCACGTTTCGCGCGCCGCTTCAGGAAGGATGCAACGAGCTTCTGGTGCGCTGCGAGGAGGTCGCGGTGCGCGAGTGCCCCTATGCGATGGCGCTGCGGATTGTCGAGCGCGCGGATGAGGAAACGCCGGTGCTGCTCCCAACCTTGAGCGAGCATGTGGAGCGCCGCCAATTGCTTGAGCGTGTGTTCGAGGCAGCCTACCTCGACCGGGACGTCTACACGAAATATGACGAAATAACCGTGTATTGGCCGGACACGTTGAGCGAAAGGGCATCGCTGACCGCACGCCTCCAGAATCCGGCGGATGAGATCTACATGGAACGCTATCCCACAGCCCAGGCTGGTGCGGCGGCAAGCATTGCCAAAGGATTTCAGGTGCCGGATGGCCCGTACCGAATTCGTTTGATGCCGCCGGTCGACGAGTACTACCTCAAAAATCTGCGCGTCACACGCGACATTCCGCTCTGGATTCACAGAAATGAGTATTCGGAGACGCCTTACGGCACCTATGAGCAGCGCCGCATGGAAGCGTTGGCGGACGCGATGGATCGCGAGGGCAGCATCTTCTGCGAAATTGCCAGGATGGAGTTGGCCCACTGGCATGATGTCAAGACCACCGTGATTGGCGATACGATTGCCAATATCAACCAGCGCGCAGATTGCAGCGATTTTTACATGGTTGGCCTGCTGGGCATGCTGTATCGCTACGCCGACGATCCCGCGTTTCCACAGGAGTTGCATGGCCCGCTCGAAGAGTGCGTGCTGAACTTCAAGTATTGGATGGGATGAGCCGGGCAGCGACGCAATGTGCTACTGGTCGGAAAATCACCAGATTTTGTTTCACACCTGCGAGATTCTGGCCGGACAGCTGTATCCCGATCAGCTTTTCAGCAATGTGGAGCAACCGGGTAGTTGGCACCAGGAAAAGGGCGAGCGCATGGCGCTCTCGTGGCTGCGCAAGCGCGCGAGCGGCGGCTTCCGTGAGTGGGACTCGAACTGCTATTTTGAGGAGGACGTGCTGGCGCTGGCGCATTTGGCCGACCTGGCCGAAAACGACCAGGTGCGCGAGTTCGCCGCCGTGGTGCTGGACAAAATGCTGTTCACCATGGCGCTCAATTCGTTCCACGGCGTGTTCGGCTCGACGCACGGGCGCACCTACACGCCGCATATCAAGGGCGGGCGTCTGGAATCGACGTCGGGCATGAGCCGGTTGCTGTGGGGCATGGGCGTGTTCAACCAGCACATCCTCGGCGTCGTGAGTCTGGCGTGCGCGCACAGCTACGAACTGCCGCCGATCATTCGCGACATTGCCACCGACGCGCCGGAAGCCTTGTGGTCGCGCGAGCGCCATGCTGGCGAGTTGGAGCAGTGGTGCGACGTTGCGACCGGCGCGTGGGAAATTAATAAGGTCACGTACAAGACGCCCGACTACATGCTTTGCTCGGCGCAGGATTATCAGCCGGGCCAGTCAGGCTACCAGCAGCATATCTGGCAGGCGACCATGGGGCCGGACGCGGTGGTGTTCGTGACGCAGCCGCCCTGCGTGAGCGAGGAAAACTCGCATCGACCTGGCTTCTGGCATGGCAACGTCGTACTGCCGCGCGTCGCGCAGTGGAAAGATGCGCTGGTCGCCGTCCACAACATGCCCGACAACGACTGGTTGGGCTTCACGCATGCCTACTTTCCGATCTTCGCCTTCGACGAGCATGCGATTCGCGACGGGTGGGCCTTCGCGCGCAAAGGCGATGGCTACCTGGCGATTACCGCCGCGCAGGGATTGGAATTGATTACACAGGGCGACAACGCCTACCGCGAATTGCGCTCGCACGGCACGCAAAACGTTCTGGCTGTGTCACATGGGCCGCGCCGCGCAGGACGGCAGCTTCGAGGATTTTCAGCAGGCGGTGCTGGCGCTCGACGTGCATTTTGAAGATCTATGCGGTGGATTGCACGACGTTGCGCGGCGAAACGCTGGCGTTCGGGTGGGACGGGCCGCTGCTGGTGAACGATCAGGAGGAGCCAATCACCGGCTTCAAGCATTACGAAAACGACTTACTGTGTCGCCGAATTGGGACGCCGAGCAGATGGACATTCTCCATGGCGACCAAATGATGCGGCTGCATTTCACATGATCGGCTGGCATGGGGCTGGTATAAACAATTGAAGAAGGAGAATCTCATGAGCAAGGGCCAGCGCTTTGGCGCTGAGTGGCGAACCTTCACCGACGACCAGACCGGCGTCGAGGTGCGCCAACTGACGAACTACAAGGGCCACAGTCACCACCTGTACTTCACCAATCCGGGTTGGTACGACGATGGGCAGCGGCTCTTGTTCGGCTCGGATCGCGGGAATCGCACTAATCTTTACAGTATCGAACTGGCGAACGGCGAAATTACGCAACTGACCGATCTGGATCAGCCGCCGCCCCGCCGAAACATCATTTCTGTTTGCCAGCGTCAATCCGCGCCGGGCCGAGGTCTACTTCTGGCATGGCCGCGATTTGCTGGCGCTCGACCTCGACACCTTAGAAGAACGCCATTTGTACCACGCGCCGGATGATTTCCTGACCAACATGACCAACGTCACCGCCGACGGCAGGTACATCTGTACCGGGCTGTACGAAGATCTGTCGAGCCGTTTCAATGTCGATCTGCTTCACGGCTACGTCGGCTTTCGCGAGTATTGGGAGGCGAAGCCGCGCTCGCAGGTGCTGCGGATCGACACGACCAGCGGCGCGGCGGATGTGGTGTTCGAGGAAAATTACTGGATCGGCCACGTCAACACCTCGCCGAAGCTGCCGAACATCATCACCTTCTGTCATGAAGGCCCGTGGCACGAGGTCGATAACCGAATCTGGGGCTTGGACCTGACCGACGGCAAAGTGTGGAAAATCCGGCCCGGCCCGCAAGGCGAGCGTGTGGGGCACGAGTACTGGTTCGCGGACGGCGAGCAGATCGGCTATCACGGCCACAGCGTGGAAGGCGAGCCGTTCTACGGCAGGATTCGCTACGACAACACCGGCCAGGTCGAAGCGCCGTTTCCACATGGCTCGACCCACTTCCATAGCAATGATCTGAGCTTGATAGTTGGCGACGGCTCGCGCAATGCGCCGAACCTGATGCTGTGGCGCTTTCGCGACGGACGCTTCGAGGGGCCCCGCCATGTGCTGCGGCATCGCGGATCGTTCCAGACACAGATTCTGCACGTTCATCCGCGATTCAGTCCCGACGGGCGGCAAATTCTGTTTGTCAGCGACATGAGCGGCTACGGCAACCTGTACCTGATCGATACGCCTGATTTTGACGCGCTGCCCGAAATGAGAGCAGAGCAGTAGCGCAACGCTTTTTATAAAACAGGAGAAACATATGCCATTTTCAGAGCATAGCATCAAAGGTGTGGAACGTTACGTGGCAGACGACAGCCTGCCGTTCGATCGGCTGCGCATGCACGTTTCCGAACTGGAGCCGGGCAAAAATTCGCACCCGCCGCACACGCACGACGGCGTGGAAGCCTTCTACGTGCTGGAAGGCGAGGGCACGTTGGAATTTGACGGGCAGCCATATATTCTTCGCACGAATGAGACGATGGTGATTGACCCGACCAAGCTGCACGGTCTGACGAACACTGGCAGCACGCGCATGCGCTACGTGGTCATGATAGCGCGCGACGTGTAGTTCTGTCACGGTGGTACGGTCTGTGCCGCGTTCAGAAATGATAGCAATTTGCGCAACACGTTGCCTTGTCTCCCTCACCCTGTCGCTGGCGCGGCACCCCTCTTTATAGTGGGAGCGGAGTTGGGGTGAGGGCTACGTTAGGAAAGCGAGGTTCAATGATGACAACCGCTATTGGACTATTTGAGCGCACTGCTGACGCGGAGCGCGCGGTCGATGCGCTGCTCAGTCATGGCTTTGTTAAGGATGACATTGGGGTCATGGCGCGCGACAGCGCCATGCAGGAGTACCTGAATGAGCAAGCGTCGGCAGCAGCGAAGGATGAAGCTGGTACAGACGTTGTTGGCGGCGCGCTGCTGGGTGGCCTCGGTGGGCTGCTGGCTGGCATCGCCGCGCTGGCAATCCCCGGCATCGGGCCGGTGGTGACGGCTGGCGCGGTGGCCTCAGCGCTCGGGTGGCCGCTCCTGGGCGCGGGAGCTGGTGCCGCCGCTGGCGGACTGATCGGCGCGCTAGTCGCCGCCGACGTTCCAGAAGAAGACGCGCATGTGTACGCCGAGGGCGTGAAGCGCGGCGGTGTGCTCGTCACTGTGCAGGCCAGCGAAGGGCGACTGGCTGAAGCACAGGCGATCATGGGCGAAGCCGGCGCAGCAGACATTAAATCGCGGCGAGCGGCATGGCAGCGCGACGGCTGGAGCTACTTCAATGAGACGGACGAGGGCCGTCCGTCCGATATGCGCGTGCAAGGGGAGCATCCGCCCGATCCGCGCCCGCCAGAGGTGCCACGAACCGACCCATTGATTGATATGGAGGCAGACAAATTCGGAACGTAGATTACACACTGGACACGTACTCCTTAAAGGATTCTTGAATGCAGAGCGACTCTTCACACAAGTTCCTGCATAGATTACCGCTCTATTTGGCCTGCTACGCGTTGTGGCTCGGGCTTGCGGCGCTCGGAATGTGGCTGATCTTCCAGCTACGAGCGGCCATGTTTGATCTGGCGGTCGCATTTCGCTTTAATCCATGGCAGGTGCGTGCAATCGATCAGTTCAGCACTGTGGCCTTTGGCCTGGTCTGGCTAATCGGCATCCTCTTACTGGAGTACTGGCTGCGTCAGGGCATGCGCAAAGGCCGCTTGTGGTGGCGTGCCGGGCGCGTGCTTGTGATCGAGGCGGTAGCGCTGGCCTTGTGCTACGTAGTGCAGGCGCTGTTTGGGTAAGTATTTCCAGATTCCCTCACCCATCCCCTCTTCCAAGTGGGGAGAAGGGTGCTGAGCGGAGCAAAGCGGGGTGAGGGGAAACTGCACATGATGGATGACATGCATGTTAGGAATACACACCAGGCTAGTATTCCACATTGTCATGCTGAACGAAGTGAAGCATCTCATCGCGTGTTCAGTGAGATGTTTCGCTCCGCTCGAACATGACACAGATACCGTTGATATAAGCGAAGTTCTTCTGCGACAGCAGTGAAGGAGCTGAAACCATGAGTTTGCCGACATTTCCAAGCGAGAAGCGGACCTACACCGACCGGATAACGGGCGTTACCGTACATCAGTTGACTGACTACATGGCCCACAGCTACCACCTGTACTTCACCAATCCCGGCTGGTGGGATAACGACCGGCGGCTGCTGTTCGGCTCGGATCGCGGGAACAGTGGCAATCTGTATTCAATGGAGCTTGCGACCGGCGAGATGACGCGCCTGACCGACAACGCTCCGGGCGAGCGGGGTAGCTTTCAGAATGCATCAATTAACCCGACGCGCGACGAAGCCTACTTCTGGCATGGGCAGCAACTGATCGCGATTGACCTACACAGCGGCGAGCAGCGCGTGCTGGCGGAGTTCCCCGAAGGCTGGAACGTCAGCGGCACCAACGTCACCGCCGACGGCAAATACGTGTGCGGCGTCATGCGCCAGAACGTCGATGTCGGGCCGGTCGACCTCGGCGCGGGTTACGTCGGATTCCATGCCATTTTCCATGCTCATCCACTCTGTCGAGTGTTCCGCGTTTCGACCGATGGCGCGAATAACGAGCCTGAAATGTTGCACGAAGAACACAACTGGATCGGGCATGTGAACACGTCGACAACGCAGGCACATCTGCTGACATTCTGTCATGAAGGCCCGTGGGTGCTGGTTGACCAGCGCATGTGGGTGCTGGACATGAACAGCGGGCGCGTATGGAAGCTGCGCCCGCAGGAGCCAGATGAGGCGGTCGGCCATGAATACTGGATGAACGATGGTGTGACGATTGGCTACCATGGCAAGCGCAACGGCGACGCCTTCTACGGCTTCATTCGCTACGACAACAGCAATCAGATCGAGGTGCCGTTTCCGCAGGACTCAAACCATTTTCACTCCAACACGCCGGAGTTGATTGTCGCCGACGGCCCGGCCAAGGGATTAACGCCGTATGTGCTGCTGTGCCGCTTCAACGGCACCTCGTTTGAGGGGCCACGCGTGCTGTGTATGCATCGCGGCAGCCGCCACATCCAGCACCTGCACATCCACCCGCGCTTCACGCCTGACGGCAAGCAGGTGCTGTTCACCGCCGACCCGCGCGGCTACGGGCAGTTGTTCCTGGCCGAACTACCGCCATTCGATGAGTTGCCGACACTGGAGCAGATCACAGCGCAGGCGACCGAGGCGTGAAGGCGAACTTTCCCTCACCCTGCTGCTTGCGCAGCAGGGTGAGGGAAAACTAGCTTCGTAGAACTTTTATGAACGATTGTATTTTCTGCGCGATTGTTGCGGGAAGCGCTGAGGCCAGCATCGTCTATCGCGACGAGCATGTCACCGCCTTTCTCGATATTCAGCCTGTCAATCCTGGCCCTGTGCTGGTTGTTACAAATCGCCATGCCGCTGGACTGCACCCCAATGGCCGGACCACAAGGATAGGCTGCTTCTCCAAGCTGGTGTAAACTGTTTAACCCAGAAGGAGAAATGCGATGACTCGCAAGCACTATACCCGTGAGTTCAAGCTTAAGGCCGTCCAAGCCGTAGAATCCGGTGAGTTGCGTCCCGCGCAAGCTTGTCGTGAATACCAGTTGGCTGAAAGCGTCCTGGCCCGTTGGCGTCAGGAAGTGCGAGAGCGTGGTGAAGCTGCTTTCACGCCGCCTACTGTTTCGCCAACTGATGTTTACGAACAGCGTATTGCTGAGCTAGAGCGGGTGTGTGGTCAACTCGCCATTGAGAATGCTGCCTTAAAAAAAGCGTTGCAACGTGCTCAGTCTCGGCTCGCCACCAAATGATTAAGGACGTGCAGCACCGGTACCCAACCTTGTCACTGCGGCACCTCTGTGCGCTTTTTGGTGTGAGCCGCTCGTGGCTCCACACTCGTCCAGATGTGCCAACTCAAGCAGAACGCGACGTCGCGTTGCGTGAGGCAATTGAAGCAATTGTGCTGGAGTATCCCGGCTATGGCTACCGGCGGGTGAAGGCACAATTGCATCGAGACGGCTGGACAGTCAACCACAAACGCGTAGTGCGCGTGATGCGCCAAGAAGCCCTATTATGTGAACTGCAGCGCCGTTGGACACCAACAACCGACTCACATCATTGTCTGCAGACATACCCAAATCTGCTTGCTGGGCAGGTTCTTACGCGTGCTAATCAAGCGTGGGTAGCCGATATCACCTCTATTCGCTTACCGACGACCTTTGTGTATCTCGCGTGTGTGCTTGATGCCTGGTCACGTCGTTGTGTTGGCTGGCAGTTGTCACGAACGATTGATACGCAGTTGACGTTAGCCGCACTCAACCAAGCGATACACACACGCCAGCCAGAAGCAGGCTTGATTCATCATTCCGACCGCGGTGTGCAATACGCGAGTGCGGCGTACGTGGAGCGGCTTGAAGCTATCGGTGCCCAGGTCAGCATGTCGGCCAAGGGCAATCCGTATGACAACGCTAAGGCCGAAAGCTTTTTCAAAACGCTCAAACGAGAGGAGGTATACCGTAAAGACTACGGAACGTTTGCTGATGCCGAGGCGAATTTAGGGCCTTTTATTGATGCGGTCTATAATGAAAAGCGCCTACACTCAAGCCTCGGCTACCTGTCACCCGCTGAGTACGAAAGCCTTTACAATGCTGACGAGAGCAACCCTTCGTTAGTGGTCCGGTGAATTGGGTGCAGTCCAGGTATTGGTCGTGCATTGGTTCAAGCCCTGATCTCGGACATTCAAGACGCTGGGTATACTACACTTCGTTTAGACAGTGCTCGCTTTATGAAAGAAGCGCACGCGCTATATCAATCGATGGGATTCCAGGAGATAGAAGAATATCCAGAAAGTGAAATTCCCGAAGCTTTCCGCAAGCACTGGATATTTATGGAACGTCCACTATAAACTCATCTACTGCAATAAACCTTCTACAATAAATTGACTACCGTACAAAACATATGAGCGCCTCTTGCTAGGCGACTCTGCGCGGCATTGGCACGCCCGATGGAAGCGGACGTCGGTGCCGAAGACAATAGGCTACAAATCGAAGGCCCAGTGAAAACAGGCTCAGGTCTGCACGGTCAGTACGTACAAATCGTTTCCGATCACCGGCGCGCCGGGCGAGCACTCCCAAATAGATGACCCATAAATAGGCGAGTGTCGTTGCAATCAGCAGGCGTGCCACCCGTTGTGGGTCGTGCAGATGACTACGGTCAAGCCGAAAGCCGCGGCTTTTCTGGTCGGAAAAGAATGTTTCTATCTGTGCCCGTCGGCGATACAGCTGCAATGCGCGATCGCGATCGGAATGATTGGTCACCACGTAAAGAGGCGCATCATAGGCCGCCTCCCAGACGGCCAGTACGTTCACCGGGCCATAGCGTGCCGCCGTAATGGTTGCCCGTTCTACCCCAACGGCATCGCCCCGCGGCACGCCCAAGGCGCGCAGCGGGATCGTTGTATTGTGGATCGTCAGCAGGATATCGGAGGCCGTCCGGCACACATACTGCCATCCCTGCGCTGCAATCGTCGCTTGCCAGACGGTTCCATCCAATTCGCCGTCGCCCAAAATCGTTACGTCTGCATCGGTCGGCATCAATGGGATAAGCTGGTTCAGCAGGGCACAGTGCAACGCTTCGGACACATGCCCCTTCCGGGCTTTGATGACCACCCACGCAATTGGCAACGCCCGTCCACGGTACAAGACACTCACCATCAAACTCATACAGCCACGCGCCACCGTACTGCCATCAATCACGAGCACCAGGGGGGGCCGCGCCAGCAGTGCAAGCACCGCGCGGGCACCCGGCAACATCCAGCGGTCATATGTCACCCCCGCGTGTTTGAGCAAGCGGCGAAAGCGCATGCCCACGCGCTCATCGGCAGCACGGCCACCGGGCGTGTGTTCCGTAATTTTTGGCAGTTGCGTGTGCTGCGCACCCACACTACCACTACTGAGCAACGCCAAGGTCGCAAGGTGGCGGCGCTGATGCCCATAAACTCTCGGGTAGAGTTGCACCAAACGCGTAGTTATGGCACGATAGCGTCGGTACGTGTCGGACATGATCAGTTTCCTTTCGGGGCCTTGGCAGACGGTTCTCGATAGGAATTGTACCAGTTCCGGCACGTATCTTTTAGTCCTTTGTTCGAACAATATTTCTGTACGGTAGTCAATCCCAACGTTTCATTCAAGGACGATACATCTGTATGTGCTATGTAACTAAACTTGCTATTTCAAAATTCTTGCTAACAGGCAAGTAACTAAATCTGGAAATAAACCATAATTGCATGCTAAGTTTTCTAATAAAAGATATGATCATTACATAGTGCGATGCATTTTCTGTGCCTTGCCTCTTTTTGTATAAGGCAAGAATGTTATAATAGCGCCAGCATAGTTCCCGTTTTGTCGAAACTAAGTTACAGCGTTTCAGCCCCTTAATTATGCCAGACACTAGCACATCTATCCGCCGTCATGCCCGCCCACTGCTAGCTAGCTTCGTGCTGGCAGTGCTGGCAGTGCTGTGCGCGTGGGGCACATGGGCCGCCGCGCAGCCAGACTGGTCGCCGTTTGTGCTGCCCGGCGCGCGCGACATGCAGTATAAGCGCATCGGTCCCGGCCTGGACAGCCTTGAGTTCAGCTATGATGGCAAGGTTGTCCCGCAGACGTTCCACCTGTACGCCGACCATGGAGCGGCGCGGTTGGCAGCTCGGCGAATCAGTCAAGAACGCGGACTGTGACGGACCATGCTTGCTGGGTGAGGTGACGCTGATCTTTACACGACGGTCAATTTTTGCGCGGTTCAATGAGGTGGTGACGGTTGACCAGAGCGGTATCGGCCCGTACCGCGTGCGCGTGGTACTGCGGCGCTGCTTTCAGCTGCCCCGTATTGGTTGTTGGCCGCGTGGCTAGCGTAATTGCCGACTTCCATCGTCATCGCGCGCCACTCAATACTGGCAACATGGGCGAAGCATGCATCGACACATGCTTCACCCCTATGGATTGCGCCGCGCTATTGGTTCGCTCTGGCTGGCAGACGCGCCCACACGTTTTATGCCCTACATTCCTTTAGAAAGCGCTCGCTGTACATGTCTCGTATAACTTCGCGTGACTGCCAGGATCATATGAATAGACAGGTAGACACGTAAATTATTTCTAATTCGGAATAGATATATATTTAAAGTACCTGTACAATATGTACATTATTTGTTATACTACTTTCTGTAAAAGAGTCTTTCTTGTGTATGTTCTGCGTACCGCCCCGTCTTTATGCTCATTAATCTTTTCCGTTCTGTTGTACATCTTCTGCGCTTGCGTCACTGTGGACATAGCAGCCTGCGATCTCATGCTTGCTATTGTCAAGGGATGACGCATGGCCACTGACATGATCGCGCGGCTCGAACGGTTACGACAGAAGCTTGCTTCCATCACTGACCCCAATGACCGCGCCGATCTTGCGGCAGCCATTGCGGCGCTGGAGCAGCAAGCGGCCTCGTCCCACACATTGGAATGCCACTCTGTCGATTCAGCAGATACCGTAAATATGGCATTGCTGTTTCCGTTGTATGAAACGGCCATGGATGCCCTGGTGTCGATAGACGAGCGCCAGATTATCATCGGCTTCAATCCGGCGGCGGAGGACATCTTTGGCTGGTCGGCGGGCGAAATCATGGGCCAGCCACTAGCATTGCTGCTGCCAGAACCATTCCGTGTCCAGCATGCTGATCATGTGCGCGCGTTTGGCGAATCAGGCGCTACCAGTCGTCGAATGGGGGCACTGAACGCGCTGACGGCGCGACGCAAAGACGGCACCACCTTCCCGATCGAAGCTTCCATCTCGCAGATACAGCGCAATGGCTCCACGCTGTTTACCGCGATTATTCGCGACATGACGGAGCGCGTGCGGGTCGAACAAGCCCTGCGTGAGAGCGAGGAGCGCTTCCGCGCCACTTTTGATCAGGCTGCCGTGGGCATGTCGCACGTTGGCCTATCGGGGCAGTGGCTGCGCGTGAATCAGCGCCTGTGCGACATTGTCGGCTACACACGCGCGGAGTTGCTGACGCGCACCTTTCAGGATCTTACCCACCCCGATGATTTGGCGGCGGACCTGGCGTTGGTGCAGCAGGTGCTGGCGAACGAACTCCAGATCTACAGGATGGAAAAGCGCTATATCCACAAGAATGGTATGCTGATCTGGATTAATCTCACCGTGTCTTTGCAGCGCGATGCGGCGGGCGAGCCGCTGTATTTCATCGGCGTGGTCGAAGATATCACCGCGCGCAAGCAGATCGAGCATGCCTTGCATGCCAGTGAAGTGCGCTTTGCCAAAGCCTTCCATTCCAGTCCGGCTGCGATTGGCATCACTCGTCTGGCGGACGGGCAACTGCTTGATATCAATGAGGCATTCACCGCGTTGACGGGCTACCAGCATGATGAAGCCGTCGGGCGCACCACGGTTGCGTTAGGACTATTCACAGCGGAGCAGCGCGCGCAGATGATTCAGCGCTTGCAGCAGGACGGATTGCTACGCAATGTTGAACTGACCTTTGTCAACAAATTCGGCATGTCGCGCACCGTGCTGTTTTCGATGGAGCGTGTTGAGCTGGCGGAAGGCGCATGCCTGCTCTCGATTTTGTACAACATCACCGACCGAAAAGCCGCCGAGATCGCGCTGCGCGAAAGCGAGCAGCGGCTTCAGGCTATTCTCGACCGCGCGCCGATCTTGATCATGCTGAAAGATGTAGCCAGGCGGATATACTACATCAATGATCGTGCTGCCACAGCGCTTCAATGCGCGCCACATGAGGTTATTGGTCGCACGGTGGCTGAGGTTTTTTCGGCAGATATTGCGGCAGCTATCGAGACAAATGAGCAGATGGTGCTTGAACAGGGCCAGCCACGCGAAATAGAGGCGATCATTCCGACTCCTGCCGGCCTCCGCACCTACAGCGTGCTCACCTTTCCGCTGCGTGATCAGCAGCGCGGTATCTACGCCTTGTGCATCATGGCGGTTGATACCACCGAACGGAAGCACCTGGAAGCTCAGCTTCTGCAATCCCAGAAAATGGAAAGCATTGGCCAGCTTGCCGGTGGCATTGCACATGATTTCAACAACTTGCTGACCGTCATTCTCAGCTATGCTGAGTTTGCGCGCGAAAGTTTGCCAGCCGATCATTCCGCCGTCGCCGATCTGCGCGAAGTGCAGCACACCGCCAAGCGGGCGTCCACGCTGATCCAGCAACTGTTGACCTTTGCGCGCCGCCAGCCGATGCACGCCACGGAGATCACGCTTAACGATGTCGTCGCGGGTATGGACCCACTGCTGCGTCGCCTGCTGCCCGAAAACATCACTGTGCTGACGCACCTCGATCCCAATCTGTTGCACATCACAGGTGATGCCGGGAAGATCGAGCAGGTGTTGCTCAATCTGATTGTGAACGCCCGCGACGCCATGCCAGATGGCGGCAAACTCATCATTGAAACCACCAATGTGATGTTGGATGCTGCCTATGCCTGCACGCATCTCCATGTCGCGCCTGGTACCTACGTCATGCTGGCGGTAAGTGACACTGGCATCGGCATGCCGCCCGATGTGCAGTCGCGGATCTTTGAGCCGTTCTTCACCACCAAGGAAATTGGCAAAGGTACCGGGTTGGGGCTTTCCACCTGCTACGGCATTGTGCAGCAGCACGGCGGAACGATCGGCGTGTACAGCGAAGTGAACGGCGGAACGACCATGAAGGTGTATCTGCCGCCAGCCGCAGCAGCGAATCTGGTGGAAACACCGGCGGCCCTTGATACCGCGCTCCCGCATGGGAATGAGACGGTGCTGGTTGTGGAGGATGAAGCCAGCGTGCGGGCGCTGGCAGTGCGCGTGTTACAAACGTGTGGCTATACGGTGCTGGAAGCAGCCAATGGTGCGGAAGCGCTGACAATCGCACAGAACTACCGGCCAGCGCCCATCCACCTGTTGTTGAGCGACATGGTCATGCCGCAACTGAGCGGCCCGGCGATCGCTGATCTGGTGACGACCTTGTATCCCGCGATCACCGTGCTGTATATATCCGGTTACACAGCGCACGCATCGCTCCAGTACCGCAGTGCCACCCTGGAAGGCACATTTCTCCAGAAGCCGTTTACGCCTGCCGCGCTGGCGCAGGCAGTACGCGCCGCTCTCGATTCTGACTCGCCATTGAGATAGCGGAGTTGATGAACAGGTTGCCAGCGGATAGATCGCCCGGCGACTCCTACATTGACGCGCCGCTCATCTAATGCTATTATCGCAATTCCAAGGCTTACCTTTTTATTACCATTTGCCCGAAGTACATAGATCGTGCCCGCTGCCGCAATTGCTCCATGTTCAACACATCATTGCAGCGGATATACACTGGCATACTATCATCGTTGGCATAACGTTATTTGTCATAATCGCTCACTCATGCACAGCTGAATGCCTGTTTGGTTTCAGCTAGCCCTGTACCTTTGTTCCCATTCCTCGCAGATAGTGAAAGGAGATCATATCGATTCACTGCGCTGAAATCCCTGGCTGGGGAAGAGGCGGTACAAGCAAGCACACCACAACGGTAATCATTGATACTATAGGAGACTACACGTATGAGTCGCAATCGTCTTTGGTCCATTGTTGTATTGGTTTGTGTTGCCATGCTTGCGCTCGCGGCATGCGGCGGCACGGCTCCCGCTCCTTCGGGGCAGGCACCAAGCACATCCAATGAGAATGCAGCGCCCACTGGCGCGGCAGGGGAAGCAGCAGCTGCGCCGACCAGCGCGGCAAGTGATACAGGGTCCGCAGCAGCTGCCAACGGCACGCTCAATGGCGTTACGCTCCCCGACGATGCAGCGCCCGCCGATCAGCAAGTTTACGTCGTTCACTACGATAACACCGCAGATTTCACCACCGTAGACTTCTACGAATTCAGTCTACAAGCGTGGCGGCGCAATCACCGACGTTCTGTCCGACCCGCTGGTGCGGCTTGACAAGAACTTCCAGGTGCAGCCCGCCGCGGCCACCAAGTGGGAAGTTGACTCAAGTGGGCTGGTATGGACATTCCATCTCGATCCAAATCTTATATGGAACGACGATACACCTGTAACCGCCGATGATTACGTTGCGACGCTGCGTTACGGTGCAGATCCCGAAGCATGCCTGGGACTTCACATGGTTCTTCCAGGGCGTGATCAAAAACTGGACCGAAGCTGTCGCAGGGCAGGTGCCGCTCGACCAGCTTGGCGTCAAGGCTGCCGATGCGCATACGCTGGAAATCACGACCGTATCGCCCGCGCCGTACCTGCCCGCCATGATGCTGTACAGCAACGCCTTGCAGAAGAAAGCGCTCGAGGCGCATGGCGGCTTGTACAACTCCGATCCGGCTACATCGGTCTCGTCCGGCCCGTTTGTGCTCAAGGAATGGCGCAAGGGTGATCGCCTCATCTATGAGGCCAATCCCAAGTATAAAGGCACCAACAAGCCTCTTATTCAGAAAGTTTACGTGATTGGCGCGGCACCGTCAACTGATTTTGCGGCCTATCAAGCGGGCGAGATTGATTTTGTGGCAGGCCCCAATCTGTCGCCCGCCGACAATCAGATCATTGAAAATGATCCCGACCTGAAGGCCCAGACCCACCCGCAGCCGAACGACTTCCGCACTGATTACCTGTTCTTTGACACCCAGAATCCGCCCTTCAACGATGTCAAGGTGCGCCAAGCCTTCAGCCATGTCGATCGACCGCGACACACTGATCAAGCAGATCATCAAGCCATCACAGGGCATCCCGGCCTATTCCTTCCTCATGCCCGGTTTCCCAGCATCGAATTCGAAAGAGTTGAGCAGTATTCAGAATTACGATGTCGCCAAGGCCAAGCAGTTGCTAGCTGATGCTGGTTATCCTGACGGCAAGGGCTTCCCGAAGCTCACATTGTGGCTGCGCAACGAACCGCCGGTGCGTCAGGCAGTGGCACAGGCAATTGCCGCCTCGATCAAGCAGAATCTGGGCATTGATGTCGATGTTTCGAACAAGGAAAACAAAACCTTCACCGATGCCATGAACGCCAAGCCCACGCAAATCCAGTTCGGCATGGTCAACTACGGCATGGACTTCCTCGATCCCTACAATATGCTGAGTGTGTGGCTCACTGGCGGACGGCATAACTGGAACAACACCCAGTTCGACGAGTTGGTCAAGAAGGCTGCCTCGTTCACCGGCGACCCGAAGGAGCGGATCAAGATGTTCCAGGACGCCGAGAGGATGCTGGTTACTGATGCGCCCGCCGTCTTTATCTATCATCGCTACCAGAGTGACCTGTACCGCCCGTATCTGAAGGGTTCAGAGCTGGAGCCGGACCTGAACGGCGTGGCCGCAATTCATTGGCCGGGCTACTCGAACTACAGCCAGGTCGTTGGCTCGATGTACATCTCCAAGGATGTTGCCAATTTCAACCGACAGTTGCCGTAAGAAGAAGAATTAAACCCTGTCAGGTCGGCACGAAACGGCATGAATGCGGTTTCGCCAATCTGCCGACCTGACAGGGTTGGGAATATCAACTATGGCGCGTTATCTTATCGGCCGCATTATTGGCTTGATCATCGTTTTTGTGATGGTCTCCATTATTGCCTTTTTCCTGATGCACTCGGTGCCAGGCGGCCCGTTCGATGAAGAAAAGTCGCCACTGCCACCGGCTGCGAAAGCTAACATTCTGCGTAAATACGGGCTTGACAAGCCGTTGTACGAGCAGTACCTGCGCTACATGTGGAGCGCGCTGCACGGTGATTTTGGCATCTCCTTCCAGAGTCCAACGGAGTCGGTCATCGATCTGATTGCACGAACCTGGCCGGTAAGCATTCAGCTTGGAGGGTTAGCAATTCTGGTGGCGTTCAGCAGCGGGCTGGTTTTTGGCATTGTCGCGGCTATCAAGCAGAACACATGGGTCGATTACGTGGTGACGTTTATTTCGACGCTTGGTATCACAGTCCCCAATTTCGTCGATCGCGATCTGGCTGCTGCTGCTGTTCTCCGTGCGGCTGCGCTGGCTGCCAACCGGCGGCTGGCCAACCAGTAGCGGAGGGAATTGGAAGGCGATGATCCTGCCGGTGATCACGCTTGCGCTTGGCCCCTCGGCGCTCGTCGCCCGCTATACGCGCTCCAGCATGGTCGAAGTGATTCGCTCGGAGTACATTCGCACGGCGCGCGCGAAAGGTCTCTCTGAGCGGGTGGTGGTGCTGCGCCATGCACTGAAGAATGCGCTCATCCCGTTGATTACGATTCTCGGCCCGCAAATTCCCAATCTTATCACCGGAACTATCTTTGTCGAAGTGATCTACCGCATTCCTGGACTTGGCAAATTCTTCGTTTCCAGTATTTACCTGCGCGATTACCCAATGATCATGGCAACCATGTTGTTGGTAGCGATGCTGTGGAGCTTCACCTATCTGCTGAGTGACATCTTGTACACGATTGTGGATCCGCGTATTCGTCTCAATTAAGGGTGAGCTATGACAGTAGCAACCGATACAGCACCAGTAGCATCGACTGAGCAGTACCGTCCGGCGAGCAGTCTCTGGCGTGATGCCGCACGCCGTTTCAGGAAGAATAAACTAGCGGTTGGCGCATTAGTTGTGATGATTTTGCTGATATTGACGGCTATTTTTGCCGATGTCATCGCGCCATATCCCTACGATTACTCGCAACTTGCCGATGCGCTTCAGTTCCCGAACGCGAAACACCTGCTTGGTACTGACAGCGTTGGCCGCGATTTCCTCAGTCGCCTGATTTACGGTGCGCGGGTTTCGCTGACGGTCGGGTTTTCGGTTCAGGCGATTGCGCTCGTTTTTGGGCTCACGTTCGGAACGCTGGCCGGCATGTTTGGCGGCTGGGTTGATTACATCGTCATGCGTTGGGTTGAGGTGTTAACAGCCATCCCGATCTGGCTATTCGCATTGTTTCTGATCTCGATCTGGCGTGCGACTGGCGCTTTCAGCGGCGGCGGGTTGGTGAATGTGATTGTTGCGATTGGGCTGATTGGCTGGGTGGATATTTGCCGCCTGACACGTGCGCAACTGCTGTCGTTGCGCACAACCGATTATGTGCTTGCCGCCAATGCAATTGGCGCGACGCGCTTGCAGATTGCACTGCGGCACTTGCTTCCCAACGCGCTGGCACCGCTGATTGTCGCGATCACGCTCGGCGTTCCGACGGCAATCTTTACCGAGGCGGGCTTGAGCTTTCTGGGGTTTGGCATCAATGACCCGCTGCCAAGTTGGGGCAAGATGGTGGCCGATGCCAATTCATACATTCGCGTGTATTGGCACCTGGGATTATTTCCAACCCTGGCGATTGCCATCACCATGCTCAGCTTTTCGTTTGTTGGTGACGGTCTACGCGATGCACTCGATCCACATCTCAACAAGTCTTGAGTGTGCAAGCGGCACATCCGCGCCATGCCGCTTGCACGCGCTGAGCGTTATGATCCGCTCCACCATTTCCAAATCAGCCCCGGACTGATGTTCATGGCCGGGTCCATCATGCCCACGGCCACGCAGTCGATACGCTGCGGTTGGGAGGCAGTGCATGCTGGTGTACCTGCGAGTTCACCACCAAGATCTTCCCAATCGCTCCATGTGCCGCTACTCGATACGCGATGCATGAGCGAATAATTACTGCCACGCACGAACACATCAAACCGGTTTGGCCCCCAGGATGCGATCGCGGGTGCCGACGTTGGTGTGTCGCCAAGATCGAACCAGCCGCGCCACGCGCTGCCGTCGTACCATTTGAGGTAAACTCGCCCGGTGTTGCCACGAACGACGCAGTTAATCAACCGGTTGCGCGTGGCAACGCATGCCGGTGAAGATGTCAATGGCCCGCCAAGATCCTGCCAGCCGCGCCACTGCGTGCCGTCCCAATACAATTGCCACATGTTGTTGTTTGTGCCACGTACAAACACGTCAAGCCGGTTTGGCCCCCAGGATGCCACCGTGGGTGCCGAGGTAAGGTTGCCGCCTAGATCTTCCCAGCCGTACCAGCCAGTACCATCCCAATATCGATGCCATAAATGATCGTTCAAGTGCTGCATAGCAAAGCAGTCGATACGTTGTGGCCCCCACGAGACGCACGCCGGCCCAGAGGCAAGATCACCGCCCAGGTTCTCCCACGCGCTCCACGTGTTGTTCTCTCGCCAGGCGTGCCACAGCGCATTATCGCTGCCGCGCACAAATACATCGAGCTGGTTCGGGCCGCGCGTGGTGATCGTCGGCGCGGACGTGGCGGTGCCACCGATTGGCTGCCACACGCTCCATGCGCCAAGTGGACTACGCAGATCACGTGCATTCGCACTATCGTGAGCCGCATTAGTTAGCATAGCATCACGCGCATCTCCTGCCGTGCTTGCATAGACGGGATGCGCGCCGAGCAGCACGCCAAGCATCAGTGCCATACACACAAGTCCCGCCATGCGTCGTTTCAGTTGCATACACCTCTCTCCAATCGTAGCTAATGCCATGATCAATGATCATGTCTGACGGTGAACACACGAATGCTGCTTGCAGCCCAGCTGCGCTACGGATGATCCAGTTCTACCAGATGCAGAAATTCCTCATTTAGTGTATCTTACCATGCCTCCCTAACGCTCGACACAGCCTGTGCCCTCAGTCAGCCGTAACGTGTATTCTTTCCAGTATCCACCGATATGAAACTTTTTCATCCATTCTTCATATTGATCTGCTACGCTCATGTATCGAATGAATCATCGCTGAAAAGACAAGTTTGACACGCCGGTAGTACAATCACCTGCGGCGTTTTCATTCGTAAACAGGTAAAACATCATGAAAATGCGCCTTATTTCACCACGTCAGTCATCGACGCTTCAACCGGATACCCCGCTGACACATTCCGGGACGCACGCGCTTCTGGCTACCTGGCATATTGTCGCGCTTGGCGGCGTGTTGCTGCTGGCCGCCGCCCTGCTGTTGGTGCGGCTGGGTAGCCAGGGGTTTGGCAATTTGTACTATGCGGCCAGTATCCAAAGCATGCTCCACAGCTGGCATAATTTCTTCTTCGTTGCGTTTGATTCAGCGGGCTTTCTGGCCGTCGACAAGCCACCACTCGCGTTGTGGGCACAGGCCGCCAGCGCGCAGCTGTTCGGCTGGAGTCCTGCAAGTTTGATGCTGCCCCAGGCGGTGTCAGCGCTACTCTCGGTCGCCGTGCTATTTTTCCTTGTGCGGCGCTCCTTTCGGTGCTTCGGCGGGCGTGCTGGCGGCATTGGTGCTGACATTGACGCCGATTGCTGTAGCGACGGGCCGCAACAACACCATGGACAGCATGCTGGTGCTGGTGCTGCTGCTCGCCGCGTGGTCGTTGAGCAGCGCCGTGCGGACGGGCAAGCTTCCGGCGCTGCTGATGACCGGAGTATGGATTGGCATTGGGTTCAACATCAAGATGTCGCAGGTTATGCTGGTGCTGCCCGCTTTTTTTGTGTGGTATGTTGTCGCCGCGCCATTGCCACGCAAGCAGCAGATTGTGAATCTTGCGCTGGCGTCGGCGGTCATCCTGCTGGTGTCGCTGCCATGGGTTCTCGCCGTAGATCTGACCCCGGCGTCGTCGCGCCCGTTCGTCGCCAGCAGCAACAATAGCGAACTGGATCTGGTCGTTGACCATAACGGCGGGCTGCGGATCATGGGCAATCCATTGCATGCCGTGCCGCTGACCAGCTACGTCACCGACGAGATCGGCGCGCCGGGGCCGCTGCGACTGTGGCAGCGGCAGCTTGGCGGCCAGGCCAGTTGGCTCATTCCGCTGGCATTACTCGGGGCGCTGGCGGCGCTCTGGCCCACTAAACAGCATGACATAACTGTAGGGCAAAACACAACCGATCGGCCTGCGATTTTCATGTGGGGCGTGTGGCTGGTAACTGCCATGGCGTTCTTCACTATTGGTCATAAGTTCCATCGCTATTATCTCGTCATGCTGGCACCGCCAATTGCCGCGCTGGTTGGCGCAGGATTGGTTGCGCTGTGGCACGCGTTTAGGAGCAGTAAAAGAGCATTGATTCTGCTGCCGCTCACGCTATTGCTGACCGCAGCCGTTCAGTTGGTCATGGTGTCGGCGTTTCCGGCATGGAGTCGCGTGCTGACGCCGGTAATTGGTGTGTTGGTGCTGGGTGTGGTGGGCGCGCTGATCTGGCTGCACCAGCGTGGCGCGTATCGGCAGGCTGCTGGCGCGCTGGCAGTGGGTATGCTCGCGCTGCTAGTAGCGCCCGCTACATGGGCAGCGACGCCACTGCTGGCAGTGCATGGTTCGCAGCCATTTGCCGGGCCGGATCTGTTTACGGAGGGAACGCCATACGCTTTGCCGCAGCTTGATCGTTTGACGAATTATCTCCGAACGCATCAGCAGGGCACGCGCTTTCTGGTGGCGACCACGCGCGCCAACACCGCCGCGCCGTTGATTCTCGAAACTGGCCAGCCGGTCATGTCGTTCGGCGGATATTCCGGCGATGATGCGATCCTTACGCCTGCGCAGTTCGCCGCGCGGGTTGCGGCGCACGATGTGCGATTCGTGCTGCTGCCCGCGTCAACCGCTCAGCAGCGCCCGATTGTCGATTGGGTAACAACCAACTGCCAGGCTGTGCCACCCACACAGTGGCGCGCGCCAAACGACCCACCCGACCAACCGCTTGCGCAGGCATTTGGCGACCCGTACAATCTGTTCGACTGCGGCAGCGGCCAGCCCTGATCTGAAGCAACCGAATGGGTTGGCCAGCATGCGCTGCCCTGGAGAAGCGGCAAAAAGGTGCGTGATTCGTCGTGATACGAAACGCGTGCCTTTTTCTGTTATCATGTATATAAATGAGGTTGTCTCCATCTTTTCTGGAAAGGAACATGTGCATGCCACGTTGCATTGACGCATGGCGTCGTGTTATTGGAACATTGTTGATCGCCCTTCTGCTGGTATCGGTTCTCGGTGCCCGCCCGGTGGCTCATGCAGATGACACAATCACTGTGACTAGTCCCGGCGGCACAGTGCAAGGCGTTTTCTCGGTCGATAGCACAGGCACGCTGCAATACCGCGTTTCGCGCGGCAATGTGTCGGTAGTCGAGCCATCGTCGCTTGGAATCATGCTCGACGGCGTAGCGCTAGGCAGCGGTGTGACGCTTGGGACGCCGACGACCACCACCGTTGATGACATTTATCCAACGCGCGGCGTTCATACAGTCGCAGAAAACCATTACACGCAAACGTCGATTCCCATGACACATGTTGGCTCAGGCATCGCCTACACGCTCGAAGTGCGCGCGTATGACGATGGTCTCGCCTATCGCTACAATGTGCCGGTCACCGGCGCGCATACTGTCAATGGCGAGCAGTCGAGCTGGACTATTCCGAATGGTACGACCGTTTGGATCTTTGAAAATAGCTCTGATGTGAAGTTGAAAACCTACTCCGGCTCCATGACGCCCGTCAATGTCAACGATCTGCCGATCGTCTCGCCGCAAGGCCCGGTGCAGGGTGCCGGGTTGACGTTGGAACTGCCCAACGGTGGCGGCTACGCGGTGCTGAGTGAGGCGGCGCTGGCGAACTACAGCGGCATGCGGTTGGAGGCAATTGGAAACCGGACTGTGCAGGCGAACTTCACCGAGGGCACCTCCGGCTTCAAGGTGAGCGGTCCGCTAACCACACCATGGCGCTTCACGCTCACCACTGCTGACCTGAATGGGTTGGTGAACTCTGATCTCGTGACGAACTTGAACCCGGCACCTGATCCGACGCTGTTCGGTGATACTTCCTGGATCAAGCCCGGTCGTTCGGTGTGGAGCTGGTTTTCAGCTCCGAATCATACTATCACCATCGAACAGGAGCGTGCGTACATTGATGCCGCCGCGCAGCTTGGCTTTGAATACACCACAATTGACAACGGCTGGGAAACAGCATTTGCTCAGAATGGCGCCACCGCATGGGACACGCTCAAGACGCTGTGCGACGAGGCGCGCGCCAAAGGTGTTGGCGTGTTCGTGTGGAAGAATTCCAACGCAGTCGCGAACGCGAGCAATAATTATCAGGATTTGCGCACCTTTCTGAATAATGTGCAGCAGGCTGGCGCGGCGGGCGTAAAGATGGATTATTTTCATGCCGAGTCGAAGAGCAAGATCGACTTCGAGCATGCTATTCTGCGCGAAACCGCCGCGCGCCACCTGCTGGTCAACTTCCATGGCATCAGCAAGCCGACCGGCGAGACGCGCACCTTCCCCAACGAGCTTACTCGCGAGGCCGTGCGTGGTCTTGAAACTGATTTCCCTCCCGGCGCGCGTCATGATGCGGCGTTGCCGTTCACTCGCTTTGTGCTCGGACCAGCCGATTACACGCCGCTGGCATTCACAAATAACAATGCCGAGCAACTTGCCACGCTGGTGATCTACACCTCGCCATTGCAGGTGATCAGTGCGAGCGCGCAGAAGCTGCTGAATGATAGTTCCACTGCTCCGGCGCTTGACGTGGTCAAGGCGATTCCCACTGTGTGGGACGAGACGCGCGTGCTGCCGCCGAGCCAGATCGGTCAGTTGGCGTTGTTCGCGCGCCGCTCCGGTGAGCGCTGGTTCCTGGCAGGCATCAACGGCGACAAGATCAACGCGCGCAGCCTGCACCCGCTCGATCTGTCATTTCTTGGAGCGCGGCGCTATCAGGCGGTGCTGCTTTCTTCTGGCGCCACTGACGCCTCGCTCGTGCGGCAGGATCTGGCCGATGTCGGCGCGGACACGTCGATCAACGTCGACATGCTAAAGGCCGGTGGTTTTATGATCATGTTTACACCCAGGCCCGCGTCGACGTTGACCAGCACAACGACACATTTGGCAGCGTCGCCCAACCCTGCGACAGCCGGTGCCATGGTGACGTTGGTTGCGACGGTGAGCGCGGCGACAGGCACGCCGACTGGCAGTGTACAGTTCCGTGACGGCGACAATGTGCTCGGCACGGCTGCGCTGGATGGGCAAGGACGAGCCGTGCTGAATATAGCAACGCTTGCGTCTGGCAGCCACACGTTCGTTGCGCGCTATGCAGGCGATAGCAGCTTTGCCACAAGTACATCTGCACCCTTGGTGCAGCAGATCGTCCCGGCTGCACAGGTCTTTATGCCCATGATCACACAGCCGTAGCAGGCACTACGCTTGCTGCACCATGTGCCGTCAAACCTTTGGTTTCTAACATGACGTTAACATATCGCTAACGCGCTATTACGACGGCCTTGCTATCATGAGTGCAGCAACGTGATAGTGAGAAAGAAGGTTGTTCATGGTTCAGTCTCAATCTGTGCAGCGCCGCTCATGGGCGCTTCTTAGCGGTCTTGGTGCCGTGCTTCTTGGTATTCTTGTGACGCTGGTCACTGGACATATTGCTGTTTTGTTGGGCGCGCTCGTGATTGCTGGTGTCGCAATGGTGCTGTGGGCGCAGCCCTACGCCGTTCAGCACGAGCCTGCGGCGCGGCCCCTTATAGCAGCAGCGTTGGAACCGGTGCGGCAGCGCGTGGTGACAACAGCAGGTGGCACGGAGGCTGTTGCCATCGCGCTTGACGTACCATCTGACGAAGGCTACACCACGGTGCTGACGAGCGCGGGCTATGCGCTGGTAAATCGTGAGGGGCAGATCGTGTACACGTTCAAGCACTAACTCTATGCATGCACAACGGGGCGGCAAGAAATCTTTTCTTGCCGCCCCGTTGTGATGCACGCGCCCTGCTACTTGTGCGCATTGATAAAGGCAACGCTGCGTTCAACAATCAGATCTTTGTCGTTATCAAGTGTTGCCACATGATACGAATTGTCAAGCCAAACCAACTCTTTATCCGGGTTAGAAAGCTTGGATAAGATGTATTCGGCATTGGCAGGCGGCACTACATGGTCGTCGCGCGAAACAAAGATCAGCGCCGGGCAGGTGATACGTGGCAGCAATTCGTCGGCAACTTTCATGAGCAGCATGAGCTCTTTCACTGTCGGCACGGGCACCACCGGATACGCTAGCTCGGTCACGCCTGCTGCCTTGATATCGCTACCGATGCCCGGCACCTCGGCAGGCGCGGGTGTTATGAAGGCCAGCGTTGCGAGATCGGGATTGTTGGTGAACACTGCGGCGTTAATGGGTATGATGCCTTGGAAGCGCTCCGGGTGCTGTCCGGCCATGAGCAGGGTGAGCGTGCCGCCCATGGACAGCCCGGTCATGAACAGGGTATCGCAGCGCTGCTGAAGCCATGCGCTCGCCTCTTCCAGATCAGCGACCCAATCGTGTGCTGTGCTGGCCGCCATGTCGGCGGGTGTGGTGCCGTGACCGCGCAGGCGCGGCAAAGCAACTGTAAATCCAGCCGCGGCTAGTCCCTCGGCCAGCGGGCGCATGCTCTGCGGGCTGCCAGTGTAGCCGTGTGAAACGAGCACGCCCGTTGTGCCGCCCTCAGCGTAGAACGGCTCTGCGCCAGCGAGAACGTCTGATTCTGCCATAATCATCCTCCTTCTGCAGTGAAATATGCATGTCATTATCGCACGAATGCGGCAGAAGGTGGCGGTTCGTTATTGATTCCATACAACCATGAGCACGCGGTTGATGATGAATACCACTGCCAGCACTGTGGCAGCGCCCGCCTGGTGGGCTGCAACCAGCCCGGCTGTCGCCGCACCAAACACCACAATTTCAAGCGCCAGGCGGGCGAGGTCTGAGACCGGCACCGACGCGTTGGGCGCGACAAACATCCCCCATACTATGGCAGCCAGCAGCGGCGCGCCAATAGTTAGGATGATGCGTGGAAGCCATCCTTCTCCGAGCATGAAACCCCCAGTAGCCTAACGCGGCCAGAGCACACAACTCCAACACAAAACGCACTGCAAGATTGGTGTACGATGCTGCTGTCATCATGGCGGTTCTCCTTTGTGGCGCGCTGAGCCGCACAGCGCGCGATGCACATGGCTTGTCCCACATTGCCCAGTGTAGCTTATGCGTGGGGCGCGCGCCTCTATCATGCGATAGATCGCGCGCTCGACCACTTGGCGGGCGCGTGGTACGGCAGAAAGGCTGACTCCATCTCCACCTAAAGGCAGAGGCGCACCGGGACATATTCCAGTATGCTTACCACATATTCGCGGTTCGTGACGTATGAAATGGGAGGCAAACAATGGACGCAACAACTGGTAAAACAGTGCGACTGGATGCGGCTGATGATCGGCATCGCATGCGGCGCGAACGCAGACGCGAGCGACGGAACAGTTCAATCGCCGGTGGCGTGTTCTTGCTCGGCCTGGGCATGCTGATGCTCACCGGTTGGTGGTGGCCAGGGATCATGCTGGTCATTGGTCTGGCATCGGCGGCTGAACTCATGCGGCGTGGCCAGACATCGGCGGCAGTGAGTACATTTCTTGGCTTTGCGGCATTTCCGATCGCCATCGCGCTTTTGTCGGCCATCAACGTGCCGTGGCTACCGGTTGGCGCGTTCGTGCTGATCGCGCTCGGCCTGATCTCACTTGCCCGCACTGCATAACAAAATACCATAATATATCAGGCGCTCTCATTCCATCAGATTCAACGATGATGGAATGAGAGCGTTTGTGTATTTGCTGCCTCATTTCCATGGCTTCCCTGCTCTTCTGCATGCCTTCCTGAGCTTTGACGAGGTCTACATCGGATGCTATCATTAACAATGCTAACGTAAACCAGAACACTCGTTGCTACACTGTTATCACACATCCGCACTAATACATAACTGTATTGTTTCATAACCTTGGCGCATGCCCGCACCCCGTCGCGTGCGCGCCACCCCTCTCCCGTCGCGACGGGAGAGGGGTCGGGGGTGCGGGCCACATGCGCTAACCTATTGAAGCATTACACATAACGCATAACACATGAACAACACGATGACTCATTCAGAAAAGCATACTTCACCACAGGCATCTTCGCGTACCCGCGTGCGTATTGTCATTATTGGGAGCGGCTTCGCCGGCCTCGGCACTGCTATTCAGCTGAAGCGTCAGGGCATCAGTGATTTTGTGGTGCTGGAGCGCGCGGGCGATGTCGGCGGTGTCTGGCGCGATAACAGCTACCCCGGCGCGGCCTGCGATGTGCCGTCGCACCTGTATTCGTTCTCGTTTGCGCCGAACCCGACATGGAGCCACAGCTATTCGTCGCAGCCGGAGATTCTGGCGTACTTGCAACGTTGCGCCCGCGATTTTGGGCTGCTCCCGCACATCCGCTTTCAGCATGACGTGCAGGAGGCCGCGTGGGACGACGCGGGCATGTGCTGGCGGATTGAGACATCGCAGGGCGGCTACGATGCCGACATTCTTGTTGCAGCAGCGGGCGCGCTATCAGAGCCTGCGATTCCGCAGTTGCCCGGCCTTGATACCTTTCAAGGTGCCATGTTCCACTCGGCGCGCTGGAATCACGACATTGACCTGTCGGGAAAACGTGTTGCCGTTGTCGGCACCGGCGCGTCGGCGATTCAGTTTGTGCCTGCCATTCAGCCGCTTGTTGAACGGCTATATCTATTCCAGCGGACGCCGCCATGGGTGCTGCCGCGTCTCGACCCGCCGTTCACAGAGCGCGAGCACTGGCGGTTCCAGCACATACCGCTAGCTCAGCATCTGGCACGTCTGCGGGTGTATCTTCTGCTAGAGATGAACGGCATCGGCTTCCGCCACCCAAAGCTCATGGCGCAAATCGAGCGCATCGCCCGGCGGCACCTGGAGCAATCGGTACCTGACCCGGTGCTACGCGCCAAGCTGACGCCAAACTACACGATTGGCTGCAAGCGGATTCTGCTCTCGGACGATTACTTCCCGGCTTTGACGCAGCCCAATATTGAAGTGATAACCTCTGCTGTCACGAAAGTATGCCCGCATGGTGTGGTTGGTCAGGATTGTGTGGAGCGCGCGGTTGACGTGATTATCTTCGGCACCGGCTTCCATGTCACGGATTATCCGTTTGGAAAGCACATCCGTGGCCGCGACGGGCGCAGCCTGGCCGAGCGCTGGCACGGCAGCCCGCAGGCATATCTCGGCACCACAGTAGCAGGCTATCCCAATCTGTTCATTCTGCAAGGGCCGAACACCGGCCTCGGTCACACCTCAGTGATCTACATGATCGAGGCACAGGTCGAACATATTGTAAATGCCATTCGCTACATGGATCGTCACGGCGTTGCAGCGCTTGAGCCACGGCCCGAGGTGCAGAAGGCTTTTATTAAAGATGTAGATCAGCGGATGCAGGGTACAGTGTGGATGGCGGGCGGCTGCCGAAGTTGGTACTTGGATGAAACCGGACGCAACGCAACGCTATGGCCGGGATCCACCTTGCAATTTTGGCGACGAGCGGCACGTTTCGCTCCTGGCGCGTATCAGATGCTCGCGCGACCAGCGTAGAGCAATGCGGGTTGCATGGCGTAATGGTACAATAACGTGGTACGCGGTGCCCGGACGAAAGGTATGCTATGACAACCACGAATCTTGAACATCAGATCGACCGCCTCAGCCAACAGGAGAAAGCACGGGTATTTCAGCGGCTCGCGCTTGATCTGACTCATGACTGGCCGGGCATTGAGAAAACGCCGGGTGTTCAGGGTGGTGACGCCTGTATTGTTCGTACCCGCATCCCGGTTTGGACGCTTGAAGCCTACCGTCGCCTGGGATGGGATGATGAACGCATTCTTGCAAGCTTTCCCACGTTGCGGCAAAGTGATCTTTTTTACGCCTGGCTGTATGTGGAAGGCAATCGTGCAGAAATCGATCAGGCCTTGCTTGAGCAAGCCGAGGCATAATTGGTGGTGCGCCTCTACACAAACGAAAACTTTCCTATGCCAGTTGTGGAGGCTCTGCGGCGGCTCGGCCATGACGTACTAACCGTTTTCGAAGCCGGGAACGCGAATCAGCGGATTAGTGACGAAGCCGTGCTTGCATTCGCGAGGGCGGATCATCGTGCGCTTGTGACAATCAATCGCCGCGACTTCATCAGGCTCCATCACCAGCAGCCTGCCCACCAGGGTATCATTGTCTGTACGGAAGATAGCGATACCGATGGTCAGGCACAACGCATTGACGATGCAATCCGGGAAGCCGGATCGCTTGTTGGTGTGCTTCTCCGCGTCAATCGGCCCGCTTAAAATCTCACATGCTCGCTAGCTCAGCGACGGGTGCTGCTCGCTCCATCCGGCGCGCTGTTCATAGGCATGCGCGACCCGCAAGAGCAGCGGCTCGGCCAATGGCGCGGCGGCGAGTTGTAGCCCCAGCGGCAAACCATCCGCGCCGAAGCCGCACGGCAGCGACAGCGCAGGCAGCCCGGTGATGTTGTACGGCCCGGTGCGTCGCGCTTCGTCCGCACCCTCGCCTTGCCCGACCGGCGGGTCTTCGGCTGGAGCTTCCCATGGCACCGTCGGACTCAGCAGCACATCTACCTGCTCCAGCGCGGCAAGGAATTCATCGCGCAGCTGGTAGCGGAACGCTTGCGCATGGAGGTAGTCGACAGCAGAAATATGTGTGCCCTGTTCCAGCTGCTCGCGAGTCAGCGGTGCATAATCATTGGCATGGTCGCGCAGCCACGCCTGATGTACCAGCGTCGCCTCTGGCATGATTAACTTTAGCAGCGCCTCATCGGCTCCAGTAACACTGGGAATGCTCACCTCTTGCACGTGCATGCCCGCTCGCTCCAACTCGCGCGCGGCTGCCCATGTCGCATCTGCAATGGCAGACGGAAGGTTAGCCATGTGCTCTGTGATAATCCCCAATCGCAGGCCGCGCACGTCCCCATTAAGCACGGCGACGTAATCTGGAACCGGATCAGAGAGGCTGGTTGGATCGAGTGGATCATGCCCGGCAATGACTTGCAGCAGCGCCGCAGCATCGGCAACAGAGCGGGTGAGCGGGCCGACATGATCGAGCGATGTTGAGAGCGGGCACACACCGTGGACGCTAACGCGACCGTAGGTTGGTTTGAGACCGACCACGCCACAGTACGACGCCGGAATGCGAATCGAGCCGCCGGTGTCGGTGCCAATAGATCCCAGCCCATGCCGGCTGCCACTGAGGCTGCCGAGCCGCTGCTCGACCCGCCGCTTGTGCGGCCTACATCCATGGATTATTGCATTGACCGAAATCCGGATGCACAATGCCGTAGGCAAACTCAAGCAGATTGCACTTGCCGAGCAGCACCGCGCCCGCCGTCGCAAGGCGCTGCGCGACGGTTGCCGTGCTCGTCGGGACGCGGTCGCGCCACAGCCGCGAGCCTGCCGTAGTGCGCACGCCAGCCGTGTCGATCAGGTCTTTGAGCGACACCGGCACGCCGTGAAGCGGGCCGCGATCATGACCTTGGTGCAGTTCGCGCTCGGCCTGCCGCGCCTGCGCAATCGCTTCGTCTCGAAGCACGGTGATAAAGCTATTGAGTTGTGGATCAAGGCGCTCAATTCGGTCGAGCGTGGCACGGGTGACTTCAACCGGTGAAAGCGTGCGGTTACGGTAGCGCTGACCGAGCGTGCGGATGTCAAGATAGCAAAGCTCTTGCTCAGTCATGCTCGTGCGTTCCGTTGCCGTTGATCGGCTCCATGGTGGTCAGCAACTGCTTGAAGTACGCAGCTGTTTCGAACCAATGATCTGACACAGTAAACTCTGCGCGCCACCAATCGCCCGCGCGAAACACATCGACAACTTTTTGGTGTCGCTCCGGCATGCTGTTCAAACGATATGCGAAGTACTTCTTCACAGTCATGAATAACGCATTGAGTTTCACGTCCATCGCGCCGTAGGTCTGAATCAAACTCCGGTTCTGTGAACAGCTGACAATGCAGCGATGGAAGGACAAATCGAGGTCGGCAGCGACCAACCAGTCCTCGTCTGTGCCACGCAACTCGGCCATCTGATCGACCAGGCTTTGTAGATACGCGACGTCATCGGCCTGCATGTGGTCGGCAGCAAGCCGCACTGCCAGCCCTTCAAGATGGCCACGCACGATATAAAATTCGTAGGCGTCGCGCAGGCCCAGCGTCGAGACGACTGCGCCACGATTGCGATAAATCTGCACCAGGCCTTCCTGCTCAAGCTGTCGCAGTGCGTCGCGCACCGGCCCGCGGCTCATCTGCAACTCTGCCGCCAGGGTTTGCTCGATTAAACGCTCGCCCGGCTGCAAATGCCCGGTCATGATCGCCTGCCGAACATGCGAGGCGACAAGGTTCTGGCGCGTTTCATCCATTGTGTTCATAAGGCCACTCTGCCTTTATTTTCGTCCACCGGGCCGTAGCACATCGGCTAAACCGTCGCCAATCAGGCTGAGTCCTACGCCAGTGACAACCATCGCCAGGCCGGGAAAGACGCTCATCCACCATGCTGTGGTGACATACGCGCGGCCCTCGGTAATCATCGCGCCCCACTCCGGCTCGGGCGGTTTCGCGCCCAGTCCAAGGAAGCTCAGCGCGGCTGCCAGGCCGATGTACAGCGCAATGTCGGCCATGGCATATACCACCGACGAAGTGATAATGTTGGGCAGCACATGCCGCCCGATAATTCGCACATCGCTAAGGCCGAGCGCGTGAGCCGCCTGAACGTATTCGCGATGCTTGACCGCCAGAATCTCGCCGCGCACCAGCCGGGCGTAGACGATCCATGCTGTCAGCGCGACGGCGACGTACATATTTTGCAAGCCCGGCCCAAGAATCGACACAATCGCGACGACAATCACGATGAATGGAAAGGCTTGCACAATATCGACCAGGCGCATAATGATCGTGTCGAACCAGCCACCAAAATAGCCAGCGATGCAGCCCAGCACAATGCCAATGACGAACGGCGCAATCACCGCAATCACGCCGACGCGCAGATCGATCTGCGCGCCATAAATCACGCGCGTGAAAATATCGCGCCCATAGTTGTCGGTCCCAAACAGGTGTTGTAGATTAGGGGCCAGCAACGTCGCATCATAGTTTTGTGCTTGCGGTTCGTATGGCGTCAGCACGGGCGCAAACACGGCGACCAGCACCAGCGCGGCCATGACGGCCAGGCCAAGCACGAGATTACGGTTATGCAGTATACGCGTCAGCCTGCGCCGGAGCGACTGGCTGCCGACTGCTATGCGAATGGGCGATGGTTGTGCCACTGTCGCACTCGCGGTTCCTTCTTCTACAATTTTCATGATCAATTACCCCAGGCGCACGCGTGGATCGAGCAGCGAGTACAACACGTCAGTCGCCAGATTGACCAGGATCACCAACGCGGCAAAAATCAGCGTTGCGGCTTAAATCACAGGATAGTCACGCACGCCAATTAAGTCAATCAGCAGGGCACCTGCGCCCGGCAGCGCAAAGACTTTTTCAAGAATGACCGTGCCGCCCATGAGCCCGCCGATGCTGAGGCCAAGCAGTGTGATCGCGGGAATGAGCGCGTTGCGCAGCACATGTGTCCACAGCACCGTCCGCTCCTGAAGCCCTTTAGCGCGCGCCGTCTTGACATAATCTGCGTCGAGCGCTTCCAGAATGCTGGCGCGCAAGGCCCGCACCAGAACCGGCGAAATCGCGAGTGAGATCGTGAGTGCGGGCAGAAACAGGTGCCAGACATTATCGGCAAAGCCATTGCCGAAGCCCGCCACCGGAAACAGCCCAAGTTTCACGCTGAAGAAGATGATCAACAAAATGCCGACCCAGAAAGAGGGCATGAGCATCATGACCATGAAGCCTGACCGCACGATGTTGTCGAACAAGCTGTCCCGTTTGAGCGCCGCCAGAATACCGAACGGCAGCGAGATCAGGCATGTCAGTACCAATGTTACAGCGACCACGGAGAGCGAAACACGCAGTCGGGGAAAGAGCAATTTTTCTACCGGCACCTGATATTTGATCGACGTGCCGAGATCGAGCGTGACGAGATTGCGCAGATAGTACACATATTGGATATAAATTGGCTTGTCCAGCCCATACTGCTGATTGATGCGTGCCACAGCCTCGTCGGTGCCACGATCCCCAAGCATCGCGCTGGCCGGGTCGCCGGGAATCAAGCGCAGCATGAAGAACAGCACCAGCGTGATGCCAAACACCACCGGAACAAGTTGAATCAGGCGGCGAGCAATATATCTGCCCATGGAAAACCTCTGTTCGCCAGCGGAACATGCACATGCCACATGTTCCGCTGGTTGTTGTGAATTGTTTAACCTGTAACCGATGTGCGCGCCCAAACCCACTGTCCCATCGGATGATGGATGAAGCCTTGCACCTTTTTGTTCAGTGCGTCGATATAGGGCAGCACATACAAATAGACGAATGGCGCGTCCTGCATGTGAATGTCTTGAATCTGGTAATAGATTTTGCGCCGCTCGGCGTCATCAAGCGTTGCGCGGCCCTGCTTCGCCAGGTCAATGGCCTTCTGATTGGTCCAGCCAGTGTGATAGTTCTCGAAGTTCTCCGGCAAAATCGCGTATGAAACCAGTTCGTCCGGGTCGATAATGTCGTTGGTCCAGCCGGTGGCATACGCCTCGAAGTTATTCTTGCGATAATTGTCGGTGACAATCGCCTGCTCAAGCTGCTGAATATCGAGATTGATGTTGATCTTGCTCCACATCTCCTTCAACGCCGTGGCGAGTTGCAATCCCGATTCGGCACCCGCCTGAATCTGAATTGAAATTTTTGCACCATCGGGGATGCTGGATTCTTTCATCAGCGCAGTGGCTTTGTCGAGGTCGAACGGATAGCCAACTTGATCTTTGTTCCAGTACAGCGCGCCGTTTGGCATGAAGCTATTCGAGACCTCGCCGATACCGAAGTTGACGATCTTGATCAGCGCCTGTTTGTCGGTCGCGTAGTTCAGCGCCTGGCGCACCTTGACATCGCTCAGTGGCGCGTTGCGGGTGTTCAGGGCAATGAAATTGTTGTAGGTTGACGTAAACTGCTTCACATCGAGATCGGAGCTTTGCCCCAACTCACTGACGCGGTTGAGTGGCACATTGTACATGCCATCGATCTGGCCGCCCTGCAGCTGAAGGATACGGCTGTTATCATCAGGCACAACCGTGATCTTGATCTCATCGAGCAGCGGCAGCCCTTTGTCCCAATAGTTGGGGTTCTTCTTGAGCAGAATGTACTCGCCTTTTTTCCACTCGCCCAGCATAAATGGTCCAGTGCCCATGGTCTGCTCGACCAGTCCTTCTTCACCGACCTTTTTGGCGAATGCTTCGGAGATGACGCTTGCGTTGAACATGGCGATGTCGGAGAGGAATGGCGCCCAGGGCTCGCTGAGCGTCATCACCACCGTGCTGTCATCCGGCGTTGTAATCTCTTTCAGCGCCTCCAGCGAGAAGGTCCAGCCGCTTTTCTTGTTCGTCTTGGCACGATCGACTGAGTACTTCACATCGCTGGCCTTGAGTGGTGTGCCGTCTGAGAATAGCACGCCCGGGCGCAGGTGGAATGTATACGTCAAGTTATCACTCGAAACGTCCCACTTTTCGGCCAGGGCAGGCACAATCTCGGTTCCGGCGTCGTTGACGCGCACAAGTTGGTCATAAATATTCATGAAAACCCAGATGTTGACATTGCCATCTTGTGTGACTGGATCGAGATTGTCCGAGTCGCTGCCGCGCGAAAAGGTGAATGTGCCGCCGGCTGTGCCGGTAGCGTCGGGGGTTGGCTCGGCCACCGCTACCGCTGTTTGAGGGTTGTTCTGGTCAACCGTGATTGGGCCGCTGGTGGCGGCTGTGCTGCCGCTGCTGGCCGATGGCGTGGATGGTGCGCTGCCACATGCGGCGAGCAACGCTCCCACACCGCTGCCGGTCGCGACCAAGCGCAAGAATGCGCGCCGATTCAAAGGTCCTGCCGTGCTGTCTGCTGGTGTCTTGCGATCGAGCATCTTCTTCCTCCTAGCAGTGAGAATCTTATAATCTACACACAATTGTTAACAATAAGCAGCAGTGCAAAGCAATTGTGACGAAGTATGTAAAACGAAGCTTTACACGAAAGAAACGCATTATCAAATCAGCATACATGGCTGAAGCTATTTACTGCGTTGTAGAAGAAGATGTATGATGAGAGGCATCACGCAAACAAGGATGATAGTAGAACGTGCAACGTGCTGCCATGGGAGCTAATGTATTTAATATTGAACAAAGCCAAGAGATTGTTGACAATGATTATTAACTGATTATAAACGTCGTTTGCCAAAGAGTCAAGCATCAATGCTGCTTTGCTGACGGAGCTGCTCAAGCGACTGTAAATGGCTCCAGGATGGCTGAGTGCGGCCAATCTCAAGGTTGTGAATGTATTCAACGACACGGTGTGTCAGCGGCAACGGCAGCGCCACCTGTTCGCCATGCCGAATCACCGGCCCAAGCTGCTCGTCAACTTCAGTGCGGCGGTGGCGCACCATGATATCGCGCCAGATGCCGCTACGCTGCTTCTGATCGCGCCGTCGCCGCGCCACCAGCGCGTCCAGCGCCTGATCGAGCGCCGCCTGATCACGCGCCTCACGCGGGTAATACAGCGCTGGCTCGACGCCGTCGAACGCTTCTGGCTTGATGCCGAGCCGGTCAGCGACTTCGTAGACTTCACTCGCGAGTTCAACCATGAGCGGACGGTATTGATCGATCACGTCGGCCATGCTAGCATCAACCAGCGCGGTGGCATAAAGCATATTGGCGTAACCAAGTTTGCCCCACAGATAGCCCCAGATATTAGGCGTAATCTCCACATCGCCCCACGCGCTCAGCAGTTCGCGCAGGTTTTGAAGACGGGGCGTCGTGCTGCCGTCCAACTCGCCGATCTTGAGCGCGCCCGGCCCGCCGTAGTGAATCAAGCCCGGCTCCAGATAATCAGCCGAAAAGTTCACAAGGCATCCAATCGTCCGCTGCTCGCCCACTGCGGCTGCAATGGTTTGTTCGTTCAGGCCATTTTGCAGCGAGACAACCACGCCGTCATCGGTCAGCTGCGGCGCAATGAACTGCATGGCGTCGGCGGTATGCTGGGCTTTCACAGCCAGCAATACCATGTCCAGAGGACCGCGAAGATCGTTTGGCAGCACAGCCGGTGCGGCCACGGTAAAATCCTCAGCCCAACTGTGGATCGTCAGCCCATGCGCGTTGATCGCGGCGACATGCTCTTCCACCGCGTCACAAAACGTGATAGCATGTCCGGCGCGTGCCAGGTACGCGCCGACCGTCCCACCAATCGCGCCCGCGCCAACCACCGTGATCCCCATGATTGCTCCTTTGTACAGCTCGCGCACTATGCTGATTCTGCAACTGCGCGGGCGTGTGTCGCTGCCTCTACGGCAGCATCAAGGCCGTAAACCAATTGATTCAGGTTACGCTGCAATGCTACTTTGATAAAGCGCGCCTCATCACTGTCGGGCGCGGTGGCCGCCAGGCGGCGCACATCAGCCAGCAGCGGCAGCGGCGGCATGCCCAATGCCGGATCGTGATCAAACGGTCCGGCGGCTGTGTAATTCAGCGGGATTGTCGCGCGTCCGAGCGCCATGAGCGCATGATTGATAGCTACCAAAGCTGTTGGTTCCGTGGCCTGCTCAGCCAAGCGGCGGCGCACGGCCTCAAGCGCGTCTTGCAGTGCGACCGCTTCACGGCAGAGTGCCTGCGTACGTTCGCGCGCCGAACTAAGATCGAAGCGGCCATCGGCAATTTGCTGGTAATCGGCCACAAAATCGTCGAGTTCAGTGGCGGCGGCAGCGTAATCAAACGGCAGGATCGGCTCTGCGCACAGTCGGAACAGCGTCGCTGCATAGAGCCGGGCGTCGCGCGCCAGGAACTCAGGATCGAGTTTATCAATCGTGTCGTCGGGCGTGTGCCACCACCAGCCAAGCCCGCCCGAGCGCCCGCCAATCACCGACGCCGCGCCGGTTGCACCAACTGTTGCAGGCTGCTCGGAAACGGTCATGAGCAGCGACGGCACACCCACCCCGACCAGCGACTCGTCGCCGGAGCGACCAACCCGCGAGCCGTTATACTGCTGGCCGCCGTAGCGCTCGATTACGGCTTTGCCCAACTCAAACGTCTCGGCCATGCAGTAGCCCTCGCTCAGCATGGTCGCGCCCTTGCCGCCAACCGAGTCGATGAACACATACGCCGCGCAGTGCTGCCGTAGTTCATGCCAGTGATGATCGACGTACCACGCGCTGCCAGCGTAGCGCCCATGCGAATGGCCCGACCAGAAGCAGACCCGCAGCCCGCGCCGCAACTGCTGCTTGCGTTCGGCCAGCAGCCGCGCCACATGCAGCATGGTCGCGTTGGCGCTGCCGTTATCCATCGCGCCGTAATGCCATGAGTCGATATGACCGGCGAACAGCACAAAATCTTCTGGCTCGTCGGTTCCCGGCAGGTGCGCTTCAAGCAGCGGCAGCGTACGCCAGCCAGTCTCGACCGTGGAGGTGATATGCGCGGTGTGCGGGCGATTGGCAAGCGCGGCCCGCAGGCGCGCGCCATCCTGCTGCGTGATTGACACCGCTGGCGTGCGCGGATAGCGGTCAAGTTGCTCCGGCGTGGGGCTGCCCCAGACCGGCGACAGAATCATCTCATGCAGTTGCTCGTCGTTGACAAAGATTTGTCCAATCGAACCGGCGGCGTTGGCGCGCCGGGCCATGTCTGGCGTTGCCAGCCCATCGACCAGCGCGATGCGCCCGCGCACCTCAGCGCGCGCCCAGTCATCCTCCGCGCCCGCGCCGACATCAACGATTTCGCCGGTCAGACCATCCGGCGGGGTGCTCACGGCAAAGGCGTGTGTAATGCATTTCAGCGCCCCCAGTCCGTCGATCGCAAGCTGCGCTGTGCCAGGCAAGCTGATATAACCATCATGATGCAGCAGCCGCGTGTGAAAGCCCCACTCGCTTAGTTGCGCCTCGGCGCGTTGGAGCGCCCGCAGTTCCTCTGGCGAACCGGACAGCCGCACTTCCTCGGCGACCTGCGCGGTGAAGGCCATCAATTCGTCGGCAGAAACGGCCTGAAGCAACTCGGCTTCAGCAGCATCCAATCGCGGGTCAAGCGTTGTCATGGCTATGCTCCAATTCCAACCAGCGGATCGCCGGGATCGACGGCCAGCGAGGTGGCGCGGTACAGCACCACGCCATCGCGCGGCGACGTAATCTGCGCGACGGTTTCACCAAAGTAATCACACAACTCACCAAGCATCTGGTCTTTCGTGACATAGTCGCCTGCTTTGACATGGCTGTGCCAGCATGCCGCATGCTCGCTGGTGATTACATCGAACACCCGCAGTGTCTCGACCTCTCCGTGCGACTCGGGCGTGCCGGGCATAATCTCCAGCGCGCGCAGCACATTGCGCAGGCCGCGACTTTGCACCGCCACCATATCCATGTCAAGCTGCCCAACGTCGCCTGCTTCGGTCAGGATCGCCGGGATGCCAGCCCCGGTCGCCGCGCCGTAGGTACCGCCCTTAACTGAATCGGATTCGACCAGGTAGTGAATGCCGAAAACCTCGGCCAGCCGCCGTGACTCGGCACGTAGTTCGGGCGAACCACCGGCGGAAGTAGATCGTGAATGGCTCCAATTCCTCGTGAATATCGCCGCCATGCAAGTCAACCCAGGTATCAGCGTGCGCTGCGAGTTCGCTCATGACACACGCGGCGATGCGCTGCGACGTGGTGCCGTGCGCTTTGCCAGGAAATTGGCGGTTGAGATTCTGGCCGTCCTCTGGCACGCGGTATTGCAAGCGTGCTTGAAAGGCCGTTGGGCTAACAATCGGCGCGACGATCACATTGCCGCTCAAATCGGCCGGATCGAGCGAGCGCGCCAATTGAATCGCCGACTCGATGCCGGGATACTCGCCGCCATGCACGCCTGCCGTAACCAGCAGCGTCTTGCCGGGCTGCGCACCGCAGATCACCGTCAGCGGCAGCTTGATCGCCGTGCCGGGAACCGGAAGCCAACCGCGCGCCTTTTCACCGCGCCCGGCGGAAAGCGGGCCAACCGAAATCATGTCGGACATGATACTCTCCTTGCAGGCAGCCCGGCGCTATTGCATGTGGCTGCCGCCGTCAATGCTAATCGTCTGACCCGTCACCCAGCCAGCCATGTCGGAGACAAAGAACAGCACGCCGTTGGCAATATTTTCAGGCGTGCCGAGCCGCTTCAGCGCCAGTCCATCGAGCAGGCGCTGCTGGCCGTCCGCGCCCATGGCGTCCCACTGCCGCTCAGTCGATGGATTCGAGCGCACAAATCCTGGCGCGATATTGTTAACCGTGATGTTCCACGCGCCAAGTTCTTTCGCCATCTGGCGCGAAAGGCCGATCTGGCCTGCTTTAGCGCTGGCATACGCCTGGATGCCGGTCAGACTGAAGGAGCGGCCCGCTCCAGAGGAAATGTTAACAATTCGCCCGCTACGCTGCTGTTTCATGGTCGGCGCGACGGCGCGAATGAAGTAAAATGCTGCCGAAAGATTGGTCTGCACGACGACATGCCAGTTTTCATCCGTAACAGTTTCTACTGGCTGCCCGACCTGGCCGACTACACCACCCGCATTATTGACCAAAATGTCAATTCGTCCGGAGTCGTTCACGACTTGCGCCACCAGCGCATTCACCGCCGCTGAGTTCGTAACATCGCACGTAAGCGGCGTGCATGCCGCGCCGGATTGCCGCACGAGCGCAGCGGTCTCGTCCAGTTCGTCGCCCAGACGGTCAACCGCCCAGACTGCTGCGCCGCAACTGCCAAGCACCTGGCAGATAGAGCGTCCAAAGCCATGTGCCGCGCCAGTGACAATCGCCACCTGTCCGCGAAGATCGATCTGCACAAGAACTCCTCGCACTAGGGATTGTTAACAATGAGGTTGGCGAGACTGTAGCACGTCTTCCGATCCATGTCAAGCGTGGCATGAGCACCACAAAACTCTGTTTTTGAGCTACCTGCCAACAGCGTGAGATCATTGTTAGCAATCTTGCATGAGAAACTGAAGAACAACCCAACAGCAATTGTTTCCAATGTATAATGGTTGCTCACACCTTTTCCGCTTTACTGTAAAGGACAGTGGTTTGCATCATCGCGAATTTACGATTGCCGACGAGTATCACTATAATCATCGAACTGCGCCGCGCTGGGTTTTGTCGCATGTGCTGCGCTATCCGGTGCTGCCGACTCTGTTTCTAATTACCGTGATCGGCATGGCCGTCGCGCAAAGTTTGGGAGCCGTCTTTGTCGGTCGGGCGTTCGACACGCTGCTCAACGGTGGCGGTCTCGCGCAGCTTACTTCGGCGGCGCTGCTGGTCGTCGCGGCGTACCTCGGCTACGGCGCGTGCGACATTGTCAACAGTTTGTCGCTGCGCGTGCTGGGGCAGCGGGTCGAGCGCGACACCCGCGCCGAACTGTACCTGAGCCTGCTGAGCAAGAGCCAAACCTTTTTGAGCCGCCAGTCAGTTGGCGACCTGATGGCGCGCTCAACATATGACGTGCAGCAAATCAGCCTGATGGTTGCGCCGAACTCCGGGCTGGTGCTGGAGTCGCTGTTCGCATTGGTGGTGCCGCTGGTCACGATTGCCACGCTGCGCGCCGATCTGCTGCTGGTTCCGATCCTGTTTCTTGATCAGCTTTGCATTTGCCATCCGGCGCTACAACAACGCGCTGCGACCAGTTTCCGCCAGCATGAACGAGCGTTTTGGCATCATGAACTCCGGGCTTGCCGAGTCAATTAGCGGCATGGAAGTTGTCAAAGGTTTCGCACAGGAGCCGCAGATCGAGCAGCGCCTCACCACTGCGGCGGCCTCTTACCGCGACGCCTTCGTGCAATCCGGCGCGATTCAGGCGCGCTACCTGCCGCTGCTGCTGTATGGCCTCGCGACCGGGTTAGCCTTCGGCCATGCGCCGATTCTCGTGCTGCAAGGCGAGCTTTCGGTTGGTCAGACCATTACGTACATGACTTTGATGGGGACGTTGCGCTCGCCGACCATGTTTTCGCTCACAACCTTCGCGGCGGTACAGTTAGGCCTCACCAGCGCGGCGCGCGTGCTGTCGCTCATCACGGCGCGAACCGAAATGGACGAAAACGCGGGCGGGTACGCCGCGCCGATGCAGGGCGCGATTACGTTTGATGACGTGAGTTTTGGATATAACATGGCGGAGCCGCCCGCAAGTCTTGTGTTGAAAAACATTTCCTTCGAGGCCCAGCCGGGCGAGACAATTGCCATCGTCGGGCAGACTGGCGCGGGCAAAACCACGCTGACCAAGCTCGTCAACCGCATCTTCGACGCTTCGTCTGGCCGGGTGCTGATCGACGGCGTGGACGTGCGCGACTGGAGCCTTGACAGTTTGCGGTCGCAGGTCGCGACCATCGAGCAGGATATTTTCCTGTTCTCGCGCTCGATTGCCGACAACATCGCGTTCGGCGCGCGCACGCCGGTGTCGCGCCAGGAGATCGAGGAAGTTGCCAGGCTGGCGCAGGCGCACGCGTTCATCAGCGCCATGCCCGACGGCTACGACACGATTGTTGGCGAGCGCGGCACAACCTTGTCGGGCGGGCAGCGGCAGCGCGTTGCCATCGCGCGTGCCTTTCTGGCCGACCCGCGCATTCTGATTCTGGACGACTCGACCAGTGCGATCGACAGCGCGACCGAAGACCAAATTCAACAGGCCATGCGGCGGATTCTGGAAGGCCGCACGACGCTGCTGATCACGCACCGGCTGTCGCAGATACGCCGTGCCGATCATATTCTGGTCATGAAAAATGGCGCAATCATCGCGCATGGCACGCATGACGAACTATTCGCCACCAGCCCGGCGTACCGTCAGATCTTTGGAACAATTCGCCCACATATCACGGCTCACCAGATGTCGGATGCCATTACAGCGGCTCCGACACTTTCACCAGAAAGGTAATAATACCGATGGGTCTTACGGGAGGGTTGCAGGCCGAAGCCTACGACCGCACTTATAGCGACGCGCAGCTAGTTCGCCGCATTGTTGCATATTTTCGTCCCCATATCCGCACGGTGCTGCTGGTGGCGGGCGCGGTGGCGCTCGGCTCGCTTGCTGCGACCGTCACGCCGCTGGCAATCTCGCGCGGCATCAATATGTTGACGGGCAATCCCAATGCCCAAATCGTGCTGGCGCTGGCCGGGTTGGTGACGGTGCTGGGCGCGCTTGGCTGGCTGTTTAACTTCGTGCGGCAGCGCTTCTCCGCGCGGGCCGTGGGCGACGTGGTGCTGGCGCTGCGCCAGGACGCCATGCGCGCCGTTTTACGCCATGACATGTCGTTCTTCGACAAATATGCGTCGGGCCGCATCGTCAGCCGCATCAGTTCCGACACGCAGGATTTCGCTACCACCGTCACGCTGACGGTTGATCTTTTGAGCCAATTGGTGCTGGTATGCGTCATGGCGACGGTCATGCTGGTGGTGAACTGGCGATTGGCGCTGATCACGCTGGCGAACGGGCCGGTTGTCGTGCTGGTTGCGTTCGTGTTCCGGCGAATCGCGCGCCGCGCCATGCAGCAGGCGCAACGGGCGCAGGCCGAGGTGAACGCGATTGTGCAGGAAACGATTAGCGGCATCACGGTGGCGAAAAACTTTCGGCAGGAAGCCGCGATCCACACCGATTTTACGGCCACGAATCAGATGGCTTACCGGGTGCAGCTGCTGCGCGTGGCGGTGTTCGGCAGCATCTGGCCGCTCATGAACACCCTGGCTGGTCTGGCGACGGCGGTGGTCGTGTACTTCGGCGGGCGACTGGTGCTCGCCAACACCGTGTCGTTCGGCGATTGGTACCTGTTCGTGCAGAGCCTGACGATTTTCTTTTATCCAATCACCAGCATTGCCTCATTTGCAAGCCAGTTCCAGCAGGGACTGGCAGCCAGCGAGCGCGTGTTTGCGCTGATCGACACCGACACGCGCGTGGTGCAGACCGCGCAGGAGCCGGTCGGGCGGCTGGCGGGGCGCGTCACGTTCGAGCATGTGGATTTTCGCTACCATGAGGAAACGTCGGCGGACGAGCAGGCCGGGCGGCTGGTCCTCGAAGATTTCTCGCTCGACATTCCGGCGGGTCAGACCATGGCGATTGTGGGGCACACCGGCGCGGGCAAATCCAGCCTCATGAAGCTGATTTTGCGCTTCTACGAGTTTCAGGGCGGGCGGCTGCTGATCGACGGGCGCGACATCCGCACGCTCGATCTGGCGCAGTATCGCCGCCAGATCGGCCTGGTGCCGCAAGCGCCGTTTCTGTTCTCCGGCACGGTGTCCGACAACATCCGCTACGGCCGGCCCGACGCCTCCGACGAAGAAGTGGCGGAAGTCGCGCGGCAGATTGGCGACGGAAGCTGGGTGGACGATCTGCCGAACGGTTTGCAGACCGATGTGGGCGAGCGCGGCGCGCGGCTGTCGCTCGGCCAGCGGCAACTGGTGGCGCTCGCGCGGGTATTGTTCCAGAATCCGTCTATGCTGCTGCTGGACGAAGCCACGGCCAGCATCGACCCATTCACCGAGGCGCAGATTCAGGCCGGGCTGGACGTGACGCTGCATGGCCGCACCAGCATTGTCATCGCGCACCGCCTGTCAACGGTAGTCTCTGCGGATCAGATCATCGTGCTCGATCATGGCAAGATTGTGGAGCAAGGCACGCATGACGAGTTGCTGGCGCGCGGCGGCCACTACGCCGACCTGTATCAGACCTACTTTCGCCATCAGGAGCAGGATTACGCGCCTGCTTTATAGCTACTGCACATGGGCAAAGTACGCCAGGCAGTAGCCGATAAACGCCAGCGCATAGGTCATGAAAAAGCCTGCGGCATGCACATGCGCGTGGCGCAGGCGTGCGATGCCCATCCCGCGCAGCCCCCATGCGAAGAACAGCGCCAGCGGAATGAGCGTGGGAAACAGCAAACGGCCTTGGCCCTGCGCGTAGAGCAGACCAAAGCGTGCAACCAGCACGAAATTCGCCATAACTCCGGCGGCACATGCCGCCAGGAACGGCCCGCGTGGCGTGTGCAGCACGCCTCGCCACATGCCACGCGCCCGGCCAAGCAGCAGCCCGACGAGCGGCACGTACGTCAGCAGGTAGCTCAACTTCGGGAGAAAAACGATATTGTTCTGCTGTCCTGCGATGGCCCAGAACGAGGTGAGGAGATACCAGTGCGAGAAGCGAAGCATCTCGGCGGTTGATTGCCAGTGCCTGGGGACGTTGGCGACCTTTTCAGCCGTGAAATCGCCGTACACGTACCAATTTCTGAGCGCCCACGGCGCGAATAGCAGCGCGGCTACCGTTCCCATGAGCGCGAGACGAGCAAGCGCCTGTGCTGCTGATAATTGCTTCTTCAGCACAAACGCGAACAGCAGAACCACCATCACAACCACATAGACCGCTGCCGACAATTTGGTGAGCAGCGCCGCGCCGAGCAGCAGTCCCATGAGCAACGCGCGCCGCCAGCTTGTCGGCCCGGCCATGAGGTACAGCAGCGCGCTGCCAAGCGTCGCAAGCAGGTTGTCGTTGTTGATGACCGACGAGATGACGGTGTATGCCGGAAGCAGGCAGACCATGCTGATGGCACTCACGATTACAAAGCAGTTCTCAATCCGCAACTGCCGCATGACGCCCCACAACAGCAAGACGTTACAGCCCCACAGCATGATCGACAACATCCGCAGCGCCCACACTATCCATCGAATGTTGTTGCCAAATGCTGCCCGCGCAACGGCATAAATTGGCACTTCCAGCAGGTAATACAGTGGCGGCTGATAATATTCCCAATCGTTCGTCGGCGCATTGGTCTGGCTGGTTTGCACCGGGAACTGGCGCTGCTCGTACAAATAGTTGATGTAATTGAAGTGCGGCTGCTCGTCCGGCGCATAGAATGTGGGGGTGGCGAACAGCAAGATCAGCCTGCATGCCAAACCGACCACGAAGACCATGAGCACAAGCCGCCACACGGACCACGACGACACGGCGCTGCGTACTAAGATAATCCAGAGCAGCACGCCGATTGCAGCGAGAGGTACGGTTGGCATGAGGAATGGGTTATCCACAAAGTGCCTTTTGTAGTTTCTCACAGAGCGAGCGGCATTGTCATGCTGAACGGAGTGAAGCATCTCGTTGCTATACAGTGAGATGTTTCGCTGCGCTCAACATGACAAAGATCTTCATAGAATTGATATCTTATTCAGGCAAGGCATCAGATTGCCCATGCTCATCGTTGAACATGGGCGCGCTCGCAAAATTTTATGCGGCCAGTTGGCTGGTGAACTGGTAGGTTCCCGCTCCAACTTCGTAGACTGCTGCATTGCCCTCGCGCCGCACGAAGCGCACGCCGCTCGCTTGGTCGGCGGTCTCGTCGCCCTCGCGCACGTCCGTGCCGTCCACCGTCGGAACATACACCGTCGCGCTGGTGTTGGCTGGCACGCTAATCTGCCATGTAAATGTGCCGTCCTTCACCTGCCACGCGCTGCCGACACGCCCGTACACTGACTCAATATCCGCTGCCACGTTTGTTAGACCGCCGCCCGGCTGCGGTCGCATGATGATGTGCTTGTAGCCGGGCTGCTCCGGGTCGGCGTCGATGCCCGCCACCACCGCGTACATCCACTCGCCAATCGCTCCATACGCATAATGATTGAACGAGTTCATACTCGCATCCTGGAAGCCCTTGTCGTGCGTCCAGCCGTCCCAGCGCTCCCAGATCGTCGTCGCGCCCTGCGTAACCGAGTACAGCCACGACGGCCAGGTCTGCTGGTGCAGCAGCGCGTAGGCCACGTCGGTATAGCCGTTGTCGCTCAGCACACGGCTGAGGTACGGCGTGCCGACGAAGCCGGTCGAAAGGTGCATGTCGCGCCGTTTGATGTCGCTCACCAACGCCTCAAGCGCCGTCGCGCGCGCCTGTTCAGGCAGCAGATCGAAGTACAGCGCCAGCACGTAGCAGGTCTGCGTGCCGCCCGCGATCAGCCCATCGGGCGTAATATAGTGCTTCTGGAAGGCGTCGCGCGCTTTGTCGGCCAGCCCGTTGTAGCGCGCCGCGTCCTCCTCGCGCCCGAGCACGTTTGCCATGCGGGCCAGCAGCCGCGCGCTGTAGCTGAAGAAGGCCGTGCCGATCAGGTCTTTCGGCGTGATGCCAAAGCGATCAACTGAGCCGTCCAGCGCCAGCCAGTCGCCGAAGCCCTGCCAGCCTTCATAGCCTGGATAATTCCGCAATCCGTCACGGCTGGTGTCGTCCATGAAATCGACAAAGCGCTTCATCGAGTCATACTGTTGCGCGATGATCCGTGTGTCGCCGTAGCAGGTGTAGATCGTCCACGGGCAGATCGTGCCGGCGTCGCTCCATGCCGGGCCGCCGTCGGCATCTTCCGGCCTGAGCACTGGCGCAAACTTGGGATACGCGCCGTTTTCCGCCTGAGCGTCCTCCAGATCGCGCAGCCATTTGGTAAAGAAGCCAGCGACGTTGCGATTCCAGGCCGCCGTGCGAATGAACACCTGCGCGTCGCCGGTCCAGCCCAGCCGCTCGTCGCGCTGCGGGCAGTCGGTCGGCACGTCCACGAAGTTGCCTTTCTGGCCCCATTCAATGTTGTGCTGCAACTGGTTGATCAGCGGATCGGAGCAGGCAAACGTGCCGGTGCGCGGCATGTCAGAATGCACCACAATACCGGTGAGGGTGTCTTCGGTAACTTCGCCAGGAAAGCTATTGATCTCGACATAACGGAAGCCGTGGAATAAGAAGTGCGGCTCCCACACCACCTCACCTTCGCCTTTGAGTGTATAGTAATCGGTGTTGCGTGCAGCGCGTAAGTTAGTGGTGTAGAGCGTGCCGTCGGGGTTGAGCACTTCGGCGTAGCGCAGCCGCACGGTGGTGCCAGCCGGTCCGCTGACCCGCAGCCGCACCCAGCCGACCATGTTCTGGCCCATGTCTACAATCCAGTTCGAGCCATGATACTGCGGCATCTTCCGAATATCCTGCGGGTGCAACTGCTCCTGTCGCCGGATCGGCGGGCCGTCAGTCGCTTCCAGAGCCGCGCCGCTGCCGGGAAAGGCTGTCGCTGACCACCAACTCGCGTCGTCGAAGCCTGCTGCATCCCAGCCGGTCAGTTCACGGCGCGCGTCGTAGCTTTCGCCCATCAGCATGTCTGATTCAAGGATCGGCCCGTAGGCAACTTTCCATTGCTCGTCCGTGGCGATGGTCTGGGTGCTGCCGTCCTCGAAAGTAATCGCCAGTTGCGCCAACAGTTTGGGCCGATCGCCGTAATTTTGACGTCCGTACCACGCGACGTTGCCGCAGTACCAGCCGTCGCCCAGAATCGCGCCCAGCACGTTCTCGCCCTGCTGAAGCTGCGCAGCAACATCGTAGACCTGGTAGCGCACGCGCTTGTTGTAGTCGGTCCAGCCCGGCATAAGCACGTCCTCGCCGACGACGTGCCCGTTCAGGTGCGGCTCGTACAATCCCAACGCAGTGATGTACAGCCGCGCCTGCGCCACCGGCTTGTCGAGCATAAACTGCGCGCGCAGAAACGGCGAAGGGCTGCTGCTGTGCGGGCCGCCGGCCAACGGCGCGCCGATCCACTGCCCGGTCCAATCGGCGCGGTCGAGCAGCCCCATCTCCCACCATGCCGGTTCCGCGTAGTCCGACGCCTGACCATCCTGGTTCCACACCCGCACCGTCCACCATGCGCGCTCGCCCGAACCGAGCGTGCTTCCCGCATATACCACTTGAATAGATTGGTCCAAATCAACCTTGCCGCTGTCCCACAGGTCGCCCTGGTTATCCGCAAGTTGCTCCGGGCTGCTCGCTACGAGAATCTGGTAGGCGATCTGGCGCGCACCGCGCTCGTCAGATTGCAGCTGCCAACTCAGCCGCGGCTCGGTAACGTCGATGCCAAGCGGATTGCTGCGGTACTCGCAGCGCAAATTGTCGACATGAAGCTGCTGTGTCATCACATGGTCCTTTTGATTAAAAGAATTCTCATGCCCTCACCCTCAGTCCCTCTCCCACAGGGAGAAGGAAGCTGCGGCAGCAGCAGGGTGAGGGTATTCCAAGAAATGGTAATTAGACTGACGTTGCAATGCTATTACGTCCGCTCGTGAGCGCTGTCGTACGGTCTCCAATGATCAAATTCCCCTCTACGCCGTCCGGCAGCGTAATCTCTCCGGCGAGTTTGCCCTGCTCCACGCGCAGATCAGCCATGATCTGACCGCGCGGGTGAACCAACGTGCCGCTGATTGCGGTCAGCGCGCCAAGTTGCGGGCGCATAGCGACATGCCGAAAGCCGGGCGCGTCGGGCCGGATGCCCATGATCGACGCAAAATAATGGAATAACGGGTGCGCACCCCATGCGTGGCAATCCGAGCGGCTCGGCTCCGGCTGCTCGGGCGTCGTCTTAAACCCCTGACTTGGCAGGTCGAGCCAGAGTTGGAGCCGCTCGAATAGCGCGTCCATGCGGCCAAGCGCCGTGTAGGTTTCCAGCAGGTAATGGCTGAAGTAGATCGTCGTGCGCGCGAGATCGGCGCTGTGCAGCAGCCCGTCGGCGACACGCGCCTGCCGCGCTGCATCCAGCAGCCCGCTGAGAATCGCCATGCATTGCGTGTGCTCGGAGAAGCGCTGCCGCGTCAGGTCGTCGGCGAACATGCCGCGGCCTTCGTCCCAGAAATGCTCGGTCAAGCGCTGCGCCAGCGTTTCGGCGCGGCTGCGGGCGCGGGCTGCCAGCGCATCTTCGCCCGCCCATGTTTCAAGTTGCGCGGCCATAGTCAGCACCAGCGCGAATTGCCAGTTGACCACGCCGCTCACACCAAGTTCGCCGTCGGGTGGCACGCCGCCGGGCCATTCCCCAACCCAGTCCATGAAATTCCAGCCGGGCGGCGCTTCGACCAACCCGTCGGCGTTCACGAAGGAGTGATAGCGATCCAGCACGGCGCGCACGCCCGGCATGAGGTCGCGCACCGTCGCCATGTCGTCGCGCCAGAGCGCGTAGTCGTACACCATGGCGACCCACCAGAGCGAGAACCCCGGAATCATCTGTGCCTCGCGGCTGGGATAGCGCGATTGCGTCAGGCCACCCGGCAGCCGTGAGGCGTCGAACATGCGCAGCGCCTTGCGTGGCAGCCGGTCGTCGCGCGAGATGACGTAGGTCGCCAGCACTTCGAGCCGCGTGTCGCCGGTGTACATCATCTGTTCATAATACGGGCAGTCCATGTACGTTTCGTGGGAACACATTTGCAACGCGCGCACCATGATCGGCACGATTTGCGCCATGCGCGGGTCGCTGGCCGCGAACGCCGCTTCCATTTCTAGCGGATAGCGCGTTTCGTGAAGCGCCACGCGCTCGATTGTGAGTGACTCGGCAGCGGTGGTCACAACCAGTTCCATGTAGCGCCCGCAGCGCCACCATAATGCACGAAAGCTGCGATCCGAGTCGCCATCTGGCAGAAACGTGTCATATAACCCGATAAAGTATTTGTTGTCGATCTCGTCGCGGTTGCCCTTAGTGCGGGCCTCCGGCTGGTTGTACAGCGCTTCAGCCCAACCGAGGCGCAGCGTGCTGCCGCTGCCGCCGGAGACGACCAGTTCAGGATACGCGCAATAATAGTTTTCCAGATCAATGATCACGCGCCGTCGCGTCTCAGGCGGGATCGTCAATGGCTGCTGGCTCTGGAGCAAGGCCGTCCATGCGGCCTGCTCAGCTTCGATATGATTCGTCTGGCGAACTGCGAGCGCTGCGGTGTTATCGTCAGTCAGCGCGGTGATGGCGCGCACCGTTCCCGGCGGGCACAGTTGATCGCGCATGGGCGGGAGCGTGGCGGGCTTCAGCATGTGCAGCGGCGGGTAATCGAAGCGCGCGCTGCCATTCGCGCCCGGGCCGAGCGTCGTCACCGGCTGCCAGCCGTCGCCCGCGCCGCGCTCGAAGCCCCACGGTAGCCAGGCTGCGTCGATGACCATGGTCGAGCCAACCGCAAAGTAGGTGTTCCGTCGCGCCGTATTCACAAACTCGTAGCCATCGAGCAGTTTCGCTTCCCACGCGGCGACGCCCGTGCCGAGCAGCGGCTGGTGTTCGTCGGCCTGCGGCGCAACCAGCAGGCCGGGATGCACGCTCATCTGCGAAATGGGTGACTCCGTGCCGAGCGTCCAAACCAGCGCGACAAGCACGTGCTGGCCGGCTTGTAGATCGAGATCATACGTCTCGAAAAACCAGTTGCGCGGGTCGCCACGCTCGCTGCCGCGCCCGATCCGCGTGCCGTCGAGGAACAATTCGTAGCGCTCATCGGCAGTGACATGGACGCGCATTGTTTCGTCATGCTCCACGGTGAACTGCCGCCGATACGCGACGACGAACGGCGGCGTGGTCGCTGCTGGACAATAAATCCAGGAGCACGGCCAGATGCCGCGTGTAAACCAGTAGCTATTTTCAGGGCGATCGAGATACGGGTCGCGATCAATCAAAACTTGCACGGGTACTCCTTCTCTCATGCTCAATGTGCCGCCAGTTCGTGCCGCCCGGCTGGCAATTCGCGCACTTGGCCGCCATGATCAAAAACCACCGGCACAGGCGAGTCGATTATAACAGTGTTGTTGCTGACCTCAACTGTCAGGAGGCCATGCGGCGTGGGTACGTGGCCTTTAGCCCACCGCAACTGACCGAGGCGCGGCGCGACGCGCGCTTTGCTGTAGCCCGGTTCGGCGGGCGTGACGCCCAGCGTGTAGAACACCATGTCGCGGGTGGGCGTGCAGCTCCAGCCGTGAACATGCGTGCCCCAGCCCCAACATTCGCCAATCGTATCGTAGCCGCCTTCGAGGAACTCCGACCAGCGACGATAGAGATCGGGCAAGCGCTCGGCTCGGCCCGCCTGCGCCACCGCGTCATGCACGACATAGCTCATGAATGGCTCGGCCAGCACGATTTCGCGCTGCACGTCCCAGTCAATCTCGTACACGCCCCGGAACTGCTGCTGCATCTTCTCAACCGCATATTCGCCGTCCGGTCCGCCGGTCCACGAGCGCACCACCAGCCGCGGCGCGTCGGTGATCGTGGACACGATCCGGCTCCAGCGCTCCTCGGGCGCTAACCCTGAGACAATCGCCAGCGCGCCCGCCAGTTGGCCCATCTCGGGCCGCTGCTCGCCATCGACGATGTGATCGACATACGAGCCGCGCCGCTCGTCCCAAAACATATCAAAGCCCTGTTTCGCACGATTATACAACCCTTCAGTCCAGCGCTGGCTGCTCTTTTCCTCCAGCCATGCGGCCATCTCGGCAAACTCATGCAGGCCGCGCGCCCAGATCGCCGTCAGCACCGCGCTAGTGTCTTCGACCGAAACGCTGGACCAATCAACGAGATTCCATTCGGGGACGTCCTTCAGCGCGCCGCTTGCCGTTTGATACGGCGCATACCAGCGCAGCACACGCTCGATCGAGGGCATGAGCGATTTGACTACATCGCGGTCGCCGCTGAAGCGATAGCGATTATACACGCCGTGGACCCAGTGGAGCGCCCAGTCAGGGATGGTAAAGCCGCCGCTGGCCTCGATTTCGCCCACCACGCTCATGGGCAGCGCGCCGTCCGAGCGCGGTGAATTGGCGAGCGTCAGGTAATGCCATGCCAGCCGCCAATCCTGATTGGTCGCCAGGTGAACCATCTGGTGAACCACAGCGTCGCCAACCCAGGCGCGCTGCTCGCGGGTCGGGCAATCGAGAAAGGCGTCGTGCGAATTGAGTTGCACGGTGCGAATTCCGGCGGTGTAGATCTGATTTAATTGCTCGTCGTCGCAGCTGAAGCTCGCGCCTTCCTGCCACGGATAGACAAGCTCGCGCACCGCAAAGTGCGTTAACGCGACTGGCCCTTCAACGCCATGCACCAGCACGTTGGCGTAGCGCAGGCCGTTCGAGTCGAACACTTCTATGCGGTCGTGCGCGCCGCACGCGATGTAGCGCGTTCCAGCATGCTGGCCGATCACGCTGATGGCAGGCTTGAGCGGCTCCTCGGTGTAGGACAGGTCGAGCGTCATGCCGCTTGGCGCATCGATTTCAAATTGAACCAGGCCGGAGACAATCCGCCCCATATCAATAGTTAACCGCGCAACCCCGTCCGCTGGCACGTCTACACGAAGTGGCAGTTGGGTGGTCTTGGATGTGCTGGTGACGGGCCGACCATGAGCCGCCTCGACGCGCCGGATCGGGCTGCCAATTTCAGAGTCTATCTGCCCATCTAAGACCTCGGCGCGGAAGGCCACCGGCATGCGCAGTTCGCCGTTCAGCTTTGCAATCGGGCGCGGGTACAGCGGGCCGTAGGGGTCGGTGGGCGGCTGCGTGCGCGCGAACCCGCCGATGTGCATGGCAGGCACGACCTGCGCCGCGCCCCACCCGCTGTCGTCGAAATCGCGCGCCTGCCAGCCGTGCGGGAACTGGCGTGCATCAAAAAGCTCGATTGGCACGCCGCCGCCGGACGGGTCGGTGCTGCCGCTGCTGGCGTTGTCGGTCCACGCGTCGGACTTACGGGCCTTCCATGAGGCGTCGCTGACCAGCCAGCCCGCCGCGCCCAGATCGGCCTCAAAAACCATGACGCCGGTTTTGCCAAGCGTCAGGTTTGGCACGGCTGGCATCCAGTACGATTTTGGCGTGCCGTAGTACTTGACGTACACCGCCAGCACATTCTCGCCGCGCTGGAGGTAGGGCGCGAGGTCGAACAGATCATAGTACATGCGGCGCGGCTGGCTGCGGATCGGCCCGCGAAAGACTTCTCGTCCGTTCACAAACAGCGCATAGCGCGAATCGGCAGTGATGCGAGCCGGCACGCGCTCCGGCACGTCGTCGAGTTGAATCGTTTTGCGGAACAGTCCGTGCGCCTCTTTGGCATGCGGGTCGATACCCGCGCTCATGAAACCGCCCGGCGCAATCGGCTCTTCGGGCACCCAGATCCAGTGGCCGCGCCAGCGAATTTCTGAGAAATCTTGCGGTGTGATTGGTGCAGACATGCGACAATGCTCCTGCTATCCCTTGATACCCGTCAACGTGATGCCCTGCACGAACGTTCGCTGTGTGAAGAAGAACGCGATCAGCACCGGAACGATCATCACTGTCGAAACAGCCATGAGCGGCCCCCACAACACACTATGTTCGCCCTGGAATTGCGCCAGTCCGAGCGACAACGTGTACTGCGCCGGATCGTTCAGGTAGATCAGCGGGCCGAGGTAATCGTTCCAGGTATTGAGAAATGTGAACAGTCCGACTGTCGCCAGCACCGGCGTCGCCAGCGGCATGACGACCATGCGATAGATCTGGAACTCGTTCGCGCCGTCGATCCGCGCCGCTTCTGACAACTCGATCGGAATGGTCAAGAAGAATTGGCGCAGCAGGAAAATCGAAAATGGTTGCAGGAAGAAATACGGCACGATCAGCGGCTTGAGCGAGCCAATCCAGCCGAGATTCTTGAACACCAAAAACAGCGGAATGAGCGTGACCTGCGCCGGCACCATGAGCGTCGCGATGATAATGGCGAACAGCAGCCCGCGTCCCATCCAGCGGATGCGCGCCAGGCTGTAGGCCACCAGGCTCGACGAGATGACGCAGCCAAGCACCGACAAGCCACAGTAGATAAAGGTATTCTTCAAATAGGTTAAAAACGGAATGTAGTTCAAACCGACAATGTAATGCTAAATCGTCGCTGGCTGCGGAATCCAGACCGGCGGGAACACCAGAATCTGAGTGTCTGGCTTGAGTGAGGTGCTGACGAGCCATAAAAATGGAACCAAAAAAACCAAACTCAGGACGACCAGCGCCACATGCGAGGCGATCGTCTCAATCATTTTTCTATTATTGGCGCTTCGTCGTCTGGCAATGCTCTCGCTCGTTGCAGGTTGCGCGTTACTGATATGTGCCATGCGAAACCTCCTTACTGCCCGGCATAATACACGCGCCGCGCCGACGTCTTAAAGATCAGGAAAGTCAGAACGACGACGACGAGGAATAACAGCCATGCCATCGCGCTGGCGTAGCCCATGCGGAAGAATCGAAACGCCATGTCGTACAGGTACAGCGCGTACACACGTGTCGAGTCAACCGGGCCGCCCTGGGTCATGACCTGCGGCTTGCCGCATCAAAGCCACTAGATGCCTCGAAGTTGCCGTATTGCACCAACGATTCATCGAACGCGATTCCTGCTGCGGTGAGCGCATCTCGATAACCCTGGAGGCGTTCCGCAGCGCCGGTAAACGCGATTGGCGCGTAGGTGATCAGGCCGATCCGTGTATGACCCCGCGTGAGCAGGTGCTCAACCGCACTCCGCGCGCCGCCGCGATTGTCAAAATCGAGCGAGCAGGCTTTGATATGCGGAAGGTAGCCAAGTAAAATGATTGGAAAATCATCGTTGACGAGGTCGTGAAGGGCATGATCGTCCACACGCGCGTTGAGCAGAATTAAGCCATCGATGCGCTTGGTATGCGTCAGCTTGACATATGTTGTAGCAGAGTCTGCTCGCCCCACCGAGTCGATCAGCAGCCGCACACCCGACTGGCGCGCAACATCCATGAGACCTTCGATGATCTGCATGTGCGCGGTGGCGCTGGTCGAGTAAAGCGTTGATTGCGAAAACACTAGTCCAATCGTTTGGGCTCTGCCGCTGGCGAGGGCTTGCGCGGCGGCGTCCGGCACATAGCCCAATTCTTCGGCGGCAGCCAGTACGCGATCACGTGTCTTCGAGCTGATGTTGGCCGTACTAACACCATTGAGCACAAACGAGACTGTCGTGCGCGAAACACCAGCACGTGCGGCTACATCGCGGGCTGTTATTCGACGACGAATCATACGCGCACCAATGTTCTATGAAGCCAGATTAACGCGGGTTAGTAATGCGTGTTAGTCTATGCTGCTAGCTTTGTATTGTCAAGTGTCTTGCCATGAGAAGTGGAACTGTGGTGGAACCTGCATTAAAACCAGCGCGGCGTATGCTTGAGTCCAGTGGAGATGAGTGCAGAATACGTGCCGGTCAGCGGCCGTTGATGTTGCAATTGATTGATGTACGGCTGGCAAGGAGTGCTTCAGCACAAGTGCAGCACGCGCACGCATGAGATGTACAAGCGAAATACCCGGACATCTCATGTTACCAAGCTGCATGCGATGCGAACTGTGGCAATGCGTTTGTCACCGCTTTGTCACCACACTGGAACCAGCTTGTTACCGGACGAGGTTTGTATGTCTATTGTGCTTGAGCAGCTAACGAAACGTTATGAAGGCCACATGGTGGTGAATCACGTTTCATTGGCTGTGGCCGACAGAGCGTTTTTTGTGTTGCTGGGATCGAGCGGCAGCGGCAAGAGCACGATCTTGCGTATGATCGCCGGGCTGACGCCGATCGATGGCGGGCGCGTGCTCTTGCATGGGGAGGATGTAACGTACCTTACGCCGCAGCGCCGTCATGTCGGCTTTGTGTTTCAAAACTACGCTTTGTTTCGGCACATGACCGTGGCTGAGAACATCGAGTTCGGGCTGCGCGTGCGCAAGGTTGCGGCACCCGCCCGCCGCCAGCGCCGTGACGAGTTGTTGGATTTGGTCGGACTAGCCGGGCTAGGCGGGCGCATGCCGCGCCAGCTTTCGGGCGGGCAGCAGCAGCGCGTCGCTCTTGCCCGTGCATTGGCATCCGAGCCGGAGGTGCTGCTGCTGGATGAGCCGTTTGGCGCGCTGGACGCTAAGACGCGCGTCGATCTGCGGCGAGCCTTGCGCCGCATTCAGCGCGAGGTCGGCACGACGACGATCTTTGTCACCCACGATCAGGAGGAGGCGTTTGAGCTTGCCGATCAATTGGGTGTGCTGAACCATGGCCGCCTCCTGGAGGTTGGGCCGCCCGAAGAACTGTATCTGCGGCCACAGACCGAATTCGTGGCGACGTTCCTTGGCTCGGCTAATCTCATGGTCGGTCAATGTACCGACACAGGCGTGCATCTTGGCGCAACCACGTTTCCGCTGAACACAGATGTAGCGCACTTTGGCAGCGCACAGCGGGTGCAGGTGCTGTTTCGCCCTGAAGATGTCGCGCTCGCATCGAATGCAGAGGCGCTCGGCAGCCCGGCGCTCGGGCGTGCCGAGGTGGCCTCGCGCACCTTCGCAGGCTCGTTTGAACGATTGCAATTGAAGCTTCCACCACTCGCCGGTGTGCGACCAATTGCGCCTGCGCCACCGTTCGGCAGCGACGCGGTGCTGGTCGAGGCGACTCGTCCACAAGATCAGGCTCACCGCTTTCCGCTCCAGCCGGGTGATAGCGTCTGGGTCGGCGTTCGGCGCATGCACGCCCTGGCGCATCCTGGGCTGCAGATTTTGCTGCTCAGCGATGGCTCGCCGGCGGCACAGGCTGCGCTTACCGTCGGTAGCGAGCTTGCTCAACTCGCGCATGCGCGTGTGACGCTGCTGGGCTACGATGAGCATACCGTGCAAGGAGCGGCCCTCCAGCAGCACCTTCAAGAGCGCAAGGAGCAGATCGGCAGTGGACTGCCCGCGCTGGAAGTTCGATCGACAACTGGTCCAATTGCCGACAGCATCCGCATAGAACTAGAGCGCCAACCCTACGATCTGGTGGTGCTGGGCGCGTCGGCGTACTCGAACATGACAATAGTCGAGCAGCTTACGCGCACAGGCGATCAGCACCTCTTGTTAGTGCCAGAAGCGGTGCCGCCGCCCACGCGCGCGCTGATCTGCGTCACGGCTGGCGAGCCGGGCAAGGAGGATGTGCGCTTTGCCGGGCGGCTCATTCGTCATTTGGGGGCCGAAGCTACCTTGTTTTCCGTGCTTACGCCAAATGATGATGGCCGCTGGCCAGCACGCGCGCAGGTGGAGCGCTTCATGGACGCCAGCGTGCGCACGTTGGCGCTGCTCGGTGTGCCAGCCAAAACAGTGGTACGCACGGGCGTGGTGCAGGACGAAATTGCCGCAGAGATGCGTAACGGTGGCCATGACATGCTTGTGCTGGGTGCGCCGCTGCAACGCCGCCCCGGTTCGCCGCCGCTCGGTGATTTGACGAAGAATCTGCTCGCAGATGCGCTGACCAAACCGGTGCTGATCGTCCGTTCAGCGCACGCGAGCAGCATGCCGGTTGCATTAACCTATGGTTCCCGCCATTCGGTAAAGGAGTTACTCTCATGAAATTCCATATCGTTCGTTACGTAAGCATGATGATACTTGTGGGATTGCTGGCTGGCTGTGGCGCGGGAGCGACCAGTGCGCCACAGGCAACCACACCGGGCGCAGGTGCATCAGATGCGAATGCATCAACGACAAATGCGGCAGCAAATGGAGGTCCGCAGACCATCATTCTAGGCGCGTACAGCACACCACGCGAAGCGTATGGCAAGCTGATTCCCATGTTCAAGGACCAGTGGAAAAAGCAGACTGGACAGGATGTCACGTTTCAAGAGTTGTATCAGGGTTCTGGTGCGCAGGCACGAGCGATTGCGCAAGGCTTCGAGGCCGACGTTGCCGCACTATCGCTGGAGGCGGATATCAATACGATTGCAAAGGCTGGGCTGATCACGCATGACTGGAAGACTGGCCAGTACAAGGGCATGGTCAGCGACTCACTGGTTGCCTTTGCGGTGCGGAAGGGCAATCCTAAAGGTATCAAGGATTGGGCCGATCTTGCCAAGCCGGGCGTCCAGATTCTCACGCCCAACCCGAAGACCAGCGGCGGCGCGCAGTGGAACATTCTGGCGCTGTACGGCGCGGCCAAGCGCGGCTATGTGGATGGCGTGCCAAAGGACGACGATGCAGCTGCGACGAAGTTCCTTGTCTCGGTACTCAAGAATGTCACCGCGCTCGACAAAGATGCGCGCAGCAGCATTACCAATTTCGAGCAGGGCATCGGCGATGTCGCCATCACCTACGAAAATGAGGTACTTGTTGGGAAGCAGAGCGGCCAGGATTACGAGCTCGTGCTGCCGCGCTCGACGATTCTGATCGAAAATCCGGTTGCGCTTGTCGACGCCTCCGTTCAGAAACATGGTAATCGCGCGCTTGTGGAGGCGTTTATCAACTTCCTGTTCAGCAAAGAGGCCCAGACCGTGTTCGCGCAGTACGGATTGCGGTCAGTAAACGCAGAAGTCGCTCAGGCTACGGCTGCGCAGTATCCCAATGTTCCCGATCAGTTCACCATTGACTTTTTCGGCGGCTGGAAAGAAGCCACGCCAGCTTATTTCGGTGATGACGGCATCTTCACCAAAGCAATCGCTCAGGTGCAGCAATGACGACCATCTCGCCCGCGTCGGTGCGCCAGACGGCTGGCGATCATGCGCAGTGGGGCCGCTGGAGCGTGCGCAGCGTTGCAATCACGTATCTTGTGGTCATGCTGATTATCCCGCTTCTTGTGATTGTGCAAGATGGCCTCAGCGCGGGCCTTGATGGCCTGTGGCGCACGATAGTGCAGCCGGTTGCCTGGCATGCGCTGGCGCTCAGTCTGTGGACGGCGGCGGTGATGGCGGCGATCAACGCGGTGATGGGCACACTGACGGCGTATGTCCTCGTGCGCTATGATTTTCCCGGCAAAGGGCTGTTCAATGCCGTGGTTGATCTGCCGTTCGCCATTCCGACATTAGTCGTCGGCGTCATGCTGGTGATTTTGTACGGGCCGCAACGGGCGCTCGGCAGTTGGCTGAACCAGACGCTCGGCTTCTCGATTGTCTTTGCGCCGCCGGGAATTATTCTGGCGCTGCTGTTTATCACCTTTCCACTGGTAGTACGCGCCGTTCAGCCAGTGCTGCAACAGCTCGATCTCGATCAGGAAGAAGCAGCCGCGACGCTCGGCGCGGGCGCGTGGCTCACGTTTCGGCAGGTGGTGCTGCCTGCGCTGGTGGCGCCGCTAGCTGCCGGCACGCTGCTCAGCTATGCCCGTGCAATTGGTGAATTCGGCGCAATTGTGGTGGTGGCTGGCAACCTGCCGCTGCGCTCCCAGACGGCTGCTGTGTATGTCTTTGGCGAAGTCGAGTCGCAGAATCAGCGCGCCGCCAGCGCCATGTCGGTGGTCATGCTCGCCATTGCGTTTGGGCTGGTTGTGCTGGTCGATTACCTCCAGCGGAGGCGCGACGATGAATGAGTTTTCGCGCGCGAACACGCCTACCGCAACATTCAATCTTCGGCATGTGCGCCGCTGGCTGCTCATTGGTAGCGCTGTGGCATACCTGGCAGTGATTATATTGGTGCCACTTGCCGCGCTCGTGTCGGGAGCGTTTGCGGGCGGCCTCGGCGCGATTGTGGCCGCGCTGAGCGAGCCAGATGTGCTCGGCGCATTCTTCCGCACGCTGCTGATCAGTATCATCGTGGTGCTCATCCATGCGGTGTGTGGAACAGCCGTGGCCTGGGTATTGGTGCGTCATCAATTTCAAGGACAGCGGCTGCTCAACGGCCTGATCGACTTGCCGTTTGCCATTTCGCCGGTAGTAGCTGGTTACATGTTGCTGCTACTCTTTGGGCGGCAGGGCTTGTTGACGCCCGCGTTGAACACGGTGGGCATCAGCGTTGCCTTTGCGCTGCCCGGCATGATCATTGCGACGCTGTTCGTCACGCTGCCGTTCATGGTGCGCGAACTCATGCCGGTGCTGCGCGCCTTCGGTGTGGAGCAGGAGCAGGCGGCGGCGACGCTGGGCGCGAGCGGCTGGCAATTTCTGGCATGTGACCTTTCCGGCATTGCGCTGGGGCTTCATCTACGGCCTAACGCTGACCTTCGCGCGGGCGTTGGGCGAATTCGGCGCGGTGCTGGTGATTGGCGGCAACATTCAAGGCCGCACCGAAACGGCGACCGGGTATATCTTTCGCGCACTCGACGACCGGCAGTACGTCGGTTCCTACAGCGCCGCGCTGGTGCTGGGCGCGCTGTCGCTGCTGGTGATTTTCGGCAGCGAATGGCTGCGGCGCGGCGAACAGAGATAGCGTATACTGTCTGCTTCATAGTGGATTTTCATGGCGCGCAGGTGGACTGTGCGCCATCTGCATGGTCAACGTGAATCAGCATGCGTCGTTTACGGCTCCAAACGTTTCTTATTCTTGTGAATGTCGGTCTGCTGCTGCTGGCAGTTAGCGGCGTGGCGTATGTTGCGGTCGGGCTGCTCACGCGCCTATCTGACGATCAGGCGTTGGCGCTGGTGACACAGGCCGATACAAGCGCCAACCAGGCGCTGAGTCGCGCCCATGACGAACTTGCAACCACCGCGCAACTACTGGCCGAGCGACCCACCTTGCAACGCATGTTGCAAACCGACGACATGGCGGGCGCGCTGCGCTTCCTCAATCAGTTTATCCAGACTAGCCAGCTCGATAGCTGCGCCGTGCTGCGAAACGGCCAACTGGTTGCGCAGTGTGGCGCGACACTACCATGGACAGCGATCTACGCAGCCAACGTTGGGGCGGGAACAGAGTTCTGGTACACGCCGTCGGGTGACGCGCCGCTGGTCATGGGCGCGCAGGAGGACATCACGGCGCTGCCCGGCACAACGGTTATGCTGGCGCTGCTGATGCAGCCATCGTTTGCCGAGCAGGTCAGCACGCAGATTGGCATGCCCGTCACCATCAACAGGCGTCCAGCTAGCGTGCCCGCCAATGACGCACGCGCCGCACTGCGCCAGCAGGCGCTCGCCACGAATGCGCTCGCCGCCGCACGCCTCAATGAATCGTCTGCCTATGTTGCCGTGCTGCCAGTGCGCGCCGCGTCTGGTGCACAGGTTGGGCTGGTGGAAGTCGAGTTGCCGACAACAACCATTGACCAATCGCTGCGGCGGCTGGTCATGACGTTGGTGCTGCTGACCCTAGTGGTGGCGGCGCTCGCCACGCTGATTAGCCTGGCAGCGAGCCGCCAGTTCAGCACGCCACTTCGTCGTTTGACCAGGGCTGCCGCACAGATCGGGCGCGGCGATCTTGCCTCGCCAGTTCCGTCAGCGCCCGGCGCGGAGATCGGCACACTCGCGGCCACGCTGGAGGACATGCGCCAGCGCCTGTTTACGCTGACGGTTGATCTGCGCCGGCAGCAGGCTGAAGCGCAGGCGATTCTGACCGGCATTGTGGAGGGCGTGTTCACGGTTGATCGCGAGCGGCGCATCACCTACCTCAATCCGCAGGCGGCGGCTATGCTGGGCGTCACGCCAGCGGATGTACTTGGGCGCTTCTGTGGCGATGTGCTCAACCCGCAAGGCGCTGGCGGTGTGCGACCCTGCGCCGAGCACTGCCCGATTGTGCATGCCCGCTTTCGCGGTGGGGCGCGGGCGACCGAACATCTGCTGCTGCGTGATGGGCAGCGGCGCAGCGTCGTAATTACAAGCGCGCCACCCGCCGAGGCTCAGCAGGTGCAGGTGCTGCGCGACGAGACCGAAATTGAGGCGACCCGGCGGGTGCGTGACACCGTGCTGGCCAATATCTCCCACGAGTTCCGCACGCCGCTTTCGGCGCAGTTGGCTTCGATTGAATTGTTGCTTGATCAGCTGCCTGTGCTGAGCACCGAGCAGATTGGCGATTTGATTATGGCGCTCCAGCGTGGCACGTTGCGCCTGACACAGCTGATCGACAATCTGTTAGAAAGCGTGCGAATCGAGGCAGGCCAGGACAGCATTCGCCGCCAGCCGGTGTCATTGGATGACGTCATCGAGGCAGCCGTGGAGCTTACGCAGCCGCTGCTCGATCAGCGCGGGCAGCGCGTGATCGTCGATCTGCCATATCCGCTGGCATCCGTCACTGGCGACGCACAACGGCTGACGCAGGTGTTTGTCAATTTGCTGGCGAACGCGAACAAGTTCTCGCCGCGTGCCAGCACCATTTCGATTGGCGGCGACGTACAGCCACAGAGTGTCACGCTGTGGGTTGAGGACCAGGGCCCAGGATTGGCTGTCAATGCTGACGAAACACTATTTGACCGCTTCCAGCGCGCGCCGGACGGCGAGCCGGAGCAGAACGGTATGGGTCTTGGACTGGCGATTGTGAAGTCGATTGTGGAGCGTCACGGCGGCCATGTAGACGCGCAGAGCAGCCCCAACGGCACGCGCATGACTGTGCTGTTGCCGCGCCCAGGACGGCGTACATGATGCGTGACATGGAGGAAATATGAAAATTCTCGTTGTGGACGACGATTTAGAATTGCTTGGCTTGATCAGCTTTGCGCTGCGGCAGGCGGGCTATCTGGTGGTGCAGGCTGCCGATGGTGAGGAAGCACTCGTGGTGTTTCAGCATGAGCAGCCGGACCTTGTCATTCTTGATATCAATTTGCCCAAACGCAATGGTTTGGAAGTATGTCGCCAGATCCGAAGTGAGGCATCCACGCCGATCATGCTGCTGACGGTGCGCAGCAGCGAAGAAGATCAGGTGACGGGGCTTGACCAGGGCGCTGACGATTACCTGACCAAGCCCTTCAGCCCACGTACCTTGCTCGCGCGGGTGCGGGCGCTGCTGCGGCGCGCAGGCCTTGAACGTTCAGCATTGCAAACTAGCGGTGACATGCAGCTTGACGCCGAGCAGCAGACGGTGCGTGTGTGGCGGCGCGCCGATTTATTTAACCAGCCTCGAGTTTCGGCTGCTCCAATACCTGCTGGCGAATGCTGGGCATACCATTCCCGCCGAGCGATTAACGACCCATGTGTGGGGCTATCGGGGCGTGGGCGACCGGCAGTTGCTCAAGCAACTCGTCCACCGCCTGCGCCAGAAGATCGAGCATAACCCCGCCAACCCACACTACCTCGTCACCATGAGTGGTATCGGTTATGTGCTACGAGTTAATGAGATTATAAACACGTCGCAGTAATGCCAACGCGATGTCTCTTTCAAGGGATCATGCGCGTACAACTTCCGTAAGCTTGCCCGTTGTGACATCGTAGATCGCACCGCTGATGGGGATGTCCTTCGGGATGAGCGGCGACGCGCGCAATTCCTCGACATCATCCCGCACGCTCTGCTCAAGATCAGGAAATGGAAGAAAATCCTGTCCCGCTACATCCGCTCCCAAGTCCTGCTGCACCTTCGCCGCCAACTGCTCATTGGTAAAGGTGAGCATGCCACAGTCGGTGTGATGTATAACCACAATCTCGTTCGTGTTCAACAGCCGCTCTGAGATGACCAGCGAGCGAATGGCATCGGCAGCCCGCCCGCCTGCGTTCCGAATCACATTAGCCTCGCCGAGCTCAATCCCGAGGAACTTCTCCGGGTGGAGCCGCGCGTCCATGCACGTCACTACGGCTACGCGCCGAGCAGGAGGCATTGGAAGATCGCCTTGATCAAACGACTGTGTGTACTTCTGGTTTGCCGCCAGGAACTCATCGAATCTTGCCATAGATTCTTCCTTTCTATACAGAGGAGGTGAGAAACGAAAGGAATCAGCATGCGAAGCTAGGAATTAGGTAAGTTTATCAACAAAGTCATGAATATGCAAGCGCCAGTTATGATACACGCTCTCAATGCAAACCGCAGCTACACGCAAACTCCAGCGGAATTTGAGCATGCCCGCGCGTCCTCATGGGCATGCTCAGTGAAAGGCAACTTTCAGGATTTAAGCATTCGTGCTGGCCGGGTCTATACCGACGAGCAGCCCCGCTGCTTCGACGCCAGCGACCGCGCAGCCTTCATCGGCATCGGAGGTATCGCCGCTCACGCCGACCGCGCCGATCACCATGCCGTCGGCGTTGAGCACCAGCACACCGCCCGCCACCGGAACACTGCGCCCGTCAGCGGCTACGGCGAGCGCGGCAAGAAACGCATCGCGGCCCTGATTGCGCACACCAAGCACGCGGCTGCCGAATCCCATGCCAATCGCGCCGTACGCTTTGCCGAACGCAACCTCGAAACGTAGCGTACCCGCGCCATCCTCGCGCTCCATGGCGACGAGGTGGCCGCCAGAATCGAGCACTACCACGGCCAGCGGCGCGAGCGACTTCGCGCGACCTTCCTGCAAAGCTCCGGCAATAATCGTCCGCGCCTGCGTCAGTGAAAGATCAACCGCGCGAGGGAAAACAGCTTTGGTCGCCATAAGAATGCTCCTTTTCCACTAGAGACGATGAGTCCCGCCGCCGAGATTACATGCGACGGAACGGGCGCTCCAAGCATACACGCGCCTGCTCGTTTGCGCAACCCGTTGACAAACCGCGCCGCGCCTGCTACGCTCATTTCATACATGCTGGCGCGTGTGCTTGCCTCAGATGAACATGGCGCTTCTCACATTCCTTCGTGGCGGCTTGGTAACGTACACATTGATACAAAGGGGTTTGTATGACAACATCCTCCAAAGATTACGGGCAGGAGCTACGGCTGTTCCAGCTACTCAGCACCCGTTACCCGACCATCACCGCTGCACACACCGAGATGATCAATCTTAGCGCGATCATGGCGCTGCCGAAAGGCACTGACCACTATATCTCCGACATTCACGGCGCGTACGAGCAATTCGATCACATTTTGCGGCACGCGTCGGGCGCGGTGCGGCGCAAGATCGGCCAAACGTTCGATGGCGAGTTGACGCCGCAGCAGCAGACTGAATTAGCCATGCTGATTTATTATCCTGAGTTGAAACTGCGCCAGATGCTCCCGTCGTTAGACGATCCGCATGCCTGGATGGCGGAGACGATCGCGCAACTTGCCCGCGTCGCGCGAACATCGGCGCAGAAGTACACCCGCAGCAAAGTGCGCAAGCGGCTTCCTCCCCGGCTGGCCTACATCCTCGAAGAGTTGCTGACCGAAAGCCAGACCGAGCACAACCAGAAAGAGCAGTACTACCGCAGCATTATCGGCTCGATTGTGGCGCTCGACGAAGGCGAAACTGTCATCGTCACGCTGGCGTATCTCATCCAAAGCCTCGTGGTGGACCGGTTGTACATTCTTGGCGACCTGTTTGATCGTGGCCCATCTGCTGAAAAAGTGATCGATCGACTGATGGATTATCATTACGTCGCAATCCAGTGGGGCAACCATGATGTTTCATGGATGGGTGCGGCGAGCGGCTGTGACGCGCTGGTTGCGAACGTCATTCGCCTGTCGCTGCGGTACGCCAACCTCGAAACGCTGCTTGACGGCTACCGTATCAATCTGCATGCATTAGCTCGCTTCGCTGAAACAACCTACAGCGATGAGCCATGCGCGGTGTTCCAGCCCAAAGCCGGCCCGCCGGTCGAGGATTACACCCCTGCTGCCATCGCACGCATGCACAAAGCGATTGCGATTATTCAGTTCAAGCTCGAGGCCCAGATCATCCAACGCCATCCAGAATACAAGATGGATGATCGGCTGGTACTCGACTCCATCGATCTGAAACATGGAACTGCCACGCTGTACGGCACGACCTATCCATTGCGCAATACCAACTGGCCGACGCTCGATCCACATGACCGCGCCGCGCTAACCGATGATGAGGCTGCAGTTATTGCCGATCTTCGTGGACAGTTTCAGCATAGCGAACGCTTACAGCAGCACATTCGCTTTTTATATAGTTACGGAAACATGTTTCAGGTGCAGGATGGCAACCTCAAGTTCCACGGCTGCTTGCCGGTAGATGAGCACGGCGCGTTCGTGCCTGTCACGATAGGCGGCGAGGAATTGGCAGGCCCAGCGTTGCTGGCGCGCTTCGAGCAGATGTCGCGCGAGGCGTTCTTCAGCCGCGAGCCACAGGCGCGGCAGGCAGGCCAGGATGCCATGTGGTACCTGTGGTGCGGCCCGTACTCGCCGCTGTTCGGGCGCGAGCGCATGACTACGTTCGAGCGCTATTTCATTGAAGACGCGACCACGCACGAAGAGCCAAAGGGTCCGTACTACGCCCTGCGCCATAGTGAGGCGTTTTGCTGTAGCGTGCTGGCTGCGTTTGGCGGCGATATCGAGAACGGGCGCATCATTAACGGCCATACACCGGTGAAGCTCAAGAAAGGCGAGCGCCCGTTGCTGGCCAATGGCAAGCTCCTTGTGATTGACGGCGGCATGAGCGAAGCCTACCGCTCGGTGACGGGCATCGCAGGCTACACACTGATCGGTAATTCCCATGAACTGGTACTGGCCGCTCATGAGCCGTTCACCACTCCCGAGGAGATGCTCGCGCATGGCATTGATGTCACGCCGCGTACCGAGCAGGTCGCGACGTTTCCGCACCGTATGATGATCGCCGACACAGACACCGGACAGTTGCTGCGTGGCCAGCTTGAGGATTTGCAGAAGCTCGTAGATGCGTACCGTCACGGCATTCTGGTGGAAGATGCCCGTGACATGCGGCCGATGCGGCAGGAGTCCCAGCGTGATGTCGGGGCGTTGCTTCCTGGTCGGTAAGTAGTACTTTTTCGCCCATACACGCTAGTACCTGTGGTCACGATCGAACTATACCTGCGAGCGATGGTCGCCGACGAGTGCTCATGGTATCCTTCTCAGTGTTGAGAGCCAAACCTAGCATAACATTCTTGCACGGCTTCCGAAAATCGTCTGGTCTATCAGTATCAACTGGTCATCGTTACACACGTCGTAGCACCAACACAACAACAACCTAGCACACGTCGCAGCCAGCAATCTTGTTAACGTCGCAGCACCAACACAACGGCAACCTTGTTAACATTCTAGCCACTACCAGTTAACTCTTCTCAGTACGTTGCTCATCGTCTGATAGACTGCTGACAACTCAACAAAGCCGACGGCTTCCGAAGAATTTCGGAGGCCGTTTGCTTTTGTCGTGCAGCATACCGCCGCGCAAGCTGATATACTGTGGCTGCCATGCAAGCACCTCCACCTAACGAAAATCTCCCGCGCCTGCTCGACCGCGCCATCGCAGCGCGAACATCATTGTTCGATGAGCGCCATCAGGCCGCTTTTCGGCTGTTCAACGGCTTTGCGGAAGGTTGGCCGACGCTCGTCATCGATCTGTATGGCGCAACCGCAGTGCTGTACAACCATGCCAATCCGCCGGAACAAGGGCTTCCGCAGATTGCCACAGCTCAAGCCCTGCTCCAGGAGCGCTTCCCATGGATCCACACGATCATTCTGAAGGTGCGACACACCTCGTCCATACCAGAGCAGCAGGGCGTGCTGCTGGCGGGCAGCGCACCCGACCGTTTTATTCGTGAACGTGGCGTCCGGTATGCTGTTGATCTCACGATAAATCGTGACGCGAGCCTGTATCTGGACACGCGCAATCTGCGTCAGTGGGCGATCCAACAACTCAGTGGCAAAACGGTGCTGAACACATTCGCCTACACCGGCAGCCTGGGCGTGGCGGCCATGGCAGGCGGCGCGGCGCGCGTGGTGCAGCTTGACCTTAACCGACGCTTCCTGAATGTCGCCAAAACGTCTTACACGCTGAACGGCTTCCCAATCAACAAGGCCGACTTCCAGACTGGCGACTTCTGGCCTGTGATCAACCGCATGAAACGTGCGGGCGAGCGCTTCGATTGTGTGTTTGTCGATCCTCCCATTTTCGCCGCCACCGCTGGCGGCGTAGTCGATCTGGCGCGCAACTACACCAAAGTGATCAACAAAGTGCGCCCGCTGATCAACGACGGCGGCACACTGGTGGCGATCAACAACGCGCTGTTTTTGAGCGGGCGCGAGTACATGGCCATGCTGGAGGCAATCTGCGCCGATGGCTACGTGCGGATCGGCGAGCTCATTCCGGTGCCCGATGATTGCACAGGCAGATCGCATGTATCCAAAGCTGGACAGATTACTGACCCCACGCCGTTCAACCACTCAACCAAGATCGCCGTGCTGCACATGCGCCGCAAGAGCGATCCTACAACTGCATAAAATTGCCACAGAGGGCACAGAGTTCTCCGAGAAAACTGAATAATACTGTAGCGGCACCCTTCGATACGACCTTCGGTCTGCTCAGGATGCCAAAAACTGCATGTTGAGTAGCGCAAAGCGCGTATCGAAGCAGCAGTGATGCAAATAGGCTCTACGTATGGCCTCTGTGTGCGCTGCGGCAAGCGTTATATGCTTATGACGCCTGCTGGTTACGCCGCAGTACCTGGTGCTCGGGCGTGAATTGCCAGATCATCGAACAGGTCGACCTGTAATTCCGTACGCGGCATGTCACGACTGACGCGCTTCGTCAGGTGAATGTCTACCACGCGCGCATCATTCACATCAACGGCACTACAGAACGCATCGAGCAGCGCCTTCAGCCCGTTATCTACATCGCGTCGCTGCCGATTCCTGAAGTAAAAGTCGGCGTATACGCCCAGGTAGCCCGGCTTGCCGCTGGCATGAAATGCCGTCGGAATACGCTCCTTAATGGCATGTTCGTCGACCGCTGCTTTGACATCGCGCCGAAAGCGGCGTAGCGCGCTGCCGCGGTGGCGCTGGCCGTTCACCACGACATACTGGCTGTTGATGCTCGGCGGCAATGGCAAAGTCAGCGCAATCGGTGTCCATGGCGGCTCAGGTTCGGCCTCCCACTCCCACGCCTCGATTGTTTCTACATCGACTTCCAGCCGTGGGCGCAGCGGATCGACGTACTTTAGCAGGTGAATATCGACCACGCGCGAGTCATCGGGCATGCCGGACCGTCGGTAATCGCGTCAACCGTGATTTTGAGGCCGCCGTCGAGATCGCGGCGCAGCGGCGTTTCGAAATAATAGCGGAAGAACAGCGATAGGTAGCCCTGCTGCATGGCATGCAGGAAATGATCTGACACGCGATCTTAGAGAGTACATGCGCAACATCTGCTGCTCGATAGCTTTGCGGTAGCGGCGCGAACGCGGCGTGAGCACATGCAGGCCACGATGGGTGTAATACTGCTGGTTGATGCCGGGCGGCAGCGCCAGTTCGAATGATAAACGCATGCGGATGCCTCGCTTCAGAACGTTCGTTCAGAAGTATAGCACACATAGAAGGCGGCTGAATAGCTGATAATTGTGGGGCGCATCCAGCATCTCTTACTACTTCAGCTTTTATATCTCCTTGTACTTGTGAAATACATAGCTACCGTACGTACTTTGTGAAATGCATAATTATCATGCCCCAGTATAAGGTATAATATGCAAAAATATCACATAGGTTGGACAGATATGGTATTCTAAAGCCAATGAGCCGTGATTGTGAAATGTGCAATAACCGCCCTGTTGCGGCATCATGCGGTTGAACTCGCGCGCCCATTGGGCGGCTTGGCTCGTTTTGCTCTCTATGAATAGAGAGGACCATGGCAAACCAAAGCGAGCCTCCCGTACAGCAAGGATTGTTTTCGTGACCACTTCAAATACGTCCAGTCAACCAACATCTAATTCGAGAAATCTGCACCAATGGATGCAGCAACACCCCTTGGTCTCCTTCTTTTTTCTGGCGTACGCATTCACCTGGATCATATTCATACCCTATGTGCTCTCCCAGTGGGGCATCCTGCCCAACACTCAGTTTTACGTATTGTTCCATGTTCTCCACACGTTTGGACCGGCCTTGGCCGCCATCATTATGATCGCTGTCACCGAAGGAAAGACAGGCATACAACGCTTGCGGCAGCGCATGAGACAGGTGCGTGCGCCCTGGCCGTGGTATCTGTTCATCCTGCTGGGCATCCCGGCACTGCTCATGCTGGGGATCATTATCCAGCCGGGTGCGCTGGCGAGCTTTCAAGGTCTTTCGCCAACGCTGCTGGTGAGCTATCCATTGGCCTTTATCGTTGTCGCGCTTGGGGGTGGGCCGCTGGGCGAGGAAATCGGCTGGCGTGGCTTCGCGCTGCCGCGCATACAGTCGCGCTACGGGCCGCTGTGGGGCACGCTGCTCTTGGGTGTCTTGTGGGCCTTCTGGCATCTGGAAGACTTTCTGACACCGACACAAGGCGGCGGGCCAGGTGCTGGATGGTCGGCCTTCCTCACCATCTTTCCCATGTTCTTTCTGATGGCGCTCGCCATCGCGATCATCATGACATGGGTCTTCAACCACACCCGCGGCAGCGTGTTCACCGCGATTGTGGCGCATGCCAGCATCGATGCCCCGGAGCTTACGTTGGTGCCGCTCTTTCTCGCTGTGGACTACACTGGACTGATTCGCGCCGGACTCATCGGCTTTGGGGTGACAGCACTCCTGATTGTCATCCTGACCCGCGGGCGACTTGGCTACCAGCCGCGCCAGGAATAGATATTGAGGCCATGAGCGATTGAGGTGCAACTCACCCTTTGATCACTTCCCTACCAGGTATGGAGATGGGCCGCGTACCAAAATGGCCCTGATTCAGACGGTCGGCTATACACGCTCGTTCGGCAGTGCTTATGCTTCCACCACGCTTGGCCGGCCAAGCAGTGCGTACACCGTTTGCAACATCGGCTTCAAATCAATCGGGTTGGGATCTTTGATGACCTGGATTGCGCAGCCCTGAATCACGCTAACCACCAGCAATGCCAATCCTTCCGCCGTCATGTCAGCGTAGCGCTCTGGATATTGTGCGATCACTGCGGCGGCGAAAGGCCGAAACGAAGCGCGGTAGCGGTCGAGCGCCTGGCTGATCATCGTGCGAATCGTCGCGTCGCGCCGCCCAATCACCCAGAAGTCGAAAAATAGCTCAAGCTGATCGCGATGGACTGTGAGACGATGCAGCTCTTGCTCCAAGAGCGCCAGCAACTGTTCCGATGGCGTCTCGTGACGCAGAATGTCCGGGCCAATTTCGGCTACAATCGTACGCTCCAGCAGCCATTCGAGCAGCGCCTCCAACAACGCGTCTTTAGTCGAATAATGGAAGAAGACTAATCCTGAGCTGACCTCGGCTTCGCGCGCGACGTTGCGGATCGTCAGGCCATCCAGCCGGTCGCGCATGGCGACCCGCCGCGCCGCCCGCAAAATTTGCTCGCGCCGTTCGGCTTCCGATGCTTTTTTACCAGGCATGCAATCCCTCCTTCCACATTGCTTCTCTCTATCATAACATGGTATTGACCGAAGGGTCAATGCGTGGTATGATTTTATTGACCTCACGGTCAATAAAGATTATTAAAAGAAAAGGTGATTGTGGTGGCGTCCGACTGGAACAGTTTACGCAAACTGGCCCGCGACCTCCAAGCCCACATCGTTGCACAAACTGGCATTGATCGGCCGGTGCATGCGCCGTGGACCGACGAGCAGATCGGCACAGTTCCTGAATGCAGCCCCGTCGATGTACAGGCCGCTGTGGAGCGCGCCCGCCATGCCCAGCCAGCCTGGGCCATGCTGCCGTTCCGCAGCCGCGCGCAGATCATTCTGCGTTTTCATGATCTGGTGCTTCAACGCCAGAACGCCGTGCTCAACCTGATGCAGTGGGAGACCGGCAAGGCCTGCCGCCATGCGCTCGAAGAAGTGCTGGACACGGCGATTGTTGCCCACTATTACGCCGTTCATGGAGAAAAAATGCTGCGCAGCCGTCGCCGGGCGGGCGCGCTGCCGCTGCTGACCGCGACGTGGGAGCACCACCATCCGCGCGGCGTGGTTGGCATCATTTCACCATGGAATTATCCGCTCAGCCTGGCCGCGACCGATGCTATTCCAGCGCTGCTGGCTGGCAACACGGTGGTGCTCAAGCCCGATTTGCAAGCGCCATTCACCGCGCTGTGGGTGGCGCAACTACTCTGCGAGGTCGGGCTGCCGCCTGACGTATTTCAGGTTGTGACTGGCGACGGACCAACAGTTGGCGGGGCGCTGATCGACGCGGTGGATTACGTGACATTCACCGGCAGTACGGCTACCGGGCGAATCGTGGCGCGCCAGGCCGCCGACCGGCTGATCGGCTACTCGTTGGAACTAGGCGGCAAAAACGCCATGCTAATGTTCGATGACGCCGATCTTGATGCAGCAGTTGAGGGCGCGCTGCGCGGCTGCTTCGCCAGCGCCGGGCAGTTGTGCGTTTCAATCGAGCGCATCTACGTCGCCGCGCCGCTGTACGAGCGCTTTGCGCAACGGCTGGCAACACGCGCGCAGGCGCTGCGGTTGGGCGCGGGCCTCGATTACACGATTGAGATGGGCTCGCTGGCTGGTCCACGGCAACTCGCGGCAGTGCAGCGCCATGTCGATGACGCGGTAGCGAAGGGTGCGACCCTGCTGGCAGGCGGGCGGCATCGGCCCGACCTTGGCCCGTTCTTCTACGAGCCGACCGTGCTGGAAAACGTGAACGAAACCATGCTGTTGTTCGCGGAGGAAACATTTGGCCCGGTTGTGTCGCTATATCGCGTCGAGTCAGTCGAGGACGCGATCTGTGCGGCCAACGCGAGCCGCTACGGTCTGAATGCCAGCGTCTACACCCGCAATCATGCGCGTGGCCGAGCGGTGGCGCAGCGCCTCCACGCTGGCACCGTCAACATCAACGAAGCCTACGCGGCGGCGTGGGGGTCGGTGGATGCGCCGATGGGCGGCTTCAAGGAGTCGGGCATCGGACGGCGGCACGGGCGCGAAGGCATGCTACGTTTCACCGAGTCGCAGACGGTGGCTGTGCAGCGCATCACGCCGATTGCGCCACCTCGCATAATGCCCATGAAGTGGTTCGCTCGGCTGCTGACCGGCTGGCTCAAGCTGCTGCGAAGTCTATCGCAGCTGCGATAGCATACTCGGGCTGAAGAAGCCGAGGATCATGCCACTAATAGAGAACTCAAGTAGATACCGTACAATAGTCAGCATGGCACAACGTACGTTTACGCTCACAGCAGCAGCAGCTCGTGCGCGGCTAGCAGCGTATCAAGCGACTAATGAAGGACCCTATCGCACACGCCTTCAGGCTGTTCGCCTGTACGGCTTGGGTTACTCGACCAATCAAATCACCGCGATTACCGGTGCGGCGCGCGCGAGCCTGATGGACTGGTGCCGTGCCTATCGGAATGGTGGTATTGCCGCTCTCGATGACCATCGGCGTGGTGGCAACAACGCGCAACTGACACGTGAGCAGGTGCAGGACTTGAGCAACAAGTTGCGCCTCTACACGCCGCGGTCGCTTTTTGGGCCGCAAGCAGCGAGTGAAGCGGGGCAAGCCTGGACGGTGGAAGACTTGCGCCGGGTCGTCAAGGACTGGTATGGCGTAACGTACCAAAGCTGCGTGTCCTACTCCAATCTGTTCGCCCGCTGTGCGTTCAGTTATCATCAGCCTTCCAACGTTTTCAAGTCACGCAACGAACGAGCAGTGGCTGCGTTTGAAGCACAGCTTGAAAAAAACTGATCGACACGGCGCAAGAAGCGCCCGAGACCGTGGTGTTGGCAATGGACGAAGCCTCGCTGTATCTACAAGCGACAACAATGGCGGTATGGGGGCCGCGCGGACAGTCACTTGTTGTACGGCTCGATCCTGGCAGGAGCAAGACGAGTTTTTATGGCACACTTGACCTTAAGACTGGGCGTGTGGTTGTCAGTCAGGCGGGAACAATGAACGCAGCAGCCACTGCCGCTCATTTGCGTACCATCCTTGCACACTACCCAGATGTCCCAATCCTATTGCTGTGGGACCGAGCGCCCTGGCATCGTGGTGCCGAGATACGAGATGTGTTGCGCGCCAATCCACGCCTCAAGCTCGTGGTGTTTCCGACAGCCTCACCTGATCTCAATCCTCAGGAACAGGTGTGGAAAGCCACCCGGCGTGCAGTCAGCCACAACCACACCTGGCCACGTTTACCTGAGTTGGCGGCTCGCTTCAAAGCGCATCTGACAAACACCACCTTTCATAGCTCGTTTCTCGATCACTACGGTTGGAACCTCGGTTGTCCGAGATTTACTTGAGTTCTCTATAAGACGTGAAGACTCAAAGATTAAACCGATCCCTTTTTCATGCCTTCGCGTCTTTGAGTCTTGGTGGCAAAAAAACAGAAAATTTGAATTATTTTACCAAAACAAGCGCCACAGGCGCCTCTTTCACGAAAGGACAATCCTATGACGACTGATACGCCTTCCATGGCCGATATGGTTGGCCTCATGCAAAAGCTCGACATGAAGGCCATTGCGCGCCTGTCGCGCCACGTTGACCTGCCGCAGTTGGTCGAAGCGCTGGGCGCGATGGACCCGCGCGATGTAGCCCGCATGCTGCAACGCATAGGGACGCCCGACAACAAGCCCGCGCCGCCGGTCAACGGTGACTTCTATGAGATTGCCGAAACGTTGACCGAGGACGAGCAGACGCAACTCCGCCTGATTCGCGCTTTCATGGAAACCGAGGTGCGCCCGATTTCAGCCGAGTACTGGGAGCGCGGCGAGTTTCCAAAGGACATTCTGCCCGGCTTCGCGAAACTGATTGGCGAGACACTTGGCATGGACGAGTTTCGCTTTCCCACGCCCAATCCGTTGCTGTTCGGCGCATCGCTCATGGAAATGGCGCGCGTGGATGCGGCAATCTCGACCTTCTTTGGCGTGCATTGGGGCCTGTGCATGGGCTCGATTGTAGCGTTTGGCTCGGATGAGCAAAAAGAACGCTTCCTTCCAGCAATGAAACGCTTTGAGAAGATTGGCTCCTGGGCGCTGACTGAGCCGGAGGTTGGCTCGGCGACCGCCGCCGGGCTGACGACCACCGCGCTGCGTGAGGGCGACACCTGGATTATCAACGGCCAGAAGAAGTGGAGCGGCAACGCCACCTTTGCCGACGTCAATATCATCTGGGCACGTGACATGGCCGACAATCAGGTGAAAGGCTTCATTGTCGAGCAAGGCACGCCGGGCTACACCGTCGAGAAATTGCAGGGCAAGATGGCGCTGCGGTCGGTCGAGAACGTGCTGATCACGCTGACGGATGTCCGCGTCGCCGAGGCCGACCGGCTGCCGGGCGTGCAATCGTTCCGCGATGTGGGCCGCCAACTCGCCGCCGCGCGCGCCGGGGTCGGCTGGAAAATGACCGGTGTAGCGATGGGCGCCTACGAGCGCTCGCTCGAATACGCCAACAGCCGCGTGCAGTTCGGCAAACCGATTGCCAATTTCCAGTTGGTGCAGAACATGTTGGTGCAGATGCTCGCCAACCTGACGGCCATGCAGACCATGCTGCTGCGGCTGGCGCAGCTTGAAGCACGCGACGGCACAGTGTCGCAGGAGCGCGCCTCGCTGGCCAAGGTGTTCTGCGGCGAGAAAATGCGCGAGGTGGTGGCACAGGCGCGCGGGCTGTTCGGCGGCAACGGCATTCTGCTCGAATATGAGGTGGGCCGCTACTTCGCCGACGCTGAGGCGCTGTATTCCTACGAAGGTACACATGAGATGAACACGCTGATCGTCGGGCGCGCGATCACCGGCAAGAGCGCGTTTGTCTGATCATTGCTCAGCGCCAGGCAGCGGCACGGAACATGTTCCGTGCCGCTGCCCGTTCACTCTCCAAGCATGCCTTTATCCCCATAATGCCCTATTCTTTCCCGCCGATCCCCACCATCAGCTTGCCTGTTGCGTCCTGCTATGCTATACATGAGCGTCGCGTCCATGCGTTGCGCCCTCACCCTCGGCCCGCTCCCAGTGGGAGCGGGAAGCGGCGCCAGCCGCAGGGTGAGGGAATAGTGCAATTGATGGGCAAATCGCTATAGTGCTGTCGTAGCGTGAAGGGGTCGATGATGAAAACACATGGTCTGGCTGGTCAGCTCACCGAGTATGGAGATCGTGAATTCGCTTTGTACCTGCGCCGCTCGTTCGCCAAGGCCATGGGCTTCAGTAATGAAGCGCTCGACAAGCCGGTAATCGGCATTCTCAACACGTACAGCGAACTGAACAACTGCCACCGTAACCTTCCGCAACTCATTGAAGCAATCAAGCGCGGCGTCTGGCAAGCTGGTGGGCTGCCGCTGGAATTTCCCACGATCTCGTTAGGCGAGGTGTTTCTGTCGCCAACCAGCATGTTGTATCGCAACCTCATGGCGCTGGATGTGGAAACCATGATCCGCGCTCAGCCGCTCGATGCGGTTGTGTTGATCGGCGGCTGCGACAAAACCATGCCGGCGCTGCTGATGGGTGCCGCGAGCGCGGGCGTCCCAGCGATTGCCGTGGTTGCGGGGCCGATGCTTGCGAACGAGTTTCAAGGCGAGCGAATTGGTGCGTGTACTGATTGTCGCCGCTACTGGGCCAAATACCGGCGTGGCGAGATTGATCAGGCCGAGATTCAGGCGGTTGAGGGAAAGCTCGCGCCTACGCCGGGCACTTGTGGCGTGATGGGCACGGCCAGCACAATGGCATGTCTTACGGAAGCGCTTGGCATGATGCTTCCGGGCGGTGCTGCCGCTCCAGCGGTGTATGCTGACCGCATGCGGCAGGGTGAGGCGGCGGGCATGCAGGCTTGCCGGTTAGCTGAGCAGCGCCTGACGCCGGAGCAGATTATGACGCCAGCCGCATTCGACAATGCCCTGCGGGTGTTACAAGCTATTGGCGGCTCGACCAACGCGATCATTCATCTGACCGCGATTGCTGGTCGCCTGGGCATCCGTCTTGACCTTGAGCGTCTGAACGAATTAGCCGACACCACGCCGGTGTTGCTCGACCTCAAGCCAACTGGCGATGGGTATATGGAAGATTTCCATCGCGCGGGCGGCATGCCGGTCGTGATGCAGGAGCTTAAGCCATTGCTCAATCTGGATGTGCAGACCGTTGCAGGCCGCCCGTGGCGGGAGATCATGGACGTGCCGTATACGTTTCCGTCATGGCAGACGGTTGTACGCCCGGCTGCTGAGCCACTGCAACCACAGGGCGCATTGATCGCGCTGAAGGGCAACCTCGCGCCGCGCGGCGCAGTGATCAAGCGCGCCGCGGCCAGCCCCGCGTTGCTCAACCATGTTGGTCGCGCGGTGGTATTTTCCTCGCTTGACGACCTGGCCGCTCGAATTGACGACCCCGATCTCGATGTGACGCCCGACGACGTGCTGGTGCTGCAAAATGCTGGCCCGCTCGGTGCGCCTGGCATGCCCGAGGCTGGATACTTGCCAATTCCCAAGAAGTTAACTGGCGTGAAGGACATGGTACGCATCTCCGACGCGCGCATGAGTGGCACGGCGTTCGGCACAATCGTGCTGCACATTGCGCCGGAAGCCGCTGCGGGCGGGCCGCTGGGGTTGGTGCGTACCGGCGATCAGATCGAGCTGAGCGCGGACCGGCGTGAGCTTAATTTGCTGGTTGATGCGCGCGAGCTTGAACGGCGGCGGGCTGCCATACCGGAGCGTCCCAGGCCAGCCACGCGCGGCTACACCTACCTGTACCAGCAGCACTGCCAGCAGGCCGACCTCGGCGCGGATTTCGATTTCCTGCGCCACCCTTCTTTACAGGAAGTGGCGGAATAGCGTAGTGTGTATACCTGCCATCCGGTCGACGCTCGATGCTACTATGGATAGGGCAGGGACGTTCATCTTTTCATCTGTCGCACAAGGAACACGATCATGCCAATCCACGAAACCAAGCAGGGCTGGGTGCTTGAAACGCGCGCCACGGGCTACGCTTTTGGACTGAATAAGGCCGGGCTGCTGACGCACCGCTACTGGGGCGTGCGGCTGCCGCAGCCCGACGATTATCCGGCTCCGGCCAATCCGCTCGGCTGGGCTTCGTTCAACAACCCTGCGCAACTGACGCTCGAAGAATACCCCGGCTACGAAGACGCCAAATACAGCGAGCCTTGTTTCAAGGCCACCTTCGCGGACGGCGTGCGCGATGTGGTGCTGCGCTTCGAGTCTGCCGAAGTGCAGCCAGGCGACACGCCAGAACTGCACCTTCACCTGCGCGACACCGTGTACCCGCTGCGCGTCACGCTGCACTACCGCATCCACGAAGCATACGATCTCATCGAGCGCTGGGTCATCGCCACCAACACCGGCGACCAGCCGATCATGCTGGAGCGAATCTGGTCGGCGCAGTGGCACCTGCCGCTCGGCGAAACCTATCGGCTGACGCACGCCACCGGTCGCTGGCTCGACGAAACGCACCTGCGCCGTGAGTTGCTGCTGGAAGGCGCGAAGGTGCTGGAAAGCCGCCGCATTACCACCAGCCACCACCATCAGCCCTGGTTCGCGCTGGATCGCGGGCATGCCACGGAAGATGCGGGCGATGTCTGGTTTGGCGTGCTGGCGTGGAGCGGCAACTGGAAGCTGGCCGCCGAAGTGACCGAATTTTGGCTCCACGCGGGTAGGCATCGGCTTGAACGATTGGGACTTCGCATGGCGGCTGGAACCGCGGCACGTCGTTTCGATACGCCGAGCCAGCATTGCTGGCTACACGCCGGATGGTTTCGGCAGCGCCAGCCACCGCCTTCACGATTTCATCCGCGACACGATGTTGCCGCACGGGCATGCCATTCACAAGGTGCTGTACAACTCATGGGAAGCTACGACGTTTGATGTGGATGAAGAATCGCAGATCAAGCTGGCCGAGACTCGCGGCGGAAATGGGCATCGAACTGTTCGTGATGGACGACGGCTGGTTCCATGGCCGCAACGAGCGACAATGCCGGGCTGGGCGACTGGTGGCCCGACGCGAAGAAGTTTCCCAACGGCCTCCAACCGCTGATCAAGCGGGTGAACGCGCTGGGCATGGAGTTCGGCCTGTGGGTCGAGCCGGAGATGGTCAACCCCGACAGCGACCTCTACCGCGCCCATCCCGATTGGGTGATCCACTTCCCCACCCGCCCGCGCACCGAAGCACGCAACCAACTCATTCTCAACATGGGCCGCACCGACGTGCAGGATTACATCATTGCGCAGATTGACACACTGCTGTCTGAGCATAACATCGCGTTCATCAAGTGGGACATGAACCGCAACGTTAGCGAGCCGGGCTGGCCCGACGCACCCGGCGACCAGCGCGAAATCTGGGTGCGCTATGTGGAAGGGCTGTACCGCGTGTGGGGCACGCTGCGCGAGCGGCACCCGGATGTGGTGTGGCAAAGCTGCTCCGGCGGCGGTGGCCGCGCCGATCTGGCGATTCTGCGCCTGGCTGACCAGGTGTGGATCAGCGACAACACCGAGCCGACCGCGCGGCTGGCGATCCAGGAGGGCTACTCGCAACTCTTTCCGGCCAACGCCATGGAAGCCTGGGTGACGGACATGGGCGCGGATTACCTGCCGCTCCAGTTCCGCTTTCACGTCAGCATGTGCGGCTCGCTGGGCATCGGCGGCCATCTGATCCACTGGGGGCCGGAGTTGCGTGCCATTGGCGCCGAGCAGATCGTGCTGTACAAAGAGATCCGGCATATCGTGCAATTAGGCGATCAATATCGCCTGCGCTCGCCACAGGAGCATGCCTTCTCTGCGGTGCAGTACGTCAGCAAGGATCGCTCGGAGGGCGTGCTGTTCGCGTTCCGCACCCACCTGCCGCCGCCCGCGCAGTTGCCTCCGCTGTACTTGCGCGGCCTCGATCCTGATGCGCGCTATGAAGTCGAAGGATTCGACGGCGCGCGATCAGGCGCGGCGTGGATGCGTGCCGGTCTGAGCATCGAGCTGAATGATTTTGGAAGCACCGTGCGGCGCATTCGGCGGGTATGATTGAGCCACAGAGAGTACAGAGGACGCAGAGGAAAGGCTTCCAGATTCTCTTTGGCTCTATGTATCAGATTTGGCGCAGCATGCCGATAATGTAGCGCGACACATGCGCTGTTTATACTGTAAGTGGGTTAAAAATTTGCCACAGAGATCACAGAGGATGATTTCCGTTAGAATGCTCTTTGTGTTCTCTGTGCCCTCTGTGGCTAAAATCCAGTTCTTATCAGTGTAGAGTATATACACACAGAAGGAAATAGCATGACAAATCCAGGTCTTACTATCGAAAAACCGGTCGAACAATGAACATGCGTAACCTAATTGTTGAAACCTACATCGAACGGCACCGCCGCTCAGCCGAACTGTACGCCGAAGCGCAGAAGCTGCTGCCCAGTGGCCTGACCCACGACGCCCGCCACAGCACGCCGTTTCCTTTGTATGTCGAGCGCAGCTTGGGCGCACGCAAATGGGACGCGGATGGTAACGAGTTAATCGACTACTGGACCGGCCATGGTTCGCTGCTGTTGGGTCATGGGCACCCGGCGGTGGTCGAGGCGGTGCAGGCGCAGATGTCGCGCGGTACGCACCTGGGCGCAGAGCATGCGCAGACCTTGCGCTGGAGCGCGCTGGTGCAGCAATGCTTCCCGAGCATTGAAACGCTGCGCTTCACGGCGTCTGGCACCGAGGCCACCCAGATGGCGCTGCGACTGGCGCGGGCGTTCACCGGGCGCGAGCCGGTTGTGCGGCTGCTCGGCCACTACCACGGTTGGCACGATGCCCTCACCCATGGCATGGACATCGACAGCGCCGAAAACACACCGCCGGGCCTGCTCCAATCCGTCGCTGACGCCACAATCTCGGTGTTGCCGTCGCTCCCGGCAATCGAGCATGCGCTCAAGGCGCAGCCAGTCGCAGCGGTGATTTTGGAGCCGACCGGCGCATCGTATGGCATGTCGCCGCTGCCGAACGACTTTTTAGGCGAGCTACGCGACCTGGCGCACCGCTACGGCGCGCTGCTGATCTGCGACGAAGTGGTGACGGGCTTCCGGCTTGCACCCGGCGGCGTGCAGGAGCGCAGCGGCGTGCGGGCCGATCTGACCACGCTGGCAAAGATACTGGCTGGTGGGCTGCCGGGCGGCGCAGTGGGTGGCCGCGCCGACATCATGCAGTTGCTGGCGTTCGGCGACGCAGCCTGGAACCGCACGCGCAAAATCCGACACAACGGCACCTTCAACGCCAATCCGCTATCAGCGGCGGCAGGTGTCGCCACGCTGGAGCGCGTAGTGGACGGCACGGCATGCGCGCAGGCCAATGCCGCAGGCGTCGCGCTTGTCGAAGGTCTCAACGACGCCATTCGCGAGCGCGGGCTGCGTGGCTGGGCGGCCTACGGCGATGGATCGATCTTTCACGTCCTGGCCGCGAGCAGTGTGCCGTTTGCGCCGGGCGAGCTTTCGCCCGAGGTGCCGATGGCCGAGATCAAGCGCGGCGGCGATCCGCAAACACTTAATCTGCTACAGCTCGCGCTGATCAATCATGGCGTGGATTTCATGCGCGGCCACAGCGGGTTTCTTTCCATCGCCCACGGCCAGGCTGAAATTGACGCCACGGTTGCGGCATTCGGCGCGGCGCTGGACGATGTGTGCGCAACTGTCGATCAGCACGTTGCATGAACGCGCGTTTGTGCTAAAAATAGTATCGAGCGATTCACTGTCCAGGCGCGAGGCAGAAGAAGCGCCCTGCGCCTGGCATTATTCATGGTCAAGGAGGACCACATGAGCACGCCAGAAGCAGCCAACACCCAAACGCCAGAAGGATTGACCTGCAAGATCATTCGCCCGCATGACACGTTCGAAGGTAAACAAGGTCTCACGTACTTCGCCGGAATTGCCGCCGAAACCGTCGGGGCGCAGGGCATCTGCATGCACCTGTTGCGTTTCCCGCCCGGCGCGCGCGCCAAGGCTCATCTTCATGAGAATCACGAAACAGCAATTTACCTGATTTAGGGCGAGGTCGAAATGTGGTATGGCCCGCAACTCGAGCAGCGGATTACCCAGCGGGCGGGTGAGTTATTGTACATTCCCGCCGGCATGCCGCACCTGCCCTTCAACGCTGGCACGGAAGAAGCGGTCGCCGTGCTGGCGCGCACGGATCCAAATGAGCAAGAGAGTGTGGTGCTGCTGCCGCATTTGGAGAAGAACACATAGCGCCTGTGACTTCAGTAGAACTATGATCTGCTGCCCGATAATCGATTCGAGGCAGCAGACCAGCAGGCGCCGAGCTACATAATTCATTGGCTGCCCATCGCCGTGGTGCGCACTACACTGGCATGATACTTGATGCTCAGATGGTAGTTGTTCATCATGGCAGGAGTACCCGTATGACACAGTTTCCCGAATCCCACCAGGACCTTCTGAATGCTCCGGTTGCTACGCTCGCCACAGTTGGAAAAGACGGCTATCCGCAAGTTACGGCGCTCTGGTTTTTGTTCGATGACGACGGGACGCTCAAACTGTCGCTCAACACCACGCGTCAGAAGACCAAAAATCTCCAGGCGCACCCGGAATGTACGCTCTTTATCCTCGACCCGGCCAACCCGTATCGAACGATGGAGATCCGCGCGCGTGCAGAAATCACGCCGGACCCAGATTACACGTTTGCCAAAAAACTCGGCGCGAAATACGGTGGGGCCGACCTCAGCGCCAACGACCGTCCGGGCGAGACGCGAGTCGTCGTGACACTGCATCCCGTCAAAGTGAATACATGGGGCAGTTAATTAGTGTTCTATACGCAACGTCACGCTCACCGGGCAATGATCCGAACCAGGCACATCGGTGTGAATGTCGGCATCCACAATCGCATCGCGCAAATTCGGCGACACAAAGATGTAATCCAGCCGCCAGCCGACGTTGCGCGAACGCGCGCCGCTCACAACATCCCACCAGGTGTACTTCACCTCATTTGGGCGCACATGGCGAAATGTATCAATCAGTCCGGCGTCGAAGAACTGCCCCAACGCCGCCCGCTCCTCCGGCATGAAGCCAGATGTTTTGGCGTTAGAGCGCGGTCGGGCCAGGTCGATCTCGGCATAGGCAGTGTTCACGTCGCCTGCCACGACCACGCGCCGCCCGGTAGCCATGAGCGCGCTCACCACTTCCAGGAAGCGGGCGTAGAAGGCCAGCTTATGTTCGACCCATGCTGGCCCGCGCCCGCCATTCGGAAAATAGATGTTAAACAGCGTCCAATCGGCGAAGGTGCTGACCAACACCCGCCCGTCGGCGTCGAAGCGCGAATCGCCGAGGCCGCATGTGACCGACAGCGGCGGCATGCGCGAAAATGTCGCCACGCCGCTGTAGCCCTTCTTTTCCGCAGCGCACCAGTCGACGTGAAATCCCGGTGGCTCACGCAACCCTGCCGAGACTTGCTCGACGCTGGCCTTGGTTTCTTGCACGGCCACCACGTCGGCGCACGAGTTCGGGAGCCAGTCGAGAAAGCCCTTCTTTTCGGCGGCGCGAATGCCGTTGACGTTCCATGAAATAATGGTCGTGTGCTGGGGTGTCATCGCATTTTCTCGTCAAGTTGCCTGGTCACATCGCCTCATGATGCGCCTGGGTCAAAGCCCGCTTCTGTGAGCAGGTCATCCAGTCGATCGAGCAACCGCGTAAGATGGGCGACCACCTCGGCCTGCGCCGTTCCACCCGCCACCAGCACGGCGGCAATGTCCACATCCATCGCCGTCGGCAGCAGCGTGCATTCAGCGCGGGCGAACGCCAACAGCCGCTTCTCACCGGGGTGCATCACACAGTTGAGTGCAAATAGGATGTCAAAATAGCTCGCCAGCAACGCCGCCACACGATGATTGATGCTAACACGGTCATTGCGTCGCACTGCATTCTCGATCTGATGCAGATACGACGACATGATGGTCCGCAGCACGGGATGATTATAGGCAATAATGTTGCGCCGGAGCGCCTCAGGGTACGGTTGCTGCGTACGCGCCTGCAACGCCTGGAACCAGCCACGCGGGTCATGGAGCAAACATGATTGCCGCACCGTGCGGCAGAAGCATGTCGAATAGCCCAAACTGGGCTGATGCTCCTTCATCACGCGGGCAACCTGCTCCTCTATCCAGGCAGCGCCAAAATACATGCAGTCAACGGTGACACCAGTCGCCGCATCAATCCACATATTTACGCCACCCCAGTAAGGCAAGCCGACGTCAACGCGGGTTGCGCCGCCGGTCTCCTCAATGAGCTTGGCCTGCGAGGTAGCCGAAATTTCTGCGTCGGTGTAGACATACAAATCGATGTCCGAGTCGGCATCCGAGGCCCCGCTGGACTGGGAGCCGCCAAGCGCCACAGCCACGACTTGCGGCAGTGCGGCGAAGTGTTCTGCAAGCTCAGCGACCTTCCGCTGTTCGGGTGATTGCAAAGGTATGCTCATAGGCCATCTCCCATGCTCATTGCATGCTCTCTGTGTTTTCGCTACGCGGGGCGCGTCCGGTCGATCCGCGCACGACGATCTGGACTGGCTGAGTTGTGTGTTCGGCTACGGCTTCACCTCGCAGCAGTGCGACGAGCATCTGTCCAGCCTGGAGCCCCTTCTCACGATGCATTTGCCGTATCGTGGTCAATGGCGGCGCTGCCTGCGCAGCGCTGGGAATATCATCAAAGCCGACAATTGACACATCGCCAGGTACATGCAACCCTGCCTGCTGCGCCATAGCCATTGCGCCGAGCGCCAAGCGATCGGTGATGCACAACACCGCTGTTGGACGGGGCGCTACCGTCATCAGCGCCTGCATGGCTGCTGCGCCATCGGCTTCGCTGTTGTCAGCACACTCTGAGATCAGCACGTCATGCCAATGTAGTCCAGCCTGTTCCAGCGCGCTGCGGTAGCCATGGAAGCGTTCCTGGGTGACGAAGAAGGTGTCTTCCACCTGCTCGTGCAGACTCAAATGTTCTTCCGCTACCGTGCTCGCCAGTGGCTCGGTCAGACGGTCGGTGATGATTGCGAAGCGGCGGTGGCCGAGTTGCAAGAGGTGCTCTGCCGCCTGGCGCGCACCATCCGCGTCGTCAACCGTGATCGACGGTACACCCGGACGTGGTGGCTGGTCGAGCAGCACAGTAGGAATGCGTTGTGCTAAGGCTGCGGCAACCAGTGGATCATGTTCATGCATCGAATACGCAATAAAGCCATCCACCAGCGCGCGCTGCACGGTCGTTGTGTTGTCGGCGCGGCCAGGCACGAGTAGCAGCCCAAGGTCAGCCTCCTCCAACACGCAGGCGATGCCGTCGAGCACAAGCACGGCAGCAGGATCGGTAAACGCGTACGACAATCGCTCGGCAAATAGAACACCAATCGCGCCTGCACGCCGCTGCCGAAGGCTGCGAGCAACGGGATGTGGGCCAGCGTAGCCAAGCTGTGCCGCCATGTCAAGGACGCGCGCCCGCAGTTCCGCAGAAAGCTGATCGGGACGATTGTAGGCGTTCGAGACGGTTGAAACCGCGACGCCTAACGCCGACGCTACGTCACTGATTGTGACCCGCTGCCGCTTCTCATGCGGATTATTGTCGGGCATGTGCGACTCTTTCTTCCGTCTACTTGCAGGAGTATACCACACATGTTATACTTCTGAAACGTTACAGACAAAATCGTTTCAGAGAGAAACAAAGGAGTATTGTGACTACTTCTGCTTCTGCTGTTCGCCAGCGTCATGCGCTGCTTGTTGGTCTTGCCTATGCCGCCTTTATTAGCCTGGGTTTACCGGATGGTTTGACCGGCGTGGCCTGGCCGTCGATCCGTACCACCTTTGGTCTCCCGCTGAATGCGCTTGGCGCGTTGATTACTACCGCGACGATCGGCTACCTGGTGTCGAGCTTTAGTAGCGGGCGGATTTTGGCACGCATAGGAGTGGGATGGCTGCTGGCGTTAAGTTGCTTTGCAACAGCGATTAGCTTGCTTGGCTACGGCACTGCGCCGCTGTGGATCGTTATAGTTGGATTAGGTCTGCTGGCTGGACTGGGAGCAGGCGCGATCGACGCCGGGCTGAACACCTATGCCGCTGAAAATTTCAGTCCGCGCACAATGAATTGGCTCCATGCGTCATTTGGTCTGGGCGCAGCGACAGGGCCAATCGTCATGAGCAGCGTCATCAGCGTGGGCCAATCCTGGCGGCTTGGCTACCTAATTGTTGGCGTAGCACAACTCATCCTGGCAAGCTGCTTCACGTTTACTCGCCGCCAGTGGCACGCGCATATCGAGGAAACCCAGGCCGGGCCAACAGTGAGCGCGCCAATGTTCCGAACCTTGATGCTACCTTCAGCGTGGCTGAGTATTCTGCTCTTCTTTCTTTATACCGGGCTTGAGATCACTGCCGGGCAGTGGTTGTACACCCTGCTAACTGAAGCGCGTGGCATGGCGCCAGCGCTGGCTGGCGCCTGGGTGAGTGCGTATTGGGGCAGCCTGACGGTCGGGAGGCTGCTGTCTGGAGTAATTGTTGCACGCATCACCGTACGGACGCTGTTGCAACTCTGCATGCTCGGTGCCATTTTCGGCGTGATGTTGATCTGGCTCAATCTCACGCCGTGGCTCCTGTTGGCTGGGGTTGCCTTGCTGGGCGTGTCACTCGCGCCCATGTTTCCCTCGCTGATCTCGCTAACACCGGCGCGCATGGGTCCGGCGCACGCTGCAAACACCGTTGGATTCCAGATTGCGGCAGCAATGTTAGGCGGCGCAGTACTCGCAAGCGGCTTTGGCCTGATAGCGGGTCGATTTGGATTGGAAACCCTTGGGCCGTTCTTGCTGGTGACTGCGGTACTTTTGGCGGTCGTGTTTGAGATTCTTGAGCGCCAAACGCGCCTTCCAGAAGCAAGTAGTTAGGCGCCTATCCGAATAACCATCACCCCGCCGCTTTACGTTTTCCCCTCTCCCAATGGGAGAGGGGCCAGGGGTGAGGGCCTTGGTTATTCGGACAAGAGCAGCAACAATGTTAGGTTGCCGCCGCTTCCTGCCACGCCTGCCCGTTCGGAAATTCGTACAGATCGAGCGACGCGGGCTTGATGGTGATGCTGTAGCCGGGCTGCTCGGGCGCGATGTAATGTCCATCACGGATTACTACCGGATCGACGAAGTGCTCGTGGAGATGATCGACGTATTCCAGCACGCGGTTCTCCAGAGAGGCGGTGATGCAGATGTAATCGATCATGGACAGGTGCTGCACGTACTCGCACAGCCCGACGCCGCCGGGCATGCGGGCAGACCGGCACGCCGAACTTGGCCGCCATGAGCAGCACCGCCAGCACTTCGTTCACGCCGCCGAGCCGACATGCATCAATCTGGCAAAAGCTGATTGCGTTAGCCTGCAACAACTGCTTGAAGATAATCCGATTCTGGACATGCTCGCCGGTTGCAACGCCAATCGGCGCAACTGCCCGCGCAATCGCCGCATGGCCGAGCACATCGTCGGGGCTGGTCGGCTCCTCGATCCACCACGGGTTGAACTCTTTGAGGCGCGCCATGGCGGCAATCGCCTGCCCGACATCCCACACCTGGTTGGCGTCCATCATGAGCTTGCGCTCCGGGCCGATCTCCTCACGAATGATCTGCGCGCGGCGCACATCATTGTCCAGATTTCGTGCCGACCTTCATCTTGATATGCGTCCAGCCGTTGGCAACCGCCTCGCGGCAGAGTTGGCGCACGTAGTCGTCGCTGTAGCCCAGCCAGCCTGCCGACGTGGTGTAGGCAGGGAAGCCCTGGCGCTGCATTTCCTCCATGCGCTGTGCTTTCGTCGGCGCGTTACGCTGCAAAATCTCCAGCGCTTCGTCGGGCATTAGCGCGTCGGTGATATAACGAAAATCAATGCAGGAGACGAACTCCTCCGGCGACATGGCAGCCACCAGCTTCCACAGCGGTTTGCCTTCGACCTTGGCGTACAAATCCCACACCGCGTTGACTACCGCTGCGGTTGCCAGGTGAATCACGCCCTTGTCCGGTCCGACCCAGCGCAACTGACTGTCGCCGGTGATCATGCGCCAGAATGCGCCCATATTGGCGGTGAACGACTCCAGCGTCTTGCCGATGATCAGCGGGGCAAGCGCATTGATCGCTGCGACACATAGTTCATTGCCGCGCCCAATCGTAAACGTCAGCCCATGACCCTCCAGACCATCCGGGCTGTCGGTCTGAAGCACGACATATGCAGCAGAATAATCAGGATCGAGGTTCATGGCGTCCGAGCCAGCCAGCGTGCGCGACGTGGGGAAGCGAATATCGCGCGCAACAACATTGGTGATGGTGAGCGGCATCCCTGCCTCCTTTATTTCGTTGATAGGGTAACCAGTATAACAAACAAATTCGTGCTTGACGTAGAGGACAAAGTTTTATAATATATAAATTATAAAATATATCGAACTGGATGTCTATGACAGAAATTGCACAACGAACCATGACCGAGCAGGTGCTGGCGCAGGTTCGCGATCTTATTCTGAGCGGCGCGCTGGAGCCAGGCAGTAAAATCAACCAGTCCGAACTGGCGCAGCGCTTTGCGACCAGCCTTGTGCCGGTGCGCGAGGCGCTGGCGCGGCTGCAATCTTCTGGCCTTGTGCAGATCGTTCCGCATCGTGGCGCTTTCGTGGCCGGGCTGTCGGTCGAAGAAATGGTCGACATCTACACCATGCGCGAGGTGCTAGAGGAGCAGGCCGCCCAGGAGGCTGCCCGTCACTTTACCGACAGCAACATCAGCATGATCGAGGCGCTTGTCCATCAGATCGAGATCGCATCCAGTACCGAGGCGTTCGATACCCTTCTGCGGCTCAACCGCGATTTGCACTTCACTATCTATCGCGCGGCGGGCCGCCGACATTTGTTGCAAGTCATCGAGCAACTCTGGAACCAGAGCGAGCGCTACCGGCGGTTGCAGATCCACAGCATTCCGCACCGTGTCGAGGACTCGCTGTCGGAAAACCAACTCATTCTGGCCGCATGCCACCAGCGTGATGCTGAGTCGCTCGGATCGATTGTGCGCTACAAGGTCCACCAGACCAAAGTTGGCCTGCTTGAGATCATGCAATCGTCTGGCTCGTAGTCATTCAGCCATCGATTGATGAATATTGCGCAATATAATGCGCACACGATCCGTAGGGGCGAACCTGTGTGTTCGCCCGGGCGAGGCATGCCTCGCCCCTACAAATGTCCAGGTTCATTTGTTAAAGACCATCAACAAAAGGCAAACAAAGGAGAAGGATATGGGCAGTGTGGCTCCGCTCGATGGCTTGCTGGTACTCGATTTTAGCCAGTTCCTGGCCGGGCCGTCCTGTGCGTTGCGCCTGGCCGATCTCGGCGCGCGGGTGATCAAGATCGAGCGGCCCGGCAGCGGCGATCTGTGCCGCCAGCTCTACATCAGCAACCTCGAACTGGACGGCGACAGCACGCTGTTCCACTCGATCAACCGCAACAAGCAGAGTTTCGCCGCCGACCTGAAAAATCCCGATGATCTTGCGCGCGTCAAGCAGTTGATCGAGCGTGCCGATGTCATGATCGAGAATTTCCGACCGGGTGTGATGCAGCGGCTCGGCCTCGATTACGCTGCTGTGCAGGCGCTCAACCCGCAGATTGTCTACGCCACTGTGACGGGCTACGGCGCTGAAGGCCCATGGCGCAACAAGCCCGGCCAGGATTTGCTGGTGCAGTCGCTTTCCGGGCTGGCATGGCTCAATGGCAACGCCGACCAGCCGCCGACGCCGTTCGGCCTGTCGGTGGTGGACATGATGGCCGGAGCGCATCTCACGCAGGGCATTCTGGCGTGCCTGGTGCGGCGCGGCATCACCGGCCATGGCGGGCAAGTTGAGGTCAGCCTGCTGGAGTCGGTGCTCGATCTGCAATTCGAGGTATTCACGACGTATTTGAACGATGGCAGGCTGCCGCCGCAACGCAGCCGCATCAACAACGCCAACGCCTACCTCGGCGCTCCGTACGGCATCTACGCCACCGCCGATGGCTACATTGCGCTGGCCATGGGTTCGGTCGTGCGGCTGGGCGAGCTGCTCGACTGCCCGGCGCTGGCTCGCTACACCGACCCTGCGACATGGTTCACGCAGCGCGACGAGATCAAGGCAATTCTGGTCGAGCATCTTCAGACTGACACGACCGCAGCGTGGCTTGCGCGCCTGGAGCCTGCCGACTACTGGTGCGCCGACGTGCTGACATGGCAGCGGCTGCGCGCCCACGAAGCCTTCCAGACGCTCAACATGACCCAGCACGTCAGCCGCGCGAACGGCGCCAGTCTGGAAACCACGCGCTGCCCGATCCGCATCGATGGCGAAATCCTGACCTCGACGCTCGGCGCGCCGAAGGTTGGCGAGCACACTGACCAGTTAATTGAGGAATTTGATATCTGACATCGGCGTCCATCTGCGTTCATCTGCGGTTACTATATTAGAGGAGCAAGGCCATGATCCAGGAGCAGTTCTTTGAGGATTACGAGATTGGCTTCAGCCGCCAGAGCATGGGCCGCACGATCACCGAGGCCGATATCGTCATTCACGCCGGGCAGACCGGCGACTTTTACCCGCATCACATGGACGCGGAGTGGTGCAAGACTCAAGATTTCAAGCAGCGCATGGCACACGGCACGCTCGTTTTCAGCGTCGCAATCGGCATGACCGCGGACGCGATCAACCCGCGCGCCACGTCCTACGGCTACGACCGGCTGCGTTTCATCAAGCCGGTGTTCATCAACGACACGATCACAGTCACGGCTACAATCAAGGAGAAGCGCGACCATGCGCGACGGGCCGATCATGGAATCGTTGTCGAAGCGATCGAGGTCGTCAACCAGCGCCAGGAGACGGTGTTGGCCTGTGAGCATCTGTACATTGTGCAGCGTCGCGCCAGCGCCGGGCAGTGAGGCATCGCTGGTACATCGTGACGGGCACCGTGCTCGCCGGATGCCTGGTGCTGCTCCTGACGTGGAGTTCGATGCGCGCTGGCATGGTCGCGCCGCCTGATTTTGTGCTGCATGCCGGCCCGACGCGCGTGGTTGGACAAACAACAATCATTGCACTCTGCCCGCAGCGCGTTCCATGCTTAATTGACCGGCCAAATCCGGTGCTACGGCTATATTCGATCTGGTTCTACCCGCCGCCGTCGGCATCCGGCGATCAATCGATTACAAGGTTGCTAACCATCCAAATCGGCGCTGGTTTGGATAGATAGATACTGCGCCAAAGGAGGCACATGTGACACTCGCACCGCTTGCGTTGGACTACAAGCCGCACCTTCCGCCGAAGACTGATTACGGCATCGGCATCATCGGCTGCGGGGGCATCGTGAACTATGCCCACCTGCCCGCCTACCGCGCCAATGGACTCAACATCGTCGCCTGCTACGACATCGATCCCGAGGCCGCGCACAAGACCGCTCATGACCACAATATTCCTACGGTGTACGAATCGCTCGACGCACTGCTGGCAGATTTATCCATTGAAATTGTTGATATTGCCGTACCGGCATGGCATCAGCGTGCCATCGCCGAGCAAGCGCTGGCGGCGGGCAAACACATGCTCTGCCAGAAGCCGCTCTCCGAAAATCTGGAGGACGCAGCTGCGATTGCGCGGGCTGGCCGGGCGGCCAATCGCAAAGTAGCAGTCAACCAACAGATGCGCTGGAGCGCGGGCATCGCGGCGACGCGCGATCTCATCCGTAAGGGCTTCATCGGGCAGCCGACCGACGCGCAGATTCAAGTTTCGACGACGACGCCCTGGCACATGTGGCCGTGGCTGCGCGATTCGGCGCACCTCGACATTATGTACCACAGCATCCACTACATCGACAGCATCCGCTCGCTGTTCGGCAACCCGGAATGGATCACCAGCCGCCATTCCAAATATCCTGATCAACCAGAAAAGGCTGAGACCAAGACTGTCACCGTGCTGGACTACGCATCCGGCCTCCAGGCGCTGATCGCCGTCAATCACCACGACGGCAGCGGCGACACCTATGCGACCTATCGCTTCCTCGGCACGGAAGGCATCATCAAAGGCACGATTGGCCTGCTGTACAACTATCCTGATGGCCGCCCCGATACGTTGCAGGTTCATTCGACCACCTCTGCGCCGGACACGTGGTTCGACATCGCGCTGGAAGGGCTGTGGATTCCCGATGCGTTCATCGGCCCCATGGCCTCCCTGATGGAAGCCATTCAGACCGACGGCGTTCCCGAAACTGACGCGACCGACAATCTGGACACGTTGCGGGTTGTTCATGCGGCCTACCGCTCGGCGACGGAGAATCGTTCCATCCGACATACTGAAATGGAGTGACACGAAGATGACCATGACCGAACGACCGCTCTGGATCGATCCGCGCTTGCGCCAACTGCCAGCGCGGCCATGGCGCAAAGTCCATCTGGATTTTCACAACAGCCAGTACATGCCATCAATTGGTGAAGCGTTCGACGCCGACGAGTTCGGCGATCAGCTTGTGGCTGCGCATGTCGACTCAATCGTCGTGTTCGCCAAGGACATGCATGGCTACTTCTACTATCCGGTGACGTATGGCCCGGCGCATCCCGGCCTCGATTTCGACCTGCTTGGGCAGCAGGTGGAGGCATGCCGCAAGCGCAACATCAAAGTGTACGCCTACTACTGCGTCACATGGGACAATTACCTGGCCGAAAACCATCCTGAGTGGCTGGTGTGGAAGCGCGACCGCACGACCTACCTGCCGAAGTTTGACGAAACGCCGCACTGGACGGCGCTCTGCCTGTCGAACGACGATTTTGTACAACTGGTGCTCGATCACTCGCGCGAGATCATGGAGAACTACGAACTGGATGGCATCTGGTACGACATGCCGCTGCCAATCGGCGGCGAGTGCTTCTGCCCGAACTGCCTCGCCCGGCTGCGCGCGGAAGGACTCGATCCGTTCGACGTCGGCGTGCAGCGGCGCGACAAACAGGCGCTTTTGGTGAACTTCATGCGCCGCGCCCACGAACAGGCGCATGCCATCCGGCCCGGCTGCCAGGTCGATCAGAACAACCAGACCCGGCTTGGCCTCGGCGAACGCGCGCCGTACCTCGACAACATCGACATCGAGGCGCTGCCGACTGCATTCTGGGGCTACATGTCTTATCCGACCAACGTGCGCTACGCCCGCAACTTTGGCACCAGCGTGTGCGGCATGACCGGGCGCTTTCACCGCTCGTGGGCCGATTTCGGCGGCCTCAAGCACCCGACCCAACTGCGCACCGAACTCGCCGGTATCATTGCCCAGGGCGCGCAATGTGACATCGGCGATCAGCTCCTGCCATCCGGGCGGCTCGACCCGGCGGTCTACCAAACAATCGGCGAGGTGTACGCCGAGATCGAGCGGCTGGAGCCGTATCTTGAGCGGGCCGCGCCGGTGACTGAGGCGGCCATTGTGGTGCGCGGCAATCCGCTTGAAGACATCGCCCGCCCTGCCGAGTTGAATCTGGGCAGCGGCGTGTACGGCATGACCAAACTGCTCATGGAGTCGCACATCCAGTTCGACATCGTGGAGGACGACAGCGACCTTTCGCGCTACCGGCTGCTGGTGCTGCCCGACGCGCTTGAGGTCGACGAGCAGCTTGCCGCAACACTCAACGCGTATTTGCATGACGGCGGCGCGATCGTCGCGAGCCACCATGCGCTGCGGCTGCATGATAGCGACGAATTATGGCCCGAAGGATTGGACATGACCTACAAGGGCGAGTCGCCGTTTGCGCCTGCGTACCTGAAGTTTGACTTTGCCACAGAGAACTCAGAGAAGATGAATGCACATGAACAATCCTTGGTGAACTCGGTGAACTCCGTGGCTATTTGGCAGAATCTGCCCGACTACGAGTACGCGCTGTACGAAGGTTCGGCGCAGTGGCTGCCGGGAAGCGACGGCGTGACTCTGGCCCGGCTGGGCGAGCCGCTGTTCCAGCGTGGACCGGAGCACTACACCAGCCATGCCCAGACGCCATTCGACCATCTTTCGGATTACGCGGCGGTGATTCAGCATGGCCGTTTGGCCGCAACCGCTTTCCCAATCGCCGCTAGCTACTATCGCAACGGCTACTGGATCTACCGCGAAATCTTCCAACGGCTCCTGCATGCCGTGCTGCCAACGCCGCTAGTCGAAACCAGCGCGCCGATTAGCAGCGAAGTGACCGTGACGCAGCAGGCAGCGGACGGCAGCCAGCCCGAGCGTTGGATGGTGCATGTCGTCAATTTCTCGCCCAACCGGCGCAGCACCGAACACTGCGAGTATCTGGAAGACCCGATTCCGTTGCATAACGTGGAGATCACCTTGCATGCCGACGTGCCGTTCGCCCGCGCATATACCGCCGCCGCCGGAAGCGAGCTTGAGTTGCAACAAATCGGTGACGGCTGGCGTGTGACGATTCCGCGCGTGGAAACCGGCGCGATTGCTGTGTTCGACTGCGGCATGTAAAGATGTTGCATGCGTTCTGTATCGCTCATTCCCTCACCCCGGCGCTGCGCGCCACCCCTCTCCCAAGTTGGGAGAGGGGCCGGGGGTGAGGGTAACATGTGAGGCCGTTCACTCGTTACGTGAGTTCTCTTTTATAATGAAATGATCATGACACCTCCAACAGTTCAAGCAACCAATCGCACCCCGCCGCCGTCATGGGCGCTCGCCCAGCGCGCCCTGATTGACACCATGAACGCGGCGGTTCCGATTTTTCAGGAGCGCTACACCCGCGCCGACGGCAGCTTCATCTGGCGGCAGACCTGGCCCGGCATGGATGGCTCGGACGACGGTTACGAAAGCTTCCAGAACTGGGCGCTGTTCTACGCGCTCGGCGGCAGCGCGGACGTGTACCGTCGCAGCCGCTTTTTGTGGGAAGCGGTGACGCGCCAGTTCATGGAATACGGCCAGATCTGGCGCGAGTTCGACGCTTTCTACGACTGGATGCACCACGGCGAAAGCTCGACCACGTTCTACTACTTCGGCCTGGCCGATCCCGGCGCGCACGTGATGCGCGCCCGTACGCAGCGTTTCGCGCACATGTACATGGGTCTCGATCCCGACGCGCCGAACTGGGACGCCGAGCGGCGCATGATGCGTTCGCCGATCAACGGCAGCCGTGGACCGCGCCTGGTCAACGAGTGGGATGATTGGTCGACCCACCGCGCCATTTTGGCCGATTATCCCGCGCCGTTCGACGATATTCCCGGCGTGGACGGCCCGATTGCCAACTGGAATGATGACAAGGTGTATGCCGAGATTTTGCGGCTGTTGAACGAGCGCCAGATGCGCGGCGATGTGCCGCTCAATCTTACCGCTACCAGCTTGGTCACGCATGCCTATATGTGGACCGGCGAGGAGCGCTACAAGCGTTGGGTGCTGGATTACCTGGAAGCATGGAACGAGCGCATTGCGGCAAACGGCGGGCTGTGTCCCGACAACATCGGCCCGAACGGCGAGATCGGCGAGTTGATGGGCGGCAAGTGGTGGGGCGGCTACTACGGTTGGCGCTGGCCGCACGGCCTCATGACCATTTTGCAGCCGCTGACGGTCGCGGCCATGAACGCGGTGCTGCTGACCGGCGACCTCAGCTATCTCGACATCCCGCGCGGGCAACTCGACCGCATGATTGCGCTTGGCCGCGAAGAAAACGGACAACTACTCGTTCCACACCGCCACACCGACAACGGCTGGACGGCGTATCGCCCGCTTTCGCCGGAGTACGCGCTGCAAATCTGGGCAATGTCGCAAGCGCCGCAGGATGCTGCGCGATTGGAGCAGTTCCCCGAACGCACGACGACGTGGCGCGAGGTGCAGCCGGGACGCGGCAAGGGCGACACGATCCACATCGCGCCGTGGTACTGCTACTTGCGCGGCGACAACCCCGACTACCCGCAGCAGATTCTCAATGCGCAGTGGACCGAGTCAGCGCGGCGCATGGAGCGCATGCGCACCGACGACGGCGACCCGGAGGAGTGGGACGTGCATCATTGGCAGGACATCAATCCGGTGCATACCGAAGGGCTGGTGCAGCTTACCTGCGGCGGCCCGCAAATCATTTATCATGGCGGGCTGCTGCATGTGCCGCTGCGCTACTTCGACGCAGCCGAGCGGCGTCCCGGCCTGCCGCCTGACGTCGGCGCGTTGGTGCATGATGTGGCGGCTGATCACGTCAGCGTGACGCTGGCGAACACGAACATGCTCCACGAGCGACGCTTGCTCATTCAGGGCGGCGCGTTTGGCGAGCATGCCTTCACCGAGGCGACGAACCTTGCGGATGCGGCAAATGTGACTCCAGTCAACGGCAAATACATGCGCGTGGTGCTGCCGCCGGGCGGCTCGCTCGATCTGCGACTCGGCATGCGACGTTACACGAACACGCCTTCATACGCGCCGCCAGAGTGGATGTGAAAAGTCAGGGTTGTTAAGCCACAGAATGCGTAGAGAACACCGGGTGGAGGAGGATTTCTCTCTGTGTCCTCGGTGTTCTCTGTGGCTCATTATAGCCTGATGTCAGCCGCCTCGGCCTGCGCCTGCCGCAGAATCGTCTCGGTTGGCTCGTCGCTACTTATCGCGCGCTGCACCGCATTATCAATTACATGCACCAGCCGTGGCAGATCGCGCGAACTCGGCAACTCACGGGCGTACTGGTGCAGCTCGGCCAGACGGTGATAGAACGGGATAGTCTGGTTCACCTCGGCGTCGCTCCATGTCGAAAGGCGGCAGCCAATCGCGCCTTCCAGCGTCGTCAGTTTGTCCATCTCGGGCGTGCAGACATGCCGCAGAAACGCGTACGCCTCGTCCTTGTGCTGGCTGCCCGCGCCGATCACCAGCAGCCAATACACGTTGAGCGCCGCGCTACGAGCCTGCTCGCCGGACGGCAGCGGCGCGACCGCGACCTTGCCTTTCACCGGGCAGCCCGGCTGCTCGCACACTGCCGCGAAGCCAAACCAGTTGACCATCATGGCGATTTTGCCCGCCGCAAACAGTTCGCCGCTCTTGACCGAGTCGACCTCATGAAGATCGGGCGGCGTAGCGCTGCGGTCGTTCACCAGCCGCCGGTAGAAGTCGAGCGCGGCGGCGGCCTGCGGCGTGTCGAGCGTGATCGCGCTGTTTGCGTCGGTCAGGTCTCCGCCACGGCTCCAGAGTTGAAGGCAAAAATCGTACACGGTGTTGTGCCCGTCGGGAAAGGCGGCGAACACCGTGCCGTACAAATCCTGCTCCGGTCGCGTAAAGAAGTGCGCGATGTCCTCGAATTGCGCCCACGTCCGCGGGGCGGCCAGCGGGTAGCCGTAGCGTTTGGCAAAAGCGGCCTGCTCTGCCGGATCGTCGAACAGGTCGGTGCGGTAGATAAAACATTCCGGGCCGTCATGGTACGGCACGCCGTAGATCGACTCGCCGAACTGCTGCAAGCGCGTCATTGCTGGCGACCAGCCTTGCGGGTAATCAGGAACGGGCGCGTCGCGCATGAACGGCGCGAGGTCAGCGATTGCGCCGCTCTCGACCGCGTCGGCGACCCAGTCGGTGTTGATAAAGGCGATGTCCCACGCGCCGTTCTTCAACCCGGCCTGCGTGAACAGCGTGTCGTACAACGGATTCAGGTCGATCGACTTGTACGCCAGCCGTAACGGGCAGCCAGTCGCGGCCTGGAAGCTGGCGTACTGCTTCTGAATCGCCTGCTCGAACGGGCCGAACTTGCGGATGGCGATGCGCAGTGTGTCAGGTGTGCTCATGCTTGTTCTCCATTGGTTCATCGCACCGAGCAACCATTGCGTCAGTGCGGCAAGCTATCGCGGTACAGCGTGTCCAGTACCGCAAGCGGCGCGCGTGGGTCGCCGCCTTCGCGCAGGTAGCGATGCACCACCGGCCCGGCATGATCCTGAAACGGAATGTAGCCCGCATAGCGTGGCCGCAGATACGCGTCGTCCAGCGTCAGCAGCGTGTCGCGGAAGAAGTTATTGCACATCTGGTTCGCTGCCGGGTCGAGCCAGGCCGAGCGGTAGCCGGGCTGCCCGCCGCTTGTAACATACATGCCGCTCTGGCATGCCGGGCTAGCCACGAATTGCGCGTAGGCGACGGCCAGTTCGACGTTCTGGCAGTGGGTCGAAATCGCCAATCCCGTTCCGCCAAGCGTCGAGCGCAGCGGGCGCCCGTTGAACTGCACCAGCCCGCCGAAGTGCAACGTCTTGTCTGTGTAGTCCGCGCGGGCATAATTCGAGTAGCCGTAGGCGAACGGACAGTACACCAGATCATCGCCGCTGACCAGCGCCTCGTAGGTCGCGATCGGGTTGCGCTCCAGGCATGCGGGCGCGCACAGGCTGATAAGTTCGCGCAGATGCTCCAGCGCGGCAACACCGATCTCATCACTGACGATGCGCTCTTGATCTGCAAACGGTTCTTCGCCCAGCCCAATGCACAGCATGTAAAAGTTCATCAGGCTGTCGATCGGGATGGCAGGCATGGCCACCAGCCCGCGACGCGCCAGCGCCAGCAGATCGTCCCATGTTTGCGGCAGTTCCGCACCGTAGCGTTCCAGAAGCTCGGGACGATTGGCGCTGACCGGCGTCGCGGCGTCGACCGCCAGCGCCCACTGATGGCCGCCAAAGCTGTAGCTCGCGTGCGACGCGCCGACTTGGTTGGCAGCCTGATCGTCGAGAAAGGCGGCAGGCAGGTATTCATCGAGCGGCAGCAGGACGGGATGGGCCGCCGCGTAGCCGACGAACGGATGGTCGATGATGATCATGTCGAATTGCTCGGCGAGGCGCTCGATTGGATAATCGGCGAACTCTTGCAACGAGCGCGTGCGCCATTCGATTGTCACGCCTGCATGTAGTTCACTGAATCGCTGAGCAGTTGCGACTAGCGGCACGTAGCCGCGCGTGTGATTCCAGGTCATGCCCGCGAAGTGTATTCGGTGCTGTCATGGCTTCATTTACGTGCCGTCACTCGCCGCGTCAGCGGCGAGTGACGGCATATGCTACCGCGTAATCTTTAGCACAAACGCGTGCTCGCCAACTTGCTGTGACGGCATGGTCACGTGGAGGCCGCTGGCGTCCTGCGACCACTGCACCGGCTCCGATGAACCAAGCAGTTCGACATTGCCGATCGCGCCGTCGTAATGTCCGGCGCTCTTGCCGAGCGCGCGGATTGTGATTTCTCCGTCCGGCCAGCCGAAGATCGTCGCGTACAGCGTGTCGCCGTTGGTGGTGAAGCGCACGTCCTCCGCCGTGAACGACTGACGGCTTGTGTCGTTGAACGAGCCTTCCACCACTTGCGTCGGTCCTTCGCCGTACACGGTCCACGGGCGCGTGTTGTAAACCGCTTCGCCGTTGACCTTGAGCCACTTGCCAATCTCGCGCAGCAGTTGCGCGTCGCCTTCGGGAATCGTGCCATCCGGGCGCGGACCGATGTTCAGCAGCAGAATACCGTTCTTGCTGACGATATCGACCAGATCGCCGATCAGATCGCCAGCCGTTTTGTACTGCTGATTCTCAACATAGCCCCACGAAGTCTTCGCGACGGCCGTATCAGTTTGCCATGTGAGCGGGCGAATGTCGGCCAATTGCCCGCGCTCGATGTCAAGCACGGCGGCCTTTTCGGGGAACGCCTCGTGCTTGTACTGGACGACCACGCCGCGCTGCCATTCCGCCGCGCGGTTGTAGTAGTAGGCCGCGAAGCGTTGCAGGTAGCTCTTGAACGCGGGCTGCTCGATCCACCAATCGAACCAGATCACCTGCGGCTGATATTTATCAATCAGTTCGCATATGCGTGCCAGCCAGTCGTTGAGGAACGCCTCGTTCGGGCGCGTGTGGGCCGGGCGCGCCGGGCCGTACAGGCCGTCGTTCTGCGGATCGTTCACGTCCGAGTCGAAGTAGCGCCCGCCATCGAAGAACCACCAATGTTCGGCGCGGTGGCTCGACACGCCGAACACCATGTCGCGCGCGCGGGTAGCCTCCGCAAGTTCGCCGACAATGTCACGCTTCGGCCCCATTTTAGCGGCGCTCCACTCCGACAGCGCCGTGTCGTACATGGGGAAGCCGTCATGGTGTTCCGCGACCGGCACGACAAACTTCGCACCGGCTTGCTGAAATAGATCGGCCCATTGTGCTGCGTCGAAATGTTCCGCCGTGAACATGGGGATGAAATCTTTGTAGCCAAACTCCGATTGCGGGCCGTAGGTCGCAACATGGTGCTCGAACTCTTTGCTGCGCGGCAGGTACATGTTGCGCGGGTACCACTCGTTGCCAAAGGCGGGCACGGAGTACACGCCCCAATGGATGAAAATGCCGAATTTGGCGTCCTTGAACCACTCAGGAATGGTGTAGTTTTCCAACGACTCCCAGGTCGGCTCGAACGGGCCGGGTGGAATGCTAATAGACTTGTCGCTCATGATGATCGTTTTTCCATTCTATAGCTGTTTACAAAAGACTGTACAGTTTTCCCTCACTTCATGTGAGCAAACCAGCGTCCTGAGTAGGCCAGCTTCACTGGCCGTATCGAAGGGCGCGCTGCATGAGTCGCACCCCTCGATACACTCCTTCGGAGCTACTCGGGATGCTTGCTTGTCCGTTGCCATCTGTCTGAAAGAGGCCATGTGTCACACAAAAGGCTTACGCCACGTCCAACACGACAACCGTATCGATTAAATCCGGTGCCTCGGTCGGCGCCTGAATAGTCACACGACCGCCGTCCGCTTTGACCGTGAGCGGTGCTTGCGACGCGTCGGACAGGAGATGCGCGCCGGTGACGTTCAATCCTTCCAGCGTCAGTGCGCCGCCCGTCGGCCAATGGAACACATGCAGATAGACGTGGCCCGACTTGGCGGTGGTGCGGCACCAGCCCAAGCCTTGCAGCGGCCCGGCAGTCGTGCCGTAGATCGACTCGCCGTTGATTGCCAGCCATTCGCCCATCGCGCGCAATGGCTCGACGCTCGGCTGCGGAATTTCGCCCTCGGCGGTCGGGCCGACATTGAGCAGGTACTTGCCGCCCTTGCTCACAATATCGACCAGTTTGTGAATGAGATCCATGGTGGATTTCCAGTTGTGGTCATTGGTCTTAAAGCCCCATGTGTCTTTGATCGTCGCGGGCGTCTCCCGATCGGCGGCCAGCCTTTCCTGGAATGACATTGTCGCCCGCCGAGGCATAATCGCCTAGCCCGTTGCCGAGCCGCCCGCTGACCAGACAATCGGGCTGAAGCTTCATGCACCAGGTCGAGCAATTCCTTGCTTTGTTCGACGGAAATGCGCTTGGGCGTATCGAACCAGATCAGCGCGACCGGGCCATAGTTGGTGAGCAGTTCGCGCACCTGCGGCTTGACGTAGGTTTCGATGTAGCCCGCGAAATCCTTCCTGGAGCTCGTCGTAATCCCAATCGTTGCCGTCGCCGTCCGGGTGGTGCCGTCCTGCGTCTGCGATAGTAGAAGCCTAGCCGCATGCCCTGCTTCTGGCATTCGTCGGCCAACTCTTCGATCACGTCGCGCCCGAACGGCGTCGCGTCGGCGATGTTGTAGTCGGTGTGCGCGGATTTGAACAGGCAGAAGCCATCGTGGTGCTTCGAGGTGATGACGTGTACTTCTGACCGGCGGCCTTAGCCCCAGCGCCAGCCACTCGGCAGCGTCGAACTTCACCGGGTTGAACTGTCTGGCGAGTTGTTCGTACTCGCTCACCGGAATACGCGCGCGGGGCGCTCAACTCACTCGCCGATGCCCTGCACCTGCTCGCCCTTCCACCCCTGCCCGCAGGAAAAGCAGTACAAACCCCAGTGAATAAACATGCCGAAGCCTCGCCCCTCGCGCCACCCAGTTCAGCCGTAAATTTTGATATGCGTCCGCCCGCTGCTGCGAGCCTTCGCGAATGCCGTTAGATGATACATTTGTTGCTACGCTCATGGTTGCTCCTTTGCACCTGCTATTTGAAACGACTCGCCTCCGGGTCGTCCATATAAAAGCCAGACCTGAGTACGGATACCCGCGCCCACAGTTCGTAGTTATCGGGTGCTGTGCGTACTCAATCGTCTGCTGGATGCGCTCCGGCTTCGTCATGCCGATGATGGTTGACGTGATGCGCGGGTCGCGCGTGGAGAATTGCAGGGCGACGGCGGCCAGCGGCACGCCATATTGCTTGCAGAGCGCCGCCATAAGCCGCCGCGCTCGATCAGGCTCGCGGCGCGTCGCGATAGGCGTAGCGCGGGTAGGCGTCCGGTCCTTTCGCCAGCATACCGCTGCCGTAGGGCGCGGCATTGGTGACGCCCAGCCCGCGCGCGTGCGCCACGTCGAGTAGCGGCACCGCCGTGCGGTTGAGCAGCGTATAGCGGTTGTGGGTAATGACAACGTCGAAGACGCCGAGTTCGACGTACTGGATGGACATGTCAATCGGCCCGCCCGCGACGCCGAGGTGGCCGATTCCTCCTTCATGACGCACAGCGTCAAAACTCCACCGCGCCACCAGGCGCAGGTAGCCGCCGCGAAGGTCGTGTGTTCCGGGTCGTGCAGGTAGACGACTGGCAGGCGGTCGAGGCCGAGCAGGCGCAGACTGCGCTCGACCGAGCGCCGCATCTGCGGGCCGCTGAAGTCGCCGGTCTGGAGGTCGCGGTCGGCCTTCGTCGCCAGCACGACGCCCGCAGGTACACCGCCGAATTCGCGCAGCGCCAGCCCGATCCGCCGCTCGCTCTCGCCGTCGCCGTAGGACGCAGCCGTATCCACGAAGTTGATTGGCCCGGCAAAGACGGCGCGCAGCGTCGCGAGCGCCTGCTCTTCGGACACGCTATAGGCGAATGTCTCCCGCATATCGCCCAGCGGCGCGCAGCCCACGCATACCGGCGTGACGAGCAGATGGGTTTGGCAAATGGGCGTAACGGCAGTGCGTTGGGTGTGGATGTCATGGGCAAAGCTCCTTCATCTCTAATATGGAGATGTATAATGCGGACAATCTGTACG
>CAWIPL010000005.1:0-280442 GCA_963838085.1 uncultured Chloroflexia bacterium
GTAGTACACGCCCGCCATGGCACTGCACACTAAAAAAGATAAGTTGGCTTGTGATTCCCAGCGTACCGGGCAGCCCAAGTGCGTGCAGTTGATCGAGTAGGCGATGAACTGCTGTTCGCTGTCACGCCGCAGCCATGCCGCCGTTTGCGCCGTAACTCCCGCCCACGCCTCGGGCGAAGTTGTCTTCGAAGCTGACTTCGACCGTGCTGCCGACCTGGAAATTTTCGATTGCGCCGACTGGCCGCCAGACGCCGGGTTGCTGGTTCAGCAGCGGCGCAAACACAAAGCCAATCACCGGCACGCCTGCCAGGAGTCCGGCCAGCCCACCGACCGCAATGCTGAATGCGTTTAAAAACTGCCGCCGCGTTGTTGTCTGCTGGCAGTTTTTGCAAGGTTCATTCTCCACCTTACTGCTCTTCGTGGGTTGTGTCATGGCGTAAATCTCCAATCCAGCCAACAATGCCGATCACAACATGAGCAGCCCCGCGCCGATGATGAACCACGACGTTACCGCGCCCCATGCCAGAAACACCACTCCGACCGACACAATCATCGGCCAATACGTCGGCGGGGGTAATTCATGTGGCAGCGGGCGGCTCCAGCCGGGGCGCAGCGGGCCAGGCTGATCCTCCGGCGGCTTGGCGGCCTCGGCTTCTGACGAGGTCTTCTCAGCCGTCTTGGAAAGCGGGGCGGGCGCTGTTTCTGGTTCTTCTTTTTGTCCAGCCGCTGCTTTAGTGCCGTGATGCCGAGCGCGCCGCCGATAACTGCCAGTGTTTCAAAAATTGTTTTGAACGAAATGCGATTGCGCCTCTCATGCTCGCTCCTCCACCGTACCGAGCAGCTGTCGCTCGTTCATAGGTATTTCCATAGATACACAATCGTGAAAATAAACACCCACACCACATCCACGAAATGCCAGTAGGTCGAGATCGCCGTCACGGCGCGCGAGTGCGGGCCGTGATAATCGCCCAGCAGCGCCAAAATCAGCACGATCCCCAACAAGATCAACCCGACCGTGACGTGAATGCCATGAAAGCCGGTCAGCGTGAAAAAGCTGGTGCCGAACAGGCTATAGCCAATTGTGATGTGCTGCGTGATCAGGTTATACCATTCCCAGCCCTGCCCGGCTAAAAAGATCGCGCCCAGCCCGATCGTCGCGGCCAGCCACCAACAGAAGTGCTGGTGATTTTGACGGCGCATGCCTGCGCTCGGCCAGCCAGATTGTGCCGCTGCTACTGAACAGAAACAGGCTGAAGATCCCGGTCTTGAGCACGTCGAGGCTATGCACGCCTGCAAAGTTGGTGGTGCTGCGGAAGTACAGGAACCCCAGAATCAGCGTGAGAAAGAAGAGCGACTCTGACGCGATGAACAGCAGCATGACTAACTGCGTCTTTTCGGGAATGGTGACGGTGTGCCCGCTCTGCTCCACCGTCTGCGGCTGGCTCGACTGTGTCCCGGCTGGGTTGTGCTCGACATCGACATCTTGCTTTACCTTTCGTCCGAGTTGTGCTTATCATTGCCCTAATTCGGGTGGGCGAGATCCCACAGCGGGCGGCGGCCTTTGATCGGCGGCACCTGATCGAAGTTGTGCGTCGGCGGCGGCGAGGTGGTCGCCCACTCCAGCGTCCAGGCGTTCCAGGGGTTGTCGCCCGCCGGTTCGCCGCGCCGCAGGCTCCAGATCGATGTTCCAGAACAGCAGCAGCACGCGAAGCCCAGAATAAAGGCGCCGATCGTCGAAATCATGTTCAGCGCTCCCCAGTCCGGCAGGTCGGGATAGGTGAAGACCCGGCGCGGCATGCCCATAAATGCCGAGAAAGTGCTGCACGAAAAAGGTCAGGTTGAAGCCAATGATCGTCAGCCAGAACTGCCACTTGCCCATGCCGCTCGGACAGCATGCGCCCGGTCATCTTTAGGGAACCAGTAATAGATGCCCGCGAAGACGCGAACAGCGTGCCGCCGAACAGCACGTAATGGAAGTGCGCCACCACGAAGTAGGTGTCGGTCATCTGCCAATCGATTGGGACGGCCGCGAACGTGACGCCACTGATGCCGCCGATGGTGAACTCAATCAGGAAGGCCAGCGCGAATAGCATGGAGGTCGTGAAACGAATCGAGCCGCCCCAGGTCGTCGCGATCCAGTTAAAAATCTTCACGCCGGTCGGCAGCGCGATCAGCATGCTGCTGGCCGCGAACACCAGATCGAAGGGATGCGCCGAGTCCGACCGCGAACATGTGATGCGCCCAGACGCCAAAGCTGAGCAGCGCGATCGCCACGTCGAGCCGGCCACAAAGCCGTAGCCAAAGATCGGCTTGCGCGAGAACACCGGGACGACTTCGGAGATCATGCCGAATGCCGGCAGTACCATGATGTAGACTTCCGGGTGGCCGAAGGTCCAGAAGAAATGCTGCCACAGCACCGCCGAGCCGCCCGCCGAAGGCATGAAGAACAGTGCGCCTAGCATGCGGTCGACCAGCAGCATCACAAGCGCGGCGTTGAGCGACCGGCAGCGCGAAGATGAGCAGAAAGCGTTGATCGAAAGTCATCCAGACGAACAGCGGCAGTTGCAGCATGGTCATGCCGGGCGCGCGGTAGCTTCACGGTGGTGACGATGAAGTTCGAGCCCGCGGCGACCGAGCCAACGCCGATACATAGCAGGCCGAGCGCCCAATAGTTCACGCCGCTGTTGAAGCGAAAACGCCTTTTCGCTGAGCGGCGCGTAGCTGAACCAGCCGGCCGCTGGCGCGCCACCCGGCCCACAAAGCTGAAGTACAGCAGCAGCCCGCCGAACAGCAGCATCCAGAAACTCAGCGCGTTCAGGCGCGGGAAGGCCATGTCGCGCGCGCCGATCATGCAGCGGCACCAGGTAGTTCGCGAAGCCAATGAGCGTCGGCATGATCGACCAGGAAAATCATGGTGGTGCCGTGCATGGTGAAAAATCTGGTTGTACGCGTCGGGCGACAAAAAGCGTTTTCCGGGCGGGCGAGTTGCATGCGGATGAGCAGCGCCTCGACGCCGCCAACCACAAAGAAAAACAGCGTAGTCATGCAGGTACATGACGCCGATCCGCTTGTGGTCGACCGTTCCGACCCAGGCCAGCAGCCCCTCGCTCGACCTGATCGATGGAAACGGAGCCGTGGTCTCCGGCACCAGCGTGTATTCTTGCGCCTCAGCACTCATTTCAAGGTCTCCAAATAAGTAACGAGCTGCCGGATTTGTTCGTTGCTGAGCTTCATGTTCGGCATGAGCGCGCCGGGCTTCACTTCTTGCGTGGCGCGCAGCCAGCGGGCCAGATTGTCGGGCGTGTTCTCAAGCACGCCCGCGCCGAGCGTGGCACGGCTCGCAACGTGCGTCAGGTTGGGGCCAACATTGCCATTGGCAGACGTGCCGCGAATGGCATGGCAACTGGCGCAGGTCTGCTGTTGAAAGATCAGCGCACCCTGCGCCGCAGCGCCGCCGTTGGGATGAGGGGCGGCTTGAGCCTGCTGTTGCAGCCACGCGTTGAACTCGGATTGCGGCTGCGCGATCACGCGGATGCGCATCCAGGCATGCTCCGCGCCGCAGAACTCCGCGCATGCGCCGAGAAACGTGCCGGACTGGTCGGCTTCGATCCAGGTGCGGTTCGGCTGACCGGGAATGATGTCCATTTTGCGACCAAGCGGCGGCACCCAAAAGTCATGAATAACGTCATCTGACTTCAGTTCGACCAGTAGCTGTTTGCCGGTGGGAATGTGAATTTCGTTAGCCGTGACTACATTGCCCTGCGGATAGTGTACTTCCCACCACCATTGGTGCGCGATCACGGTAAAGTCGGGCTGGCGGTCTGGCTTAGACGGATCGGCAGCGCCCGCCGCGCGGAAGGTGAAGAAAAAGATGACGATCAGCACCGCCACAACGCCGAGTGTCCAGCCCGTTTCCAGGCGCGGGTTGCCATGAACCTGCTTTGGCTCACCGTCGCCGGGTTTGGCACGAAAGCGCCACGCGTTGTAAACCACGAATCCGGTGACAATCGCGAGAATAACCGTGGCAATGCCGAGCAGGATGTAGGTCAGCCCTGTGATGCTTGCAGCAAACGGCGAAACGGGGTCAAAAGGTGTTCCCTGCACAAGCGTCTCTTTTCTCCGTGACCTGTCGCGCGAGACAGGCGATCATGCCCACACGCAAGAGTGTGAATGTAGTAAAACCATAGGTTACCAAGATGAAGCGGCCCTAAAGAGGGTATGAAGGCTGGCTAAAGATCGGCAGGCGTCATCGCGAGGCAATCAGGATTGTGCTTAGCACGGCCAGCGAACTGCGCACAGCTAGCATTGCAGCCGTGCGCGTGCCGCATCGCTCTTCAGCAGTGTAGCAAACGCAACCAGCATTGTCACTGGACATATGCGCCAAATTAGGGTGTAGGAACAGGCTCGCTTTGGACCGTTTGTCCAATGCTTGAAAAGAACAGATGCATGAGAGGCTATAGAAATTGTTGGAATCGGCGCAACGCGAACAGGCCGCCCCCGGTAAAGAACAGCGTGCCGAGGTCAGAGTAGATTTGCTGAAGCTGGCTAGAGCTGGCAATGGGTTGCAGCGCCTGCTTATCAAGATCTGCTACCTGATCCCCAGGCTGGACGCGCGAACTGCGCTCCCCTGCGCGTAGGATGGAACGCACTGCCTCTCATAGGAACTATAGTGATTGTGCTCGCGCCCGAGTTATAGCACCATGTTGATGAAGTGCATTACATAATCGCGGCGGTGCGGCGGATCGCCGTAGCACCAGTTCCCCAATCCGATCATGAAGTACTTGAAACCAGGATACGGGCGAATCGCATCGTAGTACGCGAGGAGCTGATCTTGTGGAATGTCGTAGCCGAGATCGGCCAGCGCGTCGCGGTACAGCAGCGCCTCGTCGCGTGTGAAGTAGTTCGGCAGGTCGATGTAGAGCGGGCCGTAGTGTGCAAAGCCGAAGTCGATGACGTAATCATGCCCGTTGTATGTGCGGGCATGGTGATTGTGAAAATCGGCGTGGATCAGTGTCAGCGCGTCGCCTTGCTCCCACAGCTCGGCCATGGTTTGCACGAAGCGCGCGGCGGCACCTTCGAGTAGCTCTGTGTAGCTCGAAAAATCAGCTTCGAAATCGCCGCCTGGCTTGATCGGCCCTCCAGTCTGCCCGTATGCATTGGTGTACGGCTCGCCCGCCATCACGCGCTGCCATGGCGTGCGCCAGCACAGTTCGACCAGCCATTGCTTGGCAAAAGCGACATCGACGCGCGGCAGCCACGCCAGTTCTTGCTGCCGCCCCATTGCTGCGGCGTGGACGCCGGCTAATGCACGTGCGGCGTCTTGCGCCCGCTCCGGCGGCCTGTCGCCGACGAACTGCATGCAGAGCGGGGCGGGCGCATCGGTTTCCAGATCAAGCGTATGGCAGAACGGCACCGCCGCGCCATGTTCTGCCAGCCATGTCGACGCCCGCCGTTCGATTAACGGCGCGGGCTTGGTCACCAGCCAGATTTGCTCAACATCACCGGCATGGACGTAATCTACATTGTAGTAACGCAGCACCGCGCCGGAATAGCCCTGCGCGCCGTCGCGCTCCTGCACGCTCATGATCCGCGCGTTGGGCGCGACCTGCGCGGCGAGCGTTGCTTGAAGAAGGTCGTGTTCATCGTTCAATAGCTACATTCTCCGGTGGCATGTGGCCGCTGCGGGTGCTGCACAGACGACAGCTACTTGATTCGCAGCGGCTCCTCGATCACGAGGTTGACATCGACGCCGTCGATTTCGAGCCGGGCGCGTGCCAACACAGATGAGGCATCGGCCAGTTGCCCATTTTCCACCGCCTTGCGCACTGCCTTCTCGATTTCGCGCTGCGCCGTCACGCCGAATGTTTTCAAGAACTTGCGCATGTCGGCGTTGAATTGATCTTCGTTGATTTCGCTCATGGTTATCTCCTTGCGATTACTTCCAGCGCTGGCCGCCATCCACCGGCAGCACCACGCCGGTCACGTACTCGGCATGCACAAGATATAATACCGCATCTACAACGGCTTTCGCGCCACCAATCCGTCGGAGCAGCGTGCTGTTGGCGGCCCGCTCGCGCTGCCCCGCCGTAGCATCATCCTGCATCAGCACAACTCCAGGCGCAACAGCATTCACGCGGATGGCGGGCGCAAGCTCTTTTGCCATGCCGTAGGTCATCTGCGCGATGCCGGCTTTGCTGATCAGGTAGGGTGTGTAGTCCTTCCATGCCATGTCAAGGCCAGTGTCGGCAAAATTGATAATGATGCCGCCATCTGGCCGCATGGCCTGCGCCGCCCGCCGCGCGCAGAAAAACGGCCCTTTCAAATTAGTGGTGAGCAGCGCGTCCCATTGTTCCTCTTGAACTTCGTCGAGAGGCGTGCGGAAGAAAATCGCCGCGCTGTTGATCAGCACGTCGAGCTTGCCCCACGCCGCTGCGGCCTCGTCCACCACGCGCTCCACCTCGCGTACCACTGAAAGGTCGCCCTGCACCAGCGTCACCTCCGCGCCGCGCTGGCGCAGTTCGTCGGCAGTGCGCTGGGCCTCGTCAGCGGAGTGGTGGTAGTGAAGCGCAATGTTGAAGCCACTTTCGGCCAGCGCCAGCGCAATCGCTTTGCCCAGCCGCCGGGCGCCGCCCGTCACCAGCGCGACTTGTTTTGCTGTCATAAGATTATTTCCTGACAGAATGCCGCCGTAACCCCTCACCCCGTCGCTGGCGCGCCACCCCTCTCCCGTCGCGACGGGAGAGGGGTGGCGCGCCAGCGACGGGGTGAGGGCGAGGCAATTTAACTATGATGCTGCCGTATGACTGCGGATGAATCCAAGAATGCGCTGCCAGGCGTCGGTGGATGCCTCGGCGAACTCGGTCGCGCGCCGGTCAAAGAAGCTGTGCGTCGCGCCGGGATAGATCACAATCTCATGCTCGACGCCAGTGCCGTCAAGCTTCTGATCGAGTTCGTTCACCTGCTCGACGGGGATGCCCTGATCCGCGCCGCCGAACAGCCCGAGCACCGGGTAGCTGACTTTTTCGGCATTGTCCAACACCGTGCCGCGCCCGCCAAAGTCGCGGCTCATGCCAGCGTAGAACGGCACGAGGCCAGTGAAACCGAACGATGGCTCGGTGCCGGTCAGCAGCGTGAGCGAGCCGCCCATGCAGAAGCCAACCACGAACGTTTTTGTTGCCTCGCCGAAATGCTTGTGCATGTAATCGAGCGCGGCGTTGACATCCGCAGAAAATGTTTCGAAGCGAATTTGCTGCACGTGCGGCATGAACTCGAAGCCTTCGGCGCGCGACGTTAAACCCGCCGTGCGTCCGAAATAGTCAATTGCCAGAGCGGGAATGCCCACTTCGGCAAAGCGCAGCGCCAGATCCTTGTAGAACTGGTGCAGCCCACGTACATCGGGGTAAATCAGCACGCTCGCCTTCGAAGGCTGCTCTGGCACGGCGGCGTAGGCCGCGAACTGGGTTCCGTCGCCGGATGTGAGCACGACATCTTCGCCGTGCGCGGCTCCGCTTTGGCCGGGCGGGACTGGTGGTTGAGCTTGATCATCGTAGCACATCGTTTACACCTCATTGCAGTTACTTGTCGATTCCAGTATGAACATGCGTAAAACAGCAGATTTCGCGCCGCCGCTGCGCCTTGCAAGCACATATGCGGAAATGCTGTGGAAACAGTACAATCAGTTGCAAAACTCAAACAGTGTGGTACTATGTAGCTTCCTTTCGTGTGTTATGTCATTAGCGTAGACGTGTCTTCAACTCTCAACACATCGCTTGAAGAACACTTACATAATACGCAGGCGATTGTTTGTAAAACGGTTTTGCTCTGTTCTCCCCGCTTGTGCGCTCAATCACGTTGGCCACGTCTACCATGAGCTTTGATAAAGGCTGACATGGTTATAGAGAAGGCGCACGCACGCATATAGTTGCTGCTGACACACATCATTGTAGATGTAGGAGGAAGTGCATGGCACGTATCACCGTTCGCTTATCGTGGCTTCTCGTCGTTCTGGCCTTGCTGTTGAGCGCCTGCGGGCAGGGTTCAGCGCCCACCACCGGGCAATCGTCCTCGTCGAACACCAATGCTTCTGGTTCTGAGTCGTCCAATACCAATGCTTCTAATTCGGCTGCATCTGCCTCCAACACCAATGCGGAGTCGGCTGCTCCGACTGCCGCGTCCGACAGCACAGCATCAGGCGCGTCCGGCAGTGCAGCGTCAGGCGAACCGATCCCAATTGGCCTTGCTGTCGCGCAGACCAGCAATGTTGCGCTGTTGGGCCAGGATCAGGTTGACGGAGCGAAGATCGCCGAAGATTACTTCAATAAAAAAGGCGGTGTGAATGGCCGCCCGATCAAGCTCATGATCCAGGACACCGGCGGCGACGAGGCGGGCGCGATCAATGCTTTCCAGACGCTGATTAACAACGATAAGGTCGTTGCAATCGTCGGGCCGACGCTGTCGCAGCAGGCCTTTGCCGCCGACAAGATCGCGGTGCAGGCCAAGGTGCCGGTGCTCGCGCCATCGAATACAGCGCAAGGCATTCCGCAGATTGGTGAATATGTCACGCGCGTCTCCGCGCCAATATCTAAGGTCGCGCCTAATGCGATCCAAGCAGCATTGAAGATCGACCCGAATATCAAGAAGGTGGCGGTTGGTTTTGCACAGGACGACGCGTTTAGTAAGTCTGAAACGGTGACATTTCAGAACGCGATCACCGATACATTCAAGCTCGATCTGGTCACGGTGCAGACCTTTTCCACCAAAGACACCGATTTCACCACGCAGGCCACGGCCATGCTCAATGCGCAGCCCGATCTCATTGTTATTTCTGGCCTGGCCTCAGATGGCGGCAATCTGGTCAAGCAGCTACGCGAGCTTGGGTACAAGGGGTTGATCGTGGGCGGCAATGGCTTTAATACCTCGCGCATTTATTCTGTCTGCCAGGCGCAATGTGACGGCATCCTGGTAGCGCAGGCGTACAGCCCATCGCTCGATACGCCGATCAACAAGGACTGGAGCGCGTTGTACAAGGCGCAGAAGAACGCCGACCCCGGCCAGATTCCTGCGCAGGCATTCTCATGCGTGCAGATTGCGGTTGATGCGTTGACGGCGCTCGACAAGAAAAGCCCAATCGCGCAGATGGACCTTGGCGCGCTCCGCACGGCGTTGAACCAGCAAATTCAATCGGGAACGTATCAGACGCCACTCGGCGAAGTTGGGTTCACCAAGGTGCCCAATGGTGGCGCGGAAATCAATCAGAAGCAGTTCTACGTTGCGCAGATCAAGATGAACCCGGACGGCACGACCGGCACATTCCAGTTCTTGCAGTAACGCGTTGCATGCCTCATGCCGCATGACCATGTAATCGCGTGGGTCATGCGGCATAGAGAACTTTCACCATGAACACCACCTTCATTTTGCAAAACACGCTCAACGGTCTGGCGATCGGCGGGGTCTACGCGATCTTTGCGCTCGGCTACACGTTGGTCTTCTCGATCCTGCGCATCATTAACTTCGCGCATGCGGCGGTGTTCACACTCGGCGCGTATTTTACCTACACGCTGACTGGTGCAAAATTTGGCTTCAATGGGCTGCTGGCAGATAAAGGGCTGCCGTTCGGTCTGCCGTTTTGGCTGGCGTTGATCGCTGGCGCGGCGCTGGCTGGGCTGGTAAGCATCGGCATCGAGTATGCGTTTTTCCGCCCGCTGCGTGAACGCGGGGCCGACCCGCTGCTCACGCTGGTGTCAAGCCTGGGCGTCACGATTGCAATCGTCAACATTATTCAGTATCTCGTTGGGGCGGAGAATTTTTCCTATCCGGGCAATGTGCTTGGTGGGCTACCGCCAGCGGTGAACTTCGGCAGCGCGACGCAGCCGGTGCCGGTGCGCACGGTGCAGATTGTAATCTTTATCGCCTCCATGCTGATTGTCGTCGCGCTGACGCTTGTCATGAATCGCACGACACTTGGTCGGGCGCTGCGGGCCATCGCCGAAGACGCGACGACGTCGAGTTTGCTCGGCATCAACACCGACCGCCTGATTCGCCTGACCTTTTTTATTAGCGGCTTTCTCGGCGCGGTGGCTGGCACGCTGATCGGTCTGAGCGTCAGCATTGCCGGGCCGTACTTTGGCATCGCGTTCGGCCTGAAGGGTCTGGCCGTGATCATCCTGGGCGGCCTGGGCGACATTCCCGGCGCGGTGGTTGGCGGCTTGCTGCTTGGGCTGATCGAGGCGTTCGTGCCGCCCGCGTATGTCGAATACAAAGATGCGATTGCGTTCGCGCTGCTGTTCATCATGCTACTCGCGCGTCCGCAAGGGCTGCTTGGGCGTGCCGTGGTGCAGAAGGTGTAAGCGGTTGTTATGGCAGCTTTTTTCGTTGACAATGGCTTCCTGCTCGTCTCGATGGTTTTGGCGGCAGTGCTCGCGCTGTCGCTGTACCTGCCGCTGATGGCCGGGCAGTTGTCGCTCGCCAGCCCCGGCTTTTACGCAATTGGCGGCTACATCGCCGCGTACATGTCGACCAAGCTCTTTCCTATAGCCGGTGGTTTGTACCCGGTCTGGCTGGTCGTGCTGGAGATGGTCGTCGGCGGGTTAGTGTCGGGCGCACTGGCGGTGCTGGTTGGCATTCCGGCGCTGCGGCTGCGCGGCATCTACCTTGCGCTGGCGACAATCGCATTTGTCGAGATCGTGCGGGTGCTGTCGCTGGTGCAAGCCTTCGAGCCGGTCACTGGCGGCGCGGTAGGCGTGTTCAACATCCCGCAGCCGTTTGGGACGCAAATTCAGTACATGTGGCTGGCGCTGCCGCTGCTCCTGATCAGCGGCTGGTTCGTGTATCGTCTGGAACGTATTCGGGCCGGGCGCGCGTTTGTGGCGCTGCGCGAGGATGAGTTAGCCGCCGACGCCATGGGCATCAACCCGACGTACTACAAGGTGCTGGCCTTCACGCTCGGCGCGATTGTGGCGGGCATGGTCGGCGCGCTCAGCGCGCACCTGCTCGACGCATGGAACGCGCGGCAGGGAACGTTTGATACCGGCATCAACGTGCTGGCGTTTGTGCTGATTGGCGGCTCGCGCACGTTTGTCGGACCAATTGTCGGCGGGCTGGTGTTGACCGCGCTACCTGAACTGTTGCGCTCGCTGGCTGGCATCGGCCTGTTGCCGCCGGGTGTGGCGCAGTTTCTGGCCGATGGGCGCACGATTATTTACGGCCTGCTGCTGGCGCTCAGCACGATCTTCTTTCCACAAGGCTTGATCACGCCGCGCCTGCTCGGCATTGGGCCGCGCCGCGCAGTGCCGTCTGTCACTGGGCAGCCAACGAGCGACAAGCCTCCGTTGCGAGAACACATATGACGCACCCATCGGCAACAATTACCCACGCTGCCTCATCCGCATCCACACAAAGCGTGCTGCATGTGCAAGGCTTGACGCGGCAGTTCGGCGGCCTCCTGGCAGTGAACAACGTGTCGTTCGAGGTGCAGCCCGGCGAAATCTTCGGCCTGATTGGGCCAAACGGCGCGGGCAAAACCACGCTGTTCAACATGCTCACCGGTCTGACCCTTCCGTCAAGCGGCGCAGTGTTGTACCAGGGCCAAAACATCACTGGCGAAAAGCCGTATCGTATCGCCAAGCGCGGCATTGCGCGCACATTTCAGAACGTGCGGCTGTTCGGCACGTTGTCGGTGCTGGAAAATGTCATGATCGCCCGGCATATTCACACCCGCAGCAGCCTGATGCGCGGCATCTTCGGCCTGCCGCCCGCCCGCGACGAAGAGCACGCCACGCGCAGCCGCGCGTTCGAGTTGCTGTCACTCGTTGGACTCGGTGACCGCGCGCATGTCGAGGCGCACAATCTGCCCTACGGCGACCAACGGCGGCTTGAGATTGCGCGCGCGCTCGCACTGGAGCCGCAGTTGCTGCTGCTCGACGAGCCAGCGGCTGGCATGAACACAAATGAGAAACAAGGCTTGAGCGATTTCATTCGCGACGTTCGCGGCCGCTTCAATCTGACGGTGATCCTGATCGAGCACCACGTTCCGCTCGTCATGGGCTTGTGCGAACGAATTGCGGTGCTCAACTTTGGCAAGCTGATTGCGCTTGGCGACCCGGCGGAGGTGCAGAATGACCGCGCCGTAATTGAAGCCTACCTGGGAGACGAATGATGCGCGCCATGCCCGAACTCACCGCCCGCTGACTCGGCTCCCACGCAGACGCCCCTACTTGAAATTCGCAATCTCTCGGTCAACTATGGCGGCATTCAGGCGCTGCAAGATGTGAACATGTCCGTGTACCCCGGCGAGGTTGTCACCCTGATTGGCGCGAATGGCGCGGGCAAAAGCACCACACTGCGCGCGATCTCACGGATCGTCAACCCTCGCGCCGGGCACATTATCTACGGCGGGCGCGATATCACCCGTCTGCGGCCCGACGAGGTGGTGAGGCTCGGCATCGCACAGAGTCCGGAAGGGCGGCGCATGCTGGCCCGGCAGTCCGTCTACGATAACTTGCTGCTTGGCGCATACACCCGCGCCGACAAAGCCGAGGTGCAAGCCGACATTGAGCGCCAGTTTCAGCGCTTTCCGCGCCTCAAAGAGCGCCGCGCGCAACTCGCCGGGACGCTTTCCGGCGGCGAGCAGCAGATGCTCGCAATCGCCCGCGCCCTCATGAGCCGACCGCGCCTGCTGCTGCTCGATGAGCCGAGCCTGGGCCTCGCGCCGATTATCGTGCGCGAGATTTTCAGCATTATCGACGACCTGCGCGCAACTGGCGTGACGATTCTGCTGGTCGAGCAGAATGCCAATCTGGCGCTGCAACATGCTGACCGTGGCTACGTGCTGGAGACGGGTCACATCACGACCAGCGGAAACGGCGCAGAATTGCTCCAGGACGACCGCGTGCGCCGGGCGTACCTTGGATAAGACAAGGTCGATGGCCTCCTCATGACTCAGGTCGGCTGAACACCAAACAATAACTATGATCGTAGCCATAATCATAGTGGTCCCAGCCGATCACAATCTCGCCTTCGAAGCGCAGCACTTCTCCAACCGCCCGCGCCACGTCCCACGCCAGTATTGTAACGCCGCTCTCGCTCTTTAGGTTTGACACTTCTAGTACAACTTTTGCATCTGGCTTCATCAAATAGCGCATCTGCTTGTAAACGGTTTGTAGCTGCTGAAGATACGCTGTGTAGCCCTCCGTTGGTGTGGAATAGTTCGTCAGCGCGTGCATCGGATCGTCGTGCTCGGTCATGTAGGGCGGCGAAGTGATTGAGAAGTCGAACGGTGGAAGATTGTACTGCGCAAGCTCGCGTGAGTCGCCATGAATGATGCGCGCCGGTTCGGGCAGCAGCGAGCGAATGTATGCGACGCGCTGTGCATCGAACTCGACGCCCCATGCTTCGCGGTTCATTGCTTCCGCGACGAGCAGCGTGGTGCCAAAGCCCGCAAAGGGATCGAAGACCACGTCACCGTGCCGCGTGAAGCGCTGCAAAAACGCCGCAACAAGCTCATCGGCATAGCGTATGTCGCTGATGTCGCTGAACTCCGGCGGCAGCTTGAGTGAGCGTTGGTTTTTCAGCCGGATGAACGTGCGCATGATCTTTTCTTGAAGAAACCGCCGATGAATACAGATGCACGCCGATGGTTTACTTTTAGCCACAGAGGACACAGAGAAAGCAGTACCACATTATCTACATCTGCGTTCATCGGCGTGCATCTGCGGTTTCTGCTTTCTGTAGTCCTACTTCTACCGTAATCGCGCGATAATCTCCCTCGCTGCCCGCTGCCCGGTCGCCAACGCGCCATGCACGGTGGCATGGTGGCCGTCGGTTTCGGTGGCCTCGCCCGCGAAGAACAATGTGCCATCCACCGGCGCGGCAAGCTGCTGCTGTGCCTCTCGTCCATTCACCGGCACGTAGCTGTACGCGCCGCGCGCAAACGGGTCGCTGGTCCATTCATGCGTGTAGGCTACCACAAGCATGTCTTCGATGCGTGCCCGCGCCACGCCAGTTATTCGCGTCAGCGCGTCGAGCGCATGGTCGATGATAAATGCCTCGTCGTGGCCCGCGTACTGCGCCGCCACTGGGCCGCCTGCCCAGCCGACCAGCATCGGCGTGATGAGCGGGTAACTAGTCCACCACGTCGGCATCCACTCGTCGCGCGACAGCATAAAGCTAAGCTGGTCCTGCGGGGCATCAGTTTGCACGTGGAGCAGCGCCGAATTTGCCCACCAGCGCTCGCGGAAGTGCAACACAACGCGAATGGCCTGCCCCATCTCCAGTCGTTGGATTGCAGCCTCTTTGTCCGGCAGCGGCGGCTCGAAGCGCACGCTGCCCGCCATGTCAGCCTCAGCTTGAAGCACACCGAGCGGCAGCGTGACCAGCGCGCATGGAGCCTCAAAATGGCGCGGCTGCCCCACCCGTGGCTGCGCGATGACAACCACGTGTCCCGGCTGCCACTGAATGTTGGTGACGACGGTGCTGAGATGTAGCGCAAAGCGCGCCGGATCGAGGCCGCCGTGGAGCCAGCGCACCACGCCCGCGTAGCCGCCGACGAAGCGGAACGCGCGGTCGCCTTCGATTGCATCCTCGGCTTGCTGCTCGCGAAGTAGCCCGCGCACGCCAATCCGGTCAGGCCATGCGGCGTCGAATCCTTGAACGTAATTCATGGCGAACTGCGCCGCATCGCGGGTGCGCTCGTTGTTCAGAAACGGAGCAATGAACCGTGCGAAGGACTCATCAGGGCCGTCATGCTGCACGATGCGCGCGAAGATTTCGCCAACCATTTCCCAGCGGTCGTCGGCAGTGCGGAGCGTGCCGTTTTCCGACCACCAGCTTTCGCCCATGACCTCGTACAGCGGCAGGTTGGCGGCGCGCGCAATGCCAAACAATTCGGGCGGTTTGCCGTGTACGAATTCCGCGCCAAGTTCGACTGGTATGGGTAGCGCGGATCTTGGAGCGTGTACATGCGTCCGCCCAGCCGGTCGTGCGCTTCCAGCAGGCGCACGGTCAAACCTGCCTGGCTAAGTTCGCGCGCAGCCATCAGCCCCGCGGCGCCCGCGCCGATCACAAGAACGTCGGTGTGGTCAGATGTCATATCACCCTTACTTCTGCGTTCTTTCTTCCCGGTAGCGTCGAATCAACGCGTTGGTCGAGCTGTCATGCTTGAGGTCCGGCTTGGCATCGCCAAGCTCAGGGATGATGCGGTTCGCCAGCACCTTGCCAAGCTCCACGCCCCACTGATCAAACGAGTCGATCTGCCAGATCGCGCCCTGCGTAAACACGCTGTGCTCGTACAGTGCCACCAGTTTGCCGAGCATCGCGGGCGTCAGGCGCTCGGCCAGAATCGTTGTGGAAGGATGATTGCCTTCGAACGTGCGGTGCGGCACAAGGTCGGCCTTGACACCCTCAGTGGCTACTTCTTCGGCAGTCTTGCCGAACGCCAGCGCCTCGGCCTGTGCGAACATATTTGCCATGAGCATGTTGTGGTGATTGCCGAGCGGGTTGAGCGTCTGCGCGAAGCCGATGAAATCGCACGGAATCAGCTTGGTGCCCTGGTGGATGAGTTGGTAGAACGAGTGCTGGCCGTTGGTGCCTGGCTCGCCCCAGTAGATCGGTCCGGTCTGGTACTCGACTGTCTTGCCGTCCAGCGTGGTGGATTTGCCGTTGCTCTCCATGGTCAATTGCTGGAGATACGCTGGGAAGCGTTTGAGATACTGGTCGTACGGCAGCACAGCCACCGTCTGCGCGCCAAAGAAATTGTTGTACCAGATGCCGAGCAGGCCCATGAGCACCGGTAGGTTCTGCTCGAACGGTGCGGTGCGGAAGTGCTCGTCCATGGCATGGAAGCCTTGGAGCATCTCGCGGAAGCCGTTCGGTCCGATTGCCAGCATGGTCGAAAGGCCGATCGCTGAATCCATCGAGTAGCGCCCGCCGACCCAATCCCAGAAGCCGAACATGTTAGCCGTGTCGATGCCGAACTTGGAAACTTCGTCGGCGTTGGTCGAGACGGCCACGAAGTGCTTGGCAACCGCCGTCTCATCGTGGAGCGCATCGAGCAGCCATGCGCGCGCGGTACGGGCATTGGTCATTGTTTCCAGTGTCGTGAAGGTCTTCGACGCGACGATGAACAGTGTTTCTTCGGGATCGAGGTCATGCGTCGCCTCGGCGAAGTCGGTGCCGTCCACGTTGGATACGAAGCGGAAGGTCATGGCGCGGTCGCTGTAGTGCTTCAGCGCCTCATACGCCATCACCGGTCCCAGGTCGGAGCCGCCGATGCCAATGTTGACGACATTGCGGATGCGTTTGCCGGTGTAACCAGTCCAGATGCCGTCGCGCACCCGCTTGGCAAAGGCGCTCATCTTGTCGAGCACCTCGTGGACTTCCGGCACGACGTTCGCACCGTCAACCGTAATCGTCTGGTCGCGCTCCGCTCGCAACCCCACGTGGAGCACGGCGCGTCCTTCAGTCGTGTTGATCTTCTCGCCGCTGAACATGGCGTCAATCCGCTCGCGCAAGCCGCTCTCGTTTGCCAGTTGTATCAGCAGCTTGATCGTCTCATCGGTCACGCGGTGCTTGGAATAATCGAAGTACAGGCCGACAGCCTCGACGGCGAGCCGCTCGCCGCGCGTATCGTCCTCGGCAAATAACGTGCGCAGGTGTACGTCGCGGATGTCCTGATAATGCGCGCCGAGCGCCTGCCATGCCGGGCATTGAAGCAGCGGTGCGGAGCTTGTACTCATATTTCCTCCTTTATCCCAAAGGCATAAGCATTTGGTGCGATCTTCATAGCGGCACAGATAATGCCAGCGCAAGTATAGCATTAGGAGGCAACATGAGTGCAATTACTACGCTTTTCTTTGATATCGGTGGCGTGTGCCTGAGCAACGGCTGGGACCACGAGCAGCGGCATGTGATCGCGGAGCAGTTTGGCTTCGACTACGAGGCGTTTGACAGCCGCCACCGCCAGATTGTCGATAGCCTTGAGCGCGGCTTTCTGACGCTCGACGATTACCTGAAATGGACATTATTCTACGAGCCGCGCTCGTTCACGTCTGCTGATGTGCGCGCTGCCATCGAGCAACTCTCGACGCCTATGGGAGCGACGCTGGAACTTGTGCGTAAGCTGTGCGAAAGCGGGCGCTACCAACTCATGACGATAAACAACGAGTCGCGCGAGCTCAACGAGTATCGCATCGAGCGCTTCGGCCTGCGCGACATGTTCAGCGCATTCTTTACCTCGTGCTATCTCGGTCTGCTCAAGCCGCAGCCGGAGCATTACAATCGCGCGCTGCAGATCAGCCAGCGCCATGTCGATGAGTGCCTGTACATTGACGACCGCCCGATGAACGTCGAGGTCGCGCGCATCCTTGGCATGCACACAATTCATTTCACCGATGCCGAGCAGCTTGAGCGCGACTTACGCGATGCAGGCGTGGAGCTTTGAATGAAACCGCAGATGAATACAAATGAACGCCGATAGGTTAAAAAATCGGCGTTTATCGGCGTACATCTGCGGTTACTGTATCATTGCCGTAGTTTTGGTGCTGGGCGCTGCGGCAAATAATCGCGCTTGTAGACCATGATCGTGCGTTGGAACTCGATTACGACCACGCCATCCTGATTGTAGCCAACGGTTTTGAATTGAACGATGCCCATGTGCGGACGCGACTGTGACTCTGCGCATGCTGATCACTTCGCTCTGGGCGTAAATCGTGTCGCCCTCGAACACCGGCGCGGGCAGCCGCACGGCATCCCAGCCGAGATTCACGGCGTACTGCGACATGTCGCTCACCGACAGCCCGGTGACCAGCGCCAGCGTGAAGGTCGAATCGACCAGCGGGCGGCCCCACTCGGTCTGCGCGGCGTAGTGCTTGTCGAAATGAATCGGATTGTTGTTGACGGTCAGCAGCGTAAACCAGACGTTGTCGGTTTCGGTGACCGTTCGACCGACCGGGTGCTGGTACACGTCGCCGACGGTGAAATCTTCGTAGCAGCGGCCTGTGTTCATTGCGTTTCCTCGAACTCATGCCACACAGAACTTCATGCACGTTCACTTTGTGTGACAAAGATGTTATCGACAATGCGGTAAGCGCCATGCTACAATACCGTAGCACCAATATTTTGTTATTGCAAGCACTGGAAGGAGCTTCGATGACCGTTCCGCTTCCGGTCTTTTCAGAGCGCGATCTGCTTTCCACGCTTCCGCCCACCACTTCGGCGAACATCCGCGATTGGGAAACGCAGGGCTTCGATCTTGATCAGATCGGCCATCTGCTTACTACCAGCCCCCAAGTGTTAGGCACCAAGGCGGCCACAAGTGTGCCAGATAATTTCTGGGCACACGTCAAAGAGCAGGTTCGCTTGCTGATCTGCACCGATGACCCGCGCTATGCCAACCTGCGCGATACCTTCGGCAAAGAAGGTCACGTCACCATCAACGTGCTTGTGTCGAGCGTTTCTGCCGCAATTGGGACACAGCTTGGCGGGATAGAAGTAGGCTTGATTATGCCGCTTGTCGTTGTTTCATTGATGGCGGTCGCTCGCGTGTCGAAAGAAGCGTGGTGCGCTCAACAGGCTGCTGAAGCTACAACACCTTCCAGCAGCGCTCCGCCCGACAGCTAATAGAGAACCGCACGGCATCGGTTGAAACCGACGCCTAAAGCTGCCGAAACCCGCAATGCGGGTTTGCAGATCATGAGCCGTTCGTTTTAACGAATGACGAACCTATGAGGTTCGATGTTCGCCTGTTTATCTCTGCGATCCCGAGGTTTGCCATGCCCCAAGCTCTAACGTTGATTACGCTGAATATCCGCGAAACCGGCGCGGTTGCCGGTCAGGCGTTCGTCTACCATGTGCGCGTCGGTACGGATGTCGTTGCCAGCAATCAGAGCGTCGCGCCCGCTCAGGCTCGCGAGATGCGCAACCTTGCCAGTCAGTTCAACGGCATGTTCGAGAGCGGCCTGATGCCGCAACTCGCAGCGGAGGCGCAGCACGAACTTGGCACCGCGCTGTTCAACCTGTGGCTCGCGCCGCATTGGTCTGCGATTGAACAGCGTGCTCCGGCAGGCGCGCCGCGCATGCTCAGTGATTGCCTCCGACGTGGCCAGCATTCTGAATCTGCCATGGGAATTGCTGCGACCGCCTGGCCGCGATTTCCTCGGCTGCGACCTGACGCTCCCGATTCGCCGCCTGCCGCGCGCCAATGATGTGTTGTCGCCCTTCAACGGTGCGCTGCCAGCGCGACCGCTGCGGATTCTGTTCGTGGCCTGCGCGCCCAGCGACCAGGCGACGCTGGACTACGAGCGCGAGGAACAGGCATTGCTCCAGGCGATTGCCAGCGCTGGCAACAATGTCGCGTTCGACTCAGGCGATCTCGGCACGTTCGAGGAACTGCGCGACCGAATCAACGAATTTCAGCCGCACGTCGTGCATTTGACCGGCCATGGTATTGTGCGCGACGACGGGCTGGGCTATTTTGCGTTCGAGGACGAGCGCGGTCACACCGATCTTCATTCGTCCGAGCAGATCAGAAATGAGCTATTCGCTGGCAGCACCGTGCAGTGCGCGTTCATCAGTGGCTGCCAGAGCGGCAAGACGCCGCCTGTTGATGCAATCGGCGGGATTTGTCAGGGGTTGGTGAGCACCGCCGTGCCGCTGGCAATCGGTTGGGCGGCCTCAATCGCTGACGACACGGCGACGAACTTCGCCGCTACGTTCTACAAAACGCTGGCATCCGGCCAGCCAGTGGACCGCGCGTTGACCCAGGCGCGCCAGGCGATCTTCAAGCAGTGCGCGGAGCGCGGCGATCCGTCATGGACGCTGCCGGTACTGTACGCCGCCAGCACACAGAGCCAGGTGTTCGACCCTAATCTTCGCCGCGCGGCGGAACCGCCGCCGCGCCCGAACATGCTCCAGGACTCACTCGACGGCATGAACGAGCAGGGCCGCGCCGAACAATTTGTCGGGCGGCGGCGCGAGTTGCAGCGGCTCCTGCCGAAGTTGCGCACCGGCGAACTGCATGCCGTCGTGCTGACTGGCATCGGCGGCGCGGGCAAAAGCACGCTGGCGACCCGGCTGGCGCGCAGGCTCGAAACAGATGGCTTTCGCATCATAGCCATTTCCAGCACCAACACCAATCCGCTCAGCAGCGCCCGGTTGCTCGACGTGTTTGGGCGTGCCTTCCGCGAGGCGGCTGACGATCATGAAGCCGGTGGCGACGACGTGCTGGCCCGCCGCCTGCGGATTGTCGATAAGCGTATCTCCGATCCACAGCAGCCGGTGGCGCAGCGCCTGCAAGATGCCGTCGGCATGCTCAAGCAGGCGCGGTTCGTGCTGGTGCTGGACAATCTGGAAGTCAACCTCGACGAGCAAAGCCGCAGCTTCCTCGATTCGGACATGGCGGCGTTTTACACCGATCTGGTGCGCAACCCGCTCGGTCAGTCGCGGGCGATCGTCACCAGCCGCTATCTGCCCGCCGACCTGCCGCAGTTGCCGATGACCGCGCGCGAGGAGCAGTTGGGCGACTTCCCGTACAGCGCGTTCTTGAAGTTCCTGCTGCGCGACGACGTGGTGGAGCAGCGCTACCGCAGCGGCGGCCTTTCCACCACGCTGCTCCAGCAGTTGCACCGCCTGCTGGGCGGCACGCCGCGCTTTCTGCTCCAGATCCGCGAGGTACTGCGCGACATGCCCGCCGACGACCTGCGCGCTGCGCTGCAACAATCAGCGCTGCCCGCCGACGCTACGCCCGACCGGCTGACGGAGCTGCGCAACGAATACTGCAACGCGATTGTGACGGCGCGGCTGTACAGCTACCTGCCTGCCGAGTCGCAGCAGGCGCTGTGCCGCGCGGCAGTCTACGGCGTGGCCGTGTCGTTCGAAGGGCTGGCAGCGGTGACCAGGCTGCCTGCCGAGCCGCTTCCGGCCATGACCCGCGAGTGGCAGCAGCGCGCGCTGGCCTTCCCTGAGCGCGAGCGCGGCAGCGGTGAGCTATGGTCGGTCTACCCGGTGCTGCGCGGCTGGCTGCTTCATTCGGAGCGACTGAGCGACGAAGACCGCATAGCAGCGCACCGCGCGGCGGGCGACTACCTGCGCGACATGGACCAACAGGAGCGCGAGGGCGAGCTTGGCCTGATCTGGACCGACTGCCTGCTGGAGGCGCGGGCGCAGTACATGGCGGCCGGCGTGTACGACCTGGCCCGTGAAGTGACGGCGCGAATCAGTGGCGCGTACAGCCGCCGTGGCCTGTACGGCGAGCAGGAGCGGCTCAACCGCGAATTGCTTGAGCACGACGACCATCCCGTAACTCATCTCTGGCTCGGTCGCTCCTTTGATGATCGTGGCGACTACAAGGCGGCGCGGGCAGAGTACCAGCGCGCGCAAGAATTATCTCAGACAGCCGGCGATCAGAAAAACGAGGCGGCGACCTGGCACCAGCTGGCATCGGTGGACCTCGAAGAAGGCAACTACCCGGCAGCGCGGGCCAGCTTCCAGCAGGCGCAAAGGCTTACGCAGGCGATTGGCGACCAAGCGGGCGCGGCGGCGACCCTTCACGCGCTGGCAACGGTGGACCTCGAAGAAGGCAACTACCCGGCAGCGCGGGCCAGCTTCCAGCAAGCATTGGCTATCAAGCAGGCGATTGGCGACCAAGCGGGCGCGGCGGCGACCCTTCACGCGCTGGCAACGGTGGACCTCGAAGAAGGCAACTACCCGGCAGCGCGGGCCAGCTTCCAGCAGGCGCTACAGGATGCGCAGGCGATTGGCGACCAAGCGGGCGCGGCGGCGACCCTTCACGCGCTGGCAACGGTGGACCTCGAAGAAGGCAACTACCCGGCGGCGCGCGCGGGCTTCCAGCGGGCACTCCAGATGCGGCAGGCGATTGGCGACCAAGCGGGCGAGGCGGCGACCTGGCACAATCTGGCATCGGTGGACATGAACGAAGGGAAGTACGGGGCGGCGCGCGCGGGCTTCCAGCGGGCACTCCAGATGCGGCAGGCGATTGGCGACCAAGCGGGCGCGGCGCAGACCTGGCACAATCTGGCATCGGTGGACATGAACGAAGGGAAGTACGGGGCGGCGCGCGCGGGCTTCCAGCGGGCACTCCAGATGCGGCAGGCGATTGGCGACCAAGCGGGCGCGGCGCAGACCTGGCACAATCTGGCATCGGTGGACATGAACGAAGGGAAGTACGGGGCGGCGCGCGCGGGCTTCCAGCGGGCGCAAAAGATTATGCAGGCGATTGGCGACCAAGCGGGCGCGGCGCAGACCTGGCACAATCTGGCATCGGTGGACATGAACGAAGGGAAGTACGGGGCGGCGCGCGCGGGCTTCCAGCGGGCGCAAAAGATTATGCAGGCGATTGGCGACCAAGCGGGCGCGGCGCAGACCTGGCACAATCTGGCATCGGTGGACATGAACGAAGGGAAGTACGGGGCGGCGCGCGCGGGCTTCCAGCGGGCACTCCAGATGCGGCAGGCGATTGGCGACCAAGCGGGCGCGGCGGCGACCCTTCACGCGCTGGCAACGGTGGACCTCGAAGAAGGCAACTACCCGGCGGCGCGCGCGGGCTTCCAGCGGGCACTCCAGATGCGGCAGGCGATTGGCGACCAAGCGGGCGCGGCGGCGACCTGGCACAATCTGGCGACGGTGGACGTTTACGAAGGGAAGTACGGGGCGGCGCGGGCCAGCTTCCAGCGGGCACTCCAGATGCGGCAGGCGATTGGCGACAAAGCGGGCGAGGCGGCGACCTGGGCAAATCTAGGTATCATGGCAGCACAACAAGAACAACTGGACGCAGGATTGCGGCTTGTTGCGCTTAGCTTTTTGCTGCTTCAGAGCATTGGTCATGCGCAACTGCAACAGGTTCAGCCGTGGGTTGTTAAGTTGGCCTCACAACTGAACTACACGCAGGAGCAGTTCGACGCCATGATCAAGGAGGTCGTCGCGGCGTACCAGCAGGATCGCGGGGCGGCACTGCTGCGCGCGGCGGTCGGGGAGGAGGAGTGTTAAATCCAGGTAACTGCTTGCAATTTCCCTCACCCCGTCGCTCCGCGCCACCCCGCTCCCGTCGCGACGGGAGCGGGGCCGGGGGTGAGGGCTGCTTCATCGTTAGTCAACAGGATGCTTCACGGAGCCTGTCCTGAGCGCAGCCGAAGGGTTCAGCATGACAAAGACTTCTCAACATCATGGTTCCTGATCCATATCCTTCGCGTCCTTCGCGGATAGGACTGCCTGCTGCTCCACAATCGTCTGCGCCATGCGGATGTTGGCCGCGTCGATCATTTTGCCGTCAACCATGATTGCGCCGCGCCCTTCCTGCTGTGCCTGCTGGTAGGCAGCGACAACCTTTGTCGCCCATGTGATCTCTTCAGGCGACGGCGCGAAAATCTGGTTGACCACCGCAAGTTGGCCGGGGTGAATGCACTGCTTGCCATCGAAGCCCATCGCCCGCGCAATGCGGCATGCCCGCTCCAGCCCTTCCTGGTCGCGGATGCCGGCAAACGGCCCGTCCATGCAGCGCAGCCCGTTGGCGCGCGCCGCCACGACGATCGTGTGCATGACGTAGTGCCAGCGATGGCCGGGGTACACGGCGTCGTTGGCGTCGAAGTCGCCGATGCTAGCGAGCGGCATGCGCACCGACGCGGCGTAATCGCCCGACCCGTAGATCAGCGCCTCCAGACGTGGCGAGGCGTGCCGCAATCTCGCCCGCGTTCAGACAGCCCTGCGCCGTCTCGATCTGCGCCTCGATGCCGACGTGGTTGGAAAAGCTCTGCCGCATGGCAATCTGTGTCAGCAGCGTATCGACGAACTGCACATCGGCGGCGCGGTTTGCCTTGGGCAGCATGACGAGATCGATGTGCTCCCCAGCCGCCTCGACGACCTCGATCAGGTCGCGGTAGGCCCATGGTGTGTCCAGGCCGTTGATGCGGAACATGCGCACACGCCCGCCCCAATCCAGTTCGTTGAACGCTTGCACAATGTTCGCTCGGCTTCGTTCTTTGTCATTCGGCGCGACGGCGTCCTCCAGGTCGATGCAGACCGCGTCGGCGTCGCTGCGGGCGGCTTTCGCGATCATGTCGGGGCGCGAGGCCGGAACGAACAGCATGCTGCGCATCAGGCGTGTGGGGTTATTCATAATTCACCACAAAGGCACAAAGGACAAAGGAAAATCAGGAACAAAGGTTAAAGAACCGGGACAAGCGGAGATGGAGTAGGGGCGAAGCATTTTGGATAACAGATGTCGCTAGAAGAGCAGGAGTAAGTACCAAAATGCTTCGCCCCTACACAGTAATCCTATTAGTTCCCTTGTCACCCCGTCATCCTGTCATCTTGCCAAAACTTCACACAGCACTGCGCGCAGCGCGTCGGGGCTGTGCCGCACGGTGTCCTGCTTGTTCCAGATCGCGCGCTTCTGACCGATGCCTTCCGTCAGGTCGCGCACCAGCGGCTGCACGCCGAGCGCGGCGATCGCAGCAATCTCGTCGTCGTCGGGCCGCAGCAAATACAGCCCTTCGGCCTCGTACTGCTGCAATGCTGCCGCATCGGGCTGGCTGCGGTTAATCACCGCCACGTCGACAATATCTGTCCCAACCAGCTCCACAATGCGCCGCACATGATCGACCGCCCGGTAACCGTCGGTTTGGCCTGGCTGTGTGGTCGTGTTGCAAATGTAGATCACCTGCCCGCGCGTGTCGCGCAGCGCGTCGGCCACGCCGTCGAGCAGCAGCCCGGCCAGGATCGTTGTGAACAGGCTGCCGGGGCCAAGCGCGACCAGATCAGCATCGCGGATGGCCTCCAGCACGAGCGAATAGGCAGGTGCATCGTTACGCAGGAACACGCGCTGGATCGGCGGCTTGTTCAAGCCGCGCACGTTGACCTCGCCATCGACAGTCGTGCCGTCGGCCAGTTCGGCGCACAGATGCGTATCGGCGGTGGAAACCGGCAGCACCTGCGCCGCGCAGCCCGCCATTTGCGCCGCCCGCTCGACGGCCTGCGCGAAATCTCCGGTTACGTTAGAAAGCGCGGCCAGTAAGAGATTGCCAAACGCCATGCCCCTCAAGCTGCGGAATGCCCGCGCCGCTGAAGCGATATTGCAGCAGGTCGGCCATGAGTTGGTCGGAGGCGAAGGCCGCGATCGTGGCGCGCAGGTCGCCCGGTGCGGGAATGCCGCCGATCGAGCGTGCCAGGCCGGTCGAGCGGCCCGTATCCGTCACGGCGATCACGGCCGTCAGTTGGTCGGTGAAAGCCTGGGCTGCGCGCAGCACCTGTGTTGCGCCGCCGCCGCCGCCCAGCGCAACAACACGTGGCGAGCTTGACATAGTGTACCTTTCGTCATGGTGATTGATAAGCGAAATGCATGTTCAGTATACCATCTGTGGACCACGCCGGAGCAGTTTGCCGCCACTACAAAGCTGTGGTACTCTGTGACGACTCGTCACGCAACTCCATTATACGATTTAAGGATAGAACTCCATGAACAAGGCGACGCTCAGCGGGCCAGTGCTGCTCCCTGATGCACAGATCGTCGATGCAACGGTGCATGTCGAAGATGGTCAGATCACTGCGGTGACGCGCGGGGCCGACCCGGCGGCGGACTTCACGACGCGCGGCGTAATTGCGCCCGGCATGATCGATCTCCAGCTGAATGGCGGTTGGGGCCACGACTTTACGACCGATGGGCGCAGCGTTGCCGATGTTGCCGCGCGGCTGCCTGCCACTGGCGTCACGTCGTTCGTGCCGACCGTGATCACGTCGCCATGGGAGTTGTACGGGCGGCGTTTAGATGAAATTGCGGCGGCCAGCCGTGAAATTCATGGCGCGCAGGTGCTGGGCGTTCATCTGGAAGGCCCGTTTCTCAGCCCGAACTGTTCTGGCGCGCATGATCCCGCGCTGCTGCGTTCGATTGATCTTGAGGCATTTGCTCGTTGGATCGACCACCCGCTGGTGCGCATCGTGACGCTTGCGCCGGAGCTACCCGGCGCGCTCGACGCAATTCATTTGTTGGTCAGCAAAGGCATTGTCGCCAGCGCGGGCCACTCCGATGCGACGTTTGAGCAGGCGCAGGCCGGATTTGCGGCGGGCATTACCTGGGGTACGCACCTGTTCAACGCCATGCACCAGCTTGGTCACCGCGAGCCGGGCCTGTCAGGCGCGCTCTTGCAATCGCCGGTCGTCGTCGGGTTGATCGCCGACGGTATCCACATCCACCCGTCGGTTGTGCAACTGGCGGTGGAGGTGAAGGGGCCGCAGCAGATTACACTGGTGACAGATGCGATGGCGGCCATGGGCATGCCGCCGGGTCGTTATCAGCTTGGCGACCGTACGGTGGTGGTTGACGAAATGGCGGCGCGGCTTCCCGATGGCACGCTGGCTGGCTCTACGCTCACCATGGCGCAGGCGGTGCAGAACACCATCGCCTTCAGCGGCTGCTCGCTGGCTGAGGCACTGGCCATGGCGGCAGCCACACCGGCCCGTGTGCTGGGCCTCGCGCGAAAGGGCCGCCTGGCACCGGGCTGCGATGCCGACCTTGTGGTGTTTGACGAAGCGTTAGCGGTGAAGCACACATTTGTGGGCGGGCAGCTTCTGTTCGAGGCATAGGAGCGAGCATGCTCGTCGTTGATCTGGTTGGTGGTCACGTCCAGACGGCCTGGCAACCTTTGGTCACTGGCGCGGCGCGTGGGGTTCCTGGCAGCATCACACCGAGGAGGACGATGAGCGAACAATCAATGACCAATGATCAACCAGTAACGACGAGTAGTTTGGCCCAATCGTCCTCCACACTCACCGAGGCGCGCAACTCCGCGACAACGGAAATCGACATGTTGCCGACGCTCGACATGCTGCGGCTAATGAACGCGGAAGATCGGCATGTACCTGAGGCAGTGTCCGCCGAGTTGCCACAGATCGCGCGAGCAGTTGACGCGATTGCTGAGCGCATGCGGCGCGGCGGACGGTTGATCTACATCGGCGCAGGCACTTCCGGGCGACTGGGCGTGCTGGACGCCTCCGAATGCCAGCCGACCTTCAGCGTGCCGCCGGGCGTGGTGATCGGCGTGATTGCGGGCGGCGAGCGGGCGCTGACGCACTCGGTCGAGAATGCCGAGGATTACCCGAACGCTGGTGCGGCGGCAATTGCGGCGCTCGACGTGAGCATGAACGACAGTGTTGTGGGTATCGCGGCCAGCGGCACGACGCCGTACGTGCTGGGCGGCATGGCCGAGGCGCAGCGGCGTGGCGCGCTGGTAGTCAGTCTGGCGTGTAATGCTTCCTCGCCCATGGCCGCGGCCGCTGACATCAGCATCGCGCCGCTGGTTGGCCCGGAAGTGATCACCGGCTCGACCCGGCTCAAGGCTGGCACGGCGCAGAAATTGGTGCTGAACATGATCTCGACCGGCGTGATGATTCGGCTCGGCAAAACGTATGGGAACCTGATGGTCGATTTGCAGGCGACGAATTATAAATTGCGGCGTCGCTCGGTGCGGATTGTCCAGGAAGCATGCGGTGTATCTGCCGACGAAGCGAGCGCGCTGCTGCAATCGTGCGATGGCAATGTCAAGGTTGCGGTTGTGGCGTACTTGGCCAATGTGTCGCCTGCCGAAGCGCGCGAGCGACTTCATGCCGCGAACGGTGCAGTGCGGGAGGCGCTTTCATGAGCGGGTGACACGGTGACATGGTGACAAGATGATGATTTACGCTTGATATTTGATGCTTTCGCCCGTCGTCCATCGCCTATCCCTTCGACGGCTTCGACAATCTCACCGCAGGCACGCTCAGGGCAGGCGTCCTTCGTCAGTTCTCGGTTCTTATTGATATGACACATACACAGTTCATTCTTGGTGTTGATGGTGGTGGCAGCAAAACCATGGCGCTGCTGTCCGATAGCGCCGGGCAGGTCATGGGACGCGGGGTCGCCGGGCCGTCTAATCAACAGGTGGTCGGCTTTGAGCGAGCGTGCGCCGCCGTAGAAAGCGCCATCATGGCCGCGTTCGCTGACGCGCAATGCGAGCCGCAGCCAGTTGCAGCGATTTGTCTGGGCCTCGCAGGCGTGGATCGGCCTGAAGATCATCAGCGCTTTAACGCTTGGGCAAATACGTGCTGGCCGGCTGTGAAGCTTACGATTGCCAACGATGCGACGCTGGTGCTGGCGGCAGGCACGCCGGACGGATGGGGACTGGCACTGGTGAGCGGCACAGGCTCGATCTCGTACGGGCGCGACGCACAAGGGCGCTACGCGCGGGCGGGCGGTTGGGGCTATCTTCTGGGCGATGAAGGCAGCAGCTATGCGATTGGTCTGGCGGCTTTGCAAGCGGTGACGCGCGCCGCCGATGGTCGCGCCGCGCCGACCATGCTCACAGATGTTGTTCTCAATCATTGGGAGTTGTCCACGCCACAAGCGTTGATTGGTCATGTGTACGGCGGGCAGCTTGCGCCGATCACGATCGCTGGACTGGCCATGCTGGTCGAGGAGACGGCAGCGGCGGGCGATGCGGTAGCACAGGCGATTATTGCGCAGGCGTGCCATGAATCGGCACTGGCGCTTCAGGCGGTGGCGCGGCAGCTTGAACTACCGACTCCAACGCCATGCGCACTGGCGGGCGGGCTGCTCCTCAATCGCCCGCGCATCGCCACTGGGGTGCTTCAGGCGGCGGCAGATTTGCAGTTAGTACTGGACCCCGTGACGCTGGTTGCCGAGCCAGCGCTGGGCGCGGTGCGGATCGCGGCGCGGCTGTGTGAGTCGGTTGAGTAGTGCGGTAGTAGAGCACGCCAATCACGAGGATACAATGAGCGCTCTTGTCTTCATACACATGTCGTTGCTGCGAACGATCTGCTCTTTTTTGGTGCGCTTGTGGTGTGGGGTGGCGCGAATTTTCTACGCCGGCAGCCCCTTACCGGCAGCTATCGTGGCGCGCTCATCATCGGCGAGTTGCTCATGATCGTGCAATTCACCATTGGCGTCATCATGCTGGTAGGCGGACTGCAACCGGAGCGCCCTGCGATTCTACATTCTCTATGGCTTTGTCGCCATCCTGGCTCTGCCCGGCACGGCAGCCTTTGTACGTGGCCGCGACCCGCGCTGGGCGAACCTCATGTACGCGCTGATCTGCCTGTTCTTGTGCGGCATTGCGATCCGCTCACTTGAGACGGGGCGTGGCAGCGCCCCGTCTACATTCGTTTCCGCACCGTCACACTACCGTCCCACCTGGTTCGATGTTTCTGGTCCGGCGGCTGTCGTCGATTGCAGAAAAGTCACCAGCGCGCGCACTTCATCAGGCGTGAGCGAGCCAGCGTAGGAGGGCATGTTTGGGCGGCCTGCGAGAATGGATGTGGTGATGATCTCCGTGGGAATTCGCTCGGCCACGTTCGTCAGATTAGGCCCGCGAATGCCACCGACACCCTGGAAGGTATGGCAGAACTGGCATCCTTCACGCCGGAAGAGCACCGCTCCCTGGCGCACCAATTCATTTTGTGAGTTGGCGAGGTTGGCCGGGATTGGCTGCAGAGTGAAATGCGGCGACCATGGTGCGCGTTCGCCTGCTTGCCAGAGCGCCCCGATCATGAGTACGACTAAAATAACACTAGCAACTGCCCATGGTCGCGCCCGCCAGCTACGTTCTCCTCGACTCGCTACAAATGGCAGCAGCACCAGTACCAAACCGACCAGCAATGGCCCCAGCACAATCACATAATCTTCTATTCCGGCAGGCAAGACGGCCAGCGCGGCGAAGAACCACAGGAAGTACCAGTCGGGGCGCGGATAGGCGTTGATCGAACTTGGATCGGGCTGTGCGCCCAGTTCGGGTGGGCCAAACACGATCGCCAATATCATGATTGCAGCGATCATGCCGACACCAAAGACGATGTCACGCCAGGCGGCATCCGGCCAGAACGGTACGCCGAAGCGCTCCAGATAATCGTGATACCATTGCCGATAGGTCTTCGGATCGACAGGTCGCCCGGCGGTTGGCGGCTCGGAGATGCCATGGTACAGCACAAGCACGAGATGCAGCCCGACCGCTGCAAAAATAACTGCCGGGAGAAAGAAAACATGGAAGGCGAAGAAGCGGCTGAGCGTCGCCCCGCCGATAGTATCTCCAGCGATGATAAACTGCGCAAGCTGGTGCCCCAACAGGGGGACGCGTGCCGCCATTGATGACGCGACAAAGACCGACCAGACCGCGATATCATCCCAGCGCAGCAACTGGCCGGTAAAGCCCAGCGCAACCGTCGCTAACAGCAGCACAAGGCCGGTCAGCCAATTGAGCTCACGAGGAAATTTGTACGAGCCGATCAGGAAGACCTGAATCATGTGCAGGCCGACCATCAGAATCATGGCCGACGCGCCGTAGTAGTGCATCCCGCGCAGCAGGTAGCCAAGCGCATTATTGTCGGTAATGTACTTGAGGCTATCGTAGGCTTCTGCGGCGGATGTTACGTAGGATGTCGCAAGGGCCATGCCGGTGATAACCTGGACCGTAAAGGCGGCCAGCACAGCACTGCCAAAGACGTACGACCAGCCCGACCCAGGCGGCACCGGGTGATCCAGAACTGGTTTGGCCAGCTTCGAGAAACCGCTGCGATCATCCAACCAGGCCCACATGCGCTTCAGAATATTCATGTGTTCCCCCCCGTGAAACCTTCCGGCGCGATCGGCAACGTACCGGATAATAACTCGACCTGCCCGTTATTTATCCGCCATCGATATTGATACAGTGGGCGCGGGGGCGGGCCAGCTGCAACACGCCCATCCTGGTAAAACACGCCACCATGACAGGGACACATAAAGATTTCACCGTCCGGTAGCCAGCGTATCGGGCAACCCAAATGTGTGCAGTTGACCGAAAAGGCGGTAAATTCGGCAGAGCCGGTGCGACGGAGCCATGCCGCGCTGCGGGCTGTGACACCAGACCATGGCACCGGTGACGGATCAACAAGTGTGACAAGCACGGTATTGTTGATGGTAAATTGATCGACCGGGCCAACTGGCACCCAAACCTGAGGCTCGCGGCGCAGCAGCGGGGACAGCAGAAAGCCGACAATCGGCACGCCAATTAGCGCCCCACCAATTCCGGTAATAGCAAGGCTTAGCTTGTTGAGAAATGCGCGACGGGTGAAAATGGGAGCGCCCGCGCGCTTGGTGGGTTCTTTCGGATCAGTGTCCATGCAGTAGATCTCCTATCCAACCGGCAATTGCAACAACAAAGACGATCAAACCCACACCCGAAATAATCCATGACGTTAAGATGCCCCAGAAGATCAGCGTAATGCCGAAAGCCAATACAGCTGGCCAATAGGTTGGTGCCGGTATTCCTTCATGCGCGACCCGTTGCCATCCTGGGCGCAGTTCCGGTTGAGCGTGCTGGCTGGCATGGTCTGCTGGGTTATGGATGCCATGTTGGCTTGTCATGAAACCTCCTCAACATATATGCTATCAGTGGCGCGGGGGAAAATATCGCTCGTACCCTGTGGTTGTGGCGTATCATCGGTTTCTGGCGTACTGTACCAGCGCGCCAATATCAGCATGACCGTAGCAATATACACCAATCCACTTGGCACCCACATCAACAAGCCGCCAAGTTGCTGATCGACCGATGGTGTCAGCCCCCAATCGTCGCGCAGCAATGGCAGAATGCCAAGTTGATCGGCTGGATGCAGGTAGGCTGGATAGAGACCCGGTGCTGCAAACGTGAGTATAATGCCGAGGATACCGCTGGCGAGCATTGCCAGGAAAAGATACATAATCGTTATGAGCGGCATCATCCGTGCTTCTTCAACCGGCGCGACGACCGGCCACCAAAAGATCGTCGCCGTTATCATAAAGCAGAGGTGCTCTGTGATGTGCAGGTTTTCGTTAAGCAACGCGGTGTTATAAAGCACTGGCAGATGCCACACCCACAGCGTACCCATGCCGAGCAACCATGCAACCACTGGTTGCCGCAGTGTTCGTTCGATCCGCTGCACAGGCGGTATGTCCAGCCATTGCCGAACGAGCGCGGTTGGCAATCCTAGCAGCAACAGGGGTGGTACGATCAGAATCAGCAGCATGTGCTGGAGCATATGTGCGCTGAACAAGTATGTATCACCCAATGTATCGATCGGCGACAGCAGGGCCACAAACATCACGAAGACGGCTGCGATATACCACAGCGCTGTCCTAGTGAAGCGGAAGCGCAGCAGTGCGGCGTATCCTGCCAGCAGTACGGCGCAGCCCAGGAGCACTGAAGGGTGCCAATCCCAGTGAGATAGAAGTAATTGCATGATCGTCATAAAAAGGTTCGCTATTGACCCTCACCCGGTCGCTGTCGCCCCTTGCCCTCTCCCTTTGGAGAGGGCAAGGGGCGAGGGTTCGTCAATCATCATAGATGCGGCCAGATGTACAGGAGCGAGAAAATCACGACCCAGACCACGTCGACGAAGTGCCAGTAGAGTTCTACCGTCGCCACCGCATTGGCGCGCGCCTGGGTCAGACTGCCCGCCAGCGTTAGAATGAATAGAACTAGCAGCACGATCAGCCCGGATATGACATGCAGCCCATGAAAGCCAGTGAGCGTAAAAAAAGTTGTCCCGAACAAGCTGCTTGAGATCGTCACGTTATCGCGGATCAGATTTGTCCATTCCCATGCTTGCCCGCCGATGAAGATCGCGCCCAGCACGATCGTCGCCAGCAGCCACAGCCGCAGCCCGCTCTGCTCGCCATGCTCGATGCTCTTTTGCCCGCGCCACAGTGTGAAGCTGCTGGCAAGCAATGAGACAGTGAAAATCGACGTGACGGCTGGGTTGAGCGCAGTAGCGGCGTTAGGGCCGTTGACCTCTGCTCCAGTGTAATAAATATAGGCCAGGATCAGCATGTCAAAAAAGGCCACCTCAGAAGCGAGGAAGAACAGCATGCCCAGTTTGTACTTGTCAGTCATCGAATGCGTCCTTGCTACTCACACGTTGTCATGAAGAATAGATCGAGCGACACGTTCTCCACAAACGCATTAATGCTCGCGCTTCCAATCTGGGTCTTCAGGATGTGCCACATCCCACAGCGGGCGGCGGCTGCGAATCGGCGGGAGTTGGTCGAAATTGTAGTGTGGCGGCGGCGAAGTGGTTGCCCACTCTAGCGTCCAGGCCTCCCAGGGGTTATCGCCAGCGGGCTTACCATTGCGCCAGCTGTATACCAGATTGACGATAAATACCAGCCAACCGATTGCCGTAATCAGGCCGCCAATAGACGAGATCATGTTGAGCGTGCCCCAGCCGGGCAGGTCAGGGTAGGTGTACACGCGGCGTGGCATACCCATAAGCCCGAGGATGTGTTGGACAAAGAACGTCATGTTGAAGCCGACCAGGTTGATCCAGAAGTGCCATTTGCCGATTCGCTCCGACATCATCCGTCCGGTGATCTTTGGATACCAATAGTAGAAGGCTGCCGTCACAGCGAAGACCGTCCCGCCAACCAGGACATAATGAAAATGCGCCACTACGAAATACGAGTCGGTCGTCGCCCAATCAAGCGGGACGAGGGCGAACTGGACGCCAGTAATTCCGCCAATGACGAACTCTATCAGGAACGCCATCGCGAAGAGCATGGCGGTGGTAAAGCGCAACGAGCCGCCCCACAATGTCGCAACCCAGTTGAAAATTTTGATGCCGGTCGGGATCGCGATTAACGAACTGGCCGCGCCAAAGGCAACATCCCACCCGAAGCCCAGCCCGACGGCGAACATGTGGTGTGCCCACACGCCCATGCTCAGGAAGGCAATCGCTACCGTTGAGGCAGCTACAAATGAATAGCCGAAGATCGGCTTGCGCGAAAAAACCGGGATGATCTCGGAAATCATACCAAAGGCTGGTAGCACCAGAATGTAGACCTCCGGATGTCCAAACGCCCAGAAGAAATGCTGCCAAAGAATCGGTGAGCCGCCGACGATGGCGCGAAAAAAACGCGCCTCCAGCAGCCGGTCGGCCTCGAGCATCACAAGCGCGCCGTTCAGAATTGCCAGCGCAAAGATAATGATGAACGAGTTGACGAACATCATCCACGCAAACAGCGGCAGGCGGCGCATCGTCATGCCGGGCGCGCGCATGGTTAGGACTGTGACGATGAAATTAATCCCGGCTGCGATCGAACCGATGCCGGTGACGATGATGCTGATCGCCCAATAATCGACACCGCTGTTCGAAAAAGGCTGCTCGCTCAGTGGCGTATAGCTGAACCAGCCAGCTGCGGGCGCGCCGCCGGCAATGAAGCTGTAATAGAGCAGCAGTCCGCCAAAGACTACCAACCATAGACCGAGTGCATTCAGACGAGGAAAGGCCATGTCATTTGCGCCGATCATCAGTGGCACAAAATAGTTGCCGAAGCCGATCAGAATCGGCATGCCCATCAGAAACACCATCGTCGTGCCGTGCATGGTGAAGATTTGGTTGTAGGCCTCGGGCGAGAGCACCTGGGCATTGGGCTGCGCAAGCTGGAGGCGTATCAGCATGGCCTCAAGCCCACCTACCACCAGGAAGACGACCGCAGTGATGATGTACATAATGCCAATCTGCTTATGATCGACCGACGATATCCAACTGAGCAGGTTGAAAGACCTCGTCGATCTCTGTGGAACATCGGCAGCTTCGGGGGCCAGTGAAATTTCACTCATTTTAGGCTCTCCAGGTATGCAACGAGGGCGCTAATGTCAGCTTCCGAAAATTGGTGTTGGTAGCTCGGCATTTTCACGCCAGGCTTGAACTGCTGTGGATTTGTGATCCAGGCCGCCAGATTATCGGGTGTGTTTTCCAGCACACCTGCGCCGATTGTTTGCCGACTACCCAGATGCGCCAAACTAGGACCAGGCCAATTGGCTCCACTCTGTTGAATGGCATGGCAATTGACACAGGTGTTTTGCTGGAACAGTTGCGCGCCACGCAAGATATCGCCGCCAGTTGGCGCAACAGCCACCCGCTGTTGATCTGGAGCCACTGATCGAATTCAGCCTGTGGCTGGGCGATGACCCGGATTCTCATCCATGCGTGTTGTGTGCCACAATATTCGGAACATGCGCCGAGGTACACGCCGGGTGTATCGGCTCTTAGCCAGAGGTGGTTCGTATTGCCCGGTATCATATCGCGCTTAGGTCCCAACTGCGGAACCCAGAAGGAATGAATCACGTCCCCGCCCTGGAGTTGGAAGAGCACCTGCTTGCCAACCGGAATATGAATCTCGTTTGCCGTCACAACGCCCGTCTGAGGATACGCCACATGCCACCACCATTGATAGCCAGTCACGACCACATCGGGCTGCTGTTGGGCGGGAGGAAGTGGATCGGGATCGATTTTGAGCATGATGTTAACAGCAAATCCAAATAGCACGATGAGCAAGATCACCGGAGCGCCTGTCCAGATGAGTTCCAGGTTGCGATTCCCGGAAATTTGCGGTGGCTCACCCGGACGCCGTGCGCTACGATAGCGAAACGCACTGTAGAACACCCCCACGCTGACGATCAGGAGGATGACCGCCCCAATTCCTGTGGTCCAGTAAAAAAAATTGATAAGGGTTTGCGCTTGTGGTGAGTTTGGACTGAACACGCGTGACCTCCAATTAGCACAGCAACATGGTTATCAACGTCCGTAGCCCGGATGGAGCAGGCTTCGTAATTCAGAGGCGCAACATCGGTGCCGCCTCCAATGAGGTGCTTCCACAACCTGGAGGCGGAGGCATGGGAAGGAGGAACAGATTGTACATTGCAGAGCCTTTCCTTCACCAAGAATGAGGACAGCAGCGATGAAAACAGCAACGGATATGTGGGAAGTTGTGTTAAGCTGCTTCTCAGGAAGTGGCAGCAAGATTAAGGCCAATTGGAGGATGAGGAATCAGGAAGTTGGCCCATTTTCTTGCCCTTAGAATACTACGATTAGCGCATTTTGTACAACTACTTTAGTTGTTGAATTGCGCAACCGTGTTCACTCGCTTCATTCCTCTCCAGCCAGATCTACATTAAGCGATAGCTCCATGTGGATGGCGCGTGTTAGCGCATGGACCGCCCCCAGCCGGCGGCGGCTGATCGGCAGCGCCTGTGCGAAGAATTGCTGCGCAGTGGCGCAATCGCCTTGTTCAGTGTAGAGCATGCCAAAGTGGTAGTAGCTGTAGGCCAGATCAGGGTGATCTGCGTCCAGCAGGCTCAAACGTATATCGAGCGCCTGCTGAAACAGCGCATGTGCTTGATCATGCTGCGCTTGCTTGAGCCGCAGCGTGCCAAAATCGTCGAGGAGAGTAGCTGTTTCAGGATTACGAAAGGATGGTTTGCTTTTCCATCCGGCAACGGCACGCTCGAAATACTGGGCGGCCTCTTCGTAGCGTCCCTCGTCACATAGCAACCGCCCTATTTCGCCCAATCCCAACAATGTTTCACGATGCAGTTCACCAATCTCCACGAGATCCACTGTCAGTGTGGCATCAAGTAAGCGGTGCGCTTGAGCATAATCGCCAAGCACGCGCCGAACACGCCCCAGATTGTACAAGCTCTCTGCCGTATAGTGGTGCGTGTCGCCAACAATTGCCTGGCGCATGGCGAGCGCACGCTGATGATATTCCTCTGCACGACAATAATCGGCCAACCAGAACGCAACTTCGCCAAGCACTGTGAGCGTTGTGGCTGTTGAGATATGGTTGGTCGCAAGCACCTGCTCGCGGATACGAAGCGCCAGACGGAAATAGCGCATGGCTGAGTAATACCTGCCTCGGCGCAGGAGCAAATAGCCCATGTTGTGGATGCTGCGGGCCGTTTCGCGATGGCACAAGCCGTACCATTTCTTACGCACTTGCAAGCCGCGTTGGAGGTAGCGCTGCGCCTTGGGATAGTCGCCAAGCAGTAAGAGTAGATAGCCGAGATTGTTGTACTCGGTTGCCGTTGTTGCGTGTTCGGTTCCCAGCTCTTGTTCCCAAATCCTCAGCGCGCTTTCAAAAAACTGTTGCGCCTCAACTGTGCGGCTTTGTAGCTGGTGAATGAGTCCCAGCAAATTGTAGCATCCGGCAATGTCAAGCGGGCACGGCTCCGGCTGCTGCTGGTAGATAGTGAGCGCATGCTCAAGGTAGCGTTGTGCCTGATCATAGCGGGCGAAGAGCCATAATGCTTGGCCAAGGGTGACACACAGACTCGCTGCACTCACATCGCCGCGCGGCAGCGCCTGGTCGGCCAGGTGGCGCATGTGGCGCAGCATGGGCGTAAGCGCCGGAATATCGCCGCGTTCATTGATCTCGTTGGCCATGCGGGTCACGGCACGCTCGACGGCATGCTGTGTCGCGGTGTCCACGAGGCGCTGTTCGACAAAGGCGGCCAGCAGCTGATGGATGCGGACGCTTGTTGCATCGTTGATTTCCAACAAGCCCAGTTCCAGCAACCGCGCCAATGCATCTTCACGTTCTGTTGCTGTTGGTTGTGATGGCACATCGTTCATGGTCGCCAGCAGCAGATCGCGCGGGATTGACTCGCCATGCGCGAATACCGCCGCCCGCGCCAGCAGGGCCGTGGCATGCTGGTCGGTCGTGCTGGCAGGATTGAGCCGCTCGAAGCTCAGCGCGAAGGTGCGGCCAACATGCTGCGCATGGCCGGTGGGCGAGATGCCACCATTCTGTAACGAGCGATGATTAACCAGTTTTGCGTTACGAAGCTCAGCCAGGTAGTCGGCGGGCGCGAGCGCATGCTGATAGCGCTGGAGGTAGGCACCAGCAAGGTGGAGTGCCAGCGGTAGATCGCCAAGCTCGGCGGCGATTGTATCGAGCACCGGGTCGTCGGCTGAGAAATCGGGTCGGTGGCTCCTGAGCAATTGGACGCTATCGGGACGTTGGAGCACCTGAAGCGGCAGCGTCTGCACGTCGAGCGCGCTGTCCCACTCGGCGCGGCGACTGGTCAGCAGTACCCGGCAGCTGCCACTGGTCGGCCGCCATGCCACCAATAATTCCGGGTCCTCGCAATTATCGAACACCAGCAGGCGTGGCAGCGGACGTTGCCATGCGGCGCGCACGGCTTGCACCTGCTGCTCGAACTTGAGATCGGCGAAGTCGGGCCGCAGATCCATAAAGCCCACGCCACCACAGGTCGCCACCTCGTTCGGTACGTCCTCTGGATCTGCGAAAGACAGCCAGAACACCCCGCCCGCGAAGAACTGCCCGTAGCGATGGACAAATGTGTTCGCCAATTGCGTCTTGCCGATGCCGCCCATGCCGCTGATAGCCACAACGTCGCGCTGGTTGAACCATCGCGCCAATGTACGGAGATCACTGGCGCGTCCGACGAACAATGGATTGCGGTGCAATGGCATACGTGAACCGGATGGCAATGGCGCGCGCGGCGGTACTTGGTCAGTCGGCAGTGTGCTGGGTGAAGTTCGCTCAACCAGGAGATGTAGCTCTGGCGGCATGGGAAACGGTTTGCGATTGCTCCGCCCGCCAGTGTTCCAGAACGATAGAATTGCAGTTTCGCTTGATAATGCGCCACGTTCCACAAACAGTTCAATCAGGCGCAGCAGGTCGGCGGCAGTCGGAACGCCCAGCCGCTCCCAGTTCTGAATGGTGTTGACATGAACGCTCAGCGCCCGCGCCAGGTCATTCTGCGTGAGCGGCGGTGCGCAGCGTTCGCGGTAGTAGTCTATGCGATTGCGGGTGTCAGACATGGTCAAAACCTTGTTGAAACAAAACGCGCAAAGACCCACAACAACCCACAACCACCCACAGTATCGAATTATAGCTGAGATTGGTTCATTATAGTAGTGATTTGTTACTGATTGAGCTATGCTGCTGCATTAGCTATGGAGAGAAACACAATGAATCCTGAACGACCTTCATCACAACAACCGCAGAACGTCTATCTCACTGTCCGTGTAAGCTTTACGAGTAAGGCTATTTTAACGCTTATCTTGTATTTCGTCCTATACATTCCAGGTCTGATCGCCAACTTTGTCTTTTGGAACGAAGCAAGGCGCATCAAGGAGCGCACTGGGGATGCACCGGAGGGCTATGGTTGTCTTGCGTCAATGTTGATCCTACAGGCGATCTCAGTCGGGTTGTTTTGCATTATTTTTATGATTGCCATGATATCGGGAGGAGGACGGTAAATCAACAGATTTGTGCATGCAGACACCAGCACGTCGGAAAGCCGTTCTGTTGTCTGGGTGATAAATGACAGTTTCGCTACTGGGCATGTATTCTTGAACTATGACACAGATGGACAATTACATGAATCACAAGCGCTTTACCAGTTTCGTCATCATCATTGTCGTACTCACCGGGTTCTTACAAAGCTTTACTACAAGTGCCCAACAAACATCGCTAGATCAGAATACTACAATCGACTTTGAGTTTGCTGCTGTTCCGCAAGAGATGAGGGGGGCTATTACTGAAAGTCTTATCAAGCGGCCAACAAAAGTGCTCCCAGGCACACAATTCGCGGTTGTGTCGCTCCGCTTAGAAGGCGACTGGGCATTGGGGACTATTGCTCGTATTGATCAACAGCAAGAAGATACAGGGATGGGCAATGATGGTGCTCTTGTGCTGCTCCAGAAGCAGCCAGGCGGTAGTTGGCATGCGTATCTTGAAGGCACGCCTTCTTTTGCCACAACTGCTGAAACAGCTCCAGAACAGCTTCTTAGTCGTTCTGCTAAAGATGCCCTAATGGGTAGTTCATCACGACAAGCGATCATTGCGGCGGAACCGATGAAGTTTCCATGGGATCAAAGTCAGATTTGGTATCTTACTCAAGGCTGGCATGACGGAGGTAATAACCTTGATATTGCGCCGGCTGCGAGTGAACCGAACAAGTGGGTATTAGCAGCCCATAGTGGTACTGTTACACGCCTTTGTAGCGGTGGAGTTAGTGCTAACATTCAAGTGCAACACAGCGACGGAACGACAACTGTTTATTCGCACCTGGATAAGAATTCCGTACCGAATTCTCTACTTGGAACAACAGTTCCTCAAGGTCGCATTCTAGGACGCCTCTATAATACAAACTTTGGTCCAGATGGCTGTGGCAATAGTACTGGTCCACACCTTCACTTCACCTTGCCATCTCAAAATGGCAGCATAGATGGCTGGACATACAATTCAGCAAACGTATGGCGGCGGGGCAATGAAACAAAAGGAGTGGGATCGTCGTTCGGATCATCGAACGAGCGTAATGAAGGCACACAACCCCCACCACCTGGCATCATCGTCAAGGACAAGGACGACGCCAACGTCGAACGTGGCGGCACTCCGGCAGGTTTGTATGATGCGCCCGCTGGCTCAATCTTTTCTAATGATCATGCCACATACACCTACAGCAACAACGGCACTATTGATAACTACGTTAAATGGAAGCCCCCCTCGATCAATGTGGCCGCTGGGAAGTTTATGCATACATCGCGTACATCAACAATGGCAAAGCTGACGCAACCGGCGCGCGCTACAAGATCAAGCACCGCAATGGCACAACACCAGCAGGTATTGAAGAACAGCACGTTGTCAACCTCGACGCTGTTAATCAAGGATTCGGCCAGAGCAGTGATCGTTGGCAGTCGCTGGGAACATATCTGTGGAGTGCGAGCGCAAACAGTGCTGGTGAGTACGTACTTCTTGGCGATACAACCGGCGTGAACGGCCAAAGCGTCATTTTCGATGACATGCGCTGGGTATATCGCGGCGCAGACGATGCGGCGTGCAATCCTGACATAACTCCGCCAACTGGCGGATATACCGAGCCAGCCAACAACACATTTGTCAAGAATAGTGTTACGTTGCGCGGCACGGCCAGCGATGATAAGAGCGGTGTTGATCATGTGATTTTTACGGCCTTCTACGATGGCAGCTGGCATACTGTCTACACTGATAATGCGGCTCCCTACGAATATACATGGGATATGTCAGGCATTGCCGATCAAGGCATTACCCTAGGCTATGATGTGCATGACAAAGCTGGCAATGTTGCGCTTGCGCCGGAAGGTACCCGTCAGATAACGAAAGCGCAAGGGCTGCTCGCGCCGAGTAAAGTTCAAGAGTTGTCAAGCAGCCAAAATAGACTCACGCTCCAATGGCAAGATAATTCCAACAACGAAGATGGTTTCCGCATCTATCGCTGGCATGGCGAGGATTTGTCATGGCTCGCTCGTCGGCACGGTTGCAGCCAACCAGACCAGCTTTAGCGACATAAATGTTGGCTGTGGCTCCGACTATGCCTATTATGCCGTCGCGTTCAACCAGAGTGGCGAGTCGGATGCTGAACCATGGATTACGGCTGGCACATATCCATGCTCCACGATGAATCTGCGAGTTGGCATCGTCACCGACGATACCATTGAATTTCAATGGGACGCGACAGGCACGCTCGATGGCTTCCAAATCTACCGTGATTACGCAAACAAGGATCGCAGCAAGGTTGTTATTGACGAAAAATTGGGGACAGTTGGCGCGGATGTTCGTTCATTCGTCATGACCGGCGCAGAATGCGAAGGCGAGTATCTGCTCCGAGCGGATCCATATCATGGCAACAAGCGGACGACTGATTACACGTATGCCAGCTACGACATGCCGCTATGCGCGCCTTCAAGCCTGCAAGCTGCCGACGTGACAGATAGCAGCGTGACGCTGAACTGGCAGGACAACTCGTACAAGGGTCAGGGCTATAGCGTGTACAGGTGGAATGGCGATCTTGGTAATTGGGAGGTGCTTACATCAGTTGCTGCACACGGCATGGCGGCAACACTCACGAACCTGGCATGCGGCACAACCAACTATTATGAAGTCAAGGCTTACGATAGTGATCGCGTGTCTGCAAGTTCAGGCTGGATCGCGGTGACGACCGGCGTATGCTCTGTCAACGACCAGACGCCACAACCAACATCTGAGCCACCGGTTTCGACACCAACGCTGACGCCTACAGCGATGCCAACAATACAGCCGACGCTCATACCAACGTCAACGACGACACCTGCGCCAGGTACGCCAGAGCCAACACCCGGCACCGATCTGCCGCCGGATCAGCACCAAATCTTCCTGCCGCTGCTCGATCAGTAAATCTTGAATATACGAAGGCACTGAGCGGCGAGGCTCAGTGCCTGTCGTTGTCCGTCTACTACTACACCTCAACGGACGGAACGGACACAGGCTGATAGCACGGACGGTGCCAATACCGCTTGTATCCGTTTCAATCCGATAAATCCGTTGAAGCGCAAAAGAAGTTACCGCCCCGCCGTCCCACTGATAATACTGGTCGCGTCCACCAGCGGCGTCGATGCCGCCCGTGAAGACCGGCAGCTTGCCGTCCCATTTCTGGAGTTGCTCATACTTGATCAGATCGGGCGTCAGGCTGCCGCGCCAATTGCTGGTTGGCCTGCGCCTGTGCCTGCGCTTTCGTCAGTGTGGCCTGCGCCTCGCCTTCGGCCTGGGCCTTCAGCGCGTTGGCATGGCCTTCCGCTTCGGCTACATCTTGCTGGGCCTTGACCTGCGCCTGCTGCAATTGGTACTTCTGCTGTTCGGCGGCCTGCTGCGCCTGAATCTTCTGATTCAGCGCGTCCTGTAACGATTGCGGCAAGTGCACCTCGCGGATAGCAAATGAGACCAGGCTCAGGTGCCGCTTGGCGAACTCTTTAGTTAGGGCGTTGCTGATCTCTGCGTTAATGACATCACGCTTACTTGACGTAATCTCCTCCCAGCCGTACTTGGAAGCGACGACCGGCACCTGCGAACGCGTGTACTGCCGCACCACCCGATCTTCGACCGTGACAATGTCCGCGCCGCCCCAATCCTGATAAAGCTGCCCGGCCTCATCCTTGATTACCTGGTACTGGATCACGGCATCGAGATTCAGCTGCTGGCCCTCGTTGCTCTGCACTTTGACTAAATCGTCGCCAGACGTCTGCCCCTCGGTTCCTTTTTGCACCATGCTATAGGTTTGGATAGTTACCGGGTACTCCTGAATGGCCTGCGTAAACGGGTTGATAAATGCCCAGCCCGGCTCGCGCGCGCGGGCAGTAACGTTGTGATTGGCCTTGTCGAACACAATCCCGACATAGCCGGGCGCAATGCTGCGCCATGACGCGAACATCAGCGCCAGTAGCACAATTGCGACGATGCCGATGATAACCAGGGTTCCAATGCGGGTTGCCGAACGAGCGACGTTCGGGCTAGTGATGTGTGCCATTTGTATGGTCCTTTCTATAGGTTTCGTGTGAAATATCGTGATCGTCGTTCTCAATATCCTCACTTACGGTGTCAATATCGTGCATGAGTTCGCGCAGCTTACGAAACACGAGCGGCGCGAGCGCCACCCCAAGCTGCCATGCCACAACAAGCAGCACCAGCGCGACGGCCAATTCGAGCAATGTTGGACTCATAAGTCCCCACTTTCTATTGATATAAGTATATACGCAAAGCGACAAGGATAGTTGCGCAATACGCACTCAATATGTTATGTTGCGCTGACAAAAAGCAAGATGGTACAATCGAAAGCGCAACTTTTCATATTTATTGAGCGTAGCATGAAGAGCATGATTATGTATGATGCAGGACATCTCTTTGCGCTCTGTGTCCTCTGTGGCTAGATAAAAAGGAATCTCAATGCGTCTTATTCTCTATCTCGGCAAGGGCGGTGTTGGCAAGACAACGACTGCCGCTGCAACTGCCGTCCGCGCCGCCGAACTCGGCCACCGCACGCTGGTCGTTAGCACCGACGTGGCCCACAGCCTCGCTGACGCGCTCGATCACCCGCTAGGCGCACAGCCGACCCAGATCACCGAGCGGCTGTGGGGCCAGGAGATCAACGTGCTCGACGAGGTGCGCCAGCACTGGGGCGAGCTGCGCGATTACCTTGCCACGCTGCTGCGCCGCAAGGGCGTGGACGATGTGGCTTCCGAGGAGTTGGCGATCATTCCCGGCATGGAAGAGGTCGTCAGCCTTCTACATATTCGGCGGCAGGCGCGCGACGGCAACTTCGACGTGGTGATCGTAGACGCCGCGCCAACTGGCGAAACCATCCGGCTGCTGACTATGCCAGAAACGTTCCAATGGTACGCTGGCCGTGTCATGGAATGGGATCCGGGCATGAAGGGTGTGGTCAAGCCGGTGGTGCGGGCGCTTGTGCCCGCCACGAATGTGTTCGAGTCGATCGACCGGCTGACCAGGGGTGTCGAGGCGTTGCGCGAAACACTGACCGACCCGGAGGTCAGTTCGTACCGGCTGGTCGTGAACGCCGAACGCATTGTGGTCAAGGAAGCGCAGCGCGCGGCCACGTACCTGGCGCTGTTTGGCTACCCGGTGGACGGCGTGGTACTTAACCGATTGCTGCCGTCTGGCGCGGTCGAGGGCGATTTTATGGAGCGCCTGCATCAGATGCAGGCCGAGTATCGCCAGCAGGTTCATGATCTGTTCGCGCCGCTGCCGGTCTGGGAAGCGCCGCATTATCCGTACGACGTCACCGGCGTGGAGCGGCTGGCCGAACTTGGCCGCGATCTGTTCAAGGAAGCCGACCCGACACAGATTTTCTTCCGTGGCTCGACGCAGGAAATTATCCGCGAGGGCGACGAATATTTGCTCAAGCTGCCGCTGCCGCACGTCGAGATCGGCAAGGTCGCTATTACCAAGCGCGGCGATGAGTTATTCATCTCGATTGGCAATTTCAAGCGCGACATGATCCTGCCAATGACGCTGGCCGAGCGACCGGCCAAGCGCGCCGTGTTCCGCAATGGTGTGCTGGAGGTACGCTTCGGCCCGCCGGATGTGCCACAGCCCGCATGAGCGCAATGGCGCGCTAAGCAGGAGCAAACATACTCAGCCAAGCGCTCGAAGAGAATATTTTACAAAGTCTTTACAAACGATACGGAAAATGGTATAGTTTAATACACATACCAAAGCCGATGTCGGCAGAACACCAGGCGAATGAAGCCTGCCTCATTCGAGGCGGGCTTTTTTGTATACGAGGGGGAAGTGTGATGCTTATGCGCGAGAAAGTAACCACAACATACACGTGTCCAAGTTGCGGAACGAAGCTGGTGGAAGATCACGGCGCGCTGCACTGTAACGAGCATGGCACGTTCTTCGCCTATGGCCCACAGTTGCTTGTGCGTGCCCCGGAACCAGAACAACGCTCTCAGAACCCGACGCTTCCATGGGAGTTTGAGGAACTAAACGGCGAAGACGAGCGCTAACGCTGTTCGTAAGTAGAAAATCAAAAGGAAGAAGTAAGAATCAAGGACGAATTTGTCATAATTCTTACTTCTTCTTTTTTACTTCTTCCTTTTCAATTACCAGCCGCCGCCACCACCGCCGCCACCACCACCGCCGCCACCACCACCGCCGCCCCATCCGCCACCACCACCGCCACCTGCGCCCCAGCCACCGCCGCCGCCGAATCCACCGCCGCCACCACCACCACTGCCCCAGCTACCGCCCCAGCCGCTGCCGTGGCCATGGTGATGCGAGCGTCCGCTGTTCAGCAGGCTGCCCAGGAACATACCGGTCACGAGATCGCCCATGCCGCTGCCTTGACGCGTGTTCGAATAGGCGGAGATTTGCTGGCGGAAATCAAGCTCGGCCTGTTCAGCCGCTGCCCGCGCTTCCTGGGCGGCTTGCCGTGCTCGCTGCACGTCCTGTTTGTCGCGCACAGTGCCAATCGATTGCAGCGCTGCCCGCGCTTTATTGAGCAACGCCACGCCCGGCGATTGCGGATTGATGTAACCACCGTACGATTGCATGAGTTGCTCGGCGCGCATGACCGCCTGCTCGGCACGGTTGGCTTCGTCTGTGACTTGTTGGCGTAGCTGCTCAACCTGCTGGAACGAGCCGTACACATTGTTGTACACCTCTTCGGCCTGCTGCGCCAGAGCAGTATAGCGCTGGAGAGCCTCCCCGAGCACGGCGGCGCGGGCCTCTTCCTCGCGCTGATCAACACTTTTGAATGCGTTGTATGCGCCCTGGACGCTAGTTTGCAGATGTGCGATCTGTTGTTGCGCCGCCTTCGGCAGATCATCGTGATGGAGCGACGCGAACTGCGCGATCTTCTGCACTTCGGCAGTGGCGACCTGCTGCGCATGCTCGACCTGCTCACGCAGCTTGTTCATGTCGGCCACCTCGCCGCGCGCTGCTGCCAACGCTTCGTCGGCCAGCCGGTTGGCTTCCTGGGCCTGCTTCACCAGCGCGATCCAATTCGGGCGCTGCTGACTCATCTCGGCCTGCGCCTGTTGCAGCTGCGCGCCCGCCTGTTGCAGCAACTCTTCCGGTTTCTTGCCGACATCGGCATCGTTCGAGCGCACAAACCCCAACCCTGCTGAATGTCGTTCTGCGCGGCGTCAATTTCCTGCCGGGCAATCGAGCGCGCGTTCTCCAAATCCTTGAGCCGCTGCATGATCGTGTCGATCAGCGCGCGCCCGCGGGCAATTTCCTGCTCGGCCTGATCAAGGTCCTGCTTCGCGCCGTAGAAGTCCTGGGCGTCCATGGTGTTGCGCTGTGTGGCGCGCTGGTAAAGCTCCTGCGCGCGTGTCGCGGCGGCCTGCGCCTCGCTGCCATTGCCGCGAATATCGCTCCATGTGCTTTCCGCGAACTCATCAACCTTGTCGAAGGTACGCCGCCCTTCCGTAATGTAGTCGGACAGTTGCTGGCCCGCGCGTTCGACCCCCGGCATGCGGTTGGCATTCTGCTGCTGTAACTCGGGCATGCCGCCGCCGCGACCATTGCCTTCTGCCAACGCCGCCTCGGCCTGGTCGAGCAGCGGTTCGGCACTGCCCATATCGTTCTGCATTGCCGTGGCGGCCTGGTTGAGCAGGCTTTCGGCAGTGTCGAACGCCTTCAGCCCGGCGTCCACATGGAAGCCCTGCTGCGCAACCTTCTGCGCTGCTGCCCGCCCGGTCGAGATACCTTCACGAATAGTGGCGTAGCGCTCCAGCATCTGGCCGAGTTGCTGGGCGGCAGTGGACGCCTGCTGCGCGGCGGCAGTGGCATCGGCGGCGCGGAACTGGCGCATGAGCGTTTCGGCCTGGTTGATCTGCGCGTCAACCTGATTGAGTACCGCGTTGGGGTTTGAAAAGTCGCCTTTCAACGCTGCGAGCCTCTGGCCTGACTCAAGCAGCGCCCGCTTCGCGCCGTCAATAGCAACGGGCGCCTGCGCGTTGATCTTGTCCAACTCGTCGCGGCGCGCCTGGGCCTGATCGAGCGGATCTTTCGCCGCTGCCGCCGCTTCGACAGCCGCTTGATATTGCCCGGCGATCTGCTTGTAATCGCTCTCGGTCGGCTTGGCCTTTTGCCCTAGCGCATCATTAGCGGCAGAGAAGCGCGTCTGCGCATCGGCCAACTGCTGTTCAGCGGTTGCCTGAAGTTGCGCAAGCTGCTGCTGATCGGCGGGCGCGTAGGAAACCTGGTCGTACTGCGCCTTGTCGCGCATGTCACTTATGCGGCGGCCAAGGTCGGCAATAGCCGCGCCCGCCTGCCGTTGGGCTTCCTTGGCTTGCTGCTGCGCGCTGCCAAGTGCCTGCGACGCTTGCCGTCGCTTGCCCCATGAACTCCACAGCCACACGCCGCCGATTACCAACAGGATCACGCCAATCAATCCCCCGAAACCAATGCCGGAAGATGAGCTTGACGATGGGCTTGTTGTGGTGGTGGTGCTGCTGCTCGACGACGAGCCGCCAGCGGCGTTGTTAATAGCGTTGAGTGTGTTCACAAAGGCAGCAGTGAAATTACCTTGCTTGAGCTGTTCATTCAGTTGGTTGTTCCGAATGCTGTCGTTCACTGAATCGAGCTTGCTCTTCCAGTTGTCGCCGTAGCGGATTGCGCTGTAGCGATCATTCAGCGACACAAAAACCGCGATCATGGAATTTTGCACCTGACCGCTACTGTTCTCCAGCCCGTCCTGGCGGAGTTGCTGATCGAACGCGGCCGCGCCGCCGCTCTGCATCATGTACGCTGCGACCTTTGCGCCGCGTAATGCAAGATTTTGGGCAGCATCCTGTACCTGGCTGGTGTTGAGTGCGGTCGGTTTCATCGCGAACGATGACGTTGTTCTGCGCGAGCGCTGGCGCAACCAGCATGAGAACGAACAGCAGCGGCGCAAGGATGCGTAGATGTTTTATCATAATTCTTGCTCCTTCTCACTCAAAAACGACGTGATTGTCGATGTGCGGTGGTCATGCTAACTGCAGGAAAGCACCTCACCAGTAAATACCATGAGATGCTTTCCTGTATTTACGAGAACGGCGATGAGCGTGGCACGTCACATGTCAAAACCCAGCACATCAGCGACGGTGAACACATCTTTATCACCGCGTCCTGAAAGATTTACGAGAATAATCTGATCAGGTTTCATGGTCGGCGCGAGCTTGATTGCTTCCGCGACGGCATGCGCGCTTTCCAATGCCGGAATAATGCCTTCGAGCCGCGACAACGTTTGAAACGCGCTGAGCGCCTCTTCGTCCGAGGCGGACGTGTAGAACGCCCGCTCGTCGTCATGCAACTGCGCATGCTCCGGCCCAACGGCGGCATAGTCCAGCCCGGCTGAGATGCTGTGCGTCAGTGAAATCTGGCCGTCATCGTTCTGGAGCACATAGGTATGGGTTCCTTGCAGAATGCCGGGCCGCCCGCCGCTGAAGCGCGCCGCGTGCTCGCCCAGGCCCGTGCCGCGCCCGCCTGCCTCGACGCCGCGCAAGTCCACATGTTCATCATTAATAAAAGGATGAAAGATGCCAATCGCATTCGAGCCGCCGCCGACACACGCCACCACCACGTCCGGCAGCCGCCCAACTGTGTCGAGCATCTGCTGCCGTGCCTCTTTGCCTATCACGCTCTGAAAATCGCGCACCATGGTCGGGTAGGGGTGCGGGCCGAGCGCCGAGCCGAGCAGGTAATACGAGTCGGGATTCGTAACCCAGTCGCGCATGGCCTCGTTGATCGCGTCCTTGAGCGTGCGCGAACCGCTTTCCACACCGCGCACCTCCGCGCCGAGCAGCCGCATGCGAAACACGTTCGGGCGCTGGCGGGCCATGTCCTCGGTGCCCATGTAAACAACGCACTCCATGCCAAGCAGCGCGCACACCGTCGCCGTCGCGACGCCGTGCTGGCCCGCCCCAGTTTCAGCGATGATGCGCGTTTTGCCCATGCGTTTCGCGAGCAAGCCCTGCCCCAGCGCATTATTGATCTTGTGCGCGCCTGTGTGCGCTAGGTCCTCGCGTTTGAGATAGATTTGCGCGCCGCCGCAGTGCGCGGTCAGCCGGGCGGCATGTGTCAGCGCGGTCGGCCTGCCAACGTAGGTGCGGTATTGCTCGTCCAACTCGGCCCAGAAGGCGGGATCGGCTTTGGCCTCCGCGTAGGCTTGCTCCAGCGCCGTGACGGCGGGCGCGAGCGTTTCGGGAATAAATTTGCCGCCATACGCGCCGAAGCGGTCGGGGCGGGTTGCAGATGTTGTCATGCCATCAATCCTTTATTCAATAAAGTACAAGCTGTAATATTTAGCTTTCTATCGCCACTGCTTTGCCGCGCCCCGCTGCCAGCATGAGATCCACGGCGGCGGCTGGCCCACTGCGCTGTTCCAGCGTGACGAACTGTTGCAGCAGTGGTTGATATGGATGCGGCGCGGAAAGCATGCGCTGGGCGGCTTTGGTGCAGCCAAGGTACAGCAGATGACGGTACGCCACCCACTCCGCAAAACCCTCGCGCAGCCCGTCGTCCTCCAACTGTGGGCATGTCTCGCCCTGCCATGCGTGGGCGTATTCATGCGCCACGACAATCCGAAACGTCAGCTTCGGCAGTCCGTACAGCGCATAAATCATCCGCAGGTTACCCTGCCGCTGATATAAGCCGAGCGTGCGCTGCCCCGGCTCACTTATTCCACCAGCGTTGCGTACCTGCTCCAGCGTCGGCGCGTCTACCAGCCGGAACACCACGCCCATGCGCAATGTTAGTCCGAGCTGCGCAATGACCGCGCCAACCGTTTCTTCGTAGAGTTGCCGTGCTAGCGCCGCATCGTAGATCGCTGTTACATGGCAACTGGCGCACAGCACCCTTCCGTCGTGGAGCGTCCAGTAATCGTTGCCGACCGGCGCGGCGCATCCGTCGCAGCGCGGCCGCTCAGTGATGCAGGTGGCGCAGTAGCGCTCCGAGCGATCATGAAGATAATAATATCCATCGATCAGCGGCGCGCCACAGGCGGCGCAACGGTCATTTGTGCTGATAATGGTTGGCAGTTGTGCAAGCATGGTTTCACACAAAGCGCAGAGTTACATCATAGGAAGGATAGCACGGGCGCGGGCGGCACGCAACTGAAATACTGTCGTTGCGGCGCAACGTGCAGAGCCGTATAATGAGCCATGCATTGGCAAACCTGACAAGGAGAACCACGATGGCTGCTGAGGTGCTTGCACAAGAACAGATCACGCTTGCTATCGGCAGCACGCCCATTGATGCAGAAGCATTACAAGGCACGTGGACCGAGGAGCAGTACCTGAAGATGACTGACTCACTACGACGGCTGGTGGAGTTTACTGATGGTGAGATTGAGGTGCTGCCCATGCCGACACGTAAGCATCAAGTTATTCTTGCCTTTTTATATGAGCTGTTCGTCGCGTTCATTCGCCCACTTGGTGGTAAGGTCTTGTTTGCCCCGCTGCGCATGGAGGTGCGCCCGGGCAAGTTTCGCGAGCCAGATCTGCTGTTACTGTGCAATGCCCAGGATCCGCGTAATCAGAATGCTTATTGGCTCGGCGCTGATCTCGTTGTGGAAATTGTCAGCCCGGACAATCCCGAGCGCGATACCGTGACCACGCGCGCCGATTACGCCGAGGCGGCGATTCCAGAATACTGGATCGTCAACCCGGAGGATGCGACCATCACGGTGTTGACATTGACGGGCGACACCTATGCTGAACATGGCGTGTTCCGGCGCGGCGACCAGGCGACCTCGGTGCTGCTGGACGGCTTCACTATGGACGTTGTCGCCGTGTTCGATGCGGAGTAGTACAAGGCCAATGCCTTATGAGGAGGCAACAGATGGACGTTGATGTGCAAACTCACGGCTTGCGGATTGTTGCGCCGGATAACGAAACGGTGCTTGATTTAACCCTAATTCAGGGCATGTGGACCGAGGAGCAGTACCTCAAGATGACAGATTATAGCCGTCGCCTGCTTGAGTTTACTGATGGGGAAATTGAGGTATTGCCGATGCCGACACGCAAACACCAGGCTATATCCCGCTTGCTCTTTTTTGCTTTCTTTGCGTTTGTTCAGCGCCTTGGTGGCACTGCGTTCTATGCACCACTGCGCGTCCAAATTGCACCAGGTCGCTTTCGCGAGCCAGATCTGCTGTTGCTACGCAATGCCCAGGATCCGCGTAATCAGAATGCTTACTGGCTCGGCGCTGATCTCGTTGTGGAAATCGTCAGCCCAGATAATCCCGAACGTGACATGGTAACGAAGCGCGCCGACTATGCCGAGGCGGGCATCTTGGAGTACTGGATCATTAACCCAGAGGACGAGACGATTATGGTGCTGGCGTTAGCCGACGATCAATACATCGAGCATGGCGTGTTTAAGCGTGGCGAACAGGCCACGTCCGTGCTGTTGGATAGCTTCTGCGTGGATGTTGACTCAGTATTTGATGCAGAATAACCACCTCCTTACTCCGCCAGCCGACGTGAATCCTCAGCTTCTGCAACTCTATCATAGTTTCCCAAGATGAGCGCACAGGCCGCACTCCACGACGCTATTCACGAAATCGTCATCTTCCAGGGCATACCATCTGCATCATGTGTGATAGCATTGGCATGGGATCATCCTCATGGGAGCACAACGAACAATGAACATGTTAGCGTTCGTTACCCACTGTTCTTGTTCTGCATCGAGAAGGATATTCACATGGCCAGACGCATCCGCCGCGCTATTCATATTGGCTCTATCCTCATTGTGCTGCTCAGCACAACGTTTATCTTCGCGCCACCCGCCGCTGCTGATCAACCTTCTTGGCGCGATAAAGGCAGCCCGTTTGGCATGGTTACAGCCGTCGCCAACCGCGTGCGCTCCGACGAGATTGACGCCTATGTCGCCTTGATGCGCGAAGCAGGCGTGCAGTGGTCACGCGAGGAGATCTTCTGGGACAGGGTGCAGCGCGAGCCGGGTGGCCCATTCCAGTGGAACGGTGACGGTAGCGGCTTCTACGATTACGACCATAGCATCAATGCGCAGACCGCCGCCGGTATCAACATTCTCGGCCTGCTGGACTACAATCCGGCATGGTTCAAGGGCCAGAACCCGCCGGTCGACGCCTGGATCAAAGAGTGGGGCGACTACGTGTACCAGACGGTGGCGCGCTATGGGCGCGGCGGCCCGATCAAGCACTGGGAGATCTGGAACGAGCCGAACCTGAGCGGCTCCGGCTATGAGAGCGGCTTGTACGAGATCAAAGATTACGCGCGTGTCCTGGCGGTCGCTCATGACGCCGCTAAAGCCGCTGATCCCAATGCGGTAATCGTGCTGGGTGGCATGGCCTCCGTGTGGGGCTACCCGCCCTCGCCGACGACCTACGATTACTATGATTACCTGGATGCGCTGGGCAAGCTTGGGGCGTGGCAGAACTTTGACGTGCTGGCGATTTACCCGTACCGCCCCGATACGCCGGAGGGCGCGCCATGGCGGCGCGACCACTCAGCGACCTTCCCCGAGGAGATGCGGCGAGTCGACAACATGATGATTAGCTATGGCACGAAGCCGGTCTGGTTGACGGAGATCGGTTGGACTTCCAGCCGAAGCTGGCCGGGCGTCAGCGAGGATGATCAGGCACTGTTTCTTGCCCGGCTCTACGTCATGGCCATGGCTCAGCCCAATATCGAGAAGATCTTCTGGTATGATTTTCGTGAAGATAGCGCGCCCGCGGCAGCCTACGACCAGCCAACTTACGACGATCATGACGCTGAGTTTCACTATGGTCTGCTGCGTCGCACGTTCCCGATTGACGCGAATAATCCAACCTTGCGGAAGCCGGCCTTCCTGGCCTATCGAACGTTGACCGGTGAACTGGCCGGCCTGACGATTCAGGAGGTGGTGGCGGATGGCCAGCGCGCCGACATGCCGAACACGTACTGGTATCGCTTCAGTGGGGCGCGGCGTGTTGATGTACTGTGGAATACCGACACTCAGAGTCAGGTTGTGTCTGTGTCGTGCGGCTGCCGCGAGGTGCTTATACGCCAGTGGAATGGAAACGTCCGTGCCGTGGTCTATGCTCAGAACGGCACGGTAGATCTGAAGCTCAACGAGCAGGGTGCGCCTATGTACCTCGAATTCGACCCACCGGCGGCGCAAGGTGGCACATTCTTTTCCGAAACTGGCCACTCGCTGCGCGGTTCGTTCCGCGCCTTCTGGGAGGCTAACGGCGGGCTGCCGCGCTTCGGGTATCCGCTCACTGAGGAGCTGATTGAGTCAGAGGCTGGCAGCGGGCGACCGCGTGTGGTGCAGTATTTCGAGCGGGCGCGCTTCGAGTATTTCCCGGAGAATGCAGGCACGCCGTATGAGGTACAACTGGGCCTGCTTGGGAGCGCCATGCTGCAACGGGCGGGTGTGGACTGGCAGGCTCAGCCGACGGTCGACAGCGTGCCGCCAGAGTGTCTGTACTTCGCCGCAACTGGTCACAGTCTCTGCCCGCCGTTCCTTGAGCGTTGGAATCAATTGGGCGGTCTGCCGCTGCTCGGCCAGCCGATCACTGAGCCGTTCCAGGCGGTTCGTGTTGATACCGGGCAGCCCTATACGGTGCAGTATTTTGAGCGGGCGCGCTTCGAGTATTTCCCGGAGAACGCAGGTACGCCCTACGAAGTTCAGCTTGGCCTCTTGGGTCGCGAGCTACTGACGCCCTAGGCCGAGTTGGATGCGTGACCGTCTGTATGTTCAAATCTATTTGGTCCTTGCGTCCGTATTACTCCGCCCGACGTGGCCGATAATGCTCTGCTTCCATCAGATTGGCAACCAATTCCGCAGAACTATATTCCGGCTCCTGTCATGAGCAAGAGCGAACAGCGTTCCTGTTTTCGTCGAACGGTCCAAATGAATGCTGATTATCAGCACGAAGGATATGTTCCTGTCATTTAATTAATTGATTATGCGGTCAGTATTTCACCGCGATTATCGCCTACTATTCAGTATGTACCTGCTCATGCAAACAGTAACTGCAGTAACTAGCGTGGTACAATTGCAAACATAAATCGCTCGATTTATAATGAGTACAACATGTACCATGATGTGCTTTGGCAGCAATCATCGGTGTATCAGCTAGATTTAGGCTGGTATGTCATCGACGAGGTAGTGCAATGGCAGTTGAGATGCCAAGGAATACGGCAAACTTTGTCCTCGTAAATAAGTCGGATGGATTCGAGCTTGATCTCGATCCATTGCAAGGATTGTGGACCGAGGAGCAGTACCTGAAGATGACTGACTCGCTGCAACGGCTGGTAGAATTCACTGATGGTGAGATTGAGGTGCTGCTGATGCCAACTGACAGACATCAAGCTATTTCACAGTTCCTGTTTCTTGCGCTACTTGTGTTTCTCCAGCGGGTTGGTGGAAAAGTCCAGTATGCACCGCTGCGCCTGCAAGTGCGCGAAGGGAAGTTCCGCGAGCCGGACATCTTATTGGTGCTTGACGCGCATGACCCGCGCCGCCAGAACCGCTTCTGGCTCGGCGCTGACCTGGTGGTCGAGATTGTCAGCCCGGACGCCCGCGAGCGCGATACTGTGACCAAGCGCGCCGATTACGCCGAGGCGGGCATCCCGGAATACTGGATCGTTCACCCTGAAGAGGAGACCATCACCGTGCTGACATTGGCGGACGACGCCTACACCGAACACGGCGTGTTCCGGCGTGGCGAACAGGCGACATCCGTACTGTTGGACGGTTTCACCATGGACGTGGATGCAGTGTTCGATGCCGAATAGCGTCTCCTGCTACTCCGCCCGCCGTGGCCGATACTGCAATGCCTCCGCCAGATGCGCCGGGCCGATTTGCTCGGCTCCCGCCAGGTCAGCGACGGTGCGGGCCAGCTTGAGCACGCGATGGTAGCTGCGCGCCGAAAGCTGCAACTGGCGCATGGCGGCCTTCATCAGGCTCTGTCCAGCCGCGTCGAGCATGCAGTGTTGGCGGATTTCCGCCGCGCCCATGTCGGCGTTGGTCAGGCAGCGCGTGCCGCGAAAGCGCTCGGATTGGCGCGTGCGAGCGGCAATGACTCGCTCACGGATGGCCGACGACGGCTCGCCCAATCGATCGGAACTGAGCTTGTCATAATTCACACGCGGCACATCCACATGGATGTCGATCCGGTCGAGCAGCGGTCCAGATAGCCGCTTCTGGTAGCGCGCGACTGCGCCCGCTGAGCACGTACATTGCCGCTCGGCGTCGCCATGCCAGCCACAGACGCACGGGTTGGCCGCGCCGACCAGCATGAACGAGGCTGGATACGTCACGCTGCCGCTGGCCCTGCTGAGCGTCACCACGCGATCTTCAAGCGGCTGGCGCAGCACCTCCAGCTTCGGCCCGAACTCCGGCAGTTCGTCGAGGAACAGCACGCCACGGTGCGCCATTGAGATCATGCCGGGCTTGATGCGGCCTGCGCCGCCGCCGACCAGCCCGGCCAGTGAGGTCGTGTGGTGCGGCGCGCAGAACGGGCGTTGCCACACCAGCGGCGTGTCCTTCGGTAGCTGCCCGGCCACGCTGTAGACTTTAGTCACGTCCAGCGCTTCATCGAGCGTCAGCGGCGGCAGAATCGACAGCATCGCCCGCGCCATCATGGTCTTGCCTGAGCCGGGCGTGCCGGTCATCAGGAGATTGTGCGCGCCAGCCGCCGCCACCTCCAGCGCCCGCTTGACGTGCTCCTGCCCGCGCACATCCTGAAAGTCGGTCGCGAACGGCTCCTCTTGCTCAGCGAAGGTGGCGTCGGCCAGATAGGATTGGATGGCGCGCTCGCCGTTTAGATGCGCCACCAGATCGCCCAGCGTCCGTACCGGAATAATCGTCATGCCGCTGACCAGCGCCGCCTCGGGCGCATCCTCGTATGGCACGTAGACCGTCTGCATGCCCGCGCTGCGCGCCACAGCCACCATCGGCAGCACGCCGTCAGCGTGCCGGAGTGTGCCGTCCAGCCCCAGCTCGCCAATGAAAATCGCGTCGCTCACATCACTGACGACCTGCCCGGAGGCCAGCAGCAGCCCGACCGCAATCGGCAGGTCGTAGGCCGGGCCAGCCTTGCGCATGTCGGCGGGCGCGAGGTTCGCGGTCAGGCGCTTCATGGGAAAGGCCAACTCGCTGTTCCGGATGGCCGAGCGGACCCGCTCGCGGCTTTCCTGCACGGCGGTGTCGCCCAGACCGACCACCGTGAAGGCGGGCAGACCCTGGGCAATATCGACCTCGACCTCAACCAGAACGCCGTCCAGGCCGACAATGGCACAGCTATACACTTTGGCGAGCATGATCATTCCTTTGGCAATCAGGGTGGCGCGAGCGCCTACGACACGTCATCATAGGATATACCGCAGCAAGAGGCGAAAAGTTACGGCCTGTTGGGTATAATTGTGGGGGTGAGGCATGTCTCGCCCGGGTGACCACTGGCGTACCTTTCAGGTCATACCCCAATCGTGTGGTAATGTTCATCAGCTTGCGCGAACAACCACCAAGGGAACAGCAGCAACAGACGCTTGCTGAGATCGCAGCGTTTCTCAAAGAACGCCGCCGGGAACGCATCGAGCGCAAAGCCAGCATCGTCATCTACGTCAACGCCACCGCCAATCCACTTACCGCATCCAGCGCGCCTTCCCCGATATGGTTTTTGAAGAAGTCGAGGAGTGACGTAGACAGCCCTGAGTCATAGTGGTGGCTCAGGGCTGCTTCTCAAATGCATTAGGTCTCGTTAGCAATGACTGGATGGATCTCAAAACGGTAAATCGCCGAATTTCTCTTGATCTTTTCGAAACACTTTTGTCCATTCGTCAGGTCCACTATCCGTAAAAGTGTCTAGCGCAGTTTGTGTACTGGCCATATAATCATGGTAGTGGCGCCACAGACGCTTAGATATAGCCTCTATCATGTCTCTCTCCACAGGTACACCTTCAGCTATGTTCGGCAAGTACACCAAGAAGTGCTCTATGACGTAGGCGCAGTCTCCGTAAGACCTTATCGTTTTATCGTACAGTCTGTCGAATAACCCCTCTCGACGCTCCATGGACGGATAAATAAAGGTAGCCAAAGCCCCAAAACTGCCGGTCGACTTTACTTCTGAGAATACACCTAATTCAGTGTCCGTGTGTTCAAGCGTAATAGTGCCCCATTCAATGTCTCTGAGTAATTTGTTCTCGATGCGGAGCCGGGCATCCTCATCTATCATTGACCATAACTGGATCGGCAACGCTATCAGGTTATGCTTGTGCACTTCTTCATTACGCTCGACACGCAGCTCATCGGAAACAACGGATATAATGTTACCGGCCTAATGAGGGTCAATGCGCTTTAGTAACTCCTGAAAGATAAATCGGATAGTGTCAAGTACTTTCTGTAAAAGTGACTGGATGTAACCAAGCGCCGCTGTTAAGTCAGTTAGGTCGCCGCGAAGGTGAGATCGGCTTGGCCCGTTTCCCACTCGTCGTTGCGCTCCATCAAAATCGCCCTGACGAGCCGTACCATGAAGCCGCATTTGGGAAAATGCCAACGACGCGCGTGCGCCGCCGCACCTCCTTGTTCAGTCGTTCTAGGCCGTTGGTAGTCCGGATCAGGCGACGGTGCGCTGCGGGACAGGCGCATATGCTCCACCCGTCGGCGCTATTCGCGTCCAGCCACGCGGCACGTTGGCTGGCACTCGTGGCTTATTTTTGCACTGTTTTGGCCAAGCGCGCATCTGCCTCAGCCCGGTTGAGCGCGTTGAAAATCGCGCGCATGTCACAAGCAACCTCCGCCTTCATCGCTTGGCGCGGCACCAAGGCTTGCGCATGCTGCTGCAGGTGAACCTGACAGCGTTGCCATGGCACGCCCCCAAACACCGCCCGGCGTGCGGCTTGCAATCCCGTGGGGGCGTCACTGATCACCAGTTCGTCCCCACGCAGCCCCCGCGCGACCAGGCTTTGCAGAAAGCTCCGCCAATGCGCCTCCTGTTCGCTTAACGCCACCGATACACCCAACACCTGACGCTTGCCCTCAGGCGTGATACCAACCGCTACCAGCACCGCAGCGTCCCGTACCTGTCCGTCCTGGCGGACCTTTTCATAGCGCGCGGCGAGGCACAGATAGGGACAGGCCGACAACGTGCGCGAACGCCAGGCTGCCAGCAGCGGGTCGAGGTGGGCCGCAGCTGCACTCACCTACGCCGATGATACTTCACAACCCCACAACGGCTCAGGAATGGCAGCCACGGTGCGCGTAGACCCCCTTGCACGTACATCTGCGCCAGCGCGAGGGTGAGCGCCCGTTCAGTGCGCCAGCCACGTTCAAGCGCTTGGGGATAGAAGCCGCCCTCACGGACGTGTGGCACGGCAAACCTGACTGCCCCGACACGCGTTGTGACCGTTTTGGGCTTGTCCCCCTTAGCATGCCCACGCCGCTCAGGTGAGCGCTCATTGGGGCCGACCCCCAGATACTGCGGGCGTTCGGCGTGCATGGCCGTATTGATGATGACGCAAATCAGTTCGGGCAGAGCAGCCAAGCCGTTAGCGGCAATCTGTTCCAACAACTCGGCAGGTACGGTACAATCAGGGCGGTAGGTCATGGGTTTGCGCCTTCGGCTTGTTTGGCGACGCTCAGGATACACCCTGACCTGCCTTGCGTGCTCAGGTCCCTCTTCACTTTTACAGCAACTATCTTACACTCTCATAAATCGTGAATTAAAGGCTTCACCTTTCATCTTCTGACGATAGAGGGCAATAAACGTATCTAACGTCAGTTCGGGATAAGAGGCTCACTTTTCGGCTACACTGAGGGTGCTGAAACCAGACGTGGAGCGAAAAGGAGCCTCAGCGATGCGTGTACTCGAACGCTTCTGCCATGTCGATGATTTTTGTCGAACGTTCGAACCACTTTGGCATCAACAGTGCCTGGCAAGTGGCTCCAAACAGCGTAAGCGTGCGCGCGAGCTTGCCTTGCGTGCGATGATGCCCATCCTGATCCTGTTCCATCAGTCGCACGAGCGCACCTTCACAGCCTTCTACAGCGAACACGTTTGCGTCGATCTGCGTGGCGAGTTTCCGCACCTGGTCAGCTCTACGCGCTTTGTCGCGTTCTTTCCTGCTGCCCTGGTCCCGCTGTGCGTCTATCTACATTCCTGTCTTGGTGCCTGTAGCGGTATCTCATTCGTCAATTCCACGCGTCTGGCGGTCTGTCACAATCGGCGCATGCAGCAGCATCGGGTCTTTCGTGGCCTGGCGGCACGCGGCAAGGCCTCGGTCGACTGGTTCTTCGGGTTCAAGCTCCATCTGGTGTTCAATGACCGTGGCGAGCTCTTGACCTTCACGCGCACGCCTGGTAATGTCAATGACCGCAAGCCGGTGCCACAGTTTGCCAAGCGTCTATTTGGCAAGTTGGTGGGCGACAAAGGCTATCTGTCGAACCCGCTGCTCAAGCAGTTGCACACCGCGTTTGGGATCGAGTTGATTACGGCGCGCCGCAAGAACATGAAAGCGCGTGAGCTCGGGCTACTTGACAAGCTGCTGCTCCGCAAACGAGCGATTGTGGAAACGATCATCGATCAGCTGAAGAACATCGCGCAGATTGAGCACACGCGCCATCGCTCGCCTATCAACTTCCTGGTCAATCTGCTCTGCGGTTTGATCGCCTCCTGTCATCAGCCCAAAAAGCCGTCGTTGCAGCTCAATGCGTTGCCACCCGTAATGCTTGCTTAACCCGAACTGACGTTATCTATACGAAGAAACGTTGATGGTTGGGCCGAATGGGGCGCGAGCTAAGCTGCACCCCGCCGCCGGAGCCGCCGCGTAGCGGGTGGCGACGGCACGTGGGGCGAAGCGCAGCGGAGTTCGAGCGGAGCGAGAATGTCAGCTTCAGCGAGGTGTTAGCCGGACGCAAGCGTAGCGAGCGCCCGCACACCTCGCGCTCGCTCGCGCCCCATTAGCGTGGGCTGCGAGCCGTGCGAGCGTCCGCGCTAACGAGTTGCGCATCAGCTGCCGCGAGCGCATGGTATCACGTTCTAAAATCGCTAAAATCTCGCGCACGAAGCGGTCGGTTGCATGGCGGTGTTGGGGCGCGCACGATTGATTGTCGACAGGAGCTACCTATGCGATGCGGTAGGGTAGCAGAACCTTCACTGCGCTTGTGGTTGTGATGGTTCAACCTGCTTCGCCCGGAATTCCTGCTCCAGAATACTCATCATCACGAAGTCGTAGTAGCTGTGGTTATAGTAGTATCCCTCGCGCTGGATGCCTTCACGCCGAAAGCCGACCTTTTCGTAGAAGTGGAGCGCGCGCGTATTGAAGCCAACCACTCCAATGGCGATGCGATGAAAGTTGAGCGCGCCAAAGGCGTAGTCGATCAAGAGTGTGATGGCTTCGGTACCATAGCCACGGCCCCAGCTATCGGGATCGCCAAGAATGATCGACAGATCGGTGGTGCGCCAATCAGGCATCATACGCAGCAGACCGCATTCACCGATGAGACGCCCGGTGGCGCGTTCGACTATCATGAACCAGACGCGAGTATCATCTCGTTGGAGTTTGTCAACATACGCTTCGGCAGCAGCGAGCGAGAGTGGGCGAGTTTCGCCAATGAGCGAGCGAATCTGTGGGTCATTGAGCCAGGAGCGAATGGTCGGGAGATCGGAAGGCTCAACGGGTCGCAGAGCGATGGTGGGACCAGTGAGAAAGAACACTGTTGGTGACGGTGACATCGGTAAATGCTCCAAGCGAGGTAGGCAAGAAGTTGTTGGTTTGACCTCTAGCGATTGATACAGAGATTGGTCTCCATAGCCATTGTCTACATAAGGCAGAGTTGATGGTGCGGCCCACACCGTTAAGCGGAGCTTCGCTCCGCTTAACGGGGCGCGAGCTAAGCTGCACCCCCGCCGCCGGAGCCGCCGCGTAGCGGGTGGCGACGGCACGTGGGGCGAAGCGCAGCGGAGTTCGAGCGGAGCGAGAATGTCAGCTTCAGCGAGGTGTTAGCCGGACGCAAGCGTAGCGAGCGCCCGCACACCTCGCGCTCGCTCGCGCCCCATTAGCGCGGGCTGCGAGCCGTGCGAGCGTCCGCGCTAACGACACAGCATCAGCCGCCGCCGAGGTGCGCGGCACAAGATAGCTATAAAATCGCCACGATCTCGCGCGCCGAAGGCGGTCGTGCTGCATGCGCATGTTCGGCGGCAGCCGCTGACTGAACGCCTATGCTGTTCTATAGCTTGTCAATCACAATCGCGACATTGTTGAACTGACGAGAGTCAGGGCCAAACAAAAGCTCTACTTGTATATCGCACTGTTGTTGTAAGTCCTGGACAATCTTTTGGGCTTGCTTATGGAGCGGCCAATACTCCCGCTCACCACTCCTTGTCGTATGGGCTGTTGCGAACGTTGTAACTAATCGTCCACCTGCTTTCAGCAAGGTGAGGATATGCCCAAACAACGCGTGTGGCTCAGGCCAGAAATAGAAGGTATGCACATTCACAATCTTGGTAAAGCGGTGGTGCTGAAAAGGAAGGGCAACAATATCGCCGCGAAGGAGCGAAAGTTGACCTGCCTGATATGCGTTTCGATTACGGCGAGTAGCTGCGTGTATCATTGTCGGTGAAAGGTCAAGGCCAATTACACGCCCGTGAGGATTCTGTTGCAGTCCAAGGGAAAGTGCACGGCCAGCACCAAATCCGATTTCAAGCAGATGATCAATCGGTTGAAGATTGAGTAATTCAATACTCCAGTTGGTTTCGGGCATATGCTGGCGCAGCATACGTTCACCGATAAACTGACCAATAAGGCCGTGTGGAAGACGATGTTGTTGGTCAATATAGGTAGACCATGTTGTGCGTAAAGCGGTCAAGCTACTCCTCGTAAAGCAAAATGATATGCCAGTAGTATAGCGCAGAGCAGTGACAGTTCATGTCATAAGTACGCAAATGAGTGAGCTTTACTTGCCGCCGAACTATAAGTAGACGGACATCCATCGGCCTAATTCCATGGTTTTAGACGGATAGCGCGCCGCCGAATTCCTGCATGCAGGTCTTTTAGACGGACCCGTATCCTTTTCAGCCCCCGATACGGTGTAGTAGACGGATACCTATCCGCCTATGTTTATGCATGCGCAGTATATGCCAGCGCCCATGGTTCGTTGTAGCTACCATGCACGTCCAACAGAAAGGAGCGTTCAATGATCGGCGATGCGCCACGGCTGCTCGATCAGGTTCGGCATGTGTTGCGTCGGAAGCACTACTCGCTGCGTACCGAGGAAGCCTATGTCGGTTGGATTCGCCGCTATGTGTTTTTTCATCACACGCACCATCCTCGCGATCTGAACGCGGCAGATGTGGAATCCTTTTTAACCGACCTCGCCGTCCAGCAGCACGTTGCGGCGTCCACGCAGAACCAGGCGCTCAGCGCCCTACTCTTTCTATAAACTGAGGTGCTGCAGCAGCCGCTCGACCGGCCCGTCAACGCGGTGCGTGCGAAGCAGCCTGCCCATCCCCGACCGTGCTCACCTGGGATGAGGCCAACGCAGTGCTGAACGCGATGACTGGCATGCAGCAAGTCATGACCAAAGTCCTCTACGGCAGTGGCTTGCGTTTGATGGAATGCGTGCGGTTACGCGTGAAGGATGTGGACTTTGCGTACCAGCAGATCACCGTGCGCGATGGGAAAGGCGCCAAGGACCGCGTGACAATGCTTTCTGACAGGCTGATTGCTCCGCTCCAAGAGCAGATCGAGCGTGCCAAGTTGATCCATGCCCAGGATCTGCGTGCCGGCTATGGACATGTGTACCTGCCCTACGCGTTGGAACGAAAATATCCCAGTGCGAGCCATGAATGGATCTGGCAGTATGTCTTTCCTGCCGAACGATTGTCGGCTGACCCACGAACGGGTGTCGTGCGACGGCATCATGTGGATGAAAGTGGATTGCAGAAAGCGGTGAAACGTGCAGCGCAACTGGCCAGCATCTCGAAGCGTGTGACGTGCCACACCTTCCGCGACTCCTTCGCCACCCATCTGCTCGAAGACGGCTACGACATCCGCACCGTGCAGGAACTGCTCGGCCACAAGGATGTGAAAACCACCATGATCTACACCCACGTCCTGAACCGTGGCGGGCGCGGCGTGCGTAGTCCGCTCGATCGATAGGATTGCAGATTGCAGATTGCAGATTAACTCCACACCTGCTCACCTGCTCACGGCAGCAGGCAGGTCGCGGAACTGCCGGTTATATAATTCGGCGTACTTGCCGCTCCTCGCCAGCAGCACAGCATGTGTGCCGCGCTCCACAATGCGCCCGCTGTCGATCACCAGAATCATGTCAGCGGTGCGGATGGTGCTCAGACGATGGGCAATGACGACGCTGGTACGTCCACGGAGCAGCGTCGCGAGCGCGGTCTGAATTGTGGCCTCGGTGCGCGTGTCGATGTTGCTCGTCGCTTCATCAAGGATCAGGATGCGCGGGTCGGCCAGCACGGCACGCGCGAAGGCCAACAACTGGCGCTGGCCCTGGCTCAGCGTGCCGCCGCGCTCGCCTAGCGGCGTGTCATAGCCATCCGGCAGCGCGGCGATGAACTCATGGGCAGCCACAGCCCGCGCCGCCACCTCGATGTCCTCGCGCGCGGCGTCCGGGCGGCTGTAAGCGATATTCTCAGCAATGGTGCCGCTGAACAGAAATGGCTCTTGCAGCACCAGCGCAATGTTGGCTCGCAGGCTTCGGCGCGTCACATCGCGCACATCGTGGCCGTCGATCATGACCGCGCCGTCGGTCACGTCATAGAAGCGCGGAATCAGGTTCGCGATTGTCGTCTTACCCGCGCCCGTCGCGCCAACCAGCGCCACGGTTTGCCCCGCCTCCACGACGAAGTTGATGTCACGGAGCACCGGCTGGTCGACCTTATATTCAAACGATACATGGTCGAACTCAATTTGTCCTTCGACGCGGCCAATTTGCATGCTGTCGGTGCGGTCCACTGGCTCGGCTTCCTCGTCCAGAATGTTGTAGATTCGCTCGCCGCCCGCCAGCGCCGATTGCGTCTGCGTGTACACCTGCGCTGCAAGCTGAATCGGTCGAAAGAACTGCTGCACATAGATCAGAAAGGCCGCCAGGAAGCCGACTGTCAGCGCATTGCGGAACACAAGGTAACCGCCGAAGCCGATCACCAGTGCAGTCGCCAGTGTACTCAGCACGTCCATGGCTGGCGCAAAGGCCGAGGTGATCGCCACCGCCTGCACATTAGCGTTGCGGTTGGCAGCGTTGCGCTGCTGGAAGCGAGCGATGTTGTGGCCCGTGCGGTTGAACGCCTGCGCCTCGCGAATACCGACGATCTCTTCCTGCAACTCGGCTGTCACATCGCCAACTGTTTCGCGCGTAGTGCGGAAGGCCGCCCGCGCCCGCTGCGCAAAGAACGACGTCAGCAGCAGCATGACGGGAATAATAGTGAAGCACACCAGCGCCAGCTCCCAGTTCAGCAGCAACATGGCGATGATGATGCCGATCAGGCTGAACAGCGCGCCGAGCAGTTGCGTCAAGCCCTGACTGAGCAACTGGTTGATGGTGTCTACATCGTTGGCGACACGGCTGATCAGGTCACCAACCGGGCGTTGGTCGTAGTAGCTGAGCGGCAAGCGCTGAAATTTTTCGAACAACCGCGCCCGCAGCGACGACAAAAGATTTTGTCCAACCCATCCAACCTGGTATGTTTGCCCACGCGAAGCGAGCGAGCCGACGACATACACGCCCAGCAGCATCAACATGGTCTGCATGAGACCCGCCGGATCGCCGGTTAGAATGTGCTGGTCGATGGCACGCCCGATCAGCCATGGAGCGCCCGCCTGCGCCAGCGCACCCATCACAATCAACGCGAACGCGATCACAATGTTGCGCCGAAACGGTCGCAGTTCACTTACCAGGCGGCGCGCCACCATGCCACGGTTTTGCGCGCGTTCATGGGACGCGCCAGCAATATGTTGAATGCTCATAGAAACCTTTCGAGAAAGGAAAGAACAAAGCACAAAGAACGAAGACGCTACAGGAATGGTTATACATTGTTCTTTGTTTTAAGATGTCACTATATCTGCTTCTGTCGTTACGGGCACGTCGCCAATGAGCTGCGACTGCAAAATCTCGTTGTACACCGGGCTGTTCTGCAACAACTCTTCATGCGTTCCGCGCGCAACGATCTGGCCTTGATCGAGCACCAGGATCAGGTCGGCGTCGCGCACGGTGCTAATGCGCTGGGCGATCACGAACACTGTGCGGGTGCGGTCGCGCATGAGTTGGTCGAGCGCCTCCAGGATCGCCGCCTCGGTCGTGGCGTCCACAGCAGAAGTACTGTCGTCCAGAATCAGCAGGTGCGGGTTGACCAGCAAGGCGCGCGCAATCGCGAGGCGTTGCCGCTGCCCGCCTGACAGACCGACGCCGCGCTCGCCAATAATTGTTTCGTAGCCCTGGGGCAACTCACTGATAAAGCTGTTGGCCTGCGCCGCGCGCGCCGCCCGCTCGACCTCCTCTTGCGTTGCATCCGGCTTGCCGTAGGCAATATTGTCGCGCACGGAGCCGCTGAACAGCGTCGCTTCCTGCAACACAATGCCGATCTTGCTGCGTAGGCTCGCAATCGTCACCTTCCGCACGTCATGATCGTCAACGGTGACGCGGCCCGCGCTGGCATCATAAAAGCGTGGAATAAGATTGATCAGCGTCGACTTGCCTGAGCCAGTCGTGCCAAGAATAGCGACGGTCTGGCCCGGCTGCGCGGCAAAGCTGATGCCGCGCAGAATCTCGCGGTCGTTTTCGGTGTAGCGGAAATGCACGTCATGGAACTCGACCTTGCCATGCACCGGCGGCAGCGGCTCGGCATCGGGCGCGTCCTGCACATCGAGCGGCGCGTCCAGAATCTCGAACACGCGGATGGCGGAAGCGTCGGCGCGCGGGATGCCGGACGATAAAAAGCCAATCGTCAAGATCGGAAACAGCAAAAAGGCCAGATAGCTGTTGAACGCGATCAACTCGCCGACCGTCAACTGGGCACCAATGACTTGCAGGCCGCCGTACCAGATCACGGCGAATGTGCCCAGATTGGCGAACAAAAACACGAACGGGAAATTATTCGAAAAGGTGCGCACCGTCAGCACATTTTTATTGAGTAATTCTTGATTAACAGCATGGTAGCGCGCGATCTCATGATCCTCGCGTGAGAAGGCCCGAATCACCCGCATGCCCGCCAGATTTTCTTGCAGCACGCTGTTTAGCCGCCCAAGCGTCTGCTGCACCTGCCCGAACAGCGGGCCGATCTTGCGCACGAATTGGATCAGCGTAAACGTAATCGCCGGAATGATCAACAGCGCAACCAGCGTCAGCCGCCAGTTCATCACCAGCAGCAGCACTGCCGTGCCGATCAGCATGACCACCGACGCAATAAGTTGGATCACGCCGGTGCCGACAAACGTGCGAATCTGTTCGACATCGTTGGTCAGGCGCGTCAGTAATTGTCCGGTTTGCACGCGATCATAGTAGCTGAAGCTCAGCCGCTCGATCTGTCGAAACAAGGCGTCGCGCATGTCATAGGCCACGCCTTGCGACGCACGCTCGGCCAGATAGCCCTGCAAAAACGTAAATATGCCGCGCATAATTGCAATCAGGATCAAGCCACCGACCGCCAGCAAAATTGTGTTGAGATCGCGGTTGGTCAAGCCGCTGTCTATCGCGAGGCGGATCATCTGTGGGGCGGCCAGGTTCGCTGCCGACACCAGCAGCAGTGACACAAACGCGCCAATTGCATCTTTTCTATACGCCACTGCGTACTTCATCGCGCGCTGCAATGCTTTGCCATCGCTCTTCGGTGGTGGCCCCATGTCGCCAGCGCCGCGTTGCGCGCCGCCGTGTCGTTGAAATGCCATGTCGTCCTCACATCAAACTGCATGGTGCAGCAAACTGGTTCCATTATCTATACTACACCTGTAAACGCGTAGGCGCACCGTTCTTTTGGGTAGTATGTGCATTGTACTACGCAACGATGCAAGCGATAGTTCTCATGGCAAGTGATGCAAACAGCCTGCACGATGCACCCATATTATATGAATTCGGATTGAATATTGTGCATAGATCTGGTATGCTTCTGTCAGTCATTGAACTGATAGGAGAGTCGCCTATGCGCAAGCCACTTCCACCTATTGCGGAGACGGTCGATGAGCTCAAACTCCGTCTGCACCAGGAGCGGAACGTCCACAAACGGCAGCGGCTCCAAATGCTCTATCTGCTGGCCAGTGGCCAAGCGCACGAGCGCCAGGACGTGGCAGCCTTGCTCGGTGTCCATCGCAACACCATCGGTCGCTGGCTGGCCATTTATGCCGTCGGCGGGTTGGAGGCCTTGCTCGACACCTACGTCGCTAGCGGCAAACCGCTTTCCTTGTCCCCTGACGTCCTCGCCAGTCTTGAGCAGGCGCTCCGCCAACCTGCTGGATTTGCCTCCTATGAAGCGTTACGTCAGTGGCTGCGTCAAACGCATCAGCTCGATGTCAAGTACAAAACGCTCTATACGATCGTGCGCACGCGCTGCAAGGCCAAGCTCAAAGTGCCACGACCCAGCCACACACAAAAACCCTGATCGGCTCGCGGCCTTTCAGACCGAGTGCCACTCCCATTTGCAAGCGGCCATTCCTGCCACGAATGCGCGACCCGTGCGGGTCTTCAGTCAGGATGAGAGCCGCTTTGGCCTGCTGACTATCCGTCGCCGTCGGCTGACGGCACGTGGCGTGCAGCCGGTCGGCACCGTCCAGCACGTCTTTGAGTGGTTCTACGTCTATGGTGCCGTGGCACCCACAAGTGGCGAACACTTCTTTCTGGAATTGCCCTACTTGAATGCCGATAATTTCCAGATCTTTGTCGACGCCTTCGCACAGGCGTATCGAGACAGTCTCAACATCCTGCTCCTGGACAACAGTGGCGCGCATAGGGCCGAGCGCCTGAAGCTGCCGGACAATGTGCGCTTGGTCTTTTTACCACCCTATTGTCCCGAATTGAATCCGATCGAGCGCCTGTGGCGCGATCTCAAAGATGATCTGGCCTGGCAGCAGTTCACCGACGTGACGCTCCAGCGCGAGGCGGTCGCCGATTTGCTTCGTGCCTATGATGCATCGACCATTCAATCGCTCACCAACTACACGTATCTAGGAGAAGCGATTAATGCACTATGTTCATAGCGAAATCATATTACAGAGCAATGTAGACGCTTGCCATAGTGATTTGTGCAAACATGATAATAATGATGATCCAATTTGTACAAAACATCCAAGAGCTATAACGGCAAACCTCGTCTCCCACGCTCTTATAGGCATGAATTCGTTGCCTTTAACCAACAGCTTTTCGCTGATAGCAGCGGTACAATCTACTTGAGTGAGGCACAATGGGGTGCCGAACTCACACAACGAGGCACAACCATGAGCTATCGAGAACATAAAACGTTTGGAACGATCGTCGTCTGTGACGTGTGCGATACTGTTGGCGCCGTTTTTGACCGCCATTGGCAAGAGATGAGATGTGACGCGCAGGGCGAGCCAATTCATGTATGTCGCAACTGCCGCAAGACTGCCGTCTGGTGTGACACGCACCACTGCTATCATAAACCAACTGACAATCACCGCTGTGCATGTGTTGCGTGCGGCGGGTTGTACACCAGCGTTGTGCAGCAGGGTATCAAGCATTGCCCAAGCTGCCGTCGCGCGCTTCCTGCACCGCCCGCGCCTGCTCCCCGCGCGCCGTCGCTGCGAAACTTCTTTCTACACCTCGGCTTCTTGCATTAGCATCGCCAATAAGATGAATCAGTATATAGCATAGCGGCAGGCATTCTGCCGCTTTTGCTTGCTCTTCATGCCTTTTCGCTGCCAAGTACGTTCTCCGGCGTGGCGGGCTGCGCCAGCGCTTCTGCACGCGCCAGCGCAAACCCCGCCCGTGCCGACAAGTCAAGCGGCGGGTAGCCAACCGACCGCGCCGCCTCGTCGCCATACAGGCATGCGAACACCGTCGGACGGTCGCTGGCATTGCGGTGCGGCTGTAACACGATGCGCGTGTAATCGAGGTCGTCCTGTTCCAACGAGGGTTGTGTTGCGCCCGCGAAACGTGTCGCCCAGCCCTCCTGCGTCATCATGGCCGCCAACGTTTCTGGCTGACCATGCTGCTGTTGAAAGGCGGATCGGTACACCGTCGCCAGCACTTCCTCACGAACGCGGGCAGGTGTCCATGTTTCGCTGGTCCACAGCGGCACCACCGCCCAGCCGCGCCTGAGCAGTTGCGCCGTCTCGAAGCGCAACGTCATTTCAGTGAAGTAGCGGTTGGTCCAGCCGCCTTGCACATCGTCGGTCGCCACCAGCCCAATCGAAAGCTGGCCCGGCACGTTGGTGAGGCGCGCGCTTGCTTCGGCAGCGGCGGCACCTGCGACCGATTCGCCATCCATGTTCAACAAATCGTCGATCATGGCGGCAACATGCTCCTTACCCATCGGATTCATGCTGACCAGCGGCAGCACAAGGTCGTCCGTGCCGCGGGTCATGGCCTCGATATAGGCGCGGAAACGATCCATGCCGCGCGGCATGGCATATAAGTTGTGTTGGGTGGCGAGCAGTTGAAGCATATCAACCTTCATGGAACCTCCGGCACCGGTACAATCAGGCGGCAGCCACAGTATACTGGCAGCGTGCGCCGCAAAAATCGGTAATTTGATGTATCTCCCAATCGCGCCTGCCCCATGTGACTCGTGGTACCATAGCGTACATGATTGAGAAGGAGTAACAATTATTATGGAATCAAATATTATGGAATCAAAGTTTCAAGAACTTCAGGCGCGGCTGGCCATTATTCATGACTTAAACGCGGCCAACGCTGTACTCCAGTGGGATCAGCAAACGCTCATGCCGCCCGGTGGCGCGGCGGCGCGTGGCCGGCAGCTTGCCACCATCGGGCGGCTGGCCCATGAGCAGCAGGCCGATCCGGCGCTCGGGCGGCTGCTTGACGACTTGCGCTCGTTCGAGGAGCAGCAGCCGTATGAAAGCTTCGCGGCCAGCTTGATCCGCGTGGCGCGCCGCGATTACGAACAGGCCGTGCGGGTGCCGCCTGCGTTCATGGCCGAGTTTTTGCGCCACGGCGCTGAAGCGTATGACGCGTGGGCCAGGGCGCGCCCGGCCGATGATTTCGCCATGGTGCAGCCGTATCTTGAAACCACGCTTGACCTGAGCCGCCGCATGGCCGCATTCTTTCCGGAGCGCGACCATATTGCCGACCCGCTGGTCGCTTTTGCCGACTATGGCATGACGGCGGCCACGGTGCGCAACCTGTTCAGCGAACTGCGCGAGCAGCTTGTGCCAATCGTGCATGCGATTACCGCGCAGGAGCCTGCTGATGGCTCATGTTTGCACCAGCGCTTCCCACTCGATAAGCAGTGGGACTTTGGGATCGATGTCATCAAACGCTTCGGCTATGATTTCGGGCGCGGGCGGCAGGACTTGTCGCCACATCCTTTTTCGGTCGCTTTTTCGATTGGCGATGTGCGAATCACCACGCGCATGCAAGAGGACCGGCTGGAGGAAGCGTTGTTCAGCACCATGCACGAGTCCGGCCACGCCATGTACGAGCAGGGTGTCGCGCCGGAGCTTGAGGGCACGCCACTGGCGAACGGCACGTCGGCGGGCGTCCACGAGAGCCAGTCGCGGCTGTGGGAAAATCTGGTGGGCCGCAGCCGCCTGTTCTGGGAATACTGGTATCCTGTGCTGCAAAACACGTTTGTGGAGCAACTCCGCGACGTGCCGCTCGATATGTTCTACCGTGCGATCAACAAGGTGCAGCCTTCGCTCATCCGCACCGACGCCGACGAGGTAACGTACAACCTCCATGTCATGATGCGCTTCGATTTTGAGATGGATTTGCTGGAAGGCAAGTTGCAGGTGCGCGACCTGCCGGAAGCATGGCGCGAGCGATTGCACCATGATCTGGGCGTGGAGCCAGCCGACGACCGCGACGGCGTGCTGCAGGATGTTCACTGGTTCGACGGCTATGTTGGCGGCATGTTCCAGGGCTACACGCTCGGCAATATTTTGAGCGCGCAGTTCTTCGACGCGGCACGGCAGGCACATCCGAGCATCCCTGCCGAGATGCGGCGCGGCGAGTTTGTCACGCTTCACGACTGGCTGCGTGACAACATCTATCGTTATGGGCGTACCTTCACCGCTGCTGAACTGGCCGAGCGCGTGACCGGCGGGCCGTTGCGCGTTGAGCCATATATTCGCTACCTGCGTGAGAAGTACAGCGCACTATATGCGCTCGATGCCTGATATGCTGAAGATCGCAGCCTGAATCTGGCTGTCATGCACGCAGGTTGTTTCTTTCCACGATCTTCAACTATGTTGCGGAACCTTTTGGGACTGATCATCGTCCTCCTATCAAGAAATATTCTTGAATGGGAGAAAAAACGATGACACAGCGAATTCTATCGATTGTTGGCGCGGCAGTGGCGGTGCTGCTGATTGTACTCGTGGGCATGGTCGCGTTTTCGTACACGCGCACGGCCAACGCGCAGACCGGTGGCGTGCCAGCAATGCGGCAGGTGACGGTGGTCGGCCATGGCGAGGTGAAGGCACAGCCTGACACAGCTACTGTGCAGATTGGCGTGCAGACCCAGGCGGCGGATGCAAAAGATGCGCTGGCGCAAAACACGCAGCAGACCCAGGCGGTGCAGGCCAAGCTCAAGGACCTGGGCATTGCCGACAAAGACATGCAGACTAGTAACTTTAGCATCAACCCCATGTACAACAACGATGGGCGACAGGTGACGGGCTATACGGTGAGCAACATGGTGAGCGTGACCATCCGTAACCTTGATCAAGCAGGTACGCTGCTCGACCAGGTGGTGCAGGCAGGCGCGAACAGCATTTACGGCATCAACTTCAACGTGTCGGATCCTGAGTCGGTGCTTAACCAGGCACGCACGCAGGCCATTCAGAACGCGCAGGCACGGGCATCGCAATTGGCACAGGCAGCAGGCGCTTCGATGGGCGAGGTGCTGGTGATCACCGAGAACGTCGGACAGTCGCCGGTGGTGCCGCTGATGGCCCGCGACTCAGCGGCTGCGGGTAGCGCCGCGCCGATTCAGGCCGGCGAGCAGACGCTGAGTGTCGATGTGCAGGTCACATTCGCGCTACGGTAACTGCGCAAAAGTCGAAAACAAGTACGCAAGGATGAGAGCGTGGCATGTCGCTCTCATCCTTGCTTTCTATTCAGTCTTAATCCTTCGTGTTGTTAACATGGCTTTTGCCCGATTTGAGCGAAGATGTGTGAGGAAGCACGCAGAAGTGAATAAAGCTATCAAGGCACTTGAGTAATTGGAAGGGTAAGCCGTTCTCTGGCTGACCAGCCATACCAAAAGGGCGGCATGACCCGATGTCATGACCGCCCTTTTTTTAACCCATCGTGGTCACATGCTCAGGCGCGATCTTGTAGCGCACGCGCTGCTCATCGGCGGGGCCGGGGTACTTATCCGCGCCGGTGTAGCGCTTGGCAAGAAAATTGATATGTGCCCGGCCTTCCTCCTCGTTCATCTCGACAATTGGTCCGCGCACTGCCAGGTAGCGGTACGAGTTGTTGGGGTCAATAATCGACAGCGCGACGTATGGATTCGCGCGCACCGCCCGATCCTTGAGTCGCCCCACTGCCGTGTTGACATAAAAATAACCATCTTCATAGCTGAACCATACCGGCGTAACCTGTGGTGTTTCATTCGGTAGCACTGTTGCGAAGGACGCAAACAATGGCTGCTCTACAAGGTCGCGAAAGTTAGTTGGGATGGGCTTTGGTGTACCATTGTTTGTGGACATGACTACTCCTTGATTCTACAAATCGAGACTATACGCCCTTGAGTCGCGGAATAACCTGCTCGCCGAACGCTTTGATGAACTGCTCCTGGTTGCGTCCGACATTATGTACATGAATCTCATCGAAGCCCAGATCGATGAATTGCTGAATATTTTCGCGGTGCTGGTCGAGATCGGGCGAGATCGAGCATGCGATTCTTGTAATTTTCTGGCCGCACGAGCTTGGCGATCTCGGCGAAATCTTCTGGCGAGCGAATGTCTTGCTTGGGGAACGGCATGCCACCGTTCGGCCATTCAGTCAGCGCGTTCTGCATCGCTTCCTCCTGCGTGTCGGCCCACGACAAGTGGAGTTGCAGCAGCTTGGGCATCTTCGACGGCGTCTTTGCCCGCCGCCTTGGCTCCTTCTTCGAACTTGCCGAGCAACATGCGCAGCTTGTCGGGAGCAGCGCCCGGCGTAATAAAGCCGTCGCAATGCTGTCCGGTCCACTTGGCCGTAATTGGCCCGGCAGTGGCAATGTAGATTGGCACGGGCTGCTCCGGCAGCGTCCACAGTTTCACGCGCTCCATGGTGAAGTATTCGCCGTTGTCGTGCCTGGCGAGCTTACCACTGAACAGATTCTTGATCATTTCGGCGGCTTCCTGCATCATCTTGAGCCGCACGTGTGGTTCTGGCCACACACCGCCGACGACGTGCTCGTTCAGCGCCTCGCCACTGCCCAATCCAAGCCAAAAGCGGCCCGGCGTCAACACGCCCTGCGTGGCGGCGGCCTGCGCGATCACAGCGGGATGGTAGCGGAACGATGGGCATGTCACGCCCGGCCCAAACGTCATTTCTTTGGTACGCGCGCCCAGCGCCGCCATCCATGACCAGACAAAACTGGCCTGGCCCTGCTGCGGCACCCACGGCTGGAAGTGATCGGCGGCCATGGCTCCCTTGAAGCCATGCTGCTCAGCCAAAGCTGAATAATCAAGTAGCTCGTTCGGCCCGAATTGTTCCAGCGCGGCTGCATATCCAATAATTGCCATGGTTTTCTCCTTTGATGAGAACCGTATCCTTTACGCATTTCCGACGGCGCACCATGCGTGCCGCGCCGCGTGCGCCGTCCGCGCGAACTGCTGCGCGGCGGTATTTCCAGCGGTTTCAGCGAGCAGCGTCAGGTCGTCAGGCTGATCTACATCGAGCGTGAGCCCCGGCGATTGCACAATTTCTACCCTGACGCCACGCTGTTGTGCCGCCTCCATGTGCCTGGCGAGGCTGTTTGCGCCGTACAGAAACGGCAGCGCCAGCGGTGGTCGAACCAGCAGCGCGTTGGTGCCGCCGTCGCGTGAAGCTGCGAACACAACGCTCGGTTCTGTGCCGAGTACCGCAACCAGTGCGTCAACATCGCGCGGCGTGACCAGCGGCAGATCGGCGGGCAGCACCAGCAATGCTTCAGCACCGCGCGCGGCGACGTGCATGGCCGCCTGCGTCAATGCTTCGTTCAGTCCATGCATGCGGTCAACAATTGCTTCAGCACCGTGCTGTGCTGCCGCGTGGAGCACCGTGCTGTCGCGGCTGATCACGCTGACATGCGCCACCGCAGGCGCGGCGCGAAGTGCATGGAGCACATCGCCCAGCATTGCCAGAACAAGCACACGGCGTTCGGAGGGGCTCAGGACCGACGACAAGCGCATCTTTGCGTGTTCTAAATGCTTAACCGGCACTATCGCGTGGAGCATGATGTGTAAGCATACAAACCAAGAATCCAGAACATATCCCGCACGTTTTCCTCTGTCAGCCTTTACCTCGTCGCGCCACGCGCAGCGTCAAGCGCGGCCTGTGCCAGTGCCCGCTTTTCCTCCGGCCCACGCATGATCGTATCTATAATTACAACATCCAGGCCACGCGCTCGAATATCGGCGGCCAGATCGGCATCAACTTGGTCGATGACCAGCACATCAGCGATGTCGCGGTAGCAATCGGCCACGCCACGCGCCGACACTTCGTAGCCCTGCGACTGCATGAGCGGCGCGGCCGGCCCTTTGATCGCCGCACCCCCGACAATCGGGCTGACGGCGACGACTGGCGCGCTGGTTTCCAGCAGTGCAGTTCGGATGCCAGGCACGGCCAGAATCGTGCCGACGCTGACGATCGGGTTGCTCGGCGCAATCAGCACAACTTCGGCTTCGCGGATCGCTTCGAGCACGCCGGGCGCAGGTTTGGCTTCCTCGGTGCCATGAAACACGACGCCACGCACCTCGTCCTTGGCATGGCGCTGCACTAAATAATTTTCAAAGTGCATCAAACCAGCCGACGTGTCGATCATGGTTGCCACCGGTTCGTTGCTCATCGGCAGCACGCGGGTTTGCACGCCAAGCGCCCGCCGAAACTTGTCGGCAATCTCGGCGCGCGTTTTGCCCGCGCGCAGCAGTTCGGTGCGGCGCATATGCACCGCGAAATCGCGGTCGCCCAGCAAGAACCATGACGTATCTGCACCAAGCGTCGTGAGCATGTCCAGTACGTGTGTGGTATCGCCGCGGATGCCCCAGCCGTTCGTTTCCTCGATAATGCCCGCCAGCGTGTAGGTGACGATGTCCACATCGGGCGAGATGTACAGGCCGTGGAGCGTGATGTCGTCGCCGGTGTTGACAATCGCCGTGACCTCTTCCGGTGGCACGACCTGCACCACGCCTTCAAGAAAACGGGCGGCTCCGACACCGCCCGCAAGCACCGTGATCATGAGAAACTCCTATGCGCTGTCAGGTAAATGTTTCGACCGTTTTGAATCCAAGTTTAGTATACACGTGCTGGGCGTTGGCATTGCCGTCGGTGACGTACAGGCAGAGTTCCGCTTCGCCATGTTCCCAAAGCGCGTTGATGCTCCTTTGGAGCAAAAAGGTGCCGAGTCCCTGATTTTTCATGCTGGGATGCACCATAATATCCGTCACGAGCGGCACGTCATGCCAGCAACTAATCATGATCGCGCCGCGCGCCACGTCATCTATTTCGCACACAAACGAGCTGTGGTGCAGCAGCGGGCCGTACTTGCCATCAATTTCGCGCCGGATCTGCGCCTGCGCTTCTTCGAGCGTTTCGCCTTCATAGTCGATTGTGCCGCGATACGCCTCAAGCATCAGGCCGCCGATTAGCGGTACATCGTTTGATGTCACCGTGCGACACGGCCATGTCCGCATGATAGTTTGTGGAGCAAGCTTCATGCACATTTTGAAACGCATCACCTGCTCCTTTAGAACATGTCGCCGATCCATGGGCGCGGCCCGGCGAACACTGCTGTCGCGTGGGCGAGCGCATCATCTGGGCCGTCGAGCAAGTCTATCGACTGAAGCTCCGCCGGAGCCATGAAGCCGCTGTACAATGCTGCTAATCCACGCACGTCGATGCGCATGTCGCCGTCGCCGCCCTTGCTCACATGGCCAGCGCCATCCGCTACATTCAGCGTCCAGCGGCCATTGTTCTGCGGCAGCACCTCATCATGCACGTCAAAGTGCAAGGTTGCGCTGACGCTGGACGGGTAGCCGCGACCTTCAAGAGCGCCCGCGACATCGACAACGCGCAACATCCAATCGAAATTGGTGCTTACGCGATGACGCAGCCGCATGCCCGCATACAGGTTCTCGCGCAAGGAATACAGCAGTTGATCGAGCGGTCCGCCCTGCCACTTGACGTAATCGACCATAGTGCGATAACCAGCAAACAGCTTCAGAATGCAGCGCGCTGCTTCGGGCGTGCGGGCGCAGTAATCCGTAACCGTCAGCGGCTCGGTGCGAGTGCCTTGCACATATACGACATAGCCCATCGGCATGCCGTCTTGCATAATTAGGAAGCGGTGTGGCTGCTGGTTCGGCGGCTCCAGGCGGAAGTTCCACATCCACGCAGGCCGGTCAAGCTGGCCTGCGCTTGTGCGGGCGCGTTCGGTGTAGAGGTGCTTCACGATATCGTACTGCTCCGGACCAAACGGCACAATCTCGCATTCGGCGCGCTCCACGTCAATGGCTTCGGTCGGCAGTTCATAGGTAATGCGCGACCCTGCGCGTTCAAAGCCCGCTTTGCGGTAGAACGTCAGCGTGGCGGGATACAACGCCGCGAGCGGGCAGCCGTTGGCATGCAGTTCTTCGAGCATGGCGCGCATCATGTGCAGACCAACACCAGTGCCGCGCGCTTCCGGGGTAACGCCTACGCCGTTGACGAGCATGCACCGCACGCGCTGCCCGCCGAACCACTGGCCCGCATCGGCAAGCGCCACGCCCGCGACGATGCGCCCGTTCTGTCGCACCGCGCGGAAGGCGTCACGGCCAAGCCGCTCGATCCAGCCTTCTACGCTGCCGGGGAAGTGCAGCGAGCGCCCAAGCGCATTGTCAAAAGCCTCGTCCTCGTCGGGGCGCGGCGGGCTTATGTCATAACGTGATTGCGAAATCACCTAATACTCCATACACATTATCAATCAAAACAAACAATCAATTCATCCAGCGGCAGCCGCTCGCGGCGCACCGGGTCGGCGGCGGCGTAGCCCATGGTGATCAGCGCGTGCGGCGTGAGTGCTGGTTCGAGATCGAGTGCTGCGCCGACGACCGGCGGGCAGAACAGCGGCGCGCACATCCAGCCGCAATCTAGCCCCAGGCTGTAGGCCATGAGCAGCATATTTTGCACGGCGCAGCCTAGGCTCTGGATCGCCATGGTCGCTTCGGCGGTGTTGCGGTCGGCGTCCGGGTACACATCCAGATCTTCGAGATACAGGCATGGAATGATGATTACCGGCGCGCGCAGGATGCGGTTGTGGGATTTTTGTCGCCGTGTTTCGATGACCGATTGGTCCTGTCCGTCGAACGCGAGTTGCCTGCGCCACTCATCGCCCATTGCATCGGCCAGGCGTTGCTTCCGTTCGAGACGCGTCAGCACCACAAAGCGCCACGGCTGCCGTCCATGCGGCGACGGCGCCCAGCGCCCGGCTTCCAGCACGTCCATGACAAGTTCGCGCGCTACCGGACAATTCTGGTAGCGCCGCACCGAGCGCCTGCCCTTGATGATCGCGGAAAGATCGAGATGAGTGCGCGTTGCTTCACTCAGGACAGGCGTTTGTCGTTCGTCATGTGTCGTCACCGAAACATGTCCTTTTCCGGTGCGCGGAGCAGCATATGGGCGCGGGCCGTCGCCTGGTTGGTATTCGAAGCCGCGCACGACGGCAATCGGCACCGCATCAGTTTTGCCCATGACCAATTCAGCGGCAGAGGCCAATTCGTCGGCCACCGCCAGCACACTAGCCTTCATCAAGTAGCCGTGGCTATCTTCCTGTCCGGCATAGTTGGTCAGCGGCAGCATGCCCGACACGCCAATCGCGATGTTTACCTGCCCATCGCGCCATGCTCGTCCGAATGAGTCCGAGATAAGCACGGCGACATCCGCGCCGGTCCGCTCACGAATAGCCGCACGGATTGCGTCTGCCGAAGCGTCAGGATCGACCGGCAGCAGTGTCACTGCTCGCCCGCCGTCGACGTTCGACTCATCGACGCCGGAGTTCGCGCAAATCAGACCGTGATGCGTTTCTGTAATCAGCACGCCGCGATCCATCCGCACGATGCGGCGGCTTTCGCGCAGCACGATTTCATAATGATGTGCGTCTTTATGTCCCTGCGCCGCGACCATGTGCGCGAATGGCGATGGCTCAACATCTTCAATGATGACGACCCGCCCTTCTGCTTTCGACACGATCTTCTGTGTCACCACCACAACATCACCGTCAACCAGCGAATCGCCCTGCGCGGCGAGCGCATCCAGCAGCAACGTGGCGACATTTTCGCCCGCATGAACCTCACCGATATTGCAAACGGGAATAATTTGTACGTTCTTTGGCATGCGTCATCCTTTTCGCGGTACAGTCACGTCGGCGTATTCTACCACGCTCAGCAACATAGCGTATTGGTATGGGCGGGCGGGCGTCTTGACATTCACGCATAAACGTTCTACACTCGCGCTTACCCATAGATGTACAATACTTGAAATGAGGTTTCGATGCGTGCGCGACAGTGCGTTTTCGCAATAATTTGGGTATTCATGCTGTATGGTTGTGGCGTGTTCGCGCCAACGCGCAATACCAACAGCGCTGCGGGTGCGGCGACTGCGCTGCCTATCGCACCTGAGACCAATACAACAATCGTCAGAACTGACGCGCCGCCAGACACGTTGCGCTGGTCGCTGGAAGGCATCACGGAGCTACAAACGCTCGATCCGGCCACTGCCGGTGACACTGCAAGCTTCACCGCGCTCAGCCTCGTGCATGCGGGATTAGTGCGTTTCGATGAACATCTGGAGGTAGCGCCTGATGGGGCTTCAGATTTTCAGGTGAGCGCAGACGGCACTTTATATACGTTTACGATCCGCGAAGGGCTGACGTTCGCTGATGGAACGCCGGTAGAGGCCAGTGACTTTGCGTATTCCCTGAACCGTGTGTTGCAGCCTGAAACGAAGTCGTTTGTTGGGCCCGACCAGTTTGGCGTGATTGTGGGTGCCATGGATGTTTCCAATGGCGTGGCAAAAGAGGCGTCTGGCATCAAGGTTATTGGCCCACGCACACTCGAAATCATGCTGATCCAACCAGTAGCTTATTTTCTGTCCCAGCTTGCTTCGCCATACGGCTACGTTGTTCCACAGAAGCTTGTTGAAAGCGGTCCTCAATGGCAAGATCGAGCTTATGGGACCGGGCCGTACCGTGTGAAAACGTGGAAGCATGGCGAATCCCTCATGCTGGAAAAGAATGATCGCTACTGGCGTGGCGCACCACAGATTTCTTACGTTTTCATGCCGTTTACCGTCGATAGCGAAACCGCGTTTCAGCAATATCTAGCGGGTCAGCTTGATATCATGGGCAATCAGCAGACGCCCTTGCCCGCCAGCCGCGTGCAACAGGTGCAGTCACTGCCAGATTTTCGCTCCTCAGCCGTGCTCGTGACGCGCTATATCGGCTTTAATAATGTACAGGCGCCGTTCGATAACGTTGATGTGCGTCGCGCGTTTGCTCTCGCTGTTGATCGTGAGTACCTTGCCCATGAAGTGCTTGCCAATACCGTTGTGCCAGCGACGAGAATTCTACCAGCTGGCATGCTCGGCACACAACTGCCAATTCAGCCGTTGCAATTCGATGCAACTGCGGCCAAAGCGGCGCTTGCGCAGGCAGGCTTTGCGCGTGGAGCTGCTTTCCCTGAGGTGACGCTGGCCTATGCCAACGAAGGCGATAATGCGCTTGTGGTGCAGGCATTGCAGCAGATGTGGAAGGCGAATCTTGGCGTGGACGTCAAGCTGCAATCTTACCAATTGAATGATTTCAACAACGCGCTTGACACAACCTATTTCACACCAAAGCAGGGGCTACAATTCTACTTCAGCGTGTGGGGTGCAGACTTATCCTGATCCTGAAAACTTCCTGTCACGCCAGTTGCGTACTGATGTACGGAACAACAACGGGCATTTTTCGGACTCCCGCTTTGACGAGCTTGTGGATGCAGCAGATCGCCTGAGTTCTCGCGCACAGTTCCAACAGCGCTTACAGTTGTACAATCAGGCTGAACAGATTGCAATCAATCGTGTTGGCTGGTTGCCGTTGTACTATCCCAAGTTTAATGTGCTGATTCGACCGCGCGTTCAGGGTTTGGTGCTGACGCCAAATGGCATTCTTGCGCCGGATTGGTCGAAGGTGCGGCTGCAGTCCTGATGAAATGACAAGGTGACAAGATGACATGGTGAAGACGGATGAGTATCACCATGTCATCTTGTCATTTTGCCATCTTGTCACCCCTTCACAGCGCCCGCCGTCAAGCCAGCGATAATGCGGCGTTGGAAGATGAGCACCAACACAATCAGTGGAATTGTTACTACAACGGAAGCTGCCATAATGTTGCCCCATGGCAGTTCGTAGCCGGTATTACCGGAAAATTGTGCGATTGCAACCTGCACTGTCCGCGCATGATAGTCCTGTGTAAAGGTCAATGCGAACAGGAACTCGCTCCAGGCTGAAATGAACGCGAGTAGGCCGGTCGTGACAAGACCCGGCGCAGCTAGCGGCAATAGCACCATGTAGAATGTTTGCATCCCCGTCGCGCCATCCACCAAGGCTGCCTCTTCAAGCTCGGCTGGCAGTGTCTTGAAGAAGTTTGTCAGTACCCAAACAGTGAACGGCAGCGTAAAGGTCAGGTATGTAAAGACCAGTGCGGGAATGGTGTTGTACAGATGGGTCACGCGGATCATTTGGAACAGCGCTGGCAGAATCGCGATTGCCGGGAAGGTTGTCATTGCCAATGTGGTGTAGAGCACTACGCCCTTACCGCGGAAGGGAAGGCGCCCCAGCGCATAGGCAGCTAACGAGCCAAACAAAAGCGCCAGGAGCACGGTTGCCAGCGACACGACGGTTGAATTCAGCAGTGCTCGAAGGAAATCACCATTCCGAAAGACATATTGGTAGCTTTCCAGACTGGTCGGATTCGGAAGGTATTGCACCGGTGTCAAGAACAGATCACCGCCGCGCTTGAACGAGGTTACAATGGCCCAGTAGAAAGGAAAGATGGTATAGACCAAAATGAACAGAACCAGCAGATAAAACAGAATTTTGCTGATAATCTGGCCCGCAGATGGTCCACTCGATGGTGACCGGGGCATTGTTGTTGTTGCTTGTGCCATCGTTTATGCCTCCTCAGTCCCTAATAGGCGCGTGTAGATCACAACAAAGACAACGATAAACAGGAAGATAACAACGCTGATTGCTGAGCCTTGTCCTAACTTCTGGAAATCCACGAGCTGCTGGCGGGCATAGATGCCGAGGGTAATCGTTTCAATCGATGTTCCTTTGATAACGAACGGCATGTCGAACACGCGAAAGGCGTCCATGGTGCGGAAGATCAGCGCCACCATAAGCGCGGGACGGAGCAGCGGCAATGTCATTGACCAGAACTGTTGCAGTTTGTTCGCACCATCAACGGTCGCTGCTTCGTACATGTCACCAGGGATGACCTGAAGCCCAGCGAGCAGCAGCAGCGCCATAAAAGGCGTGGTTTTCCAAACATCAACTGCAATAACTGCTGGCAGCGCTGTCGCAGGGTTCGCGATCCATGCGACCTTGTCAGGCAGGATATGGAGCCGTGTTACCAGCAAATCATTAATCACGCCAAACACATCGTTGAACATAAAGGCCCACATGCGCGAAGAAACGACCGTGGGGATTGCCCATGGAATCAGCATCGCTGTCCGTACTAAACCGCGCCCTTTAAAATTTGAGTGAATGACCAGCGCGATCCCCAGGCCAAAAAGAGCTTCTAGTACAACTGTGGCGACGGTAAAAACCAGCGTGTGACTGAGTGCGGCAAGAAAGACTGGATCACGGAATGTGATTGCGTAATTCGCAAAGCCGATATAGCGCGGCGCATTGATACCTCCGAGACGCGCATTGGTCAAGCTGAGATAGAGGACGCGGACAAGAGGGTAGAACGCGACGATCATGATCACCAGAATGGTTGGGGTGATCAAAATCCATCCCAGGCGTTCGCGCCCTTTTGCCCACTGACTTCTTGGGGCAGGTACACGGTTGGCTGACCGCACTGCTGTATTGGTAGTTTCCTGTTGAACGCTCATGAGCAACTCCTTTGTGCAGTGGGCGGGCGCGTTCGTTCATAATCCCGCCGTTTCCAACAGTATGTCACAAGGAAATTAAAGCAACGCACCACAGAACCACTCTCTCAAGAGCACGGATGGAATTGGTGGAAAAACCATACCAACTCCATCCGCCCTGAACCAAACGTGACTTACCTGGTGGCCATGATATCTTTGAGCTTCTGCTCAATATCCGCCACGGCTGTCTGAGCGTCCTTCTGACTTGTCAGAATCTGATTCACGCCGTTGAAATAGGCCGTCGAAACCTCGTTGTACGATTCCCCTGAAACGGTCGAAGGCCGCGGCACTGCGCCACCCTGGAAGACCGGCTTCAAGTCCTTGTAGTACGGGTTGACCTTTAGCACTTCTGGATCGTCGTACACCGCTGGAATGGTTGGCAGCAGCGTGCGCTCGATCGCGTTGGCCTTCTGGAGTTCTGGACTAGTGTAGTACTTCACGAACTCGATTGCAGCATCCTGGTTCTTCGAGTATGTTGAAACCATCAACTGCCAGCCGCCTAGCGTAGCCGCATGGGTCGCGTTTGCTCCATCGCCCTGCGGCAACTGTGTTACCGCAAACTGCCCCTTGATCTTTGAGTCTGCCGCATCTCCGACAGCAACCGCATATGGCCAGTTACGCATGAAGGCTGCATTGCTGGCAGTAAAGACATTCAGCGACTCAGGCTCAGTGTAGGTCGTCACACCTTCAGGGCTGATGGTGTTGACCCAGCCCTTCGCCATATTAAATGCGGCGATTGCCTGCGGGTTGTTGATCGAAACTGTGCCGTCTGGCTCGATGATTTGTCCGCCACCGTTTGAAAACTGCCACTCCAATGCATCGCAGGTCAGACCCTCATATGCCTTGCCCTGCCATGTGAAGCCCCAGAAGTCATTGTTGCCAGCCGCGCGCTCGCCATCCTGGATCTTCTTGGCCATATCCGTAAGTTCTTGCCAGGTCTGCGGCGGCTTGTCGTAGCCATACTTCTGCAGCAGGTCGGTGCGATAGTACAGCAGACCAGCGTCAGTGAACCACGGGATGCCGACCAACTTATCGTTAGCTGTATTGTTCTTCACGATGGCCGGGAAGAAATTACTGATACTGATCCGAGAACGCGTCCTTGAGGTCAGCGGCATGCGGCGCGACAATACCAGGCCAGATCACGTCGATTTGATACACATCAACGTCGCTTGACTGGGCGCCCCACTGTTGCAAGTACTGTGAAAGGCGATCCGTGGTTGAATCCGGGCCAGCGATATTCTGCACCTGGATACCGGTGGCATCGCTGAACTTCTTGACAGCTGCGTTTTCAAATGGCTTGCCAGGCCCATCAGCACCAAGGAGGGCCTTGATCGTCGTGCCTTTCAAGTCCGTGCGCAGACCCTGTGGCACCTGGATTGAATAACCAACCTCTCCGCTCGCTGCCGCCATTGTCGCCGCAGGCGGTACCGCGCCCGTTGGCTCTGGGTTTGTCATGGAAGCGGCTGTCGGTGCAGCCTCGGTGTTGGCGTTCATGTTCGCGTTCGCATTGGTCTCTGCGCTTGTACCGGTGTTGGTGTTGGTTGCAGCACCTGTGCCAGTGTTGGTGTTGGTTGCAGCACCTGTGCCACCTGTTGCACCACCGCCTCCACATGCTGCCAATATCGCCGCGCTTGCGGCATATGCTGCGCCTCGCAAGAATTGTCGTCGATCAATCGGCGTTCCGCTCTGGCTTCCCTCGTTGTGAACATCTTTGGCCATGATTCATCTGTCCTTTCTGTTTGCGTCTCTGCATATCTATCCTGAAGGGACACATATCCCTTTCCAGGCGTTACCGAATATCACTACGCTCACGCACGACAAAGTGTCTGTGGTGACAAACTCATTACACTATGTGCCTGTTAGAGCGATCATATATACAACATCGCCACGGGTCATGCTGGACGACACACCGCCACCGCACGTAGCCAAAAGCAGGCTCATGAGAATTAAGGATAACGGTGATAGAGAACGGTTTGTGTCGCATGCGATTTTTTTCCTTGACATCGTCATTTACAAAATTCATCCGCAACTTCGTTACGTGTGATCTTGGTATGCACCTCCATTGTGATATACAATTATGATTGAGATAGCACTGCTGCGCGCGCAGAAGCAAAGATAAACGACGCAATCTCGCACTTATAGATCAGTACGAGATCCAGCGCCAATTTGGATGCTAAGCAATTCAGGACGTAGTGCAATGCAGAGTGGAAATACACTCACATGTGTAGCACAGAGTTTGCAACCTGTCAACAGCATTGGGTATACCTATGTCGCCATAGAAGTGCAATGTAGCAAGTTTCTTGCCAGTGCTTGGCATCTACCGCGTGTGAGGTTTTCTGTTCCATGACTGCCCGTGTTTCACAAACGAAATGGTTTACCCAAGAGGGCATGGGCGATTGCGGAGGCAACACAAAAGGAGCGCTTCATGGCGCTCCTTCAACATGCACAATGTATGATTTGTTGGTCTACATCATCGGCGCGGTCGATCCATGCTGGGTGCAGCTTTCCTGCCGCGGATAGTCGTCCGCTTGAGTGCGCGGAGCACCTTTTGGGCCTGTTGAGTTGGCACTTCCACAAACGCAAAGCGCTCGAACAACTCAATTGCGCCGATTGCGCGGCCCGGAATGCCGGCCTCATTCGCAATTGCGCCGACAATATCAGCCGGGCGCACGCCATCATCGCGGCCTACACCGAGATAGAGCCGTGCCATGCCGCGCTCTGGCCCGTACGAGCGATCGCGCTGGTCTCTGCGCTGGCGGCGAGGCCGCTCTTCCTCGAAACGGTCTGGCTCGGCTTGCGCCAATCGATCGTCGGCTTCATCCTGTGGTTCGCCTAACAGCAGCTTGAACGCTGCTGCCGCGAGATCGGTTGGGCTGTATTCTTCCCCCAATTCCTCAGCCAGAACCTGGTACTGATCCAGATTAGACTGTTCGATTGTTTCGCGCAACGTCTCTTTGAATGATTCACGCCGGCGGGCAATCACGTCAGCAATCGTCGGCAGCCGCACGCGTTGGATCGGCGCGCCGGCCACGCGCTCAATTGCACGCAGGAGCCGCCGCTCGCGGGGCGTCACCAGTGTGATGGCGCTGCCAGTACGCCCGGCGCGGCCCGTCCGCCCGATGCGGTGGACATACACTTCCGGATCAACCGGAAGATCGTAATTGATAACATGCGATACAAGTTCGATGTCAAGGCCACGCGCCGCTACATCGGTCGCTACCAGCAGTTCAACCTGCCCGCTGCGGAAGCGCCCCATCACGCGGTCACGCTGGACCTGGCTCAAGTCGCCATGGAGCGTCTCAGCCGGGAAAGCGCGGGCAATCAGTCGCTCACCCAGCGAGTCAACCTCGCTTTTAGTGCGGCAAAAAATAATCGCCGAGGTAGGCTGCTCGAAGTCGAGCACGCGGCAGAGTATTTCGAACTTGTCGCGCCCGCCAACCTCATAGTACACCTGCCGGATTTGCGGCACGGTCATCTGGGTCGATTCCACAGTGATACGCTGCGGATCGTGCATGTAGCGGCGCGCCAGTTCAGCGATCTGCCGGGGAATGGTGGCGGAGAACAGCGCGGTCTGGCGCTCGTTAGGCGTTTCCTTCAAAATCGCTTCGATGTCCTCGATAAAGCCCATCGCCAGCATCTCGTCGGCCTCATCCAGCACCACCGTCTGCACATGGTCGAGATGCAGCGTGCCACGCTCGATGTGGTCGAGCAAGCGACCAGGTGTGCCGACCACCACATGGACACCCCGTTTCAGCGCCCGGAGCTGGCGATCGATTGGCTGCCCGCCATAGACTGGCAGCACCTGGATGTTGGCGTACTTGCCGTAGGAGTGGAACGCTTCAGCAACCTGCATCGCAAGTTCGCGGGTTGGCGTCAGCACCAACGCCTGCGGCATGCGCTGTTCGACGTCCAGGTGCTCAATGATCGGCAGCGCGAAGGCGGCCGTTTTGCCGGTGCCGGTCTGAGCCTGCGCGATGACATCTACACCATCTAATAAGCGCGCAATGGTTTTGGCTTGAATCGGCGTCGGTTCTTCATACCCAAGCTCGCCAATCGCGCGAAGCGTAGCTTCGTGAAGCCCTAATGTTTCAAATCCGTTCGTTTCCACAGTCGTTTCTACAGTTGATTCAACAGTTGTCACACACACATCCTTAAATGAAATAGCGCAAGAAACATCTTGCGCTACACACGAGAAAACAGTACACTTTAGATGCCCTACAGGAGCAATAGCTTTCTGAATGTATCGCAATCTCCACAACCTGCGTGGCATGCTGGCAATATCTGTATCCATTATACCGCGTTTTCCTTTTCCTGCACGTTAACAATGTGCAAGAAAATGGGTGTCACCATGGATTTGTGGTACCATACATATAATATCTTCTTTCTTGAAGCTGCGAATAGGAGCGTTATGGAGCTGCAAGGTCGAGTGGCGGTGATCACCGGCGCGTCAAGCGGTATCGGCTATGAAACGGCCCGGCTGCTCGCGCGCGAGGGCGTGGTTATCGCTGCGGCCGCCCGGCGGCGTGACAAACTGGAGTGGCTGGTCGGCGAGATTGCTGCCGATGGCGGGCGGGCGCTTGCGCTACCTACTGATGTGCGTGACTCGGCGCAGGTGCAGCGGCTGATTGAGGCGACGCATAACCTGCTTGGGCGCATTGACATTGTGGTGAATTGCGCAGGTGTCGTGCAGAAGGTTGCGCCGCTGGAGCAGTTCAGCGACGACGAATTCAAGACGGTGATTGAGACAAATCTCCATGGCAGCTTTTACACAGCGCGGGCTGTCGCGCCGATCATGAAGCGCAAGCGCCAGGGCACAATTATCAACATCGGTTCGCGCGTAGGCAAGGTTGGCGTGGCGAATATCGCGCCGTTCTGTGCCGCAAAGTTTGCGCTGGCAGGTATGTCGCAGGCGTTGGCGCAAGAGTTGCGGCCCTACAATGTGTTTGTGACGACGTTCTTTCTCGGCATGGTCAACACCGACATTCATCCGCTGAACCCAAGTGAAGAGACGCGCCGCCAGTTGATGAGCGCGCACGATGTAGCCGAGGCGGTGCTGTGGGCATGCACCCTGCCGCCCAGCCTGCGCGTCGAAGAAATGACGATCATGCCGCGTCAACTCGACTTCTAGCTAATCAGGAAACAGAGGAACTGAATTTACGAAAATCCTTTCGTTCCTCAGTTCCATAATTCCTTTGAAACGGAGGCGCAACGATGCGCGAAGCGGTGATTCTCGAAGTAGTGCGCACGCCGGTTGGCAAGCGCGGCAAAGCGTTAGCAGGCATTCATCCGGTCGATTTGCTTGGCGGCCTGCTGGCTGACATGCTGGTGCGCGGCGGTGTCGATCCGGCTCGTGTGGACGATGTGATCATCGGCTGCGTGGATCAGACCGGCGAACAAGCGGCGAATATTGCGCGCAACGCCTGGCTGGCCGCCGGGCTGCCGGAGTCAGTGCCAGCGACGACAATCGACCGGCAGTGCGGATCGAGCCTCCAGGCCGTTCATTTCGCAGCGCAGGGCATCATGGCGGGCGCGTACGATCTCGTGATTGCAGGCGGTGTCGAGTCGATGACGCGTGTGCCGCTGGGTGCGCCGCTGGTCGTTGGGCCGGGCGTGCCACTGACCGAAAGCCTGTCAAAGCGCTACGATCTGCCGCGCGGTTGGTTCGATCAGGCGCATGGCGCAGAGATGATCGCCCGGCAATGGAACATCACCCGCGAGCAATTAGATCATTTCAGCCTTCAGAGTCACCAGCGTGCTGCGGCGGCTCAGGCGGAAGGCCGCTTCATGCGCGAAATCATGCCCGTCCAAACGGCTAACGGTTCTTTCACTGTCGATGAAGGTATTCGGCCCAACACGTCGCTGGAGAAGCTCGCCGCGTTGCAGCCCGCCTTTCCTGGCCTTGAGCTGATCACCGCTGGCAACGCCAGCCAGATCTCGCATGGTGCCAGCGCTATGTTGATCGCGACGCCCGAAATGGCACAGCAGCTTGGCTTGCGTCCGCGCGCACGCGTCGTTTCATTCGCGGTTGTTGGCGTGGACCCGGTAACCATGCTGACCGGGCCGATCCCCGCGACGCGCAAGGCGCTCGATCGTGCCGGGTTGTCGGTCAGTGACATCGATCTGTTTGAAGTGAATGAAGCGTTCGCATCAGTGGTGCTGGCATGGCAGCAGGAAATCGGCGCGCCATGGAATCGCGTGAACGTCAACGGCGGCGCGGTGGCGCTCGGCCATCCGCTCGGCGCGACCGGCACGCGCATCATGGCAACGCTGCTGCACGAACTTGAGCGGCGTGAGGGGCGCTATGGCCTTGTCGCGATCTGTGAAGGCGGCGGCATGGCCAACGCGACAATTATCGAACGACTTACTTAGCCACAGAGAACACAGAGATCACAGAGGATTGGAAGTAGAAGGACAAGCACTACTGCAAACTATCTATCCACTTACTCTGGATGCTCATCCTCTCGGTGTCCTCTGTGTTCTCTGTGGCAAAAAGAGAAAAGCATGAAGCGTACAATTTTTGAGCCAGAGCACGAGATGTTCCGTGACGCCTTCCGCACGTTTGTGGAGCGCGAGATCGTGCCACACCACGGGCAGTGGGAGCAGGACGGCATGGTTTCGCGCGAGGTCTGGCACAAGGCCGGGCGCGACGGCTTTCTCTGCATGGACGTGCCAGAGGAGTACGGCGGCGCGGGCGTGCAGGATTTTCGCTATAACATGATCGTCGGTGAGGAGTTGGTGCGCGTCGGCGCGACCGGCCCGGCTTTTCCGCTCCACACCGATATTATCGTGCCGTACCTGCTGCGTTACGCGAACGAGGAGCAGCAGCAGCGCTGGCTTCCGCAGGTCGTCAGCGGCGCGTGCATCACGGCGATCGCGATGACCGAGCCGGGCGCGGGCAGTGATCTGGCGGGCATTCGCACCACCGCCATCCGCAAGAACGATCACTACGTGCTGAACGGCCAAAAGACGTTTATCAGCAACGGCATCTTGAACGATCTCGTAATCGTCGTCGCGCGCACCGATCCAGAGAAAGGCCACAAAGGCATCAGTCTGCTGGTCGTCGAACGCGGCATGGACGGCTACGAGCGCGGGCGCAGGCTCGATAAGATCGGCTTGCACGCCCAGGACACCGCCGAGTTGTTCTTTCGCGATGTGCACGTGCCAGTTGAAAACCTGCTGGGCGAGGAAGGGCGCGGCTTCGCCTACCTGATGCAGCAACTCCCGCAGGAGCGGCTGACGATTGCCGCGGGCGCGGTGGCAGCGGCGGAGGCGGCGCTCGATTGGACTATTCGCTATTGCCAAGAGCGCGAGGCGTTCGGGCAGCCGATTGGCGCATTCCAGCACACCCGCTTTGCGCTGGCCGAAATGAAGACTGAGATACAGATCGGGCGCGTGTTCGTCGATCAATGCGTGCTGGCGCTCAATCGTGGCGAGTTGACGACCGAGGATGCGTCCATGGCGAAATGGTGGGCGACGGAGCTACAGAAGCGCGTGGTCGATCAGTGCGTACAACTCCATGGCGGCTACGGCTACATGCGCGAGTATCCGATTGCAAAAGCGTATCTCGACGCGCGGGTGCAGACGATCTACGGCGGCACGACCGAGATCATGAAGGAAATCATTGCCCGTTCGTTGTTTGGATAATAGAAAACTGTCATTTCAACCATGACTCATCTCGACCACATCCATCATGGCGACTGCCGCGAAGTCCTTGCAACGCTGCCGGAGCGCAGCATCGATTTGATTTTCGCCGACCCGCCTTACAATCTGCAACTGCAAAAAGACCTGTGGCGGCCCAACATGACCAAAGTAGATGCCGTCGATGATGCGTGGGATCAGTTCGACGATTTTGCGGCCTACGACCAGTTCACCCGCGAATGGCTGGCCTTATGCCGGCGCGTGCTGAAGGATACCGGCACGATCTGGGTGATCGGCACCTACCACAACATCTACCGCGTCGGCGCGCTGCTGCAAGACATGGGCTTCTGGTTCTTGAACGACGTGGTGTTTATCAAAAACAATCCGACGCCGCACTTCCGCGGCGTGCGCTTCACCAACGCGCATGAGACGCTGCTGTGGTGCAAGAAAAGCCGGGCGCAACGCAAATATACGTTTAACTACCATGTGATGAAAGAGATGAACGACGGCAAGCAGATGCGCAGCGACTGGTACGGGCCGACATGCGTTGGCCCGGAGCGGCTGCGTGTCAACGGCGAAAAGCTGCATGCGACCCAGAAGCCTGAGGCGCTGCTCTATCGCGTTATTCTCGCCAGTTCCAACCCCGGCGACGTGGTACTCGATCCGTTCTTCGGCACTGGCACGACCGGCGCGGTTGCCAGGAAACTCAATCGGCGCTTCATCGGCGTCGAACGCGAGGAAGCCTACATCGTGGCGGCGCAGGAGCGCATTGCTGCTGTGCAACCGCTGGCGGGCGACGACGAAATATATGGTGTGGTGCCGTCGCGCCGCAGTGTGCCACGGCTGGCTTTTGCGGCCCTGTTGGAGAATGGCCTGCTGATGCCGGGCCAGCCGCTGTTTTTCAAGCGCCAGCGCGACCGAATGGCAACCGTGCTGGCTGACGGCTCCTTGCGACTGTCGGACGGCACGCGCGGCTCGATCCACAAACTCGGCACGCTGCTAAGTGGTCTGCCGTCCTGCAACGGCTGGGATAACTGGTACTTCGAGGATGCGCAGGGAATGTTGGTGACGATCGACATGCTACGGGAGCAGGTGCGGCGTGGCATACATGAAGAAGAAACCGCCGCTAAACGAAAGCGGTAGCATAGCAATGAAGCTCTGCACCGACTCCAAACTGAGCGTGACAAAACCGTGTTGATTAACTATGGCCCGCATGACGACCGACGATCTCATCGCTTATATCGTTGAACAGCAGCGTGGACTGCTGACCGCGCAATTTGCGGCGTGGGTGCGCTCATCAAATCGTTTCAAAGCGTTTGCCACGATGCATCGTGACAAAATACGCAAAAAGATGCGCGGCGTCCGCAGCCCAGAACAAGCGATTGATCTGCTGTGCGAACTTGAAACTGCGTTTCTGCTGGTGCAGGAGCGCCGCTTCACGGTTGAGTACGAGAAGTTCAATGCCAGCAAGCGGCGCGGCCCCGATTTTACCGTGCTGTTTCGTAGCATGTTGTTCAATGTTGAAGTCACACACATGCGCGGAACTGCGGGTGCATCGGAGATGGCTCGTGATACTGGCAGCAGGCTTCATGCTGCTGTGTGCGACAAGCTCGGGCAACTTCAGCCTGCCATGCCTAATCTACTCCTCGTCGTTGCTGCAAACACGGTCGCCACCGAGCTTGACGTTGCCGCAGCCATGCAGCGCCTCGTCGAGCGGGCGATGCAGAAAGACGACCTGTTCTTCGCGCGGCGTGGTTTTCGTGATGCGCGCGAGTTTCATGGCGAATTACTGCGGTTGAGCGGTGTGCTCGTGCGCCCGCATTGGACGCAGGAGTTTGCGTCTAGCATGCTGTGGGCGAACCCGCAGACGAAGCATCCGCTGCCCGCCGATCTCCGCAATCTCCTCCAGCGTATCATGATGCCGGTCATTCAGCATGATGAACGATAGCATTTTAGTATGCCCTCACTCCGGCACCGCTCTCAACTTGGGAGCGGGCCGGAGTGAGGGAGACCGTGCGCCAAAGTTATAAAGCATTGCCACATCCAAAGTCGCCAATCGCCAGCAGTGGTACAATACCGTAACCATTCATGAAGCAAAAGGTGCCACGTGCCGAGTGATCCCCGAACCCGTGACGAATTATTGGAAGCCATGCAGCAGGACGCATGTCCGATCTGCGTGTTGGTCGAGCGCGCCGAACGCAAAGAAGTTGACATGTTCCTGTACGATCAGGTCAACGATATTAGCCGCCGAGATGCATTGCGCGCTAGCCGTGGCCTGTGCGAGTACCACACGTCGCTGCTCGCCGAGGGCCGCAGCGCGCTGGGCATCGCGATTGTCAGCCGCGACGTTTTGCGCGCCATGACGAATGAACTTGAGCAAACCGCGAAATCGCGCAAATCTGAGGGCTTTTTTTCGTTTAGCATGGGCGCGCTCGCCAGCGTCGGCAAAACGCTTGCCGCGAAGATTGGCCCGCAAGCACCCTGTCCGATGTGTGCCGAGCGACCCAAACTGGAGGAGCCGCTGATTGCGGGGCTGCTCCAAAACATGGGCGATCCATCGTTCGCCGCTGCCTTCGAAGCATCGGCGGGCCTGTGTCGCGTGCATCTCGCCAGCACGCTTGCGGCTGCCGATAGTGCCACTGCACGCGATCTGGCGGCGCGGCAGGCGACCATGTGGCGGCGGCTGGAGGCCGAGCTTGATGAGTTCATCCGTAAGCACGATTATCGTTTCACAGGCGAAGGGCTGACTGAAGCCGAGCGCGACATCTGGCGGCGGGCGCTGGCGCTGACGAGCGGCTGGCATGAGGAACGACCGACGACTGACGATGGACAGTAGACGAATAAACGCGTCCTGATCTGTACTCTGTAATCAAGAATGTTACCTTTCCAGGAGAGATATGCTCACGATCTTCCGTAATCGCCTGTTTACGGCAGTGGTCACTGGCCATATGGTCGTTGATATTCTGAACAGCACCGGCCCGGTGCTGCTGGCGCTGCTCGCCACGTCGCACAATTGGTCGAACGCGCAGGTCGGCGTGGCCTTCACGCTGTACACACTGGTTGGCTCGTTGTCGCAGCCGCCGTTCGGCTGGCTGGCTGACCGGGTGCGCATCCGTCCGACACTGCTCGGCGGCGCGGGCGTGGCATGGACGGCGCTGTGCTACACGGTGGTCGCGCTGACGCGGCAGTGGGAAATAATGCTGCCGTTCTTTCTGCTTGCGGCGCTTGGTTCCGGTCTATTTCATCCAATCGGCACCTCAAATGCTGCCATGGCAGATCGCAAACGTGCTGCCAGTTCCACCTCGATTTTCTTCTTTGGCGGGCAAGTTGGCCTTGCGCTCGGCCCGGCGCTCGGCGGCGTGCTGCTCGGTGCATATGGGAGCCTCGGTATTTTGCCGATCTGCGTTGCTGCCATTGTACCGGTAGCACTGCTCCTGTCCGCGCCCGCCGCGCCGATTGTTCATGCTCATGCCACATCCACTCGAGGCAACAAGCTGCGTTCCACGGCGATACTCATTGCGGCGTTCGTCGCGCTGGTGGCTGTGCGCTCGTCCATTCAGCAGTCCTACACATTGTTTTTGCCCAAGCTGTTCGCCGATCGCGGTTGGGAGCCGGGGGCGTATGGCGCGCTGGCGGGAACTTTTATGTTCGCCTCGGCAGTCGGCAATGTGATTACCGGCGAGTTTGCCGATCGCTTTGGCATGCGCAATGCGACGGTATGGCCGCTGCTGTTAAGTGTTCCGGCATCGCTGTTTTGCATTTCGATGTCCAGCCCAATCGTTTCTTTTGTTGCTGCGGCGCTGGCTGGCATGCTGGTCGGCGGCCAGCACAGCGTGCTGGTGGTGCATGCGCAGCGGCTGCTGCCGACCGGCGCGGGCTTCGCGTCCGGCCTGATCCTTGGCTTTACGTTCGCGGCGGGCGCGTTTGGCACGTGGCTGGGCGGCCTCGCAGCTGACCGGTTTGGGCTACTGACGGTTATGGCGGCGCTGGCGCTGCTGGCCATTCCGGCGGCCCTGCTGGCACTGACGCTGCCGGGCCGCTCGCGTGGCACGCCCGAGGTTGTGCTGACGGCAGAGCGCAGCGCATCATGATCATCATGATCAACGGCTCGTTCGGGGTTGGCAAATCGACCACGGCTGCCGCGTTGGTGCAGCGCCTGCCGGACGCCATGCTGTTTGATCCAGAAGACGTTGGGCAGCTTGCGCGCTACATCACGCGTGACGTGCGCTCCCTTGCAGAAGACACCGATGATTTTCAGGACATTGCGATCTGGCCGCCGTTGGGCGTGGCGACGGCGCAGCAACTCCTGCAACATTACCGGCGCACGCTGGTGGTTCCGATGACACTTATCAAACGCTCGTATTTTGACGCGATTCATGGCGGCTTTGCGGCGCTTGGTCCTGTGCGGCATTTCTGCCTGGTCGCGCCATTGGCCGTTGTTCAGCAGCGGCTGTTCGCACGCGGCGACGCTGGCCCCGGATCATGGCCGTGGCGTAAGGCGATGGAATGCGTCCCGCTGCTTCATGATCCGTATTTTGTCGAACATATTGATACCGAGCACTGCTCAACGGATGATGTTGTGAAGCATATGCTCGCTCGGATCGTGCAGAATATGTAACATTAATTCAAAGCACTACATTGTCATGTTGAGCGAGGTACAACATCTCAATGAACGCGCGTTGCAAATCCACGAGATGCTTCACTTGAAATTGAATTGCAGATTGTAGATAATGCAATCTGCAATTTGCAATCTACAATGTTTTTGGAGGCGGGAGTGACCGAAACATTAACTATTCGACGGAAGGTGTTGCTGACCGGCGCAGCAGGCCGCATTGGCACAGCGTTTTTGCAGCAGGCTGGCGAGCGCTACCACATGCGCCTGGCTGATTGTGATGGAAACAAACTGGCTGGTAGCGAACATGAAGTGGCAGTCTTCGACATCGCCGATCTCGACGCATGCCAGCGCGCCTGCGTGGGCATCGACACCGTGGTTCACCTGGCCGCCGATCCATCGTCCAAGACCGATTTTTACGACTCGCTGCTCGACAACAATATCAAAGGCACTTACAACATCTTCCGCGCGGCGAAAGATCAGGGCTGTGCGCGCGTGATCTTCGCCAGCAGCGTGCAGGCGGTGGAAGCCTACCCGCTTGACGTGCAAGTGTCCGCCACCATGCCGGTGCGCCCCAGCAGCATGTACGGCGTCAGCAAGTGCTTTGGTGAGGCGGTCGCATCCTATTTTGCGCATGTCGAAGGCATGTCGAGTATCGTGGTGCGGATTGGCACGTTCACGAATATTGTGCCGGGCGATACTGTGACGGCGCGCAACATGAGCACATTTGTCAGCCCACGCGATCTTATACAGTTGTTAGTACGATGTATTGAAACGCCTGATATTCAGTTTGGCATTGTTCATGGCATGTCGAATAATCGTTTCAAGCGCATGGACCCGACGCCAGCCCGCGAACTCGTCGGATATGCGCCGCAGGATGATGCATTTCAGATTCTGGGCTTGTCATTGCATGACAAACGGCCAATTGCGTAGACATGCGCGCATCTGTAACCACCTCTGCTTACTTGATCTTCTCGACATCTCAACAGGGTTTGTGATAAAATACACACAGATCATGATAGAACACCACTGGAGGTACGCATGTCTGACGAGATGAATGCTGAGCAGCAGCAGAAGCCTCAAGAAAAGAAAGAGCAGTACAAGCGTACCTATGAAGGCTTGATCGAGGAGCGGATTGCGCAAGCCATCAACGATGGGCTGTTCAACAATCTGCCGGGCCAGGGCAAGCCACAGCGCCTGGATGACGACGCGCTTGTGCCAGAAGGCGAGCGGGCGGGCAACCGGCTGCTGAAGGCGAGCGGCTTTGCGCCGCCTTGGATCGAAGCGCGCAGTGATATCGACGAGCAGCGCGCGCGTCTGGCGACCTGGCTGGCCGACGCAAACCATCGCTGGCCGCACGCCTCAGAGCAACGGCGCGCTGCGCTACGCGCTGAATACCGGCAAAAGCTGCAAGATCTCCAGCGCTCCATTCTACACTACAACCTTCGTGCGCCGTCCGGCATTGCACACATCAGCGGCCTGCGCATGGACAAGGAAATCAGCAAACTTGGCGAAGCATAGCTGTATGATATAATGATATGGTTCTTGCGCCTGTTTTGAAGCCGTGGGAGCGGGTGCGCAAGTATGTCGGAGTTTCCTCTGTTATCGCTGCTTTTCGCTATTAATGATCTGCTTGCCGCAGCAGTGGTTATTGTCGCCTTTTCGCTGCTCGCGTATATTGCACTGCAAAATCTGCGCAATCCACTTGCGCGGGCACTTTGTGTGCTGCTTACCGGTATTGTGGTGGTATTTGGCGGCGATGTGCTGCTTGGCGTGCCGCCCCAGCGCGAAACAACTATCCAGTTTCTGCTCCGCGCGCAATGGTTTGGTATCGCCCTGGTTCCTGCTGGCTATATTCATCTCTCTGATGCTCTGCTGACATTTACCGGCACACCTAGTCGGCGGCGCGGCTGGCTTGTGCCGCTCGGGTATGCACTCAGCACGCTGTTTCTGTTTCTCGCGCTTAGCACGGACATGCTGGTTAACGCCGGGCTGCGTGGCCCGTTGGCGCAGTTTGGGGCTGGCCCGCTGTTCTGGCTGTTCACGCTTTATTTTGGGCTGACGAGTCTTGGCTGCTTTTGGACGGTACTCCATGTGCGCCGGTTGGCGCTCGCACCAACGCTACGCCGCCGTCTGACATATCTCGGCGCGACGTTTCTCACACCGGGCCTTGCGGTGTTTCCGTACCTTGTCATTGCGGGAACGTGGAGCATGCTTTCGCCGCCGGTGCTGCTCTTCATCGCAGCTGTTGGTAATGCAGGCGTCGCCGTAATGATTACGATCATGGTCTACAGCATTGCGTTTCAGGGCATGGTGCTGCCAGATCGGCTGATCAAGCAGGATTTTGTGCGCTGGGGATTGTACGGCCCGTTTGTGGGCGTGACCATCGTACTGTTCCTGAAGACGGTGCCGGTGCTGGAGCGGCTGTTGGGACTGCCAAGAACGACATTGACGGTCTTTGGCGTCATGATCATGACCGTGATCATGCCGATCTTCGTCAGCCGGATTCGGCCCTATCTTGATACGCTGATTTATGCACAAGACCATGCTGAAATTGATTTTCTCCGCACACTGCCGCGCAGCACGTTTACCTACGCCGACCTGCGCAGTTTGCTCGAAAATACGCTGCTGGTAATTTGCGGCGCATTACGCGTCGACACGGGCTTTGTGGCCGCGCCGGATGACGAGCATGGCTTTACGATAAAAACATTTGTTGGTTCGCGGCGCGCTGTGAAGCAGTTCGCCAATGAGCACCCGCTTCTTACGATTATGCCGCAGGTGGCAGCGTTCCCGCCACGCGAGGCGAATGGCACGCCGCCACCAGAAGCGTTTCTGCAATGTAATGGATTCTCGTTGCTGCCGCTGCGTGGCCCCGAAGGCGATTTCCTGGGCGCGCTCGGCGTGGTGACATCGCAGAACGGCTTGAGCACTGAGTCGCGGCGGCTCGTTGGCGTTTTGGCGCACCAAATGGAACTGGCGCTGGCAACAGTGCAGATGCAGCAGCGCCTGTTCACAACATTACGTGGCATGGATCCGGAAGTGCGCTCGTTGCAGGAGTTGAACAGCCGGCTTGAGCAGGCCACGCCGGCCGCGCTCGAAACATTGGAGGCCGAGGTTGCATTGCTGCCGGAGTTTCCGCAGTTGGTGAAGGATGCGCTGGCGCACTACTGGGGCGGTCCCAAGCTCTCCGACAGCCCGCTCCTTGAATTACGAACCGTGCGGCGGCTGATTCATGATCAGGGCGGCAGCCCCACGCGCGCCTTACAGGCGGTGTTACGCAAGGCCATTGAAAACCTGCGCCCCGATGATCAGCTCGATCCTTCTGCACAGGAGTGGCTGATGTATAACATTCTGGAGATGCGGTTCTTACAGGGCCGCCGCGCGCGTGAGGCCGCCGAGCGCCTGGCGCTGAGCGAGTCAGATTTGTACCGCAAGCAGCGGATTGCCATTGAAGAGGTGGCGCGGCAACTCGCGCTGATGGAAGAGGCTGAAGTGCGGTAGCTCACGCAGCATAAGCGAGCGCCATGACACAACGCGGGAGGCTCAGCCTCCCGCGTTGCTTTATTCAGTGAATTGCGCTATGGTGATCCTCAGTGACCATGTGCAGCTTGCTGTTGCATCCGCTGAGCCGCTGGCATATTGTTGGGGATGAGCGGCTTACGGCTGAGCGCCCACAGGAACGCGGTAATCCATACACCGCCGATACCAATCAACGCAATAATATCAAGCGGGTGAATATAGACACTTTCGGGGTGGAACGACGGCTTGATAACCCAGAAAAGATCCACCAGGCGCATGAAGATAATAAAGCCAGCAACAATAGCCAGGTAACGGCTGGTGCGCTTGATTTTGCGCGACAAGAGGATAAAGAATGGCGTGAAGAACTGGAACGCAATCAAGCCAATTGCGAAGTATTCCCAGCCGTTACGCCCATGCTCGGCATACCAGGGCGCAAGCTCAGCAGTGTTGCTCGACCAGATAATGAGATACTGGCTGAAGCTCGTATATGTCCACAGGACTATAAAGGCAAACATCAAGCTACCGATGTCATGGAAGCGCGGCGCTGTCGCATACGTCGGGAGCGGCTCGCGATTGCGCAGCAAATGTAAGACGATCGCCGTGAACGAGAGTGCAGTGAGGCCCTGCCCGATCATATAGATAACCGCGTACATGGATGAGTAGAAGTCCGGTTCGATCGACATGCTCCAGTCAATCGCTGCGAACGTCATGGTCATCACATACAGCACGACGCCAGGACCGCTCACCCATTCCATACGGCGGCGCAGCGCCGGATCGTCACGCTCATCAAGGCGCGCTGACATGCGATTGAGCACAATTGCCAATGTTGACCAGATCGCAAAATAGATGATTTGACGAATAATGAAGAAGGGCACGTTGAGCATGACCTGTTTGGCGGCGATGACTGGATCGTTTAATGCGCCGGGGCGCGCCCATGGATAGAGCACTGCCAGACCAAAGAACAGCGGAATGAATAGCACCCCCATCAACGGAACGGTCATCGCCCCTGCTTCAAAAATGCGTTGCGTTGGCACCGGCCAACGTCCGCCTGTCAGATGCTGAATCATCAGCCAAATGAGCGAGCCAAGCGAAAGGCCAACCCAGAAAATAAAGGCGTACAGGTACGATTGGAAGAATTGAGTGCTATTCAAAAACGCATAGATCAAGCAAATCAGCAGTGCAATCCCACCAACTGCTAAGGCTATTCGCTGGATGCGTGCATATTGGGGACTGAACAACTGGGTTCGTGTTGTCATACTACTAGCGACGTGCTGTTGTTATGCACAAGCATGCTGCGTCGCTCCTCCTTTCCTTGCTTACAAAGATGTGAACGAGTCCCCACTTACGGTGTAGCAGTCGGCTGCGCGTTGTTCTGTTGGTCGCCCTGTTGCCCTGTGGGCGTCGGCGTTGTTTCCACCAGATCCTCGGGCTTGACGCCCGCTGGCGGATTCTGCTCAAGCTGGCGAACATACGCAATAATCGCCCAGCGATCTTCCACCGGAATGCGCGACGCATAGGAGAACATTTGCCCCTTACCATTCGTAATCACGTCGAACAGATACCCATCTGGCGCTGCTTTCAGCCGTGGAATATACAGCGAAGCGGGCGGCGGATTGAAGTACCGCGCTGTCACGCCTTTGCCATTGCCAAGGGTGCCATGACATGGTGTACAGAAAATTTGAAAACGATCCTCACCGCGGGCGATCAATTCTTCATTAACGGGAAGTGGATTCTGCGCAACATAATCAGCGCCGTTACGGCCTTTGGCGACGGCTTGTGTCTGATCGATGGACTCGGCTGTTGGGCCGGGCTGGCGCGATATAACACCTGGCTCCAACGGGCGCGACGCGGCACCGTTGCGGAAGAAAGTGCTTTCTTCGTATGGTTGGTAGCGCGCTTGGTTGTACATGTCCAGGTGACATGCGGCAACAAACAAGAGACAAAACCCAACCCATCCCATGCGGATGAGCCGCGTCCAGGTTATTTTTGTTGAACGAATACGTCGTTCGCTCTGCATGCGTGCCTCTCAGTTGGGCTAGTCAGCGACTTCGGAAACGATTGTTGGGCCAAGGCTTTCCAGGAACTGCTGGGTAGCCTGGCGATCAAACTGCGGGTCACGGGCCTCAATGCACAGGAAGAAGCGATCTTGTGTTGCTCGCTCAAAATTCGGCGCATTGAAAATGGGATGATATGGCCGAGGTAGCCCGTTCATCAAAATCCAGCTCAACACCGCGCCGAATGACGCAAACAAGATGGTTGCCTCGAACGTAATTGGCACGAACGACTGCCAACTGAAAAGGGCGCGCCCGTCGATATTGAGCGGATAGTCAAGTCCGAGTGCAATGTACTGGAGCAGGAAGCCACATACTGCGCCAGTCAACCCCGCTGCAAGCACTACGGCTGGCAATCGAGTATGATGGAACCCAATCGCCTCCGACAGTTCCTCTATCGGAAAAGGCGAATAGGCATCCATACGGCGGTAGCCTGATGCGTGTGCTTTGTGCGCGGCTGCGAGCAAAGCATCCGGATCTTCAAACTCGGCAACCAGACCATGCAGTCGTGCAGGCTGCGCGGTTGCGCTCATCCGTGGTGGCAAGCTTGATTCCATGCTATCTATCCTCTAACTATTGTGTAACGTCCTTGGTAAACGGTGCAATCCCTTGAACTTCGCCCGGATGTGCCCGGTTCTCACGCCCTTTATAAAACAAGCTGCGCACCTCAAAGATGGCGATGGCTGGCATGGCGCGGATGAACAGGAACATGCCGGTGAAGAAGATTCCAAACGTACCAATATAGAACATCCAATCCCAGAACGTCGGTGTGTACCAACCCCACGATGACGGCAGAAAGTCGCGATGCAAGCTGATAACAATAATGACGAAGCGTTCCAACCACATGCCGATACTGACAATCAACGAAATGATGAGCATCATCGTCAGGCTATGGCGAACACGGGGGACCCACAGCAGCTGCGGCGTCAGAACGTTACAGAAGATCAGCGACCAGTATGCCCATGCGTAACCTCCCGTTGCGCGCTCGATCGCCAAAAAGCGCTCGAACTCACCACCGCTATACCAGGCGAAGAATGCTTCAGTAAAATATCCATATGCGACAACCATGCCAGTCGCCAACAGAACTTTGCCCATCACATCCACGTGTTTAGGTGTGATGAGTTCTTGGAGATTATAGTAGGATCGCATGGGGATCATCAGCAACAGCACCATAGCGAAGCCGGCATAGATCGCGCCGGCCACGAAGTACGGCGGAAAGATGGTTACGTTCCAGCCTGGCACTTGCGCCACGGCGAAGTCAAGACTCACAATGCTATGCACTGACACGACTAGCGGCGTTGACAGACCAGCGAGCAGCAACGACGCAAGCTCATAGCGGTGCCAGTGAATGGCTGAACCGCGCCAGCCGAGGGCTACCGTACCATAAATATATTTCAGAACGCGATTGCGAGTCCGATCACGTAGTGTCGCAAAGTCTGGTATAAGACCAGTGAGCCAGAACATTAACGACACGGTGAAGTACGTCGAGATAGCGAAGACGTCCCACTCAAGCGGGCTGCGGAACTGTGGCCACATGCCGAGCGTGTTTGGGTACGGAAGCACCCAGTAGGCAAGCCATGGCCGACCCAGGTGGAAAATCGGAAACATACCGGCGCACATCACGGCGAAAATCGTCATCGCTTCAGCAAAGCGATTGATCGAGGTTCGCCACTCCTGTCGGAACAGCAACAGAATCGCAGAAATCAGCGTTCCGGCATGGCCAATACCGATCCACCACACAAAGTTGAGGATGTCCATACCCCATGCAACTGGAATATTCACACCCCACAAACCAACGCCAGCCGCAACGAGATAGCCAAGTGTGTACAAGAAGAGCAGCAGCGCTGTCGCAGAGATCAGGAAGCCGAATAACCATGCGCGTGGCGTCTTCCGCAACGGCGTCAATATGATGTCGGCGACTTGCTCAGTTATGCGCGTGTAATTTGTTGTTGGCTCAAGCAACAGGTCGGTGTCACTGCTGGTGACCGGCTTGACCGATTGTGATCCTTGCATATGTTACTCCGTCTCACCAAGTGCCGGATTCGGGTTCCAGACATGTGCTAGATAGGTTGTGCGCGGCTGTGTATTCAACTCTGCGAGTACGCCATAATTCGTTGGCTCAGCCTTCAACTGTGCAACCTGGCTGCTCGTATCATTAATGTTGCCAAAGGTGATTGCACTGGTTGGACACGCTTGTTGGCATGCGGTAATGACATCACCATCTTTAATCTCTTGCCCAAGCCGTTCTGAATCCTGGCGTGCGCTAGCAATGCGCTGCACACAATAGGTGCATTTCTCCATCACGCCTCGGGATCGCACCGTGACGTTGGGATTGCGCTGCATCTTCAGGCTTTGTGAGGTCTGATCCTGATATTGCAAGAAGTTGAACCGTCGCACCTTATATGGACAGTTGTTTGAACAATACTTGGTGCCAACACAGCGGTTGTACACCATGACGTTTAAGCCTTCAGCGTCATGAACTGTTGCCGCGACAGGACACACCAACTCGCATGGGGCATGCTCGCAATGTTGACACAGCATGGGCTGGTTATACACCTGGGGATTTTCCAAATTGCCGTGGTAGTACTGGTCAATGCGAATCCAGAACATTTCACGGCCCATCGCGACCTGATCCTTGCCCACCACCGGAATATTATTCTCAGCCTGGCATGCAGTGATACATGCATTGCAGCCAATGCATGTATTCAGATCAATCGACATGCCCCAGGCATACCCAGGATACGGGTAGTTCGGGAGCAATGAAACGTACGGGCTTTCCTTGCCGCCCTGTGGCACAGGATCGAGCGACTTCGCATTACTTTCGACTTGTTGTTCACTTAGGCCATGTGGTTCAGGCTGTGCAAAGTTGGGGTTCTGATGGTACTGATCTAGCGTTGCAACCCGCACAATCTCGCGCCGCTCGGCAGCCGCATACACCTGCTGGTCGATGACATAATTGTTGCGCGTCGTGACGAGTTGATGTCGGCGGCCAGTTTTCTGAACTTGGAGGCCAGTGTTGAACCACAGTGCGTCACTTGTGCGGAACCTATAGGCATCGAAGCCAATGACCACGCCATCCGGCGCGCTGATCACGCCAATATTCTGTCGGCCATAGCCAAGGTGAACCGTGACCGTGTTGTCCGCCTGGCCTGGCAGTGGGATCACCGGCGCTTCAATGCTCTGGCCTTTGTAGTTCAGCGTCACCACATCGCCTTCCTGCAGACCCAGTTCTTCCGCGCGGCGTGGGCTGATGTGCGCTGCATTGTCCCATGTCAGCTTTGTGAACGGCTTCGGCAGTTCCTGCATCCAACCATTGTTGGCATAGCTGCCATCCCAGACCGAGGGGTCAGGCCGGAACACAATCTCCAAAGCATTATTGGCTGCGGGCGTTGCGGCTTGTGGTGCAAAGTTTGCCTGCAACGCCACCTGTTGTGGCTGGGCAGCGGTATTTGGCAGCACGCCGTTGCGCAGCGCGCTCTCCATGACTGCTCAAAGTTATTGCCCAACTGGCCCTGCCAATATCCTCTCACTACATCGTAGCCGGTGCGTGGTGGCTGGCCAAGCAACGTATCCATCAGTTCATGCGGCGACCGCGCGCCGTACAGCGGCGCGATCAACGGCTGGATAATCGAAGCAGTACCGTCGAAGGCCCGCACATCGCTCCACATCTCAAGAAAGTGCGGCGCATTCGCGTGCCATGTGCTATTTGTTGCTGTTTCATCCTTGAACAAGCCATAGTGAACACTCAGCGGAACGTTCTTGAGTGCAGCAGCAAAATTTAAGTCGGCGGGCGCGTTATAGACGGGATTGCTTTCCATCATGAGCAACACTTGCACCGCGCCACTATTCATGTCGTTGACAAGCTGGCGCAATCCATCGAGTTGAATGCCAGCATTCGCCGCAATCGGCGCAGTATACTGCACAGTCTTGCCGACATTGCCAAGCTGCTGGTTGATTGCATGAACAATCGCATGAACACTTGCCGGTTGCTGCTCGCCAGTAACCACAATGCTTGCGCCGTTAGCGGCTTGCAAGTCCTGGACAACCGCCGCAACCCAGCGGTTCTCAGCGTCACTCAATCCTTCGCCCGCTGTCACCCCGCCAACGCCAACTTGGGCTGCAATTGCTCGCGCCAGTGCTTCGATCCGCGACGAACTCACTGGCAATCGATGATCGGCCTGCGTGCTGGTAATCGTCGGCGTGCTTTCAGCGACATAAAAGCGGCTCATGTCCGCGTTCGCCTTTCGCACGCGGCGCGTCTTCGCAAATTGCTGTGCATAGCGCAGGTGTCCTGGCTCGGTGACCATGAAGTCCGAGTCGAGCGACACAATGATACGCGCCTGACTGAAGTCATAGATGGTGTTGACGATGTTGCCAAAGGCAAGCTGCGCGCCCGCCCGCACATTGTCGTGCGAGATTGGATCGTACTGAATCCATTGCATTTGGGGGAAGGCTTGTTGCATCTGCTGAATCTGGGCAATCAGCGTTGGCGACGTAATCGTCTCGGTTAGCAGGCGTATGCCCGCACCGCTGCCTCCCGACTGATTGAGCGCCTGTGTGATCGCGCCAGTGAAGTTTTCCCAGGTGCTTTCCTGCCCCTGATACACAATCGACCGTGAGCGATCTGGGTCATACATCGTCAGGATGGATGCTTGCATCCACACATTGCTGCCACCGAGCGTCGCCGGGTGATCCGGGTTGCCCTCGATTTTGGTGGGGCGGCCTTCGTGCTGCTCAACCACAAGGCCCAGGCCATATCCCTGGAACGGCATGGCCGTCGCAAAGAACAGCGGCTTGCCTGGAATCAATCCTTCGGGCAGGCGCACATAAGGAACAATCTTCTCTTGCGGCTGGCTGACGTTGTATTCGCAGCCTGTCAAACCTGCCAGCGCAAGTGAGGCGCCCATCATCTTCAAAAATGAACGGCGCGTCACGGGATCGCGTAGCTCGCCTGCCTGGCTCGGAAACTCGCGGTGAACAAACTCTTCGAACTCCGCCGTCTCGGCAAGCTCTTCAATGCTGCGCCAATGTTGTTTCCCTCTATCTCCCGCAAGACGAGCGCGAACGTCCTGTAGCTTGATAATTTCTTTACTCATATCCTCACACTGCTTATCGGTGGCAAATGGAACAGTTTGTCAGTTGGTATGCGCCGCGAATGCGGTATTCTTTCACAAGCTGAAGGCCCTGTGCGATCTGATCACGTGGTGGACGCCAAGCGGTGTTATAGATCTCACTTTTTGGCCGCACGTACTTCTCCGGGTTGCGGTGGCAATCCAGACACCATCCCATTTGAAGGGTACTCACTTTGTGGACCACTGGCATCTCGGCAATGTTGCCATGGCATGTGGAACATCCGACACCCTTCGCAATGTGGCTGCTATGATTGAAGTACACGAAATCAGGAAGATCATGCACTCGGTTCCACTCGATTGGCACATCTTGCGTCCAACTCTCGCGCACCAGCGCGAGGTTCGGGCTGTTGGTGCGGATCACGGAGTGGCATGACATGCATGTTTCAGTTGCCGGGATGTTCGCGAAGTGCGACTGCTCAACATAATTGTGGCAGTAGCGGCAATCCATCTTGAGTCCACCGACATGAAGTTGGTGACTGTAGGGGATAGGTTGCGTAATGTCCTGGCCAACACCTCTGGCCCATCCAGATTGAGTGAAGTAATACAATGACCCAATACCGAGCGCGAGAAGAAGAGCGCTGGCCAAAATGCTGATCCAAATGAGGGTGTTCGCACTGCGTGGGAACACCTGGGCGGTGCGACGATTTTCTACTGCCATCGAGCGTCTTTCTAGCCTACTGGGGCAATGGGCTTCTGCTATTCACCGTAAACACAAAGAGTTTACTAAGCGCTGTTGTGGGGCACACCTGCACAATTGAGAAGATGGCAGCGTTGCGCATGGATTACACACAACGAATTGCTGCTACTTCTCATGCAGAGGCACACCAAAAACAAGCTACTAAGCTAAACGTTTAACACGTTGTGTCGGCGCAGCAGCAAGAAGATAACAATGCAGCTATATCTGTTCTCCTGCACCATTATACACTAATACCTCATGCTGGCAAGTGCCGTTTCGTGCAAATCTTCACGAAGATCGAAGGCGATTATACCACAAGATCATGGGACTTGTGAATGAATGCACAGGGCTGAGATTATCATTGTTGATACAGACAGATCATGTCTCTTGATTGCGCTTCCTTCTCCTCAACCACTTGAGCATGTGATTAAGTGCCTATCCGAATAACCGCCGCTTCGATACGCGCTTCGCGCTCCTCAGCATGCGGTTTTGGGCATCCTGAGTAGGCCGCAGGCCGTATCGAAGGGGGCCGTCATAATAGTTATTCGGATAGGCACTAAATCTCCGCCAGAAAGCCATCATAGGCGTCGAAAAACATGGCGGGTTGTTCGTAGTACGGCAGTGCGCCGGTATGAAACGCACGCGTTGTCCAGTTCTGCCTAGTTGCAATAGGAGGTGTACCATCAAAATCACTGAACTGGCCGCGCGTGCCGTAGCCGAGCCAAACCGGCAGTTCAAGTGACTCGTATACACGGTTGATGTCGGCGCTGAATAACACGCCCGACAGAAACGCAAACGGCGCATGTTGTGCATCCTGTTGGTGTGAAGATGGATAACTGTAGGCAAGCAATTCTTGATCAACTGCGTCTTGCGAACCAAACGTTTGCCCAAGAAAATAACGCAGGCTTGGCTTGCTCGTCAGTAGATCGAACAGCGGGCGGCTCCACAGTGGGAAGTGCAACATTGTGCGGGCCGTCTGGCTGCCGCGCGTGCTGCCGGGCGCACCATACCAGTGATCGTCTTTGCCAAAGGCGGTTGGCGTGACGAGCGCAATGCTGCGGAATCGCCCCGTCTGCTCGCTGGCGGCCCGCGCCAGAAACTCCGCGCTCAGCGAGAGCGCCAACGCATCTATTGTTGCTGCACCGGTCTCCTGCTCGATCACGTCCAGCATGTCGAAAATGGCATCGGTGTACAAGCGTGGCGAGTACGCCCGCGCAGAGCGATCAGAGAAGCCAAACCCCGGCAAATCGGGCGTGTACACGCGGCGGCTTGTTTGATAATATTCAAACACTGGTCGCACCTCGTACGGCGATGCGGCAGCATTGATGCTATGCAACAGCAGCAACGGCTGGCCTTCGCCCGCGACATAGTAGTTCATCCGCCCGGCACGTCCATTGGTTTCTCGGCGTTCGCCAGGCAGCGCGGGCGGCAGCGGCATGTCATGTGGCACTGCCACGGTGCTGTAGCCAATCCAGCCTGCCGCAGCGGCCAGCGGCGCGCCGAGTGCCAGCGCGAGTGGATTGCGTTGTTTCAATCTCATGGTTCAACCTTCATGTTATACCGTTTTTGATAACAGCGTGTGCATCAGCATGGCACCCTTCGATACGGATTGGAGCCTCATTAGGATGCCATGCACATGGTTCAAACAGAAATTATTTTATTCCTGCTCTTTTCCAATCGTATTCTTTGTGTCGTGATGTTTCACGCTTCGCCATGTCAGCGCTACCGCCCAGCCAATAGTGTTTGAGGCACAATCGGAGAGCATGTCCTGTACGCTCCACTGCATGTTGATTTTGCGCATGTCGCCGCGCTGTGCCATTTCATGGCGATAGATGCGATACTCGCCAAACTCCCAGATCACGGTTGCCAGCGCCAGCACCATGCCCCAAAACAGCGTCTGATGGCGCGCACCCCAACGGAACAACGTAGCAAGCATGCCGCGCGTACTGTCATCGTTCTGCACGGCTGCAACAGTGTCGCACGTCAACGCTGTCAGCGCGAACGCCGTGGCGCTGTGGGGCAGTGCGTCGAGGCCAAGTCCTGCCACGCGCATTTCAGCCATGTCGCCTTTATAAATGTTAAACTGCGGATGTGACAGCAAATAGCCTGCTGCCAGTGGTGCTACATATGCAACATACGATGGGTTATCTTCCACAAGCTGCCTGAAGATCGACTGCACCGTGTTCCATTCATTCTGTAATAGTGTTGGCTCGGCAGCTTGCTCTGAACGATGGCTGGATGCTACAACAAGCCGATACACATCGGGCAGCAGCAGTGCAAAAGTGTTGGTCGCCAGATGCGGCAGCCATGTGGTTGTCATGTGATAATGGCGTCGATTAGCGTGCGCAGTTTGCACAACACCAGCCCAGATGGCATAGCGGAGCAGTCTTCCAATACGCATGGTGTTCTTTCTCATGACAAAGCACAAGGACGATTGTTCGCGGAAGGCCACGAAGACCGTCGTTTGTTTCTGGTATACTCTGTTCCGGTTGCATCGTGTGCAGCATGGTGTGATTCAATCACAAATACACAAAATCTATGCCAAGCATTTCGCTTATCACATTCAACTGTTTTGGAACCCCGACACTGCGAACGCAGCGGCGGCTCCTCGCGCTTGCAGCAGCTTTGAATCAGAGCACGGCTGACATTGTGTGCTTGCAAGAAGTTCAGGCGCATGCGTATCGGCGGCTGTTGTTGAAAGCCTGCCAGTCCTTTCCGTTCGCGGCCTCAGAGCGCTTCATTCACGCACCAAAAGGCGGCTTGCTCACGCTCGCGCGCTTGCCCATGGCCCGCTTCGATTACACGCTGTATCGAAATCGCGGCAACATGCATACGCCGGCACTCGCCGACTGGATTTTGCATAAGGGTATCTTACGCAGTGAATTCGAGGCGTATGGGCACAAGGTTGTCATGCTGAATACGCATCTCAGCGCGAATTATCGTGGCGATTGGTTGACCGAAAATCGCTATGTGCGCGAGGAGCGCGGCCAGCTTCAGCAACTTGCCGAGATTGTGGCCGCGCAAGATCAGGAAGCGATTGTGTTGGTGGCAGGTGATTTCAACGTGCCGCGTGGCAGCGCGCTATTTCAGCATTTCCTCCAGTCCAGTGGCCTGACCGATCCATTGAAAGAGGACACGCGGCCAACCTACCGGCCCATGGCGGGCATTCCGGCTCGCTTTGCTCTGCCGATCGACTTCGTGCTGGTGCGCGCGCCGCAGCTGCCCAACTTCTACTTGACAAGCAGCTTCCGGTTTGTGGATCAGGTGCCGTTGCCGGGCGGCGGGCGCGGCTATCTGTCCGACCACATTGGCGTGGAACTGACGCTCACCTGGGGAGTGAATTAAATGAAACAAGCGCTGTTGTTGTTACTTATTGCGACACTGTTTATCAGCGCATGCGGGAGAGATACCGCGGCGCAGAGCATTGTCACGCTGCCAACCGCGCAGGTTGTATCCGCACTGCGCCATGTCGTTATTGTTCCTGCGCCAAACAATCGCATTCCTACGGCACAACCACTGCCACCCGCACGTGCCATTGCTGTTGTCGCGACAGCTACGCCGCCCATGCCCACGCCGACGATCACGCCAGTGCCGCTGCCTGCCATCGTGGCTGCCGCCCCGCCGCCAATGCCTACGCCAACCATGACGCCGGTGCCGCTGCCTGCCGTCCCGCCGCCTGTAAATACGGGTGGCGAGATCGCCGCGCCGGGCAGCATCCCGATCTTGATGTACCACTATGTGCGACTTGTTGATCGTGGAGTGGACCCGCTTGGCTATGAGTTATCGGTGACGCCGGAGCATTTCGCGCAGCACCTCGCCTGGCTTCATGACAACGGCTACACAACCGTGCGCATGGACCAATTGACCGGCTGCCTGCAAGGCGCGACGCCATGTCCGGCCAAATCAGTCGCGCTGACCTTCGATGATGGCTACGAGGATGCATACACGACGGTGCTGCCGCTGCTTCAGCAATTTGGCTTCACAGCAACGTTCTATATCATCAGCGGGCGCGTTGGACAGCCCGGCTATATGTCATGGGAGCAGCTTGGCGCGTTGCGCGATGCGGGCATGGAGATTGGCGCGCACTCGGTCACGCACCTCAACCTGACTGACCTTGACATGGGCATGGTTGCTAACGAAGTGACGCAATCGAAGCATGATATCGAGCAGGCGCTTGGTATCACCGTGACGAGCTTTTGTTATCCGGCGGGGCATTACAACGCCGCGATTGAGGCACAGGTGCGCGCCGCTGGCTACACCAACGCGACCACAACGCGCTGGGATTCCGATTGGAGCGATATACTGGCGTTGCCGCGCCGCCGCATCTCAGGCGATGTGGATGGGTCGAGCTTTGCGTGGATCGCGCAGAATTAGCATGAGTAATCAAAAAAGGTGACGAGATACATCCTCGTCACCTTTTCATTTTCACTCGTTCAGGGCTACAGATTCGCCGCGCGGCGCAGGCTATCCGCCTTGTCGGTGGCTTCCCATGGCGCGTCGATATCCTCACGACCGAAGTGGCCGTAAGCGGCAGTAGCCTGGTAAATTGGCCGGCGCAGCCGCAAGTCACGGATGATCGCGCCCGGTCGCAGGTCGAAGTGCTCGTTGATCAGCTTGAGAATCGTCTCGTCGGCGACCTTGCCGGTGCCGAACGTCTCGACATTGATCGAGAGCGGGCGCGACACGCCGATTGCGTAGGCGACCTGCACTTCGAAGCGGTCAGCCAGGCCTGCCGCGACGATATTCTTTGCCACATAGCGGGCAGCGTAGGCCGCGCTGCGGTCTACCTTCGTCGGATCCTTGCCCGAGAACGCGCCGCCGCCATGCCGCGCCACGCCGCCGTAGGTGTCCACAATGATTTTGCGCCCGGTCAGGCCGCTGTCGCCCATCGGCCCGCCAATCACGAAGCGTCCGGTCGGATTGACGTAATATTTGGTCTTGTTGTCCAGCCACTCGCCCGGCACCACAGCGTGAATCACATCCTCGATGATGTCTTCGCGGATCTGATCCTGGCTGATGTTCGGCGCGTGCTGGTTGCTAATCAGCACTGTATCAACGCGCACTGGTTTGCCATACGAATATTCGACTGTGACCTGACTCTTGCCGTCTGGGCGCAGGTAGGGCAGCGTGCCGTCCTTGCGCAGCTTGGACAATTGGCGACCCAACCGATGCGCCATGGCAATCGACAGCGGCATCAGTTCAGGCGTTTCGTTGCAGGCGAAGCCGAACATCATGCCCTGGTCGCCCGCGCCAATCGAGTCAACCTCTTCGTCGGACATATCGGCATGGTCGCGCGTTTCAAGCGACTGGTCGACGCCCTGCGCGATGTCGGGCGACTGGCCATGCAGCGCCACCATGACGCCGCAGGTGTCGGCATCGAAGCCGTAGGACGCATCCACGTAGCCGATGTCTTTAATCGTTTTGCGAACGATCTCCTCGACTGGAATGTAGCCCTTCTCGTACGTCACCTCGCCCAGCACAACCACTAATCCAGTGGTTGTTGCGGTTTCGCAGGCCACGCGCGCGCGCGGGTCGTGGGCCAAGAAGCCGTCGAGAATAGCATCAGAAACTTGATCGCACAGCTTGTCTGGGTGCCCCTCCGTCACCGATTCGGAGGTGAAAAACAGCTGTGGAGACTGCATAAATGAAGTTGGCATAACTTTTCTCAAAATAAGAAGAACAAGAATAAAGTAAAAGCGTTCACTTCATTCTTGTTACTTCGTACTTTCTAGGTTCCTTCCTCCCACGATGCCAGGTAGCGCGCCTGCTCTGCGGTCAATTCGTCGATGGTGACGCCCATGCCCTTGAGCTTGAGCGCGGCAATTTCGCGGTCCACTTCCTTGGGCAGCGCATGCACGCCCTGTGGCAGCTTGCCCTGGTTCTTGAGCAAGTATTCAGCGGCGAGCGCCTGGTTTGCAAACGACATGTCCATCACGGCACTCGGGTGGCCTTCGGCGCTGGCCAGATTGATCAGGCGGCCCTCGCCCAGCAGGTTGATCAGGCGGCCATCCTTCAGCTTGTACTGCTCTACAAAAGTACGCGGCTGGCGCTTTTCGACGCTCATGGCTTCAAGTGCTGGAATATCAATTTCGACGTTGAAGTGCCCCGAGTTGGCGATAATGCAGCCGTTCTTCATGACAGAGAAATCCTCGCCGTCGATCACATGCTTGTCGCCGGTCGCCGTCACAATGAAGTCGGCCAGTTTGGCGGCTTCCAGCATCGGCATCACACGGAAGCCATCCATAGCCGCTTCCAGTGCCTTGATTGGGTCGACTTCGGTCACGACGACCAGCGCGCCCATGCCGCGCGCCCGCTCAGCGATGCCACGCGAGCAGTAGCCGTAGCCGCCGACCACAAAGGTCTTGCCCGCCAGCAGCACATTGGTCGCGCGGATGATGCCGTCGAGTGTGCTCTGTCCGGTGCCGTAGCGATTGTCGAACAAGTGCTTGGTGTCGCTGTCGTTCACCGCGATGACCGGGAAGCTCAGCACGCCATCAGCCGCCATGGCCTTGAGGCGAATCACGCCGGTGGTGGTCTCTTCGGTCGAGCCGACCAGATTGTCCAGCAGATCGCGGCGGTCTTTGAGCACGGCGGAAACGAGGTCCGCGCCGTCGTCCATAGTCACGCCGGGATTGTGATCGAGCGCCGCCTTGAGGTGGCTGTAGTAGGTTTCGTTGTTCTCGCCCTTGATCGCGTAGACCGGAATTTCTTCATGCGCCACCAGCGCTGCCGCTACATCGTCCTGTGTCGAAAGCGGGTTCGAGGCCGCCAGCACTACGTCGGCACCACCCGCCGCAAGCGTGCGGGCCAGGTTGGCCGTTTCAGCCGTGACGTGCAAACATGCCGACACGCGCAGCCCTTTGAGCGGGCGCTCTTTGGCGAAGCGCTCGCGGATCAAGCGCAGCACAGGCATTTCATTTTCTGCCCAATCAATGCGCTTGCGGCCCTGGTCAGCCAAATTCAAATCCTTCACATCGTAATTAGTAGCCAATACTGTTCTCCTTTAATAGATATGCATGTGCGGGAGGAAACGGGGCACCCGCTCCTGGCCGCGTGTTTACTTTTTCGCGCCCACTTCGTCCTTGAGCAATGATTCGACTTCATCGCTTGCGCCAAATGCCTGCGTGTAGCGCTCGACGAATTCCTGAATGGTGTAACTATGTTCCTGGCAGCCACGCTCCTCGACAGCATAGGCGGCAGCCAGCGCCCCAATTCGTCCGGTCACAGGAAGCGGATAGCCATGCGCGATACCAAATACCAATCCGCCAAGATAGGCATCGCCCGCGCCGGTCGGGTCCACAACCTCGCGCACAGGGGCGATTGGAATGGTCAATCCTTCCGGTGTATCGACGGAATACAATATGGAGCCTGCTTCGCCGCGCGTGACCACAGTCAACGGAGTTGAGGCGATCAAGTCGGCTTCGCTGCGGCCCGTTTTCTGCGCCATCATGGCGAACTCATAATCGTTGCTGACCAGCACATGCGCACCGCGCAAACCTTCCAGAATCTGCTCGCCTTCGAGTCGTGGCGTTTGTTTGCCGGGATCGAACAGAAATGGCACGCCAAGCTCGCGACATTCCGCTGCATGGCGGCTCATCGCCTCCGGGTCGGTCGGCGAGATGACCACGAAATCATCGGGGCCAAGATCGAAGTCGCGGAGTGATAGATTGCGTGAATGGGTGGTTGCACCGGGGTAAAACGCGAGAATCTGATTGTTGTGCATGTCAGTGTTGATGAAGCACGACGCCGTGAACTCATCGATGATCTCGGTGATGCCGGACGTATCGATGCCTTGCGCATCCATCCAGTTACGGTAGTCGGCGAAATCCTGCCCGGCGCTGGCGACCACCAGCGGTTGTTCATCCAGCAACGCCAGTGTGTAGGCAATGTTGCCGGCGACGCCCCCGCGCATGCGGCGCATCGAGTCGACCAGAAAGCTCACCGTGAGCATGTGGGTTTTTTCCGGCAGAATATGGTCACGGAACGAGCCGGGAAAATTCATAATATAGTCGTAGGCTAGTGAGCCGGTGACAACGATGCACACGAACAGTTCCTCCTCCAAGATTACGAATATTCAATCTATATAGTTTACACGGCTAGCTAAGCGCGTAACGCTCGCGCAGCTGCGATGACACCTCGGCCATGTATTGCAGCGCCTGTTCCGCAGCGGCTACATCGAGCATGCCAAGTCCAGCTGTGGAGGTAATTATCGACTGTGATACCAGCACGTCTGGTGCGATGCCGAACGGTATTAATTGGTTCAACAATTGATCAAGATGTTCTACAAGATCGGCAACTGTGATGCTCGTGAGTTGTGCGGCATCCGCAGGCACCAGCCCAAAGCCAACCATGCCGTCCTCTTTCAGGAAGGCCGTCAATGCAGCGGCAGCGCGGACGAGTTGATCACCATGATTGTACACGTCGCCAATGATAAGCTCCGCTACGGTGCTCATGGCAGCCTCCCAATCGAGCGCGCCACCCGCGTAGAGCGCCCGCCCGCCGTTGAGCCCACTCAGCACCTCGTCAATCCGCGCGCGCGCTTCATCCCAATCAATTGGCAGAAACGGCTGGCCGACCATTTCAAGAAACGGCTCTTCCAGGCAGATCAATGTTGCGCCCGTAAGCTCACCAAGACGCGCCTCTTGCCATGTTGCTTGCAGGCGCACATGCTGCACAATAGCGTCAAAGAACATGGCATCGTTGATCAGCGGCTTCTGGTTTTCGTCAGCGAGCTGCAACGCCAAGCTGATCGGACCAAGCACATGCCCCACCAGCGCCTGTACGCCCGTGCGTTCATGTTCCTGGTCAAGCACATTGCTGAGCCCTGGCGCATCATTAGCAGGGAGCCGCGCATATTGTGCGCTGTTTTCAAGGTACGCCAGTGTCAGTCGGTCAAGCTCGCGCTCAGCCCGAAGACGGTCAACATACACGCGCTTGTTTGCTTCATCCACCACTAGCCCAGGAAACCCACGCGCGCTTTGTACCACGCTTTGCTCACGAAAAGATCGTTGAGGCAGTTGCGGCCATGCGAGCAGTTTGCCGGTGTATTGGCGCGCAATAGCAACAGCTTGGCGGGCATCGGTGTGTGGCAGGCTCCCCAGCAAAAGAGGCAGACCCGCCGGCGCAAATGGCAACGGCATAAAGCATCAAAAAAGCCACTCGCACTGCGAGAGGCTCATTACGTCCTCTCATCTTTCAGACAGCCACCAGTGGCTTGCCTGCAGGATTTGGCACCGGCCACTGAATTGTAGATTGTAGATTGCACATTGCAGATTAATGCGTCTGGATCAATCTGCAATCGACAATTTGAAATCTGTAATCCAACTGGTGGTTGCCGAGGCTTCATCGGGCCAGTCCCTCCGCCCCATCGTGATGAGCACGATACATATTTACTTTTAACCGCGTTATGATACCATAGCTCTATCAGAGCTGCAACACATACGCGAAACACTGCACAGCATGCCGACCATATCTGCTCTTCATCTGCATCATGAACCTCACGGGGTGTAAAGCTTTACAACACGACAATTTATTTACATCAGCGCAAGGAACTCGTAATGATAAACATCCTTCCAGATATTGAGCCGTGTGCTATAATGCAAAATAGCGTTGTGATGTAGGTGTCATAATTCATCATGCAACTGACGTTCCTAGGAACCGGCACGTCGATGGGTGTGCCGGTAATCGGCTGTCACTGCGATGTGTGCGTGTCGGCAGACCCGCGGAATAAGCGGCTTCGCACGTCGGCGCTGCTGCAGGTTGGTGATCTCAACTTGCTGATTGACGCTGGGCCGGACCTGCGGCAGCAAGCGTTGGCGGCCAGGATTAACCATGTGGATGCCGTGCTGCTGACGCATGCGCATACCGATCATATTGCCGGTCTTGACGATCTTCGTCCGCTCAATTTTGCGCAGCATTCCTCTATTCCTATTTATGGAACTGCCCGGACACTGAGTTCAGTCCGTGAACGATTTGGATATGCATTTGAGCATACGTCAGTAGGGTCGTCACGTCCGTTATTGGAGCTGGTTGAGATCGAGGAAACCAGACCATTCACCATCAACAATATTAGGATACAGCCACTTCAGGTGTATCACGGAACATGGACGATTACCGGCTACCGGATTGGTGGGCTTGGCTATGTGACCGATGCCAGCGCGCTTCCCGCAGAGTCAATCGCTGCGCTTCATGGGCTTGATGTGCTGGTGCTCAACGCGCTGCGGCATGCGCCGCACCCGACGCATTTGTCGCTTGAACAGGCAGTGGATCTGATAGCAGACCTGCAACCGCGTTGTGCGCTGCTCGTTCACATGACGCATGATCTTGACCACGCGGCCACCAACACAACGCTTCCGCCGCATGTGCGGTTAGCCTATGATGGACAACGAGTTGAGGTAGAAGATTTGTTGACAAGCCGGAAATAGCATGCGAATAGCAATAGATGCTCGACTGAATGCGTACCGGCGTGGCGGCATTCCACAATATACACGTCAACTGCTAACAGCACTTTCTGAAATTGCGATTGAAGAGCAGTTTATTAGTCTGCAGCATCGCGATATGCTGCGGCCGCTTGCTGTTGCGTCAAACGTAACGCGGCGTACGATTTATACGCCGCCACATCACCGCTTTGAACGCTGGACGCTTCCGTTCGAGGTGGCGCTGGTGCGCCCGGATGTGCTGCACTTTCCCGATTTCATCGCGCCCACGTACCGCCCTTGCCCTGCGGTGGTTACCATCCACGACCTGGCCTTTATGCATTATCCGCAAATCTTGGACGATGCGGCGCGCGCGTTTTATCAACAAGTGCTGACCAATACGCATACTGCGGATGCAGTGATCGCCGTGTCTGAGGCGACGCGGCAGGATATTGTTCAGTTTCTTGATGTCCCCGTTGACGATATCAAGGTTATTTATGAGGCCGCAGCCCCGTTGTTCCGCCGCATGGACCTGCGTGCGGGCGAAGCGCGCGTGCTGAACGGCAAGCCAGTGGCGGCCGGGACGTTCATGCTGTTTGTGAGTACGCTGGAGCCGCGCAAGAACTTGCCGACGCTGCTCCAGGCACTGCGGATCTGCATTGATCGGCATCCTGAGCGCCCGTACAAGCTTGTGATTGTGGGCGGGCGTGGTTGGAACGATGAGCCGATTTTTGCAGCTATCCGCGACCTGGAATTGGCTGATTATGTGCTGCTGGCAGGAAGCGTTGGTCAGTATGATTTACGCTGGCTCTATAATGCCTGCCAATTTTACATCAATCCCTCGCTTTATGAGGGCTTTGGGCTGCCGCTACTTGAAGCAATGGCATGCGGCGCAGCGTGCCTCGCGGCGGCCACATCGAGCTTGCCGGAGATTGCTGGCGATGCCGCATTGTACGTGCCGCCACTCGAACCCGACCAGTGGGCCGATGCGATGGAGACGCTCTGGGATGACACCGAGCGTCAGCAGGAGCTTGGCCGTATTGGTCAGGCACGGTCGCAACGGTTTTCATGGACGCGCGCTGCTCGGGAAACGCTACAAATATATCACCATGCCGCTGAGCGACGTGGACAACCGCTTGCCCCGCGCATACCTGCCGCCATGCCTGCGCGCCGCACTGCGCAGCCGCCTCAGCCAGCAGTGGTGCTACCGTCTGCCGTGCCGTTCGACAACAATGTGCGAACATGTTTGCGGTGCAACACGCCGATGACGCCTGGCGAACTTCAGCAGCACCTGCGCATTCAGCTTGCCGGCGAGGATGGTAGCGAGACGCCTGTGCAGCCGCGTGCCTGGGCATGCCCAAACTGCGGCTATGCTGAGCTGGTTGTTGAGCCAATGGTTGTGCCGTTTGCGAGCGCAGTCGCCGCTACACTTGACGATTCGACCGAAGGGACAGTAAATCTGGTCGATCATGCCGATGGCGCGCCTGCGATTGCTCTTGAAGATCGTACTGACTTGCCTGTTGAGGAGGTGCATAGGACAGCGCGCACGGTCGTCCCGCCCATGGATGATGCTGATTCTGACGTGCGTGAGTCAGATGTCGATATATCGGTGCCTATGGCTCTCGATCCAGCAGAGGCCGCAGACACTGATGAGTCCCATGCTGGGGCTGACGCTGAATTCGCTGTGCATGACGTTGCCGCTGAGGATGATCGCATGCGCGATGCGGAAGATGATAACTATTCTGTGATCATGGACGAAGTTGACGAGCCTGTGCCGGTGCTGGACGAGCCAGATGTGATGGCAGAAGGGCAGGAATCTGGTGCCGAAGCGCAGACCATGGCGGAGGATAAGTCAATAGGGCGCGACACGGCACTCCTGCCGGCGCTCGACCGCAATGAAGGCGAGTCTGCATCGACAGTCGATAGCGCCATGGTGACCAAAGATCAGGACGCTGATTTCGAAGCACAAACCATGGCGGAGGATCAAGCACCTGACGAACCTATGGCGGCGGATGCGCCGGTAGGTCGCGATACAGCTATCCTGCCGGCGCTCGACCGCGATGAAGATGCTGTGCCGCCTCCGACTGAGAATAGGGAGCGATCATCCCACGAAACAGCAGTGCTACCTGCGATCGAGCGAGATACCCCTGTTCCATTCACATCAGAAGATGAAGCAGGCGCTGAGTGTCAACACACGCAGGCGTCTGATATGGCAGATGATGGGCCACGTAATAGCGGGGAAGATGAGAGGTCATCCGAATCGACCCCACGCGACGTGCCGCATACGCAACACGCTATACCATCTCATAGCTCGCTGGAATTCGTGCCGCTTGAAAACACACCCGTCACTGGTGTGCTGCGCGACGCTGGCCGTGCGTCGTCGATCCACATGAATGGGCAACACCCAACGCATAGTACGGATATTGCCAGGGCTAAGCATAGCAAGCGGAGCACGGCATCGGCGAAGATTAGCCGAGCTTCCCACAGGCAAAGCAGCAACGCCCGTACATCAGACAGATCAGATATCGATACGCCGCGCAACAAGAGTCGCTCGCGCCGGAAGAAATAGCAGTAATTTGGCTCATGTATATGAATGACTATTCTGGAGCGGCAGCCCACGCGGCTGCCGTCGCTACATCGCTTGCGCCGCGCTTTGCCGCCAATCCTCGACGTTCGCCCGCACGCCAGCCGCCGCGCAGTCGCACAGGCCCAGCACAGGCCGGGCATGCGCAGCGCGAACCGCACCCGACTGCGCCGCTCTTCGAAGCCGACGTGTTGGAAGGGCTAGAGCCGTTTGCGGAAGACGAATTGCGCGATCTTTTGGGTATGGCTGACATGCGCGTGTCGCCGGGCGCGCTGCTATTTCGCTACGATGGACCGTCTGACGCGCTGCTCGATCTGCGCAGCGTAGTGGCGGTGTTCCGCGTGCTGCACTTCGATGTGCCGCGCCCCAAAGCGCTACTCGGCCACCAGCATTTTGAAGCTATCGTTGCCGCAATCGAGCATGCGCGGTCGCTCTGGCCGCGTCATGCGTTCCGCACGCTACGGCTGAGCGCGGCGGGTGGCGAATCGGCAGTGTTGCAGCGGCTGCGCGATGAATTAGCCGCGCGCACCGGTCTTCAGCCTGCCGAGGAGAGCGACATGCTGCTGCGGTTGCGGCGCGCGCGTGATGGCTGGCAGGTGCTGGTGCGGTTGTCGCCGCGCCCGCTGGCAACCCGCCCATGGCGTGTGGAAAATCTGCCGGGCGCGCTCAATGCCACGGTTGCCCATGCGATGATGTGGCTCACGCGGCCCCAATCCAGTGATCTCGTGCTGAATATCGCATGCGGCTCGGCCACGCTGCTGATTGAGCGGCTGGCGCTTGCTCCAGCGCGCATGGCGATCGGCTGCGACATCGACGAACGAGCGCTCGCCGCCGCCCGTGCCAATCTTCAGGCGAGTGGTGCGCTCCAAGCCGTGCAATTGGAGCAGTGGGATGCTACACAGCTTCCGCTTTCTGACCGTAGCGTGGATGTAATCTGTGCTGATCTGCCATTCGGTCAAGTGGTCGGCTCGCATCGCGATAATGAAATGTTGTATCCAAAAATATTTGCGGAAGCCACGCGCGTGGCGACAATGCAGGCACGCATGGTGCTAATTTCTCACGAAATCAGGCTGTTGGAGCATGTTGCCGAGCAATGGGGCACGCAGTGGCGGCTCCGTGATATGGTGCGGGTGCGCGTCGGCGGCATGACGCCGCGGATCTATCTGTTTTGTCGTGTACAGGGATAACCATGAAGACACAAAGGACACGAAGATCGAGATTTGAAAGTGAGTTATGAATTTATTGCTACTCACCGTTCAGAACTCACACTTCAAAACAAATAAAGCTATGCCAAACAAAAATAGTGATTTACATGGTAATGCGCCCGATACCTCACCAGTCGCGTTGCTGATTATCGACATGATCAGTACCTTTCATTTTGAGGATAGTGAGGCATTATTTGAACAAACCAGGCCGATTGTTTCCAAACTCGCCGAGTTGCGGCGGCGCTGCAAGCAAGCGCATATTCCCGTTGTGTACGTCAATGATAACTATGGTAAGTGGCAGTCGGATTGGAGCAAGCTGATCGAACACTGCCGCGAATCGGAGCGCGGCAGGTACGTGCTTGAACAACTCCGGCCAGATGATGACGATTATTTTGTTCTGAAGCCAAAGCAATCCGGCTTCTTCGCCACGACGCTTGAGACATTGCTGCTGCACTTCAAGGCGCACACACTTATTTTGACCGGCGTGGCAGGCGATATTTGTGTGCTGTTTACGGCGCACGACGCATACATGCGTGATTATCAGATTGTGGTGCCAGAGGATTGCATTGCATCGAACAGCGCTGATCTCACGGCGCAGGCGTTGGATCAGATGGTACGGGTGATGAAGGCAGACTGCCGCCCAGCCAGTGAGATTGATCTTGATCAACTGCTGGCACAAGCGGTGCGAGAGGAGTAGTGCTATGTCGTTTTTTTCGCTGTACCGCCATGGATTTATCCGCGTCGCGGTGGGCGTGCCATTCGTGCGGGTGGCCGACCCATCGTACAATGCCGCGCGGACGCTTGGGTTGGCGCACCAGGCGTCTGAGCGGGGCGCGGCGGTAGTGCTGTTTCCTGAGCTTGGCATCTCGGCTTACTCAAACGAGGATCTGTTTCATCAGGACGCGCTGCTCGACGCGACGGTGGCTGCGCTCGGGCGGCTTGTCGAGGCGAGCGTAAATTTGACACCAGTGCTGCTGGTCGGCGCGCCGCTACGCTTCGAGGGCAAGCTATTCAATTGCGCAGTAGTGATCTATCGCGGACGCATTCTCGGCATCACGCCGAAAACCTACCTGCCGAACTACCGTGAGTTCTACGAGAAGCGCCAGTTCACGTCGGGTCGCGCGGCCGTTGGGCGCGCGCAGACGCTGCTCGGCCAGGAGGTTCCATTCGGTAATGATGTCATGTTCAGCGCGCGCAACGTCAAAGATTTCGTGCTGCATACTGAGATCTGCGAAGATGTGTGGACGCCCATTCCGCCGAGTACCTACGCCGCGCTGGCGGGCGCGACAGTGCTGACGAACCTGTCAGCCTCTAACATTACAATAGGGAAAGCGGAATACCGGCGCGACCTGTGCGCCGCGCAGTCGGGCAAGTGTGTTGCGGCCTACATGTATTCTGCCGCTGGTCCCGGCGAATCGACTACTGATCTGGCATGGGATGGGCACGCATTGATCTACGAAAACAACGATTTGTTGGCTGAGTCAGAGCGTTTTCCACATGGCGAGGAGTTGATTTTTGCTGATGTGGATCTGGAGCGGCTGGCGCAGGATCGCATGCGTCTGACGAGCTTCAACGACGCCGTGGGCGACCATCGCGACCGCGTGCAGGCCATGCGGCGCGTGTCGTTTGAGTTCCAAATGCCAACTGATGATGTGTCACTCGAACGTAACGTCGAGCGCTTTCCATATGTGCCGAACGACCCGGCGGTGCGCGACGAGCGCTGCTATGAGGCGTACAACATTCAGGTGCATGGCCTGATGAAGCGGCTGAGCGCGACTGGCATTCAAAAGATCGTGATTGGCGTGTCGGGCGGCTTGGACTCGACGCATGCCCTGATTGTCGCTGCAAAGACCATGGATCGACTTGGCCTGCCGCGCACCAATATCCTGGCCTACACCATGCCGGGCTTTGCCACCAGCGACACGACGCTCAGCAACGCCCACAAGCTCATGCGCGCGCTTGAGGTCAGTGCCGAGGAGATTGACATCAAGCCGTCCAGCACGCAGATGCTGCGCGACCTCGGTCATCCCTACGCGAAGGGCGAACCGCAGTATGATGTGACGTTCGAGAATGTGCAGGCAGGCGAGCGCACGTCGCACCTGTTCCGGCTGGCGAACTACCACAACGCGCTCGTGCTCGGCACCGGCGACCTGAGCGAGTTGGCGCTTGGCTGGGCGACCTACGGCGTGGGCGATCACATGTCGCACTACAACGTCAACGCGTCAGTGCCCAAGACGCTCATTCAGCACCTGATTCGCTGGGTGATCGCGTCGCGCCAGTTCGACGAGCAAACCGGCGCAGTGCTCCAGTCGATCCTCGACACCGAGATATCGCCCGAACTGGTGCCACATACTGATGGCGAGCGCGACAAACCCGCCCAGAGCACCGAAGAGAAGATTGGCCCCTACGAGTTGCAGGATTTCAACACCTACTACGTTTCGCGCTACGGCTTCCGGCCAAGCAAGATCGCATTCCTGAGCTACAACGCCTGGCATGACCAGTCGCGCGGCGATTGGCCGGAGGGCATTACCGAAGAACAACGCCATGCATACGATCTCGCGACAATTCGGAAGTGGCTGGAAGTCTTTCTGTTTCGCTTCTTCAAAATCAGCCAGTTCAAGCGCTCGGCGGTGCCAAATGGGCCAAAGGTCGGGTCGGGCGGCTCGCTTTCGCCGCGCGGCGACTGGCGCGCACCCAGCGACTCCGAGGCGACCGTGTGGCTGGAGGAATTGCGGCAGAACGTGCCGGAGAGCGAATGAGGTAGTGAATGGCAGTCGAAATACGTATTCTTGGGCCGGGTGATGAGTCTGTGCTTGCGCGCGTTGCGCCCAATGTCTTCGACAACGCCGTCGATGCCGCGCTGAGTGCTGAGTTTCTCAATGACGCGCGGCACCATATCGCTGTAGCCATCGATGATGACGTTGTGGTGGGATTTGCCTCGGCCATCCACTACGTTCACCCCGACAAGTCGCCCGAATTATGGATCGACGAGGTGAGTGTCGCGCCGACACACCGCAAGCATGGTGTCGGCAAGCAATTGCTTCATGCGCTGTTCAGCGTGGGGCGCGAGCACGGCTGCGGCACCGCGTGGGTGCTCACCGACCGCTCGAACGCCCCGGCCATGCGCCTGTACACATCGGTCGGCGGAGCCGAGGCTCCCGATGAGATCGTCATGTACGAATTCGATATTGCTGCTAGCTAATTCTTATATAGTCAATTGCATCGTATAGAACTGCGCGTAGATTCCGTCAAGCGCAATCAGCAACTCGTGTGTGCCTTGCTCAGCAATACCGTTCTCCGTCAACACCACAATACGTTGCGCATTTCTGACAGTCGATAAGCGATGGGCGATGACAAGCGTGGTGCGATTGGTGGCTAACGTCTCCAACGAAGCTTGAACGGCTTTTTCGCTTGCATTGTCCAACGCGCTGGTCGCTTCATCAAAAATGATAATGGGCGGATTCTTCAGGAACACGCGGGCAATGCTCAAGCGCTGCTTTTGACCGCCAGATAGTTTTACTCCCCGTTGTCCAATGTCCGTCGCATAGCCATCCGGCAGCGCCATGATAAACTCGTGAGCATGGGCCTGTTTCGCAGCCGCAATGATCTCCTCATCGCTCGCACATGGCTTACCGTAGCGAATATTGTCCGCGACGGTTCCGGCGAATAGATACACATCTTGCTGAACGACGCCGATGTTCCTGCGCAATGATTGTACGCTGACATCCTTGATGTTTCTTCCGTCGATCAGTATTTCGCCTTCGGTTACCTCATAGAAGCGTGGAACCAACGAACACAGCGTGCTTTTCCCCACACCTGACGATCCCACCAGTGCAACGTATTCTCCGACTTCGATGTCTAACGAGAGATGTTTCAAAACGTAGCCATACTCTTCTTGATACTTGAAGCTGACATTTTTGAACTGGATACATCCCTGAACATGGTCTAGCTCAACGCCATCTGCTGCCTCCTGGCTTTCCGGCGCTACTTCCAGCATGTCCATAAATCGATGAAAGCTGGTGATTCCTTCCTGATACAACCGGGCAAAATTCACGAAACGTTGGATTGGCTCCACGAGGATGCCAACGTAGAATACATAGGTTAGCACATCAGCTACATCCAGGGAGGCGCGCATGATGCCAATGCCGCCAAAGATGATCACCGCGATGGTCATGAGTTGCGCGAACACAATCATGCCTTCGTAGAAGTACGCTTCGCTTTTGTAGCCCTCTCTCCTGCTGTCTACAAAACGATCGTTCTCATACGCAAACTTCCCTGTTTCAACACGTTCGTTGGTAAACGATTTGACCACCCGGATGCCGGCGAGCGTGTCTTCAACCTGGGCGTTGATGTCGCCAATGCGCTCGCGGCTTCTGCGCAGCGCAACATTCATTTTCCTGTTGAAATGCAGGGCGAACAGGCCCATGACTGGCATGAAGAGCAGGAGAATCAGAGCAAGCTGAACATCCATGGTGAACATGATGATGAACACGCCAACCGATTTCAATACTGCAATGACCATATCTTCAGGGCCATGATGGTAGAGTTCGGAAAGCGACAGCAGATCATGGGTGAGCCGCGCCATTAACTGACCTGTTTTTTGCTCGTCGTAGAAATGGAACGGTAGTTTTTGGTAATGTTCGAATAATTCATGGCGCATGTCGCTTTCCATCAACGACCCCATCATATGGCCTTGATAGTCGACAAATGTGTTGCACACCGCATGCACCACAATCAATGCAAGCATGACCGCGCCCATTGCATAGATGTGATTGAGTACATTGGGAGTGTTGCCTGCTATGATGATTTTGATGATGTAGTTTGTACACAACGGCAGCGCCAACGTAACCGCTGATACGACGCACGCACATGCCATGTCCATGACAAACAATTTTCGATAGGGTTTGTAGTACGACAAGAATTTCTTGCTTCGCGTATTCACGCAGAGTCTCCTCACACAAATTGATTGGCCGGGTAGGATAAATCAAGAACCAGTCACACCGATAAATCGGTTAGCTTGCTTGCGAAGTCACTAAACGCCAAAAAGCGGCCAGAGGTGTTCCCACAGCCGCACAAAACAAAGCGGCCACGGGTGAAATAATCCCGCAGCCGCGATTATGCTGTTATATACAAAAACGGCCACAGGTGTAGCGTACACCCATGACCGTAAATATATCCTTCAGTGTATGAGCAAGCAGCAGCTACACGTCATTCTAGCTGCACATAGCTAAAACTATGCAACAGCAGAGCACCAATGCGATGCACCGTGTAGCAGTCAGCGGTCATTCATACGATCTGAAGACACTTTTGGTTAAAAAGCGCACTCCACAAGCGAGCAGGCCACGCCATACGAAGTAGCAGTGGTTGACTCAAGCACATTGTGGTGAATGCACGTCATTGTTGCCCTCCTTTCTTGAACGATGAACGAGATCTAGAGCGTACCATGCCCATTTGTCTGCGTCAAGTCGGTCGTGCGACGGATTTAATAGCTGGTTTTTAATCCGTGGAAATGTGCGCCGCGCCGCTGTCAGAGCGCTTCCGCTCCAACGCGACGAGCAGCACCGCCACGTCCGCCGGGTTGATGCCCGCCAGCCGGGCCGCCTGCCCCAGCGTCGCCGGGCGGAAGCGACCGAGCACCTGGCGGGCCTCGTTGCGCAACCCCGTCACCGCATCGTAGTCAAAGTTGGCGGGCAAGCGGCGGCTCTCCATGCGCTGCAACTTCTCGACTTCGCGCTGCTGCTTGGCGAGGTAGCCGCCGTATTTGGCCGTGACCTCCACCTGCTCCACAACGTAGTCCGGCGCGTCCGGCAGATCGAGCACTGCTTGAATGTTCGCATAGCTGGCATTAGGCCGCCGCAGTATTTCTTCGGCAGTTACTTTGTCGCTGAGCGGCCCGACGCCGACCTCTGCCAGCCGTGCGTTGGTTGCCGCCGTTGGATAGATCGTGCGCCCGCGCAGCGTGTTCAGCAGCGCCTCAGATTGGTCGCGCTTCCATTCGACCGCCGCCATTCGTGCATGATCTATCAGCCCAAGCTCGCCCGCCAACGGCGTCAGGCGTAGGTCGGCGTTGTCTGAGCGTAGCAGCAGCCGGTGTTCGGCCCGCGAAGTAAACATGCGATACGGCTCATGAATTTCTTTGGTCACAAGATCGTCGATCAGCACGCCAATATACGCCTCGTCACGCCGTAGAATCACCGACGGCTCACTCTTCACATAACGAGCGGCGTTGATGCCCGCCATGATGCCCTGCGCGGCGGCCTCCTCGTAGCCAGTTGTGCCGTTGATCTGCCCGGCCAGGAACAGACCCGGCATGCGCTTGGCAGCCATATCGGCACTGATTTCGCCGGTCGCCACCGCGTCGTATTCAATCGCGTAGCCGACACGCATGATTTCGGCGTTGCGCAGCGCCGGAATGGTGTGGAGCATGGCCCACTGCACATCCTCTGGCAGCGACGTGTTACAGCCCTGCACATACACTTCGTTGGTGTTCCAGCCCTCTGGTTCAAGGAACATGCCATGGCGTGGCTTGTCAGCGAAGCGTACGATCTTGTCCTCGATCGACGGGCAGTAGCGCGGGCCGACACCCTCGATCACGCCGCTGAACATGGGCGCGCGGTCGAGATTGGCGCGAATAATCTCGTGAAATTCTGGCGTTGTGTGCACCAGATAACATGGCAGTTGCGGTCGCCAGCCATCGAGCCGGGCATGCGGGTAAACGGGCGAAGGCGGGCCATGAAATGCTGACAATGGCGCGTGTTCTCGCCGATCATTATAATAATAGCCAAAATACTGCGGCACAGCGCTGCCATGCTGCACGTCGGTGAGCGAAAAGTCGATCGTGCGCGCATCGACGCGCGGCGGCGTGCCGGTCTTCAGGCGCACCAATGGAAAGCCGAGCGCCGCCAGATCCTCGCCAAGCGCCACCGCCGGAGCCTCGCCCGCGCGGCCCGCGCCCCAGATTGCCTCGCCTGTGATTGCCCGCCCGCGCAGAAAGGTGCCGGTCGTCAGCACCAGCGTGCGCCCGCGGAAGATGCGACCAGTATGCGTAAGCACCGAGAACAAAGCTTGTGCATTTTCATTTGTGCTTTGTGCTTCGTGCTTTGTTCTGTCAGGCGGAATGATTCGCTCCACCATCGCCTGCTTAAGATCAAGGTTCGGCACCTGCTCCAGCGTCTCTTTCATGACCTTGGCATACAGGCGCTTGTCGGCTTGGGCGCGCAACGCCTGCACGGCTGGCCCCTTGCTCTCATTCAGCACGCGAATTTGAATAAACGTTTGGTCGATCACACGGCCCATGACACCGCCGAGCGCGTCGATCTCGCGCACGATGTGGCCCTTGGCTGGCCCGCCGATCGATGGATTGCACGACATGTGCGCCAGTTTATCGAGATCGAGCGTCAGCAGCAGCGTGCGGCAGCCCATGCGCGCGGCAGCGTTGGCAGCCTCGCAGCCAGCGTGTCCCGCGCCGATCACAATGACATCATAGAGTGTTTGGTGTTCATTTAGCATGCGGAAATTATAACAGATAGTCCAGGCCAATTGGTGCTCTTGCCGCTTCAGCACACCATATTGTTTCGCCAAACTGGAAGATGACAATTTTTACAGAAAATAAACTAACGACTATGTGTAATACCACTGGTTGTTGAAATAAAATATCGCATTCAGTTGCGCTGTAGTGAAATTCTTGCCGTAAATGTCCAGGAGCAAGATGTTTTTTTTGTCATTTTTTACCAAGGATATTGTCATCAGTTTGCTAGATTAAGAGAATATAGTGATCACAATTCTTCATGAGCGTTTTAGAGAAGAGGTTATTTTATGCTCCAACGCTCGCTTAAGTGCGTGCCTCAGGCAGTTGTCGCAGTGGCTGTTGCGGCATTGTTTATGGGAAGCTCGCCAGGCTATGTTGCCGCAGCCCAAGGCCCCTCGGTCGTTAATCCACGCTTCGATCTAACCGGTAATCAACTGGTCAACATTGTTGATGCGCAGGTTGAGAGCGAAGCGTGGGAGTTAGCGCAGGATCAACCCTCATGTACGCCAGGCAGTTTTTCTAAGCGTGATCTCAACGGCGATGGATGTGTTGATGTGGCGGATGTTCAGCTCATGGCGTCGCAAATGGGCAATGCGACCAACTTGAACGCGCCGCAGCTCCGCTTTGTCGGTGACGCGTCTACTCTGGCAACGGCGACGTTCACGGTGGACTCCAACGGCAATCAGGATGACGCCACGCCCGGCGATGGTCAGTGCAAGACATCAGCGGGCACATGTACGCTTCGGGCGGCCTTACATGAGGCGAACAACCGCCCTGGTCCGGAGCAGATTAAGTTTAACGTGCGCAATGCTGACGGTTCCTGCCCAAGTGTTGTGACAATCAAGCCTACGAAGAACGACGCTCCACCAGGGTCAGCTAATCCAACCGATCCAGATACATGGATGGGTACGTTCATGCTTGAAGATCAGGGCGCCCCGATTACTATTGATGGGTATACTCAGTGCGGCGCAAAGCCAAACACGGCTGCGACGGCTGGTAATGCGGTCATCAAGATTGAACTGGACGGCGGTGGCATTGATACCAAATGCAGAGACAGCCGCGCGCCCAAAGGCATTGACGGCATCGAGATTCGGTCGGCGGGTAACACGGTTCGCGGGTTGGCTTCGTTCCGTTGGGATCATCAGATGATTCTGGTCGGTGGCCAGACCCAGTTTAACCATGTTGAAGGTAATTTCCTGGGTACCAATGCCGCGCAAACCTTTTATTTCACAAAAGTATGGTGAAACACACCATTACGAAGGTCTGCGTATACGTGTGAGCGCGGCGTATAACATTATTGGCTGCGGCAACGTGAGCACGGCAAGCCCATACACCTATACGCCATGCTCCAACTCATCTGATGCGTATGCGGCGCGGAATATTATTGCTGGCAATGGCAATGATGGCTTTCACATTCAGGGCGCGGGAGTGCATGCTGGTTCCCCTCATGATAATCGTTTTGTTGGCAATATTGTCGGCATGAAGCAAGACGGCGTGACCATTCTGGCTAATCGTGCCGATGCGATGGATATTGAGCAGGGACCGTATGACAATTGGATCGGCGGCGAGACTGCGCTGGAGCGTAATGTGATTGGTGGCAACCGCTCAGAAGGTATCGAACTTTCACATAGTAATCAAACCACTGGCAATCGTATCGTTGGCAACTATTTCGGTGTGGATATCACTGGGTCCAAGGCAGTTCGTAATTGTGGTGCCGGTATCGGCTTTGAAGACACGCCGAATCATAACTTTGCGTACAACAATGTGATTGGCGGCAACTACGGCAATGGCATTCGTTTTTACCGGCGCTCAACGTACAACGAAGTGTATAACAACATTATTGGCGTTGGCGTGCATGGCGAAGTGTTACCAAATGCCACGCCTGATAGTTCATGCCCTGTAGTAGATTACGGCGGCAGCGGGATCTATATTACAGGCGGTAATCAGTACAACAATATTCACGACAACGTCATCGCGAACCATCCCGATGCCGGCATCGAAGCGTCGGTGTACACCGTCGAGAGCGGCGATGTTCCAATTTGGGGGAAGATCCAGAAGACGTCATACAACACCTTTAGCCACAACAGCATCTACAATAATGGTGGCAAGGGTATCCACCTGAAGTCTGCTACCGATAGTGGCGTCACATACAAAGCAAATGATGGCCTTGCTGCGCCAACGATTGTGCGGGCTGGCACGCAGAATGCAGTCGGCACGGCGTGTGCGAACTGCAAGATTGAAATATATCTTGCCGATCCAAACGCATCGACCAGTCAAGGAAAGACGTTCCTTGGCGAGGGCATGACGAATGCTGCGGGGCAGTTCAATATCTCAGTCACTGGGCATAGTTTGTCGGCAGGGCAGAAGGTGACGGGTACAACTACTGACTCGCTGGGCAACACATCAGAGTTTGCCACAAACAGTAGTCTTGTGAATGGTGCGGTCGATCCTCTGACGCCTGCTGCTACGTTCACACCGACTGCTGACATGAGTGGCACTGCTACATCTGAGGCACAGACTGCGACAGCGTTCGCGGCAACGGCTGAAGCTCTAGAAACGGCAACTGCTGCTGCCGAAACGGCCTCGGCAGTTGCGCCAACCATGACCGCTGCGGCGGCAACGGCTTCGGTGGTTGCGCCGACGGCGACCTTTGCGGCGCAGGAGACCGCGACGTCTGCTGCGGTGACAGCAACTGCTGCTGCGGCACCGCCGGGATCATTCCATGTGATGCTGCCGCTCATGCAGCGCTAGCTTACCAATGCAAGCCAAGCAAAGAGGAGCCGTGAATGCGCGGCTCCTCTTTGTGTTGTCGCTGGTATCGCTGCCCAGCAGTGCTTCGCGCTTAGAAGGGCGCTGCTCGTCGGTTGCTTTGTGCGCGGCCACAGCTTCTAGTGCCTGGGTGGTGATCCAGTCATGCTCGGCAGCGTGGCGCGCCATGTAAATCCTTCTCTTTTCTCCTGCTAACGTTTATTGCACTCGATGTTACATGTTGGTCACCAGCACTTCAGTACGTGGCGCATCTGTTTTTTACATAATCTGTAATGCTTTTGTACGACTGGCATGATATGTTTCATAACGGGGAACTGTTTTGTCTCAAGAAGCGTCTTGTGAGTAATGAACAGATGACCAAAGGAGCCAGCCATGAAACGTTTTCGAGTTCTCTCAATTGTCGTCATTCTCGGTATCGTTTTGTTGCTCATTGCTGTTGTAGTGGGCAGTACACGTCGGTCAAGCAGTGTGTTTCAGGCAGTAAACGCTAGTTTAACCAGTGGGAACTCTGCTTCTCTGCCGGAAGCACCTGCTGCAAACAGAGCAACTGACTCTCAGCGGGCGGCCGCTCGCACTTGAACAGAGTAGCTCCGGTGGCACAACAGCGCAATCAGCGCCAGCATCACAACCATCTGCCACCGACCAGCAACTCTTTAACCGGCTGGTCATCAAAACTGCCGATGTGTCGTTGCAAGTAGAGAATGTCACACAGGCGGAGGCGTCCGTGCGTGCCAAGGTGCAGGCGCTGGGCGGCTATGTGGTGAAGGTGCAAACGAGCGGTGCTGACGATGATCTCAATACAACTGTCACATTTCGTGTGCCTGCCAGCCGCTTTGACGATGCGCTTGCTGGCGTCGAAGGTCTGGCAAAGAACGTGATTAGCCGCACCGTGGGTGGCGACGATGTGACCGAGGAATATGTCGATCTTGACTCGCGGCTGCGCAATCTGGAAGCGACGCGCGACCGCCTGCTGACGTTCCTTAACAAAGCCGACAAGGTTGAGGATGCTTTGGCGGTGAACCAGTCGCTTACCGATGTGCAGGGACAAATCGAGCAGATTCAGGGCCGCAAGAAGTACCTGGAGCAGAGCGCCGCGTTTTCGACGATCACCGTTGTGCTTGCGCCAGTGCCGCCCCTGCCACGACTTGTTTCCGAGGACGGCTGGCAGCCCGTACGAGTTGCGCGCGATGCGCTGCGGAGCCTGATTCAGTTCGGGCAGGGTATTGCAGAAGTGATCATCGTCCTACTTGTGTGGTCGCCGGTCTGGGGCGTGCTGCTGTTGGTTGGGCTGTGGATATGGCGCAGGCTGCGCGCGTCGAAGCGGACTTCTGTGCCAGAAACAGCGTAGGCTATAGCAGGTCGTCGTCATCCTGCGCAGTTTCCTCGATTTTGCGTACCAAGCTCAATGCCTGATCGATCATCAGGTCGCCATGCGCCTGGAAGTGGACGGTTAGTAACTCATGGCCATCCTCGATCCGGCTTTCCTGCACAACTCCGTCACCGTAGGGCAGGCAAAAAATCTTGTCACCTGCGGCAAAGCGCGGCTCGATGTCGGCGGCAGGCGCAGTGGCGCGGCGCGCTGGCGGTGTAGATTGTGGCTCATGCTGCGCTTCACGCTGCTGCCGCTGGCGTTGCAAGCGCTGAATCAACGATGAAGCGTCGGGTCGCCGTTCGGCGGGCGCGGCTGGAGCCGATGGCGCTGGTTCCGCCGGAGCGTTGCGTGGAGGCATCTGCGGTGCTCGCGCTGGTATAGGATGCGTGTCATCGGAAGGCTCCGGTTCCTGGCGTGCTGTGCCCGTGCGGGTAGCTTCTTTCGCGGCGTGGATGCGTTTATCACGCTGGTTCGGCGGCGCGCGACGTGAAGCTGTGCGCCGTTCTTTGCGCTGCTCCTGTGAGGCAGACGTGTTGCGCCGTGTGGTTTTGCCTGGCTCCGATTGCTCAGTTGGTTCGGATGGTTGGTGTAGTACGGCAGACTCGCTCGGCGGCACAATCTCCGGCTCTACCGACTCTTCTGACGGCAGATGCTCTGGCGGAGCAGGTGTCAGCAGAACGCGCGGGTCCTCGTCATGCGTAGGCGGCGGCCCTTCGATAAACTCCGGGCCTGGCCGGTCCTTGATCGTGGTACGAGCGATCACTGCGGCGCGCGCAATAGGCTGCGGCTGCTCGGCTCGTCGCCCAAGAAAGGCTAGCAGCCAGTCCATGTCAACGCGTGACAACGGTTCAAGCAGCGGATCGGTGCGACATGCCAGTGCAATGTCATAGGCGAGCGGCAGCAATTCTTCGGCATGTGTATATATCCATGCTGCCAGGCCGTTGCCGCCCGGCTGCGCGTCAACAATATACAAGCGACGCTTTTCGTGACTGTAGCACGGCAGCGCATCCTCAAACGATGCCAAAACGCGCAGCGGCAGCGCGGCAACCAGGCTCCATCCGACAAACTGTCCGAGTGGTTGTATATCGTTTGGCAGGTCAAACCAGCAGGCCGGCGCGATCCAGCGTGCCTGCAGCGTGGGTTTGAGCGCAACCTCAGTTGGCGCGCCTGTCGCGTTCATCTCGCGGTAGCCATATATTTCTTCGTCTACCACCACGCGCCCCCACCCAATCTGTTGTGCATTCAACTTGCGCGTTTCGCGTTCGTCGCGCACTGTCACCTCGGCCCGGCGTAGCGGGTATGTTCGTCGCCCTTTGTTTTCCAGCCGCAATGTCACACTGCCCGCGTCTTCATTGCGCTCGGTAACGCGCATGCCCCCGTTGCCCGGCGGCAGCGCCGCGTTCGGAAACGTCCAGCGCTCAAAGCCAGTAGGATCAAGCTGTGTAAGCAGATTGCCCTGTTCATTTTTTGCCACAATGCTGCCGCCGCTTGACGAGAGGAGGCTAAACTCGGCGTATGGATCACTGACATTACTGGTCGGCTTCCATGCAACCTCCGGGTCGGGCAGGTCAACAAGCTGTTCATGCTCGACCAGGCGGTTGACAATATCGCTCACGCCCCACGCTTCGACTTCGGAGGCGGTCAGCGCCAGTTCGCTCGCGGCGCACAGGATGTGTTGGGCCGTAACATAGGCGTTGGCGGGCAGTTCCGGCCAGAGGGTCGCAGGCTCGCTGAGCAGCGACGCGCTATGGCGGGCTAGCATGTGCTCGTGCGGCAGGTCGCCAAGCACGACTATAACCGCCTGGTAGTGCGAACGGAGCAGGCGGCGGAGATGGCTGGTCGAAGGCGGGTAGCCAGCCGTGACGAGCACATGCGCAGGCGCGGCATGGGTGCTAACTGTGATGTTTTCTGCATCGCCAATCATCGGCGCAACCACAAATGTTTCGAGCGGTTGGCAGCAGACATGCACATGGTAGCCCTGCCGCTGAATTGCCACTGCCACTTCCGCAGCCTCGCGCAGATGATCGACTGCGCCGCGCCACAGCGCCAGCGTCACAGCATCACTCGGCACATCATCAGCGGGAATCACACGCCATGGATAGCCGAGCAGCGTTGTGAGCGCCGGCTGCGGATCATCAATATCTACCAGCGTTGCCAGCATTTCGGGCGCACGAGTGCTATTGTGAAAGTCTGCTACACGTAGAAGCCGCAGCAGCAGATCGGCGAGGTGCGCGCCTGCAACGCCATGATATGTATGGAGGTCTGGCAATAGCACAAAGCGCAGATGTTGCCAGAACACGTTCCAGCCGCGATCATGAAAGCGCAACAGCCGGTTGTGGAGGATTTCGGGCGTAGCAATGAAGATCTGCGCCACCCGTGATGGACGGACTTGGGGCGCAATGCGTGCAGGCACCAAGCGCGCGTTGGCGGGCAGCTTGGCATTGATCTTTTCGAGCGTGGTGAAAATGTCTTGAGCAGCTTCTTGATCAGGTGCAAGCACCAGGCTGGTGGCGGCCCTGTCGCTCATCAGCGTCGCATATAACAACAGAAAGCCGGTCATGGTGACAGCCGGATTGGCGGCGCGCAGGGCTACTGGCTCGCCGCGCTTCAACCCACTCAGCGCCAGGGCCTGATGTGGGCGAAACGGTTCGCCAGTGAGCGCCTGCCAGGCTTGCGCAAGATCGCCATCAATTGCCAGATGGGTGATGCGCTCGCCGGGCCGGCCATCGAGTTGCCGCAGTAGCAGCAGCGGGCCGTCGTCGCCGCGCCCGCGCTGCCGTGCGATCATTTGAATGCTGTCAATAACGCTTTGCACTGCACCTACTGTTGTGCTTTGTTTCCATGGAAAGGCACAATAAGCGATATTGTAGCATAACAAGCTAAGGCAGTCGTTTTACAAATCCAACCGCACCTTCGCGCCAAAGTTTTTCTTTTCCTTGCTCGTGAAATAGGTTGTGCATGCGGCGTCCAGTAAGTCGGCGTTGAGCGTGACGGTTTCCATGTTGTATTTGGCGATTGCCATCATCTGCAACAGAATGTCGCGCGGTTGGCACATGCGTAGCGGACGGTTATCTGGCTTGTACCATTTCGCCAGCAGGTAATCGATACCACGAACGTCATAGGGCACCTTCAGCACGCGGCACATGATCTGCCAGATCTCGTGCCATTGCTCTTCAGTCGGGTCGATAATCTCGAACTTGAACTTGATACGACGCAGCAGCGCGTCATCGCCGAGGTCGTTCGGATCGAGGTTGGTCGAGAACATGATCAACTGGTCGAACGGAATTTGAATCTTCTTGCCTGTCACTGTCGTGAGAAAATCGTAGCGCTTTTCCAGCGGCACGATCCAGCGGTTCAGCAAGTCAAATACGCGCACTTGCTGGCGGCCAAAGTCGTCGATCAGGAAGATGCCGCAGTTGGCCTTCATCTGAAACGGCGCTTCATAAATGCGCGAGTTTTTGTTATAGACCAGCCCCAGACCGTCGAGCGTCAGTTCGCCACCTGTGATCACAACGGGACGGCTGATCCGTACCCAGCGCTTGTCATATTCCAAATTGCTCGGCAGTTCAAAGCGTGGGGCTTCGTGAACAATCGAGTCGTACATTTTGATCAGCGCGCCATCGGCGTAGATGGTGTACGGAATGAAAATATCATCGCCCATGAGGTGCGTGATGCGCTCGGCAATCGTCGTTTTGCCGTTGCCAGGGAAGCCGAACAGCATCACCGACGAGGCCGAGTTGACCGCCGGACCGACCATGTTGAGGATCGACTCGTCGATGACCAGCCCCTTGAACGCCTCACGGATGTTGCGGCGCGTCACCACCACATCTTTAACCGTTTGGGCTTTGACCGATTCAATCCATTCGTCGAGTGTCACCGGCGCAGGACCGGAATACATCGTTTTGAGCAGCGCGTCCTGCGCTGCCGCGCTGCCGCGCGGTGTGAGAATGTACTCGTAGTTGATGTCGCCGAAGCCGCGTTGTCCGCCAATGTCGATCAGTTCCTGGTTGCGTAGTTCGGTGAGCAGCACGTCAATGATGCGGTACGACAGCTTCAGTTCGTCAGATAGTTCTGCGCCGCTGGCCCGGCCTTTGTTGTAGATCACGCGCAGCATGTGTTCGTACAAAAACGTACGGTTGAGGCCGGTTTCCTCAATCGTTTCCGGCTGCTCCGGCGTGAATGCGTTGCTCAGCTTGGGCATGGCAACGTCATCGCTGGGCGGCGGATCACCGATCATCTGGGTGGTGCGTAGGTCGATGCCCTGGCTGCGGGCCTCGCTGACGGCGCGCTCAATCTCTTCACGGTGGAACACAAGGTGCAACATAGCATCGTCGTCAGCGCGTTCCTGGGCCTGCTTGATGCAATCGTAGACCGCGCGAGCGACGACGTACTTAACGCCATCAATATACATGTGGTGGAGATATTCGGTGCCGCGGACGTAGCAATCGCGTGGGTGCGATTTTTTGCTCAACATGTGGTCGTACGATGCCTGATCGACGAGAAAACGCATGACTTGAATGTCCTTCTTGAATGATGACGACCGATGAAATCTGTTGTATGCAGTCTATTCTGTATGGTAGTATACTGAGCGCGTATAATGGTCAGCAATAGGCCGATAGTCATTTTGATGGGCGGGACTGAATGTGTTGGCGCGTATCGGAACGTAGCATGATATGAAGAAAGGTTTTTAAACATATGGCAGATGCACCTCCAATTACGGTAACAACTTCGGACGAGCAGTCGGGTGTGATCGTTCAACCTGCCGAGGTTGATGCGGGTGGCGATCCCAAAATCCTGGTGCAATTCAGCAATGGCCAGGAGTTGTACGTGTTGACCGATCTCTTGCTCGAACAAGCCGATGGCAACTTCCGCTTGCCAATCACCCTTCAGGAGCTTCAGCAGCGCCAGATTGCCATCCACTAACTATTGTTTCAAGCCGTTTGTAACAAAGAACAGGGAACCAAGAACGAGCGCGCCGGTTTGTTCTTCGCTCTTTGTTCTTTGTTTGTGTTTGAAGGATGATTATATGGGGCTTGTGCTGTCGTTGCTGCTCAGCTTTGTGCCTGCATTTTGTTATGCATCAGTTGTGTACTGGCTCGACCGCTATGAGAAGGAGCCAAAGCGTTTGCTGTTTGGCGTCTTTTTATGGGGCGCGATTGTGGCTGTGATCGGAGCGCTGATCTGGAGCGGCCTGTTTGAACTCAGCGTGTACTTGTTCCTGGGGCCGATGTTTGTTGATCTGATCGGCTCATCAGTAATTGCGCCGGTTGTCGAGGAAAGTGTTAAAGGGCTTGCGGTGCTGATCATTTTTCTCGTGTTCCGCTCCGAGTTCGACACGATTCTGGATGGCATTGTGTACGCTGCCGTTACCGCGCTAGGCTTCGCTGCTACCGAGAATGTGCTGTACCTGTACACGGCAGGGTACGGAAACGGCGGCTACGCCGGACTGTTCACGCTGTTTGTCATGCGGGTGGTGCTTGGTGGCTGGAATCATGTGGTCTATACTTCTTTTACCGGCATTGGGTTTGCAGCCTCACGGTTAAGCCGCAATATGTTTGTCAAGGTCGTCGCGCCCGTGACGGGATTATTGTTGGCAATGGGCGCGCACTCACTCCACAACACCATGGTGACGCTGCTGGCGCAGAATCTTGGTGGTTTTGTTGCCACCTTAGCAATCGATTGGCTTGGCTGGATTGCCATGGTGCTGGTTATACTATGGGCACTGCACCGCGAGCGGCGCTGGATCAGCATGCACCTGCGCGACGAAGTGGAGCGCGGCACATTGTCCGAGGCGCATTACCGTGTCGCCTGCTCATCCTGGGCGCAGACGGCGGCGCGCCTACAGGCGCTGTTCAGTAGGCGTTACCATGCGACATGGCGTTTTTATCAGGCGTGCGGCGAGCTGGCGCAGAAGAAGCACCAGCGACTTGATTTGGGCGAGGTTCGTCATGACGCTACGATTGACAGTCTGCGAAGTGAGTTGCGCCAGCTTGGGCAACATGTTACGTGAGCGGGTGCCAAGATTACCGTAGGGGCGAAGCATTTTTGCTTGTGCAAAATGCTTCGCCCCTACAGCCTTTATCGGCATGCAACTGAGTTATTTTGTCAGCTTTTCAAGCTCTTCGGGCGTGTTGACGTTCATGAACGAGCGTCCAGTCGGATCATAGCGCAGCGATTCTTCCGATTCGACATATGCGACGCGCACATGCGGAAAGAATGCCGCAATCTGCCGTCGTCCGCTCTCCAACGTGGTGCGCATCGGCTCCAGACATGCTTTGCTATAAATCGCATGCAGCGGCTCGACATCGAGGTTGTTGCGGGCTGAGCCGGGGCGTGGCGAGCGCGGCACCAGCACGTCGTAATCGCGCGGGCGAGCGAGCATGGCGCGCAGCAGATCGACGTTGAGAAACGGCATGTCGCATGCGACCGTTAACGCGTACGGGTGGGCTGCTGCGTAAAGGCCAGAATAGATGCCGCCCAACGCGCCGCCATCCGGGTACATATCTGGCACGAGCCGCGCCGGAAGGGCAGCCCACGCTTCTGGATCGTTGAGTACCACGACTACCTCGGCGCACACTGTGGCGACAATGGCGACCGTGTGTTCGAGCAGCGTCGGACTGTGATCGCCATGGACATGCGAGGCGGCGTTTGTCCTGTCCCATGCGGCGGCTCAGCCCGCCCGCAAGAACGACGGAGCTGGTTGGCGGATAATGTTTCTCGTTCATGACTCATGCTTTCTGTTGGTGGTTCGCAGGCCAGTATATCACTGCCATGTGAGTATGGCTATGTGACAATCTCCCAGCAAAGTTTATAATATGAGCGCGAGCATGTCTGTGCTTTTCTTATCGAGGGTGTATGGCACAATCATTAACCAACGAATCATCTGTTGAACATCATCCGTGGAGCGCCAGCTTTGTACTGGCGCTGATACTTGGGTATTTTGTGCTGATGGGCCTGCTCGTCGGCGGTCAGGGCGTGCTGTGGGCCGAAATCTTGTTGGTGCTCAGCATGAGCAAAGGCACGTTTGGCACCGCGCAGCTTGTGCCGTCGCTCATGTCGGTTGCGCTGCTGCTGATCGGTGGTCTGTTGAGCGCATGGGCGGGGAAGAAGCGCCTTGCATTAGTCGCCATGGTGCTGCTGCTTGGCGCAAACCTTGGGCTCGCAGTCGCTGGCGGCCTGTGGGGCTTTGTGGGCGCGTTGGCGCTTTCTGGCGCTGGCATGGCGTTGATGGACCTCTCTGCGAACGGCGCGACGCTTGACTGGGAGCATGCGACTGGACGATCGATTATGAACGTGATGCACGCAGGCTTCAGCGCTGGTGCAATGGTCGGCGCGGCGGTGGCTGGCGTATTGCTGCGCTTTGGTTGGAGCTACAGCGTGGTATTGAGTTTGCTGGCAGGCGCATGCGGGCTGTTCGCGTTGCTTTCGCTACCGGTGCGCTACCCGCCCGCCGATGCCGACGAAGCGCATGAGAACAATCTCAGTTCGACCGTGCGGTTGGTGTTCAGCCGGCGCGTGCTGCTGGTGCTGGCGCTGCTATGTCTCATGTCAATCGTCGGCGAGAGCGTTGCGAGCTTGTGGGCGGTGATCTACATCCGCGACGAGCTTCAGGCAGGCGCGTTTATTGCCGGGTTGGCCTTTGCTGCGTTCAACGGTGCGATGCTGCTTGGGCGGCTGCTGAACGCCACGATTGTGGCGCGCTTTAATAATCGTGTGTCATTATTAATCTCTGGCGTTGCCATGGTGCTGGCCGGGCTGCTGCTCATTCCGCCGTTCGTCTGGGCGGCTGTCGCTGCGTTCGCCATGCTCGGGCTGGCGGTGGCGGGCGTCATTCCAACGTCGATCAGTGCGGCGGCCAAGCGCTCGCCGGGCAACAGCGGCGCGGTGGCGGGTGGTATCATGGCGTTTTCATATTTGGGTTTCGTGATTGTGCCGCCGAGCACTGGCTGGCTGGCACAGCTTACGTCGCTGCATACCGCGCTGCTGATCGTCGGCGTGTGCGGCGTAATCATGCTGTTGCTCGTGCGTGATTTATGGAAACGTTGAAATGAATGCCGGGGCAAATATGAGGTTTGCCCCGCGATAAAAAGGAATTTTTCATGGCAACATTGACACCGGGCCAGCGGGCCTTTTTGCGCCGCGAGGCGCATGATCTCAAGCCGATTGTGCAGATCGGCAAGCAGGGTTTGACGGATGAGGTTGTTCGCTCGACCGAGCAGGTGCTTTTCAACCGCGAGTTAATCAAGGTCAAGTTTCTTGATTTTAAGGACCAGAAGCAGGAGCTATCAGAGCAACTTGCCGATGCGGTGCGCGGCTCGCTTGTCGCAATTATCGGCAACATCGTGATCATGTATCGCGAAAATCCTGACCCCGACAAGCGCGAGATCGTGCTGCCGTGGGGGTAGAAGTGATGTGCTCGCAGTGGAGTCTTTGTCATGTTGAGCGCAGCGAAACATCTCAAAGATTAGCATAGAGATGCTTCCCTTCGTTCAGCATGACATTGTTTGCATTGCACATGCATCCATGTCCATGTTCTGCCTCGCTATTTGACATTGCCCTACCTGCCCGTTACCATGCCGACACATAGGTTCGGGCGCAGCATGCTGCGCCCCTACACTGTGTCCTCTGTGGGAAATCATAGGAAACGCGCATGACCGCACAGCTTCTCGAAGGATTGAACGCCGCGCAGCAGGAGGCCGTCCAGACGGTGAATGGGCCGACGTTGGTGCTGGCCGGGCCTGGCTCTGGCAAGACTGGCGTGCTGACTCGCCGCATCGCGTACCTGGCCGATGAGGTTGGGATCGACCTGCATAACATTCTGGCCGTCACGTTCACCAACAAGGCCGCCCGCGAGATGCGCGAGCGCATCGATGCGCTGCTGGGCGCAGGGCGGGCGTCCGCGTTGACTGCCGGGACGTTTCACAGCCTGTGCGTGCGGTTCCTGCGGCGCGACATTGTGCATCTTGGCCGCGAGCGCGACTTCACGATTTACGATGACGACGACCAGATGCGCGTCATGAAGCGCGTGCTCAAGGACCTGAATCTCGATGAGAAGAAATACCCGCCGCGCGCCATCCGCTCCGCCATCTCCAGCGCCAAAAATGAATTGATAGACGCCGAAGAATATGCTCGCCATGGCCGCACCTACTACGACGAGATTGTGGCGCGCTGTTTCACCCATTATCAGAAGCTGCTGCGCGAGGCCAACGCGCTCGACTTCGACGACCTGCTGGTCGAGACGGTGCGGCTATTTGAGTTAAATCCGAATGTGCTGGAGAAATATCAGGAGCGCTATCGGTATATTCTGGCTGACGAGTATCAGGACACCAACCGGGTGCAGTACATTCTGCTCAAGCTGCTCGCGTCGAAGTACCGCAACCTGTTCGTGGTCGGCGACGAGGACCAGAGCGTGTACGCCTTTCGCGGCGCGGACATTCGCAACATCCGCTACTTCGAGGATGATTATCCCGATGCGCGGGTGATCATGCTGGAGCAGAACTACCGCAGCACCCAGTCGATCCTCGACGTGGCGCAGGCGGTGATCAACCGCAGCAACAAGCGCGTGCGTCAGAAGCAACTCTGGACGCAGAATGACCGCGGCACGCTCGTTTCGTTGCAGGAAGCGTACGACCAGGATGAGGAGGCGCGGCTGGCGGCCAGTGAAGCGGCGCGGCTGGTTGCGTCCGGCGACTATCGCCTCAACGATATTGCGATCATGTACCGCACCAACGCGCAATCGCGCGCCGTTGAGGAGGCACTGCTGACGCATAGTTTGCGCTACCAGATCGTCGGCGGCACGCGCTTCTACGAGCGCAAGGAAATCAAAGACGCCATGGCGTATCTGCGGCTGGCGCTCAACCCGTACGATAGCGTCAGTTTCGGGCGCGTGCTGAACTGGCCGGGCCGCGGCATCGGGCAGCGCACCGAGGATGAACTGTTCCGCTGGGCCAACGAGCAGGGCGTGCCGGTCTACGTCGCGTTGCAGCTTATCGGCAACGAGGAGAGCGAAACAGTGCCGCCGTTCAACAGCCGCACCAAGAGCGCGCTGCTCAGCTTCTTGCGTATTTTGAACGAGACAATCGAGTCGCGCGCGAGCATGAATCTCGGCGAGTTGATGGATTTCGTGTTCGGGCGCACTGATTTCGAAGGCGCGCTGCTGCGCGAGTACGGCGAGGAAGAAGGCCGCGACCGCTGGAACAACGTCCAAGAGTTGCGCAACGTCGCCGCGGGCTATCTGAATTTGCCGCGCGAGTCACAGTTGCCGACGTTTTTGGAGGAGGTCGCGCTGGTTTCTGACCTCGATTCAGTGAAAGAAAACCGCGACTCGATCACCTGCATTACGCTGCATCAGGCCAAAGGGCTTGAATATCCCATCGTGTTTCTGATCGGGCTTGAAGAAGGGCTGCTGCCGCACTCGCGCTCGCTCGACGATGTGGAGGCGCTTGACGAAGAGCGGCGGCTGTTCTACGTTGGCGCGACGCGTGCCAAGCAGCGTTTGTACATCTTGTATGCGTTCCGGCGCACGACGTATGGCCGCACGAACGTCTCGCAGCCGTCGCGCTTCCTGGCTGACATTCCGAAAGACATGCTCAAGCAGATGCCGAAGCGCGGCCATGCGCCAGTGGAGCAGACCAGCATGTTTCGAGCCGTAGCGGTCTGGGCGGGCTGAGTGGCTTTGGTGGTAGCAGCCGCGTGAGCAGCATTGGCTCGCGCGCCAGCAACACCCAGCGCCAGCGCCCAACCGTGGTGCCGAGCGGCCCGAAAGAAGCGGCATTCTTCGCCGGGCAGAAGGTCAAGCATGCGACCTTTGGCGAGGGCGTGGTAGTCAGTTCCAAAATGGTCGAGAACGACGAAGAGGTGACGGTGGCCTTCACCGGCAAGGGCGTGAAGCGGCTCCTCGCGAGCTTTGCCAAGTTGGAGCGGGTGGAGTGATGCTTAATACTCACTTGCATAAGCGATCAAGTAGCTGTATACTCTTTGTAGATACAGCCTAGGAGGTTGCTCATGCATACGCATATTCAAAAATGGGGAAATAGTCTGGCCGTTCGAATTCCGAAGTCGTTTGCTGCGGAAGTTGGTATTGAGCAAGACAGCGAAGTAGAGCTATCGCTCCTCGATGGCAAACTTGTGCTTGTTCCAGTTGCGCCACGTTCAGTGACGCTTGACGCACTGCTTGCCGAGATTACGGACGAAAATCTGCACGCCGAGATTGCTACTGGCGATGCTGTTGGCAACGAAAGCTGGTAGAGCAGTGATTTATGTGCCAAACCGTGGCGATGCGATCTGGCTCCAATTTAACCCGCAAGCAGGGCATGAACAGGCTGGTCGTAGGCCAGCCTTTGTGCTGTCACCCGCTGCATACAACGGTCGCGTCGGATTAGCCATTCTGTGCCCGATTACCAATCAAATCAAAGGCTATCCGTTTGAAGTTCGTGTTCCTTCCGAGCAACCAGTGACGGGTGCAATCCTCGCTGATCAGGTCAAATCGCTCGATTGGTGCGTGCGTCATGCCGAATATATTTGTACGCTTCCAGATGAGATCGTGTTTGCAGTCTTGCAGCGCCTCCAACCGCTCCTCGATCCTGATCAATCGTAATAATCTACACGAAAATACGGTAGCGGCATCCTGAGTAGCGCAAGGCGCGTATCGAAGGGTGCCGCTACCCGAACGAGGGCATCACTTCGCATACACTCTCTCAGCATTGCGCCACAGAATCGCCTCGGCGGCATCTTGGGCCTGCGCGGCGGTGAGGTAATCATCGGCCATGATCTGTTCGAGCGCGCGGCCCAAAGCGCGGCGGCCATGCAGCGCTCCAGCAAAGAACAACTCCGGTACACTGTGAGCGTCGGTGGCGAACAGCAGCTTGGAGATCGGCGCAAGCTCCAGCGCCTCGCGGAAGGCCGCAATCGAGCCGTGTGCTGTCAGTGGCACGGTGAGCGATACATCCACAAACACATGCGCGTAGGATGCCGCCAGGTAGCCTGCCTCGCGCACATACGGGTAGCAGTGCAGTAGCACGAACGGCACGCGCCGGAATGTTGGGTCGGTCAGCAGGGCGCGCATGTACAGCGGGTTGGCCGTGCGCAGATCGGCATCGTCATCGCCGAACGCGACATGAAATTGCACCGGAAGTTCGGCAGCGGCAGCTTCCTCCAACGCCGCGCGCAGCAGATAATCGAGCACCGCGCGATTGTCGAGCCGCACCCGCCCGTAGCGTCGCACGGTCTCCTTGAGCGCCGGGAAAGCGGCGTTGGCCTCGTCGAACGTGCGCGGGGCAACATGCAGCCCGCCGCGATAAGCCGCAATGCTCTTGAGACCTACGACACCGCGCTCGCGAGCAGAGCGGACAGTATCACGCAGCCCTTCTTCGACTTGCCGAAAGTTGTCGCTGGCGGCAATTAGTTCTTCCATGATTACTTCCAGTCGAATAATCGTCTCGACTGGCTTGTCAATCAGCGCGCTCAGTTCAGTTGTGGAATAGCCATTGGGATTGGGCAGTCCGGTGTCGACCAGCAGCGCTCGAAAGTTGCCCGCGTCGAACAGCTTGCGAGCATATTCTTCTGGTGGCATGGCGGCCACGCGCGTCCCACACCGCTTGCTCGTTCGGCTCGCAATGGAGCAGCGCCGCGACATCGCGGATCATGCGCATGTAGAACAGCGTATGCGAATGTGCGGCGGCATGTCCGGGTCAGTGGTCTCGGCGAAGAAGCGCCGGAATGCATTGCCTTCCAGCGGCACGCCGGGCTTGCTGATGGTATGGCAGTGGTGGTCGAGGATCGGAATGGCGGAAAGATCCATGCTGCTCCTGCTAATAATCGTGATGTGTGCAACTACGCCGCATTACGGAGTTCTTCGCGCACCACACGCCGCAGCAATTCTTCTAAAGATTGGCGGTCAATGTAATCGCGGAGTGCCTGGTTGATTGCTGTCTGATAATTGCCGCCACCCGCTTGTTCCGCCTGCTGCCGAAACCAAGTAATGATATCTTCATCCAAGCGGATCGTAATACGTGTTTTGCCTGCAGGTAGCGGCTCAACTGCGCCACGCTGACCTTGATTGAAATCGTACTGTTCTTTCATTGGTGCTTACCCTCGCTATCCTTCATATTGCTTGCGCTCAAAGCGAGTCGCTTTCCGTGCAGAAATAATTCGAATTGTTTCTTCGCCACGCCAAGTGTACACAACCACTAGAATGCGTCCGAAGGCGTCCATGCCAAGCGTCACGAAGCGTTCTTCTTCGGCAAACTCATCTGCCATGGTTAGAGCTACTTCGTCGCTGAATACAGCGACTGCATCAGCAAAGCTAACGTCATGCTTTGAACTATTGGATGCAGCTTTCTCTGGATCCCATTCATAAAACATGGTTCTCCACTTACATCATAGTCATTATATGTACATTTGTACACTAAATCAAGGTAACGTAGGTTGCGGATCGAAGTGTATTGATTCTCATCAATACTTATAAAAATGCCCGCGGAACTGCCCCTCGTCGCTCATAGCGGCGTAAGCCTGCGACCTCGGAGCGCCGCACCGCCAGGTAGGAGCGGCCCAACAGATCGCCCATTGCGTCCATCAGCACTGCGTCGCCTTCCAGATTATCGAGCGCCTCGTCAAGCGAGGATGGCAACCGGCGCACGTCGCGCGCAGCCCGTTCGCTATCGCTCATGCTCGAAGGATCGGCTTCGGTTGGTTCGGGCGGCACAAGTTCGCGCGCGATGCCGTCGAGTCCAGCGGCGAGCAGCCCACCAAGCGCGATATATGGATTGCATGAACTGTCAGCGGCTTTCAGTTCCAGGTTAGTCGAGCCTTCGACATTGCTCCAGAACGGCGAAGCAACACGCACTGCCGCCTCGCGATTATCGTGGCCCCATGCGGTGAATGCGCTGCTCCACGACTGCGGCTGAAGCCGCTTGTAGGAGTTGAAACTCGGGCATGTCAGCGCGACGAGCGCAGGAAGATGCGCGAGCACGCCCGCCAAAAATTGCCGCCCAATTTCAGACAGGCCGTCCGGCGCGGCGTGGTCGTAGAACACATTGCGCTCGCCGTCCCACAGGCTGAAGTGAATGTGCGCGCCGTTGCCAGCCTGGTCGGGGAAAGGCTTGGGCGCGAGTGAGGCGAACAGGCCATGCTGGGCCGCAACGCCGCGAATCGTCTCGCGCAGCTTGATGTGATTATCGGCGGCGCGCAGCACCTCATCGTGGCGCACAGTGATCTCATGCTGGCCGTGACCTAGCTCGGGGTAATACTGCTCGACCGTCAGACCTTGCGCTTCTAGCGCCGTAACCAACGCGACGGCAAACGCCGCAGCCTCAGTCATGGCGATCGAGGAAAAGCACAATGTCTCATCGAATGGCACATAGCGTCCGTCAGACATGCGAAGTGCGAGCGAGAACTCGGCCTCGAACGAGGCGTGGAATTTCCAGCCGTGCTGCGCCGCCCGTTCGCGCATGCGTTTCAGGAACGAGCGCGGGCATGCCGCCCACGGCGTTCGGTCGCCGGTGATCATATCACACGACATGGCAGCGTGGCCCGGCGCGTATGGCAGCACGGCGAAACTTTCCATGTCGGGAACCAGCCGAATTTCTCCAACCGGCCCCATGCCGTCGACCGATTGTAGTTGGTCCAGGCTGTTCATTGCCATCATAGCGACCGTCAGGCCAATGCCATCCTCAATGCGCCCTTCTGGACCATGAAGCGCGCTGGCCTTGCCGCGAATAGTGCCACCATTGTCACAATAAAGAAAGCGTACCAGTTGTACGCTCGCGTCGCGTGCTTGCTGCACAATCGTTTCTGATGTCATTTTAGTGCTCTTTCCGTCGCAGCCCGTCAGTCGCGTTGCTATGCCATACGCACTTCGTCAAGATAGGTGATTAAATCCGTTGCGCTTTCGCCTTCGCCCATGATCTGTCGCTCGTAGCCCTGGCCGCCGGCCCAGATCGTCCACTCCTTGAGCGTGAGGTTGGGATGCCGGGCAAGCGCGCGAATGAGTTGAGTCTCCGCGACGTAGCAGGCATCATGGAAACGCCCGCCGTAGCCGCGCTCGATTTGGAGATCGCTGCCACAGAGCGTAATGGTATTGTAAATATGCACGTTTGTAGCAGCGCGGCGCTCGATATTTGCAACGATTTTGTCGTAGCTGTGGCTGTCGATGTAGGTGTCAAACACACAATCATCGCGGTTGTGTAACGGGCATGCGCCGGATAGCGGGCCGTAGTGACGATAGCCATGCAGGTCGAAGTGGCGTGTTACCATATCAAGAACCTGGCTATCAGACGGCGCAAAGCGGAGATCGCAGAACCAATCCGGCCCGCGCCCCAGGTAGTAGAGTTGTCCAAACCATGGGCGTTGTTCGGCGATCTGCTGCCAGCGTTCCGCGCCATCGTCGAGTGCATTCATGTCTGCCACCATAAAAAATAATGGCTACAGTTTACCTGTCGCGCAGGCGCGGGTCAAGCAGGTCGCGCAGGCCGTCGCCGAGCAGATTGGAGCTAGCGACCAGCAGCAGCATCGCCAGCGCGGGCATGGTCGCCAGCCACCATTGGGTCGCGATGTAGTTGCGGCCTTCGCTGATCATGACGCCCCATTCTGGTGTGGGTGGCTGGGCGCCAAAGCCGATGAACGACAGCCCGGCGACCGACAGAATCGCGCCGCCGAGATCGAAGCTGGCCTGCACCAGCAGCGGGGCCAGTGTGTTTGGCAGCAAATGCCGCATGATAATCTGCCATTGTGGTATGCCGAGTGTATGCGCAGCCAGGATGAAGTCACGCTCTTTGAGAGAAAGCACCTGCCCGCGAATGAGCCGTGCATACACCGGCCATGTCACCACACTGATGGCAATCAAGGCGTTCGGCAGGCTTGGCCCGAGCGCGCCCGCAATCGCCATGGCCAAGATCAATGCCGGAAATGCAAGGAAGATATCGGTGATCCGCATCATGATCTGGTCGGCCCAACTGCCCAGATAGCCCGCTACCAGGCCGACCAGCGTACCTACACTGCCGGCCAGCAGCACGACGGCTGTACCGCTGAGGAGCGACAGGCGCGCGCCGTACAGCACGCGGCTGAAAATATCGCGGCCCAGTTTGTCGGTACCGAATAAATACTGTGCCGAGGGTGGTTTCAATCCATCTACGACATTTTGCCCCAGCGGATCGTACGGGCTGATGATTGGCGCGAGCACGGCCAGCAGCACGAACAGCGCAAAAATAAGAAAGCCGACCAGCACCGCCGGTTGCCGAAATGCGCGTATCAACCGTCGGCGCCGCGTCACCGGCACGCGCTCCTCTGTGATTACGGCTTCAACTCGATCCTGTGAAAGCGCCATGATGCCTCGTTAGCTCAGCCGCACCTGCGGGTCAAGGAAATGATAGCCGATGTCGACCAACATGTTGGCGACAGGGTACACAACCGCTGCCACGAGAGTCACGCCCATGACAGCCGGGAAGTCCAGACTGACTGCCGAGGCAGTCGCGTAGCGGCCCAACCCAGGCCAGCCGAAGATCGTCTCAGTCAGCACTGCGCCGGAGAGCAGGCTGCCGAACGTGATGCCAACCGTGGTCAGCACCGGCGTCATGGCATTGCGCAATCCATGGCGCAGAATGACGACTTGCTCGGTCAGACCTTTGGCGCGAGCTTGTGCGCATGTAATCCTGATGTAGCACTTCCAGCATGGACGAGCGGGTCATGCGCAGAATCACCGCCGTCGAGTAGTAGCCCAGCGTGAGTGCTGGCAGGACGAGATGAAGCAGGCTATTTTTCAACGTGGCCCAGTCACCCGCCAACAGGCTGTCAATGGTGTACATGCCGGTGACGCGCGGTGGCGGCCGCAGGACGGCATCAAGCCGACCAGGACCGGGCAGCCAGCGTAAGCGACTGTAGAAAATTGCCAGCAGCAGCAGGCCCAGGAAGAAGATCGGCAGCGAACCGCCGACCAGCGCCAGCCCGCGCGCGAATGCATCGGCAATCCCATTACGGTTGATCGCCGCCACGATGCCAAGTGAAATGCCAAAGATCAGGGCGACGATCATGGCCGCCAGCGAAAGTTCGATCGTGGCGGGCAGAAAATCGCGCAGATCGTCTTGCACCGGGCGGCGCGTGCGGATCGACTTGCCTAGATCGCCATGCATCAGCCGATTGACATAGTTCACATACTGCACAGGTGCTGGCTGATCGAGACCAAGCTCGTGACGGTATGCCTGAATTTGTTCTTCGCGGGCGTTCTGCCCCAGCGCCGACGCAGCCGGATCGACCGGCACAAGCTGCGACAGCGCAAATGTGATGATCGACACGCCGAGCAGCACGAAGACCAGACCGATGAGACGTTGGAAAATAAATCGAGTCATACGTTAACGGGATCGCAGGTGACAGGATGGCAAGGTGACAAGATGAGATAATTATTCACCTGTCATCTTGTCATCCTGCCATGGTGTTACAACTAGCTCTTGCTAATCGTCCAGAAGAAGATGCTCGGCGTGGTGGCCGGGTCGTACTGGAAGCCGCTGATGTTCTTGCGAACGCCATAGGTGCGAACCGGCTGGTACAGCACCGCATACGGCCCTTCATGGAACAGCCGCTCGGTCATTTGCTTGTACAGTGCGGCGCGCTCGTCGTTAGTGGGCGCGAGTGCGGCCTCCTGCGCAATCTTGGCGATCTCATCGTTCTGCCAGCCGTTGCGCCATGCGATCGATTTGGCGTTGTAGTCCGTAAAGGGTTGCGCATTCGTGTTCGGATCAGGATAGTCCGGCCCCCATGAGAGCATGACCATCTGAAGCTTCTGCGCGCGATACTGGTTGAGCAGTTCGGATGCCTGAATCTGCTGAATATTCACTTTCAGTCCAGTCTTCTCGATGTCGCTCTGGATTTTTGCCGCCAGCGTGGCATTCTCCAGACCGCCGGTGGCGATGCCCGAGCCGACTGTCAGCTGAATCTCGGTACCATCCGCCACGCCAGCCTGCGCCAGCAGTTGCTTCGCTTTGGCAATGTCCTGCTTGAACGGTGTCTCGCCAGTGTAGCCCAGGAATCCGTCAGGAATGATCTCCTGCACGATCTTGCCAGTGCCAGCAAGCAATGTGTTGATCTCATCATAGTTGATCGCGTAGCGGATCGCCTCGCGCGCTTCGGGCTTGTCAAACGGAGCTATCATGGCGTTCATACCAATGTACTCTAGCTGCGTCTGATTCGCTTTAACCAGTTGCACATCAGGGTTGCCTTCGAGCGCCTGTGCCTGTTCGCGGCCCAGATCCTGCACAATGTCGGCGTCGCCGGTTTCAACTGCCGATTGCAGGTTGGCCTGCTCGGTGATGTTGCGCATGATCACGCGCTTCATGGCCGGTGTGGTGCCCCAGTAGTTCGGATTCGCGCCCAGCACGTTCTGCGTATTGCGCTCCCAACTGCTCAGCACGTACGGACCGCTGCCTGCCGAATGGTCGTTCAGCCATGTCGAGCCGAAATCGCTGCCAGCATTCGCTTCAACAACCTTCTTTTCCACAATTGACGCGACACTGTTACTCAACACGGTGAGGAATACCTGCGGGCTAGCCGTCTTTGGCAACGTCAGTTCGACCGTCTGTGGATCGATAGCCTTGAAGCTATCTTTTGTCAATCCGCCCACGTCAGTAAACAGAAATGCGGGCGATTTGTTCAGGTCGATCACGCGGCCCCAGGAGTACACCACGTCATCGGCGGTGACAGGCGCGCCACTGGCGAACTTAGCTTTTTCATCGAGCTTGAAGGTGATTGTCGAGCCGCTGTCGGTTGTTTTCACATCCCAGCTTTTTGCCAGCAACGGCTTGATGGTTTTGTCACCAGGCGTCAACGTGACCAGCGGCTGATAGATGTTGCCGACCACCTGAATGCCGCCGAATTCGTAGGCTACGGCCGGGTCCATGGAAATCTGATCGGACAAGTCAGCGGCAAAGACAAGCGTTTCTTGCGGGCTGGTTTCGCCGCTGGCCGTGCTGCCCGACGCTGGAGCAGCCGTTGCAGCGCCGCCCGCGCCTTCGGCGGGAGCAGCCGTTGCGCCCGTAGCAGACGTATTTTCGTTAGACGGGTTCGTATTCGACGACGGATTAGTGGCCGGTGCTGAGCCGCACCCGGCGAGCACTGCCAGCAGCACAAGCGCAAGCAGCTTCTGAGCGAATGAGCGTGGTCCCGACATAAAGTGTGTCCTTTCAGTGTACAGAAATTAAACCATGCGGTGCGACAGCGCGGCGAAGGCAACGATGCCAGAACGTAAAGCATCCGCGTGTAGAAGAAGCGTGGATAAAGCGTATTATAAAGCGGCTTGTGTAGCTGTCAACTTGGCACAAAAAAACAGCAGCCATATGGCCGCTGTTCTAGAAAAAAGGTGTGCGTATAGCTATAGCTGTTTCTACACCGACTTCATCCAGCGTGTGGTGTCCAGCGATAGCGAACTCTCATAAGCGTCGCCGACTAGTGCGCTGATCACCGCGCCGCTGATAAATGCGTACACGCTCTTGGGACGACCCGCCAGCATGCCAAGTAGCAGTGCTGGGATGAAATTCGTCAACGTCATGTTAATCCCGATCATGGTTCGACCGTCTGAAGATGTTTGCATCAGTCCAACTGGCTTAGACTGCTCGCCTGTTGCTTTGGCGCGCACCTGGCTGCCAACCCAGTTCCCCGCAAGCGCCGCTCCCGCAAGCAGCAGTGTCCCGATAAGTTTACGCAGCAACCACATCGTCTACCTCCTGTGTGCTGAAAAGAACTATCTGAGAACGATGCAAGAGTCAGGCCAGAAGAGGGTAGAAGCGGAACATTACACGTTTTTTTAGCGCATACGGTTTAGGTGAATAGTTCAAGTTGTGCCATGTGCCGGTCACTTTCCCATGTGAGTGGGGCGTTTCGTGGCAAAGCGTGGAGAGTGATGCGGCTCACGCTCTCCAGAGCCAACACGCTTTGCACCATCTTGGTGGCGATTTGGGGCGAGTTGGCGCGCTCGGAAAGGTGCGCCAGCCATGCCGTGCGTGTGCGACCGTCGGCCCCAAGGCAGGCCAGCAGTTCGCCTGCTGCGATGTTGTCAAGGTGGCCTAGCGGGCTGAAGATGCGCTGCTTGATCGGCCAGGTGTACGGCGCAGTGCGCAGCTTTTCGCGATCATGATTGGCCTCCACAACAACGAGATCGGCATCCGCCAAGCCGTTGAGCACGCCCTCGTGCCAGCTTCCCAGATCAATTGCGATGCCAACGCACCAGCCATTCGCACGAATCGTGTAGCCAATTGGTGCGGCGGCATCGTGCGGCACAGCAAAACTCTGCACTGCGCAGCCGCCGACCCGCAGCGCATCGTCGCTGTCAATCGTGCGCACGTCAACTCGGTCAAGCGCAGCGCCCAGCGCCGCAACTGTCGGACCGTTGGCGATAATCGGCAGGCTGTAGCGGCGCGCCAGCGGCCCGGCGCTCAGCACGTGATCGCCGTGCTCGTGCGTCAGCAGAATGGCATGCAGATCGCCTGGATGCAGCCCCATGTGCCGCAGGTGGCGCTCGATAGCGCGCTGCGAAATGCCGCAGTCGACCAGCAGGTTGGTTTCGCCAGTCTGCACCAGCAAAGCATTGCCGCTGCTGCCAGAGGCGAGCGATGTTACGCGCATGGTCATAATGTATCGAGTGCTCCTCGCAAATCGGTGATAATGTCTTCCACCGCCTCAATGCCGACCGACATGCGGGCAAGATTATCGCTGATGTTGCGCTCGGCCAGTTGCTCCGGCGTCAGGTCGCGGTGCGAGGCGATCACCGGCAGGCTCATCAGTGAATAAATATCGCCGAGGCTTGTGGCGGGTAAAATCAGCCGTAGCGCGTCCACAAAGCGGAACATGGCGTCACGGTTCGGCGCATGAAGTTCAAAGGCAACCATTGCGCCAAACAGCCCGCCAAATGCCTGCGCGGCAAGGTCATGCTGCGCATGCGAGCGCAGGCCGGGGTAGTACACCCGCGCTACTTCTGGCTGTTCCTCTAACCATTGGGCAACTTGGAGCGCGTTATCGCACTGTTGGCGCACGCGCAGCGCCAACGTCTTGATGCCGCGCAGCAGCATCTGCGCTTCGAACGGCCCGATAATTGGGCCAAGCAATTTGACGTAACGTTGCAGTAAATCGCGCATGAGCGAGGTGCGCGCCACCACCACTCCGGCGGTCACATCGGCATGTCCGCCGAGGTACTTCGTCGCGCTGTGTACCACAATGTCTGCGCCGAGCGTAAGCGGGCGCTGCAAAATCGGCGTGGTCATGGTGCTGTCCACGACCAGCCGCGCACCAGCCGCGCGTGCTCGCTGCGCAATTGCCGCAACATCAGCGACATAAAGCAGTGGGTTCGATATTTGTTCAATCAACACCACATCCGGCTGGGCGGATTAAATCGCGGCCTCGACCGCCGCCATATCGCACATGTCGCAATAGGTCACTGGCACGCCCTGCACGGCAAAAAAATCGTTCAATAATTGCGTCGTGCTGGCGTAGAGATCGCGAGCGGCCAATATGCAGCGTGGACGCGGGCTGGTTTCGCCGCGTGGCGTGCCTGCCGCCAGTATTGCCGCGTGAAGCGCCGCCATGCCAGAGGCGCATGCCACCGCGCCAATTCCCGCCTCCGCTGTTGTCATGACCTGTTCCAGCGCAGCGACCGTAGGGTTGCCGTAGCGGGCGTACACATAGCCCTCTCCCGAAGCGAATGCCCGATCGAGATCGGCGGTGTTGCGGTACACATAGGTTGACGATGTATAAATCGGCGTTGCCGTCGGCGGGGCGGCTGGCGCGGGCATGCGCTCGCCATCGTGTACCAGGCGGGTCAGTAAGCTCCAGGATCGCGGCGTATCGTCAGGCATGCAAGGGTCTCCACAACTGGATTTCTTTGGGTCTAGTTGCGCCGCAGTATAGCACATCTTTGCGGTTGTCTAAACACATGAAAACCTCCCGCAGGTGTTAAACCGTACGGGAGGTTGCGGCGCGTAGGTGTTCACATGGTGGGCGGTGCTACCGTTTGATCAGTGGCAGATAGATCGTCGGGTTAACCGCGACAACTGGTATGCCCGGCGGTTGATCCGTGTGGCGCGGCTCGGCGGCACTTAACGTCAAGCCAATCTCTTGCACCGTGGATTGTGCAGCTACGGTGCGTGCGCTCTGCGCGGCATCGGTTGATATGCGCACGGTGTAGTCGCCCGGCTGTGCGTTCTGCGGTGTGACCAGCACAAACACCAGGTTGCCGTCGCCGCTTATCGCCAGGCTCGCAATCTCACGGAAGCTGTCTGAGCCAGGACTCTTGAGTGAGATATGCGCTTGAGCGTTGGCCGGGAAGTTCTGTGCGGTGAGTACAAAGACACTGCCGGGCGCGCCGCTGGTGAAGTCGCTGGTGAAACTGGGCTGATTTTGCTGCGCGGCGGTTGGTCGGCAGGCAGCTAAGTTTGCCGACCGGTCGAGTGTATTCTGCGGTACGGTGTAGTCCACCACCATGAGCCGGTGAGTGAAGCCAGCGCTGGATGGATCTGTAACTTCGTAATAGAAAGGCTGGAAGCCATACTTGCATTGGACCGGCCAGACTTTGGTTTTGCCGTCAACATAGGTCGGGAAGCCTTGCATGCCGCCGCCGATCTCAAGCCCACTGCCCCATGATGTCGTGCGCACTGTGTTGGTTGTCACGCCAGTATTGAATTCATAGCCAGCGCCAGCCTGAACTTTTACCAGCACACCGGCCTCAGCTTCCAGTTCTGCGCCAACGCGAATCGACTGTGAGAATTCCTCGGCTTGCGTGCGGAACGTGGTACGCTCATTCGTCAGCGACCAGTTTGGAATGCCGTCGCCCGGGCCGACGATCTTGTTCTGGAGCACGCCGTCGTTCGCGCCGTTCCAGAGCAGGTTGCCGCGCACGCGCACTTGCTCGTACTTGCCGGCTGCCGAGTTATAGATCGTTGCCAGGAACCAGCCGTCTTTGCCGGGAACGTAGTTGCCGTCCTTGTCAGTTGTCGCGTCTGGATCGGAAACGCTGATCGGATAGCGATCCGGCTCGACTTCGTTGTCGCCAAAGACCTGCACTTCGGTCAGCGAAAGGATGCCCGTATCGGCGAGTTGCACGCGCACATAGCGCCCGCTGATCGGCTGGAAATCGGGCAGCAGCGTCAGGAAGTTGGTGACTTCGCCGCCAACGTTGGCATGAAAGTAGGTGTGAACGCGCGGGTCATTCTTCAAGACGTTCGGATCGTTCGAGATGCTGCGTGGATCGACGTCGGAGACGAACACATAGAAGTTCGCCAGCCGTGTCGAACAGGCGGCGCTGCCGCAACCACGATCCGTACGGTTCCATACCCGTACATGGCGCATGGACTGCGACGTGCCGAGATCGACCTGCCACCATGGCTGAGACTGTTGTGGGGTGAGCGTGACCGAGCCATGCGCGTAGTCGCCATCGGTGTTGCCGTCCACCGCTAAATTGGCGTTACTCGCGCCATCCGACTGCACGGCTCCCGCGCCTTTGAACAATGCCAGGTCGGCCCAATCGCGGGTGATTGGCGCCCATTGCAGCGCCTGGTCGTTGTTCAGCGGCCCATTCTGTGCATCCCAGGAGTCGAGGCTTGGCGCTTCCTGGTTTTTCGCAACCAGTTGGCAGAAGCGGGTCGAGCCATCAACATCCTGATTGTCGATTCGCAGTTGGTACGTGTAGCAGTTGTAGGTCGTGTTGTCAACCACGGCAAAGCTATTGAAATTTTGCCAACCCTGGTTACTTGTTTTCGTCACGGTATCGCCGCCGCTCGCCGTGGTCGAAGCGCCGAACTCGTAGCCTGCGGTAACTTTGACGCTGACCCGCGCTGCTTCGGCGTCGATTACTCCGCCGAAGTAGGCCGAGATGCTGTGGCTTTGGAAGGACGTGATGCCACGCTCGTCAGTATGTTCGAGCGATTTGGACTCGCCGATTGAGGCATAGCGATACTGGCCGCCTTGAATATTATGCCAGTAGGGCGGCACATACACTGCCGATGTGAGGTTTGGCTCAACGACCTGCTTGCACGAAAGCGTGCTTGTGCCAACCGTCGCGTAGTGTGCCTTGAGCGAGTCGTTGTCGGCATCGGCCATGTGGACGCTGATGCCGTACGCGCCGTTGCGCCCGGCGGTCGCGTCGCGCAGGTCGCTCACGATCTGGAGGCCAAGCCCAACCGTGATCTGATCCGTCATGCGCACGACCTGAAGCACCTGCCCGTCGTCGCGGAAGGCGGCCACGATGTCGGCGAGGCCGTTGCGATCCATGTCGCCGACCGCCAGCGATAGTATGTAGGATTTGGTGCGGTGATTGTCGGCGTTCTCGATGCTGTTACGTTCACGCAGTGGCAGGCCGGTGGCCGGGATTGGCGTGCCGGGCTGTGTGCCAGCAATGTCGAACGCCCGCACGACCAGTCGCTCAGGGAAAAAACTGTGATAGCCGATCACAATCGAAGCGCGACCTTGGCGGGCAGTGTCACCCATGGCCAGCGCCAGATCGCTGCTAGCCGCTGAGAAATCCTGCGTGCTGCGCTCGACGAGTGTGCCGGTGGTGCCATCAGTGCCGTAGCTCACATCATACGTGCGGAGCGCGATGCCACTGCTGACGCCGGGCGAGTCAGTATTTTCATTCTCCTGGGCATAGACAATCTCGTCGTGATAATCGCCGTCCATGTCGCCGGTAGCGATGTGGAAGCTTTGCGGCGTGTTAAGCCCAAGCTCCAGCGAGGCGACCTCGGCGAGGCCGTTCTGCGTCGTCCCGTTGCTGCTTGACGGCGCATCGTTCGTGGTTCGCAGCACAACAAGCTGGGTGCTCCCATTCTGCTCCTGAAAGGCGATGATGATATCGTTCTTGCTGCCGTCGCCCTTCAGGTCGGCGGTGGCCAGGCTGATGTTGGTAGGATTAGCGCGGTTGTTCTGGTTCGTAAACCAGAATCTGCTGATTGTTTCACCAATCGGATCTATTTGATTAACGCGCAGGAAACCGGCCGCCGATCGATACGCCACCACAACACTGTCGCGCTGGTTTGTTCCATACGTGAGTGCGGCTGCGGCAAGATACTGGCTTCCTGTTGAAATTGAAAACTGCCGCACCACCACATGCCCATCGTTGAAGTGTGTGGCAGTACGCAGCACATTGTTCGAGTCGTTGAACACCTCGACCATTTCCATCGTGCCATCGCCGTCAACATCGGCGGGAACCGTGGTGAGCCATGAAGTGCTGTGGAGCGCAGTGTCGGTGTCGCTGCCGCTGGCCCATGCTCCGGTGCGTGCGAGGTGGGTTGGCGTATCGGCGTCGATCCGGTCGAATTGAGCCTGGCTCTGCTGTGTGGTGCCAAAGCCGCCATGAAAGCCCACCATGATCTCATCTTCCGCGCCCAGGGTGAGCACCCGACCAAACGGCGTGGTCGAACAATCCAGTGTGCTTGCCTGTGGCACGGCAGGCGCTGCCGAAGCGACCGGCTGGCTGAGTGGAGTAAGCACGGCGCTAAACAGCAGCGCGACGATGGCAAGGCGACGGGCAAGGAACCTATACCTTTTCATAGTGTCTCCTCACGGTAAACATGAATGATTACCTGGCGATTTTGCTATTGGTAGCAGCATACAAGGCAAACGTCGAGAGAACGTCGATGAAAGACGCTTGCTTCCACCTGCTCATTATGGAGTCAGAGCGTCACGCGTATCGCCCATGTCATTCATGTCATTGCCTTAACTGTGAGGTTGCCCACAATATTTTTAGCGACGACCTGGCGCGATGTGCCGCTACACCACCGCACTATGCATGTCATATTCGATCACTCTTGGGCGTTGCTGAACGAAGGCGCTACGATTTGCATGGTGTTGGCGGCAGTATGCCCGCAAGCGTCTGCATCCTGTGATACGCGCTCGCAAGCTCGCGCTCCTCAGGATGCAGAAATGCGCTATCTCTTTATTCATTCAATCATCAGATTGATATACATTATGGCAACGCGAGAATATCGGACAGCAGCGCGAAGCCTGTGGCAACGCCGCCCGCGCCCGGCCCGATCAGCGTCACGTCGCCCAATAGATCGGTGGTGAACGTAATTGCGTTGGTCGCGCCGCCAACTCCCGCAAGAGGATGGGTAGTCGGCAAGCGCATCGGCTGGACGCTGGCCGTCACCGTGTCGCCTTCGCGCTGCACATGCGCAATGAGCTTCCACCGCTCGCCCGCCGCCTGAGCTGCTGCAACCTCATCGGACGTGATAGCGGTGATGCCGGTGCGCTGCACGTCGGTCGGTCGCAGGTTTGCATCGAACAGCATGTTCGCCAGAATCACCGCCTTGCCTGCCGCGTCATGGCCTTCCACGTCGCCGGTCGGATCGGTTTCGGCGTAGCCGAGCCGTTGCGCTTCCTGGAGCGCGCCAGCGTAGGAAAGACCACTTTCCATCTGGGTCAGAATATAATTCGTCGTGCCGTTCAGAATGCCGCGCGCCGCGCGTAGCTCGCAACCTGCTAGATTGCTCCAACCGAGCCGCAGCGCTGGTGTGCCGCTCATGATCGTGCCTTCGTAGCCCAACTGAACGCCAGCAGCACGCGCCTCCTGAAGCAGCGCCTGTCCATGCAGCGCAAGCGGGCCTTTGTTGGCAGTGACGACGTGCATTCCGCGCCCAAATGCCGCGCGGATGTAGCTCGTCGCCGGTTCGCCGCTTTCAAGGTCGGTCGAGCTGACTTCCACCAGCACGTCGGCCTCCACCTGATTGATAAATGTTTGTGGATCGGCTATCTTTGTGCCGTTAAGTTGGCTCATGTCGTTCTGCTCGGCGGCCTGAAGTAACGCGGCGAGGTTAAGGCCGTTTGGGTTGTAAATGCCGCCAGCGCGACGGGTCGCCACGCCGACAAGCGACAGCGCAACGCTGTAGCGTTCGTGAATCCAGTCGGCGCGGCGCTGCAAAATCTGGACGAAGCCCTGCCCGACTGCGCCAAAACCAATCATCGCCAGGCGATAGGTGCGGTTCTTCATGCGTATTGCTCCCTGTAATATGTTATGAGCGCCCATCATACCAAACCTTGCACAATTGACGATCAGCCAAGAGCTTTCTATACTGGTGCGCAAAATGAGCTGAAAGTGTAGCGTTATGGTGGACAAAGAGGCGGAGACGCCGTTCCCGTTTGGGCATGGCAGCATTACGGCCGCGACTAAAAGCGGTGTAACAGTTTCCGTTCGCAACATTGTGGCGTCTGATGACCATCTGCTGTTTGATTTGTACAAGCAGCTTTCGCCAGAAACCAGGCGGCTGCGCTTCTTGAGCGCGCGCCCGAACCTGCCGGACGAAGAAATCTGGAAGCTGGCGGTTCGATTATCGCACATCGATGCGTGGACCGAGGCGGCACTGATTGCAACCATGCAGGACGAGAATCATGAACATGCGGTGGGCGTGGCGCGGCTAGCCCGTGACGAAGCTGACGAGCACATGGCTGAATTCGCAATCGTGATTCGCGACGATTATCAACAAGAGGGCTTAGGCACGTTGTTGTTCGATTTGCTGCTGCAAGTCGCCATGGTGCGCGGCTTGACGACGTTGCAAGGCTTTTCGTTGGCGGAAAATCAGGGCTTGCTCCGCTTAGTGCAAAAGGTTGGCCTGCCATTTACGCGCCGCACATCCTACGGCGAGACCTTGTTCGTTATTTCGCTGTTGGATGAACAGCGAAGAAATTGACATTTTGTGACGTGAAGAATTGTGCTATGCTGTAGTTACACATGGAGAACGTATCATGGCCGGATCACTCGATGGCATACAGGTGCTTGATCTTAGCCGGGCGCTGGCGGGGCCGTACTGCTCGCAAATGCTGAGCGACATGGGCGCGGACGTGCTCAAAGTCGAGCAGCCTGGCGTCGGCGACACCACACGGTCGTGGGGGCCGCCCTTTCAAGGTGGCGAAAGTAGTTACTTTCTCAGCATCAATCGTAATAAGCGCAGCATAGCGTTGGATTTGCGCAACGAGCACAGCCAGCAGGTGTTGCGGGATCTGGTTGCCCGCAGTGACGTGCTGCTCGAAAATTTCGTGCCCGGCACGCTTGCCAAGCTCGGCTTTGGCTATGATGCATGCCGCGCCATCAAGCCCGACCTGATCTACTGTGCCGTGTCTGGCTTCGGGCAAATCGGGCCGGAACGCGAGCGAGCGGCTTATGATCAAATCTTGCAGGGGCTGGGCGGCATCATGAGCTTTACTGGCGATGTGGACGGCCCGCCAATGCGCGTTGGTGTTGCGATTGCCGATATCATCGCTGGCATGTTCGCGGCCTACGCGGTGGTTGCCGCGCTGTTCCACCGCCAGCGCACCGGCGAAGGTCAGATGATTGATACATCGTTACTGGACGGCCAACTGGCGCTGCTCACGTACCAGGCCGGGCGCTATTTTGCCACTGGCGAAAGCCCGCGCAGCACTGGCGATATGCACCCAACGATTGTGCCGTACGGCATGTACCAGGCGGCCGACGGCTACTTCAATCTTGCGGTTGGCACCGATGATCTGTGGCGGCGGTTTTGCGTGGCCATGGGGCTACAAGAGTTGCGCGCCGATCCGCGATTCATCACCAATCCACAACGGCTGGCACATCGTGATATATTGCAATCCATCCTTGAGCCGTTGTTCGTAACCATGCATGTAGCTGAGATAGAAGCCCGGCATGGTTTCCGTTGGCGTGCCGTGCGGCGCGGTGCATAACTTGCAAGAAGTCTTCAGTGACTCACAGGTGGCAGCACTTGGCAGCGTGCAGGAGTTAGAGCACCCAACTGCGGGAACCATCAAGGTCGTTGGTCCGCCCTACCGCATGTCGGCCACGCCAGCCTCGGTGCGGACGCCGCCGCCGCAACTTGGCGAGCATACCGACGCAGTGCTGCGGGAACTTGGGTACAGTGCGGATGCTATTGCCGCGCTGCGTGAAGGTGGTGCGGTAGGTTAGGTGTTGTGCTGAGCGCTACGAAAATTCCGTCCCGGCTTTTGACATGCTGTGTCCCTGGCGCGACAAACAACTTGTGATCAAAAGGAGGGCAACCATGACAGAGCAAGAAGGTTTATTCACTGTCCCAACGCGCCTGTATCTCACTGCAAAACAGCGCGCAAAGCTCCAAAATCTTGTTCGCGAGCAGCAAGCTGAATTGGGTGAGGTTGTCACGCGCATGGTAGCTGAGCATCTTGCCGCGCTGCCGGATGTGGAAGTGCCATCCGTGTCGCCTAAAGCAGATCTGTCGGGGGAGTTGCGCAAGCGCCGTGCCGATCTGCGGCGTTTGATCGCACAACGCGATGGGCAGGGCGGCGCGGGGCCAGCATGGCTCAATGGCTATATTACTGAACTCGAAGCGGAAATTCGCCACCTTGAAAATGGGTAATATTGTTTAGCAGCGGGTATGATGCACACAGCATGCCCGCTGCTATTGTTCACCATGGCAAAAAAAGTTCGTCTCGATCAGTTGCTTGTGCAGCGAGGTCTGGTAGAAAGCCGAAGCAAAGCGCAAGCATTGATTCTGGCCGGTGCAGTGCGGGTCGGCGGCACTCCAAGCAGCAAAGCCGGCGATATGATTGCCCCTGACACGACTGTAGAGATAACTGAGAATCTGCCGTACGTCAGTCGCGGTGGCTACAAATTGGCGCATGCGCTCGATGCGTTTGGCCTTTCGCCCGAAGGGTTGGTTGCGCTCGATACGGGCGCGTCTACCGGCGGCTTCACCGATGTGCTGCTTCAGTGTGGCGCGGCGCGGGTGTATGCTGTCGATGTTGGCTATGGGATTCTTGACTGGCGGCTGCGGCAAGATCCACGGGTCGTCGTTATCGAGCGGACGAACATTCGCTATCTCGATGCCTTGCCCGACGCTTCGGTAGACGATAGTCAAATCGGCGAGCAGCAATTCAGTGTCCGCGCCGATTGTGCGACAATTGATGTTTCATTTATTTCGTTGACGTTGGTGCTGCCTGTGGTTCAGCGGCTCGTGCGACCTGATGGCTGGATTGTCGCGCTCATCAAGCCGCAGTTCGAGGCCGGGCAGGCGCAGGTTGGCAAAGGTGGCGTGGTGCGCGATCATGCGGTGCATGCAGCGGTGCTGCGCGAAGTCCTTAGCTTTGCGACCAGCATCGGCCTGCCGCCGCGCGGTCTGACGCGCTCGCCGATTACTGGTCCGGCAGGAAACATCGAATTCCTGGCGTGGCTCGGCGGCGTCGGGCCGGATCTTGATATCGAGCAGGCGATTACCGCAGTGATGCAGGCGTAGCTAGCAATGAACGGCAACGCCATGGAGGCTGCCGTGTTTTTGTGTTCATTTTAAGCATGCACATGTGAAAAAGGAATCCTGCAAAGCGCTTTGACGTACAGCGCTTTTTGGATATAATGAATGTGCAACTTTTCACGTTTGATGCGGCGGACGCATTATGATGGCATCCGCGCAAAAAGTCTTCACCTATCCTTTCGGCTTCATGCGCGTGAAGCGCATCTACGCCTTGCTCTAGTCAGGAGGCTCCATGTCACGTCATCGCCCACGCGCACGTTGGTTGCTCATGGGCATCGCACTGCTTGCCAGTGCGCTCATGCTCGCCGCATGCACAACGGCTACTCCGTATTCGATGATTGCTCCCGAGGGCTCGCATGCACAAAACATCTACAATTTGCTCAAACCGGTTTCTGTTGCTGCGCTAGTGGTGTTCATTCTTGTGGAAGGCTTGCTGGTCTACTCGGTGTTCCGCTTCCGGCGGCGCTCGCAGGCCATGCCAGTGCAGACTCATGGTAACACACGCGTTGAGATCCTCTGGACGATTGCTCCGGCCATCATTGTGCTGGTGATTGCGGTACTCACCTTCCGCACGCAGGCAATCAATTCAGTTCAGCCGCCTGATGCTTTGCGCATCGAAGTGGTTGGTCACCAGTGGTTCTGGGAATTCAAGTATCCTGAGCAGGGTATTGTTACTGCAAATGATTTGTATATCCCGGTTGGGCGGGATGTCACTTTCGTGCTGGATTCTGTCGATGTCATTCACAGCTTTTGGGTTCCGCGGCTCGCAGGCAAAACGGATGTTATTCCGAACAACACCAACTATATTTCCTTCCGGGCACAGCGCGAAGGTGTGTACCATGGGGAGTGCGCGGAGTTCTGTGGCGAAGAGCATGCGCTGATGCGCTTCCGCGTGATTGCTGTAGCGCCTGACGTGTTTGCACGCTGGGCAACTGAACATGCGACACCACCGCAGAAGCCCGCTGGCGATTACGTGATTCCCACAGCCGTGAAGCGCACCACGCCAACGCCGGGTGCGCCTACCCCAACTGTTGCGCCAACACCGACGCCGCCGAGCGATCCGGCTGCACGCGGGCAGATCACCTTTATTCGTAAGGGCTGTGTTGGCTGTCATGTCATTGATGGCGTTCCACAGGCGAAAGGCCAAACTGGTCCGAATTTGACGTACTTTGGCAATCGTCTCACGATTGCTGCTGGCACAATGCCGAATACGCCGGAGAATTTGCAGCTTTGGCTCCACGATCCTGGCGCAATCAAGCCGGGTAACTTGATGGCGGCTGCGATCAAGCCGGGCGTGTTGAGCCAGCAGGAAATAAGCGATCTGATCGCATATCTAGAAGGTATGAAGCTTAACGATGTTCCGTTACCACCTGAACGATAGCACACTAGTTTGGAGGCATCTGTATGGCAGTCGCTGAACAACCAATGCCGCAGGTTGAGGTGCAGCAGCTTGTTCCTGAGCCAAAGGGCCTGACAGGCTGGTTTACCACTGTTGACCACAAGCGGATTGGCATTCTGTACCTTATTGCCGCCTTTACGTTCTTTGCAATCGGCGGTATCGAAGCATTGCTGATGCGTATACAGTTAGGCGTGCCAGAGAACACATTTCTGTCGCCTGATCTGTATAATCAGCTGTTTACCATGCATGGCACTACGATGGTCTTCTTGGCCATCATGCCCATGAACGTTGGCCTGGGCAACTATATCGTGCCCTTGCAGATTGGCGCTCGTGACATGGCCTTCCCGCGCCTGAACGCCATGAGTGTCTGGTTATTCATTCTTGGCGGCTTGATGCTGTACTTTAGCTTCTTGGTCGGCGGTAGTCCGGCCGCGGGTTGGTTTTCTTATGTGCCACTAAGCGATCAACCATACTCGCCTACACATGGAGTGGACTACTGGGTGCTTGGCCTGACTCTGACGGGCGTGGCGTCAATCGCTGGCTCGCTCAACTTTATTGTGACGATTTTGAACATGCGTGCGCCAGGGATGCAACTCAATCGTATGCCGTTGTTTACCTGGATGACGCTGGTGACATCGTTTGTGCTGATTTTTGCGTTCCCGAGCTTGACTGCTGCGCAGATCATGCTGTTGTTTGACCGCAACTTTGGCACGCACTTCTTTAAGGCTGACCAGGGTGGTAACCCAATTCTGTGGCAGCATCTGTTCTGGTTCTTCGGTCACCCAGAGGTGTATATCCTGATTTTGCCGAGCTTCGGCATGATTTCGGAGTTGACCTCGACATTCTCGCGCAAGCCATACTTTGGCTATGCCTTCCTGGCATACTCGGGTGTCGCGATCGGTTTCCTTGGCTTCCTTGTGTGGGCACACCACATGTTTGCGGTGGGTCTTGGTCCGCTGGCGAATGCCTTCTTCTCTGGTGCGAGCATGCTTATTGCGGTGCCAACCGGCGTGAAAATCTTTAATTGGATTGGAACACTCTGGGGCGGCTCGATTAACATGAAGACGGCGCTCTATTTCGCCGTCGGCTTCATTGGCATGTTCGTGATTGGCGGTATCAGCGGCATCACGCTAGCATCGCCGCCGATTGACTTGCAGCAGACTGACTCATATTATGTCGTTGCGCACTTTCACTATGTGTTATTCGGCGGCTCGATTCTTGGCATCTTTGGGGCTATATACTATTGGTTCCCCAAGATGACCGGCCACATGCTTGACGAACGGCTAGGTAAAATCCACTTCTGGCTAACGTTTATTGGCTTTAACCTAACATTCGGTCCCATGCACTGGATCGGCACGTTGGGCATGCCACGACGTGTTTACACGTATGAAGCTGGCATGGGCTATGACTTTTGGAATTTGGTTGAAACCATTGCTGCATTTGCGATTGCGCTCGGTGTATTGATTTTCTTCTACAACATTGTCGTGAGCGCGCGCAAGGGTGCCGTTGCAGGCAACGATCCATGGGATGCCTCGACACTGGAGTGGGCCACTGCTTCGCCGCCACCGGCGTATAACTTCCCGCGGACGCCAGTGGTGTTCAGCCGTCGCCCGGTCTGGGATATCAAATATCCTGAGCTTGATCTGGCGCATGCCAAGCAGACTAAAGCGGTGCGGCGCGACTCAGGCGTTCAAGCTGATGCAGTTGCTGCAAGCAACAATGAGCCTATCACCGTTCACATGCCTTCGCCGACAATTTATCCTTTGATTGTGGCGGTTGGCGTGATGACAGTGTTCTTCGGTATTCTATACACGTTTATCTTGTCAGCGATTGGCGTTTTGATTATTTTGTACGGTATCTACGGCTGGGTTGGCGACGCGAACAACGACTCATGGGCGTTTGGCGGCGCGCATTAAGCATAGAGTTGACTTGCTCACCAGCAGTATCGCTGCTGGTGAGTGGCTGGAATAAGGATACACTATGAGTGAACTAACCGAAACACATACACCAGCCGGTGTTCATGGCCATGTTGCCGAAACGTCAATGGGCGTTGACAGCCGTAAGCTTGGTGTATGGGCCTTTATTGGCTCTGAAAGTTTGTTTTTTGCGGCGTTGATTACAACCTATCTGATCTACAAGTCGGTTAATGTGCATCGGCCGGACTACCAGGATCCGAAAGAATTTTTGGGTATTGGCCTGACTAGCGTGTTGGCCGCGATTTTGCTTGCAAGCAGTTTGACCATGGTGCTTTCATTAGCGGCTGTGCGGCGCAACGATCAGAAGCTTTTCCGTATCTGGCTTTTGTCAACTGCTGTATTAGGGCTGTGCTTTATTGGCGGCCAGGCATATGAGTTTACCCACCTGTACAGCGAAGGCGCAAAGCTCACCAGTAGCTTGTTTGGTTCAACATTCTTCGTACTCACCGGTTTCCATGGTACACACGTATTTCTCGGTGTGGTGTGGTTGACATCCGTTTTCTTACGTTCGCTCCGCCATCCGTACTCTGCACACGATTATATTGACGTGGAGATCGCCGGTTTGTACTGGCACTTTGTCGACCTTGTCTGGGTTGTGATCTTTACGCTCATCTATCTGCTGCCAGATTAAGCGCCATGTGGGGTGCGTAGCCGCCCGTTGTTGATACAGAGAGGAAAAATAGTATGGCAGACGCGCGTATCTCGCCAAGCACACAACATGTACCAACGCCAACTCATGAGGAAGAAGCGTTTGAGCAACAGGAAGGCGAGCATGGTTCCAGCCTGATCTATTGGCTGGTTGGCGTTGTGCTGGCAGTCATTACCGTGCTGGAAGTCTTTGCATCAGGTTTGTGGTTTTCAAGCATCATCATGATCATTGTTCTGGTGTGCATGGCATTTGTCAAAGGCGCGCTGATCGTTGCTGTGTTTATGCATATGCAGGGTGACGCCGGTATCTTTAAGTTTGTGTTCCTTGCGCCATTCACCGTCGCCACATCGTTTTTGCTCGCATTTTTGTTACTTTTCTCCACGCATGTCGGCATAGCGGGCTGAGATGGCGTTTACCTATCAAGAAGTGAAGCAAAGATAGGCGTCCATGTGATGTTTTTTCTTGTGCTTCGCTTCTTTTGAATATTATGTATCGATGGGAACTTGACCCAAGTTTGTTGCTGGGCTTAATTGGGCAGACGGCAGCGTATTTGCTGTGCGTTGGGCCACTTCGCTTTCTCTTTCCGGGTTCAGCGGCTGCATCACGCAAGGAAATAATCTATTTCTTGCTTGGATCGTTGACTCTCTTTTTAGCGTTGGTGTCGCCAATTAATACATTGGGCGAAGGCTACCTTCTGAGCATGCACATGGTGCAGCACTTGCTGATCACTGTGGTTGCACCGCCGTTCTTTTTGCTAGGCACGCCGCGCTGGCTGCTGCGCCCGTTGGTGCAGACCCGGCCAACACTCGCAATTGGACGCTTTTTAACAAGTCCATTAGTGGCATTTCTGTTGTTTAATGTTGTGTTTGCTGGTTGGCACGTGCCGCAATATTATGAAGCCGCACTAGAAAATCAGTACATCCATATTCTGGAACACATTACATTTTTCGCGACTGCAACATTGACATGGTGGCCGATCTTTAGCCCGCTCGATGAATTGCCTGCGGCGAATCCAGGCGTTCAGGTGTTATATCTCTTCTTTGAAGCGATTCCACCCACCATTGTGGGAGCCATTATCACCTTCGCCAGTACAATTCTCTATCCAACGTATGCGCGTGCTCCGCAAATCTGGGGTTTAACTCATAAAAATGACCAAGAAATTGGTGGTCTGCTTATGTGGATGATTGGTGGACTGGTCTTTTTTGGTGTGTTGACGGTGATCTTTTTTCGCTGGTTCAATCAAGACGAATACGAAGAAGGGCGAGATTTTCAACAGGCACCCGCAGTCATTCGATAACATGTTCACTGTACTCGTACTCGCGCATGCGTAGGCGCACTGCTTATGTTTGCGCGAGTTATTGTTTGCCAGTACAATGCGACGACGAGTAAACTGGTAATGCACCGCTACCTTCCGCAAAGTAGCTGCGTGTTCTTCATCGGTGGAGACAAGGTGAAGTCACAAAAAATACCTCACTGAATCGCTACAACCGCATGTATCACATGGCTCAATGGCGCAGGAGAATAGTCATCATGCGGACGCAGCGCGCGTGAACGTGGTGCCCGACCATGTAGTTGAGGTGGCTTCTGAGCCATCATTCGCCATGCCCACTACGCCTTCTGATGCTCCGCCCGAAGCTCCAGTCCCTTTTACACAAGGTATGCGTGCTTTTCCTCCGCGCCGCATGTCCTGGAGCAGTCGCCTTCAGCGGCTCATGGGGCAAGTTATCTGGTTGCTCTGTGATGCGCTGCTCATAACAGTGGGCTTTGTGGTAGCGTACTGGATGCGCTATCAGATGGATTGGCCCACACCGTTCAATCAGATTGTGCGCGAAGTTTTAGCGCCAAATTATGTGGATTTTGCTGAGTTCAGTCCGTTTATTGAACTCATGGTGGTCTTGCTGCTCGGTGCGTACACAATCAAGGGATTATACCGCCTGCCGCGCAGGGCTGGTGTGCTTGATCATGCGGGTATCATTGTCAGTAGCACAACCACCGGCATTGCCATTTTGATTGTGCTGCTGTTTATTTTTCGGCCCTATCAATTTTATTCGCGTTTGATCTATGCCTTTGCATGGATCACGATAATCGTGTTGCTGTGTGCCTCGCGCGCACTGATTATCGAGATACGGCGCTGGCGTTGGACGCGCGGCTATGGCCGCGAGCGCGTGCTGGTTGTGGGTGGCACGGGGCTTGGGCGCGAGATCATGGAAGGTGTGGTTGCGCAGCCGTTCTTAGGGTATGCGTTGGTTGGCTATCTTGATGATCGGACGCCGCTCGCTGCCACGCGCAATGATGGTCATTTCCGCTACCTCGGCACGGTTGAAGAACTTGCAACGATTACACGCGTGTATCGCATCGATCAGGTTATTCTTGCGCTGCCCTTCTGGGAAAATCGCCGATTGCCGCGTTTAGTTACGGCCTGCCGCATGGCAGGTGTTGAGTTTAGAGTTGCGCCAGATTTATACGAATTAAGCTTTGACCGTGTTGATGTAGGAACGTTGGGCAGCATTCCGGTGATTGACCTCAAGGAAGTGTCGCTCAAAGGTTTGAATCTGTATATCAAGCGGCTCATGGATTTGTGTATTGTGTTGATGCTTTCGCCGTTTGTGCTGCCGCTTGCTGGCCTTATTGCGCTAAGTATTTGGCGCGACTCACCGGGGTCGGTGATTTTTCAGCAATGGCGTGTGGGCAAACATGGGCGTCTCTTTCGCGCCTATAAGTTCCGCACTATGGTGCATGATGCCGAATCGCGCAAGGCAGAGGTGGCCGCCTTGAACGAGGCTGATGGGCCGATCTTCAAAATTCGCAACGATCCGCGCATGACACGGGTCGGGCGTCTGTTGCGGCGCACGAGTTTTGATGAACTGCCCCAGTTCTGGAACGTCCTCAAAGGTGATATGAGCCTGGTTGGCCCGCGCCCGCCCACACCGGATGAAGTGGGCCGGTATGAGTCATGGCACAAGCGACGGCTTGAGGTGACGCCCGGGCTTACGGGCCTTTGGCAGGTGCTTGGTCGTAGCGATACATCATTTGATGAAATGGTGCGGCTTGATATCTATTATGCTGAAAACTGGACGCCAACACTTGATGTTCGAATCATGTTGCAAACCATTCCGGCGGTGGTTTCCGGGAAGGGCGCCTATTAGTCAATCTGCGTGTACGGAGTTGATCAGTAGCCGTTTATTTCTTGCGATAAATCTCTTACTCATTCGTTACCATCTTGTGGTACGATAATACATATATAAAACTCATGCTTGGTAGTTACTTCATGCCAGGCACATAAGGAGCAGAGCATTTATGCGGGTATTGATCACCGGTGGCGCTGGTTTCCTTGGCTCACATCTCAGCGATCGCTTTCTTGCGGAAGGCCACACCGTCATCGCAATGGACAATCTCATTACAGGCAATACAGACAATATCGCACATCTTGCGGGGCACGAGCGGTTTAGCTTTATCAAGCATGATGTGACCAATTATATCTTTATTGACGGACCGCTTGACGCAATTCTTCACTTTGCGTCGCCCGCTTCGCCAGTTGACTACCTAGAGCTGCCGATTCAGACACTTAAGGTTGGCGCACTAGGAACGCATAAAGCCCTTGGTCTAGCAAAAGACAAGGGGGCGCGCTTTCTGCTTGCCTCGACGTCGGAAACCTACGGCGACCCGCAGGTTCACCCGCAGCCGGAAAGCTATTATGGCCATGTGAATCCGATTGGTCCGCGCGGTGTGTATGACGAGGCGAAGCGCTTTGCCGAAGCGATGACTATGGCGTACAATCGTTATCATGGTGTTGAAACGCGTATTGTGCGTATTTTCAACACCTATGGCGAGCGCATGCGGCTGCGCGATGGGCGCGTGGTTCCGAATTTTATTCAACAAGCTTTGCGTGGCGAGCCGTTGACTGTATACGGCGACGGCAGTCAGACTCGTTCGTTCCAGTATGTTGCGGATCTGGTCGAGGGTGTGTATCGCCTGTTGTTCTCTGATGAAGTCGAACCAGTGAACATCGGCAACCCGGGCGAGTTCACGATCCGGCAGTTCGCTGAGATTATCAATGAACTTACTGGCAACAAAGCTGGCATTGTGGAGAAGGACAGCCGCACCAAAGACGATCCGCAGGTCCGGCAACCTGACATCAGCAAGGCGCGCCGGGTGCTTGGCTGGGAGCCACGTGTTGATGTTGAAGAAGGTTTGCGCCGTACCATTCCCTGGTTCCGGGAGGAATTGCAGCGGCTTGGTGAGTTGAAGGCATAAAGTCAACGGCGAGATGCTCAATGCGCTTCATTGTTGCTTCGGCAGCAATACTGACTGGCATGAGCTCTCGCTTTCTTCATGAAAAGATGGTTGTGTGATTGCTCGTACGCTGACGCGCCACGAAATGGTACCACCATGGCTGTGGATGCTGCTTGGGGTGCTGGTTGCCGTTGGTGTGGCAATGCTTCCTTTGGCTTTGTTGCCACGCATTGCAATGCTAAGTGTTGCGGCAGTGCTCCCATTGATCAATCCTGTGTTCGGCGTATACATGGCCGTGCTCTCAGTGCCTGTGCAAGATGTTGCGCGGCTGCCCGGTGGCCTGAGTTATACACAGGCGGCGGTTACGTGGGCGGCGGGCGCGTGGCTCGTGTGGGCGCTTGCGCATCCAGAACGGCGGCTGGTATTTGACCGCATGTTCTGGCTGTGGTGTGGATTGCTCTGGGCATTGCTGCTGGCTGCTGTAGTCACACCATATTCGCAGCAGGCGGCTTTGACCCAAACCAGTCGATGGTTGGTCGCATTTGTGGTCTGGTTCATCGCTGTTCAGACCGTGCGGCAGCGTTGGCAAGTGATTGGCCTGGTTGCCTGTCTGCTAATTGCGCCTGCAAGCGAGGCAGTGCTTGGATTATTGCAGTTCATGCGCGGCGATGGGCCAGCAAGCTTTCGTATCGCTGCCAATCTGCCGTATGTGCGCGCGTATGGCACAATCGGCACGCCAAATCCGTTTGCTGGTTACCTGAATATGGGTTGGCCCCTGGCGGTGGCGTTAGGTGTATACGTCTTATGGCGGGCGCTAGAAGATAAACAATGGACGATAGGTAGCGGATGGCGCGCTATCGTCTATCGTCTATCGTCTATCATCGTCATGTGGACAGTTGTGCTTGTGCTCCTTCTTGCGCTGGTCGCATCGTTTTCGCGGGGCGGCTGGCTCGGGGCAGCGATTGGCATTGCGGGCATGGCGCTGGCACTTGGGCGGCAGATGGCGCGCGTGGTGTTTGTCGGCGCGGTACTTGCTGGGTTGGTCGTGCTGCTCGGCGGCATCGGATTGTTGCCTGCCGCGCTCTCCACACGCATAACAAGTGTCGTTGGAAGCTTTGCGCTGTTCGATCCGAGTACGGTCACGGTCACGCCACAAAATTTTGCGGTGGTGGAACGCATGGCACAAATGTGGGCAGGTGTGAAGATGTTTGTGGCCCATCCGCTGACCGGCGTTGGTCCAGGCAACTTTACCATGGCGTACCCGGATGTAACTGCGCCACCATGGTATGTTTCGCGCGGGCATGCGCACAATTATTATATTAACATGGCTGCTGAGGCTGGTGTTGTGGGGTTGCTTGCCTATATCACATGGCTTGGCAGTGCAGCATATCAAGCATGGATGAAAACGCGCTGCGCGAATACAATGTTCTGGCGCAGTATTGGTGTTGGATGCTGCGGCGTGATTGCTGCTGTAGCTGGACATAACTTATTTGAGAATCTGCACGTACTAAACATGGGTATTCAATTTGCAGCAGTGTTTGCGTTGGTGGCCGTGATGCCTGACAGCAAACAGGCGAGTACAATGGCGACAACAGCTACGAACAGATAAGAACAGTGTGAGCTATTATGCGATATCTCATTACAGGTGGAGCAGGCTTCATTGGCAGTCATCTGGCGGATGCACTGTTGGCGCGCGGTGATGAAGTCATTTGCTTTGACAATTTCAACGATTATTACAGTCCTGCACGCAAGCGGCGCAATATTGCTGCTGCGCTCAACCATCGTGGTTACACGCTGATTGAAGCCGACCTGCGCGATGCTGGAGCCGTTGATCATGTTTTCCAAACATATCAGCCAACTCATGTGGCGCACCTTGGTGCCATGGCGAACCCGCGCGCGTCAGTGCAGCGCCCGCTGTTGTACGAAGAGGTGAATGTGCGCGGCACCATGCATATTCTTGACGCGGCGCGTCGCTTCGATACGCAGCATCTCGTAGTGGCTTCCACCTCGTCGGTGTACGGTCGTTCGCCAACGCCGTGGAGCGAAGATTTACCCGCCGATCATCCACTCTCGCCCTACGCCGCGACGAAACGGAGTGCGGAGTTGCTGGCCTACACCTTTCATCAACAATATGGCGTGCCGACACAGGTGGTACGCTTCTTTACTGTGTACGGGCCGCGCGGGCGACCGGACATGACGCCACATCTCTTTGTTGATGCCATGATCAAGCAGCAGCCTATTACCTTGTTCAATGGTGGGGTTGGGGTGTATCGTGATTGGACGTACGTTGACGATATTGTTGCTGGCGTGCTGGCAACGCTAAATTCCAATCTGCCATTTGAAACCATTAATCTTGGTAATTCAAGCCCGACTCAGTTGCGTGATTTTATCGAGATGGTGGAAGAAGTGACAGGATTGCGCGCGCAGATCGAGGAACGCCCACTGTCGGCCGCAGAGCCTCCGAAGACGTTTGCGAACATCGACAAGGCGCGGCGGCTGCTCCATTTTGCGCCCCGCACGCAACTCGCCGATGGGCTTGCGCATTTTTGGGACTGGTATCAAGCTGAAGTTTTGCACGATGCGTAAATGCATCACGATACGTAAATGTATGAAACAATACCAATTTCATAGGAGCGCGGCATGATGAATGAGCCGTCCGATATGCTGTCACGATCGATTGAGTCGCAGGAGGCTCAGGAAATTCCTGCCGCAGTTGAGGTTGAGCGCGAGGGCTTCTCGCTCGGTCGTTCGTTACGCAATCCGCGCACGATTATTTCATTCGTGCTTGCGCTTGCGATTATTCTGTTTATTTTTCGTGGCCTGAATATCAATGTTGCCCAAACATGGTCGTATATCCGCAATGCAAACGGCTGGCTGTTTCTGCTCGGATTTCTAATATTCTATCTCACATTTCCGATCCGGGCGTTCCGCTGGCGTATTCTCATGAGCAATGCAGGTATTCCGGTGCAGGAAGGGCAGCGCTCATGGGCGTCGCTGCCAGCTTTGCTGGAATACCTGTATCTTTCCTGGTTTGCAAACTGCATTGTGCCTGCTAAATTGGGCGATGCATATCGCGGCTATCTGCTCAAGCACAATGGCGGCGTGTCGTTTTCCCGTACATTTGGGACCATCTTTACCGAGCGCTTGCTGGACATGGTGGTTCTGTTTACATTGTTAGTGGTCTCGGCATGGAGTGTGTTCGGCGCAAGCTTGCCGCCAAACGCACAGTGGGTTTTTGTGCTGGGCCTTGTGCTGGTGCTTGTCATTGTATTCGGGTTGGCGGCCATGCGCTTTCTTAGCCCGTTTATTCGTCGAGTGGTGCCGCAGCGAGTGGCACCTATGTACGCCTCGTTTGAAGCAGGTACGCTTGGCGCGCTCAAGCCGCGCAGCTTTCCAGTGTTGTTTCTGCTGACATCGCTGGTATGGCTGTGCGAGTCGTTGCGGTTGTTCTTAGTTATCGAGGCGATGGGTGGCCTGAGCATGCGCCTGCCTTCAGTGATCTTTGTTGCGCTGATGGGGTCGCTGCTGACGACAATTCCAGCAACACCGGGAGGTCTGGGGGTTGTTGAGGGTGGCGTGACTGGTGTGTTGTCAGCGCTGTTCAGTATCGCAACGCCTATTGCGGCGGCAGTGGCTGTGCTCGACCGCGTGATTAATTATTGGAGTATTGTGGTGGGTGGGCTGATTGTGTATGTGTTCAGTAAGCGCAAATAAACAGCCCGCGCCTTTGCCGTATGAGAATTGGCATTGATTATACATCGGCGGTGTGGCAGGGCGCGGGCATCGGGCGCTACACCCGCGAGCTTGTGCGCGCCGTGGTGGCGCAGGGTCAGGCATATGAATACGTGCTGTTCTATGCCGCCCGGGGATTAACTGACCAGCATTTTCTGAAGGAGATGCAACGCCTCCAGGCTGATTTTCCATATGTACGCGCCGCGCCGATTCCGCTCTCTCCGCGTCGCCTGACGCAGCTCTGGCAGCGCTTTCGTGTGCCGCTGCCGGTCGAGGTATTCACCGGGCGAATCGACGTGCTCCATGCACCTGATTTCGTCATACCGCCGACCCGCGCTCCATCGTTGCTTACCATTCATGATCTTTCGTTTCTGATTTATCCGCAGTTCGCCGTGCCGAGCATGGTGCGCTACCTTTCCACTGCCGTGCCGCGTTCGGTACGGCGTGCGTCCATGCTTCTGGCCGACTCAGAGGCCACCCGGCAGGATCTCACTCGGTTGCTACACGTACCCCCTGAGCGCGTGACCGTGGTGTATCCTGGGGTTTCACCAGCGTTTCAACCTTTGCCATCTGCGATATACGAGCCGGTACGTCGCAAATATGGCCTGACAAACGATTTTCTCCTCTTTGTTAGCACGCTCAACCCACGCAAAAACATCGTGCGTATTGTTGAAGCCTTTGCCTCGCTCATCGCGGATGGTCAACGGCCTGCGCTCAATCTCGTGTTAGCCGGGCAGCGCGGTTGGCTGTACGACGAAATTTTTGCCACAATCGAGCGGCTCCAGCTTGGCGAACGCGTGCGGATGCTCGACTTTGTAGATGACAGCGATCTGCCTGCGTTGTATAATGCGGCAGCGGCATGTGTGTATCCTTCATTATATGAGGGATTTGGCTTGCCTGCTCTTGAAGCATTGGCATGCGGTACGCCGCTGGTGACCGCAAACAATTCTAGTTTGACTGAAGTTGGCGCAGGAGCCGCAGTGTTGGCCGACGCCGAAGATGTTGCATCAATTGCAAGCGGCATCGCGCGCGTCCTTGATGACGAAGCCTTGCGCGTACACTTTCGCGCTGCTGGCCTGGAACGTGCGAAACAATTTACATGGGAGCGCGCCGCAGCGCAGGTGCTTGCGTGTTACCACCAATTGTACGCACAGCATTATAGCGCCTGAGGAGACAGTAATCGTCATGGCACATCATTCTGACGTTTCACGCGAAACATTGCCATCAGATGCAAATCTTTCTGGCTATGGCTATGTCGTCGGTCAGATTCTTTCGCACATCTTTCATCCCATTCTGCTTAATGTTGCAATGTTTCTTATTGTCGGCTACTATGCCATGGCAACCCATGTTGAAGGATTCAAATGGGCGCTGATTTGTATTCTTGCCCAGGTCGTGCCGCCATCACTTTTTTTCTCGTACCGCATGCGGCAAGGCGCGTATAGCGACGAAGATGTTTCAAATCGGCGGCAGCGCAACGAGTTGTATGCGTTCGGTCTTGGTACCGTGCTGGTTGGCTTGCTGGTTTTGACGCCGCTCGGCTTGCCGCGCCCCTTTGTTGCACTGCTGCTATGTGCGTTTGTGATCGGTGTCATCAACAGCATTGTCGATCTTAGATGGAAGATCAGCGTTCATGCCACTGCAGTCGCTTCGATTGCCACGGTCACATGGCTGTTTGCTCCGATGCCGGGCATTGCGCTATGGCTATGCGCGTTGGCAGTTGGTTGGGCGCGGGTCCGCACAGGTAATCACACGCCGCTACAAGTGTTAAGTGGTTTTGCGGTGGCGGCTTCGGTAGTGTTGCTTGTGTTTCGGCTGGTAGTGTAGTTGATCTGGTCATAGAGGCTTCGAGTGTTGATTGTACCGCATTGCATCTGTTGATGAATGGAGGTTGGGTATGGCAAAAGTTACCATGACAAAGGGGAAGTTTGAAGGGATCAACGCGTGCGCCGATGCGCATGGCGTGATAGCGGCGGCGGCAATGGACCAGCGCGGCTCGCTCAAACGGGCGATTGGCAAGGCAATGGGCGGCGAGGCTTCCGATGCTGACTTGAGTAACTTCAAGACGATTGTAACCAAGATTTTGACCAAGCATGCCAGCGCCATTCTCATGGACCCGGAGTACGGCCTTGATGCGATCAAGCAGCGCGCGCCTAACACTGGCGTGCTGCTGGCATATGAGAAGACAGGCTATGATGCCAGTGTGCAGGGCCGCCTGCCCGACCTGCTGCCAGAATGGAGCGTGCGGCGGCTGGTTGAGAACGGCGCGAACGCAATCAAGATTTTGCTGTACTACAACCCCTTCGACAGTGCCGACATCAATGCAATTAAACACGCTTTTATCGAGCGAGTGGGCGCGGAATGTGCGGCGGTCGATGTGCCGTTCTTCCTGGAGCCGCTGGCCTACGATGACAACATTGGCGACGAGAAGGGCTTTGAGTTCGCCAAGCGCAAGCCGGAGTATGTCACCAAGTACATGGAGGAGTTTTCCAAGCCGTCCTATGGCGTGGATATTCTCAAAGTTGAGGTGCCAATCAACATGAAGTTCGTTGAGGGCACGCGCGCATACAGCGGTCAGTCAGCGTACACGCGTCAGGAGGCGATGGAGTACTTCCGCACATCGGCCAACGCGGCACGCAAGCCGTTCATCTATCTCAGTGCGGGCGTAACTGACGAAATATTCCGTGAGACGCTGGAGTTGGCAGCCGAGGCGGGTACGGACTTTGCGGGCGTGCTGTGTGGCCGCGCGACATGGCAAGATGGCATCTCAGAGTTTGGCAAAGGCAGCACAGCGGGGCTGGAGCGCTGGCTCAATGATCGCGGCGTGCAGAACATCACGGCGCTGAACCAGGTGCTGGCCAAGGGCGCCAAGCCATGGTGGACAATCTATGGCGGCAAAGACAATATCGAGGTGGTTGAGCCGTTGCAGACCTACCCGGTGCCAGCGCAGACGCATCAGTAGTCGCTACGATCAAGTATTGCATATCCAAAGGGCAGGTTGTGAACCTGCCCTTTATTGTTGCGCATTATCTGTCTTCATCCATGACTTTGTGCCGTCGCTAGTCCACTCGATAGTGCCGTGAATTGCTTCGTGGTAGAGTTTCGCATTGCCGATCCGTCGCTCCGCCAGCGTGGCCTCGTATGGCTGCGCTCCCTCATAGCCGTCGGTGAACACCACGGCGCGTGGCTGGAGCACTGTGAGCAGTGCAGTGTGTGGATTACGTTGCCATGGAAAGGTCACTACGGTAGCCTGACGAAGCACGCCAGCACGGGCAAGCGCATCCTCATCTTCCGCAGCACTGCTTTGGCAAAACACAACACTGGTTGTTCCGTACGCTAACTGCAATAGCACGCCGCGTTCCTTGCCATCGCCGGGCGCGAACACGTGCAGCATAATGCCATCAATTGCCAGCCGCTCGCCGGCATGGACTGTGTGGAGTGGCGTTGCTTGCTCATCGATCTCATGCCGCCACTCACGAAGCAGGCTACTTTGTGCCGTGAGTGGCGGCGCGAGCGCGATATTGGCATGATAGCGGACGAGCACAGCCACCTGCCCGGCTACATGCGCCTGATCGGTCGCTGTGAGCACCACCGCCTCAAGCGAGCGCCGCCAGAAGGGCAGCCGCTGTCCCAGCGCCGCGGTCACTGCTGTTGGGTCGCTGCCGCCATCAATTAGAATATAGTGACCGCCCGGGGTTTGCACCAGTGCCGCATCGCCATCGGTTTTCAAGAACACAACATGCAGGCGACCATCCGGCGCGGCGCGCCATGCCAGCGCAAATAGCACGACGATGAGCGCCGCCGCCTGCATGAGGCGCTGGTGGTGCGTGGGTAAAGATGTCCTGACAAATTGCGCTTGGTGTGTCACAGCAAGCCATGGCTCCAATGATACCTGTACAAATGTATATCGTACCAGCATGTGCAGCATGGCTCATATGCATTATTTGAGCGCGATTGCTTCAATTTCGACACGCACATCGCGCGGTAGCCGGCTGACTTGCACCGTGGAGCGCGCTGGCGGAGCCGCACCAAAAAACTCGGCGTACACCTCGTTCATGGCTGCAAAGTCGTTCATGTCGGCCAAAAACACTGTGGTCTTTACCACCTGTGCAAGCGAACTGCCAGCGGCGTTGAGGACACCCTGAAGGTTGGTCAGCACCTGGCGCGTTTGTGCTGCCGCGTCACCCTCTACAAGCGTGCCGTCCGGGCGTAATGGAATCTGTCCAGAGCAGAATACGAGTTGCTCAATGCTGATCGCCTGTGAATATGGGCCAATTGCCTGAGGCGCATTGTTTGTTGCTACAACCGTGCGGTTCATGTCAAACTCCTTTAGTCATGAGGAGGCGCGCTGCCCCCGCCATGCGGCTATTATACGCGCTTTTCCTTCGCAAAAGTGTTCGCATGCTATTTGACAGAACAAAGCTACTTGGTGTATCCTATATGCACCTGTATCAGGCATGTTGTATGCTTTGCGGCAGGATGAAACGATAGGAATCTGTACGTGTTTGCTCATCTCGCAAATCATTATAATGCCTTCAACAGTGCGCCATGGCGCACTGTGGGAAGGTGTCATTGGCTTCTACGTCATTGTCTTAATGGCGTGGCGAGCGGGCACATGCGTGTTGTTCCTGCGTGTAGCCTCGGCAGCCGAACGGCGCAGCGGCGTGCGTTGCTCCAAGCCAGCGCCACAGATGTCATAGGCAGGGCGCTCTAGCGAAGGGACTCCCCCTTCATGAGAGCGCGTGCGTATAAACGTGCATCTTTTGAAAGGGGTGGATCCTTGGGACGAGTTCTTGTTCTGAACGCTAGCTACGAGCCGCTGCAATTGGTCTCCATTCGGCGCGCTGTTGTGTTGTTGCTGCAAGAAAAAGCTGAACTCGTCGAGGCGGCTGAGCAGCGGCTACGCGCGCAGGGTTTCTCCCTCGAAGTCCCGATTGTTATCAGGCTGGTTCGCTATATTCGCATTCCGCGGCGCATGCGCCTGCCGTGTTCGCGTCGAGGCGTGCTCGCCCGCGACCGCGAAACGTGCCAGTATTGTGGTGTGCAGCCGGGTCGCCTGCACTTGACGGTTGATCATGTTGTGCCGCGCTCACAGGGTGGGCTGACAACATGGGACAACGTGGTGGCGGCGTGCCGTGAGTGCAACCACCGCAAGGGTGGCCGCACGCCGGAAGAAGCCGAACATGGTGCTCAAGGCCAAGCCACGCCAGCCGCAATACGTTGCCTTTGCGCTGCTTGGCGAGTTGGAGCGGCATGAGATTCTGGCGTAAGTACGCGTACAGCTAGGCGGTAGCAGTGCTTTTGTTTGAGATACACTAACGTTGAGTTGAACAGGCGTGTGTTGGGTGCAGCACACGTCTTCTTATTGCCATGAACGCATTGAAACAACGGGCGCGACAGCTTAAACGCGAGGTCTACGCGCTCTATCTGGCCTACAAATATCGACGCACTCCGTGGCATGCGCGCATTGTGGTGGCCTGCGTGGTTGGCTACGCCTTCAGCCCGATCGACCTTATCCCCGATTTCATTCCGGTGTTCGGCTACCTCGATGATCTGGTGCTGGTGCCGCTGGGCATCATGCTGGCGCTTAAATTGATACCTGCCGAGGTTATGGCGGATTGTCGCGTTGCGGCAGCTACAGCAGCCAGCCGCCCTACGAACTGGATCGCGGCTGGTTTTATTATTGCGCTGTGGGTGTTGCTGGCGGCATTAGCAGGGTGGTTTCTCGCGCGGCTGGTGGCATGAATAATCGTGGCTTGCTCTATCATAGCACAGCAGGTTGTGCTATCATGCTTGTTTATGAATACCAAACATAGCATATCTCAACAGATTGCTCGCGCGGCTGGGGCATTGACGCTGGGCGCGGCGGGTGTGCTGGCTGGTGCGGCGGCTGTGGCGACGGCGCGGCTGAACTTTCGCCTGCCGCAAAACTATATGAGCGACTATACCTTTTCGCCGTTCGAGACCAACATCGAGGGCTATGAGGAGGTTATATTTCGCACGGCCGACGGTTTGACGCTCTACGGCTGGTGGCTGCCGCGCCCTGACTCGCAGCACGTGGTGGTGGGGCTGCCGGGTCATCGCAGCGTCAAATCTGATTTGCTGGGTATCGGGAGCGCGCTGTGGCGGGCGGGCAACAACGTCTTGCTGTTCGACTGGCGCTCGCGCGGGCAGAGCGATGTGGCACAGCATTCGCTGGCGTACTACGGAGCTGCGTGATGCCGAAGCAGCGCTGGCCTACGCCAAGCAGCGCGTCCCCAATGGGCATTTCGGCGTCATTGGGTATTCCATGGGCGCGTCCGTAGCGCTGTTGCTGGCGGCTCGCACGCCGGAGATCCAGGCTGTGGTGGCCGATAGCCCATTCACCGGCATCTCTGAGGTCGTCGCACATGGCGTGGCGCGCTATCATCTGCCGGTACGTGCCGTGGTGTCGCTGGCTGACATGCTAACCGGCTGGCGCTACGGCTATCGCTTCGAGGCTGTGCGCCCGATTGAGGCTGTGGCAGCCGTGAGCCCGCGCCCGCTGCTGCTCATTCATGGCAGTGCCGATAGCCTTATTCCGGTTTCGCATGCCTATCAGTTGTTCGAGGTTGCGCGTGAGCCGAAGGAGCTATGGATTATTCCAGATGCTGAACACTGCGGCGGCTACTTCGCTGACCGGCGCACGTATGTCAAGCGCGTGACAGCGTTTTTTGAAGAACATTTGGCCACAGAGATCGCTGAGACCGTAGAGAAGATTGACGATCTGCTGAGTTAGTGTAGTGTATGGCAAGATCTCTTTACCCTCTGTGATCTCTGTGGCAGCGTTACTATGCGTTTCGATATTCTGACAATCTTTCCTGAAATGTTTGCGGGGCCGCTGACCGAAAGCATTATCAAGCGCGCGGTGCAGGCTGGAAAGCTCGACATTCGCCTGCACAACATTCGTGACTATGCGACCGACAAGCATCACACGACCGACGACACGCCGTATGGTGGCGGCGCGGGCATGGTCATGAAGGTTGCGCCATTGGCGACTGCCATCCGCGATGTGCTTGGTCAAGAACCGGGAACCGAAAACCAAGAATCGATTAGTGCGAATCCATCGTCCATCGTGCTCCTGATGTCGCCGGCAGGCGAGCAGTTCACACAGCGCATGGCCGAGGAATTGGCGACGTATGAGCGGCTGGTGCTGGTCTGCGGGCGCTATGAAGGTGTGGACGACCGCGTGCGCGAGGCGCTGATTGACCGCGAGGTGTCGATCGGCGATTATGTACTGACCGGCGGTGAACTTGGCGCGATGGTCGTGCTTGACGCGGTGGCGCGGCTGGTGCCGGAAGTCATTGACGAGCTTTCGACCGAAGAAGAGACGTTTGGCGATAGCTTGCTGGAATACCCGCACTACACGCGTCCGGCTGTATGGGAAGGGCGCGAAGTGCCGCCGGTGCTACTCTCCGGCCACCATGGCGAAGTGGCGCGCTGGCGGCGACAACAGCGACTGCTGCGGACACTGGAGCACCGGCCTGATCTGCTGGCGCATGCCGCGCTGACGCCACAAGACCGCGCGTTTCTGCGTGAGCATGGCTGGCGGGAGAATGATCAACCGCCGATACACGCCGATGAACACCGATAGTCGTACATTTTACGTTTGCTGAAATACCTATTCCTATGAAGGCATCTCAATCAGGCGCGCCATTAGTCATTGGTGTTGCTGGCGGCAGCGGCTCCGGCAAAACGACCGTCTCGAACGCGATTGTGCAGCGGGTTGGGCGCGAGCGGATCGCGTTTTTGCAGCACGATTGGTACTACAATGATCTGTCGCATCTGCCGATCGAGCAGCGGCGGCAGGTGAACTTCGATCATCCCGATGCCTTTGACAATGCGTTATTTATGCAGCATATCGACGCGCTGGTGCATGGCGAAGTGGTGAACGTGCCGACGTACGATTTCACAACTTACGTGCGGCTGCCGGAGACGCGCCTGCTTGCTCCGCAGCCGGTGATTCTGCTGGAGGGCATTCTGATTTTCGCTGATGCTGAGTTGCGAAACCGCATGGACATTAAACTGTTCGTTGATGCTGAGGGTGACATGCGCTTCATCCGGCTGCTTCAGCGCGATGTGCGTGATCGTGGCCGTACTCCCGAATCGGTGATCGACCAGTATGTGCGCATCGTGCGGCCCATGCACCTGGAATTTGTCGAGCCGTCCAAGCGCTACGCCGACGTGATTATTCCGCGCGGCGGCATGAATGCGATTGCGATTGACATGGTGGTTGCGCGGATTGAGCGGCTGCTGCACGAGCGCGGGATTGGTGAATAAGTACGCGATGAGTATAACACCAGCTTATTACACACAGCCGCGTTCCGATGTGTTGCGACATGTTCCACGATCAGCGGTACATATTCTTGATGTTGGATGTGGTGCCGGCGCGCTTGGTGCTAGCATCAAGCGGCGTCAGCAGGCTGTAGTGGTCGGGGTCGAGTACGTGGCCGAGCAGGCTGCTCAGGCAGCGCGCGTGCTCGATGTGGTTCATGTCGGAGATGTGCAGACGTTGGAACTGCCCTATGCCCCAGGCAGTTTTGATTGTCTCGTCTATGCCGATGTGTTAGAGCATATCATTGATCCATGGTCGCTACTGGTTTGCCATCGGCCGCTGCTCGCCAGTGGCGGGACACTGATTGTTAGTCTGCCCAATGTGCAATTCATTGGTGTGATTGCTGGCCTGCTGCGTGGTCGCTGGGATTATCGTGAGCGCGGCGTTCTGGATCGGACTCACCTGCGTTTCTTCACACGTCGCTCAGCACAAACTATGATTGAAGATGCTGGTTATCGGATCATGGCGACGCATCGCAACTTTCGCTGGTTCGATGCGCCCGGTTCGCGGTTCCATCGTTATGCCCGCATGACTGCGCTGCTCCCATGGGTGCGCGATCTCTTTACGTACCAGTATTTGTTCGTTGCTCGCCCGGTGTGTACCAAATGACTGCGTTGCACGTTGCTATTATTGTTCACTCGCTCAATCACAACAACATTGGGCGCGTGTATCCATTTCTACGTGCTTTTGTTGGCATGTCAGATGTGCAAATACGTCTCATAGGGTGGGATCATACCGGCACGTTGTCGCCGCTGTTGAACGATCTGCCTTGGTCAGTGGTGCGGCTGCGCGGCGTGATGACTGATGTGAAAGCACAGGCTGCAATGGAGCAGGCAGTTGAAGGCTGCGATGTGTTGCACTGCTTCAAAAATCAGGCTCATCTACAGACGGTGCTCCATGTCGCACAACAGCAACATGTACCATTAGTGCTTGATCTGGATGACTGGGAATTAGGCTTGTATCTTGAAGGAGTGGCACGCTGGCCACGTTGGCGGCAGTGGCTGTGGGGCGGCCCGATAACGCGGCACATTGCCGAAGCGCTGGAACTGGAACAGATAGCTCGGACGGCACCAGCAGCGTTGGTGGTCAACTCGACGGCATTGCAGGCCCACTTCGGCGGCTCCATCGTCTATACTGCTGCTGATGCTGGCATGTTTGATCCATGTACAGCAGATGGATCTGCTTTTCGTGCTACGTATGGGCTGCCAATTGAGGCACCGGTAATTGGCTTTTTAGGCACACCGCACCCGCATAAAGGTATCGATGAACTACTGGACGCCTTTGCAATCGTGCGCCAAACGCACGCCAATGCGCGGCTGCTCTTCGCCGGCGTGCCGCCACACAATGCCTACCATGCTCAACTGTTGGCGATGCCCGGCGTAACTGTGGCAGATTACCTGGAAGCATCTGCATATCCGCAGGCATATGCAGCATGCGATATCATCGCGATTCCGCAACGCGCCGTGACCGAAGGAATCATGCAGACGCCCGCCAAATTGATTCTGGCGATGGCTGCGGCGCGCCCAATTATTGCAACGCGCGTCGGTGACATGCCCGCAATCCTTGGCGAAACCGGGATGCTTGTTGCGCCAGGGCAGGCAGCCGAACTTGCCGCCGCCCTTATTCAGCTACTTGCTGCGCCCGATCGGCGGATTTTATTAGGTATGGCAGCGCGCGAACGGTTTCGGGCCCGCTTTACGCTCGATCATTTGCGTGAGCGCATGCTGATGATATACAAAGAAGTAACGGAGAGCGCATGATGAGAAGCATTATCGGGCGTGTTTGCCGTATCGGCGATATGTTTGCTGGTGATGCCGTATTCTTCAACGGGCAAGTACTTCCAGCCAAACGTTTTCGGCTTTGTGGCCTTGAATTTAAGGATGATGCCTATTATCTCGCTTCGGCACAGAGTGAAGTTGATCGGCTCGTCGAACAGTGTGATGCGACGCACCACAGCCGTATCCTCGACGTTGGTTGTGGTGTTGGACGGTTGGCTACTGGTTTGATACGTCACTTCGGCGAGATAAATCTTTATCAAGGTGTAGATGTCAACTCCGAGTATATTCGTTGGTGCCAAAATCACATTGAGCATGACCATCCGCATTACCATTTTCTGCACCTTGATGTGAATAATGAACGTTACAATCCACAAGGCCAGATACTAAGCAAATCTTTCCGCTTTCCATTCGCTGATGAGGACTTCGATATCATTTATCTGTTCTCCGTTTTCTCACATATGGAAGCACCTGATATACAAATCTATCTCAATGAGTTTCAGCGTATGCTACGAAAAGGTGGATTCATCTTCCTTACTGCATTTGTTGAAGAAAATGTCCCTGACGTGACAGTTAATCCACAAGGTTACCGTCATGAGTGGCAGGGTGCGCTCCATGGCGTGCGTTATAGCCGTTCTTTTTTTGAAAGGCTTTTGCAAGAAAACGAGCTTGCGATTGTGCGCTTTAACTATGAACAGGCAGCAGATCAGCAGAGCGCGATCTATGTAATGCACCGAAGCTCGATACCATGAACAATTGCCCTGTTGCTTCGCTCATTACTATCAATTACAACGGCGTGGATTTGTTATCTGATTGTATCGAGAGTGTGCTGTCAATGCTGCGAGCGCGGGATGAATTGCTTGTCGTAGACAACGCTTCGATCGATACTAGTCTTGCTGTGCTGGCGCGCTATATCAATATTGTAAAGATGACTCCTTTCTCAAAGAACTTGGGCTTTGGGCGGGCATGCTACTTGGTCACTGTAAGGGTGAGCAGCGCAGTGCTAAGCGCCTCCATGACACCGGCACATCTGCCGCTGCTGTTCCTTTTTGATGGCTTGATCGATGCGGGTCTGAACCCCGTGCAGCGGAAGGATCCGCAATGAGGCTGGCAATCGCGCAGCGGCTGACGCTCGCGCACGGCATTCGCGGCGGTATGGAGGTTCAAGCGCAGAGCCTGGCGGAGGGCCTGCTGGCGCGCGGCCATGAAGTGCTTATTCTGACAACCCCTCATCCGGATGGGCGGAAAATAGGAGAAGAAGGCGGCGTGCCAGTGCGCTACATCGGCCCGGGTTCATACCGACGCTACGATCGTCGGTGGTGGGCAGCATGCTATCGTGAGTTGGCGCGGATTCATAACTTGCAACCATTTAATTTGCTTGTGAGTCAAAGTGCTGGTGCGCTCGGTTATTTGCCACGCGCCGCCTCGGAACTGCGCCTGCCAACCGTCGTTGTGATGCATGGGACAATAACAGGAGGGCTACGTACCCACTGGCAGGCAGCCCGCACGCCGCGCGGTTTCTATCGGTTGGCACGGCTGCTCACTATCCAACCGTACCACTTTCTGCTCTGGTGGCGGGCAGCGCGCAGCGCCGATCACTGGATCGCCGTGAGCGCCGAGGTCGCCGATGAGTGGCAGCGTGAGATGAATCTGCCACCTGAGCAGATTACTGTTGTTCCGAATGGGGTAGATACGGCACGCTTTCGCCCTGATCCACAGACACGATCTGCGACGCGGGCTGCGTTGAGCATTGCCGCTGAAGTGCCCTTGCTCCTGGCAACCGGGCGGCTTGTGTACGAGAAGGGCTTCCATGTCGCAATTGCGGCGCTGCGCATGCTTCGTTCGCGCTTCCCAACCGCACAACTGCTGATCATTGGCAATGGTAACTATCGACAGGTGCTGGAGCGAGAAGCCGCCGATCTTGGTGACGCTGTCCGCTTTGCGGGCTACATTCCTAATCACGAACTGCCGACACTTCTTGCCGTAGCCGATATCTTCTTGATGCCGACATCTGTGCTACGAGGCGTTTCCAATGACGATTGTTGAAGCATTGGCCTGTGGGTTGCCTGTTGTCGCCAGCAATGCAGGTGGCATCCCGAGTGCGGTGGAGGATGGCCAAACTGGGCTGCTAGTTCCGCTTGGCAATGTTAATGCCCTTGCACATGCTGTGGAACGATTGTTATTGGACGACACGCTACGCACTGCGATGGCTGCGGCAGCGCGGCAGACCGCTGTGAACCGCTTCAGCAAGGGGCAGATGATTGAAGCGACGGAGCAGGTGCTGCTGGATGCGATGAGCACATATCAGCGACGATGATGCTAGGTCACTTCAAGCGCCTAACGCGCCACACAATTGGCTATGGGATCGGCATTGCCCTTAACCGTTTCGCTGGTGTTATCCTGGTGCCAATCTACACACGCGTGCTGTCGCCTGCTGAGTACGGTGCCTGGGGGGTTATTAACACGGTTCTGACGATTCTCTCACTCCTGAATCATGTTGGGTCTCGATACTGCATTGGTACGCTTCTTTTTTGATACCGATAAACCTAACGAGCAGCGACGCGTCATCGGGACAGCCTTTTGGACCATGTCGGGGTGGGCGGTTGTATTGGTGGCACTGGCCTTTGCAGCTGCGCCTGTGATTGCGGACTACATTCTGGGCCAACGCAGTTACACGCCATATCTGCGGTTGGCGCTGCTGTCGCTGCCTTTCACTGTGATTCATGTAGCGCAGTTGCTCATTTTGCGCGTCCGTTTTGCGTTCGTACGCTACAATATGCTGGCGCTCGGAAATCTGGTCCTGGGAGCCGGCATGGGCGTACTTCTGAGTGCTGGTTTCGGTTATGGGTTGCGTGGCATCTTCGTTGGAATCTTGATCGGCTATAGTATCACTGAGCATGATTGGATGGTGGATCAATCGCGATCTGATCGGTCGCTGGAGTCGCCCACTGCTGTGGACCATGGTGGCGATGAGTTTGCCATTGCTACCGGCGAATCTAAGCTACTGGGTCATGAGCTATGTCGATCGCTGGTTCCTGACGCGGGCGATTACTCCGACGGAATTGGGTCTGTACGAGGTCGCCTATCGGATGATCTCTGCAATGGCGCTGATTACAACGACGTTTCAGTATGCCTGGGGGCCGTTTTCCTACTCGATTGAACAACGCGATGGCGCGCTGCACACCTACGCCAAGGCGCTAACCTACTATTCGTTCTTTACGCTTGGCGGTGCGCTGGCGCTGGGGTTGTTTGCCCGCGAGGTGCTATTCGTTTTCACCACACCAGTGTATCACAACGTTTATCCCATTGTCGCCCTGCTGTCATATGCGCCGGTTGCATATGGTGCCTACACACTGCTCTCGACCGGCGCGAATCTGGCGAAGAAAACGACAGTGATTGCTATAACGACTGCGCTGGCAGCTTTGACCAATTTTGCACTCAATTGGCTGCTAATTATACGCTGGGGTTGGGGCATCACTGGCGCAGCTTACGCCACAGGTATCTCATATCTGCTCGCGACGACGCTGCTTTATGGCGCAGTACAGCGCGTTTATCCGATCCCGTACGAGAGCAGCAAGGTTCTACGCGCACTGCTGCTCCAGATCGGGCTGATGATGGCAGTGCTTCTCGACGCACACATGCCCTATTGGAGTGGACTGACACTGCGCCTGGGGGCGCTGCTGGCCTATCCGTTGCTGCTGTGGCTCTTCGGTTGTTTTGATGATCGAGAAGTACGCATGATCACACAGGCGCTGCGTCATCCGTACGTCGTGTTGCGATGGATCGGCGGGCGTCCATCTTAGCAGTGTTAAGCATACCATATGAGTAACAGCCCTTCAATGCTGTCAATTGCCCTGATCATCCCCTCGCTCGATGGCAATGTAGATGCGTTGCTTGCCAGCGTGCGCCAACAGACATGGCAGCCCACCGAAATCGCAGTGGTGCGCGGCGTCAGCCCGAACGGCAAAGCGCGTAATCGGGGCGTTTTGCAGACGACTGCGCCTATTCTGGTGTTTGTGGACGACGATGCCGTGCTTGGCGACGAACATGTTATCGAGAATCTCGTGGAGCCGCTGCTCCATGATCCGACAATCGGCGTCACCGGCGCGTCGAAGTTGCTGCCGCCTGATGCGCCTTGGTTTCAGCGCTGGACTGCCCGCGAGGTGCCGCGCATCGAACATGCCGTGGTCTATGTGCCACTGGAAAGCAACCCTGATCCGCCCTCGTTCTACTGTGAGATCACGACGACATGCTGCGCCATGCGGCGCGTGGTCTTCGAGCAGGTCGGCGGCTTCGATGAAACGCTGGTGCGCGGCGTCGACACCGAGTTCTTTGTGCGGGTGCGGCGAGCACAGGTGGAATACGGACGATGGAATACGGACGATAGAATTAACTCACCCGCTCATTCTATCGCTTCATCCTCGTTCCTAATACCTGGACCTACCACCCCGCTCCAGCGACGCTGCGGGCGTTGCTGCGCAAGCAGTTTTTGTACGGCTATGGCCATGCGCAGGAGGTTCAGCGCGATCCGTCGCGGGCGCGCGGGCGCATGCTCAATTCTCCGCTGCGCATGGCCGTGTTCTTGTTGTTCCGCACGGCTATTCTTGTGCCTAACATCTTCCTGCCGTTTTCATTTGCCGCGCCGTCATGGCAGCCTGGCTTCAAACCGCTCAAGGCGCTTGCATCATATGCAAGCGCGCTCGGTTATGCATGGGGCTGGCACGCAGAAGGAAGAGGGAAGAAGGAAGAAAGCAGAAGAAAAGGGCTATAGTTCATACTTCTTACTTATCATGCGAATCGCAATTGACGCTCGCTATGTGAACGACCACTTCCCCGGCATTGGCCGCTATGTGTACAATATGCTGCGCGAGCTAGCGCGCGGCAAGCATGATCACACGCTGCTGGTGCTGCATAATCCGGCGCTGCCGAACACGCGCCATGGGCTGCACACGCTTGCCCACGCGCCGCGAGTTGAGCTTGTCGCCACCAATGCGCGCCCTTTCTCGTTTGGCGAGCAGATCACAGTGCCGCGTCTGCTGCACCGGTTGCACGCTGATATCTTTCACGCGCCGTACTACGTGCGGCCATACTTCGGGTTACCATGCCCGGTTGTGGTGACGCTCTACGACGCTATTCCGCGCTTGTTTCCTAGCGAAGTCTCGCTACGCGCCCGGCTGCTGTTCGACATCCTGACGTGGCTGGCGGTACGCGACGCGCGGCGCATCTTCGCTATCTCGCGCAGCGCCCGTGCGGACCTGATTGCTGCCTACGGCCTCGCGCCAGAGCGCGTGATCGTCACGCCACTGGCTGCCGACGAGCGTTTTCAGCCGCAGCCAGCAGAGCGCGTTGCCGCTATGCGCGCCAAATATGATCTCCCCGAACGCTATGTGCTCGCCGTCGGCTCGAACAAGCCGCACAAAAACCTGCTTCGCTTGATAGAAGCGTTCGTGCAACTGCAAATACACCAAGAACCAAGAATTAAGAACCCAAGCGAGAATACAACGCATCTTGTCATCGCTGGCCACTGGGATCCTCGTTATAGTGCGGTGCGTGCGTTTGTTGCGCAGCATGAATTACACACAGTTGTTCATTTTCTCCCAAATGTCGCTGAATCAGACCTGCCCGCGCTGTACAGCGGCGCAACAGTGTTTGCTTTTCCCTCGTTGTACGAAGGCTTTGGCCTGCCGCCGCTCGAAGCTATGGCATGTGGCACGCCGGTGCTATGCGGCAACACGTCAAGCTTGCCCGAAGTGGTTGGCCCTTCGGCAGGTTCAGGACAGGCTGCGGCGCTGCAAGTGAATACGCGCGATATGGCGGCGCTGACACATGGGCTGGCAACGCTGCTCGATGACGCAGCGCTACGCGAGCGACTACGTGCCGCGGGGCTGGCGCGGGCGCAGCAGTTTTCCTGGCGACGCACAGCCGAAGCGACAGTTCGGGGCATGGAAGATGCGGTGACACGTGCCACATAATACGGATAGCATTATTGTTGTGCTATTGAACAAAACATGTGCATTTCTTTGACGATTACTGTGCAGCATGCTACAATGAAATTCGTTGTCATCGCTTCCAAGAGTCAAGTGAGGCCATTGTGGCTAACATGCCGCCGCTCGGGCAGTTTTCTGCCACACCAATTTTTAACACCAAAGCTGTTGTTCGTGAAACAGACGTTCCTGCAGATACGTTTCGGGCATGGGAGCGACGCTATGGTGTTCCGCAGCCAGAGCGCACTGACGGGGGACACCGCCTCTATTCTGAGCGTGATATCGCTATTATTCGTTGGCTGCGCGACCGCACTGCAGAAGGCATGAATATCAGCCAGGCGGTGCGGCTGCTTCGAAAGCATGGACGGATCGGGCGCAGCGGCTACTATTACGGAACCTGATGTTACTCGCCCTGAGCCACCGGCGCTGCAACGGCTACAGAATGAGTTGCTCACTACCATGATGCGGTTTGATGCGGCGCATGCAGAACAACTCATGGCCGAAGCATTCGCGATGTATCCCCTTGAAGATGTGCTCTTGCAAATCGTCGAGCCGCTGATGGTTGAAGTTGGTAATCGCTGGCATCGTGGCGAAATTAGTGTTGCGATCGAGCACTTTACTACACAATTTGTGCGGCGCAAGTTAGCGGGGCTGCTCAGTGCATCCGAGCCTGTTGCGACGCATGGCACGATCATTGTGGCATGCGCGCCTGGCGAGCTGCACGACATTGGCGTGCTGATTGTGGCGCTGTTCTTGATGCGGCGCAACTGGTACGTTATTTACCTGGGACCGCAAATGCCACCAAGTGACTTGCTGGAAACGGTGCGCGCTGTTCAACCGCAGATGGTGTGTCTGGCGGCTTCTATGCCTGAAACGGCACGGCAGCTCGTTGCTGTTGCAAACCGTTTGCAACAGTTTGCACCACAGTTGCGGATTGGCTATGGTGGGCAAATCTTCAACATAGACGCCCAGGTTCGTCAGTCCATGCCAGGTGTCTATCTTGGACAGAACGCTCGCGAGGTTGTGAGTACTGTGACGGCGTTGTTCAAGCCTCCTTCAACATCCGCTCTTGACGCCTAAGCGTATGGTACATAACCGTTTGTTGCGGAACATGTGGGCCAAATAAGCGATCCACTGCGTCATGAATGTCAATATCAATGTCGCCTGGCTTGTGGTACACTACATGTGCAAGTGCGAGTAGATGGTGCTGGGCGCTCTGCAATAACGGCGAGCCTTGGCCGGGATGCTGTAATCGCCGGCGTGTGATGTTGTAAGGAGAGCACTTTGTCACTCCGCCAATCTACTCCCTGGGTAGCGCCAGTTCACGGCTCACGGCAGGTGCCGCCGGATGAAGCATCGGCGTTGCTGTCTGCGCTGCGCCGTTTGATTGAACATGAGCTTCCTGGCCGCTTGCACAGCGCTGATCCTGATCAGCCGCCGCTCTCGCTGGAGGAAGCATATCGCTGGTGTGTTGATGCCACGCGCATTCATTCACGCAGCTTTTTTCTGAGTTCGCAATTTCTGCCGTTTGAGAAGCGGGTTGCCATTCGCGCGCTGTACGCATTTTGCCGCACAAGTGACGATATTGTGGATCAGTTGAGCGAAGATGTGGAGCGGGAACTCGCGCATTGGGTGGCGCTCGCGCAGGCACCGATGCCGCCGCAGCGTCATCCGGTGTTGGTGGCATGGAAAGATACTGTCACGCGGTACAGCATTCCGCAGGCGCTCGCCAATGAATTGCTAGCGGGTGTGGCAATGGATCTGACCGTCAGCCGCTATGCGACGTTTGATGATCTGTGGCTGTACTGTTACCGCGTGGCTTCAGTGGTCGGCCTGATTTCGATGCACATCATCGGCCATGAGGAAGGTGCTACACCCTACGCGGTGTCGCTCGGTGTGGCGCTGCAACTTACCAACATTCTGCGCGATGTCGGCGAGGACGCGCAGCGCGGGCGGATTTATCTGCCGCAAGAAGATTTGCAGCGCTTTGGCCTGTGCGATGACGATATTTTGCAAGGGCGCTGCGACGAGCGTTTTCGCGCGCTCATGCGCTTCGAGATCGAGCGCGCGCATGCCTTGTACGAGGAAGCATGGCCGGGGATCGCGCTATTAAGTCGCGACAGCCAGTTCGCGATTGGTGCAGCGGCGGAAGTGTATCGCGGTATTTTGAACAAAATTGTTGCCAATAAATACGATGTGTTTTCGCAGCGCACGCATTTGTCGCTGGCCGAAAAATTGCTGATTCTTCCACGTATGTGGCGACGACTGCGGGCGCTTCCGAGCGTGCAGCCTGCCGTCCATGAAAATGGCGAATCATAGGACGTTATGCTTTCACAACCGCTCGACAATCTACGCTCTGTGCCAGTGCCTGCGCGCGCATGGCCGACATGGCCGCTCAAGGCTGTACTGATGGTGCTGTTTCTCGGCCCGATCATCGCGCCGTTATTTCAGGCCACCGGGCTGCCGCTGCTCGCCGCTTCGGGTTGGCTGGCGCGTGATATACTCTCTACATATATCTGCCCGACGCCCGCCAAGTCGTACATGCTGTTCGGTCATCCCATGGCGGTCTGCGCGCGCTGTTGGGGCGCGACAATTGGGCTGTGGTTGGCGTATATGACAATTTGCCGGTCGATCGATGATCGACGATCGACGATAAGAAAGAGTTTTGCCGATCGTCAATCATCGATCATTGATCGCCTTATGCGATTAGCCTGGCCGCTACGGCTGGCACTCGCCGCGCTGCCGTTTACTTTGTGGGTGCTTGAAATTAACTATTGGCCTGCCGCGCCATTTGGCGTGCTGCTGCTCAACGGTGCGCTGGCTGGCTTTAGCGCCGGGCTGTTCGTTTGCTCGATCTGGCCTGGCCTCCTCGCAACACGTGCTCCGGCACCGCTCTCTCAAGCCTGATGGCTCGGATTGAGCGCCGGGCTAGAAGAAGAGACGAACGATGCGTTCCTTACGCTTTGTCCTGGGTGCGCTTTTCACTGCCGCCATGCTGGCAGCTTGCTCGCTGCCCAATGTGAACTTGCCAATCAGGATTGGACGCGCGCCGACAGCTGTTCCCACCCGTGAGGTCGCGGTGTTGCCGAGCGCCCCTAGCGGCCCGCGCCCAACCTCTGCGCCGCTGCCACCCTCCAAACCTGTCCCGACACTGGCCCCGAACCTGACCAATGCGCTGGATCAAGAGCAACAGGTGTTGGTTGAGTTATATCGTCGCGTCAATCCAGCGGTGGTCAGCATCGAGGTTGCCGGTAAGCATCCGGCTGTCGACGGAGCACCGTCATCTGACCAGGTTATTCCGTTTGCGGAAGGTTCCGGCTTCTTGGTGGATGACCAGGGTCACATCGTGACGAAATCACCATGTTGTCGAAGGCGCGTCAGCGTATGAGGTGCGCTTCGCTGATGGCACCATGGTGAGCGCGCGCCTTGTCGGCAGCGACTCAGGCGCTGATCTGGCAGTGCTGAAAGTCGATCAACTGCCGGAAGGCTCTGCGCCGCTGACATTGGCCGACTCGCAGACGGTTGAGGTGGGGCAGACAGCGGTAGCGATCGGCAATCCGTTTGGCTTGCAGAACACGCTAACAGTTGGCGTCATCAGCGCGATTGGGCGGACGCTGCGCGCCTCGCAGCAAGGCAACTACAGCCTTCCAAACCTGATCCAGACCGATGCTGCAATCAATCCCGGTAATTCAGGTGGGCCGCTGCTCAATATTCGTGGCGAGGTGATCGGCGTCAACACGGCGATTAGCAGCACGTCCGGCAGTTTCGAGGGCGTTGGCTACGCAATTCCGGCCAGCATGGTCGCGCGGGTTGCGCCCGCGCTAATTAGCACTGGCAGCTACGCGCACCCTTGGATCGGCATCAGCATGAGCGACATCGAGCCGTTTACTGCCCAGCAGTACAACTTGCCAGTGCAGCAGGGCGTGCTGATCACCGGCGTGCTGCCGAACAGCCCGGCAGACAAAGCGGGGCTGCGCAGCGGCACGCCGGCTGACATTGCGCATGGCGATATCATCACGGCAATTAATGATCAGGCCGTGCATAGCGCCGATGAATTGATCGGCTTTCTTGAAATGGATGCCAATGTCGGTGATAAGGTGTCGCTCACGGTGCGGCGCGATGGCACCGAGCAGCACATTCCTGTGACGCTCGGCCAGCGGCCTGCGCAGTAGGGATCAAGTGGCGAGCGGCGAGCGCAGAGCGTAAATGTAGTGTTTTGTTACGTTAGCACATGCCCTCACCCCGGCGCTGCCGCGCCACCCCTCTCTCTCAACGGGAGCGGGACCGGGAGTGAGGGGAAACGGGCGCACGAACCTTATAGCTAAACTCTTTATGCGCTGCTTTGCCGTGTTGAGCGAAGCTAAACATCTCAACAAATCATAATGAGATGCTTCACCCTTCGACTGCGCTCAGGACAGCGCTCCGTTCAGCATGACAATGCGGCATGTTCATTCAGAACATGCGTATCACGCATTCGGCATCACGTTTTACACTTACCGCGTTGGCGTCGGCACGAGCTGATTCAAATCGCCCATGTTGCCGAACATCTGGCTCAATGGGCCGCCCGGTGGCAAATCTGCGGGCTTGATGCTGTTGCCTTCGACCCACTTCTGGTAGAACGCGTCGGCCTGCTCTTGCCCGATTACGGCGGCCAGCGTCTTTTCCCATTCCTGGCCATCCACCCGGCCAAACTCATGCTGCTGGTAGTAGCGTTGGAGGAATGCAAAGAACTTCTCGTCGCCGATTTGCTTCCGCAACGCGTCGTACATCAACGCGCCTTTGCCGTACACAATCGCGCTGTATTCTGTCTCATTGAAACGGTCGACCGGCTGGTCGAGTTTTTCGTCGCCCTGCGCGAGCGTTGCCATGTAGGGCGTGCTGATGAACAGATCTCGTGCTAATGCACCAGCTTGTGCGCCTGCTGTCTTATCGTAGTAAAACGCTGCCGACCAGTTGGTCAGGCTTTCGTCGAGCCACGGCTGCTTGTAGGCGTCGCTGCCGATCACGCCGTACCACCACTGGTGCGCCGTTTCATGCGCAGTGATGAAGCCGAGTACGCTGATCTTGTCCGCGCCGGGAACCAGCGTTTCAAGGCCGCGCAACTGATTTGCTTGCTCTGGGCTGTAATATTCTTCGCCTAGCATGATCAGTCCAGTTGACTCCATGCCCGCCGCGCCGCCGCCAAGCGGTGCTTCCATCACGTCCATCTCCGGGTACGCGTACGCGCCAAATTGTTTGGAATACAGATCGACACTTGACGCCGCGGTCTGGAGCGCCGCCTTGCCGCCCTGTTCGTCCTTCGGTAAATAATATGAATTCACCATGACATTGCCGACCTGCTGCGTGGCCGATTGGAACTGATCGCTTGCCACGATGACGAAATTGCGCGTGAGAGTGCTGACAATTTGATACGTTGTGTCGCCATTGGCACGGGTCGGCTCGGCTTCCACGCCGCTGGTCACGATCTGGTAGCCGTCGGGCGCGCTAAATATGACGCTATAGTTCGATGCGTCGGTGTTAGTTGGATCGCCCTGCGCTGTCACCGGATTGAGAAGCCAGCCGCCATTTTCGTATACAGCCAGCTCGGGATGCCAGTTGTACAGCGAAAAAATGCCGTCGGCAAAGCGAAAGATGCCGTAGCCGCCACTGGTTGGCACGGTGGTCACGAAGCGCATGCTGAGCGCGACCTGCTGGCCCGGCGCGAGCGGCTGCGGCAGCGCGATCTTGAGCGCGGTGTCGTCCACTTCCAGCGCGGTCTGCGCGGGCGCGCCGTTGATCTGCACGTCCTGCACGGCGAGATTGCCCTCGTTGTAGAACGCGGCGTTGGGGTACAGGCGAAAATAGATTTCGTTGAGCGCCACATTTTCAGTATTCGTTACATGCACGACCTGCGCGCCGCTGATTGTGCGCGCCGCCGGATCGAGACGGGCGTTGATCTGGTATGTGGTTGCGTTGGGGAACTGCGCCAGCGCGCCACGCAACTCAGGCGCGAGCGCTGCGCCGAAGTCGGGCAGCGGTCCAGTCGGCATGTCCACAGGCGCGGGCGTGTAGGTGTCTGCATTTGGTGGGCGCTCGATGCGCGACGTCGGTGTTTCATTGCTGAGCGGCGCAGGTGGTAGTGCTGTTGCTTCATTTGGTGCAGAGGGTACAAAGGTAGGTAATGCTTCTTCGTCAGTCGTTGGTAGCGGCGTGGTGGTGGCTGCATCGAAGACTGATTCTGTGGGACGCGCCTGCGACGTGCTGAGTTCGACCTCCATGGTCGCAAACCCATCACTGACCTGCCGCGCCTGCGTGTTAGCCGAGCGGTACAACAGGAAACCGCCCGCGCCAATCAAAGTACACAGCAGCATGGCGGCTACCAGCGCAATGCCGCCGATGATCCAGAGTGTTCGTCGTTGCATGCACTTCTCCAGGTACATAAACCGCAAAGGGCACGAAAAGCTTGTCGCTTTGATCTTTGGGTTCTTTGCGGTTAGAAAACAGCCTCAACTATGAGCGCCTGTGCGAGCAGCGCCTTGTAGTGGCTGCGAGGAATTTCAAACGTGCCGAACTGCTGGAGATGCTCGGTGGTGAACTGCGTATCCAGCAGCACAAATCCGCCATGTCGCAGCCGCTCGACCAGATGCACCAGCGCGACCTTGCTGGCGTCGGCTTCGCGGCTGAACATGCTCTCGCCCGCGAACAGCCCGCGCACCGCTACGCCGTACAGGCCGCCGACCAACTGCCCGTCACGCCATATCTCGACACTGTGCGCAAAGCCGAGATGGTGTAACTCAGTGTACACATCCACGAACTCCGGCGAAATCCATGTCCCTTCGTGATCCGGGCGCGGCGCGGCGCAGGCCTCCATGACATCGCGGAAGGCGGTGTCCACCTGCACATCGAAGCGCCCCCTGCGTGCGGTGCGCCGCAGACGGCGTGGTACGTGAAACCGCTTGTCGAGCGGAATGATCGCGCGCGGGTCAGGATCGTACCAATAAATGCCGTCGTCGTGCGCCATGGGGAACACGCCCTGGCAATAGGCTGAAAGCAGCAGTTCTGGCGTGAGTTTCATGATAACTGAACCACATAGGACACGAAGGCCACGAAGAGATTAATATCAAGCAGTAAGGGAACACCATGTTCATGCTGAACGGAGCGCTGTCGAAGGGTGAAGCATCTCATGGAACAGCGATGAGATGTTTCGCTTCGCTCAACATGACAATGGCGTCGCAGAATAATGCAACCAGCCCGGCTCACAAGTGTTCAAGTTTGATACCAACTTCTTCGTGGCCTTCGTGCCTTTATGGTTAATCTAATAAGCGATCAAAAGCGTCATCTGGCAATTGGTCTAATGTATCGACGACGATATCGGCCTCCAGGTTGCGATGCGAGGTGCGCACGCCAATTGTTCGCATGCCAGCGCGCTTACCAGCCTCCAGCCCGGCAGGCGCATCCTCGATCACCACGCAGCGCTCCGGTGGCACGCTCACGCCCTCGGCAGCCAGCAGAAAGACCTGTGGGTCGGGCTTGCCGCGCTGCACGTTTTCAGCGGAGACGATTGTGTCGAAGAACGCTTCGATTCCCATCACATCAAGAATCGTGAGGATATTCTCGAGCGGCGCGGACGAAGCTACCGCTTGTTTCCAGCCCTCGGCATGTAGTCGCTCGATCCAGGGGCGCACGCCCGGCAGCAGGTCGATGCCGCGTTCGCGCACCAGATCGCGGTAGCGCGCTTCTTTAATGTCGCTGATCCGCATGACCTCGGCGTCGGATAAATCCGGGCCGAACCAGCCGCGCAGAATCGTGTCGTTGCGCTGCCCGAATGAGGCTACAAACTCATCGCGGGTGATCGACCGTCCCTCAGCGGCGAGCACGTCCTGCCATGACAGCCAGTGGTACTCGCCAGAGTCGATCAGCGTGCCATCCATATCCCACAAGGCGGCGCGCAGAGTGTCGGTGTTATTCATCATGGTTCCATGTCGTTCAATGCGATGCACTATGCTGACATTGTACCCGATGAACGCACCTTACGTGCCGTTCGTTTTGTCGTTCGCATGCGCGTCAATCTGCGCTAGCACCGTTGCGAGATTATTGCGTGCCGTCTGTGTGTTTGGATGATTATGCCCAAGCTTTTCGTCCCAAATGCGCAAGGCATGTTCGAGAAGGGTGCAAGCGGCAGTGAGATCGCCTTCGGCTTTCGCCAACATGCCAAGATTGTTGAGAACAATGGCAACTCGTGGATGGTCCAGTCCTAGTTGTGCCTCACAAATGTACAGAGCGCGCTCAAATAAGGCACGGGCAGTAGGAAAGTCACCCTGCGCTTCTGCCACCAAGCCGAGGTTGTTTACAACTTCGGCCACTTTGGGATGCTTGGGGCCGAAGCTGGTCTCATTAATGCGCAATGCACGCTTGTACAGCATATTGGCACTAGCGTAATCACCCTGCTGTCGAGCGACTTCGCCAAGGTTGTTGATCCGTATGGCTAACCTATAATGGTTAGGGCCGAAGACTTGCTCATCAATCTGGATGGCATGTTCAATAAGGGTGCGAGCGGCCTGGAGGTCACCCTGCTTCTGCGCCACCAAGCCAAGGTTATTGACATCTCTAGCTACGTAGGGATGGTTAGGGCCGAGAGTAGCCTCGTCAATCTGGAGGGCACGTTCGAGAAGAGTTTGGGCGGCAGAGAAGTCGCCTAGGGCGTGCGCCACACCACCAAGGTTGTTGAGCCGTATGGCTATCCTATAATGATCAGGGCCGAAGGTTCTCTCATCAATATCCAGAGCGCACTCATATAAGGTGCGGGCAGTGTTGTAATCTGCAATGGATTGGAAGTAGTAGCCAAGATTGTTCAGCAGTGTTGCGGCGTACTCTGAACCCCGCTGTTCGGCTGCGTCGGCGGCATGACGAGCGTGTGGCAGTACCGGCAGCATGGCAGCAGGCAAACCAGCCTCGCCCACTTCACGAGATATATCTCGCAGCACCTTGGTTAGTGCATCTGCGATTGAGTCAGTATCCGCCTGCTCTCGCCGCGCATAGGCCGCCACCAGTCGGTGGATCGTCAGTGAGCGACCCTCGTCGGCATAGCGCGCCAGGCCAACGGTGACGAGGCGGTGGATGGCATCAGAGGGATCGACGATGGACGACTGGCGACGGACGACCGATTCTTCGTTCGGAGGTGTTATCTCTTCGTCATTTGTTGATCCATCGTCAGCGGTCAGCGGTCCGTCGTCCATCACCGCCCGCCGCAGCAATTCCAGTGGGATCGGCTCGCCGGGCGCGCAGTGTGCCGCAAGGTCAAGAACGCGCCGGGCCAATCTGTTAACACTGCTTTCATCGTCAGTTGCTGGTCCATCGCCCATCGTTGGTCGTCGGTCGTCGAGCAGAGCAAACGATAGTGCAAAGGTTTGCGCGACATGCGCGAGGTGCTCGGTCGGTGTGTCGCTGTCGAGCGCCGTTAGCGCAGCATGGTCGAGTGGCTGAGCCTTCAGTTCAGCAAGAAAAGTATGGAGCGGCAGGTATGGGCGCTGTTCCAGATAGGCTCCGGCCAGATGCACCGCCAGCGCCAAGTCGCCCAGGTGCGCGCAGATCGCGTCGGCGTCTGAGTCAGCGGTGAGGCGCTCAATCGGCATGCCGAGTTCATCGGCGCGCGGGCGGCAGAGGAGTTCCAGCGCGGCATGGCGCTGCAGGCTCGGTAATTCAAGCCTGCGGGCGGTGGCACGCGGCCAATCGGCGCGTCGGGCGGTGATGAGTACCCGCGTGCCGCCGCTGGTTGGCCGCCATGCCTTCAGCAGCGCCGGTTCTTCGCAGTTGTCGAACACCAGCAGGCGCGGCGTTGGCATGGCCCATGCCTGCTGCACCCGCGACACTTGTTCCGGCAGCGGCAGGTCGGCGGCAATGCCGAGCAGCGGGGACAGCGCGGCCACGTTGCTCTCGATGTTGTCGGGATCGCTCATGGACACCCAGTGAACGCCGCCGGGCCAGCGGGCGCGGTTCGGCGTCGCAGCGGTGGGCGTACTCGGTCGCAAGCTGGGTCTTGCCCGTGCCGCCCAGCCCGGTGACAATCACCGCCGCGCCGGGTTCGGCCAGCCATGCGTCGAGTTGCCGCAGTTCAGCGTCACGCCCGACGAAGCTCTGGTTGCGCGGGTACGGGATGCGCGAGGGCTGCGACGGCCCGGGCATGCCCTGGTTGAGGTTGCCCGCGACGTTGTAGACCGTCTGTGGCTGCCAGTTCGGCTGCTTGAAATTTGGTTTATCTGCCATGCTGTTGGTTCCCTCACCCCGTGGCTATGCGCCTGCCCTCTCCAAAATTGGGAGAGGAGTCGAAGATGGGGGCAACTAAAAATGCAAACCCTGGGCGGCCAGAATCACCTTGCCGATCAGGGCGCCCAACGCGAGCGCCGACTCACCGCTGCCTTTCAGGCTCTCCAATACCTTCTGAATGGTCGTCAGCCGCTCGACCGCGCGTTCTTTGTTCGGCTGCGGCTTGTCCACCGCTTTGATCGCGCTGTCGAGGTCTTCCTTCATCTCGTCGGCTTTGTCGGCGGGCAGATCCCGGGCCTTGTCGAACTCAGCCCGCAGTTGGCGCAAGGCTGTCAGCAATTCGTCCTTGCTTGGATTGGAGGAGATGTGCAAGTCGCCAGCGATGTTGTACACGTTCTGCACATTCCAGTTCGGCTGATTAAATGCACTCACGGCAGCTCCTTTCGTTTGCTGCGGCGCGTCACTTTCTTGTGTGCTACTGGCTTGTTCAATGGGCGCTTCGTCGTCAGGATGATCTTCAAATTGCACATTCCAGTTGTGCAAAATGCCTTTAATACGCCTGATGTTGCTGCGCGATTCAATGATGCCGTTGGTTACACCTGGTGGTGTGTAGGCTGCACCAAGCGAGTTTTGCTGGCTGAGGTAATGTGCTAGGTTGCGACGATTAATTCCGAGCAGCTTTTGCTGGTGGGCAATTTCTTCTTCCGAGGGCATGGCATGCACCTTTTACGACAATGGAGGGAGTCCTTTACGCCTATAAACGGAAAAGGACGAACAAATTGGTAGCTACACCAAGCGTTCGTCCTTCTACCTTTCCTTAGTTCGAGATTTACACTTCGACAAAATACGATTTACATGCCGCTGCCAGCAGTTCGCGCGACATTACCGGCTGCTGGCGGGTAAAGCGCGCCAGGTCAACCACCTGGTCAACAAGGTCGCGAGGATGACAGGCACGTAACTCAAGCTTGCGTTGGGCATACTCCTGCTCGAATAAATAGCGCAAGCTCTCGTCACTGTACGGGATGTTCTTGCTCTTGCACACACGCCGGAAGATTTCACGGTATTCGGCGGGCGTTGGGTTGCCAACCTCGATCTTGTAACGAATGCGCCGCAGGAACGCTTCATCAACGAGTTGCTTCGGCTCGATGTTGGTCGAGAAAATAATAAGCTGGTCGAACGGCACCTCGATCTTCTTGCCGGTATGAAGCGTCAGGTAGTCCACGCGCTTTTCGAGCGGCACGATCCAGCGATTCAGGAGGTCGCGCGGGCGCATCTGCTGGCGGCCAAAGTCATCGACCAGGAACAATCCGCCGTTGGCCTTCATCTGGAGCGGCGCTTCGTAATATTTGCTGTACTCGTCGTATACCAGGTCGAGCGAATCCATGTTCAACTCGCCGCCTGCCACCACAACTGGGCGCTTCGAAACGACCCAACGTCGGTCGTACAATTGCTCCTGGCTGGGCGCGACCGGCAGCGCCTCATGGTGAATTGGGTCGAATACGCGAATAATCTGCCCGTCAATGATAACCGCGTAGGGGATCACGACGAGATCGGACAGCAGTTTGGCGACCGACTCGGCGATGCTGGTCTTGCCGTTGCCAGCATGGCCGAACAAAAAGATCGAGCGTCCAGAATTAATTGCCGGCCCGACCTGCTTGAGCAACTCATCGCTGATAACAAGGTGCGAAAATGCCTGCCGAATATTATCTTCGCTTACATGGATGTTTTGGGTAGACTGGCGCTTCATCATGTCGGCATACGCCTTGAGCGTCACGGGCGCCGGGCCAAGGTACTGCGAGCGCTCGCCGACTTCCTTGGCGCGCTCGATTCCACGCGTAGTAGCCTGATAACGGTACGCTTTTTCGCCAATGCCGCCGGTTCCCTTCACCTCGCACATCTGCTCGCGCCGCAGGTACGCAATCGCCTGGTCGATCACATTTTCGTACGGCAGGTGCAGCAATTCGACGATTGCCTGGCCGGTCATCTCACCGACGATGTACAAGGCGCGAATCACAAGATCGGAAACGTACGAAATAGATAAGCCGGTATCTTCAAGGCTGCGCGGGCGCGGCGGCAGCATCGGCTGGTCGGTTGTCACGGTGTCGCTGAGTTTCACAGACGTTAACGGTTGCATAGCTGCTCCATAGGTGTGGTCAGTTTTTATTGGAGTGTAGCGCAGTATAGCATGGCGTTTGCCGCACTGCAATGGGACCAAAGTCCTTCGATTTATGATTTTAGGTTTTATCTTTATAAAATCTGGTCTGAGCGAAGCCAAAGGCTCATCAATCGTTCACCGTCCGACTTTGTTCTTCTTGACACAAACTCATAGCGGGGTATAATGCATGATGAAATAAGGCGTTGTACAGCACTCATGCTCATTTGAGCTGCGGCGAAGTAGCGCAGCTGCGTTCGGTGTGACCGCGTGTTTGTGTAAGGAGCCTACCGATGCTTGTGGCCTATATCCCTATTCTGGCGCTTTTCCTCGTTGCGCTCTTCATCGCCGTATTTGTGATTGTGTTCTCAGGCTTCCTTGGGCCGCGTCATCCGACGCCGCGCAAGACCATGCCGTATGAATCTGGCATGGTGCCGATTGGCTCGGCGCAGGGCCGCTTCGATGTCAAATTTTATCGCATTGCAATGCTGTTTATTCTTTTTGACATTGAAGTTATTTTCTTCTTTCCATTTGCGCTGGTGTATCGGCAACTTGGCCTGTTTGGGCTGATCGAGATGGGCGTGTTCATGCTGATTTTATTAGTTGGGTACATTTATATCTGGAAGCGGGGTGCTCTCCAATGGGATTAGAGCAAAAAGCTGGTGACATGGGGGTTATCACCACTTCGTTGGAAGAGGTGATTAATTGGGGCCGCACGCATGCGATGTGGCCGTTGTTGTTCGGTCTGGCCTGCTGCGCGATCGAGATGATGGGCGCACAGGCGGCTAATTATGATACATCGCGCTTCGGCATGGAGATCAACCGCGCCTCGCCGCGTCAGGCCGATTTGATGATCGTGGCCGGGCGCGTGTCGCGCAAGATGGCCCCGGTGGTACGGCGCCTATACGACCAAATGGCCGACCCGAAGTGGGTGATTGCCATGGGCGACTGTGCGGCGTGCGGTGGCGTGTTCAATAATTATGCGATTGTGCAGGGTGTGGACGAAGTGGTGCCGGTTGATGTATACATCGCTGGCTGCCCGCCGCGGCCTGAGGCGTTGATCGACGGCATCATGCAGTTGCATGACAAAGTCCGGCGCACCCATCTCGACGGCACGGTGCGCGCGCGTGAGGCAATCCACGTCTAAGATTGCACATGGTAAATTGTTGGATTGGCATAACCTATGGATAACACAACAGTTATTGAACGTTTGCGCGCCGAGATGGGCGACGCTGTCAGCGAGACACGTGAGTTTCGCGGCCAACTGAGCGTACGTATCGACCGCGAACAGATCGTGGATGTGGCGCGTTTTCTGCGCGACGATTCGGAGTTGAGCTTCAACTTCCTTGAGAATCTGTGCGGCGTGGATTATCTGGGACGTACGCCGCGCTTCGAGGTGGTCTACCACTTACTGTCGCACAAGAATCGTCGGCGCGTATGCCTCAAGGTTGGCGTCCCAGAGAATGATCCATCTGTGCCTACGCTGACGGAGTTGTGGGCAACGGCGAACTGGCAAGAGCGCGAAGCGTACGACCTGTTTGGCATTACCTTCACAGGCCATCCCAACCTGTACCGCATCATGATGCCGGAAGATTGGATTGGACACCCGCTTCGTAAGGACGTGCCGCTCGGCTATGAAGAGGTCGCGTTTACGATCAACGAAGATAAAGTTTACGCGCGCAAACCATTTGCAGAAGAATGAAGCAGGAAGCATGAAAGGCAAGAAATAAGCGGCGACTTTCTGTTTTTTTCTTGTTTCTTCCTTCCCCCTTCTTAATGAGGTTGCTATGGCAATTGCAACACCGCCTGACAAAATATATTCCGTGCCTGCGCCCCAGGACATTACCAAGCCGGCGATGGCAGGTCCGCATGAGAATATGGTCATCAACATGGGGCCGCACCATCCCAGTACCCATGGCGTGCTTCGCCTTGTGGTAGAGCTTGATGGTGAGACGGTGGTCAATGTCGCGCCTGACGTCGGCTACTTGCACACTGGTATCGAAAAGACCATGGAGAGCAAGACGTATCAGAAAGCCGTTGTGCTGACTGACCGGACGGACTATCTCGCGCCGCTCTCCAACAATCTGAGTTATGTGCTGGCAGTTGAAACGTTGCTCGACTGTGAGATTCCGGAACGGGTGCAGGTCATCCGTGTGCTAATGACTGAATTGACGCGCCTGAATAGCCATCTGGTGTGGCTCGGCACACATGTGCTGGACCTCGGCGCGACCAGCATGTTTATGTACGGCTTCCGTGAGCGCGAGCAGATTCTTGATATTTTCGAGCTTGTGTCCGGCGCGCGCATGATGACCAGCTACTTCCGCGTCGGTGGGCTGGCATACGACCTGCCGGAAGAGTTTCCAGCGACTGTCGCTGCGTTTCTCGACATCATGCCGGGTCGCATCGACGAGTATGACAATCTGGTTACCGGCAATCCGTTGTGGCTGGAGCGTACAATCGGCGTCGGTGTAATCGACGCGGACGCTGCGATTGCCTACGGCCTCACTGGCCCGGCACTGCGCGCCACAGGCGTGGCGTGGGATTTGCGCAAGGACATGCCGTATTGTGGCTATGAAACGTATGATTTTAATGTGCCAATAGCCAGGAATGGCGACATCTACGATCGCTACCTTGTAAAGATGGCGGAAATGCGCGAAAGCGTCAAGATCTGCCGACAGGCGCTCGATCGGCTGCGGGACATCGGTCCGGGTCCGTATGCGACATCGAATCGCAAGATTTCGCCGCCGCCCAAGATTGAGATCACGCGCAGCATGGAGTCGTTGATTTACCACTTCAAGCTGTGGACTGAGGGTTTCAAGCCGCCGGTCGGCGATGCGTTGGCGGCCATCGAATCACCACGCGGTGAGTTGGCGACCTACGTGGTCAGCGATGGCAGTCCCAAGCCGTATCGCGTTCACTTCCGCGCGCCGTCGTTCGTTAATCTGCAGGCACTACCGCATATGGCCAAGGGCAGCCAGATAGCCGACCTGGTCGCGCTGATTGCCTCCATGGACCCAATTCTTGGTGAAGTTGATCGTTAGGGACGAAGGACGGAAGACGAAGGACGGAGGAGCATAAGTTGGTCTTTCGTCCTTCGTCTTAAGGATAAGGGAACTCTATGGCATTACGTGAAAAGCATGGTCAGGAGATAGACACTGTTGTGGCGCGCTACGCGCAGAAGCGCAGCGCTGTACTGCCGCTTTTGTACATTGCGCAAGATGAGTATGGCTACCTGACCGACGAGGCCATCCGCGAGGTTGCGGCGATTCTGGAACTGCCGCCGACCGACGTGTTCGAGGTAGTTGGTTTCTATACCTTGTTCCACGACAAGCCGGTTGGCAAGTGGGTGCTGCACGTGTGTGACGATGTGCCGTGCTGCTTTACCGGCGCGGAGGAAATGATCGCGGCGCTTGAGGACGCACTTGGCATCAAGGCCGGGCAGACCACGTCGGATGGCATGTTCACGCTGGAACGGGCAAAGTGCCTTGCTGCCTGCAACAAGGCACCCATGCTTCAGGCCAACCTCGATTATTATTACCAGGTGACCGCTGACAAAGTTGATGCATTGCTGAACGAGTTGCGCGAGCGCGCCAGCGCAGCACAGCCACTCAGCATCTCCGGTCGCCTCGCGGAAAGCTAGCATATTCTCACCACCAAGACACGAAGACACTAAGAAAAGTATATCTTAGTGCTCTTTGTGCCTTGGTGGTTTTTTATCCCATCAACTCGATGCCGCCCGGTTTCTCCGCATGATCGATCAAAAACGTCGCCGCGCTCTCGAAATATTCCTGTAAAATCGGATGCGTGTCCTCAGGAAAGCCCGCTTCTTGAATAGCCGTCGTCATGTGGCGCACCCATGCATCACGTTCGGCCTGCCCGATCTGAAAGGGCATGTGGCGCATGCGCAGGCGTGGGTGGCCGCGCTGCATGTTGTATGTCGCTGGTCCGCCAAAGTACTGCACCAGAAACAAAAACAGGTGCTCTTTGCTGCCCGAAAGGTCGTCGGGATACAGCGGGCGCAGCACAGGATCGTGCGCCACCTGCTCGTAAAAGTGTTCTACCAGGCGGAGGAACGGCTCCTCGCCGCCCGCGCGCTCATACACAGTTCGATGTTCGCTCATGATAATTTCTGCCACAGAGGACACAGAGCGTATGAAGTAATCTATGCCTCTGTGTCCTCTGTGTTCTCGGTGGCTAATATAAGAACATTGGTTTGCCCAGCATGTGCCGAACTTTGGGTCGGTACGTTTCCTTGTCGTACAGTTCGTCCACATCGACGCGCTTCAAGCCCTGCACCAGCGTGTCGGCGGGCACGGTGGTATATTGACCATTTTGGAGCGCCACCATGCGCCCGCTGTGGCCCTGTAACAGTTGGTCCACTGCCAGATTGGCGAATGAGATCGCCACCATGCGGTCGAGCGAGTCGGGTGCGCCAGCGCGCATGAGATACGCGATCTGCTGGTGTACAATATCGACGCCGGTGATGTTTTTGAGCGCCTCGCCCGCAATCATGCCGATGCCGCCCAACTTGCGGTGGCCGTAGGCGTCCTCCTGCCCATACTCGATGATTTGCCCGCCGATCATGGTTGCTCCCTCCGAAACAACCACCATGGCGTAGTTGCTGGGATTGCGGCGCTTGTCCTCCAACACCATCCCGGCCAGCCGTTCGACATCGAATGGCACCTCTGAGATCAGCGCGCGGTCTACGTCGGCCAGGTAGGCTGAGATCAGCGCTGTCTCGCCGGAATTGCGCCCGAACAACTCGACCACTGCGATGCGCTCATGCGAGCCGGTCGGCGTGCGCAGCGAGTTGATGAACTCGACGCTGCGGGTGACAGCGGTCGAGAAGCCGATGCAGTAGTCGGTGCCGAACACATCGTTGTCCATCGTCTTGGGAATCGAAATCACGCGCACGCCTTCCTGATACATGCGCACAGCATACGACAGCGTGTCGTCGCCGCCAATGGGAATCAGCGTGTCGATGCCGAGGTGCTCAAGCACCCGCAGCACATGCGGTGTGCAATCGGCAAGCTTTTTTTCGCCAGTGTGCTCGAACTTGCCCTTCAAAAAAGCTGGCATGGCCGCCTCGCTCACTTTGCCGGGGTTCGTCCGCGAAGTGTGCAGATGGGTGCCGCCGTAGCGGTCAATCGTGCGCACGCCCGCTTTGGTCAGCGGCTGAATCCACTCGTCATGATCGCTGTGGTTGTCAGGATTAAAATTCAGCAGCCCGCCCCAGCCGCGCCGGATGCCAACCACTTCGATGCCGGCGTCCTCCGCGCGATTGACCACTGCCTTGATACATGGATTGAGACCGGGCACGTCGCCGCCGCCGGTCAGAATACCAATTCGCATAGTTAGTCCCTCCTAACAGGTATATGCATCTTTGCCAATTGGCTCACGGTACTGTGTTCTGTTTATTGTAACCGAGAACCAATCGTAAAAGGATGAAGGATGAAAGCAGCAGAATCAAGAAATATCAAAACTGATTACCTACCATATATGACTTATCACCATGCCATCTTGTCATCTTCTCACGCTCGCCGCTTGACGATCAGCACATCGCCGTCGCGGCTAGCCTTGATGCTCGTGGTGCCGCGCAGCCCGTCCGGCAACAGCACATGGCGACGATACGGCCCGATCTGCACAATTAATTCGTCGCCACTGAGCGTCAATTGTAATGCGCCGCGCGGCAGGCCCGGCAATTCAATTGCGACGGCTGGCTCGCCGCCATGCTGAAAAGCAATTGGCGGGACGGGCGCTCGCTGCTCAACCTGAAGCTCCATGCCAAGCGCGCGCAGTCCGTCGAGGCCGGTGTTCTGCTCTAGCGGCAGCGGTTGCACAGGTCGGGTCGCCCAGTCGAGCGCAGCCGCGCCAAACACGGCGCGCTCATGCTCGGCCAGTGACTGAAGGCGTGGGTCGGCTACGTCTTCGGGCAGTAGCGGCCCACATACGATTTGCGACACGCGCAAACCATGAAGCTGCAACGCTGGCACGGCCAGCCGCGCCTCGGCCAACGCCGCCTCGTCAGGCCGCAGCACAAAGCATGCAGCGGTTCGATGTGGATCGAGCAGCGCGGCGCGAGCGGCTTCCACATCAATTCGCACTTGCTGCACACCTTCGCGGGTAGTGATCGGCATGAAGCTGGTCGGCAGCACCGCGCGCATGACCGAAGCAGGGTCGCGCCCCGGCCCGCGCTCCAATCCAAACAGCAGCCGCACACCCCAACGCAGGCTGTCCGGCAGCGACAGCGCGCGCAGGAGCGGTTCATGCGGGCCAGCGTCCACCACTACGGCGTCGTAGCGCGGCGCGATCTCTCGCAGCCGCAGCATGCCAAGCAGCAGGTCGATACCGGGCAGCAGCGGCAACTCGTCGCTGGCAATGCCCGCAATCTGCCCCGGCAAGGAGCCGCGCTGCTGCTCCCACAGCGCCGCCAAATCCGCTCGCGTGTTGAGCGCCAGCGCATGGAGATTTGGTGAGACTTCCCGCGCTTCTGTGCCTATTTCGGTCTGAAATACAGCTGAAAGGCTTGACACTGCCTCAAAGCTGAACAGCAGCGTGCGTTGCCCGTGGTCCGCGCGCGCGAGGGCGGTTGCTGCAGCAACGGTTGCAATTGCGCCGGAGGAATTGCCGGTGATAATATCCGTGGTAATGGGTAGCTCGAATTTACCGCTTTCAAACGTTTATTCATCGGACGGTAGGGCCGCCATTAGTGCATTGTACACCATGTCGTTTATTGCATAGGCATGTAATGCTCTTTTCTAAGCAATGAGGAAGTAATGCGTCGGAAAACAACAGTTTTGTGTTCGGCATGGATTCTGGTGATTGTGATACTAAGCGTGGTTGGTCCGGTGGCTGGCCGCGCCACAGCAGCAACTGGCCGCGAGCCAGTCATTATCATTCCGGGTGTAGCTGGCTCGGAACTGACTGCCAGCAGTACCTTTTCGCTGAGCGTTGACAACGGGCATGGCGGGACTTTTTCGCATACCTATAGCGCGGGCGAGAAGGTGTGGGTGAACACAACGCAGGCGGCGCTGCCCGGCACGGACGATTATTTCGATGCCCTGAAACTCAAGGCCGATGCCACAACGCCTGTGGCTCCGCAGCTTGCCGTCAGCGGTGTTTATAACAGCGCCTACAGCGATCTCATCGATTACCTGAAGCGACAGGGCTACGTCGAGGGCGTGGATTTGTGGGTGTTCCCCTACGATTGGCGCATGGACATTCGCTCGACGGTGGGCCTGCTCGATGAGCGGGTGACGCAGGCGCTGATCGGCGCGAACGGCGGGCGCACCGACCCGGCGACCTGGACCATTCGCCGCGCGGATATCGTCGCACATTCCATGGGCGGCCTGGTTGCGCGGGCCTACATGGCCGACCCCGCGCACGCCGCGCGGGTCGACCAGTTGCTGACGCTCGGCTCGCCGCAACTTGGCGCCGCGCGATTTCTCAAGACGTTGATCTACGGCGATACGTTCGGCACCTACTTTCTCGGCATCGGTCTTGATCCAGACGAGGTCAAAGATCTCGTGCAGAACATGGCCGGTGCCTGGCAGTTGATGCCGTCGCGCGAATACTTCACTTACTACGACGGCAGCGACGCCAACCATCTGCGCCCGTTTATCGAGGACCGCGATGTGGACGGCAACAGCACGGCGAGCGGCGCATTGGATTATGACGGCGTGACGACGCTGCTGCGTAACCTCGGCAAAAATCAGGTGGCGCAGAGCAAAACCGATGCCTTTCACAGCGCGCTCGACCGGCAGCACAACGGCGGCGTGAACGGCGTGCGCTGGGCCGCGCTGGTCGGCTACGGGCAAGGCACGCCCGGCCAGATTCGCGAGTACACCGGCTCATGCTGGTCGTGGTACCACTACGTCGCATGCCCCAAGCGCGATGAGACGCCGACCGATGGCGATGGCACCGTGCCGACCATGTCGGTGGCAATGGGCGACCCGTGGCGCGATTCCCTCATCGACAGCGGCGCGCAACGCTGGTACATCCAGCGCTCGCATGGCGATCTGGTTGAGCGCGATTACACGCTTGGCGTTGCTACCGGCGACGGGCCTGCGCTCACATGGATCGGCGACATGCTGAGCGGGCGCGCGCCTATGGGCGCTACGTTGGGGAGTGACAACACAACGAGCGCGGTGCAGACCGCGCCGCAATCAAAACTCAGCGGCGCGTGGGTTAGCGCGCAGGGGCCAGTTGCGCTTCAGCTTACTACGCCCGAGCGGTCTAACAGAAGGCCGAACGCGCAGCATGCAGGCCGCGTCGAACGAGATTGCTGGCGCGCAATACGAGCGGCATGCCCAACGCCGAGTTTGCCTTTGTGCAAAAAAATATCGTAACTATGGCCAATTTCGCTGCTGAAAGTGACGGCAGCGTGGAAGTCAAAATTCGTCTGCTGCATGACGGGCGCGTGGTCCAAACCATTGCCTACCCGCTCGTTCATGTGGCTGCCGGGGGAACGGCGCGCCTCGCCGCGCTGCCCGACAATGCCAGCCAGGCCGCGCCCACGCTGGAAGTCGACGCCGATGGCGATGGCGTTTTGAAACGACATTGCAACCCGCCGCCATGCTCGACGAGCGCGCCAGCGCCGACACAACCTACCCGACGTTATCCGTCGTGCAGCCTGTTGTCACAGATAACCATGCCACGGTGCGCTGGAGCGCCAGCGACGACGAAAGCGGCCTCCAGATCGAGCAGGCAACACTCGACTCCGAAAGCGCCAAGCCACAGTTGCTCGACAATGGCACGACAGTGGAGCTTGCGCCCGGCATGCACACGCTCGAAGTGCTGGCGCAGGACCGCGCCGGGAACACTGTCGTGAAGACGACATCGTTCGTCGTTGGTAATAATCGGGTGTATCTTGCCGTTGCAGCAGCGTTAAGTGTTCTAAAACGAAAGAGGCGCAGCATGTTGCGCCTCTTCATCATGGTCAATGTAATATCTATCCGCCCGCGCCACCCGTACCCTGAATACCACCTTCGGTCAGTGTGCGCGCATCGATCAGCTTGTCCACCTCGTCGGCGGGCAGCAGCCCCTTCTCGACCACCACTTCCTTGATGGTCTTGCCCGTCGCCATGGCTTCCTTTGCAACCGCCGCGCCGTTCTGGTAGCCGATCATCGGGTTGAGCGCCGTCACCAGAATCGGGTTCTTCGCCAGCCAGCCCTCGGCCTTCTCGCGGTTGGCCGTGACGCCGACCACGCACTTGTCAGTGAAGGCGTTGATCGCGCCGATCATCACCTGCATCATCTCGAACAGATTATGCGCGATGATCGGCATCATGACGTTCAGTTCCAGCTGCCCGGCCTGCGCCGCCAGCGCAACCGTGTGGTCGTTGCCATGCACGTGGAACATGGCCATGTCCAGCATTTCGGCCATCACCGGGTTGACCTTGCCGGGCATGATGCTGGAGCCGGGCTGCACCGGCTGGCAGGCGAATTTCATCGAGGCCGGTTGAAGGACCGGACGAGAGCAGGCGGAAGTCGTTGGCGATCCGGATCAGCGTGATGCGCGGCGTCCGCAGGGCAGCCTGAGAAAAAGACAGCGTCGGCCATGCGACTGCATCGACTCGAACAGATTGTCCGACGGGTGCAGTTCCAGGCCGCTCAGTTCGATCAGTTTCGCGACCATGCGCGCGTGATATTCAGGGTGCGCGTTCAGGCCGGTGCCGGTCGCCGTGCCGCCAATACCCAGCCGCCGCATGCCGTTCCGCCGCCTGCTCGATGTTCTCGCTGTCGTTGCGCACGGCCTTGCGCATAGCCGCCGAATTCTTGCCCCAATCGCACTGGCACCGCATCCTGCAGGTGCGTGCGCCCGCTCTTGACCACATCGTCCCACTCCTGCGCCTTGGCGTCCAAGGCGTCGGCCAGTCTGTCGCAGTGTCGGCAGCAGTTCGTCCAGCCGCCACAGCGCACCCAGCCGGATGGCGGTCGGGATGGTGTCGTTGGTGCTTTGCGCCATGTTGACATGGTCGTTCGGGTTGACTGGCTTCTTGGGTCATCAAGCGCAGTGACCCAGAATTTCGTTAGCGCGGTTAGCGATCACTTCGTTGATGTTCATGTTGTGGCTGGTGCCCGCGCCCGCCTGAAACGGGTCGACCACGAAGTGCTCGCGCAGCTTGCCGGCCAAAACCTCGTCGGCCGCCTGCATGATTGCGTTGGCCAGCTTTTCGTCGAGCAACCCGAGATCGCGATTAACTTCGGCGGCGGCGCGCTTGATCAGTCGCCATCGACCAGACGAACGCCGGATATGGTTTCATGCCGCTGATCGGGAAATTCTCGACCGCCCGCTGCGTCTGCGCGCCATACAGCGCGTCGGCAGGCACCTGCATCTCGCCAAGCGAGTTCTTTTTCGATTCGATAATCCTGTGCCATGAGCAATATCTCCTTGCTAAGCAGAATTCATTTGCCCCATGGTAGCACGAAATTTTGCCCATGCTGTTTACATGTGCGCTACGAACGTACAGAAATCATAATTCACATGGCGAACTTTGCTCATGACGATTATTTCTGTACGCTTTCCTCGGCCTGCGCGCCGGAGAACGTCCACTCGATCGAGCCTTGCAGCACGCCGTAATCGTTGAACTCTCGTGAATACATTTTGCCGTCGCATGTGTAGGTCACGTCCTTGATCGTCTCGCCAGCCGACACGCTGTGAAAGCTCACGCTGATGATTTGCTCAGTGTTGGTGACGCATTCGGGCAGCGCGATCTTGACAGGCCGCCCGGTGATACGCGAAATATCGCGGCCCTGGTACACGTTCAAATAAATCCACACACCGCCCACTATCAGCAAAATCACCACAGCAATTGCCGCCACGCAGCCGAGTTGCTGGCGACGATTACGACTCGTCGTTGTCACATTATTCTCCTTTGCAACAATCATTATTCCTTTGTTCGTCAATATCAATACGCTGCTGGGCTGCTCGTGGTTACACACAACATCATAATATTAACGCTTTTCTAATTGACATAAACCTATTGCTATTGTTATAATACACGTACCTCAAGGTTAGTCTTGGTGCTTCGCATGTGCCTCCAGCAGCGAGCGGTTTGCGCCGCGATAGAGCGAAAGGAGGCAGAATTATGGCCGTTGTTTCCCGACCTTTGGATCATTCGCGCCGTGCCGGGCTGTTACGCAGGGCACGGCAGATAACGCCGTCATTGTGGACGACGGTGCTTGCATATATGCTGCTGCTGGTGCTCGGCTATCTTTTGCTGACGCCGGTGCTTGGCTGGGGCCAGCGGCGGCTTGACGATTTGCGCTACGGTTTTCCGCGCAGCACGCAGGTGGACGGCTTTGTCGGCCATGGCGAGCAGGATGGCGAGCCGACGCATTTAATAGGATTGAATATTCACGGGCAAATCTCCGTGTTGGAGATGCCCGGCGGTGACGCGAACAAGGCGCGGACAATTCAGGGGCCGTACCTTGTGGGCGCAGATGGGCCGTATGCCGTGCCCATGCTGACGCTGCAAGACGTTACCGGTGACGGAAATGTGGATCTGCTGGTGCAGGTCCGTAACGAGGTGATTGTGTACGTAAATGAAAATGGAACATTTCGATTAATGACGCCAGCGGAGCGGGCGCAGCTCGCAGCGAAGGCACATGGAAGCCAATGAACAACAGAACCGAGGTGTGAAACGCGCGGAGCCGCAAGCCCCGCGCGTTTGTGCATGTACGGGCCAAGCAATGCTATAATGACTGCGCGACGAACCAGCGGCACAGCTGACGTGCTTTGTGATGAAGGAATGATCAATGGAGATCCAGAAAGTTGGCGTGATTGGCTGCGGCTTGATGGGCAGTGGCATCGCGCATGCGTGCGCCCGTTCTGGCGTGGAAACGGTGGTGCGCGAGGCGACACCATCGTTGCTTGAGGCTGGTCGGCAGCGGCTCGAACAGGGCTTGCGCAAGGAAGCGAGCCGTGGCAAGCTGTCGGAGGATGAGTCCGAGGCTGCGAAACAGCGCCTGCGCTATACCACTGATCTCGCGGATTTGCATGACTGTCAACTCATCATCGAGGCAGTGACCGAAAATCTCGATGTAAAACGTGAAATCTTCGGCGCGCTCGACACCATCTGCGGCCCCGAAGCGCTGTTCGCCTCGAATACCTCGTCTATCCCGATTATTCAGATTGCCACGGCTACGCAGCGGCGCGAACGCTGTGCTGGTTTTCATTTTTTCAATCCGGTTCCGACCATGAAACTGGTCGAGATCGTGCGCTCGATTGCCACGTCCGACGAAACTGTTGAAACGTTACGCGCATTCAGCGCCCGTCTCGGCAAAACCGCGATTGAGGCCAAAGATACGCCTGGCTTCATCGTCAATCGCCTGCTCGTGCCGTATCTCATCGACGCAGTGCGGCTGTTGGAAACGGGTGTGGCGACGCGCGAAGACATCGACGCGGGCATGCAGCTTGGCTGCGGCCACCCAATGGGACCACTGACGCTGGCCGATTTCGTTGGTCTCGACACGCTGTACTACGTGGCTGAGGTTATGTACGAGGAATTCAAGGAGCCGCGCTTTGCGCCGCCGGTGCTGCTGAAGCAAATGGTGCAGGCGGGCTACCTTGGCCGCAAGTCGGGCAAAGGATTTTATGACTACGGCACGTAGCGTCACGCCGCATGTGCATGTGCCGCTCGGCGGTGGCGGCACCATTGTCGAGGCAACCTTTCTGGCGCGGCCCAATCGCTTTCTGGTCGAGGCGGAACTTGACGGCCATGTGGTGCAGGCGCATCTTGCGGATCGCGGGCGGCTCAAGGAAACACTTGTGCCACATGCTCGGCTGCTGCTGGCGCATCGTCCCGCGCCGGGCCGCAAAACAGCGTATCAAGCCGTCGCCGCCGTGCGCGATGGCGTGCTCACGTCACTTGATACACATTTACCCAACCGTTTGATCGAGGCGGCGCTGCACGCATGCGCGTTGGAGCCTTTTGCGAGCTACCCGTTGGTGCGGCGCGAAGTCACGGTGGGAGGCAGTCGCTTCGATTTCCAGCTATCCGACGGCGAGCGGCGCTGCACGGTCGAGGTCAAATCGGCGGGCTATGTCGAGGATGGCGTTGCCACATTTCCCGACGCGCCGACGACGCGCGGCAGGCGGCATCTGCTGGAGCTTGCCGAGATTGCGGCCATGGGCGAGCGAGCGGCGGTGCTGTTTGTCGCGCAGGGCGCAGCGCGAGCCATAGCCATGAACCGCGCAATCGATCCCGACTTCGCCGATACGCTCAAGTCAGTCGCCGCAGCAGGCGTCGAGGTTCACGGTTATGCATGTCCACTGATGCGCGAGGGGATTTCGCTGGGTGAAGCGCTGCCGGTACTGTTTGGTTGTGATTGCGTGTTGATGTCCTAATTTTGGGCGCGTGGTCGTTTAACTACCATACTACTTCTTCTCAAAGAAGTACGCAAAGAGAGTCCCTGTTGTCCTGCACAATCGTTGCACTCGTATCTCAGTAGGAAAGGACTATTTTGTGAGCACAGTTGAACTTCAGTCCCCTGCTATTCCGCAGGCGCGCGCCAAACCAACCCGCCTCGCCGTTGTTGGTTGGGTGTTGTACGATCTCGCCAACACCATCTTCTCGATGACGATCATTTCGCTCTATTTCTCTTTGTGGGTGCGCGATCAAGTCGGAGCAGCGCGCGCCGACACGGTATATGGCATCACCGCTGCAATCTCATATGCTATTATTTTCGTGCTTTCGCCGCTGCTTGGCGCGTGGACCGACCAGGCGCCGAAGCGCATGCCGTTCCTCGTGGCGAGCACGTTGCTGTGCGTTGCCTTTACGGCATTGCTCGGTCAGGGCGGCTTCTATTTGTCGCTCGGCCTGTTTATTGTAGCAAATATCGCCTATCAGGCCGGAACGCAATTCTACGATGCGCTTCTGCCGGATGTGAGCACCGAGGAGAATCGCGGCACGATTGGTGGCTATGGCGTGGGCGTTGGCTATTTTGGTTCCTACATTGGCGTTGGCGTAGGACTGCTGTTCTTCAACAAGATCGGCTACACTGGTGTTTTTCAGGCTGCCGCCGCACTCTTTTTGATCTTCGCATTGCCATGCTTCTTCTTCGTCCGCGAACGCATCAACCCGCGCGCGCGGCGCTTCAGTCTTGAATCAGTGCCGCAGGCCTTTCAGCAGGTTAAAAGCACGTTGCTCCATGTGCAGCGTTACCCCGGCGTTGCACGCTTCCTGATCGGGCGGATTTTCTATACCGATCCAATCAATACAGTGATCACGATCATGGGGCTGTACGTCACGAATCTCGCTGTGAGCCGTGGCCTCACCGCCGAGGCCGGGCAGGTGCGGGCGCAATACATCCTGTTGGGCGCAATTACGTTTGCGGTGCTTGGCGGCTTGCTCTGGGGCCGCGTCGTCGACCGCATTGGGCCGAAGCGCGCGCTCGATATTATTCTGATAACCTGGATCGTCGTCTTTATTTTGATCTCGCTTATGGGCTTTCTTGGCTTGCCGCTGGTTGTGTTCTATGGCATTTCGGCCATCGCGGGCTTCGCGCTTGGCGGCACATGGGCAGCAGATCGGCCCTACATGCAGCGCATTTCGCCACCAGCCAAGCTCGGCGAATTCTACGGCCTGTACGGCATGGTTGGGCGGTTTTCGGCCATCACCGGCCCGCTGATCTGGGCTGTGTCGCTGTTTGTTACCGGCCGGATTGGCCTTTCACCGGAAGTCGGACAGGCGATTGCGGTGCTGCTGCTCATGTTGCTGATTGTTGCGAGCTATATTATTCTTCGTCCGGTAAGCGATGCGCGCCGCGAGTGGACCGGCGACGATGCGCTGGAGGCGTGATATCGTCGTAGTTTTCTGTTCTCAATGAGGAGTGTTCATATGGATTTTACCGCTAATTACGACATGTTCCTGTCTGAGGAACATGACATGCCGCGCAAGACCGTGCGCGATTTTGCGGAAAAAGAGGTTGCGCCGCATATTCGTGAATGGGACCGCAGCGGCGCGAAGGCCGACGAAGGACCGGAGAACCGCGAGCATATCCGTTTGATATCGCAGCGCATGGGCGCGCTTGGGCTGCTTGGCATCTGCGTGCCGGTGAAGTACGGCGGCGCGGGCATGGACTACCTGGCGCTCGCGGTGGTCTGCGAGGAGCTTGAGCGCGTCGACTCGGCGCTGCGGGTGGTCATGAGCGTTCACACTGGCCTGAACTCGCTTTCGCTGCTGCAATGGGGCACTGAGGAGCAGAAGCAGAAGTATCTTGTTCCGCAGGCCAGCGGCGAACTTTTCGCCGCCTACTGCCTGACCGAGCCGAACAGCGGCACCGACGCGGGCGCCATGAACGCCACCGCCCGGCTGGAAGGCGATCATTATGTGCTGAATGGTGAAAAGACCTGGATCAGTTTGGCCGACGTAGCCGACAACTTCCTGGTGTTTGCCAAGACCGACCCGTCAAAAGGCTCGCGCGGCATTTCATGTTTCATCGTGGAGCGTTCGTTCGAGGGCGTGTCGAGCCACCCGATTCATGGCAAGCTCGGCGTGCGGGCGGGCAACACCGGCAGTGTCGTGTTTCAGGATGTGCGCGTGCCGAAAGAAAACCTGCTCGGCGAAGAAGGCGAAGGTTTCAAGATCGCCATGTCAGCGCTGGATAACGGGCGCTACACCGTGGCGGCGGGCGCGACTGGTTTGATTCAGGCCAGCCTGGAATCCAGCCTCCGCTATGCACAGGAGCGCCAGACGTTCGGCGTGCCGATTGCCGATCACCAGCTTGTCAAGCGCATGATCAGCCACATGGTGCGCAAGCTCGACACCAGCCGCCTGCTGGTTTACCGGGCGGGCTGGATGAAGAATCAGGGCCGTCGCAACACCCGCGAGACGACGCTGGCGAAGTGGCATGCCACAGTCAGCAGCTTCGAGGCAGCTGACGACGCTATTCAGGTTCATGGCGCGTATGGCTACAGCGACGAATATCCGGTCGAGCGCTATCTGCGTAATGCGCGTGGTGCAATCATTTACGAAGGCACCCGCGAGTTGCAGGAGCTGTTGCAGGCTGATTTCGCGTTTGGCTTGCGCGAGAATAAGCCGCTGAGGCGCGAGCTTCCGGCGTACGATCCAGAAGAGTGGGAATAGTCAGCGGATGGAACAGATGTCAGCGGATGCTAGTGGCTGTCAGCGGATGGAGCGGATAAAAGCGGATGAAGCGGAGGGTGCAGAACTCAGGTATAAGTAACGAAGAACCTCTGTAGAGGTAGTAGGCGCAAACGCGTTGAATGGTATGCGGGCGTAACCATATCTTTGTGCAAGGTTGCTCGGTATACAGACAGCAGGATTTCTTCGTTGTTATGGAGATGCCGATGCAATCAATTCCGCATGAAAATATTACGCACCGCGTTATTGGCGCAGCATTTGCGGTGTACAACACGCTTGGTTCTGGTTTCAATGAGGCTATATATGACCGCGCTATGCGCGCGGCACTTGAGAAGCAAGGTTTAGCTTTCGAATCACAGAAAGCTGTGGAAATTTTCTTCGAGGGGACAGCAGTCGGTTTGTTCTACCTTGACTTCTTGGTTGAAGAAAAGGTGGTTGTCGAAATCAAGGCGTTGCCGGAGTTAAACAGCAGCCATCTTGCTCAAACGATAACCTATCTAACTGCCACGGGCTGTTATGTCGCATTGCTCATTAACTTTGGCACAAACCGTTTAGAATGGCGACGTGTGCTACCACCAAGGCACGTGCAAGCGCGGCACCGACGTGAGCAGACGTAGGTCATCTATTCAATCAATTATAATCTTTTCAATTCACGATCGTTGATTCGGCACAAACCGTCAGGAATGGCCGCATGGTCTACTACGCAAGCGCATGCAGGCGCTGCAAGTCAGACGCGAGCAGACGTAAGGTATCTGTTCAATCAGTTATAATCTGTTCAATCCGTTGAACAGTTGTATAGGAGTAAATATGCACATCGTTGTGTGTCTCAAACAAGTTCCGAGAGATAACTCTGTAAAGATTAATTCAGATTTAAGTATTAATTCTGAAGGTATCGAGCAGATCATGAACCTCTTCGACGAATACGCCGTTGAGGAAGGCATCAAGTGGAACGAGCAGCACGGCGGCAAGGTCACGGTGCTGTCGCTCGGCCCGGACGCATGGAAAGAGCAGATGCGCCGTGCGCTGGCCATGGGCGCGACCGACGCGCTGCTGCTTAACGATCCGGCATTTGAAACGCTTGACACGATTGGTGCGGCGCGCGTCGCTGCTGCGGCAATCAACAAGCTCGGCGATGTCGATCTGGTGATCTGTGGACGTAACTCCACCGACGATGAGAGTGGCGCGTTTGGTCCATCGTTGGCGCGCGTGCTTGGTTGGCCGCAGCTTACGTACGTGGGCAAGATCAACGAGCTGGACGAGAACCACATCGTCGCCGAACGGCATCTCGAAGAGCAGATCGAGACTGTCGAGACCAAATTGCCTGCGGTCGTCACGGTGGTGAAGGACATAAACGAGCCGCGCTATCCGTCACTCTTGCGAATCAAGCGGGTCGCGAAAATCGAAATCCCGACCATGAGCGCCGCCGATCTTGGCCTTGATAGCGCTGATCTGGAGCCGGTGACAACTATCGCGAACCGCGTTCCGCCGCCGCCGCGCCAGAAGGGCGAGATTATTCAGGGCGGCGACGCGCGCGAGAAGGTGCGCGCCCTGGTCGAGAAGCTGCGCGCAGATCAGGTGATCTGATTTTAGGAACCGCTGATACATGCCGATGAACGCAGATAAAAATGGGCACTCTACAGTATCTGCGTGTATCTGTATTCATTAGCGGTTTATTTGAAATGCTGCAAAGGTGTATATATGGCAAACGAAATCTGGGTTTACATCGAAAAGGCGCGCCATTCCGATAACATCGCGGCGATCTCGCGTGAGCTGCTTGGCAAGGGCCGCGAGCTGGCTGATGCGCAGGGCGCGACGCTGGCGGCGCTGGTGCTTGGCTCGGGCGTGCGGGCGCTGGCTGAGCGCGCTTTCACCTACGGCGCGGACAAAGCATACGTTGTGGATGACGCGGCGCTGGCGCAGTACACCACTGACGGCTATGTTGGCGCGGCGGCAGTCCTGGCGCAGAAGTATGAGCCAAAACTGATTCTGACCGGATCGACCTTTCAGATGCGCGACTTCAGCGCGGCGCTGGCTGCTGAGCTGAATGCAGGTCTCGCGGTTGACGTGAATAATCTTTCGGTGGACGGTGATCAAATTAGTGCTGTGCGCGGATCACATGGCGGCAATGTGATCAACACGCTGGCTTTTGCAGCCGGGCGACCAGTGGTCATGTCGGTGCGCAAGCAGAGCTTTCCGGAGGCGCAGGAGCAGGCGGGCCGCAGCGGCGAAATCGTCGAGGAAGCACTGCCACAAATCGACATGCGCACAACGGTGAAGAACGTCGCGCCGAAGCAGGGCGCGGTCAACCTCGCAGACGCGTCGATTATCGTGTCGGGCGGGCGCGGTCTCGGTTCGGCAGACAATTATTTCAAGCTCATCCCCTCACTCGCTGAGGCGCTCGGCGGTGCGTATGGCGCGTCGCGCGCGATTGTGGATGCCGGATGGATTCCCTACGAGCATCAGGTCGGTCAGACTGGCAAGACGGTGACTCCAAAACTATATATCGCTGCCGGTATTTCGGGTGCGATTCAGCATCTGGCTGGCATGCGCTCCTCGCGTACCATTGTGGCGATTAACAAGGATCCGGACGCGCCGATCTTCCGTGTGGCAAGCTACGGGCTGGTGGGAGATGTCAACGAGCTTGTGCCGTTGCTGACCGAGGAGATCAACAAGCAGCGCGGCTAGTTGTCTCTGTCTGTACGATTATTTTTTGTTTTTTGTAAAGGCGCGGCATTGCTGCGCCTTTTGTTGTACAGCATACTGAGATGATTGCAAATGTATGCCAGATCTGTGCGGCGCATGGCAAGGCTGATGCTATAATACATGCCAGATCCTGCGCGGCGCGTGCTGATAGGCCAGCGCATGCTGCGCTATTGTTGCCATGAGTTTAGAAGTAGCGAGGAAGTGATGTCCGAACAAACGCCGCGACGAATTGGGGTACTCACAAGCGGTGGCGACGCGCCAGGACTCAACGCCGTCATTCGTGCTGTGGTTAAAACAGCAGAAACGCTTGGCTACGAGGTGCTTGGCATTGAAGATGGATTCGAAGGACTGCTTGGCGCGATGCACTACCGCGTGCTCACCGGCAAAGATGTGCGCGGCTTGCTGCCTCGCGGCGGGACGATTCTCGGTACGACCAATAAAGGACATTTTGGCGGCCCGCGCGATCCGAACGCGCCCGACGACCCGTACCTTGAAGCCTGCAACAACATCGAACAGCTCAACCTGCGCGGCCTGATCACGATTGGCGGCGAAGGCACGCAGGGCATCGCGCTCGAATTCTCACGTCTGGGCGTGCCGATCATGGGCGTGCCCAAGACAATTGACAATGATCTGCCCGGCACCGACCGCACATTTGGCTTTGATACGGCGCTGCTAGTGGCAACTGACGCAATCGACCGGTTGCATACCACGGCGGCGAGCCACGACCGTGTGATGGTGCTGGAAGTTATGGGGCGGCATGTTGGCTGGATTGCGCTTCATTCCGGTATTGCGGGCGGCGCGGACGTGATTCTTATTCCCGAGATCCCATTTAGCATCGAAAAAGTTGCCGATCAGTATCATGGCGCGCGAGCAGCAGGGCGGCACCTTCAGCATTGTCGTCACAGCCGAAGGCGCGATACCGCGTGGCGGGCAGCCCATGTACATCAACGGCGGGCGGCTGGGCGGCATTGGTAATTCGGTTGCGGAGCAACTCAACCAACTGACCGGTAAAGATTGCCGCTGCGTCGTGCTGGGCCACCTCCAGCGCGGCGGCTCGCCGACACCGTCCGACCGGCTGCTGGCAACACGCTATGGCGCTGCGGCAGTCACCGGGCTCCATAATGGCATCAGCGGCGAAATGGTGGCCTTGCGCGCGCAGGATATCATCACGGTGCCGCTGGAGCAGGTCATTGGCTATACCAAAACGGTTCGCCCGCACAATGACCTGATCCGCACCGGGCGCATGCTTGGCATCAGCTTCGGCGACTAATAGAAATTGTAGATTGTAGGTTGCAGATTGCAGATTGGCTGTAGTTATCAATCTACAATCTACAATGTGCAATCTGCAATGGACATGCTTTGGCTTGGTTATGACGGCGTGTCGGTGCGCTTCACCGATGTTTCCGCCGTGTTGCTCTACCATCCCTCGCTCGACCGGCGTATCGCGGTTGAGTATGGCCGCGTACCCGCTAACATCCGCGCTGTTGTGGTGACGGCGGCAGGCGCGTTCCTCCCTTCGAGCCTCAGTGTTGAGCAGTTGCGCGGGCGGCTGGCCCGCTGGCGCAATACAGACCTCGTGTAAGACGCATTACAATATACGCCTAAAAGAACGTATTTTCTATTGACTTGATCTGTATTTCTCTTTACAATAGTTACTATCACCGCATAATGAGTAAGAGATAGTTATGGATAATGAGTCGAAGCGTGCATTAAGAGAGCGATTGCGCATACACCAAAGCAACTTAAGCTACTTCAGAAAACAAAGAGCACTATATGGTTTAGATACACCGCTGTCTATCCATAATCAGGTAGTGGCGCAAAGCAGAATGATAAGGTATAGTGAAGGCAGAAAAGGAAAGAAAAAGTGTCAGGAGTTTTGTGATGATGTGTCGCCATTGTGGGAGCGAGAACTTGGTACGAAATGGTCGTAGCGCAAATGGTAAACAGCGTTACATCTGTCGAAGTTGCAAGCGACAAAGCCGTAAATCACCCCAACCCAATGGCTATACTCCTGAACGGCGCGAGGAGATTTTACGGGCGTATCAGGAACGCTCAAGTCTACGCGGCCTCGAACGAACGTTTGGCATCTCCCGCAACACGGTTACGGCGTGGTTGCAAAAAAAGGGGCCGAACTCCCGCCACTAAGTTCCACGGTCCTGCCACCCGACCCGTCTGACCGTAGCACTCGTGACCTGGAAATCGACGAGGTATGGTCATACGTGGGCAACAAGAAAATCAGGTCTATGCCTGGGTGGCGTTGTGTCGCGCGACACGTCAAGTAGTTGGTGTGGCGATAGGCGACCGTTCTCGGGCCACGTGCTGGCGGTTATGGATTTCTATTCCACTTGAGTATCGAACTGATTTCTGTTATACCGACTTTTGGGAAGCGTATCAGGAAGTTATTCCCGATGGGCAGCACGTAGCGAGCGGCAAGGAGCAGGGCCAAACCAATCACATTGAGCGGTGGAATAACACACTTCGTCAGCGGCTTGGTCGCTACGTTCGCAAAACGCTCTCGTTCTCGAAGTCGTTTGTGATGCACTGGATTTGTTTACACCTCTTTTTGCAGCGCTACAACCTCGAGATTGCTATCCGCCGCCGTTGAGCCACTACCCATAATCAAATAATGATTGAGGAACGAGAGATCAGGAAAATTAAAAAAGAGTTAGGAGAAGTAAGTTCGAGAAAGTCCTCAAAGGAAAATATTCATTCTATTCCTCGTAGAATTGCTCCTACTCAGTACACAAATAGTGCTATTAATAATACTAAGTTGCAAGATGATGGTATTAACGTGAGTGAATCTAGTGTAGCTCCGTTTTTAGGCGTAGTAGTTGTATTTATTGTAGTAATGCTCATTTTTTATTCATCTTTAAATACTAGTAGTTTGTTATCAGATGAAGCTATTGCATTTGAATCCGATAGAGATGGTAACAATGAAATTTATTTAATGAATACTGATGGAAATAATCAGAGAAACATCACGAATAACAGTTTTGATGATTATGGGCCTTCATGGTCACCTGATGGAAGTAAAATAACCTTTGTTTCTAACCGAGATGGAAATGAAGAAATTTATGTAATGCAATCTGATGGTAGCGAACAACAAAGATTAACCTTTAATAATGCTGTAGATGGAACACCGACTTGGACACCTGATGGTTTACATATCACTTTCATGTCAAATCGAGATGGAACTTGGAAGCTATATGATATAAATCCTGATGGCACTTCACAGGTTGTTACAGATAGCCGCATTGCAAACAGCAGAAGTCCATCTTGGTCACTAGATGGCGAGCAGTTAAGCTTTGTTTCAAATAATGGTGGAAGCTGGAAGTTGTATTTGATGGAAAAAGATACGGCTAGTATTCGCCAATTACCTACCAATAATAGAGAAGTAAAAGTTCCAGCATGGTCTCCAGATGGTCAATATATCGCCTTTGGTTTAATGCGTGAAAATAGCGAAGCCTTCGCAATTAACGTTATCAGACCTGATGGAACTGATCTGAGGACTCTAGCTGACACTGGTGCTGATGATCAGTATCCTGCATGGTCACCAGATAGTCAACTGATCGCTTTTACATCGAATCGAGACGGTGGAAACTACGATATCTACGTGATGAAGCCAGATGGAACTGGTCTATCACGATTGACAAATAATACCGCCAGAGATCGTAATCCTGCATGGTCTCCGAAGAAAGCAGTTGAACCAATAGGAACTCCGTCAAATACGCCAACCCCAAAGGATTCAACAACTACTGTTACACATATGCCAACAATTACGCCATAGCCGTTGGTCGTTGGGTGCTTTACCGGTAACTTCCACAATTCCGGTGCAGTAGGCGCGGCTCACGCCGCCTATGCCTCAATCAACTCTTCGGCAAGAAAATACTGTCCGTGCCATGTGTCAGTGTATCCCACTATGCACGTGACGGTGTCTGCTCTCATATTCGCCCGCCATCACATTCTTGCCATCAAAATGCAACGATCCCGCTATTCTATTACACCCCGGCCTTCTCTATAATAAAAGCAGAACGGTCACAAGATCTTCTGCCACACCAGAAACAGGAGCGTCGTTATGCAGGCAGTGTCCTGCGCCATCCATCGTGATGTCGATGTGTACGTAGCCATGAGCTATGGCCGTGAGATTTCACAGTACATTGGCCTGGATGAGGTTGATCGCACAAAGATTGAAATCGCCATCCTTGAATTAACCCGCAATATTCTGGTTCATGCGGGGCAAGGTCGGCTGCTTATCGAGCCATGTATTATCGATGATCGGCGCGGTGTTGCCCTGGAAGCGCGTGATAGCGGGCCAGGCATTCCTGATATCAGCTTAGCCATGCGCGATGGCTATAGTACATCGCATACGCTTGGGGCCGGGCTGCCTGGTGTGCAGCGGCTGATGGACGAGTTCTCAATCAAATCAACGGTGGGGGTAGGCACAGTTGTCCGCGCGGTAAAATGGTTCAAGCGGCGGCCAGGCTACTCAAACCGCTCAGGGAGAAAATAAGCGTGACATTTACGTGGGGTGCAGTTTGCCGCCCAAAGCAAGGCCAAAACGTTTCTGGCGACGTTTACGTCGTCCGTGAGCAGGATGCAACAACGCTGCTGGTTGCCGTTATTGATGGGCTGGGTGGTGGCGAAGAAGCAGCCAAGGCCGCCCGCGCCGCCGAGCAGGTTGTCAACGAGCATGTCGCATGGCCGCTACAAGAGATTATGCGGCACTCCCACACTGCGCTGCAAGGCACGCGCGGGGCTGTCATTAGCTTGCTGCGGCTCGACGCGGCCACGCATCACGCTGACTATGTTGGTGTGGGTAATATTGGCGCGCATGTGTACAGCCGCCAGCCGATCAAACCAATCACCAAAAGCGGCATTGTTGGCTTTCGGCTGCCAACGCTGCTTGAACTGCACTACCAGTACGACGCGGGCGACGTATTCGTGTTGTACAGCGATGGGGTGTCAAGCCGGTTCGGTCAAACCATCGGTCTGAATCCACAGCAGCCTCCGCAGCAGTTTGCAGAAAATCTTCTAATGAACCACGGGAAAACTGCTGACGATGCAACGGTGGTTGTTGTTCAAACGCATGAGTAACGGTTTTGTGAATACGTGGATACTGCTGTATGACATCCTCGCTTAGCCAGTGGCTTGCCAAGCACCGTGACGCCATTCTTCCTTCGTGGATTGCAGCGACAGAGCCTGCGCTGCACACCGGCGCGCATGGCGACACAGTGCAACGCGATGAGCAGGCTGTGTTGTTCACTTCCATGTACAACGGCTTAATTATTGCGGCAGATGGCGACCAGCGTCCACTCGAGCAATGTTTGAAGCTGCTGCGCGCCCTGCGCACCGAGGAGAGCGAGGATGCGCTCGCCGATCGTGTTGCGCAGATGTTTCGTTTGCGGCGCATCGCGTACGACGTGTTGCATGGCGCTGTCACTGAAGCGCGCACGGTCCCCACGCTGCGCCATGATCTTGACCAGCTTGTAGACGAAACTGTGCTCTGCATAACGCGCCACTGGGCGGCGGCGGCAAATGCCGTCACACAACAGTTGCAACAAACCGAGCTGCTGATTGAAAACCTCAACGCAGCCAATGATGAAACTGATCGTCTGATTTTCCAGGTTTCCAAGCTGAATGATATTGCAAGCATTCTGGCGTCGCGCCTTGATGTCGAGCACTCATTCGCGGCGGTGAGCGAGAAGCTGGTTGAGGTGCTCGGTATTGCCCATCTGGCTATTTGGCTGGCTGACGGCGATGGCACGCTGCGGCTCAAGTACAGCTGTGGGGAGCCGGCGTTGCCGGAGGGCATGCGCCTAAGCACTGACGCAGCAGAAGATATTGTGGTGCGCGCGTTTGTGACTGGTGTGGAAATAGCGGAGATGACCCCCAACATTGAGGCGCAGGGGGCATGGTATCAGCCTGACTGCGCTGTGGTGGCCATGCCACTGCTCACCCAGGAGCATGTGCATGGCGTCGTTGTGCTACAAGATCCCGAGCCAGACAGCCACTTGAATGCTTCCAAACGCTATTTCGTCAGCTCGGCTGTGAGCCAGTTGGCGCTGGCGCTGCAAAATGCACACCTGTATCGTGAAGTGCGCAGCTTCAACGCCGTACTTGAGCAGCGCATCGACGAGCGCACGCGCGAACTCCAGGCCGAGCGCGATGTGCTGGAAACCATGAACCAGATCGCGCTTGAGGTCAGCAGCACGCTTGACCTGGACATGCTGTTGCAAAACTGTCTTCAGGTGCTGGCCGACATCGTTCACGTTGAGCGTGGCTCCGTGCTGCTTATTGATATTGAAACAGATCAGTTGGTGAGTCGCGCGATGTTGGGACGCCAAACGTCGGGCTACACGCGCTTTTCGATTGGACAAGGCATTGCCGGGTGGGTTGCGCAGCATAAAAAGCCCGCGCTTGTCCATGACATTACTCAGGATGAGCGCTGGGTTGATTTGCCGGTGGGCGAGCATTCCCGCAAGCGGAATGGCTCGATGATTTCTGTGCCACTGATTGTGCAGTACGATGTCATGGGCGTGCTCCAACTTTCGCACGATGAGCCGCATTTTTTCACCGAAGATCACCTGCGCCTGCTGAACGCTGCGACGGGCCAGATCGCGCTCGGCATTCACAACGCGCTCCTGTATGAGCAAATTCAGCAGCAACTGATGCGTCAGGGCGACATGCTACGGAATGAGCGCCGCGCCACCACGCAGAGCACCGCGATTTTGCAAAGCTTGTCCGACGGCGTCATTGTGTGCGACACAGAAGGCGCGGTGATGACTGCGAATCCGGCGGTCGAGCGCATCCTTGATCAGTCACTTGAAGAACTCGTCGTGCTCAACATGGACGATCTGTTCACGCGGCTGTTTGGCGAACAGAGCCAGGCTATCCCGTTCGCAGATATTGTGGCGCATCCCGTTGATGATGACGGGCATCCGCGTAGCTTCACCATGAAGGCGCAGGTTGAAACGCGCGTGCTACGGCTGACGCTTGACCCTGTGCTGGTGACGGTAGATGATGTCATGGGCGTAGTGGCCGTGCTGCGCGACATCACGCGCGAAACCGAGTCTGAACGGCTCAAAGATGAATTTATCGGCACGGTATCGCACGAACTCCGCACGCCGATGACATCAATCAAAGGTTACACGCAACTGCTTGCCATGGGCAGCCTTGGCCCCGTGAACGACTCGCAGCGTGAGTTCTTGAAGACTATCACCGCGAACGCCGAGCGCATGATCTCGATTATCAACGACTTGCTTGATATCACGAAAATCGAGACTGGCGCGGTGGATTTGAATCCGCATCCCATTCATCTTGCCGAAGCATTGGGCACCGTAGTGGTCGAACTCCAATCAGCTATTCAAGATCGGCAACATGAGTTAGTGATTAACATTTCGCCGGGATTGCCGTTGGTGCGGGCTGACGCGCATCGCTTCGGTCAGGTGCTCTCGAACATTCTGTCGAATGCGGTGAAGTACACGCCGCGCGGCGGGCGTATAACCGTGGATGTGTGCGAGGTGATCGAGGAGGCTGTGCCCGAGCATGTGCGGGAGGGTCTGCGGCGCGGGCGCTATGTGCAGGTGGATGTACGAGATACGGGTGTGGGCATTCCACTGCATGAGCAAGACCTGATCTTTGATCGCTTTTACCGTACGGAAAACCCGCTCAAGATCGAGGCGGGTGGAACGGGGCTTGGTCTGGCGCTGGTGCGCCCACTGGTGCGGCTGTTCGGCGGGCGGCTGTGGCTGCAAAGCGCGCCTGGCGAAGGCAGCATATTTAGCTTCGTTGTTCCAGCGGTGTGACACATGCCCGCCTGGGTAATGGTATTCGTGTGACTGATGCCCTACAGTCTATCGTAGCGCGGATTTCAAATCCGCGCCACCAGTAGCAGCTCAGATATAACCACTACCCTCGGTTGAATTCATACGAACTCCAGAAGCGACGAGTGTGCCGCTTCTGGAGTTTCGTTGTCCCTGGCATGCTGTAATAGGCTCCTACAGCAGGGCTTAGGGGGCATTATCAAGATCTGGCGCAACATCGTGCTGCCCGCGCTGGTTGAGGAGCGCGACCACCCGCCGGTTCTCCATGGTAGCCTCAGTATCAGCTATCACGGCATTCGCAATGGCGGTCTCTTCGGGCGTCAACGCAGCTAATTCATCAGGAGACATCTCGTCGAACACGCGGATGGTTTCGGTGCGCCGGATCATATCGGCGTAGGTTTGTAACTGCTCCGGTGTTAAAATGTTTGTCAGCAGCGCCTCGTAGCGTTGATATCCATTCAGGGCTTCGGGATCGGACACTGGTGATAGACCCGCCAAAGCATCATAGAAGTTACTCATTGCCCACTCCTTTGTTAAGCATGATAAACATATATCTAGTGTATCATGCTCAGGCCGCAGGGACAATCTACCCAATCCTGCATGCTGTAGCTGAATGATCAAGAAGCGGCCAAACGAGCTTCCGCTTTCTCCAGGCCATGCGTGTCAGCAATGAACAGTGCGATTAAAAGCAGCAGGTACGAGGAGAGGAGCACGGTGTGAGCGGAACGGAAGAATTGCATTCCGCTCACACATCAGATCGATGTAGGCACATTATGCATGCTGCTATTTCTACATTTTGATCACAAGATGCGCAGGATCGCGCGTCGAGAATGTGCAGCGTGCAATGTTAGCGGTTTGAATAACTACGCAGTAGCTGTGTTTGGGGCCGCTCGGCCTGCCCCATGGCAAACGCGATACCACTCTGCAACGAGGCTTGCGTCACAATTCCGTTCAGGTCAACGCCCAGCCCGACCAATGTCTGCGCGACTTCCGGGCGAATGCCGGTCAAGATGACTTGCGCGCCGAGCAACTTAACCGCCTGCGCTGCGCGGATCAACGCATTCGCGACCTGCGTGTCGACTACCGCGACGCCGGTAATATCGAGGATCGCCACGCGCGCATGGCTCATCGCAATACCCTCCAGCAATGTTTCCAGCACTTGCTGCGCGCGTCGTGAGTCCATCGTACCGATCAGCGGCATGACCACGACCTCGTCGCTGATGGGAATCAACGGCGTGGAGAGTTCCGCCAGCGCAGCCTGTTGCGCATGAATAATCTGCTCCTGCAAGCGTGCGCGCTCAGTCTCGATTTGCTTCTGTTCAGTGATATCTTCATACATGCCCAGGATGCCAATGATTTGGCCGTCGGTATCGAGCAACGGAATTTTACTGGTTCGCAGCCAGCTTGTGCTGCCATCTGGCCGCCCCTGCGGCTCCTCGTAGTTCAACTTAGGCATGTTGGTGTCGATAACCTGCCGGTCGTCTGCACGGTAGAGATCCGCCTGCGTATTCCACGTAATGTCGTAGTCGGTTTTGCCAACAATGTCGGCGGGCGCGGCGAGCAATGCGTCCTGGGCGAAGCGCTGATTGCAGCCGAGATATACCAGATCGCGGTCTTTCCAGAAGATCGCCTGCGGCAGATGATCCATTGCAAGCTGAAGCATATGTGGAGAAAGCGTATGCGGATTGATGTGGGGCACGTCAAGTGTGCTCATGAGCATTCTCTCTTAAGGATAGCGAATTTTGTTTGGTCGGTGCCCCATGTAATGTTGGGAACCTGAAGAGAGTATACGGATATAGAGCATGTCTCAACCACGCAAAACCGTATCAGAACAGATACAGATAGCGAACAGACACTATTATCAAGCGTCTTGGTACTGTCTCACTAGCGCGCGGATGGCTCAGCGCCGTCGATTTGCGCCATGGCTTCCGGCGAGGTGCCGAGCGGGTAGCGCAGCGACACCAGGAAGCCAATGATGATGTGCTCGATGTTGAGCAGCAGGAACAGCGCGGACAGGACAATTGCCAGTTCTTTGGGATAGCCGTATTGGCTCAGCACTGCAATCAGTACAGCGTCGCGCACACCGATACCGGCGAAGCTGATCGGCAGCGCCTGGAGCAGCGCAATCAAGGCCGTGGACGAAATAATTGCCAGGATTGGTACATTGCCGAGCGGCAGCGCGAGGTACAGCAGGTAGATGCGCGCCATGGTGGCGACCGCTGATCCGACCGACGCCAGTATCAGCAGCGCGAGCAGTCCGGGGCGCAGGCTGAGCGTCGCGAACTGATCGCGCCAGCGTTCCACTACGGCGCGCACCCGTTGCGGTGCGAATGGCAGCGTGCGAGTCATCAGCCACTCGCGCGAGCGGCGAGCCATGAGCAGCGGCGTCAATATAATGATCAGCCCGGCGAACACGATTGTGGCCGTGATTACTGACTCTGGCAAGAGGTTGATAAAGGCCACCAGCGTCAGCAGCGCCAGCAACGCCATGACCAAAAAGTCGAACAGCCGGTCGAGCACGATGCTGAACAGCACCGGCGGCAGTGCCAGCCCGCGATCGCGCAAGTACCATGCTTTGATGAAATCACCCGACTGCCCGGGCGTCGTGCCGCCCAGGAACAGCCCAATCGTATACAGCACCATGGAATAGCCGATCGGCGGCGCATCCAGTCCCAACTCGCGCATCAGCAGATTCCAGCGCCAGGTCTTGATGGCGACGAACGGCGGCATGAGCAGCATGGAAACGACGACCGGCCACCATGCGATGCGGCTGAACTGCGACAAGAGCGCATTCCAGTCAGTGCGCCACAGAAAAAGCACGAGCAGCGCTGGCCCAATCAGGCGGACCAGCCAACGAGCCCACTTACCCATCGCGATTTTGCCCCTTGAACCACAAGCTGGCAATTTGCTCTGCCAGTAGTCCAAACATAAAAATAATAATGCTACCAACGAACAGCGCCACAGTGGCGTTCGGAATCTTGTTCCATACACCGTTTACAGCCACACTGGCAACGTATGCAAAGAAGCTCAGCACGAGCATGACCAGCGACACCGGAAAGAAGATCCGTAGTGGCGCAAATAATGACACGATTCGTAAAATAATCAGCGAAAATTTGATGCCGTTACGCAGCAGCTTTTGTGTGCTCTGGCCGGCCTCGCGCCGCCGCACTTGGATCGGCTCGAAGCGCACGTGGAAGCCCGATTTGGCAAACGCCAGCGCGCTGGTGGTCGGCCATGAGAACTGATTGGGCAATAAATGCACGAATTCGCGCATGACTGGCGTGCGCATGGCCCGGAAGCCGGAAGTGAGGTCGCGCATAGGCATGCCGACCACGTAGCTGCCCAGCCGATTCAGCAGGCTGTTGCCGGCCCAGCGCACCCAATTTTGCTGGCCTGCCCGGTCGCGCTCGCCAATCACCATGTCGTACGGCCCAATGTATTGCAGCAGCCGTGGAATGTCAGCCGGGTCATGCTGGCCGTCGGCGTCAATCACGACAACGACATCGCCCTGCGCGAGTCGGATGCCGGTCTTCACTCCCGCGCCATTGCCAATGTTATACGGACGGGTGACGACTTTCGCGCCGGCGTCCTGCGCCTCGGCGGCAGTGTTGTCGGTCGAGGCGTCGTCGATCACCAGCACTTCGGCATGCGGGCAGTGTTGTAGCACGCCGCGTACGACGTTGCCGATGCTAGCCGCCTCGTTGCGCGCTGGAATGACGACACTCACGCTAAACGGCCATGTGGTCGCGTCATGTGCTTCGACATTGAACTGCGGTGCGGGCGTGGCGTTTCTGGTCGATTGTGGCGCAAGGGTTCCAGAACTCATATTCTAACCTTTTAATTATGTGTTACGCACGGCGCTTAGCGTGTCAGTCGATAGAGCGTGAAGCGCCCCGCTTGACCCACCACAGTCGCGCCGGACGGCGGATTGCCATCCGCTTGCAGCATGTAGTTCGCCTTCATGCCGGCTGGCGCTGCCTTGTTGGCAATGGCCGAATATTTGTCGAGCGAGATGTCAGGCGGCATGGCAAATTGGAGCCACTCACCAGAATGCAACGTATTCTCGACCAATTGTACGGCGGCTATTTCATCAGCAGGCTGGTTGTTCAGTACGTAGCGCGCTCCTGTGCCGAAGCCACTCCATAGCAGCAGCGCCAACACGAGACCAAGTGCCAGCGGCGACAGCCATGGGTAACGCAGTTCAAGCCGCCTGCCAAGCTGCCATACTGTCCATGCTGCCGCAATAGCGTAAACTGGCGCGAGCGGTACAAAAAAGCGCGGCAGCGACAACCCGACGCTCACTGCCACAGCGTAGAGCAGGAGCCAGCCAAGCAACAGCACGTATTGTACACGATGACGGCCTCCACGCGCATCTTCGGTGTATGAAGGCTGTCTGATGCGCGGCGCGAGCGCAGCAACGAGCCAGCCGAGCAGACCGGCCAGTGCGAGCCAGTTGGCCGGGAAGCCAAGCAGCCGCAGCTGAAACGCCCGCCCGAACTCCGACGTGTCCTCAGCGCCGGTGCCGACGAAGCCGCGCACGTTGTTCCACCAGTTGGTGAAGAAGCGGCCCGGATCCTGGGCAATGACCTGCCCAAGCGTAACGCTATCGGACGTTTCGCCCCAGCGGCCCCAATCGCCGTTGCCGAATACTGCCAGCCAGACGTTCTTGGCCTGTTGATTGTAGAGTGGTTGCCCGGTTTCACTGACGTTGACCACTAGCTGCGGCAGGACGGTGATGAGAAAAACGAGCGTGAACAGCAGCACATGTTGCATTTTGGATTGGCGGTTTTGACTTGCGGATAGCATCCAGAGCGCCAACCAGCCGAACGGTAAGAGTAGCAGGCCGGGATGACGGATGAGAAAGGCCGCGCCCGCCGTGAGACCTGACAAGATGACGATAATGAGCGGGTGCGCAGATAGGTGTTTGTCCCTTGTCCATCGTCGATCGTCGATCGTCAACAACAGAGCCAGCGTCAGCATGCACATGGCGGCGAACGGCATGTCGGTGCCGACGTATAGCGCGTACTCCACCACCAGTGGGCTGAACGCCAGCGCCAGCAGCGCCAGCAGCGCCGGGCCACGTCCGAGCAGCCGCCGCGCCAGCCACCACGTCGCGCCAAGCAGCAGCGCCCCGCTCAGCAGCGCGATCACGCGCGCGGCGAGAAACGGATTGTCGCCGGTGAGCGGGCGCACGAGCCATAGCAAAAACGGATAGCCAAGATTGTAAAAACCGTCGGCGCGCAGCACAGTGTTCTGGTTGTCGGGCAGGAGCAGTGAGCCGAGCGCCGACGAACGCGTGGCGAACACCCGAAAGTCCTTCTCGACGCCCGGCACGGATAGTGTGACGTGCTGCCGCGCGTACCATGCCACCGCGCCGGTCCAGATGGCGACGCCGCCCAGCGCCAGCGCATCGAGCAGCGCTGGAGCACGCGCGGCCAGCCGTGGCCCAACGCGCCATGTGAGCAGCCCGGCTAACACGACATCGACGGCTGGCAGCATGCCGCGTAGTGGGTATGGATAGAGCGGCTGAAGACGATAGAAAAAGAGCCAGAAAATCACCAAGAACAAAGAATAAAGAACAAAGGGTAGGATCGGTTTCGCACGAATTATTTTTTGTTCTTGGTTCTCAAGCAGCAGCCACAGCAACCCGGCAGCCAGTGCGCCGTAGGCGAGTTGCGCCGGATACGGCGTAATCGGCAGCGGCCCGACATGGTAGGTGGCCTGGTCGAGCAGCACACCGACCGGGCGCGGGTCGTCATCGCTGAGCGGCGCGGTGTCGGCACGGAGCTCGATAACCACATCATTCGGTTTGAGCAGCCCACCCGTGATCGCAAAGGTGTGTTCTTGCCATTCGCCTGTCGTGCGGAAGCGCCCAAGCTCGGTGGTGCCGTTCAGCAGCACCGCGACCTCAGGCGGCGGTCTGGATGTGCGCCAGCCACGCATGCGCAGCGTGACCTGTGCGGGCAGGCCAGCTTGTGGCAGTAGGATATACGAAACGTCGCGTGTCCAGCGAACGCTGCCGTTTGAGCCTTGAAGGTATGTGTGGTTGCCTGGTTCGCCGCGCTGCTCCGGATCGTAGAAACCTTGCACGTACGCCGAATCGTAGCCGCCGATGTCAATCGTGTGGGTTGCCGGGGTTTGGTAGGCCAGCGTGAGCAGAAGCACGCCGGCGATCATGGCGCAGCATAGCCGAAGAAGCCAGCGCGTCCGGCGGTGTTGCGTTGCTACCGTTTGCTCGACGGTTGTGGGCCGTGTGTGCTGCGTTGTCCGGGTTGTCAGATCGCGCCCCATGTCGTTCCTATCGCGTGTTGCTGCGCGAGTCTAACATATATCATGTTAATCAGCAATGCCGCATAGCAACTAGGTACGCGCAGGCAACAACCAGGAAGAAGGTGTATATTTAGTTGTCATTCCACATTCATGGCACGTTTTATTTTTGTAAATGGAACTAGATGTTGGATCTCATATGAAAACACTGTTAATAATATTTTGTGTACTTTATAAAATGCCTTGGCGCTCAAAAACATTCCTTTCTTTGGCACGGTCTTTGCTTAGTTAATCACAGTGTGTTTTGAAGAAAAGATACTGTATTTTCTTGGATGCACAGGGTATTCATATAGCTATTGATGATGCTAACGGGCATAGTCATAAGGCAGGTGATCTGTGATGGACAACATTGTGGGTAAGCGCATAATCGGAAATGACGGACTCGCGGGCACGATTGCCGAGCAGCAGAGTAGTTCATCAGCGGATCATATTGTTGTGCAGCTTGATAACGGATCACGTGTCATGGTGCAGCGCTCGCTTCTACGGAAGCAAAGCGACGATAGCTATTCGGTTCCAGTCAGCCTACGTAATGTTGGTTCGACAGAGCAAAATCAGACGGCGGAAACAACAGTTATTCCGGTTGTTGAGGAAGAACTCAACGTTACGAAACGAACGGTTGAAACTGGCAAGGTGCGCATCCATAAAACTGTACGTGAGCATGAGGAAGAGGTTGATGAACCACTGCTGCGCGACGAGGTTGCAGTTCAGCGCGTGCCAGTTAATCAATTTGTTGAGCGTCCTGTCGATGCACGGTACGAGGGCGACACGCTCATCGTTCCCGTATTCGAAGAGGTTCTGGTGGTTGAGAAGCGCCTGCGGTTAAAGGAAGAACTGCACATCACGCGACACCAAACGGAACACCACGAGCCGCAGCAGGTGGCGTTGCGGCGTGAGGAAGTCAATATCGAGCGCCTGCCAACAGAGGAGGGGAAAGCGGATTAGGATGGCGGTAGGAATGCTCGGGTTAAGTCATAAAGTAGTGCCATTAGGCGCTACGTGTTAAAGAAATGGAAGGAGAACACATCATGGCTAAGACGGTTGTTGGATTGTTTGAGGACCGTAACGAAGCCCAGCGCGTTGTGGATGATCTGAAGAAGAACGGTTTCGGGGCTAGTGATATCACGACGACGAGGGAGGGGAGCACATCAAATGTAGCGTCTATTCTCTCGGATGCGAATATTCCTGATCGGGATGTGCGCTTTTACAACGAAGGTGTTCGGCAGGGTGATACGCTTATCACAGTGCAAACATCGGATGACAAGGCCAGTCGTGCTGCCGACATCATGTCGCGCTACAACATGGTGGATATCAGATACGCGCGCCGATCAATATCGCAAGAGTGGCCGCACCGATGTGGGGCTGAGCGAATTAGACGAAGAAGGCAAAGTGATCCCAGTTGTCGAGGAGGAGTTGCAGGTTGGTAAACGGCAGGTACAGCGCGGTGGCGTGCGCATTCACTCGCATGTGACAGAGCGCCCGGTCGAGGAGCAAGTGACGTTGCGCGATGAAACGGTGAACGTCGAGCGCCGCCCTGTGGACCGTTCTGTCGGTGACGTTGGTCCAGATGCGTTCAAGGAGCGCAACTTTGAGGTTTCCGAGACTGATGAAGAGGCAGTTGTCTCCAAGCAGGCGCGGGTGATTGAAGAAGTTGTCATTGGCAAGGATGTGGAGGAGCACACACAGAATGTCCGTGACACAGTGCGCCGCACCGATGTGGACGTGGAGAAGCTCGGTACGGAGCGCACGGGCACGACCCGGACGACGGATACCACCGGCACTGGCTTTGATGATACGTACTACCGCAACTACTATAACAATAACCTGAAGAACAGCGGTTATACCTACGATCAGTATAGCCCGGTCTTCCGCTATGGTGAGGCGTTGGGTACGAGCGACCGCTATCGTGGCAAAGATTGGTCGGCAGTGGAGCCGGACGCCCGCCGGGAGTGGGAGAATCGCAATCCCGGCACGTGGGAAGAGTTTAAGGGCAGCATCCGCCATGCTTGGCAGCATGTGACTGGAAAACGGTAGTTGTTGGTCAAGATTCGTTGAACACTGCACCGAATTGCGTGCAAAGTGATTGAAACGCACCTGGCACAGTCAGCGATGACATGTTCGATGTCACGGTCGATTGTGCCAGGTGCATTTCTATGCTCGAGTTATTAAAAAGAAGAGAGAAGAGAAGGAGAGATACTTATGACACAGCGTGAACGACGAGGGCCTGAAAAGGTCGAAATGTACGATGCGCCGGATAGTAGTATACCGAAGCCTCGTATATCTGAAAACATCTATGCTACAGTTCCGGCACCCGTGAGGCCGACCGATCTTGTGCGGTGGGGTCCAATCATCGCCGGTATCTTTGCGGCGCTGGCAACATTGGTAACACTAAGTGTGCTCGGGATTGCCATTGGTTTATCTGTCTTCAATTACGGCGATCCGGCGAGTAGTTTTGGCATTGGCGCTGGTATTTGGGGCGCAATCAGCGCGCTCATCGCCTTTTTCGTCGGCGGCCTGATTGCTGCGCGAACCGCAGCCTATGGTGGTCGCACCAGCGGCATCATGAACGGTGCCATGGTCTGGTTTGTTACCATACCGCTGTTGGTGTACTTGCTTGGTAGCGGTATTGGCTCGCTGACAAACACAATTGGCAGTGTTGCTGGTACGGCAGCGCAGGTCGCAGGCAATGCGGCAGGTGCAGCTGCTGGAAATCAGGTAGTGCCTACCGTGCAAGCCCAGGTGCCAAACAACCTTGCAGCGACGGCCCAGGCAATTACGCCTAATGTCACACCACAGAATGTTAACCAGGTTGCCGGGCAGGCAGCCAATGCTGCATGGGGGACGTTGCTGTCACTTGGACTGGCTGCGGCAGCGGCGATTGGTGGAGGCTACGTCGGTGCGCGGCCACGTGGAGCGCCGATTGTAAATGCATGAGAACATGTTCATTATGGCCGGGAGCGGCGCTACATTGTATGTGGCGTCGCTTCTGTATTTGAAGGGCGCTTCATACTCGGCGCATAAACACTAAGCGAGCACAGCCAGCCAGTGCCAGCAGGCTAGTGCCTGCCATGATCGCCGTGACTAGCCATTGTTGTTGCGGCGATATTTCACTGCGGTCAAGGTACCATGGCCAAAGATCGACTAGATGGTGATTATACGGCACGAAGTACCAGCCCCAACGCAGGCGCGGGCTTAGGGGCGGTGGCTCGACGGCGGCGTCCACAAGCGGTAGTAGCGTGCCGTCAACTTGCATGGCTTCCACCCGATAGAGCAATGTTCCAACAGCAGCATCACGTGTTCCCGCGTTAGCTTGTGCCGGATTCCATGTTGTGTTACTCAACGTAAGGGCGATGTTGGGCGGCAGCAGGGCATAAACCTGACTACTTCGCCCTACGGGCAGGCTGACATGCACGTCATCGACCTGGAGCGTTAGATTGCTTGGTAGGACATCAGACGGCCGGTAATCGTTGACGCCAAGGTGAAGCAGCACCGGTCCATCTGAGCGGCACGTAATTGTCGCATGCGCGCCAGTGTAGCGTGGCAGCAGCGCGTTTTGCGCTTCGGATGGAAAGATCCATCGCCAAACACGCAGCGTTGCGAGCCATAACGTGTTGTCATGCGCTCTGCCAGAATCTGCCAGTGCATTACCAGGGGCGATTGCGCGACGCTGTACGTGCGTTGGGCAACAGGCACGTCGCTATTGACATACACAGAGAAGTTGACGAGTACGCCCGCCAGCGCGTTGACGAAGCCGAGGCCAAGTAGCATGCCGACAAGCACCCGCTGCCAGCGGCCAGTCATGGCGAGTACCGGCGCGTCCAGCGCGATGAGTAGTGGCACAAGCGGCAAGAGCAGGCGTGGTCCCCACACGCCGCCGCCGTCCCGATCATGCCACAGTGCGTACATCACAATGTGCGTGCCGACAAGTGCTATAAGCAGCAGCGTTGGCGCGTGCTGCCTCCGCCACAGCGGCCACACGCCGAGCAGTGCCAGCAGCGCGGGCGGCGCGTACAGAAACAGGCTTTTGCCGGGACTCAGGAGCAAGCCATACAGGCCAACCAGGAGCGGCGTTGTGAAGGCGCTGCTCTCGTCGCCGTAGCCGGTCGCCAGCGGTGTGCCGAAGCGCGCGATGTTATAGCCGAGTACCAGCAGTGTACCGGGAACAAGACCTAATGTCCAGTGTGACAAGGTGACAAGGTGATGGGGCGACAAGCTGATCTGCCTGCCTGGTTTGTTCTCTGCTCTTTGTTCGTTGTTCCAAACAATATATGCTGCCAGCAGTGGCAACGCCACCGCTTCAGCAAGGCGGGTGGCTAGCAGCAGCCCGGCGGCGAGACCAGACGCAAATAGTGCCCAGCGGCTGCCAGTCGCGCGAAAGGCATACGCGCGTTCGATGGCCATGAGCAGTAGCAGCCCGGCCAACGGCTCTGAGAAGAATGTGCGCGCGTATGGCCATGCGAAGGTACACAGGCCGAATGCCAGCGCCGCCAGCCAGCCTACCCGCCGTCCGTAGCCGAGCCGTCGCACGAAAACGTACAGCAGCGCGCCAGTCAGGGCTGTCAGCGGCACGTTGAGCAGGCTCACGCCGAAGCGAGTCAGATAATCGTACATCGGCCCGGTCAATGTGCCGGAAAGAAGCCTGCCAGCCGCGTAGAATGGCAGCGCTAGCAGCGATGGCAGCACGCCATACGGCGATACTGGTTGCCGATCAATCCCGCGCCGCGCCAGCAGTGGCACCACGTCGCCCTGCGGCAGCGTCACGCCCTTGCCTGTCGCTACCCCGCGTGTGACATAATACATCGTCTCTTCGTCAGGTGAATACAGGTGGCCGCTAGCAGTCAGAAGGTACACGGCGAGCAGCAAGAGTAAGATGGCGATCGCATCACAACGCATAGCAACGACACGCTCTACAATTTGCAAGATTGCAATCTGCAATGTGGAGGTGTGATTATAGCATAGCCCTGTGGAGCCATTGCAGCACGATTTCTGCTCTGGTATACTCGTCGTATGGCATAGTTACAAGGAGGCGCACATGGCGAAAATCGGACGCAATGACCCATGCCCATGCGGCAGTGGTAAAAAATACAAGCAGTGTCACCTGCCGATTGAAGAAGCGGCGCAAGCTGAACAGCGCCGGTTGTGGCAGGCGCAGGATGATCTCATGGGTAAAATCATCGAAGCGGCACAGGAACAAACCAGCGACATTCCGGCGGCGCTGGCTCGCTTTTGGGACGGCAAGTACACGGCTGACCAGTTGAGCGAATTGGATGATCTGGAAGATCGCGGCGCTGAGCGCTTTCTGACATGGTTCGCGTTCGACTACGTGCTTGACGACGGCACGACGCTGGTCGAGCGGCTGGCCGCCGCGCCTGCCGCGCTTGAGCTTTCCGAGGAGGAACAGCGTCTGCTGCCCGCATGGACTGCCGTGCGGCTGCGCCCGTACGCCGTCGCCGATATTCATGCGGGCACCGATTTCCAGGTCATCGACATGCTCGATGAGCAGAGCTATAACGTCGAAGATCATGCGGTCTCGCGCCGCGTGGAGCCAGACGAGGTGCTGATCGTGCATCTGCTGCCAGTCGGCACGTCCTATGCTATCGGCGGCGCGGCGGCCCATCTGACGTCCGATACGCGATTGAAGCTGCGCGAATTTGCCGAGTTGCATCTCGAAGCGTTTCAACGTGATCATGCCGACGCGTCATGGGCCGATCTCATCCGTGAACGCTCCGAGGTGCTGAATCATTTCGTCATGGCGTTGCCAACCGAAGCGCCCAACCCATCACTTATCGACAACTTTTTACTGCGGACGCGTGTGGCCCTTCGACTTACCGGCGAATCGCTGGGCCTTGTGCGTCCATCAGATGATTCTCAGTTAGCAGTGAATGGCGTAGACAGTGAGGCGATCAGCACTTCTGGTGATGAGAATGCTACATAGTTCGTCATGTAGAGCGTCGATTGGCAACAAACATGAGACAAAGTTACAACACAAGGTGAGAAACATTCAATAAACTATGTAGAGGCGTAGAAGCTATTAACCTGCGTTTAATAGTTAATGTTTCGTCAAAAAACACTCTGAGCATTCTATGAGCAGCGCGGCGTAGACAGTTTACATCCACCATGCTACAACTAGTACGTCTTCTTGCAGTTGTGCAAGAAGCAGCAACTACAGGAGGATGGACAAAGCTATGCCGCATGTTCTAGTCGCTGACAGTGATGCAATGAGTTTGCAGCAGCTGACGTATGCATTGGAGCAGACGCGCTACCATGTGAGCCAGGCGAGCAACGCCCGGGATCTCCTGCATGCACTAGCACAGCAGACGCCAGATTTGGTTCTGCTCGAGTCAGAACTTCCCGATCAGGATGGATTCGAAATATGCCGGCGGATTCGGCGCAATTCCGACGTGCCAATTATGTTTATCAGTCATCAGGCCAGCGCCGAGGACCGCGTGAGGGGCTTGAAGCTTGGCGCGGATGACTACCTTGCCAAGCCATGCGCGCCAGCCGAAATTCTCGCGCGGGTCAGCGCGGTGCTGCGCCGGGCAGAGCGGGCGCGCCGCCCACCGACCGCCGCGATTGTGCGCGTCGGCTGGTCACTTGACCCGGTGCGGCAGGTATGTCATCTTCAGGATGGCCGCGCCGTTGGCCTGACGCCGCGTGAGGTACACCTGCTATCGTTCTTGATGAAGCGCAGTGGGCAAGTTTGCACCAACAGCCAGATTATTCGGCATGTATGGGGCTACGCTGGCAAGCAGGCACGCAGCATCGTTGCCACATCGATCTGGCGTTTGCGGGCCAAGCTAGAGGAAAACGCGCAAATGCCGCGCCATCTTGTCACAGTGCGGCACATCGGCTATAAGTTTATGGAGTAGGTACACATATTTGTAGGGGCAGGTCTCAGACCTGCCCCTACGATTTAACGCACCTGATAACGCGCAAAATGCCCGGTTAAATCAGGCGGGACCTTGCCGGTCACAAACGTTCCTTCTGCCTCGTAGCGCTCCTCGTCTACCAGACCACGTTGATGCCATAACGCAAGCAGATCGTTGCGCTGGTAGGGAATAAACGCTTCCACCGGCTGCATCTGCTCGCCCAGCGTCTCCTCGATCCGCGCCAGCAGTGTGTCAATGCCCCAGCCCTGCTCTGCCGACACTGCGATGTAGTCCGACGGCAGGCCAAGCGTCTCGGCCAGATTGGCGACCTCGTTCTCGTCGACGCCTTCCAGCAGATCGACTTTGTTGAGCACCGTCAGGATCGGTCGCTCATCGGCGCGCAATTCCTTGAGTGTGTCAAGCACCGTATCCATTTGCTGCGATGCATTGGCATGCGTAATGTCGAGCACATGGAGCAGCACGTCAGCCTCGCGAATTTCTTCCAGCGTAGCCTTGAACGCCGCTACAAGCTGCGTCGGCAGCTTCTGGATAAATCCAACCGTGTCGGTGAGCAGTGTATGCTGACCACCCGGCAGCGTTATTTGGCGCGTGGTTGGGTCGAGTGTGGCGAACAGCCGATCCTCAGCGCGCACATCGGCACCGGCCAATGTATTCAGCAACGTGGATTTGCCAGCATTGGTGTAGCCGACCAGCGCCACCACCGGAACGCCGTTTTCGCGCCGCCGCTTGCGGTACAGCTCGCGCTGGCGATGGACCTCATCGATCTGTTGTTCCAGCAGCGTGATGCGGCGGCCAATCATCCGCCGGTCAAGCTCCAACTGTGTTTCACCGGGACCGCGCAGGCCGACCACGCCGCCACCGCCACCAGCGCCCGCACCACCGCTGCCCTGCCGTTCCAGGTGGAGCCACTGGCGGCGTAGGCGTGGCAGCAGGTACTTATACTGCGCCAGTTCGACCTGAATGCGGCCCTCGTGCGTGCGTGCATGACTAGCAAAGATATCGAGAATCAGATTGGTGCGATCAATGACGCGCGTCTTGAGAACGCCTTCAAGATTGCGCGTTTGCGCAGGCGTCAGTTCGTCATCAAACACAACAACATCGTACTGCAACTGTTCGCGCAGTGCGGCGATCTCCTCTGCTTTGCCGGGTCCGATGAAATGCTTGGGATAGGTTTGCTTGAGCCGCTGATAGGCACTGCCGACCACGTCGAGGCCCGCAGTGTCGGCCAGCAACGCCAGCTCTTCAAGTGAGTCTTCGGCGGACCATGCACTGCGCCCGCCCGTCAATTCCGCGCCAACCAGAAAGGCTCGTTCGCGTGGCGCTTTGGTGGCATGCAAACGCTTGCCATCAACAGTCGTCGTCACAATTTGATCAGTAATAGGGTTGCTCCTTCTTTGTTCCCTCCCCCTGCCCTTTCCCACGCGGGAGAGAGGTGGCGCGTTAGCGCCGGGGTGAGGGTTAGACACAAACGCCCCGACCGATGGCCGGAGCGCTGCCGTATACGCACATAAACTACAACAGGCATCAGAGCCTTCGATCTACGTATATTATACCACGCGCCATGTCGAGCAACAAGATCACTGGCTGCTGCCGGTGCCGTCCTTGTAGCCCAGCGCCTCGGCCACAATGTACAACGGGCGACGCTTGACCTCGTCGTAGATGCGGCCAAGATATTCACCAATGATGCCGAGAAAAATAAGCTGCACGCCGCCGAGAAACAGCACGCTGACCAGTGTCGAGGCTTGCCCGTAGAAGGCCGATTCTTCTGGACTTGTCGGATTGATCAACCGCAGCACAATGACCATGATCAGAAACAAAAAGCTGAGCGCGGCGACTGCAAAGCCGAGGTACGTTGCCAGTTGCAGCGGCAGAAATGAAAAGGCGGTGATGCCGTCGAGCGCAAAGCGGACCATCTTGCGCAACGGATATTTCGTTTCGCCAGCTTTGCGTGCCTCGCGTTTGTATGGCACGCCGGCCTGCTTGAAGCCGACCCACACGGACAGGCCGCGCATGAAGCGCTTCTGTTCGCGCATGGTCTTGAGCGCCTCGACCACCTTGCGGTCCATCAGCCGGAAGTCGCCGGTGTCCACCGGAATGTCAACGTTGGTGATTTTACGAATCAGGCGGTAGAAGAACGAGGCCGTCGCCTTTTTGAAGGCCGTCTCACCCTCACGCTCGGCCCGCACCGCATAAACCACCTGGCTGCCGTTGCGCCATTCATTGATAAGCGCAGGGATGACCTCTGGCGGATCTTGCAGGTCGGAGTCAATTACAACCACGGCCTGCCCTTTGGCGTAATCAATACCGGCCGTGATCGCGATCTGATGCCCGAAGTTCTTGGAAAAGCTCAGTACCTTCGCGCGCGGGTCGCGAGCATGCAGATCGCGCAGGATTTCCGGGCAGCGGTCGCGCGATCCGTCGTTGACAAACACAATCTCCCAGGGTTCGCCAAGCGAATCAAGCACCGCAGCGGTGCGCTGGTAGAACTCTGGCAGCAGCGCTTCCTCGTTGTATACTGGCGCGACCACCGAAAATACTGGCTGATCGAGCGGCGCTTCGTCACTATTTTGCAGCATGGGCGGTGGTTCAGCAATCGTCATGCGTTACATCGTTCCTTCCAACGCGGTTAGTATCGGGCGTATTGTAGCACAGCGCGTGCCGCATGCACGGCAGAAGGCGTTGCTAGTGTGCTACATCTTCCATTTCCAGCCAGTTCGGCCCCACTTCGACATCGACCTGCAGTGGCACGCGCATCTCGAACGCGCCTTCCATTTTTTCGCGCACAAGCTCGATAGCCGCGTCGAGCTCGTCCTCCGGCACCTCTAGAATAAGTTCGTCATGGACTTGCAGCAGCAATTTAGACCTGAGCTTGCGGCTGCGCAACGCCTCGTCCACGTTGATCATGGCAATTTTCATGATGTCGGCAGCAGTCGCCTGAATCGGCGCATTGATCGCCTCGCGCTCGGCAGCCTGCCGGCGCGGCCCGCCCGTACGTAACTCTGGAAAGTAGCGCCGCCGCCCGAACAGCGACTGCACGTAGCCTTCCTGCTTCCCAATCTTGAGTGTTTCGTCGATATAGGCGCGGATGCCGGGAAAGCGCGCGAATAGCGCATCGATGAGCGCTTGCGCCTCCGAGCGGCTGGCGTCGATGCGCGGCGCAAGCCCAAACGAACTGATGCCGTAGATAATGCCAAAGATCGTCGTTTTAGCGACGCGCCGTTGATTTTTCGATACCTGGTCTAGGGGTACGCCAAACAACTGCGATGCAGTCGACGCATGGATGTCCCGTCCTTCTTGAAAGGTCTGCACAAGATTCGGATCTTGCGTGACATGCGCAAGCACGCGCAATTCGATCTGTGAGTAGTCGGCGGCGACGAACACGTGGCCCGGCGCGGCGACAAACGCTCGCCGGATTTCGCGGCCTTCGTCGGTGCGCGTCGGGATATTCTGCAAATTTGGATCGCTTGAACTGAGCCGCCCGGTCGCCGCGCCAATCTGGCTGTACGATGTGTGGATGCGGCCCGTTTCGGGGTTGACCAATGCTGGTAGCGCGTCGAGGTAGGTCGATTTGAGCTTCGTCAGCTGGCGATGTTGCAACACAAGGTCAATAATGGCATAGTTGGCATCTTCATGGTGCCGGTCGCGCAGCGCCTCCAGCGACATGGCCGTGAGCGAATATTTGCCGGTCTTGGTTTTATCGACGCCGCTCGGGTCGAGGCCGATCTTGGTGAACAGCACCTGCGCAAGCTGGTCGCCTGAGCCGATGTTGAACGGCGCTTGATTGAAGGCATAGATACTCCGTTTCAAGCTCCTTCAACCGCTTGCCCAGCCGCTCACTTAGTTCGTTCAGCACTGCCACGTCCACGCTGATGCCGTTTTCTTCCATGCGCGCCAGCACCGGCATGAGCGGCATTTCAAGATGCGCAAAGATTTGCTGCACTTTCGGCACCTCGGTCAGGTGGGCCTGCAATGGCTCGACCAGCCGCATGGTCATGTCGGCGTCGGCGGCGGCGTAGTTGGTAGCTGTTTTAACCGGCACTTCGCCGAACGTGATCTGCGTTTTACCTTTGCCGATTAGCTCTTCAATCGCGGTCATAGGCTCTGGCAACTTCAACTCATAGAACGCCAGATCTTTCAAGCCTTTGCGCTTGTCGAGCAGCGCCGCCGCCAGCATGGTATCGAATGTCACGCCGTTGACCTCGACGCCGGCATGGTTGAGCGCCTCGACATCGAACTTGGCGTTGTGGGCGTACTTCGGCAGGTTGGCATCCTCGAAGAACGGGCGCAACGCATTGAGAATCGTAGCACGGAGCAGTTGTTCGCCCTGCTGGTGTCCGAACGGAATGTACCATGACTTGCCGACGCGCGTCGAGATCGAGATGCCCACCAGGTCATCTTGTAGCGGGCGCAGGCCGTTCAGTTCGGTATCAAACGCGAAAGCTGGCGCGGCGGCCAGTTCAGACAGCAGTTCGCTCAGATCGTCTTCGGTTTGCACCGCCCGGTAATCGCCAAAGGCTTTACCCGCTTCGATCGGCGATCCGTTGATTAGTTGAGCAGTGCGGCCAGTGGCCTCTGCTGGCATGTCAAACATGGCGAGTTGCTGCGGCGCGCTTGTGTCGCTGCTCGGCAGAGCTGCCACGGTTGGCAGATCCAGCACACTGGGCTCAGCTTCCGATGCGCTTTTGGCTGGTGGCGCAATTGTTTCCGGCAAATCGGCTGTTTCCATGCCGCTGCCCGATACCGGCAGCCGCTTGATTAGCGTCGCGCCAAACTCAAGCTCATGGAACAAGCCGATCACGGCGGTGCGGTCGTAGTCATGAAGCGTGGCGGCGTCGAGGTCCAACGTAACGGGAGCGTCGGTGACAATCGTCGCCAGATGCTTACTGAACAGCGCCTGCTCTTTTTGTGACTCAAGATGTTTCTGGTAGCGCTTCGACACTTGATCGAGATGTGCATACAGATTTTCGACCGTGCCAAATTCGTTCAGCATCGAAATCGCGCCTGCCTCGCCGATGCCCTTCACGCCCGGAATGTTGTCTGACGCATCGCCCTTCAGCCCGCGCAGGTCGGCCAGTTGCGACGGCTTGAGCCCTTTGTAGCGCTCAGATCACACCGTCGAAGTCATACAGAGCTGGTGGTTGTGTTGCGGCCATACGGGTTGGCAAGCAGCACATTAACATGATCATCAACCAACTGGAGCGTATCAGTGTCGCCGGTCAGGATCAGCGTATTGACGTTTTGCCTGGTCGCCTGGCAGCCGAGTGTGCCGATTACATCGTCGGCCTCGAAGCCTTCGGCAGTGTAGATCGGGATGTTCGGGCATGTCACAAGTTGCTTGATGCGCTCCAACTGCGGGTGAAACTCTTCCGGCGTTTCGGCGCGGCCCGCTTTATACTCGGCGTACATGTCGTCGCGGAAGGTGCGGCCAATATCGAACGCCACCGCCATATAGGTCGGGTGGTGCTCCTCGATCGCGCTGAGCATGATCGATGTGAAGCCGTACACCGCGTAGGTCGGCTCGCCGGTTGAGGCGCGCAGGCCCGACTCGCGCAGCGCATGAAAGGCGCGGAAGGCGAGCGCGTGGCCGTCGATCAGCATGAGCAGGGGACGATTATCGGTCATTGAACGTTACCGCTTTGCAACAGGCTCCCGCCAGTTGTCGCTTATCTTGTGTCCTTGGCACTCATTATTATACCTGAGTGCGAACAGATGAGCAATTTATAACAGAGTCATCATGTGACATGATGACCATGGTAATATGTGTTTATTTTGTGGTACACTCTGCTGACAAATATCCAGATTTCCCGGAGTACACCGCCATGTCTCTGCCTTCCACACCGCCCGCTGCCAACGCGGCAGTGCAGATCGAGCCGGTCACGACCACCCAGGGGCTTCACGAGTTTCTCTCCTTTCCATTTACGCTCTATCAAGGCGATCCGAACTGGGTGCCGCCGTTTATCGAGGAGCGACGCGATTTTTTTAGCAAAAAGAAAAATCCATTTTTCAATCATGCCCGGGCGCAACTTTTTCTCGCGCGGCGCGGCGGCGAGTTGGTCGGCACAATCGGCGCGGTGGTGGACGACAATTACAATGCGCTGCACCATGAGCAGATGGGCGCATGGGGCTTCTTTAAGTCAATTAGCGATCCTGCCGTCGCCGCCGCGCTGCTCCAAGCCGCGGAGGATTGGGCGCGCACCCAAGGCATGACGATCATGCGCGGGCCGTACAATTTCTCCTCGAATCAGGAGTGCGGGCTGCTGATCGAAGGCTTTGCGGAGCCGCCTATGGTCATGATGACCTATAACCCGCGTTACTACCCGGCGCTGGTCGAGGGCTGCGGCTATCACAAGGCGATGGACCTGTTTGCCTACGTCGGCGACCTGGACGAGCGCTGGGTCAACGCGCCGCCCAAGGTCTTCCGCGCTGCCGAGAAGGCCGTGCAGCGCGAGGGCATCGTTGTGCGCAAGGGCAATCTCCGCGATTTCAACAATGAAGTGCAGCGAATCAAAGAGGTTTACGGCCAGGCATGGGAGCGGCTGTGGGGCTTTGTGCCGCTGACTGAAGAGGAGGCCGACCATCTCGCGGCAGGCCTGAAGCAAGTGATCGATCCTGATTTCGTGCTGATTGCCGAGACGAAAGAGGGCCGCCCGATCGGCATGTCGCTGGCGCTGCCGGACTTGCATCAGGCATTGCAATGGTCGGGAGGCGGGCGTATGTGGCCGTTCGGCGTGTTCAAATTCCTGTGGCACAAGCGCAAGATTAACCAACTGCGCCTGGTGCTCATGGGCGTGGTCGAGGAGTATCGCGGGCGCGGCATCGATGCGGTGTTCTACGTCGAGACAGCGCGGGCAGCGATTGCCAAGGGCTATAAGCGAATGGAAGGCTCGTGGATTCTGGAAACCAACACCATGATGAACCGCATCATCGAGCGGCTCGGCGGCGAGCGCTACAAGACGTATCGCATCTACGAGAAGGAGTTGTGAGGAGACAACATAGCTCGCACGCCTAACATATGTATGAACTGAGCATGCAATGTTGCCTAATAGGAGTGCAATACCCTTGCGCCGACGTTTGGCGCAAGCGTCTGCACCGCCGCGATTTTGCCGCCAAACATGCTTATGCGTGGATCGCACGTCACCATGCAGATAGAACTCCATATGCAACATTTTTAGATGCATATGAAGTCTATCTGCCCCAAATCCATATAAGCGGCGACCACGGCTCTATGCGTGTAGAGCAGCGGCTATCTCACATCTATGCTTAGCTCCGACTACCGCGGAACGTGTCAAGATAGACGATCAGTTCGGTTAATTGAGCATCGGTGATCTGCGTTTGGGGAAATGCCGGCATTCCGGGCCGTCCCCGCCGAATCGCCTCCTGCGCCTCGTGCCCGCTGCGTAGACGTAACTCCCCGGGAGCATTGCCAACGGCTCCGTGGCACATCATGCAGCCGTTGGCGAAGTACACCGCCGCGCCGCGATGGGCTGCATCGCCGCTTGGAACGGCCATGGCGAGTTGATCATTAGTCGGCGTCGGCACCACAATGCCACTCTGCCGTGTTGATGCGTCGCCAAGCGAGCGCGTGTATGCGACTAATGCCCAGATTTGCTGGTCGCTGTACTGCTCTTTAAAGGCGGGCATGCCCAAAAAGCTCAGCCCATTTTGAATAATCCAGAATAACTGCGCATCATTTTTCTCCTGAGTGTCATGGCTTTGTAAGTTGGTAGCGGGAGGATAGAGCTCATTGCCAAACATGCCCTTTCCATCGCCATTTACGCCGTGGCAAACAGCACATGAGCCAGTGTATGCAAGTCGGCCCATCTCGACGGCGCGCGGGCTTTGGGCCGATGGATTCTGTGTGGAACCAGCTTGTGATCGGGCAGCGACGCCGACAGCTAAATTGCCGTACAGCCGCTCAAGGGGCAAATCTTGCCGGTGCCCGATCGCAAATGGCATACCTACAAGAACAACAAGCACTACCGCGATGAGCACTCCGATGATCGCGCCGATGAACAGCGAGCGGCCATGCATCCTACGCGCTCGCGGCTCCGTCGAGTTTTGTGTAGAACCGGTCATGATCTACCTTTCTGATGCCGAAGATACATGTTCAACGAGCGGCGCTGATTGTAAGGCCGCTCGTGTTGTCAAAAGAAGGGGAACTAAAATGAGCGTGATGAAACGCTCGCTGCTGCGCAATGACAAGCATTAAGACCGCTTGCATCCGCAGCAGCAAGCCCGGCTGTATCGAGCAACTACTGATTCAGGATATTCTCGATCTGCTGCTGTTCGTCGTCGGACAGCGTCAACTTTTGCAACGTGCCGACCGCGTCTTCGATCTGCGCCACACGGCTCGCGCCGATCAGTGCCGAGGTTACTTCGGGGTGGCGCAGCACCCACGCCAGCGCCAGTTGCGCCATGGTCTGGCCGCGCTCCTGCGCCAGTTCGTTCAGGCGGCGCACCTTGGCGACCTTCTCCTCAGTGATGGCCCCTTCCTTCAGGGCACCATGCGGGTTGGCGGCGCGCGAGTCTTCCGGAACGCCCTTGAGATACTTCGAGGTCAGCAGGCCCTGCGCCAGCGGCGAAAAGACAATGCAGCCGATGCCCTCTTCGCGCAGCACACTCAGCAGGCCATCCTCGATCCAGCGATTGAACATGCTGTAGCTTGGCTGGTGAATCAGGCATGGCGTGCCAAGCTCGCGCAGAATCCTGGCGGCCTGCCTGGTCTGTTCTGGCGAATACGAGGAAATGCCGGCGTACAGTGCCTTGCCGCTGCGCACGATATGATCGAGCGCGCCCATGGTTTCTTCCAGCGGCGTGTTCGGATCGGGGCGATGACTGTAGAAGATATCGACGTAATCAAGCCCCATGCGGCGCAGGCTCTGGTCGAGGCTGGCGATTAGATACTTGCGCGATCCCCATTCGCCATATGGCCCCGACCACATGCGGTAGCCGGCCTTGCTTGAGATGATCAACTCGTCGCGGAACGGCATGAGATCATCGCGCATGATCCGTCCGAAGTTCTCCTCTGCAGATCCAGGCGGCGGCCCGTAATTGTTTGCCAGGTCGAAGTGCGTGATGCCCATGTCGAATGCGCGGCGCAGCATCGCGCGTCCGTTCTCGAAGCTGTCGAACCCGCCAAAGTTGTGCCACAGACCTAGCGAAATCGCTGGGAGCATCAGGCCGCTGCGGCCAACGCGGTTGTACTGCATGCTGTCATAGCGCGTATCGGATGGAAGATAATCGGTCATGGTCGTCCTTTTCCATTCAACAAGGTTCTGATGCATTGTAGCACGCAGCGGGCCAGCGGAAGCTATTTCTGGGAGCAGAGTCTGGTAGTGGTGCCCATGCCTGATTTTACTACCTCACGACTGTTATCGAGCACGGTGGACATGCCTCATGCGTGAGGATGTACATCCAATATGCATGGTCGTAGCGCGTAAGCGCACGGTCGCGGCGCATGCCAACCTTTTCCGCAACCCGCTGTGAAGCAATGTTGTCATGGCAAATCAGGCTGATCAATCGCGGCAGCTTTAACACCTGAAATGCGTAATCTCGTACTGCTGTTGCCGCTTCCGTCGCCAGCCCTTGATTCCAGTAATCGCTGCGAAAATCATAGCCAAGCTCTGCTGCCTGCACGCCATCTACTTCCATGTGCTCCAGCCCGCAATCGCCGACCAGCAGCCCACTTGTTTTAAGAATAACTGAAAAAAGTCCGTAGCCATGCCGCGCCTGATGCGCAAGATTACGCTGAACCCACTGATCCATCTGTGTATGGTCGAAGGGCGCGCTGCCGAACGACGCCATCACCTTGGTGTCGCCGAAGATGTAAAGCAGCTCAGCGGCATCTTCCGCACGCATGGGGCGCAGCAAGAGCCGTGGCGTTGCGATCATTGTGCAATCCTCAACTTTGAAAGCGATGACAGCGCAGGGTCATGAGGCGAAAGGTACCCACAACCGGCAGCCTATTTGGACAAAGGATACATCTCGCTCACCCGAAGTGCAACCGAGCTGAATGCATGGTTGTGTTGCTGATACAACCCATTACGTAGGTATACGTACAGCCGTAGCGTTCCTGGGCCCTCGCCCGCTTCCAAAATATACGTAATCCACTACGTAATTCTTACGATGCGCATCGATACATAATGGAGTAGAGTCGTCATATACACCATCAGATGGATTGAACTCATATTCAGAAGGAGGATAGTCATTGCCAAACCGCATGGGTAAGATATCGTTCAGTTGTTTACTGTATACGGAAAGGAGCTTCCACATGAATACGGTTAATCGATTGGTCGAAGCAGAGCAAGCGTTGGCCGACCACTTCGGCCCTCGCTTTGCGGCCACTGATACAGGCGGCGAGCAGCAGTTGACGACCTTTTTAGGCACGCACTTCGATCTACCTGCTGACGCAACAGCGCACCTGTTTCGCGCGCTCGAGCAGGCCGGTATCATCACATGGCAGTTCCAGCCTGGTGCGGACCACCCGTGTCTGCCAATCAAATTCGGTACATGGTCCTTCCACAGTTTATGAACACCGACAAGGCGACCTATTGCCAGTACTTTCTCCACGCTTGCAAATCGCTTATCAATAAGGAAGAGTAACGGCAAAGGAGGAACATACTATGAACTGGGAATCATGGGTTTGTCCAAAGGGATCCTGCACGAGCGAAACGTGGATGGTTCAGTGCGATTCTGCTCTACACGAGGTCTGGTGGGTGGCCGAGCATGAGAATGATAACCCCTTCATGATCGCGGCGACAGCTCCGTTCTGCCCGCGCTGTGGTACGTTGCTGCTCACGTTAGATACGCATGAAGACAACCTGGGTGAGCAGATCAGCGTCGAGATGGCCGATGTTTAATGTTGTAGACAGACTGTTGTAAAGAGCGGAGATCGTCAAGCCAGTTATCAGTTTCGCGTGGCGAACCGAAGCACAGTACCTGAAGATGTTGGGACGCTGGCTGGCTTAACGCTAGCGGGATTTCACGACGGCGACGCGCATGGGTTTGAAGCACGTACCAGAACAGCGATTCGCGGCTCCAGAATTGCCCGCGCCATGTCTCGCGGTTGCCGTTCCACAGCTCCTCGTGTGTGATGACGCGCCGCAGCGAGCGGCGCAACAGCCGTCGAAAGATTACCGAAAGTGCGTAGTCGAGCCAGATCAGCGTGTCTGCGCGGCCCCACACAATGTCACGCACCGCGCTGTAATTGCCGCCGAACGTCCAGCGATCTCCACGGAGTGCCGCCTCAACGCGGGCGCGGAACACATCTGGCGGCGCGGGCGTCCAGTTTGCGTCCCAGAACAGCCCGTCCGGCTCGATGAACGGGCAGCCAGGCATGCGGGCCAATCGCTCCGCCAGTGTTGATTTGCCGGAGCCTGCCGCGCCGATGACGACAATCCGGTTCATTGTTTTAACCGCGCAAAGTGCGGGAGCGCAGGCATATCACTCAATCGACGCTATCTGCCATATGTCCATTGTTATCGCCTGCGCCGCACCGCCATCCGCTACCAGCGCCAGACCGTTGCTGTCTGCCCGAGTCGGGTAGATGCGGCTGGTCAGGCAGGCGCGCTCGTTCGCAAAGACCTCGATCACCGAGCGGTCGAGGAACACATGCAGCCGCAGCGGCTCGCCGTCATGCAGCGTCAACGCGCCGGCCTGCACATTCAGCGCGGTGTCTTGATCAAGGCTGGCTTGCCGCCGGTCCACGAACAGCCGTCCATCGGCTGCATCGTAGCCAATCAAGGTCTGCTCGTCGCCATCTGGCGAGCGGCGCACGACGAGGCCGAAGCTGGACGCTTCCTCAATCTCGACCTCAATCACGATCTCCAGCGCGTCGCCATGTACTTCCAACGGCTGCGTGCTGCCGTTCGCAAGATCAATGTTGTCGAGATGTGTATGCTCGCGACGCAACGCTTGGAGCTCGGGTGCGGGCGTCAGGCTCAGCATGCCGTCCGGGTGCATGGTGACGACACGCGGCAGCGACATCACGCCCGACCAGCCTGCATTGCGCTGCACCGCGCCGGGCCGCCCCTCCTGAATCCAACCCCACATGAGCTTGCGCCCGCCCGGCTCGATTAGCGTCTGCGGCGCGTAGAAGTGCTTGTCGCCGTAATCAAGCTTGCGGATCGAGGCGGGTGTGAAGCGGTGATTCTGATACGCGCCGATCATGGAAGCGGTGTACCGCAGCCGCCGATCATCCCAGATCGAGACCACCAGCGCGCTCTGGTCTCCAAAAAAGAGCAATTGCGGGCACTCCCAGATCTGGCCGGTGTATAGCGGCTCGCGCTCGTAATTGCCGATGAGCAGCGGATGCAGGTATTCCCACGAGCAGAGATCATGCGAGCGATAAAGCAGCACAGTGCCGCCAACATCACGGATGCCCGAGCCGATGATCATGTACCATGTGTCATCTTCCTGCCAGACACAGTGATCGCGAAAACCGAGCACGTCAAGATCAGGCGGCGGCTCCGCAATAATTGGGTTGCTCGGATACTTTTGCCATGTCAATAGATCATCCTGGCTGGTTGCTAGGCAGGGGCGCTGTGCTTCGTCGCGCACTCCGGTGTAGATCAGTGTCGGCGTGCCGTTGTCGTCCAGCGCGCAGCCCGACCAGCAGCCATCTGCGTCGGGGCCGCCGGGCGTCGGCGCGAGCGCGACCGGCAGGTGCTCCCAATGCACAAGGTCGCGGCTGGTGGCGTGACCCCAGTGGATGGTGCTGTGGAACGCGCCATGCGGGTTGTACTGGTAGAACATGTGATACACGCCGTTCCACTGAATGAGACCGTTGGGGTCGTTCATCCAATTGCTCTGCGGCACGAAGTGGTAGATCGGGCGCTGGGGATCATGCGCCAGTTGCTCCTGGTCTGCCGGGTGATTGTTGTGTGGGGTTTCAGTGCTACGTGCCATACTGCTCCTCTTTCGCTTATCCCTTCACGCCGCCCATCGTGATGCCTTCAATCAGATACCGTTGACCAGCAAGGAAAATCGCCAGCACTGGTATCAATGAGAGAAAGACGCCGGCCAGCACGATCGAGATGCTACCAGTTCCCATGTAGCCGGCCAACGACACCAAGCCGAGTGGCAAAGTGAACTTTTCCGGACTGGTCAGGAAGATCAGCGGACGAAAGAATTCGTTCCAGGTGCCGTTGAACGTGAGAATCGCCAAGATGGCCAGCCCGGGCGCAACCAGTGGAAGATAGACCGACCAAAAGATGCGCCACTGGTTGGCGCCGTCCATCAACGCCGCCTCCTCATACTCCTTCGAAAGTTGCATGAAATACTGGCGCAACAAGAAGGTGCCGAAGGCCGTGGGCCATGCGGGTAGAATGAGTGACATCGGCGTATCGTTGAGCCCGAGCTTGCTGATCAGCACAAACACCGGGATGATCGTCGCCTGGGCTGGAATCATTAACGTTGCCAAAATGAGCCAGAACAGGATGGTTTTGCCGGGAAACTCGAAGCGCGCGAAGGCATACCCCGCAAGCGACGCGGTGAACAGTTGCCCCACCACGGTGCTGACGGTGATGATGGCGCTGTTAAGGACATATCGCCCGCCTGGGACGGTCTGGAACACCGCTACGTAGTTGCTGAAGTCGGCGGGAATAGGAATCCATTTGGGCGGGACGCTAAATGAAATCAGCTGGCTGTCGCAATGATGTTGAAAACGTCCATATGATCGGTGCGAGGATAATGACGCTGGCAATCAGCAATAGCAGCACGGTGAGCCAGAACCCAAGTTGGTTGCGAAGGTGCTCTCCCCGGCCGGTGAGCCCGGTGGATGCCGGGCGCATATATGTCGTTGTCTTCATTGATCGTTCCTCCTCTCCGGTATGCTTATTGATAGAAGGTCACGCGGTTGCCGATCCAGAACTGGGCGGCCGTCACGAGCATGATGACTAGGAATAAAACCATGGCTATGGCCGAGCCATAGCCCAGTGCGAGATTCTTGAACGCGGCCTCATACAGGGTCAGCACCACGGTGCGGCTGGCGTCGCCTGGACCACCATGGGTAATGATGAACGGCTCGGCGAAGACCTGCAGGGCATTAATCACGCCAATGACCGCCGCAAACAAGATGGTGGGACTCATGAGCGGCAAGGTCACGTGCCACAACCGCCGCCAGCCCGCCGCGCCATCGATTTCTGCTGCTTCCAGCACCTCCGTGGGCAGATTGCCTAACCCACCAATGAACACGATGAAGGTGAACCCGATCTGTTGCCAGACGTAGGCCAGGGCAATCGTAATCAGTGCCCAGCCAGAGGAGTTCAACCATGGGATGGGTGAGACACCGACCCGCCCGAGGTAGTAGTTGATGACCCCAAACTCTTTATTAAACAGGTAGGCCAGCACAATTGAGATCGATGCCGCCGAGGTCAACACCGGCAGGAAGAATGCACTTCGAAAAAAGTAGCGCAGCCCAGTCGGCATCCGCTTTTGCTGAACGCCGAGCGCGAGCAAGAAGGCGAGGGTGAGTTGGAGGCTGACGGCAAAGAGGACAAACTTCGCGGTATTGGCGAAGCTGGTCCAGACTTGTGGGTCGGCGACGAGTTGCTGATAGTTCGCAAGCCCGACGAACTCGGCAGGATTGATCACATCCCAGGTGAACAGGCTCAAGCCTAATGAGACGATGACTGGCCCGGCCGTGAAGATAAGAATGCCCAGGATCGTTGGGAGCAGGAACAGGTAGGCGAGCAGCATCTTGCGCCGGGCCATACCTGCCAGTGTCTGCTCAGTGAACCCGCCGATGAAGCTGGTCCGCCGGGCGGGTCCACCTAATTCTGCAGTTGATCGCATAACTGCCTCCGTGTGATTTTGTTCTTTTGTTTGGGGTCAACCAATGTTTGTGGACGAGACCAGGGGAGAGATTCGCTCGCCCCCGCGCTTCGTCCTGTGCTGCTATTTCTTGCTCTTGGCCCAGAGCGCCTCCAGATCCGTTTGCATCGCATCTAGCGCATCTTTGGGTGTCTTCTCGCCGCTGACTGCCAGCCCGGTATACTTGGTGAAGATCGTCGTCATCGGATTGGATTCCGGCGGGGCCGGGATCGGTGCCGTATCTGGGTGCTTGTCCAGGGTGTCGTAGAAGACCTGCCAGTGCTGCGGGCCGGTCGAAGCATAGCGATCCGCCGTCATCATCGACCGGCGCGTCGGTGTCGTGCCATTGCCCTCAAAGAAGGGCGTCATGACATCCTTCTGGACAGTATGTTTGATGTATTCCCAGGCCAGATCGGGGTTCGCGGCCTTCTTCATGATGACGAAGCCGGCGGTGCCGAACTGGTGGCGCTGGCTCTTCCATTTGGGAAACAGCTGCACGTCGAAATCCTCAGGCTTCATCCCGGCGTTGTGCAGGCCGCCAGCCCAGAATCCGCCGGCCGGCGTCATGGCTAGCTTGTTGCTTGTGAAGAAGCCTTGCACCGAACTGCCGCCACCAAGGTCGGCTGCCGGTGAGAGGCCCTCCTTCTGCAGCTGGATCACGAAATCGAGGGCTTCGACGTTAGCCGGGTCGTTGGCTTTGGGTGACGGCCAGCGCCAGCCACCGCCGCGACCCTTGACGCTCGGGTCGTCCTTGTAGAACATATTCCACAGCCAGTCGCCGCCGGGCGCCTCCTCTTCGGCCAACAGATTGCTGCCGTTGACGAAGATCCAGGGCAGCCAGCCGCCCCAGAGCCGGTTGACCCATGCGTAGCCGAAGACGGAGGTCTGGCCGCCATCCTTCTTGGTGAGCTTCTGCGCCATCGAATAGAAGTCGTCCTTGGTCCAATCGGACGCCGGGTAGCTGACGCCGGCATCCTTAAGTGCCTTGGAATTGAGGAACATGTTGGCGGCATTGAAGTCACGCGGCAGTTCGTAAAGGCTGCCTTCGTACATCATCGCCTGAATCAGCGACGGATGGACATCTTTGAAATACTCCTCCATCTCGGCCTGATCCTTCTTCACGTAATCGTCGAGCGGCAGGGCCAGCCCTTGGCCGGCGAACAGCTGGGTGCCCTCGGTGGCCACGAAGGTGAGGTCAGGCGTGTTGCCGGCGGCGATGTTCGTGAGGATCTTGCTAAAGAACGCCTCCCAGTCGGTGCCTTGAATTCGGCGTGATCTCGACGTTCACGCCCGGATGCTTGGCCTTGAAGCTGTCGGTGGTCGCTTTGTCGCCTCCACCTACCTCCGTGCCAAACAGCGCAATCTTGAGCGTGCCGCCGCCTGCGCTAGCCGCGCCTGGGGCAGCGGTGCCTGCCGCAGGCGCGCCTCCTCCCGTACTTGGGGCGCCACATGCGATCGGAACTAACGACGTGGTCATGATTCCTGCTGCTCGTAGAAAGTTGCGCCGATTTATATTTGTGCGTTGAGTGCTCTTACTCATACAAAGCCTCCATGCTTCAGCTTCTATAAAATTGAATTAGTAATACGATTTACTTGTACGATAGGCTACCTCCTGTGTTGATGAGCAGCGTTTCGCGCCGCCTAAAGTAAGGGTTATCGTGCAAGAATGCTGCTGATCATTCCGACATTAGACTGACTCGCGCTCGATCAGGGGGCAGGGCAGCACATTTTGCATTGGCGATGTGTCTATTTCATGCTCGATTATGTGCAGCAGGTGGTTTACTGTCCACTGTCCCATTTCGAAGTGTGGCAGCGCCAACGTAGTTAACGGTGGGCGCAAGTAGGCGGCGATCAGTTCCTGGTTATCGAAGCCCACGACCGCCACATCGTCCGGGATCGTACAGCCAAGATCGCGCAAGGCGTCGTAGGCCCCCATCGCCATGCGGTCGGTGGCGCAGAACAGTGCCGTTGGTGGCTCCGGTGCGCGCATCAGTTCCAGCGTGCGTGTATAGCCTGAGTCGGCCATCGTGTTGCCGTAGCGCATCAGTCCCTCATCGAAGGCGATACCATGCTCATCGAGCGCCCGCTGGTAACCAGCAAGCCGTCCAGTGGACGCGGCGATCTTCCGCGACACGTTGATGAAACCGATGCGTCGGTGCCCACGCTGTAGCAGCAGCGTCGTCGCATCGTAGGCGCCGCCTACTTCGTCAGGCACCACCGAGGGCAGCGAACGGTCTTCGGCGTAGCAGTCGAGTAAAACTGCGGGTATTTCACGCAGATTGTCGGGAATATGAACGGCGCGGTGATACATCGAAGCGTAAATAATTCCTTCAACCTGGCGCTCAAGCATCGCTTCGATGGCAGCAGCTTGTACGCTGCGTTCACCACCAGTGTTAGCAATCAGAAGAATTTTATTATGTTCCCACGCGAGATCCTGCGCGCCTCGGATGACATCGCCCGCGAATGGTGTTGTCGCAATAGTATCCGTAATGAAACCGATGGTGTGAGTGCGGCGGGTTCGCAGCCCCTTGGCCACGGCGTTGGGCCGATAGCCAAGCGTTTTTGCTGCTTCCCAGACACGATTCTTCGTTTCATCCGCAATGCTGGCTGTGGCAACGCTATTGATCACGAAGGATACAGTAGTCTGAGAGACGCCGGCAAGCTTGGCAACATCGTCCATCGTCGGTTGGCGATTTTCTCGGCGCGTTTTCATAGATACAACAAAGTAATACGTATTACTAAAAGTAGAGAAATCTATAACAGAAATACTCAGTGGTAATACGTATTACGAGTATAGCAAGAACAAGCTGGTATGTCAAGTATTTTCTTGCTTATGATCCATAGGGAGCGTATAGAATACTGCCCATACGCCCCCACAAGGTAGCGGTTGTTTGTGCGGATAGGAGTTCCGCTGTAGCCGTTGCGAGAAAATTTATCCGCCCTTGTGTCGAAGACATCTCTTTCAGTACACCACGATCATTTATTGATGGGAGCAAAGCAAGTGTTGTTCTGGGAGAAGGTATTTAATACGGCCCCTTAACTGTCTCCAATTCCTTCTTGCCGCCCTTCATCTCGACCACCACTGCGTTCGCCGCCGCTGCCATGAGTCGCGCATCGCTGCCGATGGTGACGAACTGCACACCCTTTTCGATCATCTTTTTAGCATACTCTGTCGCGCCAGTGTGCATGCCAGCGACGATGCTATGCTTGCGGCAGCCCTCCAAAATGCGGTCGACCATCTCGACAACTTTTGGCTCGGTTGGGTCTACGCGCGGCGCGAAGCCAAGGCTCTGGCTCAAGTCAGACGGACCAATGTAGATTGCATCGAGTCCTGGCACGCTCAAAATCTCGTCGAGGTTCTGTACTGCTTCAGCAGTTTCGATCATGGCCATGGTCACGACCGTGTTGTTCGCGTTGGCGGCATAATCAGCACCGGCGTACAACACCGCGCGGTTAGGCCCCATGCTGCGGTAGCCGTGCGGCGGGTAGCGGCACGCACCGACAAATGCCTCAGCTTCGGCACGGGTGTTGACCATCGGGCAGATGATGCCGTAGCAGCCCGCGTCGAGCATGCGCATGATCGCGCCCGGCTCGTTCCATGGCACGCGCGCCATCGGCACCGCGTCGGTGGTCGAGATCGCCTGGAGCATGCTCAGCGCCGACTGAAAATCGACCGGACCGTGCTGCATGTCAATTGTGAGGCTGTCCCAATTCTGGTGGGCCATGGTTTCGGTGGCGTAGCTATTGGCAATGTGCAGCCAGCCGTTGATCACCGCACCGCCATTCTTCCAGATCGTCCGAAGCTTGTTCTCGCGCATGGATGTTGCCTTTCTCTAGGTGATGTTGCCCGGTCAGATGGTACCACAGCTGTGCAACAATTTTAATATTCCTCGACAGATGACCTACCTTCCGCTATCATACTGCGATATGATCTAACACATCGAGGTATGGCGAGATGAATCTTGCGTCAAAATTGTCTGATCCCAAGCAACCACTGTTGCTCTATGGCACTACGCCGCCGCGTGCCGAGACGCCCGAGGAAAAGGTCGCTAGCACAGCCAATAAATTGGTCGAGCGGATTGGTGGCCTGCCGCTTGACGGCATTGTGGTGTACGATGTGCAGGATGAGAGTAGTCGCACCAGCACACCGCGCCCGTTTCCGTTCCTGCCCACGATGGACTCGCGCACATACGCGCACCTTTTGCACCGCTTAACTGGAACGCCGGTGATTACCTATAAAAGTGTCGCCCAGGCCAGCGAGGAGGCGTGGGATGCATGGCTGACGGAGACGAGAAATACATACGGCATCAGTTATCTGTCGCTGGTCGGTCTGCCCTCCTCGCGCAATGCCCAAAGCACTCTATCGCTCAGCAAAGCGACGCAGGTCGCGGCGGCGCATCCGGCCAGCTTCGTGTTGGGCGGTGTCGCGATCGCGGAGCGGCATAGCCAGAAGCACAGTGAAAGTCAGCGGCTGCTCCAGAAAGCGGCGCATGGCTGTAGCTTCTTTATTTCGCAGGCGGTGTACCATCCTGAAACAACCATTCGCTTGCTTCAGGATTATCACCGCGACTGCCAGGAACAAGGTGTCACGCCGCGCCGGATCGTGCTCACGTTTGTGCCATGCGGGCGCGCCAAGACCATGGAGTTCATGAAATGGCTTGGCATTGCTATTCCTTCGGAAACCGAGCAGGCCATTCTGACAAGCGCAACGCCGGTCGCCGAGTCAATTAAAACGTGCTGCACGAACCTGCGCGCTATTCTTGAGCAGCCGTACGCTGAAGTGCTCCCGCTCGGCATCAACGTCGAAAGTGTGTCGATTTACCGCGACGAGATCGATGGCTCGATTGAGTTATTCCATGCGCTCAAAGAAGTGCTTGACGAGTACCAGCAGCACGTGTCACTTGCGCGCTAAATACCCTCACCCTCGGTCCCTCTCCCAGCGGGAGAGGAAAGTGGCGCAGCAGAGTGAAGGGGTTCTGTAGATGCACATGTTGCCATGAAAACGGATACCAGCGAGATCGACAAGCGCGCGCTTGCACAGGCGATCAACGCCGCGTACGGGCTTGATGTTTCGGACCTTGCCTTCATGCCAAAGGGTGAGGACGCCTATGCATACCTCGCGCGCTCGTCGGACGGCACGCGGCACTTCGTGCGGGCGCAGGCACTTAGCCGCGCTCCGGCGCTGGAGCAAGTCTATGATGCCACGCGGGCGCTGCATGACGAGCGTGGCCTCTGGCAGGTTGTTGCGCCATACGCTACACGCCACAACACATGTACCATTAACTTCGGCGCGTACATCGTCGCCGTGTTCCCATTCGTCGACGGCACAACGCTCTGGCAGCATGGCGCATCTGACGACGATATTACTGCGGCGGCCATGCTCCTCGCCGCTGTGCATCAGTGCGACTCACAACGTCTGCCACCGCTTGTCACGGAAACCTTCGCCAATCCTTTTGAAGTGCCGATTCGCCGCGCGCTTCGCATGGCCGCCGCACCACCAGACAACTGCTCGCCGCTTCAGCGGGAGGCATGCCGTCTACTGCATGCCGAGCATACTGACATTGAAGCGACGATGCAGCGCATGGCACAGCTTGGCGCGGTAGCACAGCAGCACACCAGCAGGCGTGTGCTCACTCATGGCGACCCCAACCTCGACAACTTCCTCAAAGATCCGCACGGCACGTTTCACCTGACTGATTGGGGCGAGGTCGCGCTTGGCCCGCCCGAGCGCGACCTGTTCGCATTTACCGGCATGCACTTCGACGTGTTTCTCCCACAGTACATCGCGGCATGCGGACCGCTCGCCCTGCATGCTGAAACGTTTGCGTTCTACTTCTACCGCTGGACGCTGCAAGAGATCGCCGACTACGCCACGCGCTTACTTGTTCAGCCGCTCGGCCCAGCCGAGGACGCGCACGCATGGGCCGAGCTTCAGGACTACTTACCTGTGCGCCATGCTGATATTGAACAGAGTCTCGCGGCTGTGCAGGCCGTCTGTTCGCGCTCTATGGCATAGGTACATTGGTGTCGTGCCGCGCCAGTCTGTTGCAATCTCCATCCTCATCTAACCTCTCAAAACTGCCCATAAAACACTAAAATCTTTATACAATCTTTACGCGAAACAGGGCGTTTGCCCTTGTTGTGTCATTCGGCGCGTGCTAGCATTCCTTTCATATTTGGCGCATGCAATAGTTCTTGTTCTGTCCCGTAACAAGTGGGTGGACATGACTTGCACTGCGCAGGAAATCTCGACGTAATAATGCATCAAAGTCAGTCTGAGAGGAATGTATGTTTGGCGTATTCAAACGCCTGTTGGTTGGTCAACCGCTTGCTACGGAGCAGCAACAGCATCAACGCCTGCGCAAAATTATTGCGCTGGCAGTTTTCGCGTCCGACCCAATTAGCTCCAACGCCTATGCAACTGAAGCAATCATGCTGGTGTTGCTCAGCGCGGGAACCAGCGCGCTGACGCTCTCCATCCCGATCTGCATCGCAATTATCATATTGCTGCTGATCGTTGGTTTTTCGTATCGCCAGACGATCCATGCGTATCCAAATGGTGGTGGCGCGTACATCGTCGCGCATGAGAATTTGGGCGAGCTACCCGGCCTGATCGCGGCAGGCGCGCTGCTGATTGACTACGTGCTGACGGTCGCCGTTTCTATCTCCGCGGGCGTCTTTGCGATTACGTCGCTGGCGTCAACATGGGGCTATGCGGGACTCGACGATTACCGCGTTGTGATTTCGCTCGCCTGTGTTGCGCTCATCACGGTTGTTAATCTGCGTGGCCTCAAGGAGAGTGGCACGATCTTCGCCGCGCCGACCTACATTTTCGTCATCAGCATGCTGGCCTGCATCGGGATTGGTATCGGTCAGTTGGTGCTAACCGGCTCCGTCCCGCAGTTGCCGCCGCCCGCACACATCTCGCCGGCGACCCACACGCTCACGCTGTTTCTGATACTGCAAGCCTTTTCGGCTGGCTGCACGGCCTTGACCGGCGTGGAGGCGATCTCGAATGGTGTGCCGGCCTTTAAGCAGCCCGAGCCGATCAATGCGTCGCGAACGTTGCTGGCGATGCTCGGCATCCTCGGCACGATTTTTCTCGGTATCACCATCCTTGCGCACTTTACAGGTGCCATGCCGACCGATGAGGAGAGCGTCGTCTCGCAGGTCGCGCGTACCATTGTCGGGACTGGGTCGTTTTATTTTGTGATTCAGGTGGCGACGGCGCTCATTCTGGTGCTGGCCGCGAATACAAGCTATGCTGATTTCCCTCGTCTAACGTCGATTCTGTCGCGCGATCGTTTTCTGCCGCGCCAATTCTCCAGTCGTGGTGACCGCCTGGTCTTTTCGAACGGTATTCTCGTGCTTGGGCTGCTGGCCGCGCTGCTGATTGTCTTTTTCAACGCTCGCGAGCAGGCCATGCTCCCGCTGTATGCGATTGGTGTTTTCATCTCGTTCACGCTCTCGCAAAGTGGCATGGTCATACGTTGGCTGCGCACGCGCGAGTCAAGCTGGCGTCAGAGTATGGCGGTCAACGGCATTGGAGCATTCCTGACCGCGGTTGTCTTTGTGGTTATCATCATCACGCGCTTCACGCGTGGCGCATGGGCCGTGCTCATCGCCATTCCGCTGATCGTGCTGCTGTTTCGCGCCATTCATGCCCATTACATGCGGGTCGCGGGCCAGCTCTCACTCACCGAGGCGCCTCCGCCGATGGCGGTGCGGCGGCATACCGCGGTTGTGCTGGTTTCAGGCGTGCATCGGGGGGTCATTCCGGCGCTAGAGTACGCCCAATCAATTGCGCCGGACAATACGACAGCGCTGTATATCGAACTTGACCCAGAGGAAGCAGTCAAGGTGCGGGCTAAGTGGGCGCAATGGGGCAACGGGATACCGCTGGAGGTTCGGCCTTCGCCCTACCGCAGCCTCGTGCGGCCCATTTTGCACTATATCGATGAGTTGGACGCGCGCTATACCGATGACGTGCTGACCGTGATTATCCCTGAGTTCGTGCCGTCGCACTGGTGGGAGCACCTGCTGCACAACCAGACTGGCTTCCTGATCAAGGCGGCACTGCTCTTTCGACGCGGGGCGGTTGTCACCAGTGTGCCGTATCATTTGACATAAGCGGCAATTATTCGAGACGGAGCCGGTACCCGACCCCCGGCTCCGTCACAAGATACTGCGGGCGAGCCGGGTCGGCTTCTAATTTGTGCCGCAGTTGGCCCATGTACACGCGCAGGTACGCTGTCTCGGTTGCATAGTTCGGCCCCCAGACCGCTCGTAGAAGTTGCTGGTGCGTCACTACCTTGCCGGCATGCTGGATCAGAGTTGTGAGCATTTTGTACTCAATCGGGGTGAGATGCACTTCCGCGTCGTTCACGAACACCTGGCGACGGGCAAGATCGACATGGAGCGCACCGACGCGAAACACGGGGTCGATCTGTTCTGGGTTGGGGCGTTGGGCATGCCGCCGCGCGACCCGCAGCCGCGCCAGCAGTTCGCCGACGCTGAACGGCTTGGTAAGGTAGTCGTCCGCTCCGACGTCAAGCGCGGCAATCTTGTCCGCCTCCTGGCCGCGCGCCGAAAGCACAATAATCGGCACCTGTGACCACTCACGGATGCCTCGTGTAACCTCTAAGCCATCCATGTCCGGCAGTCCAAGGTCGAGGATAATGATTTCAGGTTGCTGGGCTGCGGCCAGCGTGAGCCCTTCCTGTCCGGTGGTCGCTTCAACGAAGCGGTAGCCATGTCCGATCAGGGTCGCGCGCAAGAAGCGGCGAATCTGGAGTTCATCTTCGATCACAAGCACAGTTTGTTTTTAAGTCAGTCATAAGTATTGTGGGCTACATGTACATGTAGCAGCAGTGCGCTCAGCTATAATCAGCTTTCTATATGGATATCTGGCGGCGTGCCTTCTATTGGCAAGCTGAACTGGACACGTGTGCCGCCGCCAGCGCGGTTTTCGGCCCAGATGCGCCCGCCATGCGCGGTAATGATCCCTTTACTAATCGTGAGGCCCAGGCCAGCGCCTGCCGTGCCGTTAGAAACCGTTGCGCGGTAAAACTTATCGAAGATGCGCTGTTCGTCGCCCGGCGCAATGCCTTTGCCCCGATCTGCCACCGAGACCACAACCTCATGATCGCGCTGCTGGGCACTGATCGTAATCGGGCTGCCGGGCGGGCTATACTTCACTGCGTTTTCAATCAGGTTTACCAGCACTTGCCCGATCAGCATGCCGTCGAGCGGCACAAGCGTCAGGTCGGGCGGCAGATGAACATCAACCGCATGGTGATGCAACTGGCCCTCCAACCGGCTCAGCGCTGTGCCAATCACCTCCTCCAGCGGCTGCCATTCCTTCCTGACCTGCACCGCGCCCAATTCGATCCGCGTCATGTCGAGCAGGTTCGTCACCAGACGATTCAGACGATCCGCCTCGTCGTAGACCGATTAAATCAGCTCAGAGCGCGTCGTCGCTGGCAGCATGTTTTCTTCATCCATGAGCGTGCTGGCCGCGCCAGTGATGCTTGCCAGTGGCGTGCGCAGATCGTGCGAAACGGTGCTAAGCAGCGAATTACGCAGCCGCTCGGCTTCGATCTGCACGCGCGCCTGCTCGGCCTCACCAGCCAGGCGCGTCCGTTCAAGTGCCAGCGCCATCTGATTTGCGAACGTTTCCAGGAGGTGGAGTTGGTCCGGCACGACAAAGCGGCGCGGCTCGGAAGGCTTCACGCCCAGCACGCCAACCACGCCCTGCGTACCAACCAACGGCAGGTAGAGCGCTTGCGCGGCAGGGAGCGTGTTCGTGCCCGCGCCCGCCAGTTGATTGTGCTTGTAGACCCACTGTGCCACGCCCTCATCACGCTGCTCCGGCACAAACACCATGCGCGAGTCGAGGTCTTCGCTCCACCAGCCAGAAATACTGCCCATGGCTGTAATCGGTTGCTGTCGCCGTAGGGGAGCAGCACAATCACTTTGCTGTCGAAGGTTTCGCTCACACGCCGGACGGATACACGCAGCAGGTGTGGATAGTCGTGCGCGTTCGCAAGATCGCGGCTCAATGCATACAGCGCCGACGTTCGGCGCTCGCGCTGGCGTGCCGATTCCGCCTGCTGCTGGAGACGAACTGTGAGCGTACTGACGACGAGCGCGACGACGAGCAGCGCGATAAAGGTCAAAATATACTGCGTGTTCGCAACCGCCAATGTCAAATACGGCGGCACGAAAAAGAAGTCGAATGCAACCACTCCCAGAAACGAAGCCAGAATAGAAGGCCCGCGACCGTAACGCAGCGCCAGTCCGATCACGGCCATGAGGTAGGCCATGATGATGTTTGCCTCGGCAAACGGCGGATATAAGATTCCGCGCGAGAAAGCCCAATGCGGTGAGCAGCACGACAACGCCAAGGCTTACGGCATAGCCGTTCCAGTTGATCTCTGGCTCAGACATGCGCGCGACGGATGCGGATTGAGACTCGGTCTTTCCGCTGATAACGTAGACATCGATCTCTCCACTGGCGCGCACCAGCGTATCGATCTTCGAGCCGAATATGATCTCACGCCAGCGTGAATGCGTTGATTTTCCAACGATAATCCTGCTCACATTGCGCGAGCGCGCGAATGCTACAATTTCGTCGACAATGTTTTCACCTCTAAGCGTGACGACCTCAGCGCCAAGTTGTTCTGCGAGGCGCAGCGCCTGAACCGCACCATCGCGTTCCGGCTCAGAGCGGCGTAATTCGTCAGCCGTTTCGACGTAGACCACGTACCAGGGAACGCGCAGTTGCGTGGCCAGGCGGCGACCAGTGCGTACCAGCCGCCCGGCAAGTGCATTGGCATGGACGCAGACCAACACGCGCTCATGGGTTGGCCACACGGCAGCAATCGCGCGGTCGCGGCGGTAGCTGCGCATCTGCTCGTCCACGCGGTCGGCGGTGCGGCGCAGCGCAAGTTCGCGCAGCGCGATCAGATTGCCTTTGCGGAAAAAGTTTTCCACCGCCCGTGCGGCCTGCTGTGGCACATACACTTTGCCTTCACGCAGGCGCTGAAGCAGTTCTTCCGGCGCAAGGTCCACCAGTTCGATCTCGTCAGCGCGCTCAAGAACCGAGTCTGGCACTGTTTCGCGCACGACCACGCCGGTGATCTGTGCCACAACATCGTTCAGGCTTTCGACATGCTGGACATTGACGGTGGTGTAAACATCGACCCCCGCGTCAAGCAACTCCTCGACATCTTGCCAGCGCTTGGCATGGCGCGACTCGGGCGCGTTGGTATGCGCTAGCTCATCGACCAACAACAGTGCTGGACAGCGCTGAAGCGCCGCGTCCAGATCGAACTCGCGCAATGTGACGCCATGATAGTCGACCGAGCGGCATGGCAGCACGTCGAGTCCTTCCAGCAACGCCTCGGTTTCGGCGCGCCCATGCGACTCAACGATGCCCACGACGACATCCACGCCCGCGGCGCGCTTCTCGCGAGCGTCGCTGAGCATGGCGTAGGTTTTGCCAACCCCGGGGGCAGCGCCAAAGAAGATTTTGAGCCGCCCCTGAGCTGTCGTACGTTCGTCGTGCTGCACCCGGGCGAGCAGAGCATCGGGATCGGGTCGTTCCATAAGCAGGTAAGAAGTAGAATGTAAGAAGCAGGAGGCAAGCAGCTTCTTACTTTTCATCAAGCGCCAGATTTAATTCTAGCACGTTCACGCGCGGTTCGCCCAGGAAGCCTAGCTGCCGCCCTTCCGTATGTTGCGCCACCAATGCCCGCACCTGTGCCTCAGAAAGATGACGGGCTGCGGCTACACGCGGCACCTGATAGAGCGCCGCCGCCGGGCTGATATGCGGGTCAAGCCCGCTGCCCGAGGCTGTCACCAGATCGACTGGCACCGGCGCATTGACAGTGACGCCAACCGCTTCGTTTGCGGCGCGCAGCGCTGCCAGACGCTGCTGTACGATTTCGTTCGGTCCGATCAGTTCAGGTGCAAGCGGCCCCCAGTTCGAGCCGGATGACGCGGCGGCGTTGTACGGAACATCGCTGGTGGCCGACGGGCGGCTCCAGAAGTAGCCCGGCGCGTCGAACGGCTGCCCGATTAACGCTGAGCCAACGGCATTCCCATGAGCATCACGCAGGATACTGCCGTTGGCCTGGAATGGAAAAACAGCCTGCGCGATGCCAGTCATCAGCAACGGATAGATCAGCCCAGTAATAATTGTCAGGATGACTAGCGCGACAATGGCTGATCGTAATTGTTTTAGCATAGAAATACCTTTATGTTTTGTTGCCCCACAAAATGATGTTATCAGCGGTTCCGGGTCGACCGAGGGATCACCATCCAGATTGCGAGATAGCTAACGAAAACCAGACCTATCAGGATCTTTTGGTGGATATCTGGTGCCAGGTGGAGCAACTGTAGCCAGATCACTGCTGCAATAATGACAACGACAACAGTACTGAGTGAAAGCCAGCGCTTGAACACATGCACCGCTCGTCTAAGCACATGTGAGTATCCACTCTGTAAAGACCTAACGAGCATTGAACCCTTTTTGCCTTTGTGTTGAATGCGACCATCGTATCCTCGCATCCCCAGCCTCTCCCTCTTATGTATGCCTCCAACTAGCGGCGGGTGAACCAGCCGAACGCGGCGGCAAAACCAATATTAACCAGGATAACAAAGATCGCCACCAATACACCATGCCAGACCGATGTTACGCTGACGCGATGATCAAGCGCGAATAGCAGCACCAGCACGTATGGCAACGGGAGTAGTAGCCAAATTGTCCAGGCACGACGCGGACGTTGCATCGTTCACTTCCATTTCAATTTTTGTGATGCTCGTGTACCTGCACCACATCCAGGCCATGCTGTTGGACAAATCTCAGCGAACGGTCTCGCACAGCATGGTCGCCTAATTGGGGCTGAGAACCCTTCGTATGCGTTCTTCGCTGCGCCCGTTCCTCTTCCGTAAGTGCTGCCCAATTGGCATATACCCAGGCGCTCATTCCAAGAATTATCAGCACCGACCACCCAATGGCCACAACTATCTCCCATTGCTGCGGAAATCCCAGCATCATGGCGATGATCAGCAACCCTAGCATCGTCAGGATGAATACATCAAGCAACCAATACGATGGTTGTTGTGGGTGCTTCATGGTCGTTGCCGTTCTAAGCCAGACCGAGTACGGTCAGGATCATGTCAATAATCTTAATGCCAATGAACGGCACGATCAGCCCGCCCAGCCCATATACGAGCAAATTATTTCGCAGCAAGGTCGCCGCGCCAACCGCCCGATAGCGCACGCCGCGGAGCGCCAGCGGGATCAGGAAGATGATGATCAGCGCGTTGAAGATCACCGCCGAGGAGATTGCGCTGCTCGGCGTTGACAACTCCATGATATTGAGCGCATTCAGCTGTGGGTAGGTGGCCGCGAACGCCGCTGGAATGATTGCAAAATATTTCGCGATATCGTTGGCAATCGAGAAGGTTGTCAGCGCGCCGCGCGTCATCAGCAACTGCTTGCCAATCTCCACAATCTCGATCAGCTTGGTTGGGTTCGAGTCGAGGTCGACCATGTTGCCGGCCTCTTTGGCCGCCTGCGTGCCGCTATTCATCGCCACGGCCACGTCGGCCTGTGCGAGCGCGGGTGCGTCATTGGTGCCGTCGCCGGTCATGGCCACCAGCCGCCCGCCGGTCTGGTACTCACGGATGAGGATGAGCTTGGCCTCGGGCGTCGCCTGGGCAAGAAAATCGTCCACGCCAGCTTCTGCCGCAATTGCTGCCGCCGTGAGCGGGTTGTCGCCAGTGATCATGACTGTCTTGATGCCCATGCGTCGCATCTCGGCGAAGCGCTCTTTCATGCCGCCTTTGACGATGTCCTTGAGCTGGATTGTGCCAAGCACCCGCGCACCATCGGCGACAACCAGCGGCGTGCCACCTTGCTTTGCAATGCTATCGACCGTTTCGCGCACGGCCAGTGGAAAGTGGCCGCCCTGTTGCTGGACGTACGCTTCGATCGCTTCAGCTGCGCCCTTGCGAATGTGGTTGCCGTTCAGGTTGACGCCGCTCATACGCGTCTGAGCCGTGAACGGCACGAACTCGGCGTGTAGTTCATGGATGGCCCGCTCGCGGATGTTGTATTGTTCTTTGGCAAGCACGACGATGCTGCGGCCTTCGGGCGTCTCGTCGGCGAGCGACGAAAGCTGCGCCGCGTCGGCGAGTGCTCGCGGGTCGGTGCCGTCAGCGGGAAGGAATGCGGTCGCCTGGCGATTGCCAAGCGTAATCGTTCCGGTTTTGTCGAGCAGCAGCACGTCTACGTCACCAGCTGCCTCGACCGCGCGGCCCGACATGGCGATCACATTAGCCTGAATCATGCGGTCCATGCCCGCAATACCGATTGCCGAAAGCAGTCCACCGATCGTCGTTGGAATGAGACAGACCAGCAACGCCACCAGCACGGTGATACTCACCGGCTGGCCGCCCGAAACCGTCGCGCTGTAGATCGAGAACGGCAGGAGCGTTACACAGGCCAGCAAAAAGACGATCGTCAGCGCCGCCAGCAGAATGTTCAGCGCGATTTCGTTGGGCGTCTTCTGACGCCTGGCACCCTCGACCATGCTGATCATGCGGTCAAGGAAGGTTTCGCCCGGATTCGACGTGATTCGCACCACCAGCCAGTCGGACAGCACGCGCGTGCCGCCTGTCACCGCTGAGCGGTCGCCGCCGCTCTCCCGAATCACCGGCGCGGATTCGCCCGTGATCGCGCTCTCGTCCACTGAGGCGACACCTTCGATCACCTCGCCGTCCATTGGGATGAAGTCACCTGCCTCGACCAGCACGACATCGCCTTTGTGCAGGTCGCTCGCACTAACCAACTGGTGGCGCGCTCCATAACGTGGCTCGCTCAACTGCTTGGCCTGCACGTCGCGGCGGGCTTTGCGCAGTGTGTCGGCCTGGGCTTTGCCACGGCCTTCGGCCATCGCCTCCGCAAAGTTAGCGAACAGCACGGTGAACCATAGCCAGACGGCAATCGCGAAGATAAAGCTGGTACTGGTCTCGCCTTGACCAACGAGCGCCTGAATCCAGAGCAGGGTGGTGGCAACCGCGCCCACCAGCACCACAAACATCACCGGGTTGCGCACTTGCCCCCGTGGATCGAGTTTCTTGAATGCATCACCCACGGCTCGCCGTACAATCGGTGGATCGAACAACGGGCGTGCTTTGGCTTCGATAGTCATATCTTTCTCCAAGAACAAAGAACAATGTGCCCTTTATTCTTACCGAATCATCATTAACTGCTCTGCAATTGGCCCGAGTGCCAGCGCCGGGATAAAGGTCAGCGCGCCGACGACAATCACCACCGCGATCAACAACAGCACGAACAGCGGCGTATGGGTCGGCAGCGTGCCCGGTCCAGCCGGAACGGTCTTCTTGACTGTCATGGAACCAGCAATCGCCAGCGCCGGAATCGCCACCCAGTAGCGCGCGAACAGCATCGCCAGACCACCAGCGGTGTTGGTGTAGAGCGTGTCGGCGGTGAAGCCTGCGAACGCCGAGCCGTTGTTGTTGCCCATGGACGAGAACGCGTACAGCATCTCGCTCAGGCCATGCGGTCCAGTATCCTGCAGCCCCTGCGCGGCATTCGGCGTGACAATGCCGAATGCTGCACCGAGCAGCGTTACCAGCGGCGGCACCAGGATCGCAATCGAGGCCCACTTCATCTCATAGGCTTCGATCTTCTTGCCTAAGTATTCCGGCGTGCGGCCAACCATCAGCCCGGCCACGAATACGGCGACAATTGCAAACATCAGCATGCCATATAGGCCCGAGCCGACGCCGCCATAGATGACTTCGCCGAGTTGTATCAGCCACATCGGCACCAGGCCACCCATTGGCGTGTAGCTGTCGTGCATGGAGTTGACTGATCCGTTCGACGCGGCCGTTGTCGCGGTAGCCCACAGCGCCGAGTCGGCAATCCCGAAGCGCGTTTCCTTGCCCTCCATGTTGCCGCCCGCCTGCTGCTCCGTTGGCGTCGCATCGACTCCCAGCGCTTCGATGCGCGGGTTGCCAGCAACCTCAAAACCGGCTGTGACCGCCAGCAGCGGGATGAAGATCAGCGTCATGGCCGCCAGCACCGCCCAGCCCTGGCGCGTGTCGCCAACCATCTTCCCATACGTGTAGGTCAACGCAGCGGGAATGACGAGCAGCGCCAGCATCTCGAAGAAGTTCGAGAGCGGAGTGGGGTTCTCCAGCGGATGCGCCGAGTTGACGTTGAAGAAGCCGCCGCCATTGGTACCAAGCTGCTTGATCGCGATCTGCGAGGCGGCCGGGCCGACAGCAATGACCTGCTCGTTGACCACATTCCCATCAGCACCAGTCACTGGCTGCAGGAACTGCACCGTGCGGGAACCATCGAGGGTCTGTACTACGCCCTGCGAAACCTGAAACAGCGCCAGAATTAGTGCCAGTGGCAGCAGAATATAGAGCGTTGTGCGCGTGAGATCGACCCAAAAATTGCCTATTGTCTGGGCCGAGCGCCGTGCCAGACCACGCGCCAGCGCAGCCAGCACCGCCATGCCCATCGCCGCCGAGATGAAGTTCTGCACGGTCAGGCCGAGCATCTGCGTCAGGTAGCTGAGGGTCGTCTCGCCGCCATAGTTCTGCCAATTCGTGTTGGTCGCAAAACTCGATGCGATATTGAAAGCGGTATCCGGAGCAACTGCACCGAGGTTCTCGGGATTGAGCGGCAGTGCTGTCTGAACGCGCAGTAGCAGGTACAGAAACAGCATGCCGCACAGGTTGAACAGCAGCATGGCGACCGCATAGCTCTTCCAGTTCATCTCGTCATCCTGGCGCGTGCCGCACAGCCGATAGATCAGCCGCTCGAACGGCCCGAACACGCGGTCGAGGCCAATCGGCGCGCCGGTGTAGACCCGCGCCATGTACCAGCCGAGCGGCTTGACCAGCGCCAGCAGAACAACCATATAGAACACAAGTTGTAAATACCCGTTGAATGCCATCAGAAAACCTCCGGTTTAAGCAGAGCCACCACCAGGTACATGAAAAGTGCAAGAGCGACGATGCCGCCAATAGCGTAAAGTACGGTCATCGCGGGCCTCCCATCCAGTCCGAAAGTTTGACCAATCCCCATGACAGTCCAAAGAGAAACAACGCCACACCTATGTAAAGGATGTCCATCATGAGCGAACCTCCCGCATGCTCTGTTTCGTCAGTTCATAAATTTCCATGGCTGCAACCACATTTCGATCTTCGTCATCACGATGAGACCAATGACGCCCACTAAAACACAGTGAATGATCATGCCAACCAGATTGACGGGCCGTTGTGCGATACGGTCTGCATGCCAGTTGAGGTAACCTGTCGTCACCACCGTGAGCGTCCAGAGTGGCCACAGAATGAGTTGGAGCCAAAAGTGCTCAATCAATCTACTGAAGACATCACCAAGCCGGTGTCGGGTTTGTCGTAGCATATCCCCTCCCTGGTTCCTGATGGAACTAGCATAGGTGAAAATGCATAAAGAGGGTGTAAGAACGCGCAGTGAGGCTATAAAGATTGTATAAAGAAATACGAAAGAGGACTTGTGAGACAATGAAGATTAGCGTAGAAACTAGCTGTAATGCTTCATTGCGTTGGCGCAGCCCCTCACCCCGGCGCTGGCGCGCCACCCCTCTCCCACGTTGGGAGAGGGGCCGGGGGTGAGTATAGTGGACCCGGAAATCTGCACAGTGAGTTCCAGGGTTAGGTAGAATAGCGGTATGAAAAAGTCTTACAGCGCCCGCTTCAAGGCACAAGTCGTCCTGGAGCTTCTCAAGGAAACCAAGGCCCTTAGCCAGCTCTCGTCTGAGTACGCAGTTCACCCCAACGTCTTGCGCGACTGGAAGCAGATCGCTCTCAAAGGCTTACCCGCTGTCTTCGAGAGCCGTGACAGTATGGCTGCTACCAAAGCTGCCTACGAGCGGCAACTCGAAGAGCTTTACGCCGAGGTTGGCCAGCTTACTACCCACGTCAACTTCTTGAAAAAAAGTTGCCGTCCTAACCCACTCTGAGCGACGGGCGTTGGTTGAGCACGGCCCAGATGCGCTCCCACTTGTCGCTCAGGCTGACTTGCTCAGTATCAGTCGACGCTCCCTGTACTACACACCGGTCGCGCCATCACCAGAGGAGGTGGCAATCAAGCATCGCATCGACGAACGGTACACCGCCCACCCGTTTTATGGCTCGCGCAAACTCACGGTGCTGCTTCAGGAGGAGCTCGGACCGGTCAATCGCAAGCGGGTGCAGCGTTATATGCGTGCGATGGGCCTTGCTGGTAGCACTCCTGGCCCTCATCTGAGCAAACGTGCGCGCGAGCATCGCAAGCGATACCATTTTTACCGAGCGGTTGTGGCGCTCGTTGAAATATGAGGAAGTCTATTTGGCCGATTACGCCAATCCGGGTGAGGCCAGAAAGGGTATTGCTGATTACGTTGCCTTTTACAACACTGAGCGCTCCCATCAGGCGCTCGAGTACCGGCGACCGATTGAGTTGTACATGGCGTAATCGACCAGGCCCATGATGATTTTTCCAGCGCGCCGGGTCAGGAGGGCCGCTTGCGCCCTCAGCACAGTGTCAAGCGTTTTGAAAGGGCGAGTGGAGGCGCCCATACCGAAAACTGGCCCAAAGATTGTGCTTGACATTGGGTCCACCATAGTTTCCTCATCGGACGGTAGTTGATGTTTCAAACCCCTTCGTAGCGGGGCAGTTCTCCTCATAAGGCCTCGAGTGGGCTGTTTATTCCTCAAGTACTTTGGTTTCAAACCCCTTCGTAGCGGGGCAGTTCTCCTCATAGAGAGCTGAGCTTGCTAATGTGATGAAGTGCCCAAGTTTCAAACCCCTTCGTAGAGGAGTGCGCTAAACATAAGATCGGCGTCGGAGGGCGACGGCAGTGGCCGAATCGCCGTCGCTGTCCGCCCGCACTGCGACGCCCATTCCACAATCGCCGTCGTCAAGCTGTCTCCGATATGCGGTAGGATAGATGTACCACCAACCATCCACCCCATATCGGAGATAGTCTCATGCTACGCGATCTGTCAACCTCGTTCAAACGTCTGCGCGCCGCCCTCCGGCCTCAGTCGCTCTGTCCGCCTGTCCTGGTTGAGCCTGCCTGTCCGCTCAAACAACCTGCGTGGCCCCTGCCACCCTGGGTCGCTAGCGACCCTGTTGTTGCGCACTCTCGCGCGCTCATCGGCGACCTGCCCTGGGCCGACTTTCCCGAGCGGCCCCAAGACCACCCCTGGCCCGGTCCCCACCCCGACCCGCGTGCCCCCTTCGTGGCCGCCTACCTCGTCAAACTGCACGAGGGCAAGCGGTTTATGTCTGACCTGCGCACGTTCCTCATTCAACATCCTGCGCTGGTCTACTACCTCGGCTTTGAACGCGTCCTCGATCCGGCTGCGCCCCACGGCTTTGATGTTGCCGCGAGTGTGCCCAAACGCCGCCACTTCAGTAGTGTCCTGCGCACCCTGCCCAATGAGGCCCTGCAGTTCCTGCTCTCAGCCTCGGTCCAGTTGCTCAAAGCCACCCTGCCACCTGACCAGCAGGCCAGCTTCGGCGACACCATCGCGGGCGACACGCAGGCCCTGCTCGCCTGGGTCAAGGAGAACAATCCCAAGCAGTTCATCAGCGAAGGCCGTCTCGACAAGGCGCGCCAGCCCACCGGCGACCCGGACTGCAAACTGGGCGTCAAGCAGCGCCGCAATTGCGCCTCTGCCAACGCCGTCGGGCAGACGGGTGGCACACCCGCCAGCGATGCCAAGCCGGCCTCCGCGCTGCAGGTCGGGGTCGACATTCTGTGGGGCTATGCTTCTGGCGTGGTTGCCACCCGTCTGCCCGACGGCACCGAAGTCGTGCTGGCCGAGCGCACCCGTCCGTTCAATGAAGACGATATCAGCCATTTCTTCCCATTGATGGACCAGGTCGAAGCGCGCCTGGGTCGCCGCCCGCGCTACGGAGCATGGGATGCGGCGTTCGACGCCCACTACGTCTACGACTACTTTCATCAGGCCGGCGGCTGGGCAGCGGTGCCCAAAAATCCGGGCAAGAAGGGCGCGAACCGCCACTTTGCCACGAATGGCACGCCGCTGTGTGCGGCCGAACTGCCGATGACGTTGCAGTTCACCTACCAGCATCGTAGCAGCCTCTATCCCGAAGTGCGCGAGAAGTTCCGCTGCCCACTGCTCTTCCCAGCGGCGACCGGTGCCGTCTGCCCCATTGCCGATGCGCACTTCTCGAATGGCGGCTGCACGACCACGATCGCACAAGGAGCGGGCGCGCGCCTCCGGCATACGCTCGACCGTGCGAGCAAGACGTACAAGGAACTGTACGCCAAGCGCACCATGGTCGAGCGGATCAACGCCCAGGCCGAAGCGCTGGATATCCTGCACCCCAAGGTGCGGCGTGGCAGTGCGATTGTCAACCGCAACACCCTGACGTATGTGCTCATCAACGTGCGTGCGCTTGCGCGCATCCGCGCCGCCGTGCAGCGGCGGCCGCATGGTGAACCGCCGTCCCTGATTGGCTAACGCGACCGACGGCTCAGTGGAACCGACGGTGGGTGGGGTGGTCGTGAGCCGCCAGCGCAAGGCCGATCAGGGCCGCCATCTCCCTGACCGCGCAGCACCTGCTCGCCGCTGGCGAGACCGGGGCATGATCGATTGTGCCGCACGCAGGAATGGAGCCGTGCCGGTGCGCCAACGGGTTGACTTCGCCAGCCTAGTCTACCAGCAGTCTGCCCCGAGCATGCCGGATCGGTCGCGCGTGGGCGCCGATTGGCGCGTCGACGGTCGGGTGAGCGCGATTATGTTCAGCGCATCCCCAAATTGTCCCCTTATGTTGAGCGCACCCCTCCTTTCCCTCGGGGCCATGGTCGTTACAAACACCGTCCGAGGAGGAAAGGGGGTTCCAAGGAAGTTTCAATCCCCTTTCCCTCGGGGCCATGGTCGTTACCATCAGGAGGAAAATCATGCCACGCGAAGAGATTCGAGTTTCAATCCCCTTTCCCTCGGGGCCATGGTCGTTACACCATCATACGGCCGCAGGTTGAAGCATGGCACGCAAGTTTCAATCCCCTTTCCCTCGGGGCCATGGTCGTTACGCTTACAATGGGTTCTTGTTCGTTTGGTGCCGAGATGTTTCAATCCCCTTTCCCTCGGGGCCATGGTCGTTACTTACAGCGGATCAAACCGCCGAGAAGGCTGTCACCAAGTTTCAATCCCCTTTCCCTCGGGGCCATGGTCGTTACACTGTATGTATCCGCAGCGACAATGAATGCTTTCTCGTTTCAATCCCCTTTCCCTCGGGTCCATGGTCGTTACGCAAATCAATCAGAATAACTGGTGGATCACACTCCAGGTTTCAATCCCCTTTCCCTCGGGGCCATGGTCGTTACATGCCATCGATCAATACAATGGCTCAGCACAAGCAAGTTTCAATCCCCTTTCCCTCGGGGCCATGGTCGTTACGGCGCAGTCGCCCGCTTCCGAGGCTCAGAGATTGAGGTTTCAATCCCCTTTCCCTCGGGGCCATGGTCGTTACAGGGGTATTCCATATCCCGACAGCACGGCAATGGCGTTTCAATCCCCTTTCCCTCGGGGCCATGGTCGTTACACGTCTACCAGGAATAGTATCCGGGGTGAGAGACACAAGTTTCAATCCCTGGACTGCACCCAATTCACCGGACCACTAACGAAGGGTTGCTCTCGTCAGCATTGTAAAGGCTTTCGTACTCAGCGGGTGACAGGTAGCCGAGGCTTGAGTGTAGGCGCTTTTCATTATAGACCGCATCAATAAAAGGCCCTAAATTCGCCTCGGCATCAGCAAACGTTCCGTAGTCTTTACGGTATACCTCCTCTCGTTTGAGCGTTTTGAAAAAGCTTTCGGCCTTAGCGTTGTCATACGGATTGCCCTTGGCCGACATGCTGACCTGGGCACCGATAGCTTCAAGCCGCTCCACGTACGCCGCACTCGCGTATTGCACACCGCGGTCGGAATGATGAATCAAGCCTGCTTCTGGCTGGCGTGTGTGTATCGCTTGGTTGAGTGCGGCTAACGTCAACTGCGTATCAATCGTTCGTGACAACTGCCAGCCAACACAACGACGTGACCAGGCATCAAGCACACACGCGAGATACACAAAGGTCGTCGGTAAGCGAATAGAGGTGATATCGGCTACCCACGCTTGATTAGCACGCGTAAGAACCTGCCCAGCAAGCAGATTTGGGTATGTCTGCAGACAATGATGTGAGTCGGTTGTTGGTGTCCAACGGCGCTGCAGTTCACATAATAGGGCTTCTTGGCGCATCACGCGCACTACGCGTTTGTGGTTGACTGTCCAGCCGTCTCGATGCAATTGTGCCTTCACCCGCCGGTAGCCATAGCCGGGATACTCCAGCACAATTGCTTCAATTGCCTCACGCAACGCGACGTCGCGTTCTGCTTGAGTTGGCACATCTGGACGAGTGTGGAGCCACGAGCGGCTCACACCAAAAAGCGCACAGAGGTGCCGCAGTGACAAGGTTGGGTACCGGTGCTGCACGTCCTTAATCATTTGGTGGCGAGCCGAGACTGAGCACGTTGCAACGCTTTTTTTAAGGCAGCATTCTCAATGGCGAGTTGACCACACACCCGCTCTAGCTCAGCAATACGCTGTTCGTAAACATCAGTTGGCGAAACAGTAGGCGGCGTGAAAGCAGCTTCACCACGCTCTCGCACTTCCTGACGCCAACGGGCCAGGACGCTTTCAGCCAACTGGTATTCACGACAAGCTTGCGCGGGACGCAACTCACCGGATTCTACGGCTTGGACGGCCTTAAGCTTGAACTCACGGGTATAGTGCTTGCGAGTTATCGCATTTCTCCTTCTGGGTTAAACAGTTTACACCAGCTTGGAGAAGCAGCCTATCCTTGTGGTCCGGCCATTGGGGTGCAGTC
>CAWIPL010000006.1:0-139985 GCA_963838085.1 uncultured Chloroflexia bacterium
CCGAGAAAATCGGTCTTCGCAGCGATCAGATCGAAATCGCCCGGCTGCGGCGCCGGAGCCATGTCGCCGTACAATTGCACCATGTCCTCTGGATAGCCGCGCCCGTACAGCGGGTCGAGGAACCAGCGGTTGGCGTAGCCGTCGTAGCGGCGGGCGGCAGCGCGGTCGGCCTCGCTTTCCGTCGCCGGGTAGGTTTGCGCAAGATTGAGCGTGATGCCTACCTGCGCGTCGGGACTGTTCTGGCGAATAATCGGCATGGCTCTGCCGTGGGCCAGCAGCAGCGTATGGGTCGCCGCGAGCGCGTCGGAGAAACTAGTGATGCCGGGCGCATGCACGCCGAGTTGGTAGCCGAGAAACGCGCTGCACCACGGCTCATTCAGCGTGATCCAGTTCTTCACCCGGTCGCCCAGCCGCCGCGTGACAGCCTCAACGAAGGGAACAAACGCATCCGCCGTCGCTCGGTTGGTCCAGCCGCCGGCGTCCTCCAGCGGCTGAGGCAGATCCCAGTGGTAGAGCGTCGCCCATGGCGTGATGCCGGCGGCGAGCAAGCCATCCACCAGCTTGTCGTAGAACGCCAGACCGGCCTCGTTCACCTGCGTGCCGCCGTCGGGAATGACGCGCGGCCATGCAATTGAGAAGCGGTAAGCTTGCAGCCCAAGCTCCTGCATGAGCTTGATGTCGTCCTGCCACAGGTGGTAGTGATCGTCCGCAACGTCGCCAGTGTCGCCGTTCACAACCTTGCCCGGCGTATGGCTGAAGCGATCCCAGATCGACTCGCCGCGCCCGTCCTCATGGACTGCGCCCTCGATCTGGTACGACGCCGTGGCCGCGCCCCATACGAAATCGGACGGAAAGGACGGCAGCGGAGGTGTGGTGTTTACAGTGCTCATGGTGTCCTCATTCAATTTCAATAATCTGGGCGAAGCAATGCTTCGCCCCTACATTTTTCGTGATTCATCGGTATCACGCCCGCGCTTCAAGGATGCTCACGCCATAGCCCGGCAGTTCCAATTCACCGCTCGCTGCATGCCCGCTCAGGTGGTCGTGGAACGACGCGCCACCCGGCAGCACGACGTGAGCGGCATCAGCGTTGTGGTTCAGCACGAACAGCAGGCGACGGCCATCTTTCTCACGCAGCGCTACTTCCACACCATCCGGCGTTTCCAGCACCGGCGCGATGCCTTGGGCATGGAGCAACTTCCCATAGAACTCGTCGAGGAAGCGGTCTTCGGCCTGGGTGGCGATGTAGTACGCCTTTCCCTGCCCGAATGCGTTCTCGGTCACGGCTGGCGAGCCAGCATAAAAATCTTCGCCAAAGGTCGCCAGCGGCTGCGCTGTTTCACAATGAACGATCTCGCACAACTCGGAGCAGGTGTAGCTCGCGCCGCCATCGTTCATGACAATCTGGTTGTGCTGTTCGGGATACAGCGCGTCGATTTCTTCGATCCAGATGCCGAGCGCGTCGCGGAGCGGGCCGGGGTAGCCTTCAAACGCCAGGTCGGTCTCGTCTACCACACCACTGAACACGCTAGCGACGAACGTACCGCCGCGCCGGACCAGTTCTTCGATTTGCGGCGCCACGCCGGGCTTGACCATGTACAGCATGGGCGCGATAACCAGATCGTAGCGGCTCAGATCGGAGTCGCTGAACACAATATCGACCGGCACATTCTTGCGCCATAGCGCGTTGTAGTGCTGCTTCACCGTGCCAACGTAATCCTTGGGATTGATCGGACCAACCGCGCTCTCGATCGCCCACCAGTTGTTCCAATCGAATAGCACCGCCACGCGCGCGGGCGTCGTTGCACCGATTGTCGTGTCGCCGAGCCGCTCAAGCTCCGCGCCAAGCTCACTTACCTCGCGGAACACGCGCGTGTCGGAGCGCCCTGCATGCTCGACCACCGCACCGTGGAACTTTTCCGAGCCGCCGCGCCCGCGCCGCCACTGGAAATACATCACCGTGTCCGCGCCGTGCGCCACCGCCAAGTAGCTCCACAGCCGCAGCACGCCCGGGCGCTTCAGCGCGTTGACCGGCTGCCAGTTCTGGCTGCTGGGCGTCTGCTCCATCAGCATGAACGGCTGGCCGTCCTTCAAGCCACGATTGAGATCATGGAGAAAGGCGATGTCGCCGGTGTAGCCGTTCGGGCGCGGGTAGCAGTCCCACGAAACCACGTCCATTTCTTTGGCCCAATCGTGGTAGTCCAAGTGCGGGAACGTGCCCATGAGGTTGGTGGTAATCGGAATGTCGGGTGTGATCGCGCGAATCGCGTCGCGCTCCAGTTTATAGCACTGGAGCATGGAGTCGCTCTGGAAGCGCCGGTAATCAATTGTTAGGCCGTGGACCATGCGCTCGCCATCGGCGTAAGGTGGCTCGATCTGTGACCAATCGGTGTAGGTGTGGCTCCAGAATGGCGTCCACCAACGCTGGTTGAGTTCTTGGAGGCTGCTGTACTTCTGCTGAAGCCATTCGCGGAACGCGGCGGCGCACACCTCACAATAGCATGGCGTGGCGTACTCGTTCGAGATGTGCCAGATCAACAGATTTGGCTGCTTGCCGTAGCGCCCGGCCAACTTGGTCGCGATTTGCACCGCAAAGCGGCGATAATTGGGCGAGTTCGGGCAGTAATTCGTGCGCCCACCATGGTGGACGCGCCGCCCATATGCGTCGGCGCGCAGCACGTCGGGATAGGCTTGCGACATCCATGCTGGTTGCGCGGCGCTCGGCGTGGCGAGGCAGATGTTGCGCCCGGCAGCGGTGAGCTTTTCAATGACTGTGTCGAGCCACTCAAACGTGAATTGATCTTCGGCGGGTTGGAGCGAGACCCAGCTAAACACGCCGACCGTCGCGATGTTGAAGTGCGCCTGCTGCATAAGCGCCACATCGTCATCCCACGTCTCTGGCGGCCACTGCTCAGGGTTGTAGTCGCCGCCATGCCAGATGAACGGCGCTTTGGGGTTAATCGGTGGGTATGAGTTCATCACAAACTTCTTTGTTTCAAAGGCGGCGCTCACCAGCAGAGCGCATCATTGCGCAATGATCATGGCTTGCTAACAGCTAAAACATTGTCAACAAGCCATGCACATGTTGCAAATCGGAAAACGAACTACACCGCGATCTTTTCCATGGCTGCATCGTGCTCGGCGTGCGCTTCGTTGCGCAGCGTCTCGTTGAACAGCACATCGAGCGCCGTCATGGCTATACCTTTGGCACCGGCGCGAATGGCATCGTGGCCACGCTCAGTGATTGTCGCATCGGCAACGGCTTTGGAATGCCAGCCCGCCTCCGGCCCGCAGATGCCCAGATACGCGCAAATCGCTGGCACGCGGTGGCTGACGTTGCCGAAATCGGTCGAGCCAGCGCCGCGATCCTCCTCGCGCTCCTCCAGCACCCGACCGAGCGCCTCCAGATTTTTCGCAAACGCGGAGCCAAGCTGCTGGCTCGGCACCATGTTCAGGTAGGGCGGCATGTATTCACGCCACTCCATCTGCGCGCCGGTCGCTTTCGCGCCTGCCTCGGCGCACGCCACCACACGCTGCACCAGATCGCGAGCGTAGGCCGGGTCGGCGGCGCGCACGCGGAAGCGGCATGTCGTATAGGCGGGAATCACGTTTGGCGCGGTGCCGCCATGCGTGATAATGCCGTGAATGCGCGCATCCGAGCGGACCTGCTGGCGCAGCAGGCCGACGCTGGTGAACATGATCAGCATGGCGTCCAGCGCGTTGATGCCTTCGTGCGGATTGGCCGCTGCGTGCGCCGACTTGCCGGTGAAAGTAAAATCGAGGCCATGCGCGACCAGCGACGTGTCCGTGCCAATCGAGTCCTCGGTCATCGGGTGAATCATGATCGCCGCGTCCATGCCGTCGAAGTAGCCGTGATCGAGGATCGGGATTTTGCCGCCCGCGTTCGGCACAGCGGATTCCTCGGCGGGCGTACCGAGCACCGTCACCGAGCCGGGCAGGTAATCGCCCAAGCGTGCCAGCGCGATGCTTGCGCCGAGCGCCGCCGTGGCAATGATGTTGTGGCCGCAGCCATGTCCGACTTCCGGCAGCGCGTCGTACTCGGCGACGATGGCGACCTTGGGGCCTTCCTTGCCGCCGGGCAGCTTTGCGGAAAACGCTGTCGGCATGCCCGCAATGCCGCGCTCGACCGTCGCGCCAAACTCGCTCAGAATATCGGTCAGCCGCGCCGACGCCTGGTATTCGCTCAGGCCAATTTCAGGGTTTTCGTACATCCAATCGCTGGTGGAAATCAGCAGACCAGAGATTTGATCAACCTCGCGCTGCACGGCAGCTTTAAGCTCATCCAATTCCATGGAACCGCTCCTCAAACAAGCAAAATACATCAGCAAACGTAGTGTAGCACAGCCAGCCTGTAGGGGCGAACCTAGTGTTCGCCCGCGTGTACATCGCGAACCTCAGGTTCGCCCTTACTTGGTAGCGCGCCGCTTGCCCCAGCCGTTCCAATGCGTCACTTCCGGCGCGGGCGTCCGGCTGGCAGGCTTGAAGTCGTCGCCCATGTAATAAGCGACCGGAAGGAGCGCGGCCTGCGTGTACGTCGGCGGAATGCCGAGCAGTTCGGCGGTTTCTTTTTCATAACGCAGGTGCAGCGTGGTCCACGCCGAACCGAGGCCACGCGAGCGCAGCGCCAGCATGAACGACCATGCCGCTGGAATGATCGAGCCGTAGAAGCCAGCCTGCGCCTGCTGCCCGGCGTCCTCAACGCGCCCTTCATAGCAGAACAGGACATGCACCGGCACTTCACCAAAATGGTCCGCGAGGTAGAAGGCCGACGCCTGCACCGGATTCGTCGGCTCCGGCAGCGGATCGTATTCGCCGACGCCGCTGTATTGCGCGAATGATCGGCGGTACAAAGAGCCGACTCCGGCGCGCAGTTCCGGGTCGGTGACGACGACAAATTGCCAGCCCTGCCGATTCGAGCCGGTCGGCGCCTGAATCGCAAGCTCCAAACAACGCTCAATCACTTCTGGTTCTACGGGGCGCGAAAAATCGAGCCGCTTCCGCACCGAGCGGGTGGTCGTCAGCAGATGGTCAACGGTGGCAAGGTCCATAATGCTCTCCTCATGTCAACTGTTACCGTGCAGCATAAGCCCATTGTATCACTCGCCACGCACTGCAAAACAGCACCAGCGCCTTTATGTCATCTACACAGATTCTGAACAAGTCTGCGCTATACTTATGGGCATGAAGACGATTTTGATTGTTGATGATCATGCCAACGTGCGCACGTTGGTAAAGGAATATCTCACCGAGCATGGCTACCGGGTCGTCACGGCGCGCGATGGTGTGGAGGCGCTTGCGGTGGCGCAGCGCGAGCAGCCCGACCTGATTCTGCTCGATGTAATGATGCCTAACATGGATGGCTTCGAGTTCACGCGCCGCTTCCGTAAAGAGCACCGCGCGCCGATCATTCTGCTCACGGCCAAGATCGAGGAAACCGACAAAGTGGTGGGGCTGGAACTTGGCGCGGATGATTATGTCACCAAGCCGTTTGGCATGCAGGAGCTTGTCGCCCGCATTCGGGCGGTGCTGCGGCGCATGGCCCCTGAAGCAGGGTCGCCGAATGATGGGATGTATCGCGTCGGCGATCTTATGCTAAATCGCAACACCTTCAACGTCGCGGCGAGCGGACATGCTATCAGCCTGACGCGCTCGGAGTTCGAGCTGCTTGCGACGCTCATGGAAGCACCGGGGCGGGTGTTTTCGCGCGAGATGCTGCTCGAACGTTTGCAGGGCAACGATTATGAGGGTGTGGAGCGCACGATCGACGTGCATATTCGCAACCTGCGCAAAAAAATCGAGTCCGACCCGACGCAGCCGCGCTATGTCGAAACGGTGTTCGGCGTGGGCTACCGCTGCCGCCCAGAACAGGATGGGTAAGCTGTGCATGCTATGAAACGATCGCTGACGATCAAGCTTGTGCTAGCATTTTTGCTGACCAGCGTCGCCGGTGTGGTGCTGGCGTCGCTGTTTATCCGGCAGTTTGTCTCGCGCGAATTCAACGATTATGTGGTTGAGCAGCAGCGCACCAATTTCGTTGCCACGGTCAGCAGCTATTACGAGGCCAACGGCTCGTGGAATGGGCTCAATCAATGGCTGCACAATGCGTTTGCGAACCGCCAAAATGGACCACCGCCGAACGCAGATTTTCCGCCGCGCGGCGTGCCATTCGTGCGCTTCAGTTTGGTCGATCCTTCAGGGGTTGCAGTCACGCCGTTCAGTAACTACACCATTGGGCAGCATGTCAGTCAGGCAATCGTGGCGCAAGGAACGCCGATCACCATCGACGGGCGCACGGTCGGCATTGTCATCTCGCCCGCGCCTGATGTATTTCGCAACGCTCCTGAAGCACGCTATCTCGCGCGCACGGATCAGGCGCTCCTGATTGCCGCCGCGGTCATGATCGGCGTGGCGCTGGTGCTTGGCGTGCTGCTGGCGCGGCTGATCACCCGCCCGGTGCGCGAGATCACCGCTGCCGCGCAGAAGATCGCGACCGGCGATTTGCAACAGCAGGTGCCGGTGCGCTCACAAGATGAGCTTGGTGTGCTCGCCACGCAATTCAATGCCATGAGCGCCAGATCTGGCGCATGCTACTCAACTGCGTCGCCAGATGACCGCCGATGTCGCGCATGATTTGCGCACGCCGCTTACCGTTATTTCGGGCTATCTGGAAGCATTGCGCGACGAGGTGCTCAAGCCGACGCCGCAGCGCTTCGCGACGATGTACGATGAAACGCAGTTTTTGCTGCATCTGGTAGATGATTTGCACATGCTGTCGTTGGCCGATACTGGCGAGATTCGTCTGAACCGTCAGCCCGTACCGCCGTGCCAACTGCTGCGCCGCGTCGAGGAAACCTACCGGCATGTCGCCGAGCAGAACGAGATCACGCTGCGGGTGCGCTGTGGGGATGATGTGCCGGAGCTAGGCGTCGATGTGGAGCAGATGACGCGCGTGTTGAGCAATCTAGTCAGCAATGCGCTGCGCTACACGCCGTCAGGCGGGCAGATTTCACTGGTTGCGCGCTGTGCGCCAGCCCATGTCCAACTGGTCGTTGCTGACACGGGCACGGGCATTGAGCCCGAACACCTGCCGAGCATTTTCGAGCGCTTCTACCGCGCTGATTTATCGCGGCAGGAAGAAACCGGCGGTTCAGGGTTAGGGTTGGCAATTGTGAAGTCAATTGTGGAAGCGCATGGTGGCAAGATTAGCGTCGAGAGTGAGTTAAATCACGGCACTGCGTTTACAATCGCACTGCCGGTTCGGGCGACTCATACGCTGGCACACAGCGTTAGCCTGCCCGAACCGGCGCTGCACTCGCACGCAGAATAAGTTCAGTCGGTAGATGTTCGACCCGCAGTTCAGCGCCGTCGCCATTCAGCGCGAGAGTCATGGCGCGCGCACCCATTTCAGCCATGGGCACACGCACGGTAGTAAGGGCGGGAGTTAAATCGCGGGCAAATGGTATGTCGTCGAAACCAACCACCGAGATCTGGTCCGGCACAACAATGTCGCGCTCGCGCAGGGCGGCCAATGTCCCGATTGCGACCATGTCGTTCAGCGCAAAAATCGCGGTAATGTGCGGCACGCGCTCGATAAGTTGCAACGTCGCCTGGTAACCACCTTCACGCGAAAAGTCGGTGTAAATAATGTGCTCTGGAGGCAGCGTAACACCGGCTTCACACAGCGCGCTCTGAAAGCCATCCAAACGGTCCCGGGTCGTGGTCAGCAGCGTCGGGCCGGCCACCACGCCGATATACCGATGCCCCATGCCAACCAGCGTCCGCCCTGACATGCGCCCGCCGCCCACATTGTCAGGAATCACAGAGTCACCAGTGAGGTGATGTCGTCCCACAAACGCAATTCGCCCGCCCGAATCAACAAACTCATTGATCTGTGCGGCAAGCTGCTGGCTATAGCGCCGATCGTCAAGCCCGCTGCCGGCCAGCACGATTGCCTGCACCCGCTGAGCGCGCAGCAGCGAAACATACTCTAGTTCACGCACAGGATCGCGGTAGCTGTTACACACCATCACGAGCCGCCCGGAATCGCTCGCCACCCGCTGAATGCCGCGCGTCACCTCGGAAAAGTAGGGATCGCTGACATCGTGGACCAGCACGCCCACTGTGGAGGTGCTGGCGCGCACAAGTGCCTGGGCATGCGCGTTCGGCACATAGCGCAGGTCTTCGGCAGCTGTAAGCACACGATCGCGCAAATCTGCCTTGACGCCGTATGAGCTACGGCTCAACACGCGCGACGCAGTCGCCAGCGATACGCCAGCACGTCGCGCAACATCGGAGAGCGTTACTGCCATATTGCATTCACATATTGAAGTTTGGAGAAAGTAAAGCCTTTCCTCTACTTTACTATAGATAAACCACGCTGTCAACACATTGCATTTGAGCATCGACATACATAAACAGGCTATATAACGGCGATGATCTTTTCTTCTTGAGAAAGGCCTTTCTAGCTGCAGCTTTCGTAAGTATTCATCCAGTCCAATCTTTGACAAGATAAAGAGCGTATGTTATATTCAAGAAAAGGTTTTCTGTAATTCCCAACTCATACTCTTTCGACACGATCACCGTAGCTTGGGCACAATCGCAGTCGTCATCTCGTCGGCCATGGCAGCCTACGGTTTTGCGCGCATCCGTTTTGCTGGCAGCGGCTTTTGGTTTACAATCATGCTGATGACGCTGATGCTGCCGATTCAAGTGCAAATCATTCCGCAGTACATTGTGTTCAGCAAACTTGAGTGGATTAATACATTTCTGCCGTTGATTGTGCCAAGATTTTTCGGACAGGCGTTCTTTATCTTTTTGATGATTCAATTCATTCGTGGCATTCCAGTTGACCTTGACGAAGCGGCAGAAATTGACGGCGCTGGAAAAGCTGGTATCTTTTTCAGGATCATTCTGCCGCTGATTAAGCCAGCATTGGTCACATCGGGTATTTTCTCGTTCTACTGGACATGGGAAGATTTCTTTGGGCCGCTGTTGTACCTGAACGCACCCGATCTGTACACCGTCTCACTGGCCTTGAAGAACTTTGCCGACCCTTCGACTGCGACGAACTGGGGCGCAATCTTTGCCATGTCGGTGCTGTCGCTCGTGCCGGTATTCGCCATCTTCGTCATGTTCCAAAAATATTTGGTGCAAGGCATTAGCACCACGGGTCTGAAGTAGCAACAAGGAGGTTTGCGAACCATGACACACCAACCGCCCATCCGTTTTGCCGCAATCGGGCTGAATCACAATCACATCTACGGACAGGTCAATCTGCTGCTGCGCGCAGGCGCGGAACTCGTCTCGTTCTTTGCCCCTGAACAGGATCTGGCCGAGCAGTTTGCAAAGCAGTTCCCACAGGCCAAACGGGTCAACAGCAAAGAGCAAATTCTTGAGGATGAGTCGATCCAGCTGATCGTGAGCGCGGCCATCCCCGACGAACGCGCGGGCATTGGCATCGCGGCCATGCAGCACGGCAAAGACTACATGAGCGACAAGCCAGCGTTCACCACACTAGATCAACTGGCTGAAGCACGCCGCGTGCAGGCCGAAACAGGTCGCATTTTTTCTGTGTGCTACAGCGAGCGCTTTGAAAATCGTGCCACTGTGAAGGCCGGCGAGTTGGTCCAGTCCGGCGCGATCGGGCGCGTGGTTCAGACGATTGGATTAGGACCACACCGCACCAACCTTCCGAGCCGCCCGCCATGGTTCTTCGAGCGAGAGCGCTACGGCGGTATCCTGACCGACATCGGTTCGCATCAGGTCGATCAGTTCCTGTTCTTTACTGGCTCGACCAGCGGCGAAGTCGTCGCATCCCAGGTAGCGAACTACAACCATCCCGATCATCTGGGATTGGAAGATTTTGGCGACATGGTGCTGCGCGGCGACAGCGGCACCGGCTACGTGCGCGTCGATTGGTTCACGCCGGACGGCCTGCCGACATGGGGCGACGGACGCCTGACAATTCTTGGCACGGACGGCTACATCGAGGTGCGCAAGAACTGTGACATCGCCGGACATGAAGGTGGAAATCACCTGTTCCTGGTTGATCAGAAGCAGGTCCAGTACATCGACTGCAACGATATCGCCTTGCCTTATGGCCCGCAATTGCTCAATGATATTCGCAATCGTACCGAAACCGCCATGTCGCAGGCGCACTGCTTCCTGGCTTCCGAGCTAGCTCTGCGCGCCGAGGCTCAGGCGCAGCGGCTGGGCAACTTGCGGCAAATCGATGGGCGCTAAATCACTCGACAGCCTGAATGGGCCAGCGCGCGGTCTGCTTGAGCAGGCCATGGGTTGGATGGACGAACGTTGGGACGCAGCGGCGGGGCTACTCGCCGCCACGCCGGACGATGCGTACAGCGACCATCAGTCAAACTTGACGGTGCATGTCGTTCGTGAGAGCAGCCAGTACGCGCTTGGGCTGCTCATGCGCGGGCAGCACGACGACGCAGAACGAGCTTTCCGCACGCTCGCGGCAGTGCTGGCGTGGCAGTTCGACGAGCCAGAGCAGCCGTACCACGGCACATGGTGGCGCGCACCTGAGGAGCCGCACCCGCCCGTAAATCCTGTCGTCTGGCGCGATTACGATCCAAATTGGCGCGAGTTCATCGGCACGGTGCTGGCGATCATTTTGCTGGAGTACGAGCCGCTGCTGCCGAGCGATCTGGTCATGCAGATCGACAACGCATTACGTAAAGCTATCGCCGGAACGCTGGCGCGTGATCTGCCTTCCACGTACACGAACATTGCGCTCATGCAGGCGTTTCTGCTCAGATTCGGCGCAGACCGATTCCACGAGCCAGCATGGTCAACGCGAGCCGAACAGCGCGCCGAGGAAATCTATCAACTGTTCACCATTCACAACGCGTTCTGGGAATACAACTCGCCGACCTACTACGGCGTAGATTTGTACGCGCTGGCGCTCTGGCGCAGCTACTCCACGTCACCAGTGCTGCGCGAGCGCGGCGCGGCCATGGAAGCGGAGTTGTGGCGCGACATCGCACAGTTTTACCATGCCGACCTGTGTAATGTCGCCGGACCGTACGACCGTAGCTACGGCATGGACATGCAGCGCTATGTTGCGTGCCTCGGCCTCTGGATTTATCTGGCGGTCGGGCGAGAACGAGCGCCTGTACCAGATTTAACGCAACCGTTTGCTCACGCATGGGACATCTGCATGGTGCCGAATTATGCAATTCTGGGCGTGCGCATTCCCGACGACGCGCAGCCGCACTTTCAGGCATTTCAGGGCGATCGGCTCGTCGAGCATGTCATTTCCGATGAGCCGCGCCGCGTTGCAACGGCATGGCTGGGTCGCACAATCATGCTCGGCAGCGAAGATGTCGGCGGGCAGCGTCATCCTTCGGGCCAGTTCCACCCGGCAACGATCCACTGGCTCCAGCCCGATGGAACCGTTGGCTGGGTCAGGCTGCTGTACACAACGCCGGCTGATGCTCATGCGGACGCAAGCACACTCTCGCTCACATTTACCGATCAGGAAGCAGCTACTAAAGATATTGTTTTCCTGATTGCAGCAGCACCACTCGCGTCCCATGCCATCACAGCGACCGAGTGGCAGCTACCGGGATTAACCATTCACGTCGAGACAAACGCGCAGGCGCCGCAGATCACATCAAATGATACCGGACTAGAGCTACGCTACACACACCGTAATCACCGCAATACACCTATTCGCTTTACGCTCCGCACGGAGCCGAGTTAAACGAGGCACGTCATGCCTGAGAAACTACGCGTCGCTGTTGTCGGCAGCGGCATTGGAAAATCGCACATCAGCGCGTACCAAAATCTGCCTGAGCAATACGACGTCGTCGCAATCTGCGACATTGACGAGCCAAAAGCGCGTGCTGTCGCAGAAACATTTCACATTCCCAAAGTGATTACCAATATTGACGATCTGTGCCGCATGGATGATGTCGATGTGATCGACATTTGCACGCCGCCGCACCTGCATTTTTCGCAAATCAAGCAGGTGCTCGCCGCCGGTAAATACGCTATCTGTGAAAAGCCATTGGTTGGCTCGCTGAAGCAGGTTGACGAACTTATCGCAGTTGAGGCGCAGTCGAGCAAGCGCGTCATGCCCATCTTCCAGTACCGTTTCGGTCATGGCCTGCAAAAATTGAAGTTCCTGATCGAGCAGGGCGTGGCAGGTACCGCATACGTGAGCACCGTTGAGACCGCATGGCGGCGGCGCGCCGAGTATTACGCCGTGCCGTGGCGCGGCAAGTGGAAGACCGAAATGGGTGGCACGCTGCTGAGCCACGCTATCCATTCGCACGACATGCTGACCTACGTGCTTGGGCCAATCAAGAGTGTGTTCGCCCGCACGACCACACGCGTCAATCCGATTGAGGTCGAAGATTGCGCGGCGATCTCACTGGAGATGGCCGACGGCTCGCTGGCAACGCTGGCGGTGACGCTCGGCTCGCCGGAGGAGATCACGCGCCATCGCTTCTGCTTCAGCGGGCTGGTTGCCGAAAGCAACACCAAGCCATATCACAATTCGCATGAGCCATGGAAATTCATCGGCGACACGCCCGAATTATCGGAGCAAATCGACGCAACATTAAAGCATTTCCAGCCGCTGCCGGAGCGCTTCGAAGGGCAGTTCTACCGCTTCCATCAGGCGTTGCAAAACGGCGAGGAGCTTCCCGTCACGCTAGCTGATGCGCGGGCGGCGCTGGAACTCATTACGGCCATGTACATTTCGTCGCGCACCGGCGAACCAGTAACGCTGCCGTTCGACACTGATCATCCAGCATATGAAAGCTGGTTGCCAGAATAAGCGCCATGCTATGTGAGGACATGATGCAGCCACTTACCGATATTTCACGGCTGAGCCTGAACCAGGCTACCACCGAACGCTGGAGCCTCCGCGAAGCCGTCGAGGGCTGCGCGCGGGCGGGCATTCCCTACATTGGGTTGTGGCGGCACAAAATTGCTGAAACGGGGCTTGAGGAAAGCGCGCGGATCGTGCGTGACGCGGGCGTGCGTGTGTCGAGTGTGTGCCGGGGTGGCATGTTTCCCGCCGCCACTGCCGCCGAGCGCCAGCAACGCATCGACGACAACCGCCGCGCAATTGACGAGGCGGCCACGCTCGGCACCGACGTGCTGGTGCTGGTGTGCGGCCCCGCGCCCGACCGCGACATCGAGGCGGCGCGCGCCATGGTTGCCGATGGCATAGCAGAGATTGCGCCATATGCGGCGGAGCGCGGTGTGACGCTCGCCGTCGAGCCGCTGCATCCCATGTTCGCCGCCGACCGCTCGGTGATCACGACGCTGGCGCAAGCACTTGATATTGCGGAGCAGTTCGATCCAGCCCATGTCGGCGTCGCGGTCGATGTGTACCATGTCTGGTGGGACCCTGATGTGTATCGACAGATCGAGCGCGCAGCCGGGCGCATTGTCGGCTTCCACGTCAACGACTGGATCGTGCCGCTGCCGGATACACTGCTGGGGCGCGGCATGATGGGTGATGGAGTGATTGAACTACGCAAACTGCGGACAGCGGTGGATGAAGCAGGCTACAATGGTCCCATCGAGGTCGAGATTTTCAACGCCGCACTGCGCGCCCGGACGGGCGATGAGGTGCTGGCGTTGATGAAAGAGCGCTTTTTGGAGTACGTCTAATACAGATTCAGCCGCCGTTTTACGCATCACCTTTTTGCCATCAAAATACATAAAACGTAATGCGTAAAACGGCCTTCCCTCTATGTCATTTCGAGCGGGCGAGCCGCCGCCCTGAGCCCAGTCGAAGGATCCGAAATGACAAGCGCCAGTTATCGTAGCAAACTGCCTTGTGAACCCACATGATGTGTTAAGTAAGTGCCTGATCGACGAGGTCAAGACCTTGATCGATAATTGCAAGCCCTTCGCGCAGTTGCTCTTTTGTGATGCACAGCGGTGGATTGATGAAGAACGTGTTCCAGCGCACGAATGTAAACAGGCCTTGCTGGCGCAGGAACGCGTTAAAGGCAGGCATCGGCCCAAGCTGATTAGGTGCCGGGTTGTAGGGCACAAGCGACTCGCGGGTGGCTTTGTCCTTGACAAGCTCAACCAGGCTGAACAGACCGATCGCCCGCACGTCGCCAACTGATGGGTGCTTGTCCTTGATTTTTTCCAACTCTGCCTTGAGGATTGCACCCATGGCACGGGTATTCTCAATGAGGTGATCTTCTCTGTACACATTGATGCACGCCACCGCCGCCGCGCAGCCAACCGCATGTGAGCTATACGTTAGACCAGCGGAAAACGTGGCCTCCTCAAAGTAGTCGGCAATTGGCTCGGACACAATCGTCGCGCCGAGCGGCACGTAGGCCGAAGTCAAGCCTTTGGCGACGGTCATGATGTCGGGAACCACGCCCCAATGGTCGACCGCGAACCACTCGCCGGTGCGCCCGAAACCACTCATCACCTCGTCGCAGATCAACAGAATGCCGTATTTGTTGCACAGATCGCGCAGGCCGCGCATGTAGGCCGCGCTTGGAATGAGAATGCCGTTGGTGCCAACCACCGACTCGACAATGATCGCGGCAATGCTACGCGCGCCTTCGAACTGAATAATTTCCTCGGTCGCATGAAGCACCGACGCAGCGTATTCGGGATCGTTCAAGTCTTTGCCAGCGCGGTAGGGATAAAAATCGGGAATGCGGACCACACCCGGAATGCCTGGCTCAGCCGCCCAGCGGCGTGGTTCGCCGGTCAGGGTCATCGCGCCCGCCGTGCCGCCATGATAGGAGCGATAGCGCGCCATGATCTTATGACGTCCGGTGTACATGCGAGCGATCTTGATCGCATTTTCAACCGCCTCCGCGCCGCCGTTGGTCAAGAGCGCCTTGGAAAGATTGCCGGGCGTGATTTCCTGTAGCAGCCGCCCAAGTTCGGCACGTATTGGCGTGGTCATCGGGCCGGGCGCGACGTAGCAGACGCGCTCCATTTGCGCTTGCACGGCCTTAATCACGCGCTCGTCGCCATGGCCAATGTTGACGCACATAAGTTGCGAATTGAAATCCATGTAGCGCTTGCCGTCCACATCCCAGATGTAGATACCTTTAGCATGGTCAATAACCAGCGGATTGGCGGCCTTTTGCGGGCATCCATTCGTAAAACGTCGTGGCATGCGAAAGGTCAACAATGTCCTGACGGGAAAACTCGGCAGAAGTCATAATTCCTCCTATGACAATGGCATTGAGCAGCGGGGCGTGCGGGCGAGCAAAGAAGTAGTATAGAGATATTAGCGCGCTATTGTACGGCAGTGGCGAGAAGGCGTCAACGCAGGCAAGCGCGCGGACGCAGAATGAGGGAGCAGAGGAGATAAAGACATATAGTCATCTACACAGCGTCATCATGATATGCAATGTGCGTCAAACCCGCACGCTTGCTGGATGTGAGCAAGCCAGCATACGGCGCAATGAAGCTGCCGGAGGTGGGCGAGACATCAGCGTAATCACGGCCACTCGCCACGGTGATGTATGCAGGCGTGGCGCGGCGGTGATTCGTCGGGTCGAACGCCACGACACGGTAACTGCCGGATGACTCAGGCAGCAACACCTCGACCCAGGCGTGCGAGCCGCCCTCGCCCAGCATGTGACCAGACACATAACGCGCAGGCAGGGCGAGGGCGCGGCACAGCGCCAGCATGATGTGCGAGTAATCCTGACACAGGCCGCGGCCAACCGCCAGCGCCTCGGCGGCGGTGGTCTTCACACTGGTCGAACCAGCGCCATAGCTCATCGACTCCCACACCCAGGTATTGATTGCTTCTGCCAACTCTAACGGCTGCTTATGCTGCGCCGCGAGCGCCCGTGCCGCGCGCATGATCACCTCGTCAGCAGCAGTGAGCCGGGTAGGAGCCGTGTACACAAGCGCCTCATGCGCAGAGAGCCGTGGCTGCGTGTCAACGGCAAGATCGCGTTCGACCACGATTTGCGCCTCAAACGTGACCTCTAAGTCAGCCTCAGGAACATACACATGAAAGACACGATTGCCAAACGCATCGATAGTGGAACGCATGGCGGCGTTGGTGACCGAAACGCGCAAGTCAAACTCGCACAGCCGCTGATCACCGTAGCGGTCGGCAGGCACCACGACCAGCCGCTGGCGAATTTCACGCACCGGGCCAGGATAGACGTAGTGAAAGCGCTGATGCATCCAGTAGCGCGTGCGGCGCACCCGACTCCAGGGAACGTTGCAATGATCAATGAACGTAATGGTGGCGGAAGAGCTATGCGAATTGTCAGAAAAGGCACTCATGCGCGTGTCTCCGTCAGTTGAGGTGGTTGGTCAAGTGAGACGGTATCATTGACTTCATCGGCCCACACCGTGAAGCCAGTCAACTGGCTGTTGCCATAGCTCGTCACCATGGCGGTGTCCACTGCATCACGTCCGCGCGCGATCATCACGCGGCCAATGCGCGGCATGTTGTGGCGCGCGTCGAACGTGCGCCATTCGCCGCCGACATAAGCCTCGAACCAGGCGTGAAAATCCATCGGAGTTGGATTGTACGGAACGGCAATGTCAGGCAGATAGCCATAGACGTAGCGTGCCGGAATGTTCATCGCCCGGCAGAACATCACGCCAATATGCGCAAAATCGCGGCACACACCTTTACGGTTAATGTATGCATCATACCCTGAAGTTGTCGCCACACTGTTACCATAGCCATACTCGATGTTAGCATGCGCCCAATCGCAGATCGCCTGAACACGCGCCCAACCGTCGGGCACATTGCCGAACAGGTTCCACGCATCGCCAATGACCAGATCGGACGGGCAAAAGCGGCTCGGCAGCGTGTACATCAGCACATCGTCCGGCAGATCGCTCGCCCATGTGCCGGGCAGATCAGGAAACGCCGGATCGGGATCCGGCGAAACCTCGGCCAGCGCGTCGTAGCGCAGGCGCATAATGCCCTGCGGCGCAGTCCAGCGCCACACATGGTTGCCGTAGCCATCAACATACTCATGAATGGGAATGTCGGGCGTCACGTCGCGCCGTTCATCAAGCAGGCGGTGAATGTCCACTTCGCGCGGGCGTACGATGGCAGCCGTTGGGGTTGGCAGCGGAGACTCAAATACAAACTCAAAACCTACTCGCACGCGCATACCACATGCTCTTTCCACTAACGAATAAACGCTGAGCGCGCCCAAAAGCACGCTCAGCGTCTTTGCTACGGGTGTCTGCTACAGTGCAATCCAATTTCTGGATGTATGCGATACATTACACAAAGTATACCGCAAATGCAGCCCGTGTGTTACGGCATAATTGCCAAGTGTAGTGACACTGGCATTATATACATGTTACGAGCGCCCGTTGTGCATGGCCTTCCACACCGTCTCCGCACGGAACGGCGTCTCGGTCATGCGCGTGCCGTTTGCATCACGAATAGCGTTGCCAATAGCGGCTAGCGCGGCAGTGATCGGCGGCTCACCCACGCCACGCACGCCGAACGGTCCCATGGGCGATGGATTCTCGACAATGATCGCCTCAATCGGCGGCACGCGCTCGGCCTTGGGCAAATCATAGTCCATGAAGGTTGCCGTCAGCAACTGCCCATTCTCGTCATACACCATGGCCTCGCCCATGGCCCAGCCAATGCTCTGCACCGTGCCGCCATGAATTTGGCCCTCGACGAGCATGGGGTTCATCGCAAAACCAACGTCCTGCACAGTGACGTACTGCTTAATCGTGACTTCGCCGGTATCCGGGTCAACGGCGACGCGCGCTAGCTGAACAACAAAGCCGGGGCCATTCTGCGCCACCGCCGCGCGCCCGTTGCCGATCACCGGGCCGGGACCACCGCGCTTACGCTCAGCTCTCGCTGCAAGCTCACCGATTGTCTTGGTCTGTGCTGGCACACCCTTGACACGCACCTGACCATCAACAATTTCCAGGTCAGCAACCGACGCCTCGAACTCATCGGCGGCCAGTTCCAACAGCCGCTCGCGCACCTCACGCGCCGCCGACGCAACCGCCCCGGAAACGCTGTAGGTCGTTTGGCTACCGCCGCTCGGCCCGGCGAACGGGCCAGTCGTCGTGTCACCCTGAATAATCTCGACCTGATCTGGCGAGACGCCCAAAATTTCAGCGGCGACGAGCACGAACGTGCTGTTCACGCCGGAAATATCGACCGAACCAACCTCGACGCGCACCGTGCCATCGTTGTCCACCCGGCAGACTGCCGCCGCTGGCGACATGCCGCACGGCCAGCCGCCCAGCGCAATACCGACACCTTCATTCGGCCCGAGATCACTACGGTTCTGCCAGGCCGGATGTTCACGAATGCGCTCCAGACACTGCCGCGCGCCGATGCTCGGCCACGGATCGCCGTTGCCCATGGGGTCGCCATCCTCAGCAACATTTTGCAGACGAAACTCGAGCGGGTCCATGCCCAATTCGCGCGCAATATCGTCCATGGTCGACTCAAGCGCGAAAGTAGCCTGCGGCGAACCCGGCGCGCGGTACGCGCCAGCCTGCGGCTTGTTCGTGAACACCTCGGCACAGTCAATCTGCACATTGTCGCACTTGTAATAGCCGCCAAACAACGAACCAAAGATGCCGCCAATTGTGAACGGAAACACGCCATTATCGAGTGTCGCGCGCGCCTGAAGCGCGGTCAGCTTTCCATCACGCGTCGCGCCCATTTTTACATCAATCGATACTGCTGGCGACGGCGTGCTGGTCAGAAAATCTTCAGAGCGCGTCAGCACCAGCTTGACCGGACGATTGAGCGCCCACGCAGTCGAAGCTGCCAGCGAGTCAATGATCCCATACTTTGCACCGAAGCCGCCGCCGAGCGTCATGGCCACGACGCGCACCTGACGCTTCGCCAGGTTGAGCAGCCGGGCAATTTCGTCCCGTATACCGAACTGGCCCTGCGTGCCGGTGTAGATAGTGATCTGCTCGCGCTGCCGATCTGGCTCGGCAACCGTGGCGCACGGCTCCAGATAGCCTTGATGCACAACTGGAATTTTGTAGGTTCGCTCGATTACGACATCCGCTTCAGCGAAGCCCTTCGCAACATCGCCGCGCTTGAAGTGATTCTGCGCATGGACGTTGGGCGGCGCATCTTCGCCCTCTTCCTCGCCGTGGTCAACAGCGGCATGCGCAGCAGTGAGATCCATGCCCTCTTTTGGCAGGCCATTCGGCCACAGCACAAACGCATCAGGTAACTGCGCCGATTCCATATCTGCCACCACTGGCAACGGTTCATAATCGACCAGCACCGCATCCGCGCCATCCTGCGCGGCGGCTTCCGTTTCCGCGACGACCACCACAACCGGCTGGCCGCGCCACAGCACCTTCTCGCGCGCGAGCACCGCGCTATGGCGCGAATTGATCACTCGGTCGCGCGTCGGCAGGTCTTCCGCCTTCAGCACGGCCACCACGCCCGGCACGTCGAGTGCAGCCTCGATATCAATCGAGGTAATTTTTGCGTGAGCATATGGACTGAGCACCGGGCGGGCATGGAGCATGCCGGGCAACATCATGTCGCCAGTGTAATGCACCCGGCCAGTCACTTTTTCACGGCCATCAATGATTTTGCGTGGCTTACCAAGCACTTTGAAGTCGGTCTTTGCTTGAGTCATGGGTTAAACATCTCCACACTTCGAAAACACAGAATTCGAGAACGGACATTCCAATAGCGATGGTGAGAAACCAAGTTTACACACACCAAGTTTACTGTAAGATCTGTTTTGCTGCACGCTCGAACGCATCATACGCTTGTTTGTCAAACAACACAAACCGCACCAACGATATCTCTGGATGTTGTTGGAGATACGCCTTCACCGTGTCAAGCGCAATCGGCGCAGCCTCATCCAGCGGATAGCCGTACACGCCCGTGCTGATCGCTGGAAGTGCGACGGTCGCCAGATGATGTTGCGTGGCAAGTTCCAGACTCGCGCGGTAGGCACTCGCCAGCAACTCTGCGTCGCGCGGGCTGCCATGGTACACCGGCCCAACCGCATGAATAACATGACGAGCCTTGAGGCGGTAGCCTTTACTGATGCGCGCCTTGCCGGTCTGGCAGCCGCCAAGCGTGCGCGTTTCCGCCAGCAATTCCGGCCCGGCAGCGCGGTAAATCGCGCCATCGACACCGCCGCCACCGAGCAGCGACGAATTCGCGGCGTTCACAATCGCATCCACATCTTCATGCGTAATGTCACCCTGAACAAGATCGACAACCGAATTACCAACATGAAACTGCATACATCCCCCACACACAGCAAACAACAACGCGGCTACGTTGTACGCAACGCGCCGCACTGTGAATGCTCCATTGTGTTTGTCATGATCATTTTGGCAAAGGGAAAACTGGCAAGCAGTGTGCTGAATGCAGGCACTATAGGCTATTCCGATGTGTTTGTCAAACATGCTGCACAACTGAACAACAGCGCTCTTTTTTTCTACGCCACTCTGTGCTATGCTATACTCACCATGGTTGTGGTATGCTTACTACTTGTAGCACAGCAAGATACAGGGTTAGTTGTTATGTCTGTCACTGATCGAATGCTTATCGGCGCAATCGCCGGAAATCCTGCATCGTTCGAAGGAACTGGGGAATATCGCTTCTGTCGCACCTGCGACGCTATTTTTTTCACCTCTGCCGGCCAGCCAGACACCGTTCACAGCGATCATGACTGGTTTGCCCTGCCGGCGCTGAATCCAGACGGCTCCAACAAATTATCGACCGCGTTTCGGCGCTACGTTACCCGCTGGTCTCCAGAACGGCAGGAAGAGCTAGAGCGCTTTGCGCTTAAAAAAGGCTGGGACATGGCGATGGAACTGAAGTATGGCGGCGGCGCGCTGGACGATGATGAAGCAGCGGAATGGCAGCAGATTGTCAACATCCGCCTCGAACAGCTCATGCGTCAGACGCGCGAGCGTATCGCCAATGGTGCGGCGGAGCAGGCGGATAAATGAACTGTAAAGCGTAAAACCGGATAAACCGCTGAATGTACACCTTACGTTGGCCGTTTTAGCGCCTTGCTTGCCACATCAATAACTTCTTGTTCTTCAATCCGCGCCATGCATTCCGGCACAGGCAGCCCGCGCGGGCATGCAGCAAACACGCCGCATGGGCTGCACCACACACCAGCGCGAACGACGACATGACGCGCTGGATCGCCCCACGGCCCGAAGCGCCCGGCATCGCCCGGTCCGTACAGATGAATTGTTGGCATGCCCTGTGCGGCGGCGAGATGCATCGGGCCGCTGTCTACGCCGAGTACCAGCGCCGCCCGCCGCAGCAGCGCGGCAAGCTGTCCCACAGTGGTCCGTCCGGCCAGCGTCAGCGGCGGTTGCGCCATGCCCGCCGCCACATCCTCCACGAGCACTTCCTCGCCCGGCCCGCCAGTCAGCACGAGCCGCACGTTCGGCAGCGCCTGAAGCGCATCACCGACGGCTGACCAGCGCTCCGGCAGCCACAGCTTGGTGGGGCCACCCGTACCAGGATGAATAATCACCAACTGCTGCTCAGCGGAGATGCCATGATTTTCAAGCCAGTTGTCAGCCCATGCGAGATCAGCGAGTGCGGGGTCGAAGCGAGCGGTGTACGACGAAGGACGAACGACAAACGACGAATCCAACGCCTTCAAACTACCACACTCGTCATTCGTCACTGGTCCTTCGTCGAGCGCAGCCACCAACTCCAGCCCCTGAAATCGTGACATGCGCCTGTGGATCCCAGGGCAGCTCTTCGGAAAGAAATGGACGGCACTCCGGCACCGCGAAGCCGACCCGCACCGGAACGCCTGCCAGCATGGCAAGCGCCGCGCCCCACCAGTGATCATCGCGACCAACCAGCGCCACATCGTAGCGGTGCGCGCGCAGGAGCAGGGCATATTTTGCTAATAGTGCATACGGCCGGGCAAGAGACGAAAGGCGGCGGAGCAGTGCCGGTTGTCTTTCCAATTTTGCTCTTTCAAAGCCGGGAAACGGACAGGTCAGCAGCCGGTCAATATCGGGGTTGCGCGCCAATACCGCCTGCGACCATGGGCCGACCAGTGCCGTAATTTCGGCAGCAGGATAGGATTCGCGCAGCGCCTGGAACACCGGCGTGGCGAGCAGCAGATCGCCCAGATGATCGGGCTTGATGTAGAGCACGCGGCACGGCTGATGCGACGAGTGCCGTACCAATGGCCGAGCCAGCAGCGCGACAAGGTGGAGGAAAAACAGACGAACGAAACGTCTCATGGAAGGTAAGAGTCCAAAATAAAAGGTAAGAGTCCAAGCCGCCATGCGACCTTTCGCACAGACAACCTCAACTCTTACCACTCATGCTTCACCGCTAGAACAGCATGGCCCCCGCCTCGCGGCCAACCTGCCGCAGCCGGTCACTCATCGCCTTGCGGCCATCCTTGTCAAACTGGTCGGCCATCTCGTTGATGCGTTTCACAAACGCAGTGTTGACCATGCCCATGTTCTGGCGCAGCAACTGCGACGACTCTTGTGGCGTCTCGGCCTGCAAAAGCTGATTGATCAGCTTTTCTTCTGGCGGCAGCGATTCCCGGGCAATCACCAGAGAACGGTCGCGAATATCGGCCAGCCGCTCGACCACGTCAGTTCGGCCTGCGCGCTCAGCCGCCACCTGATTGGCCTCCAGCACCAGCATGAACGCCTCGCCAATTTCTTCATGGCGCTCGCGCAGCACCTCATCGGGGTCATCAGCTGCCAGCGCGGCGTTCAGCAGGTTTGCGCCCGCCTCGAACAGTTCCTTCGCCTGCGCGTCGAGCCGCTCGACAGTCTCGACGATTTGCTTGCGGCGCGCGGTAAGCCGTTGCGCCGTCTCAGTGTCGCCCGCCTGCGTAGCCGCGTCAATCCGGCCAGTCAACTCCTCGAAAAAGCTGTAGTCAATCAGCGGGCGCAACTCGCCAATCGCCAGTTCCAACTCCTCGTCCGGCACACTGGTCAAGCGATCGAGCGCATCATCGAGCGACACGTCCTGCTCGTCGCCAAGCTCCTCATCAAAGCCGACCAACTCCGCCAACTTGTCACGCAAGCCAATCAGAATCTGCGCCGACTCATCTTGCTGGCCGCGCGCGCTGGCCTCGGCAAAGGCTGTCAGCGTCGCCATGAATTCATAATCGATGTCGGCGCGGCGCTGCTCCACAAGCGCCTGGAACTGCTCTTCGCCCTGCTCGTACGCCTCAGCCAGTTGCTCGATCAGGTCGACCCGGCTGCGCTGGGCCTCAATCATTTCTTTCGTGATGCCATCGGCCTCCAGCACCGCTTCAATCAGTGAATTGAGCGCCAGGAAGCGGCGCGGCGCAAGCAGGTAGCCCTTTGGCATATTTTCCGGCAGCGAGCGCATGAGCAGGCTGGTAGCGTCGCCAACGAACTTTTCCTGTTCCTGCGTACCAGCGTTGAGCTGCTGCGGAAAATGCACAAAGAACAGTTGCTTGGCCGGATCATGGTAGATCAATGGCGCAGCCAGCATGCTGACGTTGCCACAGTTTGGGCACGCAACCATGTTCAGCTGACCAGATAGCAAATAGTTTTTTAACTCCGGCTGCTGACCCACGTCAATCAGCGTAAAAACCTGCGCGCGCAACGGCGTGCGACAATTGGGGCACGCCAATTGAACCACCTGTGGTGCAGGTGTGGACATGTTAAAAATCCTTTCCTAAAAAATCGCGCCGGGTGTACCGGCGCGCTTGGTAAGCAATCATAGCTATTTGTATTATACCACTTCTGACTGCTATAGCCGAGTTACTGTGTTAGATATTTATAAACGTCTATGCGCCCTTCGAGCGGTTCAGGAGTGCCTCAGGCCAGACAGTGTTTAACATGACAGAAAGGCACCATGCGGATATTTTGCCTTGGAGTTCTTTGTGTCTTTGTGGTTTACCGACCAACGGCTTCCGCAAAGCGGCGCATGCCCTCGCGGAATCTGCTCGGCGCTGGTCGCGTACGACAGCCGCAGAAAACCGGGCGCGCCAAAAGCCGAGCCGGGAACGACACCGATATGCGCCTGCTCCAGCAGATAGGCCGCAAGCTCGTCGTCGGTGGCGCAGGTCTGACGGTTAGCGAGCGGGCGATTCAGCAGGCCAGTCACGTCGGGGAAAACGTAGAACGCGCCGTCCGGCACATTGATCTTCCACGCCGTCAATGGCGCGCAACGCCTCCACGATGATATCACGGCGCTCATGGAAGGCGGCGACCATGCGCGCAACTTCGCTGGCCATGTCGGCGCTGCCATCGTAGGCGGGCAGCACGGCAGCCTGCGTTATCGCGGAAGTGTGCGAGGTGGAGTGGCTCTGGATGTTCTTGATTGCTGCCATGATCTCGTTCGGCCCAGCAATGTAGCCCATGCGCCAGCCGGTCATGGCGTACGCCTTGGACGCGCCATTCACCACCAGCGTGCGGTCGGCGAACTCCGGCGCGACCCGCAGCCAGCGCGCATACGGAACATAGGTAATCGCGTCATAGATCTCGTCACTAATCACGAACGCATCGCTCTCCTGAAGCACGTCGGCCAGCGCGCGTAACTCGTCGGCAGTGTAGGTCGCGCCGGTCGGGTTGGAGGGCGAATTCAGGATGATCGCGCGAGTGCGCGGCGAGAGCGCGTTGCGCAACTGCTCCGGCGTAATCTTGAAACCCGACTCGATGCCAGCCGCAAGAACTCACTGACGTGGCCTCGGCAATCCGCACCTGATCGAGATAACTTACCCAGTAGGGCGCGGGAATGATCACCTCGTCGCCCGGATCGCAGAGCGCCAAAAAGGCCAGGAACAGCCCCTCCTTTGCGCCGGTCGTGACCGACACCTGCGCGGGCGTGTATGTGATGCCAGTATCGGACGACACGCGCCGGGCGATTGCAGCGCGCAGTTCTGTCGGGCCGCCGACCGGCGTGTAGCGCGTTTTGTTCTGCTCAATCGCGGCGATGCCAGCCTGCTTGAGCGCGTCGGGCGTTGGAAAATCTGGCTCGCCCTGCCCAAACGAGATGATGTCAATGCCCTCCGCGCGCATGGCGGCAATCCGGCCAGCCAGCCCAACGGTTGCCGAGGGGCTAATCTGCGCGACGCGGCGGCTCAAGCGCACAGGTGCAACAGCTTGGCTGCTCATAGTTGGTCCTTTCAACGATCTCTCAGCGTCAAGCCATAGTATAGCGCATGCTCACGGTTTTCTCACCGCGTAAAGATCCAAATTACGCGCTTCGCTGGTACCATGCGTGCAACATGCACCTGACATGCTGCTCATTGGCGGCGCAGTTTTTAGAAATGTACCTGGAAAGAGAGTTACATGCATCATCGCTTCTACTGTGTTCCCCGCGCACTGCTGCCATGCGTCCTAGCATTGCTGCTGGCGAGTTGCGGCGGCTCAATGGCGTCGAGCACGCCCACGTCCGTGCCACCAATCGTCAGCGCACCGACCACAAGCGCCACTGTTGCACCAGCAGCGACGAACAGCGCACCTGCGCTACCAGCGACACAGCGCCAGGCACTGATGCTCCAGCAGCAACGCTGCGCCTCAAGAGGCAGTGAAGAGTTCTGGCACTTCAGCCCGTTGTTACGGGGCTGCGCGCTCCGGTTTACGCGACGCATGCGGGCGACGACAGCGGGCGGATTTTCGTGGTCGAGAAGCAGGGCCGGATCATGATCGTGCGCAACGGCGCGGTTGACCAGACACCGTTTCTCGACATCAGCGATCGGGTTGGCTCCAGCGGCAGCGAGCAGGGTTTGCTGAGCGTGGCGTTTCATCCAAATTATAAAGAGAACGGGCGGCTGTTCGTCGATTATACCGACACGGACGGCAACACAGTTGTCTCGCGCTTCCAGGCGCAAGGCAACAGCGCCGATGCAAGCAGCGAAACGATACTGCTGCACATCGACCAGCCATACGCCAACCACAACGGCGGCCTGGTGAAGTTCGGGCCGGATGGCAATCTGTACATCGGCATGGGCGATGGCGGCAGCGGCGGCGATCCACATGGGAACGGCCAGAATACCAATGTGTTGCTTGGCAAGCTGCTGCGTATTAATGTCGATCAGGGCGAGCCGTACGGCATTCCCGCCGACAATCCATTCGCTAACGGCCAGGGCGGGCGGCCAGAGGTGTGGGACTACGGCCTGCGCAATCCGTGGCGCTACTCGTTCGACCGCACGACCGGGGACCTGTACATTGCCGACGTTGGGCAGAACATGTACGAGGAAGTGGACATGCAGCCCGCCAACAGCGGCGGCGGCAAAGATTTTGGCTGGAACGTTGCCGAAGGCATGCACTGTTACAACGCCAACAACTGCGACACCAGCGGCCTTGTCATGCCAATCAACGATTACAGCCACGACCTCGGCTGCTCGATCACGGGCGGCTACGTGTATCGCGGCGCGGCCTTCCCGCAACTCGTCGGCAGCTACGTGTTCGGTGACTATTGCAGCGGGCGCGTGTGGACGCTTCATCAGGTGAATGGCGAGTGGCAGCGCACCGAAGTACTCGATACCAATTTGCAGATCAGCTCATTCGGTGAGGATGAAGCGGGCGAGTTGTACCTCACCAGCCTCAACGACGGCGGGCTGTATCATGTTGTTGTGGAATAATGGCTACCACACAGGCACAAAGAGCACAAAGAATTAGTAGTTTCAAGCGCGAAGTCAAGCGGACTCATGCGGCCGCGCTGGTTTTAATTCTTAACTTTTACCTTCTTTGTGTCCTTCGTGTCTGTGTGGTGAAATTTCTATTTCACAGTAACATTGCTCAACGCCGGCAGCGCTACGATCCATGCCGGGCCGACATTGAGCTTTACCTCGCTGCCATCGGCGTCGTAGAAGCGCAACGGCGCTTCCGGCGCTTCCTTGCGCCATGTAATGTCGCGCTCGGTTCCATCAAGGTACACCTGCGCCTTGCCTTCGCCTATCACAGCCTGCTCGATCCGCGCATGGTCGTCGCCCTCGATGGGTTGCTCCGGCACCTGCATCACCAGAATGTTCTTGGTCCACAACTGTTTGCCGGTCGCCTGATCTAGCGCCGGTTTACTCAGCCATAGCCGGTAGTAACCGTTGGTTTTAGGATCATATGTCCACGCCACAGGATATTGCTTGTAGAGAAAGAAATAATCGATGCGCTGCGATTCGGGCCGCTGATCGGCGGGCGCGTCCTCTTTGAATAAAAAGCCCATCTCTGGGTCGGAAAAGTCGCTCACGCCTTTGATCGGCCATGGCTTTTTCGAGAAGCTTGCTAGACGTGTATAAATTGTGTGGCGCAACTCGGTCGGTAGAGCGATAGAAATACGGTTGGCCTGAATCGCCATTGGCAAGCGCTTCGAGGTTGATGATTTTGTCAGTGGTTGACGCCAAACTCAACCCGCCCGGCGAACCGCCCGCATGGGCGTACAGCGCCCGCATGCCCATGGCCCACTGCACAAAATAGGTACGCGTGCTGCGCACCGGGCCGATCTTGTCGGCGTCGGGCGAAATCCCTGGCACAAACACCGCCTCGAAGCGCGTGATGCCGTACTCGGCCAGCGCCTCGAACACCACCGCCGCATGGTCGAGACCGACTTGAGGATACGCATCCGGGTGGTTGTCAATCATGACAATGTACGGGCGCGCCTTGATCTGGCCGCGCGCGAATGCCGGCGCGCCCGTCAGCGGGTCGGCAATCGGCTGCGGTGTCGCGGTAGGCAGCGGCGTGGTCGTTGGCATGGACGCAGCCGTCGGGAGCGGCGGAGCTGTGGGAGCGGATGTTATTGCTGGCAGCGCAGTTGGCTGAAGGGCTTCGGGCTGTGGCGTAGCGCCTTGCGAGCTACACGCGCCGAGGACAAGCAACACCAGAACGAACACGAGAATGACAGAGCGTTGTGTTGATAGCATGAATGGTTTCCAGAAAGTTTACCGAGGTTCTGGCGGCCATTGTACCATAGGTTTATGTTGAGCTACGCTGTCATGGCATCATGCAATCTATTATGAGCGCCTGCACGTATAGCAATCAGATATGTTTTATTGTTTTATATTGCAAGGAGAACCGCATGCGCTCACCTCTGTTTCGCCAGTTTTTGAATATTGTTGCGTTGGTCGCCGTGTTGGTCGTCAACGGACTTGCTGTTGCTGGTGTCGTGAATAACAAAACGACCGGCGAGCTTTCCGACAAATATCCGGTACTCACCACACCTGCCGGGTACGCCTTCTCGATCTGGAGCCTGATCTATCTGTGGCCTGATTGCCTTCGCAGTCTACCAGGCGTTACCGGCACAGCGGTTCAATCCGCGCGTGCGCAGCCTTGACGGCATGTTCGTGCTTAACTGCCTCGCGAACATTGGCTGGATTCTGGTGTGGCACTACGAGATTCTGTCGCTGAGCATTGTGCTCATGGTGGTCATTCTGGCGACATTAATTGGGATCTACGCTCGGCTGGCGCGCAACCGTTCGCAGGCCAGCATGGTGCAGCGCTGGGTGGTGGATGTGCCATTCAGCTTGTATCTTGGCTGGATCAGCGTGGCGACAATCGTGAATGCAACCGTGGTGCTGTACGCGGCGGGATGGAGCGGCGGGCCACTTATGCCGGAGCAATGGGCCGCTCTGCTGCTGCTGGTCGGCGCGCTGTTGGCGGCATTCTTTGGGCTGCGCCAGCGCGATCCGGTCTACCCGGCGGTGATCGCATGGGCGTTCGCAGCGATCGTGGTGAAGCAGTCGGCCATGCTGGTGGTTGGCTCTGCTGGCACGCTGGCGGCAGTGGCGGCGATCATTGTGCTGGTGGCACTGGTGCAGCGGCTACGCTACGGCCCGGCGCTTGCCCACGCAGCGTAACGCCATGGAATAAAGAACACAGCGCAGAGAGCAAAAGCGTGTATGTTGCCGATTTTTCGTGCTTTTGCTACGATGTTACGCAATGATTATTGCATAGCTTTTGAGGATTCCATGCCGAATGTAGCACCGCCATTCGAGAATGAGATGTCTCATACCGTTACCGTAACAACAACTTATCTCCATATCCCAGGCCACGCCCATTTTCGGCCATCGTTCAGCGATAGTTCAGACATCTTGATTTTGCAAGCACAGCATGCGCTGCCGTCGTTCTACCGCTTTCTGTACGGCGCAGTCGGGCAGGATTATCACTGGACCGACCGCAACAAATGGTCGGACGCACAGCTTGAGGAGTATCTCGCGCGCCCGACGACGACGCTGCTGGTGTTGTACATCCACGGCACGCCCGCCGGTTATGTCGAGCTTAATGCCGCCTCCGAGGAGCCAGGCACGGAAGTCGCGTACTTCGGCCTGATTCCAGCCTTCCATGGGCGCGGGCTTGGCAAGCACCTGCTGTCGGTCGGCGTGCAGCGCGCCTTCGACGACGGCGCGGAGCGAGTGTGGGTACATACCTGCTCACTCGACGGGCCGCATGCGCTGGCGAATTACCAGGCGCGCGGCTTCATGCCGTACGGCACGACGACGCACGAGCAGGAGATTGCGCTTGCGATAGCCACAGAGGACATAGAGGGCACAGAGGAGAAGGAGTAGCGCTATATGTCTGCCGCAATGTAATGCGCAACGAGATGCTTCACGCCGTTCAGCATGCCAAAGGGTTCAACGTCATCAGCGCGGGCGAACACATCGGTTCGCCCCTACCGTGATTATTGGCAATGTATATTCATTGGTAGGGACAGATCGGCGTATCTGCCCGCCTGCCTCACCCCGGCTCGCTGCACTCGCCACCCCTCTCCCACGTTGGGAGAGGGGCCGGGGGTGAGGGCATAAAACGATTTACACTTTCTTAAAGGACACGAGGACAAAAAGACATAAAGTCATAAGGACACTAATCCCGAGAAGAACAACGGGCGAGACGAAACCCGTAGTAGTCGAACCTGGTATTAGGCCTGATACCGCCGCCGCCGAATGCGCCACGAGGGGAGACGCCGTCGCGCGCCCCGCAGCGAGCGTCCGACCGATTGACGATCCACGAGCCGCCGCGCTGGATATATGTTCGTCTTTCGCCTGTTGTGTTCTCGGTTGTGTAAAGTGTTTCTGGCTCTACATGTCCAGTCTTTTCTGATCTCATCGTACGATAGAAACGGCGTGCTGCACCATTCCGACACATTGCCGACCATGTCCTGCGCGCCGCAGGCCGCCGCGCCATGTGGAAAGATGCCAACCACCGATGTGCCGTTGATCTGGGTTTCTGCGATGTTAGCCGGGATGGCGGCGATTGTATTACCAGGTCGTGGTATTTTTCAAATCGCCCGCGGATGCCCCCTTACCCCTGTCGCTGCGCGCCCACCACTCTCCCAACTTGGGAGAGCGGGCCGTGGAGCGTAACCCCATGGCATATCCCGTTTTTCCCGCACCAGGGTTATTCGGCGGGAGCATACACCGGTAGGCGGCGGCGCGCTCCCATTCCGGCTCGGCGGGCAGGCGCACCGTCTCACCTGACGTGCGAGCATGCCCGCTGTACGCAACTGCTCGTCCACCCATGCGGCAAACGCGGTGGCGTCGTACCAGGTAGACATCCACGACCGGGATGATTGCCTTCGCCCGCGCGGAAGCGGCGGCCCGGCCATCCGCGCGGGCGGCGCTTTCGGCCTCGTCGCCTTTGCCCCGGCGCTCCAAATCTTCAAGGAACTCGACATACTGGCGGTTGGTGACCGGGAAACGCGCCAGTGCATAGGGCTGGCGGATGGCGTAGACGAACGCTGGCTTCTCGTCACTATCGCCGTTGTCATCGCCCAGCACGAATGGGCCTGCCGGAATAGTGGCAGCCCAATACTCGTTGTTACGCCAGTCGAGTTCCGGGCGCTGGTCGGCATGGAGCCGGTCGAGCAGCGTGGCGGCGCGGTTACGGGTGCGCGGGTCGGGGTGGCGGGCCGGGTCGAAGGCAATACGTGGACAGCGCGCAACCGCTTCATCGCGCAAGGCGCGCAGTTCCGTCACGCGATTGGCATCAGCATCGTCGAGCGCCATGCATGCCAGCAGCACCGCATCGCTATCGCGCGTATCAAGCAAACACGTAACATCTGCTGCGCTTTCTCCGGGTCGCCGCTGGTGGCCCAATGACCCACCGCCAGCAACATCGTTTCGCGCCAGCGCCGCTCCTGACGGTGGGCCAGTAGCTGGTCAATACCCTCGGCGCGCTGATCGTAGGCGCGCGCCGTCAGATATTCTTGCAGAGTGTAGTGCGTGAAGCTGTAGCCACGGTCACGCGCCTGTATCAGTCCGCTGTGCAACGCCAGCGAATGGAGCAGCTGCTCGACGTAATCATCGCTCTGTTCGTCGTTCCATTGCATCAGGTTTCGATAGATCGGGCGTAAGTACGCTTCTGTGCATCGGTCCAGCCGCAGTTCGCGGCGCTGCTGTTCCTGCATCCATGCGGCTAGCTCCTGGAGGCGGCGCTGTACACTCGCTTCGCTCTCATCATAAAGCTGTGACGGCTCGCATGTTCCGCCCGGGCTTTCCGCCGCCGATCTGCACCTCGCGCCATTTTTTGAGCAACAACGGCACGAGGCGATTGTAAATCTCTGCGCGTTCGCGCGGCAATTCATCGCCATGGTGAACGAGCAGCGCCATGGTCGTCAGCAACAGTGGATTGGTTGCCATCTCGAACAGGCGCGGATTATCTTCCAAAATGCCCGACAGGTAGGCTACCTGATCTTGACCGTCTCGTTGCGCCGCGCACTGGTGCTGTGGTGGCGAATAGCGCCGAACCAGTTCTGCAGTAGCAGGTTGATTTCTTCGCTATTCATGGGGCTGAGGTGACGCTCGGCAAAGCCCGGCAGCCCCAGCCCATCGTAGGGGCGGCTGGCGACGAGGTAGCGATTATCCCAGGGCCGGCTGACCAGATTTGCAATCATGCGCCGGATGTAATCGCGCTCGGCAGCATCACCGGTCTCGTCCAGTCCGTCGAGCAGCAGCAGGCAGCCACCTGCCTCGATTCGCTGTGAAGCCCACCTTGCGGGAAGCTGCTTGCCGGTCTGCTCATGCAAATAGGTATCGAGCCAATCGAGCAGAATAGTGCATGATGCATCATCGAGACGCGGCAGGTCGGCGGGGTCGGCGCGCTTGTAGCGCTCGCGCACGTAGGTCATCACCAGAGTCAGGCGAATGTAGAGCGGCAGCAGCGGGCGCGCGGTGTAGAGTTCGAGCCGTTCACGCGCTCCGTCATTCATATCCTCGTGCAGATCGCGGGCCAGCACCAGCGCACCATAGTGCAGCGTTGTCGTTTTGCCACTGCCCGCATCGCCCACCAGCAGCAGGCGCCTGGTAGTGAGCGGCTGCGCTGTCTCACGTTGGCGCCGGATGCGTCGTCCATCATCTTCCTGAAGCGGCGGCAGGTGTTCAGGTTCGCTGAGCAAGTAGTAGACACGCTGGCTGCGCTCCAACTCGTTGAAGGCTTCCTGGCGCAGCCGGTACTCACCTTCCTCATCAAAATCGCCAGTTGTAAGCTTGCGAAACTGCTCCATCTGCTCGCGCTCGACCACCCGCAGCGGCACATAGACATCCTGGAGCAATAATTGATCTTGCTGTTTCGAGCCTTTGACCGGAATGAGAGGTAAATATTTCAGATCATCTTCGCTACACAGCCAATCGAGGTATGCCAACTCACCGGAGTTCAGTTCCTGTTTTTGCTTGCGCTCGGCTGTACGGCGCTCGTCCTGCTGATCGAGCGATTTGATGCGCTGATCGAGCTTACGGCCAAGAAAAACGCGGTAGAGAAAATCGGCCAGACCTTCGCTGGTCTTCTTGGTCAGCGCAAAGAACACCATGAACGCGAAGGCCAGCCCCAGCAGCAGCAGAATGCCCCAATGATACCGATCCCACAATTCGCCCAATGCACTGGTCTGCTCACCAACACCAATCAACTGCGGGGTTGTTGGCGTCGGCGTAGGCGCACTAGTCGGCGCAACAGGTGTCGGCTGCTGGGCGGCAGCGGACAGCGCGGCGGGCGCAGGGGCGAACCTCGTGTTCGCCCAGACAGGCGGCAGCAGTATGAGGAGCGGCAGGCAAACCAGCAGCAGGCGAAGCAGAAAGCGTGGGCGCATCGGCGATGTTCTTTGCAACAGAAAGAATGGATACGAATATGCTAGCAGATTTGCAGGTAGGATGCAATAGTTTCGCAGTTCCAATACAGAGCCATCCCTATTGTCTTTCTATAAGATACTTCACTCCGTTCAGCATGACATAGCGTTACAAAGCGATGCCTCGTCAACTGTGTAGATTCCTATATCAATGAGAATTCACTGGTAGGGGCAGACCGATGTGTCTGCCCGCATGGCGCACCCATGCGCAACATCAAAGGGCGCAGCATGCTGCGCCCCTACAATCGGTTTCCGGCTTGGTCGTTGTTAGGGCGAACACATTGGTTCGCCCCTACGACAATTATTTGTCGCGCTTTGAGTCGCCCAGCGCGGCCTGCGCCGCCGCCAGCCGAGCGATCGGCACGCGGTACGGGCTGCACGAGACGTAGTTCAGGCCCACGCGATAGCAGAACTCCACGCTCGACGGCTCGCCGCCATGCTCGCCGCAGATACCGACCTTGAGATCTGGCACGCGTGCTGCGCCCGCGCTCGGTGCCCATCTGGACCAACTGGCCGACGCCTTCCTGGTCGAGCACCTGGAACGGATCGTGCCTTCAGGATCCTGCGCTCGTCATACAGCGGCAGGAATCGCCCGGCATCGTCGCGGCTCAAGCCCAAGGTCGTCTGCGTCAGGTCGTTGGTGCCGAACGAGAAGAACTCGGCTACCTCGGCGATCTGGTCGGCAACCAACGCGGCGCGCGGCAACTCGATCATGGTGCCGATCATGTACTCGAACTGCTGGCCGGTCTCCTCCATCACCTCTTCGCAACGCGCGGATCACGATCGCCTGCTGCTGCAGTTCGTCCAGCGAGCCGACCAGCGGAATCATGACTTCGGGCAGCACCTTGATGCCCTTCTCTGGCACGCCGCGCGCCGCCTCGAAGATCGCCCGCGCCTGCATCTCGGTGATCTCCGGATAAGTGATGCCCAGGCGGCAGCCGCGGAAGCCGAGCATCGGGTTGGCTTCGTGCAGGCTCTCGACCTTGGCCTTGCAGCATCCTGAGCCTTGATGCCCATCTTCTTGCGCCAGATCGCTTGATTTCCTCTTCGCCCTTCGGCAGGAATCGTGCAGCGGCGGGTCGAGCGTGCGGATCGTCACCGGGAAGCCGTCCATCGCCTCGAAGATGCCGGCGAAATCCTCGCGCTGTATCGGCAGCGATCTTCGCCAGCGCCTCGCGGCGCTCTTCCTCGGTCGTTCGCGACGATCATCTCGCGCATGGCGTCGATGCGGTCGCCCTCGAAGAACATGTGCTCGGTGCGGCACAGGCCGATGCCCTCCGCGCCGAAGTCGCGTGCGACCTGCGCATCGTGCGGCGTGTCCGCGTTGGTGCGACGCCGAAATTGCGGAACTTATCGGCCCAGCTCCATGAACTGTGCGAAGTCGCCAGTCAGATGCGGCTCCACCGTCTGCACCTCGCCCGCGAAGACCTCGCCGTTGGTGCCGTCGATCGTGATCGCAGTCGCCCTTCGTGTCAGCGTCTTGCCGCCGACCGTCATCGTCTGGCTTCTCGTAATTGAGCTTGAAACTCGCCGGCGCCGGCCACGCACGGAATGCCCATGCCGCGAGCCACCACGGCCGCGTGCGAGGTCATGCCGCCCCGCGCGGTCAGAATGCGCCTTCGCCGCGACCATGCCGTGAATGTCGTCCGGCGCCGTCTCTTTGCGGACCAGGATCACCTTCTCGCCCGTTCGGCCATCGTCCTCGGCCTCTTCTGGCGTCGAAGACTACCTTGCCCGCTCGCCGCGCCCGGCGATGCCGGCAGGCCGGTGCGTCAGCTTCGGCCGCCTTCGAGCCTGTCCGCGTCAAACGCCGGGTGCAGCAACTGGTCGAGCTGTGCCGGATCGACGCGCTGAACCGCCGCTTCCTCGCTCGATCAGGCCTTCCTTCGACATGTCCACCGCAATCTTCACCGCCGCCGCGCCGGTGCGCTTGCCGTTGCGGGTCTTGCAGCATGTACAGCTTGCCCTTCTCCACGGTGAACTCGAAGTCCTGCATGTCCTTGTAGTGCTGCTCGAGCTTGCTGCGCGATTTCGCGAACTGGTTGTAAACGTCCGACATTCCATTGCTCGAGTTCGGTGATCGGCCGCGGCGTGCGAATACCGGCCACAACGTCTTCGCCCTGTGCGTTCACCAGGTACTCGCCGTAGAACGCGTCTTCGCCAGTCGCGGGGTTGCGGGTGAACGCCACACCGGTGCGCTGTCGTTGCCCATGTTGCCGAACACCATCGCCTGCACGTTCACCGCCGTGCCGAGGTCGTCGGAGATCTTGTTGATGCGCCGATAATCGATTGCGCGGCGGCCCATCCAGGAACTGAACACGGCATTGATCGCCATCTTCAACTGCTCATGCGGATCGTCTGCGGGAACTCGACGCCCTTATCCTGCTTGATGATCGTCTTGATACTTGTTGGTGATCTCTCAAGTTCCTCGGCTGACAGGTCGGTGTCCTGCCGGTCAGCACCCTTGGCCTCGTTCATCTCATGCTCGAACTTCTCGCCGTCAACGCCCAGCACGATCTTGCCGAACAACTGGATGAAGCGGCGGTAGGCATCAGCGGCGAAGCGCGCATTGTCGGTCAGCTTGGCCAGGCCGTCGCGGGTCTCGTGATTCAGCCCGAGGTTCAGCACGGTGTCCATCATGCCCGGCATCGAGAACTTCGCGCCCGAGCGCACCGAGACCAGCAGCGGGTTCGACGGATCGCCGAACTTCTTGCCGGTCTTCTGCTCGATGTCTTTCATCGCCTCTTTGGCCTGCTCCCACATGCCTTCGGGAAATTGCTTGTTGTTGTCATAGTAGGCGTTGCATGCCTCGGTCGTGATCGTGAAGCCGGGCGGCACTGGCACGCCGGTGCGGGTCATTTCAGACACGCCCGCGCCCTTACCACCGAGCAGCACGCGCATGCTCGCGTCGCCTTCGGTAAATAAATACACCCATTTGTGAGCCATGAAATCCTCCATTTATCGAAATGTAAAACATACTGCGTAAAACGTAGGCTGATCACATAAACGTTGAACATCTTTGTCATGCCGAATGAAGCATCTCATTGTAACACGATGAGATGCTTCGCTTTGCTCAACATGACAACGTGATGCTCACTGAATAGCGGCGCTATACATCCGTGTTTTACGCGTTACGCTTTCTTTTGAACATGCTGCTGCACCCAGCGTGCCACCGCGTCATCGCGTAGCGCGCCGAGCGCGATCTGCCTGGTGAACTGCTGCACTTCCGATACAGATGCAGCAAGCTCCACGCCATTGCGCTCCAAAAACAGCCGCAGCGCCGCCGATGCAATCCGTTTATTGCCATCGTAAAACGGGTGATTTTGCACCAGCGCGTACACCAGCGCGCCGGCCTTTTCCGGCAGAGTTGGATAGAACACTTCGCCAAAGGCCATGCGCGACGGGGCGTTGAGCGCCGACATCAGGCCGTTCCCATTGCGGATCGCGTAGCGGTCGCTGTCGCCCTGCTCCTTCCGCGCCGCCGCCAGTGTGTCACGAATCGCCAAAATGTCGTGGAGCGACAAATAGTTCATCTAATGCTTGATGCTTGATGCTTGAACCTGAATCCGTGAATTACGCATCAAGCATTACGTTTCACGTTCTGTTTCACCCACTCTATCAGCGCGTCGCGCTTCATTTTACCAGCCGCGAGCGCCATCATGATCTCGTACGCCTGGTCGTTGGTCGCCGTCAACTCATAGCCATTTGAGGTCAGAAACACATCGAGCGCCACCAACGCCACGCGCTTGTTACCATCGGAGAACGGATGGCCGCGCACGATGGCATAACACAAAGCCGCCGCCTTGCTTTGCTCGTCCTCGAACAACTCGGCCCCGAACGCGCTGAGTTGCGGAGCCGCCGCCGCCTGGTCGAGCCGCCCGAAGCCTGCCTCGGTAATGCCTGCCATGCCGCCCATGCGCGAAATCAGCAACTCGTGAATAGCGATCAGGTCGGCGGAAGACAGATAATTCATAATGCTTGATGCCTGATGCTTGAAAGGAGATGTACGTATCAAGCATCAAGTATCACTTCTCACGTCAAATTCATCAGCGCTTCGTAATACTTCGACAGTGTGACCTGCGCGCGGGCGACAAGCTGCGGATCGACCTCGAACAACGGGCGCAGCAGCACGCGCCCACCGTCCAATCGCTCGATCGAAACGACGACGGCAGGCTGCATGTCGAGCCACTCCTGTATGGCTTGCGGCAGCTCCGCCGTTGAAAGTTCTTGATCTTCCATCAGCATTTACGCGAACAAAGAACAAAGAAAACAGAACAAAGAACAAAGAAAACAGAACAAATGCAGGTTCACTCCCACGTTTTTGTTCTTTGCGCTTTGTTCTTTGCCCCGAAACTCCTGGTACTATACCGCGCTTTTGGGGCAGTGTCAACGTTTCGAGCGCATGCCAGCGCACCCGGCTGAGCACTTCATTCGCAACCGCTAAGGTAGGATGGTTGCGATATGATGCCCACGCAAGATAGCGAATATTTATAATGTATAGTAGTATGGTATGATTGTTGAAGAAGCCCACACCATTATAAAGTCATTGGGCTGATCCTCAATCAATGTAGGTAGACCGCCTATCAGGGCTCTGCAGGATCGCAGATTGTGCGCTCGCTTGCCGTTTGAACGACCATGGCCTATCGACCGCCGTCACTGAACTCCAAAAACGCGGGATTATCACACTGGTATAAGGAGACATCTACATCATGGTTCGCACACATTCACGACGTTTGCTGATTGGCCTTGCGACACTGGTTTTGCTTGTGGGCATCGCAACCCCTGCTTCGAGCGCAGCATCCGAACCAGGTACCCCAAAGGTATTTCAAGCGGTGAATTTCATGGTCGTCTACAACCCGTCGACATGCCAGAATACAACCGTGCCATGGCCTGCCGAAGCCCAGGCCGCTTTGAATCAGACCGTGACTATTCTTGATAGTCTGGTTAATTCAACGCCAACGATCAGAATCGACGCCTGCTATGAAAACGCCGACAGTCCAGACACGCTGGCATCGGCTGGCCCGAACGACTTCTTCGATAAGTCGACTGTTCCCGCGCTTCCCATGCCGAATATCGCGTATGGCGTTGCATTAGCGAATGCCATTTCTGGTGTGGACAACAACGGTGATCGGGCAGAAATCAGCCTGAGTGTCAACAAAGACATCAATTGGAATTTCAACCCGGCACTTGGATCTAGCAGTGCTACCCAGTTTGACTTTGTCAGCACGGTGCTTCACGAACTGATTCACGGGCTGGGGTTTGTAGACAGCAGCGCCATGAACAATGGCACGCTTAGTCTTGGTGATCAAAACGGCCAGTTCAATGTGTATGACACCTTTCTGGTTGACAACAATGGCACACAATTAATCACGCTGCCAAACAATTCGCAAGCGCTTGCAGATGCACTTCAGGCTGGCAGTGGCAATCTCCACTGGAACGGCCCCAATGCAATCGCGGCAAACAGCAATGCGCGGCCCTCCCTCTTTGCGCCAAACCCGTATCAAACGGGTTCAAGCATAAGCCATTTAGATGATACGGTCGCCGCAAATGCGGGACGCCTGATGAATTCTGCAACAGACGCGGGGCCGGGCGCGCATGCGCCAAGCGCGGTGAGCTTGATGATGCTCAAGGATATGGGGTGGAGTGTCAACGAAGCCAGCGACTATGGCGACCTGCCAGCCATCTATGCCATGACGACCGCCGCAGAAGATGGAGCGCGTCACATTCGCGACGGCCTCTCGCTCGGCGCAAGCGTGACGACCGAGAACGCAGGCACGCCGAGCGACACGGCAACGGCAGATACCGGCGATGACGGCATTGCGCTCGTCGGCACATGGGGGAATGGAGCAAACGGCGGCACGCTCCAGGCAACAATCAACGACGGGCGTGGCTGCCTGAGCGGCTGGATCGATTGGAACAACAATGGCACGTTTGACGATGCAGGCGAACAGGTGATCGCCATGCAAGCAGTTGCCGCAGGCGCGCAAACGATTCAGATCACCGTGCCCGACAATACCTTCAATGGTGCTACGGCTGTCAGCCGATTCGCGCGCTTTCGCTTGGCGCCCGACATTGACGGCGACGGCAATTGCAGTGCAACCGACCAACAAACCCTCGCGCCGCGTGGCACGGTGTTTGGCGGAGAAGTGGAAGATTACCAACTCCAATTTGCGGCGGACGGCACACCGACGACGCAGCCACCACCAACACCGCAGCAGTATCGCGTGACATTGCCGCTCATCACCAAATAGAGATGCCTCTCCCGACCGCTACGAGCGCACTATCAGCCGTTCGTAGCGGTCGCCATTTTGCACGACCTATTCGGACTACAGCGGGTTGACGCGATGTCAGCGCACCCGGCTGAGCACCGCATCCGCCAGCGCGGGCAAGCGGCGTTCGAGCCAGATCGGGATGCGGTAGTAGCCCGGCACGACGACCTCGCGGCGCGGGCGCTCCACGGCGTCGGCAATCACGCGGGCGACCTGCTCCGGCGGCGCTTTGGGAATGAAGCGTAACGTTTTGGTCATGTCGGTGTCGATGAAGCCCGGCGACACGATGGTCACGCCGACGCCATGCCGCCGCACCTCGCGCCGCAGTGCCGTGGCGAAGCTGTGCATGCCATGCTTTGAGGTGCTGTACAACGCCGAGCGCGGAATGGCGATGTGCGCGGCGACCGAGGCGACGAAGATCACCGCGCCGCTCCGTTGTTCGAGCATGCCGGGCAGCAGCGCGCGGGTCAGCGCAATTGGCGCATGAAGGTTGATCTGCAACAACCGCTCGGCCTCGCCTTCGTGCATGCGGGCAATCGTGCGCTGCGAACTGCCGATGCCTGCGTTGTGAACCAGCACGTCGACGCGGCCAAACTGCTCCAACGCGATCCGCGCCAGCCGCTGCACCTCGTCGGGCTGGCCGAGGTCCGCCGGGACCGGCAGCGCCGGAACGCCGGTGCGGGTCAATTCGCCTGCCAGTTGCATGAGCGCGTCCGCCGAGCGGGCCGCCAGCACTAGCGCGTAGCCGCGCCGGGCCAGTTCGCGAGCCGTGGCCGCGCCGATCCCGCGCGACGCGCCGGTGACAAGGGCGATGGGGTAGGATGGTGTGGTCATAGATCAAGCCCTTCCAGATTTGGCAACTGTGCGAGCGGACTGAGGTCGCTCACCTCCGTGCCGCTGAGATACAGCGTCTGCAACTGCGGCAGGTTGCTCAACCCACTGAGGTCGCGTAGGGGCGTGCCGCTGAGATACAGCGTCTGCAACTGCGGCAGGTTGCTCAACCCACTGAGGTCGCGTAGGGGCGTGCCGTTGAGCCGAAGCGTCTGTAACTGCGGCAGGTGCGCCAGGAAGCTTAGATCGCTCACCTGCGTGCCGTTGAGATTTAACTCCTGCAGCTGTGGTAGGTTCGTCAAGCAACTCAGGTCGCTCACCTGCGTAAGGCTGAGATTCAGCGTCTGCAACTGTGGTAGGTTGCTCAACCCGCTTACATCACTCACCTGTATGTTGTTGAGATCAAGCACCTGCAACTGCGGTACGTGCGCTAAAAAGCTCAGATCGCTCACCTCCATACCACTGAATTCGAGCGTCTGTAACTGCGGCAACTCGGCAAGCATTGGCAGCAATGAAATATCGCTGACACTAATTTCACGGCGTTCCTTAAGCAAACGGCGCGCATACTCACGGTGGTCAAATCTCGGCCATGCATCATCAATCACCTGCCGCACTGCATCGTGATCAACATCCTTATAGCCTTCAATGGCTTGCAACGCCCTTTCGCCGCCAATCAGCGCCAGCGTATAGATACAAAACAATATGGCAGCAATGTTTGGCTGCCGCTCTCGCGTGAGATATGGAATGGCGTGTTCACCTGCGGCGGCCAGCATGCGCTGGCTTTCTGGATGATAGGGTGGAAATAACTCCGGCACCGCCGCAAACACCTGCTGCCGCAAGGCTGACTTAACCTGCACAGCTGTTTCGAGGCATGCCAGTGCCAAAGCGCGCTGTGGTAGTGGCGCGCCGTCGATGATCAGTTTTTGGAGCAAATCCTCGATCTCACGCGGGCGCAGCATGCCCGCCGCCAATGGGAAGGTATCGCGCCACTGCTCGTTGTTGGCCTGTTGGAAAAGAAAGCCTACCTCACCATCCTCCACAATCGCCTGCGCACTGAAGAATTCTTGAAAGGTGCGGTGCACAAACCTGATTTGTCCAACAACCGGCTCGCGCAACAAGTTACTGCGCTCCACGAAATAGGCGCGCACACGGGCAGCATCATTGGGGTCCGCGCCAAAGCTCGGTAGAAGATCGCCAAATAGCTTGTCTACCAACTCGCTCGATAACTCAATCTCGCCGTTGCGCATCATACGATACGCCAATGCCTGCAACAATGCCTGTTGCTGCCGCAAGCTAAGCGATGGGGAATCGGTTGTAGCAATCTTTCGTACCTCATCCCGTCGCAGCATCATGTCAACACATTCTTCGTACAGCTTAAGCCGCTCTGAAGGAAGGTTTTCCTGCCGATCGTAGTGCAAAGCACAGATCATCGAGCAGAGCAGCGGATTGTCAGCCAGCCGGTATACAATGTCCGCTGGGGAAGCAAGTGTTTCAGATGCTCAGCCGCTTCTAACACGCTCGCACGCTTGCTCTGTGGTGAGCCTTCCGCATAGGCTTTATGCCAGTGGTCAATGAACACCTCGATTGCCGGTTGACTTCATGGGCTGAATCATCACCTCTGCAAAACCACTCTCCTGAACCCATTCGTACCACTCCGGCCAGTTCGTCTGGCTCACTGCTACCGGGCGCGAGGTGACAACATAGCGCGCGTTGGGGTAGTTGCGTATCAGGTGTTGCAAGCGTTCCAGAAATGCTTCGCGGCGGCCCTTCGGTAGTTCATCTACGCCATCGATCAAGAGAACTGCCCGTCCATTCTCCAACTGCTGGTGCGGCCAATCGTCCGACGGCTGCAAGTCAGCAATATCCACATCTACCTGCGCCACATACTGTTTGGGGGTTGGAAAGCCGCTGCTGTCTACTTTTCTCAAGGAAATGAAAAACGGCACAGTGTTGTTCCACAAGCTGAGCGCACCATCGAAGCGCTGGGCTGCCGCCATGACTGCGACCCAGCGTAGCAGCGTTGTTTTGCCGGAGCCAGCCTCGCCGCGCACGACAATTCGCCGCTCGCGCGCCAGCACATCGTTGATCGGCCCCGTGACGCGCTTGCCTTCATCATCAATGTATGCGGCACTGCCACCATCACGCAAAAAAGCCTCCAACAATTCACGTTCTGGCATGTCGTTGCGCGGCGCTTTGCTGCGCTGCACTTCCACCGTCACGTATGCAATATCAAGTGGCTGGCGCTTCAAGATACCTTCCAGGTGCGGCACACCGAACATTTCCAGCTTGTTGAATTCGTCTTGAATAATCTCGCGATATCGCTTTTCAAACCGCTCACAAGCTTCGGCTGGCCGCTGCAATAACGTCAGCACAGCCTCGCAGATGCGCTCGTTGTCCTGAAGTAATGTGGCATCACGCAGGTTATTAAAGCCTACGAACTCAGATGCAATCGCCGTCATGCGTACTGATGCCTCGCGCACAAGTCGCTCGTAGAGTGCTATCTCATTTGCTTTAAGCGTTTTTGTGGCTTCCGGGCGAGACTGGAACATGCCCTGCGACAGCCGGTTGCGGTCCAATCGCGCCGTCACCAGCCGCTCGGCGTCCACATCGGCCCCGTTGAGCGTCAGCATGAACTCGTGGAGCACTGCGGCCAATTCGTTGTCAGGGAGCTGTGCTTCGTCGATAATCGGGCGCAGGCGCGCGGCGACTGATTCGCCGATTGCGGCGATTTGCCGGGCTGTTTCGCGCTGCTCGCGCTCGGCTTTAGCCTGATCTTTGAGCCAATCGAGCAGGTCGGGGGCGAGTTCTTTAATACCGGATGATCGTCGAGCAGCGTTTTGAGCAGCGCCTTGCCAACCATTGGGCCAATGCTGAACACAAGCGTCGCAGAGAGGGACATGGCAGAACCTTTTCGATGTTGTAGCGGAACATCTGTAGCATAGCATCGGCGAGGCAAGCGGGCGCAATGGCACAAATGTCGGTGTTACGCATGTCGCCTTGACCCGCCGCGCGGCGTGCGGTACACTCGTGCGACGACGCCGAAGCGGAGAGCGCCCATGAACCACCGACTGAGCCTTGAACACATCGCGCAGGCGATGCAGATCATCGATCCTGTGTTCCTCAACACGCCGCAGTACCGCCTGGAGCCGCTTGAAGCGCAGCTCGGCTGCCGCTTGGTGATCAAGGTCGAAACGCTGAATCCGATCCGCTCGTTCAAGGGTCGCGGCGCGTCCTTGTTCGTGTCGCAGGTCGCGGCGGGCAACACGACTGGTGTGCGCCAGCGCGGGCAACTTCGGGCAGGCCATGGCCTATGCCTGCCGGGCGCGTGGCGTGAAGCTGATCGTCTACGCCAGCGTCAACGCCAACCCGCTCAAGATCGAGCGCATGCGCGCGTTGGGCGCGGAGGTGCGGCTCCACGGCGAGGATTTCGACGCGGCCAAGCTGGAAGCCAAGCGCTTCGCGGCGCAGTCCGGCACGCGCATGGTCGAGGACAGCCTTGAGCCTGCCACCGGCGAAGGCGCGGGCACCATGGCGGTTGAACTGTTGCGCTGGCCGGAGCCGTTCGACGCCGTGCTGGTCGCGCTCGGTAACGGTGCAATGCTGACCGGCATCGGGCGCTGGCTCAAGGCCCACGCGCCGAACACCGAAGTGATCGGCGTGGCGGCACGCGGCGCGCCTGCCATGGAGGAGTCATGGCGCACGGGCCGCAATCGTCGAGCATGACCGCATTGATACGATTGCGGACGGTATTGGCGTGCGCGTGCCGGTGCCAGAAGCGGTCGCCGACATGCGCGGCACGGTCGATGACGTGCTGCTGGTCGGCGACGACACGACCATTGCTGCCATGAAACTGCTGCACCAGCACGCAGGCATCGTGGTCGAGCCATCCGGCGCGGTGGGGGTGGCGGCGCTGCTCGAAAATCGCGAGCGCTTTGCGGGCAAGCTGGTCGCAACGATCATTTGTGGTGGCAATCTGACGCCGCATCAGATCGAGCGATGGCTTGCGCATGGAAAACGTATAGCTTGTTAATGCCCTCAGCCCTGCTGCTCGCGCAGCGTTACCGACTTTCCCAATGGGAGAGGACCGAGGGTTAAGCGAGGTGGTTTTAAAAGGAGGCAGCGTGCCACCCAAGCACTCATCAGCAAAAACAACCGTTCAGCCGCCGCAGTTGCCGCAGTCGCTCGCAAGCGCGCCGCCGCCTGACATGCTCACTGACCAGGCCAGTTTCAGCGGGCAGGCGCTCAACGACGGCATGTTCGCCGCGCAAACTGCGGAGGACGTGCTATTCGAGCAAGTCATCGCCAAGCGGGTCGTGCTCAATCAGGCGGAACTGACGCTGTCGCAACTGTTTGACACGCGCTTCGACGGCTGCGATCTCAGCTGGCTCGTCATGGGACAAGGCGCACTGGCGGCGGGCTGAAATGCTCGGCTGTCGCATGATTGGCATGAAAGTGTTGGACAGCAGCCTGGAAGACGTTTTGTTCCAGAAGTGCAACGGCGAGCTGGCGCGCTTCTGGTCCACGTCATGCAAGCGAATTCGCTTCGAGCAGTGCGTGCTGCGCGAGGCGTCGTTTGTCGATTCCAATTTGACCAGCGTCGTCTTTCGCGATTGTGACCTCAGCAACGCCGACCTGCGCGGCGCAAAGCTCAACGGCACTGACTTTCGTGGCTCGAATATCAGTGGCGTACAGGTCAGCGTCGAAGCGCTGCGCGGCACGGTCATGGACGTGGCGCAGGTGGTGCAGCTTGCCAGCTTGCTCGACATTACGATTAAAGAACTCGAAAACGAGACATTATAAAGTGGAGTAATTGTTTATGCTGACAATTCAAACATGTGTAGTCGTGCTGCTCACCGTCTCTGGCATCCTGTTTCAGCAGCCCGGCCCTACCGCAACACCCACCACAAACGCCACATCGACAAGCATCCCGACCAGCCCGGCCAGTGCCACCGACGCTGCGCTGGGAGCTACCAGCACCGCACTCGCTGCCACAAGTGCGTCCCTGTCCGCAACCACGCAGGCGCTGTTGAATCAGGCAACGAATGGGCCGACGGGCCAAACGTCAGGCACAGCACCGAGCACTGGCGGCACAACAAACGGACCGACGGGCCAAGCACCACGCCAGCTACCGAGCACTGGTGGTGGCACATCTCCATGGAGCATACTGGCGGAGTTAACGTTGCTCTTCCTTGTGGCGGGCGCGTGGCTGCGTCTCAGGAGCAAATCTAATTAACGATTAAGATACAAAGATCGTAAAGGGAAAACGCTGAGTCCTCTGTGAACTCTGTGGCTAATAAGAAAAGGAGCACAATCATGTCCTACGAAGCGAAGCTGCGCGAGATGGGTTACACAATCGAACCAGTCGAACTGAACACCGGCAAGTTCATGCGCGCCGTCCGCACCGGCAATCTGGTCTACACAGCCGGCGCAACCTCAAGCTGGGGCGGGCAGGAGATCAAAGGCAAAGTCGGACGCGACCTGACGGTGGAACAAGCCTACGAAGGGGCGCGCTTCAGCACGCTGTCGTGCCTCCAGGCCGTGAAGTCGCTGGTCGGCTCGCTCGACAACGTGGCACAGATCGTCAAGGTACTGGGCATGGTCAACGTTGCGCCGGACTTCGACAACACGCCCGGCGTGATTCACGGCTGTAGTGATTTCTTGCTGGAAGTATTTGGCGAAGCTGGCCGCCATGCCCGCAGCGCCGTCGGCATGACCATTCCCTTCAATTACGCGGTCGAGGTCGAGATGATCGTCGAGATACGGTAAACAGTTCACATTGTAAGGGCGAGGCATGCCTCGCCCTTACTTACGTAATCTTCAAAACAACGCCGGGTAGTGCGTCGGATCGCTCTCGTGCATCAGCGCATACACCGCCTCGACCACGTCCTCGACGTTCGGCTTGGAGAAGTAATCGCCGTCGGTGCCGTAGGCGGGCCGGTGCGCCTGCGACGTAATCGTTCGCGGTTCAGAATCGAGATGCCAGTAGCCGCCCTGCACCTCCAGCACCTGCTGGAGCATGTAGGCCGTCGCGCCGCCGGGCACGTCCTCATCGAGAAATATGATCCGGCTGGTCTTCTTGAGTGATTCTCCAATCACATGATGTATATCAAATGGTAGCAGTGTCTGCACGTCAATCACTTCGACCGAAATGTCAAGCTCATCCAGCATGGTCGCCGCATCCATGGCAATCCGGCAGCACGCGCCGTACGTCACCAGCGTCACATCAGCGCCGGGCCGCAACACCTCCGGCACGCCCAACGGCGTGGTGAACTGGCCGATATTCTCCGGCATGGGTTCATGCATGCGGTAGCCGTTCAGCACTTCCACCACCAGCGCTGGATCGTCGCTCTGCAGCAATGTGTTGTAAAAGCCCGCCGCGCGTGTCATGTCACGCGGCACCACGATGTGCATGCCGCGCAAAAGGTGCAGCAGCCCGCCCATGGGCGAGCCAGAATGCCAGATGCCCTCCAACCGGTGGCCGCGCGTGCGGACGATGACCGGCGCTTTCTGACCGCCGCGCGTGCGCCAGTGGAGCGTCGCCAGGTCGTCGGATAATGTCATCAGCGCGTACAAAACATAGTCGATGTATTGAATTTCAGCAATCGGGCGCAGGCCGCGCAGCGCCATGCCGATCGCCTGGCCGATAATCGTCGCCTCGCGGATGCCGGTGTCGGCCACGCGCAACGCACCGTACTTGGCTTGCAAGCCAGCGACACCCTGATTCACATCGCCGAGCCGCCCAACATCCTCGCCAAAGATGCACACGCGGGGATCACGGCTGAGTGCGGCATCAAAATTGGCCTGCAAAATCTCGAAGCCACGCACCTCGCTGGCGTCGTCAGCATATTGTGGCGCGACGGCCGGCACATGCAACGCCGAGCGTTCGTCTGCACAATAAAGGTGCGAACTGTAGCAATCACGGTTCCGCTCCACCTGCTCCTGCCGCCAAGCCAGGAGCTTCTGGCGAGCCGGGCTATCCTGATCGCGCGTGAGGACCAATGCTTTGCGCATGGCCTCGAACGTGCGGCGGCGCAGTGGCGTGGGCGTCGCGCGAAGATGCTGTGCAAGGTCATCGAGTTCGCGCTGGTGATCGGACGCCTGGGCGACCTGCTCGATCAGGCCGGCTGTCTCGCGCGCCTCGGCGCGGAGTGGCGCGCGCATGGCCTGCCATGCCTGCTCGCGGATAGCCTCGACCGCTTGGCGTGTGCGGCGCTCAAGCGCGTCAAGCTCCTCGACAGAAGCCAGTTGCTGCGCAATAATCCATTCGCGCAGCAGACGAACCGGATCATGCTCGGCCTCCCATGCAAGCCGCTCGCGTGACTTGTAGCGCTCGTGGCTGCCAGAGGTGGAGTGGCCCTGCGGCTGGGTCATCTCAGTCACGTGAATGATAACAGGCACATGCTCGGAGCGAGCGGTGCGGGCCGCCCGCTGGTACACATCGATTAGGCCGAGGTAATCCCAGCCGCGCACGCTGTAGAGATCGAAGCCTTTGGTGCTGCCGGGCTCGCGCTGGAAGCCCTGCAAAATCGCCGACAGGTCGCCCTTGGTCACCTGGTATTCATTCGGCACGGAAATGCCATACCCATCATCCCAGATCGAGATCACTGCTGGCGCACCAAGCACGCCAATCGCGTTCAACGACTCCCAGAACAACCCTTCGGCGCAGCTAGCGTTGCCGATCGTGCCGAATGCAATCTCGTCACCACCGCGCGAGAACTGAGTAAACTGCCGTAATTCCTCGACCTCACGGTACATGCGCGAAGCGTGGGCCAGCCCGACCAGGCGCGGCATGTGGCTGGCTGTCGGCGACATATCGGCGGACGTATTGGGTTGATCGACCTGCGAGCGCCAGCCGCCATGCGCATCAATCAGGCGAGTGGCAAAATGCGCGTTCATGGCTCGACCAGCGCTGGATGGCTCAGCAGCCACATCGGCATGGGCATAGAGTTGCGCGAAAAACTGCGCCGGCGTTGAAATACCCAACGCAAACATCAGCGTCTGGTCGCGGTAATAGCCAGAGCGAAAGTCGCCGGGCTGAAAAACCTTGGCGAGCGCGATCTGCGCAACCTCTTTGCCGTCGCCAAAGACGCCGAACTTGGCATTGCCGCTCAACACCTCGCGCCGGCCAATCAGGCTGACCTGGCGGCTGGTGTAGGCTACTGTATAATCGTGAAGAACTTCCTCGCGTGAAGGGGCTATCAGGCGTTCCCGTGTGCCTGGCCTCGCCCCATTGCGAGAACCTGCGGTGATTGCCTCGCCAGTGTTCACATCGCGCGACGAAAGCTGCACCTCGTCGAGAACATCCATTGCAAAACCTCCTAGCTCACAGTGATTGCTCCGGCTGCTGGTCGGTTGCGAGGCCGCTGGTGATCGGCAACGCCGTCGTTGCCTTGATCTCGGCGACAACCAGACTGGTGTTCACACGCGCGACGCCGGGCAGCGGTGTCAGCTTGTTGAGAATAAAATGCTCAAGCTCCTTGTGGTTTCGCAGCACAACCTTGAGCAAGAAGTCGAACTCACCAGTAACAAAAACGCACTCCAACACTTCCGGCATGTCGATCAACGCTTCGCGCAGCTTTTCCAACTCGTGCCGCTGATGCAACTGCTGGCTGACATGCACATAGCACATCATGTCGTATCCGAGCTTTTCACGGTTGAGCAGCGCGGCATACCCGTTGATATACCCGTCTTGTTCGAGCCGCCGCACGCGCGCGAACGTCGCGGGCTGCGATAGGCCAACGCTGCGGGCGAGATCGGTGTTGCTGATCCGGCCATCGCGCTGTAACAGCATAAGGATCGCGCGGTCTTTGTCATCTAGTTCGTCCATACCTTTATGGTAACACGATTCGTGCCACTTATCAATGATTATTGGCGGTTGGAGCAGTATAACGAAAGAAACAAAGGTAAAAAACGAATAGTGCAGAATAAATACAATTGTGCGCGTGTCAGCGCATGTGCTGGGGCGCGCCAATGCGCTCGTTTGCTATAGCCTGCTACCCGTCATCTGTAACGCGATCATGACAGTTTTGGAACATCACATCCAAATCTTAATTGAGATTTAACATGACAATAATCATATGATCTTCCTCACGGCTTGACGATCTGCTCAGAAGGGTGGAAAATAGGACTGTTCACAGATTCTCAATAAACAGCTGTGTGCCTGCCAAAGATGTCATCACACCTTGACTGACCAGCGTGTGGAATACCCGCATGCAGTAAATCGACAAGCAACGCGCGAAGAGAGGAACCATGGCTTCTCGGACAGCTCAGACGGAGCATGCACATGTGCGCAAGCGCAGCTCAGCCTTGAAGGGCCGGCGACTACGCGAGATCGCGCTCGGTTATGCGCTGCTCGCACCGGCGTTTATCTTGCTCGCAGTGTTTGAATTTTTTCCGCTGTTCTATGGCGCGCGGATCAGTACATGCGATTGGCGGTTGCGATGTGTGAAGTCAGTCGGGTTAGGTAACTACGTACAGGCGATCTACGATCCGGACATGTGGCACGCGCTGCTGATCACCGCCACCTATTCGCTGATTTCGGTGCCGGTGCAGCTCGCGCTGGGTCTGTGTATCGCTTACCTGCTGTTCCAAAAAATCCGCTATCGCCGCACGCTGCGGGTCATGTTTTTTCTGCCTTACATCACATCTACTGTGGCCTCGGCAGCGGTGTGGAGCTTTTTGTACAGTCCTGATCGCGGGCCGATCAACGCGCTGCTGACACGCATGGGCTTGCAACCGTTGCGCTGGCTGAACGAGCCGCAGGGTGTGTTTACTCTGATCGGCAACGCGCTCCACGTCAGCATTCCGGCATGGGCGGGCGGGCCGAGTCTCGCGCTGGTGTCGCTGCTGATCTACACCACATGGGTATTCGTCGGCTACGACATCACGATTTTTCTGGCCGGGCTTGGCAACATCCCCTATGATCTGTACGACGCCGCGAAGGTAGACGGCGCGGGCGGCTGGGCGACATTCCGCAATGTGACGCTGCCGCTGCTTTCACCCACAACGTTCTTTCTGCTGACGTTCACGATTATCGGGACGTTCAAAGCGTTCAATCACATTTACGTCATGACACAAGGCGGGCCAGGTGATACAACGACCACGGCCAGTATTTTTATCTTCAACCAACTCTTCCAGTTCAACCGCTACGGCTACAGCGCCGCGCTGTCCTTTATTCTGTTCTTCGTTATTCTGCTGGTGACGATCATCCAAAATCGGGTGGTTGGTCGCCGCGTGGTGTACGATTAAGGAGCGTGCCATGGCAGTGACATCCGTGAATCAAGAAAGTCATTCGGCTGGGCACAACAAGCTGACGTACGCCCTCATTTATATAGTGCTGTTCGTCGGCGCAATCGCATCAATTCTGCCGTTTGTGTACATGGTGACGACCTCGCTGAAGACCTACGGCAGCGTGATCAACAACACCTTCTGGCCATGGGCACCATTCGGCGGCGAAGGGCTGCAATGGAGCAACTACCCTGAGGCCATTCGCACGGTCGGCTGGGACACACAGTGGCAGACGTGGCTGGTCATGCGCTACTTTGCGAACACGCTGATCATTACGGCGGTGGTTGTCGTCGGCGTGTTGCTCACATCGGTGCTGGCGGCCTATGCCTTTGCGCAAATGAACCTGCCGGGCAAGAATATTTTGTTCATGCTCGTGCTGGCCACGATCATGATCCCGAACGACCTGGTGCTGGTGCCCAAAGTTGTCATGATGTACAACTTCAAGTGGTACAACACCTACCTGGCGCTCACCATCCCGTTCATGGCGAACGTACTCGGCATTTTCCTGCTGCGCCAATTCTTTTTACAAATTCCCAAAGATCTTTTTGACGCGGCGCGGATGGATGGCGCAAGTCACCTGCGCTATCTCTTCCAGGTTGTTATTCCGTTGAGCAAACCAGCGATTGTGACGATTGCGCTGTTGAACTTTATTGCCTCATGGGATGAATTCAAGTGGCCGCTGCTGGTGACGCGCGACGCCAGCATGCGCGTGCTGGCAGTCGGGTTGCAGCAGTTCACGCAAAGTGAAGGCGGCACCAGCACGCAACTACTTATGGCGTTTGCGACGCTTGTGATTTTGCCTGTGATTATTTTTTATCTGTTCACGCAAGAGTATTTCACGCAGGGCATTACAACAACTGGCATCAAAGGCTAGGCACGCTGTCATGCATTACCGCATGGTCACGTCTTTATCCTTTATGCATAGATTCCAATCGTCTGCTCGATTGTCATGAGCAAACACAAAAGGAGAGTCATTGTGCGGAAGTCCAAGATGTTCACCCTGCTGCCAGCACTAGTTGCGCTGCTTGTCGCGCTCAGTGCATGTGGCGGCACCAGTCCAAGCACTGGCAGCAATAGCGCCAGTACGAACAGCGGAGAGGCGGCCACCAGCGCGCGCCGCCGAGGCGCGGCACGCGCGCCCGCTGCCGAGGCAGCGGCCACCAGCGCGCCCGCTGCCAGCGAGGCGACACCGGCCACGGCGAGTGAGGCCACCAGCGCGCCCGCTGCCAGCGGCGGAAACGTTGACGTAAGCAACCCGCCGACATCACCAGAGATGGTGGATGCCATCGATCTGAAGGGCAAGAACGTCCAGGTCACCTACTGGCACAACCGCCCGGAAGCTGACCAGAAGCTGCTCCAGTCGATGCTGGACGAGTTCAACAAGAGCAACCCGTACGGCATCACCGCAAAGGCCGAGATCGCTGGCGCGTCGTACAACGACGTCTACAACAAGGTCAACGCCGCGATCATGGCCGGCCAGCCGCCGGCGATGTCGGTCGCCTACCAGAACCAGGCCGCCTTCTACCGCGCCTCGGGTGCGGTGATCGACCTGAACCCATACCTCGAGAGCAAGAAGTACGGCCTGAGCGAGCCGATCAGGCCGACTACTTCCAGACCTTCCTCGAAAGCGACGCGAACCCGCAGTACAAGGACGAGCGGCTCGGCTTCCCGACCCAGCGGTCGATGGAAGTGATGTACTACAACGTCGACGCGCTGAAGGCAGCTGGGCTATGACCAGCCGCCGAAGGACTGGGCGACCTTTGAGGAGGCGGCCTGCAAGTTCGGCGACGCCGCGAACCAGAAGTACGGCTCGGCCGTCCAGCACGACGCGTCGAACTTGGCTGGCAGGTCTTCTCGCGCGGCGGCCGGATACTGGCGGCCGATGGCCAGACGTATGTCTTCAACAGCCAGGCGGGCGTAGACTCAGCGGCGCTGATCAAGCGACTGTTACAAGAAATGCGCTGTCGAGGTACCCGCCAGCGAGCGCAACGGCGAGCAGAGCCGCTTCGCCAGCGGCAACACGCTATTCATGTTCGCCTCGTCGTCGGGCCTGCCGTTCTACGATGACGCGGTGAGCAAGGGCGGCAAGTTCAAGTGGGACATTGCCCTGCTCGCCGTACACCGGCCAGCCAGCCGTGGACCTGTACGGCGCGAGCATTTCGGTGTACAAGACGACTCCTGAGCAAGAACTCGCCTCATGGCTGGTAATTAAGTTTCTGAGCGAGAAGGCCCAGACGGCGAAGTGGGCGGCGCAGACCGGCTACTTGCCGGTGCGCAAGAGCGCCAAGCAGGATGTGATCAACGCGTTCAAGAACAATAAGCAATTTAGCTCGGTCGCGGACACCTACGCCAAGATGTTCGATTGGATCTCAGTACGCCATGGTCGAGTCGCCGGTGGCGGGCTACGATCCCGTGCGCACGCTGCTCGACAAGGAGGTCTTGACGCCGGTCATGACGAACCCCGACAGCGTCGATCCAAAGGCGGCGCTCGACAAGGCGGTTGAAGAGTCGAATAAGATCCTGAAAGAGAACGCGCCTGCGCAGTAGCTTTTCCGCTTGCATGAAGGCCCGGAGTCCTATCGACTTCGGGCTTTTTTGTTTGGGCACTTTGGAGCCTTGGTGTTTATCACCTATCGACCACGCGCTTGACGGTTGTCTATCCCGCGCTATAGTTACACGCATAGTGAATTACCACATTGCGTTACGGAGGATGCATGACTATCACAGAGCACACGCCAGGCACCGGCGAAATCAAGCCGCAAGAGGTCGAACAACTGAACGGTATCAGCGTGCTGCGCGGCGGCGGCAGCGGGCGCGCATGGAACGGCATCCAATACCAGCAGGGCTTGTCGGGCAAGAACGTAGGCGCGCAGAATCTGTCGATCAACGTGGCGACCGTACCACCGGGCGCGATCGCCTACGCTCACATCCACGATGGATTCGAGGTCATGTTGTTTATCACGCAGGGCCGCGTCAAGCACACCTTTGGCGAGGGGCTGGTGAATGAGGTAATCAACGAGGCAGGCGACTTCATCTACATCGAGCCGGGAATGCCGCACGAGGTGTTCAATATTGGCGACGAGCCGCTGGTCGCGTTTGTGGCGCGCTCCACCGCTGACGAATGGGACAAGATCGTGAATTATCCATCGCAGTACCGACCGAAAGAATAGCGTCCGCATGGCGATGTACGGGTAATTATTGGACTTTAGCCACAGAGATACGGAGGGCATATTGATTGATAGGCATCTCCTCTGTGTCCTCTGTGGCAAGCGCTCCTACGAACTGGCGCTCGTATAGTTGCGGATGGCGAAGAACCAGAACCAACGCGATAGGAGCAGCAGCGCCGCCGCGACCACCAACGCCACCAGCACATTCGTCGGCACCAGTCGCCCGATGATCGCCTCAGCAGGAACGGTGGTGATGAACGCCACCGGAATGACAAACGTAAAGAAGAAACGCACCCAGCCCGGCAGCGCCGTCACTGGAAACTGCCCGGCGCGGAACAGCCCAAGAAACAGTTCGGTGGCATTCTCGACCTTGACGAACCAGAACGCCGTCGTCGCCAGCATGAACCACACCGAGTACACAATCGCCAGCGCGGTCATGACAAGCAGCGCGCCGGTCATAAGGCCGAGCAGCGTCACGCCCGGCAGTCCACTGGCAGCCCATATGATCACGATCAGGCCGACGCATACATCCACCAGGCGAAACACATTGACGTTGCGCGTCGAGACGTAGAACTGCGCGTCGATTGGCTTGAGCAAGGTGAAATCCATGGTGCCAAGCCGCACGGTTTCAGCAATCTTGTTCAAATTGGGTTGCAAGAAGCAGCCGATACAGCCCTGCACCAGCGTGAACAGCCCGACCACGACGGTCGCCTCGCGGTAGCTCCAGCCGCCGATCGGCTGCCCGTCGCCAGTAAGAATCAGCAGGCCGAACAGCGCGCCGCCCGCGGTCAAAATCGAACCGACGATGTTGATAAGGAAGTTAATGCGGTATTCCATCTGCGCGCTGACGCTCGCGCCTGCAAATATCGCCGCCAGATTGAAAAAGCGTAACAATCGCATAATTACTCAAACGTAGCAGATACCTGCTATGCTCCCACTGCGCCATAACGCCGCAGCCCGAAGCGCCACAGCACCTGCTTCAGCATGGCGAAAATAATCACCCAGCCTGCAAGCACCAGCAGCACCCGCGCGATCGCCGCGCCGCCAAGCGTGCCGTTCAGCACCTGTACCGGGTAGTAAATCAGGTACGGGAAGGGCGTCCATTCAATAGCTGCGCGCACGGCTGGCGGGTACAAATCGAGCGGCGCAAAGCTGCCGGTCAGAAACGCGGCGACGATATAGTAAAACTCGTCGAGCGCAGTCGCCTGGTCGAACCAGAACGTCAGCAGGCCGATGCAGTACGCAATCAGAAAGCGCACCAGGAACGCCATGCTGACGCACACAAGGTATACCGCGATATGCGCAACACTCGGAGCAACGCGCGTGCCGGGCACCAGCAGCGCTCCAAGCGTGACAATCACCACCATGAACGGCAGCCGCACCATGCGCTCGGTGACATGCGCCGCAAGATGCTCCCAGAACACGTCAATCGGGCGCAGCAACTTGGGCGAAAGTTCACCAAGCCGAATCTGGCGGTCGAGTTCCCAGGAGACCCACGCGACCATGAACTGCTGCGTGACCCAGGCCGCCAGAAAATAGGCTGCGAAGCCCGACGGCGTGTAGCCGTTGACTGAGCCGCCGTTGACGCGCGCTTTGCCGATCCAGACCGCCAGCATGATCAGCGGCAGCGAGCCGGTTAGCATCCAGATGATAATCTCGGCGCGATAGGCGCTCATGTGCGCGAACCAGACCGCCAACAACGCCCGACCTTTACGCATGGACGCCGTCACAGCGCAACCTCGGCTGGTTCCTGCTCAACCTCGCCGGCCTGTCCTGAGCTTGTCGAAGGGCTGCGCTCGCCCGCGAAGATGCGGCCAATCACTTCTTCAATCGGCGGATCTTCAATCGTCACGTCATCTACCGGCAACTCGACCAGCAGCCGCGCGGCAGTGCTGCTCGTCTCAGAACGCGGCACGCGCAACTCGGCCCGCAAACCATCGCGTGACACGACCCGCGCATAGCGTTCAAGCTCATCGTCTGGCACGTTGCGGGCGAGTTGCAGCCGGATCAGCTTATCGGGCGTGCTGCGCTCGATCAAGCCCTGAAGGTCGCCGTCGAACACGATCTGGCCTTTGTCGATCACAATGATGCGCTTGCACAACGCCGTCACGTCGTCCATGTAGTGGCTGGTTAGGATGACGGTGGCGTTGAAGCGCCGATTGTATTCAGCGATGAACTCACGAATGCGAACTTGCATGTTCACATCAAGGCCAATCGTCGGCTCGTCGAGGAACAGCACTTTGGGCCTGTGCAGCAGCGCCGCCGCAAGCTCGCACTTCATGCGCTCGCCAAGGCTGAGTTTGCGAACCTGCTTGCGCAGTACGCTGTCGAGATCGAGAATCTCGTCGAACTGCCGCATGGTTTCGTCATACTGATCATGAGGAATTTCATAGATCGCGCGGTTGACATGAAAGCTGTCGAGCGCGGGGAGATCCCACAAGAGTTGCTGCTTCTGCCCCATGACGAGCGTAATCGTCTTGAGAAACGGCGCGCGGCGCTCGCGTGGCGTGAAGCCCGCCACCTCCAATTGCCCGCTGGTTGGATGCAGCAGGCCGGATAGCATTTTGAGCGTGGTGGTCTTGCCCGCGCCGTTTGGCCCCAGAAATCCGACCATTTCACCCTCGCCGATCTCGAACGACACGCCATCGACGGCGCGGATGGTTCTGGTTTGCCGCCGCACGAACGAGCGCAACGACCCGACAAAGCCCGGCTCCTTTTCAGCTACGATGTAGTGTTTGTGAAGATTATTGACAGTTATCATATAGGAAGGTTGTGGCATCCGGCGCAAGGCGTGCGGCGCGCCATGCCGCTTTATCGAACCAATGTTCATAATACCTGAAGAACACCCATTTCGGATGCGCCAAAAGGCTGAGATTCAACTATACTTTGTCATACACAGACCTGTCAGGGCCACCTGTCCAGAAGTACTACAGTCAAACAAGAACGATAGGTGATTGCCCGTATACACGCTGCTGCTACACTTTGAAGAATACATGCACAGCTCATCACCTTCATAGCGATGCGCCACAACACATTGCACCGATTAAGGGAATTATCTCATGACTACTGCCGACTCGCTTGATACACTTGAAAGCCTCCGCGCGGAAGTTGAAAGCCTCCAACAGCAATTACAGGCGACGCAGCATGGATTCAAGGCCGTCTTCGACCATACACCTTACTGCATGACCATCATAGACCTGCTCAATGACGGCAGCCTCCGTCATATTCGCTCCAATGCGGCAACGCTTCGCATGTTTGGCGTTCAGGATCAGACGAATCCAGACCCCCAGTTTTCTGAGGAAACACGCGCCAAAACGTATGCGAACTTTGTTGCATGCCGCGAACTCAGGACAACCGTTAGACACCGTTGAGTCGTTGAACGTTGGCGGGCGTGAAATTTGGACACACACGATCTATTCACCAAGTTCCCTGGCGGACGGCTCTGGCACGCGCATCCTGATCACTACATTTGACATTACGGCGCAGAAACAGCAGGAACAGGAAGCGCTAAAAAAGCGTGAGACGATTATTGAACAGCAGTCGATGACGCTTGCCGAACTATCGTCGCCGTTGCTCACGATTAGCGACGACGTGGTGGTGCTACCGCTGATTGGAACCATCGATTCGCGACGCGCTCAGCAGATCATGGAAGCACTGCTGTCGGGCATTGCCGAGACACGGGCGCGAATCGCTATTCTTGACATCACGGGCGTTGTGGTGGTGGACACGCAGGTCGCGAATGTGCTTATTCACGCGGCTCAGGCCGTCAACCTTTTGGGAGCCAAAGTTGTCCTGACGGGCATCCGGCCAGAAGTGGCGCAGACGCTGGTGGGGCTTGGCATTCAGCTTGGCAATATTGTGACGCGGAGCACGCTGCAAGCAGGAATTGCTTACTCGCTGGAGTAAGCGCAGCTTCACTTCGCGTTTATATACAGCGATTTATCATTCACATCTACACCCTTCCGTGGTTCATTGTCCATGAGCAATGAACCACGGAAGGTCTGTTTTTGCGTGGGATTCAGCCACCTGCAGACAATCGTTCATGCAGTACATGCAACACGGCCTCTGCATCCACCGCCGTGCAGATCGTGATTGGCATTGCGTCGTACCAGCGGCGCTCGCGATCAACAATGATCTGCGCATCGGCCAGGCCGCCACACACAACCTGCACCGGAAACTGCTCGGTTTGAAATAGAGCAGGCTGAAGCAGATACGCAATTGCCGCCGGATCATGCACATGAATGCGGTTGACGTTGTAAATGGCGCGGTGGAAGTCAAAATACACCGGCACGATCTGCGCGATGAATTGGCCGAACGGGTCGCCAACTTCAGCCAAACGGCTCACGTAGGCCTCATCTGCTGCAATTTTGTTGGTGACATCCAGCCCGACCATGACCAGCGGCCAGCCTGCGCCAAATACTGCCGCTGCTGCTTCGGGGTCGCTGAGGATGTTGGCCTCAGCGACCGGCGACACATTGCCCGGCACAAACGCCGCGCCGCCCATGAGCACCACCTGCCGCACCGCTCCGACGATTTCCGGCGCAAGTCGCAACGCCAGCGCCAGGTTGGTCAGCGGGCCGACCGCGACCAGCGTGATTTCGCCGGGCTGGGCCAGCACCTGCTCGACGATGAACTGCGCTGCGCTCTGGGTGATTGCCGCCTGACTTGGATCGGGCACGCCGATGTTCCCCAATCCGTCCTCGCCATGCACCTCTGGCGCGCCACCGTTGAACGGGCGCACGAGCGGCGCAGCAGCGCCACGCGCCACCGGAATGTCCGTGCGATCGGCGACCGCGAGGAGGTGCAAAGCATTGCGCGTGGTTTGTGCCACGTCTACATTGCCGAACACGCTGGTCACGCCGACGACGTTGAGTTCCGGGCTGCGCAGTGCCAGCAGCAGCGCAATTGCGTCGTCGATGCCGGGATCGGTGTCGAAGATAATGTTCATGCAAGACTCTCTGGTTGTGGTGTGATCTGAAGCGTGTGCGCGGGCGAAGCTGGTAGTTCCGGCAGCGGGACCAACAGACCGCCCTCCGTCTGCTGCCAGGCCAAGGGCTGATCATGCCCCAGCAGCCGCACGTTGGATCCTTCGCGGACGCGCAATCCTTCAAGCGCTACTTGCGAAGAAAGTGGCGTGTCCAGCAGCACCGCTGACAGCGTGTCGCCTTTTTTCGTGAAGCGCAGCGGCGTGCCGTCAGTGGTTCGGGCTTCCGCGCGACTCCACGGGCGCGTCCCGTAGATCGCATCGCCGTTGACACGCAGCCAATCGCCCAATGCGCGCAGCCGATCTTGTTGCTCCATCGGAATTGTGCCGTCGCCCATAGGGCCGATGTTCAGCAGCAAATTGCCGTTCTTGCTAACAATGTCAACAAACGAGCGGATAAGCTCAACCGGCGACAGCATGGTTTCCGGCGACTCGTTGCGGTTGTAACCAAATGAGTAGCCCAAGCCGCGGCACGATTCCCACTTTTCCGCCATGATCTCATCAAAAACAGCATATTCGGGTGTTCGAAAATCGAACCACGGAGCGACCGGCGGCGTTCCTTCTGCTGAGCCGCTTGATGGATCAGCCTGCGTGAAACGATCGTTGATCACGCCCTCCGCAACCCGGTTGTAATATGCGGAAAACAGCTCAGGAAGGTTGGCAGACGCAGGATAGCCGATGTCATTCCACAGCACAATTGGCTCGTAGCGCTCGATCAGTTCACGCCAGTGCGCGTCGGCGTAGGCGGTATATTCAGCGCTTTGCGGCACCGCGCGAAATAGATCGGCAATATCGGCGATCACATGATCGTTAAAAGTCCAGTCGAGGCCGCCAGAATAGTACAGGCCCATGCGCATGCCGCACTGACGAACAGCAGCAGTCAGATCGCCCACCAGATCGCGCTCGGCATGATAGTTGGCCTTGAACGGATTCGGTGTTGCGCTGGGCCACAGCAGAAAACCATCGTGATGCTTAGTTGTCAGCACAACATAGCGAGCGCCTGCGCCAGCGAATAGCTCAGCCCAAGCACCTGGATCCCAGGTTTGCGTTTGCTCGTTGAACTGCTGTGCAAACTGCTCGTAGCTGAAATCGGTGCCGTAGGTCGCGGCATGATACTGTGCCGATGGGCTTCCAGCGATGCGAATGGAATTCATGTACCACTCGGCATAGGGATTGCGCCCGAACCAGCCGCCCCAGCCTTCACGCTCGATCACTTCCGGGAGCGGCCCGGTCGTCGGTGCCCAGCCGGGAATCGAGTAGAGGCCCCAGTGGATAAAGATCTCAAGCTTGGCGTCATTGAACCAATCGGGAACAGTGTGCTGGCACAGCGACTCTTGGGTTGGCTCATACATCATCGTCACCTCTTTTCAACGCGATCATGCTACGACTAACGCATCCACCACTTTGTCCCACGTAATGTCGGTCACACATGCCGGGCCAGCAGCGCCCAAGCGCTCGGCCAACGCAGCATCGGCATGGAGCGCGTCCAGTCGTTCAGCGATTGCGCGCGGCTCCGGCACAACGACATAGCCGTTCACACCATCACGGACGAACTCCAGCACGCCGCCGGAGTCGTTGGTCGTCACCACTGGCCGCGCCGCCGCCAGCGCCTGCACCGTCGTGAAGCCGTAGTCCTCATCTACTGGCGCATAGTACACGGCGCGAGCGTTGGCATACAGATCAATGAGTTCGGCGTCTGGCACAAAACCACGGAACTGTACCCGCGCGCCAAGTCCCAAATTAGCCGCCATGCGCTCCAATCGCTCACGATCCGGCCCGATGCTGATGAAGATGCAGCGAACCGGCTGCGTCGTTTCTGCCAGCACCCGCAGCAGCAGATCGAGCCGTTTGGCTGCGTCGAGCCGCGCATCGGAGAGGATGTAGTCGCCGTACGAGCCGCTGCGCAACAGCCCGGCGTAGCGGCTCGGCGGGTAGAGCGACATGGCCTCAAGGCCGGTGAAGCGCTTGAGCCGGGTAGCGACATTCTGCGAAATCGCGTAGCGGTGCTGCGCCTCTCCAAGCGTGGTGCGATCCATGCGCAGCAGCAACTCTCGCAGCGCACGATCCTCCGGCGTGTTGGCAAAGTCGGACAACGGCGTGCCGTACCAGTCATACGCCTGACGATGTTGGTGCACCAGCCAGACCACCTTGCGCGGATGCTGCACGGCGTAGGAAGGAAATTTGGTGCAGATCACCTGATCCACCGGCACGGCATTGACGTTTGTGAGATCGAGCAGCCGCCATGCCAGCGCCGACGGTCCAATGCGATCATGCGGCTGCCATGCGAATGGCAGGCTAACCACATCGACGGTGTGGCCGCGCTCGCGCAGTGCGTCGCGCAGGCCGTCGACGAGTAGTTCCGCGCCGCCGCGCACGAACGGCACATGGGTTGAGCAGATCAGAATGCGTTTGGGCATGGTGAATGACAACAGAACAAAGAACAAAAAACAAAGGAACAAAACATCTGAAGAACCAAACTCTAATCGGCAATAATCGCCAGCAGCCGGTCACGCGAGTCGATCAGCGCCTCATCGGTGTCGCGCCCGTAGCCACCGGAGCGCGGCAGCCCACCAATTTCAAGAATGCCCGGCCCACTAAACCCACGCGCCAGCAATTCTCGAAAGTAGAAGCCAAAATTAATGTTGCCCATGCCGATTGGCAGGTGATGATTGACCTCCGGCAGCGGCGTGTCGGCAAGGTGCAGCATGCTCATGCGCGGCGCGAACGCCAGATACGCGTCAAGTTGGTCGGGCCGCGTGTGGTTCAGATCCCACACGAAGCCGACATCGGACACAGCAGCCAGCGCCGCAGCACAATATTCCGGCTCGCCAAACAGGCCAGTCGCAGGTTCATTGTGCTCGAAGCCGAAACGAAAACCATGCTGTCGGCTCAATTCAACCCCCTGCCGCCAGTTGCTCGTACAATTGCGTTTCCATAGCGCGTAGGTCTGACGCTGGAAGCCGTTCTGATTGAACCGGATGCCAGTGAATATGCGTGCAGCCGAGCGTCGTAATCGCCGGAAGGTTCGCTTCGAGCACATCGATTGGGCGCTTGCCTTCCTGAGTTCGCCCGCCAGCATTGATGCGCACGATGATCTCCATGACCGCGCCAACGCCCGCTGCCCGCAGCGCCGCGCCGGTCGCGTCCAATTCAGCGCCCAGCTCCTCCACGCCAAGGCCGTTCGGGCGACCGTGAAATTGAATATGCGTGAAGCCATGCTCCTGCGCAAACGGAATATCTTCGGTGATCGGCCGCCAGTTCGAAGGAAACAGCCGATCGTTCATGCCAATGTGTATCATAGGAAGAACAAAGAACAAAGAATAAAGAACAAAAGCTTGAGAACAGCAATTAGTCGCTCAACACGACATCAATCGTGCGCCGCGCCACATCTTCCCAACGGCAGGTTTCCAGCACATATGCTCGCCCGCGCGCACCAAGCTCATGCCGCAGCGCCGCATTGCCAAGCAGCAGATCGAGCGCCGCCGCGAATTCGCCGAACGTGCGAAAAGCTGCGCCGCCGCCACTGCATCGAGCGGCTTCACTGGTCACGGCGCAATCGCCATGCACCAGCGCCGGAGCGCCCTGCAACCACGCCTCCATGAGCGTAATCGAAAAGCTTTCGTGCAGGCCGGGATGGATGAACATATCGGCAGCCGCATAAGCATTATGCTTGTCGGCGCTGCTGAGAAAGCCCAGATCGCGCACAACCGTGCGCATGGCGTCCGGCAGATCAAGCTCCTCGCGGCCAGCCAACGCCAGCGTGAACGTCGCGCCGCGCCGCGCCCAGTATTCGCGCGTGTAGCTGAGCAGCAGCGGCGTATTTTTGTACGCATTGCGCGGGCCAACATACAGCAGCAGCGGCCCGTCGATGTCAAACTTCTGCCGAAAGCGCGCACCATCACCGCGTGGGCTGAGATCAATACCCTCACCCGCCACAATGACCTGCTCTGGTGGCAAATCGTACAACCGCTGCGCCAGTTCGCGCTCGGCGTGCGTATTCGCCAGCACGCCCCGTACCTGCCGGAACATCCAGCGATAGGTGCTGTAACGGGCATACGGCTCGTCATGCAGGCACGGCAGCAGATGCGCGAGCTCACCCGTCAGCGCCACGCCCCAAAAGCTGGTTGGAAAAGGATACGGCATGAACATGAAGCGCCGACCATCGCCCTCGCTCGCAACCGCTTCGAGCAACGCATCGCTCGATATAAGCGAGGCTAACAAACGGCCTTCATGCTCGTTGAACGACGGCACGGCAGTGCGCACTTCAGGACGGCGCGCCACCGCATCAGGGATGTACGGGTCACGGCGTGGCGGTGTCAGTGCAAAGCGCCGCACAGGAATGCCATCGACGTGATCGCGTCCTTCAGAATAGTACGGCTCTGGCGCATGAAATAAGTTGCGCGCGGTGGTCGCCCATACCTCCACCTGCGCGCCCTGCTGCTGCATGGCCTGCGCGAGCTGCCGCGCCTGATTTTCCGCGCCGCCGACAGTGTTCTTGCCGAAGTAAGGAATGACGATGGTAATGATGCTCATGGGCGATGGTCATGCGCGCGACGAGCCGCAGCCTGCGCCCGCTGCTCGGCATCCAGACGCACCAACTGGATGAGCGCAATCGTGAACGCGGCGTTGGCGGCGTTCTGCTGCTCCACGATTGGATTAATAAGCCAGCGCAGATAGCGCCGCACCGCTTTGTTGATCAGCGCAATGATTTTCTGCGACAACGTCGCGGCGGGCAAGGGCCAGTGGGCGTTTACCTGTTCGCGCAGGCCAAGCTGCACCATCGCGGCTTGAAGTTCCAGATCGGGAAAGCGAACGGGCGGCTCGGCAGCGGCGTATGCTGCGATTGCAGATTGCAACTCGGAGGCATGAGCAATTGACGATTGGCGATTGGCGATAGGAGCATCAGCACTGCTGCTTATCGTTTGTCGTTCGTCATTCGTCGGTCGTTCATCGTCAACCTGCATGGCAAGATCGACGTAGGCGTCGGTCAGCAGCCGCAATGTGCGCGCCACCGCGTCGTTGTACGCATTCTGCTGCTCTACAATCGGGTTAATGTACCAGCGCAAGTAGCGCCGAACCACCTTATTGATCAATGCGACGACACGCTGCGGAATCGTGCGCCCATGGAGCGGCCAGTGCGCGCTAACCACGCGGTTCAACTCAATCTCATCGAGGCTGCGCTGCAACTCGCGCTCAATCTGGCTTTCGGCGGCTTCGCCGCGCGCCATGCGCTGCGCCCGCACCTCAGCGCGCAATGCCTCAAGGATCGCGCCGACATCAAGCGGCTGCTGTACTTCGTGATTTGTCATTCGTGGCCTGTTCTCCGTTCAACGCGGCAATTATAGCACAGTGCCATGCTGAAGCAGGTGCAGCGGCATTAACATGATAAACAAGCTCTTCTTGTATAATAGCCGCGCGGAGCAACACAAGGAGAAACAGATGATCAACGTTCTGCTGGTCGGCTCAGGTGGCCGCGAGCACGCGCTGGCATGGAAAATAGCCCAATCGCCGCTACTTGGCACGCTGTTCATTGCGCCCGGCAACCCCGGCACGGCGCAGGTTGGGCGCAATGTGCCGGTCAGCGCCACATCGGTTGAGGCGCTGGTGGATATTGCCACGCGCGAACACGTCGGACTTGTCGTGGTTGGGCCGGAAGCGCCGCTGGCCGCTGGACTAGCCGACGCATGCCACTCGGCAGGCATTCCGGTGTTCGGCCCCACGGCTGCCGCCGCGCAAATAGAAAGCAGCAAAACCTTCGCCAAGCAGATCATGCAGCAGGCTGGCGTACCAACCGCTGCCGCCCACACATTTGATGACATCGCGACGGCGCAGGCATTTGTGCGCCATTCTGAAACAGAATGGGTGGTCAAAGCCGACGGGCTGGCAAGCGGCAAGGGCGTGATCGTTGCCGAAAGTGTGGACGACGCACTGCATGCAATTGAGCAACTCGGCGCGCTCGGCGCAGGACAACGACTCTTGCTGGAAGAACGGCTAAACGGGCCGGAAATATCGCTGATCGCGCTGTGCGACGGTGAGCGGGTGCTGGCACTGCCGCCCGCCCAGGATCATAAACGGCTGCTCGACGGCAACCAGGGACCGAACACCGGCGGCATGGGCGCGTATGCCCCCGCCCCGCATCTCGATGAAGCAGCGGTGCAGCAGATTGTGGACACGATCATGCTGCCGACCGTGCGCACGCTGGCGGCGAATAGCATGCCATTTCGCGGGGCGCTCTATGCCGGGCTGATGCTGACCGACGAAGGCCCAAAAGTGCTGGAGTTCAACGCCCGCTTTGGCGACCCGGAAACGCAGGCAATCATGCCGCTGCTCGACGGCGACTTGCTGGCCGCGCTTTTGGCATGCGCCGAAGGACGATTGCTACCTGGCATGCTCAGCGCGCAGGAGGGAGTAGCGGCGTGTGTCGTGTTGGCCGCGCCAGGCTACCCGGAAGTGCCGCGCACCGGCGACAAGATTAGAGGCATCGAGGCGGCTGACGAGCCGGGCGCACTGATTTTTCATGCCGGAACCGACTGGCAAAATGGGCAGTTCGTCACAGCAGGCGGGCGCGTGCTGGGTGTCACCGGCATGGGCCGCACGCTCGACGCCGCGCTCGACCGCGCGTATGAAGTGGTCAATGTGATCAGCTTTCCCAGCATGCAGTACCGGCGAGATATTGGACGCGCATGAAACCATTCTCTGTAGCGGTGTTTCTTTCCGGTAGCGGCACCAACTTGCAAGCGCTGCTCGACGCGCAGGATACCGGGCAGCTTGGCGGCGCGCAGATCACCTTTGTGCTCAGCGACAAAGCCGATGCCTTTGGATTGCAACGGGCGCTACACCGCGATATTCCAGCGGCCTTTGTGCCGCTGCCGCGCACGCCGGACGCAGCAAACCGCGCCGCTGCTCGCACCGCCTGGGAGCGGCGGCTCCTGGCAGTGACGCGCCCGTTCGCGCCTGACCTGATCGTGCTATCCGGCTTTCTGCGTGTGCTTTCAGCGGAGTTTCTCGCGGACAGCCCCGCATCCATGATCAACCAGCATCCGGCGCTGCTGCCAGAATATGGTGACATAGTTGTCACTGACGAAGGCCATGAAATCCCGGCGCTACGCGGTCTCCATGTCGTCACTGAGGCGTTGCGGCAGCGGCTGCCAGTGACAGGCTGCACAGTACACCGCGTCACGCCAGTAGTGGATGCCGGGCCGCTGCTGGGTCGCGCCGAAGTGCCAATTTTACCCGATGACGACGAAGAGTCCCTTCATGAGCGAATCAAGGTGGCTGAGCGCCGCGTAATCGTCGAGGTTGTTGCACGCATTGCGCGGGAGCAGAAGGATGAAGGATAAAGTAAAAAATGAATAATCTCCTATTTACCTTTCAACTCATCACCTAATAATCATGTTCTCGTGTTGCCGCTCATCCGCCCCTCTGCTGGCACATACCTTGCATTCAATATGTTTAATTAATTCTAAAAACCTTCCGCGACGCGCGGTGGTTGCTCGTTCAACGCTTCCGTGCTACGATACAGATAATTGTGCTAGCCGTGCAATGCATGAACAGAGCGATCTTCCTTGATGCTTTGCGGTGTGGTGGTGAAAGAGGAGGGAAATGATGGAAAATGCACCGTGGCCAACATGTCGTAAGTGTGGCGAGGGTGACCTCGTGCCATTATCAGATTATGGCACAGAAGGCGCGTCCATTATGTACAAGGCATGGATCTGCACCAATCCGGCTTGCGGGTTTAATCTGAAAATTCATAAAGGCAATTTGTACGTGAATGAGCCGGTGAGTGAGCGCACGGCGTATCATGCCAATGCCAATGCCAATCACACGTACAGCCCGGAGCGATAGCGCTTGATGCGCAATGTAATCTTTCAACGTATTGTGTCGTAACAGCACCGGATGCTTTGCGCCGGTGCTGCTTGTTATCTTTATTACCGCCTCTATGACATCATCTGAACTTGTTCTAGCATCGGCATCGCCGCGCCGACAGGAATTACTCGGCTACCTCAGGCCTTCGTTCCGCATTGTTGTGACCGATGCCGAGGAAACAGACCGTTCGCTGCCACCGGATGGCACGCTGCTGCCTGCGGTGAACCTGCCACAGGACAGCCACCCGGCCCTGATCGCATGGCGCAAAGCTCGCGCCGCTTGCGCAGAGTCTGTTGCCAGTGTTATTATCGGAGCAGACACAATTGTCGTGCTTGATGGCGATGTGATTGGCAAGCCAAAAGATTCTGACCATGCCCGCCAATTGCTTCGCCGCCTGTCTGGTCGCACGCACACAGTGTACACCGGCATGGCTGTGATCAATCAGGTCGCGCCGGAGCAGGTGCATTACGATGTGGTTGCCAGCGCTGTGACGCTTGCTGAATTGTCGGACGACGCGATTGCCAATTATGTCGCTACGGGCGAGCCGCTCGACAAGGCCGGCGCGTATGGCATTCAGGGACTGGGCGGGCGACTGGTACAACAAGTCACCGGCAGCTACACCAATGTGGTGGGGCTGCCGCTACCCGCGCTGCACCGCATGCTCAGCAACGCCGGTGTGTCTGATGTAGCCGATCCATCCGACGCCTACCGGCGTTGGTTAGCCGATCAGGGAAAGGAGCCGCTACCATGCCCCCCCACACTACCGTAAAGCTGCTCATTGTTGATGACCATCCCTTATTCCGACAGGGCGTCCGCTGGGCGTTGGGCGCGTTCGACGATATAAACATTATTGCCGAGGCATCCGCTGGTGAGGAGGCAATCGAGCAGTTAAATGGCTTTTCGCCCAATCAGGAGCCAAATGTTGTGCTGGTCGACTTGAACTTGCCCGGAATCAGTGGGCTGGAACTGACCCGCCACATCCGCAGGCAGTATCCAAGTCTTGGCGTAGTGATGCTCAGCGTGCATGAAAGTGATGAGCAAGCCTTCAATGCGCTGCAAGCGGGTGCGGCAGCCTATCGCTCAAAGGATGTCAACCCCAAAGATTTAGCGGCCATTCTGCGACGCGTTGCGCGCGGTGAGTACGTTATCAATGATGTAGTGCTGGAAGATCCCAAGGTTGCCAGCCGCGTGCTATCACAGTTCCGCAACATGAATCAGAATATTTCCACCACGCCCGACGTTGATTTTCCGCTGTTTACACCACTGAGCGACCGTGAGATCGAGGTGCTGGAGCGCATTGCGAGCGGCGGTAGCAACAAAGAGATCGCCGACACGCTTGGAATTAGCACGCAAACAGTGAAAAATCACATTTCGTCCATCCTGCGTAAGCTGTCGCTGAATGACCGCACGCAAGCCGTGCTGTATGCGCTGCGTCGCGGCTGGATCGAAGCACCGGGCATGACAAAAACCAACAGTAAGGAGCAAGAAGAAAATACGTACTAGCACGACAACAATCCACATATTCTTTTCGCCACCGAGAACACAGAGAACACCGAGGATTAGACCTTGCTTCTTGCGCATCTCTGTGATCTCTGCCACCTCTGTGACAGATCATAGCGGTAGTGGAACGGCGGTTATACCCCACCATGGATCAAACAAATCATAGTTCGACCCGCGCGTTGATTGTTTTTAATCCAAGTGCAGGTCAGGCAGCAAGCCTTGAACAAGCGTTGCATGCGGCGACCGACGTGTGGCGCGCGCACGGATGGGAGATTCAACTGGAGCCGACCAAATGTGCGGGCGACGGTATTCGCCTTGCGCGCGAGGCAGCTGAGCAGGGCTACGATGTCGTTGTGGCAGCGGGCGGCGACGGCACCGTGAACGAAGTCGTGAATGGGCTGGCCGGGACTGAAACCGCGCTGGCTGCGTTGCCGGTCGGTACGGTGAATGTCTGGGTACGCGAACTGGGCATGCCACTCAACCCACGCGCCGCTGCCGAGGCCATCCTGTTAGCGCGACGCCAGCGGGTCGACCTGGGCCGTGCGGGCGACCGCTACTTTCTGCTCATGGCCGGCATCGGGTTCGACGCCGCTGTGACCGCCGAGGTGCGCAGCGAGGAAAAACGGCGGCTAGGTGTGTTCGCATACGCATGGCGGGCGATTAACATTGCGCTGCGCTTCCAGGGAACACGAGCTAACATCACTATTGATGGCAAGTTGCGGCGCGTGCGCATGCTCATGGTGGTGCTCGGCAACAGCCAACTGTACGGCGGCTTTGTGAAGCTTACGGCGCGTGCCAGCATCAACGATGGGTTAATCGACATATGCATCATCAAGGGCGCGACGTTGTTGCGTAGCGCGCCGGGACGTGTTTTATCGATCCTGACCCGCCGTCATAACCGCGACCCGGAAGTCGAATATCACCGCGCCCGCATCGTCCATGTTGAGTCACGAGTTGCGCTGCCAGTGCAGGTCGACGGCGATCATATTGGCCACACGCCTATGACCTTCGAAGCCGTTCCCAACGCGCTATACGTGCTGCTGCCTGCTGATCTACCGTCCGAACTGGTGCGCAAAGAGCCATCGCTCGTGCAGCATCCTATGGAGCGGCTACTACGCTGGGTTGTTCGCCCGCGCACCCACCGCATGGACGATGAATTGACGCACGATGAACATACCTCTGAAGAAACTTTTGTAGATCGACCATGACGAAACATTCTCTCTACGTATTTATGGTGGCACTGCTGCTCGCCATGTTTACCGTCGCATGCGGACCAACAGCAGAAACGCCACAGCCAACCCCTTCGCCCCTGCCACAGCTCATCACTGAGCCGACGCGCAAGCCAATCGGACCAGCGCCAACGATTGTTGCGCCTGAGGCAGAGAAAACGCTGCCAGGCCGCCTGCTGTTCGCTAAAGATGGCGACATCTGGATGTGGCAAGCAGGATCTGGACGACAATTGACCAGCCAGGGCAACCTGTGGCAACCAGTTTGGTCGCCGGATGGCTCGTGGATCGCAGGCGTCGAGCGCGAGGAAAGCTTCAGCAATATCGTGGTGATGACCGCGACTGGCACGGACCTCATCAAGCTAACGAAGAACGGCACCAATGAGCCGCTCCACAGCTATGAGCGCATCTATGACACGACATGGGCGTTTTATCCTTCGTTTTCGCCTGACAGCCGCACGGTGATCTTCAGCGCGCAGGCAGCGCCGCCGTTTGGCTCACCGGCTGTAGAGTACAACATGACGCTGTATAGCTCGCCGGTGGCGGCTGGCAGCCGCACAAATCAGGAATACGCCGACACTGAAGGCCACGTCGGGCGCGCGGTGTACGCGCCGGACGGCAAAAGTATCGTGTTTGTGTTTTCGCCGCGTACGTTGAACAAAGCCGTGCAGATTCTGCGCTTCAATCCCGCAACTGGCACAGCCGACCCGCTGCCAGGCGTACCAGAGCGAAGCTACGATCCGGCCTTCTCCGCCGACGGGCGCTGGTTCGCCTTCGCCACGCGCGACAACAGTGGCACCGATGTGTTTGCCATGCCTGCCAGCGGCGGCACGCCGGTGCGATTGACCACGCTTGGAACTGCGCGCGCCCCGGTCTTCTCACCCAATGGCAAGCAGCTTGCGTTCCTTGCCCTCACGCCGGGCAATAATCGCTTTGATCTGTGGGTAGCCGACATCACAGCCGGGGCCGACGGGCTGCAACTCGGCAAGCCGCGCCAGCTTACGACCGATTTGGGGATCGACGCTGACTCAGGGCTGTCATGGGGACGGTAGCGATTGCAACATTCCTCAATCTACAATCTGCAATCAAATATAGCCATGCTCCTGATACCAGCGAAACGCTTTTCGGGCAGCTTCGCGGAACGGCATGAGCGGATAGCCGAGTTCACGGATAGCTTTGCTTGAGTTGAAGAAAAAGTTGACGCCGCTCAGCCGGATCTGCTCACCGTTGATCAGTGGAGGACGCCGCGACACGTTGTTCCACGTTTCAACGATGGCGGCGGCGGGGTCGAGCAGCGGGCGCGGTACGACAAGATGCGGCGCGCGCTTTCCGACCACCTCGGCCACAACCTGCGCGATGCGCCGATAGGATAAATTCTCGCCGCCCAGAATGTAGCGCTCGCCCGTCCGCCCACGATCAGCAGCGGCCAGGTGCCCCTGAACTACGGCATCAATGTCTGCCACGCACATGCCGCCCGGCGGCACCATCGGCATGCGCCCGCGCGCGATCTCGACCACCAACGAGCCAGAACCCATATACACATCGCCCGCGCCAATCACCGTTGCCGGATTCACAATCACCGCATCGAGACCCCGCGCCACTGCCTTTTGCACCTCTTCCTCCGCCAGGCGCTTGCTGTCGGCGTAGGCGAATGTGTGGCTCAGTGCATCGAACGGCGTCTGCTCATCGGCAAAACCGCCCGGCGGCGCGATGCCGATCGCGGCGCACGATGAGGTATGCACCACGCGCGTGACGCCCGCATGCAGACACGCCTCCATCACGATTCGCGTGCCTTCGACGTTGGTACGGTAAACTTCTGTGCGCTGTGAGCGCCAGTAGGACGAGATTGCCGCAGAATGGAACACCATGTCGCAGCCCGACACCGCGCACGCCATGGCGGACGAGTCTAAAATATCGCCGATGACATGCTCAACTGGCAGGTCTTGAAGCGCGACCAGGCTGGAGTTTGCCCGACGCAGCACCCGCACCTGGTCGCCGCGCGCGACCAGCGCCCGCGCCAGGCTCGCGCCGACGAAGCCGCTGCCGCCTGTGACTAATATGTTCATAACCGAACCATGAAGACACAAGAACACAAAGAAAAGAGCGAATGTTGGACTCATTACATGAATGGCCGCGATTATACCACATGGCACTGCAACACAATAGCGCGAGACTGCGCTACAATACAGATGCAGTTCACATCGATAGTGCGAGACGCTTAGCATCCAAATTATGGAGAAACGGCACAACTGCTCGCCTGAGTCATCAGTCGCATGAAGCGTGAGTATGCATACAGAGTGGACAGGGCGATCTGAGAAGGAATATGATGAGCAGATCAGACAACCACAACCAGCGTATCGATATCGAATCGTTGCAAGCACGTCTGCACGATCTTCGGCAGGCGGTCGACGAAACTGAGGAGTTAATGAATCGTTATGTCGCTTCAGAACAAGCGCGGCGGAATAGCGAGGAGCAATTCCGACTCCTGGTCGAGGGCGTCAAGGATTACGCGATTTTCATGCTCGATGTGCAGGGATATATCCGGACATGGAATGCCGGCGCGCAACGGATCAAAGGCTATACGGCTGATGAAATTATTGGGAAGCATTTCTCGATTTTCTATACTCCAGAGGACATGCAACGCAACAAGCCCGCGCACGAATTAGTGGTCGCGGCACGCGAGGGGCAATATCAGGAAGAAGGCTGGCGGGTGCGCAAGGATGGCTCGCTCTTCTGGGCCAATGTGCTCATTACCGCCCTGTGCGATGATCATGGCACCCTGCGTGGCTTTGGAAAAGTCACTCGCGACATGACCGAGCGGAAACGGGCGGAAGAAGAGGCCGAGCGACTGCGCGAGAGCGAGCGGCAGTTGGAGCGCGAGCGAGAAGCACGGCATCAGACAGAAGCGCTGTTACGCATGCAGGATGAATTCTTGAGCATGACGGCTCACGAACTCCGCACCCCGATCACCTCGCTGGCCGGCTATGCTGAACTCCTGCTCCGCCGTCTCAAACAAGGCGAGTTGAGCATTGAACGTGCCCAACGTCCGATCCGGGCCATCCACCACCAGAGTCAACGGCTTGATCGCTTGACAAGCGGACTGCTGGACCTCTCGCGCCTTGAACATGGCAAACTGACGCTCCGGCAACAAGCCGTTGACCTTCGCGCTATTGTTGAGCATGTCGTCGGCGAAGTTACACTGCTTACTGATACCCATGAACTGAACATGATTCTTCCACCCAATTCGCTCATAATCGACGGCGATGAATTACGCCTTGAGCAAATCTTTCACAATCTGCTTCAGAATGCCATCAAATACAGCCCTGCGGGAGGAAGTGTGACAATCGAATTGCGACACGAGGAGCAGTTTGGCGTCGTAACTATTACGGACCAGGGCATCGGCATTCCAGAGGAAGATCTGCCATTTCTCTTTGACCGCTTCTATCGAGCAACGAATGTTTCCTCTCAACAGATCGGCGGGCTGGGCATCGGATTATCTATTGCGAAGGAATTGGTGGCGCTGCATGGCGGGACGATCGATGTGCAGAGCGTGGCTGGACACGGCAGTACGTTTACGCTCAGGTTTCCATTAAAGAGCTAATCTGTTATTTGCAACAGAGCATGCTACAATAGGTAATTCTCTGTGATCGCTTACGGTTGCAACGCGCAATTCGTTTCATTCGGCTTTATCAGGAGCACGACCATGACTGTAAATCTACGCAATTGGGCCGGCAATTACACTTACAGTGCCGCCAGATTGCATCACCCGGAAACGATCGAACAGGTGCAGGAACTGGTTGCTCACAGCAATAAGCCAAAAGTGCTCGGCTCACGCCATTCTTTCAACACCATTGCAGACACCACCGGAGATCTTATTTCTCTGGAACACTTCGATAAGGTCGTATCGATTGACCACGAGCGCCGCACGGTGACGGTTGAAGGCGGTATCCGGTATGGCCCGCTCGGCGTGCAGTTGCACCGTGAGGGCTATGCAATCCACAACATGGCCTCGCTGCCGCATATCTCCGTCGCGGGCGCATGTGCCACAGCAACGCATGGTTCAGGGGTTGACAACGGCAATCTGGCAACCATCGTTGCCGCCATGGAGATTGTCACCGCCAACGGCGAGGTGGTTACGCTCTCACGCGAACAACAAGGCGACCAATTTCAGGGAGCAGCCGTTAGCCTCGGCGGGCTTGGCGTCATCACCAAGCTCACGCTCGACATTGTTCCGACGTTCACTGTGCAGCAGGAAGTATATGAACACCTGCCCATGGCGCAATTGGAAGAACACTTCGATGAGATTGTATCGAGCGCCTACAGCGTCAGTCTGTTCACCGACTGGCAAAACGAGCGCGTCAACCAGGTCTGGCTGAAGCGCCGTGTTGCGGGCAATGTGGCAATAGCGCTGGCGCCCACGTTCTTCGAGGCAACGCTTGCGCCACGCAATCGCCATCCGATCACGGCCATGCCAGCAGAACCATGCACGCCACAGATGGGCGAACCTGGTCCGTGGCACGAACGCTTGCCGCACTTCCGCATGGAGGAAACACCAAGCAATGGCGAGGAGTTGCAAACTGAATATTTCGTACCGCGCCAGCACGCCGTTGCGGCGATGCACGCCGTTGCGACATTGCAGCCGCAGATTGCCCCGTTCTTAATGATTTCCGAGGTGCGCACGGTCGCCGCCGACACACTATGGATCAGTCCGGCCTACCAGCAGGCGTGCGTTGGCATCCACTTTACGTGGAAACGAAACTGGCCTGAGGTTCAGAAGCTGCTGCCGCTGATTGAAGAACAGCTCGCGCCGTTCCATCCTCGCCCACACTGGGGGAAGATGTTTACCATGTCTCCAGCACAGGTGCAAGCAAGCTATGAGAAGCTGCCAGATTTCCAAAATCTGCTGCGGTCCTACGATCCACAGGGCAAGTTCCGCAATGCGTTTCTGGACAGATACATCTTTGGAAAATCCTGATCGTCCAGAGGGCTGTCATGTGTGGGGCTGCGCCGTGAGCCGTTTCATGCAATAGATAGATGTGTTTTGCACAAAGGAGAACCCATGACGACAGCAATCACGCTCCCATCAATCCCGCATCCGCTCGCATGGGACGGCGAGCCACGCGCGACGCAGATCGACGCTGACCATACGGTTCATCTCACAGCTGGCGCAATAACCGATTTCTTTATCGATCCAGCGGGAGCAGCCGAGCAGCACAATGCCCCGCGAACTCATGTTCTCACCCGACCCGCAGTTCACGCTCAGCGCCCGCGTGGGCGTGCAATTCGTCGCAACCTACGACGCGGGTGTGCTGTTTCTTTACGCCAATCCTACATGCTGGGCCAAGTTGTGCTTCGAGTTTTCGCCGCAGCAGCAGCCGATGATTGTCTCAGTCGTCACCAATGGCCGCTCCGACGACTGCAACTCGGCGGTTGTGTCCGTACCACAGCCGTATTTACGCGTCACGAAGCTCGGGGCGGCATTCGCGTTTCACTACTCCGTCGATGGATCGTACTGGCAGCTCGTGCGCTACTTTGCTCTGGATCAACCACATGATATTCGCGCCGGTTTCCTCGCGCAAGCGCCGACCGGCGACGCATGCACGGCCACCTTCTCTGACATCACCTACGCCGCACAGGCAGTGCAGGACATCCGTTCAGGCGTGTGAGTGCATGCGCATGGTTGCCTAAACGCGCAAAGCGCCCCGCCGAACAAATCGACGGAGCGCTTCAGATTGCTCACTTGTTATGACCAGTTATAACTCTGATAATCCTGAGTTGATATAGAAAAAGCCCAGCGCCACGATCACGTACACCGCCAGCAGTTGCGCGCCTTCAAGCCAGTTGCTTTCGCCATCGGTCGAAATCGCATTGGCAATAATTACTGCAAGCGCCAGCACCGCCACCTCGAACAGACTAAAGAACAGCGTCAACTCGCGTCCGAACAGCAAGCTGATAAACACCAGCAGTGGTGCGACGAACAGCGCGATCTGCATGCTCGATCCCAGCGAAATACCGAGCGACAAATCCATCTTGTTCTTATACGCCACCTGCACGCCGACGATGTGCTCCGCCACGTTGCCAACAATTGGAATGATGATAATGCCGAGGAATAGTTCGCTCACGCCCAGGCTTTCGACCACTGGCTCAACCGCGCCGACCAGAAACTCGCTAAGGAACACAATAAACAGCGTGCTGACCGCCAGCACGCCAACTGAGACCGGCACACTCCACTTCGCGACGTGAGTTTCTTCCTCGCTGGAATGATTATCCGTGCCAGCATGGCCGCTCACACTGGTATCCTGTGAACGAAACGAGTAGACGAGGCTCAGCACATACAGCAGGATCAGCACAGCCGCCACGCCGATACTCAACCCGTTCAGGGCAGCATCATTCACCTCGGTTCTGAACACGTTAACCTGCCCGGTTGCAGCTTCGCGCAGTACCTCAAACAGCGTCGGAATAATCAGGCCGACGACGGCCAGCAGCATCATGGCAGCCGACATGCCAACATAACCGCGGTCGAAGCGTTGGCGGCCATTCTTCAACCCGCCCAGCAGCACGCTAAAGCCAAGAATGAGCAGCAAATTACCCAGAATCGAACCAGTAATCGATGCTTTAACCAATTCATATTTGCCACCGCTGAGCGCAACAATCGTGATAATCAGTTCCGCAGCGTTGCCGAGTGTCGCGTTGAGGAGACCACCAATCTTCGGGCCTGTGTGAACCGATAGCTCCTCGGTCGCCTCGCCGAGCAGTCCGGCGAGCGGCACCAACGCAAGGCATGAAAAGAGGAAAATGAGCAGCGAATTGTGCATTGCTGGCACGAACTCAACCGCAAATGCGAGCGGCAAAAAAATAAGCATGTAGCGCAGGTACTTCACTCAAACCCCTTTCAACAGACGTACAACGCTTATTTCATTCTGTTCAAAGCCGGAACCAGAGCGTATCATACCATATCTTGTTACGCGCATCGCATGGCCGCTTGACAAGCTCTCATGCTCGCGGCATCATAGCGGCATGATGCCAGAAGAGCAGTTTATTGCGTTGTTTGACTCGGGGCTTGGCGGCCTATCGGTGCTACAAAATGTGCGCCGCCTGCTGCCGCAGCACGATCTTGCGTATTTTGCCGATACCGCCTTTTGCCCCTATGGGCCGCGCCCGGTCGCATTCGTACGGGAGCGCTCGCTTCAAATCGCTCGCTGGCTGGTGGGACGCGAGGCGAGCATGATCGTCGTGGCGTGTAACACGGCTTCCTCGGCAGCGCTGGAGTTGCTACGCGCCGAACTGCCGGTGCCAATCATCGGTACTGAGCCGGGCATCAAGCCTGCTGTGGCAGCAACGCGCAGCGGGCGTGTCGGCGTGCTGGCGACCAGCAATACTTTGAACGGCGCACGCTTTGCCATGCTGGCGCAACGCTTCGCTCATGGCGTCGAGGTGCTAACGCAGCCATGTCCCGGCCTGGTGGATGCTGTGGAGCGCGGCGATCTGGCTAGTGGCGCGACACGCGCGCTTGTGGAGAGTTATGTTGCTCCGCTGCTGGCGCGTGGTGTGGACACATTGGTGCTGGGCTGCACGCATTATCCCTTTTTGCGCACGCTGATTGAGGAGATCGCCGGACCAGAGGTGCAGATCATCGACACCGGCCCGGCAATTGCGCAACAAACGGCACGGGTGGCCGCTCAGCATGGCATTGCCGTTGGCGTTGGTCGCCTTCGTTGTTGGACGAGCGGCGAGCCAAAAGAGGTCGCGTCGGTGCTTCAGAGATTGCTAGACGAGGCAGTGCCGGTCGATCATGGCGAACCGAACGAGTGAGACAATAATCGTTGTCATGCTGAACGGAGTGAAGTGAAGCATCTCATTGTGATTCATTGAGATGTTTCGCTGCGCTCAACATGACAATGATCTTCACAGAATCACATCATTGCTGGGCGTTGCGCCAATCCACCAGCCGCTTGACCGGCGTGAGATCCCATGGCGCGTTCAAACCAACGAGGATGTGCTCCGCGCCGGCCTTGACATACGTATCAAGCTGGTCGAGTTCATTGTCACCAACCATGACCGTGCGCTCGACGGCCTTGCGATCGCGACCAAGCTCGTCACACCATTTATCGAGCACCTCGTTCTTGTGCTTGAACTTATCGACTGGGCCGAATCCGTTCCACATGTCGGCATATTGTGCCGTCAGCTTCAGAGTCACCTTTTCACCGCCACCGCCGATCAGAATCGGAATGTCGCGTGTGGGCGACGGATTCAGCTTCTGCCAGCGCTCCTTGATAATTGGTAAGCTCTTGCGCAAGTCGCGCAGCCGGTCAGGCGCTGTGCCAAATTCATAGCCGTACTCGTCGTAATCGCGCTCGAACCAGCCCGCGCCGATACCCAGGATCAGCCGCCCGTTGCTGATATGATCGACCGTGCGGGCCATGTCGGCCAGCAAATTCGGGTTGCGGTAGCTGTTGCATGTCACAAGGCAGCCGACCTCAGCCCGGCTAGTCAGCATGGCCATGGCTGTCAGCAACGTCCAACCCTCAAAGTGCAGGCCGTCGCGCTCGCCCGAAAGTGGGAAGAAATGATCCCAGTTCCAAATCGTGTCAACCCCAAGATCCTCAACCCGTTTGACGGCATCTGCAAAATCAGCATAGGTTGTATGCTGCGGTTTCATCTGCACTCCTACGCGAATGGGTGGCATGATTATTCTCCTTGTACATCCGTTGAAAATATTGCTCCGTTCAGCAGCAAACAGCCTCTCATACAACAAGGAACGTGCCACATGACCACGCATGGCACACATCTCGCCAATTTCATGGCAGCGCCGTAAACCTGCTAGAATAGCACATCACGTTGAAAGGAGCTTTCGCATGTCATACGGAGTAAAACTTGATCCACAGCCGATCGCGCCGGGACTGAGCGTGCGCGATCTGGTCGACAACCATTTGTACGCCTACAACGCCGCTCGTTTGCGCGAGGCATGCCAGCTATTCGCACGCAAGATCGCCCAACCCGATGTCACCGTCGGCATTACGCTGTCGGGCGCGCTGACGCCAACCGGCCTCGGCACGGCGGCAATTGTGCCGCTCATCCGCGCCGGACTCGTCGATTGGGTGGTCAGCACTGGCGCGAACCTGTACCACGACATGCATCGCTCGCTGGGCTTCGAGCTGTGGGGCACCACGCCATTCGTGGACGATCGTGAGTTGCGCGAGAAGAAGCTGATCCGCATCTACGACATTCTGTTCGACCAGGACGTGCTGCTGGAGTCGGACGAATTTCTGCGTCAGTGCATTCGCGGTCCGGAGTTCCAGCACAGCATGAGCACCGCCGAGTTGCATTACCTACTGGGCCGCTACACGCAGGCCCGCGAAAAGGCTATGCAGACCGAGTATGTCTCGATTCTGACTGCCGCGCACGAAGCAGGCGTGCCGCTCTACACGTCGAGTCCGGGTGACTCGACAATCGGCATGAATGTGGCGGCACTGGCATTGGTTGGCAACAAGCTGCGCTTCGACGTTGAGCGCGACGTGAACGAGACAACCGCGATTGTGCATCGCGCCAAGAAGCGCGGCGGCAAGAGCGCAGTGGTGATCTTCGGCGGCGGTTCGCCCAAGAACTTCATCTTGCAGACCGAGCCGCAGTTGCAAGAGATCATGGGCATTTCGGAAAAGGGCCACGATTACTTCATCCAGTTCACCGACGCGCGGCCCGACACCGGCGGCCTCAGCGGCGCGACGCCCAGCGAGGCCATGACATGGGGCAAGATCGATCCCGACCAACTGCCTGATACGGTTGTGTGCTACTGCGATAGCACGGTGGTGCTGCCGATCCTGGCAGCCTACGCGCTTGACGTAGTCGGCTCACGCCCGCTCAAGCGTCTCTACGACCAGCGCGACGACATGGTGGGCGAGCTTGAAGAGGATTATCGTAACGCCAGCACGCCCTACGACGCGGACGAGATCTACGGCGGTGGCGGCGGCACGGCAATCGGTCGCAGCACGCCAGAGGTGGGGCGCGATTAAAAAACTAAAAACCTGTCAGGTATTGTCGATACCTGACAGGTTGGAATAAACTAAACAGGAAAACCTACACCGCCGAATGCTGCGCGCCTCGGTGCGGCTGACGCGTCCACCACACGACTGCAGCGGCGATGACCAGCAGCGCAATCTGCGGCACGGTCGTCTCCCATGTTGGGAAGACGCCAAGCATCTCGCCGCTCGGCAGGTACGAGGAAACGCTTGCCGGAATCACCTGCGCAACTTGCAGCGCGTGAATGCCAGTGCCAATGAACTTGAAGCCCAGATAGAAGATCAACACGCTCGTCACCAGGAAGAACCAACGCAACGGCAGCCGCACGCCAGCGTACATGATTAAAATGCCAACAACCGTAAGTATCACGACTGCCAGACTGATGCCGAGCAGCAAATCGCCCAATGCGATAGATGGCGCGATGCCGAGATACATCACGGTTGTCTCAGCGCCCTCACGGAACACCGATAGAAAGGCCAGCAGCGCGAGCGAGAACAGGCTGCCCGTCGCCAGTGCAGAGGTTGTTTTGGCGCGAATGTACTTCTGCCATGCGTCGGCCTGCGCTTTACCATGCATCCAGTAGCTGACAGAGAAGAGCATGACCGCCGCAACCAACCCGGTGATGCCTTCGACCAACTCGCGATTTGCGCCCGAAAAGACATCTTGAAAGACCCACACCAGCAGTGCGCCCACGCCAATGCTGGCCAACACACCAAACAGCCCGCCGCCCCAGAATCCAGCGCCGTTTGTCGCCATTGCCGGAGCGCTGCAAGAACGCCAGCAGCGCCGCCATGACCAGCAAGGCTTCCAAGCCTTCACGCAGCAAGATGCTCATGACATCGAACAGGCCGTAGCGCGGCGCTTGATCGGCCACTTGCGCCAGGTTAGCACGCATCGGGCCGAGCACCTGCTGCGCGCCCGCCACATCGCCCGCGCGAAGATGATTGACCAGCAGCGCCATGGTGTCCTCAGTCGAGCGGTACACTTCGGGAGCGCGCGCCTTGACCTCGCCCTCGACATCAGGCCATAGCGCGTTGAACTCCTCGACCTCTTTCAGCGCATAAGCTGTGTCGCTACGCCCAAGCGCATCGGAAGCTTCAGCGAGCTTCTCAGTCACAGTAGACAGGCTCGCCGCGCTAGCAGGTGCGGCAGTTGTCGCTTCGCCATGCCCTGCGATAAAGGCTTCGTCGACCTGCGCGAGCTGCTCCAAGGCCTTCACAGCGGCAGCCTGGTTTTTCTCCGCCAGGGCTACACGCGCGTCGCCCATATAGTCTTCGATTTCACGGTACGTATCGCGCGAAGCATCACGAATGCCATCTTCAATCGCCGGCCAGCCCTCGCGAAACTTCGTGAAGGCCGCGTTTGCCTCGTCAAGCTTGCCTTCCTGTGCCTCGTGCAATGCGGTCTCCACATAACTGTGCAGGTGCTTCAGATCATCAACCGGATTGGTGGTCTGCGCATAGCTCGCATGCGGCAAAACAACAAAGCTACATAGTGCGAAGACGAGTGCGAGCATGAAACGCATTCGTGAAAGCATGAAATTTCCCTTCATCGAAATCGAACGAAATCATTGGAGCGTTAGTATAGGCTAATATGAAAAGTTTGTCAATATAAATCTTATAAAAGTGGGGCACGCGTAATAAGCAAGCATCACCTACAAAATACGTGCCACTTGACCGAGCAAACATGCTGTTCATGGTATAGTTTCATGTCGAAATCATGTCATTCATCAGAGAGGAGAGATACATGCCAGCATATGAAACACTGCCGCCCGATAATTTTCTTGGCCTCGATGAGGAACATAGCGATTACGAACACAGCGCCGCGCTCATCCTGCCCATTCCCTATGAGGGCACCGTCAGCTACGGGCAGGGCACACGTGAAGGACCGCGCGCAATCATTCATGCCTCGCATCAGGTCGAACTGTACGACCGCGAAGCTTGACGATGAGCCAGCACTCACCTACAGCATCCACACGTTGCCCGCACTCGCGCCGGTCGTCAGCGGGCCGAAAGACATGGTGAATGCCGTGGCGGCCTGCGCGGAAGACCATCTCCGCAGCGGCAAGTTGCTGGTCGGTCTTGGCGGCGAGCATTCGATTTCCAGCGGCATGGCGCGCGCCGTTCAGGCGGTTCATGGCGACTTCGTGATGGTGCAGATCGATGCGCACAGCGACCTGCGCGACGAATACGAAGGCAGCCCATGGAGCCACGCTTCGATTGCGCGACGCGTGCTGGATATGGGCGCGACAATTGTGCAGTTCGGCATTCGCTCGATCTGCCGTGAGGAGATGGACGTGATCTGTGCCGAGAAGGAGCAGGTGCGCGTCTTTTTCGCGGAGGATGTGCATGCAGGCGGCCATCTGGAGCAATTAGCTGATATGGTGCGAGAGCACACGGTGTTTCTTACGATTGATGTCGATGGATTCGATCCATCGCTTGTGCCTGCCACCGGAACGCCTGAGCCAAACGGCTTGCTCTGGCAGCAGGTGCTCGATATAGTGAGGACTGTGGTGCGCGAAGCCAATGTGGTGGCAATTGATTGCGTGGAGCTTGCACCGATCGCCGGACAGCACGCCAGTGATTTTCTCGTCGCCAAGCTAGTCTACAAGGTAATTGGGTTGACACTGGCCCCAAAAGAACAAAGAAAATAGAACAAAGAGGAAATAGGATAGGCTAACTTTTTGTTCTTTGCTGTTTGTTCTCTCGTGCCTATGGTGACAGCCGCTCGATTGTCCATCCGTTCTCGGTGCGACGGTAACGCAGCCGGTCATGCAGGCGGCTGGGGCGGCCCTGCCAAAACTCAATCGCGTGTGGCACCACACGGTAGCCGCCCCAGAACGGCGGGCGCGGAATGTCGCGTCCCTCGTATTCCTGCTCAATCGCATGGACGCGCTGCTCAAGCATGGAGCGCTCCGGCAGCACCTGGCTCTGATTCGAGGCCCATGCGCCAATACGGCTGCCGCGTGGGCGGCTGCGGTAATATTCGTCAGCTTCCTCATCGGGCACAAGCTCAACGGTGCCTTCGATCCGAATTTGGCGCTCTAACTCAGGCCAGTAGAACACCAGTGCCGCGCGCGGGTTTTCAGCCAATTCAGCGCCTTTGCGGCTCTCGTAGTTGGTGTAAAACACGAAGCCGCGCTCATCAAACCCCTTGATCAGCACCATGCGCGCCGACGGCACCCCGCTGGCAGAAGCCGTCGCCAGCGTCATCGCATTTGGCTCCAGTACATTGGCAGCTAGCGCTGCATCGAACCATGCACGAAACTGTTCAATCGGGTTTGGATCAACATCAGCCTCATTTAAGCCGCGCTGAGCATACTCTTTTCGTAAATCTGCAATGGACACCGCAGCACTCCTCAATACGTTATGCACCAGAGAGGCGCAGAGAACGAGCATGTGTTCTCTGTGCCTCTCTGGTGCAGTAAAATACTACGCACTTTATTGCGGAGCGATAAAATCTTCTTCTTTGGGCGTTCGCTTAGGCACAAAGCGCGTCAGGAGAATACCCATCTCGTACAGTAAGTACATCGGCACTGCCAGCAACGCAAGATTGTATGGATCGCCGGTTGGGGTAATGATTGCCGCCGCAATCACAATAATCGCGATAGCGTAGCGCCGCGTGCGCGCAAGCATGGCAGTGTTCACGATGCCCAGCCGCGCCAGCAGAAAGATAATTGCTGGAAGCTCGAAAATTGCACCGTTCCACAGCAGCAGCGTCGTAACAATCGAGACAACGCTCGTCACAGTCGGCATGTTCTGCACACGGTCTGATGTATCGAACGTAGTCAGGAAGCCGACTGCGGCAGGCACCGTGATGAACCAGCCAAATACCAATCCGGCGATAAACAATTCAGTAATAAATGGAATAGAGGTGAAAACCATGCGCTTCTCAGCCTGATTAAGCGCTGGCGAAAAAAAGGCAAAAATCTGATACGCCACCACCGGCAACGCAAGCACTAAACCGACAAGCAACGCGATATGCATGGAATTGACGAATGCTTCGGCGACTGTCGCGGCAAGCAGCCTCACACCCTGTGGCACAAATTGGTCATATACAATATCAGTCAGCGACCGACCATAGATAAGTTTATTGAACACGAAGATACTGCTGATAATAGTGCCAAGAATAACCGCGCCAGCAGCCTTGAGTAGCCGGTCGCGCAGCTCAGTTAGGTGCGGGACCATGCTATCCCAAAAATCACGCAGCGTCTCAAACTCAAACGCTGGCTCGTCCAGCGCAACGTCCTCTTCTGCTACGGTAAGCGGAATGATCCGTTGCACCACTAGCATGGCAAGCACTGGCGTCACCAGAAGCACAATGATAATACCTGCGATCCAAGATAATGGTAACATTATTGTAGCCGCTCCTCGGATTCCGCCCCAACCAATGTTGGCAATTCTGACGGTTCGTCAGCAGATAGCGGGGTTGTAGATGTAGAAGGCATTTGCCACGTGTCGCCCAGCAGCCCGCGCTCGCGCAGCTCCTGGTGCAGTGATTGCATGTCACGCAGCATGGTTTGCATTTGCTCGGCAAGCATGCGCAGTTCAGTGGAGGCAACGCTTTCAGAAGAATGCCTGTCTGGTTGCGAAGATTGTGGAACCTGCTCGCCAGACCCACCGGACGACTTCGCACCAAAGCTTTCGCTACGGGTGCGCGCCCGCGCCACCGTCTGGCCATTCTGATGTGCAGTTGTATCGAGCACAGATTGAGTGCCATTCTCCACCGCAGCTGTGGTGCCATTGGCGAGCGCATCAGAAACAGGTGCCACTGACTCAGCAGCCTCCATAGCATTTTCGGCCGCCTGCGTGGCGGTGTTCGCCGCCTTGACGGCATCGGCGGTATTCTGTTGGATAGCTTTGCGGCCTTCCTCATTGATTGTTTTGGTAATATCCTTGACCGCTCCGCCAAAATCTTCCGTGATAGTCTGATTAACCTGCTTGGCAACTGCCATCATTTCATCGCGAGCACTTTGCACTTCCATCAAACTTGAGCGCAGCATCGACAGCTCCTGCTCAATCTCCTGCCGGGCGCGCAGCACCATTGCTGCGTCCGGCGAGTGTTGCACCCAATTACGGGCGCGCACCAGCATCTGTCCACCCTGACGTGCCAGACCGGGCAGCCGCTCTGGCCCCACAACCACCAGCAAGATGATCATGATCAGGATCAGTTCACCGGGACCGATCCCAAGGATATTCATAGCGACCTCATAAAAAAACGCACCACAGACGCGTTTTGACAGGTGCTAAAGCCACCCAATCTCACGGCATGATCTGTGGTGCGGTGTACGCAAAAACCAGATTGTCGTTTGTCTGCGCGGGCGGCGAGCCTACGCCTCTGAGGAATGCGTGTCAATGTAATTAATAGCGTCCTGAACCGTTACGATTTTCTCCGCATCCTCATCTGGAATTTCGACGCCGAATTCTTCTTCCAACGACATGATCATTTCGACGAGATCCAGCGAGTCAGCATTCAGATCCTCGGTAAAGCGAGCGCTTGGCACGATCTTGCTTTCATCCACACCGAGCTGTTCCGCAACAATTTTCTTCAGCCGAGCCTCCATATCAGGCGCAGGCATAGGGTGCTCCTTTCGGTCCTTTCAGAACACGTATTATTCTGATTGTCCTTCAATATAACGCGTAACGACTGTGCCAAGCACGCCGTTGACAAACCGACCCGAATTATCGCTGCCGAAATGCTTGCCAAGCTCGACTGCTTCATTGATCACAGCCTTGACCGGCGTTTTCTCGACATCGTCTATCAAAATCTCGTAGAGCGCAATGCGCAACACAGCCTTATCGACGCCCGGCATCTGGCTAACTGGCCAACTCGGGGCCGCCTCCTCGATGATACGATCGAGATAGGATTGATGCTCCCACGCGCCAAACACGAGCCGCTTCAGAAAGCGTTCGCCATCTGGCGGCAACTGCTCTTCTTCAGCACGGCGCGCTACGACAACATCGGGTGCGTGGTCAGTTGCATCAAGCTCAAACAGCGATTGCAACGCCGCAATTCGCACGCGATGGCGTAAACTAGCCACGGCTGCACTCCACATCTAGAATGTATACGTTCACTTCTCGCACCGTCAGCCCCGCATTGTCACTGAGAACAGCAGCAACTGTTGCCTGAATAGCGAGACCCATAGCGAGCAACGACATATCCATGGCGGCATGAACCCAGCAGGCGATTGTCAGACCATCGCCGCCGAAAGAAACAACAACACCTGTGCCATGCAATACGTGCGGCGGGGGCGCTTCCCCGCTCTCTGCCAGGCGAACCACGCCCGGAACAGCTCGTACTGCTGTGCTTACCAGCGTGAGCACATTTGGTGCCACAGTGCTGCTAGCCACGACCGTCACGTTGTGCTCGTTGTCGCTCCATCATCTGAGCTAAAAAGCTCAGGTCGAATGCCCCTTCCTGAAAGACTGGATCGCTCAACACGGTCAGTTGAAACGGCAGGGTTGTCGTCATGCCTGTGATGACACACTCGGTGAGCGCCCGCTGCATGCGTGCAATAGCTTCGTCGCGCGTTTCCGCCCAGGCAATAATTTTCGCAATGAGCGAGTCATACATGCCTGGAGGTGTATAGCCTGCATACAAATGCGAGTCGATACGTACCCCGGGGCCACCGGGTGGCAAAAAGAATTCAACTTCGCCCGCCGACGGCAAGAAATCACGCGTTGGGTCTTCTGCGTTGATGCGGCATTCAATCGCATGCCCGCGTATTCTAACGTCTTTCTGAGTGACCGTCAAGCGCTCACCAGCAGCAATGCGCAGTTGCCAACGCACCAGATCGATGCCGTAAACCATCTCGGTCACCGGGTGCTCGACCTGCAAACGAGTGTTCATTTCCATGAAGTAGAAGTTGCCGTCAGGTCCATACAAAAACTCCATGGTGCCAGCATTGGTATAGTTAAGCGCCCGCACGCCCCGCAGCGCCGCCTCACCCATGGAATCACGCACATCCGAACTGACCGACGGAGAGGGCGCTTCTTCAATGATCTTCTGGTGCCGCCGCTGCACTGAGCAGTCGCGCTCGCCCAGGTGAATAGCGTTGCCATGCTGGTCGGCCAACACCTGAATTTCGACGTGACGCATGCCGGTCAAATAGCGCTCCATGTACAAATCGCCCTGACCAAACGCTGCCTCCGCCTCCGCGCGCGCCGTGCTGTACGCGCGCGGCAGTTCGCTTTCTTCCTGCACCACGCGCATGCCGCGCCCGCCGCCACCAGCTACTGCCTTGAGCAGCACCGGATAGCCGATGTCGCGCGCCACTTCCAGCGCTTCTTCTGCGCCGCGCAGCACGCCATCCGAGCCGGGAATGACCGGCATGCCGGCCTCGCGCATGGTACGGCGTGCCATTGCTTTGTCGCCCATCAACCGGATGACATCAGGCGATGGGCCGATGAAGATCAGGTTACACTGGCCGCATATCTCAGCAAAATAGGCATTTTCTGATAAAAAGCCATAGCCAGGGTGAATGGCATCACAACCAGTAATCAGCGCGGCGGTGATCAACGCAGGCGGGTTGAGGTACGAACGGGCGGGCGCTGCCGGGCCGATACAGAACGACTCATCGGCCAGCCGAACGGCCATGGAGTCGCGGTCGGCCTCGGAAAACGCCACCAACGAACGAATACCCATCTCTTGGCATGCGCGCACAATACGAACGGCGATCTCGCCCCGGTTTGCAATTAAAACTTTTTTAAACATACGTTACATGTACGATGCAGAGCTCTACCCCTCCACTAACCGTAAATCCCCACTCGCAAATCCAATGAAACTACTGCATCACCATCCCGCCGTCAACCGTAATCGTTTGACCCGTGATGTACGCGGCTGCATCAGACGCCAGGAAACAGACCATGTTTGCCACATCCTGCGGCTGGCCAAGGCGACCAAGCGGTATATTTTCAAGGATTGCCGCCCGCACATCTTCGCCAAGCACGCCGGTCAATTCGGTTTCGATGTAGCCCGGCGCAACAGCGTTCACCGTGATGTTGCGCGAAGCCATTTCGCGAGCCACGCTCTTGGTAAAGCCCAGCACCCCCGCCTTGGCAGCCGCGTAATTCGCCTGCCCGGCGTTGCCCATCAGCCCTACCACCGACGTGATGTTGATAATGCGCCCGCCACGCGCTTTGGTCATGGGACGGAGTGCTGCCTTGGTACACAGAAACACACCGCGCAAGTTCGTGTCGAGTACGGCGTCAAAATCTTCTTCCTTCATGCGCAACAGCAGCGTGTCGCGAGTAATGCCCGCGTTATTCACCAGAATATCGATCTTCCCATGCTCGGCGACGATCTGCTTGAATAACTGCTCGATCTGGGCGGCGTCGCTCACATCGGCCTGCACAGCCTGCGCCCTGCCATCCGCCGCGCCTATCGCCTGCACCACCTCGTCGGCAGCAGCAGCGTTATTCTTGTAATTGACAATAACCGTTGCGCCCGACTCAGCCAGCGCAATAGCAATCGCCCGCCCGATCCCGCGCGACGCACCGGTTACCAGCGCAATTTTTCCTTGAAGATCGATTCGCATATGTACTCCAACACACTCCACAAACCAGGCACTAAGAACCAGATCATGGCATAATCAACAGAATTCCTGGTGCTCGTTTCCCAGTTCTCAACACTATTTCTCTGCTATTTCAAAGAGCGTTGGCCCGTCCATGAGCACAATCGAACGGCCTTTAACCGACTTCAGCGCCGCAGATGTAAATTCGGTTGATGTCACTACTACGCCCTTGCTCGTGCCTTCGCGGCGCATGTCCTGCACCAGACTTTCAATGGTACCCGGATTAACTTTGTCCTGCACCGTCAGCCGAAGATGCCACAACTCTTCCTGGTACTCCATCCAAAAATCAAGATGCTTGTCTTTATCGACAAACCGATAATCTTTGAACTGAAAGCCTTGTTTCTTGAACAGCGCGCTGACGTACGATCCGAATTGCGGCAGCGACAGGCCGCGTATATCTTCCAGCGTACGAATGGTGCCCGGCTTCTCCAGCCGACCGCCGCGCGACTCAACCTCGTCGCGCATGGCCCGGTTGCGCTCCTCAGTGCGGCCTGACATGACCGCGCCGAAAGTGCAAAACGTCAGCAGCGAAAACGGAATAAAGCTGCTCAGTTGCCATGCAATGGATGCCAACGACGGCACTGCCGCAGTCCCGCCACTTGCGGCGGTGCTACTGGCCGTCGCTTGTTGCAGCGCCACGCCGAGCGGCGTGTAAAAAATCACAACATTGATGATGATGAGCGAGATCACCGCCGCAATAAGGCCCGTTACAAAGCCATGCAAGCCGTAGTAGCCGCGCACGCGCCGCCCGATAATCAGTCCCGCGCCAACCGGCACAATGCCTGCCAGTAGCGACAGCGGCCCTGACTGCGACACCGACAGCGGCATCAGCACGCCTGCCGCGAGGGCAAGCAGCAGCACCAACCCCCACCGTAACTGTGACATGCCCTCGCGCACATAGCGCACGGCCTGCGCCACGCGGCTTTCGTGCTGCGGCTGCTCCTGCATGCTTTGCTCCACACGCTCACGTGCCTTCTTCGCCGCCTTATCAGCATCCTGCTGGTCGCGCTGCTCCGAAACGTCAACTCCCATAGCAGACAAACTCCTCAGTATCGTTTCCATAGTAGCACGCTACTATGATTCTTGTTCAAGTAACTCGTCAACTGCCTCGCGCAGCTTGCCAATATCGGTAAATGAGCGATACACCGACGCAAAGCGGATGTAAGCCACGTCGTCAATCTCGCGCAGGCGCGCCATGACCAGATCGCCAATGGTAGAGGAAGAGACCTCCTGCTCATCAAGCGTCATCAGCGCCGCCTCGACATCATTCGCCAATTGATCAAGCTGCTGGGCCGGCACCGGACGACGGTAGCAGGCCGTGCGCACGCCCCGCATGAAGCTTTTCACGGTCGTACGGCTCGCGCTCGCCGTTTTTCTTGACCACAGTGAGGCTGACCGACTCAACGCGCTCATAGGTCGTGAAGCGCCGCCCGCATGCCGAGCATTTGCGCCGACGGCGAATCGACTCGCCGCCATTGAGCTTGCGGGTATCGATTACGTCCGTTTCTTGATGTTGGCAGTAAGGACAACGCACGGTACAACTCTAATGAAAAAGGCCTTTTACCTGCGGCATGTACGCTTCCAAGCACGCCCGAGCAATGCGGTGTACAATACCAATTCAAGGCCGTATGATGAATTATAGCATAGGCAGGTGTCAGCGCCAAACGATGCGGCACCAGAAAGGAATAAAGAATGATTAACGTTGAGCTTGCGCAAAAATTGCGAGAAGCTGGCCTTGTGTGGCAGCCGGCCGAGCGTGACCACTTTGCTGTGCCCAATTTACAGATGGACAATCAGGTGTTCGTAGTCAGCCAGCTGACGGCGCTGCTTCAAAAATACAACGGCCACCCGGTTGTGACCTTCCACGGCAGCTCCGAGTGGGCGTTGGACTATATCATGATGACCGATGTGGTGTGGATGCCGAGCGAGGCGCAGCTACGCGAAGCGCTGGCCGAGGCAATTGGGCCTGATGCCATGCTGCGCCTTGACCGCTACGGCACGGGCTACCGCTGCCGCATCACGCTCAACGGCGAGGAACTCGACTTCGAAGCGTTCGAGGCCGAGGCTGCCTACGCGCGGGCGCTGCTCCATGTGCTGCACACCACCGAGCAATCAGCCCAAAGCTAGCCACGCATCCGTTACAGCTTGAGCATCCAGCTGAGCAGCGCCAACACCACAATGCCCGGCCAAAACGTATGCGTCGCGAACAAAATCGTCAAGCCGCCCAGCCATAGCAACGACTGAAGACCATGGCGCTGGTGGCCTGCGCTCGCCGCATCTACATATTTCACCACGCCGATCAACAGCAGGACGCCCGGCCAGATCATGCCGGTCATCAGCAGGAAAACCATCCCCAGCAGCAAGATCATCCCCGTATTGGTTTGGCGGGCGCGCCGCTGGCTGGTTCCCGTGCGCCATGGCTGCGGATGCGGAGCAACTCGGGGCGCGCTCGCATGCGGCGCATGGCGCGGGCGGCTGGCTGGCTGCGGGCGCGGCGTGGCTGTGCCAAAACTGCGGCCACATATCACACAAAAGTGCGCATCATCCGGATTCACGGTGCGGCAGGCCGGGCATGGTATCCCCGCCAGCTTGGTCGTCGCACCGGTTGCGGCGGGCACAAGCGACTGCCCGCATGCAATGCAAAAGCGCGCATCATCTGGATTGGTAAAGCCGCAGTGCTCACAGCGCGGCGAAACGGTTGTCATGATGTTCCCCAAAGTGTGTCCAATCTCACTTCCCATTACCAAACTTCTATGCTACATGATACGCGCCCATGCCCAAAAAAGTTGCACAGCCGAGCAGCAATTGACAATAATGTACAAGCAGCAGTATCATAGCTGCACCGCATCCGCACGCTGTGAAGCAAGAAAGCGACCGTCATGCATCGCGCTTACCACCACTGGGAAAGCCCATCGCTGGAGCGTCCGATGGAACTGCTCATGTTTGGGCACGCTGGCGCACCTGTGATCGTATTTCCCACCTCGCAGGGCCGTTTCTACGAGTACGAAGATCGCGGCATGGTCAACGCTCTACGTCAACATCTGGAACAGGGCTGGATTCAGCTGATCTGTGTGGACAGCGTAGACGCCGAGAGTTGGTATTGCGAATGGGCGCACCCTCGTGGCCGCTTGCACCGCCATGACCAATATGAAGACTACATCATCAATGAAGTGCTGCCGTTCACCCGCTCGCAGAACAGCAACACCTTCACCATGCTCCACGGCTGCTCGTTCGGCGCGTCACATGCCATGCTGATAGGCATGCGCCATCCGCAACACTTTCGGCGCATCATCGGGCTGGCGGGCTACTACGACATGCGGCGCTTTGTGGGCGACTACCACGACGAAGAAGTGTACTATCACAACCCCATGGAGTTTATTACTGGACTGCAGGAAGGCGATTTGGCACAACAGTTGCGAAAACTAGAAATTATCATGGCGATTGGTGAAGGCGACGCCGCGGCGGAGGTCAACGCGCGCTTCTCGCAAGCGCTGTGGAGCAAGAATATCTGGCATGCCATGCGCTGGTGGAATGGCTGGGCACACGATTGGCCGTACTGGCAGCAGATGATTCTGCAGTACATCGGCGGCCCGGATTAGCAATTTGCTTTGTTGGTGGTTCTTAGCTAAACATGCAATAGAAAGGCACGCGGATGCCGCCAACCACACGCGACGTTACCTTTCCGGCCAGTACCCTGCCGCAACTCAACGGCTACCTTGCGCAGCCGGACGGTGCAGGCCCATTTCCGGCGCTGGTCATCATTCATGAGGCATACGGCCTCAATGACGACATCAAAGATATTGCCCGCCGCTTTGCCAACGAAGGCTACCTCGCGCTTGCAGTCGATTTATTCGGTGATCGCAGCAAAATGTGGTGCATGTTCCGCATGATGCGCGGGTTGCTGTTCCATTCGCTCGATCATGGCGGCATTCGCGATCTGCGCGCGGCACTTGATTACCTTGTCGAACAGCCGGAAGTGATCGCGCATCGTGTCGGGGCAGTCGGCTATTGTCTGGGCGGTAGCCTCTCGATCGCATGGTCCTGCGCCGACAATCGCCTGCGTGCCATTGCACCGTACTACGGGATGAATCCGCGCCCGTTTGATGCTGTGGCGCGCGCATGCCCGGTGGTTGGTTCTTATCCAGGAGACGACTTCACAGCCCGATCAGGCCGCAAGCTCGACGCCGCGCTCGACGAGTATCATATTGCGAATGATATCAAAATATACTCTGGCGCAAAGCATTCTTTTTTCAATCAAGGACGGAACCATAACGCGGAGGCCGCGCAGGACTCGTGGCAGCGAGTTCTAACCTTTTTCAAGGATCATATGAGCTGAAGGAGGCTCGTGTTGACAAAGAAAATTGGCATCATGGTGGGCCGTGAGAATACATGGCCCGGGGGATTCATCGAGGAGGTGAACCGCCGCAACCAGGGCGTGACTGCCGAGTTTGTGAAGCTAAACGGCACGTATATGGCAGAAGAAAGCCCGTATGATGTGATTGTAGATCGCATTTCGCACGAAATTCCGTATTATCGCACGTTCCTCAAAACGGCGTATATCATGGGCACCGAGGTGGTCAACAATCCATTCTGGTGGAGCGCCGACGATAAGTTCACCGGCGCGACGATTGCCACCCAGATTGGCGTGGCGCACCCGCGCTCGGTCGCGCTGCCATCACACAGCTACATTGAGGGCATTGTTCCCAACGAGTCGCTGCGCAACCTGTACGAAGCGATTCCGTGGGAGCAGCATGTCGAAGCCGTCGGCGGATTTCCGCTGATTTTGAAGCCTTCGTCAGGCGGCGGCTTCAAAAATGTGTACAAATTGTACGACATGAATCAGCTCTGGGAAGCGTACAACCAGACCGGCACGGAATGCATGATGCTGCAAGAGTTTATTGAGTGGGACAAGTACGTGCGCTGCCTGTGCATCGGGCAGGAACATATTCTGCCGATTAAATTCGATGTGAGCGAGCCGTACCCCAATCGCTACTTCGACGTGCCAGACTACATGACCACCGAGGAGCACGACCGCGTGGTGGCCGACGCGCTGAAGCTGTGCCGCGCGCTAGGCTATGACATGAACACCTGTGAGTTCGCGATCAAGGATGGCGTGCCCTACGCGATCGATTTCACCAACCCCGCGCCGGACATGGACTACTGGTCGCTCAAGCAAAAGTTTTTTGACTGGGTGGTAAGTAAGATGGCCGATATGTGCATCGCCAAGGCGCAAGAAGGTCGTAAAGAGCCGCGTGAGGCCATGTGGCATAAATTGCTCTACACGGAACAACAGAAGTAAGAAGGCGTACTTCTGATTGTATATGAAGGTGTTGACAATGCTCGAACAGGCAATCACATACTATCATGAACTGCTCGATCAGGGCACGGCTGAGGCAACGCAGGCCATGCTGACCGAGCAGTTGCGCGCTCATAATCTGTTCTTCGGTGAGCGGCCGCTCACTACGGTGCTGCGCCCGCGTATGATGACGCGCGACCAGTACACGACCTTGCGGCACAGTTGTGAATTGGTAAGCGATGCGGCCCGCACGCTCGGCCTTGCCATGCTAAAAGACCCATCGCTACGCGCCGGCCTCATGCTCACACCCGGCGAGGAAGCGCTGATCGCCATGGACCCCGGCTACGAAGACCCGAGCGCCCATTCGCGCATGGACACCTTTCTGACAGTGGATGGCTCGTCGCTCCAATTCGTGGAGTACAACGCCGAAAGCCCGGCGGCAATTGCTTATCAAGATGAGCTTTCCGAGGTGTTTTTGCAGCTGCCAGTGATGCGGCAGTTCGCTGAGCGCTACCAGATTGAGCCAATGCCAGCGCGGCATCTGTTACTCGAAACGCTGCTGCGCACATGGCGCGCTTACGGTGGCAACGGCGACCCGCAGATCGCCATTCTTGACTGGTCCGGATTACCGACGCGCTCCGAGTTCTTACTATTCCAGAACTACTTTCATCAGCATGGCTTGAATGCCGTCATCTGCACGCCCGACGATCTGGTGTACCGCGACGGCACGCTCTACGCTCGCAACGCCGAAAGCTTGGTGCCGACGACCAGCGCCGAGGTGCCGATCACGTTTGTGTACAAGCGCGTGCTGACTTCGGAACTGCTCATGCATTACGGCGACGAAGCGCTGGCGCACCCGCTCATGCGCGCTTACGCCGACGGCAAGGTCTGCATGATGAATTCGTTTCGCGCCAAGCTGCTACACAAAAAATCGATTTTTGCCTTGCTGACTGACGAAGCCGTGCAGCCGATGTTTTCCGCCGAGCAGCAAGAGGCAATTGCACGGCATGTGCCGTGGACGCGCATTGTGGCCGACGGCACGACGACATATCAAGGCGAACAGATTGATCTGGTCGCCTTTACTCGCGCCAACAGGGAGCGGTTGCTGCTGAAGCCAAACGATGAATACGGTGGCAAAGGCATTGTGGTCGGCTGGGAAAGCAGCGCCGACGAATGGGACCGCGCGCTCAAGGAAGCGCAGCAGGCGCCGTTCGTGGTGCAGGAGCGAGTCGAAATTGCCTACGAGGACTACCCGGCGCTCATCGACGGCCAAGTGCAAATTGGGCGGCGACTGGTTGACAGCGATCCATTTTTGTTCGGCACGCACTGTGAGGGCTGCCTCACACGGCTTTCCACTGTGACGTTGCTGAACGTCACCGCCGGTGGCGGATCAACCGTGCCGACGTTTGTTATTGATGAAAGCTAGAATACGCACTGAAAACCACGAACCACGAATATACAACCAGCGTTGTGTATTCACATGGAGGCTACCATGAGCATCTCCTATGATCCTTCATCACCCGACTTTCCGTTCACGATTGGCATCGAAGAAGAGTACCAGGTTATTGACCCAGAAACCCGCGAGCTACGTTCCTATATTACGCAGATACTCGATCGCGGCCACATGGTACTGCGCGAACAGATCAAGCCGGAGATGCACCAAAGTATTGTGGAAGTCGGCACCAAGCCATGCCGCAATGTGCAGGAAGCGCGCGACGAGGTAGTGCGGCTGCGCTCGACGATCGCGAGCCTAGCAGCAGTGCATGGCCTGAAGATCGCCGCCGCAGGCACGCACCCAATCTCATCGTGGATGAACCAGGAGATCACGCCGTTCGAACGCTACAAAGGTGTGGTTGAGGAGATGCAGCAACTTGCATTGCAACTGCTGATCTTTGGCATGCATGTGCATGTCGGCATGCCGAATAATGAAGTTTCAATCGAGTTGATGAACACTGTGCGCTATATCTTGCCGCACCTGCTGGCACTGTCGAGTTCGTCGCCATTCTGGATGGGGCGCAACACCGGCTTCCGGTCGTACCGCGCGTCGATCTTCTCGAACTTCCCGCGCACCGGCATTCCGCCAACGTTTCACTCGCGCTCCGAGTTTGATAATTATGTAAATCTTCTCGTTGATACTGGCTGCATTGATAACGGCAAGAAAATCTGGTGGGATTTACGCCCGCATCCCAGCTTCGGCACGCTTGAGTTCCGTGTGTGCGACATTGCTACGAAAGTGGATGAGTGCATGGCGCTCGCCGCCACCATGCAGGCGTTCATTGTGAAATTCCATCGCATGTTCGAGGGTAACACAACGTTTCGCGTTTACCGTCGTGCGTTGATCATGGAGAACAAATGGCGGGCGCAGCGCTGGGGACTCAATGGCAAAATGATTGACTTTGGCAAGCGCAAGGAAGTGGAAACTAAAGCGTTGGTCCACGAGATGGTGGAACTGGTTGATGATGTAGTAGACGAACTGGGGAGCCGCAAAGATGTTGAATATTTGCTGACAATGTGCGAGCAGGGTAGCAGCGCCGATCGGCAACTTGCCGTTTATCAACAAACGAATGATCTAAAAGACGTTGTTGACAACATTATTGCCGAAACCATGGAAGGTGTGCCAATCTTTTCTGAGGAAGCGCTCGGACGAGCCTAACGCTCTGGCTTGCCTGGCTCGTCTTGCAGCGCATCAAGCTGCTGCGCCATGCCAGCGAGCAGCCGCACCGCTCGCTCCAACATCGATGCGTCAATCGTGGCGGGCACGTCCTGCATGCTGCCCACGCGCGGCGCGTGACCGTTGTCGTCAAGGCAGGTCATAGTAAGCACGCGCCGCCCGGCACGATGAAGCGCATGCCCGATCAGCGTGCGATTGCGCAACGGGCGCGGCTCAACATCGATGAGCGGATCGGCTGCGTCCGCCGCTGCAACCAGTTTCAGCAGCAGCGGGTCGGCCACATGTTCGCGAAACACGCCTTCGCGCGTGAGATAGCACAATGTTCCGCTGCCTAGACCCTCCAGGCTCACGAACAGAGTTAACTCTTGTTCAAACGGATAGCGGCGCAACAAGTCTGTCACCCCGTCAGATGAGCGGGTTGTTGCGCCAATGCCGACCGCCCACATCTCGACACGTTCCATGGCAACGAGTTCTTCCACGGTCGACAAAAGCACCGCCAGCGCACCGGCATGGTGCGCAGCTCCAGGCGAAGGTTGTGCCCGCAACAGCATGAACTGAGCACCTGCAAGCAGCAGCAGCAGCACAAGCGGCAACCATTGCGCGTACCACCACCATGCATGACCAGTGTACCATCTGGCTGCGCCACACACCACCAGCGCCACCGTCGCCAATGCCATGCTAACGGTTGCGCGTGGACGCACAACCAGCAGACGTACAAGTGGCCCAACCGCAGGAGGTGAGTCGAGCGGTGCAAGCACTACCAGACGCCAGCGAGCAGTTGTAGAGCCAATAGCCCGAATGCCTACCACATTCTGGCTTTCGCGCTCGCCGCTGAGCAATGGGCGCGCCTCGCGAGCAACGAGCCACATTGCCCAGCCCCACATAAGTACGAAGAGCAACAGCGCAGGCAGCGGCAGCCAGATATCCAGCACGACGGCTATCAGGCCCATGCACGCAACTACTACATCGTCCCATCCAGGCACAAGCCGTGTCTTAAACACCTCGGCTGATACGTCGAGCCCTGCGCGCCGTAGCCGCCCATTAAAATAGGCAGCTGCCTGCGCCTCATGCAGGCCAGTTGCGCCGCGTGGCCCAATGGTATCGGCAAGATGCGTAATGGTATCTATAGGGTCATCGCGGAGCCGCCGCGAACGGCGTGGATACGCGCTAACAGAGGACATGTTGTCAAAATCAAATAAAAACTTTCTCACGCCTGCCTGCTTATAGTATATAGTAATTGTACAGCATGTACAATGAAAGCTAAACTTTAGGAACCTAGAAACTTTACGCTCAGTACTAAATCAGCTTGGTACCATCACCTCATTGAGTTCACTTATAGTCTATGTCATTATATATACATACCGAACAACGTAGTACACAATAACGAAAGGGGGTGACAAAAATGATCCGCAGTTTCTTTGCCAAGGAAGAGGGCCAGGGCCTGGTCGAGTACGCACTTATTCTTGTTCTTATCGCTATCGTCGTGATCGGCATCCTGCGCATCCTCGGTGGTCAGGTCAGCACGGTGTTCAGCAACATCAACAGTGGCTTGCAGCCGTAGTTGTTTCTGCTCACGTCGGTATCGCTCATCCGAGTTGTCTCGCTATCACACGTTCTAACACTACATCTACAAGGAGTTACCTATCATGATCCGCAGTTTCTTTGCTAAGGAAGAGGGCCAGGGCCTGGTCGAGTACGCACTTATTCTTGTTCTTATCGCTATCGTCGTGATCGGCATCCTGCGCATCCTTGGTGGTCAGGTCAGCACGGTGTTCAGCAACATCAACAGTGGCTTGCAGCCGTAGTTGTTTCTGCTCACGTCGGTATCGCTCATCCGAGTTGTCTCGCTATCACACGTTCTAACACTACATCTACAAGGAGTTACCTATCATGATCCGCAGTTTCTTTGCTAAGGAAGAGGGCCAGGGCCTGGTCGAGTACGCACTTATTCTTGTTCTTATCGCTATCGTCGTGATCGGCATCCTGCGCATCCTTGGTGGTCAGGTCAGCACGGTGTTCAGCAACATCAACAGTGGCTTGCAGCCATAATCATTCGTACGTTTACAAGAACGCGTTTTCTTGTGCAAATAGCACGCCCCATCTGTACAGGTGGGGCGTGTTGATGCATGTTGCTGGCCACGCAGCACAGAAAAGTCGCACGTCTAGGAAGGGAGATTTTCGCCATAGCGCCACAAGTAATAGTGGCGGCCAACGTTACCCATTTCTACCTGCCAGTTTGCAGGGTTATCTGGCGAATAGGTCAGCACGCGCCGCTCAAACACCTGCACCAACACGTCGCGCTCCACCCCGCCAACATGCACATGCGCCCAGTACGGTTCACTGATTGGGTAGCCGAGCGTGAAAACCCAGTCGAGCACATTACCTGTACTGTAACGACCGTTCTCGTATACGGTGCCTTGTGTATTAAGATACGTCCAGAAGATTTGCGCGACGTTATGTCCAGTTTCTGGCACAAAGTGTGTCAGCGTTGCTGCAGAACGACGTGGACCAGTATAATCACTGACATGACCTGCGCGATCAATTTGCTGCGCTGCCTGCTGTCCAGTACGATCAGCAAACGTTTGCCCCGTAACCCCGGCAAAGCTCCCGTAGTTCGGCGCGCTGGCGTCGTTCGCGTCACCAGCAATCGGCACATCTGCCGGGTTGCGCTGCACGAACTCATTGTCGCCGACCTGCATGCGCCCGCTGATGAGTTCTTTCACCAGCAGACCGCTCGTCACAAACCAGCGGCTGTTACGATCACCTGCAGGGTCATTCATCTCCATGCGGCCTTTGTCGAAGTATTGTACCTGACGCATACCACCCGCCAACTGCGCGTAACTTTCTGAGCGAGTGGTCAGCCCCCCCGGCCCCCACAGCCAGCTGCGTGAAGCACGCTGCTCTGCCACAGGGCGATCGCTGCGCATCCATTCTCTTTGGAACGATGTATCAGCAAAGCCATGGACCGGCCCGCCGACCGCATCGAGCGCCTTCAGCGGCGCTGAGCCACCAATTTCAGCCGTTGCCGTTTCATCGCCAAACGATATTTCTGTGGCAGTCGGGGTTGTCGAGGTGGATGTTGGCGTAGTCTCTGTTGTTTCAGGCGTCGAGGTAATGACGCCCGGCGCAGGAACAGGCGCTGGTCCACGACCACATTCCTGACCTGGTAAGCACAGCTTCAGAACCAGATCATACTCGATAAATTGATTGCCGATATCGCCAGTATTTTTCACCTGTGCATAGTAAAAGCCATCCACGGTTGGCACAAAGCGCACTTCGGAGTCAAGAGACTGCGCAGTGGAGTCATTGCCCTGAATATCATCATTGAATGTGATGAGCGACACACCGTCGCGGTCAAACAAATAAAGTACTGTGTCAGCACCGGCCTCAGTTGAGTCATTCAGCTGCGGGTTGTTCTCGTATGGACGGCTGTCGGTGTAGAGATAATAGGTTTTGCCAGCTTTGCCGAAGAATCGCACCCAATCGGCATCGCCCGATGGGCAGAGCACATGGGTAGGTTGTATTTCATTCGATGTAATCAGCGTAGCTTCTTCCGGCAGACCATCTTCCTCATACAGATCGCGGCAGACTTCGGTAATCGTGGCGGGCGTCGGTCCGTAGCTCTCACCTTGCACGACTATCGTATACGCTTTACTCTGACCGCCAACATTTAGCGTATCACGCACACGTACATAGTACAACCCATTGTAGGGAACCTTGAACGAATCGATGCGTGGACGAAGATCGGTTGCGGGAGGAGCGCTGTACGTGACAGGCGTCGGTGTAGGGGCATGGAGATAAAAATCGTCATTCGAGGTCAGCAAGCGCCCCTTGTCATCATAGAGGTCAAGCACAAGATCAAGACCCGCGTCCATGCTGATAATATCGATTGTATAAACCTTGCCGCCGATGCCAGCAAACTTGAAGAAATCTATATCGCCCTGGGTACAGATGCCATGGTTTTCCGGCACATTCACCAGCAGCAGCTTCGCACCATTCATAGTATCGCCAGGATCATCTCTATCAGGACAGCCCGGCGCTGTTGTTGGCGTGGGAGTTATCGTAGGCTCTGTTGTTGGCGTCGTGGTAGGTGTTGGAGTAAGTGTTGGAGTAGGTGTTGGAGCAACTACCCTTGTACTCAGAATGGTTTGTGCTGACGGTGGATTAGCTCCAGATCCTGCCACAGCTCTAACAGTTGTACGTGCGGTAGTATTTGGACTTGCATTCGCAGGTAGAATGACCGTTATTTAAATCGATGTTGATTGATTTTGTGTGAGTTGTGCAGTTGTGACGTTCAGGCTGTCACTGCATCCGGGTACATCTTGTGAACAGGATCGTGGAATATCTATCGTAAATGTGTCTGAAGTAGTGCCTGTATTTTGAAGCGACACTGTAAATGTAACTGCAGATCCCGGCGTAGCATCCTGTTGCCCACTGCTTGGGGAGGTAGGTGTCAACTGTGGTGCACCCTGAAACAAGGGCTGCGCCTGTACTGCGGCAATGGATGCCACATCGTAAGATACACCATATGTAGGGAGTACCTGACCAGTAAGTAAGAGCACCAGAACAATGACGGAGGTTGCAATACATGCATTCCGTAAGCGCGTATGTGGCCTTCTCACAGGCGTATCTCTCCCATTACTCTTATGTTCAACGAGGCTGCTGCATTATAGCATGCGGCATGGGAGTGTCAAGGAAGAACCTTGTGTACCCTGAATAAGTGATTAGGAAGCGGCACGACACACAAGGTTCACACAACAAGTTAGTGGATTAATGATGTATCTTCGTAAGCTCCCTGCTCGGCCAATGTGCGGCCCATCGCCGCTACCACCGTCGACAATTGCCGCATCAACGCGCCAAAGTTCTCGACATTGAGCGACTGCGAGCCGTCGGAGCGGGCGCGATCCGGATCAGGATGTACTTCGATAATCAGTCCGTCCGCGCCCGCAGCAATCGCGGCCAAAGCCAACGGCGCAACAAGGTACCATTTGCCGGTTCCATGCGACGGGTCGGCGATTACCGGTAGATGGCTGCGGCGCTTCGCCAGCGCCACGGCGTTCAGATCCATGGTGTTGCGGGTGGCTGTTTCGAATGTGCGGATGCCGCGCTCGCACAAGATGACGTTTGGGTTGCCCTGCGCGACGACATACTCCGCTGACAGCAGCCATTCTTCGAATGTAGCGGACAAACCACGCTTGAGCAACACCGGCATGCCGCTACGACCAGCCTCCTCCAGCAACTGGTAGTTTTGCATGTTGCGCGCGCCGATTTGCAGCACGTCGGCGTAACGAGCGACCAACGCAACATCCATGGGCGTCATGACTTCAGTCACGACCGGCAGGCCAGTCTCAGCGCGAGCCGTCGCCAGCATGCACAGCCCCTCCTCGCCCAGCCCGCGGAAGGCGTACGGTGAGGTACGCGGCTTGAACGCTCCGCCACGCAACATGGTCGCGCCCGCTGCCTGCACCGCGCGCGCCGTCTCAACGATCTGCTCCTCGCTCTCGACCGAGCACGGTCCGGCAATGACAGCACAGCTATTGCCGCCAACGGTGACGCCGTTGACAGCGACCACGCTGTTGTGCGGGTGAAACTCGCGCGCCACAAGTTTGTATGGCCGCGTGATCCGCACCGTCTCCTGCACGCCGTCCAACACCTCAAGCTGCTCCGGCAAGGTTGGCGGAATAGCGGCACCGACCACACCAATAATGGTGCGCTCCTCACCCTGTGAAAGATGACCGCGTAAGTCATGCTCCGTCAAGCGTTCCAACACCGTCGCGATCTGGTCTTCCGTCGCGTTGCTCTGCATGATGACGATCATGGCTATGTGCTCCTTTACTAATGGTAACATACGTTCAATAGAGCGAACCTCAGATGATATATAGCGCGGACGCATCCCCTGTGAGGCGGGCAGTTCAAGCATAGTCATCATGTCCTCCGTTGGGCCAAACAGGCTCCATGAACACAACAGCGACACCAATTGGCGTCGCTGTAAGACTATGACTGATTCTCGACAGGTGTCGATTGCCGCGCTGTATCTTGTTGGGTAGACGAAGCAAGCGCAACACGATCTGGGCGCAGTTGAGTTGCGCCACGGATGTATACATGCACAATTTCCTTCGCGCTGCGCGTGGTGTTCCAGTGAATCAGCACCCGCACACAGCGTTGCAGGCTGCCAGGCACATTCATCTCATGCGTACAGAACAATGCCGTGTCGAGCCAGCCAAGCTCACGTGCCGCAACCGCAGGGTATTCTGCATCAAGATCATGCGTTGTGCTGAAAATGACGCTCGCAATGTCATCCGGATGCAGGTCGTTCGCCGAGATAATACGCTGAAGCAGATCACGGGTGGCTTCAAGGATTGCGTCACGGGTGTTGGCATCTGTGGTTGTGGCCCCGCGGATGCCACGGCAGTACATGGACATGGTTCCTCCACTATGCAAACGGGCCACGTTGCCCGTCCGCGCTGCAAACAGAAGAGGCGTGGAGCCCATTTGCTCCACGCCTCTGAATTCATTCAATATCTTGGCACTCAATCCTCAGTCAACGCGAAGCAACCAGACCTTTTGTGGCTGGTAATAAAAATAAAAGCTCCAATACGCGTTGTGCTGCAATTGGTACATTGCCTAAACTCCGCTACATTCAAGTTGCGCTGACTATAGCACACAACAGTCATGCCGTCAATAGGACGTTAGCACATTGCACCAGGCGCATGGCTATGCTATAATCACCTGCTGTGTAAAAAAAGCTTCTGCTTTCCCACGTTGTCGGTTACATGCGCAGAACCGCATAGATGTGAGGAAGGCAACACCAGAGGAGGATGTATGCGCGAGCGACGTCGAGATTACGAACTTATGTTTATCATTTCCCCCTTGGCCAACACCGAGGAGGATATTAACGCGAATATTGATCGCGTGCAGCAGACTATTACGTCGCATGGCGGTGAAGTCACCGGTGTGGAACACTCCGCGCCATGGGGCCGCCGCAAGCTAGCCTACCCGATCCGTAAGTATGCCGAAGGCGAAGCGAGCCGCCGTTCCTTTACCGAAGGCCACTATGTGCTGTGCTACTTCAGCCTGACCACAACACAGTTGCCTGAGGTCGAGCGCGCGCTGAAGCTGAACGATACAATTCTGCGGTACATGTTGCTGCTCGTGGAACACAAGGGCCAGCGTGTTGCAGCGGGCGCTTCGACGCTTGATGAGGATACCAGCCTGGGTATTGCGGATGAGGATGTAGACGACGAGGACAACGAGAGCGACGAGAACGACGAAGACGACGAGGACAACGAGGACGACGAGGACAACGAGAGCGACGAGGACGAAGAGAGCAACGAGACTGAGGAATAACGAGGGCAAGGCACGCAACGTCGAAAGGGATGCGCGATGACCAGGGATTTGAACAAAGTAATGGTAATTGGTCGACTTGGTCGGGATCCAGAAATTCGTTATACGCCAGGAGGCAGCCCTGTAACGACGTTCAGCGTTGCCGCAAGCCGGCAGTGGAAGGATGCGAGCGGCGAGGCGCGTGAAGAAACCGAGTGGTTCAACATTGTTGCGTGGAACAAGCTTGCGGAAATTTGCAAAGATCATCTGCATAAGGCCAGTCGCGTATACATTGAAGGCCGCTTGCAGACACGGCAGTGGCAAGACCAGGAAGGGCAAAACCACTACCGCACCGAGGTCATTGCGAATGATATGATCATTCTTGACAGCCGCCCGCACCGTGACCATTCATCCTATGATGATTCGGAGCGGCCGCCGCGCAATAACCCGCCGCCGAGTCAGCCCGACATTAGCGACGAAGATATTCCGTTTTAAAAACCGAAACCCGTCAGGTTTTAAAACCTGACGGGTTTCTGTTTATCCTTCAACCAATCGCAGCACCTCGTTCAGCACCGCGCTATTCGTGGCGATTGCCTCACCAGCGTTGATCGTCGGCGTGCCGCGCCAATCGGTAAATGTGCCGCCTGCTTCCTGAAGCACCGGCAGCAGCGCGGCACAATCCCAAATATTCATGACCTGAATCGAGCATGACTTCGGCCCGGCCGGTGGCAACCAGTGCGTATCCGTAGGCATCGCCCCATGTGCGCTGCATCTTGGTCGCCGCAACCAGCCGCCGGTAGGCGTCGCCGCGTTTATGCGCGTCCATGCCGCTCTCGTCGGTTGAGAGCAGTAGCGCATCTTGCAGAGAACTTACTTCCGAGACACGCGCCCGGCGCCCGTTCCACAGGCAGCCCAGCCCCTGCGCAGCATGCAGGAAATCACCCATGGCAGGAATATTCACCGCACCGACGACCGGATCACCTTCGCGCTCCAGTCCGACCAAAACAGCATATAGCGGCACACCGCGCACGAATGTTTTGGTGCCATCAATCGGATCGAGAATCCAGCGGAACGACGCGCCGGGCCGCGTTTCGCCTTCTTCTTCGCCCAGGATGCTGTGCTGCGGATAACGGGCCTCAATCAGTTGGCGCATGAGTCGTTCGGATTCGCGGTCGGCCACCGTGACCGGCGACTCGTCAGCCTTGAGGTCGGGTGTGAGGCCAGTCTGAAAGTAACGCAGTGTCAGTTTGCCAGCCTGCCATGCCAGATCAGCGGCAAATTCGCGCAAGTCTTGGAGTTGTTCTGATGCCATAAGCTCCTCAGGAATTGACGAAAGACGAAAGACAATAGACGAAGGAAAGAGAAACCGCAGAACTGAGACAAAGAGATAAGGAGACAAGGAAAACTGAGTTCCTTAATTCCACAGTTCCTCTAAATCCTTGTCACCCTGTCATCTTGTCACCTTGTCAAAATGTTCCGCAGCGCTACCAGCAGTGTATCGTTTTGTTCCGGCGTGCCGACGCTGATGCGGATGCAGTCGCTCAACTCCGCCGTGCGATAATAACGGATCAGAATGCCTTGCTGCGCCAGTGCGTCTTTGATCGCATGCGCCTGCTTCTCACGGACGCGGCATAGCAGAAAGTTCGCCCGGCTCGGATACACATGGAGGCCATGGAACACGCTCAGCGCCTCAAATAGCCGCTCGCGTTCGGCAACGATCTGCATAATGTTGCCAGTGAGATAATCAAGATCATCGAGCGATGCTTGGGCGGCGACCTGCGCAGCGACATTGACGTTGTAGGGCTGCTTGATCTTCCATAAATGCGTGATAATTTCTTCATGCACAATGCCGTAGCCGACCCGTAACCCGGCCAGTCCGGCCCATTTGCTGAAGGTCCGCAGCACGACCAAATTAGGATGCTGGTCAACAAGATCGACTACGCTGGTGCCCGCGAACTCGGTGTATGCTTCATCCACAACGACCAGCAACGGCAGTTCTAGCAGGCGCTCGATATCGGCACGCGGCATGAGGTTGCCGCTCGGGTTGTTGGGCGAGGTCAAAATCACCATCTTCACGCCGTCTGCTTCGCTGGCCTGCGCCACTGCCTCGATATCAACGTCGAAGGCTTCGTCGCGCGGCACGTTGATCACCCGCGCGGCCTGGAGCGCCGCGTCAAAGGCGTACATGCCAAAGGTCGGCGGGCAGTTGATGATTGCGTCGCCCGGCACAAGAAAGGCGCGCATGAGCAAATCAATTAATTCGTCAGCACCCGCGCCACAAATGATTCGCTCCGGCGGCTGACCAACGTAGTGGCTCAACTGCTCGCGCAGGCGGCCATGCTCAGGATCAGGATAGATCGCATAGTATGGGTAGGACGCCATGGCTGCCAGAGCGCGCGGCGATGGGCCATAGGGGTTTTCATTGGCGTCGAGTTTTACCAATCGTTCGATTGGCATGCCGAGACGGGCGGCCAGCACTTCCAGCGGCACGATTGGCGTATATGGTTCCAGTGCTGCGATGTCGGCTCGCAGCAGGTGAGTGGCTGAGGACATACAAGTGCTCCAGATTTACAGAGTATGTTGCACAGATACGCGCACAAGCGACACTGCTATGCGCATGCTATAGTACCATAGTACGCATTCAATGATCTTTGTGCCAATTATGCTATAATCCGCCAGATACAATTGTCACAAAGGAATGTCCATGCAGACCGAACGGCCAAGCATTTCGGCCTTTTTTCCTGCCTATAACGATGGCGGCACGATCGGCAGCCTCGTTATGACAACGTTAAAAACACTCGCGGAAGTGACCGACGATTACGAGGTCATCGTCGTCGAAAACGGCAGCACCGATTATACTGTCGAAGTGCTTGAAGAGTTGGCGAAAGAGTATGATCACTTCCGCTACTACGCGCATCGTGAGGCGCTGGGCTACGGCGGCGCGCTGCGGGTTGGCTTTGCAAAGAGCACCAAGGAGTATATCTTCTACACCGACGGCGACGCACAGTACGATCCGCATGAAATCAAAACACTGCTCAGCGCGCTCAACAATGATGTGGACGTAGTCAACGGCTGGAAAATCGAGCGGCATGACCCGCTGCACCGCATCATTATCGGGCGCATGTATCACCATTTCGTCAAGTTCATGTTCGGCTTCAAGCTGCGCGATGTGGATTGCGATTTCCGGCTGATCCGGCGCAGCGTGTTCGATGTGATCGATCTGGAGTCGCCTGACGGCACCATTTGCCTTGAGCTAGTGAAGAAGTTGCAAGACGCGGGATTCCACTTCGCCGAGGTGCCGGTGCATCACTATCATCGCACGTACGGCAAAAGCCAGTTCTTTAACTTTCGACGCCTGAGTCGCGTGCTGCCGCACCTGGCCGTGCTGTGGTGGAAGCTCGTCGTGCGGCGCGAACATATTAAGCGTATGAAGGCGCGACGCGCACAACTTGAGCAAAATACAGGAGTGCCACGCTGATGATCGATGACTGACGGCGGATGAGAGATGTTGTTTCAATCGTCCATCGCTAATCGTCGATCATCCGTTGTCTTTACGATGAACGATTACAAAAGCACTTACGATGGCGCGCGCGTCCTCATCACCGGTGGACTCGGCTTTATCGGATCGAATTTGGCGCACCGATTGGTTGAACTCGGCGCGCATGTGACCCTGGTTGACTCGCTGATCCCGATCTACGGCGGCAATCTACGCAACATTGCGGCTATCGCGGACCGCGTCACCGTCAACATCGCGGATGTGCGCGACGAATATTCGATGGATTATCTGGTGCAGGGCCAGAACTTCCTGTTCAACCTGGCCGGTCAGACCTCGCACCTCGACTCCATGCGCGACCCGTACACCGATCTGGAAATCAACTGCCGCGCGCAGCTTGCGATCCTGGAGGCATGCCGCAAACATAATCCGGACCTGAAACTGGTATACGCCTCGACGCGCCAGATCTATGGTCGGCCCGACTACCTGCCGGTTGACGAGCGCCACCTGCTGCATCCAACCGACGTGAACGGCATCAACAAGATGGCGGGTGAGTGGTACCATATTCTGTACAACAACGTGTACGGTGTTCGCGCATGCGCGCTGCGGCTCACAAACACATACGGCCCGCGCATGCGCGTCAAAGATTCTCGCCAAACCTTTCTTGGCATCTGGATCAAACAGATTTTGAGCGGTGAGCCGATTCAGGTGTGGGGCGACGGCACGCAGATTCGCGACTTCAACTATGTGGATGATGCGGTTGATGCATTACTGCTCACCGGCGCATTGCCCGCCGCCGACGGTCAGATTTTCAATCTTGGCAGCGACGAAACGATCAACCTGCGCGATCTCGCCGAGTTGCTGGTCGAGATTAATGGCGCGGGCAGCTACACCGTTGTGCCATTTCCCGCCGACCGCAAGCCGATCGATATTGGCGATTATTACGCTGATTACCGCCTCATTCAGGGGCGGGTCGGCTGGCGGCCGCGCGTGTCGCTGCGTGAAGGATTACGGCGCACGTTGGAATTTTACCGCGAAGAGCGGGAGCATTACTGGTGATTGCAGATTGTAGATTGTAAATGAGCGTTTGGCTGCACATGATCTACAATTTACTATGTGAAATGTACAGTGATTATGTCAAATACAACAATTCCTTTTGGTGACCTGAAACGTCAATACGAACGGCTTCATGCTGAACTGAACGACGCGGCGCTGCGCGTGCTGGCGAGTGGCTGGTACATTCTCGGGCCGGAGGTGCGCGCCTTCGAGGAAGCCTTTGCGGCGTACTGCGGCGTCAGCCAGGCGGTCGGTGTGGGCAACGGCACCGAGGCGCTTGAGCTTGCGCTCGTCGCGCTCGGCGTCGGACCTGGTGACGAAGTTATTACCGTGGCCAACGCCAGCGTGTATAGCACTGTCGTGATTTTGCGCGCGGGCGCGCGGCCAGTGTATGTCGATGTAAACGAGCACACCTATAACCTGAACCCCGCGCTGCTGGAAGCGGCGATCACGCCCCGCACCAAAGCAATCATGCCAGTGCATTTATACGGGCGCATGGCCGATATGGACACCATTCTTCGCATCGCTGAGCAGCATGATCTGCCGGTGATTGAAGATTGTGCGCAGGCACATGGCGCAGAGTTAAACGGTCGCCGCGCCGGCAGCATGGGCACATGCGGCTGCTTCAGCTTTTACCCGACCAAAAATCTGGGCGCGCTCGGTGACGGCGGCGCGGTCGTCACGAATGACGCGGCGCTGGCAACCAAGCTACGGCGACTGCGCGAGTACGGCTGGCAGCGCAAGTATTACACCACCGAGCCGGGCGGCGCGAACTCGCGGCTCGACGAACTGCAAGCGGCCATGCTTGCAGTGAAGCTCCCGCATCTCGACGCATGGAACCAGCGGCGGCGCGAGATTGCCGCGCGCTACGCCGCCGGGCTGGCCAACACCACGCTGACACTGCCATCGCCTGCCGGCGATGGCGCGCATGTCCACCACCTCTACGTCGTTCGTCACTCAGAGCGCGACCGGCTCCAGGCTGCGCTGCGTGAAAACGGCATTGGCACTGATATACATTACCCGCTGCCGGCCTACATGCAGCCAGTCTACACACAGTTTGCCCCAGCGGGTGGGCTGTCCGTCACTGAACGGCTGGCGCGCGAAGTGCTGTCACTGCCGATGTATCCCGAATTGACAAATGCAGACGTGGATGCCGTAATTGTAGCGGTGTGCCGTGCATTGAAGACTGACTAGCCATAGAGACACAGAGCCTGCCTGAGCATGACGAAGGGAACACAGAGATAGTAATACACCGCTCAGTGCCCTCCGCATCTCTGAGTAAGATACTAAGGACGAAGAATGACCCGGAATGGTAAGTGGCGGGGAGATGTTCTTGCCATTGTCATAGCTGCGCTGGTGTCGGTGCTGCTGCTTACAGTTGCATACAACCAAATCTTGCCGCTCAGCATCAATATTGGTGAGAACGACAGCCGCTTTGCCGTCAATTTCAACGCGCCGGAGTCGATCAGCGGGCGCGAAATTCGCTGGACCAACGGCGCATCACGCGTGCTTGTACCGCGCCCGCCAGATGGCATGCCCGTCGTGTTCAGCATACGCGCCGTAAATGGTCGTCCCGACGGTCAACCAACCCCGCAGGTAACACTGCATGTAGATGGAAACACGCTGCCGCCCTTTCCGATCACCCGCGCAGTAAACGGCATGCGCGATTACCGGATACTGGTGGAGAGCGGCACCACGCTGAGTTGGAACCTGCCAGTTGAGCTTGACAGCGACACGATTGTACCGCCGCAAGACCCACGCCCGCTCGGTTTTATGCTCGGTAGTGTAACATGGACTCCGCTGCGCAGCGGGTTGCCGCTCCCATCGCTGTGGCTCGGCGTGTGGGCCGCGCTGCTTGGCGCGTGGGGCTATAGCTTCCCTCGAAGCTTCGGCATAAGTCGGGAACGTTCGTTGGCAGCATCCATACTCATTGCTGTACTCGTTGCGGTCGGAATAGCAATGCGTCCACTGGAGGTACTACCATTCGTTCAGCGCATCGGTGCTTTATTCGGGCTGGGCACAGCGGCGGTGCTGCTGGCTCGCTTCATAGCACCAACAATCGAGCGTAGCGATAATCCCGGAAGTGACGATATCACCATGCCCGCCATCCATCGGCGGCATGTGCCGGTGTACCTCGCCGTCGCGTCCTGGATGGGAGCATGGTTCGAACTCATTCTCACTGCTGACGGCGTGGACGGCGTGACACCTAGCCCATCTACTATGTGGATCGGCGGCGCGCTCTTTCTGGTGCTCGCAGCCCTCAGCGGCTGGGCGCTGCTCCGCCATGATCAGGAGCGGCTGACGCGCGGCGCGCTGCTGTTGTTCGCCGTCGCCGCAGTTGCGCATCTGGTCGCCATGATCTGGTTTGCCTACACTCGTAGCGGGCCAGATTTCTGGATTCTCTTCAAAGGCGCGCGCGAATGGGCGCGTGGCAACTCGCTCTACGACCTTCAGGCAATTCACACGGATCACTTCGGGCATGTGTTCAAAGTGCCACCCTTCTACGGCATGCTGTTCGTGCCGTTCGTGTTTCAGGACGGCATGCAGATTCTGCTGTACCATCGCATCCTTAACACCATACTGCTCGCCGTCACCGTGCTAGTCTGGTTCCGCATGTGGAACATACGGCTCCTGACGACTATGGGCGCGGGCATTTTCATTCTGATTAACTTCCGCGCGTTCACCGACACTATGGCATTCGGCCAAATCGACCTTGCGCTGCTGCTGATTTTGACGTTGGCATTGTGGGCGCTCCGCTCTGAGCGCGATGGCGTGGCGGGCGCATTGGTCGCCCTCGGTACGCTATTCAAGATTTATCCGGTGCTGCTGCTCGGCTTCTTTGTAGCAAAGCGACAGTGGCGCGCGCTGGCTGGCTTCGTGGTTGGCATGCTCGTGTTCAACGGCATTTCGATTGCCGTCATGGGATGGGACATGCACCGCGAGTATCTTTTCGAAGTGCTGCCAAACATTGGCGGCACTACGTCATGGGTTGAGAATCAGACAATTGGCGGCTTTCTCTCGCGCATGGTCGCCACGCCAACCGAAGCCAGCGTGCTAGTCAATCGCTCGATCGCGTTGCTTGCCAACGCGCTCTCGCTGATTGTTATTCTGGCGGCGTGTGTGGTAGCGCTGCGCCCGGCGAAGCATGACACCACGACATTCGCGCTGCAATACAGCGTCTTTCTGTTGGTCATGGTGCTGGCTATTCCTGCTGCCTGGATGCATTATGAAACGCTGCTGTTCGTTCCATTTGCGGTGCTGCTGCTCCACTGGCGCGACCGTTCGGTTCCTTTGGGGCAGGTCGTTGCACTCGCGCTCAGCTTTGGGCTAATTGCTTATGGCAATCAGTGGAGCTACTACACCGGCACGGTAATGGGCATGCTCACCATTCTCGCCATTTCATCCAAATTCTACGGCATGCTGTTGCTCGGCGGCGTGCTCGCGCGCACGCTGCTGGACGAAGGCGTTCCCGTACCAGCGCGGGCGGCGCGCTGGCTGCCGGGCTATGCGCTACGCAGCCACTGATAGCCAGCATCCGCGCTGGTACACCTCTTGCACATCACCAACGCAGCAACAGTTGCACAGCATGTTGCCACCTTCTCGACGTTGAAGGAAACAATTCACAGCATAGACTGGATATGCTATGTCGCAGGTGGTTGTTCATTGTCACGCAGAGCTCAATGATTTCTTGCCACGCGCCAGGCAAGGTAAAGCCATTGTTCACCATGTTGCCGAGCGTACATCGGTGAAAGACGTGATTGAGTCGCTGAATGTGCCACACACCGAAGTAGCTGTTCTGTTTGCCAACGCGCATCCTGTTGACTTCACGTACCTCACGCACGATGGCGATGAAATTGATGCGTTTCCCGCAAGTCAGCGTTCGGATGTGCCATTCGATACAGGTGTCGAGCTACGACCGCCGCCGTCGCCGCGCTTTGTCCTTGATACCCATCTCGGGCGGTTAGCGGGCCATTTGCTCATGCTGGGATTTGATACATTGTATTCCAACACCTATCATGATGATGAACTCGCAAGCATTTCTGCCAACGCAGATCGCATTCTGCTAACTCGTGATATTGGATTGTTGAAGCGCGCAGTTGTGACACACGGCTACTTTGTGCGATCTAGCGATCCTGAGAAGCAGATTATCGAAGTTCTGCGACGCTTTTCACTTTTTGATTGTATACATATATTTAAGCGTTGTATGAGGTGTAATGGCCTGTTGCATGCTGTACCGAAAGAACAGATAGTTGAGCAACTACAGCCGCTTACGCATGCGTATTATCATGAATTCCAGCAATGCACGCAATGCGAGCATATCTATTGGAAAGGCTCGCATTATCAAACAATGCAACAATTCATTACACGTATTCGACAAGCATGAACATATTATCAGCCCATTTGTTCTCCTAGAGCAGGATAATGGCACAAATAGAACATGCTTTCTGGATAGCGCTGAAATAAAAGTGTTTCGATATCTTTTTACACTCTTTGATACTATTTTGTGATCATTTTGCAACAGAATGTGTTCTCCATGACATACAAAACCTATTGACGTAAGTCATTGTCTCCTATATACTGTCTTACCATAAGAAGTAGTACTAAAGTACGGAGGACAACCTCACAAACCAACAGCGCGCATTATTTTCATTGTGCCCACATCGTTCTCTGTATCATTTTTGTCTGGGAAGACACCATGCACACAGCTACCGTCCTCGTTGTTGACGACTCCAGCGACATCCGCATGCTGTTACGGCGACTTTTGACAGGTGCTGGCTATCGCACTGTTGAAGCGGCAAACGGCCAAGAAGCCATTCGCCTCGCCCGCCAATACCGTCCAGCGCTTGTTTTGCTCGATCTTAATCTGCCAGCGCTCGATGGCTGGGAAGTAGCACGCCGGATGCGTGCGGAACCAGCGCTCGACGACACAGCGCTTGTTGCGATCACCGGCTATTGCATGGGTTCAGCAGTGCATGCCGCGCTCGATGCTGGCTGTGCCTCAGTACTATTCAAGCCGTTCGATTTTGATCAGTTGCTAAGCGAAATCGCGGTGCGTATCATGGCATCACAAAGCACAGTTGAACAAGCAACCGACAGCTATGTTGCTGCATGCACCCAACGCGCTTTGATATACGCAGCGTAACGCGCACCACCAACAACATCGCAACATCCATTTTCTGGTAGTACCGCGTTATGTACTGCCGCAACGCTGTTTCGCCGAGTTTGCAGGCCACTGTAATGCTTGCACCGAATCTTAGTAAACGCTTCATGATGCCTGATGTCGCTGAACTCAATCCCATCCCTGCAGATGCGTCTCGCGATTCATCGGCGGACCATTACGTATTTGGAGGAGCAGCGCGCCCGCTTCGGTCCATTTACGCCGCCCTACGTACGTCATCAACTCGAAGAAACGCGCGCCGAGATCCGGCAGATCAAGCAAGAATTACAGGCACTCGGCGTTGTCGTTGAGGATCATCCCGGGGATGAATCCCCGAGCCGACGCCGGTTGGCTATGTTCGCGCCATGGACCGCGATGCACTGCTGCTGGGCTACCAGCGCATGCTCATGGATCAGGCACGCTATATGTCGCTGGCGGGGCTGAGTGATTGGGGCGAGCTTGATTTACAGCTTGCCGATGTGTATGTCGAGCGCAACCTCCTGCCGATGAGTCCAGGTGTGACCACAAGCGCGCCATTGTTGCAACTGGTGCAAGAACCACGCACACGCATTCTGCTTGAGGCCGGGCCGGGCGGCGGCAAAAGCGCAGCGCTACGTCACCTCGTGTTGACATGCGCCGCACAGACTGTGGGCGATCCGACACTTGCTGTTGTCCCTCAGGAACTGTGGCCAGAAGCCACGCCGCTGCCGATTCTCATCTCAGTCTACGACATAGCGAACTCGCTCGGTCGCTCTGACACCGTTCCGACTATTTCGGTGTTCTGGTCAGTCATTGAAGATTTACTGAAGGGCAATGATCTTGGCATGCTTCTGCCAGTGCTGCAAGAAGCGTTGCAAGCCGGGCAATGTCTGGTGTTGATTGATGGGCTAGATGACATTACCGATTCTGATTTCTTCCGCATGATTGCCGCAGGGCTGGGCCGCTTCGTCACGCGCTATTCGCAGAACCGCTACGTGGTGACATGCCGCAACCGGGCGGCTGTGCCACAGGGCACGCTGGTTGGCTTTACGCATTACGCGCTTGGGCCGCTGGAAGATGGGCAGGTTGACGCCATGGTAGAGGGCTATTCAAAAGCCATCGCGCAGAGCGTCGGCTTCCCGGCGATTGAAGACCTTCCCGATCAGATCGCGCGCCTGCAAGGCCATCTACGCACCGACGAGCGCATGCGTGAACTTGTGCGGCAGCCGTTGGCACTGACGCTCTGCACGGTCGTGCAGGCCGAAGGGCGCAGCCTGCCGGACGCCCGCGCCGTTGTGTTCCAGCGGCTGCTCGACCTGCTGCTCGACCGCTGGAATCAGGTGCGCATGCCCGGCAGCGCGCCGTCGCTGGCGCAGATGCTCGGCGTTCCAGCGCTGTCACTGCCTGCGCAGCGCATGGCACTCTTGCAGCCGTTGGCGCTGGCCTTTCAGCGCCGGCCCGATTTTAACGACGACGAGCCAGCGTCGCTTCATGTGGCCGAGATCGAGCCACTGCTGCGTGAGCCGCTGCTGATGCTCGGCGTCGATTACCGCCGCGCGATTGAAGAGGTCATCCCAAATCTGCTCGATCATTGCTGCCGTCAGGGGTTGCTCACACAGACTGATGTCATGCCGCGTTATGCAATGCCGCAGCGAGCACTACGCGAGTACATGGCGGCGCGAGCGCTGGCACGACTGCCCGATTTTCCGAGCCAGGCCTACCAACTGCGTGAAGAGTCGCGCTGGCGCGAAACAATTTTACTGGCGGTGCAGGAGCTTGGGGAAGGCTCGACTGCGCATATTGCGCGTGAGTTCTTGCGGCTGTTATTAGAAGTGCCGCGCGCCGGTGAGCGACCCAACGATCTCTTGCTGGCCGCCGCCACGCTGCTCGAACTTGGTGAGCGCTCCAGACCAGAGCGGATGCTGCGCGCCGAGACGCGCGAACGGCTGCTTGAGTTGCTGTCCAGCCAGGCATGCGCAACGAGCGAGCGCGTGCGGGCCGGGCAACTCCTGGGCCAACTGGGCGATCCGCGTTTCGATGAACTGCTGCCACCGCTCGTTCGTATCGGAGGCGGGCCATTTGTGCTGGGTGATCGTGATGGCTACGAGGACGAAGGGCCAGTCCAGTGGGTCGACGTGCCGGTCTTTGCGATTGGCAGCTATGCTGTGACGAACGGCGAATACGCTCGCTTTCTGGCCGACGAGGTGCAACATCCACGCCCGCGCTACTGGCACGATCCGCGCTTCAATAACCCGTCGCAACCGGTAGTCGGCGTGTCGTGGCACGATGCAGTGGCGTACTGCGCATGGCTGAACGTACGCTTGCAGCAAACCGGCGCGCTGCCACGCGGCATGGTTGTGCGCCTGCCACTTGAGATTGAATGGGAAAAAGCGGCCTCATGGGATCCCAAGCGTCAGGTCAAGCGGCGCTTTCCATGGGGCGACGCCTGGTCGGCAGAGCGCGCCAACACCGCAGAAGGGCGCGGCGCATGGGTGACAGCGCCAGTCGGCTGCTACCCCAATGGTGTGAGCGCCTATGGTGTTCATGACATGGTTGGCAATGTATGGGAATGGACGGCCAGCAGTTACCAGAGCTATCCTGGTGCGACCCATCCGTTCCACGAAGCGGACAGCTATACGCTGCGCGGCTCGTCATGCGTGTCGCTGTCAAGCCACACTCGCACGACCTACCGCAGCCGCCTGCCACCGGGCCACTGGCGCTATCATCTTGGCTTCCGGGTCGTGGTGGCCCGCCCGCTCCATGAAATGGACGAACTCTGACACTCCCTCAGCTAATGAACATTGTTACATGATTGGGGTATAACACTGGGCGAACACGAGGTTCGCCCCTACTCAACTGGGCGAACACAAGGTTCGCCCCTACTCACTTATTCTGTTCTGCGGCCCGTCCAGCGGATTTTCCGCTTTTCTCCTTCACATGCTGGCGTGCGCCCACATCGCTTCATGCTATAATTACGACACTGATCCGCCTCACACGCGCAGCCTGGCTGCTCGCGAGGTTGACCATGACCAAAATCACTGCGCTGGTGCTCGCAGGTTTTGCTTTGCTGCTGGTCATCATGCTGGCGTTTGCTGCGCTTGGGCTGGCCGTGCGCGAAGGCAAGCTGGACGAGATCGAGGTATGGCTGCCGCCTGGCACGCGCTATCAGGTCATTGTACGGATTGGCGAAGATACGCTGCCGTGGGTGCGCGCGGGCAACGGGCAGACAGCGATCAACATGTGGATGCATGGGCGCGGCACGCGCTGGCATATTATTAAACTCGTGCATGTGCCGCTTGGCGAGCAGCGGGAACAGGTAGAGCGCTCCGCGCCGTAATATATAGTAAAACCACAAAGATACAAAGAACACGAAGGTAGCGAAGAGAGCGATCGTGATGGCCTTTGTGGCTCAGGAGAAAAGCATGCGACTAAGTGAAGATAAAGTTCGACGTATCGCGGAACGGCTCCATGACGAGCTTGAGCAGCGCGGGCTGCTGGCGTACAAAGATCCGCGCGGTGCTAAGCTGGGTGCAGGACGCGCGGCGCGTGTCAAAGAGATCTATGATTTCATCATGGAGGATTTGCAGCGCGAGGCCGAGATCGATGCCGAGGTCGAGCAAATCCTGAACAGCTACTCGCGCGAAATTAAAGGTACCGAGCGCGATGTGCTGTTCCGCAAACACAAAGAAGATGTCGCGCGCAAACGCGGCTACATTATTTAGCACAAAACTCTTGACAATAGTACGGCGTGTATCGTATGCTGATGCACAAGAAGCGCCGTTATGTGACGGCGATGTGTGCATGTGATCTTTCCGATAGAGATCACAAAGGAGGCGATGATGCGCGCCACTCAATCTCTCGTCGGTCGAACGGTTGCGACGTGTCTCCTGGTGATGTTTGCAGCCAGTTCACTGGCGCTGTTCACTCGGCCCATACAGGCTGCAACTGAGCAGCTGTACGTTCCTCAGACCGGCCACTACGTGCATGGGGTATTCCGCGATTTTTGGGACAAGAACGGCGGCCTGCCCAACTTCGGCTATCCGCTCACAGAAGAGTACATCGACCCGGCCAGCAAGCATGTGTTTCAATATTTTGAGCGGGCGCGCTTCGAGCGTGCAGCAGCTGAGGGCACGCAAGTGGAGCTTGCGAACCTCGGCCTGGTGGCTGCCGCCGGGCGAACCTTCCCGAAACAGAAGCCGAATTCAGAACACCGCGCAGCGACGCTTTTTCCCGCAGACCAGCCAAATTCTCCAGTACGGATTTAAGACCGTGTGGGAGGGGCGCGGCGGGCAGGCCATTTTCGGACTGCCAATTTCGTCTGAAATGGCAGAGAAGTTGACCGACGGCATCACGCACACCGTGCAATACTTTGAGAAGGCGCGCTTCGAGTACCATCCCAACCTGCCAGACGGTCAGCGCGTAGTTATTTCGTCGCTCGGTCGGCTGTACGCGCCGCCCGCGCTGGTCACGCCAGTGCCGGGGCCAGGCACGCCGCAACCCACGAGCGCGCCCGCGCCAACCGCAACGCCGACTACCACGCCTGCCCCCCCAATCATCGCGCCGCCGCCCAGCACGAGCGGCAGTATCACTCCAGCAGCGGGGCTGACAGGACAAACGTTTACGTTTAACGCTCAGGGATTCCAAAGCAAGGAGCGCGTCTCACTGTGGCTGACCGGGCCGGACGGCAATGCGTTCGCCTTTGATACGCAAGCGCAGGCCGATGCGAACGGCGCCATCGCGCCATTCACCTTTGCGGTAGAAGCCGGCAAGCCGCTTGGCACATGGGCAATTACTGCACAGGGCGTGGCGAGCGCGCACAAGGCGGTGGCGTACTTCACAGTGCTGGCCACGCAAACCGGCAGCTTGCCGCCGCCAACGCCACAACCAACGCCGCAGACGAGCATACCATCGAACATCAACGCCAGCGCGACGCCCAAAAGCGGGCCGGTGGGAACGCTGTTCTTTTTCAACGCCGGCGGCTTCCGCGCTGGTGAAGATGTGAAACTGACTGTTATTGGGTCGGATGGGCGGCAAATCGCCTTCGCCACGCCGGTCAAGGCCGACGCGAACGGCAGCATTGGCTACGCCAAGCCCTACTACCTCGCGCGACCGGGCGACTCGTTGGGCTTGTACAGCTTTGTTGCCATCGGCACGAGCAGCAACTCGACCTCAACTGCATACTTCGTGTTGACGCCGTAAATACAAAAAGGCGCAGCGCATATATGCGCTGCGCCTGCCCTGACCATGTCTTATGCTTCCGCCAGGCTGGCCCCCATCCGCTTCCGATACACCATCGCGATCCCCACACCGATCGCGCATAGTGCCGCACAGATCAGCAACGTTGGTGTCACGCCAATAAAATTCGACAGCGTACCGATAAAGAATGAGCCAATCGGCGTGCTGCCCATGAACAGCAGCACGTACAGCCCCATTACCCGCCCGCGCAGTTCGTCTGGCACCGTAAGCTGAATCAAGCTATTGGCCGTGGTGCCAAACGTCACGCCCGCGAATCCCAACGCGATGAGCAGCACCGCCGACAAAGCAAAATAAGAGGAGCATGCCAGAGCGGCAAAAATGATACTGAACATCCCCGCACCAATCAACAGCCGCTTCAACGTCACCTTGCGAGTGTAGGCAGTGGCAATCGCGCCCGCGAGCGAGCCAAACCCGATGAAGGCCGACAGCCCGCCGAAGCCTGCTGCATTCGTGTGCAGCACGAAGCCTGCCAGCAGCGGCAGCACCACCGAAAAATTGTAGCCGAAGGTGCCAACCATGCCGACCACAATCAGCACAGCGAGCACTGCGGGCGTGTGCCATGAGTAGGACAAACCTTCCGCAATGTTGCGGCCAACTGGCGCGCGTTTGCGCGGTGCGCCATGGAACATGGCACTTTCATCCATCAACCACAAGGCAAACAGCACCGCTACAAAGCTAATGGCATTCACAAACAATGTTGGAGCAATGCCAAGCCATGCGATCATCAAACCAGCGGTGGCCGGGCCAACAATACGGGCCGCATTGAACAACATGGAGTTAAGCGCCACCGCATTCACAAGCTCCTCGCGCCCAACAAGCTCAACCGCAAACGCCTGCCGCACGGGATTGTCAACCGCATTGACAATGCCTTGCGCCGCGGCGAGCACGTATATATGCCATAATTGAATACTACCGGTTGCGACGAGCGTGCCAAAAATGGTCGCCTGAATCAGGCCCGCGCTCTGCGTAAGATAGAGCAACTTGCGCTTTGGCAGCATGTCGGCGATCACGCCGCCGAAGAGCGACAGCAGCGTCACCGGCAAAAATTGCAGGGTGGCCACAAGGCCGAGCGCAAACGGCGAGCGCGTGAGTTGCAACACGAGCCAGCCCTGCGCGGTCGTTTGCATCCATGTGCCAGTGAGCGAGAGCAACTGGCCGAACCAGAATAAACGATAATTGCGTATCTTGAGCGCGCGAAAACCGCGCCCCAGGCCGCTCATGATCCAGACTGGCCGTGATGCGCCAGGACTTTGCGCGCCTGATGTGACAAGTGGTTTAGCTGGTTGTTTTGGGGTTGCCATTCTCTATCTCCTCATTTTGAATGAGGGCGCGGTGCAGTGCAGGAAGTGCAACCAGCACCGAAGCCAATTCTTCTTCACTAAGTTGCGATAGCAACGGCACCAACCGATGCATCGTCGCTGCCTGGGCGCGCTCATAATGCGCGCGGCCATGCTCCGTCAACTGTAGCAACGACTGTCGACGGTCGCGTTGGTCAGGTGTGCGAACGACCCAGCCGCGCTCGACCAGCACCTGCACAAGTTCGCCCATGGATTGCAGGCTGACACGCCGCTTGCGCGCCAACACGCTTAGCGTCATGGATTCTTCCGCCAGGTGCGTGAGCACACGAAACTGCGGCATGGTGGTGTCTTCACCTGCTTCGCGCTTGACTTCTGCCGCGACAATGCGGTTCAGCAGTGGCAACACTGCTAACAATGCTTGAGTAGCTGCTTTTGCGTTTCCGTCACTCATTATAGTTACTCAGGGTTCCTTACTATCAAGATACCTGATAGTAGCTCGTATGTCAAGAACTGCTGAACCAGTTGTGTTATAGCATTTTTGCACAACACCTGTCAGTGGTCTAACGACTCTGCTATAATCAATCTAATTGGCGTAAATGCAGGAAAGCGCATGTCCAGAGAACCGCGCCTTGTATATACAAAAGCTAATCACGTAACGCTGGCACTGTGGGAATGGCCCGGCGACGATCCGCCGTTGGTGTTCGTCCACGCGACCGGGTTTCATGGACGCTGCTGGGATGAAATTATCACTCGCCTGTCGGTCCGGCGCTGCCTCGCTGTGGAGATGCGCGGGCATGGCCGCAGCGACAAGCCCGAACCGCCGTACCATTGGCGCACATTCGGTGAAGATCTGGCGGCGCTGTTCCGCACGCATGGCATCCGTGGCGCGGTTGGCATTGGCCACTCGATGGGCGGGCACAGCGTGACGTTGGCTGCCGCGCTCATGCCAGATGCGTTTGCGCGCCTGCTGCTGCTCGATCCTGTGATTCTACCACCTGAACTGTACACAGGCCCGCATTCGGTTGAACACTTTGCCGCGCGCCGCCGCAACCGCTGGGCTTCACCTGAGGAGATGATCGCGCGCTTTGCGCCGCGCCCGCCATTCAATCGTTGGCAGCCGGCTGTGCTACGCGATTACTGCACTTATGGTTTGCTGCCCGCACCCAACGGCGACGGGTACGGGCTGGCATGCCCGCCGCATATCGAGGCCGATGTGTACCGGTACAGCACCGACGCCAATATCTACAACGAGATTGCGCATGTACAGGTGCCGGTCACGGTGGTGCGCATGGGCCAGCCGACCACGCTCGCCACCTGGAACATGGACGGCTCGCCAACTGCGCCCGATCTCGCCACAGCATTTCCACGCGGCCATGATATCCATATCCCGGAGTATACGCACTTCTTACCCATGGAAGACCCGGCCCGCGTGGCGCAGCTTGTGCAAGAAGCGCGGCATGGTTGATGATAAACAACACAAGACGGACGACGACAGAATCGCAGCACTATACCCACCACCGCCATGGCACATGCTTGGCCAATGCTGGGCTGGCCTGTTTCGCGCCGACCAAGCGCTCATGCTGCCTGCCGGGCTGCGGCACGTACTTCCGCCGCGCTGGCTCATCGTCGGGCTGGTGCGCTATCGCGAGGGCACGCTGCGTTATGACGAGTTCTTCACAGCATCAATGGCGCGGAGTGGAGCAAAGGTTGGCCTGTATGTGCAACATATGTGGGTCAACGATGCAGCATCACAGGCGGGAGGACGCAGGATCTGGGGCTTACCGAAGGAGCTGGCGACATTCACATGGCGCGATAACCAGGTTTGTATCTCCGATGGCGACGGCATGATCACCGCTCTCACTGTGAATCAGCGCCCACGAGCGCTGCCGCCGCTGCCGCTGAGGGGCGCGGGCATCGGACGCACGCATGGCACGCCTATATTCTTTGGCATCACTTTGTGGGGCCGCCTGGGGCGTGCCGCCATGCGCATTGAGGCATGGTCGCAGCGCTTCCCGACGCGCGTCAACCCCAGTCCGCTGCTCAGCATCACGCTGTTCCCATTTCGCGCAACGTTCCACAGCCCGCAGAACATCTGATGATGTATCACTGGATTTTGGCCACAGCGGGCGCATACAAGTGATTCTTGCTCGGTGGCCTCTGTGTGCTCTGTGGCTAAGAATGCTACATTCCCGCAAGTACATCATACGTCAGAAAGGCGTTGAGCAACACAATCACCATCACAATCGCAACAGCTGCAACCGTTGTCCAACGCCGGTTCACCAGCACGCCCATGATATGCTTGTTACGTGTGAACATGACCAGCGGGATGAGCGCAAAAGGAATACCAAAGCTCAGCATTACCTGACTAAGCACCAACGTGCGCGTCGGGTCGAGGCCCAGCGCAATTACAATAAGCGAGGGCAGCATCGTGACCGCGCGCCGCAGCCATATCGGTATTTCCCACTTCAGAAAGCCCTGCATCACCACCTGGCCAGAAAGCGTGCCGACCGCTGACGACGACAGTCCCGACGCCAGGAGTGCAATGGCGAAAATCCAACTCGACGCCGAGCCAAGCAACGGCGTAAGCGTTTTGTAGGCTTCTTCGATCGTGCCAACTTCATTGAGTCCGGCACGGAAAAAGGTCGAGGCAGCCATCACCAGCATGGCAGCATTGACCAACCCAGCCAGACCGAGCGCAATCACAATATCTACTATTTCGAAGCGAAACAACCGCCGTAACTGCTGCGGGTCGCGGGTCACAATCCGCCGCTGCGTCAGTGCAGAGTGCAGAAAGATGGCGTGCGGCATCACCGTCGCGCCAAGAATGCCGACGGCTAGCAGCACACTTTGGGTGCCTGCAAAGCCCGGCACCACGGCATGGTAAGCGACAGTGCCCCAATCTGGTTGATCGAGCACCGTTTCAACAATGTAGCAGACCGCGATAATACCAATCAGCACGCCGATCACCGCCTCCAGCGGGCGGAAGCCGCGCCGCTCAAGACCCAGGATCAGCCACGTTGCAATTGCGGTCAGAATGCCGCCCCAGAGCAACGGGATATTGAAGAGCAACTGGAAGCCAATCGCCGCCCCAATAAACTCCGCCAGGTCGGTTGCAATGGCGACAAGTTCGGCGACCAGCCACATGCCCCATACCACTGGCGTGGAAAAGTGCGCACGACACAGCTCAGCTAAATTCATGCCGGTTGCCATGCCCAGCTTGGCCGACAGCGCTTGAATGAGCATGGCCACAAGATTGCTGGCGACCACAACCCAGATCAGCAACGGCCCGAATTGCGCGCCGGCCTGAATATTGGTGGCAATGTTACCCGGATCAACATAGGCGACCGCTGCAACAAAGGCTGGCCCGAGAAACGGCAGCAGATGCATCAATCTGCCCCTGGTTGAGGTGCCTTGCAGTACGGCTGCCGCGGCGCGTGCCGTTCGTGATTCAGTGGAGTTGGCGAATGAAGCAGAAACGGTGTCGTCAAACATGTATATGCCTTCGTTTTTTAATACCAAAATCTATTTTTAGATGCCCCTAAAAGTATAGCGTTATTTATGTTTCTGTCAAGCAAGTTTGACGCCACAATGTCGAGGTAGAATTGCATTGTTTTCACAATCACCGTCGTAGCATAGGCTTACGGCATAAAGGCATAGATGGAACGCGCCTGGTGAATTATGCGCAGTGGCAGAGCCGCGAGGCGTTTGAAGCTATGTTGCAGAATCCAGAAGCGCAGATGCACATGCGGCAGGCAGCGGCAGTCGTGATCGCCGAGCCACAACAGTATACAGGGGTGTACAGCAATGAGAACAACATGACGCGCTAGCGGGCGCGCGGGCCGCATCGACGCCAGCGCCAGGAATGCGAAAAAGTCGTGTTCTTCAACCTGCGGCACAAGCGCGGCACATACGGTTCTGGCCTGGCGCACTAATAACAAGTAATGCGCAACTATGCAATCACATAATGGCGCATCGTTATATGCGTGCCACCAGCATGTGCGGGGCGACGCCAAGTACCCCGCTGATGAGTTGACGCGCTTCGACGTTCAATACGCGATCGCCGTATTCGATTTCGGCGAGTTGGCGTGCGGGAATACCGGTCCGGCTTGCGAGGTCCGTATAGGTTAAACCGGCGCGGCGACGGAGCGTTCGAACATCGAGCGGTAATGAGCTATTCGCTGCTGCCTCGGGCACAGCACGACGGTGATAAAATCGCTGCACTAGCAGGATGATCACGGCCAGCATTGCGAGGGTTGTGCTGGCAGCAATCACAGTGTAGACGCCAAGGATGATCCGAGGTGACGTTTGCTGCTTCATCCACGGCATGATTACCAACGCCATGACGTTAGCCAAGCCATGGGCCATGGCCACACCGATAGCCGAGCCACTCCAGCGCACGAGGTAGGCAAACACCAGCCCAATGATAAACGCAAAGGCCAGCGCCAGCCATGATCGAAAGCCAATGTGCATGGCAGCATACAGGATCGCCCCATACACCAGCGCCCAGCGACCAAGCACCGGCAGTGACAATGTCTGCAACAAGCCGCGAAAGATAACTTCCTCAATAACCCCGACGCTTAGCAGCACTAATAACGTTGCCAGCGCAATGGTATTCCACGCCAACGCGGCAGCAAACTGTGTCGGCTGGAACAGCAGGTACTCGGCAAAACCAATGCCCATCCCGCCGCCCATGAGCATCAACTGGATTAACGGCATGCTGGAGCCGAGGCCAAGCGCATGACGACCGAGATGAAGCTGGCGGACCAGCAGCACGACCGAGATGAGCAGTGGAGCCGCGATTGCAGAGGACCATGCCCATTGGGGCAGCTTCTGTAAGCGGCAGGGCGAGTGACAGCACGCGCATCAGCGGGAGCAACACCAGCCCCAGTGCCAATCGGCGCATTGCTTCGTTCCGCCCCAAGCCGCCATGGAGCGTCAGTCCGATGATGAGCAGCCCGTGAATGCTCAGACCAACAAGTGGACTGCCAAACGTAATGATTGCCTCGGCTGCTGTGATAAGTACAAGGTAGAGCCAGATCAGAAGATACGATGCTATGTGAAAAGAGCGAAATGCGTGCGACATGAAGTTCACCATGCTAGAGACGGACTACTGTACGCTTTTAGCATAGCCATCTGTGATGAACAGTTGGTGAATATCTATGTATGATACCAACAGGACGGATGAGGCAGAGTTCATCAGAACAGCGCGCTGCTTCGCGCATCACAACGCGCTTGACGAATTATTGCTCCTCACAAAAGGTACGCCTATCACTCCAGAACAACGCACGACTGGAACAGAACAATGTTGAAGTTGAACGAACGAAACAAGATAGTAGTAACAAATCTCTCATCTGGTGTGGCGCTTGATGATTTGGAGCGATACGCTTATGATGCACAGGAAACACCGCACTGCGCCAGCGTCGTTGCAGTACATTGAAGGAGATACAGCGACTCATGAGCGCAACATTCTGGCTGACGCGGCTTGCTTATAGCTATTTCATCTTGTTATTCAGTTGGGCATTGCTTCATGCACTCTTTGGGGATCGCTGGGGCTGGCTATTTCTGGTAAATTCCTTCGCGCTGTACTGGTTTCTTCCGCTACCGGCGGTTATTGTCATCGCTGTGCTCATCCGTCAACCCCTTCTTTTGATTGGAACAGGCATGGTGATACTACTTTGGGCATATTTCTTCGGCTGGATGATTTTGCCAAAACAGAGAGAACCACGCGATAGTGGGACACAGTTAACCATCATGACATTCAATCTGCTTGGGTACAACGAGCATCCGCAGCAGGCGGTTGCCGCGCTCCGCATGGCTGAAGCTGATGTTATTTGCCTTCAGGAGCTGAATCCGCCCACTGCAAGGGCTATTCAGCAGGATCTCATAAGTAAATATCCCCATCAGTACCTTGATCCATACCACGGTGATGCTGGCATGGGTGTAATCAGCCGTTATCCATTGCAGGCATTAGAGGTAAATCTTCCAGGCGAATGGATCGGCAAACCACAGGTGCTGCGCTTGGACATAGCAGGAGTGAACACATTGCTGGTGAACATGCATGCCATGTCACCGCGCTTCGCCGACATGGAATGGACAGTGCGCGAGCGCGAACGCCAGGCGGCTGTGCTCGCTGCCTTCGCCGCGCGCCAATCAGAGCCACTTATTGTAGCCGGTGATTTCAACGCTGGCGATATGAGCCGGGCATACTCCATCGTTACACAGCAGATGCAAGATGCCTGGCGCGAAGGTGGATTGGGACCAGGGAACACATTCCCAGGCGCAAATTCACCCGGCAGTTCACGACGGATTATTGCTGGCACCCCCGCCCCGCAGTGGCTGGTGCAAATCGATTATATATTCCACTCACCTCACTGGGATGTTGCATGGACACGGATTGGCCCATGGGATGGAGTGTCGGACCACCGACCAGTGGTGGCTCGGCTGGCACTGAAGAGAAGAACTTGAAAAGCAGAAGTAGGCTATTGATTACCTCATCGAACCGCAGAGACATAAGTACCTTGCAGATTGGCGAACGTTGCCTCACCATCACCACGTCGTGATGTCAGCGCAAAGCCGTAGCGGTTCGAAGTCTGACCTTGAGGAGCCGTAAAGGTCGTCAGAGCATTGTTGTTCGCGAAAAAGTGGAAGATATCACTACGTCGCTCGACCCGCAATTCATTTGTTGCGCCTGCGCCCTGCCGGAGCGTGGCACTTTCGGTCCAATCAATCAGCGTTGTTGCTTTATTGGTTTGATCATCAATTGTCTGAAGCGTGTATGCGCCGTCAGTGCTGAGCACAAGGCGGTAGAAGGTTGCAGGCTTCTCGGCCAGAAAGACCACCCCAGCGCCACCACGCGCAATGGTGACATCAACGCTGAACTGATAATCGCCATCAGGTAAGGCAGTTGAAACCGTAGCATTGGTCTGCCCATCGAGGACCATCTGATACCGTCCGTCAACAGTTGATGCGCGCCATGTTCCGGCGTCACGTTGTGGCCAGCCACCCTCTGGCGCACCGAGCGCAACAGGTGCCGCTGTGATAGTCGGCGTTGGCGCTTCGATCGTAGGAGATGGCACTGCGGAAGGAAGAGCAGCCGGTGAAGGGGCGGGAGCAGCGCCTGAAAGTACAGTGGCGGGAGGACGGGTTTGCATCTCTGCTACAATCCCAACAGACGCGTTCATTGCCGTTGACGACGGCGATGCTTCACTCGTCGGCTTGCCCATTTCAACAGCAGGCGCAATCGATGCAACTGTCGGCTCCGGCAGCAGTGGAATGGCATCGCCAACAATGAAATAATCAGCGAGGCTAAGAATTGCAAGACCCAGCATCAACGCCATGATCGTCTGGCCTAGCAAGGCGAGTCCACGCTGCCAAATGCCAGGTGCAGGAACTACATCGCCTTCGACAGTTGAGCGTCGAGCTGCGTATCGGCGTATCCACGCGTCAAGCTCATCGCGCTCGCGCTCGGCGGCTTCAGCGCGCCGCCTAAATTGATCAATCTGATCGTCTTTGACAGCCAACTCAGCCGCATGTTGTCGGCGCATGTCCTCATTCGCCGCTTGTAGCTCCGCTATATATTGGGCACTACTGATTTCAGCCGTTTCTTCGCTATTTAGCTCTTCTATTGGCTGCGCTTCCGGCAATAAATCCATCTCTGGTTGTGACATGCTTTGCTTCGGCGGGATCAGCACCACCCATTGGCCGTTATCGCGCTCAGCAGCCAGAATACCATCTTTAATTTGTCGTCGAACTGCATTCTTGCTAATTCCTAGCTGACGTGCTGCTTCTGAAATGGTAAATCGTAGAAAATCATCATCGAATGCATTATCGTGCGGCACTTTTTCAGTCATAGATTATTAGGTCACCCATGACGGCAAAGTAGGAAATCGAGAGGTAAATCATTACCATGACATTGCTAGCGATTAACCAAGAACAATACCTGTGTGGCGCGCCGGAGTTGTTTAAGCAAGGCAAGCGCCCCAAATCCTACAGCTATTGTTACGAGAAGCCATAATACCATTGTTATAGCAGGACTCGCAAGCAAACGCATCTCATTGATCCAGATTTGGGCAAATGGCCAGACAAGCGCCATGCCAATATTCATAAATTCCATGCGCCAGAACAACACCCCAGATCGATCCAGTTCGATGAACACACCAGCCAAAGAAGAGTCCTACCAAAGCAATGAACACCATATAGCCGAACGACTGCGAGCCAATATACATGATCGCGAACAGAGCGCTGCTGAAAAGGATACTGCCAACATATCCAAAAATTTCATTTGCAATGCGCAGCAGCAAACCGCGAAAGAGAATCTCTTCGGTGAAACTCGCAAAGATCATCAGGATGACTGAGCCAATAACAATGTTCTGCCAGTCTGGCTTAGTGATAAGCGGCTGTGGTTGGAGTATCAAAAATCCGATGATGCTCAAAGGCAATCCGCTCAGAGCAATGAGAACCTGTGGAGGCCAGGACCATAAACGTATGCCTAGACGAGCCTTTGATAGATCGAGGATGCGTGCAGTTAGCGCTATGCCTACTAAGAGAGGTATGCCAATCAAGGCATACCAATAGATTTGTGGTATCTCTCTGATAGAAAGCGTCAGGCTCAAAATATGCAAGAGTGGTGCAAGGGCGAGTACAGGTAAGATTCGGCGGTAGAGTGGTTGCTGAGACAGAGCATAGTGACTAAGCAGAACAGGGATTAGGACAGCATAGCATACAGCATTCGAGAGTATCCCAACGGATGGAGTAAGGATTTCTGCAATAGCGACCACTGTCAAGTAAATAAGCGTAATAGCTATCGTATCAGTAAAATCAGTATCGTTAGTCTTCTTAAAACCATATACCAAATATTGTTCATTCACTGTCTTTTCCAATGCATATGCCTGCCACACATACAATCTTGCCGTCACACAAATTCAAGCATATTCAAATCAGTACAACAAGTCTATAAAGCGGGTCATTACTATGATCCCAAATGCCAACAAAAGTGGTACGACAGCTATATTCAGGGCCTGCTTCAGCTTCTTGGATTGTTTTGTATTAGCAGCACTCAGAATCTCTTTCTCAATAAGTAACGTTATAAGAAGCAATGTAGCTATAACGCCGAAAGAAGTTGTAAGTGCAGCAAAGCTGCTCGACTCGATACTTGCCCTGATAAATTCGGTAACAATCGATGTCATAGTGAATGTCTGCCAGTTTCCTACTATCCTTATACTCCTCTCAGTATGAGACATCGTGATCTTCACGAACTCTTGTTTATCAGTCATCCTGAAAGGAGTATCACGGAATGTGATTATAATGCAAGATGATGCATAAGTCTACTGAGTCAAATCAGTCGATACGCCGGAATCATCAACTGCATTAATCGGCGCTCGCCGATTTCTAGTGGCTAATAGCTGTGGCTTGGGAGACCTCCATTCCCGCCAAATCGTCTTAAGAACTCTCCAACCATCAGGAAATGTTTGCAGCCGCCCAACACCATATATCCGCTCGGTCTCGAAACTCGGCACCTCTGCAATTTTCAATTCGGCTTGCAGCGCCCGTATATTCATCATTGCTTCAATCTCGAAGCCTTGGCTATCAATCCGTAGCACTGGAATAACCCAAGACCAAAAGGCATTGTACCCATAGCACAGGTCCGAGTAATGGCCACCAAAGAGTAACCGTACAATACCGACGAAAACCGCATTACCTGCTCGCCGCAGTCGGGTCATGTCAGATGTTCCACCACCTTGCATAAAACGCGAGCCCTTAGCAAAATCTGCGCCTGCAAGCAAGGTTCCAACAAACGCAGGGATTTCGCCTGGATCTTCGGATCCATCTGCATCGAGCATGACAATAACTTCACCAGTTGCTGCTGCAAAACCCTTCTGCATGGCCATACCTTTACCCCGCTGACCGCGGTTGGTAACAATACGAATGTTTGGCCATAAACTGCGCGCTACTTCGACGGTATTATCAGTGCAATGGTCATCAACTAAGATTACTTCATGCACCCATCTAGGAATACGTGGAAGTACGTAAGGCAGATTCTCGGCTTCGTTAAGTGCCGGAATAATGACAGTTACGCGACAGTCAATACGTCGTGCTGAATTGGACTCCGGGTTCATTGTTTTTCTCCTTGTTATAACGTGGGTGGCAGACCGACTGCGTTTGTCTGACTCTGCTCTATTGTATGAACAATTGTGGAAGCTCGATATACATTGTTTGTCATGATCAGTGCTTCAACGCACACTGCTATGAACCAGCCAAGACTCAATCCTAGTAATCCTGCAATGTGTGCCCCTCCTGCCGCCAGGCTGAGTTCAATGATTCCTGTCATTACAACAAGTTTTGTAGCACTTACTACTTTGCCCTGAATGCGGCACACAGCAATATAATGATCTCTAATTATCAATGGTATAGCGGCTAGTCCTAGAATACGCAGACTAAAACCAGCCTGCTCGACATAGGTATGGCCAAAAACAGACAACACCTGTTCTGCTCCAATGAGTAATAGGACGTTCGCCAGCAGAGCCATTACTAAAGCCAACTTTAATGTGAACCTCAATTTATGGGCGAGTGTTTCTGGCTCTGCAGCGCTAACAGCATAGAGACCAGTGGTAAGCGCGCGAGATCCAACAAAGATAAATCCTGCTACCATCCATGCTACATAAAAAGAGGCATTTAGCTTAGCTGAGAGCAACGCCGTCACTAGTAGCGGCAGTAACAAACCTGGAGCCTGTAGCGCCAAGTTAAGCACATGATGGCCTATTGCCATACGTCCTAATCCTCGTAGTAGCCTTAGTTGTGGTCGATATGTATTTGGAACTCCTCTTTTTATAGCTACAAATACTGCCAAAATTATGACAGACGCTAAGTTGCCAATAACCCAGGTTGCATAAATCATAATTCCTTGTCGATCCGACAACCAAATACCCACCATGCCCAGTATTCCCAGCTTTGCTACGCCAAACAGTACATTACGCACGAATTGAAGTTCGCCGCGTAGAAGGCCAATCAGGGCTTGATCAAGCACCGCTGTAAGTGCTGTGATACCAACCCCTAATGCAAAGAGTGCGACACTTACGGAAGTGCTTGCGAGCGCCTGCAAGTCATTGGAAATCCAGGGGGCTATCATCGCAAACACCGCGCCAAGGCCCATCCCTACCAGAGTGGTTACAACCAAGGCAGTGCTAATGAGATTACCTTCTTGGCCCCGGTGACGTGGAAATTCACTGACGAGCAAAGTTCCAAAACCTAGAATACTCATAGAACCGAGTAGCATCATGGTCGAAACGGCTGCTGCCGCAAATCCTACGGAGGTTGCTGGGAACTGGCGGGCTGCCAACAACCAATAGACGGCACCAAGCACGGATGTTACACCTGTAGTTCCTACCAGTGAGCTTGCATTAGTGAGAATAGTACGATGAGTATTCCCCAAACGCGGCAACAATCTTGCTATGTTCATTTGCTCTCCAAAGTGTTCTTATTATCTGCCAATCCAGAGCAAGGTTCTGCGATACTCTTGCTGTGGTTTATCTAGGCGATAAAGGATAGCCTCAACAGTTTTAGCATTAAGTTGTTTTAAGGGTAGGACCACTGTTTCTTCCCATTTTTCACCATGTTGGAGATTAATTGGCGACCATTCAGTGAAAACAGAGTTTCCGACTTTGAGTTCAAGTCTGTACTGCACTGCCTCCTTCTCCATGTTGCTGATACCTACTTGAATTGTGTTTTGATGTGCCTTATCTGTAGGAACCATCCATAACTGGGTAAAACCTGGAGTATTTTGTTGAGTTGCTCCCACTCTAGCTACACCATACGCACCTGCTGTGATGAGCACTGCCAATCCAAACAGTAAAGCTTGCCGCCTATTGATAGGAATCGTCAAGCGTTCTGATTTTATTCCAATATGCTTCTGGCGGCGTATTAGTGCAACTGCCGCGGCAACTAGTGTGACAATGCACAGTACGATAATCCAAGAGTTTGTTTGTAATCCCCAAGGAGTCCAATGAAGTGCAAACCCTAATAATACAGTTGTTGCTAGGCTCAACCCTACAGTGAAGGTCATGCGTTCTGCAAACCCAAGCGTACTTCTGAGAAACACCGCTTCTGTAAGCGAATAACCCGGTAGTACAAGCACCAAAGGTATTGTAAATATAGCCCGAATCAGATCAGCCTCGACTGAGATAAGCGCGAGCGCTCCTCCTACTACAACAAATAGCATCACTGCAAGAAGATCAATAGAATTACGATGTATCAAGTGAAGAGCCTTTCGAGAGTCTTTGTCATGTGTTACTTACACGGCCCTAGCTGCATTAACTAATTGTTCATACATACCTTCGTAGTGTGACATAACTCTCTCAGGGGTAAACAATTGTGCGCGTTCCCTTGCCGCTTGTCCCATCTGCTTGCACAACATTGGATTATCAATTAGGCGTTGCATTGCTAGTGGCTGACCCCTATGATTGCGATGGATATAAGCGGCGCAGCTTCTTGCGTGCAGTTTCGGTGGTAAAGCGCCAATTGACGGTTCCTTTGGCATCATTGCGGGCGTGCTCCCACACCAGAACCTCTTGGGCGACAAGGTGTTGTGATGCCAGCCGTCGGTCGAGACATTGGCGTGAAAGGACTGCAAACTCACATTCGGCCATGTTCAGCCAACTGCCGTGCTTAGGGGTATAGCGGAATTCAAGTTTGTCCGCAATCCTTTTCGCTTCACGTGGCTCGAAGGCTTCATACAATGCAGCTTTCGTGTGCGTGTTCAGATTGTCCAGCACCACGCTAATGAGTATCGCTTTGGGAAAATGCACGTCAACTAACGCACGCATTTGTAGCGCAAAATCCTGCTTGGTCCGTTGTGCTGTGACGGTCACGTGCCGCCAGTTCTGTAGAGGTTGAAACACCACAAACAGATTACAGGTTCCTTCGCGTTTGTATTCGTAATCCATCCGCTCGACGTGGCCTGGCTCTGCTTCAACCGCAGGACGGGTCTCGCTGATGAGTTGATAGGGGCTTTCGTCAAAACAGACCACCGGATAGTCAGCCATATATTCCTCGGCATAGAGGTCAAGGATGTCCTCCATATGGCAGACGAACTCAGCACTCACCGTAGGCAGGCACCATGCCGGCTACAAGCCAGGGCTTGAGGGCGTTTTTTTCAGCGTGCGGCGCACAGTTTCATCACTCAGGCCTTCAAGGTCAGTAAGGGTAACAAGCTTGTCGGCAAGCAGTTGCATGGTCCAGCGAGCACGTCCTTCTGGTGGCGTGGAACAAGCGGTTGCAACGAGTAGCGCTTCTTGCTTGCCATCAAGCTTGCGCTTTGCACCGGGACGTTTGGCATCATTGAGCGCCCGTGCGAGATTACCCTCAACAAAGCGCTTACGGACACGCTCAACCGTTGCCCGACCAATATGCAGCGTGTCAGCAATGGTTTGATCACTCGCACCATCATTGGCTTGAAGCAGGATATGAGCCCGTGTCACTTTGCGTGCTGAGGCCATGCCTTTGCGAACAAGCTCACGTAGTGTTATGTGTTCTTCATCAGTCAAGTTGACCACGTATAACTTTCGCATTGCCCTCTCCTCTATCTCACCAAATACTGAGGAGTAGGATACATCAAAATCACCGTGGACGACCAGTAGTTGTATCACCTTGTACAAGAATCCAATCTGGCTTTTCCAACTGCAAAACAGGCTCTAATCCTTGTAATACTGCCTTAGTAACCTTGGTAAGAGATTGCCCTGCTTGCATGATATTCAGATCATAATCTGGGATGATTTGAAATAATTCCAACACTTGATCCAGCATCTGTCGGTGTTGAGCAGTGACGCAGACCTTTGAGACAAAAATTTCTGGATGCCGTGTCAACTCTTGTACTACTGGAATCATCTTGATTGCCTCAGGACGAGTACCGATGATCGAAAGAACATTAATCATGCACATCCTCAACGCTATTGGTTATACACATCTACACTAAGCATCAGGATAAAAAATCTGAGTTACATTCCATCCACAAACAAAAACCGGTGCCGCATAAACAAAACTGCGTAGCCCCATCTGTCGTCATCGTGTACATCAACACGAAGCACCACGCCCTTGATCGCCACGCCAGCCGCATGTTCTGCATGCGCTTCATCCATTGTCAATCGAACAGCCACGAAGAGCAGCGCGCCTACCTCCAGTTGTTGGTGAAGCCGAAGGTGCAGACCAGCCGCGCTTAAGTTATCAAGCTGTGTCTGCTCCTCAAACGAATGGCCCTCCATGTCCATTCCTCGCACAATCGCGGGGAACGGCAGTTCGACTCGGAGCGCGCTTCGTCGCTCCATGGCTCCCGACGATATCGCCGAGAAGAGATCGTGACCGAGGTCAATTGGCGGGCGACCAGACCGCGTAGTCATTGTTGGCACTCTTTTTGCTTGATTAGCTCAACTCGATGGTTGCATTGTAGGTCGTGCAACCTTTTCACGCATCGTTGAAAGCGACAACGTTAGAGCACCTTTTTGTGCTCACTTTTGCATGCTTCTATGCACCGCTTTGTGCCATCTCCTCTGGCACATTTGTGCCACCCCACTCGCTCCTCCGCATCACAAAGCTTCGTGGCCGAACACCAATATGCGAGCCTGTATTGCGGGCATAGATAGTATTCTTTTGTGCCATTGACAATCCTATAGCCTGTGATAAAGTACATAACACGCAACATGACAATCCCGAAAGAACTGAGCTATATACCACGATTTGGCGTTACGCGATGGTGGCGTGCTCGGTGCCTGATGAACATTGAAAAATGATTCGGGTATCACGCTCGCCATTCGTTGATGAACTTTGAGGAATTATTTGGGGTATGGATTGTAGGGGCACCCCGGTGGGTTGCCCTGGGCTGGGCGAGGCGGTGCCTCGCCCCTACGGTTGTACCCAATTATTTTGTTAATCTTCATCAACGAACGGCTCATGGGGTTCCTATACACGAGCCGTCGGTTTCAACCGATGACATGCCTTTGTTAATCTTCATGAGGCGCAGACTGCCAGGAAAAGGGCAGGCTGTGTCGCCGTCGCCCATCCGTTCACGGGCCGGGCGAGTTACCGCCGTGTAACTCGTATTGATGACGTAAGAAGCGCGGTTAAAATCACCAGACTGTGGCGACCTACCCTCCCAGGAAACAGATGCCGTTCTACTTGGTTCGTTAAGACCCTTTTACAAGCTACGCACTGCATTGTTTCCCAATGCAGTAGGCCACATAAACCTGTATGGATTGGCACCACATGCACTACACGGTTTTGCTGCTCAGCACCGCCACGCTGTCGCTCCTGTTGACTGCGCTGATCTGGAGGTTGCGCCATGTCGTCGGCGCGAAAGCCTTGATGTGGCTGCTGGTGTCGATGAGCGTCTGGCTGATTGGATACGCGCTGGAGCTTTGGAGCGGATCGCCGGGCGGCAAGATCTTCTGGGCGAAAGTGCAATATTTTGGGATTGTGTGCGCGCCGCTGGCATGGTTTATCTTCACCATGCAGTACACATGGGGGCGCATCATTCTACGATGGTGGCACTTCCTGCTGCTGTCGATCGTTCCACTCATCACACTGCTGCTGGTGTGGACCAATGAATCTCACCATCTTATCTGGCAAACTGTTGCGCTCGATACCTCGCAAGATTTATCAACATTGCAGGTAACCTATGGTTGGTGGTTCTGGGTTCATACTGCGTTCGCCTACCTGCTCATGATCGTGAGCGCGAGCCTGTTCGCCCGCGATGCTGTTGCAGATGCGGCCCATGTTCCGCCAGCAGGCCGGCCTGTTGCTGATGTGCATGGTGCTGCCGTGGATTGGCAATCTGCTGTACATCTTCCGCCTCGACCCGCTATACCCATTTAATCTCTCGTCGCTGGGCTTTGCGCTAGGCGCGCTCCTGCTGGGTTGGTGCCTGCTGCGCTTCCGGCTGCTTGATTTTGTACCAATAGCGCATAGCACGGTCATTCGCGGCATGCCCGAAGGCGTCCTGGTTCTTGATCTGCAGGGACATGTTGTGGATTTCAACCCTGCCGCACAGCGCATCTTTCATCTGTATCGGCCCCCCGTTATCGGGAAGACGCTTAACGAGGCGCTTGGCGAACAATCGTTGCTTGTTCAGCACTGGCGTCGAGGATCTGCCGAACCATTCGAGATCGAAGTGAAGATGATCGAGGAGGACTGCATCTATGAGGTGCAAATCTCGCCATTACTCGACCGATACAAGCAGTCCAATGGCCAGATCATCCTTGTACGTGACGTAACCGAGCGCCGCAAGGCGGAAGACATACAGCATTTCCTCGATCAGGCAGGCACATTGCTGGCTGGCTCTCTGGATTACGAGGTCACGCTTTCCAACCTGGCGCGGCTCACCGTGCCGATCCTGGCCGACTGGACGATCATCCACATGCTCGATGAGCAGGGGCGCGCCCGCCGGGTAGCGCTGGCCGCCTCCGAGGCGGAGCCGCAGGCATTTGTCGGTGCATTCTCCGATGAACAGCCACTGAACCCGCATGCTGCGCACGGCTTTCTGCAGGTGCTTCGTACGGGCAAACCCGAACTGATCCCCCAAATCACCGACGAAATACTCCAGCATGTCATCGCGGACCCGGAGCGCATTCCTTTGATAAAGCAGATCGGCTTTCATTCAATTGTGACCGTGCCGTTGATCGCGCGCGGGTCGACCCTTGGCACGATCTCGCTGCTCACCGCCTCCTCCGGTCGCACCTACACGCCGGATGCACTCGCGCTCGCCGAGGAGTTTGCGCGCCGGGCGGCGCTGGCCGTCGATAATGCGCGCCTGTACCAGGCCGCGCAGCGCCGAACCGACGAGCAGGTCACGCTCCAGCATGTCGCCGCCACCATCAACTCGGCGCTCGGTCTGGACGCTATTTTTAACACTGTGGTTAAGGAGATTCACACCGCGTTTGGCTACAATCTCGTCAGCATCTACCTGCGCGAAGGCGATGTCCTTGCGTTGCAAGCATATACCGGCTACGACAATGTACTGTCGTTCATCGACATTGATCAGGGCGTCAGCGGGCGCGTGGCCCGCACCGGCGAGCCAGCGTTTGTGCGCGCTGCTCGCGACGACGCCGACTTCCTCGTCGCCGCGCCGCACACCGAGCAGGCGATCATCGTGCCGCTGAAGAGCGGCGACGGCTCTGTCCTCGGAACGCTGGCGGTTGAGTCGAACGGCGAGCCACAGTTGACCGACGATGATTTCGCGCTGCTCACGCTGCTGGCCGATCAGGTCAGTGTCGCGGTAACAAATGCGCGCCTGTTCGCCAACCTGCGCGAATCAGAAGCTGCGGCGGGCGCGGCAGCACGCGCGAAATCAGAATTTCTGGCCAACATCAGCCACGAGATTCGCACGCCGATGAATGGCGTGATCGGCATGACCAACATCTTGTTGACAACTCCCATGTCGGCAGAGCAGCGCGAGTACGTCGAGCTTATTCGCACCAGCGGCAACGCGCTGCTCACAATCATCAACGACATTTTGGACTTTTCCAAAATCGAGACCAACAAACTTGAACTAAACCTTGCGCCGTTTAATCTTCACCACTGTGTGGAAGAAGTAGTCAATCTCCTGACGGTGAAGGCGTCCGAGAAACGGCTCGATCTGCAGGTCACTGTCGATCCACAGACGCCAATGACCGTAATTGGTGACGAAGGACGCCTGCGGCAAATTCTGATCAACCTGATCGATAATGCAATCAAGTTCACGCATGCTGGAGGGGTGAGCGTCTCGGCCAGCCCGCGGACGATAACAAATCATCGCGCAGAAATTCAGTTCACTGTTGCCGACACCGGCATTGGCATCGCTCCGGAGCATCACGAGCGAATCTTTGCGTCGTTCAGTCAGATCGACAGCTCTATCACCAATAAATCCAGTGGCACCGGCCTGGGGCTCGCTATTAGCAAGCGCTTATGCGAATTAATGGGCGGCCGCATCTGGGTAGAAAGCACGGACGGACAAGGGGCGACGTTTCGCTTCACGGTGACGGTTGACCTGATTGCCGATGTGCAACATGTTCCGGTGCGTAGCGCACATGATGATGCACAATCACCCTTACACGGCAGTTGTGTACTCGTGGTTGACGGCGATACCGAACGTATGCACATGCTACGCCTGCAATTGCAGGCCTGGGGCATGCGGGTGCGCGCGACCGTCTCCGGCAATGAAGCGCTTGCCTGGGTCGAGCAAGGCGATACATTTGACATGGCGCTGCTCGACGCGCGTACCCGTGATCTCGATGGCCCGACGCTGGCGGCTGCACTGCGCCGCCAGCATGCGACTGCCGCACTCCCAATGATCATGATGTCCACAGCACAGCAGCGGGCAAAAAGCGCCAGGGCTATTAGCAGCACGGCGCATGCCTTTCTCGTGCATCCGGTGAAGCCCGATCAACTCCGCGCCATTCTCATGGAGCTAGTTACCAGCACTGCGGGCCCACCGCGCCTCAATGCGCCACCGGAAATGCCCACCACCAAAGAAGATACAGCGCAGCGGCAGACCAACCGCATGGCTTGGACATTCTGGTTGCGGAAGATGACGCGACAAGTCAAAAGCTTATCTCGTTCCTCCTTCAGCATATGGGCCACCATGTGGATATAGTGAATAATGGGCAGGAGGCGATCGAGCAATGGAACAGCAGCGCTATGATGTGGTGCTGCTCGATGTGCAAATGCCCGTGATGGACGGCTTAACTGCCGCGCGTACGATCTGCGCCCGCTGGCCGAAGGAACAGCGCCCATACCTGATTGCGCTGACGGCGCACGCCACAGCAGAATATCGTGCAGCATGTTTGAGGCTGGCATGGATGGGTATTTGAGCAAACCAATCGATATTAACGCACTGACACGCAGTTTGCAGGATTTCCAGCCGCGCTCTGGCACACATAACACAGCCTTGAAGGAACACATAGTGGGAGCAGAAACTAGTCCGAACAGTGCGCCTTTTACAGGCGATACCTTGCTTGGGCGCTGGCGTTCAGTGCTTGGGGCACAGCCCATGTCCCTGCATGGAATCGTGGAGCGATATATCGGGGATGCAGCCGAACTCATCGCCGCTATGGATACTGCATTGGACAACGCGAACTATAGGGAACTCGGGCGCGCCGCACACAAATTTGCATCCGGCAGCGCCTTCATCGGCGCACAGACATTGGCGGCACACTGCCAGCACCTTGAGCGCGCTGCTGACGCTGAAGCGGTAGACCGCGCGCATCAACTCGTTCAATTGATCAAAGCAGACTACACTGATGTAGTTATCAGGCTCCAGCATGCACTGGCATCAGACAACAACAGCCGCCAATCGAGCAACGGCGCGAACATGAGGCCGCATGATTAACAGGGAAGCTGCGCCAACCCACGTCGATATGCATAAATAACTAACTCAAGCCGGTTGTCCACGCCGAGCTTCGTGAAGATCGAGGTAAGGTGATGGCGCACCGTAGTCTCGGTAATCGACAGCCGCTCACCGATCGTCCGATTTTGCAACCCTTCGCAGATCAGCGCGATGACCGCGCGCTCGCGCTCCGTCAAAGACGCGATTTTGACGTCCTCTGGATTGGCCTGCTCGGCCCCACGCGCGCGCGACGACATATCGATGAGTACATTGGCAACAAGGCCTGGGTCAAGCCATGCCTCGCCAGCGGCGACGCGCTCAATCGCCTGGACCAAAACATCAAAAGCCTGCGCTTTCTGCACCAGGCCAACAGCGCCAAGACGGATCGCCTGCTGGTGTTGCTCGGGGCGCATGAGGCCGGTCAACACCAAAATCCGTGCATGGTCTGTCGTCGCCTGCAGAACAGGGATCAACTCCACCCCGCTCTCACCGGCAAGGTCAAGGTCAAGCACAATAACATCTGGCTGCTCGCGTGCCACCAGATCTAACGCCGCTGCTGCTGTCTCTGCTTCACCTACGACCTGCAGCGTACGCCGCTGTTCAAGCAACACCCGCAATCCTTCACGCACCAGATTATGATCATCTACCAGGACAACCCGTATCTGTTGTTTATATGCCTGTGCCATGGTGCCGTTACTCCTCACGGTGCTTTGTGTTGCGACAGGAATGTGCCTGGACTTCCCCGGCATAATACACCTCCATTCCTAATGTTATGGAGTGATGGCTTTGTGCCGATGGTACGACTGAATGGAAGAGTACGTCAAACTCAATGCGCACCCATCAACGCAGCGGCATTGCTGCCACTGTTGCTGGATGCATCATTGCGCTGCACTATGACGGAGACATGAATGATGGTGCTCTTATATACTATAACGCACATCAGCTCGTTTTTGATACGCTATGAATAAATCTTTATCCATTCCATGCTTTTACAATACGTGAATAACACACATTCTATCGTGGATGGCATGCGGATGTTGTAACTAATTGGATGCGTTGAGTGTGGGTGTATAGCGCGCAGAATAGTGATCTAATTATCATGCTAGCAATGCGTGTGCCAAATTCAGGCTGTACCGTACGTAAAAACTGCATGAAAAAAGCGCAGTATACTTGCCTATGTGATGGTTACAGAGGCATAGAACGGCAGTGGGGAATTACTGCGCATGAGCTTCGCTATGGCACCGCGAGGCACTGGAAAAAGCGATAAAATAAGATCACTGTGAATCGTTTCATCAATAAACAATAAGGGCGGGAATGTCAAAGCATTTCCGCCCTTACCTGTGGGGTGCCCGAT
>CAWIPL010000007.1:0-23755 GCA_963838085.1 uncultured Chloroflexia bacterium
CGATCAGATTGTTGCGCTGGTCGTGAGTGTGCTGTATCGTGGCAGCGCCATCCCAGTTGCGTGGTCCATCCTGCCTGCCAATCAACCAGGTGCCTGGATGGACCGATCATGCGCCTGCTTCGGTTGATCCGCCCGGCGCTCCTGCGCATCTGACGGTGCTGGTGTTGGCTGACCGTGGCTTGTGGAGCCCACGCTTGTGGAAACGTATCCGCGACTTGGGCTGGCATCCGCTGTTGCGCATTCAAGACACGACAACATTCACGCCTGCCGGAGGGAAGCGTCAAGCCAGTCGCAGCCTGGTTCAGCCAGGACAGGGGTGGGTTGGACGAGGACGATTGGGCACCCCCAAGAAGCCACAACTGTCGGTGACATTGGCGGCAATCTGGAGGGAAGGTCAAAAGGACCCGTGGGCGGTGGTGAGCGACCTGGCGCCGCATCGGGTCGGGGCGAGTTGGTACGCGTTGCGGATGTGGATTGAGTTGGGATTTCGAGCGCTCAAAGGTGTGGGCTGGAAATGGGAGCATACACGCAGACGCGACCCAAGGCGAATTGAACGCTACTGGCTGATCGTGGCGGTGGCAACACTGTGGACGCTGGCAACGGGAACGCGAGTAGAAGATGCCGACGAAGTCGGTGTGGAACCAGCGCGCGTGCGAACACCACCAACGCCACAGACAGCCAAGCGCACGCGGCTCGCGAGCGTGTTTCGTGTCGGTCTGGGATGGTTGCGTCATAACTGGGGCGTGGTCGTATATGGACGCGCTTGTGGTTGCGTCCAGAAGTATGGCCTGATCCTCCTGAGCGGGTGAACATGGCGATTGTTTCCGACCCATAGCATGTTTACCTACCCTTGTAAGAATGGGAGAGGGGCCGGGGGTGAGGGCGGCTACTACTCATCGCTCTCCAACATCCCGCCCACAAGCTGATCATACGGCGCGGGCAGCGCTGACAGATCGACGGGCGCGTCGCGCAGCCATGCAGCCACGGTTCGCAGCGCGGCAGCCGCGTCCATCCATGGTACTTCGGGCTGTTTGGCGGCGATGTCGTCCACCTGCGCGGCGGCTGACTCCAACCGCTCAGCGTGGCGGGCGCGCTCGGCGGCGGTGGCCTGCGGGTGGCGCAGTACATCCACGCCCTGCTGGAGGATCGGCGCGACCTGCGACAGCACGGCCAACCGGGCGCGCTGCTCGGGCGGCATGGCGTCGAGCATGGCGGCCATGTGCGCGTCGTCGGCGGTTGCGCGCTCCTCGTCGGCTTCTTCGGTTTCGCCGCGAATCATGCGCTCCATCGTGTCCAATGCTTCACGGAGCGGCGCGGGCAGCGCGGCGGCGATCTGCTCGGCTCGCTCCTGCATGCCGGGCTGGTCGCGCAGCCGCAGTTGCAGCAGATGCAGAAAATCATTTGCTCCGGCGATTGGCAGCGGGCGCGCGGCCCGCAACTGCGCCAAATCCTCAGCTAATTCATTGCGCTGCTCGGCGCTGCCGTCGCGCATGACATCAATGAACATGGCGCAGATTGCGTTGAGCAGCGCCGCGAACTGGTTCTCAGTCGCGCTCGCCGTCGCGCCAGTGGCAGATCGATCGCGCAGGCCCGGCTCCGACTGCCCAGCTGCCCGGCGGCGCATGGCTTCCAGCGCGGCCCGGTCGCTCTCCAAATCCGGGTGGCCGGTGCGCTCGTCCAGCGCGACGACCTGCTCCAGCAGCGGCACGGCGGCGGCATGATCATCCGCTTTACTCAGTTGCATAGCCAGGTTGTACAGCGCCACGCTGAGTTGCACCAGTTCCTCACGGTCGGCATCGCCGTTTATCAGTGGCTGCACAGCAGCCACAGATTACCGGTCGCACCCGCTTCGCCGCGCTGTCCTGAGCTTGTCGAAGGATGCAGACGCCAATGAGCGCGGCGACCAGCGCTTGCAACGGGCCTTCCACGCCAAGCTGCGCTAATTCCTCCCGCACGCCGTCGCGGGGCATGTCGCCGCGCAACGCCCGCGTGACGGTGGTAACAAGCGCGCTAGCCCGCCGAACCGGCGACATTGTTTGTGGCTCACTCGTTCTAGCCTGTGCCGCTTCCATCTGACGGATGATCTGCTCGACCTGCGCGGCATATCTTCGATGCGCCATGCTCGCAACCCGGCTTCGCGTGAGCAGCATCGGTTCGCCTGCGCTGATTCACTGCGCGAGCTGACCAGCGTCGCGCACTTGCCGCGATGTCGCCCAGGCGCTCCTTGATGTCGAGGACTGCTGGTACAACGCCATCGCCCCATCCAGATCGCCGCGCGTCCGAACACATACGCCATAGCGTGCAGCGTCGCGCCCTTGCCACGGATGTCGCCCAAGCGCTGACGCCGATGTCGAGCGCCTGCTGGTACAGCTGCCATCGCCCCATCCAGAGTCGCCGTGCGGCACGCACATACGCGCCATCTGCGTACAGCGTCGTCGCTCTTGCCCTGGATGTCGCCCAGGCTGCTCCTTAATCTTCGAGCGACTGCTGGTACAACGCCATCGCGCCATCCAGATCGCCGCGCGTCCCCAATACATTCGCCATGGCGTGCAGCGTCGCGCTCTTGCCTCCGATGTCGCCTAGGCGCTCCTTAATGTCGAGCGACTGCTGGTACAGCGCCATCGCCCCATCCAGATCGCCGCGCGTCACCAACACATACGCCATAGCGTGCAGCGTCGCGCCCTTGCCATGGATGTCGCCCAGGTGCTCATCAATATCCAGCGACTGCTGGTACAGCGCCATCGCCCCATCCAGATCGCCGCGCGTCACCAGCACATCCGCCATGGCGTGCAGCGTCGTGCTCTTGCCACGGATGTCGCCCAGCGCTCTTTTATGTCCAACGACTGCTGGTACAGCGTCATCGCCCCATCCAGATCGCCCCACGTCCGCAACACATACGCCATATCGTGCAGTGTCGCGCCTTTGCTGCCGATGTCGCCCAGGCGCTCATCAATTTCCAGGGATTGCTGGTAAAGCTGCCATGGCGCCATCCAAATCGCCGCGTATGCGCTGCACATACGCCATATGGTGCAGCGTAGTGCTTTTTCCACGGATGTCGCCCAGATGCTCCTCAATTTCCAAGCGATTGCTGGTAAAGTTGCCATCGCGCCATCCAAGTCGCCGCGTGTCGATCAATACATCAGCTATGGCCTGCAACATTGACCGCTCTTCCATGGTGCTCGCCCAGGTTCATTGGCGATCGTTAACGCTGCCCGATACCAGTCCAAGGCCTGATCCAGATCTGCCGATCGCGGCCATATGCTGGCCCTGTACATAACGCAAGCGACCAAGCAATTTGTGATCGCCAGTCCGCAGTGCTGTTGTCTCGGCCAGATAGAACATTTGCTGCATCCGGTCGGGCTGACCGAAGTGCCGGAAGATGGTCGACGCTCGCCAAGCTATCCAGCCCCGCCGATCATCCGGTAGCAGCGGCAGCGCGGCGGACAAATCGGGACAGGAAGAACTGGGTTACTTGGGCCACCTCTGCACTGTAGTTGATGCCGCCCTCTTCGTAAGCCCGCATAACTATCAGATCAGCCCAGCGAGCATAGCGGGCGCGCGGCTCGGCCAAGACTTCATCGGCTGCCATGCCGCGCAGCACCTGCGCTACCACCGGCTGGAAGCTGTAGGCCAACGCCCAGTTGTGTTCTTCGTCGTAGCCCTGGGCTTGCAGCAGCGAGGCGTCGCTCAGTTGCTCCAGGCGCTTGTGGGACTGGTCGTCGTGGTAACGAATGACCTCTTCCGTCTCCTCCATGAGCCCCCACACTACAGTGCCATGTCGAGGAATGATGATCGGATTGGCGACAACCGTGAGCGCCAGCAGGTCGCGGCGTGCTTCGACGGGCAGCGCGTTGACCGACAGGCGCACGTTGACGATCACGCCGCGCTGGTGTTCGGGCAAGTTTTCGCCGACCGCGTTTGAGCAACTCATCGTGCAACTGTCTGAAAAAGGTGGCCTCGTCGTCATGGCTCCTGGACCATCGCGCGGCGGCCAGTTGCAAGGCCAGCGGGCTGCCTTCAACCGTTCAGCGATCTCCGCAGGAAGGCCTCGCTCGGCGCGCCCTGGCTGACGTTGGCGCGCATGAGCTGTTCGCTGCTCTGTGGATCGAGGCCGCCAAGCTGCGTGGCGCGCGCTCGGCCTCCGGGGTAGAACGTCTCGCCCGGCAGCCCGACCGGCGACTGGCGGGTGGTGAACAGCAGGTGCGCGCCGTTCTCGGCCAGCCGCGCGCACCAGCCGCTGCACGGCCTCGGCCTCACGGCGCTGCGCGTCGTCAAAGGCCGGTTGTTCGCTGGCTTCTTCCTCGCGCCCCAGCCGCCACAGCACGGTCTCGTAGTTGTCCCAGATCAGCAGCATGCGCCGCTTGCCGCTCACTGCCTGGGTCAGCGCGGCTTCCTGCTCCTGCACGGCGTCGGGGTTCTCGAACGCGCGGCTCTGCACATGGAGCAGATCGGCCAGCGCGCGGCGCAGCGTGGCGGCGCTCAGACGGAACTCGTCGCCGGTCGGCGCGAGCGTCAGCGCGTAGATGCCGTCAGTAAAGTGGAAGCGCAGCCGCCGGGCCAGTTCGCCGCTCAGCGCGGTCTTCCCCATGCCGCCCGTGCCGCGCAACGTCACGATCTGCGCTTGATCGAGAACGAAGCGCCGCAGCAGGGCGTACAGTTCGTGCGCGCGCCCGAAGAAGCGCGTTGGCGCGCGTAGCGCCGCAATCTGCGGCGCGGGCGGTTCAATTGGCTCCAGCGACGCTTGCAGATTCGGGCTGCTGCGGCTGCCATGCGTAGCCCTCGGCCATGTACAACACTGGCACGGCCCACTCGCGGCCTTCGGTGCGGAACTGATTACTGAGTTGCTGGCGGGCGCGGTACAGCGCCACAGCCGGATGCTAGCCCGGCTGCCAGCCAGCGGTAGAAGGTGCGGGCGAACACGCTGGCGGCCTCGTCCAGCACTGTGTACTGCGTGCCGAGCACGGCTGGCACGCCATCCTTGACCAGCGCCAGCGCCAGATTCGCGCCCGGCTCGTCGCTGTCTGCCGTGCGGCAGGCGTTCAGAAAGGCGAAATAGACCGTATCGCGCAGATCGGCGGCCAGGTTCGGCACGGCTTGAGGGTCCATGCAGCCGCAGCCATCGTCGAAGCACAGCACCGGCTCCTTGTCGCGCACATCGCCGTGGCCAGTGTAATGGAACAGCACCGGCTCGGGCGAGGCCAGGTTGTCAATCAGCGCTGCGCGAGTCGGCGCGACCCGCTGCCAGCGGATCGGCGCGGGCGGCTGCTGGCGCTGCAATCCGTCGCGGATCAGGTCCAGTTCCTGCACGACCTGGAGTCGGCGCTCGACCGGCGCGTGGCCTTTGAGCACATTGGTCTTGGGATCGCGAACTTCCTGCAACGCTGGGTCGCTGCCCTGCGCCAGCAAGCGCCACGGCAGCGCCGGGTCGGGCGGGGCGGGCAGCGGCGCGCCCGGCACAACCCGCACGAACAGATAGTTGAAGATCAGGAAATCGTCGCCGTCGTGCAAGTATTCCCATGGAATCGAAGCCAGATCAAGCGTCGGTGCGAATAGCAATCAAGCTATCCATATGCGGCGCGCGGGGCAAGCAGTCGATTTCGGTGCGCAGTGTTTCGCCGCCGAGCGCGGCCCACAATCGCTGACCGTAGGCGACCGGGTCGGCGGGTACTTCACGGCCAGAGGAGAGCGGCTGATCTACCAGCAGCGCGGCTGGCTCGAACTCAGCCAGCAACTGCTCATCAATGCGAGCTTCGGCGCGATCTGGAGCAAGGCGATGAAGTCGTGACCGTTAGCGACATGCGTGGCCTTTCGGGGATACAGAGCAAGAGCTATGGGAACAACCTCTGTGTCGAGTATGGCATGGCGCAAAGCGCATGTGAATACTTCGAAGGCAAGGTAAACAATATGTAACATTGGTTTCCCTTATCATGCTGAACAGCGCGAAGCATCTCAATGACATTCAATGAGATGGTTCGCTCCGCTCACCATGACAATGTGGGGTAGCGTTCTAATCAACCCGCATTGCACCTTCTATTGCTGTAGTGTTTCATTAGGTTGGTGCATGCCCTCCCCTTCGACGGCTTCGACAAGTTCACCGCAGGCACGTTCAGGACAGGCCCCGTCGCTGCCGCGCCACCCTTCTCCCAGCGGGAGCGGGGCCGGGGGTGAGGGCCACATGCGCTAACCTATTGAAGCATTACAGCTACTGCATAGTGCAAAACACCAGATCGAGCATATGACATGTCGCCGGGTTGAACGGGCGCGGCTGATCGGGCATATGCAACAAGCTATGCACCGTCATGAACGTGTAGCCCTGCGTGGCAAAATGATCGAGCGCGCGGGGCAGCGCGGCGGTCGTGCCCGGCTTGCCGAGGTGCAGCAGCACCACCGCGCCCCGCCCATCGTCGCCCGACAGGCGGCTGGTCAGCCGCTCGTACACGTAGGCAGCGCTCTTCGGCTGACCCACTGCGTCGCGCGCATCAAGCGCCCAGAAGATATATGTGTAGCCCGCCTGACATAGCGTCCGCAGCACGCGCCCGTCGAATGCATCGGATGGCAGGCGGATGTACGGCCAACCGGCTCCACCAAGATCGCGCAACTCTGCCTCGGCTGCGGCCAGGTTCGCCCGAATCTGCGCATCACTCAGATCACGAAAATCAACGTGGATGTTGCCGTGCGTCGCCACCTGATGTCCCTCGGCCAGCATGCGTCGCACGAAATCGGGATGCGCGCGCATCCATGTGCCGGTGAGAAAAAAGGTTGCGTGGGCGTTATGCCTTTGCAGCGTGTCCAGAATCTCAGCAGTGCCAGCATCAAAGGCATCGGCATCAAACGTCAGCGCCATGCGGCGGCGCGCGGTCGGGTGCGTGGTAATCACGGGCGACGGCGCGCCGGGAGCCGGGCAGCGGGCGGGAGCGGACATGAGCGAACGAGCGCGGGCAGTCGATGGAACAAATAAGTTGAAGGATAGCGCGGCACACACACTTACCAGAAGTGTCAGACGAACCAGATAATACTTAATCAAAACGATTTACACACTATTACTGCAAAAAGAGGTCACGAAGGCGCAAAGGCGCTCAATTTTGCAAGAAAAGCTACCGCTTTTATCGCTTCGCGTCTTCGTGGAAAAATAATAAGCGCAGTCAGCCCCACGCCTGCCGCAGCACGCGCAGCCAGTTGCCGTGCATGATTGCCGCGATGTCATCCGCGCTGTAGCCACGCTCCGCCAGCAGCACCCCAATCTGCTGCAAATCGGCAATCGTATCCAGATCAGTGGGCGATTGCTCGCGGCCAAAGCCACCGTCGAGGTCGCTGCCGATGGCGGCATGCGCGCTGCTTCCGGCTAACTGGCAGACATGATCGATGTGATCGACAACGTTGGCAAGATACACTGGCGGATTATCATGCGCGCCTTTGCGCCAGCCGAGCCGCAGCATCCATGTGTCGAAGGCCGCGCCCACCACGCCGCCACGTTCAATCACCGCGCGCAACTGCTCGTCACTAAACTGGCGCTGGTGCGGCACCAGCGCCCGGCAGTTGTTGTGGCTAGCGATGACCAGGCCGCTATAGTGATCCAGTGCTTGCCAGAACGCCTGATCCGACAGATGGGTCATGTCGAGGATGACGCCATGGCGTTCCATCTCGCCCAACAAATCCATGCCGAGCGGCGTCAGGCCAGGCTTCGGTGCTGGTACCACCGGCATAGCGCCCCGGCCCGTAGTGCGCCGGGCCGATCAGCCGCACGCCCGCCTGCCGCCACTCGGACAAATCGTGCGGGCGCAGAATCGGGTCGGCGCTCTCCATGCTGACCACAATGCCAAGCGGCGGCGCGTCAGCAGCACTACCTTGCGCTGCATCCCACGCATGCCAGGCAGCCATGTGCTGCTCTAGTGCCGCTAGTGTCGCCAATCACGCGCACATGGCCGCTTTGCTCCAGCGCGCGATAGTAGGCGAGTTGGCCGCGCGCGATGCCGAATGCCTGCTCGGGCGAGCGCATATCGACATGTGGCACAGCCGTGCCGGTCGAGCGGGCGAGCAGCGTGGCAAAGCACAGCGCCACCCGGCCCCGCCGCAGATCCGGCAGCGCAACGGTACCCAGGCCGAGCCCTGGTCCAGCCATGCCGGATTCATGCGTGCGGATGGTGTGTGCTGAACGTAGCAGGTCGCGGTTCCACTGCAAGGCATTCCATGCCAGATCAAGGTGCGCGTCGATGATGAGCATGTCACAATCCTTTTCTATCAGCGCTTACGTCATTCAAACGCTAAACTCAACGAACTTACCATCACACCAGCAGCAACACTATTGCCCGGCGAGCAAAGCCTCAGCAATAGCCGTCCACTCATCCTCCAGTGTGCCGTTCGCAGTTGGTTGATCGGCGCGGTGGTACCAGTAGCCAGCGTTCGCAAGGTCGCCTTCCTTGCGGTGCAGGTAGGCATGCACCCATGCGCCCGCACGGTCGTCCTGCGCCTGCGCGTGGCTGTGTGCCCCGTTCCAGTCGCCCCTGGCGTCGTACCAGAGCGCTTGAAGCGCGTGCGGGAGGTTTTTCGGTGGAGCATCGGCGGACAATGAATTGCGAAAATCGTTGATGTTCATGCTTGTTCTTTCTTTTTACTTATGCTCGCGCAGCAGCCGCATGCCGTTCAGCGTGACCAACAGTGCCGCGCCCGTGTCGGCCAGCACGGCAGCCCACAGCGTGGCCCAGCCACCCAGGGCCAGCACCACAAACGCGAGCTTGAGAGCTAAACTAAGCGTAATGTTCTGCCGCAGCACCCGCGCAGTACGGTGGCTCAGCCGCAGCAGCCATGGCAACTGCGCCAGATCATCGCTCATCAAAGCAATGTCAGCGGTTTCCAATGCCTGCGCGCTGCCGGCTGCGCCCATGGCAATGCCGACACTGGCCGCCGCGAGCGACGGCGTGTCGTTGACGCCGTCACCGACCATGGCGACCGGTCCGTAGCGCGCCTGTAGGTCATGAACAGCCTGAAGCTTGTCGGCGGGTAGCAGTGCGGCGCGCACCTCATCTGCCCCGACCGCCTGCGCAACTGCCGCACCCGCTGCCGCGTTGTCGCCGGTCAGCATGACCGTGCGCGTGATACCAGCGCCTCGCAGATCAGCGATGGCTTGCCGACTTGTGGCGCGTGGCGTGTCAGCCAGCGCAATAAAGCCCTGCACGCCGCCGTCATCGCAGTTGCACACCAGCAGCGTGGTTTGACCGCGCGCCTCGGCCTGCGAAATCTGCGTACACAATCCAGCCTCATGTGGATGCTCGGCGTCGAACAACGCATGGCTGCCGATTGTCACAGTATGCCCGTCAACTTGCCCTTGCACGCCCCGGCCCGGCAGCGCCAGCACCAATTCCGCGCCGTAGCGACTTGTCAAATGCCGGTCGGCCGCCTCCTGAACGACGGCCATGGCCAGCGGGTGAGCACTGCGCTGCTCGACCGCCGCCGCCAGCGCCAGGACATCATCACAATGATCACAATTATCTTCATCGACGCAGCAGTTGTCAGCGCAATGCACCTCGGTCACGCGCAGTTGGCCGCTGGTGAGCGTGCCAGTTTTGTCGAACGCCACCACCCGCACGCGCCGCAACGCCTCCAACGCCGCGCCACCTTTGATCAACACGCCGTTGCGGCTGGCCACGCTCAACGCGCTGACGATGCTGACTGGCGTGCTGATGACCAGCGCGCACGGGCAGGCGACCACGAGCAACGCCAGCGCGCGATACAGCCAACCATGTTCAGCGCCTACGTCCCAGAACAGCTGCCCGAACAGCAGCGGCGGCATGGCGGCTACCAGCACGGCCAGCGCCACCACAGCAGGCGTATAAAGTGTCGCAAAGCGATCCACAAAGCGCTCGATTGGCGCGCGGCGGCTCTGCGCTTCAGTCACCAACGTTGCAATCCGGCTGAGCAGCGACTCGCTGGCCGGGCTGGAGACGGAGATTTCGAGCGCGCCATCGCCGTTGACGCTGCCCGCGTACACCGTGTCGCCCACGCGGCGCTCGACCGGCAGGCTTTCGCCGGTAATATGCTGCTGGTTGATCATGGACGCGCCACTGCTGATACTGCCGTCGAGCGGCACACGCTCGCCCGGTTTGACCAGCACGGTTTGGCCGACCTGCACCTCTTGCACCGGCATGTGCTGCGGGTGTGTGCCGCACCATGGGCATGGCCCGCCATTGTAGCCATCTTTGCCTAAATGCCCCTGGCAATCCATGCACTGGCATGAGCACCGTAGCTTCGGCAGGCGCAAGCCGCATCAGACTGCGCAGCGCATCACGGGAGCGCTGCATGGTGAAGCCTTCCAGCGCTTCACCCAGCGCAAACAATACCATCACCGTGGCGGCCTCGGCAGTTTCGCCAATCACCACCGCCCCAACTGCGGCAATCGTCATGAGCATGTTGATCGTCACGCGGCGGCTGATACGCAGCGCCCGCAGTCCGGCCAGAGCCACCGGCAGCCCGACCACAAGCAGCGCCCCCAATTCGGCAATAGTTGCCAACGTTGCCATGCCCGTCCAGCCAAGCAGCAGCCCGCCTAACAAGAACATGCCGCCGGCCAGCAGCGGCACACCCGTGATGCGCCGCTCCAACAGAAAGCCCACAAACGAGCGAAAAACACCCCGCTGTGGCACACGCACAACATCATCAGGCTGCTGCACGCCGTAGCCAAGCTCCTGCACGCGGGCGGCCACCGCCGCATCGTCTGGCTCAGCGCGGTAGCGCACATGCAGCGTCGCGGCAGCAAGGTCTACGCTGCACGCGCCAACACCGCCGAGTTGCTGCACGCCGCGCTCCACCGTACGAGCGCAATCGAGGCAATCCATGCCAGAAATGGAGAAAGTTTGTTCTGTCATGTGATGATCGTCTTTCTACACAATGTATACGTTCATGATACCGTGCGCAATGCCGCTCGTCAATGCTGTACACATGCGACAAATCCGAGTGCATGCAAAACACGCTTTCCATATTTTAGAATTACAAAAGTGATAAAGGTCACAAATACCTTCCAAATGCTTTTTTGGCGAGTAAATCATCGATTGCTGCGCTTTCTATCAAAAAGTGCTTGCAAATCGAATAAAGCCATGATAGACTTGATCTAAGGTTTGGTCCACGTGGTCCCTCGGAAGTCCTGCCGCCGCAAGCGATGCCCAGGTCCGGTGTTTCCCCAAACCCAATCCGGCTTTTGGTTTTTTGGAATCAGATCAGTGTTGATCTAAAGGAGCACAGCGAGCGATGAGCTACGCTAACAAAACGTTGACGTGCCGGGACTGTGGCACGGAGTTCGTTTTTACCGCAGGTGAGCAGGAGTTTTACGCGCAGAAAGGCTTCACCAACGAGCCGACGCGCTGCCCGTCATGCCGGCAGCAGCGCAAAGCATCGGCGAATCGAGGCGGCGGCGGTTACGGTGATCGTGACAATTTCGGCGGTGGCGGTGGTGGGTTTGGCGGCGGACGACGCAGCAGTGGTGGTGGGTATGGCGGGCGCTCGAACGGCGGCGAGCGCGAGATGCACACCGTGCAGTGCGCGAGTTGTGGCAAGGACGCGCAGGTGCCTTTTGTGCCGCGTGGTGACAAGCCAGTGTATTGCGATGATTGCTTCCGCGAGCGCCGCGCAACGCGCTGGTAGCTTACGGGAAGGTCGTTGCGGCGTGGAGGGCTGTTGGAGCAGAGATGCTCCACGCTCTCCACGCCGCATTTGTGTTTCATGGTGCTTCGCCAGCACGTCTGCGTCGCGCGAGGCGGCGTTGCTTTTTCCTCTATTGACGGCTCACAGCCATGCTGCTACAGTGCGTTCCACCAATGATTTTGGAAAGGATCGGATTGTATGCGCGTTAAGCTCTTTTTCCTTCTGCACTATCTGTTCTTGCCACTGCTCAGCGCCGCGCTGGTACCTGATGCTGGCACGCCTGACTACCAGGCTGGCTTTGTACATTGGCGGGCAACTGATGACGCGTTTTCGTCATGGGAATTGAGCGGGACGACGCTCGTGCAGGGCGGCCTCACGCTCGATCCGATCAGCGCTACGCCGGGAGATGATCCGATAGGCGCGTACAATGGCAAGAACTTTTATAACGGTGGCATCTACATGGTCGGCAAGGCGATTGGACCGGTGATCAACACGCCGTTTGCTTATACCGAAGCGATCACGTCATGGAATGCCGACACGCCAGCAGGTACGTGGATCGAGACACAGATGCGCGTGCAGATCGACGGGCGCTGGACGAAATGGTACAACATGGGCGTCTGGGCCGCCGACGACAGCACGATCAAGCGACACTCCGTCGAGCAGCAGGGCGACGCCGACGGCTATGTGGCAACCGATACGCTGGTGATGTCGAAGAAGACGGTTGCGACTGCGTTGCAAATCAAGGTGCGGTTATTCCAGGCCGAAGGCATCATTGCTGTGCCGACCGTGCGCAACATGGCGGTGACGTACTCGACGAGCGCGCCGAAGAAAGCCACGCTCTCAACCGGCGACCCAGAGCTGTGGGAAACGCTGATAGACGTGCCACAATGCTCACAGATGGTATACGAGGGCGGCGGCGAGGTATGGTGTAGCCCAACCTCAACGTCCATGGTGCTGGGCTACTGGGCGCAGGACAGCGGCCCGTGCGAGCCGCGCGTGCGCGATGCTGTGGCAGGCGTGTACGACTGGATCTACGACGGGCATGGCAACTGGCCGTTCAACACCGCCTACGCGGCGACCAAGAGCGCTGCGTCAGGCGCGGAGCTTGAAGGCTACGTGGCTCGCTTCACAAGTTTGGCGCAGGCCGAGCCGTGGATCAAGGCCGGCGTGCCGGTGATCGTCAGCATTGCGTGGAACAAAGATTTGACCGGCGCGCCAATTCCGTCGAGCAACGGACATCTGGCTGTGTTGGTCGGCTTTGACAAGCAAGGCAATCCGATTGTCAACGACCCGGCTGCTGCGTCGAATGAGACCGTGCGCCGAACGTACATTCGCTCGGAGTTCGAGGCGCGCTGGCTGGAGGCGTCGGGCGGCACGGTGTACCTGATTTTTCCTGGCGGAATGGCGACCCCAACCGCGTAGCGACGTTCCGTCGGCCCGCCGCTACGGATCATGTTACATCTCCTCCGACACCGGGCGCGGCGGAATCTCGTTGTTCTTCTCTGCGGCTTTGTCGCCAAAATAGGTTGCTGCTTCCGGTAGATACTCTGGACGACTCTCGTAGCCCTTCTTCAACACATCACCTTTGGGACCGTCCGGCACGGGCATGACGCGGTAGCTCTGTTGCAAAAGCGTGCCTACGAAGCCCGGAAACGCGCCGTTGAGGCCACCGAGGACTTGGGCCTGCAACGAAATAGTCAAAGAAGTTGCGCCTTTGCGGCAGGATTCGACGATCTGGTGCGCGGCACGCGCGGCATCCATGGACACGCCTGGCGTGGACGCTGATACCGCAAACCAGGTAAACTCCCTTTTATGCTGGCCTTCGGTCATGGCGTTGATGTGCGAGCCGGTGCGCATGATACCTGGACACACCGTAGTCACGTAGATATTATCTTTGTACACCTCGTTACGAACGCTGTCGGACAGGCCGACCAGCGCGAACTTGCTGGACGAGTACGGCGCCATGTGCGGCACCGCGACGCGCCCGCCGATTGAGGCAATGTTCACGATCCGGCCCTCGCCCTGTTCGCGCATGAATGGGATGGCCGCAAACATGGTATACAGCGATGCCCAAAAGTGGATCGCCATCGCGTCTTCGAAGTCACCGATCTGTTGATGCTCCAGCGGGCCAATGCTGATGATGCCAGCATTGTTCACCAGCACGTCGATGCGCCCGTAATGCGTCGTGGCCGCTTTTACTGCCGACTGCGCTTCTTCCTGATTGCGCACATCGGCCACAATTGTCAGCACCTCCGCGCCGCGCCCGCGCTGATCATCGGCAGCCCGGCCAAGCTCAGCTTCGTCGCGCGCCACCAACGTCAGCCGTGCGCCTTCGTCGGCAAACTGGCGCGCTAAAATCAGGCCCAAGCCACGCGAGCCGCCGGTAATCAGCACCGACTTGCCGCTGAAATCATAGCTACCCTGCTGAAGCGTTTTGAATAAGATCGCTGCGCCTGCGCCCAACGCCAATGCCGCTGCGCCTTTTAATAGTTGCATGAATATTCCCTTGTTGCAAGAACAAAGAACAAAAGAGAGAGCACAAACAGAGCACTTTGTTCTTTAACTCTTGTCGTGATGATGCAGACGCACATAGCACAGCCTGTGCCAGCTACTCTAATGCGCCACAGTTGGATGCATATGAAAAGCCGCGACCATGAGAACACCATGATCGCGGCTCGATTGCGCGCCCGCGCAATCTATGTTGTAATGAGTTGATCGCGCGCGACGTTCAACGTCACGCGATCCGGGCCAACACTGGCAACATTATCGAGTGTCACGTAGCGGTCTGAGGCAAAGAGGCCGTCAGCGTCGATGCGAATAAATCCGCGTTCCATCAAGCGCGCGCGTAGCTCTTCCGGCACGTTGTCAGTTGAGAATACTTGCCAGAAATCCGCTACAAGAGTGTTACCAGTTGTGCCTGGGTTGCTCGGCGTTGCGGTCTGCACGCCTTCAACGCTTTCGCCAAAGTGAACGCGCTCAACTGTACCGATGTGTTTGCCGTTGACATCGTAGACATCCATGCCTTCACGGATGGTGGTCATGGTTGCCCTGGATTGCTGCGTCATTGCATCCTCCTCTACTTGGATACACTATCTTACTTTCAAACGATTATAAAGTAGTATTTGCAGGATGCATACCTGCATCAATGCTGCTGCAATAAGTTCAATTTCTCTAAAAAGTATTAGCAATTCTAATCTGCTATAATAACAACAATGATGTGTACAAGTTAATTGAGCATGCAATGGAACAGCCATTTGAATGGCACCCAGATAAAGCTACGTCGAATATGGCAAAGCATGGCGTCAGTTTTGAAGAAGCTAGCACCGTGTTCAGTGATCCAATGTTCATCACCTTTCTAGACGAAGAGCATTCCATCGATGAAGAACGCTTTATTACTATTGGATTATCTGAACGAAACCAACTGCTCCTGGTTGCTCATACGGATCGCGCAGGAAGCATACGTATTATCAGCGCACGAAAGGCGACAAATCATGAACGATCATTCCATGAAGAAGGATTATGATGATTACGAACTGCGCGAGGAGTACGACCTTGCGAAGTTACCGATTATGCCAAAAGGCCGCTTTGCTCCGGAGCGCAGAGCAGGGAAAAACGTTGTTGTCCTTGCTCCCGATGTAGCGCAGGCATTTCCTGACGATAAGTCAGTGAATGAAGCGTTGCGCCTCGTGCTGCGCATGGCGAAGATTCCGCAGGTACAACAGGGTTAATTAATAGAGAAACGATCCGCCCCATCCTCTGGTATACTACCTCCGCTCCCGGAGCATCAATCGACAATCGACAAGCGCAAATCAAAAATCGCAAATACAATCATGTCCTACCTTTCATCTCTGAATGCAGAGCAGCGCGCCGCCGTCACCGCGCCGGTCGGGCCGGTGCTCGTGCGGGCTGGTGCCGGCAGCGGCAAAACCCGCGTGCTCACGCTGCGTATCGCGCACCTGATCGAACAGCACGGCGCGAAGCCGTCCAACATTTTGGCGCTGACCTTTACCAACAAGGCCGCCGATGAGATGCGCAGCCGCCTGCGCGCGCTGCTCGGCAACAAGGCGCGCGGCCTGACCACCGGCACGTTTCATGCGGTCTGTGGCAAAATCCTGCGGGCCGAGATCACCGGGCGGCTGCGGCACTACACCACCGACTTCACGATCTACGGCGCGGATGAGCAGTTTCAACTCGCCGCCGAGGCGCTCGACGGCGCGACCGTGCGCCCGCCAATGCTGCTGGAGCCGCAAGAGATATTACGGCACATCTCGCGCGCCAAGAGCCGCCTGATGTCGCCGCGCATGGCCGCGCGCTTCGCCGCCACGCCGCTGGACAGCTTTGTGGCGCACTGCTACCGCCGCTACCAACGCTCGCTGGAGCGCGCCAACGCCGTCGATTTTGACGATTTGATTCTGTTGACGCACGAATTGCTGACCACGCACCCGGATGTGCTGGAGGAATATCAAAATCGCTGGACGCATGTACTGACCGACGAATACCAGGACACCGACGCGAGCCAGTACGGCTTGCTGGAGCTACTTTCGCGCCCGCATGGCAATCGCCCGCGCTCGCTGTTCGTCGTCGGCGACGGCATGCAGTCGATCTACGGCTTTCGCAACGCCGACCACACGATCATCGGGCGCTTCACCGATGATTTCCCCGAGGCGTATGTGGCCGAGTTACAGACCAACTATCGCAGCCGCCAGTCAATTCTTGACGCGGCCTACGCGATCATCCGCCACAGCCGCGCCGTGCCGCCCATGGCGCTGCGGGCCGCCTCCGCGCCGCGCCCGAACGAGCGTTGCCTGCGCATCTTCGACGCGCCTGATGGCCGCCAGGAAGCCGAACAGGTCGCCCGCGCGATCAACGACCTCGCGCGGCAGGGCCGCTCGTTTAAGGAGTGCGCCGTGCTGTTCCGCACCAAGCACATGAGCCGCCAGTTCGAGTCCGCGCTGCGCCACGCCCGCATTCCGTACCAGATTCGCGGCGGGACCGGCTTTTACGACCGCGCGGTGGTACGCGATGCGTTGGCCTATCTGCGGGCGATTAACAACTCGTCCGACAATCTCAGTCTGGCGCGGATCGCCAACACGCCCGCTCGTGGCCTGGGCGCGCAGTCGCTCTCGAAGCTGTCAGTCTGGGCTGCCCAGGAAGGTGTGCCGCTTTCGCAGGCGCTCAGCGCCCCGGCGGCGCATGCTGAGTTAAAGCCCAAAGCATCGGCAGGCGCGCGGCAGCTTGCCACGCTCATGGCGCGCTGGCGGCAGTTTGCGACCGGCACCATGCCACCGGCCAACCTGTTGGCCGATGTGCTCGAACGCAGTGGCTACATGCAGTCACTGGCCGAGCGCCTTTCGCCCGACGAACTGCCCGACGCCCGCGCCTACCTGCAAGAGTTAATGGTCGCTACTGAGGAGCACGACAGCCTGAGCGGCTTTTTGCAAGAGGTCGCGCTGCTGACCAGCGCCGACGACAAGGAGGACGAGCGCGATCAGGTGCAGCTTTTGACCATCCATGCCGCTAAAGGTTTGGAATGGCCAATTGTATTTGTAGTTGGGCTGGAAGAAGGCACGCTGCCACACGAACGCAGCATCCTGACGCCGGAAGGCATCGAGGAGGAGCGGCGGCTATGCTACGTTGCTGTGACGCGTGCGGGCGAGTTGCTGTACCTTTCATGGGCAGCACGCCGATCTGGAAGTGTAGGGGCGAAGCATGCTTCGCCCGCCAAGCCGTCGCGCTTCCTACAGGAGATCGAAGCGTATGGACAGGAGCACAAGGCGCAGGCCACGCAGGCGAGGTTGTTCTGAAGGTAACACGTCATGACGCGGTGCAATTCAACCGCGTCATGTATGTCGTTGAGCTACTCACCGCCTACAAACACCTCATCATGGTCATGTTGTTCAGCCAGCGCGTCACCCATGCGGCTACGGCGCAGCGCAATCACTGCCAGCACCAGCGTCGCAACAATAATAATGGCCGAGGAGATGAACGCGCTCCGCACGCCAGCGACTAACTGCTGCGGGGCGGCCGTATCTACACTAGCCGCACCAGCCGAAATAGTCATGCCAGCAAACAGCGCGCCCATGAGCGGCACGCCGGTGGTCTGCCCCAGCGTCCGCGAAAGCGTTAGCAGGCCCGACGCCACACCCAGCCGTTCGCGGCCAACCGAGCCAAGCACCGCGCTGTTATTCGGTGACTGGAACACGCCGAGACCAATGCTCACTGGTGTGATTGATAACAGATAGATCGGAACCGCTGTGTCTACGTGGAGGAAGGATAGCAGCCCGTAGCCGCATGCAATCAAAATAAGCCCAATCACGCTCACAGGCCGTGGCCCGTGGCGGTCGGCCATAGTGCCGGAGATCGGCGCAACCACCGCCGTCGCAATCGGCACGATCGCCAGCAGCAATCCCGTCTGCGCGGTGGAGAAGCCTTTGACCTGCTCCAGATAAAATGGCAGGATGAGCAAATTTGCGCTTATGGCAATAAACACCAGCGTGCCCATCAGTAAATTCATGCTGAACAGCGTATTGCGGAACATGTCGAGCCGGATCATGGGCTGGGCGAGCCGCATCTGGAGAAACAGGAACACGCCCAGCCCGACCAGCGCCCCAGCCAGAAGGCCAACCACAAGCGGATCACCAATACCGGAGCTTTCAATCAGCGTCATGCCGAGCGCATAGCTACTTAACGTCGCCGCCAGCACCAGCGCGCCCGCGACATCGAAGCGTTGCCCAGCGTGGCTTGGCACATCGTTGGGAACAAAGCGCACAACGATCGTCACGGCGAAAATACCAATCGGCACATTGACCAGAAAAATCCAGTGCCAGCTCGCCCACTCAAGCAGGACGCCGCCGAGCGACGGACCAAGCGCCACGCCAACCGATACCAGGCTGCCGATGATGCCGATGGCCCGCCCGCGCTCCGAGCCGGGGAACACCTCGGTCACAATCGCCGCGCCGAGCGCCGCCACCATGACGCCGCCAAGCCCTTGCAGCGCCCGAAATGCGATCAGCCAATGGACATTTGGCGCGAAGCCACATAATGCTGAGCCGATGACAAAAATAATCAATCCTGGCAAGTACACACGCTTTTTGCCGTACATATCGCCTAACCGCGCCACGCCCAGTGTCAACGAGGTCAGCACCAGCAAGTAACTCAGCACCACCCACTGCACCGTGCCAAAGCTAGCATTCAGTTCTTGCACCAGCGTCGGCAACGCGATGTTGACAATTGTTGCATCCAACGTCGACATGAGCACCCCCAGCCCGACGCCGAACAAAACCCACCATTTACGTGGTGCTGTTGCTTGTGATGGCATATCATTTCCCTCTATGTAGACCACCCGGCTCGTGAACGATCTACGCACTCACTGTTAAAAGGAGGCCGGGCTGTAAAGCAGATCGGCGGGCAGTACCTTGGATATGGTATACTGATTGTGTTCTTTCATCTCCTGCCTGAAGGATGCTGACCATGACAGCAGATAATCAAGCACTCCTCGATGCTATTCGTGGCATTGTAACTGAAGTTGTTTCTGAGGCTGTAGCTCCGCTGGCCGAGCGAATCAGCGCGCTCGAAGAACGCATGGGCGCGCTCGAAGAACGCATGGGCGCGCTCGAAGAACGCATGGGCGCGCTCGAAGAACGCATGGACGTTTTAGAGACGCGGGTTGAGACGTTGGACGCACGCACTAGTCAAATGATGAGTGATCTGATCTATCTGCGCGATCGCGTTCCCATGCTCGAAGAGCGCATTGATAATGGCTTCCGCGCACTAAAGAGCGATTTAAACCTGGCTTTTTCCGATATTCGCCGCATCAGCGGCGCACAGGAGCGCGGCGAGAAATCACTCGATGCACTTAAGAAAGAACTTGCCAGTTTACAGCAGCGCATCGCCACACTCGAAGCCAGACGATAACGATACATATCACTCTTCTCTTCGACAGCAAACGGGACGAGCAAATTGCTCGTCCCATGCCGTCCTTGACGCCGTACTGCATTACTGCGACAGCCGCGCCGCAACCTCAGCCAGGCGGGTCGAATAGCCCATTTCGTTGTCGTACCACGCTGCCACCGAGGCAAACGTGCCGCCCTGAACCTGCGTGATCGGCAGGTCAACAATTGACGAGTGCGAGTCACCGACGATGCGCGCCGACGCCCACTCATCCTCCAGCACGTCCATGACGCCCTTGAGCGGGCTGCTCGCCGCAGCCTTGCGGAACGCGTCGTTGATCGCTTCGGCGCTGGTGGATTTCTCCAGCACTACATTCAATTCAGCGATGCTGCCGGTGCGCACCGGCACGCGATACGCCTTGCCGGTGATATTCAGATCGCGCCAGATGAACTTCAGCGCCTTGGCCGCGCCGGACGACGACGGAATGATGTTCTCCGTGGCGGCCCACGAGTCGCGCCGATCCTTCATCGGCTGGTCGGTCAGCGCCTGCGTGTTCGTCACGGCGTGAACGGTCGAGAACAGTCCATGCACAATGCCGAAGTTCTCAATCAATACTTTCACTACTGGCGCAAGCGCATTGGTCGTGCAGGACGCCATGCTAATAATCTTCTGCGTCTCTGGATCGAATTGATCAAGATTGATGCCTTGAAGTAACACGGCGTCGCAATCATCGAGCGATTTGCTCGGCGCGCTGACCAGCACCCGCTTTGCGCCGCGGTCCAGATGCGCCTGCGCGCCGGCGCGCGTCGTCGCCCGGCCAGTGCAGTCAATCACCAGATCGACACCAAGCGCCTTCCAGTCGGGCAGTTCCTGCATGGAGTTAATGTACTTGATTTCGCGCCCGCCGATGGTGAAGCTATTCTCGCTACTTGAAACCTCTTCCGGCCACAGCCCATAATTCGAGTCAGCTTTGAATAATGCCGCAAACGTCGCTGTATCGCGAATGTCGGAGATCGAAACAGGGGTGAACAAATTGTGCTTGAGCGCTGCCTTCAGCGTTGAGCGGCCAATGCGTCCGAAACCGTGAATAGCAATGTTTCCCATAAAAGCTCCTTATCTCGCTAATAATGCCCGTCAGTTTGACAGTGGAAGATCATTGCAGGATTGCAGGTGTTGGTTGTGCCACACCTATTGTACACTACCCACGCAACACGGCAAATCAACGGATCAACGCATGACTTGCTCAATCACAGCACATGTGGATAGTCCAGGGTGAAGGATCAACGTACACATTACCAAAGATAAAATCACCACAAAAAAAGGAGTGAACGTTTACGTCCACCCCGCCAATTATGTTAGTTGGAGCAAGTATTTTCGCCAATATGCTCGATTGTACGGTCGTTAGCTCTTTGCCAGCGTGATAATGGCCGGAACGCGATCAAACATCCAGAAGCCCAGCACCATGCCGATGATCGTCGCGTGCAGCGCCCACGCGGCGACAATCCACAACGCGCTCAGCCACCAGCCGATCAGCACGAAGTAGAGCGCGCGCAGCAGAAATGGCCGCTGGCGAATATTCATATCGACGACGCGGCCCGACGGCGTCACGACCCAGTCGCGGCGCATCGGCTTCAGCGTGACAACCTGCGGCAGCCGATTGAGCATGTACAGTCCCAGCGGCAGGCCAATGATTGTCACACTCAAAATCCAGCCCACCACGGCCCAGATGCCGCTGAACCACCAGCCAAACAGAATAAAGTATACCACCCGCAAGAGCAGGCCTGGTCCGTTGTTCGATACGACGATCGGTCGCGTCGGTGTTTGCGGTTGCATCAACTTGTCTCCTTCTATTGATCTATGTCAACGGCGCTTGCGTTCGCGCCGATTGTTGTTTCTATCTATCAGACGACAGGCCGCGCGAATTGTTGCAATCTGGCGTGGTATGATGTGCCTGTAGTGGCGAACCTTGTGTTCGCCCAGGACTTTACAGAGAAGGAATCAGCTATGACTGCTCCATCCACGCTGCCCCATTGGGACATTACCGTGGTCTATCCAAGCCTTGAGTCGCCGGAGTTCGCGCGCGACTTCGCCGGTGTCAAGGCCGAAATTACCTCCGCGCTTGCGCTGTTCAACGAGCAGGGCATCGACAAGCGTGCGCCAGCGCCGCTCGACGACGCGACTGTCGCCACGTTCACGCATGTCATCGACACGCTCGATCATGTTTTCGAGCGCGCGTCAACCATGCGCGCCTACATCTATAGCTTTGTCGCCACCGACTCGCGTAATACGCTGGCACAGGCCCGGCTGAGCGAATTTCAGCAGAGCGCGGTCACATTGGCGCAGCTTTCCACGCGCTTTGCCGCCTGGATCGGCTCGTTAGATGTAGATATGCTGCTCGAACACTCGCCCAAAGCGCAGGTATACGCTTTCATGCTGCGGCAGGCCCAGACGCAGGCGGCGCACCTGATGACACCGGTCGAGGAGTCGCTCGCCGCTGAGTTGAACGTGACGGGCGGCAATGCCTGGAATCGCATGTACAACAACGTCACCTCACAGCTTACTGTGCAAGTTGAGCTTGCAGATGGGCCGAAGGATCTGCCGATCAGCGCGGTGCGCAACCTGGCCTACGAGGCTGACCGCGCGACGCGCCGCCGCGCCTATGAAGCCGAACTGACCGCATGGCAGCGCACGGCGGTGCCGCTCGCCGCCGCCCTGAATAGTATCAAGGGCGAGGTCATCACGCTTGCGAAGCGGCGCGGATGGGCCGACCCGCTCGACGCGGCGCTGTTCAACAACAACATCGACCGCGCGACGCTGGACGCCATGCTGCTGGCGGCGCGCGAGTCGTTTCCTGATTTTCGGCGCTACCTGCGGGCCAAGGCGAAAATGCTTGGACAACAACAGTTGCCATGGTACGACTTGTTTGCGCCGGTTGGCGAAAGCGCGCGTGAGTGGAACTACGACGCCGCCAAAAGCTTCATCGTCGAACAGTTCGGCAGCTACTCGCCGCGCATGCGCGACTTCGCGGCGCGGGCCTTCCGCGAGCGCTGGATCGACGCCGAGCCACGGCCCGGCAAGCGCGATGGCGCATTCTGCATGTCGCTGCGCCGCGACGAGTCGCGCATTCTGAGCAATTACCAGCCCGGCTTCAAGAGCGTGCTGACACTGGCGCACGAACTCGGCCACGGCTACCACAACCTCAACCTGGCCAGCCAGCCTGAACTGAACCACGACACACCCATGACTCTGGCGGAGACAGCCAGCATTTTTTGCGAGACGATTGTGCGCAACGCTGTATTGAAAACTGCCGACGCTACGGAGCAGGCCGAGGTGCTGGAGGGCGCGCTCGTAAATGCATGCCAGATTGTCGTGGATATTACCAGCCGCTTCATGTTTGAGCAGCAGGTGTTTGCAAAGCGGCGCGAACGTGAACTTTCAGCGGATGAACTATGCGACGCCATGCTGGAAGCGCAGCGGGCGACCTACGGCGATGGGCTGGATCAGGACGTGTTGCACCCGTTCATGTGGGCCGTCAAAGGGCATTACTACAGCGCCAACTCGTTCTACAACTTCCCGTACATGTTCGGCCTCTTGTTCGGGCTGGGGCTGTACGCGCGCTACCAGCAAGACGCGGAAGCGTTCAAGACCAGCTACGACGACCTGCTGGCTTCGACAGGCAAAGCCAGCGCGGCGGATCTTGCAGGCCGCATGGGCATCGACATTCGTTCGCCCGACTTCTGGCGCAGCAGCCTTGATACAATTCGCGCCGATGTGGATCGGTTTGAGAAGCTCGTCTGACGAGGGACGAATGACGAACGACCACATCATTGTCATGTTGAACGCAGTGAAACATCTCACTGTGTCGCAACGAGATGCTTCACTGCGTTCAGCACAGGCTTGACGCCGCTGACGTGCGACAAGTTCCGCGAGGTGCTAGGCGACACACGCCTGGCTGCCTCTCGATTCTGCGTGATAACGAGGGCTTGCAGCCGCAGGAAGCCGTGGATGCCATGGTCAAGTTCTTGTTCGCCAAGTGGTACGACGAGCAGGCTACGATCGACTTGGCGAAGCAGACCGGCGAGCCGCGGGCCTATGTGTTCAGCGTCAGTCCTGACACCGATCCTGAGCGGCTGGTCGTGCAGGTGCGCGAAACGTTTGAGAAAGCTAAACAGTGGGAGCGCGAAACGTTACAGCGCAAATTCGGCGATAACCTCAATGTGCGGCTGGCTTTCAA
>CAWIPL010000008.1:0-267565 GCA_963838085.1 uncultured Chloroflexia bacterium
AAAAATAATTTGTGATAGCGTACATCTACGCTTTTAGAGCGTTGCTGTAGTACTAGTTGACTCAATAGGGCCAATATTCTATAATCTCCCCAACTCAGGAGGGGCCGTATGGCAGATGAGTATTACACCGTCCAGGAACTTGCCACTAAATTTAAGGTTACGGAGCAAGCCATCCATAACTGGATTAAAGCGGGCAAGATTGCATCAATTAAGTTGGGGCGCGCACGACGCATTCCAGCTGCGGAAGTTGAGCGCTTAGTGCGTGAGGGAATTACTGAGGACGCCCAAGAAAAGCTAACGCCCAGTCTTGCTTCCGCCTGAGAAACGAGGCAAAACTGGGCGCTCCTGGTGATGACAATGCAATCCAGAATATCTGGAGAGTACGGTTCACATCCTGTGTGAACGGTAGGGAAAAGAGTTTGGCTCCCCGACGTGGATTCGAACCACGAACCTACTGATTAACAGTCAGCCGCTCTACCGTTGAGCTATCGGGGATTATCTGCAATGCCGTGGATTATACACAACTTATTGCGTACTGTCAAATTGATGGGAAGGGCATGTGAGGGTTTATGTGTTCTGTTAGCATGTCGCCAAGCACGGAATGCCCGAGTGTTATGACGGTTGCTGAGCCAACCACCTGCAGTATATCGAAACTCCCTGAGACACGTTTGCAATCTCTCAGTAGTTGTGGTAAGATACATTTCGTTAGTTTTGGTATAGCCTAAACGTGACAATCAAGGCCTCGTAGCTCAGTGGATTAGAGCGTTTCCCTGCGGAGGAAAAGGTCGTGCGTTCGAATCGCACCGAGGTCACCACATTAGAACGGCGGTTGCGCCTCATGAGGTTGCAGCCGCCGTTCTGCGAAAAGTGCATATCTGGGGAGGTGACGGAGCGGTTGAACGTGCTCGTCTCGAAAACGAGTTAGGTTAATAGCCTACGAGGGTTCGAATCCCTCCCTCCCCGCCAAACAACGCTCGCTGTATATGCAGTGAGCGTTTGTGTTACCTCACGTATTGCCAGCCGTGGTATCATAATAAAGCCTGCGATTTTCTGCATCCCACAGCCATTCTACCAACCTGCGATCGATACGTTCAAGGAGGAACACTATGACCAGGCCAACCATGAGCTATGTCAGTGGCACGAGCGAAAAACCGCTGCTCGGCCTCACGATCGGTGACATGTTCGACCAGACGGCGGCGCGCTTCCCAGACAACGAGGCATTAGTGTCGCGGCATCAGGGTCTACGCTACACCTACCGAGCGTTGCAGGAGGAGGTCAACCGCTGCGCCCGCGCGTTCATGGCGCTTGGCGTGCAGAAGGGCGAGCGGGTTGGTATCTGGGCACCGAACTGCGCCGAGTGGACGATTGTGCAATTTGCCACCAGCAAGATCGGCGCGATCCTGGTCAACATCAATCCGAGCTACCGTGTTCATGAGGTGCAGTATGCGCTGAAGCAATCCGGCTGCGCATACGTGGTCATCGCGCCGGAGTTCAAAACCTCGAACTACACCGAGATGATCTACACCCTTGCGCCTGAGTTGCGCGACGCACCGGACACATTGCAGGCTGCCGCGCTGCCCGAACTCAAAAAGGTCGTTCGCATGGGCAACGAGCCGTCGCCCGGCATGCTGACATGGAACGACCTGCTGGCGATGTCCGAGCAAGTGAGCGCCGCCCAACTGGCGGAGCGGCAGCGCGAGCAGGAATTCGACGACCCGATCAATATCCAGTACACCAGCGGTACCACCGGCTACCCCAAGGGCGCGACGCTCAGTCACCACAACATTCTCAATAACGGCTATTTTGTCGCTGAGATGATGCAATTCACCGAGCGCGATCGACTGATTATTCCCGTCCCTTTATACCACTGTTTTGGAATGGTGATGGGCAATTTGGGCTGCATCACCCACGGCGCGACCATGATCTACCCCAGCGGCGGCTTCGAGCCAAAAGCTGTGCTCGACGCGGTGCAGGAAGAAAAGGCGACCGCGCTCTATGGTGTGCCGACCATGTTCATCGCCGAACTGAATCACGAAGATTTTGGCAACTATGATTTCAGCAGCCTGCGTACTGGCGTGATGGCCGGCTCGCCCTGCCCGGTCGAGGTGATGAAAAAGGTGCAATCGCTAATGAACATGCGCGATGTCGAGATCTGCTACGGCATGACCGAAACCAGCCCGGTCAGTTTTCAAACGCGGATCGGCACGCCACTCGAAAAACAGGTCGGCACGGTCGGCCAGATCCACCCGCATGTCGAAGTCAAGATCATCGACCCGGCAAGCGGTCAGGTTGTTCCAATTGGCACGACTGGTGAGCTTTGCACGCGCGGCTACAGCGTCATGCTCGGCTACTGGGACAACCAGGAAGCCACCGACGGCGCAATCGACGTGGCGCGCTGGATGCACACCGGCGACCTTGCGGTGATGGACGACGAAGGCTATGTCAATATCGTCGGGCGTATCAAGGACATGATCATTCGCGGCGGCGAAAACGTGTATCCGCGCGAAATCGAAGAATTCCTGTATACCCATCCGAAAATTCAGGATGTGCAGGTGATCGGCGTCCCAGACGAACGTTACGGCGAGGCGATCATGGCCTGGGTCAAGCTCAAGACCGGCGAGACCACGACCGAGGAAGAAATTCGCGCGTTTTGTCGCGACCAGATCGCGCACTTCAAGGTTCCGCGCTATGTCAAGTTCACGGATGCATTTCCAATGACTGTGACGGGCAAGATTCAGAAATATCTGATGCGCCAGCAGAGCGTCGAGGAATTGCATTTGCAGGATGCGGAAGCAACCAGGATGGCGTAGCGCAATTATTCTTAAGACACAGGGAAAAGCAATATCATGCTGACCATGTGAAGCAGCTCGTTAGATACATCAGTGAAACCATTGGCTCCATGCGGACGTATCACAAAGCAATAAAGCTGTTACACGACTGGCAACGTATTCAACTACACAGATGACCCACATTTGGTACAGTAAGTGTGGTTCACTAGATGTTCTACAGTACAAGGAGCAAAGTGATGTCTTCCGCCCAACCAACGCAGCCGCCACCATCAACCGCAACGCCGTGGCGTCCGGCTATCGCACCGTATCAGCGCCCGAACGTTCGGCACAGCATCTGGCAGATCGTGAACACATTCGTGCCATATGCTGTGTTGTGGTATCTCATGGTGCTCAGCCTGGCTTACTCTTACGTGATTACACTGGCCCTCGCCGTCCTGACAAGTGGCTTTCTGGTACGAATTTTCATCATTCTGCACGACTGCGGCCATGGTTCGTTTCTGCCGTCCAAACGAGCCAGCGGTATCATTGGCTCGATCTGTGGGGTGCTGACGCTGACGCCGTACTACCAATGGCGCCACGACCACGCTATGCACCACGCCACCGCTGGAGATCTCGACCGGCGCGGCCATGGCGATGTACAGACGCTGACAGTGGCTGAGTACCTGCAGCTTTCGCCGTGGAAGCGCCTCTCCTACCGTGTTTTTCGCCATCCGCTGGTGCTGCTGCTGGTCGGCCCAATCTTCACCTTCGTCGTCTCGCAGCGCTTTGTGCTGCCAACCAGCGGCCCGCGCGAACGGCACAGTGTGTATGCAACCAATGCAATCCTCGTGGCTGTGGCTGTCGGCATGTCGGCATTGATTGGCGTGTGGTCCTACCTGAGCATTGTTCTGCCGGTGGTGATGTGCGCGGGCGCGGCGGCCGTCTGGCTGTTCTATTGCCAGCATCAGTTTGAAGGTACCTATTGGACGCACCATGAGGAGTGGGATTTTGAAGCGGCTGCGTTACAGGGCAGCTCATACTTTCGCCTGCCACGCGTGCTGCAATGGTTCACTGGCAACATTGGCTTTCACCACGTCCATCACCTCAGCCCGCGCATCCCGAATTACAATCTGGAAGCATGTCATAACGCGCACCCGCGCTTGCAGGAGGTGACCACGATCACGATTCGCTCCAGCTTGTCGGCATTTGCGCTAAAACTGTGGGATGAAGAGCGTGCCGAGTTGGTGGGGTTGAAGGAAGTTCGTGTGGCGCAACGTGCTACTGCTCGTTAGTAAGTTGTTCTGCTGCATGCAATCCCGCCCATATAATCGGATGCGAAAGTATCAAAGATGGTATAGTCCCTGTGCCAAGACCAACAGCGCGTATGCCTTGTCACGTTGAGCATAGCGCAGCAGTTCGTATGCTGCTGCGCTGCTGTCATTTAGTGCGCTTAGTGCGCTGATGCTGCCACGCGGCGCTGCGGCAAATCTTCGTTCAGTTGCATCAGTTCAAGCGCATTGCCGTCCGGGTCGCGGATCCACGCCTGCCAGTTGGTGTCGTGGCCCGCTGCCGTAGTTGTTAGAACGATGACATACAACATGTACTGGCTGTAGTACAATATGAAGTATCTGCATGGCGTGCGATGTGCATTGGTGATGCAGAGTAAAGACGAAAAAGAGGTCTTGTGCCGGTCATTTTTCGACAGAAAGGCTATGCGTTCTTCTTTGTGATGTTTGATCTGAATGAGCCAGTTCATGTGCATGTGCGACATGGACGCCGAGAAGCCAAGTATTGGGTGCAGCCGCTGGCGTTGGCCTGGAATCATGGCTACCGTTCACATGAATTGAGCGAAATCGAGCGCCTGATCGAGGCCAATCATGACTTGATCCAGGCAGCCTGGCAGGAGGAGTTGAGCAAACGATGAACATTATCCAGGTCAAAGTGAACGTTCACCATCAAGAGAATGGTGATTCGACAACTGTGCCGGTCGCGGTGCCAGACCTAGCGGACGTTCGCGCGGTAGCTGAGCAACTCCATCAAGAAGGCAAAGAATACAGCGGAACGCACTGGGGTTGGCCGGTGCATTATGACCCCGAAATACGTGAAGATGTAGCAGAATTCCAAATCCCCAATGGACAGGAGACATATCGGACGGAAGTGCGTCCATTTTGGAGTCCCGCTAGTTTCACCATTGGAGAGAGTGGAGTCTGGTTTTATTCACTGCTCTGGGAAAATGGGATAGACAACCCACCTGTCGAGTTTTTAGATGAACGAAACGTGCTAGATACTGTTGATTGATGGATAGAACATAGGTGAAAGTCGTCCTCAGGCCGTTTTGTATGCCCTGTTTTTCGGAAGTCATTTCTCCTTTGTCGAGGCTACACTTCGTCGTCGTTAGAAGACCGAATCTAGAGCGCAGCCGCTTACGTCCGCGCTCATCGTGCGTCCCTCTACACTGCTTCACCACGTGCCACGCGGCGCTGCGGCGAATCTTCGTTCAGTTGCATCAGTTCAAGCGCATTGCCATCCGGGTCGCGGATCCACGCCTGCCAGTTAGTGTCGAGTCCCTGTTTCGGCTCGCGCTCGATCGCGACGCCCTTCCGCCGCAGTTCTTCAACTGTAGCATGAAGGTCGTCGGTGCGCAGGCACAGATGCATGAAGCTACCCTTGCGCTGAGGGTCAGGCGGCGGGCCGCCGGGAAACACCTCAATGAAGCGGTCGCCGCCGACGTGGAGATAAACGAGCATGAGCGAGCCATCCTCGCGGTGAAGCCGAAACGCTTCGTTGATGTCGAGCAGCGCGTAGAATGCCAGCGTGCGCTCGATATCATGCGCGGCGAGTGCGATGTGTGCAAGGTCAGTGATCATGAGCCAATCCTTTATTCAGAGTCATGCGATCTCACTCGCTCAGGTCCTCCATCTCAAGCGACGTAGTAACGTCTACACAACCGCGCAGCGTGCGCGCCACCGGACATGAGTCGGCGTGAAAATTGTGCGCCCGCTCCGCCGCCTCACGCTGCTCTGGGCGCAACCGCAGGTGATATGTGACGTGAATGCGTTTAATCACCAGCACGCGCCCGTCCAGTTCGATCTCACCCACTGCCTCGGAACTCAGTCGATCTTCTCCTGCTGGAATCTTGCGCGCCTCCAGCGCGCCCCCGAAGGTTCCAGTCAGTCAGCCAGCCGCCGCCGCGACGATGTAGTCGAGCGTGGTGGCGTGCGGGTCGTGAACGTTAGTGTCAACGCCGTAGTGCTCGGCGACTTCGGAGTGAACGCCGAACAGCACTGGCTCGCTTTCGCGGCAAATAGGCGCGCCGCAGCGGCCCCTTCACCCGCTCGATGCGCACATGCGAACGATATGCGACAGGATCTGTCATAAATAACCTCCATATTCACAAGTGATAGCTCCCATGCCATACTGTTGACAACATCACATCGAACCTTTGTGAAAATCAGCGTATCAGGTGGCATTGGCCAGCAGTGGCCTGCCACGCCTGTGATAATCTACCCACAGTGAACAGCGCTGATCATGATTGCCCTGTAGTGAACGCATCGCGGAAGGCTTGCACAACCTCTGGCGCAAGGCCGCGCATCTCGGCCAACACCATCAACGTATCAGGCAGCGGCTCTTGGGTTAGCCAACCGGCATGCAGCCAGAAGCCCGGCAGTACATGCGAGCGGTAGCGTCCATGATCGTCTGGCACAATTGCCTGGTATTTGCCTTCCGTAGTGAGCCACCATACATCCACGCGCTGCTTGCCGGGGCGCGGGTCTATAATCCAGTATTCGCGCACGCCAGCTTCTTCGTACTCGTAGAATTTATCGCCACGATCGCGGCCAACGCTCTCGTTCGAGATAATCTCGACCACCAGATCGGCTGGCCCTTCGAGCCGTCGCTCGGTCAGTCGCTCGCGGTGTTCGTTGGCAACAAACAGAATGTCTGGCGAACGGGCGTTACCATCCGGCTTGGCGCGCATTTCGAGTGGTGCAACACGTGCTATTCCTAGCTGAAAGAAATCAGCGAACTGTGCGATGAGGCGATACAGAAATCCAACCAACTCTTGATGAATATCCTTAGGTGGCATAAAGAAAATTACCTCGCCATCAACCCATTCGGCATGCGCGTCTTCATCAACGCTCGTCGCAAATTCTTCGTAGCTCATCTTGATGTGCGTTTCGCCGACGGAGGCATCGACTGTTCGTGTTGTCATGGTCTCTCCTGACGCGCTACGTGAACATCTTTAGCCGCTTATCTTTGTATTGTACCACTCACTTACCCATTCACCCTGTCACGCGCTCACTCGATCACTCCTCCGCCCCGGTCGCTGCGGGACGCTCGGGATTGCTGCTCCAGTCGCTCCACGAGCCTTCATACAGCCGCGCGTCATCGTGGCCGGCCAGGTGCAGTGCAAAGATGTCGTGCGTGGCGGTGACACCGGAGCCACAGTAGCACACTACTTGCGCGGCGTTGTCTGCGCCCAGCGCGTCGTACTGCGCACGCAGTTCATCAGAGTTTTTCCATGTGCCGTCGGAGCGCACGTTGTTGGCGTACGGCATGTTGCGCGCGCCCGGAATATGGCCGGCCCGCGGGTCGATCGGCTCGGTGCGCCCCTCGTAGCGCTCGGCGGCGCGGGCGTCGATCAGCAGCGTGCGGTCCATGCCGCGCAAATCTTCCACCTCATCGGCGTTCACCGCCATGCCGGGCTGCGGATTGGGCGTGAATTCGGCCCGCAGCACGTGCTCTTCGCCTGACTCTGTTGGGTAGCCCGCCGCTTGCCATGCCTGCCAGCCGCCATCCAGCAGCGACACGCGCTCATGTCCAAAATAGCGCAGCAGCCACCACAGCCGGGTGGCATACGCGCCGCCGCTCGCGTCATAGGCGATGACGTGCGTGTTGGAGCCAATGCCGGCATGTCCAGCCGCCTGCGCAAACACTTCCGACGATGGCAGCGGGTGGCGGCCCGGCCCGCTCTCGGGTGGTGCGGCCAGGTCGGCGTCAATATCCATAAACGCTGCACCAGGAATGTGCGCCTTGTTGTAATCGGCGCGCCCGCGCCCGTATTCAGTCAAATACCAGCGCACATCCACCGGGCGCACGTCCGGGTCGTCAAGATGTTCATGGAGCCATTTAGCAGAGACGAGTGCATTAGTCATGTTCTTCTCCTAAGGATGAATGAAGCATGCAGAAGGAAGCATTACGAGCTATCGGCTTACTCCTCCTTCATACTTCTGCTTTACAATTGCCGGTAGCGCGGCGCGGCATGTTCGTCGTTCACTACCTCGTCAAGGTTATCAACCGCCAGTTCACCGCGCTGGTCAAGATATTCGATGTGCGCGCCGACCTCTTCCAGCGCCAGTAAAATGTCATAGCCCTGGACGCGCGGATAGATTAATTGGGTCAGTTCTTTGATAGTATGCGGCTCGGCGCAGGCAGCGTAAATTCGGTCAAGCTTGCGGCGATGCGATGCCTGGATCGCGCCGATGCGCCCGTAGAAATCCTCAATCGGCTCTTCATGGCCGCCCAGCGCCAGCCGGATGTCCGGCACTGCGGCGATCTTCTGCAATCCTTGCAAATAATGATCCAGCCCGGTTGAGGGTGTGATGCTCTCCGGAGCGAGGTGCGGTGAGGTACGCGGCAGCACATGGTCGGCGCACAGCAGCACATCCTCGATTTGCAGGCACACCTGGCCGGGGCAGTGGCCGGGTGTGTGATGGACATGAAACAAGCCATCGAGCATATCGCCGTCGTGAAGCACCGTTTCGACCTCGACCGAGCGGAACAGATCTTTGCTGATTCCGTACATCTGGAGCATCTCCGCGCTGCTTTGTTCCGACACGCCCGCGCGTTGAAGAAACGCATGCAGCGCCCGGCTCGTCATCGTCAGCCGTTCAGCATGGTTGGTCAGCACGCGCCGGTCTAACTCATGAACGGCGATGGGTGCGCTGGTCTGGGTCGTCACCAAGCCGAGGCCACCATGGTGATCGATATGCGCGTGCGTGACCACAACGCGCTTGATATCAGCCCAATCGAGCGTTTCGCCCCATTCGCTGCGCAAGGCTGCCATGCCAACCTGTAGGTGCTCATTGCTGGGATGAATGCCGCTCCCTGTGTCTATCAGGGCAGCGTAATCACCGGCAATGACGACGTAAACATTGGCGACCAGCATGGCAAACGCCTGCACCGGAATGCGGTAGATGCGAATATCATGGGCGACATTGAAGCAAAAGATTGGCCCAGATGTCATGCCCTCCTCCTTATCGGTCTGATTATAGTGTGGAACGGGAGTCCTGACAAAATATTTCTTTTTAGTCATTTCTATTTCTAAAATGAAGATAAATATCCTCAGGCACTATGTAGTCATACAAGGAAAATGCCAGGCGATTTTTCACCTGGCATGTACGTTCTATAAAAAACAACATCCGCAATTGAAGGTGTGAATTGGGCTATAAGCAGCCAAGTAGTTTAAGCTGCCATACGATAATTCGCTTGTGAATCAACTGGTGAGTCATTCTTACGCTCTCGGTATAATCGCTCGATACCCGGAGCAGCAGTGTCATCACACATCGACCGAAGCTCAGATCGGAAGTTCTCGATTTGCTCAGTGGTCAAATCATGGAGGGCTATGTTGCGCGTAATTTTATCTGTAAAAATGAACTCTTGAAGCGTGATGCGCGATGAATCTAAGTTATGCTTCCGTACACGCATAAAAAGATAGCTTAGAGCCAGAATAATAATGCCTATTCCCAGGTTGATGCCCAATTCCAGGATGTCATTAATGCCGAGCAGAGGTGCAGCGACTGCCCATAGTGCGAAGATAGCAAGTAGAGCCCGAAGCATCCGTAGCGAGCCAGATGGAGGAAATAGCTTATCTAGAAACATGTTCATGGCTTGAGAGTGCATAATCGTTTCCTCAGTGTTCGATCAATCAGGTTACAAGCTCGATCTAGGTTAGTAGAGATGCGCACAGTTCTATAGGCCCTCCTGCTGCTATTCATGTATTGGGACTGCAAATATGTTTCTATGCCATAAAATAGCTGATTGATCTAACGTATCTGTGAACAATAAGCACATGTTAGATAAGTATTGGTTCATCTTCATACAATTAAGCTTAGTACGTAGCCGAGAACTATAAAACGTAGTAATTTTGTATGCACGAGGTAGAGCTATTTGAGTAGATTAGATAGGGTGCAGGCGCGGCTGTGCGATGTGTGCCAATTCGATATTTATCACACCATCAGAGCAGCGCGACGATAGTAGTCGCTCGCGCTCGCGCTGCTCGCCATGAGGCCTGTTACATATACATGAGCAATGAGGTTAGCAAAATCGAAATGATATGCGGGTGTTTTGCCCATAAAAAATGGGCTAGCACAACGTGCCAGCCCATTCAGTTATAAACTTTACGTACCCGTCATGTCTCCCGGGCTAACCTGACCTTTGCGTCCCGGTGCGGCATTATCCGCGTCGTCGGATACAATGGCGTCATCGGAAACGACGGCATCATTGTCAGTCACAACGGCATCATCCTCGCCACGGGTTTCATCTTCCGCCGCCTCGCCCGCTGCATCGCCTGCAGCGCCAACGCCCGCGCCGGTCACTGCGCCTGCTGCGCCGCCGACCACTGCGCCAACCGGGCCACCAACCGCGCCGATTGCTGCGCCAGTCGCAGCACCTGCAACGCCACCGGTCGCTGTACCAACCTTGCTGCTCTCAGCATAATTGCTGTCGGCGCTGTCTACCTCGCGGCCAACATCGTTGGTGCGCTCGTAGTTCACACGCGTTCGGGTGTCGGAGTCGTATACCTGGACACGTGATGGTTGCGCGGCATCGTTTTCGCCAGCAACATACCCTGTTGGGCCAGCACCCGTCGTATCATAGCCGGTCGTCCCGGTGCTAACGCCGGTTGTACCCGTGCTCAAAGGACGCCCTTCTGTCCCAGTGGTTGTGCCTGCCGTGCCAGCAGTAGTGTCCGGCCTGTCATAGCCGCTCGTGGCGGCAGTGTTGCCCATACCTGTCACATCCGTACTACGCGCAGGGCGCGCAGTGTCATAGTCAGTTGTGTCAGTAGAGCGCGCAGTGTCGTATGTTGGTGCCCTACCTGTACGCGCTACATCATCCTCGCCGCGTGCTTCGTCCTCAGTCGCTTCGCCCGCAGCATCACCCGCTGCTCCAACGCCTGCGCCCGTTGCGGCGCCTGCAACACCGCCAACAGCCGCGCCGACTGGCCCGCCAACCGCACCAATCGCTGCGCCCGTTGCGGCGCCTGCAACTGTGCCGGTTCCCGTGCCAACCTTGCTGCTTTCAGACCACTCCGAGCGATCTGAATCCGTTGGATATGAACCCGCGCCTGCCGCCGCATTGTATGGCTCAGCATTCGGGTTGAAACGCTCCCAGCCTTCATTACGATAGGCTGCGCCGCGCTCGTCAACGTCAACCGCGTTGTGGCGATGCAACACACTATATGCCCTGTTTGCAGTGGCCTCATCGGTGGTGACCGTCACCAGCGTGCCGCCGCGCCGAACACCCTCAGCATACAGGTGCGCATCTTCTTCTGGCACACCCGCGCCGACCAATGCACCCAACAAACCGCCCGCCGCCGCGCCAATGCCTGCACCCGCCGCCGTCGCACCGATTGCCGCAATCAGCGGACCAGCCGCGATCACCGGCCCAATGCCAGGAATTGCCAGCGCGCCAATGCCGACAAGCAGACCAAGCACACCCCCAACGACCGTGCCGCCAACGGCACCTGCGCCTGCGCCTTCCGCTGCGGCTGAGTCCTCATCATATGTCGTATTGGCGGTTGTAGTGCCGTACGCGCGCGAATATTCACCTCGTGTATCGTTGCCCACAACACTGATATGATCGCGTGGAATACCATTGTCCATCAAATCTTGAACTGCGTCCTGGGCTTCCATGAACGAGTTAAACATTGCAACAACTGTACGTGCCATAATGATTTCCTCCTTTTGGTCAGGTTTCTTGCCTTAGTAACTCCATTGTGCTACCAGGCAAGGAAACTACGAAAATATATTATGCACATGTCGTGCCACCTGTATACCAGAACCGGAAAAGCAGCATCCAAAACATCTGCATAAAGGGCATTTAGAAATACAAAAGCCACTTTTGCTTCACGCAAAGGTGGCTGGAGACGAGGCTGTAAAGCTGTGCTATGCTGCTTCGTAGGATTGCATCACATACCTCTCGGCCTGGGTAAGTGCTGCATCGCTGACGAGGTTTGCAGAAAGTGTTTCGGCCATGTCGGCGCGGCTGCCGCGTGTCTGCGCGAACACATCCCGCAGCATGGCTTCCTGCTCAGATGTCAGCACCAGCTTGCGGCGTGAGATAACCTTACGCGCTACCTCAATCATGCGGTCGATGCGATATTCGCGAAAGACTTCACCGCCCCATGTAAATGGCGGAACAGTTTTTGGCGCGAAGTGGATGCCAAAAATGTTAGAGCCTGTGCCAATCACCGCGCCGCCATTCAGATGAACGCCAATGCCGAGCTTCACATGATCGGCCAGAAAGCAGCCCAGCTTCATTTGGCCGCTGTCTACCTGACCGTGTTCAGTCAGCATCACGCGGATCGAACCGTAGGTGTTCTTGAGATCACTGTTGGTAGTCATGGCACCGATATTGACCCACTCGCCGAGATACGAATGGCCGAGAAAACCATCATGGTGCTTGTTGCTGTAGCCCTGAATGATGCTTGCTTCAACCTTGCCGCCGACCCGGCAAACCGGCCCAATCGTTGTTTCCGCCCGGATGCGAGCACTAGCAATGAGTGAACCAGCGCCAATCGCCGTTGGCCCTTGAATGAACGAGAACGGCTCGATGTGCGCCGCGTCCACCACGACCGGGCCGTCGCGCGCGTCGAGCACCAGCGGGCCATGCAGCCGAGCATCTGGATGGAGGTATACATGCGATGGATTATGCACCACAACCGACGGATCGTCCGGCGGTCGCTCTGCTGCGGTCGGCCAGTTGCTTGCGCTTGCCAGCAGCGCAACATCACGCATGATCTGTTCCGCATTGAGCACCACCATGTCCCATGGAAACACAAGCAGGCGCGTTTTAACCTCAACGATGCGCGCAAAGCGGCGCAATTCGGCCAGCGCAGGCTCTGCCTCCTGATGTAGCAAATTGAATATTATCGCGCTGGCGAGCAGCGGTGATAGCCGCGCGCCCAGCAACTGATCGTCTTCGGTGACGTATACGGTGTTCAACGGCTCATGCAGCAGATAGGGCAGCCAGTCCACCGCCAGCGCGCGCCCATTCACCAGCGTCAGCGGCGTGCTTTCGGCTAGCAGGCTCAGCGGCCAGCGCCCGGAGCCGTACACTGTTGCCAGGTGGCGGCGGCAGATCGCATGAGTAGGCATTCCCAGCACGGTCTCAACACGTTCGCGCAAGGTGTAGATACCGCAGCGCATATCGTAGATTGGGCGTGAATATGTCAGCGGCAAAAAGGCGCGGTAGCCTTGATCTTCAAAAAAAATAATCATAGATGTATTTTTGAATGATGGACAACCAGTAACAGATGACGAAGAATCATTGTGCTCATCGGCCATGATCATCCCCTTGTGATTACATGCGGCGCAGCACTTCCAACACTGCGGCAGTCACCTTCTCAGGATCATGGCGCAGCACACGCACCGCCCGGCTTTCTCCTGGATGGTCGAGCATGGCCGACACCTGCACAATGGTGGATGCAAGATCGGCCTCAATCACTTCTGCCCCCTCGACCACTACGCTGCGGGTTGTCACCCGGTCGGTGGTTGGCACCATGGTTTCTTCGTATTCCTCAGGTGTCAGTTGCACCGGAATTTGATTCGCTGCTTCATACAACCGCCGAATGTCGGGTTCGATCCGCTGCACGTCCACCAGCACATAATCGGGCGTGAACTGGCCGTAGCGTTTGATCTGCCGAATGTGCTCTGCAACGTTGAAACCAGTGGTCAAACCTTGCTCGGTCATGAGATTGCAAATATAGATTTTGTGGGCCTTGCTACGCTTGATTGCCTCGCGCACCTCGGGAACCAGCAGATCGGGGATGATGCTGGCGAACAAACTGCCGGGACCAAGAATAATAGCATCTGCATTTGCGATAGCATCGGATGCCTGGCGCAGCAGCGGCAGCGCGACGTTGTCACGTGGATTGCCGTCTTGATCGGCAAGGTAGATATTTTGTACATGCCGATTGGTCAATTGATCATTGTGCGTAAGATCATGCCGAATGTTATGCCGTGAGCCGTCGTCAAGCTCAACGAAGACCTGCACGGGCGCAGGCGACGGCGGCACGTAGATCACATTTTCGAATTGCAGCAAGCTTGCAGCGCGGTAATAATATTCAACCGAATCTTGAATAGGCGTGACGCATACCAGTTGCCGCACATGCTGCCCCAGCCCGGCGAGCACCAGCATGCCAGATCCACCCGATAGCACCGTTACCACCGGCGTGCTTTTCAGCCGTCGGTATCCAAGCAGCAGTTCACCTTCATTTTCTTGCTCTGAGGCAAGTGGGATGACCGCAACGTTGCTTAATTGCCAAGTACCGACAGCCAATACCGCCAAACCTGCGCCACCAAGCAGGAACCCACGCGTCCAGCGCGGCAGAAATTGCAGCGTCACATAGTAAAAAAAGTATGGGAAGTCAACGGAGTGATACAGCGCAACAACAATATACGCCAGCCCGAGCGACAGCAGCACAATGCCAATACCCACCAAGGCAAGTGGTCGAAACAAGTATTTGAGGGATGAAAGGCGTTGGAATATGGGCTGCATAATGAGTCAGATATGCTGAGTTTGCTACGGTGCTGTCTATCGCAGGGAGCGCCAACATGGCACCTGGCGCGCGGTTACGCGCCGTTCATGCGTGTACGCAATTCGTCGATCTGGGCGCGCGTACGCCCGCCAGCGCGTGCCGCCAGCTCGATCAGCAGCATGGCGACCAGAATGGCGTCCGGTGAATCACTGTACCGCCCAAGCGTCACCTCACCGGTTGGCGTAGTGCCCACCAGCAGGCTAGTCCCGTCATTCGCCACGATATCGTTGATCCGCGCCTTTGGGTCAGCTATCGCTTCAACCTTGAGGTTGGTCGCTTCTTCCCAGCGGCGCAAGCCAGCGCTGCTTTCTGGCAGTGGCACAACCACTGTGCCACGCTCGCGGTGTTGGCGCGCGAGGTACTGCGCCAGCAGCAGTGCTAGTTCAAGTGGCGGCACAAGTTCGCCGGTGTTATCCACCAGGCTCAGCACACGCCCATCTGCCGAGATCGCAACGCCGAGGTGCGAGTCACTTTCTTTGACGAGCTTGCGCAGGCGCGGCACGCCTGTCTCAAATGGATGTGGCACCTGGCGACCGAACAAGGGGTCCATCTCACGGTTAATCTCAACCGCTTTGGTTTGCGAGCCTTCGCCAAGCAGCGCCGGAATATAGCCGCTAGTGGTGCCGTTCATGGGATCCACAAACACCGTTAGCACAGAACGGCGAATGAGATCGATATCTACAATATCACGGATAACTTCAAAATACGGGGCGCGAAGATCGACCTGCGTCTGCTCTGTCGTCGGCATATCTTGTGGCGGAAACGTGGGTAGCACCGCATCTGCTGGCAGCACTGTTTCGCTTTGTGCTGCCTCCACTTCAGCGGGCGTGATGAACACCAAGCCATTGTACCAATGCGGCTGGTTTCCGGCTGTCACCACCAGCGCAGCATCGGCGCGGTGCTGTTCAATCGCCCGGTACACGGTGGGAATGGGAGCCGGAGTGGAGCAGAGGCTCGCCCGTATGCCGCGTCCGTTGAGTAGTTGATAGATATAGCGTGCATATTGCACCGATAGAAAGCGCGTGTCATGCGCTACAAGGCAGTGCCAGTTTTCCCCAAGCAGCACATCGCCAAGCTGCCAACAATGCTGCTGCACGTTTGCGAGCGTGAAATGTGCAGTGTACACGCCATCCCATTCGGAATGGTGTAAACGCGGACGTCGGGTCATAATATGCCTGTTGTTGATGTTGCGATTTGCTTCCGAAACGCTTCCACCTGCGCCAACATCATGTCTCGAATTGCAGCGGCGCGTTCCATCGTCCGTGCTTCAAAGCGTGTGGTGATAGCCGGTTCTGTATTCGATGCGCGCACGAGTCCCCAGCCGTCTCCGAAATCAACTCGGACGCCATCAATATCAATAATTGGATAGCGACCTGAGAAGTAGGTGCGAATATGTTCGATTACCTCGAACTTGTACTCTTCTGGAAATGGTGTGCGCCCTTCCGAGAGCGACGGCAGCGGAGGATACGGCTCCAACGCCTGCGCCAGTGTTTGCCCGCGCTGTTCCAAGGCGTAAAGAAGATAACATCCGGCAAAGGTTCCATCATCAAAGGTGTGGAACGGCAGGCTTGTCAGCACATGGCCGCTCAACTCGCCGGCAAGCGGCGCGCCGTATTCGCGCATGGTGGCCGACTGGTTGGGGTAGCCAGTCTTTGACATGACTGGCGTGCCACCCGCAGCGGCAATTGCTTCCGACAAAATACTGCTGCACTTCACGTCAAACACAATTGGCACCGAGCCGTGGGAGAGCACGTGTTGCGCCAGCACAATCAGGTAGCGGTCGGCAAACACAATTGTACCTGCGCCATCGACCACGCCCAATCGATCACCATCGCCATCCAGCGCGATACCAAGCGTCGCGCTCGTCTCGCGCACTTTGACGATGAGATCCTGAAGGTTCGCCTCTTTCAGCGGGTCGGGGTGATGATTGGGAAAAGTACCGTCCGGATCGACGTACAGCGGCACAACCTCGCAGCCGATCGCCTCAAGCGTACGCTGCCCGAGCGGCCCGGCCACGCCATTGCCGCCGTCCAGCACAACCTTGACTGGCTCCATGCGCTTGAAGTGCTGTACCACATCGGCAATGTACACGTCGCTGAGGTCGCGCTGCTCGTATGTACCTGAACCACTCGCAAATTCACCGCTATTAGCGATTCGGCCAATCTCCTGAATCTGCTCGCTCGTCAATGGCTCGCCACCATACGTTGGCTCGGATTGTCGCAGCTTGAGGCCGTTGAACTCAGGCGGGTTGTGGCTGGCCGACACAACTGCTCCGCCGTCAGCCTTGAGAAACGCCTGCGCGAAATACATCAGCGGTGTCGCCACCATGCCAAGATCTATCACATCGCAGCCGGTGCTTCGCAGCCCCTCGATAAGTGCAGCAGCATAGGCGGGCGAGGTCAGACGCGCGTCATGCCCGACCACAATGCGGCTGCCACCACGCTGCCGGAAGTAGGTGCCAGCGGCACGCCCAAGTGTGCCATATACCTGCTCTGACAAGTCCTGATCTACCACACCGCGAATGTCATAGGCGCGAAAAATAGTTGGGTTAACGGCTAACGACATCAGTTAGGCCCTCGAACATATGTGTAACTGCATCGATTATATGTGGAAACAAGTAAGATGGTACCCTAACCACAGCGTTCCGTCAAGGATAGAAACAAAATGATTTCTTACGGAGGGTACACCAAAAAGGCGGTGCTTCCACCGCCTTCTTCGCCACTTCTCGCATGTGCTGTATGGTGCTATGCCGCGCCCTCAAGCGATGACATCGTCAGCGGCTGCTTCAGCGGCGAGCGCATGCGCTGGCGGGGGGCGTCCTGACTCAAAAAACGCATCAACACGTCGTTGAATACTTCTGGTTCATCGAGGAAGGGGAAGTGGCGGCTTTCCGGCATCACCACTACCTGCGCTGCGGGAACATGGTCAAATAGCTCGGCCTGGTTCGGGTTCACCACGTCGTCATGTCCACCATGTACAATCAGCGTGGGCATTGTCAGGCGATGAAGCTCAGGGCGCAGATCGGTGCGCCACATCGAGCCGACGGCATGCCGCAGCGTCGCCGCGCTTGATTTGACACTGTCGTCGAGGATTTCTCGCACCGAAGGATCATTGAACTGGCCGAGGAACAGCTTGAACATGTAGCGTCGCAGCCATGGCAGCGCCACAAACGCATCGGCCAGCACCGGGCGGTCGGTCAGCTTCAGCAGCCACGAAAGCGAGTCGCCGTTGATCGGCGCGCCCACTGCCGCCACGCGGCTGATTCGGTCGGGATGGTTCATCGCGGTCTTCAACGCCACCATGCCACCCATCGAGTGCCCGACCAGCTGCACCCGGTCGATGCCAAGCTCATCCATGAAGCGGATCACCTGATCGCAGTAATTCTGAATATTTATGTCGGTATGCTTGCGGCGCGATTCACCGAAGCCCCAGAAATCGAACGAATAGGTACGAAATTGCTGCGCTGCACATTCAATAGTCGGCAGCCAGTAACGCCAGCTTCCATGCCAGCCATGCAAGAACAACACAGGCCGCCCCTGACCAAACACTTCGTAGCGGACAACCTGACGATCAACGACGATGACGCTCATACGAATTCCAATCTAGTACGTTGCTAGAGTTCTCATGCACAACGAACGGTGACGTCGACGTTGTGAGATTGGATAGCTAGCAACCGTACACCGTTCCTATAGTATACAACGCAATTCAAGGATGCAATAGAAACGCTTGCTCATGGCATTTAAATGCTTTGTAATCTTGCTGTAACATCGTACGCTCCGATGAGCGGCCGAGCGTGGATGTTAGCTCGCCTCGCGCTCATGGAGCGACTGGCGCAGCCGCCATTGGAGCTTGGAAATATCTTCGGAGATATTCCGCAGGTGGCTCATCTCCTGTTCTAAATTGTCAATCAGCATGTGCGTCTGCGCGCCCAGCAGCGTATTACTGCGCTCACGCGACAATTCGCCCACCCGCTCCTGAATGACCGCCAGGAGACTGAGCAGGTGCGCCCATGACTTCGTTGTCTTGTGCGGCGTGACCGGCAGCGATACGCTGGCGCTCATCCGTCCAGTGCTGAATCTGGCCTTGTAGCTCGCCCAGGCGGCTTTCAAGCTGCTGGAAGGCCAGAACGGAATGACCACCATCATCGGTGTCGCGGGCGCTGTTCTGCGCCACGATCTCAATTTGATCGCGCAACTGCATGAGCGATGTACCAAGCTGCGACTGGCGCAGCGTCACAGCTTCCTGCTCGTTGAGCAGGTCAAGCAGCATGTCGCGAAGCCGCTTGGTTTCATACGAAACATTGGCGGACTGTTGTTGAAGTAGATGCGGCACGAACCAGAGCAGCAGTGCCAGCAGGGCCAAAACCATAATGCCCAGAGCAACGAATAAGGCAGTCATCACAACCTCCTGCTCTGGATTATACGCAAGGTGTTACAGCGAATCAATCATTATTATGACATCTGCATTACACCCGAGCAGGAGAATTACACCAGTTCCCTCAACCCCGATCCCGCTTCCAGTGGGAGCGGGAAGCTGCGCGAGCAGCAGGGCGAGGGACGATGTACTTACTGCGGCGCCGCTGCTAGCTCGTTGCCGAGCAGCCCCAGCAGCACACCGCTGTCATGTACCTCGAAGCGTGCCCGCTCGAACCATTGCACAACGTGCTGCTGACCATCGCTCAATGTTTCGACCTGTGGCTCGGACAGCGGTTGCCCGAACAGCGCCAGGCTTTCCACCGGACTGACAGCCGGGTTACCGTCGATCTGCAAGCCCTGCGACTGCCAGTAGCTCAAGAACGCGCCGCACACATTGTGCCGCGTCTGAGGGAAGTAGCGACAGCCCGGCTGCGGCGAGCTCGTTTCAAATGTGAACCAGTTGCGCCCATGCTGTTGCAGAATAATGTCGCCGATGCGGGCAAGCAGCACGTTGTAGGGCGGCGCATTCTCGGGGTGCGCTTCCATGCGGTGCCGCTCAAAGTATTGCACCTTGTAGTCGCGCCCGTCCTCGCCGCGCTCGGTGAATGCTTCACTGATCGGGTAGCCAAAGATCGGCAAGCCACCGTTCTGCTGCCAGAACGCGCGGAATGGCTCGCCCATGGTGTGTTGCGTCTGTGGGAAGTAGGCTATCGCCGCATTACTGGGCTGAGGCACCGGCTGGAAGGGCTGTGCAGTGGAAGAACTGACGGCTCCGCCCTGTGCAAAGTTGAGTGTAGCGACGCTCAGCGGCGTGCCGCTAAGCCATGTCTGCTGTTGCTCGGTCTGCCCGTCTGGCCACTGGATGCTCACCGTGTATGAGCCAGTCGGCAGATTTTCAAAGCTGTAGGTGCCCTGGGCATTTGGCGTGGTCTGTTGGCCAGTGTTGAGCGTCAGCGTCACCTGGTTGGCGGGCGCGCCAGTCACCGTGCCCTGAATGCGCGAGCGGCTGAGCACATTGGGGTCGCGCGCTAGTTCCACCGCTCGCAGCACATTGAGTCGTCCAAAGCCCGTCTCCGAGTCCTTGCCCGGCGCGTCAATATCGTCAGAGGTAGCCTCAAGAATCTCCGCGACCTGCGCCGCATGCAAATCGGGCCGAGCCGAAAGCACCAGTGCCGCCGCGCCCGCCACATGCGGAGCCGCCGTCGACGTGCCGCTAGCCGATCCATACGTATCACCGAATTCACGATCCCAGATCGTGCTCCACACGCCGACGCCCGGCGCGGCAATGTCTACAAAGTCGCCGGTGGTAGAAAAGCTGGTCACGGCGTCTGCGCTGTTGGTCGCTGTGACGCCCATGACCGACGGGTAGGCCGCTGGGTAGTTCGGCGCATTGCCGTAGGACTGCCCGTTGCCCGACGCGGCGACGATTAGCACGTCATGTGCGTCAGCATAGTCCACTGCGTCGCGCAGCACGCGCGTGTCGTCCGGGCCGCCGCAGGCTCATACTGATCACCCGCGCGCCATGGTCCACCGCCCAGTGAATGCCTTCGGCAATCGTCGCGTCGTCGCCCTGCCCGCGCCGCCCCAGCACCTTGACCGGCAAGATTTTGCATGTCCAGCAGATGCCCGCCACGCCCGTGCCATTGTCGCTAGAGGCGGCGGCAATACCGGCTGTATGCGTGCCGTGACCTTCATCGTCACGCGGATCGGAGTTATTATTGAAAAAGTCGTAGCCGGGCAGCAGTTTATTTTTCAAGTCGGGGTGCGAGGGCGACACACCCGTGTCGAGTACAGCAATGGTAATGTCACCACCCGTGGTAATATCCCATGCGTCAATGGCACGTATTGTGCGGAGGTTCCATTGTTGGTCAAGCATCGTGTCGTTGGGAATGCGCGCCGCGCTTCGCATGTGGTTTGGCTCAGCGTACACTACCTGCGGCATGCCTGAAAGCTGCGCCGCAAGCACCTGCACACTTGTCTCACTGTTCAGTAACACACGATATGTGTTGCTTCCTGGCCCAAGCGGCTGCGCAAGCTGCGCGCCGGCCTGCCGCAACAAGGCGTTCAGCTGCTCGGTTTTCGCTCCGCGTACCGTAGCGGCTTGTGTCATGGTTACGGCTGGCTCAAGCTTGAGCACCAACTCGCCAGTGAGAACAGTAGCTGACTGTGGAGTTTCGGCGTGAATGCTGAACGGAAAACACACCAGCATCAACAGCACAAGAATAAAACGTTTAATGTAACATCTCTTTTCCCGTATAATGGAGCACGCGCTGGAGGAACAGCGGCGTTTCAATATGCAGTTTACATCCTTGCGGTTCAACCAGGCTGCATTATACCAAATTCGCCCGGCGCTGCCTTCTCGCATACCACATGAAAGAAAAATATATTCCCGGCGCTCCAATTATGGCAGTTGGTGGCGTTGTGTACCGATTTATGCCTGATGGTCAGCTTGAAATACTGCTCATCAAAAAGAAGTTTGGGTTCTGGACCCTGCCCAAAGGTAAGGTCGAGCCGGGTGAGACTGAGGTGGCGGCAGTTCAGCGTGAGGTGTGGGAAGAAACCGGCATCACTGGCGCGGTCGGCGCGCAGGTGCGGCAGGTCGCCTATACTATCGTGAAAAAAGGTGAGCCGCGCCGCAAGATCGTGGCATATTACCTGTTGCGTGCCGAGGGCGGCGAGCTACGTCCAAGCAAAAAAGAGCGCATTGAAAAGCTGGGCTGGTTTCCGCTTCAAGCGGCGCTCAAGCGCATCCAGCGCGGGCGCGTGCGCAAGACGGCCCGCCATGCTGGTGAGATGCTTCTTGTCAATGGGCAAGAGCAGAGCTGAGAGTTTGTGTGTAATACATGCAACATGCTCTTCTAAAGTAACAAAGATCACAGAGAATCTAGAGGAGCTTCTTTATCCCTCTGCTCTGTGATCTCTGTGGCTTTATTATGCATAGACTCTCTTGTTTTTGAAAGTAAGCATGACATGACAACACCAGATTTTGCAAACTACGGCATCGATTCGCACTGGATCAACCCTGAACCGCCGCGCCGGACGCTGCTGGTGGTGTATGCCCACCCCGATGACGAGAGCTTCGGCAACGCTGGCACAATTATCCACTATACCGCGCAGGGCGCTGCTGTCAACTATGCCTGCGCGACACGTGGCGAGAACGGCGTGGTTGCGCCCGAAAAAATGCGCGGCTACGCTGACATCGGCGCGCTCCGCACCGACGAGATGCTGTGCGCTGCCAGCGCGCTCGATTTAACCGGCCTGCACTTCCTCGGCTACCGCGACTCCGGCATGGTTCGGCGCGCCGGAAAACGACCATCCGAACGCGCTGGTGCAGGCCGACCCCGACCACCTCGCCGGGCAGGTCACTGCGCTTATTCGCGCATTGCAGCCGCAAGTCGTGCTGACCTTCGGACCGTATGGCGGCTACGGCCACCCCGACCACATTGCCATGCATCATGCCGCAACCCGCGCCTTCCGCGAGGCCGCCGACCCCACATGCTTTCCCGAGCAACTTGCGTCGGGTCTTAGCATATGGCAGCCATCCAAACTGTATTACTCAACGTTTCGCACCCTGACGCTGAAAATTGCTATTCGGGTGATGCGGCTGCGCGGCATGGACCCAAGCCGGATTGGCGAAAACAAAGATATTGATCTTGTGCGCGCTTCTCGTGAAACTACGCCGATCACAACCACAGTGAACAGCCAGGAGCACCTCGCGGCGAAAGAGCGCGCATGGGCGTGTCATGCCAGCCAGAACAGCGCCCGCGGCCCCTTCCAGCGGCTGCCCGGCGCGCTGCGTAGTCGCTTCTTCGCCAACGAACACTTCACGCGGATTGTGCCGCAGTGGCATGGCGGCCCGCGTGAGAAGGATTTGTTTGCGGGAATTTAATGATAGTAGAGATGCTCCGGCGGAGCATCTCATCCCGTATCGTAAATCCCCCTCGTGCGGTATATATCCTGGACGAACAATCGTACTATCGTCCACCGTTTATCGTCCATGATTACTAGCACGAGGCGCTATCATGACCGAGGCCCGCACCTACCTGCGTATCAAAGAACTTCCCGCCAGCGAGATGCCGCGCGAACGGCTGCGTGAGCTTGGCCCGGGCGCGTTGTCCGACGCCGAACTCCTGGCCATCTTGCTGCGTGTCGGCGTCACTGGCGTCAACGTCAAAGAGCTTGCCCAGCAATTGCTGGTGGAGCATCGCGGCTGGTCGGGCCTGTTGCGCGTAGATTATCAGACGCTCTGCAAGCGCCACGGCATGGGCGATGCCAAGACCGCGACGCTCAAGGCCGCATTGGAAATTGGCCGCCGCATGCTGCTCAGTGAGCATGAGGAACGCTTTCAGATCAAAAGCCCGACTGACGCGGCCAATCTGCTGATGCTGGAAATGGGCCACCTCGATCAGGAACACCTCCGCACCATTTTGCTCGATACCAAGAATTGCGTTCAGACAATCAACACCGTGTATGTCGGCTCAGTGAACTCAGCCATTATCCGGGTTGGCGAGGTGTTCAAGGAGGCGATTCGCTGGAACAGCCCGGCGATGATCATCGCCCACAACCACCCCTCCGGCGACCCGACGCCCAGCCCGGAGGATGTGCAGGTGACGCGGCAAATTGTGGAGGCCGGGCAGTTGCTCGACATCGAAGTGCTCGATCATCTGGTGATTGGTCAGAACCGCTATGTCAGTCTGCGGGAACGGGGGCTCGGATTTGCCAAATAGCAGCCGTGCTCAAACGCATTACGGTCGCGCAAGGTCACGATAGATAAAGCCAGATTGAGTAAGTTCTTCGTTGAGTACTGCGGCATCGAGGGATTGCATAGCGCTCTGCGGATTCTGCTCGGTAGCCTCCGCCACCTCGCGGGCGGTGGCGCTGCCCCAATGTTTGATGTATGTAACAGCATCGACAGTGGCGCGAACTGGTTGGAGATCCGGTGCAATGCTTGCGAGCGCGGCCCGAAGTACCTCATAAGGGCGGTAACCGACGATGATAATCGCCCGACCGCTGGCGGCGCGTAGAAGCAACGTTGGAAAGCGACCGATATCGCGATAGCGCGCGTCTTTGAGATCATCTTGAAAGGCATCCAGCGTCGTCGGGTTGTCCAGGTCCGCCTGGAAGCGATCAACATCCAGCGTGCTATCAGCCAGTTGAGGTGTGGCGGTAGTCGCGGCCAGTTCTACAAGCACTTCGCGGCGTGCGATATTGCGCTGTTCAAGCATCACCGCCTCGCGCAGCCGCCGCAAATATGCCTCGCCTACCGCCGGGCCTTGCCGCTCAGCGGCTTTAACCGCAATACAGGCCGGATAGGAAGACTCGGGCGGGTCCGTGTGCCAGATTTGCTCGTTGATCGGCATGCCAGAAAGATACTTGACCTGGAGCCAGTGCGGCCCCATTTGGGGCGGGCGGCTGATGTCGTTGAGCGGATCGCCAAAGCTCTGCCAGTTGGCGATCATGCCACCCATGACATACCGCCAGTGTACCTGATCACCGAAGGCGTAGCGTAAACGCCGCCATTGCGGCTCGAATGCCCAACTCCACGAGCAGAGTGGGTCGGTGTAGTAGGTAATGTCGATTGCTTCAGGCATAGAGTACCTGGTTAGCCCTTCATCTTTGTATACGTGCTGTTGTCATTGTACAACTGTTGAGCTACAGCGAAAATCAGGTGGGCGCAGAAGCATCGGCGTTCTGCGCCCACCCGGCTGTTGGCACTGGTTCGTCATCTACGACGACTTGTTCTCTACGTTCTTTGGACTCGCGGGGTTCTGCTGTGGATAGGACGACCATTGATTGCCGCCAGTGCCAATTTTAGACTTCACCTCCTGGCTGCGCTTCTGGCTCATCTCCTTGTTCAAGCGCTCGACATCCGCCTGGGTACGGTTGGTGCCTTTCGCCGGGTGATTGGTCAGCATGCCCTGGGTTTCAAGCACATGCTCGATCGGATCGTCAACGTACTCCCAACTCTCGCCCTGCCCCCACGGCCCCTGACCCTGATTCCAGGGACCACGCGCGCTCGCGCCGTTCGACAGGTTGAAGTAGTTGTGGGTATAGCGTGGATCGCCCTGAAGCACGCCCGGCGGGAAGTTCGGCTGAATGCTCTCAAGTGCCGCAGTGAACATCTGGAAGTGTGCCACCTCGCGGGTCATGAGGAAGCGCAGTGACTCCTGCACCAGCGGATCGTTCGTGAATTGCAGCAGGTACTCGTAGACAATCTTGGCCCGCGACTCGGCGGCTATGTTCGAGCGTAGATCTACGGTTGGGTCGCCGTTGGCGTGAATGTAAGCACCGCTCCATGGTGCGCCCTGACTGTTGGTCAGGGTTGGGCCACCACCGGAGACCGCTAGGAACTGCGGATCGAGAATCGACCTCGTGGATCAAGCTTCTCCTTTTCCTGCTTGCCCTTCAGCAGTTGCATCAACTCGCTTTGTTCGGCAGCGTTCTTGAGATCGCCGTTGATACCGTCGAGGAGCATGGTGATCGTCGCGCCGACGATCTCTAAGTGGCTGAACTCCTCGGTCGCAATATCCATCAACATATCGTACTTGTCAGGATAGGGCTGTCGCATCCCAAAGGCCTGCAGGAAATACTGCATGGCGGCTGAGAGTTCGCCGTTCGCGCCACCGAACTGCTCGAGGAGCATGCTGGCAAATCGTGGATCAGGGCCGGATACGCGCGCGTTGAATTGCAACTCCTTCACATGATAGAACATTCCTCACTCCTTTTTTCTCAGCTGTACTACCGCGCATCATCTGCACTTTGCGCTCATCCATATGGGCTGCTGTTGAGCATATGGAACAGCAAACGACTGAGCGAATGATACTGCCGAGCTATCCCGCTAAGCGAGCGGGCGCACATCTCTTATGAGACAATCGCAGGGCAGCAACGCCCGTGCCAGATTTTTTCAAAAAAGAGAGAACATTGATGGACTTTCTCCTGTCGATTGTTGAAAGGATGCATGTTTCGCAAAGTCGAGTCGTCGGACGTATAGCGGGGCGAAGCGGAGATGTTGCAGATTAGAAAACGTATGGCAAGGTAATGGCACAGCCATTGCTGGCTTCACGGTACTCGGAGAAGGCTTTAGCAAGGAGGCGAACCATGAGTAATTATGAAAACCCAATTAGCGATCTTGAGTACGACCTGTTGACGGTGGTTCAAAGCAAGGCCGAGTCAGTACGCGCGTATCAGAAGTACATGGATGACGCCCGCCAACGTAACTCGCAGGGATTGTGTCCAGTTGTTCCAGCGCCTGCTCAATGAGGATACCAACCATCTCCAAGAGGCGCGGCGTCACTTGCAAGAGGTAATGGCTGGGCGAATGGGCGCAGGCAATGAATCGCAATCAGGCGGGTCGAGCCAGCAGTCGTGGTCAGTCGGGACGGGCAGTAAGTCTTCGTAGGAGCGTCACATGCCGGGACGGTCCTGGCACCTGTTCCAGTAAAACGGGCGCTACAGCGGCACTTCAACTTCGATGCGTGTCCCGGCGCCAAGCGCGCTGGCAATATGGATTGTGCCGCCGAGCATGTGGGCGCGCTCGCGCATGCTGACCAGCCCGAAGCGCTGCGTTTCCGCTGTGAGTTTCTGATTCGCTGCGTGTCGCTGCTTACGTGGAGGCTGCTTGGCTGCAAAACCCCGCCCGTTGTCGGTAATGACAAGTTGTACCTGCTGATCTACACGCCGCAGCACGATTTCAACTGCACTTGCCTGCGCATGGCGGCTGACATTTGCCAGCGCCTCTTGGGCGATGCGATACAGCGCCTGCTCATGGCGGGCAGAAAGGCGCGGCCCGTCAAGCTCGATCTGCGTTGAGACGGAAATGTGGTGCTCGGCGGCGAAGCGTTCAGCGAGATCTGCGAGCGCGGATGGTAAGTCGAGTTGCTCCAATGGTCCGGAGCGCAGGTCGAGTACCGAGCGGCGCGCCTCTTGCAGGCTTTCCCGCGTGCGGGCCAGCGCCTGCTGAATGCGCGTTCGTGCTTGCTCTGGTGTGGTTTCGAGCAGCGCGTCGGCAACTTCAAGTTGCAGCGCGATACCGGCAAGTTCCTGCGCCAACGTGTCATGCACCTCGCGCGCCAGCCGATTGCGCTCCTCGACCAGCACGACGCGCGTGGCCTGCTCCGCCAGTTGCGTGCGCTCGATCGCTGTGGCAAGCTGAAAGCCGATTGCAGTCAAGATTTGCAGATCTTCCGGTGTGAACGTGTCCCACTGCGATGTCGCGACATTCATGATGCCGAGCAGCCGATCGTTTTTCGTCAGCGGCACGCTCGCATGGTACGCCAGCCCGCGCCGGTCACCGGTCGCGCCGCCCAAACGGCTGCACTGCACTACCAGCGCATTGTCGCGCAGTCGCCCATCGCGCCCGTAGCTTTGGCAGTTGCAGCCATCGCACCACGCATCGCCAGGATATGCCAGTGCGGGCGGCAGGTTATGATGTGCGGTGAGCGCGAACATGGCCTGCTCGTCGCGCAGAAACAGCCAGCCGGTGTGCAAGTCCAGCAGTTCGACGACCAGCGGCAGCGTGTTCCAGAGCGTGTCATGCAGGTTCGCACTGCGGTTCAGCGTCTCGGCAATCGCTTTCAGCACGCGCAGGGTTGTTAATTCATTGTAGCGTGTGGACATGGGCGTTCACTTTCTGAGTAACACTTGACGGTCGCAGCGCAATCGGTTATCGTTTTCGACATTCTATATATTGTACGCCCAAAGAGAACTGCTGTGCATCCTGACCCGCGCTCTGTTTCGATTGTCCCGATCTATGACGAACGTGTGCAGCATGTTGCGTTCGCGAGTCAGGCGCTCGGCGTCACCAAGCATTTCTACATCTACGTGCCGTCCGACCTCCATGCCGGGCAGCGTGCGCCAGCCGTGTACCTGCTGCGCGGCCATGAGCGCGAGTGGGTCAACCCGCAAGAGGACGACACGCGCGGCGACACCAACATTATCGATGTGTATGAGCGGCTGCGGCAGAATGGACAGATCGAGCCACTCATTTTGGTGTTTCCGGGCATGTCGAGCGACGACAACCGCGTGCCGGGGCTGCTGGTCAACATGCGCGCGCCGCAACTCGCCGCACATGCGCCCGGCGTCGGTAACGGCCAGTTCGAAACCTTTTTCTTCGACGAATTGCTGCCGTATGTGGACGCGCACTTCCCTACCTATGCTGAAGGCAAGCGGCGCGGCATCGCCGGTTTCTCGCTTGGCGGTGCAATGGCAATCAGGGCGGCGGCCCAGCGCCCTGACCTGTTCGGCACAGCCGGCGCGTACGACGGCACGTTTTTATACGCCGTGCAGCGTGGCCGCGCTGTGCGCGCACGCGACCGCGTAATCCACAATCCCATGTTCGATGCGGCGTTTGGCGTGCCGCGCGACATGGACTTCGTCGCTCAGCACAGCCCGGCCAACCTCATCCTGCGCGGCGACGTGGCGGCGCTCAGGCAAGTCACGTGGATGATCGCCTACGGCCCGCGCGACAAAGAACCATGGCATGCCAACTATTACCGCGGCGAGCACCTGTGCCGCTGCTTGCGGGCGCGTGGCATCAGCAACGCCCTCGCGGAGGCGGCGCTGCCCGGCGGCGACCACACCTGGCGCACCGCCGACCGCTTCATGGAACTCACGCTCCCAATTCACAATGCGGTTCTGAACAAATAAACCACAAAGGCACAAAGGACACGGAGTGCGTCATGTTTCTCTGTGTTCTCCGTGCCTTTGTGGTGTGATCAGGAAAGCTGACTGTGCAGAAAATCAATCACGCGCTCGTTGCGGAAGTAGCTGAAGTGATCGACATCAACTTTAAGCTCGCGTTCCGACGTAAGGAAATGCGCTGCCTTGTCAATCGCGCTCATGCTGCTGGTTGGCACGATCAGATCGTTCGCCTCGTCAATGAATGCCTGCGTCGCCATGGCTTGCAGCGCCTGCCGAAAGGCCGGGCGCGGCACGTTGAAAATGCTAAAGGCTGAGGAAACGGCTGCGTACTGCACGCGCCGCTGGAGCGCCCCGCGGTCGGTGGCGCTGTCGGCCACCGCGTTCAATGCTTGCAAAAACGCACTGTCATGTCGCATGGCTTCGATGCCGGGCAGCGCAAACACGCTCTGCGCAGCAGCCTTGAGCACATATTCCAGCACCTTGGGCACCCAGATCGTGACCCCTGCGCTCATTGCCAGCCAGCTTGCCGCCGTCATGCCAATCGAGATTAGCCGGTCCCATCTCTCAGGATCGGCCAGCCGCGTGCCCTCGTGCGGCGAGCCGTGGCTGACGAAGCGGCGCGGCACGAATTTGGTCATGGGATCAACTAATTCTATCATGCTGCGCGACACCAGCCCGCCGCGGCTATGCGCGATGATATCGACCGATAGTTGCAGATCGTCCGGCACATGTGAGAGCAGATCCAGCGCGTTTTCAAGCGGTGTATGGGCCAGCGTCGGGTGATCGTAGCTCAGCACCGCATCGTACTGGCCTGCCAGCGTTTCGAGCAGCGCGCCGACATGGCTGCGCTCGGTAGAACTGCCAAAGCCATGCACGAACAGCAACACGCGGTGCTGTTTGCCCGGCGGCAGCAATGCACGCCATGCCTCAAAGCCGTCGAGCGGCTCCAATGAGTCGCGCAGCACCAGCATCTGCGGCACCGGCTCGCTTTGGCGTACGGTTTGGAACAGCGCTCGATCCAGCGGGCTTTTCAGCAAGCTGAGCACGCGCTTGGCAACCAGATCGCCCGCAAAACCGCCCGCGACATCACCCCACCCAAGTGTCGAAGATGGCGGGCGCTCGTCGCCCAGCACCAGCGGCGTGACCGGAAAGGCGAGCGGGCGCGGCGCACCCAGCGTGGCGGCGGCAGGCGCAAGTGTGGATGCGTGCGGCAGCGTCACGTCATAGATGACGCAGTCGGGTGTTTGGATTTCCTGCAACAGCACATACGCGGCATCCTCCACAGGTGTGTACGCGAGTTCGAGCGTGCTAGGAGCGTTCGGGTCGCTCAGCACAGCGGCAGGCGCTCGCCGTACAGCGAGCGTCACCGGCGGCTCGGCGGGCGTAAACAGGCTCCACGTCGCAGCCATGCCAGGCGCAGGCGGCGCACCGAGCGTCGCGGCAGTTGGCGGCGCAACATTGGCCGCGACATTCCACTGATTGGAAGCACGGAGCGTCAAGCGTGGCGTAAGCGGTGTATTTTGCCCTGTATTGTTGGGAAAAGGTGGTCGCATAGCAGCCTCTCACATGTTTCGCGACATGCCTAAAGGGGCCTGGTTGCCCAGACCCCCTTAGACAAGAGAAGAGAGGAGAAGGAGATATTGGAATTATAGCATACCTTTACGTATTTGCAAGCCCCAAAATTGCTTTTTTTGGCACAGATGATGCTATTCCTCATCTTTCACCTCAAAACAGCTAGCGAATATGATACGCAAAAATAAGCAGATGGTGGAGTTTGCCCTGCCGATCCTGGGCATGCTCACTAAGGTCACCCTCGACGCGGAAGCCAAGCCGCTCGAAAATCGCGCGCCCGGCGACATGCTCGTCCAACATTTCTGTGATGAGCTTGGTCACGCCCAGGCTCGGCGCGGCCTCAAAAATAGCCTGGGCCAGCGCCGTGCCAACGCCTTTGCGCCGCCAGCCGCGCCGCACCACCAGCAAAATCTCGCCGACATGGCTCGACCAGCCAGGCAGCCGCCGCACCACGCTGTAGCCAACGATTTTTCCATCGGCTGTAGCAACGACCTGCCGCCAGTTCTCGGCGGCATGCGCGTTCACAAAGCGCGTGATAATTTCCGGACTTTGCAAATTATCTTCGAAGTAGAGCGCATCATCTTCTGGAAGATCTCCGCTGAAATCGAGCATCGCGTCACGGTCGTTTTCAGCAAGCGGCCGCACAGTGACAGTGATGTCGTCTTTCAACGTCAGGGTGCGTGGCTCCAGCACAGATTGCGTCGTCATAGACTGTATCTCCTGATCTTGAAAGCAGTTCTGGGCATTATAGCATGTCAAGCACGTGGATGGAGCTTTGTGGCGTTTTGTCTATTACGAAGTTTCATGGCAGGCATTTTGGATGCACACCATGAAGCGTGTGATCGCTGTCGTAGCCTTGTGGCGTGCTCATGATCTCTCATCGTTATCTCAGCCCGCCAGTCCGGCAGCATGGTGGTGCCTGGAGTATACTTACTGCTATCCGAAAACAGCCGCTTCGATACACGCTCCGCGTTACTCAGCATGCTGTTTTTCGGCACCCTGCGTAGGCTGAAGGCCGTATCGAAGGGTGGCAGGAGCAGCATTATTCGGCTAGGCTCTTACTGCTATCCGTTCGTTATGTATCAACAAACATGTAGGTGGCGATGCGTCGTGTAGTAATGCTGCTGTTCGTCGTACTGTTCCTTGCCGGAGCGAGCATGTACGTGCCTGGCGTGCGCAATCGCGTGCGCTCGCTGGTGCGTCCCGAAGCTCCAGCGCCGATCACGCCGCTCGCGTTGATCGCGCCGCCGACTCGCGCTGTACTTCCAAGTTCAATCACTATTCCGTCGCCTACTATGCCGCCAACTGCCGCGCCGATCATGGTTGAGGCAACCGTCAGCCCGCTGCCCACAAGTATACCTGCGCCAACGTCCACGCCCGCGCCGACCGCAACACCCGCTCCGGTAGTTGTCAACGGGCGTGTGTACGACGCCTACATTCCGGCAGCCACCAAGCAGAAACAAGCCTACCAATATTCATGCGAATTCGATGCAGCCTGGGTGATTCTGGAAACCTACGGCATTCATGCCAACGTTGACGATCTCGTGCCGATCATTGGCGTAGACCGCAGCATCGAGCCGTACATCGAGGAGACGAAGAACGGTTTTATCGTGCATGGTGGCGATATTCTGCATTCGTACTCCGGCGACTACACCCACAACTTCCTGGCGCGCTCGACCAGCATGGCCATGCGCAAAGTTTTTGAGCACTACGGGCTGTCTACCACGCTGGTTCACGACCGGGCAGGTGTGGAGGCGGCGCTACGGTCTGGAAAACTCGTGTGGATCAAGACGACTGTCGATTTCAAGCCGTGGCGACCGGCGACGTGGGTCATGCCCGACGGCACGACCCATCAGACAGTGCTCGGCAACGATCATGCCGTGGTCGTGATGGGCTTCAATCAGGACAGCGTGGTGATCCGCGACGTGCTGGGGCCGACCAGCACCAACTGGCAGCGCCCGTACGAGTACGAGGTTGATTGGAACACGTTCATGGCGTCGTGGGGCGCGCAGTCGTTCGATGGCCTGGCTGTCGCGCCGCCCACAGGATCATAATGCACAAAGAGTTTGCGCACTTTCTCGGCTGGCTCGCATTGATCTTGCTTCTTGACTCGCATGCAATACATCAGCAGCTATCTTGATCGCTGGCGGGCGCTGAACACGGTGGCCCGGCTGTACCTCGTGCATGCCGCGCTGCTGACCAGCAGCCTGGCGCTGTACGGCGCATTCTTCAACTTCGCCGTGCCTGCGCTTGGCTTCGACCTCTCGTTCCTGGGCATTCTCCAAACGGTGTCGATTGCCGTTGCGGCGGTGCTCAGTTTGCCGCTGTGGTGGCTCGTCACGCGCATGGGGCTGCGCCGTTCATTGATGATAAATGCGCTCCTTCAGGCGGCGGGCGTGCTCATGACCGCGATCTGGCCGCAGGCCGCGCTGTTGCTGGCGGGCGTGGCGTTGATGGGCGCTGCCGCAACCATCTTTCAGGTCAGCTCGCCGCCGTTCATGATGGAATACAGCGATGATGCGACACGCGATCATCTGTTCAGCGCCAACACGGCGGTGAATATTGGCTTTGCGGGCGTGGTGACGTTTTTCGCGGGCGATATCAAGTTGTGGCTGGCGACATGGCTGCATGTGGGCGCGGAAAGCGGGCTGGCATATCGTGCCACGTTTGCCGTTGCCGGGCTGGGGCTCGTGCTGGCGATTGTGCCGTTGCTGATGATCACACGGCGCGCGGCGCAGCCAACAAATCTCGCTCCAACAGTTAATCCTTCGAACGCTCATGGCGAATCATCTGCCCGCACGCAGCTGCCCGTTGACGACGAACAGGCGTCGTGGCTCGATGCTGTGCCGTTCCTCACACCATTGGTGCGCCGGCTGCCGTTGAACATTCGTCGGCTGATGCAGCACCCGATGGCTGTGCTGCCGTTGTTGCTTTCGCCGCTGCTGATCTCGTTCGGCGCGGCAATATTGATCGTGTACCTCAACCTGTTTTTCCGGCAGCGCTTCGGTATTAATGACATTGAGGTTGGCCGCATTCTGGCGATTCTTGGCATCGCTACAGGCGTTGCTGCGCTTGCCGGGCCGGTGATCTCGACGCGCATCGGCAAAGCGCCCACAATTGTGTTGACGCAAATACTTTCGATTCCATTTTTGCTGATGCTCGGCTTTGTGCCTGTGTTGGGAATCGCGGTCGGCGCGGCGCTGGTGCGCGGCGCGCTGTTCAACATGGGGTCGCCGCTGTACGATGCCTTTGCCATGGAGCGCACCGAGGAGGCCGCGCGCCCGATTGTAATCGGGTTGATCAACGGCGCGTACACTGTCGGCTATCTCGTAAGCCCAGTAATTAGCACGTGGGTGCAAAAGCACTATGGATTTAGCCCGCTGTTTATTGCCACAGCGGTATTCTACGGCGCGGCGGCATTGGTGAATTATGCGCTGTTCGTGCGGCGAAGACCGGGTGATTATACAGCATACGCGCGGCAGCTATCAGATAAATGAGGGGTTTGAGAAGCAACATCACTTCAACCTGGACGCAGCAAGACGCTGCTCTGCCGATTTGAGGTGCAATGTTCCAGTTGAGTATAGTACGTGGAATCTGTGCCCTAAACGAGTGGCGCATCAGCCACGCCCGACAATATACCACGGACATGCTAGATTGAGATGAATGTGACAAGCCACTAGCTCGCAAAATCGTCAGGGCAGCGGGCATCGGAGTGCAGCGCGGTGTTTGGCGGCAGCCGTTCTTGTTGGCACCACGTTCCAAGGCACGAGCAGGAGTTAGAGGCCAAAGCGTTTTCGGGCTTCATCCGAAGATACGCGACGTGTATCACGAGAGCGTTCGGCTAAGAGTTCCATGAGCTCCCGATTCTGACGAGTAGCGGCGACTTCTTGTGCAAAGTCATCAAATGCTGCGCCCTCACCAACTTCAGCAATCACAAACACCTTTCCATCTGGCGTTCGGACGAGAACGTTTTGTTGGTCGGCAAGTTGAAAGAGTTCCTCAACACTGGTGCTGCTATCAGTTAATTCTATTGTTTTCACAACTGATACTCCTTTCCCCGAATGTAGAGCTTGTTATGATCTTTGTAGCCAACGGCAGTAATTCGTACGGTTTGCTGCTCTGTATCGACATCATAAAAAACACGATAGATACCAATCCGTAGTTCCCACGTCGCGAGTGGGTTGTCCTCGAGGATTTTTCGGTTTCGCGTTTCCACCGTTGGCTCGTAGGCGAGTTGTTGGTCAACCGTATCGAAAACTAATCGTTGTGCGTAGGTCTTGAGAAAAGCAACGTCCTCCAAAGCACTTTCTGTGTAGTCCACTTGATGCTTCGCCACAGCCTGCTCCACTGCTCACCATACGCTTTCTATGTTGTAACTATACCATACGATGAGGTGCACGTGCTAGAGGTGACTTCGGTAGAGGTGAAAGATAGAGGTAAGAGCGGCAGGAGCGAGTCTGCCGCCGAACGACGAGCGCTCACCCACGCCCGTCTATCTGGCAATGGCATGCTAAACCGAGTTGATCATGACATGCGACAAACTGCCAAAAACGCCCCGACAACGGCGTCGGTTGCATGGCGGTGTTGGGTGGCACGACGATTATCGACGTGCGGCTTTATGAGCCTCAGCGTAGATGCGCAGGGCAGCATTCAACCGCTGTTCATAGTCATCGCCCTGCGCTTTGAACCAATCGAGTACATCGACATCGATCTGCAGGGTTGCTGTTACACGCTGTCGTGGCATGCGGAGCTTCGCACGTTTGAAAAAGGCATCGGTCAATGGTGGAATATCGGACGTGTCAATGTCCTCATCTTCCATTGCATCGACTCGTTCCCAATCACTCTGCGATGTATTCTTCATAGTCTTGTCGCTCATGCTTCAGTGCCTTTCGGAGCGAGATGACACGAATCGTCTCTTCATCCAGCTCCGTGTAAACAATCACAACCGTTCGAGTCTGTATGCGTCCAATCCCTATCCAACGCTCCTCACCATAATCCTCACGGTCGTCGAGTTCGACGAGCATAGGCGTCTTGAACATCTCCCAGGCATCAACAAAACTTAAGCCGTGCTTGAGAAAGTTGCTCTGGTTTTTCTGCTCGTCCCATTCAAAGTTCATAGCAGCAAGTATAGCTCTATGACATGCTACACGCAAGCATATGAAGAGTGTGGAAGTCGGAGTGAAGAGTGTATAGAAAAGGGCTATGTATATCGGTATAGTTTAGTGCCGCCGAACGACCTGGCATCACCCGACGCGTGAGGCGAACTGGTACTGGCATGATAAGCCGGGAAAGATGACATGTTGCCTCCTGCTGTCAAAAACGTCCAGACAAAGGGCGTCGGGTGCATGCGCATGCTGGGCCGCATCGAGTGGCACAGGCGTTCGATTACAGTATCTTAGAACTGATATGTCTATAGAACGGCGTTATAGTTGCATGTTCTCATCGTTCCTACCGTATCACAGTAGGCGAGGTATCGGCGAATGCCGTGGTTACTGCCGCTCTTACGCACTGTCGAGTTATATTTTGCGCCATTGTGAAGCAGAGTTCGCTCGCCCGAAAATATCTTTGCTCGGCACATCACCAAGATATTCTACACGATCAGGAAAGTTGCGTAATCCTTGAGCAAGTTCACGATGGACATTGTTAAATGGTGCAGGCGTACCGCTACGAAGGATATCCCGGTAGGTAGCGAGAGCATCAACATATGCTGCTTGATGTGCTTGGGCAAGCTGTAAAATAAATTGATGGCTGGTGAATACCGGCGGCATCGCGTCAATAAGCTCGGGATAATGGGAGAACAGTTCTGTGAAGTCATGTAGTGCCATTGGTCGCTCCTATCGCTAGAAAACGCCTATACATATTCATCGCTTGGCCGAAGTTCTAGTCAGGTGCGGACAGTATAGCATGGACAGACTTACGGCCCAACATGTAGTCAGCCGCACGCGCAGCCGAGCTTCCGCTGCCTGGCATATTCTATTGGTAGGCTTAGTCCACGCGCAGCACAATCTTGCCGGTGTTGCTGTTCGACTCCATGACACGGTGGGCCGCTGGCGCCTCGCTGATTGGGTACACCGTGTCGATGACAGGGCGCAGTTCGCCGCGCTCGAAGCGTGGCAGCGCGAACGCAGAAAAATCCTTGACTAACGCGACTTTCTGTGACAGCGGCGTGCGGCGCAGCGTGGTGCCGCGCACCGTCAGGCTCTTGGCGAGAATCGGACCGATGTCAAGCTCGCGCTTCGAGCCTCCCAGGAAGCCGATCAGCGCCAGCCGCCCGTAGTTCGCCAGCGACGCGAGGTTGTCGGCCCAGTATGGCGCGCCCACGAAATCAAGAATGAGGTTGACACCCTGGCCGTCGGTGGCCTCCTGCACGCGCTCCACAAACAACTCTTGTTTGTAATTAATGATGACGTCCGCGCCAAGCTCCTGACAGCGCTCAAGCTTTTCCGCCGAACTGGCCGTCGTGAACACGCGCGCTCCGGCGGCATGCGCAAGTTAAATCGCCGCTGTGCCAACGCCGCTCGCGCCCGCGTGGATCAGCACGTTCTCGCCTGCCTGCAAGCCGCCGAGCATGAACAGGTTGAGGTGCGCTGTTAGAAACGCTTCGGGAATGGCCGCCGCTTCTTCAAACGAGAACTGCTCCGGCACGCGCATGGCGACGCCCGCAGGCACGGTGGCGAGTTCGGCGTAAGCGCCGCCCGTCACCACTGCCATGACGTGGTCGCCCTTCTGCCACTCTCCGGCAGGCTGCACGACCTCGCCCGCAAGCTCTAATCCCAGGATCGGTGAGGCTCCGGGAGGCGGTGGGTAGCCGCCGCGCCGCTGCATGATCTCGGCGCGGTTGATGCCCGCAGCGCGCACGCGCACCAGCAGTTCGTTCGGGCCGGGCTGCGGGTCGGGTGCTTGGTCGTAGCGCATGACATCCGCGTCACCGGGTTGGTCAAAGACAATCGCTTTCATCGCTTGCTCCTCCAATTACAAAGCTATAAATGATCTGCCGCCATGCTCCATGTTAATGGACTTGCTCGCCAGCGGGCGGCTCGTCCAGTGCGTCACCCCAGCGTAGGTCGCGCATCGCCCGGAAATCTGCTTTGTTGCGCTTCAACGCGCGGTGCGTTGCGACGCCTTCGCGGCTGGAGATCAGCGTCTCGGCATACGCTTTGTTGCTGGTCGGCTCGCGAATGACGCGCCCCCAGATCGGGTGCGAGGTTGGGAAGCGCGCCATGGCGGCGTAGCTGTATTTGCTGTCCTCCCACTCCGATGGCGCTTCACGGGCGTGGCGCTGAAAGGCTGGCCGCTTGAGGCGTTGCGGGAAATGGCACCAATCATTCTGCAATGGGCATGGCTGGTCGTGGGCGCATGGCGCGAGGGTGTGCGCTTCGGCTACGAGGAGGCGGTCGCGGGCGGCGCGCACAACTGAAAAAGCGGCTGTCGTGCCTGGCTCGACGATCAGCAGCACGCCCGCAGTCATGGCCCATGCCCGTTCAACAATTGATGCCTGCTCTGCCTCGCCCAATTCGTTGAGCACATGGCCGAGCACCACCAGATCGTAGGTATGGTCGCGGGCATAATCAAACTTCGTAAGATCCATTTGTTCCCAGCGTGCGGCGCGGATTGATGCGGATTCGCTATGTTGTGCCAATTGGCGGCCGAGGGTAATAAATGCGTGCTCGCGCTCCCAGGCTACGAGCGTGCTAAGCGACGGCCACTGTGCCACAGCGGCCCATAGCGCCGTGCCCGGCCCGCTGCCGAGGTCGAGCAGCGTGCGCGGTGCCCAATCGGGAACGCGCGCCGCCGTAGCTGCCATGGCACCACGTAGTTGCGCATAGGTCGCCGGAAGCATGATCGCCGCGTAGCCAAGCACTTCCGTTGTGCTTGATGCAAACGGCTGCGCCGCACCGCGGGGGCCGCGATAGCGCTCGCTTAGCGCCTGTGCCTCGCGCATCCAGCGCACTTGCGACACCGTGCCAAGCGCCGCAGCGATTGCTTCTTGTAAATCACTCGGCAGCGTCAGCATGCGTTGGTGGAGTGGCCTGGGATCATCCATACGTCGCTACAAGATCGCGCAGGCGTGGCAGCACTTCTTCGGCAGCCTGGGCGGGCGTCATCAACAACGTTGCGCCAGATGCCTGTGCATGGCCGCCGCCGCCCCAGGTTTGGGCCAGCGTCGCCACGTTGATCGACGGGTCGGAGCGCAGGCTGATTTTGGTTGTCCCATCAATCCGCTCTTTGAACAGCACCAGCGCCTTTGTACCCGCCACGCGCTGCATCATACGTGTTACTTCGTCGGCGGCTTCATCTTCTGCACCAGTCACCTGCATCATCGCCTGCGTCACAAATGTCCACGAGACCCCATGATCGATGCGCATCTGCTCAATTGCCAGGCCGATCAACGCGGCGCCGCTCGGCGGCAGCGCATAGTACACTTCGTGTACCACACGGTAATGGTCGGCACCGTGGGCAAGCAGATCGCCCGCGACATGGAGCGAACTTGCGCGGGTCGCGCTGGTCTGATAACTTTGCGTGTCAGTGGTCAAGCCAAGCAGCAGGCATGTCGCCAATGAAGAATTAATCGTCACACCCATGGACTGGAACAGGTGATACAGTATTTCGCACGTTGCAGCGGCGTGCGTCGCAATCAGGTTCAGCGTGCCATCGCCCTGATTCGTCACATGATGATCCACAATCATAAGCGGCAGGCGGTGCAACTCTTCGGCGTGTTCGGCGTACACCGGGCCAACGCGCGGCAGCGTGGCTGTGTCGACCAAAATGACCAGATCAGCATTGGGCAGCGGCATACCATGCTCGTAGACATGGACGTGTTCGTAGCCGGGGAGCCACTGACTGTAGACCGGCGTGTCCGACGAAGCCAGCGGAATGGCATCTTTACCCAACGCTTGAAGCGCGTGCCACATGCCGAGCAGCGAGCCGATCGCATCGCCGTCGGGGTTGACGTGGCTCAAAATGAGAATACGATGCGCTTCGTTGATGCGCTGGAGGATGTCGGGCGCAGCCTGGGCGGCGTCGGTGTACATCATGGGCGTTCTCAGAGCTTTCTATGTGTTATTGCATATGATTACAGAAATATATGAAAGAAAAAATATGGTGATTATGCCGCCAGCAGACATTCTGCATGACAGCAGCGTATATAATTGAGCGCAGGCACCTTGCTCCATGCATAGCGCCCGCGCTCAGTTGTTGAAGTCATGCACAGCAACGCGCCTACTCTCCTGCCGCAGCGCGGTCCGTGTCTGGCTGGTTGCCTGCTTCGCGTTCTTCTGCCACCTGCCGCAGCAATTCGCCAATTCGTTCGCTGTGAGCCAGCGACGTATCGAGCTTAAAGTTCAGATCAGGCACGGTACGAAGATGATTTAACTCTTGTGCCACCTGGCGGCGCAGAAAGCCTTTGGCATGCTCCAACGCAGCCATCGTTTCACGCTGCTGCTCCTCGTCGCCCATGACCGAGACGTACACCCGCGCGTGCTGTAAGTCGCCGCTCACATCAACGTTTACCACGGTTGCAAAGCCCACGCGCGGATCGCTCATCTCGTACTGAATGGTTTCACTCAGGATGCGCAGCATCTCTTCGCCAATTTGTTGTGTTCTTTTTGACATAAAAGTAAGAAGTGAAAAGGAAGAAGTATGAAGAACTCCCTACTGGCTTTCTTCCTTTATACTTCTTCCTTCTTCCTTGCTAGACCGTGCGTTCCACCCGTTCCTGATGGTAGAACTCCATGGTGTCGCCTTGCTGAACGTCGTTAAATCCGTCCACTACCAGACCACACTCATAGCCCGACTGGACTTCGCGCACGTCGTCCTTGAGGCGCTTCAAGCTGCTGATCCGCCCGTCATGCACCACTACGCCGCTGCGCAGCACGCGCACGCTGTTGTTGCGGATGATCTTGCCATCGGTTACATACAGACCAGCCACCACCTCGCGGCTTGGCAGGTTGAATGTCTGCCGCACCTCGGCGTACCCGTCGGTGACTTCCTTGAACTCCGGCTCAAGCATACCCGACATAGCCTTGCGAATATCGTCAACCAATTGGTAAATGATGTTGTAATAGCGCACATCAATGCCGTTCCGTTCGGCACTGGCGCGGCCAGCCGGATCAGGCCGGGCGTTGAAGCCGATGATAATCGCGTGTGACGCAATGGCAAGGTTCACATCACTTTCGGTAATGGTACCTGTGCCCTTGTGAATAACGCGAATCTGCACCTCATCGCTGTTGATCTGCCCAAGCGCATGCTCGATTGCACCAATCGAGCCTTGCACATCGGCCTTCAGCACAATGTTCAGCTCCTTGAGCTTGCCCTGCTGCGCGTTCTTGAACAGTTCATCCAGTGATGGCCCGCGATTTGTCGCCATATCTTCCAGCCGTTGCTGGCGCTGGCGCTGGGTCGCAACTTCACGCGCAATTGTAATATCGCCCACTGCCTGGAATACGTCGCCAGCTTGCGGTACGTTGTCGAGACCCAAAATAAGCACGGGCATGGATGGATCGGCTGTGCGTAGTCGCTTGCCGCTATCACTGAACATGGCGCGCACAGTACCGGTCGCACTGCCTGCCAGCACCGTATCTTCGAGCCGGAGTGTGCCATTCTGAATCAGCACCGTCGCTATCGGGCCGCGATTCTTATCGCGCTCGGCTTCAACGATTGTGCCAACCGCCGGAGCATCTGGATTAGCCTTCAACTCCGCTAGATCAGCGACAAGCAGGATCATTTCCAGGAGACCATCGATATTGATCTTCATCTTGGCCGAGACCTCGACCGATGGCACTTCGCCGCCAAACTGCTCGACAATCACATCAGCAGAGGCGAGTTGCTGGCGCACGCGATCAGGATTTGCACCCTGCGCGTCGATCTTGTTGATCGCTACAATCATAGGCACGCCTGCCGCCTTGACATGCGAAATAGCTTCTTGCGTCTGCGGCATCACACCATCGTCCGCAGCGACCACCAGCACTACAATGTCGGTAACTTGCGCACCGCGAGCGCGCATGGCCGTGAATGCTTCGTGGCCCGGCGTGTCGAGGAAGGTAATCTTGCGGCCTTGCACTTCTACCTGGTAGGCGGCAACGTGCTGCGTGATTCCACCAGCCTCGCCTTCAGCAACGCGCGTTGAGCGGATGGTATCCAGCAGTTTAGTCTTGCCATGGTCGACATGACCCATGATCGTCACAACGGGCGGGCGCGGGCGCATTTCGCCAGGAGCTTGTTCGGCGATGACATCTTTGACGTTATCAACGATGCCGGCAAGTTGCTCTGGAACAAATTCTTTGGTTTCGATCCCGAAGTCAGTCGCGATCACAGCTGCAGTGTCGTAGTCGATCTGCTGATTAATTGTGGCCGCAATACCAGCTTTAAGCAACGACTTGATAATTTCCGCCGCGCTAACGCTGGTTGCTTCCGAGAACTCCCGCACTGTCATGAGGCTTGGCAGTTCAACTGGTCCGCGCGGGCGTACAGGAGCACGTACTGCCGGAGCCATGCTGGTCCGGCCATTGCCGCGCCCGCCACCTCGCGTCATGGTTGACGTGCGGCCACCGGAGGAACCCCGGCCTCCACTGCGCATGCCGCCGTTGCGGCTGCTTGTCTCAACTCCGCCTTCTGCGCGCCCTGCGCCACGTGAGCCACCGCCACCGCCACGTGAGCCACCGCCGCCACCACGACCACGTGAGCCGCCGCCGCCACCACCACCGCCACCACCGCCACCGCCGCGAGGCCCGCCTCCACCGCCGCTACGTGAGCCGCCGCCGCCACCGCGCGAGCCACCACCACCACGTGAACCGCCACCACCACCGCTGCCACCACGTGAGCCGCCGCCGCCACCACCACCGCCACCACGTGAACCGCCACCGCCGCTACGCGAGCCGCCGCTCGACATACTTAACAAGGGCAAACCATGACCGGGTTGCTCTGATGTCGGTAAGGATAATCTATACATCGCCGTTCCTCCTTGCCGCCAACCGACATCGAGCGCTGACATAACGTCTTGTGTTTGTTACAACATAATGTGACGCTCGATCATGTGGCGGAATATTGATATGATTCTGGCTGGTCACCCAGCGTTTGTGCTATTTGTTGTAGCGCTGCGAGATCGTCGGGATGTAGCGCTTCCAGACGCAACGCTCGGGTCAAGCCATTGCGCTTCAACGCCTGCTCCCAACACGCAGGTTCATGACATATATATGCGCCCCGACCGGAGCGCTTGCCTGTGGGATCGAGTGCAACGCGCCCATCTGCGTCGCGCACCAGGCGCATCAATCCTCGTTTCGCATCTGTTCTGCGACAGGCAATGCACGTGCGCTGTGGCACGTGCTTTGGACGAGGGCCTTTGGCTTGCTTTTTCATACAATCAGCATGGATGATCCGGCACCACAGGTTTATAACCCATGGTACCGCATCTCGCTACAAAGCTCGTCATTCTTCGTCGGCAGGCATGTCGTCTTCGTCCTCGTCCATATTATCGCTGCCGTTGCCAACGCCAACAGCGTCTTCTTCGGAAATAATGTACGAGGCGATCAGCCGGTCATCATAATAGATGTACAGCTTCTGTGGTGTAGCGCGCAGTTGCACCGGCTCGCCAACGAGCTCATCGCCGAGCGGGCCAAAGTGCGCGTTTTGGTAGACCACTGTGCCATCGGTGCGCACCTTGCGCGTCTCCACCCGGGCGTTCGCCAGTGCCACCTCGGTGGCCATGGCCTCGGCTTCGGCAGCATCGCGCGCTTCGGCAGCGTCGCGCTCCTCGTCAAGCAGCGCGGTTGCACTCTTGATGTCGATGCGCCAGCCCGTCAGCTTGGCTGCCAGCCGCACATTTTGACCTTCCTTGCCGATTGCCAGCGAAAGCTGCTTGTCCGGCACGATCACGGTTGCCGCATGATCATCGTCGCGCAACTGCACCTCCACTACCTGCGCGGGCGAAAGTGCATTGGCGATAAACTCCTTTGGATCGGACGAATACTGTACAACGTCGATCTTTTCGTTGTTCAGTTCGTTGACAATATTCTGGATGCGGATGCCACGCATGCCAACACACGATCCAACTGGATCGATGCCTTCCTGTCGCGCCATCACGGCAACCTTGGTGCGCAGCCCTGGCTCGCGTGCAATCGACTTGACCTCGACAGTACCGTTATAGATCTCCGGAACTTCCATCTCGAACAGCCGCAGTATAAGCTGCTTGTTCGCGCGCGAGACGATCAACCGCGGGCCGCGCTCTTCCTTGCGAATTTCGTTGAGATACACTTTGAGCCGCTGCCCGTGATAATAGCGGTCGTTATCGACCTGCTCCTTGGGCGGCAGCACTGCTTCGGCCTTGCCCATCTCCAGAATCACATTGCCCTTAGCAATACGCTGCACCGTGGCGGTGATGAGCTCACCCTCGCGCTCCATGTACTCGCCGTATACATGCTCGCGCTCAACCTCTTTGATTCCTTGTAAAATCACCTGTTTGGCAGTTTGCGCCGCGATACGGCCGAAATCATTCGGCGTGCTTTCCACCATGATGGTTTCGCCAAGATCGACATCAGCCTTGTGTCGCCTAGCATCTTCAATATCTATTTCAAAGCGGTCGTCGTACACTTCATCAACCACCTGCTTTTCCGCAAAGACGTGCGCCATGCCCGTCTGCGGATCAAGCGTTACATTGATCTCGATTGGTGGCGGATTGTTGCCCAACGTTCGCCGGTAGGCGGTCACAAGCGCCTTCTCAACCTGGCCGATGATCGCTTCCTTGGGAATACCCCGCTCTGCTGCGATCTGGGAGATGGCCGCGTAGAAGTCGCTCTTCATGCTTTTTCCTTTATTTGAACGTCACAACAAGAAAAGTGGGGAGACCCCACTTTTCCGGTGCTAGCCGTTTCGTGTGCTAACAGTATACCATTTTCAGATAGGTTGCGCAAACCTGGCGCATGGCAACGCGCTATTGTTGCGATGAAGGATACGCAGTCGGTGTTTCCTCTATCAACGGATATGCCGTCGAGCCGGTACTCGACGGAGGATAGGCCGTATTCTGATTATTTGACTGAGACTCTGGTTGACTTTGGGTTGGTGCGCTTTCGGTTGTCGGCGCGGTATTCGGTGCGGCGCTGGTGGCACAGCCTGCCAGCAACGCAGCTAAAACCAGCAATGCTCCAATTAGGCGTGTGTATGTTGTCTTCAGCATAAGCCTCTCACATGTATACGTGTTTCAGGAGGCGCATAGTAGCGCAGGGCACTGGCCTTGTCAAGAAAGTGAGCCCTCGCCCTGCTGCGGCCGCAGCAGGGCGAGGGCTGATAATGACATCTTCGGCCTTTTTATTGTTGTATCTGATATGTAAAGTGGGCCAACTCCGTCGTGTGCGTTGTGGTTGGGATGACCACCAGCGTGCCGCTCTCTCCATTGTTGAGTTGCACCGTGGCGCGGCCTTGCTCATCCACCGGCACATGCTCGACGACCGTACCAGCGCTACTCTGCCGCACCAGCCGCACGGTCCAGTGCTGTGGCAGTTCGGCGGTGGTGCGCACAAAACCATGCGCTTCCCAGCCGCCGTCGCCCTGCTCGGCATCGTCGCTGTAGTTCAGCTCCGGGATGCGGATATCATCAATTAGCATGCCGGGCGCGTTGTATGCGTCGTCGTTCACGACCAGGAAGCGCAACAGAATTTTTTGGCCCGCGTAGGCCGACAGGTCGAACTGCTCGTCAACCCACTGCCCGCGCGTGGCAGTGTCGGTTTCCGCGCCGGGCGCGCCGCTCACGCCGTTCAGTGCATTGCCATAATTATGGCCCTGTGGATCCTCTGTAGTAGTTGTGGTGCCTTTCAGCGTTTTCCATGTCGTGCCGCCGTCGGTCGAGACGGTGACGAAGCCGTAGTCCCAATCCTTCTCAAGCTCATACCATGTCGCGAACTGAAGCGTCGCCTGTTTGACGCTGCTCAGGTCGAAGGCGCGTGTCAGCGTCATCATGCTGTCGTCGCCGCGGTTGCTCCACCATGCATACTGGCCACTGCGCGGCTGGGTACTTGTCAATCCGACGGTATCGCTGCCGTCAAACGTAAGTGTGGCTGGACCGCTCGGCAACTTGAGGTAGCGCGGCGCGAACTGGTGCAGCGTGCCATCGCCGCTCTGTGCGGCCTGCTCCGGCTTCACCGTTTCAGGCAGGAGTTTATAGGCGTAGCGCCCGCCATCGATCGACGGATCGTTCAGCAGGTTCGCCACGCTCCAGTCGGCCACCAGGTCGGCAAAGCTGGTGATGTCGCTGCGCTTTTTGGCGGCAGCCTGCGCGAAGACTTCAGGATTGTTGCCAGCATCGGCCTTGATAAAGTCGATCATGCTGCCGTTCTGCATATACTGTTCATAAAAGTAGCGCATGAATAATTGCGAGGTGCCGTAGTGTTCGCCGGTCTGTGCGGCGGTGTTCGACCAGGCGTTAAGTTGCACATTGGGATTTTAAATCGCCAGTAGTGCCGTGTTTTGGTCGCCGTAGCCGTTGAGGTCTTCCGCCAGTGTAGACAGGCCCTCGTTGAACCAGCTTGGGCTACGCTGCTGCTCGTTAGCCTCGATCATGTGCTGGAACTCGTGTGCCAGCGTCGAACTGAATCCTGGCGTGCCGGGCATGGCCGCAATGACGAACATTTCGCGCTCATTGCTGAAGCGATTCACCGCCTTCACCACGCTGTCAGCTGACGAAAAATAGCCGCCAGCGCCGCGCACATCGGTGGTTAAAATGGTGATGCGTGGGTCGCCGTCCACACCGGGCGAGCGCTCAGTTCCAAATAATTCATGGTCGCGCGGGTAGATCTTTTGCTCGAACTCTTTCGCCGAGCGCTCGATTGCGCTCTGTGGCACGTCGAGCTGTGTGTCGATGTACATCAGCGCGACTGGTCCAGCATAGCGCAGTTGTGCCTGCACCTGATACGGTTTATTGGTTATATTATCCGACACCCAGAAGGTTTCGGTATCGCCAACTTTGACATTCAGCGGCGTGGTGCGTGCTACCGCAGGCACGTTGCCAATGCCCTTGAACTGCTCTGCGAGCGCCAGTTGATCGCGTGCGAGCGGCGTGGCCGCGTCAAGCGTGGCTTCACTATCGAGCGCGGTTGGCACGGTCGTGGCAGCGCCACTTGGCGCAGGCGCAACTGGCACATCCGCAGGCATAGTAGAAACGGGCGCACTGGTTGACTGCTCAGTTGTCGTTTGCATGGCAAGCGGCGAGCAAGCTGTCAGTAGCACCGCGACTAGCAAAATCCCAAAACGTCGAACCATGATGTTCCTTTCAAAAGAAAATACGTCATGTTGTATTGTATTCACAAGCGTCTCTAATGATAAACCAGCATAATGAGCGCATTATTAGAAATAGCAGTGCACATGGGTATTGAGCCACAGAGGACACAGAGAAGGCTGAGGTAAAAACTCAAATCTCTGTGCCCTCGGCGATCTCTGTGGCTTACTTTCGTGCGTGTTGCGCGCTCATGATGATTTGCTGCTCTTCTGTCAGCCCGCGCGCATCGAGCAGGCGGCGGCCACTCGCGCCGAGCGTCGGCGTTCCGCCGGGCGGCTGCTCCAGCGTGCCGTAGGCAAAGAACTGGATGAGCGTGCCGTCCGGCATGCTAACCGCTGGGCTGAGCGCCGGTCCGAGCACTGCTTCGCCGCCGCTTTTTTGCCACACATCCAGAAATGGCGCGGCAACATCCGAAGGTTGCGGCGCGCGCCCAAGTGCTTCCAATAATAATGATCCCACCTTGGCACGCTCGACGTGGCCGCGCTCCATGCGTAGCAGACCGCGCTCGAAATACTGCTCCTGTCCTTCCGGCCCTGCTAGTGCGTCACTTAACGGCAGGCCAAACTTCGCTGCACCTCCCAGCATACGCCACGCGCTTAAAAATGGCTCCTGCACGACATGGCCGGTGTCCCACGCCATCTCAAACGGCATGCTGTAGCCCGGCTGTTTCAGGTCGAGCAGCAAGGCGTACGGGCCGACTGGCACACGGCGGTATTCGTGCAATGCTTCAGTGAGTACATCGCGCCGCTCAGTCAGCCATGGATCGGCAATGAGCACATAGCGCACGCCGAGGTCTGGGCCGAGCGATGACAGGCCACCCGGCACCAGCACGCCTGGGTCGAGCCGCCATCCTTTACGGTTGCCGTAGAACAGAATCTCCGACACAGCGGGCGCGATCACACCGACGCGCGTCCCGGCAGGCAGCGCCATATTGACGCGCTGTCCAAGCGTTTGATAGAAGTCAACGGTGCGATACAGCGGCGCGACCCGCATGACACTTAGCGCCGCCAACAAGCCGAACGCGGCTATTGGCACAGCGCGGCTCACGTGTTGCCGCCGCTGCGCAACGAACTGCTGCGCGCGGTCGATCCCCAGCCCAATGAACCATGCCCGCCGGGCCAGCAAGCGGCAGCATGTAATAATCTTGCCCGACCACGCCCGCTGCGCCTGCCAACAGGAATAGCAGCACGCCAAGCAGCCAGAAGTGTGGTAACCATGGGTTGGCGACGAACGATCGAGGACGAAGGACGAACCTAGATGTATTCTTGCTAGCTTTCGTTGACTGTCGTTCGTCCTTCGGCGGCATTAGTCCAAGCAGAAACAACGGCAGCCCGGCCCATGTCAGCACGTTCTCGACGCTCCAGCGTGCTATCAACAGATAAAATTGCGGGTCGAGGAGCAGGCGAGAGTCGAGCAACTTTTCGCCAATGCCGAACGAAAGGCGCGGGTCGAGCGGCAACGTACGAGCATGCGCTGTCCACAACAGCGCGGGCAGCGCAAAACATGCCGCATAGATCAACAGCGGCTTGCGTGTTGGGCACACCACCAGCAGCGGCCATGCCAGGTACGCCAGTGGCACGCCAACAATCATGCAGATTTGGTGTTTTGGCGAGCGGAGCCAGCGCGCCGCACAACAACGCTATCCGATAGCGCCCCACCGACGGCTGATCCAGCCAGCGCTGAAATGTCAGCAGCGCCAGCACCGCGCCAAGCAGCATCCATGTGTCTGGCATGACCGTGCGCCCGAAGTATAGTGCAAATGGTAGTAACGCTAGCGTCAACCCGGCGTACAGCGCCGCTCGGCGGCCAGAAATCGGGCGCGCCAGGCTGTACAATGCCACGCACGCCGCTGCGCTTGCCAGAGCCGACAACATTCGTCCGATCCAGACATGCTGCCCGAACAACCCCCATAGCAATGCTAAACTCCCGCTATACAGGGGGAATTCGCTTTCGACATAGCCGGGCGTCTGCCCGCCCCAATCGACCTGCGGTGCCTGGAACTGGTAGCCTGAAGCGATAAAGTTGCGCGCCATCGCCGCTGTGTCGGCCTGACGCCATGAGTGATAGTCCAGCAGTGGTGCCTGGATGCTATAGCAGCGCAGTGCCAGCGCAAAGCCAAAGAGGAGCATGTGCGGCCAGAAGCGGCGGAGTCTTGTTCGCAAAGGAGCAATCTTTGATATTTGCGCGGTTTATGTTTGGCGCAGAACACACCAACATCAATAGCGTACAGTAGGGGCGAGGCATGCCTCGTCCCTACAAATGAATCTTATTTAGTTTCAGCGGTTTGAGTGGCTACCAACCGGCCGGTGACACCACGCTCTTTACGTCAGAGGCACCCGCACTTCAACGGTGGTTCCTTCGCCTTCGCTCGTCCGTATGCGACACTCGCCGCCGATTAACTCGGCCCGTTCGCGCATGTTCTTCAAGCCGAGCGAGCCGCGTGTATTATACGTTGACTCTACTGCCGCCAGATTGAAGCCCTGCCCGCGGTCGCGTACGCTGGCGATCATTTGGCCCTCTTCCTGGTACAGATAGATCGTCACTTCCGATGGACCGGCATGCTTGCGGGCATTGTTCACCGCTTCCTGAATGATAATGAACATGGCACCTTCAACTTCGAGCGGCAGGCGGGGCAATTGGGACGGCGCTTCCAGGCGTAGTTGCATGGTACCCGACGGATCGCGCCAGCGGCTGACGTACTGCCGCAATGTCTCCAATAAGCCTTGGGTTTCAAGTCCGAGCGGGCGTAGCTCGAACAGCAGCGAGCGGATATCAAAAGCGGTCTTTTGCACCAGATCGCCCAGCACTTCTAATTCGCGCTCAACGCGGTCAGGGCATGGCGCGCATCAGCCGCTTGACGAACTCGATATTCATTGCAATCGCAGCAATGCTCTGTGTCGGACCGTCGTGCAAATCGCGGGCGATCGTCGCGCGCACCTCGGCCTCCTTGGCGAGCAGCCGATCTCGCTCTTCTTGCAGGCTGCGCACCAGCCGCGCGTTCTCCACGGCAATGGCCGCCTGCGCCGCCAGCGTTGTCAAGAGTCGCAAATCTTGCTCGGTGAATGGCTCGCCGCTGCGCTTGTTGATCGCCTCGATCACGCCTATTGGCTGATCGCCACGTTGAATCGGCGCGCAGACAATCGAGCGAGTCACAAAATCAACATTACGGTCGATTCCATTGTACCAGCGCGGGTCGCTCTCGACGTCATTCACGATCTGGCCCACACCGTTATTTACAACCCACCCGGCAATGCCATAGTCGAGCGGCAGGTAGAACTCCCGCTGCTCGCCAGTTTTTTTGTCCAATGCATCGACCACCAGCGCCTGTCGCTCCTGATTCACCAACATGATCGAGCAGCGCTCCACACCCATAACCTCTGGCACGCGCTCCTGAATTTCCTCGATCAGGCTGCCGAGATCAAGGTTTCTGGTGAGCGACTGCCCGACTTGATACAGCAGGTGCAACTCGCGCAGATCTGCTCCGCCCGCTGGAGCATCGCCAGTTTGTCGGCCTCGCCGCCAATCGCCCGCACCAGCATGACGATCATGTCTTCATCCACCAGCGTTGGTTCGTGGCGCTCAGCTTCTTCTTCGCGGGTGACAAGGTGCAGCACCCCGACAGTCTGATTACCGCTGCGCAGCGGCAGTTCCATGAGCTGCCGATCATCGTCAAGCGCGTAGTAGCCGATCGACGGCTCGCTGCCAACGGCGCGCCGTGCAAAGCCCTCCCGCGCTTCACCAATCACGCGCTCATCGCCCGGCTGAAGCTCGCCGTTCTGTAACGTGATTATTTCGCCATGCGGGTCTTGGTACAGCAGCGCGCCAGCCTGGGCTGGCCAAAATGCGACCAAGCGGTCAAGCGACGCGCGCAATAAACCTGGCACGTCGTTCTGGCCGCCTGCGGAAAGCAACTGGCCGAGTGTTTGAATTTGTTGTTGGTCAAGCGCTTGGGTGGACATAACACGTCTCCTGCATGCGACGAGATTTGTTGAGAATGCATAAAACAGTAGGCCATCTCGCACCGGTAATTACTGTACCGCATCGGGTTACAGATGTCAACGACTATATGCGGATGCGATTGTAACGGCATGGCAACAAATACATCTTTTGATGTATTGATATTGTGATTTATTTCACATACCATGGTAGTAGAGATTATATGTTTCTGGCAGGAGTTCTGCTAATAGCAAAGTGATTATGAAAAGGCATAAGGACTGCATTAATATAGTGGAGTGCGCCCATCTATAGGTAACATATATAAAAGGGAGGCAACAGTGACCGTTGAGACAGTAGACAAACAGGAAGTGCATAAACCAGAACAAACCGCGGTGGAAACCGCTCACCCGCTTACGAAAGCGCTTGCGCCGGAGCCAACGCATGGATTAGTAGAACAAAAGCATCGGCAACGCCCACGGGTGTTGGTCGTTGGCGCGGGCTTTGGCGGGCTCAGTGTGATCAAGGCGCTCGCTGACAGCGAGGTTGATGTTCTGTTGATTGATAAGAATAATTATCATGGTTTTTGGCCGCTGCTGTATCAAGTTGCGACGGCGGGCCTGGAGCCGGAAGCAATCGCGTATCCTGTGCGCGGCATTGTGCGCGACTATCCCAATATTAACTTTGTGATGGCTGAAGTCAGGGGTGTTGATTTCAACACCAAGTGTGTGTTGACTGACAGCATGCCGATTGAGTACGATTATCTTGTGCTGGCGGCCGGCAGCGCGAACAATTATTTTGGCAACGATGCGCTGGCGGAGCAGACGTTTGGCATGAAGGACATTGATGAAGCTGAGCGGCTGCGCAACCATGTGCTTACCATGTTTGAGGAGGCGGTGCGCGAGACTGACCCGCGCCGCCGTGAGGCGCTGCTAACGTTTATGCTGGTTGGCGGCGGGCCAACCGGCGTTGAGCTTGCTGGTGCATTTGTCGAGTTGATTCGCCACGTTCTGCTCCAAGACTATCCCATGCTCAATGCTGAAAACACGCGCGTGATTCTGGTAGAGGCGCATGACAAAGTGCTGGCACCCTTCCCCGCATCGCTACAGAAGAAAGCATTGCAGCGGCTCAAGAATATGGGTGTGGAGGTGCGGCTGAACACCTCGCTTGCCTCGGTGGGCAACGGCACGGCCACATTCAAGGACGGCACCAGCACGCCAGCGGAAACGGTCGTGTGGACGGCGGGCGTGCGGGCCTCGCACATCGTCGACAATCTGAATGTCGATCTGGCACGCGGTTTCCGCGTCAAAGTGACGCCGGCGCTGAACTTGACAGATTGCCCCGAGGTCTTTGTGATTGGTGACATGGCCTACCTGGAAGGCTACAAAGGCGGCGCATACCCCATGGTTGCTCCAGTGGCCATTCAAATGGGCGAGCAGACCGCCAAAAACATTCTTGCCATGGTTAAAGGCGAGCGGCTGCAATCGTTCCGCTACTTTGACAAAGGCCAGATGGCGACGATTGGCCGCAAGGCTGCTGTGCTCGACGCGTTTGGCATTAGGATCAGCGGCTTTCTCGCGTGGATTGGCTGGCTGTTTGTCCATCTTGTGGAGTTGATTGGCTTCCGCAACCGCCTGATTGTGCTCACAAGTTGGGCTTACAGCTATTTTACCTACGACCGCAGCGTGCGCCTGATTACATGGACCGAGCGCAAGCGTGTGGATCTGCCAGAAAAGGCACCCGAAGAAGAAGATGTCGAGTTTGTGCCGCAGCGTTAATGACTGATAACATCTATATATGGAAACATGCACGGGCGGACACCGTGGCCCGCCCCTCTGTATTTCCCGACCAGCCATGTGGCGATGTGGTATTATGTCGCTACATGTTTGTAGGTTAAAGAATGCATATGTTGTCAGAAAATCCTGTTGCACCCGATGTTGTTACCACACCAACGGTTGACACCGAGTATGTTATCGTCACCGACGAGGAGCTTGAAAAGCCGTATCGTGTGATTATTCAAAATGATGATGTGACGCCGATGGACTTCGTCGTCGCGATTTTGCTGTTGGTCTTTGAGCTTACCCCCGATGAAGCTACTGCGGTCATGCTTGAAGCGCATTCCAATAGCCGCGCCCTTGTGACAGTGTTGCCGTTGAAAGAGGCGCAGGAGCGGGTCTATACTGCTCAGAGCCTCGCGCGCGACAACAGTTACCCGTTGAGCTTCTATATTGAACCAGATGAGTAGAGACGTATCGGCAACACGTCTCTCCCCCGCGTGTTGCGCAGTTTGTACGCTTTGAAGTGCTGCCACTTGCGCTCGTCTTCGCTCAGACCGCGCTCCATGTGAGCCTGACGTTCGTCGTAGCTTGCGGCGGCTGACATGTACGGCGCGGCTGCTGCCAATGTATGTTGCATGAGCCCTTGTGCCTCCTTCCGTCAGTCCGCTCGCTCCAGTCGCAACGCCTCGCTTGCCGCCGCTGCCATTTCGACCTCGCTAGCGCAACGAAGCACATCTTCGTTCACCGGCACGCGCAGCACGACCGCTAATCATGATCATCCATTCAATCGCGCTGCGATGAGACTTCGCATGCGACGAGTTGGCGGTCGCATGTGGCGGTGAGTGCGAGGCATGTCATAGTTTCCCTCCTTCAGTAGCCTGAGACAGATGCCTGATTCCATATTCAAGCTGTATTAGTGCGGGTGTTTGCACTATCAGGACGCTCATGGCGAAGCAGAGTAGCGCCCCGGCAACGTACCAAACCTGAACGCCCACTGCGTCAGACACAGGGCCAGCTATGATGAGTCCGAGTGGTGCCATTCCTGAAGCGATGCTAATTAATACGGTGAAAACACGCCCTTGCATCTCTGGTGCGACAATAGCTTGGTAGATCGCAATAGTTGCCCCATTGGCAAATTGCGCCATGATACCAACTAGTGCGTAACCAACGGCTGCCGCCCGGAACAAATGGGCAGGGAGCACACCGATTAGCAGCGTGCCCATGCCGATACCGACAATACCAAAAGTAACCGTAAAGATGCGGCGCTGAAATCCGCCCCATACCCCCAGCAGACCTCCGCCAAGCAACAACCCACCGCCGAGCGCCGCATCCATCCACGCAAGTTGCGTCACACCACCACGGAAGTGTTGCGTAATTAGGATAGGCATCAAGGCGAATGCTGGACTGAGCAGCAGATTAATAATGCCGGTGATAACTACCAAGCTAAGCAGCGCTGGCCATGATCGAATGTAGTGCAGTCCAGACCAGAATTCTTGGACAAAAGAGGCTACAGGTTCTGTGCGCGGCGGCTGCGGAATAGAGATGAGTAGCACAATCAGAATAGCGACCGCTGCTGTCGCCACGTCAATCAGCATCATACTCTGAAATGCAACGAGGCCAAGCACAAGTGCGCCTAACGGCGGCGCGAGAACAGTCATCGCACCTTGAAGCATCTGTGTCCACCCGTTTACCCGCGTGAGTTGTTCTTTGGGCACCATGCGCGATGTAGATGCCAAAACAGCTGGATTTTGAAGTGTTTGTGCCAGTGAGCGAACTGCCATTGCTGTATAAATGTGCCAAATCTGAATCGTACCTGTCCAAAACAGCAGGGCGAGCGCCATTGCTGCAAATGCGCTCGCTGCATCTGCTTCAATCATGATCAACCGCTGATTCCAATGATCGACCAAGACACCGATGAATGGACCGAGCAGCACGCCAGGAAGTGTTGCGGCCAACGTTGCTGTGGCTAGAACCGTTGCCGAGCCTGTGCTAGAAGACAACCACCATACGAGCGCAAACTGCGTCAGGCTTGAGCCAAACAGCGAAAAGGCTTGTGATGCCCAGAAGGCCGAGAATCGTAGCTGCCAAGAAGCGTTACCTATTAGTCCGTTCATCGGCAGTGCCTCGCTCAAAAAGCTTGTGTGCCATTGCAATCAGTTGTGCGATTCGTTCCTGCCATTCCGCCGCGAGCGGCTCACGCAGGTGCAACTCCACACCAGGAGCAAGTGTAACGCGCCGCCATCGCTCGTCCTCCACATTGCGCTCCTCGCTGAACTGTGGCGGTGCCGTGCCGTGGCGCACACCAGAAGAAGCTGGCTGTGGCGTATGGTAGCCAAGCGGGAATGATGGCGGCGCTGCTGGCACTGGGCTGTAGGTCTGCGGCTCTTCGCGCAACTGCATGATTGGGCGTGAAGAAGGCTGTATGGGTGCAGGCGGCGCAGCCGGGCGCGAATCACGCAGCACTGCTGACACGTAGTCGGCCGCACTCGACGGCGCGGAGTCGTCATGACCTTCTTCCAACAGTTGCCGCACCTGCTCGGTGGGGAGCGGCGCGATCCGCGCTCTGATTTCATGTAACGGCAAAAACGATTCTTTTAACCGCGCGATGAGTTGTAATCGTACCAGATGATCGTCGTTGTACAGCGCGTAGCGTCCGCGTGCGTCAGGCGGGGGAAGCAGCCCTTCCGCGGTGTAATAGCGAATGGTGCGTGGCGTCGTGTCGGCAGCCTTCGCCAGTTCGCCAATCGTGTAGTGTTGCGCGTCAGTCATACCGCTGTCCACATCATTGCACACCTTGTGCGCGCCACGCTGCCAAAGATCTTCAGTTTCACGCTCTGGCGCAAGTCCGGCCCGCCATTCGTGCTCTGCCAAGCGTTGCGTCAGCCAGGCATAGGTGTCACGGACGGTATCGGCCAGTGGTCGGAAGCGCAGCCCGGCAGCCGTAGCTCTGGCGATACTAACCTGTAAGATGCTTTGCATATCCTCTTCGCTGCTCGGCATCCACAGCGGGAGTTCCTGCCATGGCGCAACACCCTGCTTCAGCAGAAATGCTTCGTCAGTCCATGTGAACGATGCGTCGCTCTGAGTCACAGATTTGCACGTGTCGAGGAAATCGCCCATCGTGAGCACGTCATCCGGTCCGGTGGCGTTGAACACGCCGGTTTGCCGTGCTTCGACCATGCGCAGGTTCCACTGTGCCAGGTCGCGGGCGTCGATGATCTGAATCTGGCGTTCTGGTTGGCCGGGCGCAAGCACTTCGCCGCCGCGTGCTGTTCGCGCTACCCAGTAAGAGAAGCGATCGGTTGGATCGTGCGGCCCGACAATCAGGCCAGGCCGCAGTACCAGCACGCGACCGGGCATGGCTTCCTCGGCGGCCTGTTCGCACAACGCCTTCAGCGCGCCGTACGTCTCGCCAGTGATCTCCTCGACATGGGGATCGTCCAGTGTGGCAACTGGCGTGTTTTCGTCTAGCCCTGGCGCGTCAAACGTGGCATAAACCGAGATGCTGGAGATAAAAGTGTAATGCTCCACAGCATCGGCCAACATGCGCGCCGACTGCTGTACAACGCGCGGCACATAGCCCGATGTATCAATGACTGCATCCCAGTGCCGTCCTTCAAGCGCCGCCATGTCGCTCCCGCGGTCGCCGCGCAGCTTTTCCACTTCAGGAAACAATTCAGGATTGTGCTGCCCGCGATTGAACAGCGTTACTTCATGCCCGCGTTCGAGCGCCGCTTCGACAAGGTGCCGGCCAAGAAATACTGTTCCGCCAAGGATGAGTAGCTTCATGACATACTCCTAATCTCTATAACTAATATAATAGCAGTATTACGTTATACTGTCAATATACTTTTAAAAACTTGCGGCTCCTATTTAGGAGCCGCAAGTGAACTCTTATGGCACAAGTAATTTATCGCTCGTTGCCATGTTTGAAATTTCTGGTTATTTTGGCGAGGGCGAGCTGTTCCGCTTTATGATCTGCATTTTCAAGCTGAGCGAGCAATTTGCGCGCTTTATCGCCTTTCACAATCTTCACTTGCTTGCCGCGCCATGCGATGAACACAGAGCCTTCTTGATTGACGCGGTAGCTGAACACGTCCTCATCGAGTCGGCCACGTTAGTCAACATTGTTCATGCGCATCGCTTCTTGTTCATGCGGTGAGCTGCTCCAGCCGCTCGACGTAGCTTTCAAGCACGCGGAAGGTCTGCTCGACCGGCGCAGGCGTGGTCATGTCAACGCCCGCCGCCTTGAGCGCGTCGAGCGGGTACACCGAGCCGCCCGCCCGCAAGAACGCAAGATAGCGCTCGCGCGCTGCGTCGCCGCCAGTCAACACTTGATCGGCCAGGGCATGGGCCGCCGCAATGCCAGTCGCATATTGATAGACATAAAAGTTGTAGTACATGTGGATCGGGAACTGCGCCCAGGTAATGCCGACGCGGTCTGCGTCGATCTCGACCTCGTCACCGTAGCCGTCGCGGAACAGGTCGGTCAGCAGGCTATTCAGAGTGTCGGCGGTCAGCGCCTCGCCACGCTCGACCCGCTCGTGAATCTCAAGCTCGAAGCGCGCCAGCGTCGGCATGATGAAGAAGTAGCGGTGGAAATTCGACATGGCTTCTTCAAGCACCGTGATCTGAAATTGTGGATCGTTGTTGCTCTTTAGAAGATGCGAGCGCACCAGCGCCTGGTTGAAATTCGACGCGACTTCGGCAACGAACAGGCTATAGCGAGCGTAGGGCTGCGGCTGCGTGCGCCATGTGAAGTAGGAATGGAGCGAGTGGCCGAGCTCGTGCGCCAGCGTGCTCATGCTGAAAATATCGTCGTTGTAGCTCATCAGAATGAACGGGTTGGTGCCTTGCGTGCCGCTAGAATACGCGCCCGAGCGCTTGCCCTTGTTCGGGTACACGTCTACCCAACGCTGCTCCAGCAGGCCATCGCGCATGGCGGCGACGTATTCATCGCCCAGCGGCAGCATGCCCTGGCTGATCCACTCTACCGATTGGTCGAGCGGTACGGGAATGCTGCTGGTGGTCAGCGGCGCTTTGATGTCGTACACATGCAACGCGTCGTAGCCGAGCGCGCGCCGCCGCATGCGCCAGTAGCGATGCCAGACCGGCAGGTTGCGTTTGTAGGTATTGATGAGATTATGAAAGACCTCGACCGGAATATTGTTGGCCGATAGCGACGCTTCCAGCGACGAGTCGTAGCGGCGTGCGCGCATGCGGAACACGTCGTGCCGCACTCCGGTGGCGAGGCAGTTCGCCAGTGTGTGCTGCACCGCCAGATGCGCATCGGCGTAGTTTTCCCAGGCGGTGCGCCGCAGTTCGCGGTCGGCGTCGGTCAGCAGCGCGCCAAGGTTGCCTTGCCCGATTTCGACTGTGCTGCCGTCGGAGCCGCGGGCTGGCTCGAAGCGCATGTCGGCGTCGGTCAGCGTGCCATGAATGCGGCGGGCGCTGGCGAATGGCGCTTCCACCTGGCTCAGCAATTCCTCGACTTCTGCCGAGCGAACGTGCTCTTTCTTCTTCTGCAGCCGGTCGAAGTAATGCGCGTACGGCGCGAGTCGCGGCTCTTCCTCGGTCCAGCGTTCGAGCGTCGCGGCGTCAATTGTAAGCAACTCTGGCTCGGCAAAAGCCACGGCGGCACCGACGCGGCTCGTCAGCCCGCTCGCCCGGTCGAGCATGGCGGTCGCAGTCTGAGCGGCGGTGTCAACATCGTGGAGCAGTTGGGCGTAGATGTAGATTTTGTTGGCGCTGCTCAGCACGCTCTCTGACGAGGCGAACCAGTCGGCCAACGTGGCGGGACTGTCGTCAAGATGGCCCTCGAAGCGCGCAAGTTCCGGCAGTTGCTCAGACACCTGCGCGATGGCGTTTTTCCATTCATCTTGGGAGGGAAAAATGTTGGAAACGTCGAACGTATATTGTTCTGCAACTTCACTGCGCGACGGCATGGTCTGGGTCATGGTTTCTTCTTTCTGTTTAACCAAATCTCAAGAACAAAGAACAAGGTATCAGAGAACAAACAATCCAATAACCATGGTTTTTTGCTCTGCGCTCGTTGTTCTTTGTTTTACTACAGAATTCCCTCGTCCAGCCAGCGCATGAGCACCTCGCGGGCCGCCTCGGCGGCGCGGGCGCGATGGCTGATCTGGTTTTTTCGTTCAGGCGGCAGCTCGGCCAGCGTTTTGTCTTCGTCCAGCACATAGAACAGTGGATCGTAGCCGAAGCCGCCCGTGCCACGCGGCTCAAACTCGATCACGCCCGGCAGCACGCCCTCGACCAACTCTGTTGGTGTGCCGGGCCGCGCCAGCGCCATGACGCACACAAAACGTGCCAGCCGCGCATGGTACGGCACATGCTCCATGTTCTTGAGCAGCAGCGCGTTGCGGTCCGCGTCGGTGGCATCGGGGCCAGCGTAGCGGCGCGAGCGCACGCCGGGCTCGCCGTTGAGCGCCGCCACTTCCAAACCGGAGTCGTCAGCCAGCGTCGGCAAACCTGAGCGCGCCGCGTAATACTCGGCCTTAAGCTGCGCGTTCTCAGCAAATGTCGCGCCAGTTTCTTCCACGTCGTCGGTGATGCCGAGATCGGCGAGCGTGCGCAATTGGAGCGGCATGCTGGCGAAGATCGCTGCGAACTCGCGCAGCTTGCCGGGGTTAGTGGTAGCAATTAAGATGTACTGTTTCACAAGGTTAGCGCTTGCTCTCCCTCACCCCCGGCCCCTCTCCCAACGTGGGAGAGGGGTGGCGCGCCAGCGCCGGGGTGAAGGGCTGCGCCAACGCAATGAAGCATTACAATTAAGAGTGTAGACATTGTGTTATGACGATAGACGCCTGCCCTGAGCGAAGTCGAAGGGATGGGCGAAAGACGAAGGATTGTAACCCACTTTGTCATTCCGGCATCTTGTCAGCGATTTGCGCCCAGATAGTAGCCGATCCAGGCGACCAGAATAAAGCGCAGCACTTTGCCGCACAGGCACGCGATGAAGTAGTGACGGAACGGCATGCGCATCGTACCTGCGGCAATGCCTGCCAGATCGAAGATCGGGCTGGGAATAATGGCTAAGACGAAAATCGTTAGCACGCCCCAGCGCCGCACCCAGTGCTCGACGCGCGGGTAGAAGCGCGAGCGCGCCGCCAGCGACGAGCCGCCCAGCCCGACCATGTAGCCAGTGATTTCGCCCAGGCTTGCCGCCACGCCACCCAGCGCGCCGACCAGCCATGGGTTGAGCGTTTTGCCAGCTAGCGCCACCACGCCAAGCGCGGGCGACGGCAGCACGATCGTCGCGCTTGACAGCAGCGTCAGGATGAACACGCCCAGGTAGCCGTACGCGCCCAGCCGCTCCACGAAATCGGCGGGAATGAAGAACAAGCCAATCGTCAGCGCGACCGTGCTGGCGACGAGCAACACCGACTGCCACACTTTCGGCTGCGGCGGGCGAGCGCTCTCAACGTAGGTTGGCGGTGCGAGTTCCGGCGCAGCGTCGCGCGCAGCAGGCTGTGAAAAACCATCAGAATTTTGCATCGTTGGCAGGGTACTTGTTTTCAGAATGGCTGTCAAATGGTTGACGCTCGCGCGCCGCTCCGGTAGAATGCAAACGTTCCGCTACCATGCTGTCATGGAGCGTAGCAAACCTATGCAGTATAGTATGATTAGTGGCGTGCAAATTCGCCAAAGCACTGGTCATACATCTAATAAGGATAGCATGAATGGCTCACTCAGTTGAAATGGATCGCAGTCGCGCGCGCGGCGCGGCCATGTTCTACGAACTCTTGCGCGCCATGCGGCCCAAAGACTGGATCAAGAATGTTTTTGTGTTTGCGGCGCTCGTTTTTTCCGCAGATCGGGAATGGAAGCAGCCTGGCCGCGTGCTGCTGGTTGTCGCCGCGTTCGTGCTGTTCAGCATGGTGGCAAGTTCAATCTATCTGATCAACGATCTGGTCGATATTGAGAAGGATCGCGCCCATCCGAAGAAGCGCTATCGCCCGCTCGCGTCGGGCAAGCTCAGTCCCAGGGTGGCGATTGTGGCGGCTATTGTGCTGCTCGGCACGGCGCTGCCTATGGCATTTGTGATTGATATAAAGCCAGATCATACATGGTGGCAAAACGTCAATTTTGGCATGACGTTGATCATCTATCTCGTGGTGCAGGGCATTCTGTATTCCTACTATCTCAAGCACATGGTCATCCTCGACATCTTCACGATTGCGGCGGGCTTTGTGCTACGGGCGGTGGCAGGCGCGCAAATCCTTGATATCAACATCACGCCGTGGCTGCTGATGTGCATGGGCCTGCTGGCGCTGTTCCTCGGCGCGGCCAAGCGCCGGGCGGAATTGGTGCTGCTGCAAGAAGGCGCGGGTGAGCATCGCCGCATTCTCGACGAATATTCGCTTCCCATGCTCGACCAGATGATGTCGATCATCACCGCCGCAACGCTGATCGCGTATACGCTTTTTACCACGCTCGGGTCTAGCGTGGCGCACAACAATGCGCTGAACACACAGACCGTTCCGCCCATGATGCTTACGGTGCCGTTTGTGGTGTATGCGATTTTTCGCTACCTGTACCTGATCTATCGGCATGGCGGCGGCGGCAATCCGGCCGATCTGCTGATAGGCGACCGGCCATTCGCGATCTCGATCGTGCTGTGGGGCTTGACGGTGTTGGCTGTTCTCGCGTTGAGCTAGCGAATGTGTGAGGTGAAGCATTCGGTTAGGGTTCAATGCTTTTCCTTCCTGCGTATGTTGACATTTATCAAATTTGGCGGATCGGTTATCACTGATAAGCGCCAGGCCGAAACGCCCGATCTTGCGACGATTCACCGCCTTGCTGCGGAACTGCGCGCCGCGCTCGATGCCGATCCTGCGCTTCAGATCATTCTAGGGCATGGCAGCGGCTCGTTCGGCCACTGGTACGCCGAGCGCTACGGCGTGCATCGCGGCATCGACCCTGACGGCGACTGGATGGGCTTTGCGCTGACTTCTGGCGCGGCGTTGCGGCTCAATCGCATTGTGGTTGATGCCTTGCTCCATGCCGGTGTGCCCGCACTTTCGCTGCAGCCCTCCACCACGCTGCGCAGCCGAGGCGGCAAGCTGGCTTCTTGGAACACCGCAACGCTGCACATGGCGCTGGAACGCCGTCTCATGCCGGTTATCCATGGTGACGTTGCGTTTGACGATACGCAAGGCTCCGCCATTATTTCCACCGAGCAGCAGCTTGATTACCTCGCCCGCGACCCGGCGCTCAATCCGCAGCGCATCATTCTGGTGGGCGAGGCAGCCGTCTACACCGCCGACCCGCACCACGACCCGCATGCCGAGCGCATCCCCGAAATCAGTGCCTCCAACATTGACGCGGTGCTTCACGGCGCGGGCGCATCGCACGGCGTGGACGTGACCGGCGGCATGCGCAGCAAAATCGAGCAGATGTGGAGTTTGGTGCAGGCGCTGCCCGGCCTCCATGTTCACCTGATCGGCCCCGCGCCTGATCTGCTGCGCCAAACGCTGCTTGGGCATGCGACTGGTCAGGGCACGGTGATTGTTGGGTGAGGCAGTGCTGAACGGGTTGGCGTTCAGCAACTGCAAGCGCTGCATAAGTGTGCACCTAAATAGCACCGATCTTGCGCGCGAAGCGGTCGGACTGCAACACCATGTTGGGCGGTGAATCCACAATAGATGAATCCACAGTAATTGTTATAGATCAAGCTTCGGCTATAAGTTAGTTCACTACTTTTGTAGATAGAAGGTGTTTCCGTAACAAGGCATCAGGGTAGTGCTAGGTATGGTTTATTGTGGAGGTCCAGAAAATATGTGATAGTTATCTGTTGGGCAAATTATTCCATTGAGCTGAACATAGCATCGACGTGGATTCCAAATATGATCAGGCCCGTCCCAACCTTGAGCGAGTCCTATTCTTAATACTATCTCAGTTTGTGGTGAGTTTACCTGTAACCATTCATTTGCTTCGTCAACACCAAAATGTGGTTCTGGATCGTTGTCACCCGGAGAGAAAATACGTTTTAGTGTATCACATGTAACTGGAAGTTGGTAGACAGCATTATCTATATCCCTAAATTGTAGACGTAGCCTTCTATACCCATCTTCGAAAAATCTTACCTGACTACGACGTGTACGGACGCCTCCAAGAGATCGGCAATTCGTGTTGTCAAGAATATACTTTTCCTCAACAATCGGAGAATCGAAAATTTCTCGAATGCTTCGAAAACACGTTGGCAGGAGAATCTCAAAAGTCGTTGCTTCATCAAAAGCTTCAAGGAACGATGGTGAAGTAGTCAAAATCAAATCTTCAGTAGCGTGAGGATAGACGGTATTGCGCACCCCTGCAGGTATGCAGTTAACTAAATGGCCAACGGTAAAAACCGACCGATCGTTACCAAGTCCCCAGTTTGCACCTGAACGCTGTAGAGGGCGCACCATTTGTTGTGAGTGAAGATCCCATCCCGCAACACAATAATTTCCACCACTCATACGGGTTACTTCGGAAATCAATACTGGCATAAACTGAGGTGTGGTATATAGCAATCCTAGAGAAGTTGTAAACTGTGCTACACTTGGCATCGAACTGATGATCAGATTTGAACCAAGGGTATGAGGAGCACAGCGATGAGCGTGGTACCGGCGGATCTGCAAGCCTTTCTGGATGAGCATCGGGACTCACGCGAGTATCGGCGGGGCGTGGCGGTCAAGCTGGCACTCCAAGGCTATCTGTACGCAACGATCTGCGCGATGTTGGATGTAAGTCCAGGGTTCATTAGCCAGGCGAAAATAGCCTATGAGACCGCTGGCGTCGATGGGCTACGACTTAAGTATCAGGGCGGGCAACCCTTTCTGACCGATGAACAACGACAGGCGGTCATTACCTGGCTCAAAATCCAGCAGACCTGGTCAGTTGAGCTGCTCCGCTCGCATATTGAGACCACCTATGCGGTGGTATACCAGTCCAAGCAAAGCTATTACGAACTCTTGGCCGAAGCCGGTATCACATACAAACGCTCGCAAGCGCGCAATCCAAAGCACGATCCCGAACAAGTTGTTGCGAAAAAAAAGCCATCCGAGCGCTCGTGATGCCCCTAGCAGCACAAATTGCCGCCAAGGAGGTAGTTGTCCTGTATATCGATGAATGTCACCTCAGTGCTGGCGACGCGTGTGGATATGTTTGGGGCCCAAGCCATCAGCGCATGTCGGTTCCGATCCTCAATCAACGCGACCGCCAAACCTACTATGGTGCTATCGATGCCTATACGGGTGAGTTGATCGTCGTCCCGCTCCAAGCCGGCACTACTGAATGGACACGGATCTTTGTTGAGTATTTGCGTGAGCAATTTACAGGGAAACGGCTGATCCTCTGTTGGGATGGAGCCTCCTACCATCGTAGCACCGAGATGCGAGAGTATCTCGAAGCCGTCAATCTTGGTCATGCGCACGACGATTGGCCGATCACCTGCATCCAATTTGCGCCCTATGCGCCAGAACAGAACCCAATCGAGGACGTCTGGTTACAAGCAAAAGACTACGTTCGGAAGCGCTGGCATCGCTGTAAGGATCACTTTCAGAGCATTACTGACCTGTTCGAAGAAGCACTTAATACAATCGTCTTTGACTTTGAGAAGCTTCGTATGTATCTGCCAGATTTACAAATCGCGTAGGACTGCTATATTTGGATGTCAGTTGATCAGCATTCATTGTTTCCTCGATTCCGCTATTTGAGATGTATTACTTCTACATTTCTGTTAGATTGTTGTAGGTATTCGGCAAGTAGTCTTCGATGGCATCTATCGGGCAAATGTTCACTACATAATAGACATGATTGGTGAAGTGTTTCAATAACAATCTTGGTTTTAATATTTCTCATGTCTAATAGGTTGAGGTACTCTAATTCGTATTCATGCCAATCAATTTGCTTTTTACGATACCGCTCTAGTAGTTCCTTTGTTGGTGCTAGATCTATTTTATGTTGGTAGCCAATTTGAGAAATACGCTCTGCAAAAAACGACAAATCAGCTCCTTTTGCAAATCCAGAAAGTTGTGATGTATTATTGATTTGAGTGTCTATAATGGTTCGCACCTTACTAGTTTCTAATAGGCCAAAGAACCTCTTAGCCGATTTATTGGTGAAGCCGATAGTAAAGATAGTAGTCATGACAGTTCCTTTTGATCAAGGTCTTCTTCGGAATAACCAATATCTTTATTTCTTAGCATGTATGCGTAATCTATCTGGGCTTCTATCGTTACGTTGCCGTCAAAAAGAGAGTTTTGAGGAAGCTTTCTGAAATACTTTTTTATCAACATTTCTTCGAGAATGGAGTTTTTTAGTATATTTCCGTTTGTTAGAATATGCTGCACATCCAAATTTTCTTTTGCTAATTGGTAAGAGATCATTACAAATCTATGGCAATCAAAAGGATTTGCCTCTGAACACATGAGCGAAATATTGTAATTCATCTCCAATCCGTTGTGTAGCCGCTGAATTCCTTGCTTAAATGAATCAGTTTCTCGTACTTTTTTGAAATCCACTTTCCCTTCCGAGTTTAAAAGGTCTAGGTCTGTATGGCGAGCGCCAAACTCTTTACCAAAATGACTGTACAAAATCCCCTGTGATTTTAGAACGCGAGAAAGTTGTGGCTTGTTATATTGCGGCACAACTCTACTATAAGGAGTACTTCTAACATCAATGACACAATTAATGTTATGTAGTTCTAGAAGTTCGAGAAATGTTTCAATAGGGTGAACCGAATGCCCTATTGTGTATATTGTATTGGCTGCCATAGAGTTGCAATTCCTAATGATCCGGTCCTTGCTCGCCTAACCGAGATATAGGTTGTTGCCATCGGTGATTTTGATTCCTGACACATCGCATCAGCAAACGGAACAGACGGATAAACCAGTCCCTTCTTTGATCAGTAGTATAACATGTCATCTCGATTGTAAACTTACCACGTAGATATGTTGCATTTTCTGCATCAGTATGCCGTAAGACTAAGCTGCAGCTGATGTATCAGACGACTTTGCTATAGCCTACTCGGAGTATTACTATCAATAGTGGTGCGGATGGCAAGAACCGCCCAACATGTAATTATACTGCACGTCATGTTTCTATTATTGGATGCCGATTTCTACTATTGGATACCGACATCCAATAGTAGAAACATTTTACATCTCCATTATAGCTCAGGATGCACAACGCAATCAGTTAATCCCAATGCCACTACCTGGTCATAGCGCAACTCCCACACGCGCCGCTGGCGGTTCCACTGCCCACCAGCAGCTTTAGCGCTTCGGGCGAGTGCGGCCTCGCCCCATGCAACACGCACATGGACAAGCGTCTCCGGCGCGGGGGATGGAGGGATTCATGCGCCCGTAGCTACGATGATTTCTACCGTTGTATAACGCTTGCACTGCTGCGCATCGTAGCGGTAGCGAACACGCACCAGTTGCTCGCCGTAGCGCGCCAACCAGCGCTTTGTGCCACGTTGTCCGGGACGAAGTTTAGCTCGGGTACGCATGGTCGCTCTTTATAAATAAAAAAGTATGCCTATTGAGAAACCGCTCAGGAGGGCAAAAGGATACGCAGCGCAACGCAGAAAGCATGAAGGTGAACCACGTATGATAGACGTTTCCTGCTGAAACGCACATCCATCTATACTATCTATCCATGACGGCCTTGTTCTTGCACCAGTGTGTTTATATGTTGTAAAGCTTTGTTTCCACAGATTCCGTTTTAACCATGACCGAAACCACCACAACCAGCGCAACCTATGACCACATCGCGCCCAACTACGCCGCGCAGTGGTCTGACAAAGTAGAAGTTCTGGCTCGGCAGCGGGCGCAGTTCATGGCAATGCTGCCGCCACATGCCCGTGTGCTGGATGTCGGCTGCGGCCCCGGCCACGACACGGCGCAATTTCGTTCGCGTGGCCTGCGCGCCTACGGCCTCGACCGCTCGCGCGGCATGCCGCATGAAGCCCGGCAACGTACAGACGTGCCGCTGCTGCTCAGCGACATGCGCCGCCTGCCGTTCGCTGATGACACGTTCGACGGCCTGTGGATGTCGGCCTCATTCTTGCACATCCCCAAGCGTGACAATCTCGCCGTGTTCCATGAACTGCGGCGGGTGCTGCGGCCCGACGGCGTGTTGTACATCGGCGTGAAAGCGGGCGATGGCGAGCGCTACGTGAGCGACAAAGCTGGACGGCAGCGCTTCTTTGTCTTCTATCAGGATGACGAGCTTGACGCGCTGCTAGAAAAAGCCGGTTTTGCGGTGCGCGTGCGGCTGCGTAATGCAGATATGCTTGGACGCGAGCCGTGGCTGAACCGCTTTGCAGTCAAAGCATGAGTGAATATGACTACCGAAACACAGCTTGAACATCACTACGTCCAAATCAACGGCATCCGCATGCATTACGTCCAGGCCGGGCATGGCGAGCGGCTGATCGTGCTGCTGCATGGCTTCCCGGAGTTCTGGTACTCGTGGCGCAAACAGATTCCCGTGCTTGCCGAGCATTTCACGGTGGTTGCGCCGGATCTGCGCGGCTACAACGAAACGGAGAAACCGCGCTGGGGCTACGAACTCGATGTGCTGGTCAATGATGTCGGCGCGCTCATCCGCGAGCTTGGCTTTGAGAAGGCTGTGGTCGTCGGGCATGACTGGGGTGGCGTGATCGCATGGGCGCTGGCGATTGCTTATCCACAGTGGGTCAAGCGGCTGATTGTGCTGAACGCACCGCATCCGTCGGCCATGCGCGAAGCATTCGGCAAGAATTGGCGGCAGATGGCGCGCTCGTGGTACATCGGCTTCTTTCAGTTACCATGGCTGCCGGAACGAGCGCTCAGCGCCGGAAATTACATGGGCATCGAGCAGATGTTGCGCGGCGCGGCGGTGAATCCCGAAACCTTTTCCGACGAGGACATCCGGCGTTACAAAGAAGCCATCGGCAAGCCCGGCGCGCTCACGGCGGCGCTGAATTATTACCGCGCACTCATCCAGAACGGCACGCGCGGACTGTTTCGCGGCACTGGCATGCGCGTTCTCGTGCCGACGCTGCTGATCTGGGGCGAACATGACGTAGCGCTCGGCAAGGAATTGACCTACGGTCTGGAGCGCTTTGTGCCGAATCTCCAGATCGTATATCTGCCAAATTGCTCGCACTGGGTGCAGCAGGAATGCTCCGGAGCGGTCAATCAAGCCATGCTGGATTTCCTCTCCGATCTCATGTGAAACGCTACTGAGGTGACAGATACAGTAGCCCACTACTATCAGACAATGCTTTCTGGCGCATACTTGCACACGTCGCCGGTGCTTCTATCTTATCTGCTCACCTCACAAGAACGGCAATGGAGAGATCAAGGACATGACTGCAGGTGGAGTTTTTTGCAGCGACGCAGGTATGGATTGTGCTGCCTCAAGGAAGAAAGCAAACGCCCCGACAGCCAGCCGATGCAATGTAGCGCTTGGTAGTGGCACCACACGCAACATCCGCTGCAAAGAGGCTTGCGTATCGGTTAGTAAGCACCGGTGGGATAATCTCTTATCAACCAAGAGGTGCAGATGACCCAAGCGAGTCGATTTAATCTGCGAGCTAGCGGCTCCTATCCTTACAAAGGAGAAATCCATGCGAACCTCATCTAACCCAATACAAACACGTGCTATGGTACTGCCAGACATCAAAGGGCTTGGCGGCGCTATCGCCGGGCTCGTCGCAGGTGTTGCCATGGCCATTGTTGGGGCGGCGTTTGCGCTCAGCAGCAGCAACGACATCTGGCTGGAGGCAAAGCAAATTGCCGCGTTGGTGTATGGCCCGGCGGCGGTGGCCATGCCTGGCTTTGTGGCTGGTCCGGTGATCGTCGGCACACTCATCCACTTTATTGTTGCGATTGGGCTAGGTGCGGTCTTTGGTATTCTGTTCCGTAGTGTGTTACATATTCCTTCAACATTTGGCGCGCCGATTGTAGCCGGCTTGATCTACGGCATGCTGTTCTGGTTTCTGGCGTACTTCATTGTTTTGCCGATTATTAACCCAACGCTGCTCGACATGTATGCGCCTGCCTTTATTTTCCAGCATCTGGTGTTTGGCATGGTGCTAGGGATCGTGTATTTGTACCTACGCCCAGTCCCCTATCACGACGACCCTCGCTATGCTTCCTGATGACAAATCATACAGAGTTACACGATGCGCTGTGCTAACACGGCGCATTTATTTTGTAGTGCGTGTCGTGCTCGTTGTCACAAAGTGCCATCCATTTTCACAGAATATGAGTACACTATGGTGAGGACAGTATACATAATGATTTCACGCGAGAAAGAACATTATTCATGGCTTCAGCTTCAAATAAAACTCAGTTATTTCAGGATACATATGACGCAATCGTTGTAGGGGCGCGGATTTCCGGGGCGGCTACGGCGGCGCTGCTGGCCCAGCAGGGCGCGCGGGTGCTGCTGCTGGAGCGGGCGCGCTTCCCTGCGCCGACGGTTTCATGCCCGATTTTTTTTGGTAACAGCCTGGCTGTGCTGGACCGGCTCGGCGTGCTTGGTGATGTCGAGGCCATCGGCGCGCCGCGCATCACCTATTACGGCACGCGCACGCCAGCATTCGATCTTGTCACCCACTTGCCGGAGTCGCACGGGCGCGATTATGCCTACTCCATCCGCCGTGAGGTGCTGGACACTGCGATCTTGCGGCGCGTGCAGACCTACCCCAATATTACGCTACGGGAAGGCTTTGATGTGCGCGAAGTTGTCTGGAGCATGGGCCGCGTGGTGGGCGTGCGTGGGCGGCAGCGCGGCGGCCCTGAACAGACTTTTTATGCTGATGCCGTGATTGGTGCCGATGGCAAGCGCTCCATGGTCGCGCGGCAGGTGGACGCGCCGGTGTACGACCGCATCATAGGCGCGACAGCTATTTTCTACGCTTACTATCGCAACTTTGTGCCGCTTCCTGAACCGAGCGCCGTTGTGTACAGCGATCCGCAGAACATGAAGGGCGTGCTGGTGTTTGACGCTGACGATGGTCTAACGGTCATGTCGGTTGGCGTGCCAGCCGAGAAGTTCGACGAAGCCCGCAAAGACCCGGAAGGCACGATCGAGCGGGTGTGGCGTAGTATTCCTGAGCTTGCCGAGCGCGGGCGCAATGCCGAGCGTGCAACGCCAGTCATGGGCCAGGCACCGGTGGATAGCTTCTATCGCCAATCGTATGGGCCGGGCTGGGCGCTGGTTGGCGACGCCGGCCACTACGTCGATCCGATCACTGGCCAGGGAATCAATCACGCGCTCAAAAGCGCCGAATTATTTGCGGATGCGTGGGCCAAAACGCGCCGCCGCACGGGATGGATTCAGGCCATGGCCGAATATCAACAACGCCGCGATGCTGCCACGCGCCCCATGTGGGATTTAATTCTCTTTGGCGCGCAGATGCAGCAGGTGCAGCAGAGCGAAGGGCCGCTGCAAGACCTGGGAGTTGCGCTGAGTACGGCCTTGTTCCGCGCTATCGCCCGGCAGCCGCGAGTGGCTGCCCAGTACGTTGGCATGTTCAGTGGCGCGACGTCAGTACGCGCGTTCATGAATCCAGTCAACCTCACGCGGGTGCTGGTCAAGGACACACTGCGTAATGAGTTGCCGCGGCGCGCGTTGGATGCGGCAGCGCGCGTCGTGAATGGGTGATTAAACCTGTTGCGATAAGCCGTGGTATCATAGCAACAAAGCCTTTGCATAGCCACGGAGGCAACGATGCCCGAAGACATGAACCAACAGCAGCTTGTCGATGCGATTGAGCAGGAGCGCGCCCATTGGCAGGAACTCCTGCCACGCTTTAATGATGAACAATGGCAGTCATCGCAGCGCGCCGACGGCTGGACGGCCCACGACATTGTGGCGCATGTCGCCGACTCGAACTACGGCTTGGCGCTGATGCTGCTGGGCGAAATCAAGCCGCAGCTTCCGTTCAACGAGGAAAAGGGCTGGATGGAAGTGGATGGCTACAACGAGCAGCGCCGCGCCAAAAATGCTTCGCTGCCGCGCGCAAAAATCTCCGAGCGGCTCGGCACATCGCTCGATCATGTGCGGCGGGCAATCGACGGAACGAGTGATATGGACGCGCCCAGCCCGATTGGGCCAGTGCATACCAAGGGCATGTGGCTGCGCCGCATTGTGCAGCACAATCAGGATCACCGGCGCGAGCTGGAAGTGATGGTGGTGGAATAGAGGACTTGCAAAAGCAAGAATTTATGATATAGTAGCTTTACACGAAACCGTTTATTTGTGAAAGAAGATCGCGATGAGTTATGCCATTGCGCGGCAGCGCGATTTTAATCTCGATGCAAACAAGCTATATAATGAGGACCGCGCCGCCCATGAATGGTACCGCTTCGTGCTTTCCTTTCCGCCGCATTTAGTGCGGCAGTACTTGGAGCGATTCGATGCTGATGCTCAAACTCGGGTACTAGATCCATTCTGTGGCACGGGCACAACTTTGGTTGAGAGCAAAAAGTGCGGCATTCCTAGCGTCGGTATCGAAGCAAACGCTGTAGCGCATTTCGCAGGGCAAGTCAAACTGGATTGGACACCGGACCCTGATGGTTTAATGGATCACGCCTATCGTGTTGCGGAAGTGGCTCAGCAGCATTTGTGTTCAGAAGGTATTGATGATCAACCAATTACCGCGCACGACGTTGATCATGGGCCATTGCGGACACTTTCTGATGCAACACAATCATTGCTGCTTGCGAACTCGATCAGTCCTTTACCATTACACAAAACGCTCAGGCTACTTGACTGCCTTGAAGGCTGTCGTGACGATCACTTTTATCGCCACGAACGGCTGGCATTGGCAAAAGCATTGGTCTCTTCAATTAGCAACCTGCATTTCGGCCCGGAAGTTGGCATCGGTCGAAAGAAAACTGATGCACCAGTTATTGCGCCATGGCTTGCTGGTGTGCGCGCTATCGTGGACGATTTGCGTCTGCTAGGAGAAATAGATCGTGTGGATTTAGTCATTTACCATGCTGATGCGCGCCAGACAGCAGGGATAATTGAGCCAGGTTCCATTGACATTGTTATCACGTCGCCACCCTATCCGAATGAAAAGGACTACACGCGCGCAACACGGTTAGAGTCAGTATTGCTCGGCTTTATTAACAATAAAGCAGAATTGCAGGCGTTGAAGAAAGGGTTGGTGCGCTCGAACACGCGCGGCGTCTATAAAAATGATGATGATGATCAATGGATTAATGTTCATCCAGAAGTGCAACGCATCGCCAATGAAATTGAGTCCCGTTGGGTTGAGTTAGGCAAAACCTCAGGGTTCGAACGGCTGTACGCGCGGGTGACGCGGCTGTATTTTGGCGGTATGGCTCGGCATTTGGCTGAACTGCGCGGCTGTCTGCGTCCGGGGGCGTATCTGGCCTATGTTGTTGGCGATCAGGCGTCGTTCTTTCGTGTGATGATCCGCACTGGTCAGCTATTAGCAGAAATTGCCCAATCGCTGGGATATGAGGTCGAAAGTATCGATCTATTTCGTACGCGCATTGCTACGGCAACCAAAGCGCAGATGCGTGAAGAGGTGGTGGTGTTGCGTTGGCCTGGGTGAAGGTGTGTCATTCGCCGATACCGGGAACTTCAGGCTTAAGGTGATAGACGGCTTCGCTGGCGACGACAAGCGCATCGAGGTGAGCAGCATCACTCCGTATGATTGGGTCGAACTCGACAACATAAATCTGCGATATTCCAACAGCTTTGAGTGTAACCGGCAGTGCTATGTCCTGGATGACAGCTTTCTGTCGGAAAATGGTTTTAATCTGCCGCACCAACTGCTCTTCGACAAGATCGTCGCGTAGACTCTTGGCCTCACAGCAGACAATGACTTCGCGCAGATCTGCTTCACCTATTCGCTCTGTAGCTAGAAAAAGTGCATCTATTTCTGAGGGCTGTAGCTTGACGCTCATTTGCAAATGATCAACGTGAATGAATTGCCTGGGTGAGAACAGCGCGAGATGTGTTTCTATAACTCTGAGCCGAACAGCAATTTGAATAAGCCACGGTTCATCACTCCGACCCAGTTGCCGTGATGCTAATGGTAAACTGGTGCTTTCAATCAGGTGAACCGGTGTCGCATCTGTGGGCATGAGTGTCTGTGAAGAGACAAAAGCTAGTTCTTGCCCGGCAGGAACAGGAACGAACCTGAACGAAGCACCTTGACCTACTTCTTGTCTGCCTGTGTAGCCTCTTTTCAAGACACTTTGGGGCCATATAGCATTCGCGCGAGTTGTGTTACGCACAATGTCTTTGAAAAAAGCGTAAATATTGCCTTGGGGCCAATATGATTTCAGATCATCTCATCTATGGTGACGAGTGGATTGTCAAGCGTCTGTGTTGCCGCATCCCAACGGCTATTGAAAATATCTTCTATTATTTGCGTTTTTCGGCTCTTGCTTGCCATGATCATGTCATGAATAGACGATGAACGAAGAAGGTCTGTTTCTATCGTCCATCGTCTATCGTCCATCGTCTCCTATCCTTGCACTTCGTCGTCTGTGTCGATTTGCTGTGGTTCGCCGGTCGCGCCCGGAATTGATGTTACGTCCGGGCCGCCTTCCTCGAAGCGCTCGAATGGCGGCGTGGCAGGCTTATCTTCGTCTACCTCGATCGGTACCTGCTGGGCGGTGGGGCTGCCGGATGCGTTTTCTTCCTGCTGCATGCGTTCGGTCGCGCGCTTGATCTGGGCGTTCAACTGTGTAAAGCCGTTGACAAGCGCTTCCTGCACATCGTTGACCAGCTTGCTCTGTTGAGCCTGGCTCAACACCTGCCGCCCGCGCTCTTCCGCCTTCTGGAAGCGCGGGTCACTTTGTGCTGAACGTAGCGCAATCTGCATCTGCTTCGAGATTTCTTGCACGCCGCCCGCCAGATCGCGCTGCAACTGCTTGCCACGCTCACTCTCGACAAACGCGCGGAACATGCTCTCAAGCTGCTGCCCCATTTCGCGCAGTTCATTCACCAGATCGGGCGTGTCACGCGCTTGCTCGTCTGGCGGCACCGATGGCCCCGATCCCTGTTCCGCAAGCGGCGGAGTAACAGTGTTCGGCGTCGGTTCATCGTCGGGCCTTGGCGTGGTATTCATTGGGTCGTCGCTCATGATACGGCCTCCTTCAAAAAGCAAAACCAGAACTATATATCAAGACGATCTGCATGGCGCTAATGTTGCAGTATTCATAGCAAGGTAGGGACCAATACGTCATGGGCGTTTTGGCTTGACAATCGGGATCGGCTTATATAATGAACTTACGATAGTAAAGCAACAAACGTAACAATAGGAGGAAGCAATGGCGCAGATTTACAACAGTATTACTGAACTCGTTGGGCGTACGCCACTCGTGCGAGTCAACCGCTTGAATGATACTGATGCGATCATTCTTGCCAAACTTGAATTCTTTAACCCGGCCAGCAGCGTGAAGGATCGCATTGCGCTCGCCATGGTCGAGACGGCGGAGCGGGAAGGCAAGATCAAACCCGGCGAGACGGTGATTGTGGAGCCGACCAGCGGGAATACTGGCATCGGTTTGGCGTTTGTCGCGGCGGCGAAGGGCTACCGGGCGATTCTGGTCATGCCGGACACCATGAGCGTGGAGCGGCGCAAGCTGTTGCGTGGCTTCGGCGCGGAGCTGGTGCTGACACCCGGCGCAGAGGGCATGCGCGGCGCAATCGGGCAGGCCGAAGCTATCGCCGCTGAGTTGCCGAATGCCTGGATTCCACAGCAGTTCCAGAATCCGGCAAACCCGGAAGTTCATCGCCGTACTACCGCTGAGGAAATCTGGAACGATACTGACGGCGCGGTGGACATTCTGGTGGCCGGCGTGGGTACCGGCGGCACGCTTACAGGTGTGGCCGAGGTACTCAAGCAGCGCAAGCCGACGTTCAAGGCTGTCGCGGTGGAGCCAACTGCATCGCCGGTGCTTTCGGGCGGTAAGTCTGGCCCGCACAAGATTTAGGGCATCGGCGCTGGTTTCATCCCAGATGTGCTCAACACGAGCATGATCGATGAGGTGGTGCAGGTGACGAATGAAGATTTGTTCGAGACGGCACGCCGCTTTGCACGCGAGGAAGGCTTGATGTTTGGCATCAGCTCTGGCGCGGCGGCCTATGCTGCCCTGCAAGTTGGGCGGCGGCCTGAGAATGCTGGCAAGACGATTGTGTTTATTGTACCCAGCAACGGCGAGCGCTACCTCAGCACGCCGCTTTACTCAGACGAGTGCTAGCATATATTGCGCTCCACGTTCATGAATACAGCAAGCAGAACGCTTGCTGTATTCATGTAACGTGGACCACTTGCTGCAAACTTACTTAACTCCGCGCACCGTCGTTTCGTCTATAACATCCTCAATGCCAGCAACGTAACCTGCCACTGTCTGTAAGTTTTCCGCATCCGTGAGGTCATCGACCACGCCGCGTAAGATTACGATATTGTTTTCCACTGCAATAGCTATCCGGTCAGCGTAGGCGGTAGTGCTGCTATCGGCTCGTAGCGCATCACGAACGAGGGCGGTCATCTCGTCCTCGTCTGGCAGGAACTCGTCATTGTGGTTCAGATCATACGGCTCATCGAGCGATGTATCACCAAAGCCGCTGGCGACCTCCGCGCCATCCAGGTTATCGCTTGGCACTATCGGCGGGTCAGTCGGCGGGACATATGTGAAGCCTTCCTGCACGGCCTCCATGGCGTCATCAGTTTCCTCGGCGCGCAGTTCCCGCTCCGTCAACAAATCCAATTGATCAGGGTCGTTCGGCAAGTCGTCGTCCACACCAGCCGCAAGCTCGGCCTCATAAATATCAGTTGATGTAATCTCTCCCAGATCATCAACGTTGCTGGTATCAATGTAAGCGGTCTGATCTTCAACTGGCCGTTCGCCCTCCAACTGGCGCACCTTCTCCTCTGTTGGCACGTCGGGCGGATTAAGCGGAACGTTGGTTTCCGGATCGCTGCTTGGTCGTGTCATAGTCGCTCCTTTAATGACTAGCCACCGAAAGCACAGATACCATCGAGCGTTTTCTTACTGATGTTCATGTTCTGTGCTGATGGAATGGTTCTGTTTGTTTCAATAAACACTGTTGCAGGGAGCGTGCCAGAAACGTTTGACGGACGCATGGTCATGAGTTGCGTCTACACGCGCCTCATGGTATCCTCGCCAGTATGTGGAGCCATCTGAACCAATATGTTCCTGCCGACGACCCGGCATACTCCGATGCGCGGCGGCGCGTGTTGAGCCGCCTAGGCGAATACACCGCCAGCGTGATCGAGCCGCTGAAGCTGCGACCAACTGCCGCCGCGTTGCTGTTCGAGACGGCTGATCGCATCGAGGTACGCGTCAGTACACCCACCCGCCATGTCGTGTTGGCGATCTCGCCAGAAGGCGACCTTAGCAATGAGGTTTTCTTTTTGCGGGCTGTGGCAACGAAGAATGCTCCCGCTCCACAAATGATTTAGTACGATCTGTCGCGCATCACCATGCCGTTCGCCTATGCACTGGAAGGCTATATCAGCGGCAGCCCGGCCAACGTGTTGCCAGATGGGCCGCTCTTGCGTCTGGTTGCCCGTCAAACCGGGCGCGCGTTGAGGCGCATCCACAGCATCGCCGCGCCAGGCTGCGGCCAGCCGCTCGCCAACGGGCGCTGGCCTGTGCGCACATGGAACGAAGTGCTGCGGCAGTGGCTAGAGCAGCGTGAATGGAGCATGCGGGCGCAGGAGATACTTGGCGCATCACTTCTTGAGCGTTTTCATGCGGCAACACTTGACCATGCAGCGCTTGACTTCTCAGAGCCGCGCGTCATCCACGGCGCGGTTGATCCCGCGCACGTTCTTGCATCGGTTGGTGAAAGCGCGCAGCTCGAGGCGCTGGTACGTCCTGGCTCAGTCGTCGGCGGCGATCCCATGTTCGATCTGGCACATGCGCTGCTGCCGTGCTGGCCCGCCACCTTTCGTCAAGGTGTGTGGGACGCATACATGGCGGCGGGTGCGCTCGATGCAGTGCAGACAGCGCGCTTTGAACGTTTGAGGCTGCTGCTTCATGTGGCCGATACACTTGATCGGGCTGATGCTGACGAGATTGACCGGCTGCCAAACGCCATTGCCGCCGCCTTGCACCACCTGTAAGCTACTACGCCTCCCGTCACCATTGCCCATGCGGTTGCCCGCCTGACGGAGCCGGGTAGAAGACGAACCAACGCGCACATAGGACGACGGGTGGTTGTATGGCGAGGCACACGCACAGCACGTGTGGGTCGGGCGCGCCCGCGAAGGCGTACCTCGAACGATGGCAGGGATGGCCTTTGGCGAAGGGTCAAGAGATTTTGTAGAAGCTATTTTAATCCAGGAAAGACAATCACAAGGCAGCTTACCACTCTCGGATTCTAATTAACGTCAGTTCGGAGTAAGAGCCTCTGTTTTTGGCTTCACAATGCATAACGAAATAAGAAAGAACCGAAAAATGTGATCTGTCGTTCGCGTATGCCACTTGATTGCTGGTTTCCATGAGCAAAGGGCCATAAACCCTTTACTGAAGCGCAATTTCTGTTTGCTTATTCCGAACTGACGTTAGTACTAAGTGCAGAGGTCAGTCAAGTGAACCGTGCTGACTGCCGTGCGATGCAGCGCATGGAGGTGGTGCTGACCGGCATCCGACCGGAGGTGGCGCAGACGGTGGTTGGCCTGGGTGTAGAGCTGCGCGGCATTACGACCCGCAGTTCGCTGCACAGCGGCCTTGCGTACGCGCTCGGTTTGACTTCTCAGCGGTGAAGGTTTGTTCCGATAAGATTACTGCAATGCTATTTCTGACACATGGTACAATGGTTTACACAGGGCACTTTTCAAGTGCTTCACTGTGAGCTATTTACAACAGCTCCGTTTTCTGTTCACGAATTTTCTCTCCTGATTATTGTTCAGTTGCTTCATGTCAGAATCACAAGGTTACATTTTTTGGCCACAAAATATTGGCCCTTATTCAGGCGAACTTCAGGTACTTCTTCAGTTACTGAGTTGTAGCAGTACCGTGACTGAATCAAGCAGTAAAATCGCTGAACATCTTCAACAGCTTCCTGCTTTTGTGAATGCGGATATTCCTTATCTTCGTTATCGTGCCTACCTGCTTGTACTGCTCGATCTATTGCGACAGGGATGGGATTATACATGTCGCGCTGGCCGGCTCTATCTTGCGCCTCCCAGATTGGAGGAGACTGCGCGCTCATCTGAAGAAGCGCAGGCCCAGAAACAGGCCATTCGCGTATCTTTGAGCTATGAACGACTGGCCCAATTGCGTAAGCCGTCAGTGCAGCAATTCATTCAGCAGATGGAGCGGCCACGCGCCTTCGGTAACACGGTCGTTTCTATTCGTTCGCTCTTTGCGGATGGTTGGCAACTTGCTAATGATTTGGCAGCACTTGTTGCGCTGTCCGAAGCCGAGCAGAATCAGGCTGTTCATGATGTTATCAAGCCGTACCTGCAACTTATCACCCCAAATGCTCGCTGTACTCACACAGGCTTGTTGCTCTCTGATATCTGGCGCTATATGCGCCATACGTGGTCCATTCCCTATCATTCGACGCCAGGACGTAATATGTTCTACCTTGTGCGCGATGCTGCCCGTGATTTCCATCCGATTATTGGCATTGCGGCATTGGGCAGCAGCATGGTGCAGATCACTGACCGCGATGATACTATTGGTTGGACACCAAAAGCGATGTTGCAGCGTATTCATGACAAGCAGTTTACGGATGCCGATGCACAGGCGATTGTACGCATGCTGTACACGACGTTGCGCGATGCGATCGCCGATATTGCGATCGATGGCTTGGTCGAAGCGCACGAGGTGGAGCAGCCGACGTCTGCTGTACTCTCTCGTCTGCAACACATCGAAGAAACAGCGCGGGCGCGCCGCGTTGCGCTGTTGCAGGAGGAGCGGCAACTAAATGGACGAGCAACATTGCCGCTCTTTCGAGCGGTATCAGAAGATAGTGCTACAGAACAAATTAACTCTTTTCAGGAAGTGAAAGAACAAGCTGTAGAAGCTCTTTTCCAATCCAAACGTGCTAGAGCATTACGTGATCTGTTAGCGGCAAAGTTGGCGCTGCCACAGCGTGAATGCTATATGGCAACCGTAGAACGACTTCGCCGCTCCATAGCTACAGCCGAAGGAAAGCAAGCGATTGGAACTCTCGTTAGAGAGAACAAGAAGCGGCGCGTCGGAATAAACATGATGGATATTATTGTATGTGGTTCAATTCCGCCGTATAATTTTCTTTTAGGTGGTAAGTTGATAGCCATGCTGATGGCTAGTCCAAATGTTGTATGGGATTATAAACAGAAGTACGCTACATACAGAAGCCACATCGCTTCTGAAATGAAACGAGCAGATGTTCGTCGTGAACCAAAGTTGGTGTTTTTAGGCACTACTAGCCTATATCATGTTGGTAGTAGCCAGTATAACCGCATAGCGATTCCGGTTGGAACCAGTAGAGAAAAGATAAAATATCAACGCATGGGCAAAACAATAGGACATGGATCTGTTCATTTTTCTACTGAGACAATCCGTGCACTTAATGAGTTACAGATCCATACAAGGAGTGCAGTGTTAATTAACAATCGCTTTGGAGAAGGGGTTAATCCAAAATTACGTCGCGTTAGTGCAGGTTTAGCACAGATTGGCTTGGAGAACGTTGAGCATTTCACCAATCATCGATCGAGGCGTATTGTATATGGTGTTCCGCTTGGAAGATCAGTGTATCAATTCCTTAGAGGTGAAACATTAGATCCTCAATATTTCTTTGACTGTGACTCGCAAGCAGATGTTGAAGGCGCAACGCAGGCTATTATTCAGCACTGGTCAGATAGATGGCTTCTTATGCGTGCGCGACAAACGAGCGTTCTTTCCAAAGTTGCTGACTGGAAGGTTGATGATTATCTGCTGTCTGAACATCCAAGCTTATGAACCTGAACTTGATTTGTGAGGTTGATGATGCCAGATGCTCAGAGTAATCGACAGTATATTGTTGATTTGTACAACTCCTACAATGCAATTGCTGAAAGAGTATCCTCATCTCGACGCGAAGAGATCCATGTTGAGACAAATCTAGACAATAAGATACTCACATGGATAAAAAAAGGTAAGGATGTGATTCTTACTGGCAACCCTGGTGATGGTAAAACGCATTTAATTGAGATGTTGAGTAATAAGTTACCACTTTTTGCTTACGTTGAAAAAGATGCTAGCCAGCGGGACACGTACACTATTTTGGAGCGTTGGGTCGAACAGAAACGCCAGGGCAAGCCGTTCATTGTAGCCATTAATCATGCCCCTTTAAGAGGTATAGCGCTACACGCAAGCTCTTTTCTTGAACTAAGCTATCTCGAGAATTTGCCGCGTGAGATCAATCAGTCTGTGTTTTACAACGATCCTTCAGATAGCACCTTGAATAACACGATAGTTGTTGATCTGAGTAGGCGAGAACTATTAACAGAACAGATCATTAATGAGTTAGCGAAAAAGCTAGCTAGGTTGGCTTTATCAGAACCTTGTGCTGATTGCAAGCCACCGCTTAGCTGTCCTGTTGAATTTAATGCCAAGGCTCTGTTGGCCCCCATCGTTATAAAAAGTCTATCTCTGTTGCTATCACTTGTTGCACAACGTGGTGCTCACGCTACCATGCGTGACTTAACAGGCATGCTGGCCTTCATGTTGACTGGTGGCAAGACATGTGACACGCGCTGGAAGCCAGTTGAAGATGAAGAAGGCAACCAACGCCAGCCGTCATTCGAGGATTACGCCTACTATAATCTGCTCTTCCAAGGGCGCAGTGCTTTGTTTGAAACTGTGCGCGATTACGATCCGGCCTATCTTGCCGATCCAGCAGATGATTTGAAACTGTGGGACGGCGACATTCTTGATGGATGGACCTTTGGAATGCCGACCGCTCCAGCGAATGTCGCTGAACTACGCCGCCTGAAACGACGCTATTTCTTTGAGCATCAGCATGACAAGGAGCAGCAATTACAGCGCATGTTGCCAGGCTCAACCTCCGAATTTCATCAAATTGTGGCTGGTCAGATGGACCAGCGCACTGCAACTGAACGCCTGGTTGAGCAAATCAACGTCCTGTATGCCCCTGAACAGAAGCAATCTGACTATGCGTTGCGTCTGCGTTTGTGGAATAACCACAGGTATGCTATCGGTGAGGCTCCTGGATATTTCGCTATGCGTTCCTTGCCGTCTGACAAACTCACGATTTACTACCCACAATTAGTGCCGTACCTTGAACATGCGATTGATCTGCGACAGGATCATGTGTTACTAGGAGTTCAGCGATATCAGTCCGGCGATCCGGCCTTGCGCGTGGATTGGCCGATGTATCAGGCGCTGGCTGCGGCTCAGGTGGGGCTGCCGATCGCTTTGCAGCCATTTCACATCTTGCGGCGACTCGATCTGTTTTTGCGGAGTTTGGGGCAGGATGTTGGTGGGCCGCGCGATATGGAGACAATTGAATGGAGCCCGCAGCGCCGTAGAACCAACGCTACTTCTGTGCGGGTCAGTCGCTCGCGACGGACGTATGAGTAACGCTTATGAACTTTGAAGAGACCTTTTTCGACAGTATTGTGAAGCGAACGCTATTCTACGATCCCAAGATCGAGATCAAACCGGTGCATCTGGCGAACGGTCTGTTTCGAGCGGTCTGTGGATGTTATACTGATGATAATCGCCAACATGAAGTGATTCACCCCCGCAAGAATGCGCAGCGTGTTGATGTACCTCGCTCTGTGAGAGAGATGCTGCCAACACTGCTGGGAGCAGATGGCACGCTGTATGGCACGCCTAATTTCTCAAGCTATACATTAAGTCATGTCACACACATCACTAACGATAACCATGATCGCGGCGCAGGCGAATGGCTGCGGACTATTCTAATGCATGGGAAGGAACCAAGCCCTGCTTTTAGTCTGCTATATAATCTGTTGATGGAGGAAGAAGGTAAGCGTAGTGATGAATTATCTACACTCACGCTACCCATTTCGCCTGCTCACAAAGACCTGAAATCACGGAAACCTGCACTTACACAAGAAGTCTGGCCCACAAGCCTGCACATTGATCCTGTAACCGGGGAATTTTCCGATCCGCTGATCCGTGCCATACGCGCAGGCTTCGACATGCTGGCGTGCTATGACGCGCCAATGGCCCGCTACGGCGGCAAACTCGATACACTCCGCCGCCTGACAATCTGGGGCTGTTTTGCGCTGTATCTGCACCTTGCAAATACTGGGCGGGAGGGAAATGCAGCCCTCATTCCTGTACTGTTTTGCATGGATGCTACTGCGACACCAACATTGAAGCAAGCCAGCATCCAGTCGTATCAATGGGTTGGTCGTTCGATTGATCACTTTTTCCGTCGGCAGATACGTGAGCAGATGCGACTCCTAGAGGAAAAAGTGCAGTGGGACGATGATCGAGCGAATAGACAGCGCGTGCGCGATATGCAGTGGAAGAAAACGCGCGGTGGTGTGAAGACCACCCGCACCGATGAGGAAAACCAACGCGATTTCCTTAACTTCTACAACAGCTATCGTAGCGACACAGCAAATCATTCGCCTTCAACTGCTTTTGCGAATGCTGCTGCTGATTTGCTGGATCGCTTTTTAAGCTCTAGTCCTGCAAGTGTTGCACGTGCTCTAGGTGTACGCATCGGTCTTCTCACGGCGTCACGCAGTCAGACAGCCAAATTGTACGCACCCGAAGCCGATCTGTTCGAAGTGCTGGTGCGGGCCAGCGTACCGCTTGATGAGGAATGGACGCTGCAGCAACTCGCGCAGCATTGGGCAGATCAGTACGGCATTCTGTTTGGCGCGCTGGGCAACGAAAACCAACGTTTGGCGGAGTGGGGTATCAGCGCCGTGGCAGGCAACGAATATCTGACCAATATCGAGCGGCTGGTTGATATTTTGGAGTGGTGTGGATATGCGCGCCGCTACGCCGATGGTGTGGTGCTGGTTTCCGTTCAAGAGATGAGGTGAAGCATTGACCGCAACGCAGCAACAAACCCTCGCGCTGCTTATTGCAGCAGCTTTACAAGAGCGTCTTGAACAAACTCGCTTTGGTCTGTTGGCGCGCAACATGCCGCAGTTTGAGCCGCAGTTGCTTTATGGTGCGATGCAAACAGCGTTGGACGCGGGCGAACTACGGCTGGCACTGGTTGGTTACACCGTTAGCGAACCGTTCAATCCAGAACATGTTACGTTCGATGTCGAGCAAGCAGTGGCATGGCGCAATGATAACTCAGTCACGCCAATTGTGGCGATCCTCAATCCACTGAAGGCACAGGAGAAAATTCACTCGCTTGAAATGCTGGAGCCATTTACCGACGCTGATCTGCGACATAGCATTGTTCAGCGCGGCATAGACGAAAGCACCAGCCAGACTGAGAAAGTATTTTGGCGCACGCTGAAGCGCAAAAACGTGTCCGGACGATTGGCGCTTGTCGCAGAACGGGTTGCACAACTCTATATCTCTTGGAAGCAAGGAACTGCTATTGAGGAGGCGCTTCCACACATTGGTCTGCTACGTGATCCGCTCCTATTTGCAACAGATGAAGTGTTGAAGGACATCGATAAGCGACTCAAAGAAAATAGCAAAAAAGTGGAGCAGCTACGTTCGCTCACTAAGAAAGATTATCGGGCGCTTGGGCGCGCGCTTGGCCATGAACAAAATGCCTTTCAAAACACGTTCCTTGCTGTGCAGGCGTTTACACAATACCCTCGTTTTGCCACGCTCAATGTAGAGGCATTATCGTTGCCAGCAGTTGAAGCGTTGTTCAAAGCGCCGAAAGCGCCCGAAACAAAAGAAGGTAGCGATACACCACCTGCTGAAACGCCATCGGATTCAACAGCAGATCGTGAACTTCTCAATTGGATGTTCAGCCAGGATGAAAAGCAGCGGCAACAACTCAACGAATTCGCCGATGCAATCAATGATCTGTTTGAGGAGAATCCGAATAGCGATCAGGAGCCGGATTGGGAGGAAAAAGAAAGCAAAACTGCTTCGACAAATACTCCCGATGGACGGGAAGCCACGGTCACCTATCCCGAAAAGCAGCAGCGGCACTGCCTTGAAACGGTCATGCGCCAGGCAGTACAAAACGATGTATGGGGCGGTATCCTCGACGCGCAAGACCTTGACCCCAATCTCTCGGTGCCGCAACTCTTCACTGGTTCGGTGACACTTCCACCTTTGCAGCCCTTCAAACCGTTGCAACTAACTGCGCTTGATGATGAGCATGGCGCATCCTTGATCACCCTCTTCGATGCGCTTGACCAAGCGCAATCAGGTGCTGAGCCGTTGTCACCGCTCTTCAAGGATTTGCATCAGAAGCGACAGGCGCTCACGTCGCACAGAATACGTTTTTTATACCTGCCCAACGAGTCGGCACAGTATATACTTCCCACTTCAAGCGAAACGCTGCTGAAGCAGATTTCCGATTACATCGAGGTCTATGAGCAACTGGCTGCTAGATTGCAAACATTATATCGCCAATTATTTGATCTGTATCCCGATACCATCAAGCAGGCGACGGCGCAGTTTCTTGCGTTAGACACAATCGTTATTTTAAGACCTGTTGATCCTGATCCGAATGTACGTCGCGGCGGTCACGCCGTTGTGTTGACAACCCTACATCCGCTGTATCTTTGGAAGTGGCTCGAACTTGCACAGCGCATGCGACAGCATGCTGAACCGTTGAGTGAGGCAGAGACAAACTTCCTGCAGAAGCGCTTACTACGGTTGCCAACTGTACTCAACACATTCATGTTATACCCCGCTATGCTTCCCTCTGCGCATGCTGTTGCGTATCAGGAAGGCGACGAAGTGCGGATGGTGTTAGCTGGCGATCTTGATCAACCGCGTAACGAGCGCACTGCTGGTGTGCCGTATTATCAGGAAAAACCTGAATTATCTCTGAATAGTGACGGATTGCCTAGAGATCAATTGCGCGACCTTTTGAAGGGTTTCCTAGCTCTATACCCTCCTGCGCGCGTCGGTATCTCCATAGCTGTCGTTAATCCACCTGTGCTTAAGCCACTACTCGACGCATGTCATCGTTTGGCTGACGAAAGTCTGCTTTGCGGCGCGCATATCCATGTGTTCTACAGTAACGAGCAAGTTGATCTGTATGAATCCCGCTTGTTTGATGATGACGATGTTGTTGAGCGATTTCGCAACAATATTCATTGGATAATTACCACCAGTGCGCATCCAAATTATGAAAAATTAATTCAAGCAATACGGGAACAGTTCTTTCACATCACCTTGCTCTACAATCCTTCGGAGGCTGTTGTACAGCCTGTGCTCAGAACTACTCGTGCGCAAACCAGCCCTTTCAGCATACCATTACAACTTACATACGATCCTATTCGCGACATTGTTCGGCGTGTCCCAGCGCCGGTTGGTGGCATTTTTGATGTCTACACTGGTTTGCGTAATGCCGTGAGCAACGAATTGAGTCATCGTACATACGGTGTTGGGCGACGGCCCATTAAAGATCAAGAGCTTCGCGCGTTGGCTGCTCAGTCTGCTTGGCTAATTATGCTGGATCACATCAATGGTACACTTGAGCAACCGATCTCTGATGCATTGTGGTTGTGGCAGCCTGTAGGCACGCAAACGCTCACTGTTTCAAGCCAGGACCGCCGTTGGCATACGCATCTTGATGATCTGGTTCATTCATTCTCTGTACCTTGGCCTAGAGATAGCATTGAGCGTTATGTACGTGAGATAGTAAGTCTGGTGCCACAAGGGTTGCTTTCGACTGTGCAGACTCCTGAAAATGATGAGGCAGCGATGGTGTCGAACGTCGCGCGTGGTGAAGCGTTTCAAAATCTACTGGCCATTGTTGGAGCGCTGTACCATTATCGAAATCAGCATCCGAATGCTGTTCTCATTCCAAGCCAGGCGCTTGTTGGCATTGAACAACCCAAGAAGCCAATTTGGCTTGTGATCTGGCATGAGGAAGAGCGCATGTACATAGACATTGTAGCAGCGCAAATCATCCTTGTGCCGGAACAACTACCTGATCTGTCTACAGAAAAGAAAGTCCTCTCATTACTGGAGGCAATCGCTCGGGCGCTGGAGTCACTTTTTGATTCTCAAGCAGATAACACGCTCTTTGGTCCACTACGACGCGAAATGCTGCGTGATTATCTCAGCGTTGCTGTTTTTGCTACAACGTCTCATAACCTAGCATCTGAGGAACGCAAGCAGCGCGCCTCTCTCAAAGCTTCCTGGGCCGATGTAATCAACAAGCTCTTTACCTATCTCCCACAAATACGACTGCGGAGTATTCGCATACTGGTGGAAGGACGCCCACTATCGCTACAAACTCTAGATTTTGATTCATATCGTCGTGAGGTTGTAACACTTTCTGCGGAGATGTTCGGAAAAGCAGAACCACAGGAAGCACAATCACTAGTGGAGTTAGCTGCAACACAACCTGATGAACCGACAGTTGTGCATGTCAGCACAGATATGACATCACACAGCGCAGAGAATGTGGTTGACGGTACTGAAGAGCAAGGATCTGATCCTGCTGGGGAAGCGTCTTACCCTGATGCGGAACCACTTGAGGAGCAGGCCCAACGATTACGGCGGGCGCTTGTGGCATACGGCATCGCTGTTGCAGAAGTGGATACGCAGCGAACACAGGTTGGCCCGCGCATCGTTCGCTTTTGGGTTCGCCTTCAACCTCCAGCCGGCAGGCTCTCAGAGGTGCAGAAGTATATTGTGGATATTGCTCGTGAGTTGGGTAGCAAAACAATTCCGCTGGTCGATAATATTCCTGGCGAGCAGTATATTCGCATTGACCTGCCACGCGAACACCCACAGAATGTGCCGTTAGCTGATGGACTGGTGGAGTTGCCGCACGAGCAGCCGTTCTCGCTCCTGCTTGCAACTGGTGTGAATGCGGCTGGCGAGCGTGTCCAGCACGATTTAGTGCGCATGCCACATTTGCTTGTAGCAGGAACTACAGGTAGTGGCAAGACTATGTTCTTGTCCACACTTATCACAAGTTTAGCGTTGCGGCATGCACCTACAGATTTGCAATTGATGTTGGTATGATCCGAAACAAACCGATTTGTGGTATTTGACCGATTACCTCATCTTCGTGAAGGACGGATTATCTATGATCCTGCCGAAGCTATTGACATGCTACGCGCCATTCTTAACGAAGAGCTAGATGCGCGAACACGGCTGCTTGCGCAGGCGCGCTGCCCGAATAATCTAGAGTATAACCGGCGGAACCCTTCTCAGCGTATTCCGTGGCTGGTGATTGTCGTGGATGAATTCGCAGATATCATGCTCACGCTTGCCCGCAATGAGCGAGAAACGTTCGAGCGCCAAATCGGGCGGTTAGCAGCCATTGGACGTGCGAAAGGTATCCATCTTGTTCTTGCCACACAGCGGCCAACTACCGATGTCATCACAGGTACTATCAAGGCCAACATTCCAGCACGTATTTCGTTTCGTTTGCCTTCGCTCACCGATTCACGTACCATACTTGATCAAGGCGGTGCAGAACATTTACTAGGCCAGGGCGACATGCTGGCACTAATTGATGGAGAGATGCAGCGGTTGCAAGGGTATTACGCGCCGTACGATGAGATTGATACTATCTTGGATAATATTAGTGGCTAAAGGGAGCAACTTTAATGACTAACGTTCTACCTCCTCCTCTAGATATTCCTGATCTTGTTCTTGTACCTCAGAATGAGACCTCCTTTTTGAAAGCTGTTGAAGATGCTGCAAATGACAGACAAAAACGGCTACTTGTAGTTGACGTCAAGAAAAGCGTTGCTTCCATTCGTCACAAACTTAATATTGTGATGTATCAAGCAGCACTTATTTGTAAAGTCAACTCTCAAGATTTTCAAGATTTCAAATCACTCGCAGATAACAATCAACGTCCTTCTAAAAAGTCTCATGTAGACTACAAAGGCTGCTCTTATGATATGGAAGATTTACACCACTATCGACTGCTAGTAGGATTTTTTATCGAAACGTTTGCAGCAGCTAACTTTTCACTACTTGATGTATGTGGACGTTTACTGAATGACTTGTATAATCTTGGTAGGCCAGCGACGGAGACAAGTTTTAAACTCGCTTACAAAGATTTGCTTGAAAAGAAAGGAAAGAAGAATAACCCTGATGCAATATTTCAACTTATTACTAAATATTACCTAGCAAGGCAAGTAGCCAATCGAAGCCCTGATATGCCTGTGTGGCTATCACCACTTGAGGAGGTAAGGCACCGAACGACACACCGTCCTATAACTGATGTATGCGTCATTCGCTCTAACTCTAGTCTATATCCAGAAATCCATGATTCTGAGGCGGCCTTTTTTCTCAATCGTGATCTGTTTGCATCGCCTGGCGGTGAAGTTTTACTTAATGATTTTGTACGACAAGTATTTCAGGGAATGCAGGAGTTTGTCGAAGAATTCTATGAACTCCTACGCCAAGCCATTGAGCAATATAACAGCTTGGAACTTTCGTGATACTTACAATTCAGCATGCTCCGCCAACCACTCCCGCGCGGCTGCCGTGTCGCGGGAGATCTGCGCCACTAACTCAGCGATGCCGCTGAACTTCTTCTCGCCGCGAAGATGGTGCAAAAATTCAAGTCGCAATGTTTCCCCGTAGATATCGCCCACGAAGTCAAGCAGATATGCCTCCACTGTGCGGCGCGTGCCGTCGAACGTCGGGCGGACGCCGATGTTTGTCACTGCGCCGTAGGTTTCGCCGTCCACCTGCGCCCGACAGACGTAGACGCCGTTCGCTGGGACAACATGCAGTTCATCGACGGCGATGTTGGCGGTCGGGAAGCCGATCGTGCGCCCGCGCTGGTCGCCCTGCACGACCGGGCCGCGTAGGCCAAACGGGCGGTCGAGCAGCCGATTTGCCGCTTCGAGATTGCCCTCGCTGAGCGCGGCGCGAATGCGCGACGAACTCACCGGCTGGCCGTCGAGGAGGAACGGCTCGACCGGGTGGACCATGTAATCATGGTGCTGCCCGATCTCCCGCAGGCGCGCGAGGTCGCCTTCCCGCTTGCGGCCCAGCGCAAAATCCCAGCCGATCCACAACTCGCGTAGCGCCAGCGCACCACATACGTGATCCATAAATGTTTGCGCGGTCTGGTTCATGACCGCTTGCGTGAACGGCAGCACCAGCAGCACGTCCACGTCGAGCGCCTCGATCAATTCGATCCGCTCTTCGAGACTGGTAAGGTACAGGCGCTGCCGGTCAGGCCGCACCACCAGATCGGGATGCGGGTCGAACGTAAGCACTGCGCTCTGCACGCCTAGCGCCTGCGCCCGGCTCACCACGCTGCCAATTAAGTGCTTGTGTCCGAGATGGATGCCGTCGAACGCGCCGATCGTCATGATCGTCGGGCGCGCGTTGATCTGTTGTGGAAGACCGTGGACAAGTTCCATACGTGTTATTGCACATTATACATTGTAGATTGCAGCGCCGTGTATATACACAGCATGCGCAACCTACATAATCTAATCCCAATTGAAAACCTTGTCAGGCTTCCATGCTGGACCGTCGCGACTGAGCAGCGCCAGCAGCATGCCGTCCGGACCATGGGCACGCACGCGATCGCCTGCAACGGCATCGAGCGTAATCGTTTGGCCGTTGCGCACACGACGGGCGGTTGCCTCATCCAGCATGACGACAGGCCAATCGGCCACGGCTATTTCTGGCGGCAGCAGCACTTCAGAGACTGCACCAGCAAGCGCCTCTAGCGATACAGCATCTTCAATGCGAAACGTGCCAACTGCCGTGCGCCGTAGCGCATGGAGATGCGCGCCACAGCCTAACGCCGCTCCGATATCGCGCGCCAACGCGCGGATATACGTGCCTTTGCCACAGCGCACCTCGATCATCAAATCTGGAGCGCTCCATTCCTGCAATGTGATGCGCTCGACGTACACCGGGCGCGGCGCGAGTTCAACCGTTTTACCCGCACGCGCAAGCTCATGCAGACGTTGCCCCTCATGATGAAGTGCAGAATACATTGGCGGAACCTGCTCAATCATACCATGAAACTGCACGAACAGCGCTTCCAATGCCGCCTGGTCGAGCATGGGCACCGGGCGAGTCTCAAGCGGCTCGCCTTCTGCATCATCGGTCGTCGTCATGTTGCCCAGTCGCACTACGGCGCGATATTCTTTGATAGTCTGGTCCTGCACATACTCGATCAGGCGCGTGGCCGTCCCGAGCGCCACCACTAGCACACCCGTCGCCGCCGGATCGAGCGTGCCAGCATGCCCGACGCGCCGTTGCCGCGCGAGCCGCCGCACATGCGTCACCACATCGTGCGAAGTGATACCCGCAGGTTTATCGATATTGAGAAATCCGTGAAGCATAAACCATATATACTTGGACAGCGTTCCAGTGCTGCTGTCCCTCTGGTGCCGTTAGTATAAAGCATCGGCATATGTTTTGCTAGTTATCTCGTAGTAGCTTTATGAGATATCGGTAGAAACCTGAGGCAATAGAAAGGAACGCGCTCCATGCAAAGTGATGATTTTGTTCCAGGTCGAACAGGCGCTCCTGACTTGCAAACAAAGACGGTCGTAGGCGTCTTTGAGAATAGTGATACAGCCGTTGCCGCCGCGCAGGCGCTACGAAGAATCGGACTGGATGAAACGCAAGTCTCGATTGTGGCCCAGCAGCGCGAGCGTGGGCCAGAGATGGGAGCTGAATTTACACATGCTGGCGAAGGCGGTGTCGCTGGCGCGGGAACTGGTGCAGTAGTCGGTGGCGTGCTGGCAGGGCTGGCGGCGCTTGCTATTCCGGGCGTTGGCCCGCTGTTAGCTGCCGGGCCGATTGCGGGCGCGATTACTGCGGCGATTGGTGGCGCGCTGGTGGGCGCGGGCGCGGGCGTGCTGGCGGGTTCGTTCTCGGGTCTGGGCGTGCCGAAGGAGCATGCCGAGCAGTATGAAGCAGCGGTGCGCGGCGGCGGCGCAGTTGTGGCCGTTAAGGTGACGCTGGATCAGTATATTGACCCGATTCAAGATGCGCTCAAGCAGCAAGGCGCAAAAGAGGTGTCAAGCTTCTCTCCGGCGTTATAACAAGGCGATTTTAATTATCACGCCCTTTGAAGCGACACATGTCGTTGCTTCGAAGGGCATTTTTTATGAGCATGCCTGCTTGGTAGCAAAAGAGGACGTTAGCAGCGCGCTGACAGCTGTTTCCAATGTTAGTGTGTGACTTCGCTCCTTGCTCGCTTCAGCATGCTGTAGCACTGCCATCGCTCGTGCACGCACTTCAGGAGTGGTTGCCGTGTAGTCGCGCACGAAACGTGCCAGATCCCCTGCAAACGCAGGCTCCGTCGCAACCAGCGCGTTTGCGATACCTGCCAGCGCCGCCAGCGTGTGCGGGAGCAGATTTGACGACCATGCAGTTTGCAGCGCTTCTCGAAATGTCGCCAGGGCTGTAGCATGTTGCTGGCTTGCGAGCGCATTGTACCCAAGCTTGGTCAGCGCCAGCGCGGCGCTGGCTCGCTCGCCGCTCTCCTTAAAGAGCGCCAGACTTTCGCGGTAGCACCATGCCGCCTCCGCATGCTCTTCCATTGCCTCCGCTGTATCACCAAGAGAAAGCAAGCACAGCGCAGTGCCGCGCGCATCTTTCATTTTTTGCCGAATCAACAACGCTTCCTGCAAATAGTGTTGCGCTTCCTGGTGCTTCTCAAGCATCTGCGCCACACGCCCCAGACTGATCAGCGTGAAGGCGATACCCCACTCGTTTCCGATTTGCTGCTCCACTACCAGACTCTGCCGGGCATGGCGCTCGGCGGCTCCGTAATCACCAGCGGAAAAAGCAATCTGGCTCAAAACCGTTTCCGTCATCGCAATGCCGCGCAGATCGCCGCATGCGTGTGCCGCCACAAGTGCCTCGTCGGCAAGCTGGTTTGCCGCGCCGTACATGCCGTCGTTCGCAATTTTCACCGCCAGATGGCTGAGCGGAAAGACGAGTTCAGCCGTAGATGCCAACGGACGAAGCAGTTCAATGCTCTGCCGCAACATTCTTTCTGCTGCGCCATGCTGCCCGATGTGATAGACAAACCAGCCTTGCCGCGCCAGCAACTTCGCCCAGATATGCTGTGCCTCATCATTGGGCGTAGCTGCATGAAGGCTCTCCAGGCGCTGCGCCGCTTCTGCAAAAATCTCGACGCCTTCCTGGAAGCGGCTACGAATCTCATAGAAGTCGAACAGCACGTCGGTCGCCTGATCGAGCAATTGGACGAAACCTTGTTTGATTGCCCATCTCCATGCGCGCCGAACATTTTCGATTTCGCGCTGAACGTCTGCAATCGCTTCCTGCTGGCGGCTGCTCTGGATACCGGCGCGATGCTGCTCGAGAAAGTCCAGGTAATACTGGCAGTGCCGGTCGCAGGTGATCGTCTGCTCGTGCGTGGTCGGCTCCCTGTCGGCAAGTTGCTCGGCAGCATGACGACGCACAAGTTCCAGCAATTCATAGCGCGCAGATGAGCTATCGGTACTTGCGACCCGCCGCACGAGCGAATTGTTGACCAGCGCGGCAAGCTGCGCGAACGACGCGCCCGCCACATGCAGCGCAGCATCCCGGCTGAAGCCGCCCTGAAACACAGAGAGCCGCCGTAGCGACTGCTGCTCCTCTGCTGTCAGCAATCGCCATGAGTGTTCAAAAACGGCGCGGAGGCTCTGGTGGCGCTCGGGCAAGTCGCGCTGTGTGCTTTGTAAAAATGTCACGTTGCCAGCAATCTCGCGCGCAATTTCATCGAACGGCAGCAGGCGCACCATGCTGGCGGCCAGTTCAATGCCGAGTGGAAGCCCGTTCACAAGCTCGCAGATGCGCACCGCCGCCTGCAATTCAGCCGTAGTCCAGGCTTGGCGTGGATGCACGGCCTGCGCCGTTTGGCGAAATAGTTGCACTGCGCCGTACTCGTTCCAGGCATCAGGCTTTGCCGATGCCTGGCGCGATGGTACCGGCAGCCCGTCAAGCTCAACAATCTGCTCGCCACGCACAAGCAGATGGCCGCGCGACGTGGCAAGCATCTTGAGGTGTGGCGCCTCCTGAAGCAGCATGACAAGAAACGGCCCGATCGACGGCAGATGTTCGCAATTATCTACCACCAGCAGCACTTCTTTTTCGCGCAAGAAGTCGGTAAGTTGCAGCCATGGCGTTTCTTCGCCTGCGAACGAGCAGTGCAGCGCATCGGCGAACCTGTAAGCCAGCACCGAAAACATGGCCTGTTCGTCATGCATCGGCCATGCGTCTGGTTCGAGCGACGCCAGCCCCACGAAAGCAATGCCATGCGCAAAGATTTCGCCTTGCTGGCTTGTGGGCAGTAGCTGGTGCGCGGCATGCAACGCGAGGCGCGTCTTTCCGGCACCGCCCATGCCCACAATCGTCACGAGGCGGCAGTCAGCGTCGCGCAGATACGTCATGATCTGCGCCAGTTCGGATGTGCGGTCGATGAATATTCCCAGTGGTTTCGGCAGATTATATACCGGTCGCACTGGAAGCGGAGCCAGCGGCATGCCGACGACCTGCCCATCCAGAATGCGGCGGTAGAGCGCCTCCGTCTCCTCGTCCGGATCAAGCCCAAGCTCGTCGTCCAGCAGGCGGCGGCATGTCTCGTATTGTGCCAACGCGGCAGCGCGCTGGCCGCTCATTGCCAGCAGCAGCATTAACTGGCGGTGCGCCGCTTCGTGCAGCGGGTCCATGGCCAGCAGGCGCGATGCGTAGGCAATTCCATTCTGATAATCGCCGTGTTCAGTTGCGTCAGTCGCTAGCTGATACAGCGCGTCGATGGCCATGCGTCGCAAGCGCTCGCGCTCCACCAGCACCCACTCCTCAAACGCAGGCGCGTCGGCAAGCGAAAATCCCTCTAGAAAATCGCCATGGTACAGTTCCACTGCCGCGCGCAGCAGGTTGGCCGCAGTGGGCGACTGTTGGGCTGTCCGGAGTTGCCGCTCGAAGGCTTGAACGTCAATCTCGACATCCGCGTTGGAGTCTATGCCCGCGCTCTGACGTGTAATGAGTAGGTGCGTTCCGAGGAGCCGCCGCAGATTCGAGAGCACGTCGCGCAGGTTCTTCGACGCATGTTGTTCGTCTGCTTCGGGCCATAACAAACCAGCCAGCGACTCGCGGGCATGCGGCTGCGCCGTAGCTGCCAGGTAGTACACCAGTGCCGCCGCTTTCGCCGACACGAAGCCACGTAACGCGGTGCCGTCCTGTGTAACTGATGGATTTCCGAATAGCGAGATGCTGATCATGGGGAACCTCGCGCGCCTGCTGACATGTGTGGAAGGTGGTGCGCACAACAGTATGCTATGTAGCTTTACAGTATACCGCAAGACGAAGGCACGCGAGCAGCACTACGACACAGCGCATCGCATGCTGCCCTGTTCTTGCCACGCCGCGACGATCTCACGGTGATACGGCACCTGTTCCAGAAAGGATTGCCGCAGCGCCTCGTTGTCAATCTTCGCCGCGCGTTCCATGAGCAGCCGGTGCGCTGCCGCGAGCACATCGAGTGCGCGCTCGTCGTGGGCCGCCATCAGCACCTGGTAGCATGTCAGATGCATGCGGAACGGCTCGTCGGTTCCAGCCAAGGGTGCGAGGTCGGCGCGCGCAAGTATATGCGCAACCTGCGCCCCTGCATCGGCAACGTTCTCGGCGGCAAGTGCCACCCGCGCCAGCCCGGCCTCGGCTTCAATTGCTTTGGCGTGCAGACCACTTTCCTGAGCAAGTGTGAGCGCATCGGTGTAGTAACCGTGGGCTTCATCCAGCCGCCCCATGCCAGCAAGCGCATGCCCGACAACAATGAGACTGCGCGTCTCGACAGTTTTAGAAACCGCCCTGCGCAATGCGTGCGTTCCCTGTTCCAGCGCTTCCGAATGGTTGCCAGTCTGGTGCATGAGCACGGCCAGATCCACCATGATCGCGCTTTCCGTATTGCGGTCTTCGACGGCGCGGCTCTTGGATAACGCCTCGGTGTAATATGTGCGCGCTGCCGCGTAATCCCCAAGGTGCCTGGCACTCGTTCCAAGATTGCCGAGCATCCAGCCCTCGTTCCGAAGATCGCCGGTGACGCGATACAGGTGCAGCGCTCGTTCAATGTGGTTTTGAGCCGCGGCATAGTCGCCCTGTAACATCATGACTTCGCCGAGATTGCCGAGCGCCACGCTCTCGCCACGGTGCCGATTAAGCTCATGGAAAATATGCTGGCTTTGTGAAAGATACAATCGTGCCATGTCATACTGCTCGACTTCGGCGTAGACACATCCGAGCGCAGTCAGCATTTGCGCTTCGTCCGAGCGGTCTCCGCTGGCGCGCGCAATACGCAAACCAGCCTCAGCATAGACGCGCGCTTCGTCGTAATTGCCCGCCCGAATACACGCCCAGGTCAATTGATCGTAGGCACGAATAGCAATCTTGGTCGCGCCAGCAGTTTCCGCTAGCGCAATGGCCTGCACGGCAAAGGCGCGCGACTCAGCGATGTTGCCGACCCGTTCAGAGAAACGCGCGCGGTTACGAGCCACATCCGCACGCCGCCGGGTGTCGGCGAGTGCGTCGGCGAGTTCTTGAAGCAGTTCGAGATCGCGGGCCTGTGCTTCGCGCATGCCTAGTAACTCCTCAATCGCTTCCCGTTCGAACAGAATATCGTAGCGCGTTGCGAAATCATGCTCCGGCGTAAGCTCCAGCGCGCGGGTGAAATAGGCGAATGCCTCGGTGTTTGCGAACTGGTCGGCGGCATGGATGCCTGCCAGCCATACGTAATGTCGTTCCCGCTCGGCGTCCTCGGCATGCCGGTAATGATGGGCCAGTACGTACACCACTTCGGATTGCCTGCCGGTAAGCGTGTGCCACGGCGCGAGAGTCTCGCTGGGCTGCATTGCGTAGGTTGTTTCGTACCATTCTGCGGCACTACGATGCAAGGCACGCCGCTGCGTATACAGCAGCGTTTGGTACGCGGCTTCCTGCGTAAGCACATGCTTGAAGCGGTACGCAAGCTGCGGCTCTGGCGCTTCGAGTTGGGTGAAATCGCGGGCCGCCAGCACGCGCAGGCTGCTCTTGAGCGCCGAATCATCGAGCGCGACGTGCTGGCGATGCACGTGCTGCAGCGGCGGATAATCGAACACCGGCCCGATCACCGACGCGACTTTCAGCATGAGTTGCTGCTCTGGTGGCAGCCGGTCAATGCGGGCCAGCAGCAAGCCTTGCAGCGTGTCGGGCATGTGGCTGCTGGCCTGCGCCAGATTCCCAATGATGCTGCAGCGCATGTGCGGCGTTGGGCTATCGTCGGCAGCCTTGACCTGAATGATCTCCTGTTCTTGCAGCGTCGTCACAAGCTCTTCAGCAAAGAACGGATTGCCGCCTGACTGCTTCTGCACCAATTTAGTGAGTTCATCTGGCATGGCGGCAGCATCGATACCGAGCCGCGCCGCTGCCAGGGCCACCGTGTCGCCGGGCGATAGCTGGCCAAGCTTGAGATGAGTTGCGCCTGCATGCCGCAGCAGCATCGTCAGAGATGATAATGCTTGGTGCGTGCTCTCGATCGGGCGCGTTGTCACCATGAGAAACAGCGGCAGGTGCTCAGCACCAGCTGTTTGCGCCAGCCGCACCGCCAATTCCCACGAGAGCGAGTCAAGCCAGTGCGCATCTTCGAGCACCACAACCAGCGGCTGCGCGCTGATCCAAACCCGCAGCAGTTCTACCAGCATGCTGCCCAGATTTTCGCTGCGCAGGCGTGGCCCGAAGCCGCGCGTGACATCGGTTTCAGGCAAGTCTAAACTCAGCACGTCGTTAAGGATCGGCAGGCGATCTGCAAGATGGGGCAGGTGCTCGGCCATGTATGTTTGAACGCGCGCCTGTCGTTCCTCTGGATCGGCAAGTTCGTCAAGGCCGAAGTACGCGCTGAAAATATCGCGCCATGCGCGGTACGGCGTCTGCTGCTCGACACTCTTTCCAGCGCCAAGCAGCCCGACCATGCCGCGCGCGCGAAGAAGTTGCACCAATTCGGCGACCATGCGCGACTTGCCAATCCCCGCCTCGCCTTCGACGATGAACATACGGCTCGCGCCCGCCGCTACATCGTCCAGTTGTGCGGCGAGTTGTGCAATTTCAGCATGCCGTCCGACCATCGTCCGCTGAACGTCGGGTGTCGCTACATGCTGGTCGCGCTCATTGAGCGGTTCGTACACACGGATCGCGCTCGCTTTGCCTTTGACGCGTACTGGTGGCAGCGCTGCAAACGCCCAGCGGCGCTCGGCGGCATGATATACAGCATAATCGCACCAGGCGGTGCCGTCCGGCGCGGCCTCCATCAAGCGTGCCGCCAGATTTGCTGGATCGCCGAGCACACCGTAGGTGCGGCGCTGCGTGCCGCCGTATGCACCCGCGTGCATGGTCCCGCGCGCGAGTCCAATCCGGACGGCAGTGACATACGGCATATCGCACGGAAGCGCCAGCAGATCGAGGGCGGCAGCCAGCGCGCGCGCTGCATCGTCGTCGTGGGCGACGGGCGCGCCGAACGTTAGATACAGATAGCTGCCTTTGTCGCCCATGGTGATGTCGATCAGCGCGCCTTCGTAGTGCGTGGCGATCTGCTGCGCCGCGCAGACAAAGGTGTTCAGCCTCTGACCGGCGGCTGGATCATGATCGTAATCAATGCCCTGGAAGTGCAGCATGAGCGCGACGACCGGGCGCAGTTCTGCTAGAAAGGTAGCTGATTGACGGCGCAGCCGTTCGCGCACGCTAGGCAGCAGCCAGACATTCGCTTGCTCCGCTGGAACTGTCTGCGCCACCACATCAGGCCAGGGAGTGACATCGGGTGCCTGGGACAGGGCGTCGACAATGGCAACATGCTGTTCTGTTTCACCGCCGCGCCAGCCGCTGACATGCACATGTCCAGTGAGGCTGGTAGCTGTCTGCGCATCCAGCACAACTTCGCCACGCTGCGCCAGTCGTCCGGCCATAGCAAGCCGGTCGAGCGTGCAGCCCGCCAGCACGTCCAGAACCTGAATATGCGGATCGCCCACCAGAAAGCGCCGCGCTGCCCCGCTTGCGACCGCAACTTTCACCGCCAGCGTAAATGTTGCGCCACTGCCTGTTGTGATTGGACCTTGACTGCTCATGGCCTGCTGCATGGCTAAACCGCATGCCACAGCCTGCGTTACTGCTTGGTTGCTGCCTTTTTGCTTCGCGGCGAACCAGCATGTGATCGCATCGCCGCTGAAGCCAATTACGCTGCCGCCGAACTGGTGAACACAGTGAATCAGCGCATCGTAAAGACGGTTGAGGTGCGCCGTCAGTTCTTCCGCGCCGCGCTGCGGGCCGAGTTCCTGCGCCAGCGCTTCGGCCAGCGGTGTGAAGCCGGAGATATCGGCGAAAAGGGCAGCGCCGAAGGTGCGGTCGGGAAGTTCAAGGCCATGAGCGAGCGCGAACCGGCGATCTTGAGGAATGTAAACGTCAAAATCTTGCATGGATACGTGTCCAAGCCATGCGAGCAGCCTTCGTTGGTGGTGTTTACAACGTTACAGGCAATTAGGTGCCGCGTACTATCAGAAACGGACCCATAGTGAAAGTTGAAGCCATGATCATTATAGCACGCTCCGCTGTGACGCGCCCGTCGGCGTGTCGACGATCTCTCGACGATTTCTCGACATGCGCGGCGTATGCTGTGTCTCAAGAAGAACGTACAAGCAAACACATAGAAAGGAGGAGCACCATGGCACGTCGTTACTATCGCGCCGCTCGCGCTGCTTAATCCCCGTCCCATCGCTTCACGTTCGCTGACCAAATGATTGTTAGAACAACACAAGGAGTAAAACAATGGCACGTCGTTACTATCGCGCCGCTCGCGCTGCTTAATCCGAGCATCATGTATTGTCCACGCATCACCCCGGAAGAACTTCTGGGGTGATGTACTTCTCTCAGACGACTGCATGTTCTGCCTGCGTTGCACTAAATCATTATGAAGAAAGGAGAAATAACGATGATGAAGTTCATTGCATCCTTCGCAATTGTACCGTTTCTCATCTTCTTACCTATGATGATCGTTCGTGGGCAAGAAACCACAATCTATGCTTGTGTCAAAAACAATGGCGCAATGCGAATTATTGACGCGAGTACAAGCTGTGGCGCGAATGAGCAATCCCTGTCGTGGAACGTCCAGGGACCAGCCGGCGCGCAGGGCCAAAAGGCGATATCGGCGAACCAGGGCCGCCGGGACCACAAGGACCCAAGGGCGATAGGGGTGATAGTGGGCCGCAAGGCAATCCTGGCCCAATGGGACCGCAGGGCGAACGCGGTGAGCAGGGACCGCCCGGCGTGAGCGGCTATGAGATTGTGGGGGGCGAGTCCGCAGCCGACGCGAGCGCCCACAAAATTGCCACGGTCAACTGTCCAGCGGGCAAGCATATTCTTGGCGGCGGCGGCCAGGCGTTTGCCAGCTTAGGCGACCCGAATCGGGACCGTGCTCCGCTCGTCATCCGTCATAGCCAACCAATCTCCGGCGGAGGACCGGATGGCTGGTACATTATCGCCGATGCCTTTGCGCCCTATAACCAGAATTGGGTGGTGCGGGTCTACGCCATCTGTGCGAATGTAGAGTCTTAGCGTCATCATATGGTTGACTATTCTGATGCATGAAAGATCAGGGTCATCACTAGCCCAGTAGATATTTGTCGTTTGCTCGGCACATTTGCAAGGTCACATACAACTGGATGCTGTGTATCGTTAGAAATGGGTACAGAATGAAAGCTGAAGCCGTGATCATTGTCGCACGCTTAGTTGTGGCTAGCCTGCTCATCTCATGTATCGATGTTTTCCCGACGTTTTCTCGACGTTTGTTGCGTATGCTCGATGTAACACATGGTGTTCGTAATCATAAGCAAGGAGGTTTCGCATGACAACCACACAGGATAGGCCGAATCTGGATGTACTCGCGAACCATCTGCGTGAACAGATCACAGCGGATGGGACACTCGTGCTGGGCGAAGGTGGACTGCTGGGCGAGAATGTGGAGGCATTAGTTCATTCTTTTCTGCCCGGCTACACATTGGCAATCAGCGGCGCAAACGTTGCAATCGCTGATGACGGCGTACATATCAGCGGCCACACTGCGCTGCCAGTGATTGGTGACCTCGCGGCGGATATTACCCTGTCGGTAGGGGATGGGCTGCAGATGGCGCTGAATCTGGCGGCTCTGCCCGGCGCAGCCATGGACCTTGCGGCGGTGCTGGGCTATCTGCTGCCAGGGAGTGATGGCGTCCCAACGCTCACCGTGACTAAGCTCAACCTCACAATTGATACCGCCCAGCGTTCCGCCGCCGCGCACACAGCAGTGGAGGGCAACTGGTCGGTTGAGGTCGGCACAACGACGCTGGCGCTGCGGAGCATGGCGCTGGAGCTTAACCATGCGGACGGCGTAACCAATGGCACGATCACCGGCGTCACCGATTTCGCAGGAGCAACGCTGGTGGTCACGGCGGCGCACGATGCCGGCCAATGGATGTTTGCCGCCGAGCAGCAGCAAAATACCTCCCTCCAGCTTGGAGCGGTCGCGCAGGCGTTAACTGGCGCGACGTTGCCCGACGAAGTTCCTGACGTTGCCCTGGATGGCGTGGCGCTGAAGGTTACACCAAGCAGCGGCGCGTTCACATTTGCCGCGCAGTCGGCGGCCACCTGGAATTTGCCGATCGCTATTGAAAACCTGCGCGTCACAGCCCATGTCACAGCGAAGCGCGCGGCAGCCGAGGACGGGCAATCTCCAGCCCTGGTGAACTTCAGCATTGACGTGGGTGCGCCCGGCCCGTTCCCAGTGATTGACGGCCTGTACTTGTCGGATATCGCGCTGTCGTTTGCTCATGCCGATGGCGGATGGAAACTGGCGGGCGAATTGGGCGCGGCATTATTCGAGCGTCCGGTGACACTGCACGCTTCACTGGAAGACAGCGCCGACGAGCGGGTGATCTCGCTGGACGGAGTCTTCTCAAGTGATGCGCCGCTGATCACGTTTGCCGACGGCGCACTCCACGGCTCGGAGATAACGCTCGTCATTACAAAGCCGAAGGTCGCGCAGGGCGCAGCGCCAGCGGAAGCGAGGTGGTCATTGTCGGCAACTGGTGGCATGACGGTTGGCGATTTCTTTGATAGCCGGGGCACGCTGGAAGTCGAACACGCGCCAGACGGCAGCAGCTTTGTGTTCACCTCGGATACTGCCCAGGCCCATATCCCGGTGCCGATGCCGAATATTGCGCCCGATCCGCAGATCGCCCTGGCGTTGAGCCGGATTGCCATCACGCGGGTAAGCGTTGCAGAGGGCATGCCAGCGGCATGGAGTTTTGGCATCGAAGCGAGTGCGGGCTTTGTTGGGTGGCCAGAGGTGGTCAGTAAAATCTTGCCGCAGGTGCCAGTCGCAGCTACGCTCGACGTGGAGCAGGAGCGTATCAAGCTGACGATCAGCCGCTTCACCGGCCCGCTAACTTTGCCAGATATTACCATCAGCGGTACTACTGTTGAACTCGGCACCATCGCGCTCGACCTGTCGGACTTCAGTCTGATGATTGGGCGCGCGAGTGACGCGGCGAGCACAAGCAGTATTGAACTTGACGCGACGATTGGCATCGGCCTGCCTGAAGAGTTGAACTATATGTTTGGCACCCATGGCAACCAGCCTGCCGTGCATTTCTTCCGTACCTACGTTGAAGGCGACCCCCAATTCGTTGGTCAAGGTTCGGCTTGGCATCACTCCCCAGGGTTTGACCGCCGCGCTGGAAAGCTCGCCGATTAGTGACGAATTCATTCATACCACCTACGACAAGGCCAGCGACACGCTGCGCTGTGACGTAGACATGGGCGACTTTGGCGCGTTCTGGTTCAATATGCCGAAACTGGTGTGCAACGGCGCGGATTTCGCGGCCTCGGGTGCGTTCGAGATCGTGCGTCCGCTTCAGCTTCCGCTAACGCCGCTGCGAATGCTGCTCCAGGCATGTAAGCTAGACGGGCTGGCCGCGCATATTCCTGTGGCCCTGCCACTCAAGGAATTCGACCTGCGTGGCGTGCTGCGCGATCTTGGCAAGGCTGTGCCAGAAGAGATTGCCGAACCCATTAAGGCGATTGCTGACGCAATTGATAAGCTGCCTGAACGGCTTGCCAGTTACACCACGATCACCATGCCGAAAAGCCTGGCGTTTGACATCGCCATGACGGCGAGCGGCGGCGCGCGCTTCGATATTCAGGCCGACCCAACAACCCCGATCCGCGTTCTGTACCCGGTGCTGAATCCGCTCAACCCCATGCTGACGGGTGTGACACTCAGCCGCCTGAGCTTCGGCGAACTGTTCGGCGGCACGCTGTTCGATCTGCGGGTGAATGCCCAAATCGATATGTTCGATCTGGTGCCGCTTGGCACGGCGCTGCTGCTCGATGCGTTGGGCGTCGGCACAGACGTGCGCCCTGATACGCACACATTGGGCCGCAGCCTGACGATTGACGACCTGCGGATGGGGTTGGTGTATGAAACCGGTGTGCCGGTTCCGGTAATGGTATTCTTTAATGAACTGGCGCTGCACCATCTCGGTGCAGAGGGCGCTGAATCCAAAGCCGCTGGAACTTCCCGCAGCCAGAGTTGAGCCTGGAGGTGATTAAAACGCTAGTGTCGGAATTTGACACATTCTTCAGCAAAGCCGACGGGCGGCTCAACCCGGACAGCGCGCTCGGCGACGTGATCAAGCTGACAATCGGCGCGAATTATTTCCGGCTGCCGAAGTACCTGCATGGCGATCTGATCGGCAAGGATGGCACTATTGTCGAACTCAGCGCCTACGAGCTTGTAGCCGCGCTCCTCAACGGTCTTAAGGACTTCGGCACGGGCGCGCTGATCGAGCAGAATTCCGCTGGACGTGCGCTGCAACAGCGCCGCCGCCACGCTCGGCTCGATGAGCGTGCAGGGCCAGTGGCTGCTCACGACGCCAAAGGAATACCGCGAGGGCAGCTACCGGCGGCTGAACATGGACGCAGGTGCATCGAATGAGGCGCTGGCGCTCATCCCGGCGGAGCAGCGGGCCAATGAGCGGGGACTGATCGTATTCGGGCATGGACGTGCGGCGCTGGCGGGAGCTGGACTGGAAGCGACACTTGCGCTGGCGGCGACCAACGCCCAGTTCCGTACCTTCCTCCGTACTCGCGGGCGGATTGGCAATGCGCTCGACATCGAGCTTCAGGGCGGCATCAGCGCACCCGAACGCGACCGCGCCTTCCGTATGCGCGGCACGAGCGCCGTGCGCGTCTTCGGCCACGATCTGCTGACTGGCAGCGTTGATGTCTCCGATCAGGCATTTACCATGACGGGCAATTTCGATTTGTTCCCCGACACGCCACTGCGCGTTACCGGCAGCATGAACGGCCACATCAGCGCAAACGAGCTTCATGCTGACCGGCGCGGGGAGCATCGGGCTGGGCGACTGGCTGGCTCTTTCCGGGCAGGCGACGCTCGACCGCAGCGGCGTGACGCTTGCCAGCCGCTGGAATGGCATGCCCGCGCGTTTCAGCGCTCATGCCGATGGCGCGCAGTTCCGCACCGAAATAGACATTGCTGACGCCTTCAACGCACAGCTTATTGTAGGCGGCGGACAGGAGTGGGTGCGCGCGCCTGTACCGCCGATAATCCCGGCAAAGCTGAGATCGCACTACTGAAGAATGAGGTTGTCCGCAACCAGCAGGAGATAACCCGGCTGCAAGGCGAGATCGAGCAGCGCAGGCGGCAGATTGACGATCTCCAGCGTAATCAGAACCCCTTCAGCAGAATACAGAATGCTCAGAGGATCGCGGCGTTGAACATGGAGATTAGCAGCCTTCAAACTCAACTCGTCCCTGTCCAGCAGCTGTTCTCCACTATCCAGCAGCGCCTCGCTATCGCCCAGCAAGGTCCCGCCGCAGCGGTAGTGACCGGGCCGGTACAACTCTGGACGGGCCAGACGATCAGCGCCAGCGTGCGGCTGCAAGGCCGCTGGGTACGCGACCTGGCGCTGACGGCGGCTAATCGGGTTAAACAGCAGGCCGACGAGGCGGCAGCGGCGATCAAACCTGCCCAGGACAAAATCGCGGCGGCACAGCGAGTGGTGGCTGACTTCGACCGCCGGATTGAAAAGCGGAAGGCCGAGGTGCAACGAGCCTTCGACGACGCGACAGCTAGTATTCGTGACGCCGAGAATAAGGTCAAAAGCAAGCAGGCCGAGGTCAACCGGCTGCAAGGCGAGATCGATTGGCGCAAGCGCGAGATCGACTCGCTGGATAATAGCGACTGGGATCGCTTTAAGAATGCCGCCCGGATCACGCAGCTGGGAATCGAGATCGCCGGGCTGAAAATGGCATGGGGCACAGCATCGGGCGCACTGAAATTGGCGCAGGAGGCTCTTCAGGATGTTCGCAACACTGTCAAAGCGACGCCGCCGGAACTCGATCCCGAGCTAACCGGCTTGAAAACCGCCCGCGAGGCGACGAACACCGAACTCATTGCGGCCCAGGGCACGTTGAAGGCCGCGCAGCAGGCGCTGGGTGCATTGGGCAGCGTGCCGGGCTACCTCGCGGGAGCCAGTCTGGACACATTGGTTGTGATCGACCAGGCCAGCTTCAGCGGCACGCTCGACGTGATGCAGGGTGGCAGCGTGACGATGAGCATGACGGTGCGGATGATGGGCGCGGCGCCACAAACGTACAGCATCAGCTTCAACTTCCGCAGTCCAATGGATGCGGCGCAGGAACTGGCCACAAAGCTCGTGCCTGACGCGGCAAGGGCAATTAGCAGAGCGCGGCAAATCATCAGCACCATGTCAACGATCCCGAATCTGTAGGTGAACGGTGACGCGAGCATAGATACGAGAATCTGTGTCTATCTGCCGATGATCGTCCAATAACATTTGTTCGTTACGAAACAGGATGTGCTGCTATGTAGCACATCCTGTTTTGCGTTTGCTTGGCAAGTTGACGCCCATGCACTGCCGTGCTAAGATGCTGCTACACAAATCGACACAAGGGGCCCTGAGGAAGCGACGGGTTCAAATAGGGGAAGTCCGGTCAAACGCCGGCGCAGTCCACGCTACTGTAGATTGCCGATTCGCATCATGCGATTGGCAGTGAGCCAGAATGCCTACCCTTGTGCATGTGCCGTTCACCCCGCGCTGGAATGGGAGTGAGGCAGGGCGTTTCATGCGCCGCTGTTTCCCTTTCCGCCCGGAGAGGGTTTTTTGTGCTTTGCGTATGGAGCAGGTGCATGAAGTTTGGAGGGGAATGATCATGAAACACTGGCAAGGGCTTCTACGGATGCTGGGCGCATGCATGGCGCTGTTTGTGGCGCTGGCGGTGCTGCCAACCCACGCCGCTGAACCACAGACCGATGCCGCCACCAAAGCGCTGGCATGGCTGGTCGGGCGGCAGGCCGATGATGGCAGCATCGGTAGCGATGCAGGCGCAACAGCCGACGCGATATCGGCCATGGTGGCAATGGGGGTAGATCCGAATGGCGTGCTGAAAAACGGCAACTCGCCAGTTTCGTACCTCGGCACGCAGGCGGCTGCATATGCAGCGAAGTCGGTTGGCGGCGCGGGCAAGCTGACGCTAGCCGTGATTGCCGCTGGCAGAGATCCGTTTAATTTTGGCGGCGTCGATCTGATAAACTTGATCCAGAAAAGCTATGACTCTGCTACCGGGCAATACGGCCCGACCACAACTGATCATGTGTTTGCGCTGCTCGCGCTAGCGAGCGCCGGACAATCTGTTCCGCCTGCTGCCATCACCGCGCTGGAAAAGTTGCAGCTTTCCGACGGCGGCTGGAGCTACGATGGCACTGTTGCGACCGGCAGCGACACCAATACCACTGCGTTGGCGGTGCAGGCGCTAAAGGCCACCAATGGCAGCAGTGCCGCACTTTCCAAAGCACAGACTTATCTCGTATCGCAGCAGAACGCCGACTGGCGGCTTCCCGTATTCTAAAACATCACCATATGGCTCAGATAGTGATGCCGACTCGACCGCCTACGTTATCCAGGCGCTTGTGGCGCTCGGTTTAGACCCAGCCGCGCTGAAGCAAGGCACCAACACGCCATTAACGGCTTTGCTTGCGCTACAAAACACCAGCGGCGCATTCCGCTATCAGACGGCCATTCCTGATGACAATGTTTTTGCCACAGAGCAGGCCATTCCGGCATTATTGCTCAAAACGTTCCCGATCAAGACAGCCGTGTCTGTCCAACTATGGTTGCCGATGTTGTCTGACATGCGGGCGATTTCCGGTGCGTTGAAACCGATTGTCATTCCATGAATGTCCTACAGCGTGCTGCATGCACACTGTTTAGCGTAAACGAGAGTCATTGTGTTTTTAGGTTTCTCTATTCGCGTCCATGGACGCTGGCTGTCCCTGGTCGTGTTGCTGCTGCTGGCGCTTGCCTTGCCGATGCTGGGGCAGGCGCAGAGCGCGCAGGATGAGCCGAACCACGCCGGTCTGATCATCCGTCATGGCGATGGGAGCGTGGTGACAGCCTGCGTCGGTTTTAGCGAGCCAAGCATCAGCGGCCTCGAATTGTTGCAGCGGTCGGGCATTCCATTCATTGCGCAGCAGAGTGGCCTGGGCGCGGCGGTGTGCAAGCTCGACAACGAAGGCTGTGATTATCCCACTGAGGATTGTTTCTGCAAACGTAATGGCCCAACCACCGTTTACTGGGCCTACAACCGGCTGACGGCGAACGGCTGGGTCTTTTCGCCGGTCGGCGCGGCGAGTACCCGCGTACAGCCGGGCGACGTAAACGGTTGGGCATGGGGCACCGGCAGCGTGGCAAGTGGCGCGCAGCCGCCGGTCATTCCGTTCGATCAGGTGTGCCAGTTGCAAGCCAGCACGCCCGTGCCGCCAACCAGCGCGTCACCGACGACTGCTCCCACGCCGTCGCCGCGCCCGCCAACGGCTACGCCCGTGCCGCCGACATGGACGCCGACCCCGACGTGGACACCGACGCCAACGCCGCCATCACCGACGGTCACTCCGCAGCCGCAAAGCGCCACAGCAGCGCCGACGGCCACACCCGTACTTGCATCGCGGACGCCAACCGCTGTGCCGCCAATACCGACGCGCGCTTCCACCGACAGATGTCCCGCAGCAGCCAACATCTGTTCCTACGGCTCAGCCTGCGGCGACAACTGTGCCGCAGCCGACAGAACCTGAACTTGCACAGGCCGCGACCAGCGTGCCGACGCTTCCACCATCCGCAACGCTGCTGCCGCCTTCTGCTGCGCCGGTCATGCCGACGCTCGCTGCCCAACCGACGAGCGTGCCGACCCGCGCTGCTCAATCTACCAGCATTGCAGCAGAGACGCATGTCGCGGCTGCCCCAACGCAGGTTGTGCTATCATCACCTGTGGCAACAACCGAAGGAGCTGGTGGCGCAGCGCCGCAGCAACCCAGCGCATCGCGAAATCGGCCGTTGAACTATGTCGCGTTTGCGGTGCTGGTGCTACTGCTGATTAGCGCCATGCTGGCCATTTACTCGCGGCGTGTGCGTTAACCATTTGGAGCGATCATGAGCACATCGACACAACAGTTGTTTACTAATCGCCAGCACCTTGCCACCAAGGCGTACGGCAACAGCGCGAATCTTGATGCGCGCAAGGCGATTTACCAGTATCAACAGCAGCCATTTGACTTGACTGCATGGATCATGCAGCACGTTGTATGGAGTGGCACCGAAACAGTGCTGGACGTTGGCTGCGGCACCGGCCAATATCTTAAACACCTTGCCCGGCGCGGCGGGATGCGGCTCGCTGGCTTCGATCTTTCACGCGGCATGTTTGCCGATCTCGTGCATCAATGGCCCAATGTAGTGCCGCTGCCGCACCTCGCTGTAGCCGATGCTCAGGCGCTGCCGCTGCCGGACGCCTGCTGCGATGTGGTGCTGGCCATGCACATGCTCTACCACGTTCCCGACATCGCGCAGGCGGCGCGCGAGTTCCGCCGCATCTTGAAACCTGACGGCGTGCTACTGGCGCTCACGAATAGCGAGCAGCACATGCGCGGGCTGCTGGACATGCTGCAATTGGCGATCGAACAGGCTGCCGCGCAGCCGGTAACATTTCCGGTCGGCTCCGCCGGGCGCTTTTCATCAGAAAATGGTGCTGCGCCGCTTCAAATGGCATTTCAGCATGTAGAGTTGCACGAAGCTGGCAACGAATTAGTTATTCCTGATGTTGCGCCGGTGGTGGCCTACTGCAACAGCGTCCGGCAGACGTACGAGCCTGTATTGCCTGCTGGTGTTTCATGGGAGGCTGTGCTCGCCGAGGTTGAGCGAATCGTGGCCGCTGAAATCGATGTGCATGGCGCGTTCCGCGTTGTGACAAAAATTGGCCTGTTTGTGTGTCGAAACGATCGATCATGAAACTACAAGATTCAAATCTCTGCGCTCTCCGTGTCCTCTGTGGCTAAAAACATGCGCACCAGCATCTGGCTCGTTCGCCACGGGCAGACCGAATTGAACAAGGCCCGCCGCTACCAGAGCACCACCGACAGTCCGTTGACGCCGTACGGTTGCCAGCAGGCCGCCGCGCTGGCCCGCCGCCTGCGCCGCATGCCCTGGACGCTGGCGGTGGTCAGCCCATTCGATCGAACGCGCGCCACGGCCATGACCATTCTCGCTGGCCGCAAAGTGCCATTAGTTGAAGATGCGCATTGGAATGAGACCAACCATGGCCGCTGGGAAGGCATGACGTTCCGCGAGGTGCGTGCGCATTTTCCAGCCGAAGCAGCGGCGCGCTTCAGCGACCCGCTTCATGGTCGCGCGGCAGGCGGCGAGAGCCTGGCAGAGGTAGCTCAGCGCGTCAAGGATGGCACGCGGGCGCTGCTCCGTGATCGTGCCGGCGAACGCATTTTAGTTGTTACGCATGCCACGCCGATTCAGTTGGTGCTGTGCGCGGTGACAGGACAGCCGCCGACACAGCACTGGATGTGGCGCGTCGATCTCGGCAGCGTCACTGCGCTGGATGCGTACGGCAGCAGCATGATCGCGCGCATGGTGAATGAAGTGCCGCGCCTGGTGGCTTCATGAACACGCTCACCTGGCTCCTCTGGTTAGCCGCCGCGCTGGTGGTGGTCGGATTGACAACCAACCCGCTGTACCTCTTGCTTGTGCTGCTCTCAGTGGCGTTGGTGTTCATTGCCTGCCATGACGACCGTCCGTTGGCGCGCTCGTTTCGGTTGTTCTTCGTGGCAGGCTTCCTGATCTGGCTCGGCTACATTGTGTTCAGCGTGATCACGGTCGGCGGCGGGCGCGGTAACACAGTGCTGCTGCGGCTGCCTGCGTTCACGCTGCCGCCGTTGCTTGGTGGCGTCACGCTTGGCGGCCCGATCACGGCGGAGGACATGGTGTGGGGTGCGGTGCGCGGTCTGCGCATCTGGGCGCTGATCGCGATCTTCGGCGCGTTCAACGCGCTGGTCGATCATTACCGGCTGTTGCGCATGACGCCGCGCTCGCTTTTTCATGTCGGGCTGGCCGTCACGATTGCGGTTACGTTTGTGCCGCATGTCGTGCAATCGCTGGCCGACATTCGCGAGGCGCAGCGGCTGCGCGGGCATCGCTTTCGCGGCGTACGCAGCTACCTGGCACTGGTCGCGCCGCTGCTCGCTAGCAGCTTGGAGCAGTCGATTTAGCTCGCGGAGGCGCTCGACGCGCGCGGCTATGGGCGAACGCGCGTGGCTGATGTGGCCTTTGGTCGGCAACAGATCGGCGTGCTGGCGGGCGTGCTGTTATTCGGCGCGGGACTGTTTGGCTGGCTGTATTACGGCAGCGCCGCGACGGTCATCACGCTTGCCATGATGACCGTCGCGGCGCTGCTGCTCCTGCTGGCCGCTCGGGCACTAGGACGGATGGTGCCGCGCACCACCTACCGGCGCGAGCGCTGGCACCAGCGCGACATACTGGTCTGTGGTGCGGCACTGGGATGCGCTGTAGCGTGGATCGTGCTTTGGCTCGCAGATGCCGGTGGCCTGACATATAATCCGTACGCGGCACTACAGCTGCCGCCCTTCGCGCTGCTGGCTGGTATGGCGGTGCTCCTGACTAGCTGCTCCGGCGCTGTTCGGACCACCCATGAAGAGGTAGTGGCTCAACGGCGGCGGATAGCAATCTCGAGGTTGTAGCGCTGCAAAAAGAGGTGTAAACAAATCCAGTGCATCACAAACGACTTCGAGAACGAGAGCGTTTTGCGAACGTAGCGACCAAGCCGCTGACGAAGTGTGTTATTCCACCGCTCAATGTGATTGGTTTGGCCCTGCTCCTTGCCGCTCGCTACGTGCTGCCCATCGGGAATAACTTCCTGATACGCTTCCCAAAAGTCGGTATAACAGAAATCAGTTCGATACTCAAGTGGAATAGAAATCCATAACCGCCAGCACGTGGCCCGAGAACGGTCGCCTATCGCCACACCAACTACTTGACGTGTCGCGCGACACAACGCCACCCAGGCATAGACCTGATTCTTCTTGTTGCCCACGTATGACCATACCTCGTCGATTTCCAGGTCACGAGTGCTACGGTCAGACGGGTCGGGTGGCAGGACCGTGGAACTTAGTGGCGGGAGTTCGGCCCCTTTTTTTGCAACCACGCCGTAACCGTGTTGCGGGAGATGCCAAACGTTCGTTCGAGGCCGCGTAGACTTGAGCGTTCCTGATACGCCCGTAAAATCTCCTCGCGCCGTTCAGGAGTATAGCCATTGGGTTGGGGTGATTTACGGCTTTGTCGCTTGCAACTTCGACAGATGTAACGCTGTTTACCATTTGCGCTACGACCATTTCGTACCAAGTTCTCGCTCCCACAATGGCGACACATCATCACAAAACTCCTGACACTTTTTCTTTCCTTTTCTGCCTTCACTATACCTTATCATTCTGCTTTGCGCCACTACCCATGAAGACACAGGCGCGCCGTGCCACGCCTACCGCCCGGCCTGCATCAACGGCAGTAGAACGCGAAATCTATTAGGAGGCGGGAGTACCCCGCCATGCCGGTATAGGACGTACCGGCGCGGTGAACGATGAGGTATTTCCATCGGCGTCGGTGAGCGTGGCGGTGAGATAGCTGCCTTGCAATTCCTCTGGTGTGAACGATATGGTGAAGCTGCCATCCAATTGGGCAGTGGTAGCACGAATAAAGTATTTGCCTTCATTCGCCGCGTCAGAATAGATTTCTACGTGGCAGTTCGGACAACTGATGCCTTGCATTCCTGTTGTTGTAACCTGCTGAATCTGTGGTGGCGCGATCTCATTATTCCCGCCATTGACGAGCATGATGCCTGCCTCAGCATTGTTACTAATGCTGTTTGCCAGCAACTGGTTGCGCGTGCCACCCTGGACTGCGATACCTGCCTCCTGGTTGCTTAAAACCATGTTGGTTTGTACCAATGTGGCGTTGCCTTTGTCGATTACAATTCCGCCACGCAGGTCGCATTCGGCCCACGGCCCTGTGCCGCTGCCATTGTTGCGCACAACGTTGCCAGAGACAAGCGCGTCAGCGCCAGCCACACAGATGCCGGAGCGCTGGTTCGCCTCCACTGTGTTGCTGATGATTTGGGTGTGCAGTCCATTCAGCATGATGCCGGAAAGCGGGTGGTTCGCAATGACATTTCCTGGCCCGACCGTGTTGTCGTTACCTTCAATGCGCACACCGTTGTATTGATTCGGGAGCGGCATGGAACCATCTGCGCCAACGCCAATCCAATTCCCCGCTACCTGATTTGATGATAAGTCGATGCGAACTCCCCCGTAGTTCGCAGCAATCACGTTGCCTGCTCCGGCGGTGCTTCCACCAATCACATTGTCGCTGGCCTTAATGCTAATCTGAATGCCATAGTTGCGGTTGGGCCGTGGCAGAGAATTACCCTGGCCATCTGTTACCATGCCAACAAAATTACCTTGAATGAGATTATTGGTTGTACCTGGGTCGGTTATGTAAATGCCTTGACCATAGGGCGAGGAAGCAGCACCATTTCCGGCGATAATGTTTCGTGCCGCCGACGTGGTGCCGCCGATCAGGTTGTGGTTGGAGCCGTCCCGAACGAAGATACCACTATCGATGTTGCTGAGAGTGGTCATTCCGTCAGGGGCCAACCCGATGATATTGCCGGCGATGGTGCTATAGGAGGTATTCTCGACGGAGATACCGCTGTCGTTGCCAGAGATGATGTTACCTGCGCCTGCCTGTGTGCCGCCAATAGTGACATGCGATGTACCTGTCAGGCGCACACCGTTGTATTTATTCGGCAGAGCCGTTTTGCCATCAGTATCAACGCCAATCCAATTCCCCGCAACGGTATTATCCTGGCTCGCTGCGCCCGCGATTAGCACACCAGAAAACCCATTGCCAGCGATGATGTTGCGCGCTGCGGGCGTTGTGCCGCCAATCTGCGTGTGCGTTGGCCCATCGCGTAGCTCGATGCCCGCGCCGTCATTATGCAGCAGCAGCGTTCCCTCAATGCTGGTGTACGCTGCATCACCACTGACTAGCACGCCGTCGTCGCCATTCTCTTGCAGTACACAGTTCACAATTTGATTGTGGTGGGCATCCTGATCCAAGATCAGGATGCCAACGTCATAGAAGTGCTGCAACGTTAGGCCACGGACAACATTATACGGTGACGTAATCGTGAGGCCACTGCCAATCGCATACTCGTTGCCGCCATCAAGCACAATCTGTGTACCACCATCAATAGTAACCTGTCCATGCGTAAGCGACGGTAGTGTACCTTTGTCAGGATCAAGTATAATCGTCCATGTGCTGCCATCGTAGCTTGCGTCAGAAGCAGGGATATTAAATGTAATAACCACATCCAATTCGGATGTAGTCGCATTCGTTGCAAGCAGTGCCTCGCGCAATGATACTGCGCCATCAACACCAGGATTATTACGCAGAGCAGTCAATGACGAAACCGCACCATCTACGCGGTCAGCAGTGGTTGTCACTGCAACCTGCACGGTAGCAGGAGGCGTTTGGGCGTGCGCATCCGCAGGTGGTAATGACGTTGTGGCAAGGCAAAGCAACACTGCTATGCCGAGAAGCGTAAACGCTCGCGCGCTACTTCTCCGCAGGTGGTGCATTTGGAACACCATGCTCTCCTAGCAGAGTGCAATTGTGGTCCCGCTGCGACGGTAATAGTAAATGAAGCAAGGACGCGTGATGAGCAACAAGACGTTTATAATGTCGCATGCTGGCGGACGCGTCATGAACCACGAACTACACAGTTGTCACGAAACAGACAAGCGACTACATCACGTGAGCAACAATGTAAAGAAAAAGTGTAAGCAGTGAATGAAGACACTTTGTATTATACGGTGTTCTATCGTAGTATTCAAGTTAAGAAAAGGTTAACGGGACAATGGCGGCGAGCCAGCTGTCGGCGCGCGTTGGCGCATAGCGCGCAAATACACAAATTGGAGCACGGATGCAATCACGCCTGCCACCGGAATGCCAAACAGCACACCCCACGCGCCCGCCACCGTTGCGCCAACCAGGATAGCGCCAAAGATGAGCAGCGGGTGCAGCCCGACAATTTTGCCCATCAAGCGCGGCATGACCACATTGAAGAGCACCTGCTGCAGCACCATCAAGCCAATCAACAAGATAAAAAAGCGATCAGGATATTCGATCAGCGCGATGAGCAACGGCGGAATAATGGCGAATACGCCACCGATCAGCGGAACAAGCACCAGGATTGTCGATAACACGCTTGCAAGCGTCACATCGGTCAAGCCGAATATGATCATCAGTGCGGCGGTTGCCAATCCATAGAAGAGCGCCTGCAAAATCTGCGCGCGCAGGAAGCCGCCAAATGTGCGGTCTACAATGGTCAACAGCGTGCGCGTTTCATCGCGCCAGGTATAGGGCAGCAGCGCCAGCAGGCGCGTCACCAGACGTGGGCCGTCGAGTGTCATGTAGAAGCTAATAATAATAACAAGCACCACATCAACCAGCACGTTAGCTACGCCGCTGGCAATGCCAAACGACTGTTGCGCCAGCGTGCTGCCCAGCGTGGTCGCTTGTTGGCCGAGCATTTCCGGGCGCAGAATATTAGTCAGATCAATGCGCCAGCCACGCCGATACAAATCTTCCTCCAGATGCACGATCCACTTGGTGGACTCATCCACGGCGGTGATTAGGAGATCTGGCAGTCCGGTGAGTTGTTGCAGCAGCGGCGGCACAAGCAGTACGCCCAGCACAGCAATCAATGTGAGCAGTGCAACATAGACCAGCGCCACCGCCATGCTGCGCGGCATCTGCCAGTGTGTGGCGGCTGTGAAGGACGTGGCCCGCGCGAAACGCGGCAGCGGCACGGCTAACTGGGTAAGTTCATCCACTAACGGACGCAACGCAAGCGCCATGAGCCACGCCAGCCCAAATAGCAGCAGCGGCGTTGCAAACAGGCTAAAAAGTAATAAAACGCGCTCCAGCAGGAACACCGACGCCGCAGTGATCAACAGCCATATGAGCACGCGCTGGAGGCGCTCCAGTTGCATGACGATGCTCCGATATCAGCCCATGCTGTGGTGTGTGCGCATTGGTGGCACACAAAAATTTCTACTCAATACAGTACCATGCTTTTGAGCGCTCGCGCATGGTTACATGGCCATGCGAACGATTACCGCACCCATGTCCGTATTACCCGGCTAATGCAACGGTGTCTCGCACAGTGTAGCGCGGTCCATCGCGTTGGAGTTCGCTTTGAAACAATAGCACCTTTGTGACGCGCCATGCCAGCGCAGGCGGCGGCGACACGTCTGCAAGCATACTACCGAGCTGTGCCTGCTGCGCGGCACTGGCATCGCGGCGCACACGCCCAATCGTGAGGTGCGCCCGGAAAGGCCGCGTTTCGAGCGGAAAGCCAAGCGGATGTAGCGCTGTTGCAATGCGCTGTTGCATCTGCTCAAGTGCCGCTGTTGCACCATCAATGCCGACCCACAGCACGCTGGGCCGGCGTACATTTGGGAACGCGCCTGGTCGTCCCAGGCGCAACGCGCATGCCGTCTGACCGTCGAGCGCCTGCCGCAGCGCCACGCCAATTGATTCGACCAGGCGCGTGTCAGTTGCGCCAAGGAATTGCAACGTCAGGTGTATGGCCTCAGGAGCAACCCATTTGACCGGCGGGCTGCCGCGCCGAAGTTGCTGTTGCACGCTGCCAAGCGCGTCCTTAATTGATTCAGGCACTTCAACGGCGATAAACAAACGCCACTCATCCATAGCTGCTCGATGTGTTACTTGTCATCCAACACAGAATGCGGCACCGCATCAGGTGGCACATTGCGGCCCTGACTGAACACGGCCTGGCTGTCGATTTCAGACTCCCCATTATGAGGCCGCGCCCACTCATACGTGCCATCTGGTCGCAAGATGCGCGCATGGACATTATCATGCAGATAGGTGCATAACATTTCATCATGTACCAGGGCTACCAACGCGGGATCTTCCAGCGGGAACAGCGTTTCCACGCGGCGGTCAAGGTTGCGCTGCATCAGGTCAGCGCTGCCAATGTAAATCTCTGGCTTGCCGTTGTTGCCAAAGTAATAGATGCGGCTATGCTCCAGAAAGCGCCCGACAATGCTGCGCACTGTGATATTTTCACTCATGTCAGGAATGCCGGGCCGCAGGCAGCAAATGCCGCGCACAATCAGCTCTATGGAAACGCCAGCCTGTGATGCTTTGTACAACAGTTCGGTGATCCTCGGGTCAACCAGCGCATTGAGTTTGAAGATCAGATGCCCTTTTTTGCCGTTTTGGGCATGCTCAATCTCGCGCTCAACCAAGGCCACGAACCGCTCGCGCAGATTCACTGGTGCAACCAGCAGTTTGCGGTAGGCCCGCTGGCGCGAGTAGCCGGTCAGAAAGTTGAATAGCTCGGTGACATCAGCAGCGATGTCAGGCCGGCTTGTAAGATAGGCAAAATCGGTGTAGATGCGCGATGTCGCCGCGTTGTAATTGCCGGTGCCGAGGTGAACATAACCCCGCAGTCCCTCGCCCTCACGGCGGACGATCAGCGCAACCTTGGCATGCGTTTTCAAACCTGCCAGTCCGTAGACAACATGGACCCCCGCACGCTCCAGCGCCCGCGCCCATGTGATGTTGTTTTCCTCATCGAAACGCGCCTTCAGTTCAACCAGCACGGTGACCTGCTTGTCCTCCTCGCGGGCGCGCATCAGCGCTCTGACAATCGGTGAATTTGCACCGACGCGATAGAGCGTCTGCTTGATTGCCAGCACATCGGGATCTTTTGCGGCGGCTTCGATCAGCTCGACAATAGGCTGAAATGAGTCGTACGGATGGTGCAGCAAAATGTCATGCTGGCGGATTGCGGCAAACATGTCGCTGCTGGTGTGCGCGTGGCGCAACGATGGCGGAGTGATCGGGTAAAACGGCGGGTCTTTTAGATCGGGCCGGTCGAGGCGCGTCAATACCATGAGATCGGAAAGGCCAAGCGTATGGCGCGCTTCATACACATCATCGGCAGTCAGATGCAGATTCGACAACAGCAGATCACGGATGCGTTGCGGCATGTCATGTTGAATTGACAAGCGTACCACTGCACCGAAGCGCCGCTGCCGCACACCCTGCTCGATCGTGCGCAGCAGGTCTGCCGCTTCTTCCTCTTGAATTTCGACATCGGCGTTGCGGGTGATGCGAAAGGCGTACGCTTCTTTAACGGTCATGCCCGGAAACAGTGATTGGACGTTTGCGGCAATGACCTGCTCTAGCCAGGTGAAGCAATAGCGGCGGGCCGGCTGAACGTGCTCCGGCCCGTCACACTTGCCCCCCCTGATCGGGATCAAGCGTGGCAGCACGGCTGGCACCTTGACGCGCGCGAACAATTGGCCTTCTTCAGGATCTTGGATTACTACGGCCAGATTGATGCTCAGGTTCGAGATGTGCGGGAATGGATGGCTGTGGTCAAATGCCAGCGGCGTCAACACCGGGAACACATCGCGCTCGAAGTAGTCGCGGCATGCTGCGCGCTGTTCCTTGGTGAGTTCATCATAATTAAGAATATGGATGCCCTGTTCGCACAACTTTGGCAGCACATCATCATGCCAGCAACGCTGCTGAGCTTCCTTATGCTCCAGCACCACGCGCCGAATCGCCATAAGTTGTTCGGCGGGCGTCAACCCGTCCGGCGATCGCTCATTCACACCCGCAGCAAGCTGCTGTTTCAAGCCAGCCACGCGAATCATGAAGAATTCATCAAGGTTCGTATTAAAAATCGAAAGGAACTTCACGCGCTCAAGCAATGGCTGGCGCTGGTCCATGGCTTCCTGCAAAACGCGCCAGTTGAACTCCAACCAGCTTATTTCTCGATTGAAAAAATGCTTGATGGTAGAAGACTGTTGCTCGTTGGTACGCTTGGCCCTGGTTGAAGTTCCCATTCAATCCCCCTTGTAGCACGTTGCTGACGTTGGGCATGGTTATCTCGTGCTAAGAAGTATAGCATTTTTAGAAACACTGGTAAACAAAAGAGCGGCGTGCTGACACCAGCCAGTACGCCGCCCTCCACATTATCTCGACGCTACGTAACGATACTTACCATCCGCCCAATGCTGGCGACACGACCTCTTCATCGCCAACCTGTGATTTGCTGGCCGCATGCTCTTGCTCGGCCAGGAACCACGTCGCCTCCATGGCGGCTTTACAGCCATCGCCCGCCGCTGTGATCGCCTGGCGGTACACATGGTCGACCACATCGCCTGCGGCGAAGAGCCCTGGAATATTGGTGCGGGTGCGCTCGTCAGCCTTGATATATCCATTCTCGTCAAGCTCTAAAACTCCCTTGAAGAGCTTCGTGTTGGGAATATGGCCGATGTACGGGAACACGCCGTCGACATCGATAACCTGCTCGTCGCCAGTCTTAAGGTTCTTTACGCGCACGCCAGTGACACGCTCATCGCCCAGTATCTCGGTCACCGTTGCGTCCCATACAAATTGCACCTTGGGATCAGCGAACGCGCGCTCTTGCAAAATCGGGTCGGCGCGCAGCTGATCGCGGCGATGCACAATAATCAAATCGGTCACAAAGCGTGTCAGGAACAAGCCTTCATCCAACGCACTGTTACCGCCGCCGACTACCACCACCTTTTTGCCCCGGAAGAAAAAGCCGTCACAGGTCGCGCAGTACGATACGCCCCGATTTGCAAGCTCAAGCTCACCCGGCACGCCCAGCTTACGCGGCGAAGCGCCAGTCGAGACAATCAGCGTGTCGGCGGTGACGGTGTTGCCGTTGTCAAGCGACAGAGTAAATGGCTGCTTTGATACGTCTACATGCTCCACCGTCGCATCCAGGAAGTGCGTGCCGAAGCGGCCAGCCTGCTCTTCCATCTTCTGCGACAACTCGTAGCCGCCAACCGACTCTGGAAAGCCAGGATAATTTTCCACTTCGCTGGTTGTGGCGATCAGCCCGCCGGGTTGCAGCCCGCGAATAAAATCGGCTCCAGATTCGCGCGAGCAGCGTAGAGCGCTGCCGTCAAGCCAGATGGACCAGAACCTATAATAACAACTTTGCTATGCATAGAGAGATCTCCTTTAGATCGGCTAGATTGGCGGCTACCATGTTCAGCTTCACAATCTCACAATAATAATGATAGCACAATATACGCCACCTTTCGAATACCCCCCAGGGGTATCTGGATATAGTATATCATGTCTGTCAAGTTTGCGAAATGCGATCCATTGCATCATGTTCGCCATGCTAAAAAGTGGTTACACATTTGTAATGACGTCGTACTAAGCTTCATCGCAGAAGAAGCAATTCGTCAAGGTTCCTTGTTTCAAAGGCACTACCATGTTGTCAAAGCTGCGTCGCTGGGCATTCATTGTCGTAACACTGTTGGTCATGGGAGGCTCATGGGCAGCGTTGGTTGCTCATGCGGAGGGACAGGCGACATGTACAAGCGTGTGTATTAATGAATTCTTTCCCGGTAAAAATAGCTCAGATGAAGAATGGGTTGAGTTGTTCAACCCTTTAGCAGAGCCAGTCCCAATTTCAAAATGGAAAATCGATAACAGTAAAATAGGCGGTGTACAAATGGTGATAGGTGCTGACGTCACTATATCTGCAAATAGTCTTTTCGTGATTACACGCACCGGTAACATTATAACGACAACGGATGTACTTCAACTCCTTGATGCAAATGACCATGTAATAGATAGTGTTCCTTTTAGCAATGCTCCCTCATTCCAAAGCTACGCGCGTGTTCCCGATGGTAGTGCAGACTGGGCATGGTTACCGCTCTCCCCAAATCAATCTAATCAGTTTGGAGTAGCTACCGCGACGGCCATGGCCGAAGCCGCTACAGCAACTGCCATAGCTGTCACTGCCACAGCCAAATCAAACCAAACAGCGACCATGATCGCTAAACAAACAACAACATCCATCGCGCTGACGGCAACAGCCGCTGCCACCGCTTCTGCCGTGACCGCAACGCCGAACATGCCGACTGACTTTGTTGGCCTTGTCGCGCCATCGCCCGTCCCTGAAGGCATCATGATCAATGAATTCCTCGCCTACCCCAAATCAGTTTACACTCATGAGTGGGTCGAACTCTACAACAGCGGGAGCGCAGATGTCACCCTGTCCGGCTACGCCATTGACGATGCTGAAGGCGGCAGCGCGCCGTACCACTTTGCAGTGGTGATCATCCCATCCAACGGCTATTGTGTTGTGCAATTGCCGGGCAGCATGCTGAACAACAGCGGTGACATGGTGCGCCTCCTGCGTCCAGATGGCGAGGAGGTGGATCGTGTATCGTATGCGAGCAGCACCGCCGACTGGAGCTATAACCGCGCGGAGGATGGCACATGGTACGAGAGTGACCATCCTTCGCCTGGTGCGCCCAATCTGCTGCCAAGTCCACCCACGCCGACCGCTACACCAACCGCAACGTGGACGCCCAGTCCAACCCGCACGCCAAGCGCGACCCGTACGGCTAGCCCAACCCGTACGGCTAGCCCAACCCGTACGCCGACCGCAACTCATACGCCGACCGCGACCCACACACCTAGCCCAACCAAGACACCAAAACCGACGCACACGGCTACGCCCATGCCAGGCAGTATTAGCGCTAACATAGCTGCTCCACCGGGAGGATGGGCCGACGTTATTGTGAATGAGTTTCTTGCCAATCCAAAGGCGCGCTTCAGTAACGAGTGGGTTGAGCTTTTCAACCGTGATGAGCAAATCGCTGACCTTGCCAATTGGTACATCGATGACGGCGAAGGCGGCACCACGCCCTATCGCTTACCAATGGGCACAACCATAGCGCCGCATGGCTACCTTGTGGTGGATTTACCCAAAGCAATGTTGAACAACAACGGTGACATTGTGCGGCTGCTGCGGCCAGACGGCGCACTCGTGGATATCGCAGAGTACGGGTCGAGCAGCCCTGATGTGAGCCGCAGCCGGGCTGCCGACGGCACATGGTACGATAGTGCTGTTGCTTCGCCGGGCCTGGCAAATATTCCATTGAATAATGATGTTTCCATAATACATGAAACCGGCACGGCGACCAAGCTGAGTGCTGCACTTTCTGACGTCTCGAGTGAACAGGTGGAGGGACAGCCGCATGCCAGCGATGAGCCTGCGGTCTTGCACGCCGCTGCCGTCGGTTCTGTGACACTGAGCAACAACAAGCTTCCTGCCTCGTTACGTGGCCCGCTGCCAGTCGCGCCGACATATGCTGCCGTTGTCGGCACCCGCTACCGTGGAGTACCAACCACAGCACCAGTTGCAATGTCATCACCTGAGGCACTGCGGCAGCCTGGCACAGATACACACAATCCACTGCCAACGCAAAAACAAGCACAGCATCAGACAACATTCCTGCAACGCGGCGGATTGGTGCTGATTGTCGTGAGTTTGGTGGTCGGCGCAGGTTGGCTGCTTTGCTTCCGTCGGCCAGCGAAACATGAGATCGGCAGCACGACAAGCGTTGAATAGGGTAGTGTGAGATTGGTAGGATGCAGTCCTGTGCTATAATGATTGCACGATACCTCTCACAAGGCCGCACACAGCAGAAGGAGACTGCGATGACCAACCCACAGAGCTTGGTGCAAGAGCGATTGAGCAACAACAGCTGGGGCATGCTGGGGTCGCAGGGCTACGTCCTGGGTCTCGATGTCGGTAGTTACGGCCTACGCGCCGGTTTAGTGGATTTACACAACCATACATATACGAGCGCTCACAGCGACTCAAAGCCTCATGGTGCTGACGCCACCGTTGAGCACCTGAGTAACTTGGCGCGTGAGTTACTTGCGCAGCAGCATGTTGCTTCGGATCGCCTCGTACGCATTGGCGCGGGGTTTCCCGGTCCGGTTGATGCGCGTCACTGCACTATTTTACTGTCGCCTCGGGAGTCGGGATGGGAACAATTTCCGCTCTGCGAACGCCTGGAAGATACATTTGGAGCTACAACTCTGCTCGACAACGACGCCAACTTAATTGCGCTTGCTGAAGCGACCTTCGGCGTTGGGCGCGGCGTACAGCATCTGGTATATATTCACCTAAGCAGCGGTGTTGGCGGTGGGTTGGTGCTGAACGGGCGCGTATATCAAGGCGCGACGACGACGGCTGGCGAAATTGGCCATGCCGTGGTTGGCCCGTACGATCTGGCTAGGCCGAACGAGCGCCCGCGCACGCTTGAAGATCGCGTTTCAACGGGCGGATTGATGCGCCGCGCCGCTGAGCTTGGCCTTCAAACCGACCAATTAGACGACATCTTTGGTAATGATCGTATTGGGCAGCAGGTAGTTGCTGAGGCTGCCGATGTTCTGGGGCTGCGGCTGTCGCAGATCGTGGCGCTGCTTGACCCGCACATGATCGTGCTGGGCGGTGTTGTAGTGCGCTACGGCGGTGACGCTTTTATACAGGCCGTTCAGGAGCGCATGCGTGCAGTACATGGCGCTGCCGGTGGATCGAACCGTGAAACTGGTTGGCTCTACGCTGGGGACAGAAAGCGTTGTGCTGGGCGGCGTCGCGCTGGCACTCGAAAGCATGCGTGAATAACCTGGCGGGTCACAGTCTACTCCGCATTGATTTGCGACTTCCTCATTGTAATGCTATAATACATATGGTCTACACAGCGTAGGGCTTGGCCTTGTATGCTGTGTTTTAGCTTGTTTCATTCTACCCTAATAACATACCTGATTTGATTATGGATGCCAAAACGATTATTTACGGAGAAACAGCTGTTGATCGCCTGACACAAGAGTTGCGCGCGAATGGTCAGCCAATTGATCTAACATCGTTGACGCAGCGTTATCTCGAGATTTTGCGAGAGCTTGTGTTGAATGACGAGCAGCAGAGTTCAAACGCTGAGTAGTATGGAGCGCACGATGTGCCATGAAACAAGCAGTGCTCGGCTGCGTATTGCTGATCATGGGCATGGTGTGGCGACACACTCTGTTGAGTGGAGTCTCTTTACATGAGTGAACCAACATTCAAAGGAAACGAAGAGCAGCAAGAGCTTGCTGCTGAAGTGTATCGTATCATGACATCGCAGGGTGTGCTTTTTGCCGATGGCGCACCTATTCGCCAAACCCTCGCCAATCTTGCCGATTTTTTTGCCTCACAGCAAAGAACTGATCGCGATCAAATGCTATCGAGCATTGATTCAGCGCTACGCGCGAATGAGGATATTTTTGCGCGTGAAGAGCGCAACGGCGATGTCTTATTCATCACATCGAAGCGGGGCGCGTACCGACCAATACCCGTAGACCTGTCGCACATGTTTCGGAACCGGTTGTACGAGCCAGATAATCCGTTACCCGTCGATGACATTAGCGTTGTGGTAACGACGACCCGGCCTGCGCTGACAACTGTTGAGCCAGTCTTTATTTCAGATTATTGGCAGCGCCAGGTTGGCATTCTTCCCAACGAGCAAGAAGGTGAAGAAGCGGTTGATGGTTTTGCTGCTGAGCCTGTGATTATTGACGAGGAAGAGGAAGTTCCTGAAGCCGTTGCGGCTCCTGAAGCCGACGTTGTCGAGGAACCAGCCGAAGAGCAAGCGGTAGAAGTTGCGCCCGCTGCGGTCAGCACGATCATGACGCTGCCAAACGGCGTTCAGGTTGACCTGCGGCGGCCGGTAGCCGACCTTGTGGCGCAGAACGGCCAGACGCTGACGACGCAGTTGCGCAACGCGCTTGAGGCCGACCCGCTTCGGCGGATTGTGCTGTTCGGCAATGATGCGTTTCCGGAAGCGCAAGTCGTCAACTTTGGCAAAAATGATTTGCGCCGCATCCGCGACTATTTACAGGAGACCGGCGAGCCACTGCTTGATACGCAAATCATCACTGACGTGTTTTATCACAATGCACGTCAAGCTGATTATGAAGCGTTCCGTTTTGCGATCAACTATCGTTTGAGCCGTGAAAAGGATTTTGAATTTGTCGGTGTTGAAGGTGCGCGGCTCTGGTCAGCGCGCGGGGTTCCGGCAATTGGCAGCAAGCGCATCAAGGCCAGCGAGATGGGGCAGATTGCAGGCTATCTTGAAGAAGGCTTTGATGACAGCCTGGAAAATCAAAGTGCCGAGGCAATTCGCACTAGCGGCTCGCTCAGCCATATTCTGACCTTCTTTGAATGGGAATACGGCATTCTGCCGTTCACGCGCGCCCTGGCGACGTTGCTGCCCTCGCCGCTGTTGTCTGACCAGCGCACAGTGGTGTTACGCATCGAGTCGCCGCAGCATTACCGCTCAATGCTCGCTGAAGTGCGCCTGCCAACGGGTAATCGTGGTGGATGGCTGTCGGGCCTGGAGGAATTCTTTCATGAGTTCCTCGTTGCGGGTGCCATGATCACGTTGACGCGTACCGAAGAGCCGCATGTCTTCGCGTTGACGTATGAAGAACAGGTGGAGACGGAAGATCGCTTGCTGGTCCTCGATGAGAAGCGCAACAAGTTCGCGTTCGCTGATGTCACATACTACTGTGATGTCGATACTGACATGCTGCCAAGCCAGCGCCTGTATGGGCGATTGCGCAACCTGAAGTCGTTGCCCATGAACGAGCGGCGTAAGAGTGATGTGGTGTTGGAGCATGTGTTCGATACAGTTGGTGATCCGATTGGCACACGCTCTGAACCGCAATATCGCGCGCCGTTTCATGAGTTGTTTGTGGCGATCAATGTGCTTCGGCCTACGTCGCATAGCTATCTTCAGCATTTGTTGAATGAGGGTGAACACTTCGAGGCAGATGGCGAGATTGACGACGCGTGGATTTACACTCCGCCGCCGCAAGAGGTGGACGAAGAGGACGAAGAGGACGAAGAGGACGATTTCTACGACGATTATGAATAATTGGTGGCTGATATAGTACATGCCCCTTTTCCATGTGAAAAGGGGCTTTTTTTTGCTTGTCATGTCCGTCGCTGTGGCGTGTTGAAACAAGTGCATCCCTATGCTATCATGAAGCATATGATTCCAGAAGTGTGGCGTTAAAGGAGATAGGCATGGCTAATGATGATTTTGATCAGGAGGACGATCGTACGGCGCGCGCCACGCGTCGCAACGTGCCCCAAACAGAACGCCTCTCGCGCAATGACGATGAGTTTGGCGAGCATACCGGCCCATTGCGGCAAGATTGGCGCAGCAGCCGCACCACGCGTCGTCCTCGCCGTAGCACGACATTGCCATCTTCACGCCAGGAATTCGTTCTCTGGCTCCAGCATGGCGGCTGGCGGATCGTGGCAATCGCCGCTGCAATCGTTTTCGTTATCATCCTTGCACTTGTTCTAAATAGCCGATCGCGTGAACTTCCGAACAACTCAACGGCAGGTAGTACGCTTCCAACTGCTGATCTCAGCTTGGGGGGTGAGCCAACTGCGGGTGTTGGCGCGTCATTGGGGAATGTCTCACCGACCACCGCGCCAACCACTGCACAGGACGTGCAGTTCCGCGTAAACGGCACCGGTACTGAAGGCTTGTTTTTGCGGTCTGATGCAAGCACCGATGGTACTATTCTGACAACACTGCCGGAAGGCACGCTTGTGACAATCATTGGCGAGGATCAGCCTGGGCCAAACTACACATGGAAGCATGTGCGCGCGCCGGATGGCACCGAAGGATGGGCCGCTTCCGATTTCTTGCAGCCGGCTCAGTAGGCGCGCGTTCTTCGGTCATTTTCGGAATCCCTCACTCTCGATCTCTCTTCCATTCAGAGAGGACCGAGGGTGAAGGATTCCATTTTGTTTAGTCCAGTGGATTGACAGAAAAAGCGTTGGTAATCACTTCGTCCATGTGATCAACATAGGTGAACGAAAGCTTGCGCTTGACATGCGCCGGAATCTCAACCAGATCGCGTTGATTTTTGCTTGGCAAAATGATGGCGCTGATGCCCGCCCGATGCGCCCCGAGTACCTTCTCCTTGATGCCGCCCACCGGCAGCACCCGCCCTCGTAACGTAATTTCGCCCGTCATAGCCGTATCGCGCCGCACCGCCTTGCCAGTCAGCGCTGACAGCAGCGCGATGGCCAGCGTCACGCCCGCCGATGGCCCATCTTTTGGCACCGCGCCTTCTGGCACGTGAATGTGGATGTCGAGCGCGTCGAATCGTCGTGCTTCCATGCCGAGCCGTGTCGCGTTAGCGCGAGCAAAGGAAAGCGCTGCCTGCGCCGACTCGCGCATCACCTCACCAAGTTGGCCGGTGAGCATGAGTTGGCCCTTGCCTTCCATCACCGACACTTCAATAGCCATCACATCGCCGCCTTTGGCCGTCCAGCTCATGCCCGTCGCCACGCCGACGGTGTCCTGCTCTTCGGCCAGCCCATGGGTGAATCGCGGTGGGCCAAGATATCTGTTGAGCATATTCGGCGTGATGATCTGGGGATGGGTGCGGTGCTCGGCAATGCGGCGCGCGACCTTGCGGCATATCGAGCCGATCTCACGCTCCAGGTTGCGCACGCCTGCCTCATAGGTGTAGCTGCGGATGAGTTGCCGCAGTGTCGCTTCGCTGAAGCGCACCAGCGCAGGATGCACGCCATTCAGGCTGCTAGCAGCGGCGCGCACGACATCGGATATCTCCTCCTCCAGCGGCACAAGACCGTTCGCCTCAAGCTGCTTGGGCACAAGGAACAGCCGCGCAATGTTCAGCTTTTCCTCCTCAGTGTAACCTGGCAGCTGAATCATTTCCATGCGATCGCGTAGCGCCGCCGGAATAGGATCGAGCAGGTTGGCCGTGGTGATGAACATGATTTTAGAAAGGTCATAGGGCACATCGAGGTAGTGATCGGTGAACGTATTGTTCTGCTCTGGATCGAGCACCTCCAGTAGCGCCGCTGACGGATCGCCACGGAAGTCTGCGCCAAGTTTATCAACCTCGTCGAGCATAAAAACCGGGTTGACAGTTCCTGCTTCTTTCATGGATTTGATGATGCGGCCCGGAAGCGCGCCGACATACGTCCGACGGTGGCCGCGAATCTCGGCCTCGTCACGCACGCCGCCCAACGAAATGCGCACGAAGCGCCGCCCAAGCGCTTCAGCAATCGATCGGCCAAGCGATGTCTTGCCGACACCGGGTGGACCCACAAAGCACAAGATCGGTGCTTTCATGCGCGGTCCGGCGAGTTGGCGCACCGCAAGGAACTCCAGGATGCGCTCTTTCACGCTGACGAGGCCATAATGATTGTGCTCAAGCGTTTGCGCTGCTGCGATGAGATCAGTGGCATCGTCGGTCTGCGTAGCCCATGGCAGATCGAGCAACCAATCAACATAGGTGCGGATGATGCTGTATTCTGGTGCGGCAGGTGGCATAGCCTCCATGCGGTCGACCTCGCCCAGTGCTTTGGTCTGCACCGGCTCCGGCATGCCACAGGTCAGCACACGCTCGCGCAGCTCCAACAGCTCGCGCTGAAATGGGTCTTCCTGCCCAAGCTCGCGCTGAATGGCTTTCATCTGCTCACGCAGGAAAAACTCGCGCTGCGAGCGGTCGACTTCCTTCTGCACCTGTGTGTGGATGCGGCTTTCAAGCTCCAGCACATCAAGCTCTTGCGTGAGCATGATCGACAGCTGCCGCAGCCGTTCTTCAGCATCCAGCGTTTCCAATATTTCCTGGCGGCGGGCCATATCAAGCGGCAGCATCGAAGCAATCAGGTCGGCCAGCCAGCTCGGCTCGTTCACATTCATTGCCATGATGTAGGCATCGTCAGGCAGCGTGCGCGACAGCTTCACGACTTTCTCGAACAAAGACAACACTGCCCGCATCATGGCCTCCACAGCCAGTGTTTTGTCATGGTCGCCGCCCACCGGCTCAGCGCGGGCGCGCAGCAATGGCTGCTCCTGCACATATTCGCTGATGCGCATCCGGCGGCGACCCTGCACGACGATCGAGGTCGAGCCGTCTGGCATCTTCAGCACGCGCTGAATCACCGCTTCGACGCCGATGCCGAACAGATCATGCGGTCCCACTTCATCAAGATCACGCTCGCGCTGTGCCACGGCGAGAATAGTACGCTCGCCGGCCATAGCTGCTTCAACGGCATGCACCGAGCGTTCGCGCCCAACGAACAGCGGCGTGAGCATGTATGGGAATAGCACCGTGTTGATCAGTGGCAGCACCGGCAGTTCGCAGATGCTCTGATCATGGGCGATGTATTCGTCAACACTTGAGGGAAAATCGAAGAGAATTGGAATTTCATCCGGCATTGGCGTTTACCTGCGTTGCAAGAGTGTCGCATTGGGAACGGTAGCATTATAGCATAGCGCCATGGAGTTGGCCGAAACCACAACGGGCGCAGCATGTGCGCCCGTCAAACGAAGACCGGTGATTTATGACATATGCTAGATATAAAAGCTCCATGCAAACAAAAACATCATCACAGTAAGTTCCATACAACGCACACAATCATGTTGTACTTGCTGCCAAAACTCTTCGCGCCCAAGCCACCACCAGACACGACTGAGGCGTTGCCGCTCTGCGCGATTACGCAGCGCCGGTAGCAAAGCGACATGTGCTAACCGAAATAAACGTCGAGTATGAATAATGAACATAATTGACCAGATGCCAATGATAACAAGTTGAACAAGAACTTCCATGGCCGTGCCTCCGTGGGGTTGGGATTAGGTATTAGTATATCAACACATAAAGCCTTCATACTGCCATTCCTGATGTGTAATTTACGGTGCAAGAAGTGCGCCAGCATGGCACCCGCTGCCGTATAATAAGTGTAAACAAAGGTAACCTTTTGTATCAGGGAGGAGCACTGCTGGTGGCATCGATTTATCATCTTGCGCCTGCTGATCGCTGGCGCTCATGGCCGGCTGGCGCGCCGTACGTGCCTGCTGAATACGACGCCGACGGCTTTGTACATTGCACGGCGGGCGATGATCTCATGCTTCAGGTGGCGAACCGTTTCTACCGTGAGCATGCCGGGCGCGTGGGTGTTGCTGGTGATTGACCCGGCGCGCCTGACGGCACCGTTGCGTTGGGAGCGCCCCGTGCCGAATGATGACCTTGCGCCGCTCTTTCCGCATGTGTACGGCCCGATTGATTCAGCGGCTGTTGTGGAGGTGCGCCCTGTGCAGCGGAGCGCGGATGGGACATTTGTGGGGTGGTAAGCAAGATTAAATTGCCACAGAGGGCACAGAGATCACTGAGTTATCTACACTGAATCTCTGTAGCAAAAGTTCAGAACATCTCAGATTGTCTCACCTGTGACGAGCCGCGCGCCTGCGCCCACACCGTTGGCAATTGTGAACTGCACGCCTGGCACATGTTGAAGGCGCTGCTCCACAGCTGCCCGGTCGTCGGCGGCGCAAATCACATGCACGTTCGGCCCGGCATCAATGGTAAAGTAGGATTCGAGACCTTCGTCGCGCCACGCTCGCACCGCCTGGATGACGTTCATGGTGCCGCCGTTCCAGTAAAATGAGGCGGGCTGGGAAGTCATACAGACCACGTGCATGGAGACGGCATCGGCCTCCATCGCTTCGCCGAGTTGCGTCAGGTCACGCTGAGCGATTGCTTCGCGCACTGCGTCGAGCCGCGCCGGTATCTCGGCCAACCGCGTTGGGAAGTACGCGCTGGTGGTGACAAGGCGATGATTCTCGGCGCTGCCGATCTTCTTCGCGCCCGCATCCACCACGGCGACCACATCCGCAAGATTCCAGCGTTCTGGCGGCGCGAGGCTGACGGCGAACGAGTCATGGTCCCACACATTGGCATCGAACGGCCCGCCAGGAATAATCCACTCGACATAGCCAGTCGGTATCGAGCGCGCCGCCGAGCCGGAGCCGCTCAGTCGCGCCAGCCGCGAAAGCTCGCGCTCGTCGAGGTCAAGGCCGAGCGCGGCAGCGCCCGCCATAGTCAGCGCCGCAAAGGCTGCTGCCGACGAAGCGATGCCGGCGTCCGAGGGGAAATTGTTGCGCGACTCGACCCGCGCCTGCCACTCCACGCCCGCTATGGCGCGCAGCCGGTCAAGATGTGCCACTACGCGCTCCAATGGGCGGCCCATAGCGCGCTGCGGCGCTTGCTCATACAGTGTCAACGTGACCTCGTCCTCCGAAAGCGCTGGATCAAAGACGACAGTTGTGGTGGTCAGGCATGTGTCGAGATTTCATCGAGATCGAGCCATTGTACGGCAGCGTGCGCGCGGCGTCTTGCACGCCCCAATATTTGATGAATGCGATGTTCGCGGGTGCGACGGCGGTGGCTTGCATGGTGGTCATACAACAATCCTTGTTTCTCAATGATTCTGCCGCGTAGCATACCACACGCGCCGGAAGTTGACGACGCTGGCGCTTGGCTGGTACCATATACAGATATGTGTTGACATAGTGAAGGGTACGAGCGGAACCATGACACAATCAACCAATCTTGGCCCCGGCGGCTTTGACTGGCTCGACGTGTGGCGGCGCATGTACGACGAGGAGCGCGAGCAGGCCGAGCGGGTGCTGCCGTCCGACAGCGCAACCCGCGCCGATTTCTGGGTGAATCAATCGAAGCAGTTCGCCACTGCATCGCAGCGTGTCTCGCAGCCCGACAGCTTCATGCGCTTTGTGTTGTCGCGCCTGCGCTCCTCCGACACGGTGCTCGATATTGGCGCGGGTACCGGGCGCTATGTGCCTACGCTTGCGGGCGCGGCAGCGCGGGTGTTGGCGTTGGAGCCATCGGCGGCTATGCGAGCGCACCTGGAGCAGCGCGTGGTGGACGAGCGCCTCGCCAATGTTGCCATAATTGCGGAAAGTTGGCCCGAGGCCGATGTGCCGCCCTGCGATGTGACGATATCGGCTCATGTGGTCTATGGCGTGCGGGAGATTGGCCCGTTTCTGGAGCGCATGAATCGCGTGACGCGGCGTGCGGCGTTTTTGCTACTGAACGCACAACCGCCTGCGTTCTTCGTCAGTTCGTTCTGGCAGCGCATCTATGGTGAGCCGCGCCTGCCGCTGCCCGGCCTGCTAGAATGCCTGAACGCGCTCTATCAGCTTGGTATTCCGGCCAACCTGTCGCTCATTCCGCTGCCCAGCCGCTTCACCTATGCCGATGAAGATGAGGCCGTCACTGACATTCGCCGCCGCCTGCGCCTTCAGAACAGTTCGCATGATCATACTATCCGTGATGAGCTTGGGCATGTGTTCCGGCGTGATGATGCCGGACGTTTAGTGCTGCGCAACCGGCGTGCCACTGCTGCCGTCATATGGTGGGAGCATGAGCCACCAGAAACGGAAAGGTTAGTGTAACCATGATGAGTCTCACGATGATTTTGCTAGCGCTATGTGGCGTAGTTGTTGTCGCGCTTGTGCTAAGTATTGGAATTATTGCGTTTATCAAAATGGGTGTTATTTTCCGCCATGCCGCCGAGCCACCGCACCATGATCATGGCAATTACACCCTCGATCAAGGGCGCGAGGTGCGCTCTGAACAGGACGGCGAGTGGAGATAGCATGCGGTATTCGCTCAAGGAAGGCGTACTCTTCGGCGTCATTATTGCCGTAGCAGTGTTGCTGATTCGTGCATTTGTTGGTGGCCCGCTGCTGTCCCAACTGCTTGCGCTTATTGTTGTCGCGGTCGTGTTGGCGATCGCGCAGTTGTTGCTTGGGCTGCGCCGCGCTCATCCACGAGATCAAAACCAAACTGCCGCGCCATTGCACTCTGAGCGCACACGCAATCCGCGCCGTGATCGTCCGCAAGACCCTTTTGCTCGTGAAAAAAATCAGGCTTGGACTGGCCTCAGTTCCACCACCGTTCAAGAGCAAGAGCAGCGTGAACGTGCTGGCGCTGCTCCTTCTGAAACGCCCTCCTCTGCAGCGCCACAACGTACTCCCGAGTCCCCGCGCGATGTCCCGCCGCCCACGAACCACCACCGATCCTAACGCCATGCGCTGACAGAAGTAGGTATGGTATAATGCCTGGTGGCAGCAAGCATTAAACAAGGAAGGGAGCTAGCGGTGAGTGCTGCGGAAACACTGATTGAAATTGGTCAAGAAGTGCGTACATGTACACTGTGCAAGCTCTATCAGACTGCCACAAAAGGCGTGCCGGGCGAAGGGCCAGCGGACGCAAAGATCATGTTTATCGGTGAGGCACCTGGCTTTAATGAGGATCGGCAGGGCCGTCCGTTCGTCGGCCAGGCTGGCAAATTTCTGGACGAATTGCTCTCATTAGCGGGACTGAACCGCAGTGATGTGTTTATTACCAATATTGTAAAGCACCGCCCGCCGAACAACCGCGATCCGGAAGCTGAGGAAATTGCCGCATGCGCTGGCTACCTGGAGCGTCAGATCGCAGCTATCAACCCGCGCGTGATCGTCACGCTTGGGCGCTTCTCCATGGCGCGCTGGTTCCCACGTGAAAAGATTACGCGCATTCATGGTCAGCCGAAGCGTGTGGATGGTCGCCTGATTGTCCCCATGATGCACCCGGCGGCGGCGCTGCATCAGCCACAGAATCGCACGCTGATTGAAGACGATTTTCGTCGCCTGCCGGATTTTCTGGCGCAGGCCGAGCGCGCTGCTGCTGAAGGCGACACATCAACATCAAAGGATGAGCCGGACGAGTCGGGCATGGAGCAGTTGTCGTTGTTTTAGGATAGTTATTACTACAAAGGCACAAAGGACACGAAGCGTTAATAATTAAGAATTTGTGTTCTTTGTGTCTTTGTGGTGAAACATAGCATATGAAATCGTACCGTTTGTCTCCGACAGGACGCCGCACCGCGCTGATTTTGCTGGTAAGCGCGCTGATTATCTGGGCCTTTGCACTGTGGACCTTTCGCAGTACGCTGGGCAGCAGCAACGACGCGCAAGTGTCGTTCTGGAGCGCGTTTCAGGCGAATATTGCGCAAGGCCTATCTATCGGGCAGATTGTGCCTGCGCTGCTCATGGTGGTGCTGATCGTTGCGACACCCCTGGTTGTTTGGAACGTATTGGAAGAATGGGCCGCTGTGTATACGGTGACTGAAGCAGGCCTGCGCTTTGAGTCGCTCGGCGTTGATGTACTCTATCCATGGTTGGGCATTATCAGTGTGCTGCGCCAGGATGAAGATGCTGCCGAGCCGGTGGATGAGTTGGTGCTGAACAGTGATTACACGCGCCAGATTCGCAATCCGGTGCTGCGTTTTCTCCATGGTCAGGCGTATGGGCGCAGACGGTTACCCATCTATACTGGCTTGGAGCAGCGCGACGATCTGCTCAACGAGATACGGGCGCGGGCTAGTTTAATTGATCTTCCCGGCGCAGCCCTGGCAACAGAGTAGCGCGCGCGGGCATGAACATGCTATACTTATATTGGTATGTGTTGAACGGCGCTCATGGCTTGAGCAGCAGTTCGCACTGTGATTGGTTTCGTGAGCACATGGTGATGCTCACACAAGCATTACCACGCACATCCATAGAACGTTGCGCATGCGCGGCGTTCGAACCATGTCTGTACGAACCGTCCCGCTGAGGGCGGTTCAGCATATAAAGCACAGAAGAAAGAAATCGGGTTACGCCATAGAATGGCGTAACACATGTAGAAAGGAGCGAAGTACGGGCCGAAATATAACAGAATGGCATCCGACTTCATAACAACCTATGGCAAAAAACAGATTGCGTGCAATCCCTCTCGGCGGAGTCGGTGAGGTTGGCCGCAACATGTGGGTGCTCGAGTATGACGAGGAAATCCTGCTGCTTGACTGCGGCGTGATGTTTCCAGAAGCGGACATGCCCGGCATCGATCTCGTGTTGCCCGACATTACCTACCTCCGTGACCAGCAACACAAAATTAAAGGATTGCTGCTGACTCATGGGCACGAAGATCACATTGGCGCAACACCGCACCTGTTGGCGGAGCTTGGCTTTCCGCCGATTTACGGCACGCCTTTAACGCTCGGCATGGTATCGGGCAAACTCAAGGAGCACCGGCTGCTCGACAAGGCGACGCTGGTGCGCTTTCAGGCGGGCGACACATTCACCGTTGGCTCGTCGTTCACGGTGGAACCGTTCCATGTTGCCCACTCAATTCCAGACACGGTCGGCTTTGGCATCACTACACCCGCTGGTCTCGCAATTTACCTGACCGACTGGAAATTCGACCACATGCCGGTGGATGAGCGACCGACTGACGTGACCAAACTTGCCGAGTTTGGCAGCCGCTCACCACTAGTGCTGATCACTGACTGTGTGCGCGTGGAGACGAAGGGGTACACACCGAGTGAAACGGCGGTTGGCGAGGCGTTCGACAACATCTTTGCAACCGCGCCAGGGCGCATCATCATGGCGACGTTTGCATCGAACATTGCCCGCGTGCAGCAGGCAATTGATTCAGCAGAAGCCTATGGCCGCAAGGTCGTGCTGGCGGGCCGCAGCATGGAGAATAATTCACGGATCGCTTTCGACCTTGGCTATCTGCGTGCCGAGCCGGGTACAGTAATTCGTCCACACGAAGCCGGCAGTTTCCCGGACGATCAGGTGGTGGTAGTCTGCACCGGCAGCCAGGGCGAGCCGATGGCGGCGCTGGCACGCATGGCGAACCGTGACTACCAGCATGTCAAGATCAAGCCGGGCGACACGGTGGTGGTTTCTGCTACGCCAATTCCCGGCAATGAGGTATCGGTCAATCGCGTCATCAATAACCTGTTTCGGCTTGGCGCGGATGTGATCTACGGCGGCGACGCCAAGGTTCATGTGTCTGGTCACGCCGCACAGGAAGAATTGAAGATGCTGCTGGCCTTGCTGAAGCCGCAGTTTGTGGTGCCGTTCCATGGCGATTATCGTCACATGGTGCTGTATCGCAAGCTGGCAACCGGCATGGGCGACATGTTTACTGATGAGAACGTGTTGCTGGCAGAAAATGGCGCGATCATGGAGTTTAGCCAGAACTTCGGCAAGATCGTGAGCAAGACGCAGGTCGGCTATGTGTACGTGGATGGTACCACGGTCGGCGATGTTGGGAATGTCGTCGTGCGCGACCGGCAGATGCTGTCACGCGACGGTATTTTGATGGTTGTGGTCGGCATTGATCGCACCAGTGGTGAACTGGTGGCCGGGCCGGACGTGGTATCGCGTGGCTTCGTTTACATGCGCCAATCGGACGACTTGATCGACGCGACCAAGGACGCGGTTCGTGAGGCGTTGGCAAATAAAAATGGATCAAGTCAGACGGAAACTGATAGCTCGTTTATCAACCGCAAGGTGAAGGATACTGTGAGCGAGTTTCTATATGGCCGCACCAAGCGCCGCCCGATGGTCATTCCGGTCGTGATGGAAATGTAGCTTCTATGTAACCAGGGACAAACAGATGAAGGACGAAGGCTACACAGCCTTCGTCCTTTTTGATTTGCAGATCTATTGCCGGTTTTCGGCTGAAGTCGAGATCGGCGGTGTAAGCGGCACGGATGTGGGACCGCTGCGGTTTGGCGCGGCCTCGGCGGCCTCCTGCCGCAGCCGCTCGAAGAGCAACTCACGTAATTTGTGGAGCCGCTCCTGATATTCAGGCGAGCGAATAGACTCGGTTGACATGATCAGCGCATCCTCACTGTTGTCAGTATAGTAGCGCGGGCGCGTACCGAATGGCTTGAAGCCGTACTTTAAATAGAGTTGCTGCGCGACGACGTTGCTCACACGCACCTCCAGCGTTAACATGTCGGCGTTCAATGTCAGAGCCTGATCGGCAAGCCCATTCAGCAGCAACTCGCCAATGCCACGCCCACGATACGCTGGATCGACCGCGATAGTCGTAACATGACCTTCATCGACGCTCAGCCAGAGGCCACCATAGCCAACGATCGGGTGCGGGCTTGGCTCGATAGCGGTGGATGATGACCCAAACAGCACCGAGAAAATGCTCGATAGGCGACCACGGCGGTGTTGGGATTGGCTGCGTGGCGGCGGTGGTGTCTGGCTCGCTCGGGCGACGATATAGCGGCTGGTTGCAGAATTGCGCAGCTCCGTGCGATACGTATTGGCTGACCAGTGCGTCGAAAAGCTCTGGCGCTCAATGCGCTGCACCTGTTCAATATCTTGTTCAACCATTGGCTCAATAAAATAATACACGTTCTGCCCCGTCAAACGTGAAGTGTCAAACGTACATTGTAAGCCATTACAGTATACATTTTACTGAAACTTACTTCTGCTGCAGCGGTGTTGCCGACTCAACCTGCAGGAAGTCGCGGTACGCGCCGTCTTTGCCAAAGCCACCGCCCGTCTTGAATGTGCCAGTGACTTCCACCTTGCCCCACACAAAGCTATTGTTCGGTCCAACATTAAGCGCCGCTGACTTATCGGGCGGGAAGCCTTCCATCCAAATTTGCCGCCCAATTGGCTGCGGGCTGCTGCCGACCTGGTCGTTGTCGTTGGTCTTTTCGTAGGAAATGCCTTCAGCCAGCACGAAGATCTGGCCGTTCCAGAAATAATAGCCCTGCGTGGTCACTGTCTGGCCGTTGTATTGCCCTGGATTGTCGGTGAGCTCAAACAGCGATACTTTGCCATCACCGAGCGCAGTGTTCTCGATCCGCTGTTCGGCGCGCTGCACGCGCTCAATTGGCTCAGCCGAAGCGACCTGAATGCGGTACTTGTACTTATTATCAGGCCCGTAGCTGCCGCCCGACTCAAACACGCCATTGACGCGCACAAAGCCGTAAATCGCGTCGCCCGGCTGATGCAACTGGTTTTGCATAGATGATTTGGGAAAACCATCAAGCCAGATTTGATCACCGAGTGGCTGCGCATCAAGACCGTTGTCGGCGGTGCTGACACCCAACGCCAACACGCTGGTTGCCGGATTGTCTTTGCCTAGATAGGCACCGTTGACAACAACTTCTTTGCCGTTGTACTGCTGTGCTTTCTCAAGTAGGTTGGGCACGTACAATGATGAATCGGAAAACAAGCTCGCATTGCCGAGGCTGCACGCGCTGATAGCTCCCAGACTGGCGCATGCCACGACAAGCATGCATATAATATGTACTACGCGGGGCACATTGATGTATAACTTCAACAAGACTCTGTACTGCTCCTTAATCACGTTATGTTGTACAGACAATGCGCGCTATTATAGCATACCTTCTTTAAGTGAACTCGTGCTCGCCAATGTCTTCGCGGAACGAACATCCATCAAACACGACGCGGGTGGCATTGACGAGCGCTCTTTCGCGCGCCTCGGCCAGCGTTGGCGCGCTCGCCACAACAGTAAGTACCAGCCCGCCGTCTGTGCGCAGCCCGGTGTTGGACGGCATGCCAAAGTGCATGCCCAGCAGATTTGTGCCAGACGTGCGGGGCTGGTAGCGCAGCCCGTTTGGATTTTCAGTGGCGCTGTGAAACGCAAGTACACCGTCGTCAAGCGCCTCGAGGCCGTTGATAGGCCCACCTACCGGAAAATGATGTGGATATCCCCGCGCATACATGCCGATACCGATGCTTGCCACTGGTCGCCAGCGCGGCGCAGGCATGTCGTGCAATCGCTGCGCGATGGTAGCTTGCACCCATGGCAGCAGGTCGTCTTCGAGACGTGGCAGCACCACTTGCGCCTCGCCTTCGCGCATGCTATAGCGTATAGCAGTGAGGCGCGGCCCGCGCGACGTAATAATACAATCAACACCCAGCACACCCCATACCGGCATACCTTCGGTTGCTAGGCCAGCAAGAACGGGCGTGATAAACTTCTGATGGAGAAGATCGGTAAGCAGGTGCGCATAGCGCGAGGTGCTGGTGTGCGCCCCAAGACCGACCGCCAGCGAGCCTTGACCAGTCTGATTCAGATGGTCGTACAGCCGGGTCGCCAGCAGCGGCACCGCTGTGCGTCCGTCGATGAATGTCGAAAGCACCACACGTGGCCCATCCAAGAACTGCTCGATGACCACGCCGTCGCTCATGCCTTCCATGGGCCGGGCGGAAAACAGTTCACGCAGACCACTCAGCGCAGCATAACGATCGTGGTAGACCGCCTCGCCACCAGCGGGATTGTCGGACTTGATCATGACCGGCAGCGGCACAGAGGCCAGGAACTTCTCGGCCATGGCGAGGTTGGTGAATGCGCGACCTGGCGCAGTCGGCAGGTTGTGGTGCAACATGAACTCTTTGGTGCGGCAGCGGCTGCGTTCTAACACCGTTGAACGCTGTGACGGCCCGCATACGCCGATATGGAATGAAACCACTTCGTCTACCACGCCATGCTGCAAGGGACGGCTTTCGGCTGGCATAATGATGTCCACGCCCTGCTCAAAAGCCCAGCGCGCCACGGCGGCGGCATCGTCCAGCCCAAGGTCAACGGACGGCGCAATCTGATTGGTGCCGCCGTTGCCCGGCGCACAAACAACTTCTTGTACAAGCGGGCTATTGAACAATTTCCAGACAAAGGCGTGGGCGCGGCCATCGCTACCCAGAACAAGCACTTTCATGGCAACTCGCATGTGAAAGGACGATGTGCTCGTCACGTCCATGGGACGTGTTCATGATCTATTATACCAATTTCAGGGTATTTAATCATGGACATTTTGGGCATGGATAAGACCACAACTTGTTTCCTGGGTGGCGCGGCGCGGTGTGCTATACTAACGCATCTACACGCTGGCGCAACATACAGGCGCTTGCGCGCGTACTATGTGTGAAATGCTTTGTATCAATTTGAACATCCAAGGAGTTGTCCATGGCCGGTGAGGTCAACCTTCGTGCCACACTCGCGCGGCCGGTAATGGCTGCCGCGAATACGCCGCAGATCGCGTACCTGCTGCTTGAAGCACAGCCGACGCAGATCATGGCGCAGGTGCGCGCGCCGGTGAATGTGTGCTTCGTGCTGGATCGTAGCGGCTCGATGAAGGGCGATAAAATCGAGCGGGTGCGGCGAGCTACATCGCGGGCGCTGGATTCTGCTGGACGGCCAGGACATTGCCTCGGTCGTTATTTTTGATCACCGCTCGGAGGTGCTGATCGGCGCGGCACCGGTGACAAATCCGCAGGCCATGCAGGACGCCATCAGGCGCATCCGTGATGCGGGCGGCACGCGCATTGCGCCCGCAGTCGAGAAGGGGCTGCGCGAAATCGAGCGCGGCAGCCCGCAGGCGATCCGGCGGCTGGTGCTGCTGACCGACGGGCAGACTGAGAACGAGAATGAGTGCTTGTTCCAGGCCGATCAAGCCGGGAAGCAGGGCGTCCCGATCACAGCACTCGGCGTCGGCAAGGACTGGAACGAGGATTTGCTGATCGACATGGCGAACCGCTCCGGCGGCACGGCTGATTACATTGACCAGCCAGATAAAATTGTTGAATATTTTCAGAGTACCGTGCAGCGCGCGCAGGCCAGCGCCGTGCAGAACGCCTCGCTGACTTTGCGGCTCGTGCAGGGCGTCGCGCCGCGCGCCGTCTGGCAAGTTATCCCGTTGATTAGCAATCTGGGCTATCAGCCAGTCAGCGACCGCGATGTATCGGTGCCGCTCGGCGAACTAGAGACCGGCAGCGGGCGTGCGCTCTTAATCGAGTTGCTGCTCGACCCCCGTCCGGTTGGACAATATCGTATTGGGCAGGCCGAGCTGAGCTATGATGTTCCAGCGCTTCAAGTGCAGGGTGAGAAGACCCGCGCCGATGTCATGATGACATTCACAAGTGACCCGGCGCAAACCGCGCAGGTGAACGCGCCGGTCATGAACATTGTCGAGAAGGTCAGCGCGTTCAAGCTTCAGACACGCGCGCTGCAAGATGTGCAGGCAGGCAATGTATCTGGCGCGACGCAAAAGCTCCAGAGCGCGGTGACGCGGCTGCTGAGCCAGGGCGAAACCGAGTTGGCGCAGACTATGCAGCAAGAGATCAATAACTTGCAGCAGAGCGGCCAGCTTTCCAGCGAGGGCCAGAAGACGATTAAGTTCGGCACGCGCAAGACGGTGCGGCTGAGCGATCTTGATCTGCCGGAGGAGTTCAAGAACAAGTAAACAAAGAGGGGCGATCCGCCGGATCGCCCCTCTTTGTCACATCATGCTTCTGCATCCTTGCTATCGTACACTTTGACTTTGGGAAGTGGTTGTTTGCCCAATTGCTCAGTGAAGAAATCTACGATTTCGTTCAGATGGCTGTTCACGTACTGGTAACCACCATAACGGTCATGGCTCGGCGCGACGACCACCGGACGAGCATTTGGCGTGGCACTGGCCATGGCTTGCACATCTGCAAGCGAGCCCCACGTGTCGCCGCTCCCCTGGATGTACAGCATGGCCGTCGCGCCAAGCTGCGTAGCGGCGCTGGTCGGATTGATGCTCCGCAGCGGTGGCGAGCCGAATAACTCGTGCAAATGCTCGGCAATGTTGGTTAAGTAAGGGGCAATTGCACCAAAGGTTTGCTGGGCCACATTATCCAAAAATGTTTCAACGCGCACCGGTTGCACCGTAATCGCCGCGCGAATCGGCTGCACTTCCGGAATGCCGTAGATGATCGCATTCGCCCCCATGGAGTAGCCAAGCGCGCCGATGTGCTCGCCATCTACGTCGGCGCGCCCGCGCAGCATCTGCACCGCCGCGACGAAATCGCGCGACTCTTTCACGCCGAACGTAACCGGTGTGGCTGCGTCGCTCGCGCCGTGGTTGCGCAGATCGAACAACAGTACGTGGAAGCCGGCATCATGCAGGGCACGTGCTGGCTCAAGCAAATCGACCGTCTGGTCGGCCAGCACGCCGTTGCCAACATGGTTGCCCATGCGGTTCCATGGCCAGCCATGCACGAATACCACCGCAGGCGCAGGCGTGCTGTCATGCTCGGCGCGCGGGATGAACCAGCCGCGCAAGGTCACGCCGTCACTGGCCTGAAAATTCACAGCCTCGGCTTTCAACCCAAGTTCGGCAGGCGAGCGCCAGAACGGCTGGCGTTTGCCGGATACCATGGTGTTGGTCAGCAGATTTGCCTGCGCACCCATGCGCCCCACCCGCAGCCCAAGCCACAAGCCGCCAAAGAACATGCCATAGCGGAAATAGCGTCGTAGCATACGATACCTCATCTCTTCACTTTACTTCCTGAAGGCCATTATACTGCCTCTTGCAATGTGCATGTGATTGGGTTTTTGAAAACAAAACTGTAGTGCGTATTGACAAGTTGGTTATTATCAGTATAATAGTCTCTCGTGAGCCGAGGTGGCGGAATTGGCAGACGCGCTAGGTTGAGGGCCTAGTGGGAGTTATATCCCGTAAGGGTTCAAGTCCCTTTCTCGGCACCATTTCGGGCGATTAGCTCAGTTGGTAGAGCACCTCGTTTACACCGAGGCTGTCGGCGGTTCGAGTCCGTCATCGCCCACCAGATTGTAGATTTGCCAGCCTCGAACATCTACAGTCTGTGATACACGTGCCACGGTAGCTCAGTTGGTAGAGCACACGCCTGAAAAGTGTGGGGTCGCCGGTTCGAGCCCGGCCTGTGGCACCTCATGATAGCGCTGCACACGTACGTGTAGCGCTATTTTGTTTTTGCCTCCACAATCGAGATGCCTCCGTTGCTAATGTCGCGGTTGCGCAGGCGCCAATGCGGGCTGCGGCGCAGCCCGAGCAGCATCAGCGAAATAGTTGCGCGGTGCGACACTGCGGCGATTTCATTGGTCGGTTCGGCGGTGATGCGCGCCCATGCCAGCTTGGCGCGGCGGTAGCCTGCGAGCCATGTTTCATCCGCGCCGCGCGGCCACAGCATGCCGACGTACGAACGGATGAACAAGCGCTCCAGCCTGGCTGGACGAATATCCTCGCCTAACGGACGTGCCAGCACCTCACGCAATTCTTCCACCGGCTGCGGCACAAGACCGAGCGCTTCGCCAACGGCTGTAGCGGTGGAAAGCGCCCGCACAAATGGGCTGCTATACAGCCGCTCGATCCGCGCTTCGGCTAGCCGATCGACGACGGCGCGGGCCTGATCTTCGCCGGTCGGCGTGAGCGGCGCGGCGTGCGAACGACGCAGCAACTCGTTGAAGTCAGTGATCGTCGACCGCACGCGCATATCGAGCACGTTCTCTTCACTTTGAGCATGGCGGATGAGATAGACTTTCATCGCTTATCAAAGGAACTCTCCACGGGCAAGGTCAATCGTGCAACTCAATCTTTCAATTCCCACGCTGCCTCGCCAAGCACTTCAAAGCCAGCCGCCTGCGCTTCTTCCAACAGCGGCGCGGTGACGAGCATATCCTGCACCGAAAGCGTATTGCGGATGCGCGCCATGCGCACTGTCTCGATATCTGGATGGGCACAGCAGTGCAGCGCGGCTCCCACAGCGTCGCGGTCGGTCGGCAGCACGGCTGGCAAGGCGATGCGCTAAATCGCGCCCAGGCCGGATGTCAGACCGTTGATATAAGTCGTGGCGAAGTCGATCTTCTGCGCTACCTGTGCGGTGATAATGTCGGCCAAACCTACGCCGGTCGCGTTGCCATGACTCGGTGCGGTGATGTCGAGCGCGACGACAATACTGATTTGCGGCGCATCCGGCTCGGCCTCACCGGGAATGCGCATGCGCCCGAGCACGTTGTTGTCCAGCCCTGCGCCGCTGATATTTTTGCCAAATTCGTCCACCACCAGCACATGCAGATGCTCAAACGGCAGCCGCCCCATCAGTTCGAACGCGCGCCTGAGCAGCGCCTGCTCGCCCGCCGCACCGATCTCCTCCGGCGGCAGCGCCACGACCTGCGCAGTGCGCTCGGTCGCATCTTCCAGCAGTGCCACGCCGCACAGCACCTTGCCAGTATCAACTACCAGCCGTGCCAGGGGTGGAATGAGGTCGCGCAGACCAACCGGGCCGCGACTGTGGATCGTGACCGCGCCGCGCCGCTTGCCGAGGCCAATCGCGATCACTTTGGCCACGCCGCTCTCAATTGGACCATGGAAGTCGGTGTGAGGCTTAATGCGGTTGAGCGCCAGAATGCCGTCGGCCTCGGCGGCGTAGCGGTCCAGATACGCCGGAATGCCATTCGGCAGCCGCCCGACCTCGACCACGTCCATGGTCGCGCGAATCGGGCAGCCGATCGTTTCTTCTGTTACGTCCAGGTCGCGCAGCACGCCGATCTGTCCCTGCGCGGTTGCGCCGCCGTGGCTACCCATGGCCGGCACAACGAACGGCGCTGCGCCGGCATCCTTGAGGTACGCCACTGCGCCTTGCAGCGCTGGCACGATGTCATGGATGCCGCGGCTGCCCGCCGTCACCGCAACCGACATGCCAGGTTGTATGCGGCTCGCCAGTCCCACCGCATCTAATTGCTCTCGCACAGCGGCTGCGACATCGAGCGGCGGGGTAGCGGGCGCGGGCTTGCGCACATGGTACAGCTGCGGCAGTTCGGCGTCGAAATGTAAATCCTCAATGTTCAGGTTGATCTGCATGGCGGCCTCCTTTTTTTCATTCACCACAAAGGCACCAAGAACACCAAGATTTAATCATTTTTCTTGGTGCCCTTGGTGTCCTTGTGGTTATTGCTTTATTGGGATGACAAGATCTTTCGGAAATGGCGTCAAACTTTCGAACGTGCCATCGGGCGCGCAGTAATAGGTGTCCTCGATCCGTACACCGAGGCTCTGACTCGGATAGTACAGTCCAGGCTCGACCGTGAACACCGCGCCCGGCATCAGAACCTCGCCGCGATCCTTCAGCGACGGGAAGCCATAATCCTCGTGAACTTCCAGGCCGATGCCATGGCCGAGCGAGTGAATGTAGCCCTCGTCAATCGGATACTTGCTACCAATCGTTGCGTAACCGCGCTGCTCGAAATATTGGCAGGTCATGTCCTGATACGCTTTGGTCGGCGCGCCGCTCTCAAGTTCGCCGGTGACATGCTCGAACACGCCCATCACATCGTCGTACAACTTCTGTAATTCCGGCGTGGCATAGCCAATCGCGAACGTGCGGGTAATGTCGTGATAGTAGCCACCGCCCTGCTCGCGCGGGTAGAAGTCGAACACAATCGGCTGACCGAGCATGAGCGGCGCGTCTTCGTTTCCATGAGCGTGCGGCAGACCGGCGTCGCGGCCCTGCGAAAAAATAAAGCCCTGCGGCGATTCAAGGCCCTGCGCGGCGGTTTCGCGCCGAATCAGGCGCATGAACGTCGCCGATCATCAGCGGTTTGTCGTTCGCATCGGCCAGTTGGTCGCCGTCGGCGTGGCCCTGCTTGATGAAATCCACCACAGCCTGCACCACGGCAACGGTTCGCCGCCCGACATCACGCATACGCTCGACTTCGTCCGGCTCCTTGGTTAGCCGCGCCGCAGAGATTAAATCCTGCTCGAACTCGGCCACAATTTCCAGTCCCGGCATGCGCTGCGACAAAGCAGCCAGCAGCGCGAAACTTGGCCCGGCCTCAACCGTGCCATAGATGCCAACGCGCCCGCCGATGCCCAAATCCTCGAACATGCGGCGGCGGTACTCGACCGCCGCGTCGAAGCGGCTGGCGCTCTGGTCCATGATTTCGCGCATGTTCCAGCCGTTGGTTGGTACGAGAACCAGCCCGGTTTCTTCAGCCTGCATCTGCTCCCATGGGCTGTGAACCAGCATCGCTGGCTCGCCGCGCTTCTTCAGCACTGTGCCGGTGAGTTTCTGACCCTTCACCATGTAATTGAAGGCAGGATTCGCGCTGCCGAGGCCATCCGGCCCTTCAATAACGATGGCATCGAGATTGCGCTCGGCCATAAGGCGGTCAATATCGCTGCGCATGGGTTGGTTCTCCTTGAATAAAAGAACAGAAATAGGAAACACAAACCTGTTGCCGTTTCCTCAATTCCGTCGCTTCATAGTTCCTTTTCTTCTGGCGCTTCTGGCAAAAAGGTAAACATGTTCGCGCCGCATTCCGGGCATGTGCCCCGCGCGGCGCGGCGCCCATTTTCGGTTGTCTCCTCGTGCGGATCGACCATGGTGCGCTTTTCATGGCAGCGCACGCAGTATGCCGTGATGCCAATTTCGTCTGATTCATGATCAACCATTGGTGCTGGCGGCGTCTCCATGGTCGCTTCAGGCGGCGCGGCGCTGTTTTCGATCTGTGCGGGAACTTCGCCGGGCGCAGCACTTGACGGATTGACCTCCTGTGGCGTCGGCTCCGCAATCGGCGCGCGCAGGATCGGCGTTGCGGCAGGCGGTGGCGGAACATCGGAGAGATTTGACGACGTGGTGCTGCCATGGCTCGGCGCGGTCTGCGGCGCAGAGTCGAGCAGCGCTAACTGCGAGTCAACACTGGCCCGGTCATCCTGACGTAGCCAGAGCCATACCCACGCGAACACTCCCAGCATGATGAACAATAACAGCCATAACAAACGTTTCAACATATGTGATCCCCCAAGGCTACAGCCAGATGCTGGTATTATGATAGCCTCAATACAGATTGTCAAAATGCGCAAAGGCGCATTGCAATTTGTCTTACGTGCGCTCTCATAGTACACTTCTCCGCGCATGTGTGACATAACATACTATTTGTTCGTTTGGATTGCTTGCTTTTATGGTTCATGTTCGTTCATTCTCAATTGTTCGTTCGCGGCTAGCGCGGCTCTCGCTCGATGTGCCGCTGCTCGTCGTCCTGCTCGTCGGTCTCGCGCTACGATTGCTGCTATGGAATCACCTGCCGCGTGTTGGCTGGATCTCGGACGAGGGCGAATATTTCTCGGCGGCGACATGGCTGGCACAGGGGCGCGGCTTCAGTTGGTACCAGCAGTATTTGTGGACGCGCGCGCCGCTGTACCCGCTCTTTCTTGCCGTCCACCTGCGCCTGTTTGGCGACAACCTCGCGCCGATCTATGTGTCACAAACGATTTTGAGTTTAGTGAATGTGGCGTTGGTGTACGCACTGGCGCGGCGGCTCACACCTACGTCGCGTGTGGTGCCAACCATCGCGGCAGTGCTCATGGCGGTGTACCTGCCGTTTGCGACCTACACGCAGGTGCTGTTGTCTGAAACATTGTTCCTGACGCTGCTGCTCGGCGGCTTTCTTGCACTTGTACGATGGAGGATGGAGGATGGACGATATTCATGGCTCCTCGTCGCCGGTGTACTGTTCGGCCTCGCCACGCTGACGCGCAGCCTGACGCTGTTGTTTATTCCGTTTGTGGCATTGTGGCTCTTCGTAAGAACAAAGAATATAGAACAAGGAACAAAGGATTTTCGCTATCGCATACTGTGTTCTCTGCTGTTTATTCTTTATTCGTTTGGAACTATCGCCCCTTGGACGATCTACAACAGCCGCTTGTACGGCGGCCTGATCGTCGTGGATACGAGCGGCGCGTTCAATCTGCTGCTCGGCGCGCGCACCGCCTTCGATGGCAAGCGTGCCGACGCGCCGACGCGTGATTTTGTGCTGGGGCTTTTTCCCGACATGAAGCCGAGCGCGCCGCCGGAAAACAGCGCATGCGCGCCGTATCCAGGCGTGCTTCAGTCGCAAGCGGCGCGCCAGTCGGCCATGACGCGCGAGGGACTGTGCCTGCTCGCCGCGAAGCCACTGGCATTTGCCGAAAAATCGCTTGGCGAATTTGTCGATCTATTTCAGATTAACTACGGCGGCGACGAGCGCTTCACCGATGACTTCGCGTTGGGGCGGCTGCCGCGCTGGTACACGGCGGCGCTGTTCGTTTTGGACGACACGCTGTTTGTCCTCACGCTGCCATTGGCCGTGATGGGTTGGGCGCTGGCGAAAGGAAGAAGTAAAGATTCGATTGTCAGCTTATCAGGATGGTGGTGGCTGTACAATCTCGCTGTCGCGCCGCTGCTGTTCGTGATCAACCGCTTCCGGCTACCGTTGCTCCCGTTTGCCTTCATCTTCGCCGCCTATGCTCTGGTCGCGCTGTGGCATGGCGGCTTCCGATTATTAAAAAATCGTGGCATGCTGGCGTGGAACGTTGTGGCCGTTGTGCTGTTCCTCGTCGCCGCGACGCCCTACGCCTACCTTGAGCCGCGCGCGCCAGATGCGCCGTCGCGCTGGGCGTCGTATCTTGGCCCGTATCCATCGAGTTTGGCGGATACATTATTGGCATGGCAGCGGCGGCCCGCCTATCTCACGACTGAGCGGCTCCAATCCGCGCTCCATGCAGGCGACGTGACAACCGCTCGGTCGATCATGACCAGCGGCGATGTGCTGAGCTACACGCTGGAGTTCGCGCAGCCGCTGCTCCTTGGCGCGGAAGGTCGCTATGATGCTGGACTGGCGAGTTTGCCACCGCTCAACATGATTGTTAATAATAAAGATTGGAAGCAGGCGCTGGTCTATGCCGACCTGTTGCGCAGTAAAGGCGAGTCACAGCAGGCACGCGCGCTGTTTACGCAAACTTTTATTGATAATGTCAGCCCGGTGCAGTGGGCCTGGGATTGGCTTCACCCCGTGCCAACCACAAGCGTTGATATAGCGGGGAATCTGGATTACGGCTACATTGAGGGCTGCTACTTTGGCGAAGGCGATCAAAGCATCAAACCAGCCGCTAATTTTCGCTGGTGTACTGATGGCATGCGGGTGCGCTTCCCGGCGGCAGGCACGGGCGCTCCACAGACGCTGGTGCTGCGCGTGGATGGTCGAGCATGGCGGTCGTACACCGCAACGCCGCCAACGGTGCGCGTCCTGCTTGGTGACACAGAAGTTGGTTCGTTCGCTCAAACGTTTGATGTAGCCGCGCATGCGGTGCAGTTGCCTGCCACACCCGCCGGACAAGACGTCATTGTTACGTTACACATGCCAACATTTGTTCCAGGCGCGGATCGCTACCTCGCCAAGCAGGGCAGCGGCGTCGGGCAGGTGCAGCGTCTTGGCGTGCGGCTGGACTGGGTCGAACTGCGCGAGGCCAAGCAGTGAGAACGAGATCATGGGAGACACGGAGCATAAGAGACGCGAAACGTAAACAGCCGCGCTCAAAAGTCACTTCTCGTCTCATCTCTCTGTCGCCGCTGCTCATTATCTTCTTCCTGGCGCTTGGATTGCGGCTACTGGTGTGGCGCTGGCATGAGCCCTACCCGCTCGGCGGCGATGAAACCGAGTATTTCAATCAGGCGCTGACGTTGCTGCGCGATCATCGCTACGTCGAGTTGCAGCTAATGCGACCGCCGCTCTACACCGCCTTCCTCGCGGCGTGCATCTACTTCTTCGATTCCCTGGTGCAGCGGCTGCGCTTGATACAGGAGATTATCAGCGCGCTGACGATTCTGCCAATCTATGCGCTTACGTGGGAAGTGTTTCGCAAGCGACGAGTCGCATTCGTCGCCGCGCTGCTGGTTGCCGTCAGCTACACGCTCGCCGCCAACGCCACCGAGTTGTTGACAGAGACCGTGTTTTTGTTTGGTTTGAGCATGTTCTTCTGGTTGCTGCTTAAGGCGAAGCGGGCCTCGTTCGGCTGGGCTATTTTAGCTGGTTGTTCGCTCGGCATGCTGCTGCTCGTGCGCTCGGTGGCGCTGCCGCTGCTGCCGCTTGGGGCACTGTGGCTGCTTCTGAAAACAAAGGTTAAAGAACAAAGAACAGAAAGCTTCGTTAATCGTTTATCACTCTGCTGTTCACTCATCTTTGTTCTTTGTTCTTTGCTGATTGTGTTGCCATGGACCGCTCGCAATTACATTACCTACGGCGCGCCGATCTTGATTGACACAACTGGCGCGGAGAATCTCTGGCTCGACAACAACCCTTCGCAAAGCACGCCGCAGGATCCGCTCGGACGTGAGGCTGCCAAGCGGCAGCTTTATGCGCTCGGCGATGATCGAGCGGCGCGGCAGAGTCTGGCGACCAGGCAAGGGCTGGCAGAGATTCGAACGCATCCCGGTTGGTTTGCCGCCAAGATGTGGGACCAGACGAAAAAGTTCTTTGCATTGCAATATTTCGATGACATGCGCGCGCGCCGCGAGATTTGGGTGCCGCCGCTTGAGGTCTGGCTGCGGCTGCTGCTTGGCGATGGTTTGTGGCTTGTGCTGTTGCTCGCTGGCGTGGCGGGGCTGTGGCTCGCGCCGTATGTGGAACCTGAAAGAAGGATTCCCGCTTCATCGTTTTCCTCCCCGATCTATCTTCAATCGTCAGCCGTTCAGCGCGAATGGCTTAAGGATTTCCGCTGGGTCGCTGTGCCGTGGGCGCTCTACATTTTGCTCACCAGCGCGATCTTTCATGTTGAGTTGCGTTATCGTCTGCCCGTGTACCCGATGTTGTTGCCGTATGCCGCATGGTGCCTTGCTTCGTTCCGCGTGAGACGAAACACATGGCCGCGTGTTATCGCTGCTGTGCTGATGATTGGGCTACTCGTTGACGTGACGCTGACACATCGAGCTTATGTAAGTGAAACGATTGCACTGGCGCAGAAACACTACTGGCTCTGGCAGGCTCATCAAGCGCTCGCTGCGAGCAATTCAGGCCTCGCCATGACGGATGCGCGTATGGCACTTCAGTATGATCCAGAGTCGGTGCTGGCGCGCGTGGATGAGGCCCGGGGTGCGTTGCTTGATCATGATTATGACAGCGCGCTCCAAATATTAAATCAGGCTATTGCTATATTGCCGAATCACCCACAGGCGCGGGTGTTGCGTGGCGCGGTGCTGCGCGCGCAAGGTCACCTTCAGGAGGCCAGGAAAGACCTTGCATATGAGACGGCTTCGCTTGAGGATTTGCAGAGTTGGGCATGGCGAGCGTTTGCTCCGGCGCGCCAGTTGCACGCTGTGGTCGACGTGGGTAAAGGGCTTGATCTTGGTTATGTTCTTGGCTTTAGCCAGCCTGAGCCTGAGGGCTTCCGTTGGAGCAGCGCAGCGTCTGCCATGCTGCTTGACGTGCCGCCCGGTGCAAATCGAGTCGTGCTGCGTATGGCTCCTGGGCGTCCGACTGGCGCGCCTGCGCCTACCGTCACCGCGCTAGCAAATGGCCAGGAGATCGGGCGCGTGACTTTGGCCGATGGCTGGCGTACCTACAGCATGCCGCTGCCGTCATCAATCAGTAGCCCGCTCGTGCTGACTCTGCGAAGCGATACATTTCGCCCGCGCGATTACGACCGCGCCAGCCCGGATAACCGCACGCTTGGCGTCATGGTCAGTCGAGTGGAGGTAATGCGGTGATATTTAGAGCGGCTTTTTACCTGGTACGCCAACGGCGCGAGGAAATTGCGCAGGTGTCGGCTTGCGCTTCTCGATAACAACCAGCGCGCGCTGCTCTACGCCGGGCACATCGACTGGCTCAACGCACAGAAGTTGCCCGCCGAGTTGTTTGATAGCAGACTGCGCCCGTGTAACCTCATCATTAATCTGACTGCCCTTCGGTGCCAGGAAACGGCCGCCGACGCGGCACAACGGCAGGCAGTATTCTACGAGCACGCGCAAATCGGCCACGGCGCGCGCTACAACTACGTCATAGTGCTCGCGATGCGCCGGGTCGTGCCCGACCGCCTCTGCCCGCGCCACAACGACCTCGACATGCTGGAGGTTTAGCATGTTGACCATATGGCGCAAAAAGGTTGCCTTTTTCGCAATGCTTTCAACCAGCGTCAGCGCGATTTCAGGATACGCAATCTTCAGTGCCAGCCCTGGGAAGCCAGCGCCGGTACCGACATCGATGAGGCGCTGCGGCACGTTGCCCCAACTCTGGGCGCATCGCAGCGAGTCGAGAAAGTGCCGCGACACAATGCCTTCCTGGTCGGTAATGGCAGTCAGATTGACGCGCTCGTTCCAGTGGCGCAATTCATCAGCGTATGTCGCAAATTGATCAAGCTGCGTTGTGGTCAATGGAATGCCCCATGCGGCAGCAGTTTCGGCAAGCATGTTCATCATGATTGATACAGCCCATGCTCGGTAATGTAGTCGACGACAGCATCAGGCACAAGGTAGCGGAGCGGGCGCTTGTCTATCACTCGCCGCCGCAGCTCGCTGCTGGAAATGTCAAGTTGTGGGCCGTCTAGTGTAGTGAGCCGTTCGCGAAGTGTCGGTAACGCGGTGAAAAGCGATTCCATGTCAAACGATGCGCCTGGACGCTCCACCGCAACCACGTTTGTAAGTTCGGGAATGCGTGCCGCCTCGCGCCAGCGTGGAAGGTCATTCAAGGCATCAGCACCCAGAATGAAGAATAACTCGCCCATGTTCATAGCGTGGAGCGTTTGCAGCGTCGTCACGGTGTACGATGGGCCGGGGCGTGTGATTTCGGCATCAGATACATTGAAAAAAGCGTTTGTCGCGCATGCCAGTTGTGCCATGGCAAGCCGGTGCTGCGCGTCAGCGCCGGGCCGGTGGGCCTTGAGCGGTTGGTAGGCCGCTGGCACAAAAAGAACGCGATCGAGAGCAAGAGCTATACGCACTTCCTCTGCGATCGCGAGATGTCCATAGTGAATTGGGTCGAAGGTTCCGCCCAAAATACCGATGCGCGCTGTCATTATTTACGAATCGTATTCAATCTCCATGCCTTCTTGCAACAAGTCCCACACTAGCCAGGGCAGGAGCCGCTGGTCTTCCTCAGTAAGATCGCTGACATACGGCGTGATTAGTTCGGCAATATCATGTCGATCCAGTGCATACGCACGTGAGCCAAAGCGGTGATAAATTCGGAGCGTCAGCAAGTCAGTTAAGTCTTGCAAATCGGTTTCAGAAAGAACATCACCGTCTGCGTGCCAGTGCCCTCGCATTGCCATAGCTTGCTCTATCTCCTCGACTACTCACCGCGCCCTGGGCGGCGGCGACGTGGCTGTCTGCGCTCATAGCGCGCATCGGCCTGCGAATCGTCAGCATAGCGGCGGGGGCGGGTAGGCCGTACTACCTGCTCATCGTCCTCAGTATATGCGCGCAATTGGCGCATATCTTCCATGCCGCTTTCGAATATCTCCTCATGCTGGCCCTGTTCCAGCAGCGTGGATTGGATCAAGCTTTCACCGATATAATCGAGTACCTCGCGGATGTCCTCGTTATCTTCCAGCGCATCGAAATGCACCGTCGCACCGCTAACCGTTTTGACGCTCTGCCCAATTTCGTGCAATGTCTGGTCAATGCCAGCAACCAGGCCGCGCATCACGCTCGCAAGCTCGGCACGCTCTTCAACCGTCAGATTGGCAAAGCCGACCAGCGCCTTTTCCTGCGCCCGGAGCAGCGTCGCGCGCAGAATCGCGATGTCCGCCTGGGTTTGCAATTCATAGCGCTTCACAAGATGGGCCTGCCGCACCTGCTCGACCAATTCCTCAGGCGTCACTGGCGTCCACAACAGTGCCGGTATGATGATAAAGCCAATCAGGCCGATCAGCACCTGCTGGTACACGAGTCCACTGTTGGCGACGACTGGTTGTGCGGCCCACCATGACCATTGAATCTGGAATGAATAATACAGCAAGAACAGCGAGCATGCGACAACGACGCCATACCCCCAGGTGCGTGCATTGATCTTTTGCAGCAACATACCTGCAGGCGACCATGGAATGAGAAACGAGGTGAGCGACGGTGGCGCAAGAACTAACAGAATCGTATATGACACCGCAATAACACGGTTATCAGTTAATTGGGACTGCACGCTCCACCAGTATGCGGCTGAGCCGGCCATGGCGAGCAGTGCAAGAATCATAAGCAGCGTCTTCGAAGTGAATTGAAACCCACCACTTCGGCGACGCTGGCCGCGTACCATATCAAGATATCGACTGCTCATCTATGCTCCTCTGCCTCATGCGTGAATGCACTGCTGCAAATCTTACATGATAATACCACAATATCTACTCTATATAAGAGAACTTCATTATATCTACAAAAGTTATGTTATAGCATTGCAAAACATAATCGGAGTGATAGAATTTCATTAACTTTGTTGCACAATGGCATCAGACAGCAACACATAGGTCTCGGCAAATTCAGTATACCCGGCCGCAGCCATGCGCTGCTGCACGCTTGGCGCAATAGACGTCAGACCAAAATCACCATTAATACGATAAGGCACTTCAAGCGCGGGCGCATTGGCAGGTAGGAATATAAACGCCGCTTGCGCAGTAAATGGTCCTAGCAGCGTTCCGACTGGCAAACTTTGCCCCGATAAAGGGTCATACCAATATAATGTTGTTGGGCGACGTGCAATATACACACGTGGCTCAGGGAAAACGACACGATCTTTTTGCAGAGCGCGCCAGCGTTCCTCATTAGTCGTTGTTGGAATTTGCGGCACAACTACAACTGTTGGGCGGCTGGGCAGCATTGTGGTTGGCGAGATGGTTGGTGCGGCAACTGTCGGTACGTCAGTGGGTAGTTGAGAAGCCTCAGGCGCGACTTGTGTAGGCAGCGCTTGCGGCACTGCTGTAGACGTAGCAGGCGCTGGAGTAGCAGCACTGCCCGACCCTGAAGGCGCGACAGCAGATCCCGTCGCCGTCACAACCATCAATGGAGGTGATGGCTGTGCACTTGCTGCGCGCGTGTCTATTTGCAATGGCTGTCCACAGCCAACAAGCAGCGTCATCATGAAAATCAGCCACAACTTACGCACTATACTTCACGCGATATACTATTAGAACGTATGTTCGAAGATGGGTCCATTGTATCATATATTAGAGAGGATATCAATATACTTTTGACGCATATTGCTTTACAATATGACAGAACTGCATAGTATACGTAGCGACGCTTGTGATCGCATGACAGCCACACAAAAATAGTAAGAACTACGTTCGATTATGATGAATTGAGTGGCGCACGATTTACATAGATGCCTACGAACAGATTGGCCCGAACGAAGTGAAGAGTAGTTGTTAGTCATCATAACTGAGGTCAACATCTCTTTACACATCTGGCACAAAAGGCTACACTAGAAAAGGTGTTCTGAAGCACAGATATGCTTTATTCAAATACCATGTATTGTAGCATTATGTACGCTGACTGTCAAAGAAACTTGTTATGCATCACAGATCATAGTCTACCTATGCGAACACTGTCTGTCGCTCGGAATCCATGTATTATGATTGCGCAAGCAGGTCTGCAACATTGTAGATGACGCGACACAAAGCGTTACACGATGTGAAACCCTTGCTTTTTGACTTTGAAACCCGTATAATAATCTCTAAACGACACCACTTGATTTGATGTTTCGCCGCTTTTGTCCGCTGACTGTGAGCAACGCGCTTGGAAGAGTGAGAACCAGCCATGCTCGAAGGCTACAATTCCCAGGTACCCAGTGCTGAAAATGGTTCCTCGCATGAGGAGAACGATGATCGTGCATTGATGGAGCAGTTTTTAGCTGATCCTGCCCATGATTATCATAATTTGCAGTACGGTGATACGGTTGACGGCACGATCATGCAGGTTGATAAGGATGAAGTGCTTGTCAATATTGGTGCGAAGGCTGAAGGCGTTATCCCGACACGTGAGATGCAATCGCTTGCTCCTGAGGAGCGGGCTGATTTTAAGCCTGGCGAAACGTTGCTCGTCTTTGTAGTTCAGGCAGAGGACAAGGAAGGTCGAGCGATTTTGTCGCTTGACAAGGCTCGCCAAGAGAAGAGTTGGCGGCGCCTGCAACAATTTCATGAGAGTGGGGACGTTCTTGAAGCCAAGGTGACGAACTATAATAAAGGTGGGTTGCTGGTTAATCTTGATGGCGTACGCGGCTTTGTGCCAGCGTCGCAGGTTTCCGGTATTAGCCGTGGGCCTGAAACGCAGAAGCAGAGCGACATGGCTAAGTTAGTTGGTACCATGTTACCGCTCAAGGTGATTGAGATTAATCGTAGTCGCAATCGACTCATCCTTTCAGAGCGCCAGGCCGTACAAGAAGTACGCGAGGAGCGCAAAGACGAGTTGTTGTCGTCACTCAAGGAAGGTGATATTCGCACCGGTGTTGTGACGTCTGTCTGTGACTTTGGTGCCTTCGTTGATATTGGTGGGGCAGACGGTCTTGTGCATCTTTCTGAGATTTCGTGGAGCCGGGTGAAACATCCAAGTGAAGTCCTGAAACCTGGTGATACGGTGCAGGTGTATGTTCTGAGTATTGATAATGATCGCAAGCGGATTGCACTGTCAATTAAACGGACGCAAGAAGAGCCGTGGGAGACCGTGGGCGATCGCTATCAACTTGGTGAAGTGGTGCAGGGAACGATTACACAGCTTGCCTCGTTCGGCGCATTTGCGCGCCTTGAGGATGGTGTGGAAGGGCTGATTCACGTTTCCGAAATGGGCGATGATCGCGTGCAGCATCCGCGTGATGTTGTACAGGAGGGCGACCAGATGCAGATGCGGATTATTCGCATCGATCCTGTGCGGAAGCGTATCGGGTTAAGCTTACGCTTATCGGGTGAAGAACAGCCTGGCGGCGAAGATGTTCAAAGCGAGGCCGATCAAGAAGCGTAATACTTCCATGCCCTATATATGTTGGTCCACTTGTTGCCAATTTCTGGTTGTGAGAAAACAAGCGTAGGAATTATAGTAGGGATGTGAGGTGCATGTGCAACAGTGGAGATCCAATCTGTAACTAGTTTGGAGAAGGAATATGGCCGATAGGCAATTTGATAAGTTTACGAAGCGAGCCAAGCAGGTACTGCAACTCGCAACTGAAGAGGCGCGCGCATTTAATCACCCGTACATCGGTACAGAGCATTTGTTACTTGGCCTTATTCGTGAAGGCGAGGGCGTTGCTGCACGTGTGCTCGACGATTTAGGAGTGAAGCTGGCGCAGGCGCGCCATGCGGTTGAATTCATTGTTGGTGTTGGCGAAGGTCCGTCGCGACAGGATCAGATCTGACCGCTCGGGCTAAGAAGGTTATTGAATATGCTGTCGATGAGGCCAAGCGGCTAAATCACCACTATATCGGTACAGAACATTTGCTACTTGGCCTTGTGCGTAACGGCGAAGGCGTTGCAACAGGTGTGCTCGATATCATGGGTGTATCGCTTGAGCAGGTTCGCACGCAAGTCATGCGGGTGCTGCGACAGGGAACAGGAAGTTCTATGGAGCGTTCAAGCTCGTCATCTTCATCGTCGTCATCGCAGCGTCAAAGCAAAACACCGTACCTCGATGCGTTGGGTACTGATCTGACGGAAATGGCTGAAGCAGGGCGGCTCGATCCTGTGGTTGGCCGAGCGAACGAAATCGAGCGTGTGATACAGATTCTTTCCCGCCGTAACAAGAATAATCCGGCGCTGATTGGCGAGCCGGGTGTTGGTAAGACGGCAATTGTTGAGGGCCTTGCACAGCGCATTATTGCTGGCGAGGTACCAGATAGCATCAAGGGCAAGCGCGTTGTGACGCTTGACATGGGCGCTCTAGTAGCTGGCACGAAGTATCGCGGCCAGTTTGAGGAGCGGCTGAAGCGTGTGGTAGACGAGATCAAGGAAACGCGCTGCATCCTGTTCATTGATGAGTTCCACACTATCATTGGCGCGGGCGGCGCGGAAGGCACGCTGGATGCGGCTAACATTCTGAAGCCAGCTCTGTCCCGTGGCGAGATGCAGGTGATTGGTGCCACAACGCTTGATGAATACCGCAAGTACATCGAGCGCGATGCAGCTCTGGAGCGGCGCTTCCAACCAGTGATGGTGGATGAGCCGACGGTTGAAGACACGGTCGAAATTCTGCGTGGTATCAAAAGCCGCTATGAGGATTTTCACCAGCTTCAGATTTCCGATGATGCAATCAAGTCGGCGGCGTATCTGTCAGCGCGCTACGTGCCTGATCGCTTCTTGCCCGATAAAGCAATTGATTTGATTGATGAAGCGTCTGCGCGCGTGCGCATGACACGCTCGGCAACCCCACCGTCACTCCGCGATGCACTGCGTGGTCTGGAAGCTATCCGCAAGGAGCGCGAGGCTGCAGTCGAGGATCAGCAATATGATCTTGCCAACGACTTGCGGGACCGTGAGGAGCGCATGCTTGAGCGAATCTCCAAGATCGAAGGCGAGATGGGGATTGGTCAGGGTGAGCAGGTTGCTGAGCGACCTTACGTTACTGAAGAAGACATTGCCGATGTCGTTGCCATGTGGACCGGTGTGCCTGTGAAGCGACTGAAGGGCGACGAAACAGTGCGGCTGCTCCAGATGGAGAGCGCGCTCCACAGCCGCGTGGTTGGTCAGCAGGAAGCGATTGTTATTGTTGCTAAAGCGGTGCGTCGCGCGCGCGCGGGCCTCAAGGATCCCAAGCGGCCAATCGGCTCGTTTATCTTCCTTGGCCCGACAGGCGTTGGCAAGACTGAACTGGCGAAGTCGCTGGCGGAGTTCATGTTTGGCTCTGAAGAGCAACTCATCAAGATCGACATGTCGGAATTCCAGGAGCGCCACACGACATCGCGCCTGGTCGGTTCGCCTCCGGGCTACGTCGGCTATGGTGAGGGCGGTCAGCTTACCGATGCCGTACGCCGCAAGCCGTACTCAGTCGTGTTGTTCGATGAGATCGAGAAGGCGCATCCGGACGCCTTTAACCTGCTGTTACAGGTGCTGGAGGATGGGCACTTGACGGACGGCAAGGGCCGCCGGGTGGATTTCCGCAATACGATTATCATCATGACCTCGAATGTGGGTACCGAACACATTCGCCGCGCGTCGAAGATCGGCTTCAATAGCGGCCAGGATATTGATGCAACTGACACTCGTAAGAAGGTCGAAGATGCGTTGCGGCAGATGTTCCGTCCGGAATTCTTAAACCGCATTGACGCGACGATTATCTTCCCGCCGCTAACAGATGCCGAGATTCGGCAGATTGCTGACCTTGAGTTGAACAAGGTGCGTGAGCGGCTGCGCGAGCACAACATCACGATCGAATTGGACGATAGCGCGCTCGATCTGTTGGCAAAGCGCGGCTACGACCCGGCATATGGTGCTCGCCCGCTACGCCGTATCATTACAAACCTGATTGAGGATCCTCTGTCCGAGGGCGTGTTGGAAGGTCGTTTTGGGCCTGGTGATACAGTTGTTGTCGATACGGCTACGCTGGAAAGCGGCGAGACCTATCTTCGGTTGCGGCCCGCGCGTGAGGTGGATGACAAGGTTGAGGAAGAAGCCGACGCGGTTGTGTAGCACATAAGTGACGGTTTGAAGAGGCTGTGAGCGGTTGCTCACAGCCTCTTCGTGTTATAATCAGATTATCATACATAAAAATAAAGTAATAGTATATCTTCGACATGCATTGAAATATACCAACATAGCGGTTGGAATTGAATTGAAAAGACATGGCTAAAACGCGAACTGTTTTTGTTTGTCAGCAATGTGGAGCACAGCAGGCGCGCTGGGCTGGGCGCTGCCCCGATTGCGGCACATGGGATAGCCTAGTCGAGCAGACTGAGCGCAAAGAGTCTACCGGCCGTGGTCGTCGTATGACCTTAGACACCAACCAGCCCGTTCCGTTGCGCAAAGTTGCGGTAGGTGGCTTTGAGCGGCTGCCGGTGCTAGGCGAAGAATTTGCGCGGGTACTCGGCGGCGGATTGGTGCCGGGCAGTCTTGTGTTGATTGGCGGCGATCCCGGTATTGGCAAGACGAGTTTGTTGACGCAGGTTGCAGCCCACTTTGCGGACGAGGTTGGGCCAGCGTTGTATGTGTCTGCTGAAGAATCTACCCAGCAAATCAAACTGCGCGCCGACCGCATGGGTCTTGATCCCGAGAACATGCTGGTGTATGCCGAAACGAGTCTGGAAGCTATCATTGATCAGATTCAAAGCGTGCAGCCGCGCCTGGTTGTGGTGGACTCGATTCAAACAGTCTATTTGGAAGATCTTAGCTCGGCGGCGGGCAGCGTCAGCCAGGTACGCGAAGGAGCATTGCGGCTACTGCGGGTCGCCAAAGAAAGTGGCACGCCGATTTTTCTGGTTGGGCATGTCACAAAAGAGGGGGCAATTGCTGGCCCACGTGTGCTGGAGCACATTGTCGATGCGGTGCTGTACCTTGAGGGCGAGCGCTTTCACCAGTACCGGCTGCTGCGCGGTATCAAAAATCGTTTCGGCTCGACCAACGAAGTGGGCGTGTTCGAGATGGTGCAGGACGGCATGCGCGAGGTGCCGAATCCATCACAGGTGTTTCTCGCGGAGCGCAATGCTGGCGCGCCCGGTTCTGCCGTTGCCGTGACTATGGAAGGCACGCGCCCCATTCTGGTCGAGGTGCAGGCGCTCACTGCCAGCACTGCCAGCGCGCAGCCACGCCGCACCGCAAACGGCTTTGATATGAATCGCTTGCTGATGCTGATTGCAGTGTTGAGCAAGCGTGTTGGCTTGCCGCTGTTCAATCAAGATGTGTATGTCAATATCGTCGGCGGGCTACGCATTGCAGAGCCTGCCGTTGACCTGGCCGTCGCGGTGGCGATTGCCTCCTCGTTTCGCAACCAGCGTGTCAAGACGGACATGGCGCTGGTCGGTGAAGTTGGGCTGTCGGGTGAGCTGCGGAGCGTTAGCCACCTGGATCGGCGGCTCAGTGAAGCCGCCAAGCTAGGGTTTGGGCGCTCGCTTGTGCCAACTGGCGGAACAACTGCGCGCATTGACGGCTTGAGCACCACGGAAGTGCGCTCCATTGTTGAAGTGATGGATCATGCGCTCGATGGTGAACGATGAAGATTAGCCTGAACTTTCTTGCCCGAATAGCTGGAATGCTGCTGCTCGCGTACATTGGTGCGCAGATTGGCCGGGCGCTCTCAAGTGCGCAACCAACTGCCGATGAAGTTGTAGCCTCACAATTATTGACGCTTGCAGGAGCAGGTTTAGGCTTGTTGACAACCCACCGCTGGACGGTTGAACCGATACGGCGGCTGATTCGTTATATTCGTAGCATCTCGATCGTCGAGTTGACGGCCATGGTATTTGGCGCGCTGCTTGGCGCATTGTTTGCGCTTCTCCTGTCGGTTCCGCTCAGTTTTTTGCCATCACCACTTGGCCAATTCTTGCCAGTTATTGTTGCTGGTGCGCTGGCATATCTTGGCGGCTTGGTGTTTGTCACACGCCGCAAAGAAATTGCGGGGCTGCTGCAAACTCGTCAGAGTTCCCTGGGCGTGCCGCAACAGGTGCTTGACTCGTTGCAGCCATCGCATCGCTACTTGATCGATACGTCGGCTATCATTGACGGGCGCATCGCAGCTGTGAGCGAGCTTGGCTTCCTCGAAGGAACGCTGCTGGTGCCGCATTTTGTGCTGGCTGAGTTGCAGTTACTGGCCGACTCCTCGGATGATATGCGCCGAAGTAAAGGCCGGCGTGGCCTGGAAATGCTTAACGCCATGCAGAAGGAGTCGGTGACGCCTATTGAAATCGTGGATGTGGACGTTGCAGAAGTTCAGGAAGTTGACGATAAACTCGTTGTGCTGGCGCGCCAGTATAAGTGCCCCATTATCACCAACGATTATAATCTTGGGCGCGTCGCGGGGCTTCAAGGCGTCAAGGTACTTAGCCTCAATCAATTAACTGATGCAGTGCGCCCGCCAGTTTTGCCCGGTCAAGATATCGAGGTGACTATTCGTGATGCGGGCCGTGAGCGCGAACAAGGGATTTCGTTCCTCGACGATGGCACCATGATCGTGGTGGAGGAAGCGCGGCAACTGGTTGGCCATAAGGTATCTGCGGTGGTTACCCGCATTTACCAAACACAAACCGGGCGGATTGTATTTGCGCATTTGCAAAACGGACATGGTGGAAAATAAAGATGGACACGGTGGTATGATACACTCCTCAAGTATGTCCTGGAATCGTACGATCGTGTCATGGCACTAGCCATGAGAGCATTGATACAGCGTGTCAGTGAGGCTTCTGTCGCTGTTGATGGCGTTATTGTCGGGCAGATTGCCCACGGGCTGCTCGTGCTGTTGGGCGTCGGCCCGGAAGATGGCCTGGCTGAGGCGACCATGTTGGCAGATAAAACCGCGCAACTCCGTGTTTTTTCCGATGAAGCAGGGCGCTTCAATCGCTCACTGGTGGACGTTGCCGGCAGCGCACTCGTCGTGTCACAGTTCACGTTGTACGCCGATACGCGACGCGGGCGGCGGCCCAGCTTCGCAGGTGCAGCGCCCCCCCAGCAAGCTGCGCCGTTGGTGAATGCGTTTGTCACAGCCATGCGCAACCATGATCTCCGTATTGAAACAGGTGTCTTTGGCGCTTATATGCAGGTCTCGTTGGTCAACGATGGCCCGGTTACTGTCATGCTTGACTCCGACACCTTCCGTGAACCACGTAAAGGAAACACATAACTTCTGCCATGAACAATGAACAACGTACACAGGTGCTGCAAGACCTCGTCGATACCTTGTCACGTCATCGCTTGCTCGTTCCATCGCGCATGCTTCTGGACATTGTTGCCCCGCTTGGTGTCGTCGCAAGCCAAGTTGCCTTGTTCACACAGCCGTTTTTGCCCCACACGCGTTGGCGTGATTATGTAGCTGCGCTCGATAACGAGCATGGATGGAAAGTACTACACGCCATGGTGGACCAGCGCGATAGTTGACAAACAATATCTTTTGAGCTACACTCGGAGCAGCCGTATGGCTTTCTCTTGTAAAGAATTGTGCGAGGCTGCTTGTGCCATTGGCGCTTCCTCAGGAAACATGGCTCCTGCTTCTAATCGTTCTCACCGTCGCTATTTTAAGCCTGGTGCATCACCAGCGTGCCGCAAAGAACACGCGCCCGATATATCGTCGGCCTTTGCCCGCGCTCGATCCCACTCGGCGAGCGCTTGAGCGTGGTGCGGAGACGGGGCGCACGATTCACCTGTCGCCTGGTAGTGGTTCAGTTGGGCAGCGCACGACAACCTTGGAAACGGTGGTTGGGTTGCTGGCTGCAGAGCGCGTGGCAACTGAGGCAGCGCTGAATGGTGCGCCGGTGCTTGCCAGCAGCGGCGATGCTGTGGCGCACCTGGCGTTGCGAGGCTTTTTGCGGCAGGCATACCAACGGGCGGGCCTCGGCCAGGATTACAATCCAGTCAATGTGCAGCTACTGGCGCATCAAGATCCCTTAGCGTATGTATCGGGCGTGACAACGCTGTACGGGCGTCAGCGCCTAGAGGCCAGCCAATTGATTGGTAGCTTTGGGCAAGAGTTTTTGCTGGCAGGTGAAGTTGGCGCGCAGGATGGCATTCCACAGGTTGCAGGCGCTGCCACCACAACTGCTTTGCCACTCATCTATCTCACTGCCGATGGCGCGCTGATTGGCGAAGAAATTTATGTGGCAGAGGCTTACCTCGCACGCGCGCCGGAACCATCAGCGCGCCTGCTAACACAAGATGTGCTGCGCACGGTTGTGATTCTGGCCGTGCTGGTGTTGCTGGTGTTGGCAGCACTTGGCCTACCTCTGGGCGTGTAGCTTTCTGCGGAGTGCAGGATGTTGTTCCGCGATCTCAAACGATTACTTGCTACCCTGATCGCTGGCGTTGTCGGCGTAATTGTGTTGGTTGATTTTGCCGCAACTCTCCCCGGCATTGATGCTTTTGCGCGTCTTTTGATTGGTTGGGCGGCGCTGCTCGTTGCACTGTCGTTGGTCGTCGGTCTGCTGAGCGTCGTTATCACGCATCTCGTGCGGGTTGTGCGGCGGCAGGCGGATTGGGGCTACAGCGTTGTGCTGCTGCTGTCCATGATCGTTGTCATTGTAAGTGGAACCGTGATTGGGTTTACCCCAAACGGTTACATTCTCTTTCCCCAGCTCATTGATCCGCCTGTTCTTGATCTGTTTAATGCCATCTATCAGCCACTTGCCGCGTCGTTTCTGGCACTGCTGGCATTTTTTAGTCTGAGCGCCGCGCTTCGCGCAGTACGCCGACGCACCGCCGACGCACTGGTGATCACCATGGTTGGGCTTGTGGTACTGTTGGCTGCCGGGCTGCCGCAGGTTGAGGTGCTACCGTATTTTGGTGATGGCGTGCGCTGGGTGAACAATTATCTTGTGCTAGCCGGTGCGCGCGGACTGCTGCTGGGCAGTGCGCTTGGTGCGCTAGTTGCTGGCGTGCGAGTCCTGCTCGGCTTTGATCAGCCTTATCTTGACCGTTAGGCAGAGGTGCGGTGAGTCACAATCCATCTAATTCAAATGAACATCTTCCCGCATGGCTGCGTGGTATTCCGCTTCCACCGCGCCCTTCCGACGCAGGCGAGCCATCTCCTGATACACCGGCAACGCCTTCGTCACAGGCATCATGGCTTGATGCTGAGCCTCAGACATCGGAACAAGCGGCAGCAAGCATGCCAAGTTGGCTTGCTGACTTAGGCGAAGAGGATACATCAGCAGCAGGCGATGTACCAGATTGGCTGCATGTTGCGGAGTCGGATACGGCTTCCTCCTCCGTGAGCGGCGATGTCGATGTGCCGGACTGGCTGAGTGATCTAGGCGAGCCTGAGGCACCGTCCATGCAGCAGCCCTCAACAGGCGATGTGCCCGACTGGATGCAGCGCGCTTCGTCAGAAACGTCCGAGACTCCTGTTGATAATCAATCCGAAGCTGTGCCGGACTGGCTGCGTGACCTGGGCGAGCCTGAGGCACCGTCCATGCAGCAGTCCTCAACAGGCGATGTGCCGGACTGGATGCAACAGGAATCAGCGCATGCGGACAGTGCTGAAACGCAGGATGTGCCAAACTGGCTGAGCGCTGATATAAACGACACTGCCAACCAGGTGCCTGCTGAGCAACCTGACGAAGAAGATTTGCCGGATTGGTTACGCGCTGATCTTGAAAGCACCGAACGTTCTGGCAGCGAACCAGTTGCTGATACGCCAGACTGGTTACATGATCTTGATGCAAATGTTGGTAGCTCGTCTACACCTACATGGAGCAGTCAGACGCCAACGGATGTTGAGCGCAACACGCCTACTGATTCTGACGATACTAGCGCACCAAACTGGTTGCATGATCTTGACGCTACAGATGTGCATGCGTCTTCCTCGTCTGAAGCTGCTTCTGAATGGTTGCCTGCTTCTGAACCCAGCGACGAAACATCTGCACAAAGTGATGTGCCAGCATGGCTACAAGACGATGATAGTCCTTCTGAAGCATCATCGAGTTCCGAACCTGCTACCTTTGTCGAAGATGAGTCAGGTGTACCAAACTGGTTGAACCAAGCGCCACTTGATGAAGTGCGCGAGGTCATGTCAAATGATCAGGAGATAAATCCTGATATTGCGCCATTCTCGTTCGAGGGGCAGTCTGATGTTAGCAGCGCCAACCCGCCAACGGAGGCACCGGCGTGGCTGCAAGCGCCCTCCGATGAGGAGTCCTCGACCTCGTCGTGGTTCAATGAGCCGTTGTCTTCTCAGACACCCGCCGAGCAGCGCAACATGTCAACTGATGTGCCGGCATGGCTCCAGGACGTTGATACAACGCAGGGCGCTGAGGCCGAGCCGTTCGAGTCGCTTGCACCTGGCGCGAGGGCACCATACGATATTCCTGAATGGTTGCAGGATGCTGAACGGACAGAAGATGATGTTGAGGCAGATGAAGCGCCAACATGGCTCCAGACCGAGGAGCGTGAAGAGCCTGCAACAACTGATGTACCAGATTGGCTGCAAGACGAAGCGCAGCAGTCCACACAACCCAGTAGCGAAGCGCCAACATGGCTCCAGACCGAGGAGCGTGAAGAGCCTGCAACAACTGATGTACCAGATTGGCTGCAAGATATAGGCGTTGCGGTGCCTCCAAGCGAGCTAGCCAGAGATGTTCCGGATTGGTTGCGGACCGATGAGTCCGCTCCAACCGCCATGGAGCAGGAACCGGTACCCGGTGTAGAGGACGTACCTGATTGGTTGCGCGATGCTGGTTCGGCTTCAGATAATGTGACGCCGCCCAGCGAAGTGCCCGACGAGGTTCCGGATTGGTTGCAAGCTGAAAGCGCGAGTGTTCCGGACATGTCCCCTGAGGCGGCTGCAACGAATGAGGATGTGCCTCCATGGTTGCGTTCAGAGTCAGCCGAGGCTGAGCAGCAGCGCGACGATTTGCCCCCGTGGCTGCGGGATGAATCTGGCGCGCCTCTGCCAACTTCAGGCGCGCCGGGCGATGCGCATTTGCCAGCATGGCTACACGACGCGCCCATGGATACGTCGCCGCCTACGGAAGCTGAGCCGGCTGCATCGGCTCAAGATGCTTCAGATGCATCAACCTGGTTTGATGACATTGGCGCGGAAGAAGTAGAAGAACCAGCGGTCGATGAGCCGGAAAGTGAATTTTTTGGAGGCGCAGAACTCCCGACATGGCTGCGTCCGACGGAAGCACAGCGCGAGCAACGATCCGAGGCTGACCAGCGCGATGCGCATGCCTTGGATTGGCTGAGCCGCATCGGCGGTGTTGAGGAAGAAGCGCCCCTCGTTATGCCCGAGGAGCCTGGCCCGCGCCTTGCGCCGCCCGCCGCGCCAGTGCGCTCACAGGAGCACCTCCAGGCGGTTGCACTGTTGGAGCGGCTTGCAGTTGCGCCGGAAGTAATGCCGGTAGCGGCACCGGAAACTGTGCCTGCTCGCCGTCGCGCCGGTGCTGAGCGGTTGTTGTATCTGGTGCTGTTGATCGTGCTGTTGGCCGGGCTGCTTGTGCCTGCCATGTCATCAAGCTTGCAGGTGCCACCGGTTGTACCAAGCGCGCAGCCATTGTTCAACATGCTGAATAATTTAAACGAGAACGACGTGGTGCTGGTGGGCTATGAATGGAACGCGCGCCGCATCAGCGAGTTGCGCCCGCTTGAGCAGGCGGTGATAGGGCAACTTCTGGCGAAGAAGGTAAAGTTGGTCATTGTCAGCACCGACCCGCAGGGCACGCTGGTAGCCTTTAATCTGCGGAGTGCGCTGGCCAAGGCAGGGTATGAGCGTGGCGGCTTGGATTATATCTGGTTGGGCTATAAGCCGGGCGGCGAGGTGGCGCTCCGCTCTCTGGCACAAGATCTTCCTGGCGCGCTTCGTTCGGACTTCTACGGCGATGATGCCAATATCAGCCCGCTTGCGCAAGGCTTCCGAACGAACACGCCACTCACTAGCCTTGATGCCTTCTCTGCCGTGTTGGTGCTAGCCGACGAACCATTGGATGTGCAAGGTTGGATGGAGCAGATTCATCGTAGCGTGCCACAGAAGCCGATAACATTTTTGCTGCCTGCTGAAACAGCGCCAATTACCCAGCCGTACATGCGGCAGCCAAATGTGTACTATCTTGCCGGAAAATCAGGCGCGCTGGCCTACGAAGAATTGCGTGGCGCGGCAGCGACCGATGGGAGCATTCAAGCACAGTATGGTCAGCAGCGGCTTGGTTTGCTGGTGTTTGCGGCACTGTTGCTGGTAAGCATTGTGATCGGTGGCGCGCGTGCGGCAGCCAATCGAGGAAGGAATGCCTCGTGACACAACTTGTTGTCAACATCATCGCCGTCGTGCTAACGGTCATGGTCCTGAGCCGCATTCTGGGCGATAATCCGCTGTTTCGCGTGGCGCAGTATTTGTTCGTCGGCGTATCGCTTGGGCTGGCATTTGTGGTTGCCTACCATCAAGTGCTGGTTCCAGCAGTGGTCGGTCTTGCAACCGGCGGCAACAGTCAGCTTGTGCTCTATGGCGTGCCATTGGTGCTGGGCATACTGCTGCTGCCGCGCATTGCGCCCCGGCAGCGACTCTCATGGCTGGCAAATATTCCGCTTGCCATTATCTTTGGTGTCGGCACAGCGCTGGCGGTCGGCGGCGCGATTGCGGGCACGCTGGTGCCGCAAATTCTTGATACCGCGCGCCCGCTGAATGGCAGCATTGCTGAGGTTGTCGGTGTGGTGGTGCTGGCGATCGGCACTGTGGTAACGCTCAGCGCTTTTTATTACACCGTACCACGTGAACAGCGCGGCGGTCAGGCGGTAGTGTCGGTAGCGGTGGTTGGCCACTGGCTGCTGATGATTGCATTTGGCTTCTTCTTTGCAAGCGCCGTGCAAACCTACATGAGCGCACTGATTGAGCGGCTACAATTCATCATCACAACGCTGACCCAACTTGCCGGGTAGTCAGCATGCGTGTCATGTGCAATACACATTGCTCTTCATTTCTGTTGCATCGAGAAAATTATGGCCAATGAACCAGGTGCGGTACTTGTCGTTGAAATCGGTAGTGTGACTACCCGTGCTGTGCTTGTTGACACGGTGGATGGCGTTGCGCGCCTGATTGGATTGGCGGAGGTGCCAAGTACCACCGAGCCGCCCTTCGAGGATGCGACACTTGCCATTCGCGAGGCCGTTGAGCAGATTGCCGCAACGACCGGGCGGCGTCTCTTGCATGAAGACCAGTTGCTCATGCCACAGAACGCCGAGCGCGATGGCATCAACGCTGTGGTTGCAACGACCAGTGCGGCTGGCTACATGTCGCTTGTGGTCGCCGCCGTGTCGAGCGATATCTCAGCGCGTAGTGCCTTGCGCGCTAGTCACGCTACATACACAAGCGTTTTGCAAACGATTACCCTCAACGATACCGCTGCACCCGGCTCGTCGCGGATCTCTGTGGATCGAGCGGCAGGTACAGCGTTTAGTTAGTCTACGCCCAGATGTGGTGTTGCTGGCTGGTGGGCTGGATGATGGCGCTGAACATGCGCTCGTGCGCATGGCACACATCGTTGGCCTGACATCTAATGGAGCGCGCAATGACGATGGCGCTGGCGGGTTGGGCACGCGTCATGTGATCTTCGCTGGCAATAGCGAGGGGCGTGAGCGCGTCATCGAGGCGCTGTCACAGAAGACCGCGTTGCGTGTAGTTGATAATTTGCGCCCGTCGCTCGACCATGAGCAACTGGAGCCTGCCCGGCAAGCGCTTGCACAATTGTATGACGAGCAGCAACTACCAACATTGCCCGGCATGGCGGCACTGCGGCGGCTGTGCGCTGCGCCAGTTCGCACGGTTGCTGAGGCGAATGGGCTGATCACCCGCTTTCTGGCAGAGCAGCATAAGCAAGATGTGCTTACATTAGATGTCGGCGCTGCCAGCACGGCTGCCTACCTGCACAGTCAGGGGCTGTATAGCCCGGTAGTGCTGGGCGGTATCGGCGTTAGTTACGGTATCGGAACGCTGCTGGCCGAGCGCGGCGCGGCAGCAATCAGTCGCTGGCTGCCGTTTGTCATCTCTGAGCAAGAACTGGTGCAGCGGCTGCTTAACAAGATGTTGCGGCCTTATGCGCTGCCGGTAACACGCGAAGATGTGCTGATTGACCATGCGCTGGCCCGCGAAGCGTTGCGCATGGCGCTCGATCTGTTACATGACGAACGCGGCGCTGCGTTGTATACCATGGTCATGCTTCGCGGCGGCGTGCTTGCGCATGTGCCGCACCCTGGCTTTGCCGCGCTGCTGGCGCTTGATGCCTTGCAGCCTGGGACCGAAGAAAGCGCCTTCGCGATAAATGTGTATCTGGATGCATTAAGTTTGCTGGCGGCATGTGGTACGCTTGCGCTGTACGATGCCGACGCAGCATTTACGCTGCTCGACCAAGATTTGCTCGCAAACACTCCATTGGCGACATGCGTTGCTACGTTGAGCAGCGGACGGGCGAATGGTGTCGCTGTTGAGGCCGAGCTAGAGATCATTGGTAGCGAGCGACGGAAGATCAGCGTGGAGCATGGCCAGATTGGGCGATTACCGTTAGCCGTCGGTCAGCGCGCTCGACTGACGCTGCGCCCGGCGAGTGGCGTGCGGATCGGGCAAAACGCGCCCGGCAAAGAAGTATCGTCTGAGGTCGCTGAGATTAGCGGCAGCGTCCTGGGCGTGATTATTGACGCGCGTGGCCGTCCGCTGCATTTGCCTGAAAACAACGCGGCCCGCCAGCGCGCATTGTGGAGTTGGCTTGAGGCGCTCGGGGCCGTGTCTGGGCCGCTGCCCTACGACGTGGCTGATGATGCAGCGCCAGAGCGCATGGCTGAAGCTCAGGTGGCCGAGCAGCTACCCGCCGCTGAGCAGCCGTCTACAGATGAGCAGCCGCCTGCAGACATGCCGCCCGCGCCGCAGATGCCTCCCCCTGACGCATCGCCAATTGAAGCTGACCTGGCAAAACTTCGTCAGACAGTTGAAAATCCGCCACCGAAAAAAGGCTGGTTCCGAAAATAAACAACACGCGGCACGCTACAACGTGCCGCGTCTTCTTTTCGCATTCGTCTGATGCCACTGTTTTACGGTGTGTGCTCCAGTGTAGCTTCAAGTGTAGCCATCATGGTGGCAGGCGGCGGCTGATCGAGCTTGCTTGCAGTGGAGGGTGATGGCTGCGCTTCCTCCTGTTGCGATGTCGTTGTGCTATTAGCTGGAGTGGCGGCTGTCGGCGTGAACGTCGCTGTGACCGTTACCGTGGCTGTCGTTGTTTCAGCCGCAAGCGTCGCTGTTTCGATAATCAATGTCGCTGTTACAGTAGCTGTTGCTGCTAAGGTTGGTAACTGCGACGGCAGTACGGTTTCTTGCAGTGGCGTCATTGTGAGGGTTGTTGCGGTCAACACTGTGGTAGCGGTGGTCGCGTTGGTTGCCGTGGGCGACGGTTGCGCGGCTTCTTGTGTTGGGGTCTGCGCGGGCGACTCCACTGGTGGTGGATACGCCGTTGCTTCAATCGTCGGCGTGATAGGGGCGGTTGGTTCCAGCGTTGGTGGCAGCGGTGTGTCAGTAGGCGGTATTGGCGTAAACGTTGGCAACACAGGTGCCGGCGTAAACGTCGGCAACACAGGTATTGGTGTGCTAGGTGGCGCAGGCACCTGGGTCGGCACAAGTGTAGCTGTCGGCTCGATGGTTGGTGTCGGTGTTGCCGTGGGTGATGGCGTCTCGGTGGGTGTCGGCGTAGAGGTCGCCGTCGGAAACAGCGGCTCCACAATCACTGTCGCTAATGGATGCTGGAACGGGTTTGTATCGGTTGCATTGGTGTCACGGAACAACACAACCAGAAGCAGCAACAGTGCGCCGCCAAGCAATCCACCAACGATCATTGTCCATGGAATGCGACGGCCGCCACCGCCTGCGCCTCCAGCGATTGACTGTGGCGCAGCCACCGGGCGACGCGGCTCTTCTTCCGCAAAGCGCGGGCGCGCGGGCACCGGGCGACGGCGCGGCGGCAGCGACTCAATCAGTGGCGACGCGCCGACCTGCGTTGGCTCACTGCTAGAAGGCGCAGAGTCATCACGTGGCGGCACCGGCATCGAACCCGGCGTCTGACCAAGCAGCATGGTTTCCTGACCAGCCGACGTATGTGGCGTGGCAAGCGTGGCAAGTTGAGCGGCCGTGGCGATTGGTACAAGGTTTTTACGGGCGACAATCCGCAGTGCGCTAGTGAACGCCGCGCCGCTGGCGAAGCGTTGATTAGGATTCTTTGCCAGAATGCGCCCGATGACTCGGTCGAGCTCGCGCGGCAGGTCTGGCACAAGCGAGGATGGCGGCTGCGGCTGATGTTGGACATGGGCCACGATAATCTGGAGCGTTGAGCCAGAAAATGGCACATTGCCAGTGATCATTTCATACGTGACGATGCCGAGCGAATACAGGTCGCTGCGTCCGTCTACCCGCTCAGCCGATGCCTGTTCTGGCGAGATGTATTCGGGTGTACCCATGAACACGCCGGTGCGGGTTAGCCGCTCACGGCGTTCATTACCTTCAGGCGGTTGGGCAATGCCAAAATCCGTTAGCAGCACGCGGCCTTCGATGTCGATCATGATGTTCTGCGGCTTAACATCGCGGTGTACCGCGCCCTGGACATGGGCGTAGTCCAGCGCGGAGGCCACCGCCTCTACCACGCCTACAGCATTGCCAAGGCCAATCGCGCCGCGCTCCTCAATAATCGAATACAGGCTGCGACCACGCACATACTCCATGGCAATATAGCGCATGCCGTCCTGCTCACCAACGTCATAGATGCCGACAATGTTGGGGTGGCGCAAATTGGCCGCCAGCACGGCCTCGCGCTCGAAGCGGTGTGCAAACTCGGGGTCTACCGCAAGCTGAGGCGCAAGCACTTTGAGCGCCACCGTGCGCCGCAGCGACGTATCCACGGCGCGATACACGCGCGCCATGCCGCCACGTCCAATCTCTTCTTCAATTTCATAACGGCCCAGACGCTGACCGACGAGGTATGTCATATCGTTTCGGGCTTGGCTTGCTGCGCACGTGAGGGGCGGGCAGTGCTCATCGCTCATTTTCAGGCATGCGCAAAACACATGCAACGCTCAAAGCATCTGGTATTTTTGCCGCCCTGATGGTATAATCGTTTACACTGTTATGGATTGTACCACACTGCACACCGGATACACAACCAAACCGGTAGCCCTTTGTGGAGGAGCGCACCATGCGGCCAGGCCCAGTACCTCTGCTGGTAATCAAAAGTCATGATGGCAGCGGGACGCAGACTGAATGGAACAAGCCAGTCCTTGCCATCGGGCGCGATAACTCCAATGATATTATTGTCGATCATCCGCTCGCGTCGCGCCGGCATGCGCGTTTAGAGCAGGATGAAAATGGCTATGTCGTGCGCGATCTTGAAAGTACGAATGGCACATACGTGAATGGCGAGCGGATCGAAGGCGTGTGCCCGCTCCATAATCAAGATCGCATCTGGGTGGCAGATACTGAAATTATTTTTAATGACCCTGAAGCGACCCAGAAAGGCATGCTGCCCGCCGAAGTTCTCAAGCGGCTGAATGCCGCTGAGAACGAAGCGATCCGGCTTGATAATCGCGCGAAGGATGTGTATATTCATGGCGAAAAGTTGGCACCGCCGCTGACGGTTAAAGAGTTTCAACTGCTTGACCTGCTCTACACACATCAGGGCGAGGTTATCAGCAAAGACGCGATTGCGAAGAATGTGTGGGATTATGAGGTGTATGATTACAACGCCATCGACGCGCTGGTGTATCGCTTGCGCCAACGCATCGAGGTGGATCCCGGTAATCCGCGCTTCCTGGTCACCGTTCGTGGGTTTGGCTACAAGCTGATCACGCAACCAGAATAGGGTTGTCATGACAACTATTACCCTCGCTGCTCCGCGTCGTCTGCGTGGTGTTATCGACGTGCCGGGCGACAAATCTATTTCGCACCGCGCGGTCATGTTCAACGCCGTGGCCGAAGGCAACGCGCGCATCAGCCATTTTCTCACGGGCGCGGATTGCCTTTCGACGATTGCCTGCATGCGCGCGTTGGGTGTCCAGATTGAGCAGGAGGGTGACAACGTGCGCGTGTACGGCGTGGGGCTGCGCGGCTTGCGTGAGCCTGCCGATGTGCTCGACTGCGGCAACTCCGGTACGACGCTGCGTCTGCTCACTGGCTTGCTGGCCGGGCAGTCGGACATGTTCGCGGTGCTGACCGGCGACTCGTCGTTGCGCTCCCGTCCTCAGAAGCGGATCGTCGGGCCGCTGCGGGCGCTTGGCGCGACGCTCGACGGACGGCAGAACGGTGACCGCGCGCCGCTGGTCGTGCGCGGCGCTTCACTCAACGGCGGCGCGTACGAGCTGCCAATTGCTTCGGCACAGGTCAAGAGCGCCTTGCTTCTGGCGGCGCTAGGTGGCACTGACCCACTTACGCTGACGGGGCGCACCGACGGGCGTGACCATACCGAGCGCATGCTCAAGGCCATGGGCATTGACGTGCAGAATGAGCATGGCACGGTCACGCTGCACCCACCCGCCCATCCGGTGTTTCCCTACCCACTTTCGCTGCGCGTGCCGGGCGACCCTTCTTCAGCCGCGTTCTGGTGGGTCGCGGCGGCTATTCATCCCGACGCTGAATTAACGACCACTGGTGTATGTCTCAATCCTTCCCGCACCGGCGCGCTGGACGTGCTGCGTGCCATGGGTGCGGACATCACAGTGAGCAACGAGCGTACTGACGGCAGCGAGCCGGTCGGCGATGTGACTGTGCGCTCCTCGAATTTGCATGGCACGACGATCGGCGGCGCGATTATCCCGCGCCTGATTGACGAGGTGCCGGTGCTGGCCGTGGCGGCGGCATGTGCAACCGGCGACACGCTGGTACGCGACGCACAGGAGCTACGCGCCAAGGAGACCGACCGGATCGAGACGGTAGCGACTGGACTGGATGCAACGGGCGCAACAATTGAGCCGACCGGCGACGGCATGGGCATCACTGGCGGGCAAAGCCTCCAGGGCGCGACGCTGCATAGCCATGATGACCACCGCCTAGCAATGGCGTGGGGCGTACTCAGTTTGGTTGCTTCCGGCGAAACGCGCATCGAAAATGCCGACGCAGTGAATGTTTCGTACCCCGGCTTCTGGGAAACGTTGGCGGCTGTGAGTGAGTGAGCGGGCGATTGGTAGCCTAACACGTTCTGTTCGATCATGCTGCCGCAGCGTGGCCGTTCAAAGAATACACTCAGCAATCTCATCCATCCGCATAAATACCTCGGCAGGAGCACGAGCCTTCAAAGCCTCGATCTGCGTGAATCCCCATGCTACCGCGCCAAACGGCATTCCGGCTTTGGCCGCCGCTTCCAAATCGCGCATTTCATCCCCAATGCACAGCGCTTCATGCGGCAACACGCCGCTTTGTTTGAGGATGCGCCGAAAGCGCGCCGATTTCCTGAACATCGAGACATCGCACTCATAATATGAAATGCGCGCCGCATTGTCTGTGCCAAGCACCCGGCGGGCATTCGCGCATGCATTCGAGGTGACCAACGCGATCTTGATTCCAGCCTGTGACAGTTGCTTGAAAAGCCGATCGACACCCTCGAACACAGCGATCTGTTCAATGTTTTCCGCAGCAAGTCTGCGCATGTGGCGACCAATCAGCGGCAGCTTCCACCACGGGACGCCAAGATGCTGCACGATCTGTCGTGCGCCGTAGCCACGCAAGGTCTCGATCTTCGTGCGACTCTATGCGCTTGAACTGATATGTATCAGCAATGGTATTGATCACGCCGATAAACCATGGAAAGAATTGGCCAGAGTGCCGTCGAAGTCAAAGATGATAAGCTTATATTTCACAATGGTATGCCTCATCAATCGTTTAATACAATTGTGTCCAGCTTTTGCCGCCATCCTGAGTGCGATAAAGAAGTGTGCCTGTCATGAGCCAGCCGTTCTGATCATCAATGAAGTAAATATAATAGTGCGTAAATCGCTCGCCCAGCCGATACTCCTTCAAGGTCGCTCCATCATCTGCCGAGCGCAGCAAGTAACCGATATTCTCACCATTCGCCCCGCCTTCCCATTGATATGCGATCACCCAGACAACATCATTCGTAGCTGAAACAGATGTGACTTTTCGATCAAGCTGAACCGGCTGCCAGCTTGCGCCGCCATCAACTGAGCGCAGAAGCGCCTGTGTGGGTGCGCTGCAATCCTGCTTCCATGCGGTGTTGCCAGTGCGCCAGACCGTGGCAGGGCAACCACCTTCATGACGGCGCAATTCGCGCTGCTCGTCATCGCTCAGGCGTGCAGGCACCCATGTCGATCCGCCGTCCGTAGTGCGGAACGTTGCCGCGCGGTCGAGAAGCGTACCTATACCTATGCCATGTTGAGCATCGCTGAAGAAGACCGGCCCAAATGGATGAAGCGGCGGATAGAGTTGCTGCCAGGTTTGCGCCCCATCCGTTGTTTCAATCAATATACTGCCATTAACAATAGCAAAACCATGCTCCGGGGTTACTGGAGCAATCGCCATCACTTGTGAGCTATCGAGAACGATACTGGGGCTGCTGGCCCAGGTGCGACCGCCGTCTTCGGTAATACTGATCCCCACGCGCCCGACCTGCATCCAAGCATGCTGCGCGTCAATGAAATGCAAATCGCCTGCATAGCCAAAGCTCTCCAGATTCGTGCCGGGCACAGTTCCGGCGCTGTCGGCGACCATCTGCCATGTCAGCCCCCCATCCTGCGTTTTGAACAGGCGCTTACTCTCAAACCCTGCTGCTGGATCGCCGATACACATCATCCAGCCGTGCTGTGGATCGAGGAAGCTCGGCTGCCCAAGCAGATCTGTGTTCGGGCCGCAAGGATCGCCCGCACCCGGTTGGTTGCGCCAGCGCACGTCGAATGGTGTGTTGGCGACTACGACAGGCATCCATGATCGGCCGGTATCGCTGGTTTCCTGCCATCCCTGCGGCGTCTTCGCCCAGCCATGCGTGGGCGAGTCAAAGACTAGGCGTTTTACTTCAAACGGCGGAGCAGGAAGCTTTGTCCAGGTATATCCGCCATCAGACGTTGTCAGCGACTCCCGCTCAACAGGCTGGGTGACGTTCTCCTGCCATGTAAAGGGGCCGCGCATCATCCAGCCATGCCGATGATCGACAAATGTAAAATTCGTGAGTTCGTTGGTATCGTTTGGTAGGAACGTGATCGTTGCGGAAATACTTTTCGTGATCTGAGCCGTTCCGGGTGGGAAGGGCTGCGCGGTTGGCAGCATGGCAGTCGTGGAGAGCGCGGTGGGCGGCAACGTGGCTGTGTGAGTGGTCAGAAGCGACGTGGTGTGCACTGAGGGCATGGTCGGGCGCGTAGCACACGCCGCAAGATGACCGGCGACGAGGATAAAGATGACAATCCGCAGCATGGCAAGCTTTCTCTCGTTCATTTATGATTGCTTTGATGGTATGGTTATGGTACGAAAGATATGGCAGAAGGCTTTATCATTCATGCGGCATGCCCAAATAGTCAGCGATGCGTATTTCATCGTTGATGGCACACGTATCTGGATCCCAAATAATCGTGGTCCGATCACGACTAATCTCATACTTCATGCGCTCTTCAGTAGGAGCATGATAGAGCGTTGGAATCCACCACAAAGGCACAGACAGCATGCGTCCATCGGTGAGTTCAACGTGCATGTATTCCTCGTCAAAATGCACCTGATGGATAAGCGCTTCTTTGGGAAATGTGTAATCTGAAATAGAATACTGGATCTTATAGCGCTTGACAGAAGATTGTCTCTCAACCTGCTCTGCGTTTGTAGCCATGCCATTCCTCCAACAAATATGTCTGCTGTTGTTCAATTACCTTGAGCGCCTGTCGCAATTCGTGCTGCTTCAGCGTTCGGCCAGGTTTCACGACTTCGATCGCTGGCTCAATCCAAACTTTAGCATCATTGTGGTCGTCCTGCGTACCTTTCCCTACATGGACGCTGGCACGATCCTCAACCCGTGCATCATAGCTATGAAACCAGAAGATCAGGGAACCTGCTTGTAGTACCTTCGGACTCATGCGATTTTTCCAGGCGCGATTGTTTGCTCAATTGTAGCACCATTCGGGTGCCATGTACGGTTTCATGCCGCTGACAACGAGCGCCACTACCGCACCCGCACATCGCTCGGCTGGTCGGCGTAGCCGGTCATCTCGACGTAGCCGCTGCCGCCGACCGGCTGGCCATTTGCCGTGCCTTCGATCTTGACCGCGCCTTCCCAATAGGCCACCGAGAGCGGCAGTTCCTGGTTGGCCAGGTAGGGCGTGAGCCGCAGGTCAATGTTGGCCGAGGGCACCTGGAGCCGCCATGACGCCGGGTAGTTCGCGCCGTCACGCGGGCTGTGCCATGTGCCCTCCGGCGTCAGTGTGACATCGTCGGCAGACAGCGGGCGGGCGGTGCCGTCGGCGCTTACCAGCGTGCCAGCGCTGTACGGATCGCTGCTGCCATCACGGAGGCGCAGCCGATAGAACATGAGGTCGCGCCCGTCACTGAGTTGCAGCGCGAACCAATCCCAGCCAACCTGATTCGAGCCAAGCGCGCTGGTGCTCCATTCGCGATCCATCCAGTTCGATCCACTTACCTCGAAGCTCGTGCCGCCGAGCTGAATTGTGCCGCTAGTCGGCGTGCGCGTGAGCGAGTAGTAGTATGAGGCATTGCCCGGCTCGGCACTCTTCTGGCTAAGCCCATGGTCGCCTTGCAACACGACCGGCTTGCCGCCCTGAAGCGTCAGGTCGATTTTAATGTCATCCTGCGCGGCATGAAGGCGCATTGGCAGCCCTTCCGCGCCCTGGCCTTCTGCACTCCAGCTTTCCAGCCACACGCGAAACGGCTCACCGGTCGCGCCCGCCAGCCCTGCGCCGTCACGGCTGAAGCGCTCGAAGGCGTAGAACTGCTTGCCTGCCACATCGGTCAGCGCGAAGTGGGCCATGTAGATGTTCGATGTGGCCCAGTCGGATGGGCGCTGCTGCTTGTCGGGCGCGAGTGCAAAGCGAAAGAACGTCAGTTGATAGCCGAAGTGCCTGCCGTCTGCCGTGTCAAGGTTGCCGGTGTAGTACCACCATTCGGTCGCGTATTCCTGATGCGGACCGTGGTCCTGCGGGAAAACGAACTGGTGTGGCTCGGTCACCTTTGTAAAGCCCTGCGCATTCGAGCCGGCCAACGCCTCGGCGACGGCCAGGCGCGTCTGCGGCGCGGCGGGCTGGGTGGCGGAGGCGCAGGAGGCGAGTCCGAGAACAAAGACGAAAGAACAAAGAACAAATTTTATCGCATGCATTGGCTTATTCCGTTTATTTTGTTCTGTATCATTTGTTCTTTAGTTTCTTCTTTTTGTTCTTTGTTCTTGCACGTCATTCCTCCCTCAAAGCCAGCGCAGGCGCGGTGCGGCTCATACGCCAGGCCGGGTACAGCCCCGCCAGCAGCGCGGCGATAATGGCGACCAGCAGTGCCTGCAAAAACAGCCCGCCGTCAAGCTGGAATAGCAGCGTCCAGCCGAACGAGCGCTTGTTGATTACAAATACTAGCACCATAGCCAGCGCCACGCCGAGCGGAATCGCGAGTAGCCCGGCAACCAGACCAATCAATCCGGTCTGCGAGAGCACCACACCCCATAGCTGCTGTGGCGTCAGTCCAATCGCCCGCAGTGTGCCAAGCTCGCGGGCGCGCTCAAGCTGCAAGGCCATGAGCGCCGACAAAATGCCCACAAATGCCACGATCATGGCCAGCAGTTGCAGCACTGATGTGATCGCGAACGTGCGATCGAATACGTCCAGCGAGGCGGCGCGCAACGTTTTATTTGAACGAATTTGGATGACCTCGTTCGCGCCGACGCGGTTGCGGAGTTGCTGCACCAGTGTATCAACGTTCACGCTGGGCGCGGCATACACAGCCAGTGACGAAAGCGCATGGTCGTTCCATAGCGCCTGGTAGCGCGCCAAATCCATCATGACCACACCCTGATTAGAGCCATAATCGTAGAACACACCGGCAACGCGGAATTGCTGCTCGCCTGTGCTGGTGTAGAGTGTAAATATGTCGCCAGGATGCAAGTTGCGGCGATAGGCGAGCGGCTCGGAGATTAGCACATCACCATGCTCGAAACTGGACCAGATTGCCGTCGGGTCGCCCTCTGCAAACTGGTATGAAGTATGGTCGCGCTGTGGGTCCATGTCGGTGCCAATCACAATCGTCGGGCCATTCGGCGAGTCAGCTTCGATGTTGCGATAGCGCCGAATATCCGCCACGCCCGGCACGTTCTGGAAGCGTTGGAGCAAATCGGGCGGCAGGGTCGTATCAACTCGCGTGGCTGACTGACCGGGCGCAGACACGTAGATGTCGGCTTGAAGGGTGGCGTCGAGCCATTGAATCACAGTTTGGCGAAAGCTGCTGACCATCAGCCCGACGCCGATCGTCACCGACACGGCGATCATCAGCGCGGCGATAGCAACCGACGTGCGGCTCAGTGTGGCGACGACATCGCGGGCGGCCATGCGGCCAAGCAGACCCATTGCTCGGCCAAGCAGCGGGCGGACAGCGTGCATGAGCACCAATGTCATGCCCGGTGTAAGCGCCGCCGCGCCAATTGTGATGCAGAACAGCGCACCGAAGCTCAGCACAATACTCTGGCTGGGAATGAGCAGTAGACCCATGCCAAGGAGCAGCAGCCCGCCGCCCACCGCTGCCGCCAGCGGCACCGCACGCCGAATGCGCTCTTCATACGATGAACGGCGCAGCACGGTGCGCGGCGGCGTCAGCGTCGCCTCAATGGCAGGCACGGCTGCCGCGACCAACGTTGCCAGCACGCCGAGCACAAAGCCTTTAATGAGTGGCCCGCTGCTGATTGCTATGTCGCGTACTGACACGACGAAGTACAGGTCGTTGATCGTCTGCGTGACCAGCCCAACCAGCCCGCGCCCGAGTGCGATGCCGAGCAGCAGCCCGGCAGCTGAACCAATGATGCTGATTATCAATGCCTCGCCCAGCACCAGCGCAAAAATCTGGCCGCGTGTCACGCCGATGCAGCGCAACGTGCCGAGCAGGCCGCGCCGCTGCACCACCGAAAACGTAATCGTGTTGTAGATCAGGAACATGCCGACAATCAGCGCCAGCAGGCTTAGCGCAGTCAGGTTTAGCTCAAAGGCGTCCGTCATCTGCTGGAGCGTTTGCGTGCGCGCTTCCGGCTGAACCAGCCGCGCGCCGGGCGGCAGGATTTGCTCGATCTGTTGCTTCATGGTCGTGGCCGCCGTGCCGTCCGGCAGCACCAGGTCAATCTGGCTCAGTTTGCCGACCATGCCCATCGATTCTTGTGCTGTGGAAATATCAGTGATCAGCAGGCCGTCGAGCGCGCGGCTGCTCTGCTCATCCTGTGGCTGGAGCAGACCAACTACGCGCGCCGTGACAGTGCGCGCCCCGAAGCGCACCCGCAGGCTCGCGCCGTTGGTGATGCCGTAGGTGCGCGCAGTGTCCGCCGACATGAGTGCCGTGCCGGGCGTGGTAAACAGAGCGGTCAGGTCGCCGTTCGGCCCGCTCTGGCCGCCTGCCGTCAGGTAGGGCCGGAAACTGGCTTCGGCAAACGGATCGATGCCCAGAATGTGCAGCGTCAGGCCAGGGTGATCGGGCGCGGCGGCGTACCCCTCGATCAGTGGCGCGGACTGGCGCATGCCAAGATCGACGCGCAGCCGCCGGTAGATGTCATCGTTCAGACCGTTTGGACCGCCAACGATCTGGTGCGTGGCCGGGCCGGTCAGCGTCTCAGTTGAGAGCATGAAGGCCCGCCGCGCGCTGTCATTCGCCAGGTCGATCGCGACCACGACCGCCACGCCGAGCGCGACGCCCAGGATCGCAAGGCCGACCTGCCATGGGTGGCGAAGCAGGTGCCTGAGCGAGGTTTTAAGCAACGTAAGAGGCATACTATTCAACCGCAAAGATCAACGAATCAAAGATATAGATTGTATAAACAAGATTAGTCATTATAGAAAGATTTAATGCTCTTCTTTGCGCTCTGGGCGTCCTTTACGGTTCGCTATAGCACAACGCGCTTGAGATCCTCAACAATGTGCCCATCCTGCATGCGGAAGATGCGGTCGGCAATTGTGGCGACCTCTTCGCTGTGCGTCACCATGAGCAGGTTTTTGCCTGCCTGGCGCGTCAGCGTGTCGAGCATGTCAAGCACATGCTGGCCGGTTTCCACATCAAGATTGCCGGTCGGTTCGTCGGCCAGTACCAGCAGCGGATCATGCACCAGCGCTCGCGCAATCGCGATGCGTTGCTGCTCGCCGCCTGAAAGCCGGTCGGGATACACGCCGCGCCGGTCTGCCAGGCCAACCTGTTCCAGTAACTCAACGGCATGGTCGCGGCCTTGTTTGTCAGCATGCCCGCTCAACTCCAGCGGCAGCAGCAAATTCTCAAACACTGTGAGCGTCGGCACCAGATTGAAGAACTGAAAAATAAAGCCAATATTGTCGCGGCGGAACAGTGTACGCTCGCGCTCCGACATGCGCGTGATTGGCGCGCCGTCAATCAACACCTCGCCAGTTGTTGGCGTGTCGATGCCGCTGACGAGGTTGAGCAGCGTGCTTTTGCCAGAGCCGCTGCGGCCCAGCAGCACCACGAACTCCCCGCGCGCGAACGTCGCCGAAAGGTCGCGCAGAATAGGCCGCGCGGTGCCGCCTTCCTCGTAGCTTTTGCTGATGTGATCAAGCACAACCAGCGGCTCAGATGCGTAGTTGGTGTGTAACATGTGTTTGTTCGCTCATGATCGTCTTGACTTATGCCGCATGCAAACTCATTCTATTTCTTCAGGATGGTGAATGCCGATGTGCTGCGACTCCAGTACCATGGTAGCATAAGATTGTGCATTCTGGCACAAATAAGTATACGCGCATCAGGTTGCCATGGATGCTCGCGGGTGCTATGCTATACTTCAGCATGCCCGACATGATGACATTGCAAAAGAAAGTAAGGTCTTGAAAGGTGAGGGGCTATGATCGGTGCGGCAATCGGTGGACTCATTGCGCTCGTTGCGGCGTTCGTCTTTGTAATCGTCGGGATGCTCAGCGTAGCCAGCGGCGTTGATGCAACCGAGCAGCAGCTCATTCCTGGCTTTCGGCCTGACAATCCCGGCCTGTTGCAGCGCGCCATGACGCTACTCAGCGTGTGGGGGCCGATCCTCATTATCCTCGCGTTTTGCCTGCTGGCGGGCTGGCGTATCTTCAGCGTCGTGGTTGCTGCGTTGTAATTATTGCGCTATGCCTCGGCAGCGTCACGAGCGACGCCTTGCCCTTCTTGCGCGAGAAATGCGTCGAGGTCTGAGCGGCGAATGCCAATTGTGCCGTCGTCACGCTGCACGGTTGGCAGCCCGCGCTCGATCCACGCCTGAATGGTATCAGCTTTGGTTTGGAGCAAAACAACTGCTTCATCAAGGGTCAATACTTCATCGGTCATGACGCGCTCCTTTCATTTACACGATCATGCACTCAGCCTAGCAGATTTCTATGCCGCATGTGCATCCTACGCAATGAAACACAAAGAGGGATTGAGAAGGGATGCTTATTCTTCGTCATCAGCCTGAAGGTAGAAGCGCGGAATGTCGACATCGAACAGCACGTCGTCTGAGCCAATGAAATGATATGCGCCTTCCATGTAGCCCTGTGGCGACTTCAGGATGCAGAAACTATTGTATTCATGTACCTCGCCCGGCCCAAGAACCGGCTGCTGGCCGACTACTCCCTCGCCTGCAACCTCTTGATCTTCGCCAATCGAATCGTAAATCAGCCAGCGGCGCGCGAGCAACTGCGCTCGCTTCTTGCCAACATTCTCAATTCGCACGAAGTATACAAACACATAGCGATTCAACAAAGGTTGCGATTGCGTGTGCAGATAGGTCGGGCGCACGGTTACGCGGATGCTGCTTGTTTCTTTATAAAAAAAGGGCCTTACGGTCATGGCGGTTCCTTTTCTGTTGATCACCTGCTGTCAGTATAGCACCAGTCATCTCATGTCAAGCGAGACGCGCGCACTTCTTGCCAGACGAGGCCGGGCCAGCGGCAGCACAAGCAATTACGGCATTTCTTGCCAACCGCGCTCCAACGGTCCATGAGCAAACTGTGCTTCATTCTGGTGTAGAATAGCTTGGTGCGATGGTCTTTTGTTGATGAGACGAACGATGAGCTTTTCTGTTGAACGGCTTTCTGCCGAAGCGATGCGCGCCGCGTGGGCAGACCTTGTGCGGCTGTTGCAGGACGCTGTGGACGGCGGAGCGTCGGTCGGCTTTTTGCCGCCGTTGAGCATGAATGCAGCAGACAGCTATTGGGATTCAGTGATGGCAAGCATGCAAAGCGGCGGGCGCGTGCTGCTGGCCGCGCGCCAGGGCGGCACAGTCGTAGGAAGCGTGCAGCTTGCGCTGGAGCAGCGCCCGAATGGCAGGCACCGCGCCGAAGTGCAGAAGCTGCTGGTTCACAGTGCAGCGCGGCGGCAGGGCATCGCGCGGGCGCTCATGGGCGCAATCGAGGATGTGGCGCGCGAGCATGATGTGAGCCTGCTGGTCCTTGATACGTTGCGCGGCGACGCGGCGGAGCAGTTATACTGACAGATTGGCTATGTCGAAGCTGGCGAGATCCGCAGTACGCCCGCGGCGCGGACGGCGCGTTGCATGCGACCGTGGTGTTCTATCGATTGATATAAATGACTGTCACATCAAGCATTAGCACATTGCAAAAGGCAAACGATGAATATTCTCGAAACCAAACGGCTCCTCCTGCGGCACCTACTGCCGGATGATCTCGATAACCTGTTTGCCTTGTACAGCGACCCCGAAATCCGGCGATATTTTCCTGAAGGTACGTTAACATATGAAGAAACAAAGGAAGAACTTGAATGGTTTCTGCATGGACATCCGACGCACCCAGAATTAGGACTCTGGGCAACCATTCATAAAGCGGATAATCGGTTTATTGGTCGATGTGGTTTGCTCCCGTGGACGATTGAGCAGCGTTCAGAAGTGGAAGTGGCTTATTTGTTGGACAAGCGGTATTGGGGGCAAGGTTTAGTGACTGAGGCAGCACATGCGATCATGCACTATGGCTTTGAGCATTTGCACCTACCCCGCTTAATCTGCCTGATCGACCCCGCGAATCACGCATCCATCAAGGTTGCCAGGAAGATCGGCATGACTTTTGAAAAAGAAGCAGTGGATGAAAAGGGGCCGTATCTGCTGTTTGCAAGAAACAAATAGTTCAAGCCGGCGAGACCCCACAGTATGCCCACGGCGCGGACGGCGCGCTGTATAATACGGCGTTTTTATATTGATTGATGTAGTGCTGTATATAGAGGCGATTCTGACAGGTAGAACTGCTCCAAACGCTTCTTTGATCTAGTGGTGCGGCACAACTAATCCACAGCATTCACTACAGAAGCCTGATATCTATTAACGTATTTCCAACGAGAAGACCATCAATTTCCTTGAAATGCGCATCATAGCTGAACAATACATAGCCATGTTGGATTGCAGTGGCAGCAATCCAAAGATCATTTGTGGGAATGGGACGGCCTTTGCGCCGTAGAGAACTGTACACCAAAGCGTAATACTCAGCCGTTACGTTATCAACAGCCATCACATGAACGCGCTCTGAATCCAAGAATTGCTGAAGCTCGGCACAATTCGTTGCTTCGCGTGTACCAACTGCAAAGCCCGCCAGTAATTCACCCAGAACAGTGCTACTTATTGCGATGCGTGGGGCATACTGAAGAATTTCCACTGCTTCGGCTTTGCCTTGCTTGAATGCAACGTACGCATTTGTATCCAGCAGGATATTAGTTACTGCCATAGCGTAGAATCAACTTGCTGAAACCCTTCAATTGATTGCCTGAACTCTGCTGCTGCTGCTTCACTCCACGTTCCGGCAAGCGCATCTAGGTCATGATAGTGTTGATGATGCGTTTTTTGGCGTTCAGCTTCAATCCCACGATAAATTAATTGCCGGATAATAATCTCTACGGGAGTAGCAGTGCGCTGCGCTTCTTGCCGAATCCATGCAATAGTGTCAACATCTAATTGTGATATGGTAAGCGTTTCTTCCATAGCATACCTCTGTGCAACTACTCATCAACCCTGCTCCTCGCCCTTATTCAGCACCTCGCGCGAGCGTCCATCTTCGGCTGGCCCGACGATGCCCTGCTGCTCTAACAGATCGATGAGTTGCGCGGCCTTGCTGTAGCCGATCCGTAGCCGCCGCTGCAAGAGCGACGCTGAGGCGCGGCTGTGCTGCTGCACTAGCTTGATCGCTTCCGGCAGCAATTCGTCCTGATCTTCGGTGCTCAGGAACTCGCCCGGCCCGTTCATTGTTGAGGCGGGCGGCTGAGGGCTAGAGTCGCCGTCTGTCGTTCCGTCACTTCCACCGTTGCTACTCTTTGTCGCTGGCTGACTGCCGCCCGCCGACTGTGGACTGCCGACCGCTAACTGCTCTGGCGGCTTGGCATTTCGCCAGAACGACACCACCCGCTCCACTTCCGAGTCGGACACCCAGGTGCCCTGCACGCGGATCGGCTTGGCGGCATCGGCGGCCATGTAGAGCATATCGCCGCGACCGAGCAGGTGCTCTGCGCCGTTCATGTCGAGGATCACGCGCGAGTCGATCTGCGACGTGACTGCGAAGGCAATCCGCGACGGGAAGTTGGCCTTGATCAAGCCGGTGATCACATCTACCGATGGGCGCTGCGTCGCAATCACCAGGTGAATGCCGGTCGCGCGGGCCATCTGCGCCAGGCGGCAAATCAGGGTTTCTACTTCGTCGGGTGCCATCATCATGAGGTCGGCCAACTCGTCGATGATAATCACGATATATGGCATCGGCTCAAGGTCGGCGCGCTTGCGGGCGGCCTGCTTGTAGCTGTCGATGTTGCGGAAGCCATGCTTGGCAAAAATCTTGTAGCGTCGCTCCATCTCGCGCGTGGCCCACTTTAGTGTCGGCACCACCCGCTCAAGCTCGGTCACTACCGGCGACAGCAGGTGCGGAATGTGGTTGTATACCACCAGTTCGACCATTTTAGGGTCGACCAGGATGAACTTCAGTTCGTCCGGCGAATGCTTGAGCAACAGCGCGCAAATAATTGAGTTGATGCCCGCGCTCTTGCCGCTGCCGGTCGCGCCCGCCATCAAGAGGTGCGGCATGCGCTCCATGCCAGCCACCACCGCTGCGCCCGACACATCCTTGCCGAGCGGCAGTTTGAGCTTGTATTTGGCATAGTCAAACTGGTCGCTTTCAACCACTTCGCGCATGCCCACAATGGATGTGGCAGAGTTCGGGATTTCAATGCCAATACTATTTTTGCCAGGAATAGGTGCTTCGATGCGCAGCGACTGCGCCGCCAGTGCCAGCGCAAGATCGCGCTCGAGCGACGTAATTTTGCTTACTTTGACGCCAATCGCAGGCACAAGCTCAAACTGCATGACTGCTGGCCCAACATTGACAGATTGAACGCTGGCTTCGACCTTGAAGCTAGCCAGCGTGTCTTCAATCAGCCGTGACTTATCACGTTTTTCTTCGTCGCTGATCGTACCTTCGGCATAAGTTTCGAGCAAGTCGATCTTTGGCAGCGGCCAGGCATGGTACACGGCGGGCGTATCAAAGCCGTCGAGCGGCTGCTGCACAGTTTCTTCAGGGGTCGCCGGCGCAGCCATCTTTGGCGCAGTGGGCTTGTTCAGCAATCCTTCCAGCACGGTATCGGAGGTTGGCTTCGTGGTGGCACCGTTCTTTGCAGGCGGCTCAGGTGTAGCAGATTGTGGCTTTTTTGCTTCTGGACGATTGAACAGGCTGGCGCGAGTTGGCCGGGCGGCAATCGGCGTTGGTATAATCTCGTCTGCATCCGGCGGCGGAATATACTGCGCCTCGGCAGCACCGCGCCGCGACGACGTTGTGAGTGGCGCAACGTCGATGATATCGCCTTCTGGCATGACGCGCCGCCGCTCCGACGAGCCGCTCCACAACGTGACCCAGAAGCGCCTCATTCCGTCACTCATGCCAGTGATAAGATCGCGCGGCGAGATTTTGAACGTCAGCACAATGCCTGCAAGACCGAGGAAACAGAAAATGACGAAGGTTGCCGGGCGGCCAAACAGGCTGGCGATGCCTTCCAGCAGCACATTGCCGATCACGCCGCCGCCCTGCCCAATTTTATCGGCCAGGTCCAGCCGCGTGCCAAGCGCAAACTCCAGCATGACCAGCAGCGTCATCAAGATCATGAACGTGCCGATGATCGTTTCGCCGGTCAGCTTCATGTCCTCGAAATGCTCCTGCCACAGAATCGCAACGCCGAGCAACCCCAACGAGAGCGGCACCAGCAGTGATCCCCAGCCGAGCAACTGTTGCGTGAGTTCCACCCAGCGGCGGCCCACTGCCCCCGCCGAGCCGGAGAAATACAGCACGATTGTCACAACCGCAATGCCAATCAGCGCGATAGCAAACAGTTCGCGCTGGCGGTCCGGGCTGATCGACAACGGAATTGCCGGTTGTGCTGTGCGTTTGGACTGAGCCGAGCGGCTGCGCGTGTTCGTGGATTTGCGGCTCCGCGTCGTCGTAGCTTTACGGTTCGTCGTGGTGCGCTTTGCCATTCGTTCGCCTCGCTCGTTATTGCATGGGCCACAGAGGACACTAAGAATACAACATGTACGGAAGCTGGATGTACCCAGTTCTCATTATAGTCAAGTCATATGCTTTTGCATTATAGCACATCTGCTGGCATGTTCGCACATAGAATGGTCAAAAGTGCATCCTGGAAACAGCGTCCTGTGGAGCGTCATGCGTGTATCGAAGCATGGCGCGGTGCGGTGATCAATGCGGCGCAGGATGCTAGTGCTGCCAGCGGCGATGATCGACCCGGCGTGGAATTGGTGGCACGAATGGCTGATCTCGAAGCAGTCGCAGTGGCGTGTCATGCACAAGCGCGGTGGCGGCCTGCGGATTGAGCAGCGCGGCGGCGCGATCACGCGCGGCGGCAAGCTGCGGCGTCCGTGGCGAGCGGGTACTGTGCGAATCGCTGGCGAGAACATGGGCCATGCCGTGGGTCAGCAGCGCGACGCTGACTCGTTCCAGTTGCTCGCCTTGGCCGCCGGTAAGCGCGGCGGCAGTGATCTGCATCAGCACGCCGCGCTCGACCAGCGGGCGCAGGCGGTTGGGATTATTCTGTACATCGGGAATGCGCTCAGGATGGGCCAGCAACACGCGGTAGCCCGCGACCTGTAACGTGAAAATGGCGGTGTCGAACGTTGGCGGCAGCGCGCCGTAGGGCGGCTCGAACAGCACCGTGCGGGTCGTGCCATACGGCAGGATTGCGCCCTGCTTCAGCCGCTGATCGATACCTGCTTCATACGCAATCTCAGTGCCTGGAATCACTTCCAGCGGCACGTCCTCCGCGCGCAAGGCGGCGTTGAGTTCGTCCACCCGCTGCTGGATGAGCGCCGGTTCATAGTGGCGGCATGCGAACGAGCGCGGGCTGTGCGGCGTCGCAACCACGATCCGAATGCCGTCGGCAGCGGCCATGCGCCCCATCGCCAGCGACTCCTCAAAGGTGTGCGCGCCGTCATCGATGCCATGCAGAATATGACAGTGAAGATCAATCATTTGTAGATTTGTGTAGCTGTAGGAATCTGCAATTTGCAATTAGCTATAGTATCCGTAGCCCTGCTCAAGCTCGGCATTGTTAAGCACCACGCCGACAATGTTCGCCTTGACGCGCTCCAGCACCTGCTTGGCCTGACGAGCGCGGTCGCGGGTGGTGTGGCCAGACTTGAGCACCAGCAGCACGCCATCTACGCGCGTCGCTAGCACAGCCGCGTCGGTCACAGCAATCACTGGCGGCGTGTCGAACAGCACCACATCCGCCTCAGCCCGCAGCCGCTCGATAATCGCTTCCATGCGCCGCGAGCCGAGAATGTCAGCCGGGCGGGGCGGCAGCGGCCCGCTGGTCAGCACGCGCAGGCCGGGTACGCCGGTTGGTTGAAGCGGCAGCGCGCTGTCGTCATTCGCCAGAATCATGCTGGTCAACCCAGCGTCATTCGGCAGGTTGAACAGCGTGTGGATCGTTGGACGGCGCAGGTCGCAGTCCACCAGAATCACGCGCTGTTCCGCCTGCGCCATGGTGACGGCTAAATTCGCTAACGTTGTAGATTTGCCCTCGTCCGGCGCAGTGCTGGTCGCCAGCAGCGTGTGGAGCGGCTTATCCAGACTGGAGAACTGAATATTGGTGCGCAGTGTGCGGTACGCTTCCGCCGCGGGCGAGCGTGGGTCGCGTAACGCGACCAGCGCAGCGTCTGTGCGTGTCGTTGTTGTCATGTCGTTTCCTGATGGTTGGGCGCATGACAGCAGCCGAGATAGCAGCTCGTCATCATCCCCCGAATGCGTCGCCATGATCTTACGTCAACCGCCGCAGCGTGCGCCGCCAGCCAGATGGTGCAGTACGTGTTTGCTCATGCCTGTGTTGGTCATGATCGACTGTCGGGATCGCGCCGAGCACTGTCAGGCCGACATAGCGCTCGATGTCGGGTAGGCCTTTCAACGTGTTGTCGAGTGCTTCTAACAAAAAGGCCAGCAGCAGGCCGAGAACAAGGCCGAGAAATGCGCCGGCAGCAACATTGATTTTGGTCTGTGGCCTATAGCGGTAGGCCGGCTGGGCCGGATTTTGCTCCGACATAAGAATCCGGTCGGTACTGTCGTTGGCGAGCTTGTTCTTTTCTGCCACAATCGCCATCATGTTCTGGCCAATTGCGTTGGCAAGATTCTGCGCCGTGCCAGGATCTTGCGGGTAATCTACCTGCACAATCATCTGCCATGAAGTCGGGGCGCGGCTGGATGGTAACATATTTCAGCAGCCAGTCGGGGCTGCGGTCGATTTGCAGATTGTCGCTGATCTGTTGAAGCTGCGGCCGGGCCAGTGCGGCATCGCGAATGCTGTTCATGCTGTTTTGCAGCACAATCGACAGGCCGTTGTCGAAGCGGCTGGGCGTCAACCCGTAGGTCGCCTCGGAGCGAAACAAAGGTGTTTGCACTTTACTAAAGATATAAGCGCTCATTGCAGCGGCCAACACGGTGAGCACGATCACCCACCAGCGGCGGCGCAGCACAAGCGCGTAGTCCGATAGTTGCATATCAAAGCCTCTCAGGAAGAAGGTATGAGTCTACCAATTGAGTTATACGCGAAATATGCGCGATTGAGAATGATACCGAGCTATCATTTTGTTGATGTTTCTGGCTTCGCCAGTGTCGGCTCTTCTACAAACGGTTGCGCATGGTGGCGCTCATTGGCAATCGTGCGCTGGCCGTCAATGTAGAAGCGCGCAAAGGCCAACCCGACTCCTGCCAGCAGCCCCACAAACGCCCGCAATGCCACCTCGCGCGCAATCGTGCGCGGCGTGTCCACGGGCGCGGCAGGTGCGGGCGGATCGAGCACGCCGACGTTTATTCCGGGCTGCTTGGCGTTCACGCGCGTTTCGCCCCAGTAACGCAGCCCGTTGCGTTGCAGCAAATCAATTGCGGCCTGTGCAATCGCGACAGCATCGCCGGGCTGCGGCGCGGTTACTGTAATTGACACAATCCGTTGCTGGTTGGACGCCTGGATCGATTGGGCCACAACGCTTTCGTCAACCGGATGGCCCTGCTGCGCCAACTCCTGCGTCAGGTCGCGCTTGAATGTCATGCCGCTGACGATTGCCGCCAGGTCTTGCGCGGTCGAGTCCTCGCCGCCAGACGAAAGACCCGCCGTGCTATCGTTGGGTGTAACGCCGCGCGTTATCAGCAGCCGGATGGTTGTGCTGTAGCGCGGCGCTTGTGTGATCGCCATACCGGCGCTGATGATTGCCGCCAGCGCCGGCACCAGTAGCACCAACAGCCATGAACGACGCACAATAGCAAAATAAAGACGAACTTCCATATATAGACGCTGTGCAACTGATGGTATCAGTTCCGCAGATCACTTCGGCCTTCTTCAATAATCGCCCGCATACGCGACAAAAACACATCGCGGCTGAAGCTTGCCGCATGCCCGCCGGATAGCAAGCGGATCGTACTTATCGGTGCGCGAGGCTGCAACTGCTGCTGCCAGCGCTGCCGAGTCGGGCGTGTGAAAAAAGCGGCCCGTCATCCCCTCGAGCACCGTGTCAAGCGCGCCGCCACCTGCGAAGGCAATCACCGGGCGACCGGCTGCCATGGCCTCCAACGGCGTGATACCGAAATCTTCCTCGCCCGGAAACACAAAGCCCTGACAGCGGGCGAACAGATCGCGCCGCTGCTCCTCACTGATAAAGCCGAGGAACTCAATGTTTGGCCCGGCCATAGCCTTGAGCCGCGCGCGGTCGCGCCCGTCGCCGAAAATCTTCAGTGGCAGCCGCAGCGCCGTGAAGGCCTGCACTGCCAGGTCTAACCGCTTGTACGGAATGAGCCGCCCGCCCGCCACATAAAAATCTTCTTGTGGCACCGCCTGATACGGTGGCAGATCGACCGGCGGCGGCACCACCGCAGCTTCACGCCTGTAATAGCGTTGGATGCGGCCTGCAACCTCGCGCGAATTGGCCACAAACGTGTCCACGCGCGCCGATGCCATGGCATCCCATAGTCTAACATAGGTGAGCAGGATCGACAAAGTGATGCGCCCGAAGCCGCCAATATTCTCGCGCTCGACATAGGAATCGGTGCGCCATGCGAAGCGCATGGGCGTATGGCAGTAGCAAACGTGGCGCGTGCCTGGCCCAGGGATGACGCCTTTTGCAAAGGCGCTGCTGCTGCTCAAAATCAGATCGTAGCCTTTGAAATCGAAGCTCTCGAACGCGCTTGGATACAACAGCATGTAGTGGCGAAAATAGCGCCGCCATCCGGGCAGCCGCTGCATCCAGGAAGTCCGGATGTCCCATGTGCGGTATGCGGCGGGCATAGCCTCACGATCATAGATCGATGTGTAAACCGGGGCGTCCGGGTATGATTCATGCAACGCTTCCAGGACGCGCTCGGCTCCGCCATATTGGTTAAGATAATCGTGAACTATTGCGACGTGCATAATTTTCCGGCAGGAACAGCCCTCATGAGCGCGGCGATTATAGCAGGTTGTGATGGAGTTTACAATTGGCGAGGATGGAGTGACCGGGAGGTGGGGAGACAAGGTGACAAGGTGAAGAGCTGATCTACTCGTTCGTCCATCCCTTCGACTTCGCTCAGGGCAGGCGTCCGTCGTCCGTCGTCTGTCGTCTGTCATAGTAATGGTGGTGAAAACATGAATCTTCCCGTTGAAACATCCCACCGTCCGTGGCCCATGCCGCGACAGCCATGGGCGTTGAACATGGGCTGGCATGATCTACTATTCGCCCACTGGCCAATCCGTCCCGAAACGCTGCGCCCGTACATTCCAGCGGCGCTCCAACTCGACACCTTTGATGGGGCGGCATGGCTCGGCGTGGTGCCGTTTCGCATGGCGGACGTTCACCCGCATTTCATGCCGTCGGTGCCGTGGTTATCAGCGTTTCCCGAACTCAACCTGCGTACATATGTAACAATTGAGGGCAAGCCGGGTGTATGGTTCTTCAGCCTGGACGCTGCAAATCCGATAGCCGTGCGGCTGGCGCGACGCGCCTTTCACCTGCCGTACTATGATGCCATGATGCGCTGCGAGTGGATTGGCGACATGGTGCATTACCGCAGCATGCGCACGCATCATGGCATGCCAGCCGGCCTCCTTACTGCACGCTACCGCCCGGTCGGTGCGGTCTTTCACGCGGCGCGCGGCTCGCTGGAAGCCTGGCTCACTGAGCGCTATTGCCTGTATGCCGCCGACCGGAGTGGCACAACTATCTGGCGCGGCAACATCCACCATGCGCGCTGGCCGTTGCAGCCTGCCGAGGCCGAATGGGAGCGCAATTCGCTTGCAGCCCCGCTGGGCATTGCCTTGGAAGGCATGCCACTGCTTCATTTCGCGCGGCGGATCGATGTCGTTGCATGGCTGCCGGAGCGCGTGCATGCTTCGTGACAGATGTGCAGTGGCTGCTGTTAGATGCGAGTCAACCAGGTAAAAAAACTGTCATCTATGTTCTTTGCGAATCATGATATAGTTTTTATTGCGAAGTATAACGTTTTTGGCTATGACGTTCATAAGCTGTAGCGGATGCCTGTTTTTATTCATTAATATTCTTAACCAAGAAGTAACCAATAGGGCACACAAATTTCAGTATACTTTATATAGTATAGTTGTAATGCTTCATTGCGTTGGCGCAGCCCCTCACCCCGGCGCTGGCGCGCCACCCCTCTCCCACGTTGGGAGAGGGGCCGGGGGTGAGGGAGAGCAAGCGCTAACCTTGTGAAACAGTACATATAGTCTACAGCTACATGGCGTGACATATTAAGCGCCTCATCGTATTAGCTATAGGAAAAGGCAAACTCGCCGCGAGGCATGGGCGCAAAGCCACGGAACCAACCATGGACGTTGGATAGCCGGGTTGCTGACCATGCAAGTGGAAATGCGTAGCCTGGCCCAGAAATGAGCCGGGTTTTATTTTCAAAAAGGAGCTTCACCGCGCAATATGATAGGACACGATCTTTGATCAAGCGTTATACATGCGATCAGTACTTCCACGTTTGAAGTTATTCCAAGGAGAAACCCATGACCACGTTGATCACACACAAAGTACAAAAGCTTCTGGGTGCGGCCCTTCTGTTAGCGGCCCTGCTTGCGCCCATCGCGGATGTATCATCTGCCCACGCTGCGCCAGGCAATCCGGGTACAGGAAACAACCCGGCCAATGTCAGTCCCCCCCCTGATGATAACACTCCTACGCTTCCAGATACCATTATTCAGATAACCTTCCGCTCTATGGGCAACTGGGGTGGCTAAAACGCTTTAACCATAGTATGCAGGGTGCCGCCTGGTCCGTGTATACAATGCGGCTGTTCCTTACTACGACTGGCTGTCAGAAGCCAGGTAACTCGCGTTTATTTCATAGTCGGGAAGCATGTGAAACGGTGACGATGGGGTTCGCGCATCCCTCATCGTCACCGTTTTGGTGTACATGTGCGGACTATGGTAATGGAATAGTATGCAAGATTTGTACACTGAACTATAGAGGAACAAAGACTGATCGAGTCGGTAGTTGCTGTTATTGTGGCTGTATTATTTCCCATGCAAAGGTTGTTATATATGTCCCGGCGCGCATGGATATACATATGGGGAGTTTATGTGTTAAGCGGCGTTATTAGCTATGTAACGTTTGCTAAATTTCATTGGAATGAAGCATATCAACCACTCTTTCTTTTTCTGTTGATAACAGCAACAGTCACCCAGCTTTATAAGGTTGAAGGTCCAAACGAAATCCTTTATCACGCAACGCCGATCTTCTATTTTGCTGCACTGCTACTACTGCCATTCTTTTTGTTTATTATTATCATAGTTGTATCGTTATCTGTTGAATGGGTCAAAGAACGATTGATAGAGAGCCAATATCTACGCTACTGGTACATTCAACCCTTTAATATGGCCATGAGTATCACTGCTGGTTTCACTGCTATGTACCTTATCGTGATACTCTCATATAGCCAGCCGATCATGGCTACACCATCATTTTTGGCTATTGGGCTGGCTGCGGGAGTATACGTTTTTGTCAAAGAAACGCTGTTGGGGCTGGCGCTCGCGCTCGCACGGAATGTGTCTATTCGTAAGTCGGGGGTGCTTGCGCTTAATAACTTGCTTGCTGAACTTGTTCTTATCCTGCAAGGCTATGTCACTGCAGTGTTATGGCTGATTAATCCACTGCTGATTTTGCCCGCTTTGACGCCTTTGATCATGATGTATCGCGCGCTCAGAATTCCGCAGTTGCAGCAGGAGGCGCAGACGGATGCCAAAACCGGGCTGATGAATATTCGCTATTTCAACATGCGCTTTGTGGAAGAGTTAGACCGTGCGCAGCGGTTTGGGCGACCGCTGTCATTTATCATGGCTGATCTTGATTTGCTGCGTACTATCAACAATACTTACGGGCATTTAGCTGGCGATGCCGTGCTGAGTGAACTTGGTCGTATTATTAATACATCTATTCGGGAATATGATATCGCAGCTCGCTTCGGCGGCGAGGAATTTGCGATTATGCTTCCCGAAACCGGGCCAGAGCAAGGTTGGGTCATTGCCGAGCGCATTCGTCAGGCTGTGGAGACAACCGAGTTCATTATCTCCACTCAGGATCAATCCATTCATGCAACCATGAGTCTTGGTGTGGCATGCTTTCCGCATGATGCCACAACTGCCACTGATCTTCAGCATTATGCTGATAATGCAGTGTATCAGGCAAAGAGTCAGGGACGCAACCGGACTGTTAGAGCAAGCGATGTCACGCATAACGTGCGTGGCACGCAAGAAAATGACGATTGCGAACTGATTTCCCAGTCCATGGCGGCGTACAGCTCACTTCCACAGGCCGCCGAAACAGATCCCCGGCAACACGGCGAAGCGCAAAATCCAAGCGAGCAGCCACGTGAATAGCATCCTCATGCTTCTGATACTATGGAATAATCAGGGTGCCGTAGCGCACGCAGATCAAGCGTGTGGTATACTAACGTCGATCAATAAATGAATAGTGCTAGGGGGGCCAGGTAAGCCTGGCTGAGAGTGCGGCCCAATAATGCCGCTAACCCTTCGAACCTGATCTGGATCACACCAGCGTAGGGAAGCGAACCGGTGTTTTATGAACCGCTGTTTCCCTCCACGGAGACAGCGGTTTTTGCTATGCAATGATAAGGATAATCACATGCCAACAATTGCGGTAAGTTTCGAGGTTCTGCCGGGCGGGCTGGCCGCCAAGAAGGACGTGTATGAGGCGGTGGACGCGGCAATCGCCGTGGTGGCGCAGAGCGGTCTGCGCTACAAGGTGTCGCCCATGGAAACAACCGTCGAGGGCGAATACGACGATGTCATGGCCCTCATTAAGCAGGCGCAGGAGGCGGTGCTGGCCGCCGGCGCAGACCGCGTCTTTACGTTCGTGAAGATCGACTATAACCCGCAAGGCTCGTCGATTGATGAAAAGCTGGCGAAGTATTCTAATCAGTAGATATCTATATCGGCTCATGTAGGTTGATGGAAGGAGCGCGCTATGCTTCGTGATGCACAGCAGGCGGCGCATGTTCAGAAACAGCAGGCGGCTGGCTCGACTGGGCTAGCGCTGCGCCGGCTTATCTTCCAATACGGGCCGCCGGTCGGCCTGGTAGCGGCGCTGCTAATTGCCTGGGAGGCGCTGGTGCGCACGCTGGCCATCCCGGATTGGCTGCTGCCGCCGCCGTCGCAGATCGTCACGACGTTCTTCGCGACGCTGCCGGTACTGGCCGGGCATGTCAGCGCGACATTGTATGTGACTACGGTAGGCTTTGCGCTGGCGCTGCTGGTTGGCTTTGGGCTGGCGTTTGTACTCGATGCGTCGCCAACTGCGCGGCGGGCGCTCTATCCGCTACTGGTCGCTTCGCAGACTGTGCCAATTGTGGCGATCGCGCCGCTGTTGGTGGTTGGATTGGGATTTGGCGCGCTTCCCAAGATTCTGGTGGTCGCGCTGGTGACATTTTTCCCGATTGTAGTCAACACGGTGGACGGTCTTCAATCGACCGACCGTGATATGCTGCGGTTGCTTCAGGCCATGGACGCGAGCCATTGGCAGACGTTGCGACTGCTGCGCATTCCGGCGGCGCTACCCGCGATCTTCACCGGCCTGAAGGTCGCCATCACCTATAGTGTGATCGGCGCGGTGCTGGCCGAATGGATCGGCGCGAGTGCTGGATTGGGCGTGTATATTGCTCGCTCGCTGCGTGCCTTCCGCACAGATCAAGTGTTTGTAGCAGCGTTCGTGACGTCGCTGCTCACGATTGTGTTATTTGCGATCACAACAATGCTCGAACGCTGGCTTGTCTCTTGGAAAGGACACGAAGAGTGAAACGATTATTATGTCTTGTCATCGCCATGGTTGCGTTGGCTGCCTGCGGCGGTGCTACGACACAACAGCCGACCAACAGCGGCGCGGTTGATAACAGCGCACCGACTATGGGCGCGGCTGCACAGATAACCACAGTGCCCGCCCCAAGTGCGGCTCCGCAGCCCACCAGCGCCGGGACTGCCACCATGACTTCCGTCAAGGTCGGGCTGGACTGGACGCCAAACACCAACCACACTGGATTGTACGTGGCCCAGAGCAAAGGCTATTATCGAGATAACGGTTTGAATGTCGATATCGTGCAGGCGCAGGAGGGCGGCACCATCGAGCAACTGGTCGCCGCTGGCAAGCTCGATTTCGGCATTTCATATCAGGAAGGCGTGACGCTGGCGCGCGTTGAGGGTTTGCCAATCGTATCGATTGCGGCAATCATTCAGCATAACACGAGCGGCTTCGCCAGCCGCGCGTCCGAGAATATCACCAGTCCTAAGGATTTTGAAGGCAAGAAATATGGCGCGTTTGGCTCGCCAACCGAGCAGGCGGTAATCAAGGGACTCATGGAGTGCGCAGGCGGCGACTTCAGCAAGGTGCAATTCATCGATATCGGCAGCACTGACTTCTTTGTGGCGACCGAGCGCGGGGACATTGATTTCGCCTGGGTGTTCAAGGGCTGGACCGGCGCGGAAGCAGAGCAGCGCAACATTCCGCTCAACATTATCATGATGAACGACTTGAATTGCATCCCTGACTATTACACGCCGGTACTAATCACCAGCGAAAAAATGATTAGCGAGCAGCCGGACGTGGTGAAGCGCTTCATGGCGGCGACCAGTGCGGGATACCAGTTTGCCATCGCTAATCCGACAGAAGCGGCTGACATTCTCGTGGCCGCCGCGCCAGAGCTTGATAAGGGATTGGTGCAGCGCAGCCAGGCGTACTTGTCGAAGCAATATCAGGCTGACGCGCCGCGCTGGGGCGAGCAGCGCGCCGAAGTGTGGCACGATTACGCACAGTGGATGGCCGACCGCCAACTGATTACCAGGATGATCGAGCCGAACAAAGCATTCACGAACGAGTTCCTGCCAGCAGCAAGCGCATGGCAGCATTAGAGATCATTGACGTAACAAAGCAGTTCCCGACTGAGCAAGGCCCGCTGCTGGTGCTGGATCATGTCGATTTGTCAGTTGGTCATGGCGAATTTGTCAGCATCGTCGGGCCGAGTGGAAGTGGCAAGTCAACGCTGTTCAACATCGTGGCGGGCCTCGACCGGCCCACCTCCGGGCGCATACTCCTCGATGACATGAATGTGACGGGACAGCGCGGAGTGGTAGCCTACATGCCGCAGCGTGACGCGCTGCTGCCGTGGCGTAGCGTGCTCGACAATGCCGTGCTGCATGCGACGGTACGGGGTGGTGATGTGGCCGCTGCCCGCCACGAGGCAGAGTCGCTGCTGGACGCGTTTGGGCTTGCGGGCTTCGGCAATGCGCTGCCCGCTACGCTCTCGGGCGGCATGCGCCAGCGCGCGGCCTTGCTCCGCACTGTGCTATGGCACCGCCCGGTGATGCTGCTGGACGAGCCGTTTGGCGCGCTGGACGCGTTGACGCGTGCCAAACTCCAGCAGTGGCTGCTTCAGCTCTGGCAGCGCCTCGATCGCACAATCGTGCTCGTGACGCATGACGTTGACGAGGCGCTGCTGCTTTCCGATCGGGTATATGTCCTCACGCCGCGCCCGGGTCACGTGGCGCTTGACATGACGGTTGAACTGCCGCGCCCCCGCAGCTATGACCTCGTGACCAGCCCGGCCTTTGCTGCATACAAGAAGCAACTGCTCCACACGCTTGAGTCATTTCCACAAAGCTAGACGTTTGAATTTAGAAAAATGCTTTCTGACGACCAAATAGTATAGCTATTAGTGGCCTTTTCCTGTACACTAGTAGTAGGTATGCAGGATGACAATGTACTCATCCGATGCACAATGCGTGACTCAGACATGTGCATCTGCGTTCATGTATAAGGACATACGTACCAACGGACCGTATCAGAAATTAGACAAGGAGAACAAGATGAGCAACACTTCCTTGTATCCGTTGTTGACGGAGCGACGGATTGTGCAGCCAATCTGGGGTGGCGACTACCTGTCGGCATGGCTCGAGTTGCCGGAGCCGCGCCCGGAGCGTCTTGGCGAAACATGGCAAGTCTACGACGAAAATCCAATTACAAACGGGCCGCTTCAGCACCGCACGCTGGCCGACGTAACGCGCGAGTACGGCACCGCGCTGGTCGGCACGCGCACCACTGACCGCTACGGAGCTGATTTCCCGCTGCTCGCCAAGTTCATCGATGCGGGTGACAAATTATCGATTCAGGTACACCCAGATGATAACTACGCTCATAGTCGCGAAGCCGCAACCGGCTTCCATGGCAAAACCGAGGCATGGTACATTCTTCACGCCGCGCCGGGTGCGGAGGTGACCTACGGCTTAACGCGATCAAGCAGCCGTGACGATTTCGCTCAGGCGATCGAGACCGGCGAAGTTGAGGCGCTGATGCGGCGCGTGCCGGTGCAGGCCGGCGATGTGGTGTTTGTTCCGGCTGGTACCATGCACGCGATCAACGCCGGGATCGTGCTGTTCGAGATTCAGCAGAAATCCGATCTGACCTACCGTGTGTACGATTACGGACGGCGCGACGCCAAAACTGGCCAGCCGCGCGAACTGCACATTGAGAAATCGCTGGACGTGATGGATTATGAGCCTTCACCGCGTGGCACAGTGCCGCCGGTGCCGCTTGGAGAAGGGCGGGAACTGCTGGTTGCATGTTCGTTGTTTGCGCTGGAGCGCTGGACGCTTGCTAGCGAGCAGGCGTTGGCTACCGACGCTGGCACATTCGAGATCTGGACGGCGATTGCGGGCGCGGCCCGGCTACAGTGGGCTGATGGCGAACTAACGCTTGCGCAGGGTCAGTCGGTGGTGCTGCCCGCCGCGCTCGGCAACTACACACTGCTTCCAGACGGCGTGGACCAGGCGCAACTATTGCGCGCCTACGTGCCCGATCTGGAGCGCGACCTTGTGTCGCCGTTAGAGGCGCAGGGCATGGACGATGCGCAGATCGCGCAAACGGTGGCGCAGTAGGATCATCCAGCGACAAAGCGTACCTACTTCCGTTTGGCCGACATGGTCACAGTGCTGGTGGCCCGCCGTCCAACTCGGACACCAGCGCTGCATCTTCGATAACGTGCCATTACAATCGCATGCCATCAAACAGGTTTTGAGGTTCAGTGTAGTCTGATTCGATCTCGAAGAGATGTTCTGGCGGAAATTGTACCCAGACCGGCGTGCCGGCTGGCTGCGGGAGCGCTTGATACGCTTTAACTCTGGCCTCGACATCGCCGATTGCCACGCGATAGGCGGTGAATTCACCGTTGTACGTTGTAGCGTGTACGATGCCCGGCACTGCATCCGGTGCTGGTGCAGTATGTAAGCGCATATGTTCCGGGCGAATTGCGAACGTTGCCGCATGCGGGCGGCAGGCGTAACGTGTCCCACGATGCATGCACATACCCATTTTCAACGCGCTCGGTGATGAAGGTCGAGATGCCCATGAAGCGGGCGGCGGCTGTGGTTGGTGGGCGCTGGAACTAGCGCTATGCCGAGCAGCATGAACGGTATGCGGGTACCTGAACGAGTTGGGTTAATCACGCATTTCCTTTCCTAATTCCATGCTCACTGCAATCGTATGTCTGCTTCACGCGACGCCGATTTTTTCAGCGTCTGTTGGTGCAGATTGGGCCGGAGGCGTCGCCGGACGCTCGAACGTGCCACCACACAGGCGCTGCCACATGGTTGCCGCCCCGTATCGCGCGACGTCGACCAACTCGGTGTGGAATGCCGGCAGCGTTTCACGCACATATTGATCGGCGACTTTCTGGATCGCGCCTGACAACGTCGGGTACGGATAGACCAATCGGAACAGCTTGTACAGCGAAATGCGCTCGCTGATCGCTAGCGTAAAGAACGAGATCATCTCGGAGGCGCGCGGCCCCACGATCGTCGCGCCCAGAATGCGCCCGGTCAGCCGCAACGCGTACACCTGCACGAACCCATATTTCAATCCTTCGGTGTAGCCTTTGTCAGTTTTGGAGAGATCGAACCGCACCGTCTTGACCAACTTCGGGTGGTAATGCGTGGCGATCTGCTCTGGCATGAGCCCGACATTCGCCACTTCGGGATCGCTGAACGTCGCGTTGGGATACAGCGGCTCGTCGCCGAACGCGGGCAGCCATGGAAACGCGATCCGCTGCACGACGCGGCGGCCCTGCGCGTTGGCCGAGTGCGTCCAGTGCGAGGTCGGTGTGACATCGCCGATGGCAAAGATGCCTGCAACATTGGTCTGTGCATAATTATCAACTGTGATGCCGGTTTTGAGATCGAATGCCACCCCGGCATGCGCCAGCCCAAGCCTGTCAATGTTCCGCGTGCGCCCCACGGCAATCAGTACCTTGCCGACATGCTCAAGTTCCACCGGCCCAGCGGGCGTTTGAATCGTCAGCGTCTCGGAACGCTCGTCATAGCGCGTGGCCGTCGCGCGATAGTACACGTCAATGCCGCACTCGGCCAGTGAATCGTGCAGAGTTGTCGACGCAGCCTGCGGGCTTTTGTTGAAAACCCGCTCATCGCGCGTAATTACCGACACATGTGTACCAAAATCGCGAAACGCAAAGGCCATTTCGAGCGCAATCGGTCCCGATCCGATGATCGCCAGATGCTCCGGTGCGTCGCGCATTTCAAAGATATTTTCGTTCGTTAGCACACGATGCGAAGGCAAACCGTCGATGCTCACCATGGCCGGGCGCGAGCCAGTCGCGATCACGATGTTGTCGCCAGTCAACTCGCACGTGCTGCCATCATCTAGCACCACAGCTACGCGCTTCCGAGCCACGAAGCGTGCTATGCCATGAATAAAGGTCAGATGGTCGGTATGCGTAACCTGGTGTGTTTCTTCGTCGCGCAGATCGTTACGCTTGTGCCGCACGGTCGCCAGCACTGCCGCTGCATCGGGATCATGTCCGTCGCGTTCGCTGGCTTCGTGGATCAATGTTTTGGATGGTATGCAGCCAACATTTGTACAATCGCCGCCGACTGCTTTCGACTCGATCAGCGCGACCGCACGGCCAAGCTGTGACAGCCCGATTGCGACGGTCATCCCTGCCGAACCTGAGCCGATTACAATCGTGGGAAAATGGGATGTTTCCATGCTCACCTTCTTTGCGCCGTTGCCTGGCTCGCAACAGCATGTACATCGTTTACTGATTCTTCGTATATTGTTCGCGCCGTTTAACGTAGCGCGAGATAAGGAGACTCGCCACCAATAGCACAACTGAGGCAGCAAACACGCGCGGATCGAAACTGGGCAGCCCGCTCGCTAGATCCCCTTGATCGACGAGCCTGCCAGCACAACCGCGACCGTAGCGGGCAGCGAGCCGATAATCGTCGCCAGCAGGTACGCTTTCCAATCGATCTGTAATACGCCGCACAGATAATTCACGAGATCGTACGGCAGAAGAATGAAGCGCATAATCAGCACGGTCTGGAAGCTGTTGCGACGCAGCCGATTCGCATAGCTCTGGACGATACCTTGCGTGCGCTCGCCGTCCAATAATCCATCTCCAAGAAAGCGCCCCACGACAAAGGCCAGCATGGCCGACATGTTACTGCCGATAATGGTATACAGCACACCCAGTACCGGCCCGAAGACCAGCCCCGCGCCGAGCGTGAGCACCGTAGCTGGAAACAAGATCAGCGGGCGCAGCGTGTAGATGGCGATAAACAGGAGCGGGCCAAACATATTCGACCGTAGCAGGCCAATCATCTGCGCCAGCGCTTGCAGCGGCGAGAGATTATTACTCCATGCGTACCATTGATAGACGCCTAACAGCGCAAGCCAGAACAGCAGCGCGATACCCTTCTGCCCATTTCGTTGCCAGAACGACGGCGGTGATGTGGCGGCGGACACGGGGTGCGCTGGCGAACCATGGTCTGGCATGAGAACACACTCCCTCCGATTATACGGATCATCTTTGGGCACATGGCGGCCATGGATAATACGCGATCAATGATGGAAGGGATGGAGAGACGCATCAGGCACACATGATCAGAGATGGCGCGCGGCCCAGATGAAGCGCTGCACAATCGTTGTATACACCAACAGTCCCATCACTACGAACAGGAGCACATGCGCGGCGGGCAACAGCAAAAACAGCGTAAAAAAGAGCACCGTTTCAAAGCCTTCAACCAGGCCGCTCGGCATGGTGATCGTGGTAAGTTCACCGTGTGCCAGCGCGCCGAGGCTGCGCTTCTCCAACAATGCTGCGAGGTACATCCACGAGGCTGCGTTGATGTAAAAGCTAATCAGCAAAAACAGCAGGCTCAGCCCGCCCGCCTGCGACGGCGCGCCTAGCACAATCGCGGCAGGAATCAGCGCGTAGATCGCGGTGTCTAACAGAATGTCGAGGTAGCCGCCAAGCTCACTCTGCTTGTGATGCACCCGCGCAACCGTGCCGTCTAATCCGTCGAGCACACGATTCGCCGCCCACAGGCCGACGCCCACGCTGTAGGCCTGCTGCCACACCGCGACACTGGCTGCGATGCCGACGCCGAACGCAAACAGGGTGAGCGTTGTCGGATGGACATGGTGAAAGAAGCGTAATGCGATTGGTGTCAGCACTTCTTCCTTGGGCACGCGCAACGCTTTGTCGATCATCCGTTGCTCTATTCAGCGTTTTGGATTGTGATTCTGCACCACCTTCGCTCATAGCTTACGCGCCCTTTATCGCTCCACGCATGGTCATGATATTGGCAAACTCTTACAGATTTCTTACGTGGATGTACTCTTCTGATTGTGTAGATACCGCACAGAGCTACTGTTACTGACAGGACGAGCAAATAACTCAGGTGATGGATGCTCAATATCTGCTATGCAGTATAACACTTCCCGCGCCCGTCACCTGTGAGCGAGCGCACAATTTGCTTACACGAGCGTCACGATGGCAGGTCTGTATTCGCTGGCTTACTTAGCATGCATGATGTTGTTTTAACATTGGATGCACGCCACAGCATCGCCACTTAGTGAGATGTGGTATGATCACGTCAGGCATATGTATGACATGATCAGATCGGAAGGGCGAATGCTAAGCCGGAACCAGGTTGAGGCAATCTACGATCGGTTAGGGCCACTCCAAGATCTTAGCGTTTCCTATGAAGACGTGGCGATCAAGGACTTGATCGCGCACGCGGATTTTGCGCATGCGCAGCGCGTCTTCGAGTTGGGCTGTGGCACGGGTCGCGTTGCCGCCGATCTGCTGTCCCAGCACCTGCCAGCAAGCGCAATCTATTATGCCATCGATCTCAGTTCAACGATGGTACAACTCGCAGCTTCCCGGTTTGCCCGTTGGCCCAATCGCACACTCGTCGCACGTGCGGCGGGCTTTCCGCATGTGCCACTCGCCGATGCGTCCGTCGATCGCTTCGTCTCCATGTATGTGCTCGATATGTTCTCGCCGGACGACATTCGCGCGATTCTGGCCGAAGCGCGCCGCGTACTAATGCCCAATGGGTGCCTGTGTTTGATCAGCCTGACCTATGGCGCAACGCCGTATGCGCGCCTCAAAACGCGGGGTTGGTCGTTGGTGTATGCGATCATGCCGCAATTACTTGGCGGCTGCCGCCCGATTCGCCTGCGCGACATGCTGCATGAAACGTGGAACATTCAGCATCATGCCGTTACAACCGCGCACGGCCTGTCGTCAGAAGTGGTGATTGCAACGCCGCGCTGAGCGCGCTGAGTGCCACTATAGGAATGCAGTGTATGGACTCGGTGCCGTGCCTGTCTCGGCGGAGGTTTGCGGATAACGTAGGGAGAAAGCGATATGGAACAGGGTGCCACTACATATGACGTTGCCATTATCGGGTCGGGCATCGGCGGCTCGACATTGGCGGCGATTCTGGCGCGCCAGGGCATGCGGGTGATCGTCTTCGAAGCGGGCATGCATCCCAAGTTCGCGGTTGGCGAATCGATGATTCTGGAAACCTCAGAAGTGTTGCGCGCGATGGCCGATCTCTATGATGTGCCGGAACTAGCCTATTTCAGTTCCGAAAACTACTTCGGACATATCGGCACCTCGCACGGCGTCAAGCGTCACTTTAGCTTTCTGCACCATTCGCCGGGCCATGCGCAGGACGTGCATAAGTCGTTGCAGGCCGTGATTCCCAAACAGCCCCACGGCCATGAATTGCACCTGTACCGCCAAGACAGCGATTATTATTTGACATCGCTGGCGATCTCGTATGGTGCAACGGTGCTGCAACAAACGCGCATCCGCGACATCGAGATTCATGCGGATGGCGTTGCGGTGATCACCGAGCAAGGGCGCGCATACAACGCCAAGTATGTGGTGGACGCGGGCGGCTTCCGCTCGATTCTGGCGGAACGCTTCGCATTACGCGACACCGATCTGCACACACACACGCGCGCGATCTTCACGCATATGATCGACGTGCCGTGCTACAACGATGTGGGCGCATCGCGCAAAACATACGGCATGCCGTTTCGGCTTTCCGAAGGTACGCTGCATCACGTCTTTGAAGGCGGCTGGCTGTGGGTAATCCCGTTCAACAATCATGCTCGCTCGACCAATCCGCTGGTGAGCGTCGGCCTCCAGGTCGATCCACGCCTGTATCCCACGCGCAAGGATCTCAGTCCTGAAGAGGAATTTTACGCCTTCATTGATCAGTTTCCAAGCATGAAGGCGCAGTTCCGCACAGCCTTGGCTGTGCGCGGTTGGACCCGCACCGAGCGCCTGCAATATTCGTCCAAGCGCATCGTCGGCGAGCGCTTCTGTTTGCTGGGCATGCCGCCGGCTTTATCGATCCGCTCTACTCCAAAGGGTTGTACACCACGTTTTCGAGCGTGTCGCTCCTGGCGCACCTGTTGATGCAGGCGCACCAAACCGGCGATTACTCAACGGCGCATTTCCAGCCGCTGGAAGATATGACGCTGGCGTTCGTGCGCTCGAACGATCGGCTCGTTGCTAACTCGATCACATCATGGGCCAACGACAAGCTGTGGTCGGTATACGCGCTGGTGTGGCTGCTCGGTGCCTATCTCGAATACGTCTACCTGCTCAGCGCGCGCATCCAGGCGACCAGTCGCGATGATTATTTTGCTCGTGTGCGCCCGTTGCACATGGTGGGCGGCGGCTTTGAGGAGTTCGACCGGATCGCGGATCAGATTGATACGCTCATGGAGCGAACCGACCCCCATGACGAGGCGCAAGTCGATCAGGCGGTGGCGCAGATTCGGGCGATCTTCGCGGCCATTCCGTGGATGCCGCACGCGTACCAAGAGCTATTAAAGGGTAAGAATCATCTGCCCGCGAACAAATTGCGGTTGGGCTTGTTGAAGCGCGACACGGGATTTATGGGCAGCGGCGCATACCGCGAACATTTCTTCGGACGGCATGCATTGAGCGATCTCCTGCGCGCTGTGCTGCTCGAAAAAGCCAAATATTCGGTACCTACGCTCAGGGTGCAGCGCCGCCTGCATCATCTCAAGAGTGCGTAAACGGAGGCACACACGTCAATCTCGCCCTGATACCGATTGCATCTGTGCTTGTCTATCACGCGTATTTATGAGAAGCACAAGCAGGCTGGTTGCAGCCAGGGAGCGAGGACAAACGATGGTGGTTATTGTTGGCGCGGGACCGGCAGGTCTGGCAACGGCGTACGAATTGCAGCGCCGTGGCGTACCGTACCGCATTCTGGAGCGCAACGCAATCGGCCATACCTGGTCGAATCAATATGACCGGCTCCATTTACACACGCTCAAGCAAGTCTCGGCCTTGCCGGGCTTACCCATGCCCGCGAGCTACACGCGCTTTCCGTCGGCGCATGCGTTTCATGCCTATCTGCGCGCCTACGCCCAGCATTTTAAGCTTAACATCACTTGTGGCGTTGAGGTAAAGGACGCGCGCTGGAGCGATGGTAGCTGGCGGCTCCAGACGAATCATTGCGTGGTTGCAGCCACGACGCTGGTGGTGGCTGCCGGCATTTGGAGTACGCCAGTGCGTCCAATGTTCGCCGGGCAGGAGCAGTTCGGCGGCGCGATCATTCACTCCAAGGCGTATCACAACGCGGCTCCGTTCGCCGGGCAACGGGTGCTGGTCGTCGGGGCGGGTAATTCGGGTAGCGAGATTGCCGTCGATTTGAGCGAGCATGACGTGACGACCAGCATTGCGATTCGTGGTGGCGTGACGTTTGTGCCCTTCCCAACATCCCCAACTGCCATGCGAATTGGCGCGTGGATGTTCCGGCATCTGCCGCGTCCGCTTGGTGAAGCGCTGCTGCGCCATGTCCGCCGCGACTACACTGAGATCGGTATCCCTCCACCGCTGCAACCACTGCTCGATTCGTACCCGGTCGTTGGCTATCAATTGCCTCAAGCCGTTGCGACAGGAAAGATTGTACGTTACGGCGGCATTGCGCGTTTCGTTCCTCGCGGCGTGCAGTTCACCGATGGCCAGTATGCCGAATTTGACAGCGTGATCATGGCGATCGGTTATCGCCCGACAGTGCAGTTCGTGGCCCGCGACATTGAGCTTGACACACGGGGACGCCCACGCGTGGACGCGCACTGGCGCTCGCTGTGCAATCCACATCTATTCTGCGTCGGCTTCGATTACCCCACCACTGCAGGCTGGCTACAGGCGATCGGCCGTGTGGCGCGGCAGGCGGCGGAGGGCATCGCTGCCACTACGGCAGCTTCTCCAAAATCGTTTTCCGCATCAACCACGTAGTCATGCCTGGCAGCACCTGCCCGACAACAGCGAAAAGCTGGTTCGCTCGACCAGGAATCAACCCTCGCCGCCGTTGCTGCACTGCAAGGTATATTCTGCCAGGCGCTCAGGCGGCATCCGACGCTGCTCACGGCGGTTGTCGGGGCTGGAGCGCCGCGCATGCGCCGTGCGCGTTGGGCCGGGAAAGACAGTCAGGACGTGAAATTTGGGGTAGGCAACGGCGAGGCTCCGCTGTCGATGACCACGTGAAGCAGGCAGGATATCGCAACCGAGTACCAACCACCCAGCGGCGAGCTCATGCGCTGCCGGAAACGCCACAGCAGCGCAATTGCGATTGAGAGCAGCTGTGCTGGCTTCTGCACAGCGACACGACCTTGGCGGCAGTAAATTCGCTTCATGCGTTATGTATGACGATGTGGGGATGCTGGTGGCGTCGTGGCCTGCGGAAGCGGAGGCCCATGAGCAATTGAACTACAGTGAAGCACCCGCCAATCACCACGAATCCCAGCGCGTTCTCGTGATGACTGAGAGCCATAACGCTGCCGATCAGGGTCATTAGCCCACAGAGGATGCTCGTACTGATGAAGATCGCGCCTATAATTGGCATGGGTTTCCGGATTTGCTGGAGAGGGCGCACGCGACTGCCCGTCAAATACCCCGGATCGTACTGATGATCCTGCCATTCCTGCAAATCACGCAGGGAGTCGTCCGGTCTGCGGTCGACGCGTTGTCGTCGTGCCATGCTCCACCATCCTTCCATGTGCTCCAGTGATACACTGTAGTCATATACGTAGCGGGCGTGTGACAGGTTGCAGCGCATCCGCCCTGAACTCGTAGTGTAGCCGTGACTTGAGCGCCTGGAATAGCCTGATCTGTGAGCCCAACAGCCGCCCGATCCGCTGGCCCGTATTATTGACTGCCGCACGGACGTTATAGCCAATGACAGCATTGTAGCTGTCTATGATGCGATCCCGATCCAGTGCAAGGTCTACATTAGAATAAATGAGTTCGACGCGGAGAATGAGTAACCCCTACTGTATGTTGATGCAGTGGGGGTTACTCATTCAGTGAAGCCTGTAAATGTAATGTTTCATAAGGTTAACGCACCCATTTTCCTCACCCCTGCCCCGCTTCCATTGGGAGCGGGGTGGCGCGCCTGCGACGGAGCCGGTCCTGAGCGTGCCTGCGGTGCGCTTGTCGAAGCCGTCGCAGGGTGGGGGCATGCACTAACGTCATGAATCACTACATGTAAACTTTAGCATGCCAAACGCTAGATGTCCATTGCCTCAAACGTATGGTGCTGCTGGATCGACTGGCCCCAGCGGTTGAACTGGCTGCCGAGCCAAATCAGTGCCGTACCTGTCGTCTGGCGTGCTCGACTCTGATGCTTGAGCACCCGGCCTGCGAAGCGTTCTTGTTCGGCCCACTGGAGGCGGTCGGCATACCAATCCTGTGAAGTCACGATGATCCGTAAGTAAAAACATATAGTACTCCTTATGTAGCACACAAAAAAGGCCATCTAGCCGCGCCAACGCCATGTTGCGCACTAGAGGCCTATCGTTACCCCGCTGTCACAGCGGTGTGATATGGACACTATAACACAAAATGGGGAGGATGGGAATGAAAAGCTCCTGATATTAGGAGATACGTACTATCGAAGCTTCCACTGACCTGCTCGGCGGGCAGAACATCGCTGGGCTACTGGTGCCCTACTTTCCGTCGAAAGACGAAGCCTCTAGCTGCCATGCTAGAGGCTTCGTTGTGCTCCCCTGTGCTGGCAAGCGGAGAGGACACCGAGCGCTCCTGTCCCCCACCAGGAGCGCCGAATGGCCCGCGATAGTGCATATCATCATGTAGTGGGGCCATACGTATAGTACGAGAAAACGGCGTTCTATGATCTGATACGCCATGATCTAAACGTATGCGAAACATGGACTCTTATGGTTAGAGACACGTATCCTACCGATGGGGGTCAGTGGGATACGTGCCGCAAGAGGTGCGAAGAGGATGCTTCTACTCTATAGGAAAAACATCACGATTGCAATAGTTCGCTTATCGATGCTTTACGATGACCAGGCGTAGAGCCGCATGTATCTTCTTCAACATCAACCTGCTCGCCAACTTTCGGGAGTGGTACTTGCGTCGGTTCGGCTGCTGGAACTGGCGTATCTGTCGGCGCTGTTGTTGCTTCTGGCCAAAACGCATTTTAGTACGGAGGGCCGCATGGTCCAGAAACACAATAAAACGGCGGTGATGTACCCGCCGTTGCGCCAAACGAAGAGTGTCATGGTGGAAGAAAGTGGAGCCGGCGAAGGGACTCGAACCCCCGACCGGATGTTTACAAAACATCTGCTCTACCAACTGAGCTACGCCGGCAACGCCCTTATTTTAGCATGAGCATGGCCTGTGCGTCAAACCATTCTTGTGACATTGCGCGTATGTAGTGGCGCAATAAGGGAGGATAGAATATCCTGTCACTCATTCGTGGCTGCAACCATGTCAGGCGTTTTCATACTGCCATGTGTAATTGTTTATACCCTCACCCTGCGGCTGCCACCACTTCCCGCTCCCAGCGGGAGAGCGAGCGAGGGTGAGGGCAAAACTAACTGATAGACCCGTTACTGCACCGACTGACACTGCTGATCGAACGACCACTTGCCTAACGGGCCGGGACCTACCATGCCGGTCGTCGGATTGAGTTCCAGCCGACCGCGCTCGAAGTACTGCACAGTCGTTGGCGTTCCGTTGACATCCTCGGTCATCTGCGCTGACAATGTCCTCCCAAGTCGCCAGGAACCGTAATACTGGTCGTACCATGTCTTGAACAGCCCTTGCAGATCATGGTCGCCCGGTCCATAGCCGCGACTACTCGTGAATGCGCTGCCAACCGCAACCGGCCAGACGACAATCTGAAGCTGCTGTGCCTCCGGCAACGTTGCGAAATTTGGGTACTTCGCCGCTGCTTCAGGGTGATATTCAAGCACCGCATGCTCAAAGTATTGCACCACCCGCCCATCTGACGGTCGTATATACGCCTCAGTTAGCGGCAGGCCGAAGCTGCCCTGCTCGCCGAATAAACGCCATGCCCGTCGAAACTGAAGTTTGACATAGTGACCGCTGCCAGGTATTAACAGTGCGCCATTCATGCCGCCAAACGGACCTGGCTTGTCCGAAGTTAATTCGAGATTGCTGGTGGCAGCACTCGGCAGCGGCCCGGCAGGATACGCGCGGAACACCTCCGCGGCAGGCTTGAGCGAGCCATCCGCCCGGTACAGGCCGTAATAGTCGCCGTCGGTATCCCAACGGTTCGTCGGGCCGGAGTCCCAGTCGCGCAGGTCCCATGCGACAAAGCCAGCAACCTGGCCCTGCGTCGTTTGGATCATAGTACGATACACGCGCTCTTGCTCGGCCTCCGTGTACCCACGCGCGTAGCAGGCCGGGCCGGTCGGCCAGCCAAACTCCTCCAGCACAACTGGCTTGTCAGTATGCTGGCGAATCTCGGCAAGCTGCCGCGCGGCGTCATCGGCGTTGTAGTTATGCCAACTCACCATGTCACTATAGTCGATCATGCGGCGGCCATCCGGGCCGGGCGCCCACAGCGCATCGTACGACGACGGTGCAACTGTGACAAGGTGATTCGGGTCGATCTGGTGAATGATATCGGCCATGCGGCCCAGCCAGCCAAGCACCTGCTGTGCGCCGCCGCCGCGCCATAGATCATACTGATCCGGCTCGTTGTGGAGATTCGCACGCCATGATACGGTCGTCGGCGATAAACGGCGCGAGCAATGTGCGCAGATATGTGGCCTGCTGCGCCTCCTGGGCGCTGCCTGCCGCCTGGAAAATCCTGGTCGAAGTCGAACAGCGAGACGATCAGGCGCATGTTCAGCTTGCCCGCAATCTGGGCGGTTTCCTGCAAGCGGCGCACCAAATAGGGTTCAACCGTGCCATCTTTTCGCGTGTCATACGGCATCAGCACGCGCACCGCATTCAGCCCCAGGTCGTTATGTCCCTGCGTGAGCTCGCGCTCGACCTGCGGCCCGTCCCACTTCGCCCACATGTCGGCCCATGGTCGCCACTGTGTGTAATAATTTGCGCCCTTGATCTGTACCGGCTGGCCATTGAGCGTCAACTGATTGCCAGATACCTTGATAAAGCCGCCCGCGCTCGACTCTGTCACATTTGACGCGGCAGTTGTCGGTTGCTGCGGCTGCGCCTGCCCGCCTTGCTCGCTGCCCAACAGCCCGAGCATCACGCCTTGCGCGCCGTGGTCTTCGAAGCGCGCGCGCTCGAACCATTGTACGGTGTATGATCGTCCATCCGACAGCGTTGCCTGCTGCGGCGGCGTGAGCGGCAAGCCGAACAGCGCCAGGTTCTCCGCCTCGGTCATGCCAGGTTGGCCGAGATCAAGGCCGTAGCGCCGCCATGTTCGTAAAAAGGAGCCGCAAACATTCAGCTGCGTCTCAGCAAAGAAGCGGCAACCAGCGCGGGGCGTTTCGGGTGCGGGCGTAGCGCCGTTCAAAGCGTCTGCGCCAAGACGGCCCAGCAGCACATCGTACGGCGCGGGATTCTCGGGGTGCAACTCCAGCCGCGCCCGCTCGAACTGCTGTACCTGAACGGTGCCGACAGAAGTCTGCTCAGCATGTTGCGGGCCGATTGGATAGCCAAACACTGGCAGGCCACCCTGCTGCTCCCAGAATGTGCGAAGGCGTCCGTCAATACAGTTGTTGATGCCGGGCACATTCGCAAAGCAGCGCGCGGCAGCCTGCGCAGGTGCGGAAGGAACCAGCACAAGCAGTGTAACAAACGCAGCAAGGATGCGTATACGAATCATGGAAAAACCTCGGTGAGTGTATCAGAAGCCGAAGGAATACCTATCAATGTGTAGTGGCGGCAGGTATTGTAATCATGTGTAATGGAAAATTGGGCGTTGCTGGCAGAAATATGAGAATCTTTTTAGAATATGTGTTCAGATTGAGGGGGCTATGCTCAACGCAATTTTTGTCATCGGGCGGGCGCGATTTTTGATCGCCCGCAATACATTCTGGCGTGGCAAAATAGGGCGCAAAATTGGCATTGTCGTGCTGTTTGTGGCGCTAGGCTTCGGCGCATGGGGATTGTACCAACTCATGAGCAGTGCAGTGCAGCTATTCACCAGCGACCAATTCACTGCCATGCTCCGGCAGGCGCAGCGCCAGCAACCCGGCCTGAACATTCCAACGGACTTTCGCCCGTATTTGGAAGCGCTGCCAAGCATTGTGTTGTTTGGCGCGCTGGTGCTATTGATTCTGACCAGCTTTGGCAATTTGCTGGCGTCGCTCTATCTGTCGGGCGACATGGACATGTTGCTGGTCGCGCCGGTGCCGATGCGATCGGTGTTTATTGTGAAGTTTTTCAGCGGCCTGGTAATACCGTACATCGTGCTGTTTGTGCTGCTCGGCCCGGCGTTGCTCGGCTTTGGGCAGGGGCTGGGCTACGGCTGGGTGTATTACCTGTCAGTAATCGTGGTGCTGGCCTTGTTTCCGCTGCTGCCGGTCGGGCTTGGCGCGCTGCTGGTTATGGCGGTGGTGCGCGTCATTCCGGCCCGCCGCGCCCGCGAGATCGTCGGCCTGATTGGCGGCCTGGTCGGCGCGTCATGGTGGATTCTTTCGCAGTTCAGCCGCGAGATCGCGCCGCGCATGGCCACGGTGAACACGCTCGATAGTCTGCGCCGCCTGAATGTGCCGGTGTTGCCTTCAGGCATGGGCCGGGCACGCGCTGATGGCGGCTGGCCGGGGCGAGTGGCTGACGCTGCTGGTGTACGGCGGGCTGTATGTGGTGCTGTCGATTGGTGTGTTTGCGGGCTGCACACTGCTGACCGAGCGGCTATACTATGCTGGCTGGAGCAACATGTCAGTGCAGGGCGGCAAGGTTCGCCGGCGAAACAGGAATCAGGAACCACGAACCACCACGCGCGCGTCGTTTGGTTCTCGGTTCTCAGCTCTCGGTTCTGTGTTGCCCCCGCAGTCCGCCGCGATTTTTGCCAAAGACCTGCGCCTGTTCCCGCGCGATTTACGCAACGTGCAGCAATTAATTTTTCCGTTAGTGTTAGCAGGCTTTTGGACCTACCAGTTACTCCGTGGCGGCACGGCATTTGGTGGTGGGACACAATTCCGGCAAGTGTGGGGGCCACTGACTGCGGTGGGCATCTCATTCTTCATCTGCTTGAGCCTGTCGAATGTCATGGCTGGCACGGGCATCAGCCGCGAGGGCCGGGGATTCTGGCTGCTCAAGATCGCGCCGGTCAGCGCCTGGCAGATTTTGATCGGCAAGCTCGCGCTGGCCTACATGCCATTTCTGATCGTCGGCACGCTGTTTGTGGCGGGCCTCTCGCTGCTGCAAGGTAGCACGGCTGGCGATTTCGTGCGGGCGCTCGCGTTGGTCTGGTTGGTCGGGCTTGGCACGACCTCGATTACGCTGGGCATGGGCGCGGCGTTCCCAAAGTTCAACTGGGAAAACCCAAATCAGCAGTCCACTCTGCGTGCGGGCTGCCTTGCGCCGGTGCTGTACGTGCTGTACACCGTGCTGGCGGCAGCGGCAGCACTCGGCCTGCCGCTGGTTGGCTCGCTGTTCTTGCCCGCCTGGACAACGGTACTCGCAATCGCCGGTTGGGTAATCGTGATTGCGCTGACGGCTGGCGTGGTGTGGGGTATGCTTTCGTTTGGCGCGGCGCGGTTGGAGCAGGTAGAAATCTGATTCGTGCATAGCAACAAACAGGAGCAGGCGCAAACCGTATGTTGTCACCGGCTCCTGTTGTATGTACGTCATGCGTCCTGGCAGCCGGCCACTGTCGGACCTGCTGTTTTGCTACCGCGATTGTCACGCCCCAGTAACCCGCGCCCCAGGTGTAACGCCAGCATGACAACAATAGTGGCGAAGATCAGCAGCGTACTGAGCGCCGGTCCGCGTTCCAGTAGCACCAGCAAAAGCCATGGCACGATCATGCCGCCTGTGCTGCCCATCGCCATGACAATGCTGGTAGCGGTGCCGGTCCCACGCCGGAACGTCGCCGTCGTCAGCGCCAGCGCAGTCGGGTAGATCGGGCCGAGCGCCAGACCGATGATCACCGTTGCCGCTGTCGAGAGCAGCGCATTGCCGATGCTTGCCTGGAGCAACAGCGCGCCACCAAGTGCCACTGTCACGCACATGGTGAGCAGTGTAACTGCAGCAAGCCGCATGCCTGCGAACGTGCCAATCACACGCCCGCCAGTAAGCGCCAACCAGAACGCCGATGCCGTCAGCGCGGCAGTCGCTACATCCTGCGTAGTGGTGCTCTTCATGTAGGCCGTAACCCAGCCGCCGATGCCCGTTTCCGTGCCAACATACAGCAGCACGAACGCGCCAATCATCCACAAAGCCGCGCCTCGCCAGACGGGCCTGGCTTGAGCAACGACGGTTTCATCCTGAGCGGTTTGCACGTCTGGCAGGCGCATGGATGGGAGCGCCAGCAGCAGCATGAGCGCCGCACCGCCCCACATCGGCACCAGCGCCGTGCCAAAGAACCGCAGCGACTGCCCGGCGATCGCGGGGCCAAGCACCGCACCGATGCCGTAAAACACATTCGCAAGGTTCAGCATGGATGTGCTGCGTTCAGGAAAAAGCTGTGCCGCCAACAAATTCGTGGTCACAATCATAGTGCCCGCGCCAAGTCCGGTCAGCACGGTACACGCAAAAGTGAGCAGTAAACGATGACTCCACGTTGCCCCGAATGCGCCCACGCCGACGAACACGAGTCCGACCAGCAGCGCCAAGCGTTGGCCGGTACGGTCGGTAATCGGGCCGGTGATCAGTTGTGTGATAAGTGCCCCAAAGAATAGCGCGGTGAACATGCCGCCGAGGTCGGCCAAGTTGCTGGAAGTTCGGGCAGCCAGTTCCGGAAGCGCCGGGCCGATGCCGGACGTAAGAAGGCCATAGGCGAAGAAGATTGCACATGCAACGGCCATGGCGCTGCGTTTACTCATACTGCTCTGATCTCTTTCTGATGTGCTGTGAGAGCTACAGCGACACGCTGAATAATTCTATTATTGACGTCGCTGTGTTTGCCCACTACAATGTACATCAGGAGTATACGTGCAGAAACGTGCAGAGTCAATACATCTCGGGCAGGAATGTGCAGTACGATCAATTATCATGTTAACCGCAGAACGGCGACAATATATTTTGGAGTGCCTCCACCGCGACGGCAAGGTTCTGGCGAATGAACTGAGCGCAGCACTTGCCGTGTCGGAAGATACAATTCGGCGCGACCTGCGCGAACTCGCGGCGGGAGGATTGCTGCAACGCGTTCATGGCGGCGCGCTGCCGCGTTCCCCAGCGGCAGCCAGCTACGCAGCCCGCCAACGTCTCGCGCCGGATGCCAAGGCCGCAATCGCGCGAGCGGCGGCGCGTCTGGTGCGCAACGGCCAGGTTGTGTTGCTGGACGGCGGCACGACGACACTACAAGTCGCGCAGCAACTGCCCCGTAGCTTGCGCGCCACAGTAATCACCAACAGCCCGCCAATAACAACCGCGCTAGCCGAATACCCCGATGTCGAAATCATCATGATCGGCGGGCGGCTGTTCAAAGAATCACTGGTCACGATTGGCGCGGCGGTGATTGAAACCCTGCGCAACGTGCGCGCGGACGTGTGCATGCTGGGCGTGTGCAGCCTCCACCCGGAAGTTGGCATCAGCGTGCCGGATTTGGAAGAGGCGCATGTCAAGCGGGCGATGATTTCCGGCTCGGCTGAAGTGGTCGCGCTGGCGTCGGCGGAAAAACTTGGCACCGCAGCCCCGTACATCGTCGGGCCGCTCGCTGATCTGACTCATATTGTCACTGAGCGAAGCGTGTCCGAGCAAACGCTCGCGCCATATCGAGCGCAGGGTATCACGATCGTGCGGGGTTAAACGCTGCGTAGTGATTGCGAAATAGATACATTTTGTTATGAGTTTGCTAACAGTGCCGTCATTTCGTAGCATGTTATACACACTTTCCACAAAATGTGGATAAACGCACGCGTGTTCTACATGATTAGCGTGCTTGTGGGGAAGCATGGTCCACATAATGAGTCTTGCCGCATGTTGGTGGGAGAACATAATGCAGATCGATGTATAAATCTGTGCAAAGTGGGGCGCACGTATTCCCCATGTTCTACTTCAGTTATCTATTCTTGCGCATCATGAGAAGCTCTGCTATGCTACGCCCTCGCTATGCAACTTCAACAACCAACAATTTCTATTGTTATTGTCTCATTTAACACGCGCGATCTGCTGCGGGCATGTTTGCAGTCGCTTGCAGGATGCACGCTGCCGCTCCACATCATCGTAGTGGACAATGCTTCCGCAGATGGCAGCGCGGACATGGTACGCATCGAATTTCCCAACGTGTGCCTCCTCGCGCTACCTGAGAACGTTGGCTTTGCGGCAGGAACGAATGTTGGACTACGCTCTGTTTCTCAAGATTACGTGCTGCTTCTGAACCCTGACACGATCGTGCAGTCCGACGCAATCGAGGCCATGGTGAAATTCTTGGAGGCGCACCCGCGCGTCGGCCTCGTCGGGCCGCGCCTGCTGAACCCAGACGGCACGCCGCAGCCCGCCGCTTTTCGCTTCCCGACGCTCGGCATGACCACGCTCGATCTGTTCCCGCCCGGCGAAGTGTTGCCTGGTCGTCTATATAATTCGTGGGGGCATGGCCGTTATCCGCAGGAAGGCGCAAGCGCGGAGCCGTTTCCAATCGACCATCCGCTCGGAGCGTGCATGCTGGTGCGGCGCGAAGTGATCGAGCAGGTTGGCATGCTGGACGAACAATTTTTCATGTACGCCGAAGAGGTTGACTGGTGCTACCGCATACGACAGGCGGGCTGGGCGATCTGGCAAGTGCCGGCAGCGCGAGTAACGCATGTCGGCGGGGCGGCGACGCGCCAATTTCGCTCGCGCATGCTGGTGGCATTGTACGAAAGTCGGCTGCGCTTTTTCCGCAAACACTACCCGGCGCGCGTGGTTCACTGGCATCGCCAAATCATTCACGCGGGCATGCTGCGGCTGGCGATGCTGGCATGGCGCGACTATGCGTGTGGGAAGATCGACCGCGATGAACTGCGGGCAAAATTATGGGCGTATGGCAAGGTTGTGCAGTTATGACGAACGACGAACGACGGATGGCGGATGACAATATTGAACGTCCGTCCTCGCTCTCCGTCGCCATCATCGCCCGCGACGAGGAGCGGCACATCGGCGATGCAATTCGCAGTGTGGCCGGGCTTGCCGACGAGGTGCTGGTGCTGTTGGATGAGCGCACGAGCGACGGAACGGCAGCGATCAGTCGTGAGCTTGGCGCGCGCGTCGTGGTGGAGCTGTGGCGTGGCTTCGGGGCACAGCGCAACCGCGCACTCGACTTATGTCAGAGCGAGTGGGTGCTCTTTCTGGACGCGGACGAGCGAGTCACGCCAGAACTTCAGGAAGAAATTCGAGCGATTGTATCAAGTCCCGTCGAGATGACAAAATGGCAAGATGACAAGATGGTAGATGCTTCTATCACCGTGTCACTAGTTGGCTACTGGATTCCGCGCTACAATCAGTTCTTCGGCAAAACGCTGCGCGGCGGTGGCTGGTATCCCGACCATCAACTGCGGCTGTTGCGGCGCGGTCATGCGCGTTACGACGAAGCGCGCCAGGTTAATGAATACGCCGAACTCGACGGCGATGCGGGCTACCCCCACGAGCACCTACTGCACCTCAATATTGAACGGTTTGACGAACTATGGCGTAAGCAGACGAACTATGCTATACAGGAGGCGCAGACGCTCTGGCATGAAGGACGGCGAGCGCGCTGGCGCAACTTTGTAGGTGCCCCGTTACGCGAGTTCGTGCGTCGATACGTTCGGCTCGGCGGCTGGCGCGACGGGATGCTGGGGCTGTTTCTGTGTGCGACACTGGCGTATTTTGAATTGATTAAGTTTGCGCATCTGAAAGGACTAGAGAATCTGACAAGATGAGGAGATAAGGAGATGCGAGATGATCTGGCGTCAAGTGTATTCATCTTGTCATCTTGTCACCTGCTCACCTGCTCACCATGACAAAACTCGTCGTCATCATCGTCTCCTGGAACACACGCGACCTGCTCCATCGCTGTATCGCGTCGGTTCATACCTCGCTCGCCGACTCCGGCATCGATTACAGCGTCATCGTCGTAGACAACGCGTCGAGCGATGGCACGCCTGCCATGCTCCGGGCGGAACATCCGGACGTGCAATTCCTGGAGACCGGCGCGAATTTGGGCTTCGCGGGCGGGAATAATTACGCGTTACAACTCTTGCTTGACGGACGACCGACGACCGACGACCGACGATCGAAGGAACCTGTTGTTCCTTCGTCCTTCGTCCCTGGTCATTCGTCACCTGAGTACATCATGCTGCTCAATCCCGACACCGAAGTAATCGGCAACGCGATTCCGCAGCTCGTATGCTATCTCGACGCGCACCTGGATGTCATGGTCGTCGGGCCGCAACTGTGCTATGCCGACGGCAGCCCGCAGCCCTCACGACGCCGCTTCCCGACGCCGGGTGTGTTCTTCTGGGAAAGCACGCCGCTGGAGAGCCGCTGGCCCAATAATCCGTGGGCGCAGCGCTACCGCATGAGCGACAGACCCGATGACCGCGAGCAGCCAGTCGGCTGGTTGGTCGGCGCGTCGCTGCTGGTGCGGCGCGAAGCCATCGAGCGGGCCGGACTGCTCGATGAAGGCTTCGCGATGTACTCCGAAGAATTAGAGTGGCAGGAGCGGATTCAGCGGGTACATACGCCATCAGCCATCGTCTACCTGCCGTCCGCCGTCATCATTCACCATGAGGGCAAGAGCAGCGAACAGGCACCGGCGCGACGCTACATCAACTTCCAGCGGAGCCGCCTACGCTACGCCCGCATGCGTTACGGTTGGCTTTTTGCCGCCCTGTTGCGGCTGTTTCTGCTGGCGGCTTACGGCGCGGAGTTGCTGACTGAGGCTGCCAAGTGGCTGCTGGGCCACAAGCGGTCTCTGCGGGCCGAACGGGTGCGCGTGTATGCAGCAGTGCTGCGGGGATTGATCACGAAGTGAATATTTCCGCGTTCTTCAAAACCATCATCTGCCCTTTGCGCTATGCGCACAGAGCCTCTGAGTAATGCCGCTGGCATACAAATACCACAGCCCTTTGCTCCACTCCTAATCGGATGTGTTAGTCGTTTACCTCGGATTTTGCCCACCTTGCTCCGATGTGGGGATTGCGCCGAGTTGTTGTAGCAACCCCAACTGATCGAAGTTCTCCCACTCTTCGGCAATGCGGCCATCCGCCATCCGGGTGATGATGATTCCGGTAAATGTCGCTGGCTTGCCAGTCGGCGGAATGCCAAATAACTCTCCACGCTGGGTGCCGTGCATTGTCCAACGGGACGCCACCTTGTCCCTTTCGGCAAACTGATCCTCAAACGTCATATGGACATCAGGAAGGCCAGTCCGAATCATGGTAATCAGTTGTTTGATGCCATCGCGCCCGCTTACCTCCTGATCAGGCCCATGCCAGACATAGGTAGTGGCTACCATTTCGTCCAAGACGCTGAAGTTCCCGCGGTTAAAGCATTCTTCCCAGCACCGGCGCACAGTCGTTTTGCTTTCTGCTGTCATTGCATGCCTCCTTACACTTACGTCGTGTCAAATACACGACAATTCGACTCGACCAGCGGCGGTAGTGGGCGACCACGTATTGAATTCGGGGCGCGCCGACGTCCGCTCAAGATCTGGTCACAGATGATGTATGGATGCCAGTGTAACGACAAAGTATCAAAAGGGTATCAAAAGCTCCTTCATGACATTATTCGCCGCGACGAGCAGCGGATCCCACACGCTGTTGAACGGCGGCGCGTAGCCCAGATCCAGCCAGGCCATGTCCTCGACGGTCATGCCTGCGTGGAGCGCAGTCGCCGCCACATCGATGCGCTTGTCAACGCCGTGGCCTGCCGCCTGCACGCCCAGCAGCCGCCCGCTACCTTTTTCGGCAATCAGCTTGACGCGGATGGGCTGGTGGCCGGGATAATAGCCGGCGATGTCGGTGTAATCTACCACGGCGGTGGCAATGTCAAAGCCGTGGCGCTCGGCCTCCAGCGACGTTACACCGGTGCGGCCCACTTCCATGTCGAACACGCGCGTAATGGTTGTGGCAACAATGCCGCGAAAACGCTCGTCGCCGCCCGCCGCGTTGGTGCCCGCGATGCGGCCCTGCTTGTTGGCGGTTGTGCCGAGCGGCACCCAATTCGGCTCATCAGCCACACGGTCGAAATGTTCCGCGCAGTCGCCTGCGGCGTAGACATCCGGCGCGCTGGTGCGCAGGTGGTCGTCCACAGCAATCGCACCCGACGCGCCAAGTTTGATGCCCGCGCCCGCCGCTAGTTCGCTATTGGGACGCACGCCAGTCGCCAGCAGCACCATGTCGGTTTCAATTTTGCCCTGCGTCGTCTGAATGCAGGTCACGCGGCCATTCTCGCCTTCGCATGCGGAGAGCGCGCTATTGCAGAGCGACAAATCAACCGCGTGGCGTTCCAGTTCCTGCTCCACAAGATCTGTAATCTCGCGGTCCACACTGGAGAATAGCTGTGGCGGGCGCTGCACCACGGCGATTTTGATGCCGCGCCGCTCAAGATTTTCCGCCGCTTCCAGACCGATGTAGCCGCCGCCGACGATCACGGCGTGCCTGGGCTGACGCACGTCAATGTATTCCCGAATGGCGAGCGCGTCGGGCATGGTGTACAGGTGGAACACGCCCTTGAGGTCGATTCCTTCAACTGGTGGACGGAAGGGCCGCGCGCCCGTGGCGATGATCAGTACGTCATACGGCACGTCCATCGGCGCAGAGCCAGGCTCAGCATTGTTCAGTACTCGCACCGTTTTGCTGCGCGTGTCAATTGACGTGACGGCATGCCGCAGCCGCACGTCAATTGCTTGTTTGGCAAACTCGGCCACAGTGCGGGCGACCAACTGGTCGGACGACTCGACCAGCCCGCCGACGAAGTACGGCAGCCCGCACGCGCTGTACGAGATCCACTCGCCCTGCTCGAACACCGTGATCTCAAGATCGCGGTTGGTGCGCCGCGCCTTAGAGGCCGCGCTCATGCCCGCTGCCACGCCGCCGATCACCACCAGACGCTTCCGCTCATTCATGCTATTTCTTTCGTTCACCACAAAGGCACAAAGGACACAAAGATTTTATTTTCTTTGTGTCTTCGTGGTTAAGTGGTTAATGTTGCTTGTCTTTCTCCACCTCGACGCTCCAGGCATGCACGCCCTGGGTGGTGAAGGAGAAGGGCCGCATCCGCACGCCCGCCTCGGTCAGAACGCGTTCCAGTTCGAGCCGCCGGTCGAACGGGCATGCAAACACCATGAAGCCGCCGCCGCCCGCGCCGGTGATCTTGCCGCCCCACGCGCCGTGCTGGCGGGCCTTGGCGTAGATATCTTCCACCGCTGGCGGCGCGATGTACGGCGAAAAGGATTTTTTGACCTCCCACGCGTCGTGGAGCAGCCGCCCGAAATCGTCGATCTTCATGTTGCGCAGCAGCTTGACGGATTCGTCGACGAACGCCTTAGTCTCGTCATGGTAGCGCAGCGTGTCGCCTTCCTTGAGCCGCCGCACCTGATCGTCCATGAGGTGATGTGTCAGCAGCTTGCGGTCGCCAATATAACCGATCAGCAGGCAGCTTTCCAGCTCCAGCAGCGCCGATGGATCGCTCAGCACTGGCTCGACGATCACCTGCCGATTGCTGAAATGGTACACGCACATGCCGCCGAACGCCGCTGCATACTGATCCTGCCGCCCGCCGGGAATACCGAGATCCTCGCGCTCGATCCGGTAGGCTAGCTCGGCCAGCGAGTGCGGATCGGTGAGGGTTCCGTAAGCAGCATCGATCAGCCTGAGCATACTGACGACCAGCGCCGACGACGAGCCGAGGCCGCTGCCAGGTGGCACGTCGGAAAACATCGTCACTTCGACGCCTTTTGCATCGGGCCGCGCATCGAGCACCGCTTGCGGCAAGTCGAGCCGCCCTTCCCAGTGCCCCGTAAAGTTGCGACTGACCTCCTCAAGGTCGAGCGAGCGAATGGTAATGCCATCTGTGCCGGTTGGCCGCAGCATGCACCGGACATATTTATCAATCGTGCAGTTCAGCACCTTGCCGCCGTGCTCCTCGGCGTACGGGCTGACATCGGTGCCGCCGCCAAAGAAACCGATTCGCATCGGCGCTTTTGCTTTGTAAATACGCATCATCCTGCCTTTATCCCATGACTGGGTTTATCGGCGCAAGTATAGCACAGCCAATGGTGAGCGGATGAGCAGGTGACACGATGATAAGATGACAAGGTGATGAGGTGATGCCATTTCTATAAACATCTTTGGCGTGGTACAACGGTACATAACGTTATTGCATGATCTGCCGATACAACGCCAGATTTCGTTGTAGCTCCTGTTCCGGCGCGAAGTCGCGCAGCACGGCGGCGCGGGCGTTTTCGCCCAGACGCGCGCGCTCTTCCGGATTGTCGAGTAATTCTGTGATGGCCGTAGCGAGCGCTGCGCTGTCACGGGGCGGCACGAGCAGGCCATTTTCGCCATGGCGCAGCACATCGGGGATGCCGCCAGCCGTGCTGGCGACAATCGCGCAGCCGCAGGCCATGCCTTCCAGCAGCGCGTTTGGCAGGCCGTCCTGCAGCGACGGCAGCACCAGCACATCCAGGGCGTGGTAGTACGCTGGCAGCGCGTCGTGTGGCATGTATGTCACCACAACAAGCGGCAAATCAGGGTTTTGCTTTTGAAAGATTGTCACGAGCGACTCATCATCGCCTGCGCGCACGCCGCCGATCAGCATGAGCGCTGCCGGGCGTGTCCGCGCCACCTCGCGGAAGGCCAGCAGCAGCGGCGCAAGCCCTTTCTTTGCGCGCGCCTCGCCGACGAAGCCGATGATCGGAACACCTTTCACCGCAGAGGACGCAAAGGGCGCAAAGATACTTTCTTTAACCTCTGCATCTGTTGCGCTCTTTGCGGTAAAAAGCGTAGTGTCGACGCCATTGGGAATCAGCGTCGCCGTGCGGCCCGGCGCGAGCGCCTCGGCCTGTTGAACGAGCGCGCGGCTGTTGGCGGTGATGGCGCTGGCATGCTGGAGCGCATGGAGCGCGTGGGCCGCCCTGGCCGGATCGAACACGGCCCGGTCGAGGTCATTGCCGCGCGCGCTGACCACCGACGGCAGGCCAAGATAATGTCCAGCGTAGTTTGCCACAAAGCCCGCATCGGTGACAAAGTAGGCATGCAGCAGATCAAATGGCTGCTCGGCATGCGCCGCGACAACCAGCCTGAACCATTCGGCCAGTGTGTCGGCGGTGCGGCGGTGAGCACCGAAGCGGCTGATCATGAGATTGCCGTCAGCCGAGCGCGCAACCTGTCCGGGCGCGGAGCTACTGGTTGGTGCGATGACATGCACATCATGCTCGGCACCCGTCAGCATGCGCGCCAGCCGCTCGGCTGAAGTCGCCAGGCCGCCGACGTCGGGCGGGTATGTTGGGGAGAGTAGCGCAATTCGCATTGTTTAGCATGCACCACAAAGTCACAAAGAGCACGAAGTTATAGCATCAACTTTTGATGAAAACCGTTTTATGCATCCCGTTGTACATATGCTATGATTAAAAACATCAGATACAGGCGTTTACTCTAACCTGATCTTAATTGTTTAATTCTTTGTGTTCTTCGTGTCTTTGTGGTTAAATATATCCGAGAGGCGAACAAGATGACTGAACCACAACGACCATGCCCAAATTGCAGCAACCTAGTGTCGGCGACGGCAACGTTTTGCCCGTACTGCGGCACGGCGCTACCTGAAATTCCGTCACCTTCCAGCGAAGCGCCAGCCACACCTGCCGCGCCACGCACGCCTGCATCGTTTGGCGGCATGCAGCTTGCCCGCTGCGAAATGATCGTCGGCTACCTTGTGCCGCACCGCTGCGATAATCCGGCGCTTGGGCGGTGTAGCAAGTGCGGGCGCGGCTACTGTGAGGAACATGTCGAACTGCGGCCCGATGGGCTGATGTGCCTCGCCTGCCTTCAGGGTCTCGATCAGCCAGTCGCCCTGCCGCTGACCGCCCAAACCTACACGCCCGCTGACATCGCGCTGTTCGATACAGTTGATACATGGGACAACGACGACGGCGATGACATGTTTGCGGATTTGAGCTGATGTTTAGCCACAGATGAACATAAGAACGTACTTCTCTGTGTCCTCTGTGGCTATGTGGTCGCCACCTTCAGCAGCTTTCGATTCTCCTCCAGAAAATCATCGCAGCGCTGGCATGGCGCAAGCTGCGGCGGGTGCATCATCTGCCGGACGGCATTGTACCCCGTGCCCGTCCAGACTTCTGTGAACGACTGGCGCTTGAGGTCGCCAAGCGGCGCGACTTGCTCGCGCGTCATGCAACAGACGTACACCAAACCGTTGTAATCAATCAGGCTGTGCGTCCACGGCGCGAAGCATGGGCGGCCTTTGTACCAGCCAAACGCGTACTGGCCGTGGCGCGCCATGCGCATCTCGTCCGGCGTGCGGCCAAACGGATACGCCTCGCGCTCGTCGCGCATGAGGTCGAGCGCCAACGCACGTTCCGCAATCTGGGGCGCGATATCTGTATTGAATGCTTCCATGTCGCGCCGCCGCAGCGACAGGTGCTCGCCGCAGTGATCATCCACAGGGATGAGATTGAGCGATTGCGCGCCAAGGCTGTGAACGAGGTCCGGCAACGCGGCGAGGCTCCGATAATTATTGCGGCTCACAACCGTGTTGACGCGCACGGCGAGCTTGCCTTTGAGAGCGTAACGCGCCAGATGTTCAAGCGCCTGCGTGGTCTTTTTCCACGCGCCACGCACGCCGCGCACCTCGTCATGAACCCGGCGATCGGGCGAATCGAGCGAGATGTTCACGCCGCGCAGTCCGCCTTCGACCAGCCGCTTGGCGCGCTCCTTGTCCAGCAACGTGCCGTTGGTCGTCATGTTGACGCGAATGCCAAGATTGGTTGCGTACGCCGTCAGGTTGGGAACAAACGGGCGCAGCAGCGGCTCTCCACCGGTGAAGTGGATTTTGCGGCAGCCAAGCGCGGCAAGCTCGACGAGCACTTCTTGGAGCCGAGCTTCAGAAAGCGGCGCTTCGCGTGGGGTGCGCCAGTGATTGCACATGGCGCAGCGCAGATTACATCCGTAGATGAGTTTGATCTTGACGTACAATGGGCGGAACGCCTGCCGTTCGCGCACGGCATGGCGGAACGTTTCTGCATCGGCCTGCACTTCTTCGATTGCATACATCGGCATGATTCCTTTATAATGCAGGCAGCATCGCAGAAGATGAGCGAGACAACAGACAGAAAATGCGCCAGACAACAGCATAAACCGTAGCCTGGCGCACACTGTTCGATGAAGGGTAGCTAGCGCTGAGCTACTTCATCCGCCGATGCATTGCCCTTGACAGCATCCTTCAATGTGCTGCTGGCGCTGAAACCCGGTGTCTTCGTCGCCGCGATCTTGATCTTCTCGCGCGTTTGCGGGTTGACACCCTCGCGCTCCTGGCGCTGGCGCACCTCGAACGTGCCGAAGCCCGTCAATGTGACCTTCTCGCCATTCTGAAGCGACTCGGTGATGACCTCAAGCGCCGTGTCGATGACCTTCTTGGCGTCCTTCTGCGAAACCTCTGCGCGGTCTGAAACAGCCTTGATAAAGTCTGTCTTCTGCATATGAGTAGCCTCCTTTTGATTGGTACACATGTGCGATTACTACCTTCGCCATGCAGTATACCGTATGTGTCAAGCCCTTTGCCTGATTAGGACGCGTTAAATTGCACTTTGTAAATCATTAATATCATTTCTACCGCTTCATAAAGAGATAGAGCATGCTAGAATAATTAACAATCATGTAAGAATACGTTGCTTTGTAGCATGTATTCTACGTGTTTCTCGGCTACAGAATGCGATAAACAGCGTCTCTATGAATCAAGCAAGATCGTTGCCAGAACGTAAGCATAATCGTTGCTCTTGTGCATGGCAAATGCTATACTTTGTGCTACACACATTTTCGAACTTTTGTGCGCCATGACAACCACACTCGAAGCAGTTCTTGAACGAATCACTTTTCACAGCGAGCAAGATGGTTATACCGTCGCTCGGGTGCAGCCGCGCGGCAAAAATCATGTCGTCACGATCGTCGGGAAGCTGTTGGGCGTGCAGGTTGGCGAATCACTGGAGTTGGAAGGGCGCTGGGTAGACCACCCCGAGCACGGGCGACAGTTCATGGTCGAGCGCTACCGCACCGTGCTGCCCGCTACGGTTGAAGGCATCCGCCGCTATCTTGGCTCCGGGCTGATCAAGGGCGTCGGCCCGGTCACTGCCAGGCGCATTACTGAAACATTTGGTGCCTACACACTGCATGTGATTGACAACGAGCCGGAGCGGCTGGTGGAGGTGCGCGGGCTGGGTGCCAAGCGCGCCGCCCGCATTCAACAGGCGTGGGAAGAGCAGCAGCAGATCAAGGAGATTATGATCTTCTTGCAAGAGTTGCAGATCACGCCGGGGCTGGCCGTCCGCATCTACAAGCAATATGGTGAGCAGGCCATGAGCGTGGTGCAGACCGCGCCCTATCGGCTGGCCGACGATGTGTATGGCATCGGCTTCCTGACAGCAGACCGGATTGCGCAGGCCATGGGCATCCCGCACGATTCGCCACAGCGACTCGGCGCGGGGCTGCGCTTTGCCCTCAGCCAGGCGACCGACGACGGCCACTGCTTTTTGCCATGGGATGAGTTGGTGGAGCGCGGCGCGAAGCTGCTGGAGGTCGAGGCCGCGCTGGTCAGCGCGGTGTTGGAAGCAATTGCGATTACCGGCGAGATTCACATCGAGCAGTGGGAAGGTGAGCGGCTCGTGTATCTGGTGCCGTTCGCTCGCGCCGAGCAGGCGGTGGCCGAGCGCATCCATGAGCTGCTCCAGGGGCCGTCGAACATCGCGCCGTTCTTCCGCAGCGCCAACTGGCCGCGCGTGTTCGATTTTCTGGCCGAGCGGCGCGGCATCGCTCTGACTGACAGGCAGCGCGAGGCCGTGCAGATGGCCTTGACGAACAAGGTCAGCGTGCTGACAGGTGGGCCAGGAACTGGTAAGACCACGGCGTTGCGAACAGTGATTCAGGCGCTTGAGCAGCGTAGCTACAAATACCTGCTCGCTTCGCCGACTGGACGGGCAGCCAAGCGGCTGAGCGAGGCGACCGGAGTGCCTGCCATGACCGTCCACCGCCTGCTGGAGTTTTCGCCAATCGGCGGCCCGCACTTCGAGCGCAACGCTGACTACCCGCTCGACGCCGACGTGGTCATCGTGGATGAGGTCAGCATGCTCGATATTTTGATGGCCAACAATCTGCTCAAAGCCGTGCCGCGCCACGCGCATCTGCTGATCGTCGGTGACGCTGACCAACTGCCGAGTGTCGGGCCGGGGCGCGTGCTGCGCGATATTCTCGACAGCATGGCCGTGCCGATCATCCACCTCGACGCAATCTTCCGGCAGGCTGGCAACAGCGGCATCATCGTCAACGCGCATCGCATCAATAGCGGCGAGTTCCCACAGTTGCGCGGCATGGACGACTTTTTCTACTTTCCCGCTCCGGAGGCCGAGCCATGCGCCGCGCTTACCGTCGAGCTTGTCGCCGAGCGCATTCCGCGCCGCTTCGGGCTGGACCCGCGCCGCGACATTCAGGTGCTTTCGCCGACCCATCGCGGGCCTGCGGGCGTCGCTAACTTGAATGCATTGTTGCAGGAAGCGCTTAATCCGGCTGTGCCCGGCAAAGCTGAGCATCACTTTGGTTCGACATCGTTCCGCCTTGGCGACCGGGTACTGCAACTGCGCAATAACTACGACCTCGACGTGTACAACGGCGACATCGGCGAGATCATCGCCATCGATCCGGTCGAGCAATTGCTGACGGTCTGCTACGACGGCGAGCGCGACGTGAGCTACGACTTCAGCCTGTTGGACGAATTAACGCTGGCCTATGCAATCTCGGTGCATAAATCGCAGGGCGCGGAATATCCGTGCGTGGTCATGCCGCTGCTGATGGGCCACTTCGCGCTGTTGCAGCGCAACCTCGTGTACACCGGTGTCACCCGTGCCAGGCAACTGGTCGTGCTGGCAGGCGACAAGCGTGCGGTCGGCATGGCGGTGAAGAACAACCACGTCAGCAAGCGCTACACCGGGTTGGCGCGAAGGCTCAAGGGTTGAGGCAAAGCGCACATGCTAGGGCGTATCCGCAAAGAGTGATGGATTCCGTGTTAGAATGCGCTCCATGAACAAAGGAGACTTAACCGACGCGCAGTGGGCGCGCCTCGCACCGCTGCTGCCGCCCCAGAAGCCCAAAACCGGGCGGATCAACAAGCCGCACCGTAAGGTAATGAACGGTATCTTATGGATCCTCCGCACCGGAGCGCCCTGGGAAGAGCTTCCCCGCCGCTACGGCAAGACCAAAACGGTTTCCAGCCGTTACTACCGCTGGCGTAAAGCGGGCATCTGGGACCGCGTCTTCGCCGAGTTGCAAGCCCTGACCGACCAGGAAGGCGACGTGGATTGGACGCTCCACTTCGTTGACAGCACCGTCATCCGTGCCCACCAGCACGCCGCCGGTGCAAAAAAGGGGACCCTGAACAAGAAGCGCTCGGTCGCTCACAAGGCGGCTTCTCAACCAAGCTGAATGTGCGGGCCGATGGCTCAGGCAAGCCGATTGCGTTTGTACTCCAGCCCGGACATCGCCACGAAAGTCTTGCCTTCGAGCCACTGATGGAACGTGGCGCGGTTAAGCACAAGAGACGGGGGCGACCACGGTTGCGTCCAGGACGGGTTGTTGGCGACAAAGCCTACAGCAATCGGCGCATTCGGCGCTGGTGTCGTCAGCATCACGTGCGGGGCACCATCCCACGCAAGGCTGACGAGAAACGGCGCGGGCCGTTCGACAAGCAGTGCTACACGCTGCGGGCCAAGGTGGAGCAGGTGATCAACCGGCGCAAGCAGTTCCGACGGATTGCCACTCGCTACGCGAAGCGCGGCGAGAACTACCTGTGTATGGTCACGATTGGAGCAATTCTCCGCTACTTGTAAGGCAAGGGTTTGCAGATACGCCCTAGTGCGCGCCATGCGCGAACACCGCTTGCAACACCTCACCCACCTTGAGGTCATGCGCGGCGTGACAATAGCGGGGAACGAGCACGTCACAATACGCACGTTCTTGCTCGCCCCGCGCACCCCCGACACCGACAACCGTAACGATGCGAGAGAGAAGTTGGATCATTGCCAGGCGATAATCATTCCAGCACTGCTCAAAGGAATAGTCATGCACGCCGTTATCGGTCAACAGGGTATGATAGGTGTGGAGCAGGCGCTGTTCGTGGTTCCGTCGATCGCCCGCGTCGAGATTCCCCGCTAAGAAACACGCAACATCAATGGCCGCCCGTCCACGTGTTGTTAGCTGCCAATCTGCCACAATGAGTGGCCCGTGAGAGTCCTGCCCCGTGAAAAAAAGATTATCCCCTTGATAATCGTTGTGGATGAGCGTATAGGGTGCGCCCTGGTACAAATAGGCATAGAGCGGGCCTAAATACATCTTCAGCCACTCCCCGATTTGGAGCATGTCGTCGGTGACGCGCGTGCCAAGTTTGCCAAGAAACGGTTCCCATAGTTGCGCAACAATCAGCGGTGCTTGTTGGACTGAGACAAGGGATCGGAGTTCCAACCAGGGCTGCTCCGCAAGCTGGGGGTGTTGCCACCACGCCGCGTGGAAGGGCGCAATGGTCCGAATCACAAGCTCGGCTTCGGCCACCGAAGCGCCCTGAATCCGGTTGCCGTTTCGGGTATGCGCAAGGTCTTCGAGGAGCAGCAGCGACGTGCCCTCTTCAGGATTCAGGGCGCTGAAGTAGCAGCGTGGCGTGCGGAGCGGGCTCTGGGCAGCCAGTTCTTCATAGAAACGGACTTCCCGCTCATAGAAGCCCATGCCATGAATGAGGGCACGCGCCTGCGGATCAGCGGCCGAGAACTTCGCAACCAATGAACGTGGAGCATCCGCCTCGGCATGACTATAGCCAAGCTGGAGACGGGCGAGGTGTCCGGTGGTACCCTTCTCGGTACTAAGCAGCACAGTTTCAAGTTCCGTGACGCGGGCGTGCGTGAGGACGCCGGTTGCCCGCAGGGTGTCCGTCAGCCATTCCACGCTGATGTCAGCAGGATGCACGGGAAACGTCATTAGACCACCTCTTTCAGCAGCGTGCAAGAAGGCAGACACGCGATGCATGCGGATACCCATGTATCGTAGCATAGCTGTCAATGAAAAAGCGTTCCGTGGGTGCCCGTCAGAGTTTTGTATTTTTGGTTCCATTCACCCTTGAACGTCGTCCATGAACGGGCGAAACACCACGACACGAATGAATATTACCATGGTCACATGCCTTTCTGGAGCAGAATTCGAGGCATGGAAGCCCTTTACGGCATTGCAATGCGGAAGCAAAACTTTGACGGCCACCCGCGTTCCGTAGCGATCAAGATACGCAGCGTTTTACGCCTATTGTCATCGTTGGAGCGGAAGCGAAACCCGTTCCTACGCGCAATAGCAACGAAAGAACCTTGGGTGTTGACATTGCTAGTAAAGATGTCAACACATAGTGACTGGCTTTGATGCAGTTTGTCTTCTTGTACTGAGAGATTGTATTGTGCTACAAGTTAAATATGAGGAAAAGATTTTTCTTAGTACTACAGTTGTAATTATCCGTTTGGGCAGGGTTGTTCTAGCCCTTCAGTCCAAGCAATGTCCCACCGTCCGCTCTTCTGCCAGTTGCGCAGTTGCGAATGCACCGTCTGGGAGGGAGGAACGTGTGATGGCAACGCGTTCCAGGCACATCCGGTCCGCCGCTGATGCATAATCGCCTCCACAATGCCTCGTCGGTCGTGCGTATACGGTCGTCCGCAACGCTTGCCGGTGGGCAACCGCCCCTGCAAACGCTGCCACACTACCTCGACCAGGTCGGTCTCGTCAGGCCCATCGAGCGCGCCGCGCGCCACCGCCGCACTCGCCACTGCCGAGCAGTGAGACTGCCTCCCATCCTCTCGGCACCGATAGTGATCGTCACGTGCCCAGGCCTGATGCCCACGGCGCCAAGAAGACCAGTGCAGGATCGTCTCTACGTTCCGCTCGACGACCAGGACCAACTGCACTTTCCTCGACGGTCCAGCGCATCCCCGCCACGCGCACCAGTTCGAGCAGGGTCGTGCCCGCCCGGGCACAGGCGATATATGCCGTCAGTTCGCTCGGAGCGCCGATGCTGCGTCGCACGCGCAGGAAGCGCTTCCAGCCACTCTCTGGCGGATCGCTCAGCTCCAGGCGCCGCCAATCATACATCGTGGTCCTTTACTGCCCGCGCCGGCACTGAGCGTCTCCCATCCATCGACTGGCAACTCAGCCAGAATGAACTTGATCTGACGCTGATGCGTATCCAGCCAGACCGCTTCTTTACCTGAAACCGCCAGCACGAACGGCTGATGGTGACTTTCCAGCCACTGTCGCAAGGGGCGGTCATCGCCATAGATGCTATCGCCTGTGACCCAGGCCAGTTTGAGACCAGCGTCGCAGGTGCGCTGCAACATCTGCTGGGCCAAGCCTGGTTGGGTGGCAAACGCCCGCTCATCGGGCATGCCTCCTCGCCGACAACGCTCGCGATCATCGGTCCACTCGTGTGGCAGATACCGCGCGCGATCGAGCAGCGGGTGACCGGGCGCGCTCGCGTAGGCCAGAAACACGCCGATTTGGCAGTTCTCAATCTTTCCGGCAGGCCCGCTCTCGGGGCGCGCCACACCGGCGGAATGGCGGCCTTGCTTGAGAAAGCCGGGTTCGTCGAGTACGCCGATGGCAGCACCATCGGCCAGATAGGCGGTCACATAGCTACGCAGCTTGGCGCGCAAGCGGTCGGGCTCCCAGTCGGCGCGTCCCAGCAGATGCGGGAAGCCGTATGGATGGGAATTGCCGCTGATCTCGGCCAGTTGCCAGCTCTTTTTACGTTCGGCCGCAGAGCGCAAGGCGGCCAGATAGGCCATGACGCGCGCGCCTCTCCAAACGCGCAAAGAGCGGTCCAATGCGCCGCTCGATCTCAGCCCAATAGACCGTAGGCCAGCCTTGCCCATCGAGCAGATCAAGCTCGACGGGCGCGTGCTGGGCTGGTTCATCAATCATCAGGTTCTCCGAGGTTAGTAACCATACGGAGGCTCATGCTATCATAACTACAACTGTAGTACTAGAGCACGCTCATGCTATTGCTGCATATCGCGACAGTATGACTATGCAGCATATGATATGCGGGGGAGCATGCTGCGCCAGAAAGTGCTAAAATCGCCATGCTCTCACGATAGTGGTATTATCCATATTGATTGACGTTGGTCCGACGCGCGGCGGTCATCATGATCGTCCACTGCTGCTCTACGCGGTCACTCTACTTGGCCTGACCGATGCCGACGAGCTTGATCATCTGCCAAGCGCCATTGCCGCTGTCTTGCACCACCTGTGAGCCACTATGCCTCCCGTCACTATTGTTCATGCGGTTGCCCTCCTCGCGGAACCGAAGTTAGGTTCGGCTGCCGTGGCGCTGCTGGAGAGCGGCGAAGTAGTCACGCAGTATGCGGAGATGGCGGGCTTCTGGCAGGTCGAGCGTGACAATGGGCAGCGCGGCTTCGTTCCCTCTGCGGCATGTGCGCCGCAGGCGCTTCAGCCACCGCCACTTACGCATGTCAAATCGCAAACTCGACTCTACCGCCGCCCTGCGCTCGATCATCCACTATTTCATAATCCTGATCAATGGTTCATGGTACCCGCCGAGCCGCTACTGGTGCTTGGCAAGCGCGGCCACCATCTGCTGGTACAACGCGCCGACGGCCAGCGTGGTTTTGTGCCGACGACAATATGTCTGCCACCGCAGCGACGAAACGGCCACAACGTGACGCGAGTGACACAGCAACTGACGCTGTATCGTGTGGCGAACACCGAGGGCGAGCCAGCGATAGTGACGCCAGAAGAGACACTGCTGCTGCTCGGCCAAACCGGTGAATTCACGTTGGTGCAGCGCGCTGACGGACGAATTGGCTACTTGCCAGCGGCACAGCAGGGCGCCGCTGTGCGGGACGCGCTCATGCCAGTTGGTCCGGTAGACGTAGGATGGATAGGGTTGGGCTGTGTGTGGATGCTGTTGAATTGGGTCGGCGTGCTGTTTGTGGTGACACAGGCGGCACTCTTCGTGCGTGGCGCTGATGGATACGCCAGCCTGGCCGCAGTGCTGGGCCTTGTCGCGCTGCTCTGGTTTAGTCGCCGCCGCACGGCCTCACGGTCGTTTGCCATTGGTCTGCTGCTGGCCTACGCGCTACTTCATGTGCTGACTAGCGGCAGCGCGACCGGCTGGCGGTGATTGCACGAGAGATTTTATTCTTTCCGGTTCAGCGTCTCTGTAATCGCGGTATCTTCCACGGCCAGTTGTGCGGCGTAGGCTTCCAGGTGCATGCTGCGCCGTAATCGCAGCGCCAGCGGCGCGACTGCCCGCACGTCCTCAACTGTCGCCTCGCTGCGGTTGTCGGCAGCGGCGCGGGCACGTGCGGCTTCCAGTAGCGTGATCTCGGCGCGGTGCGAGGGAATGTTGAGCAACTGAATAGTGCCAAGAGCGAACTCCTCTGCCTCAGGTACAACAACGACCGAGGGCAGCAGCGTCCGTGCCTGCGCAACTTCCTCGCGCAGCCGAACGAGTTCGTCGGCAAAGCGGCTGCGAAACGCTTCCGGATCGGCGCGGAAGTCGCGGCTGCGGCGATAGACTTCCAGCCGCTCGGCCCGCTCAGCCAGCGGCGCGACCCACACGCGCAGCCCCAGCCGATCAAGAATTTGCGGGCGCAGCATGCCTTCTTCAGGATTCATCGAACCAATCAGCACGAACTGCGTGGGGAACAGGCGCACATGCGGCCCGCGTCGCACAAACGTCCGGCCCTGCGCGGCGGCGTCGAGAATTGCATCGACCACCCGCGCGTCGAGCAAGTTAATCTCGTCAATGTACAAGACGTTGCGATGCGCCCGCGCCAGCACGCCCTCTTCCAACAAAATGCGCTGTTGCTCCAGCGCCACCCGCTCGTTGATCCCGCCGACCACATCCTCTAGCCGCGCGTTGAGCGGCAGTTCAACCAGCCGCATCGGGCCGCGCTGAATCACAGCATGGCCTTGCTCGTTGAGTTCCTCGTGCTCGATGGTGGGCATGATGTCGAGCAGCGCGCGTACAGCAGTGGTCTTGCCGACGCCATACGGGCCGATCAGCAGCACGCCGCCGACGCTAGGATTGATCAGCGCCAGCACCAGCGCCGTTTTTAGATCCGGCTGCCCTACAAGCGCGCTAAAAGGATATGGTAGAAGTTCGTCCATGTGTTGTGTGATTTTGTAGAGACCGCCGGGTCGTCTCTACGGATAATTTATCCGCCAAGGGATTGCCGCTTTTGTTCAAGCTCGGCAATTTCTTTCTGCAAATCCTCGATTTGAATGAGAATGGCTGGATCGGCGCTGATACCATAGAGCGCTTTCTGTTTTTGAAGAGCATATAGCCGCCGTCGCATGAGTTGAACTTCGTCATTGAGCGCAGCTGCTTCTCTTGCTCGATCCTCCGCACTCATGCCAACATTGCTTACGCTTACCGGAGAGTTGTTGAGATTACTGCCCTGCACGTTAATGTTTACGCCACCGCTTTGCGTCACACCTTCTGCTCGCGCTGCTGGCTGCGACTCCTGAGTACTTGTCGGCAAGTCAAATAGTTGGCCGTCCGGCGCGCGAGTGTACACCACCGGGATGCCCCAGTCCGGGCTTCCGAGGCCAGCTACGCTCATGACCGCCTTGCGACCTTCGGTCACACATGCATCAATTGGTAGTCCCTCGGCCAATGCGCGGTAGAACTCGCTCGCGAACGCTTGAGTTGAGTTCTTCTGGCGCTTTGAATTGCATGGCGACCACTGCTGGAATCTGGGCGCGGATCAGCGCGGGCGCGATGCTGCGGAATGGTTCAACGGCAATCGTGCCGCTTTGGCAGGCGTCCAGCACAACGAGCCGAATGCTGTTGCGATTTAAAAAGATTTGCAACTCAGTTGCGCCAATTGTCTGCTTGCCGCCGCTGTCGTCCTCTAATACGAGGCGCGCAGTGCGCCCATCCGGGCTGAAGCTGCCATGCCCGACGAAATGCCAGACATGGAAATTTTCACGCAGCAGCCGCTGGAATTTGCGCGTGGTCAAATGTGGTTCCATGGCGATCTGCATCATGGTTCCTAAACTTTCAAGCGCTGCCTGCACTTCTGCAAGCTCTTTGGCGACGTCGGCAGGCGGTGGCGTCTGGGAGGCGGTGAGCAGCACCTTGAGCGGCAGTGTCGCTTTGAGGCTCGGAACGGATGAAAGTTGCGGAATATAGCGCGCCACCGGCGCATCCAGCATGGCCAATGGCCCGCGGTCTGGGTCGTACAGCAACTCCCACGGCAGGCGCGTGATTGCTGTCTCGTTTGGGTCGATGTTCATGCGGAGCCGTATGCCCTGGTCGCCATTCTGTTCGACTTGAGATTGTGCGCGGTCGTACGCCGATTTAATTTTATCATGAAACAAAGCCAGAAAGAGTTGCCGTCCAAGCTGTGTCAGGCCATCTTCATCAATGTCAAGGTCGGCAAGTTGCTGCAACAGCGTTTGGAACGCCGGATCATTGGGCGGCGCAAACGTGCCGCTTTCGTTGCCACCGGGGCCGCTCGCGTACACGGTGTAGTCTGTTGGCCCAGGAGCAATGCGAACCTCAAAATCAACATATGTCTTCATCACACACCTATACTTAGAAGAATGAAAGAAGAAGGAAGAAATATATGTGCGCAAGCACAATGTGACATGGTGTAGCCCCTTACTTCTTACTTTGTACTTCTAGCTTATGTTACAGGCTTAAAGCTATTTTGTGAAGAGTCCGTTGAGCAAATCGTCTGGCCGCGGCTGAAACGGCCATAACACCACGCCGCTGATCTGCTCCTCTTGCGCGACTTGCAGGGCCGTACGCAGGTCATGGTGCAGATCGTCGAGCGTGCGCTTGGCTCCTGCGCCGGTCGGGAATCCAAGCTCAGTCACAACAATTGGCTTGTTGAGTTTCAATGCATGCAGTTCATCGATTGCACGGCGCAAATCAGCTGGGAAGCCCTGACCGTAGTACCAGTGCGCGGCGTAGCGCCCGCTGTCGTAGGGATCGTTGTCGTAGTAGTGAAACGAATAGAAATCCACCACGTCAGCCAACCGCATGTCAGCCTTTTCAGGCCGGAAGTAATTCTTCGCAAACGCCAGACTAACGGTCGTCAGATGCTGCGGGTCGAGCCGTTTCACTTCATCATGAAGCGTTTTAATGAACTTCAGCCGCTCATGCGCCAGTTGAAAGCACAGCGGAAAATCGGCGTTGTCCCAGTCCCAGCAGCGCACGTCCACCGGGCTGCCGATGTCCGGTTCGTTGAACAAATCCCATGCCAGCACGCCAGGCCGCCCCGCGAGATGCTGCACGATTGGACGCACATGCAAATCGAGTACGGTGCTGTACGCATCTGTCCCAAAGCGGTCTTGCGGATATTTTGCCATTAAGACCGGCAGCACGTACATGCCACGCTTGTTCGCCTCAGAAATGAGATCATCGAGATGGGCAAGCGGCGCGGCGGTGTTGTAATTTGGATCGGCGGCGCGCGCCCCGCCAAACACATAGTAATTCAAGAAAATACGAATTGTGTTGACGCCAAGTGCTTGCAGGTGATCGAAGTCAGCCTTGATAGGGATCATGTCCCATGGGCAATTGGGATCTGCGCCGAAGTGCAGGTCGGGGCATTTCGCCGGGTCGGCGGTGGTCGGGCGAACGTAATTGACACCGCGTACTTCGAACGTGCGTCCGTCAGCCAACAACTGTTCGCCATTGGTCATGACCAGTGGCAGTGCTCCGGGTGTTCGCGCGGCTGGCTGTAGCGCGCATGCGGCAATACAGAGAAGAAATAAGAGAGCAAGTGCAGATTTTGTAAGAACGTTGTGCATATCATGCTTGTATGTGAGCATGGGGATTTTGTCAAGAACGTAGAGGCGGGTCTCAGACCCGCCTCTACCTCCGTACATTCTATTTTTCCATACGATTTATTTCAGCCGCTCGCGCATGAACTGGAGCACCTGCGGGTCGATTGCGCTCGGGCTGATCATGCGCTCCTCCAGATTCTCGACGCCGCCGTACTGCTCCAGCGCCTGCTGCGTCGTTTCGTCATACATGCCGTTGATTGGACCATGATAGTAACCTGCCCGTGCAAGCATGGTTTGAATCTCGCGCGCCAGCAGCTCATCAATTGGCAGCAGGTCTTCTTCACGCGGCGGGGTCAGGTAGAAGCGATGCAGGCGGAGCAGTCGGGCGAGCTCGGCCACCGGCTCAGCATGATCGTCAACTCGCAAATCGATGTAGCGGTCAAGCGTGCCGCCGTAGGAGCCGCGCGCGCGCGCCACATAGAGCGCTGCGCTTTGCCGCCCGCGCCGGTCTCCACCGGCTTCATCGCCCGCCTGAAGCGCTGCGGCGAGCCGCTCAGCCAGTTCGCCAGTAGCCTGTGTGAAAGCAGACGCCACTGCCTCAACGACTTGTTTGCTAGCTAGAATATTGCCCTGTGTTGCAAAGCCATCGCCAACGATGTGTCCGGCCCAATCGAAGCATCGACTGCCGGTGTGCGCCGCAGCGCGGCCTTGAGAATCCACGATCCCAACCTGACGATGCTCGCGTTCGGGATCGCCATCAAGCAGCGCGCTCAGTGTTTCCTCTGCTGAATGACCCTCGGCCAGCATGGCGAGGCCACGCGGCCCGAAACTCGCGTTGGCGCTTGCCTGCGTCGCTACTGCGCCCGCGCCAGCCTGCGCCCATGGTACCACCGAGCCAACCGCAAGGAACTTCGAGGCGACTGCAATGCCAAGGTCGCCATTCTGTGGGTCACGGGCGACGATTGAAAATGTGGCGACAATGCGTTGCATGACATTCCTTATTAAGCCACAGAGAACTCAGAGATTTGATTTTCCTGCTCATGGGATCGCTGTGACTTAGATTACTGGGCCGCGCGGATCACAAGGTTATCGAAATACACGTTCGACGCGGTGTTGCCGCCGATCGCCATCAATCCATAGCTATTGCTGATAGGTCCGGGAGGTAGATCGCCTTCCGCCAGCAACTGGTTATTGGCAAATAACTGGTAATGATTGTTCAGCGTTTTTACCGCAATTCGATTCGCAACATTTGGATCGGCAGCAATTGCACTACTCTGCCCGCCCGCCAGCACACTTGTCACACCACCGCTTAGTTGCTCAAACCGGAAAGTATTTTGAGATGGATTGATTGTGAAACTCAGATAATTGAAATCGTCCACAAAGCGCAGCATCAGCCCGCCCGCGCCCTGCACAACCTGTGTGTCTACGCCAATAACGGCGTTCATTGGCATGCCGCCGCGGTAGCTCCAGATTGGGCCAGCGCCGGCAACAGCGGTGACGTGATAGCGACCATCGACAAAGCCAACGCTCCAGCCGTTCCCCACCAGGTTGACCCATCCGCTGCCATTGAACTCATCGCCGAACAGCGGTGTGCCTGCTTCCACTGCTGGCGGCCGCGTCGGTTCGGGCGTGACTGTCGGCGCGGCAGTCGGCTCGGCGGTCGGTTCCGGGGTAGCGGTCGGCGCGGCAGTCGGCGCGATGGTCGGCTCAGGTGTGGCCGTCGGCGCGGCAGTTGGTTCAGCCGTCGGCATGCTGGTGGGCGCAGCGGTAGCCACAACGGCGACAAGCACACCAGTCGGCTCCGTCTGGCCGGTCTGATGAATAGGCGTCCGGGTCGTGTTCCACACCAGGAATGCCAGCACAAGCGCGCCCAACGCAATACCGCCGAGCAGCACCGGCAAGCCACGCCTGCCGCCTCCACGCTTCGGCTGCATGTGCGACTCTGCCTGCTCCAGCAAGGCTGCGCTGTCACGATAAAATGGATTGATCTGTTGAAGCTGGCGCAGCACGGCGATGGCTTGCAATGTCCGCCCGGCATGAAGATGCTCTTTCGCTTGCTCGTACAGTTCGGCCTGATAATCGCGTGGCTGGGCGGCTGGCTCCGACACAATGCTCGGCTGGCGCATGATACGGCGCTGCCCGTTACCTTGCCCATTCAGTGCCGCATAAGCCTCATTAATACTTTGGCTGCGCAGGCGGGCATACTGCTGCTGCGCAGGCTCAGCATTGACGAAACGGTCGGGGTGGTACTTGGCAATCTCGCGGCGGTAAGCGCGTTTAATCTCGTCCGCGGAAGCTGAACGTGACACACCAAGGAGTTCATAGTAGTTGAGATTCTGGAAGTCGGACACAGCTCCCTCTTGGGAAGTTAAAAGTTACGTGTTCAATGTTTCGGTGCTGCGTTCTGAGGCGGTGTAATGATTTCAACGTGAAAACTCAGAACGTAAACCTTATTCAAGATAGTCGCGCAGCTTTTTGCCCAGGCGCGGATGCCGCAGCTTTCGGAGCGCCTTGACCTCGATTTGGCGGATGCGCTCGCGCGTCACACCAAACTCTTTGCCAACTTCTTCCAACGTACGGCTGTGCCCATCCTCAAGGCCGAAGCGCAACTGCAGAACCCGTCGTTCGCGCTCGGCAAGTTGATTCAGCACCTGTTCGACTTGTTCGCGCAGCATCTGGTGACTGGCCGCATCGGACGGCGCAAGCACCTTTGAGTCTTCAATGAAGTCGCCAAGTTGGCTGTCCTCTTCCTGACCGACTGGCGTTTCAAGAGACACCGGCTCCAGCGAAGTCTTGCGAATCTGGCGAACTTTGTCCACCGGCATGTTCAACACCTTGGACAGTTCTTCATCAGTTGGCTCGCGGCCAAGCTCTTGCAGCATTTTGCGGCTTTCACGCATCAGCCGGTTGATGGTCTCGACCATGTGAACTGGGATGCGAATTGTACGCGCCTGGTCTGCGATTGCACGCGTGATCGCCTGCCGAATCCACCATGTTGCATAGGTACTGAACTTATACCGTTTCAGGTAATCAAATTTTTCCACAGCACGAATCAGGCCGACATTGCCCTCTTGAATCAGGTCAAGCAGGCCAAGTCCACGCCCGATGTACTTTTTGGCAACACTCACCACCAGGCGCAGATTAGCCTCGGTAAGGTGCTCACGGGCCGTCTTACCAATCTCAATCGCCAGATCCCAGGCGCGCAGGATCGCCGCGCCGTCCACAAAATAGGACTGCACCGCATCAACATCCGGCCATGCGGGTATAGACGCTGCATTGATCGTTTGCTGAAGGTCGCGTGGCAGCACTTCGTAGATTCTGATAGTCTGCGACATGACCTGATCGAGCGCCTCCAGCGACAGCCCATATTCTGCTGCAATCGCTGTGCGCTGCTTGTCATAGGCTGGCTTCTGCTCGAACGGCATCTGATCCAACAGTTCCAGCGTGTCGCGCAGGCGCACGGGCGGCAACGGCTCTGGCGCTGTCTGGCCGATCGATTGATAGAGATCGCGCAGCACATGTTCGGCCACTGGCCAATTGCGATGAAAATGGCTGTAAATCGCATTGCCGATTCGCGCGACACTTTCAGGCCGCCAATCAGGGCCTTCCAGCGTTTTCACAGCCGCCAGGTAGTCACCAACAGCAATCTTCTGCGCAAGGTCGCGCTCCTGACTAGTTTTAAGCAGCGGCACGCGCCCGATTTCACGCAGGTACATCCGCACTGTGTCATTGACGTTGATCCCATCAACACTGAGATCTTCCAGATCAGCTTCTTCTTCAAACATCTGCTCGTTGCTGGCACCGCCGCTGATCTCATCGCGGGTAGTGATCGACGCTTGCGAAAGTGCTGTCTGGATCTGCTCGAGCTTGTCGAGATCCGTTTCTGGATTCGGCACAAGTTGTAGAATCTCGCCTTCCGTGACATAACCACGCTGTCGGCCAAGCGCGATCAAATCCTGGAGACTCTGTACAGTGGCCTGATCATTCTCAGCTTCTTCAGGCATGGCCGTCTCGCCATTCACCTGCTGCTCGAACGAACTATGTGAATTATTCTCTTCTCGTCGGCTAGCCATAGCAAACTCCCACAGAGTTTGAACGCAATCGCAACCATAGATACGTGAGATACGTGCTATGGTTGTGGTCATGCGTGCATTTGAGCAAGAACCCGCTACAATGAGCGGACCGAGTAAAGATCAGCGTATGCTGAACTACGTTTTGGCGTGCTAATGGCACCAATGTATGCTTGCAACTGCACCAGTCGCTCAAGCGCGGTAATCTGGGCAGCCTCGTCGGCGTCACTGATTTGCTGCCGTGTTCGGGCAAGCCATCTATGGGCAAGTCGTTGTTGTAGGATTGTAGCACATTCCAATGTATCATTTACGTAGCGATATGATTGCGGCTCTGGTAATTCTATGCGAAGAACATTTTCTGCATGGTCGCGCAGTTCGTCGTCAAGCGTTTGTGTCCACTCTTCCACAACTGTTTCCTCCGGTTGCCGCTCCCATGCCTGCCAGATCATGCGAGTTCGTTACCCGTTCGAACAATTCATCCACTGTTCCGCGGATCATGTCATGTAGCAATGGAAATGCCGCCAAATCGCGGGTGATCTTTTCTTGTACCGCCGTGCGCGCCGATGGATAGCGTAGCAGCCAGCCGAGCAGAAAATCTTCGTGACCATGTGTTGTGTTCTGGGTGTCCAGCGCCACCACTGGCTTGTGCTTCTGCGGTCTGGCCGCCTGCCGCTGTGACGGCAGCGCCATGCGGATGACATGTTCCTCTACTTGTACTAAACGCGCGATCTGTTGAATATGATGCGCTTGTTCCACCGGATTTGTAATTTGCGCTACGAGTGGTGCTAGTCGCGCCACTGCTTCGGCCTTGCCTTTGCCGCTGCCAAGGTCCAGATCGGCCGTGCGCGCCGTGATGTAGAAATCCATCACCGGCTGTGCAATTGCAATCAGCGCCCGCCAGCGCTCCGGGTTCTCCTGAATCACTTCGTCGGGATCACGGCCTTCCGGCATGACGATGATCCGAATTTCGGTGTCATGGTCGTGTTCCCAGCGCAGCATGCCCTGCGGTGTCGGTGTAGCGCTGTCCTCAGCTTCATGCTCGCGGATGGTGTCGAGCGCTTTGATCGTCGCCCGAACTCCTGCCGCGTCGGCGTCGAGCGCCAGGAAGATGCGCCTGGTCAGCTTTTTGATCGCGCCGACATGCTCGGTCGTCAGCGCGGTGCCCAGCGGCGCGACCACATTGTGGAAGCCGTACTGGTGCGCAATGAGTACATCGACATAGCCTTCCACGATCACCGCCGCGTCGCCGGAACGAATCGCGTCGCGCGCAAGGTCAAGGCCGTACAGCACGCGGCTCTTGTCGAACAACGGCGTTTGCGGGCCGTTCATGTACTTCGGCTGCACGTCGCCGAGCGCCCGCCCGCCGAACGAAATAATCTCGCCCTTGATGTTGCGGATCGGAAACATCAGCCGGTTGCGAAAGCGGTCGTAGTAGCCGCGCCGCTCATGGTGAATGATCAGACCGGCTGCCTCGATTTCCTCTTCATCGAAGCCTTTGCGGTCGGTCAAGTACCCGAGCAGCATGCTCCAATCGTCGGGCGCGTAGCCAAGCTGAAACGCCTCAACCGTCTCGTCATCGATCCGTCGGGTCGCCACGTAATCGCGAGCAGGTGCGCCGCGTGGCGACTTCACCAGCATGTGATGAAAGAACACCGCCGCCGCCTTGTTGATATCCAGCAGCCGGGTGCGCAGTTGATCCTGCTGCTCGTCCTCTTCGGTGCGCTCTTGCAACTGTACGCCGGCCCGCTGCGCCAGCCGCTCCAGCGCCTCGCGGAACTCCAGCCCTTCGCGCTGCATGAGGAAGTCGAACACCGTGCCGGACGCCTTGCAGCCAAAACAGTGGTAGCTCTGCGTGTCGGGGAACACCGTGAACGCGGGCGTGCGCGTGTTGGAGTGGAACGGGCAAAAGCCCAGGTAGTTCCGCCCCGCCTTACGCAGCTGCATGTATGCCGAAATAAATTCAACAATATCGATGCGCTCTTTGATTGTATCAGTAACGCTATTCATAACGATTGCAGATTGCAGACTGTAGATTAAGCAAAAATAATCTGCAATCTGCAATGCTCATGCTCCCCACGTCCGTGGCACGTATAGATCATTAAATACTTTGAGCGCGTAGCGGTCGGTCATGCCAGCGATGTAATCCACCACGGCCCGCTCGATTGGCTCAGAACGCTCCTGGTTGATGCGCCGCAGCAATTCAGGCAACTGTTCAGGATGTTCCAGAAAATGGTTGTACAGCAGCCGGATCATCAGGCGCACCTTGCCGTCGTCTTCTTTCGCAGCAGAGGTCAAGTAGACGTGCTCGTACATGAACTCGCGCAACGCGTTGGTCGCCGCCAGAATTGTTGGACTCATGCTGAGTTCGTGCTGCTCATGCGGCGTGCCTTCGCCGGTCGCCCACCAATTGTAATCAATCAGGTCGCAGATCATGGTATTGATCCGACGGGCATGCGTGTTGCCCAAAACCTCAATCAGATCGGCGGGCAGGTCGGACTGCTGCAACACGCCCGCGCGGATGGCATCGTCAATATCATGGTTAATATACGCGACCGAGTCGGCAATTTTGATGATCTGGCCTTCCAGCGTGCTGGCGGTGCCCCATGCCCGCGACATTATGTCGCGGCGGCCCTTAGAGTGCATGTAGATGCCCTCGCGCACCGGAAAGGTCAAATTAAGTCCAATGCCGTCGCGTTCCAACACCTCCACGACGCGCAGGCTTTGTTCATTATGGCGGAAGCTGTGGCTCTGTGCATGCGAAATCGCCGCCTCGCCGGCATGGCCGAACGGCGTGTGGCCGAGGTCATGGCCGTAGCCGATTGCCTCGACCAGATCTTCATTGAGCCGCAGCGCCCGCGCAATCGTTCGGGCGATCTGAGTTACTTCCAGGGTATGCGTCAGGCGCGTGCGGTAATGGTCACCCAGCGGGGCGATAAAGACTTGCGTTTTATGTTTTAGCCGCCGAAACGTTTTGGAATGCAAAATACGGTCGCGGTCGCGCTGAAAGCTAGTTCGTACGGGTGACTTATCTTCGGTGCGGTTACGCACGGCCTCGCTGCTCAAGGCTGCCAGCGGCGAAAGGCGCTGCCGTTCTTCGGTTTCTAAACGGTCGCGCACACCGGCGTGCATGCATTTTGGGTCAGGCATGAGTCCTCCAGAAGTTGTCAGCAGTGTGCGGTCAGCAGGGTGCAATCAATCATGGGTGGCAATGGCTGATGATTGCCGTTGGTAACTGATTACTGCGGACTGTTGGCTGTTGACTGTGGACTACTTGCTATTGATGGTGTCTGCTCCGGAATTGTACTACGATTGAGGGCGCGGTGCAAAGCTACGCCGAGCGCGGCGATGAGGTGGATCACGATAATAACATTGAAATAGATGACGTGGCCGCTGGTATTTGCCAGATTCTGCGCTTCAGTGGTGGCGAGAAAGCAACTGTTAAGATTGAAGCTTCCGGTGACCACAACGCACGATTCTGTAGCGCGCGGCAACAAAGGGTGAGAAGAAATAGATGCAGAAGCACACAAATGCCGCCCACCAGCGCTCATGGCGGCGCGCGAAAAACCATCCCCAGAACAGCGCGAACGGGGTGGCGAAGATAATCCAAACAAGCTCGCGATACTCATCTTCATGGTACGGCGGCGTGACCTGGATGCGGTTATAGTAGGCCCATGCCGCGCCGACGAGTGCTGCGCCAAAGATGAGCAGAAACGTGCGAATGTCAAAGCGTTTTTCCATGGCCGTGATTATAGCATATGAACTACATTTTTTTGGTGTTTAACTTGCTATGTATACCTGCAATCACCGAGCGGTTGTGGTATCATGAACTTATCGTAATGTTGAATACCAAGGAGCAGATGTGACCCTGCTGTTGTTGATACGACATGGAACGAATGACTGGGTGCATGGACGGCTGGCCGGCTGGACGCCGGGCGTGCATCTGAACGACGACGGTCGGCGTCAGGCGCAATCGCTGGCGGCGCGGCTCGCGTTTCTCCCGATTGACGCTATTTATTCCAGCCCGCTGGACCGTACGATGGAGACTGCCCGTGCTATTGCCGCGCCGCGTGGCATGCCAATTCATATTGTGCAAGAGGTGGGCGAGGTGAAATATGGCGAGTGGCAGGGCGCGGAACTGAAAGAGTTGTATAAGCATGAGCTGTGGCCGGGCGTGCAATTCTACCCGAGCGGCACGCGCTTCCCGAACGGCGAAACGTTGGGTGAGGCGCAGATGCGCATGGTTACCGCACTGGACAAGCTGCGGACAGCACATCCCAAGGGCATCATCGCGGTCTTTTCGCATGCCGACATTATCAAGCTGGCGATTGCCTACTACATCGGTGTCCATGTCGATCTGTTTCAGCGCCTGGATGTGCAGCCGTGCTCCTTGACAGCGATTCAGTTTACGCGCATGGGGCCGCGCTTGCTGGCGTTCAACGACACTGGCTCGCTAGAATATCTTAAGCCCAGGCCGGAGGAGCCGAAAGCCGCTGAGAGCGAGCAGCCTAAAGCAGAGCAGGCCGATGGCGCTGCGCCGACAGCCGAGCAACAGCCTGCCACGCCTGCCGCTGACCCGACGAAGCCAGCAACACAAGAGGCCGCCGCAGAGCATGCTGCTCCCGAAGCGGCAACATTGGAAACCAATACACAGGAGCAGGAAACGTCTGAGGCCGCTGCAGTGCAATCCGCGCCTGACGCAGCCACGTTTGAAGCGGGCGCGCAGAGCAACGGACATGCGCCGAGCGAGCATGAGACGAATGCTGCTGAACAATAGACAGATACATTATCTGGGGTATAGCTATGTCTGACTTTGAATTTACCTATGATCTCGATGCGGTTACGCGCATCACGGCCAATGCAGTAGGCCAGCCGGGCCAGCGGGTGTTTTACCTTCAGGCTCGCAGCAATCGGCAGCTTATCTCGTTGATTGCTGAGAAAGATCAGGTTGCCGCGCTGGCGCTGGCAATTACGCAGTTACTTGATGATCTGGCCGAGAAAAATCCACTCCTGTCGTCGTCGGACGATCTGCTGCCGATTTTCGACATGAGTTCTGGAAGAACCGCTTGAACCTATTTTTCGTATTGCTCAATTGCGACTCGGCTACGACGAAGAAGACGATGCCGTGGTGTTAGTCGCACTTGGCTGGCCCGATTTGGAGGAGGCTACGCCGCCGACCGCGCGCTTCAGTGCGACACGGCAGCAGATGCGGGCGTTGAGCGAGCATGCTGCGCAGGTGGTCTCGAAAGGGCGCAAAATCTGTGGTAACTGCACGCGGCCAATCGATCCGAGTGGTCACTTCTGTCCTCGAATGAATTAAGACGTAATACATACAGCGTCAAACGTAAATCTCTGGCATTCATTATGTTTGACGCTGTATCTTCACACATATGTCAGAATCGCAATCAACAGAACTTGGCGTCGCTGATATTCTCCAGTTGCTGGGGAAGGGTGAGCTTGAAATCCAGGGTTCTATGCCATGGAGCAGTAATTACACGTTGTTGGCAAGTGTGCGGTATAATGGCTTGCAAGGTTTGGCCGTGTACAAGCCGCGCCGTGGCGAGCGCCCGCTGTGGGATTTTCCGCGCGGCACATTGTACAAGCGCGAGGTCGCGGCCTATTTACTGAGCGAGGTGTTAGGTTGGTTGTTGGTGCCACCAACAGTGTTGCGCGATGGTCCGTACGGTCTTGGCTCGGTGCAACTGTTTATTGACTCTGATCAAGAGGCGCACCTCTTTACTATGCAAAAGGAGAGCGTTTTTGAACATCAGATCGAACAACTCGCCGCATTCGACTTAATCGCAAACAATGCCGACCGTAAGAGTGGTCATTGTCTACGCGGCAGCGATGGCCGGCTGTGGGCAATTGACCATGGCATCTGCTTTCATGAAGAGTACAAACTCCGCACAGTGTTGTGGGATTATGCCGGGCAGCCATTGCGGCCTGACATTCAAGACGATTTAAAAAGCTTGCGCGCCCGGCTCGACGCGAGTGACCCGCTGCTTGATGTCTTCAGTCAGCTGTTAGACAAAGACGAAGTGCGCGCGTTCCGGCGGCGTCTTGAGAAGCTGATCGAATCAGGCTGTTATCCTGATCCTGGATATGGTCGATACATGCCCTGGCCGCCCGTCTAAAGGAATCTCGAGAAGAATCCGCTATTATAACTCAGTCAGTAGTTATTGCCGAAGATGGAGCGAAGCGTTGTCGCTGATTCGGTAATGGCTGCTGGCTTTTTTGTGAAAAACACATTATTTCTTCATACTATCTTGGCATGAATCGAGTATATATAGCATGAAATGTATCGCAAGATACTTGTCATAAACAATATGCAATAAATAATTTGGAGGTATAGATGTGAGCCAGTATCTTGGAACCGAAGAACGACCTATCCGCATCGCAATTATTGGTGCAGGCCCGGCAGCTTTTTATGCGGCCGAAGCGCTGCTGAAGCGAAGCGGCCGCGTGTGCCAGATTGACATGTTCAATCGCTTCCCAACGCCGTTTGGCCTTGTCCGTGATGGCGTTGCGCCTGATCATCAATCAATCAAGGGCGCTACCCGAATTTATGATCGGATTGCGCAGAACCCCAACGTGCGCTACTTTGGAAACGTGACCTTTGGCACCGACATCTCAAATGAAGATTTGAAGCCGCTGTACGATCAGATCGTTTATGCTGTGGGATCGCAGGCCGACCGGCGCATGGGCATTCCCGGCGAAGACCTATGTGGCAGCTATCCGGCAACTGAGTTCGTCGGCTGGTACAACGGCCATCCCGACTACAGTCATATGCAATTCGACCTGTCGCATGAGCGGGCCGTGGTGGTGGGCAACGGCAACGTGGCCATGGATGTAGCGCGTATTCTGGTGACCGATCCGGACGAACTTGCCAAGACCGACATTGCCGACTACGCGCTGGAGGCGTTGCGCTCGAGCTGCGTGCGCGAGGTGGTCATGCTGGGACGGCGCGGGCCAGCGCAGGCTGCCTTTACGAATGTCGAGGTGAAGGAGTTTGGTAATCTGGCTGGCGTTGACGCGGTGGTCAATCCTGCCGATTTGCAGCTCGATGAGCAAAGCGCCACATCGCTGGCGGACAACAAGGTTGCAGCGAAAAACGTCGAGAATCTTGCGCAGCTTTGCGGAATGTGGTCGCACCGGCGCGGATCGAGTAATTTACATGCGCTTCCTGGTGTCGCCGGTCGAGTTGATTGGCCAGGATAACCGCGTGGTGGCTGTCAAGGTCGAGCATAACTTGTTGAAAGGCGACCGAGTTGGTGGCTTGCGGGCGCGCGGCACAGGCGAATTTGAGATCATCGAGGCTGGTCTGGTGCTGCGCTCGGTGGGCTACCGCGGCGTGCCGCTGCCGGGCGTGCCGTTCGATGACTCAACCTATACCATCCCGAATGTGGCCGGGCGGGTCGTTCTCGAAAGCACCGGCGAAACACTGCCGGGTGAGTATGTGGTTGGCTGGATCAAGCGCGGCCCGTCCGGCGTGATTGGCACCAACAAGCCCGACGCGGTTTCAACTGTTGGTGCGATGATTGAGGATTGGGACACGCTGCCGGGCATTGCTGATGAGAATCGTGATCGCAGCAAAATCGAGGCGTTGTTGAAGGAGCGCAAGCCGGATTACGTCACGTATGCCGACTGGCAGGTGCTGGATCGCTATGAACTTGCGTGCGGTGCCAGGCATGACCGGCCACGTGTCAAAGTAACCTGTGTGCCGGAAATGCTCGAGATTATCCGGCGCGGGTAAACCAACCAGTAGTAAAAATAAAAGAAGGATCATGCATTGTGGTAATGCATGATCCTTCTTTTTGTTTCTTCGTGGTGGGGACGGAGGGACTCGAACCCTCACGGATTGCTCCACAAGTTCCTAAGACTTGCGCGTCTGCCAGTTCCGCCACGTCCCCTTCTGATCTGATTGTACCACAGCCTCTATCGTCATGCAATGTAGATCATCTATTAAGTTGTTACAGCTTTGCAACGAAACAGATACCCACGAAAGCAGGGCAGATTGCTATGATGTTCCTCGATTAGCGATAGGTTTCCCCCGGGTCGAAGAAATCTTTCCTGGTCGGAGTACATCTTTTTTTGCTGGAGTTGATGCCATGTCTCGTCCTGCTTTCGTGTCTACGTTCCGCTTTGTCTTTCCGGTGCTCATGATCCTTGCCTTGATAATGAGCATGTTTCGCTCATCACCAATCGCTTTTGCTGCTGGTGTTCCAACAGCAACGCTTGATGTACCTGCTGAAACATTCATCGGCGAACCGCTGACGTTTACTGCTACCTTTGACAACACCGGGCCAGACACGGGCTACGGGCCATACATCGATTTGTATTTTCCTGCCGCTGGCGCAGATGGCGCGGGCGCAGCAACTGATGACGGCATAACGTTCAACAGCGCGACGTACCTCGGCGCATCGCTTACGCCAGTTGTTGCGCCGTTTACATGCACTGGATCATTCATACATCCGCTCACTGGCAAAACCACAACTTGTACGGTTGACACACAGGTTGTCATTTTGCAGATGCCGTTCGGCAGCTTCACGCCCGATCAGCCTGCCGCTCCTGTGACAATAAATACTATGTTGAGCAACATGGCTGATGTCGGCACGGCGCTGGCGATTCAGTCGCAGGCAGGTTTCATGTACGGCAACGACCCGCTCGACAACCCTGCCACCGATCCGCCGATCGTCGGCGCTGTGTCGAGTGCCAGCACCACACCAACCCTGATTAAGCTCAAGAAGATCTACATCGGCCCAGAAGATGAAACTGCTACCGGGCCGAACTTTCCGCGCGATTATCTTATCAGTGTTGATATTGCCGACGGACAGACGATAACCAATTTAGATATCACTGATAATCTTCCAAAGGAATTGCAATTCGTCCAGATTGTGTCGGCAACGCCGGCAAGCTGTAATATTGCTACGCCGCTTGCTGTTCCGCCGACGACTGCTCCGCAGGACCCGCCCAACAACAAACTGACTGTGCGCTGTCCCAGCGTGACAGGATCCATTAGTTCCGTGGATGCCTCTTTGACCTTGCGCTTCTTTGTTCCACGTCTTGATGCAGATGGAAACGCAGTGCTACCGCCCAACACGGCCGACGACAAGATCTCGACCAACGATGCGCTGGCAGAAGGTAATTGGACGCCCATCGATACGCGCGATGCTGCGACGCATGTCGTCAGCGATGTGACAAAAGCCGATCACCGCCTTGAAGATCAGGCGATTGCCATTCAAAAAAGCTTTTTCACTTCCACAGATGTTGGCGCAGTGGGCTACACGCCGGGGGATGTGCTGTCATATTCTCTGGATTTTCAGGTATCGGACTTTTTCGCCTTTGATCAGGTTGTCGTCACCGATATCCTCAGCGACGGGTTGCATATCGACCCGAACTTCACGCCGATGTTAGAAATCAACGGCAACACGTATACGCTTGCGGCGGCTGCCATGTCTGCAAGTAATTACACGGTTGACACCAGCCAGATCGGCAATGACACGAATCCCGCGACGAACGGTTCGACCAAGCTCATTTTTCGTGTATCGGACGAAATTGCCGCACGCAATGCCAGCACGCTTGGCCGCATGGTGGGCGGGTGTGTCAAGCCAACTGGCACGAGCAACCCTGCTCCAGACTGCACGACGTACAACGACGGGGCGACCACTGGCAAAATTGTGTACCACGCCATCATCCAGGATGAATTTTCCGACACGTATCTGCCGCAGGATAAGTATGTTGATCATGGCGATAAGCTCAGCAACTCGGCAGTCATCAATGGGCGTGTGCTGAATACGGTAAACGTGGCGAATCCCACCGGCTTTGAAGAAGCAGATGATACATCTGCAGGGCTGACGCTGACGTTTGGTCAACTGACGAAATCGATCTACGCCGTCAACGGTAGCACAACGCTTCCTTCACCGCTGTATGTCAAGCCGGGCGATACGTTGACGTATCGCTTCCGCTACTCACTGCCGTCAAGCGACTTTGAAAATCTGAAGTTCATCGACTATCTTCCGCTGCCGGTGTTCGACGCGACCGAGGTTACAACGTTTAATCCGAGTGGTGGCATTCCGGCTGCTGGAACAGTCACCTATGGACCAAATGACACCTATCATACGCTGACCGGCGCGCCCACGCCGCTCACGCCAACAATCTCGACCAGTGGCCCATCTGCGGATAATGCTGTGACGTTTAATTACGGCAGCTACAAAGATCCGCAGAACCGTGCTTCCAATATCGATCTGCTGTTTACGGTGACGGTTTCCAACCAACCGTTCGCCGATGGGTTGTTTCTGACTAATCAGGTGCGGGCGTACGAGTCCACGACGAACGCAGGCGATCAGGCGCTTGACTCGATTGTGCAGATCAAGCTTGCTGAGCCGGTGCTCGGTATTAAAAAAGGCGTCGTTGCGACCAATAACACCGCAGGTACGTTCAGCCCGACGAAAGCCGGCCCGGTGACGTTTACGGCTCCCGGCGGGGCATGCCCGCGCTTTTCTGGCACCGTTAGTTCGCCTGGCCTCGCAACCAACCTGATCGACAGTAATCTCGGCAAAGTTGATGCAGGCGATTTGGTGACCTTTGCCATTGTGGTTGAGAATACTGGCTCAAGCTCAGCCTTCGACGTTCGCGTTCGTGACACAGTACCAACCGGATTTAGCATTCCAGGCAGCGGCCTCAACATGTGTGTCACCAATGGCGCTGGCACGGCGGTGGGCTACACGCCAACTGGTAGTGGTCTGTTCGACGCGGCGGGTGGCATTGAGTTGAACGATCCCAGCGCCACCACCGGCGCGCTTGATGCAGGCAAAGATGCGAGTGGAACGATAGTGAGCAGTGGGCATAATCTAGCGATTATCACCTACGATCTGGTTTCCGATCCAAATGTTACACCACTGCAGACGCTTACCAACACTGCGACGCTGTTCAACTATGCCAATACCGAAGGCGGACCAACCTTCCTGGCGTCGAGCCTGTCGGATACTGCGACGGTGACGATTGCGCCGCCTACCATGAGCAAGCAACTCGCTGGCACAGAGATTAACAAGGCTAGCAACTCGAACACACAGGCCGTTATAGGTGAGATCGCTACGTATACAGTAACGCTCAAGGTTCCCGAAGGTGTCACGCCAGGCGCGAAAATCGTTGACACGCTCGATAGTGGTCTGGCGTTTGTTGACATGATCAGCGCCGTCCCATCGAGTGGCATCTCGATAAGCGGCAGCCTCACGCCGGTTGTGACGAATAATGGCGGCACAGTTACCTTTAATCTCGGCGACATCACCAACGCCGATACCAACAACGCTACGCCTGATACTATCACATTGGTATATCGCGCCGTGGTACTGAACGTCGCCGGAAATGTAAGCGGCACGCTATTGAACAACTCTGCGAAGTTGACATGGACCGCCAACAGCCTTGGGGCAGTTTCGGCAGCGAACGTGCAGGTCATCGAGCCAAAGGTCAACATCGCGAAAAGCGTGGTGGTGAACGGTAGCGGCACTAGCGGCGATGCTGGCGACCCAGTGCAGTATACAGTTGTTATCAGTGGCGCAACGACCACCGATGCGTTCGATGTGACGCTCAGCGATCCGCTTCCGGTGTATCTCAATTCGCCCGCAATTGCCAGCGTGACCGACACAGCTAGCGTGTTGACAGCAGCTAACTTCCAGATTACTGGCAGCACGACAAGCACACTCAGCAGCGTCGCGCCGTTTGACATGCCGTACAGCACGACGCGAACAGTTACCATCGTGCTGAACGGTACGCTGACAAATAATGTTCAATCAGGTCAAGTTATCAACAACACCGCGACAACGCAGTGGACCAGCCTGAGCGGCGATCCCGGCCAGCGCTCGACGTACAATGCAAACGCAATCGAGCGCACCGGCAGCGGTGGCGTCAACAACTACACCGCATCGAGCACGGCAGCCCTGACGGTGTTCACCTCTGCGCCGGAGAAGTCGATCGTGGGTACATCTGAGTCGCACACTGGATGTACTGGCTCTGGAACGTGTATCGAGCGGGTCGCGCTCGGCGAAATCGTGCGCTACCGCCTGACCATGCGCCTAGCCGAAGGTACAACGCCCAAGTTGCAGTTGAGCGACCAAATCGACGCCAACATGCGCTTTTTGAACGACGGCACCGCCAAGATTGCGTTTGTCTCTAACGGCGGCGGCATTACATCTACCACAATTAACAGTAGCCTGTCTAACTGCGCTGGGCTCAAGGTGTCCGGCAACTCGCGCGATGTAGTGCCGACATGCCCCCTTCCGAGCGCGGCGATTAGTCCTAGCACATTCGTTGACAGCACTGACCCAACATTTAACCTGGGCGATGTGGTGAACAGCGATAATGATGCCGATGAAGAGTACATCGTCATCGAACTTAATGTGCTTGTAACGAATGTTTCAGGGAATAGTTTGTACACATCAGGTGGGAGTTTGCTCGGCAGGACGCGTAATAATACGTTTACGGTGTCGGTGAATGGCACGGTCACAGATACATCGAATAATGTGAAAGTCACCACCACCGAGCCAATCATCAGCGCGCTGAACAAGAGCGTCTTGCCAGTGACGCCGCTCGATGCGGGCGACACGCTCACCTATACCTTAACGTACACCAACACCGGCAGCGGTGTCTATAATGTTGCAGGATTTGACTTCGTCATGACCGACACGCTCGACGCCAACTTGGTACCGCAGAGCGTTTCTGGTACAACGACTGGCGGCGCATGTGGTGTTACACCATCTACTTTCACCGGCAACATTTCAGGCCAGACCGTTACCAGTACAGTAACCTGTCTCAATCCCGGTGGCAAAGTCACGACTACGATTGTGGCTAAAGTCGTTGCAAGTGTGCCAAGCGGCTTGTCCATTCCGAACACCGCCAGCCTGACATGGTCGAGTTTGCCGGGCAGCGGCACGCCTGCCGGAACCGGTGGCAACACCACTGGCTCGACCACGCCCGGCGTGAGTGGCTCCGCCACCGGCGAGCGTAATGGTTCCGGCAGCGGTGTGAATACCTACGCGACCACCAGCAATACCACTACGACAAATATTGTTACTCCGACAATTGTCAAGCAAACGCCAAGCCCGACGAACTACACGATTGGCGACAACATAACCTACTACATTCAGGTCACGCTGCCAGAAGGCGTCACACGGGCGTTGATTGTCAATGATGCGCTGCCGAATGGTCTGGCATACGTTAGCAGCAGCGTCATCACTACCGCGGCGGCAAGCAACGGCAACATGACCCAGGATTACAGCGGCTCGTTGGCTGCACCGACGGTTACCAATCCAGGCAGCAGCGGCGGCACGCTCGTGTTGAACTTCGGCGATACGACGACAACCAACGACAACAATACCAACAACAACCGCTTCGTTGTGCAGGTCGTCGCGCGTGTGCTCAATGCCTCCACTCCGCTTAACCAGAAGGGCGGCATGGTCACAAACGGCGCTTCGCTCACCTACAAAGCAGGCACCAGCACAAGCACCACTACCGTGAACAGCGCCTCGGTGAATGCGACAATCATCGAGCCGCAGATCACCACCACGAAATTGGTCAATCAAACGACGAACGTGCAGGCGGGCAATGTGCTGACGTACACCGCGCGCTTCACCAACAGCGGCAACAGCCCTGCGTACGATGTGACCGCGACCGACACGCTGGCGCAAGGCACAGTTTACAATGCTGGCTCGGCAAGCTGCGTATACAAGAATGGCTCTGCCTCGCTCGTACCAATTACAGTGGCTGTGACGACTGGCAGCGGCACGATTAGCTTCGACGGCAACCCGGCTGGCAGTTGGGACATTCCAGTTACCACGCCGAATTCCTTCATCGAGTGTACCTACAGCGTCACAGCGCAGAACAGCATGTACGTTGCCAGCGCGCACACCAATACAGTCGACGCGAACTGGAGCAGCCAGGATGGCAGCAATGCCAACGAGCGCGTGTACAACGACACAACAACCTATACGGTTGATGGCACGCAGGATACGGCCACGGCGACCTTCACCGCCAACGCGCCGACGTTCAGCAAGAGTGACGGCGGCATGACCAACGCCACCATTGGCCAGCCGATCACCTATACGCTCGCCATGGCTAGCCCGCTCGGCACGGCGCGCGATCTGCGCATCACTGACACGCTGCCGCTCGGCCTGATCATGGACACGAGCATGACGCCGACAGTAACTGGTGTCGCCAGCGCGCCGACGTTCACCACCAGCGGCTCGAATGTGATCTGGACATTTGGCGATGCGGTCGTGACCAGCAGCCCGGTGCGAATTACCTTCCGCGCCATCGTCGCCAACGTCGCCGGCAACCAGGACAGCGGCCCGACGACGCTCAACAACACGGCGACGTTGACCTACAAAGACGCTACTAGCGCGGTGCATACCCTGAACGGAAGCGATCCTGTAACCGTGGTTGAGCCAGCGTTGATCATGACCAAGACCGTTTCACAGCCGAGCGCGAATCTCGGCGATCTCGTCACGTACACGCTTACCGTTTCACATGCGGCGGGCGATGCTGAGGCGGCTTACGACGCCGTCATCAGCGATATGATCCCGGCTGGCATGACCTACGAGCCTGGCTCGGCAAAGATCAGCAGCGGCCCGGCAGACACTACAGTTTACACCGCGCCCGACACGCTGAACTGGTCCTTGCCGGCCATCGCGCCGAGCGAACAGGTGATCGTGACGTTTCAGGCGCGCGTTACCGACCCGGCGCTAGCGTCGGCGGTCAACACGGCGAACGTTACCTGGACCAGCATGCCGGGCGCAAACGCCAACGAGCGGACCGGCTCCGGCGGCGTCAATGATTACAGCGTCAATGCCTCGGCGACGCTGCTCACCACCAGTTACCAGATCAGCAAGACCTTGCTTGATCCCGCAAGTGGTCTGGCGGGCATGAACGACACGGTGCGCTTCAGCATCGTCGTGACCAACACGGGCGCGACCACGCTGCAAACCGTGCCGCTGACCGACACATACAACACAACTTATTTGACCTATCAGAGCGCCACGCCTGCGTCGAACGACAACACCGACGATGGCACGATCAATTGGAGCAACATAGCCAACGCGGCAGGCGGCGGCTCGATTGCACCGGGCGCAACACGTACGATAACCGTCACGTTCAAAGCCAAAGCGCCAACATTGCCGGGCGGCAATACGACCAATCAAGCGGCAGCATCCGGCGTGAAAGACTCAAACGGCACCATGCTGCCGCCGCACAATAGCTCGGCTACGGTTGCAATCGGCCAGCCGGACATGCAGATCAGCAAGAGCGATGGCGTGAGCACTATCATGCCTAGCGACACGCTGACCTACACGCTAGCGGTGACCAACAGTGGTACTTACACCGCAACAAATGTTGTGATCACCGAGACCCTGCCGCTCTACACCAGCTTCGTCGGGCCAGCAGGCTGGACCAATCAGAGTGGTGGTGTGTACACCTACGCGGTTGGTGATCTGGCGGCAGGAGCAAGCACAACCGTGCCGTTCATCGTCCATGTGAACAGCACGTTGCCAACCAACATCACGCAAATTACCAACACCGCGCATGTGAGCGACAACGGCGCGCATGGCGAACCGACGCCGGGCAACAACACGGCGACCGATATGGACACCATTGAAGCCGTGCCGGATCTTCAGATCAGCAAAACTGACGGCGGAATTACGGCGCAACCGGGCGACATTGTGACTTACACCTTAGCCTATGCCAACACTGGCAACCAGGATGCGACTGGCGTAGTGATCACGGAAACTGTTCCGCTCTACACGTCCTTCAACGTTGCTGCAAGCACCGCAGGCTGGACATGCACCGACGGGGCTCCGTCTGGAACGACATGCACGTTCGCGCTTGGCACAGTCGCGGCGAGCACTGGCGGTAACGTCAAGTTCGCCGTAAAAGTTGACAACTCGCTGCCTTCTGGTGTCACAAAGACCGATAACACCACAGTCATTGCCGACGACGACGGCAATGGCGACGACCCGACGCCAGCAAATAACACGGCCAGCGACGACACGCCACTCGTTGCCGCGCCCGACATGCAGATCAGCAAGAGCGACGGCGGCATCACCGCTGTGGCAGGCGGCACGATCACGTACACATTGGCCTACACCAACACCGGCGACCAGGACGCGACCGGCGTGGTCATTACCGAGACGCTGCCGCTCAACACGAGCTTTGTTGGGCCAGCAGGCTGGACTGACCAGGGGAGTGGCGTATTTACCCACGATGTCGGCAGCATGGCGGCGGGCGCGAGCGGTAATGCCACGTTCGTGGTCAAACTGGACATGCCGCTGTCAACAGGCGTCACGCAGGTGACGAACACTGTGAACATCGCCGACGATGGCAGCAACGGCGACGACCCGACGCCTGCTGATAACCAGAGCAGCGTCACAACGCCAATTGCGGCGTTGGAGATCAGCAAAACGCTGATTGATCCAGCGGGTGGCCTGGCAGGCGTGAACGACACGGTGCGCTTCAGCATCGTCGTGACCAACACCGGTGACACGGTATTACTAACCGTCCCATTGACCGACACCTACGATCCGGCAGTGCTGCAATTTGCGAGCGCCAGCATGACTCCTGACAGCGCCACTGCTGGCACGCTGCACTGGAACGATTTGACCAGCGCGGGTTCACTCGCGCCTGGGCAGGTGATCACGGTCGATGTCACCTTCAAGGCGCTGACGCCGAACGAAGAACACAACTAATCATGCTGACGTAGCAGGCGCGACAGACGTTGGCGGAACGGTGGTACCGCCGAGCAACGACACGGCTGATGTCATGATCGGCCAGCCTGATCTGCAAATCAGCAAAACTGATAACCAGACGACTGTCATGCCTGGTGACACCATCACCTACACCCTGACCGTGACCAACAGCGGCACCTACACCGCGACCGGTGTGGTCATTACCGAGACGTTGCCACTTTACACAAGCTTTGCCGGCCCGGCAGGCTGGACTGATCAGGGCAGCGGCGTGTACACCTACAATGTTGGTACGTTGGGCATCGGCGCGGCTGTCACAGTCCCCTTCACGGTGACAGTTGACGCAACGGTGCCGTCCGGCGTGACGCAGATCACGAATACGGCCAGCGTTACTGACGACGGCGTACACGGCGCTGACCCGACGCCCGCCGACAACACGGCGATCGACATAGACGCGCTGATCGCCGCGCCTGACCTTGCACTCTCGAAGACGCACACCGGCGACTTCTTCGTTGGGCATGAGGGCAGCTACCTCTTGCAGGTAACAAATCATGGCAACACCGGCACAACCGGGATAATCACAATTACTGATACGCTGCCGAATGGCTTGAGCTACGTGTCGGCGAGCGGCACCGACTGGAGCTGCGCGGCGAACGGTCAGGACGTGACATGTACCAATCCTGGGCCGATGGAAGCTGGCGACAGCCTGCCCGATCTGACGCTGACGGTGAATGTTGGCTCGGCGGCATGGCCTGCGGCGACCAACAGCGCCGTGGTCACGACGGCGGGCGAAGGCGACCCAACTGACAATAGCGCCAGCGATCCAACGACCATACTCGCGCCCGACTTGCAGTTGAGCAAGCGTGTTGCGAGTGGAAGCCTCGCGTCTGGCGCATCAGTAGTGTACACATTAACCTACACCAACACCGGCAATCAGGATGCAACTGGCGTGATCATTACGGAGCACGTGCCGGATCACACCAGCTTCAACGCGGCTGCAAGCGACACCGGATGGTCATGCGCAGACGTAAGCGCTGGAAGCACCTGCACGTTCACTATTGGTGCGGTCGCGCAGGGAATTACGGGCTATGCGACGTTCAGCGTCATCGTCGATCGCCCGCTGTCGTCAACGGTGACGACAATCGTCAACACCGCAACCATCGAGGATGATCATGAGCACGGCGACGACCCGACTGATGCTGGCGATCCGATCGATAACAATCGTGCATTGGCTAGCCTCTCTGCGGCACCAACTGCGGTGACGCTGGTCAGCTTTGCAGCGTCCATGCAGAACGATGGTGTGGTGGTGCGGTGGCAAACAGGCGCGGAAATCAACACCATAGGTTTTGATCTGTACCGCAGCGCCGACAGCAGCCGCGCCCATGCCGAGCGGGTCACGCCTAATATGATCATGGCAAACGGGCGCGGTCAGGGTGGCGCGAGCTACAGTTGGACCGACACAACCGTGCAGTCAGGCGTAGATTATCACTACTGGCTGGTAGAAACGGACTCAAATGGTGCAACGCACGAGTACGGGCCGATTACGGTCGGGCGGCAACTGACGGCGCAAACACGCGTCTTCCTTCCGCTTATGGGTCGCTAGCTGTCTGTCATGTGCTGTGGAAGAATTGCAATGGCGCAATTCTTCCACAGCTTTCCATCTCATGACTGATTTCATGATGAAATAAGTTGTGATACAATACAGTCTAAAGGCATTGACGGAGACGAGTACGTAACAGTCCAGTCGGTTCAGCGAGCGCGCAGATGGTGGAAGGCACGCCCGGCCCGTTGCGGAAAATCCCTCCCGAGCCAACCGGTGAAAGTACATAGAAAGAGCATGATGAACATACTCTTTCTTGGACGAGTAGTTGTGTTCGTGTTCGCCGCACGTTATCATGGCGGGGGTGTGTTAGCACCTCACCGAGCGTAGGTATTTCAGATTGCGCGTTGCAGGTTGCAGGTTGGTTAATCAATCTACAATCTGAAATCAACAATCTGCGATGCCTAAAGCAGGGTGGTACCGCGGGGTTTATAATCCTCGTCCCTGACCAGGGGCGGGGTTTTTGATTCTCTAGAACAAGAAATAAAGAACAAAGAACAAATGTTGAATGCAGCTACTTGTTCTCTGCTCGTTTGTTCTTTGTTCTGGTACAGGAGGGTTTATGGCATTTAAAGAGGTTGACTCCAGGGTGTCGTTCCCCGATTTGGAGCAGCAGGTCGCGGCATGGTGGAACGAGCATGGCGTTGTCAAAAAGGCGCTTGCAAGCGGCGACCGGAACAATCCGTTCGTCTTCTTTGAAGGGCCGCCGACGGCGAACGGTCGTCCGGGTGTACACCACGTCGAGGCGCGTGTCACCAAGGACATCATCAATCGGTACCATCGCATGCGCGGGCAGTACGTCATCGGCGCGCGGGGCGGCTGGGACACGCATGGCCTGCCGGTCGAGGTCGAGGTCGAGAAAGAGCTTGGCTTCCGTGGCAAGCCCGACATCGAGCGCTATGGCATCGCGGAGTTCAACGCTAAGTGCAAGGAAAGCGTGAACCGCTACGTCGATGCGTTCGAACGGTTGACCGAGCGGATCGCGTTCTGGCTCGATCTCGACAATCCATACCGCACCTACGACAACAGCTATATCGAGTCGCTGTGGTGGATCATGCAGCAGTTCTGGCAGAAGGATCTGCTGTTCCGTGACTACAAAGTGACCATGCACTGCCCGCGCTGCGGCACCACGCTGGCTGACGCCGAGGTTGCGCTGGGCTTCAAGGATGACGTCGACGATCCGTCGGTCTGGATTCGCTTCCGGCATGCACCGTCGGGCCATCAGCTTGACGATCAGCTTGCGGGCGCGTCCTTTCTGGCATGGACGACCACGCCGTGGACGTTGCCCGCCAACGTCGCGCTGGCGGTCAAACCCGACGCACATTATATGCTGGTGGAATATTTTGGCACTGACATAGGGGCGAAGCATTCGCCAATTGAACATGCACCAGCGGAGCAAGCAGCAACAGCGAATGCTTCGCCCGTACAGGGCGAGCGTTTGGTGCTGGCCGCGGCGCTGGCCGATCAGGTGCTTGGCGAAGGCAACTACCGCGTGCTGGCGAACTATGGCGGCGAGCGGCTGCGCGACGTGCATTACGAGCGGCTGTTCGACGGGCAGCAGGGGCTGAGCGACACGGTTGGCATGGACCAGGCGTATCATGTCGTCGCCGATGAGTTTGTCTCGCTCGAAGATGGCACCGGCATCGTCCATATCGCACCGGCCTACGGCGACCTGGAGATCGGGCGCAAGTACGCGCTGCCGACGCTGTTCTCGGTCGATCTGAACGGCAACACGCTGCCCATGTTCAACGAGCTTGGCTTCGGCGAGATGTTCTTCAAGGAGGCCGATCCGCTGATCACGCGCAACCTGCGCGAGCGCGGGCTGCTGTTCAAATCGGGGCGCGTGCGGCACTCCTATCCGTTCTGCTGGCGCTGCGGCACGGCGCTGCTGTACTACGCCAAGCCGTCGTGGTACATCCGCACCACGGCCAAGAAGGAATTGTTGCTGGAGAACAACGCCCAGATCCACTGGGTGCCGGAGCACATCAAGTACGGGCGCTTCGGCAACTGGCTGCAAAATAATATTGATTGGGCTGTGTCGCGCGAGCGCTACTGGGGAACGCCGCTGCCGATCTGGATCTGCGATTCGTGCGGCCATGTCGATGTGGTCGGCTCGGTGGCCGAGCTTTCGCAGCGCGCCGGAAAGGATCTGAGCGATCTCGATCTGCACCGCCCGTCGGTAGATGGCATCACATGGGCATGTAGCCGAGTGCAACGGCGGCACGCACCGCCGCGTGCCGGATGTGGCCGACGCCTGGTTCGACTCTGGCTCCATGCCGGTGGCGCAGTGGCATTATCCGTTCGAGAACCAGGAGCTGTTCGAGGTCGCCGGGCAGGCCGACTTCATCTCCGAGGCGATCGACCAGACGCGCGGCTGGTTCTACACGCTGCATGCCGTTTCGACGTTGCTGTTCGATCGGCCAGCGTTCAAGAACGTAATCTGTCTCGGGCACATCCTCGACGCGAAGGGCGAGAAGATGTCGAAGTCGCGCGGCAATGTCGTCGATCCGTTCATGCTGGTCGAGCAGTACGGCGCTGACGCGACGCGCTGGTACATGTACGCCAGCGCGCCGCCGTACAATCCGCGCCGCTTTTCGCCGGAAAACGTCAGCGACATGCTGCGGCAGTTCATGCTGACGCTGTGGAATACCTACAGCTTCTTCGTGACCTACGCCAACATCGACGGCTGGCAGCCGAGCGCGTCGTTCGATGCCAGCGCAACTCGACAATCCGCTCGACCGCTGGGCGCTGGCGCGGCTCAACGCGCTGGTGCGCGACGTCACGGCCAACTGGACGACTACGACATCAACGCGCCAGCCAAAGCGATCGAGTCGTTCGTGGACGATCTGTCGAACTGGTATGTGCGCCGCTCGCGCCGCCGCTTCTGGAAGGCCGAGAGCGACGCCGACAAGCAAGCCGCGTACGAGACGCTGTACACATGTTTGACGACCCTGGCGCGGCTGCTTGCGCCGTTCACGCCGTACATGGCCGAGTCCATGTACCAGAATCTGGTCGTTGAGTATGACAGCAACGCGCCAGAGAGCGTCCATCTTGCGCCATGGCCAGAAGCTGACACGGCACTCATTGACGAGCAGTTGCTGGCAGACACGGCGCTGCTGCTCAACACGATCAGCCTGGGTCGAGCGGCGCGGCGTTCGGCGGCTGTCAAGGTGCGCCAGCCGTTAGGCGAGATGCTGGTGCGCGTGCCGCCCGCTGCGGTGGACGGGCTGCGGCGCTACGAGGCAGAATTGCGCGAGGAACTGAACCTCAAGCAGATCGGCTATCTCGACGGCTCCGCTGCGCTGGTCGAGTACCGGCTCAAGCCAAACCTGCGGCTGGTCGGCAAGAAGTACGGCAAGCTGGTTCCGGCGCTCACGGCGGCGCTGCGCGATCTGGCGAGCGACGACGCGCGGGCGGCGGCGCAATCTGCCGAAGCTGGTCAGCCATGGTCGCTGGATGTGAACAGCCAGGCGCTGGAACTTCAGCCGGAGGAATTGCTGGTCGAATCATCGTCGCCGGAGGGCTACGCGGTGGCGGAAGGCGGCGGTGTGCTGGTCGCGCTCGACACCACGCTGACGCCAGAATTGGAGGCCGAAGGAATGGCGCGCGAGTTGGTGCGCAACATTCAGGACGCCCGCAAGAGCGCTGGCTTCGCGATCTCTGACCGGATCACGGTGTACCTCGACGGCGGCGACGGCGCGCTCCAAAACGTGCTCGGCACCTGGGGCGATTACGTCAAGTCTGAAACGCTGGCCGACGAGATCCAGACAGACGCGGTGCCAGCCGGAGCGCACACCGAAACGCTCGAACTCGGCGGGCAGTCGGTGACACTAGGTGTCGCGCGACGCAGCTAGCACAAACGTAACAGCCGTCCTTCAGCACCTGATCCGCAAAAGGTGCTGGAGGACGGCTATCATGGCGAACGGGCCAGGTAGTACGAAAGCGCCGTGCTAGGTTGAAACGATGGTGGGAAGTGGAGCACGCCCACACAGACAAGTTGCCGGTTGAATGGGTGGGCTGTGCTCCTGCCCGCACTATTACTATACAAAAACAAGCTGACGTTCTGATGACATTCAGATTGTTGTAAATGAAAAAGAATTAACCAGTTATTCATCTTTTTACAATGCTGGTTAGCCCTTTTCCGCATCAGCAAGCGTCATATACCGCACATGTTGCGATGTAATATATCATTGATAGTATCTAACAAGCTGTTCAATAGCGTGCAGCATGCAGGTTTTCTTTACTATTTTTGTGCCATATTTTATGAGGATTCATGATTGATGCCACGTTCGTCCGTCAACATGTCACTTCCAGGTCGGCTCGCCTCGTCAGCAACCTGACACTTGTGCTGCTCTGCGCGCTCGGCGCGGCGGCCTTTCTGTACCCGTTCTTTCTGTCGGCACAAACGCTGGCGAACGCAGATGCCGCGCATGCCGCTGATGCACCGCTGATCTTTGCGCTGCTTGGCCCGGCCATGCTGGCGCTGCTGCTCGCCGAACTCGGCGCAGGCCATCTGAATGCCAAGACCATCGCCGTGCTCGGCGTGCTGACGGCGATCACAGCGGTGCTGCGCCTACCGGCTGGCCCGGGTGACGCGCCGATGTTTTTCTTCATGGTCATGCTAGCGGGCTACGTCTACGGCGCGCGTTTCGGCTTCCTGCTGGGCGCATTGGCGCTGCTCGTCTCGGCGGTGCTGACCGGCGGCGTGGGGCCGTGGATGCCGTTCCAGATGCTGGTGATGGGCTGGGTGGGCATGAGCGCCGGCGCGTTGCGAAAGCTCGGGCATGGGCTGAAGCCGGGCGGCTGGCCGGAGCGTTTGCTGCTCTGCGCGAACGGCTATGTGTGGGGCTTGCTGTTCGGCGCGCTGATGGACGTGTGGTTCTGGCCGTTCGTTGGCGCGGGCGAACTGGCATGGCAGCCGGGCATGGGCTTGGTCGAGACGCTCGGGCGCTTCTGGGGCTTCTACGTGCTGACGTCGCTGCCATGGGACTCGCTGCGTGGCCTTGGCAACGTGGTGTTCATCGCGCTGCTCGGCGGCCCGATCCTCAAAGAACTACGGCGCTTTCAGCAGCGTTTTCACTTCGAGTCAGTATAAAATGGCAACGCAATACGATCCAGACAAGCACCATCGTCGTTCTATTCGTCTGCAAGAATACGACTACGGTACAATAGGCGCATATTTTGTGACGATCTGCACACATCAACGTAAGTGTACGCTCGGATTTGTAGGCGAAGAAACGATGCATACTAACGCATACGGGAGGATTGTGGAGGAATGCTGGACCGCTATACCAACGCATTTTCCCCATGTTGAGTTAGATGCCTTTGTCATCATGCCAAATCATATGCACGGGATTGTTATTATCCATAATAGCGTAGGGGCGACGCATGCGTCGCCCCTACGGTCTGGCCCGCAATCGGGCGGTTTGGGTGCAATTATTGGCTCATTCAAATCTGCCGTCACGCGGCGCAACAACATGCTACATGACACATCGGCGCCATTTTGGCAACGCAACTATTACGAGCATGTCATCCGCAATGCAGATGATTTGAATCACATCCGCAATTACATTGAACAGAATCCGGCGCGTTGGCTCCATGACCGACTGCACTCATCATGAGGCATAAGCACAACATCTCAACGCTTGTTGTTATCATCAAACGGGTTCGTGAAGAATTTCCACACATCCTGCACAGTGGTTTGCACCGTCGCAATCGTCTGCCGCACCAGGTCGGGCGACATGCGCGCGTCGAGCCGCGTCTGCGCGTCGACGAACACTTCGTTCAGCAGCTTATGCGCGTACTGCCCGTGAAGTGACACGAACTCGTTAACGTAGGTTTGCAGCAACTCTTCGCGCTGGGCGGGCGATTGGGCATCTTCCAGAAATTGTGCCAGTAAATCGCGCACATCGGCGCGGAAATCTTCGGTGGACATAGCTTTTGTTCCTTAAGAGCGGAAGTAAAGCAACGCTGCAAACTCCATGGTCATGCTGAACCCTTCGGCGGGCTCAGGACCGGCTCCGTGAAGCATCTCGTAGATATTCAGCGAGATGGTTCGCTCCGCTCACCATGACACAGGTGTGCAATGTTCTGCGCTTCGATGTGACGCTGCATGGCGGCAAAAAGTTGCGCGTCATCTTGTCAACGCCTCGGTTCGCGAGCCAGCTTCTGCGTTTTGTAGTGGCAATGGTCGCAGTAGGTGACGTGATAACCTGCCAGCGTAGCATGCTTCAGCGGATGGCCGCAGTTCGGGCATGCGGTCGTTTGTGGCTGCCCAATCCGCAAGGGGCGGCTGATGATTTGTCGCGGTTCCATTCGTTGCGGCAGGCATTGAAGGTATGACCGGCGCAACCGGCGTTCGGGCCGACGGCGCAGTCTCTCGGCGCGGCGGCTCGAAGCTGAACAGATTCGCTGAGGCGTTCGACCAGTTGAGCGTAGTCGGCTGCACCACGCGAGCGCGGGTCGTACTCGTAAATGGTTTTGCCCTGACGCGGCGCTTCAGATAGCCGCACATTCACGCGAATGGCCGGGCCGAGCAGCGGGCCGTAGCGCTCGCGCAACTCCCCCAGCAGTTCGTCCGATTGCTTCACGCGCGGGTCGTACATGGTCGGCACGATCATGCGAATGGCGGCGCTGCTGCCCTTCACGCGCGCGACCTGCTGGAACAGCATTTCCAGACTTTTTACCGAAAAATGCTCGATCGCCGTCGGCGCGATCACATCGCGGGCCGCCATGAGCGCATTGATGTTCAGCGGCGTCAGCGAGCCGCCCGAGTCGACAAAGATAAAATCGTAGCTGCTGACCAGCGGGCGCAGCGCATGCTCCAGCACGCGGCTCCAATCGTGGCGCTTGGCGATCTCGGGCTGCGCGCCCAGCAGCGTGTGATCGGACGCCAGCAGATCCAGATTCGGGCGGGCGGGTGTCAGGCAGTCGGCGGCGGCAGCGCCCTCGACCATAACCTCGTACACGGTGCGGCGGGGTTGCACGCCGAGCGCCATGGCCAGATTGCCCTGCGCGTCTACATCTACCAGCAGCACGCGCGCGCCTTTCAACGCCAGCCCGGCGCCGATGTTGACTACCGTGGTCGTTTTACCGATGCCGCCCTTGAGGTTTGAAACCGCAATCACTCTGCCCATGCGCCACCTGTGTGTCAGACGTTGTTGTGCAATATGTGCAGTGTAACCCAGCGAATGGGGCGTGTCAATGTGGTATCATGCTCTTAACATTATAGGAGAATGTCGATGACCACCGCAGAAAAAACGTTGATCGAGCTTGTGCAGGAGCTACCGCCCGCGCTTCGCGACGAGGTGCGCGACTTCGCCGAATTTCTGCTTGCAAGGCAGCGGCGCGAACTGACACGCCAGGCTGAGGCGAACGGCTGGCCGGAAGGCTTTTTTGAAAGTACGGCGGGGTCGATTCCTGATTTCCCTGATCGCGATATGCAAGGCATTGATGAATTGCTTGACGAGACGATTGATGAACTACGGCTCGCTCCTCCTGAACAGCAGTCGTTATGATCTATCTGCTTGATACGAATGCCTGTATTGCATATCTACGAACGCCGCTCTCAACGGTGGGGCGTAGGCTTGCGCAACAACAACCCGGTGATATCGTGCTGTGTGCTGTGGTCAAGGCAGAACTGATTTACGGTGCAGCACATAACGCACGTTCGCAAGAGCAGTTAGCCGGACTCGAACGTTTCTTTCAACCCTATGTTTCGCTCCCGTTCGATGACACAACTGCTGCTATTGCGGGCCAGATACGTGCAGACCTCGCTGCACGAGGAACACCAATCGGGCTGCACGATCTGCAAATTGCCGCCACTGCGCTTGCGCATAATCTGACAGTTGTGACACATAACACGCGTGAGTTTAGTCGTGTCGCCGGTCTCCGCATCGAGGATTGGGAACGCGATGACGCCACACCCTCAACCTCCCCATCATAGCGAAAGCGCCTTTGAAAGACCCTCAGGGCAGCAGGCATGGGCAGCGCGACACATCATTGTGCCGCCACGCAATCACAGCGCATTATTCTTCCCGCTCCAGAAAGCGGCGGGCCATGCTGCCCCAATCGGAGCGAGCCTGCTGCGCGCGGCTGCGCATGACTCCATCAGGCTGCTCGTCCTCATAGCGCGCCCAGGCTGAAAGCAGCAGTTTCAGACCGTCCGAGGCACGGTTAAGGCGTTCACGCAGCGCCTCTGGGTCATCGATCTTCGAGTCGTTATCGAGCACAGTGACGAGATGGCGGTACGCTGGGTGATCGCTGTTGAGAATAATCTGAATGCCACCACCTTGCATCTTCACCGTGAAGAATGCTGTTGTATCGAGATCCGCGTGAGTAAACAAGTATTTATAGCCTTCGGAAACGGTGGTTGCCGCAAGACCTTCGGCTTCTTCTTTTGGTATGCCAAACTCGACGAGCGTCTTCTCAATAGCTTGTTGACGCTCTGGCGCTGGCAAAGACTCATCGTGGTCGCTTGTGCCTGTATGTCCTTCACTTTGGAGCGCCCGAGTTACACTGGTCGCCACTGCCTCAGGCGTATTGGCGTTATGCCGCATGGTTTTGGCGGCACCTTTTTGTTCAGATTGACGTTTAAGCCATTTCCGAAGCTCCGAGAGATTTGTGCGGATGCGCTGGGCAATTTCGAGTAGTGGCGCGTGTGGATCGCCATCCATGATAAGTTCCTCCATGACTTCGCCAATTGAACGTCCACCTTTAAGCAAAACATCGAAATCGAGTTTGCCGAGTTCAGTGAAGTTGCGTGCTGCTTGTTTGTTGTTAGTGACACCAAACACTTCATCGAGTGCTGGTGGAAATTCGACTTCAATGCCCCACCAGCGCTCTACTGGATCGTATTGAATGACCCAAGATTGGTCGAGTTCAAGTTCGCGGTCAGCACGGATAATCGATACACCAATATTCTTTGCGGCATGCTGCCCATGTGGGAGAGCACCAGGATTACGCCCTGGCCGTGCCTCGCTTCTTGCTACTGCAAAGCGTAATGTGACTGGATGTTTCTCTCCACGAAATGCAATGTGATAGGTGATTGTATAATGTTCGCCGCCCATGGTTCGAACATAGGCTCGTTGTCAAAGGGGGCCGGGCACGAGGTGCGTGGCATCAAATAGAGCGGATCATTAGGTAGCACATCGCGTTCGGTCATCATCAGAACAGGACTTTCAATATCGAAAGCAGCGAGGCGAATGCGCACCCGTCCGTCTGACAGGAAGCGGCGATACATCCGTCCAACAAGTAGTTCGGAGTTGTCAATAATTGATGCCGCCGTTTTCCAGAAAATACGATCAAGGTTCGACCAAACAATCAGTGTTCCGCTCGTCCCAAAAGCTTCACCGACTTTGCGCCATAGTTCAGGAATAGGACGCACCTCTGGCTCGGGTAGCTCGGTCTGCTGTTGGTTTTTAATTTGGGTAACGTCCAAATAGGTATACAGCGCCAACTCAATTCCATTCTGCCATGACCAAACTTCGACTTTGGTACATTGCGAGATCGAGGCACTCGGTAGGCCCATGCCGAACTTGCCCATGCCGTGTTGCCGCTCGGGAACGAGGTTGGTACCGTTGCCAAATTGCAGCGCAATTTTGAGCACCTCAGCGTCCATTCCACTGCCATTATCGAGCACCGCTACTTG
>CAWIPL010000009.1:0-506111 GCA_963838085.1 uncultured Chloroflexia bacterium
AGTCATCGCCGACATACGCAGTATCGCTGGTAAAGGTTTTGGCACGACCCTGGAAGCCAGCATGTTCATAGAGCGTCACAATCCAGCCGGACGGTATCCGCAATGAGCTAATGGTGTCATTGCCGATACTCAGTTGACCGTTGTCAAATTGACCCGGGCCTAGTTCCTGACTCGCGCCAGAAAAGTTGGTGTCAGCATAGACAATCACGTTCGGCATATTGTTTCTCCGTTTTTCACACTACCTTATTCTTACCGAGGACAGGCAAACAAGCGGTTTCTTTTTGTGTGGAGGTGCGTTCTTGTTGAGTTAGAGCATACACCGTGGACGTCGATAAATCGTCGAGAGATCAGCAATAGGACATTGATTGTATAGTGTGGAGCGTGTCCGTAAAGGTGAACAAGGAATGTATAAGGAGAAGGGAGGGTGATAAATTATTAGAGAGAGACTACAGAAATTCCTGCTATCCAAGCATACTCCTGCTGTCAAGATGGGTCGTAAAGATGGGCGGTCGTCCGAATCTGATGCCGCTGGCAAATTCAGTTCGATCGTTGGCAACACCCATGACGTGTGGCATTATACGCTGCGACGTACTGAATCTATGCTGTGACGTATCCTGCACCTGCGGTGTACACTCTTATCATTCAGCACTTTGTACCATTGCGCTTGAATCTTGATCACTGTGAAGATCAGGTGCACTTCGCGCCTATCAAGTGATGTGGACAACGACCATAGCTGTTCTTGACCGCCGCGGCACAAAGCACTATCAATCACCAGGATTTTTGCTGCCAGTTCCATTCTTAGCCATGCTCCGGATTGGAATAGCGCGTGCGCTATTGGCGTGGGGGGCGCTACGATGCGGCCGCTGGACATCTCACGACCGTCGCAGACAATCCAGCAACTATCCTGGCTGATGAGGCACTGTACTGGTTTGGTACGGCATACTATCTGCGCGACCGCCGCGGTGAACTCATGCGAGCCTGGGGCGGGCTACGCAAGGAGTATTCTGCCAGTGTTTGGACGTTGCGGATACCCCCGAATCAAGAAGACGAACCTGAGCCGTAGGAATATCTGGCTAGCGTTCGATAACAAGCCGGACAAGAAGATAGTCTGTGCTTTGTGAAGTTTTTTCTCCTTTGAGAAATCGACTAGCACAAAACGCCGCTCGCGTCCGGCGCGCTCCAACGCGCCTTGTAAATCGTGTTCCCACATGATTTCAGTCATCGCAGCCTCTCCTCATGGTCCACTTTGTGCGACGTACTATAGCATATCAACGAATGGGCCGTTGTTAGCAAGTGCTTTATTCCTTCATGTTTCACCTTATCACTTTGTACCTTCAAGGAGTTCATCATGCGCATTGGGGCAGTATTTCCACAGACCGAGATCGGTGACGATCCGGGCGTTATTCGCGAGTACGCGCAGACCGTCGAGGGCATGGGCTTCACGCATATTCTGATGTACGACCATGTGCTTGGCGCAAGCACCACAAATCGTCCAAACTGGCGCGGCCCGTACACAAGCGATACGTTGTTTCACGAGCCGTTTGTACTATTCGGTTATATGGCTGGCCTGACGCAGTCGGTCGAGCTTGTGACCGGCGTGATCATTCTGCCCCAGCGCCAGACGGCACTGGTTGCCAAGCAGGCGGCGGAAGTAGACGTGCTGAGCGGTGGTCGCATGCGGCTCGGCGTTGGGGTTGGCTGGAATGAGGTGGAATACGAAGGACTGAATGAGAACTTCAACAATCGCGGCGCGCGCAGCGAAGAACAGATCGAAGTACTGCGCGCCTTGTGGACCGAGCCGGTGGTGACGTTCAAGGGCCGCTGGCATACGCTTGACGCGGCAGGCATCAAGCCGTTGCCGGTTCAGCGCCCGATCCCAATCTGGATTGGCGGCAGCGTCGAGGCCACGCTGGAGCGCGTCGCGCGGCTCGGTGATGGCTGGTTCCCGCAAATGGCGCCGAACGACCAGGCCAAGAAAATGATCGATTTGCTTCACAAGCATGTCAAAGCGGCAGGACGTTCAATGCAGGATATTGGCATCGAGGCGCGGCTGAGCGTTAATCAGGTACCTGAAAACGAGTGGAAGCGCTTCGCGGAAGATTGGCGCAACCTCGGCGCGACGCACCTCACGATCAACACCATGGGCAACGGCTTCACGTCGGTGCGGCAGCACCTCGACGCGCTACGGCGCGCGAAAGCAGCAATCGGGTAACACCACAAAGGCACAAAGAACACAGAGATAGTAAAAGGACGAGGGCATGACTACCTTCGTCCTTCATCATTCATCCTTCGTCGCGGTTTAATACGTCGGCGTGGTGAGCACGTTGCCATGATATTCAGGCGAGCATGAGACGCCGGCCCTTTGGCTCGGGTATAGCATCACCAAACTCTCGTGCTGTGTCAATCCAAAGTTGTATAGCTTCCTGCGCTTGGGCTAAAGCATCCTGTGACGTCGCCCCATGTGCCATACATCCGGGAAGTTCAGGCACTTCGGCAATAAAGACCTCATCTTCATTGCTCCAGTAAATTATTATTTCATAGCGATACATCAGACATCCCCTCCCAGCTTGTATTGTACGATAATATTTCGCACCTGACGAACTTGGTATGCTTTCGCCTTGTTTCCATCCCGCTGCAAGTTTATCATCTCTGCAACTCCAGATTTGCGAAAGACATGATGGCTTCCGCGCACCCGTTCGTCAAAACCAAGATGATGGAGTAATTGACACAAATCATCAAAGCCAATATTCGTATCTGATGTTCCGTGCATAATGCGCGCCAGGAGCTTGTCGTATTTTCCTATACTTTCTCAGCAGCGCTAATACGTCGGCGCGGTGATCTGCTCACCAACCTGAGCCGGTTCTTCGCCACGCAGCCTGGCAAACTTCGCGCGGTCGTACGACAAAATTGGCTGGCGCGCGGCCCGCACTTCGTCGAGGCGGCGCACCGGCGTCGTCGTCGGCGCCTGGTGCAGAATGTCGATGTCCTCGCGCGCCTCGTCAGCAATCTTCACCATGGTCTCGATGAAGCGGTCGAGGTTCTGCTTCGACTCGGTCTCGGTCGGCTCGATCATGAGCGCCTCTGGCACGATCAGCGGGAAGTAGATCGTCGGCGGGTGGAAGTTGTAATCGATGAGCCGTTTGGCAATATCGAGCGTGCGCGCCTCCGGCGCTTCGGCCAGCTGTCCCTTCAGCACCACTTCATGCATGCAGGTGCGGTCATAAGCAGGCGGATACGTGGCTTGCAGCCTGGCGCGCACGTAGTTGGCATTCAGGACGGCAGTCTCGCTCACCTCGCGCAGCCCTGCCGCGCCAAGCGTGCGAATGTAGGTCCATGCCCGCACCAGCATGCCAAAGTTACCCCAGAACGCCTTCATGCGCCCAATTGACTTTTCTGGTGTGAAGAATTCATATTCCTGTATGGGCGAAGCATTCGCAGATAATGTCTCGTTCTTATCGCACGTTTGCGTCGCGAATGCTGCGCCCCTACGCCGCACGCGCGGGCCGGGCAGGAACGGCGCAAGCTCGGTTGTGCAGCCGACCGCGCCGGAACCGGGGCCGCCGCCGCCGTGTGGCGTGGTGAAGGTTTTGTGCAAATTGTAGTGCATGAAATCGAAGCCGACCTCACGCGGCTTGACGATGCCCAGAATGGCGTTGAAGTTCGCGCCGTCGCCGTACATCAAGCCGCCCGCTTCGTGCACCAACTGCGACACCTCCTGAATCTGCTCCTCGAACAGCCCAACCGTGTTGGGGTTGGTCAGCATGAGGCCAGCCGTGCGTGGCGACAGTTTGCGCTTGAGATCCTCCAGATCCACATTGCCGCGCCGGTCACTCTTGACTTCGACCACCTTGAAGCCAACCATGGCGGCGGTCGCCGGGTTGGTGCCATGCGCCGAGTCAGGCACAAGTATTTCGGTGCGATCCTCGTCGCCGCGGTCGCGGTGGTAGGCGCGGAACACCAGGATGCCGGTGAGTTCGCCCTGCGCGCCGGCGGCGGGCTGGAGCGACACCGCATCGAAGCCGGACAGTTCGGCCAGGTAGTTCTGCAATTCGTACATTAGCCGCAACGCGCCCTGCGAGTCGGCTTCACGCTGGAGCGGGTGGGCCGCCGCGAAGCCGGGCAGCCGGGCGACTTCTTCATGAATCTTGGGGTTGTACTTCATCGTGCATGAGCCGAGCGGGTACATCACGGTGTCGATGCACATGTTGCGCTGCGAGATGCGCGTGAAGTGGCGCACCACCTCAAACTCGGTCAACTCCGGCATGCCGCCCAAATCGTCGCCGCGCAGCAAATCCATCGGCAGTTCTGTTTCCGGCACATCCACTTCTGGCAAATTCACGCCGATTTTCCCCGGCGCGGAAAGCTCAAAAATCGGCGGTTCGTATGTATCCATACTGTTCTTTCTAGATTATGTAGCACCAAAGGCACAAAGCATACAAAGGCTACCTAAAAGAATTTTTGAATCCTTCGTGTCTTCGTGGTTGATTATTACATCGGAATAAGGGCGCGCACGCGGTTCAGCAGCGCGTTGCTGTAGCGCGCGCTTTCGGCGTATTCGCCCAGTTGGTGTGTTTCGTGCATGCGCTGCAACATCAGCAGCATGCGATATGGGAGCAGCATGTGTTCGCGCACCTGCTCGTAGGCGCGGCGTGTCTGCTCGTCATACGCGGTGCCGTAGCCGACCCGCAGCCCGAAAAAGCATTGCGCCTCGGTCATGTTCCAAAACACGGCATGCTCCCACGCCGGACTCCAGCACACCGCCCGCTCCCATCCAACCAGGCCGCTCAGGTGCCAACCGGAAGTGGTGGCGCGCAACAAGATCGTTTGCAAGCCAAGGTTGCCATGGAGCAGCGCAGGCTTGCGGCCTATTGGCATAAAGTTGTTCGCGAACCAGTGCCGCACCTCGTCGGCTGATTGCGTGTTAAGCAAGTTCAGCCGGAGGCATTCGCTGATGTTCTGCTCGACGCGCTGCCGCATGTACACCTGCTCGTCGTCGATCCGCGTCGCATCATCGGCCATGTCGCCGTAGCCATCGGCGGCAATGCGATGCACCCGGCTGATGATCTCACCGAGTCTGCGTCCGATCACATACAGTTGCTCGTCGGACATGCGCGGCAGCACCGCGCCGAGCGGCTCACCGCTGATGAACGACGTGAGCACATACGGCTGACCAATCAGTGCGCCGGTTGTCTCGGCGGCATGGAGGATTGGGATCGGCAAGTCAATCTCGCCGCGTAGCTTGCCGAGTGCCGCTGCCGCATTACTGGTTTCGGAAGCAGTGTTATACAGTTGCAAGCTGAGTTGCTCGCCGTCGCCTAAGGTGAGGGCATAGCGTGTGACATTCACCTGTCGCACATCTTTCACAGCGGTGCCGGGAAATGTTTCATGGACAACGGTATTTAATTGGTCATATGTTAAAGGCATATTTCTGACAGGGTGACAGGGTGACAGGGTGACAGGAAACGTGTGCGCTCATGTCATCAACGTCATCATGTCAGTTTTGCGAGCGCTTGCACAAGCGTATCGATCTCCGCCTTGCTGTTCATCTCGGTCACGCACACGAGCATGGCGTTGCCAAACTGCGGATAATCAAGCGACAGGTCGTACCCGCCGATGATATCCTGCTCGCGCAGCGCCGCGTTGATTTCAGCGACCGGGCGAGGGCAGCGTACCACAAATTCCTTGAAGAACGGCCCGCGATCCGCAACCTCGTACCCATTCAGCTTGCCGATTTCCGCAGCAGCATAATGCGCGCGGTGGTAGCACAATTCTGCCACACGGCGCAGCCCCTGCTTGCCCATCAAGCTAAGGTGAACTGCTGCTGCCAGCGCCATGAGGCCCTGGTTCGTACAGATGTTGCTCGTCGCCGACTCGCGCCGGATGTCCTGCTCGCGGGCGCGCAAGGTCAGCACATACGCCAGCTTGCCATCCAGATCGAGCGTCGCACCGGCTAACCGCCCCGGCAGCTTGCGCACGAGCTTGTTGGTGCAGGTGAAAATGCCAAGGTACGGCCCGCCATACGACAGCCCGACGCCCAGCGGCTGGCCTTCTGCCGTCGCGATGTCGGTTCCCGCCTCGCCCGGCGTCTGGAACAGCGCCAGCGCGATTGGGTCAAAGTGGCTGACCAGCAGCGCGCCAGCGGCATGAACCTTTTCCGCAATTGGCTTGAGATCATGCAGCGTGCCGAAGAAGTCGGGACTCTGCACCAGCACCGCAGCAGTACTGTCGTCCACCTGCGCCAGCACGTCATCCATCGTCGCGTCCAATTGCTCGTCGCCGACAATGCGAATGCCCTCGCCTTGCAGCAGCGTGCGCAGCACCGCGCGGTATTGCGGGTTGACACTCGGTGCGACGACGACCTTGCGGCGGTTGCGCAGCGAGGCCACCGCCATGATCGCCGCCTCGGCCAGCGCCGTCGCGCCATCGTAATGCGAGGCGTTGGCGATGTCCATGCCAGACAGAGCGCAGATCAGGCTCTGATATTCGAAGATCGCCTGGAGCGTGCCCTGGCTGACCTCTGGCTGGTAGGGCGTATAGGCGGTGTAGAACTCCGAGCGGCGCAGAATGCTGTCAACCGCGCTCGGCACGAAGTGATTGTATGCGCCCGCGCCGAGAAAAACGCTCTGCTGCGTAGCATCGGCGTTCTGGCCTGCGAGCTTGGTAAGTTCACGTCGTAGTTCCATCTCGGAAAGCGGCGGCGGCAACTCAACATGCGGAAAGCGGACGTCCTGCGGTACATCCTTGAACAGATCGGCAACACGATCGACGCCAATAGCCTTGAGCATCTCGGCTCGTTCGGCGTCGGTGATCGAAATATAATGCGACATGTATGACTCCGTTGCAGATTGTGTTTTCGTACTCTTTCGCTGGGCAATCTGCAATTATCTAGTGTGCAATTGAATTCACATGCTGCTCATACGCGCTCGCGTCGAGCAGTTCGGCTTTGTCGCCGCTGATTCGCACCTTGAGCAGCCAGCCAGCGCCGTACGGGTCGCTGTTCAGCAACTCCGGGCTGTCGATGACTTCCTGGTTCGCCTCGATAATCTCGCCACCGACTGGCATGTACAGGTCCGAAGCCGCCTTGACCGACTCGACCGCGCCGAAGATCGCACTCGCGTCGAGGCTGGTCCCGGCATCGGGCAGTTCGACGTACACCACGTCGCCCAGCGCGTCCTGCGCGTAGTCGCTGATCCCGACCGTCGCCTGGTCGCCCTCGATACGGACCCACTCGTGCGACGTGGTATATTGTAGATCGGCTGGCGTGTTAAAGGCCATAGATTTTCTCCTTTATTAAGACTGCTATGACAAAGAACGAAGGAAGACGAAGGCTCGTGGCCATTCGTCTTTCATCTTCGGTCGTTCGTCGTTTCTGTTACTTTTTATAGCGCGGTTTATAGAATGGCGTCTTGACGACGCGCGCGCGCACTGGCCGGTCGCGGACGACGACGTTGAACTCGCTGCCTTCCTTTGCAAGCGCGGTCGGTACGTAGCCCATGCCAAGATTCTTGCCCAACGTCGGCGCGGGCATGCCAGTGGTGACAAATCCTATACGTTCGCCATCCACGCTGCGGATCTCATAGCCGCCGCGCGCGATGCCACGCTCGAGCATTTCAAATCCAGCCAGCTTGCGCTCCACGCCGTTCTGCTTGATCTGCTGCAATGCCTCGCGCCCGACGAAATCGCCTTTGTCGAGTTTGACAACCCAGCCGAGCTTGGCTTCGTACGGGTTGATGTTGTCGTCAATTTCATGGCCGTACAGCGCCAGACATGCCTCGAAGCGCAGGCTGTCGCGCGCGCCCAGGCCACACGGCTTCAACCCATCGTCGGCCCCAAGCACCAGCAGCGCGTCCCACAGCTCCTCGACATGCGCATTGTCGACAAACAGTTCGAAACCATCTTCGCCAGTGTAGCCGGTGCGGGCGATAATCGCAGGAATATGATCGAGCAGCATGCCGGTTGTGACGCCATGAAATGGCAGGTTTGCCACGTCGGCATCGGTCGCTTTGGCGAGGATGGCCTCGGCATGCGGCCCTTGCAGCGCCAGCAGGGCCGCTTCGTCCGAAATGTTCGTCACTGTCACATCGAAGCCGCTGGCGTGTTCCTGCATCCATGCAAAATCTTTGTCGGTGTTCGAGGCGTTCACCACCACGAGGTAGCCATCCGGCAGGTTATACACAAAAATATCGTCGATGATTCCGCCATTCGGATGGCACAGCAGCGAGTAATTCGACTGCCCCTCGCCAATCGTGGCAATGTCCTGTGTCGCGATAGATTGCAAAAATGCCAGCGCGTCAGGGCCTTTCACCTCGACCTCGCCCATGTGGCTGATATCGAACAGTCCGGCGGCGTTACGCACGGCGTTGTGTTCGTCTACGATGCCGCTGTACTGCACCGGCATGTCCCACCCGCCGAACGACACCATACGCGCGCCCATGGCGACGTGGCGCGCGTGGAGCGGTGTTCGATTAAGCGTCTCAGATGTTGTCATCCGGTCGTCCTTTCAACAATTCCCGAAAGCGACAGCGGTTTGCGGGGTTATCTTCAGGAATTATAACAGCATGCCGTCTGGCTGCAAATTACTTTCAAGATAACCATGCAAAAGGCACGCAGCGTCATGCTCCGTGCCTTTGTAACTCTATGATATAAATAGCGGCTACCGCCCCAGGCTCTCTTTCATCAACTGCGCGATGTCGGTCGGCAGCTTGGCCATCTTCACGCCCACGGCCTCCAGCGCGGCCATCTTCTCCTGGGCCGTGCCTTCGCCGCCGGAAATGATTGCGCCAGCATGGCCCATGCGCTTGCCGGGAGGCGCAGTCTGACCGGCGATAAAGCTCACCACCGGCTTGGTCACATTGTTCTTGATGAAATTGGCCGCGTCGATCTCCGCGCTGCCGCCGATCTCGCCAATCAGCACAATCGCCTCGGTTTGCGGGTCGGCTTCGAACAGCGCCAGCACATCGACGAACGAGGTGCCGATGATTGGGTCGCCGCCGATTCCAACGATCGTGCTCTGTCCCAGTCCCATGCGTGTCAGCGCGTCTACCGCCTCATAGGTCAGCGTGCCGCTCTTCGACACAACGCCGACCGGGCCGGGCGTGGCGATGTTACCGGGAATGATGCCAACCTTGGCCTCGCCGGGCGTCAACAGGCCAGGGCAGTTCGGGCCGATCAGCCGCGCGTCGTGCTCCTTAACGAACGCGAAGGTGCTGACCATGTCATTTGCTGGAATGCCCTCGGTGATGCAGACGACCAATGGAATACCCGCCGCTGCCGCCTCGCGAATTAAATCGGCAGCGTTAAGTGGTGCTGGCACGTAGATCACCGAGACATTCGCACCGGTTTCGCGCACCGCTTCCTCGACCGTGTTGAAGATTGGCACGCGCTCGTCGAACTTCTGCCCGCCCTTGCCTGGTGTCTGCCCAGCGACCACATTGGTGCCGTACTCAATCATCTGTCGCGCATGGAACGAGCCTTCGCGCCCGGTGATGCCCTGCACCAGCAAGCGGGTGTTGCTGTCTACCAGAATACTCAAGAATTGCCTCCTTGCTAATCATCAATTGCACATGCAGATTGAAGATGAAACGCAAATACGAGAACATAACCGGATCTACAAATCGCTCGTCTTCAATTTGTCATCGTAAATCATAAATCCAAAATCGCAAATCGTCACGTCAGTGTGGAAAGAATTGCAACAAGAGCGTCGCCAGGCCAAGATAGCAGCCGTAACCAGTCACATCGGTGAACGTCGTCACAATCACGCCGGACGCCAGTGCCGGGTCTGCGCCGAACAGCTTCAGCGTGAGTGGCACCAGCGTGCCTGCTACTGCTGCCGCGACCATGTTCGCCAGCATGGCTACGCCTGCCACAAGACCAAGGATTGGCAAGCCTTTCCACAATGCGCCGATCATGCCAACCACCAGCCCGAAGCAAATACCGTTGACAATGCCAATTAGCCCTTCGCGCACCAATGCCCGCCATGAGTCACGCAGTTCCACTTCGCCCAACGCAATCGAGCGAACAATTAGCGTGAGCGTTTGGATGCCCGCGTTGCCGCCCATGCCAGCAATTACTGGCATAAACACGGCCAACACGCCAACTTTATCGATTGTGCCTTGAAAAGCCGTCACCACGCCCGCCGCCAGCATGGCCGTTGGCAAGTTTACCAGCAGCCAGAACAGCCGCCGCCGCGAGGCCACAAAAATCGAACCTTCGACGCTTTCTTCTTCGTCCAGGCCCGCTAGCCGGTAAATATCTTCAGTCGCCTCTTCCTGAATGACGTCGATGATGTCGTCGGCGGTGATTACGCCGACCAGTCGCCCCTGCGCATCCACGGTTGGCAGCGCCAGCAGACCGTAGCGATTGAACTGCCGCGCCGCTTCTTCTTGATCGGCATGCACCGAGATGCTGATCACATTCGGGTTAATGATCTCGCGCAGCCGGGCGTTAGGGTTAGCAATAACTAGTTGGCGCAGGCTCAGCACGCCAACTAATCGCTCGGCCTCGTCAGTGACAAACAGGTAGTAGGCGCTCTCATCAGCGGGCTTGACGCGGCGCAGCAGCGCAATAGCATCCTGCGCGGTGCTGTCGGCCCGCAGCGCAACCACATGCGGCAACATGATGCCGCCCGCGCTGTCTTCGGGATGCTCAAGCAGATCCTCGACATGCTCAGCCCCTTCCATCTCGGCCAGCGCGGCTTGAGCTTGCTCATCGCTGAGTTCGCCTAAAACGTCGGCGGCATCATCCGGCTCCATCTGATCGAGGATGTCCGACAGTTCGGCAACCGGCAGCGCAGCAGCAATTTCGCCCTGGTCGTCCTCGTTGAGCCATGCCAGCACATCGGCGGCCTGCTCGTCGCTGAGTTCGCGAAACACGACGAGCTGTTCGTCAGAGGGCAGTTCCTCCAGCACCGCCGCACCGTCGGCTGGATGGAGCGACGCGACAAGTTCAGCAGCCTGCTCTGGTTCACTCTGAGCCAGCCGCTCCCGTACACCTTCAACAACTGTTTGAATGTCGCGTTCGTCGGGCATACGCAAGCACCGGGAATCAAGAACTGCGATCAGACGACGGACGAAAGATGGTGGACGATAGACGAAAACAACGATTGCGAATCGCTGATCACCCGCTCACCCGCTCATCGTGTCGCCCGTTCGCCAAAAATGGCGCGCCCGATCCGAACCAGCGTCGCGCCTTCGGCAATGGCAAGCTCGAAATCGTCGGTCATGCCCATTGAAAGGTGCCGCCAATCAGTTGTTGAGAAATGGCTGGCCAATTCGTCGCGCAGCAGACGTGTGGCGCGGAACACCGGCTGTACCACGCCGGAATCGTCGCTCCACGGTGCGACTGTCATTAAACCTTGCACGTCCAAATGCGGCAGCGCCACAATCTGCTCTACCTCGGCCACGAAGCGGTCGAGCACTGCGCGGTCGTCTTGCCAACCTGCCAGCGCAAAGCCTTCTTTGCTCGCCTCGCCGGACATGTTGACCTGTAGCAGCACCGGCAAGCGGCGATCAGCAGCGAGCGGCATGGCGGTCGAGCGCCTGCGCCAGTGATCGGCTGTCAAGTGAATGCACCAGATCAAACAGCGCGGCAGCGCGCTTGGCCTTGTTGCTTGCAGATGGCCGATCAGGTGCCATTGCACCTCCGCGCGTATGTCGGCCAGCGCGTCGATTTTGCCTTCCGCCTCCTGCACGCGATTCTCGCCGAAGTCGCGGCAGCCGATCTCAAACGCACTCCGCACCACTTCCGGCGGGTGCGTTTTGGTCACCGCAATCAGCCGCACGTCGCCCGGGTCGCGCCCGGCCTGCCGCGCCGCCGCAGCGATGCGTTCCTGCACCGCTGCCAGCCGTTCGCTAATCGTATTCACAGCATGTTCCTGAAAGGTCATTGTTCGCGTTTCTTCGCCATTATAACCTATCGAAGATACCGCATTGTCATGCTGAACGCAGTGAAGCATCTCGTTGTGATCCGATGAGATGTTTCGCTGCGCTCAACATGACAAAGATTTTCTATGCAAGGGCTATGGCTTTAGTGATGACTTTTTACTGGCTTTCGCCGACAGAAACGCCGCTCAGCTTCTCCAGCGCCTTGATCAGCGCATGGTTGCCCTCTGCGCCGAGGCCCTGCTGTTGGAGCGTGCGGTAGAGTTGGAAAATTATCGCGGTGCTGGGCAATGGCACGCCAATCTTGTCGGCGGCGTCCATAACTAACCGAATATCTTTGGTTTGCAGGTCGATCATGAAGCCTGGCCGCCAGTCGCGCTTGATGACCTGCGGACCACGGTTGGTTAGCGTCCAGCTGCCGCCTGCGCCGCCCGACACCGCCGCCAACGCCTTCTCAAGATCCACACCGCCCGCCTGCGCGAACAGCAGCGCCTCGCCCATCGCCATCATCGAGCCGACCACCAGAATCTGATTAACCAATTTCACCGTCTGACCCGCGCCGTTATCACCGACATGGGTGATCGTCTTGCCCATGGCCTGAAACACGGGCATGGCGCGCTCGACCTGCGCCGCATCGCCGCCGATCATGATGCTCAGCGTGCCTTTCGCCGCACCCTCGCTGCCGCCGCTGATCGGCGCGTCCAGCATGGAGACGCCGCGCTCTTTGAGCTTTTCGGCAATTTCAACCGTTTTCTGCGGGCTGATTGTGCTCATGTCGATCACCAGCGCGCCTTCCTTGACGCCGTTGATCACGCCGTCTTCGCCAAGAATCACCGCCTCAACATCCGGTGTGTCGCTGACGCAGGTGATGATGATGTCGCTGTTGGCGGCGAGGTCGGCAGGGCTGTTAGCTGCCGTTGCCCCTGCGCTGACCAGTTCGTCGGCGCGGCTGGCGGTGCGGTTCCACACTCGCAGATCAAAGCCTGCTTTGAGCAGGTTATTGGCCATGCCGCGGCCCATGATGCCTAATCCAATAAAGCCTACGCGCTCGCTCATATCGTTTGCTCCTTTGCTCAAAGAATGGCGCACCAGCACATGTGGCGTCAACGAAGCGATAGTCTAGCTTAGCCGATTCTGAAGATTTGTGCAATTGGCGCGCGTTCCGGCGCGCCGCTTTGGTTCTGTTGTGAAAGCGCAATTGCAAGTTATTGTACCTTCATGCGCAATTGCCGGTTTCGTGTGTATCATGTGCTTGGGCTAATACAGCCATGGATGCGTATTCATGGCGGGCTTTAAAAATATACCGCTTTCCAATGCTTTGTTCTTCATCTGGCACAGATTGTGCTTCTTGTGCAGCGGGCATGGGCACGGCGCGCCATACTAACTGCGGCTGGTCGTATTTGCACAGCCCGATTCTCTCTGCGCTTCGCCAGGCCCTTGGGTATCCATGTTGCTCCGTAGCAACATGGGCCACGGTGCTGCGCTCCTGTGATGAACTGCGTTGCAGATTCAGTGGCTCGCATGCGGCGAGCATGGAGCAGCGCCCGTGGTTATCAGGAAAAGGAGAACTGTATGCGTATCGCCCAAGTTGCCCCGATGTTTGAGGCGGTTCCGCCCACACATTATGGTGGCACAGAGCGCGTTGTGTCCTACATCACTGAGGAACTGGTTCGGCGCGGTCACGATGTGACGCTGTTCGCCTCCGGTGAGTCGAAGACATCAGCCCGTTTGGTTCCAACGACTGAGCGATCCTTACGCCAGCGCTTCACTTTGGAAGAACTGCAAACTGTTTCTATTCCGTTGCATCTAGCGATGCTGGGTGAGGTGTTTGCCCAGGCCAACGAGTTTGATGTGTTGCATTGCCATTTTGATTACTGGCCATTTCCATTCGCGAAGTTGGTTCATGCCCCGATTGTGACAACCTTGCACGGGCGGCTTGATCTTGATTATCTGCCGCCGATCCTTCAAAAGTTCCCGAAAATGCCGTTGGTCTCGATCAGTCGCAGCCAACGCCAGCCGCTGAAGGCGATCCGTCCGAACTGGGTGGGCAACGTGTACAATGCTGTGCCGGTCAAGGAGTTCCCGTTCCGCCGCAGAGCAGGCAAATATCTTCTGTTCGTGGGGCGCATCGCGCCGGAGAAGCGGGTTGACTCGGCAATTGAAATAGCCAAACGCAGTGGCATGCCGCTCAAAATCGCCGCCAAAGTCGATCCGTACGATCAGGAGTATTTCGATCGCGAGATCAAGCACCTGCTCGATGATCCGCTGGTGGAGTTTATCGGCGAGGTTGATGAGCAACGGAAGCGTGAGTTGATGGCGGGCGCGTATGCGCTGGCCTTTCCGATTGACTGGCCGGAACCGTTCGGCATGGTCATGATCGAGGCGCTGGCCTGTGGCACGCCAGTATTAGCGTTGAAGCGCGGCTCGGTGCCGGAGGTTCTTCGCCATGGCATCACTGGCTGGGTGGGCGAAACGGTGGACGATCTTGTGGCTGCCGTGCCGCGCATCAAGGAGCTTGACCGCTCCATTTGTCGGCAGGATGCCGAGGCGCGCTTCTCGGTCGCGGCCATGGCCGATGGCTATGAACAGGTATATCGCCGTGTGGTGGCGCGCCACCGTCGCGAAACGCTTCACATTGCGTTAGGAGGTCAGGATCAGCACGTACACGCAGCGGCGTAGTTGTGGGTTGGTAGAGACGTGTCGGCGACACGTCTCTACTCGTCATCGTCAGCAACGTCCTTGCGACCAATGCCCGCGATGACCACGATGTACTCACCCTTCAGCTTGGTTCCTTCGACTGATTGCACAATTTCCGAAAGCCTGCCGCGCACGACTTTCTCGTACAGCTTGGTCAGGTCATTGGCGAGCGCCGCCTCACGATCTCCCAGCACTTCTAGCGCATCCTTGAGAAACGCGATCAGCCGGTACGGGCTTTCGTAGAAGATCAATGTGTGCGGCGCATGCTTGTCAATTTCGATAAAACGCTTGCGCGGGCCGGGCTTGCGCGGCGGAAAGCCCGCGAAACGTGAAGCTGTGGACCGGCAGTCCACTTAGCACCAGCGCCATGATGAGTCCGGTCGGCCCTGGAATCATGGTCAGCGGCAAATCTTCTTCCAGCGCGCGCCGGACGGCAATATAGCCAGGGTCGGCAATGCCCGGCGTACCCGCGTCAGTGACCACAGCAACAGACTTGCCCTGACGCAACAGCCCCATGATCCGCTCGACCGACTGCCGCTCGTTATGTTCATGAAACGATAGCTGCGGCTTGCTGATGTCGAAATGCTTGAGCAGCACGCCGGTCTTGCGGGTATCTTCGCTGGCGACCAGATCCACTTCGCGGAGCACTTCGAGCGCCCGCAGCGAGATGTCGCTAAGATTTCCAATCGGTGTGGCGACAAGATAAAGCATGCATTCTCTCAGTAGCTTTCAATCGCGATGCTTTATTATAACGCTACAAGTAAGGAAGACGGATAATGGTGAACTCGCTACACGAATAGTGCTTTGATTGATTCGAAAGAACGATTTTTAGCATTCAGTTGCCTTAGCCTCCCCTTCTATCGGCATACTTTATGTTATCCAACACGGTCATGGCAAACAAACAACAATCGAACCAGTGGGCAAGTCAGGTGAATGATCTCATTCGCGGGACATCCGGCGGTTTCCTGTTTAGCATTCCCCTGATCTACACAATGGAGGTGTGGTGGGTGGGGTCGTTCATCACTCCTCCGCGGATGTTCATGGCGCTCGTTACGACCTTTATTGCCGTCTTTCTGCTCAATCGCACCGCCGGATTTCGCCGAGTCGAGGGTATCCGCTTGTCTGATGTTGCGATTGAGACGACTGAAGCGCTAGCTTTGGGGATTGTCTGTACTGCCCTGATGCTGGTGCTGATACGTAGGATAACCCTGCAAACACCGCCTGATGAAATCGTGGGGAAAACCATTTTTGAGGCGGTAACGTTTGCAATTGGCAGCTCGCTTGCCAATCAATTTCTTAGCAGCGGGCGAAGCGAGAACCAGGACAAACAGCATCAGTCACAGCAGGATGACAAACATTATGGAAGCGGTAAACAGTCGATCAATGCCACCTTCGCCGATGTCGGGGCTACCATGATAGGCACTATTTTTATCGCTTCCAATATCGCCCCAACCCGAGAAGTGCCAACGATAGCTGCTGCGTTGACACCACCGTGGCTGCTGGCCCTGATTACATTCTCGCTGGTGGTGTCCTACGGCATTGTCTTTGAAGCTGGGTTTGGTGACCAACAGAAACGCCAGCAGCAACAGGGCATCTTTCAACAACCACTCAGCGAAACTGTTGCCAGCTATTTGGTTTCGCTGGTGATCACCGCGTTCATGCTCTGGTTCTTCAAACAACTAACGCTGGATGATCCATGGCAGCTGTGGCTCACCCACACCCTGGTCCTGGGGCTTCCAGCCACGATTGGTGGCGCTGCTGGGAGGCTTGCCGTATGAGTATCGTTCATCGTACATCTTCAGGAAGTGCTGAGCAGCACAAGCAATCCGAACTCGGATGAGCATCAGGATCAGGGGCGGTCACTCGCTGAATGGGTGACGTTTGGTATTGCAACCGCGATCCTTCTTGCGATCGTGGGGTTGGTTATCTACGATTGGGTGATCACCCCACCGCTTCCTCCAACAGTGCAGGTGCGCCAAACGGAGGCAATCCGCACGATCAACGGGTCATACTACGTTCCCTTCTCCGTCGCGAATACAGGTGGAAAAACTGCCGCTGCAGTCCAGGTCATCGCTGAGTTACGCGTTAATGGCATGGTCGTTCAAAGAGGCGAGCAGCAAATTGATTTCTTGTCTGGTGGTGAGTCACGTGATGGTGCCTTCATCTTCAGCCGTGATCCTCGAATGGGCGAACTAACCGTGCGTGTCGCAAGCTACAAAATGCCGTAAGATATTCGCGAGCTTTGTCCATGATCACAAAGCGTGCGGCAGAGGAACATGCCGTTTACATGCGGAGCCAGCCCGTCGCGAACATAATGCCAACCAGCCCAAGCCATGCGGTGTAGCCACCAAACATGGCGGGCCACACCGTCCAGCCCGCCCGTAACAGAACTAAAACTGCCAGTATCCAGATAAAGGTTGGCACAAGCGCGATAAGGGTCGACCGCGCAAAGTTGCTCATGTCCGCCTGGTTGGCGCCGCCGCTGGACACAATCCAGAAGCCGAGCGGTAAATTGATCGGCATGGTGGCGAGTATGGCCGCCAGCGTGCGCGAGCGGTTGCGCAGCACAGCCAGGCCGATGATCAGGCAGATCGAGACCAGCACCGGTGCGTAGCGCTGAAGTGTTTTTACGTCCACAATAATTCTTTCAAACAGAGCATGCCGACAAAACTTGGCATGAAACTTCACTCCTGCGCCTGCTCGACACGCAGAAAGCGCGCTGCCAGCCCCGGCAGGTGCTTGGTCGAGCCAGAGCGCACCATGGTTTCCGGCAGCGAGTCGAGAAATTGCTGCCCATACTTCTTCGACAGCACCCGCTTGTCGAGCACCACTACAATCCCACGATCAGTGCGCGAGCGAATGAGCCGCCCGAAGCCTTGCTTGAAGCGCAGAATCGCCTGCGGCACAGAATACTCGTGAAAGGCATCCTGGAAGCCTTCCGAGCGCGCCGCGAACACCGGATCGTTCGGCACGCTGAACGGCAACTTGGCAATCACCAGCACCGACAATGCGTCGCCAACCACATCCACGCCTTCCCAGAAACTTGTCGTGCCGAGCAGCACCGTGCGAGGAAACTCCTTGAAGCGCTGGATCAACGAGCGCCGCGAGCCGTCGATGCCCTGGCCCAGCACGGCGATGCCCTGATCTTCCAGTGGCTCCTGGATGGCGCGGTAGGTCTGTCGCAGCGCGTTATTGGCGGTGAACAGCACCAGCGCCCGGCCCTCAGTCGCGGCGCACAACTCAATCAAGGCATTCTCCAGTGCCCGCTGGTAGCCGTTGTGGTTTGGCTCCGGCATATCGTTGGGCAAATAGATCAGCGCCTGCTTGGTGTAGTCGAACGGCGAATCAAGGTGGCACTCGGTCGGTTGCTCCAGCCCGATGCGCTGCTCGACATACTCGAATGAGTTGTTGACGCTCAGCGTGGCCGAGGCCAGCACCGCTGTCGCTTTCTGTGAGAACAGGTTGGCTTGCAGCAGGTCGGCAACCGATAGCGGCGCAGCGTGGAGCGCAACCGTTTCGCGTTGACGATCATAAGTCAGACCATGTAATCTGCGTCTCCTCGCTACCGCTGATGACGTAACCAATATTGATCCGCACCTCGCCCGCAAAGCGCTTGAGCATCTGGACTCGCAGCAGCAGCGTGTCGTATTCCAGCAGTTCGGCGTCCTTCAGGTTGACCAGCAACTCTTCCAGCTTGCCCAACCCGCGCCCAATCTCCAGCAGTTGCAGATCAAGATTTTCCCATGCCTGCTCGATCTCACTCCATGCCGGGTTGTTGCGCACCTTGGATGTCAGGCGCAGGCGCGGGTCGTAGACCGACACCTCGGCCTCGCGCGTCATGAACGCCATCAGGCGATTGAAGCAGTCGTACACGCGCTCGCGGGCGCGCGTGACTACCGGCCCCATCTCGCGGGCGATCTCGCTGGCTTTGTCCATGTCGCTCTGCGTTGCGGCGCTTTCGCGAAAATGGTTCGGCAGGCGCGCGAACAGCCCGTCAGTGGTGCTAGCGCCGCCAGTCTGAAACAAGCTATCGAGAAAGTCGAGCAGCCGCGCCTGGTCGATCTCGAAGCCAAGCTGATCGGTCGCGACATCCTCCAGATTGTGCGCCTCGTCAATCACAAGATGATCGTACGGCGGCAGCACGTTCGCCTCGCTCGCCAGGTCGGCCAGCAGTAGCGCATGATTGACCACCACAACATGCGCCGCCTCGGCCTTACGGCGGGCCTGGAAAAAGAAGCACTCACGAAAGTCGGGGCAGCGCGCACCGGTGCATGTTTCGGGTGTGACATTGATCTTGCCCCACGCGGCGTTCTCGCGCTCCACAAGCATCAGTTCGGCTTTGTCTCCAGTGGTGGTGGTCGGCATCCAGAGCTGCACCTTGAGCAGCGTGCGCACCTCTTCTTCGGCGAGCCGTTCGCTGCGGCGGAGCGCCTTGTAGCGTTGCAAACACAGGTAGTTGCCGCGCCCTTTCAGTAGCGCAGCGGTGAACGGCTGCTCCTCGGCGGCTGGATCGTCGCTCTGCCGCCCGCCCATGATCTTCTGTAAATCGGGAATATCTTTGAAAAACAGCTGATCCTGAAGGTTGATCGTGTTGGTCGAAACGACCACGCGCTCGCCGCGTTGGGCCGCGTACATGGCTGACGGCACCAGGTAGGCCATTGATTTACCAACGCCCGTCCCGGCCTCGACCACCAGCCGGCCGCCCGTGTTGAGCGCGTGCGCCACTTCTTCGGCCATGCTGACCTGCTGCGGGCGCTGTTCGTAGCCATGAAACGCCTGACCGAGCGCGCCGGTGGGCGCGAAGAATTCCTGAACAGCCTTCACATCAAGCGGAGTGGCGTTGCCGGTGGGCTTCAGCGGCGTGAGTTCGAGCGGCGAGCGTGATGTGCGGCCTTCGTCCTTCGTCCTTCGCCCTTCGGCGGCTTCAACAAACGCGAACTTGGCCTTGCTGCGCTGCACTTCGCTGAACAGGTCGCGTAACGGCCACTGAATCTGGCCGGTCAGCTTGATAATTTCGCCAAGCTCATCGAAGCTGAGCGCCTCGATTCGCCGCAGCAGATGCACAAACACCTGGCGCGTCGCGTCAGAGTCGGCCAGCGCACGGTGAGCTTCGTCATGTGTAATGCCAAGCATGGCCGCCAGCGTGGCAAGGCCGTAGGATGGCGCTTCCGGCATGAGCAGCGTTGCCATCTCGAACGTGTCGTACGAGGGCTGAGGAAAGCGCATGCCTTGCGCCTGAAGCATCCGCAGGTCAAAGCCAATTGAGTGCCCGACAATCGGGTAACTTTTCACGAACGTCGCGAGCGACGGCGCGACCTCCGAAAAGCGTGGCGCGTCGGCCAGCATCGTCTCGGTGATGCCGGTCAGGCGCGCTATTTTCAGCGGCAGTGAGTGGCGCGGCTTGACGAGTTGCTGAAACGTATCCAGCACTTCGTCGTCGCGAAACTTCACTCCGGCAATCTCGATAACTTCGTCAACGCCCGCTTCCAAGCCGGTCGTCTCGACATCGAGCGCGACAAAAATCCGATCCATGGGGTTGGGATTCCTTGCTCATCTGTTCCAATAATGGGAGGCATTATACCTGATTTGCTCCGCTTACGCCGAATGTCACGCTTGTCAGCCGGATGGTATAATAAATAACCTGAATTACGTACATTTTTAGGATACATACATTTTCATGCTTCAAATTCATACGCTTCCGTATGGGCTGCGCGTGCTGGTCGAAGAGCGGCCGTACACGCATTCCGTCTCACTGGGCTGCTTCGTCGGTGTTGGCTCCGGCTACGAAACGCGCCCGATCTGCGGCATCTCGCATTTCATCGAGCACATGTTATTCAAAGGTAGCGCGCGCTACCCCACGCCCAAGCTACTCTCCGACGCAATCGAGGGCATCGGCGGCGTCCTCGATGCCTACACTGATTTCGACTCGACAGTGTACTACGCCAAGGTTGCTGATATTCATTTCGACCGCGCGCTGGATGTGCTGTCCGACATGCTGCTGCATCCATGCTTCAATCCAAAGGATGTGGAAAAAGAGCGGCGCGTGATCACCGAAGAGTTGCGAGAAACCGCCGACATGCCGTCCGACCTCGTCCATGTGCTGCTCGACAAGGCCATGTGGGGCGACCAGCCGATGGGCCGCGACATCGCGGGCGACGAGCAGTCGGTCGCGGCGATTACGGAGGAGGCCATCCGCGCCCACTGGCAGCGCTATTACACGCCGCACAATATCATCATTTCGGTCGCGGGTAACGTGCGTGCCGCTGAGATTTTGCCCAGGATCGAGCAGGCGTTCACGGGCTTACCGGAAGGCACGCCGGGCGCATTCCTGCCGAGCGAGCCGCCGCAGCCCGGCCCGGCAGCGCACCTTCTGCCGGACGACAGCGAACAGGGTAACTGGGTGCTGGGCTTTCCCGGCATCGGTCAGCGCGACCCTGACCGGCGAGCGATGCATGTGTTCGACACCGTGCTGGGTGGTGGCATGTCGTCGCGGCTGTTTCAAGAGATTCGCGAGGAGCGCGGGCTGGCCTACACGGTCGGCTCGTACACGCGCGAGCACCACGACGCAGGCAAATGGATTGTGTACGGCAGCGTCGAGCCAGAACGGCTTCACGAATGCATCGCGGCGACATTGGAGCAACTGCGCGACGCCCTGCGCCGAGGCATCACCGACGAGGAGTTGCAACGAATCAAGGAGCAGGTCAAGGGCGGCATCCTGCTGTCGTTCGAAGACACATGGTCGGTCGCCGCGCGCAATGGCTCACAGATGTTGCGCTACGGCCACGTCATCCCGGTCGAGCAGGTCGTCGCCGAGGTGGAGGCCGTCACGCGCGCAGATGTGCAACGCGTGGCCGAGCGCGTGCTGCGCGAGGACGCCATGCATCTGGCGGTGATTGGGCCGTACGAGAGCGTTGAGAATGTGCGGGCATTGCTGAAGCTGTCATAACCGCAGAGGCGCGGAGAATAGAGACCATCCTTTGAAAATCCTTGTCATGTTGAGCGGAGCGAAACATCTCATTGTTGGCGCAGTATTCAAAGATATCCGAAATTTGCTTGTGTAACAATGCAGGAGCCACTGAATGAGCGTACAGCGTCGCCCTAGCCTTCAAGACATCATCAAGCGCCGTCAGCACGCAGAGTTCGTCGGGCGTGAAAACTACCTTGATCTCTTTCGTCGTAACCTGGAGCTTGCGCCCGAAGATCCTCAACGCAAATTCATATTCACGGTGTTTGGACAGGGCGGCGTCGGTAAATCAACCCTGCTGCGGCAATTTCGCCGCTTGGCTGAGGGCACGAGGGCACTCGTCACGCTAACTGATGATGCAGAGCGTGATGTTCCTTCGACGCTGGGACGCATGGCTGAACAGTTCGCGCAGCAAGGCCATGAGCTAAAGAACTTCAGTGAACGCTACCGTGTGTATCGCCAGCGCCGTCTGGAGTTAGAGGCTGATCCAGATGCGCCACAAGGGTTTTCAGCATTTCTTGGGCGCAGCCTAGTCAAAGGCGGCATGCGCGCCGCTCGCCTCGTTCCAGGCGGTGACATTGCGGCGGAGTTCATTGACGAAGAAAGCCTGGCGACACAAGCCAGTGAGTGGATGACCTTTTTAGCCCGCAAGCTGGGCAATAAAGATGAAGTGCATCTATTGCAAGAATCCAATTGATGTATTGACGCCCTTGTTCCTTGGAGATTTACAAAAAATTCTCAGAAAAACATGCAATTGCATTGTTCTTTGACACCTACGAACAGACTTCTGAACACCTCGATGCGTGGCTGCGGAACCTCCTCGATGGGCGGCATGGCGAGCTGCCTGCCAGCATCATCATGACAGTAGCGGGCCGAGATGAGCTTGATCGCAACGCATGGTAAGATTATGAGCCGATCATTGCCCGCGTCAGCCTGGAGCCGTTCACCGAGGATGAGGCTCGCGCCTACCTGACCCAACGCGGCATCACGAACCCACAGGTGGTTGATAGCATTCTGCACCTTTCTGGTCGCTTGCCTTTGTTGGTGGCGACACTGGCGACTGAAACGCCTAGCGGACCAGATGCAGTTGCAGACCAGAGCGACACTGCAGTGGAGCGCTTTTTGCGCTGGACCGATGACCCGAAACGCCGCCAAGTCGCGCTCGATGCAGCATTGCCACGTCAATTGAACCAGGATGTATTGGCTGTGCTCGTGGACGACAGCGAAGCCCCCGCGCTATTTGCCTGGCTCAAAAGCATGCCATTTGTGTCGGAGCACGCTGATGGATGGGTGTACCATCAAGTTGTTCGCTCGCAGATGCTGCGCCATAAGCATCGCACGTCGCCTAAAGAATGGACTGCGCTGCACAGGCGCCTGGCTGACTACTACCGTAGATTGCAACGCGAGCAAGGGTTGGACGAAGAACAAGCGCCGCGTAACTCGACATGGCAGGGCTATGCGTTAGACTTGCTCTACCATTCGTTGTGCCAAGCGCCAGAGCAGCAGCTTGCTCATGCCTCGAACGGCTTTCTAAGCGCCCTAAAATACAAGCGTTAATTCGCGCAGCACTGGGCAGAAACCATGTCACAGGCAGGAGATGATGCCAACATGACAGAGGCGCAACATTGGGGTCGTCAACTAGCGGAAGGGCTACAAGCCTATGATGAGGACCATTATGAGCAAACGTTGTCGATGTTTACGGCGCTGCTGGAGCGTGCAGAAGTAACTGACCAATGGCGTTCAGTGGCCTTTTTCATGGCGCGGCGAGATGCATCGCCTGCTCAAGCACTATGAGGAAGCTCTCGCCGATCTTTCAGAGGCTCTTGAACTAAATTCACAAGATGCTTGGGCGCTTGCCGCTCGGGGTGAAACATATCGAACGATGGGATACTATGATGAGGCACTTGCTGATCTTTCTCATGCACTTGACCTTGACGCTTTATCTTATAGATCGCTTGCGCGACGTGGCGCGACTTATCGCATGATAGCGCTCTATGAGGAAGCGCTTGCTGATCTCACTCGTGCTATCGATCTCAACCCGCAGTTTGCCTGGGCATTTGCACAGCGTGGTGCGACGTATCGCATGATGAAGCGCTATGAGGAAGCGCTTGCTGATCTCACTCGTGCTATCGATCTCAACCCGCAGTTTGCCTGGGCATTTGCACAGCGTGGTGCGACTTACCATTCGCTGGAACGCTATGAGGAAGCACTTGCTGATCTTACCCATGCCCTTGACCTTGACCCGCAACTCGCATGGGCATTGGCCTATCGTGGTGCGACATACAATCGTTTATCACATTATAAAGAATCTCTTGCTGATTTTTCTCATGCTGTCAGATTGAACCCGCGAGATTACATGGGTAAGAGCTTGGCGCGGTGTGAGTTACTATAAGCTAGGACATTATGCGGAAGCACTTACTGACCTATGCCATGCAGTTGAACTTAGACAGCCCTATCCTTGGGCACTTGGTTGGCAGGGGATAACTTATCGTCAGTTAGGTCAGTATAACAAAGCACTAGATAGTCTCGCCTCTGCTATTACCCTGAACTCAGAAGAAGATTGGTGGGTTTATAGTCGTGCGCTGACGTACTTTGCACTTGATCAAACACATCTAGCGAAGGAAGATCTCTCTACTGCTATACACATTGCCGAAAAGCAACATGCAGTGGAGCCGTGTCATTGGAGAAATAAGTTCAATTTGGTTAAATACTATTTAGTCGTTGGGGCAACGGCAGAAGCAGAGCAGTTAAGTCAGGAGATCCTAAACGTTGGAGTTCCAAAGCACTTCGTTCGCGCGGCAATTAAAGACATAGATGAGATCCTCCATGTCTTTCCCGACCATGACCAGGCTAAAGCGCTGCAAGCAACTCTGGTAGCATACCTTGAAGAGGTAGGTACGAACGACAACGAATGACATCAAGGGCGTTGCTGTGCTAGCTGTTATATGAAGAAAATGAGACATGATATTGACGCGAAAAAGCCCCAATTCCGCAATGCATTGTGAAAACAATGCAATTGAACCGCTATAACGGCTATGCTACAATGATGTTGTTGGCATAGCGCTTGCTCGTTTGGCGTCTTGATCTATGTTGTGATGGACAATTTTCCACACTGTTTCCTGTTCCTTCGCTCTTGCTGCCGTATGACACATCGGAATAATGCATCATGTCCGCACAACAACTCATTCAATACATCACGTGGACGTTCTACATCTTCATCTTCTTCAGAGTTGTCGTCGAAGCCGCGCGTCGGCCACTTCCTTCTAATATTGATATCGCGCTCTTCTTTGCCGCCGCTGCATTGATCATCGCTATCAGCACGGGTGAGTTAGCGGGGTGGTTGTCTACAAGAGGATACGCTGTTCCCATAAGTGTTGCCCTGCTCTTGGCGCTGCCCTACCTGTTGCTGCGGCTTGTTGACGATTTTATGTTCGTTTCCTCCTGGCTGAAGCGTGGCGCTGAACTTGTGCTCTTCCTGCTGGTTGTCGCCGGCGCGATCTATCCTGCACCGTATCCTGACTGGCTCAACCTTGTCATGCTCTTGTATCTCGTGCTGCTGCTTGCCTACTGCGCGGTTGCCTTTACCAGCGCGGCGTGGCGTGCGACTGGTGTAACCCAGCGCCGCATGGTTGCGATTGCCGCCGGGACCATCCTGTTGATGTCACTGTTTCTACTCGCTGGAGCGCAGCTTGAAGTGCCTGCACTTGCCACCACCGTCATAATTCTTTCTGGGGTTGTGTCGCTCGCCTCAGGAGTTAGCTATTATCTTGGCTTTGCTCCACCAACTTTCTTACGCCGCGCATGGCAGGAGCCGGAACTGCGCGCTTTTTTGGGGCGCGCGGCCAGTTTGCCGCGCTTGCCCGATACCGCGTCTATTCTTCAGAAGTTGGAATTAGGCGCTGCCAGTTCGCTTGGCGCGCCCAATGCGCGGATTGGCTTGTGGAATCCAAACGACGAGGTGCTGCACTTTGCAATGGACGACGGCACGTCCTTTGCTCTCGACGTCGCGCGTGGAACACCCGCCGGGCGAGCATTTACCACCAAGCAGCCCGTGTTTGTGCCAAACTACACTTATGATGATGAAACCCCTCGCCCGCAGGATCGCATGGATGAAGTCACATCCATCATGATCGCGCCGATCATTGCGGGTGGAAAAGCGCTTGGGGTTCTTTCTGTCTACGCGCCACGAACGCCGATTTTCGTCGAGGATGATCTTTCACTCGTGCAACTCCTGGCTGATCAGGCCGCCGTCATTCTGGAAAGCCGCGCATTGATTGATGAGGCGGCCCGCGTGCGTGCGCGGGAGGAAGCGACCCGCCTGAAAGACGATTTTCTGTCGGCGGCGGCGCACGATCTGAAAACTCCGCTCACGACGTTAATTGCCCAGGCGCAGCTCCTGGAACGCCGCGCGCTGCGTCATCCCGATGCCCCGGCTGATCTGCACTCTCTTCAGCGGTTGGTCAAAGAAGGGCAACGCCTCAAAGATCTGGTCCTTGAGCTGCTCGATGCTATGCGTGCTGAGCAAGGGACGCTCCTTGGACAACGTGAGGAAACCAATCTTGCCGAAATCGTTTGCGAAACGTGCGCGCGACATCAGTCAAACGAGCACTCCTGCATCGTTAAATCGCATGAGCCGGTGATCGGCATGTACGATCGCAATCGTATGAGCCAACTCATCGAAAACCTTGTTGAAAACGCAATTAAGTACAGCCCCAATGGTGGGGAGGTCCGCGTGCAGGTATCCCCTGAGAACCGGCAGGTGCATCTGCTCGTATGTGACCATGGGATTGGCATACCTGCTGAGGATCTTCCGCATGTCTTCGACCGCTTCTATCGCGGAGGAAATGTCGATGACCGGCGCTTTGCGGGTATGGGGCTGGGGCTGTTCATCTGTCGCGGGATTGTTGAGCAACATGGCGGGAAGATCTGGGCCACGCGAAATGAACACCGCGGCACGACGATGCATGTGCTGCTCCCGCGTGAGACGGAAGAGGGGAATAATGACAATTGAGCATCCGATTCTGGTGGTTGATGATGACCCATCTATTCTTGAAACTGTGACCGATATTCTTACATTCGAGGGCTATGTGGTGGAAACAGCGCACAACGGGCAAGAAGCGCTTCGGTGCATTGAGCAGGTCTTGCCTGCGCTTGTGCTTCTAGACATGCGCATGCCAGTGCTGGATGGATGGGGATTGGTGCGGAAGTTACACGAACAGGGTCTGACATTGCCCATCCTGGTGATGACAGCCGCCCAGGATGCGAGCCGATGGGCGCAGGAAGTAGGCGCGAATGGTTATCTGTCGAAACCATTTGAGCTTACAGAATTACTCACTTCTGTCGAGCATGTGCTTCTACATGGCTGAAGATGATCTAATGAACGTCATATGCATATGATCACAATCCGCGAGGTACAGCCGCCGGAACTCGAACAATTAATCCCGATATTGCTGCAAGCGGAACGCTCTGAACGGGCGCTGCGCTGGGGCCTCGCGCACCTGAGCGACGCGGTGTATCGCGTGGAGGACGGATCTGGCGCGCTGGTTGGCGCGGTGTCGGTGCAGTGGCGTGGCGACCCGTGCGAGATCGAGGAATTGGCCGTTGTGCCGGATCGGCAAGGCCAGGGCATTGGCAAGCAGATCGTGGCGTGGCTCATCGAGGAAGCGCGGCGGCGCGGCAAACATGCAATGTTGGTCGGCACGCCGAACGCCAGCATCGACAATATTGCGTTTTACCAGAAATGTGGCTTCCGCATGGACCACATTCGCCGTGATTATTTTCTCTACTACCGCGAGCCGCTGTTCGATCATGGCATCCAGGTGCTCGACATGCTGGTGTTCCGGTATGACCTATGATCATGCCGTATCAATGCGGCATAGTGGCAGCGCGAACCCTGATAAGTCTGCTCGCGCCCAACATACCAAGCAGCAGTGTCGCCGGGCCAGCCGTCATGTGAAAGGCGTTTTCGAACAAATCCAACTCCAGCCCGAACGGGTGGTGAAATGATATTCCTGCAATCCCCAGTGCCGTGTAGAACAGGCCAAAGATCAGCGCCAAACGTACCGCCGCATGTTCTGTAGGTCGCGTGAGCAGCACGCCAACTCCCACACTGCCCCAGATGATATGAATCCACGCATGCCAGATATCAATCCCGAAGATGCCGCCGATTACGTACGGCATTGCCGCCGCCAGCGCTGGCGAAAGGCGCAAGATCAGCGAACCAAGCCCTTGCAGCAGCAAACCGCCCATGAGAACCCACAGATACCAGCGCAGTATCGCATCAAATCGTATGCTCATGGCATTGCTCCTCGTGTGGCCAGCGGGCGTGCATGGCGCGCTAGCACAGCGGTGAATGCAAGAATACCAATCAGTATAAGGCTGTACCACGCCCATGTGGTTGGCCCGGCTTTGAAACGAGCGGCGTGGTAGAGCGAGACGGCAATGATCAGCAGCAGCATGCAGAGATTCGCAACCACGTAGATCCACACGCCTTCCCAGCGTGGCTCGCGTGCCGCCAGCCAGCCGCCCAGTGCAAAGGTCAGGAAGAAGATGCTATACACCTGGCCAAGAATTGGCGGCAGCGTCCATGGCCATAGCTGCGCAGCCAGCGTCGGCGCGATGAGCAGCACAACACCAACAACAGCCAGCACTGCGGCGTACGCAGTGAACAGTGGCGCGAACGCATTGCGACCGGCTGGAACAGGATTGCGCCCGCGCATGCGCCACAGAATCAATCCGACCAGTAGTGGATCTATCGTGTACAAAATGAGCCAGCGATATGGAAATGTCGCGGGGGGAACTCGCCAAGGTGCGGCAGCGTCAGCAGGAGCAGCACGCCAGTGACAAAGCCGATCTCGATTAGTGAGATACGCACCTCGGCGTAGCGCCGCGCAGCCATGCACAACAATGCGCTGATCGCGCCCATGCAGTAGAGCGACGCAATAAAGCGCGCGTTCAGCGGGCTGGCAGGCCACGGCAAGTTTGACGCTATGGCCTCCGGCCATAGCAGTGCGCGACCAATCAAAAGAGCCTGCACCAGTACCAGGAGAAAGAAGAATCGCAGCCAGCCATTGTTCCGCATACCCCACTCCTTCCGCGTGCCACACGCTCAGGCATGTGATGTTCCCGACACACCAGCTATAGTATTATACTGTTAGCGCGGTTTCATCCAACCAGGCTTCTGCGTCACCAACACGGCATCAACGCTTGAGTTCACTTGCGTCGAATGTGCCCAAAGGCGTTTATGTCTCCTCACCAATCAGTGCCGCCATGAAGGTTTCGGCTTCTGTCTGGGCGCTGTGTGCGTTAGCAAGGTGGCCCTGCTGCGTATACAGTTGGGCCAGGGTGAAGAGGGTGCGAACCAGGTACGGGCGCATCTCCGTCTGGCGGTAAAAATGAAGCGCCCTGTTGAGATGGCCTTCTGCCCGATCCAGATCGCCCAATTGGAGTAAGCATGTGCCCAACATGCGGGCTGCATCGGCGGCTCCAACGTGATTGTTATAGGCTTGCATGGTCGCCAAAGCCGTTTCCAGGTCTGCAATGGCCTCGATGCGCCCGCCGCAGAATTGGGCCATGGCCAGCCCGGCTTGCCCCAGCAGTTGGGGGATAATTGCGCCCGTCATCTCTGACCGTTTGACAGCTTCGGTGAAGGCCGCCGTTGCTTCAGCGATTCGTTGCACTTCTAAATTTCCAAAGCCGACACAGTCATAACCGTAGCAGATGCAATCCATATTATCTGTGGCAATCGCTTTTTCCACGCTGCGTTGGCCGTATTCCAAACCCCGTTGAGTGTCACCCATCGCCAGATAGGACCAGCCGGCCAACAAGTCTACATCCGACTCTGTCAAAGGCGAATCAGTGTTTTGCAGGGCCGCACGCGCCTGCTGCATAACCTTGCGGGCTTGGGCAAATCGACCAAGTTGGGCAAGCGTTTGCGCTTTGTTGCCAAGTGATAGCGTTTCAATGTGTCTGTCTTCATATGTTCGGGCCAGGTCCAGCGCCCGCTCAAGGAGCGCCAATGCCTCGCGTGGATTCACAAAGGTCGTCATCAACGCTTTGAAGAAAACGGGGCGAACGGACAATCTTTCATCGCCCAATTCTTCGGCCAGGGTCAGACATTCCATCAGCGCCGGTCCCGCCCGCATCCACAACCCTCTAGCCAGATGGACGTTAACGGTCCAATGCAGGGCTTGAAATCAGGCGAGGTTTGTCACTGTGGTCACGGGCCACTTGTTCAGCCCGGGCCAGTTGTTGTAGTTGTTCGGCATACGGCTTGAACTGGAAGGCCGCTTCTTCCCAGCGAATGATTGCCTCAACGAGCAGTTCATAACGAGCGTCGGGCAGGTGGTCCAGCGCTTGTATGGCCTGCTCAAACGCACCAATTGCGTCACGCAGGGCATACACCCGCATCGCTCCTGCCCCTACGCACAAGGCATACGTGGCAGCTTTGGCCCACGCCTGGCCGTGCCAGAAATGATGCACCAGTGCTGGCCCAAACTCAATCAGGCAGTCAGGCGAGGGGCGGGCCAGCGCCGCGCCCACCTGATCGCGCTGCTGGAGCAAGGTGCTGAGGATGTCATGCGTGTGAGCTTCAAAGATGGCTTCCAACGCCTCGGCCACCTGCCGATGATACAGTCGCCGCTCTCCCTGGCTTAACCGGTTATACAGATACTCTTGAAACAGCACATGCCCAAAGCGGTATCGATTCAGAGGTTGCTGACTGATCGTGATCTCGCTCTGTTCTCGCACCAGATGATGGCCCTGTTCCAGATCGCGATTCAGGCAGCGCAGGACGAAGTTCTCATCCAGCCCTTGAACACGGGCTACAACTTGCGCTGTAAACAATTCGCCTTCAACACTGGCAACCGTCAGCATGGCCTGCAAACGTTCATCGAGCCGGTTGATGCGCTGCTCAATCACTGCTTCGACGCGCACCGGCAATTTGGAGGGAAACGCGGCCATATTTTCAATCCATTGCCCAGCTTCACCCTGGATCAAGGTTCCGTTTGCCTGCATATTTCGGAGCATCTCAACGGTAAAAAGGGGATGTCCCTGGGTATGCAGGAACAACCTTTCCCGAAAGGCTTCATCCAGGCGATTTGGTTCACTGTCTACCAACGCCTCGATGAAAGCCCGTCGCTCCGCCGCCGTTTGTTGGTTCAGGTCGAGTTGGATATCGCCAAAGGTGCGCTTGAATTCGCTGATGACCGGCTCCAGCGGATGCTGCTCAAACTGGTCTGGGCCACCCGCAAGACGCCTCGGGCGCACTTCGGTGGGCCGATACGCTCCCACTACGAGAATTCGGCTGCCGGCCAGGCGGCGACCTACGTGGAAGAGTAACTGCGTCGAAGCGGCATCCACCCATTGCAGATCGTCCAGCAGCAGCAGGAGCGGGCGCCGGGCAGCCAGTGTTTGCAGGAGCTGCGTCACCTCTTCCAGCAAATGGCCTTCTTCCAGGCCGGGCGATTGGCCTCTTTGCCGTTCGATGAGCGTTTGCACTTCAGTCTGCCAATCCACCCGGTCGGGCATGAACGCGCTCATCCGACGAAACAGCGGCGGGCCGGATACAAGACTGTCGATGAGGTTGGGGCTGTATTCAAGCAACGTCTGAACCGTATAGGGAAACAGCGACCACAGCCGCAGGGCCTGTTCGCGGGGAAGAGTGCCGGCAGCCCATCTGGCTTCCAGATCGCCGGCCAGCATCCCGATACTATCGCGGAAGGGCAAGTAGGGATCACCGACTCCAGCCTGAGCATTACATTGGCCGTCGGCAACCACCAGATCGCGGTGCGACTCCTGCGCCTGGCGGGCGAACTCAGCCATCAGCGTGGTTTTGCCCTGTCCCGCCTCGCCAAGGATGAATACAACGCGCCCGCTCCCAGCCAGGGCCGTTTCCAGGTGGGCCATGAGTTGGTCCAGCTCGTGTTCGCGACCCACAAAATGGGGATGGTCTGGTGAGGCCGGTTGCTCGCCACGCTGCAGAAAAGCGGGCGGGCAAATGCATCGCTGCCGGGGCAGCGATTGCAGGTACAAACTGTCCGCGGGCCATTCGAATGAAGTCGTTTCGCGCCGCAGGGGAGATAGCCAGATGATCGGCTAGCAGGTGCGCCATGTGTTGGGAGGGCCGTCGTTCATCTTGCTCAATCTTCTTAATGGTGACAACCGCGCAGCCAATCTGTTCGGCTAGCGCCGCCTGGGTTAAATCCAGCGCCTGGCGTCGTTGTCGGAGCCACTCACCGAATGAAACGATGGCATTGTCTTCATCTGAGGCCATTCTGTATCCCCTCGGTATTCGCATCTGTATCCGCACAGGATACCCCCTGCCCGCCCACTTCTGCTTTAATATTAACCATGGTTGTTCGTGAATACAGTATAACGAAGGAGTCAAGTGATGCCAGTCTACATGGACATTCACAAAGATGTGGAAGGATTGACCGCCGAAGCAGTCGCGGGGGCCCATCAGCAGGATCTTGAGGTTCAGGAGAAGCACGGCGTGAAGTATCTGAAATACTGGTTCAACGAAACGGAAGGTACCGTCTTCTGTCTGTGCGAGGCGCCGAACAAGGAAGCTGCTGAAGCCGTTCATCGTGAGGCCCACGGCCTCGTCGCAGACGAGATTATCGAGGTCAAAGAAGGCGAATAGCGGTCATAGTCAATCTGACCAATCGACAATGGTCAAAATCCCCTTATGACGGCGCACATCTGACAGGTCACTGAGGTCTGTCAGATGTATGCCACCCTTAAAATTCGGGATGATCCACGTTTCAGGTAGCCCAGATCAGATCGAAGAAAGGAGCGTTACGATGAGTAACGTCATTTCTCATGAAAAGCCAATGACCGTAGGGCAGTCCTTTTTGGAAGCGCTGGCGGTGCAGGACTTTGAACGGCTAGCGACACTCTTTGCGCCGCACGTTCGCTTTCGGGCCTTGCTGCCGCCACGAATATGCGAGGAGAAAACTGCCGAGGCTGCCACCGGCTGGCTGCGGCGATGGTTCGGCGATGCGGATGAGCTCCAGGTTTTGCAATCGTCCGCCGATCAGGTGTTCGACAGGCTCTACCTGCACTATCGTCTGCGGTTACACGATCCCGAGAATGGCTGGCGCGTTATTGAGCAGCAGGCTTACTGCGACGTGCAGGACGGCTGTATCGCCGATATGTGGCTATTATGTTCCGGTTTCCGGCCAGATACGGCGATAGACGCCCAAACATCGCAATCCCGCTTTAGCGCCGACGCTTTCTATGATGCTGGCGTAAAGGGCTGCGCCGACGGGCCACTGGATGAGATTGCCGGGTTGATACGCCGGATGAGTTCCGGTCAGACCCTGGAAGTGCATGCGACCGATCCTAGCGTGGCGGGAGATTTGCCAGCCTGGTGCCGTTTGGCCGGACACGAGCTCATCAGACACGAGGGTGACCATTATCTCATCCGCCGAAAGTGAAGGGTAACACGTAAATCTGCTTTTTAACTCAAGGAGGCTCCTGAAATGGCACACGTAATGATTCATAATACGCAGGGCAAGGAAAGTGTGGAACGGGCATCGCTGGCCTTTGTGGTAGCCAATGTCGCCTTAACCTCTGGACAGGAGACCACAGTTTTGCTGACCATTGAAGGGGTGCGGGTCGCCACCAAGGGCTATGCGGATGGGTTGCAGGCCGACGGCTTTCCCCCGTTAAGCGAGTTGATCAGCCAGTTTGTGAACAATGACGGTCACGTATGGGTGTGCGGAGCATGCGCCAAACCGCGTGGCATCAGCGAGGCCGACCTGGTAGAAGGGGCCAGGATTGTCGGGGCGGCTACAGCCGTCGAAGCGCTGGTCAACGGCGCTCGAAGTTTGAGTTTTTAGGTCGGGCGCTTCGTGTTGTAGCAATTGACACAGCTATGCGCGCTCGTTATACTGCACAGCATACACCGTGACGGGCAAGGAGTTGCAGCCCATGCGCGCACCCGATCTGGCAACGATCAAACGCTGGTTGCTTCCTTCACGGTGGAATGCTGCGCCACCCCAACTGATGGCAGCATCCGAATCTATATTGGGTGCGTAGCCACTACCATAGTAGAGAAGTATAATTAGTCGTAGTTTGTGCTTCCTTTGAACCTCTTGATTCTTTATTTGGTTACTATGAAACTTGCAATTATCGGCGCGGGCATGGCCGGATTGGCCGCCGCTCGCAAACTTCAGCAACAATGTCCAGAGCTTGAGGTTACGGTTTACGAAAAGAGCCGCGGCTACGGCGGGCGGGTGGCGACGCGTCGCCGCGATGGCTTTGTGTTCGATCAGGGCGCGCAGAACATTAAACCATCGCCAGAAGTCGAACAGTTCATGCTCCATGATCTGCCTACCGACCAACTGCGCGATGTGACGCTGCCGATCTGGACATTTAATGCCGAAAATACTATCAGTGCGGGCAGCGACGAGCACAACCGCGAACACAAGTGGATCTACGGCGATGGATTGAACCGGCTCGGCAAGCTGTTAGGCGAAGGCATCGACGTGCGGCGCGCCCAGCGTGTCGCGGCGCTGCGACGGGCTACAAGTGGTCAGTGGTCCATTGTCGATACCGAAGGTGCAATGGTTGGCGAGGCCGACATGGTGCTCCTCACGCCGCCCGCGCCGCAGGCCAGCGCGATCATGGTGGACAGTGATCTTCCAACAGATGCAAAAGCTGCGCTGGTTGGCGAGATTGACAAGGCAGAATACACCCGCTGCCTGTCATTTGCGCTGCCGTACACGCGCACAATCGAGCGGCCGTTCTACGCGCTGATCAACACTGACCGCAAGCACCCAATCGCATGGCTGGCGCTGGAGCATGCCAAAGGGCCGGAGCGCTGCCCGGAAGGCAGCAGTCTGCTTCAAGCGCAGATGGCTCCGCAGTGGAGCCTCGACCACTGGGACGCGCCAGTTGAGGAGCTTGCGCCGCAGGTGACGGAGCTTGTCAGCGCGCTGCTCGGCGAAGATTTGCGTGATCCGCTGTGGTGCGACCGACAGGGCTGGCGTTACGCGCAGCCGATGTCCGGCGCGGACTTCGCCATGCTCAACAGCACGGGCGCGGAGCACGGCTTATTTTTCGCGGGCGACTACACAGCGGGCCAGGGCCGCGTCCATCTAGCAATCGAGAGCGGCTGGCGCGTGGCGGATATAATTGCGCAACATGCATGAGGTGGCGCGGGTTACTCATGCGCCACCTGCACAACCACGTGCAGCTCACCATGACGCGTTCCATCCTGGCTCGGGCCGCCCGCGCTGCGGATCGTGAGGCGCTGTCCGGCATGCGCGCCGGGCTGAATGGTAACGACGATCTCACGCGGGCTGCCATTCGGACGGTGGAAGCGCAGCGTGCGCGATGTGCCAGCACGGGCTTCCGACGCGCTAATCGTCACTGTGTATTCCACATCGTAGCCGTCGCGCCGTATGTCGCGCGGCATGTATCGTGAGGCATGCCTGTTGAAGGCGGGTGTCGTAGCTGGTGCGCGCAACCGGATCGCACAAGGTTTCGGCGGCGACGTTGATCGTCTTGAGCGTTTCTTGCGCCGCCTGGTCGCCTGCCTGAAGGTCTGGATGGTAGCGCCGCACCAGGTGCCGGTAGGCCAGCTTGATTTCGCGCATGCTGGCATCACGGCTCACGCCGAGCACATCATAGAATGTTGAGGCTCTGTTCATGCGCGTATCTCCAGCTACTCCATGATCACGATCAACAACACTTATCCGTTTGCCACCGCCACGTTGCCAGCGGTTGTTGACGGCGTTGTCTGTCCAGTTGCGTCCTGCCGCCGGTTATTAGCCGACGTTTGCGTGACTGTCGCGCCGGCCGCGCCGCCTCCTGCCGCGATGCCGACCAGCAGCACTTGTGCGATGGCCTGGCCGGTGACTGGGCCGCTCAGCAGCATGCCGTTTGCCATAGATAACAGTGCTGCGTAGAAAATCCCCAGCAGCAGCGCGCTAACGAACGCCAGCCATGAGGGCCGTTTCGGAAAGGCAAGCGTAATGCCACTCACGCTCAAGTTGGTGAAGTAGGCCGCACTGCCAAGCAGTGCGCCGATTGTGCCAAGATTTATTGCCGCTTCCATACGCTCTCCTTTGTTGCAACTAAAGCGGGCGCGTCATGCACCTCCCCGCCTCCGCCATCATCTTGCCCCGCACAACGCCCCCGACATGGCTTGACAAATTGCTCTGCCACAATTAAGGTTAGAACAACATGTCATTTCCGATGTGCTGCAAGCATACACGCTCGCCGCTCCGCGTTTTTGCAGCACTCACTCCGAGTCCGCTCCGACTTTTCGGAGGAAACATATGGCTTCTGCGCCCCAGGAATTCGGACGTTTGTTGACGGCCGCGCTGTACCGCATTCGCTCGATTGAAGATAAACCCATTCAAGTTGTGCAAGATGAGCTGGGCTACAGCATCGGGCGCGAAAGCGGCGGCTCGGCAATCGAGCATTGGCGCAAAGGGCACGTGCCAGCCAGGCAGGCCGAGGTCGAGCAACTCGCGCGCGAGATCGTCCGCCGCACCGACTTCGACCGCTCATGGCTGCTCAAGTTCCTGCGCAGCGCCGATAGTCCGCGCGCCGATGTATTGTGCAACGAACTATTTCCCGTTCCGGCGGTGCAAGCCGCGCCGGTAGGCGTGACGCGCATGGCGACTGCGCCTGCTCATGATCATCATCCGCCTGTGGAAGATTTAGCGCCGTTTGTGGTTGGCCCGCCGATCACGCATTGCCGCCAGTTCTTTGGTCGCGAGCGCGAGTTGAAGCGCATATTCAACGGCATTGATCGCTTTCCACTGCAAAACGTGGCGGTCATCGGCCCGCAGCGCAGCGGCAAAACGTCGTTGCTCCATTACCTCAAAAATATCTGTAGCATGCTTCCGTCGCAGCTACGTTCTGACCAGCATAATAGCTGGTTGCGCCAGCCAGAGCGCTACACGTGGATATTCATCGACTTTCAAGACGTGCGTATGTCCAGCCAGGAGTATCTGCTGCGCTTCATGTTGTCCGCGCTGCAACTGCCCGCGCCCGAACCATGCACACTTATCTCGTTCATGGACATAGTGAGCAGCAAGCTGTCCACGCCGACGATGATTCTGATGGATGAGATCGGCGCGGCGTTGGAGTCGGATGAACTCGACATGAAGTTCTGGTGGAGCATGCGCTCGCTCGGCACAAGCCTGACGAACGGCAATCTCGGCTTCATTGTGGCGTCGCACCAGCCGCCCGCCGAACAGGCCGAAGCGTACAACAAGCCCTCGCCGTTCTTCAACATTTTTCAGCGGCTCGACCTTGGCCCGCTGACCGAGCCAGCCGCCCGCGCGCTGATTGCCAGTTCGCCAGTGCCGTTTGCGCCCGCCGATGTGGAATGGATCGTCGCCTACAGCGGCTGCTGGCCTGCGTTGGTTCAGATTTTGAGCCAGGTGCGCCTCCACGCGTTGGAAAATGGAGAAACTGACAATGCGTGGAAAGACGCCGGGCTGCGTCAGACCGCGCGCTATCATTACCTTCTGGAGCAGCGATGATCGCGGAAGCATACCGCCCGCAGTCGTACAGCGCGGCACCGCGGCTGCATCGCAATCTGCTGCTGAGCAGCGTGCAGTTGCTGATCTGGATCATGCTGCGGCCATCGGTGTGGGGCGCGTATGTCGCTAATGTTCGACCTGCGCTGCGGCCCGATTTTCGGCTGTTCGATTTGCGCAGCACGCACTGGCAAGATCCGCGCATTCAGCGCATTTTTACATGCTATCTGGTGTTCATTCCTCTGGTCATGCTGCTCAGCGGCGCGACGCTGTTGCTCTTACATCGTTCGGGCGAGACGTTACTTATTGGCATTGCCGCGCCGCTGATGGTGGCGATTTTTTATTTTCTGCTGGCGAGCATCTGGATCAGCGTGCCGGTTGGCATTGTGCTGAGCGTGCCGGGCAGCTTGATCTTTGGGCTTGGCTACGCGGTGCTCGGCAAAATCGGCTACCCGGGCGAGTCGCAGCCGTTGAGCGGCCCGATTTTTGGTGCCGTGGTTGGACTGGCGGGCGGCGTCGCCGGAAGTGTGGCCGCGTCACTGGTCGCGGAGCAGCCCGATCGCTCGGCGACGGCTGGGGCACGCTGATCAGCGGCGGCGGGACGGGGATTGTGCTCGGCGGCGCGGCGCTGTTTGCCATGTTCAGCATCCTGCGGTCTATGGTAATGCTGGTGTTTGGCGTCGAGCCGCGCGGCGGCATGGCGCAAAGCCTTTTCATCGCGCTGCCACTGGTGCTGGTGCTACTGCTGATCTTTGTGATTGTGGTCGGCTGGGAGCGCGCGAGGCTCGGTGCTGGTCGTTAATGCGGTTTTCATGCTGGCGATGTTGCTGCTCTTTGCGGTGCTGGCCCGCCTCCACCATTTGAAGCGGCCGGGATCGGTTTTGCGGCGGCATTTATCGCGCTGATCGGCATTCCCTACAGTTCGGTTGAGCGCATCGCGGGCGTGCGTATCGCTGCAAATGCGACCGCGCTGGGCCTTGGTATCGGCTGGATTATCTGGCTGATGACCGCAAATGCATGGCCGTTCTGGCCGGTGTTTCGGGTTGACGATTGTGGGCATCACCATCGGGCTGCTCTTTCCATGGTGGGAGCCGCTGGTCGCGCATCCGTTCCTGCAACTCTGGAATCTGCTGCTGTTGCGGCTCGATGAGCAACGGATATCGCCGCCCCGCCTGTGGCTGCGATGGCATGCGGCGTTCTGGTGCGAAACGCATATTCTGCCGTTTCGCGGATTGGACGAACATCTTGTCATGATCGCGATGCGCCAGCCGGACGAAGGCGAGGCCGCGCTCGACTATCTATCGACGATTCCATCGCAGCGCTGGGCGGTGCGCGCAGCGCGTGTTGAACTGGTCGCGCGCAGCCTGGAGCGTTGTGAGGATGTGGCGGCAATCGCGCGAACGCACAAAGATTTTGACATGCGCGGCAGCCTGGAAGGCCCGATTGGCGGATTGTTGCAAGGCTTCAACCGCATCGCGCAGACGCTCAATGCGGCGCTGAATAGCACCACAAGCTATCATCAGCAACTCATGCTGCGCACCGCTCAGGATAACCTTCATGTGCTGGGGCGTGACATCGCCATGAGCGGCGAGTCAGGGGCGGCGCGCTTTCGCCCGATTGTGTCGCGCTGGCAGGAAATCATCACTGATGCGTTGCAGGAGTTGACGGCGGCGGTTGAGGAAAGCCAGGAAATCGCAAATCCGTACATTTTCAGCGTGCCGCTGTCCGAGCATGTGCAACTGTTCGTCGGACGTACGGATGTAGCCGCGCGGATCGAGCAACTGATTCTCGATCGCCACCGTCCACCGTTGCTGCTGTACGGTCAGCGGCGCATGGGTAAAACCTCATTGTTGCGCAATCTTGGCCGACTGCTGCCGAGCAACACGGTGCTGTTTTTTGTAGATGGCGAAGGCATTGCGAGCGCCAGCACCTACGCCGATTTCTTATATGCGCTTGCCGCCGCCATGGTGCGCTCGGCGGAGCAGCACCATGGCTTCACGCTGTGGCTGCCGGAACGAGTCGCGCTTGAGGCTAGCCCGTTCACGACCTTCAACGTCTGGCTTGACCAGGTGGAGGTCACGTTGCGCAACCATGACGACAGCGTCGCGCTGCTGGCGCTGGATGAATTCGAGGCGCTGGAGGGCATCGCAAACAAGGGCCGCTTCGACGAAACCGACGTGCTCCGATTGATCCGCAACATCATTCAGCACCGCCCGCGTTTCAAAGTGCTGCTGGCTGGCTCGCACACTCTGGAGGAGTTCCGCCACTGGGCGAGCTACTTGATCAATACGCAGATTATCAAGATCACCTATTTGCCCGAAAAAGATGTGCTCGAATTGATTGAGTCACCGATCACGAATTTCGAGTTGCATTATGAGCCAGAGGCCAGCCGCCACATTTTGCGGCTGACGCGCGGCCATCCACACCTCGTGCAGCTGTTATGCTATGAAATTGTCGAACTGAAAAATCAGCAGCCGCCGCCGCTGCGCCGCCTCGTCACCATTAGCAGATGTTGAGGCTGCCGTGCCGCATGCGCTCGCAACCGGCGACTTCTTCTTCGCCGATCTCGCCAATCAGGTTGGCGAAACAGGTGCGCAGCGTGGTGCGCTTCATTGCCGCGCAGCCCGATGGAATCGCGACTACAGCACTGCTCGCCGATCAGGGCTTTGCTGAAATTGATAGTGTAATCAGTCTGCTGCTCCGGCGAGATTTGATTGAAGAAATGGCTGGCGCGTACCAGCTGCAAGTTGAATTCATTCGGCGCTGGTTTGCCCGCGAACGGCGTTAGAATTGCGTAATCATTGCAGGTGTATAATACCAACAGGAAGTAACTCACATCTGGAGATATTCATGTCTATCCACGATCTTGACACGCACCTCAACACAACAGACGTTGCTCCGGCGCGGCATGTATCGGTGCGCGCGGTGCTCATCGGCGTCGGCGTCGTGCTCGTCTTCGGCGTGCTGCTGTTTCTGGCGCTGACCAGCGGCGCATCACAGACAGTTACCGGCGGAAGCGTGCTGGTGTTGGCGCCAGCAGCATTTCTGGCAGGCCTGATCAGCTTTCTGTCGCCATGTACATTGCCGATCTTGCCAGCGTACTTCGCATTTACGTTTCAGGCGCGCCGCGAGCGCGTGGTATTCATGACCGTGGCATTCTTCCTTGGCCTGGCGACGACCATGGTGCTGTTTGGCGCGAGCGCTACGGCATTAAGCTCGCTGTTGTTTCGCAACATTCAGCAGATTACGTTGATCGGCGGCCTGATTATCATCGTGCTGGGCGTGATGAGCCTGCTTGGCAAAGGCTTCACCGGCGCAAAAGTGCTCGACCGGCCGTCGACCAGCGTGGCTGGTTCGTATTTGTACGGGGCGACGTTTGCGGTCGGCTGGACGGCATGTATTGGTCCGATCCTCGGCGCATTGTATACGCTGCTGGCGACGCAAGGCATTGCCGTGGTGCAGGGCGCGATCCTGGCGTTTATCTACGCGCTGGGGCTTGGCACGCCGCTGATCATTATCGCCACCTTCTTCAGCCGCCTGGGTCGCGGATCGCGCTTCTGGACGCTGATTAAAGGGCGTGGTTTCGTCGTCAACGTCGGTGGCCATGAACTATTCTTGCACACCACCAATATTGCGAGCGGCGTGCTGTTGATTCTCATGGGCGTGCTGCTGGCCACCGGGCAGCTCACAGCGCTCAGCCAATGGTAGACTGCGACGCCGATGGGCCAGTGGTCGGTTAATTTGGAGCAAGGTATCGATCACCTCTTTTTTGGCCGTTAATGGGCATGTTGGCACGCTTTTTGATAGATAACGAAGCAAATAGATGCCGGTGGCGCTTTTACTCTGATGATTACTCCAAAATATATCCTGCGCCACCGCTTATAACCCCTCTCTCCGGTCGCCACGGATCGCGGCCTATTTATTAGAAAGACGTGGGAGCGGCTAATGTCGCTCCCACGTCTTTTGTATCCTTACAGATCCTCATGAGCGCAATTGGGGATAGCTGCGCTACCGCATTTTAGCTCAAATCTGGCACAGACATTGCTATATGTTAAGTAAGTGAAGGAGAGGCTTAATTATTTGGCATTGCAATGAGCTAAATGACATTTATACCTGTTGTCAGCGTGCCAAATAGTATGCATCTTTCCCAGAGGGTTATTGAAAGGGGTATCACTATGACCTATGATCCAAACCGGCCAACGACGTATAACAAGACTGAGCACACCTCTGATCGTGCGGCTGACCAGACGAAAGAGGCGATTGACCGCAACACCAGCAAGGCCCATAGTGCTGTTGACAACACACAAGCCAAGGCCCATGACGCTGTTAATCAGGCACAGAGCACCGCGCAGGATGTGAAGGCCAAAGCACAGGGCACAGCTCAGGACGTGAAGGCCAAGGCCAACGAGTATTCAGCCAAAGCTGCTGATCAGGCAGACTCCGCAACGACGACTGCTGGCGAGCAGCTTTCCAGTGCTGCGCAGGCATTGCGCGAGAAGGCACCAGCCACCGGCACCGCATCAAATGTGGCCGACAAGGCTGCGGATACGCTTGATCGCGCTGGTTCATATCTCCAGAACCAGGATGTGACCGACATGCGATCCGATCTTGAAGGTATCATTCGTCGCCACCCCATGGAAGCCGTGCTGATTGGCCTTGGCGTCGGCTACCTGCTGGCACGTAGCACACGGAGGTAAACAATGGCCGCTGAGTATGAGCGTGAACAATCGGTTTCGACGATTGTCAGCGGCATCGTAGCGGACGTGCAGAACCTTGCGCGACAAGAAGTCGCGCTGGCCAAGCAAGAGATCCGCGAGGAGTTGAACACTGCAAAGGAAGCCGGTACCAAGTTGGGAATTGCTATCGGCGTCCTTGCGGTTGGAGGGCTTTTCCTGCTCGTCGCTCTGGCGCTTGGCATTGCCGCACTGCTGGGCTGGTTACCTTGGACTGGTTTTGCAATCGTCGGCGTTGTGTTTGCCATAGTTGGCTACGTCTTGCTTTCGTCAGCACAAAAGCAAGTGAAGCAAGTCAATCCGGTTCCGCAGCAAACGGTTGATACCATGAAGGAGAATGCAGAATGGATCAAGGAACGGACAACATCAGACAAAATATAGAGGAGACGCGTGCTTCGCTTGACTCCAAGCTCAATAATCTTGAGAATCGTGCGAATGATGCATCAGGCACGGTGCGCGAAGCGTCGCAGAAGGTGCTCGACGCGATCGATATTCGCGGACAGGTAGTGGAGCGGCCATGGACGGCACTTGGCGTCGCGGTGGCGGCGGGCTACGTGCTCGGCAGCATGGGCAGCAACGACGAGCCGAACTATGAGCGCTACAATCAGCGTTGGGGCAACCAGCCGGCCGCAACCCATGTGAACTACAGCCAGCAGTCGGAACCTGATTCGACAGAATCCATCGACGAGCGACAAAATCAAAGAGAAGGGTGCTGATTTCCTTGCTCAGTTCGACGATGAGATTGACATGCTGAAGAGTGCAGCAGTCTCAGCATTGACGACATTTATTCGCGACTCGGTGCGGGAGTACGCGCCGAGCATGAGCCGGCACATTGATGAGGCGATGCGACAGCGCGGCTTGCCGGTCAACAACTCGACGCTCTCATCGAATTCGTCGTCTGGTTCTATCTATTCATCGCGCAACTCTGCGCCCTCAGATAGTTCGTCGTTATCCGGCAGGCACGTTTCGTCATCACCCACAGAGTCGTTTGATGCAGTGAATCAATTACCAAACGCCGATTATGACGACATTGGCCAAATGGATCGCGTTGGCATGCCACCACAAAATAATACGCCCGACAGCGAGTACTACGAGACATACACGCCCGACACCAGTTCGGACCGTCCCCAGCCGCCTGCCGTGCGTCCAAATCACATGGACGAGCAGGCGCGGAACGAAACAACTAATTACGCACAGTAGCATTGACCTACATATCATAAAGACACAGGCCACAAAGTTTCTTATTCTTTGTGGCCTGTGTCTTTATGATAAAGTCTCAAAGTCGTGGCGGAACCACACCAACCTGATCCAGATACTTACCGTGCTTGTCGGCATACGAGATTTCACAATCTTCGTCGCCCTCAAAGAATAGCACCTGCCCGATACCCTCCTTGGCATAGATGCGGGCGGGCAGCGGCGTGCTGTTAGTCAACTCTAGCGTTACGTAGCCGCGCCAGCCCGGCTCGAACGGCGTTGTATTCAAAATGATGCCGCAGCGCGCATAGGTACTTTTTCCAAGGCAGATAGCGAGTACATTACGCGGAATACGGAACAGTTCAACTGAGCGGGCCAGCGCAAACGAGTTAGGTGGAATGTCGCAGTAATCTGCTTTGATATCAACAAACGAGCGCTCATTGAAGCGCTTGGGGTCAACCAATGTGTTGTAGACATTGGTAAATACCTTGAACTCATTCGCGATGCGCATATCATAGCCATATGACGACAGGCCGTAGGAAATCACACCATCGCGCACCTGTTGATCAACAAACGGTTCAATCATACCGTGTTCAAGCGCCATGCGCCTGATCCAGCGATCGGACTTGATAGACACTATGGCTCCTCCTGCTTATGTCGGGATGAAGAGCCGCATTATACCATCACTCATGCCGATGAAGATCAGCGATTGCGCTGCTCGGTAGTACGCATGGGTATGTGAGCAGCAGGGACAGGATCGGCACAGTCGCGCTCCAGTCTCAGAAGCGCTTCCTGCCCGTGCATGATCACGCGGTTCAGGACGGGAAGAAGCGACAGCATGGTGTTGGTTTCACCGGACAGCAGCCGCCGTCGCAGCACCTCAAGGCCAAGCACCAGCACAGTGAAGGCTTGTCGAATCTGGAGGAAGCTTATTGTAGTGGATGACTGGGTGCTATCATCCCTATCACGCACAGCAGGCAGGCGACGAGCAAAATGCCACACTGTTGGACTGCCCACAATGAAGACAATGAGATCGCCTTTATGTACCAGAAATTGCGTCAGTGTCTCGGCGCTTGGCGCGTCAACACTAAGTTGGCGTGCGCGGCGCATGATGTAGAAGCCGGAAGCTCCGCTCACAATCCATGGAACTATCTGGCGCAGTGGTCCGCGTAATTTAGACATACAGTCTCTCCACTACGTATTCGATCATGAGGTTGCATAGATCATGCCCCCACAGTTGCGCATCGTTTCTCAACTGGCATTCCAGGCATCGGTTTCAGCATATACAACCCGCAATCCATGGCACTTTTGCTGAGACATATTCTGTATTGCATGCTCCAAATAGAGGCTCTGAATCCCTACAAAGTTACATCACAAGTACGTGTGGCGTGCAAGTTCACTTCTTGCTCAGCAGTACGCATAGACATACTATTTCTCTGTAGTAATAGCTACATGTGTGCCAAGCACGAGAGTTTGAGCAATGACGCATGATCAAGGGGAAAATTGAGTTACAGGAAGACTATCTTTGCGCTGGAAGAGGCATGTTGAGGCAGCTTCAACAAACGAACCCTATGATCGTATGATCATAGGGTTCGTTCGCATACTATTCCGTGCCGCATGGTTATGTCGCATTGATTGCAGCGCCATGCGCACCGACCAGCTGCACAACCTCTGCCGCGCAGCCCCACGAGAGCGTGACGCCCGCGCCGCCATGCCCGTAATTGTGTACAAGCGTTTTGCCGGGCGCCCATTGCTCGGCCTCTAGCCGCACGGCTGGGCGGCCAGGTCGCAGCCCTACGCGGTGTTCCAGCACGGTAGCGTCGCGGAGGCGTGGCTCCAGCGTGGCGCAGCGCTCCAGAATAGCCTCTGCCGTGTCTGTTTCAACGGTGCGATCTTCACGCCCATCCTCTGATGTGCCGCCCAGAATGCAGTCATTCGAGCGCGGCACAATGTAGGTTACGCCGCGCGGGTTGTAATCGTCCAACGTGAACTCTTGAATGCCCGGCTGAGACACGCGCACGACCTGCCCGCGGATAGGGAACATGCTGGTGTCGCCGACGAGTTCGCGCGCGCCCAGCCCGGTGCAGTTGACCACAATATCATGCTCGGCAAATGCTTCGGCGAGGTCATGGACGGCGCGCACGGTGCATTGGCCGCCCAGCTTCGCAAAGCGCTGTTGCAGAAACGGCAGGTACATATCCATCTCGATCACCGGCGCTTCGAAGGCGAAGCCGTCGCGGTAGCCAGGCGGTAGCTCGTCTGGCGTGGCGCGGCGAAAGGAAGGCACCGCCTCGCGCCACCATGGATCGTCCACCGGCTCAGGAAAAATCTCAAAGCCCTGCTGAAGCCACACGCCGCTGCCGTCCACCTGTGCCAGTTGGCCGAAATCCTGATATGTCAGCGCCGACCAGCCAAGCACAAAATCTTCCGGATAGGCCTTGTACGGATACCAGACCGCCGCCGCAATGTTCGATGTGGTGTTGGGCGGCAGGTCGCGCGCCCAGATCTGCACCTCATGGCCGGCCTCCTGTAGCCGAATGCCGCACGACAGGCCAGACACGCCCGAACCAATAACCAAAATACGCATGCTATTGTCCCCAGAAACAGACGAAATCATACCAATTGTTTGCTTATCGCCCTGATCGTACCAGCAATCGCAGGCCGTTGGCAACTACCAGCAGCGTGCTGCCCTCATGACCGACCACGCCCAACGGCAGCGCGATGTCGCCCAGAATCGCCAGCACCATCAGCGTGGCCATGACGCCAAACGCAAATGTGAGATTCTGCCGCACGATGCGCCGTGACCGCCGCGCCAGCCGAAAGGTGCTCGGCAGCCGCGCCAGATCGTCGCTCATCAGTAGCACGTCGGCGCTTTCCAACGCCACGTCGGTGCCAGCCACGCCCATCGCAACGCCAAGCTCCGCCGTCGCCAGCGCAGGCGCGTCGTTCACGCCGTCGCCAACCATGGCAACTGGCCCGTAGCGCTGCTGTAATTCACGGATGGCATCAACTTTTTGTTGGGGCAACAGTTCTGATCGAATCTTCATCCACGCCGAGCGCCGCGCCCATGGCGTTGGCAACGCTGGCATTGTCGCCGGTCAATAATACCACTCGCTCGATACCGGCCTGCTTGAGTTGGGCCACCACCGCGGCTGACTCCGGTCGCACGGTGTCGGCAATCGCAATCAAGCCCCACGGCTGTTCATCGCCCAGAACAACCACCGTGCGACCCTGATGCTCCTGTGCTGCCACTTCCACAGCGACATCAGGCGTGAGTTGACCGAAAATGGATGGCCGCCCGATCCGCAGCAGTCGGTCGCACACGGTCGCGCGCGCGCCTGAGCCGGGCAGCGCCTCAAAATCAATCGCATCAGGAATGGGAATCTCACGCTCGGTTGCACCTGTCACGATTGCACGTGCCAGCGGGTGCTCGGACGGCTGCTCGATTGCGGCCGCAACCGCGAACAGACGCATCTGGTCGGGCGTAAGCTGGCCGAGCTGGTCGTCGGGCGGCGCGGGGTAGCAGGCCACGCATGGCAGAGTATCAGGCAGCAGACCCGGCCCGCCGACCGGAATGACCGCTACCACGCCGGGCCGTCCGGTGGTCAGTGTGCCAGTCTTGTCGAAGGCGACCACCTTGACACGCGCGGCTGCTTCCAGGTGCCGCCCGCCCTTGAACAGCACGCCGCCGCGCGCCGCGCTCGCCAGCGCCGAAAGCAACGTCGCCGGGATCGAGATCACCAGCGCGCATGGCGAGGCGACCACCATGAGCGTCATCGCGCGGTACAGCGTCGGCACCAGGCTCCAGCCCAGAAAGGCTAGCGGAATGATAATAGCTAGCAGCGTGATGCCAACAACGGCATAGGCGTAATACTGCCCGATGACGCGGTCGGTGAAGTCCTGGCTGCGGGCCTTCTGCTCACGCGCCTCGCGGACGATCGTGACGATTTGTGCCAGGGTCGAGTCATCGGCCCGCGCCGATACGCGCACCTCCAGCGCACCCTGACCGTTCAGTGTGCCCGCAAACGCGCGCAAGCCAGGCCGCTTCTCTACCGGCATGGACTCGCCGGTAATCGAGGATTCGTTCACCGCCGATTCGCCTTTGACTATCACGCCGTCGGCGGGAACCTGCGCGCCCGGCCGCACCAGCACGATCTCACCAATCTGCAGCGCCTCGACCGGCACGCGCATGATGTTGCCGTTGCGGTATACATCAGCCTCTTTCGGCGTCATGTCCAGCAGCGCGCGGATCGAGGCATGCGTGCGCCCCATAGCGTACGTTTCCAGCGTGTTGGAGAGCGAAAACAGAAACATCAGCACTGCGCCCTCGCGCGGCTGGCCGACGATGGCCGCGCCCACCGCTGCCACGATCATCAGCACGTTCACGTCGAACTCACGCGCCTTGAGCGTGGCCCACGCATCCTGCACACTGTAGAAACCACCAGCAACGTACGCGATCACATACAACGCCCACACCACAGCACTCGGCAGATTGGTCATGCTACCAACGACCCAGCCCAGAATTGTCGCGATAAGGCAGGTGACTGTGAGCCGAATCATCCATGGCAACTGCGCGATTTCTGACTCTTCTTCCGAAAGAGCGTTGGCCGATTGTACGGGCTGCGTGGGCTGAAATGGCGACTCAGTAGGTCGCAATGCGTATTCTTCTGCTGACATAATGATGTTCACTCCTCAGATGTGCAACGTTTAACTTGACCCGATCAAAATGCCTGATGCAAACACCAATGCACCACCGACAACCACCTGAAACACCGATTTGAAGAAATTCATCTTGAAAAAGCGGTAGCGAATAAACGCAATCACAATAAGTTCCACTCCGACGACACCATAGGCCAGATACAGCGCGGCGGAAACACTCGGGAGCAGAAATGGCAGCGTGTGCAGAATGCCGCCCAAGAACGTCATGATGCCCGTAATCGCCCCGCGCGCGACAGGATGGCCGCGCCCGGTCTGCTCACCCGTGTCCGACAGCGCCTCGGCAAACGCCATGCTAATGCCTGCGCCGACCGCCGCCGAAAGCCCGACGATAAATGCGACATGCGGCTTCCCTGTCGCAAAGACCGACGCAAAGATCGGTGCCAGCGTTGATACCGAACCGTCCATCAACCCGGCCAGGCCCGGCTGAATAACTTGCAGCACGAATGATTCTTCATCCTGCGGCAGCGAAAAGAACCCATCACCTTGCCGAATAGCTGTGTTTTCACCTGGAACCTGATTTTTCTCTTGCACTTAGAGACTTCTCCTCAGCGCAACGCACAATGTTTGTAGAGACAAACATCGTTTGTTCGCTCATCCTATCAGATAATGTTTGCGTATAGTGAGAACAATTCTAAACTATGGGTGAAGAAAAATGAACTATGTTCACTGTGCAGCGCGCCGGCATGCATCACACACCCCGTACATCGTCACGCCACCTGACTCCACCTGGTAGCCCGACCGCGCGGCGACCAGCCCCAATAAGGCTTCCAACGTGTCAGTATGCACATCACTGATGCGTCCGCAGCGGCTGCATACAACATTGACATGCGGGCTGACATCGACATCGTAATGTGCGTTCTCGTCGTCGGCAATGTCAAGCTTACGAATGAGGTCTAGCTCTGCCAGCAGCATCATGGTATTGTACACAGTTGCCTGACTAATCGAAGCATCTTTCTGCCATACCAGATCGCGCACTTCCATCGGCGTAGGGTGGCCGCCATGCGCAAGCAAGGCCTCGATCACAGTCGCGCGCTGGGGCGTGATGCGCTTGCCGCGCTGCTCGAGCTGCGACACCAGGCGCTCGTGACGCTTGTGTTGTGCTTGATTTATCATTCGGTATATCTCCCATTCTTTCTAGAATGATTCTACTAAAGATATTGGCACATGTCAAGCATAGTTTTGTGGATTGACGCTCTGCGCGCGGCGTGCTACGATCTTGCCTATTGTGTGGCGCACGCGGCGGCGCTGCTCTTGATACACGACACAGAATCATGACACAACTATTGCTTATCTTTCTCACAGCGCTTACCTTCTCCGTGCTGGCAACGCCGTTGGCGCGCCGGATCGCCCTCCATGTTGGCGTGGTCGATGCGCCCGCAGCGCGCAAAATTCACAGCGCGCCGGTGCCGCTGCTCGGCGGGGCGGCGATATATGGCGCATTCGTGCTGGCGCTCATTCTGTTTGGGCATTTGTTCTTTGTGCAAGAACTGATCGGCATTGTGCTCGGCGCTACGCTGATCTCGTTGTTTGGGCTGGCCGATGATCACTGGGGTCTCCACGCGTACCTCAAGCTCGGCGGGCAGTTGCTGGCAGGTGTGATCTTAATCATTGGCGGCGCGCAGGTGCAGTTATTTGGGCAGCCATGGCTCAATTGGCTGATCACGCTCCTGTGGGTGGTTGGTATCACCAACGCGCTGAACTTGCTGGACAACATGGACGGTCTGTCAGGCGGTGTGACCACGGTGGCGGCGGCGTTCTTTCTGCTGCTGGCAGTGATGGGCCGCCCGCCGCAGGTGCTGGTCGGCGCGTTGGCCGCCGCGCTGATCGGCGCCTGCATCGGGTTTCTGCGCTACAACCTAAATCCGGCGACGATTTTCATGGGCGATACCGGCAGCCTGTTTTTAGGTTTTCTGCTGGCGGCGCTCGGCATCAAGCTACGCTTTCCGTCGAATGTGCCATGGATTACGTGGCTGGTGCCGGTTTGCGTGCTGGCGCTGCCGATTTTTGATACCACGCTTGTCACCGTTTCGCGGCTGCGACGCGGCCTGAATCCGCTCACCGCTGCGGGCAAGGATCATTTATCGCACCGGCTGGTTGCACTCGGCATGACGCGCCGCGAGGCGGTGCTAACCTGCTACTTGATTGGCGGTGTGTGCGGCATGTTCGCCGTATATATCGCGCAATCGAGCGTACCTGATGGCTACGTCGCTGCTGGAGTGCTGCTGCTAGCCGGGATTGTTGGCGTGGCGTGGTTCGAGCGCCGCTGCCCGGCAGGCGTGCCGGGATCATGAGAATTGCAGAGAACATTCATTATGGATACTAGCGAACGGTGCATACGTACTGTTATGCGCCGCCTGTTTGCGTGAACATGAGCACGTCCGTCATCACACCATATGCCTTTACCTTGCTCGATACCTTTCCGACGCTTCACCGGCAGGTTGGAGCCGCCGTTGCCGCACAACGCGCGCGTGTTGTCGAGCGCCTCGAAACGTTTGTGGCGCGCCCCGACATGGTCGCCGCCCTTGATGCATGCCTTCAGCGCGCCGATGGCGGCCTTGTTGCGTTGCGTGGCGGGCCGGGCGCGGGCGCGACCAGCCTGCTCTGCTACCTTGCGGCAACGCGGCCCTACCTCCTGTGGCTGCCAGACGATGATGCTGACAGCGGGCTAGAGGCGCTGTGCGCGCAGTTATTGGCGTATGGCGACCTGCCAGTGCCGCTGGTGCCGCCCTCTGCCCGCCGCGATGCTACGACGATCGAGCGCCTGCTGGCGGAAGCGGACCGCCAGGGCTGCCGAGCCGCTGGTAGTCTTAATTGATCATTTTCCCGCTCATGATCGAGCTGCACAGCCGCCGTTTCCGCTCGTTATTCCGGCTGGCGTCGTTATCGTGCATGCCTGCGGCGCTGATGAGCTGCCCTTCCCCGCAGCGGCGACGGTGGAGTTGCCGACTGACGGCGCAGACGTACACTATCAATTGCGAGAGGCTGCCCGGCGCTATGGCGCTTCTCAGAAGCAGGCCGAACTCATCGCCACGCTGGCCAACGGCTCGTTTTTATACGCGCGTCTCGCCGCAAGCTTGCTGCACACGGGCATGCTTGTGCCGCAGCAGCTAACGTCTGGCCTTGCGCCGCTTCATAGCGCATGGTGGCGCACGCTCGATTGGGGCGCGCAGCAGCTTGCCTTCACGCTTGCGACTGTGTGCGAAGCCATGTCGCCAGAATTAGCGGCAGAAATAAGTGGCCTGCTCCCCGATGACTTGCGGCAATATGTGACGCACTGGGGCGCGCTGCTGGAGGTGACGGATGGATTGATTGCATTTCGGCATGGCAGCACGCGCCGCTTCGTCGCTGCCCAGTCCGATGACGCGCTTGCATCAGTCCACAATGCATTTGTGGCGCTCGCGCTGGAGCGGACTGGCGGGCGTTTCGAGCAGATTGATCCTGTTATCGATGGCTACCTCGTACGCCAGTTGGCCCGCCATCTTGCCTGGAGCAGCCCGGCAGTGCGGCTTAACACACCACCGCTGCTGTCGCGCCCGTGGGTGCTGGCCACGGAACGTCACACCGGCACCATGCGTGCGGCAGCGAATGATGCCGCATGGCTGCTCAATGCAGCAGGAAATGACAATGTGGTGGAACAGGTGCGCGCAGCGGCGCTGGCAGGCACGCTCAGTACACTTGCCCGCACGCTACCGTTGCAGGGCTTGGCCGAGGCCGTGACAACTACGTTGGCGCGCGGCGAAGGACGTGAGGTAACACTGCATCGCGCCCAGGCGCTGGTTGATCAGCTGCCAGATGGCCGTGACAAAGCGCTGGCGTTGCGGAGGCTGGGCGAAGTGTTCCACGATCACGGTATGCGTGCTCCGGCAATGCGCATGCTGGCAGCGGCGCTCGATCTGGAAGTGCCGGGCTTGCCACGGACATGGCGCGACGAGCGTGAAGAAACGCTGGTAGCCTTTGCGCGGGCCGCGATAGACGCTGGCGCGCCTGACTTCGCCCTGGGCATCACCACGCGCATTACCCACCAGGAACGGCGCGGCATGATCGAGACCGAAGTGGTGCGGTCCATGCTATCGCTAGGCACACTGACACGGGCCGAAGAAGTTGCCTATGCGATCACTCACGAGAACACGCACGAATGGGCCATGGCAGAAGTTGCAGTCGGGCACGCCCGTGCAGGAGATCATGCCCGCGCCGCCGAGGTACTGGACACATTGAAGACCGCCACCGCTGTGACATGGGCAACTGGCGAGTTGGCCTGCGATGCGGCACGTCGTGGCGATGCCCGCGCAGCCGATCAGGTGCAGCTGATTGCCAACACGCAACTGCGTGATCGCGCGCTGGCGCAGGTGGCACAGGCGCTGGTGCAGGGCGGCCACCCGGCAGCCGCGCTCCGCACAACCAAGCACATTGTAGATACAGATGTACATGCTCGCGCGCAGATCGATCTCGCGCTGCTCCAGCCACCTAATGCACTCAAAGCGCTTGAGCATGCTACTACACAGATCGCGCAGATCGATCACGATCTCCGCGCGCCGCTGGTGGTTGCGCTGGCGGCAGCATACGCCGTGGCGGGCGATCTTGCGGCCGCTGTTCATGCCGCGCACATGCTTCGCGATCAGGAAGCGCGAGAGCGAGCACTTTCGCGCGTAGCGACAGCACTGGCGCGTCACGGCGCGCATAGCGCAGCCGCCAGGATAGCTGACATGCTTACCGACGATGACGAGCGTGACTGGACGTGGCAAGAGCTTGCGCGGCAGGAAGGCGAGGCAGGAAACTGGCATTCTGCCGCTCAGCGCGCCGGCCAGATTGGCGACGCGGACATGCGGGCGCACACCGAGGCCGATCTTGCGGTGTTGCGGGCGCGCGCAGGCGAAGCTGCAGTAGCGCTCCAACAGGCAAGCCTGATTGCACTACCGGGCGAGCGTTTGCGGGCATGGTGCGCGATTGCGGAGCCGCTGGTGCAACAGGGCGGCAACTCCGAGGCGCGGGCAGTGCTGAATCACCTTACACATGTTGATGAGCGCAGCCGCTACAGCGCTGCTCTTGTAGCGGCGCTTGCGCATGCGGGCGAGCTTGACGATGCGCAGGCACTCACCGCCAGTGTCGCCCGCCCGATCGACCGCGGGCGCGCATGTATTGCCGTGGCGCGGGCCGCCGCGCACGATAACCGCAGCATGGCGCTGCGTGCCGTCAGGCACGCGCTGGAAGAAGCTGCCGTGTTGGGGCGCAGCACGGTATTCAATTGTCTTGGTTCAGCTGCTGATGTGTTTATTGTGATAGGAAGCGCAGAACGTTTGCTTGCAGCCGCGCACGCGCTTGACGAGGTAGATGGATGGTGGAATGTGTAGAGCGGATTATGTCATCTTGTAATGCATAATCTGACGCGACCATAAACAGGAAAGATTAGAATAGCGATGTACAAAGCAAGGTTGCTGGAAGCAGATAATTCTATGCTGCCTCCATGCCGCTCCTACGAAAGCATATCATCCACAAGGCTCACAAGCTGATCAACATCGAACGGCTTTTGAATGATCACTGCGCCCTCGGCTTCAAGATCGGCAAACCAGGGCTTGCGGTTCAGCGCGGTCATGATGAAAATCGGAATACCATCATCTTGCAGTTGCTCTTTGATGCGCTGAAACGTCTCGACGCCGTCGAGCGTCGGCATCATAATATCGCTAATCAACAGGCTCGGGTTGACGGTGCGCAGTTTCGCAATACCTTCTTCGCCGTCGCTCGCAAGCTCAACCTCATAGCCCGCCTCACGCAGTGCAATGTCCAGCACCGTTTGTAATGCGAGATCATCATCTATAACTAAAATAGTTGGACGTTTTTCCATACGTCATCCTCTGTTTGTAATGAGCAGAGTTCATGGTAGCGGCGCTATTATAGCAGAATATCCGCTGCTTATGATGAGTACAGATCACCTACGCACCAACGTGCGCTGAAATGAGAAAATTGTGAGCACTGCGCGCTTCACATGCTGTACATTCACATCCCATATGTGCCAACTATCCAGTGGTTTGTGCAGCGACACCACACGGCGCAACACATGCTGAACTGATATATTTGCTCTCTTCGTGGACATCGTGTGGGTATCTGGATAAATAAATTGTTATCTGGTATGTGGCATGATGCATGTAAAATAAGCTACACATTGACATCAGAATCAAGTATAGTGTATAGATACATTGTCGCGCTCAGCGACACAAGCAAGGTTTTGTCCGTAGCAGCATTGCCTGACATGAGAAGATAAAGGAATATTCATGACTCGCAACACGATGCCTATTATCTATGGTGTTCTGGCTATTTTGGCCATTGGCCTTGGCCTCTTCGTCGCAAATCTCTTTGGGAATCCTGTATCGAACACATCGGCACCAAGTAGTAACAGTGTGGCGTCGACCCAAGTGCGCACCAGCACGCCAACCACTGCCGCCACGGCCGCCGCAACCCAGACACCCAAGGCGACCAGCAAGCCGACCCAGACACCCAAAGCGACAACTGCTGCCACAACGAGACCAACCACCACAGCGCCGACCAACGCCGTAACAGCAGCACCTGCAGCGACAACAGCGGCAACAGCCGCCACCTCGACGACGGCGCAGCCTACTGCGACAGCATATATCGAGTACACAATTCAGCGCGGCGATACCCTCAAGGCGATTGCACAGCGCTACAATGTGACGTTGCAGCAAATCCTGGCGATCAATGACATCCCAAATCCAGATAGCCTGACAGTCGGCAAAGTTATCAAGATTCCAACTCAGTAAAAATAGCGTGCCATGACATGAATGGCTCAGAGGCAGCCGAATGAAAGGCTGCCTTTTGCTGTTCGTGCGTTGCTGTTCCACGCTCCCGCAAAACGTGGTACCATGAATAAACAGTAACATTTCAAGTAAGTACATACGCACGGGGGCTGTGCATGAAATCGCAACGAACTGATTGAGGAACTCAGGCGCATTGTCGGGCCACAGGCGGTGGTGGACGACGCAGTGGCGCTGATGACCTACGACGCCGACGCATGCGTGATGGATATCCACGCGCCAAATATGGTGGTGCTGCCGACCACGACTGAACAGGTTGCGGGTGTGGTGCGGCTGGCCCAGCGCGCAGACGTGCCGCTGGTGCCGCGCGGCGCAGGCACCGGTCTGGCAGGCGGGGCCACGCCCATGAACGGCGGTATTGTCCTCAGCCTCACGCGCATGACCAAGATTTTTGAGGTTGACACGCGCAACAACCGCGCTCGCGTGCAGCCCGGTGTGATCAACTGGGAGCTTTCGCAACACCTCGCTCCGCATGGCTACCAGTTCGTGCCCGATCCTTCCTCACAGAAAGCCTGCACGGTCGGTGGCAATATTGCCAATAACAGCGGCGGCCCGCACTGCTTGAAATATGGCACCACTACCAACCATGTGCTGGCGTTACGGGTGGTCATGCCCGATGGCGAGATTGTGTGGACCGGCGACGGCGCGCCTGACGACATCGGCTACGACATGGCGGGCGTGCTGACGGGGAGTGAAGGCGTGCTTGGCATTATCACCGAGGCGTGGGTGCGGCTGACGCGCCTTCCGGAAGCGTTGCGTGTGGTGCTGGCGCTGTTCCCCGACATTCCCTCCGCTTCGCAGACGGTCTCGACTGTGATCGCGCGTGGCTTTTTGCCCGCCGCGCTTGAGATGATGGATCAGCTTGCGATCAAAGCGGTGAACGGCATGTACAAGCTCGGCCTGCCGGAAAGCGCGGGCGCGGCGCTGCTGCTCGAACTCGACGGCGTGGACGACGGAATCGACGACTTGCTGGCCGACATCGCGGGCATCTGCGAAGATTATGGCGCAATGGAAGTGCGCCCGGCCAAAACGGCTGAGGAACAGGCCCGCGTCTGGGCCGCCCGCAAAAACGCTTTTGGTGCCATGGGTCGCCTTGCACCAGCCTATTACCTCGTGGACACAGTGGTGCCGCGCACTCGGCTGCCTGCTACACTCGCGCATGTCGGCCATGTCGCGCGCGATTATCGCCTGCCGATTGCCAACGTATTCCATGCCGGCGACGGCAATCTTCACCCGCTCATCCTGTTCGACCGGCGTGATAAAAGCCAGCTTGAACGGGCGCTCGGCGCGGCGACCGATGTGTTGCGCGCCTCGATTGAGCAGGGCGGCGTGATCAGCGGCGAGCATGGCATCGGCGTCGAGAAGCGCGACTACATGACGTTGCTGTTCAACACTGACGATCTGAGCAGCCATGGCCGGGCTTGAAGCAGTGCTTCGACCCGCGCGAATTGTTCAACCCCGGCAAAATCTTTCCACAGGGGCGCGGCTGCGGCGAGCTTGCGGCACTGCGGCACACCAGTGTCGCTGCTACCGATCTTGGAGTGACGCGCTAGCGCATGTTGAAAAGAACGGAACTGTATGAGTGAGCAGGCACTATCGCAATTGTTGAACGCCCTGCGGTCAATCCTTCCGGCTGAATACATCGCCGCTGACCATGATGACTGCGCGCGCTACGCTGTGCAGGGCGTCGTGCCGAGCTGTGTGGTTGCGCCGGGCAGCGTGGAAGAACTTGGGCGCGTGATGCATGTGGCAACCGAACTGCACGCCGCGACGGTGCCATGGGCGGCGGCACACAGCAGCACATCGGCGCGCCGCCTGCGCGCATCAATCTGCTTGTTCGCACCGAGCGGCTCAACCGTGTGCTGATTTACGAGCCTGACGATCTGACAATCTCGGTCGAGGCAGGCATGACCATGTCACGATCTTCAGGTGCATCTGGCACAGCATGGGCAAATGTTGCCGCTCGATCCGCCGCTGCCAGAGCGCGCCACAATCGGCGGGCTGATTGCCACGGCGACCGATGGACCACGACGGCTCGGCTACGGCACCCTGCGCGATTTGTTGATTGGCATCAGTGTGGTCGAGGCGAGCGGGCGTGTGTCGCGCGGCGGCGGCATGGTCGTCAAGAACGTCAGCGGCTTTGACATGATGAAGCTATACCTCGGCAGCTTTGGCACGCTGGCAGTAATCGTCAGCGCGAATTTCAAGCTGCTGCCGCTGCCGCGCTTCCGTGCGACACAGTGCTGCGTGTTTCGGTCAGCAGAGGCCACATGGCAATTTGTAGACGCGCTCCATGGCTCACAACTCACGCCGACTGCTGCCGAATTTCTGAACGCTCCCGCGCTGGCGGTGATCGGTATGGATGACGCGTGTGGCATGCTGGTGCGCGCCGAAGGCATCGAGGCGGCGGTCGAGCGCCACATGCGCGACCTGGACTCGCTGGCCGTGCAGCATGGCGCGGCGGTTGAGCGCCTGGATGAAGACGCTAGCCTGTGGGCGCGCGTCGCCGATCTTCCGCAGACCGCCGACATTGCCCATGACGAAGCAGTGATCAAAATCACCACCTTACCGAGCGATACAGCAGCGGCTGTGGCGCAGTTGGAAGAATGGAGCAAGCGTGCAGGCCGCGCGCCAATCATCAGCGCGCGGTCGCTTAACGGCGTGATCTATGCGCGCCTGCGCCCGGTTGGGGCAGCTGAGATAGCCGAGGTTGCCACGCTGCCGGGCGTGCGCTGGATTGCAGCAGGCGCACCGCATGGGTCGCACTGGGGCGCGACACCAGCAACCAGTGCAACCATGCAGCGCATTAAACAGGAGTTCGATCCGCTTGGTCTCCTCAATGCGGGCCGGTTTGTCGCCGGGATGTAAGCCTGCGTATTCGCCCTCACTCCGACATCGCTCCCAATTTGGGCATGGAGTGACGGGGTGAGGCAGTCAGCAACAGGGATTCTTCCCTATATTTACCTCTTGACCACACCCGTATAATATGTGCATTGAGGTTGTACTTTCATTCTCCTCACATCTTGCTTTGTTGGCCTCATCTCATCCGTAGACTGTCCGCTTTCTTTAGGGATGAACGTAGTTCCTGATAACCCGCATATTCTACACGAGCTACCGTACGGAATAACGGCTCCTATTGGTGCAAGCGCTCGCTTGCATTCAGGGAGCACCGCAGTTCAGCCATTGGTCACGCCTTGCTGCTCGACATCTTAAAGAAATCACGTTGGTATGCCGTGAGATCCTGAACGGCGTAGGGAGGTTTTGAACATGGTTCGTAGACGAAGAACCTTGCGATGGCTCCTATTTCTCATGCTTGTATGCAGTAGTGTAGGTCATGTGGCGACGCAGACACATGCGCAGGCACGCGGCGCGCAAGTCGATTCAGCCGCGCTGCAGGGCACCTTCGAGGCAGCGGCGCGTGAGTTCGGCGTACCCGCAAACGTACTGCTCGCCGTTTCGTACAATCTGACGCGCTGGGAGGATCATGGCGGCGCGCCGAGTGTGGCAGGCGGCTACGGGCTAATGCACCTCACGCAGCTTGATCAGATGCAAACAAACAATGATAGAGGAGACGACGTACAGCGCGCCCGCATGGCTGATCCAAACGATCTCAGCGCGCACACGTTGAACCGCGCAGCTACGCTGCTGGGCGTCGATTCTGATCTGCTCAAGCATGATCCGGCGCAGAATCTTCGCGGCGGCGCGGTGTTGCTGGCGCAGTACGCGCAGGAGACGGTCGGCGCTGTGCCAGCGAACGAAGCCGACTGGTACGGCGCGGTTGCCAAGTACAGCGGCTCGCAGGATGCTGTTGTGGCGCTAGACTTTGCCGATGCGGTTTATGCGACAATGCAGCAGGGTGCTGTCCGAATAACCAGCACTGGTCAGCGGGTGGCACTGGCCGCTCAAAACATCCGCCCCAATACCAAAACCGTCCGGTCGTTACATCTACGCAACACCCAGCACAGTACCATCGATTGTCCGAAGGGACTTGATTGCAAGTATGTTCTGGCTGCCTACCATTGGAACAACCTGGACGACGTAACCGACTACGGCAACTTCGATCTCGCCAACCGCCCAGCCGATGGTCTTGATATTCAGTATATCGTGATTCACAACACCGAGATTGCCTACAACACGACGCTGCAAGGATTCCAGCGACCGACGGCGTATGTGAGCGGGCATTATGTTGTGCGTGCCCAGGATGGGCAGGTCGCGCAAATGGTGCGCAACAAGAACGTTGCCTGGCATGCTGGCAACTGGTACTTCAACATGCATGCGATCGGCGTGGAGCACGAGGGCGTAGCGATCGAAGGTGCGACCTGGTACACCGAACAGATGTACCGCGCCTCGGCCCGGCTGGTGCGCTATCTCGCCGCCCGGTACAATATTCCGCTCGACCGGGCGCACATCATCGGCCATGATGAGATTCCGGGGCCAACACCGACGCAGCAGGCTGGGCATGCATTGGGACCCCGGCCCGTTCTGGGATTGGGCACATTACATGCAGCTTCTGGGCACGCCAATCGGCGTGGAAGGCGGGCAGACTGGTAGCAACATCGTGACGATCAACCCTGACTTCGCACACAACGGGCCAGAGCAAACGTACTGCTATGACGCTGAGACAGACGATTGCCGGACTGTGCCGATCCAGCCGCTCAACTACGTGTACTTGCGCACGGCTCCCGACCCGACCGCGCCCTTCGTTGCGAATCCCTACATCAAGGACGACCCGACCCGCGCGAATAATTGGGCGGATAAAGTTGTGGCTGGCCAGAAATTCTATCGCGTCAATCAGCAGGGCGATTGGGATGCGATTTATTTCAGCGGTCAGAAAGCCTGGTTCTATAACCCAAGCCACAACGCGAACACTATCGCCGGGTCCGGTATTCTCGTGACGCCAAAAGCCGGCCAGGAATCCATTCCGGTATATGGGCGGGCGTATCCGGAGGAAACGGCCTACCCGGAAGGCATTGAGCCGCAAAACATCACGCCGATCTACGACATGCCCGCCGGGCAAATCTACGTGGCCACAGAATTTAATCGCCAGCGATTATTTCTGGGCACCAGTCTACGCGCCGACGCTTGAGACGGCCCAGCGAGCCACGGTGAAGGGGCAGACCATGTACTACCGCATCTACTTCAACCACCGTTTTGGCTTTGTCAAAGCGAGCGATGTGGACGTTCTTTCGGTGCCGGCAAGCCCCGTGCGCCAACGGTCGCATAGCACGCCGTAGCTGTTTGAGGTTTGGTCATTGTGCAAAGGAGACCATATGCGACGCCTACCTATCGTCCTCGTCACACTGCTATTGCTCATCCTCGGTACCGTGCCGGTACAAGCGCAGGAACAAGGTGGAAAGTTGCCGGAGTTGGCAGCCTTCACAACCATGCGGGATACATTCGTCCAAACCTTCAACGGACAGCCCTTACAGGTGTGTCAGTCAGAATGGGAATCATGGAACCGGGTTCATGGCACCTGCCACGATCTGGTGACCGCGACAACGACCGATCAGGAGTTGACTGCCGGCATGGTGGTCGAGTTCGTCTTCTACGATGGCGTACATTTCCAGCGAGTCAATGACGAGACGACCTGGATAGCATCTCGCGACGAGCAATATGATCCTGATCTGACCTTTCGAGAGGCCTTCTTCAAGATCAACTATGATGCTACGTTCACACAAATCGGCCCCGCTGAAGTCAACAACATGCCGGTCACACAGTATCAGTTCTGGTCGCTGGATGAAAATCTCAATACAGAAGTCGGTGGTCAGGCGATCTACGACCTGTTCCTTTCCAACGAGAATCGCGTCCTTTCCGATGTGTTTAGCGCGCGCGGCAGCATTCCAGGTCTGGGCGATGGTACTCTGGCGCAGACCTGGGTGTACTCAGACTTCGACGCACCGATCGTCGTTACGCCGCCGCCGTTTGAGCAGGTTCAGTTCGCAAGTGCAAGCATGGATGCGTTTAGCATCGCTGATCATGCTTCGAATCGTGGTACGACCTCTGTGCGGGCAAGTCTCTATAGCAGGTAAAGCTGGGCCATGAAGCCGCATAGCAGGACCAACATGTGACTTCATGGCATCGGTTGATGCTGCGTGCTATAATAAACGTACGGAAGATCACAGAGTATTGGGAGAGTTTTCGTGGATCCTTTCAGCCCTGAAGATACCAGCGATGAGTTGGAGCGTCTGGCCGAAGAGCAGCTCAATGATTTGGAGAGCGAGCTTGAAGATCGGCGGCGACGCGGCAAAGAGCGACGCGAGCGCGTGCTCAGCCTCTACAGCCAGGGCGCGGTTCAATCACCTGATGATAATTACCACGCCGCGCTCGTGATGCTGTACGGCGAGGATGTGGCGCATTTTGAGCTTGCCAAAACGTTTGCCAAACGTGCATCTGTGCTGGGCCAGCCGAAATCATGGTCGATCATCGCCGCAGCATGGGATCGCTCGCTGATTGCGCGTGGCCGTCCGCAGCGCTATGGCACGCAGTTCATCCGTGAGGATGGGCATTGGTCACTCGGCAAGGTCGACCAGCGCGTCACGGATGCGGAACGGGCCTTCTATGGCGTGCCGCCGCTATGGGTGCAGCAACAGTCGGTGGATCGGCTGCAACGGCGCGAAGATGAGCCGTTCTGATACAGAGCGCTGTCCGGCATGCGGGGCGTCGCTGCCGCCTGACGCGCAATTTTGTGTAGAGTGTGGTCGGCAAGTAGCGCCTGCCGCAATCGGGCCAACCCAACAGCTTCATGAGGTGGAGGGTGACATGCGCTGCCCGGCCTGTGGCACGCTTAATCCCAGCCATGCGCAGTTTTGTGTGACGTGTGGCCAGTCGTTGCCATCCACACCGCACAGTGAGCCACCTACTTCTTCAGCTCCACAGCCGATTGCCTCGTCAGCCCCAACTCCCTCCGCTCTACCTCAAACGACCGTGCCAAGCAGTCTTGGCCCACAGCGCTGGGTGTCGAGCGGGGCTGTCTTTTTAATTGGTCTGGCGGTGCTGGCGGTGACAGGCTGGTGGTGGCCCGGTATTCTGATTCTCGTTGGTGTCGTATCGCTCATCAATACTCCATATGGAAGCCAAGGGTGGGCAAACGCTCAAGGGGCGATCTGGTTGTTTGGTATTGCGGTGCTGGCATGGACGGGCTGGTGGTGGCCTGGTATTCTGATCCTGATCGGGCTGAGCGGATTGTTTGGCTCGATGGGGCGACGTTCCCCTCGATAAGCATTTCTCGATGCTTTCAGTAATCACCTCACACGTGCATGCAGAACAGCTTCCTACTGCCCCGACTGCGGCGCCTGGATGTACGCCTGCGCCGACGCTCGGTAGGTCACGTCGCCGTTTTGCGCAGTGCTGACCTGCTGCGGGCTACTGCCAGCCGTGTAGCCGAATGTGCTGGCAATGACCCGCGCGCTCGAACCATACTGCGCCTGCGCCGCAGCGGTCAGCTTGTCAATGAATGCCTGCCGGATCTGCTGCTCGGTCGCATTCGCCGGAAGCGTGACCTCCAGGTTATCGGCTGAGAATGGCTGCGTGATCACCGGTCCCAATGTCGGCACAGCAGTCGGGCTGTTGATAGGCAGATAGCTGTTCACGACGTTCGGCGCGAAGTACCACAGCGCACCAACGGCGAGCACCAGCAACACTATGAGCGTGATCATGAAGCGCACTATACTGGCCACGCACCCTGCGGCGCTCACAGGCCGTGGTTGCCGCACTCGAACAGGCGTCGGGCCAGGAATTGGCATGGCGGGCGCGGGTGCGGGCCGTGCAAACGCAGGCGCAGGTTGCCGGCTCTGGGCTGGCTGCGGGCGTACTGGTCGGCTTGGCACAGAGGGCGCTGGCTGCGGGCGCTGAACTGGCCGCGATACCGCCATGGGCGGGTTCAGCGCGACGCGGAAGTCGGCCACAGTGCGGAAGCGGTTATCTGGCTCCATTTGCAACGCGCGCTCGATGGCGCTGGCCGTGCGTTCTGAAACCTGCGGCGCAAGCTGGCGCACCGGCGGAAACGAGAACGGTGGCTCGTCGCGCGGGTCGCGGCCCGTCAGCATGTGGTGCAGCGTCGCGCCCAGTGCGTAGATATCGGACTCGACTGTGGCGAGGCCCTGATATTGCTCCGGCGGCGCGTAGCCGGGCGTGCCAATCTGCGTGCCGCGCTCGGCGCGCTGGAACAGCTTGGCAATGCCGAAGTCAACGATTTTGATTCCGCCGTCGCGCTCGACCATGACATTGGATGGCTTCATGTCGCGAAAGATAATCGGCGGGCGCTGGGCATGCAGATACGCCAACACATCGCAAATCTGGTCGGCAATAGCAAGCACGCGCACTTCCGGCAGCGCGCCGTCGCGCTCAAGAATCTGCTCCAGATCCTCGCCGTACACATACTCCATCGTGAGATAATGGCGGCCCTCATCTTCAAAGTGGGCGAACACGCGCGGAATGCGCGGGTTGGTGAGCCGCTGGAGCAGGTTGGCCTCGGACTGGAATCGCGCAGTGGACTCGGCCCGCTCTTTGGGGTCGGTGAAGCGGTCGAGCATCTCCTTAACCGCGTAGGTGCGCGTGTCCTCGCCAATCGCCTGATACACCGCGCCCTGGCCGCCTTCCTTGATCACGCGCGTGATGAAGTAGCTTGGCCCTGGATCATTCAGCACAATGTCATGGCCGCAGTGCTGGCAAAAATGCGCCCGGCGAATAGTCGCGAGCGTGCGCGGATTCGGTTTGCGACAAATTGGGCAAAGAACTACGACCTCGGCCATAGATGTCCCGCTATTCAACGGCGTTGCACGCGCCATGTTCGTTCCTTCCGGTAGGGTAGCACACCAGACCTGCTTCGGCAACCAAATCGTCCGGTTGCGAGCATCACGTTATATTTACGAGTGATTAGCGGGTGAAGTTGCATTCTCACGCGCATGCTCATGCCGGTACCACGCCACGGTTTGGGCAATGCCTTCAGCGAACGGTGTGCGCGCCCGGAAGCCAAACAACTCGGCGGCTTTGCTGGTGTCAAGGCTGCGGCGCGGCTGACCGTTGGGCTTGCTGGTGTCGAACACGAGTCGCCCTGTGAACCCAACTTCCTTTGCTATCAATGTGACAAGATCGCGAATGCTGATTTCGTTGCCCGAGCCGAGGTTGATCGGCTCCGCGCCGTTGTAACGTTCGGCGGCCAGTACGATTCCTTCCGCGCCGTCATCGACATACAGGAACTCGCGGGTCGGCGTGCCGTCGCCCCACACCACGATCTCGTCATCACCGTTAGCCTGCGCCTCGATACACTTACGGATCAGCGCCGGAATCACATGCGAGGTGGCAGGATCGACATTATCATGCGGGCCGTACAGATTGACCGGCAGTAGATGGATGACGTTCATGCCGTACTGCTGGCGATAGGCCTGGCCCTGCACTAACAGCGCGCGCTTGGCAATGCCATACGGCGCGTTGGTCTCCTCCGGGTAACCATCCCACAGGTGCTCCTCCTGAAACGGCACTGGCGTCCACTTCGGGTAGGCGCAGACCGTCCCGACCGTCACAAACTTTTCGACGCCCGCCTGCATGCCCTCATGAATCATGTGGACGCCCATCAGCAAGTTGTCATGAAAGAATTCGGCCGGACGCTGCTGGTTCGCGCCGATGCCGCCGACCACCGCCGCGAGGTGAATCACAACATCGGGCCGCGCGTCGCGATACAACCGCACAACATGATCTTGCTGGCGCAGGTCGTACTCACGGCTGCGCGGCACAAACAAATTGCGACAGCCGCGCTGTTCCAGTTGGGCAACCACATGCCGACCGAGGAAACCCGCGCCGCCGGTAACGACCACGCGCTTTGTGGCCCAATCGAAAGATGACATCGTGGTATTCTCCGTGTTTTTTATAGTGGGATGGGCGAAGATGAGCTTCGCCCCTACAGCCCCTACAACCATGCGAAAACACGTAGGTCGAACCTCGTGTTCACCCGAACCTCGTGTTCGCCCTGAATGATTTAACCGGCGCATCGTCAACACGACCGCACATGTCACTATACCACAGGAGGTGCGCGGTAGGCATCCTAGCGTCAGAACGTGGTACAATACCGTGTCATTCTCATCGATAACTAAGGCAAGGAGATCCACATGTCGGTTGCCCTCCCCGACGATGTATTGCACCGTTTACAGCATGCACAACACGTCGTTGTGCTAACCGGCGGCGGCATGGCTGCCGAAAGTAACATCCCCTCGTTTCGTGAAGCGCACACCGGCCGCTGGGCCGAGTACGACGTGCGCGAACTGGCGACGCAGCAAGGCTTCGCGCGTAGCCCGCGGCTGGTGTGGGAATGGTACGATTATCGTCGCCGTAGCGCCGAAGAAGCTGAGCCAAGCTCCGCCCACTATGCGCTCGTCGACCTTGAGCAGTATTTTCCACGCTTCACATTGATCACACAAACGATTGACGGGCTGCACTGGCGGGCCGGGTCGCGCAACTTGATCGAGGTGAATGGCTGCCTGCGCCGCAGCCGCTGCTTCGAAGCCGGGCATGTCCTTTCCGCCTGGGAGGATGAGGGCGAGATACCGCCGCGCTGCCCGCACTGTGGCAGCATCCTGCGACCGGACGTGGTCATGTTCGGCGAAGGACTGCCGGAGTGGGAATTACGACGGGCGCGAGAAGCGGTTGAGACATGCGATATTTTTCTATGTGTTGGCTCGGTTGGTGCAATTGAACCAATTGCGTCGTTTCCGTTCGTGGCTAAGCGGGCGCGGGCATACGTCATAGCAATCGATGACACTGATTCGATGTATGCGCTGATGTCGGACTATGTGATTCCTGCGAAGCCGGGCGAGGTATTGCCAGACCTTGTGCGCGTAATTGTCGGCGATGCGGGCGACGAGCGCGCTGCCGATGACAACGCCGCATAGGATACCCATGCCATGAAACATTTCCGCGTTCATTCCACCAAATACGATGGCGGCATCCATTACCGCTACAACGCGACTGTTGTACGAGAAGAGGACAACCTCCTCCAGTTGTACCGGCCACCTGGCACCAAAGCAACCAGTTATCGTGGTGAAATGCTCGGCACGCGCCAGTCGTTGGAGACCTTTTGGGCCGATCGTCCGTATAATGTGTATGTTATCTGGTATCCTAATTGGCAGCCGATCATGCACTATGTCAACATCGCAACTCCGGCAACGTGGCACGATGGCACGCTGCGCTTCATCGACCTCGACCTTGATGTGATCTGGCGAGCGCGGACCAACGAGATCATGCTTGATGATGAAGATGAATTCGCGCTGCACCAGGTGCGCTTCGGCTATCCACAAGAATTGATTGCACAGGCGTGGCAAACCAGCCAGGAGGTGCGAGAGATGATGGCCCAACGCGTGTATCCGTTTGATGGGAGCTTGCTGTCGTGGAGACCCCATGGTGCTGCGTAGCTCCCGCACCCTGATTCGCGCCTGGCAGCGCCATGACGACGATCTTGTTGCCGAGTGGCCGCCCTACTATGATCCGCTGGAGCCGCTGTGGAACCTGCCACGCCAGAATAGCAACGATTGGTACAGCGGCTTCGACTTTGGCAGCTCGCGCCGCACATGGGCGGTTGAAGACCTCAGCGGCCACCTGATGGGCCGTATCTCACTGCGCGAGGTGGATGAAAAGATCGGCGGGCCAGGCTCGGCATCACGTTTGGCGCTCCATATGTCGGGCAAGGGCTCGGCACGGAAGCGCTCGCAACCTTCCTCGATTATTACTTCTCCAGCTTGGCTTTGCCGCCATGGTGCTCGACGTGGCCGCGCCGAACGAGCGCGCCGTCCGTTCCTACGAGCGCCTGGGCTTTCAGCATGTCGGCACCGACTGGCGCGCCACCACCAGCGCCTTTGACCGACGCATTCTGCAAGATCCGCGCTACGCTGCGCTGCGCCGCTTCTTCCGCGAAGATCGCAATCGGCTGTGGGTGTTGTTCTATGAAATGGAACTCGCCAGGTGGTCATGGCAAGCACGCCGTCAGCAGCATGCGCGCCGCAACGGGGGATAGGCAAACAGGACCATTTGTGGTCTTGAAGCATCCCAATTGCTTTGCTACCATAAATAAGAGGTGGCGCGCCCTTTTATCAGCGTCGCCCTCATCTCTGCTAACGTTCTACACGGAGTTCTTCATGTCGCTGATTGCCGGAAATCTTGGTGTTATACAGCGCCTGCTCGACGTGCAGCAGGTTTCTTGGGCGGTGTGTGCGGGCGCGGCGGCTCACCTGTACGGCAACCGCCGACCGATTCAAGATATTGATATTCTCGTTGCGCCGGGCCAGTTGCCCCTGGTTGTGCAACTCTTACAGCGGCAGCAGAAAGCCGTTCAGTTCAACGGCCAGCGCATTCTGTGGCGCGGCATCAAAGTATTCGACAACCTCAGCATCAAGCGCGGCAGTGCGACCTATCCTTCACTTTAGATGAGTTTGCCCAAGCTCGTCTGCGCCGCATACCGTTGCTGGGGCGCAGCCTGCTGTGCTCGCGCCGGAAGAGTGTTGCTCCACAAAGTGCTGACGGCGCGCGGCGAGGCGGAGGGTAAACATGACATTTCCGATGCGCAGGGGATCATGCGCCGCCAGCAGATCGACCTCGATTACCTTCAGCAGCGCATCGAAGCCATGCAAGCCGCTGCATCGCGCCCGCCGCGCTAGAGCAAGTAGGTGTCATCTTGAGCTCCGAAAGAGTTTGAGATGAAGATTAAGCGACGGCACGTTCATTGAGAGACCTGGAAAGTTGTGAAAAAGACGACCCAAAAGGTTCCTTGGACCTTGATGGCTCCCGTCACGATCGACATTGCAACAGAATTGGTTCCAGGTACGAAGCTGACAAAAGTTGCTATTATTGTAGGCAAAGCTGCTTTGAAGAAGTAGCAGTGACCTGATTAAACAACAGGCAAAACTTTATCAGTACAGACCGTAGGGGCGGCTCGCCGAGTCGCCCCTACGGTATTTCTTTCTCCCCCGAAAGGCTGATGTGAAGCTGCGGATCTTCCTGTATGCTATAGATGCAGGCACCATGAACAGTGGTTCTCACGTGCATCTGCGCTCATCGGCGGTTTATATTTGTGAGGTTGCCAATGTCCACTGCCACTCTTATGTCCCCTCGCGCGGCGTTAAGGGCGCACGCGTTCTGGCAGTTCTGTAACCCCACTTCCCTTTTTCGACGTGCTCCGTTGAGCAGGCCGCCGCGCCTGTTTTGTGCGTTGCTGCGTTCGTCGCGTAGGCTGTGGGCCAGAACTGCATGCTCATTGTCCGCTTCATGGCAGGCCGTGAACTTGTGTCCCACAGTCTTTTCTTTTTGAGAACCATAGCTTCAGGAGCACTTCCGTTGAAACGGCACAACGCCTATTTCATTTACCTGCTGTATAGCACAGATGAAAGCTCAGCGTGCGCTCGATGTACTGGACTACGGCAGTGTACTTTTACGTCACTGTGGTCGGTCTCAATCCATTTATACTTACCTTCACTCTACCGTATCATTCTGCTTTGCGCCACTACCGACGAACACAAGCGTGACGCTATATCATGCAGATGAAGGACATTAGCGTTGGATTAATGGCACGAAAGTTTGATCTCCATCTATCTGCATTGCCCAGACGGCGCTTCGACTGAACGACATGCTACCACTGTTAAAGGACGCATTGATTGCAGCGCTATACACGCCCGGCGTCGTTGGCGTAAACTGGGAGCTATAAATTCCATCTCCTGCTGTTGCATCGCCCTGCTGTCCATCATCATGCAGGGTGATTGTAGCCGTTGCACCTCCTGGTTAAATCAAGAGTGCGTTTACGCTTGGCTCCGTGTATAGGATTACTGATCGCGCTCAGTTGTGCTGTGATTATTACTGGATGGAGCACTTGAGGCGTGTTGCTATCCACAGGTATGGTCAAGCGCACATTGCTTACGAGGCTACCAAGCGCAGCGACGCTTACTCCTTCGGATGGAGTCTGAGCATTAGCCTCCACAATTGTTGTCCATGAACCAGCAACGGGATTGCTGATTGTATAGCTGGTAATTGGCATAAAGTCCTTGTCCATCTGCATGTACTGAACACTTGGATCACTCGTGTTAGGTGTGATCGCTCGTCCACTTAAGTCACGTAAACTTACGGTCATTTGGTCGGGTCGCCCCACGACAATGAAGCTGAAGCTTGCCCCTGGCTCAGGGGTTCGATTGAACTCAAGACGACTACCTAGCTGAAGTTGTCCGGTCTGCACGTCGGTAAACTGCACGGCGCTTAGGGTATCGTCCATGGCCTGTGCTTCGCCAGACTGTAGGTTCTGTTCCCGCAGTATATTGACGAACTGTGGTTCAGGTGGTAGATACGGCTGCCTCCCCTGTAACAGCGGCGCAATGTAGCGCTTGAAAACTTGCTCGTTCTTTGGAAGATCACGGTGCTCCGCGTCACATGCTGCTTTGTCTTTCCCCGGAAACGTCCAGGCTCCATCAAGTGGCATGTGGAAGGCGCTTCCACGTGCCACGATAATATCATTTGGAGATGGTTCGAGCGGGTTCAGCGGGAAACTTTTGACGGTTGGGCAGGCGTAATTACCTGCAACAGCGTAAAACTTAACGCCGAGCCGCAATATATTGTCGCGGTTAAAGGTGTCCAGGAATGACGGTGTTAATTCAGTCATATCTGGGTAGTGCGGACAAACGAGTAGTAGGGTAACCGGTTTCAGAGGATTGAACTGTACTAAACTTGATAGCGACAGATCACAATTCTCCGCTGTTACCGATCCACCGTTTGGTGTTCCGAGCATAATGAGTTGATGTATATCACGTTCATGCATATATTTGGCAATGTAGCGGCGCGTAATTAGGCCGCCCATGCTATGCGCCACGACATCAACCTCTTTGGCACCTGTCTGTTCTTTCACTTTTTTAATTTCGTCTCTCAATTTCTTTGCATTCTCATCAATTGTCTTATATATCGTTCCATTGGCACCAGTATCCAGGTGAACGGCTACTATGTTGTCGAACCCAATAGACTGCAAAAAGCCATCTTTGAAATCAGTGTACTTGTTCCAAGTAGTTTCATTTGCGTTCCAGCCATGCACCAGGATAAGTGGGCGCTGTTGAGTTGGTAGTGGCGGTGTAGGGGCTACAGTAATATAATCGCTCTGCTTCTTGGTATCCGTCCCGCCTGGACCAGAAACAGTGAGCTTGACTGTATATGTGCCCGGCGTGTTGTACGTGTAGCTTGGATTCCAGTCATTGGAGTCAGTCGTCCCATTATTGTCAAAGTCCCAGGCCCAACCTGTTGGGTTCCCTTGTGAGGCATCGGTGAATTTGACGGCCAATGGCGCGGGGCCGGATTGCGGTGACGCAGTAAAGTCTGCCTTTACAGGGGTTGGGGGCGGAGGAGGTGCCGGTGTGATAGTGAATTTGCAAACCGTATGGTTGCCTGTCGAAGCGGCCACTGCCCAGTTACTTAAGCTGGTTACAGCACTCTGTTCGTTACGGAAAGTGGCCTTAGTCGCAAGCGTTATCTCTTGGCTCTGTGCAGGCGTAACATAGACATCATAGGTGTGTTCGGAGACACGAACAACAAATCGGAAATGATATGTTATTCCCACCTCGTATGTAAGCGACTTATTTGCAGTATAGACCGCTCCATTCCTCACTTAAATCAAGCCTTTGTCGTTAAATCGTATATTGGCGGCAAGGTCGGGAAAGTCAGCTGCTGGTACTGACGAGAGGCCAACATATCCATACATACTCGCGCTGTTCGGTGTGGCATCAAACTCTGCGGTGAATACCCCGGTTTGGGATGAAAACGGCTTATTCTGCAATGTGGTCGAACTTGTGATGCAATCGCCTGACGGCTGAGGCATGGCCTCGACGGTCATAGTTATTGAACCGTCGTTATCTTCCTCACATCTATCTTGGTCGTTAATCCGCAAATACAAGTCACCGCTTATATCTGCCGTGAATGTAGCTCCCCGACCAACAGAGAAAACTGTTCCAGAATCCTATCTTTCCGAGGAGCCTCCCATAGGGTAGTGAAGCAACTTCTTCACAGCCAGCAGGGATGTATACATCGGGTGAGTACCCCTCCGGTCCAACATAAGGGTAGTTGCGAGTATCAACGGTCCACTTCCCGCTTGTATATGCAATGGTAAATCTCTCGCCTTGCTGCACCGTCAATGGTGTCTTCTGCCAGCCTGTAGTAGAGCTAATAGTTACGGATGAAGCGGAGGGTGATATAACCGTACCCAGAGGGTTAGTTGCGGGATTCAGCGTGCTAGCTGCGTTAGCGAACGCATGGCGTGCCGGATGCAACAGCCCAGCCAGCACGATGAGCAGCATCAACGGCCAAACACCAACGAACCGCTGTTTGATCACAGACTGTGCCATGCTGGGTCTCCTTGCAGGTACTGACATGGGCGCACGAAGAGCCGAAGCCTTGACCAAACGGACTGGAAGCTGGCAGAGATGTGGAAACTGGAACGGGTGACGAAGAACGGCGCGACGTGATGAATTGTCAACGACTCGGCAGCGTGTTATGCTGGGAGGGCTGAGTGACTAAACTCTGTGATACTGCGCAGCGCGAGCCGCAATGTATGCTTAGCAAACAAGGTGTTTTCTGGTTACGATCTCAATATCTGTATGAGAATTCCTTCAAAGTCATCACACTCAATGATAAGTGCTCTTACAACCCTTGCGAAGTAGTTGCTGTCTATAAGCTGCATTTCTGCATTGTGCATATGGGAATAGATGTGCTTTCCCCTTATTTCTTCAATGCACCAGAAGCCGATTTTCCGCTCCGCGCTCCGTTTCAGTAGGAGTGTTGAGAGAAAATGAGGAATATCATCTTCGGAGTCAAATGCAGCCATACTGGGTACGGAAAACTCAAGGGTTAACTCATACCGAATGATATACAGCGTTTGATCTCGGCCAGAATTCATACTAAACTGAAGAATTGCCCGCTTGTCGTTCACGTTGGTTATCTTCCATCTATTCGCCGCGCAAAACTTCTTTATCGTGTTCGCGAAGTTTATACCTGAGAAAAGTGTTTCGAGACCCATAGTGTTCTCCTTCTTTGAAGGTGATGGTGGATTATTGGAACACGCACGGTTTTGGCTTGTGCCAAACAGTGAAATCCATCAGCCCCCATCTGCACACATTTTCGTGCTGCACAAATGGTAGTCAGGGCATGAAAAACGACGACGGAGGCGCGGTCGTTTGTAGCACCTTGTTGGTCTGTGCCTAAGCTTAAAGCAACTACTCTACCGCTTATACACCTACCTAAACTTAACGTTATCTACTTCCTGAACATCGGGCTAATTGACACAGGGTTAAGCCCATAAACTTATCTTTGGGTCTTACTGTGATCGTCCTTTCCTTGCCATTTTCCCAGACTACGGCAGTTATCGACAAGCCGACGTTGCGAGCAACTATCTCGTTCGCAGTTTGCGCTTTCTCAATAACTTGTCCATTTAGGGAAACTAAAACTTGACCTTTCTGAAACCCTGCCCCCGCCGCTTCTGATCCAGCTTCCACATCCACAACCCACATTCCCGACTTAGGTGCCGAGGTGTCGGACGAATTGGTATCAATCATAGTAGAAACGGTGAGTGGAATGCTCTCAATTGGTGACTGTAGAGCAATGTACTTCGCGGCTACCCAGCCAGTGCCGCCATTGTAAGATATGTTCAACCAGTCGCTTAACTCATTTCTCCCTTGCACAGTAACCTTGTCGTCTTTAGATAATGTTTTAGCAACACTATAGTTAGCTCCTGGACCTGTACGCACATTAAGTCTATACGAAGTGACAGTACCTATCAATGCAATTGTTTTATTTGGGATACCAGTATCGGCTGTCGCGGTTAAAATCGCCTGAGGATCTCTCGTTGCCGCTGCAACGGTGCTAGAAGCAACTCTTGTTACTGATTGTGGCACGCTCCATAAGTGAAGGCTTTGACCATTATTTGAAAGCACTATGACGCCTGTCACTACCGCGATTAGTGGAAGCATAACCTTTGGATACCGCCATGTGAGAATAAAGATACCTATAAGTGCATACACAGCGATTTGGAGAAGGCAGCCAGCAATTCCGACGGCTAATTCACCTTCATAATCACGAACCTCGTGAATCTCGCCAATCTTTCGGCTTCCATGGTAAATGTCGCCTCGTTTAGACATCTTTCGCTCCCTGTCTTCTCTATCCCGGTAGAACAACACCAGATATTTGACGGAGTTGATGGTGCCGCTTTAACGCGCTCCAAGTTACCCTTGAAGATATTCCTGCATGGTTGTTTCAGCCTCGCTAAATGTAAACGTATTGGCTACATTTTCCCCATTGACGTAAACTTCATAGCGATCCTCAGAACGGTCATACACAATAGCCCACTTTTTCTGCTGTTCAATGGTATTTAAATTGGCATCCAATCGCCTGATTGTAGACCCATTTCGTAATACTCATAGTTCGATGGTCCACTGCTAGCCATGGTATTACCTCCATTGCAGTACGAGGACACCAAACCCATAAAAGAGGGAATGTTTGTCTACCGTAGTGGACAAGAATTAACTGTTCGATGTTAGCGCCCTGGCACGCGGCGTTTCCCCGTAAGGTAATCTTCCATTATGTGCTCTGCCTCTATCTGATTATTGGTTGCGAGTACCCGTACCCCATTAACATAAACTTCAAGCCACCCACTAGGCGGAGGCGTAGACTGATGTGCAACATATGCCCACTCGTGCAGGGCGCGAATCGTACCTAAGAGTTGCGCTAGATCAGTTGATTGGCGCACATCGTACCACTGTATCTGATCTCGATCAGGGATCATCGTAGCCCTCCTTTGAATGTCTGATGAATGTCTGAAGCGTAAAGTTAATCTCAGTAGACGAATGTCCACATATTGCGAGCGCCACACTTTGGGCAAATTTTAGCTCTCCTGCCGCTACGAATGATCGCTACAATGGGCAAGTAGATCAGTCCTGCGCCAAAGAAAATGAGAAGTACTGCCCCAATTATCCAGTGCCTTGCCAACAGCAAAGGTTCCTCTTGCCACTCAGTCACGGCTCCGCAACCTAAGCATTTAGGCGTAGTGTGCTTTTGCTCTTGTCCTAGTTGCGACATGTTTCTGTGCTCCTTTCTATATTTCTCTAAAATCGGCATGACGATTCTCTCAATAGTTCGTGCTTCTGGCTGCCTGTAGCTCCCACTGTAAAATCAATTCCAAATCGCCTCTAATACAGCAACGCTGAGTTACGGGTATGCTTCAAGCGCACCTCAGAAAACAGCACAGGCGAACGGCACCATCTCTCAACTGGCACACATCGAGTTGCCGGAAACGTTTCTACGTGATATATGTATCGTGATCGTAGGGAGGTCACTGCTAGTATACACGGCTCAGCTTCGTAGGCAATGTAAGTAGATACAATATACTGCTTGGCGAGGTGTTCTATGTCAGTCCCAGGACGCGGATCAAATCCAAAGCTACACACGATTGGCGGACAGAAGCTCAGCGCGTTGCGGCAAGCTAATGGTTTCTCACTAATGGGAGTTAGCAACACAGCTTGCGGTTGACTACGAAACGCCAATCGATGCTGGACATATCGATCGGATTGAAACTGGTGCCATTAAAAAGCCACTGATCCTGAAAACCCTAGAAACGATTCTTAGGGATACAGGCCAGTTACAGGGACCGCCATGAGGTCTTGAGGCGATTGGGTACGCGGTGCCCATGACACTACCGACGAAGCAAGAAATTGATGAGGCGATACAACTTGCCCGGGATCAACTGTATGGGTGACCTACCCTGTCTGTCTACGGGACTTCGGACAACGGGTGTGGGCGTGGAACCGGTATGCACCACGGTTGGTCGGGTTACCCCGATGATCCCGCAACAGACCATTCTTCGGCGTCACCACCCTCGATCTCACGTTTAATCCGACATTTGAGACCCGGCTGTTGGTCGCGAACAAGAAAGTTTTTACCGAGTATGTCCAAACAATCAAAGTTGGCATTTATCCGTTCGGGAACTCGCCGGGTATCATCAACTGCTTGATCAATGGAGCACCTTCCCCGAATTTAGCGAGCTGTGGGACAGCCTGCCTGCGGATCGCATGTGTAATGCTATTCCACTCAAAGTACACGTTCCTAGCTGTGGTGTACTCCAGTTTCGATTGTCAGATGCTGAGTTTCCCCCTGATCCACGCTTTAACTTGCTCCATTTCACGCCATTTGGTGCAAGAACTCTGCGAGCGTGTGCAGCGTGGGCCGAGGAAGAAGGCGTTCTGTAGACTAACCTCGAAAGAATAGCATCAGTTATTCGTAAGCCGATATACCATGTACAGATCAAGCATCGTGCGTGTGCTGACGCTGTTGCCTTTCAATGTTGATCAACATTGCCATGGTGAGTGGAGCGAAACATCTCGAAGACGCAGTAAGTCTTCACTCGCTCAGCATGACAACACTTTTTGATGATCACGTGCATCCATTCATGTCCGCTCCTGAACAACGTGAAGAGCTCATTGTGAAACCGGCGAGATGTTTCACGGAACACGCCCGAGTGTAGCCGAAGGGTTCAGCATGACAACGAGAGGGAAGATGTTCATCAGAATGAAAGCAAAGGTATCATCGAACCATGACACATCAAACCATGCCTAGGCTTCAACCGGATTGGCACGAACACGCACATGTTGGATCAACGCCGCCCTTGAGCAGCATGGCATTGCGCTTACAGGCAACATCGAGCAGCCGCATATGGGGCCATGGTCCACCGTGCTGCGCGTGCCGACCACGGAAGGCTCCCTGTTCTTCAAGGCCACTGCGCCCGCGCTCGTCCACTAAGTCTGGTCTCACTGTGGCGTTATCACACTGGCGGCCGAGTGCATGCCAGCCATGCTTGCATTCGACGCTGTGCGCGGCTGGCTGCTCATGCGCGACGCCGGCGAGCCGCTCCGCACCCGCGTCAGAGGTGAGCGCGACATCAGCCGCCTGCTGGTCGCCATGCCGCTCTACGCCGGGCTTCAGATCGGCATGATGGATGATTATGATGAACTGCTGGCGCTCGGCGCGTTTGATCGGCAACTTCAAAGGCTGCCTGCTCTGTTTCAGAGTATGTTAGAAGATCGCGCCGCGCTCATGATCGATCAGCCAGATGGATTGACGAGCGCGGCCTACGAACGGGCGCAAGCGCTTGTGCCACACATGCCGGCGTTCTGTGACGAACTGGCGAGTTACGGCTTGCCCGAAACGCTGCACCACGATGATTTCCATGACGGCAACATCTTCGAGCGTGACGGGCGGATTATTTTCACCGATTGGGACGAAAGCTGCGTGGCGCACCCATTCTTCAGCATGGTCGTGGCGTTGCGCAGCGTGGCCTACTCGCTCGATCTCGAAGATCATGCGCCTGAATTAACACAACTGCGCGATGCCTACCTGGAACCTTGGACGCGCTTCGCGCCGCGCGAACGTCTGCTGGCAGCCATGAAGCTGGCGCAATGGCTCGGCATGCTGTGCCGCACGCTGACGTGGTACCACGTCGTGTCTTCGCTGGAAGGCGACGCGCGCGCTGAGTACGCCGAGGCGGTGCCGGGCTGGTTGCAGGGATTTCTGGATGCTGTGCCTCGCTTCTCATAGAGTGATCAAGGCAACCTTGGACTGCCATGTCAGTTCGGTCGGAGCGAAGGATCTCTGGAGAGGTCCCTCACGGAGCCTGTCCTGAGCGAAATCGAAGGGATCGGAATGACAGACGGTGCGCTGTTTACTGGCAGTTCCTACGAACGAATTGACCGGTGAGTTCCACACCAAGTTCGGTATCTTCATGGATGCAGACGTTCTGCTCTTGGAAGCCATATCAGACAGCGATTGTTGAACATGAGATCGAGCGCTTTGAGCAGATTTGGAGCAATGAAGATGCTCATGTGCAAAGGTATGCTCTTGCACAGCATGCTGACGCAGCAAATGGCTGAGTGTGCGGCGATGGATGGCAAGCAGTTCTCGTTGAGAATCAATGTCTTCTTGGTCGCGCATGGGCAGAACACGTATCTCTCAGATACGTAGTGCCGCATTGTAGCATGGTCCAGCTACGACGTACATGGGCGCATCCCTAAGGACGCGCTCATGCTGTGTGCCAGTCAATAGGTTGTCCAGACGATCAGATTAGTTGAGCAGCGGCAGATACAGGAACGAACCACTTGCCGGGGTGGACGTAATCACCGTCGCCGGGCCGTATTCGTTGGTTGCGCCGCTGGCTTCGACCTCCTGGAGCCAGTAGAAGTAGCGCTGGCCTGCCTGGGTAGTTGAGTCAGTCCACATGTAGGTCGCTCCGCCCTGCCCGCGACCTTGCGCCGGTAGCAACTCAGGCGTGACCAGCACAGCATTTGAGCGCGTGCCGTCGGTGCTGCGATACAGGCGGAAGCCAAAGGTATTAATCTCGGCGCTGGTCTGCCAGCGCACCGCGACACCATTCTGCTGTGATGTGGCAGTGAAGCTCATTAAATTAATGGCAGTCGCGCTGCTGATAATGCGTAGCGGCGTCTCAGCTGGCTGGCTTGGATAGAAGGTCCAAAGGTCGAGCCCTTTCTTGTCACCGAATCCGCCATTATCAGCACAAATATTTGGCGGGTTACCTCCGCTGGGCGGGAGCGGGTGCGCCGGGGTGCCAAAGCCAAACGCGCGCTGATTGGGAAGCGCTGCGGTATTGTATCCGTTTACAGCAAAGAGCGGATTCGGTGGATTACCTGTGTTACCGGGGCAAAGTGGCTGGTCAACGCCGGTCCCAACCAGTACGCCGTTCGCGGTTAGGTAGCCACGGTCATCGTAGAACGCACCATTACAACCAGCCGCCATCACTGAACAGTCACCGTTTGGCGGGTTGAGGAGCTGAACGACCGGGCTGCCGAGAATGCTATTTTCCACGTCGAGGAATGGAAAGTGCAGCTCACCACCATGCACCGTCGTTCGTGCAATATACGGCCCGCCTTCAGGGAAGGGCTGACCACTTTTATCAAGACCGTTCCATTCCACAGTGCCCTGGCCATTTGCGTCCACTATTCCACGCAAGACGCAATTCTGGGGATTATCGGGATTAAAATTGGTGCCATCGCGGCTAAGTACGATTTCAAAGATACCAGGAACGTTGCTGGTAAACGTAAAGGTGCCACCCTTCCCTGGCTCAGTGATGCTGCCGCTACCGCTGGGACCAACGAACTTGAAGTTCGACACCTCAGGAATGATCGGCTGGAGCGGAATGCCTAATGCCTGCAGCACTTTTTCATCCGGCGGATTAAAGAAAATCAGATATTCTGGTGGCGCCAGGTTCACGTCGCCTTGGATGGCGCGCAACTGATTCTGCTCTTCAAACGAGAGCGGTTGCCCGTTCTGCTCTAGCTTTGCCATGACATCGTGATAAAGTGGGGTTTTGTCAGTATCGAGAAAGCCTTCCATGTTCCCGTAGATAATAAAACCATTCGGGTCCATGCCGTTCAAGTCGATCTGATAGCGGAATCCATCAGTTGTGACCATATAAATGGTGCTGTAGATTGGCCGCCCATTCCCGCCAGTGAACATGGTGAGATAGTAGGTGTAGAGCCGGCCCGGAATGTCTTGCGTACTCGTTAAGCTGGCGCGCACAGTGACATCCCACATCGCCGACGTCGTTGATTGAACGGAGTTGAAATTGCCCGGCGCGTTGCCTATCTGCCCGGTTGGCCAGGGAGCTGTCGCCGTTGCAGCGGGACCGATCGGACCGTAGAACACAACATAGTAAACTCCTGTGGCCGGTGCCTGGTAGAAGCACGGAGTATACGCATTGGGAATTTCACCGCCGATTGCAGCCGTTACCGGATCGACAATCGTGGCAGGGCCGGCGAGTTCTTCGGCTCGGCTGTTGATACGACCTTGCTTTTGGTTATTCGTTTGCTGGCGCTGCTGTATACAGCTAAAGACCGGGGTATCTGGCAAAACTTCGGCACCAATTGTTCTGTCTAAAAGGTGATCGTAGACGAGAATATCGCCCTGGTCAGCTGCGCCCTGTAAGTCTGGCACATCAACTGCACTCGATCCCATCAGGATGGACTCACCCGCCTGTGCGTATACCCTGAGCAACGTTCGGCGGAAGAGGTTGAAGTTATCGGGACCGTACCGATTGGACGGGCCATTCCACTCAAGATTGGCTCGCGATGCATCACTTGGCTGGGTAGTTGGATACAGCGTGCGACTGCCTTCCGCTGCTGCCGGCAGTGCTGGCCCGAGCATCATGCTCACCACCACCAGCGCTGCCAACCATTTAGCGCAATGCAGTGCCTGCTGTACTATTTTTCGTCCTGTATTCATTCATGCCTCCTGCAAAATTGTGTGCATGAGGCCGATCCATGGCGAGAAGATTGAAGGCGTGATGTTTATGTAACGGCATCATTCACAAGGCTGATCACTTGCACAAACGTGGTGTCCAAGATGAAACATAGAGTAACGTCATCTTTTGTGTGTCCCATCATGGGAACACAAGCGATACACCTTTATGAGAATAGTGAGAGCAAGCACATCCAGCCATTGGTGCAGTTGCTGGACGTACAACGTGTGGAAACGTATCGCTCTGTGTTGCTACACACCACCTCCTTCCAGACGCAGAACATAATCGCCAAAGCGAACTTCTCGCGGGTCATTTGTGGCAATAATCGTCACGCCGCGCTCGCGCTGATGAGCGATAACCTGCTCAACCAGCGCTGCGCCACGTTCATCAAGCGTCACGGTCGGTTCATCAAGCAGTAACACAGGTGGCCGGTGCAGCAAGGCGTACGCATAGCGCAGTCGCTGTGCCATGCCCAACGAGTACGTGGCAAGCAGATCTGCTCCACGCCCGCCTAGCCCCACCATGTCAAGCAGCGCTTCAAGATCAGCAGATGTGCGCTGAAGACCGCGCACATCTGCGAAGAATGCTAAGTTTTCGATTGCGGTTAGCTCGCGGTAGAGATACAAATCAGGCGCAACCCAGCCAATGAATGGTGCCATGGCACCGGCACGATAGATGTTGTCACGCCAATGAAGCTGAACTGAGCCATGCGTTGGGCGTTGCAAGCCACACATGAGGCGCAGCAATGAGCTTTTGCCGCTGCCGTTTGCCCCCGCCACCACCAGAGTATCACCCTGCTCTAGCCTGAGCGATATATGGGAGAGCACGCGCCGCGCGCCGTATTCGAGCGCCACATCGATGAGTTCAAGACGTAACACTTGGTGGGCCGTTTCGGTTGTTGACGGTGCAGCGTGCATAAGTGTGATGCTGACTACGATTTACGAACCGGCCACCATGGTGAGTGGAGCAGGCGTGAGCAACAATGCAAAGATCACCAGCCCAAAGATCGCAAGTGCTTTGTGCCACCGGCCAATGCCTGAAATATCGTCGAGTGGAGCCGGGTGGCGTGGCCCGACGATGAAAAACGCCAAACCTGCCCATACCAGCCAAAACGATGCCACGAAAATACCCATCAGCAGGCATAGTCCGATGATTGTGTAGGCAAGATACACCGCCCGCGGGCCAAGCAGCGCGAAGGTGACGTGCCCCCCGTCGAGCTGACCGACCGGCAGCAGGTTCAGCATGGTTACGAGCAGCCCGATCCAGGCCGCCATTGCGACCGAGTTCAGGTGTACGTCGATGCCATTGCTCGGCAGTATTTGCCCAAATACCAGCCACTTTGCAGCAAGATAAAATAAGGAGTTGCCTTCTTGAATATACCCTTGTTGGAGCCATTCTGGCGGCGTCGGGCCAACACTGGACGTTGCCAGCCCATAGAACAGCAGCGGCACAGCCACCACCAGACCGGCCAGCGGCCCGGCAATGCCAACTTCCAACACCGTGCGCCGGTCTTGCATCGGCTCGCGCTGGACGATCACCGCGCCCATGGTGCCGATGAAGCCGATTGGAGGCGGCAGCGGGATGAAGTACGGCAGGCTGACCGGCGCATGCCGCAGCCGCCCAACGACATAATGCCCCATTTCATGCGCGACGAGAATGCCCAGCAGCGTGGCGGCGAACGGCAGCCCTTGCAGGATGCTTGCCGGATTGCGGACCAGCAGCCCGGGATCGCCAAACCAATCCACACCCTCTTGCAGCATGCCAGTCAGCAGCACCGAAATGAACGTGAGCGCAAACAGCACGGCTGGTAACAGTGTGCGCGGCGGGCGATGCTCAATCACCCCGGGCATGGCGAACAGTTCATCGCGCTCGGCGGCGCGCCGCAGAAACGGGGTGAAGCCAAGGGTTTCCAGGCGCGAACGGATCGCACGGTACACCGCCTGTGGCGGGCCAGCCAGCCGGCCTTGCAGCGTGAGCGCCCCGCGCTCGTTCCACGCATAGTGGTCAATATCCATCAAACCGGCGAGCGCCTCACGGACACGCCCGGTCATCTCAAGTCGATCGAATTCAGCAGTATGTTCCAAGGGACACCTCATAGCCAGCAAGGCCTGAAATTCGTTGCAGTGGCCTTCTGACTACCAGCGATAGCAAAAATAGATCAGCGCACTATCTAGTATACCATGTAAGACAAGTGGCAAAGGCTGACGATTTATTTATTTAAGCGGAAATCAGGTAAAAAGATAGGAGAAAAGTACGGCATGTGCCGCATGAAACATTGCGAAGAAAGTGTGTCTAGAGCAGAGCAAGCGTTTTATTCTACTATTTTTGTTCTCTTTTTACTTTTTATTGGCCTTTTTAATTGGATCAGGTGCAAACTGGTCGTGCAGTTCCTGCAGGCGCTCGTCGGTGTGACGCGCGTAATATTGTTCAGTGATGCGTGTGTTGGCATGGCCGAGCAGAGCTGACACCTCGGAAAGCTGTGCGCCTTCATTCAGCAGCCATGTCGCCACAAAATGGCGAAAGGTATGCGGTGTGGCGGCGCGGAGCTGTTGGGCTTCCTGGCGATGTCCTTCGCTTTCAAGCTGCGCGGCCAGGCTATGGGCCGCGTTCGTCACAATCGTCCAGGCTGCCACGCGGTTCAACCGCCCGCCTGCGCCACGCGGCCCATGCGATATGAGCAACGCTTCAGCCCGTGGAAACTGCACGCGCCGCAACGCCAGATAACGCTCCAGCGCGCGCTGGGCGTGCGCGCGTACGAACACCGCCCGCCGCCGCTGCCCCTTCCCTACGACATAAATGCGCGAGCTGATTGCGCCGTTGTCGTTGCGCACTTCGCGCTCGTTCAGGGCCAGCAACTCCGAGATACGCGCGCCGGTCGAAAACAGCATGTGCAGCAGTGCCGCGTTGCGCAGCGTGTTGAGCCGCTCGCGCTCCTGCTTGGTGCCTGGCTCGCCCGCTGGCGGCTCCACGTCGTACGCCCCCACCAGGCGGCGCAGGTCAGGCACATCGGGCGCGCGGCCTGCCGGAACGCGCGGCAGCGCGTCGCGCAGGTGCATACGCAGCAGCGCCAGTTCGCACGGCAACTTGCCGCGATCCGCCAGAAATTTGCACACTGCCAGCGCGCCATGGCTGTAGGTTTGCACGGTGCCATCGCTCATGCCACGCAGCGAATCGATCCAGCGGGCAAGGTCGGGCGGCTCAATCTCTTGGACGGCGCACTTGTCCTGACGAGCAGCCCAGGCCGCAAACGAGCGCCATGCATCGCTATAGGATGCGATCGTGGCCCTGGCAAGCGGCTTGCGGCGCGCTTGCTCGGCAGCGGCCCACTCCGCTCCGGCGTCGGTAATCAGCAGCATGTTGTCGTTCTCAGCAGTCATACATCACGATGTAATTAGACGAATATGCACTGCCTCATTGTACACCACGCTAGACTGAACAAAAGATCACAGCTAACTCGTGCGCGAGATCCGCAATGCACGAATGTTGCGGGTGAAGATGACTAACAGCGTGATAACCGTCAGTGGAATGACAAATAGCAGCATCACAGTGCTGAACAGCGGCAGCGCACCGTGACGGGTTGCATTCAGAACGAGGTACAGCGTATACGCCGCATAATAACCAAGAAAAAGTACGCCCTCCCAGCGCAGAATCGCGTAGCCGTTGAAGGCGATCGGCAGACAGGCGATGGCGACTGCAAGCATCACTGGCAGGTCAAAGGTAAACACTGCTGGTGGCACATGAATGCCATGGGGCGCAAGCAGACTCGTGATTCCCAATACGGAAAGGATATTGAAAATACAGCTCCCAATGACATTGCCCAGCGCGATGTCACGCTCGCCGCGCAGGCTTGCCACCACTGACGCAGCGATCTCCGGCAGCGATGTGCCAATCGCCACCACCGTCAGCCCAATGATAAGCTCGCTGATGCCCAGATACGCGGCAAAGATCACCGCGCTATCGACCAGCAACTGTGCGCCAATCGTCAATAACGTCAGTCCTATGGCAATCAAAACGATCTGCATGAGCATGGCAAGCGCGGTCGGGCGGCTCGGTGAAGCGTATTCCTCGGCAAATTCCACTTGCGTGCGAAGGCTCGATTTGCGGCTCTGTCGAATCGTGAAGATGAGGTACAAGAGCAACCCGGTCACGAGAATCGCTCCATCAAGGCGGCTGATCTGTTGATCGACGGCCAGCGCCAGCAGCAACACCGACGCGCCGATCATGACCGGAACATCCATGCGGATGATCTGCGGCGCCACCGCCAGCGGGCGAATCACCGCCGCGATCCCTAGCACCAGCAACACATTGGCAATGTTGCTGCCGACGACATTGCCGATCGCCAGGTCCGAAGCGCCGCTCAAAGTAGACTGAAGCGAGATCGCCAGCTCTGGTGCGCTGGTGCCGAATGCAACCACCGTTAGCCCGACAACCAGCGGCGAGATGCCGAGCGAAATGGCGAGCCGCGACGAATTGCGGACCAGCAACTCAGCGCCGACGATAAGTAGTACCAGTCCCATGAAGAATGAAGCAATATTCAACCACATACAAAGGCTTTCCTTTTATGTCGTGCCGGACATGGTGGAGACACGGCGGGCGGGCATCAGATACGTCACACGCAATGAATAGCATGCGCATCCTTATCATACAATAATTTGCTCGCTTGAAAGTTGCAATATCTGAAATAACATGCGCCACATTTGTCCACCAATGATGGGCATGTTTTCGTAGATAATGAGCATGGCATGCTAGATGCCCTGCATGCCTGGCACATTTGTTGGAACGTTATGTGTAATATAGATTACTACGCGCAAATAAGCTTGTGGTTCCATTGTTGTTCTGGTTCATTTGACGGGCATGTGGCGGACACGTATTGTCATGGTGCGACGATCTATCGACCACCATAAGGTAGGAATACATGGCGCAAGTGATTGAGGAACAGGCCACGGCGTATTACCAACAGCCTGCCGATGCGGTGGTGCAGGCGCTTGGCAGCGACGCGGAGCGCGGCCTCAGTGGTGACGAGGCACAAGCGCGGCTGGAGCAGTTCGGCGCGAACGAGCTTGCGTCTGAGCCGCCGGTTCCGGCATGGCGCAAATTCCTCGCGCAATTTCAAGATGTTTTGGTGATTCTGCTGCTGATCGCAACCGCTATTTCGTTTGGGCTGTGGGTGTATGAGCGCGACACCGCGCTGCCGTACGAGAGTTCTGGTAATCTTTGCGATTGTGCTGCTCAACGGCATCCTCGGCTATGTGCAGGAGGCGCGCGCCGAGCAGGCAGTGGCAGCACTGCGGGCCATGTCGGCAGCGGAGGCCACCGTCATCCGCGATGGTGAGCGGCGTCATGTGCCTGCCGCAGAGCTCGTGCCCGGCGATATTATGCTGCTGGAAGAGGGCGATACCATGCCCGCCGACGGGCGGCTCTTGCAATCTACGGCTTTGCAAACCGCTGAAGCCGCGCTGACCGGTGAAAGCCTGCCGGTTTCAAAAGACACTACGCCAATCAGTGAAGAAGCAGGCATAGGCGACCAGCACAACATGGTGTTCAGCGGCACGGCGGCCACCTACGGGCGCGGTAAAGCAATTATCACGACGACCGGCATGCAAACCGAAATGGGCAAAGTGGCTGGCATGCTCCAGCGCGCCACGACAGAAACAACACCGCTCCAAAAGGAACTCGACCGCACTGGCAAGCTGCTGGGTATTGTAGTGCTGGTGATCGCCGTGATCATGGTGGCGACGATTATTCTTGTCGAGCATGTGCGCGATTTCAGCGCGCTTGTGGACGTGCTCATCCTGGGCGTCGCGCTGGCGGTCGCCGCCGTGCCAGAAGGCTTGCCCGCGATTGTCACAGCAGTGCTGGCGCTTGGCGTGCAGCGCATGGTACAGCGCAATGCCATCATTCGCAAGCTGCCGGCTGTGGAGACGCTCGGCTCAGCTACGGTGATCGCTTCGGACAAAACCGGCACCTTGACTCGCAACGAAATGACCGTGCGGGCGGTGGTCACGGCGCGCGGCCGGGTGGATGTGGGCGGCACCGGCTACGCGCCGGAAGGTGATCTTCGCTCAAGCGATGGCTTACCCGATGATGAATCGCTTCGGCATGAAGTGCGACGCACGCTGCGCGCGGCGAATCTGGCGAACAACGCCGTGCTACAAGAGCAGGATGGCCGCTGGATTATTCAGGGCGACCCGACCGAGGGCGCGCTGATTGTGGCGGCGCGCAAGGCTGGCCTGCAAGAAGGACCGCTTGCTCAACGCTTCGAGCGCGTCGGTGAGGTGCCGTTCTCCTCGGAGCGCAAACTCATGAGCACCGTGCATCAGGATGCCGAGCAGGCGCGGCTGATTGTATTTACCAAAGGTGCGCCGGATGTACTGCTTGGGCGCTGCACGCAGGAGTTGGCCGGTCGTGAGCCGCGCCCGCTGTCTGACGAACGCCGCGAGGCCATCCGCGTCGCCAATGAGCAACTGGCCGACGAGGCGCTACGCACGCTCGGTATCGCATATCGGGCGCTGCCACTTGACGCGATTCAGAATGATGTGGACGATGGCGTGGAGCATGAATTAATCTTTCTTGGCCTGGTCGGTATGATCGACCCACCCCGAGCCGAGGTGAAAGAGGCGGTTGAGCGCGCCAGAGCGGCAGGTATCCGCCCAATCATGATCACCGGCGATCATCCTAAAACCGCTGCGGCAATTGCGCGCGAGCTGGGGATCATGCGCGGCGACCGGGCCGTGGTCGGCGCGGAACTTGAACAGATGGATGATCGGACTCTCGATGCAACCGTGCGCGACGTGTCGGTGTACGCCCGCGTCAATCCAGAGCACAAGCTGCGCATCGTTCAGGCGTTGCAGCGCAACCATGAGGTGGTCGCGATGACCGGCGACGGCGTGAACGACGCGCCCGCATTGAAAACGGCGGACATCGGCGTGGCCATGGGCATCACCGGCACCGACGTGTCGAAGGAAGCCGCCGACATGGTGCTGACCGACGACAATTTTGCCTCGATTGTGGCAGCGGTCGAGGAAGGCCGCTCAATCTTCGCCAACATTCAGAAGTTTTTGCGCTACCTGCTTTCGTCGAACATCGGCGAAGTGCTGACCATGTTCTTTGGCGTGGTGCTGGCGAGTTGGCTGGGGCTAATTGGCGAAGGTAGCGAAGTGGTGGTGCTGCCGCTGTTGGCCACGCAGATTCTGTGGATCAATCTCGTGACCGACGGCGCGCCTGCATTAGCGTTGGGACTCGACCCGGCCGACCCGGACGTGATGCAGCATCCGCCACGAGCGCAGGGCAGCGGCGTGATCACGCACGCGATGTGGTTCGATATCGCGTTTGTCGGCACCATTATGGCCGTTGGCACGCTGGCAGTGCTCGATGCATCGCTGCCGGGTGGCCGCATTGCCGGCAGCGGCGACCTGACGTATGCGCGCACCATGACCTTCACGACGCTGATGCTGTTTCAGCTGTTCAACGTCTTCAACGCGCGCTCCGACGATCAAAGCGCATTGCGGGGCTTGTGGAGCAACCCGTGGCTGTGGGGCGCGGTGGCGCTGTCGCTCGGATTACACATGCTGGTCATCTATGTGCCGTTTTTACAGCAGGCGTTTAGCACTGTCGGCATGAGCGTTGGTGACTGGCTCTTGTGTACGGCAGTGGCGAGCAGCGTGCTGTGGCTGCGCGAATTGGTTAAACTACTCGCCTATGTGCGAGAAAGACAAAGTACCAAATTGGCAAGGGAACATGTTTAAAAACAAAGAACAGAGAGCAAAGGCAATCTTTGGATGATTGTTCTTTACTGTTTGTTCTCCAAAAGTAAAGAAAGGAATAGTGCATGCTTACGGTTGAACAGATCATGGCCAGCCTGCGCCAGACGATTGCCTCGCAGCATGAGGCCGGCGACGCGACCGCGCTGCGAGAAACGCAGATTGCGGCGGGAGTACTAATGAATGCTTCCAAATGGGCGCATGACAAAGAAACGGCCTACCAGTTCCAGGTGCTAGCCGCCGAGGCCGCGAACGCGCAAGAGGAACTGAGCGGCGAGTGACGAGTACGCTGTGTTCGCCTCGTTGCCTGACTCAGCGCAACAGGCGCATGGCTGGAGCGCGATCATCATCCCAGGAAAGCTGCGATGACGGCGCGGCATCTGGCGTACGGTAGACCTGTTTTGCTGCATCAATAGGCGTACGTAGGCCACGCAGAAACCCCCACATGAGGTACATAAAGCGGCCTAGCACGCGTGGCCTACGCAAGGCCAATCCCGCTTGAAGCAGTGGTTTGAGCGTGGTTCGCCAGAGTTCGAAGAGCAAGACAAGAATGAGTTGCCATCCATGACATTTGATCTGTTTGGCGCAGACTGCGCCGACGCCAAACATGTAGCCGCGCATCAGCTTCCGCCCCTGCTCGTGCGTCCGGAAGCCATGGTGATATACTCGTGTTTCAGTTGTACGATAAATCTGGTAGCCATGCAGAATCAGACGAATCGTAAGATCGGTCTCACCGCCGCTACGAAGTGGACAGCCCGCGCCAAGCAGCGCATCGAAGCCCCCGACACGTTGGACAACAGAGCGGCGCAATCCCATGCCCGCCGAGATGCCGGCGTTCGCGCCGCCTGCTGCACACCAGCCGCGTAATGTCTGAATGAGCATGCTCACGACGCGCCTCATTCACGAGGATCCACCCTTTTGAACGGTCGTAATCTCCTGCAACAACATCACAAAAAACAACTGCTGTGCCGGGATAGCGGTCGAAAATCGTCACCATGCGTTCGATCCAATCTACAGGCACATCACAATCGTCATCTGTCATCAGGACGATCTCTGCATGTGCTTCGTCAATGCCGATGTTGCGCGCAGTGCTCACTCCATACGTGTCAGAGCGGATGTACCGTATTCGAGGATCGGGAAGAAAGGGCTGCAATGCCCGCTCGGTGTCGTCTGCTATGCTTTGATCTACCACAATAAGTTCGAAGCGAGGGTAGGTGTTGGCGAGGATACTCTGTACGGTCGCGACGATGCGATCACCGCGATCTCGGGTGCTGATCAAAACGGAAACCGCAGATTTCATGTGATAAGGGTTTGCTCGGCTGCGTCGTGGAGTGGATTGTATTCATTTCTTACTTTACTGACAAAGTTCTGTATGTAGATAGCACGTTGCTACGTCTCTACTATGAGTGTATCACAACCAATGTGCTATGTCAGTCCACTTTTTCATGGAAATTTGTAACCGAAGTCCAAGCCATCGCCACTACATTATCCGTCTGGTGCCTCGTTTTCCTCGCCTAGCACGGAAAACGAGGCACCAATGCCGCGCTGCCGTACATCCTGAGCCATTTAGGATCTTTCTAGTTGTGATCTGCAAACGGAAGGAATGTCTGGAGCGGAAGATAGTCCGACGACTGCGATAGCGCTACATAGACGTCACCCTCCGCCGGGCCGTTCATGCTGCTGCGCACAAATGCCACCGCGTCGCTGCGACCGTCGCCGTTCACATCGCCGGTTGCGCAGATTTCGTCACCAATGCAGAAGCCGCTGTTCCACAGCATGCCATCGCCAAAGTGCGTCCCGTCGGACAGTGCGACGTACACATTGCCTTCGTCGCTATCGGTCTGCGTACTTTGCACAAATGTCACGACGTCATCCTTGCCATCGCCATTGAAGTCGCCCACGCCGCACACACGGTTGCCGAGACAGAAGCTTTCTTGCCACTGGCTGCCGCTTGGACCAAAACTCGTGCCATCGGAGAGCGCGACGTACACATCCCCCTGCTGGCCGCGCTCATTTGTATTCTGCACAAACGTCACAATGTCATCTTTGCCGTCGCCATTGAAGTCGCCGATCGCGCATGTTTCATTATCAATGCAGAAGAACTGCTGCCACAAATCGCCAGTCGCCCCAAAGCTGCTGCCGTTCGACAGGGATACATACACATTGCCCACCTGACCGGGCGGCGCTCCGGGCGATGGTTCGCGCTCGAAGGCGACGATGTCATCCTTGCCGTCGCCGTTGAAGTCGCCGGTTTCGCAGACTTCAGTGTTGATACAGAACAAATCTTGCCACTTCGTATTGGTTTGGCGGAACGCGCCGCCGTCAGACAGCGCGACGTACACATCGCCGCCCCTGTCGCCGCTCTGTGTGCTGCCGATGAACGTCGCAATGTCCGCTTTGCCGTCGCCGTCGAAATCCCCCACACGGCATGTCTCACCATCAAGACAGAACGAATCATTCCAACGCGACGGAATCGGCGTGAAGCTATCGGCAAGCGCGGTAGGCGCGGCGATCAGCAGGCCGACAATAACGAGGCAAATGGCGGCCAGCGAACAAACGATCTGCCGCTGGCCACATGATGCCCTAAAACGCTTCCCCGTTACCTTCTCTTTCCACTTCGTTCGTACTCGTTACGTTATCGACCCGAGAGAAAATCCTCGAGCCGCTTTCCATTGATATACACCACCGCGTTAGTAACCGTTGGGAATTGCAGAATGGTCTCCGTGATCTGCGCGCCGAAACGCGGATCGTCGCAGACACCACCCAACGCAGTGTTGCCCGACAGGTGAACCGTTGCTGTCCCGTTCGCAACGGCTGCATCGTCCACATGCAAATTAGATTGATACAGCGCGTTATACAGTCCAGATTGACCGTAGAACTGATCTTTGATTGAGAATAATTTTTCTAACGCAGCCCGCAGCGGGGCAGTTGTGGGTTCAATGGACACCTGCACGGGAATCACGCTGTCGTTGCAGCCGATCTTCTTGCCGGATTGCCCGTTGTCATTAAGTGCGATAAAGTACAAATTCACACTACTGACGGTACCTGGTGGTGGATTCTGTTGCCCTGACAGCACCTCGGCACCAAGGCGACCCAGCAATACTTTGTACAGATTGGGATTGTTGGGGTGCCACTCGAAGCGCGCCCGCTCGAACCACTGCACCAGCAGCTGCTGCCCTTCCACCGTGTCCCGATAGACCTCGGTCAGCGGGTAGCCAAACAGCGCCAGGCTTTCGTTGTAGCTCTTGCCCGCGCGCCCGTCGAACTCCAGGCCGTGCGTCATCCAGTAGGTGCGGAAGCCGACGCCGCTGCCCTGATCGCACACATTGTGGCGCGTCTGATTGAAGTACGTGCAGCCCGGCGCCGGGTTAGCTGGCGGAACGTCGGTTTGCCAGTTGGTGCCACGCCGCAGCAGCAACTCATCGCCCAAGCGTCCAAGCAGTACGTCATACGGCGGCTGGTTTTCGGCATGCAATTCAAAGCGCTGCCGCTCAAAATACTGTACAGCGCGGCCATTTTCCTGCTGTTGATCGGTCAGCGGGTAGCCGAATACCGGCAATCCACCGTTTTTCTGCCAGTATTCCAGGAAGTGACCAGAAACGGTGTGGCCGGTTTCAGGGAAGTAGCGGCTGCCTTGCTGCGCATGGATAGCGCCGAACGGTAGGAGCGCGACTAGTACCACCATGACACTCAGCAGGGTGCGGTTGCGGATGTGCATCATTGCCTCCTTTGTAGTTATGCTGTTGGGTTACATGCAAACGCAGCAAGACATATGCCAGTTTTGTACCGGCATGTTGACATTGATAAGCCCCTAAAACCTTTACAGTATCTTATGCCTTTGGCTGGCGCTGTGCTACGCGGACGGTTTGCTCAGCACGATAATTGACGAGGCCGGGCGGCCCGCCGGGCACTCGCCGCACATGGCGGCGGAGCGCAATCTCAACGTCTACAGCGGCTTCGCTGCGCCCTTTGCTGAAGCCAGCAGCCAACGCTGCCGCTTCCAGTAGCGTTGTTTCCGGTACCTCACTTCCGCCGCTCTTGATGATCACATGCGCGCCGGGGATGTTGCGGGCATGCAGCCATAAGTCGTCGGGCGCGCTAAGCTTAAATGTGACCTGCTCGTTCTGTCCGGCGCTGCGCCCGACGTAGATCGTGAAGCCATCGCTTGATTCGACCCGCAACGGCGGCAGGCGACGGCCCTTCATTTTGCGGTTGCTGGCCTTCAAATAGCCATGCTCCACCGCCTCGCGCCCAATCTCCTCGATCTGCTCGAAGCCATCGGCCAGCTCGAGCAAGGCCATCAATTGGTCAAGGCCAGCCAGCCGTGCCTCGACCTCGGCCAGCCGCTCCGGCACGTTGGCTAATGCACTTTTCGACTTATCATAGGCGCGGAAGCGTTCCTGCGCATTTTCGACCGGCGTGCGGCCTGGATTGAGCGCGATGGATTGGCCTTCAACCTCCAACGTAGTCTGACCGGGCTGCACAGTGTGCATGAAGGCAAAAATCATCTCGCCTTCCCAGCGCAGATGTTCAAGTTGACGGGCCTGCTCCATCTCGCCCTCAAGCTGGCGGCGCTGATTCTCAAGCCGATCGCGTACATCATTGAGTTGCGCGGCCAGCGCGTCACGGCGTTGGCGGTGAGCAGTAATTGGCTCACGGTTGGTATAAAAATCTTCAAGCGCAGTGCTCATGCTGGGCTGTGGATCGACATGGGGGTACTGCGTAAGCAGGTAGGGCGCGTAGGCCAGCGGCGCGCCCTCGTCGTTGCGCGCCAGGCAGGGCTGCCACGGCTCACTCCATAGCGAACGCACCGTCATGGCGATCTCTTCCCACGGCATGCCAGCCTCCAGCGGCGCATTAACCTGGCCACAGCAGCGATATGCCACTTCACGGGCGGCCTGTGGCGAAAGGCCTCGGTACGCGCCGACTAGCGCCTGCGCCAGATCTTTGCCGGGCGCTTCGGTCAGCAACGCTTCAATGCCTTCTGCCGTGGCATGGCACGGGTCGCGCTTGTCCTGGCGCGGCGGCAACTCATACGGCTCGCGTGGCTGGATCGGGCGGCGGCTCATGAGCGGCGTGACGTGGCGGATGCTCCTCCATGATGACGTTGTTGTCATTCACAAGCACAATGTTGCTGCGCCGCTCCATCACTTCCACGACTAATTCGCAGCGCAGAGTCTCATCATCTTCATAAACGAATGGCTCATCGTCGCCAGTATCGTCATACGGAACGATGTTGCGCACTCCTGGACCTTTCGCTATACTAAGCATGACCACGCGCTCAAGTTCCGGCTGTTCAATCCCAATGATGTGACCACCAACGACGTATTTTCGCAGCAGCAGCAAGAGCGGTGGATCACCTTCAATCCCGCGCGATGGCCGCGACGCGCTGAGATGGATGCGCGCAAACTGCGGGTGGGCAGACAAAATCACATTGTGGCGGCGTCGCTGAGCGTATACTTCGAGCGCAATGCTCAATTGGTTCGGCAGGATGGCACGCTGTATGCGACCACCGAGAAGCACCGCGCGAAGTTCATCAACCACAGCGGCAAGTGTTAGTGTATCAAAATACATCGCCTGTTGTTCGTATTTCTTTTCGCTTTTCCTGTATGTAAAGCGTAACTATACACGACGCGTCGCATAGGCGCAACGCTGAGAGGAGAATCGACGTCATGAGCATGAGAGACCGCAACCCGCTGTTCGATGGCAAGCCACCGCATCCGCTATTGGTGGTGCTGTCAGGACCATCGGGCGTGGGCAAAGACACGCTGCTGATGCGCATGCGCGAGCTTGGCTTTCCATTCCACTTTGTGGTGACAGCGACCAGCCGCCCGATCCGGCCCGGCGAGCGCGATGGCTATGATTATCATTTTGTGACCAAGGAGCGCTTCGAGCAGATGATCGCGCAGGAAGAACTGCTCGAATGGGCCGAGGTGTACGGTCACTACAAGGGCATTCCCAAAAGCGAGGTGCGCGAAGCATTTGCCAGCGGCAAAGATGTGATTTTGCGCATTGACGTGCAGGGCTGTGAAACCATCCGGCAGATTGCGCCCGAAGCGGTGTTTGTGTTCATCATGCCGGGTTCGTTTGATGAATTGTACGCCCGACTGCGGCTACGGCGCACCGAGTTTGAGCAGGAGCTTGATCGACGGCTCACCGTGGCCCGGCATGAACTGGAGCAAGCGGAAGCATTCGACTATGTGGTCATCAACAAGCAGGATCACATTGACGATGCGGTTGGCGCTATCCGCGCAATTATAGTGGCCGAAAAGCACCGCGTTTCGATGCGGCGCGTAAACCTTTGAAATTGCTCACATATATGTGCCAGAATTTGCTACAATAGCATGTATACCTATCGTTCGTTTAAGAAATACCTGGTTTCAGGGTGTGATGAAGTGCCATCTTTCATTTGTACGGTGCTAAAAGAATTATGACAACTCAAGAACAAATTCAACAAGATATTAAAACTGCCATGCGCAGCGGCGACAAGCTGCGTGTTGAGGTGCTGCGCATGGCCATGGCCGCGCTGAAAAATGCGCAGATTGCGCAGGTCAAGGCGGCCTATGATACCGCCGCCGCTACGAGTGGCGATGAAGCGACCGTCGATCGCAACGTTGGGCTGAGCGAAGAAGCCATGCAAGACACACTGGCCCGCGAGGTTAAGCGGCGGCGCGAGGCAGCCGAAGCGTACCGGCAGGGCAAGCGCGAAGATCTGGCCGAGCAGGAAGACGCCGAAGCCGCCATTCTTGAAACATATCTGCCGAAGCAACTCACACCAGAGGAGTTGCGCCCGCAAGTGGTCGAGGTTATCAACGAGCTTGGCGTCAGCAGCCCGTCCGACATGGGCAAGGTTATGCCGGTGCTGATGCAGCGCTTCAAAGGCCGGACCGATGGCCGTGTGCTCAGCCAGATTGTCCGCGACGTCCTAAGTCAGCGTTAAAGGAGTACTGGCTGCATTGTATAAACATGTGGCCGGCATGCAACGGATATTGCCATGCGGAGGATGTTAACCTTTCCAATTCAACGGGGCCGACATGAAACGCGTGCGGCCCCGACACCAACCGAGCGCCAACGCCACCAGTTGTATCATCTAAGCATGGTGATGGCGCTGCTCGCGTTGGTATTGTGGTTGGTGCTTGCCATGCGCCCGCCAACGGTGCCTATACTCCAGCCCGATCTTCCCAGTCCCGTCAGCATCCAAGCGCCCCGCACAGTGACGTTTGAAAGCCAGATTGCTACGGAGCAGGAGCGCGTCAAGGCCGAAAGCGCGCCGAGCACGCTGGTGTACCAGCGCCTGCCCAATGTTCTCACTGAGCAGCGTAAGCAGCTTGCGAGTTTTTTGCAAACCATTACACAGGTGCGCAACGATCCGAGCCTTGATACTTCTGCAAAACAGCAGAAGCTTGAGGGGCTGCCAAGTAATACTATTGTGATTTCGCCTTCCCTGGCGACAAAGATCACGAACCTGACCTCCGAACAGTGGAGCAGTGTGCAGCAGCGATCATTGTACTGGTACGATCGCGCGCTTGAAAAATATGGTTACGAACTGGATGAACAGGCGGTGGCAGAGTTGCGCGACCGCTCACTGCCATACTGGAGCCGCCAGGAGCCGACCGACGTTCAGGCCCAGTTGGTGCAACTCTTCACCGGCGCGTTTCTGAAGCCCAACCGCGTGCTTGATGAGGAAGCCACCCGCCAGCGCAAAAAAGCCGCGCGTGAAAGCGTCAAACCGGTCATCGTGCAGCTGCTCGCGGGCGAAAATATTGTGCGCGCGGGTGAAAAGATCACGCCGGAGGTCGAAGAAAAGCTTGAAGCCATTGGCATTGCTCAGCCACAAAACGACTGGAAGCGCTTTACGGGCAGCGGTATCCTTGCATGCCTTGTGGCACTGACATTGGGCTTGTACATTGGCGCGAACTATCCACAGATTTATCAGTCAAATCGCATGCTGTTGGTAATCAGCGGCTTGATCGCAGTGACCCTGCTGCTAGCGCGCGTCACATTGCCGCTAATCACCGATTGGACGTATGTCTTTCCCCTAGCCATGACCTCGATGCTGCTGGCGGCACTATTCAGCCGTGGCCTGGCAGTCATGGCCGCCGCACTACTCAGCTTGTTGATCATGTATGTGGGTAATGGGCAGATTGACCATGGCGCGGCGCTGCTGATGGGCAGCCTCGTCGGTATTTTTGCAATCGGCCGCCCGCAGCGCACACTGGCATTTTTGCTTGCGGGGGGCGTGATTGCTATAGCGACGGCGCTTACGCAGTTTGCGCTTGCTCTGCCAAATATTATTGAGCTTACATCAAATCAGGTGCTGCCGATAGTGATCGTAAGCTGTTTGAACGGCTTGCTATCAGCGATTCTTGCGCTAAGTTTATACAATATTCTTGGCAATCTGGCTGGCATTGCCACACCGTTCCAATTGATGGAGCTGGCACATCCTTCGCAGCCGTTGCTCCGTAAGCTCATGCGGGAAGCGCCCGGCACGTACTACCACAGCATTGCGGTCGGCAACCTGGCCGAGAGTGCTGCCGAGGCGATTGGCGCAGACGCGCTGCTGCTGCGGGTCGCGGCCTATTACCATGACATTGGCAAGTCGGTGCGACCATACTTTTTCACGGACAATCAAAGCGACCGCGAAAACGTTCACAACGACCTTGACCCCCAGACCAGCGCCGATATCATTGCCGACCATGTGCGCGAGGGCGTCAACATGGCGCGTTCGGCTGGCCTGCCGCATCAGCTATACGATTTCATTGCGACCCATCATGGCACCAGCATCATTCGCCATTTTTATCAGCTAGCGCTTCAACAAGAAGACACGGTGAATGTCGAGCGCTTCCGCTACCCTGGCCCGAAGCCGCAAACCCGCGAACAAGCGGTCTTAATGCTGGCCGACTCGGTTGAGGCGACGGTTCGCTCCAAGGTCCAATATGGCAAGTTGGTGTCCTCACGGGCGCAGGCGAATGGCAGCACCAACAACGGCGACAAACAAACGCTGGAGGACATGGTCACGTCCATAATTGATGAGCGCGTGCGCAGTGGGCAGCTTGACGAAAGCTCGTTGACGTTGCAAGATATCGCTCGTATTCGCCAGGCGTTTATCACGACCTTGCAGGGCATTTACCACCCGCGCGTCGAATACGCGCCGCAACTTATTAAGTAAGTCGCCTAATATGTGTGCTGTCTGTGGAAATATCATGGATGTAGCTGTAGATATTCAAGTTGATGAACAGTATGAAGCTGATGTAGATGCGGAACTTATTGAACAGACGGTTGTGGCAGTGCTCCAGGGCGAGGGCATCAGCGAGCCAGTTGAACTCAGTGTGCTGGTTACTAGCGATGTGGCAATTCACGATTTGAATCATACGTATCGTGGCATGGACAAATCAACTGATGTGTTATCGTTCGCCAGCGAAGAAGATGCGCCGGGCACTTCATTTGTGCGCCCGCCAGACACGCCGCGCTACCTCGGCGATATTGCCATCTCTTACGAGCACGTGCTTGCACAGGCCGAGGACTACGGCCATTCTACAGCCCGCGAGCTAGCCTACCTCACGGCACATGGCGTGCTGCACCTGCTGGGCTACGACCATGAGCGCGGCGAGGACGACGCAGCCGCGATGCGCAGCCGTGAGGAAGCGACCATGGATCGGCTTGGATTGCAGCGGGGATCGTAGTTTGGTCGCTCCACCGCCACAACGACCGCATGAAACTGCACCACCGCATACTGGAGGGCCAACGCGCGCCGCGACGTTGTTTGCGTCATTCCGCTACGCCTTTGAAGGCATTGTGTATCTGTTTCGTACCCAGCGCAACGCTCAGATTCATGCCACAGTTAGTTTTATCATCGTGCTGCTTGGTGCGGCGTTCCAGATCAGCCGGGCCGAGTGGCTGACGATTGTGCTCGCTATCATGATCGTGATCTGTGCCGAGGGCGCGAACACTGCGATTGAGGCAGCGGTCGATCTTGCTTCGCCGTCGTATCATCCGCTGGCAAAGATCGCCAAAGACGTAGCAGCGGGCACAGTGCTGTTGGCGGCACTCGGCGCGGTGGTGGTTGGCGTGATTATCTTCTTGCCGCGTCTATGGATACTTGCGCTCTCCTTGCTCTAGACTTGTTGGCTGACGTATGAACATCCTCATTCTCTCGCCTTATCCGCCATACCCGCCCTACGGCGGCGGCACCATGCGCATTTACCAGATCATTCGCGGCTTATCTGTTCGCCATACCGTAACATGCCTGACATTTGCGCCTGACACTGACGCCGAGCAAGTCATGGCGCCACTTCGTGAGCACTGTCGCCTGCTCACTGTACGCGGCCCCGAACCACGCAGCACGCTACGCCGCGCATGGACCACGCTGGCCTCGCCGCTGCCTGACATGGCGCTGCGTAATGCCTCGCGCGCCTACGCCAATGCGCTCCAAACGCTGCTGTCCCGCGAGTCATTCGACATCGTACAAGCCGAGAGCATTGAGATGGCGACATATCTTCAAAACCAGGAACCACAAACCACGGCCCTGAGTGGCGCGCAATCAGTGAGTTCGCAGTTATCGGTTTGTAGTTCTCGCCTTGTTTTGGATCAGTTTAATGCAGAATTTGTGCTACAGAAGCGGGCGGCACAAGCCAGCCTGAGATCACTCCACCGTAATGTAAGATCACCACAAGCTGCTGCTCGCTCAGGCGCGGCGGCGGCCTACTCGCTGGTACAGTGGCTGAAACTGGCCCGCTATGAGCAGCGCGTTATGCTGGCATGCGACAGCGTGGTGGCAGTATCAGAGGACGATCGGCGCACGTTACAGGCACTTCAGCCCGCCGCGCGAATCGGCGTGGTGCCCAATGGCGTGGACACCGCCGAGTTCAGCCGGACGGCGCTTCGACATGAGACGTTAAGCTTCAACGGCCCGGCACTCGTATTCACCGGCACGCTCGACTTCCGCCCGAATATCGACGCCGCGTTATATTTTGCTCATGAAGTGCTGCCGCGCATCCGTGCCCATCGTCCAGATGCGCGCTTCATCGTCATCGGCAAGCGGCCCGCGCCTGCGATCCATGCGCTGTCAGCGGGCGGCGCGACGGTGGTCGTCGGTGAAGTACCCGACGCGCGGCCCTATATCGCCAGCGCGACAGTGTACGTGGTACCGATGCGAATCGGCGGTGGCGTGCGACTCAAGTTGCTGGAAGCCTTATCACTCGAAGCGCCGGTGGTCAGCACCAGCATGGGCGCGGAAGGCGTGCTAGGTCTCCGCGACGGCGAACATTGCCTGCTGGCTGATCAGCCGGAGCAGTTCGCGCAGGCCGTGCTGCACCTCATTGACGACCGCGAACTGGCAAGGAAGCTCGGCGCTGCCGGGCGCGCGCTGGTGCAAGCCAGCTACGATTGGACGACGATCATGCCACGATTGGAAGCGCTGTACGACGAAATTCGGTAAAGAACAAAGCGTAAAAACGCTCCCTTGCCTATCACCTGTTTATCATCCTCTGTAAACAACCTGTCATCCTCAGCTACACAGCTTCATGCTATGCTCTTTGCAGCACGACACCTCGCCGTGCCCGCATGACCTCGCAATTACAACAAGCAAAGGATGTTCCGTGGCCCACGTTCGTGCATTACGTCTTACACACGGCTGGACGCTTTCCGAACTTGCATTGATGAGTGGCATTCCCGCCCGCATGCTCGCGCAGATCGAGCATGAACTCGCGCCGCTCGACCCGCATAGCTGCTCGCGCCTTGCCGCTATTTTCAACATTTCGCCTCGGCTGCTTGCTGCAACCGTAGCTGCGCCACCATCGAATGGTCGTCTTCTGTCGCAAGCCGTTGCTGTGGCGGGAATTGGGCTGGCCGCTGCGCTGACGCTCACGCAGCCGCAGGCACTACCGGGGCCGCCGCGCGCTATTCATATTGAACCGGCACCAGCGGCGCGCGGCGCACTATCAACACGTTCAGTTGCGCCGCGTCCATCAGTCACCGAAGACATGAATCAACTACGGCATGCAATGATTCTGTCACAGCAGCAGGCCGCCGCGTGGAGCGCGCCGTTTGTTGACGACATGCCCGCACTGCGAAACGAGATGCTTCAGGAGCGCAAGGAAGCAGCAGCCCGCCAGACGCCCGCATTCACGCTGCAAGCCGATGGACCACACGGCTGCCCGCTGCTAACCGCGCAGCGTCTCATGGTGACACAGGGCTACGGCGAAGGGACTCACACGCCCGCCGCGACCATGGGCGCAGTTGACCTGGTGATCGACGCCGACGGCGACGGCTATGACGAGCCCGATGCGACGCGCGGCACGCCCGTGGTGGCGACGCTCGGCGGCGTCGCGCATGTGTTCCCCAACAGCTGGCCGGGCGGTAATTTCGTCATCATCGTCAATGAGCGGGCGGGCTGGAGCACGGCCTACGCGCACCTCAATATGATTGATGTGGTTGAGGGGCAGACGATAACGGCTGGCACGCGCATCGGCAACGTCGGCAGCACCGGCATGGCCACTGGCCCGCACCTGCACTACGAGGTCCGCAGCGCACATGGCAACGTCGATCCGGCACCACTTATCACCAATTGCCGATTGTAGATTGTGGATGGCACAGCGGAAGAACGCATGTGGAGACAGCGCAAGGGATGCGGAACATAAAACCACGCTCGAAATCCAAGCTGGAGATACGTAGCTTTCATAACAATTTTGTTATCACTTTTTCATTCAAGAGTAATCTTTTTGTCATGTCGCTTGATGTACCCTAAAAATAGGAACAATGTAATAGCACATCGAGGCACATCATTATGCACATCACGCCGCACTTCGCACGCTTCCGAACAGTTGCGCTTGTCTGCTGGTTTCTTGCTGCCTGGTTCACGGCGCAGAGCAGCATCGTGGTACAACGGGTTTCAGGACCTGTGCTTAACGTCAGCATTGTCATGCTGGCATGTATTCTGACAGCGGTCGGCATTGCTTTCTGGCCGCTGAGCAAAGATCGCCATGCAGGTGTCATACTTGACTCTAAAGGTATGCTTTTGAATCTAGGCCATTGCGCTGCGTTTATCGCTTGGGGAAATATCGAGCATGTTGGCATCAGCACCAAGCACAGGAATCTATTGGCGCTGGGCAGCAGCCGCCAACTCGGTATTGCGCTCCACAATATTCAGCCGTATGTACAGAGCTATGAGCAGCGCATGCCAGCAGCAACGGGGGTTTTGGCAGGCTTGTTACGGCGGCTCGCGCTGCTCCTGCGCCCATGCCATAACACAAACGACGCTTCGCTTCTCGCGAATGTATCTGCCTGCCGGGCCGCGACTGGCTATGATGTGCTCATTCCTGAGGCATTTCTCGGTGGTGAAGCAGAAGAGGTTGCCAAGCTGCTTGATCGGTACCGCCACGAGCCATTCCAACAGCAGCCAGCCACTTTGTAAGCCACCGCATGAAAGGCTGGAGCCGAGGCAATCTCGGCTCCAGCTTGTGTTACTAACACATCTTGACCCATCTATTGCGCAGCAGGTAGCCATGCCAGCGGCGAGGCGAAATCAACGTTCTGCGCGACACGCTGCTGTGGCGCGTTGCCCGGCTGCCACAGCCATACCTCGCCCGCCACATCGTCGATACCGAGCGGCTCGTTGGCCGAGAGATCAGGCTTCCAGTCCGGCGGCAGTTGCACAGCCATAATATCGCCAGTAGGCGACCAAACGGCATGCTGAGCGCGCCGCAGCATGTCCACGCTCTGTCCAACAGCAGTAACCGTTTGCGACGGAAGCTGGATCGAGCGCGAGCCGCTGGTACTAATCACCTCTACCGACCAATTGTCGTAGCCGCCAAAGCCACGCGCATCGCTGTAATTATTCTCGATGATGGCAACGCGGCTGCCATCCGGCGCGAAGATGGCAGGCAGCAACCAGCCCGCACCAGTAGCAAGCGACTGACCGCTGCCTTTAAACGAAGCAGCAATCTCGCTCATGTCAATATCGACCAGCGCCTGGTAGCCGAGGAAGCGGTGGTACACCACCTGGCTGCCGTCCGGCGACCATGCCGGTCCATACACCACATGGCCGTTGTTCGGTGCGGCAGCTTCCTGTCCGTCAGCTCGCGCGAAGTCCCAACCGTTCTGTCCCTGTCGATTAATCAGCCGAATGGTGTTGACAGCAGCGGGCGCGCCACCTGTGTTCAACCCTTGTACCTGCTGTGTTGGCGGGGCGGCATAGGCAATACGCTTGCCATCTGGGCCAAAGGCTGGATCGCAGCCAGGCGCAAGTGTCATCTCGGATTGTTGCGCAACCTCCCAGATATGCACCTCGCTAACGGCGCACCACGCTCCCCATGCGGGCCACTGGAGTGTATACTGATTGCTTGAAGTGGACGAGGCAAACACCAACGCGCTGCCGTCCGGTGCCCAGGAAGGCATAGCTTCCATGCGCTGGTTGCCGTTCGTGGTTAGTTGCGTCAAGCCGCTGCCGTCACGCTTCACCGTCCACAGGTCGGTTGCACCCTCGACGTTGCAAATCAATGCAATCGTGCTGCCGTCCGGCGTGGCTGCGAAATCGCGCACATTGTCGGCAATCTGGCGCTCCTGTTTGCTCTGCATGTCGAGCGCCGTCAGCACACCGCCTCGCAGAAACAACAGCTCGCTGCCAACTTGTGCAGTAGGCGCGCTGGTTGGCTGCACCACGGCAGTTGGCGCGGATGTCGGCGCGCTGGTTGGTGGCACCACCATTGTCGCGGCGGGCACACCGGTTGGTGCGGTGGTCGTCGTTGGAGCATGGCTTGGGACCGGAGTATTTGCGCTCCGTGAGGCGCTCGTCGGCGCGGGCGGCGCAGTAACTGCCGCGGGCACCTGAGCGCTAATGGAAGTTGGCACCTGCGTGTTGGGTGAGGCAGGTGTGGGCGCGGCGCAGGCGACCAACATGCCCATCGCCATCGCACCTATCACCAATCGAGAAAACATCTTCATATCAAAAGCTCTCTTTCAAACCCTCAATAGATCTCAAACAGCAACATTCTTGCATGCTCATGATGGACATGAACGCATCATACGCATGGCTTTGTGTTTCAAAGGTTGCAAATATATGACGAAAGCACGTGCGCGATTGTTCCATGGCGATCATGAGCAGTATAGTGCAGTTGATTACACAACACTATGGAGCCAAGCTGATAGCAGAAAGCGAAAGAACATGATTGCATCGCTTTTCTCAAGGAGTATACTGAACAAGCAGCATCTGATTTTGAATGCAATCATACACAGCACATCTGCCGCTTTGTACCTACACCACTCGAAAGGAGGGCTTTGATCATGGAGGACCGCGCACCACGTGGGCAAACGGTATTGATCTCAGGCGCAGGCATCGCTGGCCTGACATTGGCGTACTGGCTGCACCACCACGGCTTGCAGCCTACGATCGTCGAGCAGGCGCCGCACTTGCGCCCGGAGGGCTACGCGATCGACTTTGCCGGCAGCGGCTGGGATGTCGCCGAGCGGATGCAGATCATCTCCGCGCTGCGCCAGCAGCAGATCACCGCGCCCTACTTTATCTTCAAGGATGGCGGTGGGCGCACGCTGGCGCGCCTGCCCACCGCCGTCTTTCAGCGCGCCTTTCAGGACAAGATGATCCAGACGATGCGCCCCGATCTCGAAGCCGCCCTGTACGACACAATCCGCGACACGGTTCCGATCCGCTTCGGTGCCTCAGTCCAGCAGATCGAGCAGACGCCCGAGCAGGTCGCCGTGACGTTCGCGAACGGCACCCAGGAGGCATTTGACCTCGTGGTCGGTGCCGATGGCACGCACTCGAACGTCCGCGGGCTGGTCTTCGGTGACGAGCGCCAGTTCGCACGCTATCTCGGCTACTACTTCGCGACGTTCCCAGTGCCGAACCTGGACCACTTTGAGGAAGGCGCGCTCATCTGCCTGGAACCCAACCGCCAGGCGACGGTCTATCCTGACCATCACGGCGGCTACACCGCACTGCTGGTCTACCATGCGCCGGATGCGGGCCATGTCGCCGCCGCGCAGCGCAAACCGATGCTGGAGGCGCACTATCAAGGCGCGGGCTGGGTCATTCCGCAGATGATCGCCTCGATCAGCGATTCCACCCCGATCTACCTCGACACGGTCACGCAGATTTGCATGCCGCGCTGGTCCGACGGGCGGGTGACGCTGGTCGGTGACGCGGCGCACTGCCTGACGCTGATTTCGGGGCAGGGCGCGTCGACGGCGATGGGCGGGGCCTACATCCTGGCCGAGGAGTTGGGCAAGACGAATGACTATCGTGCGGCCTTCGCGGCCTACGAGCGGCGCGTGCGCCCCTTCGTCGAAGACAAGCAGCGCAAAGCCCGGCGCTTCGCAAAGACGTTTGTCCCCGGCAGCCGCCTCGGTGTGCAGCTCAGCTACCTGACCATGAGGCTCATGTTCACACCGCTGCTGGCGCGCTTCATCGGCAAGCAGTTCGGCTTCGATAGTCTGCTACAGGCGGCGTAGCTGGACGGCACTTATGTTGGCGGAGGTCAAGCCAGAGATCTGTACATGCCAGAAAGCAGCGTCGTCATGGCGCACGATTCAAAGCAAGGTGTTGGAATGTGTCGGGCGCGTATCTAAAACAACAAAACACATTGCTCATCTGTTAAGCGGAACCATGTTGAAGTACACGCTCGACGGTCGCCCATCAGAGCCGGTCTCAAATTTGGAAGGGACGGCAGCCTGCACCCAGCCGTCGCGGCCATTCGGCGGGCCGATGTGGTACCAAAGCTGGTAGCCCGCCGCGCTGGTTGCGCGTTGGTCTTCGGGGCCGACATGGACGCCAAGCAGCGGAAACTGCGCGCCCGGCTGAAGCGCAAGCTGCTCCAGTACCTGCGCCGATGCGTCGCCCGGCGGCGCGGACCAGAGCGCTACGCTCGGCGAAACTGGCGCAGTTGCGACGACGACCTGAGGCGGCGCGGTATTACCTTCGAACGACCATGCGCGCCCATTGATGACGTGCGTCGGCGTGCGCCAGCCAAGATCGCTCGGCAGGTCCGGCGCGCGGATGGGCCAGTAGCCGGGACCGGGCGGGCAATTCGGCCCGCAGCGAAAATCATAGCGCGGATTCGCGCCATTGACTGCACCTTTCGTTAAAAACGTGCGAAATCTCGAAATGCAGGTGGCTCGGCACATCGTCGCTGCGCTTCAGCACGGTGCCGATCTGCTGGCCGCGGGTGACCTGTTGACCGTTCTGTACCAGCAAGTTGAAATCGAGGTGGCCGTACATCGAGAACAGCCCGCCCGCATGCTGGACGATCACGACGCGACCAGGATAGTTCGAGCCAGCGTAGACTACGGTGCCATCTGCTACTGCGTCGACATGCGCGCCCGCCGTCTCGCCGTTGTTTACTGCATACCAGTCTTCGCCGGTGTGCCAGTAGCTTGGATTGTACCAGGTGTTTTCAGTTTCATAACCGTGCCGAATAAAGAAGCCATCGCCGAGCGGCTGGCCGGGGCGACCAATCGGGTAGCTCCAGGCTGGCGGTGGCGCAGGCGCGGGAGTTGGTTCAACAGCAGGAAGAAATGTTGGAGCTTGGGTTGGCGTGAACGTCGGAACGCTGGTTGGCATGGCTGTGGCAGCAGGCGGCGAGGTGGCTGGCATGCTCGTCGGCTGCTGCGCGAGGCTGGTGGCCTGCCCGGCTGAGGACAGCCCGGAACACTCGACAAGCAGGCATACCATGATGATCAGCAGCGCCATGTGAAACAGAGATCGCATAGCGCCAAGAGCAGCAAAAGATGGACCAGAGCAGTTTTCTTTTTACCGGCGGTATGAACGGCGACGATGAATGGGCGGCAGCCAGTAGTGAAAGATGTGCTATCCGATCGGTCTTTTAGTCATTCGTTCTCACGGCTGCCACGCATAATAACGTTTTCATTCCAGCAACATTCATGCGGTTTGTTTTTAAACAAATTTCCCACTGGCATCTGTTGTATGCTGTAGCAACGGAGTCCTACAGCCAGCAGTGGGCAATCCTCTACTATCGTCCACTACAACTCGCGCAAGGACTCCGTCACCAGGCGGCGGCTTGCCCACTGCGCCGATAGCACGGCGAGCAGCGTGGACAGCACGCCGGCCCCGCCAAGCAGCGCCAGGTACAGCCACGGCACAGCCAGCATCTCGGGCGGCGGGTCGAATACATTCGTCAGGATCGTCACTAGCATCTTCGCCAGTCCAACGCCAGTCGCGATGCCGACGAGCGCGCCGCCGACTAACAGCAGCGTGCCTTCGCTCCACGTGAACGCTCCAAGCTGACGATCCTTCGCGCCGAGCGCCGCCAGGATGGCGAAGCTGCGCCGCCGCTCGACTAAGCTGAGCGCCAACACCAGGCCGGTCGCGCCAGCAACGAGCAGCACCGCAAAGCTCAGTTGCAAGCGCGTCAGCCCGCGCAGATCGACCGCTGTCAGGCCGGAGTCAATCACGCGCTGTGTTGCGCCAATATCCGTCGCTTTGACGCCCGGCAGGCTCTGCACCAGCGCCTGGGCTGCCTGCGCGACCGCCGCCGGGTCGCCGGTTGTCCGCAGCAGCACTGTTTCCGCCGCGCCAGTGCCGGTCTGTTGGGCGATGTAGGACGCATTGGCAACCAGGAATAAATCCTTCGGCGCAGTGGGAAACTCGCGCACGATTCCGATGAAGTGGAATGGAACAACATGGTATTGATGGTCTTTAGCGCTTTGCAGCCGCAAGTTGAGCTGATCGCCTGGATTGAGTTGAAAATCCTTCACCGTTTCCTCGGACACGAGCACCGCCATCCGGCGTGGCAGACAGCTTCGCAAGCGTCGCCTGCGCGTCGCCGTTCGCAAAATACGCATTCGCCATGTGCGTGACGCTGCCGATCTGCTGCGGATTGATGCCGAAGATGTCTTGCAAATCGGTGCCGACGTAGGCAAAGCGGTGTTGCAGCGGCTGCGCGGCGGCGACGCCCGGCAGTGCGGCAAGTTGCGCCAGCATGCTGCCCGGCGCGCCCGCCGTCATGCCGCTGACCTGCACATCCGCGCCGTTGGTCAATTCGGCGTCCACCCGCGCCTGGGCCGCATAGGTCGTATTGAACAGCGCCACCGAGACGGCAAAGGCAAACGCCAGCGCCACCAGCACAATGCCGTGCGTCAGCAGCACCCGCTGGCGGCCCATCGCGTCGGCGACAATGCCCGACAGTCCATGTGCGAACGGCTGAAACAGCGCGCGCAGCACGCGCCCGCCATGTTCAAGGCCGCTGTTCCACAGCCGCAGCGCCAGCAACCCGACGCCGATCCACAGGCCCAGCGGCGCGAGAAACGCCTCGTAGGACACCGACGTTTGCGGCACGCCCTCGGGTGCCAGCACCAGTTGATAGCCGGTGCTGGCCGTGCGCCAGAACATCACCGCTGCGATTGCCAGCACGATCACATCCAGATACCAGCGCTGCCAGAGCGGTGGGCGCGCGCGGCCAATCACTTGCCGCCCGGCAGCCACCGTGCTGTGGCGCGCCTGCCGCCATGCGGGCGCCAGCACCGTGCCAATCGCCAGCGCCAGCCCGACGATGCTCGCGCCAAGTGTCCAACGCCATGTGCTCTGATCGAACAGGGAGGTGTCGGGCGTGAGGAACCGCACCGCCAGCGCGGCGATGAGCAGGCCCAGCAGCATGCCACCGATGCTGACCAGCAGCGCTTCCACGCTTTCGAGCCGCAACACCTGCGCCGTAGTCGCGCCGCGCACGCGCAGCAGCGCCTGCTCCTGGCGACGACGCCCGCCGCCCGATGCCACAATCGCCGCCGTCAGCAGCAGCGCTAACACCGCGCCCGGCAGCCCGATGAACAGGAACAGCACGCGGGCATACAGCGCATCGGCGCGCGCGCCGTCCAGCCGCGCCGTGAGATTATCGCCAACCACGCCGCTGCCAGCGATGCGCGCCTCGAAATTGTGCGCGAGTTGCTGCACCGCGATGAAGGCCGCACCGGGGTCAGACGGCAGATCCTGCGCCAGCCGGACGTGCAATTGCGTTCGTACCGAATCTGGGCGCGCGGCGACCTGGGGATCGAAGAGCGTGTGCCACTGCGCGGCCGGCAGCAGCAGCACGTTGTCGGGCGGCGCTTGCGGAGCCGTGCCAGCCGGCACGCCGACGGCCTGGAACAGCAAGTCGGCATACGGCAGATCGACCACGCCATTCACTTTGACATCAACCGGCGGCAGCCCAACACGCTGAATCGTGACCGTATCACCGACTCCGGCATGCAGGTTCGCGGCGGTTTGCTGTGCCACCAGCACGCCATCTAGCGAGCCGACCAGCAAACGCAATTCTGACGGAAAATGCTGCCGGTAGGTCGCATCTACGCCAAGCACTTTGCCCGCGCCAGTTGTCTGGACAGTGCCGCCAGTGGTCGCAGTCAAGCCCGCCACATCCACATAGCCGACTGTCGCGACGGCGCGAGTTGGCGTCGTCGCGTGGAGTGCCTGAGTTGCCGTTGCGGGATCGACGCCCGGCGCGAGCAGCACCTGCCAGTCGACCGGCACGGCGGCGACCGCGCGGCGGGTCATCGTGGCGGCACTGCTGGATACGAACGCGCCCAGCGCCACCAGCAACGCCACCGTACACGCGACGCCGACCACTGCACCCAACAAACGGCCAGGACGACGAGCCAGCAGCCCGGACAGCCAAAGTGAGGTGATCATCGGTTGGCTCCTTCCAACGTGCCATGCTGCCATGCGCCAGCTCTGCTGCAACCGTTCGGCAATCGCACGATCGTGGGTTGCCACAACCAGGGCCGTGTCTGTTCCGTCGAGTGCCGCAAATAATTCGTCGAAGACCTGCTGGGCCGTGGGATGATCGAGTTGTCCGGTCGGCTCGTCGGCCAGCATGAGCCGTGGCTGCATGACCAGCGCGCGCGCCAACGCCACTCGCTGCGCCTGCCCGCCGGACAACTCCTCAGGCAATTTGTCGGCAAGATCGGCCAGATTGATGCGCGCCAGTGTGTCGCGCGCCGCCGCCCGCGCCAGCGAGGTGCTTGACCCGACCAGCAGCAACGGCAGTTCGACATTCTCGATCACGCTCAGTTGCGGCAGCAAGCTCGGCGACTGAAACACCACGCTGATTTTCTGCGGGCGCAAGGTTGCGCGCTCGCCCAGCGCCGGCCATGTCAGTTCGCCGGAGGTTGGCGTGTCGAGACCCGCCAGCAGATGCAGCAGCGTGGATTTGCCGCTGCCGGACGGCCCGACCAGCGCGATCCGGTCGCCCGGCATGATGGTGCATGTCGCATCGGCCACCGCCACGACTTCGGTGTCGCCGCGCCGGTAGCTGCGTCCAACGTTGCGCGCGTGTGCTAATGCCGTGGTGGTCGGCTGCGGTGGGGCAACCAACCCATGCCGACGTGGTGTGGTCAGCAGATCAGCCATGTTTTACTCTCCCATCTTCAAGCGGCACAACACGGTCGGCCCGCGCGGCGAGCGGCGCGCTATGCGTCACGACCAGCACCGCGCCGCCAGAGTCACAGTGCGCCGCAAACAGATCGAGGATTGATTCCTCGGTTTCCGCGTCAACTTCGCCGGTCGGTTCGTCGGCCACCAGCAGCGGCGGCACGGCGGCCAGCGCCACAGCCAGCCCGGCCCGCGCGGCCTCGCCGCCCGAAAGCTGCGACGGGCGGGCATGCCGGCGTTCCGTCAGCCCCACCTGATCGAGCAGCATCGTCAGGCGTTGCTCGTCGTGCTTGCCGGCCAGCCGCATCTGGAGCCGGATGTTATTCTCGACCGATAGATGCGCGAACAGGTTGCCGGATTGCAGCAGCATGCCCATCGCGGTTGCGCGCAACGCGGCGCGTTCCGGCTCCGGGCGGCGGCTCATGCGGCGGCCCAGCATATCGACAAAGCCGCCATCCGGCTCGTCTAGCCCGGCCAGGCAGGCCAGCAGCGTGGATTTGCCGCTGCCCGATGGCCCCATCACGGCAACAAATTCGCCCGGCGCGACTGCCAGACTCACGCCGCGCAAGGCCATAACTTCCGTGTCGCCGACGTGATAAAAGCGATAAAGTTCGCGCGCGTCAACCACGTTCATCGTCGTTCGTTTCATTGCCAGCGAAAGCTCTGCGCGATGTGATTCCACTGGTCCACGTTATCAGCGCCCTGTGGAGCCCACAGATTCAGCATGGCCTCTTTGCCATTGTTGAAGAAGATATACGTGTTCTGCTCCAGCCGAACCTGTTTGTTCGTCACCGGGTCGGGCGCCGAGTTGGCCGTGCTCGTCACCAGCACGGCCTTGCCAGCCGGAAGCGTGACAGTTTTCACATTCTGCACCGTCACGGCGCGGCCGGCCTGTACCAGTGCGGCAACCGCAGGATCATTGGCCGAGGCGGTCGGCGCAGCGGATACTGGCACCACGTTCACCGACAGGCCATCGAATTTGCTGACGAATTGTACGTCCGTGCCGTTGACGCTGCGCGCCCAGCCTTCCGGCACCTCCAGCGTGTAGCCGCCCGGCGAGGCGCTGTAGGCCACGAACGCCTGATTGTCGGGAATGTCGCCAACCGGGTTCTGTTCGGGCGCGAGGGGCTGCTCGGTTGCGGATGTGCTGCCCGCAGGTGAAGTGGCTGGCAACGCGATTGATGTGCGCCCACCAGACGCCGCGCTTGCCACTGACGCGCTTGAGCTACTCGTTGTTTGGCCTGCGCCGCACCCGGCAAGCGCGACCATGACAACCAGCGCAGCAACGGCAACATTGCGTATGAATGCGACATGCATAGAATCTCTGCCCTTTCTCATAGAAGTGTATGTGTAGTGAACGCCGTTCGTCACCATGCCAAGAGCATAATGCTCCGAGATGAAGCGTACATGAAAGCCATCTACGCACAGCGCTCCCAGATTTTTCATCTTCGCTTCATGTTCAGTGTGTACAGTAATCTATAGGAAGTAGACGCCTGTGGATGGAAGCAGGCAGCATAACATTCAAGGAGTACATCCATGCTATCCTGGCTCGCTCCATTCATCAGCCACTATGGTCTGTTTGGCCTGGGGCTACTCATTGTGCTGGAAAGTGCCGGGCTGCCGCTGCCTGGAGAGACAGTGCTGTTGCTGACGGCGGCAGGCGCGGCACAGGGCTTGTTCCCGCTCTGGATGGTGCTAGCGGTCGCTACCGTGGCGGCGATTGTTGGCGACAGCCTGGGGTATTGGGCCGGGCGGCGCTACGGCCTGGCGCTGCTGGCGCGTCATGGGCGCTGGCTGCGTGTCGCGCCGCAGCATCTCGATCAGGCGCAGCGCTGGTTCGACCAGCACGGCCCCAAGACGGTGTTTTTTGGTCGCTTTGTCGCGCTGCTGCGCGTGCTGGCCGCCTTCCTTGCTGGCGTGGGGCGCATGCCATACGGCATTTTTCTGCACTACAATGTGCTGGGCGGCATCAGTTGGGCGCTGCTAATCGGCACGCTCGGCTACTTTGGCGGGCAGCACCTGCTGATTGTGGAACGCTGGCTGCGACAGGCGGGCTGGGTTACTGCCGCAATGATTGGCGTTGGCGTGTTTGGCGTGCTGACCTGGCGGCAGGTGCAGGCGCACCCTCATTCGCTGCCGTGGGTGTTGCAGGTACTGCATGATCGCCCGCTGGTCGTTGCGCGGCTAATGATTAGCATTATGGGCGTATATATATTTGGGCAAATCGCCGATAGCGTCGTCGGTCATGAAACGCTGGCGTCACTCGACATGCCGTTTTCGGTGGCTCTGCAGCAGTATACGCAGCCGTTGTTGACGGTCATCATGCGCGTAATTACGGACTTCGGTTCGTACGGAGCGGTAGCAATCGGCACGTTGGTTATGGCGGCGCTGGCATGGCGGCGACGCTGGGCCGACGTAACGCTGTGGATCGTAGCGCTCGGCGGTGGCGAAGCGCTCAATTTGCTATTGAAAGATGTGTTTCAGCGCGCCCGTCCACTGTTGGCACATCCTTTAATCGTGGAAACGGATTGGAGCTTTCCGAGCGGCCATGCCATGGCCTCGGTGATTGTGTACGGCGCGCTACTCGCGCTGCTGGTACCGCTACTGTCCCGCCGCACTGCACGGGTGGGACTGACGGTGGCGGTGCTGCTGCTCATGGGACTGGTTGGGTTCAGCCGCCTGTATCTCGGGGTGCATTTCCTGACCGACGTGCTGGCCGGGTTCGCTGCGGGTGTCGCATGGCTCTCGCTCTGTTTGGGCGTGCGCGTTGCCGTTCCTGCCTGGCACATGCCTGCGTCGACCGTGCGGGAAGAACAGATTCGATCAATGTGACCATCAACATATCTGCACGCAACACGCTGGAGTACATGCATGCATATCTTATTAGTCGAAGACGAACGCACGCTGGCGGCCTACATCAAGCGCGGCCTGGAGGAGCATGGCTACGCAGTTGATCTGGCCTACACCGGCGCGGAGGCGCTGGACTGGACCGACAGTGCCTCGTTCGACATGATCATTCTTGATGTGATGCTACCGCCGCCGGATGGCCTCGTCGTCTGCCACACGTTGCGCATGCAGGGCAAGGAGATGCCGATCCTGATGCTCACCGCCCGCGACACCGTGGACGACCGTGTGACCGGCCTGGACGCTGGCGCAGACGATTATCTGGTGAAACCGTTTGCCATACGGGAGTTGCTGGCACGCGTCCGAGCGCTGACGCGCCGTGCGGGCGATCTTCCCAAAACGCCGCTCCTCGAAGTTGCCGACCTTTCGCTCGACCCACGCACACGGATTGTGAAGCGCGCCGGTAAAGTTATCGATCTCACGGCCAGGGAATACGCAATCTTAGAAAGCCTCATGAGCGTGCCGGGCCAGATCCTGACCCGCACAATCATCGCTGATCAGGTCTGGAGCTACGACGTGTACCACGAGTTAAATGTGGTGGATGTGTATATCCGCAATCTGCGGCGGAAAATTGACGATCCGTATGCGACCAAGCTCATTCAAACCGTGCGTGGCGCGGGCTACCGAATATTGGCGGACGCGGATGCTGCGACGAATTAAAACTCAACCAAGCAGTCTGGGGAGTAAAGTAGCAGACAGGACAGCCGCTGTTGCGCGTTTACGCACGCCATCGGCGCTCATAGCATGGCTGCGCCATCAATGTAGGACCATACGCGTGCGCTTCGCATTGTGGATTGCGGCGCTGCTGCTGGCGGCGTTGCTGGCTTTTGGCGCGTTCGTCTATATCATGATGGCGCGCAGCTTGTACGGCGCGATCGATGATTTGCTGCAACTCAGCGTGGCGCAAGCTGTCGCGGCTATCAACATTGAAAATGGTCGTTTGACGCTCTCCGACAGCATTCCTGAAACATCTGATCTGGCCCGGCTGCGAGATCGTGGCCTGACGATCCGTGTGCTGAGCGTGCAGGGAGACGTATTGCAGGCTGTCGGCCCGTATAGCGATCTGCCGGTTGACGCCATGAGTATCGCGATAGCCGCGCGCGGGCAGACAACCTTTGCTACGCTGCTCGACAGTTCACAGGATAAAAATATCCGATTTATCAGTGCGCCAATTGAGGAGAACAACACTGTGGTTGGCGTCATGCAGGTCGCGCAAACCCTGGACAGCGCGGATGATACGCTGCAACAGCTGCTTGTCGCATTGTTGCTGTGTATTCCATTGTTGGTGGGCGTTGCCATGGTTGGAGGCTACCTGCTGGCGGCGCGGGCGCTCACGCCGATCGACACCATGACGACAACGGCGCGCCGCATTTCAGCGCACGATTTGCACGCTCGGCTGAACATGCCGGTGACGGATGATGAAGTTGGGCGGCTGGCCGCCACCTTCGATGCCATGCTGGCCCGCCTTGACGAATTATTTCAGCGTGAGCGGCGCTTCACCGCTGACGCATCACATGAGTCGCGGACGCCATTAGCGGCGATGCAGACAATCCTCGGCGTTATGCGGAGCCAGCGCCGCACACCAGAGGATTATGAGCAAGCGCTGGACGATCTTGCGAATGAAATGCATCGGCTGCGCGCGCTGGTCGAAGACCTGATGCACCTTGCGCGCAGCGATACCCATCAATCCGGATCGTACGCGCTGGTCGATCTCTCGACACTCCTCAGCGATGTAGTGGATATTGTCAGCCCGCTGGCAGCCGAGAAGGGCATCATCATGACGTGTGCCGTGCCATCGGGACTAACGGTTGTGGGTGACAGCGATGACATCATCCGTCTGGTGCTGAATCTTTGCGATAATGCTGTGAAATACACTGCGCATGGCTCGATCACTGTTTCCGCAACGACACATGCCGATCGCATTTCAATCGAAGTGCGCGACACCGGCGTTGGCATTGCGCCTGAACATCTGCCACATCTGTTCGACCGGTTCTACCGGGTGGATGAAGTCGCGGAAGGCTGGCGGTAGCGGACTTGGACTCGCCATTGCACAGGAGATTGCGCGCGCGCACGGTGGCATTATCAACGTAATCAGCGAGCTTGGCGTTGGCTCGACGTTCACCGTGCAGCTGCCGCTTGCAAGCTAACAGAAACCACTAAACCGTTCATCGCATGTTCAAGAAGCGCGTTCATCACTTGCTCCGTGCGTGTGTCCTGTACTTACATCCATAGTGTAGCGAACCAACATGAAAAGAACATGAAGCGTTACTGGTATGCTGCTATGCATGTTTATGGACAACCCAAGTGGATCTAGACTTCGGTGCAGGTCGTGCCGCGAGAAGTCAGGGATGCTGAAACAGCGCTGTCATGGGCGTCGAGCAGGCACAATCGGCTTTGCGCAACGGCGACAAGCCCCATGCTTCCTCGATCGTCCGGAGTAGCGCGTAGTGATCGTACGCCACGTCCGACGCGGTACCTGACTGTACCAGCGGCGAGATAACGAGCGTGTCCACCTTGCCGCCCCTGCCGTAGGTACAACAGCGGCTCTGCGTGTTGCCCTCATCGAATGTGATGAATAATACGCCCTGATCCTTCCATGCTGATGAGGCCAAGATCATTGAAACCCATTTTTTAAGCCATTGATCGCCCGTCGCAATCGAACAATCATGCATGTCGTTGCACAGGTTGGGCGTGATCCACACAAAGTCGGGCACAGAATTGGCCTGCATGTCGGTCGCGAACTGGCTGAACGGCACAATCTTGTTACAGCGCGCGGGATCATTCCGCACGGTGTCGTAGTAGATAAAGGGGTTATGCTTTTGGGCATACGGCGCGGCATTGCCAGTAAAGCATGGGCGCGGCATGCCTTCCATGTAGGCTTTCCACGATTTGCCGCCGGCCTCTAATTGATCGACAAGATTAGTCTGAGCGACGGTACAATCGATGCAATCGCTGGTGATGCCGAACGTATCGCCGCCGGTCAGCGCGAGGTAATTCGGCAAGCTGGGGTGAGTGATAGCGTGGTAGTTGGATGCGCGCGCATAGCGCGTGGCGAGCATGTTCAGGTAGGGTGCTGACGTGTTTCCCGACACCTGCGTGGCCTCTTTATTTTCCATGACAATCAGAAAGATGTGTTTGAATGCTGGCAGGCGCGATCCGGACACTGTAGTCGGCGCGGCTGTAGAACGCGCGCTGGGCTGCTCGGTAGCGGGCATGGCCGTTGGAGGACGTGCTATCGCCGCTGGCGTATGTGTGGCAGCAGGGGTTGGAGATGCTACAACGTTCGCCGCGCCGCTCAAACGTACAGCAGTTGGCATGGCCGTTGGAGGACGTGCTATCGCCGCTGGCGTATGTGTGGCAGCAGGAATTGGAGATGCTACAACGTTCGCCGCGCCGTTACGTAGCGATGGGACGATCAAGAGAACCAGGATAGCAAAGAGCGCAATGCTAGCACTGAACGCGAGACGTTTCATTGAAAAATCCTTTGGAATGAGTGGCAGCACCACGGGGTACGTGAGGCGCTGCCGGGGTAATCCATGCAGCAATGGGGAGACGCATGCGCCTCCCCTTGGAAACTCCTCCCAGAATTCTTACTGGTTTGCCTCAGAGCCCTGCCCGTCAGTCGCGTCCGTGCTGTCATGTCGCCTCATTGTCGCTGCCTGGCTGGTCGGTCGTCACGATCGCGCCACTGTTGGCGTCCACCTTGACATCCGTGCCGTTGCTCAGTTCGACGCTGTAGACGATCGTGCCGTTCTCGTCGCCAAGTTCGGCTTTGACCACGGTTGTATTCGGGTTAGCTGCTAACGCGGTAGCTTTGGCCTGATTAACCGTTACTGTGGCCTTGCCCACCAACGCCGCGGCATCAGCCGCTTCGTTGTCCGGTGTCTCCGCGCCGTCAGCCGTCTCGGTTCCTGGATCCTCCGCCTCAGGTCCGTTCTGCACGCCGTTCTGTGGCGCGGCAGGCGCGACAGTTGGCGCGATTTGGGCTGCAACAGGCTGCGTCACCGATGCCGCCGGCTGCGCGTTCGCGGCTCCATTCCCCAGCGCCGCGCCACCTGCCAGCACCACGACGGCCAATGCCCCGGCTGGGGCAAAGATGCGTGTCCAACGTTTCATAGGTCTTTCTCCTCTATATGACTACTATATGACTACGGACATTACTCCCTGTGAGTAACGTTGCCGTAATTACAGGATAACCTTCCCGCATGAAAGGCACATGAATCGAATCTGAAGTTTGCGGGGTAATGGCAGGAGGAAGACACTATCTCGAAAGAGCATGAATAAACAAGCTGCACGCCGTACAAGAGGAGCGCTGACTATTAGCTTCAGTCGTTTATTGACGGTACGAACGGCGACGACGCACGCGCGGCAGCCAGTAGTCATGGCCGCGATAGTCGCGCCGAACTGTGACGCCGAAGCGCCGCAGAAAGTGCTTGCCGCCTGTCACCAACCAGTCGGCGAGTGTATGCGCCGCCCCTCCGGTAATGAAGCCGACCAGAAACACCAGCGTTTCGCGCGGATGATCATTGTAGAGGGCAAGCAACCGCTGTGTCAGCCATAGATAATATGTAGGAAAAACGATGCCAACCAGACCAAGCGCCCATGTGAGCACAAAGAGCAGGCCGACAACAACCAGATAGAAATACAGCAGCCGCAGCAGCGCTGACACAATCAGCCCATGGCTGAGAATGCGGTGACGATGCGGCACAACCCACATGTAGGGCCGCCAGATCCAATAGAAGATGCCCCAGCGGTCATCGATCGCGGAATCAATGTCGAGATCGGGCGAAAACATGACGCCGGACAGGACGTGCGCGCCGAAGAACAGCACGGTATCGAGCATGGCCGTTTCGCTGGGCACGCGCGAAGTCAACAGAACGTAGGTTACCGGAGCAAGTGCCGCGCCGCTGATAACAGTGATGATGTCGTGTGTGTGGGCGTCGGGCATGGTTCCTCCTGAACATGACGAACTGACAATACCGCAGATTGTACCACGACTTCTTGTCGCAGTAGCAAACTTGTGCTATGCTGCCAAGAAATGCAGTCATGGCAGCGGCTGGAGGAGCGTCGATGGAATTGAAAAGCTTGAGCGAGCTACTTGCGCAGCCGGAAGGCAAGCACCTGGCCTTCATGCGCGGCAAATGCAAGCCTGACGAACTGGCGCAAACGCTGGTTGCGCTGGCGAATGCACAGGGCGGCACGGTGGTCATCGGCGCGGGCGGGCGCGGCAAAAAGCTGGAAGGCGTGGGCGATGTGGCCGCCGCGCGCGAGGCCGTGCTCGATGCGGCGCTGGCATGTACGCCGCCGCTGGTGCTGCCACTGCCGGAGGTGGCGCGCGAGGGCGACGCGGCGGTGCTACTCCTCAACGTGCCGGCCGGGCTGCCACACGTGTACAGCCTGCATGGCAAATACCTGCGCCGTGAAGGCCCGAACGACGAGCCGATTCCGCCCAACGCGCTGCGCCGCCTCCTGATCGAGCGCGGCGAAACGAGTTGGGAGCGGCTGGTGCCCGACGACGCGACGCTTCATGATCTCGAACAGGCTAAAATTGATAGCTACGTGCGGCGCATTGGCCCGGCGGCTGATGGCGATGCGCTGGCGTTCTTGTTTCGGCGCGGCGCACTAGCTCGCACTGACATGGCCGCCCATCCATCGCCGACTGCCTATCGTCCGACCAACGCTGGCGTGCTACTATTCGGTCGGGATGTGGAGCGCTTCTTTCCGCAGTGCGAGATTACGTTGGTGCGCTACCGTGGCCGCGAGATGAGCGACGAGTTCATCCGCGAGGACGTGCGCGACACGCTGGTTGAGGCAGTGCGGCGAGCCGAGATCTGGCTGGGCGAAAACATGCGACGCGGCAGCAAAATGAGTGGCTTCGAGCGGCAGGATTGGGTGCAATTTCCCATGGGCGCGGTGCGTGAGGCGCTGGTCAACGCGGTGGCGCACCGCGACTACACCGTGCGCGGCGAGAGCATCCGCATTGCGCTGTTCGGCGACCGCATGGAGTGCTATTCGCCGGGGCGGCTGCCGGGACACGTCACGCTGCAAAACATTCAGCAGGAGCGATTCTCGCGCAACGAGACGCTGGTGCAGGTGCTGGCCGACTACGGCTTAATCGAGCGGCTGGGCTACGGGATCGACCGCATGCTGCGCCAGATGAACGATGCCGGACTGCCGCCGCCAGAGTTCCGCGAGACGGCGGCGGGTTTTCTGGTCACGCTCCATGGTCATGTCGTTGAGGAGCATGCCGATGTGGAAGGCGTGGACGTGAGCGAATGGCGGCGCATGGGACTGAACGAACGCCAGATTGGCGGGCTGCTGCACCTGGCCGAGCATCGCCGCATCACCAACCGCGACCTGCAAGACATGGCACCCGACGTGTCGGCGGAAACCATCCGCCGTGACCTGGCCGATCTGGTTGACCGTGGCCTGCTGCTGAAGGTTGGCGAGAAGCGCGGCACGTATTACATCCTGAAATAATTTGCGCATGTGTTTATAAAGCGGTATACTATATGAGATGCGACGCCACACACTCGTTTGTAGCGCCGCGTATTTCTTGCGAGGGGGGGTGAAAAGCGAACGACTTACAGCTCATGCTGTGGTGTCAAGCGAAACAATGCGAATAGAACGACGCGACGGCGAAACCGTCGATCAGCTGATTCGCCGCTTCAACAAGATCGTTGTTGCAGAGCGTATCACCAAGACCTATCGCGAGAAGATGCACTTCGTCTCGAAGAGTGAGCAGCGCAAAGAAAAAGCACGCCGTGCCGAGCGCAATCGGCGCAAGCGGGTAGCGCAAACTCGTTAGCCACGTTATACCGACATGCAGACGCGCAGTATTGTGGGCCTATGCTCACGATCTGCGCGTCTGTTGTCAGTTATGCACATGTTGTGACTGAGGCTGACAACTCTGCTAAAAGTAAGCCTCCGAAAAATAGAGAATAATTGGTTACCTCTCCCATGAGGACATTAATATGTTTGATAAATTAGCAAGTGTTGAAGATCGCTATAACGAGCTTTCCGAGATGATGGCCCAGCCGGAGGTCGTCAACGACTACCAGCGGCTCCAGCAACTCGCCCGTGAGCAGCGCGAACTCGAAGAGGTTGTTGCGGCGTTCCGTGAATACCGCGAGGTGCAGCGCCAGATCGATGACACGCAGATGCTGCTCAACGACGGCGCGGACGCGGATATGCGCGAGCTTGCGCAGGAAGAGCTTGAGCAGCTGCGGGCGCAGGTGCCTGATCTCGAAGAGCGGCTCAAGATTTTGCTGCTGCCGCGCGATCCGAACGACTCGAAGAACGTGATTGTTGAAATTCGGCAGGGCGAGGGCGGCGACGAAGCGGCACTCTTCGCCGCCGATCTGTTCCGTATGTTCACGCGCTATGCCGAAGATCATGGCTGGAAGTCCGAGGTCGTCAACGTCAGCGAGAACGGCGTGGGTGGTTACAAAGAGGTTGTGTTCGAGATCAACGGCGAGGGCGCGTACAGCCGTCTGAAATATGAGGGTGGCGTTCATCGCGTGCAGCGCGTGCCCGCCACCGAAGCGCGCGGGCGCATCCACACATCGACAGCAACCGTCGCAGTGCTGCCTGAGGTCGAGGAAACCGACGTGGAACTGAAGCCCGAGGATTACCGGGTGGACGTATACCGTTCGGGCGGGCATGGCGGTCAGGGTGTGAATACCACCGACTCGGCGGTGCGGATCGTGTACAAAGGCGGCACGCCCGAAGAGATTGTGGTGACATGCCAGGACACCCGTTCGCAGCTCAAGAACAAAGATCAGGCGCTGAACGTGCTGCGAGCGAAACTATTTGCACGTGAAGAAGAACGGCGGCGGCGCGAGTTGGGCGAGTCGCGGCTGGCGCAGGTCGGCACCGGCGAGCGCGCGGAAAAAGTTCGTACCTACAATTTCCCGCAGGACCGCGTGACCGACCACCGCATTGGGCAGAGCTTCTCGAATCTGCCCGGCATTCTCAACGGTGATCTCGACCGCATGATCGATGCACTGACGGTGGCCGACAATGCGCAGCGGCTGGAAGCAGTGGGCATGTAACAGTCCGGTAGCAGATGTGCTACAATGAACAAGATCGTTGATCACGGCATGTCTCTATCGTCGCCGCACTCGCCGGTAGAGAACGCAAGACAAAGGAGCATCGCTGCGCGACGCTCCTTTTTTGTCCCTGTTGTTCTGTTTCGGAACTTGGGAGGAACCGTGTGGACAGGCATCCATCACCATCGGCGTTGCTCCGTATGTTCATCGCCGACATGCCCAAGGTCGAACTACACCTCCATCTGGAGGGTGCCATTCGCCCTGCCACGCTGCTCGCGCTTGCACGCCGCAACCATGTTGAACTTCCGATAGCAGATGAGGCAGCACGCCAAAGTTTATTCACTTATCAAACATTTCAAGATTTCCTCGCGCTATTTATGGCATTGGTGCGTGTACTGCATCGCGGCGATGATTTCGAGCAGATCGCGTTTGAGCTAGGCGAAGACCTGGCCGTCCAGCATGTGCGCTACGCCGAGGTCATGGTATCGGCTGCGCAGTATCAGCTGCGCGGGCTTGACCTTCACGAGGTTGTGCAGGGAACATTGGCTGGTTTTGGGCGAGCATATCAGGCGTTTGGCACACGTATGAACCTCGTGTTGGATTACGGTCGTCAGTGTGGGCCAGAAGCAGCATGGCATGTGCCGCATGTTGCCAAACACTATGTTGGTGCTGGACTGGTCGGCTGGTCGATCGGCGGCAACGAACATGACTTTCCGCCCGAGCAGTTCGCCGAAGTATTTAACGCCGCTCGACAAGCCGGGCTGCATACCATGGCGCACGCTGGCGAAGTGAGCGGGCCACAGAGCGTGTGGGGTGCAATCGAATCGCTCCAAGTCGAGCGGATCGGTCACGGCATTCGCGCGGCTGACGACCCGGCGCTGCTTACGATGCTGCGCGAACGCGGCATTACGTTGGATGTTTGCCCGACCAGCAACCTCTGCACGGGCGCGGTGGCACATCTGAGTCAGCACCCGCTGCGCCGCCTATATGATGTTGGCGTACCGATCACGCTGAACACCGACGACCCAAGGCTGTTCAATACTACGCTTGCCAATGAGTACCACATTGCCGCCGCAACTTTTGGCTTCACCGCCGACGAACTGACGACGCTGGTGCTCAACGGCGCGCGTGCGGCCTTTCTGCCTGCTCCCGAACGGCAGGCGCTGGAGCGCCAACTCCAAACAGACATCCACACACTACGCACGACGATTGGAGTGTAACATGCCAGCATGGCGCATCACTCGCCAGCGGCACGTTCCTGCACCTGATGGCGCGCTATCGGGGTGTATACATGCACCTGCGGTCCATCCTCCGCTTCCTGCAGCAACTGAACCGGCGTATAATACAGCGTCGGGTGCATCAAGTCTGGCACAATCTCGGCCAACGGCTTGAGTATGTACGCCCGCTCAGCGAGGCGTGGGTGGGGTATGACAAGGCGATAGCTATCAATGATTGCCAGATCGTAGAACAAAATGTCAAGGTCAATCGGGCGCGGGCCTTGCACGCGGCTGCTGCCAAGCGCGCGTTCAATCTTTTGAAGCTCGATCAGCAGATCGATTGGAATAAAGTCCGTAAAGCAGTGAGCTACAGCATTCAGGAATGCATCGTCACGAACCACGCCAAGCTGTTGAGCAGCGTAAAGACGTGAAACCGTGCGCACGTCCATAATGTCGCGTATGCATTGCACAGCAGCGCGCATATAGGCCACACGATCACCAAGATTGCTGCCAAGACTGATGTAAACGCTGTGGGTTCGCACGTTACACCCCTTCGCCACGACGAGTTGGCCCCGCACGTTGATTGATATGAATCAATGAGGGATTTTATTGTACCGAGTTATGTGTTAATTTTCAAGTGAAAGTTTTTTGACCAAAGGTAGTAATAACACCATGATTCGATTCTCAATGGCAAAAGCTGCGTTTCTGCTCGCGCTGTGGCACGGAACTGGGCAGCCGTGTAGCGAGCGGGCGCGAACGGCCTGCATGCCCGGCATGCGGCTTTGTGGTCTACCTTGACCCCAAGGTTGCATGTGGCGTGCTGATCGAGCGCGCGGGACATGTGCTGCTGGTGCAGCGGCGCTTCGAGCCGGGGCGCGGGCTGTGGTGCTTGCCGGCAGGATTTGAGGATGCCGACGAGTCACCGGAGCAGGCCGCACGCCGCGAGGCGCAGGAGGAAACTGGCCTCCATGCGACGCTCGACGGCTTGTTGGGTGTGTATCACTACACCGATGACCCGCGCGGCGCAGGTATTCTGCTGATCTACCGCGCCCATGTTGCAACAGATGCCGAGCCAATCGCAGGCGACGATGCGCTCACGACGGCGTTCTTCGCGCCCGATGCGCTGCCGCCGATTTCGCACCACACGCACCGCGCGGCGCTGGATGACTGGCTGAGCAACAGGTAGATGCATGCCCACACGCACTCTTACATGTACATCGTGATAAAGTTTTATATGCGCTCGCACAGCATCAAGTTGCGCGGCGTCCATGTGGTAGGTATACTGAGGATGCTCTTTTTGCAGCGCAGCTGATTGCAAATGCTGTTTCTCCCTCACGATTACAACATATGTGACATGAAATACGCGTGATTTTTACCTGCACTTAATCAAAGGTTAATCACAAGCTGTACAATCAGATACGTATCGCTAAAAATAAAGAAAGCAAATGGTTATGCATGTTTGCATTTACTGTTCATCTAGCAATGATATTGCGCCGGGTTACTTCGACGCGGCGCGGGCGCTTGGCACAGCGCTGGCCCAGCGCGGCTGGCCGCTGGTATACGGCGGCGGCAGCGTTGGGTTGATGGGCGCGGTGGCCGAGGCGGTTCATGCGGCGGGTGGCAAAGTGATCGGTATCATTCCGCAGGCGCTGCTCGACCGCGAGGTAGGTTATCTTCAGGCCGATGAGCTGGTGGTGACCACAACCATGCGCGAGCGCAAGCGGCTGATGGACGAGCGCGCCGATGCGTTTGTGACGCTGCCGGGCGGCTTCGGTACGCTGGAGGAACTGCTGGAAATTATCACGCTCAAGCAACTTCATTATCATGAAAAGCCAATTATTATTGTGAACCTAGATGGCTTTTACGACGCGCTGCTGGCGCAGTTCGCATATACATTTGCGGCAGGCTTTGCGTCCAAGCGCTTTCTGCCAACCGGCGGAGCACGCTTATACTCGATTGTGGACAGCGTCGAGGCGGCAATTGAGCTGCTTGCCGGAGAAAAGAAAAAGTAAAAAGAAGGAAGTAAGAGCATTTGTGACTTTCTTTCTTCCTTCTTCCTTGATATGGAAATATTGACCTCCATCCGAACCTATTTTCAGCGCATGCGCGCCAACCTGCTGCTCAACGGGCGGCTGCGCATTATGCAGCCGTGGGCGCTGGCACTCGGCCCGGCGGTGTTGTTGATCGCGCTGCTGGCACCCTACCGCTGGATGTTTTATATCGGCTACGCATATATGCTGCTGGTGCTGTTCGCCTACGGTTGGGTGCGGCTTGTCGGGCCGCGCGTGGTGCTCCAGCGGCGGCAACGGAGCGAGTGGGCGCAGGTCGGCGATCAGCTTGAGGAGGAGTGGCAGCTTTATAACGATGCGCCGGTGCCGCTGTTATGGCTAGAGATCGAAGATCAATCAACGCTGCCCGGTTACAGCGCGCGACGGGTGGCTGGCGCAACTGCCGCATCAGAGTACCGCTGGACTACGCGCGCGGTCTGCACGCGGCGCGGCGTGTATACGCTCGGCCCCCTTTCGGCCCGCATGGGCGATCCGTTTGGCTTGTTTCGTTACGAATGGCAGGAGCGCGACACGCGCCAGATCGTGATTTACCCGCCGCTGGTGCGCTTGCCGCCGCTCATACTGCCGCATGGTCAGCGCGGCGGTCTGGCCCGCGCCGACCTTCAACAGCAGTATGCCACGCCAAGTGTCGGCGGCCTACGGGAATACACGCCCGGCGACATGCTCAGCCATATTCACTGGCCGACGTTTGCCCGCACCGATCAGTTGATGGTCAAGGAGTTCGACCAGGAGCGGGCTGGCGCGCTATGGATCGTGCTCGACCTGCATGCCGCGACCTATGCCGCCACTGCGCCTGCTGCCACAGTGAGCATTCCCGCAATAGTTGACGTACATGATCGCCGCACCCAAAGCTCGCTCGTCGAAGACTCGACAGTAATCAACACTGCCGCATCACCGCTAGAACTAGCCGTGACGCTGGCATGCTCGCTGACAGCGCAAGCATTGGCCGAGGGCCGCTCAGTCGGGCTGCTTGCTGATGATGGGCGGCGGCGCTTGCTGACACCGGGACGTGGGCCACGGCAGCTCTGGCGCGTGTTGAGCGAACTGGTTGATGCGCAGGCTAATGGCGCGCTTTCGCTGGGTGATCTGCTGCGACAAGGGCAATCCGCCCATGCGAACGAGATCGGCAGTGCGGGTGTGGTAGTGATCACGCCTGCGCTCGACGGCGCTTGGCTGCCCGCGCTCAGTACATGGCTGCACGGCAAACCAGGCGGCGCGCTGGCTCTGCTGGTGGCCCAGACCGCGCAAGAGGCTCAGCCACTCGCGTCACGGCTCGCGGCGAGTGGCGTGCTGGCCCGGACGTTTGAGCTTGGCGTGGAATTGCCGCTCCTCAACCCGCCGCGCACAAACACAACTGTGCGTGTGTCCCCGATGGGACGAGTTATACGGGGGTGATACCACATAGGGGCGAACCATTTTGCATAGCAACAATGGTTCGCCCCTACTACCGCAGCGCGCCGCGCAGCACAAACAGCAGATTGGCCGGACGTTCGGCCAGCCGCCGCATCAAGTACGGATACCATTCGCCGCCGTAAGGCAGGTACACGCGCATGTGGTAGCCGTCGCGCACAAGCTGCTCTTGCAGGTCGCGCCGGATGCCGTATAGCATCTGAAACTCGAATTGATCATAACCGATACCGTGCTGTGCGGCGTACGCGCGCGTCGCCTCGATCATGCGCTCATCATGGGTGGCGATGCCAGGATATTTCCCCTCGCTTAGTAGCATGTGCATGAGCTTGATGTAGTTCTTGTCGGTATCGGCCTTGTCGGGAAAGGCAACCGACGGCGGCTCGTTGTACGCGCCCTTGCACAGCCGCACCGAAATGCCACGCCGGTTCAACTCGCGCAGGTCGGCCTCGCTGCGGTACAGGTACGACTGAATGACGACGCCGATGTTGTCATGGCTCTCATGGATGTCATGGACAAGTTCCAGCGTCGTGTCGGTGTAGGCCGAGCTTTCCATGTCGAGCCGCACGAAAATGCCGAACTGGGCGGCCTGCGCGACGATCCGCTCGATGTTGCGCTTGCACAAATCACGATCGACATCAAGACCCAATTGGGTTGGCTTGAGCGATGCATAGGCCTGAAGTTTGTTGCGCTCGATCATGTGCAGCATGGCGATGTACTGCATCGCCGCCGCGCCGGCCTCTTCGCGGGTATGCACCGCCTCGCCCAGAAAGTCGAGTGCGGCGGCGCTGCCATCGGCGTTGAGCCGCCGGGTCGCCACCAGCGCCGCGTTGAGATCCTCGCCCGCGACGAAGCGCCGCACCAGCGGGCGCGTGAGCGGCCCGCCCATCACGCGCTTCAGCGTCGGCTGCTCCGACAGAAAAAGCAACGTTCCCCGCAGCATAGGTATCCTCTTTGTTCGTGATAAGTCACCAATGACACGAAGAGTATGAAGCAATACGTTTAGCAGCCTCTGAGCGGAATCTTACGCCTCTATCAGCTCTTCGTCCTCAAAAGAGTTTAACCCATTGCTATCCAGTACAACTACTCCGCGGGCAATTGGCTTCCCCATTGCTTGCTCGATCCGATCAAGCAGCGCTGTTTCACGCGCTTTGAAGAAATCGTCGAAGTAATCGAGACGCAATGCCAGAGGATCAATCAAGTGTGATTCAAGAATCTGATCCATCCGTACTTCATCAATACTGGCACTCCGTTGGATACGTAGCAAGTAGCTACTTGGCGCATTGTTGCTAATCATTCGATTCGTTCGTGCAGCTAAGGGTGTTTTGTTCACGATACTATCACAGCGCCGTGCGTCTATTCCATTGCGCTTGCACCAATCTTGTGGAAAGATGTGATGGATATCGATCCGATCGTCAAAATACATTTGTACATCGATGGAATCGCCTGTACGAAAATCTTGACATCCATCGCGCATAAGCAAGGCATGGATACCTTTGTACGCGGCACTATTGCGTGTGCGCAGTGTCAATAATCGCATGGGCGCGAAGTTCGCATCTAGCACCGTTGAAGGTTCATCCTTCCCGTCGATCCAGTCCAATACTTCAGGAACATCCTTGGCAAACCGTGTCTCGATTGCCCCACCGTACAACTCTCCTAAAACTCCTGACCAGTACCAGCGTGCCAATTTCGTGGATACACCGGCGCTCTCGGCTTTGTCACCAAGCACTGCGAAGATGGCAGCGAGGGGCGTCACCTGTGTACGGTAGGGGAGATCGCGGGCGCTGAAAATCTTCTGACCGTACAAGAATCGTGCAGCACGTTCAAAACCTTGCGTAACGACCTCGGCCCACGTCTGATAGTCCTCAAGCGAGAGCCGCAGAATGTCCTTACGCTTACAACTGATGCCAGGCGCATTTTCAGGTAGTGTACCATTATTAACACTTTGTTGCCGTCGTGCTCGTGTCGTGAGGAGGGTAACTGCCTGGAGAAAGTCATCACTTTGGATGCTCCCTAAGGCCCAGTGCTTCTTGAGGCGCTTTTCCCGTACTGCCCAATCGTCGCGCAGGGGGAAGTCATCAGCGGCGTAGGTAGCTGTAAGAAGTTCGAAGACGGTGAGCGAGACACCACCAGTATTGACCTTCTCAAAGACTTGACACACAGCTTCCTTTGGGGTTTCCTTCCGCAGCAAGATAAGCGGAACCTGATATTGCTCGAATCGCTTGATAATCTCTTTTTCAAACGTATCAAAGCGCTTGATCTTCTCTCGGTCATAATCCCAAAATTCACTATAGCCAGCCCGCCAATCCGAGCAATCAAAGATCTGTGCGAACGGGAATAAGCCAGCTTCATACTCTTTTGCCGGTGTTGAATAGTCAACTTCCACCCCACCACGAAAGTTGCGGGTTAGACGATCTTCGGGCAGGGCAACAATCGCCTCGTCACGATCACTGTTAGGACTGAGAGCTTTATGTATGTTCAAATAATACCAGCGTTTGATCTGGTTGCCACGCACATCCCTGGTTGTGACTGCCTGGCCAAGAAACAGCGATTGGAACAAAGAAGTGAGCCGCTGCTGCCCATCAAGGATCAAGCGTTCTGGCTCGGGAAGATGGGCTAGACTGATTCCTTCAACAAGACGAGGTTTGAAGCGGACATCGGGATTGCCGGTTTGCAGCATCATTACGGCACCAATGGGATAAGAAAGGGAGATGCTGGCGAGCAAACTACGAATGTGCTCATCATCCCATACCCAACCGCGCTGAAAATCGGGGAGTTGTGTTTTGCCGTCACGGATACTTCGCAACAGGTCGAACAACGATTCCTTGGTGCTGTCGAAAGTTGTGACCCCGCTCATGAGAACTCCTTGTGTTCAAGTGCTTACCACGTCGTTAGTACAATTATAGCACTTCACAGAGCAGGGGGGTCATACGAGGTTTGATAAGGCGGACTACTACTGCCTCACACACGCAGTTGCGTCGGTCTGCATGTGCTCGGTGGCCTGCTCCGGTGTCCACTCGTCGAGCAGTACCTCTGGCAACGCCACAGCTAGCACTTTGAAGGCGCAGCGCACGCCCTTGATCGCGGGCAGCCCCATCGCGCCATCAAGCTGCGCGGCGGCCTGCGAAAGCACCGGATCGCTCTGCACAGCATCGTCGCCAAGTGCGGAGGTCTTGGCGGGCAGCATGTGGAGTTCGCGTGCGATGGCGGCCTGCCCGGCCGGCGCAAGCAGCGCCTCCATCAGCATGGCGGCTTTGGGGCGGCGAGTTGCGGGCAAATCTTGCCGTACATCAGGTACACGCCGTTTAGAGGCGGCGCGGCGATCCGGCCAGTGCCGGGGACCAACGGCATGCGCGCCACCCCAAGATCGAGCGTGTCGGTGTACTGGCGGTAATCATCAATCGCCCAGCTGCCGTCGATGTCGAACGCCGCGCTGCCCTGCGTAAAGAGCGCCACACCATCGCCGTAGGTGCTCGGCGTGGACGGCCCGCCCACGCGCAATTCTTTGAGCAGGTTCAGCGCCGCGATCACTTGCGGCGTGTCGAGTGTCGGCGCGCCATCCGGCCCGACCAGCGCGCCGCCGGTGCCAGTCAGCCATGCTGTGAACCAGCGCGGCTCAGCCCATGCCGATACCAGCCCCACCTTGCCGCTGTTCTTGATATCGCGTGAAGCGACGATCAGCGCGTCGGTCGTCTGCGGCGCGGCATCGGCAATTTTTTTGTTGTACAACAGCAGCAGAAAGCCATCAGCGGCCAGCGGTGTACCCCAGCGCTGCCCATCAAGCGTGGCGGCGGCGATTGTCGCAGGAATGAAGCTATCAGCTTCCTGACCATCATTCGCAGGCACAATCAGGTTATCCTGTTGCAACAGGCCCAAATCTTCCTGGCTGCCCCAGAAAAGATCGGGCTGGGGCAGTCCCGCCAGCGCATTGCTGCGCACATCAGCCTGTAAGGTGTCGGGGGTCTTTATGGTCACGTTGACTTCCACGCCCGCCCGGACCGCCGCGTCGTCGATCACATGCTGCAAAGTATCAGATTGCGCCTTTGTGCCGACAGCCCAGACAGACAGCGCGCTTGGTTCCTGCGTGGGCTGTGGCAGCACAGTGACCGGCGGCGCTTCGGTTGGAAGCGGCTCAGACGTGGGCTTTGGCATAGTTGCCGGTACAACCGAAGGGGTTGCCACCTGCGTATGCACGAGATCGCAAGCCGACACCATGATCAACAAGATAAAAAAAACGAGAGCACGACGCATGGTGATCATACTCATAGCAGAGACACCCCGGCGAGCGTCTCTACAAGATGGCAAACGAAACAACGATGTATCTTGAGCATACCCTCAATAGCCCACTTCTATGTCAATTCGTTTCATAAGATGAGGGCAAAGAATAAAGTCCGGACGTGTTCTTTGCCCTTGGTTGTCTGCTCTTTTGATCTTACGATACACTCTCACCCGGCTTGAGCGCGATCACCTCGGTCTGCACACCGAATTCTTGCAGGTGTTTCCGCAAAGCGTCGGGCGTGCCGTTCAGCGCCGGAAATGTGCCGAAATGCCCGGGAATGGCGTACTTCGAGCGAATGAGCTTCAGCGCGTAGGCGGCCTGGCGCGGCCCCATGGTGAAGAAATCGCCAATCGGCAAAATCGTGACGTCCGGCTGGTACAGGTCACCAGTAATCATCATGTCATAGGTCGCCGCCGTGTCGCCAGTATGATAGATCGTGAAGCCGTTGTCCATGCAAATCACATAGCCGCACTCGCTGCCCATGGGAATAATGGTGTTGTTATCCTGGTAGGTGCTGCTGTGTACCGCGTTGGTCATGGTGATCTGCGCGCCGGCCACTTCGGTCGTGCCGCCCTTGTTGAAACCGACGATCATGTCTTCCGAGACACCCTGGCTCGTCAACCACGCCTGCAAATCGAATTGGCACACGATCTTGGCGTCGGTGTCAGTCGCGAGCTTCAGCAGGTCGTTGATGTGATCAAAGTGGCCATGCGTCACCAGAATAGCATCAAGGCTCTCGTCGCGCACGCGCTTTTTCCACTCGTCCGGGCATGCCGGGTTAGTGTCCACCCACGCATCGACGAGCAGCTTTTTTCCGCCAGGCGTGGTGATATGAAACGTGCCATGCCCAAGCCATGTAATGATCGTATCTTTGCCAAACGTAGCCATGAAAGCCTCCTTAGTTGCTCAACGCATACAACATACAAGCACCGCAAGAAATGGGCCGATGTAGGCTTTCGTGTTGGAACCGATTGTGCAGTATAGCATAACTCAAACGGCTCTTTGCATGCGATGCTTGACAGATATGGTATACTTATAGGGTACGGGGGTAGGGTACCAATTCTACCTTCACAAATATCAAGGAGGAAACAAAATGGCAAAGCCAATGGCTGTTACTGATAATGAGTTCGAGCAGAAGGTGCTCAGCTCCTCGACGCCGGTTGTGGTCGACTTCTGGGCCGAATGGTGTGGCCCGTGCCGCGCCGTCGCGCCGATTCTGGAAGAACTAACTGGCGAGTACGAGGGCAAGCTTTCGGTCGCCAAGGTCGATATTGACGAGAACCCGGTCTGGGCACAGAAGTTTGGCGTTATGGCCATCCCAACCATGATCGTGTTCAAGGATGGCAAGGAAGTACGCCGCATCCAGGGTGCGCGCCCGAAGAACGCCCTGAAGCAGGAGTTCGACGCCGCGCTTTCCTAAATGGGCAAAGCTTTCTTGAAACACGGGCTGTGCGGCTACGGCTGCATGCCCGTGTTTTCGTGCTGAAAGGGGATGCATATGGACCCACGACCCGATTCTCGTCCGGTAAGCGCCAACGCGCGTAACGAAGTGCTGACGCGCCTGAAACGCATTGAAGGGCAGGTGCGCGGCATCCAGCGCATGGTCGAGGAAGATCGTGACTGCCGCGAGGTGGTGACACAACTCGCCGCTATCAAGGCGTCCGTCGCTAGCCTGAACACGCTGGTAGCCGAAACCTACGCCCGCGAATGTCTGTGCGGAAGCGAACCGGTGGATACTGGCGAGGTTTCGCGCCTGCTGGATGTCCTGAAGGCCGCGCGTTAGAAGCGCTCAAGGCCAGCGTTCAACATTGCATAGTATGTCTTTGAACGCTGGCCTTTTCCGCGTTCTATCCTCCTACTTCTCCCGCCATGACAACATGCTGCTTGCCACTATCGTCGCGCACCCGTAGCGCGCCGGAAGGCTCAACATCTTCCGCCATGCCAACTAATTCGCCAGCGGGCAGCCGCACGGTGACGCGTGAGCCAAGCGTCGCGAGCCTCGCATGCCAAAGAGAGAATAGCTTTTCGCGTTGGCCGTGCCACAGTGCCGCGTAGTGCATGTCGAGCCGCTCCAAAAGTAGTTGAAGCAGCGTCATGCGGTCTACGTACTGCCCAGCAGCGCTCACACTCGTGGCCGACTGGGCGAGGTCGCGACCGTCTACCATGCCGTGCGGCGACCAGCTGACGTTGACGCCCATGCCGACGACCATCCACCTGATCTGCTCGTTCTTCATCTCGATTTCGCTCAGAATTCCGGCAGCCTTGCGGTGCGCCGTCGAGCCATCGGGCTGCGGAACCGGCAGCAGGAGGTCGTTCGGCCACTTCAGCGCGGCCGTGATCGGCGCGACCTGCTCGACAGCCTCGCACAGCGCCACGCCCGCCAGCATGGTCAACAGAAAAGCATCATGCGGCGACAGCCATGTTGGACGCAGAAGCAACGACATGAGCAGGCTGCTGCCGGGCGGCGCGGTCCAGCCACGCCCCAGGCGACCACGGCCCGCCAACTGCTCATCGGCCATGATGACCAGCCCTTCTGGATGATTGGCGCGGGCGTACTCCTTGACCAGATTGTTAGTCGAGCCAACCGCGTTATAGTGCAGCACCGTGCGGCCCACGACGCGCGTGACAGATGTGGAGGTATCAAGAAGGACTGACGTTGGAAGTTTGTCGCTCATGGCAGCGGGCGTAGTTGTTCAATTGTCAGGTAGATATTGCCACCGTTGAGGCATGGCGTGCCACGATACCAGATGCTGGTCGGATAGCCCAACGTTGCATCGTAGGTCACGCGCGGCAGCAACGCCGCGCATGGGTCGAGCCGACGAGACAGTAGCGGATGGTACCGCGCTAGTTGGTAGCGCCAGCTTGACGCCGGGCGTAGCTCCTCTTTGATCGTACGAAACAAATTATTCACAGAAACGAAATAGCTCACGTTGGCCATGCGGCTCGAGGTAAGCGGTTGGCCGGTATCAAGGTCGGTGCCGCTGATCACTTTGTCATCGCGCACCTCGGCCCGCACATGCCCGAAGCTCATATCGCTGGACCAGTAGGCCGTCACCTCATAATGCGTAAGGTGTTGCTGCTCCCACTGTGTGCGGGCATGCTGATGGTACCATTGAGTCAACGGATAAAGATTGATTGCGAGCGCCACACCGCCGAGCAGCAGTAACACGCCCATAGTTACAGCTAACAATTGAACAATCGAGCGTCGCATAGTTTTGTCCTGCGGAACGTCTGCATTGAAATAGTAGTATAGCATGACGGTATCTAAAAATGTGCATGCGGAGCTTGCACGGCTCCGTTCCATGTGGTAAGATATGCAGCGCGTAGGCGGGTAGCTCAATTAGGCAGAGCAGCGGCCTCCAAATCCGCAGGTTGCAGGTTCGATTCCTGTCCCGCCTGCCACAAACCCGGAGCGATGGCCGAGCGGTTTAAGGCAGTTGTCTTGAAAACAACCAGGCGAAAGCCTCGTGGGTTCGAATCCCACTCGCTCCTCCATAAGCGAACGGGTCGCTCACAATTACACTGGGGAGGTCGCATAGAGGCCTAGTGCGGCGGTTTGCTAAACCGCTAGGGGAGCAATCCCCTCGAGGGTTCGAATCCCTCCCTCCCCGCCACACGGCGTTCATGATATATTCATGAACGCTTTTTTTGTTCTGCTGTACGAGAATGCTGGCGTGCCGGGGCGTGAGGAGTGCTCTAGAAGCGATTCAAATGGCACATGTTTGTTAGAAAATGTTGTACGGGCAACGCATGTGCAGTCCACGCAGTCTGCCATGTTGATAATCTCATTACCCGTACAACATTCCTGCCCGGCAGTGTTACTCGCCGCTGGTCTGGGCTGGTTCATTCGCCCCGGAGCGATGGGTCATTGTGCCATATACGATACCAGCCAGCGTAACAAACAGCGCAACGAAGTGCATCCAGCGCGGCAGCTTGATGCCCAGCGCTTCATCAAGCGAAAACTTGCCGGGGCCAGCCAGAATCAGCGCCGTCACAATGGACATGTTGGTCACTGGAAGCTCAGCGCCGCCGGCTGTGACCCAGATCGGCTTGCCAGCATGCGCCGTGGTCGACGCCATGCCCATCGCGCCAAGAATACCCATTGGCCCAAATGGAAAGAGGAAGCCCAGCGCCGTCAGCAGTCCGCCGCCAAACTCCGCCCCGGCTGCCAAGCCCGCCCATATCTCAGGTGGCTCCAGCTTCATTGATTTCATCATGCCTTTGGTGCCTTCCATGCCCGGCCCGCCAAATGCGCCAAACAGCTTCTGCGCGCCGTGACCCGTCAGGAGCGAGCCGAGGGTCAGTCGCAGCACGAGCAATGCAAGATCAATCATAACCGTTCTCCTTGCATACACAAGCTACTTACCAATAGTAACCTCACTGCTTCTTTCGCAAAGAGCGTGCCGTAGAAAAAGAAACATGGATGATCAGAGGCAATTTTGCACGGAGCTGATCACTACCAGCTTTCGCGGTGGATGTACTCAGCATCGGCTTTGCGCCCGCGTTTCAGCGACGGTGACGGTGTGTCCGATGCACGGTAGCCAACCGGAATCACACCAACCGGCGTGACTTCGTCGGGAATGCCCAGCAGCGCGCGTAACGCTTCAAGGTCATGCGCGCCCGCGAAGCCAGCAGCCAGCCCCTCATCTACCACAGCTAGCAGCGCGATCATCACCGCACAGCCGATATCCATGTGCCAGTACGGCACGGGCCAGATAATCTCGGTGCCATCGTCCTGCACTTTGTCGGCTTCCTGATAGCGCCGGTGGTAGGCCGCCTCGCTGGTGCAGGGGATCAGCAGCACCGGCGCGCCGGAAATGAACGGGTGGAAACCGCCCTCAACGTACTCTTCTTCGCCACACAATCGAGCAATAGCCCGCTTCAGTTCAGGCTTGGTGACGACGATAAACGATTGTCCCTGCGTAAAGCCCGCGCTGGGCGCGTGGCGTGCCAAGTCGAGAACGCGGTCAATGACCTCCGGCGCAACCGGACGGTCGGCGAAGTTGCGCACCATCCGCCGCTTCTGAACAACTTCTGCGAATTCCATACTTTAGCCTTTCGTTATTGCATGCTTTTTGGCAAAAAGATGTGCAACGCATGCTCATGGTTTGATGCGTTGCACATGTGCGTTGTAACGGATTGAGCCGTGCTACTGCCGCACAATTCCCGTGCCACCCTTACGAAGTACAAACTTCTGAATTTTACCTGTCGCCGTCTTGGGCAATTCGTCCACGAGCGACACCCACTGCGGCACCTTGAAGCCTGCCATGTGTTCGCGCGCGAACTGCTTGATTTCGTCCTCAGTGGCGGTCGCGCCGGAGCGCAGCACCACAAAGGCGTGCGGCGATTCGCCCCACTTTTCGTGTGGCATGCCCACCACCGCGACCTCCTGCACAGCCGGGTGACGCAGCAGCACGCCCTCGACCTCAACCGTGGAAATATTCTCGCCGCCGCTGATGATCACGTCCTTGATACGATCGCGGATTTCGACGTAGCCATCGGGATGCACCACCGCCGCGTCGCCGCTGTGGAAGTAGCCGCCGCGCATGGCCGTGGCTGTCGCGTCCGGGTCATTGTAATAGCCTTTCATGACCACGTTACCGCGCACCACAATCTCGCCCAATGTCTGTCCGTCGTGCGGCACTTCGTTGCCCTCGTCATCCACCACCAGCAACTCGCCGGATGTCATCAATTCAACACCCTGGCGCGCCTTAATAACGGCGAGGTCGCTCGCAGGCAAGCCCTCATGTTCAGGAAGCGGCTCGCAGATCGTGATAAACGGCGCGGTTTCGGTCAGGCCATAGACATGCGTGAGGTTCCAGCCAAGCTCCGACTCGATCCGCTCGATGGTGGCGGCAGGCGGGCGGCGCACCGGCGGTGAACAAGCGGATGCCGCGCGGCGCAGTGCGGCGCAGTTCTTCCGGCGCGTTGGCGATGCCGATCAGCACGGTCGGCGCGGCGCAGAACATTGTGACGTGCTCCTGCTCCATAAGCTGAAAGATCGTGCGCGGCTCGACCCGGCGCAGGCAGATGTGCGTTCCGCCACAGGCCGTAATCGTCCACACAAACGTCCAACCGTTGGCATGAAACATCGGCAGCGTCCACAAGTAACGGTCTTTGGGCGTGAGCGGCAGGTGCATCAGCGTGCCGACCGTGTTGATGTAGGCGTTGCGATGCGTGATCATGACGCCTTTGGGGCGCGAGGTCGTGCCGCTCGTGTAATTAATCGTCAGCAGGTCATTCTCGTCGATCTCCGGGCGCGTAAATTCAGGCGCATGGTCAGCGATGGCGGCTTCATAATCGAGCCAGCCCTCTTTAGAACCTTCCAGCGCGACGAACTGCTCGACATTCGGCAACTGGTCGCGAATGCTTTCGACCGTGTCGAGGTAATCGCTATGGGCGCACACAATTTTTGCGCCACTGTGATTGATGATATAGACGAAATCATCGGCGATCAGGCGGTAATTGATCGGCACGAGCACTGCGCCGATCTGCGGCACGGCATAAAACGACTCAAGCTGAGCATGCGTGTTGGGCGCGATGTAGGCCACGCGGTCGCCCTGAGCGACGCCCATTTCCTGCAACGCCGCCGACCAACGGTCACAGCGGTCGAAGAACTGGCCGTAGGTCAGCCGCGTGTCGCCGTCCACCACGGCTTCACGGTTAGCATACAATCTGCGTGCTCGTCGTGCAAACTCCATCGGGGTCAACGGGGTTTCCATGCCTGCGCCTCCTCCATAGTTGTGTTCCTGTAGGATCATCAGCATGAAAAGCAAGGGGGATTCTGAAACTATTGCAAGACTGCTCTGTCCCTCTTCTTTTGAAAAGCTGGTGCAGCAGTATTATGTCAGAGGAAGATTGGATCGTCAACTGACGCGCATGATGTTCAGGCAGGCGCTGTGTCCGGCAGCGTCACCGGCTCTTTAAGGTGAGGTGCAAGGGCGCGCCAGACATGTAGATCATCGCGTGTTGTGATATGCGGGACGAAGCCAAATTGGCGGTATAAATTGATAGCTGGAATGCGCGCCGTGGATGTCGTCAATACGGCGGAACGGTGGCCAAGCTCGCGGAGCCGGTGGCACACGGCAGCCAGCAGCGGTTTCGCAAGACCGCGCCCTTGATACGCTGGCATCAACGCAACCCAATGGACGCGACCAACAGGCGTATGCGGATCATCGCCGTCGTACCAGGCAGTGGCCGTGCCGATTACCTCATGATCGGCGTTGCGCAGGTACAATTGGCGCTGCGCAAGAAGCGCCGGATCAGTGCCGAACGCTTGCACGAACTGCGCATGCGATATGGTGTTGTAGCGATCCGCATGAATATGAATGTCAACCCAGTGTTGCTCATCGCCGGGCGCGTACCAGGTCATGGCGTAGCCGGGCGGCAGTAAAAAATGTGGGAGATTATCCAGCGAAGGACGAATAAGTTTAATATCTGCATTCTGTTGCAGAATGCTCATGGCGCCTCCTGCTCGTTTCACACAGTGTAATGATAATAAGCAGGGCCAGCGCTGTGGCTGACCCTTTGCTGAATAGGCGAGTACAAGGTTCGCCCTACTTTTCGTCGATTGTTACCTTGTTCATCGTGTCGCCCTGCTTGATGGCGTTGACCACATCCTGGCCTTGCACTACTTTGCCGAACACGGTGTGCTTGCCGTTCAGATGCGGCTGCGGCGAGTGCGTAATGAAAAACTGGCTGCCGTTGGTGTTCGGACCAGCGTTCGCCATCGAGATCACGCCGGTTTCGTGCTTCAGCGGGTTGCCGCGCGTCTCGTCCTCAAAGCGATAGCCCGGCCCGCCGCTGCCGACCCCGGTCGGGTCGCCGCCCTGGATCATGAAGTTGTTGATCACGCGGTGAAATTTCAGGCCATCGTAAAAACCTTGACGCGCCAGGAACACAAAGTTGTTCACCGTTTTCGGCGCGTTCTTCGGGTCGAGGTCCAGCACGATGTTGCCGCGATTGGTCTCAATCGTCGCCTGATATGTTTTCGACGGGTCGATCTCCATCGCCGGCGGCTTGCTCCATTGCTGTGCTGCCACAGGAATGCTCCTTTCACTTAACAGATTACACCATGAGATTGCAGATTATACGCCAACGATTATATTCCCACCGCCTCGCCGCCGCCTTCCGAGCGGTAGGCGTAGGCCATGCGCGGCGTGTTAAACGCCCAACCGACCCGGCCCTGCCCATCGAGCAGGATGCAGCCCCCAGCCCGCCGACCCGCTGCTCCAGTACGTCAACGGCGGCGCGGGCGGCTTCCATCGGCGCATGACCCTGACGGATGAAATCAGTTGCCGTTTTCGCCAGCAGCACCTTGATGATCGACTCGCCCCAGCCGGTCGTCGAGCAGCCGCCCGACAGGTTGTCAGCGTACAGGCCGCAGCCAATCAGCGGCGAGTCGCCGACGCGCCCCGGACGCTTGTTGGTTGTGCCGCCGGTCGAGGTACCCGCCGCGAGGTTGCCATGCCGGTCGAGCGCCACCGCGCCCACCGTATCGCTGGGGTTTGCCAGCGGATCGGTGCTGCGAAACGCATCTTCGGTACGGGTATCGCCACGCGGCTGCAATTCCTGCCAGCGCCGTACTTCCCGCTCCACAATCAACTCGGACGGCTCGCACATCGGTATGTTGACCGACTCAGCAAAGCGTTCCGCGCCGGGGCCGACGAGCAGCACAGCGTCACTTTCGAGCACGCGCCGCGCCAGCGTAATCGGGTTACGCACATGCTGCAGGGCCGCAACCCCACCAGATCGTAACGTTTCGCCGTCCATCAACGCCGCGTCAAGTTCCACAAAACCATCGCGGTTGAGCACCGAGCCAACGCCCGCATCAAAAATCGGCGCATCCTCCAGCACGCGCACCGCCGCCTCAACCGCGTCGAGCGCGGTACCGCCCTGCGCCAGCACCGCCCAGCCTGCGTCAAGCGCCGCCCGACAGCCGCGCTGGTGCTCCTCTACTTCGTCGTCGGGAATGTCCCACGCGCCGCCGTGGACGATCATGGCGAGAGGCATGCAAATCTCCTTATACTTCCCCGTTCATCTGTCGCCAAAAATTACGTGCATAGGCTACCATGGAAGCGAAGAATGGCACAAGTGTAACCGTGAGCGCCCGCCGCCCGGAGCGCGGCCCGTCCACAATGTACAACAGCATGGTCGCGGTCAGCGCCAGCGTGGTGGCCTTGCCGGTCGGGTGTGCCACGACAAGCCGCGCATGGCGGCGATACACTGAGCATGCCGCCGAGCAGAATCACCAGATCGCGCGACAGCATGGCCCCGGTCGCCCGACCATGGAAAGCCACGGCTCTGTGAAAGGGTCACCGCCGTTGCGTCAACCATCAACTTGTCGGCGATTGGGTCGAGCACTTTGCCAAGTGATGAAATCTCATGGCGATGCCGGGCAATCGGGCCGTCGAGCGCGTCGGTTAGCATGGCGATGCCAAGCGTGCCAAGTGCCCGCCAGCGCTCTTCCGGGCGGCGCATGGAGCGCAGCGCAGCGGGCAGCATGAGCAGCCGGGCCACCGTAAGCAAATTAGAAGGATAAAAAAATTCACGCATATGGAACGATAGTTTCTCCTCGGTGGCATTCATACAGACCTCTTATAGAGAGAGCAAATAACATGCATCCACTTTGTCATTGCGAGCGCAGCGCGAAAGCGCTCCGGAGCGATTCCTCACTGCGTTCGGAATACCATGATGTGTCCAGCGTTTACTTGATCTTTCTATTAGCAACACTGCGTACAATGTCGCTGCTTTGCACACATCCACATCACAAGCTTCGATTCGCATACAGACATCACTATATTATAAGCATTTCCATAAACGAAGCACGAGATTGCAATCTCGTGCTTTGTAAACAATACTCATTATGACAACTTATTTATTGGTAGCTTGGCGGTGGATCGTAGCTTGGTGGCGCGCTGAATGAACTGCTGCCCATCATTCCCTGCTGCACCATGGTCTGACCGAGCGCATGCCCCATCACAAGGTAAGCGTAGAAGGCAGTGAAAATCACGCCAATACCACACGCAATAATGCCCAATCCACCGACGATCCCGGCGAGCAGCCCGACCAACAGCAACATCAGCCAGGGACCGGGCCGGTTGCGCACCATCGCGAAAATCTCGCCAAACTTAAACGCCTCGCTCAATGTATTCGTCGCAGCATAGCGCGCCATCGCCGCATAGGCGAGCAGCAAACTGGCAAACAACACAATGAGATAGATCGGAACAAACAGGCAACTCAGCAGCCCAGTCGCCGCCGAAGCCGAATCAGAGCCGTTCGATGCCCCACCAAGCACCCCAGTGATGCAGCTGAAGAGCCCGACAATAATGAAGTACGGAATGAGATACACGATGGTGATTACCACCGCGTACAAACCGCGCATGAAATGGTCGCCAAAATCATTCCACTCTGGCAGCGGCTGTGGATTGCCCTGCGCGACGTTTTGCGCCACTTTGAGCATGTACCCAAACGCAGCAAAATTAAGAATTGGAACCGCACTAACGAGGCCGCCAATCGCCACCTTGGACAACCAGCGCTGATCCTGAAAAACGTAGCTGAAGGCTCGACCGACATCCATTGACGTTGCTCCTTTCACCGTGTTGAATGATTGCCATGATGTTATACGTACCGGAACGAGGACTTGTTACAACGACGATGGCTCCTTTCACAGCACAGTCGCTACAAACGCAACTGCCCGCCACACAATTGTCTACTATATATATAAACGCTTTTCATGCGCAATAGTTGCATACAATTGGGCGACGACCAGGTGCGCATATAATAACGCGCTAAACGTAAGCCACAGCAGGACAAGCGTCGCCAGCAGCGCGCCCGGCAGCGCGCCGTTCAGCACCAGCCAGCACAGCCCACCGAGCAGCAGTGCCGGAAGATAGGCAGCCAGCGATTGAAGGCGCGCGCGCGTGTAGTCGGCGCGCACTTCGGGGTGGAGCGCATCGCGGATGGTCTGCATGTTCATGACTTCTTCGGCGCGGCCATCGGCGGCATAAATCAAGCGGCTGACGGGCGCGACGCTGATGCCAAACATCAGCAGCCAATACAGCAGGAGCACTGCCAGCCCAATCATGCCCGGCGTGCTCAATGACGCGCCAGGGCGGCTCAAGGCCACCGCCAACGCGCCACATACGCCCACGAAGCCAAGCACCATGACTGGCAGCACAAAGAACACGAAGTCGATCATGAGGGCCAGGAAGCCAACGATGTAGCGCGTGGACCAATCGCCGCCGGGGGGTAGCGGTGTCGGGTAGCCACGCCGGATGTTGTCGTAGCTTTGCACGACTAGACCGGCCGCCCATGGCAACCCAAACACGGTGAGGGACAGCGCGCCACCGATAAGCACTTTACGCCACCACAGTGGGTCTCGATGAATATTGGAAACAGCGGTACGGAGGTTCATGCGCATTGCAGATTGCAGATTGTAGATTGTAGATTACGAGTCACTGCTGCAATCTGCAATCCGCAATCTGCAATCTGCAATCCTAATTATTCATTCATCAGATATGTGCGGATACCATCGAGCGCGCTGGTGCCGATGAACTGCCAGTTGTCTTCGATATTCAAATCATAGCCGCGCGTCCACTCCAGCACGCCGTCGGCATGCGCCAGCGCCACCGTCACCTGCGTGAAGTTATCGCTGCCGGGCGCGCCAGCATGCTGCACGCCAACACCAAGGCTGCTGCCGAAGTGGTCGCGGGCGAACAGCGCGCCTTCGCGGGCGCGGGTGGCGATCGCATCGTCGCTCAGCGGCTCGCGGGTTGGCTCCACCACCGAACCGGCAAGCACACCTGGCCCGCCGGTGGAGGTCATCAGCGTGTGATACACCGGCGCGCGGCTGTCGCCCTCCCACAGCGCCACCGTCATGCCATGTTCCTTGAGCAATTGCACAGTAACATCGTCGAGCCGTTCGGAGCCAATCAAGTATTGGCCCAGCCGCTCGCGGATGATCGCCTCGGTCTGTGCGACCATGGCCTCGGCTTCCTCGCGGCTGTTGGCCTTCGCGCCGATTCGCAATTCGTACTGTGCGCGCTTGGCCGAAATGCCGAGCGTCGGGTTGTCCTGCGCCATGAGATCGGCAATCATCTCGCCGATCACGCTTTCGCCCTGCCCGGCGGCGTGCAACGTCTTAACCAGAATTACGCTCGTCTGGCCGCGCTCGTCGCGCAGGTACGGCAGGATTGCGTTCTCCCACAGATAGCGCATTTCGGAGGGCACACCCGGCAGCACCGCTATGGTCGCGCGCTCGTCTTCAACGATAAATGACGGCGCGGTGCCACGCGGGTTCTCGACGATCCGCGCGCCCTGCGGCACATACGCCTGCTGGCGGTTGCTGGGGCTCATGGTACGTCCAAACGAGCGGAAGCGCGCCTCGATCTGTTCAAGCAGGTGCGGCTGAAACTCAAGTGGCCGACCCGTCGCCGTCGCAACCGCCGGGCGGGTCATGTCGTCCACCGTTGGGCCAAGGCCACCGGTGCAGATGACGAGGTCAGCGCGGTCCATGGCCTCGTTGATCGCAGCGACGATCCGGCCTTCGTTGTCACCGACGACCGTTTTGCGGAACAGGTTGATGCCGATGCTGGTAAGTTGGCGCGCAAGAAAGGCGCTGTTGGTGTCGATTGTTTCGCCCAGCAGCAACTCCGAGCCGATCGCGATGATTTCTGCATTCATAATAATGACCTGATAGAACTGCGAATACACGCCGATGCACGCCGATATTTAGTTTCGAATCGGCGTGCATCCGTATGCATGTGCGATTAAGCTTGATCTGTAGGCGGCTGATCGCTGACGGTGAGCAACTTGGGCTGCTCAGGCGGCAAACTCGCGCGCCATTCCGCCCATAGTTCCTGCTCCCGCTGCGCGCTCACTCGCCTGGCAATGTCGATTGCGCCATGCCAGCGGTCGCTGATTTCCTGGCGCAGCGCCGGACCGGACCGCTTTGCGCCCAGCGCAACTGACACCGCACCGATGGCGGTACCAACCACGAAGCCCAGAAGAAAAGGGTTCATACGTGCTCCTACGTTCGGGCGGCTATTTCCGCCTGCATGCGTGCGATCACATCCGCCACGGGCAGCGCGCCAAGATCTTCACCGGAGCGCAGGCGCACGGCCACTGCACCGGCTTCCTGCTCTCTGTTGCCGATTATCAGCATGTACGGAACTTTCTGCAACTGCGCGCGCCGGATCTTGGCCTCCATGCGGTCCTTGCTGTCGTTTACTTCAATGCGCAGCCCAGCGGCCTTCATTTGTGAAGCAACTTCTCGGCCATACGCGCCATGTTTTCGGTCCGGAATCGGGATGATTACCGCCTGCACTGGCGAGAGCCAGAGCGGAAATGCTCCGGCGAAGTGCTCGATGATGCACGCCCAGGAAGCGCTCCGTCGTGCCCGTCACGGCGCGGTGAATCACCACTGGCGTGTGCGGTCCTGGCCATCTTCGCCGATGTATGTCCAGGCCCAGGCGCGCCGGCTGGATAAAATCGACCTGGATCGTCGAAAGCTGCCATTCGCGGCCCAGCACGTCGCGCGCCATGAAGTCGGCTTTGGGGCCGTAGAAGGCGGCCTCGCCCGGGGCTTCTAGTAGTCCACGCCCGCTGGCGTCCAGCGCCCGGCGCAGCGCCGCTCTCTGCCTTTTCCCACTTCTCGTCGTCGCCGACATACTTGCCGCCTGCCGCCGCGCAGCGAGAGGCGCACACGTAATCCGTGAACCGGTAGCGTCCCAGCACCTCGCGGATCAGCTTCAGGGCCAGCGGCGAACTCGCTCCTCGATCTGGTCTTCCGTGCAGAAGATGTGGCAGTCGTCCTGCGTCAGCGCGCGCACGCGCGTCAGGCCGTTAGCTCGCCGCGTCTTCTCGTAGCGGTAGAGCGTGGCGAACTCGGCGAAGCGCATCGGCAGGTCGCGGTAGGAATGCATGCCCCATCTCTTTGAACAGCGTCATGTGGCTGGGGCAGTTCATCGGCTTGAGCCGAGAAGACTATGCTCCTCGTCCTCGACCATCGGCGGGAACATCGACGTCGCGATACGTTGTCGTAGTGGCCGGAGCTGCTTGTACAGAGTTTCCTTGACCACATGCCCCGTCCAGACGTGCTGGTAGCCGTAGCGCGTCTGCACATCCCGCACGTACTCTTCCATCAGGTGGCGCAGCATCTCGCCCTTGGGCGTGAACAGCGGCAGGCCCGGCCCGACATCGTCGGAGAAGTAGAACAGGCCAAGATCCTTGCCGATCTTGCGGTGGTCGCGCCGCCGAGCTTCCTCCAGCGAACAGGTAGTTGTCGAGTTCGGCCTTGCTGTTCCATGCCGTTCCATAGATGCGCTGAAGCTGTGGCCGGTGCTCGTCGCCGCGCCAGTACGCGCCCGCGATGTTTAACAGCTTGAAGGCGTCAACCGGGTTGATTTCGGCCCGTGCGCTCGACATGCGGGCCGCGGCACAGATCGACGAACGTCGTCCTGGCGGTACGTCGAGATCACCACACCGCCCGGATGACTCGGATCTTCATCTATCGCGCTCTCCGACGGGTCCGCTGAGTCGACAGCCTCGCCGTACTCGTCCGCTCCTTTGGCAAGCCCGTCAATTAATTCGATTTTGTACGGCTGGTCGTTGAACAGCGCGCGGGCTTCGTCGGCACTGACCACGCGGCGCTCGAAGGGGAGGTTCCCGCGAATGATGCGCCGCATGCGCTCCTCGATGTCCTCCAGATCCTCAGGCGTGAGCGTGCGCGACAGATCGAAATCGTAGTAGAAGCCGTTTTCGATTGGCGGGCCGATGGCGATTTTGGCGTCTGGAAACACTTCCATCACCGCCTGCGCCATGACGTGCGCCGCCGAATGCCGGATCCGATAATACGGATCATTGTCTGGTGAAACTGCCATAACTACCTCCATTTCAGATTATAGATTGCAGATTGCCGATTAAAAGAGAACACGCAATCTACAATCTGCAATCTGCAATTACTCCACTGTCACAACCATCTCGCCTTGATTAATTTGCACGCCGGTGACGCGGCGGCCCTGCGCGTCAAGCTGAGCATTGAGCTGATTTTCGAGCGAACGAGTCACATCCTGCACGTTGATGACCTGATCCAGCATGCCGTTCACTTGCGGGTTGGTGGCGATCACGCGACCATCCTGCACGGCCAAACCGGAGCGAAAGGTGCTGGTGGTGCCGAGCGCGCTGATGGTGGCCTGCAATTCGCCCGGAACGAAATGCACCTGCACCGAGTCGATCGGGCGCATGGAAGTGGCGCGGGCTGCCAGAAAGCCATTGGCCTGCTGTTCGGTGATCCGAATATCGCCCGACGGCAGCCCGGCTACCACGGTCGGCATGCCCGCTTGCGCGCCCTGCTCGATCTGCTGACCGAGCTGACTCTGCCCCTGTCCCGCTATTTGCTGGCCAATCAAGTTGCCGACTTGCTGGCTGACGTTGTCGCGTAAAAAGTAGTTATAGACGACCACGGCGATCAACAAAACCCACACCAAAATAACCAGTGTCCACAAACATCCATGCCCGCGCCGTCGCTCGCGGCGATTCTGGTAATAGCGCTCCTCGTTATATGACATAGCTGCTCCTTTGCAAAAAACAAAAAGCCCTTCGTCCGCATGGGACGAAGGGTTGCTTCGTGGTTCCACCCAAGTTCTGATTGTCGTTGTAAGTTGGTAGAACCCAACCTGCAACTCGCAATCACTTGTTCGGCGCGGTAACGGGCGCAACGCGCGTTTCCTTACTTGCCGGTGGCGTTGGGGAAGCGACTCAGAGGTGGTTTTCGCCAGGCTCGTGGCCGGGTGCGCTCGCAGTCGGTGGCGCGCCCTCCCTGAAGGCTGTGGCCGGGCTACTCGTCCTCGTCAATGTGCGTATCTACGTTTATAGAATGTACTACTGGCATGATATACGCCGCGCGTGCGGGTGTCAAGTCGGTCGAAAGGAGTAAAAGCAGGTGGATGAAGTATTGTACTTGCACAATACTTCATCCTTACTCTCACAACTCCATCTACCCCTGCACGCTCTCGCCATCCGCCTGCACGGGCGCATCCTCGCCCAGCAGCGCCAGCAGCGCCGCTTCGTCCAGCATGGGGATGTTCAGCGACTGCGCTTTGGTGTACTTCGAGCCGCCCGGCTCCGCGCCGGTTACAAGGTAATTGGTTTTCTTGGTGACGCTGCCGGTCACTTTGCCGCCATGCGCCGCGATGAGTTCGGCGGCCTGCTCGCGAGTTCATGGAGGGCAGCGTGCCGGTGATCACAAAGGTCATGCCGCTCAGACTGTTGCTCGCTGGAGTGGTTTGGGTTTGTTCCGCAACCGTCTGCACGCCCACATCCTTGAGTTCCTGCACGAGTGACTGATTGGAAGGCATGTTGAAGAACTGCACGACGCTGCGCGCCACCGCCGGACCAAGCCCATCAACCGTAACTATCTCATCTTCAGTGGCATGAGCAAGCGCGTCGAGCGAGCCGAAACGGGTAGCCAGCGCCTGCGCCGCTACGCTACCGACGAAGCGGATGCCTAGGCCGGTGATCAGGCGATGGAGCGGGCGTTTTTTCGCATCCTCGATCGCTGTAAGCAAATTGGAGATGCGCTTTTCGCCAAAGCCCTCCATATCCGCGAAATCCTCAGCGCGCAGGCGGTACAGATCAGCAACGTTCTTCACCATGTCTTCCTCGACGAACAACTGCGCCTGCCGCTCGCCAATGCCAGCAATATCCATCGCGCCACGCGACACAAAGTGCTCGATGCGGCGCACAAGCTGGGCCGGGCAGATGCCGAAATTCGGACAGCGGTAAGCGACCTCGCCGTCGACTCGGTCCAGTGGTGTGCCGCATGCCGGGCAACGCTCCGGCATATGCCATGGCTGCTCGGTGCCGTCGCGCCGGGCCACCACCGGACCGATAATGTACGGTATCACGTCGCCTGCCCGCTTGACTGTCACGTAATCGCCCACGCGAATGTCGCGCTCGGCGATGTAGTCGGCATTGTGCAGGCTGACATTGCGCACCGTCACGCCGCCAATCGTGACCGGCTCAATGATCGCGTTGGGTGTCACCATGCCTGTTCGCCCGACGTTCACCACGATTTGCAAGAGCTTGCTGGTCGTCTCGCGGGCCGGAAACTTGAACGCAATCGCCCAACGTGGATCGCGACCGACAACGCCAAGTTCCCGCTGCTGCGCGAAGCTGTCGACCTTCAGCACAATGCCATCAGCCTCATACGGCAACTCGTCGCGCCGCGCCATCCACTCGTGGCAGTACGCGAGCGCGTCCTCAAAGTCAGTGAAGCGTTGGGCATCGTTGTTCACCGGGAAGCCAAGCGCGCGCATGAGCGCCAGCGCCTCCCACTGCGAATGAACCGCGACGCCCTCGAACGGGCCAAGCTGGTAGGCGAAGAAGCGCAGCGGGCGCGTGGCGGTAATGCTAGAATCCTTCTGACGCAGGGAGCCAGCAGCGCCATTGCGCGGGTTCGCGGCCACGCGCTCGCCTGCGGCAGCCAGCCGCTCGTTCAGTGCATTAAAATCATCGATCCGCATGTATACTTCGCCGCGCACCTCGACGGAGGTAGGGATAGAACGAAAACTATCTTTCCCATCAGAGAGTTCTTGGTTCATGTCTCTCGGCTCTCGCAGCACAAGCGGCACGCTCGGAATCGTCCGCAAATTAGCCGTTACATCTTCCCCAACTTCGCCATCGCCACGTGTCGCGCCACGCACCAGGCGGCCATCTTCATACGTCAGCGCAATCGCCAGCCCATCGATCTTTGGCTCGACAACAAAGGCAATCGACACATCATTGCCAAGCAAACGACTGACGCGATCTCGCCATGCGCGCAGATCATTTTCATCAAACGCGTTACCAAGCGAGAGCATGGGCACCGGATGGCGCACCTTGGCGAATTTCTCAGAGGGAGGCGCGCCTACCCGCTGCGTCGGCGAGTCGGGCGTGATAAGTTCAGGATGCTCGGACTCAAGCGCGCGCAACTCGCGCATGAGCGCGTCGTATTCCGCATCGCTGACGGTGGGTTCGTCAAGAACATAGTAGCGGTAATTGTGCGTGCGAATCTCGTCGCGTAACGCTTGAATGCGCTGTGATGCATTGATAACCGACATGGCGCTCTCCCTGGCATGCTGCTCGATCTGTATACACTGATTATAAATCATTGTGCATAAATCGTGCAGGCGAAAGGATAGCGCTGCTCGCAGGCAACATATCGTTGATAAATCTACCAAATGAATGGAATGAGGCGATAACGCACCTTCTGGCGATACTCCTCATAACCGCTTAAATTGACGCGCAGAAATTTCTCTTCCTCAAGCAGCCTTATCGCAACGGTCAGAATCAGGAGCAGGGAGGCGAAGATCGCCACCCAGGAACCGAGAGCAAGCGGCGTAAAGATAAGTAACAGGCTGGCCCCTGCATACATGGGATGCCGGACGACGCTATACGGCCCAGTGGTAGTCACCTTTTGCTCGTTAGACACTTCAATAATGGCACTGGTATACGTGTTTTCTCTGAACACCAGGAAAACGATAAAGAAGCCAAGCGCCACAAATCCGTCGGAAAGCAAGCTCACGAGGAGTGGCACGTGTGACCAGTGAAAACGAAAATCCAAACCGGAAACGACAAACAGACCAATGAAAAAAAGGCTGGCCAGGACTTGAATAACCTGTTGCGTCTTTTGCGTCTCGGCGGTTGGCCCGGCCTTGACGCGACTGGCTAATAGTTTCTGATCATATGCGATCAAATATGCGGTTATAAGAATGACGCAAACTGACCATTCGGCCAGAAAGATCCATGCCTGCCAAAAACTCAAGGATCCAGCTGATACAAAGAGGGCGAGTGCCAGGCACAATATCAAAAAGATCAGGCCAATGATCGATTGTATGATCAAGTTACGCATTTCTTGATCCTTCAGTTACTCGCACCATTAGTAGCCAGAAGCGCTCAACGTCTTGATCATCCGCCGCACTGCCCGTGTAAATTCTGGCCGCCAGCACAAAATCTGCATTCACTATGCGTACGATCTTGAGAACATGCAATCAATGGTGTCGGATGGATTACGTTTCAGCCGCCGAGACGCGCTGCACCAGAAAGCGTCAAAATAGCAATGATCGCGCGCGAAGCGGCGTCGGCTGCATGGGCGGGTTAGCCGGCAGGCCTTTGTGGTTAAATGTTATATTCCAGCGTCTTGTCGATGTTTATCTAATGCTTGACGACTAGGATAGTCGCTATGATTTGCTGGCAATCGGATTTTAACACCTTGTAGCGATGCATATGTTGTCTTTGCCAACGCAGATGCAATAACTACACTCATACTACTTGAGTCAATTGCAATTAAACCGTAGTCAAATAATAGACCTTATCACGATTTAACTGTAATATCGCATCAGGAAGCCTTAAATCCCTTCTTTGACGGACATCCAGGCAGTGCCTGTTTTTCGCTTTCTAAAGCGTCATATAGTGTTCGTGAATTTAAATCGTGATAAGGTCTATTCAGAATGTAACTACCGATTCGCCGGGTCGAACACATCGCGCAGGGCGTCGCCAAGAAACGAGAACAGCAGCACCAGCAGCGTCAGCGCGGCGGCTGGCACGAACACCAGAAACGGGTTTTGAGCCAGCAGTGGCACCGCTTCCACTATCATCTTGCCGATGCTGGTGTTGGGCGACTGGATGCCGAGGCCGAGCAAGCTCAGCGTTGCCTCGCCGACAATCACGTTGACGACATCCAGCGTGGCGGCGGTGATCACCAGGCCGATGACATTGGGCAGGATGTGGTTACGCAGAATGCCGCCCTCGCTCTGGCCGATCGCATGCGCCGCCAGCACGAAGTCGCGCTCGCGTAAACTCAGCGTCTGCCCACGCACGTAACGCGCCATGAGCGGCCATCCCACCAGACTGAGCGACACCACGACCAGCAGCAGCCGTGCCGTCGCGCCATACTGCTCTGTGACCCACTGACCGAACACGGCGGCGACCAGAATGGCGAGCAGCAGGCCGGGGAAGGCGAACAGCATGTCGGCCAGCCGCGCAATCAGCATGTCGGCCCAGCCACCGAAATAGCCCGCCAACAGGCCCAGCGTCGCGCCCAGCAGCATGGTAATCGCCTCAACGATTACGGCGACCAGCAGCGACACCCGCAGCCCGGCCAGCAGGCGCGCCAGCGTATCATGGCCCAGGCGGTCCGCGCCGAGCGGATGCATGGCGGAGGGCGGCATGTTGATATGCGCGAAGTCGGGCGCGGTTGGATCGACGCGGTAGAGCAGCGGGCCGATGGTGGCCGCCAGCACGATAAATATCAGCAGCGCGAGGCTGATCATGCCAGCCGGATGCCGTCGAAAGCGGCCCCACCACGTCGCGTTCGGCGAGCGAACGGGCGTCACGGTTTCAGCTTCGGTTGTGCGGCCAAGCGTTTGCGATGCCATGCGTCACTCCGACAGCTGAATGCGCGGGTCGAACACGCCGTACAAAACGTCGGTGATGGTATTCATTACCACCACCGCGACGCCCAGAATCACGGTTGTACCCTGAATCACCGGGTAGTCGCGCTGGCCGATCGCGTCGATTGAGATTCGACCAATACCGGGAATGTTGAACAGGTTTTCGATTACAAACGCGCCGGTGACAAGAAAGGCGGTGGCCGGGCCGAGCAGCGTCAGCACCGGCAGCAGCGCGTTCCGCAACACATGCCGAACAATGACGGTGCTTTCGCGCAGGCCCTTCGCACGGGCGGTGCGTACATAATCGTCGCGCAGCACTTCCAGCATGGACCAGCGCATGAGCCGGGCGATGTAGCCGATGTTGGCGGCGGCCAGCACCAGCACCGGCAGCACATAGTTCTGCGGCGTGCCCCAGCCAGCCTGCGGCAGCGACGGCAGGTTGTGCTGGTACAACCGTAAGTTAATCAGCCAGATGATTGGGATGAGCACAAAACTTGGCACAGCATAGAACGCCAGCGTCAGCGCGACGATGCTCCAATCGAGCAGGCTATGCTGCCGCAGCGCCGCCATGATGCCGAGCGGCACGCCGACCAGCACGCTGAGCAGCAGCGCCAGCCCGCCGACCTTCAGCGAAATCGGTACGCCCTGCGCGATCAAGTCGCGCACCGGCCTGCCCTCGTAGCGAAACGACAGCCCAAAGTCGCCATGCAGCAACCCGGCAACATAGTTGACGTACTGCACCAGCAAAGGCTGATCGAGGCCGTAGAGGTGCCGCAGCCGGTTGTAGGTCGCCAGATCGCGGCGCGGCCCCATGAGCACCTGAATCGGGTCGCCCGGCACCAGATGACCGATCATGAACGTCAGAAAGGTCAGGCTAAAGAGCACAAAGACGAAACTGATCGCGCGGCGGGCAAGAAATCGAGTCATGTAAATATTATGATGGGGCAGGTCGCTGACCTGCCCCGATGTGTGATTAGGACGACAGCGACACCTTGGTCCAGTCTGGGATCACCAGCCCGTTGGGCGTCACGTCGATGCCCTGCACGCGCGGGTTGATCAGCACCTGGAACTTCGGATAATACAACGGCAGCCAGCCGACCTTATCGATTGCGATCTGCTCAGCCTGGTTGTACAGCTGAAGGCGCTGCTGGATCTGGCTTCGCCCGCCCATCTGGTCGGCCTGTTCAACAAGCTTATCGAATTGCGCGTCCGAGAAGTGGCCGTTGTTGTTGGCCGTGTCGGTGTGCAACTGCTGCGACAGGAAGTTCTGCGGGTCGGGGTAGTCCGCGCCCCAGATGCTCAAGTACATCTGCAAGCCCTGCGTCGGCGTGTAAAAGGTCGTGTCGAGATTCTTGCTGAAGGTCGCCAGTTCGAATGACTGGAGGTTGACCTTGACGCCCAGGCTCTGCTCCCACAACGCCTGCAAGGCCTGCGCGACCGTCTCGTTGTCGCCTTCCTGCCCATACGCCAGCGTGATCTGCGGCAAGCCCTGGCCGTTTGCGAAGCCGGCCTTGCTCAGCGCGTCCTTGGCAGCAGCCGGGTCGAAGTTCAATGGTTTGATAGGCAGATCCGTGCCAATCAACCCGGTCGGCAGAATGCGGTCGGCAGGCACGACGGTGCCCGCCAGCACCTGGTTCGCCAGCGTCTGCTTGTCGGTACCGAGGGCGAAGGCGCGCCGCACATCCACATTGTCGAACGGCGGCAGTTTGTCGTTGAAACCGACGAAGCGCGTCGCCAGCGAAGCCGCTGATTTGAAGTCCGGCATGTTCTGAACCTCGGCCACATGCGCTGATGGAACAGGGTTCTGCTGGCTGCCCATGATGTCGAGTTGGCCGGTGCGATAGAGCTGGTAGGCCGTCTCGCTGTCCTTATTGAAGACATGCAGAATGTTGGCAATGCCGGGCTTGCCGCGCCAGTAGTTCTCATTGGCGGTCAGCAGAATGGACTGGCCGTGCTTCCATTCTTTGACCTTGAACGGGCCGGTGCCGTAGGCTTGCTCCTGCCAGTTTGCGCCGCTCTCGACCAGTTTCTTCGGCACGACATAGGTGTACGGGAATGTCAATTGCGACAGGAAGTACGCCAGCGGCGCGTCGAGCTTGATTTCCAGCGTCTTGGGATCCACTGCTTTCACGCCGGTCGCTTCTTTGGTCTTGCCGTCTACCACATCCTGCGCGCCGACGATATGACCGAGTTGAAACGGTGCGCCGAACGAGGCCGTCTCCGGCGCAAGCGCGCGATTGATCGAGTACGCGAAGTCGTCGGCTGTCACGGCGGTGCCATCGGCGAACGTCAGCCCGTCACGAATGGTAAAGGTGTAGGTCGTACCATCTTCGCTGACCTTCCACTCCGACGCGCCATCGGGCTGCACTTCCAGTTTTTCGTCCAGCCGCACCAACCCGCCGAACACATTGTTAATCACCGTAATCGTCGGCGCGTCGCCGGGCTTGGCCGGGTCAATCGATGTCAGATCGCTGATGCCTTCCAATGACCAGCGCAGCGTGTCACTCGCTGCCGCGCTGTTGTCCGCTGTTCCGCCGCCCGCTGGCGCGGTGGCTGCGCCGCTGCTCTCGGCGGGCGCGCTAGTAGCATTGGTCTGACTAGCTGGTGTCGGCGCAGCAGCTTCCTGTCCGGCAGACGTTGTGGCGGGAGCTTCTTGCCCACCACATGCCGCAAGCAGCAGCACAAAGATGAGCAGCCAAAGTGATGAACGGAAAAGCTTCATCATACGCGTCCTTTCTGGCTATGATCTCCAAAGGTGTTGCAGCAGTGTAAAGGGGTGCATGCAGAATGTCAATGCTGCGGCGGCTGCAATCACTGGCGCAGATCTGCACCAGCTTATGTACGCAAGCTGCTGGAACAAGGATCTTTGGCACCATTGAGCATGTCAGACCTATTGCCAATTCTTTGCGGCTGTCGTCGATTTGAGCAAAAAAGAAGTTGCTCATCACGCTTGCTCACGAAGCCATGCCAGCCACTCCGCCTGAAGTTCGTCCAGCGATTTTCCGTACACGCCCTGGTAATCCGCTGAGCCTGCCGCCCGGCCTGTGCCGCTGCGATACAGCGTGTCGAAACGCTCGCGCCCGCTCCGTTGCAACAAAAATTCAACAAACGAACCCCACTCATCATAGATGTAGTTGCGCGTGGTCGTGCGGCAGTCGGCCACAAGGTCGGTTGCAAGCGGCAGAAGCGCGCCCTCACGAAGCGCCTGCTGGACGTTGTGCTGGTACTGCGGCCTGCCGTCGACGGCCAGGAAATGGCTACTGCTGCCCCACACGGCCATGCCTTCCAGCAGAATGTTGTCGGATTTGAGGTGCGCCGCCGCGCCGTAGTAATCCTGCTCGAGCTGATGCACCAATTCGTGCGCCATGATCGCGATGATCCGTTGTGAGTCGCTGCCGGGCGCGTAGAATAGGCGGATAGTACGATCCTGCGAGAACGTCAGGCCGCGAATGGCGCATGCGCCCGTTTGGGCCGGCTCGAAGCGCACCGACACCCGCCCGGCAGGCCACGCCCCGAACGTGGCCGTGTCGGAGATCAGCGCCTGTTCGACCGGCATGGCGAGTTGCTGGATGGAGGCGGCGTCCATGCTGCCCGGCAGCCGGTAAAAATCAATGCTGTAGGTGCGCATGGCCAGGCGACCCTGGAGCACCGGCGCAGGCACGCCACCCAACAGCGGCGGCTGGGTTGGCTCGGCGCGTGGCGGCACCGGCAGCGGATGCGACGCGTAGAGCGGGCTGATTATGCTGCTCAGCATCAACAGCATGAGAACGCGCATGATCAGGTGCATGGCTGCTCCTTTTCAATAATACTCACTCATACGGCTGCACGAGTAAAATCGTTTCCATCTCCTCCGGCGTCAGGCCGCCATGCGAGCCGTAGAAGTTTTGCTCGAACACGCCCTTTTCGTACCACCAGACCGACTCACCCGCATACGGCAAAATGATTAAATTACCCACCCGGCTTAAGAATCGCTCCGACGGCGGCTGGCTGCCAAAGAAGCCCTGCGCGATCAAGTTCGCCGTGCGATACACCTCGGCGCGGTCTTCGAGCGCGTGCGCCAGAAACGCATGCGCTTCGTCAAGATGCTCGTCGCGAATGTACAGAAACATGTCGCGGCTCGACCCGGCAGGCACCAGCGGACGCCCGGCGGCGTTTGTCCGCAGCCACGGCACAATCTCTGAGAAGCGCTGGTTGAGGTAAATCGCCGTCGCCGGATCGATTGCGACTTGCCCATGGTCGGCGGTCATCAGGAACAGCGTGCGGCCCGGCGCGCGCACAAGTTGCTGATGAAACAGGTGCTCCATGATCAACAGAAACGCTTCTGACTCGCGACGAATTGCGGCGATTCAGGCCCATATTCGTGGCCGAGCGAGTCGATGCTGTCGACATACACGAAGTAATACGATGGGCTGCGCTGCTGCTCGAACAATTGCCCAAGCCTGGCGAGCGCCTGCGGTAACGTGCGGTACGGCACCGTCGTCGCGCCGTCGGTCACAATCTTGCGTATATGGCGAGAAGGCAAAATTCTGGTGCTGAAAAATATACGGTTCGACGCCGCGTTGTCGCAGGTCATGGTAAATATTTGTGGATGGGTACAGCATGGCAGGCGTGATGCCGGTCTGCGCGAGCGTGTCACGCCCCTTATCGCCTGCGAACGAAAACAGCAGCGGCGCGATCAGCGCGTCGACCTGCGGCTCGTAGTAGAACCATTCGTGAACGCCATGCTGCCCGACCGGCATGCCAGTATGAATCGTCGTGACGTGGGCGGCGGTGGTGGATGGAAACTGCGAGGTCAGCTTGAACGCTGTGCCTTCGTTGGCGATGCGCTGCAAGAACGGCGATCGGTCGAGGTATGTCTTTGAAAGAAGCGCCAGCCAAATGCATCGACAAAGAACAGCACCACGCGGTCGAACGACCCGGCGAAATCGGCGGGCAAGTCGAACGGCATGGCCGCGCCGTCCGCCGCACCGAACAGCGCGCGGACGAGGTGCGGGATCTGCGCAAAGCCAAACGTATCATACAGCGGCTTCACGAAGCGGTCGTTGAGCCGCGAACTGTTCACTGCCTCCAGCGAGCCTTGATGTATCATTGCTTCTCCTCAGCATGACAAGCGACGAAGCAGGCGCAGTGCGCTCGCTCCGTCACTCATCATACCACCGCGCGAACGGTGGCGCATCCGCCACCACGCCGACGACGCTGGCGAGATCGAACCGCGCATCCTAGCCGCTCAGGCAGATACCCGCCGAGACTACATTCATGTCGGCGCTGCCACGGCATGGCTTCATCCACTATTTCGGCATGATGCGTGTCGTGCATGCGGCAACGCCACCAACAGCGCCGCGCGCTAGCCATCGCCAGTTCGTAGACAAGACCACGCACGCGCAGCCACGCCCGCCCTGCATCAGCGGCGCAACGAACTCCTGGCCTTGCAAAGCTGCCTCGGCGCGCGCAAATGTGGCGATCAGTTCGTGCAGATTTGGCATGTTGTGACCTCGATCCGTTACTTTTTGGCCGCTTAAACAATAATACAGAAGACAACCAATACTGACGAAGGACAAATGTATGATTCCAGCCAAACAACTATTTGACGATGCGGCAATCAGCAACGTGTATTGCAGGCATGCACCCGCACTGGATCGCTTCTTTCTGCATCACATCCATAACATGCACGACGCAGAAGACCTGACTGCCACGACATTCAGCAGCGTGCTTGCCAGCAGCATGCGCTACGAAGAACGTGGGCGTTTCGATGCATGGCTGTGGAGCATTGCGCGTCATGTGCTTCGCGATGCCCAACGCCGCCGCGCTGCCATTGCAATTGACGCAGTGGCAGCGTATCTCCACGATCCTGCGCCGTTGCCTGAGCATGTGGCACTTGAGGAAGAACAAGCCGAGACGCTCCGCGATCTTGTCGCACATCTGCCTGCCGACCAACGCGCCGCGCTCCTGCTGTGGGGCGCGCAGACCGGCGTGGGCACCATGGTCGACATTGCGGTCATGAGCCTGCGACAACAGATCGTCCCCGATTCCATGCTTGGCCGCGTGACCACTGTGAGCCGCACGGTTGGATTCGCCGCCATTCCGCTGAGCACGCTAATCGGCGGCGTGCTCGTCGATCAGTTCGGCAATGTGGCGCTGATGTACAGCGCCATCGCCATGCTGTCATTGCTGATCGCGCTCGACTTCGGGTTTAGCGTGCTAGGAACCGAGTGATTGGTTAGTTCTGCCCATCATCACGTCGCGTCGTACATGCGGTTTTCCTCGATGACAAGTGCCTCATCAAAGAAGGTTAAATCTTTCCCTGTAATTTTGCTAGGGCCAAAGACGATTGCGCTAGGCATATAGGCCCGCATGTTGATGGTGCGATAGTAGCGGCTGCTGTCTATTTCGTCGTCCAGTCGCGCCTCGCCGAGCTGCTCGATGGTCAACGGAATGGCGCAGAAACTAGGGTTGATCAGGTATTTGCCGCGCCCCCATGCCATCGTGCTGCCGTCGATTTTGAGGATCGGGGCATGCTGGTTGTTGCTCGGGTCAAGGCGATACTCGGCCAATTCCAGATTCTCGAACACCCAGCGGCGCACTGGATTATGGAGGGCGACCTTCCCGTCCAGATATTTGTAAGGCACAGCGGGATTGTACACGCTGCTGCTCGACACAACCTGCTGGCTGCCGTCTGTTAGGAGCAGTGGCGGGTCATCCGCGGAGGCGAGATATTTATAGCCCGGCTGTAGGGAGGCATGCTTAAACTGCTGTGGAAAAATATTGCAGCGCACCACAATCAAACTCTTCAGGCCCAATGCCGCGCCCACCAGCCGGTCCGCCCGCGCCAGCGCAACGTAGCCCTCACTGGCAGCCTGCTCTCCCCAGCAGATCAGGTCAACATACTCAAGGTGGCTGGACAACTCCTCGACGATCCGCCAGTAGAGCGTACACTGCGCCCGCATCAGCGTCTGGTAGCGCTCCATGAAGTAATCGTAGAGCGTCTGGGCGCGCCCGCTGTCATGCATGCTCTCCGCATGCGCGGCCTCAATCAACAGAATCAGCCCTTTCACCTGCACGCCCACAAGATAGGCAAAAATGCCCTCCGTCTGCGCCATGAACCGACTCTCGGCCTGCTTGTTCACCTTCGCCGACAGCACGCGGTGCATTGACAGATAGTCGGTTCTGGATTTGTCCGCCTCGGCCAGCGCCTGCTTCCAGAAGGTGTGAGCAGCATCATGGACCTGCACGCCCCAGGTAGAAAGAAAGCCGTTGGCGTGCAGAGCATCCGTCGTCAGGTCGTGGATTACCTGCAAGGCGTACTCAACGCCCGTCGTCGCGCTGAGAAATCTCTTTGGTCAACTCCGGCACATAGCGGCGCGCTTCGTCGCGGTCGGTGAGCCGCGCCAGCCCCTGCACCCGCTGGTACGCCGTCTCGATGCGTGCCACGTGTGGCTTCATGTCGTTGACCATCTGCTCCCAGTGGATGCGCCGTTGCTCTTCGAGGATCTGCTGCACGGCCTGCATAAAGCGGGCTTCAAGGGCGGCGATTTGCTGGCTGATGGTGTCGAGCTTGCGATCCATGTCGGCGAGCTGCGCGCCAATGTCGTCGCCGCTGCCCGCGATCATGCCCATGATCCAGCCAACGCACTTGCCCGCGACCGGGTAGCCCGCTGCGGAGGCGATCATGGGTAAGATTTGTGCCAAAACGGAGAGAGGGTCTACGCCAGCCGAAGTCTGATCATTCGCAGGGTTGTCAGTTGTCATCGCGTCGTTGCCTCCTGACTTTTCCCCAGTTTACCCTATGTAGGGCAATTGTACCAGTGTTCGTGTGTTACAATCGCATAGAGAGGCGAAAAAGTAAGAATTTTCTACGCTGCCAGCGTGGATTTACTGGTTAGTTTGCTGTGACCTCTAAAGACTGAAACCTTTGAAGCCTCAAATCGTATCATGAGAACAAATGCACTAATATAATAAAAAGGCTGGCCAATGAAGCCTTTACCGAGAAAGACAACTCATGATAACCTTACCAACTTGGTACAGGGAAAAATTAATTCTCTCCTTCTATTTTTATTTGTACTATTAGGTGTCTTAGCTTCAGTATATGTTCTTGTTCGCCTTTTTGTTTTCCCCGCTAGCTGGTTTATTACCGGTGATCAGGAACAATCACTTCTTGACGCTACAATGAGCGGATTGGCTGCCACCTTCTTTGGCCTTATAGCGGGTATCCCCGCCGCTATATGGTTAAGCAGGAAACAACAACAGGCTTCTGAAGCAAAGGAAAGGGCAAAAGAGGAGAAAGAACGTAATGAACGAGAGAAGTTCATCCTAAGCGCTATTCGACATGAGCTTCAAGTGAACAGAGACATTATTCATCAAATGCTTGACGACCAAGAGAAGCGTCCCACCGTAGTGGCGACAAAAGGGATGAAAGACGTAAGCTGGCGTGCATTATCTGATAGCGGGGAACTGAAGTGGATAAATGATGTCAGAATTCTCTTGTCAATATCGGAGGCATACTACCATATCAATGCTCTCATCTATCTTGAACGACAATATATTGATATATCATCTCGTGAGAATTTGTCATTAACTCCAGGGCAAGAAATAGCTGTACGAAGAGTTCATATGATACGACCAGATGCACTCAGGTATCTGAAGGATGCTATTAAGATAATAGACGAAAAGATTGGGAGTGATATTATCCATAACGATGGCACAAGTGGACTGCCTAAGATATTTGGCCCTTAGCTTCCAACGCGTTCTTTGATTTTCATCCTTTACTGAAGACTTGCACGCTAACACGCGCATGCAGTCCGACGCTGCTCCGCGGCCCCAAGATAAAGTCGATTTGCCTCGCAATCTTGGCTCGTATGTCAAATCGATCTATCGTGGCGGCGCGGCTGATGTTTAGTCGTTCGGCAATGTGGAGTACCGCGTGCTCTTGTATTACTTAGATCTTGCTGGCGTGGCGGTGTTTGCCGTGAGCGGTGTGCTGGCAGCGCGTGATCGGGACCTCGATCTGCTCGGAGTCATCGTGGTCGCTGCGATTACAGCGATTGGAGGAGGTACCCTCCGCGATCTCCTTTTGGACCGCCACCCGATTTTTTGGATCACCGATACCTGGTACCTGATTGTTATCATCGCCGCCGCGCTATTGACGGTTGCCTATGTGCGAATACGGCCACCGCCGCAGATCACGCTCCTCGTGGCCGATGCACTCGGATTGGCGCTGTTTGCCCTGTCCGGCGCTCAACTTGCGGAAGCGGCCCAATGCCCACCGCTGATCGTGGTGCTGATGGGCACGATGACGGGCGTCACCGGAGGTATCCTGCGAGATGTCATCACGGCGAAGGTGCCGCTCATTCTGCAGCGTGAGATTTACGCCACGGCTGCCATTGTAGGGATCGCCGCGTACCTGGCGATGCACGCACTTGGAATGCCGCATGCCGTAGCGTTTGGGGGCGGCATGACCGTCGTGGTGGCACTGCGGTTGATCGCCATCCGCTGGAACTTGCACCTGCCTGTCTTCCATAAACCCTAAAGTTACGTGCAAGCCTACGTAACAGAGACGGTTTTGACAAAGAGGTAGTGTATAATAGCGCGGCCGCTGCTACACCGTTGCATATGATGAAGAAAGGCAAGGTAGATGATGGACGAAATCCATATTGCTGACTACGTCATGAACACGTTTGCAGGCGTCGAAACCATGACCACGATGGGCTACACGTTCTTTTTCTACGGGGCGGATCGCATGCTACCGTTCACAACCATTGCCACCGCCGATAACGAGGGCGACCGCGCTTCAAATCTTGACCGGCCAGGTGTGTTCCGTCTGAACATCGGCGTGAGCAAGCCGACGTTTCAGTCGTTGTTCAGCACAGACAAAGTCGATATCAGCGCCTACGATTTTAGCGTGCTTGACACGCTCATGCCGCATCCCGACTATGCCGCACAGTCATGGTTCTGCGTGCTCAACCCAAGCGACGCAACCTTTCACAAGCTCCAGCCGCTATTGAGCGAGGCGTATGATCTGGCTGTCAGGCGAGCTACAAGACGCAAAACCTCCTAAACGTGAAGCGCATCTCAGCATACATGATGACCGTGTAAGCGCTACACGGGCGTTCCGACACATGGCTGGATAATGGTAGATGGTTGGGCGCACAATGCCCCTGTCCCGCCCTCACCTCAAGCAACAACTCAACACGTGGTAGTAACAATGCTCCGTGCCCCGTGCGCGTGTAAACCTAAATGCGCGGTAACGGTGCGTTTTGGGTGGTTACCCCGGTGTACTTTACATGTACAGATGCAACTTCGGCAGTTGCCGCCGTGTGTTCGCCGTCGTTCCTCGCGGCTACCTGCTTGTGCATCCATCTCATTATCAACTGCCAAGGTGCCAAGAACGCCAAGAAAACTGTGTAACCTTTCATGTTGAGCGAAGCGAAACACCTCGGCGTGTATTCAATGTGTTGCGTAGAGATGCTTCACTTCGTTCAGCATGACAATGTGATTGCTTTGCGCAAGCTCTGGATCACTCAATTAGATCAACCGTCCAGTTGGTTGCCTGAATCGCCGTGTCGAGCGCGCGGCGCTGCTGCGCCAGCCCGTCGAGTTCGCGGCGCAGCGCGGCAACGTTCACCGTTGCTACGTTGCAAATCTCCGAGCGGTTGTAGCGGTCGACGCGCTGCGATGTTGATCCTTCCGTATGTGTGCAAAACAGGTGATGTTCTGCTTCATAATCGCTCGTTTAACAATTATTCCTCGTGTCATCGCAATGCTATACTGCATTGGAAAGCATGATTTTGATTACGAGGATATTTCATGACATCCATCTCATTACCATCAACCCCGCCGCGCAGCCGTGGTGCGCTCGCCTGGCTGATTATCTCCCAGGTGCTTGCGCTACTCTCGCTGCTGCCATGGCTTGTAATCGCCGGGCTGTCAGTCATGGCGTTCGACGCTGGCTACTCAACCGAGGCAGTGCTGTTCGTCGGCACAATCTGGGCGTATCCGCTGCTGCCGCTCGTGTGCAGCGGCGTGGCATGGATTCTCTATGTCAAACATCGGACGCGCGGCGCACTAATCGCCACCTCGATTCCGATGCTGATTGTGCTGCCGCTCATGCTGTACTTGCTGTATATCTCGGTTGGATAAAGCGTGCCCGCCATCAATGAAAACACAGCGTCAAGACTTGTTGCTGGCTACCCTATCTGCATCTTCATCCATGCCGCCGAATTATGGAAATCGACCACCGCACTGCCGGGCGGCACCAGCGCGTCGCACGCCGCGCGCAGTCTGTTGTCGAGCGTCATGTCGAGGATCGGGAGCACCTGCTCCAGTTGCTCCAGCGTGCGCGGCCCAAAGATCGGCGCGGTCACGCCCGACTGCTCCTTGACCCACAGCAGCGCCAGTTGCGCAGGCAGCATGCCAGCCGCGCGGGCCAGCGCCACGAACTGGTTGCCGACCACGATGCCGCGCTCCGTCACGCGCTCCGCGTACACGCCGCCCCGCTGCGCCGCCCGCGAATCGGCGGGCACGTTCTGTGCGTTGGCGTAGCGCCCAGCCAGCACACCCTGCCCTAGCGGCGCCCATGGCATAATCGCCATGTCGTACTGCTGACAGAGCGGCACCAACTCGTTTTCGATTCGCCGGTCGAGCAGGTTGTAGGGCGGCTGCTCGCTGACGTAACGTGCATAGTTGTGCATCTGGCTGGTCAGCAGCGCCTCCATCACCTGCCATGCCGGGTGCGTCGAACAGCCGACGTAGCGCACTTTGCCTTGCTGTACAAGATCGGTGAGCGCTCCCAACGTTTCATCGACCGGCACGTTCGGGTCGGGGCGATGCACCTGATACAGGTCGATGTGGTCGGTTTGCAGCCGCCGTAGCGAATCCTCGCATGCGTTGATGACGTGATAGCGCGAGTTGCCGCGCTGGTTTGGGCCAGAACCGACCGGGAAGTGTACCTTGGTCGCCAGAAAAACTTCGTCACGCCGCCCGCTCTCGTTCAATACGTCGCCGATCACGCGCTCGCTGTCACCGTTGTTGTAGCTGTTGGCCGTGTCAATGATGTTCATGCCCGCGTCAAGCGCGCGATTGATGATCGCGGCTACTTCATTTTTAGGCGTAGGCATGCCGAAGTTCAACGTGCCAAGTGCCAGCGGCGCGACCTGCACGCCGGTGCGACCGAATGAGCGATACTGCATATACGTTTCTCCTATGGTACACTGGTGCGAGTAGCGTACCACATTGTTCATGGTGATGACCACATTATTGTAGCGCTCCATGGCAAGTGGCCTATGCTTCATACTGCAATCAACGGGGGCAGCAATGCACGGCGGCGATTGGGTTGCGGAGGTGTTCCGCGCACAAGGGGTTCAGTTTGTTTTTACGCTGACCGGCGGCCATATTTCACCGATCTTGGTTGGCTGCAAGCAGCGCGGCATCCGCGTCGTCGATGTGCGCCATGAGGTGAACGCGGTGTTCGCCGCCGACGCTGTGGCGCGGCTGTCGGGCGTGCCGGGCGTGGCTGTTGTCACCGCCGGGCCAGGCGTCACCAACACGCTCACGGCCGTCAAGAACGCGCAGATGGCTCAGTCGCCGGTGGTACTAATTGGCGGCGCGGCGGCTACGGCGCTGAAGGGTCGTGGCGCGCTGCAAGACATCGACCAGCTTGCCATATTCGACTCGGTTGTGAAATGGTCGCGCTCGGTGCGCCGCATGCGCGACCTTGTGCCGACGCTGGAGCGTGCCTTTGCGGAGGCGCAACGCGGTGTGCCTGGCCCCGTGTTTGTCGAGATTCCAATTGACCTGCTGTATGATGAGCAGACCGTCCGCGCGCTGTACAACGTCGACGCGCCGGGCCGCTCGCTGGGCGGCTGGTTCACCCGGCAATATCTGCGCTGGCATGTCAACCGTTTGTTCTCCGGGAAAGAAGCTATTCAAGTTTCACCACCAAATCTCACTGGCGTGCCGATCCCAAATGCGGCCTACGCCCTCACCGTCGCCGAGCGCCTGCAACAAGCCAAGCGCCCGCTCTTACTGGTCGGTAGCCAGTCCATGCTGAGCACGGCAGCCGTTGATGATCTTGCTGCGGCGGTGGAGCGCATGGGCGTGCCGGTGTATCTGTCTGGCATGGCGCGCGGGCTGCTGGGGCGCGACCACCCACTGCAGTTGCGCCACAGCCGGCGGCAGGCGTTGAAAGAGGCCGATCTGGTCATCCTGGCCGGTGTGCCATGCGATTTCCGACTTGATTATGGCCGCCAGATTCCGCGCAATACATTTTACGTTTCCGCAAACCGCAGCCGCCGCGACCTGAAGATGAACCGGCGTCCCGATGTGGGCGTGCTGGGCGATCCAAGCTGGTTTCTGCGCCAGCTCGCGGCATATTTGCCGACCGGCGAGCGCTGGGGCGATTGGCTATCCGAGTTGCGGCAGCGCGACACGACGCGCAACGAGGAGATTGCAGAGCAATCGCTGGAGCCGACCGATCATGTCAATCCGCTCCACCTATGCCGCGAGATTGCGGCTGTCACGCCAGATAACACGATCTTTGTGGCCGACGGCGGGGATTTCGTGGCAACAGCCTCATACATCGTGCAGCCGCCCAGACCGCTCTCCTGGCTCGATCCCGGCCCGTTCGGCACGCTGGGCGTGGGCGCAGGCTTCGCGCTCGGCGCGAAGTTGTGCCGCCCGGAATCCGAAGTCTGGCTACTGTACGGCGATGGCGCGGCGGGCTACAGCCTGGCTGAGTTCGATACGTTCGTGCGCCACGGTGTGCCGGTGCTTGCCGTGGTCGGCAATGACGCGGGCTGGACGCAGATTGCGCGCGAGCAGGTCGCGATCTTGCAGGATGACGTAGCGACGGTGCTGGCCTACACCGATTATGATCGTGTCGTGGCAGGTTTTGGCGGGGCAGGCTTCAGGCTCGACGATCCGGAACTTGCGTCCGACGTGCTCATGCAGGCGCGGCAGGCCGCTGCTGACGGCACGCCGGTGCTGGTCAATGTCATCCTGGGCACGACCGATTTTCGCAAAGGCTCGATCTCGATGTAGCAAGGGCTTCGACCAGTTGAAGGAGTTATACCTATGCAGAAAACATGGTGGAAAGAAAGCGTCGTCTACCAGGTCTGGCCCCGGAGCTTCAAGGACAGCAACGGCGACGGCATTGGTGACCTGCGCGGCATCATCCAGCAGCTGGACTATCTCAAAGACCTTGGCGTCAGTGTCGTCTGGCTCTCGCCGATCTACAAGTCGCCCAACGACGACATGGGCTATGACATCAGCGATTATCAAGCCATCATGGATGAGTTCGGCACAATGGCCGACCTGGATGAATTGCTCGCCGGGCTGCACCAGCGCGGCATCAAGCTGCTCATGGACTTGGTGGTCAACCATACGTCGGATGAGCATCGCATGGTTCGTCGAGTCGCACACGTCGAAAGATAACCCGTACCGCGACTATTACATCTGGCGGCCCGGCAAGAACGGACAAGAGCCGAATAATTGGGCCTCGTTCTTCGGCGGGTCGGCATGGCAGTACGACGAAGCGACGGACGAATATTATCTGCATCTCTTTTCGCGCAAGCAGCCGGACCTAAACTGGGAGAACCCCGCCGTCCGCGAGGCGGTGTATGACATGATGCGCTGGTGGCTCGACAAAGGCATCGATGGCTTCCGCATGGATGTGATCAACATGATCTCCAAGGTGCCGGGCCTGCCTGATGCGCCGGTCACAACCGATAATCGTTACCAGTTCGCCGGGCAATACTTTGCCCATGGCCCGCGCCTGCTGGAATTTTTGCAAGAAATGAAGCAGGAAGTGCTGTCGAAGTACGACATCTTCACTGTTGGTGAGATGCCGATGGCGACGACCGAGCATGCGATCGACATCACTCATGGCGAAACAGGCTCGCTCAACATGCTCTTTCAGTTTGAACATGTGGGGCTGGATACAGATATCAGCGCTGGCATGGGCAAGTGGAAGCCAAAGCCACTGGACTTGCTAGATCTGAAGCACACCATGACACGCTGGCAGAAGGAACTCGAAGACGGCGGATGGAACAGCCTGTACTTCTCCAACCACGACCAGCCGCGCTCGCTTTCACGCTTCGGCGATGACGAGCAGTACCGCGTCGAGTCGGCCAAAATGCTCGCGACCTTCCTGCACATGCTTCAGGGCACGCCCTACGTGTATCAGGGCGAAGAGATTGGCATGAGCAATGTGAAATTCGAGTCGATTGACGATTACCGCGACATTGAGACCTTGAATATGTACCGCGAGTTCGTGGAGGAAAAAGGTCTCGATCCGCACGATGTCATGGCAATGATCTATGCCAAGAGCCGCGATAATGCCCGCACGCCGATGCAGTGGGATGCCAGCGAAAACGCCGGTTTCACCACCGGCACGCCCTGGATCAAGGTCAATCCCAACTACACGGCCATCAACGTTGCACAGGAGCGCACCGAGCCTGATTCGATTTTCCACTACTACCAGCAACTGATTGGGCTGCGCAAAGCCCACCCGGTTATTGTCTACGGAATCTACGATCTGATTCTTGACGCGCACGAACAGATCTATGCCTTCACGCGAACCTCGGATGCCGAGCGGCTGTTGGTCATGCTCAATTTCAGCCGCGACACGCCAGTGTTCGCGCTACCGACGCACATTTCCTTTGACAACAAAGAGTTGCTGATCAGCAACTATGCGGTCGATCCGGCCGAGGACATCCGGCTGCTGACGGTGCGTCCGTATGAAGCGCGCGTCTATCGTCTGCGGTAGTCTTGAGTGTGTCACGCCGCGCCGCTGTGATCGGCGCGCGGGCGGCTGTGGTAAGATACCTCAACCCGGCAGGTTTCGGAAATCTGTCGGGTTGAACAAAATGAAAATACATCCTCCCTGTTCATTCCTGGAACGATCATGGTGAAAGGTCTTTCTCGCGCTGGCGGGCGCGCGAACCGTTGGGCCGAGCTTGTGTTTCGCTGGGCTGCATGGCCGCTTATCAGCGCGATGGGACTCTTGCTCGTCGCCAACGCCGTCTTCTTTGTCGTTCACGCCGCGCACATGCTGGCGTATCCTTACCCGCTCGACTACGGCGAAGGCCCGCTGCTCCAGCAGGTCAACCTGCTGCGCGGCGGTCTGCCGTTCTGGCGGCTGTACGCCGATCCGGGCGCGCCGCCCTACAACGTGGTCAATTATCCGCCGATCTACCCATTGGCCGCATGGCTCGTGTCGTTCCTCACTGGCGACGCACTGCTAGCCGGGCGGCTGGTCTCGCTCATGGCGGCGCTGGGCGCGAGCGCGGCGCTCACGCTGCTCAGTAGTCGGCAGTCGGCAGTCGGCAGTCGGCAGCACCGTCACCTTGTCACCTTGTCACCTTGTCACCTTGTCATCCTGTCATTCCTTGCCCTGCCCATCGTCCGCGAGTGGGCCGTGGTCATGCGGGTAGACATGCTGGGCGTCTGTCTGGGTTTGTGGGGTATTGTGGTGGTGCGGCGCAATGCGGGGCGCGCAGCAGCGTTGTGGGCTGTGCCGCTCCTGCTCGCGAGCCTGTTCACAAAGCCGTCGCTCATCGCCGCTCCCGGCGCAGTGGTCGTGTGGCTGCTCCTGCGCGATTGGCGGCGTGGAGTGCTGGTTGCGGGCGCGCTGGCGTTGGGCGGCGGACTGCTCGTCGGCCTGCTGCAATGGGCGAGCGGCGGCTGGTTCTTTTTTCACGTCGTCACCGCCAACGCCAACGAGTGGCAGGCAACGCTGGCACGCGGCTTCTGGCACGATCAGTTGCTGATTCACGGCACGCTGTTCATCGCTGCCGCGCTGGGGGTTGCGGTGTGGCTCGCCCAAGGTTTAGCTGTGCGTACATGGAGGGAACGCCGTGCGATACTTTTGCCGCTTGCGCTGCCACTCATCTACGCATTGCTCGGCAGCGTGACTGCCATCGGCGTCGGCAAGGTCGGCGCATACCTGAACTATTTTCTGGAATTATACGCCGGGCTGATCTGGCTCGTTGGATGTACGATTTTGCATTTGCAATTCACGCAGCAACGAATTACATCGTCTATCGTCTACCGCCTAGTTTCCATCGTCATGCTGGCGCTCGTCATCGGCGCGTTGCTGCGTTACTACCCAACATGGAGCCAAAATTACTTGAAGCTGGCTGGCGTTATTGAAGGTGAAAATGCGCCGCGTCTGGTCGTTGGTCGGCATGGTGTGTGGCAGGATTTGCAGCGCGAGCAGGCCATTCTCCGCACGCTGGGCCGGGTCAACGCCGCGCTGGTAAGTGACGTGCAGGCAGCAGGCGCGCCGATCTTCACCGATGTGCCGGGCGTCGCGGCACAAGCCGGGCAGTTATCGCGCATTCAGGCGTTCGAGCATCGTCAGCTGCATGATCGAGGCGTGTGGAATCAGCGCAGTCTCTTGCTCGACATGGCGAACGGGCGCGTGCCGCTGGTCGTGCTCGATTATCTTGGCAACTGGCTGACGCCAGAAACGATCGACATGATCAAGCAGCGTTACGCAGAGAGCGGTTCGCGCGGCACGTATGACATCTACCGTCCGGTCGATCCTGGCCCGCGCATCGCCGCTGATCTCACCTTTCCAGACGGTCTGAGACTCACCGGCTACCATCTTGCGCCGTCTGCGAACGGCAGCACGTACGAGCCAGGCGAAGCAGTGTTGCTGACGCTTGAGATGACGAAGGATGATACCAATGTAGGGGCAAACACAAGGTTTGCCCAAACCCCTGACGTTGTCATGCAATTGATTGACAGCACTGGAGCTATGGTTCAGGAAACCGCGCGCCCGCTGCTGTATGGCGCGCTGCCGCCCGGCGTATGGCCCGTAGGCACACCAGTCGAGCACATGCAGCCGCTCGCGTTACCGCCCGAATTGCTGCCGGGCAGCTACACAGTTGCCCTGACGCTGCGTGCAGGCGGTCATGACCTTGCGCCGCGCCCGCTGACTATAATTACTATATCAGGGCAAGGCGGGCGCATGCTCAGCGATTATTTCGTGCCTGAGCCATTTATACAGGCATGGCAGAAGTTGGGCGCTGACGCGGCACTTGGCGAGCCATTGATGCCTGCCGTGCCATTCGAGGACTTCATGGAGCAGTGCTTCACGCGCGGCTGCCTCACGCTGCGTGATGGGCATGTGGAGCGGCTGCCGCTTGGAGAATTGGTGCTACTGGGCGATGTAGAGGGAACAGCGGCGCTACCTACCAGCGGCACGCCCGCGCTCGACCAGCAGTTCACCAGCTTTTATGCAGCACACGGCGACGAGGCAGTGCTCGGTGAGCCGATTACGCAAGCATTCACGCGCGGCGAATGGCTGGTGCAGTACACCCGTTATGCCCGCCTAGAACATTCGCAGCAGACCGGCGAGACGCGGCTGGCCTCGTTGGGTGTAGACTACCTGCGGCTACCAGCAGGCGTACCATACCGTTGGCCGTAAATAAGGACACAATGCACTTCAACTCACAGCAAACCAAACTGCCCGTGCTGCTGGTTCATGGCCTTGACGACACTGGCGCGCGCATGCGCCACATCCACCATGCACTTCAGCAGGCTGGCTGGAACGCCGTGCAAGCGATCACACTCGAGCCAAACGATGGTTCATCATCGATTGAAAGTATGGCAACTCAGGTATCGCACGAAGCGCAATCACTTCGTACGGATACAGGAAGTGCCGCAATCGATATCGTGGGATTCAGCATGGGTGGCGTAGTGTCGCGCTACATGATCCAGCGTTTGGACGGTCACACGTTTGTCAGACGCTTCATCACGCTGTCCGCGCCGCACCATGGCACGCTCACAGCATATTTCCGCGATGGTGAAGGTATTCAGCAGATGCGGCCTACCAGCACACTGCTACGCGATTTGAACACTGCCGCATCATGATATTGGTGGCGAACCTCATACAGCAGCGCCGCTCCCAAACTTGTGCCAGATTTCTGCGGTAGGATGCGCAAGAACTTTGTTTGGTGCGTCCCCGCAGGAAGTGTCAAGGAGGGAGTTCATGTCGCTACAGCCACAGGCCATCTATTGCGTCCCGGAAGAAACCGCTCGGGTTGCCCAAGCGATCTTTCCTACGGGCAATCTCGTCATGCGCATGTATGACGAACTGGATATGCTCCTTAGCGATACTGATTTTGCCGATCTGTTTCCGAAAGAAGGGCAGCCGGCTGAGGCACCTGTACGTCTGGCGCTCGTCACCTTGCTGCAATTTTGGGAAGGACTCACTGATCGCCAAGCCGCCGATGCTGTGCGGACGAGGATCGATTGGAAGTATCTGTTGTGCTTGGAACTGACTGACCTTGGTTTTGATCATACCGTCTTGAGTGAATTCCGCACCCGTTTGCTTCGCCACGGTGCCGAGCGGCGCGTTTTTGATGCGGTTCTTGCGATTGCCCAAACCCGTGGTTTGTTAAAGGCTGGTGGTTATCAGCGCAGCGACTCAACGCATGTCCTGGGGGCGGTGCGTGCAATGACCCGATTAGAAACGGTCACCGAGACAGTCCGCCACGCCCTCAATACGCTGGCAACACACGCACCCGATTGGCTTCGTAGCCATACCACTCCTGATTGGGTTGACCGGTATGGCTTGCGAGCCAGTGAATATCGCTTGCCCAAAAGCCAGGCCAAGCGACAGGCTTGGGTTGAACAGGTCGGGCAAGATGGCCAAGCACTCCTCACTGCACTCTACCGCGACGCGACACCATCTGACCTACGTGGCCTGCCGGCAGTCGAAACGCTGCGTCAGGTCTGGATTCAAAACTTCGTAATGAGCGATGAGCACATATGTTGGCGGGAAAACGACAATACTCCACCGACTGGTCGCTACATCAACTCGCCCTATGACACAGAGGTACGGTATGCGACCAAGCGCCAGATCTACTGGATTGGCTACAAAATCCACCTTACCGAAAGCTATGGCGATGATCAGCCGAATCTGATCACCAACGTGGAGACAACCTCAGCGGCGGTATCGGATGATGCTGTGACCGAAAGCATTCATGCCTCGCTGGCCGAACACAAGTTGCTTCCCGACAAACACGTTGCCGATACGGGATACGTGAACTCAACGCTGTTTGTCAGCAGTCAGACCACATACGGGATCGAGCTGATTGGACCGACACGCGGTGATAACCACTGGCAGGCAAAGGACGGTGAAGGCTTCGCAGCGTGTGATTTCACCATTGATTGGGAACACCAGCAGGCGATCTGCCCGATGGGGAAGCCCAGCAACAGCTGGACACCAGCAATCGACAAGCTCAAAAACGAGGTGATCAAGATCAAGTTTGCGATGACGGATTGTCAGGTGTGTCCAAGCTGCGAGAAATGCACACGTTCAACGCCGCCACGCCGGACGATCACACTTCGGCCACAAGCGCAACACGAAGCACTGCTGGCAGGACGAAAACGGGAGAAGACCGAGCAGTATAAAGCCGAGTACGCCAAACGCGCGGGTGTAGAAGGAACTATCTCACAAAGCATTCGAACCACCGAGGTGCGGCGCGCACGCTACATCGGTCAAGCCAAGACACATCTGCAACATCTGATGAGCGCAACGATGATGAATGTGATGCGAATGCTGCGCTGGCTCGCAGAGGAGCCGAAAGCAAAAACGCCACGCTCAACGTTTGCTCGGCTCTACCAGATGACGGCTTGATTGGTATACCAGGGGATTCGCCACCAATATCATCATGGGGCAAAACCGAAGTATGGAGCTACTGGACGCCCTTTGACCTCATGATTGTGCCTGCATGGAGTTCGGCGCTGCCCAATGCAGTCAATGACGTTATTCCCGTGCTTTCACATCCGTGGATGACGAGCGACCGTCGTGTCGTACGCACGATTATTCAGACGTTGTCCAAGGTAACGCCTACATAACGCCCTAGTGTGCCTTGCTCGCTGTTTCGTGGGAATGGGCGGCATCCATCGGCAGCGGCGCATCAAGATCGGGGTAGCGCCCGCGCAGCGCATTCCAGCGCACGCGCAGCACGTCACGGAAGTTTCGTAGCGAGTCGCGCAACGGGCTGACCTTGGTTTCCTCGCCGTAATTCCAGATCACCGGCACCTCGTGGATGCGGTAGCCACGCTGCCGCGCAAGAAACAGCACCTCGACGTCGAACGCAGTGACGGCCGCGCCACGCACGAGTTGCGCATCGTCGCCGTACAACTGCACGCGCCGAAACAGATCATGCGCGGCCCGGCGCGAGAATGCCTTGAAACCGCACTGCGTGTCCTGAATGCCGCCGACCGCCACGATCTGCACGACACGATTGAATACGCGGCCCATCAGGTGCCGAAACCACGGTTCGCCCAGCCGTTGCGCTCCCAGCCCCTCACGCGAGCCAATCGCCACGTCGTAGCCGCTTGTCAACGATGTGTGCAGCTTTTCCCATTCTTTGATCGGCGTCGCAAGATCGGCGTCGCAGAGCAGCAAGTACTCGCCCGTCGCCGCAAGCGCGCCCGCCCGCACGGCGAAGCCTTTGCCACGATGATTCAGTTGCAAGAGCCGGACGTTGTCATGCTTGGCCGCGTACTGCTCCACCAGTGTGGCGGTTCGGTCGGTCGAGCCGTCGTCAGCGACCAATACCTCAGCGACGTAGGGTTGCTGGCTAAGATAAGCAATAATTGCCTCAAGCGTGCGCGGCAGGCGGCGCTCTTCATTATAGGCGGGAATGATGACTGAGAGGTACGGCGTGTCCATCGAGTATTCCTGTTGCATTCAAGACGGCGGACGACGGACGATGGACGACGCATGTTCGTCCGGCCGTCGGCTGTCGGTCGTCGCTTGTCGTTTCTTAAGAAAGCGCGGCAATGCATGTAGCCCGGCCCATTGGCCCCTGAGCCGCGTCCGCGCCGCATGCTCGCGCACATGCCACAGCGAATGGATCGCGAAGCCAAGCTCGGAGCGTAAGAGCGCGGGCCATGCGCGCCGCTGCACGCTGTCGGGCAGGTTTTTGGTCCACACCAGCATGAAATTGCGCCCGCAGTAGTAGCTCGCCAGTGCGCCACCGCCGGTCGCGCTCAAGCGATGGTACACCACCGCTTGCGGAACAAACACGGTGCGAAAGCCGTGCCGCCGCGCCCGTAGATTGAGATCGACATCCTCGCAGTACATCACTAAATCTTCGTCAAATACACCATTGCCATCCGCCAGCGCGTCGAGCGCGGCGCGGCGGTAGGCAGCCGCGCCAGCGCATGGCCCACACACTTCCTCCACCGCGTCGAACTGGCCTCGGTCGCGCTGCCACACACCCCGGCTGCCCGGCACGCCATTGATTTGATAAAAATCGCCCGCCGAGTGGATGTGATCGCGCCGGTCGAACAGCATGAGCTTGCTGGCCGCGAAATCATACTGCAGCCAGCGCTCCAGCGCGCCAACGAGGTATTCAAGCCAGCGCGGCGTCGCTTCCGTGTCGTTGTTCAACAGCACGACGAACTCGCCATGCGTGGCCGCGATACCCGCGTTGGCAGCAGTGATGAAGCCTTGATTGCGCGGCAACGCAAGCACATGCACTTCGGGGTACTCTTGCGCAAGCAACGCCAGCGTGTCGTCTGTCGAGCCGTCGTCCACCACCAGCACACGAAAGTCGCGGCGCGTCTGCTGACGCAGCGCGTTCAGGCAGGTTGGCAGGTAATCGCGGCCATTAAACGTTGGAATAATAATGTCGATCATATCGCAGAAGGAGGGGAAAAGCATTTTACTGCGGCTAAAAATGCCTTTCCCTACATTTGATGCACGAACTCCGCCACCGCCGCCTGCCATGGCCGCAGCTTGATGCCAAGCGCCGCACCCGCAATATTGTGGAGCGGCGTGTACGCGGGCACCCGGCTGTCGCGCTTGTAGTCGGCCAGGTTCATCGGCGTCAATCGCACATCGTCGCGGCCCGCCTGTCGGAGCGCCTCTTGCGCCAACTCAAAGCGCGAGCATACACCTTCGTTGACAATATGATAGGTGCCATAACACGGCACTTCAATCAGGCGCGCGATTGCCGCCGCCGCGTCGGGCGCGTAAGGTCGGGCTGCCGATCTCATTGGCCACAATCTTCAACTCGTCGCGCTCAGAAGCCAAACGCAGCACGGTGCGCACGAAATTGCGCTCGCCGCCGAATAGCCATGCCACGCGCGTGATATAGAAGTTGTGCAACAATTCGCGCACGGCCTGCTCGCCCGCCCACTTCGACCAGCCGTATGGATTGATCGGCGCGGCATGATCGTACTCGGCGTATGGCTGCGTTGCGTTGCCGTCGAACACCTCATTGGTGCTGACATATACCAGCGGCGCGCAGAGGCGCTGGCATGCCAGCGCAACATACTTGGTGCCAAGCGCGTTGATGCGATAGGCCAACAGCGGGTCGCGGGCAGCGCCGTCCACATTGGTGTATGCCGCCGGATGAATGACCAGATCCGCGCCTGTTTCGACCAGCCGCGCTGTACATTGCGGCTCGCCGAGATCAATGTCGGCATGGGTGAGCGGAACAAGCTCTGTGCTTGCTGCGGAGCGCCTGTTGCAGCGCCTGCCCTAATTGCCCATTCGCGCCAGTTATCGCGATTCGCATTAAACCTCCTCATACGTCAATGAACCAGGGCATGATAGAAGATCGGCTTTTCTACGTCAAATAGTGCGTATCTGGATATTTTGCACAAAGACGCCTGTAAGAACTCTATGAAGATCAAACGATGGTCAAAAGCTCTTAACACTTTATACTAAAGAGCATCTAATCAGCATCTCCACTTCCATGCTGTCACACGATGCAGTGACACCCCGCTGCGAGAGAATTGACGCTCTCCTCGGTAGGCATAGCCGCCTTTGTCCCGCTAATAACGCATTGCAATCAGGAAAAGGGCCGTTCGCACCACAGTGCAAGCTTTGCTATGTGTTTGTCTTGTTGGTCAATTTGTATCTTTTGTACATGTGGATTAAATCGTACTGGTGTATCTGGGTTGTTTCCCGACATGAGCACGTTCTTTCATGGTTTTAATTGGAGATAACAGGAGTTTTATGGGGGCTTTTTTAATCAGGCGCGTGTTCACTATCATTCCCACGCTGCTTGCCATGACGCTCATGGTGTTTGTCATCATGCAATCCATTCCCGGCAGCCCGTTCGATCCGGCAGCCTACGGCGGCAACGACATCTCGCCTGAGGCGCTGGCTTCTATCGAAGCCAAGTACGGCCTGAACGACGCGGCCTACATTCCGCTGTACTACTCGTTCGCGGTGAACATGTTCAAGCCTTACGTCAGCGGCATTCCGTCGAACAAGGACGGGCTGGTGGTGGCCGACAACAACATTTACAATAACATGAAGGGCAGCCTGTACATCACCGACGCCAAGTCTTGAGCATGACACCGACCTTTACAAGCGTATAATGGCTGCGAAAGAGGCACAGTGCACGCGCTGCCGTGCCTCTTTTGTGTTGTCGCAAAGCAGCTTTTGCTGTGTGGTGTTACCATGGCACATCATTGCTGCATAAACGTGATCGAGGAGAGATAGGAATGAAACTTGTATTGCCACAGGCGCTGGCCAACGAACTTATACCACGCGTCAACACGGCAGCGCCGCAGGCAGACATTGTCTGGTTTGACGAACACGGGCATGCCGACGGCGACATGTGCGACGCAAGTGTGCTATTGCGCTGGTTCACGCCGCCCGACGTGCTGAACAGCATGGTCGAGGGCATGCCGGAGCTACGCTGGCTGCACATCCCGCGCGTCGGCATCGACTCGTCGCTCGTTCCGGCGGTGATGGAGCGCGACATGATCATTACGAACTCGGCTGGCATCAACGCCAAACCGATTGCGGAGTTCGTCATGCTCATTCATGCTGTGTCATGCCAAACAAGCGCCCGCACTGCTCAAGTTTCAGGCGGCGCGCGAATGGGGCGGGCGCAAAGTGCAACTGGTGGAACTGACCGGCAAGACGGTGCTGATCATCGGCCTGGGCAAGATCGGTCAGGCAATCGCCCGACGCGCCAAAGCGTTCGACATGCGTGTGATTGGCAGCCGCCGACGCCCGCAGCCGATGGAAAACGTCGATTACGTGATGGGCGACGGCGAATGGCGCAATCACCTGGGCGAGGTCGATTTTGTAGTGGTGGCCGCGCCGCTGACGCCAGAAACGCGCGGCATGCTGGGCGCAGCAGAATTGGCGGCCATGCGCCCGGACGCGTACTTCATCAACATTGCGCGCGGCGAGATCACCGACGAAGCGGCGCTGGTCGATGCGCTGCGCGAGGAGCGCATTGCTGGCGCGGGCCTCGACGTGTTCGCCGAGGAGCCGCTGCCGTCCGAGCACCCGTTCTGGGGCTTGCCGAACGTGTTTCTTACGCCGCATGTCTCGTGGCTTTCGCCGGAAGTCAGGCCGCGCACGCTCAGCCTGTTTGCCGAAAACCTTCAACGGTTCGCATCTGGCGAGCCGCTTCTCAATATTGTCGATAAGAAAGCAGGGTACTGATGTCATTCTCCAACACCACCAGCGCAACGCCCGCGCTGGAGGACTTGTTCGCACCACGCGCGCGCGAAACCGGCAAAACCGTTGTCGGCGCGGCCCAGCAGCGGCCCACCAAGCTGATCAGCTTCGCCTACGGTCTGGCCGACCCGGCCCTGTTTCCCACCGACGAAATCACGGCGGCGACCGCGCGCGTGATGGAGCAGGACTCCGCTGCGGCGCTGAACTACGGCATGAGCTACGCGGGCTTGACTGAGCAGATCATCGGGCGGCTGCGCGCGGAAGGCGTGGAGGCCGAGGCCGAGAACATTCTGGTGAGCTACGGCTCCAGCCAGGTGCTGGCGCTGTTGCCGGAGGTGTTCGTCGAGCCGGGCGACGTGGTGATCATCGAGGGGCCGAGTTTCATGGGCGCGGTGAAGCGCTTTGCCATGGCGGGCGCAAAGCTCGTCACGGTGCCGGTAGACGCGCAGGGCATGGACGTGGACGCGCTCGAAGAAACGCTGCGCGATCTCACCAGGCAGGGCGTGCGGCCCAAGTTCATCTACACCATTCCGACTTTCCACAATCCTAGCGGCGTGACCATGCCACTGGAGCGTCGGCAAAAGCTGGTGGCGCTCGGCGCGGAGTACGGCGTGCTGATTGTAGAGGATGACGCCTACGGCGACCTGCGCTACGACGGCCAGCCGATTCCGCACCTGGCCGCGTTGGACGACAGCGGCTGGGTCATGCGCGTCGGCACGTATTCCAAAATCCTCGCGCCCGGCATGCGCACCGGCTGGGTTTACGCTCGTCCGGAAATCATCGAGCGCATGAGCATGTTCAAGCTGGAAGGTTCCAGTGGCCCGTTCCTGACACGCGTGGTGGCGCAGTTCGCCGCTGACGGGCGGCTGGAGCGCCATATCGAGGCGCTGCGGGAGCTATACCGCTACAAACGCGACGTCATGCTCGACGCGATCAAAAACGAGTTCGTGGATGGCGTGCAAGCAGTCAAGCCTGATGGCGGCTTCTTCGTGTGGTGTACGCTGCCGGACGGCATGAGCGCCACCAAGCTGCTCGCTCGCTCGGAAGAACTTGGCGCGTCGTTCCTGCCGGGCACGCACTGCTTCGCCAACGGGCAGGGCGACAACGCCATCCGGCTGGCGTTTAGCTTCCAGCCCGCTGAAAAGATCACCGAAGGCATGGCGCTGATCGGCAAGGCCATGCGCAGCATGTAACCATTTGCCACGGAGAGCACAGAGCACACCGAGAACATCATTTTCAGCATGTGCTCTATGTGCTCTGTGGCTATCGTTCGGTTTGTACCAGCCTTTTGGGGAGAAAAATCATGGAAACAGCAGATGTGGTGGTGATTGGCGCAGGCGTGAACGGCACGAGCACGGCATTTCATCTAGCCAAGGCTGGCGCGGGCAAAGTCATCGTGCTGGAGCGGCGCAATCTGGCGTCGGGCGCGACCGGCAAGAGCGGGGCACTGGTGCGCACGCATTACACCAACGAGCCGGAAACGCGACTGGCGTTCGAGAGCATGAAATATTTCCAGAACTGGCAGGACATGGTCGGCGGCGAGTGCGGCTACACGCCGGTCGGGCTGATGGTCTTCACGCCGCCAGAAACGCACGAGCACCTCGAAACGAACGTCGCCATGCACCGCGCAGTCGGCGCGAACGCCCAGATCACCACCGCCGCCGAGGCGAAAGCACTCGACCCGTCGTTGTACGTTGACGACGTGACGCATGTGGCCTACGAGCCGGAGTCAGGCTATGCCGACCCGAACGCGACGACCTTTTCGTTTGCGAAGGCCGCCATGCGCGAAGGCGTGGAGTTCCGCTTCGACACTGAGGTGCTGCGGGTGCTCACATCTGGCGAGCGCGTGACGGGCGTGGAAACGTCGCAGGGCGTGATTGAAACGGCGAACGTGGTGGTGGCGGCAGGCGCGTGGGCAAACTTCCTGTTCCAGCCGCTCAGCATCGATCTGGGCCTCGTGCCAAGCACGAGCCGGATCACAATTTTTCGCTGGCCGTTCGACCGCTCGGCGCGCCACCTGACCTACATCGACCGTGTGAACCACATGTGGGTGCGTCCGATCGACGGCAACTGCACGCTGTGCGGCGCGGAAACCGCCGATGGCCGCCCGCCGACGGTTGACCCGAACGATTACGCCGAAACGGTGTCGCAGGAGTACGTGGCGCTGTGCCGCGCGACGTTGAGCCGCCGCTTCCCGGTGATGGCGCACAGCACCATGCGCGGCAACTGGGCATGCGCGCTGATGCAAAGCCCCGACTCGCGCCCGATTATCGACCAACTGCCGCAGTACGAAGGGTTGTTCTGCATGGCAGGCGACAGCGGCACGTCGTTCAAGACCGCGCCCGCGATTGGCAAGTGCCTGGCCGAGTGGGTCACGGAAGGCCGCCCTCGCACCGTCGATCTTGCGCCGTTCCGCTCGACGCGCTTCGCGGAAGGCAAGCCGTGGCGCGACGAATACGACTACAACATCGAGCGCGCGACGATTTCGCGGTGAACTACATATGTCATTCCGAACGCAGTGAGGAATCTCTCCGGAGAGATTCCTCACTGCGTTCGGAATGACAATATCTCTTGTTATACCTACCCAATAGCCATCGCTGCAAGCTGCTGGAATGCGGTCGGCGCGGGGCCATGATCAAGGCGCTCGCGTATCAGTTCAGCGCACTCCTCTGGACTGAGCAGCGAGGTATCAACTTCAAGATCGTAGATGCCGGGGATGTGGACGGCCTCTTGCCACAATCGCACCGGACGCGGCACAGGCGCGTCGGCGCTGTCCGTAGTCCACCCTGTGTTGCGCCGACGTTCCATGATTACGTCGAGGGGGCAGCGCACGCCCACGAACAACACCGGCAGCCCTTGCAAGCGCCGGGCACAATCAGGGAGGATGCCACGCGGAACGGCGTAGACGTCATGGTGACCGACATCGACCACGACGTTCAGACCAAGACGGCTGTGTGCGGCGATGGATTCGTACATGGCGCTGTACAACACGGAAACGAGCGGCTCAAGATCCGGGCGTTCGCCGCCGGGCCGCAACCCGATTCCAGGCTGGTAGCGCGCCGGCGTCATCTGCATGAACTTATCAACGCCCAGGTTCATCCACACGCCATCGAACGTATCCTGAATCACGGCGACAATACTCGACTTGCCTGATCGCGGGGTGCCATTCAGGATGACGATTTGGCCTAGTGCGGTTGTCGGCGTCATAATCGTTCCACTCTGAGAACTTCAACAAAGTAATAAGCTCACACACTATAGGCGGTCGGACTGCTTACGCGTGTTGGGGGGTGCTAAGTAGCGCTTAAAAAAGAGTAAGCTGTTGATCTACATCGAGTCGCCATCTATCATGCCCAGTTCTAGCCGCAATTTGTTCAAGTACGTTGAGAATAGTTTGTTTTTCAGGTGTTATACCGTTCTTCAACAAGGGCATAATGTTAAAAACTACATCATCGAATGTTGGAAAATATTGCTGTTGTTCCATGCGCCGCATGTAAGAGATAAGGAAATACCGAATACGGAGCCGTACATCGATACGACTCTTAAACTTACTGTTTCGTGGTATATGGAATTTCTTAGTTTGCTCGTCATACGTGAATTGCGTTGTCAAGATTGGTGTGATATCTTGGTATTCTTTACTCAAAATATCTAAGAAACCAAGTTCCAAACCTTTGATAATTAACTCATCGTTGATCTCTTCTAACGTTGCTCCTTCATTTTGGGCAATTACACCCTCTATTGTTTCCATAACAATGTTGGCAATGTTTGCTCCTAAATCTATTTTCAGAATAGATTTAGGATTTTTAACCTTTTTGAAATTGATAACCAATTGACCAGAAAGAACTGTGAATGGATTTTGATGCTTTTTGAATGTCGTCTTATCATTCGACTGCTTAACCGCGCCCATATATTCAAAACCAGCCTTTTCCGCCGTTTCAACAATCAAATGCCAATAAGAAGGATCTTTATGAGCAAACACAAAGCTCATCCATCGGTCGAACTTGAGCACGCGATACATTTCTTCGATCGAGCGTGCAAGTAATGAGGAATACTCATCCTTGCTCTTATCCAAATCACCGCCCTCGATCGCTTCTAACTCATAGTCTTCTGAGTTAATTGGCAAATCAAGCCAAGCCATCCACATTATAGACAAGTCCAAATAAGGGATTTTACTCCCGTAAGGTGGATCGGTATAAATATAATCCACACTTTGATCAGGAATAATACTCAAATCAGTTGCCGTGCCTTTGCACACTTTTGCATTAGCAACATTTTGAGTATTGATGAAGGGAACAAGCTCTTTCTTTCCTGCAATCACCTTTTTAAGTCGGGACTCAAAGTAGTGCATGATGTCCAAGGTAGCAGGCTCTGGCGCAATGCGATAACGATAGTATCTAAATATACTACTATCGCCCTGGCCCTCCGTTCTTTTACTTGAAGCATGATATGTCAAGTTAATTTTATTGAGCAAGCCTGAAAACATAAGAAGCAAAGTGTTCCGAATATCTAGAGCATGGACCTGCATGATTAGGTGTTTGAGATATGCAAGTTGTGCTAACTGTTGTGGACTAAAGAGTTCTTCAACCATCGATACATCAGAGTTTCTCGGCAACCTAAAACCCTTCGGATAAGGATAGATCACAAGTGCTTGTTGTACCTCTTCATTCGTTCGCGGAGCGTGTTGCTCAAACTGCTGTTTAATGTGATCAAATTCTGAGGCAAGTTGATTAAAATCGATTGGCACTATGAGATTTTGCACCAAAAAGACAGAGAGGGGATTGATATCAATGTGGATGGCCTTACGTCCCAATACTAATGCCTCAACTAAGGTAACTCCACTTCCTCCAAAGGGATCAAGTATAGTGTCTCCTGGTTGAGAAAAGTTTTTGATGTATTCTTGAACAACATTCCAAACTTGTTTCGTAAAATACGGATGAACGCCAAAGTGTCGTTTGGCAGACTGTTTTTTTACGTCTTTGATTTCAGCAAGCTGTTTGATGGCATCGTAATCAAACTTGGCCTGCTTTTCGGATGTTACAGGCGTTAGTATCGTCTGCGGCTTAAAAGCTTGAGGAGCTAATAGTTGATATAGATGATCCCAATGTTGATGTAGTTCAGACAATTGGCAGTACAGAATAGGTTGCATCCGATCTATCTGAAAAACGACAAGTGCTTTTCCATTACATAACGCATAAATATTGACACGAATATCTGGATGAATTGCATAACTGTATGCCTGCTCAACATTAGCTCCAACTGTAATTTCTTCTTCGGGCGATTTCGCGTCGAGTATCCAAGCATATTTGCTCTCAGCAGCCAATAAGTAGTCAGGAACAATATTAACCTTGTGCCGTTTAGAACCAATATTGACAAAAGGATGAACGAGTGTTTTGCTACGAATGATGCGATTGAGACCGCCTGCACTATATCCAAGTGCATGAAGAAGTGGCAAAATCAATTCTTCTCGAACGGAATCTTCCTTGAAATCGGGTGAACTTAGAAGCGAGAAGTCAAAGTTTTTGAATAAATCAACTGCCATTCGTGTTCGTACTTTCTTAGATAGAATTGTCAGTCACACAGTTTTCTCTGTATTCAATTGGCATTGTAGCATGGACACACATCGTACGCACCGATTACTGTAATCATGATCAAGCCAGCATCGCACAACACTGTTTACTCACCAGTATCAAAGCTCAATGCAAAGTTAATAGCGGCATTGCAATGCCTCATTCGTCGCCCCACTGCTGCTCAGCTTCCCACTCGTCAAATTCACTTGGCTGCGAGGGTTTCCGCCGGTAGCCCAAGGCGTGTTGTTCTTCTAGCTGGCGAATTTCGTACTGCCGCAGGGCGAGTTGCAATGCTGACCGAATGAAGGCTGAACGGTTCGTCTGCAACGCTTCGGTCGCACGATCAACTTCGGCAAGCAGATCATCGCCGATTGTCATTTGTATAGTCTTCATGATGCACCTGGTATTTATGTGGATAATTATCCATAGCATAATCCATAGAACAGCCGTACGTCAAAGTCATACGTACGGCTGTTTGCGAATCATTGTTTACAAAGTTGATATATTACACTATGATTAATCCGCAACTATGTGACAGACAACATAATATAAAGGCTACATCCAAAAGGAGCGTGCGATCATGTCCACCTTCGATGAGTTTCTCACGGCCAATCAATCGTATGCGCAGTCCTTCGATCAAGGCGATTTGCCGATGCCGCCTGCTCGCAAGGTCGCCGTGCTGACGTGTATGGATGCGCGGCTCCATCCAGAAACGTTCCTCGGCCTGTCAGTTGGCGACGCGCACGTCATTCGGAATGCAGGTGGGCGAGCATCCGAGGATGCGATTCGCTCCCTGATCATCTCCGAGCGTTTGCTTGGCACCACCGAGATTGTCGTTATTCATCACACCGACTGTGGCATGTTGACGTTTACTAATGATGATCTGGCGAAGAAGATCGAGCAGGATCTTGGCGTCGATGTTGGGGATCGCGATTTTTTGCCATTTCCTGACTTAGAGCAGAGCGTGCGCGATGACGTTGCCCTGCTACGCGCATCGCCGCTAATTCCCAGGGACATCCCGATCGCCGGCGCGATTTACGACGTGCAGAGCGGAGCCGTGCGCGAGATCGTGCGCGCCTGATCTGGTAACATGAAGAAGCGCCTATGATTCCAACCACCCGCCACATCATTCTGGTATCCGGCACGCCCGGTGTCGGCAAATCGACGATTGCTCAGCCGCTCGCCGCCATGCTCGGCTTCGCGCGGCTGTCCAGCTAAATTGTCGCAGTCTACTGCTCATACTCGCGTCCTCAAAGAACTCGCGCCCCCATGCTGGCGGAGTATGATCGTCCGGCCAGCATCGTGCCGATGCTCAAGTCGACACCAGCATCCAGGTCGCTATCGACGCGCTTGTACCCCCTATGCGCATAGACATATGCCATGCTTCAAAATGATATGAATGAAGTTGTCATCTTAAACATTTTCCCGCGCCAAAATTTAACCCATCTTTCACGACGAATAAGATGCTGCTAAGCCACCTCAGATCAAGTGTTTTGCAAAACATTTAATCAAACCTGACAGCATAATGCTCGCATGCCGCAGCTTAATTAGCCGTTGTATAAGCATCTTACGTCTTCTACTTCAATCATCGAATACCCGTATCCAATTTACTCCTCGCGCGGTACATACAACAGAAGCGTTTCCATACGCATCCGTACACGCACAGGAGTTGATCGCATGAAAGCTGTCATTCTGGTTGGATACCACTTGCAACTGCGCATTTGCTACGCCGCGCTGTGTTCGATCACGATGGGGCATTGAAGCATACCTTGTTGGCAATTCGGTAAAGCTAGTGTTTCGCACGTAAACTAACAAGCTGTCCAGTATTGGAGGAACTTATATTTTATGGCACGGCTTATTCTTCTTCGCAGCTTTGAAAGTTATTTTCGCCATCGCTGGCTGAATCTGTTACCGATTGTGTTGATGCTCGCCGTGGGGAGCGCATACATCGTCTATTCAAAGCCACAATACGCCGCCCGCGGAACGATCTATGTGCAAAAGCAGCCGCTTGTCTCAGCACTCAGCAATGTTCAGAGCGATTTCACCTGGCAAACGCCCGCTCAAGCGACGGTCAGTCAATTTCAGGACTTGATGCAGACGCAAGCATTTGTGCGCTCAATTATTGCCAAAACGCCACTTGAGCAGGAACTGACTGGTGATCCGACTGTTCTTGACCAAACAATTGTGGTGTATCAAAAAGCAATCTCGGTGAATACCATTGGAAACAATCTTATCGAGGTTTCCGGCAAATTCGAAGACCCTGCCACGGTGCAACAGTTGGTCGCCGCCACGATGAACATGTTCGTCCAATGGAAACTCAACACCGAAACCCAAGACAGTATTGTCGCAGAGAAATTTTTCAACGAGACCATTCAGCCCTATCAGGCTGATCTTGACAAGGCGCGCAATGCCATGCGCACCTATCTTGAAGCACATCCGGAGCCAGTACGGGGCCAGCGTCCGCCTGAAGAAACTTTGCAAGTCAATGAGCTTCAGGCAGCCATCGATCAGGCTACCACACGCTTTGACGACGCAGTAACCAAAGCAGAGGATGCTCGCCTGGCGCGCTCACGGGCGGAAAGCAACATTCGGCAGACGTACCTGACCATCGACGAGCCTGCACAACCGATAAAGCCGAGTACAGGTCTTAAGGACAAAGCTATAACGCTGGCGATCTTTGGTGTTATTGGTGTGATACTGACCGGGCTGTGCATCGTCGGCGGAGCGTTGCTCGATCGCAGCTTTCGCTTTGCGCTCGATGTGCAACACGGCGTGAATTTGCCCGTGCTCGCCACTGTGCCACGGACACGCGCCGAACGCCCGCTGCTGACCGCACTGCGAGCCGAAGCTGCCACTGCGCAGGCAATACCTGAGCCACCCATAAACGAGAGCATGTCTGAAGGCATTGTGCCAGAAGAAGCATCGAACGACCATCAACCATCCGACAGCGAAACAGTTGCCCCTGTCGAGAATTGGGAAGAACACGATGCCACTGTTGGAGACGAATACCCTATGCTGGAGACTGTGTCGTGACAGCAGAAACCGCAACACATCATGGTCAAACCATTGTAAAAAATGTCGGCGTCATGATGGTGTCGCAACTCATTACTTGGGCGCTCACATTGGCGCTGACGGTTGTGCTACCGCGCTACCTTGGCCCAGCGCACGTCGGCCAGTTCTACGTTGCGAACGCCATTTGGGCAATTGTCGGTATGCTGGTCAGCTTCGGCACCGACACACTGCTGGTGAAGGAAATTGCGCGGCACCCGCACAACGCGCCGGACCTGCTTGGCACGTCCTTTTTCATGCGCCTGGGTGCGTTTGCAATGAGCTGTGTGATTGTCAGCATCTATTTATGGGCATTTGATTACTCTACGGAAACCATGCCAGTGGTGGCGATCATGGGTGTGGCACAGCCATTCCTGCTGGTGGGGTCAGCATGCACTGCTGCACTGCAAGGCTTTGAGACCATGGAATATGTATCGCTCAGCATAGTGCTCAGCAAGGCGGTTAACACTGGCGTCGCGCTCACGTTGATCATGCTCGGATACGGCGTTTACGCGATTGCAGCCGTATCTATTCTAAGCATGCTCACATTGATGCTGCCACAACTCATTATCGTGTGGCGCAGAAGTGGCATTCGTTTTCGAGTGAACATTGCGCCTGCATTCAGCATGATCCGCGCTGGGCTTCCGTATCTCGTTTCCGGCTTGACATTGGTGATCTACCTACAGGTTCATTCGCTGATTATCTCGACGTTGGTTAATGTGACAGCTGTGGGCTGGTATAGCTCAGCCGTGCAGCTCTATAGCACGTTAATGTTCATCCCGGTTGTGCTGGCAACCGCCGTTTTTCCGTCGATAACCCGCGCGCATGTCAGCGACACTACACTGCTACCAAAGTTGGTACGGCGCTCGTTCGACATCATGCTTATGATCAGTATTCCAATCGGCATTGGCTTAGCCATCATTGCTGATCCACTGGTTGTACTGTTATTTGGACAAGAGTTCGCGCCAAGCGGGCCGATTCTGTCAGTACTTGGCATCGCACTGGTATTTACCTATTTGAATACGCTACTCGGCCAGTTGTTGATATCGATTGACCGTCAGAATATATGGACCATTGTCATGGTAGCTTCTACCGTATTGACTGTACTGCTTGATGTGGCATTTGTGCCTTTCTGTGCGCACATGTTCGGCAACGGCGCTATTGGTGGCGCAATCAGCTTCTTGATCACCGAACTCGTAATGACCGTGACGGCCATTCGGCTGCTACCGCATGGCACGCTTGGCCGAAGCAACGCCCGCACGGCTGCGCTCATCACGCTAGCGGGCATTATTATGGCTGCATCATGCTGGTGGAGCCGCGAACAATTCATTGGCATCCCGGTTCTCATCGGCGCGGCAACCTACACCGCACTTGTTGTGCTCTTGCAGCTGGTGCCACGCGATGATGCGCAGATGGTGCTGCACATGGTCTCTGGTCTGATTCAGCGACTGCGCCACCGGACAACGAAATCGATCCGCGCAGTGGAAGGATAACGAGCAATGTTCGCACGACGTACACAACGCCTCCTCGATAAGCAGCGCTCAACAGCATTGATGCTCAGCGCGCCCGACCATACGCCACAGCGCGTGTTTCCAAGCGAGATAGTAGATAATTTCCGCCATATGCTAACACGCCTCACCTACGGTGAAACGCTGTCAGACAAAAGCATTTCTCGCATTTCGTTCGTGTCGGCATTACAACAAGAGGGTGTAACCTACACCACGCTGGCATTCGCGACGACTCTGGCGCATGATCTTGATGCCCAAATCTGTTTGGTAAATCTGAATTGGTGGTCGTCCGGTCTGCCCAGCGCCTTGGCACTACCACCGCTTCCACGCCGCTGGTGGCAAAGGCGCAACAAGCAGGAACCGACACCAGAACTGCCGAGCAGTCCTGGGCTGGCAGCCGTGCTCGATGGCAGCATAAGCATTGATAATGCGCTGCTGCCCACTATCATGCCTAATCTATTTCTGCTCCCAGCGGGGACCATCCCATTGGAACAACGCTCTATCATCGCGCGCAGTGAGCGTCTACGCTCATGCATTGAAACATTGAGCCAATACTTTCACTACGTGCTGCTCGATGTGCCTGCGGTGCTGACAACCAGCGACGCCATCGCGTTGGCATCGCTTGGTGAAGCATGCTGCATGGTGGTGCGGCAAGGCGTCACACCAGTGAACAGCGTACGCACCGCATTGGACGATTTGAAGCACCTGCCTATGCTTGGAGTTGTACTCAATCAAACCACCATGACGACCCCGCGCTGGATTAGAGCACTCGTGCCACAGGAGTGATGTAGATCATGAAACTCATTTTGACCTATATTCTGCTGTGTTTCATCGTTGGCGTTGCGACACGCAACAGCCGTTCCCGCTTTGCGCTATGGATGCCGTTCATTGGTGCAGTGGCGCTGAGTATCGGCTATTACGTGTTCAATCGAACATAGAATGATGTGCGCTCATGATAGATGTTCTCGCACCACAAATTCATAGGAATGTTGCCAGGCAAATGCGCCGCGCATCGAGAAGTTGGTGGATCTGGTTCCTGGGACTCATGGGACTCGGCAGCATGTTCGCGGTGGCGATGTGGCACTATACCCCCAATGTTTCGCAGATTGCATGGCTCTGCTTCATCATCATTGTTGGCATAGTGCTGCGCCAGCCGCGCCACGGCGTGTACATCATCATCTGTCTTGCATTGACAGGTGACATTGTGCTTACACCGTGGTATCCATTCACGAAAAATTTGTCGAGCTTCGAGTCCATCATGTACGTGCATAGATTTTTAAACCTTAGTCCGCTCGAAATTGTCATTGTGCTCACGTACATCTCCTGGTTTGGCCGTATGGCAATGCAGCGCAAAATCTCATGGTATAGCGGCCCGCTGCTTGGACCGATGCTCGTGTTCATCGGTCTGGTTACATATGGTCTCATCTCTGGCCTGGCAAGCGGTGGCGACAAAATCGTCGGTCTTTGGGAGGCGCGCGCTATTTTCTACCTTCCGGCCATGTTTGTACTGACGAGCAACTTGATCGAGACGCGCGAGCACGTTTCTTACGTGATATGGGCTGCTATCATTGGCCTGTTTCTCGATTCATTGAGCGGTTTCTCGTTCGTTGTATTCGACTTGCAGTTCAAGTTCAGCGCTGTCGAAGCAATTGCCGAGCATTCCAACTCAATTCACCTGAATTCGCTGTTTGTGCTCATGATCGGCGCATGGATATATCGCGCATCGTATGCCATGCGACTTATCCCGCTGGTCATGCTACCAACCACGCTGCTCACCTACGCCGCCAATCAACGCCGCGCCGCATTCATTACACTTGGTGTTGCTTTTGTCGTCTTAGCCATCATTGTATATCAGCACCATCGGGCGTTTGTGCTGTACATGCTCCCGGTTGTGGCCGTAGTTGGCTCGTTATACATTGCCGCTTTCTGGAACAGCCATGGGGTGCTCGCCACGCCAGCGCGAGCGGTCCGCTCCATGTTCGAGCCAGAAGATCCGAGCAGTCGCGATGGATCATCGAACGAATACCGCAAACTAGAGAACATGAACATCATGTTCACGATTAAAACGAGGCCGTTGCGTGGGATCGGCTTTGGGCACAAATTCTATATCGTCGTCCCAATGCCTGACATCAGCTTCTTTGTGTGGTGGCAATACATCACGCACAACTCATTGCTCTGGATCTGGATGAAAACCGGATGGTTTGGCTTTCTCGCCACGATCACGTTGATCGGGCAGGCAATCATCCGCGGCACGTGGGTTTTGTTCCGCATGCCGGGTGGCAATCTCAGCGCGATTGCCCTTGCCGCGCTCAGTTATGTCATTATGCACTTTATCTTTGCATATGTTGACATGTCGTGGGATCTACAAAGCATGCTGTACATGGGCTTGATGATGGGCTTGATCAACAGCCTTGAGCATATCGTCGCAAAGCCAGTCGCAGTGGCGTTAAAGCGTTGGCCATGGCAGCCTGAACCGTTGCCTGCGCCAGGATTGCTTCCGCTTCCAATGAGCGCGGAGGCGGCGCGATCATGAGCACAGTTTCACAGGTGTTCCGAGATGAAGTTCATCACTTCAATCTGCGGTTGCTGGTGCTACGGGTGTTGTTCGCGCCGATGCCACTCTTTGTCGGTAGCCGCGTGCGCGCTGCTGGACTACGTCAGGCAGGCTTCCAAATCGGGCGCGGCACAGTGATGTGGGGTATGCCAGTGATCACGGGCGGTGCGGGTCTGGAGCAGCGCTTGCATATAGGCAAGGAATGTTGGTTCAATGCTGGCTGTCGTTTAGACCTGAGCGATGTCATTACTATCGGTGATCGCGCAGCAATTGGTCACGAAGTGCTGATCATGACGAGTTCCCATGAGCTGGGCGACCAGTCCCGGCGCGCAGGGCCGCTGTATACTCGTCCGGTCACAATCGGCACAGGGGCCTGGCTAGGAGCACGTGCAGTGATTTTGCCGGGCGTAACCATCGGCGCTGGCGCAGTGATAGCTGCAGGCGCAGTGGTCACCCGCGATGTGCCGCCGAATACACTGGTCGGCGGTGTGCCAGCACGGGTCATCAAGGAACTTCCATAAGGAACTTCCATGCTGAGACAAACGCTGTCCGATATCGAAGCGGTGCTGCGTGCTCGCTGGTATTTTCGCAACGCAAAGCTTGGTGAACATGTCCGTCTATGGGGCCGCCCATGCCTCCACAATGATGGCACGTTAGTGATCGGCTCATGCGTTCGGCTAGTTTCAACTGTTACGCCGCTGGAATTAGGAATCAGCCCCGAAGGGACACTGGAGATTGGCGATCATACATTTATCAACTACGGCTGCTCGATCGCGGCCATGAAATCGGTGCGGATTGGCCCGCGCTGCAATATTGGGACGTATGCCATCATCATGGACAATGATTTTCATCGCCTGGAGCCAGAACGACGCAACGAGCAGCCACAGTCTAAACCTGTTGTGCTGGAGGAAAACGTGTGGCTCGGCACACGGGTCACTGTGTTACGCGGCGTCACCATTGGTGCAAACAGCGTCATCGGCGCAGGCAGCGTGGTGGTCAACGATATTCCGCCGCGCTCGCTCGCAGTCGGAGTACCAGCGCGGGTCATTCGGCCACTGTGATACAGGTAACGCGTAGGTAATTACCTGAGCAATGTTGGAAAGCGAGATATCATAGGATTTATGACAACAATAAGCATCATTTTGCCGACATACAACCGCCTGGAACGCTTGCAGCATGTTATTGCCGGCCTGGAACAGCAAACCTATCCGCTTGACGATGTTGACGTAATTGTTGTATCAGACGGTTCGACTGATGGCACCAGCGATTACTTGCACAGACTCTCCTCGCCACTCCGCATCACCATGGTGGCTCAGCCAAACAGCGGCCCATCCGTTGCACGTAACAATGGCATTGCACACGCCACCGGCGATATCGTGGTCTTTCTTGATGACGATGTCGTGCCTACCCAACGCTGGCTGGCCGAGCACATGCGCATTCACGAACATCAGCCCAACACCGTTGTTCTCGGGCCAATGCTCTCGCCGCCGGGCTTTGCCATGCAGCCATGGGTGCGCTGGGAACAAGCCATGCTGATGAAGCAATATGTTCGGCATGTCGGAGGGTGCCTGGAAACCTACTGCGCGCCAGTTCTACACAGGAAATACTTCACTTCCGCGCCATCATCTTCTTTCTGCCGGTGGCTTTGACAACACGTTGCGCCGCGCCGAAGACGTTGAGCTAGCCTATCGATTAGCACGACACGGTGTCGAATTTATCTTCAACACAGAAGCTGTTGGACTGCACTATGCCGAGCGTAGTATTAGTCATGGATGAAAACCCCTTACGCATACGGTCGTGCTGATGTCATTTTTGGGCGTGATAAAGGCCATACCTGGTTGTTACCAGAGCTACGGCAGGAGTTTTATGAACGCCACTTACTGGTGCGGCTGCTTACGCAGCTTTGTACTGATCGCGCATCAACCAAACGAGGAATGCAAACCTTACTACAAACTATAGCTATGTACACGGATCGGCTGAGATTGGAACGATTGACAAATCAAGCGTACAGCGCCTTGTTCAACCTACTTTACTATCAAGGCGTGTCCGATGAGATTGGCGGGTGGAAGCAGTTCATCCGCAACCAGAACACTGCACACGGGCATGCCGCGATAACACGTGCAGGAATACCGTATGACTCAAATAACGTACATAATACACATCAGGTGGAATTATGATAAACGCAACCTTTGTCATGGAACAACATCTTGGGCACCAGACCTATTATCAAAATCTCCAGCAGTATGTTGATACCTCGTCACAGGTACAGGCTACATGGATTCCAGCAACGTATCCTGAGCTTACGCCGTTTTGGAGCCGGATGCCCAGGGTTCTCCAACATGTACGCGGTACACTGTCGGGACGCGCCTTTGTACGACGACAACTTGCTCGTGCGACAAGCGATGTCATGTTCTTCAACACACAAGTGCCAGCGGTACTCAGCGGCCAGTTAAAACATCGCGCGCCCTACGTTATTGCGACAGATATTACACCGCTGCAATATGACCATATGAGCAAGCATTATGGCCATCGTCCTGACAAACTAGGCTTGCTCAAACAATATAAGCACAGCTTAAACACTATAACTTTTTGTGAGGCGGCACACTTGCTACCGTGGTCGCGTTGGACGCGCGACTCGCTCATCGCTGACTACGGCGTCGCTCCTGAGCAGATCACAGTTGTGCCGCCGGGCGTGGATATCGCGCGCTGGAGGCCCGGGCAACGATCTGAGAGTACAGTGCTACGCATACTATTCGTTGGGGGTGATTTTTATCGGAAAGGTGGCGCAACACTGTTGCAAGCATTTCGCACGCTGCCGCGCGGCACTGCCGAACTGCATCTTGTAACACGCTCTCAGATTGCTCAGGAAGAAGGCGTGCGCGTGTACCACGCTATGCAGCCAAATACGCCGGAGCTTGTGGCGCTCTATCAGTCGGCAGATCTGTTCGTGCTGCCGACTGAGGCTGAAGCGTTTGGCATTGCTGCTGCCGAAGCTGCCGCCGCTGGGCTGCCAGGTATTGTCACCGCTGTCGGTGGGCTTACCGATATTGTGATTGACGGCGAAACGGGATTTCTTGTTCCTTCAGGCGACGTGTCCGTGCTTGCGGCGCGGCTACAGCACCTGTTGAAGAATCCTCTGCGCTGCCGCGACATTGGACACGCCGCGCGCAGCCATGCCCGAGATTCACTTTGATGCTCAGCGCAATGCTGCACATGTTATCACCTGCTTACACGATGCCGTTGAACGTCATACTGAGATAGTCTATGCGCTATAAGATTTGGCATTTTTGTGTGCGGTCAGTACTGCTCTGCAATAGCCTGATGTTGGTGGCATGCGGTACCTCCGTACAAGCCGACCAAAACATGGCTGCGCTGCCGACGCCAACTGTCGCCAACATATTTCATCCGGCAACGCCTGCCGCGACCGCCACCACAGAAATCAAGCCTACAGTTGTTGCGCCCACTGCTGTGGCAGAACCAACTGCCACCACACAGCCACTTGAAGAAGTATCAATTTTTGATGATCAGGTCAACGAGAATTGGGAACTGAAGAACAGTAGTGGAATGTCTTTTTACTTTGCCGAAGATAAGGTTGTTTCTCATGGAACAGTTTCCGCAGTGATCACTCCAACTAAAGATTTTGGCGAATTATTTTTCACTGTACGCAAAAAATCACAGGACGACTATTTACGAGCACATGTACTCGGCGTCAGGTTTTGGCTTAACGGAGGTCCGAAAGGCATTCGCACAAGCGATCTTGCAGTCACCGTAGTTGGCAGCAATGCATACCCCTACTGGGTGAACAATGATACATCTGTGAAGCTAACAGGGCGGGTAACAGAGAAAATGCCGCTTTTTTCCGAAACACGGCTCTATTATCTTGGCATTAATCGGGACATTACGCCGAACACATGGGTTGAAGTTGAATTGTGGCTTGACGACCGCGAATACGACCCAGACTATACCTACGTCACTGGAGTTTACATCAAGAACGATGCGGGCTTTCGTGGACCTTTTTATATCGATCAAGTTAGCTTAATTACAACACCCGGACAATAGCATATAAGTCTACACAGCTTGCTCCTGAAAGCTCAACAAGAGGAGGCAACAAACCTCCTCTTGTTGAGTATACCAACATAATAATTAACAAAGATATATCACAATCTATACTTCAACAGGCATTTCTTCCAATGATTGCGGAACGGCCATGAGCGCAAGATCACCAATTGATTGGAACAATGTAAATCGCTGCTGCAACGTGCGACGTACTGTGGCAACCAGAACATCAGAACGCACAGGCTTCGATAGGCATACGTTCGCCCCCAGTTCCAGTGCCTGCTGACGTTCGCGCTTGTGTCCACTATGTGTGAGTACAATCACAGGCAGATAACGATACTGCTGAATGGCGCGTAGCGCACGGAGAAATGCAAATCCATCAAATCGTGGATTTGAAAGCTCGGTAACAAGGAGATCGCACTGAAGACGTATGAGATGCACATTTGCCTGGTATGTATCACGGGCTGGGATCACAGTATAATCAGCAGCTTGTAAAACATACTGAGTTGTTCGACGCGTCGTGGCATCACTATCGACAACAAGAATGGTTGTCATCCTATTCTCCTCATGAAGACTTCAAAGCAAGACAATATTGCACACAAGGATTATATTTGCTGGAAGATTACACTCAAAGCTGCTTCATAAGCCGCCAGTAATTTCCCGTTGCACGTGGCTCATAAATCACCTCGTCCATGGTACTACGGATCAGAAAGAGACCATAGCCATGTTCTTGTGGAATATCAAGATTAGGGTTAGGCGTATTCTCGAATTCAAATGCTGAGCCAGTATCATACAGCTCAATGACGATCTGTCGCTTCGCCCGGTACAGCGACAGCGTTGCCGCGAAGCGTTGGCTAAAATCCCCACAGTAGGCATGATCAATAATATTGGCACCTGTCTCGTGAATAGCAAGCTGGACGCCGTACATGACTGGGTCATGTTCTACCACGTCACATTGCATGATCAACTCTGTTACACAAGCGCGCAACAGAGTAAGACTCGTATACGTTGCAGGTAGGTCGAGACGGACGACCTCAACGAGCGGATCATTCACGACACAGCCCCTTGATAACTACAAGCGTCTGATCATCTTCTTGTGGTCCACCATCCTCAAATTGCTCAACTGCGACGAGTAGTCTTTCACTGATATCACGAGCAGATTGATCAGCATACTCGTCGATGAGCGACAACAATCGGCCGTCACCAAAGGATTGTCCACGTGGATCGCGCGCGTCGCTCAGCCCATCAGTGGCAACCACCATGATATCACCTGGACGCATTGGCACAGTATGATTTTCGCATGTATTCACTGGCATAATGCCGAGTGCGGTGCTATCTGCCTGTAGCAGGCGAGCTGTGCCATCGCGCGGTCGATAGATCACCGGCGAGTGACCAGCATTTGCGTACATAATACACTGCTGATGCGGCTGATAGCAGCCTACAAATGCAGTCGCGAACATGCCGACTTGCGCAAAATCTTCGTACAAATCCTCATTCGACTGGCGCATGACGGCATTCGGCATTGGTTCCGGCATGAAACTCGCTTTGCTGTGCATTGACGTGCGAGTCATGGTCATGAGCAGCGCCGCAGATAATCCCTTTCCGCTGATGTCACCAATGGCAAAAACAAGCGGGCGGTTCTGCCGATTTACGAGTGTGTAGAAGTCACCGCCGACCTGAAATGCAGGCCGCGATATCGCAAAGATGTCGATAATCTGGCACATGGGGGGTCTGCTGCGGGAAAAGGCTGCTTTGCACACGCCGAGCGAGATCGAGCTCGGCTTCAATCCGTGCCCGCTCCACTATTTCCTGGTACATTAATACATTTTCAAGGTGCGCATTGGTATACTGTACAATCGCATGCGCTAGTTTAATATCAGCTGTTGTGAACGGAGCTGCCGCACGGTTGAAAACCCCTACTGCTCCGCGCAGCTTGCCCCGCAGCCGCACTGGGATCAAGAGCAGATTTTGTATATCATCAAGCAGTACGTCAAGCGCGCCACCATTCGGCAGCAGAAGTTCTCGCTCATCGGCATGCGTTTCCCAGAATAAACACCACAACGCATCTTCTCGCGCACTGTGCTCAGGATATTGCACCAACAGCGGCGTGCCTTCAGTTGGCATGAAAATGCTGAATCCGCCTTCTGCGTTCAACATCCGCGCCGTCTCAAAGGCAAGGCAATGAAGGACGCCGAGGATCGTTGTATGGCCACCGATCGATTGTGCTAATTCATATAAACCGAGGAGTTTATCCTGCCCCTTTGTGACAGCGCCAGCCAACTGGTGCAACTCTGTTTCGAGGGTAACACATTGAGCGAGCATACTCGCATCTACTGCCAGCCGCGCCCGCGCCGCTGCATCGCTCACACCAGCAACGCATAGGTGGCCGATTGTCGTCACTCCAATACGAATAGGTGCCACAAGCGTGGGCGCATGTGGCGGTTGGTGCGCAGGCCAGTGTGCTAGCAACTGCTGGCGCTCCCAAACGCCAAAGCTCGACGCACCTGCCGCGACCCAACTCTCCGCAAGGGCGGCAAGTTCGGCGTGGTATGTATGAAAAATGGTACTGAGCATCACTAGTATGTCTAGTTAGGAAAAGCTTGCACAGCCTGGCGATCATCAACAAACATTGAAAAGGCCTGGTTCAGCCGCGTCAGCTCAAAAACCATGTAGACGTGTGGTTGTACGCCACACAAATACAGGTCGCCCTGACGCTGCCGGCAGCGCTTCAAACCTTGTACCATGGTTGCAAGCGCAGTTAAGTCGATAAACGAGACGCCAGCCAGATTAAGCACAACCTGCGCAGGCGTGCCGGTCGATGCGCGATCCAATGCCTGTGCAACCGCTGGGGCGCACAACATATCAAAGCGCCCAGAAAGATCAGAAAATCGTAGCCGAACCAGCAAAACGTGATGTTATTTTCATGATGGGACTCCTTCATTATACAATCTGTCTAGGAAGTTGGCGCGGCGTATGAACAGCAATCGCAGTTGAATGGCGCACCCGCCGGACCCATGCGCCCGGCGTCTGAACTATAATGCGGAGATCGCTCCTCCAGGAACGCGTTGCAGCGTAATACACATCAGCGACGAGCACCGCGTCAATATCAGTTCCACGGTAGGTCTGTGTAAACCATAATCCGGTTAATCCTGCCGCCGCATCATTTCGCGTCTCATGCCAGGACTCACCGAGATGCGCTGCTTCATCCAACGTCAGAGGCTTCACGCCCACAAAATTGAGATCACCAACAAGCACATTCCAGAGCGTCGGCAGGTGATCCAGCCCTGTGCGCTTGAGCCATGTGCCAAAGAGCGTAGACGAACCGTCGCTTCGCTGTGTGTTGAAAAACAAGAGTTGCAGCGTCGTTTCGTCAGTTGCGCTGATTGCTAGCGCGCGCCGGCCAACCCGCCGCTCACGACGGAAAACGCGCCCGCCCGATGTCAGCCCAATGATCAATCCAATGATGAGCAGCCCTGGCAAAGACATAAGCAGCAGCATAGCAGCGGCCATAGCGGTAAGCACACGCCGCAGCCGCTGTGGCTGCTCCAATGTTACATTGGAAAGGAGAAACGGATCAACAACTTCGATATGCTGCGCTGTATGTGGGTTGATGATGGTAGTATGCTCCACAATCCGATCGGTCAGATTGACAAGCCGCCCAATGTAGGTTCGCTCCGACACCGTGCTACGCAGCACGGTTGCGCCCTCGTCTACAACACTGTGCGGCCCAACTACTGCATATGGGCCTAGCTCAACATCATCGCCTATCAGACAACCATCGCCGATGCACAATGGTGCAGCAAGACGCGCGTTCGGATGAATCGCATGGTTTCGCCCAACCCATACTCCCGGCGCAATCTGCTGTCCGTCAATCGATGGATAACGAACGCGCGGCAGATCTATATCCGCAGATGCGGCTTCGCCATAGGCGCTCTGCAAAAAAACGCGCTGCGCTTCTTGATAGGTATCCAATGAGTTTAGTGGATTCCAGTATCCATCACAGATGTATCCAAATATGGGGATATGCAGGGCCATTAAAGAGGTAAATAGGGTGCTATCATCAGAAACGCCACATTGGATGAGATATTCCAATGCCTGCGGTTCAAGGATACACGCGCCGGTAAACTGTAGCTCCTCGTGATCGCTACTTGTCCCAACCTGCTGTACCCGGCCAAATGAACTCAGACGCACTGGCATGGCATCCGCACCAGTTTGGGTGTGCAAAATCAGTGTTGCGACACCACCATGAGCCTGGTGTTCCGCCAAAGCCGCCTCGACATCAAGGTCCAGCACTGTATCAGCAGGCATGACGAGCAGCGTTTCGTGGACGCGTGCCGCCGCACCGCATAGGACATCAGTGAGATTGTACGCATCACGCTGCACTAAATAATCAAACTGCACACCCCATGATCGCCCGTTGCCAAAATACGACGCAATCTCACTGCCACGGTTAGCAAGCGCAACCATGATATGCTTCACGTCCGAGCGCGCGAGCACTTCAACTGCATACGCCATGACTGGACGATTAGTGATTGGCAGCAGCGGTGCTGGCGTGCAATCTGTCAATGGAGCAAGCTTCTGGAGTTGATCTGTTGCTAAAAGAATGGCTTGCATGGAAGGTCCTTTTTAAGAAAGCGACAGAACAGCTTCATCCGCTTGTATCGCCTCTGCGACACTCTCATACAACGAGATAAAGCGGTCAAGCCGAACAAGCGTCATGCTATGCGCAATGTCGCGAGAGCAGCCAGCGACTCGCAGCTCACCGCCCTGGGCCCGTAGCTGATGACTAAGCTTCGTCAGTGCGGTAAGCCCGGCGCCAGAGATGAATGTCGTTTCGCTACAGTCCAGCACCAGTTTTGCATGGTGCATTGATACCCACGAACAACGATCGAGCAGAAATGGAACACTTTTCGCGTCCAAGGTGCGCGGTGCCTTGATCACAGTCCATTCACCTGCGTCAGCTGATATGTTGGCAGCATCTTCCGGTGTGGTGTGATACTGCGCAAGCGCGTCTGGCACATCATGAAACGTTTCAAAGAATTGACTGAGATGCATCAATGACAGAATGTGTGCAATGGCCGGTGGAACCGCCGCCAACCCTAACGCACCGCCAAGCGCTCGCGCGCGGTTCGTCAATGCCACCAGCGAACCAAGCGCTGAACTATCGAGAAAGGCCGCCTCAGCCAGATTAACAATCAAGAATGGATGCGCCGCCAGCGCGCGTTCAGCTTCCATGACGAACTCCGCTTGATTGCTCACATCAAGCCGCCCGCGCACACGGATCACTGTTGCTTGTCGCGTCAAATCATTCATTGGGTCAACAGGTAGTTGCGGCTCAACAGGCGCTGGCTCAGTCAGCGGCACATCTACGCTGGATTCCTTGCGCATAACCCACCACTGACGTATAAAGAAACGGCCAAAGTGCAGCATGTCACGTACGTAACGCTTCCATAAGCGACCCGGCTCCTGCAGGAGCCGGTATGTCCATTCCAACCCCATGCGCTGCATCCACAGTGGCGCGCGGCGCGTGATGCCTGCAATCATATCGAATGTGCCGCCCACACCAATGCAGATTGGTACGTAGAGTTCGTGGGCGTGCATGTGAATCCATTTTTCCTGCTTGGGGTTGCCAAATGCGACCAGCAAAATGTCTGGCTGCGCCGTATGAATAGCATCCAGAACCGATGTATCCATTTCGGTGAGCGGCACATTCGGTGGCGAGTCAACACCAACGATAGTGAGTCCCGGGTAGCGCTCCTGCAAAACTGCACCCGCCTGCGCCGCAACGCCGGGCTTTGCACCAAGCAAATACACTGAGTAGCCGCGTTTCGCTGCCCGCTCTGCCAGCGCCGGGACCATATCCACACCAGTGACGCGCCCGGCGAGCGGCACACCGAGCAGCCGCGCGCCTAATACAACCGGCGTGCCGTCAGCGGTCGCCATGTCGACTGTCTGCAAAATATGGCGCAGTTCCGGATCGTGAAGCGCATTGACAACAAAGTCTGCATTGATTGTTGCAATTTGATGTGTTTTGCCAGTTGCCCGTCCGACAGCGATGAATTGCTCCAAGCAATCGAGCGCCGATTCCATGGACAGATCATCAACTGGAACACCACCAATGATCAGCAGCTTGCGCATGGGTCTCCTCTTTATTACACGAACTGGTTGCGCTAGTACGCGCCTCTGCTAAACAGCACCGCCGGAATTGTTCTTACCAGGATTTCGATGTCTTTCCACACGCTCTGCTCACTGATATACTGCAGATCAAGCTCAACCCAGCGCTGGAAATTAACATTGCTGCGACCAGACACTTGCTGAAGTCCAGTGATACCGGGAATAGTGTGGAGCCGCCGGGCTTGCTCATAGCTGTACTTCGCCACCTCGCTCGGCAACGCAGGCCGCGGCCCCACCAGGCTCATGTCACCGCATAGCACGTTGAAAATCTGTGGCAACTCGTCGATGCTCAGCTTGCGAATGATCCGGCCAACTTTCGTAATACGCGGGTCATTCTTCATCTTGAACACTGGCCCATCGGCCTCATTGAGCGCCTGTAGCTCTTTCAAGCGCTCCTCAGCGTCGATGTACATCGAGCGAAATTTTAAACAGGTGAACGACTCGCCCCACTTGCCAACCCGCGTCTGGCGAAACAAAATTGGACCCGGCGAGTCAAGCCGGACAAGCAGCGCTGTGAGCGCCATAATTGGCGCTGCGAAGATCAGTGCAATCAGGGCAACGCTGATGTCAAGCAGCCGTTTCAACGCAGAGTTGATTTTGGTGCGAATCACCCACATGGTAAGCATCAGTCGCACGCGCTGGACTGCCCGCCGCTGATGAAACTGCCGCTGCGCAAATGTTTCAAACATTCGCGCCGCTTTGGGATCATGCTGAATTTCAGCGCTCATGAGGATTCCTGTATCTTTAAATTACTCAATGCGTTTATAGCAGACGTACATTACCAATTCGTTTCTAACGCCAGCGATTACTCGTTGCGCGCCGTTCGTACCCAGCCGCCCTGGTCAAGACCGAGAAGCACGCGCACATACAGCCATAGCTTCCAGCCAACGAACAGCGGCGCGTACAACAGCGCCCGGTAGACCTGCCATGGCACGCCCGCCAACACAAGGCCGTTCAGAATGTACACCGATTGCCCTATAATGATGAATGCAGCGAGCAGCAGGGCCGGAATGCTGCCGAGTACAAGCGACCCGATCAGCACTGCCACACTCGCCATGGATAGAATTGAAAAGGGCAGAATAAGTTGCTCGATGGCCGCGTCGAACAGCAGAAAGCTGCGCCGCCGAAGCGCCGCCGCGAGCAACGCGGGCACGTAGCGGCACACCATTTCCATGCGGCCCCGCTCCCAACGAACGTTCTGAGTGTGCGAAGCAGCCAGCGTGCCCGGCATCTCGGCCCACACCACTGCGTCGGGCGCAAACATCACCCGCTCGCCCGCCATGATCAGCGCCATGTGATACTCAATATCTTCAGTGAGCGAAACCGGCCACGGATGCTGCTGCGCGACCTCGCGCCGGAAGACCATGCCGTTGCCTTTGAGGCCAGTGGAGCCGCCAAGTACAGTGCGGCCTTGAGGGCGCAGGTAGTGCAGGGCGGACAGCGCAACCGAGCGTAGGCTCGCGCTCCACGACTGCTCTGGATCACGAACAGCATAATAAGCTTGGATCACGCGCTCGCCACGCGCGAGCCGAGCGTCCATGACCATCAGGAAGTTTGGCGAAATGACTGTATCGGCGTCGAGTACAATGACTGCATCGTGCGGCTCGCCGCTGGCCCAGATGCGCTGCAACAGCCACTGCAACGCGTAGCCTTTGCCGACATGCACTGTGTCGAAGCGCTCGTGGACCACCGCGCCGCCCTCGCGCGCCTGGCGCGCCGTGCTATCAGTGCAGTTGTCAGCGACGACATGGACAGCGTAGAGCGACGATGGATAGTCAAGCTGGCGCAGATTGCCCAACAGGTTGGGCAGCAAGCGCTCCTCGTTATGCGCGGGCAGAAGAAACAGAAAGCGATGGGTTGGCGGCTGCTTGCGCGCCGGTGTACGGCGCGGCGCGAGCCATGCCGCTACAGTCAGCAGCAGTAGGTAGGCGACCAGCAGCGCCAGCACGCTTTCAAGCGCCACAAGCAGTATTTCAAGCATGAACATTGTTCTTCACTCCCTGGCTATAGCGCCGCGCCCGCAGGCTGCGCCTCAGCGGCAATGGTTTCGCGCACAATGTCGCTAAGGCGATCTGTATAGATTTGGAGGCTCATTAACTGCTCGACGCGCCGCCGTCCGTTGCGCCCCATGCGCGTAGCTTCTTCCGGATGCTGGAGCAGGTAGTCGATTGCGGCGCGCAAGGCCGCCGGATCACCGGGTGGCACGTAGATACCGGTTTCGCCATCGACCACCACGTCGGTCTGGCCGGGCGTACGCGAGCAGATCACGGCTCGTTCCATTGCCATGGCTTCCAGAATAGCCGTCACGCCTGCCTGAAAATCGACATTGAACAACGGCATGACCATGAAGCGACTATCCGCGTAGAGTTGGCGCAGATCAAACTGCGAGAAGCGCCGCACCACAACGTTATCCGGAATCGTTTGGCCCTCGGTGGTATCGGGTTGCTTGGCCCATGGACTGGCCGCCGCGATGACGACGTCAGTAGCGAGGCCACGCGCCGCCTGAAGCAGCGTCGGATAGTCGCGCCGCTCCAGCCCAACCGCGCATATCTGCGGGCGCATCGTCGGCTGCGCGGGCGCTTGATCAAGCGCAAAAAAGTTGGTATCGACCATGAAGTGCGTGAAAGACACTTGCTCAGCAGACAAACTCCAGCGCTGCTGTGCAAATTGTTGCTGCCATGTTGAGTAGACCAAAATGCGGTCGATCTGACTTTGTAGGCCAAGCCAATCGAAGAACATCATTTTCTTTTTCACTGATAAGATGTGCGCGATCATGATGTGGCGCGGGCGGCGAGCACTGGCAAATTTGAGCAGCACCGCCAGTGGAATGCCGACCTGTTCGCCATCGGTAAAGATCGCGTGGTATTGCTTGCGCCGCCGCCAGCATGCCCATGCCAACAACAGGTCCACGCCACCAATATGTTCTATTAGCCCCCCCAGTCTACCTGACGACTGTCGGGCTGCCGTGTAGTCCAGCAGGTCTGCATGGAGCGCATGCGCAAGCTCCAGATAATCGGCGTGCGGTCGCTCACCATGCGCAATACGCTCGGTGATGTCGAGGGCAATGACCCCGGAAACCGTTACCAAAACATCCGCACTCATGCAGCCCTCCGCAAGGGCCGCGCCGTGTCGACCACATCCTTCAATAGTGCAAGCAAATGTTGGGCATTTCGTTGTATATCGAACGTTTCCCTCACCAATGTGGCAGCGCGCTCGCCCTGTTGGAGCCGCAACGTTGGGTTTTCAATCAAGCGGCGAAGCGCGCCTGTGAGAGCTGCCGCGCTGCCGACCGGCACCACAAAGCCGTTGTCGCCATCATGCACGATCTCGGGGATGGCCGCTACATCAGTTGAAACTAACGGCAACCCGGCAGCGCCCGCCTCGGACAGCACCATCGGCAGACAATCGCCGTAGGTCGGCAGGCAGAAGATATCGCAATTGTGCGTGAGTTGCTTGAGTAGGCGGCTGTTAGGCTGCACATCGTTGTAAATGAATAAACCCGGCTCCTCAATCAGCCGATCGCGGGTGACTAGGTGAAGTTCGATGCTAAGATGCCGCAATTCGCGGAATGCCTGAAGCAACAGCGCCCCGCCTTTCCGCCTGAGATCGCCGCCAACGAACAGGATTTTCACCGGACCGTCATGCAGGCTGCGTGGAGTGGGGCGTGTCCATGCTTCCACATCGACACCCGGCGGAATCACAGTGATTTTGTCGGCTGGAATATCGTACTCATCTACAAGACCATGCTTGGCCCACGCGCTCCAGGTCACAAGCTGCCGCGCTGACGCAAAGCAGTCGCGGTTGAGCCGCCATTTCAGATGCTCCAGCCATGCTGCACTGGTTTCATGGCCGTAAGATAGGCCGAGTTGATCGTACTGCAGTGGCGTCGCGTCAAGCGAGATGACGCTTGGCACGCGCCGAACCCAGTCGCTCGCCAGCACAGTAGGCACTTGCGTGTGAAAAAAGAGCGCGTCAGGGCGATTCACATGCTCCAGATCAGCCAGCGCGCGCCGCGTGCGCAGCCCGGCTCGCACAGTCCAATTACTTTTATACACAGGAATGCGCCCGGCCAGGCCATCTACATGCTGTGAGATGAGCGCCCAGTGTGCAGCAATACTGGTATCACGCGCCACCTGCTTCTGTAAGTTGCGCGTGTGGGTGACATGCCCAAGCGCCTGCTCCATCACAAAGCCGATACGATAGGGTGTCATTGGTTTGTCTCCATCACAAGCAAGCTGATTGAGTAGGGCGGCAGCGTCAGCGCAGTATCCGCTCCGGGTACAAACGGCTCATGTACAATGTTGTCGGGTTGGGCCGGGCTGTAGCGATACAGGGTTGCCTGTCCGGCGGATGCAAGATTGCTGGCTTGCAGCGCTATGTCATGCGCCTGCTGTGGATCTTTGTTCACGAGCATCACAGATGATTTGCCGCTGATAGGATCAATTCCAGCAAAGGCGCTCACAACGTCCGGCTGATCGCTGGCTGCGTACACAGAGGTTTGCCCAAAGCGACTGCCTTTATCATCGTAGTTTGTGTACATCTTGAACGCGTACATGCCGGGCGTGTTCGCCTCTGGCGAACGCCAGTAGGCCGCCATGTACACGTCTTCGCGCCCTAAAATGCCAAGTACATCCGCGATCGCAAGCGCGCCATCCATGGTTTTATCCGCGCCCCAGTTCCACTCGCTGATGCCGAACTTCAAGCCCGGATAATGTTGCGCGATCAACTCCTTCATGCGAGGAATGAGATAGATCGGCTCATTGATCCACGACTCATCACGATAGTTGCGGTCCCACAGCGAGCGCGTACTGCGCAGACGATGCGCCGCCGTCTCCGGATCGTCCTGGTCGTTGTACACACCTTCTGGATAGAAGTGGATGTCGAGCACGTCAAGCGTGCGCGTGCCGGTTCGTTCGTCATGGGCACGAATCTCATCAAGGAACCATGGCAAGAAGTCCGTGCCGCCGTGCTGCTGCTTGTCTGCCTCACCCGCCGCTGAGTTCCAGTAGAAATACCAGCAGCAAGTCATCGGGCCGGTCAATTCAGCCTTTGGCGCAGCGGCGCGCACGGCCGTGGCATATTCCAGATATTTGTCGCGTATTTCCTCATACGTCGTGCATGATGGATGCACGTCGTAATGAGTGTGGCCCCACAACTCTGGCTCATTGTCCATGGCAAAGAAGCGGATGTTGAAGCCTTTCTCGTCGACAAGATGCTTGACCCATGCGACAACCGAATCGACATCAGAGCGGACATTTGCTTGCGTCGGGTCGGCGACCGCGCCAGGGTGTTCACAGTCGGCTCCATCGGCATCACCGCAGCTGCCATCCGGCAGCGGAAATGAGCATGTATCGGTGTCGTTATTTTTCGCTACCCAACCAAGCGTTGGCAGCGCCATGCGCACATCCATGCCCGCTTTGAGCGCGCCTGCAACGAAATCATCGCTGGCCGACGAACCTTTGTAATCATAATCGCCGTTGCGGTAAAACCAGTCGCGGGCCGCATTCCAGGCGTTACCGAGCTTCCAGTTATAGCGCGTGCTGGGATTGCCACCCCAGCTTTGCAGTGTCGGACGCACAGCCGCGACTACCTCGTCGGACGCGCCCGACATGCCGTAAATCAGCGGGCTGATCGGGTGAACATCACGTGCCGCGTCTACCTCGACGGTGATGTGTGATCCAGCAGGCTGCTTTGACAGCGCCATGGCTGCCGCAGTCGGCATCGCCATCATAGCCGCGCCGCCGAGCAGCGCACTGACGGTGGGCGTTGGAGCCTGGCTGGCAGTCGATGCCGTTGATGGCACACTACCGCACCGAACAAGCAGCCCGACGACAAATAGCAGACAAATGAAGCGCAAAAAGAAATGTTGCATTCGATGTTTCATAGTTTTACAGTTCTGTACAAAACGTGTGGATGCCACATTGATACTGACACCATTTCACATACTGTACATATGTACCGCACAAGATCGCGTAGCGATACGCCCTGTTGGTAAAGGGGATGTAAAGAAAATATCTCTGCATGAAAGTTGAGAGAAAATTACCTTGATTCCTGATATCAATCTTGGTACATCAATTATGAAAGCTAATGAGACAACTCCAGGCATAGCAGCGGAGCGACGGCTCGATATGCTACAATGGCGTAGCGTTGCGAGCCAAACGATAGCGAACAAGGGAGCATATATCCGATGAGCGATAGCCGCTTTGTGGCCGTCAATACCCAATTCGCCTTCAAACTGTTTACCACGATAACTGAGCAGGAGCGCGGCAAAAATGTCTTTGCTTCGCCGCTGAGCGTGCTGCTGGCGCTGACCATGGCGACAAACGGCGCTTCAGGCAAAACGCAGCGCGAAATGGCTGCCGCACTGGAGCTTGGCAACATCAGCATGGACGAGATGAATTGCGCTTGCGCCAACCTCATGCGCGATTTGAACAATGTGCCACAGGTCACGCTCGCCATCGCCAATTCGTTGTGGGCCAACGATCAGGTTGATTTCAAGGCTGATTTTCTGGAGCGCGCCACAATGTTTTACCATGCCGAGGTTGCCAGCCGCGACTTCAGCGACCATCGCACCGTCTCCGTGATCAACGCCTGGGTGAATGAGCATACGCATGGCAAAATTGCGCAGATCGTTGACCGTGTCGATCCGCGCGCAATCTTGTTTTTGATCAACGCGATCTACTTCAAAGGCAACTGGACCAAACAGTTTGATAAGCAGCAGACTCGCCCGCGCCCCTTCACCCTGCCGAGTGGCCAACAGCGACAACACCTGATGATGACGCAGTCGGGAAAATATCGCTACCACGAAAGTCGTGAGTTCCAGGCGATCAGCCTGCCGTATGGCGACGAACGGCTGAGCATGTACATCTTCTTGCCTGCGCAACAGTCGAACTTGAATGCCTTTCTCAAAACGTTGTCGGCCAAGCAATGGATCGCGTGGATGCGCCAATTTCATGAAACGGACGGCACAATCACGCTGCCACGCTTCAAGCTTGAGTACGAAACAACGCTGAACGATATGTTGAAGAAACTTGGCATGCCATCGGCGTTCGATTCGCGCCGTGCCGACTTCAGTGCTATGGCGGACGCTAAGCCGATTTATATTGACGAGGTCAAGCACAAGACGTTTGTGGAAGTGAACGAAGAAGGCACCGAAGCCGCCGCCGTGACATCTATTGGTATGCGCCTGGCCTCGTTCATGCCATCAAAACCCTTCACTATGCTTGTTGATCGACCATTCGTTTGCACGATTGTTGATAACCAGACAGGCATGCCGCTGTTCCTCGGCGCAATTGTGGAGCCGCGCGCCTGACAAGATGACAAGGTGACAAGGTGAATGAGTCCATCGTCCATTCCTTCGACTTCGCTCAGGGCAGGCGTCCATCGTCAATCTTGGCATCCGCGCCTGCCAAGCTCATTTTGTGCGGTGAACACGCAGTTGTCTACGGGCGTCCGGCGATTGCGCTGCCACTCAGCGACATCCGCGCCCACGCCGAGATCACTGTCGGGCAGCCGGGCAGCGGTATTGTACTCCATGCTCGTGACCTCGAACGGCACTGGAAGATTGCCGACAATCCCGATGATCCGCTAAGCGCTCTGGTGAGCGATGTACTGCAATACGGGCGAACCTGGTGTTCGCCCCTACCTGTCTCGCCTGACCTTTGTATTACTATCACATCCGACATTCCGATTGCGAGTGGCATGGGCAGCGGCGCGGCAGTGGCGACGGCGTTGGTACGCGCGCTGGCGCGGTTTTTCGGCCACAACATGACAATTGAGCAGGTCTCCGCTCTCGTGTACGAAAGCGAAAAGCGGCTGCATGGCACACCTAGCGGCATCGATAACACAGTAGTCGCGTGGGAACAGCCGGTATGGTTTCAGCGGACGACCGACGACCGCCGACCGACAGATGACGGAGCATTACCATCGTCCATCATCGAGCCGACCACCAGCGCCGCGCCGTTCACACTGCTCGTTGGCGACACAGGCCTGCGCAGCGCCACTCGGTTGCCAGTTGGCGAGGTGCGGCGGCGCTGGCAAGCCGAACCGGCGCGCTATGAGGCGCTATTCGACCGGGTTGGCGCGGTTGTTACACAGGTTCGTTCGGCACTGGCACATGGCGATGTTACCACGCTCGGCCCGTTGCTGAACGAAAATCATGCCATTCTTCAGCAAATCGGTGTTTCCTCTCCGGAACTCGACCGGATGGTGGCGGCGGCGCGTGCGGCTGGGGCACTGGGGGCAAAGCTTTCGGGCGCGGGCTGGGCGGCGTCATGCTGGCGTTGGTCCAGCCACACAGCCAGGCGGCAGTGGTGGACGCGCTCCAAGCGGCTGGCGCGACGCGCGTGCTGACGACGGACGTGGCTGCGACACATGAATAAAACGTGAGTTCAGACAGCCCGAGTGCGGCCTACAGCCTCCACCTGGTTGGTTCAGTTTCGATAAGCTGTATTGATTCTGATAGTGACTGCAACAATATCGAGACGAATTGCCTATATCATATGCTGCTTGACATAGGCACGCTGTCCTACTTTGGGTAGTGGCGCAAAGCAGAATGATAAGGTATAGTGAAGGCAGAAAAGGAAAGAAAAAGTGTCAGGAGTTTTGTGATGATGTGTCGCCATTGTGGGAGCGAGAACTTGGTACGAAATGGTCGTAGCGCAAATGGTAAACAGCGTTACATCTGTCGAAGTTGCAAGCGACAAAGCCGTGAATTACCCCAACCCAATGGCTATACTCCTGAACGGCGCGAGGAGATTTTACGGGCGTATCAGGAACGCTCAAGTCTACGCGGCCTCGAACGAACGTTTGGCATCTCCCGCAACACGGTTACGGCGTGGTTGCAAAAAAAGGGGCCGAACTCCCGCCATTAAGTTCCACGGTCCTGCCACCCGACCCGTCTGACCGTAGCACTCGTGACCTGGAAATCGACGAGGTATGGTCATACGTGGGCAACAAGAAGAATTAGGTCTATGCCTGGGTGGCGTTGTGTCGCGCGACACGTCAAGTAGTTGGTGTGGCGATAGGCGACCGTTCTCGGGCCACGTGCTGGCGGTTATGGATTTCTATTCCACTTGAGTATCGAACTGATTTCTGTTATACCGACTTTTGGGAAGCGTATCAGGAAGTTATTCCCGATGGGCAGCACGTAGCGAGCGGCAAGGAGCAGGGCCAAACCAATCACATTGAGCGGTGGAATAACACACTTCGTCAGCGGCTTGGTCGCTACGTTCGCAAAACGCTCTCGTTCTCGAAGTCGTTTGTGATGCACTGGATTTGTTTACACCTCTTTTTGCAGCGCTACAACCTCGAGATTGCTATCCGCCGCCGTTGAGCCACTACCCTACTTTGAAAGGTCGTGTTTCACCGTTTGGATTTTCTCAATCGAAGAATTGTATTGACAAAGGGGCGCTTTGTTTAGAGTGGAACCACATCGCTCGTGTGGCGAGCAGTCACAATAGATCGTAAGCTGCTTCGACTGCTCACCGTTGCTCTCACGAGTTGCTATATCTGCACTTATAGAGATCCCAAATAAACGTTGTACAACGTGTCATTCCGAACGAAGTGCGGAATCTCTCCGGAGCGATTTCTCGCTCCGCTCGAAATGACATGATTGTCTAGGGTTTACTTGATCTCTCTATTATGCGTTACTGAATCAAGGGCAAGTAACTGCGCATGACCACGTTGACGTCACGACACCATTCAAGCGTATCGGTCACGCTCCCGTTGTCACGTGTTGTAGCGAGTCCGCATGCTTGCGCCGTCTCTGTCGCGGTGAAGGGCGGCGATCCGTTCGTGCTGACGTCAAGGGTCCAGTGTTGCAGTTCGCCAGTACAGGTTTCCTCAGTCTGTCCGTGAGCCTGGGCGTTGTTCAGAGATTGAGTAATTGTTACGACGACAGTAACCATCTGCCCATCGGTACATCCTCCGTGGCCAGTCGTGCTGATATCCGCACCCGATTGGCTGAGCACCAAGGGCGGATCGAATCCGAAGGGGATCGAGATTGCTCGCGTTGGTCGGAGTGGTTGTACTGGTGCCAGTTGGCGCAACGATAAGGGCTGTGTAAGCGCCCGATCGTGCTGTGGGCGCAGGGAGCGCGTGATGTGTGTGCTTGTGTTGACATGATCCAGGACGTGTGCAGTGATGTGAGAGTCAGCACGCATCAACGCTGTCGCTGCTGTCGGTTGGAACAACAAGGCTGCTCCAAAGACAATAATCGTCATGAAGATGGTGTATCTCATACGGCACCTCCTTATATGAATGAGCCTGTACGCCAGGCGACATGGGATATACATCCCCCGTCACCACGTGAGAGCTTCTCAGGAAGAGGTTATCTGCTCCTGAAACACGAGCGTAGCGGTGCCCATCCGCTCTGGATGATATTCTTAGTATACCACTGCCGGTTCAGCTCAGCCGTGTCGTCGTTTCTTGTAGCCGCCATCAGCGGTGCGTGCTGGTCTGTTTGTCGTCGTGCTGTTTGACTAACGCCGTAAGCATTACGCAGCTACAACATTATTGTCATGTTGAGCGTAGCGAAACATCTCACTGCATGCCCAAGGTGTGCGACGAGATTCCTCACTTCGTTCGGAATGACATAGTAGCATTCGTCCTTCGTCCTTCGTCTACCTCGTGCGCCCGGCACGCAAACTTGTTATAATTGCATCAAATAGTTTGTTCTTTACACTTTGTTCTTTGTTCTTTTGAGGATTTGATGGCAAAAATTATGGTCGCCATGAGCGGCGGCGTAGATAGTTCGCTTACGGCGGCGCTGCTCCAGGAGCAGGGCCACGATGTCACTGGCGTGACGATGCACCTCTGGGAGGGCGACGACGAGCGGCTCAAGGAGAGCCTGTGCTGTTCGCAGGACATGACTGAGAACGCCCGTCGCGTGTGCGCGCAACTTGACATTCCCTATTATGTGTTCAATTATCAGCGCGAGTTCCGGCGCTTCGTCATAGAGCGTTTTCTCAATGATTACGCGCAGGGCTACACGCCCAATCCATGTTTGGCCTGCAACCGTGACGTGAAGTTCCGCGCGCTGCTGCTGCGCGCCGAGGCACTTGGCTTCGATTACGTTGCAACCGGGCATTATGCGCAGATCAAGGCTACTGATGATGGAACACACCAACTCTGGCGCGCCGTCGATAACGACAAAGACCAGTCGTACATGCTGCACATGCTTCAGCAAGGTGATCTATCGCGGCTGCTGTTCCCAATCGGCGCATATTCCAAAGCGCAGGTGCGTGCCATGGCTGCCGAGCGCAAGCTAGCGACTGCCGACCGCCCGGAAAGCCAGGATATCTGTTTCGTGCCCGGCGGCGATTACCGCAACATGCTGCGTGAGGAGCGGCCAGAAAGCATTTTTGCTGGACCGATCCTCGACATGGAAGGGCGCGAGCTTGGACGCCATCATGGTCTGCCGCTGTACACCATTGGGCAGCGCAAGGGTCTTGGCATCGCCGTTGGACAGCCGCTGTACGTCACCGCGCTCGACACCGCGCGCAACGCAGTAATCGTCGGCCCGCCGGAGGCGCTGGAATCCCGCGAACTCATGGCCGCCAGTGTCACCTTCGTTGATGAGCAGTGGCCTACTGAGCCATTCCACTGCATGGCGCAGACCCGCTCGCACTTCGAGGCGCATCCAGCTGTCGTAACACCATTGCATAATGGGCATGTTCGGGTTGTTTTCGATCGGCCTGAGCGCGCGATTACGCCCGGGCAGGCGGTGGTGTTCTATGAAGACGGCCGGGTGCTCGGTGGTGGACGCATTGTTCCGCAGCAAACAGTGCAGAGTTAAGAATCAAAAGTTGTGGTATGATCAAGTCTACGTTTGGTGTCTTTTATAATGATGACCCTGCACTATGTCGCCTGTTCTGCTCCTTCTACTGTTGATTGCAACCGCCAGCGCTGCGCTCGCACACCTGCTGTGGGGGCAGCGCTGGACACAGCTGCCGGTGTTCTTGTTAGCTGCCCTCGCTGGCTGCTTCATCGTCTACGCCATTCCACTGCGGCTGCCACTTTCCATGCCTCAGCCAGCAGGCGTGCCGGTACTCGAAGTCGTGCTCGGCGCATGGGTGCTTCTGATTGTTGCCTCACGTTTACGCATATGATATAATCCTCGACATTATTCTGGTGCGAAATTTTCGGTTATTCGCCTCTTCGGTGCGCCATGACGCGCCGACAGCAGCAGAGGAGTCATGCCTTGTTAAAATGGATAGGAATTGGCCTCGGTGCCATCGGCATTATCACGATCGCGTTTATTGTCGCTGGATATATCTTTGACACGTTTCGTATTGAAACACGCGATATTTCTATCATCCTTGTTGGCGTGTTCCTGCTCATCAATGCTCTCCTTATCACGGCGCTGCTGCTTGCGCTGTTGTACCTCGTCTTCTTCATTCGCAACACCGTAAACAATACTGTGGTGCCACAGATTGAATCGCTGAAGGGCAAGCTCGACCAGGTGATCGACACCACTGGTGCCATCACCAACAACGTGCGCGAGACCACCTCAACGGTCAGCAGCACGACGACCTACGTCGCCGAAAAAGCTGTCGCGCCGGTTATTCGCGTGAGCGGCCTGCTGGCTGGTGTACGCGCGGGTGCAGGCTACCTTGCGCGGCGTGGCAGCCCGCCCGATCTTGATAACGCGTAGTACCTGCACGGTCTCTCGGTCCTCTTCTGAGCAGTACTTGATAACTATTGTCGTTGCATAGCGCGCATGGTATGATACTTCCTACGATGGACGTACGTTCATTGCCCGCATGCACGACCATCTGTAGCAAATGTGGAACAGCATGGATGTAAAGCGTTTTCCGTATGGTGGTCAGGCAGTTCTTGAAGGTGTCATGATGCGTGGGTTGCGGCAGTCAACTGTTGCGGTTCGCAGCCCCGATGGCGAGATCGTCTGCAAGCATGAGCAGTTGAATGTCACGCGCCGCCGTGTGTGGGAGCGTATGCCGTTTCTGCGAGGCATGCTGGCGCTGTGGGACGCTCTGAACCTTGGCATACGGGCGTTGACGTTCTCATCGAACGTGGCACTTGGCGAGGATGAGCAGCCACCTGATGGTTTGATTGCGGGCACAGTTGCAGTGTCGCTGTTCTTCGCAATTGGTCTCTTTTTCGTTGTACCGCTGCTCTTGTCAAATTTGCTAACCAATTTTGGCGCGACGTTGCTGATGCGCGACGCTGCCGATGGTCTGCTGCGGTTGTTCATGTTCATGGGCTACCTGCTGTTGATTGGCCGCATGCCAGATATTCAGCGGGTGTTCGCGTATCACGGCGCGGAGCACAAGACGATCAATGCGTATGAAGCTGGCGCGCCGCTCACTGTTGCGTCAACCCGGCAATTCACGCTGATCCACCCGCGCTGTGGGACGAGCTTTTTGCTGGTTGTGGTGCTATTAAGCATTCCAATCTTTGCGTTGTTCGGTGGCATGCCGTTGTGGGTGCGCCTCCTGTCGCGCATTGTGTTGGTGCCAGCAATTGCAGGCATTGCATACGAATTGCTACGGCTGTCAGCAGCGAACTATCATCGAGGCTGGGTGCGAACGTTGGTTGCGCCATCGCTCGCGCTACAGAAACTCACGACCCGTGAGCCGGACGATACCATGTTGGAAGTGGCGATTGCGGCGCTACTGCCGGTACTCGCTGCTGATGGCATCGCTGTCCATGCAAACGAAACAGCATTCAATCCTGGCGTTTCGGTTGCATCCGTCTAAATCCAGGAACACTCCCCGCCATTGGCGGGAGGAATGAACAGATGGCGCTGGTTGGAAATATTCGTGATTTCGGTCTCTCTGATTTCTTATATCTGGTAGATCGAGGCTACAAAACAGGTTGCTTGCACCTGAATCATGGCGATGCTGCTGCCTCGCTGTATTTTGACAAAGGCAAGCTCGTCACTGCCTCAAACGGCAACGGTTCTGGTCATGTGGCCGAGTTGTTGATCCGCAAGGGCAAACTCACGGCGGACCAAGCGCAAGAGGCCCGGCAGGCGCAACAGCGTAGCGAAGATGTGCCATTGTCGCATGTCATCGTAGACATGGGCTTTATTGCACGCGAGGACATGCAGCGGTTGTTGCAGCAGTACATTGAGGAGTCAGTGTATGGTCTGTTTGGTTGGAAGGAAGGCGAGTTTCGCTTCGAGCAGAATCAGCGGCCTAACAACCACGCGCCGATCATGCCAGTGCCGATCTCAGTTGAAAACCTGATTATGGAAGGCGTTCGGCGGATCGATGAATGGGGGCGTATCAAAGATCGCATTCCAAGTATGGATTTGATTGTGCGCTTCATTGATCAGCCGCTTGAGCGTGTGAAAAGTGTACAGCTTTCGACTGAAGAATGGAAAGTATTCGCGCGCATCAATGGCAAACAAACCTTAGCCGAGTTGGCGCAAAAGACCAACATGAGCGAGTTTGATGTTTGTCGTGTGGTGTACGGATTTTTAACGACGGGGTTAGTGGAAGTGGTGAGGCAACCGAAGCTTGGCTCAGCTAATGGTAGCCGTGGGGCGCAGGACGCGCCCAAACTGAAGAAGAGCCTGGTAACACGTATTATCAACCGTATTCGTGGCATGTAGGTTGTGATGGGCGGCACTTGGTTCGCCCTGAAATGGATACAGGCTGGCACAACCATTTCGTTGCTCTACCAAGAGCAGAATCACAGCACCGCAGCGGAGGGCCGGTGTGCAGACTGTAAAAATGGTCATAAGCGGCGCGGTGAACGCAGGTAAAACTGAGTTCATCAGGACGATCAGCGAAATTGAAGTCGTCTCCACAGAGCGCCGTGCAACAGATGACACAAAGCTAATCAAAAAAGAGACCACAGTAGCTATGGACTTCGGTCGCATTGCTATTGGTGATGATCTGGTGCTGCACCTGTTTGGGACACCGGGTCAGAAGCGTTTCGATTTTATGTGGGAAATTTTGTCGGAGGGCATGCTCGGGCTGATTATCCTTGTAGATAGCACGCGTCCCGAAACATTCCGCGAGACGAACCGCATTATCGATTTCTTTGTCTCGTATCGAGATACACCATATGTGATTGCGGCCAACAAGCAAGACAAGCCCAATGCATGGTCTCCAGATGAACTGCGCCTCGCGCTGCGCCTGCCAGAACACGTCAGAGTGTTGCCGTGTACGGCTAGCGACCGCGAGAGCGTGAAAGCAGTGCTGCTTGAGCTTCTGGAAATTATTTTGCAGCAAAGCGACGAGTAGCATCCATTCATAACGTAGTTTTGTTACAATATGACGTAGGTACACACCAATAGGTGTGTACCTACGTCTATTCGTTTTTATGAGGTTGTTCATGCCCGGTTCCCTTGACCGCCGTTCTTTCTTACGTGGCAGCGCGGCATTGGCACTCGCGGCCTGTGCGAGCGCCTGTGGCACGCCTTCTGCAGCACCGTCCGCCGCACAGCCCCCACCGCCAGCCACTGACCGCGCGTTGTTGCCGTTGATTTAGTCTGGCACTGCGGCTCCGCGTGCGACGGCAGCACCCATGCCCACAGCGACACTCGCGCCTACTACAGAACCGATGTCTACGGTGCTGCCAGCCACTGTCCAGTTTGATGGGCAACGCGCCTTGCAGCATGCGGCAGCACAGATGCAGTGGGTGCCACGCGACACCGGATCGCCCGGCTGGCAGCAGTGCGGCGATTATATTGTGGCACAGATGAAATCCGTGGGCTGGCAGGTTGAAGAGCAGTTCTTCGATTATCAGGGCGTGCATTGCCGCAACATCATTGGTAAGCTTGGCAGCGGGCCGCAGATTATCATCGGCGCGCATTATGACTCGCGGCGGCGTGCCGACCAGGATCCTGATCCTCCAAAGCGCGATCAGCCAGTACCTGCCGCGAACGACGGCGCAAGCGGCGTCGCTGTGCTGCTGGAGCTAGCGCGGGTGCTCCAGCAAGATCAGCTTGGGCATGAAATCTGGCTGGCGGCGTTCGACGCTGAGGACAACGGCGACCTGGACGGCTGGGAGTGGACGGTTGGTTCGGCCTACATGGCGAACAGCCTGACACAAGCACCGGCAGCAGTGGTTGTCATTGACATGATTGGCGATGCCGACCAACAGATCTACTACGAGCAGAACTCCGATGTCGCAATTCGTGAAGCTATCTGGAGGGTTGCACGTGATCTTGGGAGCACATCATTTGTGCCGAAGCCGCGCTACGCAATGATTGATGACCACACACCGTTCTTGCAGCGTGGCTTCCACGCTGTTGACCTGATCGATTTTGACTATCCATACTGGCACACGACTGCCGACACACTCGACAAGATCAGTGCTTCTAGTCTTGCGTCCGTTGGGCAGACGTTGGAAGCATGGCTCCAACGTGGCGCGCCCGGTGCGGTCACAACGGGCACATCGACGCCGTCTAATTGACGACAACGCACTCCAACCGTATAATTGAACAGGATTGACCTCGTTTGGGGGCACGATATGAAACTACTTCTTTTTGTAACCGAGTCGTCTGTTGCTGATGCAACTGTTGATGCATTAGTGGAGCATGGCTTCCGTGTGACACGCCTGGCATCTACTGGTGGGTTTCTGCGTAAAGGTAATACCACCATGTTTGTTGGCGTAGAGGATTTCTCGGTTGATCGCGCCGTTCAGGTGGTGCAACAAACTGCACCAGGCGCGCTGGCTGTCACACTCGATCTTGATCGCTACGAGCGGTTGTGAAGATCCTCTACGTTGCGAGTGGCATTCCTGTTCCTGGCACACTTGGCGGTTCAACACACACCCTGGAGGTGGCGCGCGGCCTTGCGGCACGTGGCCATCTTGTGCATATCGTCGCCAGCACACGTGAGGGCTGGGGTGGTCTTCAGGCGCTAACGCGGCCCGTATCCTCGCGTTATGCGGGTATTTTCCTTCACCATGTCGATATTCCCAAGTCATTTACACTGCTCAGCGCGCCGCTGATTAGCCGGTTAGCGCGCGCCATTCGCCCTGACCTGATCATGGAGCGCTACTACAATTTTGCGGGCGGCGGCATGTTGGCAGCCCGGCGCCTCGATATTCCCTCGATTTTAGAGGTGAACGCGCTGATTGTAGACCCGCCCGCGGTGTTCAAGCGCCGCCTCGATGATTGGCTTGGCGGGCCGATGCGCCGCTGGGCCGTGCAGCAGTGCCGTTGGGCCGAGCGCATTGTGACGCCCTTGCATACCACAGTGCCGCCGGAGATTGAGCGCGAGAAGATTGTGGAGCTGCCGTGGGGCGCAAACGTCGAACGATTTTCGATTGGCGATTGTCGGTTTTCGATTGATGGAGCAACAAACGATCACAGCATCCAAAATCCAAAATCTAAAATCGTAAATACTGTTGTTTTTCTTGGCTCATTTCGCGCTTGGCATGGTGTGCTCGATTTTGTGCGCGCGGCTGCGTTGCTGTTGGAGGAAGGCCGTGATTGCCACTTCTTGCTCATCGGTGATGGGCCAGAACGTGCGTCAGCAGAAGCACTCGCAGCGCCATGGCCGGCCCGCTTCACCTTCACTGGCGCGATGGACTACAATGCGGTGCCTGCGTTGCTTGCATCAGCCACAATTGGCGTGGCGCCATTCAATACTGCGCCGCATCCGGCTTTACGTGCCGCTGGGTTCTTCTGGTCGCCACTCAAAGTGTACGAGTACATGGCTGCCGGTTTGCCGGTCGTCACGACCAACATAACACCGCTCAATGAGATTATTCGTGACGGACAGGAGGGCATGCTGTTTCATGAGGGCAATGTGCCGGAATTGGTAGCGGCCATCGGGCGGCTGCTCGACCAACCTGACGAGACGCGCGCCATGGGCCAGCGTGCCCGCGAGCGGGTGGTGGCAAACTACTCGTGGGCGAGGCATTGCGAAGCGCTGGAGCGAATCGCGATTGAACTTGTGCATGATGACGTGGTGGCAAGCTGACAAGATTTTATCATTCTTTCCCCATGCGTATTTTGCTACCAACTGATGTCTTCCCGCCGCGCTGTGGTGGCGCGGGCTGGAGCGCCCATGCGCTGGCTTGCGCGCTCATGGAACGCGGCCATCGCGTGACGGCGCTTGTGCCGCAGCAGGGCGCGTGCGGTACGATGCGCGAACAGGTGCTTGGTGTGCCGACGGTGCGCTATGGCTACCATGCGCCGCCCGTGCCGTTTATCAAGAACTACGCCCGCCATGAGCACCTCTGGCCGCGCTTCGCCGATTTCATTGTAGAGTATGCATGGCACACGGCAGAACATCATTCCACTGCTCAATCTGCAATCTGCAATCTGCAATCTACAATCATTAATGCCCAGCATGTGCAAACTGCTCCGCCTGCCGTGCTTGCCGGACAGCGCCTCGGCGCGCCGGTCGTAGTCACAGTGCGCGACCACTGGCCATGGGATTATTTTGCCACTGGATTGCATGGCGACCGTCTGCCGTTTCCGCAGCAGACTGCCACCTCGCTTGTGACTGACTTCGTGGCGCGGCTCGGGCCGGTACGCGGCCTTGCGGCGCTGCCAGCCATCCCGTATGTGTTAGCGCATGTACAGCGGCGGCAGCAATTTCTGCGGCAAGCTGACGCAGTGATTGCGGTGAGCGAGTACATTGCCGAAAAGCTGCGGGCGATTGTGCCAGCCGAGCGCATCCATGTCATTCCGAACATAGTCGATGTAGAATGCGATTGCGCGCACAATCACGGAGCCACCGCGTGGCATTGCCTGTGAATGAACCATTTCTGTTATTCGTCGGCAAGCTGGAGCGCAACAAAGGGGCGCACCTGCTGGTTGATGTGTTTCGAGAACTCAAGAACCAAGAACCAAGAGCCGAGAACCACGGGGCCGCTGAACTCGAAGAAGCACCTTGTCACCTGGTCATCGTGTCATCTTGTTATTTGCGGTACTGGCCCGCTGCGCCCGTTTCTTGAGCAGGAGCTAACGGCGCTCGGCGTTCATGTGCGCTTTCTCGATTGGGTCGCGCACGACGACGTGCTGCGGCTGATGGCGCGCTGCGAGGTGCTGCTATTCCCATCGGCGTGGGGCGAGCCGCTGAGCCGTGTGCTGCTCGAAGCGGCAGCATGTGGCGCACCGATTCTGGCCATGCCAACTGGTGGCACGCATGACATTATCACGGACGATGTGAATGGCGCGCTTGAGCCGACGCCGGAGCGTTTCGCGCGGCGGCTCAAGGCACTGCTGGCTTCTCCAGAGCAGCGGCGGGCGATTGGCATGGCAGCGCGCCAGGCGGCGGTCGAGCGCTTCAGTGCCGCGCGGGTGCTGCCGCAGGTCGAAGCATTATATCGATCACTGGAACAAGGATAGCAAAACCAGCGATCCCAGGCGCACATGTGCGCTGAGACCCCTGGTTTTGCTATGGCTGCAAATACTACACCTTGCGTCGTAATCGCCACATCAGCATTCCACCGCCGATCAGGAGCGCTGCTAGGGTTACAAGCGGCGCGATTGGCAGGTCATCGCCGCCGGTGTTTGGCAGCGTGGCCGGGGCATTACTTGGCGGGGCCGTTTGTCCGCCCGTAAGCGTAATCTGCTTCATGACGACCTGACCATTCGCATCCTTGACCGGCGTATCAGCACCGGGAAATTCGTAGGTGCCGATCTGTCCGGCGTCGATGTGCAGCATCGGCCAGACTTTTGTACCTGCCGATACCGGCTCATCGAGCATGATCTTGAGGTCTTTGCTTTCGCCCTTCTTCACAGCCGTGTGACCGATCACTTTGCCGGGCGCGTTGTTGTTGTCGAGGTGAACAACCACCCAGCCGTCTTGCGCAGCGTAGACCTCTGAGACATTCACGGTATTGTTTGTCAGTGGCTGATCATCGACATCAATCGAGTTCTGCGCCTCTGGTGCTGCTGACTCGGCGGTCGGCTGTGCGGCTGGTGCTGCTGACTCGGCGGTCGGCTGTGCGGCTGGTGCTGCTGACTCGGCGGTCGGCTGTGCGGCATCCGCTTCTTGCACCACAACAGTGCCTGCCATGCCCGTGCCATCCGGTTTGCCATGGTACTTACAGTAATAGGCATAGGTTCCGGCTTTGTCAAAGGTGTGCGAGAAGGTCGCGCCGGGAGTCAGGTTGCCGGAGTCAAAGCTGCCCTCGGAAGCCGTCACCGTGTGATTCGCCTGGCCCTCGTTCGTCCAGGTGACTGTGTCGCCGACATTGATCGTGATAGTTTTCGGAGTGAACTCGTAATCCTTTGCGGTGACGTTCATGGCGGCAGCATGGGGCGCGGCATGCGCAGACGCCAAAAGAGCAACGATTGCGAGCAACACGGACAGACCAGTGATCGAGAGCATTCTCATGTGTCTCAACATTGCGATTTCCTCCTTATGTATTGAAGGGCTGTTGTCTAAACATACGAGGGAAACGCGCGGATTAAATCACATTATCTAAAACAGATGCACGTACCAAAAAGACGGTGCGCTGGCACCGTCTTGAAGGAAGCAGCAATGGTTGCTGGTACGTTGGTCACAGATTGCCGAATAGCACGCGCGGGCCGGTTGGCGCAGGGCTGCCTCCAGACGGCTCGATGGTGACGCCAACCGTTTGATAGGGCACGCCTGCCTTGTTCAATGGAATGAGTTCCCACGCGCTGCCGTTGCGCACGGTCAACGTTCCGGCACTCTCACGTTCGTTGTCATGCCCCAGCCAGATTTGGTAGGTCTGCCCAGCCGCAAGTGGCGGCAAATTTTCAGCAACAAGACAGCCAACCTGCTGCTGCTGTGAAAGCCAGAAATGCCCGCTGGCAGAATCTCCGTTGAGCTCGTACCATTTCACGTCGGGAGCGTTGAGCAGCGCGGTCATGGTACGCCAGCCTGCGCGACTGAAATCAATCTGCGCTGATTGCGCCACGTTCTGCTGTTGAAGCGAGACATTCCAGAAGAGCATGGCGATGAGTGCGATCATGGCTAAGCCAAGCGCTGGCAGCGACCAATTCCAGCGGCGGCGCGTAGGTGCCACGCGCTGCGCCGGAGCAGCGGCGCGCTCCACGGTCGCGATGATGCGCTCACGAAGCGCGGGCGGAGGATCGTGCAACTCTGCTTCATAAGGCAGCACGCGCGCCAACTGCGCGTACGATTGCATGTCGCCCTGACAGCGCGGGCAGCTTTGCAGATGCTTGAGCATTTCGGCATCGTCGATCTGCTCGCCCAGCGCGTATGCAGCAATAAGCGGCTGAAGCGCATCGCAGCGACTCTCAGGCGATTCGGCTGCATCGTCATGGTGCTCTGGATTGTGTTGCGAGAATGTCATCGTCCAAACCTACCGTTGGTAACTATCGTTTCAATTGTGTGTCTATGTATCATTGGATCCAAAAAGATTACTCAAGGTTGCGCGCAGCTTGTCCATGCCCAGCCGCAGGCGCGTATGCACCGTGCCAAGCGGAATGTCTAGCCGCTCGGCAGCCTCACGCCGCGTGAAACCACCCCAAAAGACGAGCTGGATGACTTCACGTTGCGCAGAAGGCAATTCGCCCAATGCAGCCTGCACTTCGCCGCGCACCAACGCATCCTCAATCAGCGGATCGTAGGTTGCCATGAGTTCCAGCCGCTCATCTGACACAGTGTTACGCAGCTCTTTTCCATGGCGGCTGCGGAGCACGTCAATGGCGCGGTGGTGCGCAATCGTCAACAGCCAGGACGTGAGGCTGCCGCGCTCGGCGTCATAGCTCGCAATGCTGCGCCAGCAGCGCACAAACACATCCTGCGTGATCTCCTCGGCGGTGCCATGATCCTGCACGATGCGCAGCGCGACGCTGTAGACCACGCGCCCGTAGCGATCGTATAACTGCGCAACACCATCGGCAGGTCGTTCGCGCAGCAACGCTACTAAGCGCACGTCATCAAGCACCGGCTGCGGTGCAGCAGCGGCGCGCTCGTCAGCTACTTCTGTTCGGAAGTGATCGTTCATCCAGATACGCCGGTTGTCACCATACAATGTCATTGTACCATCTCGGCTTATGTTCGTGCTACAATGCACAGGCTTATACGAACGACACCACCTGTCTCACTAACATATACGTAACGGCATACTGTTATGAATCTCGATCAACAGCGACCAATTCGCGTGGCCATGCTCGCTCGCGTCGTGTTTCCGCTCCATGGCTTCGGCGGCATTGAACGTCACGTTTTTCATCTCGTCACGCATCTCACGCGGCTCGGCGTGGATGTGACATTATATGTGCAGCCGCCGACGGTGGATGATGGGCAGAATGAATTTACCGTCTATCGTCTGCCGTCTATCGTCTATACCCGCTACGATTACACTTCGCCCATGCTGCGCCCAAACTCAATTCTTGGACGGCAGATCAATTACCCTTGGTACGCATGGCAGCTTGGTATTGCGGCGGCGCAGGCAGCGCGACATGGTGCGTACAATGTCGTGCATTCGCAGGGACTGTGCGCGCTCGGCTACGGCTGGATCCGGCAGCGCGATCCGCTGCTGCGGCATGTGCCGTTCATCGCCAATCCACATGGGTTAGAGGAATACCGCACGCAGGACTGGCGCAAGTGGCTGGCCTACGCGCCGTTCCGCGCCATGTATTCCTACGCGCACCGCTGTGCCGACCGGGTGATTGCGACGGACGCATGCACGCAGGACGACCTGCCGCGCTACCTGCATGTCGATCCGCGCCGCGTCGTCGTGATTCCCAGTGCGATTGATGTTGAGGAGTGCTTAAATTATCTTGACGGTGCCATGCGGCAAAATCTACGTGAGCGGCTGCGGCTTGACGAGAGCGGCCCTTCGACCGGCTCAGGACAGGCTTGTACGCTATTGAGCGTCGGGCGACTGGAGCGGAACAAAGGCTTCCACATCATGATCGATGCGCTTGGCAAGCTGCGCGAGCGGTTACCGATGCGCTGGCGCTGGCTGCTGGTCGGCCAGGGCACTGAGCGCGAGCGCCTTGAAGCTCAGGCGCGCGCGCTTGGCATGCTCGATCATGTCACGTTCGTGGGGCGCCTTGATGACGCCGAGTTGCACAATTTGTACGAGGAAGTCGATCTCGTCGTTCACCCAACGTTGTACGAAGGTTCGTCGCTGGTCACACTGGAAGGCATGATCCACCGCAAGCCGGTGGTCGCCTCGGCAGCGGGCGGCATTCCCGACAAGGTGTTCGACGGTCGCAACGGCTACCTTGTGCGGCCTGGCGACGCCGACGACCTTGCTGCCAAGATCGCGCTCGCGCTCGAACAACGGGCGCGCTGGCCGGAGTGGGGCGAGGAAAGCGTCAAAATCGTGTGCAGCACCTTCGATTGGCCGGTCGTGGCCCGCAAAACGAAAGCGACGTACGAAGAGATGCTTGCATCGCGCAAGTTATAGTGATCGGAAACTGATTTGTCCATGTTGGGCTTGCACTCTGTGCCCTAGCGCACCCGCAACTCATCAGGGTGGATGGTTCAGTCTCGGATCACTATAGCTGTCATCATTTAGCGGGCTCGAAAAGTTCGATGGGATTGCCAGAAGGGTCGTCGAGCAGAATCTGTTTGCCGCCAATGCCGGTGACAATGTCGTTGCGAAAATGAACCCCGGCAGCGCGGAGCGTCGCAACCATAGCAGCGAGATCGGAGATTTCAAGGGATATTCTGTTCCACCCGCCCGGCGCCGGCATGGTGCCATCGGGCATTGCTTGACCGCCGCCGCCCTGCCCACTCGGCGCACTCAGTAAGAGACGGAGGTCACCGCGACGGAGGATGGCGAAGACCGGCGCCGGATGCATTTCTTCGCGGAAGGCGAGATGTTGACAGTAGAACGTGATCGCGGTATCAACGTCGTTGACAATGTAGCGGACGCTAACCATTATGCTTCCTCCTCTCGTTCAACCATTATCATGGTTTCATAGCGCTGCCCGTCTGCCTCCTGCCCATCTCATGATACGACGCGGGTCAAGATAAAGTGCTGCTTGTGCAGAGCCTATCCTGATAATCCTCCGACATGCGAGCAGGTACCAGACTGAAGTGCCGCCAGCTTAAATGGGACAAACCAGCTTCCGATCCCTATATAAAGAGACCTTTGCGCTCAGGGCAGGCTCCGTGAGGAATCGTTCTAGAGCATGTGTCAGATCGTCTTCTACTTGTTTCACTTCACCTATTTGCCTACCCTAGTTCAGAGAAATACGACAAACTCTGCTCCGTATGTTCGTTAACCACCAGTCTCCGGCGCCACGCCCGACGACGTCGCCGCTTCCACAGTTATCACTCGCGGGAGCCGCCTCAAGCCTAGAACTCCAGCCAGCACGTAGAGACCACAGGCAGCATAGAGAATCGGGAGCACCCCGATCCAGTCGGCCATGAGGCTCCCCAGCACCTGCCCGATCAGCATCAGCAGTGCGCCACTCGTGCTGAACGCCCCTAGAATACGCCCACGCTGCTGCTCATGGACGCTGGCTTGGAGCACGGTCATGAAGCCAGTTGAGCTCGCCAGCCCAATCCCGGCAAGCGCGCTCAACGCCACTACCACCCAACTATTGCGTGATAGAAACGTCAGCAAGAGTACCACTCCCAAGAGCAGTTTCCCCCACGCCACCACACGCGTTGGCGCCCAGCCTGGCCCAGCGCGCCCCAGGACAAGCCCGGTGAGGAGCGTCCCGATCCCCATGGCAGTGATGATCCACCCTAGTACGTCGGCGCCCGCGTGCAGGACGTCTTGCACGAAGACCAACAGGAGCGGATATACAATGCCATCAGCGACACCGACAATGCCGGCCACCAGAAAGATCGTCCACAGGAGGTGGTCGTGTCCTACCTGCCGCAGGCCCGCTAGCCACTCTGTCCAGAACGCGGCCCAGCGCGACGCCGCCGCGGACGTCGCCGACGCGACCGCTTCCGAGGTAGGAGGGATGCGCATCAACGTGATCATTAGGGCAGAGAACAGGTAGGAGGCACTGTCAATGAGCAGGACGCTGACTAAGCCGAAGCTCGCCAACAGCAGGCCGCCGAGCGCTGGTGCCAACAGACGAATGGCGCTTTCGCTTACGGAGCCGAGGGAGTTCGCCGCCAACAGCCCGTCCTGGGGCACCAAACGCGGTAAGAGTGCCCCCCTTGCCGGCCGGAAGAACATGGAGAGAGTCGCCTCTAACGCGACGAGGGGTAGCTGAGCCACAACCTTGCGTCGCTGGAGGCAACGGGAAGCAGGAGCAGCAACACTCCCGCGCGGGCAAGATCAGTGATCAGCATGGTGCGGCGGCGATCCCAGCGGTCGACGAACACCCCCGCGACGGATCCGAAGAGGACGCGCGGCAGCATGTTCACCATGAACAGGCCCGTGCTAGCGAGCGCTGAATCGGTCCGCTGATAGAGATAAAATGGGAGCGCTAACGCAAGGAGCCAATCACCGTAGGACGAGACGAACCCGCCGACCCACAGCAGGACGAAGTTCCGCCGACGCAGGACTGGGTACATAGCACTCTCTCCTCGCTAGTAGCTCGTCACATCCTGACCTAGAGAGATTTCTCCCCTTCGGCTTCGCTCAGGGCTACGGCTCATCCGCTCGAAATGACATGAACGTCTAGGAGTATCTGATCTCTCCATTAGTATAGCTGCTCACGGTAGTGCTGCGGCGAGCAGCCGACCTGTTTGCGAAACACGCGGCTGAAGTAAGCCGGATCCTCGAAGCCGACCTGCGCCGCGATCGCGGTGATATTCTCGTTGGTGTTGCGCAATAAATTCTTGGCGCGCTTGATGCGGTAGCGGCACACGTATTCCCACAGCGCAATACCAAGCTCGCGCTGGAAAATATCGCTCAAGTAGTTTGGGCTGATGCCCACAGCGCGCGCAATATCCTGGCGCGACAGGCTGCGCGCGTGGTGCTGCTGAATGTAGGCCACGGCGCGCTTCACCAGCGTGCTGGTTTGTTGGGCCGTGCTGTCGCCACGGAGTGCCTGCCGCACCGACGATATTGCCTCCTCGCTCGACAACATGTCTTTGCTATGCCATGTCACGTGGGCATGGTCGAGCCGCTCCACGTCTTTCGCGGACAACATCTGGCCGCTGAGCACCAACACCGGCACATGGCGCGTGTGCGGGGATGCGCGCAGGTGCTCCAACACTGCAAAGCCATCCACATCCGGCATGAGCAAGTCAAGAATAACCAGGCTGGGCGTTTCGTGCAGCAGGCTCGCCAGCGCCGCCACACCACCATTCGCAACCCGCACCGCATGATCTGGCAGTGCCGCCGCGATCATCTGCTGGTACAAATCGCGTGCCTGCGGATCATCGTCAACAATCAGGATTGGCCCGTCGTCATCGTGCAACGGCAGCGAACTTACGGCTTCTTGGAGAACAGGGCTGCTTAACGGCTTGGATAGCACGCTCGTCATGCCGCTGGCAGGCTGCGGTTCGTCATGATCAAATAACATGAGCGGAACATCCCGCCACCGTGGATGGCTCTGAATCTGCTGAACCATTGCCCAGTCCTCGGCATGCGCGTGCGTGGTGTCCCAGGCGATTGCCGCTGGCTGCACGCGCTCCAATGCCGCGCTAACGTCATCAGTTGTGTCCAGCCGGTGGATGGTGAGGCCTTGACGCTGGCTTAAGTCTGTAATCGCAGGCGCGGGCTGCTTGTGTGATGAGACCAGCAGCAGCACCGGCTGGGCTGACGGCGTGTCGCTGGCGGGCGCGCTCGCGCCAGGCAGTGGCAGGTAGATGTGAAATATACTGCCGTGACCCTGCTGGCTTTCCAGCGTCATGGAGCCGCCATGCAGCATGACCAGGTGGTGCGCGATGCTCAAGCCAAGGCCGATGCCGCCGCGTTGCCCGGTGACAAACGGTTCAAATATGTGCTCTTGCAGCTCTGCGGGAATGCCGCTGCCGGTATCGGCAACCCAGATATGGAGGTACGGCAGCGTGACTGCTGCGCCCAACATGATGTGCCCGTTCGATGTAAACTTCTTAGCATTGCTGAGCAAATTCAGCAGCACTTGTCGCAGCCGCGCCAGATCGATGTGCAGTACCGGCAAGCGCGCAGGCAGATCGAGCCGCCATTCAACGTCGCTATGCGGCAGGCTGCTGTCGGCCATGGTATGAAAAACCTCCTCCAGCAGCGCGCGTGGCGACTCCATCTCCGGGCATATATCAAGCGCGTCGATTTCTGCGCGCGAAAAATCAAGCAAATCATTGATCAGGCGGATGAGATGAACGCTGTTCCGCCGCACATGCTGGAGATCCTGGACAAGCTGCGATGGGTGCGCGCCGTTGTACGGCTGGACAGTGGCCAGCGCTGCCTCGCTGTAGCCAAGAATAAGATTTAGCGGCGTGCGCAGTTCATGGCTGACGGTGGCCAGCAGCCGGCTCTTGAGTTGGTCGGCCTTCTCCGCGGCGGCGCGGGCAGCGAGCGCCTCGCCGTACAGTTCCGCGTTGCGCATGGCGACGCCAAGCTGATCCGCCAGCGATTGCAGCCCCACAAGCTCCTGGCGCGTACGCTGAGATACCTTGTTGCTATGTAAATCGAGCAAGCCCAGCAGCCGGTCGCCAAGGCGGATTGGCAAGATGACTCGCGAGCGCGTATCGGGCCATGCCGGGTCAGGGGGAAAGCGATTGCTGCGGTAGGTATCGGGCACAAAGATCGGGGTGTTGCGCGTGAGCGCGTCGGCCAGCATGCCTGCCTCAGCGAGCGGAATGGCCGTGCGCGCCTGTTCATGATCGGGCGCGGCAAGCTTCAGTATCTGTTCCTGTTCGCTCCAATGAAACAGTTGCACATGATCGTAGCCGTAGCTTGAGCGAATCACATCGGCCACTTCGCGGGCAAGCTGTTGATGGTCGAGAATCGAGCCGACGCGGCGGCTGATCTCCAGGCTGGCACGCAGTTGCACAAGCTGCCGCTGATCTTGCTGATGATTGACGCCCACCAGTCGGTTCGGCAGGCTGGCGATTGCTACCAGCTTCTGAATCGCCACCTCGCCCACATTGGCAGCCGTAACGAGCCGTGGCTTGTAGCCAAAGTGTGTCGGCAGCGGCGCGCCCTGGGCGGCCTGAAAGGCCAGCGTCACCGCCTGGCAGCCGAAATCTGCCGCAGATGTTTCCACCGTGGCACTCATGCTGCCTTCCGAAACAGCGGCTAACGCGGCCGGGTCGCCGTTGATGCCTACAATAATCGTATGTTCGTGAGTCAGTCCCAGTGCCCGCGCCGCATCGCGGCCAGCAAGCGCCAATGAGTTTGACAGGCCAAAAATCGCATCAATCGGCGCGTCGAGTTGCTGCATGCTGTCGTAGACTTGCTGGTACGCGCGCTCGTAGCGCCATGCGCTTGGTATATGGGTGATTGACATGTCCGAATACGGCGCGAGCGCAGCATGGATACCGGCCAGGCGGCTGCGTCCATCTTCGCCATGCCCGGCCAGCAGCCCGCCAATGACAAGTACGTGGCCTTGCGCATGCATTTGTTCAACAAGGTAGCCGCCGACCATCTGTGAAATGTCGTAGAAGCCGCTCGGCGACGCAAACAACGGATGACGCAGTTCGGTCTCGGTAAGCTGAACCACAGGCAGGCCAGATGCAAGTACGCGACGGTTCAGTTCGTCGGGCAAATAGGTTGTGAGCAGGGCATCAAGGTCGTGCGCGACCAATTCTTCGAGCAGCGCCGGGTACTCATCGCGCGCGAGCTTCGACGGCTGCCGAAGGTCAATCGGAACCAGTTGCACGTTGAGTTGCTGTGCCGTTTGCGACACAGCTTCACGTACCTGCACCCAGAACGGGTCAGCCGAGCCAATACGCGAGCCAATACGAAGCGTCTGAGCCATGACAATCTCCAGAACACCTTTGTTAAGGAAGCCGGATAGAGAAAGAGCGTAGCACGATAGGACATGGTACACGCGCTCATCCCTTCCGTCAAAAAAACGCACGGATGTTCTTGACGTAGAACATCCGTGCTGCTATAATAAGCGCAGCATCGGGTATATTGAACAGCATAGGGACGAGTGCTATGACGCATGGAGTTGGTATTTTCGCGCCTCGCCACAGCGAGGACTTTCTTGATCGCATCTGGGCGGCGCTGGATTCGTGGCGGCAGCGCGTCGAGCCGGTTGAGCTTGTTGAGCAGCAGTTCAATTTCCTTCCACGGGCGTTCCGCTGGCATGGTCGTCTGTGGCGTGTGCAGCAGATCCTTGACATACACGAGCAACATGTCAGCGCTCGGGCAGCGCGGCGCTACTTTCGTGTGCTCTGCCAAGATCATCGTAGCTATCTTCTGTTTCAAGATTTACATATTGGCACGTGGCATGTAAGTATGTAGGAGGGAATGATGTATCTCGGTTGGTTTGATGACAACCCCAAAAAGGACGTGGCGCTCAAGATCGAAGAAGCCGTTGATGCGTACGTCAGCCGCTTCAAGGCCAAGCCGAATGTTGTGTTGGTAAACGAAGCCGATTCGGCTGAGGTGCAAGGCGTCAGAGTGCGGACAGAGGCGTTCATCCGACGGTATAATTTCTGGGTCGGCTGGGAAGACGCCGCTAAAGCCAAAGCATAGTTGATAGTTGAATGTATTTTACCAACAACTGCATTTTGAGGAGCACATCACACTTCTCAGGATGCAGTTGTTGGTATTTTGGGAGTCAAGCTTACATCACTGTCGCCCATGCTGCGCGCCTACTGCTCCAAAGCGCTCGGTGGGCGCCACCACGGACACTTATTCTGTGATGCTTGCGCCATGGTGCTGGTTAAATCCTGCAATTCTTTGCAGCGCGTGATGTAGCGGAATGCGCAGTTGTTGCAACAGTGGACCGGCGCGTGGCATTGCCAGCAAAACTGCGCAACGCTGTATAACGATGCGCCACACTGCCAGCATACCAGCTCAAGCGCGTCGTTCGGGTCGAGCGGCGGCGGTGGCGACCATGCCGCATTGTCATGCGGCAGCGTCTGTGGGGCGGGCGGCGCAGCACTTGCAGACGCACGACCTGGCGCGTTCGTCTGCTGTCGCAGCATGTCCAGGCCACTGCGCGCCGCTTCATTGTTGGGATTCACATCAATCACATTTTCAAGCGCAATCTGCTGGTCTGCCGGATCGTCCACCGCGCCGCTGAGCCACAACCAAGCCTGCTCGTTGCCCTCATCAAGCTCGACAACGCGCATGAGCAGCCGTTGCGCTTCGGCTTTGCGCCCTTCAGTTACTGCCACAGCGCCTTCATAAAGCAGGCGCGCAATATCGTCGCTCATGGTATTCCTTTCAGTGCAGATCGCCCACAGTAGAATGTTGCGTCAACGTTGGCATGTTACGATGCATGGAGCGCGCGCCATACCACAGTGATCAGCGCGTCCTCCTGCTCTTCCAGCACGGTGCGCATGTCGAGCAGTAGCCGCCCATCGGCAATCCGCCCAACGACTGGCAGATCACCATGGCGCAACGCATGCGCAAGCGCATCAGGCTGCGTGCTGCGAAGCGCGACGGCGAAACCTGGCAATGTTTCTCCTGGCAGCGAGCCGCCACCGACCGCGCTGGTACATGGCACTACCTCGGCATGCACATTGCCAATACGCTCCACAAGACGCTCGGCGCGGGCGCGCAGGGCATCCGGCGGCGCGGCGATCATACGCCACACCGGGATGTCGCTGATGGCGCGGCCATGCACATAGGCCAGCAGCGTGGCCTCAAGCCCGGCCAGCGTCGTTTTGTCAACCCGCAATGCGCGCGCCAGCGGATGCTTGCGTAACTGTCCAATCAACTCAGCCCGCCCGACGATCAGGCCAGCCTGCGGCCCGCCGAGCAATTTGTCGCCGCTGAATGTGACGAGATCGGCACCAGCTGCGACGCTTTCCTGCACGGTCGGCTCGGGCGCAAGGCCGTATGGTGCGGTGGAAAGCAGTGTGCCGCTGCCCAGATCGTCCACCAACACGACGCCACGTTCGCGCGCCAGCGCGGCCAGTTCATGGAGCGGCGCTTCATGGACAAAGCCGACGAGCTTGAAATTGCTGGTGTGAATACGCATGAGCAGCGCGGTGCGCTCGGTGATCGCGTCGGCGTAGTCGCGCGTGTAGGTACGGTTGGTTGTGCCGACCTCAACCAGTGTTGCGCCGCTTTGGCGCAGCACATCCGGGATGCGAAAGCCACCGCCGATCTCGACCGACTGGCCGCGCGAGAAAATCACTTCGCGGCCCTGCGCCAGCGCGGTGAGCACCAGATAGATCGCCGCAGCGTTGTTGTTGACCGTCAGCGCAGCTTCGGCACCCGTCAGGCGGCACAGCAGCGCGCCGACATGCGTGTAGCGCGAGCCGCGTTCGCCTGCGTCGAGGTCATACTCAAGGTTGGAGTAGCCCGCGCCGACTTCCTGCATCGCTTGCAGTGCCGCACGGCTGAGCGGCGCGCGGCCAAGATTGGTCTGAATGATAACGCCGCTCGCATTGATGAGCGGGCGCAACGAAGGGCGTACGGCAGCCTGAGCATGTGCAATCACCGCATCCTGTAGCGCATGCGATGTTGGCGCATCACCGCCAGCGGCAATCGCATGGCGGGCCGCATCAAGCACGGCGCGCGCCGCATCGACGAGCAGACCGCGCGGTGTGTCACCGTTGAGGCGCTGCTCGACAGCTTGAACCAGCTTTTCGACGGCAGGCAAGTTGCGGAATGCGGAAGTCAACCATGCGCTCCTGTGCATGTTACAGCGTTTGCTGCAATTTATTGTAGCACATGCAAAAAGGAAGCGGCCAGGATTGAATCTCACTGTCCAATCTTGGCCGCTTCCTTTTCGAGCCAGACGCATGTATCTTGCGAACCAGCTGGACGATCGTTATTTAGCAGCTCGGCTTCACCGCCCGCACGAATAGTCGGTTAGCATAGAAGCTACGGAAGCCGCTCGATGTCAGCTTTGCGCAGATTGGCACAGCCGCTGGAGCAGCCATGTGGAGCAGCCGCATTCCAACCGGCAAGCCGCCATGCAGCGTCATATTATCAATGCCATCAAACACCTCATGGACCTGGCTCGGCCACAGGAAGTGCCGCGACCGCTTGCCTTGGACGACCTTGCGGTAGTAGACGCGCGCCCATGTCATTAACCCACCGGCCAGCGCGCTATCAAATTGTACCAGCAGCACACCACCGGGCTTAAGCACACGCCACATCTCCAAAATGAACGGTCGATATATCGCAACCGGGATTAGATGGAAGAAGCGATTCGATATCAGCCCGTCGAACTGATTGTCGGCAAAGGGCAGCATGCCGAGCATTTGCCTCTATAAAACTCATGTTCAGACCGGCCTGTTCGCCGCGGCGCTGTGCCTGAGCGAGCATGTTGCGGGTCAGATCCAAGCCTGTGACTTTCAGCCCTTGCTGCGCCAAGTACGCGCCAATGCGTCCCGTGCCGACAGGTGCGTCCAAAACGGTTTGGCCGGGCTTCAAACCGAGCAGTTTAAAGATTTGCTGCTGTTCAAAAGCGTTAAAAAACTTGCCCCACGGATCGGCAAAGCGGTGACGATCATACTCAATGGCTTCACCGGTATATACTTGACGGTGATGGCGCTCCTGAGCGATCGTCTTCTGTATCTGCGGCGACTTGCTGAGTTCCAGGTCAGGTAGTGTGTAAGTAACCTGTTGTTCAGCCGTACCGAACGGTTGATTTTTGTGATGATCAAAATGGACGCTGTTATAAACAGCCGCCTCCTTACGATGGGAAAAGTCGATTGCCACGGTACACGCTCCTTCATCTTTCTTCTTAGCTGTAGCGTAAGCATAGCAACGTAACATGAAGAAAAGATTAAGGCCTGTAGTAGAGAGCGGAGGAGATGGCCAAAGTGCCGGCAGCGCAGGATGGCATTACTGGCGCGTGGCTGGTGTCATGTTACTGGCGCATGCTGGCCCTTGTCGTGGCAAACTGACTTGAAATGTGGCGCCAGCGCCCACGTCGCTCTGCACGGCGATGGTTCCACCATGCGCCTCGACCAGTGTGCGAACGATTGCCAGCCCCAACCCTTCGCCGCCGCGCACCCGCTGCCGTGACTCATCGACGCGGTAGAAGCGGTCAAAGATGTGCGGCAGCGCGTCGGAGGGAATGCCAGGCCCGGTATCGCTGACGGTCAGCAGCGCGTTCGTGCCTTCAGTTCGGCATGCCAGCGAGATGCATCCGCCACGAGGTGTGTATTTCAGCGCATTCTCGACAAGATTAAAGAACACTTGCAGCAGCCGATCTTCGTCGGCGACAATTGGCACAGCGGCGGGCGCGCACACATCGAGTTGGAGTTGGTTTGCTTCGGCCAGCGGCTGAAGCTGCTCGCTCACATCATGGGCAAGCTGCGCCAGGTCGAGCGGCTCGCAGTGCAGTTGCAGGCCAGCATCAGCGCGCGCCAGCATCAGCAAATCGCTCACAAGGCGGCTCATGCGCGCGTTCTGCGCCAGCACCGTCTCCAGCACGGCGCGATATTCATCGGTGGAACGCTCTTCACTGAGCGCAACCTCGATTTGGCCACGAACGGACGTCAGGGGCGTGCGAAGCTCGTGTGATGCATCGGCGGTGAACTGGCGCTGGCGATGCCATGCCTGCTCCAGCCGGTCGATCATAGCATCGAATGTAGCGGCGAGGCGACCAATCTCATCGTTGCGCGGCGGCAGCCCAAGCCGCTGACTGAGATCAAGCGTGCTGATCTGCTGTGCCGTGCGGGTGAGTGCGTCAATCGGCGCGAGCGCGCGGCCAGCCAGAAATGCACCGCCCCAGATCGCGAGCGCCAGTGTTGCCGGAACAATGGCCAGAAGAATCAGCAGCAACCGCCGCAATGTTAATACTGCTTCATCGAGCTCCTCGGCAACCTGCAGCACGCCGACCACTTCATTATTACGGCGCACCGGTGTAGACAGCACGCGAAAATGTTGTTTGTCTATATCAATAGAGTCAAAGTGACTTTTACCTTCACTGGCATAACCAACGCCGCTGGAAACAGGCACATTACTGCCAATAACGGCACTGTTATCGAATACACTGAGTCCTGTCAGCGTATACACGCGCACAAATCGATCATGCCCTTTGGTTGTATCAGAAGTGTTTTGGAACTGGAGTTTGCCATGAGAGATGCTGATGCTGTGGTCAATCAGCGTCGCGAGGTTTTGCAGCGCGTCGTCCTCAGCATCAAGCAATTGCTTGCTCAACGCGATGTACACAGCCGCGCTGAACAGGATGAGCACGCCCGCAAGCAAGGCTGCATACCACAGCGTCAAGCGCCAGCGTAACGACAGGTCGGCCAGCTTCACGGCGCGCTCCCCAAACGATAACCAGTACCGCGCACAGTATGGATCAGCTTCTGATCAAACGGCTCATCAATTTTGCGGCGCAACGCGCGAATATGGACATCAATCACATTTGTAATATTGTCGAAGGAGTAATCCCACACATGCTCGGCGATCATGTCGCGAGTCAGCACGCGGTTGGCATGGCGCGCCATATATTCGAGCAGGCTATATTCTTTGGACGTTAGCGTGATGGGGGTATTATCGCGCTTCACCGTCTGTGTTGCCGTGTCAATTGTCAGATCGCTGATATGTAAGACCGGCGCATGCATAAGCGGCTCACGACGCAGCAGCGCCCGCAGGCGCGCGAGCACCTCGGCAAACGCAAACGGCTTGACGAGGTAATCGTCCGCGCCAGCATCAAGCCCGGCAACGCGATCGTCGACCGTATCGCGAGCAGTCAGCATCAAGATCGGCATGCGCAGCCCGCGCCCACGCAACTCCCGGCAGACACTCAGACCGTCACGGCGGGGCAGCATGCGATCAAGCACCACCAGATCGTACGGCGCAGCATCCGCCCAGATGATCGCTTCCTCGCCGTCTTCGGCCACATCCACCGCATAGCCTGCCTCAGCCAGACCGCGCCGCAAAAAATCGGCAATGCTTGCTTCATCTTCAACAATCAACACACGCATACCATACCTCATTGCACAGCCAAACACACATGCGCAGCGTTCCCATGAGTGTAGCAGAAAAAGATGAACATGTGATGAATGAATTAGGAGTTGGAACCCCAGCGATACATTGCAGCGCCCAACAGGTGGTATACTAGGCTATATCCTTCCATTCCAGAAGAAAGGTTTCGCCACGGAATGACGCAATATACGCAAACGCCACTTGTGTTAGCCGGTCGCCGTTATGCGCGTTTATAGCAGTACTTCATTCAAGATGTGTGCTTTTTTCCAAATACATCGAACAAAAGTCCAAGACAAAATGACAATTGTTCGATATAGTAGTTTTATCAGAATCATAACGATCTTTTAATACTTGCCACCGCGTGTACGTGGCGATATGTTTCACAGTGAACGAGATGTATGAGACAAACACCATGATGTATCTGCCGATGGTGCTTGCTGATATGTAGCTCGTGTTTGCACAGGACGACGAGGTCTATGACAACTCCTCCCCCTGCTCCTAATGGCGATGCTGTTCTTGAGGTCAAGAATCTCAAAACCTACTTCACGCTTGACTTCGGCGTAGTGAAAGCGGTTAATGGCGTCAGCTTCAAACTTGGCCGTCAAAGCACACTCGGTATTGTGGGCGAGAGCGGCTGCGGGAAAAGCATCACCGCCATGTCGATCATGCCGGCTGATCAAATCACCTCCTGGTGAAATTGTGGATGGGGAAATTTTGCTCCATCAGCACAACCGTAGTCAGGAAGATGTGACAGATCTGACGAAGCTCAATCCGCAAGGCTCGAAGATGCGCAGCATCCGTGGCGGCGACATCGCTATGATTTTCCAGGAGCCAATGACATCGCTGAACCCGCTCTACACGATCGGTACGCAGATCGCAGAGACGGTGCGCTTGCATCAAAATGTGAGCAAGAAAGAGGCGATGGAGCGCGCGCTGGAGATGCTCCGGCGCGTGCAGATTAGCGATGCGGACCGCCGCCTGCACGAGTATCCACACCAGCTTTCAGGCGGCATGCGCCAGCGTGTGATGATTGCTCTGGCGCTTTCGTGTAATCCGGAAGTGTTGCTCGCGGATGAGCCAACCACCGCGCTTGATGTCACTGTGCAGGCGCAGATTCTTGATCTGATGCGCAATCTGCAAGAAGATTTTGGCTCCTCGATCATCATGATTACGCATAATCTTGGTGTCGTTTCACAGATGGCGGATTACGTGGCCGTGATGTATCTTGGCAGGGTTGTCGAGTACACCGATGTACGTGAGTTGTTTCATCATCCGCTTCATCCATACACCGTTGGCCTACTCAACTCCGTGCCGGTGCTGGGGAAAAAGGGCGGCAAACAGCTTGTGCCGATTCGCGGCATGGTGCCAAGTCCCACCGAAGAAATCCAGGGCTGTCCGTTTGCCGACCGTTGTCCACACGTCATGAAGCACTGTGTTGAGGAGCGCCCACCGCTCACTGAAGTGCGCGCCGGGCATCAAGTTGCCTGCTGGTTGCATATATAGATGTTCAGGAGCACAGATCGCGAAAGGAGGCCGATGCGCACAGGTGATTGATTGATCAATGGTACTATGTACTTTGTCTGACAGAGAGTCATACAGATGCCCAAGGAGGGTCTACGTCTATGAAAGACCAAAACCGAGTAAGTCGCCGGAAGTTTATCAAATTGCTCAGTCTTGGCGCAGGCACAGGTGTGCTGGCTGCATGTTCGGCAGCTGCGCCAAGCGCGTCAACCAGCAACACCAACACGGGTGCCAGTGAAGCAACGGCTGCGCCTGCGGCTGGTGGGGCGACGTCCGCTCCTGCGGCTGGTGCCGCAACGGCTGCGCCTGCTGCGGAAGGCCCAACGGCTGCTGCTGCAACTGCGGGTGGAATGCTAGGCCCTATCGACTACCCAGAAGGTCAACCGATGGCTGGCAGCACCGAGCCTAAGACATTCAGCATTGACCAGATGGAAGTGTATAAGAAGCTCGACAAGTACAGCGAGCCGGATTATGTGACCAAGGTGGTTCAGCAAGGCCAGCTGCCGCCGGTCGAGCAGCGTCTGCCTGAAACGCCGCAGGTCATCCCGAACGCTTTCTTCTCTGACGGCCCGGGGCAGTATGGCGGCGTGCTGCGTGATATCTGGGCCTCTCCGACTACGGGCTGGAATTGGGGTGCAGGCGTCAGCCAGGGCTACTTCGGCATCAATTCAATTGTGATCGAGGAATTGGTGAAGACTGGCCCGATGTGGATGCGTAGTGACAAGCTGGAGCCAGTACCCAATTTGGCGACGAGTTGGGAGTGGTCGAGCGACGGCAAAGAACTCACCATGCATCTCATTAAGGGCGCTAAATGGTCCGATGGTGAGCCGTTCACTGCCGACGATGTGATGTTCACATGGAACGATTGCATCCTCGATCCGGGCGTCGTACAAGCACCCAGCAAGCGCAGCACATGGCAGATCGACGGCAAGGACATCAACCTCGACAAAGTTGATGATTACACCATCAAGTGGACCTTCCCGGTCGCGAATCCGAACTATATCTTGTATCAGATGAACGAGAACTATTTCGTGATAGCGCCGGCCCACGTCCACAAGCCGTTTCACCCGAAGTACAATCCGCAGTCTAATTATCAGAAGTTCCAGGACGACCTGCCGCCGAATGCGCTACCGGTTGTGACGCTTGGCCCATGGGTGCCGATCGAGTACAAGACTGATGAGATCATGATCTTCCGCCGCAACCCCTACTATTGGAAGGTGGACGAGAGCGGCAAGCAGTTGCCATACATCGAAGAGGTCATCTTCGAAAAGGCTAATACCGGTGTCATCCGTACTGCCAAGGTTATCGCCGGTGCATCGGACCACACCAATGTCGAGAATCCTTCGACCTTCCTAGAGGTGGCGACGCGTGTGCAGGATCCCAATGCCGTGTTCAAGCTCGAGTGGGGGCCAGAAACGCTGGGCTTCTCGTTGTTGATCAATCAATCACTGAACTTTGGCACGACAGACGACCGCACAAAAGAGTTGCGTAAGCTGTTCCGTGAGCAAAAGTTCCGGCGCGCCCTTACCCAGGCGATTGATCGCGACGGTCTCGCCAGGTCGATCGCCGACGGGCCGTTCTTCCGTGCATGGCCAGGCGGCTTGTATCCAGGCTCGCAGTTCTTCGACCGCACATCGACGATCTACTATCCATTTTCGATCGATACATCCAAGGCGCTGCTGGCCGAGTTGGGCTTTAAGGACACGGACAGCAGTGGCATCCTGCTCTGGCCGGATGGACCACTGAAGGGTCAGCAACTGGTCATTGGCCTGCACGCTGTGCAAGATCAGGAGGGCTCGCCGCAAATGGCAGAGGTACTGGTGACGCTCTTCAAGCAAATTGGCGTTCAGGTCAATTACCGCGTGCTCCAGGGCAATGCAGCTACGCAGCTCAACACCAATGGCCAGTGGGACATGCAGGTCAGTCGTATGGGCCAGGAGTGGGGTGTGCCCAATGTGCGCTACCGTGACATTTCGCCACTTACGCTTCAAGCGCCGGTCTTCAGCCGTTCAGCTGAGGGGGTGGATCGTCCGCTACAGGACTTCGAGCAGCAGATGGTCGATCTGGTACAACAATTCGTCAGTGAGCCCGACACCACCAAGCAGAAGGATCTCATGGCGCAGTACCAGAAACTGCACACCGAGAATGTATACACGTTGGGCTTAGTGATCGGACGGTACGCGCTGGGTATGTCCAAGCGGATCCAGAACGTGCCGGTTGGTTGCCCGGCGTTCTACTACGAGTGGGACTACGACAACTTCATTCCGGAGCAGTTCTGGACCAAGGATACAACCGTCAAAGAGACGCGGCCAGAGACCCTCCCGACTTTCAAGAAGTCTTAACGCAGCTGTAGAGTGTGGCGGAGCAATGCTCCGCCACGCACTCCTTCCATCAGGTAACGCCGGAGATAGCTATGCTCAGATATATAGCAGGTCGCCTGCTTTTTGCCATCCCTGTGCTGATTGGGATTAGCCTTGTTTCGTTTGCCATTATTCAGCTTCCGCCTGGAGATTTTGCCAGCAGTTTGAAGGGAAATTTGATAAACAATGGCGTCTCTGAGCAAGAGGCCGAGCGCCAGGCTCAGGCGGTTCGTGAGCAGTATGGGCTCGATCAGCCTTTTTTGATTCAATATGAACGCTGGGTTGGCGGAATTATTACCAAAGGATCGTTTGGCTATTCCTTTGCCTATAAGCGCGATGTCGGAGCGTTGATCGCTGAGCGGCTGCCGCGCACACTCGTGTTAGCACTTTCCGCCCATATCATCTCGACGCTGTTTGGCATCGCCATCGGTATTTATTCTGCCACACACCAGTATAAAATCGGTGATATAGCAGCGACAGTACTGGCCTTTTTAGGCACCTCCATACCACGCTTCTTTATCGCTTTGTTGATACTGTATTTTCTAGCTTTTATTGTCGGCGCATCACACTTCACGAACTTTAATTCACCCCAGTATGCCTTTGCGCCTTGGTCATGGGGTAAGTTCGTGGATACATTGAGCCACGTCTGGCCAGTCATCGTGGTGGCCGGCTTCGGCGGCATCGCGCAGAACATGCGCGTGATGCGCGGCAATCTGCTGGATGTACTGAATATGCAGTATGTCACGACTGCCCGCGCGAAAGGTCTGCCGGAGCGCAGTGTAATCTACAAGCACGCTGCACCGAACGCGCTGCACCCAATTATCATGTATCAGGGCACCGTACTGCCGTACATGCTGGCTGGTGAACTCGAAGCAGCAATCGTGCTTGGCCTGCCGACGTTGGCCCCCATGTTCTATGGCTCGCTGTTGAACCAGGATATCTACGTTTCCGGCAGCTTCCTGTTGATTTATGGCGTGTTGCTGGTCACAGGAAATTTGATCGCAGATATTCTCCTAACCATCGTTGATCCGCGCATTCGGTATAACTAACAAGGGAAAGAGCTATGGCACAAGCGATTGATCGCCCGATTCCAACGATTCAACCCCTTGCCGAAGAGCGGGGTGAAAGCTACCTTACGCTGGTCTGGAGCAAGTTTCGCAAGAGCCAGATCGCAATCGTGGGTGGCATCATTACAATTCTACTCGTGTTTATGGCGATCTTTGCCGATTTTCTTTCGCCGAGCAACCCTGTAACGCCGAACATGCAGTTTGCCTACACGCCCCCTCAACACATTTATTTTGTCTCGTCGAATGGACAATTACACTTGCAGCCGTTCACCTTTACGCAGAAGCAGGTGCTCGACCCAAAGACCTTTCTGCCAGTCTGGCAGACCGACTACGCAAATCCCATCCAGATCAAGTTTTTTGTTGAAGGGTACGACTATAAAATCCTGGGGTTGTTTCCGAGTAACAGGCATCTTTACGGCGTTGACAATGGCACTATCTTTCTGCTCGGCACAGACCGCTTCGGGCGTGATCTGTGGGGCCGTATCTGCATGGGCGGGCGCATCTCGATCTCGCTGGCGGTGTTCGCAACGTTCATTATTATCGTCGTCGGCTCGATAGTTGGCATTGTCTCTGGCTACTACGGCGGATGGACAGATAATATCATCCAGCGTTTTATTGAGTTTTTGCAAAGCTTTCCGGCACTGCCGCTCTGGATGGCATTGGCGGCGATCATCCCAATCACATGGGACCAAAAGCTCATCTTTGTCACCATGTCATCGATCTTTGCATTGCTCGGCTGGACGCTGCTGGCCCGCGAGATTCGTGGCAAGGTGTTGTCACTGCGGGAAAGTGACTTCGTTCTGGCGGCGCGCGAAATGGGCGCTTCTGATAGTCGGATTATCTTTCGGCATCTGCTGCCAAATTGTCTCAGTCACATTATCGTGATTCTGACATTGACCATTCCGCAAATTATTCTGGCCGAAAGCTTTTTGAGTTTCCTTGGCATCGGTATTCAGGAGCCGTTGGTGAGTTGGGGCACGCTGATGCGTGAAGCGCAGAGCCTCCAGACATTGGATAGCAATCCCTGGCTGATGTGGCCGACATTGTTCATCGTGCTGGCGGTGCTGGGCTTTAATTTCCTGGGTGACGGGTTGCGTGACGCGGTGGATCCGTACTCTATATAATTTGATCGCGTGACTATGTCAGTGCAGCGACACCGGGTTCACCACGATGCAGAAGTGCATTATGAGCAGTAGGTTTTATGCATGAACACAACCGACAATATAATTCTTGAAGTCAAGAATCTGAAGCAATATTTTCCCATCCAAAGTGGATTTTTGCGCCGCACTGTCGGCCATGTCAAGGCAGTTGACGGCGTCAGTTTCAAGCTGCGCGAGCAGGAAGTGCTTGGTCTGGTAGGCGAAAGTGGTTGCGGCAAGACCACCACGGGCCGCACGATCCTGCGCCTGTATGACCCGACGGGCGGCGAAATCTGGTTTCGTACAGAGGAAGGCGAGCGCATTGAAATATCGAAGCTCAGCCGCCGTGAGATGAAGCCACTCCGTCGTGAGATGCGCATGATCTTTCAAGATCCGTTTTCGTCGCTCAACCCGCGTATGAGTGTGCGCGATTTGATTGGCGAGCCGCTGCGCATTCACGGCATTGCGCCAGGCCGCGAAATTGATGACCGTGTGGCCGAGTTGATGCGCGCTGTCGGCTTGAACCCGGCTTACATGCGCCGCTACCCACATGAATTTTCGGGCGGGCAGCGCCAGCGTATTGGTCTGGCACGCACATTGTCGCTCAACCCGCGCTTGATCATTGCTGACGAGCCGGTTTCGGCGTTGGATGTGTCGGTCCAGGCGCAGGTGCTCAATCTGTTACAAGAATTAAAAGAACGGCTTGGCCTAACGATCATTTTTGTTGCCCACGATCTGTCGGTTGTGGAGCATATGTGCGACCGTATCGCGGTGATGTATGTCGGCAAGATCGTTGAACTGGCGGATGCGCAGAGGCTGTTACAGAATCCGTTGCATCCCTACACCGAGGCGCTGCTCTCGGCTATTCCGCCAGCCGATCCCGATATTCGCACGCGGCGGATTATGCTTTCAGGTGAGGTGCCAAGCGCCGCCAACCCGCCATCAGGCTGCGTGTTTCACACCCGCTGCCGGTATGCTCAAGATATCTGTAAGACCGAGATACCGCCACTGGTCGAGGTGGAGCCAGAACACTTTGCAAGTTGCCATTTTGCAAAAGAATTGAACTTGCAAGGGATCGAGGTGGTAGCGTGAATCAATCAAGCCGTTTGCTGGCCTTTGTTGCCTATCTGCTGAGTTTGCCGGGCGCGCTGATCGTGCTGCTCACCCAGCGGAGCGATCCATTTGCCACCCATCATGCCCGCCAGTCGCTGGCGATCGCGCTGGCAGCGATCGTGACACCGTTGATCTGGGGTATTGTCGCATGGCTCCTGGCATGGATTCCTGTCATCGGCCCGATGCTGGGTGTTGCGCTATTCGCGTTGGTGCTTGCGACCTACACACTTCTTATCGTGAGTTGGGTTGTTGGCATGGTGGTCTCCTTGCAGGGCGTACTGTGGACGATGCCGTTACTTGGCCGCTGGATTGCCCCCCAACGTCCCGTCACGTCCGTTCGCAAGCCTCTGCCGGAGTTAGCTGAACAACCACCACCAGCCGTCGATATCTAAACGTACCAGGAAAACTACAATTCGTCTACGATGACGAAAGGAGAGGATTGGCGATGCCGAAGATAACATTTATCGGCGCGGGCAGCGTGGTATTCACGCGCAATTTGTGCAGTGATATCCTCCTGACGCCCGCGCTGCAAGACGCAACCATCACACTCATGGATATTGATACGGAGCGGCTCCAACAAGCGCGTGATCTCGTTCAGGCGCTGATCGACCAGCGCAAGCTCCGTGCTACCCTGGAGGCGACAACTGACCGGCGTGAAGCCGTGCGCGGCGCGGATTATGTTGTGACCACATTCCAGCAGGGCGGCCTCCAGGCCTACCAGCAGGATATTGACATCCCACAGCGCTATGGCGTGGAACAGTGCGTCGGCGATACGCTGGGGCCGGGCGGCGTGTTTCGGGCCTTGCGTACCATTCCGGTGCTGCTCGACTTATGCCATGACATGGACGACGTTGCACCTGACGCGCTACTACTGAACTATGTCAATCCCATGGCGGCAAACTGCTGGGCGGTTGATAAAGCGACCGGGCGGCCACATGTCGGGCTGTGCCACAGCGTGCAGGGCACCAGCGCAATGCTGGCGAACTGGATCGATGTGCCGTATGAAGAAGTCGTATATCGCTGCGCGGGCATCAATCACCAGGCGTTTTTCCTGGAATTCCGGCGCGGCGACGAAGATTTGTACCCGCGCATCTGGAACGCTATTCAAAACGACGACATCTACGGGCAGGAGCCAGTCCGTATTGATTTGATGAAAGCCTTTGGCTACTTCGTCACCGAGTCGAGCGGCCATGCCAGCGAGTACGTGCCGTACTTCCGCAAGTCAGCGGCCATGGTGAATGACGAACTCAGCCCGCGCTTTAAAAATAAGCACGACGCATGGTTCGACTTCGGGCGGACGGGTGGCTATCTGCGCCACTGCATCAGCCGGCTCGAAACAGCGCAGCAGGATTTTCATGATCTGGCTGCCGGCGACAAGGCGCTGCCAACCGAGCGCACGCACGAGTATGGCTCATATATCATCGAAGCAATTGAAACAAACCAGCCGACGCGCATCAATGGCAACGTGCCAAATCGCAATCTGCTCAGCAATCTACCGGAAGGCTGCTGCGTTGAGGTGCCATGTTTGGTGGATGGCAACGGCATTCAACCGACAGTGGTGGAGCATTATCCCGCGCAGCTGGCGGCGCTCAACCGCACCAATATCAATGTGCAGGAATTGATTGTGGAGGCGGCGCTCACCGGAAACACCGAAGCGGTCCATCATGCCGTGATGCTCGATCCGCTGACTGCTGCGGTTTGCACGCTGCCGCAGATTCGCTCGATGGTCAATGAAATGCTGCAAGCACAGCAGCGCTGGCTGCCGCAATTCAACACACATGCATGAAAACATTTCAGGGTGCCTTTATCGGCGCGGAGCGGCAGCGCCTGATGTACAGTGGCATGGTGCCGGATGACGTGCCGAAGGGCTTGGTGGCGCTGTTTCATGGCTATGGCGAGCATCTTGGGCGCTACACGCATGTAATCAATGCGCTGGTGCAGCATGGCTACGTCGTCTATGGTCTCGACCACCGTGGGCATGGCCACAGCGGCGGCATCCGCGCCAGCATCGAGCGCTTCGGCTACTTTGTAGATGATGCGCATACGTTGGTGCAGCTTGCTCGAAAGCGCCATCCGAATCTGCCATGCTTTGTGATTGGCCACTCCATGGGCGGCTTGATCGCCACGCATTATGCGTTGCGCTACCAGGCGGATCTTCACGGTCTTGTGTTGAGCGGTCCAGCGCTGGTCATTGGCGATGACGTGTCGCCCATGATGAAGCGCATGAGCGGCGTGCTGGCCCGGGTGGCACCGCATCTGCCGGTCGTGCCGCTGAGCACCAGCCCCGAAAGCGTGCTCAGCCGCGATCCGGCAGTCCAGGAGGCGTTCGATAGTGATCCATTGACCTATAAAGGCCAGATGCGGGCGCGGCTCGGACATGAAATGATGCAAGCGGCGGCGGCGGCGCGGGCGCGCTTTGCCGAACTCACGCTGCCGCTGCTCGTCATGTACGGCGAGGCTGACCAACTTGTCAATCCAGATGGAGCCAAGCAGATCTATGCCGAAGCCAGCAGCCATGACAAAACCCTGAAAAGCTGGCCCGGCGCGCGCCACGAAATCTATAACGAATTGGAACGAAACGCCGTTATTATGTATACCATCACATGGCTTGATCAACATGGTACTCAAGGAGTATAGAAGGAAGCACCATGGCTAAAATTACCTTTATCGGCGCTGGTAGCACCGTATTCGCCCGCAACCTCTTGAACGACATTTTCACGTTTCCTGAGTTGCACGACTCGACCATTTCGCTGTTCGACATCGACAAAGATCGGTTGAGTACGTCGGAAATTGTGGCAAACAACATTGTGAAAAGCGTCGGTGCGCCCGCCAAGATCGAGGCGACAACCGACCGGCGCAAGGCGCTCGACGGTGCCGACTATGCGTTCTGTATGATTCAGGTTGGCGGCTACAAGCCGAGCACGGTGATTGATTTTGAAATCCCGAAAAAGTACGGTCTGCGCCAGACAATCGCTGACACGCTTGGCATCGGCGGCATTATGCGCGGGCTGCGCACCATTCCGGTGCTGCTGGACATGTGCCGCGACATGGAAGATGTATGCCCGGATGTGACGTTTTTGCAGTACGTCAATCCCATGGCGATGAACTGTTGGGCGATCAACCGCGCGTCAAGCATCAAAACGGTCGGCTTGTGCCACAGCGTGTTCGGTACTGCGAGCGAGTTGGCGCATGATATCGGCGTGCCAGTTGACGAAATCAATTATCTCTGCGCGGGCATCAATCACATGGCATTCTATTTGCAGTTCGAGCGCAACGGCGAGGATTTGTACCCGCGAATTCAGCAGGTGCTGGAAGAGGGCCGCGTGCCGGACTGGAACCGCGTGCGTTATGAAATGTTCAAGCGGCTGGGCTACTTTGTGACCGAGTCGAGCGAGCACTTTTCTGAGTACACACCTTGGTTCATCAAGCGCGATCGGCCTGACCTGATCGAGGAGTTCAACGTGCCGCTGGACGAGTATATCACCCGCTGCGAGGTACAAATTGCCGATTGGGAAGGCATGCGCGCGGCGCTGGTGGATTCTGACCCGGCGGCTGTGAAGCGCTACGAGCATGCCCGGCGCGAGGAACGGCTCGCGCGCATCGCCCGGAAAGACCCACAGCGCGCTGAGGAGTTGCGCCAGGCATGGGCTAAGGAAGATCAAGGCCACGGCAAGCGCCACTCTGGCGAGTACGGCACAACAATCATCCACGCTATGGAAACCGGCCAGCCGCAGGTAATCTATGGCAACGTGGCGAATTACGGCCTGATCGACAACCTGCCGGAAGGCTGCTGTGTCGAGCTACCGGTGCTTGTTGATAAAAATGGCCTGCAACCCACGCGCGTCGGTGCGCTGCCGCCGCATCTCGCTGCGCTCATGCAAACCAACATCAACGTTCAATCGCTGGTGGTGGAGGCGGCACTGACTGGCAACCGGGAGCACATCTACCACGCCGCCATGCTCGACCCGCATACGGCTGCCGAATTGAGCCTGAAGCAGATTTGGTCGCTGGTGGATGATTTAATCGAAGCGCACGGCGATATGTTGCCAGCTTTCCATTAACTAGCAAACGTTTTGTAACTACAGAGGCACAGCGGACGCGGAGATTGTACATGCATTCACTCCGTGCTCTCTGTGCCTCTGCGGTTTCTCATGAAATAAAATAGTGGTAAAACGCATCGCCATCATGATTATCTTCCTGATTCTCACCCTGGCGTGCGTTGGCGTCTGGGCATCGGTGCGCGCGCTCACAACGCCGTTCATCGCGCCGAGTGCAGCAGACGTGCAGATACAAAACAACGGTTTTGGGGAACAGGTAATCACCTACCGCATGCCGAACCCTGATGATGGATGGCAAACATATGTTGCGCGCGGCCTGGCATCGAACGGATGGAGACTTACGCGCGATGGTTTTCAATGGGGCGGCACAGAAACGATTGTGTCGCTCGGCACCTACACCAAAACAACACAACTCTGGTTTATCACCATTCGTAAAAGAGCCGAGTTGCAAGGTGACCGTAGCGAGGCGCGCATTATCGTACAATATGTCGTAACGATGCGTTGAGATGAAAGAATGAACATCGCTATGTGAACGTATTGTTAAGAACAACGGTATCATACTGCTGACGATTCGCGTTTCTTATATAGAGGCATTTTCTATGTGAGAGACGTGAAATGACTCATAAACACTTCACTTTTTTGCTACTAGGCGTACTGTGTATCCTGCTCCTTGCACTGCACTCAGGAACCATGGCTGCTGAACAGAGCCTTGCGGCACAGGCAAGCACTATTGTGGCATCTGTTGAGCCGCGCGCCGAGACTGATCCCGTGCGTGGATCGCCGGATTCCGCTGATGATATGGCCATCTGGGTGCATCCGTCCAACCCAGCGTTGAGCACCGTGATCGGCACAGACAAAGGCAACGGGCTGTTTGTGTATGACCTGAGCGGGCAGCAATTGCAGTATTTAGCCGTCGGTGGTACCAACAATGTCGATGTGCGCTATAACTTTCCGCTCACTGGCCAGCAGATTGACCTCGTGGGAGCGAGCAACCGGAAAACAAATAGTCTCGCGTTCTACCAGGTCGATCCGCAGACAAGGCAATTGAAGGATATTTCCGCGCGCCTGATCGTTCCCAGCATCACCGTATATGGTTTTTGCATGTATCACAGCATCAAGACCGATACCTATTATGCTTTTGTCACCAAGCACTATGCTGCAGCACCAACGAGCCGTGGCGAAGTTCAGCAATGGAAACTTTTTGCTACCTCGTCAGGTAAAGTCGACGCGAAACTTGTGCGAACGCTCACCAATGTTGGTAGCTCAGCGGAAGGGTGTGTCGCTGACGATGAGCAAGGCAACCTGTATGTGGCGGATGGTAAAGGGCTGTGGCAGTTCGGGGCGGAGCCGAGCGCCGGAGCAACATCCACCCACATCGTGGCTGTTGGCGGCAACGTTAGCAATAGTCTCGAAGGCGTAACTCTGTACTACACCAGTCAGGGAGCCGGTTACCTCATTTTGTCAGATCAAGGGAACAGCGTCTACCACCTGTATCGCCGTGAAGGCGCGCATGCGTATGTGGGGACATTTCAGATTGTCGCAAGTAGCACTATCGATGGCACCTCAGATACGGACGGTATTGATGTGACAAGTGTCAATCTCGGCCCGTCGTTTCCGCAAGGGCTGTTTGTGGCGCAGGATAATCCCGACACTCCCGAAACAACTAGCAGCACTAATCGTACTGACTTCAAACTCGTCGGGTGGGACGCTATCGCGCAGAGCTTTACACCATCATTGACGACTGATACGACATGGAACCCGCGTTCATCGAATGCGCCGGTATCAACTGTAACGTCGAATACGCCAACAGCCACGTCGACGAATACCGCAACACCAACTCGCACGCCCACGGTGACCATCACGCCGACGAATACCGCAACACCGACCCATACACCTGCTGCAACCACTACGCCGACAAACGTGCCGACGAGTGCGCCCACTACACCAATGGAAGCCCCGACCATCACCGAAACGAGCACCGAGGAGCCACTCATCACGCCGACAGCGGGAAAGGAAGTAGCCGCGAGCAACGTCGTTATGTGGCTGCCGATGCTTATGCAATAGCATAGTGGTGGTGATATCCATGGGGTTGTATAAGGAATGGTCTGCTTCGCGCTCAGTCAAGGCGCGTTTCCTGCTACACTGTCGACTGAAGGGAGCCCGAAGGGGCGAACATCAGCAGGACACATGACTGTACCAAATCCATTCACCGAACGTGGGCGCATCACCGACCCCGGCCATTTCGCCGGGCGCTGGAGCGAGTTGTCGTTGATATTTGATTGGCTTGAGGCCGGGCGGCCTGTGCTCGTGGCGGGCATGCCGGGCGTTGGCAAATCGTCACTGTTGACCCACATCACGCAAGCGGCGGCGACCAACCTTGATCTGCCCGATATCTACGGATTCTATCTTGATCTGCGAGCGGCTGAAGATAGCGCTGAGGTGTTCAAGGCTGTCGTTGAGGCGCTTGACGGTCGTGGCAACACCTTGGCTGCGCTGGAGGTAGCGCTGCTGGCAATTGAAAATCCGGTGCTGCTATGCCTGGACAATGCGCATGTGGCCATGGCGGCGGGCTGGGGCGAGCAGCTGCTCGACACATTGGGCCGCCTGGCGCGCAGCCGTCGTCTGATGCTTGTTGTCGCCGTGCAAGGGACCCCGCCGCAACTGAGCGAACGATTTTCGGTGTTGACGTTGGGCGCGTTTGCCATGCCAGAGATTCGGCTGCTTGCCGAGGCATATCTCGATCCAACCGGCGTTGTTTTCACGCCCACCGATCTGCGCGAGCTTGCCCGCGTGAGCGCCGCGCACCCAGCGTATCTTCAGCGCGCAGCATATTACCTGTTCCAAAGCAAGCTGTATCCCGGCTTGGATTGGCGCGCGACATATTTTGCCGAGGCGCGCGAGCACCCGATTCCCGGTGCGCCGCTGCCGCCTGCTGTGTTTCAGGGCGAGCGCAGCGAGCGAGTGGCGGACTCTACGTTTGGGGAGGAAAGCGATGCAGATCAGCGCCCGGCTGCACCGCCAGCGCAACCTGAATTAGAGCTAAATACCGGGTTGTTTGCGCTGCTCTCGTTTGTACTGGGCGCGCTGCTGTATCTCATCAGCGGCTCGATCCTGGGCGCAGTGCTGGTGGTCGCGGTTGGGCTGGCTTTGATGATAGCATGGAGCCGCCGAGCAAACCGCCAGGACACTCAGCAGCATGACGGCAAGCAATAGCGCTGCGGCTCCCATGCATGTTGTGCTAAATAGAACCACATATGTTTTCCAGAACTACCATCGGCCTTCACCCTCGGTCCCGCTCCCACTGAGAGCGGGAAGCTGCGCCAGCGGCAGGGTGAGGGCTTCCGAGGCAGTTTAGTGGCTCTATTTAGCTGATGCTGAACATCACAACACTGATCACAATAACGAGCAATGCCAGTATCACAAAGCCGTACCGCCGTCCCCAGTGTCGTCGCGACGGCATGGCCGCCGGGCTACCGACCAGTTCATGGAGAATTCAGTCCGAGGTAGCTTGCATAGGCATGGAGCGCTGTGTGGAGCTGTTTGCGCGGCACATAGCTAAAGTTCTCCTGTTCAATCGCTTGCAAAAACTCCCAGTGAATGTTGCACTCGCTGCCAATCTGATAGAGCGACAGCCCTTTTGCGAGCCGCGTCTCACGTAGCAGCGGCCCCAGTCGCGTGCTGCTCGTTTGTGCTACAAACGGCGCTGTCTGCATGCGCGGCACAGATACACTGGAGGTGGAGCGATTCGCCGTGGTTGTTGCTGATTTGTTGGTAATTTGGTCCGTAGATACGTCAGCCTGGTCATGAGATGGCCGCTGTGTGCGCTGTGCGCGCCGCAGCACCGCCTCGATGCGGGCTTGCAATTGCATCATGCTAAATGGCTTGCCGATGTAATCGTCAGCACCTGCTGTCAAGCCGGCCACAACATCTGCATCGGAATTCTTGGCAGTGAGCATGATGATCGGAACCGATGAATTTGTGCGAATCTGACGACACACGTCCCAGCCGCTTATGTTTGGCATCATGACATCGAGCAGAATCAGATCAGGCTGTTCGCGCTCAAGCCGTTGCAGCGCCAGCAGGCCGTCCTGCACATACGTTGCGCTGTAGCCAAGCGTGTGCAATTGATACAAGAGCAGCTTCCCAATCGCTGGCTCGTCGTCAACAATCATAATATGTGTTGCCATGGCATCTCTCAGATTGCTCGTGCCGCAATCATAGTTACTGTTTGCGCGGCTCCCCGACGTAGCACGGGCGATTGTATCGTGGATGCTGCCAGTTCAGAAAGCGCTACACCTTCGTCGGGACCGCCAAGTGTGTCGAGCATGGTGACGCAGTGCAGACGTAAGGGTAGCAGCTCGCTGCTATCAAGCGCCCGCCGCGTCAGTGCTCTGATGACAGCCGGATGCTCGGCTTGAGCAAGCATCGTCACGACACGCCAGCGTAACTGCACATAATCGTCACGATTTTCTACAATGCCAATCAGCACCGGGTAGGTGGCTGGCGTGAAGTCGCTGCGTTCGAGCAGCCGCAGGCGCAGGGGCAGCGGCCATTCCACGCCTGCGAGCACGCCCAGCAGTTCTGTTGTTGGCGTGCCGGCGTCGAGCAGATATTCCAGCGCCTGGAGCCGCAGCGAGAGCGGCCCGTGTTCCAACGCTGAGCGTAGCAGCGCGCGGTAGCTGTCACCGCCGAGGCGCAGCAGCGTGCCGAGCGCTTGCAGGCGCGTGGCGGCATCAACCGCTGGGTCTTGCGACATCTGCATCAGCACTGGATCCACGCTGCTGTCGGCCATGTCATGCAGGGCTGCCAGCGCTGCCTGGGCAACGGCTGGCTGACTATCCTGACAATAGCGCAGCAGCAGCGACATGGATTCGCGGTCGTGTGCCCGACCCAACGCATGGAGCGCGCCGATAATCAGTGCTACTGGCGGCTGTTCGCGCCGCAGGAGATCACGCAGAAAGTGACGGCTATCATCGCTAAGCTGTGATGGCAAATGCTCCGCCGCCATGCCGCGAAGGGTGTCATCTTCGGTAGTGGAGCGGATAATCTGGATCAGCGCGCTTTCTGACGTCGGGTCATCAAGCAGGCCAAGCGCGACAATCGCCTGCGAGCGCAGATGCGCATCACCGGACATCGTGGTGGCAAGCTGTTGCAGGAGTGGCAACGCGGCTGTTGCGCCAACATGCCCGAGCGCTTCTGCCAATGCGCCGCGTATGAACGGGTCGAGGTCTTCTTGTGCCAGCCCATGGCGCATCACGTCGCTGCCGCCGGGATGCTCGTGGAGATGTTGTATCGCTTGCCAGCGCGTCATGATAGCGATGTTCGGGTTACTGATCAGCTCGCCGAGCGTCGCGGGGTTATCGGGCGGATCAAGTTGTGCCAATGCGCGCAATATGATGCCTATTGCGCCGCCTGTTACATCCTCTGTCAGCGCTGTTTGGAGTGCCGCGCGCGCCTCGTCGCCGCCAATCTGCGCCAGCACCTGCGCGGCAGTGGTGCGAATGTGATCAGCCTCGTGGGCGAGAAATTCGGCCAGTGTCGTTGGCCGGTCGGCATCGGTAGATACGCTATTCAATGCTGCGGCAAGCTGTACTGCCAAACGTGCGGGCAGCGCGTCATTGTTCAACAATATTGTGCTATGCTGCTGCGGATCGATCATGTTGACGGCGGCGTGTAGTCGTTCCCATGCGCCAATGCCGAGCAGTGTTCCGAGCAGCGGTACTGCTGCGGGCGCGCCTATTGCGCCGAGCGCCTTGATTGCGGCAATGGTAAGGATCGGATCGTCGGCGATGCGCTCCAGTAGCTCCAGCAGCGGCGCGACGGCGGCGGCGTCTCCAAACCAGCCAAGCGCCTCACAAACGCTTTCCAGCAAATCTGGCGGGCTATGTGGATCACGCAGCTGCGCGATCATGGCAGCCAGTGCCATTTGATCGCGTTTCTTGCCGAGTGTTCGCGCCGCCGCTGCGCGTACATCGACATCCACGCTTTGGTCTTCAAGCAAAGCGAGTAGCTCTTCGCTTGACACCTGTTTGCTAAGACCGGCGACGCTCAACAGGCGTTCGTACAATGGCAATGATATGTCACGAGCACTGCGTGCGAGCGTTGCGGGAACATCCTCAGTGGAATGTACGGCGGGTTGCTGTGCTGATGCAATTGGTGGCACATCAGACGATTCATGATCTTTCGTCAGTTCGGTTGAGAATACGTCAGCCGGCTCATGCTCGTTGTCCAGCGCGGCGGCGACGCGGCTAACTCGTTCGTCACCAGCGCCAGCATGGCGCAGCACATCGAGCAACTCATCCACTGCACCCGCAAGCCGGGCGCGACTTTCAGCACTGTTCAGCGCCAGCACATACGCCCAGCGTGCGAACACATGCTCATCCACTGGCGGCACAGGCATGTTCTCAGACGCGCCGGTGGTTGTGGCCAGTTGGTCGGCCAACGCCCATGCAAACCCCATGGGCATGTCGGCGTGGAGCATCAGCGAGGTCGCGCATTCAGTGGCGATATCCAACGGCAGCCGCGCAAACAATCGTTCGATGGCATGCTGAACCCGCTCACCAGATTGCGCCATCACAATCAACGTATGCTTGATCTGTGGCGTCACCGTGCGGAGTTGTGCGGCGGCAGTGGCTTGCTGGGTTGGATTGCCGCGTTGGGCCAGCAGCGCCAGAGCACCAGCAATGCGCAGCGTCCAGAGCGGCGCGCTTGACGTGCGTTCGCGCAGGCACCGGCCAAGCGCCAGCACGTCGTCAACCGTGGGCTGCTGACCCCACAGCGCAGCGTAGACCGGCGATGGATCGTCGGCAATACCGACCGCAAAGCGAGCCACGTCCGCGCGTGCCTCGCCATGGAGCAGGCGCAACATATCGTAACGCTCTTCAGCCACAAGTTGGTGCGCCGCCAGATACGAGCGCGCAAGCGGGTGGTTGAAGACGGCGTCGCCTGCCGCATTGCGCGACAGCAGGCCGGGCAGCAGAGCGGGCGGCTGCTCATCGTAAGCGGCGAGGCGCTGTAATTCGATCCATGCTCACGCCCGCATCGGGAAACATGCGCAACATGGCGACCGCAGCCTGCCCGTATAGCTCGGCACGGCTATGCGGCAGTTCAGTGCGCTTGGTCACCCATGCCAGCAGCGCTACCTCCACCAGTTGCTCACCGACGAGTTCCAGCGTTCCGTCGGGCCGCAGGGCATTGAGGAGCAGCGGCTGCTGCGCGGCGTCAGACAAGCGCTTCACCCATTCCTGCACAATGGTCGGCGACGGCGCTGCCACGCGCAACGCGGTAAAACCGGGCCATTCCTGCTCATCCATGGCGACAGCGACTACCATATGCGTCCCCGGCGCGGCTGTTGGCACACGTTGTAGCGTTGTGCGCCACGCCTTCTGGCGCGCTGGCGGCAACTCGTCAAGCCCCTCCACAAGCAAGCCCCATCGCCCGCGATTTTTAGCAAGATTGTGCTCCGGCGTGCTGAACAGCGGCGACATGGCGGCCATGATCGACGGATGCAGGCGTGCCAACTCTTGATCAATCAACACGTCTGGCGCTGTCTGGCCGTCGTCTACGCGGGCGAGCACAAGCGGCACCGGCACTGGCGCGCCGGTCGTCGCGGCCCATGTAAGCGCCACCTGCCGCAGCACCAGCCGCCGCCGCTGCCTGTTGCTCCCGCAATCGTCGCGGCGGGCAATCTGCTGATGCGCGGTGTAAGCTGTTGCACAACACCATCGCGGCCATAGCCGTACACATTTACCTCCTTCAAGCCTGGCAACAGCCGAAACACAAAGCTCTGCGCCAATGCATTGAAGAGTTGGCGGCGATATGCCCGCAGATCATGGTGATGGCGAAATCGTTGAACAGCCTTCAGCGCCATGGAGCCTCCGTGAGAGATGAACATGTCTCCATGAAATCGTACTGCGAGACGTGGTGCGCGGCAAGAAGGGTGAATTACAGCCCCATTACAGCAGCGCGAGTGGACGTGATACAATGACTGGCAATCAATCTTCTGTCGTTTGTATGATCATGACCAATTTCACGACTGCACAACACGAGGCTATTTCCACAGACGGCTGCGACCTTGTGGTTGTCGCCGGGGCGGGCAGCGGCAAAACCCGCGTGCTTGTCGAGCGTTATGTGCGCCTGTTGGAACAGCACGCGCCCGAGCGGCTCCTGGCAATTACGTTTACTGACAAGGCCGCCCGCGAAATGCGCGACCGCGTGCGTGACGTGCTGGAGCAGCGCGCAGCCGCAGCCCATGGCGACGACCGGGCTGTGTGGGAAGATCGTCGGGCTGAAATCGAGGCGGCGCGGATTGGCACAATTCATAGCTTCTGCGGCATGTTGCTGCGCGCCCATCCGGCGGAAACCGGACTCGACCCGCGCTTCACTGTGCTTGACGAGGTGCAGGCGGGCGTGCTGCTCCATGAGAGCGTGCGTGGTGCGCTGGCTGGCATGCTGGCGCGCCTTGCTGATGCGTCGGCTATGCTGCCGGAGCGCGCGGCAATTGACGCATTGTTTGGCGCGTTCAGTCTGAGCGAGGTGAGCGAACTCGTTGCCGAATTGCTGCGAGGCGGCGGCGAGGCGCGGGCCGCGCTTGACAGCATGCCAGCCGATGTGGACGACCTGCTGGCGCGCTGGCACGCGGCGTTCATGGCAGGCCAGCAGGCGGCGCTCCATGCGATGGTGGCCGATCCTGCATGGCGTGCGGCGGTGGTGGTGTTTGATGAACTGCTGCCACTGGCCCAGGAACATGACAAAATCGGCGCGCAATTTCTTCGCATCGTTCCGCTGTTGCATGAGCTTGCCGAGCATGCCGAGAGCGTATCGTTTGATCAGCTAGAAGCGTTGGGCGCGCTGAATTTGACCGGCGGCACGATGGGCGCATGGGGCAGCAAAGATCATGTACAGGCAGCGAAAAATTGTCTCAAAACGTTGCGCGAGTGCTATCGTTCACACAGCGACATGCTGGCCGCCACCTGGGACGACGTACGCGAGCGGCAGGCGGCGCTGGTCGGGCAGGGGCTGGCAGCCTGCTACCATGTCGCAGCCGAGCGCTACCGTTCCGCGAAAGACACGCGTGATGCGGTGGACTTTGACGATCTAGAGGTGCTGGCACTGCGCTTGTTGCACGATTATCCGCATGTGCGTGAATATTGGCAGCACGAACTTGCTGCGTTGTTCGTGGACGAATTTCAAGATACCAATCCCACGCAGCGCGATCTGATCTACACGCTGGCGGGCTATGCGCCTGACAAAGCAACGCCTGATGCTTCTAAGCCATGCCTGTTCATCGTCGCCGATGACAAGCAGTCGATTTATCGCTTTCGTGGCGCTGATGTGAGCGTGTTCGGCGCGGCGCGGGCCGATGTGCGAGAGCACGGCGGGCGCGAGGTGTTACTCGACACCTCGTTCCGCGCGCATGACCGGCTGGTCGCCATGGTCAACCACGCCTTTGCCCACATCATGCACCGCAGCGGCTTGCCGCATCCGTTCGAGGTCGCCTTTGCGCCATTGCGCGCCTTCCGCCCGCCGTCAGAGCATCCGGTTGCCGCCGAATTGCACATCGTGCCGCGCATGGCGAAAGATGCGCCGCTCGACTCACGCAGCTATGAAGCGTTGGTGCTGGCGCGTCGCATTCGCCAGATGGTGGATGAGGGCGCGTCGCTGGTTAATGAGCACGGCGCATGGCGAAAGATGCGCTACGGCGATGTCGCCATGCTGTTCCAGGCCTCCACCGTGTTCGAGATCTACGAGGCGGCATTGCGCGCTGAAGGTGTGCCATTTCTCACCACTGCCGGGCGCGGCTACTATGGGCGCAACGAAGTACGCGACCTGATCAATTTGCTCAGCTTTCTGGAAGACCCGCGCGACGATTTTTCGCTTGTCGGCGTTCTGCGCTCGCCGCTGTTTGCGCTTGACGATGCTTCCATCCTGCGGTTGCGCTTCGCGAATCAACAAAGTTTGTGGCAAGCGCTTTGTGATGCGGCAGAGAATGATGCAGCAAACGACAATTTGAGACCCTCTGTCCTATTTGCCCATGACGTGCTCCATGATCTGTTAGCGTTGCGCGGGCGCGTTGCGGTGGTTGATCTGTTACGCGCGGCGCTGGAGCGCACCGGCTACATGGTCACGATTAGCGGCCTGCAAGACGGCGAGCGGCGGCGCGTCAACGTCGAGAAGTTGCTCCAGGTGGCGCGCGACGCGGGTGTTTCCGAGCTTGCCACGTTTGGCGCGTACCTGGAAGATGCGTTGCGGCAAGAAGCGCGCGAAGGCGAAGCGCCGCTCGAAGGTGGCGACGCGGTGCGGCTGATGACGGTGCATCGCTCGAAAGGTCTGGAGTTTCCGGTGGTCGTGCTGCCTGATCTCGGGCGCGCTCCGTTGAAGGACCAGCCGACCATGTTAGTGCGCCGCAGCTATGGCGTAGCAATCAAGCTGCGCGAGGGGGCTGAGTGGGTGCAGCCGGTGGCCTACCGCGCAGCGCTGGCCGAGGAGCGGCGCATGGAGCGGGCCGAGCGCGAGCGGCTGGCCTACGTGGCGCTCACGCGGGCGCAGGACTACCTTGTCATGGCCGGGCCGGCACGCGAGCAGAGCGGCGAGGATTGGCTGTCATGGTTGCTTCAGTCGCTGGATTGGACATGGGAAGCAGGCGGGCCACCAGCAGGCGCGCACATGGTTGCGGGCGGCGCGCTGACTATCGACGTGCAGCGCCATGAACCGCCGGAACACGCTGCGATCATCACCAACCATACGACATGGTGGGACACGCTTTAACATTCCTTTTAACTACCCACAAAGCCTTGAGAACACGAAATACTATGTGTCTCTGTGTTCTCTGTGGCTTTGTGGTAAAAACGTCATGCGAATTCTGTTTCTTGATCCATTTCACGGCGGCTCGCACGCTGCCGTCGCTGGTGGTTATGCGGCACACAGCCGCCACGAAGTGACGCTGCTCACGCTCTCGCAGGCGGGTGGCTGGCGCTGGCGCATGCGTGGCGCGGCAGTGACGCTTGCCCGGCAGGTGCGTGATCTGTTCGCATCTGGCGCGCGATTTGACCTTATCGTCGCTACCGACATGCTCGACCTCGCGACTTTTCTTGGTTTGACGCGCGACATAACAGCGTACATTCCAATAGCGCTTTATTTTCATGAAAATCAGCTGACCTATCCATTGCCTGCTGGACGCAAGCTCGATCTGTCATTTCCCTGGATCAATTACACCAGTGCGCTCGCCGCCGATATGCTGTGCTTCAACTCCGGCTTTCACCGCCGCGCATTTTTGGATGCGCTGCCAGAGCCTCGTTGGGCGCTTCCATGATCACCAGGAGCTTGATCTGCTGCCCATGCTGGCCGCAAAGTCGCATGTTCTGCCGCCAGGAATTGATTTACAAAGGCTTAATCCATTCGAGCAGCAGGAACAAAGAGAAAAGAACAATGATGTTGTCACTGGGTCATCTTGTCACCCAATCATTTTATGGAACAGCCGATGGGAGTACGATAAACAGCCTGCGGCGTTTTTCGACGCGCTGGCTGCGTTAGAGGCGCGCGGGGTGGATTTTCGCGTGATCGTTATCGGCGAGCACATCGATCCGCAGGCGCCGGATTTTGTGGCGGCGCGCGAGAAGTTCGCGGCGCGCGCGCTGGCATGGGGCTACGCGCCTGATCTCACAACGTATCGACGGCGACTGTGGCAGGCCGACATTGTGGTGAGCACGGCTATTCAGGAGTTCTTCGGCATCTCAGTAATCGAGGCGATGTACTGCGGCTGCGTACCGATCCTGCCGCGCCGCCTGAGTTACCTCAGAGCTATTGCCGCCGGAGTTCCACGACACCTGCCTGTACAACACATCTGAAGAGTTAGTTGACAAGCTTCAGGCAGCAATTGAGCACCTTCCCGCGCTTCGTGAGCGACGGTTCAGTGATGTCGCTGCAAGATTCGATTGGTCGCAGATAGCACCGCGCTACGATGATCTTTTTGAGCGAGCAGCCCAAGCAGGACGCTAAAGACGCGTAGCAGTACGGCTAGAAGGGATTGTCTTCATCCCAGTCCTGCATGCGCGTTGCCGGACGCCGTGGCGCGCCGTGGCCGTTCTGCTCGACTGTCGGTGCCGACGAGGCCGACGCGACCAGGTGATCGTCGAGTGCGTCCTCATCCTCCTGCGCGTTGTTCCGATCATTGCGATCGGATTTACGCGAAAGAATGATCATTTCGCTTGCGACAACCTCGGTTGTATAACGGTCGTTGCCTTCTTTATCCTGCCACTTGCGCGTTTGGAGGCGGCCCTCAACATACACGCGTGTGCCTTTGGAGAGCAAATCATTGCACATGGTGCCAAGCTTGTCCCACGCCGTCACGCGGAACCACTCAGTGCTATCGTGCGACGAGCCGTCGGATGATTTCCATGTGCGGTTCGACGCCACAACAAAATTCGTCACGATGCTGCCCTGTGGCGTGTAGCGCATCTCTGGATCTGCGCCAAGCCGCCCGGTAAGCATTACTTTGTTCAAATCCTTCGCCATCGCTGCTCCCCCGATAAAGAAAGAGGGAGTGGCTGTGCAAGCCAACTCCCTTCATGTATTGCTGCGTCGAACTGCAACTGGCACGCTGCTATGCCGCGAGTCACCACATTCGATTAGAACGGGAGATCTTCTTCAGTGTCGAACGGCTGCGGCTGATTGCGACCATTCGGGCGGGCGGCTGGCGCAGGCCGAGCAGGTGCAGCGGCTGGGCGACTGGGCGCGCTGCGCCCTTCGTCCATCGGACGGGCGGCGGCTGGCCGTGAAGGCTGAGCCGGGGCCATGTCCTCATCGCTGTAGTCGTCGTAGTCGTTGCTGCTGGGGCCGCTACCACCACGATCGTTACGGCTGCCAAGCAAAACCATGTCGCTCGCAACGATCTCGACCGACGTGCGCTCGACGCCGTCTTTGTCGGTATACTTGCGCGCGCGAAGCCGGCCCTCGATGTACACCTGCGCGCCTTTGGAGAGGTACTGGTTGGCCGTCTCGGCCTGCCGCTCCCACATCTCGACGCGGAACCATTCCGTGTCGTCGCGCTCGGTGCCGTTGCGGTCGGTCCACTTGCCGCCGGTAGCAACGCTGAAATTCGTGACCGCTTTTCCATCCGGCGTGTACCGCATCTCTGGATCACGCCCCAACCGACCGATGATCTGGATCTGTTCAATCCCCGTGACATAGCTGTGCTCCTTGTGTGTGTGTCAGCGCGTGTGCGCCATGTGTGAGCCAATGCCTATCCGTTACATCTTGAATATAGCACAAGTGTTCAACAGTGTCAAGAACCATTTCCGTCGCTAAGGACGCGAAGAATGCGAAGATATTAACTGTAGTCTTTGCGTCCTTAGCGCCCTCTGCGGTTACAGGTTATTTGTTATTCCTGCGCTGCGTTGCGTGCCGCCGCTTCCATCAATTGCTCGATTCGGCTGACCATGTCGGCTGGATTGGGATGCAGTCCTTCGAGCAGCAATGCGCTGTCGTATATCTGTTCGATCAATGGCGCAATCAGCGGATTGGATGGCTGCTCCTCGACCATACGCGCAAGATTGGCGACGAGTTCATGGCTGCGGTTCAGTTCGATAATTTGCGCTGGCACGCTGTAATCGCGCTCCAGCAGCCGCTGCACACGGGCCATCTCGCGGTTGGCGTCGGCGGACGCAACCAGACGAGCCGGGCTATTTCGCAGGACGTTCGAAGCACGCACCGACGTGATGCGCTCGCCCAATGTCTCCTTGACGCGCGTGACCAACTGCGCAAACGACTCGTCCGACATGGCGACTTCATTCGGCGTGGCCTCGCCCGGCAGTTCGAGGTCAGGATCGTCGGCATTGCGCAGCTTCAGCCCCTCGTACTCACGCAGGCCGTTCAGCATGAAGCCGTCGATCACCTCGACCAGCAGCAGCGCCTCCAGGCCGCGCTCCTGCAGCGCCTCCAGGTGCGGGCTGTGGCGCGCGCTCGCCAGATCGTTCGCCAGCACATAGTAAATTTCGTTCTGTCCGTCGATCATGCGGCTCTTGTAATCGGCCAGCGAGGTCAACTGCTCCTCGTCATGCGTCGAATAAAAGCGCAGCAGCGGCAGCAGGTCATTCTTGGCCGACGGCTCGATCGCGATTCCTTCCTTCAAGAACGCGCCAAACTCGGTCCAGAACGTCTTGTACTTGTCGGCGTCCTTCTCCGCCAGGTCGGCCAGTTCCTTGGTCATGCGGCCAGTCAGCGTCTTCTTGATGCGCCCGAGCACCGGATTGCTCTGCACCGTCTCACGGGCGACGTTCAGCGGCAGGTCTTCGCTGTCCACCACGCCTTCCACGAAGCGGTAATAGTTCGGCAGCAGGTCTTTCGCTTCCTCCTGAATCAGCACCTTGCGCGAATACAGCTTGATCTTGCCCTCGATCCGCCGCTCCATCAGCCCGCGCTCGCGGGCTGATGGAATGAACAGGATGCTGTGCAGATCGACCGGCGCTTCGGTCGAGATGTGAATCTGGAACAGCGGCTCGTTGAAGTCGTAGGTCAATTGGCGGTAGAAATCATTGTACTGCTGCTGCTCGACCTCGCGCGGGGCGGTGCGCCACAGCGCCCGCTCGGCATTCGCGCGGTTCTCACCGACATACACCGGGAAGGCCACGAAGTTGGAGTGACGTTGAATGATCTGCTGGAGCTTCCATGCGCTCGCGAACTCAGCCGCGTCCTCCTTGAGCTTCAAGATCACCGTCGTGCCGCGCTCGGCCCGCTCAGCCGGGCCGACCTCGAACGTCTCGTCGCCGGTCGAACGCCACATGGCCGCCTCGGCATCCGGGCGGTACGAGCGCGAAATGACAGTCACTTCGTCGGCAACTACAAAGGCCGAGTAGAAGCCGACGCCGAACTGGCCGATGATGCCGCTGCGCTGCGCCGCCTCAAGCTGCTGCATGATCGTGCGCGCGCCGGAGTGGGCGATCGTACCCAGGTTTTCGATCAGTTCCTCGCGCGTCATGCCGATGCCGCTGTCGGAGATAGTGATCGTCCTGGCCTCTTCGTCGCCATCTACATGAATTGCCAGCTCTGCCTCGGGGTCGAGCACATTGCTGTTCGTCACCATCTCGAACTGCACGCGGTACAGCGCGTCCGACGCGTTCGAAATCAGCTCGCGCAGAAAAATCTCGCGGTCGCTGTACAGCGAGTGCGCCAGAATATTGAGCAACTGGCGCACCTCGGCGCGGAACGTGACCGGCGTTGCCTCGGCGGCTGGTTGTTCTGTCTCGTTTGTCATAGCTTCCTCCTGACCATTATCATGTTCTCAACGTGCTTACGATATCTCAGGAATGAATTGGGGACATCTGTAGGGGCGAAGCAGTGCTTCGCCCTAGGCGCGGCATGCCGCGCCCCTACAAGCCATACCCCAATTATTTTCAATGTTCACAATGTGAGGCTTCATGGTATATGATAAAAATAATCGAGCGAAACCGCAGACATGATACTGAAAGTGAAGCAATTTTGCAATGGGGAAAGGGGCTGCACATGAACGCACTTCCGGGCAGGCCGCTCGCACTCGTCACGGGCGCGGGCCGGCGGCAAGGCATTGGCGCAGCGATCTGCCGGGCGCTCGCGGAGGCGGACCATGACATCTTCTTCACGCATTGGCAATCTTACGATCAGAGCACGCCATGGGGCGCAGACGACGTCGGTCCAACTATGCTTGAAGAAGAACTACGCGCCATGGGCGTCTGCTGCACGAGCATGGAGGTCGATCTGAGCCTTTCAGAGTCGCCCATGCGCGTCCTCGATGCGGCGCAGGCGTTCGGCGCGCTCACCGTTGTGGTCAACAACGCGGCCTACTCGACGCAGACCAACGTGGACACGCTGGACACTGCGAGCCTCGACGCGCACTACGCCGTCAATGTGCGCGCTGCCGCCCTGTTGAGCGTGGAGTTCGCGCGGCGCTTCCATGGCGAAAACGGGCGGATTATCAATCTCACCTCCGGGCAGTCGCTCGGCCCCATGCCCGACGAGTTGGCCTACGCCATGTCGAAGGGCGCGATCGAGATCTTCACCCGATCACTGGCTCCCGCGATCATGGCACGCGGCATCACTATCAACGCCGTCAATCCCGGCCCGACCGACACCGGCTGGATGACCGACGAGGTGAAACGGGAGTTGCTGCCGCGCTTTCCTGCCGGTCGGCTCGGCCAGCCGGACGATGTGGCGCGGCTGGTGGCGTTTCTCGCCAGCCCGGCAGCACAGTGGATCACCGGACAGATTATTCATTCCGAGGGCGGCTTCATGCCGGTGAGACGGCATGAACTTTCATGGTTATTCGGAGCCTTGTTTACTATCAACGGCTGTCCAAAAGTCGTCATCCGCGCAGGCTGGCTGGCGCATGATCGTGCTTCGCTTCTTCCATGCAGAGCGCATGTGAACGAAACTCTGCACGCGTTTTCCTGCCGTTCAACCTGCTGGCAAGCATGCTGCGAAGACACCTGCCCGTGAGCCGTCATGCCGTCCGCACAAGACTGGAATGAGGCACGACACGCCGGCATGCGAAAACGGAGCGAACCCATGAATGAGACCGCCATGCTGCGGGCGCAATATCACCGCTTAGCTGCACAATATGAGGAATTGCAGCAGGCATTAGCCGCCGCCGAGGCCGATCGAACGATTGCTCAGATGAATTTAGCGGAGGCGTTGCACGCCTTAACATTAATTGCGGATGACGCCAGCAATCCGGTTGGGATTGCCCGTGTGACAAAACAGGCAATCGAAGAACGGATACGTGCCCAACACCACAATCAGCACTAATAAGGCATTACCAGTGCCTCCAGTTCCTGGTCGGTGCAATTGCAGACGGGGCTTTGTGGCCAAAATTGAACGAGTTTAGACAGGTTGTCATATCACCACCATAGGTTGTGAAATAGTATCTAAGCTATCGGTTAAGATTGCTATACTACATGTGAAATATGGATGAGCGCTGTGGTAGCGAACTATCCATATCGTCCCAAGTATATCTATCTGTAGGAGAAAGACCATGACAACTGAAACACTGCCGCGACGCCGGGTGAGCGAGATTCCCGAACCACCGATAGCGCGCTTCCTCTTCGCGGACACACGCTTGGCACCGCTATGGTTAATCATTCGATTGTACGTTGGCTATGAATGGCTTATGGCCGGATGGGAGAAAGTTATCAATCCGGTATGGGTTGGCGCACAGGCCGGTACCGCTCTCACGGGCTTTGTGCAGGGAGCCTTGCAAAAGACCGGCGGCGATCACCCTTCTGTAGCCGGCTGGTACGGAAGCTTCCTCCAGAGTGTTGTGCTGCCGAATGCGGCGCTGTGGTCGTACATGGTGGCATTCGGTGAGGTGCTGGTTGGACTTGGATTGATCGTCGGTCTCTTTACCGGAATCGCGGCCTTCTTCGGTGGCCTTATGAATGCCAACTATCTGCTGGCAGGTACCGTGTCGAGCAATCCGTTCCTCTTTATTCTAGCTACATGGCTGGTTCTGGCGTGGCGGGTTGCGGGCTACTGGGGGCTTGATCGCTGGGCGCTTCCAATGCTAGGCGTGCCGGGCGTGCCAGGAACGTTGTTTCACCATCAGACTGAGGCAGGCAGCGCTCCGGAGGTTAGCGCTCCGCGCGGTCCCACTGCTTGACCACCATACTCTCGTTATTAATGCTCCCAACTCGACATCATCCTCGAGTTGGGAGCATTAATTATTTGTATGCCGTTCTCGAATAATGTGCAACCACCAGTAGCTGCCGCTGAACGGCGGCGTTGAAACGCGTAAAATCTTGTTATTCAACTCAGGATAAAAGTGACTCTGTGGTCACAGTCTCGGAAAGGAGCGCGAGCAGACGACGTTGCTGGTGCTAGCATGGGATATTGACGGTCAGCATCACTCGACAAAGCGCTCCCCTACGGGTTAACGCACAGAGGGCCGCATGATGCGGCCCTCTCGTTGGTTCAGTGTGACAAACTCTATTTCAAGCTACGTGTTGCCCTCCCCTGATCTCACTTGCTGTTACAGTAAGGGAGCGAGGGTAGGATAGTCTCCGCTTAATAATCCGTCCCCTTAACGTAGGTTCTCGTAGCTCCGGCTTTGGGCTGCACCTGAAGCGGCCGCATCATCTCGTTGTCCTCATGGTCGATGATGTGGCAGTGCCAGACGTAGCCGTGTCCACTGTCGGGATCGAACGGATAGTATAGATCGGCGGCGTTGATCGCCTTGTGAGTCGGCGCGTAACGCACCACGATGCGCGTCACCTGGCCGGGATAGGCAATCACTGTGTCCGTCCAGCCGGCTTCATTAGGCAACGGTGGATTGGCGGGTCCTTGCAAGTAAGGGTTGATGTCCGGGTTGCCACCCAATGCCCTCGCGTTTCCAGTGTTGTAGTCTAGGGGCGGGCCGTAGCCGGGAACGAACACGCCTGGAACGACTTCCATGTTCATTGTGAAGTCGAACCCGCGAGGGAAGGCCGCCGCATATGCTTTCGTGTATTTGTTGACGTTGAAGTTCTGGCGATTCATGATCTGGAACTGCACCAGATGGAGATGAATTGGATGGGCGTCGGCGGTCAGGTTGATGATCTCCCACACCTCGGTGTCACCTTCGTTAGGCAGCTCAGAGAAGTATTCGGTAACTCCATTGCTCTCAACCGGCGTGAAATCGTCGTAGGTCCGCGATGACTCGCCGGACCACTTGGTGTTGTTGACCAGGATCTCCAGTGGCCCGCCGGGATACGCTGTCATGACGCCTGTGACCGGATTAATGACAGTCTTTGGCATGCCCATGACTTCGTTGAGCGTGAGCTGGCGGGTCTTATTAGCCGTTATCCCAGCGGCCAGCGAGCCGGTAGCTGGGTTGACGAGCCGGACGATTGTCTGGTTGCCAGTGCGCAGTGGTTGTCCGCTAGCTGGATTGTAGCTCATGTCACCCCCGCCAGGCACTGCGCCTACTTTGAATTGCATAATCCGGCCGACAGTTGAGCCTTGCGGAGAGGCGCCTTTGGGGTAGGGTGTGCGACCAGTGTTGCGCATGAGCAGCGTCTGCCCTGCGAAGCCAGCGAAGTCGATAATCACATCGTAGCGCTCACCCGGCATCATCACCAACTTGGTCACATTCGGGTCAATCTTGACTGGCGTGTCCAGGTAGCCGCCATCGGTACCGATCACCCACATGGGCGGCCCCATAGCGCCGGTAGCTTGATTGGTCAGGAACAGTTCGTAGGTGCGAGCGTTAGAGCCGTTGATGAACAGGAAGCGATAGCGTTTGGCTTCGACGTTCTTGAACGGCCAGACCTTGCCGTTGACCACGATGGTGTCGGCGACCAACTCAGGGATCCAGTACGGATGCTCGGGGTTGATGCCGGCATTGTCGAAGAAAAGCTGCCCGTTCACGTCGAACGAGCGGTCCTGGATCACCAGCGGGATGATAGGATTTTCAGGAAGCCCCTTGTTGTCCGCGCCTAAGCCAATCGGGTGCAGGCCGGTGGGAAGCTGCAAGGCTAGGTCCTTAATGACGTATGCGCCTGCGAGGCCGGCGTAGACATTCAAGCGTGTAAGACCCAGAACATGGTCGTGGAACCAGAGCGGTGCGGCCTCCTGGCTGTTGGGGTAACGGTAGATAGCCTCGTTTGCGGCCGCACCGGACATGGTGTAGTAGGCATGCCCATGCGCTTGATAGCCTTCTTCCGTCTCGCTGAGGAACCACGCATCCGGCCCGCCGTCGATCGCTGCCGGAACCTCGCCACCATGCAAGTGCGGCACAGCCGGGATCGGGCCAGTGTAGTGAGCCTGATTCCCCATCATCGGATCGCCCTTCGGGTTGGCCCAGTGCAGCGTCTGGTCGGTGGCCTTCAGCCAGCTGACCAAATTGCTGTTATCTTCTGCTTGGGGATCCTCTGGATCGGCATGAGGAAGCTCATTTACCCACTTGATCTCGGTTGGCGCGCCACGCTCAGCGACGATCACCGGGCCGATGAAGGACGTGTCCGGCTGATTTTCTCCTTTGTATCCCCAAACCCACGTTCCGGTGTAGGTGCCCGTAGCGGGCTTAAACGTCGAGGGTAATACCTTGCACTGGAATTCCTTCATCGTCAACGTGATCTGACTGCCCGTGTCGGAGATCACATGCAGATTTGGCAACGCATCGACGAACTGCGGAATGTTTTTTGTCGGGAGCAGCGTTTGTGGAGATTGTGCAGCCAGAACCTGCGCCACGGTCATCCCGTGCCGCAGGTCAAACTCCCATGGTGCAAGCAGCCCAGCGCTGGCCAACGCACTAATCTTCAAGAATTGCCGTCTGGTACTCATCATGTGCCTCCTTGTGTGAAATACTCATCAATCTCTGCATCTCCTCCTATGGCACCCCGTCGTACCTACCTACGGATTTGAAGTGAATGATGAGAGCCACAATGACACACAGTACCAATGTGCTAGCCAGCGCGAACTCTTGACAGAACGGGTCGTATGTTGGCAAGTTATCGAGGGCTTGTTCATATTCTATAAAATAGCTTGTAGATATAAGAAAAAGAAAAATAACTCTGTGTTAATATATCGCAACCAAAGTATTTATTTAACAAATATTTAACTGAATGAAGGGAAATACTGCTCCTACAAATAATAAGAGTCGCGCTAAAGCGACTCTTACACGGCAGCATATAAAATAGAACTTCTCTCCTGCGGACTGTATCCGCAGTACGTTCTCGATCACTATGTCACAAACTCACTCCCACTCGATCGTGGCGGGTGGCTTGCTGGAAATGTCGTACACCACGCGATTGACGCCCGGCACCTCGTTGACGATCCGGCTGCTGACACGCGCCAACAGATCTTCCGGCAGCCGCGCCCAATCAGCGGTCATGTAGTCCTCGGTGGTGATGGCACGCAACGCCAATACGTCAGCATAGGTGCGCCCGTCGCCCATCACACCGACGCTCTGGATCGGCAGCAGCACCGCGAAGGCTTGCTGGGTGGCACGGTACAAGTTGGCGGCGCGTAGCTCGGAGATAAAAATGTTGTCGGCGCGCCGCAGCGTCTCCAGCCGCTCCCATGTCACCGGACCGATGATGCGGACGGCCAGACCAGGGCCGGGGAACGGATGCCGCCAGACCCAATCTACAGGCAGGCCGAGTTCCATCCCGGCGGCGCGCACTTCGTCCTTGAACATGTAGCGCAGCGGCTCGACCAGTTTGAGGCGCATGTCGGCGGGCAGGCCGCCCACATTGTGATGTGTCTTGATCGTCACGCCCTTCTGCCGGTCAGGCGCGCGGCTCTCGATCACGTCCGGGTACAGCGTCCCTTGCGCCAGAAATTGGATGTCGCCCAGCCGCTCGGCCTCGCGCTCAAAGATGCGGATGAACTTCTCGCCAATGATCTTGCGCTTCTGCTCCGGATCGGCCACACCCTCCAGCGCATGGAGGAATTCCTCAGCAGCATCTACCCTAACCAGTGGCACATGAAGGTGCTCGCGAAAGGTTGTGACGACCTGATCTGCTTCGCCAAGCCGCAACAAGCCGTTGTCTACGAACACGCATGTCAATTGGTCGCCGATCGCCTGGTGGATCAGCAGCGCGGCCACCGCCGAATCGACGCCGCCGGAGAGCGCGCAGACGACCTTGCCGTCGCCGACCTGCGCCCGCACGCGCTCAACCGCGTCGGCCACGAAATGTGCTGGCTGCCAGTCGCCCGCACAATCGCACACGTTATACAGGAAATTACGCAGCAGATCGCGCCCGAAGCGCGTGTGGACAACCTCGGGATGAAACTGGATGCCGTACCAGCCGCGAGATTCGTCGCCCGCCGCCGCAAACGGCGTACTGGGATTGTGTGCCAGCGTGCGGAAGCCGGGCGGCAGCGCCTCAATGCGGTCGCCATGACTCATCCAGACCGGCTGCTCAGATGGCATGCCCGCGAACAGCGCGCCTTCTTCCACAACCGCAATTGTCGCCGGGCCGTACTCGCGCTCGCTCGCGCCGAGCACCTGGCCGCCAAGCGCGTGGCTTTGCAGCTGCATGCCGTAACAGATGCCCAGCACCGGCAGCCCTGAGTCCGGCAGCCATGCAGGCATCTGCGGCGCGCCGGGCGCGTACACGCTGGCCGGACCACCCGAAAGAATCACGCCGTGCGGGTTGAGTTTGCGCAACGCTTCCTCAGAAATATCATGCGGCAGCAACTCGCTGTAGACGCCAAGCTCGCGCACGCGGCGCACGATAAGCTGCGCCGTTTGCGAGCCGAAATCAAGCACGGGAACAGATTGTGTCATGAGTAAAACCTTTTTGACAATGAACGACGGATGATAGACGATGATCTTGGCACTCCGTCGTCTGTCGTCCATCGTCTACCTGTACTGTTTCACGAGGTGAGCGCTCTGTTTCCCTCACCCCCAGCCCCTCTCCCAAATTGGGAGAGGGGTGGCGCGGCAGCGACGGGGTGAGGGCTTGCGCCAACGGAATGAAGCATTACGTCTACCGTCTATGATTATAGCATGCAGGCTCGCAATACTATGTGCATTGCCAGCTTGTGTCCCCTGCACATGCTATACTGAGCAGGTTCAGTGCATTAGGTACGACATGGAAGCAGTGATCTTCATCGGACTGCAAGGCGCAGGCAAATCAACATTTTACAAAGAGCGCTTTTTCGACACCCACGTCCGCATCAACCTCGACATGCTGCGGACGCGCCACCGCGAGCGGATGCTGCTCCAAACTTGCATTGCCGCCCAACAATCGTTCGTCATAGACAACACCAACCCAACGATTGAGGAACGAGTTGTCTACGTTCAAGCCGCCCGCGAGTCCAGGTTTCACGTCGTCGGCTATTTCTTCCCGGCCAGTGTTGAGGAGTGCGTTCGCCGCAACGAGACGCGGGCGGGTCGGGCGCGCGTGCCGGTTAAAGCCATCTACAGTACAGCCAAGCGGCTGCAAACGCCAACTCTTGACGAGGGCTTCGACAAACTCTATATCGTTCACCTAGCTACGAGCGATATGTTTTCCGTTTTCGCAATGACGTAATGCAACCCGCTATAGTTATGTTCAGTATGGTACAATAGGGATATCACAAGACTCAGCGTGACACCGCGTTGAACATGCAGCGTGCGAGGTAAGAACGATGCCACTGCTGCACATTCACATGCTTGGTGGGCTGGTTCTCACGCATGGCAGCCACCTGATCACAACCGTGAATACGCCGCGACTCAGTGCGTTGCTGGCGTACCTTGTTTTGCATCGCGGCGCACCCGAACCCCGCCAACACCTGGCGTTTCTCTTCTGGCCTGACTCATCTGAAGATCAAGCGCGCACCAACTTACGTCAATTGTTGCTCCTGCTGCGTCGCGCGTTACCGCATGCACAACAATTCTTGAGGGTTGATCGGGCCAGCATTCAGTGGCGACGTGATGCGCCGTTCAGTTGTGACGTAGCCGATTTTGAACAACTGCTGACGCAAGCCACCCAAGCAGGAGCGCCCGTTGAAAAGCGCACCGCGCTTCAGCAAGCCGTTGATTGTTACCGCGGCAATCTGCTGCCGGGCTGCTACGACGACTGGCTGCTGACCGAGCGCGAACGGTTGCGCCAGCGCTTTCTTCAAGCCTTGGAGCAACTCATCCAACTGCTCGAACAAGCGCACGAGTACGACGCAGCAATTCGCTACGCCCAGCGCCTGCTGCGACACGACCCGCTCCATGAAACAACTTATCGTCGTTTGATGCGCCTGCATGCCTTAAACGGCAACCGTTCGCAGGCGTTGCAGGTCTATCACACCTGCGCGACGGTGCTTGAACGCGAATTGGGTGTGGCGCCAAGCGCACTCACGCGCGAAGCGTATGAGCATCTGCTCCGCGCCCCATCCACCGAGATAACAGTTGAGCTGGCAACACGGCTTGTCACAGCCACGCCACTGGTTGGGCGGCAGGCTGAGTACGCGCAACTCCAAGCTACATGGCGCAGCGCAGCACAAGGACATGCACAGTTTGTATGCCTGATGGGCGAGGCTGGCATCGGTAAAACGCGTCTGACCGAAGAGTTGTTCGTCTGGGCCGCACAGCAGAGAATCACCGCCGCTCAAACGCGTTGTTATGCTACAGCAGGACGACTGGCCTACGCGCTGGGAGACCTGGCCGGGTAGAGCACGTTCCACAGTAATCTCGTTAAAATACGGGCGGAGTAGCCGAGCATTGACGATTTATCGACGATCCCGATGTACGCTTTTCCATTACGCATAAGTAATCGCTCACGTTATGCTACACTCCTGGCCGAATACTGATGCAGTGTAGAGCAGTGCCGCCTTCGGGGCTTGGGCCGCACCTGCATTAGCACCTGGCGATCCAATGAGACTGACCGTGCCGTTTTCATGTGCGGACCATGGGCATATGTAGGAGTCATAGGTAGTCGGAAACGCTGCAACGCCGCCTATGGATCGGCGACATCAGACATTGTTCACGTCAAGCACTGTGCGTCGCAGCGTGGCCCGCCCCATATTCACGACTCGTTATCGAGGAATATGACAGTTTTGTCATCATACTTGTGCATGTATGTAGTAGAACATCCGCTCCTAGCGCGGAATACACGCCTGCTGCGATCACAGAAAGATAGCGCATCCTCTTGACATTGCGTGTATGATAAGCGCACACCCATTTAGGATAGTATACACACTCCCGCTACGTCTATACAAACCCTTTGTTTCCCTGCAGCAGCAGGTGCCGATGCTACAGGGCGCGTCACATATCCGTGTACGCCAGATAGAGGTTACCGGCAGGCGGCTGCGGTTGTACGAGGTGACTTTGTGCGCGTCGCCAAAGTCAATCACCCGCGCCGTGATGACACGCGGCTCTGATCAAGCGCCATACAGCGCTTGGCCTTTTGCGCATGGTTTTTGGCTTAGGCGTGTCGCGCTGCCACAGTGTGCCGACGAGCATAATCCTATGCCGTCCAGAGAACGGCTGTATCCATAGCTGACTTTGTATGCGAGGTGTTGATGGCACACAACTGAGATTGTGGTTCGCGCGGCAATTTCAAGCTAGCTAACAGAAAAGGGTTTCTCATGAAATCACCCCAAGCTCTAGCCCCAGCATTGATTATGGCGCTCCTGTTGAGCACCATTGCGGCAATCTCGGTGAGCGCGGCACCACTTCAGAGCGGGGGAACGCGACAAATCCCCAGTAGTGGTACGACGAGTATTCGGGCGGTCGCCGCTGGGGTCAATAGTGGTGTGCAGCAGCCGGAGTTGCGGCCTGGTGTCGAAGAAGACGAAGGAGCGGGCAGCTTCAACCGTCCACGACCTGGGTTCAAGAACGGCAAGTTTCCGAAGAAGCCGCTCGACGCGCCAACCGTGCCGTCGAGCGCAGTTGCGAGTTCCAATCCTGAGATGTTCCTCACTATCGACGGACTAAATCATCGCGACCAGCGGCTGGCCAACGGCGGTAACCAGTTCTCGCTCGAGCCGCCCGACCAGGCGCTCTGTGTCGGCAATGGGTACACGGTCGAGTCGGTCAACAGCGTACTGCGGGTGTACACTGCAACGGGTGGCGCGCTGACCGGAGTGCAGGATTTGAACACGTTCTTTGGTTACCCTGCCGCCATCAACCGCACGACCGGGGTAATCGGGCCGGAGGTAATCGACCCAGTCTGCCATTACGACCCGGACAACCAGCGCTTCATTGTTGCGATTACGACGCTGTTTGTCGATGCGAACGGCAACTTTAACGGCAAGAATACCATCGATTTGGCTGTCTCCAACACTAGCGATCCAACTGGCACCTGGACGATCTACCACGTTCCAGCCCAGAATGACGGGGCCGACGGCACGCCAAACCATGGCTGCACGCTTGATGGCACAGCACCGGGCCCGTGCTTCCAGGATTATCCGCATATCGGTGGCGACAAGAACGGTATCTACATCACGACCAACGAGTACGATCTGTTCGGACCAAGTTTCAACGCGGCGCAGATTTTCGCGTTCTCGAAAACCCAGCTGGCAGCCCACCCATCATCGATTAGCGTCACCTTGGTCGAGAACCTGAACGTCGACGGTTCGCCGGGCTTCACTGTCTGGCCAGCGACCTCGCCAGCCGGGCAGTACTCGAACGAAGACAACGGCACTGAATATCTGCTCAGTACAATCGCTGGCGACGGCTCCGAGACTGGCAACCCAACTGGTACTGCTCGCCGTATCGGCCTGTGGGCCATCACCAACACCAAATCACTCGACTCGGCAGCACCCTCACTCGGCAGCACCAGCCGGCTGATCAACAGCCAGACCTATGTCTTCCCGCCCAAGTCGGATCAGAAGCCGGGCAACATCCCGCTTGGCGACTGTCTCAACGACACCGGCTCGCTGTTCGGTACCGGCCTTGGCTGCTGGTACCTATTCTTTGACCCGCCGCCCAGCTGGCAGCCAGAGGTCGAGTCGCACCTCGACTCGAATGACACGCGCATGCAGCAGACGTGGTATGTCAATGGAACGCTCTGGGGTGCAGTCGATACTGCTGTTTGGGTTGGCGGTGAACTCAAGGCAGGCATTGCATGGTTCGCCGTTAGCCCGAAGATCAACGGCGCGGGCAAGGTTGAGGGACAGGTCAAAAAGCAAGGCTATCTCGCCCTTGCGAACAACAACCTGACCTACCCGGCGATTGCCGTCGCCCCGAACGGCAAGGGCGTCATCGCGTTCACTGTCGTCGGCGAGGACTATTATCCAAGCGCCGGTTATGTGACAATTAACACCAACGGTTCAGTCGGGCCGATCCACATTGCGGCATCAGGGCTAGGGCCGTCGGACGGGTTCACAAGCTACAAGGCGTTCGTCGGCGACCCGCCCCGTACCCGCTGGGGCGATTATGGCGCGGCGGTGACTGATGGTAACACAATCTGGATCGCTTCGGAGTACATCGCGCAGACATGTAATCTCAATACATATCTGTTCGGCGGGCCTATCGGCAGTTGCGGCAACACCCGGACGGCGCTCGCTAACTGGGCTACACGGATCAGCAAGCTGACGCCGTAAATCTCGTACAATCGTGTGTGAGATGAGGCCCGGGACAATAATTGGATCGGCCTGCGGCAACCATCGGAGTGCATTTTTGACAAGCTGTATCAGACAGTACGAAAACGTTTCACATGCCAAGTAATCAAGGAGGATTATGTTGCCGGTTACATCAATGAGGATATGGCTCCTGGCCACGATGATGGTTGCACTAACGATGACGTCTACCATGGAGGTCGGTGCCGGGGCGTCGGCAAATCCGCCTGGTGGGTCGGGTCAGCCGGACTTCGGCCCCAACGTCACGATCTTCGACCCCAGCATGCCGACGAGCCAGATCCAGGCCACTGTTGACGCCATCGCCAACCAGCAGGTCTCCAACCAGTTCGGCAGCGAGCGTTATGCGCTGTTGTTCAAGCCCGGCACCTACGGCAGTGCCGCGAACCCACTCAACTTTCAGGTCGGCTACTACACCGAAGTAGCGGGCCTTGGCCGCTCTCCGAAGGATGTCGTGATCAACGGCTCCATCGACGTTTACAACCAGTGCGAGAACGACAGTTGCACGGCCCTCAACAACTTCTGGCGCTCGCTATCAAACCTGACCATCAACGTGAGCAAGCCGAACGCTGGCTGTTACACAGGCGAGTTCTGGGCTGTGTCGCAGGCCGCGCCGATGCGGCGAGTCAATGTCATTGGCAATGGCAAGAACATCACGCTTATGGACTACTGCACCGGCCCCTCCTTTGCGAGCGGCGGCTTCATCGCTGATTCACAGTTCGACGGAACTGTGATCAACGGTTCGCAGCAGCAGTGGATGATCAGGAATAGTGTGCTCAACGGGTGGAGCAACGGCGTCTGGAACCAGGTGTTCTCGGGTGTCGTGGGCGCGCCAGCGCAGTGTTTCCCGGCGCAGGCGTCATGCGGTGGCCCATACACCACGCTCGCGACCAGCCCGGTGACGCGTGAAGCGCCATTTCTTTCTGTGGACGCCAAGGGGAAGTACACTGTCTTCGTTCCGGCGGCACGCCGCACCACCAGTGGCACGTCGTGGGATAGCGGAACGACAGATGGTTCCTCCATCCCGATCGAAAGCTTCTTCATCGCCCAACCGACCGACTCGGCGCAAAAAATAAACGTTGCGCTCGCCCGTGGACAGAACCTGATCTTCACCCCTGGTATCTACCACCTGGATCGCACCATCGATGTCAAGCGCCCCGACACCGTCGTGCTAGGCCTGGGTTTCCCCACACTGGTGCCCGACAACGGGATCGTGGCGATGACCGTCGCCGATGTAGTTGGGGTTAAGATTGCCGGACTCATGTTCGACGCTGGTCCGGTGAACTCACCGGTGCTGCTGCAGGTTGGCAAGCCCCATGCCCACAAGAGTGACCCCGCCAACCCAACGTCGCTGCAGGACGTGTTCTTCCGCATCGGCGGCGCGACGGCTGGCAAGGCGACGACCAGCCTCATCGTGAACAGCGACAATGTCATTCTGGACGATATCTGGGCCTGGCGGGCCGACCATGGCAGTGGCGTGGGCTGGACCGCTAACACTGCCGACACCGGTGTGATCATCAACGGTGACAATCTGACCGCATATGGCTTGTTCGTCGAACACTATCAGAAGTACGAAGTGATCTGGAACGGCAATGGCGGCACGGTTGTCTTCTTCCAAAACGAGATGCCCTACGATCCACCCAGTCAGGCGGCATGGCAGCACGACGGCATCTTTGGATGGGCCGCCTTCAAGGTTGCCAACACAGTGACCAGCTTCAACGGCTATGGAATGGGTAGCTATAGCTTCTTCAACCAAGGCGTGGATATCTTCGCCGCGCACGCGTTTGAAGTTCCCACCACCCTTCCGCCGTCGAGCCTCCATGATCTGCTCACGATCTTTCTCGATCCAAATGCCGGGTCAGGTGGCATCCTGTATGTGGTCAACAGCACAGGCGGATCATCGACCATCGCCAACCCGGATATACCAGTCACCGTGGTGAGTTACCCGTGAGCGGAACTATCGTCGGGCTGAGCACCTGAGCGCGGGCCGAAAGAGGCATGTTGTACAACAACGCGTGGATGAAACGAACAGCGCGGACGTGCGCTATACGCTATGGTGTTCGTTTTACGACTTCATTTCGAGGATTGTAAAGAAAGGAACGGAGGACAGCATGCACCGGTTAATCAGGACCATCACAGTGCTCGTCTTCGTCACCACATTCGTCGTCACCGGCCTGCAGGCCGCGCCTGTCCAGGCTGGAACAGCTCAAACCTATCTGGTGCTCTACAAGGGAAACTCGGTTGCTACTGACGCTATCACCAAAGCTGGCGGCACGCTGGCCGCGAACTACAGCCAGATCGGCGTCGCCGTGGTGCGATCGAGCAACGCCAACTTCGCCGCTACAATTCGCAAGGACAACCGCGTCGCGGGTGCGGTGGCGACCGCCGGCTTTGCCACGCAGCTTGAAGGCACAGTGAACGACAACAGCAACGACACGCTGCCCACAATCCCCGCATCTGATAGCGACAGCCTATCAGGCTTGCAATGGGACATGGTCCAGATCCACGCACCCGAGGCCCACGCAATCACCGGCGGCAGCCCGTCGGTGGTCGTCGGCGATATCGATACCGGGCTGGACTACACCCACCCCGATCTCGCGGCCAACGTCGACGACGCCAGGAGCGCGAACTGCGTGAGTGGCGTGGCTGTGCCGGGCAAGGTAGCGGCCAATGACGACAACGGCCATGGCACCCACACCGCCGGCACGATCGCCGCAGCATCGAACGGCATCGGCATTGTCGGCGTCGCGCCGAACGTCAAAATCGCCGGCATCAAGGCCGGCAACGCCGATGGCTACTTCTTCCCAGAGGCAATAGTTTGCTCGTTTGTGTGGGCTGCCGAGCATGGGATTGCCGTCACCAACAACAGCTATTTCGCCGATCCCTGGCTCTTTAATTGCCGCAACGATGCTGGACAGCGCGCAATCTGGAATGCTGAACGGCGCGCCATTAAGTACGCGATCTCCAAGGGCGTCGTGGTAGTGGCTGCCGAGGGCAACCAGGCCGACGATCTGGCCCACCCAACCGCTGACGCCACCAGCCCTGACGACACCAATCCGGTGCTTCGGCAGATTCATAATGACTGTGCGGTCGTCCCGACCGAAGTCCCTGGCGTGATCGGCGTCACCGCGAATGGTAATTTGGGACTGAAATCGTTCTACTCCAGCTATGGAGTAGGATCTGCTCAGGTGGTTGCGCCCGGCGGCGACTCGATCCTCCAGATCACAGCCGCGGCGCCGAATGGGCGCGTGCTCTCGACATGGCCGGCGACACAGACTTGCGCCCGCAAAGTTACGGACGGCAACGCGGTCTATTGCTATGCCCAGGGGACATCCATGGCCTCGCTGCACGCTGCGGGCGTCGCAGCGCTGATCGTGAGCCAGGGAACCCGCTCGCCCGGCGCGGTCGCGGCCAAACTCGCCAACACCGCCGACCCGATGGCATGCCCGCCCGACCTTTCGATCTACGCTTTCTTCCCGGCCGTTGATAATGGTGCGCCGCAGGTCTGCACAGGAGGGACAGGGTACAACTCATTCAACGGTCACGGCCAGATCAATGCGCTTAAGGCCATCACCCACTAACATGTTGGCGTGAATGATCATGGAAACCAATTGGCGGCAGTCCTCATGAACCGTGATGGGACTGCCGCTATTCATACGCGAAAGGTATCTTCAGGACAAAACGATGCAACGCGAGGCATTGCGCCAGGCCGAGCATCGCTTTGCCACGCGCCAACAGTGCCGCCACAATGCACATTGCCGATCCTGGACCTGGAATTAACCCGTTTTCATGGACACCTCCAGATGCGGACTGGGTTGGTTCCACCGCCAGTCACCACGTCCACCCGATCGTGCCGCATGTGATGGACCGCACCTTTCAGACGAGTGCGCCCAATCAGGTATGAGTGGCGGATAGCTAGGATCTGCCAACTCGTGCGGGCTGGCTCTATCTCGCCGTCGTCCTCGACGTGTATGCGCATCAAGTGGTGGGCTGGTCCATAGCGGCGACCTTGGAGTACACACGCGTCCTCTCCGCCCGGCAGCATGCCCGTGGTCGATGGCAGCCGAACGCTGGTCTCAGTCAGCACAGCGACCGGGGCAGTCAGTCTGCCAGCCGCGACTAGCAGGCGCTCCTGGCAACCGCTCGCATGACGCCGAGCATGAGCCGGAAAGACACCTGATGGGATCATGCACCAATGAAAAGCTTTTTTACCACGCGCAAAGCTGAGGTGGGCGCGCCAGTGTGCGAGTCACACGCGGCAGCGCGACGCCAGATATTTGAGTACATCGCGCGGTTCTAGAAGCGCCAACGTTGCCATTCGATCTTGGCCGACGTCACTCCTACGGAGCATGAGCGGCCCTGGTTTGAACAGCGGGCAGTGGCATAACTGGGTGTCCACGAAAGCGGGTTAAGTTCACATAGTGCCTTGATGAAGGCTACGGTCAGGTAAGCGTAGCGCAGCTCATCATTTTCAACACGTACACGCTCCACTTCAAGGGAGATTATGTATACTCTCTTGAGGTGGAGCGTGCGGCTCAGCATGACGCACTATCAGCGTAGTGCCGACCTCTAATTTTGCACCAATGGCAGTGTCACCCGGTACTGCCCATTGTTCGGGGCCGGGGCTGGCGCGCCGAGATTCAGTCCAATAACTACTGGATCATGATCCGAGGCGCGGTACGGCGACGGTGAATATAGATCCTGCGGCTTGAACTCGGTGTTGTAGTCGATCACGCTCGGCTCATCGGCATTGATGTGCCATTCCGCTACGTTATTCACCTGCGCGTCGAGGCTGGTGCTCACCAGGGCATGGTCGAGGTAGCCCGACTGCCCGTCAAACACGTACGAGTAGGCTGTTGTGCCGATATGCTGCTGAATTTCGTTGATGAAGCCGTTCGCCGTCAGTTCACGGATCGGGTCTTCCATGCCGTAAGCATTGAAGTCACCAATTGCAAGCACGTCGTTGTCGCCAGCCGCAGCCTTGACCTGGTTGGCGAAGGTGCGTAACTCCCGGGCTTGCTGCACGCGGGTGGCGTTCCAGCAGCCCTGCCCATCGCCATGGTCTGCGTCGGGGTCCGTCGCGCTCGTCGGGCAGCTACCCTTCGATTTGAGGTGGTTGACAATCACCGAAAACTTCTCGCCATTGCCGTTGAGCGTAAACGTCTGCGCCAGCGGCGGGCGGTTGTTGATCGCTGCCCCGTCGCTCATTGGGTCATCAAATGGCGTGACTTTGCTTGGCTTGTAGATCATGGCAACCTTGATTGCGTCGGTGCCAGGATCGGGCGAGTGAACAAACATGTAGGTACCCGGTGCAGTCGCGGCGTTCAGGCCATTTACCAAATCCTGAATGGCACTAAACTGGTCTTCGCCGTCATTCTCCATCTCCATCAAGCCAATCACATCGGCGTTCATGGCCGTTAGCGCTGCGATCTCTTTCGCGCGCTGGCGATTGAACTCGTCCAACGTGTCTGCGCCGCGAGCGGTCGGGAAGCCGTCGCCCTGTCCGTCGCCGTTGAAGTAGTTCAGCACGTTGAAGCTGGCGATCTTGACGTTGCCGCCGACCGGCTCTGGCGCAGCGGTGCGATCGTTCGCGCGGGTGAAGCTCACCGGCTGCGTCGGCTGCAAGCGGTAATCGCGAATGCTTGCGTTGGAGTTAATCGGCCCAAAGTCGAGCACGCCCGTCAGGCCACTGGTCGTGTCGCCTGCGCGCAGCGTGTTGCCCGCGCCGATGTACGGAATCGGGTTGGGATTCTGCTGCAATGAAGCATCGTCCAACACAATCAGGCGGCGCGCATTCTCATCGGTCAGCGCTTGCGCTTCGGGGCTGCCGGGAACATACTCGTTCGTTGGCTGGTACAGCCGCCCGCCCGACGAGAGCGTCACCTGGCCGTAGCGACCCTGGAAGTAGTTCTGGTCAACCGTCAGCGTTTCAGGAATGGTGATCAGCATGCCCTCGTAGCGCTCCAGGTCGCCATTAGTCTGCTCTGGAAGATCGACCACGGTCGGCGCAATCGTGGCAGGCATGCCGCATTTCGTGACGGCGTTCACTGTGCCAAGTTCGGTCAAGCCCTGGTATTCTGAAGCCGTGCCACTCACCTGGACTGCGTCGCCCACTGCTACGTCAGTGGCATTCGGAGCGTAGACGAACAGACCATCCGATGTCGCGGGATTGCCGTCGCCTTGCGGGTCCTGCACGTAAAAGCCATTCTGACCGGTGCTGCCCTGAAAATCCGCCACCACTACGCCGCGCACCGTCACGGTCTGGCCGTTGGCAGAATTGATGTCGCCCGTGCCTTGCAATGCCGGAATGCTCTTCAGGTCGCTTGTCGCCGGACAACTTCCGTTGGAAGACGTCACTGGCGTTGCCGTCGGAGTCGTGGGAGTGCTGCTGCTAGTGTGCGGATTGGGCGCACCAGCCGTGAAGTCAGCGCTATTGTTGTCGGTGTCGGTCGCGCCGCTGCCTGCGCGCATGTCGGCGGTAGTATTGCTCAATCCAGGGGCCGCCGAACCCTCAGAGCAGTCTGCCGAGCCGTAGCCGACAAAATCCACCATGGACGCGGCAAACGGACAGCCCTATCCGGTCAATTCAGTTGTATTGTTGACCAGCGCGATTTTGCCAGAGGTTGCGCTCAGATTGATCATGCCAGTCGCGTCAGGCGTTGGCAGATCCTGCGTGCCGCCACTCCCGGCCACCTCTTGAATCAGATAATAGCCGCCCGGCGCGATCATGCCCGACAGGGTGGTCTTATTCATCCAGCTTGTGCCGGTCGAACTCGCGTACTGCACCGACCAGCCAGCCAAATCTACAGCAGCGGCTCCGCGATTATACAACTCGACGAAATCGTTCTTGAGGGTTGCGCCACTGTTGCCGCCGCCACCATACACCTGGCTGATAACTACGTTCGGCGATGCGGCCTGCGTGTAAGGCCGTGTGGCTACGAACAGTCCGACGACGACAGCAAGTGCCAATGCAGCGCGCGAAAACACGCTCCATGGACTCCGATGGAGATTAGGCATGAGAAACGTTCCTTCGACAGATACAGGCTTTAACTCAGATCATGCGCAGTATACGTGGCATTCCCGACTTTGTGTTAAAGCTGCATCAAGATCACATGACAGTTTGATGATCATTACGGCGGGCGCTGAGTGCATCTACGTTACGACAGGCGCTTCGTCGGCGTACTTTTCATACAAACGCTGCTCCACGATCTGTTGCATGCGCATGACTGTCGTGTGGATTTCGGTGAATGTGGTGTAGATTGGCGCAATGCCCAAGCGAATATTGTCGGGCGCGCGGAAGTCGGGCAGCACGTTCATGTCACGGATCATGGCCAGATCAATCCCCAGCGCCTCCACATGGCCGAGCGACACATGTGAACCACGCCAATCCGCGTCGCGTGGCGAATTCAGCGTGAAGCCGAGCGGCTGCAACACAGCCTCCCATAATCCGACGAGGTACTGGGTTTGCGCGACCGATTTGGCCCGCAGATGCGCCATGCCCGCCTCCAGCAGTAGGTCCACGCCCGGCTCAACCAGCGCGAGCGACAGCACGGTCGGCGTGCCGGTGATGAAGCGCCGCAGCCCGCTGGCAGGCTGGTAGTTCATGCCGAACTTGAATAAATCTTTCTGACCCATCCAGCCAGTAATCGGGTTGAGCAGCTTTTCTTGCAGGGCGCGGCGAACGTACAGGAACGCAGGCGCGCCGGGGCCGCCGTTCAGATACTTGTAGGTGCAGCCAATCGCCAGGTCTGCGCCGCTGCCGTTCAAATCGACTGGCACCGAGCCAACTGAGTGGCTGAGATCCCATAGCGTCAGCGCGCCAGCCGCGTGCGCCGCTGCGTTCATGGCCGCCATGTCGTACACGTAGCCACTCTTGAACACAGTGTGCGACAGCGTAACGAGCGCCGACTGCTCGTCGAGCGCGGCGTTGAGCGCGTCGACAGGGCCGTGGATGTCATCCGGCGCGGGCACAATTTCAAGACGATGTTGATTACCCAGCAGATCAATCGCACCTTGAATAACATAGATGTCGGAGGGAAAGTTGAGATTGTCAGTCAGGATGTGCGGTCGGCCATGCTGATGGCGCAGCGCGGCGACGACAAGCTTGAACAGGTTCACCGATGTCGAGTCGGCGACGATCACTTCGTCGGGCTGCGCGCCAATCAATTGGGCAATCTTCGCGCCGATTCGCTCGGGCGCGTCGAACCAGCCCTCGTTCCAGCCGCGAATCAGGCGTTGGCCCCACTCCTCGCGCACAAGCTGCTCGGCGCGCTCGGCAGTGGCTTTGGGTAGCCGCCCCAGCGAATTTCCGTCGAGATAAATCAGATCATCGTCGGCGAACACAAAGCGTTCGCGGAAGTGCGCCAGCGGATCGCGGGCATCGAGTTCAGCAGCGTAGGCTGCGTCGGTGCGGATGGACATGGTGATGATCCTCAGTGTAGTTCAATAGGATGTCGGTGGAAATGGCTGACATAGTACACGTATTTATCCAGAACCGCAAAGCAGTAGTGTGCGCCTAACCAACCAGATCAGTGACTGCTTTACGAAAAAGAAAGATGCATGAAACTATTTACAAGCTCCATATGTTGTGCTATCGTGCCGTCAACAATGCACGTTGTTGCGACTGTGACGGTGTGTCGCCGTTGCTGCCAGTTTTTGTGGAGGGTCTACTCCATGAGTGAACCACTGCGATCTGCCAGTTTGCCAGCGACCGTCCGTGTTGGATTGTACGAAGAGTTCCCCAACCCCTGGCGGCTATCCAAACTGAGCCAGGTTGATTTTTCGGTAACACTTGCCGTTGCGGCTCAGACGCGCGCTGCCTTTTTGCAGTTGCGCGAATCAATCCAGCGCGACTACCCGCAGGTACGCGACGTTTTCTTCTGGCCGCTGCTAAAGCCGGAGGAGGGTTACTATCCCGGCCCACTCTCTAATCCACAGGCGGTGCGCCGCGCCATGGAAGAGGCCAGCGGCTTACCAGTGCTCTGGGATCTGGAGCTGCCGCCCAATTTCAAAGGTGCTTCGCTGCCGCCATGGAGCTGGTGGCAGAACAAAGCGATGACAGATGCCTGGCTGCGGGCGCGGACACAGCCGGTCCATATCTGGCGCTCCTATGCTTGGCTGGGCCTCAACCCCCTGTCTCTCAGGCTGGTCGGGCTGCACTACGATCCGCTCGATTACCCCGCAGTTTCACTGCATCTGGATCTGTACACCACCGGCACAGGCCAACTGGAGCAGAGCTTGCAGCAACTGATCAGCAGTGGCGTCGCGCGTTATGGTCCACGCTTCATTCCGTCGTTCGGAGTGTTGAACGATGGCGAAGGCCCGGCGGAGAAGTTCATCCCGCCGGAGACATTGCGGCGCAACCTGCGAATTGCGCGGGCAGCCGGCGTGAGCCAGATCTGGCTATTTGGCGTGAACGGGCTGAATGCAGATTATCTGCGCGTGGTGCGCGAGGAGTTGCCGTTAGAAAAGATGCCGTAGGGCAGATCATGAGCAGGGCGCGGCATGCCGCGCCCCTACGAGTGAATATTCAAATCACTTCCAAATAATCACGGTCAGGCAGCTCGGGAAACGGCGCGGTTGGCAACGTTTGGTACCAGTAGGCGACCGAGGCGATATCATCTTGCAGCGGCAGATAGCGCCCGCCGCTTCGCCAGCCGAGCGCCTGAATCGTCACGCGCAGGTCATGCTGGAAGCGAATGGGGTCAGTGATATGCCAGCGGTACATGCCGAAGCGCGTCTGCGATTGGTACACGCCGTCGGGCCGAAGAACTTGATGCAGCCCGGCGTACGGCGTCGTGAACTCCTGGTACTGCTTGGTTGCTCTGTTCTCGAAGTTGTACGAGCCGCAGAAATAGTCTTCCGTGCCGGTGCCGCAAATTGTCGGAAACTCCTCGTCGCCGTCCATGAAAAACTTGATTTCGCCCTCGCCCCACCAGCCGCTGTTCTGCACGCCCCACGCCATATACACGCCGACATAGTGACCTTGCCCCTGCACGCCTTCCAGAATCGTGTAGTCCTGCTTGTACGGCAGCGGGTTCGTGCGGCGGAACTGGGCATGAAAGTAGGCACAGTCCTTCGGCACGTCGGTCAGTGTGTAGTTGATTTGATAATAGAGAACCATGTCTTCGTCGGCGATGTTGGTCATGGTGATGCGGCAGTGCTTGCGGAACGGCATCTCCCAGTAGCAGTTGAACGCGCTGCCGGAATTGACGCACACCGCCAGCGACGAAAGCGGCGCGAATTTGCCCCAGCCACTCGCGAAGAAGTCGCCGACCGGGCACTCGACCGAGGGCTGCTCCTGGTCATCCCAGTAGAAGCGCAGAATACTGTAGCGCCAGTTGCCGGTCGGCGTCATCCAGATTTGCTGGATGGCACCCGGCCCGTCGATTGCGGCAAGTTCGAACGTTTCGCCCGCATGAATACGAACTGAAGGCGATAACTTCCAGCCGCGCCCAAGATCGCGGGCGGCATGTGTGCCGGTGCCTTCGGTCGCCATGCCGCCGTGGCCTTTCTCGCCAGTGAAGTTCTCCGGACTAATCGAGCGCGTCTGCGCGTCCGACAGTTGGGCGAGATTGCCCATGTGCATGCCCAGGCCGTTGAATGATGCCATGTGAATTCCTGCTTTCTATCAGCCACGCTGCTTCAGAATCGGGCCAGTCAAATCCGCCAATCGGGTGCGTTGATTGCCATGCTCGTCAAAGTTCGCCGGGTCGAGCCAGCGGGTGAACGCCGCCTCCAGCAGCGGCCACTCGCCGTCAATCGCCGCAAACCACGCCGTGTCACGATTGCGACCTTTGTAGACTGTCGCCTGCCGAAAGATGCCCTCGAATGAAAGGCCCAGCCGCTGCGCCGCCGCGCGCGATGGCGCGTTCAGTGCGTCACATTTCCATTCGTAACGGCGGTAGCCAAGCTCGAATGCGCGCTTCATCATGAGGTACATTGCTTCGGTTGCCGCCGGTGTGCGTTGCAGCAGCGGCGAGAAGTTCAAGTGTCCGACTTCGATTGAGCCTATCGCGGGCGTAATGCGCAGATAGCTCGCGACGCCGACCGCCCGCTCGGTCGCGCTGTCAACGATCGCGTAGAACAGCGGATCGCTGCTGGCGGCAACGCTCTCGACCCATGCATGATAGCTTTCTGGCGTTTCGAATGGACCATACGGCAGATACGTCCAGTTTCGCCCTTCGACGTCCAGCGCGTTTGCTTGGTATAAACTTTCAGCATGCTGATCAGGATCGAGCGACTCCACGCGGCAGAAGCGGCCCGCCATGGCCGTGCGTGGCGGCGCAAGTGGCGGCTGCCAACCGCCGACACTGAGACCAACCGGCTGACCGAGCGGATTCAAGGTTTGCTGCACAACAATCAATCTCCTCATCAAAGCTGGGCGCGAATCGCCCATAGGTCGGGAAAGAACGGCTTGATCGTCGCCGCGAGGTACTGCGCGCCGCTTAAGTCGCCCGTGCCAGTTTTCATGCCAATCGTGCGCTCGACCATTTTCACATGGCGGTAGCGCCATTCCTGAAAGCCTTCGTCGATATCGACCAGCCGCTCGCAGACATTCCGCACGTCGGGATCGGAGCGGTAGATATGGATCAGCAGTTCTTGCAGCGCTGCTGATGACGCAATCGGCTCCCACACGTCGCGGTCGAGCAAATCGGCAGGCACCGGATAGCCCTGGCGGCTGAGGTAACGCAAAAAGGCGTCCCAGAGCGTCGGCTGCTCGTAGCGCGCATGCAGGCGGTCGAGGCCGGGCATGTCATCTGGATAGTGTTTGAAGATATTCGCGCGCTTGTGGCCGAGCATGAACTCAATCTCGCGGAATTGCACCGATTGAAAGCCGCTGGCCGACTCAAGGTAGCCACGGAACGCGCCAAATTCCAATGGCGTCATGGTTTCCAACACATCCACCTGCGCAACAATCGTCTTGAGGATTTTTAAAATGCGCGCGCAAGTGTGGGCCACGCGCGCCGTCTCATCCAAACGAAAGCGCTCTTGCAGGTAATCAAACTCGTGTAAAAGCTGCTTGAACCACAGCTCATAGACCTGATGGATGATGATAAAGAGCATCTCGTCATGTTCAGGGCCGTGGCTTTTCGGTGTCTGAAGATCAAGTAATTCATCGACGCGAAGATAGCTCGCGTAGGTCAAAGCTTTCGACATGGCGCGCTCCTTTGCGGCATGCAGGTACGATTCCGCACGCGCATGGTACACGGATTGACGCGGATAGGCAACAACACACCAGGCTTATTAGCGCTTGGTGTGCTTTGCATGACTTAGGAAGCGACAGAATGTATCGCCTGAGGAGCGGAGCGATACAGTTGTATTTCGTAACACATTGACAATTGCTTACTATTGTTCACCTTATTCGGCTGACTTGTGTACTCTAAATTGCAAAGAAATACAGCAAGCAGTGTCTCAAGAGTAGTTTTAACGATCATCAAAGGAGGTTCAACATGCGGATCAGACAACGCGGACATACTATGCTCACAAGAAAGATTGGCAGTGTAGCGGTTGTGCTCATGCTATCCGGCGCGCTTCTCGCAGCCTGTGGCGTCGAACCGGCTACTCCAAATGTTGGTGTCACGAACCCTACTGTCGAAGCGCTTATACCCGAAGTAGCGACAGGTATTCCGCTCACAACACCAGTGCCACCTGCGGCAACCGTCATGCCGACGAACAACCCAATGGATATCCCGCTCACAACACCGCAGCAAGGTGTTCCCCTAGCTACACCAGTGCCTGGAGCAGCAACCGCCACGCCGACGAACAACCCAATGGATATCCCGCTCACAACACCGCAGCAAGGTGTTCCCCTAGCTACACCAGTGCCTGGAGCAGCAACCGCCACGCCAGCTAATACAGCAAACAATCAGGCACCGACGGTTGTCAGCCGTTCCTCTGGCACGCAGGGCACCGAGCTTCTGACCGTTCGCGATGTGCCTGATGATCCCAGCGCCTTAATTGGCACAACCATGGCGATACGCGGCCAGCTCGCGAATGTGATCGGGGCACGTGCATTTGTGCTGCGCGATCTGCCGACCCTGGGCAATGATCAACTGCTGATCATCGCCGCCAATGATCAGGTTATCCCGTCCAACGAAGCGGTTTTCGCTCAAGGTGGTGGAAGCCAGGCCGCCCAGAATCAAAGCATTGTTGTAACCGGCACGTTGCGTTTATTTAATCTCGGTGCTATTCAAGACGAGATTGGCGCAGATTTGCAAGACTCACAATTTAGCCAGTATGCCGGCCAGCCGGTCATGATCGCGAACAAGGTTGAGGTTGAGAGCACTCAACTCGGCACGAATCCATAATCGTACGAGGAGGCGAGCGAATCAGCCTGGGGAGGTTGCCAATTAATCCCGCCCTCGCTCACGATTAGCCTCCCAACGATACAATCGATGAACCGAATGCAGAAGCAGCATGATGATCATGCTGCTTCTGCTGATTAGCGCGCTAACTCGCCGCGCACAGGCTGATCCTTGATACCAAGATAGCGTTCGATCTCCTGCTCCAGAAACAGCGCCTGTTGGGCATTCGGCAGGCTACTCACAACCTTTGTATCACTCCCATCCGCACGGATGGCGTAGACATCGTAATATACAGATGTAGAGCGCCGCCTGCGCACTACACGCTCACGACAGAAAATCTGGCGGACATCCGATGCAGCAAACTGTGTATTACCGCGCCACGGCAGTGGTCCATGCCGCACCTGCACGCCATCATAGCCGACATGAATCGTGGTAGTGTTCATCAGGCCAGCGATAGCGGTATAACTGATGCCGATGCCAACCAACACATGCAGCACCGAAAACAGCGCGAATGAGCGCAGCCCAACCGCCAGTGTCATGCCAATCCACATGAACAGGAATCCGTCCCAGAATAGAGCGAAGACCAGCAGAAACATGTATTGCCAGCCAAACCAGCGCCGCTTGATGACAAGCCCGCCAGGCGTCTGCTCCAACGTCATTTTCTCTGGCAGCGGCACGTCCAGCCGCTGAACACTGCCAAACGTGCCGCCCGGCGGCGTGCGGTGTGGCACCTGGTCAGCGATGTTGTACACAGCGTTGCAGTTGTAGCACTTGGCGACCATGCGGTCGAGGTTGATGTCGGCGGCGCGGGGTTCGGCACCGCAGCGCGGGCAGTGAATGTCCATGGTGCTGGTCTCCTGTGGTGTGTTCCTATTTGCCATTGTTACGCATGCGAACGTTTGGATGTTACACAAACCTTCATATGCCACAACAGAAGGCACGAAAAGCCTATGCTCTCCGTGCCTTCTGTGACGCTGTGCAGCTAGCGCGCATAAATGATATTACTGCTTGTACTCTACCAGGGCGGTGCGGCGCTTCGCCACCCAGTCCCAATCGATCGCGACGCCCAGCCCAGCGCCCTGCGGCACCGGAACACAGCCATCCTGATCAATTGCGTCGAGCGTGTCGCGGTAGCCATCCTTGTAGAGATGCTCATCATGGCTGGCGGGCGCTTTCGGATGAATAAGACCCATCTCGTAGTAATTCGTATTGCGAATCGCCGCCATGCACTGGCGCTGGGCCGGACCGGGGCCATGAAACTCGATGTCAAGGCCGAGTGCCTCGCTGGCATGGGCAAGCTTCATGACGCCTGTGATTCCGTCGTAGCCAATGTCGCCGCGCAGGTAATCGGTGGCCTCAGCGATGGCGAAATCAATGTGTGGCTCCAACGAGCGCACATGCTCGGTCATGAGCAGCGGGGTTTTAATCAACTGGCGCAGCTTGCGGTGCGCGAACTGCGAAATGCCGCCGTCGCGGTACGGGTCTTCGTACCAGAAGAAGCGTTCTTCATCGCATGCCCAGCCGACTTTGAGCGCATCGGCAAAAGTCGTGTATTCGCACGCCGGGTCGAGCATCAGGTCCATGTCAGCACCAACCTGCTTCCGTACTGCATGCACCGTCGCAACTTCCTGCGCGATTGGCGCCTGGCCCCAACCATGGATTTTGAAGGCGGGATAGCCCATCTCCTTGCACTGTTGAGCAAATTCGGCATAGGCTTCCGGGCTGTCGATGCCGCCATTCGTGTCGCCATGATACGTGCTGGCGTAGCAGGGCACGCGCTCCTTGTAGCCGCCCAGCAGCCGGTAGAGCGGCGTCTCGTAGTATTTGCCAGCCAGATCCCAGAGGGCCACATCAACAGGCGCGAGGCCAATGCGCGCCACCTGCCGCAGCGCCCGCTTCACGTCGCTGTAAATCCGCTCGCGCTCCAGGGCATGCTTGCCCAGCAGGTAATGAACGAATGACGGAAGCACGGCATAATCAGCAGCGCTGCCACCGGCGTACTCGCCGGATACGCCCGCATCCGTGTTGACGCGGATAATATAGCCTTTCTGCTCAACGGTGCTGCCAGGAACATAGACCAGATTGAAGCCGTTGTAATCTTTGCCCATGTCGTTCAACGTGTAGGTGTACTCATGAACCTCGATGCCAGTAATTCTTGGTTCAGCCATTGTTGCCTCCTTGCATTAGTGAGTGGCGCTTCAACGCGCCTGATCGAGCACGTAGATATGAACAGGTTCGGGAAGATTCTGCGGCGTGAGTGTGAGCGTCGATTTGCCAACCCTAGTGACATGCGCGGGCGGGTAGCGTTCGATGAATGTATCAACCGGCAGAATCTTGAGCACGCCGCGCGCATGATAATAGTGCATGGGAATGACGGCGCGCGGCTGAATCGCCTTGATCGCCGCGTCGAGGTCGTCGAGCGCAATCGTGGCGCGCCCGCCTGCCAGCGCCAGCAGCAGATCGACGTTGCCGCGCAGCGACGCAATCTGCTCGTCGGAAAGAGGGTTGCCGACATCGCCCATGTGGAGCACGCGCACGCCGCCAAGCGTAAACAGATACATCGCATTCGCGTCAGGATCGCGCCCGAAGTCGTAATTCAGATTCTCCATGGTTGGGAATGATTTGATGTGCAGCCCGCGTACGGTCGCGCCTTCCGGCGGCAATTCCAGCGCGTTGACGACGGTAGGATTGCCCAAAATGTGGCTTGGGTCAGAGTGAAAACGGTCGGTCGCCGAGATCATGATCACGATGTCGGCTGGCTCGTTGACTGGCTCAAACCCCGAACCTTGCGGCCCGGGCGTGTACGGGTCGGTGACGACAGCCAGCCCGTCACCTTCAAGGCGAAAACAGGCATGCGCGTAGAACGTGATATCCATTCGGCTGATCTCCTGATCACTACACCATCAATTCACAGACATAGTAAATGCGCAACCAACTGCGCTAAGTGCCTACCTAAATAACTGTATGGTCGGCACCCTTCGATACGCGCTGCCCTTCTACAGGCTCAGGACATGCGCTACTCAGGATGCCAAAAAACCGCGTCCTGAGTAGGCCGAAAGCCGTATCGAAGGGCGGTTTTCAGAAAGGCGCTAAGCATAGCGCGCACAGTGTTTACGATGCGAGCAATGACTTACGCCTGATCCGCAACGCGTACGATCTCAACCACTGGCGGCGCGGTGAGAAGCTCGCTCAACTCGCGCATCCAATCGCCGGTTGCCTCTGCCGACCCAATCCCTGTGTTGCGAAATTCGTCGAATTGATCCAGGTGTTCCAACTCAATTTCATAGTGCAGCGAGGGGCCGCCCGCCCCGCGTGTCAGCGGAATGAGCAGCCGCGCCCGCAATCCGCGTGTGCGCGCCCCCTCGACCTCGCGTTGAATGAGCGTCAGAGCCTGCTGGCGATGCTTCGGTAAGAAATCGTAGGAAAAACGAATGATGTACATGGGGCACCTCCTGATGATTCGCATTGAAGTAATGGTAGCATGCATTGCATTATGCCGCCACATTGCGATTCCTTGACATCGCGGCTATACTAAAAATGCAGGGATAACCTAACATCACGCAACTGCTTCGGAATACCTTCACCCTGCCGCTCCGCGCCGTCTTGCTCTCAAGGAGAGCGGGACTGAGGATGAGTGCAGATGGATGCCTTGCCCTGCAAAGTAGTGTCACATGTGTGTCTGGGAGGACGTAATGCCGCAGTACGACTATGATCTTTTCGTGATTGGCTCCGGGCCGGCAGGCCAGCGCGCGGCCATTCAAGCCGCCAAACTTGGTAAGCGGGTAGCGATCGCCGAGCGCAAAACGGTAGTCGGCGGCGTGTGCATCAACACCGGAACCATCCCAAGCAAGACGCTGCGCGAGGCAGCGCTGTATCTTTCAGGCTACCGCGAGCGAGGGCTATACGGCGCGTCCTACACAGTCAAGCAGGATATCACCATGGGCGATCTGCTGACGCGAACGGATTATGTGATCAGTCACGAGATTGACGTGACGCGACACCAATTGTTGCGCAATCGCATCCAGGTGTTCGCAGCAGAGGCAACATTTGTCGATGCGCACACGATTCGGCTATGCGATACGGTCGGCCATGGCCAGCGGGATATCACAGCCGCCTTCGTCGTGATCGCGACCGGCACGATGGCGACCAAAGATCCGCACATTCCTTTCGACGGGCAGCGCATCTTTATTAGCGACGACATTCTGCGGCTGGATCGGCTGCCGCGCTCGCTGGCTGTCATCGGTGCCGGTGTAATCGGGTGCGAGTACGCCAGCATTTATGCCGCGCTTGGCGTGCGCGTCACGCTGATCGATAAACGCCCGCGCCTGCTCTCATTTGTGGATGCGGAGATCACCGAAACGTTAGCCTACCATCTTCGCCAGAATCGCGTCACACTGCGTTTGAACGAAGAGGTCAGCGCCATCGAGCCGATTGAGGATGCGCATGGGTCGCGCGTGAAGATCCACCTGGCCAGCGGCAAGCAAATTATTACCGAGCAAGCGCTTTATAGCATCGGGCGCACCGGGGCGACGCAGGCGCTCAACTTGCCCGCCGCTGGCCTCGAAGCTGACGGGCGCGGGCGGCTCAAGGTGAATGCCAGCTACCAGACTGACGTGCCGCATATCTATGCCGTCGGCGACCTGATTGGCTTCCCGAGTCTCGCCTCGACCTCGATGGAGCAGGGCCGCTTAGCAGCCTGCCATGCGTTTGGCGTACCGGCGACCAGTGTACCCGAACTCTTTCCGTATGGCATTTACACCATCCCTGAAATCTCCATGGTGGGCAGCACCGAGGAAGAATTAACCGAGCAAGGCATCGCCTACGAAGTAGGCAAGGCGCAGTATCGCGAGATCGCGCGCGGCCAGATCATCGGCGATAACACCGGCTTGCTGAAGCTGATCTTTCATCTGGACACACGCGCGCTGTTAGGCGTGCATATCATTGGCGAAGGCGCAAGCGAATTGGTTCACATTGGACAGGCGGTACTGGCATTTAGTGGCGAAATCGACTATTTCGTCAACACGGTATTCAATTACCCGACGCTGGCTGAGTGCTACAAGACCGCCGCGTTCGATGGGATTAATCGGCTGGGGATGTAAGATGTACTTTACACATTTATACTGTGCGATGTGCCTCGGTCATTCAAGCAATCGCTCCAGAGAGGTTTCTCCCTGCGTTCAGAATGCATGTGTATCGCAGATTTGATAGTTCTCTCTATCAACCACCGATGATCGCACGAATCTCCTGTTCGACCTCCGGCAGCACGTCGGCGGCGTCCGCGCCGCCCAGGATGCGGTAGACCCCATGCGCAAAAGCCCGCGATACGGCATGGTAGTGCCGCCCTAATTCGCGCGATGGGCGCCACAAGGGCGTGATTGCCGCGTACACATCGTGGATTGTGTTGGTGTTGCGGCGACGCACATGCCTGTCCAACCGTGGGGCGGCCAACGCATCCTGGCCAAGCAGGGTGCGGTAGTTGAGGGCTGCGGGGCTGCCGATGGACCGCACAAACTCGATAGCAGCAGGTCGGTTCGGCGACCTGTTGAGGACGGCGTTTGTCAACCCGCCGACGATGCCGACATGCGGCTGCCCAGGATCGGCAGGCAACGGCGCAAAACCAACTCGCCCGCTTGCCAGGGTATCATCATGGTCTTGGATGATATAATCATGGGCGAAATCGTTGAGAAAAGCCGCTTTCCCTACCCTAAAGTGCTGTTGGTTCCAAATGCCGGACTCCGTCGTGATATCGGTTTCCGCAAGCCAGCGCACCGGCGTCGACAGTGGCGGCGCAATCGTGCCGATCCACTCGCGCGCGCGATTGAGCATCGCAACTGCACGCGGGTTATTCAGCGCCAGTTCCCCATTCTCGAAGATCCTGCCCGCCCCACTTGACGCCAGCCACTCGAGTGCGGCGCAGGTCAAGCCCTCGAAATGCAGTTCAATCGTATTGCTGAACAGGTATCCGACGAAGTCGGGGATATGCTGGCGCTCGCCATCGGCGATGGTGTGCGCTTGCTGCTCGAACTCATCCCATGTGGTCGGCGGCGCAGCAAAGCCGTACTTGTGCAGCAGATCGGGCCGGTAGAACAGTCCGGATAATTCCCAGTAATACGGCAACGCAACCACACGCCCTTCCACCGTCAGGCCCGCTCGCAGACGCGGATCATAGGTAGCAATTTCGGCGCGGCACGCCTCGCTGAGATCGACTAGATATGGGGCAAATTCGCCGAGCCAGACCAGATCAAGCTGAAGCACATCAACATTGGTTTGCGCTGAACGGCAGATGTTGAGGTAGCTCTCGTATACCTCGTCCGTCTGTCTGCCGGCATGATAGGTGTCGATGTCGATCCCAGTCCGTTCCATGAAGCGACCCACCATTGCGCCATACACCGTGTCCCAGGTTGCCCAAAACCTATTATTGGCTATGGTTATCTTCTGCTGATCATTAGGCTGCGTGGCGCGGTTCAGAAACTGTTGCTGGAGCCAGTGGGCTGCCACCCGAATGTTGGCGTACTCGCGCATAACACGCGTGACCCAGCGCGCAAGATCCGCATCGGTCACGTTGTCCTGCAACGCCAGATCGAAGTAGTAGCGCGCATGCCATCGTTGCGCCGCTTCTCGCTCGCCATGAGCTGCCTGTTGCTCCAGGGTAAACTCCCGCACCGTCTCCAGCAGGCGGAAGCGTGGCTCGTCTGCCGCGCCCACCTGCTGCACCAGGCTCTGTTCCACCAGCGCGCCGAGCAGATCAATCACCGAAGGTCCCGGCTCTGCTGCCGCTGATTCCCATAGCCGTTCAACCGCGTCCACGGCAAATCCACCGACAAATACGCCCAGCCGCCGGAACAACCACTGCTCCGTCTCGCCAAGCAGCTCGTAGCTCCAGGCAATGGTGCTGCGCAAGGTTTGCTGACGTGCCGGCAGGTCGCGCGGGCCGCTCATCAGTGTGGCGAGCGGCTTTGCAAGCCGCGCGAGCAGTGCCTGCGGCGGAAACAGGCGCACCCGCGCTGCCGCCAGCTCAATCGCGAGCGGCAACCCATCCAGCCGCCGGCAGATCGCCGCTACGGATGCAGCGTTTGCATCCGTCAGCGCAAACCGTGCATGCGTTGCGGCAGCACGCGCGACGAAGAGTTGTGCTGCGCCACAGCCAGTAACCGCATCAGCCGTACTAGCCTGCGCTGACGGCACGGCCAGCGGCGCGACCGCGTACTCGTGCTCAGCCGCCAGACGGAGCGCCGCCCGGCTGGTCACCAGCAGCGTCACGTCGGGAACGGCAGCGAGCAGGGCCGCCAGGCGCGGCGCCGCCTCGACCAGTTGCTCGAAATTGTCGAGCACAAGCAGCATGTGGCGACCATGGATGTGCCCAGCGAGCCCATTGATCGTCATGCGCTCATCCGATGGGGGCAGACCAAGCGCCTGGGCGATCTGTGAGGCGATCAGCTTGGGGTCAGTGATAGGAGCCAGATCAACGAGCCAGACGCCGTCGGAGAAATCGTCAAGCAACTCCGCAGCGACCTGAAGCGCTAGGCGCGTCTTGCCGCTGCCGCCTGCACCGGTCAGCGTCACCAGCCGCACGTCAGGACGGCGCACCAACGCCGTCACGTTGGCGACATCGGCGGCGCGACCGATCAGTGCGTTTGGCGGCGCGGGCAGGTTGTGGCGGCGTGCATGGTTGGTTGGGCGCGAGGCAAGGGCGAGATGTTCCGGACTGAGGTGCGCGCGGATAACGTGCAAGAGTGCCTCGCGCTCCTCAGTGGCGAGTTGGAGGCTGTCGGCAATGCACGTTGCGACCTGTACAGAAGGGCGGCGCTCGTCGGCCTCAATTTTGCGCAGCGTCACCTGTGCGATCCCGACCTGTTGGGCAAGCTCCGCCTGCGTCAGGTCGCGCGCTTTGCGCTGCCGTTTCAACCAATAGCCAAGCGAGAAGTTCTCGTCCATCCTTCACCTCATCATGCTGTGCTGCTGGAAGCCGTGATGCGGAGCTGGCGGAGTTGATTGATGTATCCACGAAGTATCGCTCAGTGTACCACAAAAGAGTACCTTTTAGAACCCCATCTATGCTGTAATCAGGCCAGTTCAACGATTCATCGTTCTTCCTGAATGATCATGATTTGACTGGAGGTCACCATGGAACTCATAGGCGATAAAGAGCGTACTGTTGGGATGGTGCTATCCCGCACAACATCCATGAATGTCGTTGTAAGCATGCTTGCGGTAGGTCTCATCTTGCTGGCAGGAGGGGCGGCTGGCAGCACAGTCGCCATCCAGCGGCGCATGATTGTGCCGCCGGCGCTGAATATCCATCTCAACAGGCTTCACCTTGTGAGCCAAACAACAAAACTCCCTGATTACATCGTTGCTCATTCTATAGATTCGAACGCCTTCCCATCCCATATGCCTGACTACTACACTATATGGATGCTACTATCAGATTCCCAATTGGATAGACAGAAAGGCCGTCTTATTCTCAAGCTACTTTTGGCGTCGCCTACGCGCCCAGCAGGACCTTCCGCAATCGCAGTGAGTTCATTACAACGGGCACCGAGCAGTTTGCCTGTTGACGCAAACTCCACAACCGATGCGCCACAGTAGGACACGCATTGCTGCACGCATTGACTTCGTCATGCTCGCGTCGATGACGCATGCCAGCGTGCAAGATCAATCAGATGAGCCAGCGGCCAAATAAAAAGTTTTTGTCGATTAGCCACCTCCCGCACATGGCAACAGTCGGTCGTAGCAAGCAGAAAATGTGTACCACTTTTGTATCACAAAACGATACCAACCGTCACGTTGCATATGATGTCATGGCATCAGCCTGATGGATAGCAGCAGCGATGGACCCTTTACTGATCCTACATGCTAATAGATGCGGGAACACGGTATGGTCGCACACGGGTATCAAGAAAGGAGCGAAGCCATGACTAAGCGTGAGATCTCACGCTGGGCTATGCCGCCGACATGAAAGGAATTATTCGCTTTCTTGAAGGAGCAGATGGAGGGAAAAGAGACGACGATAATCAAACCGACACTGTGCGACTATGCGATGCGCCCATGCAAAGGAGGTGAGTTAATCGGTGAGCATGCCGAAACCAGCTTCTATCAAGGATTACACTACCAAAACTGTCATTTAAGGATAGCAAAAGGAGGATACGTATGCGGTACATAGCACGCAAGGTGTACCCGTGCACAGCAACGCTGCTCATGATCATGCTGGTCTTTTCTAGCAGCACTGCCCGTGCGCAGCAACCGGCTCCGCCCCAACCCTCGGCCAATGTAACGGTGGTCGCGACGGGACTGAACAATCCGCGCGGCTTGACGTTCGGGCCAGACGGCAACCTGTACGTCGCCGAGGGCGGTGTGAGCGGGTCGAGCTCCACTGCCGGAATCTGCGAGCAGGTTGTGCCACCGGTTGGCCCCTATACTGGTGGCAAGACTGCTCGTATCTCCAAGATCGGCCCTGATGGCACGCGCACCACAGTTGTCGAAACGCTGCCATCGAGTCAGACCAGCGCTGGAAGCGGTGGATTCGTTAGCGGTGTGGCAGATGTCGCGTTCATCGGCAATGTGCTGTACGCCTTGCTGGCTGGGGCGGGGTGCTCGCACGGCATCGCCGATGAACCGAACGGCGTCATCAAGGTCAACTCAGATGGCACCTCGATGTTCGTCGCCGATCTGAGCGCCTTCGTGCGCAGCCACCCTGTGGCAAACCCCGACGAAGACGATTTCGAGCCGGATGAAACGTCCTACGGCATGGCCGAGGTTGGCGGGAAGCTCTATGTTGCCGAGTCGAACCATGGCGCGTTGGACGAAGTCACCCGCAGCGGCGATATCCGCCGGGTACTCGACATCTCGGCCAGCCAAGGGCATATCGTGCCGACGGCGGTAGCCTTCCACGACGGCAACTTCTACATTGGCAACCTTGGCACCTTTCCAGTACAACCCGGGTCGTCCAATATCTACCGCATCACGATGGATGGACAGATCGACATCTTTGCGCGCGGGCTAACAACGGTGCTCGGCATGGCGTTTGACGCTCAAGGCAAGCTATATGTTCTGGAAAGCGATACGACACCCGGTTTTCCCGGCCCTTCGGCGGTAGGTTCGGGACGAGTAGTACGAATGACGGATGGTGGTACGTTTGAATCTGTGGCAACCGGGCTGACATTCCCAACGGCGATGACCTTTGGGACGGACGGCAAGCTGTACGTCTCGAACTTTGGCTTCGGCGTGCCGCCCGGCATGGGGCAGGTTGTGCGTGTGGATGTGAATGCCCCGTTGAGTATTCTGCCAAGCACGGGCTCGAACACACCGGCAAGCCTGCCAAACACCGGTGGCACCGATTTTCCGTTGCTGGCGCTGGCATTAGCCGCGCTGATCGTCGGGGGTATGGGATTGTGGCTGCGGCGCCGCTCAATCTAAGACATAGACAAGCGGCGACTTAGAGGAGTAGCAATGCGCTATCTTCTGAGACCGCTTGTTTCTCAACCGCAAAGTGTGAAGTATCAGACTGCTAGTGTCCCCAACCGCACCTTCCGCAATCGCAGCGAGTTCGTCACCACGAACACTGAGCAGTGCGGCTCTTTGAACAAACTCCAGTAAGCCGCTTACCTTTCGCATCCCGCTACTTCGCCCATCATGGTGATCATGATGGGCCATTGGCAAGAGTCTCAGCACTGTCGCGTCAAGCGCCAGCGATCGTCCGCGCACCCGCGCGTCGTGACACTATCAAGCAGTAAGCTGACTTCCAGTTCAGCATAGAACTGCTGCACTATGATGTGGATGCATCCATTCATGATCACATGCTAGGGGATCAAGGTCAGCAGCATAGCTGCTGTTCTGCTTCGCTAGATTGGATCAAGAGTCGCTAGGCCAGTCACATAAAGCCCTAGCCATGTGCGGGGCTGAGGCCAAGAGAGCGATCAGTTGCCGTTGCTCGGCGTGCTCATAGCATCCGAGTGCGTACACAATCAGCCTCAGATAATGCTATGTTGTAGCCAGCCAGAAGGGATCATCGATCGCTCGAAAAGGCCTCCTTCATAGTGCCCATGCTCGAACGCTTCAATCCCACACGAGTAACCGCCGCCACATCACAGTAACGTGCCGCACAAAGATGCGTTTGAAAAATTCCCATCTATTCTCAGTAATGCAGGTGGTTCCGCACCATAAAGCCAGGAATACACGGCGACTGCTCCTTGCGTGGTGAAGCGAGGACTTGCATTGCACCAGTGGCTGTACTATTATTTATACGCTAAAAGCGAGACAACAAAGAGGGGTCTGCCGTGCTGTCAACCCTCCACATACAACTGTTAGGTGACTTCCGTCTGGTTCATGGCAATACGTCTATAGCCATCACTTCAGTACGCCTTCAAGCTTTGCTGGCCTACCTGGCACTCCATCACGACGCGCCCCAGCATCGTCACCATATCGCCTTCCTCTTCTGGCCTGACTCAACTGAGTCACAGGCACGTACCAACCTGCGCTATCTGCTGCACCAGTTGCGTAGCCTCCTGCCCGACATCGATCACTATCTCGACATGAAGACGCAGACGCTTCAATGGCAATCGGATACCTCATTTACCCTGGACGTGGCCAGGTTTGAAGGCGCAGTTCAACGGGCAGCGGAAGCAGAACAAGCAGGAGATCAACGGATACTCCAGCACGCCCTCGCCGAGGCAGTGACTCTCTATCGGGGAGATCTGGTGCCCAGTTGCTACGACGACTGGATCGCACCCGAACGGGAACAACTACGTGCTCGATTTCTTTGCGTGTTGGAGCAATTAATTCCACTGTTAGAAGACCAGCGCGACTACCGCTCAGCCATTCGCTATGCCCAGCGCCTACTCCGCCATGACCCGCTGCACGAAGACACCTATCTCCGTCTGATGCGTCTCCACACGCTCAACGGCGATCGGGCCGGGGCCGTGCGCGTCTATCATACCTGTGTCACGACACTCCAACAGAAGTTGAGTGTCGAGCCGCTGCCGGCCACCCGCGCAGCCTACGAGCGCCTGCTGCATCTGGAGAGCTCCCCTGCAACACCGCAGACCACATTACTCCCCCTGGTCGGCCGCCAACGGGAGTGGCAGCAACTGCTGGCCATCTGGTGTCAGACTGTTCAAGGAGGCCCACACGTTGCCCTGCTCGTCGGCGAAGCGGGCATTGGGAAATCACGTCTGGCCGAGGAGTTGCTGACATGGGTGGGGCAGCAAGGGTTCACCACCGCAGCATCCCGCTGCTATGCCGCCGCAGACAGGCTGGCCTATGCTCCGGTCACGGAGTGGCTGCGCTCAGCGGGCATGCGGACAACGCTGCACAATCTAGATGCGCTCTGGCTTACGGAAGTGGCCCGGCTGCTGCCGGAACTGCTCGTGGAGTGCTCCGATCTGCCCCATCCAGAACCGATGACGGAAGGCTGGCAGCGCCAGCGGCTGTTTGAAGCCCTGGCCCGCGCGCTGCGGACGGCAAAATCACCGCTGCTGGTTCTGGATGATCTCCAATGGTGTGACCGGGACACGCTGGAGTGGCTGCACTACCTGCTGCATGCTGATCCACAAGCGAGGGTGTTGATCGTGTGCTCGATCCGTTCAGAAGAACTGGAGGAGCATCCCTCGTTGGCCTCACTGCTGTGGCAACTACGCCAGGGCAGGCGGTTCACCGAGATCGAACTGGCGCCGCTGAGCGCCGAGGAGACCGCGCGGCTGGCAACGCACATCAGCGGCAGTCCAGTCGATGCGGAGCGGGCCGCCGATCTGTACAGGGAGACAGAGGGCAATCCGCTGTTTGTGGTGGAGATGGTGCGCGCGAACCTGGGACGAGGAGCGGACGAGCGAGCGGCCAGGGACAATCAATCAATCGCTGCGCCCCACCTGGCGCCGCTACCCCCCAGAATCCAGGCGGTCATCGAATCCCGCCTGGCCCAACTTTCGCCGCTCGCTCACACGCTGGCCACTCTGGCAGCGATCATCGGCCGCAAGTTCACGTTCGATGTCCTGGCACAGGCCAGCGACGGCGACGAACGCCGCGTGGTGGAGGGGCTGGATGAACTGCAGCAGCGGCATATCATCCGGGAACAGGGGCCTGCCTGGTATGACTTCAGCCATGACAAAATCCGCGATGTCGCCTATGCTCAAGTGAGCAATGCCCGCAGGCGTCTGCTGCACCGGCGGGTGGCTCAGGCCCTGGAGCAGGTGTATGCGACCAATCTGGACGACGTGAGCGGGCAGGTGGCCATGCACTATGAGCGCGCCGGCCTGGTAGCGCTGGCAATCTCGTTCTACCAGCGGGCGGCCGCGGTGGCGCAGCGAATTTATGCCAATCAAGACGCGATCGATCTGCTTAGAAATGCATTGGCATTGCTGCGGACTCTCCCGAAGATCCCGGAACGCGATGAAAGTGAGCTTGCGCTGCAGACGGCCCTCGGTGTGCCCCTTGTCATCACCAAAGGTTTCGGCCATCCTGATGTGGAGAAGGTCTACGCGCGGGCATGGGAACTCTGTCAGCAGGATCGGGACACACCGCTCCTCTATCCAGTCATGCATGGATTGTGGAACTGTTATTTAGTGCGCGCAGATTATCGTAAGGCGTACGAGCTGGCGGGGAAGCTTCTCATGCTGTCCGAAAACCAGTGCGATCCCGTGAAGCTTGTGACGGCTCATCGGGCGATGGGCACAAGCCTTTTTCTCCTCGGTGAGCTTACGCAGGCCCAAGATCACTTGGCCTGTGGCATGACCCATTATAATCGCCAGCACCACGGCATCCATGCATTCCGGTATGGCCATGATTCAGGCGTGGGGTGCCTGCGCTATGGCGCCTGGATCTTATGGCTGCTTGGTTATCCAGACCAGGCGCAGCACCAGATTCAACAAGCGGTGGCACTGGCAGATCAACTCGGCCATCCGTTTAGCCAGGCTGCCGCACTTCTTTTCCAAGCGATTCTCCACCAGTTATGTCGGGACACAGCGCCGGCCAGGGATCTGCAGATGCCATGGTCGGTATTGCCACCAATCACCAGTTTGCCTTGTATGCAGCGTGTGGCACGATACTGTCCGGTTGGGCACGAGTGCGGCAAGGGCAGGTGGAAAGCGGCATTGATCAGTTCCTTCAGGGGCTTGCGACCTACCAGACTACTGGAGCGAGACTGCAGCTGCCATATTTCCTCTCCGTGCTGGCAGAAGTATATGACTGCCTTGGGAAGACGAGCGAGGGGCTTACGGCGCTGACCAAGGCATTGGCAATAGCGCGGAGGACTGCGGAGCGCTACTGGATTGCGGAGTTGTATCGCCTTAGGGGAGAGTTGTTGCTGAGACAAGGTGAGGCCGAGAACGAGGCGGAGTCATGGTTTCAGCAGGCAATGGAATGTGCCCGCCGTCAGCAGGCCAGATCACTGGAACTGCGAGCAGCGATGAGCTTGAGCCGTTTGTGGCAGCGCCAGGGCAAGCGCGAAGAAGCTCGAACGCTGCTGGCCCAGGTCTACGGCTGGTTCAATGAAGGGTTCGACACGCCCGATCTGCAAGATGCACAGTCCATGCTCAAGGAACTGCTTTAAATTTCTCCTCATCAAACGGTCGATCAAACGATCTGCAAACGCTGCCTCTGGTATCGTACCCCTATCGTGATGATGTTGGGTTTCATTCACACAAGGGGGTACGCCATGACAGAGGTGCAGCAGACCACAGCGACCGGAGCAAACACAGCCAGACTCGACGAAGCAGTAGTGCAAGCGTTCAAAGCAAGTTTACGCGGTCCTCTACTCGGGCCATCAGATGCAGGATATGATGAGGTCCGCCAGGTCTGGAACGGCCTGATCGACCGGCGGCCGGCACTGATTGTCCGCTGCGCCGGTGCAGCCGACGTGATCGCCGCCGTCACCTTCGCCCGTGCCCACAAGCTGCTCGTGGCGGTACGAGGGGGCGGCCATAACGTGGCCGGAAATGCAGTCTGCGATGGCGGGCTGATGATCGACCTGTCGCTGATGAAGGGCATCCGCGTCGATCCGCAGACCCGCACGGCTTGGGCTCAGGGCGGAGTCACATGGGGTGATCTGGACGCTGAGACGCAGATTTTCGGCCTGGCCGCACCAGGCGGTGTCGTCTCCACCACTGGCATCGCCGGGCTGACACTGGGCGGCGGGCTGGGCTGGCTGCGCAGCAAGCATGGCCTGAGTTGCGACAATCTGCTTGCCGTAGATATCGTCACGGCTGACGGTCAGTTGCGCACGGCCAGCGAGACTGAGAATCCAGACCTGTTCTGGGGAGTGCGGGGAGGCAGCGGCAACTTCGGCGTTGTGACGGCGTTCCAGTATCGCCTACACCCCGTCGGCCCTACGGTGATGATGTGTGCAGCAATGTATCCGCTGGCAGACGCCCCTGCGATCCTGCCTGCCTGGCGCGATTTCATGGCCACGGCGCCCGATGAGATCAGCTCGCAGGCGTATTTCTGGGGTATTCCCGACATAGAAGCATTTCCCGCGGAGATTCGTAATCAGCCGATCATCATTATCGCGGCCATGTACGCCGGTCCTGCTGACGACGGGGAGCGCGCGCTCCAACCGCTGCGAACGCTCGCCACGCCGCTGGTGGACTTGAGCGGACAGATGCCGTACCGGGCAGTCCAGTCGCTTTTCGATCCCTTCCTCCCAAAGCAAGAGCGATACTATTATTTCAAATCGACCGATCTCACAAATCTTGACGATCAGGTCGTAGACACCATCATTGCCCACGCCCATGATCGCCCAATGCCTTCGATGCTGCTGGCGGTCTGGCACTATGGCGGCGCCATGCAGCGGGTGGGTGTCGAAGAGACGGCATTCGGCAGCCGCCACACGCCCTTCCTCTTCAGTGTTGACTCGATCTGGGACGCCCCCCAGGCCTCGGAGCGAGTCATCGCCTGGTCCCGCAAGACTGTGGCGGACATGCAGCCGTACTCGTCGGGTGGAATGTATGTGAACTTCGCTGGATTCGGTGAGGAAGGTGAGCGGCTGTCGCGGTCTGCCTACGGCCCAAACTATGACCGTCTGGTGGCCTTGAAGAATACATATGACCCGACCAACCTATTTCGGATGAACCAGAACATCAAGCCGACCGTGTGACAGGTGATCGTCGGCGTTGATGTAGGCAGCTTGCGTGGATGGCAACAACAAACACGAACGCTGTACTTCAGGAGGAAGCCGTACAGGAGCTCAAAGCAGACTTACTATTAAGCTCTTCCACGCCAACCAAAACATTAGGCCCGCAATGTGACTAAATGAACTCAGGCGCTACGATCCCCCTGGATCGCAGCGCCTGGCCATGCACTAACGGCGTTTTGAGTACGATCTAATATTACACTGTTGCCTTCGCCCCCAGCCGCACCTTCCGCAACCTCAAGCTATTGGTCACAACGAACACCGAGCTAAACGCCATGGCTCCGGCGGCAATGATTGGGCTGAGCTGAATACCAAAGAACGGATACAGCACGCCAGCAGCAATCGGAATGCCGATCACGTTGTAGATAAACGCCCAGAACAGGTTCCACTTAATAGTCTTCAGCGTGCGCTTGCTGAGCGCAATCGCCTGCGGTACGCTGGAAAGATCACCGCGCATCAGCGTCACGTCGGCGGCCTCCATGGCGACGTCGGTGCCGGTGCCGATCGCGATGCCGACATCGGCCTGTGCCAACGCGGGCGCGTCGTTGATGCCGTCGCCAACCATGGCAACCACGCGGCCTTCGCCTTGCAGCCGCTTCACTTCGTCGGCTTTATCTTCCGGCAGCACCTCGGCCCGCACGCGCTCGATGCCAACCTCGCGCGCGATCGCATCGGCGGTGCGCTGGTTATCGCCAGTCAGCATGACCACATCGATGCCCTGCTGACGCAGCGCCTGCACAGCCGCCCGCGACGTTGGCTTCACCGTGTCGGCCACGGCCAGCACGCCTAATGCCGCGCCGTCTGTCGCGACGATCATAGCCGTCTTGCCGTCGCCCTGCAATCGCTCGACTTCCGCCGCTACGCCACTGGTGTCCACGCTCCAATTCTGCATAAGCCGCATGTTGCCCAGCAGCACCACATGATCATCCACCTGCGCGGTGATGCCATGCCCGGCAATTGCCTCGAACTGCTGCGGCTGGCTCAAGGTCAGTCCGCGCTCCTGCGCTGCTTGCACGATTGCCTCACCGAGCGGGTGCTCCGAGCCACGCTCGGCGGAAGCGGCAAGGCGCAGCATTTCAGATTGCAGATTGTAGATTTCAGATTGATCTGCTCTATCCATCATGATGGCGCCTCTGCGCGAAACAGCGTAATCTGCAATTTGCAATTTGCAATCTACAATGTCAGTAACCTTCGGCTTGCCCTCGGTAATCGTGCCGGTCTTGTCCAGCACGACGGTTCCGATTGCGCCAGCGCGCTCCAGGCTTTCAGCATTCTTGATCAGGATGCCGTGCTCCGCGCCTGTGCCGGTGCCAACCATGATCGCGGTCGGTGTCGCAAGACCGAGCGCGCATGGACATGCAATCACCAGCACAGCCACGGCGAAGATCAGCGCCTGCGTGAAGCCAACGCCGCTCAGGAAATACCACGCCAGAAACGTCAGCAGCGCGATGCCGATCACGACTGGTACGAACACCGCCGCGACCTGATCCACCAGGCGCTGCACCGGCGCGCGGCTGCCCTGCGCCTGCTGCACCAGCCGAATGATCTGCGCCAGCACGGTGTCTTTGCCGACGCGCGTCGCGCGGAACTGGAAGCTGCCGTTCTTGTTGACCGTCGCGCCAACCACCTGATCGCCGGTCGTTTTGGTCACTGGCAGGCTTTCGCCGGTGACCATGCTCTCGTCAATACTCGACTGCCCGTTGATGATTACGCCATCGACCGGAATCTTTTCGCCCGGTCGGACGATCACAATATCGCCTTTACGAACTTGCTCGATCGGAATGTCATGCTCGGCATCGCCGCGCACCACGCGTGCGGTCTTGGCCTGCAAGCCCATGAGCGCCCGGATGGCGGTGCTTGTCTAACTCTGGCACGCGCTTCTAGATATTTACCAACCAGAATCAGCGCGATGATCAGCGCCGCTGTCTCGAAATACACATGGCCGGCCATGCCGAGAATGAGCACAAAAATGCTGTAGAAGTACGCCGCCGACGAGCCGAGCGCGATCAGGGTGTCCATGTTGGCGGTGCGCGCCTTGAACGCCTTCCAGGCGTGGACATAAAAATCGCGCCCGCTGTAGAACTGGACCGGCGTCGCCAGCACCAGAAACACCCAGTTCAGCATGTCGGCGTAGGCCGGGTAATGCATCATGTTCATGCCGCCGTCATGGTGCATCAGTGCTTCGTTGTTGGCCCAGAATGACGTCAGCCACGGTGAAATCAGGCCGAAGTCGCGCGCCATGGACAGCACGAACAGCGGCAGCCCCAGCGCCACGGCGACGATCAGTTTGCGGCGCTTGTCGGCCAGGTCGCGCTGGCGGGCGGTCGCCTCGGCGTCCTCCATCGTGCCCGGCTCGGTTTCGGTTGTTTCGACCACGCCGTAGCCCGCTTTTTCCACGGCAGCCTTGAGTTCGCTCCAGCCCGTCGCGGTCGGCAAATAGGTGACGGCAGCATGCTCGCTGGCGAGGTTGACCTCGGCGTCGAGCACGCCCGGCACCTTCTTCAGCGCCTTCTGGACGCGGTTCACGCACGACGCGCAGGTCATGCCTGTCACCGGAAAATCAAGCTGATCGGTAATCACGCCGTAGCCAGCCTTCTCGACAGCTTCTTGGAATTGGGCTGGCTGAATCTGCGCCGGGTCGTACGTCACCGAGGCTTGCTCGGTCGCCAAATTCACCTCAGCATTTGCCACGCCCGGCACTTTCTTCAGTGCCTTCGCCACCCGATTTGAGCATGACGCGCATGTCATGCCGGTGATCGGCAGTTGTATTTGTTGCTCTGCCATAACTACTCGCTTGCCACAAAGATCACAGAGATCACAGAGAATGTATTGCACACGAGCGTGAGTAAACCCAACGGCTCCTAGCAACACTCATGTGCAACAGATCCGTACGCTTTGTGGCTTAGAACTAATTAAGCCGCGTGACGTCGTCGTAGCCAGCCTCGTGAATGGCCTCGACGATCTGGTTAACGGCTACATTTTCGCCATGCTCAACTGTGACGGTCTTATCGTCGAGGTTGACGTTGACGTTCTTGACGCCATCGAGCGTCGATACTTCGCTGGTGATTGCGTTGATGCAGTGCTGGCATGAAACTTCGGGAACTTTGAATTGAGCGACCATGAGTATGTTCTCCTTTGCACTAAAGCTTATTGGTGGCATCAAAAACCTGTAGCAACTCCTGCACCACGCGCTCACGCTCGTCGGGCTGCTCGCCACGAATTGCGGTAGTGACACAGCCGTTGAGATGTCCGGCAAGTATCAGGCTGTTGAACTTATCGAGCGCGCGCTGGATGGCCTGCGTCTGCTTAATAATGTCAATACAGTATTCGTCGGCATCGATCATGCGCTGCACGCCGCGTACGTGACCCTCAATCGTTTTCAGCCGATTGAGCAGATCTTGCTTCTGTCGATCCATTCTTACCTCCTACCCCCTGGGGAGGGGGTCAACAAACATAATTATACGCCTCCAGCACTCATTTGTCAATCTTGACAAGTCAAGCTGTTGCTGCTATACTCCGCGCCAACATCAACAGGAACAAACGTATGAACTCGTTCTTCGCCAAGCAAGTTAAGCAGAGCAAAAAGCCGGCCCTCGGGTCTGGTTAAGCTCGCTTGTCTGCGCGAAGGAAGTAACGGTCAGACAGCCCGCTTCACCAGACGGTGAGGCGGGCTTTTTGTATGTCGTGCCACAGATGGCACAAAGACCACAGTGACGTGGCCTCGCGCTCTGGTGTGTTCTCTTTGTGCTGTATGTGGCATTTGTGTGCCTTGCAGCAGTCAAATCGCTCATTATTGCTGGCAATACGATGGTGCGCATTGCCACAACGACAAAGGAGCATCGGAAGATGGCACAAACGCTGGCGGAACAGATTCTTTCGCACGCTTCCGGGCAGCACGCCCGCGCGGGCGAGAACGTGGTGGTGAATGTCGATCTGGTGATGATGCATGACAGCCTGTCGCCAAGCATCATCAAGGTGTTTCGGGACGAGCTTGGCGCTGAGAAGGTGTGGAACACTGAGAAGATCGCCGTGGTGGTGGATCATGTCGCCCCGGCGTCCACCGTGCAGAACGCCGAACACCAGGCTGGGCTGCGGCGCTGGGTGCGCGAGCAGGGCATCAAGCACTTCTTCGACGTGGGGCGCGGCATCTCGCACCCGGTGCTGGTCGAGGAAGGGCTGGCCCGGCCCGGCATGCTGATCCTCGGCAGCGACTCGCACTCGACTGGCTACGGCGCGGTGGGCGCATTCGGCACCGGCATGGGCACAACCGACATCGCGCTGGCGATAGCGACCGGGCAGACGTGGCTGCGCGTGCCGGAAACCGTGCGCGTGCAGGCGCGCGGCAGCTTCCGGCCAGGCGTGAGTGCCAAGGACTTGGCACTGAAGGTAGCGCGCGAGATTCGGGCTGACGGCGCGACTTACCAATCGGTCGAGTGGCACGGTGTCGGCTTCCTGCCCGTGACCGACCGCATGACGCTGGCGACGCTGTCGATCGAGGTGGGCGCGAAGGCGGGCATCGTCCCGCCAACTGGCGAAGGATGGGAAGCGCATGCCCGGCAGCGCGGCATCAGCGTGCCGGAATGGTTGCGGGTCGAAGAGGGCGCGACCTACTGCCGGACGGTGGAAGTCGATCTCGATACGCTGGAGCCGCAGGTTAGCGTGCCCAGCTTCGTCGATAACGTTAAGGATTTGGCCGAGCTTGGCCGCGTGCCGGTAGATGTGGTCTATCTCGGCACCTGCACCAACGGCCATTACAACGACATGGCCGCTGCGGCGCGCATCCTCAAGGGCCGCCGGGTCGCAAACGGCGTGCGGCTGCTGGTCGTGCCAGCCACGAGCGAGGCGCTCCAGCAAGCGACCGAGGACGGCACGCTTTTGACACTGCTTCAGGCAGGCGCGGCGCTCGGCACGCCAGGCTGTGGCGCGTGCATCGGCGGCACATGGGCGTGCTCGCGCCGGGCGAAACCTGCCTGTTCACCGGCAATCGCAATTTCCGCGGACGCATGGGCTCGCCGGAAGCGCAGATCTACCTTGCGTCGCCGGAGGTGGCGGCGGCCACCGCGCTGACTGGCTACATCACGCACCCGGCTGAGGTGATGGGGTGACATGTAATTGCAGATTGCAGATTATAGATTTTAGATCGATGCAAGAATAATCTGCAATCTGCAATCTACAATCTGCAATAAATATTTGGAGGACATATGGCTCGTGTGTGGCTTTTCGGCTCGGATGTAAACACCGATCAGATCGTTCCTGGACGTTACGCGCCGTACATGTTGAAGGAAGAATCGGCGCTGCGGAAGTACCCGTTTGTGGAGGCCCGGCCTGAGTTCGCGGGCACCGTTCAGCCGGGCGACCTGATCGTCGCCGGGCCAAACTTCGGCTGCGGCTCGTCGCGCGAATATGCGCCGCTAGCGCTGAAGATGGTCGGCGTTGGCGCGATCATTGCGCCGCTGTTCGCCCGTATTTTCTACCGCAACGCGCTGAACCTTGGCATCCCATGCTTCGAGGCCGACCTGACCGAACAGCTTCATGACGGTCAGGAGGTCGAGCTTGACCTTGCAAACGGGCGTATCACTACTGACGGCGAGACAATTCAACTGCCGCCGCCGCCTGCATTTCTGCGCGAAGTGTGGGCTGCGGGCGGGATCGTGCCGTTCTATAAGCAGCATGGGCGCTTTCCAGGGCAGGCAGCGAACGGATAATAAAGGTTCTTCATGACCACTATTGCTCAACCAATACGCGAGCAAGCTCAGCTCGTGGCCGAAGCCATGGTCGGGCTGCGGGGGATCATCGGCATCACGCTGGGCGGCTCGGTGGCGTCCGGTCTAGCCGACGATTCGTCCGACATCGACCTGCATGCGTACTGGCGGGCGTCGCTGGCTTCGTCGGAGGAGCGGGAAGATCGCCTTTATCATGTAGCCGATGAAGGCAGCATGAACATCGGCGTGACCTATTGGGGACTTGAGGATCATCTGAACATTGGCGGGCGACCCGTCGAGCTTGTCTATGTCAATCTTGACGAACTGCGCAGTGACATCGAGCGGGCATACGATGAAGGATTGAACGGCGAGGGCTTTGTCACCGCGCAGTTCTATTATCTCGATACCGGCCATGTGCTCTACGATCCAGCAGGCGAATTAGGCATGTTGCAAGAACGGCTGCGTGCGAGCTATCCCGAACCGACGCGCCAATTGTTATTACACGATAATCCGTTTCTGTTCCAAACGTACATGGAACATTTGAGGAAAGCACAACAACGCGGTGATCTTTTATTCGTTCAGCACCGCCGCTACACAATGCAGATGGTGTTCTTCAATCTGTTGTTCGCGCTCAACCGGCGCTATCATCCCGGCGAAAAACGGCTGCTCATCCACGGCAAGCGTTGTCCAATCAAGCCAGATAAGATGGCCGAACGTTGGGAACGCACTGCACGCATGGCTGCCGATGATCCGGCATTAACGAAGGAGATTGAACGCTTGGTCGAAGATATTTGTGCGCTCACAGAGGAACACCGATGAGTGACACTGTACAGTCATTTCGCATCCTGGTCATTCCCGGCGACGGCATTGGGCGCGAGGTCATTCCGACCGCTGTCGCGGTGTTGCAAGCGACCGGGCTGCCGCTGGAGTTCCGCGAGGCCGAGGCCGGCTGGGCATGCTTCGAGCAGCATGGCACGGCGCTGCCAGAGGAAACACTCGTGGCGGCGCGGCAATCCGACGCGGTGCTGTTCGGCGCGGTCGCCTCGCCAAGCCATGCCGTGCCGGGCTACCGCAGCCCAATCGTTGCGCTGCGGCGGGCATTGGATTTGTATGCGAACATCCGGCCAGTTGTCAGCATGACAAACCATCAAGACATATCTTCGTCCATGATCGACATGGTGGTGGTCCGCGAAAATACCGAAGACTTGTACATGGGTCGCGAGCGGCTGGAGGACGACGGCGCGACGGCCATCGCCGAGCGCGTGATCACCCGGCGGGCCAGCGAGCGGATCGTGCGCATGGCGTTTGATCTGGCGTGCAACCGGCGAACAGCGGATGATCAACGACGAAAGGTGACAATAGTCCACAAAGCCAACGTGCTGCCCGTGACCGACGGCTTGTTTCGCGAGACGGCGCTTCAGGTTGCCAGGGAATATCCCGATATTGTGGTGGACGAACTGCTGGTGGACAACGCCGCGCTTCAGTTGGTGCAACGGCCCGAGCGCTTCGATGTAATCGTGACAACTAACATGTTTGGCGACATTCTGTCGGATGTGGCGAGTTATTGGGGCGGCGGGCTTGGATTGGCAAGCTCGGCCAATATCGGTGAGCAGCATGCGCTGTTCGAGCCGGTGCATGGCGCCGCACCCGACATTGCGGGCAAAGGTATTGCTAATCCGCTGGCGGCAATCAGCTGTGCGGCAATGCTGCTGGAGCATCTCGCGACACGCAGCATGATTGACAATGAACGATGGACGCTGGCAGCCAACCGTATTCGTCATACAGTGACTGCGACGCTCGCCAACGGCCCGCGCACGCCCGACATGGGCGGCACAGCCACAACCGAGGAGGTGACGGAAGCGGTTATCGATTTCATGACAATGGACGATGGACGATAGACGATGGATTAAGTATGCCCCATCGTCCGTCGTCCGTCGTCAACCGCCGTCGGTCGTCAGTTTGGTTGTAAATTATTATCCTTTGTTCTTTATATCCAAGAAAGGATTTTCACCATGAACGCCAATTGCCCGGAATGTGACGCTGAAATCACGCTTGCCGCCGACGCCGTCGAGGGCGAGATTATCACCTGCCCGGATTGCGCCGCCGAACTTGAGATCGTCAGCGTGGACCCAGCCGAACTGGCCCTCGCGCCGGAAGTCGGCGAAGATTGGGGCGAGTAGAAATGGCACGATGACACGGTGGCAAGGTGAAAGCTTGCCCTCAATGGTGTGCATGTCATCGTGTCATCTTTTGAATGGAGATAACAATGAGAATTGGCATTCTTTGCTCCCGCATTCGTGTCGAGGAGAAGCTGCTGCTGACCGAACTCGACCGGCGCGGGCTGACGTACACGCGCCTCAACGACGACGAGCTTGTGTTTGACCTGAACAACGGCCATTATCCGTATGACGTGGTGCTGGAACGCAGCATTCACCACTCGCGGGCGCTGTACGCGCTGAAGGTGCTGAATGACGCAGGCGTGCCAACCGTCAACACCGCCGAGGTGGCCGACGTGTGCGGTGACAAGTTCAAGACCACCGAGGCGCTGATCAAGAACGGCGTGCCGACTCCGCGCACCCGCATGGCCTTCACGCCGGAGTCGGCAATTCAGGCGATTGAGGAGCTTGGCTACCCGGCGGTGCTCAAGCCCGCGATTGGCTCATGGGGCCGCCTGATCGCCAAGGTCAACGACCGCGAGGCCGCCGAAGCGGTGCTGGAGCACAAGCAGGTGCTCGGCTCGTATCATCACTCGATTTTCTACATCCAGGAGTATATTCCAAAGCCACATGGCCGCGACATCCGTGCCTTTGTGGTCGGCGACGAGTGCATCTGCGCAATCTATCGCACCAGCGGTCACTGGATCACCAACACGGCGCGCGGCGGCCAGGCCAGCAACTGCCCGGTCACGCCTGCCTTGGCCGACATCTGCATCGGCGCGGCCCAGGCGGTCGGCGGCGGCGTGGTCGCGATTGACGTGCTGGAAGATAAAGATGGACGCTTGCTGGTCAACGAAGTGAACTACACCATGGAGTTCCGCAACAGCATCGACACCACCGGCGTGAACATTCCGGCACGGATTATTGACTACACGATTGCCACTGCACGCGCATGACACGGTGACACGATGACACGATGAGACGATGATGTTAATCATAATCTGTCATCCCTTCATCATGTCATCGTGTCATGTGTGGAGAAAGCATTGTGATACGAGCAAGCATTATTGGCGGCAGCGGCTACGTCGGCGGCGAGTTGCTGCGGCTGCTGCTGTTCCACCCGCATGTCGAAGTCGCACAGGTCACGTCCGAGCGGCTGGGCGGCAAGCCGGTCGCCAGTACGCACCCGAACCTGCGCGGGCGCACGGCCTTGCAATACGTGCCGTCGAGCGCGGTCGAGCCATGCGATGTACTGTTCCTGGCGCTGCCGCACGGCTCGGCAGCCAGGCGCATCACCGAATTTTCGCAGCTTGCGCCGAAAATTGTCGACTGCTCGGCGGACTTTCGGCTGCGTGACGCGGCGGCTTACGAACGCTGGTACGGCGAGCCGCACCCAGCGCCGGAATGGCTCGACCGCTTTGTGTACGGACTGCCGGAACTGCACCGCGATGAGATTCGGCAGGCCAGCTACGTCAGCGGCGTGGGCTGCAACGCCACCGCGACGAACCTGGCGCTGCTGCCGCTGGCGCGCGCCGGGTTGCTCGACGCGGCGCGCGATGTGGTCGTGGAGGTCAAGGTCGGCTCGTCAGAGGGCGGCGCGCAGGCGAGCAATTCGTCGCACCACCCGGAGCGCAGCGGCGCGGTGCGCTCGTTCGCACCAACCGGCCACCGCCACACAGCCGAGGTCATGCAAGCGACGGGCATGGAGCGCGTGCATATGTCGGTGACGAGCATCGAACTGGTGCGCGGCGCGCTGGCGACGGCGCATGTGTTTCCAAATAAAGCTATCGCCGAAAAAGATTTGTGGCGGGCCTACCGCAGCGCCTACAACAGCGAACCATTCGTGCGGATCGTGCGCGAGCGACAGGGCACCTATCGGCTGCCGGAACCGAAGATTTTAGCAGGCAGCAATTACGCCGATGTCGGCTTCGCGCTCGACGAAGCAAGCGGGCGGGTGGTCAGCATCTGCGCGATCGACAATCTGATGAAGGGCGCGGCTGGCACAGCAGTGCAGTGCATGAACCTGATGTGCGGCTTTGAAGAGACGGCTGGGCTAGAGTTTCCCGGATTACATCCAATTTAAGAACAGCATATTTGCCATGACACCAATCATCATTCGCGCCGCCAGCGAGGCCGATCTGCCCGCCGCGCTCGCGGTCATTCGCACGGCCTTTGCGGAGCATGACGGCGTGCTCGACCCGCCGTCGAGCGTCACCCGCGAAACGCTCGGCAGCTTCCGAGAGCGCATTGGTGCAGGGCGGCTGCTTGTTGCCGAAGCGGATAACCAGATCGTCGGGTGCGTGTTGTGCCGCCCAGAAGAAGACTATTTGTATTTCGGTCGGCTGGCTGTGCTGCCAGCGTGGCGCGGGCGTGGCATTGCCCGGCAGTTGGTGGAGCATGTCGAAGCCGAGGCACGGGCGCGCAGGTTGCGGCGCGTGCAGCTTGCCACGCGCATAGCACTTTCCGGCCTGCGCGCCAGCTACGAGCGCATGGGCTACCGCGTGATCAGCGAGCACACGCACGAAGGCTACAGCGCGCCAACGTACGTCACCATGGAGAAGGATGTGACCGCACATGACTAATTACTCGATACCACCTTTTCTCACCGACGAGAATCCGGCGCATGGCCGCTACCATGAGGCCGTCGAACTGTTCGCGCTGTTCGACTACCTCAAGGCGCAGCGCTTCGGCGTGTTCAGCATCCGCGAGTCGCTTCAGGCGGTCGGCGAGCGGCGCGACGGCACGCTGCAAGGCTTTCACTTGAGCGACGACGAGGCGTGGCAATGCATCACGTTCATGGATGGGTTGGACGTCGGCGTAGTGGAACTGCCCGCGTATCCCGCGAATGAGCCGGGCCAGGCAATGAACCGCCGCTTGATCGAGCGAGCGCAGGAGCACGATCTCTCTATTGAATTTGCCGCGCATGCTCGTTGCGTCGGGCTGGATGTGCAGGCCGCGCACGAGGCAGGCTTTCGGCGCATTCACCTGTACATCGGCACGAGCAAAATTAAGCAAGCGACTGCACACGCCACGGTGCCGAAGCTGGCCGAGAAAGCGTTTGAGTCAATTCGCATGGCGCGCGGGCTTGGCTTCACCAGCATCCGCATCAGCACCGAAGATGCGTTCCGCACCACGCTGGACGATTACGAAACGTTTTACACATGCCTATCGCAAGCACTTCAGGAAAGCGGCCTTTCTGTCGATGGCATCGGCATTCCTGACACCGTTGGCCTATCGACGATTGACGAGCTTGGCGACCGCATCGCGGTGTTGCAGCGCACTGGCATGCAATACGCATTTCTCGAATCGCACATTCACAACGACATCGGCAACGCCGACCGGATTTACGTCGACACACTGCTGCTCTGCCAGCGACTGGGCATGACCATGCTGCCCGATTTCTCGATTCTCGGCATTGGCGAGCGCAACGGCACGATCGGCCTTTCGTCACTGCTGGAAGCGATTTATCGGCGGCTGATTTTGCTATACCCGCGCAAGATGCCGCAGATTCGGCAAGCCATGCGCGAAAAACTCGGACGCCTGCCGGACGGCGCATTATTCGTCAACCGTTACCGCGACGCTGACGCCTATTTTTATCACCTCCTTTCGCAGATCGGCTTCATCTTCGACCGCAGCCCATTCTCGGCCAACACCGAATTTGACGGATCGGGCGTCCATGCCGACACGACCCAGCGCGCTTTTCGCCTGGCGCTGAGCGAGGGTGCAGACGGGCAAGAAGCGGTGGACATCGGCAACAGCGCCTATGCGGGCGCGCTGCCGCCCTACGACATGCCGCTGCGCACGCCGGTGCTGGCATGTTTCGGCTGCGGCAAGGCGAACGTGCGCTTCTGGCGCGAGCACGAAGGGCTGCGAATGCGCTCAACACGTGCTGTTTACGAACAACTGCGCCACCTTGAATGGGTTGACGCCAGCCAACCCGCCGATGAAGCAACGATTGATGAAGTGATCGCGCAGCTGATTCGCCGCCATAGTTTGATGGAGAACGGCATCTCCCACCAGGAAGCGATGGAGTTGGTGCAGCTTTTTTACACAAAGATGTAGAGAGACGCCATGATACGCTGGCAAGCTGACGAAGCGCTGAACGACCTCATCCGCCGCTATTATCATGGCGAAGCGGCGCTGTGGGCCGAGATTCAGGCGCATGTCGATGCGGAGTTGCGCCAGCAACAAGCGGAAGGTCGCGGCTACCACATGCGGCGGCTGCGTCGCGCCGACGGCGGCTACGACGTGCTAGTCGAGCCAGCCGATGCGTATGTACGTGAGCCGTAATAGCGATTCTGTGGCTTGTGGTAAGATAGGGCAACACTGATTTCCTTCACCTCATCTGGAGGATGTATGACAACGGCTGTTTCCCGCAGCATTTCACTCCGTACCGAAATCCCTGGCCCGCGATCGCGTGCAATCCTCGCTCGGCGCGATGCGGCTGTCGCCGGTGGATTGTATCGCGCACATCAGATCGCAATTGATCATGCCGAGGGCGCGCTCGTCACCGATGTGGATGGCAACACATTTATCGACTTTGTCGGTGGCATTGGTACGCTCAACGTTGGCCATCGCCCGTCGCAAGTCATTGAAAGCCTGCATGCCCAGGCCGACAAATTGCTCCATTTCTCGGCGCTGGTCGGCACCTACGAGCCATACATCGAATTGTGCGAGCGCCTCAACGCCGTTGTGCCGATCAGCGGGCCGTGCAAGACGCTGCTGGGCAACAGCGGCGCGGAAGGCGTCGAGAACGCGATCAAGATCGCACGGGCTGCCACAGGCCGACCGGCGATTATTGCATTTGAGGGCGCGTACCATGGCCGCACGCTCATGACGCTGTCACTCACCAGCAAGTACTCGTTCAAGAGAACCTTTGGACCGTTCATGCCGGAAATCTACCGCGCGCCATTTCCTTCAGCCTACCGCATGGGCGTGAGTGAAGAAGAAGCGGTGGAGCGCTGCTGGGAAGCCTTCGAGCGCATGCTCATCGCGCAGATTGGGCCGGAGGCGATTGCTGCGGTGATCATCGAGCCGGTGCAGGGCGAGGCCGGCTTTATTCCAGTGCCGCCCGCGTTCATGCAGCGGCTGCGGCAGTTCTGCACAACGAACGGCAGCGTGCTGATTGCCGATGAGGTGCAGTGCGGCTTCGGGCGTACCGGCACACTGTTCGCCATGGAGCAGATGGGTGCTGAGCCGGATCTGCTGGTCAGCGCCAAGTCGATTGCTGCCGGGCTACCACTTTCCGCCGTCACTGGCCGGGCCGAGATCATGGACCGACCGCATGTCGGCGGCATCGGCGGGACGTACGGCGGCAATCCGCTGGCATGCGCCGCCGCGTTGGAAGTGCTGAATATCTTTGAGCAGACCAACTTGCTCGAACGCGCCAATCGCATCGGGCAGATCGTTCGGGCGCGCGGCGAAACATGGCTCCAAGATGTGCCGAGCGTCGGCGACGTGCGCGGGCTGGGCGCAATGATCGCGATCGAGATTGTGAAGGACCGCAGCACCCGCGAGCCTGACGCCGACAAGGTGTTGCAGATTGTCCAATACTGTGCCGAGCATGGCCTTTTGACCATGCGGGCCGGGCTGTACGCCAACTGCGTGCGCCTGCTCATGCCGCTGGTCATCACCGACGAGCAGCTACAGGAAGGGCTGGACGTGCTGGACAAGGCGCTGCGCATAGTATAGACGCTACAAGGAAGGTTCACGAATGAATTGGGGATGCATGTAGGGGCGACCCCATGGGTCGCCCCTATCGTCTAGTTTGGCATGAACATCACTATCACCGACACACGCATCGAGCACCTCGACCAACTTGAGGAGTTGCAGCGCATCTGCTACCCAACGCTCGCGCCTGAGCACCTGATGCGCCGCCCGCATTTCGAGAGTCAGCTGCGGATCTTTCCGGAAGGCCAGCACGTAGCGTTAGTTGGCAACCGAGCAGTCGGTCAAAGCTCGACCTTGCGCGTCAATCTCGACCTCGATCATCCCGATCACAGCTTCGATGAGATCATCGCGGGCGGCTACTTCACGACCCATAATCCACATGGCGCATGGCTGTACGGCGCGGACATGAGCACCCATCCTGATTTTCGGCGGCGTGGCATCGCCTCGCAACTATATGAAGCGCGCAAGACGCTGGTGCGCCAGCTTGGACTCAAAGGCATGGTGGCAGGCGGCATGATCCCCGGCTACCGCTTCCATCGCGACACCATGCCGGTCGAGGAGTACGTGGCACGCGTGGCGCGCAGCGAACTCACCGACCCCACACTGACTGCACAGCTCCGCAACGGATTCACGGTGCGCGGCGTGCTCCACGGCTACCTCCACGACGCCATGCTTGGTGATGACGCGGCGCTCATTGTGTGGGAGCGCTCAGACGCATAGTCTGCCGCAGTCAGCTCACCGCAATTCCTATTTTTACCCATATTAAACGAATCTACTTTGTACCCGGATCGCTCGTTAGTTGATCATGTGTTGATCCTCATATGTGTTTACACTGCACAGAGGGCATCTATGCATGCACATGTCATGCATCCATATTCATGAGAGATTATTATGTTCCAAAACGTACACGATTGGATGGCGGCGATACCAATTGGCAACCCACTGCGCTACCGTCAAGCTCGATTACTTCAGACGATGCTTTTGGTCTTTTTTGGACTAAACATCCTGACAATGATCATCATTCTGCTTACAGCAAGCGGTACAACAGCCCTCTTTCTTGTTTTTACTATTTTCCCGACGCTCCTGTTAGCCATTGCCGCAGGAATAGTGCTGCTACGACGCGGCCAATTTTCGCTCGTGGTCTACTTGGTAAGCATTATCCTTGCCCTTTGCATAGGCATTTCGTTGATCGCCGTAGGCTTTCTCGAAAGTCAATTCATTCTGTTTTCGTTTGCCATTCCCATGACATTAGCGGGTTTGTTGGTTGGACGGCGCGGCATATTTATCATCGCTAGCATAATCTGTTTGCTCGTCTTCATCACGGGCATGCTGCATATATTTGCGCCAGCACTGGTTGGGTTTGCAGCAACTGGCACCACAAATCCTGTTTCTGTCATGATCACATTTGTGCCCCTGGTTTGCGTGTTAAGCTTTTTCCTGGATTGCTTTGGATCGGCGCTACGCGAGGCGCTGTACAGCACACAAGCCCGTGAACAGGAACTTGATCATTTACGGGTAGCGCTGGAAAGCACTGTTACCGAGCGCACCGCGTCGTTGCAAGCAACAGTCAATGAACTGCGTATCAGCCAGCAGACAATTCAGCAGCTTAGCGCGCCTATCATGCCGGTGCTGCCTGGCGTACTAGTTGCGCCGCTTATCGGCATATTCGACAACGCCCGTGCCAGGCTGCTGAACACCCATGTACTTCAGGCCGTCGATACAATTCGTGCCAACTACGTTATCTTCGATATCACCGGCATATCAACAATTGACTCGCATGTTGTCCAACTGCTGTTGCAAACCGCAGAAGCAGTGCGGCTCCTGGGAGCGCAGCCGCTGCTCGTCGGCGTGCGCGCGGAAGTAGCGCGAACAATTATCATGCTTGACATCAACATAGATCTTTTTCAAACCCATGCAACGCTGCAGGAAGCCGTAACGCATCTGCTCGACAATGAGGCTCTTGAGACCACACAAGCCGGCACTCAGAAGATAGCTGCTTAGCACGATGCTGCCTGTTACTACACTGGTTAAAAAGTGTTAACAGAAGATGACAAAAGTACTATGCCGTTTAGCAGCATAACGTTCTATAATAGAATGGCGTCGTCATTATTGCCTACATAGTACAGCATGGCTGTGGAGAAAAGCTTGTTGCATACCCGGCAGTATGCAAATTGAAGAGTACGGGAGGCCGTTTAGAGCCTCCTTTCTTGATCGTTATATATGATCCGATGCTTCGTGCATGGACCTCCCACATCCATCGACATGAGCAATGATTATCCATCCATGGAGTGCTCCATTTTCAACTATGTTTACGGCAGCGCAGCACCAAGTAATTCTGGTTGCAGATGACGATCTACACGTTCGTCAGCTTCTTGAAATCACCTTGCAAACCCATGGATACCATGTGTTCAGTGCAAGCAATGGGCATGAACTCGTTCAACTGGCACAACAGCATGTACCTGATCTGATTCTGACCGACCTGCTGATGCCAGAAATGGATGGCTACGAAGCCATTCGCCAGCTGCGCCGTGATACGCGAACTGCGCACGTCCCCATGCTCATTCTGACCGCCCGCGCACTCTCGCATGATCTTGTGACCGGCTTTGAAACCGGCGCAGATGATTACATTATCAAGCCGTTCGATCTAGTGGAGCTGCTTGTGCGGGTCAAGAGCCACCTGCGTCGCACCGCCCGCGCGCCGGTCCATCACCCGCTCTCAGGGCTACCGGGCAGCCGGCTGCTTGCACAGGAGCTACGCCACCGTATAGAGCAAAACCAACCACTGGCCTTGCTGCATATCGATATCGATAACTTCAAGACATTCAATGACACCTATGGCTTTGCGCGCGGCGATCAGCTCATTTTACTTGTTGCCAACTTGTTGCAGAATGTGCTTACTACGGACGATACCTCTAGCGACTTTATTGGGCATATTGGCGGCGATGATTTTGCGGTTATTACCACACCGGAGCGCGCGGAGAGCATTTGTGAGCGGATTGTTACGCAGTTTGATCAGCATGTTATGCAGTTATATCCGGAAGAAGATTGGCAGCGCGGCTATGTCTTTGGCACTGACCGGTATGGCATTCTGCGCCGCTTTCCCGTTACCGCTATTTCGATTGGTGTCGCGACCAATCAAACTCGCACGTTTCATGATGCAGAAGAGTTTGCCCATGTCGCTGCCGAGGTAAAGCATTACGCAAAAACGCAGCCAGGCAGTAACTATGCAATCAATCAGCGGGTTGAGCAAGCAGACACAGACGTCGAGCGCCGTATGACGCGCCTGCGTGATATTCTGATAATCAGCGAGGACAGATCACTGCGCACGGTTCTGAAGCAGGCTTTCCGCAAGCAGGGCTACGTCACGCATGAAATAACGAATCTTGATCAGCTTCAACAGCAACTGGAAAGCCAGGCAGCATCAATCTTGTTGGTAACCGATGCGCATCTGGGACAGCGCGCTGAAGAACTTTGCGCCCGCTGCCAATCTCTGGCTCCTGCACCACCTTTGGTAGTGCTCACCTACACCGACGAACAAACAGATCACTTTCGGCAACTCGGCGCTACTGCATGCCTGCAGGAGCCGTTGCCGATCGCCGAGGTCGTCACGTGTGTGGAACGCTTGATGATCTACGCTCCCGGGTGGAAAAACAACGCGTCTTGATATACCTCACCCATTGGTCGTACTATCCCATAATTCCTCGTCGAACATAGTTTTGGCGCATGGCGTGCAATATAACACTCGATTTCCAAGCGCCCAGCGCTCACCGCCACGATGCGGCGAGCGCAGATACATCACACCACGCGGCACAGCACGCGTGCCGCAGCGCTCACAGCGACCATGGGCGCGCCGCCACACACGCCAGTCGAGCATAAGCGTAAACGGCGTGTCGAGGAGCAGATGCACGGTAATGCCGATAGCAACCGGGCGCAATGCTGGCTGTAGTCGGCTTGCCAGCCAGACCAGCGGAATGGTCAGCCGCTTGTAGTGCAGCACTGAACGCAACGGACCATAGCGCGGGCGCGTGTCGCCGGGGCGGGCACGGCGGCTACGGCGCTGGTTGTAACGCAGCGCGCCGAGCGGATTCCAGTCGCCGCTGCGAAGCGCATACAGCACATAGTGATCAACATCGAGCAGCACGCCAGCGACGGTGAGCAGTGCCGCTTTGCCCGGCGCGCGTGGATACAGCGCGAGACCAGCGGCGGCAGCCGCGAGCAGATGAGTACGAAAACGCATATATTTACCAGAACACAGCGCTATGAGTACGGCGCAAAGCGGGTCAGATGAAAACGCTCCATGGAACGAAAGCCCAGCCGCTGATAGGTTGTCAGAGCGGGCGCATTATGCTCCAGCACCATGAGAAATACGCGCGGAGCAAGCGCGAAGGCTGCCGTAGCGAGCGCAGTAGTGCATGCCGATGCATAACCACGCCGGCGGTAGTCAGGGTGCGTGGCGATGTGTCCGATCTCGACGACCTCAGCAGTTGCAAAGTGCGTCGCCGCCATGGCCACCAACCGCCCATCGGCGAAGCAGCCAAACGCCGGGCCGAGTGCCAGCGTGCCTGCATGCCAGACGCTCAGTCCGGCGGCTTCGGCCAGCGCCGTCATGGCTGGCAGGTCGGCCTCGCTGAGGCGGCGCGCGGCGGGCGCATCCGGCGTGCGCAACACTTCCGGCTCGACGACCATCTGGAACTCGATTTCGCTTTCCTCCACTGCAACGTACTGTGACAGCCATGCGAAGCGTTGCGCGGGCAGCAGCGCATAGAACGACTCGGCCCGAAAGCGCGGCTGCAACTCAGCCAGGGCATCGAGGAGCGCGCCGGCTACCTCGCGCTGCTTTGCGGCAAAGGTCAGGTTCAAAATCGGCAAATCATGGTAAAACGACATGACACCGATCACACGCGAGTCTTGCTGTGCCACTAGCACATCGCAATGCTCACGTAGCTGGCTCGCGTTTGAGAGTGGCAGCGCGTTGCGATAGGGCGATGCGCGCAGAAAAGCCAGCGCAGCGTGCTGATTATTGGCGTCAAGTGGCGTAATATTCATGGGCATCTAGCAGAACAAAGAACAAAAGGTAGAGAACAACAATCAACCGATACCATCACTTGTTCACTCTTCTTGTTCTTTTCAGACCTCGTTCTCAGGCTCAAACGGGCCGTGCTGCTCGTAGCGCTCCCACAGTGGATGGTTGGCGCAGTTCAAACGCGTATCGCGCTTTGTTAAAAGCATCTGCCGGGCTGTGCCAGGTGGAACAATGCGTTGATTGATTTTGCCCTCACGATACATCTGCATGACATCAGTGTACGCGTCCTGCACGCCCATGTCGCCGAGCGCCGTCACAATATACGCGTTGATCGTCGGGTCGTCGTAGGACGCCAAGCGCTCGCGCATGCCAGCAATTATCGCGTCGCGCGTGTCGGGCGCAACGGCAGAAACATAGCCCAGTGCCACGAGCGCGGCGGTGCGCGCCGGAATGCCCCATGCTTCGTCGTCGGCAATGGTCCACAGCGGCTCGACCGCAGGCGCGCCCACGCGCCCGATGATCTGCGGCAGTTCGCTGAGCCAGAGTTGCGGCAACTGCTCGTCAGCATAATTGCGCGTGATCGGCAACGTACGGAGAAGCGGCTCAATCATGTCCACTGAAGGCATTTCGCCGAGCAGCCGCAGCGCATGAATTGGCCCATAGCAGGCGGGCACTTCCTCATGCAGTTGATCAGTATCAATTGCCAGTGCCAGCAACGGGCCACGCGCTGCCACACCTGCGCGCAGAATATCGCGAACCTGCCGCTCACTTGGGCGCAAGCCGGCACGCCGCAATTGTTTTACATCTTCGCCAACAGTTAAATCAAGAGTCATAGATCTTCCTTCTTCCTGCTATCGTCGCTGGTATTGTACACCACACAGTCGCACAAGTAATGTCAGTGCTACAAATACATGTCGAGCAGCGCGGTGACAGGCCGGAAGGTGCGACGATGATGAATCGAGGGGCCATGGGCATGGAGCGCGCGCTGGTGCAGCGCCGTACCATAGCCTTTGTGCTGCGCGAAGCCGTAGCATGGCGACAGTGCATCGAGCGCGGCCATCATACGGTCGCGGGTGACTTTGGCAAGCACCGAGGCGGCTGCGATTGAAAGACACCGCGCATCGCCTTTGATCATGCTGCGCTGCAGACACGGCCAACCATCAAGCTGCACGGCATCGATAAGCAGAGCATCGGGCAGCTGTGGCAAATTCAGGATTGCCACCTGCATGGCCAGCCGGGTCGCTGCCAGTATGCCGTAGCCGTCGATGACATATGACGGCACGATGCCAACTGCGTAGCCAGCGCTTGCGGCAAGAATACGCTCGTACAGCGCGTCACGCTGCTGTGCCGAGAGCGTCTTGGAGTCCTGAACGCCATGCAAAATCGCCGGATCATCCAGTACGTCGGAGCGTAGCACCACAGCGGCAGCTACCACCGGCCCGGCCCAGCAGCCGCGCCCGACCTCGTCCACGCCAGCGATGCGCGCATGACCAGCAGCACGAAGCGCAAGCTCCTCAGCAACGGTTGGAGTCATGTGCCTACCTCACCAATCACAAATAAGACATGACCACCTGGCGCAGCAACCCACTGGCTCTGAATGGCGAAGCCAGCGTCACTCAAAACGCGCTGAAGCGCCATGCTGAAAGGTGCCCTGTCTGGCGCATCGGCTGTTGCCGATGGTTGGAGGGTACGCGGCGAGGTTTGCAGCGTCAGGCGGTAGGCAAGATCGACCAGCCGCTCATACAAGCCGGTCCTGCTAAGCTGCGCACCCAGCAGGATAATCAGCCGCCCGCCGCGTCGCAACACGCGCCGCGCTTCCGCCAGCGTCGCGGGCGCAACAATGTACTCGCTTGGAAACGTTGCAAGCAGCGTATCGAACGACGCGGCGGGAAATGGCAATGTTTGCGCGTTGCCACGCAGCAGCCGAACCTGAACGCCTGCATGGTCAGCTTTGCACTGCGTGTGCTGAAGCATTTGCCACGACAGATCGAGACCAACAGCAAAAGGCGCCGACGCATCGCGCGCCAGCGCACATTGTACATTGCCCGTTCCGCAGCCTAGCTCTAGCACCCGCCCATGCAGATACGGCACAGCCATGGCCGTCCAATTACGCCAATACCCGGCAGAAACAAGCGCCGCAACGGCATCATACGTCCACGAAAACTCGCGATAAAAACGGTCAAAGGCCCAACGAATGAGCTTTGCATACATAGGCATTTACGATTTACTATTTACCACTGAGCTAGGCATGCCAGCTAATCGTAAATCCAAAATCGTAAACCGTTACCGTCGTTCCTTGATGCGGGCAGCCTTTCCGGTGAGACCGCGCAGGTAGTACAGCTTGGCACGGCGCACCTTGCCCTGACGCACAACACGAATGTTCTCGATACGTGGTGAGTGAAGCAAGAACGTGCGTTCTACACCAATCCCATGCGAGGCAATGCGGCGCAGCGTAAAATTCTCATTGATTCCACCGCTGCGGCGGCTGATGCAAACGCCTTCAAAATCCTGCACGCGCTCCCGGCTACCTTCCACAACGCGCACACCAACGCGCACGGTGTCACCAACACGAAATGGTGGAATTTCCGTCTTGAACTGACGGCTTTCAATTGCTTGAAGAAGTTGCTGTGACATATCACTTTTCCTTTGACACACAAGAATGGGGCGACGAAGGCTCCCCCTCATCGGCCCCTCTCATAACGCTGTTTCCGATTATAGCATAATCATGCGCGAGCGGCAAGCGCATTGACTCGGGTACGTGCGTGCGCTATAATGGCGGGCGATGCCCCCGTAGCTCAGGTGGATAGAGCAGCAGTTTCCTAAACTGCGTGTCGTGCGTTCGAGTCGCGCCGGGGGCACTGCAGTGGAGTGCAGCACACCGCTCATGGTGACAGTGCTGTACTCCTTTTTTTGTACCTCAGGATGAAAACACAAGCATACAGGATGAAGCTAAAATTCACTATACTATAATTGTGAGCAGTCGCGTCCGTGCAGGAGTATGAACGTATGGGAATTGAGATACTTTCTTATCTTGGTCTTGGTCGTACTCAACGGGTTGTTTTCGGGAACTGAACTCGCCTTAATCTCCGCGAAACGCGGGCGGCTCCAGCAGCGTGCAGAGGAAGGTGATCGGCGTGCTGCGACGGCTATTCGTTTGCAAGAAAATCCAAACCGGTTATTAGCTACGGTTCAGGTGGGCATTACCTTGATCGGCACGCTCACGGGTGCGTTTGGCGGCGCGAGTATTGCAGACCGGGTTGCCCCGCTGCTTACATCGCTGCCCGTCGTTGGTCCGATTGCCGATAGCGTTGCGCTGGCATTGGTTGTCGTTATCATTACCTACCTCTCCCTGGTGATTGGGGAACTCGCACCCAAACGCCTGGCATTGCAGCGCGCCGAAGGCATTGCGCTCCGTGCCGCTCGCCCCATGGAACGCCTTTCGTTCATCAGCCGCCCGATTGTTGCCGTGCTGTCATGGTCGACTGAAGCCCTGTTAGCCTTGTTAGGGCAACGTGATCAGGAAGGTCCAGGCGTTACCGAAGAAGATATCCGCCTCTTAGTCCACGAGGGCACAGTCGAAGGTATCGTCGAACCCCAGGAGCAACAATTCATTGAGCGGGTCTTCGACCTTGGGGATCGGCGCGTCCGACAAATCATGATTCCACGGCATCGCATCCATGCCCTTCATGTAGACATGTCCATCCAGGCGGCGCTGGCACAGGCATTGGCAAACGGGTATTCACGCTTCCCTATCTACGAACAGGATATCGACCATATTGTTGGCGTCGTGCATATCCGTGATCTCTTCGAACTTGCGCAGACGGAGGCTGCTCATCCGACCCTCCGCGCTGCCATGCGTCCGCCAGTTATTGTTCCCGAGACAAGTCGAGCAGCTATTCTGCTTCCAACTTTCCGCAAGAGCCGCCAGCATCTGGCGATGGTGATTGATGAGACTGGTGGTATTGCAGGGCTTGTCACGCTGGAGGATGTACTCGAAGAGTTGGTTGGTGAAATTGATGATGAACGTGATGAGGTCGCGCCACAACAGATTGTGCCACGTGATGATGGCTCATGGCTGATGGATGGCACAACTCCTATTGAGGAGGTTAATCGCGTGCTGGATGTGCCAGCCTTGCCAGATGAACCACACGGGCACTATGATACGCTTGCGGGATTGGTGTTGGACATGCTGGGGCACATCCCTACGGTCGGCGAGACTGTTCAATGGGCGGGCTGGCAATTCGAAGTCATTGACATGGATGAATTGCGGATCGACAAACTGCTAGTGCAGCGCCCAAAACCGCCAGCAGCGCGCGACACACCCGAGATAGCGCCATAAACCGCGAGCAGGCACCGTTAACGCAAGATCATGTGAGCGGCGCGCCAGTCACATCACCACCTCATAAGCAGTGCGCGCTGCGGGACTTGATTGCCGTTGCCAACGATGAGTGCTCCTTGACCGCCCGCTGGCAAGTCGTTGTTAGGATGGAATAACCATGGTTGTGACGACATAGAAAACGGAAATACCAGCGGCGATCAGCCCCACGAGAACACGGTAGAGCGCGCGAACTGGTTCACGACCGTTGAGCATATACAAGAGTCCTACACAACTGAAGATGATTGCACCCGCTGCCGGAAGAAGGGCAAGCATACCCAGGGCGACACTGTTCGTAGCCATAGCAATTGCCACGATGATCAAGCCAAAGAGGCCCAAGGTACATCCAAGCCCAGACAGAGACACGTCCGACCGATCGGCCTGGGGTGGTGCATAATTGTTGCGCTGGTGCATACGGTCCTCCAACGTGATGAAACACACTACGGAGTGGAGCGCTCGCAAGAATGGAAGTGGAATCATGCAGATAGTTGCGTTATGTATAGCAAGATCATAGCACATATCCTCCCCATGCGTGCTGACAATTTTGTCATCCACTGAACCTACGACCACGCGTCCTACGCCACCGATCCGTATTCACGCCATGAACACTGGCCGGTTATCTCATGGCATATAGGCATGTACATCATTAACCAGCCAGGTACCGTCGTGCCTGTTGCACGATACTGGAAGCATTATTCGCTGAGTATTACAGTGAGGTGCCGGAATCAGTTTTATCCACCGGGATGCTGCGCTGCCTCGGATGCAATGGGCGGCCTATGAATTGATGCGTTGGGAATGCGAGGTAAATATACACTGAAAGTACTACCTTGATCTGGCACGCTTTGCACGTTCACATAGCCGCCGTGGTGCGCCACGATTTCCTGAACCAGGTACAAGCCAATGCCAAGACCACTGATCAGTTTGGGGTCGACGTTTGTGGCGCGGTAAAACTGCGCAAACAGATTGGCCTGCTCGTTGAGCGGAATGCCAATGCCATGATCTGTGACGTGGAGGGAGACCTGCTCTGCCTGTTGTTCCACACGAACTTCAATAACTCCACCCGAAGGGCTATACTTCACTGCGTTACTGAGTAGATTTTGCAGTACCTGCTCCATGCGCAACTCGTCGCCCATCATCAGAATACCCGGCGGAACCGTAACCTCAATCGTATGTTGACGCAATGCAGGTGTAAATTCATCAATGATCCGGCGCACGAATGCGCTAAAATCGAACAGCTGCGTGCTGATCGTGAAGCGTCCAAGTTGTAACCGTGACACGTCGAGCAGGGTTTCAATGAGTTTGTTCAAGCGATGGCCCTGCTCACGAATAATAGTGATGCTGCGCTTATCGCGCTCAGTGAGGACGCCACTGTTGGCGGCGCGGCGCTCCAAGATTTGCGCGTTGCCAAACAAGGCAGTGAGCGGCGTACGAAGCTCATGTGCTGCAACGGAAAGAAAAATCTCACGCATATGAATAGCCTGCTGCGCTTCACGATACAATTGATGGTTATTAATCGCGAGCGCCGCGCGGTCAACAAATCTTGCACAAACGCAACATCATCCTGCGTATAGCTTGAACCATGACGGTCGCGCCCCATAATCAGGGTGCCAATAAAGCGAGAACCTGCCTGAATGGGCGCAATCAGCATGCTCGCGATGCCAACCTGCTCAAGGTACGGACGGTATTCTGACATGAGCATGCGGCTCATCAAATCTTCTTGTATATCAGTCAGCAGCAGCGGTTGACCCGTCTTCACGACCTGGTTTTGCAATCCAATGCCCCCGCGAAGGAACATTTTCCCAACCACTGAGCGAAGGAGATGGAGCGCCTCATGGTTACGATGAAAAATTGCAACTGGATTTAGAACATGCTTATCGTCCGAAACGACCGAAATAACGCAACAGTCACCAACGATCATGGCAATGTGCCTGGCTATCGTCTCCAGCAAATCTGGCGAGTGGAGGCTTTCTGCAGCGAAGAGTCGTGAGATTTCGGCCAGGGTGCGAAGGCGCGCCTCGACATGCTTGCGCTCAGAAATATCCTCAATGACCGAGATGAAATAGTCCGGCGTACCATCGGCGGCGCGCACCAATGAAACGGTTAAGTTTATCCATATGAGCGAGCCATCTTTGCGAATGTAGCGCTTCTCCATGCCGTACTGATCACGCTCGTTGTTCAATACCTGCTGCACGTATTCCAGATCCATGTCGAGGTCATCCGGATGGGTAAGATCCTGAAATGTGAGGGTCAACAACTCATCAGGAGTGTAGCCGACAATATCACACAGCTTCTGGTTGACCCGCAGCCATGTTCCATCCGGTGCGACATGCGAGAGCCCGACCGCCGCCTGATTGAAGGTAGCGGCGAATCGGGCTTCGCTGGCCTCGAGCGCCGCTACGAACTGCTGCCGCTCGTCTGATGCGCTTTGTTCAATGGTGGCCGATTCCTGCTGGTGCTGAACATGCTTACAGTACGTTGCGAAGAAATCGAGCAGGCCTGGCTCCTGCACCACTAATGCCCGCAGATTATGTATACCAAACGTGGCTTGTATTTCGGCAATAAGCTCATCACTCAATTGCATTGCTCACGCCCTCGTACAACGTTTATTTACCAAAAATTCTTCTGCATACAAAGCATGCGTATAAACGATTATACAATGGCTAACGCTTGTTGTGTCGAGATTTAAATGCATGCGTGTAAAAGAAACACTGGCACAGGTACACTCTATGACATACCTGTGCCAGTGTGTTCAGAGAGCATATCGATCTGTGTCGAATATGCCGGACTTGTTCACATACAGCTTACCATGCGTATGCTTCCGGGGCCGTGCCGCCGGGGCCAGGCCAAATTTCGTCAAGCCGCTTCATCTGCTCGTCGGACAGAGTTATTTCGACCGCACGCAGGCTGCCTTCGAACTGCTCCATGGTGCGCGGGCCGATGATCGGCGCGGTGACGTCGGGGTTGTGCAGCAGCCATGCCAGCGCGACATCAGCTGGCTGCTCGCCGATTTCGCGGCAGAAGCCCTCGTAGGCTTCCAGTTTCTGGCGATTTTCCTGCACGGTTTTCTGCATGCGCTCGTTCGAGCGGCGTCCTTCGTTTGCCTTCTGCAACGCACCGCCAAGCAGACCGCCGCCGAGCGGGCTCCATGGGAATAATCCCCAAACCGTAGGCGTGGCATGCCGGAATCACTTCCAATTCAATCATGCGGGCGTTGAGATTGTACAGGCTTTGCTCCGATACCAACCCCATGAAATGGCGTGCCTTGGCCGCTTCGTTGGCCTGCGTGATGTGCCAGCCCGCGAAATTGCTGCTGCCGACGTACAGCACTTTGCCCTCGCGCACGAGTTGCTCCATCGCCTGCCAGATCTCTTCCCATGGCGTGCCACGATCGACATGGTGCATCTGGTAGAGATCGATGTGATCCGTTTGCAAGCGGCGCAGGCTGTCCTCGCAGGCCTTACGGATGTGATACGCCGAAAGGCCACGGTCGTTCTGGCCCTCACCCATCGCGCCGAAAACCTTGGTTGCCAGCACGATCCGCTCGCGCCGCCCGCCCTGCTTCAGCCAGCGACCGATGATCTGCTCGGTCGTGCCAGCGCCTTTGTCGCCACCATAGCGGTTGGCGGTGTCAAAGAAATTGACGCCGCGCTCCAGCGCCTGGTCCATGATCTTGAAACTGTCCGGCTCGCTCGTTTGCGGGCCAAAATTCATCGTGCCCAGGCACAAGCGGCTGACCGTCAGCCCCGTTCGTCCAAGATGTGTGTACTGCACAGTATTCCTCCTTACATGCTTTCCACGAGTCATGTTACACAGACCGTTCCACCGCAGCACACAACTACATCACACCTGCCCTTCGTTTAGCTCAGGCTGAATTTTCGGCAAAATGACATGCCAGTGGAGCGCGCCAAGCCCAGCTACACCAATAAGCGCCAACACGACGAACAGCACGTTGTAACCCAGGAAGGACGCCAGTCCGCCTGCCAGCAGCGGCCCGGCAATCGCCGCCGGAGCCAGCGCGGTGTTGGCCACGCCAATGTACGTTGGGCGCTCTTTCGGCCCGCTGAAGGCAAACGCCAGCGTGAATGCAGAAATTTGATAGCCTGCCTGAGCCGCGCCGACCAATACGAAAATGAGCATGAACCATGCCGGCGTAGGCGCGATGATCGCCAGCAGCATCGCCAGGAGTCCGAGGGCAGTAGAAAGTTCTAGGACCTGCTTGTGGCCCCAGCGGTCAGCCAGCGCGCCGAAACCAATGTTCGCAACGGCCTGCGCGCCGAGCAGTACCACAGTGAATACACCAATTTGCTCATTCGGCAGCCGAAAGCGTCCCAGCGCGGCGGCGGTGATGAAGCTGTGGCCGACCAGCGCAATTGCAATTGCCGTGCGGCTGAACAAGTAGCGCCGGAAGGCTGTGTCGCGGCGCAGCAGCGGAATAATGCCGCGCAAAAATACGTGAAGTGGCTCGCGTGGCGGAGCGGGCTGGGCTGGCTCAATCGTCAGTCCAAGAAACAGGTACGACAACAGTACGCCCACAAAGCAGATCAGTGAGAGAATGCCGACGCTCTGCGGAAATGGCTGTGTTGCCAGAATAGTCGTGGCAATGCCAGCGCCAACCACGCCCAATAATCCGCCGAGGCCGTTTTGCAGTCCAAAGAAAATGCCCCAACGCCGCTCAGGAATGACGCGACCGATGAAGTCCTGCCACGCGGTCGAGGTGAAGCCAGCGCTGAACGCGAAGATTGCGTACATGAGGAAAAAAATCGTCAGCAACACCCAGATAGGCCATGTTGGCCATAACAGCAGCACCAGTCCCAAAATAAGGAACGGAAACCGCTCGCCAATCGTGGCGCGCATGATCCACGGCTTGCGACGCGGCAGGCTGGCTACCACTGGCGCGATAAACAAGCCCGGCAGCAGCCAGCCGACATAGAACAGCATTGGGATGAGGCCCTGAAGCCAGGGCTGCGGCGACAGGCGCTCGACGAACAGCGGCAATACCGTGTAACGCGAGATCATGCTCATCCCCAGGACGAACATGGTGCCGTCGAGCACATTCATCCAGAAATTGCGCCTGGCGTGCCGCGCAATGATTATTTCAGCTTGTTGTACACTCACACACTGCTCCAATTTGTTAAATAATTATAACATTTCAGGAGCAACATGGTACCACGTCTTACAAGTAGAGACTTAGCGCGATACTGTCGTCATGTGCCGGTGGAGAGGTGGTGAAGCTCGCTCTTTTCCAGTCAGGTCTGTCATGCTGCTCAAAGAGAAGGTGCCGCAAGAATCCAATAGAGAGCGATCTCATTGATACAATATGATATACTTCCCATAAGGGATTGCAACGAAGGAGTTGGACGTGTCGGCTGCATGAGAACATCAAGACTTCCTCTATCTTAGAGTCCTGACACGATTACTTCCGCAAAAGAGGTGGGGTCCATGCAACAATCGACAGCAGAACAGGCCAAACTGATGATTGCTGGCGTTTTCAACCGAGCCTCTGCCACGTATGGGCAAATCGGACCTGGCTATTTTCGCTATTTCGGTCAGCGACTCGTCGAGCAGGCAGGACTCGCGCCAGGGATGCGCGTCCTCGACGTTGCCACCGGGCGCGGCGCAGTACTTTTTCCGGCGGCGCGGGCGGTCGGTCCCTCTGGTTCCGTTCTCGGGATTGATCTGGCGGAAGAGATGGTTCATGCCACGAATGCCGAGATTGAGCAGCGTGGACTACTCAATGCGAGAGCACAGGTCATGGATGCTGACCATCTCACGTTCCCTGAAGCTGCATTCGATGCCATCACATGTGGGTTCGCCATTTTCTTCCTGTCGGACCGTGATGCTGTTCTTAGGGAGTTCCGTCGCATCTTGCGTCCTGGAGGGCGCCTAGCGGTGAGCATCTGGGCAGAGGAAACCAGCTCGGAGTTAGCGCGTTGGCGTTGGTACGATGAACTGGTCAAACGCTTTCTGCAGTCCTCGTCTGGCTCTTCTCCACTGAACCCCGGACGCGAGATGGACACCCCCGAACAATTGGCCGCAGCCCTCACCCATGCCAACTTCGCTGATGTCGCGATCCAAAGTGAGACGAAGGTTTTTTCCTATGCCAGCCCCGAGGACTGGTGGCAGGAGCGCTGGTCGCTGTTCTTTCGCGTCGCTCTGGAACGCCTATCGCCTGAGGCGCTTACCGCCCTGCAAACTGAAGCTCTTGCTCATGCACGCACCATGCAGGCGCAAGGAGAGTTGATCACCGAGAGGAACGCGGTGTATGTGGTCGCGGATAAATAAGCTGTCCGAGAATTGACCGTTAAGTGACGCAAAGGTGATTTCGATTACGGTTCAATCGGATTTGGTGTAATATCTGTCTTTTACAAAAATAATTGGGTATGGCTTGTAGGGGCGTCTCAGTGGGACGCCCCTACAGATTATTCCCGAACAGTTTCTCAATGTTTGGCATGGCGTCTCTACAAGCAGAGTTCAGAATGACAAGGGTCTCACGATGAGCGTTGCACGCCAAACTGAAAGATCGTCATCTGCTTGTACGTTTCGCCGGGGCGCAAGACGGTCGACGGGAACTGCGGCTGGTTGGGCGAGTCGGGAAAGTGCTGGGTTTCCAGGCAGAAGCCTGTGCGCCTGGCGTACACTTCGCCATTTTTGCCCGTCAGACTGCCGTCCAGCATGTTGCCGGAGTAGAATTGCACGCCCGGCTGGGTGGTATACACATCCAGCGTGCGCCCGCTCGCCGGATCGTAGACGTGCGCCGCCTGTGCCAGCACGCCCGTTTGCTTGTCCAGCACCCAGCAGTGATCGTAACCCAGGCCGTTGCGCAACTGCTCGGTGTCATCGTCGATCCGCGCGCCGATCGGCGTCGGGGTTCGAAAATCCATCGGCGTGCCCTCAACCGAGCGAATTTCGCCAGTTGGAATGAGATTGTCATTGATCGGAATGAAGCGTGAGGCGAATAACTGCATCTCATGTCCAAGAATGTCGCCATTGCCCGACAGGTTGAAATACGAGTGATTGGTCAGGTTGAGCACCGTCGCCTTGTCGGTCGTCGCCGTGTAGTCAATTTTTAGCTCATTCTGGTCCGTCAGCGTGTAGACTACTGTGACGGAAAGATTACCGGGGTAGCCTTCCTCGCCATCCGGACTGACGAGCGAAAGCTCAAGGCTTGGTTCGGCATCGTCATGCGGCTGCGCGCTCCAGACCTTCTGATGAAAGCCGTTTGGGCCGCCGTGCAGGTGATTCTGGCCGTTGTTCTGCGCCAGTTTGTAGGTTTTGCCGTCGAGCTCGAACTGGCCGTTGGCAATGCGGTTGCCGTAGCGGCCAACCAGCGCGCCGAAGAAGGGATTCCTGTCTGCATAAGGCTCGAACGTGTCGAAGCCGAGCGCCACGTCACCCAAGTTACCGTCGCGGTCGGGCACGCGCAGCGCGACAATAATGCCGCCGAAGTTCATGATGTCGGCTTCCACGCCATGAGCGTTGGTGAGCGTGTAAAGCGTGATGGTCGCGCCGTCGGGCGTCGTTCCAAACGCGCGTTGCGTAATCGGCATAGCAGCACCTCAAAACTAATGCTCTCACCCCTAGCCCCGCTCCCAGTGGGAGCGGGGCAGACGCGCAAGCGGCGGAGTGAGGAAGAAAGATTACGGAGCTTATGAAAGCCAAACATTAGCGCGCCGATGCGCTCAGCGTCCATGCGCGCTACAAGCCTTTCGCGAGATGGTAATACAGGTCGTTCCAGCGCAACTCTTTCTTGAAATTCGACACGGTGGTACTCTTGTCGATCAGCAGGAACTCCATGCCCGCCATGTCGGCAAAATCCTCCAGATGCTCGGCGGTCAAGTCGTAGCTGAAGCCGGTGTGGTGCGCGCCACCCGCATAAATCCATGTCGCGGCGGCCGTCTTCAGATCGGGCTGCGGCACCCATAGCACGCGTGCAACTGGCAACTTGGGAAGTGGCGCGTCGGCGGGCACCGCATCGACGGCGTTGACGACCATGCGCAGGCGGTTGCCCATCTCGACCACCGAGGCACAGACCGCCGGGCCGGTCTTCGAGTCGAACACCAGCCGCACCGGGTCGGCCTTGCCGCCGATGCCGAGCGGATGCACCTCAAGCTTGGGCTTGCCGTCGGCGATTGTCGGGCAGACTTCGAGCATGTGCGCGCCGAGCACCTTCATGCCATTCTGATTGAGGTGATAGGTGTAGTCCTCCATGAAGGAGGTGCCCTTCGGCAGACCAGCGGCCATAACCTTCATCGCCCGCACCAGCGCGGCTGTCTTCCAGTCGCCCTCGCCCGCGAAGCCGTAGCCCTCGGCCATGAGGCGCTGCGGCCCCAGGCCAGGCAGTTGTGTCAGGCCATGCAAATCCTCGAAGGTTGTGGTGAAACCTTTGAAGTTGCCGTCCTGCAGGAAGCGCCGGATGCCGATTTCGATCCGGGCGCCATCGCGCAACGATTGGTGCTGCTCGCCACCGGGCCGCAACGCCGCCGCAACGTCGTATTGGTCGCCGTACTCCTCGATAATACTATCAATGTCGGCGTCGGAAACCTCGTTCACAACGCGCACCAGATCGCCCACGCCATAGCCGTTCACGCTGTAGCCCAGCCGCATCTGCGCATTGACTTTGTCGCCTTCGGTGACGGCCACCTCGCGCATGTTGTCACCGAAGCGGCAGAACCGTGCGCCCTGCGCGTCGGCCCATGCGCATGCGGCGCGCGTCCACGCGCCCAGGCTGGCCTGCACGTCTTTGTCCTGCCAGTGGCCGACGACGACTTTGCGATCCAGGCGCATCCGGCTGCCGATAAAGCCGAACTCGCGGTCGCCGTGGGCCGATTGATTCAGATTCATGAAATCCATGTCGATGTCGGCCCACGGAATGTCCTGGTTGAACTGCGTGTGCAGGTGCGCGAAGGGCTTCTGCAGCACGCGCAGGCCAGCGATCCACATCTTGGCTGGCGAAAAGGTGTGCATCCAGGTGATCAGGCCGACACAATTCTTCGCCGCATTCGCATCTAGCGCAAGCTGATAAATTTCGTCGGGCGTCTTTACTACCGGCTTGAAAACAACCTTGATTGGAATGCTTTCGGACTCGCCAAGTGCCTGCGCGATGGCGCGCGAATGCTCGGCCACCTGTTCCAGCGTTTCGGGGCCGTAAAGATGCTGGCTGCCGGTCACAAACCAGACTTCGTATTGTGAAAGGTCGATCATTATGTCTGCTCCTGATCTATAAAAAGCCAAAGCGGTTCATTGGAAAGGAAGTGCTGGAAACCATTGTCATGGTGAGCAAGGCGAACCATCTCGCTGTGATTTCATCGGGGAACAACGAAATGCTTCACGTCGTTCAGCATGACAACGACATGCGCTGCCGCCAGTCAATTGCTACTGCCCGTACACATTCACATAGCGATCGTGCAGCTTGGCCACATCCTCGGGCGCGATTTCGTCGGGCGTGCCGAGCTGCAGCGCATACCACACGGTGCGCGCGACATCTTCGACCATCACGGCGGCCTTCACGGCTGCCTTGGCCGATTTGCCGACCGTGAACACGCCATGATTCTTCAACAGCACCGCCGGTGAGTCGCCAATGTGCTCGACCACCTGCTGGCCGATCTCCTCGCCACCAATCAGCGCAAAGCCCGCGCATGGAATCGGGCAGCCGAACTCGTCGGCAATCGCGGTGAGGTATACTGGAATTGGCTTTCCTACTGCGGCAAACGCGGTAGCATACGGCGAGTGCGTGTGGACAACGCCGTTGACATCAGGACGATGGCGGTAGATATACAAATGGCTGGCGGTGTCCGACGATGGCTTGAGTTTGCCCTCAACAACATTGCCATCCAGGTCGAGCACGACATGATCCTCCGGGCGCAGGTCTTCGTACATCACGCCGCTGGGCTTGATCGCCACCAACCCACTCTCTGGGTCGCGCGCGCTGACGTTGCCGCCCGTCCATGTGACCAGGCCATTTTTGGGTAATTCCAGATGCAGCTTCCAGAGCTGTTCTTTTAACTGTTCGAGCATATGACTTCCTCGCTTCCTTATCGAGACTTTTCTATTTCAGTGCCTCCACAGCGGTTCGCTCGATGACGAGTCCCTGTTTGTAGCGCTCCATGAACACGGTAAATCCGTCCACATCCGCCGGATCGGGCGCGATTGTTGTGCCATGTTCGCCTGCAAAAACCTTATTGGAGAGATAGGCTTCCAAAGGCTCATTCGTTGCCTTACGGAGCATATAGGCGGCAAGCAGCGCAATTCCCCACGCGCCGCCTTCGCCTGCGGTCTCCATCACGGAAACGGGGACATTCATCGCCGCTGCCATGATCTTTTGCGCCACTTCCTGTGTCTTGAAGAAGCCACCGTGACCGAGCACCTGGTCAATCTTCACGTGCTCCTGTTCAAAGAGAATGTCCAATCCGATCTTCAATGCGCCGAGTGCCGAGAACAGATGCACGCGCATGAAGTTCGACAGCGTGAAGCGGCTTTCGGGTGTGCGGACGAACAACGGGCGCCCCGCTTCAAGGTGCGTGATATGCTCACCCGAAAAGTAATTGTACGAGAGCAGCCCGCCGCCATCCGCATCGCCTGTGAGCGCCTTGCTATACAGCATTTCAAATAACTTGGACTCGCTGATTTCCACCCCAAGCGCCTGCGTGAATTCCTGAAACAGGTCGACCCAGGCATTGAGATCGGATGTGCAGTTGTTGCTATGCACCATGGCGACCGGCTTGCCAGTGGGCGTCGTCACCATATCAATTTCGGAATAGACTTTCGACAGCGGCTGCTCCAAAACGATCATGGCGAAGACGGATGTTCCTGCGGAGACATTGCCCGTTCGCTCTCCAACACTGTTCGTCGCGACCATACCGGTGCCGGCGTCGCCCTCCGGCGGGCAGAGCGGGATGCCCGCTTGCAGTTGTCCCGTGGGATCGAGCAGGCGCGCGCCTTCTGCGGTCAGCGTGCCTGCGGCATCGCCTGCGACAAGGACGTTCGGCAGAATGTCCTGGAGTTTCCATGCAACCTTTTCCGCCTTGAGCCGTTCGTTGAATAGATCGAGCATGCGCGCATCGTAGTCATTGGTCGCGCTATCGATGGGGAACATGCCCGCCGCTTCGCCAACGCCCAGCACCTTCTGTCCGGTCAGTTTCCAATGGACATAACCTGCGAGCGTGGTGAGGTGGCTGATATGACTGACATGCGGTTCCTTGTTCAGGATCGCCTGATAGAGATGGGCGATGCTCCAGCGCTGGGGAATGTTGAATTGGAACAGATCCGTGAGTTCTTCTGCTGCCTGTCCGGTGATCGTGTTCCGCCAGGTACGAAACGGGACCAGCAGATTTCCGTCGGCATCGAAGGCCATATAGCCGTGCATCATGGCGCTGAAACCGATGGCACCAATCGTTCGGAGAGGAGTATTGTACCGCTCAACAACCTCGTTGCTGAGCTTCCGATAGCTTTCCTGCAGGCCGGTCCAAATATCCTCGAGACTGTATGTCCAGATGCCGTTTTCGTAGCGGTTTTCCCACTCATGGCTTCCCGATGCGATCGGCGCATGATCCTCACCGATCAACACCGCCTTGATGCGGGTTGAGCCGAACTCGATGCCAAGAACAGTCTTTCCGCTCTCGATTGCTTGTTGGATATCGTTTTGATTCATGTTCAGCTCCCATGAAGCGAAACCGTTATTTAAAACCCTCATGAACGAGATTTCGCTTGCCACAGAGATCACAGAGGGCACAGAGATGAAAGTACGTCTGATCCAGCCTCTGTGTGCTCGGTGTCCTCTGTGGCTCAAGTTGCATGCCAGGCTGTGCTAGCGCGCGCCGAGCAACAGTTCGATCAGCAATTGATCAAGTTCCTCGTAGCGCCGCCCGCGCTCAGCCAGCGCTCTCGTGTCGAAGTTGTAGTCTTTCAACTGCTGGGCCTTGTCGGCGCTGTAGCCGCCAGATGCCGCCGGGCCGTTGTACGCGCTGTCAGCCTGCTGCAACTCTTTGATCACGCCCTGAATCTCGGCGTCCTGCTGGAAGCGTTTGACCTTGTCCTTCAAAATCAGGTAGCTGCGCATACAGCCGCGCGCGAAAGCCCACACACCGTTCTCGTCTTCAGTTCGATAGGCATGCGCATCATAGTGCAGCGGCCCGTCGTAGCGACTTTCTTCCAGAAGCCTCACCAGGAAGAAGGCGCGCTTGATGTTCTCAGAGGCGAAGCGGAAGTCCTGGTCGTAGCGGCCCATGATCTGATCGTTCAGGTCGATATGGAACAGCTTGCCGGCCTCGATCGCCTGCGCCACGCCATGCACGAAGTTCAGGCCCGCCATGGTCTCGTGGGCGAACTCTGGATTTACGCCGACCATATCGGGATCGTCGAGCGTGGTGATGAAGTGCAGCGCATGCCCGACGGTCGGGAGGTATAGGTCGCCGCGCGGCTCGTTCGGCTTCGGCTCCAGCGCAAAGCGCATGCCGTAGCCCTGCGCCTTGACATAGTCGCACAAGTAGTTAATCGCCTCGCGGAACCACTTGAGCGCATCGCGCCCATCGCGGTACACATCGGTCTCCACACCTTCGCGCCCGCCCCAAAACACATAGGTCTTTGCGCCAACCTCCGCGCCCAGGTCAATCGCGCGCATGGTCTTTTGCAGTGCAAATGCGCGCACCGCCGCGTCGGACGACGTAAACGCGCCGTCTTTGAAGATCGGATTGGTGAACAGGTTCGTGGTCGCCATCGGCACGACCATGTCGTTATCGGCCAGCGCCTGCTTGAAGCGAGCGACGATTTGGTCGCGCTCTTGCGGAGTGGCGTCGAACGGCACAAGGTCGTTGTCGTGGAAATTAATGCCCCACGCGCCGAGCTCGCTGAGTTTCTGCACGCTGCGCACCGGATCAAGCGGCGGGCGCACCGGATCGCCAAACGGATCGCGCCCAATGTTGCCAACTGTCCACAAGCCAAAACTAAAGCGGTCGCTCTTTTGGGGAGTAAAAGGATCAGCCATCATTGGTTCCTTTCTTGTTACCTGACGCGACAAACATCGCTACGATGCGGAATGTCTTCGCAGTATAGCACTTCTTGTATCATTCCGAATTGCAGCATGTAGGCCAACCATCATCCGTCCATGTCAGGTCGTTGATCTGAAGCTTGGGCGCGCCGTTGTCGTTCGCGTCGTAGTAGTGATGCACCAGCCGGTATGTGCCGCCGTCAAGGTAGACGAACTGCCCGCCCGGCCCAATGTAGCGCCCGTTGCTTTGCAGCACCAGCGTACCGCCGCCAAGCGCCATGGGCTTGCCGTCACGATCCACGTACGGCCCAGTGATGCTTTTGGAACGCCCAACGCGAATGTTATAAGTGCTGTTCACGCCATGGCAGCAAGTGTCAAACGAAACAAACAGGTAGTAATAATCATTGCGGGCGACAATTGACGGTGCTTCGATTGCGCCACCGCCGCGCGAGGCCAGAGCATAGAGCTTTTTGTCGTCTGTCGCCAGTTTGCCGGTACGCGGGTCGATCTTGCGCATTTTGATGCCATCCCAGAACGAGCCGAACGCCAGCCACGGCGTACCGTCAGCATCCCACGCCAGGTTTGGGTCGATGGCGTTCCAGTTGTCGGCCTTGACCGACTGGATCACCATGCCCTGATCGATCCACTTGTACTCCGGGCTTTTCGGATCGAGCGTGGCGTTGGTGGCAAGGCCAATCACCGATGTGTTGGTGCCGAAGCGTGAGCCAGCATAGTACAGATAGTACATGCCGTTGTAAAACGAAATATCAGGTGCCCACAGGTTCGGTGGCGTACCGCCGATTGCCTGCCCGATCCAGTCGGGAATCGCGTCGAACACCGTCCCGACCAGTTCCCAACTGGCCAGATCGGTGGAGCGGCGAATCTGGATCGTGCCGCCATTCAGGCCATGCTCCGCGCCGGTCGAAAAAACGTAGTACGTGTCGCCCTGTTTGATCATGGTCGGATCATGCATGCGGAAGTCGCCTTGCAGCTCCTGCGGCGCTGGCTTGGCTGTCGCTTCCGGCACGCGACTGCCTGGCAACGCGCTGGCGCATGACGCAAGCATGAATGGTGCTATCAGCAGAGTTGTGGCGCATGACCATCCAGTTTTGCACAGGCGCATGATCTTATTCCTTGTACCTATTCGCAATGCTGCACCACACTCAACGCTCACCAGCAGGTGCTGCAATCGGCGTGCCGAGCGGGAGCGGCGTGCCAAAGTTGGGCGTGCCATCATCATTCCAAGTAAACTTCTGGACGCGCGTAGTGCGCTTCCCGACGCAGCCATCATTCGCCGCCGCATTGGCATGGTAGACGATCCAATTCTCCGTACCATCTGGTGAGGTGAAGAAGCCGTTATGCCCCGGCCCGTACACACCGTTCGCATCCGAACGCTCGAACACCGGCGTGCGCTGCTTGACCCACGAATTAGCGCTCAACACCTTGCCACCGTTGTACACCAACATACCGAGCTTATAGTCTGGCCCCCAGCACGCGCTCGCCGAGTAGACGATAAAAATATTCCCGTCGTGGTACAACGCCTCCGGCCCTTCATTAACGTTTGCTACCGATCGCTCCCACGGAAACAGCGGCGACGAGATCATGACGCGCGGGCTGCTGATCGTCCAGGGGTTGCTCATGGGCGCAATGAACAGGCTCTGCTCATCCGCCACCCAGGATGAAAACAGAAAGTACAGCTTGCCGTCCGGCATCTTGAGCACGCTGCCGTCAATCGCCCAGCCATCGTTGGCATGGTCGTAAATTCGCCCTTTGTAGGTGTACGGCCCAAGTGGATCGGTGCCACTGCTTTCCAGAACGTGCGTGCGCTGATTGTCGAATGTGCCTTTCGTGCCCGCCGTGTAGTAGATGTACCAGCGCTTGCCGTCCGGACCATCGAGCAGATGAAATTCTGGCGCCCAGACGTTGCAACAGCGCGACGGCGTAGCGTCCTGCCAGATCGTCACCGGCTCGGCGGTTTTCAACCCGGCAATGGTCGGTGACTTCCACATGCAAATCGCTGTCCACTGCGTCGTTGTCAGATAATAATTGCCCTCGTAATATTGCATCCACGGATCGGCGCCATCCGCCGTGTTGAGCGGATTGGTGAACGTGGCGGGCGGCTTGCCCGATGCGCATGCCGACAGCAGCCCGGCCAGCATGAGGCCGAACAACGACGCCCATAACGAGGTGTGCGCCATGCAATTCAACGCGTGCTCCTTTACAGCATTGATGCGCTGCATGTAGCACATCGGTAGGGGGCGAGACATGCCTCGCCCCTACATAACAATGACACGCGTTGCACAGTCAGCCATGAAAACCATGTCATTCTGAACGAAGTGAAGAATCTCGCCGCGTGGCATTGCGGTGTTCAATGAGATGGTTCGCTTCGCTCACCATGACACTGTTTGTCTTTGTCGTTACTGTCTAACGCGTATAAAAATAAATCCTACCCCGCCCGCAACACCACCGTCGCAACCGAGTGCGCCGGAAGTTCGACTCGCCAGCCGTCGCCGTCGCGAGCAACCGAAAGCGCCGATGGAGCGACGCGGTCGGGCGCGTCGGCGCTGTTCTGCATGGTGGGGCTGTCGGCGGAAAGCAACTGGCCGCGCGCATGCTCCGACGCGCCCGCGCACGCAATCCGAACGCTGGCGTCCTCCTTGATGTGGCGGTTGGTCAGCGTGACGGCGACGCCATCAGCAGTTCGCGAGGCCGTGGCGCTGACCGCGCTCGAGCCGTCCGGCAGATTTGCGCCACCCGCCACGTCGACCGGCAGCGCCTCCGCGCCGATGTGCGGCGCGTGCATGTGCAATACATGATAGGTTGGCGTCAGCCACATGCGCGCGCCCGAGGTCATGACCGGCGCATGCAGCACGTTGACGATCTGCGCTAAATTGGCCATGCTCAGCACGTTGCATTGGCGGTGGAAGCCTTCCAGTGCCACCGCCGTCGCCAGCGCGTCGCGTAGCGTGCCAGCCTGCTCGTAATCAACCGGGTCGCGCGCGCACTCGCTGTCTGGCCCCCATGGCCGCGCCTCGGGGTGCCACACGCCCCACTCGTCCAGCGCGATGCCGATGCGGTGCTTGCCGCCCGTCGCATCTTCGATAATTTCCTTTGTTCGCAGGACAAAATTCTCGGTTTCGTGTGCCTCGGCGAGCAGCGCGTAATATTGTTCGTCGCTGAAATCGGTTTCCGGGCCGCCATGAATCCAGTAGCGGTAAATCGACAGGTGATCGACCAACTTCATGTGCTTGCCGATTGTGGCGAGCAATTCAGTGTTCCACTCATCCTCCTGTCCGCACACGACCAGTTCCGCGCTTTCATCCACATGGCGCAGCATGGTGGCGTAGCGCACATACTCGCGGGCGTAGGTCGCCGCCTCGTAATTGCCACCGCAGCCCCAATTCTCGTTGCCGACGCCCCACAGCTTCACACCGAACGGCTCTGGTGAGCCGTTGGCGGCGCGCGTGCGAGCCAGCGTGGTCTTCACGGCGGTGTTGCAGTATTCCAGCCAGTCGCACAACTCTTGCGGCGTGCCACTGCCGACATTCCCAGCGAGGTACGGCTCGGCGCCGATCATGGCGCAGAAGTTCAGAAACTCGTGTGTGCCAAGGCTGTTGTCATCCTCGACTTGCAAGCCGCACGACATGCCCAACCGGATCGGGCGATCCTCACGCGGGCCGATGCCGTCGCGCCAGTGGTAATGGTCGGCGTAGCAGCCGCCCGGCCAGCGCAGCATGGGCACGGGTAGCGCCCGCAGCGCCTCCAGCACATCGGCGCGGAAGCCATTCTGCTGCGGAATATCGCTGCGCCGCTGATTGCCAACCCACAGGCCGTCGTAGCAGCAGCGCCCCAGATGCTCGGCGAAATGACCGTACAATCGCGGCGAAATTGTGCCAATCGGCGCGTCGGTGCGAATAGTTAGCGTTGTGTCAGACATGCTTGCCTCAATTCAGTTCCAGCACCACGACCGACATGGCCGGAAGCGTCATGGTGCATTCATTGCCCTGCAGCGTTGCGCCGGTGAACTCGACGGGGCGCACGGTGTCGGGCGCGTCGAAGGTGTTGTGCGCGGTCATCTCGTCGGCGGTCAGCACGCGACCCTGCACGTTGTTCAATCCCATGCCGCGCACGTCAACGCGCACCTCGGCGCTCTGGTTCGGGTCGAGGTTACACAGCGATAGGTGGACGCGGCCTGCCTTGTCGCGTGAGGCCGACGCGCTGATGGTCGGCATGCTGTGCTCGCCGTTGGTGTAGTTATCTGACTGAAGATCGAGCGGTAGCAACGTGGCGTCATGATGCACTTTGTACATCTCAAACACGTGGTAGGTCGGCGTCAGCAGCATGCGATCGCTGCCTTCTTCGGTCAGGATCAGCGCCTGCAATACATTGATTGTCTGAGCGATGTTGGTCATGGAGACGCGGTCGCAGTGCTGATTGAACAGGTTCAGGTTAATTCCGGCCACTAGCGCGTCGCGGATGCTGTTCTGCTGGTACAGGAAGCGCGGGTGCGTGCTCGGCTCCACGTTATACCACGTACCCCACTCGTCCACCACCAGCCCAACCTGCTTGTCAGGGTCGTACTGGTCCATGATCGCCGAGTGCTTGGCGAGCAGTTCTTCCATGAAGAGCGTCGTCTTCAGAATAAACGCCCAATCGTTTTCGTTGAACTGCGTGGCGGCATGCTGCTGGCGGAATGGACCATCGGGCGTGTAGTAGTGCAGGCTCAGGCCGTGCATGACGAAGTTGCCGCGCATGTTGCGGCCATTCTTCATCAGCGTTTCGGTCCAGTGGTAATCGTCGTTGCGCGGGCCGCAGGCGATCTTGTACAGCTTGTTATCGCCAAAGTTGCGCAGGTAGGTCTGGTAGCGACGGTATTCGTCGGCGTAGTATTCGGCTCGCATGGTGCCGCCGCAGCCCCAATTCTCGTTACCGACGCCCCAGTACGTAATCGGCCATGGCTCCGCGCGCCCATTCTTGCGGCGCAGGTCGGCCATGGGGCTGGTGCCGTCAAAGGTGATGTACTCGACCCACTGCTGCATCTCCTGCACGGTGCCGCCGCCGACATTGCCGCAGATGTACGGTTCGCAATCAAGCTGCGCGCACAGGTCCATGAATTCGTGCGTGCCGAAATGATTGTTCTCGACCACGCCGCCCCAATGGGTGTTGATCATGGTCGGGCGCTGTTCCTTGGGACCGATGCCGTCCATCCAATGATATTCATCCGCGAAGCAGCCGCCCGGCCAGCGCAGATTCGGGATTTGCACCGCTCGCAGCGCCGCGACAATATCGTTGCGGATGCCGCGCGTGTTGGGAATCGACGAGTCCTCGCCAACCCAGATGCCGCCGTAGATACAGCGCCCCAGGTGCTCGGCGAAGTGTCCGTAGATGTGCCGGCTGATGGTGGACTTGCCGGTGTCGGCATTGATAACAATTTGGTTCATGTTACTCTCGTATAGCAGAACTATCGATACATCCGGCGAAAAAGTGGGTTGTACGAGCTAACGCTGCTCTGCACAACCCATAACGGTGGAGAACGCACGCTTCGATACGCGCTTCGCGCTACTCAGCATGCTGATTGGCAGCCAATTATGTACACAAAACCATCAGGCATGCAGCGGTAAACAACTTCTTATTTGGTGCCGTACCCGCCCAGTGACACTACCGTGAACGACAGCGGCGGCAATTGCACCGTGAGTTTGCCGTCCTGCACCTTAAGATCATTCAATTGCTTCGGCACAATTGTGTCGGGATGCTCAAACGTGTTGGTCGCCTTGGGATCGGTGCCGGACAACTGCGCGGCCGACAGCACTTTGCTTGGTGCCGCGCCCTGCCATGTCACATCAGTGGTTAGCGTCTCAGTCTGGCTGCGGTTCACGATGAACACCGCGCCCTGGTCGTTGGCTTCGTCGTAGCTGGCCGACACGTCCAGCAGCGGCATGGAGCCATACAAGGTCGTGTCATATTCCGGCGCAACGGTTAGCGGCTCCAACGCCTTGCCAGCGGCGTGATTGCTAACCATCACAAACGGATAGAACGTCGTCTGGCGCAGCAACTTGTCGCGGGTGGTTGTCAGCGGCGAAATCGTGTTTACAATTTGCGCTAGACAGGCGATGTGCAGAATGTCGCAGCGACGCAGGAACACACTCATCCACTGCGCGACGACCAGCGCGTCCTCAAGGTTGTACAGTTCCTCGCTGAGGTGCGGCGCTTCTGTCCAGCCGCCACGCCCAGAGCGGTCCTTGTACCACACGTTCCACTCGTCCCAAGAGAGGAGCACATCATGCTTGGAGCGGCGCTTAGCCTTGACGTAGCGCAGCAGCCCGCCCAGCGTGTCAAGGTGTGACTCGAACTGCGCTGCCGACGCCAGGTAACTGTTGGTGTCGTCCTCGTCGTTCATGGCGTAGTAGTGGAGGGCGAGGTAATCGACATGCTCCCAGCAGGTCTCCAGCACGATGCGATCCCATTCCGGGTAGGTCGGCATGGAGGTATTTGATGAACCACACGCGACGAGCTTGATATCGGGATCTTGCCAACGCATCACCTTAGCGGCCTCGCGGGCCTTGCGGGCGTATTCGTCGGCTTCCAGGTGGCCAATTTGCCACGGGCCGTCCATCTCATTGCCGACGCACCAGTACTTCACGTTGTGTGGCTCACGATAGCCATCCGCGACCCGCATATCGGCGTACTTGGTGCCAGCAGGCGCGTTGCAGTACTCTACCAGCGCGGCAGCGTCCGCGATTGTGCCGGTACCAAGATTCGTGCCGAGCATGGGGATCATGTTCATGGTGCGGCAGTATTCGATGAATTCATTCGTGCCGAACTGATTGGTTTCGATCAATTGCCATGCCAGTTCGCGCTGACACGGGCGCTGATCTTTCGGGCCGACGCCGTCGCGCCAGTTGTAGCCACTCAGCATGTTACCGCCGGGATAGCGCAGAATGCTGATCCGCATCTGGCGCAGCGCTTCCATAACATCGCGCCGGAAACCGCGCTCGTCGGCCTGCGGCGAAGCAGGATCGTAAATGCCTTCGTAGACGCAGCGGCCCATGTGCTCGGCGAAGCCGCCGAACAGCAAAGGTGAAATTGTGCCGACGGTGCGCTCATTATCGAGCGTGATGCGAGCAGTTGGCGAGTTATTGCTCATGGTATACCTTTATACAAAGACGAATAAACAGTACAGTTATGAATAATCCATGCTTTTGTCTTACACGTTGCCGTTCCAGCACCACTTTGCAAAACGTCCTCAATTTGAGGTATAGCAAACCGTGAGGCCAAGATCTAAGGCGCTTGGTCTCCGCTTCTCCATCGAACATGAAGACGACTTCACATCCAGCCGTCATTGATAAAGCTCAAGACACGTCTAACGGCCGCCCATACCGGTCAGCGTAACACCCTCAACAATGCGGCGCTGGAAAATCGCATATAAGATCAGTGGCGGAGTCGACGCGAGCGCCGCCGCTGCCATCGTGATACCGCGCTGGACGTAGTTGCCGCCACCGAGCACCTGAAGCCCAACTGGCAGCGTCAATCGGGTGCGATCGCTCAGAATGATCAAAGGCCAGAACAGGTCATTCCAGTTGGCCAGGAAGGTGAAAATGCCCAGAGCAACTAGCGCCGATGTCACCATTGGCAAACAGACTTGCCAGTAGATGCGGAAGCGCCCAGCTCCGTCCACAACCGCCGCTTCTTCAAGGTCGCGCGGAATGCTCAGGAAGTGTTGACGTAACAGAAAGACGCCAAAGACGTTCGCGCCGTGGAGCCAAATCAGTCCGTTGTAGCTATCGAGCCAGCCAAGATTGCGCATGAGCAGGAAATTCGGAATAAAGGTCACCGCGCCGGGAATCATCAAGCTCGTGATCAGCACAAAAAAGATCACATCCCGGCCAGGAAACTCCAACCGCGCGTAGGCATAGGCCGTCAACGAGCAGATAAACAGCACCAAGGCTGTGACCAATGTTGCTACAAAGAAGCTGTTGAGCAACCAGCGAAAGACTGGCAGCGTTGGATCAACCAGAATGCGATGGAAGTTATCAATCGTCGGATGCTGCGGGATCCAGCGAATTGGCCAGACCATTGTCTCACTTTCTGGAGAGAAGGCCTGCGAATACATGTAGGCGATCGGCATCACTGTAAGAAGTGTCAGAAAGAGCAGGCCGATATAGAGAAGCACGATGCCGATAGAGAAGCGGCGCGGTCCTCTCGCTCTACGCATTGGGATTGATGTTGCCATGATCTATCTCCTAGTACTCTGTCTGATGGCGCAACAGCCAGAACTGGATCAGCGTGACTGCGATCATGATCAGCGCCAGCACCACGGCCATTGCTGATGCATAGCCGATCCGGAAGAACGCCCAGGCCTGCTGATACAAGTAGACAAGCACGGTCTTGGACTCGTTCCCCGGCCCGCCCTAAGTCATAATCAGCGGTTGTCCAAATACCTGCATTTGAGCAATGAACTGCGTGACACCGACAAAGAGCAGCGTCGGTCGCAACAGTGGCAGCGTAATGCGGAAGAACGACTGCCGTGAGTTGGCTCCGTCGATCTTGGCCGCCTCATACAGCGACTCAGGGATGCCTTGCAGGCCGGCGAGGAAGATCAGCATTGGGAACCCAAACGTCCACCACACAGTAGCGAGTGAAATCGCCGGAATTACAATATCCGCATTGCCCAGCCACACAATGCGTGGCCCATGAAAAATATCGGTAATGTAGTAATTGAGCAGGCCACGGGTGGGATCGAACACACGCTGCATAACCAGCGCCATAGCCGACACCGAGAGCAATCCGGGAATATAGTAAACCGTTCGGAAGAAGTTCCGGCCAGCAATATTTTGCTTCACAGCAGCGGCAACAGCCAGCGAGAGTATGATCATCGCGATCATGGTTATGATCGCGAAATAGACGGTGTTGCCTAGCGTCTTCCACCACAGCGGATCGCTCCAGAGGCTTGTATAGTTGTCGAAGCCGATCCACTTTTGCTTGACCGCCATGATCTTCCAGTCATAAAGGCTAATGCGCAAGCCTGAGATGATTGGGTACAGCAAAAAAGTCAGAAAGAAAATTAAGTGTGGCAGGATAAAGAGATAATTCGGAAGCTGTTTGCGCAGGCGGCGAGCGCGTATTGCACGTTCATCCCGCACTGCTGCTTGCCCCTGCGCCTGTGTCGAGGTAGCCATAGCAATGTTCCTTTCTGTCATGCGTGCGGGGCAACGGCCCCGCACGCATGACAACCTCTAACCGCGATCAAGGATTGCTTGCACTTGCGTATTGGCGTCTTTCATCGCCTGGTCCGCCGGCGTGGTGCCTGCCAGCGCGGCACTGAAGGCGGCCTCATACGTTGTGACGATCTCGTTGATCGCTGGGTGTGTCGGTCCAGGCCGACCAATCTCTGAAAACTCGGCTGCCGCGGTCTTGCCAGACGGGATCTCCTGGACAGTCGGCTTCTGCTGCACTGAAAGCCGCGCCGGAACCTGGCCGGATGTCGCCCATGTCTCACCGTTGTTGGAAAGCCAGACGATCAGATCCTTGGCGTTCTGAAGATTCTGATCCGCAACACCGGTCGGAATAACAAGCATGTGCGAGTCAAACCTGACCGCTTGCTTGCCATCCGGCGCGAGGGAATTGAGGTACATCGGCTGCATAACTGCCTGCGAATCCGGATTGTCCTTGAAGAAGTTAAGCTGCCAGGTGCCATCCCACATGAGCGCAATTGAATTGGTCTTGAATAGGTCTGGCGGAGCGGCGATACCGGGAACCGCCGGCGGCACAATGTGGTGCTTGAAGATCGCGTCGGTCCAGTACTGAACAGCCGCAATCGACTGCGGCTCCCCAAGGAGTGACGTCTTGTGGTCGTCACTGAAGAGGCCACCCCCAAATTGCCAGATCGTGGAAGGAATCGAGAAGCGCAGCCAGGAGCTATGCGTCGCCCAAATCTGCACGCGATCCGGGTTGAAGCCACTCTCATCGGGATGCTTGCCAGCGTCATCGACCACAATCTTTTTGGCCCACGTAATAAACTCCTCGCCATTCTTGGGCAGCGCGTTCGGATCCAGACCGGCGTCCTTGATGACCTTTGTATTCACCCAATTGATCCAACCATGATTGTCAAAAGGCACTCCCTGCGCCTTGCCATCAACCGTAATCAAATCGATTAGCGACGGATTGAAGTCATCCTTGGGGACCAGCCCCGGCCCAAAGAAGTTCTCGTCGGCATCCTGCAAAAGGCCCTGAGTTGCAAACTGTGCGATGGCCCAGCTGTGCATGATAGATAGATCGGGAGGTGTTCCAGCGGCTGTTGCTGTCGGCAGCTTCTGATAGAAGACTGTCCAGTCGTATGTTTCTGAACTGATGGTAATATCCGGCTTCTGCGAGGAGTAGGTCTGAAGCATCTGGACCATGGTAGCGCCGTCAGCGCCGCCCAGGCCATGCCAGAACGTCACCTTCTGGCTACCTGTACCAAGCACGGCTGGCGTCGGCGTTGGTTGTGGCGTGTTGGTGGGAACTACCGTCCCAGCGGCTGGAGCGGCAGCCCCTCCAGCCGCGGCCTCAGGTGTAGCGCCGCCTGCAGCCGCCTCAGGTGTAGCGCCTTCGGCAACAGTGCCACCAGCATTTGTTGAAGATTCTGGCGCTGTGGTACCGCCACAGGCTGCAAGTGCAAGCGTACTGACACCCGCAGCAGCGGCTGTTAGAAACCTACGTCGACTAACTGGAGAGCGATCGTGATGAATGCTCATAGGAGTACTCCTTTGTGTGTTACCAACCCGGTAAACAACATGATCTCGACAGTGTGATCAGGAACATCTGTATGCATCGGATACGCACCCAACATGAATAAAACGCTGAACCTCATGAAGAATAAATGCCGGCCAACCTCCTTTCTTTAACGCGAAAGTTGCACAGCGCCACCGCGAATGGCACAGTACCAGAAACTACCTGCCCCGCGTCTCAAACACGGTGACATAGGTCTGGCCATTTTCGGTATCAATGGGCCAGACCTCAATCGTCGATCCGCGATAATCCTGGTCATCTGTACGACGGTACACATCAACTGCTTCACCCGGGCGGTCGGCCAGTTTGATCATGTTGCTGCAATGCTCGGTAGCCTGTGTGCCGCAGTAGTACCATCCACGTTCAGGCAAGGCTTGGCGATAAAAGGTGCGCACATCCTCCACAGTTCCTGGATAGCGATAGGTCGTCTGGCGAACATCGCCAACAATCAATTCATTCGCCTGTATCGCGCTGGCTGGTATCGGCGGGTGGCGCTGCCGCTCCCACAGCAACCCTGCCCCAATGCCGACGATCACGATGATGAGCAAAATCAGGCCGAAACCACCGAACCAGGATTTCAAGAATGTGAAGGGACTTGCAATCTGCCTGAGCACAATGCCTACCTCGATCCACCTAGTCAGACAACACCGCCCGACTAAAGGCTTAGCCGGAGAACCCTACCATCGAACAGTCCAACCAGCAGCGGCGCAGACGGGTCCAGCCCATGCGGCGCGGCGACTGATGCAATTTCATAGACGGCGCTGATATCCGGCTGCCACGACGACCATGACTTGCCTGCGTCGCGTGAGACAACTAACCCATCGTTCAGCAGCACCAGCAGTGCTAATGTAGACGCCTGCACCGCGGGCACAATACTGTTCACCGCGCCGACCAGCACATCATCGCCCAGGCGTCGCCATGCGCCTCCTGGATCGTCCGAGGCAAATAACCCGCTGTCTTCCGTGCCCACGAGTAATGTGCTCACGCCAGCCGGTTGCCATGCCGCCGCAATGCTTAACACCGCCGTGAACTCAACCGGCAGCTCTACCTCTCGCCATGCGCGACCGCCATTTCTGCTGCGAAACAAACCGCTTCCAGTGCCAACGAACAGCGTTTCGTCACTGGCGAAGTTTGGCGAGATCATCATGGAAAGCACGTTCAAATCGAGCAACCCAAAGTTCCATGCCGCCCATGAGTTTCCGCGATCATCCGACCGAAATACACCATCCTCAAGCGTACCAGCGAGCACCACGCCATCGACGATAAAGTTTGGAGACACCGCCAGCGCCGTCACCAACGGCGGCGGCGAAGGCAACATGACAATCTGCCAGCTTGCGCCGCCATCTGTGGAGCGCAGCACGCCGCCATGCGCTCCTGCGAAAACGGTATGGTCCGTGTCGAACGCTGGCGAAAGCGCCACTGCGGTCGTAGTCAGCGGCGTGTCCAACGCCAGCGAGTCATACAGAGAGCGCCATGTGTGACCGCGATCATCCGAGCGGTACAACCCGGAGTTCTGTGCGGCAAAGCACACGCCGTCGCGTTCGAAGTGCGGTGACACAGCCAGCGCATTCACAATATCGTCTGGCATGTCGGTGGAGTGAGTGGGCATAGCGTTAGTCATGACGGTATCTTGCTCGGCAATCATCAAGGACGCCCTTCAGACGACACAGGGTTGCGCTTATGCGCCATGGTATCGACGGTTAATGCTGTAGCAGCGCCGGAAATCGCCCCGCGAATTGCCGTTTTTTGCGCGGCAGCAACATCGTAGATACCCGCCGCTGCCATGTTGACAATCTCGCCGCTGCGCGCGTCGAACCCACATCCGGGCGCAGCCCTGTCCACCTGCGCCATGACGGTAGCGGCATCATGCCCGGCATTCGTTACGATTGTGCGAATCGGTTCTTCCAACGCCTGGAGCAGAATACGATAGGCAGCACGTTCATCAAGATCCTTACTGGCTTCGAGCCGTTGCTGCAAACGGCAGCGACAGGCAAGCAGCGCCAGCCCACCGCCGGGCAGCACACCTTCGCGCAATGCCGCGCGCAGCAGTTCAACTGTTTGACGCGCGCTCCCTTCACGCGAAGTTGTTTCGCTATCAGTGTTGCCACCTACCAACAAGGTCGCCGACCCACCCATGAGCTTACCAATCCGCTGCTGAAGGCTCGCGCGCCGCTGTGGCTCATCAGCGGCCTTGAATGCCGCGCGCAGGCTAGCGATGTGCTTGCGAAACGCCCGCGTATCGCCTTTTCCGCCAATGATACCCAGATACGAGCGGTCGGCCCAGACGCGCCGCGCATGGCCGAGGTGCTCAATCTTGAACTGCCGCAGCGTGTCACCGGCTGCTTTGAGGAGCGGACGCCCGCCCGCCAGCACTGCCAAATCTTCCATGGCGGTCATTTGTTCCACAGTTCCAGCGCCCGGCGTCCGCACAGCGACAACCTGAAAGCGCTCTGGATCGCGACTTGCCGACAGCAAGAAGGTAATTACGTTATCTGAGAGCTTTTCCGCAATAATGACCAACGTTTGAATCTGCTGCTCCATGATCGCGTCGATCACCGCCATGAACTGGCGCGGGTCGTCTACTTCAAGGTCGCTGATCAGAATGGCAACATTGGTGAGGTCAGCACGAAGTTTCAGCTGGTCCGTATACATGCGCGGGGAAAGCACGCCGCTCGACCAGTACATGCCTTCGACATAGTGACGCTCAAGCTGACGGCTGTAGTTCGTTCGGATATCCACCTGCCCATACTCACCAACAATATCGAACATTTCGCCCAGTAGCCTGGCAAGCGACGAATCATCGCACAATGCCTCGGCGAGCTGCGTAAGCTGCTCCTGGCCTTCAATCCGGATCGTCTGGCTTTCTAATTCGTCAAGAATGTCCTGCAACCCTTGTTCCAGATAGCGGCGCACCTGCATAGCATTGCCACCAGCCGCAATATAGTGCAGGCCACGATTGAAAATTACTTGAAAAAGCACCGCTGCGGTGGCTGTGCCATCCCCAATTTCCTCGTAGATGCTCCACAGCACATGGCGCAGCAGCATGGCCCCCACATCGGCACCGCGATCAGGCAGCTGCACAATGCGACGCGCAATCAGCCCAGCGCTGTCGAGCACCTCGGGCGTCTTGTCTCGAAAGACACCTTCAACTGCAACGGTGCGTGGGCGCGGCCCTAAAGTCGGACGAACGACATCAACAAGCTGATTGATGCCCTGCTGGATTTTATGATACGTGTGGGGTTGAAAAACGATGCGTGGAATTGATTGATCTGGCATCATCATGACCTTGTCTAGACATTCGTTGTCCGCCGTCAGCTAGCAGATCTCGCATAGCATCATGCTTTGGATGAGCAGACGGCGTAGTGCATCAATGCACCAGTATTGTTTGCAAACGGGCCAGCAAGCGCGCCCATGGTAGACTGTGTATTGAGGCTGTGGGCTTATAGAAAGCATGGATGCACTTTCTGATCGCGCACCACACCGAATAGCCTCTAGCACAAATTCGACTGCTTTGCCGCGCACATGCTCATAAACAAACAACTAAATTTGTTCTTGTCTTGTTTAGTGTGCGTGTATCGTATCATGTTCTGTGCTTCCTGTCAACATAGCGGTTAGGAAGTATATAAGGTGCATCAGCATGCACATGCTGCCGTTCATGAACTAAACAGTGTTATTGCTGATGCCATAGCAACTATCCGCTTCATTCCTATAGTACATACGTTTGTTTAGCAAACATGTAAAGCTTGTTTAGAAAGCGATTTCACGAAGAGTTGAGCTCACGTGAAAATAAAAGTAGGCTTTACTCTCAACAGAACACATACGATTTTGTTCTTGTTTGTTTAGTTACATGACACACATTGTTCGCATAGTACAATGATGAAGCAGCCAAACACCCAGGGCATGCAGATCGGACGTAAAGGAATAGACGTATTGCGCAGCACGACACTGCATCTTTACAATTGGCTGCACCACGCCTTATAGAAACCGGAATCATAAAAAACAAGAATATATGAACTGGAGCGCTTGCTCCTTGACAGTTACTAAACAGGCATCTAAAATAACTTAGAATTGTTATACATATTTTAGTTTATGCGTAGCAGCTGAAACAGGCAGTGGCTGCCGCGAGATCATCAGCCATGAAAAAGCTCCGCGAAGGGAAAAAGGCGGTTGTTGATGATATTGCCATCACACCACAACCAAACATGCGCGATGTCGCTGCGTTAGCAGGCGTTTCGCTTTCTGCTGTTTCTCTGGTGGTGAATGACAAGCCCGGCGTTGGGTCTGCGAAGCGGGCGCGTGTGCTTGCGGCCATGGACCAGCTCGGCTATGTGCCTTCTGGTCGCAAGGCGATGCCGACCGACTCGAAAGTGCTGGGGCTGCTGATGGAATCGCTGTCGATACCAGTGAGCAGCGATGGGTTTTACCAGCGTATCATCGCCGGTATCGAAGAAGGCGCTTACCGGCTCGGCTACCGCCTCTTGCTGCACATGTACCGGCCAGGTGTTGATCCGATTGGCGATATTCGCGCCCTCATGGGGCGCGATGTCGATGGGCTCATTATTGCCAATGATGGCGATGTGACCGCCGACATGACGCGGCAGATTGCAGCAACAGGGATACCGGTCGTGCTGGTGGAAAGCTACCTTGAAGATTTGACGCACGCGGTGACAGCCGATAACTTTGCTGCTGGACTCGCCATGACCAACCATCTGATTGAGCTTGGGCACCACCGCATTGGCGCGCTGCCCGGCCCGGCCAAATACAGCAGCCTGCGCGACCGCCTGCGCGGTCATAACATTGCCTTGCTGGAACATGGCATCCCAGTCGACCCATCGCTACAGCCCGCGCCGGTTTCGGGCCATCCCCGAAAAGGCTATATACAGATGCGCGAGTTGCTCGCGCTGCATGAGCCGCCTACCGCAGTGTTTGCTGTCAGTGACAAGAGCGCCTTCGGAGCCATGGAGGCGATCAAGGAAGCGGGACTACGTATTCCCGAAGATATTTCGATCGTCGGCATTGATGATGTCGCGGAGAGTGCCTACAATGTGCCGCCACTCACCACGTACCATGTACCAAAAGCCAAGCTTGGTGAAGTTGCCGTGCGAGTCATGCACGACATGCTGAATGCCGACACGCCGCCGGTTCGGACGCTGGTGGTTGGGCAGATTGTCATACGCTCGTCCACTGCCGCGCCGCGCAGGGCGGAAGCAGCTAACCTCAGCATAGCTGGCCCACGGCTAGAACACCCTTCATGACACTATCCACGTAGAACTCCAGAGACGGTTGCACACAGCTACCCGCCATCCAGTTCCATCGGGCGGTGATTGGTGGCGTGTGCTGTAGTAATTGCCTGGCTGTAGACGCGCGCTTCGTCCACATCTGCCGTAATCCCTACGCGGTGTTCCAATCCACCCGCCCCATGTACGACATAATGGCATGGCATACCTACTTGCAACAGTCTAATGAGGAGCGTGAGCACGTTGCTACGGCATGGAGGCGCAACTTCGACGCGTGGGACTACGCCGTGTAGCGTTGCCGCATGTGTGTAATCAAGCTGTCATTCACCACGTGGCTGATGGGTTGACCGCGCGCTACGCGGCAGCCTATAATCAGCAGTGGAGGTAACACATGGGATTTTTCATTGCCATCGGCATTCTGGCTTCAATCTTAGCGGCAGTGCTCGTGTGGATCGTGCCACGCTTGTTCGACAGCCATGCTGGCCAATTTGCCAGCCAAACGACGCAACTCAAACTCATTTGTGAGGATGTGATCGACGAACAGAAGGCGCTGGTGCATCGCCAAACTGTGTTGAATAACGAACTGGTTCGGTTTCAGCAGCAGCTTGGCATGTTGGCGCGACCGGCCTTGCTGCCGCCAGGCGGCACGTCGGCCATCCCTGGCTTGCAGCATATTGAGGCCCGCTTTGATGCGCTGCAACAGCAGCTTGCCGCCCCCACGCCCGCGCCGGTCACCTGTGCCACATCATGCGATGAGGCTGCACAGCTACGTCTGCTCCATGCTTTGGCCATGTCATCTAGCACGGCCACTCATACATCGCAAACCGTCAATCGTAGGCCAAATCATGTCATGCGCCAGCCGCCATCCACAAAGAGCGTTTGCCCGGTGATGTATGACGCCAGCGGTGATGCCAAAAACAGTGCCGCCGCCGCAACCTCTTCCGGCTGACCGGCGCGCTGCAACGCGATCACGCGCTCGCCCCAGGCACGCTGCTCGGCAGGAATATCGACCAGCGCCTCGCCTTCGACCAATCCCGGTGCGACGGCATTCACAGTGATGCTCCACGGCGCAACCTCACGCGCCAGCGCTCTCGTCAAACCCAGCACGCCGCCCGTCGCCGCCGAGAAATCGGCCTGTCCCGGCCCGCCCGCCACGCCATGCAGCGCCGCGATATTGACGATTCGCCCGGAGCGCTGCCGCATCATCGGACGTGTCACGGCTTTGCAGAAAAAATAAACAGGATCGAGATTAACTAAAAGCGACGCGCGCCACTGCTCGGTGGAGAGTTCTGCAAACGGAGCAAACTGCGCGCTGAGGAAACACGTAATGAGGATGTCGAGCCGTCCATGCTGCTGCATTATGGACGCGACGAGCGCATCGACAGCAGCGCGGTCGTTCATGGAAACCTGCTGTGCTGTTACACCGTCAGGTAGCTCAGCATCAGCAGCGCGATCCGGCAGCGCGAGAATTACCTGCGCGCCACGCTCGGCCAACATCTGCGCCACCGCTCGCCCGACGCGCCGCGAGCTGTCTGCCACAAGCGCGACTTGTCCGGTAAAATCCATGATGTCCAAGCAGTAGGGCCAAAGCATTTTGCTGTCAGCAAAATGCTTTGCCCTATAAATGTTTCCAAATACGCTTTCACACTCGCGGCATGTTGTTGACGTTGACCAGCCGCGCCTCGGGTGCGATCCGCTTGATCAAACCCGTTAGCACACTGCCGGGGCCAACTTCCACAAACGTATCGACGCCCATCGCCGTCATGCGCTGCACCGACGCGATCCAGCGCACTGGCGCAGTCACCTGTGCAACCAGTTCTTCGCGGATCGCGTCAACGTTTGTCAGCGGCTCGGCGGAAACATTGGAGATCACCGGCACCTGCGCATCGGCCATGGCAGCGTCGCGCACCGCTGGCGCAAGGCCATCGGCGGCTTCCTGGAGCAACGGCGAGTGAAACGCCGCGCTGACTTTGAGCGGCAACACACGTTTCGCGCCGTTCGCCTTTGCAAGCGCGCCCGCCCGCTCGATTGCCGCCGTCGCGCCGCTGATCACAAGCTGTCCCGGCGCGTTGTAATTCGCAATCACGACCGTTGCATCATCTGCCGACGCCTCGCGACAGATCGCTTCAAGCTGCGCCTCGTCCATGCCAATGACTGCCGCCATGCCGCCCTCGGTCGCAGCCGCCATGAGTTGGCCGCGCCGCCGCACCAGCCGCACAGCAATCGGCAGATCAAGCGCGCCTGCCGCCATCAGCGCCGTATACTCGCCCAGGCTATGCCCGGCGACACACGCGGCATGCTGTGCGACGAACGGCCCAACGTCGGTACTTTCCGCCAACGCGGCCAGCAGTGCAATGCTCGTCGTCAGAATGGCAGGCTGCGCGTTCTCGGTCGCGGTCAGCATTTCATCTGGCCCGTCAAAGCACAGTTGCGATACTGCAAAGCCAAGCGCTGCGTCTGCTTGCTCAAACACTGTTCGTGCCGCAGCCGAAGCATCATATACATCGCGCGCCATGCCAACGGTTTGCGCGCCCTGGCCCGGAAAAATAAAAGCAGTACTCATATCTTTATCATTCACCACTAAGACACGAAGGCACCAAGAAGAATCATCAGAATCTTGGTGTTCTTTGTGTCTTGGTGGTTATTTCTGCGGACGTCCCCAGCGAATCACCGACGAAGCCCATGTCAAGCCGCCACCGAAGGCTGTCAGCAGCACGTTGTCGCCATCCTTGATGCGGCCAGCCGCGACCGCTTCCACCAGCGCAATCGGCACGCTCGCCGCCGATGTGTTGCCGTACTTGTCGATATTGACGAAAAAGCGCTCCATCGGCACGTTCAGCCGTTTGGCCGTCGCGGCGATAATGCGCATGTTCGCCTGATGCGGCACGACCGCGCTAATATCTTCAATACCAAGGTTTGCCTGCTCAAGCGCCTGAAGCGACGAATCGCCCATGCCACGCACCGCCAGCTTAAAAATCTCGCCACCGTGCATGTACACGTATTGCCGCCCTTGCTCAAGCAACTCTGGCGTGGCAGGCATGCGCGTGCCGCCCACGTCCACCGCCATGAGATCTTCGTCCGCGCCGGACGCGCCCAGCACGCACGAGAGCAGTCCCAGCGGCTCATCGCTCGGCTGCAACACCACCGCGCCCGCGCCGTCGCCAAACAGCACGCAGGTGTTGCGGTCATGCCAGTTGATGTAGTGCGTAAAAATATCGGCGGCGATGAACAGCACGTTGCGCGCCATGCCAGACTTGATCATGCTGGTCGCGACGCCCAGGCCGTACACAAAGCCGCTGCATGCCGCCGCCACATCGAACGCGCTTGCAGCAGGGATGCCAAGATTAGCCTGAACGGTGCAGGCCGTCGCCGGGAATGGACGGTCGGGCGTGCAGGTCGCCAGTATGACCATGTCGATAGCCTGTGGCGCGATGCCCGCCTGTGCAATGGCGCGGCGGCCCGCCTCGGTCGCCAGCGTCGACGTGGATTCGCCCGGCCCGACGACATGCCGTTCGCGGATGCCGGTGCGCGTGCGAATCCATTCATCAGAGGTATCGACCATACGCGACAGATCGTCATTCGTGAGCACGCGCTCCGGCACGGCCATGCCCCACCCGGTGATCGCTGCGTAGTTCACCATAGCAGCCTCTATCTACGTGCGCGGGAATGCCCGCACGCATGTATAAAAAGAACCGGGCTACTGGTGCGCCGCGAGCGAACCAATAACCCGGTTCAAAACCATTGCCACTTACTCGTTCTCCGATGCACCACGCACCGTAATCACTTGCCGCCCGCGGTATGTGCCACAGGTCTTACAGACGTAATGCGCCCGCATCAGCGCGCCACACTGCTGGCATGTCACCAACGTTGGCGCTTCCAGCCGCTGATGACGGCGGCGGTTGCCACGGCGGTGGCGTGAAACTTTTGATTTTGGTACAGCACCCATGATACCTATTTACTCCTCATTTTGTGTATTAAGCAATGACCGTAGAACTGCAAAGCGGTCGTCACCTTCGTCTCCATGGCAATCACATGGCCCGGCGTTTAAGTCAGCTCCGCAGGTTGGGCAAAGGCCTTTGCAGTCTTCCCGACACAACGTCTGCATTGGCAATTCCATCAGAGCATATTCGCGAATCGCCTCGCCAAGATCAACCTTGTGACTTTCATCAATAAAAAAAGGGTCTTCTTCTTCCGGTGCGGGTAAGCTAAACCCTGTATTCACTTCGATTTTTGAGTGGAACTCGTCTCGAAAGTGTAATTCCAACGTCTGACTCGTCGGCGTCAGGCAGCGCACGCACTCTGTTTCCACAATGCCTTGCGCATCCACATCCGCCAACACGCCACTGGCCGTCCGAGTAAACCGGACCGCGCCAACGATCTGGCGTAGCGTCGTCGATTTATCAAGCGGCAGGGCACTCTCATCAAAAGAATGGGTGCGCCGCCCGCCAATTTCCTCACGCAGCAACTGAGCGACGTTGAATTTTAAGTCGTGTACTGATTTGTTTACGTGCATAAAGCGCTCCTTCGCCCTAGGCATTATAGGCGAGCGATGCAGCGCTGTCAAGCATTCCAGCAACACAAAGCGGCATGGGCGCGCATTATTGCTGGAGCGCTTTCAAGCCATTTTCTACATTCGATGCAAGCTGGGCGAGGCGGTCTTGCAATTCTTCAAGCACCTGGCGCGCGTAGTCATCTGCGCCTGCGCGGATGTTAGCAGCCTCACGCTCAGCCTGCTCGATCAAACGCACCCGCTCTTCCTCGACCGCGGCAAGAAGCCCCTGTTCCTCCAGCGCCTGCTGCACGCGCACTTGCGCTTCGTTCAGCAGCCGGTCCTGTTCGCCGATGATGCGCCGTGCTTGCTTCAACTCCTCCGGCACCGCCACGCGCATGCGGTCGATCACGTCGAGGATGCGCTCTTCGTCAATCAGCAACCGCCCGCTGAAGGGCACGCGCCGCCCTTCCACCAGCACATCTTCGAGTTCGTCTATGAGATTATCGAGTTCGATGGCGATCACCTCCTCACATGTGCGATTTTGGATTTACACTTTGGATGAGACAACAGTAATTGTAAACCTTACTGATTATACGCGCGCCGGAGCGCTTCGACCACATGCGGCGGCACCATCCACGACACGTCACCGCCCAGCGCAGCAATCTCGCGAACCCTGCTAGAACTAAGAATCGTATGCTCACGATCTGCCATGAGCGTCACATAATCAACTTCGGGTACCAGCGTGCGATTGACTTGTGCCATCTGGAACTCCTGCTCGAAGTCGCTCCCGGTCCTCAGGCCGCGCACAATCGTCGTCGCGCCAACATGGCGGGCATACTCCACCGTGAGTGTGCCATAGGTATCGATCCTCACGTTTGGCATGCTACGCATAGCCTCTTGGAGCAACGCGATCCGCTCCTCGGTGCTGAACAAGAGCTTCTTGTTGGGCCGGTCGAACACCGCTATGACGACCTGATCGAACAATCGCGCCGCGCGCATTGCAATATCGATATGACCGTTGGTCACCGGATCGAAGGTGCCGGGATAGACAGCAAGAGTCACGCCACGCTCCTATGTTTCAGGCTGGCTTTCAGGCTGCGGCGACGCTTCAAGCAGCGCAGGATCATACTCGTAGATCGAGAAGCAGGAGTCGCCAAGGCGGCGGAATTTGCGGCGCTGAAACGGCTCATAGCGATCAGCAAGTGTCACACGTGGTGAATGGCCGACGATGAAGAGGCCACGATCATCGAGCAGCCGTAACGCGGCCACAGTGCGGATCATGTCCTCGATCTTTGGGTCGGCATAGGGCGGATCCATCAAAATTATAGCATACCTTTCTTCGGGCCGCGCCACATCAAGGTAGCGTCCCACTGGCATATTGTGGACGCGCGCCTGCTTGTCGAAGTGAGTGTGCTCCAGATTTTCATGGATAACGCGGCAAACGTGACCACTCCGCTCGACAAAATCGGCCCAACTTGCGCCGCGCGACAGGCATTCGATGCCGAGCGATCCGGTGCCCGCATACAAGTCCAGCACACGCCCGCGGATCGGCCCGTAGCCTTCCAATACAGAGAACAATGCTTCTTTGACCCGGTCGAGCATCGGGCGAGTGCCCATGCCCTTCGGTGCTTTGAGTCGATGGCCCTTGGCAGAACCGGTAATTACGCGCATACTACTTTCACATGGTATCGGGAATGACCTGGATCGGCGTTACATTCCATAATCGAGGCGACGAATCAGCGCCGTTGGAAGATCAACCGCGCGCATCTGCTGCTGCGTTTGGGCAATGTCATACTCGACGCGATTGAATCGCACACTGTTGGCCTCAGTGTCGAGCACGGCGTAGGCGGCGCGCGGATCATGGTTGCGCGGCTGCCCAATGCTGCCCGGATTGATGATATAGCGCTCGTCGTCCTTCAACTCTAGCTCAAAGCCCGCATCTGGCAGCACCGGCCCTTCCACGCGCCCATCAGCATGTCGGCGAAAGAACAAGGGCACATGTGAATGGCCGACAAAGCACACCTGCTGCTCGAATTGGCTGAAGTTCGCGCGCGCCTGGCTTGCTTCCAACAAATATTCCCACACTGGCTGGCGCGGGCTGCCGTGGGCAACAAAGAAACGATCATCCACACGCTGTAACGGCTCGCATGCCTCTAAAAAGGCGCGATGCTCGTCACTCAACTGCTCACCATTCCATAGATTCGCAATCCGCGCGTCAGTATTGAAGTCGCTCAGATCAAGCTTGCCAATACATGCCAGGTCATGGTTGCCGCTAATCATGACGGCAGAGCGCTCGCGCATAGCAGTCATGCATTCATTTGGGCGCGGCCCGTAGCCAATCGTGTCGCCCAGGTTCCACCACTGATCGACCGCGCCAATGGCAGCGAGCACAGTGTTCAATGCGACAATATTTGAATGAATATCAGAAACAATTGCAATCCGCATCAGGAGTTTTCCATTGCTCCGTAAACGTTCCGTAATGGTTTGATCTTTTATTCGCCGAAAGTCAAACGTTATAATAAAACGAGACATCGTAGCAGACAACGATCAGGAGCAGCACAGTCGTCATGCAACAACCAATGGATCACTGCCCATACGTAGGGCTCAAGCAAAATCGTGCCATCCGCTTTGCTGCACCAACGCCAGAGCATCGCTGTTATGTCACCGGCGAACCGATCGAGATTCCCGTTGACCAGGCGCACTATTGCCTGTCTTCAGGCCATATCCATTGCCCATTATACACGGGTTCTGGACTTGCTACAATGAGCGATGATGCAGCAATGGACGATGACGTGGCGGCAGCGCCACCTGCTGGGGTGGGCGGCTGGATTAGCAGCCTTTCACCACGCGACCGCGCGATTTACATGCTCATGCTCGGCCTGCTGGTGCTGATCGCAATCGTTGCAATCGCTGCTGGCGTGCGCGTGCTTGCGCCGACCGGCAATGCAAGCATCCCAACCCTCATTGTGCCAACTGCACCCATTAATCCTACGCAAGCCATGATTGTGGAGGTGGCGACGGATATGCCAACGGCTATGCTGCCAACGCCAACCGATCTGCCAACCAGCACACCGCGCGTGCTGCCAACCGAAACAGCCACCCAGGCCATGATCTTTTCGCCAACTCAACAGCCCAGTAGCGCAACTCCGCTGGTTGTATCTCCATCTGCAACCAGCGTGCCAGTCAGCAGCGTGCCGACGAATGCGCCCAGCGCAACACCTACTACCGTTCTCAGTACCGCAACACCGGTACCACCCGCGACGAGCGTGCCGCCAACTGCCGCAGCAACAGTGCCGCCGGTCGCTACGAGCACCGAGCGCATGACGCTCTACTTTGCCGATGCAACCGGAACCTTGTTCGTGCCGGTCGAGCGCAATGTGCGCGTTGAAAACGGACAGGTTGCCGCCGCCGCTATTCGGGCGATCATTGCCGGGCCGCAGAATAATCTTCAACGACTGGTTCCGCCGAACACACAACTGCTCGATATTTCCAGGAAGAATACCACCGCCGTAGTCAATTTTGACCGCCGACCCAGCATCACGAACGATCTTGGGCTGCAATCGATTGTGCAGACGTTGGTGCAACTGCCGGACATCAATCTCGTTCAGTTTCAGGTCAATGGACAAGACATCGGCATCAACGGCAATGGCCCAGACGCATGGATGCCGTTGAACATGCTCAACCCACAGAAGTTGCCAGTTGATGTGCGCCAGGCCACGTTCCTGCCGCTGTATTTTCCGGCAGCCAGCGGCGACTACGATGTTCGCATCATTCGTCTGGTGCCACCAACCAAGCAGACAGCTTCAGCAACAGTCCGCGCGCTGATTGAAGGGCCTGGTAGCTACAGTGGCGTGGTTCGGCAGGTGATTCCGGCAGGCACGCAATTGCGCGACGTGACGCTCAATGATGGCATTGTTTCCATTAACGTAAGCCAGCAATTTGCAGGCGCAACTGATCGTAAGGCAGCCGTTCGAACCATTGTCGAATCATTAACGACGCTGCCAACTGTGCAGGGCGTGCAATTTTTCGTCGAGGGACGCTCGCTTGGGGAGCTGTGGGGCGAAAACTACGGACAAATCTTCAACAAGCCACCCATCAATGCTGAATAGTTGTTTGAACTGTCGCTTTGCAATGCTCACAGATGCTGTGCGGCATGCCCGAGTTACGCTCAGAACAAAGGCCATCGCGCCTGCCGCAATAGTGACAAACACTGAGATTCTCAATATCATCTGCCCGCCAAAGCTGCGGATCAAGAAAGAGTTCCATGTACCGGCGCTTCAATAGCACGCCGACCTTGACGCAGACTGCCGCAGGAAAGACTTCAACGACATGGGCTGAAAGATTGTGCGGTAAGCTGTAAACTTCATCTCCAATGTTGATGCTGCTTATCCGCGGATGTTGAATAATTTTCATTGCTCTCTCAACTGTGCAAGCAGGTCACGTAACTGCGACTGATCTAAACGAAACATTGGATCGTCGTCAAACATCAGCGCGTCAAGTGCATCGGCAATCACTGGCTCAGCACCAGCCTCGAAATGCTCATCGCCAATTTCTTCCGCGTAGAAGCGGTCGAAGGCCCAATTTGCCAATTCTATACTGCCAATCTGCCCATGGAGGCATGCCTCGATTTGGGCGCTGATGTCAGCCCGCGTCGTCACAGTAACTTCTTCGCCTGACGTATGCTGCGCTGGACGACGCGAGTCATGATCTGAGCTTCATGTTACCATTCACTTTCGCTGCCAAGTGCTTCATTACACTGGCTGTAAAACCCGCAACTGAAACAGCGTTGTGGTTCGTCATGGCTGCGGTCGCAATCCTCATCGTCAAGGGTAGCACGCATCTCATCAAGCGTTAGCAGCAACTCGTCACGCACACTAGATGTGTAGTCCAGCCGAAACGTATGCTCAGCGTAACGCAGCAGACCATATGGCGGCGCAGTGCCGCTCGTTTCCTCAATAAGCAGGCAGTAGGCGGCAAGCTGCATGAGATCCGATTCGTACGGCCGGCTTGCCATGCGCCCTGGCTTTACTTCAACAGGAATCAGGCAGCCACGGCGCTCGATGATGTAATCGGGCTTGCCGGTCAGGCCGAAGCGGCGCGCAAACAGCGGCTTCTCAACAACCTGCCGCCGCGTATCGCTGTAGCGCACTGGTGCCCATGGTAGACCGGTGCGCCGCCGCAGCCGCAACGCCCCCATGCTAAACAGAAAGGCCAGCAGCAGCAGCGCCAGCGCCAATGACACATACATCAGTGGCCCACAACTAACAAAGCCAATGCGATAAGGAGCAAGACCAGCGCCACGAGCAACAGCATCCGGCTGCCTGCAACTGCCCGACCATGCCGCTGGTGCAGCACGATTCCGCGCTCACGCCGTTCGTGGCCTTCTGGCTCTAGCTCTATCACACGATGAAGCCACCATGCCCGCGCGCAATAGACATACTCGCCAATCTCACTTGCCCGAATAATCGGCAGCCGCTGCTTTGCCATACCATCGTTATAGAACAGCCACCGAGAACACAGCGAACCTCGAGGAAACATACAAGAATGGCCATTCTCGCTTCCCTCTGTGTACTCGGTGGCACCTGCTTACCCGCCGCCGAACACCGGCGCACCGCTGATCCAACGCGACACATCCGAGATCGTAATGATAACCATCAAGCCCATGAGCATGACAAAGCCAATCGCATGAACCATGGCCTCTTTTTCTGGCGGAACCTTCTTGCCACGCCGCAGCACTTCAATAATCGAAAACAGAATATGGCTCCCATCGAGCGCTGGTATGGGCAGCAGATTCACCAAAAACAGATTCAGGCTAATCAGCGACATCCACTGCAAGAAGCCCTGCAATCCATCTTGCTGAATCACCTCACCAGTGCCGCGAGCGATTCCCACAATGCCAGTAACGCCACCGGGCGGTGGTGCATTCACGCCAAGCAGACCGCCAAAGAGCTGCCGCAGCCCATCTATGAACTGCCCCAGCACATCCCAAGTATGCGTGATGCCCAACACAACAGCATGCGGCACATTGACTGGTTCCATGCGCGCCGAATATTGAAAGCCGAAACCCACAGGAATACGTTCGCCGGTAGTAGTCGTCCATGGCCCAGGCGTGATCTGCAACGTTGATTGCTCGCCATTACGCAGCACAGTCACCGCAATCGGCTGGCCTGCGTTCTGCGCTGCAATCTCGGAGATCATCTGTGTGCCATTTTCGATCTGCTGGCCGTTCAACGCGACGAGCACATCGCCTTTCTGCAACCCCGCCGCCGCAGCCGGTGTGTTCGGGTACACCATGCCAATCTGCACGCCCGTTGCGGCAGGCACACCGTTTACGGCGAACAGCACTGCAAACACCGCCATGGCAAGAAAAAGATTCATCAGCGGGCCAGCCAACAGTACCGCAATCTTTTTCCACGGTGCGGCCTGCGCCAGGCTGCCAACACCATAGAGCGTCTCGCCTTCGCCCCCGAAGCGCACGAAGCCACCGATTGGCAACCAGTTCAGTGTATAGAGCACGCCATCGCGCTCGAACAATACCTTGGCGCGTGGCGGAAAGCCGATACCAAATTCATCAACTTTGATACCGAGGCGGCGCGCGGTCCAGAAATGCCCAATCTCATGCACCAGCACCAACAGGCCGAGCATGAGCAAAAATGCCACAAGTGTGATAACACTTCCAGATAAAGCTTGCAAGTACGTCCTCCGGGTACTCAAAGCACAGTCAAAACATAGAAACAGAACGTAACGAACGACGTGCTATGAAAAATAACGGCACGGCAGTGATTGCTCGCGCCGTTTGTATGTAAAGAAGTGTACTGCAATGGACATGCGCTGTCAACACTTGGAGGCAGCAAATAGAGGGTTTATGCGGAGGTAAACAAACGTATAAGATAGTACAGCACCGGCGCGGTAAACAGCAGACTATCGGCGCGGTCGAGCACGCCACCATGTCCAGGAATGATACGCCCGATGTCCTTCACGCCCACCTGCCGTTTCACAAGCGACTCGGCAAGATCACCGAGCGGACCCAACACGCCGCCAATCAGGCCAAGCAGCGCCGCGACGAGGAACGACACTGGCAACCCCAGCAGCACCTGGCATACGACGCCGCCGATCATCGATCCAACCAGCCCGCCAGCCGCGCCCTCCCAGGTCTTCTTGGGGCTCAGGATTGGTGCCATGCGGTGCCGCCCGAATGACCGTCCGGCGAAGTACGCGCCAGTGTCTTGCAGCCATGTGATTGCAAAGATTGTGTAGAGCCACGCAGCGCCCGGCTCAATACCGAGCGCCTGAAGCGGCGCGGGACGCAGTGGCGTCGCCAGGTACCGCACCAGAACAATATGGCTGAACAACCAACCAATGTAGAGTGCGCCGGCCAGCGTCAATGCCCAGGAAGGCAGCACCACCTCGCGACTATGGCGCGGCAATTCAACCAGAAAGCTGCCAACAATCGCCAGCATCAACACCAGGCCAACAAGATCAAATCCGACAAACGGGCGCAACGTCGCCGCTACGACCAGCCCAATCACCGTGCTAAAGCCCACTATGTAGCGCGGGCGAAAGCCACCATGGGTGAACGCATCGTACAGTTCGGCCACAGCAATACACGCCACCGCCGCCACCGTCACCGCCACGGCCCACGGGCTCCACCATACAAGCACTACTACCAGCGGCAGCAGCACCGCAGCGCTCAGCACGCGCTGTCCGAGCGAGCTACTTTGTTTCTGTGAGCCCGCCGAAGCGGCGTTCGCGCTGTCCATAATCATGTATCGCTTGTTGCAGATGCTCTGGGCCAAAGTCCGGCCAAAAGAGCGGCGTCGTCCAATATTCGCTGTATGCCGCCTGCCAGATCAAGAAGTTCGACAATCGCCACTCGCCGCTAGTGCGAATGATCAGGTCAGGGTCGGGCATGCCAGCCGTGGAAAGGTGCTCGGCGATATGCTCCTCGCACAGCGCGTCAGGTGCCATGCCCTGCGCCATCAGAACCCGCACAGCATCAAGAATGTCAGCGCGACCACCATAGTTCAGCGCCACTGCCAGCGTCAGCCGGTCGTTGTGCTGCGTCAGGGCAATAGCGTTCTTGATTTTGCGCTGCAGCGCATCAGAGATGTTATCCAGCCGTCCAAGGTGGCGAATTTGCACACCCTCATCGTGGAGGTTCTGAGTCTCGCGGTCAAGAAATTCGCTCAGAATGCGCATCAGGCCGCTCACCTCCGCCGACGGCCGCGACCAGTTCTCAGTGGAAAAAGCATACAGTGTGAGGTAGCGCACGCCAAGATCGGGGCAGGCCTGCACAATCCGACGAATATTGCGCGTACCCGCTCGGTGGCCTGCTACGCGCGGAAGCCCACGCTGCTTGGCCCAGCGCCCGTTGCCGTCCATGACGATTGCAATGTGGCGCGGTATTCGCGGGTCATTACTCGCCGCCGTCATGTGCAGACTCCTTCGATATTTACAATCCAGAACGATGAACGACTATGCTGACATGCATCATGTGCGCGCTAGCATAATCGTAAATCGAGAAACTGATATTGTAAATGGCTAGACTTCCATGACCTCTGCTTCTTTATTCGCGCCAACCTGATCCAAATCGCGCCCATAGCGGTCGGTCAATTCTTGCAACTTCTCCTGGCCGCGCCGCTGATCATCCTCCGAGATCAGCTTCTCGTTGCCGAAGCCGCGCAAATCTTCCAGCGCATCACGGCGAATGTTGCGCAGCGCGATCTTGCTTTCTTCCACGCGCGAGCGCACCAACTTCGTCAAATCGCGGCGGCGTTCCTCAGTCAACGGCGGAATAGCCAACCGAATTAGACGGCCATCGTTCGAGGGATTGATGCCAAGCTCAGAATTCTGAATCGCCTTCTCGATCGAGCGAATGGTGCTAGCATCATACGGCTGAATAACAATCATGCGCGCTTCAGGTACGCTGATGCCGGCGAGTTGATTGAGCGGCATGGGCGAGCCATACGCTTCGACTTGAAGATGGTCCACCAGAGCAGTCGAGGCACGCCCGGTGCGGATCGATGCCAGGCTGTGCCGCAGCGCCTCAACGGTCTTCTTCATCTTACCTTCAGTTTCGCGCAGAACATCGTTGATCATACATACCTCTCTTGGCTACGCCTTGCTTACAAGTGTTCCAACATGCTCGCCAAGCACAATCCGTTCAATCGTACCGGGCTGCATTGGGTCAAATACAATAATGGGAATGTCGTTATCCATGCAGAACGTGAGCGCGGTGCTATCCATCACCGTCAGGCCACGACTCAGCGCGTCCATATAGGTAATGTGATCGAAGCGTACGGCATCGGGCACGCGCCGCGGATCTGCACTGTAAACGCCATCGACACCATTTTTTGCCATCAAAATAATCTCAGCATGAATCTCGGCAGCCCGCAGCGCAGCAGCAGAGTCAGTGGTGAAGTACGGGTTGCCCGTGCCGGCCGCCAGAATAATGACGCGATCTTTCTCCAGATGCCGGATCGCCCGTCGCCGGATGTATGGCTCGGCTACTTCGTTCATTTGAAGCGCGGTCATTGCTCGCGTAAAAATGCCATGCCGCTCCAGCGCATCCTGCAGTGCCAACGCGTTGATAATCGTCGCAAGCATGCCCATGTAGTGCGACTGCGCCGCGTCCATGCCACGCGCGATTGCTTGCGGGCCACCACGCCAGATGTTCCCTCCACCAAGTACCACCGCAACTTGCACGCCATGTTGTAACACACGTGCAATCTCTTGCGCATAATAGTCTAGCACATCGGCGTCAACTGTGTCGCCGCTATGCCCTGCCAGCGCTTCGCCGCTCAGCTTCAGCAGCACACGTTGATATTTTGCTGTTGTCATAGCAAGGAACAAAGAATAAAGAACAAGGAACAAAGAACATCACGTGTCCTTTGCTCCTTGTTCTTTGTTCTTCTTAGGCTCCAATCTCGTAGCGCACGAAGCGGCTGACAACAATATTCTCACGAACTTTTGCGACCGCTGCCTTGATCTTGTCCTCGATCGTCTGTGAGCCATCGCGCACAAAGTACTGCGCCATGAGCACGTTGGCCTCGTAGAACTTCTCTGGCGACTCGCCGCTCTCCTTTATCTCCTCCTCCGGCACCTCGTCGGGGCGGATGTAGCGCGGATTCATCGCTGCGATGTGCAGCGCGATCTCCTTCGCCAACGCGATGAAATCCTCAGTGCGCGCTACGAAGTCCGTCTCGCAATTCAGCTCTACCATGGCTGCCATGCGGTTGCCAGCATGCATGTACACCTCGATGCGCCCTTCGCGCGCCTCGCGGCCCTGCACTTTTTCGCTGACGCGCAAGCCCTTCTTGGCAAGTTCCTCAACTGCGGCATTCATGTTGCCATTGGTCTGCACGAGAATATCTCGGCATTCTTTAACGCCCGCGCCGGTACGCTCGCGCAGTTCTTTCACCATCTGTGTTGTAACTTCAGCCACTGTTTGTCTCCTTATATATCTTCGTTGTACAGCACGCCACGCCACGCGTCTACTGACGCGCACCATGTCCGGCGCTTTATTATGCAAACATAAAAAGGGGAAGAGTGAAGGCAGCCCACACAAGCGCGGCGACACCTTCAGTCTTCCTTTTCAACCAAGCGGTCGCGCCATGCAGCATCAGGCTGTCGGCTCAACCTCTTCCGCTTGTGTCTCTTCGTCCATCAATTGGTCGTACTGACCTTCGCGCATCTGGTCGCTCTGCGACGACTCACGGCGATTCTGACCTTCAATCGCTGCATCAGCGATCTTGCTGGTAATCACACGAATGCTGCGAATCGCGTCATCGTTACATGGAATGAGGTAGTCAATCGGATCAGGATCACAGTTGGTGTCCACCATGGCAATGATTGGAATGCCAACCTTCTGCGCTTCCTTAACCGCCAGGTCTTCCTTGTGCGGGTCAATAATGAACAATGCCGATGGCATGCGATCCATGGTCTTGATACCACCGAACACATGGTTCAGCTTGTCGATCTCCTGCTCGCGCTTCAGACCCTCGGCCTTGGTCAGCTTAGCGAAATCGCCCCGGTCGCGCTGCGCCTCCAGATCAGCAAGGTAGCGCAGCCGCTTGCGGATGGTCACATAATTGGTGAGCGTGCCGCCAAGCCAGCGCTGCGTGATGTACAACTGGCCTGAGCGTGTCGCTTCCTCTGCAACCACTTCCTGGGCCTGCTTCTTGGTGCCGACGAACAGAATTTTGCCGCCGCCTGCAACGGTTTCAACAACGTAGTTGTAGGCTTCTGTAAGACCGGCGATGGTTTGCTGCAAGTCAATGATGTGGATGCCATTGCGCGCCATGAAAATATATGGGCGCATTTTTGGGTTCCAGCGACGCGTCTGGTGGCCAAAGTGCGAGCCAGCTTCGAGCAGCGACTTGATCGGAACGATTCGTTGAGTTCCCTGTGTCATACCGGTGGTGTTCTCCTTTTGCAATTCATGCGTTCTGCTCCGCCACTCCTTTCCATTCACCGCGAAACCGGCAGCGTGCCGGCAGGAGCGCAATGATTTTAAGGAGTGTGTGTATTTACCGCGGAATACGCGCTATGACAAAAGTATAGCATACAAGCGAGCCACCGGCAAATTGACGCAGCGCAGCAGAACGCAGCAGCGGGCACTTCCAGTCATTCACAATTCTCTCACGTTATCGTCGCGCGTCTCGTGCTATACTGACATGAGAGAGTATATCTATTGGTTGGTATAGTGGTTTATTACATATGTTTTCACTCCGCACACGCCTCGCGCTGGTGCCACTCCGCACACGCCTCGCGCTGTCATACGTCGTTTTCTTTGCTGCCGCGCTGATTGCACTTGATATTGGTCTCTTCTTATTGGTGCGCTGGGCATTGATCAGCAGCATCGATAGTGAGCTTGGTCTTAGCGCGCAGCTGTTGCAGCAAAACTTCAGTGAAAGCAACGAAAATCTTCAGACCTTTTACTCAAGCCGGCGCTTGTTGCCACCGCCATCGGTCAATGATTTCAGCGAAACCAAGCTCTTCGTCAAGGTCTACCGCAGCAGCGATCAAAATGTTGTGGCACAATCTTCTAACATTCCTGATTCATTGCAATCGCAGATTGTTATTGATCCGACAACGTTCGAACACGCGCTCGAAATGAGCTTCATGGTGCGGACGGTACCCATTGGCAACATCAGAGTGCGCGAATGGCTCACACCGCTGAAGTTTCGCGATCAGACTGTCGGCATTTTGCAGGTGTCGCGCTTGATGAAGGAAACCGATCAAGCGCTGCGACTGCTGTTCTATGCGCTGTTCGGCGGCGGTGTGATTGTGGTCATGGCGGCGGCGCGCGGCGGCATGTGGCTTACGAGCGCGGCGCTGAAGCCAATTGAGAAAGTGTCACAAACAGCGCAAGGCATTGTCAAGGCTGAGGATCTGAGCAGCCGCGTGTCGGTGCCAGAAGCGCAGGACGAGCTACACCGTTTAACTGTGACCATCAACGACCTGCTGGGCCGTCTGGAGGCGCTGTTCAGCGCGCAACGTCGCTTTGTGGCCGATGTGTCGCATGAGTTGCGCACGCCGCTGGCCGCCATGCAGGGCAATCTTGACGTGCTGGCGCGCGGTGTAGCCCGCGACCCGGCGCTGCTCGATGAGTCAATCACCGACATGCGCCGCGAGGTTGCCCGCCTGATTCGCATGGTCAACGACCTGCTGTTGCTGGCACAAAGCGATGCCGGTAATCCGATCCGCCATGAGCCGGTAGAGCTTGATACACTGGTGTTAGAAGTGCATCGCGATCTGCGCAGCCTGTCGAACGGCGTGCTGCTGAAGCTCGGCGAAGAAGATCAGGTAACGGTGGATGGCGACCGTGACCGCCTGAAGCAGGCGCTGCTGAACCTTGGAATCAATGCCATCCAGCACACACCGCCGGGCGGCAGTGTGACGCTTAATTTGCGCGCCGAAAATGGCATGGCGCACCTGAGCGTGGTAGACACTGGCACGGGCATTGCGCCGGACGACCTGCCGCACATCTTTGACCGCTTTTACCGAGCTGACCGGGCGCGCACCTCGCGTAGTGGTGGCGCGGGGCTGGGCTTGGCGATTGTAAAATGGATCGCAGAAGCGCACGGTGGCCATGTGCAGGTTGCAAGCGCGCCAGGGCAGGGCAGCACCTTTGAACTTGTGCTGCCGCTGCCAGCAGCAATGCCGCAACCACAGCTTACCGAGCGGCAACGCGAGCCTTCTATGATGCATGTTCAATAATGCGGTTTGTCTGTATGCAAGCTGCGCGCAAGGAATACTATGCTGTCATGGTATCTGTTGAGCAGTGGTATACTGCTAAAAATACACAATGAATCTATCAGGAAGTTTGTGCAATGTTTCACATTTCCTCACCAAAATATCATTGCATGCCCATCGAAAATAGTGTACCATGCCCATGTTGTGATGGCACCGATGCCCTCGGTGTCATCATTTTCTTTTGCAATTGAAGTGGAACAATGCTGTTCTTGACCGTCAGCGATGAGGTTGTACCCGTCGTATACAGCTTGAATGCCAAGGAACGCTTTGGACACGTTGATGCCGTGTTCGGCTGCGGCGATCTACCGTACTACTACCTTGAATTTATCGTATCGATGTTGAACGTGCCGTGCCTGTATGTTCATGGCAATCATGACAAGCCAGAATACCAGGCCAATGGCGCAATACGATACGAGCCAGCAGGGTGTGTGTCGGTAGAAGGGCGCAGCGTACGGATTGGTGATGTGATCGTCGCCGGGCTGGGCGGCTGCCTAAGTTACAACAACGAGGGCGATGCACAGTACACGGAGCGCCAGATGGCGGCGCGCGTGTTGCGGTTGGTTCCGCGCTTGCTGCTGAACAATCGGCGCTATGGACGCTATGTCGATGTGTTCCTGACGCATGCGCCGCCGTTGGGTATTCACAACGGCCCGGACCTGCCGCATCGCGGCTTCAAGGTTTTCTTGAACGTGATGGACCGCTTCAAGCCACGCTACCTGATTCACGGGCACATCCATCGCTCCTATGCCGTCAATGCGGTGACGGAGACCCGCTACAACGAAACAACTGTGATCAATACAGCGGGTTATGGATTGTTGACAGTCGAGGCGTTACCAACATATAGAGGAGCAACAACGTCGCCATCAGATGAATAACACCTGATGCATGGCACCATGATGAAAGAAGGAGTTCTCACCAGCAGTCATGACATGTTGTTCCTCGTTCTTATTTATTGATTGTAATGGTGAACTGCGCGTGTGGCTATTCATTGGAGATAGTCTGGCACACGGAAGTCCGGCGTGGATCACGTGGAGTGTATATGACACATCCGATGTTTACCCATGTTGCGCTACAGGATTTCCGTGAAGCGCGCCGCAAAGCTCTTTTTGCGGGTATCATAGACTTCGTTCGTAATCAACCGCGCATGCTGCTCTCGCTCGATGAGATTCGGCAGCGGCTCAACATACGTGGCCAACGTTATCTTGGTCACCAGGTTGTGCAACTGAGCGATATTGTCGGCAGTGAGGGCCGCTACGGCGACTTTGATCGCCGCTTTTTACCGCGCTCTGAAAGCCTCAAGCAGCGCTGGAGCAGCATTGACCAAGCCATGCTGCAGGACATTGAGCTGCCGCCGGTCGAGTTGTACAAAGTTGGCGGCACCTACTTTGTGCGCGACGGCAATCACCGCATCTCGGTCGCGCGGCAGCGTGGCCAGAATTATATTGATGCCTTTGTCACCGAACTAACAATTGACGTGCCGCTCACGCCCGACATGTCAGTGCGCGATCTCATGCTCAAGGAAGAATACAGCGATTTCCTTGAATGGACCGATCTCCACACGCTGCGGCCCGACGAGCGGATTGAATTCAGCGAACTCGGCGGCTACCTTGACCTTGTGCGGCATATCAACGCTCACCGCTACTACCTTGGGCTTGAGCGGCAGCACCAGATCGAGCGCGACGAGGCGGTGGCAAGCTGGTACGACACGGTATACATGCCGATTGTGCAGGTGATTCGTGAGCAGGACGTGCTTCAGCACTTCCCCGGTCGCACTGAGGCCGACCTGTACCGCTGGATCATGGATCATCGCTGGTACACGCGCGAGCGCACCGGCGCCGATCCTGGCGCGGCGCTGGCTGCCACCGAGTACGCGGCGCGCTACGGTCGCAAGGCGTTGCTCAGCACCATTAGCGCGACGTTCCACAAGGCGTTGCAAAGCTGGCGCGGGCAGGTGTAACAAAGAGAACTGTGGAACTGTGGGAACTCGTGGGAACTATGGGAACTGTTGGAATAACAACGTTCCTGTAGTTCCTTTGCTTTTCCGCCGCCATTTCCATCCTCACCTTGTCATCTTGTCATCCCTCGCACGCTTGCCGCCAGGCGCGACATAGCCTATACTACCAGCACTACCGCACTGGAAAGGAATAGTTATGGCTTACGCAAAGCTCATTGGCGCGCAAGTAAAGCGTAAGGAAGACCCGCGGCTCATTCGCGGGACAGGCATGTACGTCGGCGACCTCAAGTTGCCCGGCATGCGTTATGTCGCGTTCGTCCGCAGCCCGTATGCCCACGCTCGCATCAACAGCATTGATACGGAAGCGGCTCGCCAGATTCCCGGCGTGGTCGCTGTGGTGACCGGCCATGACATCGAGCCGCTCTGCGAACCCATGCCGGTCGCCAGCAGTGGCGAGGGCAGTTCGCAAAGCGATGAAAAGACGCCGCAGCGCACGCACCTCGTACTATCGGTGGAACAGGTGCGGCATGTCGGCGAGGCAGTGGCGCTGGTGATCGCTACGTCGCCAGATATTGCCGCCGATGCTGCGGATGCCGTTGAGGTCGATTGGGAGCCGCTTCCTGCCGTCGCTGACATGATCAAGTCGATGGAGCCAGACGCGCCGCGCCTGTTCGACGACATGCAGAGTAATGTCGAGCATTGTGGAAGCGCAAGACCGACGGCGTCGACGCGGCCTTCGCGAACGCATTCAAGGTCATCAAGCAGCGCATGGTCAACCAGCGCCTGGCGGGCGTGTCGATGGAAGGCCGTGCCGTGGTGGTCGCGCCTGATCCCACGTCGGGCGGCCTGACGATCTGGACCAGCACCCAGACGCCACACCAGGTGCGCGGCGATCTCGCCAAGGCGCTCCGCATATCAGAGAATCAGGTCCGCACAATTGCGCCGGACGTCGGCGGTGGCTTCGGCATCAAAATCGGCATTTATCCTGAAGAGATCGCGCTCGGCGCGCTGGCGCGGCACTTCAACATGCCGCTGCGCTGGGTCGAAGATCGCGTCGAGCACATGGTCGCGACGACGCATGGGCGCGGGCAGGTGGCCGAATATGAGGCCGCCGTGCAGGAGGACGGCACCGTCACCGGGCTACGCATCCGCATCGTCGCTGATCTTGGCGCGTACCCGCTCGCGCCGGGCCTCGCGAACCTGACCGGCATGATGGCCGCAGGCGTGTACAAGATTCCTGAAGTCGACATCGAAAATAGCTGCGTGTTCACCAATACCACGCCGGTCGCGGCCTATCGCGGCGCGGGCCGCCCGGAAGCCGCGTATTACATCGAGCGGATGATGGATGTGATCGCGCATGAGCTTGGCATGGACCCGGCGGACGTGCGGCGGAAAAACTTCATCGCGCCTGATGCCTTTCCCTACAAGACGCCGACCGGCATCACCTATGACAGCGGCGAGTACGACCGCGCGCTGACCAAGGCGCTCAATATTTCGAACTACACATCGCTGCGCGAGGAGCAGAAGCGCCGCCAGAATGACCCAAGCGCGCCGCTGCTCGGCATCGGGCTGGCATGCTACGTCGAGATGTGCGGCTTTGGCCCGTATGAGAGCGCGCAGGTACGCGTCGAGCCGAGCGGCACGGTCACGGTTTCGACCGGCATTTCGCCACATGGCCAGGGTGGCGCAACCACCTTCGCGCAGATCGTCGCGGAGCAACTCGGCGCTGACTTCGAGAATATCATCGTGAAGCACGGCGACACCGCAACCACACCGATGGGCGTGGGCACCATGGGCAGCCGCAGCCTTGCGGTGGGCGGCACGGCGCTGGTGCATGCCACTGCGAAGGTGCGCGAGAAGGCTCGCCGTATCGCCGCGCACATGCTGGAAGCCGCTGTTGAGGACGTGGAATTCGCGGAGGGACGCTATCAGGTTAAGGGCGTGCCGGGCAAAGGATTGGCGCTGCAAGACATTGCCAAGCGCGCTTATAGCGACAAGCTGCCGGATGAGATCGAGCCGGGGTTAGAAGCATCCGATTTCTTCAAGCCACCGGATTTGATCTATCCCTTCGGCGCGCATGTAGCCGTGGTGGAGGTCGACCGCGACACCGGCATTGTGAGCATTCGCGATTACTTTACGGTGGACGACTGCGGGCCGCGCATCAGCCCCATGCTGGTGACCGGCCAGGTCCATGGCGGGCTGGCACAGGGCATCGCGCAGGCGCTGCTTGAGGAAATCGTGTACGACGAGAACGGCCAGTTGCTGAGCGGCTCGCTCATGGACTACGCTATTCCGCGCGCCTCGCAGTTTCCCGACTTCGTGACCGACAAGACTGAGACGCGGACGCCGCTCAATCCATTGGGCGCAAAAGGCATTGGCGAGGCGGCAACAATCGGCTCGACACCGGCGATTGCGAACGCCGTCGTGGATGCGCTTCAGCCGCTTGGAGTGCGGCATGTCGATATTCCGCTGCGCTCAGAACGCGTCTGGAACGCCATGCAGCATCCAACGAACGGCGCATAAACGAGACTTATCGTGTCAGGGCAGCATGGACTGCCCTGACACTCTTTTCCTGCTAGGAGCCGTCTTCGCTCTGCACCGGTTGGCTTTGCGTCTGCTGCGCCGCGCCCCACGCGAACTGCGGCAGCGCTGCCCGAATCAGTTGCTCACTTTCAGTGCCAAGGCTATAGGCTAAAAATAACGGCTGGCCGCCGGGATCGACTGGCACGCGCGGCAGCGCATGCGCGCCGGGGCCAAGCGCCTTTAGCGCGGCGGCTTGCGCGGCAGGCGAAGCATCGGGCGGCAGCAGCAGCAGCGCCTCATTGCCGGGCGGCGAGGCCAGACTATTCCCACCGTACAGCCCAACGGGCAGGTTGTAGCATAAAAAGCGCACTGGATCCTTCAACATGACCTTGACTGGCAGAAACACACGCACGTGTTGCAACGCAGAATCGCTGGTTTGGAATGGCTCGCTTGCCACGTGTGCCATGGCCGTCAGCGGCGGCTCGAATTCGTTGTACACGCGCGGATCGTTGCGCATGTTGACGAAGTACAACCATACGTTGAACGTCAGGCTCAGGACGAACGCGCCCGCTACAAGACCTGACACGATGCGCCGTGACGCAAGACGCACGTTATCGGCATGGAGCAGCCCGTCGAGGCCGACGCCAGCCAGGATCAGCGTCGGTGCCAGGGTCGGCAGTGAACGCATGGCATGCGGCGCGTCGGTGCTGAAGATGCCCGGCAACAGCGCCAGGCCAACCCATGCCAGCATCATCGGCATCCGTGGATGCCGCCACCAGCGCAACGCCAGCCCTACGCCAACGAGCAGCAGCGCTCCGGCAAGCGGGTCGAGCATGGGCGCGTTGGGCGCATGATGCCGCCCGTTCCGCTCACCATGCACATGCCACATCAAGAGGTAGGTGCCAACATTGCGCTCCAGCAACGACACCGGCGAGCGTAGTTCGAGATCATTGCTGCTGAGCAAAGCGACCATATCAACGCGGCGGCTGAAGCCTTCGTAATCATTGGCGATGAATTGCAGCAGCGGCAACAGCACCAGCATGCCAACCACCAGCGCTGCCGCGATGCCAGGCACGGCCCGCCGCCATGCCGCCCGCGACCAGCCGAGCCGAAACATAGCGAGCACTGCGAGAATCAGCGGTGTGAAACGGCCTGTGTGATAAGTGTAGGCGGCCAATCCGGCGCACAGCCCTGCCACGGCCATGCCGCCAACCAACCATGCGCGCCCGCGGTCGCGGTCAAGCGCGCGCCACATTGCGCCGACTGCCATCAATGTGAATAGTTGGTCGAGCGTGGCCGGGAAGCCCCAGCGGCTCATGCTCAGGCTCCACGATGCCCACGCCAGCAATGCCGCGCCTATCACTGCCGCTCGCGCGCCGAAAATCGGGCGCACGGCCCACCAGAGCGCGAGCGGCGTCAGCCCACCGGCAACCGCGCTGACCAGCCGCTCGCTCCAGACATGTGGCCCAAATGTGCCAACAACTGGGGCGATCAAATAAAATAGCAGTGCAGGTAAATCTGCTTTATCGACAACATACACCGGGCGATAGGTGGGATCGGTCCAGATTCGCAGCGCTGCCAGCCCATGGCGCGCCTCGTCACGCCACATGCCCATCGGCAGCGTGTCCAGATGATACACGCGCAGCGCCAGCGCCGCGCCGGTAATCACAACCAACGCCAGCCGCTCGCCAGCAAGCCATGACAGGCGCGATGTCGCGGGAAGCCAGACCACTTGCTGAGGTATGTCAGACACTGCGACAAGCACGCCCACCAACGCCAACGCCAGGCCGAGCCACGCTTCGCCGCCGAGTCGCACGATTAGCAGCCCCACAATGGTGAGCGCCACGCCGACCCAGGCTGCCCATGGAATACGCCCGCCGAGCCAGCGCACAACAGGCGGCGCGGCAATCACCCCCAGCAGCGGCACGAATGGCCACCATGGCCACCAGACCAGCGGCAGCCAATAGCCCGCGACAATCGGGAACGCCGATGCTATGCACGCTACGCCTGCCAGCGCCAGCCCAATACCAAAGCTCAGCCAGCCCGCGCTGCCGATTCGCCATGCCAGGAGCCAGCCGAGCAGCGGCAGCGTCAGCAGGAACACCAGGCGCGGCCATGCTTGCAACGGGCTGCCGGCCGTCATCACGCTCACATCACTCACAGCAACGCCAAGCTCGCGCGGGTCGCTGCTGCTACGAGAGAAGAAGCTGCCTTGTAGCTCTACCACCGTCTCCTGCGTCGGATTGCTCGGCATCAGCAAGTGGTAGCGCCGGAAGCTCTTGGCTACGACAAACGGGCCAAATGTCTGGCCTTGTACCGTCGGCGCGAGCGTAGCCGGTGCGGCATCTTGCGGACCGAGCGAGCCAGCGCGCAGTTCCAGCAGTGCCTGACGTCCGTCGAGGCCATAGAGGAACAGCCGCGCCTGTTGATACGTCCAGCGGAACGTATTGGCCGCATCCTGCTCTGGCAAGCCCAAGAACACCAGCGAACGGTCGTCATTGCCGCCGCCAATGTCAAGGTGCATCTGCGAGTGGTTCCACAGCGTGCCCGCCAGCATGAGCAGCGCCGTGATCAACAACAACAATGTAGTGGCGAAGTAGGAATGTATGAAACGGGCGGGCAGGCGGAAGCGGAGCGCGGGCCGTAATGCGGCAGGTAGTGGTCGGTATGTCACAACTATGCTTACTTCTTAGCGCGGCGGGAGCACGCGCCCCTGGATATAGGCGATCACGCCACAATATTAGCAGCACAGATGATACCGGAAATGCGACGATAATGCAACTTGACATTTAGAACATACGTGCTATACTGTTAACATCTTTCACGAGGAGATGAAAAGCATGTATCGCAAAACCATTCTGTACGATCGCGAAACGCGCGACTATGCGATGTATCTTGACGAGGAGTTGGTCGGCTTTGCGCGCACCTATGCCGAGGCCGAAGTAACACTGGATCATCTCATCCTTGAATTACTTCACGGTGGTTACTTTTTTCAGGCGGCGTAAGGCCTTCTGACGACATACGCGACCATGAACGCGCTGGTTGCTGCCATGCAACCGGTTTGATAATGCATGAAAACGACACCGAGTTTGTATACTCGGTGTCGTTTCCTGTCATTTGTTCACGCTGCTTGTGGCAGCAAGATAGCTACCTAGTAAACACCAGGCGGTAGCCTTGTTTACGAATATTTTCGATCAGCATTGACTCATCATCGAGCTTATTCCGCAAACGAAAGATAAGCGCGTCAAGACGCCCGTAGTAGCTTTGCGCCTGCTCGTCATTGGGCTGGACTGCATAGAGCGCCTCGATGATCTCATCACGATGTGCCATCATGCCAGGCCGCGCTTTGAGCAAATCAATGAATTTTTGCTCCATGTCGGTTAATTGGAGACGCACAAGTTCCGGCTCCGGACGCGCACCGTTCATAGCTTGCTCGCGAACATAGTCGCCGAACAAACCCGCAAATAGACGGTAGCGCCCGGCATCATATATTACGTAGCCACGCTTAATAAGCGCACTCAACGTCGGCGATTGTGTCACCTCGGCGGCTTTGAAGCTGGCGTCATCAGCCGTGACAAGCCGCATGAGCAGCAATTGTTCCTCACTACTCATATGGTGCCAAAAGACAGCAAAGAAATCCGCAAATGTAGTGCGCAGCAACGCCCGGATGTATGGACGTTCTTCTGGCGGCAAAATATCACTCGGCTGTGCATTGCGACGGCGACGGTAGCGCATGTAGAGTGTCTCGCAACTCAAACGAATCAAATCCGGGTGGCAGCCAGTAAGCTGCAGGATAAAGGCGACATCCGAGTCGCTGAATCGAAAATCCTTCGTTTGTTCAAACCAGGTTGGTGGCTCAGTGATCATGCGGCGGGCTTCTTCTGGCAACATGAAATGTAAGCTCACCAGATTGATGCGCTGCAACAGATTAAAAAAGGGAGACGACGCAATATCGGACGGCACCAATTCGCTCAACGCTTGCTGTGTCGTCACAATTAACGACGCATACGATAAGAGTTCGCGCAGATGATCGAACACATCCCATGTTAGCGCAGACACCACATTATCGAAATCGTCGATCAGGAAGACGACTCTGATGCACCAGCGTTCGAGCCGTCGCAGCAGCGCGATCAGCTTGCCAGGAAAGGTGGAACCGAGCACATTCTCAAACCGCTCGCGCAGTTCATCCTCATCGGCCTCGTTCTGCGCCAGCCGAAGCGCCCGTTGCGCCTGTGAGCGGAGCACTTCGACCGAGGAAAACTGCGTTTCTGGCAGCTGACCAAGCGGCAGCGTACGCGCATCCGCCACATTCAAGAGCTTGCCAAGTTCGTTGAGCAGCCGTTCATAGAGCACACTTAAGAAGTGCTGCCGCGCTTGCTCCGCAACAGTGTGGTCTTCAAGATCGATTGACACGAATAGCAGGCGCTCCGGATCTGCCGCAAAGCGTGGCCCAAGCATGTGCGCGTGCGTCTGGCGCGCGCCTTCTGGAGCGGCCAGAAAGGTTAATAAAAAGCTTTTGCCTATTCCCCAGGGTCCCACCAACGAGACTCCTGCTGGCCGATCTTCGCTGATCTGGGCCAGGAGCCATTCAAGCTCATCCTGTTGACCAATGAAGCGGTGTGCCTGCTCCAGCATGCCCTTGAGAAATGTGTCACGTCGGTAAGGATTCATTGGCCAGCCTCCTTGCTGTGTTCCTTACGTATGGCGTCGTAGCCAACGCGCGACGAGAGCCACCCGAATACCAATTTCGTCTCCTCGTTCGATCAATAAATCTGGTCGTTCCTCTATTGCCTTAGTAATAGTGCTATTGCTTAAGCGCGAATCAGTGTGCTGCAATTGTATCAGTAGCCGTGTACGATCAATTGTTTGGAAGGTGTCGTTCGTCAGTGCCACAATAGTTTGTAGCACCACCTGGCTTTCATGTGATGTATCAGCCAGTACATGGTGAAAGGCATCTTTGTGCGTATCAACCGCGTTCAGTGCATGCTGAACAATGTCCGTCGCGATGATCTGGCGGCGTGGCAGCGCGCCACTACGTCGTTGCTGCGCTTGTATCGCCGTCACAATCTGGCCACAGACCAGATGCGTGTAGTACGGGTGTCCCCCTGTTTCGTACATGAGCAGGTCCAGATCAGCCGCGTTGTACTCGAGATGGGTTTTAATAGGTGTTGCAATCAGTTCGCGCGCTTCAGCCTCGCTCAGGACTGAGAGCCTGATGGGAAACCCGAGTTCCCCAACGCGTAGCGAGAATTGCTCGCCCGCCTGCGAATGATGCGCTCCGATAATGCGCTCGATCGACGTGTCAGGCATGACCACAACAAAGGAAAGATGCTGATATATTTGTTCATCATTGAGCAACGACCGCCACTGATCAAAGAATTCGCGCGCTTGTCCCAACTCTGTAAGTCGGCTTGCCACAACGCCAAGTTCGTCAATCAGCGCCACAAAGCGCTCGATCTCGCGGTGCGGGCGCAGATTGCTCAAAAATTCGCCGAGCGCCCGCACAGGATCGTTCTTAATCTCATCGGCGATCAGCTTTGTCGCCCGAGCACGCGATCCGGCTTTACGCGCGATCATCTCCGATAGACGACTGACTAAGCGCGCAAACTGAAGTTCATCATCCGGCAGCGCTTGTAAATTCAATGGTTGAAGCACATTGAATTCATTCAAGTGATAACGACGCAAATGATCGAGCAGCGAACTTTTCCCGATCCGTTTTGGGCCACAGATCAGAATGTGCTGCGCGCCGCTTGTACAATTTAATTGTGAACGAATTATTTGCACTTCCTCACGCCGCCCAATAAAAAACGGCCAGCGCCCAACTGGTTGAGGGCCATACGGATTATTGAGCGGTTGAGCGCTACGGATACCATCTTCCGTCATAGCGACGGTTTGCACATCAACTCGCCGGCGCTCAGGTGCCTGCTCGAGCGCCCGTTGTACCTGCTCGATAACGTCATGTCGCGTTGTTTCAAATGAGAAGCGGACACATGCAAAACTCGGCTCAGGCACATCGGCAGTGAACATCCGAACGTTAATTTCACCAATCTGCTGCAGCAGTTTAGTAATCTGATAAATAAGTCCCGGTCGATCCCAACCTTCGTACAGCACATTGGCGACGTAGACCTGCTGATTGGCCGGCTTCCAGGTCACTGGATACGATGGGCCATTGATGCACGAACAATTAGCGCAATGAATTTTCAGTTGTTTGCCAGCATGAATTGCAACGGCAACGGCGGACAATGATGGCCGTGGCTGGCAACAATTTGCCAGTCGCCAGTGCCGGGCGCGAGTACGTATCTCGGACGGCAGCATGTCCACGTTGACGTATGGCAGCAGCAGCGCTTCAATGATGTGCTGCACCACCTGCTCAGGCGACGCATTGCCGCGCGCCACCGAACGATAGAACGCATCGAGCGAATGATAGCCGTAGCGTTGCGTCCATAGCTCTACGTGTTCCGCAATCAGCGCTTCGCTGGTCTGAACTTCCTGCGCTTTGAGGCGTTCACTCAACACACGCCGAAATATCTGCTGCCCGCGCAACACGCCGGAATGGCCTTTCTGTAAAGCGCGCTGAAGCTTTGTTTTCGCTAGCTTCGTCGTCGCACAGTGCAATAGGCTACGCGTGATTGATGCGCCATGTTGATCGATCACAACTTCACAAACATCGCCACATGTCAGCTGCTCACCCGGCGTTACATGATGTCCATTGATCAACGCGCCTTGACAGTAAACACCCAGATCAGAATGAACGCGCACGGCAAAATCGATGACCGTCGCGCCACGCGGCAGAAACACCGTCTCCCCCATTGGGGTAAACACGAACATTTCGCCAGATGTACCAGCATACGCATTGCACCAGCGCTCGCTGTTCGTCCACCATATGGGTCGATGTGACGATGCAGCAGCGCCCGAAAGAAATGTCAGGTATCCCTCACGATTGCAGTGCCGCATGGCCGGGGTCATGATCCGTACATCAACCTGAACCGTCCGATCACCAATACACGTCGATTTGAATGTAATAGTCGTATGAAGCGCCTGATAGCCATTCTCCTTGGGTCCGCCAATATAATCGCGCAGTTTGCTGCCAACTACTTCGTAGCTGCGGTCAATCAACCCAAGCGCGTGATAACAGTCGTGTGTATCGGGAATCAGAACTTCCACAATATCTGCCCACGGAAGTGTACCGCGCGCGGTTTCAAGACCGCGTTCCAGCACCTGGTACACCGGGCGCGGTTGGCGCTCGACCTGTGCAGCAATGCCCTGCGTGTGGAGCAGAGCGAGCAGTTCTGCCTGTAGTTCCTCGAACATTCGTACCCGCGCAGCATGCGATTGGCCCAACAATTCCCGCGCATGCTCGGCGAGATGGGGATCCGCCAGCCGCGCCAGGCGATCCATCAGTTCCACCCGCACCGCCTCCATGCCAAGCTGCCGGCATGCATGTGCGGCTGTGTGGATCGTGTCGTGAGTGATCGTAAGGTCCGCGTCAGGTGTAGAGCGCAGGCGCGCCAATAGGTCGGCAAGCATGAGAATGCTAGCAGAAGGTTGAAAATAGGTAAGCATCAGCAGCTTCCAGCCCTGCTTGATGCCTTCAAGCGACGGGCGCGGCACCGCCCCGTTGAACGCCGCCAGTGCCTCTGCGACCTTCTCGGCCTCCGCACCAAGCGCTGCAACATCTTGCGGTGCAAGCAGACCTCGTTCGATATGGCGCAGCAGCAGGCCAAGATCTGCAAGATATGGCGGAAGTTCCCATTCGTGCAGCAGCGTGTGAACTCGGTAGTAGTGTGGAGCGATACTTGCATCGGGCGGCAATATGCGCGCCACCATTTTGGGCAGCACGAAAGACGATGCCGAATTTGTATCAGTGGATACGTGAGAAAGGTGAGCCATTGAGAACTCCTCTCACTAGATAGCGCTAGTATATGATAGACACTCTGTATTTGCAAGCTTTCTTACAAATCGCACATATTTTCTATTGACAACTACATATACAAGTATTACTATCTATATAAGAAATAAGTAATTTTCTTACTTACATCTTACTACTACAATTTGACTGCTGGTTGACTGCTGGTCCTGCCATGTAGTGAAAGGAGACATGTTATGGCAACTCCGGTCTCTATCGCACTCGCTGTCGGGATCTTGCTTCTCATCTTCACCTCACTCGCAGGATCATCACCCGCTCAACCAACATATATTGTCATGGTTGAGCCGCAGCCGCGCCGTGGTATTGGCTGTGCCGCCTCCTTGATCTTCCTTTTCATCGCCCTGTTCATTATTGCCTTGCTGGTTCAATAACGCTGTAGCAGCGGACTGGCAGCAATCTGCCAGTCCGCTGGTATGTATCATCTAGAAAGCGACGTCTCCCGGCCAGTGCAAGAAATGTACAGCTCTGATGCACGTGCTGTATCTGAAGGAGGACGTATGGGACGCCTGATATACCTCATCGTTGCGCTGTTGGCCCTTGCTCCGATCTCTGTTGCCGCCGCGCCGTCTCAGGGCGATCCAGCATGTGACTGGCTTGCGTTGCTGCCTGGCAAGTTGTGGTACATCCGCGAAACGCGGCAGGTCACGCTCGATGATCAGACCACACTCACGTTAAGCCTTTGCACGTCAACTCAGCATGATCTCACCGGGCGGGAAAAGCTCGATCTGTTGGTAACAGTGCTGCCGCACCTTGCCCGACATGCAGGCTTGCCGTTGCGCGGCGCGTCAGAACGCCACATCTACCTTGTGGAAACCGAAGCGCTGCATGCGAAAAATGTCGAAGGCTACGTGAACCAGCAGGGTGAAATGTACCTCCACTACACCAGCAATCCCTGGACTGTCACGCACGAAGCGGCACATTACTGGGCGAACTATCTTTCGTTCGATGCCCATGAGCCGTGGCTTGCTGAAGCGTATGCTGAGTACCTGACAGACATCGTCATGCATGAGGACTTGCATCGCGGCGATTCGTCCGCACTCGTTTCCGTCGGCTGCGCTGGGCTGGCGCTCCGCAATTGGCGCAATGACCTGGCTACTCCGAATAGCTGCGGCTACGCGGTCGGTGAGCAGGTGTTTCAGGATCTGGCACAGAAAGTTGGAGAGGATCAGCTCCGCACGACGATGCAGATGTTAGGCGAGCGGGTTGCACCGATCACAAGCTGGAATCTGCTTGCGGCACTTGAACTGACAAGTGGCAAGAATCTTGAGCCGATCATAGATCAGCGAGTCTTTTCGCCGCAAGATGCTGCCACACTCACACGCTGGAACGCATTCCGCACGAAGCTTTTCCAACTCGAAGCGCAGGTCGGCATGCCCGATGCGCGCTGGCCGGCAGATACGGTCAAGGCGCTCAATAGCTACAACGTCGACGCCATGCTGATCGTCGCAGCGCCATGGGTCGAAGATGTACTGCCACTCGTAGAAACTGTGACTCACGTTGAGCAGCGCTGCCAATCTATGCAACTAACGTGTCCGCCGCTCCTCGACACGCTCCCGGCCAATCAGCAGGCGATGAGCGCGCGCGGCGATACGCTGGCTGGCATGCAGCGCCTGCTCGATGCCTACACACTGCTGTACAACCGCGCAACGGCACTGAAGGTCACGCTACCTGACAGCATCACGACGGCGATAGCTCATGCGCAACCGCAGGCGGACAGCCTGATTTCACATGCGTTGGAGGTACTCGATCATGGCGTAGCTATGGAAGCGCATTGCCGTAGCCTGGGCACAACATGCCCGACGGACTGGCGCGCAACCTGGAGCCGGGGAAGTGTAGACGATGCCGATCAGCAGATCGCGCGCATCGACGACCTGCTCGCTCAGGCCGAGCATGCCGAACAGAATCTGTGGTGGAATGCTGGCCATTTGTCACCACCTCTGGATCGACGCGTTCAGCACGCAGCCATTGTCTCAGACAACTATGCTGCTCACCGCCATGACTCAGACGGTGACAAAGGCACGCACAGCGGAAGAACACTGCGACAACCTGCGGGCGGTTTGCCATTCCCTCTGGACAGCCGCATTCGAGGCAAACAATTTGAATGAAGCAGGCGTGATCTTGGATCAAACCGAGAACCTGCTGCAACACGCTCAGCCTGTCGAACAGCGCTGCACTGCGCTTCACATACGTGATGCATGCCGTACTGCCTGGGCGCGCGCGTTGCTGCAGGATCAGCATGCAGGAGCCGATCCTCACCCGGCGCTTGACCGCGCATGGGGTGCAATTGATGATTTGAACGAACAATTGACGAGCGCGGCGGCGTTTGAGGAACAGTGTCAAGCTTCAGGGTGGCCGTGCAGCGGAAGCTGGCATACCGCGCTGGAGCAGGGCGGCACAACTCAGCTCGCAAGCTTTCTTGCGAATGCCCAAGGCATGCTACCCGAACTCGCACAGATGCAGGGCACAATGGCAACAGAAGGTGGAGCTATGCACAGTGCCAGACTGAACAATATGCAAACTGCCTGGGCTAGCGGTGATCTTGCGCACATCCAAATCCATGTCGAAGCGATGCGGCGGCAGCAGTATGTACAAATCGTCCGATATGTCTTGGGGACCGCCAGCCTGATTTTGCTCGTGGCAGGCATCGTTGGATTGTCGGTGTTTGGCTGGAAGCGCTTGCGGCTCCGCCGCCTAGCCGTACGTATGCCAACACAAGCACTGCCGATCCAGCCCAAGCGACGAGAAACAGCGCCAGCAGCGAAAACAGAGCAGACGCCGATATCGGCCAGCCAGGAAGATCAATTGCTCAATGAACTATTGGAACGGGCAGCCGGAGAAATTTGATCAAAAACAGACCTGGCGGAGTACCTCTGCCAGGTCTATCCACAATCACCTTATGCTACCGTCTCGACTGTCGCTCCAGCATGCTCGAACGTGAAATTGCCATCCGCGTCGGTGTCGACCACAATGGTATCACCTTCATGGAAGCGGCCTTGCAGCAACTCCAGCGCCAGCGGGTTCTGGATGCGCTGCTGGATTACCCGCTTCAACGGACGCGCTCCGTACACTGGGTCGTAACCTTCCTCGGCCAGTGCCGCCTGCGCTTCAGGCGTCAACTCCAGGTTGAGTCGCCGGTCGGCCAGCAGCTTGCGCAGGTGAGCAAGTTGAATTGCAACCACATGTCCGATTTGCTCGCGGCTCAGCGGGCGGAACACGATGATCTCATCCACACGGTTCAGGAATTCTGGCCGGAACTGCCCGCGCAGCTCCTCCATCACCCGCGACCGCACCGTTTCCTCGCTTGCGCCACTCTGCGTCAACTCCTGAATGATCGGGCTGCCGATGTTCGAGGTCATGATCACCACGACGTTCTTGAAGTTGACGACGCGCCCCTGGCCATCCGTCAGCCGCCCGTCGTCGAGCATTTGCAGCAAGATGTTGAACACATCCGGCATGCGCCTTCTCGATTTCGTCGAACAGCACCACGCTGTAGGGCTTGCGCCGCACGGCCTCAGTGAGTTGGCCGCCTTCGTCGTAGCCGACGTAGCCCGGAGGCGCGCCGACCAGCCGCGACACAGAATGCTTCTCCATGTACTCCGACATGTCAATCCGGATCATGGCTTGCTCGTCGTCGAACAAGAATTCCGCCAGCGCCCGCGCCAACTCGGTCTTGCCAACGCCGGTTGGGCCAAGGAACATGAACGAGCCAAGTGGCCGGTTCGGGTCTTGCAGACCTGCCCGCGCGCGGCGTACCGCGTTCGCCACCGCCCGCACGGCTTCATCCTGGCCGACCACGCGCATGTGCAGCCGATCCTCCATCTTGACCAGCTTCTCGACCTCGCCTTCCAGCAGTTTGGTCACCGGCACGTGCGTCCAGCGCGAAACGACCTCGGCGACATCCTGCTCGTCCACCTCTTGCTTCAACAGGGCGTTGCTGTTTTCCTTCAGCTTGGCCTCGGCTTCAGCAAGCTCGCGTTCTAATGTGACTAGCGTGCCGTATTGCAGTTCGGCAGCCTTGTTATAATCATAGTTGCGCTGCGCCCGCTCAATCTCGACCTTGGTCTGATCGATCTTCTCTTTGTGCGTCTGGATACGCTGCAACACTTCGCGCTCGCGCTGAAGTTGCGCCTCGACGCCGTTGCGCTGCTCGCGCAGGTTCGCCAACTCACCCTCAAGCTTCTCCAGCCGGGCCTTGCTGGCGGAATCCTTCTCCTTCTTCAGCGCCTCGCGCTCGATCTCAAGCTGCATCATGCGCCGCTTCAGATCGTCCAACTCCTGCGGGTCGCTGGTGATTTCCATGCGCAACCGCGCCGCCGCCTCATCCACCAGATCAATCGCCTTGTCGGGCAGGAAGCGGTCAGAAATATAACGATCCGACAGCACTGCCGCCGCGACAATTGCGCCGTCCGTGATCCGCACGCCATGATGCGTCTCATAGCGCTCTTTCAGGCCGCGCAGGATCGAGATCGTATCTTCGACCGTCGGCTGATCGACGGGAATCGGCTGGAAGCGCCGCTCCAGCGCCGCATCCTTCTCGATGTATTTGCGATATTCGTCGAGTGTGGTCGCGCCGACCATGCGCAACTCGCCGCGCGCCAGCATGGGCTTGAGCATGTTGCCAGCGTCCATCGCGCCCTCAGCCGCGCCCGCGCCGACGACCGTGTGCAACTCGTCGACGAACAGGATGACATCCTCGCGCTCTTGGATTTCCTTGAGCACCGCCTTGAGGCGCTCCTCGAACTCGCCGCGATACTTCGCGCCGGCGATCAGCGCGCCCATGTCGAGCGCGAACACCTTGCGATCCTTGAGCGCATCGGGCACGTCGCCGCGCATGATGCGCTGGGCCAGACCTTCGACAATCGCGGTCTTACCAACGCCCGGCTCGCCGATCAGCACGGGATTGTTCTTGGTGCGTCGGCTCAAAATCTGAATCACGCGCCGAATTTCTTCGTCACGGCCTATCACCGGATCGAGCTTGCCGCGCCGCGCCAGTTCAGTCAGGTCGCGGCCGTACTGCTCCAGCGCCGCGTAGGTGCCTTCCGGGTTGGCGCTGGTCACGCGCTGCGTGCCGCGCACCTCACGTAGCGCCGTCAACAAATTATCGCGTGTAATACCGGCCTGTTGCAGGATGCGCTGGGCCGCGCCACCCGCATGCTGCAACAGCGCCAGCAGCAAGTGCTCGGTCGAAACGAACTCATCGCCGAACTGACCAAGCTCGTCGTAGGCGCGCAGGATTACATTGCGCAAACGGTTGGACATGCTCAATTGCACGCCAGCGCCACTCACGCGCGGCAGCTTGTTGATTTCAGCAGTGACCTGCTGCGCCAGCGCGCCGACCGCTACGTTCATCTTTTGAAGCACCTGCGGCACGACGCCATCGCTCTGTTGGAGCAATGCGAGCAGCAAATGTTCTGGCTCGATCTGGCTGTTGCCGTTGCGCTCGGCCATGTTCTGTGCCGCAACAATCGCTTCTTGCGACTTTTGTGTTAAACGATTTGTGTCAAATGACATAGGTTTTCCTCCATTCAGTTTGCTACTGATAGGATAGCAAACCAGTATCTGACAGGCATTAATGAAGTGTTAGCGTTGTGCTAACACTGTGCGTTATGTCGTTCGGCTGATGTGTTATGCTATACAATAACAACACAGCTTTTTGGGTGAGGAGCACACAATGCACGACCATACTAATATTGACCATGACTCCATGCCCACGTCCCATGCAGACCTCATGGCAGCTCTGGGCACGATTGCCGAACAACTTCAGGCATTGGCTACCGAAAGTGCGCGAGCGCGCATGCTGATTCGCAGCATGGGGCAAGCGCTTACCATCATTGCGGACGCTGCCGACGCGCAGGATCGTGCATCTGTACCCCAGCAAGACATGGCAAATGACCAATCACTGGTTAATACTGATCCTGCGCGTCACGCCGAAGAAGCCGCCGATTCATACGTCACGACGAGCACTGCTGACGAGCCGCAGGATGAAATGCCGCAGCCTGCGCCAGCGCGGGTTTTCATGCCAGCGTTCACCATACCAATCTATCGTTCCGAGCGCCAGATAGATGGTGTTGCCGACGATGAACTGCCGCAGATCATGGAGCGCTGCCGCATTAAAGCTGCTGCCGCGCGTTGGAGCAGCGAACGTACGCGCCTTGTGCATGCAGGCGCTGATGTGCTTGCCGCGATTGAACCGCGCGATCATGAGCTTATCGAGCAGGCCAAGCAGCTACCTGATTGCTTCCTGTGGATGCTGGAGCGCACCCCCATGGCCGACGAAGACATGGCAGTGTATGATCAGCTTGGCGGCTGCTTCGCCAATGCCGTCGCCGCAGTGGCATTACTCTGCGATGTTCTCGCGCCATCCGACGACGAACCAGCGATCGAACTGGCGTTTTCACTTGTCGCCGAGGCCCAATCGGCGCTGCGTGTAGCTGTTAGCATGCTTCAAAACACCTCCGACCGCGACCAGGTACGGCTGTTCCTCTGGCTGCGCGATCGCAGTGCAGAAAAAAAGCTATTCATTCCCCGCTTCATGCGCGCCACTGATGCTGCCGATCCAGCCAGATGGCACGACCTGCATGAGCGATTGACGCAGGCGCACACCAGCTTCATGGATAGCAGGAATCATCGTCGGCGCGAGCGCAAACTCATCAACAAAGCGCGCTACCACTTGAAGCTCATCAACGATAATCCGCATCTTGATCAACAACGTAACTGGCAAAAGGTTATTGATACCATTGATGAATTGGTAGACGGCGGCACGCCAACGAGCAGCCTCGACATCCGCGAGTTGCTGCTGCCTGTCATTGACGATATTCCTGGAACCATTGTTATTCCCAAGCATGTGCATCGCGTATTCAACGATATTGATGATTACCTCGCCTCCGAGCCAAGCAATGTTCCGGTTGCCAACAGCAGCGTAAGCGACACATTGCTTCAAGCGCGTGACTTGCTGCGCGGGCATGCCGTCGTGCTGATTGGCGGTGTGCGACGCCCAGAGGCAGCCGATCAGCTGTGTGCTGCTCTGGAACTCAGCGAGCTAATCTGGATTGAAACCCGCGAGCATCAGACCCACATGGTGTTCGAGTCGTACGTCGCGCGCGCGGAGGTAGCCGTGGTGCTACTCGCCATCCGTTGGTCCAGCCATGGGTTCAGCGATGTACAAACCTTCTGCACACAGTACAATAAGCCATTGGTGCGCCTGCCGGGCGGCTATAATCCCAATCAGGTTGCCCATCAGATCATGAGTCAGGTCAGCCAGCAACTGGTCAATGACAGCGTTGTTTCTTACGATAATGTTGCCGAAGTGTGAAGCACTTCATAGATATGTCACCCGCCATGCCCTATAGTACATATGTGAGAGTGATGTGACGGGCGAACAATCATCGGGCATAGGACGAGGCGGCGGAGCGCAGTGTTGCACAATACAACGGTGGTCAGTGGTAGTGGTTGTATCTGAACTGATACTGGTGGCGCGGATTTGAAATCCGCGCTACGATAGACTGTAGGGCATCAGTCACAAGCATACCACTACCCGGTCAGTAACCATGTGAGCGCCCCATTCGTCATACTATGATAGACACCCGAAACACATCGCATCTGCGCGGCAATCAAAGCAAGTGGCAAGCAGCGGTCGGACGCGGCGGAGGGTCTTTGAAGGCTTGCGCAGAAGGACACGAGCGGTCGTTGGGGCCGCTCGTGTTTCTCGCATGTTGCGCTGGACAGTGCATACCTCGAATAGCACAATTCCAAAACGGTGAATTCTTCGCATGCACATTGCAGTGCAGCACAAATGAATACAGATCCTGAAAAACTGCTCATGACAAGGAGGTGATGCCGGTGAATGCGAGCAGTTTCCGTGGCAACCGTTAGGGAACATGGACATTGCTGAAGATTGTTCACCAATCACGGCTCACAAAAGGAGTTTCGCATGCCCACACATACTTCTCGATCGTACGCATTGGTAGCTTTTGTTAGCCTGCTGCTCATGTCGTTTTCCAGCATCTTCATGCCAAATGCAAGCGCGGCTCCGGCGGCGGGCGGATTAGTTATTCCGCGAACGCAGCAAGCCGTTACGCTGGATGGCAATTGTAATGAGTACGGGGATGCGTTGGTGGAAAGCTACGCCGACGCGTCGAACAGCACTGGCAAAGTGTACCTCAAGCATGATGGCGAGCAATTGTACGTTTGCGTCGCCGCCGCGCCGGGCAAGCTCGAAAACCGCTTCGAGTCAGTGTACCTCGATCCGCAAGGCGATGGCAGCACATACGAGTTTGCGCAAAAAGATGACTATAGTCTGCGCGTCGAGATTCCGACGAGCAATCGTTCGACGCTGGTTGGCAGCGGTGTCGCCAACGGCTACACGCCGGCGCCTGCGTTTGACGCGGTCTGGAACGGCAAGGCGACCGTGACACCCAACGGCGAGTCGATCGAATACAGCATCTCGCTCGGTCGTTTCAAGCTCGGCGATTGCGGCGCGTTGTTCGGCCTGGCCGCGTACCACCACTGGATCAGCGCGGTGGGCGACGACTACGGCTGGCCGTCCAACCAGTTCTTTGATCAGCCACGAACATGGAAGCTGATGCAACTGGCGAACGGGCCTTGCTCTAATCCATTAAATGGCAAAATTGCCTATGTGTACCGCGGCAACGCGGCTGATGCGAGCAGCTTCTTCAATTTCCTGACCGGGCGCGGCTACAGCGTCACGCTGGTGCCGACCGGCAGTATCCTCACGACGGATTTCAGCACGTTCGACCTGATTCTGGTGGCCGACGACAGCGGCTCGCTTAACACATGGCAGACAGATCCGCAGGCCCAACATATCAGAGACGGCAACAAACCAATCATTGGCCTGGGCGAGGGCGGCTACGCCTTCTTTGGCAAGCTTTCGCAGTTCATCGGCTGGCCGAACGGCTGGCATGGACCACAAAAGAGCGTCGTTCGCGCGCCGGGCGACACCACAACGGTGTTTACTGCGCCGACGGCGGTTCCCAGTCCGGTCGATGTCTATACGCAGCCAGTCAATGAGGTCGGCATCTACTTGAACAGCGCTGGTGGGGTGCCTGCCAATGTTGTTCCAGTCGGTCTGGAGCCGCCGTCAAGCCCCACTGGCGCGCAATCGAATCATGCGTCGTTGATTCTGCAATCATGCTACTTCTTGTGGGGCTTTAGCGGCAATCCAACAGCTATGACTGGCAACGGTCAGAATCTGTTTGTCAACACCGTCGAGTACATGCTGCACTTCCAGTGCCCGCAACCAACAACGCCGCCGCCGGATTGCACCATTACGAAGTCGTCTGATCCACCTGACGGCACGCCCGTTGCACCGGGACAAGTGATCAAATATACCATTACATACGTGAACTGCATCAAGGAACGAGGCAAGCTGGTCGATAGCATTCCGGCGGATACGCTGTATGTACCGGGCAGCGCGACCGGTGGCATCACCCCGGCAACGGACGGCGCGCTGATATGGGATGTCGGGGCAAGCACCAGCGGCTCGCAATCGTTCAGAGTCTGGGTTTCAGACACGCAGTGCAACAATCAGCGCCGGGTTGTCAATCGAGCCGGGCTGCTCATACCGGGCTACCCGCCGATCATCAGCAACGTGGTCACTCATCCGGTCACATGTCCGCCGGTCGGCTTCCCGAATGACCAGCCGCCATACGCCGAGAGCGAGGTGCAGGTCACGCCATACCCGCTGATCACTGGCACACCGAGCGATATCAGCGTGCGCGTCAGCAACAATTCCGGCGCACCACAAACTATTACGGTTGATTTCCAAACAAGCCCGAATCGCTTCGGCATCGGCCTGGACTTCAACACCTTCTCAAGCAGAGTAGTCACGATTCCAGCACACAGCAGCGCGATTGTCCATACGACATTTACGCCGGTTTCATCGGGCCATTACTGCATTCAGATCAAGGTTCAAGGCGGCGGTTTTGCGCCGATCTACACGCAGCGTAACCTCGATGTGACGGAAGACTTGAAGCCGGGACAAGCCGATAATCTGGTCTTCAAAGTGCGCAACAACTCCAATGTCACCACTGACATCGCGCTCGTCGTCGACAACACATGCCCAGGTTGGAGCGCGGTGGTGTCACCAGCCGTGTTGACGGGCATGGCACCGAACGAAGTGCGCGACGCGACGCTCACCGTCACGCCGCCAGATCCGGTGGTGCTTGGCTCGGCATGCCACATTGATGTACAAGGCTGGATTGGCGACCAACTGATTGGCGGCATTCGCAAGCTAGACGTGCCGCCCGTGCATCTGCCGCATGACGTGCAGCCATCGTGGCTGGAGCCGGAGATCAGCACAGTGCCTAGCCCGCCGGTGCTTGGCCAGACGAATCAGATCTGCGTTGAGTTGCAGAACCCGCTGCCGTTCCCGCGCACCGTCACGCTGAACTACGCAGTGGCTGACTTTGGCGCAGGCATTCCGTTCACCACGGTTGCGACCAAGTCGTTCACGCTGCCGCCGAACAGCAACGCTAAATACTGCGCTGACTGGACGCCAACGCCGAGCAACAATCTCCATCGCTGCATCCTCATCACGCTCAAGCAGGACGGCTACCAAGACCAGCGTAGTCAGCACAATGTCGATTTGCGCAAGCCATTGCCGTTCGACATCGGCAATCTCGACATTACATTCACCGTCGGCAATCCTGATCTCGTTCCGCACACATTGGTGATCAGCCCGACGGTTTACGGCATTGATCCATACTGGAAACCGGTGTTCGTCACCGATCCCGGCGACCCGCCACCTAATGTTCTTCAGCCGGGACAAATGGTGAATTTGCACATGCTGCTGCTGCCGGCAGTTCAAACGCAATCCGGCACAGAAGATGTGCGGGCGGTCACCGCTGCACCGACGAACTATCGCTATGGCGATGAAAGTCGGGTGGACGTCAGCGTGCTGCTCGACGGACAGGAAGTTGGCGGTGTGACCGTGCAACTCGACACGAACACTGTCAGCTTGCCATTGATCATCAGGTAAAGCGCATCGGCCTTCACTTGCGCCAAAGCCTCACTGCACCAGCCTGTGCGGTGGGGCTTTGGTATTCTCACCATGCCTTTACTGATCGTGTATTGCATGCCCATACTCAAAAAGGTATAATATTACAAACATAAATAACAACCGGAGTTGATACAGACGCGGTGGAGCGGAGTTGTAGCTTCTGACATCTGGAGTTTGAAACCAAAATACTGCATAATTGAGGAACAAAAAGTGGCTATTTCAAATGATATTCAGCAATTAGTACAAGAAGGGCGAGCAGCCGCGTTGGCGGGTGATACGTTTACGGCCCGTGATCGTTTTCGACGGGCTACCGACATGGAGCCGCACAATGTCGAGGCGTGGATCGGGCTGAGCAGCGCCGTGCCGCGATTGGCCGAGAAGCGCGAATATTTGCAGCGCGCGCTCCAGATAGATCCAGAGAACATCGAAGCACAAACCAGCCTGCAATATGTTGACCGGCTGCTAGCCGAAGGCATGCAGCTTGCGCCGTCCAAGCGTCGCGAAGAACAGCACCGCTCCGGCAATGCGTCGCCGCTCCTTTCTGCGCCGGAGCAGCCTATCACCGAGGTAGAATACTGTTACCGGCACCCGGGCCGCGAGACAGGGCTGCACTGTGTGCAGTGTAACCGGCCGATCTGCGGCGAGTGCGCCACGCCCGCAGCCGTGGGGCAACTTTGCCCGGAGTGCCGCACCGCCCGCCGACCGCGCAATTATCAAGTGTCAGTGACGAATATACTTGCTGGCGGCGTGGTAGCGTTCTTCACCGCGCTACTGCTGTCCATTCCGTTGGCAATGTTTGCGCGCGGCTTTTTCGCAATTTTTATCATCATTTTCGCTGGCCCAGCGATTGCCGAGTTAATTGTGCGCGTGGTGGATTATGTGACCAAGCTAAAGCGCGGGCGGCCCATGCAGATCGCCGTTGGGGTTGGCATCGCACTCGGCATGTTGCCCACGCTTGCGTTGACGTTTAACATCTTTCTGCTGTTTTTCATGATTCTGGCAATTAGCGTGGCGGTGGCGCGGCTGCGGTGAGTTGCCACAGAGATCACAGAGGCCATAGAGATAGCAGTAGTACGAAAATCCCTCTGTGTGCTCTGTGTGCTCTGTGGCTCAAGGATTGTGTATCGAAAATAGGCTATCGCTCGCCCGCAGAAATGCGCAGCAGCAGCCCTACAATCAAAAAGTTCATGAGCACCGACGATCCGCCATACGAAATGAACGGCAGCGTGATGCCGGTCAAAGGTATTAGGCGCAGATTGCCACCGACGATAATGAACGTCTGCACCGCGAGAATCGTTGTCAATCCTACGGCCAGCAGTTGCTCAAAGCCCCGAAAGCGGCCCGGCACACTCAATGCAATATGGTAGCCACGAAAAATCAGCAAGATGTACGCAATCAGTACCGCTAACGAGCCTGCCAGCCCCAACTCCTCGCCAATCGCTGTAAAAATAAAGTCAGTATGCGCTGCCGGAACAACTGTCGGCATGCCGCGCCCCAGCCCTTCGCCAAATACGCCGCCCGACGCCAGCGCATAGATCGCCTGCACGAGTTGATAGCCAAGATCCTGTGACCATGGATCGAGCCAGATCGTCACACGCGTCTTTACAATCGAGATCACCTGATACAGTACGTACGAGCCAACACCAAACGCGGTGAGTCCAGCTATGACGTACAGCCCGTTCACTGTGGCAACATACAGCATTGCCAGAAACACCGTGAACAACAGCAACGCCGCGCCAAGATCGCGCTGAAACACAATCAAACCCATGGCGATGCCCCACATGCCGACCAACGGCAACAGGTACGGCAAAGGCGGCAGTGTCAGCGGGCCGACGCGGTAGCCGCCCGCTACGACCTCGCGGTGCTCATCAAGATATGACGCTAAAAAAATAACGAGGATAATTTTAAGCAATTCGGACGGTTGGAAGTAGAAAAAGCCGAAATTGAACCACGCTTTGACGCCGCTATTGTTTGGATCGACGCCAAAGAAAAAGGTCGCCAAAATGAGCGCAATGCCAAGCGCCAGCCAGACGTAGCGGTGGTGTGCCAGCCAGACCATGAGTGAGGTGCTTTGAGTGCGTCGCAGAATGTCATCCCATGGCACAAATAAAATAGCGCCAAGCACGCCAACGCCAAGCGTCACCCACAGCGACTGCTTCGAGTCAATGCCGGTGTACGCCGCAGGCTGCGCAGCGGAAAGGCTCGGCTCCAGGCGCGCCATAAACAGCAACCCTAGCCCTGAGAGCAGCGCCACCAACGGCAGGACGATCTGGTCGGCGCGCGGCACCCGCCAGGCCATGACTAACGATACCCCGATGAACAGGACGAACGGTAGCACCGACGGCCACAGGATATCGACAACGCCACGCGCGGTGGGAATAAACTCGGATGAATGAATTACCGCAACCACAAGCAGATAGCCAACCGCAAAGAAGATTAGGGCGGTCAGCAACAGCTGCAATTCAATTGATCGCAAGCGTCGGAACATGTGGAACATGCGTTTCTCGCACCTTTTCCGTTCAACAGGATATAACAGTGATATTCATTGAATTTGCTGCTGTGCTGCTCTACACATTGAACAGGAAGTTGCACACATCGCCATCTTGCACAATGTACTGCTTGCCTTCCATGCGCACGGTGCCGGCTTTCTTTGCTTCTACCATGCCGCCAGCCTTAATCAAATCAGTAAACGCCACAATTTCGGCGCGAATAAAGCCGCGCTGAATGTCGGAGTGAATCGAGCCAGCTGCTTCCACTGCTGGCGTAGCACGCCGGATTGTCCAGGCGCGCACCTCATCCTCGCCTGCCGTCAGGAAGCTTATCAACCCCAGCAAATTATAGGATGTTTCAATAACGCGCTCACGGGCCGCCTCTTCGATGCCAAGGTCTTCCATGAACATGGTGGCGTCTTCGTCGTCGAGCTGCGCCAACTCGGCCTCCACCTTGCCACACAGCGCGACAACGCCGCTCCGCTGGTGCGGGTAGGCAATGCTGGGCGGGTTGGTGATCTGATTCTCGCCGATGTTGAGTAGTAGCAGCGTTGGCTTGGCCGTCAGAAATTGATAACCGCGGATGAGCTTTTCTTCCTCATCGCTGATCTCGACATCGCGGATCGGCGTCTCAAACTCAAGCGCATCTTTAAGCCGAGTGAGCAGATCACGCTCAGCAATGCGAATTTCACGATCCCTGGTGGACATTTTGTTAATCTCAGCCTGAAGGCGCGTCAACCGCCGCTCCACAATCCCGAGGTCAGAAAAAATAAGCTCCAGATCAACTGTTGCTACATCACGCTCAACATTTACAGAGCCAAGCGGGTGCGGCACGTTGTCATCCTCGAACGCGCGCACGACATGCAACAACGCATCAGCACTGCCGATGAAGTTCAGGAGCGACGGCGGCAGCCCACCACCTTCACGGGCGCTGCCACTGAGACCACCGACATCAACATACTGCACATCGGCAGGTGTGATTTTCTTGGGGTTGAACATGTCTGCGAGCACCTTCAAGCGCTCATCGGGCACCTTCACCATGGAAATATTCGGCTCAAGCTGCCCTGACTCATAGGAAGTTGTTTCAGCCGTGCTTCGTGTCAAAGCGTTGAACACAGTTGTCTTGCCACTGTTCGGCAGACCAATAATTGCAATTTTCATATCATCCCCTACCCAGAACTATTACAGAGTATAAGATTCTCTTGTGGAAATAGAGATACGCACGCACTAAGAATCAGGACCGGCGTACTGTGTACACAATATATGTGATAGCAACGCGCTCAATGCAAGCTGTTGCAGTATAGCGCGCCGCTGCCCTTCACGCAAACTTACAATATTGTCAAGTAACTCTCACCTAAAAGGCTTTACGTTTTATACCCGTGTCCGCTATAATGGAGGAGGCATGGTATCCGCGAAGATGACAATTTTGAAAATCTTTCCCTGGATGCGTAACTACTACGTCACTCGTAGCGTTGATATAAGTGTATCAGTGCTACGACCATGTCACGAACCACGCGCACATAGGTCGAGGGCACATGGTCACAGAACTAGACCAGGAGCTTCCAGGCATTATTGCACGAGCACAAGCTGGTGATAGTGGTGCCTTTACAGAAATATATCGGCGTTATGCGGGAGTTATTCTGCGCTTTTTGTATGCACGAACGCAAGAGCAAGAAGGGGCGCAGGAACTTACGCAAGAAGTGTTCATGCGCGTACTCAAAGGCATTGGGAGCTTTGAGTACCGCGGTGAAAAATCATTTCTGGGTTGGTTGTACACCATTGCTGGCAATGTCCTGGTGGGGCATGTACGGCGAAAACAGCCAATTTCGACGCCGCTTGATGAAGATTTGAAGCTCGTTGATCCATATGGACAACAAGCTGTGTTATCGCTGTATGACCGGCTTGAAATCCAGGAGGCGATGAGCCAACTGACGGAAGATCAGCAACGTGTCGTGACGATGAAGTTTTTCGCTGACATGACCAACAGTGAAATAGCTACTGTGATTGGGCGAAGCGAAGGAGCCGTGAAAGCTCTTCAGAACCGGGCTATCAATGCGCTTTCACAGATCATGAAGCAAGATCGATCCGAGTCGCTGCGAGTCCGTGAACTCAATGGTCATACTGAACAATGGGAACCGATGGGTGTAGTGAGCGCAGCAATCGACCAACCAACATCTGTTGCATCATCGATTGGCGCTCAGACAAGATTGACAGGCAATGAAGCGGAGCGAGCCAAACGCATCCATAAATCTTGATCACATTCTTGATCAAGCAATTGCGCATCTGCAAGAGGGCGAGAGCATTGACGCATGCCTGGCTCGTTATCCGGAGCATGCCGAGGTTTTAGAACCGTTGCTTCGCGTTTCAGCAGAGCTGCGCGATTCTGCAGATGTAACTCTTCCACAAGAAATGGAAGAGTGGCTTGCTGTTGGTGCGCAAGAGTTCGCTACGCTTGCCGAACGCGAACGCGGCGTGCAGCCCGTTCAGGCAACTGCGTCATCACATCGACGGTTGCCACGCCGCTCCGCTCGCTCCGCCGACATGGCCGCCATCTTTGATAACGCGCTGAGTTCGTACCAAGCATGGCGAAAGCATTGAAATGGTGCTTGCCACCTACGATGAGCATGCCAGTGAGCTTGGCGAGCTTTTGAACACCGCCGCGCACATACGCGAAATGGCAGCAACTCCATTACCATCCGAAATGGAAGCTTGGCTTGTCACAACTGGTGTTCATGAGTTTACTGCTCTCGCGGAGCGAGCTACCGCGCGCAAGAGTACACGGCGTGTTGCGACACGCGTACTGACGCCCCAGCGCGTGACAGCTGCGGCTCTCGTTGCGGCAGTGCTGATCGGCACGATTGACACAGTTTCGGCAAGTAGTCTGCCTGGTCAGCCATTGTATGAGTGGAAAACAACCAAAGAAAATATCAGCATTGCATTGGCACCTGACTCCGGCACACGTAGCAAGCTACTTGTACAGTATGCTAAGCAGCGATTGATCGAAGGGCAAACACAGAACGCAACAGGTGCGTCAAGTGATGAGACATTAGGTACACTGCTTACGCTTGCCCAGCAAGTACAGGCTGCTGCTGCTGAAGCAAAGCAGTCTCCTAATGGATCCGCTATCAAGGAAGAAGCACAGAACATCATTAATGCAGCACAAAATCTAAAAAACCAGATTGCTGCCAAAACTGATGGTAATTCAAGTGCAGAACCAGCTACTAACACAGAAAAGGCTCTTAACGCTGCAACGAAGGAACTGACCGAAGCTGAACAGCAACTTGCAACTGTGCCAACGACTCAGAATAACTCAGACCTTGCGAGCAACCCAACTGCTGTGCAGCCATCAGCTACGCGCACGGTGCAGCCTACTCCAACAAGCAACGCTTCCGTACTATCGCCAAGCCTTACCGTTGGGGGAAACATCAGTAGTAGCACACCAACAGCCACACTTGTCGAGCCGTCGCTGCCGCCCCGCACACCGACGACCACATCGATAGCGCTGCCAAGTACACCTGTGCCGACTGAGACGAGTACTGCTGTGCCAGTTGTGCCGACAAGCACGCGCGTGCCACCAACACTTGCACCAATCGAGCAGCCAGTGCCGACGCGCGTGCCACCAACACTTGCACCAACCGAGCCGCCAGCACCGATACAAGCGCCAACGCCGACTCCTATACCAACCGATTCGCCAACGGCCACTACCGTTCCGGAGCCATCTGAGCCAGTGCCACCGCCGGCAACACCAGTGAAGACAAGCAAGCCGACGCCAACGGCGACATTAGTGCCGCCAACGGCTACGCCAACGGACGAGCCAACATTAGTGCCGCCAACGGCTACGCCAACGGACGAGCCAACATTAGTGCCGCCAACAGCGACTTCGACCAGCACGCCGGTCACGCCAACGGCGACATCAGTGCCGCCAACGGCGACATCAGTGCCGCCAACGGCTACGCCTGTACCGCCGACGCAAGCGCCAACCCAAGAGCCGACTGCGGTACCGCTAACGCCTGTACCGCCGACCGCTACGCCGACGATAACGCCGACCGTTGATGTCACTATCTCGCCAACGTTGACGTCGACTACAACACCGACAACGACGGCTACGGTGACACCGACCATCAGTGTAGCCAGCACATCGCTGCCAGCAACGGTCATACCGACTACCCCTGTAGAAAGTACGCCATTACTGGAGACAACGCCGACGGTAGCTGTGCTTGATACAACGACAGAGCCAGCGACCCCAACTCAGGAGGCTGTGCAGACGCCTGTTCCTACTGACATGCCTCCTGTAGCGACAAAGGTCCCAATTATCACATTGCCAACCGAGATTATTGTGCCAGGAGGCCCGTTGCCATTACCACTCAATCCAACGTTGACAACAGTGCCCTCAACGCCGATCCCGACGGTGGTGTTTGAACCTATTGGCACAACTGCTCCATCACCGATAAACGAGCAGCCGACGAATGCGCCAGTAGTTATACAGCCATCAGCGCAGCCAACTGCAGTAGAAGTGCCGACACAAGCGCCAACTTCACAACCGACACAAGGCCTTGCTCCAGTGTCGCCACCACCTACGGCGGTTACGTTGAGCGACAAACTCGACGAAACTGGGGATGGTTCGCAGTAAGTTGTTTCTATACTTTCAAGAGCGAAGCAAAAAGCCGCCTGTGACAGTCTCGCAGGCGGCTTTTTGCTTCTTTTATAAGAAACTACATTACTCGTAAATCCAAGGGTCTACGCTGCGAGAAAGCTCGATAAGTTCATCTTCTTCAAAGAAGAGGTTAACTTCATTCTCACCATTTTCCGGCGAGTCTGACGCATGCATCAGGTTTCGGCCTACTTCAAGTGCAAAGTCTCCTCGAATAGTACCAGGAGCAGCTTGGACAGGATTTGTTGCACCAAGCATAGTACGAACAATTTGCACGACATTGTTGCCTGTGACAACCGCAACAATTACCGGCCCCGATGTAATATAATCAACCAAGCCCTCGAAGAAAGGTTTGCCCTGATGAACAGCGTAATGTGTACGTGCCAACGCTTCAGGGATTTGCATCATTTTCAAGCCAGCCAGACGCAAACCACGCTGCTCTACGCGCGTTAAAATAGGACCAATCAGCCCACGTTGCACGGCATCTGGTTTCAGAATAATCAATGATCGTTCCATAACAACTTAATCACGCCGTAGTATCAACGGAGTGAGACCTCCTTGCTATAGTGGTACAAAAAAAGCTTAGAGCAATGCAGAACTGGATCATGCATTGCTCACGTTGCAACACCCAGTATACAACGATTTAGCAAACGGGAGTGCAAATGTATTATGTAGACAGGTTTAGATTGGCACAGCTTCGCTAATCCGCTTGGAGGCGCGGCGCATTTCCATCTTGACCAATCCAAGATTAACCATACGTTGAGTAATCACCACAAGGATTAGTTCCTTGGCTTCCAACATCAAGATTGAACCCTGCTCCGCATCGATAATGGTATCGATAAGCATTCCCACACCGATACGCTTAGTCGCTTTGTCTATCTCGCCAAATACTGCCGCCGACATGGCACCAAGAATTTCGGCGTCCTCATCGTCTAGCAGGGTGCTGGTGACAACAAGGCCATCTTTCCCAACGAGCAAACTTCCAATAACGCCTTCTACTCGGATGAGATCTTCAACGATCCGTCGCATGGCTTCAAACCTTCCTTCTGAAGAGTGTGAGTGTTGATTTTGTTAAAGGCATGGCGATCACACGAATCGGCTTTTCCTATGAACCGAAGGGAGGAGCGAAACATGGCTCGCTCCATGCCATTGGGTGCCAGAATAACCTGCTGTACCTCTTTACTAGCTACTGTGCAACCCACTTGTATTCTTCCATCGCTTCGTTAAGACGGCCTTGCTTTGAAAACGCATCGCCAAGCAGCCGGTGCAGACGCTGAAGGAAGCGCGGATCATCCACTTCGTCGATCAAATCGCGAATATCGTCAATAACAACATCAAGCAGCGCGTTCTGTCGAATAAGATACCGATATTGTTGAACTGACATATCTGACATGCCCGACTGACCAACTGCACGAGCAACTGACAAGCGCAATATGTGATTTTGCGGATCGCTGTCGAGCTGACGCACATATTCAGCAAGCGCTGGTGAAAGTTGCGATGCAGTCTCTGACGATACATGGGGCGTTCGTACGTCAGTACTCGCCTGCGTTAACTCGACAGAAGATACGGGTTCAGTTGCGGCCTGTGCTTGTTGAGGCTCGTCTGGAACATGCGCAGACGGCGGGGCAACTTCGCTATTATCGTCAGCAATAGCCTCTTCATCTGACAAGCCAAGATCGTTCAAAGAGAACGGCGTCAAATCTGGTTCTGCATCGGCAGTTGACTGAGGCTGCGCTAGCTCCTCACTCGCTAGACCGAGGGAGGCTATTTCCTCATCAGAAAGGCCCAGTTCTGCCAACGAGAATGGCGTCAAATCTGGTTCTGCATCGGCAGTATCCTGTGACGATGATACCAGGTCAAGGTCACTTCCCACATCTTCTGCATTCAGATCAATAACCTCATCACCATCACGGAGTTGAATGTTTGCATCTTGCAACTGCTGAACAACTTCTTCAACGCGTGACTCATCTGCTTCATCAGTACCAATCGCTGCAATGATGTCCGAGACATCCACATAGCCTTGCTGCTGCCCAAGCGCCACGAGGCGAGTCACAACATCGTCTTGTGTTTCGCTTGTTGTGTCAGGCTGCTGAGTTTGCTCTTGTGTCGCTGGCTGTGTCCATGCATCGCTGCCAAAATCGAGACCAGCAAGATCGTCCTCTGTCAGATCAAAACTCGACTGCCGGCTTTCACCTTCATCAGAAAAATTGAATCCGAGTGAGTCGATCTCGTCATCCGACAAGCCAAGATCGTTCAAAGAGAACGGCTGCAAATCAATGTCAGATACATCTTCATTGTCACTAGTAGTTGGCTGCTCAACATTACTTGTTTGACTCGCATTTGCGTCAAGGTTGTCAAAGTCGAATGAGAACGCACTCTCGTCGTTTGTATCTGACGATTCGGGCGCGGCATGAGTATCAGTTGGTGAGTTTAAATTAAGACTGGCGATCTCATCATCAGTCAAGCCCAGGTCTGCAAATGAGAACGGCTGAATCTCGCCACTATTCAAACCTTCACTGATGCTTTCCGGCTCGGCATCCTCCTTTTGCTGAGACGAAACAGTCTCATCCAGAACATTCTGGTCAGTAAATGAGAATGGCTGAACCTCCCTGGCACTTTCCGGCTGCTCTTCCGAGAATTGCTCGGAGCCAGTGAGTTCTTCTGAACTCTGTGGTGACTCCGTCGTTGCTGAAGGTGCCGCTGCATTGCCAAAGCCAAGCGCAGCAATCTCTTCTTCGGAAAGACCTAAGTCGCTGAGAGAGAATGGTTGAATTTCGCCAGCAGCTACAGCATCACTAATACTGGTTGCATCATCTGAGTCTTGCTCTGTTGAAGGAGATGTTGTTGTGCTCGCATTGGCATCAACAGGTGACGCTTCAGTAACAGACTCAGATCCTGCTACATCAGCATCTCGCAATGAGATGTCATCCATCGAGAACAGCATCCGATCATCAAGGTCATTAGCAGATCCAGATGCTGGCTCTTCCTGTTCGGGAACGCCAGGTTCTTCCTGCTTGCGCTGCTTGAGCTTCGCAAAGATGGACATGCCCTCGCCCGATTCTTCTTTATTCATGGAAGAAATAAATCGAGGTTGTGAACGCTGTAACGGTTCCTGCCAGCTGTAACCACCGCTCTGTTGGCCGCTATCATCATCCTCATTAGGCATGTGTGCGAAGTTGTCTTCTCGAGCAGGTTGTGTAGGTGCAGATGGCCGTTCTGTTGGCTCATCAAGCGAGAATGGCTGCAGTGATGTAGGCAGGCCACTCCCACCGCGCACGTCAAGATCACTCGACTCAGGCGAGGAGATATCTAGCTCGTCAAGCGAAAACGGCTGCAAATCATCCGGTAAATCAAAGTCATCATCCGAGATGTCTGCAAAGGTGCTTGCATTCGATGATGTACCGGGTTCAGTCGTTCCAAGCTCATTAAGATTATCGAATTCTTCATCCGACAATCCAAGATCGCTCAAGGAGAACGGTTGAACATCAGCTTCAACAGTATCGTTTGCTGTAGCTGAAACATCATTACTAACGTCACTTGTGGGAGACTCGCCAATTTCATTCAGGCTAGCAATTTCCTCATCCGATAGACCGAGATCTGCCAGCGAAAATGGCTCAATCAAACCACTCTCAAGTCCTCCGCTGATGCTTTCTGCCTCCAACTGCTGTTCACGCGGTGCTTCATCTTGCGCTGCTTCACCGCTAGCCGCATCTCCCAAGCTCAAGCTGGCAATCTCATCATCCGAAAGGCCTAAATCTGCAAATGAGAATGGCTCAATTGTGCCGCTCTCCAAAGCTTCAGCAATGCTCTCTGTTTCGGGCTGCTGTGCCTCAGCTACGTTCTGCTCCGGCACATTATTCGTTTGGGCATCTTCCATTAGCGAGGCATCGGGGCTTGCCTCGCCGCGCATGAACTCTTCGCTGAAACTTTCCGTGTCAGCTTGTTCCTGATCCTCAGACGTACCGAAACCAAGCGTCGACAATTCTTCATCAGAAAGACCAAGCTCGCTAAACGAGAACGGCTGGATTCGGCCACTCGCAAGCCCTTCACTTAAATCCTCTTCTTCTATACTTTGAGATGATTCTAGCGGTGCAGAGATTTCGGTTTCGGCTGCGCTTGCCGTCTCTGATTCAGATGGCTCAGCTTCAGATGGCTCAGCCTCTGTTGAAATGCCATCTGACTGTTCAACAGCACCAATGTTTGCAACCTCATCGTCCGACAACCCCAAATCAGCCAACGAGAACGGCTCGATTGCACCACTTTCGACAGCCGAACGAATATCCTCACCCTCTGGCGAACGCGCCTCTGTGGAAGAATCCTCTGGTGCAGGCGCAGTGCTTGTGTTTTCCTCGCCTGCATGCAAGTCAGCAAGATCATTATCTAAGCCAAGATCATCTATTGAGAACGGCTCGGCAGCAGTATCAACATCTTCATCCTGAGCTACTGCTGATGGTTCTGCTGCTGGCGATTCTGTATCGAAGTCAGAAAAATCGTCATCTGACAAGCCAAGCTCACTCAAGGAGAAAGGTGACAACACTGCATCATCTTCCATTGAAGTAAACTGCTCGCCCTCTGTATCGGTTTGTTCAGTTTCTTCACTGGGTGATGCAGTATCAGCCGCACCAAACGCCCCCATGCCGAGCAGCCCTGCCAGAAAGTCATCATTGTCAGCAGGAGTGGCCGTTGCGCGCGGTGGTGGCGGCGGTGGCAGCGTGGTGGGTTGGCGATCAAGCCCTGAGTCACTGATATCGTCAGTTTCCGAGGAAGAAGGAACAGGGATCGGACGAGTCGCTGCAAGCTCTTGCTGCTCTTGCTCGCGCTGCTGTCGCCATGCAGCCTCATCCCACTCCTCAATCGAAGGCTCTTCACGGGTGTCGTCCGGCAATGTATCAAACATGGCCTGCGCAACTGTTTGATACGGATCCATATCGTAAGCTGCGTCCCAGTACTTTTGGCCACTCGCGTTGCCAGATGCAAGCTCCATATAACCAAGTAGGAGATTTGGTTTCAGCAACTCAGATCGCTCTTGGAGCAGCTTATGAATGAGACTAGCCGATTCATCCTCTTGGCCGTCGCGCCACAACGCCTCGGCAAGCGCTACTTTAGCATCATAGCGATCAGGCTGATCGTCTATCACTTTACGAAACTCAGCGATTGCCTGCGGAAGCATGTGCCCTTTTGCGTAGAGACGCGCAAGACCACCGCCGCGTAAACGCAACTGAGCATGCTCGCTACCCCATGCATCGGCATATAACCGTAACAATTGGCCGCGCAGCTCTGCCATTTCGGGCTTGATTTCCCAGGCCTTTTCAAACGCAGGAATAGCACGATCAAGCCGCCCTTGCCGCTCGTGTGTAATACCCAAGCCGACATGTGCGGGAACATTCTCAGGATCAGAGCGGAGCACACGCTCAAACGCTTCTTGCGCTTGATCAAGCTGCCGATCTGCCAAATACGCCTCGCCCAAAATGCGATAGGCTTCGAGATTATTAGGATATCGCTCGAGGATATACTGAGCGAGGCCAATAGCCCGTTCAGGGTCATTGCTTTCGATCCAGCGCCGTGCTCGATCGTAGGCTTCCTGAAGGCTGATCATAGCCATTGCAGACCTCCCGCTTATGCTTCGGAGATACAATGCGAGTAAAACGCTTTACGACTATACAAGCGGCTTGGGAAGAACAAGGCTAACCAATGCTTCATAACGTGTAAAGCCACGCGCTTATTATAGCGTACGCGTCAAGGCATCGCAAGACAGTAAGTTCGCATGGTGTTCCACATGTAAACTTACTGGAAGTGTAGCACGCATGGAACGTGTCTGTGAAGTGCTACTTATAAGCAAGTTGGTGTCAAGAAGGTAACATTCACTTCATGTATTGCTATTGCTATGGGCACAGTACTATAATGAATGCAACATAACGGTATTGCGTATCAAGTCATCCTGAATGCGCTTGTCTGGTGAGCATGGAATGCGGTGAGACTGGGATGCTAATGCTGGGGCTGCTGGTAGTGGAAGCTTCAGATATGGAGGAGGAAATGGGGCAACAATAGAGCACGATAATAGGTGGAGAACACGGTCTTTTTACAAAATAGCTCGCATGTGCTCTATGCATTGGCACAAAAATTGTGAATTGACAAAAAGAGGGAAAAATAAGAAAATATTCATATCAATATTGATGTAGATGATAATCTATTCACCGACAAGACCCGCTCAATTATCATCGGTGCCTGAAAGGAGTTTTGGTCATGGTTGTTGAAACAGTTCATACAGAACAGGTGTGGCGGTTGTTGTGGTCCCATGCTTCTTATCAGGTTATTTCTGCTGTGCCAACTGATGCTGAACATGAGTCAGTATGTGCTGGCTACGGGTGGGGCATCCGCCGTTCCGACAATCGGCGGAGCGCGCTGCTGATCCATCCAACAGCAGAAGGCCGTGAGATCGGTGAGCTTTCGTTGACGATTCTCGGTGTTGGTACGCAAGTGATTCCTCGCTGTGACTCTGATTTTCCGCGCTATTTGAATGCTGTTCGTGATGTTGTCGAGACAGTAGCCAGCGCATATTTATAAAGACGTGTTGCAGCAAAGAGCCGGCAGTCAGGTAATGACTGCCGGCTCTTTGCGTTTAGCTGTGCTTGCTCACCCATGCTTCTAACTCTGCCCGATCGAGTGCGTCTGGCACAAGTTGGAAGTAGGTACGGAATGACCGAATAGCTGCTGTATTGTTACCGAGCTTGCGCTGCGCCAGCCCAACACCCTTTTGCGCATCGGCATTCTTGGGTTGCGTCGCCAGCGCCGCCTGGAAGTTCGCAAGCGCGCGACTGTACTGACCTAGATTGTAGCGAATTGTACCAACGTGCGCGTACAGATCAGCAGGGTCGGCTGTCGCGTTGATCGCCGCGCCGTACAGTGCCAACGCCTCATCCAAACGACCAGCTTGTTCCAGAATTGCTGCCTGACGAAGGGCAATACTCGTATTGCCTGGTTCAAGAGCCTTGGCACGTTCCAAATCAGCAAGCGCGCCTTCCTTGTCACCAAGCTGATTTAAAATTTCAGCACGTGCCTTGAACGATGCCACATCACTTGGCTGCATCGTGAGCGCGCTATTCAAATCGGCCAACGCTGCCTCTGTCCACTGCTGATTGTTGTAAATCCGGGCGCGCAGCACACGCCCCTCGATGTTGTTTGAGTCGATTCCCAGCACCTTGTTTAGATCAGCTAGCGCATGAGCAGGGTCATTTTGCAATGCATACAGACGCGCTCGCACTAACAGCGCTCCGATGTCCTGGGGACGTAGATTTATTGCTGCGCTCGCATCTGCAAGTGCAGCATCAAACTTGTGCTGCTGACCATAGAGTTGCGCGCGGGCCAACAACGCAGAGACGTTACCGGCGTCAAGGCCTAGCACTTTGGTGGCATCCGCAATTGCTGCATCAGTCCAGCCTTGCTTGCTGTACAGATTGGATCGCACGAGCAACGTTGCCGTATCATTTGGCCGCAACGACAGTGCCCAATCAAGATTTGCCAGACCATCAGCAATTTTACCCTGGTCAAACAGAACGCGCCCACGAGAAGCGAAAATACGGGCATTCTCCGTGCCTAACGAGAGCGCTTTGTCAAAGCTTTGCATCGCCAACGGTGTATTACCCTGCGCGGCTGCCAGCACGCCAAGCTCAATGTATCCATCCGGTGAGGCTGGCGCCAGTTCCGTTACTTGCTTGAAGGCATTGAGCGCGCCTTCCGAATCGCCTGATACTTGCAGCACACGACCACGCGAAATGTACCATGCCATGTTCTTGGGCTGCTGATGGATGAGTTCATTGTAATCATCAAGCGCCTTCGCATAATCGCCTTGGGTTGTATATAACGCGGCTCGCGCGCTTAACGCGTCGGTATTGGTTCCATCCAACTGAATCAGATGATTGAGATCGCCTAGCGCTGCTTCAGGTTTGTTCAAATCCTGATAGACATGTGCGCGCATCAAGTAAACATCTGGTTCCTGACTCCCCAACTTCAATGACAGATCAAGATCATTGAGTGCCTCAGCAAGATTGCCTTTGGCTTGATAGATACGGGCGCGTGCGACATACACCTCCGAGGCACGCGGGGTCATGCTCACGACCTTCTGCAGATCCTCAAGCGCTGGATCAAGCAAGCCTGCCTCACGCCGGACATTCGCACGGCGTAGATATGCCGCCGTGTCAGTTGGCGTAAGTTCAATAACCTTGCTCAGGCTATCGTCGGCATGGGCAAAATCGTTGGAGCGAGCAAATAGCAAACCCATGCGCGTATGCACCCAGGCGAGCTTCGGATCAAGCTTTATCGCCTCTGTATAATCAAGTAGCGCGCGGTCTTTGTCATCCCGACGTTCGTAATATGCACCACGCCGCCCGAGTAGATCGCCACTCTGAGGATTAACTTTGATAGCCTGATTGAGGTCAGCCAGCGCGCCATTGAGGTCACCTTTTTGCTCGCGCAGCTCGCTACGCAGAGTCATGGCTGTTGTATCCGACGGACTCAGTTCAATAACACGGTTAAGATCGGCAATCGCTGGATCGACTTGCGTCAAGTGGGAATAATAGCGTGCGCGATCCAACAGCAGCCCTGAATCGTCGGGGCGCAGGCGCAGTGCTGCGGTCATATCATCAATCGCCGGTTGCCACTGCCCAAGCACAACGTGCGAACGGGCGCGTCCGATATAACTTGTCACATCCGACGAATCCCGCGCGATTGCAACGCTGTAGTCACTCACGGCCTGCTCATGTTTACCAAGACGCGCGAAGCTTACTGCACGTGCCCGATACCCAGACGCATCGTCGGGGCGCAACTGTGTATATTGCGTGAAGTCAGCGAGCGCCTCCTGATCCTTGCCCAATTGCTGGCGCGCATAGCCACGATTGAGAAAGGAGTGAGCGTCCGTGCGATCAAAGCGAATGCTCCATGAATAGTCCGATATGGCCTGCTCATACTGCTGTGCGGAGACCGCAGTATCGGCGCGGTTAACGAAGAAGTTGTTGATGCGCCGCGCGCCGATCCAGAAGAACAATGTACCGAGCAGTGCAATGACGATCACGAACATAATCAGCGTGGCTGCACGCCCAGGTCGTGAAACACGATCGGCAATGACGAGTTGCTGATAATGGTTTGTGTCGTGTGCTAACATGATAGAGAACCCTCCCTTGTTGGACTACTGTGACGGCGCATCACACATCTGTCTTCGTTGACTGCATGCAACTGCTCCATGGCATATACCGCCTGCCACTATCACATATCTAAAGTAACGATGTGTGCTGTTCGCGAACACTTGCCAGCAGCGCCTTAACATCCTGCGCCCGGTCACGCCGGCAGATCAGCAGCACATCATGTGTATCAACAATAAGCAAATCTTCGATACCAATGGTAGCGACCACACGGCCATTGCCGTACACCAGCGTGCTGCGTGTGTCCAGTCCGACATGGTTACCGACAACTGCGTTACCAAAAGTATCCTGTGGCAACGTCTCGGCAAGCGCCGACCAGTCGCCTACATCGCTCCAGCCAAGGGCAGCCGGAATAACCACGCCATACGTGGTCTGCTCCATCACAGCAATGTCGATTGCGACATTTTCCATGTCAGGCCAGACTGTCTCAAGCACTTCTTGCGCATGTGGCGTGTTCAGGGCAGCACCGATCTGCGTCAATGATTGCGCTAGCTGCGGACGATGCTCCTGCAATTCCGCAAGAATACGATCAGCGCGCCACACAAACATGCCAGCATTCCAAACATAGTCTCCGCTTGCCACGTAGCCGCGCGCCCGCTCAATGTCCGGCTTCTCAACAAACGCAGCAATTTGATACCCGGCATGTGCGCCTGAAGCCTCCAACTTTTCACCTTGCTTGATGTAACCATAGCCAGTGCTCGGCGCGTCTGGCGTGATGCCCAACGTAACTAAGTAGCCCTGCTCTGCCAACTGCTCGCCTGCGGTCAAAATGCTACAGAAGAGATCTGGCTGCTCCACCTGATGATCAGCGCTCAAGACCGCCATGACAGCGCCAGGATCACGTTGCTGAATGTGCAGCGCCGCCAACCCGATGCATGGAGCAGTGCCTCGTCCAGACGGCTCGCTAAGAATGTTCTCGCGCGGCACATCGGGCAGCTGCTCTGCGACAAGATCGGCATAGATAGCGCCGGTTGCCACAAAGACATGTTCTGGTGGAATAATCGGCAGAATGCGATCAACAGTCATCTGCAGCATGGTGCGCGTGCCAGCGACGTTCAGAAACTGCTTCGGGCGGCTACTGCGGCTATACGGCCAAAGACGTGTGCCACTACCACCAGCAAGAATAAGTGCGTACATGTGTCCCTCCACGGAATTAACGTATTTACAAAACAAGGGAACCAGAGTATCAGGAACTAAGGGGACAAGAAGCATGGATCGCTACTGTTTCCCTTAGTTCCGTGATACCATGCTCGCCTTACCGACCAACCATCGGTAGGTAGAGCTGAGTGTTGCCCGCGCCAAAGCCCATGTTTACGGTAAAGCCCGACGAGTTACCATCCAGGTCGGTCACCGTCGCATTGACGATGCTACCCTTCCATGCGCGCGCGGCCCGGAAGGTACCGTCGCTGCCTGCCGTTACGCGTGTTTCATAGTAGCGGCCCTGGCCCATGTCGTCCGAGAACAGTTCCACCGTAGCACCGGGCAAGGTCGTACCAGTCACTACATTGCCATCGCGGGTTAGCTGTGGTGCCTTGATACCATTGTTAGCGCTGCTGGTGTTGACGATGCCACCAGTCTTATTTTCAAAGATAATGTTCTGCGTCCACGTATTGCCGAACACGTCAGTTCCATTAGCGCGAATGCCATAGCCACCGTTGCCGCTCATGATGTTCTTCTTCACCATGTTTGTGCCTGCACCAGAGGCCAAATAGATGCCGTTCGAGCCGTTGTCGGTCACCGTATTGGCTTCAACTGTCGTGTTGGTAGCGCTCTTGAGCTCGATTCCTTCGTCGGCGTTGCGCTGCACCGTGTTCTGGGCGATGGTGTTCTTGGTGACTTCAGTGCTTTGCGCCAGGCTGTTTAGCAACGAGGCACGGTTCGTCACAAGACTGCGCTGCGTGCCGGGCAGAATGAAGTCAGCAGCGGCGGCGCCATAATCACTTTCCTGGTACGTCGCGATTCCTGAGCCAGTTGGCACGTTGTCAATCACCGAGCCGTTATCGGTCACTGTGTTCTTCACCACTGTGTTGTTGCCGGTCTTCATGTAGATGCCATGCTTGCCGCTCTTGGTGATGGTGTTACCTGTGATGGTTGTGTTATCAGAGCCACCGAAGAGATAGATACCGTACAACGCGCTGTTCGTGATCGTGTTCTTCGCAATTGTGTTGCCCGTGCTAGCCTGCTCCAGCGTAATGCCCTGCTGATTGTCATGGAAGTTGTTCAGCTGGATCGTGTTCGAGATCGAGCCGACCACACGCAGACCATAGCCGTCGTTGCCGTACGCCTCGTTGTTTTCGAGCAGATTGTCGTGCGATGGTACCTGTGCGTAGCGGCTGTTTGGTGAACCAGGATCGAGCATGAAACCGTGCGCGCTGCGATCTTCATCGCCAATGGTGTAATGGTTGTTGTATGACTTATTGTTGCGGAACACGAAGTTGTTGCAGCCGCGCGAGATAATGAAGCCATGGTTGCCGTTCTCAAACGACTCGTTGTTTTCGACCGTGAAGTGATTCGAAAAGTCGTGTGGGTCGAAGCCATAGCCGATGTTGTTATGGAACTTGTTCCCAGTGAACTTCATGTTGCTCGCCTGGAAGGTGTAGATGCCGTAGTAGTTGTTGCTAAAGTTACTATTCTCGACATCGCCTGTCACCCGTGTGAGCAACATGTCAGGCTGTTCACTGTCATTAATATCGCGCCATGAGACGCCGTAACTTTCGCCGTCGGCTGAGCCAAGGTAGCTCAGATCAGCATTCTTGATGTCCATGCGCGCATCGTACTTCGCCAGAATGTAGCTGCGTCCATTCGTCAGGTTGGTGTCATACGTGTTCTGCGTCGGATCCCAGGATGTGATTTTGACACCGTCTATCAGGATTACGCCATTGTAGGTGTACAACTTAACAAACGTATCGTAGGCACATGAGCCCTTCTTGCAGCTATCCACCCCCTGCACTTTCACCGGGGCATCCTGGCTGGTCAGTTTCAGCCACGTCACCGTTTCAGGCGTCAGCGTGAGTGTGACACCCCTGTTCAGCTTGATGCTGGCGTTAAGCAGCCACACACCGTTGCCCTGATCCTGCAGCAGCGTTGCAGTTGGGCTAATCGTTTTGACTGAACGCTCAATGTCTGGCAGCGTGACCATGGCGCCGTCCGCACCCGCAGCCTTGACCGAGATAGTTGTTTCACCGTAAGATCCCGGCACAATCTGATAATTGGCTGCGGCACCGCCCGACGCCAGGCCGCCAAATGCAGAGGTGTTGTTGCTTGCGTCAATTGCAATGGCCGTGATGCCGCCAAGGTTCGGGGCGAAGTTCTGTGGCAGGGCAAAGCTCCAGTTGCCTGAACTATCTACGTTGGCTGTACCCAGGTAGTATTGGCCTTGCCCAATGGGGTCCTGATAGACCTCCACAATCTTTGCACCCGGCGCCGTACCAGTCACCGTTGGGGCAGTAGATGCGCTCGTGATGGTCGGCGGCTGAATACCGTTTGCCGTGCCATCCCCATTGCGGATACCACTGCGGGTGTTGTCAGTAATGCTGTTCTGGCTAATCAGGTTCTTGGCCGTGCCGTTATCCTTGCTCGATACACCGTCGCCATTACCAGCCGCACCATTTCCATGAATGATGTTACCAATGATGTCGTTCTTCTCGGAAGCACTTGTGAGCGCGATACCGTGGCTGCCGTTCTCGCTGATAATATTTCCGGTGTTCGGCTTCTGGTTATCGCTGCTAATAACGGTCTTTGTGGCTTGCTGGAGACGAATACCGATGCCATCATTGTTGGTAATTTCATTGCCCACAAGGATATTCGCTGCGCCTGGGGTACGGCCATTGCCTGCATACGGCTGCACTGGCGTTGGCGGAACCGTGTAAGGCTCGTCGCCGGTGATGATAACGCCATTGCCGTTGTTCGTAATGGTGTTATAGGTAATAGTGTTGTAGCCAGTCTTGATGTACACACCTACCTGGCCGTTGTTGGTAATCTTGTTGTTGTCGATCGTGTTGTGATCGGCACGCTCGAACAGATAGATGCCCTGGTCACTATTATCGTGGATGTTGTTTCCAACGATATTGTTATCGGTCGAAAGGCCATCGTACCGATCCGTCGGGTCGCGGCCCTGCTCGTCAATGTAGGTCGCCTTGGCTACAATGCCGGTTGCATTGTTGTAAATTGTGTTGTCGTGAACATAGTTGTTCGACGACTGAAAGAGACCGATGCCAAACGTGTTGCCGTAGATTGTGTTGTTGTAAACCTGATTGTGATCGCTCCCACGGTCTAGCACGATACCATGAACCGGCTGGCCCAGGCTCTGGTTATCATAAATAACATTGTCGTGGACAAGGTTGTACGTGCAGCCACGCGAGAAGATAATGCCATGACTGCCGTTGTTGTACGAGACGTTGTTTGCCACTTCAAACCGTGTTGAAAAGTCGTGCGGGTCGAAGCCGTACTTCACATTATCATGGAAGGAATTGCGCAACACTTTGAGACCGAACGCCTCAAAAGAATACTGGCCGTAGTAATTATTGTGAATATTGCTGTCGAGAATCTCACCTGTCGGGCCGGTCTTGATGATATCGGCATTCGCCGGGTCGCCCTTGGTTGCCGTTTCACGCCACGCCAAACCGCTTTGCCCACCTGTCTGATAGCCAAGGTAGGACATTTCGGCATTGTGAATATCCATGCGCCCGCCAGTCAGCGCCAGCAGGTAGCTCCGGCCATCGAACAGGTTAGTGTCCGGGCCGCTGCCATTCCATGAGAAGACCTTGATGCAACTGTTCCCTGCCAAGGTGCAATCTGCGCCGCTTGGCCCTTCGACCAGCAAGTGTCCACCAATCGCTTGAATGGAGACAAAGGCATCCTCCAGGGCGCTGGACTTAGGGCTACTGTTGAGCCGCAGTTCGGTTACTTCGGGCGTACGAATGTCGAGCCGCGCGTTTTGCTTGATAACGATGTTGGCGTTGAGCGTGTACACCGTTCCCTGATTGGTAATCAGGTTGTTCAAGCTCTGCGCCACCAACGCATCCTGAACTTCCTTGAATGTAATGCTATTCTTGGGAGCCTGCGGATTCGAAGGCCAATTGACGAATGGCGCTTGCGCAGGATCGTTAGGGTCGTAATCAGCACCAATGTTGATGATCTTGTTGAAACTGTCGTAGCTCACAGGCACTAATGATGCTGCGTGTGCTGTGGAGAGCGTGCCAGCGAATGGCATCACACTCAACGCAACTGTCAGCGCAAGCAGCAGTGATGAGAGCTTTTGCAGTAACAAGAATGGAAATGATAGGTATTTCATGTCACATTTCTCCGAGAGACCCTCTACGAAAATACAATCTTGTGGGCCTCTCATGCTTGACCTTTCTGATGATATACAGCAGCGTCCGCTATGCTGTAGCACTGCCTTCTTGGACTGCCTCACTGACACGTTGTACCTCACCATCAACCACTGCCACTGCACGGGTCAGCCATTTGTGCTCACGGATGGTAAAGAGTGCATATGCCTTAACTAACGACATGTAGTATGTGATGAATACAAAGACAGGTAGAATAAGTACATCTTTTGGCACGCGCCGCAGGTGCGGAAAGATTTTGAATGCACGGCTGGCATGCCACCAGATCAACAGTGCTGCCGTAAGTCGCCAGTCTCCCAACACGATTGACAGAATGAGAACAACTGGGCCGACAAGCAAGGTAAATGGCGCGACTGTTTTGTCGATAAGCATGATCGCGAGATACGGATAACGCCAAACCCAACCCTGCCACAGCGCGCGCAAGTCCGAACGGAAGCTGTTGCGGCTCCAGCGAATGCGCTGCTTGCGAAAGCCCGCAAAGTCAGGTTTGAACGTTGAGTATACGTGGGCGTTCAGTTGATTCCAGGTGTTGTAGCCATTCTGCAGCGCAAGACATGTGTAGCGTTTATCGTCGCCACTCATGCAGGTCGTGCCCATAAATGTTTCGTTGAGGAATGGCTCGCGCACACTCTGCAGCAGCTTGGTGCGATACGCTGCCGTTCGTCCAGAAAGGCAGCTGACCGCGCGCCCCCAGCGCGTTGTCGCCGGTACTTCGTCGGAATAGCGAATGTCGAGGTAAATATCAGCCAGCCGCTCCCACACCGTAGCTTTCTTGCCATTAGTCGGATACATGTGCTGCCGTGTGCCAACCCCACCAATCTTCGGATCGATAAACGGCATTTTGATCTTCGCAAGCACATCCGGTTCCCAAATGACATCACTATCAACCAGCACAACCAATTCAGTAGTTGTAGCATCAACACCGACAGCAAGCGCCGGTCGCTTACCAGGAATGTCAATGGGAATAACATCAACTGCCTCATATTCGGCGGCGATCTCCATGCAGGTGGTATCCGTCACATCAATGACGGCAATGATGCGCTCAGGCTTGTTGGCAAGCCAGGACTCGATTGCGCGGCGGAAGAGCACCGGATCTTCGTTGTACACGGGCGTGACAATCGTTGCGGTTGTATTAAAGTCGTTCTGGACTGGCCGGTAGAACAGTGCCGGAATACGCTTCACCAGCCACATAATCCAGCGAAATAACCCTAGAATACCGATCGGGATAAGCAGCCCCGCGTATTCAAATATGCTTGAAAAGAAGTGTACGATCTCTGTCACGACAGGACTCCTCTACTTGTATGCATAGACACAGCCATTAAACGGAGATCAGGCTCGCTGCAATGTTACTGTTCTACACGTCCGCGTTTACGGTGTTAATCAGAAGTCACACGGTGCTGACTGCACAACGATTGAACGCGAGTACGGCATCAACTGCTGCACGACCATGGCACCGCGTAACTCCTGTCACTGAATGGTATTTACAAAACAATACTAGGTGACTGACCCACTTCAATGGCCAACTCTTCGCCATGCGCAGCAGCTTCATCACGTTGCTGCGCCGCAGCCAGCATCTCGTCGATCTTGTCAGGTGAAGCAACCGCAGGAACCTTGTTCTCCAGGTGCTCATTCACTGTAATAGTGGCTTCCAGCATCAGGTGCTCAAAACCATGCTCGCGCGCGAACTGCATAAAGGCCACTGTGTCCTTGGGCAAACACGCGCCGCCGTAGGGCACCCCACCGCGCGTGCCATACAATGGATTCCACATGCTCTCGGCGCTGCGCGCCACCGCCGCGCCAATCAGGTTGCCGTCAATGCCAAGTTCCTGGCAAATCGCAAACACTTCATTGAAGTAGCTAATCTTGACGGCATTGAACACATTGTTGACGTACTTGATCATCTCGGCTTCGGTCGGCGTGCAATGCACAATCAGTGCGCCAAATGGCTGATACAGGTCGGTAAGCATACGCGCCGTACGCGCATCAGAAGACCCGATAATAGTGATCCAGGGCCTCGCAAAATCTTGCTCGTTGGATACCGCGCGCAGGAATTCCGGATTCATGGCAACGCCGAAGCCTTCACCAACGCGCTTGCCGGATGCCTGCTCCAAAATGCGGGTAATCCGCCGCTCCGTCGTTGTTGGAGGCACTGTGCTCCGCACGACCACGGTGATGTAGCGATCTGTTTTTGCCAGCCCATGGCCAACATCCAACGCGGCCGATTCGATGTAGTCCAGCACAATCTTGCCATTCACACTGGGCGTCGAGACTGCAAGCATCGCCAGATCGACACTGTTCCAATCAACCTCGGAAGCCGTCATGGCATCCAGGCCCTCGGCACGCAGCTTCGCAATAGTTTGTGGATTGATATCCACATAGCTGACCTGGTGGCCCTTCTTCGTAAATCCTTTGCCAGTCGCCTGCCCGACTACGCCTGATCCAACCACGATGATGTGCGACATTGATGTTCTCCTCATAATCCAACAGATATCTACGAATAACCTGATACAGCACACCTACCTACGAATAACCTGGTACAACACACTGAACAGAAAACACAACAAAACTCTACGTTCCTGAAAGCAGCCCCCCATTGGCTTCTTTTGTTGTAAGGAACGATAGAGCTTTGTGCCGGGCTGGTTACGCCGTACCAACAGCATGTACAGACCAGCTCATCGGAACGGTATCTTCAAAACAAGATATCGTATTGCTGTTTGGAAGAGCGTCCCTTGGTATGTCTGTATGATATACAGCCAGAGTAACGTAGCTATGAACTGAAGAGGGGTCTACATAAACTTCTGTTTACGTAGCAGGAGACGCGTTGTCAGCATCTTTTAACAAAAGCGACATAAGACGATAATGATCTGTCAACCAGGAAAAGCGAGCACAATGGCAAATACAAAGCCTACACTCTTACAGCCTGATGCCGTTCTATTAAGAACATGCGCATCCTCATGCTGAACAAACCTATCATCTTAAATCTTAAGATTTAGTCATTTCTAGTTAGTTGAACAAATAAAAAGACCCAATATTTATTCTAAACAAGAAGGATTTTGATACTTTTTTCCCAACATCATCCCTGTTTCAGAAGATAGTAGACAATTAATATAGCGCTTTGTAGACAACAATACGAAATATTCCAAGATATTATTGATAGACACGCTGAAGATGCATTAGTGAATTCACTGACAGTATGTCAGTGAATTTTCTGACAAGTAGCGTACAAAATAGCGTAAACACGTGTGCCAAATGATGGAGAGGATACAAGAAGTGTGGTCCATTCGAGGATATGCTTATACAAAAAGACTGACGTTGTTCACAACGTCAGTCCAGAGCATATTGTGATGCCGAAGTAGCGTGTGCTGGCTACAGCACAATTTTGCGCTCAAGCACCAGCCGTGATTTTGCCTTCTTGAACAGTTCATCATAGTTCATGCGGCTCATGGTGATTTCGTATTTGTGTCCCTGAAGCATTTTATGTATTTCCGCATCGAGCCGCTCTTCGACCATCAACTCATCGGTAATTATCTGCTCCATTGCCATGCGCAGCTGCCCATCATCGCTTTGAAATAGCACACCATCTACTTCAGCTAAATGATCCACGAGCATTTCTGACAAGTGCTCGACTTTGGCAGGTGAAAGCTTCATGTAAACCTCCCTGTTTGAATCTGTCATGATTGTACGCCACTTGCTCATGACGTGTCAAACATGGTAACGCCGTGGTTCGGAAATCATGCTATCATCACGCTCAATTATTATTGTTGCCACGGAAATCTGGAGCGCGCCTGTGAAACGTCATTATTCTCTGCTGCTGGTTGCCTTGCTGATCATGATGCTTGTGCCTGGCACGAGCGCCCGCGCGAACACGCGTGCAGGAAATGCGGTCTTTTTCTCACAGACTGGCCATACGCTGGCCTACAGCTTCCGCGCATTTTTCGACGCACATGGCGGCCTGCCCATGCCAGGATTGCCACTTACGGAAGTGTTTATGGAAAACGGTCTGCCCGTGCAATACTTCGAACGCGCACGACTGGAATGGCATGCCGAAGAACAGCTTGTGCTGGCAGGACACCTGGGCCGCTGGGCCGCGCAGGGCCGCGAGCATGAGCCTGCTTTTGCAGCCGCCACCGCCATGCCGGAAGCCAGCTTCTTTGCGGAAACGGGCCACAATCTTGGCGGGCAGTTCCGCTCTTTCTGGCAGACGCACGGCAGCCTTGATATGTTTGGCTACCCCATTTCCGAGGAATTGCGTGAGGTCAATCAGCAGGATGGCCAAAGCTACACCGTGCAATATTTCGAGCGCGCCCGCTTTGAACTGCATCCCGAACTGCCAGCCGGACAACAGGTATTATTAGGTCATCTTGGGCGGCAATTTTTGGCAGCGTCTCCCGCGCCAGATTACGCCGTCGCGCCAGTCGCCTCCGCAGACCAGGCATGGAACGGCGTGCGCCCGACGCACTTAAGCATTCCGCGCATTGGCGTAAACACTGATGTTGTCGAGACAGGCTTCACCAGCGATGCGTGGGACGTGCCGCGCTACACGGCGGCGCACTACTGGCCAATTTCAGCTTTTCCCGGCAACCCGGGGAACATGGTTATCGCCGGGCATGTCGGCTACCGCGATATTATTTTCAACAAGCTGCCCAATGTGCAGGATGGTGACCAGATTTTCGTGACGGTTGGCGGGCAGCAGCGGCGCTACATCGTGCGCGATGTGCTGACACTGCTGCCTACCGATACGTGGGTGATGGCACCGACGCCGAACGAAACGCTGACGCTGATCACCTGCGTGCCGATTGGTATATATTCGCACCGATTAATCGTCCGGGCGGAGCCGGGATAAATGTTGGCCGCGGCGAGAGGTTTCGTAAACCTCTCGCCGTACCCTCTCTTTCACGGCGTCAGCCGATTGAGGTCGCGCGGGAACAGTGTTGTCTCACGGACGTTCGGCGCTTCGATGAGGCGCGCAAGCCAGCGCTCCAGACCTATTGCGAAACCACCATGGGGTGGCATGCCGTGCTTGAACGCCTGCAAGTAGCCCTCAAACGGCTCGATTGGCAGTCCGCGCGCCCCTAACGCAGCCAGGTAATCAGCATACAGATGCAAGCGCTGCCCGCCTGTGACCAACTCCAACCCACGGAACAACAAGTCGAAGCTGTTCGAGTACGCAGGGCGCGCCGGGTCCGGGTGGGTGTAGAACGGTCGCTTGGACATGGGATAGCCCCACACGAATAAAAACTCAGAGCCATACTGTTGCGTAGCCCATTCGCCCAGCCAGCGCTCGTGCGCGGGGGCGAGGTCAGGCTCATGCCGCGCGTCCTCACCTGTTTCTTTATAAATCAGCTCCAGCGCTTCACTGAAGTGAATTGCCGGAATCTGGGCTGGCACTTCAGGCAGTTCGACTTTCAGTAGCGTCAGCGCGTCGGCGGCGTCCTCGCGCATGGCAGCGATCATGCCGCGCAGCACCTCAGCCAGCACGGCCATAACATCGCGGTGGTCGCGGATGAAGCCCATCTCACAGTCGAGCGAGACATATTCGTTGAGATGACGCGGCGTGTCGTGCGGTTCGGCACGAAATACTGGCGCAACTTCGAACACCCGCTCGAACACGCCGACCATGGTCTGCTTGTAGAATTGTGGGCTTTGCGCGAGATACGCCTTCTGCCCAAAGTACTCGACGGCAAATACATTTGCGCCGCCTTCGGTCGCCGAGGCCACCAACTTTGGCGTCTGAATCTCTGTGAATTGCATTGCCCGCAGCGTCTCACGATAGCCGCGCATGGTTGCGGCTGACATGCGAAAGATCGCTTTGTGGCGCGGGTGGCGCAGCGCAACCGGCGCATGATCGAGCAGCGTCGGAAGTTGCGCTTTAATCGTGGGGCGGAACATGTCGAATGGCGGCGGCGCGGCAGCCGGCGCGATAACTGTGACACACGGCTGGTGGATTTCAACGCCGCCGGGCGCTTGCGGTTCGGCTACAACCAACCCTTCGACTTCCAATACGCTTTCCGGGTTAGTCTGCGCCAACTCACTGATCAGATCTGCGTTTTCAATAACAATCTGCGCCAAACCCTGGCCGTCGCGCAGCACCAGAAAACTGACGTTGCTCAGTTGTCTGAGGCGGTGCAGCCAGCCGCCCAACCGTACTCGTTCGCCGACGTGTTGACCGATTTCGGTCGTCCAAATCCGTTGCATCGTAGCACCTCGATAGGAAAGTAAGAAGTAGGAAGTAAGAAGTAAGCAATAGTACAACGTCACCCTCTTACTTCTTAGTTTTTACTTCTTACTTCAAAAGAAACGCCCCCACTCGTCGTGCGGACGAGGGGGACCTTCTCGTGGTGCCACCGCAACTTCGCTGCCGTTCTACTTTTTGCCACAGAGTGTGCAAAGGTTACAGAGAAACTTCTGCGTTCAGCATGACAATGCCATACAGTTGCATCTCTGTGTCCTCTGTGGTTAAAGAATCAGCAGCCTCAGTGCCGATAACGGGGCAACCCGACAGGTCTTACTCGAAAGCAAGCCGTCAAACAACTTGCTTCTTTCCTTCCCGCGCTCAGGAGGGTCATTCACAAGGATTGAAGGCCGCCTTCACAGCTTCTGGCAGCTCTCTGCGCTTCAATAATCTTGCTACTCGTCTCCATCAACGCTTTCAACGAAAAGTGTACCAAATCTGACGCGCTAAAACAACCATCTTTCGACGGAGATTCGCAGTCGCGACCAGCATGCTTTGCGGTATACTACTGAAGCGCAGGTACTCTCGCCCATAATGAATGTTTCATGACTCAAACGTACAACCTTGCAAATCCGCTCATCGTTCAGAGCGACCGCACGCTGCTCCTTGAGGTTCAGAATCCGCAGTTTGCCTCCTGCCGCGATGCAATTGCGCCATTCGCAGAGCTGGAGAAAAGCCCGGAGTACATTCACACCTACCGCATCACGCCGCTGTCGCTGTGGAGCGCTGCCGCGTCCGACCTGCATGCCGATGATATGGTGGCGCGGCTGGAAACGTTCGCCAAGTACCCGCTGCCGCAGAACGTGGTGGCCGATGTGCATGCACTCGCCGGACGCTGGGGCAAGCTGCGGTTGACGAGCGAAGGCGACGAACTCTGGCTGGTTGCGCAGGAACGGGCGCTATTGATTGAATTGGCGCGGCAGCCGGAGATTGGCAATCTGCTTCAAGGACCACGCGGTCCGGCAGCCTTCGCGGTGCCACTCGAACATCGCGGGCTGCTCAAGCAGGCGCTGGTCGCCGCGGGCTGGCCCGCCGAGGATCTCGCAGGCTACGTCGAAGGCGAAACATTTGAACTCATGCTGCGCGACGATCTGTTCGCCGTGCGCGACTACCAGCGCGAGGCCGCCGACGCATTCTATGCTGGCGGCGCGGCGCAGGGCGGCTCCGGCGTGGTGGTGCTGCCGCCAGGTGCCGGTAAAACTATCGTCGGCATGGCCGCCATAGCGCTGGTCGGCCAGTCCACGTTAATCCTGACGACCAACAACACCTCGGTCGAGCAGTGGCGGCGGGAGTTGCTGCGCCGCACAACTGCTGCTGATCATGAAGTCGCCGAATACACGGGCGGGCGCAAGCAGATCGCGCCAATCACGATTTCGACCTACCAGATGCTGACGTACCGCAACGAGCATGGCGGCGATTTTCCGCATCTGCGACTGTTTGCCGAGCGCGAGTGGGGCTTGATTGTGTACGACGAAGTACATCTGCTGCCCGCGCCAGTCTTCCGCGCCACAGCTGCCATTCAGGCGCGGCGGCGGCTCGGCCTCACGGCCACGTTGGTGCGCGAGGACGGGCGCGAGAGCGACGTATTCGCGCTGATTGGCCCAAAGAAGTACGATTTGCCATGGCGAGAATTGGAGCAGCGTGGCTGGATCGCGGAGGCGCGCTGCGTCGAGGTGCGTGTCAATCTGCCGAGCGACATGCGCATGGGCTACGCCGTAGCGGAAGGACGCGAGCAGTACCGCATCGCCGCCGAAAATCCGCAGAAACTGCCGCTCGTTCGCACGATTCTTGCACGCCATGCTGGTACGCCGACGCTCGTCATCGGCCACTATCTCAGCCAGCTTCAGCAGATCGCCGACGATCTTGGCGCGCCACTGATCACCGGCAAGACGCCGCAACGCGAGCGCGATCGACTGTTCGATGCCTTCCGCGCAGGCGACGAACTGCTGCTCATCATTTCCAAAGTCGGCAACTTCGCGCTCGACCTGCCGGACGCCGAGTTGCTGATTCAAGTGTCGGGCACGTTTGGGTCGCGCCAGGAAGAGGCGCAGCGGCTCGGGCGCGTGTTGCGGCCCAAGCCGGACGGGCGGCATGTGCATTTTTACACGCTGGTCACACGCGACACACGCGAGCTTGATTTTTCGCATAATCGCCAGCTTTTTCTGGCGGAGCAGGGCTACAGCTACCAGATTGCTGATGCCACAGAATTTCTGGATACTTAGTCACCTATGCGCTACCATCGTTTCTATTTCATTCTATGTATGCTCACAGTGTTGCTTAGCGGCTGCACGACGAGCGAGCCGATTGCCGAAGGAGCGGTACAAGCTGTTGCCGCCACACAGCCGTCCGTCTCCACGCAACTTCCACTCGCACCAACGCCAACCAGCGCGCCGCCAACCGTCACGTCAACGCTTGTGCCGCCGACGTCGACACCAGAGCTAACTGCCGTGCCGGTGCCGCGCGTCGGCATTCAGGCCGGCCACTGGAAGTTAGAACATTTGCCGGACGAAATGCAGCAGTTCCGCACATGGTCGGGCTCGTACGTGCGCGGCTACGACGAATGGGAAATCAACCTGCCGATCGCCCAGGCGGTGCAGCAGCAGCTTGAAGCGGCGGGCGTGCAGGTCGATTTGCTGCCGACGGTCATTCCGGTTGGCTACACGGCTGATGCGTTCGTGTCGATTCATGCTGACGGCGTGAGCGGCACACAGGCAGCGGTGCGCCACGGCTGGAAAATCGCCACGCCCTACCGCGCGTCGCCAGCGTCGGAAGCGCTGGCAGCAGCGGTTCAAGACAGCTACGAGCGCGTTACGGAACTGCCGCCCGATCCACGCGGCGCGTCGGTAGACATGCGGGCCTACTACGCCTTTGCGTCGTATCGCTACTGGCACAGTATCGCACCGACCACGCCCGCGATTATCATCGAGACTGGCTTCATGACCTACCCTACCGATTGGAATTTGTTGTACAAGCAGCCAGAGGTGGTTGCGAAAGGGATTGCCGAGGGTGTGCTGGCGTACCTTCAGGCACGCGACCCGAATGACAGCGCCGCCCGACAGCCGGTCGATCTGCCCATGCTGAAGCCCAAAGCCGCGAACACGCCACTGTACCAGTACGGCAATCTCAACAGCCCGGTAGCGCGCACGCTTTCAGCCGGGCAATTATTGGTGCCGCTGGCAACGCGGGAAGGCTGGTATTTAGTGCTGACGCGCGGCCCGTGGGACATCGGCTGGGTGCGCGACGCCGACGTAGATGCAATTGACGAGCCACAGGTTCCGCTGACGCCACAAGAGAGATAACGCTTTCGAGCAAACATAGTCGTTCGCTGGCCTTGTTCTTGATGTTATGAGTGATGAACAGTAATCATCTGAAATACACAAGAGGAAGGAGCAGGAGGGATGCGACAGGTGCTTGTGCAGGTACCGCGAGGGCATGGGCAAGAGGCCCTCGACATTGCACGCGACCATAACGGCGCAAACCTTGCCTGCATCGAGGCGACCGGGAGCGACGGGCCTATTGATTTGCTCTTTATTCACATCTCCAACAGCAAGGTCGGCAATCTTATCGACGCGCTGCAACAACTGCCGGATCTGCATCTCACGTTGATACCGCGCGGCGTCATGTCGCTCCAGCCGCCAGCATCCCACGCGGCCTCTCAGGTTACGGATGTCACCGTCCGTAGCCCAATCGAGATTTTTCTCGCTGGTCTCCAGAGCGTCGGCTCATGGACTGGTTTCCTGGGCTACGCTGTAGCGACCGGCGCGGTTGTGTGGATCGGATTGTACACCGATACTACATACTTGTTGACCGCATCCATGCTGATTGCGCCCTTCGCGGGGCCAGCAATGAACACAGCAATCGCTACGGCCCGTGGTGATTGGTCATTGCTCCGCCGTACGTTGCTGCGCTACGTGTCCGCACTGCTGGTCACCATTCTGGTTACTGCCGCGCTCAGCTTCATACTGAATCAACAGATTGCCACATCACAAATGGTGCAAACCAGCGAACTTTCGTCAGTTACTGTCTTGCTGCCGCTCATTGCAGGTGCAGCGGGCGCGCTCAACCTCGTGCAATCACAACGCAGCAGTCTTGTGCCGGGGGCAGCGATTGGCATCCTGGTTGCCGCCTCACTCGCGCCACCCGCCGGACTGATTGGCATGGCGAGCGTCATTGGCGATTGGGATATGGCGAAGAGCGGCTTTTTTGTGCTGCTCCTGCAGTTGGTAGGAATCAACATATCGGGAACAATTGTGTTCCGGTTGTACGGGTTATCGGCGCACGGCCCACGCTTTAATGCAGGAAAAAACTGGGTTACAGGCGCAGCATGGTCTCTTTCGATCCTGGCACTCGTCGGATTAATGACATGGCAACTCTGGAGCCAGCCGGAGTTTCAGCGCTCAAGCCGGTCGCAGCGCGCCGCAGCGGTTATCCAGGAGATAGTAAACAGCAGTCATGTGGCAAAGCTTGTCGAGACAAATGTCCGCTTTACGCGCTCGAATATTCAAGGCCAGAACACGTTGCTGGGTGTGGTCTATGTGCAACCTTCCAGTGCTACGTCACTGTCTCCTGCCGAGATTCGCACGCAACTGACGACATCAATCCAGAATCGACTGCTTGCGCAAGGCTTCAACGTGACACCCTTGATTGATGTCAGTGTGCTTGAACCACCATCCGGGCAGCGATGAATGACACACAGACCACTCGTTCATGAGGACGAAACAGTTTGCCGCGAAGGAGCGGCTACATTCCACTCTGTACTTGCCCATTAATGCTCGCGCGGGCTTCTTCCTTGCCTTCCGTCACATTGTTGTAGAAGCGCTGCGTCGGGTAGGCGAAGTCAATGTCCGGGCGCTCGGCAAACGCGTCGAGGATGTCCTCCCAGATCGCCTGGGCACTAACACGACGCTGGCGCGGGTCGCACAGGTAGCGCATGGTCAGCAGCACGCCGCTATCCTGCACGCTGGTGTAGACCACCGGATCGAACGAGGTGTTGAGCATGAAGTAGCGCCGCGATGCGTCCTGGACACGCTGCGAGGCAAGCTCGCTCATGGGGCCGCCATGCTGCTGTACAACATCAACAAGAATCTTTTTGGCGTCCTTCCAGTGGCTTTCAAAAGTGACCAGTACCGGAATTTCATTCCAGATGTAGTGAAAGCCGCGTGTGTAGTTCGCCAACTTGTCGTTGAACACCACACTGTTGGGCACATGAATAATGCGGCCAGTGTTCTGATCAGCATCGACCCAGTTGCCAATCTCCATGAGCGTAAACTGAAACACGCGCAGGTCGATCACGTCGCCCGCATGCTCGCCCACCTGAATGCGGTCGCCGATGCGAAAGGGCCGCCGCCATAGAATGAACATCCATCCGGCCAGATTGACGATCAACGGCTGAAGCGCCAGCGCCAGGCCCGCAGACAGCAGGCCGAGGTACGTCGCAGTGTTGCGTAGGCCGCCTACTAGCGAGGGCGCAACCACGATGAAGATCAATGCGTAGGCGATGTAGCGCGTGACTCTGCGCCACTGATACTGCGCCGATGCATCGGTAAAGCGGCGAAACGCGATGTTCAGCAAAATGTTGCGCGCCAGCACAATACCGACGACCACAAGCACAACAAACACTATGTCTTGAATCAATTGAGCTGTGATTCCAAACTCGCCCAACTGACTAAGCACATTCTCCAAAACGTATTGTTCCTTTCAGTTCGTTAATCTACAAATCGCATGAATACTTGATTGCCCAGCATGCGCCCGCGCTCGGTCAGCCGTACACCAATTTCATCACGCTGGAGCAGCCCCAGATCGACCAATTCAGTGCAGGTTGGGCCATACACATCCTCAAGTTCCGCGCCACAGCGATCACGGAAATGCGCGTAGCTCACGCCGATATTCAGCCGCAAGCCCATGAACATGGTCTCGGCGTACAAATCGCGCTCGTTCAGGTCGATGATCTCGGCAGTGGGCAGCGCGCCGCCCTGCATCGTACGAATGTACTCGTCGATACCCAGCAGATCGTGGTAACGCCGTGGATAGACGTGACCATGCGCGCCCGCGCCGCACGCCAGGTAATCAGCATTGAGCCAGTAGGCCAGATTGTGGTGGCATGCCTGAGCAGGAACAAAAGATAACACTTGGTTCATTGTTGCTTGCTCGTTGTTCTTATCTTTGGCCCAATTGCTAATCTCGTATTGCTGGTAGCCCGCTTCGGCCAGCCGCGCCATGGCAATCTCATACATCTCGCCGGTCGCGTCGTCGTCAGGCACGGTCACGCGCCCGCCGAGTACCTGCGCATGAAGTGGCGTGCCTTCCTCCAGAATCAGCGAGTAGAGCGAAAAATGATCTGCGCCCCATGTGCTAATCTCCCGCAAGGCAGCATCCCACTGCTCCACCGTCTGGCCGGGCAGCCCAAAGATGAAATCAAGATTGATACGCTCGAAGCCTGCCGCATGCGCGTCTTCAAAAGAGGTACGCGCTTCGGCAGCGGTGTGGATGCGACCCAGCACGCGCAGCGTAGGATCGTGGAGGCTCTGCACGCCCATGCTGATGCGGTTCACGCCCATGTCGCGCAATGCTCGTAGATAGCCGCGTCCCAGCACCGTTCCGGGGTTGGCCTCGACTGTGACCTCGGCCCTGTCGAGCGGTATCACGCGGTCGGCGGCGCGCAAAATTCGCTCCATTTGATTGAGCGGTAGCATGGTAGGCGTGCCGCCACCCATGAACACGGTCGGCAGCAGGTCGGCGCGCGTCAATCCATGAGACGGGAAGACGGGGAGAAGGGGAGATGGAGAGAACTCTGTTACAGATTGTCGCCCTGTCGCCCTGTCCCCTTGTCCCCTTATCTCAATCTCGCGGCACAGCGCGTCGGTATACGCCGCCATGCGGTCTTCCATATTCGCGTAGGTGTTGAAATCGCAGTAGGAGCAGCGCCGATGACAAAACGGAATGTGAAGATAGAGATGTTTAATCAAAGCCATTTCTTATGTCTAAAAAAGAGTACGAGTCCGAGACCGACTGCTACCATAAGCCCCAGTGCATAGAAGTAGCCAAAGCGCCAGTGAAGCTCTGGCATGAACTCGAAGTTCATGCCGTAAATGCCAGCAATCAGTGCATCAGACATCAAGATGATTGATGCGATTGTTAAGACTTTTACAATTTGATTCAGGTTGTTGGACTGAACCGAAAGAAAACTATCCAGCGCGCTCGACAGCAGATCACGATACACATCAAGGCTGTCGGCCACGCGCACGATATGATCATAGAGATCTTGCAAGTACACGATGTCTTCGGGCCGAAACACCGGCACCTCGCGCCGCAGCAGCGTGTTAATCACGTCGCGCTCGGGCGCAATGATGCGGCGCACTTGCAAAAGATCGCGCTTGAGTGAGAAAATATTCTGGATGGCGCTCTGATCAAACTCATCAAAGATATCGTCCTCAAGCTCATCAATGTGCTCAGCCACCTGATCCATGACCGGAAAATAGTCATCGACAATCGAGTCAAGCAGCGCGTACAGCAGCGCACCGACTGTGTTGCCCAGCGGGCTATCAGGCGCGCGCCAGCGAGCAATCGTTTCTTTTACCTGCTTGAACTCACCGTTATGCACGCTGACAATGTAATTCTTGCTCAGGAACAGATTTAATTGCTGCGTCTCGATTGTATTGTCGTCACAATAGCAAACAGCATAGAACACCAAAAAGTAGTATTTATTATACGAGTTAAATCTTGGGACGCTGCTGCCCGCGCGTGGCATCCTCGATTGAGAGCGGATGGAAATGAAACTCGTCGCGCAGGATGGCAATGTCATGCTCGTCAGGATCGGTGATGTCAAACCAAACAGTATTGTCTGGCTCTTGAAGCATGTTATTGATTGTGGCAGGCGTAACGTCGCCGCGAAACGTGCCGTTTGAATGGCACACAAGCATGTCTGACATATCAACCTGAACTTATTAGAATACGATACGCCGCCGCCGCAGCGCCACGCTCTCCAAAATGCCAATTGCCGCCAGCGCGGTCAGCGTGAAGCTGCCACCATATGAGATCAGCGGCAGTGGAATGCCGGTAATTGGCATGATACTCATGTTCATGCCGGCGTTCACACACAGATGGCAGAAGAACATGGCCGCGATGCCGACCGCCAGCAGCTTGCCGAACGTGTCGCGGGCGGCGCTTGCCACCGCCAGTGCCTGCCACACGAGAATGCACTGGAAGATCAGCAGCACTGTTGCACCCAGAAAGCCAAGCTCCTCGCTGGTGGCCGCAAAGATAAAGTCGGAATACATGGCCTGAATGAAGCGCCCTTGCGTGATCAGGCCGTGCATCCAGCCGCGTCCCGTCAGCCCACCGGAGCCAATCGCATTCAAGGCCTGCATGATGTCCCACGCGCCATTCTGAAACGTCGGGTCGTAGCCCACCGGATCCACAAATATCAGCAAGCGTTGGCGCTGATACGGGTCCAGCACATGCGACCAGCCGTACAATCCTACCGGAATAGTGACGACGAGCAGCAAAGCAAGTTGCCACCAGCGTAGCCCTGCAGTCCACGCCATGGCAAGCCAGATGGTGCCCATCACAATTGCGGTACCGAAGTCAGGCTGAACGAACACAAGCAGCAGCGGAATGCCTGCCAGAATCAGGCTGCCGAGTTGCACTTTCCATGAGCCGCCACGCCCGTCGTAACGGGACCAGAAGGCCGCCAGCACAATGATCAGCAGCAACTTGGCCGGCTCGGACGGCTGAAACGTGCGCAGGCCAAGATTGAGCCAGCTTTGCGCGCCGCCTCGAATGCTGCCGAGCGCCAGCACCACCGCCAGCACCGCAACGGTCAATATATACAACGGACGTACCCAGGCTTGCAGCGCATGGTAGTCAAGACCGGTGAGCAACACCATTGCCACGCCGCCAACAAGAACATTGACCAAATGCCGTGAGAAATAATTCGCAGTTTCCGGATTGTTGTAGGTTACGCTGTAGATCATGGCCATGCCAAAGCCAAGCAGCACAATCACACAGCCGATCAGGAAGAAGTTGTAGTCGCGCCAGGTTCGTGTCATAGATGATGATGCCTCCAGGCAGAATTATACCATGCTCAATGCTAGCGAGCCGACCTGGCGGGCAGACGTATGAATGAAAAGAGCTTGATGATCATAGAGGTCCATGTATATGCAGCATAGCTACACTCTTTCCCTCCTTCAGTGCAGGTGTGCGACAGAATCCTCAGTATCAGGATTCTTACGTGACAATACTGATGGTCACTACGTTGGATCAGGAGTAGGCACGAGCGCGCCCCGCAGATATTCCAATTGGCGTGCGCGATCAGCCATTCGGTCGCGCAATGGCACACGATGCCCGTTCTGTGGAGGCTCCTTGTCACTACGGTTAATCAGCTTGCTACACTGCGCACAGAGATGCACGTGGAGCGGGTCCTGATCGGGGCGGCGCAGCGCCACCATGCCGCCCGGGTGCAGCAAATAGGTCGTCACCGCATACGATTCCATATGATTCAGACAGACCCCCTCGCCGCAAAGAACGCAAAGTGCAACAGCAGCGTTCGCATGCCGGTGTGATGCACACATCAGGCAATTCATAGATCCTCCAATTGATAGTCCATGACGTCTCCTCCGCACGCGCGCTGTCACGCAATCAAACGCACCCGCGCCGCGCAGCTTCCTTGTGCAAAATAATAATCAGCCCTTCATGGTTCTAAAGCTGTATTATCGTGATCATCAACCCGTCTTGCTGATACCGTCTCGCTGGTCATCATCGTGTTGCCGAGCGAGCGCATCCGTTCGATGCACGTCATCAGGTGTGTCAATGGCGCATCGAGTTCCGCGACCACTGCTGGATCGACTGTGCCGCAGCGGCGCAGCTTGGCTGGCCGGGTGTCCTCAAGGTCGGTCCAACTCGTCACGAGCAATGCATCAATAGCACGCCAAGTGGATTGGGGTCTGGCATGCAGTTGGTACATGGCAGTAAGCTGAGCAATGGCCGCCCGCACCTGCAGCAGTTCCGCGCGTATGGCAAGCTGCACATCCGGCGGCACATCGTGTTCGATCCGAATCAATGTATGCTGCACCCTACTGTCAAATGTGCCCGCTGTACCATCAACTTCCTTCTGAACTGAATGACGAAACACACAATAAAAAAGCCTCTACGGATAGCTCCATGCGATGGGCCATCTCCATAGAAGCTATCAGCCGGAAACAGTGGCACTACGTGAGCTTCATCACGATCATTATGTTATCGATTATAGGGAAGAACTATAGGTGTGTCAATCGTTACGCATCGCTGAATTTCGCCAGTACAGTCGTGGTTAGGGATGCCATGAAGTTGTAACTCGGGCTTGCGCGTCTAGCAGGAGCATAGTATAGTTACGATTATTACATTCAATGCGATGAGGCCCGCATAACGCCGATAAGCGGCTGATGGCTTCTACTGGCGCGACTCTCTCAAAGGTCGCCAGTAGAGGCTTTTTTGTTGCCTTTGTTTGACACCCTGCAAGCGTACAGCAAGCGCATCAAACCGGGTGGGAGAAGCCTTTTTTAACCGACAAGGAGGGCATGCTATGGCGCAGCATACGACAGTTCCATCCGCTCCATCCGCTACAAATGAGATAAGCAAAGGCCGGGCGCTCAAGTTCGTCCTGCTGATCGGGGTCATGAGCTTCTTCGCCGACTTTACCTACGAAGGCGCGCGCGGCATCATCGGCCCGTATCTGGGCATGCTGGGCGCGAGCGCGGCGGCAGTGGCTATCGTGACCGGCTTCGGCGAACTGCTGGGTTATGGTCTGCGCCTCGTCTCGGGCCGCCTCAGCGATGTGACTGGCAAGTTCTGGCCGATCACGATCTTCGGCTACATCATCCAAATGGCTTCGGTGCCGCTGCTTGCCCTGGCGGGCAGCTGGCAGATGGCGGCGGCGCTGATCATCCTTGAGCGGGTCGGCAAAGCGACGCGCAACCCGCCGCGCGATGTCATGCTCTCGCATGCCGGCAAACAGATGGGCGGCTACGGATGGGCCTTCGGCGTCCATGAAGCCATGGATCAGTTGGGGGCGCTGTTCGGGCCGCTGGCGGTTGCTGCCATACTGGCCGCGCGCGGCAACTACCAGCTCGCCTTTGCCATGCTACTCATCCCCGCTCTGGTGACTCTCAGCATGCTGGCTGTCGCGCGCTGGCTCTACCCGCGCCCGGAGGATCTGGAGCGTGCTGCGCCGGATGTGCAGACAGCCGGGCTGCCGCGCGTCTTCTGGATTTATCTCACTGGAGCCATGCTGGTGGCGGCCGGGTTCACCGACTTCCCGCTGATCGCCTATCACTTCCAGCAGGCAGCCATCGTGACGAGCGACTGGATACCGATCTTCTATGCCATTGCCATGGGCGTGAGCGGCGCGGGTTCGCTGCTGCTCGGACGCCTATTCGACCGTTACGGTCTCGTCGTGCTCATTCCCCTGACGCTGATCGCCGCGCTGTTTGCGCCGCTGGTGTTCCTGGGCGGCTTCGACCTGTCGCTGGTCGGCATTGCGCTGTGGGGGATCGGCATGGGCGTGCATGAATCGATCGTACCGGCGGCAGTGGCGCTCATGGTTCCGGCGCAGCGCCGCGCGTCGGCTTACGGTCTTTTCACGGCCGGCTATGGCGTGAGCTGGTTCCTGGGCAGCGCGATCATGGGCGTGCTGTACGCTCTCTCATTTCCGGCGCTGATCGCTTTCTCAGTTGTGGCGCAGCTCGCCGCCGTTCCAATTCTCATTCTGCTCGCACGACGGCGCATAGCAGAAAAATAGCCTGGTTCTTTCAATGATTGAGGAACAGTGAATGTGATAGCTGATTGACACATCCATCGAACAGCAGGAGATTGAACCATGGCCGAGCCACATCACACCGTCTATTTCGATATCCAGGATGCGCTCGCTGAACCGGGCTGCGCGCTGTGCCAGCTGGCGCTGCGGAGCCTGCGTAATTACTTCAATAGCATGGTCATGGTCTACGAGAGCGTGAACGATCCCGGCATCCGCGCCGCCATTCGGGCGGCGCATGGCTTTTGTGAGGTGCATGGCCGCATGCTGCGCGAGGCGCATGCGGCCATGCACCGCGATCATTCACCGCGATGTGCTCGCGGCGTTGGAGGAAGAGTTTTCAGCAAGGACGTACACCGCGCCATCCATTAGTGAACGCTTGGCGCACGCGCTGCTCGGTAATGAGACGGCGAATCATGGTGATAGTAGGCCCTTCGCGCCACAACAGTCATGCCCGGCATCCGCGCAGCGCGCCGCCACCGACCAGGTGTATGTACCGGCACTGATGCAGCACCTCACGGAAGCAGAATTGCTCCCACTGTTCCAGCAATCCGCCGGGCTGTGCCAGCCGCATCTGCGCCTGGCGATCCGCGCTGCGCCGAATGCTGCGGCGTTCGAACGCTTGCAGGCGGCACAACGCGCGATCTGGCAGCGACTAATTGACGAGCTTGATGAATTCATCCGCAAGCATGACCATCGTTTTGCTGGTGAGTCCACAGGCGCGGAAGGCTCATCATGGTCGCGCGCGATTGATCTGGTGTCTGGACAACTGGGGTTGGGTTGCTACAAGGCGCGCAGCGATTAACAACCAGGTTACTTTTGTCGATAGTAGCAAGCAAACTCCACATCAAGCACTCTCTAGCCGTGCCTCATTTGCAGATAGCGTGCAGCATTTTTGAACATCCACGGGCTGTTCTTTTGTACAGGTGGCCGTCTGTCCTTCTGTGCAAGGCGCGACCATGCCGCGCGCGCTACACTTGATACCAGCAAGCAAGTGAAGATAGGAGTAAACAATGAATACATCAGATCATGTTCGCGCTGATCACGGGCGCATCGCGCGGGCTGGGGCTTGCATTGGCGCGGGCGCTGGCGGAGCGCGGCTGGACATTGATTATTGACGCGCGTGGGGCGGAGGCGCTCAATACTGCCCATGCTGAACTGTCTCGGCTTACGCAGGTCATCACCATCGCTGGTGATGTGACGGATACAAGCCACCGTCAGGCACTAGCGGAAGCCGCGCAACAGCATGGTGGCCTTGATGTCGTGATCAACAACGCGAGCGTTCTGGGGCCAAGCCCGCAGCCGAACCTGCTCGATTATCCGCTCGACGTGCTGGAGCAGGTGTATCGCACGAATGTCATCGCACCGCTGGGCGTGTTGCAGGCCGTGCGCTCGGCGATGCAACCCGGCTCGCGGGTGCTCAACATCAGCAGCGACGCGGGTGTGGAGGCATATGCTGGATGGGGCGGCTACGGCTCAAGCAAGGCCGCGCTGGAGCAACTTTCCGCCGTGCTGGCCGCCGAGCAGCCGGACTGGCGCGTGTATTGGGTCGATCCCGGCGACATGCAGACGCAGATGCACCAGAAAGCATTTCCCGGCGAAGACATCAGCGACCGACCGCTGCCGGAAGCAAGCGTACCGGGTCTGTTGCAATTGATAGAAGGCGACCTGCCAAGCGGGCGCTATCAGGCGCGCAAGCAGACGAACGAGCGCGCAACTGGTGCTGGAGCAAGTGAATTGCGGGTAGTGTTGACCGTGGCCGACTTCGAGGCCGCGCTGCAATTCTATCGTGATGGACTCGGCCTGTCGATTGAAGATGAGTGGGCTAGCCATCGTGGGCGCGGCGCGCTGCTTCGATCTGGCCGGGCGCTGGTCGAACTGCTCGACGAGCGCGAGGCGGCGGCGATTGATCGGATCGAGGTGGGCACGCCGACCAGCAAGCAGGTACGGTTGTCCTTCCGCGTAGATGGCGTGGCTGAAGCGGCCGCTCAAGCGCAGGCTAGCGGCGCGACACCTATAAGCGAACTGATCTACACGCCATGGCAGCACCATAACCAGCGGCTCCGCACGCCAGACGACATGCAGATCACGTTGTTTGAGGCGGCAGTAGCGGAGGAGGCGGTGGAATAATGCGAGGAGATATATTCATTGCAGATCCCAAGTTAGAGGTTGCAGAGTACAGGCACAAAGGCCAAGCTATAATCTACAATCTGCAATCTCCAATGGACTTCACACTGCCGTCAGAGCTTGAGGCAACCGAGCCAGCGGAGGCACGCGGTCTGGCGCGTGACGAAGTGCGGCTCATGGTTTCGCACTACCATGATGATCAGGTGGCACACACGCAGTTCCGCAATCTTCTGGCATTTCTGCGTGCTGGCGATGTGCTGGTGATCAACACGAGCGGGACGCTGCCCGCCGCACTTCACGCCCAGCGTGCCGACGGCATGCCGCTGGAAGTTCATCTCTCGACGCGCCTGCCAGCCGAGCTGTGGAGCGTCGAAGTCCGAAGGCCGAACGGCACAGCGACCGCGCCGTTCCCCAACGCTACGCCGGGCGAGACGCTGCAACTGCCGGATGGCGGCACCGCCACGCTGCTCACGCCGTATTCAAGTGAGCAACGAAATGGCGGCCCGGTGCGGCTGTGGATTGCAACACTCCAGTTGCCGGAGCCGTTCAATGATTATCTTCAACGCCATGGCTTCCCGATTCGCTACGGCTACGTGCCAGAACGCTGGTCGCTGGAGTTCTACCAGACCGTCTACGCTACCGAACCGGGCAGCGCCGAGATGCCATCCGCCGGGCGAGCTTTTACGCCGGAACTTATCACCCGGCTGGTTGCCAGTGGCGTGCAAATCGCGCCGCTGATTCTTCACACCGGCGTCGCCAGTTTGGAGGATCATGAGCCACCATACGAGGAATTCTATCGTGTGCCAGACGAGACGGCACAAATCGTCAATGCGGCGCGGGCAGCTGGACGGCGAGTTATTGCGGTCGGCACCACCGTGGTACGGGCGCTGGAGACAGTAACGGACGCCTCAGGCATGACCCATCCTGGTGAAGGCTGGACGCGGCTGGTCGTTACGCCGGAGCGCGGCATCCGCGCCATCGATGGACTGCTAACCGGCTTCCATGAGCCGCGCGCTTCGCACTTGTCCATGCTGGAAGCACTGGCTGGGCGCGAGCACCTCCATGTGACCTATGCCGCCGCGCTGCGCGAACTCTACCTGTGGCATGAGTTCGGCGATTTGCACCTGCTGCTACCGTAAATATACATATCAGTAACAGGAGAGCCTATCCGAAACAGCATCCTGAGTAACGCAGACCGCGTATTGAAGGAGCGTTTCAGATAGGCTCTTAACCTGAGCATGGATGAGCACCTCATCCCCAATTTGATATTAGCGGGTTGCGGTACCGCTGTTGTCCGCTATCAATACCTCCCGCAGCAGAGTCAGTGAATCTGCGCACTGGATCAATTCTTCTTCTGACAAACTCGCCAGTCGATCTGACAGCTTGTTTTGGATGGCCTGATTCAAGGCTTGGAGCCAATCGCGCCCCGCATCCGTCAGATGCAACACCGCCCGCCGGCGATCCTGTAGGTCAACGGTGCGGGTCAACAATGCAAGCTGCATAAGCCGGTCGATGAGTTTGGAGGCCGCAGGCAAAGTCATGTCCAAATGCCCGGCGACCTCCGAAAGCGACACGTTTGGGCGACGATGAATGAAGCGCAAGGTACGAACCTGAGTCACCGATAAATTCCAATCGCTCCCATTTTTCACCTCCGCACGCTGCATGCGGAAGAAGATGGGAACCAAATCCAGGAACAGCGCTGCCACATGAACTGCTTCCTCAGTGGCATCATCGACAACTGATGAACGAGATGTCAGCATGGTCACTCCTTTGTTTCTCCACATGCGACAGAAAATCTACGGTGCGGTCGTCGATGTCGCACTCGGAGCACCACCGCCATTGCCGCCATTACCGCCATTGCCGCCACGCCCGCCACCGAATCCACCACCAATTTGAATCGATGTTGCCTGGAAGGTATCGCCATTGGCCTGACCAAGCGCGACAATCTGCGCGCCCTTGGTGATATCGCTCACCTGGCCGCTCGCCTGCTTCGACACCGTGCCGTTGTTGGCAAGTTGCACTTTTTGCGTTTGACCATTGCGGGTTGTGACGGTGATGGTGTTGCCGTCAACAGATGCAACCGTTCCGGAAACGCCGCGCCCGCCGAAGCCACCCGCCTGTGCGCCGCCAGCGCCCGCACCATTGCCGCCGCGCTGGCTAAAGAACTGTTGTGACGCCTGCGCAACATTTTGCTGACCATTCCGAACGCCGATAAACTGCCCGCTATAGAACCCGGCTGCGGCGACGACGATCAGCGCCACAATCCAAACAATACGTTCGCGAATCATGTACGTTATCTCCTCTGGTATGTCTTGTTATGTCAGGTTTCGAACTGAATAGAACCATGGATGTTTTCAGCATGCCTGCTGATCCTCACCCTCAGTCCCTCGCCCAATGGGAGCGGGAAGCTGCGGGCGCAGCCGGGTGAGGGACTTCCCCAAAAGGCGTGTAATTTTTTAGGAACCCGCGAAGGGCTATCGGCAGATAGCCCTTCGCGATGCCCTGCCTGCATTAATCGTAGCGTAGCGCCTCAATCGGGTCGAGCCGCGCTGCGCTGCGGGCCGGCGCAATGCCGAAGAACAACCCGACCGCAACGGCAAACCCGACCGCCAGTGCTGCCGCGCCAACGCTGGGAATCGCGTTCATCTGCCCGCTTGCGTTGACGATCAGCGCGATGGCGATGCCGATCGCCAGGCCAATCAGCGCGCCAACCAGGCTGATGATCAACGCCTCGATCATGAACTGCGTCAGAATATCGCTCTCCCGCGCACCAATCGCTTTGCGCAGCCCGATCTCGCGGGTACGCTCGCGCACCGACACCAGCATGATGTTCATGATGCCAATGCCGCCGACGATCAGCGAAATGGCGGCAATCGCGCCCAAAAATAGCGTCAAGGTTTGTGTGGTTTGGGCCACACTGTTCAGGATGTCCTGCTGATTGATCACACTGAAGTCGTCAGCATTCCCGCTCGATGGTAGTTGGTGGCGATCACGCAGGGTTTGATCAATTTCGGCCAGTGCATTGTTGACACTGTTCTGATCTTTGGCCTGGACGACAACCGTCGAGACCAGCGCCGAACCGCCCTGCAGCGCCCGCCCGCCAAACAGCCGCCGCTGGGCACTCGTGATCGGCACGACCACCCCATCGTCGAGCGAGCCGAACCCGCCACCGCCTTGCGAGGCGAGCACACCTGCGACCTTGAAGCTTTGGCCGTTAATGCGCAGCGACTGACCGACCGCATCGCCATCGGGAAACAGGGTTGACGCGACATTTGCGCCTAACACCGCCACATTCGTCATGCTGGTCACTTGATCGTCAGTGATGAAATCGCCCTGCGCGATGTGCAAATTATGCACCGAAAGATAGACTGACTCCGCGCCAGTGACGCGGGCGTTGGTGTTGAAGCTGCCGGCCACGACCTGGCCGAAACCATTGTATTCTGGTGACACCGCCGCTGCATCAGGCACATTCTGCGGGTCAGCCAGCGCCTTCGCATCATCCAGCGTCAAGGTCTGTGCGGAACCAACACCGCCACCAACGCCGCCCGCATTGGTCGAGCCAGGCCGCACGGTCAGCAGGTTGGCGCCATTTGCCGTAATCGATGCCGTGATCGACGCCTGCGAGCCGTTCCCGATCGCAAGCAGCGCGACCACCGCTGCCACACCGATGATCACACCGAGCGCCGTCAGCAGGGTACGCAGCTTGTTAGCCGTCAGGCTGCTCAATGCAATCTCTGCTGTTTCAGTCAGGCTGATGCCCCCGGCCTGCAAATCGGCGAGCGCATCGGACGCAAGGATTTCGGGTGTGCTCGTAGCATCCGGCACCTGTGTTTCTGGTGGGGCTGCGGTCTCGCCAACAGGTGCCCCATCCTTCTGAGTATGGATTGCGCTCATGAGCGCCTCCGCTTGTGAGTAAGCGATGGACGTTGAATAATGGATGGGCGAACGCGCTGCGCCACGCCGCCCGTATGCGTGCCGTTCGCAGCGTTGGTACCGGTCGTCGCAGGTGCGCCGTTCGTGGCGGGAATTGCGGCAGTGCGACGTACCGCTGCCGCATCGCTGGCAAGCACGCCGTCGCGCACGGTCAGTACGCGCTGGGCATGCGCGGCAATGTCTGGCTCGTGCGTGACCAGCACCACCGTGATGCCCTGCTTATTAAGATCCTGAAACAACGTCATGATATCCTCGCTCGAACGCGAGTCAAGATTGCCGGTCGGCTCGTCAGCCAGCAGCAGTGCCGGCCTGGTAATCAACGCCCGCGCAATCGCGACGCGCTGTTGCTGCCCGCCGGAAAGCTCCTTTGGCCGATGGTCGAGCCGGTCTCCCAACCCGACCAGTTCGAGTACCTCCTGCGCGCGAGCGTAGCGCTCTTCCGTAGGCACACCGCCCAGGTACACGAGGGGCAGCGCCACATTTTCCAACGCGGTGTGACGTGGCAAAAGGTTGAATTGCTGAAACACAAAGCCGATCTTGCGATTGCGCACCGACGCCAAAAGATTGCGGTCGATCTGATCCACCGCCAGGCCATCAAGGATATACTGGCCGCTTTCCGGCGTGTCAAGGCAACCGAGTAAGTTCATCAACGTCGACTTACCGGAACCAGACGGCCCCATGATCGCCGTGAACTCCCCACGCTGGATGTCGAAGCTGATACCGCGCAACGCCGGCACCTCAATCTCTCCCATATGGTAGGTTTTACGCAGATCGCGGACGTGTATCATCGCATCCATCTATTTCTCCTGATCATGGCAAGAGACCAACGTTACGTTCAGTCCCTTGCCATTACATGGGTTTGCGCTAACGCCCGCCAGGACGCACGACAACTCCGCCGCCGAACCCGCCAAAGCCACCACGACCTGGCGCACCGCTGGTTGCACTGTTGGTCGTAGTAGTGGGTATCTCAAGCACATCGCCGGTCTGCAAGCACTGGCTGCCGTCAGCACAACTAATAATCTGCGTCTGCCCATTGATGGTCAATCCGGTGGTCACGGGAACCCGCACTGGAATGTGTTGGTCGCCTTGCAGCACGGTGACAACATGGCTATTGCCGACCGTCTGCACCGCGCGGCTTGAGACGGTAAGCGCGTTATTGATTTGCTTCACTTGGATACTCGCAGTAGCGCTCATCCCAACTTTGATTGCTGCGGTTCCAGGGTCGAAGTCAACTTGCACCGGATACGTCACCACATTGTTCGTGGTAGTCGCCGCCGGAGATACGGTCGCCACCGTGCCATCCAGCGTGACGTTGGGCAGCGCGTCGAAGGTTAGTTGCACCGGCTGGCCAACATGCACATTGGCCGTATCCGTCTCGCTCAGATTGATAATGACATGGAGCTTCGAGGTATCGACCAGTGTGACCGCTGCTGACGAACTGCTACCGGTCGTGCCGCTGCTACTGCCACCGTTGGAGGTACCGCCTGGCACAACGTTCACCGCTGCGACGACACCGTCGAAGGGCGCGGTCAGCGTCGCCTGGTCAAGGTTGCGCTGCGCCGTTGCGACATTGGCCTCCGCCTGCGCCTGTGTTGCGGCGGCAGCGGCAAGCGCGGCATCTGTGGGCGGCGCGGTGAGTTTGTCGAGGTTCGCTTGGGCCTGCGTCACGCCCGCCGCCGATTGGGCGATTTGCGCCGCTGTGCCGCCCTGCTTGAGTTTCGTGAGATTGGCTTGCGCCTGCGTCACTGCCGCCTGTGCCTGCGTCAAATCGCTGGCATTCGGATGGATCAGGGCATCCAGTTGTGTCTGCGCGTCCTGCAGCGCCGCCTGTGCCTGGGGCACATCGGCCGCCTCTTTCTGGCGCGCAGCATCATACGCAACCTGGGCCTGCGAAATATTATTCTCGGCACTCTGGAGCGCCGCCTGTGCCTGAATGTACGAGTCGTAATACTGCTGGCGCTGCGTGTTGTTGAGCTTGTTGCTGACCTTCTTGCCCTGTGAATTGGTGGTGGTCGGATTCGCCGGGTCGTTGCCCGTGTCCTGCACATATTGCCATTGCTGCTGCGCAGTTGAATACTTGGATTGCGCCTGTGTCAGCGAGTCAACCGCATTCTGAAGGGCCAGTTGCGCGTTAGTCTTGGCCTGCGAGTCACCATTTTGCGTGTTCTGTAACGAAGCTTTTGCCTGATCGACTTTGGCCTGCGCACTGCTGATATTGGCTTGTGAAGGAGCCTTGAGCGCGTTCAACTTTGCCACCGCAGCATCGAGTTGCGCCTGCGCGCTGGTGATATCGGCCTGAGTTGTGGTGCCGGTTCTGGTCTGCTGCAGTTGTGCGCGCGCGCTGTCAAGGGCGGCCTGCGCGCTCGCTAAATCCTGCGGCGTGGTGCTGCCATTCTGCGTCTGCAACATACTAGCCTGGGCCGACTTGAGATTCGCCTGCGCTTGCTGCAGCTGCAACTGAAGGTCAGCAGGATCGATCTGTACCAATGGCTGGCCGGTCTTTACCCGGTCGCCAACGTTGACATTCACCGCGGTAATCGTGCCGGACTGACCGAATGACAGATCGACCTGCCGCGCCGCCGTCACCGCACCGCTGCCACTGACAGTCTGCGTGAGATCGCCCTGGGCCACCGTTGTGGTTGTGGGCGCGGTCGCTGGAAGCAAACGGCCAGGCAGCGTCCAAAACACAATCAGTGCGATGATTGCCAGCACAACGGGGAGCAACAGCCACCGTTGCTTGGAAAACGTTGGTGCGCCGACGCCAGCCCGTCGACGTGGAATTGGGGCCGAAATTCGCATGCGCGTGTCCTCTCACATGAACACTTGTTAACAGGAAGCAATGATTGCCTGATGGCAACTATTATTAGATTATAGTATCGAGGTATAAAGATCAAGTGAGAGAAACATAAGCAACCAATGAGACCAGATGAACAAGCATCTTCCGCAAAAGCAGCGCCGGGACGCTATGCTATAATCCTTCGCGCCGCCTGCCGGAGGTTTTAGCATGACGCCGTGTGTATATATCGTAACACTGAATTGGAATCGCTGCGCCGACACGCTGGCGTTTCTTGAGTCATGCGTGCAACAAACCTACCCCAATTTCGGCATGCTCGTGGTCGATAATGGCTCTACTGATAGTTCAGTTGAGACGATTAGCATGCAGTTCCCGCAGGTCGAGCAGATCGCGAATGGACGCAATCTCGGCTTTGCGGCGGGCGCAAACGTGGGGCTGCGGCACGCGCTCCAGCATGGCGCGGACTATGTGTTCCTCGCCAACAATGACACGACGCTGGCCGCCGATGCGCTCACAGTGCTCGTCACAGCGGCACAGGCACACGACGCGGCCATTGCTTCACCAGCGATCTTCTACGACAGCGCGCCGGAACGGGTGTGGTGGCTGGGCGCGCGCCGCCGTCCGTGGCTGCTGGAGGTCACGCCGTTCGATGCGCCAAGTCAGGAGCCGTTCGCAGTGGATTTCGTCACCGGCTGTGGCATGCTGATCAGCCGGCGCTGCCTGGAAACAGTGGGGTTGTTCGACGAGCAGTTCTTCATGTATTACGAAGACTCGGACTACTGCCTGCGTGTGCAGCAAGCTGGCTTGCGAACCCTCGTCGTGCCGCGCGCCCACATGTGGCACAAGGTTGCTACTTCAAGCGGTGGCAGTGATTCGCCAAGCGAGCGCTACCACATGGCGGCGAGCAGTATGCGCTTTTTCCGCAAACATGCGCATGGCCGCCAATGGCTCGCCATCGTGCCGTACCGTACCGCAAGCGCCGCGCGTACGCTCATGCGCCTCGTGAGCCATCGGCGTTGGAGCGCAGCGCGAGCATACATGTGCGGACTGTGGGATGGTTTGCGCAGCTAAGAGCTGATCCTGAATAACTGCCGCTTCGATACAGCCTTCGGCTTATCAGACATGCGGCATATGGCATCCTGAGTAGCGCGAAGCGCATATCGAAGGGTGCCGCCACAGAAGCTATTCGGTTAATCTAAGACGGTTCTTTCTGATTGTTCTGATGACTCATTCTGCGCGAATTGCGCCGCCAGCTTGCGGGCATGGTCGAAGGTCTCATCCCAAAACGCCTCGTCATCCTGTCCGCCTGCCTGCTCGAACACAGCGCGTGCGACAAAAAGCGGCGCGCCCGTCCGCGCAGCCAACACCAGCGCATCGCTTGGTCGCCCATCCACAGTAAATGTTTGCTCCCCTTGAACCAGCACAATTTCAGCGTAAAATGTGCTCTCCGCCAGCTTGTTAATCACGATGCGCTCGATTCGCGCGCCAAGCGTTTCGACGAGCCGCAGCGCAAGGTCGTGCGTCATCGGGCGCGGCATCTGGACCTGCTGCATCGGCCATGGCAATCGCCGCGCTCTCGAATGGTCCAATGAAGATTGGCAGCACGCGCGAACCAGTTTGCTCCCGCAGCACCACAAAATGAAGTTCGTTGTCGAGCATCATCGTGCGCGTTTCAACAATCGTCGCTTCAATCAATTCTGGCATGTCCATGATTTGCCCCTTTCGTGGTTTGCGAGCAAAAACTAATACATCTTGAGCAATGGGCACAGAATATGCCGAAGCTGGCTGCGGCCTTTGAACAGCCGCCCTTTCACGGTGCTCACCGGCACGCCAAGCAATTCGGCAAGTTCGGCGTAGCTGTAGCCTTCCAGGTAGAAACGCACGACCACTTCGCGGTTGATCTGCGGCAGGTCGTTGAGCGCGGCGATAATGGTGTCGTGAATGGCGCGTGCTTCGTGTACTTCTTCCGGCGTTGTGCATGGCGCTGGGCAGGATTTCCCACGCGCTGTCGCTTAGCACATCGAGCGACGGCATGTGACGTTTGCGCAGACTCATGCGCACGCCGTTCGCCGCAATTGCGTGCAACCACGCCCCGAAGCGCGCTGGCTCCTGCAAGCGCCCAAGGTGCAGAAATGCTTGCAGCACAGACTCCTGCGCAATGTCCTGCGCCTCTGGCACGGAGCCGAGCAGCCGCACGCAGCAGCTTCGGCATGCTAGCGTAGTGACGTTCCGCAAGCGTGCTGAACAGCTCGCGCTCGCCAGCGAGCACACGCGCCACCAGCGCTGCGTCGGTCATGTTGTCGTTGGAAAGATGCATCTTGCTTATAAGATGCAGAAGCGAGGCAAAAAGTTATTAGGAAACGGAAAATAACCCTGCGAAACACAGCGGCTGTCACGAATCGACTGCGTTCCACTGCTCCAGCAGCGGCAGTAAATCCGGCAGGGCGTCGACAATCGCATCCGGCTGCACATCGCCAAGGGGAAATCACTATTGCGCTGCCACACCGCCCGCATGCCGACTGCCTGCGCGCCAAGGATATCCTCGCGCGGGCTGTCGCCGACGAACACTGCCTCATCTGCGGTCGCGCCGAGTGCCTGAAGCGCATGCTTGAAGATCGCGCATGCGGTTTCCAGACGCCCGCGTCACCAGAAAAGATCGTGTGCTCGAAATAGGATAATACGCCAAGTTCGGCCAGATCTTCGAGATGCAGTTCGGCAGGCCAGATCGTGTTTGAGATCAGGCCGATGCGGTAGCCCTGCTCCTGCAACGTCGCCAGCGTTGTCTCCACGCCAGGCATCACGCGCAGACTTTCGCGCATAGGCTTGGCGTAGCGGCGGGCCGCCTCAAGCAGCGCCGCCTCGTCGAGTGTCAGCGCATGGTGGTTCGCGCCTGCCGCAATCCAATCGACGGCCCGCAAGGTGATGTGGCCGCCGGTGGATTGCTCCCAGCCCTCGGCTAAACGGTTGAACATGACATCCACAAAGGCATCCTCGTGCGCGGTGAGCGGATGTCCCTGCTCAACGAGATACTGATAAATACCGCGAATGCCCGGCTCCTCAGATTCACGCCATGTGCTGGTGTCGGGTAGCCGGAAGCGCAAGAGCGTCCCGCCCATGTCAAAGATAACTGCCCGAATCATGGAAATCTCCCAAAATGCTCAATCGCCTATCCACAGTAGGCAGTACGCAGTGAGCAGGAGGCATGCACTGCAACTGGCAGACTGGTGACTTCCGCTCTGCCGCTGCCTATTGCGTACTATCTTCCGTCCTGGTCTGCGCCGCCTGCACAATTTGTTGCAAATACGCTTGCCATGCTTGACGATTTTCAAAGGTGATGCGTTTGACGCGCTCGATATCGCCGGTCTCGGCGGCGTCATTAGCGCGGGCCAGCGTCTCCTGAAACGAGCGCGCCAGGTCGGCCACGGCGCGCCGCATCTCAGCATTCATGGCCCGCTGCCGCACGAGTTCGGCTTGCAGGTATTGGATGAGCCGCTGCGCCTCTTCGAGGTTGGTTAGTTCTTCAGTCATTGTTCTTTGGAAATATTACCGAGTAACAAAAATGCTAAAATTTGCGTTCATCGGCGTGTATCAGCGGTTAATTCCTCCTCAGCCTCGGAAGCCCCGCTGCCACAGTCGGTACAGCACGGGCATGTATACCTGATCATACGCAGGCAAATAGCGCACGATCTGTCCACCAAAGCCCTTCTTGAAGCGATACACGCCGAATAATTCGTCATTGCGCGCTTCTGCTTCCAACCGCTCCCGTTCGGCCTCGTCGGTCGCAATGGTCGCGCGGCCCAGCGCGTCAGGAATGCCCCAGAAGTCGTACAGGTGGCAGCCATGCGCGCGCGCCCATTGCAGCGCATGCCATTGGATGGCATGCTGCGCGCCGTTCTTCAAACCCTCGGCGGTGGAGCCGCTGTACAGGTACAGCCCTGTACCCGCCCAGGCCGCTATCAGCGCAGTTGCGACTGGTGTGCCGTTATGCTCAGCAATGAGCAGCCGCGCCGCGTCATTCGCACGAAAAATATCCCATACGGCGGCGTAGTAGGGCTTGCTGTGGATGCCAAAGGTAGCGCGGGCGCTGGTCGCTTCCATGATGTTGTAGAACAGGTCGAGGTCGGCTGCCGTGTCACCAAACCGCACCTGCACGCCCTCGCGCGCCGCCCGCTTGATGTCAGCCTTGTGGCCTTTGCTCATGGCGGCCAGCAGCTTGTCAGGCGCAGGAGCCAGCGAGAGATGAATGCTGCTACGCGGCTGCAACGGCTCGGCTGGATTCATGCCATGCAGTAACAGCGCACTATGCAGGCGCATCGCTTCGTCGGTGTTTTCAAGCACGTTCGGCTCCAGCCGCAGAAACACGGCCCTCGCCCGCCGCGCAATTCGTTCGAGCGTGCCAAGCAATAGCCGGTCTATGGCAGGCTCGCCGGAAAGGAGCGGGCCGCGCGGCACATACGCGACTGCCATGCCGAAGCGCTGCCGCACGAGCACTTGAGCGCCCGCCAGCAAGCCGTCCGGCCCTGCCACGGCCACGCGCCGCCATTCCCATCCGAAGCGCCCCTTGAGTTCGCCCCAACCACATGATTGCAACAAATGGCCATGCGGGTGCGCCGACACAAAAGCATCCCACTGCTCGGCGTCCGGCTCAACGATTGCGAGTTGTGTTGCAACGTCTATCATTTTAATTTAATCATTCACCGTGAAGACACCAAGAACACCAAGTCTAATTACCGTACTGCTTCGTGTCCTTCATATCTTTATGGTTAAATCACACGGAGCCACAGGCGCTCGCCATAGGTTCCTGCTTCGGACCGCAAATCCTCAGCATAGTCATACAGCTGCTGTTCCATGGACGCCGCGCCGCCGAACAGCACATCAAGCTGACTTTCATAAGCTGCCGCCGCGCGAACCTTCCGCAGCACTCCATTGTCAATATTGATGATGCTGGCGACGAACGGCGCATCCAACTCATTCAGGCGCTGCTGCAATACATTCGGCTGGAGCACGTACGGAATTTCTTCGTAGAATGCCACGCCCTCGCCAAGTACATCCAGCACTGTCAAATATGTAATCTGATGATCAACATGCTTGCCAGCGCCCAACGGCGCGTAAAACATCGCGTTGGGCATGCGCTCCCGTAGCGTAGCAAGGAATTGAGCTAACGGCGCTTGGAGCGGGTCATCGGCGGCGGGCGTGCCGAAGATCGACGCCCGGCTGTTGTATGCTTCCGGGTGGCGGTACAAGGCGTCCATCATGCCAACATACATGTAATCAACGCCGAGCCGCGCCATCGCCACCTCATCCTCGCGCAGCCGCGCCGTGACCACCTCGGCGGGCGACAGGCCCCACTCGCCATGGAACTCGTGCGCGAGATCACTAAACGGGCCGTCGGGCGGTGGCACAGCGGTGCAAAGCGTCACCACCAGCGCGCGCGCGCCATTTGCGACATGGCGGGCGAGCGCGCCACCGCACGACAGCACGGCATCATCAAGATGCGGCGAAAGATATACATGCTCATAGGCGTGCTGAAGCTGATCAAGGTCTTTGTAGTGCATGCATTTCTCTGTTCAAGAAACCAGAACCAGCGAACCAGGAACCGAAGAACCTGAGAACCCGTTGACTATCAATACCTCGATTCCTGGTTCTTGGTTCTTCGGTTCTTATAGGGATATCACATAAACATTGTACAATGTGTCATTCCGAACGCAGTGAGGAATCTCTCCAGAGAGATTGCTCGCTTTGCTCGAAATGACATGATTGTCTAAGGTTTAATTGATCATCCTATTCATTCTCGGTTCCTGGTTCTCCACTAGATCAGCGTTTCACCCAGCGACAATTCATCCAACGCCTCGGTAGCAGCCTGGCTGCGGGCCTCGTTCTCGCCCTTGGAGATTTGTTGCAGCAAACGCCGAGCTGCCTCACCGCCGATCTGGCCCAGCGCCCAAATTGCCATGAGCGCCACCTCGCTGTCATGGTCGTTGCACAGCGGTGCAAGCTGCACCAGCACCGGCTGCGCGTCTTCGCCCATCTCGCCAGCAGCGCGGGCAGCCTCGTAGCGCAGCGCGGGCGAGGGACTGCCAAGCTCACGCTTGATATGCGGCAGCCAGCGCTCCAGCATGGAGCGACCCATCGCCACCACCGCGCTCTCGCGCAGCAGTTGATCATCTGAGGCATATGCCCGCTCGATCTGCTGCTGCACATCATCATCATCAAAGTAGCCCGCGCTCTCCAGCGCCCGCCGCTGCACCTCGGTCGGCTCGTTGCGGCTTCGCGCAGCATCGAGCAGCGTCCGGCGCAGTTCGTCGGCATTGCCATCCAGCTCATCCAGCGCGGCCAGGTAGGCAAAGCGACTGAGCGCGAGTGCCGCCGCCGCCCGCACATCGGCATCCGGGTCGGTGCGCAGCAATTCTAGCATGCGGCGCAGCGCGAAAGGCTTGGTATTCTCCCATAGCCCTTCGATGCCGCTGACGCGTACGGAAGGTACGTCGTCATCCAGCAACCAAATCCAGGCCTGATCAAAATCAAGCTCGACATTATCCTCGGACAGTTCAACCATGGTAAGGGCGATCTGGCTGCGGCGCTCCGGTGGAATGCTGCGCCAGCCAGTCCAGAACTCGTCGTGCTGGGTGCTGTCGAGGCCAGAAAATGCCTTGAGTTCGCGGCGCGATAGCTGCTGCTGCGGCGCGCCGACCAATTGCAGTGTGCCTGTCAGTGACATATGTTCCCTAATTTGAAATAGTTGCTTGTAATGAATTCTATGGTACACCCTTTTTTCATTCCGCGCCAAAAACAGTATAGGGACAGGTCTCAGACCTGCCCCTACGAGAATGCTAATGACCAGCTTGTTTTACTTTGGCAAACTCTGGATGGCGTTGTAGGATGGCCGCGGGCTCCAGTCGCCATTGATCACACCATATGATGCCTGCTCGTTGAACTCGTTGCCGTTGGCGCGCCATGGCACCGCAAAGTTCAACTGCCACAGGAACATGGCCTGCAACCATGGCGCGTAACTCGTGCGGCCCATCTCGAACGCGCGGGCGATGTATTGCGCCTGCTTGTCGTACGAAATGTTGTTGCCGAATTCATAGCCCGGCGTGTTGTTGCGCGTCGCCCAGCCGAACTCGGTCATCCAGACCTTCATATCGCCCAGACCAGCCGCAACCATGGCCGAACGCACATCCTCGACGCGCCGGAAGTAGAATTCGCGGCTGGTGACGAAGTTCGGGCCGGGGCCGGGATTGTCAGGCCACATGCTATCAGGTGGGTTGGACGCGCCGCCGGGATGAACGCCAACCACGTCCACGCTGCTGCGGAAGCGCGGGTCGGCAAACATCTGGCGCAAGAAGGTGATATCGCTGATCGCAATGGTTGGCACGTTTGTCTCGGTCGAGGATGGCGCGCCTGACACAATGATTGCAGCCGGATCGCTCTGGCGAATTGCCTGCGATGCACCGACCAGCATGTCCATGTAGGAACCAGCATTGGCAACGTAGCCGCCATTCTCATGAGCCAGGTTCTGCTCATTCCAGATCTCGTAGGCCTGCACCTTCCCCTGGTAACGCTTGGCCATTTGGCCCATGAAGTTGGCATAGTCACCGAAGTGCTCACGCGACGGCAGGCCGTTCTTGCCGTTCGACGTGGTCCAGCTTGGCGCAGCCACAACGCTAATCAGTAGGTTCACACCGGCGTTATGCGCATCATCGACAATGTTATCAAGTTCGCCCCAACAGACATTATAGCAACCGTCTCCGGGCGGGCCTTGCAAGTCCATCCAGCGCACCTGCTGGCGAATCCAGTATACACCTGAGTTCTTTGACAGTTGCAGCACGCGGTTGCGATCCTGCCAGCCTGAACCCTGACCGTACAAAATGGCGTTGTAGCCGAAGATGAACGCCTGGTTGCGCGGATCGCCGCTCTGCGGCGCAGGCGGCCCACTGAGCGGGTTGAACGCCGGGTCGCCCTGATGGTGCGCATCGCGGTACTCATTACCCAGCAAGCCGAGCAACACACGATACTTGGCATTTGGCTCATTAGGGTGCCATTCCATGCGCTGGCGCTCGAAATACTGCACCCAGTAAGTTTGACCATCGGCCTGATTCACTTCCTGAAACTGCTCGGACTTCGGGTGGCCAAACACCTCCAGGCCACCGTTGTTCAGCCAGAAGGAGCGGAACGGCGCCGGGCCATTGGTAAGCGTGTGGTTGGTGACTGAGTCGAACGTTCCGTTGCCCGGGTCAGTCACCGGCTGGAACGGCCCCTCGTTCTCGCGGCCCTTGATGATTTCGTTGCCCATCAAGCGACCGAGTATGTAGTACTGCGAGCCGTAATTCTCAGGATGCTCTTCCAGCACGGCGCGCTCGAAGTATTGCACGCGATAATATTCACCAGGATTGGTGAAACTTTCCTCAATAAACGGCTGTGAAATCGGGTAACCGAGTGTAAACAGCGCGTTTGGCGTGCGCTGCCAGAAAGTCGCAAAAGAGTTCATCGCCGCATGGTTCGTTTCAGGGAACCATTGCGTGGTGAATGGCGGCTTAGTGTCAGGCACATCTTCTGGGCGGCCAGGCGCGGCGCTACTCACCGTCGGCCATGCCAGACATGCTGACTACCATGCTCAGCAACAAGGTTAATGATAAGGTTCGTTTCGACATCGAAGGCTCCTGTGGTTCGACGAAAAGCTAAAAAGCTAACAAGACGTTACGCTCATATCAACGTGGATACACCACATAAATTCACTGATATACGGATGATACGAAAATGATAGTGCTACGCACCTCCTACGTATTAGTTGGTTGTGCTGCAAGAGCCAGCGCACGTTGCACCGCCTCGGCGGGATCGCTAGCAGGTGTCACATGCTCCGCGCCAAGCGGCCACGTCTGGAGGCCGATCACTGCTTTGTCTAGCTTACGTGCCAGCGCGATTTCCGATAGGGTGCCGTACTCACCACCAATCGCAATCACGACCTGCGCCGTTTGGACAATAATCGCGTTACGGGCCTCGCCCATGTTGGTGGCGATGGGAACCAGCACATGCGGGTTGGCCTCGCGGGTGTCGCCGCCCGGCAGGATGCCAATTGTCACGCCGCCCGCCACGCGAGCGCCCCGGCAGGCCGCCGCCATGACTCCGCCGCGCCCGCCACAGATCAGCAGCGCCCCCGCTTCCGCGATCGCGCGCCCGACTGCCTCGGCCAGCGCTTCGAGCGTGGCATCTGCACGGCCCGCGCCGCAAACAGCGATAATCGGTTGACGAAAAGAATTACTATTCATGAATCATGAAAACCGACGAAGCAGCACGCGAGGAGTTTTCCTGGTTGTATGTAACAATGATCATGCAGACGACGGCATTATAGGGGAGAGGCTAGATGCCGTCAAGGACAGGAGCTTTGATGAGGAATTTTCTCACGTATTGTACGGCAGAATGAAAAGCAGCATGAGCAAGAAGTACATGAAATGGCCGAGCAGCACGAGCAAATGCCAGATCTCATGGGTGCCAAAGTACGGCGGAAACGGGTTGGGCGTCCCGCGCGCGAACACCACCGCGCCGATGGTGTACAGCAGCCCGCCTGCGATCATCAGCGCGATTGCGCCCGCGCCAAGCTGGGTGTAAATCGGATAAAAAAAGAAAACCACCAGCCAGCCCATGCTGATATAGCTGAGGTTGGAAAAGAGCCATGACATACGCGCGAAGAACATGACCTTCAGTGCAATGAAAAAGATCGCCAGGCTCCAGATAATGCCGAGCAGCGTCCAGCCTACTGCGCTGCTGAAAATTGTCAGGCAAAATGGCGTATAGGTTCCCGCGATCAGCAGGTAGATCGCGCAGTGATCCAGAATCCCGAACACGCGCTTGTACTTGCCGAACAGCAGAAAGAAGTGCAACAGGCAACTGGCGATGAGCGATAGCAGCAGCGTGATACCGTAGATCGAGAAGCCAATGACATGCAGCCATTTTTGCTGCATGGCCGCCAGCGTGACGAGCAAGGCCAGCGCGGATACCGACAGAATGGCGCCGATCAGGTGGCTGATTGCATTGACGTACTCGTTGCTGTCAGCAGACGAGATCATGAGATCCATGTCAGGTTTGGTGAAGGCCATGAGACTCCTGTGTGCGTTGCGGCTGTTTCACCCTACAAGAGATGGCATCTAGGGAAACGAGCAAACGTCATGAATGTATAATAACACCCATTCGTTTAGCGTGAGGAAGAGCAACATGAGCCAACCGCATGTGAGTCAAAGAGCGACAGCGGCAACACATCGGCGTTTTGGTGATGGACGGGATTGGTTCTTCGAAAAGCGTTTTGGCATGTTCGTCCATTGGGGCATCTACGCAATCCCCGGATGGCATGAGCAGCAGCAATGGCGCGGGCGCGTTCCGCGCGCTGAGTACGAGCAGTTGGCAACGCAATGGAATCCCACGCGCTTCGACCCCAACGCATGGCTGGACCTCGCTGAATCGGTTGGCATGCAGTACATCTGTCTGACCACCAAGCATCATGATGGCTTCTGCCTGTGGGATACCAAAGAGACCAGCTTCAATACCATGAACACGCCCTATGGCCGAGACATCCTGGCAATGCTTGCCGAGGCATGCCACCGGCGCAACGTTCCGCTCTGCCTGTATTATTCGTGTGCTGACTGGCACCACTCTAATTATCCCAATCAGGGACGGCATCATGAGCTACCGAGGCCGTTGCCGGGCGACGAACCAGATCACGTCAGGTATCTGGAGTTTCTCAAGGCGCAAGTGCGCGAGTTATGCACGAACTACGGCGAAATCCACGGTTTCTGGTGGGATATGAATGTCGAGCAGCATGTCGATCCTTCGATCAATCAGATGATACGGCAGCTCCAGCCCAAAGCAGTCATTAACAACCGCGGCTACGATGAAGGCGACTTTGGCACGCCCGAGCGCGACCATGATCGTGGCATTGATGATGTGCTTACCTTCGAACGGCTCACTGAAGCATGTCAATCCGTCGGTCTTGAAAGCTGGGGCTATCGAAAAGACGAAGATTATTACACCGACCGGCACCTGATGCGCAGCATCGACAAGTTCCTCGCCCGCGACGCGAACTACCTCCTCAACGTTGGGCCGATGGCCGACGGCACGATTCCGCCGCAAGCCACCGCGATTCTTCAACGGATCGGCGGCTGGTACCATGCCGTTGCCGAGTCCCTGCAAGGTGTTGAGCCGACCTCACACCTGACCAACAACCGCGACATCCTTGTGACGCGCAAAGGCAACGATCTATACATTCACCTGTACAAGGACCCGATCTCGGCGGCGGTGAAGCTGAACCCGATCGACGTTGCGCCACGGCGAGCAACCTTGCTCAACACCGGCGAGCCGGTGGAGTTCGTCGTCGACATGGCGCCCAGCGATCACATTGAGCACAAAGCGCATCTGCGCCTGCGCCAGCTTCCAGTGAATGAATTTGCGAACACGGTGTTGGTTGTAAAGTTGGAGTTTGATCACCTGCCAGTTTCGTGAATGGCTTGATACGCGACAGCAACCATCCAGTGCGCTACACTCTTTGACAGTGCACTGGCGTATGAAATGCTTTGGATAGTTGGAGGTCATGATGCGTTATGGAAAGTTAGGCCGCTCGAATATGACGGTCAGCAAGATCTGTCTGGGAACTATGCACTTCGGTCCCTATGCGTCTGAAGAAGAATCATTCAAGATCATGGACCGCGCGCTGGATATGGGCATTCAATTCTTTGATACGGCCAACGTCTATGGCGGGAAAGGCGACCGTGGTCGGTCAGAGCAAATCATTGGCAACTGGTTCGCACAGCGACCCGGCAGCCGCGATCAGGTTGTGCTGGCGACCAAGGTGTACAATAACATGGCCGATGCCGACGTTCCGAATGAAGAACGGGGAATCTCGTCGTACAAGGTGCGCAAGCATGTTGCTGATTCGCTCCGCCGCTTGCAGACCGATCACATCGACCTGTATCAAGTGCATCATTTAGATCGTCAGGTTGCCGCAGAGGAGTTCTGGGGAATGTTTGAAAAACTGGTGGCCGATGGCGATGTGCTCTATATTGGATCGAGCAATTTTCCTGGCTGGGGTCTGGCAAAGTTCCAGATGCAAGCCTGGCAGCGTGGCTTCATGGGGCTGATTTCGGAGCAAACGCAATACAATCTTTTGAACCGCATCCCTGAACTCGAAGTATTGCCAGCGGCGCGCGATTTTGGGATCGGCATCCTGGCCTACATGCCGCTTGCCGGTGGCCTGTTGACCGGCAAGACCCAGGCGGCGGAAGGATCGCGCACGCGCGCGCTTGAAGGCGAGTACGGCATCAAGCTTGGCCCTGAAAACAGGCAGTTTGCCGACTTTTCCAACATCTGTCGTGAACTTGGCGAAAAGGAGCATGTCGTCGCTACCGCATGGACGCTGAACAATCCGGCGGTTGCTTCAGCGATCGTAGGCATCCGCAAGGTCGAACAGTTGGACGGCATCGAGCGGGCAGCAGAACTGGATCTCAGCCCAGAGGTCATGCAGCAGTTGGACGACATTTTCAACATCAATCGTGGCCGCCCGCTTCGACCCGGCCCGGCCCCGGAAGCCTACGCATGGTAGCCTGTTGAATCAGAACAATTCATCTTCATACTCAAGCACTGCATACAGGAAAAATATGCAGTGCGTCTTTTTTCCATCCTGCTCATTGAGAGCTTAACCCTCCATTGCAGCATGACAATGATTTGAGCGTCACCTTCTCCTTCTTGCCGCCATGCCGCCCGCCAGCGCTGCCGCTGCCATGCCACCGGCAACGAGCCGCCGCGCCCGCCCGCGATCATGCAGCACGGTATGGGCCGTGTTGTAGCCCGGCGCGCCGAACACGCCGCCGCCCGGGTGCGTGCCCGCGCCAGTCAGGTACAGGCCGCGCACCGGCGTGCGATAGCGCGCAAGCTCCAGCAGCGGGCGGAAGCCAAACATCTGGTCGAACGACATTTCGACGTGCATGACGTTGCCGCGCAGCAGACCGAGCCGCCTTTCTAAATCGAGCGGCGTCTGAATAAAACGGTCGGTAATTTTGCCGCGCATGTTGGGCGCGTAGCGGTACAGCACCGCCTCGATGCTGTCGGCCACGCGCTCGCGCTCGTCATCCCACTGCATGCCGTTCGCCAGTTCATACGGAAAATACTGCGACCAGAGGAACACCGTATGCTTGCCCGGCGGCGCGATGCTCGGATCGAGCGCCGAAAAGGTCATGGCGATTACGGCTGGCTCTTTGGAAGGCAGGCCGCGCTGGTAGTCGGCGAAGGCGTTACGCAAGTACTGCACCGACGGGCACAGCAGTTGCAGGCCATGGTGGCTGGCGTGCGGCTGCCCGCCCGACGGCGCGGCAAGGTAGTCAGGCAGTTCGTCGGCGGCGCAGCGCACGATCATGCCGAAGCCATTGCCGACGCGAATGTCGCGCACGCGCTGCGCCAGATTGCCCGGCAGGTATTCTGCGCCAAGTAGCTTCAGCAGCGTCGTTTGCACATGGGCGTTCGAGATAACGACCGGCGCGGAGATTCTCTCGCCGTTCTCAAGCTGCACGCCAGCAGTGCGCCCGTGGTCCACCAGAATGCGCGCGACTGGCGCATCGAGCCGCACCGTGCCGCCTGAAGCAACGAGCGACCGCGCCATCGCCTGCGTGAGCATGCCGCTGCCGCCGCGGGCGCGCTTGGCGCCACTGGTGTGCATCATGGCGTACCAGCCAAGCTGATCGCCTGCCGCAAGCTCGTCGGGCGCGGGGCCGGACTGCGCGCCGAGCCAAGCCATGGCGGCCCGCATTGCCTCACTTTCGAATGTTTCGTTAATCAACTGGCCGTAGGAGGTGAACAGCCGCCGCAGCGTCTCCAGCGTCTGCGGCACGCGCCCGGTCGCCACCTGCGTTTTGACCATGCTGCCCACTAAGCCAACGAAGCTCGGCGGGCGCATGAACGTCTCGAAAATTGTTTCGTTGAGCGGTCGCCAGAACGCCACAAACTGCCGGTACGCCTCGGCGTCACGCGGCGACACGCTTGCGATTGATTGGCAAGTTTTGTCGAGGTCTCGAAAGAAACTGATCGCGCCGGAGCCGTCGGGCAGCGGGTAAAATGCCCACGGGTCCATGTCGATGTATTCAAGCCCGTACTTCTCCAATTCCAGATCGCGGATGATCGGCGTGAGATGGATCATGATGTGGGCCGACGAGCCAGTATCGATTTTATAGCCGGGAATCAGATCGTCCTCGGTGCAGACCGCCCCGCCGACGATCGGGCGGCGTTCCAGCACCAGCGTGCGCAGCCCGGCGCGCTGCAGGTAGCCTGCACATGTCAGGCCGTTGTGGCCGCCGCCGACCACAATCACATCATACTCGTATGCGGGCATGATAATTCTTTCTACATTTATGTTCTTCAGCAGGTATGAACAGCATTGTATGCGATGTTCTCACGCATGTTCTGGTCACCGCGCCAGCAGCCGCTCCACCATGGTGCGCTGCGCCTTGAGTTCCAGCGTGTCGTCCAACGGCGTGAGCGCTGCCGCCATACCGCGCCGCACCAGCGCAAGCCCAAGCAGGTGATCGGCGAAGTGCGGGTTCTTGGGCAGCAGCGAGCCGTGCATGTAGCAGCCGAACACATTACGGTACACCGCGCCCTCGGTGCCGTCCTCGCCGTTGTTGCCATGGCCGGCCAGCACCCGCCCGAGTGGCCGCACGCCCGCGCCAAGATACGTCCGTCCGCTGTGATTTTCAAAACCAACTAATCGGACGAGGGACGGCGAGCCTTCGTCGTTCGTCAGGTTTGCTTCAATAACGATGTTCCCGATCATGCGCGTGCCACCACCCACGGTGTGTATGTCCATGATGCCGACGCCCGGCAGCCGCTCGCCGGTGTGGGTGAGAAAATAATGGCCGAGCAACTGATAGCCGCCGCAGATGGTGAGCAGCACCAAGCCATCCTCGACCGCAGCGCGTAGCCCGTCGCCCTGCCGCGTGACGAAGTCCTCGGCAATCAGTGACTGCCCGCTGTCCTGGCCGCCGCCGAAGAACGCCAGATCGACGCTCGCCCAATCGAATGGCACGCCGGGCGTGACTGGCAGCACCTCGACATCGATGCCACGCCAGCGGCAGCGCTGCACAAGCGTCAAAATATTGCCGCGGTCGCCGTAAATATTCATCTGGTCAGGGTACAGGTGTGCAATACGCACATGTTGACTCATCGGGCTTCCTTTCACTTTTGAACCGCCAAGACGCCAAGAACATAAAGAAAATATCTTATCGCTCTTGGCGAACTTGGCGTCTTGGCGGTTTACTCAGCATACGCTGCGTAGGTTACTAACCAATGCCGCACGTCGTCAAGCGTTCGATAAATCGCGGTGGCCTTACGCGCAGTCTCCGGCGCAGGCTGCTTCAAATCAGGCACACAGATCACGCGCATGCCTGCCGCATGCGCAGCAGAAATGCCCGCCTCCGAGTCTTCCAGCACGAGGCACGCATCTGGCGTGACGCCTAGCTGCTCAGCAGCCAACAAAAAGATATCAGGCGCGGGCTTGCCATGCCGCACCATGTCGCCGGTTACGAGCGTGTCAAAGCGCTCGACCAGCGTTCCGAGCGTTTCTCGTGCCTCCGCAAGCACGGTCGAAGTCGCCACCGCCTTGCGGTAGCCATCAGCGTCGAGCAGGTCAAGCAACTCGTCGAGGCCGGGCTTGCGCGGAATGGTGTTTTGCGCGATGTAGGCGTGCCAGATACGCGGCCAGTCGGCGCGGAATTGCGCGAGGTCGAACGATGGGCCGTGCAAGCGCGCCATGTCCAGTTCGGCGTCATGGGTCGTGCGCCCGAGAAATTGCAAATACTGTTCGTCGGTGAGCGCAAAGCCCTGCATGCGCGCGGCCTGCTGCCATACCAGCCGATAGATTGCTTCGGTGTCGAGCATCAGCCCGTCCATGTCAAAAATTACAGTGCGAATGGCTTTCATTATGTTCTCTCAGCTTTATCGCTTTGCGACGCGGAGTATAGCATATGACGAAGAAATATACATGTGACATATTTCTGAGCATTTCTTTACACTCATTATCCCAAATATATCCCAACTTATCCCACATTATCCCAACTGTTTTTCCCACACGCATGAGGGATATGTGCGATAATGTGGGAAAGCACCTGTAAAGCGTTTTTGACATGCAGCGACAAGTATTTTTAGAAAATCTGTTCTAAAATATATTTCTTCTTGTACTTGACGCTTTGCGTGCTCCTCCTTACAATGTCCACATGATAAAGATGCTGCATCTCGCCGATTTGCATATCGGCATGGAAAACTATGGCCGCGTGGACCCTGCCACTGGCCTGCACACCCGCCTGATCGATTATTTAGCTCGTCTAGACGAAGCGATTGACTTCGGCCTTGCTGAAAATGTTGACATGGTTTTGATTGCGGGCGACGTGTACAAGAGCCGTACGCCGAACCCGACTCATCAGCGTGAATTTGCCAAGCGAATCGCGCGGCTGCGGCAGGCCGGGCTACCAGTGATCGTGCTGGTCGGCAATCATGATATCTCACCTGCTGCCGGGCGCGCTCATGCCATCGAAATCTTTGACACGCTGGCGGTGGAAGGCGTGATCATCGCCGACCGGCCAAAAGTGTACAAGGTGGAAACGCGCTCCGGCCCACTGCAACTGATCGCGCTGCCGTGGGTTACGCGCCACAGCCTGCTGACGAAAGAAGAATTGCGGCTGGCTTCGTTTCTTGAGGTCGAGACCATGCTGCTCAGCCGGATCGAGCGCTTTCTGCAATATGCCGCTGAGGAGCTTGATCCAGACATTCCGGCGGTACTATCGGCTCACAGCACAATTGACGGCGCGACAGTCGGCATCGAACGGCAGATTATGCTCGGCAAAGACCTGGTGCTGCCAAAGAGCTTTGTGGCGCTGCCCGGCATTGATTATGTCGCCATGGGCCATATTCACAAGCACCAATCGCTCAGCAATCACCCGCCGATTGTCTATCCCGGCAGTATCGAGCGAATCGACTTCGGCGAGGAGCACGAAGCAAAGGGGTGCGTGCTAGTCGAGATCGAGAAGGATAACACGCGCTGGGAATTTCACCCGCTGGCTGCGCGTCCATTCGTGACGATACATGTTGATGTGCGTAACAGCAGCGACCCGCAGGAGCGCATCGCCACTGCAATTCGCCAACGCGACCTTGCTGATGCGGTGGTGCGTGTGCAAATCGAGGCAAAGCAGGAGCAAACGCCGCAACTGCATGTCAATGAGATCGAGCAAATGTTGCAGGATGCAGGCGCATTCGTTGTTGCAGCAGTCGCCGTCGATGTCGAGCGGGTGGCGCGTGGGCGGCTGGGCGATGCGGCGCACGAACTGCTAGATGGCCTGACGCCGCGCCGGGCGCTGGAACTGTATTTGCGCAGCAAAAACACGCCAGAAGATCGCATTGCAGAGCTGCTCAGCGCCGCCGACGAACTCCTGACAGAGCAAGGAATGGCATAATTCAGACTCGATCCCCCTCTTGCATGGCATGATATAATCATTGTACCGGTCTGTCGTCGCTGTTTCGGCAGCTTATGAGGTCAAAGGAGAGCGTCATGGGCGACAAGAATCCAAAAAATGCACATAAGCAGAGTAAGCAAAAGGAGGCGAAGAAGTCGGCGAAGGCCAAGTAACCTTCTCCACGTTGCTCGCTTACGGCAGGGATGGCGGGTGTGCCCGTCACCCTGCTCTTTTTGTTGTCTGAATTATGTTGACACGACGCGGTTGATGTTGCTACAATCGCGACCCGTCTACGAGGTCGTCTAGTTACCAAAAGATCATGATACGTACTCACATTCATTTGCGGTGTCTCGGAATGACTTTACTCTTTTTATCTAGTGTGGCAGCGTGCAGCCCGCCGCAGCCGGCCACGCCACGCCCAACCGCCGCAACGATTTTGAATATCACGCCCGCGCCGACTCAGAACGTCGATGCAACGGCGACGGTCTACGCATTGCAACTCATTCCGACGCCGACGCCAGCGGGGTTGTACCGCGTGCAGTCTGGCGACACGTTGAGCAGCCTGGCGACGGAGTTCGGCACTACGGTTGAAGAATTGCTCGCTGCCAACGGTTTAACTGATCCGAACGCCATCCAGGTGGGACAGACGCTACTGATTCCGTCGCTGGTCAGTTCAACGCTTGACCTCGGAACGCCCGTCGCTCCGTCCGGCACAGCTGAAATCACCAGCACGGCTGAGATCACTGACACAGCAGCCCCTGCGTCGTCACCGACGCCAACCTTCTCAACGCCATAATGCAATTTCGAAAATTCATTCAGAAATCTCTTGACAATATCACGGTTCCTGAGTATACTTCTGTTCGTGAGGTTTTGAGATATGCCGTTCAGGCACGAAGGAGGTGATGCCCATGAGTAGTAATATGCTTAAGGGTGTCACCGTAGGCACGGCTCTTTAGTACGGCCTTCGGTGGCGCCCGACCCCGAGAAACGAAAGCTCTCGCCGAAAGGTGGGAGCTTTCGATTTTGATAGACCGACTTGGCATAAGCTGAGCCGGTCGTTTTTGTCTCAGGATCAATACTCAAACGTTAGTACATGATTTTTGGTATAAAAAAAGGAGGATGGCTTGACCACCCTCCTTACAGATGAGTTCGACAAAGACGTTTACTCTTCGTCGGCTTCCTCTTCCTCGTCTACCTCGGTCACCAACTCCGGCTCGGCAGCTTCCTCGGTCGCCTCGACGGCTTCCTCTTCCTCCTGCTCGATGCGGGATGGCGACAAACTTACGACAATCGTATCAGCAGGTATGACAAGCGTAACATTCTCCGGCAGAGTGATGTCACGGGCGCGGATGTTCTGGTCAAAGCCTTCCAAGCCGCTCACATCAACCTCAATATGTGCAGGCACATTAGCCGGAAGTGTGCGAATTTCCAAGGCATTGAGCAGATGATTGACCACCGCTTCGTCGCGCTTGGCAAGCTCTGGCGCACCAACGAAGTGCAACGGCACCGCCACAGTGATATCGTGAGTCAGGTCAACCGCCAGAAAGTCGACATGAATGACATCGCGCCGCACCGGGTGGCGCTGCACGGCATGGACAAACACCGACTGATGAAGTTGACCGGGCACGGTAATATCGATCAGCGCCGTACGACCAGCCCGCTTAAAGGTCTGCTCGAAATCGCGCGCGCTCAGTTGCACAGCAAATGGCCCAACACCTTTACCGTACACTGTTGCAGGAAGAATGCCCTCTCGCCGCAGCCGGTTCACTTTTTTGCCGAACAGCGTTCGGTTCTCAACAGTTAACAAATAATCCGCCATGATCCCAAAAACTCCTTATGAGCTGCATATACCTTCGCATCAGCTAAGGGCATTGCCCGCTAGCTCCAAGCAAAGCAGTGTACCATAAGCTGCTTGCCTGCGCAACTAGCGCGACAACGAGACTTAGCCACAGAGGGCACAGAGAACATAGAGGTGATCTGTACCAATTTCTGTCTCTGCGACCTCTGTAATCTCTGTGGTAAGGATGCGAATACTAACGGAAGTGCGGCGCAACCTCTTCGGCAAAGCGCTGCATTGGCGTGTGGTCGTAGGCGATGCGTGGAAAATAGGTGATCAGGTAGTTCGCGCCGGCGTCCGCTACCGTCTGGACGCGCTCGATGATCTCAGCAGCAGTGCCGACCACAGCCTGCTTCTCCAACTCCTCCATCGACCAGCCATAGGTCTTGCGGTACGGCTCGGTCGCCTTCTCGCGGTTCGCACCATCTTCCAACAGCACAATATTCAAACCGGTGCTCTTGATAATGTCGTCATAGTTGCGATTTCAGGGTTTCGCAGTGGCCGCGCAGCACCTCAAGCTTCTGACGGATGACATCCGGGTTGCCACCGCCGACATTGCACGCATCGGCATAGCGCGCTACCAATTTGAGCGTGACCTGCTCGCCACCACCACCGATCCAGAATGATGGGTGTGGCTTGCGCGCACCCTTTGGCTCGTTGATTGGCTTATCGATGTGGTAATACTCGCCCTCAAACGTCGGCTCATCCTCAGTCCACATTCGATAGATGATCTGGCACCCCTCTCGAAAGGCGCGCATGCGATCACGCGTTTCAGGGAAGCCGTAGCCGTACGCTTTCCATTCATGCTCGTACCAACCCGCGCCGAAGCCACAATACAGCCGCCCGTGGCTCATGACGTCCACGGTGGAGGCCATCTTCGCCAGCAGCGCCGGGTTGCGGTAGCCGTTACATGTTACCATCTGCCCTACATTGACGCGTTGCGTGTCGCGCGTCAGCGCCGCCGTGATGGTCCAGCACTCGAACACCGTCTCGTGCGTCGGCTGCGGCACGGTGTGAAAATGGTCATACACCCAGATCGAGTCATATACGTCAATGCCATCAGCCGCTTTTGCCACGCGCGTCATGGCCTCGTACTTTTCCACCGGATCAGCAATTTCGGTCAAATCCATGCGCCAGCCCTGCGGCACAAACACACCAAACTGCATCGCCATTACGCCATCCTCCTTTAATACAACTACCCACACCAGGCACAAAGCAGCATAACACTTGCCACTGCGCTTCGACACTTCGGCGCATTAGTACATCATCAGGCATTGAACACAAAAAGTGGGAGCAAGTCTAAGACTTACTCCCACAATCATTCCGCCTACGCCATGCATTAGCGATCGTCGCGCCGCCGTGGCCGCATGCCACCGTTGCCACCACGATCGCCACGCGGGCCGCCATCGCGGTCGCCGCGCGGGCCACCGCCGTTGCTGCCGCGAGCACCGCGACCGCCACCTGCCGCCTGCCGCTCCTCCGCCGTTTCACCGGTCAGGATAGCCCGGCGCGAAAGGCTGACCTTGCCAGTGCCCGGCTCAACAGCAATGACCATGACATTGATCTCATCGCCCATCTTGACCACGTCCTCGACGTTCTCGACACGCGTGGTGTCAAGCTCCGAAACATGGACCATGCCGTCTTTGCCCGGCACAAGATTGACGAATGCTCCGAACGGCATGATTCGCACGACCTTGCCAAGGAATACATCGCCAACCTTGATCTCACGGGTCAGCGCCTCGACCATGGATACAGCCTGTTGGGCTGCATCGCCATCTGGCGATGAGATGAACACGCGACCGTCTTCCTCGATATCGATCTGCGTGCCCGTTGACTCGGTGATACCGCGAATGGTCTTGCCACCTGGACCAATCAACGCGCCAATCTTCTCAGGGTTAATTTGCAGCGTGATGATACGCGGCGCAAACTCCGACAGATCCTCGCTCGGCTGGTTGATCACCTCGTTCATCTTGTCCAGAATGAACAACCGGCCCTCACGCGCCTGCGCGAACGCCTGGCGCATGATGTCGTAGGTGATGCCGGTGGTCTTGATGTCCATCTGCAGACCCGTCACACCCTCAGCCGTGCCAGCGACCTTGAAGTCCATGTCGCCCAAAGCATCCTCGATGCCCTGAATATCCGTCAGCACCTTCCAGCGTCCATCCGGGTCAGTGATCAAGCCCATTGCCACGCCTGCGACTGGCCGCTTGATCGGCACGCCCGCATTCATGAGCGACAAACTCGACCCACATACCGATGCCATGGAGGAGGAACCGTTCGATGAAAGCACCTCGGACACAAGCCGCAACGTGTATGGAAACTCGTCCTGGCTTGGCAACACGGCAATCAATGATCGCTCCGCCAGCGCACCATGACCAATGTCACGGCGGCGCGGGGCACCAATTCGTTTGGCTTCACCTGTGCTGAACGGCGGGAAGTTGTAATGATGAATGTAGCGCTTCTTGGTCTCGATTCCCAGATCGTCCAGCCGCTGCTCCTCGCCCGGTGAGCCGAGCGTGGTAATCGTCAGCACCTGCGTTTGGCCGCGAGTAAACAGGCCCGAACCGTGAACACGCGGCACAACACCGACGTCAACCGCAATCGGGCGGATGTCCTTCAAGCCGCGCCCATCAACGCGCAGGTTGTTGTCAAGAATCGCATTGCGAACCTCTGCCTTGAGCAGCGCCTCGAATGCTTTGGTGACATCCTTGGTGCGGTTCGCAAGCTCTTCTTCCGGCTCGTCGGCAGTGAAGTGCGCCAGCACATCCTGCCGAAGCGCTTCGGTTGCCTCGCTGCGGGCGGTCTTGTCAGGATTATTCACCGCTTCTTTCAGGCGGTTGTCCATGTAGGCCGTCACCGCGTCTTCCAGCGATGTGTCCGCTACCGGCGAAACAAACTCACGCTTCGGACGACCGGCCTTGGCGACAAGCTGCTCTTGCAGATCGCACAACTGCTTGCACATTTCATGGCCCTGCATCACCGCATCCAGCATCTCATCTTCGGTCAACTCATGCGCGCCAGCCTCGACCATGAGTACGGCATCTTTCGTGCCTGCCACGACCAGGTCGAGCCGACTGTCGGCCATGTCGCCCATCAGCGGGTTGATCACCAATTCGCCGTTGATATGACCGACCTGCACCGCACCAACCGGTCCAGAGAACGGAATGTCCGAAATCGCCAGCGCAGCCGATGCGCCGATGATTGCCAACTGACCGGGATCATTCACCTTGTCGATTGATAGGGTGGTAATAATGACCTGCACCTCGTTGCGGAAGCCCTTTGGGAAGAGCGGGCGCAGCGGGCGGTCAGTCAACCGTGCCGTCAGAATAGCCGTTTCAGTCGGCCTGCCTTCGCGTTTGAAGAAGCTGCCGGGAATCTTGCCAGCGGCATACATCTTCTCTTCGTAGTCTACCGTCAGTGGAAAAAAGTCAACGCCTTCGCGTGGCTCTTTCGCACCGACCACCGTCGCCAGCAGCATAGTGTCGCCATAGGTCACGGTAACCGCACCATCGGCCAGTTCTGCAAAGCGACCTGTCTCAATTGTCAGCGTTCGTCCGCAGATGTCTGCTTGGACTGAATGAACTTGCCTCTCTGTCATACGAACTTCAATTCTCCTTGTGACGAGTCATACACGCGACTCGTATGAGGGCCGTTAGGTACTGGAGACAAACGCTCATGAAGGAAGAACGAAGAAGTAAGAAACGAGAGCTTAGCTATTCTTACTTCATCCTTCATACTTCTTCTTTCCGTAGTGGCTCTCTCCAATCCCTAACGACCTCAACCAACTATATAGCCTTACGACAAAACACAAGCCCAGGGGTTACCGACCCTGGGCCTGCATGGATTAACACCATTGAACTGGTACTGAAAACGATGTACAACTAACGATGAGGATGGTGTCATCAAACAGGTATCCTCAACTCAACGTTAGCGACGCAGACCAAGCCGTTCGATCAAGGTGCGATAACGCTCGCGGTCTTTGTGGCTCAGGTATGCCAACAGCCGGCGACGGCGGCCAACCAACTTCAGCAGCCCGCGGCGCGAATGATGATCGTGCTGATGTATTTTCAGATGATCAATAAGCTGATTAATGCGCTCAGTCAGAAGCGCAACCTGAACTTCCGGCGATCCTGTATCGCTGCCATGGACTTGATAATCCGTGATGACTTCTGTTTTCTCATCTTTTTCTAACGCCACGTTTGTCTCCTTTAGTAATCGCGATCGGGCCGGCGTTGCCCGTCGTTCGCTTTGTCGCAAGCCAATACATAGTATACCACACAACCATACATAAGCAAAATGCTGCCAGCTTCTCTGACATGGCAGCGGGGAGCAGCAGTTATATGCAATTCCAAAGCATAATGTATTGTATGCAGTTGCGAGCCTTTAGTACACATGTTATAATACTCAACGCGAAACGATCCGTTGCCGGGTTGTGTAATGGTAGCACTACGGACTTTAAATCCGTCTGTCCAGGTTCGAATCCTGGCCCGGCAACCACGCTCGCAGTTGTGGGAAATGTCCCTGATATACCGTAACAACACACAGCGATTGAAACGCCAGTCCCGGGGACTGTGTGTATTTTGGCACAGTGAAGCGGCGCTTCACTGTGTTTCTTTTTGCTCTGTTATCAAGATATCATGTCAACAAACACAACGAAAAACAAGCTGAACGTGGTTGTGTTGGCGGCCGGGCAAGGCACGCGCATGCGCTCTACACTGCCAAAGGTGCTGCATCTGCTCTGCGGGCGCTCGGCTCTGGGGCATGTGCTAGTGGCCGCTGACGCGCTGGAGCCCGACCGCACAGTCGTGGTGTTGGCATCCGACACACTGGAACAGGTGCGGCAACAATTTCGGCACGCGCTACAGCTATGTGGTGCAGCGCGAACGCCTCGGCACTGGCCACGCGGTATTGCAGGCCCAGCCGCTGCTTGACAAGCTTCCGGGCGATGTACTGGTGCTCTACGGCGACACACCACTGCTACGCACCGAAACAATCCAGGCGCTCGTTGAGGCGCGGCGGGCACAGAATGCCACTCTGGCATTGCTAAGCTTCCACGCCGATCCGCCGACTGGCTACGGGCGTGTGCTGCGCGACGCGGCAGGCAATGTTCTAGAGTTAATCGAAGAGCGCAACGCCACGCCGAGAACAACGGACGATTACCGAGGCGAACAGCGGCGTCATGTGCTTCGACGGTGCATGGTTGTGGCAGCATGTCAACGATATTCCGCTGAATGCTGTGAAGGGCGAGTATTACCTGACTGATCTGGTCAGCATGGCGGTGGCCGAACGCGGTCCGGGCGCGGTTGTGGCGCTGCTGGCCGCCGATGCGCGCGAAGCATGGGGCATCAACGACCGATCGCAACTCGCCGCCGCCGAAGCCGTGATCCGCGAGCGTATCATTGCCGGGTTGTTTCAAGCAGGTGTGAGCATCACCGATCCGGCGGCGACCTATGTGGATGCAGATGTGGTGGTTGGCGCGGATACCCGGCTGCTTCCTGGTACGCTACTTCAGGGGGCGACTCGCATTGGTGCAGGTTGTGAGATTGGGCCGCATACAACCATTCGAGATTCATCAGTGGGCGATGGCGCCCGCGTGCGCTACGCTGTGGTAGAAGGCGCAACCGTACAGGCGGACGAAAATCTTGGGCCGTTTGTTCATCGCACAGAGTAGGAGCATATGGAAGGACGACTGCAAATTTTTAGCGGCAATGCCAATCGGCCTCTCGCTGAAGAAATCGCAGGTTTTCTGAACCTGAGTCTTGGCCGCTCTATGATTGGCACATTCAAAAATGGCGAATCGCGCATCAAAATCGAAGAAAATGTGCGCGGTTCAGACGTGTTTGTGGTACAGCCGACATGCACGCCGGTGAACCATAATTTGATGGAACTACTTTTGCTGATAGATGCGCTACGGCGCGCGTCGGCGGCGCGCATCACGGCGGTTGTGCCATATTACGGCTACGCCAAGCAGGAGAAAAAGACCGCCGGGCGCGAGCCAATTTCGGCCAAACTGGTGGCAAATTTGATCACGGTTGCCGGCGCAAACCGGATTTTGACCATGGATTTGCACGCGCCGGCAATTGAAGGCTTTTTCGACATTCCTGCCGACCACCTGCAGGCCGGGCCACTGCTGGCCGAATACTTCAACACACTCAATTTGAAAAACACCGTGGTCGTTTCACCTGATGCTGGTGGCGTAGGGCGTGCAAATAGCTTCCGTGAGCATATCGGCGCCAGCCTGGCCATTATTGCCAAGCAGCGCCCGCAGCCCGATGTGGCCGAGATGTTGGAAATGGTTGGCGATATTGAGGGCAAAACGGCGGTGATTGTGGATGACATGATCTCGACCGGCGGGACATTGGCCCAGGCAGCGCGGGCACTGCGCGAGCGCGGGGCATGCGCGGTGTACGCATGCGCGACCCACGCCGTCTTCGCCGGCAACGCGCAATCCGTCCTGCGCAACTCGCCGTTGGAAGAAACGGTTGTAACCAATACGATTCCGCTGGCGGAATGTAGCAAGGATTCGCGCATTCGCGTCATCAGCGTGGCACCGCTCTTTGCTGAAGCGATCATGCGCATACACAAGGATCTCTCGCTCAGTGCGCTGTTTAATTAACGAACATGGCAGCATAAGATTGAGAGAACGAGAAAAACATAAGGAGTTGAACCACTTTGGAGCCTGGACCTAGTTGGTACGCAATAGGAGCATTTCTTTGCGTACTTATTTTGGCTTTTACATCAGCAGTAGACGCGGCGCTTAGCGCGATCAGCCGCCACCGTTTACATCAAATGCAAAACGATGAGGAGCCGCGCTCGCGGATCGTTCATCGCTTGCTGGAAGACCCATATCGCTTCAAATCTGCGGTTATCTTCTTGAACGCTAGCGCAACCATTGCGGCGACGGCATGCACACTGCGCCTGACGCGCATGCTTCCAGCCAGTGCGCGCATTGGCGTACTGTGTGGATTGCTGCTGATCATCCTCATTCTGAGTGAAGCGCTGCCGAAAGCGCTCGCCGCCCGCAATCCACAGCGCGCCGCGCAGTTCCTTGCGCGGCCTATGAGCGTCGTCACCACGCTGCTGCAACCTGTGCTCGGCCTGGTCAACATCATAACCCGCCCGTTGGTGAGCGTGTTCGGCGGACAACAACTGCCGGTGCCGCTCGTTACCGAAGAAGAGTTGTTGCTGCTCGTCAATGTCGGTGAGGAGGAAGGCTTGCTCGAGCCGGGCGAGCGCGAGATGATCGAAGGCATCTTTTCGTTTGATGACACAGTGGTGCGCGAGGTCATGGTGCCACGTGTGGACATTGTGGCAGTCGAGGTGTCACAGTCGCTCGACGATGCGCTGGAGATGGCAATCAAACGTGGCTTTTCGCGTGTGCCGGTGTATGAAGAAACGATTGACCGTGTGGTCGGCATCTTGAATGTCAAAGACCTGCTGCCGATGCTGCGCACTGGACACCGCCATGCTACGCTCGCGGACCTCATGCGCCCGGCCCATTACGTGCCGGAAACCATGAAAGTCTCGATGCTGCTGAAAGACTTGCAGCAGCGCAAGTCGCGGATCGCCATTGTGGTGGATGAATACGGCGGCACGGCGGGCGTAGTGACGATTGAGGACGTGGTTGAGGAAATCGTTGGCGAGATCCACGACGAGTACGACCTGGACGAGCCGTCAATGGAGCTTGCCGGTCCGGGCGAGTTGATCACCGACGCGCGCATTTCGCTCGACGACATCAATTCCGTCACTGGCCTGGAGCTTTCTTCGGAGGAGTCGGACCGCATTGGTGGACTGGTGTACGAGCAACTCGGGCGCGTGCCGCATGAAGGTGATGTGGTTGATCTGCCGAACGACGTGCAGATTACGGTTATTTCGGTTGTGGGGCTTGGCGCGCGGCTGCTGCGCGTCACCTACCCGCCTGACGAGCAGGAAGCGGTTGAGGTCGCCACGGTGCAGCAAGAGGGGAGCGGCGAAGATGACACTTGAATACACGGATTTGGTGCGCGCAGCCCAGGCAGCGCGCGAGCGCGCCTACGCGCCGTACTCGCGTTTTCAAGTTGGGGCAGCGGCGCTCAGCGCGTCCGGTCGCGTGTTCCCCGGCTGTAACATCGAGAACGCCGCCTACCCGGCCACCGTCTGCGCCGAACGCGCCGCGCTATTTAGTGCCTATGCAGCCGGTGAGCGCGAAATAGTTGCGCTGGCATTGTGACCGACACACCAGAACCAGCCAGTCCATGCGGCACATGCCGGCAGGTGATGCGCGAGCTTGCGCCAGATTGCACGGTTGTGCTGGCGAACATGCGCGACGATGTGTACATCACCACACCGGAGGCGCTGTTGCCCAGTGCGTTCACCAATGAGGAACTGCGAGCCGGGCAAGCAGACTAGCAATTCACATGTACAAGGCTCCAACAAGACAGACCAAGCCCGCAGAAGCATTCCTTCTGGAGCCTGGTCATGTTACGAGTTTGCCGCAGGCTCTTTCGGTCCGACAAGTTGCTCGTACTCTTCTTTGGTGATAAACGTGCCGCCTTCGATTGTACGCCCTTGCTCGCGGCGCGCGCGGTCGTAGGCAATCTCGGCCCGCATGAGACGAAAGCAGCGGCTGTCCATGATCTCCTTCACCAGAAGATAGCCGCTTGGATCATCGCTGTCGTCGTACTCACTTACAAGGTCGTTGCGCGGGTCCACCCGAACATGCACTGGCGCGCCACAGCGATTACACTTCACATACAGGTGGATTGCGCCGTCATCCGAGGCATTTTTGCCGCCGAACAGCCGCCGTAGAACATTCATGTATGTACTCCTGTGCTACAACAGGCTGACATCACGTGCAAAACAGTATACCATGCTGTCAGCACCTTTATGCAGCCCCTTCGCTGGTGCGCTGCCGCGCAGAATGGACCGGCTGCTCAAGTTTGGCTTCCAGCACCCGAACCAGCAGCACCGGCTTGTTTGACCGACGTAGCACTTCTTCGGCCACGCTGCCACGCACCGCCCGCTGCACGCCCGTACGTCCGTGCGTCGCCATGGCAATAAGATCGATGTTTTCTTCGTCAGCGGCGCGGATGATCGACGCCGCAATCGCGCCGTTTGCAACCACAAGCTCGATTGGCACGCCCCGGTTGGCAAACTGCGCCTGAACAAACTCAAGATAGCGCCGGGCCGCCTCCTTGCTGCCTGTCCGCGAGGTTCGCACATGGAGCAGCACCAGCGTCGCTTCGAGCGCGCGCGCCAGGTCGAGCGCATGGTTGACGACAGTTTGTGCCAGGTCCGAGCCATCGAGCGGCACCATGATGCGTTGGTACATGGTTGTTACCTTTCATTTTAGTTCGTGGTAGCCACGGCGATAGTACAGCAGCGGCGCGCCCACGCCAATCTCGACGTTGATCACCTCGCCGATAAAAATGGAGTGATCGCCGCCCGGCAGCACGCTGTGCAGGCGGCACTCGATCGCGGTCAGCACGCCTTCCAGCACCGGCAGCCCAAGTAGCCCGCTCCGCCATGCCACACCGACAAACTTATCAAGCTCGCGCGAGGCAAAGCGGCGCGAAAGGTGCTCCTGCCGCTGCTCCAGGACATTCACGACAAACTGCCCGGCATCGCGAATCGCATCGTGCGTGATGATGCTGGTATCGACGCAGATCAGCACGAGTGGCGGGTCGAGCGAAAGTGAGGAAAATGAACTAATCGTCATGCCGTACAGCCGCTCATCGTGCTGCGTCGTCACAACGGTGACGCCACTGGCGAAGTGGCCCATGGCTTGCCGAAAACGCGCTTCATCAACTGGCATAGCGCTCTGTCCTTATATGCAGATGTGTTACATCTTCATTATACTGCTGACATGCCAAAAGATGAAGTCAGAAAGCAAAAGCAGAAAGCAGAAGCGTTCATCCTTCTGCTTTCTGCTTTCTTACTTATTCAGCTCGCTCCCAAGCAGGCCCAGCAGCACCTCATACTGCGTACCGGCATTTTCAGGGTGGTACTCGAAGCGCGCGCGCTCGAAGTGCTGGGTGAGGTACATCTGGCCATCGGTCGGGTTGCGCTCCATGGTCGCCTCAGAGAGCGGCTGGCCGAACAGCGCCAGGCTTTCCTGGAAGGTCTTGCCCGCCTTGCTATCGAACTCCAGGCCATGGCTCGACCAATAGCCCCAGAACTGCGGCGCGATCGCATGGTTGGTCTCCCCGAAATAGTGCGCGGCTGACGGATCGGCCTTGCCGAAGCTGCGCCAGTCGCGCCCCTGCCGCTCCAGGCTGTCGCTGCCAAGCCGCCCGAGCAGTACGTCGTACGGGCGGGCATTCTCAGGATGTAGTTCGAGGCGATTGCGCTCGAACACCTGCATCTGGAATGTTTTCCCCTCGATCTGCTGCGCGGTCTGGTCGCTGATTGGGTAGCCGAACACCGGTAGCCCGCCATTCTGGTCCCAATATTCGAGCAGCCGCCCGCACACTTGGTGGCCGGTCTCTGCAAAGAAGCGGCATGGCCCGGCGGGCGCGGACGATTGCGCGACAGGTGCGCTCGGCGCGTTGTGGTAGCGGTCGCTCAGCTCTTTAGTGAGCCGCAAATACAAATCGCCATACTGCTCGCTCGGCTCGATGTGCGTACCCTCAAAGAACTCGTTGAAGCTAGTCAGCACCACCGCGTCGGCATTGTGGTCGATGGCGGTCTGCCATGTGCTGCGGTAATAATCGCCATTCTCGCGGGCGCGCTGATGACCGCCGCGCACCTTCAGGTCGTTGTAGCCCGGCTCGGCGGTGGCGATGAACGGCTTATTCGTACCGTGGCTGCTGTTATACTGTTGGAGCCGCCCGGCGTAGGAGGCCATGGCCGCGCCCGGCGCCCGCTCCCATGAAATGTCGAAATAATACAGCGCGTCGTACACATCGAGGTAGCCAAACTGATCGGTGCCGCCAAACCAGAACTGATCATGGTTCGGATCGGTCTGATTGCGGAGCTGCTGCCATGTCGCTACGCCGCCGAGCGCGCTCGGATTGAACCAGAACACCACCGGCTTGCCCTGAAAATGGAAATAACTGGGGCGATTTATGAAATCGCGCTGCAACACATGGAGCGCCTCGGTAAGCGCGCCAACCGACCGCAGCGACGCCCATGCCGATTGCTCCGGCATGATCGCGACCTTGATGGGCCGCCCGCTCTCCTCCACAAGATCCATCAGGCGGCGGCAGCGCTTGTTTATTCGATCCTCGTTGGGGCCGAACCACGCGCAGATCAGCGTGTTGATACCCGCGTCATCGGCCTGCTGAATGTGGCGGCGCAGCGTGGCATCATCGCTGCCGCGGTAGGTCGGCGCGGCCAGATCGCTCATGCGATTATACGTCCAGTCGCTCGGCTCATACCACGGATAGTAAAAAGCCATCACTGGCCGCTCCGAGGCGGCCTGCGCTCGTTGGACATGCGCGGGTATGCCACTCAATAGCAGCGTAACGACTGCTGCAACAATTATCAAGGGACGCAAGAAACGAAAGCTGGATTTCACACATGCTCCTTTGTATTCTGTGAAAACGAAAAATATGTTCTGCGCATCGGCGCGGCCATGCTACCAAATTCCTGCACGCTTCGGCAATAGCTCTCCGGTCCTGATGTGGTACAATTTGCAACCATCACACATGATGAAGGACAAACGGTGAACAGCGAGGCAGTGCAACTCTTCTCCATCGGTCACTCCAATGTGCCCATCGAACGCTTCATAGCGCTACTCCGGCAGCATGCTATCGCCATGGTATGCGATGTACGCAGCGCGCCGTGGAGTCGCTTTGCGCCGCAGTTCAATCGTGGCACAATTGATGTGGTGCTGCGCGAGGCGGGCATCACGTACATGTTCATGGGCGACACGCTGGGCGGCAAGCCAGACGATCCGGCGCTGCGCACCGAGGATGGAGCATATGCTGATTATCAAAAGATTGCGGCGTCGCCTGCGTTCGTGCGTGGTCTAGAGGCGCTGATTGCGCATGGCTGCACTACGCCGACTGCTTTTATGTGCAGCGAGGCTGATTATCGCACATGTCATCGCCACCGGCTGCTTGTTCCAGCGCTTGCAGAGCGCGGCGTGCAGGTGGCTCACATTCTGGCTGACGGCTCGGCTGTGCCCGGCGTCGTTGAACCACAACAAATACGGATGTTTTAAGCATGATCATACAATCGCGACATACTTGGCTGCTTGGCGCGCTACTCGGCGCGCTGCTTGTGCTCCTCAGCGCGTGCGGCCCGACAGGCACAGCTACTGCCGATGTGCCAATTGGCAATGGCGCGGTGTCACCGAAAAATGCGGTGGACGGCTACTTTCAAACGTTGAACCGTGCGCTGAAAGACCCCAACATTAAGAATGACGACGTGCGCCAGAAATGGGTTGACCAACTTGCGGCCTTTTTCGCGCCGAATGAGCGCCAGGATCAACGCATGATGATCGGCACGTCGCTCGATCAGTTCGTCCATGAACAGCAAACTGAACTGAAACCGAACGAGTCGGTGACCCTGGAAGTGCGCTACGATTCGCTGGAACCAAAAGTGACGGATGATGGCTCGCGGGCAGTGGTGCGCGCTGTCAATGGCGCGGTTCATCTGATGATTGTTGGTGATACAACCTGGACGCAGCCAACGGTGCCGCTCAGCGAGTTGACCGGGCGCTCGGACAATACTATTCCGGTGGTGCGGGTTGGCGACCATTGGTTTTTAACAGAAGGATAACGCTGTGAATAACCGATCTCGCCAACGTTACGACGCGCGCCGTCGCGCCCATGACCAACGTCGCCGCCGCACGTTGCTGATAGTGAGCATCGGGGGCGCTGTGCTGCTGATGGTGTTGGTGCTGATGTTGCGACACAGTAGTCCGAATCCACAGCAATTGGTGCAGCACCCAACCGAAACCGCACTGGTGCAAGCGACTGCTGTCGCACGCACCGATGGCACAGCTGTGCCGCCGCTCGAAACGCACCCGCCCGCAGAACGGCCCGAGACGCCGCCCGGCATGGTGTTCTTCGATGAGCAACGCATCACATACGAGCCGAACTTCTACGCGCCACAGATTCAGGCTTTTCTTGACGAGCAAGCGGGGCCGCTGAAACACACTGGCGTCCAGGTCGGCGACCGCGAGCACAGCTTTGCGGAGACACTGGTGGGGCAGACGGCATACTACAGCATTAATCCGCGTGTGCTGCTGGCGCTGCTTGAGACACAAAGCAAGCTGCTTTCCACGGAAAAGCCGAGCAATGATCAAGTGACCTACGCCATGGGCTACCATGACGAGGATCGGGCCAAAGGGTTGGCAGCGCAGGTTCGCTATGCGGTGCGCCAGTTGAACTACGCCCGCCGTGATTATCAAACCTATGGGCCGCTGACGTTTGCTGACAAGAGCACCGCGCCCGCCGCGCCTGGCATGGGTCTGGGCGAATACATGGTGGCCCGCGTGATCGCGCTGACTACTACACCTGAGCGGCTGCCGGATTTGCTGAATGCCTTTCGGGATACGTACACGCGCCTGTTTGGCGACCCCGGCGCGCCACCTACCGACTGGCCCAAGCCCGCCACCGAGCCGTTTCTCAGTCGCCCGATGGACAAAACGGCACGAGTGACATCGTTCTTCGATCATGACACGCCGTTCTTGAGTCCAAATGGCTCGCTGGTTAGCTATTGGGGCCGCACCGAGACGCAGCTTTCCTACGACGGGCACGACGGCTGGGACTACGCGCTTGCGCCGCCGGAGCCTGCGCTGGCTGCCGCCGATGGCAATGTGGTGTTCGCGGGCAACGCCGACGATAATTGTGCGACCCACGCGGTGGTCATCGATCATGGCAACGGCTACCGCACGCTGTACTGGCACTTAGCTCGTATCGACGTTGCGATTGGCGAGCACGTCACGCGCGGCCAGCCGATCGGGATTATCGGCAGCAGCGGGTGCGCGCAGGGGCCGCACTTGCACTTCGGCGTGCAGTTTCTGGGCCGCAACACCGACCCGTATGGCTGGTGTGGCACCAGCATGGCCGATCCATGGCGTGCGAACCCGGCAGGCACGGTAAGTGTCTGGCTGTGGAGTGATCGCCTGTCACCCTGTGCGCCTGCACCAGAAAACGCTGTGGTGGTAGATACCGACTCGCCGGGCTTTTCTCACAGCGGCGACGGCTGGCAGAAAGGCGAGATCGGCTACGGCGGCAGTTCGCTGTACGTGCCATCCGTGCGCGGCGCGGACGGCAGCCCGCCATGGGAATTGCGGCCCCTTGAGAAGCCATCCGTGGCGTTGTACCAGCCCAAACTGCCCGCCGCCGGGCGCTATCGCGTCATGGCCTATGTGCCGTTTCTGCTCAACGGCATGGACGATGCGCAAAACGTACGCTACCGCATTCATCACAGTGGCGGCGAGTCAGAAGTCATGATCGACCAGGAAACCTACGCGAACGATTGGATCGATCTTGGAACATTCGAGTTTTCGCCCGATGATCATCCGTTTGTCGCGCTCAGCAATTTGGTTGAGGAAAACCAGCGTGGCGTGTGGGCCGATGCGATTGTATGGATGCCGGCTACATCCTAGATTGCATATTGCTGATTGTTGAGTACAATAGAAGCTACACACGTGTGAAACCTAACTTATCTTATTGGCACTGTGAATGTTGGTTCAAAAACATCCTATGAGATGCCATAAACCGTAAATTGTGATAGGAACCTCAATACAATTTGTAGGCAGCGACGCATCAATGGACATATTCACCGTACAGTCAACGATTCTCGAAATGCTGGTAGAAGAGCTGCGTGCTTCTCTGCCAGAATTCGGCACGGTGATCAACCAGATTTTGCAGCCGCAGCCACTTGAGGGGCGGCGTGACTTGCTGCGCCGCATTGGCGCGCTTTGGTATCAACGGAGCGGCGAGCCAGAGGTGCTAGCGGAGCTTGGCATTGTGCTGGCGCTGAAAACGGACATTGATCCGGGCATTGTGCTTTCCGAGATGCTGATCGCATATGGTGTCGCGCGGGACGAACAGGGTACCCGCGAGAAGGAAGCCGACCTGGCGCGGCGCATGTCTGAATTGCGGGGCTTACATAGTGTCATTTCCGCTGCTAACTCGACGCTCGATCTTGATACGTCACTGCAAACGGTCGTCGAAACAGTTGCCGAAGTCATCAATGTCGAGGTGTGCTCGATCTATTTGTACGACAAGCACAGCGACACACTAATCTTACGCGCCACGCACGGACTGAACACCGCCGCGATTGGGCAGGTGCGGGTTAGCATGGGGCAGGGCGTCACCGGCTGGGCAGCCCAGGAAGGCCACCCGATTATCGTTCCCGATGTGCGCAACGAGCCGCGCTTTCATATCGAGCCGGCGCTTGGCGAAGACCCGTATCATTCCATGGTCGCCGTGCCGATCGTGCTGTTTGGCGCGGAGCGCTTCCATATGGGCGCTGATAAGTTGCAGGGCGTCATCAGTGTGCAGACCTACGGGCCGCGCCAGTTTCCTGTAGAAGAAATCGACTTCGTGGAAACGGTTGCTGGCGAGTTGGCGTTTTTCATCGTCAATGCGCAACTATTCCACCACACAGACGAGCAGTTGCACCAGAAGCTGCGTGAACTCAAGACCCTGCAACAGGTCTCCAAGCGCATCACTGAGGAATTGAACCTTGACGAAGTGCTGCGCCTGATTGCAGAAAAGGCGGTCGATCTTGCTGATGTCGATCGGGCCGATATTTTTCGCTACAACGAAGATCAGGTGCTCGAATTAGCAGCAACCAAGGGCGGCGACAACCGCAACGGTGTGCGTGTATTCATCGAAAGCGCAATCTGTGAAGGTCGTCCGCTGGCCGTGCTAAACGCCTACAACGATTTGCGCTTCACTGATCTGGCGCAGATCGCCGCGAGCGAGCAGTTTCATTCGTTGTTCTGCATGCCGCTCCACGCGCGCGGACATACGATCGGCGGTATCTGCCTGTACACGCGCGAACCACGCCATTTCGACTATGAGCAGGTGCAGCTGCTTTCCACCTTTGCGGATGAGGCCGCGATTGTGATCGAGAACGCCCGGCTCTATGAGGAAAGCCAGCGTGCCCTGGCCGTGAAGTCGGCCATGCCGCAGGAACTCCATCACCGCGTGCGGAACAATCTGCAAACCATTTCGGCGCTGCTCACTATGCAGATGCGCCGCACCAACCATGATGAAAAAAGCGCCGATGTGCTGCGCGACAGTGTAGCGCGTATTCAAGCGATTGCATCAGTACACAACCTGCTCAGTCGTGAAGATGTTGGCGTGACCACGGTGGACGCGGTAGCGAAGCAGATTATCGAAAGCGCGCAGGTGAGCCTGGTTAATCCTGAGCACCCGGTCACATTTGAGGCGCGCGGCGAGGAAGTCAAGGTAGGTTCGCGCGCGGCAACCGTGCTGGCAATTGTGATCAACGAGCTTGTGTCAAACGCGGTGGTCCATGGCTTGGCAGCCGAAGGAGGACAGGTCGTGATTGAGATCAGCGCCGCCGACGGCATGGCATCGGTGGAGGTGTGCGACGATGGACCGCTGCATGGGCCAAAGCCTGCGCACACCGGCGGCAGCGGTTTGGGTTTGCAGATCATCCGCACGCTGGTCACCGGCGATTTAGCGGGTTCATTCAACTTGCACACTAAAGAGAACGGCTGGACATCCGCGTGCGTGTGCTTTCCACAACATTTGAATGAGGAAGAGTTATCATGACCATTCAGCGGCGCGACAAGCTGGTGGAAGCACTTCAGCGCGCGGGCATGGCTGCCGCTGCGGTTGTGCCGGGCGCAAATTTGCGCTACCTTGCCGGACTTGACATGCACATGAATGAGCGCGTGTCGATTGCGTTTGTCACATCAACAGGCGAGGCCGCTATGGTGCTGCCGAAGCTCGAAGCGCCGCGCGCCGCCCAACAGGCCAGCATTCCGTTGCGCTTCTATCCATGGACCGACGACGAAGGCCCTGCCGGTGCCCTGAGTCGCTGCCTGGCCAACCTTGGCATTCAGAGCGGACAGATGGGCGTTGAGTATACAGCCATGCGTGTGCTGGAGTTGCGCGCCATCGAAGCGGCGGCCTCCGGTGTACGTACCGAGGATGCAACGCCGATTTTTGCACGGCTGCGCATGGTCAAGGACGCCGACGAACTGGCCGCGATGCGCGCGGCTGTGCGGATCGTCGAGGAGGCGCTACGCGAGGCAGTTGATCAGATCCGAGTAGGCATGACTGAGCGCGAGTTGGCCGACATCTGGGATCGGGCAATGGCAGCGCGCGGCGCAGCTCCTTCGTTTGAGACGATTGTTGCCAGCGGGCCAAACGCAGCCAACCCGCACCATTCCAACAGCGACCGGGCGTTTCAGTCGGGCGATCTCATTGTTATGGACGGCGGCGCATTGCATCAGGGCTACGCATCAGATATTACGCGCACCATTGCTGTCGGCGAGCCGTCGCCTGAGCTGCGCAAGGTCTATGAAATCGTCAAGCTGGCAAACGAGGTTGGGCGGCAAGCGGCCCGGCCTGGCACAAGCGGCGCAGCGATTGATCAAAGCACGCGCGAGGTGATCGAGGATAGCGGCTATGGGCCGCAGTTTCTGCATCGCACCGGCCATGGCCTTGGCCTCGAAATCCACGAGCCGCCATATATCGTTGCGGGCAGTGATGCGCCACTGCCAGCCGGCGCGACGTTCACGGTTGAGCCAGGCGTGTATGTTCCCAATGTTGGTGGTGTGCGCATTGAAGATGATGTGGTCATCACTGAACAGGGCGCAGAAAGCCTGACCTCATTCGACCGCTCGTTGATTATTGTCTAGCCAGCATGGAACAGTCCACTCTGCTCTCCGACCAGCCAACGAGTTCCCCTACCACTGCGCAACTCATCGAAAGCATCTTGTTCATCGCCAGCGAGCCGGTCACTGTCGGCCAGCTCGCTAAAGCGCTGGAGATTGTGCCCGATGCCGTGGAGGCGGCGCTGGACGAACTCCAGGCCGCCTCGTCCGGGCGTGGCATCCGCGTGCAGCGCATGGATGATCGCGTGCAGCTTGTTTCCGCGCCCGAGGCCGCCGCTGTGATCGAGCGCTTTCTGGGTGTGCATGCCAACACGCGCCTTTCAGCGGCGGCGCTGGAGGTGCTGGGGATCATCGCGTACCGTCAGCCGATGACGCGCGCGCAGATCGAGGCGGTGCGCGGCGTAGACTGCGGCGGTGTACTGCGTGCGCTGCTGAGCCGTGAACTCATCTGCGAGGCAGGCCGCCTCGAAGCGGTCGGGCGGCCCATTCTGTACGCCACTACCGCCGAGTTCCTCCAGCAGTTTGGCTTGACGAGCCTGCGCGAGCTGCCGCCGGTCGAGATGCCAGACACACATTAACGGCATTGCTCAACCACGAACTGGCGCTTATGTCACATCATTGATGGCTTACCTGCTACACCGCTGCCCGTTGTTGCTGTTTTGTAATTTTCCATTGCTACGAAAAATCCACGAAAGTTTTCAACAAAATCCACTAGTTTTCCACAATTTTGGGGATACCACTTGACAAACCGAACAAAGCCCATGCACGCGATTGGAAAGCACATGATGCGGGGACCAACGCTCGATGACTTACCAAGTTATCCACATGTGTACCACGCTTGCTCGACATATCCTCTTGAAAGAGTCCATTGTCACACAAGAACGAGTAGGAGACTGCTGCCATATATTATAAGTATTCTTTATGATTGAGTGCCACTCTGTCGCTTGAAAATGATAGGCACATGGAGAATGATCAGCACCATCGCTTGAGTATTTACCTGCATCCTTCTCAAATAACGTACCGGGGAAAATGTTCTGTTGTATGCTTTTGTGTGCTGAACAGCGCACCCCACTTTTGTGTCCCTTTTTTAGGAGGTTTCCGTGAGTTTTGCCAAGATTTGGAATACCGCGCTTGGCACGATGCAAGTTCAAACATCGCGGCATGAATTTACTGACATGGTTGAAGCCCGCGAATTTACTGGCAATCGAAAATGGTGTAGCGACAATTGGCGTGCCAAGCTCCTTCTATAAGGAAAAGCTGGAGAACAGCTACATCAGCCCTTTGCGCGAATTGATCAGCGACCTGGTTGGCGTTCCTGTCCAAATCCGTGTTGTGATTGCGCCACAAATGACTCGTGCTGATGTGAAGTCGCACCGTGAGTACGAGCAGAATGTCGAGCCCATGATCAAGACCGATAACCCTCCTGGTGCCCACGGATCGTTGGCGAATGGCGTCAACAGTTACAATGACACATCAGACTCCGTGAACGGCTATGCCAGCAGCAACGGCACCAGCGGCCACGCTCACGGTAATGGTATGAAAAGCTACGTCGGCAGCAACGGCACCAACGGCCAGGACCGACGCATGGCCCACCAGTTGGAGCTTTCGGCGACAGTGCGCACCGGCATGCTTAATGCGCGCTACACGTTCGACCGCTTCATCGTCGGGTCAAGCAACCGCCTGGCAAATGCCGCTTGCATGGCTGTGGCGGAGCACCCGGCGCAGGCCTACAACCCGCTGTTTTTGTACGGCGGCGTAGGGCTTGGTAAAACCCATTTGCTGCATGCCATCGGTAATTACGCGCTTGACCGCGACCCGGAAGTGAGCATCTTGTATGTGTCGTCAGAGAAATTCACCAACGACATGATCAACTCGATCCGGCGGCAGCAGAATGAGGAATTCCGCATCCGCTACCGCAACATCGACATCCTGCTGATCGATGATATTCAGTTTATTGCTGGCAAGGAAGGCACACAGGAAGAGTTCTTCCATACCTTCAACGCGCTGCACTCAGCCGGTAAGCAAATCGTAATTTCGTCCGACCGGCCGCCCAAGGCGATCCTGACGTTGGAGGAGCGGCTGCGCTCGCGCTTTGAGTGGGGTTTGATTGTGGACGTGCAGATGCCAGATCTGGAGACGCGCACGGCGATCCTGCGGGCCAAGGCCGAGCAGATGTTCACGCCTATTCCGGACGAAGTGATCGATTTTCTGGCACACCGCATTCAGAGCAACATCCGTGAACTGGAAGGCAGCCTCAACCGGGTAGTTGCTTACGCCCAGATGTACAACACCGACGTTTCGGTTGAGGTTGCCACGGCGGCGCTGTCCGACCTGCTGGACACAACGCGGCGGCGGCGCATCACGGCGGACGCAATTATCCGCGAGGTGTCTGACTTTTATGGCGTGGACGTGCGAACGCTGCAAGGGCGCGGGCGCAGCCGCAATATCGTTGTGCCGCGTCAGGTTGCCATGTACCTGATTCGTGAGGAGACCGACTTTAGCCTCATGGACATCGGGCAGATGCTGGGCGGGCGCGATCACACCACAGTGATTTACGGCTGCGACAAGATCGGCGAAGAAATCACGTCGGACTCGCGACTGCGCCAGGAAGTCATGACCATTCGCGAGCGGCTGTATCAGGGCCAATCTGGAACATAACTGTAACAATCCCATGCTCGAATCAAAGCGGCCTGGCGCAATGCCAGGCCGCTTTGTGTGCTGCACACTTGACAGCCCCTGCGCTTCGTTCTATGCTCATAACTCGAACATGTGGTACCATATTTTGAAGGATTTCGGTTCTTAGTTTTACGGTTTCTGTTCTTTGTTTCGCAAGGAAGACACTGCCATGTATCAAGAAAGTTCAGCTCTGTTCGAGGGCGCGCATTTTAGCGACGAAGAAGTCATGCGATTTAGCATCGCTGGCGAGACAAACAGCGAGCTTGTTCGCTGGTATGCCGAGCAGGTGCGCGAAACGTTGATGCGGCAGGGCCATACGTTCCGCTCCTTCGACCAAGTATACTCGACGGAGCTTGGCGCGATTGACCCGAACGAGCAGGTGCGGCTGGTCATCAATATGGCAGATATCGAGCGCCCGCGCCCGGTGCGCCGGAGCGGCCAGGGTACGTTTGTGGTCACCGTGTTCGAGGGTAGCGACAACGACACCACCGTGATGCAGTCGGCCTATCCGCTGCTGGTGCGCTCGTTGTCCAACATGATCGTCTATAATACGCGCATTGGCGGCATGCTGGAAAGCCATTTCATCACCATTGAGCAGGGGCACTACGTCGTCAAGAATACTGGCGACGACCAGGCGTTCTTTGAGCGGGTGGTCGGGCGCATTCAACCGTTAGCGTGCAGCCATCTGGTGATCAACAATGAATTCACACCCGATCTGCCCGACAATCTATGGGAAGGCGACGAGACAACAGCACAGATTGGGCAAGCCGGGCAGGTGCTGGATAGCATGGGCTTGCTGCCCGCCGCCATTCCGCTGGAGCGCTTTCTGTCCGAGCGCGACATGCGCCATATCAAGCGCCTATACGGCATGGGCGGGCTGAGCTACGGCAATCTGAGCGCCCGCGCGCCCCACGATTTGCGCTTCTTCTGGATGTCGGCCTCTGGCGTGGACAAGAGCCGCCTTCAGACAATCGGGCGCGATATTCTGCTGGTAACTGGCTTCGATCCTGATCAATTGTTAATTAAGCTCAGCGTGCCGCCCTCGGTAGAGCCGCGCCGCGTATCAGTCGATGCCATTGAGCATTACATGATCTACCGCGAGCACCCTGAGGTCGGCGCGATTGTGCATATTCACGCATGGTGGCGCGACCCCATTTCCTCAACGCAGGTGAATTATCCGTGCGGCACGTACGAACTGGCTGCCGAGGTGGCCGAGTTGGTGCGTCAGGCACCCGACCCATCGCGGGCGGTGATTGGCCTGCGCAACCACGGCCTGACGATCACTGGACACTCGATCCGCGAAATCTTCGAGCGCATCGAGTGCATGATCGTACCGCAGGTACCAATGTCATAGCGCGCTAGCTCCAGCGCGGACGCAAGGCACAGGAGCCATGCTTCTGTGCCTTGTTGTTTTTGTGAGATCCCGCACGCCGTTTCAGCCGTACTTCTGGACATGAATTTTATCAAAAGGAGCAACTGTGGACGCTTCGAACTACGCAGCGGGCGCGCTCGCGCTGGTCGGCTCGGGCGAATACACGCCGGCCATGAACGACACCGACCGGCTGCTACTCGACACACTTGGCGGACCATCATCGACACACGTAGTAGTTATCCCCACAGCCAGCGGATTGGAGCTTGGCATGCCGCAGCGCTGGAATGCATTGGGTGTCGCGCATTTCGCGGCGCTGGGCGCGACGGTGACGCCGGTGACGCTGGTTGGCCGCGACGATGCGCATGACGAAGCGGTTGTGGCGGCGCTACGCGAGGCGAACTTTTTCTATTTTTCAGGCGGCAACCCGGAATACATTGTCGAGACGTTGCGCGGTACGCCCGCATGGCAGGCAATCACGGACGGGCTGGCACACGGCGCGGTACTGGCAGGCTGTAGCGCGGGCGCGATGATGATGGGCAGCTATACATTGCGCATCCGCAGCATCATGAACGGCCAACCGCCGCAGTGGGTGCAGGCATTTGGGATTGTGCCGGGATTGGTGACCATGCCGCACTTCGACCGGGTGGCGAACTTCGTGGGGCAGGAGCTCTTTCGCGCTATCGTCACCTCCGCGCCAGAGACAACCACATTGATTGGCGTCGATGAGGACACGGCGCTGGTACGCGAGGGGCCAGGCGCAGAGTGGCGCGTGTCAGGACGCCAAACGGTGTCGGTGTTCGATGGCGACGGCGCGCGGACGATTTATCATGCAGGCGAAACAGTGCCGTTAGGCAGATGACAGCGCACCATGCGCGTTCGTCTGTCAGAAAGAAACATTGCCAATGGGTTTTCTATTGCTCGAAGGCGGGGCAGAATTTGGCGGGCGCATGGCCGATCCAGACCAGCAGGCCATTATGCTGGCGGGCGGTCACGATGCGGCGATTCGTATCATTCCCACTGCCGCCGCGCCTGACAACAACGATCAGCGAGCGGGCAACAACGGTGTGCGCTGGTTTCAAAGCCTCGGCGCAACCAATGTGACTTCGCTGCCAATCATCGACAACGCTTCTGCCAATGACGAGAGTCTCGCCGCTGAACTGCGTGTCGCGCGCTTGATTTACATGCTGGGCGGCTTTCCAGCGTACCTGGCGCAGACGCTTGCCGGAAGCGCCTGCTGGCATGCCATGCAGGAAGCCTATCAGGCAGGCGCGGTGCTGGCGGGCAGCAGCGCCGGTGCAATGGCGCTGTGCGAATATTTGTACGATCCGCAGGCACGCAAGATCGTTCCTGGGCTTGGTGCTGTGCTGGGATGCTGCGTGTTACCGCACCACAATACGTTCGGCAAAAGCTGGGCTGATCAACTTAGTAAGTTGTTGCCTGACGCCACGCTGCTGGGGATTGACGAGCGCACCGGCATGCTCGACGATGGAACGGGCCATAGTTGGACAGTGTATGGACAGAGCGCAGTAACGATCTATGCTGGCGGACAGGCGCGCACATACGGCGCGGGCGAGCAGTTCGACCTTCACGGTGGTTGAAAAAAGTGTGGTACACTTTTCGGAACTTTTATGTGCCTGCGAGCGGCAGTTGTAAAAACAGCGAGGTCGGGATGGACAGCAAATCGTCAGTTCAGCAGCAGTTTGGTCCGGTTGCCACGAATTATGCCACCAGCGCCGTTCACGTGGGCGGCCCCGACCTCGCCGCCATGCTCCAGGCCGTCACCTTGCGTGGCGATGAGCGCGTGCTCGATGCAGGCTGCGGCGCGGGACACACGGCGCTGGCGTTTGCGCCGCATGTCGCCGAAGTCGTCGCCGTCGATCTGACCATGGCGATGCTGGCACAGGTCCGCCGCCTCGCAAAAGAGCGCGGCCTTGCCAATGTTGTGGCGGAGCGCGGCGATGTCGAGAAGCTTCAGTTCCCCGATAACGCGTTCGATCTGGTGACGACGCGCTACAGCGCCCACCACTGGCCGCGCCCGTCGGCTGCCATGCAGGAATTCGCGCGCGTGCTGAAACCGGGCGGCACCCTGCTGCTGGTCGATGTCGTCGCGCCGCGCCGCGCCACTGCCCGACACGTTCCTGAACACAATTGAACTGCTGCGTGATCCCTCGCATGTCCGCGACCACTCCGCCGCGCAATGGCAGGTCATGATGGAGTCCGCCGGATTTACCGCCGAATTCATCGGACAATGGCCGCTCTTGCTGGAGTTTGAGTCGTGGGTGGCGCGCATGAATACGCCCTTCCTCTCGATTACACAGATTCGTACATTGATCGAGGGCGCATCGAGAGAGGTGCGCGACGCTCTGCTGCTGACTGAGGGCAGCTACTCCTTCACCGCGCCAGTGGCGCTGCTGCGGGCGCAGCGAGGGTAGCGCTGGGACGCCATGGTGGCGTTCTGCTTATTGGCGGCATAACATGCCCGAATGATCTGCGATATAACATCTTTAAACGGCATGTTATACCGCGTATATGCAGCATAACATGCCGTTTGAGCCTTTTATGCTGCATATGCATGTAGGATGTTTGGCTGCTGATTGGCAGTATAATTACATGTTGGGCGGCAGCAAGTCCATCTCGTTAAGATCTGCTATACTCGCTTCACAGTGAGCATGAATCACAAACCATAACACACGGATAGTAGAGGTAAGGACAGTGGGTAAGCGAAATTATCTTATCGAGGGAGTCTCCGGCACAGGCAAAACCTCGGTGGCTGAAGAATTGCAGCGGCGCGGTTATCACGTCCTCCACGGTGACCGGGAATTGAAATATCGGGGTGATCCAAACACAGGGGAACCCCTGAATGAACCGGTCCATCAGAGCGAGTGGGACAAGGCCGTATGGCAACAGGAACATCTCCTTTGGGATATAGACAAAGTTACATCCGTGATCGCTGATCACAGCAACGCAATCTCTTTCTTCTGCGGTGGTTCGAGGAACTTTTTAAAATTCATCGATTTATTTGACGGCGTTTTTGTTCTTGAGGTCGACGACCTTGACATATTGTATCGGCGGATTGATGAGCGCGTGGCGCGGGACCCAACTGACTGGGGCGCAAGACCAGAGGAAAAGGAACTCGTTGCACGACTACATCGAACGAAACAAGACATACCCAGCAGCGGCATCGTCATAGATGCAACACCGCCGCTTGTCAGCGTTGTGGACGAAATACTCAGACATGTCCGAGATTCGGCTTAATTAAGAGCAGTAGATGAGAATTTGAGTGCGGTCTACACTTGTAAATCACAAGCTTTATGAGGCATCGAACATTGGAAGGCTGCCTCAAAAGAACGACAAAAACAAGTCATTGTAGATCCACAACGGCTGCCGCCGAACACGCGCTTGCACGCCGACGCCGCTACGCGGCCCCAAGATCGGTGGCATTTTACAACGATGTTTCAAAACCACACCTATCTCGATCTATGTGTGCGGCGCGGGTGAAGCGCAGGCCGTTGGGCGGCAACCATCACACGCACTCCTGATTGCACACCACCACACAACTGCTATATAATTTGATGGAGGCTCTGAAAGGGATGGGCCACATCCCCGCGTATACATCGGAAATTATGCACAGTATTAACCGGACCAGCTTACACTGAGCGCTATATAGAGCATGATTCGGAGGGGTCTATGGGGATTATTGTAAGGAATTCTGATGATATAGCCTGGGCTTTAGGCACAGTTCCACCTGAGGGGCGAATCTTTTGCTTCTTCGCCTTTGACGATCGACCTTCTCACAGTGTTGTCTTGGAGTTTCTGGCTGATTCTATCGAATGGATAGATGCGCTCTCTGCCAATGCGGGCATTTTCAGTCTCGTTTTCTCACGAAAATGGCAAGAGATCGTAAATCCACCAACGTGGATGTACATGGAACAGCCGCTCACGTCGGAAGAGTCCCAATATTTGGACAACCTGCCGAGGCGAAGTGTTTACATTAACCCTACTCTGGAGCTTGCTAAAAAGTTTGGGGTTAAACCCCGTGATTTGCCAGGCCTGCTAATTTTTGACGCAATCCCAGCACCAGACATATCTAGCAACACAATTTTCATTCCATTAGATCTTTCACTCTTCACAAGCAAAAATATTCGCGCAGCAGAAAGCATTTTAACCGAAATTTTCTCTTGCATAGAAGAGATCACTGAAGGTAAGCCGGCGAAGAGAACTGATCAGATTATCAGTAGCATCTCGCAATCGATATCGCAAATTCACCAACAGGTTCAGTTACTTCCTGAATTTCAGGGTGATATCGCTAAAATTATTCGTGATACCTTGAGAGAGTCGAAGGTTAAAGCTTATACACCTTCCCAAGAAACAAGTACGATAAGATCTCAGGAAGAGAAATCAGAGAAAATTCGACGTTTGATCGGCTTGCATGAGCGCCGACTGCAGAAACTCAGAGAGCAAGAAGCTATCTATGGTTCAGCGGCCGAACCACATATTGTAATGGAGATAGAGGATATCGAAGAGAAGATTAGCTCTTTGAAACTAAAACTACGATTCTTGTAGACAACAACTGCTGGATGCCGCCCAACATGCGCACGCACCCGACCGCCCTATCGGTGCGATTTTGTTATGTAGTGGCATGTCATGGCTCTCTCAGTCTATCAAGCCTGCCTCTTAGGGCGGCGGGTGATGCTAGGTCGTTGGGCAGATGCAGACAGGACGGTGCAGCCGTGATACTTCCCAAAGACCGCGATCCCCGTTTCATCACCATCCGCCGTGGCGGGACGCTTACAGATGCGGATCATCAACTCCTCGCCTTGTGGGCCGCAACGTGCGCGGAGCACGTTCTGCACCTCTTCGAGGCGGCGCAGCCCGCGGACCCGCGGCCCCGCCAGGCGATCGAACAGATTCGGGCATGGGCGCGCGGCGAGATCACGATGTCTCAGGCCCGCGCGGCGGGTGGCCATGCCATGGCTGCGGCACGAGCGCTGAGCGGAGCCGCTCGGCACGCCGCCTATGCGGCCGGCCAGGCGGCGGTGGTGGCGCATGTCGCCGCACACGAACTCGGTGCTGCGGCCTACGCGATCAAGGCCGCGCGTGCGGCCGCCCCGGATGCGCGGGTGAGTGCGCCGGCCGGCGCGAGTGCCGTTGGCAGCGCGAACAGCTCCCCGCTGCGATTCGCGAACTCGTCCTGGAGGATCAGCGGTTGCGCAACGAGATCTGCTGGTCGGTGTTCGACTGCTGACGGGCGTGACGGCGTGTCTGCACGGCCCAACACGCGCTTCGAGCCGACGCCGGACGCGCTTGAGCGCGGATCAAGCGCAACACGTTGGGGCCGCAACTCGCACGCCTCTAGCACTACGATCACAGTTATGAGATGTTATAATACGACTATCTGGGGTGCATGCTCATCTCAACTTCCGCTAAATCAGCGTGGAGGCTGGTATGAAATTATTTAAGTCTGCCTTCGCCACGTATTTCCTTCGGCGGTACGCTTTGTTCAACGGTGTGGTTGCGCTTTCATCCTCACTGGTGAGTTCAGCGTGAACGGTCCAACGCTGCATCATGCATTTCCCCATGTAACGTAAACTTCATTAGAGCTTCGCTATTTCAATAAACTGTCGCTATGAAACTTGAGTTTAATGGCAAACTTTGATACTGGAAAGGTCCTGCCCCGTGGTACTTCGTGACCGTTCCGGCGCAGCAGTGCCGCGATCTAAAAGCTATAGCACAGATCGTGACGTACGGATGGGGAATGATCCCGGTCCATGTGCAGATCGGCAAAACTGAGTGGCAGACTTCCTTGTTTCCCAAAGATGGCCGCTACGTGGTACCCGTCAAAGCGAGTGTCAGAAAAGCAGAACATCTTGAGGAAGGCGATACCGCGACAGTGCGACTCGAAGTTCGTTCATAAATTTGTTCGTTTGCGTCGGCCAAATGCGCATCCGCTACTATCAACCGAGGAAACTGTTGGCGTTGTTCCAAGCGCCGCGCAGTTCGTCCATGTGCTGTTTTGTGGTGGAATGTGGCGTTCCCGAGACCCACCGGCACACCACGTTGGGTGAGATTCGGTGTCGTGCTGGCGGTGGCTGAACACTCTCGGTGGGCGGCTCACACTCGCACCTCACCCACGCATAAGGAGCAGAAGGAAATGGCTGAATTCAGGATCGTATAATCTACAGGCAGCGCACCACGACGTCCACGCCGAAATCCAGCGCTTGGCCGCTCAGGCTCAGTCGGGATGGGCCAAGGAAGCACGTACCTTGTCCTGGTTCGGTTTGAAGGATGGCATGTCGGTGCTTGAACTGGGCAGTGGTCCAGGGTTTATCACCGAGCAACTGTTAGCTTTGGTACCAACCAGCCCGATCACATGCCTCGAGGTTGACCCTGCCTTGCTCACGCAGGCCAAGCAGTACTTGCACAACAAAGCCAACCAGCGCGTCCGCTTTGTCGAAGGTTCGGTCACGGATACCCGCTTGGCAGCAAACCAGTTTGATTGTGCGTACGCGCGTTTTCTGTTTCAGCATGTGTCCGACCCCATGGGCGCGGCGAAGGAGATCTGGCGTGTCCTCAAACCGGGCGGCAAGCTAATCATTCATGATATTGATGATGAGATCTTCGGGCTTTTCGAGCCACTAATTCCAGAATTCGCAATCGTACTTGAAAAGTTCGGACAGGCGCAAGCAGCACGGGGCGGCAATCGGCGGATTGGGCGGCGTTTGTCGCCGATGCTCAAAGCTGCCGGTTTCTGCAATATCGATGTGGAAGTCCTTGCGTCTCACAGCGAGAACATCGGCGTCGAATCATTTTTGCGGCATATAGACCCCGACCGAATGAACTCACTCGTCAAACTCGGATTGTTGTCAGAACAAGATTTAGAACGGTATCGTGCCGCACTGACAACGTTCCTGGCTTCGCCTGAAGCATACACGCTCTGGCTGAGCTTGATGATTTGCGGCGAGAAACCACAGTGAGAAGCTTCCCATGCCGCCGAACAGTCGCTTCCAGCCTGACGGTCTTGCCGTGCCGATTTTGTAAACTCGTTTTGTAGTTGACACCGTGCCGATCAGTCGAACATGCTTCCTGCAAGGCCGCCGCTGAAGCTTGGTCATTGAGCGGCTCGTCCAAGAGGAGAGAACTATTAACCTCCTAAGACAACATTGGTTCGATATTGGTGTGGCACTTGCTTTAGCTGTAAGTGTCTATTTACTATTCACTCCATTGAGCCAACTGTCCCTGGTACTGTGGATTAGCCTCATTGCTTTGTTCGTGCATCAATTCGAAGAATATCGCTATCCTGGCTATTTCCCGGGCATGATGAACCTGGTTATGTTCGCGAGCAACCAGCCAGACCGCTATCCACTCAACTCCAATACGGCGCTCATTATCAACGTTATTGTTGGATGGCTCTTTTACTTTCTTGCTGCCATGTTTGGTGAGAACGTGATTTGGTTAGGTATTGCGACAATACTGGTTTCAGCCGGCAATTTTGTCGCCCATACGTTTCTATTCAATATCAAAGGGAAAAGCTTCTACAACCCGGGCATGGTTACTGCGGACATTCTGCTCTTGCCCATTGTGGTCTATTTCTTTGTTGCTCGTCTTTCGGGGCAACCTGGCGACTTCCCTTGATTGGATTCTCGGTATTGGTTTAGGGGTCGCGCTAAACTATGTCGGGATATTCAAGCTTATCGAATGGCTCAAAGACGAAAAGACCTTCTATGTCTTCCCGAAGAGATTTCTACCACCCGCAATCAGATAACATTGCCTTCCATAACCGTAGCACCGCCAAACCACCGCATGCCACCCGACTGGTTCCGGCGCCCGAGATCGTGGCTTTTTGACGTCTGTCTTGTGCAGCGCGCCTCCATCGGCGGCTGATGCTTGTCGTTCGGCCACTCTAACAGAATTGTGGTAACTCTATCCGAACTTACTTTCTCCGTACAGAAGGCAAACTGAGCGCATACGCAAGGCCGCTATGCAGCGAACTGCGCGTGGTAATGCCGCGCAGCTCTACACCCAGACCAACCACCGTCTGCGCCACCTCCGGGCGAATGCCGGTGAGCACCACCTGCGCGCCGAGTAGTTGCACGGCCTGCGCAGCCCAAATCAACGCGTTGGCGACTTGCGTGTCAACCATCGGCACACCCGTAATATCAACAATAGCCACCTGCGCGTGCGCCTCCGCGATGCTTGTCAACAATGTTTCCAACACCTGCTGCGCACGCTGTGAGTCAATTGAGCCAACGAGTGGCATGACTACAATCTGATCGTTCAGTGGAATGACTGGCGTTGAAAGCTCCTGCAGCAGAGCAGTCTGCGCCAACACGGTCGCCTCGGCACGCTTGCGCTCAGTGATGTTGATATACGTTGCTAGCACGCCAGCGACCTTAGATGACTGATCATGTAAAGGGATTTTGTAGGTTTCAAACCATTCTTGCGTCCCGTCCGCATGAACCACTGTCTCATCAATATCTTGTTCTATCGCATCACTGGTCATGACGCGCCGATCAACTTTCTGGAATGCAGTCACTTCTTCGGGCTGCCACGGCAAATCAGCATCAGTTTTCCCGACGATAGATGCCGGAAAGTCAAGATTCATGTCATCCGCAAAGCGCTGATTACAGCCACGGTAGACGAGGTCATGGTCTTTCCAGTAGATCGCGTAGGGAAGCGCATCAATGACAGAGTGCAAGGTCCACAGGTTTCCGCGGAGCGCAGCAGCCTCGCGGGAGCGCTCATCAAGCTGGCTTTCTAATGTGGCAATACGCTGTTGAAGCGCGGCAACATCCGGCCTGTGATCGGGCTGCTTGATTTCGTTGGTCAAGGGATGGATATCTCCTCTCAGCGTATGTATTCTCTACGATTGTACAGATCATGGTGCGGAAAAAGAAGTACAGAACGGTAGCTAATGCGTGCAAAAATGGCGACGGTCTGCAACACTGTTGAGGAAACGGGCATGCAGAGGATTCTTTATGTCACCAACATGCCCATGCTATGTTGCGAACGCACAAAGACGGCAGGGCTTATGTCACCTGCCGCCGCCGTCACATGCCATAATAGCATTCAATCGCATTACCGCCGCATGGCTCGCGCCGCCATCGGGTCGGGCTTGCGGGCCATGCCACGCAGAATAAACGCCAGCACCAGCCCCACAAAAAAGCCGCCGATATGTGCAAAATACGCGACGTTGTCGGTTGAGCCGCCACTGATACTGCCGAAGCCGCTGAATAGCTGCAACGCGATCCATAGCCCGATCATAATAAATGCTGGCACCGATACGAGGAAATAACCAACCAGCACCCGCACGCAATTCGTGCCGTACATTAAAATATACGCGCCCAGCACGCCCGCAATTGCGCCCGACGCTCCAATGCCCGGCACATCCGCGCTGGTGTTCACCAACACCTGCGCCACGCTCGCGGCGACACCGCACAGTAAGTAGAAGATCAAATACAGCCCATGCCCAAATGCATCTTCCACATTGTCGCCGAAAATCCACAGAAACAGCATGTTGCCGCCGATATGCAGCCAGTTGCCCGGATCGTGGAGGAACATCGAGGTAAACAGCGTGACGAGGCTCTGACCCTGCGCGACCTGCGCCGGCACTGTGCCCCACTGATACACGAAGCGCACCGGGTCGCGGCGACGTAATCTCGATGAAATACACGATGATGTTGACAATGATCAGCGCGTACGTGACCCACGGCACAATGCGGCGTTGGCTGTTGTCATCGCCCAGCGGGAGCATCGGCTTTCTCCTTGATAGTTTATGGTTATTGAAGCAGCAAAAGCAGGAAACGTGCCGGGTAAGAAATATGAACTGAGAATTTGAAGGAAAGGAACTGGAAAGCTGACAAGTTGCCTCAGTTCTCCAACTCCTTCGTTCCTTTGTCCTCTGAGATGTAAATCATGCGCGCCAGGCGGCGGTCGAGCGGGTGGATTGCCTCGTTCACGCGCACCGAAACCGGGCCATCGAATGGCGCGCTGGCAATGACCTCGACATACGCGCCCGGCACCAAACCAAGATCGGCCAGATAGCGCAATCGCTCGGAGTTCTGGTCGCTCACCCGCTCGATCATGCCTGATGCGCCGACCGGCAGTTCACTAAGGTCGTGTTTGGAACCGGACGGCAGCGCGCCTTCAAGCGTCGGGATCGGGTCGCCATGCGGATCAAAGTCCGGGTGGCCGAGATGCGCGGCAATGCGCGACTCGAACTTCTCCGAAATGACATGCTCCAGCGCCTCGGCTTCGTCATGCACTTCGTCCCAACTATAGCCGAGCGCCTCAACCAGATAGAGTTCCAGCAAGCGATGATGGCGCACCACTTCCAACGCGATCTTCTCGCCGGGTGGCGTGAGTTCCACGCCGCGGTAGGGCGTGTACGCGACGAGGTGCATGTCAGCCAGCGTTTTGAGCATGCCGGTCACCGACGCAGGCTTGAAGTTAAGCTGATCCGCAAGCGATGAGGTCGACACCTGCCCATGCTGCTGCAAGGTGTAGATCGCTTTGAGATAATCTTCAACTGCGCGGCTCACACCACGGCTTGTAACATTACGCTCCTCAATCTTTGGCACGACGCGTCCTCACTTTTAGATGATTTTGGTTAACCTAAATATAGCACAATTTCACGAGAGATGCATGATGATAACAAAGAAGAAAATCGTAGGAACTGTAGGGGCGAACACAAGGTTCGCCCCTACAGTTCTCGGTTCTTATTTGTTGAGCAGCCGCCGGTACAAGTTGACAAAACCCTGCCCAAGCTGATCGTAGCCAAACGAGCGCACAACCTTGTCGCGGCCATGCTCGCCGAAGCGCCGCCGGAGCGCCGCGTCCTCGCCAAGCCACCGCACCGCCTCGGCATACGCCGCCACATCGTTGCGCGGGCAAAGAAAACCATTCTCGCCATCATCGACAACCTCTGGCAGCGCCGAGGCGTTGGTCGTAACGACTGGACGGCCACACAACAGCGCCTCGGCGGGCGCGATGCCGAAGCCTTCCAACCGCGACGGGAACAGCAGAATGTCGCACGATTGGTAGGCGGCGACGAGGCCGTCACGGTCGGGCGAGCCGATCGGGATCATGCGCGGGTGCGGCGGCCCCTGGTCGGTGCCCTGAAAGCCGCCGGTATAGTACAGTACATAATCGTCGGGCAGTCGATCCATGATCTTCGGCAGCAGGTCGAAGCCTTTGCGGCGCGTGCGATTACCAACGAACAACAGCCGCATGCGCGCATCAGAACGCGGCAGGCCGTCGTCGCGGCGCGCCATGCCGGGCGTTGGCACGAACACATCGGTATCCATGCCGTCGAAGATCAGCACTGTGTCGCGGCGACCGTACACTTGCTCGACCTGGCGCTGGGTGTAGCGCGAGACACACACCACCGCGTCGGCCTCGCGTATGCTCCAGCCGTCGTAGCGACTCTCGACCAATCGGTAGAACATGCGCTGCTGGAGCGAACTATAAGGCTGCAAATCCGGATCGGTGGTCAGGTGATGCACAGTAGTGACCAGCGGTCGACCCGGCGCGCGCAGCGCAAAGCCGACCCGCGAGCGGCCCTGCGTGATGTCGAAGTTTTCGTACCAGCCGGGCGGCAGCACGCGCGGAATCAGCCATGGCGTAAAATTGTACAGCTCCGGCAGGCGCAGCAACTCAGCGCGTGGCGCGCCGTAGCGCCGCACCGAGCGCGTGATGTTCTGGATGCCGAAGTCAACCCCGCCGCGCCCGACGGGCGAAATGTAAAGTGGGCGCATGGTTTCATCGAGCCACAGAGAACACAGAGGACACAGAGAGAATTAGCGGCTCAAACTCCGTGTTCTCTGAGTCCTCTGTGGCTTCTTATCAGAAAAAGTCCGAACTGAACGGCGCAAGGCCAGCGAACATCTGGTTAAAGAGCGCCAGCGCAGGCTGATTGCTGACCTGGAGCATGCCGAATGCGGCTGCTGTGCGCGGCGCGAGGTAGCGCGCAAAGATCTGTGCCAGCGCCCGCACGTCACACGCGAGATCGGCCTCGGTATCGTCTGGCAGGCGGGCGCATGTCGCCGCGCCGTCGGCCACTTCTAGCGCCCACACGCCATGATTATGCTCCAACCAATCGTCGGCGACGGAAATTGTGAGCCTTCCACGCAGATCGCCGGGGTAGCGCAGCGACGAGAGCGCCATCGCCACGTCAACGAGGCGCAGCATGAAGTACGGCTCGACCACGCACTCCAATGGGTTGGGCATGAGCAGGTTGACCGGCGCGTCGGCGGGCGCTTGGAACACCACGTCCTTGCATTGGTCGTCATGGTTGGCGATGAAGCCGAACAACTGCATCCGCGCCTTCGGATCGAGCGCGACGATCTCGCGGCAGACCATGGTCGTACCTGCCGGGCGCTGCTCCAGACTATAGCAGACGTACGAGCGCGGCGTGCCCGCTTCGTCGCGCCAGATATAATTGTAGCGCGGCTTCTTACCCGCAGTCAGCACCTCTTTTTCCCACCACGTCGGCGTGCGGACGATTGGTCCAAAGCGCCCGCGCAATGCGCCCGTGTAGATCTTTTGAAAATCGTCCACCGCCTCCATGCCCGCTGGCTCGAAACGGCCATGCAGCCGCTTGCGAAACGGCGCGAACAATGCCGGAACGCCGTTGTAGCGCCTTCGCTCCATGCACGTCGCCCAGCCATAGCGCCCGTAAAACGCTGTTTTGAATGGAAACAGCAAGCATAGCGACGTGCCGTTTGACCGCAATTCGTCGCATGTTGCGCGCAGCAGCCGCGCGACATAGCCGTTCCGCCGCTCCTCTGGCGGCGTGGCAACTCCGCCCAGCCCGCCACACGCCATGGTGCCACGCCCCGCGCCCACCTGGAACGGCAGCAGCATAAGTTGCGCGACCAGCCTGCCATCCACAAACAAGCCGCGCAAATCGCCGGTGTGCCGCTCGGTCAGCCATCGGCGGGCGTCCTGTGGATCGGAGACGAACGCATGCGCCTCGGTGCGGATGAATTGTTCGAGGCTACTTTCCGGCACCTCGCGGTACACAACATCGCTCATGGCTTCTCCACCACGATGAAGTAGCTGCCCGAGCGCAACCGCCCAAACAGCCATAGGTCAAGCTCCATGAACAACGTGACAGCCTCAAGCGCCCACAGCACCGGGCCGCGCTGATTGAGTTGCGTGCGCAGCCGCCGACGGGCGCGGATTTCGCGGTCGGTGCCGTCAGAGGACGATGGATTGTTGTTGCTCGTCTTTTGTCCCTGAGCCTTCGACTTTCGTCGGCCCAACGCTGCCTCGCCCAGCTTCATCAGCACATGCTCGACAAAGCTGGTGAAGACGCTGTTCCAGAACACGACCTTGACCGGGCGCAGGCCAGCCTTGTGCATCGCGTCGAGCACATCTTCCCACGTTTCCAGCGCCTTGACATGGTCGGACTTACGGCGCGCCTCGCGCTGAAAATCGTACACGCCAGCCCGCACGAACAGCCGCCCCAGCTTGCGACTGGCAGTGACCAGCGGCTGCAACGACGACGGCTCGCGGGTGTTGGAAAAGGCCATGAAGCGGCCGCCCGGCTTGAGGACGCGCGCCATTTCGGCCATGTAGCTGTCGATCAGGTCGCGCGGGAAGTGCTCCAGCACGTCAATCGAAAAGCCCTTGTCGAAGGTATTGTCGGCGAACGGCAGGCGGCGCGAGTCAGCCTTGGCGAGCGTGATCTGCTCGACTGCCGCGTCAGCGAACAGCGTGGCTGGGTCGGAGCCGATCATAAGCCCGACCTTATCTGCGTTCCAGACGGCATGCTTGGCCGTGCCGCAGCCGTTATCCAGCACCACATCGGTTGGCTGGAAATCGAGCAGCCGGGCCAGCGCCCGGTCGCGCACGCCAGCGGCCAGCAGCGGCGGCGCAAGGTCGCGATAATCAAGCTCCTCGGCCAGCTCCTCTTCTTCGGAGACGTACTTCGAGACGTAGTCGAACTCGATGCCGCGCGGCATGAGATCGATGTAACCGTCGTGGCGCGGATAATCGTTGGTGCAGTGCGCGCAATGCACGCCCACATCGGTCACGACGAGGTCGCGCGAGCCACATGTCGGGCATTGGAGCAAGCGGTAAAGTTTGTTAGAAATCATAATGCTTCAAATAAGAAGGATGAAAGCAGAAGGAAGAAAGTACGCAGTTAGCATGGTATTGCTTTGTAATGCTCTGTCATGCTGAATGAAATGAAGCATCTCATCGAATAATCTCTGAGATGTTTCGCTCCGCTCAACCTGACAAAGCGCATTGACTATTGCTTACACAACAGGCAAATACACATGCATCCCTTTTCTTCCTTCTTCCTTCTGCTTTCTGCTTTTAATCAAAATCGGTCGGCCACTCAGGATGGCGATGGTGCTCGAAGAAGCGCTGAATCTGCTCCGGCAGCACCCGCCCAAACGAAAGCTCCGGCAGTTCATTCTCTCGAAAGAACGCCGCGCCCGCCGTCTCCACGCTATCGGCTGCCGCGCCACCGACAAGCTCGCAAAGGAAAAAGATTTTATAGGTATTGAACGCCATGGGCGGATGCGGGTGCTTGTTGCGGTCGAGCAGCGCCAGCAGCTTCACGGCCCGGGTCTGGTAGCCAGTCTCCTCGAACACCTCGCGCACCGTCGCGTCAGACGGCGACTCGCCCGGATCGGCCCAGCCGCCCGGCAGCGTCCAGCGCCCGCCGTCGGCCAGCTCGCGCACCAGCAGGATGCCGTCGTCACGAAAAACGACGCCGCGTACATCGACCTTGGGCGTGGCATGGCCAACCTGCATGGCGAACAGCTCGCGTACATCGCCGACGTCCGCGCCCGCATGGGCAGCCATCATCTCGGCGGCGACATCACTCACCTGATGAAAGCGCTCGACATCGAACGGATCTTTCGGGTAGGCCAGTCCGGTCTGCGCGATCGCCTGAAGCCGCCGCGCCCATGTGAGCCATTGTGGTTGCGTTGTGTTGTCCATATAGCGGCGATTGTACCATAAGCCTGACGCATGATGAACGACGAAGGGCAATGGAGGAGAGGCACAGATAAATCAGCCTGTAGCAGGTTGCGCCACGCCTGGCGTTGTGGTACATTCAATATGATATGGGACGCGAGTCAGCTGGAGACGACGCGCCGCTGAAGGCCCAACGGCACCGGCGAGGGCAGGGTTCGATTCCCTGGCGTTCCACCATGAGCTGTGTTATTCTGTGCCTCCACAATGCCTTGCTTGTCTTGTCACTGATAGCATATTTGTAGAAGTTCAGCTTGGTATCTTATGTCACTTTCCTTAGCTTCTTACTTTCCCTCAGGTTCCGTGCCAACCTTTAGCGGGCATGAAACGTTTGTCTTGCGTAGCAACTGGTTGAAGAAAGCATATGATATTCTGCAAGAAACGCCTGACTTGTTCTACCGTCAGGACGCATTTGCTTTGCTCGGCGTTGGCAAAAATATGGCACAATCCATACGTTTTTGGGGACGTGTCTGTGGTGTGTTTGAGCGTTTAGCTACGGGTGATGGGCATGGAGCTACGCAACTGGGAGATGCACTCCTTGCTGATGAAGGATGGGATCCGTTTCTTGTCTCGCCTACAAGCCACTGGCTGCTTCACTGGCAGATTGCTGCTCGTCCTGAGGCGGCGTTTACTTGGTTTTATACATTTAATTTGCTCAAAGGTGGCGAGTTTACTGCTATGCAGCTTGCCCAGCAGATTCAGAATGCTGTTGCTGACCACAGCTATCGCATCCCTTCTGACCAGACTATTAAACGCGATGTTGCTTGTATGCTCGATTGCTATTGTCGGCCCAGCGCCCGCGCGCTTGCCACAGCAGCGGAAGATTTGCTTCTTTGCCCATTACTCGATTTGAGTATTGTGCAAATATTGCCTGGACAGCATATCTATCGGCTCGCATCTGGCCCGCAACCTGAGCTTCCGGATGCGCTTGTCGCTTATGCGATTGCACAGATGATGCGCGGCACGAATCGAAGAACAATAGCCTTTAGCGATCTGGCCTACGCACCATTCTCGCCAGGGCGTGTGTTTCGCCTGGAGGCTGATGCGCTGCTTTCGCGCTTAAACTATCTGTATGAAGTTACTGATGGCCGCGCATACTATTCTGAGCAAGCCGGTATACGACAGGTTGCGTGGGACAAGATCGATGATACTTCGTTCGATATGGAATTGCTAGCGCGTGCATTTGCCAGCGAGGTGCAGCATGCCTGAGACGCCCACAACGCTTGAGCCAAATACGCGCTATCTGCGTTCTGTGCATCTTCAACGCGACTTTGCTAACACTCGGCTCGGCGTGCGTGATTATCAGGTAACGCCACTAGTGGTGCAAACGACTGAACGAATTATGGACGGCCTGCATGCTCAATCAACAGCACGCGCGTTCTCGATCATCGGTCCCTATGGTTCAGGTAAATCGGCCTATGGCGTATTCCTCGCACATTACCTGCGCAGCAATGTAGCGATGCGCCAGCAGTTACTCGCTGAACATAGCATGGCAAGCGTGTCAGAGGTAGTAACACACGGCCCTTCACTGCTGCCAGTGCTGGTCAGTGGCAACAATGATTCGCTACGCCGCGCGGTGCTACTGGCCCTGCATCGCACGTTGGGCTCAATCAAGCCGCTCCGTGATGGTCGCCTGCGCTTGCCACAAGTGATTGCTGAAGCTGCGACTGCGCCTGATCTTGACCCGCAGTATGTTGCGCAACTGGTAGCCGAAGCGTGCGCGTTGGTGGCTGAACGAACAGCATTTCGTGGGCTGACGGTCATTATCGATGAGCTTGGACAATTCCTCGATTACGCCGCGCGCCAGGACGAAGAGCGCGATCTGTTTGTGCTGCAAACGCTGGCTGAAATGGCCGCGCGTAGCGGTGAAACACCGTGCATGCTTGTGACAATTTTGCATCAATCATTTGAACGCTACACTGCAACCGCCGGTGCAACTCGCCGCGCTGAATGGGCTAAGGTACAAGGCCGCTTCATCGATTTACCCTTCCAAGAGCCGCCGGTGCAGATGATACGTATGGTTGGACATGCCCTCATGCCTGCCGGTACTGACCCCTTTGCCGCCTCACGCGCAGAATGGGCAGCTAAGATGGTTGATGATCAAGCATGCAAAGCGATTCGCCCGCCTGATGTCTCATCCGAGGAATGGCAACAGTTGATTGCGCGAGCGTTTCCGCTCCATCCGCTCACGTTGGTCGCCGTGCCGTTGCTATTTCGCCAACTTGCTCAAAACGAACGCTCGCTGTTTGCGTTCCTGACCTCGCACGAACCATGGAGCGTGCAGGATTTTTTACACTCTGCACGTACTGCACAAGCTCATGATCAGCCACTGTACCGCTTGCCGCAACTCTACGCTTATGTGCATACGACGCTCGGCGCAAGCTTGTTTGGGCGGGCGCGTGGGCAGCGCTGGGCCGAACTTGCCGAGGCGCGCGCGCAAATTCCCGAAGCCGATGGCGTGCTGGTCGATGTACTGACGACAATTGGCACGCTTGGTGCCTTGGGACAAACGCACGGCCTCCGAGCTAGCCACGCGCAGATTCACTTTGCGCTACGCGACCAATACACCGAGCCGGAGATAGATCGCGCACTGCAAGAGCTTCAGGCGCGCAAACACATCGCCTACCGCCAGCACCGCAATAGCTATGTGATCTGGGAAGGTAGCGATCTCGATATCGACGGGCTAACGCAGGAAGCGCGTCGCACCATCAGCGACCGCACTGCGCTCGTGGATCTGCTACGTCAATATGCCACGCCAACACCGTTGGTTGCGCGCCGCCACAGCTACCAGACCGGCGCAGTGCGCATCTTTGATGTGACATTTGTGGAAGCGTCTACGCTCACGTCCAACCTTCAGGTGACCAACACCGCCGACGGTGAACTACTATACATTGTTCCTGAAGACGATGAGGCGCTCGGCGCTGCCTACGCCTGGGCCATCCATGCGGACCGCGTCCATGAGCCGCAACGCGTGGTGGTGCTTCCGCAGCGCGGGCAAGAGCTACGCGACCTGCTGCTCGATGTTGCGGCGCTTCGCTCTATCTTGGAGCATCAACAAGAACTCGAAGGTGATCGTGCGGCTCGGCGCGAGGTTTCCAGCCGCCTTTCCGAAGCTGAGCAAGCCTTAACTCAAACGCTGGCGCAGAATTATGGACCTGGATCGAGCCAGTGGTTTCGGCGCGGGCGATTGGAGGTGGTGCGCAACGCCAAGCAACTCGATGAACTGCTTTCGCGAGCTTGCGACGAAACGTATCATCTATCGCCGCGCATGTGGAACGAATTGATTGTGCGACGAACGCCTTCCGCTGCGGCCACTAAAGCGCGCCGTAATCTTATTGAAGCCATGCTTGAACATGGACACCAAGAAGGATTAGATATCGAGGGCTACCCACCCGAGCGCGCAATGTATGCCAGCATTCTGCGTGGCAGCGGCATGCATCAGCAAGACGCCGAAGGCGTTTGGCGATTCGGTGCGCCGTCCGCCGCTGATCCGCTCCACCTCCAGCCGACTTGGGACGCGATCCAAGGCTTCTTCGACGCCACTGCACCACAGGAACGCCCGATTCGTGAATTGTTCGATCAACTCGAAGCCGCGCCATACGGTGTCAAGAGCGGCGTGATTCCGCTGCTGTTCATGGCGGCTTACATCGCCAGTATCGGCGAGATGGCGCTGTACGAGCATGGCAACTATGTGCCCATGCCCGACATCGCCACCTTTGAGCGCATGTTGCGCCAAACCGGTAATTTCGCTGTGCGGCGCAGCCAGATCAGCGGCGCGCGCGGCGCAGTGTACCGCCATGTGGCGCAGGCGCTTGTTCCAGGTCTGCTCGAACGAACACCACATCCCGCTGTGCTCGATGTGGTAACACCGTTATTCCGCTTGATTCGCGCGCTCCCGCCGTACAGCCGAGCTACTCGCCAGATTAGCACGCAGGCACAAGCGGTGCGCAAGGCGCTGCTCGAATCGCGCTCGCCCGATGAGTTGCTGTTTACCGACCTGCCGCTGGCATGCGGCATGCTGCCGTTCCTTGCGGAAGTCACCCCCGACCAGGCGCTGCTCGATAATTTCTTTGCGAAGCTGCGCACCAGCTTGCAAGAACTTCAAGGAGCGTATGGTGTATTGGTCGAGCAGGTGCGGGAAGACATGCGTGCGGCGTTTGGCGCGGTTGCAAGCACTAGCGCCGAGTTGCGCGACGAGCTAACCCAACGCTACCAGCACATTGCGGCGCTTGGCGCGGACGCGCAGGTGCGTTCGCTGGGCGTGCGTCTGGAAAGCGCCGGTGCTGGCGATGCCTGGATCGAGAGCGTTGCGGCATTGGTGAGCCACAAGTCGCTTGGTACCTGGACGGACGACGACGCGAGTCAATTCTCATTGCAGATCAAGGATTGGGGGCGGCGCTTCCGCAATGTCGAGCAGATGGCAGTGGCGAGTGGGGCAGTTTCATTTCTCTTATCAACTTACCATACAAGGCATGATCTATGCGCCAACTCAACGAATTACTGTTCTTCTTAAAGAAGAAAATGTCCATGACTGATCTTTATCAGCCAGCAATTATTCTTCATCTTCTCGAACATAAAGGTACAGCAACAAAAACAGAGTTAGCCCGGACTCTCAGTGGATACGATAGAACAGTTCAAGAATATTTTGAGCGTATAGTCATGCGCTGGCCAAAAATAACTCTTACAAACATGACATTGTAAAATATGATAGAAAAAGTCAAGCATTTCTGCTAAATTTTCAACTAGATAATGAAGCACTTGTTGAAGAAGCGAAGGAAGTTTGTGAGGAGAAAATAAGAACATGGATTGAGAAAAAGGCTTCTAAAACAGATACTCCGCGTTTGGAAGCTTCCGTTCGCTACAGAATTCTAAAAGCTGCACGTCAGAAATGCCAACTTTGTGGTATTTCTGCAAGCATCTCACCAATTGACGTCGATCATGTTGTTCCTAAAAATAAGGCAGATAGAGATGGCATGATTACTCTTGCTGGCGTACACATGCATGTCGATGATGAGCGTAATTTACAGGCGCTTTGCTTTAGATGTAATCGCGCAAAACGCGATCAAGATGATACTGACTTCCGGCCATCCCAGCAAAAATTAGTACGTGACCGAATCCCTGAAGTCATCGCGGCGTCGGGAAGAACAGCCGTAACTAGGCAGATACACGGCGCTCAACTCCGAGAGCAACTATTTGAAAAGCTGACCGAAGAACATGCAGAACTATTAGAAAAACCGGAATTGGAAGAGATAGCTGACATGATGGAAGTTCTGCTCTCTATTGCCCAAATACTAGGGCACAACGAGGAACAAGCGCTTTCAGTAATGCGAGACAAACGCGCTCAATTGGGCGGTTTTGATAAAGGCGTATATTTGACGAACATGTATGTTACTACTCCCAATTCGGTCGATAGTCAATAGTGTCATCGTGTTTCGCAGTATTGCATCGTCTGCATAAAGGTTGAATGTTATCAATAGTTCCTACACCACCTTTGCTGATTGGGACAATGTGATCAGCAGTCAACTTGATTTCAGGTTCGCGTTTACCACATCGCAAGCATGTATAGTTGTATCGGTGCTTAAGTTGTAGCCATTCAGTAGCTGTAAACGAGTCGGGCTTTCCCATCTTGAAAGCCCGCCGTCGGTTGTCCTTTTCTTTGATCTTACCTGGGTTAGCTCGTGCCCATTCACGCATGTTGTCGCGATGATAAGCAGGATTCTGTTCACGAAATTCTTGCGCTTTACCACGGAAATAATCTGGATGATCACGTCGATATTGGCGATGATATGCCTTCCGTTCTTCGCGGTTCGCCTCGTGGTATTCGCGGTTTAGCTCTTGAACGCGATCTTTATTTTTGGCTCGCCACTCTCGGCTGTTTGCATTTTTACATTCAAAGCAAATGTAATCGTATCCATCACGACTCAACAAGCGCTTTCTGTATCGAATAATGGGTCGCCATTCTTTGCATTTCGAGCAAACTTTTCCGGGTTGATCATCTTGATAAACGATTGCCACGAAGCATTCTCCCTTTTGTACTAAAAAGTTTTGTTACAACAAGCCAGTACGGGTATGTTACACGAAGTCATAACAAAATGCAAGTAGCAATTTGGCTAATTGCAATGTGAGGGATGCTTGCCAATTCACTATCGTCTCGTGGATCTCATGCGTGAGTGGGAACAGCAGCATGGTGAGGCTCCTGGGAGTCTCACGTTTCGGCGCATGGCCGAGTTGGTGCAGATGAGCCCAGACACATTAAATCGCATCGCCAAGCAGAAAGTCACGCGGATTGATCATGAAACAATCGAGAAGCTCTGCGCTTTTTTCGACTGTGAGTTAACTGACTTGATGGTGCTTGAGTAGCGACTCTGGCCGGAGGTCTTGACTTTCGGCTTTTTTATAGTATATTTGTTACAGGAAGTCATAACAAAAAACAGAGGCGGTATGGATACTCATGAACGTCCAGTTCCACCAGCATTTCTAGTTGATGCGCGAACGAAATCCGTTCAAGACTTTTACGCACATGGAAATCTTGGCTTGCTCATACCTCTGCTAGCGCCTGAATACTTGTGGAATGAACAAGAGGTTTCGCAGTTCTTGAGGGATATTATTGATTGCACTGCTGCATTTATCGAAGACCCTTCAGCTATGCACTATTTTGGTTCTATTGTTTTACGGCAAGGACTTGATGTGACCGAATGCATTAGGCCCGTAGATCATGCCGCAATGCCTCCAAGCGTTTACACCGTGATAGATGGGCAGCAACGCCTCACTACATTCGCGCTGATTGCTTGTCTTCTTCACCAACGACTAGGTATACTCAACGAGAAATTGGTTCGCCACGACTACGTAAAGATGCGCGATCATACTCATTATTTGCAAGAAGCACTGCTTAAAATGTTTGCGTGTGAAGTGCGTGGGGCTTTGCCACGCTGTAAACCAATTTTAATTCATGGCCGCGGTGACTTTTGGACAAACACAAAACAACAAAACTTTTATCGCTCTTCTGTTAGCAATTTCCTCTTTGAGGCCCTGAACGCAATCTGGCACGGTGAGCCAGTTCCAGAAGTTCCTGAACGTGATGTCTTGGCTGAACCATTAGCTTGTATTAACAAATGGCTTGACGTGATTGTAACACCACAAACCTCAGATGACTTTCCTTCAGTGTGGAATATCCGTTCAGGCTTGCACTGGATGAGTCCGCAGTTGTTTGCACATGCTGATATTTCAGTAGCAGCATGCGAACCCTCTAACGTCGATGTAGCTGATGTTGCGTCTTTCATTAAGCTATTTGCTTTCGCACATACAATGCTGCAACGTTGCTGTTTTACAGTGATCACACCTACAACGAGTACCGCAGCAGAAAGCGTAACTGCAATTTATCATCAACAAAAGCTCTATCCTCCAAAACGTAAATTCTCAATCCACAACTAGCCGACGAAGCCACACTGCAAACACTGCTCGGCTCGTCAGTGGTGCGTATGCTGCGCATGCTCGACGCCGACCTTGCCACCACGGAGCACATGCGAAGCCTGCTCGTTGGACTCCATGGCGAAGCGGGGCTGCTCGCTGATCGACAGTTCCGCACGGTGCTTATTGACCTGCTGCGCCCTAGCGAGGCACAACACTTGGCGCGCGTCCTCCAAGTGCCAAGTGACGGCGATTGCTACGCCACGCTGCGCAACCTCGCAGTGCGGCGTGGCTCCGACCGCGAGCAAACGCTGTTTAACACATTTGGCTTGGTGCCACCAACACCAGACACGCAGGAAGAAATACCTGCGATGCGTACCATGCCCGCCGCGCTGCCGCTGTTCAAGCACCAGCGCGAAGCCGCGCGCAAGGTTATGGCGGCGCTGGCGCAGGAACCGCGCCGCGTATTGCTCCACATGCCGACTGGCGCGGGCAAAACGCGTACCGCCATGCAAATCATTGCTGATCACCTGCGCGCCACCGAACCGACGCTGGTGATTTGGCTGGCCTACAGTGAAGAATTGTGTGAGCAGGCGGCGAGTGAATTCGAGCAAACCTGGAGTTATCTCGGCAATCGTCCCGTTACAGTGCAACGCTTTTGGGGCGCGCACGAGCTTGACCTCGCCGAATGTCGTGACGGGCTTCTCGTCGCCAGCTTGAGCAAGCTCTACAACGCCGCCATGAACAATTTGACGGTGATTAGCACGCTAGGTGGACGCAGCTCGCTAGTAATTATTGATGAAGCACATCAAGCAATTGCTGAGACATACTCACTCGTCCTTAACACCTTGATACATGCGGGGCGGCCTGCGGCTTTGCTAGGATTGACGGCAACGCCAGGACGCACCTGGAATGACATCGATGCCGACGCCGCGCTCGCCGCGTTCTTTGGTGGGCGCAAAGTTATGCTGGACATCGAAGGCTATGCTAATCCGATAGACTTCCTCGTGGCCGAAGGCTACCTGGCGCAGGCGCAGTTTCGCTCGTTGCTGCACACGAGCGGCATTGAGCTTTCCACTGCCGACCTGCGCCGCATCGAGCGCGAGCTTGATATTCCGCCCAGCATCCTGAAGCGCTACGCCGAAGATGAGCAGCGTAACCTCGCCATTCTCGTTGAAATCGAAAAACTTGCACAGCGCCACCATCGCCTGCTGGTGTTCGCCGCCTCAGTCGAACATGCACGCTTGCTTGCTGCTGTGCTTCGAGCACGCGGATTACACGTTGCCGCTATCAGTGGGGCAACGCCTGCCACTGAGCGCGCCCGCGCAATAGCTGCCTACAAAGCGCCCGCTGAAGAACCGCGTATCCTGTGCAACTACGGCGTGCTCACCACTGGATTCGATGCGCCGCAGACCAGCGCTGCTGTTATCGCCCGCCCGACTAAATCACTTGTACTGTACAGCCAGATGGTAGGCCGCGCCATGCGTGGCCCGCGCGTCGGCGGCAATGCAACCGCCGAAATCGTCACCGTCGTCGATAGCAATCTTCCTGGCTTCGGCGCGGTCACAGATGCATTCACGAATTGGGAAGACATATGGAGGAACCTATGACCAACGACATCGTACCCGCGTCCCTCGCCGTCCAGGCTATGCGCGACAACGGCTATAAAAATGCCGCCTACGCTATTGCCGAACTCATCGACAATTCCATCCAGGCTGGAGCCAGCGTTGTGGAATTGCTCTGTGCCGAGCGCCGTGAACAGGTAAATCAACGAATGCGGTCCCGCATTGCT
>CAWIPL010000010.1:0-452542 GCA_963838085.1 uncultured Chloroflexia bacterium
GCTGTTCCGGCACATTTGGTGCCATTGCTCCGGTATAATCAGCGGCATGATCAAAACACGTTTTTCTTCCTCTTTTCCTCCCACGGTAATTTACCACATGACAGGCGTTATTGATCTTTCGCATGCAGAGCGAGGGGCGGCGGACGCGCTATGGCTGGCGCAACGAGGAGCGCGTGCATAGCGGGTTCATGCTTTCCATCTGCGTGTCAGCAGCCAGCTTACTGCGCGGATAACTGTATCGCTCGGCATGTGTGCCTGCCGCTGCGCGAGGATGGCGCGGCTGAGATACGCGCTCCGCTCACGCCAGTGACGTTGATTGCGGGAGTCGAGCGCCCACGCCATGAATTGTTGGCGTAGCGGACCGACGGCATCAGCACCGAACGAATATTCCCTGGGAGCGTTGACAATCGTCCAGAGCAGCATGTCCATGCGATGCCGCCCATAGAGATCGGGAAAGGCCGCCTGCAGATCGGGGCGACGCTGATACATGTAGGCGACAAGATTGGTCAGCGCCGGAACGCCGTTACGCTCGGCTGAGTCGTTCATGAGAGGGCGCGCGGCCCACTCAACGAGCGACCGGTGCAGCGGCGCGACATAGGCATCGTCGAGGTGATATTCCTGCGGAGCGGTTGTCGCAGTCCATAGGAGCACATCAAGGCGATGCCACCCGTAGAGATCAGGAAAGGCCGCCTGAAGATCGGGGCGCTGGCTGTAGAAGTAGGTTGCCAGATTTGTCAGCGGCGGCGTGTCGGCGTGCGAAGCCGGGTCGTGGATGTCCGGGCGCGCGGCCCAAGCGACAAGCGACTGGCGCAGCGGCGCGATGTATTCGTCCTCCAGTTCGTATTCCTGCGCGGCATGCCCGACGATCCAGAACAGCGCATCGATCCGGTGCTGGTCGTACAAATCTGGAAAAGCCGCGCGCACATCCAGCCGCGTTTGCCAGATAAAAGCTGCCAGATTGGTGATTAACGGCAGGTTGGCATCGGCAGGCGCGTTGAGCCATTCGTGAAACGCGGTTGTCCTGGTCGCCTCCGGCCACATGCGCTGCGCATCGGCGGAGTCGAACGACAGGAAAATTGTCTTCAGCAACGAGGTGGTAGCGGGACTATGGCCGCACTGATCAAGAAACGCAGCCTTGGGGGTCAACCGCTTGGTTGTCGCTGTGCTCCACGAATCCTCGGTATCCAGCGTGTAGCCGAGCGCCGCGAACTGCGCCGGGTAGGGTTCGATCGTACGCAACAGATCAACAATCGTTGCTGGCAATACGTCGCGCCAGCCGCCCGTACCGCCCTTACGGTAAAAGGAGCGATCCTCGAAGGCCAGCGAACGCATTACATTGATGTCGCAGCGCTCGACCGCCCGCTCTACAGCATCGCGCGACACTGGAATGATCGTGTCGGTGAGCGCAACGAGCGTGTCCACCGGATTGTAATACAGTTCCTCATAGCGCACCGTGCGCGTCATGCCGGTTGCCATCCAATCCACCGAGACAGCAAGAATATCCTTGAACACCGAGTTCACCACGGCACTCACCGGTGCGCCGAATGTGCCGTCATCGTCGGCAAGCACGCCAAGCTGGTAGAAGTTGAAGCGCCCACGCAGCGAGCGAACGTGATGGTACAGCGAGATCAATACATCGCCCGGATGGCGGATCGTCGTCACAAGCACCGCATTGTTCTGCGTGGCCCAGTCGCGCAGCGCAGGCGCGGGCGTGTAGTGCTGGTGCGCGATCCAGCGCTCGCCATGCGCGTTGGCCTGATCGGGATCAAAGGGAAAATCGAGTTTTACCGTTGGCAGGTCATAGATGGCTGCCAGCAGATGCCGAAGCCATGTGTTGCCCGTTTTGGGCGTGCTGACAATCAGGATTTTGAGCTTTTCGGGTGTATATGTTTGGTGTCGCGCGCGCGCTTGCATGGTCCCTGCCTGTTGTTCGTCGTCCAATGCACTATCCGTCTATCATCCATGACAAGCGCGTTTTCGGCAAATGAGTAGTCGGCACCACGGTGGGTGCCGACCTTCAGACAAGATGAAATGATTACGGTGTTATCGTCACAGTTGCCGTGGCGACCGTTGTTCCCCGGAAGGACGACGACTTCAAGCTCGGCGGTGGTAGTGTACACGCCCGCTGTCATGCCGCGCGCCTGGTAGCTGAAGGCATGGCTATGATGTATTTCCGGTGCAGTGGTGACGGCCAGAATATCGGCTTCTTTCGGTGGCGTGCCGGTGCCGTTCGCGCCGTCGCCACTCGCTGTGTCAACGTACACGTTGGTACCCGCCGTGCCGTCAGCGTTTTCCCCTCCAACCGTCAGCTTATCCTCAGTCGCCGTGTTCGGGCCGTACACCATGAACATGCGGTCGCTGCCGCCCTCGATCCAGACCTGGAAGGTGTGGGCTGTTCCGGCAAAGTCCGCCCCATAACGGGCAACGCCGGTCCACTCTGCGACGAACCATGTCGGTGAGTTGGGACCAAACGTGACGTACGCCGCTGACCATGTGCCCGCGCCTGCATCGTTGGGCGATGTGCCATCAAGGTCGAGATCGCTCCAGTACGGTGCGACGATATTGTTCGGCACGGTCGGGTCGGGGAAGCGCTGATTGACCGTGCGCACCGGCGTGTTGCTGCCGATACCGAGGTAGCCGTTCGTCACCATGGTCACGCGGTCATAGGTTTGGCCGCCAAAGGTGAACGGCGGCGCGATGTACGTGATTGCGTCGTCATCGCATGTCGTGGAACAGGGGGCTGGCGGAATACCGAGGCTGGCGAGCGACAGATAGCCAGATATCACGTCGTTCGTACCGGTCACGACGTTGACTACTACCGGTGTTACGCCAGAAATTGTGCCGGTGTAGCTCAGCACGTTGGTTGCCGGGTCGAAGGCTGCGCCCGCTACGGTGTCGCTCAGCACCTGGAGCGCGGGCGGCATGACATCGCGAATGGTAACATCGCCGCCGTCGCTGCCGTTGTTGGTTGCTGTAACAGTGCAGGTGGTATTCTGCCCAACGGCAATTGCAGCCGGTTCGCAGCGCTTCGCCAGCGCAAATGGCGGCTCGTGCTTCACGAAACTGATCGGCATGTGAACCGTGCGGTCGCCGCTGCGGAGTAGCACATGCGCGAAATAGGTGCCGTCCGGCATGCCGGTGGCGTCAATCATGACCGTGAAGCGTTGCTCGCCGCCTGCCGGAACGGTGAAGCTCGGCGGCTCCACGCTTACGGTGATGCCGCGCGTCACTTCCACGGTTGCTGCCCATGTAACGGTTTCAGTCAGCGTGCTGTGGGCGGTGCGCTGCACGCTGATTCGATCCGGCATGGCGGGGATCGAGATGCTCGGATAGTTGAGATCCGGTCAGCTTGCCCGCGCTATTGGCGTAATCCGCCGCGCGCACGTCGAACGTCAAGCCGGGGTCGCCCGCATGCGACAGATCAATGCGGCCCGATCCCATGTCATACGGGTCGGCGGGCGTGGCGCCGTCCTCCTTCACCACTGCGGTGCGGGCCGTCGTCATGAGCGCCGACTTGATCTGGCCGGGCGTCCAGTCGGGGTGCAGCGCTTTCAGCAGCGCGCCCGCGCCCGCGACATGCGGGGCCGCCATCGACGTGCCAGCAATCGCCTGGAACAATTCGCCATCTGGATACAGGCTCGCCCCGCTGACCTGTGGCGTCGTGCCTGCCAGAATCTGCACGCCCGGCGCGCTCACATCCGGCTTGCTGATGCCAAGCTGATCGTCTTGCAGCGGCCCGCGCGAACTGAAGGCCGCCATGACGTCGCCAAAGGCCGGATTGATCGTGGCAATGCCAGTGCTGATCGTGCCGAGCACTGCGGTGCCGCTGTGGGCTGCGGTGAACGAGATGACCTGCGTTCCGGCGGGCGCGTCGATGTGAATCGTCGGAACCCAGTGATTATCTGTCTCGACATCCTGCACGGTCGGGTTGTACAGCACCATGCCCGCGCCGCCGCCCGCCAGCACGTTGGCGCTCTTGGTGACGCGCGCCACGTCGCCGCGCTCGCACAGCACGATCGTGCCGGAAACCACTTTTGAAAGCGGGCGCGAGCAGGTTTGGTCGCCCAATGTGGCCGCATCCACAACCGGCTTGTCCGTGACTCCCGGCGTGACCGATACGCCGTCAACGGTTAGCTGGTCTGCGCCCGCCCGCAGCGTCAATTGGCTGATGAACTGCCGGTCGGTCGTGCTGGCCGCTACGCTTATGACCCACGGCGCGTTGGCGGGTGAGCCAATTGTACCGGCGTCCGGGCCGCTGTTGCCCGCCGCCACCGACACGAACACGCCGGCCTCGTAGGCGTCCAGAAAGGCTCTGGAGTCAACCGCCTGGTAGGGATCGGTCGCCACCACGCTGCCAATCGAGTAGTTAATGACGTTCACACCGTCGGCCACGGCCTGGTCAATCGCTGCGACGAGGTCGGAGTTGAAGCCGCCCGACGCGCCGAGTGCTTTGTACATGGCGACGTAAGCGCGGGGCGCAATGCCGGAAACCGTGCCGCGCGGCTGGCCGAAGATCGTCGCCGGAACACCGGCATTACCTGCGGCAGTGCTGGATGTGTGCGTTCCATGTCCGTCGTCATCGCGCGGCGAGTCGAACTCATCCGGCTGTAAGCCGATTTGTGCTTTGTAGGTCGTCAGCGACTCGCGCGCGCCAATCAATTTATTGGTGCAAGTAATCGGCGGCGACGCGTCATGCGGCTGCTCGCACGCGCCATGCCAGTTCGCCGGTGGCGGGTAGCTGCCGTCGTCGGCGAACGACGGGTGCTCCGGCCAGATGCCGGTGTCGATCACACCGACGATCACGCCCTGCCCGCCGTCGCCGAGCGTCGGGTCGGCGGCAAGTGCCTTCCAGATTACGTCCGCGCCGATAAAGTACGGGCTGCGGTCGGTGAGCGGCTTGCGTAGTTCGTCAAGCTGCACATCAACCACGCCGGGCACCTGCCGCAGCCGCGCAATCTGGCTTTCGGGCAGCGTCATGGACACGCCGCCGTATACTGTGCGGTAGCGCGTGAGCACCCGCGCCTGCGGGACGGCGGCGCGGGCGTCCTGCTCGAACGAAGTCATCCGCCGATCGAGATACGCAAGATAGTTTTGGCTGGCAGGCGCAGCCGAATCAAGCTGGCGCGCGCCGGTTATCCTGGGGCTTGTCGGCGCAAGGCCGGACACGCCGCCCCGATACGAAGCAAGCGGCGCAACATCGAGCTTAACCAGCACGCTGACAATGCGGTCGCCGTTGGGCAGCTTGCGCCCAAGATTATCCAGCGTCTCGTGGGAGACGGCAATGGCAGGGTTGGCCGAAGGGCGGTGCGGTTGGGGAGCCTGCGCTCGCGTAGGAATCGCCAAAACGATCATGGCGCACCAAACGAGCGCAAGTGTAAACACGCGCTGCTTCCAGATGGAATGTCGCATAAACTCCCCCTTTGCGCTGCGCGCGTCCGTGATTGGGCACAAGCGCTGCTCGTCCCGCGCAAGGCACATGGAGCGCTCAAGCAGATTACGTTTTTGTCATCAATTGTGTAGGCGTAGCATAGACGAAAGAGCGCAGATTGTCTATAGGCTTTTTATCTGCTTTGTTCCATGTAGGGCGTGCCTGTGGTTAGCGAAAATGCGGCAGCACTGCGCGCCCTAGCAGTCCAACGGCGGCGAGCAGATCGGGGCCAAGCGGCGGCCCGAAGCTGAGGTGCTGCACGCCTGCGGCGACCAGCGGCTCCAGCCGGGCGATGATATCGGCGGGCTGGCCAACCATGCCAATCTGGAGCATGCGCTCATCCACAAGCTGAGTGGCTTTGGCTTCATCATGTTCAGCGTGCAGCGCATGGTTGATTGGTGCAAAGTCGGCTTGAGTGAGGCCAAGGCGTTCCATAATGAGCGGGCTGAGCGAATGACCGTAGTAGGCTACCTTTTTGGCAAGCTCATGGCGAGCAGCGGCGGCATCCTCGTTGAGCGAGACCCACACGCACGCCACGAAGTCGAGCGGTGGCAGGCTTTCGGCACGCGCGCGCAAGCCTTCCTCAATGAACGGGCGCACGCCGAAAAAGTGTTCCGGCGGAAACAGGAGCGGCAGCACGCCGTCGGCCAGTTCGCCGGCCAGCCGCAGCATGCCGGGGCCAAGCGCGCCGAGGTAAATCGGTGTCACGCGCGGGGCCGGGAAGCGCAGATACGCCTCGTCAGTCCAGTGCAGGAAGCGCCCGTCGATTGGGCTTGGCTCGCCGCATAACAGCGTCCGAATGGCGTTGATCGTCTCCCGCATGGCATGCAGCGGGCGGGTTTGCTCGAGTCCAACCCAGCCGAGGAAGTCCGCCGCACCCGCCGCCATGCCGAGGTTAAAGCGGCAGCCGCTCAGTTCGTCGAGCGTCGCCGCCAGCATGGCGATCTCACTGGGGTTGATCGTGTATGGATTCAGAATGCAGGTGCCGATCTCGATCCGCTCGGTTGCCTGCGCCACCGCCGAAAGAATCACCGGCGCGCTACGCAAAAACAGGTCGTTGCTGACCCAGAACTGATCGAAGCCCACCCGCTCCGCGGCCTGCGCCAGCGCGACATACTCCGGAAGCGCGAGGTCGTTGTTCAGCCGCAAACTAAAGCGCATCGCCCGCTCCCACAATCGCCTCGGCTTCGATTTCGACCAGATACTCTTCGCCGACCAGTTGCGCCTGCACCAGCGTGTTGGCAGGTCGAATATCTTTGAATCGCTCGCCATGCACGCGCGCCACCGCTTCCCAATCGGCCATGCTTCTGAACGTACACGCGCGTCCGCACGACATCGCGCATGCTGCCGCCAAGCTGCGTGATGGCCGCTTCAATCTTTTCAAGGATGAAGCGCGCCTGCGCCGCCGCATTTCCAATGCCGACGACGCCGTCCGGGCCAGTCGCTGTGGTGCCAGATACAAGAATCCGGTCGCCGACGCGCACGGCCCGCGCGTAGCCCGCCAGCGCTTCCCAGGTAGTGTTGGTACTCACAGTTGTTCGTTGCATGAGAATCCTCCTTTTGTTGTCACCATAATTGTACAGGAAATTGTGATCGTTGCTACTTGCGCATGTAGCATCCTGAACGCGAGCGCCGAAAATTCGGTATAATAGCAGAGGAATTTCACAAGGTACCGAGACTACCATGACCAATGCGCCCAACGCCCATCAACACTCGCATAATCCTGCGGCGCAGCTTGCCACCTTCCGTGATAAATGGGAACGCAATCAGCGTGCGCTGGATGCGCTGTACAACATCAGTGTCGCCTGCCAGGGCAGCACCTCGTTCGCGCATATCTTCGACGCCGTGCAGCGTGAGTTGCACGGCGTGTTCGCCTTCGACGCATGCTACATCGCCTTGTGCGATCCTGATCAGCCAGAGTTTTTCCGCACGGTGCTATTGGTTGACGAAGGCCAGCACGAATATCAAGAGAATATCGAGTCTGGCCCGCTTACTGGTGCCCTGGTGCGTGACCGACAGCCGCTGCTCTTCCACGATCTTGCCGAGGAGCGGCAGCGGTTAGGGCTTACGCCAAGCCCGTTTGGCAGTACGCAAAAACAGTCGCGCTCATGGCTGGGCGTGCCCTTGCTGGTCGGACATGGTGCCGTCGGCGTGATCTCCATTCAAAGCTACCAGCCCGATCTGTACGATGAGTCGGATGTCGATCTGCTCCAGCGCTTCGGCAATGTTGTGGCAGTGGCAATGGAAAACGCCGCGCTCGACCAGCAGCAGCGCGAGTTGAGCATCGCGCTGGCCGATCAGGTCGCGGCGCGCACGGTCGAGCTTGCGACGCTGAGCTCCGTAGCTGCCGAATTGGTGTTGCAGCAACCGTTGCCCGCGCTGCTCGACCGTGCTTTGGGGCTGATTCTAACGCTGTTTAATCTGGAAGGCGGCGCAGTGCGACGGCTAGACGAGCAGGGCGCTCAGCTAATCCTGCTTGCGCAACGTGGCTTCACCGCTGAATACGTCGAGGTGACAACGCACCTGCCAGTTAAGGGCACTGCACAGGGCAATGTTGTGATAAATAATCGTCCAATGGTTGTGTCAGAGGGACTAACTCCTTTTGCGATGCTACCGGCTGGCCAATCACATGGCTACGTGTCATTGTGCAGCGTCCCCTTACGGATTGGGGATCGTGTCTTAGGAACATTGACCCTTTTCTGCAAAGAACCGCGCGATTTTGCCGAAACCGAGCTTGCGCTCGCTCAGGCGGTTGGCAATCAGCTCGCGATTGTGATCGAGAACGCACGCCTGTTCGATGAGCGTGAACGCCAGATTCATGAGTTGCAAGCCCTTGGGCGTATCAGCCAGGCGGCCAGCGCATCGTTTGACTTGCCGGCATTTATGCGGATTGTTCATGGCGCGCTCCACACCGTTGTGCCGTTCGACAGCTTCACCATGGTGGTGTGCGATTTTACGAATCAGACGGTAGCAAGCGGCATTCAGATTCAGGATGAGCACGAGCGCGATCTTGGCAACCAGCCGCTCGATCCGTTCGTCGCGTGGGTTTTAGAGCGCGGCCAGCCGCATTATGTGAGCGATTATGCGACAGAATTGGTGTATGACAATGCGATCGGTGCTGAGTCTATGGTTGGGCGTGCCGTTGTTGAGCGGCAATGGTGAGGCGTTGGGCGTTATGAGCATAGCGTCCGAGCATGCACACGCCTTTGATACACGCGTGGAAGCGTTCCTTCAAAATGTGGCGGCGCAGGTGTCGCTGCATATGCAAAATATTCAGCTTGTGCAGCAGCGCGAGCGCCAGATTCGTGAACTGAACGCGATCGGGAAGATCGGTGAACTCATCAGTGCCTCATACCATTTTGAGGACATGTTGCAAGGCGTGTATCAAGCGCTGTGCGAAGTTGCCCAGCCTTCGGTGTTCTATCTTGCGATTTGCGAGCCAGAAACGCGGATTGTGACGCATGCAATCTTTATCGAACAAGGTGAGCGCATTCCAATCAATTGGGATGGCAAGCCGCCCACGCCCGGTAGCCTCACCGCGTGGATTGTGCAGCAGCGCAAGCCGTTGCTCTTCCATGATCTTCCACATGAGCGCGAACATGTGGCGGCGCTTGGCATTGCACCGCAGGCTGTTGGGCCTGTGCAGACGGTGCATTCGTGGGTGGGCGTGCCGTTACTGGCTGAGGGCGGCGAGCCAATCGGCGTCATTTCGCTGCAAGATTATGCGGCGCGCCGCTATGACACACAGACGGTTGAGTTTCTCAGTCAGGTAGCCAGCCATGTGAGCCTTGGTGTGCAGAAGGTGCGCCTGTTCGCGGCGCGTGAGCGCCAGATCGAGGAAAATGCGCGCCTGTTTGTCGCCGAGCAAATTGCGCACCGCACGGCTGAAACACTGCGCGAGGTGGCGCGGGTTCTGAACTCGTCATTTGATACGCGCGAGGTGTTGCAGCTGGTCCTGCGCGAATTGCACAAGGTCATCGCCTACGATACAGCTTCAATTATGCTGACCGAGCGCAATGTGCTGCGGATCGCGGCGCACCATGGCTTGAACATTCCGTCACATCAGCCGGGTGATATGCTGGACAGCGCCTACCGCTCCGGCGCGGCACAAGTGGTACGAAGCCGCCATGCGTTGTACATTGAGGATACGGATCAGGCTCCTGAGTGGACGCATAACACTACATCCGAGCATGTGCACTCATGGCTGGGCGTGCCGCTCATTTCGCGTGGGGTGGTGCTGGGCGTGCTCAACATCGACTCATGCCAACCTCATTCGTTCACCTCACGTGATATTGAAGTCGCTGAGGCGTTTGCATCGCAGGCGGCGGTGGCGCTGGAGAACGCACGCCTGTATGAAGAATCGGTGACGCGGGTGGAGCAAGAGCTTGCGATTGCGCGGCAGATTCAGAGCAATCTGTTCCCGCGCGCGCTGCCGCAGCAGAAAGGGCTCGCCCTGGCGGCAAGTTGCTTGCCCGCACGGGAGACTGGCGGCGATTTTTACGATGTGGTGACGCTTGACGGCGCGCTGTTGGGCTTCCTGATTGGCGATGCGTCGGGCAAAAGTATTCAGGGTGCGATGCTGATGGCGATTGCCCGCTCGGTGGCGCGCTCGGAAGCCCGCGATCATCAGACGCCCGAGTTGGTCATGCGCGAAACAAACATGTGGATCACACGCGACATTCCGCCGCGTTCGTTTGTGGCGCTGTGCTACGCCACGCTTGATCTAGCGCAACGGCAACTTGTGCTCTCTAATGCGGGCCAGATCACGCCGTTGCGCCGCCGTGCCAATGGGCGCATCGACTATCTGGACGTGCCTGGCCCGACCTTGCCAATTGGTATTCAGCCCGATATTCCGTACGCTGTGCGCGAGGTGCGGCTGGAGCCGGGCGACACGGTGGTGTTCTTGACCGATGGCATTGTCGAAGCACGCCACAGCAGCGGTGAGTTGTACGGCTTTGAACGATTAGAAGCAGTGCTGCAAGCGCATGGCGGCGTCGCGCCGTCGGTGCTAATTGCCAACCTGCTGGACGATGTTCGCAGCTTCATGGACGGCATGCCGCAGCACGATGACATGACGCTTGTGGTATTGCGCATTGGCGCAGATCAATGATACGATCCTGGTCGGCCCGAACTAGCATACGGATGCACTTCTGCTCCTAACAGCCATGTTACGCCCTTCTCTGTCATGGATTTCCCCAAACTACATGCGCATGGTCAGTGAATGCCTTGCTGAGATGGTAAAAATAAGAACTACTATCGTCGCAGCAGCCCTCGGGCCTGATAGATCGTCGCTGCCTCGCGTACCATGCGTGCCGTTTCGGTGGCGTGGTAGCGCTGTTCGAGCAATCCGGCCAAAGCCAAGAGTTCTTCATAGGAGGCGCGGCCAGGACGCAATTGCTCGTACATGCGCAGCACGTCGGCATTGGGAACGGCGGTCAGTTCGGCGGCGCGCGTAAGGTTGGCGGCGAGTTGGTGAAAGCCCGCCTGCCGCGCGATATCCGCCTGCGCGCGGAGCGTGTCGGCTTGAATTTGCAGATCGCTGATTTCAAGCTCGCCTGCGCTCGCAGCGTCGAGTGTGATGTCGGTGAGTTTGCGCCCGCTAGCCGATTGCAGCGTGTCGGCGGCATTTTCCATCAATGGGTACTGCTTGGATGACATGTGCCTCTAACCTCAATGTGTATCTTTGTCATGGTGAGCGAAGCGAAACATCTCAATGATTTTTCAAAGAGATGCTTCACGAGCACAGGACAGCTCCGTTCAGCATGACAATGTGGATGTTCAACAATTCTCAAATAAATTCCTACACATCCGGCTCCCAGTCAAAGCGCCACTCCATGGGCGGCTGGTCACGGATTTCTTCGGTTTCGCGGCGGTGCAGCAGCGTCGTCTTGACGATCAGCCGCAGCCGCGCCCAGTTGTCAACCTGCACCGGCACCGGCTGCACAGCCAGCCCTTTCGCGTAGCGCGCGGCGTTGCGCCCGATCGCTTGATACGTTTCCAGCGTCAGGCTTGGCGATTGCGGAAACAGTTCGAGATTGTGCAGGCGCGCCAAACCTTCCTTCTGAATAATCGTCGTGCCGCGCGATTGTAAACCGATTGCAATGCCGGAGCCGCTGAGTTGTGTCCCCGCATGGCTGATTGCCGCCAGATCCGAACTCTGGTAGACCTTCACGACGCGGGCGGTCAGCCCTTCGCTGGCGACGCCGGTCAGGATCGCGGCAAGCACCTGATCGTGCGGCAGCCCGTTGATGGTGCTCGTGAGCGAGTTGCCAAAAGCTGGCCCAACCGCCACGACAATCTCGCGCGTGGTTCCGCGCCGCGCCGGGCCAATCTCAGCCAGGGTTGGGATGGGCTTTCCTAATTGCTCGGCAATGAATTCGCGCGGTGATTGCACCTGCGGAAGCTGCTGGATTTCTTCCCAGCGCTCGCCACTCACGCGGTAGCCAGTGCCCGGCCCTGTGTAATCATTGCGGTCGTTGACGCCGCTGAGCACATGGAAATCACGGTCGAAGATTGCCGCCGGTTGCAGATAATCACCCGCCAGACGTTGGCGGCCCATTTCCAGAATGTTGGTCGCCGTGGTCTCGAAGCCGCGCCGCTGCAACGCGCTGATCACCGCCAGAACTGTCTCGTCGCTGGTCAGAAATCGGTCGGCTGCCGCTAGATCGGACACAACGTCGCGGGCGGGCATGTCCTCGCTGCCATGCGCGAGCGTCGCGGCCTCGATCTCTTCGTTGGTGATTGTCGGGAAGCCCATTTCTTCGTACACCGCCTGGATGGCCTGCGCGGCCAGCCGCCGCACGTTCTGCGCGTCGCCTTCTTCCACCGGACGGACGCCGCCATCCACCTGCATGTCGCGCTGGAGCACGTTGTAATCGTCAAAATCCTCGGCGTCGAAGTTGCCACCGCCGAACAGATTATCACGCTTGGGAATCGCGCTGTAGCCCGAAAAGATGAAATCAGCGCCGGGGATGAATTGCAGCATCAGCTTGGCCGTTTTGCGGATGGCTGAGTGCGACGCCAGCGCGTCGTTGCCGGCGGCGACCTCAAGGTCGAGCATGGCGGCCAGCAGATTCTCGGCCAGCACGGCGCGCACGCCGCCCGGCAGCGACTCCGGCAGGGCGATGCAGGAGATTGAGCCGTTCTGCACGCCCTGGCTGCCCGCGCCGCGCGTCACCATAAGGCAGCGCGCCTCAAGATAGAGCATCGAGCAGCCTTCGGCATGGCCCATGAGCGCCTCCGAGCCAGTGCCGGATGTGAAGCGAATCTTGACGCCGCGCGAGGCGTAGGCCGAGGCCAGAAAGGCCTTCGACCATGGGGTGTCATCGCCATCCACGAACGAGCGCTCGGTGCCGTAGACCGAGAGCGTCTCGGCGTAGGAGGTCAGTCCTTTCATCGCCAGCCGCAGCCCCATGGATTCTTCAATCGAGCATTGGGTCAGCACGCCGCCGCGCCCGGTCTGCGTTCCGATCAGGATCGCCAGCGCGTTCAGTGGCGCAAAGCGCGCCACGCCGACCGTCGTTTCGACCTCGGCAAACCCGCGCAGCGCCGCTTCGGCTGCGTCGGCTGCCAGCAGCGCCGGGTGCTCGCGCTTGTTGGTGACGTGTGCCTGGTTCGCGGGTGTGCGCCGCACACGCATCTTGGCAAAGGCCATCATCATCTCAAGGACATTCATGTGCCGAATAACGTCGACCAACTTTGCAGGCGTGCAGCCGCCGACAATGCGCCGAATATCCTCGCGCGGCACGTTGATATCGACCAGCCGCCGCGCGATTTCGCGTGAAGGAATCGCCATGGCTTCCAGCGCGCTGGCGCGATCGATTCCATGGTCGGCGATGAAAATGTCGAGCATGTCAAAATCGGCCCGCTGGCGGCCGTCAAGCTCAACGACCTGACCGTTTTCAATGCGGATGCTCGGCGCTGGATCGAATGGGCTATCAACGACGGCGAGGCCCGCTTCGGGCCACGGTTCGACAAATGTCTCGCGGTTTATATCACGTTGTTCGAGCAGTTCAAAGCGACGAGATCGCGCCATAGCAGTTCTTTACTCCGTTGTTTCAGCAATTTGTAGTTTGCATTGAGGACACAGAGAACACAGAGGTACATTGCCTGAGTTACACGGTGCCACATGCGCCAGTAGTCTAAGGGCACCGTCCACAGGCACGAAGACCGACGGTGCGGTCTAACCGTCCGGCACATTCACGCGCCGTGCAGTAGCGGTAACAAACTGTGTTACTCATGCCAAATTATACGACTTTTAAGAGAATGTAGCAGCCTTCGTTCTGCCCATGGGCCTTCAAAGCTGATCGCGTAACTCCTGGGCTTCATGTACAAGCGAATGAAAGAATGCATCGATCCGGCTCAACCTATTGGCTGCCTCCTCAACACTGCACTTCCATAGCTGTTCGAGTTTCCTACGTAAGTTTTCATCTTCTCCAAGCAAGACCGGCAGAAATCTGAACAGACATGCGGCGCGGCTCTTGAACGCGGCGGTGGTATACCCGAGTCGGACAAGTTGGGGATCGCCATGCCAGCCCGCATCCTGCAACCCTCCCAGATAGCCTTCGAAAACCGCCTGATCTAAGGCCGGAGCTTGGTCGACATCAACTTCCATTACTGCGAGACTAAATCCCATTAATTGTTGGATATCATAGCCCACTGCTTCACAGCCAATGCCACCCCAATCAATCGCCACTAGTTCCCGATGCCCATCCGCATTCAACTGTAGGAAGAGATTGCTGCACTGGGCATCGCGGTGGCAAAGCGTTTGCGGCAGCCGTGCAAGCGTCGCAAGATGTGTTCCTCGATCCTGCCACTGCTGAAGAAAACTTTCAACCGCAGCAGGTGAGTACATACGGCGTACCAAGGGATGGTGTTGATGTTGCTGGAGTTGTATAACCCACGGAGCAACCGGCTCCAGATACCCACGAAGTCCCATTGAATCCGAACCATGGTGCGGACGGCAAGGGGTAATCGACTACAAAGGCCCCCTGAAACTGCCCCAAACAGCGAGCCGCTTGATAATGATCATCCAATGTCCAGCCGATACCAGATTGGTGTACCACTTCTTCCAGCCAGAGCCAATACTCGGTTTGGCCTGTTTCATTGATCTGCTCCGTGATGGTGTAGCAGTGGGCAGGCCGAAGACCGGGCGGAAATGCACGAGCTATGCCAGAACGATAAAACTCGACCTCGCGCCGCTCGTTTCCCACTGGCTCCGTCAACACCTTTAGAATGATGGACCATGAGATTGTTGCACCGTGATCTTCAGCTGAGCCAGTAAAGCGATAGAGCGCATGTATTCCTATGCCACCCTTCACAACGCGCAGTGGTTCTATGTTCCACTGCATAAGTGTGATCGTACTGCGATTGAGTGCCTGTTGCACAAGGGGCGTCAACGTCGCGGCATCAACAGCGCGAATTCGCAGGTCAAGCATGGTCGTTGCCATACCTTGCTTTCTCCTATCGCTATCCCACCGTACTAATGGCCGACAGGTGATCGTAGCTTGTGTCAATCACCTCATTATTTTTCATGAGCAGCCCGCCATTCATCGCGCAGCAGGCCGTAGCACGCCAAATCCTCGAACGCTCCCCATTTCAAACCGTGCTGGCGCATGGTTCCCTCATAAGCCATGCCGATTTTCTGCATGACGCGCCCGCTCGCGGGATTGCGGGTCATGTGGCGGGCGAAAATGCGGTGCAGGTCCAGCACTTCAAAACCATACCGCACAACCGCTCGCGCGGCCTCGCTGGTGTAGCCACGATTCCAGTACGGCAGGCCCAGCCAGTAGCCCATTTCGGCATGCTGGTGCGGGCGGTTAATGCCGAGGCCGATAGCACCGCATAACGCGCCATCCTCCCGCTGCGTGATAGCGAAGGAGACACGCTGATCGTTGGCGAAGGCTTCGGCATGCGTGCTGATCCACTGCTCGGCCATGCCATCTTCGTACGGATGCGGGATGTTCTGCGTTGGTGAGGCGACCTCGCGCGCGCCAGCCAGCCGTTGTACGTCGGGCGCATCCGCCAGCGTGAACGGCCGCAGCACCAGCCGCTCGGTTGTCAGTGTTGGCTGTGTCATAGGGCAAACCTATCAGAACCAAGAACCAGACGAATGACAAGATGACAAGATAACATGGTGTGGTGTAGGACGTAGGGGCGAAGCATTTTGGAATGATAATAGTGCCAAAAGAGCAGGTTTGTGTACCAAAATGCTTCGCCCGTACACAGTTCCCCAATTTCCATCGTCCGTTGTCCATCGACAACCGTTTACAGCAGCGAGTCGGACTTCGCGCCGTCGATCAGCGTGGATGTGCCGCTGATGTAGCTTGCCGCTTCGGACGCCAGAAACACGACCATGTTCGCCAGTTCCTCCGGCTCGCCCAGCCGCCCAACCGGAATCGCCTTGATCGACTCCTCGCGCACGTCTTCGACCGGGCGATTTGTGCGTTGCGCGTTCGCTTTGTCAAGTTCCTCGATGCGCTCGGTGGCGATGCGACCCGGCCCGACAATGTTGACCAGGATGTTCGACGGGGCAAGCTCGCTCGACAGGCTCTTGGCGAGCGCCAGCACGCCCGCGCGCATGACGTTCGACAGAATCAGGTTCGGAATTGGCTGCTTGATCGACGACGATGTGATCGCCAGAATGCGCCCATAGCTTGCCTTCTTCATCTCAGGGATGGCAGCGCGCGCCAGCCACACAAAGCTCATGAGGTTCTGTTGGAAGGCTGTGTTCCACTGATCCTCATTGATTGTCTGGAAATTGCCTGCTGGCGGGCCGCCCGCGTTGTGGACGACGATTTCAAGGCCGCCGAACTGCTCGACGCATGCCTGCACGACCTTCTGAATGTCGGCCTCGCCCTTTACGTCCGCCGCCACAGCATGCACTTCCGCGCCCGTCTCTTTCTTAATTTGCGCTGCCGCCTCATCGATCCGCGCCTGGTCGCGGCTGCAAATCACCACCTTGCAGCCCTCGCGCGCCAGCCCGAGCGCGCATGCGTATCCCAATCCACGGCTGGCAGCCAGCACTACCGCGCGCTTGCCCTTCAATCCAAGTTCCATGTTATTGCTCCATCAGTTTCAAACGTCCTAACACATCCTTTAAGTCGGCAATCGTGCCCTCGTCCAGCGGCGACGCCGGAGCGCGCACATGCGCCGTGGCAATCGCGCCGCGCATAAAATAAATGTATTTACGCAGCGCGAGGTTGATCAATGCCTGATTTTCGAAGCGAATCAGCGGGCAGTAGCGGTAGAAAACCTCGGTCGCGCCGTCGATATCGCCGCTGCTATAGCGCTGGTAAATGTCCTCTAAAATTTCCGGGAAGCCGAAGCCGGTCATGGTGCCGACCGCGCCGCGCCGCAACTCCTCCAGAAACATCATGCCGCCCAGCCCGCCGAATACCTGCACAGCCGGGTTGGCGGCGCGCACCTGGCTGACCTTCGGCGGCGACGGCTCGTCCTCTAGCTTCAGAAAGCGGCAGTGCGGCGCTTCTTCCGCCAGCCGGGCGACGAACTCGACGCTCATGAACACGCCGCTGCTGGCCGGGTGATCCTGCACGACGACCGGAATGTCTACCGCCTCGGCCACCGCGAGGTAATGGCGGCGCAGCGCGGCATCGTTGGAGCGGGCCAGCCTGGGCGGCGCGACCATGATCGCTTTGGCACCGAGCGCCTGGGCTTGCCTGCTGTAAGCAACACATTGGTCAGTTGCGGCGTGGCTGGTTCCGACGCAGATCGGGAGCCGCCCGTTTGCTGATTCGATCACGCGTGAGATGACTCGTGTGCGCTCGTCGTCGGACAGCTTGCCGGCCTCGCCCAGCACGCCCAGAATGGTCATGCCCTGCACGCCGCGCTCGATGATGAACTCGGTGAGCGTGGCGAGACTCGGCTCGTCCAGCGCGCCATCGGTAGTGAACGGCGTCGGGACAATGTTATACACGCCGCGCAGATATGAAAAATCGCTCATGCTCGCTTCCTCTACTATTTTATGCAAGGACGGAAGGCAGCACGATTATACCGCTAATCTGATGATACGCTTCTGTTTTTACGTGGTAGTCAAGGCGCGCATGCCGTCCCATTCGCGCCAGATGTCGGTCATGCATTCCCATTTCTGCGTCTCATGATCGACATGATGGAGGCGGAAATAAATGGCATAGCGAATATGCGGTGAAGCGTTGCTCGCAATGCCATGCGCAAGCTGGTAGTGACAAATCACGGCGTCGCCAGCTTTGCCGGTGATCTGGCGCGATTCGGGCATCTGCACCTGGGGCATGCCGTCCAGCAGCGATTGTGGCCCATGTTCCTGAAAGTAGGTTTCAAACAGATCATGGGTTCCTGGCCAGACGGCGAGGTTGCCTGCGTTCTCTTGCGGCAGGTCGCTCAAGAGCACACCGACCAGCGCGGTGAAGCTGGCAATCGTGCCTTTGGTCACGCCGTTAGTGGGCGTGTACATGCCATCAATGTGCGCATGCGGCTGGCCGGGCGCGTCCATGGAGGGGAAGCGCAAGGCGATTTGACCGCCCCGCACCGGACGCGTTTTGCCAGCGCCGATCGCTGATTCCGCCAGGCTCAATAAAGGCGTGCTATTGAGCAGATCGATGATGACGGGATCCTGCTGAAGTTCCGGGCAATAGGATTGCGCCCGAAACTTCGTCAATTGATTGGGATCTATGCCGTTGGTGCCGAGCGAGGCGTTGATTGCCCGCAGCGCGGCATTGACGCGCTCCTGTGGAACCACGCCCGGCAGCGTGACATAGCCCTGTTCGTACAACTGTTGTTTCTGGTCATTAGAAAGTTCCATGAGTACCTTCTCCTATGATTACGTGACAAGCCTGATTTACCCGCGAAAGCGCGGCATGACTTCGGCAACAAACAGCTCCATGTCGGACGTGTCGGGAAACAGTTCGAAAGAAACCTGGAACAGATCGAAGCCAAACTCGACGAACTCTTGGATGCGCTCCGCCACTGCCGAGGGGTCGCCAGCAATCGGCGGCTTGGCCTGCTGCAACGCATCGCCGGCGCGTCTAAGCGCAGCCTGATGATCGCGGTCGATGACCACCGGGCCAGACCAACTCTTTCTGATGCTTGCGAAATCACGCCCTTCCGCCTCACAGTGCTGCTTGAGCACGTCGAGTTTGCGGCGCACAACTTCAGGCGTTTGCGAGAAGCAATTCCACCAGTCGGCATAGCGCGCGACCGCCCGCAGCGTCAACTGCTCGCCGTCACCACCGATCATGATCGGCGGCACTGGATCGGGCCGTGGGTTGCAGCGCGCATTGTCAATATGGTAGAACTTGCCATGAAAGCTGGCCTGCTCATCGTGCCACATGGCCTTGATGATCTGCAAACCCTCTTCCATCATGGCGATGCGCGTGGCCGCGCTGGGAAAGTCATAGCCGTACGCCGCGTATTCATCCTTTTTCCAGCCCGCGCCATAGCCCAGCACAAATCTCCCGCCACTGAGCGCCTGGAGCGACGCGCCCATTTTTGCAACCAGCGAGGGTGGGCGGTATGAATTACAACTCACCAGATGCCCGATTTGAAGCTCGGGAGCCAGCGCTGCCGCATAGCTTAGGGTCACCCACGCCTCGTTGACGTCAGCATCACTGTACATGAAATGATCGGCAAACCAGAGCGACGTAAACGACTGGCGCGCGACATCGATTGCGCGGCGCAGGGCTGGCGAAAACGCATTCCCGCGCGCTCGTTCTGAACCTGTTGGACCAAAGTAGCCGAATTCTACCGACGGTGCCATGCATGATCCTCTTCTCTTTATGACTAAAAAACACGCCGTGACGTTTACTACCTTGTGATAGGATTTTACGGTTTACTGTTGGAATGCCTTCACCGCGTTCTCCAAACCTTGCTCATAGAGGCTAATCAGGCGATCCCATTGCTGCTCCGCCTCGGTGTCAATCTGCTGCCGGGACGGGTCGGCCTCGAACCATGCCAGAGTCTGCTCGATTCCACGCGCGAACGGTGTGGTTGCACAAAAGTCGGGCACAAAGCGCTTGATCTTGCTGTTATCGAACACCACGCTCACGACTTTGTCGCCGATCAAGCTGCCAGTCATGTCCGGTATGCATGCGGTGATGAAGTCGGACGCGATGTGAACAATGTTGAGCTTGACACCCGCCGCATCGGCGACTGCTTCGTACAACTGATTCCATGTCAGCACTTCGTCGGTGGTGATGTGGAAAGCATGGCCGATGGCCTGCTGGTGGCCGAGCAGACCAACGAAACCTTTGGCGAAGTCGCTGTTGTGGGTGATCGGCCAGAGCGAGGTGCCGTCGCCGGGAATAATCAGCGGCTTGCCCTGGCGCATGTGGGCGATTGCCGTGTAGGGCTTCTGCCAGCTATTCATCACGAGCGGTATTTGCGTATCGCCGTAGGTCAGCGATGGCCGCACGACTGTGAACGGGAAACCTTCCTCGCGGTAGGCGCGCATCAGGCGTTCTTCACATGCAATTTTGTTGTGAGAATACTGCCAGTAGGGATTGGCGAGCGGCGTGTCTTCGGTGATCAGATAGGAACTGACCGGCCGCTGGTACGCGCTTGCGGAGCTGATAAAGATATACTGGCGCGTTTTGCCGCGGAACAGCGCGATGTCGCGCTCCACGTCATCAGGTGTAAATGCGATCCAATCAACCACAACGTCGAAGCGATGATCGGCCAGCACCCGCGCGGTTGCCTCCTGATCACGAATATCGGCGACGAGACTGGTCGCGCCAGCCGGAGTGTCAGACCGGTTGCCGCGATTGAGCAGAAACAGGTCGATACCCCGCTCGATAGCCAGTTTGGTGCTGGCCGTGCTGATCAGGCCAGTTCCGCCGATAAATAACACTTTCATGAGCAATCTCCACTACATGAAGGACGAACATGATCATATCCAGTGCTGCTACCCACAATTCAGGTGGTAAATTGTTCTAACAGCATGCCATTGAAGCCCACAATGGCCATGTCATTGGTCCTTGCACGCAGGCTTCATAGAGGGCACGCACCACACCAATCGCCATCATATCACACCTGCAAAAAAGGTCGCCAATCGCTGATAGACGTGGAAGCGATCGAGATCAACCTTGAAAGATGTTAGTCGCCATGGGTTCGAAGCTGCGTCGCTGGACGCGCACGCTGTAGAAGGTGCTCTGGCCGACGAATCCAGCCAGCGCCTGGTCGAGGTGGGTTCCCTGCACGCTCGTAAGCGCCCGCCGCTCAACGTGAAACTGCTCGCGTGGCAGCAAGTCCTCCATGAATGGCAGTCCCGGCGTGTAAATGAAACTGCCACCGGGTCGCAGCGCCGCAAGCACATCCATGTAGCGGCGGGCGTAGCTGATGCTGGCGTCACTCCCGGTGAGATGATGATGGAGAAAGTGGTGCGAGAAGGCCATGTGTGAAACAATTGTCTGCCAGCGCGCGCGACCAAGCGACCATGCCAGCCAGTCGCCGGGCACGAGATACGGCTCACTTACCGGGGCGAATGCGTCCAACCCATAGGCCCGGACGTTGTGCTGACGGAGCAAGCGGACGAGCCGCGCGTGCTCGCCACATCCAAGATCGAGCAGCGGTCCGGCGACGCCCCACGCGTCAAGGTGCAACATGGCTATTTGCAGTTCGGGCGAATATTCCCGGCAGAGCGGGCCTGCTCCTGCGCGAGGTGGGGCAAGTCCGAGCGCTGCGACGCCGTTGCGCAAGTTCAGGCGATGCCGCGCAAGCATTGCGCGCAGCGCTTCCGGCAACGGGCGATCTATGTCGTCCATCACGTTGCGCAGCGATGTGAGCCATTGGTCATAGACTGTGGCAAGCATGTCGCTGGTGGATGGGCTTACGGCGACAAATTGATTGTTCTGCTTGATAAAGCGGCGCGCATGCTCGCACATGAGCACAATCACGGGGTGTTGTTCGGGCGCGCGCATGGCCTCGGTCTGCCAGCGGGCGAGCAACGCGCATGCTTCGGCGCGCTGGTCCCTCAAGGCGGAGACCAGCGAATCAGGCACATCCAAGAACGCCTCGGAGTCGCAAAACAGATCCTGGAGCGATGTGGTGACGAAGCTGTCGCAGCGGTGCTGCATGAATTGGACGATCTGTTCGGTCAATGCTGCTGTCATATCTATCTCCTAGCTTCTGCTTGTAGCATTCTCCTCAAGGGCATCGAGCACGGCATTCCACATCTTCATCCGCTCGGCGTTGCCACCGGTATCCGGGTGATGCAGGCGCGCCATCGCCTTCCGCATGGCGGCAATCTCAACGCTCGAAAGAATCAACAGTTCGCTCGTGAAGGAGGCCGTTGCGGGGCGCGCCTCGGCTTGCGCCCGCCAGCGTTCGCGCTCATGCACCAGTGCTGCACACGCCTTGGTTGTCTTGACCAGATTTGCAACCGTCAACTGATAGGCGCGTGTCAACTCTACATGGCGCGCAGTGGTTTCGGTGATTTCTTGGTGCAGGGCGGAAATCGTGGTGCGTGCCCGCGTCAGTTCGCGCTGCAATTCGCTCATCGTCATGGTTGTAACGTCCATGCAGGGGTGATACAACAATTCATTGCCAGATGTTTGCGGTACCGTGTTGGGCGCGTAATGCATTCCATCGCGCATGGTCATGTCCTTTCGCTTGCACATGAATGGTCTGATACGCGCAGTATAGTGCCGAGCACGCGGCTTGAAAGTGTTCTATCGTTCACTTGCGCGACCCTTATCAGTGCTACGTCCTTGGGACACTTCATCGCACGGCCAAGCCGTGCCAGAAGTGGTCATTCGGGCACTGACAGGATGGCGTACTGCTGCTACAATCAGTGCAGTTAGCGCTCGGTGTACAGTGTGGCGAAAATCTGAGGATTGACGGTGAATGGGCTGCTCACAGCAACCCCGCCGCGTGGGCGCGGGCGACGGCCTGTGTCCGGTTGGTCGCGCCCAGTTTGCCAAGAATGTTGGTGACATGCTTCTTGGCCGTCCGTTCGGCAATCACCAGTCGGCGCGCAATCTCCTGATTCGTCGCGCCACCAGCAAGCAGGTGTAGCACCTCTAACTCGCGCGGGCTGAGCGGTTCGGCAAGTGGCATGCCAGCCTGTGCCGCTGATCGTAGCGCAGATGCTGCAGGCGTTGTCTCGGACGCGAGCATGTCCAGCAGCCGGGCCGTGTAGGCAGGCGTAACGCCGCGCTGGGCAGCAGCGCGCAGGCTGGGGAGGAGCGGCGGGCCGAGGTCGGCGAGCGTTCGGACGTAGCCAGCGGCGTCGGCTAGCTGCAACGCCGCATCGATCGCCTTCGTGTGCGCCGGGTCAGCGAGCGCCTGCAGCGCGAGAATGACAATCAGTCTGCCAGTGCGCCCGTCCGTCTCCGCCGCTTGCCGCAGCCGCTCCAACAGGCCCCGCGTGTCCGCCGCCTGGCCGCGCGCGATCATGATGCGCGCCAGCAGCATATAGTCCGTCTCATGCATTGGATGCACTGGGTCATCGGCATGCAGGCCGGACATAGTGATCCATTGGGATGTCGCTGCACCATTGCCGGCGGCCAATGCAAGTCGCGCCCGTGCTGCCGCCAGCGTGCTGTGCTGCCAGGCAGGCGCGTGCTGCGTGGCCAGAGTGCGCTCAGTCATAGTCAGCAACTGCTGCGCCGCGTCGATATCCCTGCGCGCGGCGTGGACTCCCGCCATGCCGATTGCGGCGCGCAGCACTGCTTCGGATGCTCCATGCGGTCGCTGCTCTACCACCTCCATGAAAACCTCGGCTGCTGTGTCAAGCAGGTTGCGCTCGTAGTGCAGCTCGCCCAGCCCGGCCTGGGCCGTTGGAATGTAGGGCGCATGTGCGGCAGGCTCGCGTTCGGCGCGCGCAAGCGCCTGGCGATACAGCACCTCCGCCTGACCGAGCCGCCCCAGAATAGCCTCCATCTGGGCCTGCTGGCAAAGCATTTGCACTGCCAGCGGTCGGTCGAGCACAATCGTCAGCCGCACGCCTTCCGCAAAAGCCGCCGCAGCTTCGCGTGGCTCGCCCAATAGTGCTGAAAGTGTGCCATAGTTCACGGCGGCGACGCTGCGCAACACATTGCGCTCGGGCAGGTGCGCCAGCGCGTAGCGATACTGCGTTCGGGCAGGCACCAGCTCGCCCCGTCGCCATGCAATCATGCCACGCAGCATGGCCATCTCGCTCAGCGATTCCTCGCGCTCCGTTTCTGTCAAATCGCTCGGCAGAAGGGCCTCCGCACGCGCAACCCATGGCTCTGCCCCGGCCATGTCACCCTCAAGAATCAGCAACCATGCACGCAATTGTGCCAGCCGTGGTCGGCGTTCAAAGTATAGTGCTGGCACGGCATCGAGCCAGGTGCGCAGCGTCTGGCTGGCGTAGCGTTCAAGCAGCACCGGCCCGAGCTGTTCGACCACCGTAACTGTTTGCTCCACCTGTCGTGATGCTTGCGCATGGGCAAAGGCGCTGTCGATCAGCAATTCATCGCCGTTGGCATGCGCCAGATACCAGGCCGATGCACGCCGGTGTAATTCGCCCACCAATTCAGGCGCGCGCTGATGCAGTATGGCGCGCAAGGCAGTCGCAAACAGATGGTGGTAGCGGTACCAGCGCCGCTCGTCGTCCAGCGGGATGAGGAACAGATTCTGGCGCTCGATGGCCTCCAGGATGAGTTGGCTGTAGGGCTGATGCTCTGGCTGCGTGCTGCTCGGCTCCGAGTTGGCAACACCCATCACTGCATCGCACAGTGGCCCCGAGAGCAGATCGAGAATGGCCGTCTGGAGCAGAAAGTGCTGCACATGGTGCGGCTGGCCGTGCAGCACTTCTTCGAGCAGGTAATCAAGAATGTAGCGCTGGCTGCCGTCCAGCGCGCGCAGCACGTCGTTCGCATCACCCGGCCCGCGCAGTGTCAGCGCGACGAGCTGGATTCCAGCGATCTCAGCCTTCGGTTTTCGCTTCCAGCACCGCCCGTTGCTCGGGCGTTATTTCGAGATGCATGCCGTCGTTGAGAAACGCGGCCGTTTCGTCCTGGTCAAAGCGTAGATCGGCGACGCGCACCTCGACCACCTGATTGCGGGCGCGCCAACGCGCGAGCGGCAGCGGCGGGTCGGCCCGCGTCAACAGCACGATATGCACATGCGCGGGCAAGTGGTGGATCATGCTGGCAAGTTGCTGATGAATCGCGGGTGCCTCAATCACATGATAATCGTCCAGCACAATAGTCAGGTCGCCGGACATTTCGACCAGCGCATTCAACATCTGGTGTGTGAGTGTTTCGCCCGCAGGTGGCTGTGGTGAACGCAGCAGTTGGAGCATGGGCGCGACAACACCGGGTGTGGCGCGATCGATCGCGGTGAGCAGGTAGCTCCAGAAGCGCATAGGGTCGTTTTCGCCAGACTCAAGTGTGACCCAGGCGAAGTGCAGATTCGCCGCATGCAGCCACTGAGCGACCAGGGTGGTTTTGCCGAAGCCCGCCCCGGCAGCGATGAGCGTAAGCGGGCGCGTCACACCCTCGGCCAGCAGGGTCAGCAGACGGGGGCGCGCGATCAGGCGTTCGCGGGCTGGCGGCGGCGTGAGCTTGGTCAGCAACACAGGATGTGATAGCGCGTCTTGGGACATGGCACGCTCGGCAAACAGTACATTCAGCCCGATAGTATACCAGACAGTTATGGCATGATCATGCGGCGCGCGGTGGTTCAGGATCACGACCTTCTGGCATGAGCGCAATAATCTCGGCTCCCATGTCACGAATGCGGATGATTAAGCCATAGAGCGCCGCCTGATCGCGCACCTCACCGCGCAGAATGGTCATGCCGTCGCTGGTGTGATTGATCGTCAGGCCGTCAAGCCACTCCGACCACTGCGGCGCAAGGTGGCCTTTGACGCAAAACCGATAGTCCATTGCACCCTCCACTTCTGTCAGTCGCATCCATGTGAGCGTCACTGGCGCGGCGCGGCGGACGACTGCACAAGCGCGCATTGTGGCGATACCGCTATCGACAACTGGGTACCGTACTTCGCAGGCTGGCCAAGTGAGAGCATCCAGCGGTCATACGCACCCTTCCAAAGCTCCTCCGGGTCGGGGTAGTTTGCCTGAGCTGCGGCATACGCCAGTTCATACGCCCGGTGCCAGTCCGATGGACATTCGCCGTGCTGGAGGATGAGCGCTGCATGGTACTGGTCGGCAGGAGTTGTCATCAGTCCCTGCTGATCGAGTGCATGCACCCGCCGCAGCCGGGCATGGTCGCGGTTCGCATTCAGCACAAAATGGCCGGTGTACCGGTCGATTTGGTCCATCGCCGCCATGCCACGCAGTTCATCAGAGACATTGGTGGGATGTGCAGGCACTGGCGGTCCCCAGTGCGCCGCAATGGCGACACCGAGCGTGACCAGCGCAGCGAGCATGGGCACGTAGCCAAGCAGCAGCAACTGGGTAGGCAGGGGTCGGCGCAGCAGGCGACTGATTCCACCGGCAACGGCGAGCAGGATGACAGCGGCCAGCCCGACTACAAGCACGAACAGGGCAATGAAACCAGCCATTGGTACCAGCATGCCAGTTGCAACGGCGAGGCCAAGTATTGCCAGCACAGGCCAGCGTGCGGACCGCACGGATGGCAGTAACACCCAGATGCTGGCACCGACCCACACAAACAGCACGACCGCAAGCAGATAGCCCCAAATTCGGAGCAGATCGGGCGCGGCGAACCTGGCACCCAGCCACGATCCAATCACCACGGTGACAAACAGCGCTGCCAATTGGCGCAGGACACGTCCGGTGTTCATCGAACCACCATTCCCTTTCATATGCCAGATCACGCACTGGTTATTTCCAGCACGCCGCGCGATTTACAGTCGTTGATGCCAGGATAGCCGAGATGCTACAGGTTGGCAGGAGGCGAACGTACACTCTGTGCTGATCCGCTGGCGTCACTGTCTTTGCTCCACTACGCCATTGGTACACCTGCCGTTGCCATGGCAAAAGTACCCGATTGAGCACTGCCATGTCCGCCTAATCCGCGTATCCTGCAGCTAACCGATACTAAGCAGCGCGGCACGGTGCCGGGCTGTTTGGCACAACGAAAGGATAATACATGGATACGCCGACACAACGACCGGTACATGCGCGCTATCCGACCATCCGCTCGGGCGGTCTGTTCGTCACGTTGATGGGTTTCACGGTGCTGCTTGCCAGCCTCGGAGGTGGAGCCACGCTGATGCAGCCGGGCGTGTTCTTTGGCGGACTGGCTGTGGCGAGCATCCTCTCATTTGGGGTTTTCTGGCAACGGCTATCTCTCGGGACGCCCAGCGCAGCGCAAAGCCGGGCATCTCGCACGGGCTTAGTTCTGGAAGCCGTGCTGCTGATTGCCATCTGGCTCATCCTCGGTCAGGGCGATCCGCGAACGCTCTGGCTTGCGGTGTTTCTGGGTGTTGGCGCGCACTTCCTCGTGTTTCATCCCGTTCACGGACCGGCGATGGTTGTCCTGAGCATGCTGTGTATGGCGAACGCGCTCGTGGGCTTTGGCCTCTGGAGCGTGCCTTTCGTCATATTCGGCGCGATTGATGGCATGCTCAAGATAGCGGTCGGGCTGCGCATGCTGGCGCACCGTCCAGCCAGCATGCGGGCAGGCCAGGTATAAGGCTCGTGACTCGCACCACTGAGATGGTGGCACGTACATGGAGTTAAGACGATGATTATCAACCCGCAGCTGTTTATCTTCAGCCTCCCATCACTGATCTATCTGCTCGTCCACTGGCACCGCAAGACAGACCTCCGCCAAATCTGGTCCGACCTTGGCGTATCTGGCTGCCGCTGGTTGGATCTGGCATGGGGGTTGGCCGTCGCAGCCCTCGGGTTCCTGCTCGCGCAGCTTACGTATCGGTTGGTTCCGGCGCAAGTGCTGCTGGCTCCAGGTTTAGCCATGAGCCACTACACAGGCTGGGAGGTCAACCTGTCCACACTTGCCTTGATCCTCCTACGCGAAGGACTCTTCACCGCGCTCGGCGAGGAACTTTTCTTCCGTGGCCTTCTGGGCGGCTGGCTCGTCCGACGCTTGGGCTTTATACGAGGCAATATGCTCCAGGCGCTGCTCTTTCTGGTGCCGCACCTACTTGTCCTGCTGGTTGATACACGCCTTTGGCCACTGCTCGTCGCGCCACTCGCGCTGGGCTGGCGCCTTGGCTGGCTACGCCACCGAGCGGGCAACATCCTGCCCGGCTGGCTCGCCCATACCCTGGCCAATGCGCTCAGCTTCCTGTTGCTCCAGCCTTAGCACAGAAGAGAAAAGGATTTTCTGATGATAACTTCTGTCTATCGCAATACGGTAATGACTGCACAGCAGCGCCATGCCCGCCGCAGCCTGGCCCTCTTCTTTGCGCTGACCATCCCGCTCTCTGCGGTGTTGCAGGGTTTCATGATCGCGACGGGCAAGTACGATTTAGTGCCGCTGCTGATGTGGGTGCCTGGGCTGGTTTCTCTACTTGTGCGGCTCATGCTGTGCGAAGGCGTGGGGCGACGTATCCTTCCGCATCGGCGGACGCGCAGATTGGGGCGCACTGGTGCTGGCGTATGTGCTCCCGCTCGCCACGGTGCTCGCCGTGTTCAGCGTTAGCTGGCTGAGTGGGTTGGCTCCGTTTGCCCCACCGCTATCTACTCTGTTTCCATGGGCAAATGAGAGCCGGCTGCTGCGCCTGGGACTCGCAGTGCTCCGGGCCGTGCCACTCGTGCTGGTTTTCAACGAGTTGCTCGGCGCGGCAGGCGAGGAGATTGGCTGGCGCGGCTACTTGCTGCCACGCCTTATTGATGCAGGTCTGCCACAGCGCTGCTCCTGAGTGGCTTGATCTGGGGACTTTGGCATGTGCCGCTGATTGTCGCCGGCTACGTAACCGGCGGCCAGACGCGCTTCGCGGTGCCACTCTTCCTGATGAGCGCCATTGCGCTCTCCTACGCCCTGGGCGCGCTCCGGTTGCGCACCGGCAGTATCTGGCCGCCGGTGCTGGTCCATGCGACAGTGAACGCAGCACTGCTTGTCCTCGGTACCAAGATCACGCCAGGCTTCGAGACGAACGCATGGGTGGGCGAAAGTGGAGTATTGATGACCGCAGGGTTCGCGCTCCTTGCGATGATACTCACTCACTGTGGTGGTAGTAACACGGCACAGCGCCTTGAAGGAGGCATCGATTGGGGAAGAGGCCAGTTGAATCCGCGAGAATGAAGCTGCCTAGGGAATGATGCCTAAATCACGAGCGCGCGTGACCGCTTCGGTGCGGCTGTGGGCGTTGAGCTTGCTGTAGATGCTCTTGAGTTGGGTTTTGACGGTGTTGATCGAGACCACGAAATGCTGCGCGATCTCCGGGCTGGTCATGCCGGCAGCAAACAGCCGCAGCACCTCTAGTTCTCGTTCGGTCAGCGCCTCGTGAAGAGCCTCGGAACGTTCGAGCGCAGCGCGCGGAGCGGCGTGTCCCTCCCGTTCGGTGGTGGACAGGTCATGCTTTGTGGGTGGGAATGCTGCCAGCAGACGTTGCATGTAGCGCTGCAAGGAATCAGTTTGTGATCGGCGCTTTGCGTTCTGCGTTAACAACTCGGCCATGGGCGCACCCAGATCGACAAAGATGCCAATAAAACCTTCCGGAGCGGCCTGGGCAAGCGCCTCATCAAGGCGGTCGTGCGCCTGCGCCACCTGGCCGCACCGGGCAAGCGCGATAGCTTCCAATGCCAGCGTTTCGATGACCACGGCTCCCCGGCCACTGGCAAGCGCATGCTCGCGGAGCCACCTGAGCATGGATTGAATCTCCGCCAACTGCGCATCGGCACTTGAATCAAATTCGTCGAGTACGGTGACCCGCGCGAGAGTTAGCAACTCGATCTCTCGAAAGTAGGCGGGCGGCTCGTGGGGGTTCCATGGCGCATGCTCGCTGGCCCAACGGCGCGCGCCCTCTACATCCCCCTGAAGCAGGCGCACGCGCGCAGTGTACGCCTCGAAGAAGGACCGCTCCCCGCCTGGTTCCCATCCGCGGCAAATCTCCGCAACCGTTGTGCGCGCAGCGGTCGCGCCCTCATGATCACCCTGCATCTGCCGCAGTCGGGCGAGGAACATGTGGGCGCGCGCGGCTGTAATCGCCGGGCCATGCTGAGTGAGCCGGATGGCATTTGCAAGCTGCACTTCGGCGGCGGGGAAGTCGCCTTCCTCGATCATGACATTCCCAAGCCAAATATGCAGCGCGCTGGTTGGTGCAAGTTGCTGCCAGCCCTCGGTCGCGGCCCAGGCCAAGGACTGTTCCGCACTCGCGCGCGCCGCAGCGAGCCGGCCCTGAAGTACCCGCAGTTTGACGATTTCAGTGGCACTAAAGAGCGCGTTCACCGCGTTGCCAACCGCCCGTGACTGGCGCACGTTCTCCGCATGCACCACGACAGCCTCGTCCGTGTGTCCGAGCACCATCAGCGCATACCCGAGTACGAGTCCACAACTACTACGGGACCAATGCTCGGTCTCGGGGAGCAGGGCCTGCGCTTGTCGGGCCAGAGTGAGAGCATCGGCATAGGCGCCCTGCTCCATGGCCACATGGGCGCGCAGTCCCAGCAACTCTCCGCGTAATCCCATCGCGGCTGGCTCTTCCGCGGTTGTCAGTGCCGCTTCAGCGGCATTCAGATAGGGCTCCACCGCCGCGACCTGGCGATTGAACATGAGCACCTGCGCCTGGATCAGGCTCAGTTGTGGGTCGCGGAGCAGTTGATCGCGCGGCAGGGCATCGAGCCAGCGTTGCAAATTTGTGGTTTCGCCCATCGCGGCGAAACGCGTGCCGTGTGTGGCTAGCATGCGAGCGGCCATGGTCGTATCGCCAGCAGCCAGCGCGTGATTCATCGCTTCGGCAACTGCGCTGTGCCGCTCAAACCAGTGCGCTGCGCGCCGGTGCAATTCTGCCACAAGCGTGGGATGCTCATGCCCGAGTCTGTGCCGCAGCAAGTCGGCGAACAGATGATGGTAGCGGTACCAGCGGCGCTCAGCATCGAGTGGGATGAGGAACAGGTTCGCGCGTTCGAGATCATTGAGAATGAGCTGGCTGTAGCTATCGCCGACGGGCGATGGAGGATGGACGACAGACAGATCGCTTTCGTCGGTGGTTGATGGCTGGTGGTCGGTGGTCATGCCAAGCACGGCATCGCACAATGGCCCGCACAATCGCTCGAGAATCGAGGTCTGGAGCAGAAACGTACGGATGTAGTTCGGCTGACGATTGAGCACTTCTTCAACCAGGTAGTCGACGACATGGCGATGGCTGCCACTGAAGGTTTCGATAAAGTCGCGCGCATCGGTCTGCCCCTGCAACGAGAGCGCAGCAAGCTGAAGACCAGCGGCCCAGCCCTCAGTACGCGCCTCGAGTGCAGCTACCGCCTCGGTGTCCATGTGTAGCCCTATTGTCTCAGCAAAAAACTGCACGGCTTCGTCGGTTGTGAAGCGCAAATCAGCGGCCCGAATCTCGGTCAGTTCGCCCCGGGCGCGCCAGCGGGCCAGCGGGAGGAGCGGATCGATTCGGCTGGCGATCACCAGGTGGAACTGCGGCGGCGCATAGTCGAGCAGGAAGGTGATGCCTTCGTGGATCGCCGGGTTGCTGATGGTGTGATAGTCGTCGAGCACCAGCGCGATGTTTTCTGTGTGGGCAGCCAGCGCATTGAGCAACTCCGCAATTGCTGGCTCTATCTCAGTTGGGGCGGCACGCAGTACAGCCAGGGCAGGCGCGCCAACACCGGAACTGGCTCGATCGAGCGCCGTGTAGATATAGCTCCAGAAGCGGGTTGGATCGTTGTCGCCCGGATCGAGCGCGACCCAGGCGGAGCATAGAGCGGAGCGCTCCCCCGCGCTACCTCCTCCGCGCTCCTCACGAATCATCTGTTCTACGTTCTGTGTTTCCCGCTCTACGCTCGTGAGCGCCTGTGCCAGCAACGTGCTCTTCCCAAACCCGGCTGGTGCCGCGATCAGCGTCAGCCGCGAGCGCATGCCAGCACGCAGCCGCTCGACAAGGCGCGGGCGCATCACGGCGGTGGCGCGTGGAGCATGCAGATAGAGTTTGGTAGCAAGCAGTGGTGGGGCCACCGGCAGAGCATTCATCACGATGCCTTTGTCAATACGAATCGATTACACACAATTATAGCATTTGAGCGTGCTGCCGCCAAAAACCGTGCGCTGTATGCTGCATGCAGAATATCAACATATGAGCGTACGTATAGCCTGATCCATCTCTCAGTGGCCTCGCTGTATCCCGCGAGCCCCTAATTTGGGCTGGAAACTTCGGCATCCAATCCACTTGTCAGGGGCGTTGCTCTATGCCAAAATAGCGAGTGAAAAGTTTATCACGACGGTTGCAGAAAGGACGGGGAACATGATGAAGCATGATGAAATGCCCGACGAGGCCGCGCACGATCTCCCGGTGTTGTTGATCGTGGATGCTGACCAGGAGGCCCGCGTCGCGACCGAGTCGGCACTGCTCCGGCGTTTTGCCCCTGACTACCAGGTGCTGACGGCCGACTCGCCTGAAGCCGGACTCGACGCTCTTGAGCGGCTGACGCACCAAGGTGCAGAAGTAGCGCTCGTGATTGCCGACCTCCACTTGCCCGGGATAGACGGCGTCGCGTTCCTTGAGCGGGCGCGCGCGTTGCATCGGCGTGCCATGCGGGCGCTGATCGTCACTATGGACAACCGTGGAACCCGTATTCCCTTTGGGGCGCTGGATGCCCTGCAACGTGCCACTGCACTCGGGCGGATCGACTTCTGGGTCGTGAAGGGATGGGTTGCTCCTGAGGAGTTGCTGTACCCCCACATCCAGGAGGCGCTCACCGTGTGGACGAGAGCCAATCGTCCGCGCCACGCGGTCTTTCGCGTTGTTGGTGAGCGCTGGTCGCCGCGCAGCTACGAATTGCGCGATGTAATCGCCCGGAATACCGTCCCGTTCAGATTTTACGCAGCGGACTCTGACGAGGGCCAGCAGTTGCTGCGCGATCATGGGGTGGATGTGGAGCGTCTGCCCGCAGTCATCCTCCACAACGGGTCGGTGCTGCACCAGCCGACCCAAGTCGACATCGCGCATGCCCTCGGGGTCCATACGCAGCCGTCGTCTGAGGTCTACGATCTGGCGATCCTCGGAGCGGGACCCGCCGGGCTGGCCGCTGCGGTGTACGGCGCTTCCGAAGGACTGCGTACTTTGGTCATCGAGCCGCAGGCGATCGGCGGCCAAGCCGGAACGAGCTCGATGATCCGCAACTACCTGGGCTTCCCGCGAGGGGTCAGTGGTGGTGAGCTTGCCTTTCGCGCGTTTGAACAAGCCCTGCTCTTCGGCACCCAGTTCGTTTTCCAGCAGCGTGCGACAGGGCTGACAATGGGCGACCACGAGCATGTCGTTACGCTTACTGATGGGAGTGAGGTGAGTACACGGACGGTGATCATTGCTGCCGGCGTGGACTACCGCCGCTTAGGCATTCCGGCCCTCGAGCGCCTCGTCGGCGTGGGCGTCTTCTACGGTGCGGCGGCAGTTGAGGCACCAGCGATGGCTGGGGAGGAAGTGTACGTCGTCGGCGGCGCGAATTCTGCCGGGCAGGCGGCGCTGCACCTGGCCAGGTTCGCTGCCCGCGTCACCCTGCTGGTGCGGGGCGAGTCGCTGGAGGCTGGCATGTCCGACTACCTGATAACACAGTTGCAGGATACCCCGAATATCCACGTGCGCCTCCGAACCCGTGTGGTCGACGGCCGCGGAGCAGAGCGCCTCGAGACGCTGATAGTAGAGGATGGCGGGACGGGCCTGCGCGAGGAGGTCGCCGCCGCAGCCGTCTTCATCATGATCGGTGCCGAACCACGGACGGACTGGCTGCGCGACGTAATCCACCTCGACAATCGCGGGTTTATCATGACAGGTCGAGACATTTCAGCACAGGCTTGGCTGTTGGAGCGCCCGCCGCTGCCCTATGAGACCAGCATGCCGGGCGTCTTCGCGGTGGGCGATGTGCGACACGGCTCAGTGAAGCGCGTGGCCGGGGCGGTGGGCGAGGGGTCGGTCGCGGTTGGCTCCGTCCATCAGTATCTGACTGAACTGGCATCGGGCGTCGCGGGCAGAAAATAGATTCTGCTCCATCCGGATCGTTCTGCTGTGCCTGCAATGGCACTGTGGTTACCCCCATACTTGCGCGGCGCGGACGATAAGCGCGCTGTAGAGCCGCTTCTCCAGATGCTCCGTCTCGTTGGCGTGTGGGTGATACCAGAACGTGCCGGCGTCGGGCGGCGTGAAGCGGTACATGAATATCTCTCCCAGCTGGACGGGACGCTGTACGACCTCTGTGCCGTCCATCGCCGCCGGAATCCGCAGGCCATGCCAGTGAAGCACCGTTGGCTCGGGCAGCCAGTTCGTGAATTCGATCTCCAGCGGGACGCCCTGCTTCGCTTCCAGGACGGGATCGGGCACCTGACCGTTGAATCCGTAGCCGCGGACTTTGCGGCCAGGTGCAATCTCCCAATCGACTTCACCCGCCTCCAGGCGGTACCGGATGCCACTTCCACCTTCCGACGATGCAGCGCGATCGCGGATCACGCATTTCCCCGTTCCGTTTCTAAAGCCGATGGATGGACATCAACGGGATGACATGTGGATGGCGTCGGGGCGGCCCCCGCCTTCATCGGTCAGGTGACGGGGCTCCGAATCATGCATCCGCCAGGCGACGACGACCAGCCAGATCATCCACACCACGTCCAGGACCTCGGCCAGCACGATTGCGTTCGACATCGTTGGCGAGAAGCCCTCGGAGCCGACCACCCAGCCCTGCGCCAGGTAGGTGAGGCCGGCGAGCCCCATCAGGTAGGCTATCGGCCGCGGGACCCACGCAGTCCGCACGACCGCGACCGCGAACAGGAGCACAGCGAGTCCCAGTGTGAAGGCCTGGTAGCTCCGCAGCCCCCACTCGATCCATCGGACGGCCTCGGCGCTCGCGAAGCGCGCCGCCTTCTCGGTGTCCGGGGCGCGCACCCACGCAACATCGACCAGCTTGTTGGCGACCCCGTCCACCGCCTGGAGGGCACCGTACAGCGCCAGCGCGGCTACCGCCGAAGCGGCACCGAATCGACCGGCCCATCGCGCCGTTCCATCCTGAACGTCCAGAGCGAAGAACAGGGCCAGCAACCCGGCGAGCAAGATCGCCATGGCCGCGAACTGGCCGAGGTGGTCGGCCGTCCAGGTCCCGCTGGCAGCATACGCGGCGAAAATGGCGGGGTGGTTATTCGCGTCCCCACCGGTGTGAAACAGGGTGATCACGATGTACAGGAGTTGTCCCACAAGCAGCAGCGTGGCGGACAGGCGTAGCGACTGGCGGAGAGTGCTGTTATTCATGACCATGCTCCTCATCTAATGCACTTCGAGAAATGGTTGCTTTTCAGTTCCCCGTGCAGAGGCTCCGACAACCTCGCTCAGTCGATTGTCGGGCGGCTAACCCTGCGACCTGCCGAGTTATCCAAAAGATTGAGTAGCCACGAAATTATACGGTGTCACAGCATACTATCGGAGTTTGGGTGGCCTGTCAACCGTAGGCCAGGGCTAGGTCAAAGTCCTTGGTAGCCGCTGGTTCACACCTCGCAAGCAGCGCCGTCAGTCCATGCGCATGCCTACCACAGTCGCCGCATAAGCGCACGGTACGCTGTTCCTCTGCCATCACCCGCAGTATCACCCATGGCGGGTGATGCTGTTTCACCCTTCACCCCGATACAGTTCGCTCATCGGTCGCTGCCGTTGGCGACCAGTTCTTGAATATAGAAGGAGAACTCCCATGGCTCAGCATTACCATCGCATCGCCATCCGTATCTTCGCTTACGCCCTCGCGATTGTGCTTGTCCCACTGCTGGCAGGCGTCACTGGTCTCGTCATGCAGCTCCGCGCTGATAGAACCCCACCACTGTTCAATGGCGCGCTGCCCGCGCCGCCCGCCCATGTCGCTGGCAAGCGCACAGCGGTCCTTCTTGCCGCCAACAGTGGGGCCGAGGCCAGCGATTTTCTGGCGCCCTACGCCGTGCTCGCCCGCTCCGGCGCGTTCAACCTGTACGCCGTCGCGCCCGAGCGGCGCATCACGCACCTGTTCACCAGCGGGCGCGGCGTCGATTTCATGCCGCACTATTCATTTGCTGAGTACGATCACGAGATCGGCGGCGACCCGGATCTGATCGTGATTCCATTCCTGGCCTCCGATCAGCACGCCGAGTATCAATCGATCCTCGCATGGATTCGCAGCCACGCTGGCCCACACACCATTGTACTCTCGATCTGTGCTGGCGCGAAGAACCTGGCCGACACGGGCCTGCTCGACGGACACAAAGCTACCTCGCATCACTACGTCTTCCCCCAGATTGCGAAATCCAACCCCACTGTGCAGCTGGTGCAGGGCGTGCGCTATGTCGAGGATGGTAACATGGTCACATCGGCAGGTATAACCGCCGGCGTGGACGCCACGCTGTTCGTGCTCAAGCGCATGCTGGGGCGCGAAGCGGCGCTGGGCGTGGCGCAGCAGATCAGCTATCCCCACACGCGCTTCCTTGCCGACCCGGCCTACGCGCCGCCCGTCGCCGGTAAGTACGGCGTATTTCTCACCAAAAGCCGTCCGAACAGCCAGCTGGGCGTGGCGCTGTACCCGGGCATGGATGAGATCGCCCTGGCTTCGGTGATCGATACCTACCCGCAGGAAGCCGACGTCTCCGTGCAAACCGTCGCGCCGGAGCGCGCGGTCGTGCTGTCCCGCTACGGACTCGCACTTGTGCCCCGCTGGAGCTTCGCCGACGCGCCCAGGCTCGATCGGTTCATCCTGCCGGGCCGCGACATCAGCGCCGACATCACCACAGCCTTCGAGCAGTGGGCCGCGGCGCGCTACCAGCTGCCAGTCGAGCAGATCCATCAGGCCGCTGGTTACGCCTACGATGTAACGCTTGCCGACATGGCCCGCCGCACAGGCAGCGCGCTGACCCGCGAAGCCGTCTACATGCTGGAATATCCCGCACAGCTGCCCGCCGATGTGCCGCTCTACCCGCCCGGCCTGATCACCCGCGAGATCGCGTTGGCGCTGGTTGGCCTGGGGCTCGCCGTGCTGATCGATCGTTGGATCGCAGCTCGCAAGCAGCGCCAGTATGCAAGAGGCATGCGAACCGCCGCTGCATAGCTGCACTGCCGCCGTTTCCCTGCCATCACCCGTTCGAATCACCCGCGAAGGGTGATGGCAAGTCACCCTTCGGCTCGATATATTCTGACCATCACAAATGCCGCATGGCACGATGAATAGTACAGGAAAGGCAAGCACTATGAGCACACTGATCACCTCCACAGAGCAGATCACCACCCGCCCGCGCCGCATACTGCGCTGGATTGCTGGAATAGCTGGCGGAATCGTCCTTGTCATCGCCGCATTGTTCGGCTTCATGCTCTACCGCATGAGCTACGTGCCCGCCGATCTCGACCTTGCGACCACGCGGCTCTCAAATCAAGGCGTGTACCGAGTGAGCTACGAGCCACGGCGCGGGCCAATTGTCATCAACCAGATTCATGCTGGACCATCCATGTCGAAACGGCTGATGGTCAGCCGGTCACGGACGCGGCGATCACGGTTGACGGTGACATGCCGCAGCACGGCCACGGCCTGCCGACCCGCCCGCAGGTGACGAAGAACCTCGGCAACGGCGACTACCTGGTCGAGGGCATGAAGTTCCAGATGGGCGGCTGGTGGGTGGTCGATTTCACGATCGACACGGCGGGTAAGCATGATACGGTGCGGTTCAACATGATCTTGAAGTAGCGGCCTGTGGATCGGGTTTAGGGTTCAGGGATCAGGGGGAGAAGACAAGAAGACAAGAAGCGTCAATTCCTTTTCCCTTCTTCCCTTCTTCCCTCAGCACTTGGAGCAAGCATATGCAACGTCGAACATTAGGGATCGGGCTGGTCGCTGTGGCAATCATCGCCGCAGTCGTTGCCGCCTCCATGCTCTGGCCGCGCCCTGAATGGACGAAGGACGAGATCACGACGCTGCGCGGCCTGTGGATCGGGAGCCTGCCCGCGCTCGCGCCCGACCCGTCAAACCGGGTTGGCGACGACCCGCGCGCGGCGGCCATGGGCCAGAAGCTGTTCTTCGATACGCGCCTCAGCAGCAACGGCAAGGTGGCATGCGCCACATGCCACCTGCCGTCCAAGGATTTTCAGGACGGCAAGCCACTCGGCCAGGGCGTCGGTACGACCGCGCGCCGCACCATGCCCATTGCGGGCACAGCCTACAGCCCGTGGCTGTTCTGGGATGGCCGCAAGGACAGCCAATGGGCGCAGGCGCTCGGCCCGCTCGAAAGCCCGGTCGAACACGGCGGCAGCCGCGCTCAGTACGCGCACCTGATCGATCAGCAATACCGCGCGGAGTACGAGGCGATTTTCGGCCCGCTGCCCGACATGGCCGATCCCAACCGCTTTCCCGCCAGCGCTGGGCCGGTGGCCGACCCGAATGCGCACGCGGCATGGGACGGCATGTCGGCTGCGGATCGCGACGCAATCACGCGCATCTACGCCAACATGGGCAAAGCGATCGCCGCCTACGAACGCACGATCATGCCCGGCCCGTCGCGCTTTGATCGCTATGTGGAGGCGTTGCTGAACAGCGATATGCCAGCGATGCGCGCGGCACTGTCACCGGACGAAGTCGCGGGTCTGCGGCTGTTCGTCGGCAAGGCGCAGTGCATCAACTGCCACAACGGCCCGCTACTCACCAACAACGATTTCCACAACACGGGCGTGCCCGCCGCGACGGGGCTTCCGGAAGACACTGGGCGGGCGCAGGGGGTGCGGCAGGTGCTGGCGGATGAGTTCAACTGCCTGAGCCAGTACAGCGATGCAGCGCCCGAGGATTGTGGCGAGCTGCGCTTTGCCAAGAGCGACGACCACGCGCTGGAGCGGCAGTTCAAGCCGCCCTCGTTGCGGAACGTGGCCGAGCGCGCGCCCTACATGCACGCGGGCCAGTTCGCGAGCCTGCGCGAGGTGCTGGAACACTACAACCACGCGCCCGCCGCGCCGGCGGGCCACTCCGAGCTGAAGCCGCTCAATCTCTCTGAGCAGGAGCTTGGGCAGATCGAAGCATTCCTGCGCAGTCTGAGCACGGAGGCGCAAGCAGCGGCAACAACTTGCCTGAGCTGCCATCCGGAAACGAACGCGCACCAGGCAGCACGGTAGGCGTGTGCGATAAATACGACTTGATGTATTGATTTTGATGGAGGTACCCAATGGCCCTTGCAACATGGTGGCGCTCCGACGCGCTTCCTTCCATGCCCGTGCTGCCTGGCTTTCACGCCGCAACCACGAACGACGACAGCATGCTAGCGGAGCTGAACCGCATTTCAATCGAGGAAGTGCGCGCCCGCCGACAGAATGGGCACCGGCCCTACCTCGGCTATCTGGACGGCATGCCGGTCGCATATGGCTGGGTCGCCACCCGCGCCGCTTCAATTGGCGAGCTTGACGTAACGCTGAGGCTCATGCCAGCCGACCGCTACCTGTGGGATTTCGCGACGCTGCCCGCCTGGCAGGGCCGGGGACTCTACCCGCGCCTGTTGCAGGCGATTTTGCGTCAGGAATCACAAGTCGCTGAGCGCTTCTGGATTATCTACGCGCCCGAGAACCTGCCATCGGGTGCGGGCATGCGCAAGGCCGGATTCACGCTCGCCGCGGAGCTTTCGTTCGACGCCAAGCACCAGGTGCGCCTTACCGCTCTTGGAGCGCATGAGCGCGCCCGTGTGGCGGCTGAGCTCTTGGGCGTGCCATTGATCGACGATCAGCTGGCACCATGCTGGTACTGTAACAGCGGGCAGCAGGCCAGTGCAACAAGCGAGGCGTGCTGGCCCCATCCGAACATGAGGTAGCAGCATGTACCTGCGCGATCGAGCGCAAACCAGCGGCGCAACTGGTGGCCTGAGGTACACCAGGGGTTGATGTCTGGTGGTGACTCAGCACACACGACAGGAGATTGAATGATGGCGCAGGAGTGCTACGAAATTCTTATCAAAGGACACTTGAACGGAGATTGGTCGGACTGGTTCGATGGTCTCATCGTGACAAATCTGGATGAGGGGGAGGCCCGCATTAGCGGCCCGCTCCCTGACCAGGCGGCATTGCATGGCGTACTCGCCCGGGTGCATGCCCTGAACCTGACACTGCTTGGGGTGCGTCGTCTCGTGCCAGCGGCGGGCGAGATCGCGCAGCAGTGCGTAAATGATGTAATGCTCATGCAGCAATAAGCGTCAATTCAACGCATAGGTTGTCGATTACTGAGTGTTCACAGAGCAGACAAGATATGTCAAGAGGATCATCCGCTTTCCGCTTGACGACGTTGGATCTCCGCGCACTATCGGGGCGACTTGCGTGCCGAGCAGTTCAATAGCCCGCAGAACCTTCTCGTGCGCGAAGGTTCCAACGCTCAATTGTAGCAGGAGGCGTTGATGGCCAAAGATGCCATGCTGGAACAGAATCTTTTCGATAATCTCGTCGCTGGCGATTGGGCCACTCCTCTTGATGCATTTCCCTCAATCCGATCACAATCTTCACTGCTGACATATAGATTGGCAGCGCCTACTCCATGCGACGCACAATTAAAATCTTCTTTCCATCCTGCTGCCATGCTTGCAGGAGAAATGCTGGACCGCCATATTGATCGGGGATTGCCTCCAGGATTGGCAGTTGCACCGGAATGGTGTTCACCCTGACGAAACGATACTTTCCAATGTGCGTGATCTTGTTGAAGTCACCAGGCGAGCGGATTACCTGAATCTGCGCTTGTACCTGCTCTGCTGACATTGGTTGTGCGGCCAGCAGATAGATATACGGCTCGTCGGTATCTCCGTAGCTGATCCAAACCTCATCGAAGGAGGGTGCCGCAGCAACTGCGCGAGTCATGGCATCAAGCAATCCCGCTTGATTGATCCATGCCTGCTTGGGCGGATAATCGACAGCATAGTCGCGGAACCAGAGGCCTGCCTGCCATGCCAGCAGGCCGCCAAAGAGCACAACCGCAACGTTTTGCGTGGCGCGACGCAGGCGGAGCGATGAAACTCGCGCCATGCCCTGGAGAACCAGCGCCACGCCCACGCCAACCAACAGCGCGTAGAGCGGCGCGATGGTGGCGGCGCGGTACGCATGCGGGCTGGGCGTTGTCACACTGGAAGGTAGCGGCGCGATGAGGAGCGCCCCGGCGATGAACCACCAACTAAAGGCGGCGGCATCCTGGTTCAGCAGATCTGAGGCAGTTGCTCGCCGTCCCGCAAACCAGCGCCTGATGCCCAGGCCGCAGTGCCATATCAGGACGCCCAGGCCGAGAAGCGCCATGGGCGCTCCCACGAGCAGTTCGACGCCATGATCGGGCACGCCACGCAGCGAACTGCCATCGCCAGTACGATAGTAGAAATCAGGCAGGAAGTAGACGCTATACCCATGCCACCACGTCGTCAGCCACGCGCCCACACTGTCGGCTGCAATTGCGGCTTGATTCAGGCGCGTGCTGCTGGCCGGATTGAACAGTGTCACCATGATGAGCGGCAGCCAGATCACCATGAGGAGCACCGCGCTGCCGCTCCACTGACGTGCTGGTCTCCAGCCATGCCGCAGCAATGCGATAGCACCTGCCCATGCCACCAGCAGCGGCACCGCAAGCTTGAGGGTCGGGTAGGCGTACACGGCTACGCCCGCGATCAGTGCCAGCCAGCGCGCCGCCCGTCGATCCCCGCGCTGGATCAGGTAAATCCCCGCTAGCAGGCAGAGGGTCCACACGGTTGGAACCAGAGCAGGTGGCAGCGCCATGCGGCTCAGGAAAATCTGCCATGGCGAGAGCGCGACGACCAACCCAACGCACGCTGCCGCCCGCAGCGGCAGCGCGAGCATGCGTGCCAGCGCATACCCGCATGGCGCCGCCAGCGCACCGATGCATGCAGTTACCAGCCGGCCTACAATTGGCGTGGGCCCAAGGAAGGCGACCAGCGGCAGCTCCAGATAGGTCAACAGCGGCGAGATCCAATCGCCCAATGCTTCCTGCGCGCCAAGCGGCAGCAGATTGCCCAGGTGATCATGCCCGGTTTGCGCAATGTGCCAGGCATCTACCAGGCTGACGACTTCATCCTGACGGAAGCCAGGCGGCGTCACCTGGAGCAGCACGACCCGCAGCGCCAGCGCCAGGAGCGTCAACGCGACAGGAATACCATACCCTCGGCGCGTGATCCAGCGCATGATCCCAATCAGGATCAGCAGCGCCAGCAGTGCCAGCAGCGATTGGAAAGCGGCACGCAACGGCCATCCATGGGCCGTCACAGTTAGATCGTACAGCGTTACACCTAGCCAGCGCGGGTCATCATCAACATGCGCAATCGGCGACTGAATAGTTACAGTTGTAATCTCTGGGGAAAGAAGAACCGCATACTGGCGCACCTGATTGGGTGCCGCAAAGGTCGTCAACGTCTGCTGGTTCGTGGACAGCGTGATCGTTGGGCGGGCGCGTCCAAGCCATTGGGACGGCCCAAATGCGAGCCGGACAATCGTCGGGCCGGTGTCCCCATGAATAGGAATCTGCGCGCGATTGCTGGTCCATTGGTACGGGAAGGCTGCGTCCTCGCGCGCGTAGAGGCCAGTCGCCGCGTCAAGCGATGCCGCTGGCTGCGCCATGAGGATTGCCATCACGACTCCCCATATCATCAGAATGATGAGCAGCCAGAGCGCACCGCTTTCAATTCGTGTACGCACGGTAAAGCCCATTCGTCCATCCCCTATGCTATCAGCACATAGACTAGCCATCATGATTGTACTCTATGTCTCCCAGGCCTCATTCATGAAAAGTACAACTGCCCCTTGGGATTGTGATCGGAACAGCAAATAAACGTTGAATTATAGTGCGATTCTGAACGACATTGGACACCACGCATGTCGTTATCTGCTATGATGACACAACCATATGCTACACTGAACTCTATCTGTGTGAAAGGCACCGTCGATGATCAGCGCCACCATTCCAACCAGCATGCCTCTGCCTCGCTTTGAGGGACAAGGTCACATTACCTTTGTGGAACGACCTGTTCCCGAACCGGGTCCAGGTCAGCTCTTGATTCAGGTCAAAGCCAACGCCCTGTGTGGGTCCGAGCGCGGGCAGTTCTTGAACGGCGCGTCAATCACACCCGGGCATGAGGCCGCCGGGATCGTGGTTGCAGCTGGGCCGGGAACGCAGACGGCGATCGGAACGCCCGGTGTGATCTTCCTGATGGATTTTTGCGGCACATGTCGGAGCTGTCGTCATGGGTTCACGAATCAGTGCCTGCAGAAGCGGGGCGACATGGGCTTTACGCGCGATGGCGGGTACGGTGCGTATGAACTCGTGCCAGAGCATATCTTTTTTCCTATTGATCCCGCAATTCCTTTTGCGGAAGCGACGCTGCTGCTGGACATCATGGGCACCACGTCGGCATGCGCTGCGGCGCGGGTTGCAGGTGCGCGCCGATGTCGAGTCAGTAGTTATAACCGGTGCCGGCCCCGTTGGTCTTGGTGTGCTGGCAATGGCTCGCTTGCTGCTGGGTACAGATGTGCCGGTGCTCATTGCAGACATGGTGCCCTACCGCCTCCGCCTTGCTGAACAGCTTGGTGGGTTAGCCATTGACCTGAACGCGCAGAGTCTGGCAGATGGTGCGCATGACCAGCGTTTGGAATCTGTAGATCTGGCGCTCGATACCAGTGGCAAAAGCGCGGCACGGCAGGCCAGCCTGGATCTGTTGGGGAAACGGGGCGTGCTGGTATGTGTTGGCCATGGCGGAGGACTCACCCTGACAGTCTCGCCCGATCTGATTGCGCCTGAGCGCGCGGTGCTGGGCAGTGAATACTTCTGCTACCATGAATTACCCGCGTCGTTAGATCTGCTGCGCCGCCACATGCCGTATCTGCGCCAGATCATTACCCACCGCTACCCCGTCCATGCCATCCAACAGGTGTTTGAACTGTTCTTCACAGGCCAAACAGGAAAGGTTCTTATTGAACAATGAGCAATCAATCACGCGTGAAAGTGGCCATCATTGGGGCAGGTGGCTGGGGTCGGCAGCACGCCCGCGTTTTCGCCGCGCGACCCGATGTGGAACTCTGTGCGATTGTGGGCCGGACGCGCGAACGAACTGCGGCGCGCGCCGCCCAGTTCGGGGTGCCGGCCTACACAGATATCGCCGCGATGCTGGAGCAGGAGCGGCCGGATCTGGTCAGCCTCTGCCTGCCGAACCAGGACCATTTCGCGGCAACGTTGCAGGTGATTCGCGCCGGCTATCCGCTGCTGGTGGAAAAGCCGCTCGTGTTTGATCTGCATGAAGCGGATACTCTGCTGGCTGAGGCCGCCGCACGCGACCTGTTCTTTGCAATCAACTTCAACCATCGCTATGCGCGCCCGGTCCAACTAGCCCATGCCGCACTTGAGGATGGCCGGCTCGGTGATGTCGTGTTTGCGACCTGGCGCTTCGGCGGTGAGGGGCACAGCACGCACCCGCATGCGAACCTGATCGAAACCCAATGCCATGGCTTCGACCTGCTGGAATACCTGTGCGGGCCGATTCGTGCCGTAAGCGCGGAGATGACTGACAAAACAGGCGGGGGGTATCGCACGCTGGTGCTCGCGCTCCAGTTCGCGCACGGCGGCCTCGCCAGCCTGGTAGGCTCATACGATTCTTCGTATGCCTACCCCGGCACGCAGGTACTCGAGATAAATGGCACTGCGGGCCGGGTGCTGATCGAGGATACCGTGGCGCGCTACCAGTTCCAGGCGCGCGGCAGTGAGATCGGCGAAGTCTGGCAGGCCGGATACTTCAACGATGACGATCGCGCGTTTCACCACACTTTTGACATGCATATCGATCACATGCTGGCAGCGTTCAAAGCGGGTGCGCCACCGCCCGTCCCTGCCGCCGCAGGCCGCCGTGCGCTGCAACTGGCGCATGCCGCAATTGAGTTGTTTGAAACTGGCCGCCGCATTAACATTGAGCTCTGACTTAACGAAGAACGAGATGTTTCGCGCGCTTACATGACAATGACCATGGAGTAATCTACAGCGCCCACTCCATTGGTGCGGGCGACGTGAAGGATGAATGCACCGCCACGGGAGCCTTATTCTGCAACGACGTGTTGACGGCTGTCAAAATCTCGACCACATGCGCGGCTTGCGCGCCGGTCGCGCGGTGCGGGCGGTCGTGCAAGATGGCGTCCGCGAACTCCGAAACGCCGCGCCCCCACTCGATTCGCTCCGGCGGCTGACGTACATACGGCACCGTCTCGAACTCCTTCCGCAACTCGGAAAACTCCACCGCCGCGTTGAAATCCTGGTAGGACGAGATAAATAGCGAACCGTTATCGCCATGCAGTTCGATACCGGCCTGTTTCGTGTTCTGCTTCTGCACGTAAAAATTGGTTGTGAGCCGCAGGAGCGGGCCGTTCTCTAGCTCCACCATCGTCACAAGAAAGTCCGGCGTGTCGATATGAAACGGCGTGCCGTTGAGCGTGACGCGGTCGGGAAACACCACCCGCCCATAGGAGCAGACCTGCCGGGCTGGCCCGAACATGGTCGTCAACAGCGTCAACGGGTACACGCCGATATCGAACATGGGGCCGACCTGGTAGAACGAGCCTGGGGCCGGGTGCCACGACTCGATCCGCCCTCCGTTCACTTCAGCATAGGCGACCCGTACCGTACCGAGCTTCCCCGAGCGAACGAACTTCCACGCGGTCTGCGGCGCTTCGCCCATGAAGACCGACGGCGAGCATCCGAGCCGCACGTTGTGCTGCTGCGCCAGTTCCACGAGCCGCTTGGCATCGTCATACGTGAGAGCCAACGGCTTTTCGCTGTACACATGCTTGCCAGCCGAAAGGCACCGGGCGCTGATTTCCGCATGCACATGCGGAATGGTAAGGTTCACAACGATGTCGATTGAGTTGTCGGCCAGAATCTCATCGACCGAAGCAAACGTGCGGCTGTTGAATTCGGTCGCGAACTCCTGTGCCCGCTGGCTGTCAATATCGGTCACGCCGACGAGCTTGATGTGTGAGTAGGTGGTGATGTCGCGCGCGTATGCGTGCGCGATGTTGCCGCATCCGACGATCGCGGCTCCCAGGCTTTTCATGCGTTTTCCTCTCCTTTGCACCCGTAGCTAGACTACAACACAGCAGATAGTACCACAGTAGTCGATCTTCGCAGATGTGCGGGCAAGGTCTTATAACCATTTTCAATCCCAAAATGTACACTATGTTGGCATCAGTTGATCACAGCGTATAGATTCGTCCCGTCTTAACGCCTCGTATACTCTTGCAAGGGAAGGGTGACGAGGTGTTGCACATGGCAGGCTTCGACATGCCCACTAATGCTACCTCACGAAAGGAGACATACGCATGAATGTCATGTATCACCTATTACGCATGGTACTACCGATTGTCGTGGTGATGGTTAGCCTAGCTGCCTGCGGCTCAAATTCGAACACGGCTACAAGTCCTGCGGCTTCTGGAGCAGCTACAAGTCCTGCGGCTTCTAAAGCGGCTACGAGTTCTTCAGGTGGACTCTATGGCGAGAGCCTCACAGTCGTAGTGCCGACGGAAGCGGCGGCTCCAACAATGGAAGCAGCTGCAAATCCTACGGCCACGTCCGAAATGCCTGGCCCGACGACCGGAACCGCTCCAGAAGAGAGCGGAAAAGTCCAACTCGGCCAATTCACGTTCAACGTCCATGAGACCAAGGATGTGCAGGGCCAGGATGACGTGAAGGCGGAGGCGGATAGCTTCTACTTCGAGCCGACCTTCCTGCGGGGTACGCCTGGCCAGAAGCTGAAGATTGAAGTTGATAACGAATTTCGGCACTCCATAATGTTAGCATTGACTCACAAAACGTTGATCAGGATATTCAGCCCAATGGTACAACAACTATTGAAGTGACGTTCCCCCAATCAGGTGTTGTGCGCTTTTACTGTAAGTACCACGCATCCTTAGGCATGAACGGCGAGTTGCTGGTCAATGACGCCGAACCGCAAGCGCCGTAGTGTGCATAATAGAGTTTCTCCTGTATGAGGCATGTTAAATAGACGCCTACCTTTCATTGCCCGTCCTCTCTCTCTCGATACAAAGACCTTCATCCTTTTCGATGCAGGTCTTTAATTTGTACGTGCGTATTTACCAATCGTTATCCATATTCATCGCATAAGAGTTGTTTTGCTTCTCGGAATGGCACACAAAATGCTGCGCCATAGGCAGAGTAGTAGCTGGCTGTTTTTACTTCGCCCCAGGTAATTGGCGAATCGCTCGCTACATTATAACCATAGTTCAATAATCATCACTTATGGGCGGCTTGTATGAGCATGCTTCTCCTACTCGTGTCTTTCGAACTATTTTGTAAAAAAAAGGAGGCAACACGACACCAAAAGACACTCATAGCTCATTTGCATCATTGGTGATCAACCAGGTCGATCACAAGTAGAATTGTAGGAGAAGAATGGTCATGAAACGAGTTTTAGGATTGTTCGCGGCAGTGCTTGCTTGCCTGTCATTCGTTGCACTGCCGCAGCCGCGCGTTTTCGCCCGGTCATCCATGCGTGCTTCAAAGCAAGAGCAGGGCAACCTCGACTGGCCCTATTATGGCAATGACCTCGGAAACATGCGCTACGTGAATGTTGACCAGATTAATCCGTCCAACGCGGGGCAACTCCAGCCTGCATGGATCTTTCATACAGGCGTTTCCAGTGACAAGACATCGTTCGAATCGCAGCCAATCATTGTAAATGGCACGATGTACGTTAGTTCGCCCCACAGTCACGTTTTCGCGCTCGATCCGACGACTGGCGCGCTTAAATGGACCTACAACCCTGACATGCCGCCACTCGAAGAGATGGCGATCTGCTGCGGTCAGACCAATCGTGGTGTGGCCGTTGGACAGGGCAAAGTCTTTGTTGGCCAACTTGACGCCAATCTGGTCGCGCTCGACGCCACCACCGGCGCAGGTGGTGTGGAAGACAGCCGTTGACGATTGGCATAACAACTGGACCGAGACGATGGCTCCGCAGTACTTCGACGGCAAGGTGATCATCGGCGCTTCCGGCGGTGAGTTCAAGGTGCGCGGCCATATCAGCGCCTACGACGCGGAGACTGGCAAATTGCTGTGGCGATTTTACACTGTTCCTGGTCCCGGCGAGGTTGGCAACGACACCTGGGCGGGCAACTCGTGGCAATCCGGCGGCGCGCCGGTCTGGTCGACGCCCGCCGTCGATCCACAGCTTGGCTTGCTGTATCTGAGCACCGGCAATGCCTCGCCCGACGTGGACGGCTCGAGTCGCGCCGGCACGAACCTGTTCACCGCCTCGGTCGTGGCGCTTGACCTGAACACTGGCCAGTATCGCTGGCACTTCCAGGAAGTGCACCACGACATCTGGGACTACGACGGGCCACAGCCGCCGCATCTGTTCACGCTCGAAAAAGATGGAAAGAAATTCCAGCTATCGGCCATGCCAACAAAAATGGCTTCTATTTCATTCTTGATCGCCGCAACGGCAAGCCGCTGTACGATGTGAAAGAGGTGCCAGTGCCGACTACGCCAGCATGGCAGAATCCCTGGCCGACGCAGCCAGAGTCCGTCCATCCAGCCGCTCATTCCGCAGTCTGTAACAACCAACGTCAAGGACTTTCCGCCTGCACCGTTCTGGACACCACCGCAGGAGCAGCCATATATCATGCAGCCGGGCGCAGAGTCGGGCGTGGAATGGTCGCCTCCGGCCTACAGCCCGCGCACGAAGTACACCTACATTCCGGCAGGCGGGTACGAGCCGTGGGTCTACCATGCCCGTGCCCGAACTGTCCCAACACCGCCGGCTCGGTCATTTCCGACGAGCCAAGCAAGCCGACAGAGGATCATTTTGGTCTTTTTGATGCGCTCGACACAACAACCGGCAAGATCGCCTGGCAGATGAAGGTGCCGCAACGCATCGCTTCGGGCACCGTTGTCGCCGGTGATCTGGTGTTCTTCGGTGAAAGCAACGGCAAGTTCCACGCGCTGGACGCGAAAAGTCGGCAAGGACCTCTGGACCTACTACGCTCCGGATCACAAAGGCGTCGGTGGCGCGAATGGCTCGCCGGCCGTCTACATGGTCAACGGGCGCGAATACGTGGTCATGGACTTTGGCGGCAACACCCAGGTGCGCAACACCCAGGATTCGCCGCCTGGCGATGCATTGATCGCGTTTGCGCTGCCGCAAGCGGGCCAGGGCGCGCCAAATGAAGTGACAGCAAGCCCCAGGCAAATCGCGCAAGCGGAGCCGCACCAAGAAGTGGCGGCCCAGCAGAGCGCTCCATCTGATGCTCATGTTGTGACAATTGACATGAAGGAAATATCTTTCCACCCGAACGTCTTCACTGCCAAACCAGGCGAAAAGATTGCGATTCATCTTGTCAACCAGGAGGTTGCGCCGCACGAGCATAACATCGCGTTTGAACTGCCATCGGGTACGATCGTCATGAAGAGCAAGCTAAAGCCAGGCGAGGATGCCTACTTTGTGTTCACGACACCGACGACTCCCGGCAGTTACAAATTCTGGTGCGATGTGGAACAGCACCGCGAGCAGGGCATGACCGGCATTATGACCGTGCAGGCCGCAGGATCGCAATCCAACTTGCCCAACACCGGAGCGAGCAGCAGCCCGTCGGCGACCTTCCCGCAAACTGGCTACAGTGTCAGCGGAGAATTCTTGAACTACTGGCGCAACAACGGCGGCCTCATGATCTTCGGCTACCCGATTGCCTCCGAGCAGGAGGTCAATGGCCAGGTCGTTCAGCCATTCGAGCGCGCGATCGTTGAGTTGCACCCGGAGAATAAAGCGCCCTACAACGTGCAACTGCGCCGCCTGGGAGCTGAAGCGTTGCAGCAGCAGGGCATCGACTGGCAGACGCTGCCGAAGGCCGATCCGAGCGCCGCGCACTACTTTGCGCAAACCGGGCATGCGATTGCACCGCAGTTCTGGAATTACTGGAACAGCCAGGGCCTGAAATCTCGGCGATCCAGGCGTAAGCATGCGCGAATCGTTAGCACTGTTTGGCTACCCGATTTCAGAGCCGAAGATGGAGACCACCGCCAACGGCGACACAATGCTGGTACAATGGTTCGAGCGGGCACGGTTGAATATCACCCCAACAATCCTGCGCAATACCAGGTGCTGCTCGGTCGCCTGGGAGCTACAATGTGGTCCCAAATGGGTCAGTAAGATAGTATAACAACATGGCCCACAAACGCCCCTGATATCATAATCAGGGGCGTTTTTTAATTGACTGCTGTTTACAAATACGGCTTGCACTGCGCGAACACAGTTTGGAGCGCCTTCACTGGGTCGCCCTTGGGCAGAAACTCATGGGCAATGAAGCCGGTGTAGCCCGTGTCGCGGATGGTGCGTAGAATTGGCGGGTAATAAATCTCCTGCTCGTCGTCCAGATCGTTGCGGCCAGGATTGCCCGCCGTGTGATACAGGCCGATATACGGGTGCGTCGCCTGAATTGTTCTGATGATGTCGCCTTCCATGATCTGCATGTGGTAAATATCGTACAGCAGCTTCACGGCAGGCGAATCGACCATCTTGCAGACCTGCACACCCCATGTCGTGTGATCGGCCTGGTAGTCAAGGTGATTGACTTTGCTGTTCAGCAGTTCGAGCACCAGCGTCACGCCAGCGGCTTCGGCTTCGGGCGCAAGGCGAGCGAGCGCCTCGGCGGTCGCTTCCGCGCCAACGGCATCGTCAAGGCCGTTGCGGTTGCCGCTGAAACAAATAATATTTGGCGCTTTCAGACGCTCGGCATTGTGAATGGCTGTGCGAACGCTTTGCGTGATCTGCTCGTGCTGCTCGCGGCGATTCATGCCAACTTCCAGCGGCCCATGTCCAGAGATTGAAGAAATCTCCAGCCCGTGCGAGGTCACCAGATCCCAGTATTCTGGCGGCACAATATCCAGCCCGGCGAAGCCAATCTCCGCCGCCGTGCGGACAAATTGTTCGGGATTCATCAATTTGGGAACAAAACACCACCATCCAAATGACTGCTTTACTGTGCTCATTACGTCACTCCATTATCCACATGCGGAAACAAACTTCGACCTAATTGCCAACTGGCTCGACTTCGTTCAAGCGCACCGGACGGTGTTCGTCATAGGATTTGCGTGCTGCCAGCCCCATGACTACCGGAGCGCGCCCGTCCTTGCCGGTGACCGGCGTCGGCTTGTCGTGGAGCACCGCATCGACGAACGCGGCCATCTCGGTGACAAAGCTCTCGGTGTAACGTTCCATGAAGAAGTTGAGCGGCAGGTCGCGGCGGATGTGCTGCCCGTCGCTAATCACGGCGTTATTCGGGTAATTATTGCTGGTGTTGATCGCGCCCGCGCTGCCCAGCACCTCAACCCGCTGGTCGTAACCGTACACAGCTTTGCGGCTGTTGTCGATTGTGCCAATCACGCCGTTGGCGAAGCGCAGCACGATCAGCGCCGTGTCAATGTCGCCCGCCGCGCCAATCGCCGGATCGATCATGACGCCGCCCGCTGCGTACACTTCTTCGACTTCGCTGCCAACTAAGAAGCGCGCCATGTCGAAGTCGTGGATGGTCATGTCCAAAAAGATGCCGCCCGAAACCTTCACATATTCAATCGGCGGCGGCGCAGGGTCGCGGCTGATGATGTGCAACATCTGTGGCTCGCCGATTTCGCCCTGCTCAATCGCCTGCCGGACTCGGCGGTAATTAGCGTCGAAGCGGCGGTTGAAGCCGATTTGGAGCTTCATGCCTGCCTGGTCAACCGCTTTGAGCGCGCCGTCGATGGTTGCGAGCGAGAGCGCGATCGGCTTCTCGCAGAAAATCTGCTTGCCGGCCTGCGCCGCCTCTTCAATAATCTGCGCGTGCGTGTTGGTCGCCGAGCAGATTAGCACTGCGTCGATGTTAGGGTTGTCGAGTAGCGCGCGGTAATCGCTCACTGCCTGCGGAATGCGGTAGCGTTGTGCGACCTGCTGAGCGGCCTGCTCGGAGACATCGGCGACCATCATGAGGTTGGCTGCCGGAACGCGGGTCGAAAGATTTTCGGCATGAACGCGGCCAATCCGTCCCGCGCCAATCAGGCCGATGTTCAAAACGTCAGATGGCATAAAGCGACTTTCTCTATTCTATCACCACAAAGACACCAAGGACGCAAGGATACAACAATGAAAACCTTGTCATGCTGAACGCAGTGAAGCATCTCGTTGTCAAGCAAAGAGATGTTTCGCTCTGCTCAACATGACGATAAGTAGCATTGTTTACAATGAAGAAAATTCAATTTACAACCCAATACTTCGCAAGAAATCGCGATTGCGTTGTGCGCTTGCGCGAGGCTCGCCCATGCCGGGCAGCACATCCTGCTCGACCGTGATCCAGCCCTGGTAGTTCCGTTCGCGCAGCCACGCCGTGACGGCGCGAAAATCGACGCAGCCCTGACCAAGCTCGCAGAATACGCCATGCTGGACGGCTTCAAAATAATCCCAGCCTTTGGCGCGCGCCTCCTCCGCAACCTGCGGCTGGCAGTCCTTGAAATGCATGTACCAGATTCGGTCACCGAAGCGCTGCAAGCCGTCCAGCACCACCGCGCCGTTGTTCTGGCCGCTGCCGTAGACATAATGGCCGGTATCGAACACCAGCCCGAGTACGTCTGGATCGGTGAGTTCCAGCAGCCGCGCGATCTCGTCGGGCGTCTCGACATACCCGGCACAGTGGTGATGAAAGACGGTGCGCAGTCCGGTTGCGTCACGCACGGTGCGGGCGATTCGCTCGGCTCCCAGCGCGAAAATGCGCCACTCCTCGGTCGTCAGCCCGCTGCCCGGCGTAATGCGGCCAGCGTTTTTGGTGCGCTTCGGATCGGAGCCGTTGTCGTCGGCCAGCACCAGGAACGGCTGCGTCCCTTCAGTAGCGGCGGCGACCAGCAGCCGCGCAACCTCAACGGCATGCTCCTCGCCGGGGGTATGCGCGTTGAGATTCCGCAGGCGCACCGGCACGAATGCGCCGGTCAGCGCCAGGTCGCGCTGCTGGAGTTCAGCGCGAAGCACAGCCGGATCGGTCGGCATGTAGCCCCAGTCGCCCAACTCCGTGCCGGCGTAGCCAGTTCCGCGCAGTTCGTCGAGCATTTGCTGGTAGCCAATGGCCTTGCCCTCCAGCCCCTCGAATTCGAGCATGCCCCATGAACAGGGCGCATTGCCGATATGTATGTTGCTCATAAGCTTTCTTTACATGCCACAGAGATCACAGAGGGCACCGAGAAGTCTACATGATCAAATCTCTGTGTTCTCGGTGTCCTCTGTGGCTAACATTAAAACTTTCGGGTCCACTCGCGCGGCCAACGCTCGACGACCACTTTCGTCTCGGTGTAAAACTCGACGCCATGATGGCTCTGCGCGTGCAGGTCGCCGAAGAAGCTTTCGCCCCAGCCGCTGAACGGAAAGAATGCCATTGGCGCAGCCACGCCGATGTTGACGCCGATGTTGCCGGCCTTTGCCTCGTAGCGGAACTGCCGGGCCACCGCGCCGCTGCTGGTGAAAATGCACGCCATGTTGCCGAAGCTGCGCGCGTTCACCATGTCGATGGCTTCATCGACGGTGTTGGCGTGCATGAGGCTCAGCACCGGGCCGAAGATCTCGGTGCGCGCGGTCTCGCTGTCGGGCGCGACCTGATCCAGAATCGTCGGAAACACGAACGAGCCATCTTCGTAGCCGCTGACCTGCTTGCTGCGGCCGTCGACCAGCACATTTGCGCCTTCCTGCGCGCCCTTGGCAATCAGGCTCTCGATGCGGCTCTTGCTCTCCTTGGAGATCACCGGCCCCATCTCGGTACCGTCGTCGAGGCCGTAGCCAACTTTGCGGCTCGACGCTACATCGGCAATCTGCTCAGTGAAGGTGTTGCGCGCATCGCCAACGGTGATCGCCACCGAAGCCGCCAGGCAGCGCTGCCCGGCGCAGCCGAACGCCGAGTCGGCCATGATGCGCGTGGTCGTGTCCATGTCGGCGTCCGGCATGACGACCACTGGATTTTTCGCGCCGCCCTGGCACTGCGCGCGCTTGCCGTTGGCCGTGGCGCGGCTGTAGACATATTTCGCGACTGGCGTCGAGCCGACGAAGCTAATCGCTCGAATAGTTGGATGGTCGAGCAGCGCGTCCACGGTTTCGCGTCCGCCATTCACCAGCTGGAGCACGCCCTTAGGCAGGCCAAGCTGGTCGATCAGCGCGAACATTTTCTGGCTAGACATCGGCACTTTTTCGCTGGGCTTGAGAATAAAGCAGTTGCCAGTCGCCACCGCGTAGGGCATGAACCACAGCGGGATCATGGCCGGAAAATTGAACGGCGTAATCGCCGCAACGACGCCAAGCGGCTGGCGGATCATGTGCTCGTCGATACCGCGCGCGATATCTTCGTTGTTCCAGCCCTGCATCAAAATCGGCGTGCCGCACGCGACTTCGACGTTCTCGATGCCGCGCCGGATCTCGCCTACGCTCTCGGCGTAGGTTTTGCCGCACTCGTTCGTAATCGTGCGCGCCAGATCATCGAGATTGTCCTCAAGTAGTTGCTTGAACTTGAACATGAACTGAATCCGGTCGCCCACCGGCGTGCGCCGCCAGTCGCGGAAGGCCGCCGCAGCCACCTCGGCGGCCTGGGCGACTTCGGCAGCGGGCGAGAGCGGCACGGTGCTTATGACATCGGCGGTGGCCGGGTTGGTGACATCAAGGTAATCGCTCGCGCTGGAACGCTGCCAACTACCATTGACATAATTTTGCAGTTGTCTGTCTTGAATCATTGCATCGCCTCCTTTTTAGCCATAGAGGCTACAGAGCGCATGAAGAAAAAGTTTGTTATTGTTCTTCATCCTTCTGTGGTCCCTGTGCGCTCTGTGGCTATAAAAAATTCCGTTCTTTCGCGCGCATCTCTTCCCATTCCTCGCGGGCGGCATCCACGGTGTGCATCTCGCTCACCTCGGCGACTGGCACATCCCACCATGACTCATACCCAGGCACGCCGAGCATGCGGTCGTTACGAATGTAAATCACCGTGGTGCGATCGGTTGTTTGCGCGGCCTTGAGCGCGGCGGCAAAATCGTCGGTTGTCTTACACTCAATCACATGCGCACCCAGGCTGCGGGCGTTGCTGACAAAATCGATTGGCAGTGTTTGCGCGCTGCCGTCTGCCGAGTCGCCGACGAGTTGATCGTTTTGCGGAAAGATGTAGCGCGTGCCCCAGCCATCCTGCCCAAGCGAGCGGCTGAGCGAGCCGATGCTCTTGAAGCCGCTGTTGTCGAACAGCGTGATGATCAGCTTGACGCCTTCCTGAATTGACGTAACGATCTCGGTGTGCATCATGAGGTATGAGCCGTCGCCGACCATGACGATCACGTCGCGTTCCGGCGCGGCCATCTTGACGCCCATGCCGCCCGCGATCTCGTAGCCCATGCAGCTGTAGCCGTATTCCATGTGGTAATTCTTTGGATGGCGGGCGCGCCACAATTTGTGCAGGTCGCCCGGCAGGCTGCCCGCTGCGCAGACCATGATCGCGTCTGGATCGCTCTGGTCGTTTACGATGCCGATCAGTTCGCCCTGACTGGGCAGCGGCGTGTTTCGGATGGCATAAATCCGGTCAACCTCGGCTTCCCACTCATCATGAAGCCGCTCCACCTCCGCGCGGTAGTCTGGCGCAACCTCCATGCCACCAAGCAACTCGGCAAGTTCTTCCAGCGTGGCTCGCGCATCGCCGACCAAGCCCAGCGCAAGGTGCTTGGCAGCGTCGAACTCAGCGACGTTGATGTTGACGAAGCGCACGTCCGGGTTCTGGAATGCGGTCTTTGACGCGGTGGTGAAGTCGCTGTAGCGCGTGCCAATGCCGATGACGAGGTCGGCATCGCGGGCCAGCCGGTTGGCAGCGAGCGTGCCGGTCGCGCCGACCGCGCCCATGCACAGCGGATGGTCGAAGCGCAGGCTGCCTTTGCCCGCCATGGTTTCGCCCACCGGAATGCCGGTCTGCTCCACAAACGAGTGCAGCGCGTCGGTGGCCGCGCTGTAGATCACGCCGCCACCCGCGACAATCAGCGGACGCTTGCTGGCCCTGATCCACGCGGCAGCCTGCTCCAACGCGGCACGATCGGGCCGGTTGCGCGGCACATGCCACACGCGGTGACGGAACAGCGCCGTCGAATACTTGTAGGCTTCGGCCTGCACGTCCTGCGGCAGGGCCAGCGTCACCGCGCCGGTCTCAGCCGGGCCGACGAGCACGCGCATGGCTTCCGGCAGCGCCGTCAGCAGTTGCTCGGGGCGGTTGATGCGGTCCCAGTAGCGGCTGACCGGCTTGAAGCAATCGTTCGCTGAGATGTCTTGCGAGTGTTCAGATTCAAGCTGCTGGAGCACCGGCGCAACGTTGCGGCGCGCGAAAATGTCGCCCGGCAGCAACAGCACCGGCAGCCGGTTGATCGTCGCCAGCGCCGCGCCGGTGACCATGTTGGTCGCGCCCGGCCCAATCGAAGATGTACATGCCAATGTTTGCAGGCGGTTTTTGGTTTTGGCGAAAGCAGCAGCGGCATGGACCATTGACTGCTCGTTACGCGCCTGATAGTAGCGAAAGTCGGGCGTCTGCTGGAGCGCCTGACCCATGCCAGCGACATTGCCGTGACCAAAAATGCCGAAGCAGCCAGCGAAGAACGGCTGCTCCACGCCGTCGCGCTCGACATACTGATTTTTGAGAAATGCGACGATTGCCTGCGCCATCGTCAGGCGTTGGGTATCCATTCCATGCTCCTTTAATTTCACCACAAAGACACGAAGGACACAAAGAATAAACTGGTTAGCCTTGGACGAGTCGTTTGATACCATGCTGCAGGACCGGAACGTTAAAGTTGATAAAAGGCACAAGCTTGACATAGTTGGATCTTTGTGTCATTTGTGCCTTGGTGGTGCATTTACAACCCGCCGTGCTGCTCGACGAACGCCATCACTTCGTCGTAGGTTGGCATGAAGTTCGCGCAGCCGTGCTTGGTGACGACGATCGCGCCGCATGCGTTGCCGAGCCGCGCCGCCCGCCGCCAGTCCCAGCCCTGCACAAAGCCGTACAGCGCACCCGACGCGAAGGCATCGCCCGCGCCCAGAATGTTGGCAATTTCGACCGGGAAGCCCGGCACGTCGATCCGCTCGGTCTGGCCGCCAGCCTGGATATGTACTCGCGCGCCCTCTCCGCCACGCTTCTGCAGCAGCACACCCGGCCCAAGCGCGAGCAGATGCGTTATAGCGTCTTCGATGTCGCCGCTCACCCGCGCGTCCGAGACTTGCGAATGGGTCAGGTTGATCTGCGCCGGATCGGTCAGCATGGCAGCGTTGATCTCGTCCTCGGTGCCAATGACGACATCGACCAGACGCAACGCCGAGCGAACCGTTACGCCAAAGGCGCGCGCGTCGTGCCACTGGTCGGGTCGGAAGTCGATGTCGAGCGCCACAGCGGTGCCAAGTTGTTTGGCACGTTCGGCAGCAAAAATTGTGGCACTGCGGCTCGGCTCTTTGCTCAAGCCGGTGCCAGAGATGAGTAGCAGGCGGCTTTCGGCAATCGGCGCGCGGAGCACATCGTCAATTGTCAGTTCGATGTCGGCGCAGTTGTCGCGGTAGTACACCAGCGGGAAGCGGTCGGGTGGCTGGATGCCGAGCAGCACGGCGCTGGAGCGATGGCCGGGCTTGCGTTGTGTGAATTGCGTGTCAACATCCTCTTGTTCCAGAAAGTGCATGATGAAATTGCCGACCTGATCATCGCCCACGCCGGTCAGCAGCGCCGAGCGCAGGCCGAGTCGCCGCGTGCCGACGCTGATGTTGAGCGGGCAGCCGCCGACATAGGCCGCGAAACTTTTGATTTCCTCGAATGGCGCGCCGATGTCATTTGCGTAGAGGTCGATCGAGGAGCGGCCCATTGCCAGAATGTCGTAGGTTTTCGGTTCCATACACAACCTTCTTCAGCATGACCAGCATGCAACTACTTGGTAACTCTTGCCTGGTAGAGCGGCACGCGCGGGTCGCGTCCGGTGTACGAGTTTTTGACCCAGGCGTACTGCGGGTCGTCCATGTTGGCGAGCGACTGCGCCGAGCCAGCCAGCACGTTCAGGTAGTAGGTCGTGTAGCCGGGCGGGCTGGACACCGGATGGTAGCCCTCCGGGATGAGCACGGCGTCGTTGTTGCGAGCCATGACAGCGGCATCAATCGGGTGGCCCGCCTGATGCAGCGGAGATTCTGGGTCGGTGTAGATGCGCTGCAAAGCGTAGCCTTCCGGCCTGTCGATCTTGTAGTAATACACCTCTTCGAGATCGGCTTCAATGACGTTGCCATTGGAATCAGTTTTGTGAATGTCATGCTTGTGCGGCGGGTAGCTCGACCAGTTGCCACCCGGCGTGTACACCTCGACGATCACAAGCCGTTGACATGGAAAACCTGGTGGCATGATCTCGTTGATCTGCCGCGTGGCGTTGTCGCCGCCGCGAATCTCGGTGTTGACATCCTGTGGCCGCACCAAGCATGGTTGGAAGTCCTGGTCGGCGGCGGTCCATGTCACAGCGAATTCGCTGTCTGTTTCAGCGGTGACGGTGAACGATGTTTGGCGCGGCAGGTACAGCGCGGCAGGCAGCCCCTCGAAGACGTTTGCGCGCTCGCCGACGCCGCTCCACGAGCCACGGCTCGACTCAACGCCGACCGTGCCGCCGAGCATCACAATCGCAAGCTCATGCTCGCCGGTCTCGAACGACCATGATTGCTGAGCCTTGAGTTGGCGCACCTGAAAGTTGATGTAATGCCAGCCTGCTAGCTCCGGCGTGACGTTGACGACGACACCCGGCTCATCGCCGTTGCCGGGGTGAATGACCAGATTTGATTCATCATACTGACGCATCGATCTCCTCCTCTATAACTCATCGTGGCGCGGCAGTGCTCGCCCGCACCACCAGTGTCGGCGGAAGCATCCTGCTTTGCACCTCGCGCTCTTCGATCAGGTCGATCAGCATGCGCATGCCCTGCTGTCCAAGTTCAAATTTTGGCTGGTGTACGGTGGTAAGCGGTGGGGTGACATATTGCGCGATCTGGTTATCGTCGAAGCCGACGATGCTCAGGTCATCTGGCACGGCGATGTGGTGCTCATGACAGTTCATGAGCGCGCCGATCGCGACCATGTCATTGTAGCAAAACACAGCCGTGACGCCCGCTTCAACCAGCGGATGAATCAGCGTCTCGCCAGCAGCAACGTCATCACGGTACAGCCGATCTTCTTCTGGCGCGATGGCAATCCAGGTATCGTCCATGCCAATGCCAGCCTGTTGCAGCGCCTCACGATAGCCAGCCAGCCGATGCTGGTTGGACAACGGACGATTGCCCACGCCAAGGTAGCCGATGCGGTGATGTCCGAGTTGAATCAGGTGCTCTACGGCAGCGCATGCGCCCGCCTGATCGTCGACCATGACTGAATGCACCCGTTCCTGCTGGGCTTCGGCTTGCCTGTTGATCAAAACAACTGGAACTTGAAGGTCGTTGAGTCGTTCGAGGGAGGGGCTACTCAGGCGCGATGATGAGACCAGCACACCGTCTACGCGACGGCGGTGAAACGTCTCAATTGCGGCCATTTCTTGCTCAGGATTGTTATGCGCCGCGCTCACGAATACGCTCAGCCCGGCGGCTCGCGCGACCTGCTCAACGCCGTCGAACACATCGGCAAAAAATGGATCGGCGATTGAGGGAACCACCAGACCAATCGTGCGCGTGCGCTGCGTTTGCAGACTTTGCGCGATCTCGTTCGGCATGTAGCCCATCTCGCGCGCGATGGATTGGATGCGCCCGCGTACCGTGGCGCTAATGAGCGGGCTATCGTGCAATGCACGTGACACCGTCGAGTGCGATACGCCCGCCGCCTTAGCAATATCTGAAATTGAGACCGCGCGTCGTCGCATGGTTGCTCTTGCTAACTAAAGAAAAACGGCTCGTGCCGTATTATAGTGGTTTTGAGATCGCGTGTGCCACACCCGCGGCACACCTGTTTTGCAAACTGCACTAGATGATAACAGGACGCTGTTGGACATTGATGAGAGTTATATGCCGTAATGCACACGTTTGCATTGAGTGTAAACGAAGTGTATCAGACAACTATCTGCCTGTCAATAATGCATTTTCGATTGACGGTTTTGGATTTACGATTATGCCAGACAGCATTCTATTGCCGAGTTCGAGTTCCTGGAATCCGCACAGGTCGCTTGAACATGCAATAGCGAATGAAAAGGCTGAAGCAGTCGCGTGACCACCCCAGCCTACGATCCAGATGCCGACTATACAAATAGCGGCTCCATGTCCTTCTGCTCGACCACTGCCTGCATCTCCTCGTCAGACGGGCGAGTGGTGAAGCGGCTCGCGGCGTCCAGCACCTTCGGCAGCACATGAATGTCGCCGACGGTGTTGAGGAATACGCCCGGGCGGCCAAGCACCCACGCGACTGCCTTGTCGATAGCTCCCTGGTCCTTCAACGGCTCGTACCATGTGGCGGCGGAATGCTCCTGATCCTCGCCCCACGGGCGGCGCGTGATCGACTTGATCGTCTGAACGGCGACATTGCGCTCCTGGCAAATCTTCACCAACGCTTCGAAATCGGCAGCATACTGCTCGTTCTGGATGAGCACATAGTTGTACGGCAGCAGCACCGAGTCGAAATCAAAGCGCTCCAGCGAGCGGCGGTGCATGGCGGCGATGCCGAGGCCATGCCCGGTCACACCGATGAAGCGCACCAAACCTTCGTCGCGCGCCTCGACGGCGGCCTGCAACGCGCCGCCCTCATTCATGGCCGTTTCCCACTCGTCCGGCTGTGCGAGATTATGCAGCTGAATCAGATCGACCTGATTGACCTGCAAGCGTTCCAGCGAGCGGCGAATTTGCTCGCGGGCAGCCTGGTAGGTGCGCTCGCCGGTCTTGGTAGCGAGGAAGAATTGCTTGCGGTACTGCTTCATCCACGGGCCAATGCGCAGCTCGGCATCGCCGTAGCTGGCAGCGGTGTCAATGTGGTTGACGCCATACTGGAGCAATACCTCCAGTGTTTTGTCGGCCTCGGCCTGCGTCACGCTGCTGAGGGCTGCTGCGCCAAATAGCGTGCGGGTGCTCTCGTGGCCAGTGCGGCCAAAGGGGGCTTTCGGTATCATCATCGCTCCTTTTTGTTAGCGCTGGGCTGTTCCGTTGCGACGCAACTTCATTGCCTGGCGCGATGGCTTTGACACTCATATTATAGCTGCATTTTTTGTATTAGCAGCTATTTCCGTGCCAGAGCAGGTACGCATGCCGAGAATGGTATTGGCGCACGTGCATGCAGGCTTTTTAACGTGTATGGTAGATTGAGGATTCGCTACGTTCGGGGGTCACTCAGCGGTTCGCTTGGGTGACCCCCGTGCCCGCCCGTTCCGCGTGACCACGCTGATCCGTCCATCGCCTTCCATGAAGGCCTCATTCACTTCGTCAATCGCATTGATCCCCTGCTGGCGTAACTGGCCCATCAGCTCCTCTTCCGTAATGAGCTCGTGCCGCATATTCCGGCGCAGCATGCGCCCATTTTGGATCAAGCGCAGGGCGGGCGGATGCACAAACCGATTAACGGCGGGAATGTGATAGCCCAACCAGTTCAGGGCGAATGCCCAGAAGACGATGGTCGAGACGAGCAGAAGGCCATCGGGCAGAGAACGGTAATCGCCTGCCATCGCGTTCTGAGCTGCATCGGCAAGCAGAACGACGACGAGCAGATCGGTCATCCCGAGCGTGCCGGCCTCGCGTTTGAGGACGATACGCAGGAGCAAGAACAGGAACAGGTAGACGATGCTACCGCGTAGAAAGATTTCGAGAACCGGTGTGTCCGGGAGGAAAATCCTCGACCAATCGAGATTGAACAAACTGTGGAGCATAGGTATGTGAACTTCCGAACGGCTGGAAGCGGGTCGGAAGCTGCTTGCCTCCTTTCGCGTGTATGCCGCACGGTACTTGCTGCATCAAGACTGGTGCCAGCAACAGGCAGAATCCATAGTCTTCAAGAACGTTTTCGGCTCTGGTCATCTTCCCCATCCAATTCGTCATTGTCGGTGTCGCCCAGCACATCCTCGATATACAGCTTCTTGACCAACACCATCGTGGCCGCCGTGAGCGGCGTGGCGAGTATCAAGCCAAGCAGTCCCAGGAGGAGGCCGCCAAGCACCTGCGCTGAAATCGTAAGTACCGGCGGGAGCGCCACTGCGCGGCGCTGAACCAGGGGTGTGACCAGATAGCTTTCCACCGCTTGCACCCCGACTTTCAGCGCAACCACATAAAGGACGAGTGTCGGGCTTTGCAACAGCGCCAGCAACATGGCCGGGATAGCGGCCAGAATCGGGCCAAGGTTCGGTATAAAGGTCAATATTGCCGCCAGCAGACCCAGAAGGATGGGCAGCGGAACGCCCAACAACCACAACCCGAGCCCGTCGAGCACCCCAATGATGGTCATGGACAAGAGACGGCCTCCCAGCCACCAGCGGAGCGTTGTGCCAACCTCATGGAGAATTTGCCGAGCGTGGTCACGCTTGGCAATCGGCACGAGCTGGATGATCCCATGCGTGTACAGCCGCGGGTCGGCGGCGAAGTAGAGCCCGACAAAGATAATGATCACAATGTTGACGAGAAACCCTAGCCCGGTTGAGAAGATACCCGTGATGCGTGATACCACATCCTGGCGTACGGGCATATTCGCTGTGCCTGAAGTAACCGAGCGCATCTTTTAAATCAACCATTGTCCCCAACCGAACTGTGCAAGCTGTTGGCGCAGCCGATCTACAGCCTTAGGCAGCTGCGTAGTAAGTTGGTCAACTTGCACTGAGATTCGCGGCGCGAACAACCAGCCACCGCCAGCGGCAAGCGCGAGCAGCACCAGAACGACAGCGAACAGCGCCCATCCAGGGGAAAGCGGCGTATGTTCGCTCACCCAATCGCTTATCGTACGCAAAAAGATTGCAACCAGCAAGCCCGCGAAGAGCAGCAGCAGCACATCTACTGCCAACTGCAACAGCAGAATGATGAGCGCGACGGCTGCGAGTATGCTCACCGCGATGAGCATATAATGGGTAAACAAGGTCCGCGAGGGGAAGCGGGATTCTGCCATGGTTGCTGATGGCGGTTCTAGGGGGGCTTGTTGTCTACTGGCCATAGAAGCCTCTAAAATATGCTACGGTACGACACACATGGAAATAACAGCCCTGCCTTGTGCCGTCAAAACAGGAAGCCAGCCGATACTCTTTGCTCGCGTTCTTCATTTTCAGAAGGCCGCAAGAATCGCGCCAACTTATATGCTCAATGATGAGCAGCGTGGCATATCTTGGGCCATGGATAGCGGCTAGTAGTTCGTCAACGCTTAGTTGAACAGGAAATGGTTCGCTAGTGCAGAATCAAGTTACCTTTGCGGAAATGGTGAGATGATCATCTCTTGGACAACCGAAGGTCGCGCAGACCCGGCGCTCCAGCGACAACGATGGCCAGCAGTCCGATTAACTCACTCTGTTGCTTAGCAGGAAGCGTCGAAGTGTCAACCGTTTTTGTGGCGTATGTGCTATGTGTCTCGGGGATTGGACAGAATCGTGCAAGCAGCGCAGCACTGTTATACGAAGTGCGCTATGGAGAAAGGCCCTTTTCAGCATCTGTGAGCATTATTTTTGAGCCGTGCAGATTGCTGAAACTGGCTGCATGTCTCAAGCGCTGAATACACAAGAACACTTTACACTAAACGCTTTGCACTTTCTTTTTCTTGTGACTAGAATGCAGTAGATTGAATGTAGAAGAATTCCTGGCTGTCGATGGAGAAAAATATTATGCTGCACGTCGGCCCTATCGAGATCGCCGTGATCAACTGGCAGCGCTGGCCGCGAGCGCTAATCGATGAATATAGGAATGGCCGTAGGTTCTTCCTCCTCATATAGCATTCCTGCTGGAGTTATAAAAAGCGGATATACTGAGCTGCGAACTGAGATCGATAGTTCTGAAAGGTCTGGATACTTGCATGACTGGTGCTGTTCCACAAGCCTTGCTGGCCTTTTTAGCCGAGCATCGCGATTCACGCGCATACCGACGTGGTTTGGCAGTCAAACGGGCACTTCAAGGCCACTCCTATGCCACGATTAGTGAGTGGCTCGATGTTACGCCTGGCTTCATCAGTCAAGCCAAAAGTGCTTACGAGAGCGAAGGGATCGATGGCCTTCGCCTCAAATATACTGGCGGCCACTCCTATTTGTCGCCGGAGCAGCGAGACGCCACCATCGCCTGGCTCAAACAAGAGCAAACCTGGTCGGTCCAGCGATTGCGAACCCACCTCGAAAGCACCTATGGCGTGGTCTATCAATCGCTCCAAAGCTACTACGACCTGCTGGCTGCCGCAGGGATCACCTATAAGAAAGCCCAAGCTAGCAATCCAGAACGCCAAGCTGAGCAAGTCGCAGCCAAAAAAAAGCGATTCGCGAGAGCCTAACGCCGCTGGCACAAGAGATTGCTTCCAAGCAGGTGAAGGTACTGTATCTCGACGAATGCCACCTGGTTTGGGGAGAGGCGTGCGGGTATGTGTGGGGACCAAGTAATCAGCGCATTACCCTTCCGATTAGGAATCAGCGTGAGCGGCAAACCTATTATGGGGCAATCGATGCCTACAGTGGTGAGTTGATCGTCGTTCCGATGGAGGCTGGCACGACCGAATGGACGCTGGTTTTTGTTGACTACCTGCGGCAGCAGTACGCAGGGAAACGGCTGATCATCGGTTGGGATGGCGCGTCGTATCATCGGAGTACGGAACTGCGCGCGTATCTTGAAGCGGTCAATGTGGGCCATGCGCGAGAGCAGTGGCCTGTGACATGCATTCACTTTGCGCCCCATGCCCCAGAACAAAATCCGATCGAGCATGTGTGGCTGCAAGCAAAAGAGTATGTGCGCAAGCACTGGCATCGTGGCCAGGAACACTTTCAGAGCATCATCGATCTATTTGAAGAAGGGCTAAACACCTTGAGCTTTGATTTTCACAAGCTTCGGATGTATCTTCCAAGTTTACAACCCGAGTAGGAATGCTATATCCGCTACTCAGCGTCTGGTTAAACGCATCACTTTCGCTATGTAACTGCTGAATTATAAGAAATGCTTTTGTTAGCATACAATTGGGATTACGTACTATGCGCTATAAGATGATTGGCAATTTTATTTATCTTTAATATATAACGTATAGTTTGGTACGTATTATGCTATTCTATGCATTATATTCATAGCTTGTCGCAAGATAACCTATTGTTTTTCATGCATCATCTGAAGTAGCAGTAAAGCAGCTTACAACTCAACCTGAACATCAGAAATAATGAGGTACTTTCGACAAGGCCAGCGCAGTAGAAAGGGGACGATGTGAAACGAATTATAAGCGCATGCATAGCAGTGTTGTTGCTGGTATCGATCGTCGCAGTGTCTTTTCCTTCTGTAGCCGCCGCGCAGGACCAAAGTGTGAATCCACCATCTGGCCCGGCTGGTACCACATTTACATTCCAGGTGAGTGGCTTTGACAGCAGCGAACGACTTGGTTACTGGCTGAATGTTCCAAATGGAACAGTTCTGGCAATTGGTAATGGCAGCACTCATGCCCATAGCGGACAGTTTACGTATAGCTGGATGTCGAATGTTGGTGTTCCCCTTGGCACATGGCAGTTGGTTGTTGAGGGTGTCTCAAGCGGTAAGCAGCGTGTGGTTCCTTTCGAGGTGACTGCGGCGCAAGCTGGTACCTCTGTTGGATCGACGAGTGCTATTCCACCATCTGGTACGATTGGGACGACCTTTACATTCTTCGCAACTGGATTTATGGATGGCGAGCGCATTGGCTACTGGCTCAACGCACCCGGCGGAACAACTGTCGCACTCGACGATCTGAAGCATCATGCAAATAGCAACGGTGTGTTTAGTGCAACCTGGTCGGTGCCAGCTGGTTCTGCTGCTGGTACGTGGCAGTTGGTTGCTCAAGGGACGCGCAGTGGAATTGTGCAGGTTATTACGTTTACCGTTGGTTAAAATTCATCATGGTTCATCCTTAACGTGAGTACACACCCGTGAGTATTGCATGCTCGCGGGTGTTTTGTTGCGTTTTGGCCCTCCATGTGAAACGATGTACAATATTGTGCATCACAGAAGTACGGAGATGTCGTTGCTCATGAAAATCCGCTACTGACTATTGATATAATTGACATAAAATTTACCTTTATTTCTCTCTGTGCTTTCTGTACCCTTCTGTTGCTACCAGGAGAAATCCATAATGCAAGAGCCTGTGAAACCAATCGAGTGGGCGGGCGGCGGCGACGGCGTGGTGCGCCTGCTCGACCAGACGCTGCTGCCAAGTGAACTACGTTACATCGACGTTGCAGATTCCGAGACCATGTGGGAGGCGATCAAGATGCTGCGCGTGCGCGGCGCGCCAGCCATTGGCATTGCGGCAGCGTTTGGGCTATATCTGGCTGTACGCGGCAGCACAACCACAAGCTATGACATGTTCAAAGCCGAACTTGACCATGCTGCTGACTATCTCGCCACTGCTCGTCCAACAGCTGTAAATCTTGTGTGGGCGCTCCGGCGCGTTCAGGCACTGGTTGAGCGTAACAAAGACCAGAGCGTTCCGTCATTGAAAGAGATCATGCTTGACGAAGCATGCCAGATGATCGCCGAAGATAACAAGATCTGCCGCGCAATTGGGCAGCATGGTGCGGAATTGCTTCAGCAACAGGATGCCATTCTGACGCACTGCAATGCTGGTGGCCTCGCGACGGCGCAGTGGGGCACGGCGCTTGCGGTGGTGTACGTGGCTGCCGAGCAAGGCAAATCGGTGCATGTCTTTGCCGACGAGACGCGCCCGCTGCTTCAGGGCGCGCGGCTGACTGCATGGGAATTGCAGCAGGCAAGTATTCCCGTGACGTTGATCACTGACAACATGGCCGCGACGGTCATGGCGCAGGGCAAAGTCAGCACAGTGATTGTCGGCACCGATCGTGTGGCCGCCAACGGCGATGTTGCTAACAAGATCGGTACGCTTGGCGTGGCGATTCTGGCAAAGGAGTTCGGCATCCCGTTTTACGTCGCCGCGCCACTCTCCTCAATTGACATGAGCCTTGCAACAGGCGCGGACATTCCGATCGAGGAGCGCACCGCTGAGGAAATCACCGAGGGCTTTGGCAAGCGCACCGCTCCCGAGGGCGTCGAAGTTTACAACCCGGCCTTCGACGTGACGCCGCACCGCTATGTGACCGCGCTGATCACGGAGAAAGGTATTGTGCGCCCGCCATTCAGTGAAGGGCTGCGACGGCTATTCGGCGCGTAACGCATGTTCTTTAATCTCTGCTTCCATCCAATGTGCTATCATACAGTCAGCGATTGTTCTGCACTGAAGGATTATCATGCTGAAATACCAACTGCTCCACCCCGAAATCCTGGCCGCACTTGGCTCGGCGGGCCATGGCGCGCAGGTGCTGGTTGCCGACGGCAATTATCCGTTTGCCATCAAGTCGAATCCTGCGGCACGGCGGGTGTTCCTCAATCTCGCGCCCGGCATGCTGACCGTAACCGATGTGCTCCAGGTGTTGGTCGGCGCTATTCCAGTTGAGGCCGCGCATGTCATGGTGCCCGACACGGGCGATGAGCCGCCGATCTTCGCTGAGTTTCGTGCGTTGTTGCCTGATATGGAGTTGCAGCAGCTTGGCCGCTTCCCATTCTACGACGCAGCGCGCTCGCCCGATCTCGCATTGGTGATTGCAACTGGCGAGCAGCGCGTGTACGCCAATATCATGCTGACGATTGGCGTGGTGCCGCCGGCATAACGTAGGGGCGAAGCATTCATGTGAAATATGTGGCTATGTGTGTAGTGTGGGCCTCATGAATGCTTCGCCCCTACATCATCATCGATTCAATAATCGTTACACATCGCGTTTTTCGTTTTCTGTTATCAATAATGGAGGAGTGTGCAGATGTCCTTGAAACGTATTTCGACCTTGCTCGTCGCGGGTGGGTTGCTCATGTCGGCGTGCAGCGTTGCGCCCACAGCGCCCGCCGCGCCAGAAAGCGCCATTGCCCCGACGAGCAGTGGCGCAGCCTCAGAAGCCAGCGCGCCAGCCGCAACGGCGGCAGTGAGCGAGGGGCAGCCGCAGCCACAGCCAACCGTCGATACAACGACAAACGATATGGCCCCCGCGCCTACGCCGCCTGCCGCCAACAACCAGACGTCTGTCTCCGCCAACCAGCCGGTGCTGCTAACCGGCACGTTCACTTACACCAACGATATTATCACGACCTATTATGTGGAGGACATGGTTGCGCTGGTGGATGAGTACGGCTTTGTAAAGCGTGATTTGAAGTGGGAGTTACCTGTCAACTCGCAGGTGCTTGGGTATCTAAGCCTCGATCCGCAGGCGAAGAAAGGTACCTTCACACTCGATTTGCCTGAGCAGCCGCGCGGCACCTTTGTGGACGTGGACAACAACGGGCAGCAGAATCAGGGCGTGCAGGTGTTCGCACTGGCGTACTGGCCGAATCTGGCCAGCGGGCCATTCTCGGACGCCTACGATCCATCATACGGCTGGGCCTCGTACCTGGCCTCAACCAGGAACGACTCCGAAAATAACGATGAAGTGATCGGTGGCAAGCTTGTCGTGTGGGCGCCGGACGGCAACCAGCAGTTCCCAACCGGCTTTGGCCCCGACGGCAAGCTGTTCACGCAGGATGATCCAGTTGGCCCGATTCCGGCGGGCTATTCAGTGGTTGACCTCGACCAGCAGCCGTTTGCCATCTCGCGCAACGCCGAGGAAAAGCTGACGCTCTACGAGCCGAAAGACGCCGCAATCAAGGACTTCTCGAACCTGACGTACACGCAGGCATTCGAGCAGATGTTTCAGGAAGTGAAGACCAATTATGCCTTCAAGGATATTCCCAGCAAGGCACCGAACTGGGACCAGTTGTACCAGCAGTTGCTGCCGCGTGTGCAGCAGGCCCAGCAAAACAACAATCCGCAAGCCTTCTACGAGGCTATTCGCGACTTCACCCTTGCCTTCCACGACGGCCATGTTGGACTGAGCGGCGGTCAGTATGCGCAGCAAGACTTCCAACAGCAGGCCGGGGCTGGCTATGGCTTTGCCATACGGAAGCTCGACGACGGAAGCTTTGTGGTTGTGTATGTCACGCCAAACAGCCCGGCGGCTCAGGCTGGCATGCAAGTCGGCGCGACAGTGACGCAGTTCAACGGTCAGCCGATCGCGCAGGCGGTGAGCGCGGTGCAGCCACTGGGTGGACCGTTCTCGACCGACTTCGCCCGCGAATACCAGCAGGCCCGCTACCTCACGCGCGCGCCACAGGGCACGCAGGCGTCGGTGACGTTCACCAATCCTAATCAGCAGCAGCCACAAACAGTGCAACTCACCGCCGTGCCGGAGACGCAGAGCTTCAGCTACACGTCGCTATTCCGCGGCTATGATCCCAACGCGCTGCCGGTCGAGTATCAGATCATCGATCCTGGTGTTGGCTATGTCAAAATTAACTCGAACTATGATGATCTGAATCTGATCGTGCGGCTGTTCGAGCGCGCACTGCGCACGTTTGAGGAAAACCAGGTGCCGGGCATCATCATCGACATGCGCCAAAATAGTGGCGGCGCACCGCTAGAGCTTGCGGGCTACCTGACAAATCAACCCATCGCCATGGGCCAGCTTGAATACTACAGCAGCAAGACCGGTAAATTCGCGGCTGAGGGTGTGCCGGAACAAGTGCATCCTAAGCCAGAACAGTTCAAGTTCAACAAAATGGCGCTGCTGGTCAATCAGTCGTGCTACAGCGCATGCGAAATTGAATCGTACGGTTTCAGCAAAGTGCCGGGCATGATCGTCGTCGGCCAGTACCCCACAGCTGGCGTCGAGGCGGAGGTGTCGCGCGGACAGTTCCTTCTGCCCGCCGGTTTGTCGATGCAAATCCCAACTGGCCGGTTCGTGCTGCCAGATGGTAGCATCTTCCTGGAAGGCCAGGGCGTCCAGCCGACCGTCAAGGTGCCGATTGACCGCAGCACCGTGCTGTCGCAGAATGATGTTGTGCTGCAGCGGGCGATTCAGGCGGTGACCGGCCAATAGCAGAAGATCATAGGCTTACAGCAAAGCGCTGGGACAATGTCTCGGCGCTTTGTCGCCTCATAAGCGCTTCTATCGTGTGCTCAACAGCATGCGCTGTTATGCATCAGGTGCGTGGCCATGAATGTGTCGGCGGCGCTGCGTTCCAATGGTCGCGCAAACCAGAAGCCTTGCCCGTAATCACAGCCCATGGTGACTAACTGTTCGGCATGCTGCTCGGTCTCCACGCCTTCTGCGACCACACGCATTTCAAGCTCGCGAGCGAGATGCACAATCGTGCGGGTGATGCCGCTGCGCTCGCCCATGCTGCCAAGCGCTTGAATAAACGAGCGATCAATTTTCAACGTGCTGATGGGAAAGCGATGCAGCAGGCTGAGCGAAGAATAGCCCGTACCAAAATCGTCGATTGAGAGTTGCACGCCGAATGCGCGAATACGTTCAAGATTTTCCCGCACAGTGTCTCCATCAAACAGCACACTTTCTGTGAGTTCGAGTTGCAAATAACGTCCATCAACACGAGTTTCCTCAAGAATTTGCCCAACAGTTGCTGCAATATCTGGATGGAGCACCTGCTTGGCAGAAAGATTCACGCTCATGGTGAGCGACAACGCAGGGTAGCTTTCTTGCCATGCGCGCAGTTGCTGGCATGCGGTTTGCAGCACGAAGCAGCCAACCTGGAAAATAAGACCTGTTTCCTCAAGTATCGGAATAAACTCGGCGGGCGCAATCAGGCCAAGTTCAGGATGATTCCAGCGCACCAGCGCTTCAAAGCCACTGAGTTGTCCGGTGGTCAACAACATAATTGGCTGATAATAGACGCAAAACTCATGGCGTTCAACCGCGCGCCGCAACGCATTCTCAAGTTGCATCTGCGCAACAACATGCTGGTGCATGGCGGTGTCAAACACTGCGTAGCTGCCGCGACCCTGCGCCTTGGCTCGGTACAGCGCAATGTCGGCATTGCGGAGCAGATCGTCGGCCTGCTGGGTATTATCGTCGCTGATGGCGATGCCAATGCTGGTGCCGGTAAAGATATCATGGCCATTGATATTGAGCGGCATTGCAAGTTCACGAATGATCCGCTTGGCGACATGGATAACCTGGTCCACGTCAGTGATGTTATCAAGTAGTACGGTGAATTCATCGCCGCCCAGCCGACCCACGGTGTCACTCAGGCGCACGCAGGTGTTCAGTCGCCGGGCCGCGATCTTCAGGAGTTCGTCGCCAGCCAGGTGGCCCAGGCTGTCGTTGATCATCTTAAAGCGATCAAGATCAAGGAATAGAACGCCACAACGGTAGCCTGGCTGGAGTTGTATGCGTTGCATTGCCTGCTCAAGTTGATGGTGGAACAGCGTGCGATTCGGTAAGCCAGTCAGCGAGTCATGGAGCGCATAGTGGCGCATCTGTTGCTCAGCCTGCTGGCGTTCAGAAATATCGCGGAACACCAGGACGACACCCGTTATGATGTCGCGTTCATCGCGGATGGGAGCGGCGCTGTCGTCAATGTGAATCATGCTCCCGTCACGTCGGTGCAGCAGCGCGTGCGGTGCAAGCCCCACAATCACGCCTTCGCTGAGCACCCGCGCAATGGGGCTTGGCAGTGGCTGCTGTGTGTCGCCGTTTACAATCCGGAATACCTCGGTTAGCTCCTTGCCAAGCGCATCAACGTGTCGCCACCCGGTCAACGTCTCAGCTATTGGATTCAAGAAGGTGATGCAGCCACGCGCGTCGGTTGCAATCACGGCATCACCGATGCTGGTGAGCGTAGCCGCCAGCCAGCGTTCCACTCGCTTGAGTTTGGCCTCGACAGCATGCCGATACAGGGCTGTTTCAATCGTTACAAACAGCTCGCGTTCTTCAAACGGCTTGATGATATAGCCAAAAGGCTCAGATCGTTGCACGCGCATGAGTGTCGCGTCGTCAGAGTAGGCTGTAAGAAAGATTACCGGAATATGATGGTGCTGGCGAATCTGTTCGGCGGCATGAGTACCGTCCAGCGCGCCATTGAGCTGAATGTCCATCAAGATGAGTTCTGGCTGCATGTGTGCCGCATATGCGATCGCATCTTCCGCCGTGTGTACAACTGCTGCAATCTCATAGCCGAGGCGCGTCAACGTGCGCTGAATATCTTTTGCGATCAGCACTTCATCTTCAACAACAAGAATGCGAATTTTATCCATGCGCATCTCTCCTTTCTGGTACGATAATAGTGAAGATAGTGCCGGGATCGGTGGTAAACGTTATCGAACCGCGCAGTTGGGTGACTAGTGCAGTCACGACTTGCATGCCCATGGAAGTGGTCGTGTTGATGTCGAAGGTGGGTGGCAGCCCAACGCCAGTGTCTGCAATTGTGAAGATAATCTGCTGCGCCACATCCTGCTGCACGCTGATTTTAATGACTCCCGACGCATTGGCAGGAAAGGCATGCTTCAAGCTGTTTGTCATAAGCTCGCTAACAATCAATCCAAGTGACAGCGCCTGATCGATATCAAGATTCACATCTGCAATACTGCTTTCCACATAAATAGCGCTCGTCTGTGAGCGATACGCGCGGAGCAGGAATGTGGTCAAGCTGCGCACATAGGCAGCGATATCAACACGATCCAGGTTGTCAGATTGGTAGAGTTTTTCATGGACAAGCGCCATGGAGCGCACCCGGCGCTGGCTTTCGAGCAAAAGTTCGCGGGTATGCGCGTCCTCAATCGAGTCGAGTTGAAGTGTCAGCAGGCTTGAGATAACCTGGAGATTGTTCTTTACGCGGTGGTGAATTTCTTTAAGCAGCACATCTTTTTCCGCGAGCGAAGCGGCAGTGCGCGTTTCAATGCGCTTGTGCTCGGTGATATCACTGAAGCTACAAATCACCTGTTCGACGCTGCCATCCGGCCCCAGTAATGGATCGGCATGCACCAGCAGCCAAACGCAATCATGATGTGCTGCTCGGAACACGCCCATAGTTATATTGTGAACCGGGCGACGGGTAGCAATCGCCCGCGGCACAGGTCGGTCAGCGGGTGCAATCGGTGTGCCGTCTTCACGGATAACGTTCCAGTTGGGATCATACAATGTGCTGCCGAGCAGTTGGTCTTCCGGAAGGCCAAGCAGCGTCAGCGCAGCCTGGTTCGCGAGCAACACAGTGGCTTGCGCATCCTGCAGCGTAACGCCTACTTGAAGATTACTGATCAGCATGCGAAAGCGCTCTTCACTTACTCGCAGAGCCTGCTCCCTCTGTTGGCGTTCGATCAAGTCGGCGCGTAGTTCCATCTCGGTCATGGCAACAGCGGCCAGCTCGCGCAACATCGTAATCTCGTCGTCCGTCCATGTACGTGGCTGGTGATCGATTGCACACAGCACGCCGAGAACCGCGCCGCTCGAAATCTTTAGCGGAATGCCAGCGTATGCAATAATACCCAAATCTGAAATGGCAGGATTGTGGCTAACGAGCGGATGCGCGCGCGCGTCATTTACAATCAGAGGTTGATCAGATACAACAGCATACTGGCAGAATGAATGCGAAAGCGGCGTTTGTCGTTCGCTCGCCCATGGCTCGGGCAATCCAACACAACTCTTGAAAAACTGGCGGTTTTCGTCCACAAGTGAAACCAGCGCGACAGGTACGTTTAGCAATCGTACGACAAAGCGTGTCACGCGATCAAAGGCCGGTTCGGCAGGGCTATCAAGGAGCACAAGACTCCATAATGTACGCAGTCGTTGTTGGTCATGGATGGCGTCGAATGACATTGAGATCGCCTGTTCGTAGCTGGACTGGCTATACTGGTGCAGTGGTTCAAGCATACCTGTGGCGAGCAACATTGCCCCCACTGTGTTCTACGGCAATAGATAGTTGTTAGCTTAATAGATCATCCGATTTTCTTGTACAGCAAAAGACGAACAGAACAGTAGCAAAGTTGTACATGGGGTCATCGCCTGTGTGGCCCGCTGTGGTATCATGGACGAAACGTGACCTGTATGTTCCACTCAGCGTGTCGCGCGCGGTGTGGCCATGTCTTTCAACGAGGAGAGATCCATGAATTTTGCACCAACCGAAGATCACGAGATGCTACGCCAGGCGGTGCGCGAGTTCGCCGAAAAAGAGGCCATGCCAACCGCCGCTCATCGCGATGAACAGATGGAGTGGCCAGCCACGCTGGTCAAGCAGATGGGCCAGCTTGGATTCCTGGGCGTTGCCGTGTCGGAAGAATACGGCGGCGCGGGCCTCGATTACATTTCCTACGCGATTGTGATTGAGGAACTGTCGCGTGTGGATGCATCGCTGGGCGTGATTGCTTCGGTCAACAATTCACTGGCGTGCTACGGCATTGAAAAATATGGCACCGAGGAGCAAAAGCGCGAGTTGCTGGTGCCGCTAGCTACCGGGCGCGCATTGGGCGCGTTCTCGCTCTCCGAGCCGGGCGCTGGCTCCGATGCAGCCTCACAGAAAACCACAGCCATCCGCGATGGCGATGAGTACGTAATCAACGGCATCAAAAATTGGGTGACGAACGGTGATCATGCCGACACGATTGTGTTGATGGCCATGACCGATCCGTCCAAGGGCCACAAAGGCATCACGGCGTTCCTGGTGGATACCCATGCGCCTGGCTGTAGCATTGTCAAAGTTGAAAACAAGCTCGGCATTCGCAGCGCCCATTCCTCTCAGATGGCCTACGATGAATATCGGATTCCGGCATGGCGGCGGCTTGGTGAGGAGGGCGAAGGCTTCAAAATTGCAATGACAACGCTTAATGCGGGTCGGATTGGCATTGCCGCGCAGGCGCTCGGCATCGCGCAGGGGGCTTACGAGGCCGCGCTGGAGTACGCGAAATTGCGCGAGCAGTTCGGCAAGCCGATCATTGATTTTCAGGCGGTAGGCTTCACGCTGGCCGATATGGCGACGCAAATCAAGGCTGCGCGGTTGCTAACGTATGAGGCGGCCTGGCGCAAGGACAATGGGCTAGATTACGTCAGCGCGGCTGCCATGGCGAAGTTGTATGCGTCGGAGACGGCGATGTGGACCGCGACGAAAGCCATTCAAGTCCATGGCTCGAACGGCTATTCTAAAGAATATGTTGTGGAGCGCTTCTTTCGAGACGCTAAGATTACTGAGATTTATGAAGGCACCAGCGAAATCCAGCGGCTGGTCATTGCGCGCGAAATTGCGCGGTAGGTTCTGCGGTGGCGTGGCCGCAGACAGCAGGTGAGCCACATGTCTGCGGCCTGCAATCGAGCGCTTCATCCGTAGGCTTCGCGTATGAAATATGCAAAATTGCTCGTTCAACTCTCTGGAATGCGCGCGCTCAGCATCGTCTTTTTATTTGGCATTGGCACGCTTGGCTGGCTGTATCATCCACTTTCCCCACGTCAAGATCTGCTTGTACACCAGCAGCGCTGGGTGCAGCGTCCATTTACAAACTATCGCATCACGCTCCAGATTTACAATCTCGGTAGACTGTGCCACCAGGAGTTTATCGCGCATGACGAGCACATTCACGCTGTTATGGCCGACACATGCAATAGCATGTGGCTTTCTGACATGACCGTGACACAGCTTTTCGATATCAATGAGCGCATCGAACAATCATCATATACGCACTGCTATCCATCTATGCAATTCTGCACATGTCGTCGCGTCATCATCCGCCATGTGATGTACGATGCGCAGTTTGGCTACCCCGCGCTCATTTCGTATAGGCGCAGTGTGCGACCAAACTGGATGCACGTCGATTTTTGGCGACGCTGGCTTGCCACGCACCGCATGCCCAGTTGCTCCGCGCCTGCGCGCTACTTCCAGATTGCGGTGACATCGCTCACGCCGCTACCATGACCATGATTACTGTTGCGGCAAGCGCATGCAAAATCGGCTCCCACCGCCGGGATTATCTTCGACCCAAATCTGCCCGCCATGGGCATGGACCACTTCGCGACAGAAAGCTAGCCCCAGCCCAAAGCCGCGTGTGCTTTCACCCTCCCCCTGTACGAATGGCTCAAAGATGCGCTCACGATCTGCAGGCGCAACACCCGGGCCACGATCAGCTACAGTAAGCAAGATCGCCTGATCATCCTGGCACCGTACATGAATGATGATCGTTTCTCCGGCGGGCGTAAAGCGAAGCGCATTGGAAAGCAGGTTGCGCACGACGCGGCGCAGCAGCCATTGATCAGCTGTGCCGGTGAGGTTTGCTGGCACAATATCGCTTTGAAGTGTTATGCGCTGCTGCATGGACAATGCTTGAAAATTCGAGATAATCTCGGCGCAGAATGCTTCAAAGGTAATTGACTCGGATGTTGTCGGGTTGTGACCAGACTCTGAGCTTTTTTAAGTTCATGACATCGTTGGTCAAATCGACCACGGTACGCAAGCTGCGCATGCCAGCCTCCACTGCCTCGGAAACAAACGCTGGCATGGCCGATTCCTTCAAGCTGCGCTGCATGATTTCTAAGCTCGCGCTGGTTGCCACAAGCGGACTGAGAATATCATGGATGAGCAGGCTGGTGACGTGTTTGCGCTGCTGCTCGGATTTATGCAGTTGCGCGTTCAGTTGTTCAAGCTGCTCGTTGCGCATTTCGAGCTCGGCGCTCAATGCCACCATTTCTTGTAGCAGCAGCCAGTCATCCATCGGCTGCCCGAGAGCCATGACAAGCGGCGGCGCGGATTGCGGAAGCGGTACGACATTGAATCGCATCAGCACGCGCTCGCCCCGCGCGCCACATAGTGTGATTTCGCCAACATGCGGACTATCTGGGTATGCATACGTATCTTGAATGAGTCGCTCGAACACCGGCTGGCTGGCGTCATCTACCAGTTTGGAGACAGTGCGTTTCAACAATTGTTCGCGCGGAATATTGAGTACCTTTACCATTGCCGGGTTGGTGTTCTGCACCTGCCCGGTGGCCGAGAGAACAAATGTGGGATAGGGCAACCCGGCGAGCAGTTGTGCCGAAAATTCCTGCACAGCCCGTGTAGCACTATCGTCGTGCAATGGCACGTTGTGTGCATTTCGAGGGTCGAACTGAGCAGCAAAGTTGGTGGTCACTGAAAGCATCCTATCAGCTTTTTTTCATTTTGTTTAGTCCTCATTAGTATAGTCATTTGGCAGCGCATGACCATAACACGGAACTCCTATGCTGTAGTAGTACGCCTCAGATAGTGCAGATGGGACAAGGCACATTATATTGACATGCATAGACGCATTATGCAGTATCATAGGCGTTGAGTTGCTCTGCATTGCCAAAGGAGGCATTCATGGATCTTTGTCGCTTTGAACATCCACAGCACGGCGCGCGGCTTGGCGCTATTCACGAAGGCAACGTATACGATATTACTGACCGCTGGCCCTCGTTGGCGGCGCTACTCAGCTGGTCAGCGGGCCGCACTGATATGGCCACGCAGATCGCTGCGCACGTAGCCGGTGCGCAGCCAGTCGCAGCGTATGATCGCGCTGCCGCCACACTGGGCGGAGGTCTCCGGCTGCTCGCACCGACCGACATGCAGGAGGTGTGGGCCGCCGGAGTGACGTACGAGCGCAGCCGGGTCGCGCGCGAGGAAGAGTCGGCGGGCAGCGGCATTTATGAGCGCGTATATGTTGCTGAGCGCCCGGAAATCTTCCTCAAGGCTACGCCGAGCCGCACGGTTGGACCGAACGATCCAGTCGTAATTCGCAAGGATTCGCACTGGAACGTGCCGGAGCCGGAGTTGGGGCTGGTGATCAACCAGGCGATGGAACTGGTCGGCTTTACGATTGGCAATGACATGAGCTCGCGCGACATCGAGGGCGAGAACCCGCTGTACCTGCCGCAAGCCAAAGTGTATGCAGGCTGCTGCGCGCTGGGTCCGATAATTACATTGCGCGAAAGCATGGCTGACCCGGCCAACGTGACCATTCGGCTGACGATCACGCGCGACGGCTCGACACTGTTCCAGGATGACACCAGCACGCAGCGTATCATCCGCTCGTTCAGCGATTTGATCCAGTACCTCGGGCGTGATAACGTCTTCCCAGATGGCGTAGTGCTGCTGACCGGCACCGGTATTGTACCGCCTGACGAGGTGACATTGGAAGCTGGCGATGAGACGGTGATTGCGATTGATGGCATCGGTGAGCTACGCAATCGCGTGGTGCGCGGCGCGGGCGGGTGACGTGATGGTATGATACCTGCCTGTAGGGACGCGATATATCGCGTCCCTACCTGCCAACTGGCAACTGGTGACTGGTGTCTGATATTAAGGAGCAAATTATGGAATATCGTAGGCTTGGCCGCACGGGTCTGAAGGTCTCGGCGCTATGCCTTGGCACCATGCAGTTCGGCTGGACGGCCAACGAAGACATGAGCTTCAAGGTCATGGATGCATTTGTGGAGGCGGGCGGCAATTTCATTGACACGGCTGACGTGTATTCACGCTGGGTCGAGGGCAATCCGGGCGGCGTGTCGGAGGAGATTATCGGTCGCTGGATGAAAGCGCGCGGCAACCGTGGTGAGATCGTGCTGGCGACCAAGGCGCGGGGCCAGATGTGGGAAGGGCCAAATGGCGAGGGACTGAGCCGGGCGCACATCATGCGCGCCTGCGACGACAGCCTGCGCCGCTTACAGACTGATTATATCGACTTGTACCAGACACACTCGTTCGACGCCGAGACGCCGATCGAGGAAACCATGGAGGCGTTAACCGACCTTGTGCGTGCGGGCAAGGTGCGCTACCTTGGCTGCTCGAACTACCCGGCATGGCGGCTGGCGCTGGCGCTCGGCGCGAGCGAGCGGCTGCACCTGGCGCGCTACGACTCACTCCAGCCGCACTACAACATGGCCCACCGCGCTGAATTCGAACGCGAGTTGCAGGAGTTGTGTGTGGATCAGGGCATCGGTGTGATACCGTACAGCCCGCTGGCAGGCGGCTTTCTGACGGGCAAGTACCAGCGCGGGCAGGACGTGCCAGATAGCCAACGCGCCGAGGGAATTCAGAAGCGCTACTTCAATGAGCGCGGCTGGGCGACCGTAGATGCGCTTCAGGATGTCGCAAAGCAACACAACGCTGAACCAGCCCAGGTCGCACTGGCATGGCTGCTCACGCAGCCGGCTGTGACCGCACCGATCATCGGCGCGAACTCACCGGAGCAGCTACAGACCAGCCTTGGCGCTGTGTCGCTCGACCTGAGCGAGGAGCAGATCAAGCGATTGAATGAGGCGAGTGATTGGAGGGAGGGGTAGCAGAGTGATTGGTAGAGAGAAGTGGGTAACGTTAATGCCGTCCGGGATAGCAGGAGCACCACGCATACGGCAGCTTGGCGCACGGAGATATTCGGCAGAGTGAGCAAGGCATGGAATTAGAAACGCAGCAATTGTAGGGAAGCATGTTTCTTTCAATCGCTGCGTTTCTGACGCGAAGCTGCTACATCCTCTTCAGGCCCCAACAACTCTCGCCGTCAGGACGGCCTCCATCTGTGCTTCTTCCTCTGTCTCTGGCTGAACTACCGGAGTGTCGTACAGTAGCTCTTGGGTCCAGTTGCTTCCCTGACGTACGAGATGAGATGTCCCACGGGTGTCAAGGAACTTCACGTTGCTGTATCGAGCGTCCTGATAATCCAGCACTTTCCCAGTCCTGATCGCCTTGATCACCTGTGCAACACCCTGCTCTAGTGTTCGCTGTGGCATGAAACCTAACGTATTACGAATCTTTCCAAAATTCACCCGGTAGTTCCGCCGGTCTGCGCCTGATCCCATGCTAAGTAACTCGGCTGTTGGCACCATATGATGGATGATCTCGCCCACCTGCTGAATAGTATAATTTTGTTCGTCAGAACCGACGTTGAAGATTTCGTTGCGCACGAGATTTCTCAGGGGCTTCCAGCACCTTGAAAACTGCTTGTGCGGCATCATCGACGTGGACGAATGGCCGCCACTGATCACCATCGAACACCGTGATCTGTTTGTCTATTAATGCCTTCGCGGCCAGCAGGTTCACTACCAAATCAAAGCGGGTGCGGCCAGAAAGACCATAAATTGTGCCGAAGCGTAAGATCACTGGAGCAAAGCGATCGTCGGCCATCTTCCGCAGGACTTTCTCCGACGCGATTTTGCTGCGGGCGTAAAGCGATACAGGGTTGAGTGCCGAGCGCTCGTCCAATATCTCGTCGCTTGCTCCATACACTGAGCATGTACTGGCAAAGATAAAGCGCTTCACACCACTGCCCTTCGCCACCTCTGCGATCATGCGCGTTGCCATCAAGTTGACTTCGATGGTTAGCTCCTCGTCTAGGGCGCAGGCCGGGTCTCCAACGATTGCTCCCAGATGGATCAAGGTATCCATACCCCGCACAGCCGCAACAACTTCGTCCACCTGGCGAAAATCAGCTTGAACGATCTCCAAGTTTGGATGGTCAAGCACATCCGCGATTGGCTCAGTTCCGAAGAGCAGCAGGTCAAGCAGGCGCACATGATACCCACTGTCGAGCAGCTTGGGGAGCAGCGCCGAGCCGATGTAGCCGCCGCCGCCGATCACTAGCACGTGCTTGGTGTCGTTCACAGCCAGTGAAGCGGCCGTCAGGCGATTTTCGGCCTAAATCAGCGTTTTCCACAGCATCGACCAGAGACGGGCACCGATCAGAAATATCAGCGTCAGGGCCCACGCAATCGCCACGACTCCGCGCGGCAACGCGATCAGCGATGGGACAAAGAACAACAACAGGGCGAAAATCAGATACGTCAGCGTCACTGCCTGCGCGATTACAAGCGCTTTGTAGCGCCCGCGATACCTGCGCCCGTGAGTGTAGAAACCGCTCGCGTAAAACACGACCAGACTGAGCAAAGTCATGATCCAGACGCTGCTGCGAAAGCCGTCGATATATTCTTTGATGTTGATGACCTGCTCTGATGCGTCTGCTGGAAATTCGGCTAGCCAGAGATAGCGTAACGCAAGTGCGCACAACAGCGCCGCGTTGACTATCAATATGTCGGCGAACACCCGGACTGCTATTTCCACGACGTCTTGTTTCTGTAAGCTACGCTTCACAACAATGCCTCCTACTAGTACGAAGTGAGTGAGTTAGCGGCCTAATCCAATTCATGGTTTGTTATCGTCTCATTGCGTACTGTGGCGCGACTCTCATAGATCCGCGCGATCGCGTCGCAGATGCCGTTCGCGATCTCGTCACTCATGTTCGACCAGATCGGCAGACTCAGGCTGTGTGTCGCTAGCCATTCGGTGTGCGGAAGCGACTGACCCTTGTAGAACGAACTGTACGCCGTCTGCCGGTGTACCGGCGGCTCATAGTATTTGCGCGTATCGATGTTTTCGGCTGCTAGCGCAAGCGCCAGTTCATCGCGATCCATCCCGAAAAGTTCGGGATGGACGGTGATTGAAAAATCCTTGTAGGAGCTGCGGTTGCCCCGTCGAACATGCTGCACGCCAATGCCTGGAATCACCCCCAGACGCTCGTGGTAACGCGCGGCAATCTCGTTGCGGTGGCGGGCCGCACTTTCAAGCGATGCCAGACTGTGTAATCCGAGCAGGGCGTTGAATTCAGGCATGCGCGCGTTGATGCCGGCAAAAGCACTGTCGTAATTGCCGCTGTTGCCGTATTCGCGCCCAACCCGCAGCAGCGTCGCCAACTCAGCATTATTTGTGGCGATGATGCCGCCCTCGCCGGCAATCAGCAGCTTGGTGGGGCTCAGACTATAGATCTGCGCGTCGCCCTGAGAACCCACCGGCATGCCCTGATAGAGCGTACCAAAGCCATGCGCCGCGTCGAAGATCAGCCGTAGACCATGGCGATCTGCAACATTTTGCAGCGCGTCGATATCGGCCGGATTGCCGAAGTTATGTACCGCAACGATCGCGGATGTATTGGGGGTGATCGCGGCTTCGGCCGCCATGGGATTAAGGTTTGTGGTTTCGGGATCGACGTCGGCGTACACCGGGCGCAACCCCGCCCAGATCATGGCGCTGACCGTCGCCATAAATGTAAAGCTCGGCACTACCACGTCGCCGGTCAGTCCAAGTGCTTGGTAGGTGAGCATCAGACCAGTGGTGCAACTCGAGACTGCGACGGCGTGCTTCACCCGGAGGTGTTCAGCGACGGCCTGCTCAAATGCGCGCAGGTACTGACCCTTCGTGACCATGCCGCTGCCGAGGATCTCGCGTACCTGTTCAGACATCTCGTCGAAACTCGGCAATGATGGCCGTACGAGATCGATTTTGCGCTCAAACATGGGTGTGTTGGGCACAAGCGAAGACGATTGCTGCATTCTCATCCATCCTTTCTGAATGTCGCTAAGCAGGGCGCTATAGAGGTTAACAGCGCCATGGTGCTAACCCATATCGCAACCAGTAAAAGCCAAATTTCAAGACCTCGGAGAAAACATTTCGAATGCCCAAGGATGTGCGCCACCAATTATCGGGGCGGAAGTCCCGTTCGGGCGGCAAGTCATACACGACGTGGATGCCGGTGCCTGCGAGTTGCTGGTTGATCACACAGAGAGCCCGACGACTATGATACCAATCCGTCACAATCAAAAGACTGTGAGACTGCTCGCTGAGAGCCTGCGTCGTAATTGCTTCGGCATCTTCCCAGGTGCTGGTGCTAGTCAGCAGGTGAAGATTGACCATAGGAACGCCATATGTTGTCGCAATACCGACTACATATGCAGCCTCCGAACCAGGATCTTCAGGATGTTCCATGCTGCCGGTATGCCAGACCTCAGGCGCCAGACCTTGCCGGTACAGCGCCATTGCCTGATCTAATCGCTCTGGGTCACCGCCGCCCAGCACGACAATCGCATCAGCTTTCGTGGGGTGCGGCGTTATCGTGAGCCACTGTCCAAGCCGAGGTATGCCCCACCCAATAGACATCACAGCAACAACAAACGTTGCAATGATCAAACCTCGAAACCAGTGTGGTTGATTGCGGAATATTCGTGGAGTGCGCAATATCAAGCGTTTAGTGAATACCATCCAAGGCGCGAAGTTCCATCTAGCTAGTATGTGCGGCATTTGTAGGCATAATGACACATAGTTGCTTCAACGCGGAGTAGAATCGAGAAAATCGTCCGTTGTTGCGTATCCTGGCATGTTGATGCCTTCTTGGGTCACAAGCGTTTTGAAGGTCATCAGAATGATTCTCAGATCAACCCGTAGCGATACATGATCGACGTACCAGACGTCGAGCTCGAACTTGCGCTCCCACGAAATGAGATTTCGGCCGTTCACCTGTGCCCAGCCGCTGAGACCAGGCATTACGTCGTGGCGGCGCATCTGCTCCGGCGAGTAGCGTTCGAGATAAATCATTTCCAGGGGACGCGGACCGATCAAACTCATTTCGCCACGAAGTACATTAAACAACCCTGGAAGTTCGTCGATGCTGCTGTTACGCAAAAATTGTCCAAAAGGTGTGAGACGATCCGCATCGGGGAGTAATTTGCCCTGAGCATCACACGCATTGGTCATTGTGCGGAACTTCATTGCCATGAAGGGTTTGCCCCGAGAACCAGGGCGTTGATGACGAAAAATGACTGGTGAACCCATCTTTAAACGAACGAGTAACGCAACAACAGCCAACAACGGCGATAACACAATCAGCGCAGGAATGGTCAAAGCCAGGTCGAGCAGCCGTTTGCCAAAAGTGCGGTACATGGATGTGTCCTTTCACAGCGCATCACGTAGCTAACCTAAAGTAGTTAAGTCTACTTGAGCCTCGTAATAACAATATAGCTTGCTGACTAAGTGGTGAATTAAGCCAGACGGAGATAGATCAGGGTGTAACCCCTTGAAGCGGGTGAGAGCCTGAAACCGATAGTCCCTTCTCATGCAGTAACTTTGCGTAAACATGTAGAATTTTTTCGAAGATCAGACCCTCGTCGAAGTGTTCTAGAGCCATGCGTCTGCCCTCTATACCAAACGAACGCGCTCGTTCGGGATTGCTAAGGATACTGACAATCGCATCCCCCAGCGCATCGACATCGCCTAGGGGTACCCGTAAGCCGTTTGCTTCGTGTTTGACTGCTTCGCGGCATCCGCGCACATCAGTCACAACACAAGGCACGCTCATCGCCGAGGCTTCCATCGGCGTTCGCGGAAAGCCCTCGCGATGAGAAGGCAACACAAGGACATCCATCAATGCGTAAAGCTCGGCCATGTCTCGTCGCATACCCGTAAATGTGCATATGTCAGCCAGGCCAAACGAATGAGCAATTTCAGGAGTGATTGCATCCGCCTTCTCGGCATCAACAGGCCCAATGATCCAGAAAATGCACTCTCGGAACTGCCTGGCGAATACTCTTAGCTGCTTGAAGCAGCTCTAGAATACCTTTTTCCGCAACTAGACGACCGACAAATCCTACCATCTGCATATCAGGTGCAATACGAAGTTCTCGGCGTTTTTGCTCCAGTACATCGTCCGCAATATTAGTCCGATCGAACTTCTGGACATCGATGCCATTCCCTAAAAACATGCATTCGATCTGTGCGACAAATCTTTTCGTGAAGTGCTGTTTGAATATCCTCGCTATTTTGGGAAAGAATAGCATCTGAACAACGTGCCGCAATTTTTTCCATCGTGATGTAAAACTTGCGCCAATGCGTCGGCATATGATCGTGGAAATAAAAGCCATGGAGCGTGTTGACGACAATCGGAACACCCGCAAGTCGAGCCGCGATTTGTCCTAACAGACCCGGTTTAGGATTATGGGTATGCACAATTGTGAATTTCTCGCGGCGCATCACCTGATAAAGCTGCATGAGCGATTTCAAATCCGCCATTGGCGTAAAATTACGTGTCATCGGCACACGAATATGCCGGAAAGGCGCGTTTTGAATCGACGGTATGCGTGCATCTGGTGATGATATTCCAACCACCTCATAGCCACTTTTCTGAATACAGCGTAGCTGATTTAGTAGAAAGTGACCTAAAATCCAGTCGACATTGGTTACGTGGGCGATTTTGAGATGCGTCATATTACTTCCCCATCGATGATCTAAATCTTTGATGCTGCTTCTGACGTATAAGCCAGGCTTCCGTTTCATCACGAAGATATTGATAGAATGCAATGCGTCGTTCGCGCAGATGCGCTTCTCTATATTGGGAAGTTATGCTCAAATTCCGAGCGGACATGCGAGCCATGCGCCAGAATCTCGCACGATCAGTAAGTAGCTCGACAATGGCATTAGCCAGTGCCGCAATGTCACCAAGAGGGGTAAGTAGACCATTGTGATCATGCTCCACGGCTTCTCGACAGCCCCGAATATTAGTTACCACACAGGCACACCCATCGCGGAGGCTTCCATAGCTGAACGCGGAAATCCTTCCCGGTATGATGGCAACACAAAAACATTCATTAACGCATAAACTTGGGGCATATCCTCGCGTAGACCAGCGAAGATACAGTGATCTGCAATATCGTACTCATGCGCAACGTCTGATGTCACCATGTCAGACTTTTCATGGTCAACAGGACCAATAAACAGAAACCTAGCCTTTGGAACATGTTGCGCGACAATCCGAGCGGCCTGAAGCAGATCCAGAAATCCCTTTTTCGGCTACCAGACGCCCTACAAAACCTACTAGGGGCGTATCTGCTGATAGGCCGAATTCATGGCGTTTTTCTTTAATCATCTGCATATCCATTTGGGTACGATCAAACTTCTGTACATCAATACCATTACCCAGATACGCAATTATCTCTGGCGCACAAATACCTTCACGAATAGCCGTTTGGATGTCTTCTCTATTCTGTGACAGAATTAGACTAGAACAGCGAGCGGCGATCTTCTCAATTGTGATATAGAAACGCCGCCAGCGCGGATGCATATGGTCATGGAAATAAAAACCGTGTAGTGTATTGACCACGATTGGTACACCTGCCATCCGGGCAGCTAGTTGCCCCAGCAGTCCTGGTTTGGGAGTGTGTATGAACAATGGTAAAACGCTCCCGGCGTATGATTTGGTAGAGCCACCAGAGCGAAATCAGATCAGCCAGCGGCGTGAAGTTGCGGGTCATACGTACCGGGATATGACGGATGCCAGCCATTTCAATAGAAGGTATATTAGGCCCAGGCGATGAAATGCCAACGACTTCATAACCTGCCTGTTGGATACTACGAAGTTGATTCAAGAGCAGTCCACGTAGGCTTACATCAACTGTCGTAATGTGGGCAACTTTTGGCTTGTTCATACTGCCTCACCATCCAGATATATCCGATGCCACAACTCAAAGTTAAGCAAGAGCCACAGATGCACATCCCACACCTGATCGCCCGCAACATGTTCGCGCCATAAACGTTCCACAACCTGCATATTGAAGTAGCCGCGTCTGCGCGTGCGTTCGTCGAGCAGCACATCGAAGGTGAACGCTTTGAGATCGCCGCGGAACCACGGGTCGGTTGGCACAGCAAAGCCATGTTTCGGGCTTACGCAGCACTTCAGCGGGAATCAGGCGGCTGACGGCGCGTTTGAAGATGCGCTTGGTAGACCAGCCACGAATCTTGTAGCGTCCTGGAATCTGAAAGGCGAACTCGACCAGACGATGATCGAGGATCGGCAGCCGCGTCTCCAGGCTGCATGCCATCGCCGCTTTATCCACCTTCTCCATATATACATCGGCCAGCAAGGTTTTCAGAATCTGTGTACATCAACCGATTGAGGTGATCGTCAGCACTAGAGCCATTCAGCCGGGTGTAATAGTGTGGGTATATCCAGGATGGATCGTGGGTAGCTACTGCACGGTACACATCGCCACGCAGTAACTCAGCCTGCATTTCGGGTGTGAAAAGAACAAGCCAGGAAGCGTAGCGCCGCGCCGGATCCGAATGGGCAACGTCTTCACCGATCGCTTGATGCGCCGTAACCGGGGTAAATGATCGACGATAGCTGGGATAACCGACTCGGTCAGCACACTTGGAAAGCGCCCATAGAACGGTGCCAGCTGATCTGCAGCATACCGGCGGTAGCCTCCGAACAGTTCATCTCCACCGTCGCCAGCCAGCACAACTTTCACATGCTCACGCGCGAAGCGGCTGAGGAGGTATACGGGGAAGCCTGCTGCATCGCCAAAAGGTTCGTCGTAATGGTACACCAGCGTTCGTAATGTCTGGAGCAGGTCGACATCCTCAACGAGCAACTCATGATGTTCGGTTCCCAAATACTTCGCAACATGGCGCAGCATCGGAAAGTTCGTTGTACGCGCCACCAATGCTGAAGCCCAACGAAAAGGTCTTCACAGACCCAGTCGCATGGCGCTTCATCAGCGCGACAACCGCACTTGAGTCTATGCCACCGCTGAGGAATGCCCCCAGCGGCACATCGGCGATCATGCGGCGACGTACCGAGTCGTCAAGCAACGCCAAGATTCGCTCTTCATACGCTGCTTCGGTTAAGGTAGCATGATCTGGCAGTTGTGGTTCTTCGCCCACATCCCAGTATTGAACAATTTGAATATGTCCATTCTTTGCAAGAAGATAGTGCCCGGGCAATAATTTGTAGATGTTTTGGTATATCGTTTCCGGAGCAATGGCATGACCAAAGGCTAAAAAGTTGGAAAGGCCGCGCAGATTGAGTTGCCTTGGGATCTTCGAAATCGGCCAGGATCGCCTTGATCTCTGATGCAAAGGCAAGCTGGCTCCCATCTTGATAGTAATACAACGGCTTTTCGCCGATTCGATCACGCGCCAGAAAGAGTACCTTACTCCGATCATCCCATATTGCAAACGCAAACATGCCATTGAAGCGGCGAAGGCAGTTTGTCCCCCACTCTTCGTAGGCGTGTAGAATCACTTCTGTATCGCTATGCGTTCGGAAGACATGGCCCTTGGCTTCAAGCTCAGGGCGCAAATCAAGAAAGTTGTACAACTCGCCGTTGTACACAATGCAGCAGGTATGATCCTCATTCCAGATCGGTTGGTGCCCGCCTGCAAGATCAATGATGCTGAGCCTGCACATACCAACGAAGATTTCTTCGCCCTCCCAACTGCCATATTCATCGGGACCGCGATGGTGAAGTGCATCCAAGGCCATCTGATTCGCCAGATCGCATGTCTGATCGGAGCATAGATTCAACTGGCCGTAAATACCGCACATAAATTTCTAAGCGCCTTCCTGTATTCTCGTGTTCAGCCACCTGACGTGGAACATTCCCCGTCACGCGCCGTTTTACTCCACGCCACATGCGTTGGAAATGACGGTTCCTGCCGGCCAGGATGCTTCCGTCGAACGCCCCCAATGCGCGAGCCAGCCCTGAAACATCAACACATCCCACAAGTAATATTGCCAGTCTCGCTGGCCTGAAAGGTGTTCAGTCCATTTTTTCCGAATAGGTTCGGGATGGAAAAACCCTTCATCTCGCAAGCGCCGCTCATCCAATAGTGATTCGGCCCACTCGCGTAAGGGGCCGCGCAGCCACATATCGATCGGTACGCCAAACCCCATTTTAGGGCGCTCGACCAACGCGCGCGGTACATATTTGTAAAGCACCTGGCGCAAAATCCATTTGCCTTGACCGTTTCTGATTTTGAGCGATAATGGTAGCCGCCATGCGAATTCTACGACTCGATGATCGAGCAGTGGCACACGAGCCTCCAGGCTAACCGCCATGCTGGCCCGGTCAACCTTCGTAAGTATGTCGTGTGGCAGATAGGTGACGGTATCCAGATACATCATGCGCCGCATGAATTCGGGCAATTGCGCCCAACGCGCCGGATCCGTCAGATCGGTGAGTGGTTCCCTGCCGTCAATGACCACTTCGCCAGGCGTCCTCCAGTGTGAGACGAACTGGTGATACAGCGTTTCCGGGCTACGCGCGCCGACCACTTCAGCCGCCCTGTGTAGCTTGTGGCCCACTCCTCCGGCACCGCCGAAGCGCCCGGTATAGGGGGCAAGCCAGCCCAGCCAGTGGTCATAGAACGGTGTCTGCACGGCGCGGACGCCGGTACCGAGCCGTTGGCGAATTGCTGCGGGCAGCCAGTACATTTGCTTCCACATTGCCAGCGCCTCTGCATAGCGCTGGTAACCGCCGAATAGTTCATCTCCACCATCACCCGAAAGACTCACTGTGACATGATTACGGGTGAGTTGTGACACCAGGAAGGTCGGAATCTGAGACGAGTCCGAGAAGGGTTCATCGTAGATGCGCGGCAAGTGTGGTATCACTGCCTGTGCCTGCGCAGGTGTGACATACAGTTCCGTGTGGTCAGTTCCGAGATGCTGGGCCACCTCCCGCGCATACACCGCCTCGTTGTAGCGAGCTTCATGAAAGCCAATGCTAAATGTTTTCACCGGCTGCTGGCTTTGTGCCTGCATCAATGCCACAACTGTTGACGAATCGATACCCCCGGAGAGAAATGCGCCCAGGGGCACGTCGGCGATCATGCGGAGACCTACCGCTTCCCGTAGCAAATTGTCCAGCTGCTCGATAGCTTCTTGTTCCGAGCCAGTAAATGGCGCGGCAATTCCCATGCTCGGCAACCGCTCGGGCCGACCAGTACGTGACTGGCGCTGGATGTTCGGTCTGAGTGGAATCGAGGGTTAAGATGCATGCTGGCGGCAACTGGTAGATACCGTGGTAGATCGAGTACGGTGCGGGCACATAATTGTGCCGCAAGAATAAGCTCAATGCATCCCGGTTAACCTCGGGCTCAAAATCGGGATGCGCGCGTAACGCCTTCAACTCTGAGCAGAAGAGAAATGTCTGTCCCATCCATCCATAGTACACTGGTTTGATCCCAGAACCGATCTCGTACTAGCGCCAGCCGACGCTCTTCGCGGTCCCAGAGCACGAAGGCAAACATACCGACAAAATGCTGTACAGCTGCTTCTAAGCCCCATTGCTCAATCGCCGCCAGCATCACTTCAGTATCGGAGTGCCCACGAAAACGGTGTCCCAGTAGTTCCAATTGTTGCCGCAATGCGCCAAAGTTATACACTTCGCCATTGAACACGATGACGTACCGCCCGCTTTCGGAATGCATCGGTTGGCGACCTTCCGCAGATAGATCGACGATCGCCAGACGCCGGAAGCCGAGCGCTAATCCACGCTCCGCATCAACCCAATAGCCTTCATCATCCGGCCCGCGATGCGCGAGCGTGTCACTCATGTGCTTAATCTGCGCATGTAGTTCGGTATTACTTTTACGGGTTCCATCCCAAAAGCCAGTCCATCCACACATATCAGGCCCTCTCCAATGACAAATACAAATCCTCGTACATATGTACGATGTGCTCAAGGCTATACTGTTGTGCAATTCGTTTTCGTGCTACCTGCCCCAGGGCGCGCCGCGTTTCTGGCCCTGCATGGAGTAACTGTGCCCAGGTACAAGCCAACGCCTGCGCATTCTTAGGAGGCACTATTATGCCAGTGTTGCCCACAATAGCCGCTGAGTCCCCGACGTCGGTGACGACGCAGGGCACGCCACAGGCCATCGCCTCGCCAATGACATTCGCAGAACCTTCGCCATATGCACTCGACGAAGTAGCGATGTCCAAAGCCGCGGTCAGCCGAGGTATATCGGTACGCTCTCCTAAAAGATGCACCCGTGCTTGAATCGTAGGGTCGGTGATGATGTGGCTCAGGCTGGCATTGTTCGAGGCGACACCACGGCCGGCTAAAAGGAAATGAACATCAGGATGATCGTGAGCAAAAGACCGCGCGGCGCATAGGAATGTTTCATGATCCTTCATTGGGTCGTAACGGCCTACCAATCCGATAAGTACAGCATCAGAGCACAGACCTAGCTCAGCTCTTACTGAGTTTCTGGCTGCCAGGTCGGGCGCAAAGCGTTCCAGATCAAAACCGTTCGGGATTACCTCCCAACGCCGGGGATGGTAGCCATACGCAGCATGAATCGCGCGGCCGGCTTCTGAATTAACGACTACTGCCTGCGGCTGATGCAGACAACCTTGCACATGCCTTCAGCGTCCAACCAGTTGTATGACTGAGTTCCATGTTGGAACAGCGCACATTCCATATGATATGTGGTATCCTGGCGAGCCGACCACTTATCAAGCCGAGTAAATCAGCATGGTACATCCACGTCTGGAGAATACCTGGGCGTTCGCGCGCCAGCAAGCGCAGAACGGTTGCCACGCCGCGTATTGTTGGTCGCCCAGGTTGCATGCCCAGCGAATACACCGGGATATTCAATGCGGCAATCTTTTCACCCACCGGGCCGGCTGTAACAAGCGACACAACTACATCTCAAAGCGCTGTTGATCCATGAGGGAGAGCAGCTTACACAACATCATCTCCGCGCCCCCGATATGAAGCCCAGTGATTAGGTGAACGATCTTTAACTTATCTTTCATAAGAGGCTGGCCAGGGCCGATTGTGTCTGGCTTACGAGATGTTGCACGGTATAGTTGCTTACTATTCTTTCCCGGGCTTGCTTCCCAAGTGCAGCCCGTTGCTCGGTCGGCAAATCCAGGAACGTTGCCCATGCCGTCTTCAATGCTTCCGCGTTTTTGGGCGGAACAACGTAGCCCGCATCATCAACAATAATTGCTGAGTCCCCGACATCGGTCACGACGCAGGGCACACCACAGGCCATTGCTTCCCCTATCACATTTGGAAAACTTTCACCATACGAAGTCGAAGCAAGGATGTCAAGAGCGTTATATACAGCTGGCATGTTGTTCAATGAGCCAGCCCATGTAAGACACGGTGCTACGCCCAATTCTTCTGTCAGAGCATGCAGCGCCTGCTTATAGGAAATAGGCCCGTCTCCTACACATACAAAGCGCACGTCTGAGTGTTCGCATGCGAGCATTGCTGCCGCTCGCAAAAAGGTAAGGTGATCTTCATTGGGTCTAGTCTTCCCACGAGACCGATGAGCAATTGGTTTTCTGAAATACCCCATTCACAACGCATTTTGCGACCGGCTTCGTAGTTAGAGTTGAATCGCTCGATGTCAATGCCGTTAGGAATGACGACCATCTGCTCGCCATGAAAACCTCGGTTACGATGGTAATGCTTGCCATCATACGAATTGATAATGATGAGATCGGGGAACCGTGAAAGCCGCGAGCCAAGAGGAGCGAGCCAGCGGGAAAGCCAATCATACTGCGCCAGATCCATGTTGGATGCCTGATGCCCCATACAACTTTCGCGCCGAGCATCCTGCCCACTACTAAGGCCAACTCATTCGCCACACCCATGTACCCGTGGATGATCTGCGGTTTCGCCTCATGCACCGAATGTGTCAATCGCCAGAGAAATGGCACGACATCCCAACGGCCCTTTTTATGCAGCGAAATGACACGAACCTCTGGAATTGCGTCGAGCTCTGCACGAAGCCCGCCACCATCGTAAAAAGTTGCAACGGTAATCGCAAAGTGCTGCTTGTCAAGCCCCTTCACCAGTTCGGTCAGTTGACGTTGCGCGCCACCGGTGTCTAGATCACGAATGAGAAAGAAGAGATGAATCGGTGAAATGTTCATTTCACGGCTTCCTGAATAAGATCTTCCACATGCCCATGACCTTTTCCAGCCCAAATCGCTCGATTACCTCAGGCGCATGGACCGCCAGGCATTGGCGCGCGTTCTCATCAGTCATTAGCCTGTCCATCGTAGCGGCCAAGGCAGCGACATCTCCGGGTGGTACGAGGACTCCGTCTATTCCATTACGGATGATTTCTCGCGGCCCGCTAGGGCAGTCGAAGCTGACCACCGGTAAACCACAAGCCATCGCTTCCAGCAGCACATTTGGGAACCCCTCATAGCGAGACGATAGGACGAACAAGTCAGCTTCGCGCATCTTCTCGAAAGGTTGGTTCGTTCTGCCTGGCAAGTGCACGCGATTACCAAGATCCCACTGATCTATCAATGCTTCTAGCTCCGGACGGAGCGGACCTTCTCCCCAAATCTCTAAGAACCACTCAGAATGGTCTGGCGCAATCTTAACAAAAGCCCGCAATAACTTATCGAATCCTTTTTCCTCTGTTAATCGCCCCATGGTCATGACTATCTTCGATTTAGTATTGTGGAATGTTTGCGCCGCTACGGATGAAGCGGAGGAAAGCGTAATTGGGTTGGGAATGATGTAGGCGCGCTGTTGCACCTTAGCGGAGAAATAACGCAAAGCATGACCGTTCTGTACAACAAGAGCTGCTGCTCGTCGGTAGATTAACCATCGTAGTTCCTCCCAACCTCTACCTATACGTTGGTAATGCGGATCACTCCGTTCCGAAACAATGATTGGAAAATGTAGGCCAATCAAGGAGAGAAGCGCAAGTACATTTGTGCGATCCATGAAAGAAATAATTATCTGCGGATCGGTTTTTTTAATGGCATTTCGCAGCACTAAAAGTCGTTGAAGATTGTTTCGCATTCCCTGTATCACGTTAGTAGATTGGCCAGCAATACCTAGTGGGTTATGAATAATCGCTGAATGCAACTCATAAAATGGTGTTTCGCTGCCATCATCCAGCGTAAGAAGGTGTATCTTCCATCCTTTTTCGCCCCAATAGTTCGCCATTGTCGTGAGCACGCGCTCCGCGCCGCCTGAAGAGAGTGAGGAGATAATCAGCGTGACATTCATCTATTTGCTTGCTCCATATACAAGCCTTTACATGTAAACGTTGCTAGCGTCATAAACAGGATACTTGTGAGCATGCTGTAACGTTAAATTGATTAAAAATACCTTAATATGTCTCCGCTGCCACGCGAGCCATAGTAGCTTGGCAACCCATGGATATCTTGCTTTTATACAACAGTGGAGAGTTCTATCTTATGAATTATGCTAACAAAAAAGTAAAAACAGTGAGGCGTCTACTATTTCTCAGTAACTGTCTCGTCCGGCCTTTCATTGCTATCTTAGCTATTGGACTCCTGGTAAACATCCTTGTCATCCAGGTGGCAAGTGCTCAACTCACCGTCGCCTATCCGCTGGATACAATGCTCGATATTGTCACTATACCTAGTATCCCTGAACCCGCATATCTTAGCCCAATCCCCGACCCTACCTTTGGAACAACTATCACACGCATTGGTGACCAACAAGCCATGGGGATTCCCAGCCAGTATATTCGTCACCACTATTCGAAGGACCAACCTTGGAATAGTGATGGCTCGCTCGATTAAACTGGGCTATCCACAATATCCATTCGTCATTTTAGATGGAAGAACTTACAAGTTTATCAGGAAGATCAACCTCCCTGAGGAGTCCACATGGTCAAATATCGATCCGAACAAACTGTATGGTGAACTGAGCGGAACAAATCAGTTTGTGAGCGCAGATGCGACCACCGGGGCATTCACCGTTCTGCACACGTTTACCGAATACGATCACATTAGTTTAGGCAACTACGAAGGCAATATCTCAAACGATGATCACTACGCGGCGTTGTTGGCGACCAAAGGCAGCACGAATTTCATAGTCGTGTACGACATCCTCAACGATAATGTCGTCGCTACCCACACTATTGGTAGCGCCGGATTGGATTGGGTGTCCATGTCCCAATCAGGCAACTACGTAGTGGTGAATTGGGGATCGGCTGGTGCAAGCCCAGGTCAGGGAATCGATGTCTACGATCGGAATCTGAATTTCCTACACCATCTACGTGACGACACACCTCATGGCGACCTTGGCTACGATACAGAAGGCAATGAGGTCTTCGTCGGCCTCGGATACGTGTTCGGAGCAACCATCTCTGCCTTCAGGCTCGACGGCGGTGGGATAATCACGCTCTTGGATGCGAATCCCGGCTTCTGGGGCGGCCATATTTCGTGTCGAAACACCAAACGCCTGGGATGGTGTTACGTGAGTGATGACGGTTGGAGTCCTGATCTATGGTTGGGACACGACGAGGTGTTCGCAATCAAGGTTGACTCAAGTCATACCGTTGAACGATTTGCCCACGAACATCATTCCTATAATGCTGGCTACGATCATGAGCCGATGGCCGTCCCTAACCGTGACGGAACCAAGGTGATGTGGGCCAGTGATTGGGGTGGTGGCTCGACTGCTCCTGTGTATAGCTACGTCGCAGAGACCCCAATACCGGCTATCCCGTAAGACTGCCGCTGGATCCAACCGCTATATCGACGAGCTCGCTGCACGGATTGGCACCCGGCACGGTAGGCTAGACGGTTGGCGAGCAAACAGCCGAGGACTCATAGCAGTATCGCTAGCGACCTGAATGCGACTATTTACTTCTGACTCGCTCCCACGTAGCGGCATGTGCGCGATCATTCGCTCCATTCAATTTGAACAGAATCACAACTACCGCTTTACCGCGCAACCTGTTTTAGTTTCAGGCGCAGCATGATCGCCAAAAAGCCGCACGAAATGACATATACCAGCGTCGTAGAGAGGGCGATCCCTGCTACTCCGAGAATCTGCATTAGTACGTAATCAAGCACGAAGTTCAAAATGAAACTGATAACTGTCCCCCACATCAAGATGTGGTTGGCTTGTAGTGAGGAGATTAATCGTACATAAAGAATGCCTAACGTATGGAATGGCACCTGTAACACGTACATGGCTTGAACGCGACTGACCAGCAGCGTATCCGCGCTGGTAAATTTACCGCGCTGAAAAAGAAGCGCTACCAACGGTTCAGAGAATACGCACACCAGCAGCGTAAATGGGATGCTGAGCCAGAGAATAAGCTGGCGATAGGTTCTCAGCGAGTGTTGCACGCCGTCCCAATTATGTGTCCCCACCATTTTCGAAAAATACGGTAACACCGCCGTTCCGAGCGCCATCGTCCCAACACCCAACACCAGCGCTACTATCTTGTTGCCGTAATTGAGCGTCGCGACACTTCCAGGATCGAGTGTTGCCGACATGACCTGATCGATCATCGGAGTGCTGCTCAAAAGGGCGGCCCCCGCAATCATTGGCAGATACTGGCGGATGACCTGCCGCATTGCAGGGCTCATTCCTGACCAATGAGGCCATAGGCTGATTCCCTGCTGTTTCAGCCCAATCCCCAGCAGACCAAGTTCCAGAAGAAAGCCGATCACCACGCCAGCCGCCAGGGCATAGATACCCCAGGCATTCCCGAATAGATAAAGGGCAGCGACCGAAGCAGTCGGAACGACAACGGACGCAAGCGATGTCAGGGCAAAGCGTTCTCTGGCATTGAGCACAGCGCCCCAGATCGTCGTCAACCCAGTGATGACAATGCTCGGCAAAAGGATGTAAAAGAGCCGACCGGTCAGGGCCAGCTTTTCCGAATCAAATCTGAAGGCGAGGAGCGGCAGGAGATAGGGACTCGTTAGCGCGAGCAAGGCCGCGAGCAATGCGAGTAAGCCAGCGCTCCAAACCATGACTCCTGAGAATAATCGTTGGGCAGCAGCCGGGCCCTCGGTCTCCTGAACATGCACATAGGTTGGTATCAATGCCGCGCTGAACGAGCCTCCTACAATATTGATGATATAGGTCGGAAGCAGGAATGCGATCAAGAAGGCCTCAAGCGCATCACCGGTGCCAAACGATGCAGCGACAATGACATCTTTGAATGCCGATATCAGCTTAACTCCTAAGCCAAGCCCGCCAATAATGATCAAGGCACCAAAAATCTTCCGATTGACTGAGCCAGTTGCAAGCAACTTCCATTTATTCGATATGATACGCGTTGCATGCGTTAGTGCCATCGAGTGTCCGCCTTTATCTGTGGTATGCCAGTATACGGAAGTGCCTTCGGCTTACCGATACGAGGAATATGGTAAAGTAAGCCGACATATATCATGCCTATAACTGTAGTAAACTGGTTATGCCAGACAAAACCGATAAGTAAATAGACGATCCACATCAGAGTCATCGTAAAGCGTTCACCAGCCACCAGATTAGTTCGGTATAGCCTGCGAAGCCCCAGGCCTAATACCAGTAGATAGATAAAGAGTCCAAAAATACCAATTTCCCCCCATACAGCTATATAGATATCATGAGCTCCCTGATCGCCTACTGATCTAAAAGTCTGCGAGGCTTTGTTTGTCAGGCCTTGCAACGTAAATATGCCATTTCCATACAAAGGGGCATCAAGCGCATAGCCGGCGGCCAGAGACGCGACTTCGACACGAGAAATATTACTCGTTGTGCGCTCCTGGATGTCAAGTATCCTTTGAATATTCCAATTTTCTGAGGCAGCTGTGCTTAAAGTGCCAATGCGATACGAAAGCATCCAACCGACGCATACCACGAACGCCAAACCGTAGCAAAGCATGGCTAGACGACCAGGCGTAAGGCGGATCGAACGTAGCTTATAGAAAAGATAACCAACGCTGCACAGAAGCAGGAGATACACCCCGCTTCGGGATGCGGTGAGATAAATACCACCAATTGCCGCGATTCGTCCAATCCATGCTAACGGACCTCGTACCCAGACCGATAGCAATAACGCAAAGAGAAGGGCAAATGTCGCCTCATTCGGATTATTCCACAGGCCTGCTGGTCGGAGTTCGTTAAAGGCAGTAGCATTGAAAGCGATTGTACGAGCAGTAACCTCGATAAGTTTCGGATCAGCCGTCTCTCGTATTTGAATGATGAAGTTGATAATGACAACAACCTGAATCAGTTTGGCGAATTTTACCAGATACTGTCTATCAGCTAAAGCACTTGCAATCGCACTTAAAATCAATATATTTTGCACGACCATGCGAATAACTTGCGGTAAAACTAAACCTTTATCCCATGAAACGAGCGTTCCCCAAAGGCTATAGAAAATGATCCATATTACATATGGTAAGACTGATTCCAGGTTTGAAAGTGCTTGTTTATCCAGGTACAGGCAGAGTACAATCGGAGCCAGGATTGCTGGATACAAGGCGTACAGCAGGTAGGGTGATACAATTTGCAGGAATGGAAACAATCCACAGTATATGATGGCGAGTAATACAATGAGTGCTTCACGTAATATGTGAATGAAACGTGTAGAGTCGCTCGCTTTGTAAATTTTTGGATGAAGTTCAAGGGTGCTCATTGGGTATATTCCGGTATGAATATGTTACGAAAGAACTCAATCGTTTGTAGCAATCCATCATCAAAAGAAATGACCGGCATGAACCTAAGCAACTGCTGAGCTTTTTCTATGTCAGCCTGTGAATGTTTTACATCACCCGGTCGTGATGAATCGTGCTGCACTAGCAAATTCGTTCCCAAAATTGTATTTATCTTCTCAACCAACTGTAGCAAGGAAATCCGATCTCCACAGGCTATATTGAAGTAGCCAGAAATAGCTGCTGGCGCTTCAGCGGCAAGCAGGTTTGCAGCAACTACATTGTCAATGTAGGTGAAATCTCGCGACTGGAGACCATCACCGTGTATGATGGGCCGCTCTCCGCGCAGCATCAGGCCGATGAACTTTGGGATGACTGCGGCATAATGGGACGTCGGATCTTGATACGGCCCAAAAACATTGAAATACCGCAACGCTATGGTTGGTAATCCATAAACCTGGGTGAAAGCCTGGCAGTAGCGCTCTGTGGCTAGTTTTGATACCGCGTAGGGTGATAATGGCTCCACTGGCATGGTTTCCACTTTGGGCAGCACCTCGCTATTGCCGTACACCGACGAGGAAGATGCCGCCACCACCCGCTGGACTCCCGCATCGCGGGCAGCCACCAGAATATTCAGCGTTCCTGTGACATTGACCTCATTTGAGGTCAGCGGATCGGCCACCGAGCGTGGCACGGAAGGTAACGCAGCCTGATGTAGAACAACATCCATCCCGGCGACTGCCCGGCGTACCGCATCTAGATCACGAAGATCAGCTTCAAGGAAATCGATGTCTGAGAGAACAGGCGCTATATTCTCCAGGTGTCCGGTCGCAAGGTTGTCCAGGACGCGGACTGTTTTGCCCTGCCGCAAAAGTGCCTCTACGAGATTAACACCGATGAAGCCTGCCCCGCCTGTTACTAAATATGTTTGCATCAATCGCTCTTTCACAAATAAGTAGTGACATTCCGTGTATCAACAATCAAGGACGCATGCTTCACCACTCCGCGCCAATCGTAAGCTGTGTGATCTGTCGCAATGACCACACAATCCGCCTCGCCCAAGGAAGTCTCCAGGTCCACCACAGCCTCCATCACCATTCCCTCGTGGTCAAAGTTTGGTACATGAGGATCGTGATAGCTGACTAGTGCCCCTTTCTCCATAAGCAAATGAATAATATCAAGTGCTGGTGACTCTCGAATGTCACTAACATCTTTTTTATAAGCCACGCCCAAAATCAGTACACGGCTGCCTTTTAACGATTTTTCTTTATCGTTGAGGGCATCTTGGACCATTTGTGCCCAGTAGCGGGGCATGGATGTATTGATTTCACTTGCAAGTTCGATAAAGCGCGCGTTGTAGTTGAGGGTTTTTAACTTCCATGAGAGATATAACGGGTCGATAGGTATGCAATGCCCTCCAAGACCGGGTCCGGGCGTAAACTTCATGTAGCCAAACGGCTTCGTTGCCGCAGCCTCAATGATCTCCCAGGCATCCAGCCCAAGACGATCACACATCAAGAGAACTTCGTTCACCAACCCAATATTGACAGCGCGAAAAGTGTTCTCGAGCAATTTAACCATCTCAGCTGCCTCAGTCGATGAAACTGGCACCACCCGTTCTATTGCACTCTCATAGAGCGCCTGTCCAGCTTGCTGACATAAAGAAGTCATCCCACCCATTACTTTGGGTGTATTGACGGTTGTCCAGTCTTTTCGACCAGGGTCAACACGCTCGGGCGAGAAGCAGAGAAAGAAGTCCTTGCCAACCTTCAACTGCAACACAGTATCCTGGAGTTTCGGCAGGATAATCTCGGTGGTTGTGCCCGGGTAGGTGGTGCTTTCGAGAACAATTACCATACCCGGATGCATATATTGAGCAATCTGATCTGCAGCATTGATAATATATGAAATGTCGGGATCGCCAGTTTTTCGCAAGGGTGTTGGAACGCAGATACTCACCGCATCACACTGTGCGAGTACAGCAAAGTTAGTTGTGGCGCTCAATCGGTCTTCACGTACGAGGTTGCCGACACGCTCAGCAGAAATATCCTCAATATATGATTCGCCCTGCTCCAACGCAGCAACTTTGCGTTCGTCAAGATCGATACCAACAACCCGATGCCCAGCTTCGGCCAAGACAATGGCCAATGGTAGGCCAACATAACCGAGGCCGATAACTGCTACCTGAGCATTGCGCGTCTTAATCTTTGTAAGGAAATCAGTATAGTAATCAGTCATAGTTGGTGTACTCTCGCTGCTTCATCGATCTGATATCTTTTGTGTCGATGACTCGATCAGGTTTCCAAGCTGCTGGCGCGCGGTCTCAATGGCTTGTGGATCGCGTGTCCAGTTTCGCCAGTCAAGAGCAACGCTGCGTGTGATGGCCAATGCCTGTTCTCCAAGTCCGCGTTGTTTGAGTATCTCAACAAATTCAAAGTCCTCAATACCTTCTCGTATCCATTTCAGGCGCATTGATGGTACGACCCCATTAATTCCCACTTGAGCGCCTGGATAAACTAACATGGCTTCGCCAGGGTAGGTATATCCATCGGTACTATATGTTTGTACGTCATTCCAAGGATCAGAGGTCCAAAGATCGGCGCGCCAGTAGTAAAAGCCAGTCAACCCAAGACTTTGGCTGAGAAAGCCAGGCTGAATACGATAATTCATCGGTGCGAAATCAATTTCCCATTTTGGGGAGTAGTCATCTTGCACCAAGGCGTTATATGACCAGACACTATATCCTCTACGGATCACTTCGTCTATTTGCTCTTGTGCCTCATCATACATTTTAGGAAGCACCACCCAAATATCCACTGCGGAACGGCCAGTTCCTGAATCATCATCATAGAGCGCTGGCACCGGCTTCATGGTCACAAGATTATTAACACCGGCTGCATGTAAATTTCGCGCCCATTCCTTCATTGGTTCATAAAGCTGCGGACAGGCATCGATTTCGTCAGCAGTCGAGTTAAATAGAAATAAATCTGGTTGGTGAGTTGCGGCAGCTGCTTTGAGTTCTTCCACCGATGGGGCTGGTTTCATGCTACATGTCCCAACATCAGCGCCGCTAAAGTACCCAAGAGCAGTTGTATTCAACCCCCATTTATCAATTAACTGCCGCTCTTCTTGGGGGTTAACATTTTTCGGCATGATTTTATGCCGGATTAGCTCGATATCAGCACTCGTACTTCCAGCCGTATACAATTCAAAAGAAGATTTAAAGGATGGTTTAAGTGGTAGGGTAAAATCCCAAACGTTGAGCAGGATAGTGCCCTCGAAAGACCTTTGATCACTGGTCACGGTAAATGTGCCGGTGTACTGACCGGCTTGAGCATCTTGCGGCACAAATACATCGATCCAGAGTGGCTGGTTCTTCTGGGCCTTGACAGTAAAAGGTGCCGCTTGTAATGTGATATTTGAAAGAGTGTTACTCGATAGGTGAGTAGCTTTCGGCGCAGTATCTGAAGAAGTACTGAGTGATAGACTGCTAACGAAAGGTAAGAAAACGCTCGATGTCGATTGGTTTGTCTGAACCTTCAGTGGTATCAGTGCATCTGGATACCATCCTATCCCAAGGGGACGGTTTGTTCCACCTTGATCTGGGCTTGAAGCTTGAACATAGACATAATGTTCGCGATAAAGCGTAAGATTGGATCTTAGAATGACTTGGCCATCTAAACCTCTTAATTCAGAGGTAGAAATGTTTACATTGGTAAGATCCTCTCCGGCTGCACTAACCACCACTTGAAATGGCTCGTACTCGCCACGAGCCGCATGAAGCACAACGTTAGTTGCAGCAGTAGGTGGATCATTCATTCCAACTCTTTGCATACCAGAAATGACCCATATACTTGGCTGATTGCTCTGTATAGTACTGTATGATGTGGTCAGAACTAATGATGTCACTACGATAGCCAAGATAATCATTATGAGAAGAAAGAGTGGATTCACCAAATTTCTGAAATAAGATCGTTGAGTTTTAGAAATAAGAACCGCCTGAAACCGCATGCTGTAGCTACTTTCTAGAGCCGATTACCATCAAAACATTTTAAGCGAACTACCTATTCTAATGCTTGATAATATCCGATTTTGTGGCATCCATATAACTACTAACACCGCTCCTCCTATGTAATAGCGGTAATCTGAGCCTCAATAACCTTTTGTGCCGCTCGCTCTTACTACGGTAGGAATAATAGGAGTTCTCAACAGAAGAAATGGAAACTTGATTTAATACTACTCCCAATAGCAGCATTCTAGACCGTTCCAGTTGGTCACTGATACTCTTCAGTGTGTCTACAGATGTGCTTCCAGCCCGCACAACAAGTATCCCTGCATCACAGATTTGCGCAAGTAGTGTGGCATCAGCGAACATTAGCAACGCTGGGCTGTCAATGAGCACAACCTCGGCATGCGCCTTGAGATCCTCGATCAACTCAGTCATGCATTGAGATGCCAGCAGTTTGACAGGGTTGGGTGGCTGCGGGCCACTCGGCATTAACCGCAAGTTATCTATGTCCGTGTGAACCAGATGATCCTCGATCTGCTTCGCACCCTCATGCAACAGCACCCGTGTGACGCCGCCTACATTCGATTGCCTTAAGAAGGTGTGGAGTGATGGCTGGCGCAGGTTTGCATCTACAAGGATAACACGCTTACCAGCTTGGGCACATGCAATTGCTAGATTAGCAGCCGTTGTGCTCTTGCCCTCGTTCGGACCCGCGCTTACAACCAAGATGGTGCATGTGGATTTATCCATCAACGAAAGCTGAATCTTTGCCCAGAGCATGCGGTAGATTTCAGCAATCGGAGATTGAGGATCTGCTGTCATAACCAGGCTATCGTTCCGTTGAGAGTTCCTAAATCTCCCAATCGTCGCAAGTGTCGTAAGGCCAGTTGCTTCTTCCACTTCCACATCCGATTCCACCGATTTATCAAAGGTTTCTACAAGGAAGGCAATGCCGAGCGCGAGCATAGCGCCTAAGATACTAGCAAGAAGTGTGCTTTGCATGACTTTTGGTCGTACTGATTTATCTTCAGACTGCGCTGGTTCGAAGACACTCAGTGTACTGGGTATGTGAGCTTCCTCCAACTGCTGGTTAAATACTTTCACGACTTGGTTGGCAATATCCGCAGCCTTCTGCGGATTGGTATCTTCGACAGTGATTAGGAGAAGCTGTGTGTTTGGAATAGTTGTGACCTTAATCTTTGTCGTTAAAAGATCAGGGGATATTCCCAACTTAAGGTTGGTGCTGACTGCCTCCAACACTGGGCGCTTGAGCATCAACTCAGCGTATGTTTTTGCAAGATTTGCAGCTGCGAGTAAGGCATCATTGCTTGGAATTGCGTTATCATCAGGGAACGGGACAAATAGTGTAGTAGATGCCTGGTAGACCGGTGCCATTTGCTTGCTTACTACATAGGCAACCGTTCCTGCCAGAACAGTGCAGAAGATAATAGCCCATAACCAGCGCCTAATTATTCGTATATATTGCTTTAGTTCCAAAGTAGCATGCTCCTAAGTCTTGCATGAGCTAGCTCTGCGCCCGAATGTATCTGCCACGTCCACGTGTCCGCCGTTCACGTCGTGGCAGCGCGGCTGGTTCGGCCAACTCAAGCTGATGTACATCGACCTCAACCTCGTTGAGCCGACCAAGGAAATTCAAAAGCACCTGTACACGCTCACTCGGGTGTATCGGTCCGACAAATGCTGCTTCTAGCCCTCGCAATGGCCTTTTTTAAATCAACTGCATCATCCGGGTTGAAATGAATGTTCTAGCAATCCACCTTGAACATTAATACTATCCACCTGTTGCCGCAACGCAGTAATACAAGAGGCAGGAACTGGTTGCGGCGTTTCACCGAAAGTAATCAAGTTTTACTAGTCCAGGGGTCGTTCTAATTGTATACATTCCCACACTGCTAGAGATCAACATGCAGGAATAGATAACGTGGAAACAGCGGAGCGTACTTTTTTTTACCGTTAGTTTGTCGCTGAATGAGTGGCAAATAGCTTTCGATGCAGGAATTCTCTAGACCTGTGGCGACTTGCCACTCCTTCAATGGTTGGCAGTATGCTACATACCATTGATTATGTATTGTAGTACTCTCCGGATGAGTCAAAATACTTTCCTTTCGCAACCACATACTATGAGAATCTGTCAGCTTTCGCTGGTACGCTCCGCCATTCCGACAGCCTAGGCTGTCAGCAGCACATGCAGATATTGAGATTTTGGCTGGAGCAGTGGCTACAACAGGCCAAAATCGTATGGGCCGATCACGTACGAAGCGAACGAGAATCGGCGAGTTTAGAACATCTGTCAGTAAAATCCCTGACAATGTTTTGATACGATTGTCATCAACCGTTGAGACTCACGAAATGAAAAATGCCGTATAATACAAAAGACCGAAAAACATGAATCAGTACTCCCGGATGCTGGCAAGCTTCGGATGCGGTTTATGTTGGTCATCGTGGCGAGGAGCACCCCCATGCTCTTCGCCACACCTGTATGCTGTAACGCAGCTGCGCAGTTGCCCCACAACTACTAAGCTACTCTTCTTATATTCTTACTGCGATGGTGAGAACATGTGGATTGCCTTTCCCAAATTCGCGACGCAAAAAAGCTGAGAGTGGTGTGTAGGTCGTGCGTTGTGTTCGATGCACCAGACCAGCCTACGGCGTATAAATGATGCTGATAACAACGAGAAGTGAGTGGTGTAAGGAGTGGAGAGAATGCACCCTTCGTTGGCTGCCGCTATTTATAGGTTCTAAGGACTGTGCTACGATAATTGCATGTGAAAATATTACTGTATTTGTAGTATAACACTTAACCAGCGAATGCAAATTGATAAACAGCAACTTTTAGTAACAAAAAGTTCATTTGCCAGGAACGCGAGATCACTTACGTGTACTAGCGCACAATCAAACTGACAGGGTGTGAGGATGAACGGTGAGTGAATACACCAAGGTCAATTTTTGGTGAAGCAGATGCTACGAGAGTCATGGAGAAGAGGGTGAAGGTATCTTCCTCGTAATCTTACTGTTTCCTGGTAGTAGATCCTTTTCTGGAGGGCGGTAGTAACGCATCTTTAGTATAGCAGTGTGGCTAACGAAGTCAAGTAAAAAAAAAGTAATTTTGGATGAACATATTTTCATCTTCCGTAGAACGCAATATTCTTTTCTAGAAAATACATATTCTCGAATAGCATCTTCCTGTTAAAAGGAGGGATAGACTCAGTTCTGTGTTGGAGTGTGGTTTGTGGTTTTGACCGCTTACAGACGGGACTGTAGCCAAGCTGCATACAACATGTTAATGTAGTAGAGTACAAGAAGTAAGGAATAATATTGGTCAAGGAATTTCATGAATTCGCCGGAAACAAGATCGCCCTCCACTGAAATGCAGCCGCTCACCAATGAATTAGACCCGCTGCACGTAACGCTTGTCTATGACACGCAGCCACCGGAGCCAACTTCGTCGCCATCGCCACATCAGCTTCGCCGCCGCGTCTTTAGCCTGGCCGCGCCAGTGATCGGCGAAAATCTGCTCCAAACGTTGCTGGGCGTGGTCGATACCATCCTCGTTGCTGGGGTTGGCGCTGTAGCACTGGCGGGCGTCGGTGCGGCGCTGCAAGTCATCTTCGTGATCATCGCGGCGCTCAGCGCGCTCACGGTCGGCGCATCGGTGCTGGTGGCGCAGGCAATCGGCGCAGGGAATCATCGCATGGCCAGCAGCTACGCCCGACAGTCGATTGTGTGGAGTGTGGTGATTGCGATTCCGCTGACGGTGCTCGGCATTCTGTTCACGCGCCCGGTGATCGACTTGTTTGGCATGCAGCCAGATGTCGTGACAGGTGGCCGTAGATTATCTGCACGTCACAATTGGCACGATCGTCACATTGACGGTGATGCTGCTGTCTGGTGGCGTGCTGCGCGGCGCGGGTGATAGCCGCACGCCCATGCTCGTTACGGCACTGGCAAATGTCATCAACGTTGGGCTGGCGTATGCCCTAATCTACGGCCACCTTGGCCTGCCGGCACTTGGCGCGGTCGGCAGCGCATGGGCAACCTTTGTGTCACGGCTGATCGGCGCGGCGCTGCTGGTCTGGATTCTTGTACGTGGGCGCAACGGCATTCGGATCGGCGGGCCGGGCATCTGGTGGCCGCAGCTCGGCACCGCATGGCAGGTGCTGAAAATTGGCTTCCCGGCTGCGCTTGAAGAGGTGCTGATCATCATGGCCTTTTCGGTCATGACACCGATTGTCGCGCCGCTCGGCACGCTGGCGCTGGCCGCCCACCGCGTGGTCATCAACATCCTTTCGCTGTCATTCCTGCCCGGCATTGGCTTTGGCCTTGCGGCGACCGCGCTGGTCGGGCAGAGCGTCGGAGCGCGCCGCCATGATGAAGCACGGGCAATCGCGGCGATCGCCTTACGCTGGGCGATTATCTGGATGGGCGCGCTTGCCTTGATGTTTATCGTCTTTGCGCCGCAACTCATGCGATTGTTCACAGCAGATCCGCACATGATCGCGATAGGCACGTCCGCCATTCGGGTGGTAGCATTCACACAGCCACTCTGGGCGACGTCGTTCGTCTACGCGGGTGCGTTGCGCGGCACCGGCAACACCCACATGCCGCTGCTGATCACCGGCTGCGCTGTGTGGGCCTCGGTTGGTATTGGGTACTTTCTTATCACCTTCGTGCAACCAAGCTTGGCGGCGCTGTGGGCGGCTTTTCTCATCACTGGCCCGCTCGAAGCGCTCTGTTTCTGGGCGCATGGCGACGCTGGCGCTAAGCCGTTCACACGGTAGGTTGCGTTCGTTGTCCGTAACGATTATTGCAATGATTATGCATGCATGGCGGCGCATATTGGCACGTGAAGCATAGATCAGGAGTACGCTCATGGCTGCGAAAACGTACGACGCAATCATCATTGGCGCGGGACAGAGCGGCGGGCCGCTGGCGGGGGCATTGGCACAGGCGGGCTGGAAAACGGCATTGATCGAGCGCGAGCATATCGGCGGCACATGCATCAACGAAGGCTGCACGCCAACCAAAACCATGGTCGCCAGCGCGCGGGCAGCCTACATGGCGCGGCGTTCTGAAGATTACGGCGTACATGACGGAGCGGTTTCGGTTGATATGGCGACCGTGCGCCAGCGCAAGCGCGACATCGTCGAAAGCTTCCAGGGCGGCAGCACGCAGCGGATCGAGCAGGCGGGCGTCGATCTGATCGACGGCGAGGCAAGCTTCACCAGCCCGACCACGCTTGAGGTGCGGCTGAACGACAGCGGCAGCGAACAATTCACCGCCCCCCAAATCTTCATTAATACCGGCGAGCGCCCGGCTGTGCCGTCGCTGCCAGGTCTTGACGGCGTGCCGTTTCTCAATTCAACGACGATCATGGAGCTTGACACGGTGCCGGAGCACCTGCTTGTGCTGGGCGGCGGCTACGTCGGCCTGGAGTTCGGCCAGATGTTCCGGCGCTTCGGCAGCAATGTGACGATTGTACAGCGCGGCAAGCAGTTGCTGGCGCGTGAAGATCAGGATATCGCCGACGAAGTCGCCAAGATTTTGCGCGAGGACGGCATCGAGGTGCTGCTCGAAACTGCTGCCACGCGTGTCGAGCAAGCAGACGGCACAATCAAGCTTGTCGTGAAGACGCCCGATGGCGAACGGACGCTCACCGGCTCGCATCTGCTGGTCGCCGCCGGGCGCACGCCAAACGTCGAACGTCTCAATCTCCCGGCGGCAGGCGTGGAAACCGACAAACGCGCGCTACATCCGCGTGAACGAACGGCTGGAAACGAACGTTCCCGGCATCTTCGCGCTTGGCGATGCGAAGGGCGGCCCGGCTTTTACACACATCTCCTACGACGATTACCGGATTCTGAAAACCAATCTGCTAGAGAATGGCCATGCCACGATTGAAGATCGCCTGGTGCCGTACACCGTCTTCATCGACCCGCAGCTTGGCCGCGTCGGCATGAGCGAGCAGGAGGCGCGCGCGCAGGGTCGCAACATTCGCGTTGCCAAGATGCCGATGAGCTACGTTGCGCGGGCGCTGGAGGTGGACGAGCCACGCGGCGTCATGAAGGCGATTGTGGATGCCGACAGTGACCAGATTCTTGGCTTTGCCTGCCTTGGCATTGAAGGTGGCGAGATCATGTCCATGATCGAGATTGCTATGATGGGCAAATTACCGTACATGGTGCTGCGCGACGCGATTTTCGCGCATCCTACGCTGGCCGAGTCGCTCAATAATTTATTCAGTTCATTTGAGGAATAGAGCATTTTCATGTCACATACCAATCTAACTGTCTATGGTGCGCCGTGGTGCAGCGACTGCAAGCGCGCGAAAAAGTTCCTGGGCGAGCAGCGCGTGCATTACAACTGGGTGGATGTGGAGCAGGACGACGCAGGGCTGAAGCTGGTCGAGCAGGTCAACCATGGCAAGCGCATCATTCCGACGATTGTGTTCGACGACGGCAGTACGCTGGTCGAGCCGAGCAACGCTGAACTTGCTGCAAAGCTTGGCCTGCAAACCCGCGCGCGGTGCAGCTACTACGACCTCGTGATCGTCGGCAGCGGCCCGGCTGGCTTGACGGCGGCGCTGTACGCCGCGCGCGACGGGCTGGACGTGCTCGTGATCGAGCGCGGTGGCCTGGGCGGTCAGGCCGGCGTGACCGAGCGGCTCGACAATTTTCCCGGCTTTCCGGAAGGCATCGGCGGCAGCGAGTTCGCCGACCGATTGGCGTTGCAGGCGCGGCGCTTTGGGGTCGAAATGCTGCAAGCGCAGGATGTCATCGGTCTGCGCGCCGAGGAAGAGTCGCGCTACGTCAAAACGTCCGATGGGGTGGAGTACGGCGCGCGGGCGGTGCTGATCGCGACCGGCTCGACCTACAAGCGGCTCAACGTGTCCGGCGAAGATGAATTAATTGGCGCGGGCGTGCATTTCTGTGCGACATGCGATGGTCCCTTTTACAAAGGACGGCATGTGGCCGTGATCGGCGGCGGCAACAGCGCGGGCGAAGAAAGCATTTTCCTGACGCGCTTCGTAGATAAAATCACGATGCTGGTGCGCGGGCCGAAACTCTCGGCCAGCAAAGTGGTGGTCGATAAAATCGACGAGACGCCCCAGATCGAAATGCGCTTCAATACCGAAGTTGCTGAGTTACAAGGCGAGCACAAGTTGAGCGGCATTGTCGTGCGCGACCGCACGGGCGGCGCGACCGAGACGATCCATCCGGCGGGCGTGTTCGTTTTCATCGGCCTGTCGCCGAACACCGAATGGCTACCGCCCGAAATCGAACGTGATCAGAACGGCGCGATTGTGACCAGGCCGACGCTCGAAACCAGCATGCCGGGCGTGTTTGCAGCGGGCGACGTGCGGCAGGGCAGCACGAAGCAAGCCGCCAGCGCGGCGGGCGAAGGCGCGACTGTGGCGCTTATGATCCGTGATTATTTGGCCAAGGTGTGATTTGTAAGGAACCGCCGATCCATGTACATGGGGCGACGCATGCGTCGCCCCTACTCGTGGTCCGATGTGATTTGCCGCCGAAGCGCGATGCCCAGGCCGGCCGCAATACTTAACCCAACTGTGGCGATGATAAGGCCAATTTTACGCCAGGAGATATAAAATGAGGAAAAATATAGGGCAATGAACATGCCGATTTGGACAGCAGTGGTGCTGCGGGTCACATACATGCGCTTGCGGGAGTGCCAATCCACCGCCGCGTCATGCAGCAGATCGCAAACGAACCAGAGCACCGCGTAGAACACGCCCCACCACTCGCCGAAGAAGAATCCAGCGCCAAGGCCAATGCCACCTGCGCGAACGCCATAGTTCACCCACTGTGCCGCGCGTTCGTATGAAGTCAGCGCTTGTTTGTGCTCCATGTCATTTCCCTTGGCCGAGCATGTCAGTCGGGCGCCTGCTGTATCTGTACTGTAAATGATTTCGAGGCAATCTGCAACCGTACTTTTATGCTATTGTCGCCATGCGGCGGCGCTTTGTAAGGCCGCCGCATGGCAAGACGAAAGGTGATTTCTTCCGTTGTTGCGCTACAAATATTTTTCCAGCCATGCCAGGTATTCTTGCAAACGTATCACCCGACGGTCAGGACGACCGGCGCGATTCAGTTCATGATTTTCGCCGGGAAAGCGCACGAAACGCGTCGGCACGCCCAGCCGATGGAGCGCAATGTACCATTGCTCGGCCTGCTCCATCGGGCAGCGATGGTCCTCTTCGCTGTGGATGATCAGCGTCGGCGTTTTGACATGGCGCGCGTATTTTAGGGGCGACATGTCCCACAGCCGCTCGACATCGTCCGGCAGCGCGCCCTGCAACTCGCGCGGCGTGAAGTTGTAGCCGATGTCGCTGGTGCCGAAGAACGACACCCAGTTCGAGATGCAGCGGTCGGTCACGGCAACTTTGAAGCGGTCAGTATGCGAAATGACCCAGTTGGTCATAATGCCGCCGTAGGAGCCGCCCATCACCGCCTGCCGCTCGCGGTCGAGCCAGGAATAGCGCTCCAGCGCGGTGTTCAGTAACGCCATGAGATCCTCGTAATCGCCCGCGCCATAACGTCCCTGCGTGCCCGCTGTTTGCGCCTCGCCGTAGCCGACCGAGCCGCGAATGTTGCCGAACAGCACCGCGTAGCCATGCGAGGCGAACACCTGAAATTCATGGAAAAACGTGTGGCCGTAGGCGGTAGCCGGACCGCCGTGAATCGTCAGAATGACCGGGTACTGCGAGTCCTCCTGCCAACCGACCGGCTTCATCAGCCAGCCCTCGACCGTGAAGCCGTCGCGATCGAGCGCGATGTGCTCCATGCCAGGACGAGAGTTCGAAGCTACTCAGCGCCTGCTCAGAAATGTGCGAAAGCTGCGTCAGCGTGCCGTTCTGCCAGCGGTACACGTCGCACAATGCGGTGTTGGTCTCGCGCAAGAGTGCAATCTGTCCGTTGGCGTTGGCCTGAAATGCGGCGATGTTCGCGCCGTCTTCGGCAACCAGCGGCGTGATCTCGCCGTCGAGCGTTGCGCGGCAGATCGCGCCGGAGCCGCCGAGCGTGTAGCTCATGAGCAGCGAGCCATCTGCCTGCCAGTGCGGCCCACCGAGGTACGCGCCAAAGTGGCTGTCGGCGTTCACAGCGTTGGTTGCAAAGTTGTCGAAATGGCGGTCGATGTGGTTCAGCGTGGCGAACTGCTCGCCCGACATATTCAACGGGAACACGAACAGGTGCCGGTCGCCGGGCTTGGCGGCGTAGTTCGGGTTGGCGACCACCGCGACATGCGTGCCGTCTTGCGACACTTCCGGGCTGGCCATGATGCCGTCCCAGTCGGTGAGTTGGTGCGTTGTGCCGTCCAGCAGAGTAAGAAACGCATCCGAGCGCCAGTGCGTGCCGCGCGCTTCGTCCGGCGCGGCGGTGAACACCATGCCAGCGCCGTCTGGCAACCAATCGAAATCTTCGACGTCGCACGGATGCGTGGTCACGGCATGCGCCTCGCCGCTCGCAAGGTCGAGCAGCCAGAGCTGCTGTGGCTCGTCGTCGCGCACGCCGGGACCGGGCAGGCCATTGGATTTGTAGCGCAGCCGTTCGATCACGCGTGGTGTGCCGTCCTCCAGCGCGGTGTTCTGGTAATCGCCTCTGGATAAGAACGCGAGCTGCTGCCGTCCGGGCTCCACTGCGGGTTCGCAACGCCGCTCGCCAGCCTGGTCAACGCGCGGGCTTCGCCGCCGCTGGTTGCCATGACAAACAGTTGCGCCCGTTCTTTTTCCATCCCTGCCACCGGGCGGCTCGACAGAAACGCTAGCTGCGTGCCGTCGGGTGAAAAGCGCGGGCTGGTGTCCTTGTTCACGCCTGCGGTGAATTGTAGAGCGGGCTGCCCATCGCGGCTGAGCCAGATGCTGGAGCGATAGATTTTCCTGGGCGGCTTCCTGGCGTTGTCGGTCGGCGGCGCGTCGTCCTCGATACGTGTTACGACGAATGACACCAGGCGACCATCCTGAGAGATTTGCGGGTCGGAGGCGAACTGAAGCTGGTACAGCGTTTCCGGGCCGTTCATACACGTTCCGTTCCATTGTCATAAAGTTGTGCGATTAGCGCTACAATACAGTGCCATGGGTAGCATCAGCGTCGATGCGCGCGATTTCACACAATCAAAGGAGACGAACCATGGCTTTGGCGAGTATACCACGGTTGACGGCGATGCATCAGGAAATTGACACGTCGCCTGAGTATTTTGGCGAGCTTGAAAGTTCGGCGGAGTTGCTTGGCGATGCGGCGGCGCTACACGAGCGCATGGCGACGGAAGGCTACCTGTACATGCCCGGTCTTGCTCAATCGGGACGAGGTGCTGGCGGCGCGGCAGGTGATTGCCGAGCGGCTCGCGGCAGCGGGTCATCTCGATCCGAATCGACCATCTATTGAACTGGTGGCGCGTGAAAATCTCGACATCGCCTTCATGCCAGAATTGTCGCACGATAATCCTGCGCTGCACAAAGTGCTGTACGATGGGCCGATGATCGCGTTTTTCGAGAAGTTTTCTCGGCGGCGAAGGTGCGGCACTTCGATTACACATGGGTCCGCGCCGTTGCGCCGCAGCGCGGCACGCCGCCGCACATGGACATTGTGTTCATGGGGCGCGGCACGACCAGCCTGTACACGGCCTGGACGCCAATTGGCGACGTGCCGCTGGAGATGGGCGGCCTGCTGATTCTGGAGCGCTCACATCTTCATGATCGACTGAATAATGGCTATGGCCGCAAAGATGTGGATGCCTATTGTACAAACCATGTTGGCGAAGGCTATACTAAAATGGGCGGTGGCGGCAACATCACGCCCGGCGGCTGGCTATCGAAGAAGCCGGCAACGCTGCGCGAACGGCTGGGCGGGCGCTGGCTCACGGCAAATTTTCAGGCTGGCGACGTGCTGATCTTCAGCATGTTTACCGTTCACACCAGCCTCGACAACCAATCGAATTGTGTGCGGCTTTCCACCGACACGCGTTACCAGTTGGCCTCTGAGCCAGTCGACGAGCGCTGGATCGGCGAGCATCCGGTCGGGCATGGGCCGGAACTGAAGCGCGGGATGATCTGCTAGACGATTTCTCAAGCCACAGAGAACACAGAGGCCTCAGAGATTATTTGAGGAGTCTCACACTAGAAAATTGCTAATCTCCGTGTGCTTTGTGATCTCTGTGGCAATAATCACTACGTCTATTGATTATGGTGCTCAAGCACAGCACTGATAATCCGCTTCCATCCTGCGGCAAGTTCCGGCGTGGCGAGCAATCGTCGTGCAAACGCCGGGTCGGATGTGTGATGCATGTCGGCGTTCACGGCTTGCAATGTGAGATCGGGCTGCGGGCGCTCCACCAGCCGCAGTTCATCGCCAGGCTGCACGACGCCCGACTGGAGCACGCGCAGGTAGAAGCCAGTGCGCAGTGTTTCCATAGTGCGCTTGTGAAAACCGGGCAGCTTGACCTTGCGCTCTTGCTTGGTGCAGGGATAGCGCGGCGCGGTGACTTGCACCTGTGCAGTGCCAACAGCGTACACATCGCCGATGCAGATGTCATGCTCATCGGCTCCGGCCAGCGTCCAATTCTCGCCCACCGCGCCGGGACCGAGCGCGTCGGTCGCAGCTAAGCCATAGGCTTCGTTCCAAAAGGCATAGTGGTCGAGGAAATGGCAGCAGACCGCCTGATCGGGTGAGCCATGGTTGTCAGTGTCAGTCACCTGGTCGCCCGCGAGGCCGCGCATACCAAGCTCGATCGGGCCGTCAACTGGCGAGCGGAAAATGGATGATTTCCACGTTCCTTTTGCGTCCGTCATGGTTTGCGGCTGCCCAATAAACATCGTGTGAATTGTGATCATGAAAAAACCTCCTCTGCGTGTCGGGCGATTGTAGCACCTGACGCGCAGAGGAGGCAACTAACGGAAGAATGAGTTTTGACCTTATTTATCAGCCTGCTGGAACAGCGACAGATATTCGCCGTAGCCCTCTTCCTCCAGCTTATCTACCGGAATGAAGCGCAGCGCTGCCGAGTTCATGCAATAGCGCAGACCGCCGGCCTCCTGCGGGCCATCATCGAAGACATGTCCGAGGTGAGAATCAGCCTGCTTCGAGCGCACTTCGGTGCGAGTCATCCACAGCTTGCGGTCGGTCTTGGTCGTGATGCTGCTTTCGTCCAGCGGCTTGGTGAAGCTCGGCCAGCCGCAACCGGAATCAAATTTGTCGAGCGAACTGAACAGCGGCTCACCGGAGACCACATCGACATAAATACCAGGCTTTTTGTTGTCCCAATATTCGTTGCGAAATGCCGGCTCGGTGCCTTCGTGCTGCGTCACCTGATATTGCTCGGGCGTCAGCCGCTCGCGTAGCTCCGCGTCCGACAGTTTAGTGTATGTATTTGTAATGATTTCCTCCGCTTAGCACGTACAATCGTGCGCAAACCGCTTTCACTTATATCTACGCAAGATGTGTGCATGGGGATTGGTTTTTACATAAGATTTCTGTTAGAACTGGTGGATATTGTCAGTGTTGAGCGCATGTCGATGTGTGCGCAGCTGCGGATCTTGCAATAGAATTAACATAAAAATTCATCACTGCGTTATTATTCTGTAACATCCTTTGGCTACCATTACTTCGTAATGTTACATGGAATGAGCATTGACATAAAGGTTAGATAATGACAAAAATTCCCTCATCCGAAATCACACCTGAGCATCTGTACCGCTCACGGCGGCAGTTCATCACCGGCATGGGCGCGCTGACAGCAGCGGCGGCGCTGGCAGCATGTGGAACGACCTCCGCTCCCGTTGCTACAGGCCCGACACCGCAGACCATTAGCGGCAAGACCACCGACGAACTTGGCGATAAACTCAACAGCTTTGAGGAAATCACCAACTACAACAACTATTACGAGTTCTCGACCGACAAAGAAGGCGTCGCGCCGCTCGCGCAGAGCTTCAAAACGTCGCCGTGGACGCTGACGGTCGGCGGCATGGTCAACAAGCCCAAGACCTACGCGGTCGAAGATCTGATCAAGCAGTTTGGCGAGGAGGAGCGCATTTACCGTCTGCGCTGCGTCGAGGCGTGGTCCATGGTGATTCCATGGCTTGGCTTTCCGCTCAAGAAACTGCTGGCCGATGTCGAGCCGACCGCGCAGGCTAAATTCGTGCGCTTCGAGGCGGTCATGCGCCCGGAGGAAATGCCCGGGCAAAACGCCGGGTATTATCAATGGCCGTATATCGAAGGCTTGCGCGTTGACGAGGCCATGAACGACCTGGCGCTGATTGGCACCGGCTTGTATGGCAAGTCACTGCCGCCGCAGAATGGCGCGCCGCTGCGGTTGGTGGTACCATGGAAATACGGTTTCAAGAGCATCAAAGCCATCACCAAGATCGACCTGGTCGATCAGCAGCCGACCTCGCTGTGGATGGCTGCCGCGCCGAATGAGTATGGCTTCTACGCCAACGTCAACCCGGACGTGCCGCACCCGCGCTGGTCGCAGTCTACCGAGCGGCGCATCGGTGAGTTCAGCCGCCGTAAGACGCTGCCATTCAACGGCTACGCCGATCAGGTCGCTGGATTGTACAAGGGCATGGATTTGAAAGCGAATTATTGATGATGAGTGACGACCGACGACTGGCTAAAACCAAAGGAATACGAACGGAGAGATGGTCCTTCGTCTTCCGTCCTTCGTCCTATCGTCCCGAAAAGTTGGATTCAGATCGCCATTCACATCGGCGCGCTGCTGCCGCTGCTGGTGTTGTTCTGGGACTTTTCGCAGAATAATCTGACGGTCAATCCGATTCAGGAGGCGACCTTTCGCACGGGTAAAACGGCGTTGGTGCTGCTGGTTTTGTCGCTGGCATGCACGCCGGTCAACATGCTGATTGGCTGGAAGCGCGTGATCGCGTGGCGCCGTCCGCTTGGATTGTACGCGTTCATGTACGCTGCCGTGCATCTCTTAATCTTCGCGGCGATTGATTACGGCTTAGATTGGGGATTGATCTGGCAGACAGTGTTGGAGAAGCGCTATGTGGTGGTCGGTTTCGCGGCGTTTCTGCTGCTGCTACCGCTGGCGATTACGTCGACGAAAGGCTGGATGCGCCGTTTGGGCAAGCGCTGGAAGATTTTACACCGCGCGGTGTACCTCGCGGCGGTGCTGGCGGTTATTCATTTCGTGTGGCTGGTGAAGGCTGACATCCGCGAGCCGCTGATGTACGGCGCGGCAGTCGCGCTGCTACTCGCGTTGCGGCTGCCGCCCGTGCGCCGGAAGACGAGCAGGCTGCGCTCACGCCTTTCACTAACCATAAAGAACACGAAGAGCACGAAGGTTGTTCAAAATCTCTCGGACTAAGAGATTACTCTTTTGCCACAGAGAACAGAGTCGTGATCACTATTCTTCCTCTATGGCCTCTCTGTGGCAAAAACAATCTGCTTGGAGCATACCCCTTCTTTCGCGTGTTGCGGGAATTCTTCCCAGAGGGAATGGGTATGAAGCAAATGCATACCAATCCGCTCATTCCGATGCCTTGCGCGCGCCTGCCGTCCGTTGCACTTCTTGCCAGTCTGTTGTCATGACATAACGCTTGGTTCCGTCCACGCAAGTCAGCACAGTGAAAGTGCCTTCGGCATGCGTGAATGCCACGCGCACGCCATCTATGTAATAGCGCGCGAAGTGATCTTTGTGTACCTCGGCTTGCCCGGTAATCGTCAAATCATTTAGTGCGGCGAATGTTTGCAGACGCATCGTGGTCATAGCTATCTCGCTTCATGGTGCTACACGCCAACGTGCAGCGCTGCACGCCCGTCTATAAACAAGTATAGCACATTGCTTTTCGCTGCTGTTGCTCATAAACGTCTTATATGTCTCCCCAAATTCTTCAAAATCCCTTCATAATTTGCTTGTATCATATAAGTATTGAGCGAATGCACATCGCGTTCCTATCAAGGAGAATATAATCATGGAAAACAATGGGCGCAGGCTTGGATGGATTGCAATCGCGATTGGCGTAGTGGCGCTGCTGGTGGCGCTTACCGGGCGGATGTCGTCATTTGGCGCGAACCGGTATAATGCCTATCAGTATGGGCCAGGGCAGCAATTCACACAGCCGTTTCAGAACAACCCGAATGTTGCGCCGCAGGCTCCGGTTGCACCGCAAGGCCGCATGGGGCCGCAAGGCAAAGTTGGCCCCAACATGCGCGGCGAGGGACATGGATTCCGTGGCGGTCCAGGACAGATGCGGGGCGGGCACGGTTGGTTTGGGTTCTTCCTGTGGCCGTTCCATATTCTTGGCGGGTTAGTCCGGCTTCTGTTCTGGGGCTTGCTGATCTTCCTGGGGATCAAGCTGTTCCAGCGCCGTGGCTGGGGTGGTCCACGTGGTGGCTGGCGCGGGCCGTGGGGTCGCGGACCGGAAGGTCCACGCGACGAAAAGCACGATGACGATAACAACCAGAATCCGCCCTACACAGGCGAAACACAGTCGTTCTGATACACCAATCAAGGGATAGAGATGACAAGGTGACGGGCAATGCAGCCGGTCACTTTGTCATTTGCTGAAAAGCCATGGTTACGCGAACAGTTCTTATAGTGGATGACGAGCCGGAGATTGCCGCGATTGCCCGTGACTACCTGGACCGCGCAGGCTTCCGGGTGGTCACGGCTGGCGATGGGGCAGCGGCGTTGCGCCTGGCGCGCAATGAGCGTCCCAGCCTGGTCGTGCTCGACCTGATGCTGCCGGGCATGGATGGCCTCGATGTTATGCGCAGCCTGCGTGGTGACCCGACCACCAGCGGTATGCCGGTGATTATGCTGACCGCTCGGGTAGAAGAATCAGATCGGCTGGTTGGGACTGGAGCTTGGTGCGGACGATTACATCACCAAGCCCTTCAGTCCGCGCGAGCTTGTGGCGCGGGTGCGGGCCGTGCTACGCCGCACCGAAGGGCAGGTCGAGGCTGCCGCGTTGCTCCATGTCGATGACCTTGCGATTGACATGCAGCGCCGCAGCGTCCGGCGCGACGGCGCGCCGATTGAATTGACCGCCACCGAATTCGACCTGCTGGCGACCTTGGCGCGTGAGCCGGGCCGCCCGTTCACGCGGGCGCAACTCCTCGACCGGGTCTATGACATGAGCTTTGACGGCTTCGACCGCACGGTGGACGCGCATATCAAGAACCTCCGTCGGAAAATCGAACCCGACCCGCGCAATCCACGTTATATCCAAACGATCTATGGTGTTGGCTACAAGTTTACTGATAAACCAGACTAAGCTCTCTGTGATCTCAGTGTTCTCTGTGGCTAAAAGCACGTTTACTATGAATTGTCGCCATGAAGTTTCGCCTGTATTGGACAATGCTGCTGGCCTTTACGCTCGTCATCGTGCTGGGCGTATGCGGCATGCTCGCATTCTTTGGGCTGGCGGTGGCCGGCATCTGGGAGCCTGGTGTGCTGCGCAGCCGCGTGAGCGATCTGGAGCAGACTTACACTACCTTTCTTGGCGATTACTACATTGCGCAAGGCAACTCATGGCAAGGCGTTGACAGGCAGCTTGATGCCCTCTCTAGCCGCGGGCCGTTCCCGGTTGCGCAGTATACCATTGTGGATGCCAACAGCCGCATTGTGGCAAGCAGCAACGCTAATCAGCCGGTCGGGCGCGTGCTTGACAAGCGTGAGGTCAATCGCGGCGCGCCGATCAAAGCGCATGGCAAGCAGGTCGGTACGCTGCTGCTCAATCTTGGCCCGCCCGCTGCTCCTCCGGCTGCTCCTCCCGCACCAGCAACGGCCATTCGGCGTCAACCTGCATTTGTTTTCAATGTACTGCGCGGCTTTCTCATTGCAGGCGTCGCCCTCACGCTGTTGCTGCTCGGCGGTTCGGCGCTGCTGGCGCGCTGGTTTAATCGCCCGATCCGCCGTTTGCAGGCTGCCTCACAGGCGTTCGCCACCGGACAACTCAACGTGCGCGTGACTGGTTCGCGGGTGCGCGAACTCGACGATCTGGCAACATCATTCAACAGCATGGCGGCCACCCTGGCTGACTCTGATCAGCAACGCCGCCAGATGACTGCTGATATTGCGCATGAGTTACGCACGCCGCTTACGATTATCAAAGGGCGGCTGGAAGGTATTCAGGATGGCGTGTATGAAGCGACGCCGGACCAGATCGAGAAGCTGGTTAATGAGGCGGGGCTGCTCGAGCGACTGGTTGATGATCTGCGCTTGCTCGCATTGGCTGAGGCTGGGCAACTGCCGCTCTACCCTGAGCTAACCGAGCCGCATGATCTGCTGGATCGCGCAGCGCAGACGTTTGCCGAGCAGTCCGCCGCGCAGGATGTTACGCTGCATGTCGAATCAGATGATCATTTGCCGCCAGTATCGGTCGATCCGCAGCGCATGGCGCAGGTGCTCTCCAATCTGGTCTCGAACGCGCTGCGCTACACGCCGCCGGGCGGAAGTATCACACTGCGTGCTGAAAGGCAGAAGGAAGAAAGCGGAAGGAAGAAAGAAGAATCGCCTGTCGTTTTGCGTGTGAGCGACACTGGCTCCGGCATCGCGCCCGACGATCTACCGCGTATCTTCGACCGCTTCTGGCGCACCGACCGCGCCCGCGCTCGGGGAAGCGGCGGTTCCGGTCTGGGTCTCGCGATTGCGCGCCAGATCGTCGTGGCACATGGCGGCACCATCTGGGCCGAGAGCGCCGGCGGTTGTGGCACGACGATCAGCATTGCGCTGCCCGCTGTGAGTGACAAGATGACAAGGTGACAAGGTGACAGGAACTGAGCGGACTTTATGCCTGGTTCCTGGTTCTCTTTCCATCGTCCTTTTTTCAGCCGTCATCTTTGAAAAATGATATTTGGCTCGCAATAGCTTCAAAAACCACCTTATTTTCATACACCCGAACGTGTGAAAGCCGCACCTGCTACACCGGTTTATCAGATTCGCACGGCATCATCTTCGATGGCCAGGGAACTGCCCCTCGTCGTTCCTTCTCAGAACGCGCCACGGTCTGTCGGCGCGCCGCCACTGCCAACTCGACCAATTCATTGATGTGGCGATGGATTGCGACGTCCACATCCCGCGATGCCACGGCACAAGGGAGCCGGAGCAGGACGCGCACAAAAGATGAATGTGGCGATAAAGGTGCCCTGGTAATCGAGAACATAACTTTAGTGAAAGTGATGGGGATTGCAGATTCCAGGCATGATTCCTACCACAATTCGTTACCTGCCAGGCAAGTTTTTCACGAGACGTGGTAAGAGCCGTGCCAATGGCTCTCCTCTAGCAGTGTATTGTGTAGCCGCCGAATCCAGACTAATCCGGCAGTAAGACTCTCGTAATGCGCGTGATACGAGTGCGTAAGATTCGTTTCTTATGCTGCGTGCATCCCCGTTGTGATGGTGGTTGCCTACAAGTGTTACCCGGCACGGCTGAAGGTGCCACCGAGGGGAGGCGAGGGTCAGCGATTTCGTGCTGGCCCCGCATTCAATACAGACGAAAGGAACGTCTATGCAACTGCTCACCCGCATTGCTGCCACCGTTGGCCTGGCTGCGGTCGTCGTGACCGGATCGGTTACTGCTGCCAGCGAGGTATCCGCTGCGCCCGACGTGGTCGGACACGTTTATGTGAACGACAATACGTCGGGAACGAACACGATTGGTGCATTCAATCAGTTTTCTGATGGAACGCTTGCGCCTATGCATGGTTCTCCGTTCGCCGCCGGTGGCGCGGGTACGGGAACCATTATCGGGTCGCAGGGCGCGCTTCAGGTAACTGACGACGGACGCTATCTGATTGCCGCCGATGCTGGCAGCAACCAGATCTCGGTATTGCGCATCGGCCATCATGGTGCATTGCGCATGGTCGGCAATGGCCCGGTCGCATCAGGTGGTATTCAACCAGTCAGCATCGCCGTGCATGGGGATTTAGTCTACGTCGCCAATGAAGGCAATGGTACGATGGGCAGCAACTACACCGGCTTCAAGCTCCATGAGAATGGGCGTTTGACTCCATTGCACGACTCGACTATTCCGCTTCCGAATACGGCCAACCCCGGCGATGTGTTCTTTAATGCGGATGGAACCCATCTTGTCGGCACTGAAGTCGGCACCACCGACCCGAGTACCTTCCTGATTGACAGCTTCGTGGTCGGTCGCGACGGTCGCCTGACGGTAGCACCGGGCTCGCCGTTCGCCGCACAGGGAGCCGGCCCATTTGGCAGTGAGTTTCGCCCGACCAATCCCACGCAGTTGTATGTCTCGAACGCACATGGTGGTCCGAATAATGGAACCGTCTCGGCCTTCAGTGTAGCAAAGAATGGAGTTCTGGCCTCGATCGGTGACTCGCCCTACGCGGATAACCAGACCGCACCATGCTGGATCGAGATATCACACGATGGCCAGTATCTGTTCACCGTCAACACCGCAAGTTCATCTATCTCGCGCTATCATATCCAATCAAATGGTACGCTGACATTACTCGGAAGCACACCATTCAAGAATCCGACCGGACTCCGACCCTTTGACGCGCGCCTCGCTCCGAATGGCAAATACCTCTACGTGGTAGATGCTGGATTGGACGCAGTAAGTGTCTTCGCGGTTGACGGTGGCACTTTGACGGAGTTGTCCGCCTCGCCAGTCGCGTTGCCGTCCGGAGCTACGCCGTTCGGCATCGTGGTCACCGCGCGCCATGCGCACGAACAGGACGACTGAGTCATTTGTTCTGTGATGCAGTTGATCCATAGAAAGGACCTCGGTGAGCTTAAAGCGTTGTTCAGCCCTTAAGCTCACCGGGGTTTTATATTTCCGGCAAACAATACGAGTATTTCCCAAATCCACATACAAAATAATCCTCGGTTCTGTGGTAGCATGAAACCATTCTTCAAGTCTAGAAAGAATGGTTATGACATCGCTTCCTCCAACTCCTCGGCGCGCGCTGGCTGTTATGGCGCATCCCGACGATATTGAATTCATGGCCGGCGGCTTGATGGCGCGTTGGGCGCGTGAAGGTACCGAGCTGCATTATTGCATTCTGACCGACGGCCAAAGTGGCAGCCGCGACATCAACATGTCGCCGGTTGAACTGGCGAAAATACGCCGCAAAGAGCAGCAGGACGCTGGCGCGTTGCTCAACGTGGCGAGCTACACGTTTCTTGGCCAGACTGATGGTCGCCTGTTTCACACCCTCGATCTGCGCATCGCCGTCGCCCGCGTGATTCGCCAGATCCGTCCAGACGCGGTGGTGACGAGCGATCCGCAGTCGCTGTACAGCCCCAATTACATCAACCACCCCGACCACCGCACGGCGGGCGATATCACGCTGTCTGCGATCATGCCGGTTGCCAACACCTACCTGGCCGCGCCGGAGCTTGCCGCCGAAGGGCTGGAGCCGCACGATGTTGGCCATGTCTACATCGCCCGGCCCGCACGCCCGACATTGTGGATGCCGATTGAGCCGCAGGACTTCGAGAAGCAACTGGAGACCATGCGGGCGCACCGCAGCCAGGTTGGCAACTGGGATTTCACTGAGATGTTGCGGAACTTTGGCAAGCAGTCGGCGGAAGAAGCCCGCCAGCATGGCTATGAGTACGAGTTGGCCGAGCCGTATGTGTATGTCAAACTGCGCGATGCTTAATGCAGATGCAGATGTCTTCACAGTGAGTTGAAGGAACCCATGATGAGGATTACAGCAGTGCCACTGCACATACCTGGCCCGCGCCCGCTGCCTGTGCTTGGCTGGCGCGGCAATGTCGTGCAATTCTTGCGCGACCCAATTCGTTATCTCACACATGCACGTCGCTACGGCGATCTGGTTGGCTTTGCAGACGGTTTTGCAGGTATGGTCATGACCTTCCACCCGACGTATACGCGCCAGCTGCTGACCGACCCGGATCTGTTTTACTCCAATCCGTTTGTGCAATCGCCGCCCGACACGTCGCTACGCCACCTCACCGTCGGCCTGCTGAGCATGAACGGGCCACAGCACCGCCAGCAGCGCAAGCTGATCATGCCCGCTTTTCATCGCAAGGCTGTGGAAGCGTACCACGCCGACATGGTCGCGCTGACAGAGGAGATGCTCGGCGGCTGGCAGGTCGGCCAGCAGTTCGACCTATCGCTGGCCATGCAGCGGCTGACGCTGTTCATCGCCAGCAAGGCACTGTATGGACTTGACGCTGTGGAGGCAACCAAGCGGATTGGTGCCATGTTGCGGCACTGGCTTGCGCTGCATGAGGCACCTATGAACTTTCTGTTGCCGTACGATCGGCCTGGCACATCGTACCGCCGCCTCTTGCGCGCGTCGGAACAGTTCGAGGCGCTGTTCCTTGAACTGATTAGCTGGAAGCGCCGCAATCTCGCTGGGCAGCATGACGTGCTTGCCATGCTGCTTCAGGCCCATGATGAAAATGGCAGCCTTCTGTCGGACGCCGAGTTGGTTGGGCAGGCCAGCATTCTGCTGAACGCCGGGCACGAGACGACTTCGAACGCGCTAACATGGACGCTATTCTTGTTGGCGCAGCATCCCGGCGTGCTCCAAGAGCTCCGCGACGAGTTGCAGGGTGTACTACATGGCAGCCCGCCGACACCGGCGCAACTCGCACAGTTGCCGCTGCTCGACCGCGTGATCAAGGAAAGCATGCGCCTGTTGCCGCCAGTCTGTTACAGCTTCCGCGTTAGCACCGCGCCGTTTCAGATGGGGCCGTACGAGCTTGGCAAAGGCACCGGCCTATTCTTCAGTCAGTACACGACGCACCGCGAACCGGAGTTGTACGCCGAGCCACAACGCTTCCTGCCGCAGCGTTGGGAAACGATCGAACCGTCGCCCTACGAATACCTGCCGTTCGGCGCTGGTCCGCGCATGTGTATTGGCGCAACGTTTGCCACGCTGGAGATCAAGATCGTGCTGTCCATGCTCGTGCAGCGCTTCACACTTGCAGTGCAGCCAAACGCGCGCATCGACCGGCAGATCAAGATTACGCTGTCGCCCAGGCATGGCATGCCAGTGCAGAGTCATGCCGCCCGACTGCGTGCCTGCGCCAGACCGGGTGCGTGGCAATGTGCGCGAAATGGTGACACTGCCGTAGGAATTTGTAGTGTCTCTGTCCAGGCACCGGCTACGCTCATGCAGAGATACGGATCGACCGCTACAATCCCGGGCTTCTCTTTAGCTGCATGCCACAACATGCCTAATACGCTACAGCCGAGCACGGATCGCCTGCTGGAAAAGCTTCGTAGACTTCATGATCTCACGATTATTGCGCGCTGGCGGTATGTATCGCTGATGCAATGCGTTGAACAGCGTTCCCACTGCAGTATCGACAACTGTTGGTTGTGATGTCCACAAGCCATTGAACGTATGCGAGCGCTTGTCGGGCTGCAGCGTCTCCTCATCGCGCGCCAGCAGCCCCGCGCAGCATGACGGGCCGTTCGCGAGCACAACCCACTCAGTGCATGAGCGGCCATGTTGGCTCGATTGGCAAAAACGTCGTGTTGGGCAGCGCTGGCACGTCGACATCAGGCACGCCTATCAAATAGACATGCTCAAGCTGCGGGGCAATGCGGCGGTAGCGTGAAAGTTGCGGCATGATAAACGAAAAGCGCTGGAAAGCGGCAATCAACGTGGTGCCTGCGAACTGCGCCGCCTGATCCTCGAGCACATAGCTAATCGCCAGCATGGTGCTGCGGCTTTGCAGCCGTAACCGTGATTGGTCAAGTGCGCCTGTTAAGCTTACATGGCTGAGCGAAGATGTGTGTGGTGCCGTAGCTGTCGGAAAAGCTGAAACAAGAGTGTTCATATAACCTCATATGTATACTGCATAAATACAGCTATAGTCATACTACATGAACAGCGAACCAATGCATTACCAGCAGGTGTCGCTCCAATCGTCTCAATCTTTGCTACGCCGTGGTCACAAGCTTGCAAGCATGGCATGAGCATACTTTGCTCGCACACTGGAGAAAAAGCATGACCGAGCATACACACACTAATCGCCTGATCGACGAAACCAGCCCATACCTCTTGCAACATGCCCATAACCCGGTCGACTGGTATCCATGGGGCGAGGAAGCGCTGGCAAAGGCCAAAGCCGAAGACAAGCCGGTGCTGCTCAGCGTCGGCTATGCGGCATGCCACTGGTGCCATGTGATGGAGCACGAGTCGTTCGAGGATGAGGCGACTGCTCAGATCATGAACGAGCATTTTGTCAGCATCAAGGTTGACCGCGAGGAGCGGCCCGATATCGATAACATCTACATGACAGCTGTGCAGGCTATGACCGGCGGCGGCGGCTGGCCGATGAACGTGTTCATGACGCCGGAGGGCGTGCCGTTCTATGGCGGCACCTACTATCCGCCAGAGGATCGCCACAACATTCCATCGTTCAAGCGCGTGCTGCTGTCAATTGCCGATGCCTACCAGAATCGGCGCGACGAGTTGCGCAATGCTGGTACAGAATTGCTGAAGCACCTGCGCGAGGCCACGGCTGTCCGGCTGCCAGAGGGCGAGATCAGCCCGGCTGTAGCCGACGAGGCGTTCGCCAATCTGCACGGCATGTGGGATCAGACGCGCGGCGGGTTCGGGCGCGCGCCCAAGTTTCCGCAGCCGATGACCTATGAATTTCTGCTGCACTATGCTGCGCGTACCGGCAACGAGCTTGCGCTGGAAATGACTGACCGCAACCTGCGCGCTATGGCTGAGGGCGGCATCTACGACCAGCTTGGCGGCGGCTTTCACCGCTACAGCGTGGATGCGGAATGGCTGGTGCCGCACTTCGAGAAGATGTTGTACGACAATGCGCTGCTGGCGCGCATGTATATCGAGATGTATCAGGCAACTGGTGACGCCTTTTTCCGCCGCATTGCCGAAGAAACGCTTGATTACATGGTGCGCGAAATGCGCCACCCGGACGGCGGCTTCTTCTCGACCCAGGACGCCGATTCGCTGCCGGAGCCTGGCGCGCGGCATAAGGAAGAGGGTGCGTTCTTCGTCTGGACGCTGGCAGAAGTGCGCGCGGCCCTTGGTGAAGATGCCATGATCTTCGCGCAGCTCTTCGACGTGACTGAGCGCGGCAACTTCGAGGGCAAGAATATTTTGCATATCCAGCGCCGCCCGGCGGATGTCAGCCGCGTAACCGGCCAGCCGTTCGAAAAGATCGAGGCGCTGGTCGAACGCAGCAAGCAGAAGCTGTTCGCCATCCGCGAGCAGCGCCCCAAGCCAGCACTGGACGACAAGGTGCTGACGGCGTGGAACGGCATGGCGCTGCATGCCTTCGCGTTGGCCGCCAGCGTGTTTGGCCGCGACGACTACCGCGAGATTGCACAACAAAACGCTGTATTTTTGCTGCGTGAGATGCAGCGCGACGGCACAGTGTTGCGAGCGTGGAAGGACGGCAAAGTCGGCATGGCGCAGGGCTATCTGGAAGATTACGCGCTGTTGGCCGATGGCTTGCTGGCGCTGTACGAAGCGACGTTCGAGCCGCGCTGGCTGCTGGAGGCGCAAACCTTGGCCGACACCATGCTGGCGCGCTTCTGGAGCGATGAAATCGGCGGATTCTACGACACCGCCAGCGACCATGAGCAACTGATCGTGCGGCCACGCGACACCGGCGACAACGCTACGCCGTCGGGCAACTCCGCCGCCGCCGACGTGCTGCTGCGCCTCGCCGCAATCTTCGACAACAATACCTACCGTGAGCGGGCAATCACGGTGTTGCGCGGCATGACGCAGTTCATGCAGCAATATCCGACTGGCTTCGGGCGCTACCTTGCTGCCGCTGAGTGGACGCTCAGCACGCCCAAGGAGATCGCGCTGGTCGGCGCAGCGGAAGCCGAAGATACACAGGCACTACGCGATGCGATATTCCGCCCGTTTCTGCCGAACAAGGTTGTCGTGCTGCGCGACCCGAACGAGGCGCAGCCCGCTATCGACTCGCCGCTGCTCGAAGGGCGCACGCAGATCGACGACAAGGCCACGGCATACGTATGTGAGAACTACGCATGCCAGCTGCCGGTCACAGATGTGGAGGCGTTAAGAAAGCAGTTGGGGCTGGCGAGTTAAAGCTCGCGCACCTAATCCGCTACCGGCCAGTGAAACCAATTGACAAAGAATGCATCGACGAGCGCCGCGCCGACATAGCCGCCCTGAATGCACTGCTTGACGTTCGATAAGCCGTATGCGTTCCCGACGATGTCTGCACAGATGCGCATGCCCAGACCGGTGCCGCCGGTTGTAAAGCCGCCCTGAAACAGTTCGCCAAGATGGTCAGCGTAGCGCTCACGCAGGCGGGTGGAATGCTCTGGCGGCACATGGTTGTAGATCACGAAGCGCAAATGGCGCGCATGCTCGTCGGACAGCGGCAGAATGGAAAAGAACACCCGCCCGTCGTCAGTGTTGCGGGCGGCATTGTTGATGAGGTTGTACACCACGCGATCAAGTGCGGCGAACTCCAGACAGCGCTCCGACACATTGCCGGAGAAGCTACATTCGAACACAATATCAACCAATTTATCCTGAAAAAGATACTCGGCTTCGTTCCATTTTTGCGCCAGCAGATCGACGGGATGCAAGCGCAGCATGCGATCACGCTCATAACCCTGAGAATCAAGATCGGAAATGGCGCTACGCATGATCTTGAGGTGATCGCGCGCAAGCACGAAGATGCGGAACACATCGGCTGCGCGCATCTCTCCATGCTCGATAAGTTGAAGATACAAGGAAACCGACTGCACAGCACCACCCCTGATGTCATGGATGACTTTGTTGAGCAGCGGGTTTGCTGCGTTGTCATCGGGCGCGTGAATCGCCCGAACGCGAACTCATGGTGTCGAGCCAGTGGCGCTGCTCGATGAAGTGGTGCAACTCTTGTTGGCATATGTCTGGCTCATCAAGTCGATGTTGCACCAGAGCGAGCAGTTCTTGCAGCAGCGCGTATAGTTCCTGCACGCTGGCCCGGTCGACTTCGGAAAATTGTTTGAGCGACACGTTCAAGGCATCGCCCCAGAAGTGCTCACTGCGATAGGACGGCAGTTCAAACGGCGCAAGACTCAACAAGGCTGAAAGATTAAGGGCTGAATGGTTAGGTGATGAATTGCTCTTCATGGGACTTCCTGGATGCAACAAATTGGCTTCAACGTAGCGTAACAGACATTAACAAAAGTACTTCAGGCCCATCGATGCTTTCCGACAGCGGCGTGCCGCCATGCACTGGCAGCCGCCTGCCGGTTGCCGGCTCGTACACGCCCATGACGACGCGGTAGCGCCCGGGCGGCAGATCGGCGGGCAGTGGAAGCGGAAACGGATTATCGAACTGCTGGCCGTTCTGCCAGTGAGCGAACATACCTTGATCGAGCGGCGCGTCCACCTGCGCGACCTTTTGCCCTTGTTCATTAATTACATGTACAAATGCGAAACGCCCGCCCGGCTGGTCGGCTTCAATGCTCCACGACGGCGTAATGACTAGCGTGCTGCCGAGTTGCGCGCTGCTGAAGCCGCGCAGGAGCAAGCTATCGCCAAACGTTGCGTCCACTGGCTCGGTAAATGGACGCGGAATCTGGTACACTTCGGCGTAATCGATCCCATGAACGCTGAGTTTGTATAGCGGCGGGAACTGGCGCACATACGCTTCGGCCTCGGCGTTTTCCTTGCGCTGTACGCTGCGAGAATATAGCACGACATAACTGGTGCGCGCGTTGAGGTACTGCATGCGTAAGTCTAGAACCGGCACTTCCTTTGGCACAAACGGCGCAAGCGTCGGCGCGATCCACGACAGGACCGGGCCGCTGTGCAGGTCGGGCCGCGCGCGCAGCCACGCGCCAACCTGCTCCATGCCCTCACCCCAGCCCGTCAGCATGACGTACTGGCCAGTTTTTCCGCCGCCCAGCAGCGGGTTGAAGTAGCCGAGGTAGTAAGGATAGTACCAGAACAATGTTGCCGCCAAAAATACACCGCTACACGCCAGAGCAAGACGATAGACGATAGGTGATGGACGATGGAGTACTACGAGCGATTGCCTTCTCGCGTCAGGGCGATGGTGGAATATCCAACCTGCAATCTGCAATCTGCAATCTGCAATCCTCATGAGTCCCGCTGCCGCGAGAATCTCCAGCGACGGCAAGATCGGCAGCAGGTAGCGATCAAATTTCTTCGGGCCGAGGCTCATGATAATCGTGAAGAACAGCGCGAAGAACAACAGCGCCCAATGTACGATTTTTGATTGGCGATTTTCGAGGGTATTCCCACGCAAAAATCGTAAATCTGAAATCGTAAATCCCAAATAGAACATAAGGCCCAGCAGCGTGAGCGGCGTGGTGCGCAGCAGCAGCACCGCCGGGTAGAACAGCGGGCCAGGATCGGCGACCGGTTGACCGAGAAAATAGTTCCCAGCTGGCTCTGGCTCGCCGCCATTAGATAATACTTCATGGATTACGTCCGTCACGGCCACACGCGGCGCGACCCACATAGCCGGCCAAAGCAGCGCAAACACCAATGCCGCCACGCCGAGCCACAGCGCGTAACGGCGGATAAGACGAAGGACGAAGGACGAAAGACGAAAGCAAGTCTCTCTTTGGGTAATCTGCAATCTACAATCTGCAATCTGCAATCCCAGCAGTAGCAACCCCACCACCGGCAGCAAAATGAGCGTAGGCGCTTTGGTCAGCAGCGCCAGACCTGCAAAGATGCCGGAGACGATTAGCCAGAACAATGGAAGATGAGTGCCTCGCTCAATCTGCAATCTGCAATCTGCAATCTGCAATAGCGACAGCAGGCTCAGCGTCATGAACGAGGTCAGCAGGGCGTCCAGATGCAGAAGGCGGCTGTGCGCCACGATGAACGGCGAGCACGCCCATAGCAGCGCCGCGAGCAGCGCCACGCGCGGGCGCACCAGGCGGCGCAGCAGCAGGTATCCCGCGACTACGGCCAGACTATTCGCCACCGCTAGCGGCAGCCGCAACATGGCGATGTAGTCCAGGCCGCCGCCCGCCCAGCCAGGATCGTGTATGCCCCACACCGCCGCCAGCCAGCGCCCCAGCGCGCCGAGCCACATGGTCGTGACGCCCGGATGGCCGGTTTGGTCGGTTGCGGCCCAGTTGCCGCTGCTCAGCGCCTGCGCGAAGCGCTCCACCCGGCCCGGCCAGTGGTACGCCTCGTCAATTGTCGTAAACTTGGCCAGGCCAAGACAGCGCGGCACAAGGGCTAATACACCCAGGCCAACTGTAGATAACCAAATTGTCAGCGTGTGCTGCCAGGGTATGGTTCTTGCATTACGTTTTTGCAATAATTCGACAGACAAATGCATGGTACCCTTGATTATAAGCTATTAGTAAACCGATATCATACACGACAAGAAGCTTGTATACAACAACGCGACGCACATGAAGTGACATAAATGGGTGAGCATGTGTCGTCATAGACATTGTATTTCGTAATATCCGCCTTTTGTACTGAGAGCAACAATGACGTACGACCATCTATGGTACAAAGACGCTGTGTTCTATGAACTGCACGTCAAAGCCTTCTGTGACAGCAACGCCGACGGCTATGGTGACTTCCGTGGGTTAATCGAAAAACTCGACTACATTCAGGATTTAGGAATTGATTGCGTGTGGCTGCTGCCATTTTATCCCTCGCCACTCAAGGATGACGGCTACGATGTGGCCGACTACTACGGTATTCATCCGGACTACGGCATGCTCCAGGATTTCAAGCAGTTTGTGCAGGAAGCGCACCGCCGCAACATCAAAGTCATGACCGATCTCGTCATGAATCACACTTCGGACCAGCATCCCTGGTTTCAAGCCGCCCGGAGCGATCCGCAATCGCCGTATCGCGATTACTATGTGTGGAGCGACTGTGATCGGCGCTACTGTGACGCGCGGATTATCTTTACTGATACCGAGGAGTCAAACTGGACCTGGGATCGGGTGGCAAATAAGTTTTTCTGGCACCGCTTCTTCAGCCACCAGCCCGACCTGAACTTCGATAATCCTGCGGTGCGCCGCTCCATGTGCGAAGTGATCAAACACTGGCTCGACATGGGTATTGACGGCTTCCGCGCCGACGCCGTGCCATACCTGTTCGAGCGCGACGGCACCAACTGCGAAAATCTGGTTGAAACGCATGCCTATTTGCGCGACATACGCCGCCACATCGATCAGCACTTCAGCGATCGGATTCTGCTGGCCGAAGCCAATCAATGGCCCGCCGATGTGTGTAAATATTTCGGTGACGGCGATGAATTTCACATGGCCTTCAACTTCCCGCTCATGCCGCGTATTTTCATGGCGCTTCGGCGCGAAGACCGCACGCCAGTCACCGAAATTATCACAAAGCTCCCGCCCATTCCGTCAAGTTGTCAGTGGGGCCTGTTCCTCCGCAACCATGACGAACTCACGCTCGAGATGGTCACCGACGAGGAACGCGACTACATGTACTACGAATATGCCCATGACCCGCGCATGAAGCTCAACTTCGGTATCTGCCGCCGCCTCGCGCCCCTGTTAGAGAACAGCCGCCGCAAAATCGAACTGCTGAATGGCCTGCTATTTTCGCTGCCCGGCAGCCCTATTTTGTATTATGGTGACGAGCTTGGCATGGGCGACAATATCTACCTCGGCGACCGCAATGGCGTGCGCACGCCCATGCAATGGAACGGCGACCGCAATGCCGGTTTCTCGCGCGCCGATGCCGCACAGTTGTACAGCCCGGTTATCAGCGACCCGGTGTACGGCTACCAGGCTATCAACGTCGAATCCCAACTGCGCGACTCCTCCTCACTGCTCAATTGGATGAAGCGCATGCTGCGGCTGCGCAAGCGCTATCCCGTGTTTGGACGCGGAGAGATCGAATTCTTGCACCCGACGAATACCAAGGTGCTGGCGTACATTCGCCGCGATGCCAACCAGACGGTATTGTGCATCAACAACTTATCACGCTATGCCCAACCGTGCGAGCTTGACCTCCGCCTGTACGACGGCTACACGCCGGTTGAAATGTTCGGCGACAACGCATTCCCGAAAATTGGCGAATTGCCGTATTTTATCACGCTGGGACCGCACGGCTTTTATTGGTTTCGTCTTGACCGTAACTGGTAGAACAGCTTACGGTGTGGCGTGCTGCTGCGCCTGATACGCCAGCACCACTTGTAGCGCCTCCAGAATATTCGGCACGACATGATCGACCTGCGCGCTGGCTGCGTCGGCATGATTGTTGATCAGGATCGTTGTCATGCCGAGTGCCCGCGCAGGCGCAAGGTTGCCAGGTGTGTCCTCGATAAAGATAACCTCGGACGGCGCGACCTGCAACACATCGAGCACCAGATCGTACACGGCGCGGTTTGGCTTTGGCACAAACCCCGCGAAGCGAATGTCAAAAATCTGTGTGAAATGATGAGCGATGTTGAGTGCCTCCAGCACGCGCTCGGCATGTTCCAGCGGCGCATTGGTGAAAATGGCTTTGGTTGATCGCACCTCGCCAAGTAGCCGGTCAAGTTCGGCATCCACCGCCAGAAACGTCGCAAGCTCAATGTCGTGGACGTAGCGCAGGTAGTCCTCGATGTCCACATTGTGGTAAGTTTGCAGGCCGCGCAGCGACGTGCCAAGCTCCGCCGAGTAGCGCTTACGAATCCTGGCTGCCTCGGCGGCATCAACGCCCAGCAATTGCTGCACATACGCGCCCATGCGCTGCTCGAACTGGCGCGGTATGCCCGATGAAGCCGGGTACAACGTGCTATCGAGATCGAAAAGAACTGTTGAATGTGTCATATCCTCACATCTCATGATGGTGTTCGTGTACAAAACGAACGCACAGCAGCAGGCCAGCGGTGATCAGCGCCGCAGACAGCCAGCCATTCACGAAAATCCCAAATGCATTGAACAGCAGCCCGGCAAACGTTGCGCCGAGCGCCCGTCCCGTGCCGACCGCCGTACCCGCCAGCGCCATTACCGTGCCGCGCGCCTCGGGGGCCAGTTCCGAGGCCAGCGGAAAGGTTGAAACAATCGAAAACTCGAACAGCAGATCGTACAATACGAACAGCGCCAGCACTGTCAGCCAACTCCCACTGCTCATCGGCAGCAGCGCGGCAGCCAGGGCCGTGAGCGCGTAGCCAGTCACCACCGCGCGCTTCTTGCCGACCCGGTCGACCAACAGTGTGGAACTCAGCGCGCCCGCGAACTCGGCCACGCCCATCAGCGCGAAGACCTGCCCAAGCTGCGCCGCGTCGGCATTGAAGCTGCGCTGCAACCACTCGCTCTGCACCACGAACACGAGATCGATAGCACACAAGATCAGCACCAGCATGCCCAGCAGCGCCACAACGCGTGACTGCCGCAGCACGCTCCACGCGATCGGTTGCGGCCTGCCGGTGCCGCGCCGTTCGAGCGGCGGCAACACAAATCGGATCAGTACCAGCGAGACGAGCGCCACTCCCAGCAGCGTCCAGAACACTGGCGCGACGCTGTTGGTGGCCTGCACAAGCAGCATCAGCGGGGCAACGCCTATCAGCGCCGACGTGGCCCATGACAGTTCATAGATGCCCAGCACCATGCCGCGGCGCTGGTAGGGCGTGCGGGCACTCAGATACGACTGCGCGGCGGGCTGGTACAGCGCCACAGACAGGCCAATCAACGCGTAGCCCACCAGAAAACCGGCGAACGATGACAGCAGCGCGCAGCACAACGCGCCCGCACAAAACAGCGTAAATGCAAGGCTCATGGTGGTGCGTGCGCCGCGCGTGTCCGACAATGTGCCGCCAAGCGGGCTGATAAACGAGGCCAGCACCTGCACCGTGACCAGCATGCTGACCGTTTCAAGGCTGATCTGCAAGCGTTGTGAAAGAAACGGCAGCAATGGATAGGTAATGCGGAAGGCCGTGATTAAACCGAAGCGAGCAAATGTAATCAGCGCCAGGTGGCTGAGCGCCAGTGTCTCTGGCTCATGCCGCAGCGCTGCGGGAGAAGTCGTAGATTGCAAAACAAACCTTATTGATTACAAAGACATGTATACTCTATTATTTACCACAGGGGCCACAGAGAAAATTACTGTCAGTTCTTTTAGCACATCATCCGCGTTCATTAGCGTGTATCGGCGGGTCATGATGTTCGGCCTCAAGCGCGGTGATCTGGCGCTCGGCTTCCATGCGCCAGTACACATCGCCGCCCAACGAAAGAAAGCGCCGCAAATCGTCAACAGCGGCATGCCGGTCGCCATGAAAGCGCTGGATCAGCCCGCGCTGCAAATATGCCTCGGCCCACTCCGGCTCGAGCGCAATTGCCTGTGAAAGATCGGCGATTCCTGCCGCATGCTGGCCGAGTTCGCGCGAGCGCACCAACCCGCGCCGGTACCAGCCCAGCGCGAATTGCGGCCAGGCGCGCACCACGCGGTCGAACGAGCGGATAGCTGCGCGAAAGAACCATGGCTCAGCCGTCTGGACGCCCCAATAGCACAGGCTGCTGCCCCAGGCGTACCAGATATGCGCCAGCGACCGACGCCATGAACTCGTTGATTCTTGGGTTGGTTCTTGATCTGTCGTCATGTCAAAACGTCATCTTGAACGTTGCACGTTCAGGTATAATGAATCACAAGAGTGTATTATAGCGGCATTTGGACAATGCGCCGCATTGTTGAATGTCAAGAGGAGCGTCCATGTTTCGTCCTATCAAGCCGTTTGCCTCCTTGCTCATGACGGGCGCGGTTGCCGCAACACTGGCGGCATGCGGCAGCGTGCCTGCCGTGCCCGGTTCGGTCGAGTTGCCAACCACCAATATCGCCAGTGACACGGTCACCACTGCGCCGGTAACAGTTGCGCCGGTCGCCACTGCGCCTGCCCAGCCAACCAGCCCGACGTCGTTTCCTTCAATGCCTATCGAACCGCCAACCGCTGCCCCCACGTCCATGGTCATGCCCACAGCGGGCAGCGCGGCAGAGTCGCTACCGGCGCAGTTCAACGTAACGTTGAGCGGTCCGGTCGGCAATCAGGACATGCAAATCACGCTGGAGCGCAACGACGCAATCGTGCAAGGCCAATACTTTTTCAAGCAAGAGCGCAACGCTACCGGCTTTGTGCAAACGCAGTATCTCAGTGGAACGATTACGCCAGATGGGAACGTGATGCTTCAGGAGCCAACGGCTGGCGGCGAAAGCGCAACGATGCTCAAGGGCACGTTGCAGCGCAACGATAACCGCTTCATGCTCAACGGCACATGGTCATCGCCCCAGACTAATCAGCCACAGCCGGTGCAACTGGCCGAAGTGCTGGCACCTCAAACGTCGTACACAATCAGCACGAAAACCATGTACGAGACTAGCCAGGGAACCAGGTTGACGACCTACCGGGCCGCATACCCGCAACTCCGTAACACGGGCGCGGCGGGCAACGCCTTCAATAATCTGGTCGAAAGCACCGTCTCGAAGGCCATTTCGCAGTTCAAGGATGACACCGCGCAGCTTAGCCCGACCATCGATCTGCCGCCAGCCGTAAACCGCAGTACCATCGAGATTAATTACGAAACAACCTTTGCTAACAACAGCGTGATCAGTGTGCTGTTCCATGAGTACACCTACGTTGCCGGCGCGGCCCACCCGAACAACACGACGTTCACGGTCAACTACGACCTGGCAAACAATCATGAGATCGCGCTGGCTGACCTGTTCGCGCCCAACAGCGATTATTTGGCATGGCTGTCGAAGTATAGCCTCGACAAGCTGCAAACGCGCGACTACCCGTTGTTTGAAGAAGGTGCGGCGGCCAAGCCAGAGAACTTCAGTTCGTGGAATCTCGAAGCCGAGGGGCTGCGAATTACCTTCGATCCGTACCAGGTGGCTGCCTACGCCGCGGGGCCGCAGGTACTGTTCATTCCGTATAGTGCGTTGCAGCCAATTAGCAACCCGCAAGGCCCGCTCGCCGCAGTCACGCGCCAATAACAGGTGATGCACGATCAACAATGAGAATCATGTCATGCTGAACGGCGTGAAGCATCTCCTTGAAGCACAGTGGAGGTCTCAACGAGATGGTTCACTTCGCTCACCATGACATGGCGATCAATGCGTCAATCCCGCATCTCGTGTCAGTAACAATTGCACCTGCGGTATTACGACTACCGCAGGTGCTTCCCTCATCGCTCAGCGCAGCCACTTCATGATTCTGAGCAACTCCCACGTATAGGCATGTCCGCTCCTTTTGTCGGTGTGCATCATCACAACGCAAGGTACGCATGCCATATGCGCCACGTTTCGCGCATCACAACGCCGCGTGTAATTCAGCGGAAAGCCACGCCATGACGGTCATGGTGCAGTTTTTGCTTTCTCATGAATACATAATGTATAAGAACACTCTATGACAAGTTAATGTATGTACGATGGAAGCGGATCAATTACATCATATCAACCAGGCGCGGCAAGCCTCGCTGATCCTCGAAAGTATTCCTGATGCCTACCTCAGCATTGACCAGGATTGGTGCTGCGTGTATCTGAACCAGACCATGGAACAACTGATGCGTATGCGTCGGGAAGAAGTGCTTGGGCATGACATGCGCGAGCTTTTTGCAAATCAATATGTTGTCGAGAATCGCCTATTCTACCACCAGGCGATGTATCAGCGCACGGCTGTGACATTTGAATGCTGGTATCCTTCGCGCGGCATGTGGGCAGAGGTGCGGATTTTTCCAGACCAGAACAACGGCATTACGGTCTGCTATCGCGATGTAACGGCACAAAAGCAGACCGAACAAAAGCTGCATGAAAGTGAGGAACTATTCGGTCTGCTCAATGAAAATCTGCGCGATTATGCCCTGATAATCCTTGATGTGAACGGCAATGTGATCGACTGGAATCTGGGCGCAGCGCGCATGTTTGGCTTCACTGACGAAGAAATGCTGGGGCAGAATATCAGGCGCGTTTTTACGCCAGAAGATCAAGCCGCTCGTGTTTCCGATCGGGAGCTTCGAAAGGCAGGCAGCATCGGTCGCGCTCGAAGATGACCGCTGGCAACAGCGTAAAGATGGCAGCCTCCTGTGGGCGAGCGGCAGCACCACCGCGCTGCGCGACGAACAAGGGCAGTTGCGCGGCTTTGTGAAAATCATCCGCGACTACACCCACCGCATGCAGATAACCGCCGCCCTGGAACGCAGCGAGGCGCGGCTGCGCACGGCGCTCAACGCGGCTGCCATGGGCACCTGGAATCTGGATTTGACCACGGGCGCAGTTGAATGGGACGCCCAGCACTATCAACTGTTCGGCCTGCCTGATGAACAGCGAGCATTGCAACTCACATTCTTTTTTCAGTATGTTCACCCTGAGGATCGGAATCAGGTGCAGCAAGCCATTGAGCGCACGCTGCAAGACGAGACAGATACTACATCCAGCGTTGAATACCGTGTCGTGTGGCCGGACGGAAGCGTACACTGGCTGGCGAGTGAAGGCAGCATGCAGCGCAACGAGGCCGGCGAGATCATTGGCTTGACGGGCGTGAGCACCGACATCACCAAGCGAAAAATGGCTGAAGCCGCATTGCACCAGTCGCGCCTGGAGCTAGAGCAGCGCGTCGCCGAGCGAACCGACGAACTTGCGCGGGCCAACCAGGATTTGCAAGCCGAAATCATTGAACGCCAGCATGCCGAAGACATGCGCCGAGAGTTGATGCTGCAACTTGTGACATTGCAAGAGGCTGAACGCTATCGTATCGCGCGTGAATTGCATGATCAAATGGGCCAGCAACTTGTGGCGCTCAGCCTCAAGCTCAAGGCGCTGGAAAACTGTTCTCATGGCCGTGAGGAAGCGCTGCAAAATCTCAGACAACTGCGCGCGATGGTCGATGAGCTTGGTCAGGAGGTCCACGACCTGGCGCTTGACTTGCGCCCCACGGTACTCGACGATCTTGGGCTGCTGACGGCCATGCGCACGCTGGTCGAGCAGTGGCGCGAGCAGACGCACGTGGCGGTTGATTTCCACAGCGGCACGATTGACGACAGCCAGATACCCACGCATATTGCAACGGCGATCTACCGCGTGGTGCAAGAAGCGTTGACCAACATTATCAAGCACGCGCATGCCAAACACGTCAGCCTGATCATTGAAGATGGCGACACCATCGCCGTCATTGTGGAAGATGATGGCATTGGATTTGATAGCGAAACAATGCAGGCGCGCCGCACAAATCGCATGGGGCTGCAAGGCATGCGGGAGCGGGTTGCCTTAGTGGGCGGCACTTTGACGATTAAGTCGTCGCCCGGAAGCGGCACGACCGTTTTTGTACGTATTCCATTAGCATAGAGGAGAGAAGGCGGATTGTGAATATATTACGAATTTTTCTGGCAGATGATCATGCGGTTGTGCGCGAAGGACTCAAAACGCTAGTCAACGCGCAATCGGACATGGAAGTTGTTGGCGAAGCAGCCGACGGGAACAGCGCGGTACAAGCCGTTGCTGCGTATCTTCCTGATGTTGCGATCATGGATATTTCTATGCCAGGCTTGAACGGCATTCAAGCAACCGTCGAGTTGAAGCGCGTCTGCCCGCATGTCAAGGTGCTGGCGCTTAGCGTCCATGAGGACTTAAGCTATTTGCAAGAACTGCTGCACGCTGGCGCGTCGGGCTATGTGCTCAAGCGCGCTGCCGCCGACGCGCTGATTCAAGCTGTACGCACCGTGGCGTCGGGCGCAGTGTACCTTGATCCGCCGCTCGCCGAAAAAATGGTGTGCCGAGCCATCCAGCCTGCCACGTTCCAGAGTGACGCGCCCTCAGCGATGCTCAGCGAACGCGAGGCCGATGTAATGCGGTTGATCGCGCAAGGCTACAGCAACAAAGAAATTGCGGCACAGCTGAGTGTGAGCATCAAAACTGTTGAAACCTATAAAACACGCGCCATGGAAAAACTCCAGCTTGATAGCCGCGTCGGCATCGTGCGCTACGCCGTGCAGCAGGGCTGGCTGCGTTAGTCTCCCGTATGTCAGCATGAGCCGTTGTGCTGCTTTCTGACGCGCCACACATGCACACGCGTGCATTCATGATGCACCATACGTGCATCATTTTTACCCTACTTTGACGTGTCGGGAGGTTTCCTGACACCTTCTGCGTATTATCCCCCTACTGCCCTACGTCATAATTCGCTACACTATTAATGCGAGTTAGCACTTTGCTGTAAACATCTCATCACTTCCTAGCATCCAGCCCTGCATTGGTATTTATTGTTGCTCCAAGTAGAGCGATGAGCGACGAGCGCTTCACCACATGGGCGCAGTACACTCTATTTGTGTACCCCTGGGAAAATGTATATCCGCGCAGGTGCTGTTATGCGGATCGTGGACAAGGGAGATTATGATGCTCACCACCATGTGTCAAGCTGAATACTGGCATGGCGTACAGCAACAGGATGAGCAGAATCCGGCTAATCAGACAGCGCACCCAGTGGTCGTTATCGTGGACACTGATCAGACGGTGTTGCAGCTTATGGAAGACTTGCTGGACACAGAAGGATACACCACGCACAGCTTCGACGGCTATATCGATCATGACGCAGCTATTCAGCAGCTGTCACCTGATCTCGTCATCCTCGATGCCCATCCACGCTGTGCCGGAGCGTTGATCGCCATGGTGCATCACCTGCGCCGCACGCCAAGCTTGCACGCAACGCCGATAATCATCGACTCAACCGACAAGCGCCTGCTCGAATCTGTTTCTGAATCGCTTGATCATGCTGGCTGTTATACGTTTGAAAAGCCTTTTGATATTGATATTTTTCTTCAATTTATAGAAGAAGTTTTGGATACAGCTCCGGCCTGCAACGGTACAGGACCGTATCCGTATACGAGCTAGAAGGAGGCATTATGGATGTACATATGCAGCAGAATAATGGATATGGCAGTCACAATTCGCATCAAATCCAGTTCTTGCGCCAGCGCGCACGGGATTTGTACCGCACTGGTGGAGGAATAGCTCAGCATAACACTATTCTCCGCACAGCATTTGATGAGCTTTCCACGGTGCTTGATCTGCTCCAGGATGCGGAACGAGCGCATGAACAGCAATACAATGCATGGCTTGATGAACGGGAGGAACTCGAGTCGGAGATTCACCGTTATCAAGACATGTTTGCGGCGGCACCACTGCCTTACATCGTGACGACCCTCGATGGCACGATTCGCCATGCTAACGATGCAGCGACGACGTTGTTGGGCGCTCCAGAAAAGCTCCTGGTTGGCCGGGCGTTGGCGCTGTTTACGCCAGAAGGACAGCGGCGCGAGTTTCGCAGCCAGGTTGCTGACCTTCAACAGCATACAGGCATGCAGCGGCTTGAAGTAGAAATGCAGCCATGGGAAGGTGCCGCGTTCGATGCAGCGTTAATCGCGGTAGTGACGCGCAGCCGTGCTGGCAAGCCCCAGCACCTGCGCTGGCAAATCCAGGACATTAGCGCGTGTAAGCGCACTGAACGGCAGCTGCGCGAACAGATTGCAGCGCTGGAGCAGCAACTCTGCGAAGCAACCTCGGCTCAGAAGGCTTGATACATCTCTCAGTCATGTCCTATTGACAGGCATGACTGATGTGAGAGGGCCGCGTATATGTGCAAAGGCGCACATGCACGCGGCTCTCGTGTTTCTTCTGATGTGATCGATCCAGCGGCGCAGATGACCTTTATCTGACGAAGCAGTGCGGGTTGGCGTAAATCAGGTCGTCGGAGCCACGGAAGCCCTGCAACACCAGCGGCGTGCCAAGGCTGCCGAGCGCCACGATCGGCCCGGTGAACATGAAGGTGTAACGCCCGGTGCGCTTCGGGTCGGGCAGCGAGCAATAACGCGCAAAACCTTCTTTGCCAAGCTCGATCTCGACGTATTCACGGTCGGCCCCAATCTTGAAGCCCTGCCCGAAAATCTTCACCTGAAGCTGGCGCAGAATCGTCTTGTCGAAATCGGCCAGCGCCTGCGTGATGAAGAACCAGCCCACGCCATATTTGCCGGTCATGCGGACGCTCTGGCCTAACATGAGCTTGGTGCGCGCGCCGTCGCCCGTATCGCTGGCATGATCGCCCGCGAACAGGTGCGCCTCATCAAGTACCACCAGCGCGTTCGAGGTTTGCCCCTGCTGGAACGAGCGGTGAATGACCTGCCGCAGCCGGCTCAATATCTCATTGAGCAGGAAGTACGGCGTCGCATCCACGCCTTCCTGCGCGAACGACAGAATAACCACCGCGCGGTCATGCAGTACCTGGCTGATGATTTGTGAGAGCGGCGTGCGCCCATTGTCCGTGCGGAAGCTCTCCAACGATTCAAGCCACAAGCGTTGCAGCCGTCGCTGGTCGAGATTGTAACGCGCCAGCACGTCAGCGGCACGCTGGCCTTCGCCGGGCGTGGTGCCGGGCTTGGTCGCGTAGATCACGTCGGCGAAGCGCGCCAGATCGCGCACGAGCAACGGCAGATCGTCAGTGCGCAAATCGCGGATGGGCCGCCGCTTGCCGTTGGCATCGGTCAGTTCGCTCAACAGGCTGGTCATGCGGTCGGTGGCTTCGCGCTCCTTGCCCGCGCCCTTGAAGCCCAGACTTTCAAAGAAGCCGCTGCGCCGCAGCACTTCGGTGAACGCCTCGGTGCCTTCCAGCGCCACCTCATCGGTTGTAATCGCTTTGACTTCGCGGTTGTTGCGTAGCGCCTGCATCGTACGGCGAATGCTGAAATCCACCCGCCCATCGTCCGCCGCAAAGCGGTCGCGCCCGAACTCGCCCTGCGGGTCAATAATCAGGATGCCAAGCTGTGGGTTGGCGGCGAATCCTGCCAGCAACTGCGACGCCATGACCGACTTGCCGCTGCGCGTCTGGCCGAAAATGCCGAGATTGATTGCCTCGCCGTTGCCGCCGTCGTCGGTGCTGCCGAAGTGGCGCAGCGTCAGTGGCACAGGCAGGCCATCGCCCGGCGACTGCCCGGCGTAGAAAATGCCCGGCTCGGTGTGAATTAGCTCCTGCAGCGTCTCGGCGGTGGCCGGGTAGACCGGCGTGCCGCTCGGCGGCGGCGTTGAAAGCGTGGTGCGCCACCGGACATGGCCCTGGTCGTCGATCAGGAACACGCCGAGTGCGGTAAGTTGCGCCGAAGTCAGGTCGCTCTCGCCCGACAACGCGGGCAGCGCGCCCTGGTGCTTGATTACTGCGCGGATGACCGGGTCTTCATGCCAGCGGTTGCGCGTCACGATACCACCAAGCTGGCACAGCGCCCGCTTACAATACGCCCGCCCGTTGAAGCGCTCGACCACCTCGAACATGACCCAGGCATGATCGAGCGCCCGGTCGCGCGCTGTCTCCAGAATATCCACGGTGAAGGTCATAGTCGAATTGGGGCTGCCGATCACCGCGATTGGCACCGTGCCGACGAGCGGCGGCGTGGCGGCTTCAATCGCAGCTGGAGCATAGTGAGGCGGCTGGCTTTCGCGGAGTGGGCGCATCTTCTCAAACCTTCCAGCGCTTGCGTGTCCATGACATGTCGGATGCAACCTTCAGCATTGATGACATGCAAGTCGAACAAAAATGCTGAACACCTGTGCTAAGTATAATGGCATTAGAACAAAAGATCAAGTCCCTGGAAAAGGGAAAAGAGTAAAACATTTGTGCGATTTTTGCTGTTGCATGCTCCAGAACATCGAACTTTTGCACATAGTGCAGATAAGCGAGTACATCAGACCTTTACCATATGCACTTGGCACGGATATTGAGATACACGGGCACGGGTATTGAAATACTTTGTTTTCTTGTGGATGTGAAATGTTTTAGTTGAAAGGAGATAACACGTGCAACCATGTTGAACATTGGCTAGCCCAATGTTCAGCATGCTAACGCTGAGTGCGTTTGGGTGTAGTAGTATGCGAAGAAGGGAAACAATCTATGTTTAGGAAACACATCAACAATCATTTAGTAAAGAGCACGAAGCGATACGCTACTCAGGGTATTACACTTATGGTTCTTGCTCTGCTGTTGGGTGCATGCGGTGCGCAGGAAGGAGCAACTCCGAACGTTGCCGTTGGGCAGGCAACGATTGAAGCGTTCCCAACCATAAATCTCGCGCCGACGCTTGAAGTGGCTCCGACGGTGGAGCTGCCGCCAGTAGAAACGGCTCCGACAGTGGTCGTGCCGACGCTGGGAACGGCCCCGACGGCAAATCTCGTGCCGACAGTGGAAGCGGGGCCGACGGCGATGGTCATGCCTGCCGCCGGTCAGGCGTTGCGGGTCTCGCAGATTATGAGCAATCCGGATGCCTATATTGGGCAGCAGGTAACAGTGGTCGGCGAGGCCGAGCAAATCTTTAACTCGAGTGCCTTCAAGCTCGATGAAGATGCCTTTTTTGGTGCTGGCGTCGACAACGACTTGCTCGTCATCAGCGCGCAGCAGAACAACCCGGCTGTTGACCAAGGCTGGCTGAACAATGTGGTGCAGGTAACGGGCACCGTTCGGCGATATGTCAAGGCTGATTTTGATCGCGATTACAACTTGCTCACGCTGTCACCTGAGGTGGAAGCGACCTTTGAAGGCAAGACGGCCCTGGTGGCTGATAGCGTCAATGTGGTGGAGCCGGGCGCAGCAGCAGTCGCACCTATCGCAACCACTGGCCCAATTCCTGATGCGCCGGAAGGCACATTGAGCGTAGCAGATGTTACTGGTAACCTCAGCTCCTTTACCGGCCAGACTGTCACAGTGCAGGGCGAAGCAGAAGAATTTTATAACCCGAACACGCTCAAACTGGACGATAACTCAATCTTTGCTGGTGGAATCGACAACGACCTGCTTGTCATCAGTGCCCAGCAGGCCCGCCCAACGATGGATAACGGCTGGCTTAATAGTCAAGTACGTGTCACTGGCGTCGTTCGTCAGTTCGACCGTGCGACAATTGAGCAAGAGATCGGCTATCAGTTAGGTGACCTCAGCATATTCAACGACTGGAACGGCAAGCCGGTACTTGTTGCTCAGTCGGTCGAGGCAGTTCAATAGATTAAGTTGTAACGTAAGCGTTGAGCTTTTCGCTGAGAAGCAGGGGTGGCTTTACCGCCCCTGCTCTTTTTGGGGAATTCTCACAGCAGTGCTACATCTATCGTTGATAATACAAAGGTCTTTTCTTCGTGCTACAACGATGCCGTCACTTCATGGTAGCCAGTCGCGCCGTTCGGGTGCGGATCGCTCGGCGTCGCCTCTTGCAATGCGCCAGTGCCGTCGGTCGCGCGCACGCGGAAAGTATGCTGCCCCTGCTGCACCGGCCAGTCGTAGCGCCACAATACCCAGATGAACTGACTGCGCGGCGGAGTCAGCAGTTGCGCCTCGCTCCACTGCCCGTCGTCCACCTGCACCTCCACCTTTTGAATGCCACGGTCGCCTGCCCATGCGATGCCGCCGACCGGCACTTTCCCATTCGTAACATTGTTCTGCGTCACTGTGTCGATGATCGAAACGATGTGCGGGCGCGCTTCCTGGCTCCAGCCCCGATCGACCCAATAGCCCGCGCCATGATGATCGATTGCCTCGATGCTCGTGATCCACTTCGGCTGCTTCATGCCATAGCGATTCGGAATGAACGTGCGCAACGGATAGCCGTGCTCGATCGGCAGCGTCGTGCCGTTCATGCCATACACGAACAGCGTGCGCGGATCGAGCATGTCTTGCATGGAGACGCTTTCATAGAAGCCATCAGACGCCTTGACAGCTAATTCCTTCGCGCTCGCCTGCAAGCCAAGATCTTGCAGCACATCGCGCATGCGAACGCCTGTGTAATAGGTTGCGCTAATCAGGCTGCCACCAATTGGGTTAGAAATACAGCTCTGCGTGATTGGCACAGTAACGGATGGATAGCGCATCAGGTCGTCAAGTGTGAGTGGGCGTGCTCGGTCGAACAATCCTGAAACCTGAAGCTTCCATGTCTCACCTTCGATGCGCGGCGGGCGCAGATCGATGTCGATGCGGTAAAACTGATCGTTGGGCGTGATTTCTGAGCGTGTGCCCGGCACAGGGTTAATGCTGGCTCGCTGTGCAGTTGGGTTGGCGGGCAGCGGCTGGCTGCCAGAGGCCGGGCGCAGATTTTGCAGCGCCTCCCCCGCACCAACCAGCGTGTCGCGCATTTGCAAGAAGCGTCCCGCGCCCCATGCCGCAGCCGCCAACACTAGCGCGCCACCAGTCGCTTTGAGCAGCAACGCGCGCCGTTCTGGACCGTTCGGCTGGGCAGGTGTTGTAGCTGCCGAGCGTACAAGCGGACCACGCGCGCGGCCAAGCAGCGCGCCGACCGCCGCGCCCCAGGCAATGAGCAGCACAGCAATGCCAAGACCAATAAACGGTGTGGCAGCTAAATTGATGCGGTTGACCTCCAGCACGAGCAGCAGCAAGAAGGCGACAATGCCGACGCCCGCGCCTGTTTCCCATGCCGTTCGGCGCGTGCGCCCGACCAGCAGCCCGACAATCGCGCCGAGCACCGCCAAGACGACGATAAACAGTACCAGCGCCATGCTCTGCTCGACAAACTTGGCAATTGTATCGATCGGACCGAGGCTCAGCGTGTTAATCGACTTCGCCATGGTGTCGATGCCAGCCGTCACCACGCCGCCGGGCAGCGTGCGCGTGACCCACTCAAAGATATCGAACGGTACGAATGGCATGCCGATGAACTGCTGCCCAGCATACAACAGTGCCGCAAGCGGTACGCTGAAAAGGCCGCCAAGCAGCGCTCCGTACAAAATGGAAGAACGCTGTTTCATATCACACAACTTCCTTAATACTAACGACACGTTTATGTCGTCACTTTATATTAGTCAATGTTCGTTCACATTTATTACGTGCATATCTCATAAATATTACGTAATCGAGACCAATTTAGATTGGAGACAGTGAGCAACGCGCCTAAGGCGCGTGAAAAAAGGACCAGGGTTGCTCGCCTTAGAATATAGCGATTTCATGGTAAGTATAACAAGTGCAGTCGCTCGCAAGATTAGACATTTGGCTAGATTGTTGCTAATACAGTGTATATGGGTCGCCGCTTACACGAAAAGTGTGCGGCTGTGGTAATCAAAGACGGGTTTTTATACATCTGCTGCACCTGTAGTAGAGTAAAGAAAGATAAGCTGAAAGCATGTGAGGTAGATCAATGCAGATGCACGATGGGCAGAATCGCGTTGTTATTGAAAACATCACGCCCCAGGTTGACTGCGGCACGTTTCCAATCAAGCGTGTTGTCGGCCAGCCGGTGGTTGTCGAGGTGGATGCGTTTGCCGATGGGCATGATGTGATCGCCGTGGCGATTCGCTACCAGGAGGCAGACGAAGACGATTGGCATGAAGTGCCGATGGAGCCGCTGGTCAACGACCGCTGGCGCGGCAGGTTCACCGTAACGAAGGTGGGCACAGCGTGCTACATGGTGGTCGGCTGGATGGACCATTTTACGTCCTGGGTGCGCGACATGGCCAAGCGCGTCGAGGCCAACAGCACGACACCAGTGGATGTCGAGATCGGCGCGCTGATGATTGACGACGCGCAAGAGCGCGCCAGGGGCGCTGACGCCGCCAAGCTTGGTGAATTTGCGCGCGCGCTGCGGGCTGGCGCGTATTCGATGTCGCAAGAGCCAGAGCTTGCCATGCTCATGCATCGCCACGCAGCGCGCCATTTTGTGACACAGTCCCATGAGTTGGCAATCACTGTGGACCGTGAGCGGGCGCTGTACGGCGCGTGGTATTCGATCTTCCCGCGCAGCACGTCGCAAGAGCCGGGCAAGCACGGCACGTTCAAAGATGTTGAAAAGATGCTGCCGTACATCGCGGGCATGGGCTTCGATGTGCTGTACCTCACACCGATTCACCCGATTGGAACAACCTTTCGCAAGGGCAAGGACAACAGCCCGACGGCAAAGCCCGGCGATCCCGGCAGTCCGTACGCGATCGGAGGTGAAGAGGGCGGCCACAAGGCAATTCACCCGGAACTTGGCACGCTGGAAGATTTCCGCCACTTGGTTGCGGCTGCGGGCAAGATGGGCATGGAAATTGCACTTGACAATGCCTTCAACGCATCGCCCGAGCATCCATGGGTGCGCGAGCATCCCGAGTGGTTCCGCATTCGCCCGGACGGCACGATCCAGTACGCCGAAAATCCGCCCAAGAAGTACCAGGATATTTATCCGCTCAACTTCGAGAGCGCCGAGTGGCGCAGCATGTGGGAGGAACTCAAAAGCTATTTTGATTTTTGGATCGAGCAGGGCGTCAAGATTTTCCGCGTCGATAACCCGCACACCAAAGCGTTCCCGTTCTGGGAGTGGTGCATCGGCGAACTCAAGCGCGAGCATCCCGATGTGCTCTTTTTGTCGGAAGCGTTCACGCGACCCAAGGTCATGTATCGCCTTGCCAAGCTCGGTTTTTCCCAGTCGTACACCTACTTCGCATGGCGCACGACCAAGTGGGAATTGACCGAGTACATGACCGAATTGACCAAGACTGAGGTGCGCGAATTCTTCCGCCCGAATTTCTGGCCGAACACGCACGACATTCTGACACCACAGTTCTATGAGGGCTACCGTTCGACGTTTATTGTGCGGTTGGTGCTGGCGGCGACCATGACAGCCAGTTACGGCATCTATGGGCCGCCCTACGAACTGATGCTGCACGAGCCAGCGTTGCCGCGCGAGGAGTACCGCGACAACGAAAAGTACGAAATTCGCACATGGGATCTCGACCAGCCCGATAGTCTCAGCCCGCTTATCACGCGGCTGAACCAGGCGCGGCGCAACAACGTCGCTTTGCAGCGCAACGAAAGTATTCGCTTCCTGCGCGTCGAGAATAGCTATGTTGAGAACGAGCAATTGATCGCCTACACCAAAGAGTCGCCTGATGGCTCGAACGTGGTGCTGACGATTGTCAATCTTGATCCGGTGAATATCCAGAGTGGCTGGGTGCAACTTCCGCTTACCGATTTCGGCATCCGAGCGACCGACAGCTACGTTATGCACGATTTACTGTCGAGTGCGCGCTACACATGGACCGGCGAATGGAATTATGTGTCGCTCGACCCGACCGACATGCCCGCGCATGTATTCCGCATCGAGCGCATGCCGACCGAGCGCAACTTCGAGACGTATCGCTAAGCGGAAACGCTATTCTATGCTGCGTACCCGCCCGTAAATCCCTTTCCGTTGGATTTATGGGCGGGTAGGTGTTGGCGTTGCGCCGCAAGGTCGCGCCGTGCGACGCGAGCGCCCGCGAGAGATGAACGACACGTAGCAGCAGGCTCAATCCCTTTTTTCGGCACACTTGTTGCTGCATTCCAAAGCACGTTCAACATATGGAATAGTGAAATGGAGTTGAGCAGCATGGATAAGCAAAAACGGACCAAATCAGCCGACGAGCGGCTCCACGATACGACCGGCGGCGACGTAAAAGGTGATGTTGTTTACGACCACGAGCCGAATTCCCAAAAACAGGCCAACGAATTGCCAGAGAATGACGAGCAGTCAGCCGAATCATTTCCTGCCAGCGACACACCTGCGCATTCCGACCCAACCTCATCTATTGGTCGCAAGGACAAGGACAAATAAGCATGCCACTGCGTGAGCAGGTAGTTCCAGCGGCGCGAGCCACTGCCAGCGCTTTTCTTGACAACGTTGACAGTTCGGCTCGCCCGGTTTTTTACTTCGATACAGACAGCCCGATGGCGGTCACGGCGTTGGGCCGTGTCCCATCGCGAAACAGAAATACAAATAACGCGCGCGTGCGTAGCATGATCAGAGCAAAGTATTCCTGAAAGCACCAGTGATTATGTCATTGTAGTTCATGGATTTTGGAAAAGGATTTTACCGCAATGAGTGATGCTCCCAGGCCGCCTGTTGTTTCTAAAACGGACGAGCGCGGCCCAACCAGGACTGCCCCGGATCGTCGCAGCCGCCCGCCCGGCCCGGAAGAGCGCGGCGGCGCAACCGCAACCAGCGGCAGAAACAGAGATGACGACAATCAGCAACCTGATTTTCGTAACACTATGCGCCAGGGCCGCTTCTGGATCATTCTGCTTGTGCTGCTGGCGTTGAACTGGCTGCTGGTGCCGCTCTTTTTTCCTGAGCAGCAGAACCGCGTGACTGTGCCATACACGTTCTTCAGGCAGCAGGTCGCTGCCGGCAACGTGTCGGAGATTACCAGCCAGGGCAACGATATTCAAGGCACGTTTAAGCAGCCGGTAGTCGACCCGAATGCAGCGCGAACAGCGACAGCTCAGGCCCAGTCTCCTACACAGCAGGCCGGGCAGAACCAGCCGCCCCAGACCTACACCGAGTTTGCGACCCAGAGCCCGGCGTTTACGCAAGATCAAGAGATTCTTGATTTGCTGCTGAAACAAGGCGTGATTATTAATGCGCGCCCGCTGCAGGAGCCACGCAGCGTCTTGCTCACTTTGCTGCTCTCGTTCGCGCCGACACTGCTGCTGCTCGGTGGCTTTTTCTGGCTGACTACCCGAGCAACCCGCGCCGCTGGTGGCGGCATGTTCGGCCTGGGCCGCAGCCGCGCCCGTCGTTACGACGTTGAGGCAGACCACGAGCGCATTAACTTTGATGATGTGGCAGGCATCGATGAGGTCGAAAATGAGCTCGTCGAGATCGTCGATTTCTTGAAGCAGCCCGACAAATACCAGCGGCTCGGCGGGCGCATTCCGAAGGGCGTGCTGTTGGTCGGCCCACCTGGAACCGGCAAAACGCTGCTGGCGCGCGCCGTCGCGGGCGAGGCGAACGTACCGTTCTTCTCCATGTCCGGTTCGGAATTCATCGAGATGGTGGTTGGTGTGGGCGCGGCTCGCGTGCGCGATCTATTCGCGGAAGCACGTAAAGCGGCCCCGGCAATTATTTTTGTGGACGAGCTTGACGCAATCGGACGGCGGCGCGGCGCTGGCAATGTCATGGGCGGCAACGACGAGCGCGAGCAAACGCTGAACCAATTGCTGACCGAAATGGATGGCTTCGATTCGCGCGAGGCGGTGATTATCATCGCGGCAACCAACCGCGCCGACGTGCTTGACCCGGCGCTGCTGCGCCCGGGGCGCTTCGACCGGCGTGTCAATGTGCTGGCTCCCGACCGGGCTGGTCGCGCTGAAATTCTGAAGGTGCATACCCGCGGTGTGCCGCTCCACCCATCGGTAGACTTGAACGAGATTGCTGCCGAAACGCCCGGCCTGGTCGGTGCCGATTTGCGCAATCTCGTGAATGAGGCCGCACTGCTGGCGGCGAGTCGCGGCAAGGCTTCCGTGCAGATGGACGATTTCTCTGACGCGCTAGAGAGGATCGCGCTCGGTGCAGAGCGCAAACTGACGCTCGACCCGGAGGAACGACGCCGCGTCGCCTATCACGAATCGGGACATGCCTTGCTGGGGTTGCTGCAACCTGAAGGCGACCCGGTGCGTCGTGTGACGGTGGTACCACGCGGGCAAGCCTTGGGCGTGACGCTTTCTGTGCCGGAGGACGATCGCTACAACTACACGGAGCCCTATCTGCGGGCGCGGATCGTCAATGCGCTGGGTGGGCGCGCCGCTGAGCAGGTAGTCTATGGCTATGTGACAACCGGCGCGGAGAATGACCTCAAGCAGGTCACGGATCTTGCGCGGGCCATGGTGACGCGCTTCGGCATGAGCCAGGAGGTCGGCTTGATCTCGCTCAGTGGCAACGAGGAGGGAAACTACCTTGAGAATGGCTTGGCAGCAGGCGCGAACCGTCCCTACAGTGAAGACACTGCCGAGGCGATCGACCGGGCGACCCGGCGCATCATCGACGAAAGCTACGAGAAAGCGCTCGATTTGCTGACCCGCGAACGGCACCGGCTTGATGCCATGGCCGAGGCGCTGCTGCAGAAAGAGTCGCTGAACGAGGAGGAGATGCGCGAAGTGACCGGATTGGAGCACACGCCTGAGAGCGAGGTCGCGGTGGTACGGTAGAACAAACCCACAGATCATATAGCAGGAGGCGCTGTCAGGCAGCGCCTTTTTGTTTTCTACCTAAAGGTTAAAGGCTGATTGACGGCCTCCAAGTGGCGATGCTACGCTCCTTGCGTGAGGACATCAGCGACAACACTCTGGCACCATGCCGATTTTCTGCGCCTCTGGCTCGGCCAGACCGTTTCCAAATGTGGCTCACAGATTGGCGCGGGCGCGTTGGGATTGACGGCGATTCTTGTGCTGGCGGCTACTCCAGCGCAGATGGGGCTGCTGGCCGCCGCAGGAACACTGCCGACGCTGCTGGTCGGTCTGCCTGCGGGCGTGTGGGCTGACCGGACGCGCCGCCGGCCCATGTTGATCGCCGCCGACCTTGGCCGTGCGCTGCTGCTGCTTTCTGTGCCATTAGCGGTATTGGTTGGCATGCTCACCATGGCGCACCTGTATGTTGTCACGGCATTGATTGGCATGCTGACCATTCTTTTCGATGTAGCTTATCAGGCGTACGTGCCGACGCTGCTTGCCCGCGAGCAGATCGTCGAGGGCAACAGCAAGCTCGGCGGCAGCGATTCGGTTGCGGAGATTGCCGGGCAGCCGCTCGGCGGCGCGTTCGTCCAACTCATCAGCGCGCCATGGACAGTGGCATGGGATTTGGTCTGCTGCTGTGTACCAGCATGTCGGTCGCCGCATCGCCCATTCGCGAACTGCGGGCGCTGCCGGAGCCAGACGAGATAGACAACACTCCTACTCCTGCTGCGGCAAGCGCATAGATGAGCACTACGACATGACCGCGCTGCTCGATGCCGCAAGCGCCAGCCACAGCAGCGCCTGCATGCCAGTTGCAATCCGCTTGGTCTCGATGTATTCGTCCAGCCGGTGCGCGTTGTAGCCGTCGCCGATGCCAATACACACCGCCGGAATGCCGCGACTCAGTGGAATATTGGCATCGGTGCTGCCCACATCGTATTCTGTCGCAGTGCCAACCTTGCGATGAATGGCCGCCGCCGCCTGCACGAGCGGGTGGTCACGCGCGATGCGGCCCGCCGGACGGTTGCCGACCATTTCGAGCACGATTTGCACATCCGTCTCCGCCGCCTGCGAGTCAACGATCACCTGCTCGACCTGACCGATGAGTTGCTCAAGCGCGGTCGAAGAAACCGAGCGCAGATCCAGCAACAGGCTGGCATGCTGCGCGATGGTATTGACCGAACTGCCGCCCTCGATCACGCCAATGTTGTAGCTGCTGCGCGCCCCTTCAGGGATGTGCAGGTGCGTGAGCCGCGTCGCCAGCCGCACCAGGGCATGAATAGCACTCGGCGCGCCAAAATCCTGCCATGAATGGCCGCCCGCCGCCGTGGCGCTGATGCGGTAGCGCCGCACGCCAATCGCCTCGTGGATGACATGGCCGTGCGTGCCGCCTTCCAGCGCAATCGCCGCGCCGATCTGGCTTGCCAGCCGGTCCACCGCCGCGCGCATGCCACGCAGGTCGCCCATGCCTTCCTCGCCAACGTTTGCCACGAACCAGATCGGGCGTTCGTTTGGCACATCGTGTTGCTGGAGCGCCCGCGCGAGGTGAAGTAGCCCGGCCACGCCCAGGCTGTTATCGCCCAGCCCCGGCCCGTAGATGCGCTCGCCTTCGCGGCGCACGCTGAGATCGGTGCCAGCCGGAAACACCGTGTCGAGGTGCGCCGCGATCAACAGGCCCGGCCCGCTCGCCGTCCCTCGGCGGCAGCCGTACACATTGCCAACCTCATCCATGGCGACGTCGCTCAGGCCGAGCGCCTGCATTTGCGACTGCACATACTGGCCGCGCGTTCGCTCAGCAAATGTAGGCGCCGCGATTTGCTGGATAGCGATAGCTGTTTCAACCACGGGCGCGCTGTCGCGCAGGCTTTCGGTGGCGGCTTGCGCAGCGGGATCATGAAACCATTGATCAAGTGTGTGTGTCATATGTTAGCCACAGAGCACACAGAGCGCACAGAGGGGAATGAAGCCGAGCAGCCGATACTCTTTCTCAATCTCTCTGTTCTCTGTAGCTTACCTTTCAAGAAAATCTTTAACAATCTTCAAAAACTCGGCAGGCTTTTCGGCATGAATCCAATGCCCCGCGCCGGGAACAGTAACGATCTGCGCCTCGGGAAACAGCTTGCGAATCGCTGGCTCATCGCTGTCTTGCACATAATTGGAAAGCTCACCGCGCATGAATAGCGTGGGCTTCAAGAACGGCCCTTCGCCTTCAATATTGCCGACAATGGCATCGTAATTCTGCTGGATGGCGTCAAGGTTCAGTTTCCATGTGAACGCGCCCTGATCATCGCGCATGATGTTTTTCATGATCAACTGGCGTGTCGCCGTGTCGGGCACGCGCGGCGCAAGCGCGGCGTCGAGCTCCTGGCGGGTGTGCAGCGCCGGAAGATCGAGCGCGCACATCGCATCAAACATTTCGTCATGGTGTGCCGGGTAGGCTTTGGGCGCAATATCGACGAGGATCAGGCGCGCAAGATAAGCCGGGTAGCGCAACGCAAACTGCATCGCCGTCTTGCCACCCATCGAATGACCGATCACATTGACATGCTGGAGGCGATGCTGCTCCACGAACGCATGGAGATCTTCGGCCATCACATCGTAGTCAAAGCGGTCGCTGTGCGGCGAGTTGCCGTGGTTGCGCTGATCTACAGCGAACACATGGTAGCGCGCGCCGAGCTTGCGGCTCAACGTGTGCCAGTTGTCGCGCGCACCAAACAGACCATGCAAGATGATCAGCGGCTCGCCCGCGCCGTAGCTTTGATACGCCAGTTCCAAACGGCATGCTCCTCTTCTCATTAGGAAAGTTGTAAAACGAAAACTCTTACAAGATAATATCAGGCGAGATAATAGTGAGTGTCACAACACGAACCTGTTCAGCTATGCTCAAGGCTTCCTGAGCAGTTTCTTGATCAGGCCAAAAATCTGCGTCATAACGTAGCTGAACAGCATAGGGCGTAAGTTGCGTTAGATCAAGGCCTTGTAAAATTGGGAGCTGGATTCACTAAAGTGCAGCGTTGCGCCAACTCTTCCAAGTTATGTGTAAAAGGAAATGGCTGACCTACAAACGACAAAAATCCCTTGAGATATTTTTCTGCTGCTTGTTGTGCATGAAAGCATGCAGTATCATATGGGCCTTCACTCACAGCAAGAATCCGCGCAGTGTTCAGGTCACTGTCGCCCTTACGAAACCAACCACGCGCTAAATCAATCGCATCGCTCATATAACATTCTGCCTTCACGCAATGCTGTTGTGATAAAAGCATGTGGTACACTAGCCCATTCCGCAATCTCAGATGGCGTCCAGACGACAACATCCTTGGCTGGAAATAGACCAACGAGCACTCGCAAATAACGTGGAGCACGTTTGTAACGCGGCAAATCTGATTCTTCAATAATTAAAATATCAAGATCGCTGTCATGGCGGGCATTACCACGCGCGTGTGACCCAAAGAGTACAATAGCGATTGGATCGCCCACAGTAAGGATGCGGCGTACAACTTCATCTAGCAAGACATCTCCAACTGGTGGATACACTTGTTCAGCTTGTGTCATCACACATTACTCACTTGAACGATATACACGCAGTACGTCCGCGAACCACGCCAACCCGTCAGTGTTCATCTCACTAAGCCAGCAGATTACATGACTGACGCCAGCTTCCTCATATTCCCGCAGACCCGCCGCGACTTCTTCAACCGAGCCAAACAGCGTTTTGTCCGGATTGAGTCCTTCTTGCACCGCGCCATCGCGCGACGGGCATGCCACCATAACACCGGCGGTAATCTCAAGCGTTGCCAGGTCGCGGCCTGCTGTGCGGCAGGCTTCCTCCACCGCCGCACGGTTGGCAGCGATTGAGGACACGCGGCCATGCCAGCAGGTGTTCCAGATGTTGGCGTAGCGGGCGGTAATTTGCAGCATGCGCGGGCCAAACGCACCAATCAGAATCGGCGGGTCGTCCGGGCGCGGGCCGCGCGGGCGCAACTCGCAGTTTGGCGCGCTGTAGTACATGCCGGAAAAATCAACGTAGCCTTCGCGCAGCAGCGGTGCCATGATCTGCAATGCTTCATCGAAGCGCCCGACGCGGTGATCGAACGGAATGCCGAACGCATCGAATTCTGGCTGGTGCCAGCCAGCGCCCAAGCCTAAAATCAGGCGTCCGTCGCTCACCGCGTCGAGCGTGCTGGCCATTTTGGCGAGCAGCGTCGGGTTGCGGAAGGCGGTGCAGAGCACCAAGGTGCCAATTTCGACGCGCTTGGTCGCTTCGGCCAGCGCCGTCGCCATCGTCCATGCTTCCCATATGCCGCCAGTCGGCTGGTTCGGGCGGCGAAACAGTAGGTGATCGAAGATCCAGATCGAGTCAAAGTTTGCCTGTTCGGCTTGCAGCGCAAAGGCGCGCACAGTTTGATAACTATTGATCTGCTGCGTTTCAACGTCTTCCACGATTGGCAGCACAACACCAATTTTCATGCAGGCTCCTGTATGCTGAAGTCGCGAATATTACTCGGGCAGGGCGCGTTCCAGCAGCCGCAGCCAATTCCCACCCATCACGCCTTCGATATCACTCGCGGCAAAACCAGCATTAGTCAATGCGCCCGCCAGTTGCGGCAGATCAGCCACGCTGTCGAGTTCGCGCGGAATCGCCTCGCGCCCAAAGCCGCCATCGAAGTCGCTGCCGATGCCGACATGCCGCGCATCGCCCGCAATCTGACAGATGTGATCGATATGCCGTACCACCGTGTCGAGGCCTAGCGCCTCTTTGCCGCGCTCCGGCGTCCAACTGCCATCCAGAAATCGGTTGTACAGCACCGCGCCGATCACCGCATCGCGCTCGATCAGCGCCTTAATCATGGCATCGGACAATTGGCGGTCGCTGCGCTCGCCCTGCACAAACGTGCGGCAGTTCGCGTGCGTGGCGACGACCGTGCCGCCAAACACATCGAGCGCCTGCCAGAACGCTTCTTCGGCCATGTGGCTGACATCCAGCACCATGCCGACGCGCTCCATTTCGTGCAGCAGCGCCTGTCCATCGGCAGTGAGCGGGCCGGGCGTGCCGGTGCCGCCAGTGTAGCGGTTGGCCGTCCATGCTGGCCCTATCAGCCGCACGCCCAGGTCGTACCATTCCGCGACTTCATCGAGCGTGCGCACCGGATCGGCATTTTCCATGAGCACCACAATGCCCTGCTGTGCCGCACTGCCAGACCAGGAGCCGCGTACCGCAGCAAGATCAGCCTGCGTTTCAATGACGCACACGCGCCGGTCTTCCTGAGCAAGTTGACGGTAGAACGCAAGCTGCTCGCGCGCCTGCGCATGGGCCTCGTCCTGCGTGCGGTACAGGTATGTGTCAGAAATGTGCTTGCTGGTATGCGGCAGCACGAACAGCGTGCCAAACACCACGCCCACGCCCGCCGATAGCGAATCCGGCAGGCTGACCGTGGCGTTGTCACGAGCGCGGACACCTTCGCGGGCGCGGGTGGCCGCCACCGAGTCGCGGTAATCACGGCCATGCGCAAAGGCGTTGAAGGCAATGTCCTGGTGTGCATCAACAATAATCATAAGGTTGAATTCTCGATTATGTCATGTTGAGTCGCAAGAAAGTGAGTGATTATTGCTCACGCAGAACCTTGTAACCCAAAACGACTCAGGCGGTGTACGGTGCGAATAAATGTGCGAATAGCCGATCGAATTGTGGCGAATCGGCATCAAGCTGATCGTAAAGCTCCAGCACGCGGCCCGCCTGGTCGCGACGTTGCCACATGGCTACTGCAAAGCCGTCATCGGAAATTCGGCTTTGCACCTTCAAGAAGGCGTAGAACTGTTTGATGGACGTACACATGTCGCGCAGAGCGCGGGGCGATGTGCCCAGCACCTTGCGCGGGTAATAAAAGAACAGGCATTCATCGAGCGTGGCGTAGTCGCCTGCGTCCAGGCTGCGGCCATAATAGTTGCCAAGGAAATCAGCAAAAAGCCACAGATCGCGCGTGCGATTGGTAGCAGTCGTGTCGCTTTTGCCCTGTTCAACCTGATAAGCATAGAATTGCTCCATCAGATCGTTGCTGCGCTCCAACGCTGCCTCGGCCTCAGAGGCGCTGCTCTGCTCCTCTTGCCCGATCCATGTGTCCGAGAAATCGTCGTACAAAGCATCGAGCGGCGACCGCACGGATGACAGATCAAGTGTGGCATCATCATGGTCGTTATGGTCATCATGCGCGCCATTAGTGTGGCCATTGTGACCATTGCTATGCCCATTGCCGTCAGTGTGTGAGAGGGCCGACGCGGGCGGCTGAAGCACCTCGAACAGCGATGGATGCTGGCGCATCAAATTGCTCAGGTGGCGGCCCAGCACGTCATTGACTTCATCAATCGTTTCGGCGTCCTGCAGCCGCTCGACCTCCTCCGGCGAAAGCGTGTCTAGCAGGTGGCGCGTCGCCTCGGCGATTTCCGGATTTTGGGCCATGAACAGGTCGAGATTTTCCAACTCCTCAACATTGAGCAGATCATCCTCAGCGTCCCACTCATCCTCGTCCTCGTAGTCCATTTCATCGAGGTCATCAAGTTCGTCGGACTCTTCCCAATCATCGTAGTCGCCATGCGTAATATGCTCCTCGATGTCGGCGGAATGGTCTTCGGTAGCATTAACTGCGCCGGGATAGATCGTCTCGGCGGTGCCTTCCTCGATATTGAAAATTGTGCGCGCAATGGAAACGCGCGGCGCAATGCCGTTCCACAGGCCACGTTTGACATCAGAGCGGCGGCTCGACAGCAGATCGGATTGCAACGCATTGATCGCCTCTAGCATTTGCGCGTCGCTCTCCGCCCAGTATTGCTCATCTCGCTCATCGCCCATGAACGCTTCAAATGGGCTGTGGTGGCCACCTTCTGCGATAAGTTCGCCATCCAATAAGTGGAGGCGATGGTCGGCGGCAACAAGCTGTTGCCATGGGCGGCCCGGATAGCCCGCGCGCCATGGCGCGCGCGCGTACAATCCCAGCACGCCGTCCTCCGGCTGGCCTAGCCCGCGCCCACCGCCACGCTTGATCCAGTCCGCCAACCCATCAATAAACGTTTGCTCCTGCGCGGCGACGGCTTCGGCGCGGAACTGCGCGGCAGGCTCGCGCTCCAACTGAAACGTAAGCGGCTGCGCGGATGTAATCGTCACTATGATGCTGTCACCTGGCTCGAAGCCTGTGCGCTCGAACCAGTCGCCAAGCCGCAACGCCGGCGACGTGACCGCGCCAAATAGTCCTTGGCCCTGCGGTAACGTTGCCTCGCGCGTGTCAATCGGCTGGCCGTCGGCGTCTTCAAATTGCACGTCACCATGGGTATAGGGCCAGAATGGGCGCATCGACCGGGGAACGATCGCGTCATGAGCAATCTCATCATCGCTGGGAATCAGGCGAAAGCGCAGCCCTTGTAGCGCAACGTGGAGCGGCATGATCTCGCCGCCGCCCAGCCGCACCCAGCCAAACGACGGTGCTTGATAGCGAATTTGCTGGCGAATACTGGCGTAGGGATCTTTGGCCTGACTTGGCCGCCGCTGCAGCACGCGATCGTATACCTCGCGCTCGGCAACAACGCCATCATATTGCCCGGAAAGCTCCTGAAGAATACTACCAATCGTTATATCTTTTTGTGACACACTGTCACCTCACTCTGCTTTCACTGTACTTGTGCTTGTCAACGTTACCCACCCATCGCGCGGCCCCCACCCGGCACATGCCGCGGGATGAACAAACTCGACAAGCATTTCTAAACTATCTACAATTCGCGGGCCAGGACGACTGAAGTAGGCATTGCCATCTGCCACATATACTCGTCCGGCGCGTACCGCCGGCAGCGCATCCCAGCCAGCGCGGTGCGGCAGCGCCTGCAACACTTCCTCTGTGGCGCGCGCGATACCAAAGCCGCATGGCGCGATCACAATCACTTCTGGCGCAAACGCGATGATATCACTCCACGCGATCTGGCGCGACTTCTGGTGCAAACGTCCAAGTCCCGCCGTGCCGCCCGCAATCTGCACAAGTTCCGGCAGCCAGTGGCCCGGCCCATACAATGGATCGATCCATTCAAGGAAGGCCACACGCGGGCAGCGCGCGGCCGACGGCACCTGTGCCCGCACGCGATCCACGCGCTGCCGCAAGCCAGCGACGACCTCTGCCGCCCGCGCCGCCGTGCCGGTCACATCGCCAACAACTTCAATTGTTTGAAAAATATCGTTGAGGCTGCTTGGCTCCAGCGACAACACACGCGGCGCAACGCCGTTCATCTGCGCTGTGACATCGTGAACCACGCGCTGCACGGTATCATAGGAGACGGCGCATACGTCGCACAACGCCTGCGTGAGAATCAGATCGGGCTGCAACGACGCGAGCAACGCTTCGTCAAGCTCGTAAATGCTCAACTGGCTTGCAAGCTGATTGCTCACCGCATGATCAATTTCAGCCGACGTTGCATCGCTATGCTCCAACACACTGCACGTCACCACCGGCTTGGTGGTTGCATCAGCAGGGTAGTCGCACTCATGCGTCACGCCGATAAGCGAGTCACCAAGTCCGAGGGCATAAACGATCTCCGTCGCGCTCGGAAGCAGCGAGATGATACGCATGCGGCTATCTCCTTGCTGGGGAAACCCCACGTAGTTGGAGGGTAAGGGTAGCACTCCGAAGCGGCACTGTCAAGAAGGCATGGACCACCGTTATTGCTCCGTGCGTTCACCAGCAGCAGTATTTTTACGCTATACTACCACTAGTATCAATTATCAAGCGAGGTGTCGATGTCACCAGTGCTCGATACGCTGCTCCGTCTTGGCGGCGTTTTAGTACTTGTTCTGTTAAATGCATTCTTTGTTGCGTCCGAATTTGGCCTGGTCGGCGCACGGCGGACCCGGCTGGAGCAAATGGCCGAGGCCGGCAACAGCACTGCCGCCCTCAGCCGAAGGCTTCAGGATGATATTGACCGCTATGTTGCGGCGTCACAGCTCGGGATTACGCTGGCAAGTCTGGCGCTCGGCTGGATCGGCGAAAGCACGATTGCCACACTGGTTGATCCGCCAGTGGAAGCCGTGTTCGTGTTTGTGCTGGGTAATCTTGCGGTTGCGGAAACCACCGCCATTGTGATCAGCCATGCCATCGGGGTCGCCGTGTCGTTCTTCATTATTACATCGCTCCACATTGTGCTGGGCGAGCAGGCCCCCAAGGTGTTTGCCATCCGCTCGCCCGAAAGCGCCGCGCTCTTTACCGCCCCTCCCCTACGCGTGTTCAATGCCATTTTTGCGCCGATTATCGTGTTTCTAGACTGGGCCACGGCGACCGTGCTGCGGCTGTTCGGCATTCAAGAAGTGGCCGGTCACACACAAGTGCATACTGCTGAAGAATTGCGCCTGCTAGTGGAGGAAAGTGGCGAGGCGGGCGTGCTGGACGAAGAAGAGCATGAAATGTTGATCAACGTGCTGGCCTTTGCCGACCGGCCGGCCTACCAGGCGATGCTGCCGCGCACCGAAGTTGCAACCATTGATCACCACGCCACCGTGCGCGAGTTTCTCGACCGCTTTGCGGAGACCGGCCACACGCGTTTTCCAGTGCTCGGGCCGGGCGGCGTGGACGACATCAAGGGGCTTATTTCGGCCAAGGAGTTGCTGGTCGCGCTGCGCGATGAGCGGCTTGGCTTCGATGACCCGATTGAGTCGCTCATCCGCGAGGCGTACTTCACGCCAGAAAGCAAGCGCATCGGCGACCTGCTCGGCGAGTTGCGCAAAAACCACATCCGCCTGGCAGTGTTGGTGGATGAATACGGCGGCATGGCAGGCATCGTGACCATGGAAGATCTGGTCGAGGAGATCGTCGGCGAAATGGACGACGAGCTTGAGCATGACGAAGTTGATGTGCAAACAGTTGACGAGCATACGATCATCGTGGACGGCAACATTCGTGTCGCGGAGCTAAACGAGGAGTTCGAACTCGACATTCCCGAAGGCGACTACGAAACGCTGGCGGGCTTCATTCTCGAACAACTGGGCCGCCTGCCAAGTCCCCACGATGCCTTGAGCCACCAGAACTATCAACTCACCGTGCTGGAAATGCAAGGGCCACGCATCAAGCGCGTTGAGATTACCAGGGAAAGTGCAGCTTGATGCGTTAACTAATCAAAGAAAGAGCATGATCGAACTGCTCCTGCAGAGTTGCGGCACTCGTGACGTGGATGGACAGATCGCGCATGATGCCGTCGGCTACACCGTAGATCCAGCCATGTACCGCCAGCGTGTGACCACGCTCCCAGGCGCTCTGTACCACGGTTGTCTGGCATACATTCACAACCTGTTCCAACACATTAAGTTCGCACAACCGGTCATGCTGCTGGCGATGATCGTGACAGCGCTCTAGAAGATCGGCATGCTTGTGACGTACATCCTGCACATGCCGCAGCCAGTTGTCAATCAATCCGAACGATCGACCGAGCAGCGCGGCTTCCACACCGCCACAGCCATAATGACCACACACAATGATGTGCCGGACCTGCAAGACATCCACAGCAAATTGCAGCACTGAAAGGCAATTCAGATCGGTGTGAACGACGACATTCGCGACGTTGCGATGGACGAACATTTCCCCCGGAAGCAGGCCAACCAGCTGATTAGCAGGGACACGGCTGTCCGAACACCCAATCCACATGTAAGCCGGAGCCTGCTGCGTCGCCAGCCGCTGAAAAAAGGCCGGGTCGGCGTCCGTCATGTTGGCGGCCCAGGCCTTATTGTTGTCCAACAACTGCTCGATTGCTTCATGCATAAACTATCACCACTCTCCATGACATCACGACATGTTTGTACATCATCACATGCTACAAATGTACAGCAACTATGCACAAGATGCAACAAGCGCCGCGCTGTCACTCAACAGCGCGGCGCTTGTTATTGATAAGGGTTTCGTGTGAGCTTGGCGCACAACGGCTGAAGCCGTGTGCTGGTATGCAAGGGACGTTTAAGAACATTGTCGAATTATTGGGGAATGGCCTGTAGGGGCGAACCTCGTGTTCTCCCTGGGCGAGCATAAAGTTTGCCCCTACAAATCATGTCCCGATTATTTTCTTACTGTTTATCAACGGCTTGTCAGCCCGTTTCGAACGTGCTTCGCGTTGTAGCCGCCTGTTTCAACGGGCAGCTGAACCGCAGCTTACTTCATTAATCGAACATCGTCAACCGATAGCTGGAACGCTTGCGGCTGATTGAGCGGCGTGATAATGATGTTTTGAATTTGCGTCAGCGCCACCTGCATGGGAATTGCGTCCTTTTTATGCATCGGCGTCAGCAGGCTGAACGGGATCGTCAGCGTCGTCCACTCGTTTGCCGGGCCAAGCAGCGTGATGCCGTACTGATTATTATCAGTGATCAGCTTCGAGGTGAACTGCAAGCGATAGGGCTGCCCGTCGGTTTTGACGGCGATCTGGATGCCGCTATAGTCGGTCAGGTCGAGCGGTTGGCCATTCTGCATCAGCGGCGCGCCCATGCCGAGGAACGCTGTTTTCGCCCACTTTTTGTTGAACGAGCCACGGAAGCGCAGCGCGGCCTTACTGCCATATGCGCCGGGACTTACCGAGGCAAGCTCCGCTGTGGAGCCGCCACCCTGATCCTGGTCAGTGTAAGTGAACCAGTCGGTGTTCAGCGTGGTGCTGAGCCGCCCATCTTCGAAGTTGCTGATCAGCGGCAGCCCAGGCTGGGTCGCCGTCATCTCAGTTTTTCCGCTGATGAAGACGACGTTGTCGATGTCAAGGTAGCCCGCGCTTGGCTTGTCGGCAGGCCGGAACGACAGCCGGGTCGCCATGGCCTGCGCCTGAGGCAGATCGGCCAGGCGCTGCCCGTCAGACTGCCGCATGGCAGCCAGTGGCAGCTCCACATATGTCCAATCGCCGGACGGTAAAAACGTCGTGGTGAACGGATCATCGGAAAGCGCGCTATTGAGTTGCACGCTAATGCTGTTGCCGCTGCCGCGCGCCCAGAAGCCGATTGCATTGACGTTGCGCAGGTCAGCCGTGCCGTTGTTGGCACCCATGCCGACTGACAACGAGGCCAGGCTGAATGGGATCGCAGTGGTCACATTGTAGTTGAACCGCATGGCCTGCACGCTTCCGTCTACACCGGGGGTAATTAGCTGATTGCTGGCGGTGGAGGTGCCGCCGCTCCCGCGATCATCGAAGCTGAACCAGTAGCCGCCAGTCAGCGCCTGCTCGCCATTCTCGAAATGACTGAACACGTCCTCGCGGCGGTCGCTGCGCGGTTGTACGCCGCCATAGCGCCATTCATAGTAATGAATACCGGCGTTGCCAAGCTCGACCTGCGACGCGGCGGGATTGGCCGGGTTGTATGACAATACCCGGCGCTCGAAGAGTTGCACCAGCACCGGCTGCACGCGTCCACCCACCGTGGCGTCGACCCAGTACGCCTCGCTGATCGGGTGGCCGAACACCTGCAGCGGATCGACGATTTGCGCAACTTGCTGGCCTTGCGGTGTGTTTATGCGGCCCGTGCGTTGCATGAACGCGCTAAACACGCGCGGCACATTGTGGCCGAGCGCGCCGTCGTACGCGGTATACACCGTTTCAGGATGCGCCGCGCTCAAGTCGGGGCGGTTGGTCACACTGCCAGAGCGGTCGATCGACTGATCGGGACGGCTGCCGGTCGCCTGCGGCGCAGAGGCAGAGGTCACGCGGGCAAACGCGGCGTAGGTCGGCGCGACCGGATCGTTGCGGTCGCCGACCACCGGGATAAGCGCGGGCGCGCCGCTCTCGAAGCGCTGAGCGCCCAGCTGAATGTTGCCGGAAACCATTTCAGCAACCAGGCGTCCATAGGTCAGTTGGTCCGTCGACTGAACCGCCGCGGCGGGCAGCGGCAATTCCATGCGGCCCTTGTCGTAGTATTGCACCAGGCGGTAGCCGCCCGGTGCCTGGTCGTCGCGCTCCAGAAGCGGAGCACTGCGCGGCTCTGGCCCCCAGAACCAACTGTAATTCGCCGCGCCTGCGGCTACCAGGCTGTCGGTGCGCTGCCATGCCAGCCGAAATGGCTGGGCAGGCCAGACCTGTTCAGCCGCAGGTTGGGCGCGAGCCGCAGGCGCGACCAGCATGGCGCTGATGAGCATCGCTAAAAGACACACCGGGAGCAGCATACGTCGCATGTTACGTCCTCTCACATTCAAAGCATGTACATATCACAAATCACTCAAGAAATAGAACGAAGTTTGACGCATTATAGTTACGGCTGCACCCTCACAAAAATATGACAGCTTGATTACGGCACGTTGTCAAACATGTACCAGCCGCTCCTTCTGCTTTGACTGGGCTGATCATCGTCCAGCCAGCCGCTCGACCACCGGCGCGAATGCATCGACAAATTCTTCGCTCAGCGTGATGTATGAAATGCCCCAGCGTGCGCGGCGCTCCTCCAGCCGCTGGCTCATTTCGTCGGGCGAACCCATGAGCACAGCGATCGATTGCGACTGGCGCAGGGCCGATGTGTCGCCGCCATAACGCGCCGCGATCCAGGAGGCAACCTTTTCGCCTACAGTAATCAGATTGCAGTTCAAGATGATCTGCTCGAAGCGATCGCCCGCTGCGGCGCGCAGCCAGCCAATCGCCTCCGCAACGGTTGCTTCGTCCGCAGTCGGAGGCACCGCCAGCGCAACGATGTCGGCATGCTGCCCCGCCAGCGTGAGTAAACGTTTGCGCGCGCCCGCGATCAGAATCGGCGGGCGCGGCTGCTGCACCGGCGGCGGGAATACGTCGGCATCAGCAACGGCGTAATGCGGGCCAGAGGCGCTGGCATGCTGCCCGTCAAGCAATGCACTGATGATCTCCAGCGACTCGGCGAAGCGCGCCACGCGCACCGCGCCCGCTTCGAACGGGATGCCCAACTTGCGGTAATCTTCGCCCGCATTTTGCCGCCCAACGCCCAACCCAAGCTCGAAGCGTCCCTCAGACAACACGTCGAGCGTGGCGCTTTCACGCGCGACCATTACCGGATTGCGCATGTCATTGGCGAGCACATAGGTTCCCAAACGGATGGTTGTGGTTGCGGTCGCCAGCGCTGCGAGCGCCGGAAACGGCGACCATGTTTGGCCGAGCGTATCAGGCATCAGCACGGTTGAGAAGCCGAGCGCCTCGATCTTGCGCGCTTTGGCGACCCACTCGCGTGCCGAGCGGGCCTGCCCCATGACGACACCGAAACGGAACGGATGCTGTGCGCTCATAAAATACCTCCTTTACTAATTCACAGCGTCGGCTTTGCCACCATGGCCCATACAGCCGACAGCAAAAGCAGCATGTTGAGGCCGTTGAGCCACATTAATCGCCGCTGAAGTGCGGGGACGTTTGCGCCACCTGATGCGCCAGCGGTTCGCAGCCGCGCCGTGGTCATGCGGATCAGCGTTGCGCCCAGCAGCAATGATAGCAGAATGGCGGCAAAGCCCCACGTAATCCACAGCGAACCGAAGCGAAAACCAGCGCTCACAGCTGTCGCAATGCCAGCCAGCAGCGTCAGCGCGGCAGCCGGGCCAACAACTGCGCGCCCATAGAATTCACTGGCCCCTGACAGCGCCGCAAGTGCATCACGGTTGGCTGTGCGGCTGAGGCGCAGATTCAGCACCGTCAAGGTTACAACGCCGCCAAGCCAAACAATTACCGATACAACGTGCAGGAACTTCGCCACCGAAACGACGGTAATCATACGTCCTCCTTGCGCTCTTTAATTCATATATACTGATTGTATAATTAAATTTGCGAATTGCAACCCCGACAAATGACCAGGTGTTTGGTACAATGAGGGCGGAGGTAATAGAGATGAGTCCTCGTCCCTATCGTCTTGGCGAGCGCCAGGCATCAATTGATCAAACCCGCGCCCGGATTGTCGAGGCCGCGCGCACGTTGTTAACAGCCGATAAAGGGCTGACGAACCTGAGCATGGAAGCGGTTGCGCGGCAGGCCGATGTTGCGCGCATGACTGTGTATTACCAGTTTGGCTCAAAAACAGGGCTGCTTGAGGCGGTCTGCGACTTATTGGCGGCGAACGGTGGTATGCATCAGCTTGCTGGCGCGTTCCAGAAGGTCGATCCGCTTGACGCGCTCGATGAGCTTATCCGCATTTTTAGCCACTTCTGGGATGCCGACCGCCTGGCGACGCGGCGACTGCGGGCGCTCGCCACGCTAGATGAGGAGTTCGCGCAGGTGATACGGGCGCGCGACGAGCGGCGGCGCAATGGGCTGCGTGTGATTGTGCAGCGGCTCGCCACGCAGCAGGGCCAGCCGCTGCCCGCCATGCCCGAGGCCGTGATCAACACGTTGTTCGCGCTGACGAGCTTTGAAACCTTTGACACGCTAGCGGGGCCGGAGCGCACCTGCGCCGAGTTCGCGCCGGTAGTGCAGCGGCTCGTGCGCGCCGCGCTGAGCGGCGGGTAATGAAGCGCGGTGGACATGCATAATCGCCATGCCAAAAAACCGCATCCTGAGTAGGGCGAAGACCGTATCGAAGGGCGGTTGTTCGGCATCCTAAGGTGCGCCTGTCCTGAGCCAGCCAACCGCCTTTATACCTTGTTCGCCCTGTCCAAGACGCGGCTGTGTTTGGCATCCTGAGGAACGCCTGCCCTGAGGCTCTCCTGAGCCTGTCGAAGGGCAGAGCGCGTATCGAAGGCTGCCGCTTTCCGCTCCCACTGGGAGAGGGATTGAAGGTGAGGGCCAAATGCGCTTCTCAATTCCCTGGCTGCACCAGCACTTCCTCCGCATCCGCCTGGCCCCAGTGGTAGCCCATGTCGCGGCTCACGGCGCGCGCCTGCGCCGCCTCCGCCCGCGCCGCGCATGACAGGGCGCACGTCACGATCTCGCCGCGCGTCGAGACAACCACGCCGGTGCCGACGATCTGCTCGGCGTTCGTGGCATGGCGAATCTGCACCGTGAAGTTGCGCAGCTTCTGCGGGCGAACGCCAGCATTACGGTTTGGCGGCATGCTGGGCCTCGTCGCGCGCCCACTTCAGCTTAACGTTCAGCATCGACTCCAGCCCGGCCTTCGCCAGCACGACGCCCGCCTCGGAGGTCAGCTTGAGGTTGAACTCGACCTCGATCTCGGAAGGCGTTCCGACGCGAGCAATGCTTTGACAACGCCATATGTGCGCCGCGCCTCTGGTAGATCGCGCCCATCGCGTTGGTGAGCGCCTCAGACGATTTGCGGAGCAGATCATCCGGTGTGAGGCTCACATCTTCCATACCTGGCGCGACCGTTAGCTCTATCATTGATAATCATCGTCGTCGCGGCGAACTTCGTGTTCGCCTGCAACGATTCCCAGGTATTCACCGATCCTCCATCAGCAGCCGCGCATCGTCGGCGTCCACATCACTGATCAGATCGACAGGCGACTGCGCGAACCGCATGGCGGCAGCGCGAGCATATGCGTCGCCTTCATGGTCGAGCGCCCATTGGGCATGCTCCACCAGCAGCGCGAGTTCCAGTGCGCGGCCAAGCGTCATGGCCAAGCGGCGCGCGCCCTGCTCCAGCGCGGGCTGTCCATGTGCATAGGCGGCATGCAGCCACTGTTCAGCATGGGCAAGCGCGTCGAGTGCCGCCTGGCCCGCATCGGCAAGGCGCTGATCGCGAGCGCTCGCGACGCACTGTGTGACCTTGTTGCGCAACGCCAGCAGCGACGCGCCGCGCCCCAGCGCCCGCAGCAGATCGAGCGCCAACACGTTGGTCGTGCCTTCCCAGATTGGCAGCACCTGGCTATCGCGCAGCAGCACCGGCAGGCCGGTGTCCTCGACGTAGCCGGCGCCGCCGAACGCCTCCAGCACCTCGCTGGCGACCGCCACCGCCTGCCGCCCGGTCGTCAGTTTGGTAAGCGAAGTCAGTAGCCGCAGAAGATGCTGGCTTTCCTCGTCAATTGTGCCGGCCTCTTCTTGACCGAGCAATTCAACCAACAGAAATGTCAGGTGAAATGCGCCTTCCGTTTCGGCCTGCATGGTCGCCAGCGTGTCGATGTGCAGCGGCTGCTCAGCCAGCGGCGCGCCGAATGCCATGCGCTGCCGGGCGTAGCTGCGAGCCAGCGCCATGCCGCGCCGCATGAACGCCGCCGCCGAGACGCTGTTCCAGGTGCGTGTAATCTGCAGCATGGGAATGATGTTGCGCACGCCATGCGTCGTGCCGGATACCGGCGTCGCAGGTGTTCCCACTAACGCTAACTCCGCAGTTGGCACTTTGCGCGTGCCCAACTTATCTTTGAGCCGGTTGACTTCGATGTTGCGCAGCCGTCCATGCTCGTCGCGCAGCTCGACATAGAACAGCGCCAGCCCGCTGCCGCCCGCGTCGTTGCCTTCTGGACGCGCCAGCGTCAGCGCCATCTGTGAGGTGGTGGCCGAGGTGAACCACTTGCGCCCGTAGAGCCGCCATGTACCCTGTTCGTCCTGGCGTGCCACGGTCTCGGACATGCCGACATCCGAGCCGCCAATCGTTTCGGTCATCCACTGCCCGCTGGTCCACGCTTGCGCCGGGTCGCGGCTGACAAGGTGCGGCACGGCATGGTCGATAAGCGCCTGATTGCCGGAACGCAGCAGCGTGCGGGCTGCGCCGTCGGTCATGGCGAGCGGGCATGTGTACACGTCGGTCGAGGGGTGAAACAGATAGGCGAGCGCGAACTGGAACTGGCGCGCATGCGGGCCGTAGGGCGTGTCGTAGGCGGCGGCGACCACGCCATGCTCGGTGGCGATGCGCGCCGCGACGCGCCACAACGGCGAAACCTCGATACTGGTCGATCCGCTCGCCCCAGGCATCCCACTGCGTTAGCACTGGTTCGTTCAGCCGATCTGCAAGCTGCATGTGATACAGATCATCGCCCGCAAGGCGGCCCATTTCAGCTAATGCAGGCTCGATCGCGCGCAGTACATCCACTGGCATGCAGCGCCGCAGATATGACCGGAGCACGCGGTCGTCATGAAACTGGTTGCCAAGCGTCGGCGCTGGCTGATTAAAGGCGGCCTTCATCGGCAAATCTCCTGCTGGCATGCGTTTATGAGCACCGCATGGCACGATCATGTTTAAGGTGCTTGAAATGCAATATGGTGCTACAATGAGAGCGCATGGAGAGACCCAAACGGCGTTACGGTACGTAGTTAAGAAGAGTAGTTCCGAGTAATGGAGCAAAAAGGCGCGTTTGCGGTTGAACGCATGGCACACTTGATGTATAAATGATGGTTTGGTAGCATCCTGGATTTTGCTCAGATGCTACACATTGTTTCATGACACAGTATACACGATCTATTCGCCGTAAGGTGTACGTAATCAAGGGGAAGCGCGATGCTTGAAATGTCGATGACGCCCGAGATGGGGATGCGCGTCACCCCAGCACTCTTGAACCTTGCACATTTGCTGACGTTGCCAACCATGGAGTTGCATCAGGCAGTGCAGCATGAGTTGACGGAAAACCCAGCTCTTGAAGAGGTTGAGTCGCAGGAGGAGACCTGCCCACGCTGTAACGGGCCGGTGGTGGAGGGGCTTTGCTTGCGCTGTGCGCTCGACTCGAGTGGCAGTGAGCGCACACTTGAACGACCGGATGACGAAACTGATCCGCTGTTATTTGTTGCTGCGCCGCGTAATTTGAGTGAAATGTTGCTGAGTGACCTGCGGGCCAGTCTGGATGAAAGTGATTATCCGCTTGCAGTAGCGTTGGTTGGCAGCCTTGATGAGCAGGGCTTTCTGTGTGACGACGTTTCCGATATTGCGGCGACACTCGGCGTCACGCTGGAGCGGTTAGAGATGGTGTTACAGCGGCTGCGTGAGGTCGGACCTCCCGGTATTGCTACGCGCGACACGCGTGAGTGCCTCCTTTCGCAGATTGACGCACTGGCCGCTGAGGGTGTGACGTTCCCCTATGTGCGCGAGATTGTTGATCAGTATCTTGACGACCTTGGCGCGCATCGGTACCGCTACATCGCACGGCAGTTGCAGATCACACCGAACGATGTGGAAGCCGCGCGCAATTTCATTCATGACAAACTGTGGCCGTATCCGCTTGATGCAGCGCTCAGCAGCAGCCGCAGTCCCGACCGCACGCGCTACCGCACACCGGATATTGCCATTGTGGAAAATGACGATGGCGAGTTTGTGGTCGAGGTACTGCACTCGCCGCGCCGCATGGTTCGCATCAATCCGCTGTATCAAGATCTGTCCAGCAAAGCCGCCTCGCTCGATGAACAGGAGCGGGCGCATGTGCAGGAATACATCGCGCGGGCGCGCGTGTTTCTGGCGAATTTGCGGCAGCGCGAGTCGACGCTACAGCGGATCGGCGAGGCCATTGTTGAGCGGCAGCAAGATTTCCTGAGGAGTGGTGTGCGGCACCTCACGCCCATGACACGCTCCGAGATCGCCGGGGCGCTAGGCTTGCACGAATCGACGGTTAGCCGGGCGACGGCGGACAAGACTGTGATTTTACCAAACAAGACATTGCTGCCGATCAGCGAGTTATTTGTGGCCGCGCGCCGTGTACAAGACGTACTTCGCGAACTCATCGCCAACGAAACCTCGCCGCTGAGCGACGAGGAACTTGCGAAATTATTGACCGAGCAGGGGTATCCGATCGCGCGCCGCACAGTGGCGAAATATCGCGATCAATTGCGCATTCCGCCTTCGCACCAGCGCTAGTATGTGCTGTGTCATGATTGACCAAGAGCGTGGCCGTTGTGGCTGCGCTCTTTTGCTACTACGCGCTTCCTGCACTCTCCGATCACTCATGCGGCTGTAAAATGCGAGAGCACATGTTTCCAGTGATTCACAACTGATCATAACACCACTAGTAATCACCTCTGTTCCCCACCTGCGTATCTGAGAATCTGCTACACTTTCAGCCTCAGAAAGTCTATTGACGGGTCTGAGAATCTCTAGTATACTCGTAGTGTAACTAGCACATATGTTTCACAGGCAGACGCAACCTGGTTATGAGCGTTGTATGTTCGTCGATAAGCATCGCTGGAAACGCAGAAAGGAGTACCGGATGAGCGGGGTACGGGTTCTGGTTGGGACGCGCAAGGGCGCGTTTATCCTGACAGCGGACGGCAAGCGCGAACGATGGGACGTCAGTGGTCCACACTTTGCGGGCTGGGAAATCTACCACCTCACGGGGTCGCCCGTTGACTCGAATCGGCTGTATGCGGCGCAGTCCACTGGCTGGTTTGGCCAGTTGATCCAACGTTCCGACGACGGCGGCACGACGTGGGAGCCGGTCGGGAATGCGTTCGTGTACGATGGCGTCCCCGGTACGCATCAATGGTACGACGGCACGCCGCACCCATGGGAATTCAAACGCGTCTGGCACCTCGAACCATCGCCGACCGACCCGGATACCATTTACGCCGGGGTGGAAGACGCGGCCCTGTTCCGCTCGACGGACGGGGGCCGGTCGTGGCAGGAGCTTTCCGGGCTGCGTGGACACGGTTCGGGACCCCACTGGCAGCCGGGCGCTGGCGGGCTGTGCCTGCATACCATCATTCTGGATCCGAACAATCCCGAGCGCATGTTTGTCGCCATCTCGGCTGCGGGCGCCTTCCGAACTGACGACGGCGGCGAAACATGGCGGCCGATCAACCGTGGCCTGCGGTCAGAGTTCATGCCCGATCCGGAAGCGGAGGTCGGCCACTGCGTCCATCGCATCGCCATGCACCCGTCACGCCCGGATGTGCTGTTCATGCAGAAGCATTGGGACGTGATGCGTAGTGACGACGCGGGCGAATCCTGGCACGAGGTCAGCGGGAACTTACCGTCCGACTTCGGGTTCCCAATCGCCGTGCATGCGCACGAGCCAGACACCATCTACGTCGTTCCAATCAAAAGCGACTCCGAGCATTTTCCGCCTGAGGGGAAACTGCGGGTGTACCGCAGCCGGACCGGCGGCAACGAGTGGGAAGCGCTCACGAATGGTCTGCCGCAGCATGACTGTTACGTGAACGTGCTACGTGACGCAATGGCGGTTGACGCGCTCGATGCGTGTGGCGTGTACGTCGGCACCACTGGCGGGCAGGTGTACGCATCGGCTGACAGCGGTGACACCTGGACCGCCATTGTTCGCGATCTGCCGTCTGTTCTATCCGTTGAGGCCCAGACACTGCCATGATTCGCATTTATCTTCCCGCCCATTTGAGGATGCTGGCGCATGTCAATGGAGAAGTAGCGCTCCAGGTTGCAGGGCCTGTGACGCAGCGCTCCGTTCTCGATGAACTTGAAGCGCGCTATCCGATGCTGCGTGGAACGATCCGCGATCATGTGACGCAGCAGCGTCGTCCGTTCGTGCGGTTCTTCGCCTGTGAAGAGGATCTGTCGCATGAGCCGCCTGATACGCCGCTGCCCGCCGCAGTCGTGACGGGCGCGGAGCCTTTTCTGATTGTGGGAGCTATTGCTGGAGGTTAATGCTATCGACAATGGCCGCCGCTCGCAGCGTCCCCTGAATAGGTTGCGTTCATCGGCTGCATGTCTACGATGGCATGCAGCCGAGCATAAGGCGACCGCGCACATCAGGCCGCGCGGCAACAATGCCACGAATTGGTCCTATTGAAGCCCTTCAATTCTGCGTTGCTTGCTATCTTGATAGATTGTGCCAGCTTACCGCCGCATCAGCGGAAGATAGATCCGTTGGTTGCCCGGCACCGGATTAGGTGATGTTGTTGACGTATCGGCGGTTGTGATGTGTGCAATGAACATGTCGGTGCCGGAGCGAGCCTTGGGCTGCACAACGCCGGCTGTGCTCGGAAAATCTTGCGATTCCGTGGTGCCAGTCAGGTAGATGCTGCCGTCCGCGCCAAGCACGACATCATTGCTGTACTCGTCGAACTTGCCGCCCAGATAGCTGCTGAATGCGAGTTGGCCATCGGGCGTAAAGGTCGCCACCACGCTATCGAAGCACAGGCGATCCTGGAAGGCGTTCGGGCATGGCGCGGCGTTCAACGCGCTCTGAAACGCATTCTTCACCGGCCAGCGCTCGCTTGCCGTGAAGCCAGCTACCGTCGCATTTCCGTTGCTGTCAACCGCAATCGTCGACGGGTAATCCAGTCCACTCAAATCACTCGATGCCAGGTAGGTGCTGTACGCTAGCTGGCTGCCATCGGAAGCCAGTTTAGCGATGAACATGTCGTAGTAGCAGAGATCGTCCGGCGTGGCCGTGCGGCAGTTCGGCTGGAGCGCATTCGGCGTGGTCGGGAAATCGGTTGCGGTGGTGCTGCCGAGCACGTACATGTTGCCCTGCCCATCGACGGCAATGCCCACGGCGCGGTCATCGCCGTTGCCGCCGAGATAGGTGGCGTAATCAACTTCGCCCGCCGGGTTCAGGCGCATGACAAAGGCATCATTGTCGCAATCGCGGCCGGTTACCGAGCGCCAGCCGCCGCCCGCAGATTTTCTGCAGCGCGTTATCCGTCACGGCGAGGCCGCCCCAGCGCCCCTCGGTGTAGCCAGCGACGTAAGTCATGCCGTCAGGTGTAACTACCAACCCCTGCGCGAGTTCATTCTCATCGTCGTTGTTCCAGACGTTGCTGAACAACTGCTGCTGGCCATCGGCGCTGAAGCGTTCCAGCGCCAGGTCGCGCGCCCGGTTATACGGATTGTATGCATAGCCTGCCACGGTGATGACGCCGGACTCATCTACTGCTACAGTGTGCAACTCAGGCGGCACCGTGAAGTCGGTAAAGGTGCTGAACACCACATCGTTCAGCGCTGCGTTGATCTTGAGCAGCACACCGGGATTTCGCTCGTCGAGTGTGGTCTGGAGCGCGTTCTTGGTTGGAAAGTCCGGGCTGCTCGTGTTAACGGCCAGCACAACCTCGCCCTGCGGGGTGACAGCCATAGCACCAACATGATCGTCCGACGGGCTGCCGATAGTGAAGAAGCCAATCAGCTTGGATGCGTCGGGGCTCAGCTTCGCAACCACAATGTCAGAGCTGCCTTGGTTCTCGAACGGGATGCTGGCAATGCTGGATGAGAATAAGTCGCCTGCCACATAGATATTGCCCTGCGCGTCGAGGCCGATGGCGCGTCCGTAATCAACCCCACCCCCGCCAAGGTAAGTCGCAGGGTTGACATGTGGACTTGCGGCGGTAACTGGCTGTTGATTTGACATAATATCGTGTGTCGCTGCGTGACTGATGGACGCTGCGTCTGGCATGCTGAACAGCGTAGCCAGCCCCAGCACGATAACAATGCATGCGGAAACGAACTTGATACGATTGCTCATCTGGGTCTCCTTTACTTTGGTTGAAAGCGTGCTGTCGGCACCAGCAACACATCATAAATGCGGTCCTACACAAGGATGAGGGCAATGGTGCCGATCGTCGGTGTGGTGAATGCCATTTCAGTGATCATGGTGGAGCCTTCTGTGTGATGGTGCGCTTCGGGCGGAAGGTAGCACACATCGGCTGCTTCATACCTGCTTTGTCATATTCGACGTACAGCACCGAGCTGATGAATACAGTGTAGTGGGAGGAGGGTCACGATAGAAGTCACTGAAGTGCTACAAAAACTGCTACATGTGTGTGGTGGGAGAGGAGCATCTACAGCATACATGTTGTGTCTTGCTCATCCATGAGCGCGATTGAGCGTTTCTGACATGGGCATGAATACCAGGCCGAGGGTAAGTGCTGGCTTGAGCGGGGAATCGATTTTGTGGAGCGCGCGTCATTGAAAGTAGATCTGTCGGTGTTAGCAGCAGCCCTTAGTTCGGCGGGTTGGTTCCTAATATTCGGGGGATACGGCGCAGGAGATGATGTTGCTGCATTGCTGGTCTTGGCATGTTGGTTATCGCAGAGAGCAATTGCGCGTTGGTTGCGCTTGGAGGTGTGTCAACCGAGTTGCTGTGAACCCGGCTGTGGCTGACTGTGGAAGGACGCATGCGGTACCACCGTTGCTACGTCTGGTACCACGACCGTGATTGGTCTTGTGCTAGAGTTCTTTTATGATTGGCGTACGTGTTGTACCATGCTGATGCTAGATTATGTACAATTCACAGTGCTTTTTCGCAGGGACACCGAGTCATTAGATTCGGTGTCCCTGCTCTCCTCATAACTGATCCGGAAAATCAGGTACACGATTGGGCACACGTCTAGGTTTCCGCCGCTTTGCAAGCCGAGATTAGTGCATATGCTGCGAGCGCACCAACAGCAACGGCGTAATCGTTGCATGGAGCACCTTGTCGGCCACGCTGCCTAGCGCCCAGCGCTGGATGCCACTGCGGCCATGCGTCGCCATGACCACCAGATCCGCATGGCACTGCTGCGCCGCCGCAATGATGCCGTCTGCCGCCAGCGTCGATTCAACCACCGTGTTTACGCGGAGTCCCTGCGCAGTGAGATCGTCAGCGATTGACTCAAGTTCGTTGCATGCCTGAGCATAGAGTGCCTCGTATACGTCGTCGAGTGGTATCGGGGGCAGACCCGCCAGCGCCGTGCCAGTCCACACATCCGCTGTTGGCGAAATAGCTCGCACCAGCGTCAGCGTTGCGCCTGTCTCCTGCGCAAGCTCTACCGCCAGGGGGAGCGCCTGCTGTGACAGCGCCGAACCGTCCAGTGGCACGAGGATGTTGCGGAAATGCACCATGGATGACAGCGCAACCGGGTTGCTGCGCACAATCAGCACCGGCACCGACGCGGCATGAACGACCTTGTCGGTCACGCTGCCAAGCGTCCAGCGTCGAAGACCGCTGTAGCCGTGTGTCGCCATGACAATCCATGCTTCTGGCTTTGTCTCGGCAACATCCACAATCGTTTCGCGGATCACCGACATACACTTCGATGTCAACATGTACATTGCCCGCGCGAACTTCCTTCGCTTGCTCCGCAAGGTACATCGCTGCTTGATTCTGCAGCGTATCCATGACGCGCGTGTGATCACGTTCTAATGTCGCCGAAGGATCATCGCCTATTACATACGCTTCCGCGAGCATTGGTGTGTACACGCTCGCAACGCGTTGCTCTGGCACGACCTGCATCAGGTGGATCTGCGCGCCGGTAATCGCTGCAAGCGCCCGTGCCTGGGGCAACGCCTGCTCAGCGAGTGGTGAGCCATCTAATGGAACAATAAGAGTTTTCATGCTATTCCTCCTTCACAGTGATTAGCTGTCTTGAGTATAGGATTTTGCGGTGCTACAGCGAGGGAGGAAATGACAACTGTGCGTAATAATTTCGCAACCATGCGAACGTTCCCTGCGCGCGTTTGTCGCGTGGCGTCGCCTGTATGGTCCTGTCTCCACATGCAGTCTTCAGTGTTGTTAAACTGCAACCGTTGGTTGTCACGCCATTTCTGCATGATGCATGCGCCTACGCTACACTCAAATCAGAAATCGAAAGACAGAGCACCATATTCGTAAGAGATACGGTGCTATACAGAAGGTAGATAATGTATGCGCAATATTATTGTGATTGGCGGTGGCGCAGCGGGGTTGGCCGCCACCATATCGTTGTTGAGCAAAGACTGTGATGTCCTGCTCATCTCCGAAACGCTGGGCGGCAAAGCGGGCACGCACCAGTATCTCACTAATGAGCAGGTGGAGGAGTACATTCCGGGTGAGGAGGTTACGCGCCTGTTCGCGCGCCGGATCAGTACCCATGTGAAACACTTGCTACGTGATCAGGTTGTTGCCATTGCAAAGGACCGCAACGTCTTCACAGTCACGACAGAGCGCAGCGGCGCGCACGAGGCAGGCGCGGTCATCTTCACTACCGGCGTCACGCCCGTGCCACTCAACGTGCCTGGTGCAGAGCAGTTTGCTGGTTATGGTATTGGCTACTCGGCCACTACCCATGCACAACAGTTGACCGGCAAACGCGTAGCCGTCATTGGCTCGACGCAGCGGGCCTTGCGCGGCGTCCATGATCTGGCGCAGACTGCGGCGTCCATCTCCTTGATCGCGCCGGAGCAGGGCATGCTGCTGTCGCCGCTCGGGATGGCGCTGCCCTACCGCTACAACGTCGATCTGTATGAGGGTGCGCAGGTGCTAGCGGTAGAAGGGAGCGCCAGTGTTGAGCGCGTCATTATTATGCACAAGGGGCAGCAGCAGCAACTGGCAGTTGACGCCGTGTTTGTTGACCTGGGCTTGCAGCCTAACACGCGCATGCTACGCGAATTTGCTATGTTGGATAACGACGGCTTTATACGGGTGGATGCGCAGCGCGCCACTAATATCGGCGGCCTGTTTGCCGCAGGCGATGCGACCACCAGGCCGAGCGAGAATATTCTGGTGGCGATTGGGGATGGCGCGCGGGCGGCTGGGAGCGCCTACGATTACATGCTGGCCCATCCGTCGTTACGCAAGCGGTGAAGCGGCGCGATTGAGGAATATATTAGAGCGATTTTTAAAAAGGATGTGCCACGGAAGACACAGCGCTCGCCAAGAACACTATACATCTCTACATGCTTTGTGATCTCTGTGGCTCACTCAGTTTGAAACAGAGTGTAGAGATGCAGACTCGCTGAGTCGTGAGCACACAGGAGCATACCATGGTAAAGCAATTGCATATCACAGTCCCTGAAAACCAGGCGATTCGCTACTGGATGCGCGCGCCGGTCGTCACTATCAATGTGGCCCAGCCCGTCAGCGACGCTCTGGAGTTGATGCAGGAACATAGCGTCCGCCGCCTGCCGGTGGTGGTTGACTCAGGCAAGCTGTGCGGCATGATCACGCAGGGCGATATTCGCGGCGCGGATGTGCTGCGGGCGGCCGGCATTGACATCTTTGAGATCGCCGATGCGCTCCGCCACGTCAAGGTCTACGATGTCATGACCAAGCACCCGCAGACATTGACGGAAGAAACTGGCCTTCGTGAGGCTGCGCTGCTGATGATCGAGAACAAAATTGGAGGCTTGCCGGTGGTGGATGCTGAGCAGCGCGTCATCGGCATTGTCACCGAAAGCGACCTGTTCGAAGCGCTGGTTCAACAGCTTGATCAGACGGTCGCGCCAAGTAACTGATGGAGCGCCACATGGTATACAGAATGCCGCATGCTACAGCGGGCGCATGAGTATAACGCGCTCGCTGTGGTGTTATTTGAGGCGGCCCGCGCGTCGTCCGTCAAAGCTTGTGTGCTACTCTCTATAAGAGACCGCATGCAACTGCCGCTACGCTAAAAAGAAGAGGGCTCATATCTTTGAACGCGTTGAGTTCAAAGATATGAGCCCTCAATCTCAGGTACCTCGGCTAGTTCTGGGTGAACGTGCCGTTCTGGCTGCCTTCAAAAATGCCGTTGATTGATGCTTGAAGGTGTGCGCCCGGCTCGTGGAGCGCGGTCGCCAGCACTTCGTCCAGCGTCTCCACCGGCACGAAGGTCAGTTCCTCGAACACCTCGCGTGGCAGATCCTCCAGGTCGTCCACGTTGCGCTTGGGCAGAATGATCGTGCGAATGCCCGCCCGATGCGCGCCCAGCGCCTTCTCCTTGATGCCACCAATCGGCAGCACGCGCCCGCGCAGCGTAATCTCGCCGGTAATGGCTACGTCGTCGCGCACCAGCCGTCCGGTCGCCGCCGAAGCCAGCGCCGTCGCGATTGTGATGCCGGCCGATGGGCCGTCCTTCGGCACCGCGCCGCCCGGCACGTGAACGTGGACGGCATGCGTGTCAAAGAAGTCTGGCTCGATATCAAGCGCCTTACCGCGCGAACGGATGTAGGTCAGTGCCGCCTCCGCGCTTTCGCGCATCACATCGCCGAGCTGTCCGGTGATCTTCATCTCCTTGTGGCCCGGCACGATTGACGCCTCCACGAACACGATGTCGCCGCCGACCGGCGTCCACACCATACCCGTCGAGATGCCCGGCTGGTCGATCCGCTCCTTGGCCTCGTTGAAGAACCGCTGGCGGCCCAACGCGGTGCGAACGAATTCCGGCGTAACCGTGATCTGACTGATCTCCGGCTGCTCAGACATTTGGCGCGCCACTTTCCGCAGCACACCGCCGATCTGCCGCTCCAGGTTACGAACTCCTGCCTCGCGCGTGTAGTCACCAATCACGGTGCGCAGCGCGGCTTCCTCGAACACAACCTCTTGTTCGGTCAGGCCATTGGATCGCAGTTGCTTCGGCAGAAGGTGCTGCTGGGCAATCCGAACTTTCTCGTCCTCGATGTAGCCCGACAACTCGATCACTTCCATGCGGTCGCGCAGTGCGGGTGGCACCGTGCTCCAGTCGTTCGCCGTCGCGATGAACAGCACTTTCGACAAATCGAACGGCAGGTTCAGGTAATGGTCGGTGAACGTGCTGTTCTGTTCCGGATCAAGCACTTCCAGCAGCGCCGCCGACGGATCACCACGGTAGTCCATGCCGATCTTGTCAACTTCATCCAGCAAAATCACCGGATCGGACGTGCCAATGCGGCGCAGTTCCTGAATGATGCGGCCCGGCTGTGAGCCAATGTATGTTCGGCGGAAGCCGCGTAGCTCGGCCTCGTCGCGGATGCCGCCCAGGCTCATGCGAACGAACTGGCGACCGAGCGCCCGAGCAATGCTCTGGCCCAGGCTGGTCTTGCCCACGCCGGGAGGGCCAACGAACGCCAGAATCGGCTCGCGGCTGCGATTCGCGTCGTCGCCGAGTGCGGCCCGGCGCTTGCGCACCGCCAGATATTCCAGAATGCGCTCCTTGATTCGCTCCAGACCATAATGATCCGCGTCCAGCACCTCGCGAGCGTGCGGCACGTCGATCTCGCCGCCGGTCGGCTTGTCCCATGGCAGTTCGGCCAGCCATTCAAGATACGTGCGCACCATCTGATATTCCGGCGACGCATCGTTCATGCGGCTCAGCCGCGCCATCTCGCGGTCGGCCTCTTTGCGAGCAGCCTCAGGTAGGTTGGCGGCGGCCAGCTTCTCGCGCAGGTCATCCAGTTCGGCAGCTTCGTCGTCGTCTTCGCCCAACTCCTTCTGAATGGCCCGCATCTGCTGACGCAGGTAGAACTCGCGCTGCTGCTTGGCGGCGCTGTCCTGCACCTCGTCACGCAGCTTGGCTTGCACTTCCAGCATTGTATATTGCTTGCGATAGAAATCGAGCACCTTGTGCAACCGCGCCGCAACGTCAAACGTTTCCAGCAAATCCTGGCGCTCCTCGAAGGTATACTCCGGTGCGTAGCCCGTGTTATCGGCTAGCTGGCCGGGATCCTTGATGCTGCGGACGTAGTTGCGAATCTCCTGTGGCACATCGGCCCGCAGGTCCAGCACGGCGTCGATCGCGGCATGCACTTGTTCTGCCAGCGCGGCCATGTCTTCGTTGTGCTCCACGACGTCGGCGCGCTCAGTGAAGGCATAGCGCGGGTACGGTGTGCTCTGCGCCTCATCGCTGATCATGGCGCGCACCATGCCGCGCACCACAATGCCGCTGGTGCCATTTGGCAGCGTGCCAGCCTGCTCGATCCGCGCGACCACACCGACGCGGTGCAGTTGCAGCGCGAGCGGCGCGTCTTCGTCGGCATCAGCGCGTCGAGCGACGAGTAATACCAGCCGATCATTCTTTAAGCTCGCCTCCGCTGCTGCGGCGTTTTCGTCGTTCAGTGGCAGCGTCGCGATTGTATGTGGAAACACCACTGCGCCGTCAAGCGCGATCAGTGGTAATGTCTGCCCGTTATAGCGTGTTTCGGGTGTTTGCTCTGTCATGAAGTTCCTCTTTCCTTGTAAACGGAACGTTCATTCCGCTGTGTATATTATGGAACTTTGGTTCCGCTTTGTCAATGGAAATGGGCGGAGTTGCGAGCATTTCTAACGAAACGTTATTACAGGAATTATGCGGTGATTTTGTCGCACGTCAGGCTGAAAACCGGTGTTGGGCCGCACGTTACGCGTGGCAGATTACGCTCGTATCCTGCCAACATATGGCCGAAGAGAGAAATGGATTCAACTCAAATCTGGCGAGCAGTCGGGTTGTATTTCAGATGAAATTATCGCGGTACAGGTGATTATCAGTTTAGCGCGCATGCAGCACCACCGCCCAGGCCATGCTATGCAACAGTGAGCGGTGGTGCTGCATGCGGTGACGTTGCTAGATCACTCCTCCGTCGAAGCCCCGCCCATGCGCGTGGCGGCTGCGGCAGCGAGGCCGCCCACAAGGTACCATATGACGGTTAACAGGGCGGTGAGTGGCGTGCGCGCTTGCGGTTGGGTTCCGAGTCCTAACGGCCTGGGCAGCACCACTGCGCCAATACCGGCGCTGAGCCCCATCACAATGCCCCGTCGCCATGCTCTTCGCGGACTGCCAAGCCCAATCAGGCTATAGTACGCGGTATTCGATAGAAGGTCGCCGAGCAGTGTCTCGCGGAAAAGGCGCTTCCGCTTTGGGGCGCGCTGGCCAAACAGGTGGAATACTTTGCTGAGCGCGCGCATGCCCGTAATGTCGATACGGGGCGCAGATGGCACGAGCCGACGTGCAACTTCGTTCAAAAGGGTGAGGGTTGTTGCCCCAACAAAACCGCTGAGAAGTGCTCCAACCACACGCATATCTGTACCTCCTCATGCTATGTCACGCTTACGCTGCGCGACACATGCGCTTCTTGTCAGCGGAGAAGCAAAAATCTTGCCACAATACGTTCCATCTGCATATGCATCAAGCTGATAACAAACACTGGAATTCTATGACAACAATGTATATCTCACACCCGCTATCGTTTGACAGATCGTCACGCGCATGGCACGCTTCCGGTGTTTCTTCGGCAGCATAAGGATGATCACCATGACGACACATACTCCTGTTCGGATCGAAGTTTGCATTGATTCAGTAGACTCTGCACTGGCGGCGCAGCAGGGCGGCGCGGATCGGGTCGAGCTGTGCGACAATTTGTTGGAAGGCGGCACGACGCCGAGCGCAGGCACAATTGAGGTTGCCCGTAAACATCTTTCGATTGGCTTGCAGGTCATGATCCGGCCGCGTGGCGGCGACTTTTGCTACTCCGATGTCGAGTTCGAGATCATGCAGCGCGATATTGCGATGGCCAGGCAACTCGGCGCGGACGGCGTGGTGTTCGGCCTGCTGTTGCCTGACGGCGCGGTTGATGTCGAGCGCACGCGGACGCTGGTTGAGATTGCCCGCCCGCTGAACGTCACGTTTCACCGCGCGTTCGACATGACCAACGACCCGTTCCAGGCGCTAGAGGATTTGATTAGCATCGGCGTGGACCGCATCCTTACCTCTGGCCAGGAGCCGTCGGTACTCGAAGGGCTGGACATGATCACTGAGCTTGTGCGCCGCGCAGGCGACCGGGTAATCATCATGCCGGGCGGCGGCTCGGAGCGCAACATCAAGAAGATCGTTGCGCAGAGCGGCGTGCGCGAGGTCCACGTCGCCAGCACGCAGCCAGTCGACAGCCAGATGCGCTACCGCAACCCGCGCGTCTTCATGGGCGGCGAGTTGCGCCCACCCGAGTACACGCGCTTCATCACCGACCCGGCGCGGATCGGCGACTTGCGGCGGCAGGTGAGCGAGTAATGCCATGCCAAAGCCGGTTGTCGTTGGAATTGCCGGTGGCTCAGCGTCGGGAAAAAGCACGCTGGCGACGGCGCTGGCTGCCGCACTGGAGCAGCAGCACGGCTGGCGCGTGGCGATGATTTCCACCGACCGCTACGTGCAGCCCGACGTGGCCCGCGGCCCAACCTTCTTCTCGTCCTCGGTCGGCGAAACCATGTTCGACTGGAATCATCCTGATTCAGTGGATTGGGCGCGGCTCGTGAATGATCTGCACATGCTGATCGACGCGCCGGACGCGCCGCATGCCGTGCTGGTCGAAGGACTCATGGTACTCCACGACGAGACATTGCGCCCGCTGCTGGACCTGCGCCTGTTCGTCGAGCTTGAGGCGGACGTGCGCGCATTACGGCGGCTACTGCGCAACATGCAGCGCCCCGACATGAACCGCGATCCGGTGTTTATCGCCAGTTATTACCGAGAGAGCGCCCGCGTCGGTCACGAGCGCTACGTCGAGCCGTCGCGCGTCTACGCTGACCTGATCGTGCGCGGCGATGCCGATTGGGAGCGGCTGCGGCCAATGCTGGTAGCGGTGGTGCGTGATCGAGCGCGAGCAGCTTCTTGAGACATGATCAGTTCCTCGCATGCCTTCTGCTAGGCGTGGTTTATGCAAGGTTTACAGTAAGCATTGCAATCAAATATGAGGACATCATGTTACTTGTTCAAGGAAAAAGCAACGACGACCGTGATCGCGCGGAGCAGTACAGCGCCTTTGCGCAACGGCGATTCCAAAGCGAGGTTGTTGTGCCGCCTGTGCTTCTGTCTGACTACGAGCGGCGCCTTCATGTTCGTCACACGTTGCGCGAAGATCATCAGTTCCGGATCAAGAATTGGCCGGAGGGCGCGCAACGCAAGTTTGACAAACTGGCCGATGATGTATACGACTTCTTTCGTGGCACCGCCTTGTTATTTTATCGCGATTATGCGGGCATGGACGCGCACCTGCCGATGGTATTCACCATTGGTGACATGCATCCGGAGAACTTCGGCGTCATGCCCAATGAAGACAATGTGCCCTTCTTTGGCGTCAACGATTTTGACGAGGCCATTTTTGCGCCGTTCTCGTATGATGTGCGGCGTTGCGCGGTGGGATTTTACATCGCAGCGAAGGAAAATGGCATCAAGAAGAAGCAGCGCAAGCATATTGTTCGAGCCTGGGCAGAGGGATATATCGATGGGTTGGTGCAGTTCATGGAGGACAACCGCGCAAAGACCCACCAATTTCGGATCGATAATAGCCCGAAGATGATCCGCGATCTGCTTGAAAACGCGCTCAAAAGCCGTGAAAGTTTTCTGGAAGATAAAATAGACCTGCACAGGCAGCAGTTTTTAACCACCGATGAGATTTTGCCGCATTCTCGGCACATCAGCGAATTTCAGAAAGTTATCAACACCTACGTTAAGACGAACAACATTCGCACGCCTGACATGGACAAGGATTTCTTCCGCGTGCAGGATGTCGCGGTGAAGATCGATAGCGGCACGGCTAGTTTGGGTCTGGACCGCTACTGGATTCTCATTCGCGGGCGCGGCGACGATGTTGGCGAGACAATCATTTTAGAGATGAAGCAATCACGGCGCTCGGCGCTCTATGGCCTGGTGCCGCCAACAGACTTCGACAACGACGGCTCAATCGATCAAGTCGTGCAAGCGCATCAGGTTCATCTGGCTGGTGGCGACTGGTTCTATGGGCGTGCTGACTATCAGGGCACCAGCTTTGTGGTGCGCGAGCGCAGCCCGTTCAAAGACGAGATCGACGTAGATGACCTTGATGCTGATGACATGGAAACGTACGCGCGGATTTGTGCCAAGGCGCTGGCTCAAACGCATGCGCGCTCGGACGATAGCACCGGCGCGTTGGATGGGAATGCCGAGCGTGCTATTTTGAGCGCGATTGAGCCAACCCTTTTTGTGGATGACACGGTACGTTTTGCCCATGTCGCCTCAAAGCGCATATACAACGATTGGAAATTGTTCAAGCAGGATCACGCTTTGGGCGCGTTCAACTTTGTGCGTCAGGTTACCTGATCTGCAAATCGCTATAGACCGACGAGCGAGCGCATGAACGCTGCGAGTTTGCAGATGTCAGTTGTCTAATCTGTGATACACTCTGCCATGGAACACACTGCTGTGTTGTCGCATAGATCGTGCATTGACGCATGCCGAATGGTACATTCTTGGCTGCTGAACGCAGCATAGGTTGTTAGGGTAGCAAGACCATGGCACAGCACAGTGTAAATATTACATTCCCGCGCATCCGTACAGCGCCCCATACGTGGGTGCTCACATTGAGCTACGTGGTGGTCGCGCTGGTTGCAGCACTGCCGCGCCTGCTCGATCTCGGCACGTTTGCAACAGTCGATGAAATCGCATTCTGGACCCACCGGGCAGCAGCATTCATGGATGCGTTGCAGCAGGGCAACTTTGGCGCAACTGCCATTGCGCCCCATCCGGGTGTCACCACCATGTGGCTGGGCGGTATTGGTCAATTCATGTACAATACCCTGTTCCAGCGCGGCCTCATATCCGATACCTCGTTCCCAACGTATCTTGCGTGGCAGCAGCTGCCGGTCGCGCTTGTCCACACTGTCAGCGTTGTTGTCGGGTATGCGCTGCTGCGGCGGCTCTTTGCGCCAGCAACTGCATTGCTGGCTGCATTGCTGTGGGCCACCGATCCGTTTGTTGTCGGGTTCAGCCGCGTGCTGCACGTTGACATGCTGGCGGGTACATTTCTGACACTTGGCGTATTGATGGCGTGCGTGTACTGGCATCATGATCGGCATTGGCGCTGGCTGGTTGGTTCTGGCGTGTGCGCTGGCCTGGCGATATTAAGCAAATTGCCGGGCGGCGCAGTCATCCCAATCGTGATCATGGTGGCGCTGTGGGCAGCATGGCAGCCGGTGAACGGAGCAACGACCGCGCCGCATGCCAGCTGGGGGGCTGCGGTACGGACCCTTATGCGCCCGCTCGCGCTGTGGGGCACCGTGCTGGTGCTGACGCTGCTGATCTTCTGGCCAGCCATCTGGGCTGATCCGGCCAGCGTCTACGATCAGCTGCGCTTTGGCGTTGTCAGCGAAGGCGGCGAAGCCCATGAGCAAGGTAATTTCTTTCTGGGGCAGGCTCTTGATGCGCCGGGCATCTTTTTCTATCCGGTGGCGCTCGCGTTGCGCACGACGCCATGGACTCTGCTGGGCCTGTTGGTGCTGCCGTTTGTTTTCTGGCTTTGGCCGCGTTTCGAGCGGCGCAACGTTGCGATTCTTGTCGCGCTGGTGCTGTTGATCATCGTCGCGCTCAGCATGTCGCCGAAGAAGTTCAACCGCTACCTTGTGCCGGCATTTCCAGCGGTCGACATACTTGCTGCTGCCGGGTTGATGGGCATGGCGCAGGGCGCGCAGTTGCTCATCCGAAGCCAGGTAGCTCGTCAGGCGATTACTGCGGGCGTATTCACGACGGTGACGCTTGCCGCAACAGTGAATATGGCGTTCTGGCATCCGTACGGCATGGTGGCGTTCAATCAGGTGCTTGGTGGTGCCATGGCGGGCGCAAATACGTTTCTGATCGGGTGGGGCGAAGGCCTGGACAAGACCGCTGAATGGTTGAACGAGCAGCCTGACATCACGGGCGTGCTGGTGGCGACAACGTTGGTCGACCCGCTCCAGCGCTACCTGCGGCCCGGCGCGCAATCGTACACGCGCGGGGAGAGTGGCTTCGATCCTCGCACTGGCTACGTGGTAGTGTACGTCAGAAGCGTGCAAGATGGCGCGGCGCGTCCACCTTTCGACCAGTTCTATGGCCGGGTCGAGCCGCTCCACATTGTGACTGTGCATGGCGTGCCGTATGCATGGATTTACCAGATGCCGCCTGCGGTGGACCATCAACAATCGGCGCTGTTCGGCACGGCGCTCCGGCTGCATGGCTTCGACGGTAGCACTGATGCGCAACCGGGCAACCCGCTGCAACTGAAGCTCTGGTGGCAAGCGCAACAGCCGGTGCCGAAAGATTATCAACTGTTCGCGCACCTGCTCCGCAGCGACGGCACGGTTGTGGCACAGGTTGATCTGCCATATGCTACGAGCGGATGGGAGCCGCAGCGCTTTGTTGAAAAGAATCTGCTTTTGCCGCTTCCCGCCGACCTGCCCGCAGGTACATATCAGCTTGCGATTGGCCTGTATGATCCGGCGAACGGGCAGCGGTTGCCACTCAATACATCTAACCCGTCTGACCACGCGCCCGATGGCGAGCATGCGCTGCTTCTTGCCGAAATTCATGTGCAGTAAGATCATATACAATACCTGACAGACGTTATTTTGAAAGGATGTGCAATGACAAACTCAACCATTACTGTTGGCGACCAGGCACCGGACTTTGCGCTGCCGAGCGACAGCGGCGCAACGGTGCAGCTGTCGGATTTTCGTGGCAAGCGGGTGGTGCTGTATTTTTACCCGAAGGATGACACGCCGGGATGTACTACGCAGGCATGTGGCTTTCGTGACAACTATGTGCAGATCGAAGAGCAGAACGCGGTGGTGCTGGGCATCAGCCCGGACGATGTGCAATCACATCAGAAGTTCAAGACTAAGTTCAACCTGCCGTTCATTCTGCTCGCCGATCCTGATCATCACGTTGCCGAGGCGTATGGCGTATGGGGCGAGAAGTCGATGTACGGCAAAACGTACATGGGCGTGACGCGCTCGCATTTTGTGATCGACGAAAACGGCACGATTGTGGATGCGCAGGTCAAAGTCAGCCCAACCGACAGTGTCGAGCGGGCGTTGAAGGCGTTGCGATAAGGCGTGTGAGCAAAAAGCGCGGGCTGTGTCGACAAAGCGATACAGCCCGCGCTTTCATGATATTGTGGAATGGTGATCATAGTAGTGGGTTACTCGTTGGTCAACCCCAATTTACTCGCTTGATCTTTGACCGTTGACTCAGCCTTATCCACAACCTCGCCCTTGACTTGTTGCACCTTGTCCTGTGCCATTGATTGGGCCTGCTCAAGCAGATTGTCGCGTGTCTCGCCCATCAATTCGTTCTCACGACGCGTTTGTGGCAGGGCAAGTCCGACCGCTGCACCAACGGCCAGCGCAACTGCGCCAACGGCAAGCGGGTTCTCATGGAGCGACTGCTGGAGGCGATCTTCCACCCGATGCGCCTGGTACTGCGCCTGACCGGCAATACTTCCGGCCGTATCTTGCGCCTGGCTCATGATGTTTCCGGCTGTGCCTTGCGCCTGACCCACGATACCTCCCGCCGTCTCCTGTGCTCGACTCGCCAGACTGCTTGCTGTATCCTGGACCCGGCTCGCGGCATCGTCGGCTTTCTCCTGCGCGCGCTGCATCGTACCACTCGCGGCCTGCTGGCCGCGTTCCATCGTACCACTAACGGCCTGCCGACCACGCTCGAAAGTGCCTGGTTCATTGTAGACGCGCGCGCCAGTGGCGGATGTACTGGCATAGCCGGGCTGGTTCTCGTAATACTGCTCGCGATACTGGCCGCCGTATGATTGTCCGCCGTAGGTGTACCGGGTCGGGTACTGACGGCTGTAATTCCGATTTGAGGAGTGGTGGCTCGATGAACTCCGTCCAGTTCATGAACAACCATCCGAGTCCAATTCCGACCAGTGCAGCTGGAATTGGATTCTCACGGATCGTGTCCATGATGCTACTACTTGTCTCGCTCACTGTGTCACTTGCATTTTGCATCATTGCTTCAGCCTTTCCGATGGTCGCATCCCGAACTGTAGACTTAACCTCCTCGTACTGCTCGCGCACTTGCTCGCGCGCTTGCTCTTTAAGAGTCTGCGGATTGAGCCGCTCTTGAAGAGCGTCAATTGTCTCCGACATCTCGGCGCGGGTATGCTCTATGTTGTTGCGTATTTCCGTCGTATTATTGGCCTCATCAACATAATTAGTCTCATTGGCCGTAGATTCCTGATCGTAGATGTTCACATCAGGACGGTCGTTCGGCCTTACTTCGTCTGCTGCTTCGCCCATTCCGTATCCTCCTTCAACGACTCGATAGTTTCATTAGGTGCCAAACTTGAGCTTTTCAAACTGTTGATACCGTGCTGGATCATGAAGTAGCCAATTCCTGCGACTACAATCCCAATAATCAGCGCAGACAACCACACAGAAATTACCAGCCCAAGCAAAAGGATTAATCCTCCGATAACCGCTAGCAGACCGGCATATGCGATGGCACCGCCAACGCCGATCCAGCCAACATCTTTACCGACAAGCGTTGCTTTCTGGGTCATCTCGGTCTTAGCCAGTTGTACCTCTTGATGTACCAGAGTGCTTGTCTCGCGCGAAAGCTCGGAAAAGAGTTCTCCAAGCGAGCGCTCGTCTTGGCGTTGCGTCATCATTATTCCTCCGTGTTACGCCGTCGCTCCGTACTGTTAGCGGTGCCGGAGCCAGTCGTGCCTGTCGTTCCACTGGTGCCCGTCGTATTGGTTGTGCCAGTTCCGGTCGTGCGGCCTGCTGTACCGGTGGTGCCGGTCGTGCCAGTGCCAGTAGTCCCGGTCGTGCCCGTTCCCACGGCGCGGCTGGTGCCGCCGGTCGTTGTGCCCGTTGCGCCCGCGCCAGTAGTCCCGGTCGTGCCGGTCGTCCCAGTTGTGCTCGATCCCACTGCGCGGCTTGCAGTACCCGTCGTACTGGTTGTACTTGTCGGGTTGGAGCCATAGTTTGACGTGCCGCTTGTGCCACCACTGTAGCGTGATGTCTCGCCGCCTGTCCGCTCATTGCCCGATCCGTACATGCTACGCGAGGAATAATTTTGGCGTGATGCCAGCGCATAGTTCCCCGATCCAGAAGATTGCGGTCGTGAGCTCTTCAGAAAGCGTGCGCCAAGAAGCCCCAATACAAAGGCACCGCCGACAAACAGGGCCGGTTCGCGTCGCGCATAATACTCGACGTCGTCGACCAGTTCGCCCACGTCCTTGTTGCGGATGTATCCGGAGACGCGGTCGACTTGATCCGCAGCACTGTCCAGGTAGTCCGTGTAACCGGTCTGGTCTTTATCACGAAGCTGCTTGCTCGTTTGATGAAGCGCCTGAGCCACACTTGACAGCCCATCAGCCGCCCGGTCTTTCTGATCCGAAATGCGGGACTTAGCTTGCTGTTTCGCCTGGTCGGCAACCTCTCCAGCCTTCTCCTTGGCCTGGTCCGCCACGTCTGACACAGCACCACTCGCACTTCCGTGTCCACCCTGCGATGTGCTCGATGTGTTGAACTGATTGTCCTTCGAACCCGACTTCTGTGTCATAATCCTGTTCCTTTCTTCAAAAAAGCTTTGCTCATGCGCACTGAGATGTAAATCATGACGTAAACGCGCAAGCTTGTAATAACCCCATAGCAGATAACATGCCAGCACACTTTGACAAAGTGCGTAGCAGAACGTACTTTGGGTTTTGACATGTGTAGGCAATATGGTGTATTTGTCTACATCGTGCGGGATTAAGCATCGCCATGAGGCTGTACAATAGCAATAACAATAGCGATCAGCTATGTTTCATGTCGCAATCTATGGTATGAGGAGGCAGAATCATGCAGTGTCGGGTGCAGGATGATTTCTGGGCGCTTTTTCCTGATGCGCGTATAGGTATCGTTGTTGCGCGCAGCGTGCAGAACATTTCAAATGGACATGAATACATTGCTGAGCAACTCGGCGAAGCAATCACTGCTGCAGCCGCGCGGCTCGATGGGGTAGATATTCCAGCACATGCAGCAGTCGCACCATGGCGGCAGGCCTATCAAGCATTTGGCATGAAGCCGTCGAAATTCCGCTCGTCCATCGAAAGTTTGTTGCGCTCGGCGCAATCTGGGCGACTGCGTAGTATCAGCCCGCTCGTCGATTTGTACAACACAGTCTCGCTGCGCCATATGCTGCCATGTGGCGGCGAAGATCTTGCGCAGATTGAGGGCGACATCCGTCTGACGCGGGCGGTAGGCGGTGAGCCATTCCGTACTATTGGCGCGGAAAAAGATGATCCGCCGCAGCCGGGCGAAGTCATTTACCGTGATGCCGCAGGCGTAATCTGCCGGGCATGGAACTGGCGCGAATCCGACCGCACCAGGCTGACCGAGCAGACAACCGATGCATTTCTCTGCATCGAGGCGCTGCCGGTACACGGCGAAGCCGCGCTACGCGCCGCCTGCGACGAACTGGCCGCGCTCGTCGCCGAACATCTCGGTGGCACCGTGCGCGTCGAGATATTGAGCAGTTCGCGACCTGCGGTTGAGCTATGAGGGTATTATGTGCCGCTCATGCGAGCCACGATTGGTGCGAACAGTTCCATGCGCTTGTCTGACACGACATAATATGATAAGCCAAATTGTTGTCTTCGGGCAAGTAGATCTTCCATGATTTGTTCGATGGAGCCGATCAGAATCGAAGGCATGGCCCACACAGCATCAACTGTGACGCCATGCTAGCCGCGCTCATGCATAAGCTGCTCGGTGCGCTGTCGCCGTTGGTCAGTAACGATGACAGTCGGTATCAGGCTGAGTTCGATTTGCGGGAAGCGCGCACCCGCGCCATCTCGCACCCATCCGATTTTCTGCTCGACAGCGTCCGGCATGCGCTCGGCTACATGATCGATCACTGTGCCGCTTGCAACTGACGTTGTGAGAAATGGTCACGGATCAGGAAGGTTGCGTAGCCGAGCGCCTCAACATGCTGCACATGTGCGATCCAGTCGGCAGGCGCAGGTACCTGCTCGTTGACGACGCCGAAGCGGAAAGGATGTGTCATCGCTTGCGCTCCTTATAAACATGGATTACGTGCAAGCATAGACTATTTCGGCAGATGGAGCTATCGATTTTGTGCGCTTCAATGCGCAGTATTACTGAGGTTAGTGATACAATTGTCGGGTAGACGGAAAGGAGCCCTGCCATGGAACAGATGACCAAAGCTGCACAGCTTCAACAAATCACGCGTGGGGAGCTTGTCGCATGGGCGGGCGCGACGATTGTGCAGCGCGGCCAAAGCTACCAGCGGAGTGGTCGCGTGCAGCACCTGGCACTGACGCCTGACGGCGCGCTGGTCGCCTGGGTGTATGGCACGGAGCGCTACGCCACCATGGTCGACTATGACGAGCATGGCCCGGTAGCGGTCTGCACCTGTCCGTACGAAGATGTGTGCAAGCATGTCGTGGCGGTGTTGCTCGAATATCAGGTGGCAAGCGCTCAGCACCGCGCCCTGCCGACAATCAGCGAAACCGATCCGCGCCTGGCGCTGCTGGCCGATGCTGACGAAGATTGGGATCCGAGTGATGACCCGGATCAATGGCCGCCCGGCGCGGGCAGCGGCATGACGCCGACCGTGATTCCGATGGGCGACCCGTCTGTATCGGCGCTGCGCCTGTTTCTGGAAGATCAATCCAAAGACGTGCTGATTGACATGCTGCTCGACATCGCGCAGCGCTTTCCAGAGGCGCAAAGCTTCATGCAAACCCAGCGCTCGGTGGAAACGGGCAACGTTGATGAAGTGCTGCGAGAAACCAGCGCGCTGATTGCTGCCGCTGCCGCCGAGGACGATTGGTACGACGAGTGGAGCGGCGAGGTCGAGTCTTCCTGACTACAGCGCCATACGCGACCGGCTCGACACGCTGCTTCGAGCATGGCTATGCCGATGAGGTTGTGGAGTTCGGCGAGCAATTGCTGGATGCCGCTAATCGCATGGTCGAGTTCATCCATGATGAGGGCGAGGCCATGGGCGAAGTGGCCGAGTGCCTCGATGTAGTGTTTGCGGCCATGAGCCAAACGTCGCTGCCACCCGCCGAGCAGATGCTGCGCGTGCTTGACCTGGAGCTGCAAGATCAGTATGACATGACTGCTGGCGCGCAGGTATTCTGGGAGCAGCCGCATGACGCCGCTGCGTGGAGCGCCGTCGCCGACACCCTGCTCCAGCGGCTGGCGCGCGAGCCGGTTTCGCCAGTTGACTTCATGCGCCGTATCAGCGCGAACGAATCAGCGAGTATGCCATCCGCGCGCTCGAAGCGGCCGGGCGGCATGCCGAAATCATTCCGCTGGCCGAGCAAGAGGCCGAGCGCAACGAGAGCTATGTGCAGCTGGTGCAGTTGCTGGTCGCGGCAGGCCGCTATGCCGAGGCCGAGCAGTGGATTTTGAAAGGCATTCGGGCGCTTGATGTTGGCAAGCCGGGACTGACGAGCCAATTGCGAGGTATCCAGCGTGAGCTGTGGGAACAGGCGGGCGATTGGCCGCGCATCGCCGCCCTGCGCGCCGACGAATTCTTTCACCAACCGTCTGTGCCGGGTCTGAAGGCGCTACGCGCAGCGGCTGAACAGGCTAGTGCGTGGCCCGCCGTGCGCACGGCAGCGCTCCGTTACCTCGAAACTGGCGAGCTACCTGCCGCATCCAAGCCATCGTGGCCGCTGCCGTCTGCTGGCCTGCCGCCCATAGCGCAGCGCTGGCAGCCGTCCTTTCCCATGCGTAGCGTGCTGATCGAGTGGGCAATTGAGGAGCAGCGCCCCGACGAGGTGCTGCGCTGGTATGACCAGCCGTCGCAAGGCCGTGAGGCGTGGGCGACCATCAACCACGACCGCGTGGCCGAGGCGCTGGTGGCCACGCACCCGGAGCGCGCGGCGGAGATTTGGAAATCCATGGCGGAGGCGCAGATCGCGCAGACCAACACGGCGGCCTACGAGGAAGCCGCCGTGTTCCTGCGCAAGCTCGGTCAGTTGCGGAAGCAGCAGGGCCGCATGGAAGCCTGGCAAAAGTATATTGCCGACCTGCGCGCGGTCAACAAGCGCAAGCGGCGGCTGATGGAAACGCTCGACCGGTTGGAAGAGTCGTTACGCTAAATTTATAGGACGTACATCACTGTAATGCTTCATTACGTTAGCTCATACCCTCACCCCGTCGCTGCCGCGCCACCCCTCTCCCACTGTGAGAGCGGGGCCGGGGGTGAGGTTGAAAACGCAATGATTTACCCGGATGTAGTATTACGCGGTGACATATGCCGGGAGCCTGATGAAGATTGCAAAATACGGATCAATCTGTAGGGGCGAAGCATTCGTGGACGAATGCTTCGCCCCTACTATGGATGGCCGGATGAAATAGTAAACGACATCACGCCTTGGCCATCGCCTCCGATTGTGTCACCAGCACGAACTGATCGGCATGCGAGAACGCGCGGGAGCGGATCATCAGCGTACTGGCGATTGACGTGAGGCCCGCAGCGGCGTAGATCATGGCCAGTGTGGCAAACTGATAGATCGCTGCGTAGATCGGATCGCTGCCCGCCAGAACCATCCCGGCCATCAGCCCAGGAATCCAGACGATGCCAAGCGAGCGCAGCGTATCGATGCGCGGGATGAGGCTGGCCTGTACCGCCGCCTGCACATACGGTTCAGCGGCCTGGCTGGGCGCTGCGCCGAGCGCCAGCCGCGCCTCGACCTCGCCGCGATGGCCGATCATCTCAGAACGGAAGCGCTCAAGCGCCAGGGCGTTCGTGTTCATGGCGTTGGCAATGATCATGCTGCCGACCGGCACCATCGTGTTAATCGCAGTGTCGATGACCCCCAGCGCCGTCATCGAGACGATCACCAGCCCCGCGCCAAAAACAATCCCCCAGAACGAGACCCAGAATGCGCCGGGAATACCTTTCGCGCGGCGGGCGGCAATCGTCGCGGCGGCAACCATCATACCTATCAGAATGATGATGCTTGTCCATGCCGGGCTGCTCAGCAGGAATCCCAAGATCGAGCCGACAATGACAATCTGCACGATGCCGCGCAGCAGCGCGACCATAGTCTCGCTTTCGAGATGAATGCGTTGCTGCCGGGCTAAAAATATGACCACCAGCACCAGCACCGCCGTCACTGCAGCCTGCGCCAGCCCTAAGAACAATTGATTATTGAAAAACAGGTTGAGCATGATGAAGTACCTCCTCAGATGAACCAGATTGTACAATCGAGCCATTTTCCAGCACGACCACGTGTTTGGCCATTCGGGCAGCCTGCTGCATGTCGTGCGTGACAATCAAGCACGTCAGCTCGCGATCGGCCATGATCGAGCGCAGCAGATCCTCAACCTCGGCCTTGACGCGCTCGTCCAGCGCTGAGGTCGGCTCATCGAGCAGCAGCACCTCGGGGCTATTGGCGAGCGTGCGTGCCAGCGAGACCCGCTGCGCCTCGCCGCCAGAGAGCCGGCTCACATCGCGGCTGGCGTAGCCCGCGAGGCTCACGCGCTCCAGCAGATGCTCAATGGTCTCGTCCGGCACCGTTTCGCCGCGCTGCGTCGGGCCGAAGCGCAAGTTGTCGGCAACCGTGCCGGGGAACAGAAACGGCGATTGAAGCACCATGCCCACGCGGCGGCGCAGTTCACGCGGTGGAATCTCTTTGTAATCCTGTCCATCCAAGAAAACCGTGCCCTCAGTTGGCTCATCCAGCCGGTTGAGCATGCGCAAGAATGAAGATTTCCCTGATCCACTTGGCCCGACGATTGCGATAACGGCACCGCGCGGCACCTGCATGGTGATATCATCGACAATGCGCTTGTCTGCCACCGCGCGGCTCAGGTGCTCCGTGCGCAGAATGGGCTGGTCTGAGCTACTACCATTTGTATCATACTGCATTCATGTGCTCCTCTACGCATTTGTTTTCCCACCTCCGTCGTATAGCTCCGCTTAACGGCGTGCAGTGGTACAAAATAGTTCGATCAGTTCTGCTGATTCTTATATTTCACATGCCGTGCCGTAATGCAGCAATACATGGTGTGCCTGCCAGGGATTCGTAGCTGTGGTCGTGCAACCGTCTAAAATTGGATCTATAAAATGCGCCAGAAACTGCTACAATATACATGCTATGACTACGCGTGCCACGAATATCGATCCCGACCTTGTGTTTGGCGATTGGCTCAAGCGCCTGCGCGCCCAACATGACTTAACGCAAGAACGGCTTGCGGAGCAAGTCGGCTGTGCGGTGCAAACGATTTGCATGATCGAGCGCGGTGCGCGGCGGCCTTCGCGCGACATGGCCAGGCGCCTGGCCGATGTGCTTCAGGTGCCAGAAGCAGATCGCGAGTACGTGCTTCGCCTGGCGCGCGCTCGCCGGGTGGAAGAGCCTGCGCCCGCGTCTGGACTGCAACATGATCATGCTGTGACCGCGCCATCCCGTCGTCCGGTGCGACTGCCGGTGCCCGCGACGGTGCTGATCGGGCGCGAGGCCGAGCAAGTGGCGCTCCGCCAGCGACTGGCGGAGCCGTCATGCCGGTTAGTGACGGTGCTTGGTGCTGGCGGCACCGGCAAAACACGGCTGGCATTGCAGATTGCGACGCATCTCAGCCAGCACATGGAAGAAGATATCGCCTTTGTGGAACTGGCGCAGATTGTATCGGTGGAGCACGTCGCCGCTGCTATTATTGATACGCTGCATTGCCCGATCATCCCCACACAGCCGCTTGAAGAGTCGCTACTGGCGTTTTTGCGCCCGCGCCAGATGCTGCTGGTGCTGGACAATCTGGAACATCTCCTTGATGCCACATGGCTGATTGTGACGATTTTGCAAGAAGCGCCGGGCGTGCGCATGCTCGTAACATCGCGCGAACGGCTGCGCCTGCGCGAAGAATGGGTGTTTGAACTGGGTGGGTTGGCTATTCCTTCGGATAACACACGCGCCCAGATCGAGCGTTGTGACGCGGTGCGTTTATTTGTGGAGCGCGCTCGCAAAGTTTCGAATACTTTTGTGCTGACCGCGCACAACCGCGCCGCTGTCGCTCAGATTTGCCGCCAGTTGGACGGCATGCCGCTTGGCTTGGAGTTGGCAGCAACGTGGGTACGCGTCCTTTCTCCACAGGAAATCGCGGCGGAACTCGCGCGCGATCTCGATTTTTTATCACTGAGCGACCGCAATATCGACCCGCGTCATCAATCGATGCGCGCCGTCATTGATTATTCATGGGCGCTACTCACTTCGGCGGAACAACAGGTGTTGGCGCGCTGTTCGGTCTTTCGTGGCGGCTGGTCGCGCGCGGCGGCTGAACAGGTGGCCGGTGCGTCGCTACCACTGTTGGCAAGCCTGTTGGATAAATCACTCATTCATCGTACAGATGAGGGGCGATACGAAATGCACGAGTTGATTCGACAGTACGCTGCAAATCAGCTTGCATCCAATCCGAATGCCGCGCAAGCCACACATGAGCGGCACTGCGCTTATTACGCGGCATGGGTTGCATCGCGGAAGTCCATGCTCCAGGGTTTGCAACAGCAGGAAGCGGTTGTCGAGATGACGATCGAGATCGATAATCTGCGTATGGCGTGGCAATATGCTGTTGATCACCGTTCGATAGACGTGCTCTGGCTGATGACGCAGAGCACGGCGCTGACATGGTTTTATGAGTTGCGCAGTTGGTATCAAGAGTGTGAAGCGCTTACGCGCCGGGCGGTAGACGCGTTGCGCGCGGTACCGCCGGCCACGCGGCAAGAAGAGCTTCTGCTCGCGAGCATCATTGGCAATCAAGGATGGCATACCTTTCGTTGCGGTCGCCCGGAAGAAGGCATGCGGCTGTTGCAGGAGAGCCTTGACATGCTGCGTCCCGGTGATCATCCCGATTTCCTGTTTATCACGCTTGAACAGCTCGCGTATTTGACGTTGTTCACCGGCGACTTTGAACAGGCCGTGGCCCTGGTCGAAGCACAACAGCCGGTTGTGGAACACATCACCGATCAATGGTTGCTCGCGCATGCGCAATTCCAGCGCGCCGCGGTCTATGTCGATCGCGCTCCGGACCTCGCCTACGAGCGCTTTCACGAAGGTTTGCCGTACATGCGTTCGGTGGGCGATCGCTACGTCATCATCCTCAGCCTGTGCCACCTCGGCGATATTGCGGTTGCACTGAGCAAGCTCGACGAAGCCGAGCAGTGCTTCACCGAAGTGCTGAGCCTCAGTCGCGCGATTAGCAATGGCGTGGGCGAGGCTAATGCACTCGGTGGGCTGGCGATGGTCGCCTGTGCGCGCCACGGCTGGGATGATGCAATTATGTATAGCCTTGAGGCGATGGCGCGTTCGCGTGAGGTAAGTGATACCTGGACGCAGGCGCGGGCGCTGATATCGCTCGGCGAGGCGGAAGTTGGTGCGGGCGATTCGCTGTCGGGCCGCCGGAATCTCAAAGACGCCATTACACTAAGCTTATCAGCGCGGGTGCTGCCCGTCGCAATTGACGCATGGCTGCGGCTGGCGGCATTGGATATACAAGACCACCAGTTTGACGAGACACTGCTGCGACTTCTGGCACTTGTACAACGCCATCCTGTCACGAGCTACTATGCTGCTGAACGGGCGCGCAACTTATGGGCGACGCTTGCGGCGCATGTGTGACTCCCACATACTGCTGGTGGCTGAGCGTGCCGCCAACATGATGGCGACAGACCAGTTGGAAACGCTGCTACATGCCTATGTGGAAGGGCGCGCAGTTGCGATTCCTCATGATTCGCTTCCACATGAAATGCCTCTGCAAGCTTCACCGACTGAGGGATTGCACATACCAGAGACGGGCGCGTCGCTCAGTCCGCGCGAGGTCGAGGTGCTGCGCCTGCTGATCGCTGGTGCCAGCAATCAGGCTATCGCGGATACGCTCGTCATTAGCATCTACACCGCCAAGCACCATGTTGCCAGCATCCTTCAGAAGCTTGGTGTTGCCTCGCGCACGCAGGCCGCTCTCCGCGGCCGCGCCTTCGGCCTTGAGCCGCTCTCCACACAATAGCGCTTTTTACGCGCTTTCTCCGTTCTCGCAATCAACACGAATAGCTCCCCCAATAGCTCGATCGAGCTATGCCACGATTGGCATGCTCCGCTATGCTAGCTTCAACAGCAACGCCACCCATGATGACACCAGTGGCAAGAGTGCAAGCGACATAAAGGAGTATGCTATGGCCCTATCCTGATCGGCACCTTCCCGCATGCCGGACACGTCAATCCTATGTTTCCGCTCGCGCAGGGGCTTGTGGCACGCGGCCACGAGGTCGTGTGGAACACCAGCGCGCTTCATCGCGAGCGCATTGAGGCGATTGGTGCGCGATTAGTGCCGTTCGAACATGCCCGCGATTATTTGAAAAAGGACTTCGACCCGCAAGAATTCGCTCCTGGAAAAAAGTTGAGCGGCCTGGCATCGCTGAATCTGGCGATCAAGCATGCTTTCATTGGCGGTATGTGGTTTCATGAGAAAACTGACTTACCGCTCGCCGTCCTAAATGGCTTGCCGATGGCGCTCAATAACCGCGACACCGCGCCGAGTGGTGCATGTGACGCAGGGTACGGTTGCGAATGGCATGCCTAACCTGATTGCGCCAACATTCGCCGGGCTGGCCGGCGAAGATGTGCAGGTGGTCGTCACGACCGGCGGTCGCCCAATCGAAGACATGCAGTTGGGGCCGCTGCCCGCGACCGCCCGCGTCGGTACATTTCTCTCCTACCCTGAACTGTTGCCGCGCACGGATGCCATGGTCACAAACGGTGGCTACGGTGGAACACAGCAGGCGCTCTCCTATGGCATTCCGCGCTTGTTCAATACCTGCGCTCGGTGCCGCCCGCGCCGTACGGCCAGCACTGATCAATCTGTCGTTCTGTTTTATGAGCGCTTACCCGAATTGGGTAGGCGCTCTTACGTGTTGGTTCGCTTTTGTGTTGGTTTCTGTAACGTAACAACGGCCGAACATAATTTCCAGCTTCTTTATCTCTCTTGATGTACTTCTATAGCAGTCCTACGCGATTTGTAAATCTGGCAGATACATACGAAGCTTCTCAAAGTCAAAGACGATTGTATTAAGTGCTTCTTCGAACAGGTCAGTAATGCTCTGAAAGTGATCCTTACAGCGATGCCAGCGCTTCCGAACGTAGTCTTTTGCTTGTAACCAGACGTCCTCGATTGGGTTCTGTTCTGGCGCATAGGGCGCAAATTGGATGCAGGTGATCGGCCAATCGTCGTGCGCATGACCAAGATTGACGGCTTCGAGATACTCTCGCATCTCGGTGCTACGATGGTAGGAGGCTCCATCCCAACAGAGGATCAGCCGTTTCCCTGTAAATTGCTCACGCAAATACTCAACAAAGATCCGTGTCCATTCAGTAGTGCCGGCTTGGAGCGGGACGACGATCAACTCACCCGTATAGGCATCGATAGCACCATAGTAGGTTTGGCGGTCGCGTTGATTGAGGATCGGAACCGACATGCGCTGATGGCTTGGGCCCCAAACATATCCACACGCGTCGCCAGCACTGAGGTGACATTCATCGATATACAGGACAACTACCTCCTTGGCGGCAATTTGTGCTGCTAGGGGCATCACGAGCGCTCGGATGGCTTTTTTTTCGCAACAACTTGTTCGGGATCGTGCTTTGGATTGCGCGCTTGCGAGCGTTTGTATGTGATACCGGCTTCGGCCAAGAGTTCGTAATAGCTTTGCTTGGACTGGTATACCACCGCATAGGTGGTCTCAATATGCGAGCGGAGCAGCTCAACCGACCAGGTCTGCTGGATTTTGAGCCAGGTAATGACCGCCTGTCGTTGTTCATCGGTCAGAAAGGGTTGCCCGCCCTGATACTTGAGTCGTAGCCCATCGACGCCAGCGGTCTCATAGGCTATTTTCGCCTGGCTAATGAACCCTGGACTTACATCCAACATCGCGCAGATCGTTGCGTACAGATAGCCTTGGAGTGCCAGCTTGACCGCCACGCCCCGCCGATACTCGCGTGAGTCCCGATGCTCATCCAGAAAGGCTTGCAGATCCGCCGGTACCACGCTCATCGCTGTGCTCCTCATACCCTTGGTTCAAATCTGATCATCAGTTCGATGCCAAGTGTAGCACAGTTTATAACTTCTCTAGGATTGCTATATGATGAAAGCATAATAATTCTATACGTTGCGTTGTCATATATACTTTATTTATATAAATATTTACACATTTTTACCGCTCAACTATCTTATTTTTAGGTATAGCATCCCTGCTAGAGTTGTAAAACGTGGTAGACTGAGCGGCAAGTGTGCGTTGCGGACACTGGCGCGAGTGAACTGAGGTTGTAATGACAGCCATTCCTGCTGATTTGTTGGCTTTTCTGGCCGAACATCGTGATTCACGTGAGTACCGGCGCGGGCTTGCCGTGAAAATGGCGCTTGAAGGCTATAGCTATGAGACGATTAGTAGCATCTTAAGCTGTACGCCTGGGTGCGTCAGCCAAAACAAGAAGGCCTATCTTGCAGGTGGTCGCCAAGCACTCCTGCTCCAATAGAGCGGTTGGCATCCCTTTCTCAGTGCTGATGAGCGAGCAGCAGGCATCGACTGGCTGAAACAGCAGAACAGTTGGTCACTCCAAGCCCTGCGCGATCATCTTGAGCAAACCTATGATGTCGTCTTTCAGTCGGATCAGAGTTATTCCGAATTGCTGCACGCTGCCAACATCAGCTATAAAAAGGCACAGGCACGCAATCCCAAGCGTGATGATGCGCAAGTCGCGGCCAAAAAGAAGAGCTAGAAGGGCTGTTCTCTAGCCAGGCTGACGAGATACGGGCAGGTGAGTTGGTGATATTGTATGTTGCTCAATGTCATCTGAATTGGGGTGATTCACGCGGGTATGTCTGGGCTCCGCGCTCCGAGCGCGTCACACTCCCAATAGGCAACGAGCGCGAACGGCAAACGTACTTATGACACCATTCGGAAATGCGCCACTACGCTATGGCGGATTCTGGACCGTCGGCCACGCCGTCTGCTGGAGCTCAGCACCTCGCCTGCATCGGGACCATCCGCAGCCGCCGCTGCGCGGGACGACAGCTGGTGCTGATTGACCAGTTTCAGGGCAGTGAGAGCCGCGCGAGCGACTTCGATGCCGCCTTTCGCCCACAAGCACGGCACATGGCTGAGCGGTGGCCGCGGCCTGGCGGGAGGGCCGGGCGCTGCCGTCGGGCGACCTGATCCGCGTGGGCGCGCAATGCTTTGTGCGGGACGGGCATCATCGGCTTTCGGTGGCAGCCACGCTCGGCGCGCGGGAGGTCGACGCGCTGGTCACGGTCTGGGAAGTCGATGGCCCAACCGTGGGAGCAGCCAACAGTCCCAACGCTGACGCAGCGCAGCCTGGATACCGGTTCATCTGATCAGCCTGCTGTTGTTCCATCTGTCGTAGGTAGTTGAGTATAGTTATTCCCACGACCATGCGGACGTGCTATACTTGCCGCACTGTTGTATCCTTTTCTCTGTCGATACACGATGCCCCAGCACATCACCATCCTGACGAGCGGCACGCTCGGGGATGTACAGCCGCTGATCGCGCTGGCTATCAGCTTGCAGCAAGCGGGCTACCACGTCCGTTTCGCCGCGTCTGAGCGCTTTCGATCGTTTATCGTTCTGCATGGCCTGCCGTTTGTCGCTCTCGCTGGTGACCCGAACGCGTTGCTAAGCGACTCAGGCGCGCTGTTACAGACTGGTAACGTGCTGCGGAGTCTTCGTGCAACGCTGCGCTACCTGCGCCAAGTCCAGCCTGTATACTATCAACTCGTCCACAGCGCGTGGCAGGCCGCGCAGCACGCCGATGCTTTAATGATCACGCTGCCAACCTTCTGGGGCGCGGAACTTGCCGCCACGCTCGGCGTGCCGTGTATCGCCGCGTGGCTCCAGCCGTTGGGGCGCACTGCCGCGTTTCCCAGCCCGCTTCAGCCATTCACCGGCTCGCTCGGTGCAACGTACAACCAGCTTTCGCATGCTGTTGTCGAGCGGGCGATGTGGCAAGCATGGCGCGGCGCGCTCCGTCACTGGCGCCGTGCTGAGCATATTAGTCACCAAAATAAACTGGCGGCTGCCAACATGTTGCATCTCTACGGGTTCAGCCCGCGCGTGTTGCCGCGCCCTGCCGATTGGCCGCCAAGCGCGCATGTCACCGGCTACTGGTTCCTCGACCATTCTGCCAGTTGGCAGCCACCTGCCGCGCTCCTGCAGTTTCTATCGGACGGCCCGCGGGCGGTATATGTTGGCTTTGGCAGCCTCCGACCGCGCAGCGATCACGCATTTGTCATGACGCTAAAACATGCATTGGCACAAACCGGCCAACGCGCCATCCTGGCCGGGCTGCCACCCGCGGCCCTTCCGCCTTCAATCTTTCCACTTGGCGACGTGCCCCACGACTGGCTGTTTCCGCGCATGGCAGCGGTCATGCATCATGGTGGCGCAGGAACAACAGCGACGGCGCTACGGGCGGGTGTGCCGCAGGTCGTTGTGCCAATCGGCGTTGATAACTTTTTCTGGGGCCGCCGTATGCATGAACTTGGCGTCAGCGCGCCGCCGATCCCGCATCGCCATCTGACATCCGAACACATTGTCGCCGCGCTGCACAGTGCGTTCGATCCAGTTGTCCACGCCCGTGCCGCCGCGATTGGCGAGTATATCAGCGCCGAGCATGGGGTCGAGCGGGCAGTGCAACTCATCCGGCAGTTCGTTTGAATGCGCTTCGATACACAATGTATAAAAGTTCAATAATCAGTGGACGTGCCATGTAAGCTCTGTGTTAGCGGACGTACTGCTCCATCACGCGCTGCGTTTCAGCGATGACTTGCCGTGCGCGTGTTGCCGAGTCGAGCGGCTGGTCGGCATGCCAGCAAAGTGGCTGCCCGAATGCAACCCGCACCGTGCCGCGCTGCAACGATGGAAACACGACCTGAAGCATGGCCGCCAGCCATTCCTGTTTGTCTTTGGCGCGACGGATGCGCGTAAGCGGGTGGCGAAGCGCCACGGGCGAAAGCACGCCACTAACCACCACCGGCACCACCGTTACGCCAGGGACGAGGCGAATAAACAGTTCCAGGCTGTCCGACCACGTCTGGAGCGCCTCGACCGCGCCGGGCAGCACCGCCGGGTCCGGCTCGATCCGCCCGCCGGGAAAGGTCAGCAGCGCGCCGCCCGCCCGCATGTGGCGCGTGGCCGCCCGTATCACGTTCATGCGCGATGATGCAGATGCTGCATGTTCGTCTATAGTGATGAGATAGCGCATAGTAGCAGGAAGCGCCCGCAAAAATGGGCGATCCGCCGCGAGAATACGCAGATCAGGGCGACTGATCGAGCTGAACAGGGCGAGCGTGTCGTACAGACCAGGATGGTTTGAGACGATGAGCAGCGGCCCACTGATCGGAGGTGCATGCCCTTCCACCACGAAGTTACGCACAAACTGCCCCGACATCCACGCGCCACCAGTTTGCAAACCAGCCACATTCACCAGGTCGTCGCACGCGAGCACCTGCTGGGCCAGGCGCAGCGCTGGGCCATGACACAGCCTCCGAAGCAGCGTTCGCCCGCGCCGTACATGCTCCAGGCCAAGCGCCGCCAGAATGTCGTCGGTATTGATCTCGGCAAGCTCCGCAAGGCGTTCATGGCGCGCAGTTCCGACGCTAGACTGTTGCGCAGGAAGCGGCCTTAATCTATAATGAGATCGGTTCTTAAGCGATTGTGGCTCAGTATCCATACCTCTCTCATTTCTGCCGTGTGGCTGTATGGTACGCTTAACACTTGTTCAACATAACATGAGGCTTATTGGCATTGTCGTGCTCACGCTTGCCACGGCTGTTATTCATGGTACGTTGAATTTCCCCGATCCGGTCTTTATTCTGAACGGTCTTGCCTATCTGGCTCTGCTTGCGGCATTTGTTGCGCCGCTTCCCTGGCTGAAGCAGCACCGAGGTTTGGTGCGCTGGGCTTTCATTGGCTTTACCGCACTGACTATTTTCCTGTGGATTCTGATTGGCGCGCGAACCACAGTCGGCTATGTTGACAAACTTATCGAGGTGCTGTTGATAGCGCTGCTGGTTGCAAGTCCGTACCAGCATTCGTCAATACGCTAAGTTTCCTTATTTTGCCACCTTACTTGATTCTACGAGATTATTCCTTCATCTGTATCTATGTAGTGTCTTATTTATGAACTATATAGAAAAAGGCGGGACGGGTTTTTCCCCGCCCCGCCGATCGAATGGCGTATATCGATCCCGGAAATAGAAGGCTACGCTGGCTGCTCCTCGTTCTCCGCTTCGCTCTCTTCCTCATGCTCATCGTACCAGCGTGCCAGCCCACCGACCATCATCTGGGCCAGCAACGGTGTGACCATGCTGCTCATCACCGTCAGGTAGGCGTTCTGCTCGATCACCAGTGATTCCTCGATCAGCCCGGCGTCGACGTACTGCGGCAGAAAGCGGAGTACCTGCCCGGCCATGGACCGGCGCACGGGCGCGGTTGCCACAAGTTCGACAGCGGAGCGCAAGTAGTCGCTGAAAGCGGTGTCGTTCGGATCTTCCGAAACCGGCGGCTCGTCAAGCTCCTCGAATACCTGCTCGATCACCCAGTCATCGAAGTGGAGCGGCGCGAAGTGGGCCGCCCGAAACACCTCAACGCCACGTCGGGTTAACATTTCTGGATCGCGGCTCATCGCGTTGGCGACGCTACGATATTGTTCAAGCTGCTTGCGCGCTGCTGTGATGCGCGCCTGTTCCTCGGGCGCGGGCCGCTGTTCTCGCCATGTACCCTCACAGGCGGTGAGGCGGGCCGTAAAGTCTGTTTGCTCGCGGCGCTCGCGCTTTGATCGTGATGCTTTCCCCATTGATCATCCTTAGATTACTACTCAGGCGATTTGTAACCACCGAGACATAGAAAACACAGAGTTGAAACTATCAATTTTTGCGTGATGCGTTATGAGTATACAACAAGACGCCTCAGAACTCAAAACGTCGGACTTCACCTCTGCATTTGTCGCACCTCGATGATTTATTGATCATGAAATGTCATTGCCACGCGGCCAAGCTGTACCCGGCTGCCATCTTGCACCGGCACGGGCGTGTTTGGCTCGATCTTGTTGCCATCCACGCGGGTGTAGTTAGTGCTGTTCAAATCGGTGATCGTCCACTGCCCGTCGGCATGGTTCAGGCGCGCATGCTGCCGGCTCACGCCACCGCTCTCGCCACCATACGGCGTCAGATCAATCTCGGGATACACGCCGCTGATTGGATCTTCGCGCCCGATAATGATCTCCTGCTTGTTGGGCGGGAAGAAAAGCCTCTGCCCATCCTCCAGTTCAAAGCGCGGCGCGGGAGGTACGGCTTCCGGCGCAGGTGGCGCAGCCTCAACTTGATCGACTGCGTCCTGGTGGGAGGATGCTGTTGCAACATCACTCTCTGGGATGGCGGGCTGCTCAGGCGTCTTGCTCGGCTCGGGCGTGCTGCTTGGCTCGGGCGTCGCGGTTTCGGGCGCTCCCCCGCCGCCCTGGATCGCAGCTAGCGCAGCCTGGGCATGCTGCAAGGCATCACGGGCCTGTTGGAGGCTGTCGGCCACGCCAGCGGGCGTGGCGTCGCCCAGCGCGTTCTGCACTGGCTCCAGTTGGGCGATGATCTGCTGCTGGCGGCTGATCTCGTCTTCCAGCCGGGCAACCTCCGCCGGATCGATAGCAGGCGCAGGCGGCTGAAGCGTGTCGTAGGCGACCATCGCCTGAACGAGTGCGTCACGGGCCTGCTGGAGACTGTCGGCCACGCCGTCGGGCGTGGCGTCGCCCAGCGCGTTCTGCACTGGCTCCAGTTGGGCGATAATCTGCTGCTGGCGGCTGATCTCGTCTTCCAGCCGTTTGCGCTCAGCTTCGTAGGTCGCCATGTCCATCGTCCCAGGTGCGGATGTAGTCGCGGGCGTTTGCATCTGCATCGGCTCCGGCTCTTCGGCGGGCGGCGCTTCCACTGGCGGCGGGTTTGGCGTAGGCTCCTGCTCCGGCGTCTCGGTTGCGGGCGGCTCCTCGCGCGGCGGCTCAGCAGGCTGGTTTGGATCATTCGGGCCAGACGGCATGTCAGGGATGGTCGCGGTGGGCGCGGCATGCTCAGTTGCTGACGGCGCGGTATCAATCATCGTGGGTGCCTCGCTGTCGAACAGCGCCGACGCGCTGCTATCGGATTCCTGTGCTTTGCGCTACAGGCGTAGCAGAAAGCGCCGCGCCGCAATTGTCGCAGAACTGATCGCCTGGCAAATTCTGGTGGCCGCATATCTGGCAAATCAGGTTGTTTCCTGCGCCACTGGCATCCTGCTGGCTGCCATTCGTCAGGCTAACATCTTGATATGGCGCTCCACTTGTTGGCGTGCTCGCCTGCGCTGTAGCCGTGACAGCAGCAGCCGGAAGCACTGCGCCGCACTCGTCGCAGAAGGCCTGTCCCGGCAGCACTTGTGCGCCACAGTTCGCGCATGTTGCGGAGACCAGCCGTTGGCGCATCAGCTATGGTGATCTGTGCTCCCGGCGCATCGGCAGTGAGCTGCGTGCCACATTGTTCGCAGAAGCTATTCGCAGCATCATTCTCCGCTCCGCAGTTAGGACATTTCATGCAATCCTCCCCGGTTCAAAGTAAAAAGGAAGAAGATGAAAGATGAAATGCACCCTTCACGCTTCTTTCTTTGAGATTTTACTCCTCTAATTTTTGTGTCAACCGGCGCGTGGCATAGCGCAATTCTTTTTGCGTTTCGGCGTTCATGGCGCTGCCCTGTTCCATCTGCGTGGCCTGCTCCTGCGCCTTGCGTGCCAGATCAAGTTCGCCCAGATCGAGCAGCCGCGTGGCAGCGGCGCGTAGTTTCTGGGTCGCACCGGCAACATTGCCCGCCTCGGCCTCGGACAGCGCGCGCGTCTGGAGCTTGAATGCCGTCACTTTTTCGACCAGAATTCATCACGCGCGGGTCGAATTGTGCGCCCTGCGCGTCAGCCGTGAACTCCAGCAACACATCCTGCTTCAAGACCTGCTCGGCGGCAGCGCCCACCGGCGTGTAGTGCAACTCAGCCTGCGCAATACGGAACGTGCCGGCTGTGCGCTGTGGCACCATGAGATCGATCACCACACTCGCCGGGCTGTCCGAAGCAATGTCGCCCAACCGCACCGCAATCTCGCTCTGCCCAATCGGCTGGTAGCCAAGGTTGGCGATTACTGGCGTGGCGCGATGCACGGCGCGCGGCGTTACTTCGCGCGCGAGCCGCAAGAGCAGCCGGGCGTCGCGTGCGGCGGTGCCTTGCGCCGAGCGAACAGCGCGCTGAAAGAACGTCGTAATCTGCTCCGGGCTGGCGATATAGTCGGACAGGCCGCCGGTCGCATCAGCCAGATCGTCAAGCAGCTTTTCGTTCCATTCCGCGCCAAGACCAAGCGCCGTGATACGCACGCCTTCCTGCCCAAGCTGCGCGGCAATCGCGCGGCATTCATCTTCATCGCCCCATGTCTGCCCGTCAGTCAGCAGCAGCATGGCTGCCACACGGTCGGGCGCGCTGTTCTTGCGCAGTTCGTCCTGCCCGGCGCGCAAGCCACCTGCCATGGCGGTGCCGCCCTGCTCCTCAATCTGGTCAACCTGCGCCTTGAGCGTGTCTTTGTCGGCGGCAGGCGTGGCAGGCAGCAAGGTCGTGACGGTCTCATCGAATAGCACAATCGAGACCACGTCTTGCGGCGTAAGTGTGTCGATCACGCGCTTGGTGGCTTCTTTCATGGCCGCAAGCTTTGCGCCCTGCATCGAGCCAGAGCGGTCGAGGACCATGCAAAAGTTCAGTGGCACGCTTTCTGTGGCAGCAGGAGCCTGCGCCTCGACCAGAAGGTATGCAACCTGCGCGCTGGTAGTGACTGGCAGCCGCGCGCGGCCCCATGTGCAGGTTAGATTAATTGGTTCGGCCATGGTGTAGACCTCGATAAAAGTATACGGTTTGGCTTCATGATCTTCGTCGAGCACCATGCTACGTTTGATCACATGCCGACATACCGTGTATGACGATGATTATGGCCTTTGAGTTGCGGTATTTGGCACAAGCGCCGTTGCCACGCAGCACAATAGCAAAGCGGATAAACCGGCGATGACACCAATTGTTGCATGACGCCGTCCATCACGACTCATTACGGTTTCTACGCGCGTCAATGCTATTACTCCAAAAATTACGCCAACAACTCCAGCTGTCACTCCTGGAAACCCTATAAAAAAGCCAAAGCCAGCTAAAATCGCTATATCTGTATTTAGTCGCGCGATAAATACTGTGAGCGTCGCCAACGCCGTCGCGGCCGCGCCCACTCCGCCGAGCCAACGACTTGTGTTGGCCAGTGAGGTTGTTATCACTGGTGACTGATAGTTTTCCCAGTCAACAATGCTGTGCGTATCTTCATCGGCAATATCAAGTTCAGTTTCGAGCTGATGAATGGATCTGCCTACATCCTCTAACTCGATCAGCATGTATGATGGCGCGTGCGGGCCAAGCACCGCAATCTGACGCTCAAGGGCATCGCGGCGGCGGCGATAAATCTTTAGCAGTTCTTGCGGCTGCTGATCTGACTCATCCATTTCGCGCGGCATACGTGTCAAACCGCACCAGCACCGACGTGATGTTATCTTCACCACCGGCCTCGTTCGCGGCAGCAATCAGCGCGGCGCATGCGGCCTGCGGGTCGTCATGCGTGCCGATAATTTCGGCCATCTGTGGGTCGCGGGTCATCTCCCACTGCCCATCACAGCAGAGCAGTAGCGCATCGCCCGGCTTGAGCCGCTCAGTGAACACGTCGACCTCGATCTCATGCTTGTCGCCCAGCGAGCGCAGCACGGCATTGCGCTGCGGGTGTGTGTAAATGTCTTCTTCGCTGATTTGGCCGAGTTCGACCAGCCGCATGACTAGCGAGTGATCCTTGCTGATCCGCCGCAACTCGCCATCATGGACGATATACGTGCGACTGTCACCGACGTTGCCGATCACCGCGCGGTCGCCCGCAACCAGCGCCATCGTGATGGTGGTGCCCATGTCGTTGCCACGCGCGCGCCCTTCGCGCAACACGTACTCGTTGGCCTGAAGAATAGCGTTTCGTACCGTTTCTTCTAGTTTTTCTGCCTCATCTTCGGCATCGGTCTCAAGCGTAGGCGTCAGATAGGATCGCATGACCAACTCCGCCGCGCCGCGTATCGCAAGGCCGCTGGCGATCTCACCCGCGCTGTGGCCGCCCATACCGTCGGCGACGATGTACAAGCCCCAGGTGCGGCCCTGGCTGTTCTGATTCGTGCCGAGTTGAAGCGTCAGCAGGCTATCTTCGTCAATGTCGCGCACCATACCGACATGCGACTGTGCGCCGACACGGGCACGCAACGGCATGGGCCGGGTTCGCTCGGCCAGCAGTTCGTCGAGTTGCTCGACAAGCACATCGAGGTTCGCAATCTCGCCTGTGCGAATCGCGCGCAGTACACCCTCTAATCCCGGCTCGTCAACCTGTTCTTCGGCGTCTTGCTCGGCCAGCCGCTTGGTCGTGCGCGGCGTGGCAGTAAGCGACTCCAGCAGCGTCGCGAGCGCGCGCATGTCGTCCGTGCGCTCCTGTTCAGCGTCAGCAACGCGGTGCAGATGGGCGACGTTGCGCAGGCGCGGCATACCAGTTGCAGTCAATTCCACATCGGACGGACTTGTTTTGCCAAGCGCCAAATCTTCAGCGTGGAGTGCCTGAAGCAGCCGCGCCATGCCGAGGCCAACCTGAAGCGCAGTCGTTTCATCGAGTGGCGGCTCCACCGGTGGCTGGTCGCTGCCTGCCGCAAGCGTAAGCGTCTGCTCGCCAGCGCGCACATAATCCCAGATTGCGGGCAGCACAACCTGCGCTTCCTCATGATGCACGCCGGGTACCAGCGCGAGACCATGAAGATCATCACCTTCAAGGAGTTGCCCGCGGTAGCGTCGCCCTTCCAACGCCGCGCCACATTCAGTGCAGAACGATTCACCCGCCTCGTTCGATGTCGCGCCGCATGCCCAGCAGCGCCGCCACGGCTGGCGGTCGATGACTTCCACCGTGCTATCTTGCTGCGACACAAGTTCGTAGCGCTCGGCAAACAGTGGCGCTGATTCGGACGGTGCTACGGACGATGGTTCCATGGATGCTCCTGCTTGCTGGTCGGCGTTTACCATGACACTCCCTTCCTCTGGTTGCGCGCGTTCGTTTTGCCCTTGAGACGAGCATTCGGCTTGTAATGTTGCGGCCAGCCAGGCATGGTCGTCGGGTGACGGGCGGGTGATTTTCAGCGGCGCGGAGCACGACGTGCAGAAACGCGCGCTGCCGCGATTGGTGGTGCCGCACGCAGGGCATTTCGTAATGATTAGCCGCCTTCCGTGCGCGCCACAATCACACTAATGTTATCGCCGCCGCCGCGCTCGTTCGCCAGCGCGATCAGTTGCTCGCAGGCTTCGTCCGGATCGGCATGCGCTATTACGATGCGCGCCAGTTCTTCATCGCGCACGTACGATATCAGGCCATCCGAACACAGCAGAATGATGTCGCCGGGTCGCAGTTGCTCGGAGCATGTGTCGACCTCGACCGATGGATCAGTGCCAACCGAGCGGTAGAGCATGTTGCGTTGCGGGTGCGTGCGCGCTTCTTCCTCGGTGATCTGGCCGATGTCAACCAGCCGCGCCACAAGGCTGTGATCAGAGGTAAGCTGCACAGCCTTTGCACCGTCGGGCCGCAGTCCCGCCGCGTTGATGAGGTACGCGCGCGAGTCGCCAACCGAGGCAACATGCGCGCGGTCGCCAACAACAATCGCAATCGTCAGCGTCGTACCCATGCCACGCTGCTCAGCGTTCGCGTGCGCTTCCTGGTACACCTGCGTGTTGGCCTGCTTGATCGCGTGCTGAAGCAGCGCATGCCAAGCTTCATCATCGGGCGGCGGCTGCCGATCCACGCCATGTTGAAGCTGCGCCGAAGAAACATCGGCAGCGATCTGGCTGGCCTGCTCGCCGGCCCGCGCGCCGCCCATGCCATCGGCGACGAGGCACAGATAGGCCGACGTACCATCGGCCAGTTGCAGTTCGCCCGCATACACATTATCTTCGTTGTTCTTCCGCACCCGGCCCTGGTCGGTGCGTGTCGCAACTTTCAAACGCAACGGCATCGCGGCTTCTGTCCTCCCCTGTGGCACGCTCCCAAGCGCCGCGCCACAACCCTGGCAAAACTTCGCTCCGGCACGGTTCCCGCGCCCACAGACCGGGCAGCCTACTGTGTACACGCGCTGGACTGGCAGCCGCGTGGTCACGCGCACGGTTTCGCGGCCAAGTGCCAGCTGCTGCGAAAGGCTTTGCAAGATGCGTGATAGCTCGCCAATCGCCTCCACCGCATGCTGGCGCGTCAGCGCGTCGGCGCTGTTGAGGCTTTTTTCCCACCAACGTACGCCCGATTCTACCACGTTTACCAGATCGCGCAGTTGCAGCGTGTCGCCCTTGATCGCAAGCTGTCGGTTAGGGAGCGCCGCTTCAACCGGCGGCATGGCGGGCGGCTGCGCGGCGGGCAGCGGGCGACCGCATGCCGTGCAGAAGCGGGAGCGCAGCTTTGTAGGAGCGCCGCAGAATGGACACACTGGTTGCAGGGTAATCGTGGTCATTGGGTGTGCAAAAACTTGGCGGTTCGTGTGGCGGCATTATAGCACGTACGGGCATGTGCTTGGTATCATAACGATTGCGCAATTGTCTGATAGACCTCCTGGATCGTCGCGGGGCCGGCGGCAAAGTGCTTGCCGTTTGCGGCAGCGGCCATCCGTTGCAACACATTGTTGTCGGCGTTTGCGCCGTAGCCGATGGTAAACAGCCTGATGCCACTCTGGCCGCCGCGCTGAATACCCGCCAGTGCTTCGTCGAGCGTTGCTGTGGAGCCGGGGATCGACTCGTCATTCGCGTTGAGCCGCTCGTCGCGCCCCGTCGGTCAGCACAACGATCACGCGCTTATGTGCTGGGTCGCCGTTAGCCTGCATTTCCTTTGAATGCCAGCAAAGTCGTGTCGTACAGCGTCGTCGCGCCGCCGGGCGTCAGTCCTTTGGATCTGCTTCACGCTCGCGCGCGCATCTTCGACTGGCTCCATGGGCAATGTGACAGTGGCTGTACTACTGAAGGTGATCAGTTCGATGCGGTCATGCGGGCTAAGCAAATCGGCAAAATTGGCGAGCGCCGTCCGCACGCCCGCGATTTTGTTATTGGCCGCCATGCTGCCCGACACATCAGTGACCACGATTATATCGGCGGGTTGCTGCTCGATAGCCGTGCTGGTGCCAGTGATAATTGCTGTGGCTGCGGGGGTGGATGGTGCTGTCGTTGGCATGTCCGTGGCAGCCGTGGCGACTTCAGCCATCGGGCTTGGGGCTGCCGTGCTTTCTGCTGTTGCAGTTGGCACATCGTTCTGTACCGTCGTTGCTGTCACTATAGGCGCGGCGGATGCGAGCAGCCTTGGTTGCTTGGGCAATCGCCATGCCGCTCGTCGGCGTCGCTGTCACAGGTTGGCCGTCGCTCATGCCTGCCGCATTGCCATACAGCAGCAAGGCCGCCAACACAAGCGCGACCGCTGCTTTCATCCAGTCGTAGCCATGCCAGCCGACCAGTCGCCGCACGCGCTCACCAGGCACCGGGGCTGTGCCAGGCTGCTGATTGTCATGCATGTCGGCCACTACGCGCTCCGCTCCCTGGCATGAAGCTTGTGCACGGCGCTGTGCCTCGGCGATCCAGGCTTCCGGCTTGATCCGCTGCTTGTTGTTTGCGCTCACAATCTGGCGCAGGCGCTCGGGCGTCTGCTGGGCAAGCTCGGCAAATGTACACACGCCCGCGTCGTACAGCCGCTTCTGAAAAGCTGGCCCGATGCCGTTGATAGTGGTGAATACATCGCGACTCGGCGGTTTTTGTGCAAGCTGCGCCTCAAGCTCGCTGATTCGCGCGCGCAGTTGCTCAGCTTCGGCGGCGGGAATTGCGCCATCCTGCGATTGCAGCCGCTCAAGTTCGGCATTCGCGTCGCTCAGTTCCTCACGGGCCGTAGCGAGTTCAGCCTTGTGCTGTTGGGCGAAGTTCGCTGCGCCGCAGCGAGCGCAGAACGCAACTGCACGATCTCGTCGGCGTCCTGCATTGAACCGACCTGCGATCGGCCGCCGCGCCGCGTCGTTGGGTCGGACAGCAGGCGATTGCGCATGGCGCTTGAACAGCCCTACACAGTCAATGTTTTTCTGAGTCGCACGCGCCAGTACTGCCAATCGATAATCCATTCGATCAGCCAGGCAACGAGCGCGCCGAGGATAAACCACCATACCCATATAGGCATGCAGAACCTCCTACGCTCGGAAACATCACACAGGACACTGAGTGATGGCAAAGCTCCACAATGAGCGTGCGATAGCTGGCAGCGCTCACAATCTCAAACCATCGTTCACTGATGCACATGCTAAACACACGCTATGATAGCAACCGTATAATAATCACGAAAGCTATGTACTGTCAACATGCCATATTTTTAGATTTGGTATAGTGCGGCAACATGGCTGAATTCTTGCCTCATTAACCAACAACCGTGTGAACAATATGTGAAAGGAGCATGGCGCATGGCTTCAGCCGACACGCTTGTGGCGCTGTTTAGCGCGATCACGCAAAATTTGCAGCAGGACCGCATGCACATCAACAATATCGACACTGCCGACGGCGACACTGGCGACAACATGGCCAACAATTTCGCGCTGGTCACGCAAGCGCTGGCACAGGCAAATCAGCATGCCGGCGGTCAGGCCGACATTGGTGTGCTGCTGGGCCAGGCGGCGCATGTGCTACGTCAGCAGGGCAAAGGCGCGACCGCGCCGATCTACGCGCAGGGACTCGCCGACGCAGGGCAGCGTCTCCAGGGCCAGACCAGCTTTTCGCTCGATGATCTCATGCCGTTGTTGCAGGGTTTGCTGAACGGCACCCAGCAGGCCAGCGGCGCGCAGCCCGGTCAAGGCTCCATGCTGGACGTGCTGCTACCGGGCATCATGGCGTTTATGCAGGCCAAACAGAATGGTATTCCCGACGCGCAGGCGATCCTGAAGCGCTCCTGAGCGTGCGGCGCGAACAGCACAGCTGGTTCAGCGCAGGTTTCGGCGCGCGCAAGGCTCCGACACGACCGGGCGGATCGATCCCGGCGCGGCGGGCGCAGCCTCCATGCCCTGGAAGGCTTGTTCGGCGCGCTGCTGAATGGCGCATTGCAGGGCGGAGCGTCGTCACAGCAAAGCGCACCGCAGCCGTCCGCGCCGTCGCAGAGCATTCCTGGCTTGCCAGGCGATCCTCGGCGGCTTGATCAGCGGTCTTTTCGGCGGGCAAGGCTCTTCTTCTATGGACGTGCCGCCGTCGCAAGCGCCGACCAAAACGTGCTTAACGAGACAATAGACGATGGTCCATTAACCATAGACGGGTACCTTGTTAAATCGCCAAAAAGCTATCGCCTACCTATAATGTTTCACAAGGTTAGCGCACGTCGGCCCTCACCCCCGGCCCCTCTCCCAAGTTGGGAGAGGGGTGGCGCGCCAGCGCCGGGGTGAGGGGCTGCGCCAACGCAATGAAGCATTACATCTACCAGCTATCGTCCATGCGTCGATTGACTGGCTGCACTGTTGCGCAAGTTGGTACACCTCCCGCAGCGGCACGCCATGCTGCCGGGCTAAGACGGGCGCAGTCCTCGTATTCTGGCGCTGCGCCCACGTCCTTTCCCGCCCAGTGCTTGCGCTTGACGCGTACCTCGCCCAGAGGCGTCATCACAGAAACGATCTCTCGCTCGCACACATGCCGCTCCACGGCGCGCCGCCGCACGCCCAGCGTGGTTGTTTCGCGCATGAGCAATGTGACGGCGGCTTCTTCGAGCGGCAGCGGCACTAAAACAGACAATAGCATGGCAGAACGGCCTTTTTTCATCTGGATTGGCGTTTGCCACACGTCCAGCGCGCCGAGCGCGAGCAATTGCTCCGTCACGTAGGCTACCTGCTCGCCGGGCTGATCGTCGATGTTGGTTTCCAGCAGCACAGGCTCGGTTGCGGCGCTCTCATGGTGATGGGCATGTTCATTCGTCATTCGCCGGTCGTCGGTCGGCGTCCCCACCCACACCCGTAGCGCATTTGGCCGTTCCAGATCGCGTCCACCCAGGCCGTAGCCAACCCGTTCCAGCCGCATGGCCGCCGCCGGAAGGTCGCCAGCGCCGCCAGGAGTGCTGCGCCGGTCGGCGTGACAAGCTCGAATGGGGTCTCGTCAGCAAGTGTTGGCGCGCCAGCGGCGGCGAGCAGGTTGAGCGTGGCCGGGGCAGGCACCGGCAGCATGCCGTGCGCTGCGCGCACCCAGCCGCTGCCCAGCGGCAGCGCCGAGGCGTAGACATCCTCGATGCCAAGCAGGTCAAGCCCGGCCACCACGCCGACGATGTCCACAATCGCGTCGAGCGCGCCAACCTCATGAAAATGCACCTGGTCGGGCGACATGCCGTGAACCTGCCCCTCGGCTTCGGCCAGACGTGTGAACACAGCGCGACTCTGCTCCTTGACACGCGGCGCGAGCGTACTCCTCTCGATGATTGCGCGTACATCCGACAAATGGCGATGAACGTTGGCTGCTCCGGCGCATGAACCAGCGCGCGCGTTCCGGACAGGTAGGCGCGCGTGCCGCGCTCAGCATCGATCTGCCAGCCGTCGATGTTCAGCTTGGCAAGCTCGGCGCGCAACGCATCCAGCGACAGGCCCGCGTCGAGCAGCGCGCCCAGCGCCATGTCGCCGCTGATGCCCGAGAAGCAATCGAAGTAGATAGTGCGAGGCATAAACCACCTATTGTTTACACATACATTTGTATACTGCATTTTCTACAGTATACATGTTCCTATCAATCGATCACAACTACTTCATTGTGTTGCACGCGCGTCCAGCGTCGCTGGGCGAATAGCAGAAGTGGCAGTGTGGCGATGTACACGGCCGTGCCGACTTCGAGCGCCAGACGCAATGTTCTCACAGTGCCGAGCCAGCCGAGCGCCGGGCTGCCGACGATTTGTCCGAGTGCATTAGACTGCCAGTAGGTGGAGATGACCGTCGCCCGTACGCGCGGCGCGGCATTCTGGTTGATCCACACGATCAGCAGCGGACGGCTCACATTGCGCAGCGTCTGAGTGAGTACAAAGCCGCCAACCGCCCAGCCGAACGCATGCATGGCGGCGAACAGGGCGCTGCCCACCAGCATGCCGCTGTACATGCCAGTGAGTAAGCGGATGATCACGGCTTGATCCGTGGTGCGGGCGCGGCGGCGCACCACCTCCATGCCAAGAAGTGACGTGACGGCAACCACGCCGTTGATAATGCCCGGCCACGCTGTCGCTTCGAGGCCCAGCCCGGATGGAAACATAAAGTCCTGGAGCAGATGCGGTGTATATAGCCGGTCGAAGCCGCCAACGGACAGGCCAATAATGATGCCCAGCAGCAAAATCATCCACAGGATCGGATGCACGCGCACCAGCCGCGTGGTCTCTCTGAACGGCTGTATCAGATGCTGCCAGAGATTATGGCTTTCATCACGCGTTGCGCGCTGGAAGCCATTTTCGGGCATGATAAAACTGAGGCCAAGGCCGAGCAGCAGATACAGCGCCGCGCCGGCAAGCACAGGAACAACTGCTGCTATGCGCGACAGGGCAGCGCCAGCGAACGTGCCAGCAATCGTACACACCTGCGCGATCTGGGTCGCGCGCAGCAACACCGTGTGGATGTGCTCCATGCCGATTTCATCCGCGAGCCAGGCCGTTTCCGCGCCGCTGTAGAATGTGAATCCGATGCCCCATAGCACCTGCCCGGCCAGCACAAACGCGAACGTCGGCACAAGTCCTTCGATCAAAAAGCCTGCACCGGTAAGCAGGATGCCAAGAATCACTGCGAAACGGCGGCTGTACAAATCGGCCAGCATGCCAGTCGGAATTTCAAAGAAAAACGTCATGCTTTCCAGCACGACGCCCACCAAAACGAGTTGAAATGGATTGAGGCCAACAACGCTTGTCTGATACACAAGCTCATAGGTGAGCACCAGCGCAAAGGCGAAGGCGTTCACCGCGCGCATGACGATGTAAAGTGGTGTGGCTGATAACGAGCGCAACATCGTGCTCCTTAAGTGATATTTTTCACAATAGCATGAGGAGCAGCAACTGTCAAGATGCGGCGCAACTCTTGCTACGTTGTAGCACATTGACGCATGACTATACATTCGTCATCCGTCCTTCGTCCTTCGTCCTTCGTCCCATAGAGCTGATACAATAGGTTTCATGGCCATTTCTTTTGACATTCTGGGTGAGATCGGGCGCGACAACGCAGCGTACGTCACAGTCGACAGCGGCAACGCTGTTTATCACCTGCTGTTCGATTGCGGCGATTGCCTGCAAACGCTTGGCCGCGCCGAGGTGCAAGACATCGATTATCTTTTCTTCTCGCACCTGCATATGGATCATGTCGCTGGATTCGACCGTTTTTTTCGCGCCAATTATGCCCGCGCTGACAAGCCTGGCATGATCTGGGGTCCGCCCGCCACCGCGACGATCATGCATCATCGTTTTCGCGGCTTTTTGTGGAATTTAATCTGGTGCGCGCCGGGCACCTGGTATGTGCATGATGTATTGCCCGCTGAGATTGCGCGCTGGCGCTTCCAGACCTCTGAGGCGTTCGCTGAGGCGCATCCGGCTGGCGCAGAGCCGTTCACCGGCATGGTGCTTGCGACTCCGGCCTTCACCGTTGCAGCAATACATATGGAGCATCGCACGCCGACATTGGCGTACGTGCTGCGCGAACGGCCACGGCTGCATGTTGACACCGCTCGCCTGCAAGCGCTTGGCCTACCGCCCGGCGCATGGCTGCGCCAGCTCAAAGAGCCGCCGCCCGCCGATCCGCCAATTATTGAAATCGACGGGCAACGCTACGAACGCGCGGCGTTGCGAGCAGAATTGCTCGTCGAAACGGCGGGCGAGTCGCTGGCCTACCTGACCGATTTTCTGCTCGATGATGCAGCGCAAGAGCGGCTCTGTGCCGTGGCTGCGTGGCTGCGACACGGTCATCTGCGAAAGCCAGTACCGCCATGACGACTTGCCGCTGGCAGTGCAAAACTATCACATGACCGTGACCCAGGCGGCAACATTGGCGCGTGAGTCCCAGGTTGGCAAGCTGGTGCTCTTTCACGTCTCGGAGCGTTACCGAGAGCCAGAGTACCGCGCCATGCTGAACGAAGCGCGCGCGATCTTCCCGAACACGTTCTTCCCGGAGCACTGGCAGATTGATTGACGAATTACGGTTGACGAATTACCATTGCCGAAGAGCCATTGCGAGAACAATGTGTAGGGGCGAACCGGCGTGTTCGCCCATGATGATTGTCAATATTCCTGCGATGTGGGCGGATACGTCGATCCGCTGGGCGGGCGGATACGTCGATCCGCCCCTACGTTCATTGATCGTCATTGCCCATCAGGGTACAATCGTCCTTCGTCCTTCGTCCTTCGTCTGTAAGAGGTTTCCATGAAACTTGATTTCCTTCACAATCCGTACACAACCCGGCGAACGCCCATGGTCGCCGCCAACGGCGTGGTCGCCACCAGCCACCCGCTTGCGGCTCAGGCGGGTCTGTCCATGCTCCAGGCAGGTGGCAGCGCCGTAGACGCGGCTGTCGCGACGGCGGCTGCGCTCACGGTGCTGGAGCCGACATCGAACGGCATCGGCAGCGATGCGTTTGCCTTGATCTGGGATGGGCAAAAGCTGCACGGACTGAATGGTTCGGGTCGCGCGCCAGCCGCACTGACGGTTGAGGCGGTGCAGCGGGCTGGCTATCAAGACATGCCCTTCAACGGCTGGCTGCCAGTTACTGTGCCGGGCGCAGTTGCGGCATGGCAGGATTTACACAGCCGCTTCGGGAAGCTACCGTTCGAGCATGTGCTTCAACCGGCGATTACCTACGCCGCCGAGGGTGCGCCATTACAGCCCATCGTAGCCAATAATTGGGCGCGCGGGGTGGAGATAGCACGCCAGCGGCGGGGAGCAGAGTTCGCGGGCTTCCTCGATACGTTTGCGCCGGGCGGTTCGGCTCCTGCGGTCGGTCAGCGTTTCGTCAGCGCCGGCCATGCCCGCACGTTGCGGATGATCGCCGAGCAGGGTGTGGATGCATTTTACAAAGGCCAAATCGCTGAGGCGATTGTTGGCTTTGCGCGCGAAACTGGTGGCCTCATGACCGCCGACGACCTGGCGGCGCACACCAGCACATGGTCGATCCCATTTCGGTGAATTATCGCGGCCACACGATCTGGGAAATTCCGCCGAACGGCCAGGGATTGACGGCGCTGATCGCGCTCGGCATTCTCGAAGGCTTTGATATCGCGAGCACGCCGCGCGACACCGCCGAAGCGTATCACCTGCAAATCGAGGCCATGAAGCTGGCCTTCGCCGACGCGTTCCGCTACATTGGCGACCCGGAGCACGCTGACGTGCCGGTGAAGCAGTTGCTCGACTCGGCCTATCACACTGAGCGCCGCAAGCTGATCGGCGACACGGCGCGCTACCCTGAGCCGGGCGCGTTTCCGCAGGGCGGCACGGTGTACCTGTGCGCCACCGACGGCGACGGCATGATGATCAGCATGATTCAGTCGAACTACGCGGGCTTTGGTTCTGGCGTGGTTGTGCCGGGCTGGGGCGTGTCGCTCCAGAATCGCGGCGCTGGCTTTGTGCTGGAGCCGGGCCATCCGAACGTGCTCGCGCCCGGCAAGCGCCCGTATCACACCATCATCCCGGCCTTCCTGACGCGCAATGGTGAGGCTGTGGGACCATTCGGCGTGATGGGCGGCCACATGCAGCCACAGGGCCATGCGCAGGTGGTGATTAATACGCTCGACTACGGCATGAATCCACAGACCGCGCTTGACGCACCGCGATGGCGGGTGGAGCAGGACAATACGCTGCGGCTGGAGCTTGAAACGCCGCGCCATGTCATCGAAGGTCTGGTCGCGCGCGGCCATGATGTCGTCATCGAGCCGGAGTCCGGCGGATTCGGGCGCGGGCAGGCGATCTGGCGGCTGCCGTCTGGCGCGTACGCGGCTGGCAGCGAGGCGCGCTGCGACGGTGCGGCGGTCGGGTGGTGAGAACTGACACGATGACACGATGATAAGGGTTCAAAGGAACTGAAGGAACTGGGAACTGAAGGAACTGCGGAACTCGTAGGAACTTGTGGGAACTGGCCAACTAAGAAGAAACTGGCTACTGCTGCTGGCGACTGCCGCCATCCAGTGGGGAATAACGCGCCGCCATGTCATTCTGAACGGAGCAGAGCGGAGTGAAGTATCTCGTTGCATTCATAGAAGCACAAAGAGATGTTTCGCTTCGCTCAACATGACAAAGTAGTGTAATGACATTGCTTCTGCACGAATGCTTGTGGTCTCTGTGTGCTCTGTGGCTTGAAAATAAAATGAATACACATGAGAAAACCCGCTGTGCCTGGGCGCGTACGCCGCTCAGCCTCGCCTACCATGATGTTGAGTGGGGCGTGCCGGTGCATGACGACCGGACGCTGTTCGAGTTTCTGGTGCTCGAAGGCGCGCAGGCCGGGCTGAGTTGGGAAACCATTCTGAATAAACGGGCGCGCTACCGCGAAGTCTTTGATAACTTTGACCCGCAGCGCGTCGCTGCGTACGACGATGACAAGGTAGCCGCGCTGCTGAGCGACACGGGCATTGTGCGCAACCGGCTCAAGATTGCGGCGGCTATCCAGAATGCGCATGCCTTTCTCGACGTGCAGCATGAGTTCGGCAGCTTTGATGCCTATGTGTGGCAGTTCGTCGGCGGAGCGCCGCGCCAGAATACGTGCCATGAACTCGCCGATCTGCCCGCAAAAACGCCTGAGTCGGAAACCATGAGCAAGGATTTGTTGAAGCGTGGCTTCCGCTTTGTCGGCCCGACGATTTGTTACGCGTTCATGCAGGCGGTCGGCATGGTGAACGACCATGTGGTGGACTGCTTTCGACATGATGAGGTGAAACTGGCATCCTGAATAGTGCAAGCACGAGCGCTTTTACCCGCCGCACCCTTCGATACGGCCTGCGGCCTACTCAGGATGCTGTGGATCTGTCCCTCATCAGAAAGTGTTATAAGGCATCCTGAGTAGCGCGAGTGCAGCGAGCGCGTATCGAAGGGGCCGAGAGAAAAAGGAATAGAAATATGACAAACCAAACCCAAACGACGCTCCTCGACCTGCTTGGCCGTGGAGCAGACGAACACCCGGCGCTGGTTGCGCCCGGACGGCCCGCGCTCTCCTTCCAGCAGATGCGCGAGAACATTCAAGCGCTGGCAGCGCAATTGAACAGCTTCGGCCTCGGTCGCGGCGACCGGATCGCTATCGCCATGGCGAATGGGCCGGAACTGGTGCTAAGCTTTTTCGCGGCGGCGACCTGCGGCACGGCTGCGCCGCTCAACCCTAAGTACAAGCAGGAAGAATTCGCGTTTTACTACGAGGACACCAATGCAAAAGCGCTGATCACGTTGCCTGATACGCTTGAGGCCGCCCATGCCGCCGCCACGCCCGGCATGACGATCATCAGTGCCATAACCAACGACGACGGCACGCTGCGTTTTGAAGCCGTATCTGGAGCGCGTGAGGCGCGCCCAACTGAACTAGCTCAGCCGAATGATGTCGCCATGATTCTGCACACCAGCGGCACAACCAGCCGCCCCAAGCGCGTGCCGATCCGCCACCGCAACCTGGCAGCCTCGGCGCGCAATATCATCTCGACGCTGGCGCTCACGCCCGACGACCGTTCATTATGTGTCATGCCGTTGTTCCACATTCACGGCATTGTCGCTTCGATGCTTTCGATGCTGGCAGCGGGCGGCACGGTGATCTGTCCGGCGGGCTTCAACGCGCTTGAGTTCTGGGGTTGGGTTGACGAGTTCAAGCCGACCTGGTACTCGGCCGTGCCGACCATGCACCAGTTGCTGCTCGCGCGCGCCGAGCGCAACATGGACATCATCAAGGCCAATCCATTTCGCTTCATCCGCTCCAGCAGTGCTTCGCTGCCGCCGGTCGTCATGGAGCGCATGGAAGCGGTGTTCAACGCGCCAGTGATTGAGTCGTACGGCATGACCGAGGCCAGCCACCAGATGGCGTCCAATCCGCTGCCGCCTGCCATCCACAAGGCCGGCTCAGTCGGCTACGGCTTCGGTGTCGATGTCGGGATCATGGACGAGGACGGCAACCTACTGCCGATGGGTGAGAAGGGTGAGGTGGTCGTGCGCGGGCCGAATGTGGTGGATGGCTACGAGAACAACCCCGAGGCCAACGCGACCGCATTCACGAATGGCTGGTTCCGCACCGGCGACCAGGGCCTGCTTGACAGCGACGGTTACCTGCAACTCACCGGGCGACTCAAGGAGTTGATCAACCGCGGCGGCGAGAAGATTTCGCCGTTGGAGATCGACGACGTGCTGCTGCGCCACCCGGCGGTGGCCGAGGCGCTGGCCTTCGCCGTGCCGCACCGGATGCTCGGCGAGGAAGTTCATGCGGCGGTAGTGCTCAACGGTGAGACGAACGAGCAGGAGCTAAAGGAGCACTGCGCCGCTTCGCTGGCCGAGTTCAAGGTGCCGCGCACGATTCACATTCTGGAGGCGATTCCGCGTGGCGCGACGGGGAAGTTGCAGCGGATTACCATGGCGCAGACGCTGGGATTAACGGAATAAATAATTGCAGATTGCAGATCAGTATCCGGAACACACACGTCTGGGCGCTTTCATTGATTTGGCATGAAGGGTTTTAAGTGACGCAACTATCATTGCTGTGATTTCGTCTGTTTCGTTCATAAGAGCAGTGAGGCGAGCTTCCGGGACTATGTCTGCTTCTATGAGGAGTTCCAACCAGTAGAGTGTTTCATCGGCCTCTTCAAGGACGATGTCGAGCTTCGCAATCATTGCCTCGATGGAGCGCGCTCGGCATGCGGCACGATAATTGGCGCCAACCGATGTAGCAGAACGTAAAACTTGCCGCCCAATAACATCAGATGTTCGTCCGTGCGGCAGCGTTTCGACCAGGCGAATGACACGTAGCGCTAACTGTTTCGTTCGTTGTTTGAACTGCTGTTCGTTCATGTCTTCTTTGATAAGCAGAATATTCAATATTGCTATTGTAGAATGTACATGAACCAAACTGTAACCATTCATTTCAATCTACAATCTGCGATCTGCAATCTGCAATGGGGGAAGCGATGAAATTTTGCATCGTCGGCGCGGGCGCGATTGGCGGCTACCTGGGCGCGCGGCTGGCGCTGGCTGGCGAAAACGTTGTGCTGATCGCCCGTGGCGCGCACCTGCAAGCCATTCAGCAGAACGGTCTGGTGCTGGAAAGCGCCGACAGCACACGCGAGGTCGCCCAACCCGCCATGGCGACCAGCAGCATGGCCGAGGCCGGGCCGCAGGACGTCGTGGTTGTGGCCGTCAAGGCGCATCAACTGCCGCCGATCGCCGCCGACATGCGGGCGCTCTACGGCCCGGAAACGATGGTTGTCACTGCGCAAAACGGTATTCCGTGGTGGTATTTTCATAAACATGGTGGGCCGCTAGAAGGACATCGGATCGAGGCGGTCGATCCCGATGGCATCATTGAAGCGAATATTGAAGTGGATCGCGTGATTGGCTGCGTGGTCTATCCGGCGGCGGAGATCGTCGCGCCGGGCGTGATCAAGCACATCGAAGGGAACCGCTTTACGCTGGGCGAGCTCGGACGGCAGCAAGACGGGCGAATCAGCCAGCTATCGCAGACCTTTGCCAAAGCCGGATTGAAAGCACCGGTGCGGTCGAACATCCGCGCCGAGATATGGATCAAGCTGTGGGGCAACCTGGCTTTCAACCCGATCAGTCGGCGCTGACGCACGCCACGTTGGTGGATATCTGCCGCTTTCCGCCGACGCGCGCGCTGGCCGCGCGCGCATGATGACCGAGGCGCAGGCCATCGCCGAAAAGCTTGGCATCGAGTTTCGGCCTCAGCATCGAAAAACGCATCAGCCGGCGCCGAGGAGGTCGGCGAGCACAAGACCTCGATGCTGCAGGATATCGAGAAAGGCCGACGGGCTGAAATTGACGCGCTGGTCGGCGCGGTGGCCGAGCTGGCGCGGCCTGGTCGATGCAGCCGACGCCGCATATCGACGCGCTCTATGCGAGCGTGAAGTTGCTAGAGCGGAAAGATGCGATGAGGTGACATGCTGCCTATTGCACACCATTTCGCCAGCACTCACGCATGTCAATGGAGCATGATAACATTGCGCAGCGGCTCGCCAGCGTGGTAGCGTTGGAGATTTTCAATCAGCAGGTCGCACTGCCGGTCGTACTCATGGGTGCTGCGGCCCGCTACATGTGGCGTCACAATCACATGCGCCATGTTCCACAATGGATTGTCTTGTGGCAACGGCTCCTGCTCGAACACATCAAGCCCCGCGCCGCCGAGGTGGCCGTTCTGAAGGTACTTGATCGACGCATGCTCGTCTACCGTGTTGCCACGCCCTACATTGTAAAAGTGCGCGCCTGGCTTCATTGCGCGGAACACTGCATCGTCAAAGATATGCTGGGTGTCTTCTGAAGAGGGCAGGATGGCGATGACACGATCGGCATGAGCAACGGCCTCGCTGAGTTGCTCAGTTGCGTAGACCCGCTTTGCCACCGGGTGTCCTTTGCTGGCCTCCTGGCGCACGCCAATGACTTCCATGCCGAGCGCCGCGCAACGCTCGGCAATCGCCGTGCCAAGGTCACCCAGGCCGACGATGCAGACCGTCGCGCCGAACAACTCGCCGTAGGCTGGCTCGCGCTCCCAGCGCCGCCCCGCATCATCATGAATATGTTTGGCGAGATGACGAGTCTGCGCCAGCATCAGCGCCAGCACATGCTCGGCGATGCCTGGCCCCATCGTGCCGCTGGCGTTGCAGATCGTGAGATCGTGCTTCTGTTCCAGCCCTTTCCCAAGGTAGTTGTTGTAGCCCACGCTGGAAAGTTGACATAATCTAATATCACTTTGCAACAATACAGTTGCAGAAGGTAATCCAAACACCACATCAGCACCGCGCAATGTTTCGATAAACACCTCATCCGACACTCGCTCGTCAATACGTTCCACCGTGCCCCAGCCATGAATCGCAGCCTTGACGCGCGCGACATGCTCGTCGCGTAATTCATTTGCTGCAATAACTACATGCGTCATAGAATTGCTCATCCTTATTTACAAAGAGTGCTTGCTCGCCCTTGCGCAAACAGTATACAAAAGAATATGTTTCTGTATTGCATGTAGGCTTTATGCATGCGCTAGAGGTGTACATCAAAAAAAGGCTGGGCCGAAGCCCAGCCGAACATACTCCCACATGCATGAAGCATGCTATGCCTGCGTGCTCGTGCTGCTACCACCACCCTGCACCGAGCGCGACAATTGGTCGAATGCGTTTTGTAAATGCTTGCGGATTTCCTGGCCCGACTCGGGCGCGGCCAGCATGCCTACGACAATGCCCGCCAGCCCAGCCCACAGCGCCGTGCGGAACAGCCGGCGGCTCCAGCGCGCGGTGCGCTTGGTGGCCTTGACGCCGCTGTTCACGGCCTTCACCGGCTTGTTGACTGCGGACTGCACGGCGTCGGCAGCATCTTCAGCAGTTGAACTGATGCTCGACCCGACACTCTTTGCGGTACCCTTCAGTGATGAGCCAGCTGAACCTGCCGATGTGCTGACACTTTCGCGGGCGCTCTTTGCGTTGTCCTTGAGCAAGGAAGTCGCTGCGGTTGTTGCCACCCCAGCCGCACCAAGCACACCGGGCATGGCATCCTTCGCCAGCTGGACATAGTCGCTGGCGCTATCTGCCGACTTACGGAGCGCCGTGCTGGAGCGGTCGGCCAGATTTTTCGCCCGATCGCTCGCGGTGCTGTAGCGATCGGCTGCCGTCTGCGTCAGTGACTCACGCTGCTCACGAGCGCGGTCATAGGCGGTCTTCTGCTGCCATGGCCAGCGGCGTGGCTTGCTTTGGCGGCGCGCCTCGCTTACCAAAGCATCACGGCGGGCGGCGGCCAGCGCGGCCAGTTGCGCGCTGCGCTCGGCGGCCACGCTGGCAAGCTGCGCGCTACGCTCACGAGCGCGGTCATAGGCGGTCTTCTGCTGCCATGGCCAGCGGCGTGGCTGCGTCTGCTTGCGAACAATGTCAAGCAATTCATCGCGACGCTGCGCCATTGCTCGGGCCAGCTCTGCGCTCTGTACGGCGGCGAGTTCTGCGAACTCCTCGGTTCGCTCGTCGAGCAGATCGCGGATGGTCTTCTGCTGCCATGGCCAGCGGCGAGGGCGGCTCTGATGCTGCACAATGTTAAGCAGCACATCGCCTTGCAACTTGGCATAGTCAGCTACATCTTCGCCATAATCTTTCAAACGGTCGCGCAACGTTTTCTGCTGCCACGGCCAGCGGCGTGGCTGCGTTTGCTTACGAGCGGTATCAAGCAGATCTTCTACAAACCCGCCGCTGTTGAGCAACAGCAACGACTCGAGCACCCATGTCGCGCCTGCCATGCTCAACCACCGCCCCCTTTTGATGCTACGTTTGTTCATCGATTTTCTCCCTTACGCCCGCGTCAGTGACTTGGACACGAATCTCGATAGTACCTGTCTATATCTTGCACATGGTATGCCAGTAATCGCGTACTACTGTCAGGCATTGCGTGCGCGCTTGCGCTTGTTCAACTTCTCAAACAACTCTATATGAAATGTTAGAATCGGTGTATCATAGATACATGAAGAAGTTACCAGTACCTCAAGAATTTATTGACCTGTTTCCGACAACTGCAAATGAAATTCTCGCAGAGAAGTTTGGTGTATCACGTCCAACAATCCAACGTTGGGCGTGTGACTTGGGATTGTCTAAAACTCCTGAATACAAACGTGCTATTCAATCCACGCGCAGTATAGAGCGTAAACTTTCAGAGCTATCACGAGATAAAATCAGACAGAAAGCACTTGGACGAGTCATGTCTGATGAAGCAAAGGCCAAAGCTCTGGCTACCAAAGGACATAATGGGAAACTCTTGCGCGGCGCGCGCCATCCTTTATGGAAAGGTGGGCGACCATGGGAACGATTTAAAGATAAACAGTACCTTGCTTGGCGCAACGCTGTGCTTGAACGTGACAATTACATCTGTCAGCAATGCAGACGGCAATGCAAAAAGCACGAGCGTGGACTGGCAGCACACCACATAAAACCGTATGCACAATTTTCCAGTCTGCGCTATGACATTAACAATGGCCTAACAATGTGTCGGCAATGCCATCTCGCATTGCATGGCCGCGCACCTCAACCAAAAGAACCAATCCCGTGTGCTTGTGGATGTGGAACCTTTATTCAACCTTTTGATAAGTATGGTCGCTCCCGTTCATATGTAAACTATCACGGTGCAAAGGGTAAGCCCAAACCTGAACTCATTGAAACAAACATTAAGCGAACAACGAAAAGGCCGATCACTAACACCGGAACACCGTGCCAAAATAGCACAAGGTCTCAGAGCAAGCAGCAAGCGTATTGGACGGCCAAAGAAATGATTTTTCCAATATCTCGTTCATGCGATACTCCATTGTGTGAAAGCAGCATCACTGAGCAACAATCGCAATCGGTCGCACGGGCGAGCCGGTCGCGCCGACGAATTTGAGCGGCGTACAGACAAACGTGAAGCGATACACCTGGCTGGCAGCCAGTTCGCCCAACCGCAGGTTTTCGATGATGTAAATGCCGTGCTGCACCAGAAAGATGACGTGGCCGGGCAGTGTGCAGCCAAGCTCCGGGTCTTGGAGGCCAAGCACGTCCCAGGCCATGTTGTCCGCGCCGACGGCCACGACGCCCTGCCCCGCCAGCCAGCGTGACGCATCGCCGGCCATGCCAGGACCGGCCAGATAGCGCTCCTCGTTGTCCCACATGCGCTCGTTGCCCGTGTAAACTAGCACGACATCGCCATTCTGAATGGAGACATTCTGACGCTCGCAGCACGCCTGCAACTCCGCCGCGCTAACGGCGTAGCCTTCCGGCAGCGCTTCAACGCCCTGATAGGCGGCCATGTCCAGCAGCACGCCCGGCGCGACAATTGGCGGCACATGCTCAATACTGTGCTGCGTGAAGCCGCGTGAGCCTTGCACGGTGGCGGTCACCTCGATACCTCCGTAAAGCGTCATGTCGGCGGCCTGGTGGCACAGCGCGTCGATGTGCGTGCCGGTATGTTCCATACAGACGATCATGCCCGATGCACCGGTGCGCGGGCCGTCCTGCCCGTAGCTGTCCTGATGGCGGCGGTGCAGCACGTAGCTGTAGCCGGGGCGGTGCGACGGGTGAATCGGCATGCGGTCGGTGCGGGGCTGTTCCAGGTCGAAAACGCGCAGCGAACGCGGCGAGTCACTACCGAAAAGCGTCGATGGATCTGACATGAGTGCCTCCTTGCTCAACCTGATCAGCGGCATTGTAGCACCGAAATACAGTTGGTTGACAAAGCATCTTTTTCCTGTACAATAGATATATCATTAGTCGGCTAAATAATTCTCACAAGAATCGCCTGTGACTTCACAACCAACGCTTGAACTGCTCGATGTTTTGCTGGCCCAGGTCTGCCGCCTGCACCATGAACGCGCCAGTGTCAGGCTGCGGGCGCTTGGCCTGTATCGCGGGCAGCCCTCGCTGCTGTTCCGCCTCCATGAGCAGGACGGCCAGACGCTGACGGATTTAGCGAATCAAGTGGGCGTTGCGCCAGCGACGATGACCAAAATGACTCGGCGCATGGAGCGGGCGGGTTTCCTCGAACGCCACCCGGATGCCAATGATCAGCGTGTGTCGCGCGTGTACCTGACGGAAGCAGGCCGTGCCGTTCAGGTCGAAATGATGGTGGCAATTCGGCGCATTGCCGATGAAACCTTTGCCGATGTGGGTCCGGAAGAATACGTCATGCTGGAGCGCCTCTTTCGTCAGATGATCGCAAGCCTGTCGCGGGCAGCGCAACAAGAAATAACAGTATAAAAATTTTAGCCTATTCGTTAGCCGGCTAACGAATATAAAGGACCCAGTTCATGCGAGCAACGCGCAAGCTTAGTTCATTTCTCAAACCGTACTGGCGCTGGGCTGTGTTAGCCCCTCTGCTCATGGCGCTTGAAGTCGCCATGGACCTATTGCAGCCGCGCCTGATCCAGCGCATCATCGATCAGGGCATTCTGCAATCGAACATGGATGTTGTGATTCATACTGGCCTGTGGATGGTCGGGATTGCATTGATCGGCCTGGTGGGCGGCATGGGCTGCACCGTGTATACGGTGCTGGCGGCGCAGGGCGTCGGCGCTGACATGCGCGACACGTTGTTTGGCAAGATCCAGTCGCTGTCGTTCGGCAATCTGGACCGGCTGGAAACTGGCACGCTGATCACGCGCATGACCAACGACGTGACGCGGGTGCAGGAATTGGTCATGATCTTGCTGCGGGTGATGGTCCGCGCGCCGCTCCTGTTGGTCGGCAGTTTGATCATGGCTATTCTGACTAGCCCGCGTCTGGCGCTGCTGTTCGTCGTGCTGATTCCGGTGGTCTTGGTCGCGCTGATCCTGATTATCAACAAAACCTTTCCCATGTTCGGGCAGGTGCAGCAGCGGCTCGACGCGCTCAACACCGTCATGCAGGAAAATCTGGCTGGCGTGCGGGTCGTCAAAGCCTTTGCGCGCTCAGCGCATGAAATCGAGCGCTTTGGGCAGACGAACGACCGCCTGATGAATCAAAATCTTACGGCGGTGCGAACCAGCGCCATCACTATGCCATTTATGATGCTGGCGCTCAACGCTGGCATCGTCGGCACGATCTGGTTCGGCGGACGCTGGGTGATCGGCGGCAGCATGGACGTGGGGCAGGTCGTCGCCTTTATCAATTATTTGATGCAGACGTTGATGTCGCTGATGATGGTCAGCATGCTGGTGATGCGCGTGTCGCGGGCGGAAGCGTCGGCGCAGCGCATTCAGGAGGTGCTCGACAGCACACCTGATGTGCAGATCCGTCCGACGCGCTGCGCGACTTTGCGCCGCAGGGCCGCGTGGCGTTCGAGAACGTCAGTTTCAACTATCAGTGGCGCAGATCACGATCCGGTGCTGAAAAATATTTCATTTGTGGCCGAGCCGGGCCAGACGGTGGCGCTGCTGGGCGCGACCGGCGCAGGCAAGTCAAGTCTTGTGAATCTCGTGCCGCGCTTCTACGATGTGAACGGCGGACATGTGACGATCGACGGCGTTGATGTGCGCGATGTCGAGGAGCATGTATTGCGCAGGCAGATCGGCATGGCGTTGCAGGAGTCGGTGCTGTTCAGCGGCACCATCCGCGACAACATTCGTTACGGGCGGCCTGACGCCAGCGACGATGAAGTGATTGCCGCCGCGAAAATGGCGCAGGCGCATGACTTTATTAGCCACTTTCCTGACGGCTATAACGCAGTAGTTGGGCAGCGCGGCGTCAACTTGTCGGGCGGCCAGAAGCAGCGCATCGCGATCGCGCGCGCCTTGCTGACGAACCCGTCGGTGCTCATTCTGGACGACAGCACCAGCGCGGTGGATGTCGATACCGAGGCGCGCATTCAGGACGCGCTGGCGCAGCTCCGGCGCACTCAGACGCGATTGGTGGTCGCGCAGCGCATCAGCACGGTGCTGGCAGCCGACAAGATTTTGGTGCTGGACGACGGTGCGGTGGTCGCTGAGGGAACGCACGACGAGTTGATTGAGGCGAGTCCGATCTATCGTGAGATTTACGAGTCGCAAATGGATACGGGAGTGATGACGCATGGCGGAGAATAATCAAAACCAGCGCCCGCCGCAGGAACTGCCGCCGATCATGGGCCGGGGCGGCCCGCGCCACATGATCGGCGAAGTCAAGCGCGCCAAAGACACACGTGGCACGCTCATGCGGTTGTGGGGCTACCTGCGCCAGCAGAAGTCAGCGCTGATCCTCACGGCGCTGCTGGTGACTGGCACCTCAGCGCTGACGCTGCTCGGTCCGTATCTGATTGGCAAGGCGATTGACGCCTACATGTTGCGGGGCGATCTGCCGGGATCTGGCGCGCATCAGCGTACTCATGATCATCGTCTACGCGCTGACCTCGCTGCTCACCTGGCTGCAAACGTATGTTATGGCCGGCGCGGCGCAGCGCACCGTGCGCGACATTCGCAACGACTTATTCACGCGCATGCAATCGCTGTCGCTACGCTTTTTCGACCAGCGCGCGCATGGCGACCTGATGAGCCGCCTGACGAACGATGTCGAAAACATCAACATGGTGCTTTCCGAGAGCGCGACTCAGCTGGTGTCCGGCATTCTGACGATGTTCGGCGTCGCGGCGGTCATGCTGTGGCTGAACTGGCGGCTGGCGCTCGTCAGCCTGCTGACCACACCAATCATGATGCTTTTGATCAGTCGCGGCGTGACCAAACGCACGCGCGCTGGCTTTCGCGGCCAGCAGGCGTCGCTGGGCAAGCTCAATGGCATCATCGAGGAGACGATCACCGGCCAGCGCGTGGTCAAAGCCTATGTGCGCGAACAGACGGTAATCGAGCAGTTCGCAGCGGCAAACCAGCAATTGCGGAAGGACGCCACGCAGGCGCAGATCTTCTCCGGCTTCGTCGGCCCGCTGATGAACGTCGTCAACAACATCAGCCTGGCGATTGTCGGCGGCGTTGGCGGCTGGATGGCGTTGCAAGGGTTGGTGACGGTCGGCACAATCGCGAGCTTTATCAACTACTCGCGCCAATTCGGACGTCCGCTGAGCGACATCGCGAATCTGTATAATCTGATTCAGGCGGCGATTGCCGGAGCCGAGCGCGTGTTTCAGGTGATCGACGAAGCGCCCGAGGTGGACGCACTGGGCGCGCAGCCGCTGACGGAAATCACAGGCGACGTTGTGTTCGAGGATGTGAGCTTCTCCTACGATGGAAAAACGCCGGTGCTGCAGGATGTCTCGCTGCATGCCAGGCCGGGGCAGGTGGTGGCGCTGGTCGGCCCGACCGGCGCGGGCAAGACGACAATCGTCAATCTGCTGACGCGCTTCTATGACATCGACAGCGGGCAGATTTGCGTCGATGGCCGCGACATCCGTGAAATTAAGAAGGACGACCTACGCCGCGAATTGGGCATTGTGTTGCAGGACACCTACCTATTCTCTGGCACGGTGATGGACAACATCCGCTACGGGCGGCTCGACGCGACCGACGACGAGGTGATTGCTGCCGCCCAACTCGCCAACGCCGACCAGTTCATCCACCGCCTGCCACATGGCTATGACACGCCGCTGTCGGAACGCGGCAGCAATTTCAGCCAGGGCCAACGCCAGTTGTTAGCGATTGCGCGCGCCATTCTGGCCGATCCAGGCATTTTGATTCTGGATGAGGCGACGTCGAGCGTGGACACGCGCACGGAGAAGCACATTCAGGAGGCCATGTTGCGGCTGATGGAGGGCCGGACGAGCTTTGTGATTGCGCACCGGCTCAGCACCATTCGTGATGCCGACCAGATTCTGGTGATCAATCATGGCGAGGTGATCGAGCGCGGCACGCATGAGCAACTGCTGGCGCAGCAAGGCTTCTACTATCACCTGTATATCAGCCAGTTCCGCGCCACGCGGCGCACGCTAGTGGAGCCGGAGGAAACGGAGCCGTTTGGCGTCACCACATTGTAATATAGTCCGCCAAGATGGAGCGATGGAGCGAGCCGATGCATGACTGTAAAGTATAATGGTGTTTGAGTTGAAGTAATCATATTCAGGTTATTTAAGGCATTGGCACGCCTGCACCAAGATCCTTGAGTGGCGCAGGCGTGTAATCGCGCCGCAGCACGCAGGAACATCGTTTGGTCAGCAGATTTAAATATTCTTCATGAGAGAATACTGTTGTAATAAGAACTGGAGCAACATAATGTCAGCGGATACAATGCCAATTCAAATGTTTGTGGTAGATGAACGTCCTTTTGCCTGTTGGGGAGTAAGCCATAATGTGAATTTAGCCTTTATTCGTAGTATTGATCCGCAATATTTTAACGCTCAAGCAGATGCGTTTGAACCATTACTGCAATCTAATCAAAATCAGCACGGTGCAACCGCTCTACGCTTAGCTTATTCACATGCTCTAGAGACGCTTTTTGCTTTATTCTACGCTTCATTACAAGCTCCTAACTGTGTACAAGGATGGTTATTAAAATACAGAGTTGAGGATTTGCATCGTATAACTGAGAAGATAAGAAATGGCAAATCTATTTATACGCGATTCAATACTCAAACTACTAATTGGCAGAGTATTCTTCAAAATTTATATAGCTACTGTGAAGCACATGAAAGTTCCAGTTTTGTAGAATGGTATGATTATTTTTCTGGAGATCTCATAGATGATGCAAGACGTGGAGAGTACAATCAATTGAAACATGGTTTCCGCACACGCTCTACTCCTACCCTATTCATGCTTCATTCAGATGGCGATGCTGAACCAATTAAATGGCAAAGCGAATATGGAATGGGTTTTTCTGAGGCTACGCGTCTTCATCAGGGAAATGGTATTAATTTCAAGTTAGAGTACTATAGAGTTAACTGGACAGCATTGCACATGTCTCAAAGTTTACGCGTTATTTCTGTACTTATTTATAACCTTGTTGCTATGCTACAATATCATCTGGCCAATGAAATTATCCCCTTGCAGTTACTTCCTAACGATATCACTGTTGAAAAACAACTGGAATCACGAACACATACTTTATCAAAACTGAGAAGAAGATTAAATTTTGACGTACAAGTCTCAAATCTGTTATCAACTGACGAAATTCTTGCTTCATATATCAAGCAAGTAGAAGACTAAATTCATGCCCCTCTCCATCGGTCTTGACATTGGCGGCACGAAGCTGATCGTCGCGGCGGCGGACGACAGCGGCGGCATCGTGCGCCAGGTGCGCCATGCCACGCCGCGCGGCCTCGACGAAGGCTTGAACCTGCTGCACGCCATGATCCGCGAGGTGGCGGGCGATGAGCCGATCGGCGGCATGGGCGCGGCAATCGGCGGCCCGCTCGATTGGGAGCAGGGCATCGTCTCGCCGCTGCACCAACCAGAGTGGCGCGATGTGCCGCTCAAGGCGATCATGGAGCAGCGCTACGGAAGCCCGTTCTATGTGGACGTTGATACCAATGTCGCGGCGCTGGGCGAATACTACGCAAGCGCCGATCGTCCGCGCCACATGGTGTACGTTACGGTCAGCACCGGGATGGGCGGCGGCTTCATCGTGGACGGAGCGCTCTACCGTGGCGCGAACGGCGCGCATCCCGAAGTCGGCCACCAGTCGATTAACTACCGCTGCGCCAACCCGGCGGGCGTCATGTGCGAGTGTGGCGCGCCCGACTGCCTGGAGGCGCTGGTATCCGGCAATGGCATCCGGCGCGTGTACGGCAAGCCTGCCGAGGAACTCAACGCCGACGAATGGGACGAGGTCGGCTACAATCTGGGCCAGGGGCTGCGCAATGCTGCGGCATTGTATGCGCCAGATGTCATAGTGCTTGGCGGCGGCGTGGCAGTCGGTGGTGGCGAGCGGCTGATCAACGCGGCCCGGCAGGTGCTCCATGATCAACTCAAGCTCGTGCCGGTACCGGAAGTTCGCCTGAGTCACCTCGGCTACGAGACTGCATTGCGCGGCGCGCTGGAGATCGCGCACCGTGGACTTAGCTGATATGTTGCTTGTCACAAAGCTGGCCTTTATCATTGATTGTGTAGGCCGCGCTCACAAAAATTGCATGCCTTCGCGCGTTTAATGATTCACGACGTGTATGAAGGAGAAAATCATGCGAAAACGATATCGATTTTGGATTTCTGGCGCGCTGCTGCTCGCATTCCTGGCCGGATGCGGGCCAGTCCAGCCATCTGTGCCGGATACTTCCGCCCCGACGACCACATCAGTTTCAATATTGACTGAACCAGCGCTGCCGCCCAAGCCATCTACGGAAATTGCGACACAGCCGCCCGCCACCAGCATGCCAACGGCTGAACCAACCGCGCCGCCGACCGTCGCGCCAACATCGACTCCGACGACGGCAACAACTTCGACCGCGCTGCTGCCATCCAACGACATTTGGATTCAGTCGGCAAATGTTGTGCTGCCGCTTACCAACAGCAGCGCGCCGCTGGATTTCGCTCAGCGTGGCTATCCTGCACCGATCTACTGGCCTAAAGCATCGCCAAATGGCGCGTATATCGTGTATGGAACCTCGCAGGGCGGGCTAGTGCTCGTGGACGTGCGAACCGGCACCAGTCGCACGCTGGTTGAAGATGGAACCAGCGCGGCGGGCTCTAGTTTCTCACCAGATGGGCATGAGCTTGCTATTACGACTATCTCTGGCGACGAGTGGACGTTGCAGGTCTTCGATCTTGAGAACAACAGCGCGCGTGTGCTGCGAAACGGCTCGACCATGGCCACTGATCCAAACAATCTATCGTTCCTTCCCAGTCCAGTCATGTGGCTCTCGTCGGGCCTGGTTGTGCAGCATCTGTTATGGGCCTCGGACGCGCCGCCGCGCGACCTCATCATGATCGATCCGTCTAGCGGAGCCGAGCGGCGCATGTACGAAGGCGCAATGATTGGGGCCTATCCGTCGCCCGACGGTAGCCGGTTCGCGCTGACAACCGGCCAGCGCCCACTTGGCGGCGGCGCGCCGACCACGCGGATCAGCGTTATCGACCAGCAGGGCAACCAGGTGGCCACCATTCGCGATGAGCAGCCGGGCATGCTACGAACACTCGCCTGGTCGCCGGATGGCTCCACGCTGCTGTACGCGCTTTCTCCCGACTACGAAAACCCGAATCTTACACTGCACCTGGTCCATGCCAACGGTTCGGGCGAGCAGGTGCTCGATCTGGGCAGTAGTGGCAGCTTCCGCGACACGGCATGGCGCGACAACGCGATGGTGCTCTTGCTGACCGAGGGCGAGCAGTTGCAGCTCGACGCTGTGCCAGTTAATAACTTTTCTGCCACAGCGCGGCAGCCGTTGCGCACGTTCCAGGACCAGCATCCTGGCAATGGCAACACTCGCCTTCTGTACGTGCCGCGTTGATGTTGTATTGGTGTTATGACGGAGTAGGGCGAGTCTGAGGCCCGCCTTTACAGATGGCGTACACCTTTGTTCTATTTAGTGCTCCTTGACCGCCCAACTTTGTTCTTCATTCGGGCCTTTGTCGCCAAGCGCCTCCGCAGCCGCCTCGTCCAGCGTCAGCGCGCTCCCCGCTTCCCACGCCGCCGCGAACGCTTCCTCGCCGAGCGTGGCGCGGGCGGCGGCGGCGCTGCGGTCAAACTCGGCCCGGTCGACGGGAGGCGTGAGAATGCCGGTGGCGTCGAATGGAGCCTTGGCCGCGCCGAGGAGCCGCGCTGCCCGCTCCGCCCGCCCTTGCGCCATGGCCACACAGCCCAGTCCCGCCAGACACCAGGCGATTGTATTCTGCTCTGCGATCTCGCGAGCCAGCACCAGGCTTTCCGTCAGGAGCGCGGCCGCCTGCGCCTCGTCCCCCTGGTTGTGCGCCAGCCATCCCTGATTGTTGCGCACTAACGCGATCCATGATCGATCACCCAGTTCATGCCACAGCGCCAGGCTTTCGGCGTAGTACATCGCCGCGCGTCCATACTCCCCCTGATACCGCGTGAGCTCTCCCAGGGCGTTTAGTGTTTCGGCGCAGGCGTTCTTGTCGCCGAGCTGCCGCCATTGCGCCAGGATCTCCGTATTGTGCAGTATCAGCTCACTGTAACTCTGCGTGCTAATCATTCTCGCCGCGACCAAATGGTATGTTGTATTGACACTACCCCATCGATCTTCCAGTTGCCGGGACAGCGCCAGGCTCTCCTCAAAGTGCGCTATCGCCCGTCCAAAGTCGCCTTGAGCATTAGCCATCCGCCCAAGCGCGTGTAGTGCCCTAGCACTGCGCCAGGTATCGCCAATTCCCTGGCAGAGCGCCAGACTCTCTTCGAGGAGTGCCTGTGTGCGCTCAGGGGCCGCTTCTGTTATCATTCCCAGACCTCGAAGCGCATCCGCGACGCTGGCTGTGTCCCCCAGCGCTCTGCCGATCGCCAGACTTTCCTCAAAGAGTGCCTCCTGCTGGCTCTTGCTATCGACCAAGAATCCTGCCCAGTTCAAAGCCTTGGCCCGCGCTGCCGTGGGGTTGGCCATCGGATGTGCCAGGATGCTGAGTAACCATGCACGCCCTTCACTTTGATGGCCTCGCATTTGCCAAAACCGCCCCAATGCTCCCGCAAGCCGCAGCCCGGTTTCAACGCCAGCAGCGCTGGTTTGACTCCACGCCAGCGCCGCCCGCAGATTGTCGAGCTCTTGCTCCAGCCGCTGCAGCCAGAGTAGCTGCTCCGCGCGATGCAGTTCCGGCTCCGCCGTCTCCGCCAGCGCCAGATAATACTCCGCATGCTGCCGCCGCAGCGCCTTTGCTTCGCCGCTGGCTTTCAGCCGCTCCAGTGCGTACTCGCGGATGGTCTCCAGCAAGGTGAAGCGCGGTTCGCCATCTGGATCTTCCGTCTGCCGCAGCAGGCTCTTATCCACGAGCGCAGTGATACCATCCACAATCTCCATTGGCAGGTCGCCGTTCGCCTTGCAGACCGCCTCAGCCGCCTCGATCGTGCAGCCGCCGACGAACACACTCAGCCGAGCGAACAATGTTTGCTCTCCAGCGTCCAGCAGGTTATAACTCCAGTCGATCGTGTGGCGGATGGTCTGCTGACGGGCTGGCTGGTCGCGCATGCCGCCGGTCAGAAACTTCAGCCGATCGTCGAGCCTTGTGAGGAGCGCCTGAGGTGGAAACAGCTTGACGCGCGCCGCCGCCAGTTCAATCGCCAGCGGCAGCCCGTCCAGCCGGTAGCAGATCTCGGCCAGCGCTGGCGCATTAGCGTTGGTCACGGCGAAGTTAGCCTTGACTGCCTGGGCGCGCTCGGTGAACAGCCGCACGGCATCGTACTGCTCAATGTTCGCCACCGTCGCGGACTGGGCCGCGTTGGGTAGCGCCAGCGGCGGCACAGCGAACTCGTGTTCTCCGGACAGGTGCAGCGGCATGCGGCTGGTTGCCAGCACCGTCAGACGGGGCGCGGTGGCCAGCAGTTCGCCGACCAGCGGCGCGGCCTCCACCACCTGCTCGAAATTGTCCAGCACCAGCAGCATGCGCTTGGCACGCAGATAGTTCTTCAAGGTTTCGCGCAGCGGCTGCCCGCCGGTGTCGCGCACGTCCAGCGCCTGCGCAATGGCCGAGGCCACCAGATTGGGGTCGCTGATCGGCGCGAGATTGACGAAGCAGACGCCGTGCGAGAACTGGTCACGTTCCACCAACTGGCTACTCGCCTGCAACGCCAGGCGAGTCTTGCCGCTGCCGCCCGGCCCAGTCAATGTTACCAGGCGCACATTGGGTTGGTGCAGCATGTCCGTTACTGTCGCGATCTCATGCTCACGTCCGATGAAGGTCGTTGCTGGCGTCGGCATGTTCGTCGTCGGGCCTCCACTCGTGACCAGCGGCGGAAAGGTATCCGGCAGGTCGGGCGCGCACAGCTGGAAGATTGGTGTGGGCCGCGCCAGGCTCCGAAGCGCATACAGGCCGAGGTCGCGGAGCGTCACATCGGGCAGCAAATGATCGTGCACCAGCTCCGCCGTCGCCGCCGAGAGCAGGATCTGGCCACCGTGGCCGGCAGACAGGATGCGCGCGACCCGGCTGATCGCCTGGCCAAAATAGTCGCCGTCGCGTTGCTGGACCGGGCTGGTGTGCAAGGCCATGCGCACTGCGATAGTAAATCGCGGATGCTCGTCATTGGTGCGGCTGTCTTTGCCGACGTATGCCTCCCAATCCTCGGCCTGGAGAGCGCGCTGGCCGTGCAGCGCGGCGGCGAGCGCGTCGGTGGGGTTGGTGAAGGCGGCATACATGGCATCACCCACCGTCTTGAATACCTGACCGCCGTGAGCGGTGATGGCATCGCGCAGCAGCGCTTCATGGCGGTCGAGCGCCACTGTCATTGCATTCGGATGCTGCTCCCACAGCCGGGTGCTGCCCACGATATCAGTCAACAGGAATGTGACCATGCCGCTCGGCAGTGGCGCAGGCGTGGGTGCGTCGATAGGCTGCGTGGCAAGTTCTAATTGATCTGGTCCCCGCTCGGCGCGTGCAACCCGCAGCAGCATATCACGCTCGTCTGGATCGAGCGCAAAGATCTCGGCCAGGAGCTGGACGAGTTGCAACGATGGACGGCGCTCGTCCGCCTCGATTTTGCGCAGCAGACTGAGGGAGCAATGCACCTGCTGCGCCAGATCGGCCTGAGTCAGATCGAGCGCGCGGCGGCGGCGGCGCACCCAGTAGCCGAAAGAGAAATTGTCGGCCATCACAGCACCTCTCTGCGACGGAACGGGGGTGGGGCGAGATGGATGTGTCACTCGTGTGTCACTAGTGTACCACAAAGCGTCACCCGCTGGAACCAGGCACATGCTGTAATAGTATCAGGCAAGCAATAAACAACACAAGGAGGATCGTATGAACACCCGAACCTTTGCTCACAAGAACCGTGCTTTGTGGATCGGCCCGGCGCTCGTCGTAGGCGTGTTGCTCATGATCGCGCTCGGCGTCCTGTGGCTCGCCCATGATGGGGCACGCACCGCCGCGTCCGACGCGCCGGTCGCCAGCATGCGCATCCCAGAGTCCTTCGCGGAGTTCAAGCAGCGCCAGGCCATGCAGGTAGCAGACGCCGCCATGGTGCTGCCGGTGACGCCAATCGTCATCCCGGAGTCCTTCACGGAGTTCAAGCAGCGCCAGGCCATGCAGGTGGCTGATGCCGCCATGATAATCCCGTAGCTCGATGCATTAATGGGTCATTTAGGTTGTATATCTCCATAATGAGCAGAAACTGCTATACTCGTTGTCTGAGGTATTCTACTCAGTCAAGGAGCACGTATGACGCGCCGCCAAAAAGAGCCGCTACGACCGCTTACACAAGACGAGCAGCAGTGGTTGGAATGGATCAGCCGTTCCCATACTGATCCAGCCAGCCACGTTGCCCGTGCTAAAGCCGTACTCGCCGTGGCAACACTCGCCTTCTGTACGTGCCGCGTTGACTAGCGTTGGCAGCTGTCGCTCGTGCGCGCTTAATGATTTGTGTCTATTCAGTTACCAATCACCTGCATATTCGAGATTGTACGGCTTTGTGATATTTTCTAACCTCAAGCGCCGGAGTTCCACCAATTGGCGGATGTGGAGATTATCATGCGCGACCCAGCAGGCGAACATCTCTCCTGCGCTGATTGTGCGGTACGCAGTTGTATAGGTTTTCTCCCAATCTGGATTCTGTAATCCATTGAGCCAGGCAAACGATTTTTCACGTTCGACAAAGAACTTTTCCTGCATCGCAGCGAAGTTCTGTTCGTTATATTTTCGTTGTGTTACCCAACCTTCGGTGTCAATCGCATGCCATGCTTTATTCTGACGGTGAAGAATGAAATCGAGATGTTCTCGAAAATCTTCACGCTCTTCATCGTATAAGTGACACACCACTTCGAGAATCGACCACGACTCCGCACTCGGTTTGAGGCGTGCTGCCTCTGGTGCGACGCCTGCCAATAAAGCACGGATCATCTCTGTGCTAGTTTGAAGTTCCTGATAAAGAATGCGAAATTCCATGGTACCTCTTTCTTTATGTGCATATGACAGCACGAGGTGTGCGGGGATGCAAAGGGTATTTTTGGCATCCGCGGCGCACATCAAAGGAAACTTCGCCTTGATATGGATTCTGCTTCTGTGCGCCGAACGACGAGCGCTCAACCGCGCCCGACGCCCTGAGTAATGGCATGTTGAACGGGAAAGATGGCATGTTGCCACCGAATACCAAAAACGGCCAGACAAAGGGCGTCGGTTGCATGGCGGTGTTGGGCTGCCCAACGGCATAGGAAAGCTTCAAAGTGCGGGTTATGCTTCACTGATCCCCAATCGCCGCCGCATTTCGCTAGATGATAGTCCGCCTTCTCGCTGCTGACGACCGCGTGACCGCTCGATCAGCGCAAGAAACTCAGCGTTCTCACTTAAGCTTACCGTCTCAATATCGGTATTTTCAAGTGGCATCACGACAGCAATTGGGCGTCCATCCTGCGTAACGACAATCGGCCCGGTCTGCGTTTCTCGCGCATACTGGGCGAGCAATTCTGTTGCTTCGGTAACGTCAACTGTTCGCATCGTCATAGCTGTATCTCCTCACCGCCGATTCGCACGATGTTCCGAATCTTGATACCAACAGCGCGAATAAAGACGGTTGCTTCTGGTTCATCTATCACATCATAGTACACCCTCAACGTACCAATACGCAACTCCCACGGTGCGATTGGGTTTGGGCGCATTGGCTTGCGGTTTCGTGTCTCAACGGTTGGTTGATGTTGAAGTTGTTAGTCAACGGTATCGAGCACGCTGGTGCGCTGTCGTGCAGTCAGAACACGAAAATGTGCTTCTGTTTCTGGCGAATACTCGATTGTGTAAGTCGTCGCCATGTTATCCTCTACGCTGCTGTTTTTCGAGCTGAACGAAGACAATTATACCAGCACTAGCAAGAGATGAAAGCAGAGGCTTAAGGGCGGCCCAATGCGCGATGGCACCCGGTGAACCGCGCATGCGGGCCGCAGCGGAGTGTCGGCCCGAACGGCCTGGCGTTCAGCCGCCGCGCGCGCTGCATACGAAAGCGCCAAAATAGCCACGATCTCGCGCGAAGCGGTCAACTGCAACGCCGTGTTCGGCCTTTCCTCTACTTTACACGATCATTGCTCCTTTATTGACGGCTCATCGGCCTTGCTCGACTCTGCCCACGTGTCGGTCGGAGTAAGCGCATAGACGACTTCATCCGCGAGCGTCCCATCCACATAGCGCCAGGCATTCCGTAAACGGCCTTCTTGCACGAAGCCTGCTCGTTCGGCAACCCGGATACTCCGCGTGTTGCGCGCAGCACAACGAATTTCAACCCGTTGTGCGTGGAGCACGTCCAACACATATGTTGTAAGCAGCCGAACCGCCTCTGTGACATACCCGTGACCTTGCTCCGAAACGCGTATCCAATACCCCATCGAAAATGCGGGAATCGACCAGCCGTCCGGCTCGCATGGACGTAATCCAAGACCACCTACATACCGTTGTGTCGCGCTCTGCCACATACCCATCGAAAACCGCCTCCGCAACAACCAATCGGCGGAGCCACGGACAATCCAATCGCGCGTTTCATCAAGCGTATGAAAGGCAGCGGCTTGTTCAGGTTCCCACGGACGGAGGTGATCGCGTGACTCGGCGTTTGCGGTATGGCGCGCCTGCGCGTCGGCAAGCGTATAGGGACGAAGGAGCACCCGCGGGCCACGCAATTCCTCGAACATGGGCTGTAATGTCATGTATGGGCGCTGATGGTCTGGCATGTCCATGCTCCACTACGTTCGTAACACGTCGTAAGTGTACGAGAAATACCAGCCCTTGTCGAGGGGGTGAAATGACTGAGCAAAAAGGAACAAGGCGTACTTTAGGGATGCGATAGAGGCCGAACGACGAGCCATCAGCCGCGGCGAGAGGTTGGTAATGGCATGCGAGACCGAGAAGAACATGACATGCCACTGATTGACAAAATCGCACTGACAGAGCGCGTCGGGTGCAGCGTGGTGTTGGGCCGCAGGGCGCTGTTGTATAAAGAGCTATATATCAACCTCTTCGTATGTATCGGCTCCTGCTCGCGCAACCGCTTCTTGAGTTGCCACAATACGGTTTTGAATACGCGGCCAAGAATGTTGAGCGAAGTACGATAATTGCAAGTTGCCGTCCAACCAGAATTCTGCTGATAGTGCAGATTTTGGTCAGTTGTGATAAGCAGTCCATAGCCTTCCTGCTCCGCCGCCTCAAGGAGCCGCCCGTTGAGCAAATGAGACCAGCCTTGCTCGTAAACAGTGGTTACACTATGCTCAAGCAAATGTCGTCGGAGTGAAACAGGAGTTCCTTGATCAAACAATATCTTCATGCCGCTTCCGCACTGGTAAGCAGCGTAACTTCATGATTGAGAACCGCTTCTACATCTGCACGTTGGACGCCGGGAAACCATTCAAGGAACTGGTCAACGGTTGCTCCATCGCGAAGGTTTTCAAACAAGGCAGCAACCGGAACACGCGTGCCACGGAATACTAAAGCACCGCTCACTTTATCGGGTAGCGATTCTACTGCATCAAGTTGGCTCCAAGCTTTATCCATAAGCGGCCTCCATGTTGCCTGTTCTCAACATATTGTAGCACAAGGCTTGAGCCTTTTCTGTACTTAGAGAGGTTGACGTAATTGGCGGCCCAAATGCTTATGAGTAGACTGCATCCCATAGTGCAGCTTAATCCGGCGTGGGCATTTTAGGCTGCATACAGTGCAGTCTAATATCCCTGGCAGGGTTTTAGACTGCACGCGTTGCTGCCCCATCCATCAGTTTGGCGTTTTAAACCGTATGCATTGCAGCTTAATACACTTATTCAGGAGATGAACCGCAGGCTAGCTCATCCCGTTTCGGCCAGCGTATGCAATCGCAGCGCAATGCATAGGCACCCAACGACCGCACTGCGCCCAATGCTGCTCAGCGCTGCAAGGCCTCGCACAGCAGGCCATGAAAATGGTGCACGCCGTTCTCGCGCGCCACCGAGAAGCGCCCGACATCGTACGAGCGCGACGTGAGCCGCTGCTGTACGGCCTCGCAGATCTCGATGTCCTCTTTCTGCACCAGGTCGCTGAACTTGAACGACTTGTGAAAATCCTCGGCTACGTCGGGCCGGTCCACGTCCAACACATACCACTCGAAGATCGTCAGCGTGCGATCATGGCCGAGCGGCAGAATGATATTGATCTGCAAGTTGTCGGGGTAGATGTTCAGCATGAGGTTCGGAAACATCCAGTAGTACAGCGCCTGGGCCGCCGCGCCGTCGTCGAGATTACGGCGGTAGAGCGAGTCGGGCTTTTCGCGGATCGGCGCGAACTGTTTCGAATAGTAGCGTTCGGTCTCGACGCGGTACTGCTTGTAGTCGATATCTTTGAACAGGCCAGGATGCGCGAGCGGAATGTGGTAGCCTTCCAGGTAGTTGTCGACGTACACCTTCCAGTTGCAGTCGATCTCATAATCAACGCGCTTATAGAAGCCCATGCGCTCCAATGGCATGTGCGCGGTTTCTTCCGGAATCTTGCCGAGCGTCTCGTGCAGCGACGGTACAGCCTCGCTGAGATTTACGAAAACGAACGGCCCCCATGTATCCACGCGCACCGGCTTCAGCCCGTACTGTATTTTATCAAAGCAGCGCACACCCTCCCACTCCGGCGTGGTGCGCAGCCGACCGTCCAGATCATACGTCCAGACCATGGTAGGAACACTGAAAGATCTTGCGATTGCCGTTACCTTCCGCGACGGCTCCGGCTCGGTGGCGACATACGTTGTAAAAAGCATGCAGCGTGCCGTCGCTCGCGCGGGTGACGACCAACGGCTCGTTGCCAACCGAACAAGTGAAAAAATCGCCGGCATTGCGCACCTGCTCCAGCCGACCGACGAGTTGCCAGGTGCTGCCGAACACGCGCTCCTGCTCAATCGGCAGCATGGTCGGGTCGGTATACCAGCGCGCCGGAATCGTTGTGGCGAGTGAAAGATCCGGCTCGAAGTGAAAGGTTGAAATATCCATGTGAATCTCCTTTGAATGGCGCGCCACAGAGTGCATAGAGAACACCGAGTTAAGAGATACCATCTCTGAGCCTCTGTGTGCTCTGTGGCTAATCTATTCGATAACCCAGGCGCTCCGAAATCGCCGCGCAGGTGTTAATGACTAGCCGCGCAATCTCCGGCTCGCGCTCACGCGGCAGGCGGGCCGCCGGACCAGACACGCTTGCTGCGGCGATAGCCTCGCCCTGATGGTTGAAAATCGGCGCGCCGACAGCATGCAGGTGCGCTTCCAGTTCCTCATACGAGGTCGCGTAGCCGCGCATGCGGATGGTTCCCAGTTCATCGCGCAGTGCTGTGCTGTCGCGAATGGAACGTGGCCCGCAGCCTGGCAGTTCAGTGCGCAGCATGCCTTCCAGCACCTCAGATGGCCCCCACGCCAGCAGCGCCTTTCCGGTGGAAGCGCATGTCGCCGGATACATGCGGCCAATGTTGCTGCTGGTATTTAAAAGGTGGTCGGCGGCAATCTCCTCGATAATCATGACACTTGCGCCCGACAGTACCTCCAGATCGATCGTCTCGCCAGTCTGCCGGGCAAGTTCGCGGAGCCACGGCAGCGCCACCGCGCGCACGTTCATCTGGTGTAGCGCTCGCCCGCCAAGTACAACCAGTTCCGGCCCAAGCCGGTAACGCCCATCGCCATCCGCCGCAACAAACCCTTCTGCTTCGAGCGCACTCAAGAGCCGGTACACCGTGCTGCGATTCAGGCCGGTGCGCTGGCTGACTTCCTGCGGCGTGAGTGCTGCCGCGTCCGCGCCGAGCGCCTTCAGCACTGCCGCCGCGCGTTGGATCGCCTGGGTGCCTGTATATGATGTATGGCCACTGTCCATAATATGAACGCCTGTTTATGAGTAAATAAAATGGTAGCATGGCTTGTTCATGCTGTCAACGTAGCATTTGACAGTGTGTGCAGGAACGCTATAATGGCACAACTTCGGAGCTATTTTGTGCTTGCTAAAGAAAAAGGTTAATGTTCAGCCATCCGCCTCGCAGCGGTAATTGGCGATTCTCGCGTACCAGCTATTCGTATACGTAGACATAAGTATAAGGAGTGCATGATGAAGGTACCTCGTGTCTTAGGAGACTCGATGCTGGTGCTGGTGCTGGCGCTACTTGCTGCATGCGGCGCAGCCGAGCAGCCCACGTCCAGCGGCTCGACGGCAGCTGAGCCAACCGCAGCAGCATCCGAGCAGCCGACCGCCGCGCCCGCCGCCACCGCCGCAGAAAACACAAATGCCCAACCAACTGCTGCTTCGGCAAGCGCCAGCAGCGGCGATGATCTCCTCGCGCAGGTCAAGCAGACCGGCAAGCTCCGCATCGCCACCGATGCCAACTACAAACCACAAAGCTACAAGAATCCCGATGGTACATGGGACGGCTTTGACATTGCCGTTGGGCGCGAGATCGCCAAGCGCCTGGGCGTGGAGCCGGAGTTTATGGACATCAACTTCGACGTAATTACGGCTGGCAGTTGGAACGACCGCTGGGACATCAACATCGGCTCGATGACCGTGACCGCCGAGCGCGCGAAGAAACTCCTCTTTACCGAACCGTATTACTACACGCCAGCCTCGTTTGCCGTTCACAAAGATAGCGACGTGACATCGATTGACGGCTTGCAAGGCAAGAATGTTGGGGTTGGCACGGCGACGACCTACCAGAGCTATTTGCAAGGCGATCTTAAGCTTGAGGGCGAAAAGATTCTGGTGCCAGCCCCGCAGGTCAATGTGCAAATCTATGACACCGACCAACTCGCGCTGCAAGACCTGGCGCTCGGCAATGGCACCCGCCTCGACGCGGTGCTGACAGCGCTACCAACCATTCAGGACGCCATCAAAGGCGGGCAGCCGTTCAAAGTCGTTGGCGATCCGGTGTACTACGAGGATCTGGCGGTGGCGCTGGACAAATCGAGCTCGAAGTCGCCCCAGAGCCTCTACGACGCCATCAATAAAATCATCCAGGATATGCATGCGGATGGCACGCTTACCAAGCTTTCCAATCAGTACTACGGCGTTGATCTGACGACCAAAAAATGACAACAGCAACTCAACCACCAGCGCGGCGGCTGCGGATGCCCTTCTGGGCCTCGATGGGGCTCTGGTGGGGCGTCTGGCTGGTGCTGCTGGTTCTCCTGTTCAGCGGCCTGTCGCTGACGGTTGGGCCATTCCGGTTCCGCACGCTGTCGCTGGATCTTGAATTCGTTCGGACATGGTGGCTGTTCATTTCGCGTGGTGTCATTATCACCTTTGAAGTGGCAGTCGTCTCGATTGTAATGGCGACGCTGCTGGCATTTGGTTCGGCGCTGGCGCGGTTGTCACAGATTGCATCGCTCAACAGTCTGGCCGGGTTGTACATCTCGCTCATGCGCGGCACGCCGCTGTTTCTGCAATTTCTGTTCGTGTATTTTGCGCTGCCGCAAATTGGACTCGTCCTTTCGCCCTTTGTGGCGGCGGTGGTGGCGCTCAGCCTGAATTATGGCGCGTACATGAGCCAGATTTTTCGCGCTGGTATTCAGGCTGTGCCGTTCGGCCAGAAAGAGGCTGCCACAGCGCTCGGCTTGACGCCCTGGCAGACAATGTACCGGATTGTACTGCCGCAAGCCTTTCAAATCGTTATTCCCGACATTGGGAATCAGTTCATTGCCATGCAGAAGGACACCGCGCTGGCAAGCGCAATCTCGCTTCAGGAACTCACCAGTCAGGCGCGCCAGGCCGGGCTGCCGCGCCAGCACTTCTTTGAAGCGCTGGTCGTCGCCGCAGTGTGGTACTGGCTGCTCACCATTGTGCTCTCCTACTTTCAGGCGCGGTTGGAGCATCGCATGGCGCAGAGCGACCGCGGCGCGTAACCACAAAGGATCGATCATGTCCGAGCCAATCGTTCAGGTAGTAAATTTACATAAAAGCTTTGGCTCGCTTGAAGTGCTTAAAGGTATTGATCTGGCTGTAGCATCCGGCGAGGTGGTGTGCCTGATCGGGCGCTCCGGCTCGGGCAAATCGACGCTGTTGCGCTGTATTAACTTTCTTGAGGAGCCCAACCAGGGCGAAATCCGCGTCGCAAATCTCGTTATTCCAGCCGGCGAGCGCACGCGCGAGCATCAGCGCCAACTCACCCAGCTACGCGAGCGGGTTGGCATGGTGTTTCAAAGCTTCAATCTGTTTGCCCACAAAACGGTGCTGGAAAACCTGATCGAAGCACCGCTGTTGGTCAAGCGCATGCCGCGCGCCCAGGCTGTTGCGGTTGCCGAAGAGTTGCTCCGCAAGGTAGGTCTGCTCGACAAGCGCGACGTATATCCCAGCAAGCTTTCTGGCGGACAGCAGCAGCGGGTGGCGATTGCGCGGGCACTGGCGATGCAGCCGGAAGTCATGCTGTTCGACGAGCCAACCTCGGCGCTCGATCCCGAGTTGACCGGCGAAGTGCTGGAGGTTATGCGCAATCTGGCGGACGACGGCATGACCATGCTGGTAGTGACGCACGAGATGGGCTTTGCGCGCGATGTTGCCGATCGCGTCATTTTCATGGACGAAGGCGTGTTTGTTGAAGAAGGAGCGCCTGAGCAGTGCCTTGCTAATCCGCGTGACGAACGCACGCGCCGCTTCCTCGAACGCATTCTTTGAAGCCAGCCCGAACCAAACGTCCAGGCTGGCGCTAGCGATCAGGATTGGGATGGTTGCGCGGGCGTGGCGGGCATGTAGGTTGGCACGACGCCGCCATGCAGTTGCAACCACAACTCGGTCCACAGTGCAGAAAAGAACACGGTCGGGATAGCCAATACAACCGTTGCTAACAGCCACCCAAGGATGGCAACCATTGCCAGCAATGCAACGCTCATGGCACTCACAGTGCCACTCGCGCCAGCGAATACAAGCAACCCGATCAGCGGCGCGAGCACCACCAGCACCACAACGCCTACCACAATGCTCAATCCAACATAGATAAGCATCGTAATCAATGACGGGGCGAAGTGGGATCGCAACGTGGCCCAGCCAGCTTGCAGCGCGCCACCTACGCCCTGGCGATTCAGTACCAGCGCCCGCATGGCATGCTGCTGAATAAGCCACAATGCGGCAAACACTAACAGCAGCACTGGTACGGCGCAGCAGAGAAGCGCGAACACACCGATTATGCCCACCCCGGGCCCATTGAAATCATTGGTGCGCATGACGACGAACAACCCCAGGATAAACGGCAGCGCTGCAAGCAGCACCAAAGCAAACATGATCAGGCCGACCAGGAAGTTCAGCAGCCACATCCGCAGCATATGCGCCTGGCCTAGCCGCCACACTCCGCCAACGGTAAGCGCCGATTCACCGCGCTCGATCTGTTCGGTGGCAGCAATGAGCGCCGCCTCGGCCAGCGCGCGCACGAAGCTCCATGCAATCAGAAACACAACCAGCACAATGGCCGCGATGATCAGCAACACGCCGTAGCGTGCCAGAAACTGATCGGGAGTAACGGTTGAGCTGGAAAAGTTGATGTTGTTGGTACGCAGATTCGCGCTGCCGGACCCAAGCGCAACAATAAGGCCAAACAGCCAGAGTACGCGGTGCCGCCATGTAAGGTGCCAGCTTCGTGTGATCAAGTTACCATAATCAATTGGCATTGACAGCTCCTCTTTTTACATGCGTTCCAGTTCCAGTGTATAGTACGAAGCGTGGCGCGAGAAAGTTACATAGCGTATGACCGGCTATACAGTGACGCTCAACTCAACAAGGTTGCGACCGTTCCGCTTGGCATGGTACAGCGCGGCGTCAGCTGCTGATTGCAGCGCATCGAGGTCCGGGATTTGCGCAGAAAGCCATGCAATGCCAAAGCTGGCCGTGATTGCCATCGGTGGCTCGCCAACAAGCACGGTCTCGGCAATATGCGTGCGTATGCGCTCGGCAATCTGCATGGCCGCCTCAGGAGAGACATCTGGCAGCACCAGTAAAAACTCCTCGCCGCCAATTCTTCCAAACAGAATCCGTGGTGCGCGACATGCCTACCACCACTGACGCGACGTTGCGGAGCACGCGATCCCCGGCTGCATGGCCATATTTGTCATTAACCCGCTTGAAATGATCGATATCAAAAAGATCACCGATAGTGGATGACCGGATCGTTGTGCAAGCAAAATCTCACGCTGCGCGCGCTCGATCAGCCCGCGCCGATTGAAGATGCCGGTGAGCACATCAATTGTTGCCAATGATTCGGCATGCCTGCGCGCAATTTCCAGCTCAGCAGTTCGTTGTGCTACCAGATGCTCCAATTCCTCACTTCGAATTTCGAGGTTGTGTCGTGCGGTATCTTCGGCAACACGTTTCGCGTGCTGTAGCATGCGGATGTGATCAGCGAGTGCTAATCCATGCAGCAGCGTCCCGCCGATCATGCTAAGCGAAATGCTTTCCACAGTGAGGGATTGGTACGGTAGCCCGCCAGCAAGGAATAAACTAAACACCACCAGCCCGCTCCAGGTAGCGCTTTCGGCAAGCACATAGAAGCGCGCGTTGGCATGATAGTGTCAAGTACTTTCTGTAAAAGTGACTGGATGTAACCAAGCGCCGCTGTTAAGTCAGTTAGGTCGCCGCGAAGGTGAGATCGGCTTGGCCCGTTTCCCACTCGTCGTTGCGCTCCATCAAAATCGCCCTGACGAGCCGTACCATGAAGCCGCATTTGGGAAAATGCCAACGACGCGCGTGCGCCGCCGCACCTCCTTGTTCAGTCGTTCTAGGCCGTTGGTAGTCCGGATCAGGCGACGGTGCGCTGCGGGACAGGCGCATATGCTCCACCAGTCGGCGCTATTCGCGTCCAGCCACGCGGCACGTTGGCTGGCACTCGTGGCTTATTTTTGCACCGTTTTGGCCAAGCGCGCATCTGCCTCAGCCCGGTTGAGCGCGTTGAAAATCGCGCGCATGTCACAAGCAACCTCCGCCTTCATCGCTTGGCGCGGCACCAAGGCTTGCGCATGCTGCTGCAGGTGAACCTGACAGCGTTGCCATGGCACGCCCCAAACACCGCCCGGCGTGCGGCTTGCAATCCCGTGGGGGCGTCACTGATCACCAGTTCGTCCCCACGCAGCCCCCGCGCGACCAGGCTTTGCAGAAAGCTCCGCCAATGCGCCTCCTGTTCGCTTAACGCCACCGATACACCCAACACCTGACGCTTGCCCTCAGGCGTGATACCAACCGCTACCAGCACCGCAGCGTCCCGTACCTGTCCGTCCTGGCGGACCTTTTCATAGCGCGCGGCGAGGCACAGATAGGGACAGGCCGACAACGTGCGCGAACGCCAGGCTGCCAGCAGCGGGTCGAGGTGGGCCGCAGCTGCACTCACCTACGCCGATGATACTTCACAACCCCACAACGGCTCAGGAATGGCAGCCACGGTGCGCGTAGCCACCCCTTGCACGTACATCTGCGCCAGCGCGAGGGTGAGCGCCCGTTCAGTGCGCCAGCCACGTTCAAGCGCTTGGGGATAGAAGCCGCCCTCACGGACGTGTGGCACGGCAAACCTGACTGCCCCGACACGCGTTGTGACCGTTTTGGGCTTGTCCCCCTTCAGCATGCCCACGCCGCTCAGGTGAGCGCTCATTGGGGCCGACCCCCAGATACTGCGGGCGTTCGGCGTGCATGGCCGTATTGATGATGACGCGAATCAGTTCGGGCAGAGCAGCCAAGCCGTTAGCGGCGATCTGTTCCAACAACTCGGCAGGTACGGTACAATCAGGGCGGTAGGTCATGGGTTTGCGCCTTCGGCTTGTTTGGCGACGCTCAGGATACACCCTGACCTGCCTTGCGTGCTCAGGTCCCTCTTCACTTTTACGGCAACTATCTTACACTCTCGGTGGAAGAAGTATGCTGGTCGCTGGGTAACATTCCACATGGCGCATTGCAATGTCTATATTGTTGAAGCAGCACACGGATATGGATTTTATACCTGGTGTAGCGAAGAGCCAGCGCGTGCGGTCGAATGTTATCAGGATCCAGTGATTGCAATTCAAACTGGTTTGCGGCGTGCAGAAGAGCTGGATTTATCATGAAAGAGCGCCTGGAGCATGAGGTTGTTCCAGGCGCTTGTTCACTACAGGTTTTCCACGCATCATGATCCGCTGATGTGACGCCATGCCGCGCGTGCCTCAGGGACGACAAGTGGCACCTGCGCGAATGTAGCGCAGGAAGCAAGCAGACACCACCCACAAAATGCCTTGTGCTTCGCCCATTGATTCCACGTGAGTCGGCCTGCCTCGACCGCGTCAATCCCAACCTTCATTGTCATCGCGAGCGAACTCCATGGCCGTGTCTCAGCACGATCAGGCGCACCCATTGCCGCCAATGCAGCTGTCGCTGCGAAGTTCACCAGACCTATCGCTGCATCCGGCGTGGAAAGCCGCGCATACGCTTCTTCGGAAGCATCTACTTTATCGGCATTGAAATACGGTAGCGGCGGATCTGGCAGATGTTTGATGATGCCCAATTGGTACAGCGCGATCACGGCCATCGATCCTATGGTTGTGAGCGATAATCCGAAGATGATCCGGCGACGTTTCATATAGGGACTATTGCTGGTCCGCATCTCATGGCTGAGCTTGCGCGGGCTAATGGGGGTCTTCACTGGTGTTCCTTTGCTAATCCTGGCTGCGGTAGAGGAGTACCCCGGCTAGTGCTCCCAATCCTGCACCGGCCAGCGCAACCCAGCTGCGATGCGTGTCAACCCACAGCTGCGGACTCCATGATTGTGCCCGGTCATCGAAGACGCCGTGCGCGCCATGGTCTTTATCGTTATCTACCGGCTCCCATAAATTATACGGTCGGTCTTCGCTTGGCTCGCTGGTCTGCTGACTCTTGTAGCCGCCACGGGCTAAATACCAGTCTGCGAACCCAGGCGCAATTTTATTGCCAATCACAGCCTTCACCGTTGGATACGCGACCAGAATCTCGCGGCGTGGATTGTGCGCGGCGAAGTACACGGCGTCGGCGGCCACCTCCGGCTGATAGATCGGCGGCACCGGCTGCGCTTTGTGCGGCAGGCGGCTCTTGACCCAGCGGAACTGCGGTGTATTGAGTGCTGGCATCTGCACCATGCTGACCTTGACGTTGCTACCATCATGCAGCAACTCCGTCCGCAGCGAGTCCATAAAGCCTTGAACGGCATGCTTGGACGCGCAATACGCCGACTGAAGCGGAATGCCGCGATAGGCCAGTGCCGAGCCGACCTGCACGATCACGCCGCGATCACGTGGCAGCATGCGCTTAAGCGCGGCCAGCGTGCCATATACATAGCCGAGATATGTCACCTCGGTCACACGTTTGTACTCTTCCGGCTTCATCTCCTTGACCGGCGAAAAGACCGAAGTCATGGCGACATTGACCCAGATGTCGATTGGGCCAAGCTCAGCTTCAACGCGCGCCGCCGCCGCCTCGACCGCCTCGGCATCGGCCACGTCGAGCGGCAGTACCAGCGCCTTGCCGCCGGCTTGCTCGACCTCGCGCGCCGCGGCTTCCAGGCCAGCCTGCCCGCGCGCGATCAGCCCGATCTTCGCGCCGTCCTGCGCGAACTTGCGCACCACCGCGCGCCCAACGCCAGCAGACGCGCCTGTAATAACTACCACCTCTGGTTTGTTTCCATTGTTTGTCATATATCATCCTCTCTATCACTTCATATTTCCGCCTCCCTCAGGAGAGGAACCATACATTGCGCTACAAATACTATTGCATACCGCGTACCAATTGCTTGACTACATGGCGCGAACGACGCAATCTATGACCCATGGAACGCCCTTTCGTATACGAAAGGGCGTTCCATAACCGTTAATAGGTGAATTCAAAGGGCTGTGCGATCACTCATGCATGTGCCGTTGCAGCCAGCGCACAGCCGCGCCGCCAACCAGCGCGCTCGCGCCTACAATAACCGCGCGCTGCAGTACTTTGGGCGATCCAGAACCATTTGTATGGTCGATGTACTGCTGTTCGGGATATTCCGGCTTCGTTGCATTGGCACCCCGGTTTCCTTCATGGAGCGCCATCTGAAGCACTTCCGCCAGATGCAGCGCATGGCGGTCGGTTGTCTGCAAGATTTGCTCGCGGCAGCTAAAGCCATCGGTGATAATGACAGTATCTTTCTCAGCCTCACGAACGGCGGGAAGCAGCACACGCTCGCCAGCTTTGATCGATACGTCATATTTCTCGCCCTTCTCATAGCCGAACGCGCCAGCCATGCCACAGCAGCCTGAGTCGAGCATCTTGAAGTCAAGGCCGAGCCGCTTGAGCACGGCCTCTTCATCACTCATGCCCATGATTGATTTATGGTGGCAATGCCCATGAACAACGGCTTTGCGTTTGAGTTGCGGGAACTCGTAATCGGGCGCTTCCTGCTGTAAAAATTCACTGAGCAGGTATGTCTGCCGCCGGAGGCGCTTGGCGTCCTCGTCATGCGGGAACAGATTCGTCAGTTCGTCGCGAAACGTCGCCGCACAACTCGGCTCCAACCCGATCACGGGCGTGCCAGCGCGAATCTCTTCATGGAGCGTGTCGAGAATGTTTCGCAGTAGATGCTTGGCGAGATCGAGCATGCCGTAGTCAAAGAGCGGGCGCCCGCAACACAACCATTGCTCCGGGACAATCACTTGATAGCCGGCTGTCTCCAGCACCTCCACGGCGGCTTTGGCGGTTTCCGGCTTGAAATGGTTGTTAAACGTATCCGGCCACAGGATGACTTTTGGCCGATCTGTGTTTTGCGGGTCGCGCTCGCGGAACCAATCCTTGAACGTTTGGTGCGCAAAGGGCGGAATTTTGCGCTTGGGCGCGATATCTGCCCCAAATTTAGCGATGCTCCGCAGCAGCGGCGTCTGGGTGAAAAAGTTCGCCAGTCGCGGCATACGTGAGGCAATCCGCGACCAGTACATAATCAGGCCGAACGCATAGGCATGGCGCGGGCGCAGCCGTCCCTCATAATAATGCGAGAGGAATTCAGCCTTGTAGGTCGCCATGTCCACGTTGACCGGGCAGTCACCTTTGCAGCCTTTGCATGCCAGGCAGAGATGCAGCGCATCTTTGACATTGTCGTCATGCCAGCCGTTCTTGCCAATCACATCGCCCTGCAACATCTCGAATAACATTCGGGCGCGCCCGCGCGTCGCATGTTCTTCTTCAAACGTGACCATGTAGCTCGGGCACATCGTGCCGCCCTCATGCCGCCGGCACTTGCCGACCCCGACACAGCGTTGCGCTGCTCGGGCGAAGCTGCCGTGGTCATCTGGAAACTGGAAGTGGGTTTCTGGATGCCGGGGATTGTAATCAGTACCGAGCCGCAGGTTTTGCGTGGGGCTGTAGGCGTTGATGACTTTGCCAGGATTCATCTTCCAGTCAGGGTCCCAGATCGACTTGAACTCGCGGAATGCCTCGATAAGTTCGTCGCCGAACATTTTCGGCAGCAGCGCCGCGCGGGCCTGTCCGTCGCCATGCTCGCCCGAGAGCGAGCCGCCATAGCTCACTACCAGGTCGGCGGCTTCGCTGATGAACGAGCGGTACTTCTCGATACCATCATGTGTTATCAGATCGAAGTCGATCCGGACATGAATACAGCCCTGCCCGAAGTGGCCGTACAGCGAGCAGTCATACCCGTACTTGTTGAACAGCTTGCGAAGATCGCGCAGGTAGTCGCCCTCCTTTTCCGGCGGGACGGCAGAGTCCTCCCAGCCCGGCCATGTGTCGGACATGCCCGGCACGTTCGCCGTCGCGCCCAGGCCCGACTCGCGAATCTCCCAGACCATTTGCTCTTCCGCCTCATCGGTGAAGAGCTTCATCGAAGGCGGGTTATCCTGCTGCTTCAAATCCTCCATCAACTTCTTGGCTTTGCCGTCCGTCTCCTCCTTGCTGTCGCCGCCGAACTCGACCAGCAGCCAGCCGCCGCCAGGTGGCAGCTTCTCCACGTCCTTGGGATGCAAGCCTTTCTTTTTCATATAGCCAATCAGCCGATCATCCATGCCTTCCAATCCGACCGGCTCATGCTTCATGATCTCTATGACATGATCACTAGCACTGTAAATATCATCGTAGCCCAGCACCAATAAAGTACGTACTGGCGGGTTGTGAATCAGGTTGACGGTCGCTTCCAGAATGGTCACACACGTCCCCTCGGAGCCGACCAGCGCCCGCGCGACGTTGAAGCCGTGCTCGGGCAACAGTTGCGCGAGGTTGTAGCCCGACACGCGGCGCGGAATATCCGGATAGCGCTTGCGAATTTCGTCGGCGTATTTGTCGCGCAGGTCGCGCAGTTTGCGATAGATTTCGCCCTTGCGCCCGCCTTCCTGAATAATCCGCTCCAGATCCTCTTCGCTGGTCTTGCCGACGCGCATGCGCACGCCATCGTAGGTCAGTATCTCCAACTCCTCGATATTGTCGGCAGTGCGTGCGCCATCGCCATAGCGGGCGGCCATGACCGAATGGATGCCGCACGAGTTGTTGCCGATCATGCCGCCAAGCGTGCAGTGATTATGCGTGGCTGGGTCGGGGCCAAACGTCAGCTTGTGGGGCTTTGTCGCATCGCGCAGATCGTCGAGTACGGTGCCGGGGAGCACGCGCGCCAGCTTCTTGTCGGTGTCAACTTCAACGACATCGCGCACGTACTTCGACATGTCCATGACCACAGCGACGTTGCAGCACTGTCCGGCCAGACTGGTCCCGCCGCCGCGCGACAGCACGGGAGCGCCGTAGCGATGACATGCCGCAACTGTCGCAATGACATCATCTTTATCACGCGGAATAACGACGCCGATCGGTATCTGGCGGTAGTTCGAGCCGTCAGTGGAATAGAGTGCCCGGCTGCCATCGTCAAAGCGGACTTCGCCTTTGATCTTCGTGCGTAGCTCCGCCGCGAGCGCCTCGGCATCAACATCGTACGTCATTAAGTTGCCTTTTTCATAGCCAACATTTGTGAGCGGGATCGTCGGCGTACCGCGATGGTGTTGATCTCGTACCTCTACTTGAACTTCGTGGGTTGTCATAACAGTATCCTTATCCAATACTTGGGTACTATGTTGTGGCGGTTGGCCGCTTTGTGCTTTCACTGAAGACTCATGCTGTGATGATGACGATCATGGTTGTTTGCCGCCGAATCGGGAAAAGCTGAAGTGCGCTTGGGACACCATTGGCAACGAAGCGCATGTTCATGAAGTAGTAAAGTACACGCGGGCTACAAAACGCGGCGCAGGAGCTGTGTTGTTGTGGCAGCGGTCATGCCGTACACAATATGTGCGCCAAGCTGGCTGGCGTGCTGCTTCGAGGGCGTGCTCGTCGGCCCGGACGACAGGCCCAGCAGTGGCACCATCAGATTGCTGTCGAACAGCCACACACACGCGCCGAAGATCGCACCGCCAGTCACATCGAGCATACCTGCCTGGCCACGTACCGCGCCGTACAGCGCGCCATTTGCTGCGCCAAACGACCAGTGAACGATCTGGCTCATAGCCGTTTTGGTCTCGGTTCCCGGTTCCTGACCGGCGAGCGTCTGGTAGATAATCCGCCCAAGCGCTGCCGTGGAGCTTTCATCATCCTGATAGTTTTTGCCGACCAGCGAAATATCATCGAGCGCATGCCATTCACTTGAGCTATCGCTCAACTCATCGCTCGACTCGCTGCTGTCATTACTTGATAATGATGACATAGCCTTGAAGTAGTAGCCCATCGCCAACGTGCCTGCCGCGCCGCCCGCCGCGCCAAGCACCAACCCTTTCCAGCGGTTGGGTTTGTTCTTGCGCATGAACAAATCTACAAAGGATTGGGCAAAGCGCAGAATAAGTAATTTTCGGAAAAGTGATTGCATATGCCCTCTTACCACTGTATCAAAGCCAGCCCGGTCTCCTTATCGGTCGCGCGCTGTAACTCTTTTGGCGTCTCAGTCACAATGACTTCGAGCGTCGGCCAGACGTGCGCCTCCATGATGTGGCCGCCGTGCGCGCTGCCATCCGATTTGCCGACGACGACATGGGCATGCACTTTCGGCTTGCCATCGTTAATCGCGATGTTTCCCACTAACGAGAGCACTTCGACCTGTTCGTTCACCGGGATTTTCTTGTACTCCATGTTTTCGCGATTAAAATAGCCCAGTGTGACATCGCTAAACGCGCCCACTGCTGTCATTTGCGCGGCTGTTATATGCTGCTGCTTGGCGAAATCCAGCATGCCCGACGAAAATTCATCGCCTTTATCAAAGACGACGACAAAGATTGTCTCTCCTTTTTGCGCGCTGATGCGTTTGGCTTTCATCTTGTTTCTCCTCTCATTGCAGCAAGTCATCTACAACGTAAAACACATATTATTTCCCAAATGCATGTGTGAGAAGCGATAGTGGTGTTTCTGTTGTAAAGAATTTTTCGATTGTACAAAATAGAGTTTGCTTTTTTTGTGCCAGCATGTCGAAAGAAAAGGTGTTAAATAGCTATCTTTGATAAGACTGACACAGCAGTGCCAGTGCTGGCAGTAGCGGGCTGGGGCAAGTTGAGTTGCTCAGAAGGGGTAGGGCGAAATGCTCAACATAGCTTACGTACAGGCTATTGGCGCGCTGCGCGTCGGCTTCATTTTTGCTATGTTACTAAAATAGAAGCATGCTTGACCAGGCGTACGTTGTATCAGGGCGTATCGTACCATTCAATATCTGGTTAGACAGGGGTCGTTGTATAGATAGGAGGGCAGGGTTATGCAAAAAGTGAATCAGATGTTTGGCAAAGAGGTGATCAATCAGATCAGTGGAGAGAAGATAGCGACTGTTCATGATATCGTCATGGATCGCGACACCCGCCATGTCCTGGCGCTGCTCCTCCGTAGCGGCGGGCTTATGGGCAGCACTTCAGTGGTACGTTGGAGTTCGGTCGTCAGCGTTGGTGATGTGGTAATTATTCGGGCGGAGCAGGAACTTCCTTCACTCAACGATGACGCCGAAGTGTCAGATCTCTCCAAGCATGCCAATCGTATCACCGGCACATCAGTGATTAGCGATAAGGGCGAACAGCTTGGCTCAATCGGCGATATTTTCATCGACGAGCGCGGCGAGATTGTGGGGTACGAGGTGAAACAAGGCATGTTGCATGGCAATAAATATTTGCCTGCCGAGCATGTTCAGGCGGTGGGCAAGGATGCTGTCATCTCAACAATCAACGAGCTTCCGGATATGAAGAGTCGTGAAGATGAGCAGGTCGAGCCTGCTGAGGCAAACCAACCGATGGATGTTGAGCATGTTGAGACACATCAACCAGTTGAGCAGACTGATTCAGATGCCCCAGTTGGACAGATTTATCCAACTGAACCAGTTCAACCGAATGAAACGGTTGAACTCGATGAATCAAACGCCAATGACACAGATCGAGCTTTGTGAGAATTGTTGTCCTCACCCTCAGCCCCGCTTCCATGCGAGGGAGAGAAGTGGTGTGGCAGCGACAGAGTGCAGGGTCTGCGCCACACAGAGTATGACATGTAGCGAACGGATGAGAAAGTGCTATGGCTCTTGCAAATGATACCGCGCGTGTTGGGCGCACCGGCATAACTGTTTCACGGCTCGGTCTTGGAACTGTGCCGATTGGCAAAATGTATGTACCCGTTTCAGATGAGCAGGCCGTGGCGACGGTGCAGACCGCCTTCGATCAGGGCATCACGCTCTTCGATACCGCGCCGATGTATGGTGCTGGCCTGAGCGAGCGCCGCGTGGGCATGGCGCTGGCCGACGTGCCACGCGACACGTATGTACTGGCGACCAAAGTCGGGCGCGTCGTGGAGCCGGATGGAAGCGTTCACTTCGATTGGACCCGCGACGGCATTCTGCGCAGCCTCGATGAGAGCATGCAACGGCTCCAATTAGAGCGCATCGATATCGTCCACATACACGACCCGGACGAGCATTATCGTGAAGCGCTCGACGTTGTCTTCCCGATCCTGGCCAATTTGCGCAGCCAGGGTGTTATCAGAGCCATCGGCGCAGGCATGAACCAGTGGCAGATGCTGGCCGATTTCGCCCGCAACGCGGATTTTGACTGCTTTTTGTTGGCTGGACGTTACACGCTGCTGGAACAGGGCGCGCTGCCGCTGTTCGATATTTGTCAAGAGAAGCAGATTGGGGTTTTTCTTGGCGGGGTATACAACAGTGGCATTCTGGCGACGGGCGCGCAGCCGGGAGCAAAATACAATTACGCTGATGCGCCGCCTGAAATTCTGGAGCGCGCCCGTCGCATTCAGGCCATCTGCGCGCGTCATGACATCCCGTTACATGTGGCGGCGTTGCAGTTCTCGCTGGCCCATCCGGCAGTCACGGCGCTGGTTGTCGGCGCGGCTTCCCCTGAGGAAGTCAAAGCGAATCGCGCCGCCCTCAGCCAGTCGATCCCATCCACATTGTGGAATGAACTAAAGAGCACGGGCTTGCTGCGCGATGATGCGGCAACGCCGTCGTCCTAAGGAGAAATTACGTGCAAAAGATAAATCAGATTTTTGGTAAAGAAGTTATCAATCAAGCAAGCGGCGAAAAGATTGCGTTGGTGCACGATGTCGTGTTGGATAACGATCTCAGCCACATTATGGCGCTGCTGATCCGTGGCAGTGGTCTGTTCAGCGAAACTCACGTGGTGCGCTGGAATGCGGTGGTCAGCATGGGCGATGTGGTCGTGGTGCGCGCCGAGCCGCCGCTGACTACCTTGAAGGAAGACGCCGAGGTGTCAGATCTCTCCAAGCATGCGAACCGCATCACCGGCACGTCGGTTATCAGCGATCAGGGTGAGCAACTTGGCTCGATTGGCGATATTTTCATCAACGAACAGGGCCAGGTGATTGGTTACGAAGTGAAGCAGGGTATGCTCCATAGCGACAGGTATCTCGCAATCGAAAATGTGCAGGCAACTGGCAAGGATGCTATCATTTCGCGCATTGCTGAACTGCCACGCGTGAAAGACCTTGGCGCTGAAGGACAAACTGCGGGACCTACGCCAACCTCCTCTGAGGAAGAAAGCGCGCGCCACGCCTGATTTCCCTCCCTCGTCGCTACGCGCCACCCCTCTCCCGTCGCCATGGGAGAGGGGCCGGGGTGAAAGTCACTGTGCAGTATCAATCCAGTATTGCTATTAGCTGTTCTGGCCGCGTCCGGTCTTCTGCTGAAGCTCATCAATTTTCTTCGACGCCTCGGCCTTGGTCATGTTCTCGTCAATATCTTCGCCAGCTTCGGTCGCAAGCGTCGTCAGGTACGACTTCTGCGCGCCGGTCATCGGCTCGTCGCCAGTGGTCCAATCTTCGGGATCCTTGACGGCGTTGGTCTGATCAATGTCATTCTGGGTGTTTTTGTTAGCCATAGTATTACCTCGTTTACATAATAGTTAAATTCGTGCGCTCCTTTCGCACACTGTATATATAGCATGATGCGTGCCAGTATAGAACGCCTGTTCTGTTGCGTACTCATGACGAAACGGGCGGCAGGCTTTGCAGAAACGCAATCGCCTCGTCCAGTGTGGCGATCCGCACGACCTTGATTGTGCGGGCGGCGTGGCGAGCATTGTCATAGTTTTCTGGCGGCGAGAGGAAATATTCCGCGCCCGCCTGTTCCGCGCCTGCGACCTTTTGCTCCACGCCACCGATTGGCCCCACGGTTCCATCTAGACTGATTGTGCCGGTCCCTGCAATGCGGTGGCCGCCCGCGAGGTTGCCCGGCGTCAGTAAGTTATAAATCGTCAACGTGAACATCAGACCTGCTGACGGTCCGCCACCGATTTTCTGAGGCGTGATCTTGACCGGAAAAGGCAGTTCGACATGAAAGCCGACGCTCTGGATGGCAATCCCAATGCGCGGCGTCCCGCCCGGCTCGGTCGGCGGCAGCAGCGGCACGGCGAGGTCGAGGCGTTCATCGCCGCGCTTCACCGTCAGCGTCGCTGTGGATTGCGCGTCGAGCTTTGCCAGCTGCACGAGCAACTCCGGCGTCGAAGTCGTCGCCACGCCGTTCACCGCAACGATCTGGTCGCCCGGCTCCAAAATGCCGTGCGCCTTGCTTTCTGAGGTGAGCGAGATGACCTCCACCGCTGTGCTACTGAGCGACGCCTGGTAGCCCGCCTTCTGGAGCGCCACAACGATGGCGGTAGCTTCGCTTTCCTCCAGCATGCGATTGTTGCGGGTGGCCTGCTCCTGCGGCGTCATGTCCGGTGGAATGATCTGCTCCGGTGGGACAAGCTCCATGGACCGGCTCGTCTGCGCCTCCACCCACTGCGCCACAATGATTGGTGTCTGGAGCGATACGGTTGTCAACAGAAATGAGCCAGCGTACGGGTGACTGTGCGCCGGATCGACCGTCACCATCGGCTCGATCGACAGGGCAGGGCCGGGCGCGTACATGCCCTCGACCAGCGGCAACAGGCTGAGCGGCGCGGCAAGAAGCGCGAGTACGACCAAGACAGCCGCCGCTCCTTTCAATAGAGATCTGTGTGGTGCTTCTTCCGTTGGGCGCGCCATGGACAGACGACCGTGGGCACGCAAAGCGATAAACAGTAGCGCCGCCGCGCCAAGAACTGCAATGCTAATCTCCAGGCTGAAGCGCGCACCTGTCAACGCCAGCCATGCGCTCCACACAACCAGCAGTGCCGCCAATCCATGGCCAAGCCACCGCGCCACGCGGTCGCCGCGCGTGGGATGCCGCAGCACGCCCCACCACAATGCCCGCACCAGCCGCCCACCATCGAACGGCCATGCTGGCGCGAGATTGATTACTGCCAGCACAAGATTGAAGAATTGCGCGAACAGCACCATGGCGCTGAGCAGCGGGTCGAGTTGTGCATTCCACACCAGGTAGCTCGCGCCAGCCAGCACAAGACTCATGAGCGGCCCGGTCAGCGCCACCAGCGACTCGCGCCACGGCGACGGTGCTGGTGGCCACACATGCGCGGCGTCGCCAAATAGCTCCAACGGCGTGATATCTGGAAGCGGGGCGCGGAGCAGCCGCGCCGCCATGCGATGTGCCGCCACATGTCCGGCCAGCGACAACGCGGCTAACGCCCCGGCGCCAAGCGCGGCCAGCCATGTTGCGGCGGCACCGAGCGTCGGCAGGATCAGCGCGATCCATAGCACGGCCAGGCTCCACCATGCCAGTGGAATGATGAGCAGCCACAGCGCGTTGAAGGCCAGCGTGCCGTGGCCAAAGCGCAGAAGCAACTGACGATTACGGATGTGCATGGGCTAGACGCGCTGCGAGCGGTTGATGAAATTGTATGGATATGGTAAGTCAATTGCGCTGGCCTCGTTGAGCCGCATCATCTGCGCGTCGGTCAGCGTCCAGCCGCTCGCGCCAATATTGGCTTCAAGCTGCTCCATGGTGCGCGCGCCGATGATTGGCGCGGTGACGCCGGGCTGCTGCAAGAGCCAGCGCAACGCCACTTGTGCGGGCGTGTGGTCGCTCTCTTCAGCGACGGCAAGTAGTGCATCCACTACGCCCCAGGTGTGATCGTTGGCGTAATTTTCCCATGCTTCGCTCCAGCCCTTTTCGCTCGCCACCTCAAGTCGTGTACCCTTGGGCGGCTCGCTCATGCCGCGCCGGTACTTGCCGCTCAGCCAGCCACCACGCAGCGGGCTCCACGGAATCACGCCCACGCCTTCCCGCCGACAGACCGGCAGCAGTTCCCACTCGGTCGAGCGGCACAGCAGGTTGTATTGCGGCTGAAGGCAGGCGAACGGCTCCCAGCCCATGCGGCGGCTCACGTCGATCGCCTTTTGAAGCTGCCAGCCGGAAAAGTTGCTCGCGCCGATGTAGCGCACTTTACCGCTCTGCACCAGACCGTCGAGCGTGCCGAGCGTTTCTTCGAGCGGCGTGGCCTCGTCCCAGCAGTGGACCTGATACAGGTCGATGTAGTCGGTGTCGAGACGGCGCAGGCTGTTCTCGATGCCTGCCATGATGTGTTTGCGACTCAGGCCGACGTCGTTCGGGCCGCTGCCCATCGGGAAGCGCACCTTGGTTGCGATCACTACGTCGTCGCGCCGCTGCATTTTGAGCCAGCGACCGACGATCTGCTCCGACACGCCCTGGCTGTACACGTCGGCGGTGTCGATGAAGTTACCGCCCGCCTCTATAAAGCGGTCGAGTAACTGATGACTGGTCTGCTCATCCGCCTCGCGCCCGAACGTCATCGCGCCAAGACACAATTCACTGACCTGTAGGCCGGTCTTGCCGAGGAACCGATACTCCATGGTTGTCTCACTTTCTCTCAAAAGCATACGTCGCTGTGTATACGCTGCACGGGTACAAAAGAGTTGCCACAGCGATCACAGAGGCCACAGAGAGTGAGTAAACGGCCAATTGCTCTGTGTGCTCTGTGGCTAAAATGCAGCCGCGCAGAGAATAACTTCAAACCAGCAAGACAGAGACCATGCGATTTTGGATTGGCGATTAGCGGTTCACATCAGGGTGGCGGCGCGCTGCACAGTCTGGAAGTGAATATCAACGGTGTCGGCAATATCACGCGCATAGCCGCCCGCCATGACAATGGCAAACGGAATGCCCGCTTCCCGCAGCGTCTCGAACACCAGCCGGTCACGTTTGGCCAGCCCGGCCTTGGTGAGCGCCAGCCGCCCAAGCTTGTCATCATGAAATGGGTCGGCACCCGCCAGATAAATCGCCAGATCAGGCCGCGCACGCTCGATCGCGTGGTGCAGGCCGCGCTCCAGCATGAACAGATAGGTGTCATCGTCAGTTGCATCGTCCAGCCCGATGTCGAGGTCGCCGGGCGCTTTGCGGAAGGGAAAATTCTTCTCGCCGTGGAGCGAAAGCGTGAAGATCGTCGGGTCGCCGTGCGTGATCTCGGCGGTGCCGTTGCCTTGATGCACGTCGCAATCCACGATCACAATGCGCGCTGCCCGGCCCTCGGCCTGCATAGCCCGCGCTGCCACCGCGCTGTCATTGAATACGCAGAAACCCTCGCCATGGTCGCTACATGCGTGGTGCGTGCCGCCCGCCAGGTTCACCGCCACGCCGTCAGTCAAGGCGGCCCGGCACGCTTCAATCGTCGCGCCTGACGAACGGCGCGAGCGCTCGACCATGCCCGGCGACCACGGAAACCCGATCCGCCGGATTTCGGCAGGCGTCAACATGCCTGCCTGCGTCCGCTGAAGATAACCAGCAGTGTGGGCACGCAGCAATTCCTGGTCGGTTGCGGCAGGTGGCAGGCGGAGATTGTCAGGCCGCACAAGGTTCGCATGCTCGACGCGCTCCCGCAGCATGGCATATTTCTGCATTGGGAAGCGGTGGCCTTGCGGCAAGGGAAGCACAAACGTGTCGGAGTAGAAGATGTTCATAGCAGGTATTATACCAAACGCCATGGCAAAATCCGGCCTTGGTTCTGTCACGAGATTGTAGAATCATGGTTAAAAGTTGTCCCTTCACAACCAAAGGTTGTTAGACTTTAACTCACGAAGGCGGCTGTTCAAGGTATCCTAACCAACGTCATCAATTGCACACTCTTTTTTGTATGAGGTAGGAATACAACACCATGGCAACTTCATCCAACATTTCACGACGCAACTTCCTGAAGGGCGCATCACTTGGCGCGGGCGTTCCAATCGTAGGTGGTATCCTCGCTGCATGTGGCACAAGCAACGCGCCAACTGCTGCTGGAACGACCGAAATGGACATGTCCACTAGCCAGTCGGGCGATAAAAAGACAATGACGGCAGACGAAATGGATGCCATGCATCTCAACGGTATCAAGCAGTTCGTCGAGGGCGTCAAAACCCAAGGCACGGGCAATCAGCCGCTTGAGCCAAAGATCGAGGGCGACGTTAAAGTTTTTGAATTGACCGCTGCTGTCACCAAAACTGAAGCCACGCCTGGCCAGATAATTGATGCCTGGACGTACAACGGCCAGCTGCCCGGCCCGGAGCTACGCGTGACCGAGGGCGACAAGGTGCGCGTGATTCTTCACAACAAGTTGGAGGAAAGCACATCAATTCACTGGCACGGTCTGATGATACCAAACGGCATGGATGGCGTGCCGGGCATCACACAAGATCCGGTGAAGCCAGGCCAGAGTTTTACCTATGAGTTCGTTGCCAGGAATCCCGGCTCGCACATGTACCACTCGCACCATAACTCGACCAAGCAGGTTGGCAAAGGGTTGCTCGGCGCGTTCATCATCGAGCCGAAGAACAAGGCGAATGATCCGGCGTATGACCTTGAGTACACCTTGATTTTGAACGATCAGGTTGGCGGGTTCACGCTGAACGGTAAGGGCTTCCCGGCGACTGCACCACTCAAGGCCAAGCTGGGGCAGAAGGTGCGCATTCGGTACATGAACGAAGGGCTGATGATCCACCCGATGCACCTTCATGGCATGCCGCAAACGGTATTCGCTCGTGACGGCTGGAACCTGCCGCAACCCTACAAGTGCGACACGGTGAATATTGCGCCGGGCGAGCGTTGGGACGTGATTGTGGACTGCACCGAGGCGGGCGTGTGGGCGTTCCACTGCCATATTCTCTCGCACGCCGAGGGTGAGCACGGCATGTTCGGCATGGTCACGGCGATGATTGTTGAGTAACAACACAGATTTGCCACAGAGATCACAGAGCGAGCAGGAAAAGCATGAGTATACGCTCTGTGCCCTCTGTGGCAGATTTTTGCCCGTTTGTCTGCACTACCACGCTATCCGGCAAGCTTCACAATCTCGGCATGAAGCGCGCCATCGGACACGACCAGCCGCCCGACGGTGACCGGCAGCTTGAAACGGCGCGGCCCGGCAGCGCCCGGGTTGACAAACAACACGCCATCACGCTCCTCGATGCTGGGCTTATGGGAATGGCCGAAGATGACGGCCTGAATGCCTGCCGCAGCCGGGTCAATGCTGAGCATTTTTACGTCATGGAGCACGTAGATGCGGACGCCGCCGACCTCGACCAACTGCGTCTCCGGCAGACTGTCAGCCCACACGCCACGGTCCACGTTGCCGCGCACGGCAACAGTCGGCGCGATACTCTGAAGCGCAGCGAGGATGTCGGCGCGGCCCAGATCGCCAGCGTGGATGACCATGTCAGCGCCACGGAGCGCAGCGAGCGCTTCATGGCGCAGCAGGCCATGCGTGTCCGAAATCAGTGCGACGACACGCTGGTTGTAGTGTATGCTGTTCACATGCAAACACCAAGCATAATCTTGAATCTATTGTGGACATGACAATGGCCAATCGAATATGTTTATCACCTTGACCATTGTGCAATCTTGTACTATCGCGCTCGTATCCCATGCATGACACATTCATGCATGCGTTTTACGTCTGCATCGTTAAATAACGATAAACCTGTTGACTCTGCGCGCCAGCATGCTACGATAAGGGCGTAGTCCCAAGACACCATCGCAGCCGAATCGCACTTCAACAGTTCACCAATGGCCTCGCAGGACGCAAGCGGCGTAAACCGTAGATGTACGGGAACGCACGTACGTCGTGGGAAACGGTAGTCACATATGTGCGCTGCCGGGGAGACCGACAAGCAAGCGCCGTGTCGCTGATGAGCGACTGGATGCTGTGTAAGCGGAATGAGGCTCTTTGCAGCACACTCTGCGCGTGGAGCAGATGAAGCGATTCCACGGAGGCACGAGTCAGTCTGCACGTAACAGCTGACACAGGCGCAATCCTGAACGTTGAGCGACGTGACAGAACGCTGAAAGTAGGTGAGCCGACCGTGCGATGACGAGCGATGGAGCCTTGGGGCTTTTTGCGTGTCTGTAGGGGCGAAGCATTGTAGAAAATGCTTCGCCCCTACGTCATGAACACGTCAAACACCAATCGCCTCAAGAAATTCCTCGATAATTGGTGCCTGCTGCGCGTAATCGATCAGGAATGCGTCGTGCCCCGCGTCTGTTTCTAGCTCGACATGCGTAACCTGACGATCAAGGCTACGGAGCGCCTCAGCGATCATCACTGATTCGCTGGTCGGGTACAGCCAGTCGCTCGTGAATGAGATCAGCAAAAACGGCATGTGGCTGTGGGCAAATGCCGCTTCGAGCGAGCCATACTTTTCTGGCAAATCCCAGTAATCCATAGCCTTGGTGATGTATAGATAAGTGTTCGCGTCGAAGCGGTTGTTGAAGCTAGTGCCCTGATACTCCAGATAGCTCTCGATTGCAAACTCACGGTCGAGCGTGAACTGGAACTGATCGCCATTTTGCAAGCGCCGCCCGAACTTCGCCTCCAGCGATGCCTCGCTCAAATACGTAATATGACCGATCATGCGCGCTACCGTCAGCCCATCGGACGGCACCGCGCCATTGTAATAGTCGCCGTTGCACCAGCGCGGATCGCTCATAATCGCCCGGCGGCCAATTGCGTTCCATGCCATGGTTTGCGGGCTGGAACGGGCCGCAGTGGCGAGTAGAACAGCGCCGCGCACACGCTCAGGGTAGGACGTCGCCCATTCCAACGCCTGGAAGCCGCCCATGGAGCCGCCCGCCACGGCATGCAACGTCTCAATGCCGAGGTAATCGAGCAGCCGCGCCTGCGCCCGCACCATGTCAGCGATGGTGACCACTGGAAAACGCATGCCGTACGATTTGCCCGTTTGCGGGTTGGTGCTCCATGGGCCGGTGCTGCCCTGACAGCCGCCGATCACATTCGAACAGATCACAAAATAGCGGTCAGTGTCGAACGGGCGGCTCGGCCCCGCCATGTCGTCCCACCAGCCCGGTCGCCGGTCGGTGTGGGCATGGCGACCAGCGGCATGCGCATCGCCGGACAGCGCGTGGAGCAGCAGAATGGCGTTGGTGCGCTGTTCGTTCAGCGTGCCGTATGTCTCATACGCCAGCGTGACGGGCGACAGCGTCGCGCCACTATCAAGCTGTAATGGAGCGGTCCACGCTGCGTAGCGCCGCTCCACGATTCCTACGTTTTGAGATTGTTGTGTAGCCAAGGCAGTCATATCAATTGCAGATTTTGGATTGCAGATTGCAGATTGCAATTGGAGCACTTTCCAATCTACAATCTGTAATTTCTATACGTTCGCAAGTGCCTGATCCAGGTCCGCGATGATATCGTCCAGTGTTTCGATGCCGACCGACAGCCGAATGTAATCGTCGGTCACGCCGGTCAAGCCCTGCTCCTCCACTGTAAGCTGGCTGTGCGTTGTCGTCGCCGGATAAATCGCCAGGCTCTTGGCGTCGCCAATGTTGGCAAGGTGCGAGAAGAGTTGCAGGCTTTCGATGAACGTCTTGCCCGCCGCGCGCCCGCCTTTGATGCCGAAGCCTACCAGGCCGCTCTGGCCCTTTGGCAAATACTTCTGCGCCAATTCGTAGCTGGGGCTGTCCGGCAGGCCAGGATAGTTGACCCACTCGACCTTGTTATGCTCCTTGAGGTGCCTGGCGACAGCCAGCGCATTCTGGCTATGGCGCTCCATGCGCAACGGCAGCGTTTCCAAGCCTTGCAGCAGCAAAAAGGCATTGAATGGGCTAAGCGCCGCGCCGATATCGCGCAGACCCTGCACGCGCGCCTTGAGAATAAAGGCCAGATTGCCGAACGCCTGCGTGTAGACCAGCCCGTGGTACGATTCGTCAGGCTCGGTGAACTCCGGGAAGCGCCCGTTGGTCCAATCGAACTTGCCGCTGTCCACCAGCAGCCCCGCAATCACTGTGCCATGGCCGCCGATATATTTCGTGCCAGAATGCACGATGATGTCCGCGCCATACTCAAACGGGCGGCACAGCGCCGGTGTGGCTGTGGTCGCATCCACAATAACCGGAACACCCTGCTCATGCGCGATGCCAGCAATCTTTTCAAGGTTCAGCACATCCAGCCGCGGATTGCCGATCAGCTCCAGGTAAAATGCCTTGGTGCGATCATCAATCGCGTTGCGGAAGCCGTCGTAGTCGCGGGCATCCACAAAGCGGGTGGTGATGCCGATTTTTGGCAAGGTGTGGCGGAACAAATTGTACGTGCCGCCGTACAGGTCGGTCGAAGACACAATGTTGTCGCCTGCGCCTGCCAGATTAAGGATTGCGATCGTCTCGGCGGCCTGCCCGGACGCCAGCGCCAGCGCGCCAACGCCGCCTTCCAGCGCAGCGATGCGCTGCTCCAGCACATCAGTGGTCGGATTCATGATTCGCGTGTAGATGTTGCCAAACTCTTGCAGGCCGAACAGCCGGGCGGCATGCTCAGTATCCTTGAACTGATAGGATGTAGTCGCATAGATCGGCACGGCCCGCGCGCCGGTCGTCGGGTCGGCCTGCTGGCCCGCATGCAGCGCCAGTGTCTCAAAACCATTAAACTTCAGTTCGTCCGCCATGATTGATCTTCCTCCTTCATAGGTGACCACCAACAGTCATAAGTGCGATGGTTCATTACTAACACCCAGTAAAAACAACAAAAAAGACTCTCATCTTCGTGATGAGAGTCCCAGCAAATTTGACATAAAGCCCTTCCGTACGCGCGAGGAAGGGGCTTACGTCAGCGTATGCCTCTCATCTTCCAGAACTGCACTGCCGGAATTGCCACCGTCCTGCTGAATTACAGATTGTAGATTGTGGATTGTAGATTACGTGCGACCGCAATCTGCAATATGAAATCTGCAATCTGCAACCCAGAAAGTGGTTGGCGAGGTTTCACAGGGCCGGTCCCTCCACCTCTCTGGATAAGAGTTGCGCTCTTTAGTTGTTAATGATTGCGTGCAATCATAACGGACTTGCACAAGATTGTCAAGTAGCTGTTTGGATATTTTCGTGTCATGGTAGCCAGCTAGTCCCTTTGGAGTAGGCCGGCGCCAGGCCGTTTGGTGGGCGAAGATGCGGTTAATGGACGATGCACGCATGCCCGCTCGGCGCTACCATAGCAACAGATAAACCGTATGTCTGAAAGAAGATCATCATGATAACCATGCCGCGCTCACAGGCGACGTTTCGTCCCTCAGTTGTGGCTGCCATGCTGCGGCGCGCCTGGCACGCAAACCGGGCGCTGACATTTGTCGTCGTCGGTGCAAGCGGAGCCATCATGCTTCATGCGCGCAGTACACGATCCCGTTAAGCATTTGTTTAGCCTATTCTCATCAGGGCGCGCTTGATACCAAGCGCGCCCGCTGGTATAATCCGCTAAACTGTTCGCTTCGCTGGAGAAAACCAAACTCGTGTCCAATCTCAATCAACGCCCGCCCTCCCGCTCATCGCGTACCACACGCGAGCGTGTTGATAACCGGCGCTCGGCCTCACGGCCACCACAGCCGCGCAGCATGACGTGGCGCTACATCGCTATCGCAAGTGGCGTTGTGGCAGTTCTCGCCATCGCAATTGTTGCCGTGGTGCTGTATCGTGCGAATCAAACGCTGAAAACGATTGAGCAAGAAGATCCACGCCGCCGCCAGACTGCCGCGCCCGCTCAGACGACTGTGCCGGTCGCAGGTGGGCAGCAAGAACAGCAGCATCAAGAACAACAATCTATCGCAGAGGCCGCGCAGCCTGCGCCGACATCCGCACTGCCAAACACGCTCACAACGCCGTTCAACATTCTGCTGATTGGCGTAGATAAGCGCCCGAATGAGACGGACGGCGCGCGCACCGATACTATGATCATGGTGCATGTCGATCCGGTGCAGAAATGGGCCTCCATGTTGTCGATTCCGCGCGAACTCAGTAGCGCAGATTCCGCATATTGGGCAGGCAAAAATCAATGCTGCCTATACCTTTGGCTATAAAAATCCTGAGGAGCTATATGGCAAAGGCACATCGCCGGACGCTGCTGGCGGAGCGCTTGCCGCAGAAACGGTGGAAAAGTTTCTTGGCGTGCCGGTGGATTACGTCGCGCAGGTCGATTTTCAGGGCTTCGAGCAGCTTGTGAACGCAATTGGCGGCGTGACGGTCGATGTACCGCGCCCGCTGCTTGATCCGGAATACCCGACTGATAATTATGGCGTGGAGCGCATTTATATTCCAGCTGGCTTGCAGGTGCTCGACGGGCATACGGCGCTGGTATATGCGCGCTCGCGCCATAGCTCCAGCGACTTCGACCGCAGCCAGCGCCAGCAACAAGTTCTGCGGGCACTGCTCAATCAGGTGAAGGGGCGCGGCCTGTTGGAAAATGCAGCGCTCTTGCCGCAATGGGCCGACGTGATCGCAAATAATGCCCGCACCACCTTGCCGGTGCATGATCTTGGTGTGCTGAATGGCCTGGCGACATTGGCGCGCGAGATTGACAGCAGCCGGATCAAGCAGACCAGTATCAATCCTGACACCGTGCGGGTGGAAGGCGAGAATGGCTCGGATATTTACTGGGACAAGGCCGACGTCAAGGCGCTGGTGGCGCAATGGCTGACGAGCCCGCAAGGCACGATCAGCGCGGCGAGCGTGGGCAGCGTGACAGGTTTGCCGCAGACGGCCTCGGTGCAGGTGCTGAACGCAACTGGTACGCCCGGCCTGGGTGAACAGGTGAGCGCTCAGTTGCAGAGCCAGGGCTTCTCCATGATCCCGCCTGCCGATTGGGGACGCCTGTACCAGCATACAGTCGTGATCGACTACAGCGGCAAGCCAGCGGCGCGCCAGCAGATTGCGAAGGATTTGAATGTGACGTCGGGCTATGTGCAGGCGACACCTGGGCCGGACGCGCCGTCGCAGGATGGCTCAGCCGATATTATTGTGATTTTGGGACAAGATTACAAAGGGCGATAGCGTCACGGCGTAGAAACTGCTACATGGTCGCGGTAATGAACATTGAGAAATTATTCGGGTACCCCGCTCGCCATTCGTTGAAACGAACGGCTCGTGGCGCTCAAACCTGCAACGCGGGTTTCGCAAGATGTAGCCATCGGTTGAAAACCGACGGCGCGTCAAACCCAATTATTTTGGAAACCTTCATTACCGCGACCATTGTTGTTATGAAGAAAGATGTCTGCCCATGACAAATATTCACACACCCGATTGGGTGAAAAATGCAGTATTCTATCAAATTTTTCCCGACCGCTTTGCAAAAAGCGACAAAGTGCCAAAGCCGAATAATTTGCAACCGTGGGACAGCCCGCCGACGATTGAAGGCTACAAGGGCGGCGATCTCATCGGCGTGGTCGAGCACCTCGATCATATTCAGGAGCTTGGCGCAACGGCGATTTACTTCACGCCGATCTTCCAGTCAGCCTCGAATCATCGCTACCATACCCATGATTATTATCGTGTGGACCCGTTGCTGGGTGGCAATGACGCGCTGCATGCGCTGCTTGAAGAAGCACACAAGCGCGACATCAAGGTTGTGCTCGACGGCGTGTTCAATCATTCCAGCCGCGGCTTTTTTCAATTCAACGATATTCTAGAGAACGGGCCGCACTCGCCGTACCTCGATTGGTTCTTCATTGAAGGCTGGCCACTCAGCCCTTATGACGGCGACAAGCCAGCTAACTACGTCGGCTGGGTCGGCAATCGCGCGCTGCCGAAGTTCAACACTGATAACGCACAGGTGCGCGAATTCATCATGCAGGTAGCTGAATTCTGGATTCGGCAGGGTATCGACGGCTGGCGGCTCGATGTGCCGTTCGAGATCAGCACGCCCGGCTTCTGGCAGGAGTTTCGAGAGCGCGTCAAGGCCATCAGTCCAGAAGCGTACATTGTGGGCGAAGTGTGGGTTGATGCGCGCGAGTGGCTGCAAGGCGACCAGTTCGACGGAGTGATGAATTACCTGTTCACCGAGGCGGCGATCGCGTTCACGGGCGGCGCGCGCGTACGGCCCGAAACGCTCGAAGATCGCAGTTATCACCCTGACCATGCGCTCGACGGGCGCGGCTACGCGGACCGGATCGACTGGCTGCTCAATTTGTATCCATGGGAAATTACGCTGGCCCAGCTGAACCTGCTGGATAGCCACGATACCGCCCGCTTGCTCAACATCGTCGGCGGCGACAAGCGCAGCGTGTATCTGGCGACGCTGCTGCTCATGACTTTTCCCGGCGCGCCGTCGATTTACTATGGCGATGAGATCGGCCTGCCGGGCGAACTCGATCCCGACAGCCGCCGCACGATTCAGTGGGACCAGCAGGAAGCATGGGACCACGAGACGTTTGCCTATCACAAGGCCATGGTCGCCATGCGCAAGGCGCATCCTGCGCTGCGCACCGGCGAATACATCCGCGTCTACGCCGACGATGCGGTGTATGTCTTTGTCCGCAAGGATGACAACGAGACGCTGCTGATCGCGGTGAACGTCGCCGAGGCGCCGCGCAGTGTCAGCGTGCCCGTCGGCGAGCTATTCGCGGATAGCACAGATTTGGCAGTGGTATGGGGCGAACAAGGCGCGCAGGTTGAGGGCGCGAGTTCGCGCTGGATTTGCCCGCGCGCGATGGCGTAGTGCTGGCAGTGAGTTAAGAAGCGCTTTGCTTATTGCACCCAGGCGCGCATTTGGAGCAAAACAAATTGAATATCATCCTTGATGCGCGCCCGAACGACCAAGCTTCATTCGCGGCCTTGCAAGAGGTGGATTTGACAGATCGGAACGACGAACAGTCCAGTTCTGCTTAACAAAAACGGCGTGGCAAGGCCATCGGACTGGAAGCGATTATTGGTCCGCGTGAAGCGGCACCGACTTACAAATCGAGGGCAAGACGGATACCTTGATCTACAGCTACAAGCGTACGTAGCGAAAGAGGACCAACATACTCGTCGAGAAGCAGCTTATCAAGCGTGACGATTTGCGAGACATTGACGACGGAGTTTTTCGATAGTCCTGAATCGCTTGCTGCATGAGCACATTGCCTGGTGCTGCTGCAAGCCGGAGATTGCTTGAAATGACCACTGCGACGACGGTTGCAATCCGGCTTTGTGTAAAGGCATCAGCTTGTACAAGGAGCACAGGTCGCCGATATCCAGGACCAGAACCAGTTGGCTCAGGTAAGTCAACCCACCAAATGTCACCTCGTTGCACTACCAATCTTCTTTCGGCAACACACGGGTTTGTGCAGCAGCGAACGCAGGATCAAGTGTACTCGGCTCCTCTGTATAGATTTGGTCGAGTGCTTCGGTAATCGCCTGAGCTTGATGGGTCTGCAAATAGTATCGGAGCGCTTGTGCATACAGCTCGCTGCGCGATAGTCCTCGTTCCTGCGCGAATTGTTCTGCCGCCGTGAACAGCGGATCTGGAAGAGAAATTGCTGTTTTCATAGTCCGAGTATAACAAGAGTTATACCGACTGTCAAGAAAGATAAGTGGCTTGATAGGGCTTATGCATTCTCAGCGACAGAGATGCCCATAAGGGCCAAGGCTTCGTGCGGACGGTCACTGTAGTAGCGTAATCGAGCAGCAATCGTGCGATAGCCGGCACGCCGGATGAGGGTGATCGCGGTGTTGCGAACCATCGCCAGTATATCGGCACCGTAGCCGATGTGCGTCTGACACCGATCTTCGCCCAACGTCACATCCTTCACGTAGTGCAGTCCATTTTCGACCTGCCAATGGCCCCGTTTCAGCGCTGCTACGCGTGCCGCCGCAGCGACCTGCTTGGGCAAGCTCGTCATCCCGTACCGCACCTGCTCCTTCCACTTACCCTTGTTTGCCCATCGACGAGTCAGTTCGAAGACCTGTGCCAAAAAGTACCGGATACCGTTGGCGAATTCCTGGAAGGCTTTCGGCAACAGTGCGATAATGGAGCATGCGGATCAGCCACGTGAGGTGCATCTGTTCAAGCCGGAGGAACCTATGTCACTCAAGCTCAGCCCGATTCCACTCATACCCGAGGACACCGCTCGTATCGCTCGGGCTGCCTTCTCCAAAGGCACTCCGTACCTAGTGTTGCGTGATGAACTGGGTGCTATCTTCACCGATGAAGACTTCGCCGACCTCTTTTCCCAGTGCGGCCAGCGTGCCTTGGCGCCCTGGCGGTTGGCACTGGTCACCGTCCTGCAGTTTCGCGAGAATTTGTCGGATCGGCAAGCGGCAGCGGCGGTCCGCGCGCATCGACTGGACGTAGCTGTTGGGACTGGAACTGAGCGATGCCGGCTTCGACTTTAGTGTGCTCAGCGCGTTTCGCGATCGCCTGTTGCCAGGAAAAGCCGAACAGCGGTTGCTCGACACGCTGCTCGACTGCTGCCACCACCAAGGCGTACTGAAAGCGCGCGGCCAACAGCGTACCGACTCTACGTCTGTCTTGGCGGCCATGCGTGTGCTCAATCGGCTGGAGGTGGTGAGCGAGACGCTGCGGGCGGCGCTGAATCAAATCGCCAGCGTGGCCCCCGACTGGCTGCGCCGCTTCGCACCGCCGGAGTGGTACAAACGTTATGGTCGCCGCATTGAGGATGACCGTCTGCCGCAGAAGGAGGGCGAGCGGGAGACCTATGCCCGCACAGTGGGTGAGGATGGCTTTACTTTGCTCGACGCCTTGGAGGATGCGGATGTGCCCTCTGGACTGAAGGAGTTGCCTCAGATTGAGACCTTGCGCCTGGCCTGGCAACGCCACTATCAGCGGGAGGCACTATAGTGGACCCAAGAATTTGCACAATGAGAGGTCAGAGTTCGGTAAAATAGTCGTATGAAAAAGACTTACACTGCTAGCTTCAAAGCCCAGGTCGTGTTGGAACTGTTGAAGGAAACCAAAACGCTCTCGCAACTCTCATCCGAACACGGTGTCCACGTCACTGTTTTGCGTGACTGGAAGCAAGCCGCTCTCAAGGGTCTACCCGACCTGTTTGAGAATCGCGACTCATTTGCGGACGCCAAAGTCGCTTACGAGCGCCAGATCGAGGACCTGTACGCTGAGATTGGTCGTCTCACCACGCACGTCAACTTCTTGAAAAAAAAGTTGCCGTCCTGAGTCACGCCGAACGTCGCCACCTCATCGAGCAGGGAGGTGACGCGCTACCGCTCAGCACACAAGCTGCTTTGCTCCAAATCAGTCGTAGCTCTCTGTACTACAAAACAGTTCCGCCACCGCCAGAGGAAGTGGCGATCAAACATCGGATTGATGAACTTTCTACTGCCCATCCATTCTACGGCTCGCGCAAGCTTACCGTGCTCCTTCAAGAGGAGTTTGGGCCAATCAATCGCAAGCGCGTCCAGCGTTACATGCGTGAGATGGGGATTGCTGGCATAGCCCCTGGCCCCAAGCTGAGCAAGCGCTTGGGTGACCATCGGATCTACCCATATCTACTGCGCGGTGTAACTGCCCAGCGCCGAAATCAGATCTGGGGCTGCGACATCACCTATATTCGTTTGCGCTCTGGCTGGCTGTACTTAGTCGCGATCATCGACTGGTATTCACGCTACGTGATCAGCTGGGCCTTAGATGAAACGTTGGAACTCGCCTTTGTACTTGATGCGATCGGACAGGCGTTAGCTGGTGCGAGGCCAGAAATCTGGAATACGGATCAAGGTAGTCATTTCACCAGTCCACAGGTTACACACCTTTGGGAAGCCGCAGGTGTCCAAATTAGTATGGACGGGAAGGGACGAGCGACGGATAACATTTTTACCGAGCGATTATGGCGTAGTCTGAAATCCGAACATGTCTACTTGGCCGATTACACAAGTCCACGAGACGCCCATACTGGCATTAGAGAGTATTTCAGTTTCTACAACACTGAGCGGCCACATCAGGCGCTCGCGTATCGCCGACCGGTCGATCTCTATGTTGGATAAGGTCGCAGAGAACACAGCAGCCGCACTCGTGTCAAGCGTTTTCATTGGGCGATGAAAGGCGCCCCTACGGAAAACTGGCTCCAAAGTTGTCCTTGACATTGGGTCCACCTTAGCACCTTCAGCCGAGGGAGAGCGCAGTCAGATTCGCTTCAAAGCGAACAAAGAACTGCCGCCAGCCGCCACCGGGCTGGAATCGCCCGATGACGTAGAGGCTCGCTTTCGGACGCGCAATGGCAAGAGCTGGACTGGCTACATCGTCCACGTGAGCGAGAGCTGTGAGGAAGACGAAGTTCATCTGATTACCCATGTGCACACGACACCGGCCAGTGTGCACGAGGCCCAGTGTACTGTCATGAGACCCAAGAACTGGTCACGTGGCAATGTTAGGAATCCTGTAGTTTTGCCTGGGCTTCAAGCCAGGCTGCCTTGAACGCGAGCGGCGTCAGATAGCCGAGCTGGCTGTGCGGCCGCTCGTGGTTGTAGTGGTGGCGAAAGGTGCCGAGCCGGACACATGCCTCAGCCAGCGAGGTAAAGACATGCAGATTCACGCACTCGTCGCGTACCGTTCCGTTGAAACGCTCCTCCTTGCCATTTTGCCAGGGCTTGCCAGGCTCGAGGTACAGCGTCTGGACACCGCATGCCACCAACCAGGTCTGTACTGCAATCGCGACAAACTCGGACCCGTTGTCGCTGCGCAGGTTCGCTGGTGCTCCGTGCTGCGCAACCAGTGCGGTCAGCACGCCAATCACGCGCTCCGCCGAGGTGGTCAGCGCCACATCCAGCGCCAGCCCTTCGCGGGTGAACTCGTCCATGACCGTCAAAATCCGCAGCGGGGTGCCATCGCCCAAAGCATCCTCGACAAAATCATACGCCCAAATATGACCGGGATACGACGCTTGCACGCGCTGCGGGCGCTCACGGCGCGTCCGTTTGCGCACCACATGCGGCACCTGCAGGTGATGCTGACGCCACAAGCGGCGCACCCGCTTCTGATTGACCTGCGCAGTTCGATTGAGCACGACCGTGATCCGACGCTACCCATAGCGTGGGTGCTGCTCCACCAAGGCCTGGATCTGGTTCAGCAACGCCGTATCATCGGGTGGATGCGCGACGTAGCGGAAGGTCGCGCGATGGATTTGTACCAACGCACAGGCCCGCGGGACCGACACTCCACCAGCCACAAAGAACTGGACCGCCTCGCGCTGCGCTACCATCGTCAGCCCTTTTTTCCCAACAGCTCGTTGAGCAAATCAATCTCGAGCATCCGCTCGGCCAGCAATCGCTTGAGGCGACCGTTCTCCTGCTCCAATTCCTTGAGGCGTTGGACCTCGCTGACTAACATTCCGCCATAGGTTTTGCGCCAGCGGTAGAACGTGTTCTCGGCAATACTGTGCGCGCGGCACACCGCAGCGATGGTCTGCTCACCCTGCTCGGCCTGCTCAAGAATCTTGATGATCTGTTCGGCCGTATGCTGACTGGTTTTCATGCCGTCCTCCTTGCAGGAGGATCCTACCATAGCGACCTGGCCAGTTTATTGGTCTCATGACAGTACCGAGGCAATTCAGCAGGCGTTGGTGGACAAAGGACTGCCGCCAGAAGCGCACATCGTTGATAGCGCCTACGTCGATGCCGCCTTGCTGGTCAGCAGCCAGAAAGACCAGGGCATTACCCTGGTCGGCCCCACCCGCCCCAACGGCAGTTGGCAAGCGCGAGAAGACGGGGGCTACGACATCGACCAATTTATGATCGACTGGGAGCAGAAGCACGCCTGCTGTCCGCAGGGCAAGCACTCCTCGTTCTGGGGAGAGCGCACCGACCACACCGGCATGCGCTATAGTGCAGTTGTCTTCTCGCAATCGGATTGTAGTAGCTGCGTGGGCCGCTCCTTATGCACCAAGGCCAAAAAGCAAGCGCGTAGGCTCAAGCTGCAGCCACGGGAAGAATATGAAGCGCTGCAGCAGACCCTGGCGCGACAGGGCAGTACAGAAGGCAAGCAGGTGTACAAGCGACGAGCGGGGATCGAAGGCACGATTTCCCAAGGAGTGAGAGGATTCGACCTCCGCCACGCGCGCTATCATGGTCTGGCCAAGACCCATCTGCAGCAGATCGCGACTGTCGCAGCGATGAACATCGACCGCCTGTTTGAGTGGTTCCAAGAGGTGCCGCGTGCTAAGACCCGCACCTCCCGCTTTGCGGCCCTGGCACCCTGACCCGATTTCGCCAACGGTATCCGGCCAGTCGTGATACCCTTCCAACTCACTCGATATACCCAGCATTCGTTCCTCAATGCGTCCGTGGCCCTTCTCGACCGTGCGATAGGTGTCTATGCCCAATGCGTGCATGGTATGCACGCCCGTACGGGCCTGCGCTTCATCGCTCAACGGCGCGAAGACCTGCTTGATGTCGTCAAGCAAGCTGGGCTGATTGTCCTTGATGATGAACAGATAATCGCCACCGGCTTCCACCACCTGCGTGCATATCGCGCGCTGACAGTACAAGGCGTCACCGGTGAGTACACGTCCTTGCCAGTCAATCTGCGCAATCGCCTGTGGCGCGACCGTCAACTCGGCTTCGTGCTCACGCGCATCAACCACCAGTTGCGCTACCACCCCGCCAAGGTCGTGACAAAAGGCGCTGACCGCGTGGATCGGATGAACTGGCGCAGCGGCGTGACGTAACCGACCACGTTGAGCTTTCCCATCGAGCGCGACGCCGTGCGACCCGCGTGGACGGATCTCCCCCGGGCGCAACGGGTCAAACGCGCGACGGAGTGCCTGCGCAACATCGGTTGGGTTGAGCCGTGCTAAAGCACGTTGGAGTGTGGTTTGATGCGGCATCGTCTCATGCTCAAAGCCCAGAGCACGTCGGATAGCACGTGATTGGCGAGCACCCCACTCGGCAATCGCAAGCACGGAATGATTGTTGGTAAGCACTGCTGCAACCGTCAGTGAGAGCAGTGCAGCAAGCGAGTAGCGCCGTCCTTGTGCAGATCGTGGGTCGGGGATGGAAGCAAAGGCGTGTGGCAAGTTGGCCAGCGGGAACGTCAGCGTTTCACCAGCGCTTGAAGGTGCGCTATACTGCATGGCATACTCCTGAGAGTGATGGTTGGTCTGGTAGCCCCATCATACTCAGGAGTATCGATTTTGGCGAATAGCATCGAGAACGCATAAGCCCTAAGTGGCTTGAGCAGCCCAACGACGAGCCATCAGCCGCGCCCGACAACATGAGTAATGGCATGCTAAGGCGGGAAAGATGGCATGTTGCTTCCGGCTACCAAAATCGGCCCGATCAAGGGCATCGGTTGCATGGCGGTGTTGGGCTGTGCCTATTACTGAGCTAATAGGGCGATGTGCTAGTTAAAAAAGTTGACGTTTGACCTCCAGTATGGTATGGCTGAGCTTGCTTGGAGACCAGCCGCCCATACACGGAGGTACTACGATGATAACCGATTTCGACGATTTTGTGACCTGGATGTACGTGTTGATTGACGACATTTGGCAACAGATTGGACACCTGTATCGGCGACCTGGGCCTGAGCCGGATTGCTCTGATGCTGAATTGATGACCATGGCGATTGTAGGCGAATGCCGCGCGTGGGACAAGGAACCCAATTTGCTTGGCGAGTGGCGCAACTACACGCATCTCTTTCCTATTCAGCCCGAACGGAGCCGCTTCAATCGTAGGCGGCGCAACTTGATGGGTGCGATGAATCACATCCGTCGTATCACGCTTGCGGTGCTGGATGTGGCACAAGACCGGCAGTGTGTGATTGATAGTTTGCCAATTGAGGTTGTCAAGTTCCACCTCGTGCCGTCTTCAACGGGTGAGTGGGATGCTCACGGTGCAGCTTTCGGGCGCTGCACCACCAAGAAACGTACCATTTACGGCTATCGGCTTAATCTGCTGATCACGGTTGGTGGCACCATCCTCGACTTCGAACTGATGCGTGCCAATGCCGATGAGCGTGACGCCGCCCGTGACCTGCTGGAAACCAAACATGACCTGGTCGTGATTGGCGACAAAGGGTTTGTCAAGGCAGCCTTAGCCAACGAGTTGCGCGAACGCTGTGGCATTCGTCTACTGACCTTACCCAGAGCCAATCAGAAGCACCAGGTGGCACCCGAAGTCCGCCGCCTGGTCAATCAGGTACGGCAGATCATTGAAACCGTGAACGGGCAGTTGACCGAGCAGTTTCAAATTGAGACCAATCACGCCCACAGCTTCTGGGGCTTGTGCGCGCGCTTGTACACCAAGCTCGCCGCCCATACGTTGTGTATCTATCTCAATCGTTTGCTTGGCAACCCTGATTGGTTGCGAATCAAGCAGTTGGCCTTTCCTTCCTGATTTTTAACTAGCACAAGGCCCTAATAATAGCTATGCAATCTCTTTGTTTACGAACACGGGAAACTAACACATGTTGAACTTTACACGAGAAGATGTAGCCAGATATGCGGCGAAGTGTTTTCCTTCTGAAGATATTACAGTGGTAATGAGCTTGCTGGATGAGTATGGTTTGCAAGACTATGAGCGAGAACGAGAACGGGTTCAAATGGGCATTCTGTTTCTCAGTAGAGGTACGCTTGATGGCTTGTTACATAACATTGAACAGGCGAAATTGGATTACAGGAATATTTTGTATTGGGCAGAGTATGATGAGCAGGACAACCGCCGAATGCCGTACCAGTTGTAGTAGTGCGAAATGAGGCTGGATCGTATCAAACAACAAGGACTGACAAGCTTTCATTGGACAATAGCTGAACTTAGCACGGCCCAACATGCTTATGAGTAGACCGCATCCCATAGTGCAGCTTAATTCCGGCGTGGGCATTTTAGGCAGCAACGCGTGCAGTCTAATACACTTATTCAGGAGATGAACCGCAGGCTAGCTCATCCCGTTTCGGGCAGCGTATGCAATCGCAGCGCAGTACGAAGCACCCAACGCCTGCACTGCGCCCGTTACCACACAGCGTTTTCAGCGCTGTACGGCTTCGCACAGCAGGCCATGAAAATGGTGCACGCCGTTCTCGCGCGCCACCGAGAAGCGCCCAACATCGTACGAGCGCGACGTGAGCCGCTGCTGTACGGCCAGCACTGATCAATCTGTCGTTCTGTTTTATGAGCGCTTACCCGAATTGGGTAGGCGCTCTTACGTGTTGGTTCGCTTTTGTGTTGGTTTCTGTAATGTAATAACAGCCGAACATAATTTCAATCTTCTTTGTCTCTCCTGATGTATTTCTATATTTTTATAAAAATTTACTTTATTAGCGCGTATGAGTGGAAATGTTGGCACAGACCCTGCTAGTCGTCTGATAGATAAAAATGTATATGAACAAGAACAATGATTAACTATGCTGATTATTTCTCGTTTTCTATGATGAAAGCATCATGATTCTATACGTTACATTGTCATATATACTTTATCTATAGCAATCCTAGAGAAGTTATAAACTGTGCTACACTTGGCATCGAACTGATGATCAGATTTGAACCAAGGGTATGAGGAGCACAGCGATGAGCGTGGTACCGGCGGATCTGCAAGCCTTTCTGGATGAGCATCGGGACTCACGCGAGTATCGGCGGGGCGTGGCGGTCAAGCTGGCACTCCAAGGCTATCTGTACGCAACGATCTGCGCGATGTTGGATGTAAGTCCAGGGTTCATTAGCCAGGCGAAAATAGCCTATGAGACCGCTGGCGTCGATGGGCTACGACTCAAGTATCAGGGCGGGCAACCCTTTCTGACCGATGAACAACGACAGGCGGTCATTACCTGGCTCAAAATCCAGCAGACCTGGTCGGTTGAGCTGCTCCGCTCGCATATTGAGACCACCTATGCGGTGGTATACCAGTCCAAGCAAAGCTATTACGAACTCTTGGCCGAAGCCGGTATCACATACAAACGCTCGCAAGCGCGCAATCCAAAGCACGATCCCGAACAAGTTGTTGCGAAAAAAAAGCCATCCGAGCGCTCGTGATGCCCCTAGCAGCACAAATTGCCGCCAAGGAGGTAGTTGTCCTGTATATCGATGAATGTCACCTCAGTGCTGGCGACGCGTGTGGATATGTTTGGGGCCCAAGCCATCAGCGCATGTCGGTTCCGATCCTCAATCAACGCGACCGCCAAACCTACTATGGTGCTATCGATGCCTATACGGGTGAGTTGATCGTCGTCCCGCTCCAAGCCGGCACTACTGAATGGACACGGATCTTTGTTGAGTATTTGCGTGAGCAATTTACAGGGAAACGGCTGATCCTCTGTTGGGATGGAGCCTCCTACCATCGTAGCACCGAGATGCGAGAGTATCTCGAAGCCGTCAATCTTGGTCATGCGCACGACGATTGGCCGATCACCTGCATCCAATTTGCGCCCTATGCGCCAGAACAGAACCCAATCGAGGACGTCTGGTTACAAGCAAAAGACTACGTTCGGAAGCGCTGGCATCGCTGTAAGGATCACTTTCAGAGCATTACTGACCTGTTCGAAGAAGCACTTAATACAATCGTCTTTGACTTTGAGAAGCTTCGTATGTATCTGCCAGATTTACAAATCGCGTAGGACTGCTATATACAAATATTTACACATTTTTACCGCTCGACTATCTTGTTTGTAGATATATTATCATGCGATATTATTGCATATACAGTGAAATAATATCTCTAAACGTGTGTTGTATATCGTGATTATATATTGCGATGACAAGATAATTGAAGGAGAGGAGTAAACGAATGGCAAAGATTCCAGTTGAACGAAAAGGAGGAGGATTTCCGTGGTGGGCATGGTTGCTGATCATACTTGCGATTTTGCTCGTTATCTGGCTTCTGTGGTCACTGTTTGCCAATAATACAGCCCCTGCCACAACAGGTGCGGTGGTGCCGGTGGTTGGTGAAACGGCGACAATCGCGCCTACCGCGAACATGGCCCCGGCTGCAACTGAGGAAATACCGACCGCTGCGGCGAATGCGATCGTAACTGTTGAAGTGCCGACTTCGTTGTCTGAAACAGCTGTTGCGCCCGCTGGTGGGGCTACTGCCGTACCTGTGGGTGGCACAACCGTCGTGCCTGGTGCAACTGCTCCTGCTGCTGTGGCTGGCGGGGCTACTGCCGTACCTGTGGGTGGCACAACCGTCGTGCCTGGTGCAACTGCTCCTGCTGCTGTGGCTGGTGGGGCTACTGCTATACCTGGCGCTGCCGTAGGCGCGGGTGCTGCAACCGCTGCGCCCACTGGTGGGGCTACTGCTGTACCCGGCGTCGTGTCCACACCGATCACGACAGTTATTGACATAATTAGTCTGCAAGATCCAACATTGCTCGTTAATCAGGCCGTGCAGCTACAAAATGTCTTCGTTCAAAGAGTTACTGGCGATGTGACATTCTTTGTTGGTCCGACTGTTGATCAGGAACTTCTCGTGGTTCTTGATCAACAGCCAACACCTAGAACCCCTACTGAGGGTCAGGTGGATGTTAACCCAGGGCAAACGGTTAATCTTATCGGCACGATCCAGCCGATGCCAAGTATACAGGAAATGCAGCAGCAGTGGAACATTACGGCGGATCAAGCAGCTGCATATTCGAAACGACCGATTTACCTGTTTGCAAAAGACGTAACTGTTCTTAGTCAGTAACGCCGATCGTTACCTGTACATGGCGGAGCGATCAAAGGAATGCTGAATACGCCTATCGTATGTAGCTGCAGGGTTCTGAATAACCGATAGTGTAGAGCTTCTGATCGCTCCCCATAATGAGTTATAAAAATAAGGAGGAATAGATCATGGCACGGGAACAACTTTCAAACCTCGATGACTGGCAGTTAGCGAACGAACGCCAAGATGTGCGCGGCCAAAAGCTGTACGCACCCGATGGCCGGGAAGTCGGTACAATCCGCGAAATGATTGTCAACACTGACACTGAATACGTGGATGCAATTGTGCTTGACGATGGCACTGAGATACCGACGGATGACATTCGGCTCGACGATGACGATGGCAACAAGGTTTTTCTCCAGCGCGACATTGCCCCGCCCGCGCGCACTGCGCCGGCCATGCCCACGCGAGAATATACTGTGACTCGCCCGCGCCCGAGCGAAACGACCGTGCATGCGGATGAGGAGCGGGTTGTGCCAGTGGTCGAAGAAAAGCTGCAAGTCGGCAAGCGCAAGGTCGAGGGCGGCGGCATTCGTGTTACGTCGCATGTGAAGAAGCAGCCAGTCGAGAAGGAAGTCATGGTGCGTGATGAGACAGTGAACGTCGATCGTCGGCCTGCAGATCGTCCAGTGACGGATGCCGACAAGTCGGCCATGCGGGACAAGACCTATGAGGTTCATGAGGTTGACGAGGAACCGGTCGTTAATAAAGAGGCGCACGTAACTGAAGAGGTGCGGATTAACAAGGATGTTGAGCGACACACCGAGACAGTCAAAGACACGGTGCGTCGCACAGACGTTGATGTCGAGAAAGATCCGGAGCGCCGCCGCAATCCATAAACAAGATTACATGAACATAAAAGCTCCTCGTTACCAAACGAGGAGCTTTTATGTTCCGCTTTTGGCTTTCCCTTCGCATGTGCTTCTGGCAGGAGCTTCGTCAACCCGTGCAAAGCCACAAACCACCGTTGGGGATCATCAATCAGGCGACCTCAGCGGCGGTTTGTGTAGCTGTCATGCGCTAAACTTCAACTTCTCAGCTGGCGGTACATGTATCGCAACTGTCTTCGTGAGTTTGGCGAGTGCCCTGAATCATGCGTCTTCGCGCTCTGGATTATCCAGGCGAAAGAAGTTGCTCTGGCTGCCATCCGTCTTGTGCTCTTGATAGAGAAAGACGAGCTGGCGCTCATCGAATGGCTTGAACCACTCGTCCCAGCCAATCTCTTGAAGCGATTGGCCGCCGTAGCCAGGAAAGTTGAAGCGCATAACGCCAATTTCGCCCTTCGGGCCGGTATCTGGCACAGTTGCTGGCTTTGCGCCGCGCTCCTCGGCCCACTTCTGAATAACCTCGTGGCTGCGCGTTGCGAGCGACTGGCCTTGACGGTCTTCGTGTTCATCCAGCGTGTGAATCCACTTCGCGTATTTTGCCGTGGTCTTTGAAAGTGAATCCGCGTGCTCAGCGATGAACTCAGCCTCCTCTGGCGTGACGTTCTTCGCGCTAACGTCTGCGGTCTTGTCCTTATCCTTCGCCATGGATGTTCTCCTCTCAAGAATAATCAGGTGATCTTCTTATCAGTTCTCGCTACGGCAAGAACTTGCCGCCAGTGACGCCGAGTACCTCACCGACGACATAATTCGCCTCGGACGATGCCAGGAAGACGTAGGCCGGAGCGAGCTCCGCCGGTTGCGCTGGCCGTCCGATTGGGGCGCTCTCGCCAAACTTTTCTGTGTGCATGTGCGAGGCCGGGATGAGTGGCGTCCAGACTGGTCCCGGTGCGACAGCATTGACACGAATGCCTTGCTTTATAGCCGCTCGTGAGAGTGCTTTGGTGAAGGTGACAATAAAGCCTTTTGTGGAGGCGTATGGCAACAGAATGGGTTTCGGCTCGTAGGCCTCAATCGAGGCGGTGTTAATAATAGCTCCGCCGGAACGCATCTTTGACAGCGCTGTTCGACAGAGAAAGAACATGCCGTATACATTCGTCCGCAGAGTGCGCTCGAACTGCTCGGTTGAAATCTTGTCGATGCTTTCGAAGACCATCTGGTAGGCGGCGTTATTGACAAGAATATCAAGGTGGCCGAACTCATCCAAGGCGCGCTGTACGATCTGTTCGCAGTGCTGCTCATCGCCGATGTCGCCGCTCACAAGCACCGCTTTGCGGCCTGCTTCGCTGACCAAACGCGCGGTCTCCTGCGCATCCGAATCTTCCTTCCAGTAGGCGATTAGCACGTCTGCACCTTCACGGGCGAAGGCCAGCGCCACCGCCCGCCCGATGCCACTATCCGCGCCGGTAATGATTGCGGCTTTACCGGCCAGCCGGTTGTGATCGTGGTAGCTCTCTTCGCCATGATCCGTCTTGGGCTGCAATTGCGCCTCTGTGCCTGGCGGCTGTTGCTGCTGCTCTGGAAATGGCGGCTTCGGTTCTTGCTGCTGGGGGTTTTGCTGCCTGGTCTTATCTGCGCTCATGGTCGTCTCCTTCTCGCAAACATGGGCAATTAGTGCCCGACGCCGAGTTTGTCGGCCAGTTGCTCGACCTCATCTTTGATGTCATTCAATGTCGGTAATCCCAGCTCGCGTAGTTCGCGGTGGACCTTCTGGGCCGCATCAGAACTGAGATCATCCCGAAACATGTCGCGCACTTTCTCTGCTGAATTGTATTTATGGTAGCTCTGTTGCGTGCTGCGCGTTGTCTTCTGAACGTCGCGCAACGTTTCCTTGTCTTTGTCGTTTTTGTAGTCATCAGGAGAAGCATCGAGCACCGGCTGAAATGCTTTGCGATCAATAAGATCGAGTAGTTGCTCGCGCGCATGTTTGTCTGGCATACGTTGTTCCTCTTTTGCATACGTCTCGGTCGCTGGCACATTGGCGCTCCGGCAGCAAAAGACGTGCCATGTTCCACTACCGAGAAACGCAGATACAACGGTTATGCCGCTGCTTCCGCTAGTTCGGTACAGCTACTGTGCCAACGGAAGCGCCCCGGATGCGCTCGATCATAAGCGTTGTTGAACGATCAGCGAGGAATGGCAGAATTTCGACCCTGCCGCCAAGCTGCTCAACGAGCGCGGCCTCTGGCAGGCGCTCGCGCGTGTAGTCGCCGCCCTTGACAAACACATCAGGCCGAATCGCCTCAATCAGCTTGACCGGCGTATCTTCGTCAAAGGCGACGATGTGATCGACGCAACTGAGCGCGGCGAGTACATGGACACGATCTTCGAGTGCGTTGATTGGTCGATCCAGCCCTTTGAGCCGGTGGATACTGGCATCGGTATTCACACCGAGAATCAGTACATCGCCCAGAGCTTTGGCGCGGGTTAGATACGTGACATGCCCGCGATGAAGGATGTCAAAACAACCGTTGGTAAAGACGATTCGTCGGCCCTGCTGCCGGTAATGATCGACCGTTGCAACTAACCGTGCCAAATCGCTGTACTTGGCATCGGCAGTAATGGCGGCCCGAAGTTCATCGGCGGAGCAGACGGCCGTGCCATCGCGCGCGACAACGATCTCCGCCGCCGCGGCGGCGAGTTCAGCGGCATCATGGCTTTCACCACCTGCGGCGAGCGCCAGCGTCAGCGCGCTGACGTAGGTATCGCCCGCTCCCGCTACGCCCGATGCGCGCGCGGGCTGGGCATAGGTTCGGTAGGGCGGGTTGCCACGCTCGAACAACCATGCGCCATCGCTATCCATCGTTACAGCAGCCATGCGCGCGCCAGTGAGGTCGAGGATGTGCTCACCATGCGTGGCGATGAACTGCGCGCGTGGCTCCAGCTTACTCTCCTCGTGTGCATTAAGGAGGTGCAATGTCTCCGGATAGTTTGGCTTGACTGCCGTAACCTGGAGCTTGCGGTAGGCCCGCAGCCGCTTCGAGTCGGCGACCACCGTGCGCGGCGAGCGCGCTTGCAGGCTAGCCAGGGTTGAGATAATACGCGGCGTGATGATGCCGTAGTTGTAATCGGAGATCAGCACCGCATGGCAGCGCGGAAACAGCCGCATGAGATGGTTGATGAGCGATTTCTCAGTAGCATAGTCAACTGCATCAGTTGTGCCCTTATCAAAACGAACCAGCGTGTGCGATTCCGCCATCACACGATTCTTCGCCAATGTTTGTCGCCCAGGCTGCTCAACAAGGTATTCTGAGGATACATCGTAGTCGGCGAGCGCGCGACGTAGAATCTGCGCCTCCGCGTCATCGCCGACAGCCGAGAGCAGCATGACGTTCGCGCCGAGGCTGCGAAGATTGGCGGCCGTATTCGCGGCTCCGCCCGGTGCGTCATGGCGGCCCGTCAGCGTCACGATCGGCACCGGAGCCTCGCGGCACAGCCGATCCGCCGTTCCTTTTAAGTAGCTGTCAAGCATTACGTCGCCGATCACCAGGACATTCAGATCAGCGAACGCGTTAATCAATTGTGTGAGCGTAGTTGCCATAGACTTCTCTCCTCGACTCTCAAGCAAAACCGTGGGCCACCGAGCAGTTGGCACGGAGGCCGAACATCATGCGTTCCGTTGAACGCTGCGCGGCTTCCATCCGTGCTGCACCACCTGTTCGTACACCGCAGGCGTGCCAATATCAATGACTGTGCCATCAACGATTGCGCCGTACACGCGTTCGCCGTCTGCAAGCATCGCGGGAATGATGTCGTGTCCCCAATCCGAAGCGCGCCCGGTCGGGATGCGCGCGAGCAGGCGTGGATCGACGATGTAAACACCGGCGTTGGCGGTGCGTTGGTCGGCGTGCCATTCGCTCGGCTTCTCGACAAAGCGCATGATCCGCCCGGCTGCATCCCGCTCGATCATGCCCTGCGACTGCGGCGTGTCGGTCTGCTTCAGCGCGATTGTCATGGCAGCATGCGTTGCGTCATGCTGTTTCCGAAGCGCATCGAGATCGAGATCGAGCAGGAGGTCGCCATACACGACCAGAAATGGCTCGTCCCACAGAGCTTCGAATTGTTTGACCGCGCCTGCCGTGCCAAGCAGTTCATGCTCTACCGCATAATGGAGCCGCATGCCCCAGCGCGAGCCATCGCCCAATCCCTGCTGCACGACATGCGGCAGGTGGTAGAGATTCAGCGCAACTTCGTACACACCGTAGGAATGAAGCCAGCGCAGGGTGTGGGCCAGCAGCGGCTCGCCATCGATTGGCAGCATCGGCTTCGGAATGGTGTCGGTCAGCGGGCGCAGCCGCGAGCCGACACCCGCCGCGAGAATCATCGCTTTCATCATGGCAATGCAGACATGCACAAAAAAAGAAACGTTCATCCTCGTCTCGTCACCGTCCTAATTCGAGCGAGAACGGCACCTTGATGAGCATCGGCTCGTCTGCATCCTCAGATTGGTCGGCCCGCAGCCGTTCGCGCATGGCGACACAGACGCAATGGGCGATCATGAGATGCGCGTCCTCAACCTGCTCAATTGAATCGGATGGGATGCGGATGTTAAGATCAACGCGGCTGTGCAACTTGCCCCCGCGCCGTCCAGTTAGCCCGATGGTGGTCGCGCCTGCTTCAGCGGCAACGTCGATTGCTTGAAGAATATTGGGTGAATTGCCGCTGGCACTGATCGCAATCACGATATCGTCTGGCCGCACCAGCGCGACTAACTGTTCGGCCAGCACATGCTCGTAGCCGTCGTCGTTGGCCCAGGCGGTGAGCAGCGGCACGTTGTCGTTCAGCGCCACCACGCGGAATGTCGGCTTGCCATTGGTGCGCGTACCCTTCGCCAGGTCGCACGCCCAGTGCGAAGCGGTCGCCGCGCTGCCGCCATTACCAAAAACAAAGATCGTGCCGCCTCGTTGCTGGCATTTCAGCAACATTTCTGCCATCTGCACAATCAGGGTGCTCGGCATGTTGCGCATGAGCTTGCCGAGATCGCGCCAATACAACTCAATATGTTCACGCATGTATCCACTCCTTCTCTCTACTGTTCAAAAAGCATTCGACGATGCAGCACCCATTCCTAATGAAAATCTGATTTAATACACGCTAACCGTTGATGACAACGGTGTAGCGATCGCCTGCGCCCCTTCCCAATCGAAATCGAATGCAAGTTCGCGCAAGCCATGACGAGCCAGCGCCGCGCGTACTGCCGATTGATGTTGTAGTGGGCAGTACAGCAGCAGAAAACCGCCGCCACCCGCGCCCGTGATCTTACCGCCCAGCGCGCCCGCCTCTCGCGCCGCCGCGTACCATTCGTCAATCGCTGACGACGAAACACGCGACGACAGGCTGCGCTTGTGCTGCCAGGCGCGATCGAGCAATTGGCCGAAGCCGTCGAGATCGGCGGCCTGGAGCGCTGTGCACATGTCATGCGCCAGCGCCTTGAGTTGGTGCAAGCGCTCGATCACCATTGGCTTTGTACCGCTGTCGGTGCGCTGCTGGCGCAGGATGCCTGCTAAATCGCGGCTCTGGCCTGTTGAAAAGAGCAGCAACCGTTCGCTCAATGCCCCCGCCACATCAGCCGGAAGATCGAGCGGCGTGACAGTGACACCCTCGGCACGAAATTCGATCATGTTGAGTCCGCCGAACGCGCTGGCGTACTGATCCTGCTTGCCGATCGGCTTGTCCAGACGCTCGATCTCAAGCGCGCAGGCAAGCTCAGCGATCATCGGGGTGTCGATTTGTATGCCTGAGAACGCCGCCAACGCCCGAAACAGCGCCACTGTCAGCGCGCTCGACGAACCCAGTCCAGTGCCGGGCGGCACTTCGGCGCTCGTAAATAGATCGACGCCCTCTGAAAGCAGCCCGCGCTCTGCGAACCACTCGATCACCGCCTTAGGCAGTACCAGCGGCTCTTGCACAGGCGGCATGATACCTGTCGGGAACTGCTCCCATGTGCGGTAGTCCGCCGAATTGATGCGAATGCTGCCATCCGGCGGCGTCCGCGCGACGACGTAGCAGTAGCGCGTGATCGCCGCACTCACAACGAAGCCGCCGTGTGTGGCATAGTAGGCCGCGAGGTCGGTACCTCCGCCGCCGAAGCTAATACGAACTGGTGCGCGAGCAATTATCATGATCTAATCCAAAGTCCAAAAGCGAAAATCCACATTAAGCAGAATCAAGCAGCTTGTTGGGTGATGAGCATCACTGCGATCGAATGAGTACGAACTCACCGTAATCTGCAATCTACAATCTGCAATCCCCTAGGGCCAACTCGTCTCCGTCATCGGCGTCACCATGATCTCTTGTACGACTGATGGTGACGGCATTCTGACAGCGAACAAAATCGCCTCGGCTACGTTCGCCGGGCTTTGCAAATGCTTCTCATCCGGCATAGGGATGCCCTGCTCCGGGAAGCGGTCGAAAAAGTGGGTCTGCATGCCGCCAGGGATGATCGTCGTCACGCGGATGTTATCCTGGCGGCCCTCGACGCCCAGCCCGCGCCCGAAGCCGACCAGGCCCCACTTTGAGGCATGGTAGGCCGAGGCGTTGCCCCACGCGCGCACCGCCGCCGTCGAGGCGATGTTGACGATGTGTCCGCTGTGCTGGCGTTGCATGGTTGGAAGCGCCGCCTTCGCCAGAAGAAACGGCCCGCGCAGGTTCACGCCCAGGATCTGATCCCACTGTTCGACCGTCATCTCGGCGACCGGCCGAACATGATCGATCGCCGCGCAGTTGACGACGACATCCAGCCGCCCGAACTGTTGCACAACCGTGTCAACGGTCTTGAACACTGCATCCGCATCGCTGACATTGCACGCCAACGCAATACTCTGCACGTCCTGCGCCACAAGCTCTGTGCTGACGCGCTCAGCCGCCTCGCGGTTGATATCTACGCAGGCGACAGCGCACCCGGCTTTCGCAAATGCACGGGCCGTCGCCTCGCCCAGTCCGCTTCCTGCGCCCGTCACCAATACGGCTTTGCCTCGTAATGTATCGTCCATTGTGATTCCTTTCGTCAATTCACCTCCCCTCACCCTCAGTCCCGCTCTCGATGGGTGCGGGAAGCGGCAACAGCCGCAGGGTGAGGGAAACTACTACCCCACCATCTGTTCGAGCAACGGATGAACGTTGAACTCCTCAATCAACTCCGCGAAAAGCTCGGTGGCGTTGCGCGAGCGATCAGGGACTTCGGTCGGCAGGCCGAGATGGTACGTCCCGCTCGGCAAAATGCCACAGCCACCGTATTTTCTAATCAGGAGAAACTGCACGACCACCTCTTCTCCGGCATGGGCCGGGGGCAGGCGTTCCCACCATGAGAAGCCGCCCACATCAAGCAGCTTGGCGCGGTCGTATAGCACGTTCGCCCCGCCGACCCACGCGATCTTGTAGCGCACCGTCTCGCCGTCATGCACCAACCGCTGCTCCAAATGCAGCGGGTTCGCCGCGTTGTTGACCTGGTGCCGATCCCAAAATTGATCGAGCGTATCGGGCGCGAATGATTCCTGCGTCACTGGTCCGTCCCACGCCTCAAAATGCTGCTGCTGATGCGGGCGATGATCTTGCAGGTAGCCCAGCCCGGTCGCCGGGCAGCCGACAAACCCGCAGCCCTCGGCTTGCAGCACGTCAAGCATGCGCTGCATCACAGGTGGGTCAACCAGCACGTCGTCATCGAAGTAGTGGACGTAGGGCGCGCGGCTTTGCGTCAGCAGGAAATTGCGCTGCTCGGCCAGCCCGCGTGGCGGGAAGTGGCGGTGCAACGTGACCTGATGGCCATGCCAGCGCAGTGCCCGCACCAGTGTCTGAATCTCGATACTGTCAAGGTACGCCTCCTCGTCGGGCGTCTGGTCGGAAATGATGACATCGAAGTCGGTGAAGGTCTGCCCCAACAAGCTGGTCAACACCACCGCCAAGCCTGTTTTGCGTCTACATGTTGGAATGAGCACATCAACGAGCGCCATAAACCCTCCCTCTCTCATGCGCCTGCAATTCCGCTGGTGCCGTCACCAGCAATTCCTCGTAGAGCGCCGCCGTGCGCTGCGCCACTGCCTGCCATGTAAACTCGCGCTCGACTCGTTCGCGGGCGGCATGCCCCATCCGCAACCGCAATGCTGTATCCGTCAACAGCCTCCGGAGGGCATCGGCCAGTGCCTGCGGGTCGCGCGGCGGCACGAGCAGGCCAGTCTCACCATCTGCAATCGTAAATGTGATGCCGCCGACCGCCGAGCCGATCACCGGACGCCCGCATGCCATGCCCTCTAACGGCGTGAGGCCGAATGGCTCGTACCAGGGCGTCGTCACGACAACATCGCCTGCACTGTAGTAGTTGCGCAGATCGTCCGGCTGGCGCTTGCCGACGAAGTGAACCCGCTCCGCGATGCCAAGTTCGGTTGCCAGTTGTTGCAGCACGCCGATCTCAGGCGTTATCGCCGGGTCAGGCTCAGCCGATTCGCCGCCGACTAACAGCAGTTTGACCGGGAGATCGGTCTGGCGTGCCAGCAGCCCCACCGCTCGCACGACGTTGCGCACGTCCTTGCGCGGCAGCATGCGCCCGACGTAAACTACTACCGGATCATCTGTATGCAGCCCGATCCGCTGTCGCGCTTCAGTACGCGGGACGGGGCTGTAACGCTGGATATTAACGGCGGATGGAATAATTCGCACTTTGCTGTCTTCCGCGCCGTAATCGTTCATAAGTTCGTTACGCTCGCTAGGACATTGCGCGATCAGCCGGTCCACTTCGCGGATGACCGCATGCTCGACGGCGATCCGGTCGCTCGGGCTGGTGTCGGCAGCACCCTGATGGCGCTGTTTGGTCTTACCCATGGCGTGAAAAATGTGTACAGCAGGGATGTCAAGAGTTCGCTTCAGTTCCGCCGCGACCCAGCCCGACATCCAGAAGTTACTGTGGACAAGGTCGTAGCGCGCACCGTCTCGCGCCATAAAGCGCAGCAGTGCGTCGCGGAACGCTGGCATGAGCGGCCAGAGATCGTCCTTTGGCATGAACGACGCAGTCCCAACCGCGAGATTGATGATCCGCACGCCCGGTGCCCAGTCCATGACCTCCGGCAGGTCCGCGCTATCACGGCGGGTAAATACATCTACCGCGTAGCCCAGACGACTGAGGTTGCGGCTCACCTCGTCTACATATACGTTTTGCCCGCCTGCGTCCACGCTCCCTAGCAGCGCATGCGGGCTGGCATGCTCGCTCAAAAAGGCGATGCGAATTGGTCGATCAATCATTTCTCTTCTCTCGTTACCACAGGCCCTCACCCCGTCGCTTCGCGCCACCCCTCTCCCAAGCTTGGGGGAGGGGGCGGGGGTGAGGGAGTGAACTAGCTCAGGACACGCTCGAAAGCAGCGTTCCAATCGCGGGCGAAGCGCTCGGTGCCGAAGCGCTCAACCGCCAGCTTGCGAGCGTTTGCGCCAAGCCGTCGCGCCTCATCTGGATGAGCTAACAGGTCGCGCATGCTGGCGATCAGATAATCCATGTCACACGAGACGTAGCCGTGAACGCCATCCTCGATCACGGTAGGCAGTTCGGTCGTCGCCAGAGCTACCACCGGCATGCCAATTGTGAATCCTTCGATCACGGCGAGCGGCAGGCTAGTGTAGCGCATCGGACTGAACAGGAAACGGTACTCGGCCATGCGACGGTGTAATTCCCGGTAGGGTACATCGCCCAACCCGCCCAACTCCTCCGTCTGCATGCCCACGCATGTCAACGGCACCTGCTCGCGCGCCTGCAGGAACAGATCGTATCCGGCGATGCGCGGGCGCTTCTGCATGCCGTTGATCACCGTGATCCCCTGTGCATGATCGCCGCTGTAGCGAGCCTCCGGATCGATGGCAACACTATGCTCGATTACAGTCGTCGGCGTACGGCCGTTGTCCCACATCAGTCGGTTGAAGTGCGTGACATGCACCAGCAACACATTCGGGTCGTCAATCGGGTGCTTCGAGTCGGTCGGGTGCGGCTTCGGCGTGTTGTGTTCCAGGTAGATTTTGGGCAATCGCCGTTGTTCCTCGCTCAAGATTTCATACTGATCTTCAAAGAAATTCTTGGGCGTCTGGAAGATAATCAAATCCAAATCCAGTTCGCGCACCTGCTCGACCGGCACCTCCTGCATGCGTTTGTGCATATCAAAGGTGTGGCCGCGCCCGCCATATCCTTCGGGCTTGTCCGGCTTGACCGGCAGGTACCAGTTATGATCAAGGCAGCCGAGCGCGTTGAGATAGCTGCCGTGGATGTGCCAGATCAGAATATTGAGACGGCGCATAAAAAACCTTTCGCCACAGAGCACACAGAGTACACAGAGGGTGATCGTGCGGCCTTACATCTCAGTGGCCTCTGTGACCTCTGTGGCAAGTAAGATCTCGTTTAGTTCCTGACTTCCTAAGTTGTCAAGCATTTCAAGACAAACATGCAGCACCGGCTCGATCGGTAGCTGTCGCAGCGCCAGAGCTGGGATTTGTTCCTTCCGGCGCAAAATTGCGCGAATCAATTGGGCGATGGCGCTGGCGGTCGAGTGGCGCCCACTCCTCAGGTCGGTTGGAGCCGAACAGCACGACGCTGCGCGTGCCAGTCGCCGCTGCCACATGCGATGCGCCGGTGTCATTCGTCAGCAATAGATCGAGCCGGGCAATCAGGGCGGCAAGCGTGCCAAGGTCGGTCTGCCCGGTCAAGTCGAGCGCGGGCGCGTGCATGGCGGCGCGAACAGCGCTTGTAATCGGGCGCTCCTTGTTGGTGCCAGTAAGCACAATTCGCGCGCCATATCGATTGACGAGCGTATCAGCGACCGCCGCGAATTTCTCCGGCGGCCAGCGCCGTGCCGGGTCGTTGGAACCAGTGTGCATGCCGATCAGCGGGCCGTTGCCGTCTGCCGCACCTTCCAGCAACGCCTCTGCACAGGCGGCCTCGTCAGCAGTTGTCGGCCATTCCAGCCGCGAGTCGTCGGTTGGCGCGCCAAGCTGCCCGACCAGCCGCAGCCAGCGCAATACTTCGTGCTCATCTGGATCATGCGGCAGGCAGATCGTTAGCCGTTGGTCACCAGCCGGGCCGTAGCCGAGTGACAGAGGCGCATGCAGCCCGGCCACGAAGCCGTTGCTGATCGAGCCGCTGCCATGCATCTGGATCGCCAGATCATAGCCGTAGGCGCGCTGCTCGGCGAGAAACGCCGCCATGCGCTCCGGTGAATCTGCGCCCTCACGGATGCCGGGATAGCCGCCAAAGGCGACGAAGCGATCCAGATAGTGATGCATGCGCTGAACGAACGCCTCGGCCCACGGCAACCCGATCAGCGTGATTTCAGCGTCCGGGAAGCGCTGTCGCAGTGCGCGGAACGCTGGCACAGAGCAGATCAGGTCGCCCAGGAAAAGCGCGCGGAAGATCGCGATCCGGCGGACATTATCGACATCTGGCAGTTGGCAGGTAGGGACGCCATATATGGCGTCCGTACAGGCGGTTGGTAATTTGATTCTGCTCATCAGGTGCTCCCTGTAGAAAGATCAATGGGAATTGTGTTATTGTTATTCTGCGCGAAGCGAAGAATCTCTTCAGAGAGACCCTTCACTTCGTTCAGGGTGACATGGTGGTTCAATGTTTGATTAATCATTTGCGTGCTGGCATTCATTCTCGATTCGCTGTCGAAACTAACTGCATACTGCTGACTGGTGACTGCCCGCTGCTTATTGTTGACTGCAACAATGTTTCAGCCTCTGTGACCACTTCCTCAGGCGGTATGTCGAGGCAGGGCAGGCCGATCGGACAATCGAAGAGGTAGCATGGATGACATGGTGTCGGGCGGCGCAGCAGCATGCTCGCCGTGGCCCGCGGACGCCACTGCGATTCGTATTCAGTGCCAGCGAAAAGCGTCACGACCGGCGTGCGCAGTGCGTCGGCCAGGTGCATGGGCAGCGTGTTGTTGCAAATCACTAACGCGGCTCGCTCGATCAGGGCGGCATACTCGGGCAGCGTTGTTTTTCCGATGAGCATGCGGGCTTCGGGTGCGGCTGCATGCACTTCGTCGAGCAGCGCTGCCTCGCGCTCGACGCCCGTTACTAACACCGGCCAGCCGTGCTCGGTTAGCATGCGGGCCAGCGCACCGCATCGCTCCGGAGGGTAGCGGCGTGCGGGTGCGCTTGCACCGGGATGGAACAGGATGTAAGGCTCATCCGGATCAAGACCGGCATCGGACAGCATGCGGGGGACTGACGTACGCGCTGCTTCAGGGATGGCAACAGCTAATTGCCGATCACGGGCCACAAAGCCTAATGACTCGACCAACCGCAGGTTGCGCTCGACCTGGTGCATTTCATCTGGTGTACCTTTCAGTTCGGTCGTCAGGCACCTGCCGCCGAACTCCTTCGACTCGCCTGCCCGCAGCGGGATGCCCGCCAGATAGCAGACGTAGCCCGGCACATGCGGACTCTGGCTGAACGACGTGAAAATCAGTGCCGCATCGAACTTGCGTTCGGCCAGCATGTCTATCAGTTCACGCTCGCGCGACGGGTCGAACGGCAGATGTCCGAGATCTTGCCAGAGCGAGCGCCAGGTTAGCACGTCGTCAACCCACGGCAGCAAGGACGCGCCAGCCGAACCGCCGGGACTGCCGAGTAGCGTTACGCGCGCCTGGGGCAAGGTTTCTTTGACGGCTCGCAGCGCTGGCCCAAGCATGATCACATCACCAATGTTATCGAGCCGCACCGCCAAGATGTTGCGCGCCTCAAGCCAGTCGCTCACTGTCGTACCTCCGTTGTATCGAACGAACTGCCAAGGCGCCAAGTTCGCCAAGATAAATGAGCATTCTTGGCATTCTTTGCGTCTTGGCGGTTTTCCAGCAACTCCGTTGCCGCCTCGACGACCATCTCGGGCGTAACCAGCCGCAAGCACTCGTGTCCATAGGGGCAGGCGCGCTTGTAGCACAGCCGACATGGAACCTCGTGGTAGAGCAAGCGATGCGGCACGCGCCAGGGCCGCCACTGCTCCGGCGGGTTGGTCAGCGCAAACAGCGCCACAACCGGCGTTTGCAAGGCTGCCGACATGTGCATTGGCCCGGTGTTGTTGGTCACGGTCAGGTCGGCGGCCTCAATCAGCGCGCAGAACTCGGCAAACGATAGTCTTCCCGCCAATGCCAGCGTTGAAGCCCGGTTTTCGGGGCGTATCGCGTCGTAGATCTTCTCGACCAATGTTCGCTCGTCTGATCCGCCTGTCAGCGCGATGGTTGCGCCCAGTTGCTCGATCAGCAGATCGGCTACTTGTGCGTACAACTCCCAGGAGTAGGTGCGGGCGGGCATGCTACAGCCGGGATGCAGAACGATCAAGGGGCCGACGATAGATGATAGACGATGGACGATGGGAAGGTTTGCTAATGTTGGCCTATCATCGGCGGTCCAGCGTCTGTCGTCCGGTACGCGCAGCACCAATTCGTCCTCAGCCGGCGGGATCCCGATTGCGCCGACGAGATCGAGGCCACGCTCGACCTCGTGCATCATGCGTTCCGGATGCTTGTGGCGGGTCGTCAGCAACGAGCCAGGCCCGTCAATCGAGGCGGCCAGGCGCAGCGGAATATCGGCTAGATAGCACAGATACGCCTGCGGTAGCGAGCTCTGGCGGAACGACGTGAAGATGATCGCCCCATCGAAGCGACCAGCCTTCACCTGCGCGATGATCCGTTGTTCGCGTTCGCTGTCCTGCGGCAGCTTCTCCCACGGGTCCATCTGTGGCGATTGGTAGACAATCACATCGTCAATATCGGGATTAAGCTCGGCAACTTGCGCGCCGACCGGACTCGCCAGCAGCGTGATGTGCGCCGCCGGCAGCGCGCGTCGAATTGCATGGATCGCCGGAGTCGCCAGCAAGACATCGCCCAAATTGTCGAGCCGCACTATCAGGATGCGGCGCGCGGTCCGCCATTCTTCAAGCATAGATAGTGTATCCTTCATGCCTTGGCCTTTCTGAACCCATGCCAGCTTGATGGCAGGTACGTCATATCCGGCGCAGGAGCAAGACCTTCATAGCCGCAAATCATTGCCAGCGCGTGCGGCGTGTCGCGCGCGACCAACAAGGGCGTGCGAATCTCTTTTTCGGGCGGCTGTTCGGTGCCCAGATCCACCAGAACCGTGCGGCATCCGGCCCGGTTGCCGGCCTCGACATCGTCGAGGATATCGCCGACAAACCACGATTTGCTTAGATCAATCTCGTGTTCGCTGCTGGCACGCAGCAGCATGCCGGGCTGTGGCTTGCGGCAGTCGCAGCGAATGGCAAGCTCAGGAACAACCCCTTCCGGATGGTGCGGGCAATGGTAGATTGCATGCACCTGAACTCCGAGCTTTGCCAACTCAGCTGTCAGATGCTCGTGCATGGCCTGAAGCGCGGCCTCGTCGAAATATCCGCGCGCAATGCCGGCCTGATTCGTAATCACAATCAGCCGAAAGCCGGCCTGCTGGAGCTGGAGCAAAGACGGAGCAATGCCGTCGTAGAGCAGGAGTTGTTCTGGCCGTGATGGATAATGGCGGGGATGAACCAATGTACCATCGCGATCGAGAAAGAGTGCTCGATGATTCATCTCGTTCTCCTCGTTGCACAGGGGCAAAGCAGAAAACGTTATTTCCTTGCTCTACTCCTTTCTGAAACATCCGTTTTGTTTCTCTCTACGTCATTCTAACGATGTCCCTGATGATATTCATTAGGCAAATGCCAGAACTCCATGGACAATTTATGCGCGGTCTTTGTGCAATTGCACAATTACGATGGCTATTCGTATGCCTTGTCGTATGTCTTCTACAGGAAATGCTTGATGCTTGATATGTGAAAGTTGGCTATGTGACCCACGCGCCATGTCATACTCAATGAACATGGGCATTGTCATGCTGACTGTTTGAGAACTGTCGTAGTGAAGGGTGTGCAGGAGAGCATCAGGAAGCGGATACCACGCACGAGCGTAGGAGCAACGCCAGCCGGATCTGCACTAAATCGTCGAAGCGGCGCGGATCCAAACCCGTCAACGCTGTGATCTTATCAAGGCGATAGCTCAATGTATTGCGGTGAATCGCAAGCTGCTGCGCCGTCGAGGAAGGGCAGCAGTTCTCCTCGAAGAATGCCGTCAGCGTTTTGATCAGATCTGTCTCATTGACAAGTGGGCTTAGCAGGTATGTGGCCAACTCCATTTTTGTGCGCTCATCAGAAAGGCCGATGAACGCGGCAATTCCCAGCCGATCCAGGCTGTGGATGCAGCTATGGCCATGAAATTGGCGACCAAGCGACATGGCGGCCTGTGCGTCTTGATACGATCCTGCCAGCCCACAGATTCCAGGATGGTAGCGCCCAATGCCGATACTGACCGATATGTGCAGATTGCGGTGGATGTGGTTCAGCAAGCCTTCGGCAGCCCGGCGAAGTGCGACGAGATTAGCCCATGATGAATTGGTATTATCCGCCTCACCCGCATGGTCAACCCAGGTCGCCAGGTTTCGCGTGTTGCTCGCTTTCAACACCGCTACCTCGCCAGCGCCGATATACGCGCAGATGGTATCGTTCGGCAGATGGAAAAAGGAGACAATCTGGTTGATGATGATCTGCGCCCGCTGCTGAACCTGCGTATCGCTGGCAGGCGTGCTCTCGTCACCCGCCAGAATATACTCGGCAGCATCAATTAATAGCACTGCGCGCGGCGGGCCGAAATCGAGGCCCAGCAGGCGCGCTTCATGCAAAATCATTTGTTCGTCATCAATTAGGCCGTTCAGCAGATCGTGAATAAAGGCATTTTTCCGTTCATGACGATTGAGCATCCGGTTACAGGTATGCTCCTCGTTCACCACCAACTCCACCAGCCCCTGCGCCAGCCGCCGTGAGACGGTTTTCCCTGGTGATGAACTGATGACCAGCGTGCCATGTTTGCCGCCAATATCCAGTGGGATGCGTACATGCTCGCCGCGTGACATGCCATGGCGTTCACCATGCGCGCGCCCAACCAGATCAGGAGTATTGCTGGCAAGCACAAGACCCTGCTCATCGAGCACGGCAACCGGCGCACCGAGCAGGTCGCCTACACGTCGGCTCACGGCTCCTGCAATCCGTTCGAATGGTGTGTTCCGCCATGTCCCGTGCGCTCGCACCGCGCGTACACGCCGGTTCACGCTGTCTGATGCGAGTTTATTATTCACAACATCTACCATAATCACCACCAAAAGTTATGAGTCGCTTTGCAGCAAGCTAAAGGCAATACTGCTTAAACTTCCCTGAAAGACCGCCATGTTCACGAGCAAACAGATAGCTTTGCTGCCATGCAGCATAGCGCGAAAGCGAAACAATTTTCAGGTGTTAGCAGATTAGATGCCAACAAATGTGACATAATGTGTGTTCTGGTGGCAAAATCAGCTCTATTGCTGCACATGCATCGAGGCGCATTTCGCTTGCAGCGCGCTTATAGTCGGTCTATAAGCCTAAAATGAGCAGAATCCGTGGCACATCCTTTGCAGCGGTAGCATGCACGATGGTGCTGCGTTTACAGAGGAGGTGCAATGACACCACTTCCCAGCTATATACAGATCGAACCGGTCGGTCAGTGTAATCTGCGCTGCCAGATGTGCCCAATTCAGTTCCGCACGGATGGACCACCCAATGGGCCGCCAGCGTTCATGGCGTTTTCGGATTTTACGAAGGTTGTTGATCAATTCGACACAATGACCGAACTGCATCTGCAAGGGCTGGGCGAGCCGATGATGCATCCGCGCTTCTTTGACATGGTGGCGTATGCAACGGCCAAAGGGATCAAGGTTACAACCAATTCAAATCTGACGCTGCTTAATGCGCGGCGCGCCGAACGCTGCGTAACCAGTGGCCTGCATACGCTCCATGTCTCGATTGATGGCGCGACGGTGGAAATGTATGAGCGTATTCGCGTACGCGCTCATTTCGATCGCGTGATCCGTAACCTTCAATTGCTCCTGGACACCCGGCAGCGGCTCGATAGTGAATATCCGCATCTCAAGCTGGTCGTCGTCATCATGCGGCAGAATCTGCATGAACTGCCTGATCTCGTGCGGTTGGGCCATCGCTGGTCATTCAACGAAATCTTCGTCCAGCACCTCTGCCATGATTTTGGCGAGTCGAGCCTGCCGGAACATTACCGTTCGATGCGCGATTTTATTCAGGCGCAGACGCTTCTTGAAGAAGATGTTGAGCGGGTTGCGCACTACTTTGATGAGGCGCGCAGGGTGGCGCAGGAACTTGGCGTGAAGCTGCGGCTCCCGCGCACGCAGCCGCGCCCGCACCCGCCCGGCACGCCCGGCCCGAAGCGCTGCGATTGGCCCTGGCGGGGCGGCTACGTGAGCTATCAGGGCTACGCGATGCCGTGCTGCATGGTCGCCACGCCTGACCGGGTCAATTTTGGGAACATGGCAGAACAAGGGGTTGCAGCCGTTTGGGATAGCAGCGCGTTTCAGGCGTTTCGCGATCAACTCGATTCAGATGACCCGCCCGAGATTTGCCGATCATGCGCAGTGTATACGGGCACGTTTTGATATGATCACGATCGTGCAACGCCCGCTGCACCTTGATCAGCCAGCTTCCGCGTGCTGTGCGAGTTGCAAGGGCCTTCGTTGGGCCTTTGGCGCGCCGCCGAAATAGCTGCTCTGCGCGAGCAGTCCTACGAACGTCCGATTCTTATCTTGGCTGCGGTGATGGTATTGTTACTTCGATGGTACTGATCATGTTGAAGTGGGCGTGGACCCAGACCAGCGCGTGATCGAGCAGGCCCGGCAGCGCGGCATCTACGACCAACTGCTGGCATGGCCGGCCGAGCAGGCACATCTGCCGGATGCGAGCATGGGCACGGTGATAAGCAACTCAGTACTGGAGCATTTGCCGCAGTTGGATTCTGTTTTGGCAGCCACGGCGCGGATGCTACGGCCCGGCGGCCAGTTCATCTTCACTGTGCCGACGCATGCGTTCAGCAATTGGCTGGCCCTGCCGATGCCCGGTTACATTATTTGGCGTAATCGTGCGCTCTACCATCTCAATCTATGGCCGACTGAGCGTTGGAAGCGGCATTTAGCGCAGGTTGGATTGGAGATCGAAGCGGAGCGCACCTATTTAGATCGCAATTTCGTCCGCGCGTGGGATGTCCTGGAATTGCTCCAACAAATCTGGATCGCGCGGCGGCGAGTGATGAGCTTGATTTGGCGGCGTATTCCTCCGCGAATTATGGATCGCATGGCGCAGCAGGCGGCCACATGGAATCTCGCTACACCTGCGCCGGGCGGCGGACGCCTGATTGTGGCACGCAAGCGCTGAGACCGATGGAGGGTATTGTATGGCGACCGTCGATGTTTTGATACCGACGTACAACCGGCTGCCATCGTTGATCATGACACTTTCGGGTATCGCTGGTCAAACACTGACTGATTTGCACGTGGTTGTCGCCGACCAAAGCGATACGCCTGTTTGCCAAGAACCAGTCCTTCAGGCACTCCAAAGGGTTATTGAGACGCGCGGCGGGTCGGTCGAGTGCCATCACCGCGCGGCAGAGCATGGCATCGCCGAGCAGCGAGATTTCCTGCTCCGTCAGGCCACTGCCGACTATGTGCTGTATGTTGACGACGATGTCTTTCTGGAGCCGTGGGTCGTTGCACAGATGCTGGACACGCTGCATGCAGAGGGCTGTGGCTTTGTCGGTGCGTTTCCCGTTGGCATGTCGTACCGCAACGACGTGCGCCCGCACCAGCAGCACATTGAATATTGGGATGGGCCGGTGCGCCCGGAGGTTGTCGATCCTGCCACGGTGCTGTGGAAGCGCGGAGATCTTCACAGCGCCAGCAACCTCTATCATGTGAGTCAAACGCTTGAGCCGGGCGAGGTGCGCCGCTACAAGGTCGCATGGGTGGGCGCATGCGCGCTGTACGACCGCGCCAAGCTGCTCGCCGTCGGCGGGTTCTCATTCTGGTCGCGGCTGCCGCGCTACCATTCTGGCGAAGAAGTTCTGGCGCAAAACTTGTTGATGCGGCGCTGGGGCGGCTGCGCGATCATTCCTTCGGGCGCCTACCATGCCGAGGTGCCGACGACCGTCTTGAATGCGGCTGGAACTGTAGACGGCCATGCGCTCGACCTGTTGCCGGAGATGGTCGAGCGCTATGCGGGGCATAATCTAGAAGAAGGGTGAACCGATGCTTGCTCGTCACAATATCTTTCCAGATGTCCGCAAGATCGCGGTATTGCGAGCCAACGCGCTCGGCGATTTGATGTTTGCTCTTCCCGCTTTGGAAGCGTTGCGCGTAGCCTATCCCGACGCGGAAATTGTTTTGTTGGCGAAGAAGTGGCATACCGCATTTCTTGCAGGCCGCCCCAGTCCGGTCGATCGGGTGGTGGCCGTGCCACTCTACAACGGCGTTTCGGGATCGACTGACGAGATGGTGCAGGAAGATTCTGAGGAACTGGAACGCTTCTTCGCCGCCATGCGCCGCGAGCAGTTCGACCTGGGCGTCCAGATCCATGGCGGCGGTCGCAATTCCAATCCCTTTCTGTTGCGCTGCGGCCCGCGCTTCACGGTTGGCGCGCGCACGCCGGACGCGGCCATGCTTGACCGATGGATTCCCTACATTTTTTATCAGTCGGAAATCTTTCGCTACCTGGAGACCGTCGCCCTTGCTGGTGCTGTGCCGGTCGTGCTGGAGCCGCGTCTCTCGGTCATTGCGCAGGATCGCGAGGAGGCGGCGCGCATCGTCCATCCGACCGACCAGCCGCTAGTTGCGCTCCATCCCGGCGCTGGGGACCCGCGCAGACACTGGCCAACCGAGAAGTTCGCGGCGGTGGGCGATGCGCTGGTGGCTGCCGGGGCGCGCGTGGTTGTAACCGGAACTGAGGCAGAGCGGTATTTGGTTGAGGCGGTGGTCCATGCCATGCAGGCCGACGCAATCAACCTGTGCGAACGTCTTACCTTGGGTGGGCTGGCAGGGCTGCTTGAACGTTGCAGCGTGGTGGTTTCCAACGACTCCGGCCCGGTGCACCTGGCCGGAGCGGTAGGCACGCCGACGGTCGGCATTTACTGGTGTGGCAACCTGATCACCGCTGGCCCGCCCACGCGCGCGCGTCACCATCCGCTGATCTCATGGCGTCTCGACTGCCCCGTTTGCGGGCGCAATTGCACCCGTGAATCATGCACTCATCGGGAATCCTTTGTCGCCGACGTTGCGGTGGAGGACGTGATCGCTGCAGCCCGCGAGTTCCTCGATCACACCGCGCAGCCGATTGCCGAGAGGCTCGCATGAGCGATCCTTTCGCGCCCGGTCTGCTGCAACGTTTGAGATCGGTGCGTAACGTTGCGGTAGTCAAGGCTTCGCGGATCGGCGACTTTATCTGCGCGACACCGGCCTTCCGCGCGTTGCGCATAGCGCTTCCCGATGCCGAGATCACGATGATTACCCTGCCGATGCTGCGCGAACTGGCGGAGCGGTCGCCACATCTGGATCACTATGTGCCATTCCCTGGCTATCCGGGATTGGCCGAGCAGTTCTTCGACGCGCGAAAGGCCACGCAATTCTTCATGGAGATGCAGGCCAGGCAATTTGACCTGGCCGTGCAGTTGCAGGGATCGGGCGTTTACTCGAACCCGTTCACGCTCATGCTCGGCGCGCGAGCGACCGCCGGGTTCGTGCGACCGGGCGATGGCGCTGGCCGGCTCGACGCGGCGCTCCCTCTGCCTGAAACCGGCCATGAAGTGCAGCGCATGCTGGCACTAACAACCTTCCTTGGCGCGCCTCCGCAGGGTGAGCGGAACGAATTTCCGCTCTGGCCGAAAGACCACGCAGGCGCGGAAGATCTGTTAGTGGGAGCCGTGCCGCCGTTGATCGGGCTGCATCCAGCAGCGCGTGACCAAACGCGGCGCTGGCCGCTGGAGAGATTCGTCGCTGCCGGGCAGACGTTGTGCGAGCGGTACGATGGTACGGTCGTGCTGCTTGGCGACTCGGCTGAGCGACCGGCCGCAACAATACTCAGGCAGTCTTTGGGCGAGCGCTGCATCGATCTCGTCGGGCGCACCTCGCTTGCCACACTCGGCGCAGTGATCGACCGATTAGCAGTATTGGTGACGAACGACACTGGCCCGGCGCATATCGCCTACGCGTGCGGCATGCCGACCGTCACGGTGTTTGGTGGCGGCGACCCACGGCGAAACGGCCCGCTTTCCACTGGGCCATTTCGAGTGTTGCTCCACCCAGTTCCATGTCGGCCATGCGAGTCACCTGACTGCCCGATTGATTACTACTGCCTTGATCATGTGACGCCAGCGCAGGTTGTGGAGGCAGCCGAGGAGATTATGCGCTAGCCTGCACCCTCACCCCACCCCTCTCCATGTCGGGAGAGGGATGTCGAGCATAGCGAGACGGGGTGAGGGCAATGGGCACATTATCATCAGATATGGTATGCATGGAAGGGTTTTAACTTGCGGTGAGGAGGAACATATGTACACCCTCGGTATCAATGCGGTGTATCACGACTCGGCGGCGTGCCTTGTGCGTGATGGGCAAGTCCTTGCGGCGGCGGAGGATGAGCGCTTTACGCATATCAAGCACGCCAAACGACCGATCCCCTTTTCGACGTACGCGCTGCCGTACCACGCGATCGATTACTGTCTGCGCGAGGCGGGCATCACCCTCGCCGATGTCGATCACATCGCCTATTCTTACGATCCCTCCTTGCTGCTTGGCCGCCACCAGGGTGACGCGACGATCACGCTGCCGCTTGAGCCGAGCGCCCACCCAACACCTGATGAATGGGAATCAGGCTGGGACCCACTGTTTTTGACATCGATTGTAAACGCCCCGCGCCATTTAGCCAGTGGCTGGCCGCTGCATTTGCACACCAGCTTTCGCGGTGTGCGCTCCGCCGATCTTATTGCCCGCTGGCACTTCGTCGAGCACCACATCGCGCATGCCGCAAGCGCTTTTCATGCTTCACCGTTCGAGCATGCCGCTGTGTTGACGCTGGACGGGCGCGGCGAGCGTGCGACGACGACCTATAACCTTGGCAGCGGCAATCAGCTTGAGCGCCTCGGCGAGGTTAACATGCCGCACTCGCTTGGCATCCTCTACGAACAGGTGACCGAGTATCTCGGCTTTTTGCACTCTTCCGACGAGTACAAGGTCATGGCGTTGGCCTCGTTTGGCAAGCCAACCTATCTCAACGACTTTCATGAGATCATTCGGCTCGGCGACCACGGCCAGTACACCATCCATTCGCCGCGCCTGGTGGAGCGCTTTGGGCCGCCGCGTATCAAGGGCGGGCCGCTCGAACAGCGCCACTACAACATCGCTCACTCGCTCCAGATGGCGCTTGAGGAAGCAGTGCTGGAGATTGCCAATTGGCTTCATCAGACCACGGAGGCCGATGACCTATGCATGGCGGGCGGGGTCGCGCTCAATTGTGTGATGAACGCGCGGCTGCGCGACCGCGGGCCGTTCAAACGGATGTGGGTGCAACCGGCTGCTGGCGATGCCGGGACAGCTCTCGGCGCGGCGCTGTGGATCGACGCTCAGAAGCGCCATATCGACACGCGATCCTATCGGCATGGACCACGCCTTCCTCGGCCCGGCCTTCGACGACGAAGAAATCGAAGCGTTCCTACGCTGGTCCAAGCTGCCTTACCGACGTCTGGAAAACATCGCCGAGGAAACGGCTGACCTGCTGACTCAGGACAAGGTGATCGGCTGGTTTCAAGGCCGGATGGAGTTCGGGCCGCGGGCGTTGGGGGCGCGTTCGATCCTGGCCTCGCCGATTCATGCTGAGATGCAAGCGCGGCTCAACGACATCAAGGATCGCGAAGACTTCCGCCCGGTCGCGCCAGTGGTGCTGGAGGAGGAGGCCGGGCAGTGGTTCGCTAACGCTACGGTCTCGCCGTTCATGCTGTTCGTGTACGACGTGCTGCCCGACAAGGCTGACTGCATCCCGGCCGTTCGCCATGTCGATGGCACGGCCCGCATCCAGACGATCAATCGAGCGCAGAACCAGCGCTACTACGATCTGCTCAAAGCGTTCTATGCCCGCACCGGCGTGCCAGTCCTCGTCAATACGTCGTTCAACACACGCGGTGAACCGATCGTCTGCACGCCGCGCGACGCAGTCGAGTGCTTCTGGACTTCGCCGCTTGATGCGCTGGTGATCGGCTCGTTTCTGTTAATGAAAGAACCGAGGACTGAGAGTCGAAAATCAAGGGCATAGTATAATCCGGTGTTCTTGGATTCTCGGTTCGTGGTTCTTCAGGATGGAGCATGACAGTTCTGGTTTCAGTTGTTGTCCCTACGTACCAGCGCCACGACCTGTTACGTCGTTGCATGACAGCACTGCTGACGCAAGATTTCGTTCCGGCAGCCTACGAGATTATTATTGCCGACGACGCAGCGAGCGCCGAGACGCGCTGCATGGTCACGTCATGGGCCGAGCGCGTGAAGTCAACATGCACGGCCATGCCTGCGCTACGTCCCTGTTACATGCGCGCATGGCCCCGCCGCCGCCCGTAATGCTGGCTGGCGGGCAGCACGCGGCACAATCATCGCCTTCACCGACGACGATTGTGTGCCATCGCAAGACTGGTTGCGCATGGGTGTCGCTGCATTCGCGGATGATGTTGTGGGAGCATGGGGCCGCGTGGGCGTACCGCTGCCGCCCGCGCCGACCGACTACGAGCGTAATGCAGCCGGGCTGGAGGGCGCCGAATTCGCGACCGCCAACTGCTTCTATCGGCGCGACGTGCTTGTGGCAGTTGACGGATTTGACGAGCGCTTTACGGCGGCATGGCGCGAAGATAGCGACCTGTTCTTCACGCTGCTTGAGCGAGGGTACCGGCTGACCCGAGCACCTGAGGCAACCGTCTGCCACCCAATTCGTCCCGCGTCCTGGGGTATCAGCCTGCGGCAGCAGCGTAAGAGCATGTACAACGCCCTGCTCTACAAAAAGCACCCGGGACTCTATCACCAGCGCGTCCGGCCTGGCACGCCCTGGCACTACTACGCCATCACTAGCACACTGTTAGCGGCACTGGTCAGCGCATGGAACGGGCACCGGCGGCTTGCTCTCTATGCCAGCGCGATCTGGCTGGTGCTGACAGCTCGCTTCTGTGTACGGCGGCTCCGCAACACCTCGCATGCGCCCGGCCATGTCGCTGAGATGATCGTGACATCCGCGTTGATCCCACCTTTAACAATCTTCTGGCGGCTGCGCGGCGCGCTCAAGTTCCGCGTATTCTTTTTCTGACCGGCACTCTATATATCAGGCTACATGTTCAGAATCTGCAAGTTCCCCTTTTGTTGCGGCATGCATTTTGCCGGATAGCAGCGAGCTACGCCGAGCGCAGCACGAAGTGCTACGGCCCGCTACGTATTGCAGAATGAACTGAACGACGTATGCGAGTATGGAGCGGAGCGGCGGGTGAATGATGTTCGGGAATAAGAGCAGAGGGTATGATGGATCAGAGTGTAACACCTGAGCAGCAAGACGTAAACGACGCGCGATGGGAGTTACTTGAGCACATTGATGTGTTCCTTGACAAGCCAATGATCGCACTCTCACTGGTGTGGCTTGGCCTACTTATCCGCGATCTTACCTACGGGCTGAGTCCGCTGCTCCAGACGGTGAGCGATGTGATCTGGGCGCTTTTTGTGCTGGACTTCGTGCTCGGCTTTACGATCGCGCCCCATAAGCGTGGCTATCTGCGCCGCAACTGGCTAACGGTGATCTCATTGTTGCTGCCAGCGTTGCGCGTGTTCCGTATTGTTCGTGTGATCCGAATTCTGCGCGTGGCGCGTGCCAGTCGCTCGCTCAATCTGGTGCGCGTGCTCACATCGACTAATCGTGGTATGCGGGCAATCGGCATGACACTTGGCCGACACGGTGCTGGTTATGTGATCGCTCTGACCATTATCGTTACGTTTGTTGGCGCTGCCGGCATGGCATTTTTGGAGAGTCCGGCGGCACTTCGCCAGGCTGGCGTCGGCCAATCTGCCACTGGCCTGACGAGCTATGGCGATGCCTTTTGGTGGACGGCGATGATCATGACGACGCTGGGGTCGGAGTACTGGCCGAAGACGGTGGAAGGGCGCATTCTCGGCTGGCTCCTGTCCGTGTACGCGCTGGCAACCTTTGGCTACATCACGGCGACGATTGCAAGCTATTTTGTTGGTCAAACCAGTGCGAGCGCGCAGTCTCAAGCCTCATCCAGTTCACCTGTCGAAGCAGACTTGGCGGCGCTGCAGCGGGAGATCGCTGATCTGCGCGTAGCAATTGCAGCACTCAATGGAGAGTTAACGAGTCAGCGGCAGCACGATGCGGGGCACAATGCTTCAACTCAATGACGAAAGCGGTGATGGTCAGCTACCCGATGGCAAATACGTCGCACCGCGTCAGACATGTTGGATGTCCGACGCAGTGCTTGCCTTCTCTTTCGCATCCATTACGTGTATTCATTAGGCCGCTGCCCGCTGCGCGACCGGCTCGGCTGGCGGTTCCTCGGAGACGGGCCGCTTCAGGAAGAAGATCGCGCCGGTCGTGATCAGCGTCCCGACAACAATAGCGACAACGTACATGATCACGTTGGTAACCACTCCAGGAATAAGCATGGCGAAGATGCCACCGTGCGGCACGCGCAACTGACAGCCGAAGACCATCGACAGCCCGCCGGTGACGGCTGAGCCGATCATGAGCGATGGAATGACGCGCAATGGATCGGCGGCGGCAAATGGAATGGCGCCCTCGGTGATGAAGGAGATGCCCAGCACCGCGGCGGATGTGCCCGCCTCACGCTCGTCGGGTGTGAAGCGGTGCGGGAATAGCCATGTTGCCAGTGCCAAACCGAGCGGGGGCGTCATGCCGGCCGCCATCACTGCTGCCATGGGCGCATACACCTGGCTGGCGAGCAGGCCGACTGAGAAAGCGTAGGCCGACTTGTTCACCGGGCCGCCCATGTCAAACCCCATCATCGCGCCCAGAATCAGGCCCAGCACCAGCGCGCTGCTCGTCTGCATGCCCTTCAGCCACTCGGTCAGGCTGGTAAGAATGAAGCTGACCGGCGTGCCAATCACGTTGACCATGAGCAGCCCGACGATCGCCGCCCCGAGCAGTGGCAGGATCAGCACTGGCTTCAGGCCAGCCAGGTTGCGCCCGAGTTGGATATTTTTATTCAGCCATAACGTGACATACCCGCCAAGGAAGCCGGCGATGATGCCGCCCAGGAAGCCCGAGCCGGTGATGCCGGCCAGCATGCCGCCGACCATGCCGGGCACCAGGCCCGGGCGATCGGCGATTGAGTAGGAGATGAAGCCCGCCAGGATTGGCACCATGAGCGCGAAAGCCGCCGATCCGCCAATCTGTAAGAGCGTTCCACCTAGCGTATGCGCATACTCTGGTTTGACGACATTTTCGATGCCGGTTCCATCGATTTGTGCCACCGCGAACGCCAGCGCGATCATGATGCCGCCCGCCACGACGAACGGGAGCATGTATGACACGCCGGTCATCAGGTGTTTGTAGACGCCCGTGCGGGAGGCCGAACGCTCGGCCTTGGCGCGCTCGACGCTCTCGGCCAGCGACGCCGCCGAGCCACCCGTGGGCAGCGGCTGCTCCAGCGCGGTTCGAATGACCTCCTGACCGTTGTGCATGGCGTGCTTCGTGCCGGTCATATACAGGCGCTTGCCCGCGAAGCGCGAGGTGTCGATCTGTACGTCGGCGGCGATCACGACCGCGTCGGCGGCGGCAATCTCCTCGGGCGTGAGCTGATTTTGCGCGCCGACCGAACCCTGTGTCTCGACCTTGATGATGTGGCCCATGCTCCTGGCGGCCTTTTGCAGCGCCTCGGCAGCCATGAAGGTGTGGGCGATGCCAGTCGGGCACGAAGTAATGCCGACCAGTTGCTTGCCAGCCGTTTCTGTCGTGGCTTCCCGGCCTAGTGTTGGCGCTTCCAGCAGCGGTGCTGACTCAATCGCGGCCAGATCTGCGTGCGAGATGTACCCGCGCCGGTAGCTGTAGCATAAGTGGCAGCATGGGCGAGCGCCGACTCGATCACAGTTTTCGTGTTCCGAATCGCCTCGCTCGTGCGTGTCTCATAGATTGGCTTGCCAACAAAGCGGAGCGGATCAACGCGGATGTCGGCGGCCAGAATGACGACATCGGCATTGGCAATATCTTCGCCCGACAAAATATTCTTCGTGCCTTCCGATCCCTGGGTTTCGACCTTGATCTGGTGCCCCATCACTGCGGCGGTTTTCTTCAGAGCCTCGGCGGCCATGATGGTATGCGCGATGCCGGTGGGACATGCGGTAACTGCGACGATCCGTGCCATGATTTCGCTCCTTCGCGGGACTGCCAGCGCTGCCAATATGCGTTGACCATCTCGCCTACAAACGATGTTCTTCCACCGCCACGTGACTCGTGAGTGCCTCGACGGCGGCGACGGACGAGAGCCCTGATCCAATATGCATGATGGCATCCATCGAGCAGGCAGTAGCCCGGCGCGCGCATTCCGCCAGTGGCAGGCCACGCAGCTGCCCGGCGACAATCCCGGCGACCATCGCATCGCCTGCGCCCACGGTGCTCTTGACCTCGACGCGCGGCGGGCGAGCCATGACAACGCTGTCCGTCGTCACGAAGCAGGCGCCCTGTGCGCCCATGGACACGGCAACCAGCCGGGTGCCGCGCGCCAGGAACGACCGGGCGGCCTCGACGATGGCTTCTGGCGTCGCGAGCGACGTGCCGACGATCTCTTCCAACTCATGCACATTGGGTTTGATGATCGTCGGCGCGGCATCGAGCGCATAGCGCAGCGCGTCGCCACTGGTGTCGAGCGCGACGTTGCGCCCCTGCTGCTTGAGCGTCATGACGAGGTCACGGTAAATGGTTGGCGCGACACCCGGCGGGATGCTCCCCGCCAGGATGAACCACTTCGCATCCAGCGCCGCGAGCCGCTGGAACAACGTGTCGACATCGGCGGGTGTAGGCGCCTGACCGGGGAAATTGATGTCGGTGGTTTCCTGCTGGACGGGGTCGCTGATTTTGATACCGACGCGCGTCTGCCCGGCGATCCGCACGAAGTGATCAGCGATTCGCTTCCGCGTGAACAGTTCCTCGAAGGATATGGCATTCTCACTACCTAGAAAGCCGGTCACGGCCACGGTATGCCCAAAGTCGGCTAGGATGGAGGCGACGTTGACACCTTTGCCGCCCGGGTTTTGCTCCATCTGCTCGACCCGATTGACCTTGCCAGCCGCAAAATTTGGGATGGTGACCGTTCGATCAATGGCGGGGTTGAGGGTTACGGTCGCAACCTCGAAGCTGTGCTGTGCAGTTGGTTCGTTATTCATGAAAATCAGCCTTTTCATGTGGCAGCTATGATGCACTCATGTGGCGCAACGGTTTGGCAAGCTGCACTAGCTCTACGCCAATTGGCGCACTTCTGCCGCCGTTGTGCATGCCAACGCCTTTTTAGCCATAGCCTGTGCCTGCGTCCGCGACAACTGGCGCAAACGAGCTTTGACCGCCGCCACGCTGGGGATGCTCATGCTTAGCTCGGTCACGCCTATACCTGTCAGAATGACCGCGCCGTGTGGATCGCCCGCGATTCCGCCGCAAACGCCAACCCATTTACCAGCGGCAACCGCCGCCCGCACTGTCAGGTCGATCAGCCGCAGTACAGCCGGATGCAACCCGTCGGCCTGCTTGGCGAATGCCGGGTGCATGCCGGTCCATCGCCAGCACGTACTGGGTCAGGTCGTTCGTGCCGACCGAGAAGAAATCGACTTCGCGTGCGCAACTCATGCGCCATGAGCGCCGCGGAAGGCACTTCGATCATGATCCCGATCTCGACCGGCGGCACGATCCAGTTCGCGCGCGTATCCGCTCGGCCGCTTCTTTAGCAGCGCGCAGATCTTCCAGCGTCGCGATCATCGGGAACATGATCTTGACCGGGCCCCGTTTCGGAGGCGCGGTAGATCGCGCGCAACTGCGGTTCGAAAAGCTCCGGGTGGCGCAAGCAGAGCCGCACGCCGCGCACACCCAGGAACGGGATTGTCCTCACGCGGGAAGTTGAGATACGGCACGACTCTTGTCGCCGCCGATGTCGAGCGTGCGGATGATCAGCGGCAGCCCGTTGAGCGCGCTCGTCATGGTGCGGTAGGCTTCGATACTGCTCCTCCTCGCACGGCGGCGTGTCGCGCTCCAGGAACAGGAACTCCGTGCGCATCAGCCCGACACCCTCGGCGCCCGACTCGACGCGGCCTGCGCGGCCTCGGAGGCTTGCCGATGTTGGCCGACGACCTCGACGCGATGGCCGTCGGTCATGATCGCCGGTTGGTAGCGGGTTTGGTACTCAAGGTCGCGCTGGCGCGCCAGATCGCCTTGGAACTGTTGCGCCGACTCGATATCGGCCGCGCTCGGCTCGACATACAGCGCTGCCGGTCGCGCCGTCAAGGATGCAGGAGCGTCCCGCTCGGTAGCTCCAGCAGCGCTGCGCCAACGCCGACGACAGCCGGAATGTCGAGCGAGCGCGCGATGATCGCGGTGTGCGAGGTCGGCGCCGCCCGCCGCGGTGCAAAGTCCGAGCGATGCGCTTCGGGATCGAGCCGCGCCGTATCGGAGGGCGTCAAGTCGTCGGCTACCAGGATCACTGGCTCATTGGGCAGCGCCGGCTCGCCATGGTCAACGCTCACCAGCAGCCGCAGCACTCGTTGCCCCACATCATGCAAGTCAACTGCGCGGCCAGCCAGGCGCTCGTCTCCAAGCTGCCGCACGTCCGCAGCGCGTGCTTCGATTGTTTGATTCCATGCCCAGGCCGCGCCGTGGCCCGCCGCGATCTGGGCGTTGACCTCGCCAACCAGATCGGGATCATCAAGCAAGGCCTGATGGGCGCGGAAGATTGTGGCCTCGTTCTTTCCGCTGCGCTGCTTCACTGAACTCGTAGACATCATCAAGCTGCTCCTGGGCGGTCGCGAGTGCATCGCGCAGCCGCCCATGCTCGGCTGCCGCGCCCTTTGAGACATCCCGGACAATGATCTGGCTGGCCTGAAACTGGTAGAGCGGGCCGATTGCCAGGCCGGGCGCCGGCCGCCACGCCAGCGATTGACCGAACGCTTGAAACAGGCGTCCATGCCTGGGTCACGGCCGCACTGACTTGCTCCTCCTCTTCCTCCAGACCGCTTTCGACGGCATCCTTCAGCGCCGCCAGCGCCGCGTCAGCGTCCGTCCCCCAGGCAACGATGCGAATCATGCTCCCGCTCTCGACGCCGAGGCGCAGCAGCGAGGCGAGCGCCTTCCCATTCGCAGTTTTGTCGCCATGCTCCACCCGAATCTCCGATAAGAACTGGCTGGCGATGTCGACAAAAGCGGTGGCAGGCCGCGCATGCAGGCCAGCCGCGTTCAGTATAGGTACGTCCACACTGCGTGCGCCGGGCTGCTCCTCAGGCGGCGTGGACGTACCGGGCGCAGTGTCGCGCGCCTGGTTCAAGGTAGCGATGATGTCAGCGGGGTTGTCGGTCTCGGCCAGGCGGTCGGCCAGCGTGGGGCTGTCGAGTACCTCCATCAGATTGGCGAGAATGCCAAGATGCTCATCCGAGCTGGCCGCGATCGCGACGATCAGGCGGACTGTTTCGCCGGGGTTCCATGTGACGCCGTCGGGAACCTGTACCACCGCAATGCCGGTCCGGCGGATCAGTTCGCGATCTTTGGCCATGCCGTGCGGGATCGCAATCCCGTTGCCGAGGTAGGTGTTGGCCTGGAGTTCGCGCCCGAGCATACTCTCGACGTAGCCGGGCGCGATGTTGCTATTATCGACCAGCACGCGCCCGGCCTGCCGGATCGCGTCTTCCTTGTTCGCGGCCTGGACATGCAGTTGAACATGGTCTTTCGTCAATTGAATCATGGCTCGCTCCTTTGCAGCCAATCACCGGGACTGAACAGACGCTATGTATATTAGACCTTATCACGATTTAAATTCACGAACACTATATGACGCTTTAGGAAGCGAAAAACAGGCACTGCCTGGATGTCCGCCAAAGAAGGGATTTAAGGCTTCCTGATGCGATATTACAGTTAAATCGTGATAAGGTCTATTGCTGCCAAAGCTAGCTTATAGCTACTCATCATCAGGGCTGAGGGAAACCTCCCAGGGAACCGAGGGCAAGCCTGCCCGAGGGTGGGGACGGAACGTGTAGGAATCGTGGGGTGACTGTGAAATGATCCAGGCGTTCATCGTCGTCTCCATCTTAAAGCAGTCGATCGGAGAACCGCGCAAATCTTCGTACACACACGTTCAGTAGGATGTCAAAGGTAGTATAACATATAAGAAGGTATCTACCAGAACATATATCGCCTTTTGTCATCCAGCACAATCAGCATTTTTGACATGACATAATGAATGTATATGCCGCTTGCATGGCTATGATAGATCAACAGTGTCTGCAATGATGCTGAGATTGTATGTCGGCAGGGCCAGCACCAGATAGGATGGTAGTCCAAGCCGCTGCCACAGCGGGAATGGTGCAATACCTGCGCAGCGTGATACGAACAACGCGATAACAGTGCCATGCGCAGCCGGGTTGATCTCCGGCGGCGAGTGCTTGACCAGAATAAGGTAGCGCATATTATCTTATTCGCAATTGAGCGTTCATATTTTGTGGTACACTCAAAGTATCAGCACTCATCGTATTTTCTTGTGCAAGCATAGGTAAAATGGTTATCATGTCAGTGTCACATATGTTTCGTGCGTTCTTTGCCGCGCTCATTCTGCGTTGCCCGCGCTGCCTCAAGGGCAGCATGTTTACGTCATTCTTTCATATGCGCGAACAATGCCCTGTGTGCGCGCTGCCGTTCGAGCGCGCCTCTGGTGAGAATACCGGCGGCATGGGCATCAGCATTGCCGTGACGCTGCTGCTGGTGATCATCATCGCGGCTTTCATCGGCTTTTCCAGCGTGCCGCTGTTGCCCGCGTTTCTGGTGATGGGCACGCTTGTGATCCTGTTCCCAATTGTATTTTATCCCTTTTCGCGCAGTCTGTGGGCCAGCTTTTTGTATATCACTGGCGACAATGAAGAACCAGATTGATATGTTGCCACAGAGCATACCGAATAGATGAGATCACCATGGCACAGCGATTATTCTCACCATCGATAGCTCGGATTGCAGGGAATGTCGCCACGATCGGTTTCCTGGTGTTCATCTTCCTTCAGATCCTCTTGGCGCTGGGCGTCTTGCCGATAACAATGGCATGGGGCGGCACTCAATCAGTCCTCACAATGCCATTACGCATTGCCAGCCTGGTTGCGGCTGGCCTCTTAGGCTGGTTTGCCTACGTCATCCGCCGTCGAGCCGGACTTTCCGCCAGCGCTCGCTCTTCACGACTTATCAAAATTCTCGCATGGGGCATAACGAGCTATCTGGCCCTCAACACGCTGGGTAATTTTGCATCATCGAGCACTGGGGAGGTCATCCTCTTTGGCCCGCTCTCCCTCATGGTGACGCTGGCCTGTTTGCTTGTTTCAGCATCCAGAACCGATGAGTAGCCAGCGTTTACACTTCCATGAGATACTTTCAACGCCGCGCTTGCCCGCTCTGACCGGTCGCGCGGCGCAGCGCGAGGTGCTGCAACGCAATAACCGTTTTTGCGTCACGCAGCTCACCGCTTGCCAGCATGTCCATTGCCTCGTCAATTGACAGTTTGACTACCTCGGTATCTTCACCTTCTTCGGCCAGCCCGCCGCCCTGTTCATGCTGAACGGCGGTATCGACTTCGGCGATAAAAATCGTTATCTGCTCAGCCAGCGAACCGGGGCTACTATAGATGGTGGCGATCTGTTCCAGCGTGCCCGCTACTTCATAGCCGATCTCTTCGCGCAATTCGCGGCGCGCTGTCTCCTCCGCGCTCTGGCTGCCTTCCAGTAGCCCGGCAACAATTTCTAACAGCCAGGCTTTGCGGATACCAGCGCTATTGCGGTCCTCCTCCGATAGACGATCGTAGACTGGATAACGAAATTGGCGTACCAGCACCACTGCGTCGGCGCGCGGGTCATGCGCCAGCACGCCAACTGCATCACTATGCCGTACCGCCAGCCGAGTGACTGCGTCGCTCATCTGTCCGCCAGCGCGACGGTATCGTAGATGTGCTTCCACCACGTTGATAAATGGGTGATGATAGACGTTTTTACGATCGATTAACTCAACAGCTTTCTTCCCATGATTCATGGTCATACATGCTCCTCGTATTGCTCATCAACCGCGCTGCCCAAGCGCGGCTTCCAAGTTCACTCTTGACTCGTCTGCTGTTCGATTGCTACGTGCGAACACGTCGGCGCAGGTCTTTAATGTCACATCCAATGCCAATGGATTCCGGCTTTCCATCAACTGTGTACTCGTTTTAGAAATAGCGTATCCAACCTATTCCCCTCCCTTGACCCCGCTGCTATACTACAGCCAAACAGGCGCAACAAAATGGCCCGCATGCCCGTCTCATGCGTGCAACCATTTGCGTTCATGCGCGTATATAATCGTGGTTATAAAACAGGCTGGCATTGCAACCAAGCCACACGAAAGGAAACACACACGTCATGGTTGACGAGCAGATTTTGACCAAGGCGAAGGGTGGCCGGGAGAAGGCCGCTAAACTAAAAGAAGTACGCGCCAAAGAGCTTCAGGCCGAACAGCAACTCGACGCTGGCATGACCGAGTACGCGGCGACAATCGAGCGGCTGATCGAGCCGCGCCAGCGCCAGGATGCCAGCATCGCCGACCTGTCGAAGCTCGACACGGCAATCAGTGGCGGGCGGCAGTACACCGCCGATCTGCAAACCCTGATCGCCGACCTGACGAGCGAGCTTGACGATCTGGGGCGCAACGTCGCCACGATCAAAGACGCCACCGCCATGGAAAAGCTGGTTGGGCGCTTCAACAAGCGCTGGGCGCGCCAGATGACCATGAACCGCATCCGCGAGCAGAACGTGGACGGCTCCATGCGCACCATTCTGGCCTACGCACGCGGCACAGTCGAGTCGCTCAACGCGGCGATTGCGAAGAACGCCGAGATGTACGGCAAGCTGCAAGGCACCGACGTGGAATTGTCGCGCAAATTGGTTGAGTACCAGCCACGCTACGAGCAGTGGCGTCAGAAGGTCAAGGCGCTGGAGCAGGAATTGGGCGAACTCGACCGGCGCATCCAGGTGGCCGACGAAGCGACCTATGCTACACTGCAGCAGGAGCGTTCGCAGAAGCAGACCGCGCTGGACGAGGCCAAGATCAATGAGGCGCAATACTTTGAGATTTTGAAGAATGCCAAAGAAGCGCAGCCAATCGTGCGGGCGCACATGGAAGGCTTCAAGCAGTCGATTGCTGCGCTGACGCAGAACAAGGTCAAGACGCAGGAAAAGATTGCTAACCTGACATACGTGTTCGAGGGCATTTACCAGATCATGGAAACGGCGCTGGAAATCAAGGGCTTCTCAACAATCGACAAATCGCTGAACTACGCCGCCGACTCGACCACGCGCGTCATGACCGAGCAGGTCGAGGGCATTCTGGCCGAGACGGGCAACCGCGCCGAGAAGACGCTGATCGACGACGCCAAGCTCAAGGAGTACACCGACCATCTGGAGCAGGTGATCACCGCCTTCGACAGCCGCATGCAGCAGCTGCAAGATGACTACGCGCAGAAGCGATAATTTTTGTAAGTAAAAAGTAAGAATGAAGAAGTAAGAGCATATCGCTTACTTCTGATTCTTACTTTTTACTTCTTACGTTTTATTGATACTATGCTGTTCGACCAACATCCTCTGCTTTCCGCCGGGGCCGGGCAGGCCGAACGGCGGCTGCCTGACGAAGCCGTCGTGCCGTACTGCGACGCGCTTGGCGACCGATTAGGTTGGCTTGATGCTGCGCTTCAACACGAGCAGGCTGCCGGACGGCTCAGCGCGGCGGCCCACAAAGCGATGCATGCGTTTCTCCACGAGATTCGCGCGACACTGATGGTCATGGCGCTGAAGCACGGACGCCAGTTGCTGGATGTCGAGCCGCTGCCGCTGACGATCGACCCGACCGAGTCGGGCATGCCGACGGTGAAGGACTTCTGGCTGCTGCATGAGGAGCGCGACCACGCTCAAGAGCAACTGGCGCAGATTCCGTCACGTGAGGGACTGTTGACTGACGCGCTCGACGCGATTTACAGCGGGCGCAAGCCGGTCAAGCAGCAGATCTTGTGGCTGCAACGCGCCTACATGGAACGGCTCGCCGCTACGCCAGTTGTTACCGATTTTCGCCAGATGGAGCCAGTGCAACTCGATCGACAGCATGGCAACCGATCCTACACGGTGAGTTGGACCGGCATCATTCGCAGCGTCAATCTATTCGAGTGCAATACGCTGCACTACATTGAGCGCGGCGGCTGGCATGTCACCGGCGGCACGGATGATTTGCGCAAGCTGATCGAGCAAACTTCTGGCGGGCGCAACTCGCTGCAGGAGATCATTGGCTTGACCAACGAAGCGGCCTGGATCGTGCCGCAGACAATCGAGCGCGTGACGATTGGGCCGTACCACCATGAATGGACTGAGAACGACGAGGGCGTGCAGGCGATGTTCGCCGCCGCCAACGCATGCCGCCGTTCGCTATGCGCGCCAAAATCGAGCGGGCTGGCACGACGCGCGCTGCCCCAAAGAGTACGCTCGACTCGCTCATGGGCCGCGAGCCGATGGAGGCTGGGCCAACGGTCACGTCGCATGTGCTGCTGGTGCCGCTGGCGATCAAGCAGCACCTTGGCACGATCAGCATCAACGAGCAGCCCTGCGCGGTGTACGGCGTGACGGGGAACGGAGATCTTGTTAGTTAACAGAAGACAGAGCAAAGACAAGAAAACAAGCGTTTCTTGACTATCTTTGTTCTTGGAGCAAAGCGATGATAACCCGCGACAGCGTTCATCCAATCACTGACAAAGACCTTGAGCAGCATCGCGATACGGCAGAGTTTCGGCTGCAAAACATTCCCATGCGCGGCGTGTCGTACGATCTGCTGAGCGAAGTGCGAAAGTTGCCCGGCGTTGGCGGCTACCTGCTGAGCGAGCAGGTCAACCATGTGCTGCATGCCGTACGGCGTGGCACATGCCTGTTCTACGAACTCTATGAGGAACTAAGCGCGAAGATCGACCCGCGCGAGACGAAGTTCCTCGGCAGCTATGCCCTGTTCGGCATGGGCGCACTGATTGCCGACGCGCTGCCCGTGCCAGAAGGCGAGAACCTGGCGACGTTCCCGAAGCCGGGCAGCGGCTTCTTTCAGGCCGGGCTAGGTCCAGATGACGATCTCAAGGGCGTGCTGTCGTTCTACCTCAAGGCTGTGACGCAGGAGGTGCCGGGCGGCTATATCGTCGAGTCGCCTGCCGACCTGGTGAACCTGACTCGCGAGTATTTTATTGCCGTGCGCGACCAGATGATCGCCTCAGCCGACACGCATCCAGCCGCATTGTTGGCGCATGTCGATGGCATCACGTTTCGCATTGACGATCTCGAACTGCGTGGTTTTGCGCTCACTACTGCCGCTAACGTCGCTCAAGCGACCTTCATGCCAGTACTGCCGGATGAGATCGTCGGCAACACATCGGCCAAGCGCGCGCTCGTGCGCTACGTCGACAGATTGGCTTTGTACGACGCAGCGCGCGGCTTCAATCCGGTGCTGGAGTTCGGCGGATTGCCGAGCACCGTTCTGTTCGACGGCTATCCCGGCACGGGCAAGACCTCGCTGTTCCGCATGGCGATGACGCGCATGAACATGCGCAGCGCGCAGGTCGGCCTGCCAGCACGCTTTGTCACGATCGATCCGAGCATTAAAGACGAATATTATGGCCGCACCGCCAAGTTGCTGACCGAGCGGCTGGAACTGGCGCGCGACCCGAAGGCACTCACGCTGCTGTTCTTCGATGACATCGACCTGCTGCTGTTGGCGCGCGGTGACGCGGGCATGGGCGGCTCCGACAAGGATGTGCTGAATATCACCATGCAATTCCTCGACGGCGCGTTCACGCGGCACATCGGCAACGCGCAGACCTACGCCGCGACCAACGAGCCGACCGCGACGGACTCGGCGTTGCGGCAGCGCTTCCACCAGCGCGAGGAGATCGAAGGGCCGGAGGATTGGGACGACTACGCGGCGCTGATTGGTATCAAGTTGGCGCGACAGTTGAAGCTCGGTCTGGTGCATGTCGGCGGCGACATGCCGTCGTCGCAGCAGGCGCAAGCGAACGACCGACGACCAACGACTGACGACCGACGACCGATGACCGGTGGATTACTCCAGGGATTGGTTCCCAATCGCCAATCGTCATCTTCAAAGGTGACATGGCGCGAGTTAGGTGAACTGGCCGCCGAGTTCAAGCGTAAGGATCCGCGCTTCACGGGCCGCCCGATCGAGAGCGTGACGCAGACGCTGCTGGCCGACAGTGCCGATTTTGATGTGCCAGAAGAATGGTTTAGCAATCCGGCGCTGTTCTTGAACAAAACATACGACGAAAAGGTAGCGCTGCTCAAAACGCTCTACCGCCCGATCACCGGCGCGATGATTGCCGCCGCGCTAGAACAGTATTTCCATTCCGAGCAGCGCTATGCCGAAGATGCCAGGGTGCACAAGGCGCAGCGAGCCGCCGCTGAACTGGAGGCGCAGCTTGCTGCGCGCAGCATGGTGGAGCAGCGAACCGCTGAAACGTAGAGTAACTAACCGCCGATACATACAGATGAACGCAGATAGGTACAATAAGTAACTGCTGATATACCACGATAAACCGGATAGCCATGTCATGCTGAACGAAGTGAAGCATCTCGTTGCTAAATACAATGAGATGTTTCGCTGCGCTCAACATGACAAAGATATTCTAAATTAGAAAATTTCCTCGGCGTTTATCTGTGTTCATCTGCGGTTCTTTAGAAGCAAAGCAATGGCACAATTACCGTGGCACGGGCCACTGTTTCCCGTTTCTAAACATCTTGCCGAGCGCTATGCGCTGGCGTTGAAGCACGCGCGCAATCTCGATTGTCCGCTCGACACGTTCAGTGTGGATCGCATGGGCTGGAGTCCGCAACTCGCCGCGATTCTGGGCGAGAACTACCTGGGCGACGGCGCGCTACGCTACGCGATCATTCTCTCGCCCGACCAGGCTGCCGCGCCGCCGGTACGTCGCCGCTTTTCGTACGAGGCTGCGTTAATCGAGCAAGTCTACATCGATGCGCGCCCCACGCTGCTCAGTCTCGTTGCGGACGAGTCCGTGGTTGTTGAGATGGACAACAACCTGACCTTTTGCCGCAGCGCCAGTGATGTGCTTGGCATCCGCGGCGTTACAGCGCGGATCGACACGCCGCGCGGCACGCTCGACAAAACGCGCGACCTTTTGCAACTGGCGCATGGCTTCAGCGAGCAGGCGCGCATGCTGGACGACGGCTACATCGAACAGATGCTAGCCTTGTCGAAGGAGATTGGCGATCCGCGCAAGCGCGTGCTGCCACCCGGCATTCACCAGCAAATCGGCTCACTGTGGGCCGAAGTCGCAGGCGTGGTCTACGTCCTGCGCGCCGCCGACAACCGCACGCTCGTCATCGCCACCAAGCTCGACGGAGCTATGCATGCCGCGCAGCTTACGGCTTTGGAAATCGACAGTCCGGCGGTCGTGGACGCGCTGCATGCGCACGGCTTTCTACGCTTCGTCAACGTCGAGGCGCTCATGCACCGCCGCCTGCGCGAAATGGAAATCGACGCGCTGCTCCGTGCCGACGAAACGCCCGCCGATGACGATGTCACACGCCGCCGTCAGCTTAGCGGGAATGCCGCCGCGCAACGGGCGCTTTCGTCGCTCTACTGGGAGCTTGATCGCGAGCAGAAGCAGCGCGCTGGAAGCCCGTTTGACCCGCAGCGCATGTCGATCATGGCGCGCTGGGCGCTCTCTACGCCGACGCAGGACGCCGACGTGGTTGGTAATTTGCAAGCGCGCTTCGTCCGCTACGACTACCGGCTGCTGGTGCATCACCATCGCCGCATCGTGAATGCCGAGTGGGACAGTTACAGCGAGGCGAAACGGCGCTACCTAACGACGCTTTTTCCGTACATGCAAGAGGGATTTACTGACCTCTGCACTACGCACTAAAGTATGATATGCTGTTGGGCATGCGACGAAACGATGAACCAACAGATTGGCGCGAAGGACGACGGCTTCGCGCGTGGCAACTCAAGAAACAAGGCTGGCGGCAGAAGGATATTGCTCACGCACTTGGGGTGACGGAAGGTGCAGTCAGTCAATGGATGAAGCGTGGTGAAGCGGGCGGTGAAGCCGCACTCAAACGCTCTCCGCCTCCCGGCGCAACCGCCCGCCTGACACCAGAGCAATATCAGCAGCTTGTCAAGCTGCTCGAACAGGGTGCGGAGGCTCACGGCTTTGTTGGTGAGGTGTGGACGCAGAGGCGCGTTGGTCAGATCATCACACGTCATTTTGGCGTTTCCTACCATCGTGACCACATTGGTCGCCTGCTGCACCAGATAGGTTGGACCGTGCAGAAGCCGCTGCAACGCGCCTCACAGCGTGACGCGGACGCGATAGGTGAGTGGCGCGATAGAAGTGGCCGGAGATCAAAAAAAAGCCATAGCTGAGGAGCGAACGATTGTGTATGTTGATGAAGCCGGATTTAACCTGCTTCCAAGGGTGGTTCGCACGTATGCACCGCGTGGACAAACACCTATCTTAGTGGTCCCCCAATCGTATCAGCACCTCTCCGTCATTAGCGGCATCACGCACAGCGGTCAATTGGTGACGCAAATGCAAGCAAAAGCCTATCGCGGTCCGACAATTGTTGGCTTTCTACGTCACGTGCTCAACCAAGTGCGCGGCAAGGTGCTGGTGCTGTGGGATGGTGCGCGAATCCATCACTGCAAGGCGGTCCAAGAGTTCCTCTCCACACTCTCTGACAACCGGTTACATCTCGAACGCTTGCCAGCCTATGCGCCAGACCTCAATCCGGATGAAGGTATTTGGCACTACTTGAAGAACGTTGAGCTTCGCAACGTGGTGTGTGAGACAGTGCAAGAGTTGCGCTATGAAGTGCGACTTGCCATTGCCCGCTTGCGCCACAAACGCTCAGTCATTCAAGCCTGTATCACCCATGCTCGTCTTTAGCTCTTAATGTAGAAGTCAATATTCAAAGGTAGAAGTAGAAAGGCAGAAGTAAGAAGTGTTTCTGGAGACGGTGTTCTTCCTTTTTATTTCTTACTTCTGCCTTTACAAAGGAGGCAGGCACACGCCTGAACCATTATGCAATGGACATCGCTCGAATTGGTCAACCAGGCTATGACGAGCCTGATGCTGGGCTTTGGGTTGGCGCTGTTAAACGTTGTGGTGCGCTACTTCGCGCCGTTCGTGCCAGATGTATTCACAGTGTTGCGCTGGCGCGGTGCGCGCTGGAGCTTCGGAGTAATCTTGCTGGCGGCGTACTTGATTGCGCTCGTCTTTCAGCTTGCGACCTCGCCGCTGTTCCGTTCGCTAATCCACTCGGTCTATGCCGAGTTGGCATGGTCACCGTACCAGGCGTTCTTCAACGTGCTGGGCGTGATTGTGATGGATCTGTTTGTTGAGGCGTGGCACATGGCGCGGCGCGGCGCAACGGAGGGACGCCAGCAGATCAGCGAGGCGCGGGTGCGCGCCGCAGACGCCATGGGCGACATAAACATGCCGGTCGGCATGTCGGATGAGGAGCGCGCCGCACGGCGGCAGGCGCAGGAAGAAGCGGCAGCCAAGATAGCAGCGGATCGCAAGCAGCGCATGGATGAGAAATTGAAGAATTACTAGCCTTGTGCCAGCATATCGTTCAGAGAGAGCAACAATGTACTCGGCGCGTCGGCGCTACTTAAGCGTCGGCGCTGCTGCACGGCATGGTGGACAATTTCTACTTCATGTCCGACCTGGCGATCGACTTCTGGCTGCTGCTGGCGCTGGTGGAAGGCAGAGAGCGGCAAGCACCGAAACCTGCTTGATCTGCATGCCATACTGCCAATAGCAATTGTCCCTCTTTTCTCCTTATATTCAAGTCGCACATGACAAACGATATAGCATCTAAAATCCAGCATCTGCAAGATCGCATTGACAAACTACACCGTCGGCTGCACATTTTGGAGGAACAGCGTACGGAGTTTGGTAAACTCTATGTCCCTCCACATGTGCAAACTGATATAGAGGACATTGAAAAGGAAATTGAACAAAAAGAGGACGAGCTCCGTCGCCTACAACTGCCCCAGATTAGCGATAACCCCTACCATGGCCTGCTGAGCTTCCGCGAGGAAGATTTTGCACATTTTTTCGGGCGTGATGCACTGGTCAACGATCTTGTCGAGCGGGTGCGGAAAAGCGCGTTCCTGGCGGTGCTCGGCGCATCGGGCAGCGGCAAATCGAGTGTCGTGCGGGCCGGGTTGCTGCCAGCGCTCAAAGGTGGTGTCATAGACGGCAGCGAGGGTTGGCGCTATCTGCCGCCGTTCGCGCCTGGTGCGCGACCACTCGATGCGTTGGCCACTGAGTTGGCGAAGTTCCAGAACGGCAATCTGGAAACTGTGTTGGCGCTCAGTCGTCAACTGGCTGAAACTGACCGCGCGCTGCTGCTTTCTGCCGACATGCTGCTTGACCGCACAGCTAAACAGCGGCTTGTGCTGGTCATAGACCAGTTCGAGGAGCTATGGACGCTCGCTTCGCCTGAGTTACGCGCCGCATTCATTCAGTTACTGCTCATAGGCGCGACTGCGCCGGATACGCCGCTGCTGATCATCATCGCGATACGTGCCGACTTCCTGCACCGCGCCGCCGAGCACCCCGAGCTGGCCCGGCTGATCGCCGACCACGATGTGATCGTCAGCCCAATGAGCTGCAACGAATTGCGCGATGCAATCATGCGACCGGCGGAATTGGCGGGCGGGAGCTTCGAGCCAGGGTTAGTAGATGAACTGATCGCGCAGGTCGAGGGGCGCGAGGGCGCGCTGCCGCTGCTTGGAGTACACGCTGCGGGCGCTGTGGGAGGCCGACGGCGGCGTGATGACATGGGCAACCTACCGCGAGTTAGGCGGCGTCGAGGGTGCGCTGGCAGTCCAGGCCGACAAAATCCTGGCCGACCGTTACACACCCAAGCAGCGTGACGAACTGCGCCACATCCTGCCGCGGCTGGTTCAGCCCGGCGAGGGCGCTGCCGACACCCGCCGCCGCGTTCCGCTGGCCGATCTTGTGCCGTCCGGCGACTCGCTTGAGCGGGTGCAGAAGCTGCTCCAACCGTTGGTGAATGAGCGCTTGTTGGTGACAAGTAGACCGACGAACGCGCTCTGAGCGAAGTCGGGGACGAGACGACCGAAGAACAATTAGCGTAATCACTTGCATGATAGTGGGGCTGAACGGCTATAGCGGTAATCATTCATCTATCATCGAAGTAGCACATGAGGCGCTGATTCGCGCATGGCCGACGTTGCAGCAGTGGGTACAGGAGTCGCGCGACGATCTGCGCTTTCCAGCTTCAGGTCGAGCAGGCCGCAAAGGAGTGGCAAAACAATGACAAAAATCCTGATTTGTTATGGAGCGGACTGCGGCTGGCCCAGGCCGAAGCATGGCTTGCGCGGCCAACCCACACTTGAACGAACGTGACTTTGCCTTTCTATATGCCAGCCGCGAGGCAGCGGAAGCAGAGCGACGACAGCGTCGTCGCCGCACAGCTATTCTGCGGCTAGGCTCAGCCGTTGGATGTCTCTTGCAGCATTGGCCGCAACATGGTCGGCGTTCGGTCACAGCGAATGCAAACCGCGCCGACGACCAAGCAGCAACAGCAGTGGCAGAAAAGCAGCGGGCCGATTCCCAGGCAGCTACCGCAAAAGCTGAAACGGCGCGCGCCAATCGCCAGCGTGACATCGCGCTGGCCCGACAGTTAACTATTCAGGCCCGGCAAATGAGTGCTGCCGAGGCAGATCGCGCGCTGCTCTTCAGCATAACAGCGATCCGACTGGCAGATGATTAAGACAGCGGACAGTACCTTGCTGCACACAATGATAGTCAATCAACGCCTTGCCAGAGTTTATCGCACTAATCACTCGCTAACGAGCGTGGCCTTCAGTCCGGATAACCGTTGGCTGGCAGTGGGGAGTTACGACGGTACGTTGCGCTTGTGGGATATGACCACCCAGCCAGCCACTCCCCGACCCGCTCCTCCCGCCGTCCGATAACAGCCATGGTTATTGAGAGCGTGGCCTTCAGTCCAGATAATCGTTGGCTGGCAGTGGGGAGTTACGACGGCGCGTTGCGCTTGTGGGATATGACCACCCAGCAGCCACTCCCCGACCCGCTGCTCCCGCCGTCCGATAACAGCCTACGGTCTGAGCGTGGCCTTCAGTCCCGATAACAAGTTGGCTGGCAGTGGGGAGCGACGGACGGCGCATTGCGCCTATTTCCTGGAGGATTAGAAGCTTGGATCACGCAGGCGTGTAATGTCTTTGGCCGCAACATTACCCAGACCGAATGGAACCAGTATGTCAGTCCGAATCGCCCTACGAGCGTACATGCAAGCAGTTTCCGCCCGGCGAAGGCGCGCCGCCGGATGCGCCGTAAAAACGGCGCTTGCACGCAATATGCAGTATCCTCTTGTGTCTTTATAACAATAATCATAACAAGGATACGTTATGCAAACCAATCAGAAACTCAATCGATTGAATCCCTTTCCGTGGTACCGCAGCATGCGCGAAACCGCGCCGGTCTACTTCGACCAGCAGCAGTATAGCTGGCACGTGTTCGGCTACGCGGATGTGCAGCGCGTGCTGTCGGATTACGCCAACTTTTCGTCGGCGCGCGGGCGGGGCGGCGACCAACCGCTTTCGGCCAGCATGATCAGCATGGACCCGCCGCGCCATCGCCAGCTGCGGGCGCTCGCCACCCAGGCGTTTACGCCGCGCGCCGTGGATGCACTCGCGCCGCGCATCCAAGCATCGTCAACGACCTGCTGGATCAGGTCATGGCGGGCGGTCAGATGGATATGATTGAGGATTTCAGCTACCCGCTGCCAGTGATCGTGATCGCAGAGTTGCTTGGCATTCCGCCCGCCGAGCGCGACCGCTTCAAAGTCTGGTCCGATCTGGTCGTCGGCACGTCCAGCACGATGGGTGAAGGTGGCATTAGCCACGGTCAGGCCATGCAGGAAATGGCGGCCTACTTCGGCAATAGCATCGCTGAGCGGCGGCGCGATCCCGGCCCGGACCTGATCAGCGGGCTGCTGGCGGCGCAGATCGACGGCCCGCATCTGTCCATGCAGGAATTGCTCGGTTTTTGCGTGCTGCTGCTGGTGGCCGGCAATGAAACGACGACCAACCTGATCGGCAACGCCATGCTATGCTTCACGGAGCAGCCCGACGCATGGCAACGCCTGCGCGCGGAACCAGCGCCGCGTCCACAATGCCGGTATGTACAGCCAAAATTGTGCCTATGCTCGGCAGCTCGCTACGATCAACGTATTTTGTCGGATTCCACAGATCGGAGCGCAGCAGAGCGCGGCTGCACTGCACGAACGCTTCTTCGACTGTGATAATCAGCACCGAGCGTGGCGGCTTGCCATCAATCGCATATCGGCACAGCAATGCCGAATCGACGCTGATCTGCGCGTGCCCGTTAATGCGGAACGTTTCGTTCACGCCGGGCACGAGAAATAGCAAGCCAACCGCATGATTCTCCACAATATTTTGAGACTATCGACGCGGTTGTTGCCGCGCCGGTCAGGCATCAGCAACATTTTGTCGTCCACAACGGTCACAAAGCCAGGCTGGTCGCCGCGAGGAGAGCAATCCACACCAGATGCGCCTGCGGTGGACAGGAGCACGAAGGGCGCGGCGGCGATAAAGGCGCGGCTCTGTTCATCAAGGCGATCTTTTTGTTTGAGCACTGCGCGCTTGTGTGGCTGTCCATACTGTTGCGCCAACTGGTCCAGAGACGTGATGAGATGGTGTTCATTGAGTTGCAACCCGAACCTCCCATGTTCTGATGATTTGCCATTGTAGCACGTTGCATGCACGCGTCGTGTCAGTACGCAGGTAGACAGTGTCGCGAACGCTGCCGTGAAATGTGCAGACATCCGCACTTTGTGCTATACTGCGGCGTGAAGGATTGTCATAGGCAACGCCTTCACAAAGCCATGGCCCGGTAGCTCAGCGGATTAGAGCACTAGTCTTCGGAACTAGGTGTCGGGGGTTCGAATCCCTCCCGGGTCACCAGCTTTTTCCCCGTTTCTTTTGTCCCACCGCAGCAATTGTGCAATACCACCGCAGGTATTCTGCAACACTTCGCCGCAGATATTCTGCACTACCGTGCATTTTAGGCTTTCAGTGATAATGTCATCGAGACTGACGCGATAGTCTCCCGCAAACTTCTCGCTTGCACAGCCCTCCTGCGCCCACCAAGTGGAGTGAGAGGTCTTCTCCTGTGCCGGATTTGCCCACGACAGGCAGGATTTCACACGCGTGCACGGCGGTATTCAGCCGTTAGACCCGTTCAGCGGTCTTTAGCCCAATAACGAACGCCTCACGATTGAGTTGGCTTGTTGTCCCACGTGCTCATCCTACTGCTCCATTTCTGCTTCAGTTTCGCGCATGAGGGCGGCAACATCGATCCTCTTTCGGGGTTTGGGGGGTGCCGGTGCTTCTTTGTACGAAGAGGTGTTCACCGAAACGGAAGCAGACGCGGGTGGTGCAGCGGAACGCTTGATCTCATCTGGTTGCGGTTCATCCGAGAGGCGCATTGGTCCTTCCCCTGTCCGCTTGACAATCGCATTGAGGCCGGTACGCTCCTCGGCCTGTTTCAAGGTATCCATCAGTTCTGCATGGTCGGACCGGATCCACTTAAGGGAGCTATTGATCCGCTGCATCCGATATCCCACATGGTAGTCATGTACAAGTAGTGATAAGGTAATAAAGACGGTGCGTGTTGTAGTCGTGAATGAAGTACCAGATCGCACCGATGTGATTGGCAAGCTGAGCTTCACCCAGTTTTGTGGACACAGGGTCATGCGCCATGGTGCTGCTGGCGAAACCGTTGTTCATAAGCGACGGGGCTCAAGTAGTCCAGTGACGAATGACGCCGTTGGCGATTGTAGAAGCGCTCAATGTCATCAAACACCGCGCTCTTGGCCGCCGCCCGTGTGGAATAGCAATGATCTCCCAATTCTGTCTTGAGTGTACCAAAGAAGCTTTCCATTGCTGCATTATCCCAACAATTTCCCTTTCGGCTCATACTACATTGAATGCCAACGAGCGCGAGTTGCTGCTGATAAACACTCCTGGCATATTGGCTGCCGCGATCACTCTGATGGAGCAGACCTGAACGCGGCTTGCGCTGGGCAAGTGCATTCTGCAGCGCAGCCACAACGAGGTGGCTCTCAAGGGGTGCGTGGAGCGCCCAGCCGACCACGCGCCGCGAACACAAATCCAGCACCACGGCAAGGTAGCTCCATCCTTCGTGCGTAGGTAGATACGTAATATCGGCAACCCATTTCTGATTAGGTACGGTCGCTGTAAAGTCGCGATCAAGTACATGTGGTGCGACCGCAAGCTGATGGCGCGAGTCGGTGGTTTGCATCCGACGGCGTGGCGTAGTAGCGCGCAACCCAGCCTGGCGCATCAAGCGCGCTACACGCTTTCTTGAGCAGCGCACACCCTGCTCCTGCAACTCGGCATGGATACGTGGACTGCCATAGGTGCGACGACTGACACGAAAAATCGCACCAATCTGCACGCTCAAGGAGCGATCCTTCTGCTGATGCTGGCTCTCAGGGCGGGCTCGCCAGGCATACTAGCCGCTGCGGGCCACCCCCAGTACACGGCACAAGATATGTACCGGATACTGGCGCGCGTGGGCAGCCACGCATTGATGTTTTTGGCGCACTGTGGCATCCGCGAGAAGATGCCGATGGCTTTTTTTAAGATATCGCGTTCTTGGCGCAACACCTCAACTTCGCGCTGCAGTCGGGCCAGTTCAGCCGCCGCGCTCCCAGTGGCGGCGGGGGGCTGCTCCGGTGCTGGTGCGAGCGCGTGCAGCCAACGCTGCAGGGTTTGGGGGTCAACGCCTAAATCGCGTGCAACCTTGGTCGCACGCAGGTGCTGATCAGTAACAAGCTTGACCGCTTCGATCTTAAATTCCTGAGTATACGGTTTGTGTCCGCTCATCTGAGTACCTCCATCAGTTCAAGTATACCCGCTCGGGTGTCCATGAAACTGGGTGAAGGTCAATGTCCACTCGGGAAGGAGGGCACCGGCTCATGGGAGCGAATAATGATGCGCGGGTCATGTGGACGTGGCACGCCTATCAAATACCATAGCGCGAGATCCACACCAAATGCGAGCAGAAGGATACCGATCAGTCGAAAGGCGAGGCGATGCCCCCAAAGCCAGAAGACGATGAAGATTATGAGGGTGACTCCAGGCATTGCCCCAAACAAAGTTAATGCCTGGAAGAACCATAGCCACCCTGCGCTCAACCAGTGTTGTACCACAATGATTGGTTCTGGACTCCACAGCCAATCAATCAGTGAGCGAAACATGCTGTATCCTTAGCAGCCAACGGTTACGTTTAGACCTGCCGACGAATGCAAACACAACGAAACGCCGCTGGAAGTTCTCTGGTGTGTTCTTCAATACATACCGAGCAGGCGCGCACCGTCATGCCAGTATAAAAAGTGGAAAGCCTAAAGCTGTGTTAGATGCATCTTATGTACCACGGCACTCACACGATCCAACGCTGTCCGCACCTTTTCCGGCTCGTAGCCAAGCGTGATGCGCAAGTGCTGCTCCGCGCCCATGAAGCCGCCCGGCGCGAACAGGACCGACGCTTCCTGGCGCACACGCTCGGCTAAATTAAATGACGAAATCGGCAGATTGTAATGCACGAAGGCGATGCTGGTCGCCTCGGATGGCTGCACGTCGAACAGGCCGCGCTGCTCGGCAAGCCATGATTCGAGCACCTGCCAGCCGTTACGCGCAAGCTGCTTCTGCCGGTTGAGCAGCGCGCGGCGCTTTTCCGGCTGCAAGGCGATTGCCGCCAGCGTCATGCTTGGCGCAGCGGCAGCGATCACGGCGTACTCATGCCGTCGCCACAGCTTCTCGATCACATCCGCATGCGCCACAGCCCAGCCGATCCGCAGCCCGCTGAGGCCATACGCTTTCGACAGGCTGTTGGTGCAGATTACCCTGTCGTACATGCCCCAGAATGTCGGCGTTTCCGCGTCCTGGTTGCGCTCGGTGCCGCGATACACCTCGTCGGCATGCAGCCACGCGCCGGCCCGCGCGCACACGTCAACGATGCGCTGCATCTCCTCGCGCGTCAGAATCGTGCCGGTCGGATTGTTAGGATTGACGACCGCGACCAGCTTCGTGCGCGGCGTGACAAGCGCATCGAGCGCGGCGAGATCGATCCGCCAGCCGCGCTTGGGATCGAGCGGTAATTCCTTGACGACACAGCCAGCGTTATGCGCGAGTCCCCACACCTGGCGGTAGCCGGGTGACATGACCACCACCTCGTCGCCAGGCTGGAGCAGCGTGCTGCACACCATGCTATTAGCCTGCGCCGCGCCAACCGTGACGAGTACCTGCTCCGGGCCAGCGTTCGGGTACAAGGCGGCGATCCGCTCGCGCAACTCGCGCGTGCCGTTCACTTCCGGGTAGAACAGGCCGGTGTTGAGCAGCGCCTCGATCTCATCTTCATCGAGCCATTCGCGTGTGGTGACACATTTGACGCTGCTGTCGGCCAGATTGTACTCAACCGTGTGCTCGAACTGCGATTGGTAATATTCAAGTTCAAAGGGAACGAAAGAGCGCGAACTGATCATCGGTCAGGTTCCTTTCAAAGCTATTTCATGGCGGAACCATTATAGCGGCTTCTCATGATCCAAAGAACGTCACAATTTCACGCAATGTGTGAGGATTATTCATCATCCAGGTGTGGCAGTCCGGCACTTCTACAAAGCGCGCCATGTGCGGCAGCCTGGTTTCGCGCACGGCGACGGTGCCATCGCTCGGCTCACGGAGGAATGCCGCACTCAAGAGCGAGATTGGATTGCGGGCGTCGATGGCTTTGGTGCCAGCGATCACCAACGTGGGAACGGTCGGCAGCGCGCATGTCGCCTCGATGTGGGCCGGGTCGCGGAGTTCTTGCGCGGCAGGGCCGAGCACGGCATTCAGCAGTCGGTTTCCGAGCAGGCGCTGCGCCACCAACGAGCCGTTGTTGGGCGGCGCGATCATGGCGACTTTGCTGAGGTGCGGTAGGTCTTCGAGCGCAAGCAACCGGCGCAGCACAATGCCGCCCATGCCGTGGGTGACGAAGGAAACACTCGGTGCAGTTGTTTCAACGGCGGTATAGGTAATATACAGTTGGCGCGCCGCGTCAGAAAGCGTCTGTCGGGTGCTGTGATATGACCAGTTCACTACCGGATAGCCGAGGCGACGCAGCGTGCGCGCAACGGTGTTCAGCGAGGCCCGGCGGCGGCCCAGACCATGCACGAGCATGATGGTTGGCGGCTGACGCATTAGCATGATCCTCGAATACTATTCGCGTGGCTAGCCAATCACAAAGCTGACCTGCGCGTACAGGTACGCGCGGTCGCCGGGATGCGCCATGCCGCCACGCCGTAGATGCCGCCGTTCAGCCTGAGGGTGGAAGCCGTAGCGCTGCAACAGCGCCTGTGCCGTTGTGTTCGCGCCGGGCACAATTACGCGCGCGGCGCGCTCGGCGTAGCATGGCAATGCTGCTGCAAGCAACGCTTCTGCCGCATCCGGGGAGTTGGCTGCCCATGGGCCAAGCACGTTGGCCTGCGCAAACACATACCCCGTGATCTGGTCATGCTCGTCGTGCGCGACAAACGCGCGATCCGGGCATTCTGCGAGCACGGCTTTCAGTACAGCAGTGCGCGGCGCGCCAAAAAACGGCGCATCAAAGTCACCGAGTGCGAGAAGATCGTCGGCGCGGAGCGGGCGCACATTGGGTGGCATCGCCATGGGCGCGTGGACATAATCGAGCTGAAACGACGTTACTTTGTCATCGATTATGAAGCCAAGCTTGCGGTACAGCGGCACGCTCGCGCTTGTCGCGTCGAGCAGCACCATGGGGCATTGGCGCTGCTCGAGCCAGTTCATGATCTGCGCCATGAGCGCCGTGCCGATGCCTTTGCGCTGTGCATACGGATGAACGCCCAGCAGGCCACTGTAGGCAAACGGCCCGTAGTCGATCGCGCCAACGACTCCAACGGGCGCGTCATCCAGCATGGCCAGAAACCAGCCGTCGAGCTGGAGCCGTTGGTAGCGCTCGATCCGCGGGATGCGGTTTTCCAGGTCACCGTACGACGCCTTGAGCAAAAGATCGATGGCCGGAATGTCCTGTTCGGCGAGTTGGCGAATCGTCAATGCTGAATCGGGAGCTTGTGCCACGTATGTAACCTTTTTTTATGCAGTACCATGCAGATGTTGCAAGAAATATGCCCTTTCTATGATGCAACAGCGAGGTTCAATATGCAAGATTACCGTATCGTGATCGCATAATCAGTCACTGCCGCGCCCTTTTCAATGCGATTTTGAAACATGTCATAAAAAGTATAGCAATAATGGATTTCGTGTGGTATACTAGTATATGTTAACCAGCAAGTCGTTCTGCGAGATTTTCGTCTTGACTTCTTTTATCTCCTCCTCACGCGCCAACGCTTCCATGACATTGATCTGGAATGAGGTGTTTGCGGGTGTGAAGATGAAACGTGACTATTCACCTCATCTGCGCAGCGGTACGTTTGGTCTAACATGTTGATGATGGCAGTCACTCATATGGAGAAGCTGCCCAAGGTTCTGCTGCACGCCAGGTGCGCAGAGGAGGACAAGTAGTTATGTACGTGAAGTTGTTCGTTGGTAATTTGCCGTGGAGCGTTGGGGACGCCGAGTTGGAAGAGTTGTTTGGTGGCTACGGCGAAGTCCAGAGCGCCCGCGTGATTACCGACCGCGACACCGGCCGTTCGCGTGGTTTTGGCTTCGTTGAGATGGAAGCGGATGATGTTGCTACCGTGATTAGCGCGACGAATGGTCGCGAAATCGACGGCCGGCCCATTCGCGTGAACGAAGCAGAAGAGAAGAATGATCGGCGCAGCTCCGGCCCGCGCGGTGGCGGCGGCGGTCGTCGCTACTAGAAGCTGAGCTAATCTTGTTGGATAGGCGAGTCAGTCGTTTGCGGCTGGCTCGTTTGTGCATGAAACGCCCTGTTCTGGGAGCATATGGTATTGCTTCTGCAATGAGTGCGTAAAAGTTGCTAGTGTCTTCTGTGGAGGGAAAGGGGCATGTGATGCTTCAAGTTGCAACACGAAACTGGTGGATGCTGGCGCTGCGTGGCATTCTGGCGATTTTGTTTGGTGTGCTGGCTTACATCGTGCCTGGCGCGGCTATTTATGCGCTGGTGCTACTGTTCGGCGCATATTCGTTCGTCGATGGCATTGTTGCCGTGATTGCGGGCATTCGTTCATACGGCGAGCGCGATCGCTGGTGGGCGCTGGTGCTTGAAGGCATTGCGGGCATTGCAATTGGTATTATCACGTTTTTCTATCCCGGTGTTACTGCGCTGGTGCTGCTGTACTTCATCGCCGCATGGGCGCTGATCACAGGCGTGCTGGAGATTGCCGCCGCTATTCGGCTGCGTAAAGAGATCAAAGGCGAGTGGCTGCTGGCGCTGGCGGGCGTCGCGTCGTTGCTATTTGGTGTGCTGCTGCTGGTACTGCCTGGCCCGGGCGTGTTGGCCCTGATCTGGCTGATTGCGGCGTATTCGATTGTGTTCGGCATTCTGCTGCTAATTTTGGCCTTCCGCCTGCGCAACGCGGTGAGCAAGGTGAGCCGAACAACCGGTATGGCGGCGTAATTATCGTTAACGTGCATGCTTCACCGTCGGAGCAGTTCATGTCCGCGACTTTTATTTGGCGCGGTCATTCGCGAGCATCCATTCCACAAGCTCGACGACGCCCGCGCCGCGCGCTCCCTGTGTCACCATGTCGGCCTGCGCCTTCAGCGCGGGCAGCGCGTTAGCCACCGCCACACCAAAGCCGCACGCGCCAAGGAAATCGGCATCGTTCTCGGCGTCGCCGACGGCAACAACCTGCTGCGCCAGGATGCCAAGCTCGCCGAGCGCATGTTCGGATCCCGCTGGCTTTGTTAATGTCTGCGGGCAAAACCATCACCGCGCCTTTGTTGAGAATAACATGCAGATCCAGATTCTGCGCGCGAATAACGTCTTTCACCGTTTGGCCATGCGGCTCTACGGTCGCCACAATCACGCGGCCAACCGCCAGCGGCGTCACGCCACGCTTCTTGAGAGCGGTAATGAATGCATCTGATGGACGTTCGCCGAGCGGCTGCGCTTTGGCACTGTCCGGCCAGTACAGCAGCGCGCCGTTCTCGGCTACTACACAATCGAACAGGCCAATCTGCGGACACACACGCAACAGGTCCGGCAGGTGTCGCCCGGTGACTAACAGCAGGCGACGGTTAGCAGCTTTAAGGTGTGTGAGTGCCTCGACAGTCGGCGCATCCACAACGCCGTCATGAGCCAGTGTGCCATCGTAATCGGTCGCCAATGCGAGATAATGCATGTTGTGCTCCATGTACGCTTATGAACGTATAATAGCGCAAGTTTGCGATGTCGATGGTTGATGGCAGTATGTGGCTTGCATGCATACGGATTGTGCATACCGAACAGAAGGAGAAACCCATGGCAGACAACCCAACCGAGGAATGGGAAGTGTGGTACCCGCAAGCGGGCGCAACTGGGCTACCGTTCGCGCGCAGTCGTGTGGCTCCCACAGACGTCATGCTGGTTCATGCCGCGCCACCGGTTCTGAGCGTCACAGTGCGCGCCGCCGATGGGCGTCTACTAGCCGAAGCGCAAAATCTCAGCGCGACTGATGACACGCCCATCCTGCAACTCACCCGCCGTGCAGCCCAGATTGAACGCGAGGACATCTGGCCCAGCGAAGCCGACCTTGGCAAGCCGGTGCTGCTGGCTGGCGGCGAAGTTGGCATACTCAAGCAATGGTGGCATGCCGACGACTACTCGGTGTGGCGCTGGCAGATTGAGCTATACAATCATCGCTAGCGTGTACTGTAGCATCGTTTACCACACTTCACCCGCGCGCCACTCTATAGAAAGTGGCGCATCAAGGTCGAGCATTGGCGTGCGCGGCAATCGCAAGATCATGACTTCATCTTCTGGCGTAGCGATCATGCCTTCGGCAGTGCGAGCACTAAGTGGTTCATCCGTCAAGTTGATGTACAATAGATGGTACTACATTTGGGAGGATACCACATGCGAACGAAGGTCCAACTTCGTGAACTCATGACAGGCGAACGCACCGCGCTTGAGAAATGGGCTCGCTCACGGACGGCCGAGACGCGACTGGTTGAACGCGCATAGATCATTCTGGCCCTGGCAGATGGTGAACGACCGAGCCATATCGCTGAACGCCTGCCTATCACTCGGACCACCGTATCCACGTGGGTCAAGCGCTTCAACGCTGAGGGGATAGACGGCTTACACGACCAGCCACGCTCCGGTCGGCCAGTAACATATACGTCTGATGCAGTTGCCCCGGTGATCGCTACTGCTCTCTCCAATCCCCAGGACCTGCACTTGGAGTTCGGCAGCTGGACGCTCGACCGACTCGAAACATACTTGAATGCGTAGGAAGGCATTCCAATCAAGCGCTCGCGCATTGATGATATCTTGATAGCGGAAGGACTGCGCTGGCGCACCCAGGAGACCTGGTTCGGCGAAAAGGTCGATCCGGCCTTCGCCGAAAAAAGGGGCGCATCGAGACACGCTATACTGCGCCGCCTCACGACAGCATCGTGATCTGTCTGGATGAAATGGGACCGGAGCGTGCTAAAAGCTATCGTGGTCAGGAAGTGGTGCGAACTAATCCAAGTGATGCGGCTGATGGAACACAACTTAATCTGCTTCAGAAAGCGTTTTAGACCGCATCATTTGCAGCCTGATGATCGTGAAGCGCTTTAGAGTCTGGTGGTAGCGGTTCATGCCGCCACAAAGCAGTCAAACGGCCCGCGCTGGAATGTGTTGTGTACTTGAGTGAACCCGGCGGCGCGTAGCAGTTCCATGTGTCGTTCAGACGTGAGCCGTCGCGGATGTGGTTTGTCAGGCTCCAGCATGAGATCGGCGAACGCGAACATGCCACCTGCTGCTAAAATGTCGCGAACCCGGCGGTACACCGCAGCCTGCGCCGCTTCGTCGCCGATATCGTGAATCGACTGGAGTGATACCACCACGCTCGGTTGTTTGGAGCGCTTCTGAAACTGCATCGTCCAATCCTGTACGGTAAGGTCAGCAACCCGGAAGTCGAGTGCAGCATAGCCGCCCTGCTCTGCATTTAGCGCCTGCAAGCGCGCTGCCGCATAGGCGGTCAGTGCGGGCGAGTTGTCAACGCCGATGTAGCGCATGGCGGGAAAGGCGCGCAATAATACTGCGCCGAGAAATCCCGCGCCCGAAGCAAGCTCCACCACTAATGAGGCAGGGCCGAGGTGAGGCGCGATCTGGGCCGCGATATGCTGCGCGACCACCAACCGCTCCGGCCATTCACCGGTGAGCCGCTCCTCCCATGCCTGGATGTCAGAGGCGGCGACTAGCTCGGCGGCTGGAATGTGTTGTGGTGCATTGTTCATAGCATGAGCGCTGGACAACCATGCGGCTTGATGTTGCACATCATTCCACACATGCATCGAAACGTTGTTGCAGATCAGCAGGATCGATACCGTTCGGCGTACCGATTAAGACAATCTGTGTATGTGGCTTCTCGTCGCCCCAAGGCTCGCCGCGCGCGAACGTCACCCGCTTGCCGACAAGCTGCACGACGCCGCGCCGCTCAGGCGACTCTTGGAGCGCCAGCACGCCCTTGGCGCGAAAAATCGCGGTTGGCAACGATTGAAAGGCGCGCTGCACCGCGGCGAAACGTAGCGGCGTAGTGGTTTCGTAGCTCCAGGATTGGAACGACGATGGACGCCTGTCCTGCCGTTCGACACGCTCACGAACCGCGAAGTCGAAGGGATGGACGGCAGATGATTTCATGCTCTCCCATCATCCATTGTCTGTCGTCTATCGTCCGGGGTGCGCCCAGCACCACCTCCACCGGCACCTGTCCATTCGTCGTTTCCAGCACGCGCGCGTTCGGCACCAGCATGCGAATCCATTCGCGCAAGCCTTGCAGCAGGTTCGACGTCGCCAGATCGACCTTGTTGATCACCACGATATCGGCGGCAGCGATCTGATCTTCGATCAGTTCGGCGTAGTCCGGCTGCTCGCGGACTTGCTCGGCGTCCACCACAGCGATGATTGCGTCGAGGCGTACCAGCGAGCGCAGCATGGGCCGCGTGAAGGTCGTCGCGACTGCGACCGGATCGGATACCCCGCTGCACTCGATCAGAATGTGCTCGGGCGGCTCAGGGCGCTGCAACACATCGAACACCGTGCGTAGCAGATCCTCGCGGATGGTGCAGCAGATGCAGCCGTTACGCAAGCTGATCGCGCCCTCCTCCACGCCGACGACCAACTGCGCGTCGATGTTGATCGCGCCGAAATCGTTGACCAGCACGGCCACGCGCATGCCATGCGTGCCGCGCAGCACGTGGTTGAGCAGCGTGGTTTTGCCCGCGCCGAGAAAGCCGGTGAGCAGGGTGATGGGAGTTGGGGATAGAATGCTCATACAATTTTCTTGTTCTCTGCTCTGTGTTCTCGCTCTTCCTACATATTCTCAATTGCTACCGCGTCGATCTCATCAGCTGGAGTGAAGCCAAGCACGCGGCCATAAAACTACAGAAAAAAATGTTTTAGTTTCCGGTATTACCTTGACGGAACCAGTGTATCACATTGACGCACTGCGTTATAGCCGGCGATAACGTGACTGACAACGCAGCTTGGTGGGGAGGGGTACTCTAGGCTGATCAGATGAATGCTCACACCAGTAAGCAGTTCGTAGCGGCCGCGTGCGCCCTGGCCGCCCCCGTTTTCGCCCTAGCAGACGACGGTGCCGTTGCTCTTGAGAAGCAGGTGTGAGAGCCGTCCACGCTGATCATGGGCGAAGATGGGGTATGTCATAGTCTGTTCCTCCTTACAAAACGTGATCATGATGGGCAGGGATGCCTCGGCATCCCTGCCCGGCAAGCATGCGCCTACTTGAACTGGAACCGCGCGGTGTGCTCGCTGCCGTCGCTCAGTTGCACGACCAATTCGCGGCAGCCCGTCCATTTTTTGTCGGTCTTCCACACATATGTGTAGGTGTCGGTCGCCGCGTCGTAGCGCAGGCCGCTCTTGCCCGCCGTCACCGTCGCGTCGAGCAACCCGGTCGACGCGCCCGCCGCACATGCCACCGGCTGCGATTTGGGGTAGCCCGACGCGAAGATGTCCAGCCCCTGGTCGCCGCCCAGACTGAACTTCAGCGGCACCGCGCGCCCCGCCTTGACCACGTTCACCCCGTCATTGCTCACCGGTTCGAAGAAGCCGCTCCATGCGAAAAGTGGTGTCGGTTCCAGTTCGAAGGCGCCGATATCACATTGCGCTACGCCGTCGCTGTTGCCGTCCTGCGGGCGCGCCACGCCGCGCTGATCGGCATCGACCGTGCAGCTGCCCGCATCAATGGCCGGGCTGTCTGGTAGGAGCGCGTGGGTCATGGTCGGGCCGCCGTTATCGGCCAGCGGGCCGAGCAGCGGGTCAATTGGGCTCGTAGGCGTACCCACCTGGTCGGTGTCGTTCCAAAGAATTTCGTACCCCGAGCCAGTTCCCTGGTACGTGCCGATGAGGTTGTACCCTCCGGATCTGACCCGCCCGTTACCGGCATAGTCGCCGTCGATGTCGGGGTTCCCGTGGTCCGCAGTATTCCCCGCAACAATGCTGTTGATGAGCTCCGCCCCGAACACGCCATAGGTGTTCGCGGCATAGAGGCCACCCCCGTAATCCGTCGCATGGTTGGCGGTGATCGTCACGTTTCGCAGCGTGATCCAGTACTCAGCGTTCACGTCGTTGCCGTCGCTACCCTTGATCCCGCCGCCTCGGTAGGCCGTGTTCCCGCTGACCGTCGAGTTCTCGATCAGGACGTCGCCTGGTTGAGCGACGATAAGCAAGCCGCCGCCCTCATTCCCGGCCTGGTTGTCGTTGATCGTGCTGCCGCGCAGGGTGAGCGGCCCATCGATGTAGAGACCGCCGCCAGCGGCGGTGGCGACGTTTCCACTCACGGTACTACGGTTGAGGCTGAGGGTACCCTCGTTGCGAATGCCGCTGCCGTAGTCGGCGGAACCGTTGACGATACTGATCTCGTTCAAGGTGAGGTCGCCCGCGCTCGAGTTGTAGATGACCCGGCTCTGCCGGTTCGCGTCCAGCGTGGCGCCGTTGCCGTCGATGGTGATCGTGCTCGTGACGGTGAGTTGCTTGCCCGTCAGGGTGTAGGTGCAGCCGCTTGCCAGACTCAGCGTGTCGGCTTCGGCGGTGGCGTTGGCGGCATCAATGGCGGCAGACAAGGCTTGTGTATCGCATGGTACGGTGATAGTGGCGGCACGGACGACGGGCGCGAGCAGCATGCCAAGCGCCAGAACGAACAGCGCGACGAGCGTCAGTAGAGCGCGCATGAATCGAACAAAGGGATCAGCGGTTACTGTAGATCGCATAATCTTTCTCCGTCGCTAACGCAAAAACAAGCAACCTGCGCACAATCAGATAATTATTCTTTGGACACCCAACTATCGTGCAGACGCATTTCACTGTTAACCAAGCATCGTGGTGTATCCCACCAGCACTCCGAAGCCGATCAATACCACACCACAGCCATGTGAAGCCAACCGCGCCAATCGCGGCGTGATGCGCGTATGCCCTAGCCCCACCAGCAGCACGATTCCGACCGCTGCTAGCAACGACCCTATAAAGAAGCCGCCGAGAAAGAGTGGCGCGCTGTGCTCCGCGCCTTGGCCCAGGGTACCGCCGATTGATAGCCAGAACGCCGGCCCAAAGGGATTGGCAACCGCGACCGCCACGCCAGTCCAGAACACGCGGCGCGCAGTGGGAGCCGCCGAGCGGTTGGATGCGCCGATCTTGTGCCCTGCGCTGGCCGCCATAGCGAACGACCGCCAGCCACGCAGTGCCGACCAGCCGAGGTACATCAGCAGGATGCTGCCCACGCCGCCGAGCAGAATCTGCGCTGGAGCGTTGGTCAGCAGCAATCCAACCCCAACTAACGCCAGCATCGCCCAGATGACATGGCCGATGATTGCGCCCAGTTGCAGTGTGAACGCGACGCGCATGCCACCTGCTAGCCCGCGACGCAGCGTTTCGACCGTGACCGGTCCGGGCGAGGCAACGTATGCCAGGCCCAGCATGATTCCCAATGCTCCAGTCATAGCTGTGTACTCCTTGTGTATCTTCGAGCGCTGCATCGCACTCATAGAGAATATTCGGCGCGTTGTTGGTGCCGTTGTGCTACCAACTTAGTGAATTCTTTAGAACAGCAACACTTCGTACGGTGCCAGTTCTGCATCCAGCATGTCCAGAAATGCTGCGGCAATCGTTGTAACTTCGCTCAAATCGTGCGGCTGTGATGGTGAAGACTGGGCAGCCCATGCCGTGGCAAGTGCAGCCGCCGTCGGACGCTGCGTGGTCAGGTAGCCAGCGAGCAGCGGTGCGGCGTCATGGCTCAAGAAGAAGTCGTCGAACAGCGAGTCGGCCCACCGGGGATATACCTGCCGGAACTGCTGCATCGCGTGCCGCTGGGCATGGCGCAGCACCCGCCGCTGGAGTTGCCGATGCAGCCAGGTTTCCTGTCGAAGCACCCAGACGAACATGTTCGGGACGCGGTTGGTTGTGTACGCGCGCATGGTTCAGACTCCTTTCGCATGAGTTCAGTTATCGGGGTGTTCCTTGTTCGATTCCTGCTTCTGTTGAGCGACGAGCTTGTCCATCACATCAAGCAAGTAACAGATCAGCGCATCCAAATCAGCAAAACCACAACGTTCTCCTGTCGTCACATCCTCCAGGCTAAAGCGCCAGACCGGATGATCGGCGTGCTCAATCCATATCCGTAGGAGTTGAGCTTGATAGGCAGGGAATTTGATCTGAAGAGACATCGTGTCTGTCCTCTGTTAATGCTGCTTGTAGTAGGTATCACGCCGCTGATACTATCATTCGTTCGTGTGGAAAGCGTGTGGTTTTGCGTCACGAAGCGTGTGGAAAGCGTGTGGTCATCACCGTTTTCCAGATTTCTTCGCAGTCGTGTCGTAGGAAATCCAGAATGTTGGTTGACCTTGCGGTTGACACTTTATGTATAATTGTTGTAGATATAAGAATTGATGTTTCAAAAGTGTGGGGCTATCATCTTCTGATTGTCGCATCGTACTGGCTTCGTTGCGTAAACAGGGATTCGCACTGCTTCGTGAGCACGCCCATAGAAACCCCTCCTGCGTGTTGGCTAGTCAGAGCGCCCCACGCACCCATCCGACCGCGTTTGCGATGAAAGCGGCTCGTTTCTTCAACGAAGGGTTTGTCATGGGCAGGTTGTCCCTTTCCTTGCTTGGCGGCTTCCACGCAGAATTGAATGGTGAGCCAGTCACGACATTTGAGTCCAACAAAGTACGCGCGTTGCTCGCATATTTGATGGTTGAGGCGGATCGTGTTCACCAGCGCTCGATGCTGGCAGGCTTGCTCTGGCCCGACCACACCGAAGCGGAGGCGCGCACAAACCTGCGCCATGTGCTGCGCCAACTGCGCCAAAGCCTGAGCGATCACGCTGCGTCAGTGCCGCTCCTCATGACAAGCAAACAGACAGTCCAGATCAACCCCACGAGCGACTTCCATGCTCGACGTGGCTCGCTTTCGGGAATTGCTGGCTGCTTGCGAGCGTTGTGATCATCCAGCGCTGGAGGCGTGTCAGGAGTGTATTGAGCGGTATCGCCAGGCGGCGGCGCTGTATCGCGGGCCGTTTCTCGCCGGGCTCGATCTCCATGACAGTGAGCTTTTCGATGAATGGGCCGTCATGCAGCGCGAGCACCTCCAGCGCCAGGCCCTGGAGATCTTCTGCATCCTGGCATCGCTCTATGAGCATGCTGAAGACTTTGAGCAGGCGCGGCAGTACGCATGGCGTCAGCTTGAACTGGAGCCGTGGCGCGAAGCAGCGCACAGTCAGTTGATGCGTGTGCTGGCGCGCAGCGGTCAGCGCACCGCGGCACTCGCGCAGTACGAACACTGCCGAACTATCCTGGCCGATGAGTTGGGCGTAGAGCCGGACTCCGAGACAGTCGCGCTGTATGAGCAGATTCGTGTTGGCACGTTCCCAAAGCAAGCGGACGATCATCCACGAGATGGTGCTGACGTTAGCTCCACATACGCGCACCTGCCCACAGCTACACCCGCTCAGGATTGGGGCGCGGCACCGACCCAGGCGTACTTCTACGGGCGTCATACTGAGTTAGCCACGTTGCAGCAATGGCTCGTCGAGGATCGCTGCCGGGTAGTGCTGGTGCTGAGCATGGGCGGCATGGGCAAGACCACACTGGTCACCAGATCGGCCAGGATGCTGGCCGGCCAGTTTGATTTCGTCTTCTGGCGCTCGCTGCTCAATGCGCCGCCCCTGTCCGATCTGCTGCGCGAAAGCGTGCAGTTGTTCGCGCGCCAGCAGCTCACCAAATGGCCAGAAAGCCTCCGTGAGCAGTTCCAGCTGTTCTTTGACTATGTGCGTCACTACCGCTGTCTGCTGGTGCTCGATAACATCGAGACCATCCTCGAAGGGGGGCACGCAGGCCAGTACCGAGCGGACTACGAAGCCTATGGCCAGCTGATCGAGCGCATGGCCCAGAGCGCGCATCAAAGCTGTCTCGTGATTACCAGCCGGGAGCGGCCACAGGGTGTGCTGCGCCTGGAGGAGGACACCGGGCAGGTCCGCGCGTTACTGTTGGGCGGCCTGGAAGCGATAGCGGGGCAGGCACTTCTGAAGACGCGCGGGCTCGCCGATGACGCCGATCTGTTTGCAGCCGTCGTGCAGCGCTACTCGGGCAATCCCCTGGCGTTGAAGCTTGTGGCCCGCACTATTCAGGATCTGTTCGAGGGCGATATTGCGGCGTTCCTTGGTGAAGAAGCACTAATCTTTGACGACATTCGCGCTGTACTGGATCAGCAATTCGTACGCCTCGCGGCCTTAGAGCGTGAGATTCTGATCTGGCTGGCGATCGAGCGCGAAAGTGTGCCGCTCCACGTGCTGGCGCAAGATTTGGTGCGAGTGCCGTTACGGCGCGACCTGTTGGAAGCGGTGCGGGCGCTGCAGCGGCGCTCGTTGTTGGAGAAGACCGCGAGCGGCTTCACACTGCAGAATGTCGTCACTGAATATGTCACCGACTATATTATCGAGCATGTTTGTGAACAGGTCGAGCGCGGTGAGATTGACCTGTTGAACTGTTACGCCCTGCTCAAGGCGCAAGCCAAGCAGTACGTCCGTCAGAGCCAGACCCGCCTTATTCTCCAGCCCATCGCTCAGCACCTCCTCGCCTCCCTCGGTCCAGCTAAACTGGAAGCCATGCTTCGACAACTGCTCGACAAGCTGCGCGCTGACGCGCCACTGGCACCAGGCTATGCTGCAGGAAACATGCTTAATCTGCTGCTCCACTTGGATATGAATGTAAGCGGCTACGACTTTTCGCACCTCAGCGTCTGGCAGGCCGATCTTCGCAATGTCACCTTGTCGAATGTTAACTTCACCGGTGCCGATCTCTCTGGCGGTGCTTTCACTGACACGTTTGGCCTAATCTATTCAATCGTATACAGTCCAGATGGCCAACTGTTAGCAGTTGGAACTGGGGATGGTACGGTGCATCTCTGGCGTGTGAACGATCAACAACCCTACGGAGTATGTCAAGGGCACACCAAGATCGTGTTGACGGTCGCCTTTAGTCCCGACAGTCGTCTGTTAGCTAGTGGTAGCTACGATCATACCGTGCGGGTGTGGGACATACAGACATGCCAACTGTTGTATACATTAGAGGATCATACCGATTGGGTGCGCTCGGTCGCTTTCAGCCCGGACGGGCAGACGCTGGCCAGTGGCAGCGTCGATCATACTGTGCGGCTATGGAATATTGGTACCAGACGGGCCCTCCACGTTCTTACGGGACATACCGATTGGGTTTGCTCGGTCGCCTTCAGTCCGGATGGACAGACGCTGGCGTCCAGTAGCGCCGACCGGACGATCCGCCTGTGGGATGTGGCAAGCGGGGAAATGCTGCTCATGATCTCGGATCATATTGATGACGTTTGCAGTGTTGCCTTTAGCCCGGATGGACGAACACTGGTCAGCGGCAGTGCCGACCAAACCGTGCGTGTGTGGAATGCCCGTACTGGGCAGGCACGCCACACATTGCACGGCCATAGTGGCACAGTTACTACCGTTGCATTTGCCCCTGACAATCACACTCTGGTTAGTGGCAGCAGCGATCAGAGCGTGCGTGTGTGGGATGTGCGCACCGGGCAACCGCGCCACACGCTACTTGGTCATACCAATGAGATTAGATCAATTGCCTTCAGTCGCGACGGAAGCACGCTGGCGAGCGGCAGCGCCGACCAGACCGTGCGCATCTGGGATACGCAGAGCGGGCAGGCCCTTCAAACGCTTCAGGGGCATATCGATGCCATCTGGTCGGTTGCGTTCAACCCACATCCAGATGATACAAACGTCCACTTGGCCAGCAGTGGAGATAATCAAAAGATACATATCTGGGATATTCGCCGTGGCCGCGTGCAGCATACTCTCCACGGCCATACTGGCGATGTTCGCACAGTTGCGTTTAGTCCTGACGGGCAGACGCTGGCCAGTGGCGGCGTCGATCAGACCATCCGCCTGTGGAACGTCCACAATGGTCAGGCACGTCACGTCTTACACGGCCATACCCATGCCGTTTGGGGTGTCGCCTTTAGCCCGGATGGCACACTGTTAGCCAGTTGCAGTGAAGACCAAACGGTTCGGTTGTGGGATGTGCATACCTGGCACGTTCGTCATGTCTTACGTGATCATACACATATTGTGCGGTCGGTGGCCTTTAGCCCGGATGGTAAGCTGCTGGCCAGTGCCAGCGCTGATCAAACGGCGCGGTTGTGGGATGTGCGGAGCGGTGAACATCTCCAGACGCTGCATGGTCATACGCATTGGCTCAGGTTCGTGGCCTTTAGCCCGGATGGTAAGCTGCTGGCCAGTGCCAGCGCTGATCAAACGGCGCGGTTGTGGGATGTGCGGAGCGGTGAGATGCGGCACGTCCTGCGCGGGCATACAGATATTGTTATTTCCGCAGCCTTTAGTCCCGATGGCACAACCCTGGCCACGAGCAGTTCTGATCGCACTGTGCGCCTGTGGGATGTACGCAGCGGTCACATGCAGCGCATCCTGAACGGCCACACGCTCTGGGTGCGCTCAGTCGCTTTCAGCCCGGACGGTCAAACTCTGGCCAGTGGCAGTGCTGATGAAACCATCAAGCTCTGGAACGTCCACACAGGCGAGTGTCTGCAGACGCTACGGGCGGATGGTCCTTACACTGGCATGGATATTACGGGCGTAACTGGCATCACTCCCGCACAGAAAGTGGCGCTCAAAGCGCTGGGTGCGGTGGAGAAAATGGGAACAAGTGATATGTACCGGGAACAGCGCTAATTTGTGATCATTTTGCCTCGACAAGAAACAATCTGTGAGCGATGTTCGTACTAGGTGTAGGGATTGAAGTGAACTGTTTATGCTGCTGAGAGAATGCTATGTCATTGATTGAAATTCGTGATGTCACCAAATTGTGGACTTCCCCCGGTGTAATGGACACGGGGTTTAGCCTGCCTGCCCTATCAGAGCCAACGCTGCCTCGTACTCGGCGGGACTCTTGTACCCCAGCGCCGAGTGGCGGCGCTGCTGATTGTATCAGACCGCCAGCTACGCGAAGCTGGCCGGTTGCGCTTCCGCGTGGGTATGCCAGTCGCTCGCTTCGATGAGCTCCCACTCCCATGGGGCGAAGCAGCGCTCAGCGACCGCAGTATCCCAGCAGTTGCCTTTCCGGCTCATGCTGCAGGTACTGCCGTGCTTGCCCAGGAGCATTTGATAGTCGCCCGAGACATCCTGCACGCCACGATCGGCGTGATGGAGCACCTGCCGTCTCGGCCTGCTCCTGCAGCGCGCCATCGTCAGCGCAGCGGTGGCGAGACGGGCCTCCAACGTGTTCTTCATCGCCCAGCCTCTTTCCACGGTGCGAGGCTCCATCGCGCACCACCGCCAGATACCGCCACCCTTGGCGAGCCGGGACATCCTAGATGTCGCTGACCCAGATCCGATCCACCCCCCGCGATCTGCCTCACTGCGAAGCGCCGTTCTAACAGATTGGGAGCGATTGGGTGCACATGGGTGGAGTCAGTCGTGCCTCGCGATCGGCGCTGCGGCTTGGCCCGCAGTCCATCCTCACGCATCAGCCGCTCGACCCGTTTGCGGCTGCAGCGAATCCCCCGCGCCTGCAACGCTGCATACACGCGGGGACTGCCATAGCGCCGCTTGCTGGCCCGGTAGATCGAGCGGATTTTCACTCGGAGTCGCTGATCGGCTTGCGCTCACTGCCGAGCGCCTCGCTTTTGAGCGGCATAGAAGCCGGCCCGCGAAACCCCACGCATGCGGCCCATCAGCGCGATCTCGAACGTGCTCCGCTGCGCGTGCATACCGGCGGACTTCAACGCGACGCCCGCGCGAAGGAGGCCGCCGCTTTTTTTAGGAAGGCATTCTCCTGCGTGGCCTGCTCCAGTGCGCGACGCAAGCTCCGGATCGCCTCCGCTTGGCTGGTCAGCTTCCCGTTGCCTGGGAAGCCATCGCCACCAGTGCGCCCGGCGCGGCGCTCCGCGTGCCGCTTCCACGTGTGCACCATGGCCGGGCGGATGCCTCACGCCCGCGCCACCGGGGCGAGTGGTTTCGCATGCTCGCTTGCTCGCCGGACGGCTTCGAGCTTGCACGCTGCGGTACACGGCCGTCGTTTTGCTCCCATGGATACCTCCTGCCTGGATTCTCCATCCAAGCGTATCTCGGTGTCCATCGCAGCGGGGGAGTTCCAGTGGGACATTACTGATGTGGATGTGCTAGGTGCAGTGGAGAAAGTAGTACAACAGAATCTATGGCATAAATAATCTTCTTCAAAGAATTACGACACTGATTGAAATTGGCGATATGATAAATGTCCAGCGCCACTGCACCTAGTGGTCGTCCACGGTGATTTTGATGTATCCTACTCCTCAGTATTTGGTGAGATAGAGGAGAGGGCAATGCGAAAGTTATACGTGGTCAACTTGACTGATGAAGAACACATAACACTACGTGAGCTTGTTCGCAAAGGCATGGCCTCAGCACGCAAAGTGACACGGGCTCATATCCTGCTTCAAGCCAATGATGGTGCGAGTGATCAAACCATTGCTGACACGCTGCATATTGGTCGGGCAACGGTTGAGCGTGTCCGTAAGCGCTTTGTTGAGGGTAATCTCGCACGGGCGCTCAATGATGCCAAACGTCCCGGTGCAAAGCGCAAGCTTGATGGCAAGCAAGAAGCGCTACTCGTTGCAACCGCTTGTTCCACGCCACCAGAAGGACGTGCTCGCTGGACCATCCAACTGCTTGCCGACAAGCTTGTTACCCTTACTGACCTTGAAGGCCTGAGTGATGAAACTGTGCGCCGCACGCTGAAAAAAACGCCCTCAAGCCCTGGCTTGTAGCCGCATGGTGCCTGCCTACGGTGAGTGCTGAGTTCGTCTGCCATATGGAGGACATCCTTGACCTCTATGCCGAGGAATATATGGCTGACTATCCGGTGGTCTGTTTTGACGAAAGCCCCTATCAACTCATCAGCGAGACCCGTCCTGCGGTTGAAGCAGAGCCAGGCCACGTCGAGCGGATGGATTACGAATACAAACGCGAAGGAACCTGTAATCTGTTTGTGGTGTTTCAACCTCTACAGAACTGGCGGCACGTGACCGTCACAGCACAACGGACCAAGCAGGATTTTGCGCTACAAATGCGTGCGTTAGTTGACGTGCATTTTCCCAAAGCGATACTCATTAGCGTGGTGCTGGACAATCTGAACACGCACACGAAAGCTGCATTGTATGAAGCCTTCGAGCCACGTGAAGCGAAAAGGATTGCGGACAAACTTGAATTCCGCTATACCCCTAAGCACGGCAGTTGGCTGAACATGGCCGAATGTGAGTTTGCAGTCCTTTCACGCCAATGTCTCGACCGACGGCTGGCATCACAACACCTTGTCGCCCAAGAGGTTCTGGTGTGGGAGCACGCCCGCAATGATGCCAAAGGAACCGTCAATTGGCGCTTTACCACCGAAACTGCACGCAAGAAGCTGCGCCGCTTATATCCATCGCAATCATAGGGGTCAGCCACTAGTTTGTTCCCAATTCTAAACAGACTCTCAGCTCTACATATTCTCAATCTCCACCGGCTCGATCTCATCAGCTGGCATGAACCCGAACACGCGGCCATAAAAGTAGAGTTCTGCCTCGGTCGCCCGTTTGATCGACTCGGCGCGCCGGAAGCCGTGGCCTTCGCCCTCGAACTCCAGCAAGGCAACCGGCAGCCCTTTGTTGCGCAGCACGTCCACCACAAGCTCGGACTGATTCGGCGGCACAACTTTGTCATCCAGCCCCTGCAAGAAGATCATGGGTGCGTTGATCTGATCGGCATAATGAATTGGCGAGCGCTCCATGTACAACGCTTTCTTTTCGGGATACGGGCCGACCAGTTGCTCAAGGTAGCGTGACTCAAACTTATGTGTGTCGCGCACGAACACTTCGAGCTCGCTCAGCCCGAAGTAGCTCGCGCCGGCCTTGAACGCGTCGCGGAAGGTCAGCGCGCAGAGCGTCGTGTAGCCGCCCGCGCTGCCGCCCGTAATTGCCAGCCGCTCGCCGTCTACCAGCCCCTGGTCGACAAGGTAGCGCGCGCCGTTGATGCAGTCGTCCACATCCACCACGCCCCACTGCCCGTACAGCCGCTCGCGGTATTCGCGCCCGTAGCCGGTACTACCGCCGTAGTTCACATCCAGCACGGCAAAGCCGCGACTCGTCCAATATTGGATGCGCAGGTTGAACGCCGCAGATGTTGAGCCAGTCGGCCCGCCATGGCTCTTGACGATCAGCGGCGGCAGTTCACCTTCCGGCGCATTGTAAAGCTTGTTCTTGGGCGGGTAAAAAATACCGTAGGCTGTCAAACCGTTTTCGGTCGGAAATTCAATCGACTGCGGTTCGGACAGGTAGCCATTGTCAATCTCCAGATCGCTGGAACGGCGCAGTGCTACTGTGTTGCCAGTGCGCAGATCATGATCGTACACTGCCGTCGGCGCGGTTGGCATGCCGCCGAGGAACACCGCGCGGTGACCCTGCACACGAATGCCATCCAGATCGGTGAACGGCGTAGGCACCCAGGTCACATTGCCGCTGTCCGGCTCCAGCACTACGACATGGCCGATCCCATCTTTGCTCACCGTCGCGATGACATGGCCGTCGGCGTCAATGTCGTAGGTTGAGATGCCAAACACCCACTGCGGCGCGCCCCATTCGGCCTCCATCGGCGCGAGCGCCTGCGCCTCGCCGTTGTGCCAGCGGTACATGTTCCACCAGCCGGTACGGTCGGACACGAAGAACAGCGTGCCGTCCGGCCCCCACTGTGGCTGAAAGATCGACTCGCGCTTGCCACCGGCGATATTTACCGCGTTCATGATCGTGCCGTCCGCCGCCATCTCGCCGAGCCACAGCTCCGTGCCGTCCCATGGCATGTTGGGATGCTGCCATTCCAGCCATGCTAATTGCGTGCCGTCTGGATTCAGCGCAACATAGCCGTAGAAGTCTGAACCGGAGCGCAGCACCGTCACCTCGCGCTGGCCGTCCATGGCAACTGACACAAGTTCGTTCACGGCCTCGCTACCCTTGCTGTGGTCCTCGCGCACACAGATCAAGCGATTGCGCTGCCGATCCGCAAGCAGGTCAGCATAATACACGTTGGCTTCGGGTGTGATCGGGCGCGGCTCACCGCCACGCTCCACGCGATACAGGCGATTGTCGCTGAAGTTCGAGAAGAACAGCACGCCGGTGGAAACGGTATACGCGCCGCCGCCATATTCGTGGACGCGCGTGCGGGCATTAAACGGCTGCGGCACAAGGTCGGCGGTTCTGCCATCGGCGGTGCGCCGCACAACCACGCTGCGGCCATTTTCCGACGCGCGATGCTCAATCCAGTACACCTCATCGCCATCTAATCGCGGCTCGCCCAGCCCGACGCTGCCCGATGTGATCATCTCAACCGTGATGGGTGAGCGCCATGAGCCGTAGGGTGCAATTTGTTTATCACTCACAGTAAAACTCCCTCTCTAAAGGAAGAAAGCAGAAGGAAGAAATAACGCTTTCTGAAGCCACAGAGCACACAGAGCAGTTTGCAGTACTTCCCCACCTCTATAAGACTCTGTGATCTCTGTGGCTATGATGCATAACATGTATTTATTGTAGTCCAATGGCTGTGCATTGACAAACTGGCCCAAGCGGGGCATGATACCAATGATAAAAGTTTGCGAGGTAACGCATGACTCATTATCCAGCATATATTCACCGACTGCTCGACGAAGCGCGCGACGAGGGCCAGTGGTACGGCGGCCAGTCCGAGGCGGCGGCAAAGTGCTACGAAGTGCTGACGCTCTTTCCCAACCATCACGAGGCTTCTGAGCTTATCTATGAGTTGTTCTGTGACCCATGGCTAATCTACGATAATCGTGTGGCGCTTCAGCAGCAGATCGATGAATGGGATGACCGCCCATGGCAGCAGCGTCGCCGGGCCGCGCTGGCGTTCCACTTCATGAAGTCGCTGGGAGGGCTGGCAAGATGAAGATGTGCATCGTGAAAGCGGGCCGCCCGATGTCGCGGCGCTGCTTGATGAGGCCAAAGGGCTGCTTATTCAAGCGTACTGCCTGGGCGATGAAGCGTCGGGCGATGCGGCATGGCCACTGTTTGTGGAGGCAATTGCCACCGCGAGCGATCCACAAGCAGTCATGCTGTGGGTCGGCGCCTGCTATGCCGACATGGGCTTCTTCGCCGATGCCGCCGAGGTGCTCCTGGCGCTCTGCGCGCGCTATGATTCTTCGACAAGCTCCGTGCAGGCCGCAGGCCGTTTGCTGGCCGAGGTGCGTTGGTGGCGCGACAACGCTCATCGCCTGCCATGGCTACCACCGCCCGGCGACGGCACGCGCTACTGGCGCATGATGGCGTTTGTCGACCCGGAGGCCGCCAGCGATGACGATGTGCTTGAGGAATTGCGCGCCCGTGCTGCCGCGCAGGGGCATGCCACACCGCCGCCGCTGCTCGATCCACATGTGGAACGGCGCATCCGCAGCGCGCTGCCGCGTTTCGATGAGCCGAAAGTGTCCACGTTGGTAGACTGGAGCTTCCTTGACGCTGACGATGGGCATCCTGGCGAGCCGCCGCCGTGGGCACAGCGCATGTTGCACCTCTTTCCAGGTGAGATGGCCGAGGATATGGCGCGGCGCTACCGCTGGACGCGCACGATTCCGCCACCTGACGAGCCGCGCCGCTACAACCCCGACGAGCCGCCTGAAAGCCGCGACAAGCTCTTTGACGAGGACGATTGGCTGGACGATGGCGACGATTGGCATGGCGGGGATGACGAGCCGTTTTAATTAGTCATGGCTTTCAGGGATACCACCATGACTCAGCGCTGACAGCACGCCCGCGCGCCCAACCAGCCCAACCAACTGCCCCTGCTCGTCTACCACCGGCAGCCGCTTGATGCGATGGCGAATCATCAGGCGCACCGCTTCGGCGGGTACGGTGTCCGCCGTCACCGTGACAATGTTGCTGGACATGACATCAGCGGCTGTTCGCCCCTGGGCAGCAACCTCTAACCCTTCCGGGCGCTGACCACCGCTGAACCACGTTACCAGCGATTGCAATGCGCCAGGATGCACGCGGCGGGCCGCGCGCTCGATCAGGTCGCCGTCGGTGATGATGCCGACCACATGATGATCGTCGTCGATTACGACCACGCGCCGCTTCTCGCTGGCCACCAGCTGTGTGAGTACTTCCGCCAGCGGTGTGTCGCGATGCACCGTCGGCACGTCATGCGGCATGATTGCGGCGACGGTTGTGGGCGCGCCCGCGGGCAATTGTAGCGCTTCACTAGGCCGCTGGCGCAATCCTTCCGCGACCGTCGCCAGCAGATCGGAGCGGCTTACGATGCCGACCAGCCGCTCCGCTTCATCCACGACGGGAATCCGCTTGAGGTTGTGCTGCGCCATGGTCGCCGCCGCTTTGGCGAGTGGCGTCGTTGCCGCAAGCGTCACCGGCTGCGTCGTCATCAGGTCGGCAGCGCGCTGGGGCCGTTCGGCCAATTCCGCGACGTGATTCGCTCGTTCCGCCAGCGGGAGCGCACGCTGCACTTCCACCGACAGGCTTGTCGCGCCGCGCTCGATCAGATCGCCGTCGGTGATGATGCCCACGACATGACGCTGATCGTCAATCACTGGCAGCGCCCGTAGCGCGCGGTCGATCAGCAAAGTCACAATTTCACTGACCGGCGTGTCAGTCCGCACGGCGACGACATCGTGAGTCATGACATCGGCAACGTGCAGATGTGGCGGAAACGGGCCGACCGGACGCGCCGAATACTTGACGACCTCTACCGGCAGCACTGTGATCAAGCCTTCGGCCACCATGGCGGTGAGTTCCGGCATCACGCGCGCCACACGGTCGGAGCGGTCGACAAACGTGACGACGATTGGAAGATCGCTACTCAGTTCCACCAGCGAGCCGGTGTGAATGCGGCTATGCGCGCCGAAGCCTGCCATCCCGCGCAGCACTGTGCCGCCCGCGCAGCCATGGCGCTTCAGCAATTCCAAAATCGCCAGATACAAAGGCCGACCGTGCCAATGATCGTTTTCACCGACAAAAATCCAGACTTGTTGCGCAGGCCCGTTGAGTTCCATTGCGATCCCCTCATCATGGAGTAAGCGCACGGGCGACCGCCGCGCCAAGTACGACGCATGCCAACCCAAGCGCAAGGCTTCCAAATGCGTTCAGCGCACTGGCCAGGTAATCCCCCTCATTCAATAGCCCAACTGTTTCGTAGGATAAGGTCGAGAACGTGGTCAAGCTACCGCAGAAGCCAGTTGAGATGAGCAGCCGCATCTGCGGGCTAATCGCCAGCCGCTGGGTGGCGAGCGTGAGAAAGCACCCGAGAATAAAGCTACCGAGCACATTGACGAGCAGCGTGCCGTATGGAAATGCCGTGCCGAAGCGGGCCGCCGCCCAGATGCTCATATAATACCGCAGTGTTGCGCCTGCGGTGGCGCCAATAGCGAGAATCAGAATGGTTGTCATCACCTCATGTCTCCGCAGCCAGTGCAGTTGATACCAGCGCCGTTCGCTGTTAAGTTCATCCAATGCGTGCGGCGCGTGGTGCCCGCTGCGCTGGTCGCCTTCAGAACGTTCCATCCGTTCGTGCCTTTCGTGAATCACACAACAAAAAAGCTTCTACTGTTCACCATGGCATGGTCAAACAAGTAGAAGCTATCAGCCGTTTGGCGTTACGCGAGCTTCATCGCGTTCACTTGGCGCGCATTATAACATAGCTTGTTTCATTACATTGACACATGCCCTCACCCCCGGCCCCTCTCCCAAGTTGGGAGAGGGGTGGCGCGTTAGCGCCGGGGTGAGGGAAGCCATGAGCTAACCTTGTGAAATAGTACACATAGCTTTTTGGCTTGCACAGCGCTGTTTAGCGGAAGCGTCCTGCCGCGCCGCGCAGCACCGTCTGCACTTCTTCGGGCGTCACCAGCGCGATGTCGCCGGGAATGCAGCGCTTGAGCGCCGCGACGGCATTGCCGCATGTCAGCGGGTGAGCGCTGAAGGCGTTGCCCGTAGCAGTGCCTTGCGTTTCGCTCAGGTAGGCGTGCAGGTATCCGGCGGCAAACGCATCGCCCGAGCCGAAGCGCGACGTGCCCGCTGATGGGAAGACCGGCACCTGGGTGAACGTGCCGTCATGAAGTTGAGCAGAACCTTCGCTGCCAAGCGTCAAAATCAGCGTTTGCTTCGGGTTGTCCACACCGAAGCGTCGCGCCATCTGGCGCAGAATTGTCTCGGCGCCGCCCGAGAAGCCCCAAATCTCGGCGGCATCGTCGCGAGTGCAGAACAGCAGCGTCGCGGCTCGACATGCATCCTCAATTCCGGCAGCGGCCGCCTGCGGCGACCAGAGCTTCGCGCGATAGTTGATGTCGAATGAGATCGGCACGTTGTGTTCCTGGGCGTGGGTCAGCATGCGCCGCCATGCTTCGCGCGCGCCGTCGCTCAGCGCGGGCGTAATGCCAGTCAGGTGCAGCAATCGGGTTTGCTCGATCAATGTCAGATCAATCGCGTCTGGGTCGATCAGGGCTACAGCAGAGTGGGCGCGGTCGTACTGCACCTGCACGCCGAGCGGGCTGGCCGCTTCTTCGGCGTAGTACGTGCCAACCCGCGCCGTTGCGTCGGCCCACACCACATGCGACACGTCCACGCCCTGACGGCGTAACTCTCCGGCGATTTTGCGCCCCGGCGCGGTGGCGGGCAGCGCCGATAGCCAGGCACATTGCCGACCGAGCCGCGCAAGGCATGCCAGCAGGTTCGACTCGGTTCCGGCAACAAACATATTGAGCGTGGTTGCTTCTTCAAGCCGGGTATTGGGCGGCGGGCTGAGCCGCAGCATCGTTTCCCCAAAGCTCACAACATCGTAGCGCATGGGCATGTCCTCTTTTTAACTTTCACAGTGTAGCGTATCTTAATGCGCTACGCGATTTTGTCAACGCCGCTGCTCATTGGCCGAGCGCATCGGCTGGCCCCCACGGCGCCAGCGCCACCGTGCCGTACGGATTGAAAATGGTATCGTTCTCGCGCGCGGCGAAGCGCCACATCTTTCGCACTAACTCGTGCTTGATTGCCTGATATTCCTCATGATCGGCGCGATTTTCTAGCTCGTGCGGATCGTGCCGTAGATCGTACAGTTCATCGAAATCGAAGCCGTTGTAAACGTACTTGTATTCTGCTGTCGCCACAATCCGCTGCGAGTAGTACAATTCCACGCCGTTCATCTGACTGTAGAACGCATCCGGCCAGTCATCCGGCGTTGTGGTCTCGTGCAGAAATGGCACCAAACTGCGCCCGCTGAGATCAGGCGGCGGCGCGATGCCTGCCAGTTCCATGAAGGTCGGCGCGAAGTCGGCAAGCGTGACCGTCGCATCGACCGTGCGACCCGGCGCGGCAATTCCTTTCGGCCATCGCGCGATGCACGGCACATGGTACGCCTCGCGGAAGGCTGGCACACCTTTCAGATAGAGTCCATGCGCGCCGCAGTAGTCGCCATGGTCCGAAAGAAACAGCACCAGCGTATCGTCGGCCTGGCCTGTGGCGTCCAGCGCGTCGAGCACGCAGCCCAACAAATCGTCTTCATACGTGCAATAGGCCCAGTAATGCGCGATCGACTCGCGCACTTCCTGCTCAGAAAGTTGATCCCAGTATTGGCGGCGCATGCGTTGGTACACGCGCGGCTTGTCCTCAAGTGAATCGTGATAACTGGCTGGCAGTGGAATAGTCGCCGGGTCGTAGCGTTGCAGATAGCTTTCCGGTACGACGAACGGGTCATGCGGGCCGATCGTGCCGACGAACAGCACCCATGACTGATCGGACGCCGCAAGGCGCGGCAGCGCATCCACCGCCGCCTGAACCACCTGCTCATCGTGGTTCAACCCGTCTACATCGCGCATGCGTTCGTCCGGCACGCTGTCATACAACTGATTATCGCCCCAGCCTGGGCGAACAATTTGACCATGGCGGCGAGAAGTTTCACCCTCTGGCTGATGAGTTTGCGCGCGCCACTCGTCAATCGAGCGCCCATGGTGTGTGCCGCGCTTTGATGTGACGATTAGTTCTTCCCACCCGCGGTCGGCGGGCGTCTCGGCGGCGCTGACATGCCACTTCCCGGCAAAGCTCAGGTGATAGCCCGCCTGACGCAGCGGCTCGGCAAAGGTCGCGACGCCCGGATTAAGCTGGGTGTGCAGCGCCGCTGAATTGAAGATGTTGTTGTAAATACCATGGCGGCTGGGATACAGCCCAGTGAAAAATGTTGCGCGGGACGGGCAGCAGTGCGCGGTCGGCGTGTAGGTGCGCGTGAAACGGATGCCATCGCGCGCCAAACGATCGGCATTCGGCGTGTGGCATGGATGGCCGGGTGAAACAACGTCGGCCTGCTCCTGATCGGTCATGAAGATCAGAATGTTCGGTTGTTGTGCCATGCGTTCTTCCTGTTCCTTCAAAGCGTTCTCCTATTATTGTGCCATTCTGCACGGCTGTAAAGCTGCGAATCCTCATGCCTGCCGTTCGGTGAAGGCTATTTCACTAGCAGTAGTAATACGTGTTCTCTTATCCGGCGCTCCATGCGCTATGCTGAGCATGCGCAAATTTGCCTTTCATCCTCATTCCATTCTGTGGCGCGCCTGTCGCGCTGCACTGGCAGATAGGATCCATCCTCTTGTTGCAAAAGTAGAACATTCTCTGCAAAGGAGCAGTGAAATGAACCATCTATTTTCTTCGTGGCTGGTCCGAGCAATGCTAATAATGCTGCTCAGCATGCTGAGCGTCACCTCACCAGCGCGCGCTGCTGACCCTGCCACATTGGTCAAAGATATCCGAACCGCTCCCATGACTTACTCCGGCTCCGATCCGGAAGAATTCACACTTATCGGTCAGACCATCTTTTTCACAGCCTCTACGAATAGCAGCGGGCGCGAACTGTGGAAGAGCGACGGCACCGCCGCGGGTACGGTTCTGGTCAAGGATATCTATCCAGGGCCAGAGTCATCCGTTCCTGAAGAATTAACCAATGTGCATGGGACACTGTTCTTCCGCGCCTACGATGGAACACACAGGACAGCCTTGTGGCGTAGTGACGGCACCGCTGAAGGCACCAGATCAGTTACGGATGCGCCCGGCCCAGATTTTGTCTACTACCTTACTCCTGTGAATGACGTGCTGTTCTTTATCGCCCATGATAGCTCCAGCCCACAAGCGCTCTGGCGCAGCGATGGCACACCAGCGGGAACTATCCCGCTCATCAACGATGCTCCGTACATTTCTGGACTCATAGGCATGAACGGCATGCTCTTTTTCGCGAATGAAGGAGGAATCTGGAAAAGTGACGGTACACCGGCGGGAACGGTGCTCTTTGATAGCATTCATCCCAGTTGGGGCGATTCACCGGTGCAGGTGAATGGCACGCTGTTTTACGCTGCCGACGATGGAACGCATGGCATCGAACTTTGGAAGAGCGACGGAACCACAGCGGGCACGGTGATGGTCAAGGACATCAATCCGACCGAGGCGTCATCGCCGCATGCGCTGACTGTTGTCGGTTCGACGCTGTTCTTCGTCGCGAACGATGGCACGAAAGGATATGAGTTGTGGAAGAGTGACGGCACGGCGGCTGGCACGATGCGTGTCAAAGATATTGCGGCTGGTTCGGCAAGTGCGTTTGGCGATTATCCCGCGCTTGGAACCGCAAACGGCGTGTTGTTCTTCAGCGCCAATGACGGCACGAGCGGCTACGAGTTATGGAAAAGCGACGGTACATGGGCTGGCACAGTGCGCGTGCGAGACATCAACGGCGGCCCGTACGACTCCGCGCCGTTTAGCTTCATAGATGTGAACGGCACACTCTTCTTCGTGGCCGATACCGCTGGCTACGGCAGAGAGTTGTGGAAGAGCGACGGGACGGAAGCTGGAACGGTCATGGTTAAAGATATTTATCCCGGCAGCGATCTCCATCCCTGGCCGCACTGGCTGCTGAACGCGCATGGCACGTTGTTCTTCGCCGCCGATAACGGCGTGACCGGCTATGAGGTTTGGACGAGCGATGGCACGGCGGCGGGCACCAGGCTGCTGGCGGATCTAAATACATCGAACGGTTCCGTTCCGCAGCATCTCACCAACCTGAACGGCAAGCTGTACTTCACTGCTGACGACGGCGTTACCGGACGCGATCTGTGGACGAGTGATGGCACGGCGGCTGGAACACAACTGGTCAAGGACGTAGCGCCCGGCGATACCGATGCGGTGATTACTGAATTGACGGCGACGAATGAACGGCTGTTCTTTATCTCCGATGACCATGGCGGTGACTATGGACTCTGGGTGAGCGACGGCACCACGGACGGTACGCGACTGGTCAAATCGTTTGTCGAGGGCTACTACACTGGCCCCAACAGCTTGATCGCGGTCGGCACGCATGCCTTTTTTGCGGTCGATAACGGTTCGAGCAAGCCTGAACTCTGGCGCAGCGACGGAACAGCAGCAGGTACTGTCTTCGTCAAGACCATTCCAAGGATCGAGGATGACACGTACATGTACAACATGACCGACGTGAACGGCACGCTGTTCTTCGCTGCTCGCGATATTAGCGGCGGCTCGATGTTGTGGGTGAGCGACGGCACGCCCGCCGGAACGCGCCAGATTGACTTCGGCCCGTTGCCTGAGTTTATCGACAGGATCACGGCTATCGGCGATATGGTCTTCTTTAGCACGTCTGCCGCCTTGTGGAGGACCGACGGCACGAACGATGGCACGGTGCGCCTGTTCCTGTCTCCGGGGAAGACATGCGTGCGGACCGTCGGCGAACTTGCGGCAGTCGGTACCATGTTGTTCTTCGCGGTGAACAATGACGCCAACACGCCGGAACTGTGGAAGAGCGACGGTACGCTCGCCGGGACCGCGCCCGTCAAGGATATTGCGCCGGGCGTGCAGAGCCAGCTTGATCACCTGACGAACGTGAACGGCACGCTGTTCTTCAGCGCCAGTGATACGGAGCATGGCCGCGAATTGTGGCACAGCGACGGCACCGCTGCTGGTACTGTTCTGGTGAAGGATATCGATCCCGGCCCAACCAGCGGCTGGCCACAGAGTTTCACACACGTCTGGCCAGACGGCACGGCGCTGTTCGCGGCGTCGGATGGCACGTCGGGGCAAGAGGTCTGGCAGACGGACGGCTCAGCCAGTGGCACCATGCGGCTACAGGACATTCAGCCGGGCGCAGGATCGTCGAGTCCGGATGCCTTCACGGTTGTTGGCCCATACGTGTTCTTCACCGCCGATGACGGCACGACCGGCAACGAGCTGTGGGCGCTCCCCCGCTCGACGTTTAACCGCGCGCCGGTGGCGAATAACTTAACCATGACAGCCGACATGAACATATCGGTCAATGGCATGCTCAGCGCGACAGATGCGGATGGCGGCGCGCTGACGTACCGCATCGTCACGAACGGCAGCAAGGGCGTTGCGACGATCACGGACGCCGCAACCGGTGCCTTCACGTACACGCCGAATGCTGGCGCAACGGGGACAGACAGCTTCACCTATCAAGTGAACGACGGCTGGACCGATTCGAACATTGCGACCGTGACGGTCACCATCCGTCAGAGCGCGCCTGCCCCAAAGCCAGCAATCTATCTACCGCTGCTTGAGCGCTCATGACTTCGTCTTCGTCTGTACTATAGCCGGTTTGCTTATATGTCGTCCCCCTCACCCTGCGGCTCCCGCCGCAGGGTGAGGGGACAATGAATCAGTGGCCTACTCATGCATGAACAAGCGGCTGGGTAATGTTTATTAACTGCACTCGAACGCGATCGGCAGGTTGTGAACGCCATACACGATTGTGCTTTCTAACGGCTCCAATTCCACATCCGGCGCGCGGCTCACCGTCGCAAAGCGCTTCAGCATGGATGTGAGGGCGATCCTCGATTCGAGTCGGGCCAGCGGCGCGCCGAGACAGTAGTGAATGCCGTAGCCGAAGGCGATGTGCCGATTCGGGCTGCGCGCCATGTCGAACTGGTCGGCATTGGGGAATTGCGCCTCATCGCGGTTAGCCGAGCCGATCCATGCCACCACCGGCGCGTTCGCGGGGATGCGCTGCCCGCCGATCTCCACGTCCTGCGCCGCAACGCGGTACATCGACTGTACCGGCGACAGGTAGCGCAGCACTTCCTCGATTGCGCCGGGCAGCAGCGCCGGTTCCGCGCGCAGGCGCTGCCATGCCTCGGGCTGCTCTGTGAAGCACAACATGGCGTTGCCCAGCAGGTTGGTCGTCGTTTCGTTGCCGGCCACCAGCAGCAGTACACAAAAACCGAGCAATTCCTGCATGGACAGATGCGGGCCGTCGATCTGCGCCGCCAGCAGCCCGCTGATCAGATCAGGACCGGGGGCGCGCCGCCGTTCGGCAATGCTATTGCCGAAGTACGCCGCCATCTCCTGCATGGCCTGACCGTGGCTAATGCCGCCCTCACCCATCGTGCTGGATGTGCCGACAACCAAATCCGACCAGACTTTGAAGCGGTCGCGCTCGGCGGGCGGAATGCCGAGCAACTCTGCGATCACGATCACCGGCAGCGGGTAGCTGAAATCTTCGATCACATCCATTTGGCCGCGTGCCATGACCTGATTCAGCAGGTCGTTGACGATGCTCTGAATGCGCGGCGCGAGCGCACCCACGGCGCGCGGCGTGAACGCCTGGGTGGTGAGCGCCCGCAGTTGGCGATGGCGCGGCGGGTCCATGCTGATCATGCTAGCTGAGAGCGGCTGGTCGCCGCCCCGCCCGCGCGCCGACGAAAAGTAGGCGTAATCAGACAGCACGCGCTGCACATCCGCATAGCCGAACACGTGCCAGCTATATTGCTGCTGGTCGAAGTAGACGGGCGCCGTTTCGCGCATGCTGCGATACCACGGAAAGGGATTCAGTTTCTGATTGGTGTGCATACCGTATCCTCGTTGCAATTATTTGTTGTAAAGACGCTAGAGAATACTGCATATTGCGTGCAAACGTGGGTTTTACGGCGCATCCGGCGGCGCGCCTTCGCCGGGCGGGAACTGCTTGCATGTGCGCGCGTACGGGCGATCCGGGCCGGTGTATCTATTTCATTCCGTTTGGCTCAAGTTGCGATTGGCGATAGTACATGCAAGTGTTTTCCACGAGTCGAAACTGATATTCCACTGGCGAACTGTTCCATCGGCAGCACTCGAAAGGAGCTTATCACTATTAGGATTGAATGCAAGGCTACGTACATAGTCGGTGTGTCCTCGCAAAGAAATACCTATATGTGGCAGTGTGGACATCTCCCAAAGAATGATAGCTCTGTCGAGACCGCCACTTACTGATGCAAGGAATTCCCCTTTTGAGTCAATATCAAGACCCCAAACATCACCGATGTGACCAATTAATGAATACTTCTTTGTTCGCTTTGTAACATCCCATACAAAGATACTATAGCAATTTCAATAGGTTTGTAAACTATGGTATGCTTTGCTGGTATCCTGGCAGGGGAGTGTGAGGATGCGCATACCAGCCGACTTGAGGGCCTTTCTTGAGCAAAAGCTTGACTCTCGTGAGTACAAAGGTGCGCTTGCCGTCAAGCTTGCGCTTCAACGCTTTGCGTATCAGTTTATCTGTGACCGGCTTTCAGTCACGCCCGGCTATGTCAGCCAGCAGCAGAATGCATATGAGCAACACGGCGTGGAAGGATTGCGGCTCAAACATAAAGGCGCAATCGGACAATTGAGTGGGGAGCAGCGCCAAGAAGTGATTGCGTGGCTCAAGCAGCAAACCGAGTGGTCGCTACACCGCTTGCGTGACCATCTCGAAACCACCTACGAGGTGGTGTATGACTCGCCACACAGCTCCTACTCTTTAGTACTACAGTTGTAGTTATGATAGCATGAGCCTCCGTATGGTTACTAACCTCGGAGAACCTGATGATTGATGAACCAGCCCAGCACGCGCCCGTTGAGCTTGATCTGCTCGATGGGCAAGGCTGGCATACGGTCTATTGGGCTGAGATCGAGCGGCGCATTGGACCGCTCTTTGCGCGCTCGGAGAGGCGCGCGCGTCATGGCCTATCTGGCCGCCTTGCGCTCTGCGGCCGAACGTAAAAAGAGCTGGCAACTGGCCGAGATCAGCGGCAATTCCCATCCATACGGCTTCCCGCATCTGCTGGGACGCGCCGACTGGGAGCCCGACCGCTTGCGCGCCAAGCTGCGTAGCTATGTGACCGCCTATCTGGCCGATGGTGCTGCCATCGGCGTACTCGACGAACCCGGCTTTCTCAAGCAAGGCCGCCATTCCGCCGGTGTGGCGCGCCCCGAGAGCGGGCCTGCCGGAAAGATTGAGAACTACCAAATCGGCGTGTTTCTGGCCTACGCGAGCGCGCCCGGTCACCCGCTGCTCGATCACGCGCGGTATCTGCCACACGAGTGGACCGATGATCGCGAGCGTTGTCGGCGAGGAGGCATGCCCGATGAGCGGGCGTTTGCCACCCAACCAGGCTTGGCCCAGCAGATGTTGCAGCGCACCTGCGACGCTGGCCTCAAGTTGGCCTGGGTCACAGGCGATAGCATCTATGGCGATGACCGCCCCTTGCGACAACCGCTGGAAAGCCGTCCTCAGCCGTATGTGCTGGCCGTTGCGGGCAAAGAAGCGGTCTGGCATGGCCGCACATCAGCGGCAGGTCAAGGCCATCCTGGCTGAGGTGCCAGCCGAGGGATGGGAGACGCTCAGTGCCGGTGCGGGCAGTAAAGAACCATGATGGTATGATTGGCGGCGCCTGGAGCTGAGCGATCCGCCAGAGAGTGGCTGGAAGCGCTTCCTGCGCGTGCGACGCAGCATCGGCGCTCCGAGCGAACTGACGGCATATATCGCCTGTGCCCGGGCGGGCACGACCCTGCTCGAACTGGTGCGCGTGGCGGGGATGCGCTGGACCGTCGAAGAAAGTCTTGAGTGCGCCAAAGGCGAGGTCGGCTTGGACCACTATGAAGTGCGTTCGTGGAGCGGCTGGTATCGCCACATCACCTTGGCGAGGTGGGCGCAAGCCTTTTTGAGTGTCATACGCACGGAGCGCGGCGCTGAAATGGCGCCACAAACGGGGCACCTCAATCAGCCAAAGAGGAGCCGTTTGGCGGCCTTCAAAGCCAGCCGAGGACGGCCATCCGGTTAAGGTGTGCTGAAATTCGACGGCTGTTCTGGCAGTTGGTCCTGGTCGTCGAGCGGAACGTAGAGACGATCCTGCACTGGTCTTCTTGGCGCCGTGGGCATCAGGCCTGGGCACGTGACGATCACTATCGGTGCCGAGAGGATGGGAGGCAGTCTCACTGCTCGGCAGTGGCGAGTGCGGCGATGGCGCGCGGCGCGCTCGATGGGCCTGACGAGACCGACCTGGTCGAGGTAGTGTGGCAGCGTTTGCAGGGGCGGTTGCCCACCGGCAAGCGTTGCGGACGACCGTATACGCACGACCGACGAGGCATTGTGGAGGCGATTATGCATCAGCGGCGGACCGGATGTGCCTGGAACGCGTTGCCATCACACGTTCCTCCCTCCCAGACGGTGCATTCGCAACTGCGCAACTGGCAGAAGAGCGGACGGTGGGACATCGCTTGGACTGAAGGGCTAGAACAACCCTGCCCAAACGGATAATTACAACTGTAGTATTAGTGTCTATCTGTAAATTGCCATATCGCACAAAATATGGGCACATGCAAATTGGACGAAGGCCAACCAATTCGCGGCTTTTTTGCACCAGCGTGTCCGCAGACTACGGCGCTTGATAAGCCAGTTAAACGTCCGCTCGACCACCCAGCGCCGTGCCGGGAAGCTCGCTTCCCCAGGAATGTCGCCTGCTGGTACGGCTGGTTCGCCGCGCCGACGCCGATGTTTGATATGCGGCGTGTATCTTGCACCTAGGACAAACGTATGGACATCACTATAGTCATAGCCGCGATCGGCACAGAAATGTTGCTGCAAGGCACGTGCGCTTCTGCGCCGATACGGGAACGCGTTACCCGAGTTGCTCGGCGAGCCCGATGAGCAGTCCTTCGGGGCCGCGGATGTAGCAGAGCCGATACGCGTCCTCGTACTGAACCACTTCGCCGACGAGCTGGGCGCCGCGCTTGCGGAGCCTGGCGAGCAGCTCGTCGATGTCGTCCACAGTGAACATGACACGTAGGTAGCCGAGCGCGTTCACCGGGGCGTTCCGGTGATCGGCGACTGCAGGCGGGGTGAGAAATCGCGAGATCTCGAGCCGGCTGTGGCCATCGGGCGTGACCAGCATGGCGATCTCGACGCACTGGCGGCCCAGTCCGGTGACGCGCCCGGCCCAGTCGCCTTCGATCGTGGTTCGCCCTTCGAGCTTCATGCCAAGCTCGGCGAAAAAAGAGATGGCAGTATCGAGGGATTCTACCACGATGCCGACGTTGTCCATCCGCTTAAGAGCCATATCATTTCCTCTCATTCTTGACCGGCCACGTCCGGCATGTGCCATTCACATGGCGTATAATGCGCGGTTCACCCGCCACGAGCGCAGCGAGTGGTCGGAGTGCCATCGCCCGTTCGGCCGCAGCGAAGCGCAGGCCAGCGATTGCACCCAGTGAACCGCGCATGCGGGCCGCAGCGAAGCGTCAGCCCGCACATGACATTAGACGGCACACCGTCGCATAACATTCCATGTCTATGGGTAGTGTATCGCATTCACATGCCCTTCTCTACCGTTTGTTCCCAGAACAGTATCCCGCACCGTGCCGCATAATGTTCCAGAGTCATAGTTCCCTTTTACCGCATTGTAGTGCGCTCTAGATGGCATGCCCATGAACTGCTCAACACCGCATACCGTCGCCATGAATGTGACCGTTCTGCGATCATGCTGTGCATCCTACTGCTCTCAACGATACTTTAATAGGTATCGCAAAGGCCGCACGACGTAGCATGTCTGTCAACCACGCCAGGCACACCTGAGCATGGAAATGAAGTGCGGCGAACCAGCGTTGCCATGGGTTCTCGCGAACAATGGTATGATACGCGGTATTCACACACTACCGTGTCTGTTGTCGCTTACCAACGAGGACCACATGACTGACACATCTATTCCTTCGCGCATCTTTGATCAGCTTCGCAGCAATTTGCATGCGGCGGGTATCGCCGCGACCGAGGACGACATCGCGGGCATGGCCGAAAAGGGGTTTCTCAACCGCCCGCTAGAGTTCGAGCGCGCCATGCGCGGCGTGGCGAACGACCGCACGCCCGACTATCTCAAGCTGTGGGCTGATCCATCTGCCACGCAGCAGGCGCAGTCAGCTTCGTCGGATGCACAGCCGTCTGAGTCAGGCACAGCCGCTGACGATCTGGCGTTCGCTTCGATTAGTACGATAGGCGAACTGCTGCGCACCCGCCAGCTTTCGCCTGTCGAACTGACGGAGCAGGTACTTAGCCGCATCGCGCAATACGATGATCATCTCAACGCATTTCAGGTTGTGCTGGTTGATCTGGCGCGTGAGGCAGCTAAACAGGCCGAGCGCGAGATCGCGTCGGGCGCGTACGCCGGGCCGCTCCATGGCGTGCCGGTGGTCGTCAAGGATCTCATGGCGCTGGCTGGGTCGCCGACCACGGCAGGTTCGCGCATTCTGGCGGACAATATCGCCGACCATGACTCCACCGTTGTGAGCAAGCTGCGCGATGCAGGCGCGATCATCGTTGGCAAGACGCGCCTGTCGGAGTTCGCCTACTCGCCCGGCTCGAACAACGCGCACTACGGCCCGACCCGCAACCCGTGGAACGGTGAGTATGATACCGGCGGCTCGTCGAGTGGTTCGGCGGCGGCGGTAGCAGCCGGGCTGGTCTATGCGGGCATCGGCTCCGACACCGGCGGCTCGATCCGCATTCCGGCCTCGTACTGCGGCATTGTCGGCCTCAAGCCGACCTTCGGGCGCATCAGCCTGTATGGCGTGGTGCCGCTTTCATGGTCACTCGACCATGCCGGGCCGCTGACCCGCACGGTGACCGATGCGGCGCTGCTGCTCGATGCGCTGCAAGGCGCGGACGGCCATGATATTCGCGCCCGTGACGCTGCGCCGCTTGACATGTCTATGCTGGAACGTGGCGTGGCTGGCACGCGGATTGGCGTGCTGCAAGATGATGGCTCCGGCACGCCGCTCGGCACCGACGAAATGCTGGCGGCATGGCGCAAGAGTTTGTCTGCGCTCGAAGATGCGGGCGCTGAGCTTGTGCCGCTCGATCTGTCTGAAATCGATGCGCTGCGAGCGGTGCAGGCAGTGATCCTTGGCCTGGAAGCGACCGCGTATCACCTGCCATGGCTCCGCACGCGGCTCGACGACTACGGCCCATTCATGCGCCAGCGCATCCTGTCATCGTTCGTGTACGGCCCCACTGCGTATGTTGAGGCGCAGCAGGCGCGGGCAGCGCTACGGGCGCTCTGTGATGCAATCTGGGAGCGTGTAGATGTGCTGAGCACGCCCGCCCAGCCCGGCACGGCTCCGGCGCTCGACACACCCGGCTCGACGTTTTTCACCGGCCCGTTCAACCAACTTGGCTGGCCCGCCATCAGCATGCCGACGGGTCTGGCGAGCAACGGATTACCGCTGGCCATGCAGCTTGTTGGCCGCCCGTGGGACGATATCACGGTGCTTCAAGTCGCCCGCGCGGTCGAGGCAGGGATGCCCGCGCTTGGCATGCCGCCCCTGAAATGAGCAGTTTCCTTCGGTATACTTGTAGGGGCGCGGTATGCCGCGCCCTAAGTAATATGATTTCGCTATGAACATAGTGCATGGATTGCTTCCACTAGATAGGTGAAACTGGTAAGCGATTGAATGGTCGGCGCATCATAGGCGCGGAGCAAATCCGCAACGGCTTCGCGCTGGAGTGCCACATCAGGGAATTGCTCGAAGGCTAGATCATCCTTGAGATCGCGCCACAACCGCTCGATCGGATTCAGTTCCGGGCAGTAGGGCGGTAAAAAGACCAGTCGGACGTTGTCCGGCAGCTTCAGGCGGTGGGCCGTATGGGCGCCGCTCTTGTCTAGAACTAGGATGTTGAGGCTATCGGGATAGGCCTGTGCGAACGCGTCGACAAAGATCTGGAAATTGGCGGCGTTGAGGTACGGCAATTCGAGAAAGAAGTGCTCGCCAGTCGTGGGCGCCACGGCACCGTAGACGTAAAACCACTGGAAGACGTGCTGGATAGTGCCGACCGGCTGCACACCCCGCGCCGTCAGCCGACGGCGCCGAATGGTCAGCAGACCAAAGCGGCTCTCATCCTGACTAAAGACCCGCACCGGTCGCCTATTGGCGGCTGGAATGGCTGCTTGGAGGTGGGAACTGCAATCGGTCTGGAAGGCCGTGAGTGCATCAGGGTTTTTGTGTGTGGCTGGGTCGTGGCACCTTAAGCTTGGTCTTGCAGCGCGTGCGCACGATGGTATAGAGCGTCTTGTACTTGACATCGAGCTGATGGTTCTGGCGCACCCACTGGCGTAATGCTTCATAGGAGCCAAAGCCAGCGGGTTGCCGGAGCGCCTGCTCAAGATTGGCGAGGACGTCGGGCGCCAAGGAAAGCGGTTTACCTTTAGCGACGTAGATGTCGAGCAAGGCGTCCACGCCGCCAGCAGCATAGATGGCCAGCCACCGGCCAATGGTGTTGCGATGCACACCGAGTAAGGCGGCCACGTGCTGGCGCTCGTGTGCTTGACCACTAGCCAAGAGGTAGAGCATCTGCAGCCGCTGCTGTTTGGGGACGTTCCGCTCCTGATGCAAACGCTGCTTCAGCTCATCGACCGTCTCCACAATGGGTGGAATGGACTTGCGCATAGACTGCTCTCCTTTCAGCTTAACCACTTGCAGAAGTATAGCAGATCGATGCACAACCTTCAATCCGAATTCATATAACCCGGTGGCTCATTCGCCCGGCCCGTGAATGGGTGGGCTACGCGGAACGAAGCCCGGCGCATGCGAGCTGATGAGGCCGCATGCCGTGAAGCATGTTCGATGAGGAGGCGTCATGTGGTTGTGATGGTGGCAACGACCCAGGTAGCAAATTGCAAACCGCAGATCACAGCGGGCTGTCCCACACGCGCAGCCCGGTTCGGCTGAGAGCGATGGGAATCGGCTGAAACAGCGGATTCGCCTCCGCGATGGCGCGCAGCAGGCTGCGCCGGGCGCTCGCGCTCGCGCCACACAGCAATGTCAGCGAGCCTCCATCGCCGCCCGCGCCGTTGACCTTCCAACCGATGATGTCGTGTGCCCGCGCCAGTGCAATCAGTTCGCGAGCCTCGGCACCGACCAGTGCCGGGTGAAGCGCATGCTGGGCGTTGGTGTTGTCGATCATGGCCTGCCCCAACGCACGGAAATCTCCGGCGTAAAGCGCATCACGCGAGCGCATGGCCGCCTGCCGCAACGCCTCTAACTGCGGCGCACCGCCGCCGGCCCGTTCCAGCCCGGCGATCACCTGCTCATGCACAGTCGAGGAGTTATGAGTTTTACCCAAAAAGACGAGCACGAGGCGGCGCTCCAATTCCCACCAGATTGCATCCGGCACCTCGATCTGTGACACGCTGGCATGCGGGTATGCAAACATTTCAATAAAGCTCAGTGCGCCATAAGCCGCACAAAGTTGGTCTTGAATACCACTCTGGAGCCGTAACCGCTCGGTTTCGACGCGGTGCGCGCGATAGGCAACCTCATGCGCGGTCATGCGGCCAGGCGTGAGCGCATCGAGCGCGCCGAGCAGTGCAACACAAACCGCCGCCGACGTGCCGGTTGACGCGCCCGCTGGCACCTTGGAGTGAATCGTGATTTCCAGCGCCAGCTCATTGGGCGGGCGCATTTCTGCAATGGCCGCCTCCAACAGCGGATGGCGCGCATGTTCCGCCGCGCCGGGCTGCACCGCATAGCGATCGCCGAAGTTCTCGGCATGCAGGGTAATCTGGTTGGCGCGCGCCGCGCGTGGATATACCGCAATTTGGACCTCGACATACGGTGCCACGCCGATGTTAAAAATGGTGCCATATCCGGCGAACCACGTGTCGGTCCAGCCGCCAGTGTCACAGATCCGAATCGGTGCCACGGCGTTGATCATGCGCAGCGGCAGATCTGCTTCGCTATACGACATAATGTTATGCTTCGCTTCCATGTATAAAGTAAACAACGAGCAACAATCGCCGCCATTATACCGCTAGCCTGCGTGTAGCTGAACTACTTCTTCAACATACTCATGTGGTATGCTATACTCTCCTTCACACCACATCACACTGTGTCGGCCATACGTTGATATGTTGAAAAGGAACGCATGTGGATGTCATGGCCCGTTTAGCCAAGGTCAGTGATGACCTGCTCTTCTCCAGCGAATCGGACTATCCGCTGGAGCCGTTTATATGGACTGAGCCGGAGCCTTTTTCTCCGGATGTGCTTTACAAGCTCACGTCGCTCCCGCCGTCTACGTCGGTGACGAAGGAGGACGTTGATCGCTTCTTTGCGCCCATGCTCTACCTTGGCGATGATCCTACGGACGTCGCGCGCCAACGGGCAGCACGTTTTCGCACGCTGACGCGCTTGTTACGGCGCTATTTCCACGACCTGACAGTCTACAAGCTTGGCACAGTCGAGATGCCAACCTTTATTGTTGGTCGGCTCGCTGATGGCACAGTCGCCGGGCTGCGCACGACGGTTGTCGAAACGTAAGCCTGCCTCGCGAACGCCCGCTCTTTTCCGACTGTTTATTGTCATTGCTGCTGGTACACGCTGAATCCTGCTGAAAGACATACGTATGCGTTTCCAATTGAGTCGATCTACCGCTATTATCATTCTAGTCCTTGGCTTCATTGTTCTATGGGCTTATTATTCTTCTCGCTCGCCAGCTGGTTCGCCGGTGCCGCAGCCGCAATCGCCGCGCCCCACGCAGCCAACCAACGTTCCACCGCCGACGAGCGTTCCACAGGGCACGCCTTCGAACGGCAGCGTGCCAAGCGGCAACCGTAACCTGATGCTCGGCAACCCGAGCGGCGCGGTGCATGATCCATCCCAACCGAACAACTATCTGATCGAGCGCCCGCAGTATGTGCTCTCGTATAGCCGCGATCGCGCCATCCCGAACTGGGTGAGCTGGCAGTTGACGCCGCGCGATATAGGCGATGTGCAACGCAGCAATAACTTTGTGCCTGACACAACCCTGCCAAAGGGGTGGTACAGGGTCACAACCGACGATTATACCGGCTCCGGCTACGACCGCGGCCACATGTGCCCATCGGCTGATCGCAGCGCGACGGCGAAGGACAATCAGGCCACGTTTATCATGACCAACATCGTGCCCCAAGCCCCGGACAATAATCGCGGCACATGGGAGCATCTGGAGGCATTCTCGCGTTCGCTAGTCGCGAAAGGTCACGTCCTCTACATCATTGCTGGCAGCGATGGAACGGTTAAGACGATTGCCAAGGGCAAGATAGCAGTGCCAAAGTACACGTGGAAGATCGTTGCCGTCATGCCGAACGGCACGAGCGATATTTCGCGCATCACCGCCAGTACGCCTGTGATTGCTATACGCGTCCCGAATACGGCTGGCACCAAGCTTGGCGATTGGGATCAGTACCGCGTGAGTGTCGCCGATATCGAGGCGGCGACGGGCTACCACTTCTTCACGAACTTGCCGCCTGATGTGCAGCAGGCGCTCAAATCGCGCGTTGCTCCGGTGCCGACGAACTAGGGAGCCGCCATGCATCTTCATGACATCATTGCGCACTACCACAGCCTGCTGAATGAGGAGAATGCGCCGGAAATCTTTGCGCACCTCGACCGTTCGCTGCGCGAGCGCGGCATGCTGGTCGGCAAGCAGCGTGACCGGCTGGTTTGCTCGGTGCTGCGCCCGCGCTTTCTCACGGATGCACAGCATGCGACACTCGATCAGGCGGCCACGCTGGTCGGGCGCGCGATTCGTAAGATCGGCGCGGCAACGCTGGAAGATGAATCGTTGCTGGAGCCGTATGCCCTCACGGCGCAAGAGCGCGAGTTACTCAAAATTGATCCCGGTTATCCCGGCGCGGCGGTGTTCGGGCGGCTGGACGGCTTTCTGGCAGCGGACGGCAGCACCTGCTACTTCGTCGAGTCGAACCTCGAATCACCGGCTGGCATCGCCTATGACGAGGCGTTGGCTGAAATCCTCGGCCAACTTGACGTAATGAATATATTCCGGCAGCGGTTTCATGCCGAACCGTTGCCACACCGCCAGCCGTTGCAGAAGCTGCTGCTCGATACGTACCATGCCTGGGGTGGCAGTGGCACGCCGACGGTGGCGATCGTGGACTTCCGCGAGGCGATGACGATGTCGGAGTTCATTCATCTGCGCGACCGCTTCACGGCTGAGGGCATGCCGACAGTAATCGCCGATCCCGACGAGTTGCGCTATGAGCATGGGCGGTTGTATGCTGGCAATACGCTAATTGACCTGGTCTACCGGCGCGTGTTGCAGCACGAATTTCTGGCGCGCTACGATCTCGATCACCCGCTGGTACGCGCCTACGCCGATCATGCCGTCTGCGTCGTCAATCCATTTCGTACCAAGCCAGTCCACACCAAGCTGATCATGGCGCTCCTGTCCGACGATGACGGCCCGGCGCACGCGCTGCTCGACGCCGACGAGCGCGCCGCAGTGGCAGCACATGTCCCATGGACGCGCTATGTGCGCTCCGGTTGGACGCGCTACGCCGGCGAGGGGATCAATCTGGTGGGTTTCATCCTCGAAAACCGCGAGCGGCTGGTGCTCAAGCCCAACGACGATTACGGCGGCGCGGGCGTGCTGCTTGGCTGGGAATGCGACGAAACGACATGGGAACGCACGCTTGCCTGCGCATTAATGCGCCGAATGCCCTACGTCGTGCAGGAGCGTGTGCCGCTGCCGGAGGAAGACTACCCGACCTGGACGCCAGAGGAAGGGCTGCACTTCACGCCGCGCTACGTCGACTCCGATCCGCTGGTGGTTGGCGACACGGCCACCGGCTGCCTGACCCGCATCGCCGCGACCTCGCTGCTGAACGTCTCAGCGGGCGGTGGCTCCGCGCCGCCGACCTTTCTGGTACGAGAGCGGTAAACATGAAAATCAGCAGTTGGATTGGTGACTCACCGGCTCCTCACCCACCGCTGGCGGTGGGAACGAGCGGCGGAATGTAAACGCATAGGCACTCTCGCCATGAGCAACAAGGTAATCGAGCCGCTCGCGTCCTTCGTGCATGGTCGGCGTGTATCCGGCTGGCACCCACCACAGCGCGATATACGGCTCGGTGTGGCGCTCGAACCATTCGCGCCGCCGACGCATCGACGCGCCGTGCGCGTTGCGGTACGTAAACTCACGCAGTGCCTCCACCGTTTCCCATGTCGATAAGTTGATCAAAATCATGTCATCGTCATACGGGCGAATCGAGGTCGAGGATCCATCCTCGGTTTGCAGCCGCCACACAAAGCCGGGGCTTTCGTCGGCCAGTTGGTTAATCGGGTCGAGCAACTCGACGAACCCGGCCAGCGCCGCGCTGTCGAGCGGCGCGCGCATGCGAGCGATGTTATACAACGCGAGATGATAGCGATCAGCGGACATGCTGCCTCCTGTCGAGACGAACACAGATCAAGATTGAGCTAACATCATGGTACCATAACAAAAATCCATTCTTGATTGTGCCAAAAAACGTTGCGCATTACGTTCATATCTACGACACATACTCGTTTGCGTTTTGCCAGAGGAAAGCCATGCTCGCACGCGCCTTTCGCTTCATCTGCCTCCAACTTGTGAGCTTCTTCTACCCGCGCATTGTCATCGACGGCGCGGAGCGCATCCCGTCCGACAAGCCGGTGCTGTTCGTGCTGAATCATCCCAACGGCCTGCTCGATCCATTGGTGCTGATGATCGGCACACGGCGACAGATCTTTTTTCTGGCGAAAAATACATTTTGGCGCAATCCCTTAGGCCGGTTCTGCATGGCGGCATTCGGTGCGCTGCCCGTCTTTCGTCAGCGGGACGACGACCGGCTGGACGGCGCGGCGGGCGACCGGGCGGCCAGGAACGAGCAGACCTTTGCGCGCTGCCGGGCGCTGCTGCGGCATGGCCGCTCGCTGGCGCTCTTTCCTGAAGGCACCACCCATTCCGGCACCTCTCTGCTGCCGCTACGGGCAGGCGCGGCACGCATCGCGCTCAGCGCTGAAGCCGAGAACGATTGGCAGCTTGACCTGCAAGTTGTGCCGGTCGGGCTGTGGTACTCTGATAAAACACTCTTTCGCACCTCAGTCTTGCTTGTGGTCGGCCATCCATTTGACATAACTTCTTTTCGTGAAAACTACAGCACCGACCCGGACGCAACCATTCGCAATTTGACTCGATGGATGCAGGAGCGCCTCGATCCTGTCGTGCTGCAAGCCGAAAACGCGGACCTTCTGCGCGGCATCACGGCGGTAGCGGCGTGGACCGGCCCCGGCGAGGACGGGCTGACGCTGGAAGAGCACCATGAGCAAGCGACGCAGCTGCGGCATGGCTACGAGCAGCTTCATCGCAGCGACCCAGCGCGCCTCGAAGCAATCGCGCAGCATGCCCGCCGCTACGCCGACGCGCTGCGGACGCTCGGCGTGCGCGACCCGTGGCAACTGGAACTGAACGACATCTACCGCACGCGGCTGTTCAGCCTGTTTGCATGGCTGCTGGTCGGCGCGCTGCCCGCGCTGATCGGCGCGGCGCTGAGCTACTGGCCCTACAGGCTGGCGCGGCCAGTGGCGCTGCATTTCGCCGGGCCGTATCCGGAATTATATGGCACTGTCAAACTCGTTGCGGGCGCAGTGCTTATTTTGCTCTGGTTTATCGTGCTTTCTGTGATATGCGGCATCGTGTGGGGTGCTGGCTGGGGTGCGGCACTGTTCCTCTGCCTGCCTGCATTTGGCTACATTGCACTGCGGTGGGGTGAGCAGTGGCGCGAACTGCGTGAGACGCTCGGCTACGCATGGCTGCATGTGCGCCATGCCGCGCTCGTCGAGGAGCTTGCACGCATGCGCGCGGCGCTCGCGGAAGAAATCAGTGCAGCGACGCAGCGCGTTGAACGACGTTAATGCCGCGTCATGAGGAAACTGCTCGCGCATGAGTTCGGCTGGTCAATTCACATAGGTGCCAAGACGCGAAGCCACGAAGGGTTCATGTCTTCACAATTCACTTCGCGTCTCCGCGTCTTGGTGGCAAGGGCTTGTACGTGAACGCAATTGACCCTAGACGGTTCCTAACCTTCCATCCGTCACCAGCGGCTCAAGCAGGCGTTGCGCCTGCTCCAGATGGTTGCGATGAATGCCGCCCACCGAATACTCCGTGCCGACGATCAGGCTCAGCGCGGCATTAACGTCGTTCAACGCGCTGCGTCGCTGCTGCGCTTCCGCAGAAACGCTGTCCTGCCGCAGCATGTCAATCAAACGATTGCGAATCTGAACCACCACCCGCTCGGCCTGATCTACTTCTTCTTTCAACCCGCCTGGTTTCTCCTCAAGCGATGTTTGGATGAGGTCAAGAGCCTGCTGGCAAAGCTCAGTCAATGTGGCTCCCTGTTGCTGGGTTGGTGCCGTCATCGCTGCCCTCCTGCCATGTTGCGAGTGCTCGGCATGTCGATCAGTCCCTCGCCTGCGGTTGGCGCGCCCGGCTGCGTAAAGCGGAAATAATCCTCAGGCCGCAGTGCCGACTTTCTGCCCGCAAAGACCATCACCGTGCGCTGCATAAAGCCGCCGATAAGTGTGCTGATTGCCGCCACCATGGCGAGCGAGTGAGACCCGCGCCCAAACAGGATATTTATTGTGCGCAGCGTGATCGGCACAACAATCCCCAATCCCTGCTCGCCAAAGTGGTGCGCGCTCTTAATTGGCTGCTGCTTCACTGGCATGTCGATCTCTTGCCGCTTCCACTCTTGCTCGACCGAAACGCTGAGCACCGACTCCACCAGATTAGCGATGAGCGCTAGCCGCTCCATGCGGCGCAGCACGCTCTTGGGCGCGCCAGTAATCGCCAGAATGAGCGACAGCATGGATGATCCGGTCGCCATGGCCGACACGCCGAACAACGCCGGAAGCCGCTTATAGGCCGCCGCCCACAGCGGCACACTCGTTGCCGACAGCAGCACGCCAGTATAGACCGACATCATCATGCCAGCCAGCGCCGCCGCGATGCCAAACAGCCGCGCCAGCCATCGGCCAATTCGCAATCCAAACAGATCGTCGAGCGCCTGCCCGGCTGCGGCAAGGCCCGACAGCGTGCCGAAGACGGCTAGCGTCCACGAGCCAATCGACATGGCCGATGTCTTACGGAAGATGCGCAGCATGTTGAACCAGCGCTGCGGCGTGTGCAGGTCGGCGATTAGAAAGATCGGACTGAGCATTGCGCCAATGAGCGCAGTGTAGCGACCAGCGCGCACCACGCTGCGATCATGTTCGCCGCCAAACAGATCGGCAATGGTGGCAATGATCTGCGACGCGCCCGCAATGCCGCCGATGAAGAAATAGGTCGCGATCAGCCAGCGCCATGTCGGCTCTTTAAGGGCGGGGCGGCCGTAATAGGTTTCGCCCTCGTAGATTTTGATTGTTTGATCGCGCTGCCCTTTTTTGCGGCGCGATTCGTTGCGGCCATAGAGGCCGCGCTCGTTGGTTGGTGTGGTCATGCGCTGCTCCTCACTCATCATCGCGGCCTAAAAACGTTACTGCTGCTGCGAGCGCCAGGCCAGCAACCGTCGCCAGACCGGAGATCAGTCCGGGCTTGATGCGCGTCGAGGGCAGCGAGGGCGCGACCGGCAAATTGTACACTTCCGGCTTGTCAGTCAGCAGAAAAAACGCGTTCAGGGAATCGATGCCGCCGGTTGAGCCGGGCGAATCCGGCGCGCCGTACAGATACGCCTGCCCGACGCCCTGCTCATGCAGGCTTTCCACACGCTTGCGGGCGCGCTCCTGCAACTCATCCACCGGGCCGAACTGAATCGAGTCGGTTGGGCATGATTTCGCGCAGGCTGGCTCCAGCCCACCCTTCAGCCGATCATAGCAGAGCGTACATTTGTGAGCCTTGCCGTCAAGCAAATTCAGATCGACCACGCCGAACGGGCATGACGGCACGCAATAGCCGCAGCCATTACAAATATCCTGCTGGACGACGACTGTGCCAAACTCGGTGCGGAACAACGCACCAGTCGGGCATGCCTCCAGGCATCCCGCATTGGTGCAGTGCTTACACACATCGCTCATCATTAACCAGTTGCTCTGGAACGGCTGCATGGTCGTCGCGCGATCTTTGCCGGTGCCAATTTTTTCGATGAACGCGACATGCCGCCACGTTGTCGCCGAGAGCGCGTTGGTATTATCGTAGCTCTGCCCGGTCAGGCCGATGTCGTCGGCAGGCAAGGTGTTCCACTCTTTGCATGCCACCTCGCAGGCTTTGCAGCCGATGCACAGCGTGGTGTCGGTGAAAAATCCGTACTCGCGGCCCTGCTCGACCTTCGTGCCAGCGGTCATCTCCGCCTCGTCCGGTATCATGCTGGACAGCACAGAGTCGCCCATGTCGTGCGCGCGCGAACTCACCGGCGGGTACACAGGTGGGGGGTATACTGTCATGCATCTATCTCCATGGGCGCGCACCCGCTGCATGGCGGCTGGTGCGCGCATTCAGACCTGTGGGCCTTGCTATTCCTTCCGCTTTCGCTCCAGGCGTCCCTTGCGCAGGTTGCATGTGAACGCCTTGCCTTCGTGAATTGTCGTGTTCGGGTCGCCGACAATCGCCGAAAGCGTGTTGGCAATATCGCCGGTCGCGTAGCCTTCCCATCCAAAATGCCACGGCATGCCAATCTGATAGATGCGCTGCCCATCGATCTCGAACGGGCGCAGCCGCTCGGTCACCAACGCCCGGGTCTCGATTTCGCCGCGTTCAGTCGAGAGCACCACCCAATCAAGATTCTTGATGCCCTTTTCCGCCGCGAGTTCCGGCGGAATCTCCGCGAAGCCGCCAGGCTGGAGTTCGGCAGTGGACGGGACGAAGCGCGTGGGAATGCCGCCAGAGTGGTGCTCGGTCAGCCGGTAGGTTGTCATGGCGTACGGGTATTTTGGATCGCCGACCGGGTGATATGGATTGGTTGGCCCAGGCCATTTCTTTGCACCCGGGTTGTCCTGCTGTTTGTACATCGGGTTCTTCACTGGCGACTCGACCGGCTCGTAGTGCGTCGGCAGCGGGCCGTCCTTGAGGCCGCTCGGCGAGAAGAATCTCAGCCTTGCCATCGACCATCATGATGAATGGCGCGGTGCCGGGCAGCGCATCGGTTCCCTGCGGCTTCTTGGACCAGTCAGGCCGGTAATCAGGCGCTTTGTCCGGCTCGAAGTCCAGCGCATCAGGACACTGCCATTTTCCCTTTTCAGCGTCCCAATAGGCGTACTTTTTGCGCTCCGACCATGGATTACCGTCTGGATCGGCGGACGCGCGATTGTAGATAATGCGCCGGTTGGCAGGCCATGCGAAGGCCCACCCCATGTGCGTGCCTGGACCGTCCGGTCCATCCGGCTTGCGCGAGCGCGCCCGATTGTGGTCATCCTTCGGGAACACGCCGGTGTAGATCCAGCAGCCGCACGCTGTCGAACCGTCGTCCTTGAGTTTGGAAAAGGAGTCGAGCTGACTGCGATCTGGCCAGGTGTAGCCGTTCACCTCTTTCAGCACCGCGTCAGCGGATGGCTCTTTGATCGCGCCTATTTCTGGATAGTCCCACGTCAGGTTTTTGATCGACTCATCCCATGGATTATCGCTATCGGCGTAGAGCGCCTTCAGCCGCTTGCCAAGGTGATACATGAACCACAGGTCGGAGCGGCAGTCGCCCTTCGGATCGACCACTTTGTCGTGATATTGGATCAGCCGGTGCGTGTTGGTGAAGGTGCCCGCCTTCTCGCCCGGAAGGGCTGCTGGCAGCATGAACATCTCGGTCTGAATCTTGGACGGATCGAGTTCGCCGTTCGCCACCTCCGGCGACTTGAACCAGTACGAGGCCGTTTCATTCTCAAACGTTTCGCGCACGACCATCCATTCGAGATTCGGCAGCGCCATGCGGATCATGTGGGTATTGTGGCCGCCGATAACCGGATTCTGGCCCATCAGCAGCAAGCCACGGATCGTGCCGTCGCGGATCGCCAGCATCATCGGCTGCTGCGAATGGTCGCCGGTGATCTTCGGCACCCATTGATAGCCCCATTCATTGTCCTTCGTGGCGTGCTCGCCATACCACGCGCGCATCAGGCTGGTAGCAAACTTCGGGAAGTTGTGCCAGTAGCCAGTCGGCTCAGTCTCCGACTCAAGATAATCCTTGAACGTTTTGTGCGGCTTGTCAATGGCTGGCTGCGGCAAATAGCCCGGCAGCATGTGGTACAGCGTCGGGATGTCGGTGCTGCCCTGAATGGAACTGTGCCCGCGCAGCGCCAGAATGCCGCCGCCCGGACGCCCGATGTTGCCCAGCAGCGCCTGAATAATCGCCGCCGCGCGAATCATTTGTACGCCAGTGGTGTGGTGCGTCCAGCCGACCGCGTAGCACCACGCGCCGGTACGCTCGCGGCCCGAATTGCGTGTGATCGCCTCGGCCACCGCCAGGAAGGTTTCTTTTGGGCAGCCGCTCACCCGCTCGACCATCTCGGGCGTATACTGTGCGTAATGGCGGCGCATGATCTGGTACACGCAGTTGGGGTGGATGAGCGTCGGGTCAGTTGGCGGTGGTTCCTCGGTCAGCTTCTCTTTCTTGTTGCCGCCGCCAGAAGACTCCTGACGCGAGTAATGTTCGGCCAAAGGCGACGGGATTTCCATGCCTTTGTATTGCCATGAGTCTGAATTATAGCTGTGCTTGTCTTCTTCCCAGCCGGAAAAGAGACCATCCAGATCACTGGTGTCCTTGTAATCGTCTTCAATGATCGTCGAGATGTTTGTGTAGTTCATGACATAATCTTTGAACCACAGATCGTTTTCCAGAATGTAGTTAATCAACCCGCCGAGGAACGCAATATCCGAACCAGCCCGAACCGGCGCGTAAATATCAGCCAGCGCCGACGTGCGCGTGAAGCGCGGATCGGCATGAATAACCGTCGCGCCCTTCTCTTTGGCCTGCATCACGAAGCGGAAGGCAATCGGGTGATTCTCGGCCATGTTGGATCCCATGATCACAACACAGTCGGCGTTCGCCAGATCCCATTGTGCGGTTGTAGCGGCACCGCGACCGAAGCTAGCGCCCAAACTGGGCACAGAAGAACTGTGTCAAATCCGGGCCTGGTTTTCGACCCAGACCATGCCCAGGCCGCCGCCGCACAGCTTCTTGATCAGGTAATTTTCTTCGTTGTCGAGCGTCGCGCCGCCGAGTTCGGCAATCGCCATGGTGTGGTTGACGGTGGTGCCGTCCGGCAGCTTGTGGACGAAGGTTTCGTCACGGGTGCGCTTCACAAGCTGAGCGATGCGCTCCATGGCCCAATCGAGCGGCTTTTCCTCCCAATGATCGGAGTACGGCGCGCGGTACTTGACCTTGGTAAGGCGATTGGGATTGACGACCCATCCGAACGTCGCCGCGCCTTTCGGGCAAAGCGTGCCCTGATTAATCGGGCTGCGCGGGTCGCCCTCGATGTGGATGATGTCGTTGCCTTTGGCATACACAAGTTGCGCGCAGCCGACCGCGCAGTACGGGCAAATGCTGGTGCCGACCTTGTCGGCTTCTTCGAGCCGGGGCCGCCATTCGCGCGAGCGCGTCGACTCCGCAGCCGTGCTCTTGGGGTCTTCACCCGCCAATTGTTTGGGAACAGACCAATCCTGGAACCAGTTCTTCACATTGCCAACTAACGATGGTTTTGTTCGTGACATAATATTTCCTTATATTCGTTGAACAAAAGAACATGAAAACCATTCAAACATCACTAGACGGTGATCATGCGGCCTGAACCTTGTGTGCCACGCCAGTGGATAAATTTGGTTCGCCGCTGTATTCCACTACGACCGGCGTCCGTGTATCACGAAAATGGCGCAAGTCAGCAGCGCTATGCCAGATGCTGTTCCCCAAGGTAAAGAGCAAGCCCTGCCCGCCTTCAGTCATCATGCGGAAGCGCTCTTCCTGCACAACCGTGATGTGCCCCTGAACAGTCTGTGTTTGCGATTTCGTCATGGGTGTTTGACCTTCTGCTAGCTTGAAGGAAACCTGAACAGCCCGAACAGTATGCTACTTCTAAAAAATAGCTCAGCATACAATATGCCAAAATTCAGCCATTTCCGCGCGGAATAACACGATCTTCGTAGGTACTTTATTTAGTTTGTTAGGATATCTAGGGGTTGTGTAGCTTCAACGGCGCGTGTGGGTTCAGGCGCGAGCGGTAGCTGCATGGTAAAGGTGCTGCCTTCACCTAAAACACTGGTCACATGGACATAGCCGCCATGGGCTTCGGTCACGCGCTGCACGATTGCCAGCCCAATGCCTGCACCACCGGCGTGGCGCGCCCGCGATTTGTCACCGCGATAAAAGCGCTCGAACACATGCCGGCAGATCGTCTGGCGCAATGCCAACGCCAGTATCGCGCACGTACAACTCAGCGCTGCCATCCGCGCGGGCCAGGCCAATGGTGACGCTTCCCGTTGGCGGCGTGTGTTGCAGCGCATTGATGACTAGATTAATCAGCGCCTGTTTGAGCCGCGCGCGATCTCCCGGTACTGCCACCTGCTCGGCAATTGCCGGCTTCAGCGCTGTACCGTGCGTGAGCGGGTGTAGCTCGCGTACGATCTCCAACACCAACTCATCGAGCGGCACCACCTCGGTCTGGAGTGTCGCGCCACCTTCCACTTGTGCTAACAGCAGCAGGTCGTTGGTGAGCATGATCAGCCGTTCAACCTCGCGCTCGATGTCGGCCAGCGACTCATCGAGCAGCGCTGGATCGTGGGCCGCGCCGCGCCGTAAAATTTCGAGGTTGCCGCGCATGGCTGTGAGCGGGGTGCGCAATTCATGCGATACGTCGGCCACAAAGCGGCGCTGCACCGTGAACAAATCTTCAAGCCGTTCCAACATGGCGTTGACAGTATGCGTGAGTTGTCCAATCTCGTCATTGACGCGGGCTAGCGGAACGCGCTGAGCGAGATCCTCTGCGCGCACAATCTGCTCAGCGGTTCGGCTGATACGGACAACCGGCGCGAGCGAACCCCGTGCCAGCCATGTGCCTGCCCGAATCGCGGCGATAAGCGATAGAACGTCGATTACAATCAAGCTGATGAACAGCAGCTGAAGCGTGCGGTCGATTGCCATGAGCGGCTGTGCAACCAGCAACATACCAACGGTGGTGCCGTTGTCTTTCAGTGGACGCCCAAGAATGTAGACGCGCGCAGTCCGTAGTTGGGTCGTCCTGTGTATCGTCTGACCATTCAGAATGGCAGCCCGGTCGGCGGCGGTGATTGGCAGCTGCTGCTGTTGAAGGTTCGATGAGCTTACGATCACTGAACCCGATTGATCGAGCGTTTGAACGTACAGCGCAGATGTTTCAAGCCCTTCGATATGCGGGGGGTGCGTGCGTAGCAGGAAACTCGGATCTTCGAAGTACGTGCCAACCGAATAATCGCTGACGTCAAAATCCTGCTGAATCAGATCACTGCTGGTTTGGAGTTGCTGCGCAACTTCATTAAATAGCGCTGACTGCACCGTCAAGTACACGCCGGTGCTGAGCAGCGCTAAAATGGCAACAAAGAACACGCTGTAACCAAGCGCAAGCCGTGTGCGGAGCGGCAGTGGACGTTTAAACATAGTGAAACCCTACATGAGATAACTCATGGGTATGCAAACCAGAAGTTAACCGACAGGCACTACGCTTCGCGGAGTACGTATCCGACGCCACGCACGGTATGAAGCAATCGTGGTGTGTTGTCTATCTCCAACTTCTGGCGCAGCGCCCGGATGTATACCTCGATCACATTGCTATCATTGCCGAAATCATAGCCCCACACGCGATCATAGATGACCTCGCGAGTGAGTACCTGCTGCGGGTGGCGCATGAACAGTTCAAGCACCTCGAACTCTTTGGCCGTCAGTTCCACCATGCGGTCGTTGACGCGCACCTCATGGGCGGCGGGCTTGAGCATGAGCGGCCCGGTTCGCAGCACCTCGCCCGTCTGCTCGGCATGGTAGCGCCGCAGTTGCACCCGGATGCGTGCCAGCAGCTCTTCAAACGCAAATGGTTTTGACAAATAGTCATCCGCGCCGCTTTCCAATCCTTCGACACGATCCGCCACAGCATCTCGCGCAGTTAACATAATGATTGGCGTATTTGAACCGGCGCGCAGCCGTTTCGCCACTTCAATACCATCCAGGCCAGGCAGCATGCGATCCAGCACCACCAGGTCCGGCGGATGCTCGCGCGCGGTGACCAGCGCAGCATTGCCATCCGCCGCAACTTCAACGGCGAAGCCTTCGTACGCCAGCCCGCGCTTCAGATAATTGGCAATCTCAGCTTCGTCTTCAACGATAAGAATGCGCTGCGTCACGCGAATCTCCTCTATGGCACATGTGATTTCACATGTGTATCATACCGCAAGATGGGAACGGCTGCATACATGTCCAGGTGTCGGCATGCTATTTGCTGCGGCACGTTTATGGTGAGGCCAACGAACTCTGCACCAAAAGCAGTGCAGATAAGGAGCGACATCATGGCACTAGATCAGCCGACGATCGAACTACGATTGAAATAACGCAAGAAATGGTCAGAGAACTGCTCTGGCATGCCATTGCGCCTAACGCAACGGTGTTGCAACGCGAACTGACCAGCGCGATCGAGCAGCAGCAATCGCTGTTGGATGTCTCGCTCGACGGCTACGAGCTAACCGGCATCAGCGTCGTCGGCGAAAATGCGGAGATGTACGCCGAACTGACGTATACATTGGTTGAATAGTTTGTGCTCACCCAATAAGAAAAGAGATGGTGCGAGCCATCTCTTTTCTTATTCTATGCGCTCTTTGCAAGCGGCATCTATCAAGGCTTCAAGACCACCTTGACTGCATCGAGCGTGCCCTTGGCCAGATCGTGGATTAGCATCGGGCCTTCGTCAAGCGCACCAACATGCTCGATCAAGGGTGCCACATTGATGCGGCCTGACTGCAACAGATTGATCGCCTGGCCGAACTCCTGCGTGAATGCGTACACACCACGAATGGTGATCTCGCGGGTTACCACGCTCTGCATATTGAGCGAGACATCCGGCGCGGAGTTGCCAATCCATGTGACGTTGCCGCCAATGCGCGTCGCCGCGAGCGCCTGCTGCACCGTTGGCGAGATACCGACCGCCTCAATCGCTGCGTCAGCGCCAAGGCCGTTGGTGGCTTCTTTTATCGTTGCAATGGCATCCTGCTTGGCGACGTTCACCGCCAAATCTGCACCAAGCTGCCGGGCCAGTTCCAATCGGTGCGGGCTTTGGTCGGTGATTATCACCTTCCCCGCACCTTTGAGGCGTGCCGCCGAGAGCGCCAGCAGCCCAATTGGGCCAGCGCCGACAATCACGACGCTCTCACCGAGTTGGAACGGCGTCTGGTTGACAGCATGCAGGGCTACTGCCAGCGGTTCGGCCAGGGCGGCGTGCTCCCAACTGAGATCGTCCGGCTTGCGGTAGAGTTGGCGTTGCGGCGCGCGCACTGCTTCAGCATACGCGCCGTGCTGGTGCATGCCGATCATGGTGCGGTTGACACACACATTCGAGCGCCCAGACCGGCACATGATACATTCACCACAGGTAAGCATCGGATCGACAATGACCGCATCGCCAACATGGTAATCACTGACATCATCACCGACGGCGCTAATTGTGCCGCAGAATTCATGGCCCATCGCAATGCCGGGGAAACGCCGACCGGTCGAGCCGGTGTAGCCATGCACGTCCGAGCCGCACACGCCGACGGCTTGCACCTTCACAATGACCTCATCCGATTGTGGCGTCGGCGGCTCAATCTCGCACACCGGCATCTGCCACGCGCCCTGATACACAAGTGCTTTCATAGCAATCCTCACTTATTCGTGTTCGCAGTTCTATTCTACCTTAAACATCTAATGATTACCATCCTATTAACTTATCGCAAGTACATGGAACGTCGCAACGGTTGATACGCAAGGTCGTCCGCGCTTCCGTATCCTTCATCCATCCAATCTTACAATGGGATGGCGCCCACTTGACTGGCTGGATTGCAACTGTGCCGACACCAACCTAACATGCGTATCTGGCTGCGCACCCCTCTACATCGCTTACCTACTGGTCGCCTTCACACGACACCTGTACGGCGGAGTGCCAAACAACGTGGGCATTTGACGAGGCGGCGCGCACCATGGCCTGGAACTTGTTTCTCCATGGTCCTGTGCCGGTTGGCTACGATCTGCAGATCGTTCCAGGATGAGACAGCCCAACAGCAGATGCCGTTTGCCGTATTACGGTTGGAGCCATGGCGATTGCGGGTGTTTCCGGGCAGCGTGCTGCTTGGGCAGGGCAGCACTGTGCTTACCTGACAGGAAACTGCATAGGAGCACCAGGCTGGTATGCTGTTGAAAAAAGCTTATTTCTTGGGAAATGGTGGCGCTGCGCCTATTTGTTAGAGGATGGCAGAACTTCATGTTGGGGAAACGGTTTTCAGTGCGCCGGCTTGTGTTGATATTGAGCGGCGTGGTGGTGGTTGTGCAAGGGCTGCTCATCGCTGCGCTGGCAATTATGGCCGAGGTTCGCAAGCGGCGCGCTCCGCCTGCAAGCTTTCCGCACGTGCCAGAGCAGGTCAGCACAGTTGATAACAATGCAGTATCTATCTTCGTGTATGGCCAAGATTTGTATGACTCCATGCTCGAAGCGATCGACAGCGCTCAGCATAGCATTTACTTTGAAACGTTCATCTGGAAAGGTGACCGTCTGGGGCAAGCCTTCAAAAAGCATTTGGAGTGCAAGGCTGCGGCGGGCGTGCAGGTGTATGTCATCTACGATAGCTTTGCAAACCTGGTCGTTCCGCCGTCGTTCAAGCGCTTTGCGCCGCAGGTACATGTGCTGGAATACCGCACGCTGGAACGGGCGAGCCATTTGATTGACCCGCGTCGCTACGCCCGTGACCATCGCAAGCTGCTGGTTGTAGACGAACAGATCGCCTTTATTGGCGGGTTCAATATCGGTCAGTTGTACGCAACTGAATGGCGCGATACACACCTGCGTCTTTGCGGCCCGGCCGCGCGTGAACTGGCGTATGCATTTATCGATTTCTGGAATGCGAACCCTGGTCAATACCCACCGATTGATGTGCCTGCCGAGCGTCCATGGCCGCAATCAATCACGGTGCATCGCAACGAACCGGACCGCCTGCTATTTCCCATTCGCGGCATGTTTATTGACGCGATTGATCGCGCTCAGCACAACATTTATTTGACACATGCCTACTTCATTCCCGACCGCGCTGTGCTCCAGGCGCTTATCGCCGCCGCGCAACGGGGCGTGGATGTGCGGGTGCTTTTGCCGTGGCAATCCAACCATGTGACCGCCGACTGGCTGTCGCGTGGCTTTTTTACCGCGTGTTTGAAAGGCGGCATACGGCTGTTTGTCTATCAGAATGCCATGATTCATGCCAAAACGGCCACCATCGATGGCTTATGGTCTACAATTGGCACTGCGAATTTCGACCGAATGAGTTTAGCAGGGAACTACGAAGTCAATGTTGAAATTCGTGACGAGGCGATTGCCAAAGAGATGGAGCGCATTTACATGATTGACTTGAGCAATGCAAAGGAATTGACGCTGGCGGAATGGGAGCGCCGCCCGTGGTACACCCGCGCCGGCGAGCTTATTCTCAGCCCGCTGTGGCCCTTACTGTAAGCATGCTCTATTTGCTATCAATTTGATTTATCTCTATACTAATTGTTGCAACGAGGCGATGATAATCGCCTCTTTTTACACTATATATTATTGACATAAGGTGTTATTTATGAGTGATAGTGAACGTTCTAATGGCCATGTGCCGTTTCATGAGGTAGCGATCATCGGCGCGGGGCCGGTTGGCCTGGAAATGGCAGTCTGCCTCAAGCGCGCGGGCGTCGATTACGTGCAGTTCGACGCGCATCAGATCGGCTACTCGATGACATGGTGGCCGCGCAATACGAATTTCTTCAGCACGACCGAGCGATTGGCGATCGCTGGCGTCCCAATCCAGAACAATCATCAGCAGCGCATCACCGGCGAGGATTACCTGGCCTACCTGCGCGGCGTCGTGGAGCAGTTTGATCTCCAGATCAATACCTACGAGCCAGTTACGTCACTGGAGCGCGACGGCGACGATTTCCTGCTGAGCACAGCGCCACTTTCCGGCGAGCAGCAGTTCCGCTGCCGTCGCGTCGTGCTGGCGATCGGCGATATGCACTACGCCAACAAGATTGAGATTCCCGGCGAAGATTTGCCGCATGTCTCGCATTATTTCCGCGATCCGCATGACTATTTTCGGCAGCGGCTGCTGGTGGTTGGCGGCAGAAATTCGGCGGTGGAGTCGGCGCTGCGCTGTTGGCGGGCGGGCGCGCAGGTGGCGGTTAGTTACCGCAAGGCGCACTTCGACGAGCGGGTGAAGCACTGGCTGCTACCCGACATGGAGGCGCAGGTCGAGGCCGGCACCATCATATTCTTTCCGGAAACGATTCCGCTTGAGATTACGCCGACGCATGTCGTGCTGCAATCGGTTGCCACAGGCGAGACCACGATTCATAAAACCGACTTTGTGCTGCTGGCAACCGGCTTCCGCGGCGACCAAAGCCTGCTAGAGATGGCGGGTGTGGAACTGCGCGGCGAAAATCGCGTGCCGGTGTTCAATGAAGAGACGATGGAGACCAACGTGCCCGGCGTGTACCTGGCAGGCACAGTTGCGGCTGGCATTCAGCAGCGCTACACGATCTTCATTGAAAACGCCCACGAACATGTCGGCAAGATCATGGCAGACCTTACCGGGCATTGGCCGGAGAAGTTGGGCGACGTGCGCGCCCGCAACTATGAACTGGCGTTCGAACATATCGCGGCGAATTAACGGCATCACCTTGAACACAGGCACGTACCATGAAGTGCGCGCCTGTGTTCCTACAGATGCAAAAACTCCTCTTGACATCGTTACTATAGTTAAAGTAAACGATCTTTGTGCGTGTACGAAGAGGTGGATGTTTATGGACGAGGAATCTGCGCAAGACACGGCTGAATTACTCGCCATCCTCAAGCGACGCAAACACGAGCTTGACAAGCAGGATGCACTGCTCGGCCCGACCGCTGACCCGCACGTCGACATGGAGCGCGAAGACCTTGCCAGGCAAATTCAATCGTTGGAAGCACAACTCGCTAGTTCCCATACTCCGCCGCATTTAATTACACGGCCTATTGCTCCATCTACAAATCGCGTCTGGATCATGATATCAGCTGTGCTGGCGGTGCTTGTGGTAGTGCTCGGCGCGCTGCTGGTGTTGCGTTCGCCTACCTCTCCGTCAACAGGCTTATCCCCGCTATCGTCTGAAAATGATACTGCGCCCACAACTGAATCTTCATCATCTGAAAGTGATACTGCGCCCACAACAAAATCTTTGATTACGCGAACAGTGAGCTTTCCCGATGGACAGGTTGTGACCATGACCGACCCAACGGGCCAGAAGTTCCGCTATGAGATACTGGACGCCGTTGAAGAGCCGCAATCGCCAGATCAAAGTGTGCTCCACCTCCGTGTTCGCGCATGGACTGATGCCGGCGGTGGAATGAACTTCTGGAGCGACTCGTTTCGCCTGAAGGTTGGCGAGCGCAGCATTGCACCGTTCAACGACCTAAACGTTGTGGTCAATCGGGATGAGACGCAAGAGGGCGATGTTGAGTTTCCTATCGATAGCTCAGTAAGTGACGCCATTCTCAACATCAAAGTCGGCGGCCTCACCTTCCCCGATGATAGCACGGATCTGCATGTCACCTTTCAATAGCGATCATGTGGAAGTATAGCCGTGGTATACTCGGCACGTTGAGCCGTGTAGCAGCAAGGAATGCTTCGATGATCTACGAACTTCGTACCTACTGGGCCGCGCCGGGCAAGGCTGACGCGCTTCACGCCCGTTTCCGCAATCTAACACTGCGCATGTTCGCGCGCCACGCCATGGATGTGGTTGGCTTCTGGACGCCGAAACCTGAAACGGAGGAAAGCGGCACACTGGTATACATGCTGCGCTTTGCCGATCAGGAAGCCATGAAGAAAGCCTGGGACGCCTTCCGCGCCGATCCTGAGTGGCAGGCTGGCAAGGCTGCCAGCGAAACCGACGGTGCGCTCACGACGAAAGTGACGAGCACCGTGCTCAATCCGACCGACTACTCGCCGATTCAGTAGCTGGCGAGATTTGCATGCACAACGACCTGGGCAAACTTGTCCAGGTCGTTCATCATGTTGATCGTGTGATGTATAATTGGTGTACACTCTGCTACGCAACCTGCTTGATTGGTGCTATGGTATCCGGGCCTTGCCACGAAAGGGGGACTGAGAATGTCGGATCTTAGTCAGGAACTTCGTGAAGGTATGGAGGTGTACACCAAAGACGGGGCGAAGCTAGGAAAAATCAGCCAGGTGTGGTACGGCACCACTGTTGGTGGACTATCGGCCAGCGAGGAGGAAACCTGCGTCGAAGTCCATCGTGGGTTATTGGGCCGTGAGAAAATGTACCTGCCCTGCCGTCTGATCGCGTCAGTTGAAAAGAAGGCAGTAAGCTTGTCGGTTGATGAGACAACAGTGCAGGAAAATCCGGCGTGGCACCGCAAGCCAGCGTGGGTTAGCTAACGCATGCCATCGTGGTGTTGAACAAAGCGCGAGCGCATTGCATGCATACAATGCGCTCGCGCTTGTGTATTAGAAGAACATCTTCGCCACCTTCAGGACGCCCTGGCTCCATGGCACGCGATGCGATACGCCGGACGTGTGCTCGAATTTGCTAAGATTGGCGACGTACCATTCATAGTTGCGAACCAGCGCCTGCTTGTTGGAATACTTCGGCTTGTAGCCAAGCACCTTTTCGGCCTTCTCAATCGAGACGAACGAGTCGGTCGAAGCCGTTTCATAGACCCATTTGTACAACGGCGACAGGTGCAACTTCTCAAGGAAGCGCAGTGTCCAGATCATGGGCGCGGCGGGAAAGCCAATCACGCGCTTGCCAAAGCCGGCCCGGTCGAGCACGGCCTGGTAGTCCTGCTTCATGGTCGTGAACTCTTTCGCACCAATGTTGAACGTGTCGTTGACCTTGTCGCGGTCGAGCGTGGCGCACAGGTAAATCGCCGCGCACAGGTCTTCCACATCGAGCAATTGGTAGCGATTGTTGCCGCTGCCGATCATGGGAAAGCCGTGTCCATCCTTTGCCCAGTCGTACAGCAGCGCGAACACGCCAAGCCGTTCTGGCCCAACGAACGATTTGGGCCGCACGATTGGTACGCACAGACCCCTGGCGCGGAACTCTTTACAGATTTCCTCGGCTTTGACTTTGGCCTCGCCGTACGGCCCCACGCCCTCAAGCTTGTCATCCTCGTACAGCGGGTGATGGTCGGGAATGCCGTACACCGCCGTGGAAGAAACGTGAATCACACGCTCGACGCCGTTGTCCAATGCGGCCTGCAACACGTTGCGCGTGCCGTCCAGGTCGGTCGAGTAGATATCTTCCGGCTTGTACAGCGGCAGCGCGGCGGCCGTGTGAATGACGATGTTGACGCCCTGCATGGCCCGTTGCAACGCCGGAAGATCGCGGATGTCGGTCTTGATATGGGTAACACGGTCACGCTCTGGGTAGTCGAAATCCACAAGGTCGAGTGTGGTGACTTCGTGGCCGCGCTCGAGCAGGTAGCGCACCATGTTGATACCCAGAAAGCCAGCGCCGCCGGTAATAAGGTAATGTTGTGTTGGTGTTGTCATTACTGATACCTAGTCAGTGAAATCACTGTCATGTTGAGCGAAGCGAAACATCTCAATGTCCTTCAATGAGATGCTTCACCCTTCGATGCCTCAGGACCGGCTTCGTTCAGCATGACAAAGTATGTGCTTTGAACGTGTGCGTTAACGGTCTTTCGGAACAATTTCGCGCGGGTCGAGCGAGTGTGGCTCGTCTTTGGTTGCCTCTTTGGCTTCGGCAGCCAGGCGGATGTGCAGGTCATGAAGCTGCCGTTGGTCGACTGGCGACGGCGCGCCCGTCATGAGATCTACGGCCTGCTGCGTCTTCGGGAAGGCCATGACCTCGCGGATAGTCGGCTCGTCGGTCAGAATCATGACGATCCGGTCGATGCCGGGTGCAATGCCACCGTGTGGCGGCGCGCCGTACTCGAATGCTTCCAGCATATGGCCGAACTGCGCCTGCGCCGTCTCGCGGCTGATACCGAGCAAATCAAATAGCTTCTGCTGCACGTCGCGGCGGTGAATACGAATCGAGCCGCCGCCTGCCTCGTAGCCGTTCAAAATCAGGTCATATGCTTTTGCGCGCACCTTGCCCGGGTCGCTGTCCATAAGGGGCAAATCTTCATCCTTCGGCGCAGTGAATGGGTGATGGACCGCGTCCCAGCGGCCTTCGTCCTCGTTCCATTCGACCAGCGGGAAGTCCAGTACCCACGCCCATTCCAGCACGTTCGGGTCGGCAAGGTTCAGCCGGGCTGCAAACTCGCGCCGCAGCCGGTCGAGCACAGCGGCGACAACCGGCGGCTGGTCGGCGACAATCAGGAGCAGATCGTCATACTGGCCGCCCATGCGCTCGATAATTGCGCCCATCTCTTCGTTGGAAACTTGCTTCCCAAATGACGAGCGCACGGTCTCAGGGTTGGGGCCTTGCTGAAGTGAGGCCCACAATAGCCCTCTTGCACCAGCCTGTTTCGCCAGTTCGACAACTTCGTCAAGCTGTTTGCGCGAATAGCCGCCGACGCCCGGCACGCGAATGCCCTTGACCTGGCCGCCGGTCGCAACTGCGTCGCTCAGTACGCCAAACTTGCTGTCCGCCGCAATGTCGCTCAAGTTGACTAACTCCATGCCATAGCGCAGATCTGGCTTATCGGAGCCGTAGCGCTCCATCGCCTCAGCATACGTCAGGCGCGGGAAGGGCGTGACGAGCCGCTTGTGGGGCGTCACTTCGCGCACCAACTCGGTGAACAGCCGCTCGATCAGGTTCAGCACATCCTCTTGTTCCACGAAGCTCATTTCCATGTCAAGCTGTGTGAATTCGGGCTGCCGGTCGGCACGCTGATCCTCGTCACGGAAGCAGCGCGCGATCTGGAAATACTTGTCATAACCGGCGACCATGAGTAACTGCTTGAGCTGCTGCGGCGACTGCGGCAGGGCGTAGAACTCGCCGGGGTGCAGGCGGCTCGGCACAAGATAGTCGCGCGCGCCCTCCGGCGTCGATTTAATCAAGATCGGCGTCTCAATCTCGATAAAGCCTTCTTTATCGAGGAAGTCGCGGATGAATTTCACGACGCGGTGGCGCACGATCATGTTGCGCTGCATGCGCTCGCGCCGCAGGTCAAGGTAGCGGTACTTGAGCCGTAATGCCTCATCCTCGCCGCCCTCTTTGCTAATATAGAGCGGTGGGGTCTTGGCCGGGTTGAGGACGGTGGCGGCGACCGCACGCACCTCAATTGCGCCGGTTGGAATGGTGGGGTTGGCCGACTCAGGCGGGCGCATGCTGACCAGGCCGCGCACCTGCATCACGTACTCGGGGCGTGCCTCACTGGCGATGGCGTGTGCCTCTGGTGCAGTCGCCGAGTCAAAGACAACCTGTGTGACGCCGTAGCGGTCGCGCAGGTCAAGAAAAATGAGCGGGCCATGGTCGCGGCGACGGTTGACCCAGCCCGCAAGAACAGTCTCCTGCCCGGCGTTCTCAGCACGTAGCTCGCCGCAGGTATGGGTACGATACATCGGAACTCCTTGAAATAGAAACATGGGATGACAGCGCCTGCCGTCATCCCAACAACTGCTGTTGAGCGCATGTTCGTCATCGAACCGCAATGCTGTTTCTATTCTACCATACCATACCGTAAAACCTGTCGGGTGGTCAAACCTGTCCGGTCTGTGTCCTATACCTATACAGTGGGAACGCAGACCGGACTGGTTTATTAAAAATCACTTTCCGTAGCGCCATTGATAGTAATGTTGGCCGACGTTGCCCATCTCGACCTTGAAGGCGTCTGGATTGGCCGGGTTGTAGGTCAGCACGCGCCGCTCGAAGACCTGGAACAGGATCGGCAGTTCTTTGCCGCCGACTTTGGTCTTGACCCAGTACGCGCCCGTGATCGGGTGGCCGAAGACGAACAGCGGATCGTAGACCTGACTCTGTACGTAGCGCCCGTTTTCGTACACCAGCCCGCGCTGGTTAATGAAGTCCACGAATACCTTCGCCACCCCTTCGTTGTTCAGCACTGTGCCGGGATCATTCGCGAAGTCGTTGAAACCAGTCACGCGTCCGTCTGGGTTCAGGAAGCCAGTTGCCGGACGACCAACGTCGCCGGGGTTCGGTCCCGCCACGCCGACGGGCTGATAGACCGGCAGCAGGTCTGCATATGTCGGGAATGTGTCCGGGTCGCCGATGGCTGAGATGCGCGCCGGGCCGTGGAACTCGAATGTATCGTTGCCAAGCTGCATGCGGCCAGTGATCATTTCCAGCGGTAGCAGGCCGTTGGTCACGTACCACTGGTTGTTCGGGTCAGCTGTTGGGTCGTTGATCTCCATGCGGCTCTTGTCGAAGTATTGTACTGCGCGCATGCCTTCCGCGCCCTCGTTGTACTGCTCGCGCATGAGTTCGCTGCGTGGCCCCGGTCCCCACGTCCATGAGCGACCTGTTACCTGTTCGGCCACGCCCTTGTCCTGGCGGTTCCACACCCGCGCAAACGCGTCGTTGCCGAACCCGGGCGCTGCCAACACTGATCCAACCGTTGTCACGAGCGCCAACCCCAGACCAACGATGGTTCCTGTGAAGCGTTTCATTGCTTTCCTCCTTGCTTGTTGCCGTTCTTTCGATGGTTCTACTGTAACATTTTGGGTCGTGAAATACGATGATGAGGCGCTGTCGCAACTGTCATGAATTGCTCAAAGAACGCTTGCGACGAGGTGAATTTCGGCTAAAGCAAAATGAGAAGCGTATCAGGTTGTATAATGCGCCATATGACACAGACTGTTGGGAACCATCGCCGCATCCGCATCCTCGGCGTCGCGATCGATAACATCACCGAGGACGAAGCGGTCGAGCGTATTGCAAGTTTCATCGCTGAGCGCGGGCCGCGCCATGTCGTCACCGTCAATCCAGAGTTCGTCATGGAGGCGCGCCGCAACAGCGCATTCCGGCGCGTGCTCCATGCCGCCGACCTTGCGACGCCGGACGGCGCGGGGCTGCTGCTGGCGGCCCGGCTGCAAGGCCAGCGCTTTCATGAGCGTGTAACCGGTATCGAGCTAACTGAGCGACTGGCGGCGGAGGCGGCACAGCGTGGCTGGCGAATATTTCTGCTTGGTGCTGCGCCCGGTGTGGCGGAGCAGGCCGCCGCCGTGCTTCAGCAGCGCAACCCCGGCCTCGTAATCGCCGGATGCTACGCTGGCTCGCCGCTTCCTGCTGATGAGCCGCATATCCGTGCCATGATTGCTGCCATGCGGCCCGACATTCTGCTGGTCGCCTACGGACATCCCAAGCAAGACCTGTGGATTGCCCGCAACCAGCCGCTCATGCGCGTGCCAGTCGCAATCGGTGTTGGCGGTACGTTCGACGAAATAGCGGGCATCGTGCCGCGAGCACCGGCATGGCTGCATCGGCTTGGGCTGAAGTGGGTGTATCGGCTCTATCTGCAACCGTGGCGCTGGCGGCGCATCATGGTTGCCGTGCCGCTGTTTCTTCTGGCTGTGCTGTGGGAACAGCTTATTCACCACAGAGATGGGATAAATTAACCACGAAGACACGAAGATCACGAAGTAAGGAATATAGTACATTATGCACTATCATGCTAAACGGAGCACAGCGGCCTGAAATAGCTCATTGCATCTATAATGGACCTGGCTTTTGTACTCTCTGTATCTCGGCGGTTTTATTCTTGACTTAGTGTTCTTTGTGCCTTTGTGGTGAGCCTGAAAGGAAAAGTGATGCTGCGATTAGCCTTGTTGAGTTTCTGGCATGTCCATGCGAAAGATTACGAACGCGACGCGAACGAGAATCCCGGCACCGAAATTATCGCCGCATGGGACGAGCAGCCGGAGCGTGGTCGGCGTGAGGCCGAAAAACGCGGCTGGCGCTTCTATGAGCAGCTTGACGCACTGTTGGCAAATCCAGAAATTGATGGCGTCATTGTTACCACGCCAACGTCACTTCATCGCGAGGTCATGGTCGCCGCTGCGCAAGCAGGCAAGCATATCTTCACCGAAAAGGTGCTTGCCATGCCGCTCCAGGACGCGCAAACGATTGTCGATGCGGCTAAGCAGGCCGGTGTAGTGTTGACCGTCTCGCTGCCGCGGCTGGCGCATGGCTACACGCAAGCATTCAACGAGATGATCGCTGCCGGGCTGCTGGGTGACCTGACGCAGGTGCGCGTGCGAATCGCGCATGGCCAGGCAGTGCGCACCGCTGAACTGCCGGAAGGGCGGCTGCCGTTGCATTTCTACAATCCCGCTGAGGCGCAGGGCGGCGCGCTAATCGACTTAGGCGCGCACCCGCTGTATCTCGTGCGGCTGCTAGCTGGCATGCCCGAAAGCGTGCAGGCGCTGTACGGCTCATTCACCGGCCGCGCGGTCGAGGACAACGCGGTGGTGCTGTTTCGCTATGCAAATGGCGCAATCGGTATCGCGGAGACTGGCTTTGTGAGTCCCGCCTCGCCGCCCATGATCGAGGCACATGGCACAGCGGGCAGCCTGCTGTACAGCTCCGCCGACGGCAAACTACGGCTGCGCAGCACTGCTGCCGACAACGGCATGGAGTGGATCATGCTTGACGTACCCGCTGACCAGCCCGGACCGTTCGCGCAGTGGGTCGCGCACATCGAACGCGGCACCAAGGCCACCGACAACATCACGCTCGCGCTCGACCATGCCGCGCTGGTTGAGGCCGCGAACAAGGCCGCCGAGAGCGGGCAGGCTGTAGCGGTGGGTAGGTGACAAGATAACAATGTGACGAGATGTGAGGGCGGTCGTGACTTGATCCTTTTCTCATTCTATACAGGCATGCAGAGTCATCTAATGAAAGAACGATCGACATACCGGTTGCGGTCTGTGGCAGGAGGCCGGCTGGGCGCGCAGACATAGATGGTCTGGAACACCAGCGTAAAGTCGCTAATCAGTCCATCTCGCCACCTGACCAACATACCGACTAAATTCACCAACAAACCCCCAGCCATCCACCTGACTGAGGCGTAGCCGCAGCATTGCGACAGAGCGTCCATCAACCAGCACATCACATAGATGCACAAACGCGTGTGACGCCTCTGTCGCAGGTGTTTGCGCATCTATCATAGTCTCATTCATGCGCTTCATGGCCGAAGTCAATGCTTCGGGCACCTCGGTCGTCATGACAGGGAACCGCGCATGAACCATATCGCTAAACATGTCCATCCAATCGGTCGTGCTTACCAACGTTCCAACAATGGTCGCACCGTTCACAAACATCAGAATGCGTGCCTGAAATGCACCTCGCGTTGCAAGATCGACCAGTAAGCGGAGAAACACCATTTCATCTTCAAGTGGGACCTGGGTTGACACCTGTCTCTCCTGTAGCGTCGGCACTCGGTTAGGCTCGTGCCACGCCAATAAGCAGCATGCGCACTGGACATGCGACTATGGCAATATGTATTCGATACATGACCTTGAAAACAGCAGCTATGGCGCGTTAATTCGATCTAGCTGCGGCGTCGCACCACAACCAGCAAGGAAAAACAAGATACGTGAGGGACACAGCAAAAAGCAGCCAGGCATGTCGATGACCGGGCTACAACAGCAACAACGGATCCGCTGCGGGCGGTAAGTATGGGTGGTAGGCCGCCCAGGATTCGAACCTGGAACCAAGTCGTTATGAGCGACGTGCTCTGCCATTGAGCTAGCGGCCCGCATGCCTGAATCCTGCCCATGCCTCTGCCGAATGTGCAAGATGTAAAAAGCGCGCATCTCCGCTTGACAGCGCCTTGTAATCTGTCTATCCTACATGCTGCACAAAGGAACTGAAATTATGATTACACTGCTTTTTGGAGCTGACGAACTGGCGCGCAGCGAGGCGCTGGCGGCCATCAAGGCCGATATACCACCTGATCTGGCCGATCTTAACATGACCGTCCTGGACGGTAAAAAGCTCAAACTAGACGTATTAGTTGCGGCGTGCGAGGCGTTTCCGTTCATTGCCGAGCGGCGGCAGGTGATTGTCAATGAATTGCTCAAAAACCTCAAGGCCGGCAAAGAGCGCGACCAGATCCGCGCCTACCTGGAGCGCGTGCCGCCGACATGCGATCTGGTGCTGGTGGAGAGCGACTTCGACAAGCGCAATCCGATTTTCACCTACCTTAAGAAGATCGACGGCAAAGGCGCGCATGTGCAGGATTTCCAGCCCAAAGAAGGCGCGGAGTTGCTGCGCTGGCTCAACGAGCGCGCTCGCATGCTCGATGTCACGATCGACGGCCCGGCAGCCGCGCGGCTGGTAGAATATGTTGGCGGTGAAGGGCGCGTGCTAGCCAACGAGCTTGGGAAACTTGCCAGCTATGTCGGGCGCGGCGGGCGCATCACGCTGCAAGCAGTTGATCGGATGACGCAGAACGAGCAGGAGCAGAAATTATTTGCGTTCATCGACGAACTCAGCCAGCGGCGGCGTGGCGCTGCGTTGCAAAGCCTGCGACGACTGTTCTCTGACGGGCAGGCCGCAACCTATATTCTGTTCATGGTCGCCCGGCAGGTGCGCATTCTGTTGAACATCAAGGAGCTTGCGGGCCAGCGCATGCGACCCGACGAGATCGCCCGGCAGGTCGGGCAGCAGCCGTTTGTGGTGCGCAAGGCCATGGAACAGGTGCGCGGCTTCAGCGATGCCGAACTGCTGCAACTGCACGACCGCGTGCTGGAACTCGACCGCGCGAGCAAGACGGGCCGGATCGAGCCAGAGGCCGGGCTGGAGATGCTGGTGGTGGAGATGTGCCGGTAAACAAAAACGCCAAGGTACGGTATGTGCCTTGGCGTCTTGACAGTTCAAATAAAATTACACGCGCGGGGTCGCCGCGTTGAACTTCTTCATCAGACGCGACTTGCGGCGAGCGGCGTTGTTCTTATGAATAATGCCCTTGACTGCCGCCTTGTCGAGCGTGCGGAGCGCCTCAAGCACAGCTTCCTGGCTCGGCTCGCCAGCAAAAATTGTCTGCTCGGCCTTGCGGATGGCCGTCTTCGCCCGTGAGCGGTATGCCTGGTTGCGCACGCGCTTACGCTCGTTCGTGCGGATGCGCTTCTGCGCCGACTTCGTATTCGCCAAAGTACCAATCCTCCCCTATAATGCCTGTTGGTAAAAGCTTTTGGTGTTCATCTTTTTGAACACAACTAGCTGAGAATTATAGCAGAAAGCGTTGGGACGCGCAACTCCCATTATGACCTCAACGACCAATCAGCCAGCCGCACCCAGCCGCATCCGCCGCAGCGCGCTGCTCAATACGGCGATTGTCGCCGGTGGCTACCTGCTCAGCCGCGTATTGGGCCTCGCCCGCGACGTGATTATCTCTGCGCAGTTCGGCACGCACCCGGCTATGGATGCCTACCGCGCCTCATTCAACATCATCGATCTTGTTTATATCGTGATCGCGGGCGGTGCGCTCGGCTCGGCCTTTATTCCCATTTTTGCCGGTTTTCTCGAACAGCAGCATGAGGAAGACGCATGGCGGCTGGCAAGTAGCCTGCTGAATCTTAGCCTTCGTCGGCCTCGTCGCGGCATGCGCGATTATCGCGCTGCTGGCCCACCCGATCGTCGCGCTGACGGTCGGCGCGGGCTTTGATGAAGGGCGGCGCGAACTGACCGTGCAACTGCTGCGTTTCATGCTCATCCAGCCGATTTTACTCGGTCTCGGCGGCCTCGCCAAAGCAACACTTAAATCGTTCGACCGCTTCACGCTGCCCGCCATCGGCTCGAACCTGTACAACATCGGCATCATCGCGGGCGCGCTCGTGGCTCCGCTGTTCGGCAGCTACGCGATCTACAGCCTGGCAGGCGGCGTCATTGCCGGGGCGGCGCTGTTTCTGCTCGTGCAACTGCCGGGACTACGCGGCGTCAACATGCGCTACTTGCCGCAGCAGTGGTTCAACGCGCCGGGTTTGCGGCAGGTCGGGCGGCTGCTTGGGCCACGCCTGTTTGGGCAGGCCGCATGGCAAATCAACCTGATCGCTATTACCAGCTTTGCGTCGCTGCTCGGCACCGGCGCGGTGGCTGCCAACGGCTACGCGCTGACGCTGATGCTCCTGCCGCATGGATTGTTGGCGCTCAGCCTCGGCACGGTGATGTTCCCACAACTCACCCGGCTCCATGCCGCAGGCGACGATGCAGGCTTCCGCGAGATGGCTCTGAGCACCGCTCGGCAGGTTGCGTTTGTGACCCTGCCCGCCGCGGCGATCATGGCCGCTGCCGGGGCGCAAATCGTGCGGGCGTTGTTCGAGCGCGGTGCGTTCACGGCGCAGTCTACCGCGCTCACCGCCGAGGCACTGGTGTTTTACATGCTCGGGCTGCCAGCCTTTGCGGTCGCTGAAATTGTGGTGCGCAGCTTCTACGCCATGCGCGACACACGTACGCCAGTGCTGGTCGGCATGGGCGTGGTGGCGCTCAATATTGGGCTGGGTTGGACACTATTGCAGCTTGGCGGCGGCCTCGACGGCCTCGCGCTGGCGTTTAGCCTTGCGAATATTACCGAGGCGACCGTGCTGCTGCTGTTGCTGGGCCGGCGACTTGGCGGGCTGGGCGGCGCATTTTGGCGACCTATTGCGGCGATGCACGCGGCGGCGGTGGCATGCGGAGCATTGGTGCTCGCGTTGCGGCTTATATCATACCACGTGCTTCCATACCTCGCGCCTGATGGAGATTATCGCTGGCCGCTGGACTTCGTGCCGCTGATCTTATGGGTGGGCGCAGCGGCGGTGGTAGGTGTGGCAGTGTACGCGGGCATGACAGCACTGTTGCACCTCAGTGAGTTGCACGTTGCCGTGGCGCGCTTCCGGCGCATTGCGGGGCGTGTCATGAAGCGAAACGGATAATTTCTAGAAAGCAACAAACACAAATTTATGACAACATTCTACCTCATCCGCCATGGCGAAACCGACTGGAACGTATCCGGTCGCTGGCAGGGCCACACCGATATTCCGCTAAACGACATTGGCCGCGCGCAAGCGGCGCGTCTTGCCGAGCGGCTCCATGATCATGGCCCGCACTTTGATGTGCTGTACAGCAGTGATCTGCTGCGCGCCTGGGAAACGGCGCAGTTCGCCGGTCGCGCCGTCGGCATGGAGCCGCAGCCGATGTCAGCGCTGCGCGAAATTGATTTAGGAAGTTGGAGCGGCCTGACGCGCGCCGAGATCATGGAGCGCGACCCTGATACGCTGGCGCAAGTCGATGCGGGCGTGGACCTGCCGCGCGGTGGCGCTGAGCGCTTCGCTGATCTTGTGGCGCGCGTCTCGTCCGCCGCCGAACAACTGGCAGAGAAGCATTCCGGCCAGCGTGTCGCGCTGGTGACGCACGGCGGCGTGGTGCGCGCGCTGCTGCACCATGCCGCGCCTGACGCGCGCGCATGGCATACCCATATCGGCAACACATCAATTACCATCGTTGTACACAACGAGCACGGATGGGATATTGTTTCGGTGAATGACATGGCGCACCTTGAAGGCTCGCCGCAAGCGCCTGATCTGATGTCCGCGCCGCCGGACGATGCGCAACAGGTGTAGCCACATGGACGATCTGTACACAATTGATACGCCCGAAAACATCGAATTTGCGTACGATATCGCGGGCATCGGCTCGCGCTTTGTCGCCGCGCTGATCGACTCGTTTCTGATCGTAATCGCCGAAATTATCGTGTTCCTTGTTGCAGGGCTCGTCGAGGCGCAGCTAGGTGTTTTTACTAACTCGAATGCATCAGAAAGCGTGATCGCCGCGCTTGCGTCGCTGCTGGCATTTGTGATTTTGTGGGGCTACTACATTGTGTTCGAGATGGTCTGGAACGGCCAAAGCATTGGCAAGCGGGTCATCGCGCTGCGCGTCGTGCGCGATGGCGGGCGACCGATCACGTTTGTGAGTTCGGCCATCCGCAACCTCATCCGGATCGTTGATTTTCTGCCGTCGTTTTATGGCGTGGGCGTGATTACCATGTTTGTCGACCCACGCGCCCGGCGGCTGGGCGACCTTGCGGCGGGTACGCTGGTCGTCAAGGAGCGGCGCGCGGTATCATTGGAGAGCCTGACCAGCGAGATCAATGTCATGCCAGCGATGCGGCCCGGCGACAGCACGCAGCCAAGCTTACCAAATATTGAATTGCTGAACGACCGCGATTATGAGCTTGTGCAGGAATTTCTGGCGCGGCGCGGCGAACTTGGGCGCGAGGCGCGGGCGCGGCTCGGCAGCCAGCTTGCCAGCGGCGTGCAGGCGCGGCTCGGCCTGCCTCAGGGCGGCGACGCTGAACAGTTTTTGCAATACGTTGCGGCGGAGTATCAGTTGCTGAAGCGGCAGCAAGTGTAAGCGCGATTTACGAAACTGCGGTTCCAAGGAACCATTGTCATGTTGAGCGAAGCGAAACATCTCTTTGGAAGTACAACGTATTTCACAGAGATGATTCACTACGTTCAGCATGACAAAGATGAATGCATTGAGACTGTTTTAATTCACAGAGCCACCATTTTGAGAGTCTGAAGCGCCTGTTCAACAAGGTTCGTCGCGTCGGCGCGCAGCTGCGTGATGTTGGGCAAGCGGCGGAACCAGCTAGCCTGCCTGCGCGCAAAGGCATGTGTGTTGAATTTGAGCCGTTGCACCGCCTCCTCCAATGTTGCCTCGCCTGCAAAGTATGGCTGAAACTCGCGATAGCCCAGGCTCGACATGGCCGGAAGCTCCCAGCCGTAGCCGCGCTCCACTAAACCACGCACCTCATCGAGCAGCCCGACAGCCATCATGCCGTCTACTCGCTCGTCAATTCGCGCGTACAACATTGGCGCAGGTAGCGTCAACCAGAGCGTTGTGATGCGGTAGGACGGTGGCTCTTTGGTCTGCTGGGCGGAGATTGGCTGGCCCGTCACCTCGTACACTTCCAGGGCTCGAATGACGCGGCGCACGTTGGTCGGCTGGATGCCCATGGCGGCCTCTGGATCGATAGCTGCCAGCCGCGCGTGCAGCGCCGTGGCTCCGTGTTCGGCAGCCTCGCGCTCTAATGTGGTCCGTAGCTCAGCATGCGGCGGCACGCGCGGCACATTCCAGCCCTGCAACACCGCCGCGAGATATTGGCCCGTCCCGCCGACCAGCAGCGGCACGCGCCCGCGCTCCGTAATGTCGGTGATCGCGGCGTTGGCAAGATCCTGGTACATGCCGAGCGAGAAGTCCTCATCCGGGTCGACCACATTAATCAGGTGATGCGGCACAGCGGCGCGCTCCTCCGGCGACGGTTTAGCGGTGCCGATGTCCATGCCGTAGTAGATCTGCCGCGAGTCGGCAGACACGATTTCGCCGCCAATCGTCTGCGCCAATGCAAGCGCGAGCGCTGTTTTGCCTACTGCGGTTGGGCCAACCACAGCAACGAGTGGTGGAAGCTGAGCGTTTGGTGTGTGCATGGTCATGATACAACAAGAACCGGAGAACCAAGAACCAGAGAAGCGGCAATTTGTGCTTGTCACTGTATCATCTATGATGTGACAAAACTGCAACGATTTGGTTATTGACGATCTACTCTATTTCATGCTAGCATTCTTCTCGGCGCATCCTCACTGCGACACGCGCTATTTTGACGACTCAGGAGTTATCGTTGCTTCGCACCCATCGTTATCTACTCATTTTGCTTGCGTGCGCTTTGCTCACGTCATGGTATCCCGTCGCTGCTCATGCTGACGAGCGACAACTCGCACCGGCTGTGATGTCCACATCCGTTGAACAAAGCATACAAGTTTTTCTCGATCAACAGCCCGGCCCGCTGAAAACATATCGCGATGGCGATCACACCGCCGCCGAGATCATGGAGGGCGTGAGCGCCTATTATGGCGTTAGCCCGCGCGTGTTGCTGGCGCTGCTGGAAGCGACGAACAATCTGCTCAGCACGCCTGCGCCGCCCGACACAGCGCTGCGGCAGCCGTTTAGCACAGTCGGACCAGACGGCTTCGGCGCGCAAATAGATTGGGCCGCCCGTGAGTTGCGGGCTGGTATGGGGCCGTACGACCACCCGCCAGTGGTTACATTTACCGACGGCACGACGCTGACGCTCTCGCTTCAGCAAGCGCCTGAGGGCGTGGCTGTACAGCGCTTTCTGGCAAAGGGTCGCACCGCCGCCGAGTGGCAGACGGTCTACAACAGCTTTCTCGACGCATTCCAAAAATATTTTAACAACCAACTGCCCGCGCCAGCGCCCGAGCCAACGCCGGTCGACGGCTTTCTGCAGCGCCCCTGGCCTGCCGGAACACATGTTGTTCACCTGGCGTACTTCGATCACATGTACCCTACGGTGGATACCAATCAGGACGACAACGGCTATGTCGTCAATTATCTTGGCCGTGGCGATGTGCAATATGACGGCCATGATGGTAACGATTTTTACTTTCCCGATAAGCCGATTGGCACATTGATTTTAGCTGCCGCCGACGGCGTTGCATACGCCCGCACGCACCGAGGCAACGGCGTCGTGATTGTGCATCCCGGCGGCTACGAGACAGTGTACTGGCACCTTGATGCGTTTTCGACCATTTTTGCAGGCAAGATCGACACCGACAACGGCGTGCGCGTCCGTGCCGGTGATTTTCTGGGCACCAGTGGCAAAACTGGCTTTGTCATCGGCTCACCGCACCTTCACTTCGAGGTGCGCCACAACGGCCGCGAGGTCGATCCGTATGGCTGGTTCGGACCGGGTAGCGACCCATGCGCGGCCTACAGCGCCTGCGAGGCGAGCCAGTGGCTATGGCATGCGAATCTCGTTGGCGAGGATGATTTCACGCCGCCGAATGCTGCGCCGCCCGACAAAAAGCCGCCCACTGCAACGCTGACGGTAAATCCACGCAGCGATCTGCTGCTGCTGGCCCATTTCGATGGCACGCTGCTACAACAGATCGGCAACGGTAGCGCCACCACTAACGGCACGCCGGAGTTCGTCGACGCGAAGTTTGGCCAGGGACTGCGGGTGCATGACGACAAGCAACTTGCCTACGCCACAGACAAAAATCTTGACCTCAACAGCGGCACGATTGCTTTCTGGGCGCGGCTGCCAGATAGCTATCCTGTTACCGGCATAGATCGCAATTACCTGCTGGCGGCCAGCGCCCATCCCGACGCCAATCCGGTGTACACGGGTACGCTGGCGTTGCGGCGTGACAAGGGTAAAGATGGCATGCCACGCTGGAACTTCTGGACCACGTCCGATAGTGGCGCGGCGGGCCGTAACGACCTGACGGCCCCGGATACGCTTACGCCGGGCATGCATCATTTTGCGATTACGTGGAATCGCGCGGCACAAGCCAAGGATCTGTATATCGACGGGGAGCGCGTGGCGTCAGCGGATCATGTGGAACTGCCGAGCAACGTTGGAGAGGAACTTCAGTTCGGTTGCTTCATGACTGGTGTGGGTCAGATTGGCGCAACGTTTGATGAGCTTGCGATCTTCAACCGAGCGCTCCATAATGATGAGATCACGGCCCTGGCGACAGCAGAAGTGCCACTTGATCCAAGTCAGTCCAAAGTCCATGCGTCGAATGTTCCGGTCAGCCTGAACGCGCTGGACGACGCAGGTGGCATCATGAGCATGCAGTTCGGCGTGGACGGCGTATTCAGCGATCCCGAGCCATACGCCAACAGCGCGTACGTGCGCCTGCCGGACAAAAGCGGCACCTACACCCTGACTGCGCGCCTGTCCGACCGCGCCGGCAATACCACTACCGTCAGCGCCACCATGGAGCTTGACACCGCGAGCATGTTGTTCTTGCCGCTGCTAAAGCAGGGCCAGAACTAAGCCACCAAGCGCACAAGAGGACACCAAGACTTAGTCATCCGTACCCACATGTGATAAGCTGTTGGTAGATAAATTCTCTGTGTTCTCTGTGTCTGAAATATTGACGCACACCCTAGAGCGTGCTATGCTGGCATGCTCTAGATTACCCTTTTCAAATACACCACACGAGTACAAGGACGTCTCAGTGGCACAACCATTTTCCAGCATCGAGCATATACTACAGCGACATAATGATGATCTGTATCGCCTGGCATTGCTGCTCACGCCCAACACCAGCAGCGCGAGTGACACAGTTGTGCGCGCGATCCGACACTTGATTGCGGCTCCGCCCGATGTGCCGAATGAGGATGTCTATATTCAGGCGCTGGTGCAGGAACTCCCCCCCGAACGCCAACTGCGGGTACGGCGCGTACTCCCTGAATGGGTGATGACTGCGCCCGATGCCCATGCTGCAACATGTGTTGCGCTGGCACGCCTGCCACGCCAGCAGCGGCTGGTGCTTGCCCTTGCCGCGTTGCAACATTGGGACGCTGAGCACATTGCGCAGTTCATTAGCGGCGATGTGACGGTGGCGCAAACATTGACCCGTGACGCGCTGCTTGCGCTTGCTCCAGAAGTCGTCCCGGAGAGCAACATCGCGTCGATGCGTGGCGACCGTGCGCCGGACGCCTGCCGACCCACCCGCGCGGCGCTTGGCATGAACGACGCTGCACTGCGCCATGATCCGGCGGTGCGTGGTCACCTCGCGTTGTGTAGCGCCTGCCGCGCGGCAGAGCAGGACTGGCAGCAGCTTTCGGATGCTATTAACGATGCACTTCGCAGTGCCTTGCGCGCCGAGCACATGCCCGCAACACTCAACGCGCAGCTGCACGATATACTTGCCGTGCAGCCACAGCCGTCCAGATTCTCGCCACAGTTGTCCACTGCATGGCGGCGCGCACTCTTTCCGCTCGCCATTGTCTTATTGATCGCAGTGTTGGTTGTTCCCAAAACGCGCTCCAGCATCTCAGAAACGGGTGCAGCTGTGGCATCGCCCGCGCCGTCTGAACTGGTACGGCGCGCTGCCGCAAATCTGTATCAGCCACCCGCCGCTGAGCGCGCAGCACACGAACACGATGTGTGGCATGGGCAGTGGCAGGTGCGATGGGATTTCAGCGACATGTCGTATGCAATTCTAAATGGCGACATGTGGCGCGATATGGATAGCAACCAGCATCGCATCCAGCTTGTTCATGAGCAGGGCGGCGGGCCGTTCGAATTCGAGTTGGCCGATGGGCAGAATATCGTGTACTACGCCACAACCGAGAACTACGGCAATTCACTGTATCCGCTCGTATTCGGTACCAATAACGCCCGGCTGACGCTTCAGGTGCCTGCCGACGCGCAAGGGCGCATGCTCGAAGCGCGGCTCGGGGCAGGCGCATGGGGATTGGCGCAGCTCTACTTGCAGCGTGCCGCAGCAGCGAGCGATTTGCGCAGTTGGGGGCAGCAGCGCGCTGTGGACGGTACGCCGATGGAGGTGCTCGGCTTCAGCAGCGCCAGCCCGCTTGATATCCCCAGGGATGCGCCTGGTGCGGCAACCAACCTGCCGACCATCCTGCTTACTATTGATCTGGAGAACAGCACCTTGCGCGAGGTGCGCGAACTCGTTGGCACGCCAGGCGCAGAGCAGGTTGGGCACACAATCTGGCGCTTTGTGGGCGGCGAGTGGATCAGCGCCGCACCACAGATTAACGCGGCGTTCAGTTTAGGACAGGCATGGAACGGCATCGGCTCGTTTAACGATTTCACCCAGACCGTCGCCAACCCGGCGTTACCGATCATTGCTGGCGACGCAGTCCATCCGTTGTCCGATGCCATGGCCAATCAACGGGCATGGGGCTGGCTGCCGTCCGCGCCGCCGCCCGGCATAACCTCGGCGATGCTGTTCGTAAGCGATGTTCACCCGATAGGTGCGATGTATAATACTGCTGCGTACATGGGCACTGGGTACTATCTTGTGTTGCAGAGCGGGTTTCTTGAAGGTAATGAACACATCCAGTTACCAGGCAACAACGTCGAGCAGCGCGAGCGGAATGATAGAACGATACAGATCATGCCCGGTGTACACGAGCAGTATGAAGCTATGGTTTTTCCAACAAATCAGCCAAGACAGTTTATTCACTTGATTGCACAGGGGTTTAGCCGCGCCGAACTGCTTCAGATCATTGTAGGACTTCGCCCGCTTGACTCGCAAAGCTACCAGTCACAGGTACACCTCTTTTCCGATGCACAGCGCACCGACTCATCAGCCTACAACGCGCTGCTTGGCGTGCTCATGCCAGCCGTGGTGCTGCCCAAGCTCTTCAATCGCAAGCCACCTTTTCACCTTGTCACGCCTGCCCCATTCGTGCTACACTAGCTACCTTGCAATCGTCGATCGTAAACGCAAAATCGTTCATGCCAAGTGGCTTGCCGTCAGAACTGCTGGCTGATGTTGCGCTGCATATCAGCATCCCCGGCACGGAGCCTGTATTCACCTACCGCGTGCCCGCCAGCCTGCGCGCCATCGTGCGACGCGGGCAGTTGGTGTGGGCGCCGCTGCGCCGCCAGCAGGTGCAGGGCGTGGTGCTCGATCTCCATACGCTGGGCGAGCGACCATCCGATGGGCTGAACATGGACAACGTGCGCGAGCTGGCTGACATCGGCGACCCGGAAGCCGCGCTGACGCCCGCGCAGCTTGAACTGGCGCATTGGGTGAGTGGCTATTACCGCGCGGCGCTGTGGGATGTGTTGGCGCTCATGTTGCCGCCCGGCGTGGCGCAGCATGCAGAACCGACGTGGCGCGCTTCGGCGCTGGGCGCGGCAATCGATCTCGGCACGCTGCCTGAGGCCGAACGGGCCGTGCTGTATTTTTTGCGCGCGCAGGGTGAAACAGCCGAAAATGATCTGCGGCGGGCATTGCGCGGCAGCGATGCAGAATTACGCGCGATCTACACCGCACTGCGCGAGCGCGGGCTGGTCATTCGCGGCGCTTCCATCAGTCGGGCGCGCGCCCGACCACGCATCGAGCGGCTTGTGCGCATGCTGGCACCCACCGCTGTATTCGACGCCACGCTGGCCGATCTCCATCGCGCACCCAGGCAGCAGGCTGCGCTACAGTTCCTCCATGACGTGGACGAGCAGCAGCGCACCGTAGATGGCGCTAGCGCCAGCATGCCGTATTCAGTCACGGAGCTATACGCTGCCACCGGCGCGAATCTTGGTGTGCTCCAGGCGCTTGAGCGCAAAGGGCTTGTTGAACTTACCACCCGCGAGGTGCGGCGCGACCCGCTGGCGGGCGATAACATCCCGCCCGACGTGCCGCCGCCGCTTTCCGCCGCGCAGGAGCGGGCATGGCGTCCGCTCGCAGAGGCACTTGACAGACGAGACAAGGGGACAAGGCGGCAAGATGAAAAGGTGAATGAACAACACAGTTCAACCATCACCCTGTCACCCCCTCACCCTGTCACCCCTTCACGATTTTTGCTGCATGGCGTGACTGGCAGCGGCAAAACTGAACTGTATCTGCGGGCGATCGCGCGGGTGCTGCGGCGCAGGCAACAGGCGCTGGTGCTGGTGCCAGAGATTGCGCTGACTGCGCAGCTCGTGCGGCGCTTCGCGGCACGCTTCCCTGGCCAACTCGCTGTGCTGCACAGTGGCCTATCGCTTGGTGAGCGCTACGACGAATGGCGGCGGCTGCGCAATGGTGAAGCAAAGATCGCGATTGGCTCGCGCTCGGCGGTGTTTGCGCCCATGCCGAATCTGGGTCTGATTATCGTGGACGAGGAGCACGAAACGACGTATAAACACGACGCCACGCCACGCTACCACGCTCGCAATGCTGCGCTCAAGCTGGCCGAATTGACTGGCAGCGTCATTATTCTTGGGAGTGCTACGCCTTCGGTTGAAAGCTACGCCGCCGCGCAGGAGGGCCGCCTCACGCTAGTACGCCTGGCCGAGCGGGTCGGCATGGGCCGCGACGTCCGTGGATTGCCGCAGCCGCGCGCGTTGCCCATGCCATCGGTGCAGTTGGTGGACATGCGCTTCGAACTGCAAAAGGGCAACCGCTCGATCTTCAGCCGCCCATTGCAACGAGCAATGAGTCGCGCGCTTGATCGCAACGAGCAGGTGATTTTGTTTCTCAACCGGCGTGGCGCGGCGGCGGCGCTAGTCTGCCGTGATTGTGGCCATGCAGTGGCATGCCCGAATTGCGCAACAGCCCTGGCGGTGCATTATGAGGATGATAACGTTGAGCATGAAATCATGGTATGTCACACCTGCAACTACCGCGCGTACCCGCCAATCCACTGCCCTGAGTGCTGGAGCCCGCGCATCAAATCATTCGGCGTCGGCACGCAGCGCGTGGTCGAGGAGCTTGCATCGATGTACCCGGATGCGCGGGCGTTGCGCTGGGATCGTGATAGCGTCGGGAGCAAGGGCGCGCACAGCCGCATGCTCGATCGATTTCTCAGTCATGAAGCCGATGTGCTGATCGGCACGCAGATGATTGCCAAAGGGCTGGACTTGCCGCTCGTCTCAGTGGTTGGCGTCGTCGCCGCCGATATTTCGCTCAACCTGCCAGACTTCCGCAGCGGCGAGCGAACGTTCCAGCTGTTAACGCAGGTGGCAGGCCGCGCCGGGCGACGCAGCGCCCATGCGCAGGTGGTGATTCAAAGCTACGACCCCGAACATTATGCATTGCAGGCCGCCCAGGAGCACGACTACGAGGCGTTTTTCACGCAGGAAATCGCCTTTCGGCGGCAGACTGGCTACCCGCCGTTCAGGCGGCTGGTGCGCTTCGTGTATAGCAGCGGCAGCGACATGCGCAGCCAACGCGCCGCCGAAGCGCTCGCCGAGGACATTTCCACGCTGGCCGCCGCGCTCGATCTGCCTGACTGGAGCCTGATCGGCCCCGCGCCAGCCTTCTTTCACCGCCAGCGCAACCGCTTTCGCTGGCACATGGTGTTCCGTGCGCCCGACCCCACGCCGCTGCTCGATGTCTTGCGCGTGCCGCATGGCTGGACAGTCGATGTCGATCCGGTGAATGTGCTATAAAGGAAGAAAGCAGAAGGAAGAAGGAAGAAAGTTGGCAATCAGGTTATGTTGAGAGGGGCAAGAGCCGACGACGGACGATGGATGAGAGATGATGGAGCGGACCGCGCATTGCCTGGTATCTCGGCCATGATTTTTGCTGGAGGGGCACAGCCCCTCCAGGCCACCCCATCCGATCCCAGACCAAAAATGCTTTACAATCGGCAACGCAGAATACAGAAAACAGCAAGCAGAAATCAGAACATTAGTGCGCGCGAGGGGCCACCACAATCCGAAACCCGTAGAGGTCGTACCAGTAGAGCGGGAAGTCCCTGATCCGCGCCCCGCAGCGAACAGATGTGCTATCGCTATAGTATGCACCGCCGCGTAGCGGTACAACGTCTCTTGTTGTAAAGTCTTTTTCTGCCGTGTTACTCGCCTCTGGATAGCCATTATAGCTACTGGCCGTCCACTCCCACACATTGCCGGCCATGTCCAGCGCGCCACAGGCTGCCGCTCCCGCCAGGCATGTGCCCACTGGTGCAGGTCGTTCCTCACCACTGGCGTCGTAGATCGCTCGCTCCAGTGTTGCGTCGTCATCGCCCCATGGATACGTGTGTCGCTCGCCATGTTCGTCGTAGGCTGCTGCCACTTCCCACTCGGCTTCGGTCGGCAGCCGCACCACGTAGCCATCCGGCAGTTTGGCTACAAGTTGGTCATGCAGCCACTGGCAGAACGCTACCGCCTCGTACCATGACGCGTCGATCACCGGCTGGTTGGCGACGGCATAGGTTGGATCGTGCCACCCCCACGGCTGCATACGCTTTTCTTCTTGCCTCCACTCCCAGCCGTGCGGCGTCCACCAGCGCTCGGCTGCGTCGCTGTAGCCCTCACGCATGAACGGCGCGAATTGCGCTACCGTGATCGGAAAGCGCGCGATCCAGAATGGCTCCAAGGCAAGATCGGCATGAGGCTCGCCTTGCTCCCAGCCGCCGATCCGGTAGCTGCCGCCCGGCACGTAGCACCAGTAGCCGCCATGATTGCCGAACGTCTGCGGAAATTGTTCATGCTGCCACTGCTCGATCTCAACCGGAAAGCGCGGATCGCCCAGCTGCGCCAGCACGCGCCCGGCGGCGAGCCGGTCGGCGGTTGAAATGGCTGAAACAGGCACTGCGAGCAGATTGACAATCGCATGGCGAAGTGGATCTTCAACCTGCGTAACGAGATCACGCAAACTCGTCGCCAGTGCTGCGCGTCCGCCCATCTCGGCGTAGCTCAACGCCGCAAGCACGGCATCGCGCCGCCGCTGAATTGCGTCCTTCGGTCCATTACGCAATGACGCTGCGCTCAACACCTCCAGCCACGGCACGCCGTCGCGCTCGACATCCTTCTGGCCCTTCTGGCGCAGCCGCCCGGCCAGCAGGAGTAGCACCTGCCGCCAGCGCTCGCGGTCGTCGCCGCACCAGCGATCGTAAGCACGGTCGATCAGGTCCGGCTGGTCGGCCAGCCAGCATGCGGCGAGATATTCCTGAAAGGTCAGGTGCGGAAAGGCGTAGGCGCGTTCGTCGTCGCGCGCCACCAGCAGCCCGGCGTTCTCGCGCACGACCTCCAGAAATGTATCGACGCTGCCGCTTGGGTCACTGCTCCGGAGCAACTTGAAGAAGTCGATCAGGCGTCCGGTCAAACGCCAGCGGTCAAGCATGCCACGCCCATCATCGCCCGGCGGGGCGACCTGCGCCTGAAACGCCAGTTCATGCAGCACATCGCGCAGCTTGTCGATGTCCAGCCCCGGCAGGTTGCCCAGCCGCTCCAACAGACCGGGGTGCTGTAAGCCGGGCGTGCGCACCGGCTCCCAACGCTCCAGCAGCAACTGCACGCACTCGTCGTACAGCCGGGCGCGGTCGCGCGGAATGTCGCCGTTGTTGTTGTAATGCAGCAGCGCCAGCATGGTCAGCAGCAGCGGCGATTGCACCAGCGGGCGCAGGCGTTCGTTGTCCTTGAGCTCCTCGGTGAGCAACGCCGCCTGCTGCGTGGCAGCCTCCTGGGAAAGCTCGGCGTCGGTGGCCGCCAGCGCGCGGTACCAACCGGCAACAAAGGCGCGCACCTGCCCGAACGCGAGTGGCTGAATCGTGCGCTCCTGCCATCCTTCGTCTGTAGGAAACTGCCAGTCGGTTCCGGCACGGTACGGCAGCACGCGGCTGGTCACGACGATGCGTGCCTGCACATTGGCGGCCAGGCGGCGGATGGCGTGGGCAACCTGCACCCGTGGACCAGCGCCATCTGTGCCGATCGGCAGTTCGTCCAGGCCGTCGAACAGGAGCAGCGCGCCGCCGTTGCGCAGCGCCGGTCGCAGGAAGTCGCGCAGCCCGCTGCGCAGGCCCTGTTCGCCGTCGAGCACCGTGCCGAGCACGTGCCACAGCGCGGCGTCAGCGTCGCCTTCATGCGCATGTAAGGAAGCAGCCACCTTACCGAGCGGGCAGAGGATCGGCACTGGCGCGGCGTCGCCCGGCCAGCCGGGAATTGCCGCGAGATCGCCGCCGAGCCGCTGCGCCAGCAGCAGCGCCAGGTAGCGCAGCACAGTACTCTTTCCATGCCCCGGCTCGCCCAGCAGCACCAAGCGCTGTGTGTTGTAGATGGCGTCAAGAGCGAGTTCGGGACGGACAAGGTGAAAGGAAAGCGGCACATGCGGTGGAATACGGCCTCCGCCTAGATGCGCCAGATCAACGCCAGAAAACCCTTTTGTTAAAAGCGTAACATGGAGAGCATCGCGCGTATCATCACCAATGATCATGCCCCGAACATGCTCAGGCGATCGCTGGTCTGACGAAATGCCTAACTCGTCCAGTCGCTGCACAATCTTTTGGATGCGTTCTAATGGCCGACGATGATCTTTGCCAATACGTAGATCATCGCCATCCGTGACAAGGCTGGTATACACTTCCTGCAAGCGCAACGGCGGCGTCGTGCGCCGCTCATTGCCGCTGCGGCGCTTGTCGGTCAGCCGCCCAAGGCGCAGTTGCTCGCAGTCCTTCATCAATGCTGCAAGGTAGTCGCGTAGCAAGACCTCGCCGCGCTCGCCGGGCTTCCCATCGAAGAAGTTCTGGATAATCTTATCGTGCAGCACCTTGTCACCGCCGAACATGTCGCCAGTATTCAGCACGACGTTGCTGGAGCCGAGGTTCAGGCCACCGGTCTGCTGCGTCAGCGCGGCATGCTGGGCCTGTTTTTCAGCCCGCTGCTTTATGAGGAGCTGTACAGCGTCTGGGGCGATAGCGGTGAGTTGTTCAATTGATGCGCTTAGTTTTGCAATGTCTGCCTGTAGTTGTTCAATGTCGCTCATGGACCATGCCCCATGCTACAATGCCACTAGCCCAGCGTCATGCTGAACGAAGTGAAGCATCTCGCCGCATACCAACGGACTCATTGAGATGGTTCGCTCCGCTCACTATGACAATGATGACCGAGGCTCACGGCTCCAACAACGCTTCCAACCGCGCGATCTCGGCACGCAGATCCTCGATCTCGGTCGTAATATGCGGCGGCGTCAGGTTACCAAATTGCGCCGCCTGCTCTTCCAGCACCCGCAAGCGACGGGTTTTGATGTCGATCAAGCGCCGAATATGATCAGCGCCGAGCGTGGCCGGGCGCGGCGCGCCGTAGTGGACATGCTTGTTGCCCATGACCTTGTCACCAGCTACCTTGTCACCCGCGAAGATGTCGCCCGTATTGTTGATCGTGTTGCCGGAGCCGAAGTTCACGCCGCCGGTCTGATCCGTAATTGGGCCATGCACATCGCCGCTAACTGCGACGCCCACCTGCGCGCTGCCGCTGATCGTCTGGGTGTGGCTGCGGCCTGTACCTGGCTGCGTCTGACCATCCATAGCGATGCGCTCTAGCTCGGCGCGCAGGTCGTCGAGCTGCGCCTCCAGCCGGTCGGATGAAGTCATGCAAGGCATCGAGCGAGGCCCGCGAGTCGCGCAACTGGTCCAGCACCGCTGGCAGGCGTCCGACTGATTGGCTGAGGGCAGCGCTTTGCTGCGCCGTAGCCTGAATGAGCCAGCCGTGGAACAGCCTCCATGCCTCCGGGTCACCGGACAATTCTTCCTGGAAGGTGCGCGCCACCTGTTCCAGCAAGCGCGCCTTGATAAACGTGATCTGCCGCTCGTCATAGCCATAGAGCAGCGCATCGAGATTAGTGACGAGTTCTTGCTGCACAGCATCGATGGTCGCCACTGGCGGAAACTCTGCCTGGGCCACTGAGCCTGCCGTGTCGCTCAGCAGCGCAAAAGCTTTGGTGTCGCTCTGGCGGCCATGGTCGCTCTGGTACGTCCGCTTCAGGTCAGTGACGGCGCGGCGCACCGCACGTTCATAGGCGCGTGCCAACGGCGTGCCGGGTTGCAACGTAGATACACCAGCCGCCACCATGGTGCCGAGCGCTTCTGAAGCCCAGCTTACGCCGATATCTGCGGCAGTAGTGGCCAACAGCGCGTTGCCGCTCAACGCGCTTGCGCCAATTAACAGCGTGCCGAGAACGAGCTTGGTTGCGTCAGGTTTTACCATAGCTATGCTCCATTTGCATGAGTATAAAGGCTATGTAAGGTCGCCCTGCACATAATCACGGAACAGCGGCGCAGGCGATCCAGCAGAAGGCGATGCTTGATTAGGCTGAGCGGCGGGACGCGGGGTGTCCTGCTGTGACGCATCGTTGGTGGAGGGCATGAACGGCTCAGTCATGGCAGCATGATCGGCATAGCAGACGGCGGAATACAGGTGTGCTTTGATTGTGAGCATGCACAATGTGCGATGTCTACGCTGAAAAACCGGAGACAAGAAGTAGGGGCGAAGCATTTTGGGCTACCACTATCGCCAAAACAGCAGGCATGTGTCCCAAAATGCTTCGCCCGTACACGGAGAGATCAGTTCCCTCGTTTCCACCACACGCCGATGGCGTCCGGCACAGGCTGCACAGCACGCGACTGCGTGGGCTGGCCGCGCCACACCGCCTGCGTCGAGGTGTCGTCGTCGCCGCCCAGCGCGTCGGTGCAGCCCATAGCTTTGAGCTGCCGCGCAAGCTCGACGCCGTTCATGTCGTACGAGGTCGCCAGCACCATGAACGCACTGCCATGCGTATCCTTGCCAAGGCCCACCGCTGTTTTGGGATACTTGCCGGTGTAAATCTTTTTACGCCAGTCAAGTTGCACAAAGTTCTCGTTCAGTGGATTGAACGGCACAAACTCGTCGGTTGCGGTTTGCACGTCCGGGTTGGCAATTTTGCCGTCCAGCAGAATCACCGGTCCGCCGCCGATTGCTTGCTGGCACTGCTGTAGTGCTGCCGCGTCGAACAGACCGATCTTCGCCGCGCCATCTTTTGTCAGACACACTGCCGCGCGCCAGGGGTTCACGCGCTGAACCGTGCCGTTGATCACCACCGTGCCTTCGTCGGAGGTGCGCGCACCATGAAAACCGAACGCCATCGCGCCCAACAATTCCATGCCGTCACGGGCGGCATACGGTGCATGGGCCATCGCCGCGACCGTCGTCAGGTGCTGCTTGCCGTCGGTCCAGACCGTATCGCCGGAGGCATCGCTGCCGGGCGCAGCGCCGTCAGCATTGAGCACTTCAACATGCACATGATCATCAAGCTGTACCACAAAATAAACGAGCGTGCCGCCCGCTACCGCACGGCGAAAGAAACGCACGCTGCCATCGGTCGTGGCGTCCTGCAATGTGCTTGCTGTGTGATATTTCCCCAGCGGCACAGTGTTTGCCATCGCCGGCGCGACTGGCCTGGCCGCGCCAACGATCGACTCAGCTTGTGATTGCTGCACCGCAGCGCCCGGCCAGTTGGACCATTGCACAGGCGCAGGCCGCCCAAGCAGCCAGAATAACAGGCCGCACAGCACAATGATCACCGGAATAAGTTTGAATGAGTTAGCACTCGAATGATCGGAAGGAGACCACATAGTTCATCAAACGACTACACATACGCATTGCGCATGTCGAGATGGTATTGCTCGTGCTGCTGCCTAAGTATAAGGCGTGATCTAGCAGGCGAGCGCCACTACCTACGACGCAAATCAGTAGCAAATGAGATACAGATTGAACACAACATGGTATTATTGTAGCAGTAACATGTAGCACATCTGTTTCACTCTGTCAACCTTGACAGATCGCCTCCGAGCGTGCTATTCTACCAGATACTAAACCTCCCGATGCTGAAAAGGCGACGACTACACGATAATTCCTGTTCCACCGCCATCGTCGTTTCATCGCAGGATATGTAATGGATGCCTCTGTAGTACACGCGACCGGTGGCAGCGACGCCGCAGTGGATTCGCCCCGTTCTTCGCGCCGCGCCGCTCCTGTGTCGCAGGTAGAAACCCTTTGCCCAAAGATGGAACATGTGCAAAGCCCGGCTGCTGATGTGCTGGTGCAGCGCCTGATGGCCTCAAAGTATAATCCAGCGGACGAGCAGGGCGCGTTGCAGGTGCGGCAGGCGTATGCGATTGCGTATGAGGCGCATGACGGCCAGAAGCGCGCGTCGGGCGAGCCGTACATCGATCACCCGATTGCTGTGGCGCATATTCTGATCGATCTTGGCCTTGACGCCGATACGATTGCCGCCGCGCTGCTCCATGATGTCGTGGAAGATACGGCTATTACGCTGCCACAGGTCGAGCAGATGTTCGGTCATGACGTTGCGCATCTCGTGGATGGCGTGACCAAGCTGACCGTGCTGGAAAACCAGACCAAGGAAGACGCGCAGGCCAACACCTATCGCAAGATGTTCATTGCCATGGCGAATGACCCGCGCGTGGTGCTGGTGAAGCTGGCTGACCGCATGCGCAACATGCGCACAATCAGTGTGATGAAGCCCGAAAGCCAACAGCGCAACGCCCGTGAGACGTTGGACATCTACGCGCCGTTGGCTCATCGGCTCGGCATCTGGCAACTCAAGTGGGAGTTGGAAGATCGCTCGTTCGCTGTGCTGTATCCAGAAAAGTATCAGGAGATCAAGCGCGCACTCAACGCACGCCGTCAAGAGCGCGAACGCGTCGTGCAGCGTGTGATTACCAAGATGCAGCAGGAGCTTGCCAGGGAAGGCATTACGGCTGATATTACCGGGCGACCCAAGCACATCTACTCGATTTACCGTAAGATGGAGCGCAAAAACGTCAGCTTCGACCAGATTTATGATCAGCTGGCAGTGCGCGTGATTGTGGATTCTGTGGCTGACTGCTATCGTGTGCTTGGCATCGTCCACGCGACATGGCCGCCGGTGCCGGGTGAGTTCGACGATTATATTGCGCGTCCAAAGGAAAGCCTGTATCAGTCGCTGCATACTACGGTGCTGATTCCGGGCGGGCAGCCATGCGAGGTACAGATCCGTACCCATGAAATAGCATGAAGTGGCTGAGCGTGGTATCGCGGCGCACTGGCACTACAAAGAAGGCTTTGGCCGCCGCGACCCGACGTTTGAAACCAAGCTGGCATGGCTGCGTAACCTGATCGTCGGGCGGCATGACCTATCGGCGCCGGAGTTCGTCGAAACGCTCAAGACCGAAGAGCTTGAAGAGCAGGTCTACGTCCTTTCGCCGAAAGGTAAAATTGTCGAGTTGCCGGTTGGCTCCACGCCGGTAGATTTCGCCTACCGCATCCATTCGCAGGTCGGCAATAACTGTGCAGGCGCGAAGGTGAATAATCGAATTGTGCCGCTCGATCATCAATTGGAAAGCGGCGATATTGTTCAGATTATCACTACCAAAAACGGGCGCGGGCCAAGCCGTGACTGGCTTAACTTTGTCAGAGACATCCGGCGCGCGCTCGCATATCCGGCGCTATTTCAAGAAGCAGCGCCGTGAGGAAAATGAAACCGCCGGGCGCGACATGCTCGAAAAAGAGCTCAAGCGCCTGGGCCTCCAGGCACCGTTCGATCAGATCGCGCAGTTGTATGGGTTGAAAAGCATTGAGGATCTGTTCGCGCAGATCGGCAGCGGTGATCTTTCGGCGCGCGCGGTGGTGCAAAAGGTGCTTGCCCAGGAGGTCAAAGAAGAGCCGTCATTGGCCGACATGCCACAGGTCGCGCCGCAACCAGAGCGCCGCACCGATGCAAAGGGCATCCGCGTGCGCGGTGTGGACGGCGTCATGACGCGCCTGGCGAAGTGTTGCAACCCGGTGGCGGGCGAGCCGATCGTCGGGTATGTGACGCGCGGGCGGGGCGTGACGATTCACCGAGCGGACTGCCGGGCGGTGCTGAATGAGCCGGACCAGGCGCGGCTGCTCGAGGTGGCATGGGGCAAATCACGGCAGCAGCAGGGCTATGCAGTGCCGGTGCGTATTGATGCATGGGATCGTGTCGGTTTGTGGCGGGATATTACCAGCGCGGTAGCCGACGCCGGCATCAACATCGAGCGCGTCGATCAGCTTCAGATTCGCAAAGAAGGTCGCGCCGTGCTCATGGTTATTCTGACCATCCACAGCATCGCAGAGCTGACGACCATCCTTGACAAGCTCAACCGCCTGCCAGACGTAATCGACGCCCACCGCGAACACACTGGTGTTTCGCCCAGCGCATAGCGCAACATCCTGAAGCATCGTTGCTTCGTTCTGGTGCTATACTAACACGCGGGCATCCGCACCATAGCACAAAGGAACCAACGATGGCGTTCTTCGACATGCCCCTTGAGCAACTCCAGAGTTACCGGCCCGCCCGCGACGAACCATCTGATTTCGATGCTTTTTGGCAGCAGACGATAGAAGAAGCGCGCCAGGCCGCTTCCGAACCGCAGTTCAAGCCCATTGATTATGGCTTGCGTTCCGTTGAAACGTTCGATGTGACATTTAGCGGCTACGGCGGTCAGCCGATCAAAGCATGGCTGCAGGTGCCGCGCGGTCGCTCCGGACCGCTGCCATGTGTGGTGGAATTTCTCGGCTACGGCGGCGGGCGTGGCTTCCCAACCGACTGGCTGTTGTGGAGCAGCGCGGGCTACGCGCACCTGATCATGGACACGCGCGGGCAAGGTAGCAGTTGGAGCAAGGGCGATACGCCCGACCCCGAAGCGGAGGGCACGAATCCGCATTTCCCCGGCTTCATGACGCGCGGCGTGCTCGATCCGCAAACGTATTATTACCGGCGGGTATTCACCGATGGCGTGCGAGCGGTCGACACAGCGCGCAGCCACCCGGCAGTAGATGCCAGCCGCATTGTGCTGACGGGCGGGAGCCAGGGCGGCGGCATTACGCTGGCGGTGAGCGGATTGGTGCCGGACGTGCAGGTCGCCATGCCAGACGTGCCGTTTTTGTGTCATTACCGGCGCGCCACCGAAATTGTCGACTCCATGCCATATCAAGAGATCGCGCGCTATTGCATGACGCATCGCGAAAAAATCGACACCGTGTTCAACACGCTCGCCTATTTCGATGGTGTGAATTTTGCCACACGGGCGCAGGCGCGGGCCTTGTTCTCAGTTGGCCTGATGGACGAAACATGCCCACCCTCAACAGTGTTTGCGGCCTACAATTATTACGGCGGCCCCAAAGACATCCGCGTGTGGCGCTACAATCACCACGAAGGCGGCGGCGCGTACCAATCTGTTGAAAAGGTGGGCTTCTTAGCTGAGCAGTGGTAATCATAAGCGAGCAGCATGGTGCATGCTGCTCGCTTTCTTGTACGAGCGACACTCGTTGTAAGATTTTCATCACAGGCTTTTCATGCTCTCGGCCCACCAAATGCAACATGGGAACGTATCTGGCTGCACGAACGTCGGTATAGTGTAGGACTGTACAGTACAGTCAGATTCTGGACATGCGAGGAGATGTCATGAAAAAAGTCTTGACCACAATATGCTTGCTTGCTCTGATGGTTGCAGGAAGCGGGCTGTATGCAGCGCGCGTCAGCGCACAGGGGCAGCAGCAGTGTTTTCCTGAAACTGGTAAATGTGTGAGCGGACGCTTTTTGCAGTATTGGCAGCAAAATGGCGGGCTGCCAGTGTTTGGCTACCCTCTGACTAACGAGCAGCAGGAGAATGGACAGACTGTGCAGTACTTCGAGCGGCAGCGCTTCGAACTACATCCGGAAAATCAGGCACCGTATGACGTCCTGCTGGGCCGCCTCGGCGTAGAAGTGCTCCAACAGCGCGGCATCGACTGGTTCACACAGCCGAAGGCGGGCGGGCCAGCGGCAGGCTGCTACTACTTCTCTGAGACACAACATAACGTGTGTAATCAGCAGAACGGCGTCGGTTTTCTGAACTACTGGGTTACCCACGGCCTGGATTTTGACGGCAACAGCAGCAAGAATTACAGCGAGAGTCTCGCACTGTTTGGCTTCCCTGTGACCGAGCCATACCAGTACACCGATAGCGCCGGACAAACGTATCAGGTACAGTGGTTCGAGCGCGCGCGTTTCGAGTGGCATCCAGAAAATTCGAACCCGTACAAAGTGCTACTGGGTCGCCTCGGCGCTGAGACGCTGGCGGGCCAGCCAACCACGCCACCAGAAGTCAACAACGCTGGCGCGGTTCAGACAATCGTTAATTACTATTCTGCAATTAACCAGCAGCACTACGATCAGGCCTATCGCGTGTGGGCGAACAATGGGGCAGCCAGCGGCCAAACACTTCAGCAATTCCAGCAAGGGCTTGCGAATACTGTTCATGCTGATGTGCTAATCGGTAACTTGCAGGGTCTTAATAACTCAACTGATAACGTCAACATTCCGGTAACTATCACGTCGATTATCAACGACCCGAGTGTTCCGAAATCTTGGGCAGCGCGTGCAGGTGTTTACCGGCTCCTACACGGTGCAGCAGGCCGACAGCAGCACGACACCGACCGGCTTTGTGATCGCCTCAGCAAATATCACCGAAGTCAGCAATCCGCAGTTGCCGCCTGCCGAACGCAACGCGCCGGAACAACTGGTTCAGGCATATTACAATGCTATCAACCAGAATGAATTTGCCCATGCGTACACGCTATGGGAAAACTCCGGCACGGCGTCGAATCAAGGCTTCGCGCAGTTCCAAACGGGCTTCGCGAACACCAGTAGCGACGCGATTGCTATGGGAACACCGCAAGTGCAGGGCGCGGCTGGTTCCTTGTATGCATCTGTACCGATTGTGATTGTCTCAACACAAAAAGACCAGTCACAGCAGACGTTCTGCGGCACTTACACGCTGCATCGGGCGAACATTCCGCCATTTAACCAGCTTGGCTGGTACATTCAGCGCGGCAATATCACGCAGACCAGCAACGTGCAACTCGGCAGCGCCGAGGCCAACGCCCTGCTGAACGGTAGTTGCCCAGCACAGTAAAACACTATCTCAAGTAGAGTCCCGAAGCGCGTCAGAATATCTGACGCGCTTTTTATTATCGATTGACAGCACGCCACGCATATGCCATAATCTTTATACTTATTTTCTGAGTAATCACAGCATGGAATAGTTATGAGTCCACTCGCTCGATCACCGCTCATGCTGGAACACGCGCTGCTCGGCTTTGTGCGTCAGCAACCAACTCATGCCTATGAAATCCACCAAATGCTGCAGCATTCTGAGAAACTTGGTCTGGTCTGGCATCTGAAGCAGAGCCAACTATACGCGCTGCTGACGCGTCTGGAAGAGGCTGGCTACATTGCCAGCACCACCGAGCCACAAGGCAGCCGCCCGCCGCGCAAGATCCTGCACTTGACAGCAGACGGCGAGGCAGCATTCAAGGAATGGGTTTCCATGCCTGTTGAGCATGGGCGCGACTTCCGGCTGGAGTTTTTGGCGAAGCTGTTCTTTGCGCGCCAGCAGGGAACGGCTACCGCCGCACAACTCATCGCGGCGCAACACCGCGCCTGCCAGGAATGGCTTGATGAACTGTATGCAAGGGCGGCGCGCAGCAACACAGAATCATACGATTGGCTGGTGCTCCAGTTTCGAGTGGGGCAAATCAACGCAGTGGTCGATTGGCTGGCGTTGTGCGAAACGACGCTCGCATCGGACGCATAATCTCAATTATCTGTTCGTATCGTAATCTACGGAAAAGAAAGAGCTCCCATGCCACGCTTCTGGTATCTGATCTCGCTGGTGCTGCTTGCACTTCTGAGCGCATGCGGCGCTGCGCCTGCCGCCATGTCCACCTCGCCTGCCGCAGCGACACCCGTGCCAACGAGTGCAGCATCTACGCAGCCGACGACGCTCAACGTGTTCGCCGCCGCATCGCTGACCGAAGCGTTCACGGAGATCGGCAAGGATTTTGAAGCGGCACATCCAGGCACAACTGTGTCGTTTAACTTTGCAGGATCGCAGCAGCTTGCCCAGCAGATTACTCAGGGCGCGCCAGCGGACGTGTTTGCTTCGGCGAACATCAGTCAGATGAACGCCGTTATCAAGTCAGGCCAGATCATTAGTGGCACGCAACAGACTTTTGTACGCAACCGTCTGGTGGTGATCACGCCCAGGCAAAATCCGGCTGGTCTTCAAACGCTGCAAGATTTGGCGAAACCAGGCATCAAACTGGTGCTCGCCGCGCCTGCGGTGCCGGTTGGCGGTTACGCGCTCACCTTTCTCGACAAAGCGTCGAAGCTGCCGGAATACACCACCGCCTACAGCCCCACTGTGCTGAAGAACGTTGTTTCCTACGAGGAGAATGTCAAAGCAGTGCTGAGCAAAGTGACGCTTGGCGAGGCCGACGCCGGCATTGTGTACACGTCCGACATTTCGCTCAACGCCGCCGATAAAGTCAATAAAATTGATATTCCCGACAACCTGAACACGGTTGCAACGTACCCCATTGCTCCGGTGAAGGGCACCAAGAACGCCGAGATTGCACAGCAATTTATCGCGTATGTTCTGTCGTCTGACGGGCAGGATGTATTAGAAAAGTACGGCTTTTTGTCAGTAGCTCAATGACGCATGGCACGCGTCAAATCACGTTTTATCATGAGCCGCTTGTTCATGAGCATTGTTTACGGAGTGACCATGGCGAAACTTACGCTCGCGCAAACGCATACCACCCAACGCGCCATCACCCCTAACCATAAACAGCCCCGCCGCCTGCTGCTTGTGCTGGCGAGTTTGCCGCTGTTGTTGTTTCTGCTCGTGCCGTTGATTGCGCTGGTGCTGCGTATGTCGGTGGCCGACATGCTGGCACACCTGAGTACGCCGCAGGTCGCGCAGGCCATAACGCTGAGCATCTCTACAACGCTCATGACCACGCTTATCACGGTTGTCAGCGGCACGCCGGTCGCGTACCTGTTGGCACGCCATCAGTTTCGCGGGCGCACCGTGCTCGACACGCTGCTCGATCTGCCCATGGTGTTGCCGCCCTCCGTTGCGGGTATTGCGCTGCTGATCGCGTTCGGGCGGCAGGGCATGGTTGGCAGCTATCTGAGCGATCTGGGATGGAGCATTCCGTTTACGCAGGCAGCAGTCGTGCTGGCGCAGATGTTTGTCGCCGCGCCCTATTTCGTCAAAGCGGCTGTCAGTGGCTTTGCGGGTGTCGAACAGGAACTGGAGCAGTCGGCGGCGCTCGACGGCGCGGGGCCACTTCAGGTGTTTCGGGCGATCACGGTGCCACTGGCATGGCCGGCGCTGATCAGCGGGCATGGTCATGACATGGGCGCGGGCGGTGGGCGAATTCGGCGCGACGATTATTTTCGCCGGCAATTTTCCGGGCCGCACGCAAACCATGCCACTGGCGATCTACATCGGCTTCGAGCTTGACTTGCAGATCGCGCTCACGCTGGCCATTATTTTGCTTGCTACGTCGTTTGGAGTGCTGTTTGTGGTCAAGCGGCTGCTGCACCAGCGAGTGTAACATCTACCACAAAGGCACAAAGGATACAGAGATTCAGTTTGAGTAAAGGAGCATGTTCGATGGAACTGAGCGCACGCAATCAAATCCCGGCCACCGTGAAATCGGTCAAAGCAGATGCAATCATGGCCGAAATCGTCGTCACGCTTGACGGCGGGCAGGAGCTTGTGTCAGTCATCACCGCTTCCTCGGCGCAGCGCCTCGGCCTCGCAGAGGGCAAGCGGGTGACGGTGGTTGTGAAGTCAACCGAGGTGATGCTGGCAGCAAGTGAATAATGCGTTCATCGCCTAACGAAGGTACAGAGAAAACCCCGGAAATGCATTGTCATGCTAAACGAAGCGCGGTCCTGCGCGTGCCTGCGGTGCGCTTGTCGAAGCCGTCGCAGGGTGAAGCATCTCATCGTTATCAACGAGATGTTTCGCTGCGCTCAACATGACAATGCATTTCTCAGAGTCGCTGGCGCACCTCTTCGACAATCGTGTTGATATCAGGATGTTGCTTTGTGGCAGCTTTTGAGTGGACGAGTTCGCCATTGATGGTGATTTCATGGCGACCGCCTGATGACGGAATCAGCACGATACGCTCGATTTGGCGATCAAACGTGGACACAAGAGCTTCCGTCAAACTGACGGCGCGGGGCAAGTAGTTTCACATCGTACAGAATTCAATTGTGATTTCCATATCATCCTCCTCATTGTACCGGAATTTGCTGCAATTTCCGCACCACTACTATGAAATCGAATTGAACATTGGTATAGAAACGGGGTGAAGCTCAAATCTACTCCAGCCGGTTATAGTAAGTCACCGCGCACCTCAAGGACGGAGGAGATACAACGAGTTAGAAGACATGGCCACTGGTCGCGTTAGGAGTATCCCGTGCGGTCGCGATCATGGTATAGCAGATAACCTTGCTCATGGGGAACGGTCTATAGCCACGGAGTGGATTGCAAGCACGTCCGCAATGATCTGTTCTAGCGGCTCCGCTTGTCCTGCTCTCCATGCCCCGGTAAACGTTGCGTGATCGAGGTGGGACCGTACAGTGGCGAGATTGCGATCATCAATGATCCGCTCATCGGGTTCGCGCGGGGCACCGAGCTTGGTATACAAGGCGGTGGCGGCCCCAGATAGGCGTGCCGCACGGCTGGCGTGGCCCTGGCCTCCGGCGATTCCGCCCAGGCCCATCAGCACGGCGGCCATGCGGCGCTGATAGCCCAATGCGCGTGCCAGCTCCAGAACTCTCCACCAGGTAGTGCGTTGCTGCCTGATAGTCGCCCTGCTGTTGCGCCACATATCCACACTTTACAAGGACATCCACAATGGGAATAGGGTCACTCCGGTGTGTTTGAAAGAACGCGAGGCAATGCTGGAAGTGTACAGCGGCGGTCAGGAGATCACCCGTCGCCAAAGCGAGCGCACCCCATCCATAGTGTACCCATGCATACCATTCTTCCTTATCTAGTGTGGCGGGCGTCCGTGTTTCGGGCCGCTGGGTGTCTAACGCGTCCATAAGACGCGCCGCTTCGTCGAAGGCAGTTTGAGCCGCGCGGTAGTCACCCCGCCCCATTGCCAGCCATCCCGAGAACCAGGTTATATTGCACAGCATCCACCGATCCCCAGTGACTTGCTGAATGGCGCACACCTCAGCAAGGGCAGCTTGGGCCGCACCATCATCCTCTTGCCAAAATGCAAGCTGGGAGAGCGAGATGAACGCGAGCGCCCGTGTTTCCGGCGTCACCGCCGTTGGCAGCGCCAACAGATCGTCCAGCCAGCGGCGTCCCTCCGTCGTATGCTCGCCCCAAAACCAGAAATCCGCAAGCAAGTGGAGTCCTGCTTCAATCTCACCTGTCGCGCGCGCCCATGCCAGCACAGCCCGCAAGTTATCCAGTTCGCGCTCCATCTGCGCGAACCAGGTCCTCGATCGTTGCTTGGTCCGGTAGGGCTGCTCGGCCAGCATGACATAATACGCCATATGGCGCTGCCTGACCACCGCCAACTCGCCATTCGCTTGTAATTGCTCTAAGGCATAGTCACGGATTGTCTCGAGCATGGAGAAGCGGGGCGCACCATCCACCTCGGTCTGCTGCACCAGGCTTTGATCAAGCAGCACCGTCAACCCATCGAGCACGTCCATGGAGAGATCATCATCTCCAGTACACACCGCCTCCGCAGCTTCCAGCATCCATCCGCCTACAAACACGCCGAGTCGTCTAAATAGGGCTTGCGTACGGACGTCCAGCAACTGATAACTCCAGTCAATCGTGCGCCGCACCGTCTGTTGATGGGTTGGTCGATCACGTGGTCCGCCGGTGAGAAACGCGAGCCGGTGGTCCAACTGTTGGAGCAAGGCCGTCGGAGGGAACAACCTTATGCGAGATGCCGCGAGTTCAATTGCCAGCGGGAGCCCTTCGAGCCGCTGGCAGATCGTGGCAATCACTGGTGCGTTTGTCGGTGTGAGGGCAAAATCGGGCTTGGCGGCCTGTGCATGGGCAAGGAACAGTGCCACCGCCGGACTCGCCGTAATGGCCTCCATATCGGCGTCCGAGTGGGCCGGGAGCGCGAGCGGTGGCACCGGATATTCGTGCTCACCCGAAAGATGCAGCACCGCTCGGCTAGTGACGAGCACCTTGAGACCCGGTGCATGCACCAGGAGCCGCGTGATATCCGGCCCAGCCGGCACCACCTGCTCGAAGTTATCGAGGAGCAGCAGCAACTGTTTGGTGCGTACATAGTCTTGCAGCCGTTCCAGCACAGGCTGGCCGCTGCCTTCGGTGAATCCCAAGGTATGGGCAATGGTCGTGGCGACGAGCGCCGGATGATAAATCGGTGCCAAATCGACAAACCAGGCACCGTCAGGAAACGTGTCCTGCAGGTCCGCTGCAATATGCAGCGCCAAACGCGTTTTCCCCACGCCTCCGGGACCTGTCAGGACAAGGAACCGCACATCCGGGCGGCGCAGGAGAGTCGCCCCGGCAGCGATGTCCTGCGTCCGTCCAAGAAGCGGAGTGAGTGGCACCGGCAGGTTGGAAGACTCCTGACCGAGGATCTTGAGCGGTGGGAAGTTGGTGGGGAGATCGGGCGCACTGAGTTGGAAGATGTGCTCTGGGTGGATCAGGCCCTTGAAGCGATGCAGGCCACAGTCGTGGATATTGGCATCGGCGGGCAAGGTGTCGCGGACGAGTTCCCAGGTGGCGCGCGAGAGCAGGATTTGGCCCGCCATGACCCGCCGCAAGCAGCCGCGCCACCTGGCTGAGCGGGAGACCCCCATACTCACCATTGTGAATGTCAGCGGTACCCGTGTGCAGCGCCATGCGGACCCGCAACGTGCCGATCACGCCCCACGATTTGGTGATCAAGGCGCGCTGCGTCGCGAGTGCCGCAATGACCGCATTGGGGGCTTTGTCAAAGGCGGCACAGATGGAATCACCGACGGTCTTGAAGGTCATGCCATTCTGGGACGTAACGGCGCGCTGTACAATAGCATGGTGACGGTTGAGCACCGATCGCATTGCTTCCCGGTGCTGCGCCCACAGTTCGGTACTGCCTTCAATGTCGGTAAACAGGAACGTGACTGTCCCTTGCGGGATGTTCCTGAGTGATTGTAGCTCCCCGCTGCTCGCCTCAGCGACGATAAGCGCCCGGTTGTTGGGGAGATAGTCAGCGGGAGCGCATGGGGCTTGGCCGTTCATGCGCGCGAAGGCGACAAAGGCGGCGTGATATTCCTGAGGCAGGGCTAAACGTTCGGCCAAGCGTTCCGCCATCTGTTTGGACGGACGCTGCTCATCACGCTCGAACTTACGAATGCTGACGACCGAGCAACTAACCTGCTGTGCTAGCTCCGCTTGCGTCAAATCAAGGGTTTTGCGGCGCCGTTGGAGCCAGGCACCAAAGGCGGGCAGTTCACACATGACGCTCTCCGCAAGGATCTACAATAGCGGGCAGGAGGAGATGACGTTAGGATCACTTTTTCCATCACTTATCATAGCACAAAGTGACTGCATGGAACAGTATGGATGTGGTGAAATAGCATCAATGGATGCGTGGAAGACAATCATTAAGGAGGTCGCGATGTGGACGATTGAGCACATCAGAATTGGACAGGAGTTTGTTCATGCGTTGGCCCGCACACGCCGGCATGAAGAAGTAGATGGAGCGAAGGCACCGCTCGAACCCTCGACTGCGCGTGTCGGGCGCGTCGAACGGATTCGGAGCATCATCGGTGCTTGGTTGATTGCCATGGGCACATGGGTTACACCGCATGCGGTACCACCCGTGAGTTGCTCGTAGAGCAATGATCTATCCAGCCCCACAAGGTGCAGTCTGCGCCGATCCGGAGACAAAATGCTGGAAAGTATGGACGTCACTGGTTCGGTAGGTTTTCCATTGTCCTGCGCAACCGGGAGGAACCTATCCTATGGATTAATCATCAGAACGAGACATCATGATTCAGATGATAACCGGCGGTTTAGTGACGCAACTTATTCGGGTTGTGGCCCAGCTTGGTGTTGCCGATGTGCTGGCCGAGGGACCGAAAAGCAGTACAGAGATCGCGAAACTCGTCGGCGCACATCCCCATGCACTCTACCGCGTTTTGCGCGCACTCGCAAGTGTAGGTATTTTCGCGGAGACACCGGATGGTCACTTTGGACTGACACCACTGGCTTTGCCACTGCAAGCAGCCGCGCCCGAATCGCTGCAGGCATTGGCTATCATGTGGGGCGAGCTGCTGTGGCGGCCTTACGGAGCATTACTCTACAGTGTTCGAACGGGAGAAGTTGCATTTCCATACGTCCACAGCATGGGGATTGTTTGACTATCTCCAGCAGCATCCTGACGCAGGGGAAATCTTCAATGCGGCAATGACCAACTTAACGCAGCCACATGCCACTGCGGTGTTGCGTGCCTATGATTTCACAGGCTTCACAAGGATTGTAGACATCGGCGGAGGCAACGGGACGTTGCTGGCCGCGATTCTCCAAGCATACCCTCAGATGCGAGGAGTGTTGCTTGATCGGGCGGAGGTGCTGACACGTGCGCGGCAGACGCTGGATGGCATGGGGCTGTTGTCGCGTTGTGAATTGGTGGATGGCGATTTTTTCCAAAAAGTGCCGAATGGCGGAGATGCCTACATGCTGAAGGATATCATTCATGATCGGGATGATGATCGGGCCATAACTATCCTCAAGAATTGCCGGCATGGTATGAGCGAGGGTAGCAAGGTGCTCCTTATCGAAAGGGCATTGCCACCAGGGAATATCCCGGCGCCGGGAAAGCTCATTGATATCACCATGTTGACGATTACCGGCGGGTGCGAGCGTACGGAGGCAGAATACCACGACCTGCTCGTGAGAGCAGGCTTGACTCTCCATAAGGTGATTCCGACGGAATCAGAAATGCTCGTGATCGAGGCCGGGATTGATTGAAGCGGACTGCGAGCCGTCAGCGGTTCAACACGCTCTCCGCGAGGTGGTATGCGCGGCAGGCGTGTGCAGGCTGTCATGTGCCGCTCGCGACAGCTTCCACAACCTTGAGCTTGAACGCGCGTAGAGGTTTTTCTTGGCATGGTGACACTCCTCCTGTGCGTGCAATGTGGTTACCCCAGGTTGGAGAAGCATTCGTTCATTGTGGTCCAGTCAGCGAGGTGCAGTCCACTTACCGGCTACACCTACCTGCACTCCATGCCATTCACGCACTATCTTCATAGCGAAGCCATATAAGAAGGCAGGTCCGAGACCTGCCTTACAGCGTTCCATTCCCCATCCAAAACGGCAGCACCGCCCACACGCGCGTCCTGGCTGTGTCCTGAAGCATGTCGAGCGTGGAGAGTAAGCTATCACTCGTTGGAAACGGTTTCGGCGACACGCTATCGCGCCCACCACGCAACACCATGATCGGAGCTTCACGATCTTGCGGCAACTTGGCAAGCTCCTGCGCCCGCAGCAGCGCTTCTGGCATGCCGCCAAGCTGATCGATCAGGCCATGACCAAGAGCATCCGCACCGCTCCACACGCGCCCGCCCGCAATTGGCTCAAGCTCGGTTTCCGCCATGCCGCGCCCGTCACGCACGCGCTGCTTGAAGTCGTCGTACGTCATAAAGAGTTGCGACCGTAACGCCTGTCGCTCGTTCTCGCTCAGCGGCTCAGTGATAGAAAAGAGACCGCTGTGCGCGCCACGGCTGAGCACCACGGTGTTGATGCCCGCCCGCTCTAATAAGCCAGCCAGCACCGGGCGTAACGAGACCACGCCAATGCTGCCGGTGAGCGTTGCGGGCTGCGCGATGATAGCGGCGGCGGGCGCTGCGATATAGTAGCCGCCCGATGCGGCCACATCGCCCATGGAAACCACCACCGGCTTCTGCTTGCCGACGCGCAGCACCTCGCGCCACATCAGGTCAGAGGCGAACGCATCGCCACCCGGCGAGTTGACATGCAGCACAACTGCCGCGACACGGTCGTTCTGTTCGGCCTGCCGCAGCGCCTGCGCCACAGTGTTCGAGCCAGCCGCTGCACCACCGAACAAGGGGATAGGGAACGGAATGTTGCGGCTGTTACCGTTGATGATCGTGCCTTCCACCAGCACCACGGCGACCAAACGGCGATGGGCGCGAGCATACGGCAGGCGCAGCGCCTTGCGAGCCGCCTTCCACTCGGCGATGACCAACTTGCGGTCATCAGTTTTGAGATGCTCCTCAAGCTCATCTTCGTACAGCAACGCGTCCACCAGACGATGCTCCCGTGCGGCACGGGCCGTGAGCGGAGCCATGTCGATCAGAGTGCGTACCAGATCAGGCGCGATCTGTCGCCGCTCGCCAATCACGCGCACAAGCTCGGCGTAGCGCCCATCGAGCAGGCGATCGAGTTGCTCGCGATTCTCGGGCGAAATATCCGAGCGCACGAACATCTCACCGGCTGACTTGTACGGCGAAACGGCCTCGACTTCGGCTTCAATGCCGACCTTGGCAAGCGCATCCTTGAGGAATTGCACCTCGGTGTGGAGGCCGAGCACATTCCATGTGGCCGTCGGCGGCACGATGATCTCGTCAGCGGCGCAGGCTGCGTAGTAGCCCGCGTTGTCCAGCGTAAGCACAAACGCGACGACGCGCTTGTTTTTTGCGCGAAAGCGGTCAAGTTCGTCGGCAAGGCTTTGCAGCGTCGCCCATCCAACCGATAGGCCGTTGATGACCAGCAGCACGCCCTGGGCATGCGGGTCGGCGGCGATGCGCTGGAGTTGACGGCGCAGTTCATGGAGACTTGGCGGCGAATGCGCGCTAAGGAGACGCCGCTGCCACCAGCGTGGCGTGTCGGCGAACTCCGGCAAGCTGCCGCTCAGCTCGATTCGCACATAATCGACACGACGGCGCAGCAGCATGCGCAAGCCATTGCCGATGGCGCGAAAGACGTTGATGAACCAGACGATGATGATATCGAGCATAGTATTGTATAAACAATAAGCGCAGATACACGCCGATGAACGCAGATTCCTGGTTTTAGATGAAATTTCTGTTCGCTCTGTAGACTCTGTGGCTAATTATTGCGACGGAAATCCACAAATCGATAGCCGACTCCACGCTCAGTCAGGATGTATTTCGGATTCGACGGATCTTGCTCGATCTTTTGGCGCAAATATGTGATGTACAATCGAACGTAGTGCGTCTCGTCGCGGTACTCTGGCCCCCATACGCGCGTCAGCAGCATCTCATAGGTCATGACATAGCCAGCGTTCTGCACCAGATGATAGAGCAGCCGGTATTCAGTCGGGCGCAGATTGACGCGCTCGCCGTTGATCATCACTTCGCGACGGGCAAAGTCGATCGTCAGCCGATCATCTACCGTAATCACCGTCTGTGGCGTGGGCGGCGGCGTGTAGTGACGGCGCAGCACGGCCCGGATGCGGCTGATCAGTTCGCGATGGCTAAACGGCTTGCTGATGTAGTCATCCGCGCCCAGTTCCAGCCCTTTGATGCGATCTTCTTCCTCGGAGCGGGCCGTCAGGAAGAGCACCGGCACCTGCGAGAAGGTGCGAATGCGGCGCAACGCCTCGAAGCCGTCCATGCCCGGCATCATAATGTCCATGACGACCACATCCGGCATATCCTCGCGCACCTTGTCCACCGCGTCGCGCCCATCAGTAGAAGTGAGCACCCGCACACCTTCAAGTTCCAGATTCATGCGCATGAAATTGATCATGCGCTGCTCGTCATCGACGACGAGGATGAGTTTATCGCGTAATTCGGTCATAAGAATTCCTTGTAAACTGCTATCAATGCGCATCCATGTCATGTTGAGCGAATGCGAAACATCTCTCTGCTTAACCTTGAAACCAACGAGATGCTGAACGAAGTGAAGCATGACAATGCTATAAGATATATAAAAATAAGCGAATAGATTCGGCTGCTTCGACAACGTAATGCGCGCATCTTACTCACCTTTATCCACCAACTGTGGCCGCTCGACCACCGGCTCAGACCACTCTGCTACCGCTTCCTCGCCATCTCCGCCAGTATCGACCAGGCGCGGCGTAGCGAGCGGCAGCGTGAACGAGAAGCGCGAGCCACGGCCCGGCTGGCTGTCGACCCATATGCGCCCGCCATGCGCCTCAATAATCGAGCGCGAGAGAAATAGTCCCAGCCCTGCGCCCTGCGTCTGTCGGCGCAGGCGATTGTCCACACGGTAGAAACGGCGGAACAGCTTGGCCTGCTCGTCGGGCGAGATGCCTATGCCTTGATCAGCGACAGACACGATTGCCAGCCGCCCATCGCTGCGACCCGACACGCGAATGGTGCCGCCGTCCGGGCTGTACTTAACCGCATTCGAGACGAGATTCTCAAGCACGGCCCGGATGCGTTCGGGATCAGCATGCACCATGGGAAAGTCATCGGGAAAGCGCAATTCGAACGTGAAACGATCGCCGGCCTGCACCGCGAAGCGCTCCACGATCTGTTCGGCCAGCGGCAGCAGCGCCCAGTCGCTCAATTCCAGCCGCAGCCCGCCCGCCTGAATGCGCGAGGCATCCAGTAAATCCTGGATTTGATCGGCCAGCCGGTCGGTTTCCTCAACGATGATGTTCAGGCCGTCGCGCATGGTATCCGCATCCCATTTGGCATCAGGGCGGGCCAGCGTCTCGGCATAGCCCTTGATGATGCTGACCGGCGTCTTAAGTTCATGCGAGATCACGGAGAAAAAGGTGCTCTGCATCTCCTCTTCAATCCGCTGCTCGGTGATGTCACGCACGTTCGCAATCGCGCCGTTGAACTCGCCCTGCGGCCCGCGCAGCACGGCATAACGGCTCTGCACATAGCGCCGCCGCCCGTCGCGCCCTTCGCTCCAACCCTCGATTAGCGGGTTGTCGGGCGGCGGGTGGCGTTGAAGCGGGCAGTCTACCAGGCAAATGTTGACGCCCTGCGCATTCTTGATCGCCAGCACCTCGGCACATGGCCGCCCGAACGCTTCCTCGCGCGGCCAGCCGGTCAGCTGCTCCATGGCGCGGTTGAAGGTCGTGATGCGCCAGCGATTATCGAGAATCATGACGCCGTCGGCGCTCTGCTCGATCACCGCGTCGGCCTGCTGCTTTTCGCGCACGGCAGTCTCGTACAGCCGGGCGTTGCTCACGGCAATCGCGGCCTGATCAGCAAAGGCGGTCAACAACTCTTCTTCCTCGCGCGTGAAGGCGACGTTGAGCGCGGCGCGGAACACATAGATCACGCCGATTGAGGTTTGGCGAAATACCAACGGTAGAGCAATAACCTGCCGCAGCGGCAGGTTCGTGTCAGCGGCGATCTGGCGCAGCCGGCGACGCACAGCAACTTCATCTTCGAGCGGCGTAGCCAGTAGCGGCTCGAACATTGGCCATGAGGCGCGCGGCAGATGCGACGCGGCTTGCACCCGCAACCCCTGATCGTCGTCTTGAAGCGCGATCAAGCCGGACGTGCCCGCCAGCAAGTCCACCGCGACCTCAATCACGAGATGCAGTACATTCGATATATCAAGCTGCGCCGTCAGGGCGCGACTGATCTGTAAAAGATATTCACGCTGGCGCAGCCGCTGATTGGTCGGCTCTAACATTTTTCTGACACTCCGTAAACGTCATTCTAACACACGGAGTCTATAATCATAATCAATAAATCATTGCTGCATGACGCAGCAAGAAACGTACACATAGTGAGTTGCGGAGGAGTATCATGGCAAACATATCTCGTTGGGACCCGATGCAGGACATGTTGAGCCTGCGTGAGGCAATGAACCAGTTACTTGAGGAGAGCTTTGTGTCACCAAGTCAGACACGCAATGGCCGGGGCTTCAACCTGGCGATGGATTTGAGCGAGACCGAAGACGGCTATGTTGTCGAGGCGGCTGTGCCGGGTGTGAAGCCGGAGGACATCGAGATCACAGTTGAGAACAATGTGCTGATGATCAAGGGCGAAACCCATCAGGAGAAAAGCGACAAGCAGCAGCACTTCCACCGCGTCGAGCGCAGCTTCGGCTCGTTCCAGCGCACGATTGGCCTGCCGACCACGGTGAAGGCTAACTCAATCAATGCCTCCATGGAGAACGGTGTGCTGCGGCTGGAGATTCCGAAGGCCGAAGAGGTCAAGCCGCGCAAGATCACCGTTAATGCGAGCAAGCAGATCGAGTCGAGCAACAACCAGAGCAACGACAAGAACAACGAGAACAGCAACGGCTAGTCCTCCCCACGTTTCGCCCCGTCACAGTCTTGTGACGGGGCTTTTTGATTTAGCGATGCTCGACCACCATGCGCATGCCGTGCTTTGGCCGCAATGTAATCAGCGCTTCTGGCATAGGCGCGAAGCCCGGCGCGATCCGCAGCCGGAAGCGCTGCGCCACGGTCGCGAGGATAAGGTGCGCCTCGGTGAGCGCAAAGCTGTTGCCGATGCACTGGCGCGGCCCGCCGCCGAACGGCACATAGGCGAAACGCGGGCGATCATGGCTCTGCTCGGCGCTGAAGCGCTCCGGATCGAAGGTATTGGGATCGGGCCAGAACGCTGGATTGCGATGCAGTGTGTAGATGCTCACCACCACCGCCGACTTGGCCGGAATGCGATAACCGCCGATCACGTCGTCGTTGATAACCATGCGCGGCACGACCGGCGCGGGCGGGTACAGCCGCAGCGTCTCGTCAATCACCATGCGCGTGTACGGCAGGTGCGGCAGGTCGCTCATGGTCGGCAGCCGCCCGCCGAGCACCCTGGCAAGCTCGGCATGCAGGCGCTGCTCGACGGCGGGGTGTTCCGCCAGAAGGTACCACGCCCATGTCAGCAGATTGGCAGTGGTCTCATGCCCGGCCAGCATCAGCGTCTTGACTTCGTCACGTAACTGCCGGTCGCTCATCTGCTCGCCGGTGTCCTCGTCGTGCGCCAGCATCAGCATGGACAAGAGATCACCGCGATCTTCTGTGCTGCGTCTGCGCTCCTGAATGATCTGATCCACCACCGCATCGAGCGAATGCTGCGCCGCGCGGAAGGCCCGGTCGCGCGCGGTTGGCAGCAGCGGCGGAAGGATGCCCATGGATTGAAAGCGCTGCATCACCTGTTCGTTCAGCACGCTGAACGACCTGCCGACCTGTGTCGCCTGCTCGGATAGATTGGTGCCGAATAATGCCTCGCCGACGATCTGTAACGTCAGGCGCATCATCTCGTCGGCTACGTCGAATGCTGCGCCATGCGCCGTCTCTTCCCAGCGTTGTGCCATGGCGTCCGCCGCGCCGGTCATCAGCGGGCCGAGCGCCGCAATGCGCTGCCGGTGAAACGCGGGCTGCATCAAGCGCCGCTGCCGCAGCCAGAACGCGCCGTCGCTGGTGATCAAGCCGTTGCCGGTGACCCAGCGCAGCATCTTGAAGCTATAAATATTTTTGCTGTAATTCTTGTGGTTTTCCTGCAAGACATGCCTGACGTAATCGGGATGGGTGATCAGGTACGATCGCACCCAGCCGACCCGGTAGCGCACAATATCACCGTAGCGGCTCGTCACGGATTGAAGGAAGGCAAGCGAGTCGCGCTGGACGTCGAACAGACTGCCCCACAGCAGATGGCCGCGCGGCCCTGGCGGCGGCTGCTGATGGACAACCTGCGGTGGAGATGCGGTAGGCGCCATGATTCTCCTGCCTTCACGTGTGTGGCAAGCCAAATTACTAACCTCATGCCATCAGCAGAAGTATATCAGAGATAACCTTTCCCCGATCCAGCAACTCCGTTCAGCATGAACACAAAGCGAGAACGACAGCAACACTGCATGGATAGGATGCATCTTCTTTTAAGATGCCACAGTATAGGAGTGCAGCGCATCGGCGGCATAATCGACCCTGCTCGTCCGCATGGCTGCTTGGACTTGCTCGACATCATAAGCGGCTCCTAAATGCGCGAAGATTGCGAGCGCGCGCTGCAAATGCTCGCCGCCTCCTTCAGCCGCGTGGCGTCCAAGTTCGTAATGTGCGCGCCCCTGATCGTACGGCATGGTGTACTGTGTTGCGGCTTCCAGACTCCGCCGCCACATGCGCTGCGCCTGCGTCCGGTGACCGGCGAGCCAGTGATACAAGCCATCGTACAATTCCACGCGCGCCTAACTCATCGGCGCAGTACGCCCCAGGCGCCGAAATCGCTCGCATGCCTGCCGCGCGCGAAGCAGGCGTAATTTCCGGTCGTGTGGCGTGCATTCTGCTTCATCTATTGCGGCAAGCGCCACTTCGGCAGCAGCCCATGTAGCCTAATAAACATGTAAACATCATCACCGATGAGGACGCCGCAACACGCTCTACGCTGTCGACCATCTCCAGCGCGCGCTCATGCTCCGCGCTGCGCCAGTACGCCAACGCAAGTAGGCCGCTTACCGTGATGTGCGCGGGTGGCAGCGGCATGTCGGCGAGTTGCTCGCGCACATCTTCCAGCAGGATGCACGCAGCATGAAGTTGCCCGAGGTGCAGCAGGCATGCACCCTGCCCTAATTTGCCCCACAGCTGCGGAATGGCCGTGCCGTGGCGCGCCGCCGAGCTTTCCAGATCGGCCCAGCCCTGCATAGCGTGCGCAAAGCGCCCCTGAAGAAAAGCGAGACATTGCAAGCTCGCGACGCTTTCGCCCCACCGCCGCCAATCACCACCGCATTCGTAATGATAGGCCACGCGCTCAAGCGCAGCCTGGGCTTGCGTCCAGCGCCCGCGGCTGATGTCATGAAGCGCTGTGAAGTACTGCACATGCGCTGTTTCCGCGGCGTGCTGCGCGTGCTCAGTAGTGGCATGCGCGCGCCGATAATATTGCGCAGCAAGTGGATGCCGCCCTGCCACGGTTGCCATCATGCACATCGTAGCGTAGGCGCGCGCCAGTTCTGGCGAGGGGCCGACGCGTTCAGCCTTGCCGAGCATTGTCAGGCTCGCGTAGAGCGCCGCGAGTTTTTGATTCTGGAAGTACGCCACCTGACCAAGCTGTTCATGCACAAGCGCTGCCTCACGATGCGCTTCAGTAGAAACGTGTAGCGCCTGCCAGCGCCCGAACATGCGATGGCGCGCATAGCGGCCAAGGCTGGCGAGCAGCATACCTGCACGTGTTGCTGGCACGCGCTGGCCGAGCAGCGTGGCGGCCTGATCGAGATAGGTGCGGCTTAGGCCAAGCTGCCCCAGCGCCGTTGCCGCCTGAGCCGCAAACCGTCGCCAGCGAGCAGCGCGTACAGCATCGTGTGATGCCGATTGAGGGCTTCCATGGGCGCGTTCCCAGTCAAGCGCCTGCTGCAAACATGTCAGCGCCTCTTGATACCAGCCCTGTCGATAATAGAACAACCACATGCCGTCTACGAACTGAGTGACGTCGTTGCATGACAACAGTGTCTCCGCGGTTCGCAGCTGCTGCCATACTGCGCGCAGATGCTCAACCTCATGGCGAAGCTCGGCCAGGATAGCATCTACAGGTTGCCCATGTTCCGCTGCTTGTGCCAGCAGCCGGGCATGCTCGCGGAGCAGCACGCTGTAATAAGCTGCATAACGATTGCGTACACACATGTCATGCGCAGGAAAGGCGCGAAGCTGTATCTCAGCGTAGTGGCGTATCAGCGGGTGCAGCGCAAAGCGCCCGGACGGCTCGCGGCGCACCAGCGAGGCATCGATGAGCTGCACAAGGATCGGCAGCGCCGTCTCGGCGACGTGCTCCGCGGCGGACGCATCGAAAGAACCATGAAAAACGCCGAGACTGCGGAAGGCCGCCTGAGCCTGGGGTGCGAGCATGCGCCAGGAAGTCTCACATGCCGCATGCAGGCTGCGGTGACGCGGCGGCAACTCGCGCCATGAGGTCGTCAGCAGATCTGCCGGTTGCTCAAGCTGCTGCGCGATCTCTCCACAGGTGAGCGCCCGCATCCATGTGGCCGCAAGTTCGAGCGCCAGCGGCATGCCATCGACAAGCTGACATAGCTGCACAATGGCGCGGAGGTCTGCTGCTGCTGGCGCGAAAGTTGGCGCGACGCGCCGAGCAGCATGGAGAAAAAGCTGAACGGCGCTGTAGGCCATGAGCGTATCGCGCGCCGGAGCGTCCACCGGCCCGGAAGGATATTCCAACCCGTAAACGTCGAGCACCTGCTCATGCCAGAATTGCAGCCGTACCCGCGACATCACGAGCACACGGAGTCCTGCCACACGTTCGAGCAGGGTTGCAATAACGTTGCCATCCTCCGGCATGGCTTCCCCGTTGTCGAGCACCAGCAGCAGCCGTTGATGCTGCAACGCGCTCACGATCTGATCGAGCGGATCCTGATGTTCTGCCGGTTGCAGATGTAGCTCCTGCGCGAGTGCCGCTACGAACTGATCAGCACGCTGACATGCCGTGAGATCGAGCACGCAGACGCGCTCATGCGTCTCATCGGCATGCTGCTGCGCCGCATGAAGACCAAGGCGCGTCTTTCCAATCCCACCCGGCCCAGTTAGGTTCAGGAGGCGGCATGATGGATCGGCGAGGCGCGTTCTGATCTGCGCCAATTCTGTCTCGCGCCCAAAAAATGGTGTGGTGGCGCATGGAAGGTTATTTGCAGCGGGTGATATTGCGGCGCTGTGCTGTGCCGCAGAAGATGTGGAAACTGCTGTCATGCGGGCAAGCTGCACGAATGCGGCGCGCTCAGCGGAGTCAGGTGCCAGCCCAAACTGGTCCGCTAGCCGGTTCGCCATCTCCTTAGAGGGGCGAAAGCGATTCGCCTCCCACTTACAAATCGCATCAGACGAGCAACCAACCAGTTCGGCCAGTGCTTCCTGCGTCAAGTCGCGCGCTTTGCGGTGCGCTTTCAGCGTTGTTCCAAAAGAACCCTGCTCCATCAACCACCTCACTCCCGTGTAACCAACGCCGTACATGCAGATGAACGCGTGCGTGCGCCGTTTTCCCGCTTTCCCGCTTTTTCTCCCGCTTTTTCTCCCGGTTCGCTCCCTTCTTTTCCCACTAACTCAATGCGATGATGCTGGCACGAAACGACTTCTGACGCACTCGCTACGAAGTCAAAGCATATCGAACGAATGAAGAACGGAGGTGATGCATGTGAAGGTTTGATACACAGCGCAAGCGCTGTAGTGCAGGTAGGGATAACGTGTAACGACAGAGAGTTAAACAAAAGGAGACTAGCCATGACACAGGTAGACACAACTTATCAAAAAGAACTGCAAAAGCAGTGGGGCTATTTCGTAGCCTGGCTGCCCACCACCCGCTATGAATTGGGCGACTACGGCGACATGCAGGGCAAGCAATTCGAGGAGCTTGGCAACATTCGCAAGTGGGTGACATCCAAACCGCGCAGCGAGCGCAACGGCACGTCGATGTACTACACCAGCAAAGGCGAAGTATCAGTCAAGGTCGATTGGGGCGCGGCTGATGTAACGAAGCAAGCGTCGGTCGATCTTACGATAAGCTTCGGCAAGAAGTCGTCGATCTTCTTTCTGGCCCAGGACACGACGACCGTCACGACTCAGAACCTCGAACAGGTCGGCGACAAGATCGTCGGTGTGTACAAACAACCGGGCAACGCATGGAAGTTGAGCTACGTGTGGATCGAGGAACTGATCGAAGCCGAGCACCTGACGGTACTGATCGCGCTTGAGTCGAACGTCAGCGTCACGCTGTCGGGCAAGCTGCCGATCACGTACCAGGGCGTGCCGGTCGCGAACCTTGACCTGCGCAATTTCTCGGTAACCAAGAATGCGTCAAGCGTATCATGCTTCTCTGGCTCCAACTTGACGCCGCTGTTCCGACTGTACGAAGTGAAGGACCCGATCACCAAGAAGGCGTTCTACACTGAGTATAAGTAGCAAGGATTGATTGCACTTCCGTAACGTCTAAAGCAGGATACTTGATGCTTGGATACATGAAAGCTTCATTTGCTAGTTCAAGCATCAGGTATCACATATCAGGAGAACCACCATGTTTCAAACGAACACCATTGCCTGCGCCGGCTCGCGCACTTACCATATCTACATCCCGCCCAATCCGCCGCAGGCGCTGCTCCCGGCCATTATCGTCTTTCATGGCGGCGGGCAGGACCCGCAAACCATCGCCGCGCGCTGGGGCATCGCTCCGGGTAGTCCCGTGCCACCACTGGTCGAAAACTATCTGCTGGTGTTCCCGGAGGCCGACCCGCATCTGTCTGACGAGTGGGTGCATTATACGATCGGCGACAGCGCCTTTCCCGATTACGACCTGCTGTTTGTTGACGCGCTGGTCAACGAACTGACGACGACAGCCTTCCCTACTGGCAACATGGCCATTCCAAACGTGTCTGCTGATCCCAACCTGTTGTACACTGCCGGGTTCTCGAATGGCGGCGGCATGGTGTGGCAGATTGCCAACTCGGATCGCGTTGCGCTCTTTCTGGGATTTGCAGCGGTTGGCAAGGCGCTGGACCCTGAAAAGGCTGAGAAGTACCGCCAACAGTTGGGAGGTGCCGCGCCGCCAGCGATACCGTTCATGTATATTCACGGCACGGCAGATAAAACCTTCGCCACGCCAATCTTCGATGTGGCAACATCTGAAACAACCAGGCCCGCGCTCTCAGTGCGCGAGATGCTCAACCGCAACGGCATTCCGGCAGGCGCGCCTGCAACCACACAGCTCATTCCAGGCAGCACGAATCTCACCGAGGTCGTGATGCAACTGTTCGTCGGCGTCGAGGCGTTCAGCTACGTGACGGTGATCAACGGCGGGCACAACTGGCCCACGCCCACGACAGTCGGGAACCCGCCGGTTGCAACGCACTTCAACGCAACGCGCGCAATCGTCGAGTTCTGGAAGAATCACGCCGGCCTGCCGTAATTCATGCCGATGAGGCACAAATTTCATGCAAAAATCTCCCGTGGACCAGACCTGCGGGAGATTTTGCGTGTCTACTGGTGGATCTCACCGCGAGCTTGGCGCAGGCTGCGCAACTGACGCAGGCACGTAACTTGGCGCAGGCTGTGCCAGCACGCTCGCCGCAAGCAGCACCATAGACAGCCAGACCAGATCAGCAAACAGCAGATGGACGAGCTGCATCCAGACCGGCGCGAGCAAATAGACATTCAGCGCGCCAAGGATTAGCTGCGTAAAAAACAACGCGCAGAGCACATACGCCGCCGTGCGCGTCGTCGGGCTGGGCCGCAGCCGAACGGCGACCATGCTCGCCAGCACAGTATAGATGCCGACCAGAATAGCAATAACCGGATGAAACACGCGCAGCCGAATCAGGAAGTGCGCGGTGGGCGAAAAATCCTGCGCCAACCCTGCACTCAGCGAGGACGACGGAAATAATGTGTCGCCCAGCGCTGTGACCGAGCCACTTGCGCCGAGCAGCAGCGCCGCAAGGAGGCCCACGCCGAGCATCACGCCGAGCATGCCCTGCCCGCGCAGCCGCGGCGCAGCCCCGCCCGACGCCCACCATGCCGTCAGCATCATCGAACCGATCAGGAAAAACGTGTTCACAAGGTAAATCGAGCCGACCAACGCCCTCGATAGGGAAGGATTGTCGGCCACCAGACCAAGCTTGACCTGCACCGCGCCGACTGCGCCCTCCAGCACAATGAATATCATGGTCAGCGCAGCGCCCCAGCGCACGCGGTGGCCACGCGGAAAGGCGCGGAAAGCCCATATCAGCAGCCCAATGACGAGGAACCCTGCCAAACCAGTTGTCATGCGGTGCGAAAATTCAATAATGGTTGCGATCTGCGGCGATTGTGGTATGACCTGGCCATTGCAGATCGGCCAATGCTCGCCGCAGCCCGCGCCGGAGCCGGTCGCGCGCACGAACGCGCCCCATACAATGACGAGTAAATTATAAACAAGGACGCCCCAGGCGAACCGGGCAAAGCGCGTTTGTTTCATGTACGCGTTCCTTTCGTCGAGCCACAGAGAGCACAGCGTGGCAGTGGAAATCCATGTGCGACGTGACTATCGCAGACATGTGTACATTTTATCACAAGCAGACCAGATTAAAACGCGTATTTTGTCCTGTTACTGGTGCTTCTGGGCAGACAACTGTGCGCTCTCAACATGTATACAGCAGTGTATTCTTCCGAGCCACGTCGGATTACGCCCACAAATTGACGAGCAGATCATCACCGCCGACATGGAGGAATTTGGTGCCGAAACAGCGCATGTTACTATTCGTATGCGTCCAGTCTATCGTATGGAGTAAATAAGCTTTGGACATGGACGTTCAAAAGATGGTGTAACATTACACGTAGATAGAGTATGCTACTAACGTGAAGAGCATTGGAAGGGAGTAGCTATGGAACCGAAACAACGTTGGATCACTGTAGCAGCGCTGATGCTGCTTGTCAGCGGTACGTTCTGGACGATCAGCGCACGGGCAAACGGCGGGCGCGTCATCTGGCTGCCATTCGTCAACAGTAGTGGCGTGAGCAGTGCTGCAACTCCGACGCCCATGCCACCACACTGTGACCACTGGCACGACAGCCACGCCGACGGTTACAACCACGCCGGTGCCGGTTGTCGTTCCGCCTGCTGATGATGCAAGCGCGCGCCTGAAAGTGCCGCAGGGTTTTGCCGTCCGCATTTTTGCTAAACTTGGAAAGAGCCACGCCGCGCCTCATGACTATCGGGCCGGATGGTGCTTTGTACGTTGCCGAGCGTGGTGCAGGGCGCGTGGTGCGCCTCCAAGACGCCAACAATGACGGATTGGCCGATGCTGTGGAGCCGGTCGTCACTGGACTGAACGGCCCGCACAGCGTGGAATGGTATCAGGGATCATTGTACATCGCTACAAACGATCAAGTGCTCAAATGGGAAAACGGGCAGCAAACCAAGCTTGTTGATCTGCCGACTGGTGGTAGGCATACCTCGCGGACTGCACACATCGGGCCGGATGGTAAGCTCTACGTTGCAGCCGGATCGAGTTGTAACATTCCCAATGATCCATCTAAATGCCAGGAAGACGACCAGCGCCGTGCCACGATCATGCGCTACACACTGGACGGTAAAATTCCTAGCGATAATCCATTTGTTAATGACAATAGTGCAAATGGAACACGCCGCCCAGTGTGGGCCGAAGGGCTGCGCAACAGTGTTGATTTCCTGTGGATGCCGAACGGCCAGTTGTGGGCCAACATGAATGGCAGCGACGGGCTTGGGAACGACGTGCCGCCTGAAGAAGTGGTGATCAACATCGAGAAGGGGAAATTCTATGGCTGGCCGTTCTGCTACACGGCGCAGCTGGGCGTAGTGCCGCCGGACGCCAAGGAGGTTCACGATTTACGCGTGCCGTTTGCACCGCCGATTAGCAGTTGCGATCAGGCGACGCCCGCGCTGTTCACCGATCTCGCGCATCAAGCGCCGCTCGGCATGGCACGCTACGGCGCAACACAGTTCCCGGCACAATATCAGGGCGGCCTGTTCGAAGCGTATCACGGCTCGTGGAACGCTGACCAGACGCCGCGCGACTGCAAGGTGCAATTCATTCAGGTACAGGACAACATGCCGGTTGCCTCATCCACGTTCCTGAGCGGCTTCCGTGACAACGATCAACAAGCGTGTGGAAGTGCATGGGGCCGCCCGGCAGGCGTTGCGGTCGGGCCGAACGGCGCGCTGTTTGTCTCCGACGACCAGAACGACAATATCTACCGAATTGTGTACACTGGCAAGTAGTATACATAACAATAGGGCATGGCGAATGACAAGCGGCGGCTCATAGAGGCCGCCGCTTGTTGTTTAGAAACGACACCAACGTGCTACAATAGTGACAACATTTCCGCGCAAATCGACAACTCCAATACGTTTATCTTATAGCACTGTATACTTTTAGCTGTAAAGGAATTAAGTCATGCAGGCTATGTTCAATCCGCCGCTTCTATTCGCGTCCCGACGGGTTTTTCGTTTGCTCCTGTGGAGCATCATGCTCGCCGGTCTTGTGCTGGCCGCGCTACCAACACATGCTGCCGAGCGCGTCGATCAGTTGCCGTTCGTCAACAACTACGCCACCGCTCGTTTCAAGCTCCTCAGCACTGTTGATGTTGGCGGCAGTACGTCACACAGCTACGGCTCCGGCGAAACTGTGCTGCCGGACCGCATCAGCTTCTGGCTTGGCACCGACAGCTCGAATGGTTTGGTCTACTACGTGCAGATTGGTGACGCGGTGTACCAGCGCGAGGGTGAGGGCGCATGGCAGCGCAGCGATCAGTCGGCGGGCGGCTCGGGCACGCAGCCAATGTCAGCGCAGTTCAATCTCCTGCAGCGCAACGCCAATGCCATTTTGAAAATCGGCAGCGAGCCAGTGAACGGCATGATGACTGATCACTACCAGGTCTGGATCAGCGGCGAGCGTACCCTGATGATGGATGCTGGCGCGGCGCGCGGCCTTTCCTCGACCGAACGCGATCTGATCAAGCAGGCGACCTACAAGTACGACTTCTGGGTCAACCCGCAGGATGGCTTTTTGTATCAGCAGAACGTCGAGCTCACGTTGCCTGCCAGCGAGATCAACGGGCAAGCGATTCCACCGATTCGCTCCAGCACACTGCTGACCTACTTCGACATCAACGATCCGAACATCAGCGTCAACGCGCCGATGTAATTAGTCGCTATACATACGGCTTCGGGAGGGCGCATGAGGTGCGCCCTTCTTTTTTTGGCACCTTTCGTGCTGTCTGTTTGGCAGATGGATTGAAAGGAGATATCCTCATGGACACTGTTGACCTGAAAACATACCAATGGAACAACCGCTTGCTGCTGATCTTTGCGCCGTCGGCGGCTGATACAAGCTATCAACAGCAAGAACAGATGCTTGATGCTGCGACCGACGCATTGCAAGAGCGCGACATGGTGGTTGGGGCGTTCTTTGAGGACGCGGAGGGCACGAATCGGATTGGTGCGCAGCACGTCTCGCCCGAAGCAACGGCAGCGCTCTGGAAGCAATTCAACGCACCACGAGGTCGCTTCCGAGTATTCTTGGTTGGCAAGGATGGCAGTGTCAAGCAGCAGTATGACCAGCCGGTTGCACCGAACGACGTGTTTGTGACGATCGACAGTATGCCAATGCGCCAGCAGGAGATGCGCAAAGATGGGTAGTACCAGTTAAGAGTATGGTGAGACGATACCATCTGGAACCGAAGAGAACGAACGTGTTGTGCGGTGCGAGCGCTACACCGGCCAGGAGCACGACGCCGACAAGAAGCGCATTCAGCACCTATCGCGGCCGCCAGGGCGCGGACGTGGCCCTGCTCATGCGTCGCCTGCGCGAAGTGAGGACATGATGAATCTCGAAACTCTGCGCAGCTACCTCCTGTCCAAGCCCGGTGCGGTTGAGGACCACCCGTTCGGCCCGCAGCCGCTGGTCGTGAAAGTCGGCGGCAAGATGTTCGCGCTCGTGGCCGAGCACGCGACCCCGCCAGAGCTTTCGCTGAAGTGCGAGCCGGCACATGCCCAATTTCTGCGCGACGCCTTTCCGGCGGTGCAGCCGGGCTACCACTTGAACAAGGAACACTGGAACAGTGTGACGCTCGACGGCAGCATTCCCGACGAGGGCATCCACGCCATGATCGACGAGTCCTACGCGCTGGTAGTCAAGGGCTTGCGCAAGGCAGTGCGGCAACACCTTGAGCAGATGCAGAAAGCGGAGTAACATGCCAGCGAGGTCAGCGATTACTAAGCATCTCCTATGAAGTCTTTACCTGACATTGTCATCCCGCAGCCGTTCGCTGAAGCACTGCATCGCCTTGCACACAGCGCCCTGCACACGTTCGCCACGCCGCATACAGCCGCGGATGGGCGCATCGGCTGGGTGCCGCGCTCCGATGCGCCCGAACTGATTGTCGTGCTGCTGCGCACTGGCGAGTTGCACTTCCGTCCGCTCGAGGCACTTGCGCAGGCGCACGGCGTCGCACTGCCGCCGGTGATCTACACCCACATTGGGCGCGAGATGACTGCGCGCTGGGAGGAAGGCAGCACCGGCACCATGATTTATTGGCTGCTGGACGAGGACGATGATTTGTTCGACAATATCGACGCATGGTTACGCGACGATGCCTACGCGCAGCAGATCGTGACCCAGATGCACCATGAGGCCGAAGCGCACCAGATCATTCCGGAGCGCGTGGTGGTGATTGACGACTGCATGCACGAAGGCGGCACCAGCACCATGGCACGGCTGCTGATCAAGCAGGCGTTCGAACTGGTGGATAAACCGGTGTTTTTCTACCTGTACTGTGGCAACATTGGCCCCATCATTCGGGCAACCTTTGCGAACGAGCGGCTGCCCGAACAGCATATCGTGTATATATATCTTGACGAACTCATGCGTGGCTACATGGAAACTGACATCTCGTGCGAGCGCATCACGATGCCGGCGCACCTCGAGGCGCTTAGAAACTATCTAAAAATTATATCGTGATAAGGAACAGAATTTGCTGCTCGTACGAAAAGCGATTATTAAGCCTAAAAGGAGCGTCACGTGAGCAGGCAAATACGACGAAAACCGTACCCGACTGACATCAGTGATGAAGCTTGGGAATGGATTGCGCCACTCCTTGCCCAAAAGGATGGCCCTGGTCGCAAGCGAACCGCCGATATTCGCGAAATGGTCAACGCAATCTTCTACCTCGATAAAACCGGATGCCAATGGGAGATGCTGCCGCATGACTTCCCAGATTATCGGCACGTCAACTATTATTATCTGGAGTGGACGCGCAGTGGGATTTGGGATCAGGTGTTGCAGCACTTGCGTGCATTGGCACGCGTGACGGCGGGCAAGCAGCCCGAACCAAGCGCTGGTGTATTGGATAGCCAGTCAGTCAAAACCACGGGTCACGGCGAAGAACGCGGCTATGATGCGGGAAAAAATATCAAAGGGCGCAAGCGGCATATCCTGGTTGACACGCTGGGCTTGCTGTTGCTGGTCTGGGTCACAAGCGCAGCATTGCAAGATCGCGATGGCGGAGTTGAGTTGTGTGATGAAGCACATGGAACATTCCCTGGACTGAAAAAGATTTGGGCAGACAGTGCCTATGCTAGCGAATTGGCTGAGTACGTGACCCAATGGAGTCGTTTTGTGCTTGAAATTGTGAAACGTCCAGCACAGCAGTGTGGCTTTCAGGTGCAACCAAAGCGCTGGATTGTGGAACGTTCACTCGCCTGGCTCAATCCATTTGCTGCGATAGGCGACCGTTCTCGGGCCACGTGCTGGCGGTTATGGATTTCTATTCCACTTGAGTATCGAACTGATTTCTGTTATACCGACTTTTGGGAAGCGTATCAGGAAGTTATTCCCGATGGGCAGCACGTAGCGAGCGGCAAGGAGCAGGGCCAAACCAATCACATTGAGCGGTGGAATAACACACTTCGTCAGCGGCTTGGTCGCTACGTTCGCAAAACGCTCTCGTTCTCGAAGTCGTTTGTGATGCACTGGATTTGTTTACACCTCTTTTTGCAGCGCTACAACCTCGAGATTGCTATCCGCCGCCGTTGAGCCACTACCCGCCGCCTCAGCAAGGATTATGAAACGACGACTGAATCAAGCGAAGCGATGATTAAGATTGCCAATATTCATTGGATGCTGCGAAGAGTCACTCCTGCTCTCTATCTGTATTGAATTTTTAGATAGCTTCGGTAGTGGCTCAACCTCGGAGGACAGCAATCTCCACATTGTAACGATGCAAAAAGAAGTGTAAACAAATCCAGTGCATCACGAACGACTTTGAGAACGACAGGGTTTTACGCACATACCGTCCGAGCCGTTGGCGCAAGGTATTGTTCCAGCGTTCGATATGGTTGGTCTGTCCGGTCTCTTTGCCGCCCGCAACGTGTTGGCTGTCTGGAATAGGAATAACCGCCTGATATGCGTGCCAGAAGTCGGTGTCACAAAAGCCAGTTCGCGAGGGCAGGGGAATGGAGATCCACAACCGCCAACACGTCGCCGCACTTCGGTCACCGAGCACCACGCCAACCACTTGCCGGGTCTTGCGACACAAGGCCACCCATGCGTACACCGCATGCTTCTTGCTCCCCACAAACGCCCACACTTCGTCAATTTCCAAAGCGACACTCTCCGGGTCGTGGGGGTCAGGAGGCAGTCCGGTGGCGCTTAAAGGTCCGAGTTGGCCCCCTTTTTGAGCAACCAGGAGGAGACTGTGTTGCGAGCGACCTTAACTGTGCGTTCAATGCCGCGCAATCTTGCGCGCGCTTGGTAGGCGCGCAAGATTTCTTCGCGTCGCTCCTCAGGGTAGCCGTTTGGTTGCGGGTTGTCACGGCTTTGCCGATTGCAAGAGCGACACTTATAGCGGTGTTTGCCATTCGCGCTATGACCATTGCGAACCAGCGCTGCCCTCCCACAATACTTACAAGGGTAGGTAAACATGCTATGGGTCGGAAACAATCACCATGTTCACCCGCTCAGGAGGATCAGGCCATACTTCTGGACGCAACCACAAGCGCGTCCATATACGACCACGCCCCAGTTGATGACGCAACCATCCCAGACCGACACGAAACACGCTCGCGAGCCGCGTGCGCTTGGCTGTCTGTGGCGTTGGTGGTGTTCGCACGCGCGCTGGTTCCACACCGACTTCGTCGGCATCTTCTACTCGCGTTCCCGTTGCCAGCGTCCACAGTGTTGCCACCGCCACGATCAGCCAGTAGCGTTCAATTCGCCTTGGGTCGCGTCTGCGTGTATGCTCCCATTTCCAGCCCACACCTTTGAGCGCTCGAAATCCCAACTCAATCCACATCCGCAACGCGTACCAACTCGCCCCGACCCGATGCGGCGCCAGGTCGCTCACCACCACCCACGGGTCCTTTTGACCTTCCCTCCAGATTGCCGCCAATGTCACCGACAGTTGTGGCTTCTTGGGGGTGCCCAATCGTCCTCGTCCAACCCACCCCTGTCCTGGCTGAACCAGGCTGCGACTGGCTTGACGCTTCCCTCCGGCAGGCGTGAATGTCGTCGTGTCTTGAATGCGCAACAGCGGATGCCAGCCCAAGTCGCGGATACGTTTCCACAAGCGTGGGCTCCACAAGCCACGGTCAGCCAACACCAGCACCGTCAGATGCGCAGGAAGCGCCGGGCGGATCAACCGAAGCAGGCGCATGATCGGTCCCATCCAGGCACCTGGTTGATTGGCAGGCAGGATGGACCACGCAACTGGGATGGCGCTGCCACGATACAGCACACTCACGACCAGCGCAACAATCTGATCAGTGTGCAAAGTCGCGTCCACAGCCAGCGCGATCTCTGTGGCTTGCCACCACTCGACAATCCAGCGCAGGAGCGGGACGAAGCAACTCTGGACCTCGATTTGGGTTCGACAGGGAGCGGCTTTGTCAGCACCATCATACAGCCATTCGCGCAGGCGTTGGCGAAGCGTGTTCCAGTCGTCAAGAAACAATACGGCGGTAATAACCGCAGACTGGCAAGCACTCTGCGCCAGGATGGTGCCATATACCCACAGCGCTAAGCCACGCTGTTGGGCAGGACGCAAGCTGGGAAACCGCTGTGCCATCACGCTTTCCATTTGGTACAATTCGTGGGGAACGCGCATCAATCTCCTCCGGTATCACGATGCGTAAGCACATCCATGATGCCAGAAGATTTTGCGCGTTCCCCATCCGTTCAATCCCTTCTCTACCTACCCTTGTAAGGAG
>CAWIPL010000011.1:0-710146 GCA_963838085.1 uncultured Chloroflexia bacterium
ATGGCGCGATTGATTATCGCTCGGGGGCGGTGCGGCTGAGCATCAGCGAGGGCAACGCGCGCGTGGCAGTGCATCCGCTGCGCAAGCGTTCCCGAAAAGCAGCTGCGGTGAATGACCGGCAACAAAAAAGGCGTTCGCTAGAACGCCTTGCTGTTTCAGTAATGAGATGCGGCCTTACGCGGCCGGGGCCTCGCCTACCTGGAAACGGACGAAACGCCGGATGGCAACCTCATCGCCCAACTCCTTGGCGATGGTCCCCATATGTTCCTTAACGGAGATTTCCGAGTTCTTCTTCACAAAACCCTGGTCGACAAGGCAGTAGGTCTGATAAAACTTTTCCAGCTTGCCCTCGACAATCTTGGCAATGGCCTGCGGCGGTTTGTCTTTGACCTGCTCAGCGGCGATTTCGCGTTCTTTGCTCACCAGATCCACCGGCACCTGCTCGCGAGACACAGCCAGGGGGCTGCCGGCCGCGATTTGGAGAGTGATATCCTTCACCAGTTGCTTGAAGGTGTCATTCGCCACAGTCGCTTCTTTGCCAGCGCCCACTTCCACCAGAACGCCGACTTTCGCGCCGGTGTGAATGTATGCGGCGACCAGGCCATTGCCACTCACTTCCATGCGGTTGTGCCTGGGGATCTTGATGTTCTCACGCAATTGGGCAACTGCCGTTTCGCGCTCGGCATCCAGGTTTACACTGCCGTCAGTGGCGAGCTTCCTGGCCACATCATCAGCGAGCGCGCGAAACATATCGTTGCGCGCGACGAAATCCGTTTCACAATTGATCTCGACCAGGACGCCGAGGCGTCCCCCCGGGGCAACGTACTGGGCAATCACCCCTTCACGGGCTTCCCGAGTAGATTTCTTGGCGGCCGTCGCGGCGCCCTTCTTGCGCAGAATATCCACTGCGGCATCCATATTGCCGCTGGCTTCGGCAAGGGCCTTTTTGCAGTCCATCATTCCCGCGTTTGTCATTTCTCGCAATTTTGCGACCGCGGCAGCAGTAATTTCAGCCATTTAAAATATCCTTGTTAGCAGGTTAACATTCGAGTTCAGCAGATGTTTCAGAGGGCGGGTTCGCTTTGGCGGCTCGCCCTCCGGAGGAAAAGTTAGGCGGCGGGTGTGGGGCTGGCCACGGCTGTGGCACTTTCGGGCACCGCGGTGAGAGCCGCGTCCACCGCTTCGGGGGCTGGCTGCTGTGCGGCTTCCCCTGGAGCGGGACGGCGCCGGGCATGCTTGGCCTCGTATTCGGCCTGTCCCTGGGTAATCACCTGTCCGATGGTGGCAAGGATTACGCGCACCGAGCGAATTGCGTCGTCGTTGCCGGCAATGGGATGCGTTACCTGGTCGGGATCGCAGTTGGTGTCCACGATCGCCACCACCGGGATTTTCAGCCGCCGGGCTTCGGCAACCGCGTTGTGTTCCCGTTTGATGTCCACAATGAACATGGCACCCGGATGTTTTTCCATGGAACGGATTCCATCAAAAAACTTCACCAGACGAGCCGCCTCGCGCCGAATCATGGACTGCTCTTGCTTCACATAATCGTTAATGGAACCATCGGCTTCCATCTTCTCGATCTGCTTGAGCCGCCCGATGGACCGTTTAATAGTGGCAAAATTGGTCAGGGTGCCACCGAGCCATCGTTCAGTTACAAAAAATTGGCCGCATTCTTTGGCGGTTTCTTTCACCGCTTGCTGCGCCTGTTTCTTGGTGCCGACGAACAGGATTTTACCGCCCTTTCGGACGGTTTCTGAAAGGAAGTTGCAGGCGCTCTCGAGCTGGTTGAGAGTCTTGCTAAGGTCAATAATATGGATGCCGTTGCGCGCGTCGAAGATGAACGGCTTCATCTTGGGATTCCACCGTTTCGTTTGGTGGCCAAAATGAACTCCTGAGTCCAACAGTTCTTTAATACCGATACTAATCACGATTTTCCTTTGGTTATCAGTCCGCCATGGGCGAACCATCCCGCGGAACACGGGATTTAATTGAGTGTTGTTAAGGACTCGCACGGCAAGACGCCGCTGGAGGCCGCTTCCCTTCACAAGGTACGCGCAATCGCGCACCGCAAAGGGCAGATAAATTAGCAGAGGCTCCCAGAGAGGCAATCCTTATTTGGCGGAGATAGGCCGGAAATCGCTGAAATCCAAATTGGCATTTTCGTGTTTGACACCGGAGCAGCTCTCGTGCATTGACGTCAGCATGAAACATTTCTTTCTGAGCGCGCTATTGGCATCTGCAATCACGGTAGTTGCAGCCGAGGATCAAGGGCTGCCCACTTTGTTCGTCGCACCTTTGGACGGGGACACGAGCCAGATCATGGCATGGCAACCCGCCCTGGGCGAAGGCCTGGCCGAAATGCTGATCACCGAGGTAACGCGGGTAGGCAAATTTGAGGTGCTCGAATCCACCGCGCTGGGCGATTTGGTTGAAGAAATGAAGCTGGGCGAGACCGGGTTCGTCAGCGAGGAGGAGCGTGTCGAAAAGGGCGGCTGGGCGGGGGCGGATTTCATGTTGAGAGGCAAAGTGACCCGGTTTGGCGCGAAACAACAAGGAGTAGGGCTCGGCGGATTTGTCCCTGGCAGCCTAGGGAGGCTCGGTTTGAAAATGAACACTGCCGATGTGCGGATCGATTGGCGTCTGGTGGACGTTTACAATCGCAAAGTAGTGAAGACCGGCCAGGCGACCGCCGCTGAAAAGGGCACTGGCTTCGATGTCGGTGTGGCTGTCGACGGGCACGGTGGCAACGTCGGATTTTCCAACCAGGAGTTCATGAATAGCGCCCTGGGAAAAGCCACAGCCAAAGCGGTGACCAACATCGCCCAGGCGATTTCCATGGCCAACATACCACCATCAGGCCGCAGCAAGAACAAGGCGCAGGCGCTTGCCAAAAAGGAGCAGGCAGCGCAGGCCTCCACCGACGCCCTGAAGGCAACCCCCGGCAAAGTTCTTGCCGTCGTCGATAAATCTTCGTTGATCGTTTCCATCGGCAGCAAACAGGGCTTCAAGGCTGGCGATAAACTCGGGTTGTATGAAGTCGTGGATATCAAAGACGACAAGGGTGCGGTGGTTTTCTCGGAAGAGAAATTCGCCGGTGAAGTGGTGCTGCAAAACGTCCAGGAGGACCGGAGCAGAGCTTCCTACACCAGCAGCGCGGAAGTCAAAAGCGGCTGGATGGTGAAGGCCAAGTAGAATTGCACGTTGCCTCAAGCCGAACCTGATGCGGCAGCCTTAAACTTTGCGCCAGGCTGGAACAACCGGAAGATTGAATGATGCGGTCAACTCCCGGACCAACCTTGAGCGGAACCACCAAGGGCGGGAATGGCGAATGGCGGCGCCCGATAATTTGGTTCATGCTGGTTTGCCTGGGTGAATCAGTGTCGGCGGCGCCCAATTTAACCGGCGAAACTCAATTGTGGCACCGCATCACACTCACATTTGACGGCCCCGCCACGAGCGAGACTGCCCATTCCAACCCGTTTTTAGACTACCGCCTCAATGTTGCGTTTACCCACTCGTCCAGTGGTGAGGGCGTGAACTCCGCCAATTTCCTGACCATGAACGTGAATGGAGACGGACGAAACGTCTGGCCATGGATTAATCCATGGGTTTGCGACCGCTTCAATTGCTCCAAACCACCAGAAAACATGCAGTTTCCCGGGGACACCTGGCGGGAAATGCCGCCTCACGATTTAGGAGTGGATCCCGCAGGACTAAACCATGCGCTCAACTTCTGGCGGATGCACACCGGCACCAACGGAGTGGATGAGGTCGTGCTCGCACGACGAGGAGTCGTGTTCCATCGGGGTGAGGCGGCGAACCGGCCTCACAACGTTTGGTCCGCGACGAAATCTTTTACCAGCACAGCGCTGGGTCTGCTGGTAGAGGACGGACTCGTCACTCTGGACACCCCGGCAGCGCAATTCGAACCCGCACTTCAAGAACTGTACCCCGATGTTCTTTCCGCGACTTCACCACCATGACCAGCGGCTACAACGCCAAAGGGGGCAGCCGTTGGGGAGCGGGTAGCCAAGACTGGTCCCCTGCCCCGTACACCCCCACCGAGCCACTATTCGCCCCTGGTACGAAGTTCGCCTACTGGGACGAAGCGCAGATGATGTTCGCCCGCGTGCTTACCCGGGTGGCCGAGCAGGATTTGCTCGACTTGCTCCGCGAACGGGTGCTGGACCCGATTGGCATGACAGTTACCGATTGGACTTTGGAGGGCGAAATCAGCGGCGTTAAGATTCGTAACGGCTGCACCGGACTGCAAACGGACGCCCTGAACCTCGCCCGCTTCGGTCATCTGTTTCTCAACCAAGGGCGATGGAATGGCCGCCAACTCGTGCCTGAAGAGTGGGTGCGCAAGGCAACCCGCCACCAGGTTTCCCCCCACCTACCCGTAGCCGACACTGACCGGCGCGGCAGCAATGGAGCCGGGGTGTATGGCTTTAACTGGTGGGTGAACAGGTTTCGCGCCGACGGCACTCGCCTGATGCCTGATGCCCCGCCACTTACCTTTTACGCGGCCGGACTCAATCATAACCTTTGCGTGATCATCCCCGAATGGGAAATCGTCATCGTGCGCATGGGAGTGGACGGCAATCCGCCGGATGGTCATGCCGCAGTCCTCAATTCATTTCTGCGCCGACTGGGGATGGCGGTTTCACCATTGGCAACCGGTCCCGCTCTGCCAAGTGGCAACTGAAGCATCAGGATTTATAACCGGACACACGTCTGAGGACCAGAACGGCGAGTGCCACAACGAGAATGGCTGCCTTGCATCAGTTGCATCCAGACAGGCTTGCGGCAAACGCAAAAAGATGTTCAGATCGCGTCTCATCATCAGGCCATCTATGAACATACGCAAATCCCTGCTCGTCCTTGCCTCGACCATTACTGCCATTAGTTTTGCCAAAATCAAAGCTGCGGAACTCCACGTCAGCCCGAATGGCAATGACTCCAATCGCGGGACAAAATCGGCTCCCTTGCGCACGATCCAGCGAGCGGCGCAACTGGCGCAATCCGGGGACAAAGTCACGGTCCACGAAGGTGTGTATCGCGAGCGGGTCAACCCACCCCGGGGGGGCGCCTCCGAGAAAGAACGCATTGTTTACCAGGCCGCCTGCGGTGAAACAGTTGAAATCAGGGGTTCGGAAATCGTGAAGAACTGGGTCAAGTGTGAAACAGGACATCCGGAAAGCCACAGTGCCAAATTCGCTTTTTGGCGACTTCAATCAGACATCAACTTGATTCGCGGCGACTGGTTCGAGCCGAAGGGATGCCCTCACCACACCGGGGCGGTAGACCCCAACTGGAGAGTGGCTGATCGAGGCCGCCAAACTTGAAGAGGTTTTGAGAACAGGCGAAAGCCCATCATGGCTGACGGACACGGACCCGCAGGTACCCGCTGAACCTTGCGTGGCTGCAGCCCACCGCGATGGAATCCCAACGCAAATCCTCGTCAGCCTTTGCAGCTCAAACAAGGCATACAGACGGCGCCCTGCTCAGAAGGCGGCGACTGCATTGGCTGGATCAACCACGGAGATTGGGTTCGCTACGAAGGCATCGATTTCGGTGCAAAAACCGGGGAAATGGAAGTCCGCGCCGCATCGGCAACCGAAGGTGGCATCGTTGAGGTTCGCCTGGGATCGCCGGACGGTGAGCTTCTGGGCAAGAGCACGATCCCAAACACAGGGGGATGGCAATCATGGTCTTCCTTCAAAATTAGAATCAAACCAGTCGAGGGCGCGCGCACTGTTTGCCTCGCGTTCAAACAACGAAGGACACCTGCCAGGAACGACCGGCTGGCCAGGTGCCGCTCTGGTTCGCTAAAGTGGACGAAGCAAATACAACCCTCTGGGCGCAATTTAATGACGCCGATCCCAACCAGGAGACGGTCGAGATCAATGTCCGCCAGACAGTGTTCTACCCGGACCAACCACATCGAAACTATATTACGGTGCGCGGCTTCGGAATGCGCCATGCGGCAACCCCATGGGCTCCTCCGACTGCCGAACAGATAGGCCTGATCGGAATCTATTGGAGCAAGGGCTGGATCATCGAAAACAACGACATCAGTCATTCGGTGTGCTCGGGCATCACATTAGGTAAGCATGGGGACCAGTGGACAACACGTCAGCGAACACCGCCGAAGGCTACGTGAAAACCATTGAAAGGGCGCTCAGAAAGGCTGGAATCGCGATACCATCGGACACCACATTGTGCGGAACAACCGGATCTCACATTGCGAACAGGCCGGCATGGTCGGAATACGGGGGCGGCGTTCAGTGAAGTTACCGGAAACACCATTCATGACATTCACGTGCGGAGGCTTTTCACCGGAGCGGAAATGGCTGGCATCAAATTCCACGCCGCCATCGACACGCTGATCGCGAACAACCACATCTACAATACGTGCCTTGGCCTCTGGCTGGATTGGATGGCCCAGGGCACGCGCGTCGCACGCAACCTTTTCCATGACAACAGCCGTGACTTGTTCGTGGAGGTCAATCATGGGCCCTTTGTCGTGGACAACAACCTGTTCCTTTCCGGGGCGAAACCGTCTCGACGTGTCCCAGGGAGGAGCCTACGCGCACAATTTGTTTGCGGGAACGATGGTCAGCGCCCCGGAACCAAACCGGGAAACACCTTATCACCCGCCCCACACCACCATTGTTGCCGGTCTCACCAATATAAAGGGCGGCTATTCCCGTTTCTTCAACAATATTTTCGTCAGCCGGGGAGAACCCAAAGCACCATCACCTGTACGGCCTTGCCGTTTACGACAAACGGCAGTTTCCGCCCTAGCACGGGAGGCAATGTGTATTACAACGGAGCTCAGCCTTACAAACTCGAAACGAACCCGACGGTGGTTAGCTATTACGATCCGAAGCTCAGCCTTGATCGGGATAACAACGAACGGGCGCTGACCCCGGAGCCCTCGGGCTCGAACTCCAAAAGGCCACTAAAGGCCAGGTAACCACCAAAAACGTTGGGGAAAGCCCTCATCCCGAATCTCCCTTACGAGGATGCGGATGGCTCGCGGTTGAATTCGGCCTGAACTACTACACGCCAAATATCTTGCGCGACGGCGACGAAGACCCGGTGCTGCATGTCCGCAATGTGCGCCTCGAAAACGTCGAGTTCACGGCCATGGATTGGGCGATCGTTCCGCAGGCTTTGCGCGACCAATTAGTCGATATATCCCAGCGCTACCCCACCGGGCCGCTCTACATTACCGAGAACGGCGCGGCCTACGACGACGAGCCGCCGACAACCGAGAACGGCCAGCGACGTGTCCACGACCCTGAGCGGCTGAACTATTACGCGCTGCACTTGGCCGCCTGCCGACAGGCCATGGACGACAGCGCGCCGCTCAAGGGCTATTTCGCCTGGTCGCTCATGGACAACTTCGAGTGGGCCTTCGGCTACACCAAGCGTTTTGGCATCGTGTACGTCGATTTTACAACGCAACAGCGCACGATCAAGGACAGCGGGCGCTGGTACCGCGATGTGATCGCGGCGAATGCGGCGAAGTAGCGAGGACATCACATGAAATTTACTGACGGCAACTGGCTCTTGCAGCCAGATGTCACCGCATTCTACCCCGTCGAGGCGCGCGACCGCATGCTCGCGCCGTATGCCTTCACCGTCTACGCGACCAAGCGCATCAACCAGCGCGGCGACACGCTCACCGGCCCGCTGCTGACGGTCGAATGTAGCGCGCCCATGCCAAATATTATCCGCGTCAAAATGACACACTTCGCAGGCACGCAGCCGCACCGGCCAACATTTATTCCCGATGATGTCATCTCAGTTGACGCGCATGCTGAGGCCGATGAGCAGGCGACGACGCTGACGAGTGGCAAACTATCGGTGCGCATTCCGAACGGCGAGCCATGGCAGGTTGATTTTGTCGCCGATGGGCGCGTGCTCACGTCGAGCGGCAGGCGCGGCATGGGCATCATCGAGCGCGCGGACGGCAGCCACTTCATGCACGAGCAGCTTCAGCTTGGCGTGGGCGAGCAGGTTTACGGTCTGGGCGAGCGCTTCACGGCGTTCGTGAAGAATGGTCAGGTGGTCGAGACGTGGAACAGGGACGGCGGCACCAGCAGCGAGCAGTCCTACAAAAACATCCCATTTTACATGACCAATCGCGGCTACGGCGTGTTCGTCAACCATCCCGAAAACGTCTCGTTCGAAGTCGCGTCCGAGAAGGTGTCGCGCGTGCAGTTCAGCGTCGAGGGGCAAACGCTGGAATACTTCGTGATCTACGGCCCCTCGCCGAAAGAAGTGCTCCAAAAATACACCGCGCTGACTGGTCGCCCGGCGCTGCCGCCCGCATGGTCGTTCGGCCTGTGGCTCACCACCTCGTTCACGACCTCGTACGATGAGGCGACGGTCACGAGCTTCATTCAGGGCATGGCCGACCGCGACCTGCCGCTGCACGTGTTTCACTTCGACTGCTTCTGGATGCGCGAATTTCACTGGTGCGACTTCGAGTGGGACCCGGCGGTCTTTCCTGACCCAGAAGGCATGCTCGCGCGGCTCAAAGAGCGCGGCCTGCACATTTCAGTCTGGATCAATCCCTACATCGCCCAGCAGTCGGCATTGTTCGCCGAGGCGGCGCGCGAAGGCTACCTGCTCAAGAAACCGAATGGTGACGTGTGGCAGTGGGATTTGTGGCAGCCGGGCATGGCGGTCGTCGATTTCACCAATCCAGCGGCCCGTCAGTGGTTCGGCGACCAGTTGCGCCGCCTGTGCGACATGGGCGTGGACACCTTCAAGACCGATTTTGGCGAGCGCATTCCGACCGACGTGGTGTACTACGACGGCTCCGACCCGTTCAAGATGCACAACTACTACGCCTTTTTGTACAATCAGACGGTGTTTGACGTGCTGCGGGAGCGGCGCGGCGAGCATGACGCGGTGGTGTTCGCGCGGGCGGCCACGGCAGGCGGGCAGCAGTTCCCGGTCCACTGGGGCGGCGACAGCGACTCGACCTTTGAGTCTATGGCTGAAAGCCTGCGTGGCGGTCTGTCGCTCGGCCTGTCAGGCTTCGGCTTCTGGAGCCACGACATCGGCGGTTTCGAGGGGCTGCCGCGCGCCGACCTGTACAAGCGCTGGATCGCATTCGGGTTGCTGTCGTCGCATAGCCGTCTGCATGGCAGTTCGTCGTACCGCGTGCCGTGGCTGTTTGACGAAGAAGCGGTGAATGTGCTGCGCATGTTCACCAGGCTCAAGTGCCGCCTGATGCCCTATTTGTATCGGCATGCTGGTGGAAGCGCAGCGTACCGGCGTGCCGGTCATGCGCGCCATGCTGCTGGAGTTCCCCGACGATCCCACCTGTGACTATCTCGACCGCCAATACATGCTTGGCAACGCGCTGCTGGTCGCGCCGGTGTTCTCGGAAGATGGCATGGTCACGTACTATCTGCCGGCTGGCCGCTGGACGCACTACCTGACCGGCGAAGTTGTCGAGGGCGGGCGCTGGGTGCGCGAGCATCACGGCTTTATGAGTGTGCCACTGCTGGTGCGGCCCAATACTGTGCTGGCAGTTGGCAGCGATGAATCAAGACCAGATTACGATTACGCCGACGGCTTCACGCTGGAAATGTACGAACTGGCGGATGGGCATGCTTCAACCGTGGAAGTGCCTGACCTCGCAGGTGGCATCGCGGCGACGTTCACTGTGACACGCGAAGCAGTCGCGGTGCGCGTTGAGCGGCAAGGCGATGCGAAGCCATGGCAGGTGCTGCTGGTTGGTGTTTCTAAAGTGGGCAGTGTGGATGGCGGCCATGTCGAGCAGCACGAGCGCGGCACGCTGGTGACGATTTACACGCATGGGCATGCGCTGCGTGTTCAGCTTTAGCTCTGCACATGCAACGCATCCTTCGATATAGTGGACACTAAGCGCCAAACAGCGCGCCCGGCAGTCCCCACCATAGGAATATGCTCGCCACACCAAGCGCGCTGAGTGTCAGCAGGGTGTAGTACAAGCGGCCCCATACCGACCAAAAGCCGCGCCGCCATGCCAGCGTGACAAAGATTAGCATGCCAAGCACCAGCAGCACAATGACAAGCGGCAGTGCGAACAACGGGCCGTACTGGCGCGGTAGCCCAAAGAACAGCACAATGTTGTTCTGATCTTCGGTACGGAACAGCGCAACAATGACACCCACGACGAAAATCAGGCTGAGCAGCCCGGCCAGCATGGCCACGCCACGCGCGATCCAAGCTACCGGACGACGTTCGCCGGGTTCCCGACGTAGCAGGCGGATAATCCAGCCGAGTGGCCAGATCACAATAAACGATAGCAGCATGAGCAAGCTGAGTAGCAGCACTAGTAGCACCGTATAATTGTTATTGTTTAACAGCGCGAGCAGGCGCTGAATGCTCGGACTCATCAGCGTGTTGGCCGGCGCAATGAATGTCGGCCCGCTGAGTTGCGCCACGCAGTTTGTGTCAGGTTGGTGTTGCGGGGCGGCCAGGAATGAGGCGGCGATGTTCGTCGCGCATGGGCTATCGAGCAGCGCGCCATGGCCGGTGTTTGGAAAGGTAACCACATAGCTGTGGCTGAGCGTCTGCGCGGCAGTCTGACCGAACGCGGGCGGCGTGATTGGGTCGAAGCGCCCGTTCAGCACCAAGGTTGGAATATCGCTCGTCACCGGCGCATCAGCAATTGGCTCCAGTGGCGGCACATTCCAGCGCTGGCATGTGTCGAGAAACGACTGGGCGCTTTGATGGGCGTCTTTGGCAAACGCTGGACGGACGCCTTCGAGCGGTACGTCTGCCGGCTTGAAATCCGCATCCTCGGCACACAATACCGAGTAATACATGCCATCGCTGAATGTGCGGTCAAACAACAAGAATGGGAACACTGAACTGAGAAACGTGTACTTGCCATCACGCGCATCGTAGATCATTTTGGGTAGGGCTGGAATAAGCGATGTGCCATACAACATCTGAAATGTCGCTTCGACCAGCATGTCTCCATCGAACACCGCCTGGTATGTTGTGTGTGTTTTCGGATCAGTCAATGGCACGCGCACCGGATTTTTGTTCCATGTATCAACAAGTTGAAAGAATACCTGCTCAAGGTTGGGATAGGCTGCGTTGCAGCTAGCGTCAGCGGCACAGGCGTGAAACAATTCCCCAAAGGCGCGTTCTTGCGATTGTGGCACTTGCAGCACAAAATTCGTCTGGGTCGGCACCACCGCGTCCAGGATGACACTCCGCAACACATCCGGGTGCTGGCGCATGACGTGGAGCGCCAGCAACGTGCCGTATGACACACCATACAGGTTGATGGTATCATAGCCGAGCGCCACCCGCAGCGCCTCCACATCGTCGGCATTTTCCACACTGTCGTAGTCGGCCAGGTCAACGCCTTCGCGTACAAGGCGATCATGGCAGGCCGTGAGGGCCGCCTCGGATTGCCGCTGCTCCTCTGCATTGCTCAACCGTTTGTCAATCGTTTCGAGCAGCAGTTGTGTGGTTTCAGGGCATTGCAGATCGGGGTGCGAGTACAACGTTCCGCGCTGATCGAAGAGCACGATATCGCGGTTGAACTGGAGCGGGTGCTGGCTTAGCAGCACCGCTGCGTACGTGTCAATTGTCGAGCCGCCGGGGCCGCCTTGCAGCATGACCAGCGGGTCGGAGGCGGGATGAGCGACCTTGCTCTTGATAATTACAACCGCAAGTTCAATCGTGGGGCCGTCCGGCTGGCCATGGCGCTCCGGCACTGTGAGATAGCCGCACTCGACATCGCGGCCTTCCACGGAACCGGCTGGCAGGTCAAACATGCAATGGGCACTGCGGAACGCATCGGTGCGCTGGGCAGCCGGACGGGCGCTGGCGGATGTTGGCAACAGCAGCAGTATTGCCATGCTGGCAAGGAACAAGAGTGACCACAGACGATAACAACGTAGCATATGCTTCCTTGACTATGTGAACTGTCATCATATCGTTACGTTATTATACTGTGTTGCCGATGGAGATGCGCTATCATGGAACGAGATGGCGTTTTCATTTCTGACTAGATTGGTCGTCATGCCCGACATCTTGCTTCAACCCGGCACAGCTGCTCCTGATCTATTGTTGTTCGACAGCAGCGGATTGACGGTGCCGCTCGCGCGCTTTTGGAGCGCGCAGCCACTGTTGATTTTCTTCATGCGGCATTTCGGGTGTGCGGCATGCCGCGAGCATCTTTTTCAAATCCGTAACGCCTATGCTACGATGCAGGCTCATGGTGGTGCGGTTGTCACTATTTCGCAGCATGATCCTGATTTGACGGTGCGCTATGCGCAGACGTATCAGCTGCCCTTTGTCACCCTGGCTGACCCGACGCGGCAGGCATACCAAGCATTCGGTGTGGTTGAAGGCACGTATTGGGAAACCTCTGGGCCGCACGTTGTGGCACATCAGCTTAAGCTCTCGCTTCAAGGCAATGTCATGGGGCTGCCGCGTTCGCTTGGAGCCTCCAAGCAGCTTGGAGGTACTTTTGTAGTGGACACCAATGGTATCATTCAGTTTTCCTACCTTGCGCGCCCTATTTACCATTATCCCGCTATTCAAACGTATCTTGAGCTTTTCGAGCGCTTGCTGCCGCGCACAGCGTGATCATATATTTGCCTGAACATCTAAAGTCTTTTATAATGCCCTCACTACAGAGCCAGTTCTCAATGCATGTTCTACGAGGAGACGCTCAAGTACATACCGCCACGCGCGCGGCAGCGAACGTTTCCGCACTACGGGGCCAAGAGGAGGGGCTAATGTTTGGGACTAAAAAAACTCCGGCTGTGCAACCACAAACATTGAGTGGCCGGCCTGAGACTGTTATCGGCGCGAACACAAGCATTGTTGGTACGCTGAAAGCCGATGGCAATATTCGCATTGATGGTTCAGTTGAAGGCGATATCGAAGTTCTTGGGAACTTGATTATTGGTGAAACTGGGCGTGTTATTGCCACCGTTAAGGCCCAAAATGTGCATGTTTCTGGCGCGGTGAAAGGTGAAATTACTGCGGTGGAGCAGCTTGAAATTTCGCCGACCGGCAAGGTGTGGGGCGATATTACCACAGCGGCGCTCCATATCGAGCCAGGTGGTTTGTTCCGCGGCCAAAGCGCCATGACGGCAACTGCCGACGAGCCGCTGCTGCTTGAAGCGCCACGCACAAACGGGCGTTCGGAATAATAGGACACGCAATGGGCCGACGTATGCGCAGATCGGGGTCTGCTCTGGTATCTTCCTGGATATCTCAGGGGGCTGATTGGGGGCGTTCTGGGGTCGTGCTTGTGACGGTTGGGCTGGTGCTGCTTTCTTTGTTGCTACTGGGTAATTTTGTCAATCAAGTGATTTTGAGCGCGCAAATGGATCGCCAGCGCGATCAAGTTCAGGCGGAGATTGCCCAACTTGAGAATGAAAATGGGCAGTATAGCACCTCAGTGGCACTGGCACAGTCAGCCGATTACGCCGAACAGGCTGCGCGTGAGCAGCTTGGTTATGCGCGTAAAGGTGACGTTGTCGTGGTGCCGGTCTTGCCACAGGCGACGCCGCAGGCTGTGGAGGCAGCGCCGGTGCCTGTGGCTACAGCGCCGCCTGAGCCGAACTGGCAAGGTTGGCTGCATGCCTTCTTCCCGCCATCTTCCCCATAAATGATACATGACATAAAGAAACCCCCGACTTACTAGAAGTCAGGGGTTTTTGTGATACGACAGTGTCGTTAGCTTAGCCGGCGGGTTTCATTTGTGACCGCCTCGTTTTGCGATGATGGTTCGGGTGCCTCTTGTGGCACAACGGTGACAGGGACATTCTGGGTGGTCGGCGTGCGTTGTATCGAACGACCGCTGGCTCGGCCAAGCACCCGTTGTACACGGTCGTCCACCTGAAATTCATGGCCACGCGCGAGAATGCTCAGACCCGCAAGAAACAGAATGCCGGGCCAGAAGAAATCGAGTGCGAACAGCAACGCCAGCCCGAAAAGCCATACGCCCGCCTGCACCGCCTCGATCGTGCGTCCTGCTGCGCGCCGCTGGTTGTATACGACAAAGCCGGCAACTGCAAGCACGCCTGGCAGCAACAAATTCCATAAGCCAAACAGCGCTACCACCCCGATTGCGATCAAAAAGATCCCGATAGCCTTCGACTGATTGTTTTGAAGATTCATTAATAGCTCCTTTAGCAACGGCGCATTGCGTTACGCACATCATTCCTGCGTATAGTACGTTGGACCACGGACAATAGTTGCAGCGTGAAGGCCACGTTCCGGATGCATGATATGGTGGTGGTTCAGGAGTGTGCTATGATTGTGCTATGTTGTCTGTTATTATTGTTACATGGAATGGCCTGCGCTACCTATCAGACTGCCTGGCAGCGCTCGCGCCGCAGCTTCCCGACGCTGCCGAGGTTATCATCGTGGACAATGGCTCCACTGATGGAACCTGCGCATGGCTGCGTCTGCACTACCCGAAAGTAACGATTGTTGCATTGCATGAGAATGCGGGCTTCGCGGGCGGAACGGTAGCTGGACTGCGCGTGGCGCATGGCGATCTGCTCTTGTTGTTGAACAACGATGCCTTTGTGGAGCCGGGGTTCGTGGCGGCGCTGCTGGATGCCATGCGCATATGCTCTGATATTGGCGCGGCGGGCGGTGTGCTCACATTCGCACACCGCCCCGATCTGGTCGCATCAGGGGGCATTCGCCTGCGGTGCGATGGCGTGGCACTTGACATGTGGCCGGGCCGTGCTGTGAGCGACCTACCGGTAGCACCAGTTGCTATTGCCGGGCCGAGTGGCGCAGCAGCGATCTATCGGCGCGCCATGTTGGAAGACGTGGGGCTGATGGAACCATCATTTTTTGCGTATTTGGAAGATGTTGATCTGGCACTGCGCGGGCTGCTGCGGGGCTGGAAAAGCGTGGTTGTGCCAACTGCACGAGCGCGCCATGTGTATTCCGCAACATCTGTTCAAGGCTCGCCGTTCAAACAGCGGCTGCTTGGGCGCAATCGGCTGCGCGTGCTTGTTCGCTGCTTCCCGGCCCCACTGCTTATGCGCTGCCTGCCCACCATGTTGCTGTACGACATGCTGGCCATAAGCTATGCTGTTGTGGGCCAACAGCCTGCAATGATCGAAGGGCGCATAGCGGCGCTTCGTGAAGTACCGCGCCTGCTGCGTGAGCGACACGAGATCCAAAAGCGCCGTACTGCGCCACTCATAGACATTGAGCGCTGGCTCGAACCATGGTCGGTGCCGTGGGCCACATTGCGAGAGCAACAACGTCTGGATGCTCTTTTGGCAAGCAGAACCACCGTATAAAAACGAAAGCCGGTTGTTGAACATAGCTCAACAACCGGCTTTCAGGCTTTATTAAACGACAATGTTACTCGGCGTTGATGGCGACGCGAGCGCTCATGCCAGCGCGCAGCCCTTCCTGCGTATCTAAATCAACGCGCACAAGGTACGTGCGGATATTGCCGGAGACGTTTGCCGCAGGCGCAATGTATGATACTTTGCCAGAATACTCTTTGTCAGGCAGCGCATCGACCCGCACCTGTGCCGTTTGCCCGATTTGCACCTTGGCAATGTCCGTGTCGCTAATCTGCACTTCTGCGCGAAGTTTGCTTACATCGACAATCCGAATCGCTGATGCATTGCCTGTTGGGCTTGGGTCACCCGGATCGACATTGACTGCTGCGATTACCCCATCGAAGGGTGCCGTTAGTACCGCACGCTCGCGATTGATTTTGGCAAGCTCCAGCGCGGCCTCGGCCTGCGCAATGCCTGCGGCTGCCTGTTCCTGCTGGGAGCCTGTCGGCGATGGATTGAGCTTCGAGAGCTGTGCTTGAGCCTGCGCCACGCCTGCCTGCGCCTGCGCCACCTTATCTTTATCCGCCGGTAAGGTGAGCTTCTGCAAGGATTGTTGCGCTTGCACAACTTGCTGTTCAGCGGCCTGTACGCCCGTCACTTCATTCTGACGTGCTGTATCTGCAGCTTTGACGGCTTGATCGACACTTTGCTCAGCCTGCCGCAGCGCGGCCTCGGCCTGAACGAACTGTGCATAATAATTCTCGCGCCCGCCGTCACTGAGTTTGTTCCCCACCTTTTTACCGGTCTGTGGATTAACCGAATTGGGCTGAATCGGATCTTTGCCGGTATCCTGTACATAATCCCAATTGCTCTTGGCTTGCGCGTATTTTGCCTGTGCCTGCGTCAGCGCTTGCGTTGCCTGATCGACTTGCCCCTGCGCCTGGGTCTTCGCAAGTGACAGCTTGTCGCGGGTGCCCTGCAGATTCGCCTGCGCGGCATCGACAGCCGCCTGTCCTGAGCGAACATCCTCTTCTTTGGGGCCAGACTGCGTCTGGTTGAGCGCAGCGACTGCGCTTTGGACCTGCGCTCGCGCAGCGGCAATATCAGCGGCGCGCGGCGGCTCGTCGAGCGCCGAGGCCTGCGCCTTTGCACTTTGAAGCCCTGCCTCAGCCTGCTGTACCTGCTGGTCAAGCGAGCGTGTATCCAATGAGGCGAGTACATCGCCCTTTTTGACTGTGTCTCCTTCTTTCACATTCACTTCGGCGACAATGCCCTGGACTTGAAAGACGAGGTCCGAGTCCTGCACAGCTGTAATCTCACCAATGCCGCTGATGCCTCCCAACAGCTGCGTGGTTGTGGTATCAGAGATTCCCAGAGTACTGGAGAGTGTATCTGTTGCATTCTGTGGTGCCGTGTTTGGTACACTTGTTAGTTGGGCAGCTGCCTGCTGCTGTGCGATAGGCTGTGCTGTTTGCACAGTTGCTTGATTGCCGCCAGATGTACAGGCAACCAACCCGGCTGCCACAAAGCTCGCAACGGCACCCTAAATCCACCTGCGTGTCATTTGCTCGATGCTCCTGATAGAATACATTACGTATATTTGAATGTGGGTAACAAATATTAATCCTGGCTATGTGATGGGTTGGGCCGCGGAAGCGACGGACTTGAAGTCCCGCTTCCATCTGCTGCGCGCGCACTTGGCATACCGCCATGTCCATCACCATCCACTATATGTCCACTCGCCGCAGGTACTGCCTCGCCCGGCTGTGGTTCTACTACTGCCCCTTCGGTGCTACGCCTCCGGAACAACCTGCCCATGCGCGTTGTCGCTGAGTCAAGCAAGCTGTATGCAGTTGGGATGACGAGCAGCGTCAACAGCACTGATGTAATCAATCCGCCAATCACAGTGATAGCGAGCGGACGACGAGTTGCCGCGCCCTCGCCGAGGCCAATCGCAGACGGCAAGCTACCCGCGATCAGCGCAAAGGTTGTCATCAATATTGGGCGCAAGCGAATAGCGCTGGCACGTGCAAGTGCTTCATTCTTTGCCATGCCAGCGTCACGCAGCTTGTTGGTAAAGTCCACCATAAGAATGGAGTTCTTGACCACCAAACCAAGGAGCATGATCAAGCCGATCATGGCAATAATGCTCAGTTCAGTGTTGGTCACCCGTAGCGCGAGAAATGCGCCAATAAAGCTGAACGGCATTGCCAACATGATCACGAATGGTTGTAAGAATGAGCCGAATTGCGAAGCTAGCACCATGTAGACGAAGAGTACCGAAAGGCCCATGGCGATGAAGAGCGTTTGGAAACCTTCATTTTGGTTTGCTGCAACACCGACAAACTCTGTTTTTACATCTGGCGGTAAATTTAGCTGCTTGATACCTGCCGCAATTTCGTTTTGAACATCATTGACATTGCGTCCAACGACGTTAGCTCCAACGATGATCTGATTTTCACGATCGTAGCGACGGATTGTGGTTGGGCTGGACGCAACCTGCACGGTAGCGATCGAGCTAAGCGGCACGCTGCCATTCTGTGTTGGAACGGCAATGCTGCGAATAGCATCTGCGCCCACGCGGTCTTCTGGGCGCAAGCGCACGACGACATCCGTATCATTCCCATTTTTGCGGAATGTGGTGGCAGTATCGCCGTTAATCAAGGCGCGCACCGAGGTTGCGATATCATCATTCGTGAACCCGAGATCGCCTACGCGACTTGGGTTGACAATCACCTCAAGCTCTGGTTTGCCTGGCTTAAAGGTAGTGTCAATATCTGTCAGACCCTGGATGCCCTGCGCTTTACCTTTCAAATTTTGTAACAGCGGAATAAGTGCGTTTGGATCACGATTTGTGCGGATGCTCAACTGAATATCGCGGCCTGTCACAGCTGTGCTGGAACCTTGGAATGTTGGCTTGCCCACAACTAAGGTTGGCAGAAAATCAAGCTTTGGTCGTAGTGCATTGATAAAATCAATTGTTTGCGCGCCGTCATGCAGTCGAATAAAGAACGAGGCAGTGTTGGCCGAGCCGGTGCCGCCAACGGTAGTTTGAAAAGCTTCGATCTCCGGTTCATGAAAGTAAAACCTGCTCAGCGCGTTGCGCAAGCGCATTCGTTTGCTCCAGCGTTGCTCCTGGCGGTAATTCAAATCCCATCGCAAATTGGGGTGTATCTTGTTGCGGAAAGAAGGCCACCTTGACACCTGCTGCCGAAACAATGCTCAATCCCAGCACGAGCACAGTGATGAGAATGACCGCCCATCGATGGCGCAGACTCCACCCGAGCATGCCCTCGTAGATGCGCGCTGACCAACTTAGTTGGTCGTTGGCTTCTTCAATAGCTTCTTCGGCAAGGCTGAGCGCCTGAGTATGTGGCCGGGCAACCTTCTTCTGCTTGAACAGGTATGCTGATACCATGGGCGCCAGCGTGAATGCCTCGATCAAGGAGATTGTCATTGCACAGGCGACAGTGATACCAAACGATTTAAAGATGATACCAGTAATACCACCAGTGAACGCCACAGGCAAAAACACCGCAATGATGGTCAGCGACATTGCCAGCACGGAAAGCGCCACCTGTGCGGTGCCGCGGCTTGCTGCAACCATCGGGCTAACGCCGCGCTCCATTTGTCGGAAGATATTCTCGCGCACCACAATCGCGTCATCGATGACCAAGCCTACTGATACAGAAAGTGCCAGCAACGAGATCAAGTTGATAGTGATGCCAAATGCATTGATTGCTGCGAACGTGCCGATCATGATGACAGGCAGGCCAAGAATGGTCACAAAGGTGTTTCGCAGATCGCGAAAGAAGACAAACACCACAATCATGGCCGCTACGGCAGCGACAATAAGTTCATCAATAGATGAGTTGGTGCTTTGTCGGATGCTGTCTGACTGGTCGCTTGGAATAAAGACGTTGAGGTCTGGATAATCTTTCTGGATTTGGGCAAGCTGCGCCTTGACTGCATCGGCCACCTGAATCGTGTTCGTGCCAGACTGGCGGCGAACTGCCAGTGACACCGCATCTTTGCCGTCGAGTCGCGCAAATTGGTCAACCTGGGCGACGCCATCCTGCACGGTAGCGACATCACCAACAGCATAAGGCGTCCCGGTGATGCGCACCCGTGCAATATCAGACGGCTGCTGCAACTGGCTTGGCGCGCGCAAACTCACATCAGTATTATTGATCTTAACAGTTCCAAGACCACGATCCGTGTTTGCATTCTGGAGCGCGCGGCTGATTTGTACAGGCAGAATCCGGTACGCTGTTAGCTTGGTGAGGTCCATGAGTACATTAATCTGACGCACCTGGCCACCGCTGACCGAGATGGAGCCAACCCCCTCTGCACGTTGGAGCCGTGGCACAAGCTCATCATCCACAAGTTTGCGCAACTCAAGCGGCGAGCGGTTCGTATTACTTGAGAGTGCAACGCTGAGAATAGGCTGCTGATTTGGATCGAATTTCTGGTAAATAGGATCCTTCACGTCCTTAGGGAGCGTAGGAATTGTTGCGTTTACCTTATCGCGTACATCCTGCAATGCGCGATCAACATTAATACCGGTGTCAAATTCCGCAATAATGGTTGTCGATCCCTCGCGCGACTCTGATGTGATGTGCTTCAAGCCATTAATCGTTTGCAGTTGATCTTCAACAGGCTTGGCGACTTGTTCAGCGACGCTCGCTGGATTTGCACCAGAATATGGAATTGATACTGCCACTGTTGGTAAATCAATATCTGGCAAAAGATTTACCGGCATAGTGCGATAGGCTAGCACCCCAATCACGATTACAAGGATCATCAGCATGGTGATGAAGACCGGTTGGCGAATGGATGTATCTGAAATAATCATGCCGTTCAGCTTCGGTTTGGCTTTAGGTTGGCTCATGCATGCTTCTCCCGAATAGATGAGAAAGCGCTCTAGGTCATCAATAAGAAACAAACTGAGCTATTGATCTGTGCTCAGTTTCACAATGATACTATACTGTAAAAATGCTTAACTTGCAAGTTAAAATTCGGCTGATTTTACGCGGCGTTGCATAGTAGAAAATGGTATACTAGAGGAGAAGGACGATAATGGTCCAGGCTTAACCAGAGTGAGTACACCATTCAATTATTAATACTACAAGTACTTATACCTATCTATCAAATAGACGATTAGAAGTAGGGAATAGTTGCTGGTGATTATACGTCGATCGAGTACGAATAGATGCATGAAATGTATATAAGAAGTGAGCGATTTGATGGCGATTTCACTGCGTGAACGACGCCGCTTAATGCTGCGCGACGAGATTTTACAAGCAGCGCGTTTGTTAGTCCTTGAAAAAGGCTACGCTGCAATGTCTATGGATGATCTTGCGGCACATGTTGGTATTTCGAAGCCCACCCTCTACAGTCATTTTGCTGCAAAGGAAGACCTCGTTGTCGCGGCGTTTGTTAGTGAAGCAGAGAAGTTGTTTACATTTGTTGAGTCAGAAACTGAGCAGCTTTCGCCGCGACAACGTCTCATGCTTTTACTGAGTGTTATGATGAAGCAGCATGCTGATGAAGCCACTATGGCGGCGCGGCCTGCTACCCCCGAGCTGTTTCAAATTCTTTGCGCTCACGAGCAGTCATTCAAGTATATGCAACGCATGGAAGCACTCATCACGTCTCTTTTTGAGGAAGCGATTGCGTGTGGCGAAGTTGATGCGAGTCTGAATCCAAAGGCTATGGTTCGTGCCTTCTTCAGCATTGTACATGCCGCGCGTATTTCACAGTTCTTCCCAATTGATGTAGATGCTGAGGTGCTTGATAAAACCCTCACTACCTTTTTTGAGCGAGGTATCGAAGCTCAATAGAAACCTGTTCTACTATTAAACCGCTTGAAAGGTGTTCCATGCGTGTTCTGATTATTGGCGCTGGTCTTGCTGGTTTGACATGCGCTCGCATGCTTCAGCAGCATGATCATACTGTTCTCGTTTTCGAGGCGTCTGATGATGTAGGTGGTCGCGTCCGTTCCGATTACGCAGACGGGTACATTTTTGATCGAGGTTTTCAAGTTTTATTCGACGCGTATCCGGCAGTGCATCGTCATCTTGATCTTCAAGCGCTCGATCTTCGCGCTTTTGATCCAGGCGCTACCATCTTTTGCCAGGGCAAGCGCACCACACTCACCGATCCGCTACGTGACCATAATGTCGGCGATGTGCTAACGGCTGCCGTGACACCCGCAGCGACATTGCTCGACAAGATGCGCACTTTGCTGCTTTCACTGCAGTTACGCAGCCAGCCCATTGAGCAAGTGCTTGCTGGCAAAGACTGTACAACCATGGAGTACTTACGCCAGCGCGGATTTAGTGAGCGGATAATCGATACATTCTTTCGCCCCTTCTATGGGGGCATCTTTCTAGACCGCACTCTACAAACAAGCGCCAAGTGTTTTAAGTATGATTTCAAAATGCTAAGCGAGGGAAACACTACCATTCCTGCTGGAGGGATTGGTGCTATTAGCCGGCAGATCGCTGAACCACTACGAGCACAAAATTCCATCTACTGTAACCAACCTGTTGAAATGTTACGCATGAAGAATAATTGTGTTGTTGGTGTTCATCTGAGCGATGGTACGGAAGTCGATGGCGATGTTATTATTGTGGCGACACCTGCACCGGAGGCAGCCCGACTTATTGACATGGCCATGCCAGAAGATGCAGTATCAACGGTCACGCTGTACTTTACAGGTGACCAGCCAATCTATCGAGGTAAGAAGATTTTGTTGAATGCTATGCCGGACGCGTTTGTTAACAACGCGCAACTGTTGACAAATGTTGCTCCCACATACGCCCCTCCAAACAAGCATCTATTAAGCGTGACTGTGCTTGGCGTGCCGGATATGAGCGATTCTGATCTATACAGGTATGCTTTGCAGGACATGCATCGGCATGGTTGCGGATGATCTAGAGGCACAAGCGATACTTGCAAAGTACCAACCACTGCGGCTTTACCGTATTCCCTACGCACAATTTGCTCAACCGGCCAACATTCATCCAACACTGCCAGACAATCGCACATCATTATCTCGGTTATACATTGCTTCGGAGATCACGGAGGCCAGCAGCCTTAATGCAGCGATGATTAGCGGAGAAAAATGCGTGGCGTGCATTCTTGAGGATTTGGCGTGCTAATGTTCGGGGCTGAGAATCAAACTAGCTCATCCCCAAAATAAATGGAGATGAGCTAGTTTGGTTGTCCACAGGGCTGGTAGCGGCGGATGGATTCGAACCATCGACCTTCGGGTTATGAGCCCGACGAGCTGCCACTGCTCCACGCCGCGCTAAGGGTGGGCGCGCGGACCTTGTCTCCCACCGGGTTGCCGGCAGTACCTGCGGCGCTGCGGTGTTTCACGACCTGGTTCGGGATGGGTCAGGGTGGGACCACCGCGCTCCACGCACGCCACTGGACAGGGGGGTACCGATCATCACGCGCAGCCATATCCGCCTGCCGCCCGCCCGCGGCGTCCGGCAGGGCCAGGGAAGCCCTCGGCCATGCGCCCCAGTCGCCTCCACCGGTCACCCGGCTGCCAGCGCTGGTCGCGTTCCCCGTCATCTCCGGGGGGCCTTACCTATCGTCTCATAGTGAGGGGGCTCATCTTGAGGTGCATTTCCCACTTAGATGCTTTCAGCGGTTCTTGCTCCCGACCATAGCTACGGAGCCTGCCGGTCGCCCGACAACTCCTCCACCAGCGGGCCGTCCACGCCGGTCCTCTCGTACTGAGCGCAGCTCCTCGCAACCCCCTAAGCGCTCCGCGCGGATAGAGACCGAACTGTCTCACGACGTTCTGAACCCAGCTCGCGTGCCGCTTTAATGGGCGAACAGCCCAACCCTTGGGACCGACTCCAGCCCCAGGATGCGACGAGCCGACATCGAGGTGCCAAACCCTGCCGTCGCTGTGAACGCTTGGGCAGGATCAGCCTGTTATCCCCGGGGTAGCTTTTATCCGTTAATCTACGGCCGTTCCACTCCGAGCCGTAGGGTCACTAAGGCCGACTTTCGTCCCTGCGCGGGGTGTTTCCCTTGCAGTCAAGCCCCCTTGTGCCTTTGCACTCGCCCGCGGGTTGCCATCCCGCGTGAGGGGACCATTGCGCGCCTCCGTTACACTTTGGGAGGCGACCGCCCCAGTCAAACTACCCACCAGCCACGGTCCCCGATTTGCTCGGGTGAGTGGGCAAAGCGTGGAAGAGTGGTATTTCACCGCTGCCTCCCCGGCCCCCGCAAGGGCCGGTTCAAAGGCTCCCACCTATCCTACGCATCCACGCCCAGCACACAATGGCAAGTTGTAGTAAAGCTCCACGGGGTCTTTTTGTCCTGCGCGGAGTTACCGGCGTCTTGACCGGTATCGCAGTTTCACCGAGCCCCTGGTCGAGACACTGCCCAGATCGTGATGCCTTTCGTGCGGGTCGGAACTTACCCGACAAGGAATTTCGCTACCTTAGGACTGTTATAGTTACAGCCGCCGTTCACCGGGGCTTCGGTTCACAGCTTGCACCGCTCCCCTTAACCTTCCGGCACTGGGCAGGCATCAGCCCCTATACGTCGTCTTACGACTTCAGCAGGGACCTATGGTTCTGTTATCCAGTCGCCTGGGCCTGGTTTGTGTCACTGCCTGCCGCTCGCCACGTGCGTGGGTCACGGCCTGCAGTCGCGCTTCTTCCGAAGGTACGCGCGTAATTTGCCGAGTTCCTTAACCAGGGATCACTCGTCCACCTTAGCATACTCTGCCAGCCTACCTGTGTCGGTTTGCGGTACGGGCACGCGGTTCCTCCGTAGCCGGCCTTTCTCGACGGTCTGGGGTCAATCGACTCGCGGTGGGTGTTGCCACCCCCGCTCGCACTTGCTTCTCGGTCAACAATGCTGGGATTTCAGCCAGCATCTCCCTACCAGCTTGGACGGCGCTCGTCTCGCCGCTCAATCTACCCGCCCGCATCCGGCATTCGTCAAACGGAACGTGCGTGGTACAGGACTATCTCCCTGTTGTCCATCGGTGGTCACCTGTGAAGGTGCCCCTTAGGCCCGACTAACCCGCCGCGGATCACCCGTGCGGCGGAACCCTGAGGCTTCCGGTGGTGGGGGTTCGCACCCCACTTCTCTGTTACTCGTTCCGGCATTCGCTCTTGTGTGCAGTCCACGGCTGGCTTCCGCTGCCGCTTCGCGCCGCACACAACGCTCCCCTACCCAGCAGTCGAAACTGCTGCCTGAGCTTCGGCACCACGCTTTGCCCCGTTGGATTATCGGCGCCGTGGCACTCGACCAGTGAGCTGTTACGCACTCTTTCAAGGGTGGCTGCTTCTAAGCCAACCTCCTGGTTGTCTGAGCACCGCGACATCCTTTGCCACTCAGCGTGGATTTGGGGGCCTTAGCTGCAGGTCTGGGTTGTTTCCCTCTTGACGACGGATGTTCGCACTCGCCGTCTCACTCCGGGGTCCCGGTCGTGGCATTCGGAGTTTGCCGTCGCTTGGTAGGCGGTGAAGCCCCCGCACAACAACAGTGCTCTACCTCCACGACCGGTCCTGACCCCGGGCTGCACCTCAATGCATTTCGGGGAGAACCAGCTATCTCCACGTTCGATTGGCATTTCACCCCTAGCCACAGGTCATCCGAGCCCTTTGCAACGGACACCGGTGCGGCCCTCCACGACCTGTTACGGTCGCTTCAGCCTGCCCATGGCTAGCTCACGTGGTTTCGGGTCTACCCGGTGCGACCTGACGCGCTCTGCACACTCGCTTTCGCTGTGGCTCCACCTATCACTGGCTTAACCTGCCACACCGGGTAACTCGCCGGATCATGCTCCAAAAGGCACGCCGTCAGGCGGCTCGCAAAGCGAGCCTCGCCCTTCGACTGCATGGAAGCCAACGGTTTCAGGATCTGTTTCACTCCCCTCGCCGGGGTACTTTTCACCGTTCCCTCACGGTACTGTGCGCTATCGGTCACGTCGTGTATGGCGCCTTGGGCCGTGGGCGGCCCTGCTTCACACCCCGTTGCACGTGTGGGGTGCTACTTAAGTTCACGCACGCGCGGGTTTGCTGGACGTCACCTACGGGACTCTCACCCGCTCTGGTGCGATGTTCCAATACGCTTCGGGTATCCACCAAACCCCACGGCCCCGGAATGCAGCCGGGACATGTGCGGACTTCCAACCCCACCTACGCAACGCCTGCACGCTTGGCACGTAGGTGGTTTAGGCTGGCTCCCGGTTCGCTCGCCACTACTACGGGAGTGATTCTTGTTCCTCCGGGTACTGAGATGTTTCAGTTCCCCAGGTGCCCTCCGTCCCATGGACGGTAACCAGCGCAGGCTGGTTGGGTTGCCCCATTCGGAAATGGTGGGATCACGGGTTGCTCGCGCCTCCCCCACCCTTATCGCAGCGATGCCACGTCCTTCTTCGGCACGACGCGCCGAGGCATCCACCGTTGGCTCATTCTGTCTTCCCTGACCCAGCCGCACAGCGCGGCGGGTCGGCTGTCGCCGGCGCGCAGAGACCCCGCGCGGGCGACAGCTATAGCATGTCTGCTTGTGATGATCTGTACTTGGAAAGGTGCATTGGCCCGTTCACAAGGAACGGGGCAAGGGCCTTCACCCCTGAATCGTGTCGCGAGGACGGCTAGCTCGAACGCCTTACGGGTGCGTCTCCCTAGAAAGGAGGTGATCCAGCCGCACCTTCCGGTACGGCTACCTTGTTACGACTTCGTCCCAGTCGCGAACCCCGCCCTCGGCCGCTGCCTCCGGTAACCCGGTTAGCACACGGACTTCAAGCGTTGCCCACTCCCATGACGTGACGGGCGGTGTGTACAAGGCCCGGGTACGTATTCACCGCGCCATCGCTGATACGCGGTTACTAGCAACTCCGCCTTCACGGGGGCGAGTTGCAGCCCCCGATCTGCACTGAGGAACGGTTTGGCGATTAGCGCCGGCTTGCGCCGTGGCAGCGCACTGGCCGTTCCATTGTAGCGTGTGTGTAGCCCCAGATGTAAGAGCCATGCGGACTTGACGTCATCCCCGCCTTCCTCCCGAATGGGCAGTCCGGCTAGACACATATAACTAGCCGTAGGGGTTGCGCTCGTTGCGGGACTTAACCCAACATCTCACGACACGAGCTGACGACAGCCATGCAGCATCTGTGTGTCACCCTCAAAGGCGACCCGCTTTCACGGGCTTGCAGACACATGTCAAATCTGGGTAAGGTTCTGCGTGTTGCGTCGAATTAAACCACACGCTCCGCTGCTTGTGCGGGCCCCCGTCAATTCCTTTGAGTTTTAAGCTTGCGCTCGTAGTTCCCAGGCGGTACGCTTATGCGTTAGCTGAGGCGCCCAGCGGTGCGGATGCACCACCAAACGCCGAGCGTACATCGTTTACGGCGTGGACTACCCGGGTATCTAATCCGGTTTGCTCCCCACGCGGTCGTCCATGAGTGTCAGCACGGGCCCAGGTGACTGGCTTCCCCCTTGGTCTTCCTGCCGATCTCTACGCATTTCACCACTACACCGGCAATTCCGTCACCCTCTGCCCGGCTCCAGCGCGCCAGTTTGGGATGGCCTCGGGCAGTTAAGCCACCCGCTTTCACACCCCACTTAACGTGCCACCTGCGGACGCTTTACGCCCAGTAAATCCGGACAACGCTTGCCTCCTCTGTCTTACCGCGGCTGCTGGCACAGAGTTAGCCGAGGCTTATTCGGCGGGTACTGTCGATTGTCATCCCCACCAAAAGCCGTTTACAACCCGAAGGCCGTCATCCGGCACGCGGCGTTGCTCGGTCAGGCTTGCGCCCATTGCCGAAAATTCCTTGCTGCTGCCTCCCGTAGGAGTCTGGGCCGTATCTCAGTCCCAGTCTGGCTGGTCGTCCTCACAGACCAGCTACCCGTCATCGGCTTGGTGGGCCATTACCCCACCAACGACCTGATGGGCCGCAGGGTGCTCGGTCCGCGCCGTGTGGCTTTCCTCCCGAGGGAGCGTATGCGGGATTAGCGCGACTTTCGCCGCGTTATCCCCCACGAACCGGCACATCCCCACGTGTTACTCAGCCGTGCGCCACTGGCGACCCGAAGGCCGCCCGTGCGACTTGCATGCATTAAGCACGCCGCCAGCGTTCGTCCTGAGCCAGGATCAAACTCTTCATGCTGTGGCTGGGCGCGCGCGGCGGACCGTACTGCGCCCAGCGAAATGGATTGACGCAGGCGTTCGACACGCCCACGCGACACGATTCAGTTGTGAAGGTACAGGACCGGCAGCCACAAGCGATAAAAAACCCAGGGCTCACAACGGAGCGCCTGGTGCCCGTGGGCGACCGGTTGGATTGTCAGGTCTACCTCCAGGAAGGAGTGAGACCGCGTGTAACAACGAATGGCAGTATACTACCAATCGCGGCAGTTGTCAAATCACGTCCAGCAAGTGGTGTCGCTGCAGTGTCGCGCGGTGGCCAACCAGCGTGGTGTCCGTGCGACGAGCGCTACTATAGCACCGCAGTACCGGATTGTCAAGGAAGCGCATAATTGCTTCTATTTGGCTTCAAGATGCTTCAGCTGTCTACTTTGTTCCTGTAATCCTAAGCATGAGTTTTAAGCAATTTTCGCCGAATCCTCGTAATCAGCACGATGGGCCGTGCGCACCTCACGGTTTTGATCATGATTGTCTGTAGCTAGCATGCCGCGTTCGCGCAGTGTCTGTGCAATGCTAGCGTAGCTGAGCCGATGTCGTTCAGCCAACTCGCGTGCATGATTACGCATATGTGGCGCACCTGGTTTGATTGTATACGTTGGCGTAGTTTGATTATGCTGCTCTGTGCTGCCGGCGACAAGGCTAACGATATCAGTGAGTCCATCGACATGGAGCTCAAGCTCATCGTATAGCTCATACAGATGAGTCACAAAGATGGTGCGCGCGCCGAGCATACGCAGGCCGGTAATAACATCACGCCCAATGACTTGAGCAGCGCGATGATCTGTGCTGGTCAGTGGCTCGTTGAGCAATATCAGGCTGTCACTGGTGGCAATGTTAAATATGCTGCTAAGTCGCTCAAGCTCTTCATCCAGTCGCCCGCCTTCGCGATCAAGGCGTTCGGGCGCAGCAAAGTGCGTGTAGATATGATCGACCGGGCTAATGCATGCAGTTGTGCCTGGAATGAATAATCCTGCTTGGAACAGCACATGTGCTTGCCCAACTGCGCGCGTGTAGGTCGTCTTTCCACCGCTATTTGGGCCGGTGATGATACAAAGCGCGTGGGCATGATCAAACGCTACATCGTTGGTAATCACTGATGTATGCACATCTTGCCTGTTTGTATGGTCGGCGCGCAGCGCAAGGTCAAGGCTATAGGTATCCTTGATCCGGCACATTCGCTCACACATTGGCGCGACGTCCGGACGGCATAGATGGAGACCTGCAGCGCGTAGACGGTTGATAAGCTTGGTCGCACCAATATAAAAGGCAAGCTCTGGCTCGAACGCTGCCAAGCTTGCTGTGTTAAGGCGTTTGTACCGCTCCAGTGCTATGGACACTGGTGAGGCGACCCGCTCAATAAGTCGATTGAGATCACGGAAGAATTCGTGTTCAGGGGATTGCACATGGCCTTCCTGCGCTTTGTACAACGCTGTGATGCCGCGCATGGCGTCGTTCGCCTCGCGTTCACCGAACAGGCGCTCAAGAAATGTGCCTTTGCCCGCAAAGCGCTCCGGATTTATTGACACAATAGTTGCTGATTCTGGTTGAAGATCGGTACTCAGGTTGATGCCGATGGTAACACTGCTGGCATGATCAAGGTGTTCGCGCAATGTGGGCAGTTCGGCCGCAAGGCGCTGATAGTCTTCTTCGGCTTGCAACGCTGCCAAGTAATCGCGCAGCATGCGCAACCCGGTGGCATGCACATTATCGCCCGCAGTGTCAAGCGCACCCACCAAGCCTTCTACGCATTCAAGATAATTGTCTAACTCGGCCATGCGGCCGCCAATCAACAGCAACGGCGTGACTGTGTTTTGCGTAAGAAATGGTCGTGTTTCGGTTAGCGCGCGCAATGCTGGCAGAAGTGCTTCAACTTGCTCGACAAAACCAGGGAGTTCAAGCATGTTTTCAAGCACATCTTGCCGGTAGCAAATCGTCGCTTCGTCGCGCGTCAATTCGTTCAAAATATTCGAGATAAAGGAGCTATGCCGTCGATCATAATTGAGTGCCTGCACGATTGGGGTAATGCCAAGATCATGCTCATTCAGTGCGGCATGGCTAGAGGAACGCGGCGCTTCGACAGGATATAACAGGCTTGGTCTCGATGTCCGAACTGTCACAGTGCCCTCATTGTTTTATGTATGCATGGTGATAGAAATGAAGTTGTACATGGTACCGTACCACGAAATCATGCGCCACGCAAGCATGCGCGCTGGCAAGCCATGGTAGAATAGCGCATCGGAGTGCCTTGAACAAAGAGCGAGGGTTGTCATGCAATTAGCATCAATTGATGCGCCGTTTGCGCCGCTTGTGAAGCGTATTTTGGATGAAGCGAGCGTTGTCGATGATCGAATCTTGAAAATCGACCATTTCCTGAATCATCGCATTGAACCCACGTTCATGGCAGCCATGGGACAAGCACTCGCCGAGCGCCTCGCGCGCTTTGCGCCCGACGTAGTATTGACCGCTGAAGCGAGCGGTATTGCCCCTGGGTTGGCAGTGGCTACCGCGTTGGATTGCCCGTTGGTCTATGCCAAGAAGTACGCGCCGCTTGTGGAGCCGCCCGCGCTCTCGCGGCTGGTGCCTTCACCAACCAAAGGCGGCGAATATCGACTTGTGGTCTCTGCCCGCTTCTTGCCAGCTGGCACTCGCGTGGCGCTGGTAGATGATTTCCTTGCAAATGGGCGGACGGCGCTGGCGCTGGTTGAGATTGTGGAAGAGGCGGGCGCGCAGCTTGTTGCGGCGGGCTTTCTGGTGGAGAAGGTATTTCAACATGGCCGTCAGGCACTGGCAGCGCGCGATATTCCAATTGCAACGCTGGCGCAGGTCGCGCGCCTTGAGGCCGGGCACGTCATCATGGCGCAATAAAAATGGTGCAGCACTGCTGCACCGTGTTCTTGCACTGGCTTACTTTTCTTCAAGCGGATCAAGCACGGCGTTCCACACCTTCATCCGCTCAGAGTCGCCGCCCACATCCGGGTGGTGAAGCCGCGCCATCGCCTTGCGAATGGCCCTGACTTCGTTGGCCGTGAGATTGAGTGAAACGCCCTTCAGATTAATCGGCTGTCCACTTTTCTCGGCGCGCGCCTTCCACAGATCGCGGTCACGCGTCAGCAGCGTATTTTCGCGCGTAATCTCCATCAAATTCTCAACCGTCAAGTTATATGCGCGCATCGCTTCTGCGTAGCGAGCCTGCTCTTTGCTGAGCTGGCGCAGCAGCGAGCGGATTGTTGTATGTGCTTCTTGAAGCTCATTTTGCAGCCAGGAAGCATCGCCTTCAGTATGCAAAGACGACCGCCCGGGGCCAACCTGTTTCATGACTTCCTCGATTATGTTTCACTGGACTGGCATTCTTGTTGCTCGTAGTATACTTCAGTTGGTACGCGATTGCCAGCGATTTATTATTCCAAAATTGTCATACACATGCACGCCTGGTGCATCTGGAAAGCGGTGTTTTCGTATGCCTTCTGACTCCACCCGTACCGCTGCGGCGTTTCCTTCTGAATATTTCGAGCGCATGGACGATAGCGGCGACAATCAATTTTACAGCGTGCCGCGGCTGGTGGTGCATATTGACGACGCGGCAATTGCGGCGACAACTGCGCTGTTCCGCGACTATGTTCCGGCTGATAGCGATGTCTTGGATTTGATGAGTAGCTGGCGCAGTCATCTGCCGAATGATGTACCGTTTGGATGTGTCGTTGGCCTCGGCATGAATGAAGTGGAACTGCGCGAGAATCCGCAACTGTCTGAATACATCGTTCACGATTTGAATACTGATCCAATACTACCGTTTGGTGACGCAACATTTGACGCGTGCGTGCTAACGGTTTCAGTGCAGTATCTTGTGAAGCCAATCGACGTTTATGCTGAAGTCGGGCGTGTGCTGCGACCTGGTGCGCCGTTTATCACCGTCTTCTCAAACCGCATGTTTCCGACCAAAGCGGTGGCTGCCTGGCGCTCACTGGACGACAGCGGCCATGTGCAATTAGTCACTGCGTATTATCAATTGAGCGGCATGTTTGAAGAGATTGAGATCGAAGATCGCAGCCCGGGCGGCTGGAGCGATCCAGTATATGCGGTTATTGGTCGCCGCATAGCCCGTGCATAAGAAAAGGTCGTCCAGACGTTATGCCTGGACGACCTCAAGATTCTCTACGCCTATGTGCGGTGGTGATGAGTTGTGTCATGTGATACATGGTTCGGCTGGTCAACATCCCAATGATTGAGCATGCGCTGCCCGAGCCACTCAATGAGGGTGCCAACAACAAAGAGCGTGAGAAGTAGTACAACCATGATGTTATCCTTCTGAAATATTGTAATCAAGCTGTAGGAATTGACGTTGAGCCGTTTGTCTCAGGAATAAGTTCTTCCTCTTCAAGTGCGGCAACGGCTTGTGTTTTATTCGTCGGCTGCGGAGCATACAATTCGATGTATCCGCATGCAGTACACACTTGCGCAATAATTGGCTGTGGATCGGTGCCTATTGTTCCGGCGACCATGACCTCCCCCATCGCAGTGATTAATGTGCTTGTGCGCGTGTCGTTACCACATTTTGCACATATGATCATAACCCCCTCCTTCCACAATCTACATAACGTTGTTAGGATTATGCAAGCAGTGTGCCATCATCGATACGTCATGATTTCCCAAACACATGCGCTAAAGTGGCTCGATCTGGATGCGTCGCAGATCGAGCCACTGCTCCGCTGCGTCGCACAGCCCCCACCCAAGCCGACCTTGCGGCGTCACCACCGCCCATTGATTATCGATCCATGCAATGAAGCCAAGCGGGCTGCGCGGCGCACGGTCAGTTTCGAGCACCGTTTCGCCATCAACCGTAAATAGTGCGCCGTCACGTCGCCACTCCAGTGTGTAGGTACGCCAGGCATATGTGGCAGGCATGATCATGGCTTCGCTGATGCTGAGTGCCCGCTGCACGCGTGGCCACATCCGTTGCTTGAAGGCCGGTAAATTGTTGAGCAGCATTATGGCAGGTGCGACCGGCGCCCATGCCAGCGCGGAACGCTGCGTCGCATCGATGCAGGCGGCCTTGTAGCCATGGCCCGGCACGCCCATGGCGAGTGGCATATCGTTTGGCGGTGCTGCAAAGAAAAACCAGATCGCGGCAGGCAACGATGGCAGCCCACCCGCCGTTGCCAGCGGGTTGTTCCAAAAGCCGAAGCCTGCCGTGCCGACCAGCGGGCCGGAGGCGCGCGCCTCGATAGTCATGCGGAGCGGCGGTTGCCACCGGAAGCGGGCCGGAGGAAGCTTCCCGCCGTAGTCGTCGATCTGCGCGTCGGAGTAGTGCGTGTGTCGCGCGCCGGGCAGTAGCAGTCGCAATCCATCGTCATGGAGCAGCAGTTCGCCACTGCCCATGCGCAGCCGTCGCCAATATGATGAAAAAAGTGGCTGAAATGTTTGTGGAAAGACAAGATTTATGTTTGACATACTATTTGTGTTGACCTGATTGGACATCTGCTATTTGTGTGTCACGTAAACAGATGATATGATAGAGCCTCATTCTTCGTGAGAGAGCAACAAATGGGCCTGCATGCTGGTTTGTATCGCTATCCTGGCGCACTGCACATCCACACGGTGTATTCCGATGGAACTGGCACGGTCGAGCACGTCGTTGAGGCGGCGCGTGCGGCTGGCTTGCACTGGATTATTGTTACAGATCACGACACGCTCGATCATCAACCATACGAAGGCTGGCATGATGATGTGCTCATGCTTGCTGATCACGAAGTCACGCCCGACCACAATCACTTTCTTGCTCTGAATGTCGATGCGGTAGTGGATCACAACCTTGACCCGCAAGACTTTATTGACATGGTGTATGCAAGTGGCGGCTTCGGTATCATCGCGCATCCGGACGAGCGTGTTGCGAATTCATTTAAAGATATTTATCGTTGGGACGACTGGAGTGTTGACGGACCGCGCGAGCGCGATGGGCGTCCGGTTGGCATCGAGTTATGGAATGTGATGAGCGATTGGGGCGAGCACCTGACGCCACGCACCAAAGAATTGTTGTTTTTTGCGCCGCGCATGGGCCTGTCCGGGCCGACGCCAGAGGTGCTGGCATGGTGGGATCGGTTGAATGTTGCCGGACGACGAACGTTTGGTGTCGGTGGCGTCGATGTGCATGCCTTCAAGCGGCGCGTGCCGTGGGGTGAGGTCGAGGTGTTTGCATACGAATGGATGTTTCATACCTTGACCAATTACGTGTTGCTCGATACGCCAATCTCGACGGATTCCCACACTGCTATTCACCAGATCTACGGCGCGCTGGCGCAAGGCCGCTCCTATTTCGTCAATCGCCTTGACGGCGACTGCCCGATGCTCACCTTTCATGCGACACGCGATGCAGAGCAATGGGACATTGGGTCAAATCCGAGTCTGCGTGATGGGCCGCTTACGTTGGTTGCCGACACGTATGTCGACGCCGAAGTGCGGGTCATTCACAATGGACAAATCGCCGTGAAAGGATTGCGCGCGCTGCGCCAGACGATTACGCAGCCGGGCGTGTATCGCCTGGAGGGTTACCGCAAAGGGCGGCCATGGCTGTACACTAATCCGATTTACATAACAGAATAAAGCATAGAGAAAGCAGAATGTGCATGAGTGACCAGACACTACAAAATGAATTAACGTCGCTGACATGTGACCTTGTTGCAATCCCTTCGATTGACCAGCGGCCCGGCGCGCTGCGTGCGGTGATTGATTATGCTGAGCGGTACGCCCGCGCCATTGATGGCCTGCATATCACGACGGGCGAGCAGGACGGCAAGCCGTACCTGATTGCAACGCTTCATGATACCCGCACGCCCGACCTTATGCTTAACGCGCACCTGGATGTGGTGCCGGGTCGTGCCGAACAATTCCAGCCACGCATTGAAAATGGGCGGCTCTACGGTCGTGCCACCCAGGACATGAAAGGTTCGGGCGCGGTGCTGTTGCGGCTGATGAAAGATCTGGCCGCGCTCGACACGCCGCCGAATGTTGGATTTATGTTCGTCAGCGACGAGGAGATTGGTGGTGAGGAGGGCGTCGGGTATTTGGCTGAGCAGGGTTGGAACTGCAAGCTATTTATCGCCGCCGAGCCGACTGACTTGCAGATATGCTACGCGCACAAAGGTGCAATGTGGGTGGAAGTCCATTTCGAGGGACAGCCGGCGCACGGTTCGCGCCCATGGGAAGGCCGCAATGTCATTCTCGACCTGCGTGATGGGCTTGCCGCCATGGAAGCGCGTTTCCCCAACCCTACGTGTGACACATGGCGCACCACCGTTACGCCGACGATCGTGCAGGGCGGCGAGGCAAGCAATCGGCTGCCTGAAACGGTCGTGTTGACGCTTGATATTCGCTTTGTGCCGGAAGATCAGCCTGATGATATTGTGGCAGGATTGCGCGAATGCTTCCCACATGCCGATGTGCGCCTGCTACGCAGCGGGCCACCGCTTGACACCAATCCTGAAAATCCAATCGTGCGCCGCCTGGCTGAGGTGATCGCGGACGTGACTGGCGAGCCGGCTGGCTTTTACCATGAGCACTTTGCGACCGATGCGCGATTCTACAGCGCTCGCGGTGTGCCTGCGGTGTGCGTCGGCCCGGTTGGCGCGGGCCTGCACTCCGACGAGGAGTGGGTCGATATCGCCAGCCTTGAGCAGTTGTACGAGATTTTCCGGCGTTTTGCGACGCAATCATAAAGGTTTTTTTCGTGCCACGTACTTCATACGGTTTTCTGCCCCCGCCTGCCCTCCACCGCTAGGGTGGGCGCAGGTTCTTTCCTTCGGGCGTGCATGACTACACGCCCTCGCTTCATTGCGCCTATTCCTGCCCTCACACAATGTTCATTTTCGCAGTGTTTTTGCTTTGAAGAGCTTTCTTTTGTGAGGAAGGAATTAGCTTGTGTCAAATCTGAAGAATATGTCGGCCAGCACGCGCCGCGGCCTATGGTTCATCGTGCTCGCAGCCGTGCTATGGGGCACTGTCGGCGTTAGCTCCAAAGCTGTGTACAGCCTGGCTGACACCAACCCGCTTTCGATTGGGTTCTATCGGCTGGTGTTTTCGCTGCCTCTTCTGGCGTGGGCCTGGTGGCAGCGGCTGGGGCGGCAGCCTTACATGTGCCACGAAGTGACCTGGCTGTCATGCTTGCGATCGGCGCGGCCATGGCGCTGTACCAGGTGTGCTACTTCGCGGCCATCCCGCACGTTGGTGTGGCCGTGGCAGTGCTGATCACGCTCTGCGTTGCTCCTGTGATCGTGGCGCTGTTTTCCGCGCTGCTCCTGCACGAACCGCTGACACGCATGGTGATGTTAGCGCTCTTGTGCGCGCTGAGCGGTACGACGCTGCTTGTTGGGGCACCAACCTCAAGTGCGCCGAGTGGCATAGCACTGGCTGGTGTGTTGCTAGCATTGGGTGCAGCGGCAAGCTACGCCGCAGTAACGCTGTGCAGCCGCTCGCTGACCAGCATGTACCATCCACTTCAGCCGATTACGATTGGTTTTGCCGCTGGCGCGCTTCTTTTGCTGCCGTGTGCGTTAATGACCGGCTTGACTATACAGTATTCGCTGGCTGCCTGGGCGCTGCTGGTGTACCTTGGCGTTGTTCCCACCGCGCTGGCATACGTGCTTTTTCTGACTGGCATGCGCTACACAACGGCGACGGTTGCAAGCATCATCACGCTGGTCGAGCCGCTGACCTCGACCGTGTTGGCATGGCTGCTCTTTGGCGAGCAGCTTGGCCGACTCGGCATCCTTGGTGCGCTACTGCTGCTCGCTGCCATGCTGGTATTGTATCGCGGCAGATAAACTTCATAAGATACGTCCCTTTATGGTACAATAGACAGAACAACGAATGCGCCACAGGGCGCATTCTTCACGTATCAGGAGCAAATCATATGCGACGATTTTTCTTTTTTGCTTTGGTGTTTGTCTTTGTGCTTGTTGGTTGTGGCGGCACAGGCGATACAACTGTTAGCGCGCCGCCGCAGGCTACGCCGATTAAGTCATCTGATAATGCACAGATTAGTAACATTATCACTCAACTAAAGCAGACGGTGCCCCAGCAGATGGAAGCGCAGAAGGTCAAGCCTGAGACAATCGAGCAGAATGTCTACCAATCTACGGCCAGTCTGCAAGATGTTCAGAGTTTTTACAGTCAACTGACACAGAAGGGCTGGAGCCGTGCTCACCGCATACCGGGCGTGCAAGATAATATCTTGTATGACAGCTATAGTAATGGTAACACGGCGCTGATCATCACTGCGTTTGATGCGTCACAACTTGGTGGTCAAGGCACGATTATTTACACAGCCAAGGGTACGCACACGTAATACAACTGTAAATCGTAAGTCCTCTGAATCCATTAACGTCACTGAATAATGACGAGTAAATAAAAGCGGGATGTAGTCTGTTATGAACTACATCCCGTTTTTATTTGTAGTTAAAGATTATCCGAAAACAACCCTTTAACCGTTCTTATGTATGTTGCGTACTCTTTTCAGGTTACTGACCGAGCGCAACAAGCGAGTTCTGCACCAGATCGACAATTGGCGTTGGGATAATGCCGAATACAAGAATGCCGATCGTGGCAATCGCAATACCAATTCCTAATCCACGATCAACTATTGGGCGAAACTCACTGATTGGGCTGCGCATAAACATCTGGCCTACAATGCGCAGATAGAAGAACGCCGAGATGGCTGAGGTGAACACAGCTACTACCGTAAGCCATATCAAGCCCGCCTGCCACGCCGCCGCAAACACATAGAACTTGCCGATGAAACCTACTGTTAGCGGCACACCGGCCAGTGAGAACATACAAATCGCCATGGCGACTGCCAGCCATGGCTGCCGCTCCCACAGGCCCGCAAAGCTATCAATGCTCCATGCGTTCTCACCGCGCTTCTCCAAGGTGATGAGCACGGCAAAAGCTGCCAGATTGGTCAGCGAGTAGGCCACCAGGTAGAATAGCATGGCTTCGATGCCGCGGCTGCCGGTGCTGTTGCCTGCCAGCGTGCCCATCAAAATGTAACCAGCATGCCCGACACTGGAGTAGGCCAGCATGCGTTTGACGTTGGTCTGTGCCACCGCTGACAGATTGCCGACGATCATGGTGACAGCGGCCAGCGCGGCGAGTATCGGCACCCACACCAGCCGCTCGGACGGAAGCGCCACGACTAAGAAGCGCGTCAGCGCTGCGAAGCCAGCGCTCTTGGTGCCCACCGACATGAACGCCGCCACCGGTGTCGGCGAGCCTTCGTACACGTCGGGCGTCCACATGTGGAACGGTGCCATCGCGATCTTATAGCCAAAGCCGACAATGACCAGCGCCGCGCCAACCAGCAACAACGATACATCGCTCGTTCGACCGGCCTGCTGCGTCAGGAAGATGTTGATAGCGGGCAGGTTTGAAGTGCCAGACGCGCCGTAGGTCAGCGCAATACCAAAGACCAGGAACCCGGCAGCAAACGCGCCGACCAGCAGATACTTCATGGCCGCTTCCTCCGACGAAAGACGCGGGTACGCGAAGCCTGCCAGCACATACAGCGTAATCGAGAGCAACTCCAGACCAAGGAACAACACAATCAAATCATTGCCCTGGCCAAGGAGCATCATGGCACCTGTGGCAAACAGCAGGAGCACATAGTACTCGCCCTGTTCGATGCCCTGGCGTGGCAGATAGTCAAGCGAAATCAGGATAGTAATAGCAGTGATGCCAAGGAAAATCCAGTTCAGTGTCAGCGCGTAGTTGTCCAGCACCAACATGCCGCTGAAGGTGGCAACATTGGCATTCCATAGCGGAATGCCAGCCAGCGCCGCGACAACAACGCCAACCAGCCCGGTGATACCAATTGTGCGCACGTTCTTCACGAACAGCACAGCCAGCAGCGTGACCATCGCCCAGGCGAACACAATGGCAATTTGCAGCACTACTGCGATGTCAATTTGTGGTAGTTCCATAAAATCCACGTTCTTGCTGTACGATTTACACAACTATTGTGGCGCGGCTTAGGGCGTCACCGCCGCTACCGCACTGCCGAGCACCTGTGCAATTTGCTGCATGGTCGGCTGCATTGGCCCAAGCACAAAATTCGGGTAGACGCCGATAAGGAGAATCACCACGAGCAATACGCCCAGGATTCCCATCTCGCGCGATGTGAGATCGACAAGCCCCTCGTTCGCTGGTGTCACATCGCCCATGAAGCTGCGCTCATACATGCGCAGTAGATACGCGGCGGCCAAAATGGTGCCAATGACTGCCAATGCGACGAAGCGCCAGCCAAGCGCCGTGGACAGCCACGCGCCCTGCATGATTGTGTACTCGCCGATGAAGCCGCTCAGCCCCGGTAGGCCGATGGACGCGAACACCAATGCCAGCGTCAAACCGCCCAGCACCGGTGTCGCTTTCCACAGCCCGCTTAACTCAGTCACATCACGTGTGCCGCGCCGGGCGTAGATCATGCCAGCAGCAAAGAAGAGCCCGCCAGTCACCAGCCCCGAGCTAATCATCTGCACGACAGCGCCCGACACGCCAAGCTGGTTGAGCGCGAAGATGCCGAGCATAGCAAATCCGAGGTGGCTGATGGATGAGTACGCCAGCAGCCGCTTCAGATCAGTTTGGGCAAAAGCGCACCATGCGCCGTATAAGATTAAATCACCGCCAGCACACCAATAACGGGCGCTGCCCAGCGTGCTGCTTCGGGAAACAATTGAATGTTGTAGCGAATGAAGCCGTAGCCACCAAGCTTCATGAGCAAGCCAAGCACGTCCACTGAGCCGTCGGGCGACGCCTGCTCGTGCGCGAGCGGCAGCCACGTATGGAACGGCCACAGCGGCATCTTGACCGCAAAGGCGATGAAGAAAGCTCCGAACAGCAGCCGATCGACCGTCGGCGACAGTAAGAGCGTCGATTGCCCGGTCGCGCCCGGAGTTGCGCTGAAGCCTCGGCTTGCCAGAATTTGCGCCATGTCAAAGGTGTAGTTGCCGGTCTGCTGGCCATGAACCAGATAGATGCCGATGATACCGAGCAGCATGAACAGCGACGCCGCAAATGGATACAGAAATGCTTTGGTTGCCGCGCGAACGCGATCTGGCCCACCGAACATGCCAATTAACAGTGCAGTCGGCACCAGCGTGAACTCAAAAAAGATGTAGAACAAGAACATGTCTTGCGCCGCAAAAACGCCAATCACACCGCTTTCCAGCAGCAGCAATAACAATTGGAACATGCGGAAGTTTTGCCGCACGTTGTCCCACGTCATAATCATCGCAATCGGTGTCATAAATGTCGTCAGCAAGACAAACCACAAGCTGACACCGTCAACCGACACGCGGTAGCCGATGCCGAGCGACTGCATCCATGGCACGCTGTCTACAAACTGGAAACTGCTCGTTCCAAAATTGAATGCGAACAATAGTGGCAGCGACGCGAGAAATGTAACCAGCGCCGTGCCGAACGCTAACGTGCGTTGCGTTGCAACATTATCGCGTGGCACAAACAGCAGCGCCAGGGCGCCAAGCGTTGGCAGCCATAACACCAGTGAAACCAGAGGAAAGCCTAGTTGATTCACAGTAAACCCTCAATGTTCAGGGTAAGGAGCCAGCAAAAGCCCCCAAGCTTAACTTAGTGCAAAGTAGCCAACCACCAGCACCACACCGACCAGGAAAATAAGCACATAGTTACGAATAAAGCCCGTTTGCGCACCGCGTAGCGCCTGCGCTGTCCAGCCCATCAGCCGCCCGGTGCCGTCCACCAGCGTGCCGTCAATGCCTTGACGGTCGTACACATCGCTCAGGAAGCGTGCGGCAGAACGATACGGACGCACAATGGCGCGGTCGTAGAACCAGTCGAAGCCCCAGCCGATCTCCGCGCCGGTCCAGATATCGCCATTGTAGCGGTACAATGGGTCTGGCTGCCCGACCCGCATACGTCGCGCAATTGGGCCATGAGTATACAAATACCAGCCTGCGTAGCCCGAAGCCGCCGCCAATAGGGTTGTCACTACCGCAAGAATGCCCTGTCCAACCGTGTAGATTTCCTCTACCGGTGGTGCGCCCGGTGTTGCAAGCACCGGCCGGAGGAAATCGGACAGCCAGTACAGACCAGGGAAGTTGATCAACCCACCGATCACCGCACCGACCGCGAGAATAATGAGTGGAACAGTCATGATTTGGCCGCTCTCATGTGGTGTATAGCTAGTATCACGCTGCTGGCCGAAAAAGATCAGCGCAATCTGGCGGCCCATGTAGAATGCAGTCAGCATGGAGGCGAAAATCAACAGTATCGCGCCGATCGGTCGCCCGCCATTGAACCAGGCGTAGGAAATGATTTCGTCCTTGCTCCAGAAGCCAGCAAACGGAAAAATGCCTGCCAGCGCCAGCGCGCCGATCAGATACGTCCAATACGTTGTCGGCATTTTGGTTCGCAGGCCACCCATACGCCGCATGTCCTGATTGTCATGCGCGCCGTGGATGACCGAGCCAGCCGCGAGGAACAGCAGCGCCTTGAAGATGCCGTGCGTCAGCAGGTGGAACATGCCCGCGCTGACCGCGCCCATGCCGACTGCCACAATCATGTAGCCGAGCTGTGAGATCGTTGAGTATGCTAGCACGCGCTTGATATCGAACTGCGCCACAGCGGCCAGTGCGGCCAGCAGCGCTGTCAGAATACCGATGGTCACAACCCAGCCCGCCGCAGTGGGCGATGCCTCGAACAGCGGCTGCACGCGGGCAATCAGGTATACGCCGGATGTAACCATGGTCGCCGCGTGGATGAGCGCCGAGACCGGTGTGGGGCCAGCCATGGCGTCGGGAAGCCAGACGAACAGCGGCACCTGCGCTGATTTACCAGTGACACCCAACAGTATCAACAAGCAAATCGCCGTCGCTATGCCGATTGTGCCAAATGCACCAAGATCAAGTTGTGTAAACGCAATGTCGTTAACATGGGCCAGAAAACCCGGAACTATCTGCCCGTTGAGCAATGGATCTTGATCGTAGAACGACAGCGAGCCGAGGCGCGAAAAAATTGCTGCCATGGCGAGCAGAATGCCCGCATCGCCGACGCGGTTGACGACGAATGCTTTAAGCGCTGCGCCTGCCGGGTTGATTCCCGGCTGCACACTGCGCCGGTCGAAATAATGACTGATCAGCAGGAATGAACATAGACCGACACCTTCCCAACCAAGGAACATCAGCAACATGTTGTCGCCCATGATCAGCATCGAGCATGGAGAAAATGAACAAATTCATATAGGCGAAGAAGCGCACCGGGCGCACGTCGCCATGCATGTAGCCGATCGAATAGACGTGAATAATTGCGCCGACGCCCGTGACCAGCAGCGACATAACGGCTGTCAGGTGGTCGAACAGAAAGCCGAACGGCACCCGAAAGCTGCCGATGCTGATCCATTCCCACAGGATGTAATCGATGCGTTGCCCGCCTTCGACTGGTATTGGCTGTGATTGAAGTACGGCAATCGCGAGCAGCGCCGCAGCAAAAGCCACTATCACCGTACCGCTTGCTACCCAGCCCGCTGTGCGCTCATCTCTGATGAAAAACGCATTCGCCAAAAACCCGAGCAACGGCAACGCAGGAATGAGCAGAATGATCCAAGTCAAGTTAGACATCGAAGTTCCTTGCAAAAAGCGCGGTTTGCAAAAACGTACAATGTGTTCCGTAATGCAACAAAGCTCTTACGTTGTACATGTAACGTATTATCCTCTGAGCGTGCTCACCTCGTCTACGTCGGTTGTGTGGCGAGTGCGGAAGATGGCGACGAGCAGCGCCAGCCCGACGGCGACCTCTGCGGCAGCGACGGTGATGACAAAGAACACCAGTACCTGCCCGGCCAGCGATTGGCGTGCCTGTGCGAACGCCACGAGCGCAAGATTGGCCGAGTTGAGCATGAGCTCAATCGACATGAACACCACCAGCGCATTGCGGCGAGTCAGCACGCCCATGACGCCGATTGTGAACAGAATGGCGCTGAGAATAACAAAGTAATTTGTTGGAACCATGCGTTGCTTTCCTTGCTGTCCAGCGAGTCTCTATCTCGCTTGCTCCATTACCTGTTCCACCTGCTCGCCACGACTCCCAGCGTTTTGCTCCAGCATGCGCTGAGACGGCTCTTCGCGCCCACCGCGCTTGCTGAGAACGACCACGCCGACGATAGCAGCCAGCAATATCACCGAGGTGATCTCGAATGGCAGCAGATATACACTGAACAATGCCTGTCCGATCAGCTCCGGCAAGGCAAAATCTTCGTTGCGCTGCACTACTGGCGCGACTGCGCCCACCGCTTGCCCGAAGCCAACGTATAACGCCTCAACCAGCAACAACACGCCGAGGCCGATTGCCAGCGGGCGCTGCCATCTAATGCGATCAGGCGTGTCCTCGACACGTTCGGCACCGAGCAACATAACTACGAACAAGAATAGCACGATGATTGCGCCAGCGTACACGATCAACTGCACCATAAAGAGGAAAGGTGCTCTCAACAACAGATAGAGCACCGCGATCGAGCCGAAGTTGAGGAGCAGAAAGAGCGCGCTATGCACGGCGTTCTTGCTCAACACCATGGCGCCCGCCCCCACCACGGCAATAATAGCCGTGACCACAAACACAATCAGTTCCATTTATGTTCTCCGATTTGAAATTGTCGATTGCACATAAGATTTTGATCAGTATGCAATCGACAATCTGCAATCACAAGTCGATCTGCGCTGGCGGACTCGGGCGGCGATCTAACTGCTTCAATATCGGTGGAATGTCGCCGTGGCCCTGATCAGGCGGAACGAGCAGCATGTCCTTGGTGTAAATCGACGTGCCACGATTATAGAATGACAATTCGTACTGATGCTCAAGGACGATTGCATTTGTTGGGCATGCATCTTCGCAGTAGCCGCAGAAGATGCAGCGCAGCATGTTGATCTCATAACGAGCCGCATAGCGCTCGCCCGGCGAATTTGGCTTCTCCGGATCGTTTGATGCAGGCATCACGAGAATGGCATCAGATGGGCATGCCGCCGCGCATAGCGAACAGCCAATGCAGCGCTCCATGCCATTTTCGAAGCGCTTGAGCTGATGCCGCCCGCGAAATCGCTCGCGCACCGGGCGCTTGACTTCAGGATATGAAATCGTAACGGGTTTGCGAAAAAGATATTTGAAGGTCGTCATTAGACCTTTGCGTAATTCACTAAGCACCTGTTTGCTCCCCTGCTGTTTGCACGCGGTTGCTCACCAAGGTAATCTCACTCGTTGGCTTGCGTGTGCCACTGCGCGATGTGACAACGGCGACAGTGATGACGCCGATGACGAACAAGATAATGCCAGCGATCCATCGGCTATCTGGCACCAACACATTGACCACTGCCGTTATCACTACATTAAACAGTGCCAGCGGCAGCAGCACCTTCCAACCGAGATGCATCAATTGATCGTAGCGCGTGCGTGGAATAGTGGCGCGGACCCAGACCGACAGGAACGACAGCACGGTGACTTTCAGGAGGAACGCGCCGAGTGAAGCTAGCCCGGCCACTGCCAGGCCAATGTTTGTACCAGCAGCCGCGCTCACACCATCGCGTAATGCATCAAGACCAGGGAAGTTCCAGCCACCGAAGAACAGCGTCACGGCGATGGCGTTCATTGCAACCAGCTTGATATACTCCGACATGAAGAACAGCGCGAAGTTCATCGAGCCGTATTCGGTGTTGTAGCCACCGACAAGCTCCTGCTCAGCTTCCACAAGATCGAACGGCGCGCGCACGACCTCGGCTGTTGACGCCACCAGAAAGATAACAAAGCCGAGAAATTGCGGGATAATGAACCAGAAGCCTTTTTGCACAAGCACAATACCGGAAGTTGACATAGTGCCGGCCTGCATGACCACTGCCAGTATGGACAGGCCGAATGCGAGCTCATACGAGATCACCTGTGCCGATGCGCGCACGCCACCGAGCATCGAATACTTGTTATTCGAAGCCCAACCGGCAATAGCAATACCATACACGCCGAGCGATGTGATTGCCAGCAAGTACAGAACACCAACGCTCACATCAGCAACCTGCAACCAGTTGCCAGCGCCATACGGCCAATAGCCGAGTGGAATTGTAGCCCAGATAATAATCGCCGGGATGACCGCAAAGGCTGGTGAAATGATATAAACCCAACGGTCAGCCTTGTCCGGCATGATCGTTTCTTTGAAGAATAGCTTGACGGCATCAGCGAGCGGCTGAAGAAAACCGCCTGGACCAGCCCGATTTGGGCCAATGCGGTGCTGAAAACGTGCCAGCAGCCGCCGCTCGAACAGCGTGAAATACGCAAACAGCGTTGTTGCCGCAAGCGCCACAATCAGGCTCTTGACAATCAGGATGATGACATCGAGAAATGACATAGCTTCTTCCTAAAGCGTAAAACGTGCTGTGAAAGTGTGTCTCAACACGATCCGCTCCATTTGATGGAGGACGTTTTACTCAGCTTTTTCCACTGCCACCTGCGTCCGCGGCCCGGTCAGGATGGTCGCCACTGCTGCACCGCGTACCACCGGCACGAGCACTAATCCTGCGGCCAGCCCGGCATCAATTTGGGCCGGCAATTCCAGCGTGCCAGCCGCCGAGCGCACCCGCACCATCTCGCCGATACCGACGCCAAGCTGTGCGGCATCAGCCTTGCTCAAAATGACATGCGGCGGCGGCATGCGGAGCTGAATCTTCGAGCCGCGCAGCCATTCCCCGCCGCCATACGCGCGCACTGGCGTCAGCAGCGTGAGTGGATACTGTGGGTCGCTTGACGGGCGCTGTTCTGACTCGCGCAGGCTTACCGTGAAGCTGCTCTTGCCATCATCGGCCTGCGTGGAAATCTGCACGCCTACACCCTCGGTGTTCTCATAGGAGGTGCCGTCGTAATAGATAGCTTCGTTCGGCTGGCGGCCCCACGACTTGCGCGTCATCTCCAGGCTGGTGTAGGTCGTGTTGCTATAGCCCGGCACGCGGCGACTGATCTCATCCGCCACATCACTCGACACAACATAATCCCACTGCGCCTCTGGCTCGGCTACGGCAACCGCTGTATCACGCCCGCCACGCCGTTTGTCGTTCTGCTTGCCGTTGGTAGGTCGGGCAACTGCTGGTGCTGCCACCGGTGCTGGAGCATTGACGCCAATCGCTTGTGCCACACGCTGAAAGATTTCCCAATCGGCGGGCACATCGTTCGGCGCAGGCTTGGCCTGCCGGAAGCGCTGCACGCGTCGCTCAGCATTGGTAAATGTGCCTTCACTCTCAGCGAATGCTGCTGCTGGCAAGACTACATCAGCGCGTTGGGCCGTCTCGGTCAAAAACAAATCTTGTACAACCAGGAACTCAAGCGCATCGAGTGCCTGGGCTACTGGCGCATGCTCGCCTGCAGGATTTAATCCGGCAATGTACATGCCGCGCATGCGACCGTTTTGCACCGCGCTCCACATCTGCGCCGCGCCCATGCTAGTCTTGGCTGCCGCTCCACCAGACGCGGCGTCCGGGCGTACGCCCATGTCGAGCGCGCCCCGACTGTTGCCGCCAGCCAGCAACTCGATCACGCCACTATTAGCACGCCCAACTTTGCCCGTCAGCAGCGCGATGTTCGCCAGCGACTGAATGAGCGGCACGCCAGCCTGAAGCGCCAATCGGCCGTACATGATGATCCCGTTGTCCGCTTGCGCGAACGCGCGTGCCGCTGCTTGGATGGTTTCTTGAGCGACACCAGTCGCTTCGGCCAACTGCGCCAGATTAACCTTGCCAAGGCTACGCAGCAAGTCAGCGCCGCCACGCACCCGCGCATTCACAAACTCCTCGTTGTGCAACTGCTCGTCGGCGATAACCTTGAGCAGCGCGAGTATAAGCTGCGCCTCCGTGCCCACGCGTGGTTGTAGACTGCGCGTCGCCGACCGATCGAGTTTGGTTGGGAAAGGATTGATAACCGTTAGGTCACCGCCGCGTTGTGCAATCGCGCGCAGCCGCAGCATATACAGCGGCGCTTCTTCTTCTGGATCTGCGCCGACGACCAACACAGCAGTGCCTTTGCCAAGATCTGTCAGATTTGTACCTGAGCCGACACCGAGCGAGCGCGACATGTCATAGATCGGCGGCTCTCCGGGCGTGCCGTTGCGATGGTCGAGGTTATTGGAGCCGAGTACGTCACGGAACAATTTCTGGAACAGGTACAACGCTTCATTGGACAGCTTTGGTCCGGCCAGGCCGCCTAATGCTTCTGCGCCAACCTTGTGACGAATAGACCCGAATCGGTCAACGATTGTCTGAATCGCCTCGTCCCATGTTGCTGGCACCAACTCACCATTGCGACGAACCAGTGGCGTTGTCAGGCGCTCATCGCTACCAAAGTAACGCATGCCGTAGCGACCCTTGTCGCACAGCCAGATCTCATTAACGTAATCGTTCTCGCGCGGCATGACCCGCATCAGGTCGTTGTAGCGCATATCGAGCGACAGGTCACAGCCGACCGGGCAGTGCGGGCAGATGCTCGGCACCGAGCGGAGTTCCCACACGCGCGCCTTGAAGCGGAAATCTGAACTGGTGAGCGCGCCAACCGGGCAGATGTCGGTGGTGTTGCCAGAAAATTTCGAGTTGAACGGCGGATCGCTCTTTGAAATAATCTCCCATGCGCGACCGCGATTATCAAAGCCAAGCACCGGATCGTCTGCGATTTCATCCTGGAAACGCACGCAGCGCGCGCACAGAATGCAACGTTCACGGTCAAGGTAAATTAGGTTGCCAAGCGGAATTGGCTTCTCGAAATGCACCTTTTCAGAATAGTCGAAGCGCGAGTTGCCTGGTCCCCACTCCATGGTCAGATTCTGAAGCGGGCACTCACCGCCTTTATCGCACACCGGGCAGTCCAACGGGTGTGAGGTCAGTAAGAACTCCAGTACGCCCCGCTGGGTGAATTTCACTTTATCACTGGTCGTGTTGATGACCATGCCGTTGCTCACCGGCGTGGTGCAGCCGGGCTGAAGTTTGTTCATCATCAGCGCCATTTTCGGCTTGCCATTGTCGTCCAGCACCGGCTGATTCGTGGCACGGTCCATCATGGGCGTATAGACCTCAACCAGGCACATGCGACACATGCCGACCGGCTTCATCTTAGGATGGTAGCAGAACACCGGAATTGCCACGCCGGCCTCGCGGGCGGCGTCCACAATATTTGTGCCTGCTGGCACCGTTACGGTATTCCCATCAACTGTGACTGTTATATCAGGCATTGGTTACTCTGTGTTCTAGAAAGCGAGATTTCTATCAGCGCGTCTGCATCAGCGGAATAGCTTCAGCATGGCGGCCATTGCCGTTCACCGGCATGCTTGCGCGTGCCTGTGCCACTGCTTCCTCAAATTCCTGCGGGAACAACCGCAACGCGCTTTTAATCGGCGTGACCGCGCTCTCGCCCAACAGGCAGAAGCAGTTACCCGCCATTTGATTGTAAATATCGTGCAACGTCGGGATGTCCTCGGCGCGCGCGTGGCCGTGGGTCATGCGATGCAGCACGCTCACCAACCAGTGCGTTCCTTCGCGGCATGGCGTGCATTTGCCACACGACTCATGCTTGAAAAACTCGTCCATCTTGTACGCCAGTTCAACGGCGCTGACTGTCTCGTCCAACACAATCACCGCGCCCGAGCCGAGCATGGTGCCAGCCGCAGCCAGCGCTTCGTAATCAAGCGTCACGTCCAGGTTATCGGCAGTGAGCCAGGGAGCCGATGCGCCACCCGGAATAATCATTTTGACGTTACGATCACCACGCATGCCGCCGCCATAATCGGGCGAGTAGATCAATTCGCGCAGCGGCGTGCCAAAAGGAAGCTCGTAGTTGCCGGGCTTGTTGACATGCCCGGACAGCGAAAACGCCTTGGTGCCGGGGCTTTTTTCCGTGCCAAACTGCCGGTACCATTCCACGCCCTTGGCAACAATCATGGGCACGTTCGTTAGCGTTTCGACGTTGTTGATAATCGTCGGCTTGCCGTACACGCCTGCAACCGCCGGAAATGGCGGCTTCAGACGCGGCTGGCCAATTTTCCCCTCAATCGATTCCATGAGCGCCGTTTCTTCGCCGCAGATGTACGCGCCCGCGCCACGATGCACCACAATGTCGAGATCGTAGCCGGTACCCAAAATATTTTTTCCAAGAAAGCCGCGCTTATACGCTTCATCCACCGCGCGCTGCACCCGGCGTGCTCCGGCTGCAAATTCGCCGCGCAGATAAATAAAGGCTGTGTGGCTTTCGATCGCGTAGGACGAAATCGCCATGCCTTCCACAAGTTGGTGCGGATTGCGATCAATAATCTGGTGATTGTTGAATGTACCCGGCTCACTCTCGTCAGCGTTGCAGAGCAAATAGCGAGGGAATAAGTCCTTCGGCAAAAAGCTCCACTTCACGCCCGTCGGGAAGCCCGCGCCGCCACGACCACGCAGCCCGGAGTCTTTCACCGCCTGCATGATGCTCGGCGGCGTCTTTTCCTTAACAGCGGTGCGAAATGCCTCGTACCCGCCATGCTTCAGATAGACTTCGATATCGGCAATGTTGGGAATGTCGAGGTCGCGTAAAACAACATGTTCAGTAAGTGGGGGCATACGATCACTCGTACCCTTTCCAAGTGACAAACAGCGTCAAATAACCGTGCTGAAGATGCAAATCTGCCGATACTGTACCATTCATGGTGCTTCGTGTCAAATAGCACAATCTCAAAAAATCAGCATACCAATCTGTTTTGTGCAGATCGTTTTGAGGCAACGAAATAGAGACATTCGATTCTTGTTTCTGTGCTCTCGTCATCCTTGTACGTGGTATAATCGCCCGCTATGAGCTACATTCCACTTCGCCGCATTTTCTGGATCAGCCTTGCCATTGCGCTGCTGATCGTCGGGGTTCTGGCTGGTTGCGCGTTGAACCCCATGCCTGATCCAACACCTACACCGCTTCCGCCAACGCCGACGCCGCTCCCGCGTGGCGGCAATCTGACCATCCGCCTCGCCGCTGATGTGCCGGATTTGAAGCCATGGCAGCCACGCTCGCGTGGCGAGGAGCAGATTATCTCCGTGCTGTACAACGGGCTCATGCGTCTTGATGCATCGCTGGCGCCACAGCCCGATCTTGCGCAATCCTGGGATGCTTCTGCCGATGGGCGCGTGCTGACGTTTACGCTCCGCCCTGATGTGTCGTGGCATGATGGCAAGCCGCTGACGACCGACGACGTGGTGTACACGCTCAATGCATTACGCGAAATTTCGCCTACAACTGCGCTGCTGTCTGACTTGCGGCGCATTACCAACGTCACTGCGCCGACCAGCAATACGGTGGTACTGGCGCTGAATGAACGCTACGCGCCGATCTTAAGTGATTTAGCTGTACCAATTTTGCCAAGCCACTTGTTTGCGGGCCAGAACATCGCGGAGTTCAACTTCTGGGACAAGCCAGTTGGCACGGGACCGTTCAAGTTCATCGAGCGGCAGCCCGGCGTGTCGATCACGTTTGGTGCAAGCGACACATTCTTCCGCGGGCCGCCGCTGCTCGACCGCATTGCATTTCTGGTCGCGCCCGATCCTAAAGTCGCCGCGCAGGCACTCGGCGACGGGCGCTTGCTGCTGGCGGAGTTGCCATGGAATGTCGGGAGTACAATTACCCGCACGGTGAAGAGCGCGCAAACCGGCTTTTACCCGGAAAATGGCTACTATTACCTAGCATTCAACACCCGTGAAGGGCACACGTTTGCTGATCCAACCATGCGGCAAGCGCTAGCTGCGGCGGTGAATGTTCCGGCGTTGGTGCAGAAGGTTACTGGCGGGCAGGGCATCCCAATTTCTAATAGCGCAGTTCCTGGCTCATGGGCCTCGTTTACCGCCTCACCGACCGCGACCGCCGACCTCGACCATGCGCGGGCGCTGCTCGATCAGGCGGGTTGGCGCGTGCCCGATGGCGGCGGAGTGCGCCAACGCGATGGCAAGCCGCTGGCAGCGCAAATCTTCGTGCGTGGTGATGACGAACGGCGTGTCGCGGCGGCCCAGCAGATTGCCAGCGTCGGCGCGACGATTGGCATGAGCCTGACGGTGCAGCCATCCGACTTCAACAGCGTGGTGCTGCCAAAGTACGCGCCACCCTATGATTTTGATCTGCTGCTTGGCTCTGTGGAGCAATGGCGCAGGCGACCCGGCCTTTGGTGATTATCTGTTCTATGATCCGAGCGATTTTGCGCTGTTTCATTCGTCACAGATCAATCAGGGGACAGCCGACACGCGCGCAACGTTGAACTTCGTCGGCTTCAGTGACTCAGCCTACGACAACCAGGCCGCAGCCGCACAGCAGATCTATGATATGCAACAGCGGGGCCAGGCGCTACGCTTAGCCCAGGAGCGCATCGCAGCGTTGAAGCCGTATCTCTTTCTATGGACTGATCGTATTCCGGTAGCGCTGAGTGAGCGGGTTACAACGCTCGATGGACCGGTGAACCTCAACACGCCGCTGTATCTATGGAATGTCGAGCGCTGGTATTTGAAGAAGTGAACAGTGGTGTTTGTCCGGCATGCTCATATACCATGTAATGAAGATTGCTATGCGAAGGCCGCTCGAACTGCTCATGAGCAGTTCGAGCGGCCTTTTAACATATATAATAACCTTTTCACGCTGGACTTCTAGCTTCCGCGCGCAACCTGTTGGCCCTGCGTGCTCTCGTACCCCATCTTGATCCAGCCCTTTTGGATGGCAAAAATCACTGCCATGGTGCGGTCGTTGACTTGTAGTTTCGCCAGAATCGAGGTGATGTGATTCTTCACGGTTTGTCCGCTGATTGAAAGCTCGTTGGCAATCTCTTTGTTCGACAGGCCGCGTGCAATGCAGTCCAGAATCTCGATCTCGCGCGAGGTAAGCGGCGCAAACAGCGCGCTCGTTTGCTCGTCATCAGTGGAAGCCAGTTCGCGGAACTGGTGCAGCACACGCGTGGCGACATGCGGTTTCGCCAGCACACTTTCGTTGATGAGGTACTTGCCGCGCGCCACCTGGCGAATCATGAACAGCAAATCGTCGGGATGCACATCTTTCGACGAGTAGGCCGCCGCGCCTACCTTAATCGCCTGAAACAGCTGATCGTCGTCCTCATAGACACTCAGCACGATCATGCCGATCCGTGGCTCGCGGCGCTTGATCACGCGCGCCACTTCCAGACCGTTCAATCCAGGAAGATTAATGTCAACCAGCACCACATCGGGCATCAGCCGCTCGGCCAGCTTGATAGCCTCCTGTCCATTTTCTGCCTCACCGACGACAATCATATCTTCGGCGTCCTCAAGACTCCAGCGAATGCCCTGGCGAAACAGTGGATGATCATCAATCACAAGTATCCGGATTTTATCGGCCATGGTTGTCCCCTCGCGACAAGGTATGCGTTATACACAATCCATTATCAACAGTGTTATTTGCGAAATCAGTTTATTTCCAATGGCAACGTTACCGTCACTTCGGTTCCGTAGCCCGGACGCGACGCAACAGCAAACTGTGCTCCAATCAATTCTGCGCGCTCGCGCATGCTCATGAGTCCCCAACTGCTGCGCCCTGTTCGGCGCGCTACTTCGTGGACATCGAAGCCTGGCCCTTCGTCGCGGATGAACAAGCGTAGGGTGTCGCCATGCCGCGTGAGTTGCACTGTGGCAGCCGCACCGCGCGCATACTTATGCACGTTTTGCAACGATTCCTGCACGATGCGGTACAGCACGATCTCGGTTTCAATCGGCAGGCGCGGCAAGGGTTCGGATTCAAAATGAACCTGCGTGTTGTAGGCGTTGATGTAGCCGCGCACGTACTCCCCAATTGCGCTTGCCAGCCCTTGCTCTTCAAGCTTGCCGGGTCGTAGGTCAGCGATGAAACGTCGCACGTCCTGTAAGCCTTCTTTGGCAGCTCCCCGCAGCCGTTCAAGCATAGTGATCAACCGTGTATCTGTGCCCTGTTGCGCCAGACTAAAGCAGCTTTCCAATATCATGAGCGAATTGGCGAGCACCTGAGCCGGACCGTCATGCACTTCGCGTGCGAGCCGGAGCCGCTCTTGTTCGCGGCCATGAATGACCTGCGCCCGCAACGCCAGCATCCAGGGATCGGCATTGCTTGTTTCTTCGCTGCCCGTCAGCACGCCGCTGCTCATTTCGATCTGTCGAATAAGCTGCTCAAGCTGCTTCAAGGCGTGCTGCTGGCTCCGCAGCTTGTCCGCCAACGTATCATACCGCTCTTTTGTTGTTGCAAGCTGCCGCGCTAATGTGGCAGCGTTGAATGCGCGCCGCGCGCGTGCATTCTGATACTGCAGTGATGCTTCATCCAACTGCCGTTCGGCCTGCCGCAGGGCAATGCTTTGCGCTTCAACGGTACGGCGTGTGTTTGCAGCCAAGTCGTGAAGGCGGCTCAGCTGGTCTGCAACAATGCTGTGCGCTTGCTGCAGAACCATGGAACGCTCAGCGCTCACGTATTGCTCCATCCACCTATAATTTTGTCGGATGCCCAGAGTATAGCATAGCGCATGTGAGGTCACAAGGGGCTGGAATGCTTCTGTCGTGTTACAATTTTGTCAATGTTTCGATCACAAGGGCTGGAAGAAGATCAGTAGCGGCATCACATTGTCGAGTGGCATGCACACGTTTGCCATCTTGGAACATGAGTGAGGCGCGCCGATGAATAAGGCGATGCTCATGACGAATAACGATTACATGCCGAACACGTTTCAATGCGAGGCGGGAAAGGGTGCTCTATTCCTTCCTCGCCTTTGTGCTCCTCCGTCTTTGCCGTTTGCATCAGAAATGCGCTGCTCTGCGCCAAGAATTACTTCATGATGAATTCGTTCGTGTATGCTTTGCTCACATCCACATCGGTCTTCAGCAGATTGCTGTCCCGTAGAAATTTGTAGGTTGCCTGCCAATTATTATCGTCGGTATAGCCAAGGCCATTTTTGGAAGTGACGTCGCTTTGCCAGTAGTTCAGGGTTTCCTGGAGCACCTTGCGCTGGAGCTGTGTGTCGCCGCGCTGCGCTTCAGGAATGTATTCAAGCGCTGTGTTAAATCCTTCATCAGGATTGTTGATTACGTCCTGCATGCCCTTCAGGGTCGCCTGGACAAACGCATGCACGACATTCGGATCTTGCTTGATCATCGTTTCGCTAGTGATCAGCCCGTCGGAGGCCAGCGGAATGTAATCAGAAACGCGGATGACGTTGGTCTTGATGCCCTGCTGCTCAAGCTGAATCGGCTCGTTGTTGCCGTAGCCGACGCCGACCTGGACTTTGTCTTGCTGCACGGCCTGTATCTGCGTGAAGCCGATTTCCTGCACGTTCAGGTCGCTCTCGGTCATGTTGTTAGCGTAGAGCAGCGCCAACAAGCCGATATAACTTGCACCAAAGCGACCCGGAATACCAACGCTCTTGCCCTTCAAGTCGGCAGGCCTGGTGATATTTTCCGAGGCTTTGCTGAATAACACCGTTGGGAACTTCTGACTGTTCGTTGCCACGGTCACGACTGGTAGCCCTTGCCCGCGCGCCAGTAGCACCGAATCGCCGCTGGCCATGCCAAACTGAACCGTATTCTGCGCGACGCGCTGTACTACGTCGGTTTCATAGTTGTAGTCAAAAGTGACTTTGAGGCCAGCATCGGCATAATAACCCTTTTTGTCAGCGACGTAGAAGTGGGCGAACTGAACATTGGGCACATAGGGCATCGCCATGATGATCTCGCGGGGCGCTGCACTCTGACTCGCCGTGCCAGCGGTCGGCTGAGTTGTGGCGGACTGGGCGGCAGTTGGCGCTGTTGCGCCAGACTGTGCTGGCGTCATAGTCATTTCGGCGGGCGGCTGGACTTCAGTCGGCTGCCCGGCAGTCGGGGCAGTCGCCGTCGGACTGGTCGCGCCGCATGCTGCTAGCGGCCATGTTGTAAGAACCAAGTATCCAATCTTGCGGAACATTTACTTCTCCAGAGAACAAAGAACCAAGCACCACAGACGACGGACGACAGACGACAGAATAGATAATCGCAAATCACCATATCATCTTGCCATCGTGTCATCATATCAAAAGAGTTACCACTCCCAGCGCACCAGCACCCGCTCCAGCAGCATGGCGGCAAGGTAGAATGACAACGTCAACGCTGCCAGCGTGATCAATGCGGCGAACATCAGCGGCGTGTCGAACAGTCCGCGCGCGATATTGATCAGCGCGCCCAGCCCGTCACGCCCGCCGACGAACTCGCCGACAACCGCGCCAGTCGTCGCCAATGCCAGGCCGGCCTTCACGCCGCCAAAGATGCCGGGCAGCGCCAGTGGCAGCTCGACATACCAAATTGTTTGGCATGCATTTGCGCCGCTGATATGCGCCATCTCCAGCAGTTCACGCGGCACAGCCCGCAACGCCACCACTGTGCTGCTGAGAATGGGAAAGAACGTCACCAGCGCGGCAACCAGGATTTTGGCGCGAATATCTGCGCCAACCCACAAAATGATCAGCGGCGCAATGGCCACCACCGGGATGGCCTGCGTGGCGGCAAGCTGGGGCGCGAGCACACGCTCCAGACGTGGCGCATGCGCCAATGCATAGCCGATCAGCAGGCTGGCCGCGAGCGCGATGCTGAAGCCACCCATCGCTTCAGTGAGCGTAATTTCAGTATGATGGAGTAGCGTGCCGCCAACAAGCTCACTTGCGAGACGGCTCAGCACCGCTTCTGGCGCAGGCAGCACAAAGGCCGGGTAGTTCTTGACAACAACCAATGCTTTCCAGGCCACGACCAGCAGCAGCAGCGACAGGGCCAGCACGACACCCGACGATGTGCCCCGCGCCGGTCTAGGTGAATACGGCTCGTTTGTTGCACCGCCACTATCTTGATACGGCAAAGAATGTTGACGAACCATTGCCTTCTCCATAAACAAATAGCCCCGAAGCATAACACTTCGGGGCTGAATCATTCGTCTAAACGCGCCCACGTCAGGCATCCGCATAGCATGCGAGATACCCAGCAACACACGCTGTAACATAATGTCACAGCAGGCATGATAGACGCATAACATAGATCTTCTTTCATCCGGACTATACCGTCGGCCCTGGAGTCTCACCAGTGTCTGCCTTGCGGCTCGCGGCGCTTGTCCAGTCGGTAGTTAGCAGTCGGCAGTCATCAGTCATCAAGACTGTCCACTGCATACTGGCAACTGATCGCTGGCATCACCGCCGGTCAGGAATTACACCCTGCCCCGAAGATCATTTTCAATTATCTATGTACAGAGTACCATTCTCTCACACGCTTGTCAAGCTACTTACAAAAGAGAAGCGAACGTTTCGAGAATGCTGTTTTGCACTCTCTTCGCACCGCATGTGGCTTGCTGCTACCAACGTGATGGATCTTCGCCGAACTCCTCGGCGTCGCCGATACCGCAGCGCAGGTAGTGGCACTCCGTGGGCGTGGCAATCAACATGCGCGCTGCGGGCAGATACGACGCCGTACGGCGTACGTAATCGCTGGCAGTCGGGTTGTTACGAATATCGTGGGCATTGACGATGCCCTGATTGTGCCATGCCGCGAGCGCGCGCCATGTCACCGGCACGTCTTCGATATTCGCCCGGTACACGCCGCGCTCCAGGTTTGCTGCGAGATATTCAACCGCCATGGATGGCTTGCTAATTTCATTATTTAATGCGGCGTACAGCGCTTGCTGCGACGAAAAGACCTTGAGTTGTAACCGGCTGCCTGCTACATGAAATCGGTATCGTAATCATGCCAGTCGGCGTTGGCAGCTCGTCGCGCAAGATTTCCAATGCGACTGAGGGCCGCAAATTCGCAGGCCACACGCTGAGATCAGCGCCAGTTTCATTGACCTTCATTTGCAAATCCTGATACAGCGGCGTCAATGCCCGTAGCGGCGCGACGCGCTCTTCCAGCTTGCCAAAGTTTTCGTTATACAGCAGCAACGCAATAACTGTGGCAAACTCCTCATCAGTCATGTGCGAGCGATCGGGATGGTTATGCCGCCGTGCCGCCGCAAGAATCACCGGGCGAAGCTGACGTATCTCATGGGCGAACGTGGGCCGGATGTATGCTTCAATAGTCGGGCCGGGCTTCGCTAAGTCGCTTGTCTGTTGTGTAGAGTCGATCCACAAATGGCGACTTAAGCTCGAAGCCGCTGCTTGCGGGTATGGTACATATATATGTGTTTCTGCTGCATTGACGTGCCATCTTGGAAGAAAGCTAGACGTGCTAAGTAATGTAAGCGCGAGTGTGAGAATCACTACGCGACGATAGATTGCCATACAAATATTTTATTAACCTTTATCGCACAAAGCCAAGATTCTATATCAGCAAATCTGATACCATTGTTTACATTATGGGAAAGCAGCCGATGTTGGTGGAACAAGAAATAACCCATGGTGAGCGCGTAGCGGTTGCACTCATGCGGCTGCTCGAACTTCGTCGTTGTTTGTTTAGTATAGTTTTGTTGGCGTGCATGTCAACCGACCTTTGAATGACATGGAGGTGACGCTGGGCTTTTGTGCAGATTCCCACAGACGACTGCGACATGGTATAATACACGGCGCGGGTTCAACCCGCGCTTGTTTTTGTATGCTTTATTTGGGGTTTATTGCGTGGAGTATCAGCCGGATATCAAAAATATCAATGCCGCCGGGGGCATCATCGCGCGCGTCGATCGGGATAGCACTGCCGAAGAACTCGGTCTTCAGCCGGGCGATGTGATCGTGGCGATCAATGATCTGCCGTTGCGCGATGTGATCGATTATCGCTTTGCGATTGCTGATGAAGAGATCGAGTTGCTGGTGCAGCGCGGCGACGAACAGACGTTGTTCGAGATCGAGAAGGATGCCGACGATGATCTCGGCATTGATTTCGTTGAGCCGTTGTTCGACCGTGTGCGGACGTGCAATAACAAGTGCCCGTTCTGCTTCCTGACACAGATGCCGAAGGGCATGCGCCGCTCGCTCTACCTGAAGGACGATGATTACCGGCTGGGCTTTTTGTACGGCAACTTTGTCACGCTGACGAACCTCAAAGAAGAAGACTGGCAGCGCATCGAGCAGCAGCATCTCAGCCCCATGTACGTTTCGACACACGCAACCGACCGGGCGCTGCGCGCGGTGCTGCTTGGCAAGGCCGACGTTCCGGATGTATTGGAGCAGATTCGCCGCTTCGAAAGTCTGGGCATCACGGTACACACGCAGATCGTCGCCGTGCCGGGGCTGAACGATGGCGCGGCGCTGCACCAGAGCATTCGCGATCTGGCGGCGCTCTACCCGACGGTGCAGACGATTGCGGTCGTGCCGGTTGGATTGACGAAGTATCGTTTCGATGGCAAGCGCCCGCAAAGCATCAAGGCGGCCATTCATGTCCATGAGACGCCGGAGTGGATTAACGAGAACTGGGAACGACAGCCGCTGTGGGACGATGCGATTGCCCTTGACGAACGACAATTGACGATTGACGATAACAAGCCCAATTCACAACCAATCGATCTCATTCCATCGTCCGCCGTCCGTGGTCCGTCGTCCGGCGTAGCCGAACTTGGCCACTGCGCTCGCCAGATTGTCTCGACCGACGTGCCGCTGCGAACCTACCGCGCCGATGAAGCCGCGCGGGTGGTGGATTTGATCGAGCCGTATCAGGAGCAGTATCGTAATGAGCTTGGCGTGAGCTTGGTGTTTCCGTCTGATGAGTTTTACATTCTGGCGAAGCGCGAGATGCCCGCCGCCGATAGGTACGACGGCATGCCGCAGTACTCCAATGGCGTCGGCATGACCCGCGACTTTTTGGACGGCTGGACCAAGGCGCAGCGGCGCTTGCCTGCGCGGCTGCCGCGCCCGGCGCAGGTAACGCTGGCATGTGGCACACTGATCTCGCCGGTGCTCCAGCGCGTGGTTGATCGACTCAATCGAATTGAAAACCTAAACGCGACGCTGCTGCCGATCACGAATCAGTTCTTCGGTGAGATGGTCACCGTTTCTGGTTTGTTGATGGGTCAGGACGTCGTGCCAGCGTTGCGCGAAAGTGGCGCGGAGCGGGTGTTGCTGCCGCGCGTCATGTTCGATCACACCGGCACGCGCACGCTCGACGAATATTCGCCGGAGCGCATCGCCGCCGAGTCGGGCGTACCAATAGCCGTTGCGGGCGAGCCGGAAGAAGTGGTGCGTTATATTCGTGCGCTGGCTCATGATCAGTAGAAACATTAGCCACAGAGAGCACAGATGTCTCAGAGTTAATCACTTCAATTTCTCTGTGTTCTCTGTGTTCTCTGTGGCAGAAGTAGAAAAATGAAACCGATTGTTGCAATTGTGGGCCGACCGAATGTCGGCAAATCAACCTTTTTCAACCGCTTGATAGGCGAACGCAAGGCCATTGTCGAGGATGTGCCGGGCACCACCCGTGACCGGCTATACGGCGACAGCGAGTGGAATGGGCGTATTTTTACCGTCGTTGACACAGCCGGGCTTCTCTTTCAAGACGACGATCTGCCCGAAGGCACGCCGCAGGCTGAAATTGTCGAGCACGCGCGCGAGCAGGCCGAAATGGCCATGGCCGAGGCTGATGTCATTCTGTTTTTGGTGGATGCTCGCGCTGGTCTGACCGCTGCCGACGCGGAGGTGGCCGATGTGCTACGTTTGACTGACAAGCCGGTGATTATCGCCGCGAACAAGGCCGACAGCCCGGAGCGCTCGATGGATGCCGTGGAGTTTTACACGCTCAATCTGGGTGATCCAATTCCGATGAGTGCGTATCATGGCATTGGCACGGGCGATGTGCTCGACGCCGTCGCTGAGGCGCTGCCGATCGTCGAGGAAGAAGACAACGAAGCGTCGGTCAAAATCGCGATTGTCGGGCGGCCAAATGTCGGCAAGTCGTCGCTGGTCAACCGCCTGTTGGGTCAGGAGCGCAGCGTCGTCAGTTCGATTGCTGGCACGACGCGCGACAGCATCGACACCATGCTGGATGTGAACGGCGCGCCGGTGCTGCTGATCGACACGGCTGGGATTCGGCGGCGCGGCAAGATCGAGCAGGGTATCGAGAAGTACAGCGTGATCCGGGCGCTGCGGGCGATTGAGCGCAGTGACGTGGCGCTGCTGCTGATCGACGCCGAGGAAGGCGTGACGGCGCAGGATACCCACATTGCTGGCATGATCCTTGAGCAGTTGAAGGGCGTCGCCATTCTGGTCAACAAATGGGATTTGGTAGTCAAGGACGAGGAAACATTTAACACGTTCACGCGCTACATCCAGGAACAGTTCAAGTTCATTCCGTATGCGCCGCTGCTGTTCATTTCGGCCAAGACTGGCCAGCGCGTCGACAAGGTGTTGCCGCTTGCCATGGACATCGCGCAGGAGCGCCAGCGCCGCATTTCGACGGCTGATCTAAATCAATTGCTGCAGAAATCAATCTACGAACACCCTCCGACGTCGATTTATAAGGGCGCGCATCTGCGGATTTACTATGCCACGCAGCCGCAGGTCAACCCGCCGGTGTTCCTGTTCTTCGCCAACAACGCTGAGCAGGTGCACTGGGGCTACGGGCGCTACCTTGAAAATCGGCTGCGCGAACAGTACGGCTTCACTGGAACACCGATCAAGGTTGTGTTCCGCAGTCGCGAAGACAAGGACGAGAAGAAGCGACGGTAGAAGGTGACAAGGTGAGCGGGTGAAGGGGTGACACGGTGATATAAACCCTACTCACCTTGTCACCTTGTCACCTTGTCATCTTGTCACACATGCAGAATCTGTTCTCTACAGATGGCCTCTTCCCCCACTTCGCTCCGCAGATCGCCGCGCTGCCGCAGCATACGCCGCTCACCAAGGCTGATCTGCTCGTTCCTGGCTTCTTATTGCACGAAGCGCCGACATGGGCGCTGCGCTACGCACCCTTCGACTATGTGAACGAACAAGCGCGGGTGGTGATTGTAGGCATTGCGCCGGGCTGGTACCAGACCGAGATGGCTTTTCGGTTAGCGCGCAACGCTCTTCGCGCAGGCCAGCCGCTCGCCGAAGCCAGCAAGTACGCTCGCCAGAACGCCAGCTTTTCCGGCCCCATCCGCAAAACATTGGTCAACATGCTGGACAGCATTGGCCTGCATACCGCGCTTGGCATCGAGACGTGCGCGCAATTATATGGCGAACGATCTGACCTCTTGCACACCACCGCCGCCGTGCGCTATCCCGTTTTTGTCGGCAACCAACAAAACTACGCTGGCTACACGCCGAGTTTGTTCAAGACACCTCTGCTGCGCCGCTTTGTCATCGAGGTGTTGGGCGGTGAGCTACAGCGCATCCCTGACGCACTGGTCATCGCAGTCGGCAAGAGCATTGGCGAGGCGCTACAATTACTTGTCGTCGAAGGCGTGTTAGAGACCGAGCGCTGCCTGATCGGCATGCCGCACCCGTCCGGCGCAAACGTCCACCGTCCGGCGCAGTTCGCCCGCGTGTGCGAGGAGCTTGCGGCGCGGGTTAAGGGCTTTTACCATTGAGGCGTGGGTCATGTGCGAATGATAGAAGCGTCTTTTCAGATCGTGCTGATTAGTCAACGTTGTGGCGCAGCGGTGCGATAGAATAGACCTGACGCCGGAGTTTGACCTTATGTATTCGGTCGAACTTCGCAAATCGTAGAATTCGGCTGCGCATGCGGCAGACTGCCATTTAGTCTGCTCCCCATCACACGAACTCCTCCAACATGGAGCCACTATGCTATACTACTCTCAGCAAACCGGTGATGAGCAGCGTTATATCGGAGAGAGTTCAGCGCGACAGTGACATCTCGCACCTATCGCACCAAAACATGGATTGATCCGCGCCAGGACTTTCGATCATCAGCCATCCAAGGGATTGGGTCGTTTGCTCGTGCCCTCATTAAGCAGGGCGAAGGCGAAGTGGTCGAAATTATCGGTGGTGTCGTTTGGCAGTTGCCGGAGGTCCAACAGCGCTACTACCCGCACTTTTCCCCGTTCGTCAACGCACGCATTGACCGATTGCGGCAGGAGCAGCGCTAGAAAGCCGTGCCACAAGGCGTAAGAAAAATTCCGGCACGCAGTTGCGGGTTAACATGCCTATGCAGCACGACCGTCTACGGGGCGCGAGATCGTGCGCATTTTGACCGTTTTCGCGGTGCGTCTCAGCAGCAGCTGAAGCGTAACACGTTAGTGCAGAATAGAGAGGAGACACGCTCATGATCGATCTCAACAACCGTGATCTTTTCACCCCCGTTACCCATCCGGAATCGGGAGTGACCATCCATGTGCTGACGCGCAAGGTTGCGCCGGTGCAGGAGGCATTCTACTTCGTCAACGACTCAATGAGCGCCGACGGGCGCTACCTGTGGTTCTACTGTGCGTTCCCGCCTTCTGGCACCGCTGCGTATGGCCGCACGCTGGGCATCTTCGATGCTCAGACCGGGGAGGTTCGCCACTTTCCCGAGACGCAGTTCGGCGGAGCTTCGCCCTACGTGGACCCCACGACCGGGGAGGTCTATTGGCAATGTGATCGCTACGTGTGGCGGCGTGGTCCGCAGGCTGATGCACCAGTGGAGCCGATCAATGCCATTCCCGACGAACTGATCGGCGGGCGCAAGGTGTCGCGTGCCGCCACGCACTTGACGCGTTCCGCCGACGGTCGAGAGTTTTTCGTTGATTTCGGGCTGGAACTGCAGTGGCTCTTCGGTAGTCTGCCGGTGGATGGCGGCGACTTCCAGCTCTGGCACCGCTTTGACCGGCTCTACAATCACGCCCAGTTCAGTCCAACCGATCCCGACGCCGTGCTGTTTGCTCAGGAGAATCATGCCGATCCAATCACGGGGTTGACCTTCCCGATCACCAACCGGCTCTGGCTGATCCGCCGCGGTGAGCAGCCGCGCCCGATTTTGCCCGAACCAACCCGGGTCACTCATGAGTGGTGGGACGCCGATGGCGAACATGTCTGGTGCGTCTGGGGTAACGATACCTGGCGGGTGCGGGTCGCGGACGGCGACGTCGAGAAGATCGCTTTTCCCCGACACTGCTGGCATTCGCACAGCAGTCGCGATGGCCAGCTGATCGTCGGGGATTCAAACAACGGCTTCTACCGTGGGTGCGCTTCAACCGTGCATTTTATGAATCGTGAAACCGGCAAGGTGATCACTCTGGTCGAAAACCCCGCGCGTCACGATTACGTCGGGCGCAACTACCATATCGACCCGCACCCGCGCTTCGTCGGCAACGAGCAGTATGTCGTCTTTACCACGACAATTCGCGGTGAGATCGATCTCGCCATCGTGCCGACGAACGACTTACTCGAACAATCATCATGAGCATGTGATGCAGCGCGCTCATGCCTGCTGGGCAGCGCATGGCACATGAGAACAAGGTTGAAACAATAAAGACGGTTCACACTTTACGCCTGCTAAGGGGAAGTGTGAACCGTTCTTATTGAAGACAATAACGAATTTAGTGTGCTAGCTCGCTCTGAATGCTGCCCTGCTTGTTGTGCAGCGCAAGCCGCTCCAGAATCGTGGCGCTGGCCTCATTCAAGCCAACCACCTCCATGTCCTTGCCCAGGCGGCGGCCCTTCAGCATCACCTTGTCAATCGCGCCAACCGACGAACTGTCCCACAGGTGCGAATGCGTCAGGTCGATCACAATGCGACTCACCGGCTCCTGCCAATCAAAGGCCGTCAAGAAGTCGTCGGTCGAGACAAAAAAGAGCTGCCCATGCACGGCATACGTGCGCGTCATGCCATCGTCGCTCGCGTGGCTTGTAATCGACACGGTGTTTGCCAGATGCCGCACAAAGAAGATCGCGCTCAGAATCACGCCAATTGCTACGCCAATCGATAAATTGTGGGTTTGCACCACCGCAATCACAGTCGCCACCATAACCACCGTTTCGCTGCGCGGCGTAAAGCGCACATTCTTCAGCGCAGCCCAATCGAACGTACCAATCGACACCATGAACATCACCGCCACGAGCGCGCCCATGGGAATCAGTTTCAGCCAGGTGTTTGCCACCAGCATGAGCACGAGCAAAAAGAAACCCGCGCACAGCGTAGACAGCCGCCCGCGACCGCCTGATTTCATGTTGATGACCGATTGGCCGATCATGGCGCAGCCAGCCATGCCGCCGAAGATGCCAGCAACGATGTTGGAAATCCCTTGTCCAACAGCTTCCTGATTTTTATCGCTTGGCGTATCGGTGATGCTGTCCAGCAGCGATGCCGTGAGCAGTGACTCCAACAAGCCGACCATTGCCAGCGGCAGCGCGTAGGGCAAAATAATGTTCAGCGTTTCGAGATTGAGCGGCACCAGCGGCAGCGCGAATGGCGGCAGTGTCGCAGGCAGTTCGCCGAGATCGCCGACCGTCAGCACATCGCTCTTGAACACCACCGACACAATGGTCATGATGATGATTGCCACGAGCGGTGATGGCACCGCCGTGGTGATGCGCGGCAGTCCATAAATGATGACCAGGCTGGCCACAACCATGCGCATACATCTGCCACGACGCGCCGGCAAAGTGCGGCAGTTGTGCCAGAAAGATCAGGATCGCCAGCGCGTTCACAAACCCGATCATGACCGCGCGCGGCACAAATTTCATCGCGCGACCCAGCCGCATGATTCCGAAGAGAATCTGGAAGACGCCCGTGAGGAGCGTCGCCGCGAAAAGGTACGGCAGCCCATGATCTCTGACAAGTGTCACCATGAGCAACGCCATGGCCCCGGTCGCAGCCGAAATCATGCCCGGACGGCCACCCACAAAGGCCGAAACAATCGCAATACAGAAGGATGCGTACAAGCCCACTTTCGGATCAACGCCCGCAATAATCGAAAATGCAATCGCTTCGGGAATAAGCGCCAACGCCACAACCAGACCTGACAGCACATCGCTACGAATGTTGAAAAACCATTGATTTTTCCATGCTTGGAAGCTCAAGACCAAATTCTCCACACAAAAAGACGCACCCACAACGGTGTGCGTCTAACAATTTCATTGTACTTGATAACGTGTTCTTCGGCAACCTCTATTCTTCGTTTTGAGCACACAATATGAGCGGTATGCACAGTCTCTTCGTCGACACTTGAACGAAATTAAACTACCCATGTTCTTGTTTACACTCGTGGTAAAATATTCGTGAGCAAACGACGCTACAGTACAATCAAATCACGAAGGTAAGACAATGAATCTGCGAGGTTCCTATAGGGCACTCAGAAACAATTCTAAATCGGCTATACTAGCAGCTATTGAGATTTATAACAAACCTCAGATTACCTATCGTGATGAGTGTTTTACGATTTTACTCGTAAATGGATGGGAATTACTTTTCAAAGCCATTTTGTCAAAAAACAAGCAGTCCATATTTTATCCCAAGAAGAAAAATCAACCCTATAAATCACTCACTCTTCAAGATGCCATGGAGCAATGTGTCCACTTCTTTCCTAATGATGTTCTCTTCGCACCAGTGTCTGAGAATATTAGAATATTAACGGACTACCGAAATAATGCTATTCATTTTTACAATCAGAGAGGTTTCGAGGTTGTCATTTATGGCTTAGCCCAAACAAGCATCATGAATTATAGAGATTTGATGCTCTCTATTTTTAAAATTGATATATCGAAAGAGATAAACCTTGGATTATTGCCACTCTCAGTTGGTTCACAGCCTGATCCTATAGTGTTTCTTCAAAAGGCAAAAGATAATCCTCCAAAGAGCGAAGCCGTTGCGTCTTTTATCAATGAGATATCACAAGTCACACAGGATTTAGAGTCAAAGCACATTGATACATCTCGATTTTTGACTGTATTTCGTATTAATTTTCAATCTGTAAAAAAAGTATCATCTGCTGATGTGGTTGCGGCTGTAGACAGTTCTTTTCAAGGAACTCCTGCTCCCGTAGAAAGACGGGTAGATCCGAACAAATCTCATCCTGAGAGTCAAAAAACTATTGTTAAGAAAATTGGGAGCTCATTGAAAGGTGTAAAATTCTCTGAGTATGTTTTCCAGGCAATAGTTTGGAAGTACGACATCAAAAACAAAGAGCATCTCTGCTGGCGTGCCACTAACGGTACGATGATAGCTTATTCGACTGAAGTTATCTCATTTATCAAAGGCCTCACGAAAGGCGAAGTAGAGGATGCACGCAAGGCTTACAGAGAGCATTTAAGGCTCCGCAAAAAAGTGCGGCATAAAGGTTTTCGAACCTGAGGTTCTCCTTAATTGCTAAGTTACAATACCCACGCAGCGCTGTCACTGCGTGGGTGTTGTATGTGTATTCTGTGTTTCTACCAAAAAGCGCCTACGCGCTCACCAGCGTCCGGTTGGCCCAGTCGCCGAATGCCTCGCCCTCGGCGCGCTCGCTGCGCCATTGGTCCAGCGTTTCGGCCAGCACGTCGACGAGATTGGCAGCGCGCACATCCGGGCGGTACAACGTCGCCAGCCGCGTGCCCTCGAAGCTGCCGCCGACGTACACATTGTAAAGTCCCAGGCTGCGCCCGATGATGCCGATCTCTGCCGACGGCGGGCGCGAGCATGAGTTCGGGCAGCCGCTCATGCGAATCCACACCCGGTCATCGCCGTAGCCGCGCTGCTCAAGTTCGCCGATCACGTCGGGCAGGTAGCGCTCGGCTTCGGCCACAGCCAGACCGCAGGTTGGCAGCGCCGGGCAGGCCATGGCGTAGCGACGCAGCGGGCTCAGTTCGCCGCAGCCAATTGACATGCCATACGTCGCCAGCAGCGTGTCGACGCGCGCTTTGTCCTTCTGCGCGATGTTCACCAGCACGATGTTCTGCTGTGGCGTTAGGCGCACATCCGCGCCGGTCTGCTCGACGATTTTGCGCAATCCTTCGCGCTGCGAGCCTTTGATGCGCCCGTTCTCGACCCAGATGCCGACCAGCCAGTTGCCGTCGACCTGCTCCTGCCAGCCAAGGTGATCATGAACCTCGTAGTGCGGCACTTCAACGGCCGGTGGCAAGCGCCAGCCGAGCCGGTTCGCCAGTTCGTCCTGAAACCATTCCACACCGCGATCTTCCAGCAGGTACTTGAGGCGCGCATGCTTGCGGTTGGCGCGGTCACCTTCGTCGCGATAGATCGCTGACGCGGCATCCACGGCATCCATCATCTGCTCAGGCGTCACAAATCCAATCTTGTCACCCAGACGCGGGAATGTTTCGCGCTTGCCGTGCGTGCTGCCCAGCCCGCCGCCAGCGACAAGGTTGAAGCCGCGCAGCGTGCCGTCCTCATCCTGAATAGCCTCAAGCGCCAGGTCGTTGGTGAACAGATCCACGCAGTTGTCGTTCGGCATGCCGAGCGCGATCTTGTGCTTGCGCGGCATGTAGTTCGGTCCGTAGAACGACTCGACGCGGTTGGTGTGAACCGCGGCCTTGGTGCCGTCGATCAGCACCTTTTCACCGTCCAGCCACAACTCATAATAGGCCGTCGACTCAGGCAGAAAGCGGTCACTGATCTGCTGCGCCAATGCCTGAAGATCATGGCTATGACCGGGCAGCAGGTCGGCCACCGGGCAGGTCGTGACGTTGCGCGCCACGTCCCCGCACGCGCCGTAAGTCGTGATCCAGCGCTCGTTCAGCTCCTTGATCAGCGGCTTGAGATTTTCTTTGCCCACGCCATGGAACTGGAAGCACTGCCGCGTCGTAATGCGCAGCGTTCCGTTGGCGTACTTGTCGGCCAGTTCGTCGGCCAGCAGGTATTGTTCGGCCGTCAAGCGGCCACCAGGGAACTTGGTGCGAATCATGAACTGCCACGCGCGGTCGAGCTTTGCCTTTTTACGCTGCTGACGCTGGTCGCGGTCGTCCTGCTGGTAGCTGCCATGGAACTTGAGCAGTTGGTACGCCTCTTCGGTGACACGTGGCGTGCTCAGGTCTGGCACTTCCTCGAAGAGAATCCCGCCCAGGCCGGGATTTTCTACTTTGATTTCTTCAACATGCGAAACCTTGGTTTCGATCTCATCTGTTGACATAAGCCTCCTCCACAGCTTGTAGGTAGCCGCGTTGCTCCAACACCTCAAGAATGCGAGCGGCGCTTTCTTCCGGCGTCTCACGGTCGGTGTGTACGGTCACATCAGGATCGAGCGGCGCTTCATACGGGTCGTCCACGCCGGTGAAGCCCTTGATCTCGCCCGCCAGCGCCTTTTTGTACAGCCCCTTGACATCACGGTTAATCGCTTCTTCCAGCGACACTTCCACAAACACCTCAACGAAGCGGCCAATCTTTTCGCGTACCTCATCGCGGACTGCGCGGTAGGGCGAAATCGCGGCGGCAATCGCCACCACGTCGTTGCGCGTGAGCACTTCGCAGACCCAGCCGATGCGCCGAATGTTGGTGTCGCGATCCTCTTTGGAAAAGCCAAGGCCCTTGCTCAAATTGGTGCGGATCACGTCGCCATCCAGCACCTCGACTTTGTGGCCGCGCTCGCGCAGTTCCTGGTCAAGAATGGCCGACAACGTCGATTTGCCCGCGCCAGACAGGCCGGTGAACCAAATGGTAAATCCAGTGGTCATGTATTCCTCAGTGTCTCATCAGTACGAATATTTCTACGGATACGACTTTAGGGGCGAGCATGCCTCGCCCCTCCGGCTCGCGCTACGCTGCCTGCATGGCGTCAATCAGCACCTTGGCGACCTCTGGCCGGGTGAACTCCGGCGGCGGCGGCGTGCCAGCCCGCAGCATCTCGCGCACTTTGGTGCCGCTCAAGATCAGGTGATGGCTGTTGTCGTGCGGGCAGGTACGCGACGAGACGATCGTTCCGCATGTGCGGCAGTGAAACGTGTGCTCGAACTTCAGCGGCGTGATCGCCAGGTCATTTGGCTCCAGCGCATCGAACATCTGCTGCGCATCGTAGGTGCCGTAGTAATTGCCGACACCGGCATGATCGCGCCCGACAATAAAGTGCGTGCAGCCGTAATTCTGGCGTGCAATCGCGTGAAGCAGTGCCTCACGCGGTCCGGCATAGCGCATGGCGCTGGGATACGCGGCGAGCAGTACGCGATTCATAGGATAGTAGTGGTTTAGCAGCACCTCGTAGGATTGCACGCGCGTGGCGGCAGGCACATCGTCGCCCTTGGTCGCGCCGACCAGCGGGTGGAGCAGCAAACCGTCCACAGTCTCCAACGCAACCTTTTGCAGATATTCATGGGCGCGATGCACCGGGTTGCGGGTCTGGAACGCGACCACCGTGCGCCAGCCGCGCTCCTCGAAGGCTTGCCGCGTGGCTGCTGGCGTGTAGTCCAGTGACGGGAATTGGCTGACAGTCGGCTCGATCAGCCACACGTCGCCGCCGAGTAGCACCGGCCCTTCGTTGTAGCGCCGCGCCACGCCGGGGTGCGCCGGGTCGGTCGTGCGGTAGACCTGCTGCGCCTCGCGCTCGACATCGGCGTGGAAGCGCTCGCGCAGTTCCAGCAAGCCGACGAGCGAGCCGTCTGGGGCATGGAGCGCCACGGGCTCGCCTTCCTTGAGCGTATCAGCCTCGGCTTCGGTCACCGGCAGCACGATCGGAATCGACCACAGCGTCCCGTTCGTCAGCCGCATCTCGTTCACGACGCGGTCGTAATCAGCGCGGCCCATGAAGCCGTTCAGCGGGCTGTAGCCACCGTTTGAAATCAATTCCAGATCGGACAAGGCAACTTCGCTCAGTGTGATGCGCGCAGCGTTGCGTGCAATGTCGCGGGCTTCTTCGCGGGCCGCGCCTTTCAAAACGCGGTTGATCAGTGTTCCGCCATGAGGTTGGATTGTGGACATTGTGCTCCCAATTGCTTCAAAATTCGTTCCAAAATCAGTTTGTGTCACGTGCTGTGACACCACATATGAACAGGTACTACACTACATGTGAATGCCGCACTCGGTTTTGGCAAAGCCTGCCCAGCGTCCTGAACGGGAGTCACTGCCATTCGAGGGGCGGGTGCATGGCGCGCAGCCGAGGCTTGCATAGCCCTGATTGAGTAACTGATTATACGGCACATTATTGATTCGAATGTAGCGCCACACGTCACGCTCGCTCCAGAACGCCAGCGGGCTGATCTTGAGCAGGTTATGGCGCGTGTTCCACTCTACCAGGTCGGTGCTGGCGCGGGTGGACGACTGGTCGCGGCGAATGCCACTGATCCACGCGCTGTATGGCCGCAACGTCTCGGCTAGCGGCGTCACTTTGCGGATGTGGCAGCAGCGGTCGGGATCGTGCTCGAAAAGATTGGGGCCTTCCACGCGGCTTTGCTCTTCCAGCGTCATCGCCGGGCGGCGGTACTCGACCTTCACGCCGTAGCGCCGCTCGACTTCATCAGCCAGCGCGTACGTTTCGGGAAAGAGCAGGCCAGTGTCAAGGAAAAGAACGGGCGTACCGCGGTTCAGCCGCGTGACCATGTCGAGCAGCACCATGCCGGACGCGCCGCCGAAGCTACATGTCAAAACAACGTTCTGGCCGAACTGCTCGGCTGCCCATGCGAGCAATGCCTCTGGAGATTGGTCCCGAAATTGGGCATTAATCTGCTGAATCTGGTCGGTAGACCACGCAGGCGAATTGCCGCCAATCGTGTGTGCGAGCATGATATGTGCCTTTCGACTGTATTTCTTCCCGGCACATCATCTGCGATGTGGGTGGCGCGGCGTTGCACCAATGACGCAAATACATGTATTCGCATAATCTTAAATTACTTGATTTAATTTGTCAACTATTATATACTCTGCGAAACACACAGGCATGAGAGAGGTTTCACATGACACAGACAGGTTTCGTTTCGCTCGTTGGCGCAGGTCCAGGAGATCCAGAGTTGCTCACGGTCAAGGGGCTGCGGCGGCTGCGCGAAGCGGATGTGGTAGTCTACGACGCGCTGGTGAACGATGCGCTGCTTCAAGAGTGCCGCGCCGATGCCGAGTTAATCTATGTCGGCAAGCGCTGTGGCAAGCCGCGCTCGCAGGCATCGATTAACGAGTTGCTTGTGGAGCATGCACAGGCGGGGCGGCGCGTGGTGCGGCTGAAAGGTGGCGATCCGTTCGTGTTTGGGCGCGGCGGCGAGGAAGCCGAAACACTTCATGCTGCGGGCATCGCGTGGGAGGTTGTGCCGGGCATTTCGTCAGCAATCAGCGTTCCGGCGTATGCGGGCATTCCCGTCACGCAGCGCGGCGTCGCGGTGTCGTTCGCCGTCGTCACCGGCCATGAAGATCCTTCCAAGTCGCACAGCCAGATCAACTGGGCGGCGCTGGCGGGCATCGACACGTTGGTGGTGCTCATGGGCGTCGGGCGGCTCGCGTCGATTGCCGAGCAGCTCATCGCGCACGGGCGCTCACCGGACATGCCTGCGGCTGTGATTCGCCAGGGCACCACGGACGATCAGCAGACGGTGGTTGGCACATTGCAGAGCATTGCGGTGGATGTGGAGCGCGCTGGACTAGGCGCGCCTGCAACGCTGGTCGTTGGCGAAGTAGTGCGGTTGCGCGAGCAACTGGCATGGTTTGACACCCTGCCGCATGAGGCCGAGCGGCATTCATCGGAGGCGGGCCAGCCGGTGACGCTGGTGGTGCCGATGGAGAAGCTGGCGCGCTGAATCCGCAGCGTTGCATATAGCTGTAGGGTTCGTTGTTACCTGACGACGAATTGAAACGCAAGCAGACTGTGATCTGATGCTGCCGCATTGGCAACGACGCGTTGCTGCACTGCGGTGCCGCCACGCACATAGAACTCGATCTGATTTCATGCCCCCGACCGTCTTAATCCCTGACGGAAACTGTACACGCGCCAGGCCGATGCTCTGCGCCACAGATTCCAGGATTCGTACTCGTCCCTGCTCCCAGGTATTAAAATCACCGACCAGAATAATTGGCCCTGCATGCTGGCGCAAGTGGGCTTCAAATTGAAGCATCTGCTCAAGAAATGGCCGCCGCAAGCGGAAGTTAATCCCATGACTATTCAACACCAGTAATGCCTGTTCGGAGGGACAATCCAGCGATTCAATCGGGTAATAGGTGCAGATTGCCATCTTGGGCGTGCGCGTCACTGGCTCAAGATAGCGCGATAAGAGGAACATCGTTTTGGTTGCGCAGACTGATGAGACGGTGCAGACCCCGGTCGGTGCCTCTTGATTCGGTCGAGTATAAAAACTGACTGCCAGACCAGCATCACGCCCCGAAAAGATAGTTCGATGGGAGTCTTCCAACACAGGATCATGCCGAAATTCCTGCAATAAAATGAGATCCGCCTGTGTCGTTTGTTCTGCCAGTACATCATAATAGCTTTCACGGCGGCCCTTAAAGGTATTCCACACGATGATTTCCAGTGGCGTGCCCCGCGAAAAGCAGGCTCGCTGAGCCTCGGTCGCAATTGGGATATACTCCAATCCTTCATCAGGCTGATCAGGTCGCAGGCGGTATAGGAGTTCGTTGATACGTTGTCGGACCCTATCCCGAACGGGGTTATTGCGATCTGCCGGATCACGTTCCACGGTGGAGCTTCCTCAAAGCATTACAAGTTCATGAATGAATGCAGCAGGTGCATGGACTGCTATACTTTAGTGATCTGTGCAGTAATTATGCCATGGATTGCTCCACGCGGAAACGCACTTCTCTTCAATTAGAATTCTTCGGATATTACATTACCTGCAACGGTGGCCCAAGCAACTCCATGCCATGCGCGTGCCACAACGCTGGATCCTGGGCGCCATGGCGTTCGCCTTCGTCACTTCGCGAAAGAACGCCTCCATTTTCCCGGCCGGCATAAAGGTGATCAGAATCCTGCCGCGCGCCTCGCCGACATGTGCCCACACATGCGGCACCTTGCGCGGTGCCAGCAACGAATCGCCTGGCTGAAGTGTGAAGCGTTCCTGCCCGACCTCAATGATGAACTCGCCTTCGACCGCGTAAAACCATTCGTCTTGCTCGTAATGCAGATGCCGAGCTGGCCCGCCTTTGGCGTGAAATTTGTTCTCGATGATGAAGATGCCGTTGCTTTCCTGCGGGACAACCTTGAAATCAATGACGCCGATGCCAAGCCCGCGATGCTCGCCAAAGCGATCTTTGCCAGCCGCGACCCAGTGTACCGACGCGGGCGGAATACTTGCCGGAGGGCGCAAAGATTTGTTCATGGACAATCTCCTTTTGCGTATACCCAGCAATATAGAAGCAGTGTCACGATTATAGCATGTGAAAGCATGGTCGGGTTTAGTGATGTATCGGGCGACTCAGCATGTCATCACTGTTTCATCTCGCGCGGATGCTTCCCCTGACGCCAATGCTCCTCAATGTCTTCCAGGCTTCGTCCCTTGGTTTCTGGCACCAGACGGTATATGAAAACCCATGCAACTACGCCTATGGCCGCGTACAACCAGAACGTCTCGGGACGTCCCAGTGCCTCTACCAGCGTCAAAAAGGTCACCGCTACGAGCAGATTCAGGCTCCAATTAGCTATTGTTGCAATGCTCATGGCCGCTCCACGAACTTTTTGCGGGTAAATCTCGGAGATCATTAGCCAAAAGACCGGCCCTAACCCGATCGCGAATGAGCCAACATAGATAGCCAGACTGATGATCGCAATGTACCCAACAAGCGCGGTCAGTTGGTGAAGTTGGAAGGCGACACCCAGAATAACGAGGCCAACAATCTGTCCAGCTACACCGATGAGCAATAAGGGCCGGCGTCCAACTTTGTCCATAAGCCGGATAGCGACGATGGTAAAGACAACGTTTACCATGCCCACACCTGCGGTAGCCAGGATTGAAAACCCGGCTGTTTGAAAACCTGCGAACTCGAAGATCGTCGGTGCGTAATAGATGACGGTGTTGATACCGGTTATTTGCTGGAATACCGCCAGACCTACTCCGACAATCAGCGCCATTCTTAACGATGGGTGAAAAAGGTCTTCAACGCCGCCCTTTTGCTTGGCCAAGTCGTCGCGAATGTCTTTCATCTCGTCGGCTACGTCCTGTGTTCCTCGAACGCGTTGAAGCACCGCACGGGCTTTATCCTCCATGTCATAACTCATCAGCCAGCGCGGACTGAGGGGCATGCGCCACATAGCAAGAACCAGGATGGTCGAAGGAACAGCAGCCAGGCCAAACATGTATCGCCAGCCCTGAATCTCGGATAGTCCATAATCGACCAGATAGGCAACGACGATACCAATGGTAACTGCAAGTTGATTAATGGAAACGAGCGATCCGCGTGTCCTGGCAGGCGAAATTTCAGCTATGTACATGGGGGAAATAAAGGATGCAATCCCAATGGCGATGCCAACCACGATCCGTCCAGCAATTAATACTTCGACGGTGGGTGCTACAGCCGTGCCGATGGCGCTCAGCGTAAACAGGATGCCGGCCAGAATAATCATCTTTCGACGTCCGAAATGGTCTCCAAGTGCCCCTCCAACTGCTGCACCGATGACAGCGCCGAGTAACACAGCACTGACGACAATCTCCTGCATGGTGGAGGACAGATCGAAGGCGTTCTTAATAAACAGAAGGGCACCTGAGATTACACCGGTGTCGTAGCCGAACAGCATACCGCCCAATGCCGCAACGACCACGGCAATATGGACAAAGCGTTCGCCTTGTGACGGATGTTCCAACACTGCTGACAACTTCAACTCCTTCTTACTGAGCCACGCCTGCTATCGTCTCCTTCGGAGCAACGGTAGGGCACGCGAGTGCCATGCATGCCCCTATTTTCGCGTGGCGGTTGTACGCGTAAATTGATAGATGGCGAGGCCAATTAAAACAACAATGGCGATCCCTCCCGTGATTCGCGTATCCCAGTTGAGCATCATACTCAAGAGGAGCAAGAAGGCAACAAGGATGCTCATCATGCCCTCAATCTTCGCGTTCATTGTGCTTCCTCCTGAGTTCATGAGCACGTGACTGCCCAGATTTTGCTCAATGGACAAAAGGGCAGCCGAAACTACGTAGTAGTCTACATGCGATGGGTAGAACATGGCGAAAAGAAATGGATACTTCAGGGAAAGATTGGTTAACTCTTTGAAAAAGAGGCGCGCACCAGGTGGTTGGATGTAATCAAGTGCCGGGCAGCAGGATTGATGTATTCCAGATAATAATCGGATAAGATGAGCCAATGTTCTTACTACCGCGACTGGCCACTATGTAGCTTGTGTCTTGAGGTAATCGCGTAACTCTTTCCGGACACCGATCGAAGCCACATGTACTCATCAATGGTATCAGCCTGCGACAGCTTCCAAACGCCAGAAGAACGTTCGGCGCTGCCGCAGACGACCATCATACGGCGAGGCTAATGGGATCGCGCACTAATCGAAGAAATCCTCGTCACCTTCCGGAAGGTACTGCCGCGCCGCTTCGGCATTGATGTCCACCCCTAGCCCTGGCCGGTCCCAGACCTCGATAAATCCGTCCTTGACAAGCGGATTCGGCAATCCTTCGACAATGTTGTACCACCAGTCGGGCTTCCCAATCGGGTATTCAAAGGCAATGTAATTCTGTGGCAGTGTGGCCGCGACTTGCACGAGCGCCGCCAGCCCAATCAGGCCATCACCTGTGCCGTGGGGAGCCATCATGATCCCATGCATGTCGGCGTATTCGGCGATCCACTTGAGTTCGGCCAGCCCGCCAACATCACACGGATCAGGGCCGATAATATTGACCGCGTTGGTCTCGATCAGGGCTTTGAAGTTCTGCCGCAGGTAAATTTGCTCGCCGGTATGGATTGGCGTTGATGAGCGCTGCGTCACCTCACGGTACAGCTCCGGCAACACATATGGCGTGTAGTCGCCGGTGATCAGGTCTTCCAGCCACATCAGGTTGAGATGCTCCAGCGCCTGCGCCAGCCGAATCGAGTCCGAGATCGACCAGCCCGGCCCGCAGTCCAGCGCCAGCCCGATCTCATCGCCCAGCACATCCTTCATCGCCTCGACGCATGCAACCACATGCTTCAACCCGCGCTCGGTTAGTGGGCCACGGTTCGGGTGCCGCCCGACAGTTTGCACATCGCCATAGAAGAAGTCTGGAACGCGATGAACCATCTGACTGTGGAAACCAATGCCCTGCTTGATGATCGTGAAACCTTCCGGTGCAGCCTTCATTTTCGCCATGTTCTCAGCATAATCTTCAGGCGACTGTCCGGTCAGGGGGAACCGTATCGCGCCGTTGTAGACGCGAACTTTATCGCGAACCTTGCCGCCCAACAGTTTGTACACCGGCAAGCCGTGAGCTTTGCCGGTGATATCCCACAAGGCCATCTCAATCGCGCTTACCGCGCTGCCCCACGGCTTGAAGCTGCCCATCCGTCGAATGTTGAGCATGACGCGCTCGACGTTCGTCGGATCTTCGCCCACGATGAACTCTTTATAAAAGAGCACATGCGGCTTGAGATACGGCTTGTAGGTTTCCACTGCGCCAAGACCGCTGATTCCTTCATCGGTGGTGATCCGCACAACGGGATTGTTGCCCAACATGGTGTACTTCAGATCGGTGATTTTCATGTGCTTCCTTGCTTTTGATATGCAACGATGCGAATACTACATTGACGAACGAACTCCTTTTGGCCAGCACGCTGCCCCACGTTCCTTGCTCATGCTGGAAACTGCAAGCGCTTCAGCCTGATCGCTCTCAAGACCAAGCTCTAAAGCGCCATGGCGGGCGCATGCGCGCAGCGTAGACGCTTATGCTCGCCATGATGCACGCGGCAGTTGCAAGGTATGGTACACTATGCTCGCAAGCCTTACAATATTCATAGATTGTCGAAGAGCGCACACCGGAGAGTTGTGCGCGCTCGTTCATGATGCGGCGTGAACGAGTTCAAGAAAGGAGAATATCCATGCGGCAAAGTAGATTGTTCCTGAGCCTGTTTGTTTTGCTGTTTCTGCTGGCAGCCTGCGGCAGCCCCTCCGGGACTGGTAGCACTGGTGAAACCAGCAACAGCAGCAACACAAATGTATCATCGGGTGCTGCCACCAACACAAACACAGCAGAAACCACCAACACGAACAGCAACGCCAACATGGCCGATGTAGGCAATACGAACAGCAACGCCAACACAGCAGAAACCACCAACACGAACAGCAACGCCAACGCCAATAGCGGTGGTGCGGCGGCGGGTGGCGGCAACGGCGCGCTGGCGGCAATCAAGCAGCGCGGCAAGCTGGTGGCAGGTGTGAAGTATGACGTGCCGCTGTTTGGCTTCCTGAACCCGGCAACGAACAAGGTTGAGGGCTTCGACGTAGACCTGGCAAAGCTGGTCGCCAAGAAGATCTTTGGCGACGAAAACGCGATCGAGTTCAAAGAGGCTATTTCGAGCAATCGTATTCCATACCTGGAGCAGGGCGTGGTGGACGTGGTCTTCTCGACCATGACAGCCAATGCCGAGCGCGCCCAACAGATTGACTTCTCGGACGTGTACTATGTGGCGGGCCAGTCGCTCCTGGTACCGACCAACAGCGATATCACCGGCGTGGATAAGCTGAGCGGCAAGACGGTTGGCACCGTCAAGGGGTCGACCTCCGAGAAAAACATCCGTGATAAAGCGCCAGATGCGAAGGTCGAACTGTTTAATACCTACTCCGAGGCAGTGCAGGCCATGCAGTCGAACCGCGTCGATGCGGTGACCACCGACGACATTATTCTGTACGGCTTCGCGAAGCAGAATCCAGATAAGTTCAAAGTTGTCGGCGGCCAGTTCACCCAAGAGCCGTATGCGGCTGGTATCAAGAAGGGTAATTCGGACCTCCTGGCGCAGGTCAACGCGGCCATCGAGGAGGCCAAGCAGGATGGCACATGGGCCGCGTTGTACAAGAAGTGGATCTCCGATCAAACGCCATCGGTGCCGCCGCAGAATTGGCAGGATGTCGGTAAGTAGTCTGTGAAGATAAGGGTTGAAGCGTTTCATGTGTGGCACACTTTCACATGGAACGCTCAACTTTTACCTTTCGGGGGTAGCGCGTGACTCCAGAATATTGGAACCTCATCCTGCAGGGTACGTTGATGACGATCTGGCTCACTGTGGCTTCGGCGCTGTTGAGCCTTGTCATTGGCGTCGTCATCGGCGTGATGCGCATTTCGCCGGTGCCTGTCTTGCAGTCCATCGCGGCCAGTTACACCGAATTCTTTCGCAACATTCCGTTGCTGGTGGTGCTCTTCTTTGTCTACTTTGGCTTGCCAAACACTGGCCTGCGGCTCGACGCGACATGGAGCGCCATCTGGGGCCTGGCGCTCTACACAGCCGCCTACGTAGCCGAGGTTATTCGTGCCGGGCTTGGCACCGTCAGCAAGGGCAATGTCGAGGCGGCGCGTTCGCTTGGCTTGAACTTCATGCAGACCATGCGCTACGTGCAGTTGCCGCAGGCCCTGCGCGCGGCTATCCCACCACTTGGCACGCTGCTGATCGCGTTGCTCAAGAACACATCGCTCGCCAGCACCATTACGGTCGGCGATCTGCTGTTCCAGTCGGACTTCGTCGGCAATCGCACATTCAACCCCAACATTTTGTTGATTGCAGGCGCGATCTACATCGCGCTGACACTGCCACTCGGCGGCCTGGTGAATGTAGTCGAGCGCCGTTGGGCAATCAAGCGTTAGGAGCGTGTATGGCAACCCTTGCAGCACCTTCTCGGCCTGTCTCTGAGCGCCGCAATGGTATGTTGAACTTTGGTATTCGGCTCGTCGTCGGGCTGGCGCTGGTTGTGCTGTTCCCAATTGCTTTTGGCATGTCATGGTCGAATTTCCGTCCGCTGCTGCAACCCACGGCATTGCGCTTCCTCTCGATTGGCATGTTTGCCACTGTGATCGTGTCGCTCGTAGCTATCCTGGTGAGCCTGCCGGTAGCGACTGGTCTGGCGCTTGGGCGTCTCGCGGCACAGCCATGGATCCGCTGGCCATGCATCGCGTTTATCGAGGTCGTGCGCTCGTTGCCGTTGCTGCTGCTTATTTTTTACATCAATTTGCGTTTTCCTGGCCTTGGTGTCCTTGAAGGACTGGTGAGCGGCGATGGCTATGTGAGCCTGGTGGTTGGGCAGGCACTCTCGCGTGCCGGCCTGGCGGTCATGATTGCCCTGACGCTGTATACTGCGGCGGTCAACGCCGAACTGTTGCGCTCCGGCATTCTGTCGCTCGATCGTGGGCAGACCGAGGCCGCGCGCTCGCTCGGCATGACGTATTGGCAAACCATGCGGCTGGTGGTTTTGCCGCAGGCGTACCGCCGTATTCTGGCACCGCTGATCGCGCAATTCACCATTTTACTCAAAGATAGTTCGCTGGGCGCAATTATCGGTTTTATCGAACTGCTGCGGCGCGCCCAAATCCTGTTTCAGCAGAACTTCAACCCCATGGAAGCATTGTACGTCGTGGCGCTGATCTATTTTGTGCTGAACTACCTGCTCGGTCTGTCGAGCAGGCTGATCGAGCGCCGCCGCCCTTCGGTGCATGTGACGGTTCCAGAGTTGTAGCCGGGTGTTGAACGGAGAACGTGTTGTGAATGTAACCCCACTGCCGCACAAAATTGGCGAGCCGATCATTGTCGCCGAGCATGTCGTCAAGCGCTTCGGCTCGCTTGTGGCGCTGAATGATGTGAGCCTGGAGGTGCGCCAGGGCGAGGTGCTGATGATCATCGGGCCGAGCGGTTCTGGCAAATCGACGCTGCTGCGCTGCCTGAATCATCTTGAAGTGCCGAACGCGGGCCGCATTGTAGTCGATGATATTGAACTGACCAATAGCCGCGTGAACATCAACAAGGTGCGCGAAGAGATCGGCATGGTGTTTCAGCGTTTCGAATTGTTTCCGCATCTGACAGTAGTGGAAAATGTCATGCTGGCGCAACGCGTGGTGCGCAAGCGCAATGCGAATGAAGCTCAGCATGTCGCCATGGACCTGCTCAACAAAGTGGGCATTCCTGACAAGGCGAATCAGTATCCGGCGCAGCTTTCCGGTGGCCAGCAGCAGCGTGTCGCCATTGCGCGCGCCCTGGCTATGCAGCCGAAGATCATGCTATTCGATGAGCCAACCTCAGCGCTCGATCCAGAGATGATCAATGAGGTGCTCGATGTTATGCTTGATCTGGCACGCGAAGGCATGACCATGGTGGTGGTGTCACACGAAATGGGTTTTGCGCGGGCGGCATCGAACCGAGTCATTTTCATGGATCAGGGTAGCGTCGTGGAGATGGGCGAGCCGGACCAACTCTTTTCCAACCCGCAGCACGAGCGCACCAAACTGTTCCTCAGCAAGATTTTGCATTAAGATACCCATCGTTCCTGCGACTATGCTATGCGGCGGCAACCTGTGGCAGCGGCGCGGCGTGAATAGCTTCGGTGATAGTGCGCAGCAGGTCATCAATCTCGAACGGCTTCGTAATTACCGCAGCGCATCCTGCTCGGCGCGCATCGTTGAGTTCGTGCTCCTGTACGTGCGCCGTGAAGGCGAGCACCGGAATGCTGCTTGTGGTGATGTCCGCCTTCAGGCGGCGCGTGGCCTCCCAGCCATCAAGTCGGGGCAGCGATAAATCCATCAACACAAGATTCGGATGGCAGCGTTGTACGATCTCAAGACAGCGTTCGCCGTTTGAGACACTGACTACATCATAGCCCGAATCTTCCAAAATCAGTTCAACTACCTCGCGAATGTCCGGTGTATCTTCCACAATTACGATGGTTGCTATAGGTTGTATATCTGGCATGTCCATCTCCTCATCATCGTATCATCTCGACTCTGTATCAAACATAACGCTGTAACGCTGTATGGAGATACGGTTCGCGGGTTGCAATTTTGTCATTCAATAGCTCACAATTACGGTAGCATATCGTATTGTCACCACCCTATCCCAATGCTATAATCTTGATGCTATGCAACACCATGAAGCAATACAACGTGTCCGTATGTACATCAGTGAGCGCGATGCGACACAAGACCGGGCGCTCTATCTTGCCATCCTCGAACAACTTCGGCGGGCTGGCGCTACCGGCGCGACGGTGCTACGCGGCGTAACTGGCTTCGGCGCAGGTTCGCGCCTGCTCGCCACCAGGCTGAACGAACCGGCAGCATCGCTGCCAATTGTGATTGAATGGATCGATCGCGCCGAGCGGGTTGGGCGGGTGTTGCCGCTGCTGGATTCATTGCTTGCTCATGCATTGGTGACGGTCGAAGATGTGCGTGTGTACCGGGCGGCGTTTCGCGCGATGGGGCCGTTTGCGGATCGAATAGTCGGTGATGTGTTGGAGCGCGATGTGCTGGTAGCGCAGCCAGCCATGCGCCTGGCCGACGCCTGCCGCCAATTGCTGGAGCGCAATCAGGTGCTGCTGCCAGTGTTGGATGACAATGCACATGTGCTTGGCATGGTGCCGGTGAATGCCTTGACCATGCCGATGTTGCCGTTCCACCTGCTGCGTGCGCTGCCGCCCGTCGAGCGTGCTGCGGCCATAAACGCGCTGCCGTCTCGCGCACTCAGCGAGGTGCTGGATGCCGAGCCGCGCATGCTGACCATGGAAACATTGGTGACGCAGGCGGTCGGCGCGATGGTGGAATGGGGGCTGGACGTGTTGCCAGTTATTGAGCGCGACGGGCCGTTCGTCGGGCTGTTTGGTGTGGAACAGGCGTTGCGCGCCGCCGAACCGCAGCAGGCCGCCAGTGATACGGTGCGCGTGGCCGAGCCGCCGACGCCGGTGCGGCTGCTGATGCAAACCGCAGTGCAGGCTATCGCCGTCAATGCCCGCGCCACTACTGCGCTGGCCCGCCTGCTCAACGCGCCGGAGCGCTTCGTTGTACTCGTGGATAATGGCCGACCAACCGGCATGCTGACTGATGAGGCGCTTGTTGCGCAGGCCGAGCCATCGGTGCGCGATGCATGGCTTCAAGCGTTGCAGAATCCGCCTGCCGCGTCCGGGCATGTGTGGGAGTCACTGCTCCAAAATCAGTACGCCGCCGATCTACCTCACATGCCAGTCTCCACAATTGAAGCGCAGGCGACACGCGACATGGCCATGCGCATGCTGCTGGAGCAAAATCTAGAGCGGCTCGTGGTCGTTGAAGAGGACGGACGCATGGCGGGCGTGATCGGGCGGCGCGGGCTGCTGCGGGCTTTGGCGCAGGAGAGCAGCGCTTAACAATACGCCACCATGAACAACCGCTTGAAAGGCAGCAACACTCGCCCGTCGCGCTGCTGCGGGTAGTCCTGAGCAACGCCCGCGCGCAATTCCGTCAAAAACTCCTCGCGCTGCTCGTCGCTCGCCAACGCCTCAAGGTACGGGCGCAGGCCCGTGCTGCGAAACCACTCCACGATCGCGTCCGAGCTTTCCAGCACATGATAGTAGATTGTTTCCCACATGTCGAGCCGCTTCGCAAGTGGTTGAAGCATGTTGTAGTAAAACGACGGCTGCTCGATCGTTAGTACCCGCCGGTTTGCAGCCATGCGCTGCCGCCATTGGGGCGCGTTGGCCATCGCTTGCATGCGCTGATGTATCGCTGAACGTTCGTGCGTCGGGATCTGCATGGCCAACGCGCCGCCGGGCGCAACTTGCGCGAACAGGTGCGGAAAGAGCGCGGCGTGGTCCGGCAGCCACTGCAACGCGGCGTTGGAGAACACTACATCGAACGGCTGCTCCGCGATCCATGTAGTGGCGTCAGCTAGCAGCCATGTGCCTTCCGGGTACTGCACTTTCGCAGCCGCGATCATCTCCGGCGAGCTGTCGAATCCGACGATTTCGGCGTCCGGCCAACGTTGCCGCAACACAGCCGTGCTGTTGCCCGGCCCGCAGCCGACATCGACGACACGTTGCGGGCGCGCGATGGCAACCCGGTTTGCCAGATCAATCGAGGGCTGCGTGCGCTCATTGCCGAATTGAAGATAGAGTTGCGGGTTCCAGGTTGACATATATATTTCCTTGGAGAGTCATGGAACTGAAAACGTTATGATTTGTTGGCCTTGTCGGAACCTGAAACTGCAGGAACTCGTTAGTTCCTTAGTTCCCTTATGATTAGACGGCAACCCGCCCGCCTGTCATACGCACATCGTAGATGCTTGGCTGTTGCAGCGCCTCGACCAGCGACTGGCCCTGCTGAAATGTGTACACTGGCACGCGCAACTCGGCGAGCCGAGCTTGGATTGTTACCGTATCGTTCCAGCCGCCAAATGATTGCGGATCGACCAGCACCGTAACGGCGCGCACACCGCGATACAGCAGTTGCTGCAAGCTGGCGGCCCAGCGCTCATCTAATGACGGTGTGATAACGATCAGCGTGCAATTGCGCCCGAAGCGCACGCTCTCGGCGGCCAGCACTTCGGCCAGCGGCTCGGTGCCGTAGGCGCGTAGCACAGCCAGCGCTTCCAGATCTTGAACAGCTGTCGCGACTCACGCTCGGCTGGGATGACCTCGCGGTGCTGCCCCATGAGACCAGTCCGACAGCCCGATTCTGCGTCAGCAGATGGCGAGCAATCGATGCTGCCGCCTGCACCGCATACTCCTCGGTGGTTTCTGCCGCGCGGGTGGGCGCGGTGCTCGGATCGCGCCGTTCACGGGTCGGCAAAACACTTTGCTGCACGCGTTCCTGCATGTCCAGTACGATGTACAACTCGGCGGTTGGATCAAGCTCGAATTCTTTCACGATCAGTTTACCAGAGCGCGCCGTGCTGCGCCAGTGAATGCGATTGAAGCTGTCTCCCGGTTGATAATCGCGAATTGTGGCGACGTTCGGCGTAACGTGGTAGGTGCGGCTCTTCACGTCCTGTCCACCGGGTAGTTCAGCGTTCGGCAGCTCGAAGCCGGGCAGCGCCATGGTGGACGGGTACACCAGAATTTCGCTGGTGTCTTCCATCTGGCGCTGTAATTGAAAGATGCCAAATGGATCGCCGCTAACTAGCGTTGCCGGGCCAAGCGTGAACTTTCCGCGCATCGTACATGGCGTACGTGCTGTCCAGCGTCGCCGCTCATGGCCGCCGAGGTACGACACAAAGCCAGAGCTATGCAGTGGCATATCGGAATGGTCGCGCAATTCGACCCACAACTTCGGCAGCGCCCACAGATTCTGCACAATCAACCGTTCGCGAGCCTCGCCGCCAACCTGTGAGCGGTTGGTGAAAATTTCACGATGCACGCGCAGCCCGCGCAAGTTGAGCCATGCCCACAGAAACGAGAGTGCCAGCAGCGCCAACAAGAGGTAGAAAAGATGAAAAAAGAGCCGAATACCTGTGCCCTGCGCGGCCAGAAAGCTCATGAATGACAGCAGGAGAATGCCGAGCGGGCGCAAGAATTGTTCGCGTCGTGTTGTCATAGTTCCCTTGACGGTTGACGATGGACGGCGGGCGATAGACGGCGAGTTTCCGTTGTCCATCGTCGGTCGTCACAATCATTTCCCAATACAAAACCTGCTAAAAATCGTATTCAGCAAATCGTCGTTGATGTCTTCGCCGGTAATTTCGCCGAGCGCCGTCACGGCAGCGGTCAGGTCAATCGTCAGCAGATCGGATGGCACACCACGCTCGTAGCCGTCCAGCACCTCACGAAGGTGTATGGCGGCGCGCATGAGCGCGTCATGGTGGCGTGGATTAGTGACGAGTTGCGCATCGCCGTTCAGCGTCTGGCTTGCCAGCACCTGCACCATAGCCTGCGTGAGATCATCCAGCCCTGCGCCGGTCAGTGCGGATAGGCTGACAAGATGACAAGATGATGGGGTGACAAGGTGATCCGGTAAACAAGCCATCACGTCATCTTGCTCTCTTGTCATTTTGTCAATCGAAAGAAGATCGACTTTATTCAGCACCACAATCGTCGGCTTGCTCCTGGTCAACGTGGCAAGTTCGCGCTCAGCATCAGTCAGCGGTCGGGTGGCATCCAGCACCAGCAGTGCCATATCAGCGGATTGAAGCGCGGCGCGGCTGCGCTCGATGCCGATCTGCTCCACCATGTCGCTGGTCTCGGCGATGCCAGCGGTGTCCACCAGCACGATCGGAATGCCGCCGATATTGGCCATTTCTTCCAGCGTGTCGCGCGTGGTGCCGGGAACCGGTGTCACGATTGCCCTATCAGCGCGCAGTAATGCATTCAGCAGGCTCGACTTGCCAACGTTTGGCACACCTACCAGCGCGGCCCGCGCGCCCTGACGGTAGATCATGCCCTGTTCTGCGGATGCACGCAGGCGCTCGATCTGCCGCAGCGCTGCCTCAATCGGCGGCACGATCTCCTCGGCGTCCACCTCGTCTTCCGGAAAGTCGATCATGGCCGTTAGGTAAGCCAGCGGGTTGAGCAGTTCAGCTCGCACGCGCCCGACCGTGCCCGCCAGCCAGCCGCCAAGCTGCGCCTGTGCCAGCGCCAGCCCGGTTTCGGTGCGTGCGTTGATCACATCAAGCGTCGCCTCGGCCTGCGTCAGGTCGATCCGCCCATTCAGAAAGGCGCGCATGGTGAACTCGCCCGGCTCGGCAGGGCGCGCGCCGCCAGCTAATGCTAATGCGAGCACGCGATCTACGATCAGCGGGCCGCCATGGCATGAAATTTCGACTACATCCTCGGCAGTGAAGCTGTGCGGCGCGCGCATGTAGACAGCCAGCGCTTCGTCCACCGTTTCACCGCCGGGCGTGACTACGCGCCCGAAGCGCATGCGGAACGGCTTCCACGCGCCGCGTTGGATCGGCGCGAACATGCACTCCAGGATCGGCAGGGCATCCGGGCCGCTGAGCCGCACCACGGCAATGCCGCCGACACCGGGCGGCGTTGCGATGGCTGCAATTGTGTCATTGTAGAGCATATCAAGAATTATAGCATGCGGGGGGTGTCCGTCAGGTTCTTGCTTTGGACAGGGTGGCGCGGGTGGCCGTATTGAAGCGCCGCCAGGGATGGACCGGTTTGGGAGGTGCAGGCGCTGGCTCAATTGGGGCCAGTGTGGGTGGTGGGAGTGGCGCAGGAGACTGGCGAGACCTGACCCGAGGTTGCTGCCGCCCGTGCTTCCGGATGTGCGCGGCGCTCTCGCGCCACACCTCGTTCCAACGGTCGTTACACACTCCATTACGGAGCGCCAGCATCGGGTTCACGCTTGTCCGGCTCCAATGCATGTCCGCACCCTTTAGCCGTGCTTCGACCACCAGCTTGTTGCCACTCTCGACCCCGCCGCTGCCAATCGGCCACCCCTGCACCTGAAACCTCGGATACTGCATTTGTGTCAACCGCTTCTCCAGATAGGCCAGATTTTCGCGCACGAGTGGCACGTTCAGCTGAGCTGCGGCAAAGCGACGCAGCTTGGGGACCAGGTCGTTCGGCCCAGCGTGTTTGAGTGCGTGCAGCTGTTCAGCCCGCCACTGCTGCGCGGCAGCGCTGCCTGCCCCAAGCACCACATCCCCAATCTGGCAGACCCGTTCCGCGGCGTGCGCAAAATCCAAAATCCGCACGGCCTGTGGACAGTGGTAGTCGAGAAACCCTTGGATCCATGCCGCACCATCATTCACGGCTGCCACCTGAGCAGCCGTTTCCACGCGACGTTGTGTCAGTTCGCCCAGGCTCAAGCGCTGAAAGGTTTCGGCATCACTCAAGCGCGAGAAGTACGAATGGGTATGCGTCAGGACCTGAAGCCTGCCCTCCTGCTCAGGCAGCTCGCTGACCTCGCTCACCACCACGGTTTTGACTTCGGCCCACTCGCCAGCCACCAGCGGCACCATCGCGCCATCCGCACTCACCACCAGTTTGGCGGGTCCTTGTGGCACGACTGGCCACTCACGTTCGATCTGCTCGACTTCAGCCTGCTGCACCGCTTCATAGGCGAGGCCGACCGCTTGAGTATGGCGCCGGGTGGTCGTTTCACTCACGCGGGTGTGGGTAAAGCTGGCGAGCAGGGCCGCGGCTTTGGCAAACGGCATCCAGGCACCGAGATGGGCCAGATGATCTTGGAGCAGCGGCGTGATCTGGCCAGGGAGTAAGGCCAGTTCAGTGTCGAGGGGGAAAAAAGCCCTTCTTACAACTGGAGCAATAGCCGTAGGTGCGCGTGAGTGTGAGGTCGTGCCCACCGTGCGTTGTGAGGTGGCGGGGGTGAGCGCCGCGGTTGTGCAATGGACGACCACAGTCGGGACAGGTCGGGCGCTCAACAGCAGCACGTGCCTGCCAGGTGGCGGCAGTGCTCTGGAGGGCGAGGTCTTCGAGCATGGCGGCGCGCACCCGATACCAGCGTTCGTCGAGGGCTTCCTCAATCTCGCGTAAGGTGGCCTCTGGATGCTGCAAACGCCACGCGCGCATACCGGTCAAGATGTCGTAGGTCTCAGCATCAGTTGATGGGCTACTCTGCTCGTTATTCATTGCTCCCTCCGTGCCATGAGCGTGCTGAGGCGATCCTACGCTGCTTGAAGGAAATTTGCAAGCGCCAGATGCAAGAACCTGACGGGCACCCCATGCGGGCATGCGGGCATGCGGGCATGCGGGCAACATGTCAGGGGCGAAGCATTTTGTTTGAGCAAAATGCTTCGCCCCTACAAAATCCATGTACGGTTTTATGCTACAATAACCCATATTCTTAATAAAAATAAAGCCGCTTCGATAGCGTAGCAAGCGATGAGGAGAGTGCGTTGCCACGCCTTTTTTTTGCAACCGATATTCACGGTTCCGAAATTTGCTGGAAGAAATTTATTAATGCTGGCCCGTTCTACAAGGCCGACGTGCTGGTACTCGGCGGCGACATGACCGGCAAGGCGCTGGTGCCGATCACCCAGCAGCCCGACGGCAGCTACCGGGCCGTGCTGCTCCAGCGTGAGTATATTCTGAAGACCGAAGACGAGGTGCGCGATATGGAGCGGCGCGTCGGTAGCCGCGGCTACTACCCGTTCCGCGTCGCGCCCGACCAGTTGGCCGAGTTCCGCGCCGACCCCGACAAACTTGATGCGTTTTTCCACCAACAGATTCTAAACGTCGTCGCATGTTGGATGGAGATCGCCGACGCCAAGCTGCGCGAGTCGGGTCTGCGCTGCTATGTTTGCCCCGGTAACGATGACTCGCCCGAAGTGGACGATGCGGTGCGCGGCTCGAAGTACGTGCAGATTGCCGAAGGGCGTGAAGTCGATCTGGGCGATGGTTTCTCCATGGTCTCGACCGGCTGGTCGAATGTGACGCCATGGAAGACCTTCCGCGAGCTGCCGGAGCCGGAGCTTGCGGCCAAGATCGAGGCGATGATTCCCCAAGATGCTGACATGCGCCGCATGGTCTTTAACTTCCACTGCCCGCCCTACGGCTCGAATCTGGACGACGCGCCCGAGATCGATGCCGAGTTGAATGTCAAGTCAGCGGGCCGCGCACTGGTGCCGGTCGGCAGCACGGCAGTGCGCGACGCAATCAAGAAGTACCAGCCAGCGCTGTCGCTCCATGGTCACATCCATGAAGGGCGTGGCGTGGCGCGGCTCGGTAAGACGCTGGCGATTAATCCCGGCAGTGTGTATGAAGAAGGCATGCTGCAGGGCGTAATAGTGGATCTTGACGCGCGCAAGGGCGTGCGCGGCTACACGCTGATGACCGGATGATTGTAAATCAGATTGCTCTATGTCTTCTGTGGCTTAAGAAAGGAACGAAACGGTGCAAAACGACGCCGATTTATTCTTACGAAAAGCGACTGGCCTGGTGCGGGCTTGGTCGCTGTTTGATGCGTTTGTGTATGCCTTTTTCTCCGTGAATCTGGTCACGCTCGGCATGTACATCATCAGCCAGATGTATTATCTGGAAGGTGGACTGATTCCGACGCTGCTGGTCAGTGCAGCCTTCATTCTGGCTGAGGTCGTGGTGTACGCTGGCCTGATCGCGGTGATGCCGCGCGCGGGCGGCGATTATGTCTGGCAGAGCCGCGTGCTCGGCGGCGGCATTGGCTTTGTGCTGGCCGTGACCGGTTGGTGGTTCATTTTGTGGCTGTGGACGCCGCTGTACGCCGACATGCTGCGGCATGTGGTGTTTGTGCCGCTGCTCGCTGTAGTGGGCGCGCGCGATGCTGCGTTGTGGTTCGCATGGCAGCCGAGCGCATGGTTTCTGGTGTGTGTGCTGACAGTGCTGTTTGCGGCGGCGGTGATCGCCATGGGCATGAAGACCTACGCGCGCGTGCAGAAATGGTGTTTCTGGATTGGCAATGCCGGATTGCTGGTCGTCTGTCTGCTGCTGCTGTTCGGCAGCAATGCCGACTTCCGGACTGGCCTGGAAGCCAATGCGACCCGGCTGCTCGGCGCTGCGCCGGGCGTGTACGACGCAACTCTGGCGGCAGGCCAGGCGGCTGCGGCGGCGCAACCGCTCACGGGTGGCACGTTCAGCGCGATGCTGCTGGCGCTGCCATACATTGTGTTCTTCAACCTGTACCCCAACTGGGGCGCGACGCTGTACGGCGAGGTTAAGGGTGCGGGCGATTTCAAGCGTAACTTCTGGGCCATGGCGCTGGGACTGCTTGTCACCACTGGGCTGGCCGTGCTGCTGTATCTGCTCATTGCTCGCACAATCTCGTGGGATTTCTTCACGAGTGCGAATGGCGCGTATTGGAATTATCGCTGGGGATATACAACAACGCCGCCACCGTTTCCGGTCTGGCCGTACCCGGCGCTGCTGGCCACGTTCATGTTCAACAGTCCGATCTTGCAATTCGTTGTGCTGCTGGCCATGAGCGCGTGGTTCTTTGGCTGGGCCGGCACCATGTTCCTCTCATCGACGCGCGTGATCTTCGCCGCCGCATTCGACCGGCTGCTGCCGGAGGTTGTCGCGTCCATCGACCCGCGCACCCGCACGCCGGTCTGGGCGCTGGCGCTCATGGTCGTGCCGGGGCTGCTTGTTTCGGTGCTGTATGTGTGGAATGTGTTCAACTTTACGACGCTGACGTTGGCCTCGACGCTGGTGATTGCCGTGACCTATCTTGGCTCGACGATTGCCGCAATTGTGCTGCCGTACCGCAAGAAGGATTTGTACGAGGCGTCGCCTATTGCGAAGTATACCATCGCCGGTATTCCGCTCATTACCGTTGCTGGCGTGATTTTCGGCGTGTTTCTGGTCTTCTTGCTCTACGAATGGCTGTTTGATCCGCAGGTGCTGTACGGGCTGGTCTGGCACCTGGATGAGAACGGCAACCGCGCGCTGAACGTAACATCGATCGTGTTCATGCTGGTCATGTACGGCCTGGCGCTGGCGATCTATCTTGGCGCGCGGTTGTACCGTCGCACCCGCGAAGGCATTGATCTCGGCATGGTGTACAAGGAAATTCCGGTTGAATAAACGAAGAAGTATGAAGTAAAAAGTAAGACGATCGCCAGAACGCTTACTTTTTACTTCCTCGTTCTTAACTTCATATGAGCAATATTGAAAACGAGGCGATCCGGATTGTCGAGGCCGGGCAAGCGCAAGGCGTGACGCTGCGGCTGCTCGGCGGGCTGGCAGTGCTCATTCATTCGCCGAGCGCCACGCTTCCCGCGCTGGTCCGCTCCTATGCCGACTTCGATTTAGCAACCAACAGCCGGGCGCGGGCGGTCGAGGGCGTGTTCGCCAACTTAGGCTATACGCCGGAGCAGCAGTTTAACCTGTTGCAAGGCGACACACGGCTCTTGTTTCACGATCCGACGGGCCAACGGCAGGTAGATGTGTTTGTTGGCGCGTTCGAGATGTGCCATAAGCTACCGCTGACAGAGCGGCTGACGCTGGAGCCGTTGACGCTGCCGCTGGCCGAGTTGCTGCTGACCAAGCTCCAGATCGTGCAGATCAACGAAAAAGATCTGCGCGATATATGCGCGCTGCTGCTCGACCACCCGCTCAGTGAAAGCGATGACGAGACGATCAACACGGCTCGCATGGCGCAGCTGTGTGCCGAAGATTGGGGCTTGTGGCGCACAGTCACTGGCAACCTTGACCGAACAACTGCGTTTGTGGAGCAGCTGGAACTTGCGCCGGAACAGCGTAACACGATTCGGGAACGCGTCGAAGGCATCCGCCATGCGCTCGACGACGTCTTCAAGCCCATGAAGTGGCGCATGCGCGCCAAGCTCGGCGACAAAGTGCGCTGGTACGAATTGCCGGAAGAAGTCGGGCGTGGCTAACGCGCATATTGGGTCGCTTGTTTAAAACCATGCGGTATGTCATAGAATCTTGCTCATCGTAACTCACCCCTGATTTTGGGCTTGGGTGGTACCAAGTTGGCCACCGCAGGCAAAACGGCCTGGTTGCTCATTGACATCGTCTACAGACATGTGTCCATCATCTGACAGCCCCTCATTTTGAATCCATCACCCTCAACTTTAGTAGCTTTATTCACCTATCGAGACTATTTTTTACCAGACCATAACAATTATTTACGCTCCTATTGACTATTCGCTGCTATGCTTAAGCTAATGATCTGGCGAGCAGCATATCATCTTCGATGCCCCTACTCTGCCCGCAGTGGTCCAATGAATTGCCGTTTAGTTTAGTACAGGTGAAAGGATGAGGAGTGTTATGAAACGGTCTGTTTTGATGATGCTGGCGTTTGCGCTGGCATGTGTCCTTGCGGTTCCTGCGTATGCGCAGCAGCCGTCACCCGGAGGCCAAGGCATTGATAACCTGCATGCCAGTATGCAGGCGGCGATCAACACAGGAAATGTGAACAATCTAGGGCTGGCCTGGCATATTGGCACGAATGAACCAGTTTCACATGCAGCAGTGTACGACAACGGTCGGGTGTACTTCGCTGACTGGGGCGGCATGGTCTATGCTGCCGATGCAAAGAGTGGCAATGTGATCTGGAAGAAGCAGGTTGAGCAGCCGGAGATGGAATGGCCATGGCACGGCTTCGCTGGCACCGGCACCATTGCGAATGGGATGCTGATCGAAGCCAGTGTCGAAGGGAACGCCTTTGGTATCGACATCAACACAGGTGACGTCAAGTGGCAGACGCATTTCGCCCAGGATCCGCAGGGCGGCAACATCGGGCACCTGCTTACCAATAACGGCATGGTCTACATTGGCCTTGAGTCGGTCGCCGAGCCGCTCTCAAAGAAGCGGCCTGAGGACAAAATCAACTTTCAGGGTTCAGTGATGGCGCTGAACGTCTCCAACGGCAATAAAGTTTGGGAGCGGCAACTCGTGCAAGCGCCCCAGAATGGCGTGGCGGTCTGGGGGTCGTTTGCGCTCGATCCTGAGATGAACGCGCTGTTCTTCGGCACCGGCAATAACTACACCGGCAATTCAACTTCCATGTCCGACTCAGTGATCGCGGTGAATGCCCAGAATGGTGATGTTCTCTGGTCGCACCAACTTCTCGCCAACGACGTTTGGGTGAAGGACCATCCGGTTGGTCCGGACTGGGACTTCGGCACGGGGCCGCAGCTGTTCGAGGCCAACGTCAACGGACAGTCGCGCAAGCTGCTTGGCATAGGGCAAAAGAGCGGCTATTATTGGGCGCTTGATCGTCAGAACGGCGGCGTCGTCTGGAACACGGTCGTTGGCTACGGTGCCGTTGGTGGCGGCATGCGCGGCGACTCTTCGGTCGGCAACGGCACGATCTTCGCCTGGAGCAACAACAACTACGCGGACAGCAACCCGCAGGAGCATCCGATGAACGTCAAGGCGCTTGACACGGCGACCGGCTCCATAAAATGGTCGGATACCGGCGTGCAGCCGGCGGCCGGCACCTCGGCCGGTTTCCTGTCTAACGACGTCTATTTTGTCGGATCGCTAGACGGTAAGATTCGCGGCTACCGTGCCTCAGATGGGCAGAAGGTGTGGGAGAGCTCATCAGACCAGGGGGCCGTTGCCTCTTCCTTGGTGGTCGCTGGCGATACCCTGTTCTCAGGCGCGGGCGTTCCATCGGCGTTTGGCGGTACTCCCGCCACGAATGGCATGTTCGCCTACTCCTTACAGGGCAACGCCCAACAACAGCCAGGGCAAGGACAGCAACCGAGTCAGGGTCAGCCGCAGATGGGCAACATTTCAACCGCATGCGAAGGCCAGTCGTCGGCGAACGGGGGACGGTTCTTCCCGCAAACCGGCTGTAGCATGAGTGGCGCATTCTTGAATTACTGGCAGACCAACGGCGGGCTTGATGTCTTCGGCTATCCAATTGGCCCCGAGCAGCAGTTCAACGGCATGACTATCCAGCCTTTTGAGCGAACAATCTTTGAACTGCATCCTGAGAACCAACCGCCGTATAATGTGCTGCTCAGCCGGGTGGGCGTCGAAGCCCTCCAGCAACAGGGCACGGACTGGTGGACCTTCCCGAAGGCCGATCCATCAGCACCGCACTACTTTGCTGAGACCGGCCACGCCATCGATCCGCAATTCTGGAATTACTGGAGCAGCCATGGGCCGAATCTGGGTGATCCCGGCACGAGTTTCCGTGAATCACTGGCCTTGTTTGGTTACCCGATCTCGCAGCCAATGACGATGGATGGGCCAAACGGCGAAACATACACGGTGCAGTGGTTCGAGCGCGCGCGCATGGAGTACCATCCCAACAACCCTCAGCCCTACCAGGTACTACTTGGGCGACTAGGGGCAGAAATCGCAGCTAATAAGTAACGGGCAATATTGCATGTATTAACTGCTAGTATGGGTACCCTGGGAGGATGTGGGATAGCGTAATCGTCCCACGTCCTCCCAGGTGTTTGTGTACTATGGCTGCATTCTCTATAAGACAAGCGGCTTCGTCTGAGTGGCAATCGAGAGCATAGCTGACGTGCATTATGCCGGAGCGCCTGCTAATGCAAGCATCTGCCATGTGTGATCTGTTTCAAGCGGCGTTTGCATCCATGCCTGCCACACTGCACTGGCATGAACAGCTTTCGTAAGGGGAATTGGCCGAAGGCTGAGGCTGTCGCCGGGGAGCAACTGCGCAGCCAGAGGCAGGTCCGGGCCGATAACAACGCCAATAATGGGATACCCGCCAGTGGTTTGTGCGTCGGCCATGAGCAGGATGGGCGTGCCGTCGGGTGGAACTTGAACCACACCCGGAAGCACGCCGAGCGAAGGCAGGCTGCATCGGCGAACATACTGCAATGTCGCGCCTTCCAGGCGGTAGCCCATACGATTGGAATTCAGGCTTACACGTAGCGGTGTGGCGGCCAGCGCGCGGAGCGCGTCGTTGTCAAAACAATTATCATGTGGTCCGAGAATTATGCGCAGCATCGGCGTTGCTTTGTATGCCGGGCGAGCATGTTCCGGCCAGCGCTGCCCGGCCAGTTGCTGCAGATCACACGTAGGTACGATAGCGCCAACAAGATCGCCTGCTCGCAGCGGGCGGCCCTCCATGCCACCGAAGCTTCCAGGTAGGTAGGTGCTATGCGAGCCAAGCACCAGCGGCACGTCCACACCGCCTGCGAGCGCGAGGTAAGCCCGCGCGCCCCATGGATGCTGCCGTGTGGTGAACTGGAGCAGCGCGCCGCGCGGTGCCCATATCGCCGTCCAAAGCGGCAGCAGTTCGCCGTTGAGCGTCGCGCCAAGATCGGCTCCCGCAACCGCCAGCAAGGTTGGCTGGAGCAACTCGAATGCTGCGCCTCCCGATGTAATCTCCAATGTGGCGTCGAGCGGCTGATTGCCGAGCAGGCGGTTGGCGGCATGCAGCGCAAACTGATCCATAGCTCCGCTTGGCGGAATGCCGTAGCGCTGCATGCCAGGCCGTCCGGTATCTTGAACGGTGGTGAGTAAGCCAGCGCTTCGAACGCGCAGGATGGGTGTCATGGCATTGTTCCGGCTGGCAATGGCGTGAACTGCACACCATCGCCCGCACGCAGTAGTGCGGGCGGATCGGCATGCGGATCGAGCAGACGTACAGCTGTACGACCGACGAGATGCCAGCCACCCGGTAGCTTCGCGGGATAAATGCCGGCCAGTCCAGCGGCAATAGCGACCGAGCCAGGCGGCACCGCTGCGCGTGGTGTCGAGCGGCGCGGCACGTTGAGTTGTTCCGGCAGCGGGCCAATGTACGGGTAGCCGGGCGTAAAGCCGATCATCATGACACGGAACACATCGCCGCACAGCAGCGCTACGACCTCGGGCATTGAGAAGCCGAGCAGTTGCGCCACGTCATCAAGGTCGGGCCCAGCTTCCCCGCCGAACTGCACTGGTATCTCGACGACGCGCGCGGATATCGCTGACGCGGGCGTTGTATGCTGAAGCAGTGCTTCCACCTCCGAACGCAGTGCGTCGAGCGAAAGCCGGAGCGGATCGAACGGCACCAGCAGCGAGTTGATCGCTGGGACTGCAGCGGATACGCCCGGCAGCGCCGCCTCGGCAAGCTGGTCGGCCAGCGCCAACACATAGCGATTCACCAGCGGTGTGGCGGGCATGCCCGCGACCAGCAGAGCCGCCTCACCCATGGGCTGAAAGTGCCAGGTGATTGCTTCGTTCATAAATCAATCAAAAGGAACCGCAGGTACATGTCGGTGGACGATAGACGATGGACGATAATTACTTCGACAACATCCTGCCAATTATGCTTCTTCAAAGAATTCAAATTCTTCAATGCTGTGCAATTTGGCGATCCGGGTAATTTCGTGTTGTCCTTCAATAACGATGACTCTTGCCTCGCCAGCCTCTCGTCGTTGTTCACCAGTAAGCCGTCCAGTTGTTATGAAGACAGCTTGATTTATTTGTCGCGCAAAGCAACCAGCAAGAAATTTAAACCATTCGATAGTGGATGGCGCTGTATTAGAACTGTGAAATTTAACTTGCACTCCTATGAATTGAGGTTGATTATCTCCCCACCGAAGCTGACTTCCAATAAAGTCAAGACCACGTTCATTGCTTTTGCGCTGTCCCTGATGGTACCAAGTATAGTAGGGATAGAGTTGCTTCAACAAACGTAATACATACAATTCAAATGCGGCACCACGAGCAGAGTTAGAGAAGACTTGAAAAGTTTCATCTGTATCAACATTGACTGCTTCTTCAACAGACTGGCTCAATCGTATTGCTTCACGCCCTTCCGGCGTGATACGCCACCCAGGAATGCTAGGATCGGCAGGGTAGACATAGCCAGCCTTAACAGCAACTTTATTTATAAAAAACCGCAGAGATGCCTTTCCTTGAACAGAAAGTTTAGCGCCATTCATGTTTTGCTCAACGGCTTCATAGAGATCAGACATTTGTGCTGTACCACCGTTTGCCGCAACTGCATGAAGTGCAATACGAATCTGCTCATCACCGGAGAGACCCGCTTCAGCACCAGTGAGGAGGGGAGGAGATGACATAGAAAATATCTCCTAGTCTCGGATAGTTATGTTATTTAGTGCCGCCACCTCAACCCCCGCTTCGCGCAGCCCTTGTCGCAGCCGTGCCGCCCGTTCCGCCGCGCCCGGCGCGTCGCCATGCAGGCAGATGGTATCAGCTTGCACCGGAATGCGCTCGCCGCCATGCGCGACGACCGAGCCGTTCTTGACAATATTGATCGCTTGTTGCAGATTACGTTCGTAGTCGAAGATCATGGAGTCGCTGTGGCGGCGCGCCCGCAGCGTGCCATCGGCCTCATACACCCGGTCGGCAAAGGCCTCGCGCGCGACTGGCAGCCCGGCGGCTCGTCCAGCTGCTTCAAGCGCTGATCCGGCCAGCGCCACCAGAATCAGGCGCTTGTCATAAGCGGCGACGGCCTCAGCAATTGCCTGCGCGATCGGCGGCGTCACGGCGGCCTGGTTGTACAACGCGCCATGCGGCTTAACATGCACCAACGCCACGCCTTCTGCCCGCGCGATCGCTGCCAGAGCACCGACCTGCGCCAGCACGCTGTTCGCGATCTCATCAGTTGACATAGGCAGCACGCGCCGCCCAAAGCCTTGCAAATCCGGGAAGCCGGGATGCGCGCCCACTGCCACGCCAAGCTCGCGCGCGAGGCGCACCGTGCGCCGCATGGTGTCCGGGTCGCCAGCGTGCGCGCCGCAGGCAATGTTGGCCGATGATACATGCGGCAGCACGCCAGCATCGTCACCCATGGGCCAGGGACCAAAGCTTTCGCCACAGTCACAGTTCAGGTCGATTTGCATGCTCATGGTCTTCTTCGTCGCTTTGTTACAAAGGAGATACAAGAATAATCGCGAGTATAGCAGTTCCGATCAGAAGGGGCAAGGCAGCTAGTGGTCGTCCACGGTGATTTTGATGTATCCTACTCCTCAGTATTTGGTGAGATAGAGGAGAGGGCAATGCGAAAGTTATACGTGGTCAACTTGACTGATGAAGAACACATAACACTACGTGAGCTTGTTCGCAAAGGCATGGCCTCAGCACGCAAAGTGACACGGGCTCATATCCTGCTTCAAGCCAATGATGGTGCGAGTGATCAAACCATTGCTGACACGCTGCATATTGGTCGGGCAACGGTTGAGCGTGTCCGTAAGCGCTTTGTTGAGGGTAATCTCGCACGGGCGCTCAATGATGCCAAACGTCCCGGTGCAAAGCGCAAGCTTGATGGCAAGCAAGAAGCGCTACTCGTTGCAACCGCTTGTTCCACGCCACCAGAAGGACGTGCTCGCTGGACCATGCAACTGCTTGCCGACAAGCTTGTTACCCTTACTGACCTTGAAGGCCTGAGTGATGAAACTGTGCGCCGCACGCTGAAAAAAACGCCCTCAAGCCCTGGCTTGTAGCCGCATGGTGCCTGCCTACGGTGAGTGCTGAGTTCGTCTGCCATATGGAGGACATCCTTGACCTCTATGCCGAGGAATATATGGCTGACTATCCGGTGGTCTGTTTTGACGAAAGCCCCTATCAACTCATCAGCGAGACCCGTCCTGCGGTTGAAGCAGAGCCAGGCCACGTCGAGCGGATGGATTACGAATACAAACGCGAAGGAACCTGTAATCTGTTTGTGGTGTTTCAACCTCTACAGAACTGGCGGCACGTGACCGTCACAGCACAACGGACCAAGCAGGATTTTGCGCTACAAATGCGTGCGTTAGTTGACGTGCATTTTCCCAAAGCGATACTCATTAGCGTGGTGCTGGACAATCTGAACACGCACACGAAAGCTGCATTGTATGAAGCCTTCGAGCCACGTGAAGCGAAAAGGATTGCGGACAAACTTGAATTCCGCTATACCCCTAAGCACGGCAGTTGGCTGAACATGGCCGAATGTGAGTTTGCAGTCCTTTCACGCCAATGTCTCGACCGACGGCTGGCATCACAACACCTTGTCGCCCAAGAGGTTCTGGTGTGGGAGCACGCCCGCAATGATGCCAAAGGAACCGTCAATTGGCGCTTTACCACCGAAACTGCACGCAAGAAGCTGCGCCGCTTATATCCATCGCAATCATAGGGGTCAGCCACTAGTGCAGAACACATAATTTGGCACATCATCTGCTGTATGAGCATAAGGATGATTCTGATATGTTCCGAGGTTACAATGCCTGAAGGCGAGGTTATCAACGGGTTTAGCCAGACGATTGAACTGGTTGGCAGAGTCGTGGATGCGACCGGTGTGGGTGTGATTGTCATCGGTATTCTTGTTGCCACGGTACGCTTCCTTCTGCAGTCACGACATAAAGAAAATGCCGATAACATCATCAAAGGCTATCGACAGGGAATCGGTCGGGCGCTGTTGCTGGGCCTGGAAGTGCTGGTGGCGGCGGATATTATCCGTACAGTTGCTATTCAGCCCACTTTTCAGTCGGTTGGCATTCTCGCCGGAATTGTTGTTATTCGAACCTTTTTAAGTTGGTCACTAGAGGTCGAGCTAGAAGGCCGTTGGCCGTGGCAGCATACCAGTAGTGCAGAGGCAGGAAAATTGGGGAATGACCAGGCGGCAACGAAGTGAGTTGCACCAACAAAAGGGCCCGGCATCGCTCATGCTGTGCCCTTTTGTTGTCAGGAGAACACGATCTAGATGTACGCTCGACGGCGCGTGAACAGGCTGATAATCGCTGCGAACACCGCTGAGCCAATGATCGCCCATACAACCGGAAAGCTTTGCCCCTCGATATTGATCGTAAAGAAGACCGGCAGATGAAATTGGTTGGCGATCCAGTAGCCGATGTACGCGCCAATGAACCCAACAACGATCGAGATTAAGCAGCCGCCGAGCGAATATCCGGCGAGCGCCTGGCCGAGCGAGCCGCAAATCGCGGCGATGACCAACAGAATAATAAAACCAAGTGCAGACATATCGACCTCCTCTTCCACGTAGCCCATGCTACCGTCAACATACTGTCGATGATATCTCTATAGCAACCTGTGGGCCAATTTATCACGTGAAAATACCAAAGGCTGTGGCTGTAACATTCCTCTTTATGCAATTTATGAAACCCTCACCCTCAGTCCCTCTCCCCGTGCTTACAAGGGTAGGTAAACATGCTATGGGTCGGAAACAATCACCATGTTCACCCGCTCAGGAGGATCAGGCCATACTTCTGGACGCAACCACAAGCGCGTCCATATACGACCACGCCCCAGTTGATGACGCAACCATCCAGACCGACACGAAACACGCTCGCGAGCCGCGTGCGCTTGGCTGTCTGTGGCGTTGGTGGTGTTCGCACGCGCGCTGGTTCCACACCGACTTCGTCGGCATCTTCTACTCGCGTTCCCGTTGCCAGCGTCCACAGTGTTGCCACCGCCACGATCAGCCAGTAGCGTTCAATTCGCCTTGGGTCGCGTCTGCGTGTATGCTCCCATTTCCAGCCCACACCTTTGAGCGCTCGAAATCCCAACTCAATCCACATCCGCAACGCGTACCAACTCGCCCCGACCCGATGCGGCGCCAGGTCGCTCACCACCACCCACGGGTCCTTTTGACCTTCCCTCCAGATTGCCGCCAATGTCACCGACAGTTGTGGCTTCTTGGGGGTGCCCAATCGTCCTCGTCCAACCCACCCCTGTCCTGGCTGAACCAGGCTGCGACTGGCTTGACGCTTCCCTCCGGCAGGCGTGAATGTCGTCGTGTCTTGAATGCGCAACAGCGGATGCCAGCCCAAGTCGCGGATACGTTTCCACAAGCGTGGGCTCCACAAGCCACGGTCAGCCAACACCAGCACCGTCAGATGCGCAGGAAGCGCCGGGCGGATCAACCGAAGCAGGCGCATGATCGGTCCCATCCAGGCACCTGGTTGATTGGCAGGCAGGATGGACCACGCAACTGGGATGGCGCTGCCACGATACAGCACACTCACGACCAGCGCAACAATCTGATCAGTGTGCAAAGTCGCGTCCACAGCCAGCGCGATCTCTGTGGCTTGCCACCACTCGACAATCCAGCGCAGGAGCGGGACGAAGCAACTCTGGACCTCGATTTGGGTTCGACAGGGAGCGGCTTTGTCAGCACCATCATACAGCCATTCGCGCAGGCGTTGGCGAAGCGTGTTCCAGTCGTCAAGAAACAATACGGCGGTAATAACCGCAGACTGGCAAGCACTCTGCGCCAGGATGGTGCCATATACCCACAGCGCTAAGCCACGCTGTTGGGCAGGACGCAAGCTGGGAAACCGCTGTGCCATCACGCTTTCCATTTGGTACAATTCGTGGGGAACGCGCATCAATCTCCTCCGGTATCACGATGCGTAAGCACATCCATGATGCCAGAAGATTCTGCGCGTTCCCCATCCGTTCAATCCCTTCTCTACCTACCCTTGTAAGCTCTCCCCGTGGGAGAGGGACGCTGCGGGAGCAGCAGGGTGAGGGAGAAGGATGGCGCAAGTTAACGCGCGTTGTTGCGCAACAGTGGCAGCACGTCCTTGCTGTAGAAGTCAATCACGCCTTGCTGGTCGAACTGACCAGAGTGTACGAACACATGCGTCACGCCGCCATCAATCAGCTTCCGGATCGAATCGGCATGCTCTTTCGGGTCGTCGCTCACCACCCAATTCTGGGCAACCTCATCCAGTGATAGTTCTTTTTCCGCGTTTTGGAGGATGCTGCGCGGGTCAGGATTGGTCACGAACTGGTCCCATGCTTTAGGAATGAAGCGCCACATCCTGGCCGACTCGTCCGCCTCGCGCTTGCCGCCGACAACCACAAAGTGCTCAGCCAGAATCGGCATCTTTTTCGGGTCTTTGCCAGCCTCACGCGCACCCTCCTCGAAGGCGCTCCGCATCTCCTTATCGAGCGCACTTTTCGAGTCAGTGATCAAGCCGTCGCCATGCTTTCCAACTTTGTACATGCTTTTTGGTCCTTCGGCGGCCATGTAGATCGGCACCGGCTGTGCTGGTAGATCATAAATCTTGGCATGCTCGACATGATAGAACTGGCCTTTGTGCGTGACCCAGCCACCTTTCCACAACTCGCGGATCAACTCCACCGCCTCGACGAAGCGTGCCGCGCGCTCCTCGTAGTCGCCGAACTCGCCCGTCACCGGCTTCTCGTTGAGCGCCTCGCCCGCTCCTACGCCAAGAAAGACCCGGCCCGGGTACAGCACGCCTAACGAAGCGAACGCCTGTGCCACAATCGCCGGGTGGTAGCGGTAGGTTGGGCATGTTACGCCAGTGCCGAATGGCAGCCTGGTAAGCTGCCCCAACGCTGACAATGTGATCCATGCCTGGCCGGCATGGCCCTGGTTGTCCATCCAGGGATGGAAGTGGTCGCTCGTCCATAGAATATCAAAGCCTGCTTTCTCGGCGGCGGGGCCAAGCTCGAGCAGCTTCGGTGCTGGAAATTGCTCATGCGAGAGTACAAAACCAATCGTTGCCATTATCTCCTCCTGCTCCATACTGGCCATTGCAGCCTCATTACATATTGTGCGCCACGAAGCAGTTATAGTGCCAGCGCGCCGAGCAGGAAGAAATGGATTGGCTAACTATTCATCATGCGTTGCTCATAGTCCTCGTACCCGCCGACAATGCTTTGCGCATGCCCATCGCGCATGACGATGACGCGCTCAGCAAACGAGCGCAGAAACGCGCGGTCATGCGCGACGGCGATGATCGTGCCTTCAAAGGCTTCGAGCGCTTCTTCAAAATGCTCGCGCCCTTCGATATCCAGGTGGTTGAGCGGTTCATCGAGCAGCAGCAGGTTGCAACCCCGCAGCACCAACAGCGCAAGCTGTAAACGGCTGCGTTCGCCGAGCGAGCATGCGCCGACTGGCCGGAACACGCTGTCACCGCCGAACAGGAAGAAATGCAGGAAGTTGCGCGCTTCGGTCTCGCTCATGGGCCGCGCCGCCAGCACAGTTTGCAGCACCGTCTGGTCAAGATCGAGCGTTTCTTGTTCCTGCGACATGATGCCGAGCCGCACGTTCGCGCCCAAACGTACATGCCCATGAAGCGGCTCCAATTGCCCGGCCAGCAGCTTCAGCAGCGTCGTTTTGCCCGCGCCGTTCGGACCGACAATCGCGATGCGCTCGCCGTAGTCCACGTCAAAGGAAACGTTGTTTAGAAGCAATGACGATGGACGCCTGACCTGCCGTTCGACACGCTCACGAACCGCGAAGTCGAAGGGATGGACGCCTGACCTGCCGTTCGACACGCTCACGAACCGCGAAGTCGAAGGGATGGACGATGGATTAGCTGGGTTGATATCTATCGTCGGTCGCCGGTCGTCGGTCGTCGGGTAAGCAAAGCTGACATCCTCCACCCGCAGCACGGCGCGCCCGCCCGGCGGTGGCGGCCCAAAATCAAGCTTCATGCCCCAGCTTTGCTTCGGCTTTTCGACCCGCTCGTCGGATTCCATGTAACGTTCCAACTTGCGCTCGCGTGATTTGGCCTTTTTCGCAACCTTCTTGGCGTAGCGGCGGATAGTCGGCTGGCTCGGCGTGGTCGAAAGCTCCACGCCCAGCGCCTGCCCCTTGAGGCGCGCGATGTCGCCCTCAACCTTGGCGACGTAATCTTGCTGTTTCTGCCATGATTCTTCATGAAGTTCGCGTTCATGCAGTCGGGCGGCGGCAAAGTCGCTGTAGTTGCCGGTGTAGCTCATCACCATGCGCGTTTTAGGATCGATGTACAGGATTCGCTCAACAGTTGCGTCGAGGAACGCCCGGTCATGCGAGACGATCAGTACCGCGCCAGGGTACGCGCGCACGAAGCCTTCCAGCCATTCGAGCGCCTCGACATCCAGATGATTGGTCGGCTCATCCAGCAGCAGAAGGTCCGGCTCGCTGAGCAACAGCGTGGCCAGGCCGAGCCGTGTCTTCTGACCGCCGCTTAGTTGCGCGACTGGCGTTGCACTGTCTATGTCTCCAAGGCCAAGTCCGTCGAGCACGGCTGCGGCGCGCATTTCTCGTTCGTAGCCGCCCAGCGCCTCAAAACGGGTCAGCGCCGCGTCATAGGCGGCCATGGCCGCGTCCATGTCGGCAGTGTTAGCCATGGCTTCAGCAGCATGCTGCATGGCCTGTCCGGCAGCGTGCCATTCAGCCTGTGCGGCAGCGACGACCGAGCCGACTGTTTGGTCGTCGGCGTTGGCGAATGCCTGCGGTAGATAGCCGATTGTGGCACCGTGCGGCACGCGCGTGATGCTGCCCGCGTCGAGCGTCTCTTCGCCGACAATGCAGCGCAGCAGAGTCGATTTTCCAATGCCATTGGGACTGACAAGGCCGACATGCTCGCCGTCATTGACGACGAAGCTGACATTTGCGAGGACGGTCGCAATCCCGTAGCTTTTTTGAAGATTTTGTATCTGAAGCATGTGTCTCCTCTGTATCTTTAAATCAGGAGACATCTTTGGAAAGAACTAAAGGAACCGTGGAAACTCGAAAGTCCTCAGGAAAATGATAGGTATGCGCAGCGAACGTCGCACTGCTATCGTCCCTCGTCGTTCGTCCTTCGTCAGTTCTTCCGCTTGTGTCTCCGCACTACAATGCGAACTGAATGAGGAGCATGCTCAGCATACCAATCTCCTTGCTACAAGAACAACCAACCAGCCGCGAGAGGTATTGCTCGGGGCGTGGCGATGACATAGTACCACATCACATGAAATGCTGCTTCGGTCGAAAGTCGGAAACCATCAGCACTGCATCACCAATGGCCTATTGACATGTCCTGTTGCGCATTTTATAGTCAAACTAGAATTGGCTATGTACTGCGCTCGAAGGCTTCACCGTCACAGTGCGTGGGAACCTCATTGATGAATGCCCGTTGCCGCATAAGGCTGGCCTCCTGCCTGCCTCAATTTGGCGGATCGATATCGTATCCCTGGAATGGCTCGTCTCGGATGGAGAGACGGGTTTTGTGTTTTCTGCAATAGGAGCATGGCGTGAAAGGTTTGTTGCTACAGCGGTTTGCGCTCTGGAGTATCTGGCGCGAAGAATTTGCCAATTATAACCGGGCAATGCTTCAGCGCGATGTGCTGGCGGGTATTACGGTTGCGGCGGTCGCACTGCCGCTGGCGTTGGCTTTCGGTGTGGCGGGCGGTGCGACGGCGGCGGCTGGGATGGTCACTGCCATCCTGGCAGGTTTGCTCATCGCCGGGATCGGCGGCGCGTCGTTTCAGATCAGCGGACCAACCGGCGCGATGTCGGCGGTGCTGCTCGTCGTCGCGCAACGCTACGGCATGTCGGGCGTGTGGGTCGCATCTATGCTGGCAGGCGTGGCGCTCGTGCTGCTGGGCGTGTTCCGGCTCGGTCGTTCGGTGTCGTTCATCCCCGCACCAGTAATCACCGGCTTCACCAGCGGCATTGCATTGATCATCGCCGTTGGCCAGATCGACAATGTACTTGGCGTCAAAACACCGGCGGCTGAGAGCGCGCTCGGCCATTTGTGGCAGGTTCTGATCCATCCACCCATGCCAGATTGGCACACGCTCGCGATTGCGGGCATTGTTGCGCTGGTCATGATTGGCCTGCCGCGCCTGACCACTGCGGTACCCGGCTCGTTGGTCGGCATTATTCTGGCGACCATTGTGGCGCTGCTTTTTGGCTGGCAGGTGCCGCAGATTGGCAGCATTCCACAGACGATTCTTCTGGATCAACGCTTGACGTGGAGTGCGATTCCATGGGCGCATCTTGGCGACCTTGTCCCACCAGCGATCTCGATCGCGGCGCTGGGTGCCATCGAGAGTTTGTTGTGTGGCTCAGTCGGCGCGACGATGGCGGGCAAGCCGATTTACAGTGATCAGGAGCTCATCGGCCAGGGTATCGGCAACATTGTGATACCGTTTTTCGGTGGTGTGCCTGCGACTGCCGCGATTGCGCGCACCAGCGTCGGCATCAAGAGCGGCGGTATCACGCGGCTAGTCAGCTTCATACATTCCGCAGTGCTGCTGCTAAGTGTGTTCGCGCTTGGCCCGCTGATCGGGCGCATTCCGCTGGCGGCGCTGGGGGGCGTGCTCATGGTCACAGCCTGGCGCATGAACGAGTGGGAGTCGATCCGCTTCTTCGCCCGCACGCGATTGAAGCATGCGCTGGCTGGCATGCTGATCACGATGGTGGCGACGGCAGCGCTCGATCTTTCGCAGGCGATCATCATTGGCGTGGCGCTATCGGCAGTGCTGTACCTGCGTCAGTCGGCGGTCAGCACCACGGCGACACGCGAGCCGGTCAATCTTGAACGATTGTTGGCCCAAGGCCACGATCTGCCAGTTCATGGCCCAAAGGTGCATGTCTATTATCTGACTGGCCCAATCTTCTTCGGCAGCGTAGCCACCGTGTTGAGCGCGCTGGAAGATGAGATCAGCGATGTACTGATCATCAGCATGCGCGGCGTGCCAATGCTTGATGCGACCGGCACGCATGCGTTGATGCAGGTTGTGGAGACACAGCACCAACGCGGTGGGCAGGTCTATTTCAGCGGCGTGCAGCCTGCTGTCCAGACCATGTTTCGCCGCTCTGGCCTGCTCACGGTCGTTGGCGAACACAACATGTTCTGGAGCGCCGACCAGGCGATTGTCGCGGCATATGGCGCACTGCCACATGTCGAACATGGCGAGCCGCTGCCTGCGATAAGTGCTGTATAGCTTTTCCAAACATATTGCTGCATCAAACTGCTTGTATCTTCTCAACCATAAGGTATCCTTACTATCAGGATACCTTATGATATGGTATACTTCTTGCCATGCCCAATAACAAGGTACACACGTGTATCGCCATGGTTCCTCAAGAAGATGGAGCAAGAAAACATGCAGCAATCTACCAAAGAGCCGAGTACGACACGACGGCTCTACTCGCTGATCATGCCGTATCGCCGAACGGTTGGCATCGGCATGCTGTGCATGGTGTTGGCCGTTATCGCCGAGCTGTATCCGCCGCTCGTGTGGCAGAAGGTCGTGGATGTCGGACTGGCGCAGCGCGACTGGAACTTTATCATCTGGCAGCTTGTGCTGCTCACCGGCGTATATGCACTGGGACAGGTCTTTTCGGCGGTGCGCGGCGTGCTATTGGAGCGCGCGAGCCAGAAGCTTATGCTCGATTTGCGGCTGGCGCTGTACCAGAAGCTGCAACGCCAGTCGGCGGCCTATTTCGCCAATCGTCGCACCGGCGACCTACTGGCGCGCATTACGGCTGATGTTGAGATTGTGCAAAATGTGTTGGTGAACGGCACCGACTCGGTGCTGGCGAACGCCTTGCGTGTGACAGGCGTGGCGATAATTTTCTTATCGCTCCAGCCACTGCTTGGCATGTTCGTACTGCTGCCGATGCTTTTTGTCGGGCTGCTGCTGGTGCGCTACAACAAGCGCGTTCATCCGGTCTACCGTGCTGCCCGCCGACGCCTGGGCGATCTGAGCGCGCTATTCGCCGATAACCTGAGTGGCATGCGCGTGATTTAGGGCTTTGCGCAGGAGCGGCGTGTGGAAGCGGCGGCGCGGCAGGTGGGGCAGGAGCTATATGACGAGCAGGTGCAGGCGGTGACGCTGCGCAACCGCATTTTCCCGATGATTTGCTGGGTTGCCAATCTGGGCAACGTGTTCATGCTCGGCGGCGGCATTTTCTTCATTCTGCGCGGCCAATTCACGATCGGCGGGCTGCTGGCCTACCGTGGCTACGGTCGCTACTTCTACGGTCCGATCAATGATCTGGTGACGATCAATGACCTGATTCAGCAGGCCAGCGCGGCCAGCCGCCGCATTTTCGAGGTGCTCGACGCGCATGAGACGATCACTGATGCGCCGCATGCTCACCCGTTGCCAACACCATTACGCGGCGACATTATGTTCGATCATGTGACATTTGGATATGACTCGGCTCATCCAGTGCTGAAAGATGTCTCGCTCCACATCCGCCCAGGCGAGCGGGTGGCGCTGCTTGGGCCGTCTGGCGCGGGCAAATCCACGCTGATCGCACTTGTCGCGCGGCTGTACGATCCGGACGGCGGGCGCGTGCTGATTGACGCTCAGGATCTGCGCGAGGTCACGCTGGCCTCCCTGCGCTCGCAATCGGCGCAGGTGCAGCAGGAGTCATTCTTGTTCAACACGACGGTGCTTGAAAATCTGCGCTTTGGTCGGCCCGACGCGACGCAAGAAGAGGTTGAGGCAGCGGCGCGTGCTGCCAACGCGCATGGCTTCATCAGCAGCTTGCCGGATGGCTACAACACGCTGGTCGGCGAGCGCGGTGTGCGGCTATCGGGCGGGCAGAAGCAGCGCCTGTCAATCGCCCGCGCCTTTCTGGTCAATCCGCAACTCCTGCTGTTGGACGAACCGACCAGCGCTGTGGAGCCGGAGTCGGAGTCCATGATCATCGAGGCACTGGAGCGGCTGATGCGCGGGCGCACCACGCTGGTAGTATCACACCGCCTGTCGCTGGCGCACTCTGCCGACCGGGTGGTAGTCATTGCCGACGGGCGCGTGGTGGAAAGCGGGCGGCCCGACGAGTTGCTAGCCCAGCCTGACAGCCACTTTGCGATCATGGTGCGCACCGACTCGGCAGTGGTGCTGGCGGATTAGGTGGATGCCCAGTGGCAATTATCAACGCGATGCCTTTTTAAGGCATATAATCGTAGAATTAAGGAGTGATGGTTCTCGGTGATTGACCACACAACCTGGAGGAGTTTGCCGACGCGCACGAGTACGACGACAAGGACAGCAGCGACACCGGCGTCGCCTTCTACGCCGCGCTGGCACAGGAGACCGGCGGCCCGGTGCTCGAACTCGCCTGTGGCACGGGCCGGGTCAGTATCCCGATCGCGCGGTTGGGCTTTGCTGTGACCGGCCTTGACATTGTTCCTGGCATGGTAGAACTAGCACGCAGCAAATCTGCCGGCTTGCCCACGCGCTGGGTCGCGGCCGACGCGCGCACGTTCGATCTCGGTGAGGACTTCCGATTGATTTTCATGACCGGCAACGCCTTCCAGCTGTTTCTGATGAACGCCGACCAGGAGGCGCTGCTGGGGCACGTGCGGGCGCACCTCCATGACAAGGGGCTGTTCGCTTTCGAGACCCGGAACCCGCTTTGGGCAAGCCCATCAACACGCGCTGACCGGGAGGCAGCGTTGGAGTGTGCGCATCTGCGCGGCGACTTCTTCGCCCTCCTCGAGACGCGCGCTGAGGAACAGGTCGGGCAAACATCCATCGACATCAACGGATTCTGACGTGCGAGAATCGCGGGCGCAAGCATACGATCATGTCGCCCAAATCCTACACCTCACGAGCTACCGACGCTGGCGCGAGGGCGAGGAGGAACACACCAAGGTCACGCGCCTCGCGCTGCGCTACACCTTCCCGCAGGAATTGGCGGCGCTGCTGCATTACAATGGCTTCACTATCGTCCAACAGTACGGTGATTGGAACCAGGAGCCGCTGACCGCAGCCAGCCCGAGCATCATTGTGGTTTGCCGCAAACGCGCATAAAGGATTATCTCGTTGTGTTTCAGGGACAGATTATGTTATAAAATGCCGGTTAGCGTGTTTTTATAGCGCATGCACCTCCAATGTCGGCTGGCATGTGTCTGAGGTTGCATAATCGACATAATCGTGGAACATCGCAGTTGCCACCGAGTCGCTACCCAGGTGCTCCGCCAGTCGGAAGGTCGTCATGAGCACACGCCCCTGACTGTAGCGGAATTGGACCGTGTGTGCTGCCGGGTGTGCCACCCAGCCGGTGACTTGGCCCGCCAGGATGTCGCGCAACGTGGATTCGTTCTCCCATGGCAGCCCGACAATTGCTTGATCTGGCATGATGTTCTTGAACGGTAGGCCGAGCGGGCTTGCAACCGCCAGTCGCGCGTGAACGTCGGGCCGAATCCAACTGAAGCTGCTCATCCAGTTGCCGCCGTACGCGCCGCCGCGATCCTGCGCCCAGAAAAATGGGCTCCAGTCATGACACAGATACAGCAGTGTGCCGCCCTCTTTGACCCACTGGAGCAGCTCAGCGGTTGGTTCGTCGCTGACGGCGACCGATGCATTCATGCCAAGCGTCGTGGTGCTGTAGCCAGCACGTTGCAACGCCGCTGCCAACTGCGATTCCTCACTACCGCCATGGGTGACAACCGCCAGCGGCATGGTAGCCCGAGGTTCACGCGCACTCGCTGGAAGGACGAGCAGCGCCAGTGTGTTGCGGGCCAGCAGCCGCCCGCCACTGCCAACCACAGCGATCTTTGAATCAACAGTTTGTGTGTGAGGCACGGAGGATACTTGCCATTGGGCAGTGCCGAGATCGACAACATCACCCCGTTCGATATGCGGCATGGCGCGTTGCTCCTCGTCAGGTGCGCCAAATTCCCACTGAACCTTCGCGTCGCTCCACTCGGCGGCGCTGTAGCGCGAGGCGTGCAGCTGTACGTCAATCGGCTCGTCGTCCCAGGTTGCGTAGCGCTCCGGGCGGGCCATGACCACATCCGGGGCGTTGATGTCCGCGAACTGCGCATGATAGACTTTAGGCTGCCGATAGAAATCGAGCAGGCCATTGCTTTCCCAGTAGATGTCGGCGAGCTCGGTGATGACATAGCCCGCAATGCTCCCATGGCGGCGCATCGCCTCGATCTCGAACTTCATGGCCGCAAATTGGTGCCATTGCGTCGCCGCCGCAAAGGCTTCATAGTCGGGCCAGATCGCGTCGAGGCCAAGCGCTTTGCAGCGTTCGTCCACGCCCGCTGGCCAGCCCGGCTCGCCCTCCCACGGCGACCACCACGCTCCAATATTGAACCAGGGCGGGTCGTCGCCGCCGTGCTGCTTGCGCAAGCCTTCGAGTGAAGGCAGCCCCCAGTTGCCAAACTCGGAAAGAATCAACGGCTCCTGTCCGGTGCGCTCTGCGTCGCCATGCTGCGAGTAGGTCCAGGCCGGACGCAAGGCGAATTGCGCCATGGCTTGCTCCCATGCGTCGGCATTGTCAGGAATGTTCATATAAACATGGAAGTCGTCGAGGTCGCTCTGCACGTGAATGTTCGGCCCCCAGGCATGCATACATGCCGAGTTGTCCACCACCAGCCGCGTCGGATCGAGTTGCTTACAGCGCTGATACATTCCGCGCACCCAAGCGCGATCATCGGCGCGCAGCGGCAGCGAGGTGCCCCAATCCTCGTTCACAATTGTCCAGATGATGAGCGACGGATGATTGAAGTCGCGCCGGATCATCTCTTCCAACGTTTGCTCCACGCGCTGCCGGATCGGCTCGCCGACGCGGAACGCATCGAGGTGGGCGGTCGGCTTCGGCGAAAACGTGCGCCATGACGGAATTTCGGCCCAGATCAGCAGCCCCATCTCGTCCGCCAGATCAAGGTAGCGCGGGTCAGGTGGCTTGATGTGGCAGCGCAGGCAATTCAGGCCAAGCTCTTTCGCTTTCACAAACTGGTCGCGCAGGTACTCGACTGAGGGTGCGAGGGCGATGGTATTGGGGAACAAGTCCTGATCGAGCGCGGACAACAGGTAGATTGGCTCGCCGTTCAGGATCAGCCGTCCATCGCGCGTCGTGATCTCACGGAAGCCGAAGCGCGTCACGGTCTCGTCCGCCATGTTTTCGGTGCTCAGTTGCACTGTAGCAGTGTAGAGCGCGGGTAACTCTAAGCTCCAAAGTTGCGGCGCGTCAACATGGATGCTGACGATGTACGCCCTCTGTCCGGCAGTGAGTGCAAGCTGCGTCTCCACGACACGCTGGCCGTTCTGCTCCAGCCGTACGCTGATCGTTCCACGGCTGGTTTCTGCTGGTGCACCCGCCAGCGCCACGGCGACCTGCGCTGTGCCGGTATGCACGTCAGTCGTCACATGTACGACATCAAGATATGTACGCGGCACAGAAGAGAGCGTTACGTCTTGCCAGATACCGCCAATATTGATGTACCATTCCTGCTTGCCATGCGGAATGTCGACCGCAGTGAAAGGCGGCGTGGTGCGCTCCGGGCGGGTCTGCTCAGCGGGCCAGCGCGGAATCGTTATTTCCGTTTGCGCGACATCGTACACGCGCACCGCGATGCTGTTTTCGCCCGGTTGCACATGCTCGCGAATCGGCAGCGTAAAAGGCGTGTAGCCACCTTCATGCTCGCCCGCCAGCGCGCCGTTGACAAACACCTGGCACCAATAATCGACCGCGCCGAAGTGAAGCAGCAATTCCCCCGCAAGCTCCTGCTCATCGAGCGTTACGCTGCGCTGATACCATGCGTAGCCACTGTAGTGCTCCAGTTCAGGGAAGGCCGCCTGCCATGGCAGCGGCACCACAATCTCACGGTCGGGCGCAAGCTGTTCAACTTTGAGGATGCCATCGGGGTCAAGTTGGAACTGCCACGTTCCTGAGAGCGAACGAACATGGCGCATACTGTATACTCTCCTATCATTGCTATGAAAACACGCTCACCCAAACTTTATACATGGGTTTCACCTGTCGTAACCAGCACAGTATACGACAGCGGTGGCAGTTGAATTGTCACGCTACCGTCTACAACCGGCATGCCAGTTCTGGTTTGCACGCCAATCGTGTTCGGCTGCTCAAACGTGTTTGCGGCTTTGGGATCGTCCCCGGCAACTTGATGGATCTCGACGATCCTCTGCGGCGCGGTGTTTTGCCAGCGGATCGTGGTCTCTAGCATATCCGTCTGACTACGGTTCACCAGAAAGACCGCGCCCTTTCCGTTCGCTTCATCGAAACTAGCTGCAACATCCAACAGCGCCATTTCGCCGGGTAGCTCTTGCGCGTCGCGTGACGATTGATTCGGCAGCGCGTCATCTGGCTGTAGCTGGTAGCGCGGCGACTGAACCAGCACATCCAGCGATGTGCCAGCAGCATAGTTGCTGAACAGCATGAACGGATAGAAGATAGTTTGTTTAACCATGCTGTCGCCATGCGTCAAGATCGGCCCAAGAACGTTAACGATCTGAGCTAAACACGCGATCTTCAGCACATCGCATCTTCGCAAGAATACATTCAGCCACTGCGCCACGATCAGAGCGTCTTCCAGACTGTAGGATACCTCGGCAATGTGTGGTGCCTCTGACCATGCGCCATGTCGCTGGCCCTCGCGTGGATACACGACGTTCCATTCATCCCAGGCCAGATACACGTCGTGGCGCGAACGACGCATTGATTTTACATAGCGAAGTGTCGCCGCCAGTGTATTGACATGGGTTTCGAATTGCCATGCCGATGCTCGATACTGTGCAGCGTTGCTAGGGCGGTTTTCGGCATAGTAGTGCATGGAAAGATATTCCACATGCTCCCAGCATGTTTCCAGCACCACCCGATCCCACTCTGGATAGGTCGGCATGTGGGGCGAAGAGATCCACAGAGGATAAGTTCAATCGCTGGATCTTGCCACTTCATCATTTTGGCAGCTTCGAGCGCCTTACGCGCGTACTCATGCGCTTCCATGTGCCCAATCTGCCATGGACCGTCCATCTCATTGCCCAGACACCAGTAGCGCACATCATATGGATCGCGATGGCCATTGGCGGCCCGTAGATCGGCATACTTGGCACCAGTTGGCGCGTTGCAATACTCGACCAGATCAGCCGCGCTTTGAATCGTGCCGGTGCCCAGATTCACAGCCATCATCGGCAGCGTATTGACCTCGCGGCAGAACACCATGAACTCATCCGTGCCGAACTGATTAGTCTCGACTGATTTCCACGCCATATCACGTTTACGCGGGCGCTGATTTTTCGGGCCGACCCCATCCAGCCAGTTATAGCCGCTCAGAAAATTGCCGCCAGGATAGCGTATGATTCGGAAGTTGAGTTCGCGCAGCGCCGCCAGCACATCGCGCCGAAAGCCATGTTCGTCAGCATGCGGCGAGTCCGGCTCGTAGATGCCCTCATAAATACAGCGGCCCATGTGTTCGGCGAAACCTCCCCATAGCAGCGGTGAAATATCGCCGATCACACGCTGCGTATCAATGACAACCTGAGCGTCGTGCGTAGCGTTGCTACGTGCTGGCATGGTTTTCTCCTTGCTATGGCATTGGTTCTGGCTTGCCGTACGCTGTTTTCAGAGTTGGCGTATCGCCTTGCCAATTTAGTCGAGCAATGCTCATGCTGCGATAATCAATCGTCGGATTCCATGAGTGATACACAATCCATGTTTGGCCATGCGGCCCGACCACAATATCCTGCCCGCCGGGGCCAATGACAGGTCCATTGTCTGTGCTGGTGGCCAGGAATGGTTCCGAAGGCTTACGATACGGACCTAACACTGTGTCGGCAGTTGCATAGCCAACTGCATATTTGGCACCAGCGTAATTGTTGGCAGAGTAGAACAGGTAATATGTATTACCGTGCTTCCACAACGTTGGCGCTTCGACAAGGTTGCCTTCCCAGGTTTGGTCATTTTTGATGAGTTTTGTTGGTTCGCCTTCGAGCGTCAGGCCATCGGCGGAAATCTTTTGGATGTACAAATAGGTTGTTTGCCCGCAGCAGTTGCCGTCATTTTTCCAAAGCACATAGCGCGTGCCATCGCTGTCAGCGAACGACGACGGATCGATTGAGCCGCCGAGATCGAGCTGGCAGATGAATGGCTTGTCGCCTACCGATGTGAATGGCCCTTGCGGTTTACTGCTGGTTGCTACGCCGATGCACTGCTTGTCGCTCGCCGTGTCGCGCGACACAAAATACATCACAAATGTTTTGCCACCGTCATATGTCGTCACTTCGGGCGCCCATGTCAGGCCAAAGGTGGATTTAGCCCACGACGGCAGCTTCGGCAATGCGTCGCCAAGCATGCTCCATTGCACAAGATCACTTGATTTGGCTGTCTGGATGTGCATGCTGTTGGCGTTGGTGGCATAGGCGTAATACGTGTCGCCAACTTTGAGGATGTCGGGATCGGGGAATTTCTGGTCAATAACCGGATTGGTGAACTCATTCGGGCCTGGTGTCGGCATTGGCGCGGGGCCGGCTGTCGCCTTTGGCTGCGCGGTAGGCAGAGCAGCAGTGACAGGTGCCATTGTGGGTGAACTGGCCTGCTGGCTCGATCCACATGCGGCGAGCAGCATGATCATGAAGCCCCAGCAAACAACAAAGCGCAGAGATGGAAATGATGTATGTTGTTTACTCATCCTTCACCTTGCCACGCAACATTATTGATTCTTGAAGGCATGGGCAATTGGCACCGTCACAAGACGATATATGTTCCTGCTGTGATTCGAATCAGATTGTTCGACGGCTATCCACACCACATATGCTTCTTGCCGGGTTGGATCGCAGCCGGTGTACGGCGGGCAGTTCGCGTTCCAGTTGCTATAGCCGATCAGCCGCACCGGCCCCAGGGCGTAATCGAACCATGGTGGCTTGACCACGCCCTGCTGAACACCGATCAGGCCGAACAAACAACATCCAACCAGAACAAGCAGGCACATGGCAATGATGACAACGCCACCTTGCTTCCAGCGTGATGACCGATTTATTGCGTAGTATGCCCACTACCAATAGACACTTTGGTTGCACTATGCTTTAACACCGGAGAGTGCCACGCCTTCCACAATATAGCTCTGCATGATCAGGAAGATTATAATCAATGGAGTAACCGCAACAGCCGCGCCCATGAACAGCGCTGGCAGATTGATTGTTTGCGCCGTCAGGAAGGTTGAGAGCACGACTTGCACGGTCCACCAGTTTGGTGTTTGGCCGATGATGAGCGGCCAAAGGAATGCATTCCAGCTTGCAATGAATGTGATGGCTCCTAACGCCACGAGAATGCCAATGGAATTCGGCAAAAGCAAATGGCGGTAGATGCCCCAATAACCCAGGCCGTCGACCCAGCCAGCATCTTCAATATCCTGCGGAAAATCGAGATAAAACTGGCGAAACAGAAAAGCGGCGAATGTGTTAAACATTCCTGGAATGATCAGCCCTTGATATGTGTTGACCCAGCCAAACGACGCGACGATTACATAATTCGGCACGAAGGTCACCGCGCCCGGGATCATGAGCGTGATCAGCATGGCATAAAAGACTTGATTGCTCCAGCGAAATGGAATACGCGCCAGCCCATAGCCTGCCAGCGACGCAATGAACATCTGCCCAAATGTTTGAACAATGGCAATAATTGCAGAATTACGCAATCCAGTTGCCATGGGTGCGCTGGGATCGTTGAACAGAGCAGCGAAATTGCTGAATTGGGGCGGTATTGGCAGCCAGACCCAATCGAACGAGGTGATCTGGGCCTGCGTCATCAATGCATTGCGAAAAATAATGTAGAACGGAATCAGAAACAGGATCGAGAGCATAATCAGCACGACATAAATGAGCGTTGGCCCAAGGTAGGACTGGAATGATCTCCTGCGCGCCTGGTGATGTACGCCCGGCTGACTGATATTTGGAGTAGCTGCGGCCATAGAAATACCCCCTTTAAACGCCGTTGCCTCATATCAATAGATGACTTTGGAGCGCCATGATTACTGCTTGGTCGCGCCGCCGAAACCCACGAATCGCCCTTGCACGACCGTTACGATGATAATGATTGCGGCGAGAATAAATGCGCCTGCCGAACCACGCCCGTAGTCCTGGCTGCCGATCGATACTTGATACAGGTAAAGTAGCGGTGGACGGGCCAGATAGAAATTGTTCGAGGCTGCCGTGCCGCCCAGGATGTTGTAAAACTCGTCGAAGGCTTGAAATGCAGCGATCAGGTTCAGCATCAATACGGCAACCGATGTATTGCGGAGTAGGGGAAAGGTAATGTTCCAGAAGGTCGTCCATCCGCGCTTTGCCCCGTCTACATAGGCGGCCTCATACAAGTTACGAGGAATTTCTTGAAGACCAGCCAGGAACAGGATCATGTAAAATCCAACTTGCAGCCACAGGCGAACTGTGACGAGTACCAGCCAATACCATGGGGGATTTTGCGTGCCGATCCATGTCACCGGATCGAGGCCGACCCAGTAGAGCACAATGTTAGCGAACCCGTATGGCAGGCCGTTGAAGATATTCATGCGCCAGACCAGCGAGGCAATTACGTAGGAGCAGGCAGTCGGGATAAAGAACACTGAGCGAAAGAAGCCCTGGCCTTTCGTCACACTGTTGATCAGCAACGCCAGCCCCAGTGAAAAGACAAATGTCGTCGGCACGATAAACAGCGCGAAGATCGCGAACTTCACCAGCGAATCGATAAATGCTCCATCCTTGAGCATGAAGAGGTAGTTTTGCAGACCGACGAAATGTTGGGGCGTGACAGTGCGCCGCGCGTCGAACAGGCTGAGGATAAAGCCCCACACGATGGGGGCATAGGTAAAGACGAGTAGGCCCAGCATCATGGGGCCAACAAACGCCCAGAAGGCCAGGGTTGTCCGCCAGTTGCCGCGCCGGGATGTTCTGACAGGTACCGCCGACGTGCTCGAGTCGACACTTTGGATGCTCATTTCTCCTCCTTGAGTATACACTAGCGTTTCGCTCTGGCCGCCCACCGTCAACCATGCAAGTTGTTGGCAGGCAGCCAGAACGAAACACTAAACAAGCAAGCGATATTAACCCTTCTTCTGACGGTCGAGTTCTGCCTGAACTTTCTGCGCGGCGCTTGCAAGTTCGGTCTTCGGATCGGCACCGTTCTTCAGCATGTTCGTGACTGCGTCGGTGTAGTCGGTACCCATCGCGCCGGTCCATTCGGGTGGATCGATATGGCCATCATCGTACAGGATCTTGACTGCCTCAGCTGGCGGCCCGCTCTTCAGCGGTTCTGCACTTGCGGCGGCACTCTTACGTGGCGGCACGTGGAAGCCATAGGAGAGCGCCCAGTCTTTCTGGAATTCTGTGTTATCGATCCAGAGCCATTTCACGAAGGCCTTGGCTTCATCGATGTGTTGGCTCTTGCCATTGACCATCTCGCCCCAGCCGCCCCAGAACGTCGCGGGCTTACCCTGACCGCTGCCAATCGCCGGCCATGCGACGATGCCAAAGTCATCGCCAAGCGCCTTCTGGATCGCTGGCATGGCCCACAGGCCAGTCCATTGCATCGCCACAAGCCCTTGCGTAAAGGCCGAAGGGTCCCACCAGTCGGTTGGCGCGCCGATCAGAATACCATCGCCGGCTGACTTCACAAAATCCTGGGCCTTCTGGAAGGCTGCCGCGACTTCTTCGTTGTTGAAATCAACTGCGCCATCCTTGAGATGCTCATGGCCAGCGGACCACAAGATGTTGCTGCTGAGCACGCCAACACCGCCGTCGTTGCCCATGAACATGCCCTTGACACGCCCGGTACTCAGCGCCTTAATCGCTGCGCCAAGTTCGTCCAACGTTGTCGGCGGCTTGATGCCTGCTTTGTCGAGCAGGCTCTTCTTGTAGTACAGCAAGCCGGTGTCATCGATCATCTTAACGCCATAGATCTTCCCATCTACGGTGTACGCATCCAGATCTTGCTGTTTGAAATCGCTCTTGATCTCTGGCGTAAAGAGATCGTCGAGTGGTGTGACCTGTCCGGCGTTGATGAAGTCCAGATTAAGCGCGTGTTCGTACACATCCGGGCCTTCGGGCGTAAGCAGCGCGGCGCTCAGCTTGGAGTCGTAGTCACCCGCCACCCAGACCATGTTGACCTTGACCTTGGGATTTTCTTTGCTATATGCGTCGGCGTAGCGCTGCGCTGCCTGCTGCGTACCTTCCTCACCATACTGATGATACCACTGCGTGATCACGATCTGATCGCCGCTTGCCTGCGCAGGCGCGCTGGTGTTTGTATTATCACCGGCGCTTGTGTTAGCACTCCCGCTATTCGTCGCCGCGCCGCCGCTCGTGTTGCCACCACCGCCCGCATTGCTGCCACCACATGCCGCGAGTACGGCTGCGCTTGCCGCATACGCTGCACTGCGCAAGAAACTACGACGATTCATCGGCATCCCACTCTGCCTGCCTTCGTTCTGAGAATCTTTGGCCATGATCATGCTGTCCTTTCTGTTGCGTCTCTGCACCATCTATCCTGAAGGGGCACGCGCCCCTGCACAGGCGGTATATGAAAGGTATCTTCGTTGATTCTGCGCTAGCTAGTCACTAGAGGTGACATTCAGCCACGCACGCTTTTAACGTCATTTGTCGCCAGGTAGCCCTCCAAAGCGAGCGTTGCCATACCGAGACTAACGGGATTGTGATTAATTTGACAAAGTTGGATGGTGGTAGCTTTGCGTGGCTGCTCAAGCGCATAGCGGGCAACAAACTGATGTAATTCGGGAAGAAGATAGGGACCAAGCTGCATTCCAACCCAGCTGCCGATCACAACCGCTTCTGGATTGAATAAATTGATGATGTTCGCAATGCCGGCACCAAGATAATGGGCTGTTGTGTGAATGACCTTCATTGCAACCGGATCACCTTGATGTGCGGCACTGGCAAGCGCGTGGATGGTTTCCGTCTGGTCGTCTGTATGCAAGAGTGGACTATGCGGCGCTATCTCGCGCAGGTTCTGGAGAATACCCGGCGCGCCAATGTATGCCTCCAGGCATCCCTGGCTGCCACACCGACATGCACGACCATCAAGCACAATGGTGGTGTGGCCCCACTCGCCAGCGCTGTTTGTTGGGCCGCGGTACAGTGAGCCGTTGATAACGATACCGGCACCGACGCCAGTGCCAATCAGGAGTGTTACGAAATTTTTGGCGTGGCGGCCCTTGCCAAACCAGAGTTCTGCAACGGCACAAGCCTTGAGTGGATTATCTAAATAAAGTGGGAGGTGAATACGCTGAGTGAGCATCTCTGCAAGCAGCATATTGGGGAGACCCCATTTCGGCGCAAAGACCGAAACGCCGCCTACGCGTTCCAACAGTCCAGGGATGCTGATCCCAACGCCAAGCACATCAGCGCCCAATGTCCCGGATTGTCGCAGGAGTTGATCGATTCCCTTCACAACATGCTCTACAACGTGCTCAGGCTGATTTTCTGAAGGGTGCAATGGATTTTCAATTTTGCAAAGATGACGCAACATCAAGTCAAACAACTCGAAGTGAACATAGGTTTCGGAAATATCAATGCCGATAAATTTGCCGTTGTTCGCATTAATATTGAGCATGGCGCGGGGGCGGCCACCGTCTGATTCCTCAAAGCCATCTTCTACAACAATGCCCACTTTGATTAAATCCACAACGACATTCGCAACAGTTGCCGAGCTCAATCCAGTGACATGAGTAAGTACTTGCCGGCTCACTGGCGCGTTTGCATAGATGCGCTGAAGTACTTTAAGTCTATTGCTACGGCGAATGGATTTTGTTGAGGTATTGAACACGATGCGCACCTTACGCCACTGTACGGTACATAATGGAGGAATGTACAGGACTTATCCTAACACTTAGAATAAGTCCTGTCAATAAAGCGAGTCGTAGTGATATGGAATATGTTGACTGCCTGAACACCATGGGGTAATCGGTAGCGTAGACATGGTATTGCTGAAAAACAACGTGGATTACTCAAAATGTGGCATATCAACGGGCGCGGGTCCGAAATCGATGGCATGGACGAGTCGCTCGCTTCTTTTAATACATAGTAGCCTACAATAGGCTCATCCGCGCAATCGTGTTAGTATTGTTCGTGCTTTTCTTCTGCTGGAGGAGCGAGCACGACAACATGTTTTGTGTTTCCGTAGGTGATTTGTGACGAAATCTTCTATCGTTTCATGCGGCGGCTGCCATGGACGTTGCTGCACTGAGTATGTGGTGCCTGTGAATGGTGCCGATATTTGGCGGATTGCCCGAACGCAACACATGGCACCCGCGCAGTTTGTATGGTGCGATGCCGAGGAGTCGCCAACTCCAACTGGCGTGCTGTTGCGATCGGGCGAATCGACCTACATGCTCGCACTTCAGCATCACCAGCCGCGACAATCCCAGCGCATCTGCATGTTTCTCAATCAGCTACCCGGCGGCGAAGGTCTGTGCAGCATCTATTCTGATCGGCCACTTGTCTGCCGCACGTACCCCATGTATCTGAGGAAAGGTCGTGTCATACCACGCGATGACTTGTTATGCCCCGCTGGCTCCTGGGAAGAAGTTGCGGCGATTCAGGCAAGCTGGCGCACGCTGCTGGTTGCGCAGAAACAGGCATGGGAAGACTACGCGCTAGTTGTCGCAGCATGGAACGGCGCAATTCGCTCGCAGCAATCCGCGACCGGAGCCACGCTCGCCCAATACCTTGATTATCTGCTGCTCGCCTATGATCTAATATTAGATCGCTCGCTCGAAACAGTTATAGATGAACTCTACGCATTGGCTGTCAGCGTCATTTGTGCATAGCACCAGATTCCATGTACATCAGACAAAGGCGTGCCGCTCCATGGCAAAAGCAATGCCGCTTTGCAGTGTTGCGTGCGTAGTGATGCCATTGAGGTCTGCACCAAGATGTACCAGGGTTTGGGCAATGTTGGAACTGATGCCAGTGAGTACCACCTGCGCGCCGAGCAACTTGGCGGCCTGTGCCGCGCGCAGCAGGCCATCGGCTACCTGCGTGTCGACAACTTTGACGCCAGTGATGTCAATCAATGCGACATCGGCTTGCTGTGTTGCGATGCCTTCGAGCAGCGTTTCCATGATCTGCTGGATGCGGTTGCTATCGATTGAGCCGACCAGCGGAAGCGCGACAACACCATCAGCCAGAGGAATCAGCGGCGTAGAAAGCTCGCGTAGGGCCAGCTCCTTCGCTTCGATGGCTTCTTGTTGAAGTACTTGTTGCTGCGCGAGCAGCTGCTCAAGCTCAGCAACGCGCTGTTGGAGGGTTGCTATTTCGGCGTGCAGTGCATCAATATGTGTTGTGTCAGCCATAGTATCTCCAGAAAGGGCGTCTAAACATCAAGTAGCACTGTAGCATTGATGATAGTGTTGCGGCATGGGCAGATCGAGGCAAATTGCGATCAGAATTGCAATAACTTCACAGCGTCACCTCAACGCCCAACCCCATCCGCTCGGCTTCGGCGAGTGCCCGTTGCGCGACCGCAACATCCTGCACGGCATTGCCAACCGACTTGAAGAACGTAACTTCATTATCATTGGTGCGGCCAGTTGCCATGCCAGCTAGCACCGCGCCGAGTTCGGTCGTGTCGTCTTCGATGAGCACATGCGCCGCGCGGGCGTTGATAAGATCGCCGGCCTCGCTCCATGCCGCCGCCTGCTGATCAACGAATACCCGCGCCCGTCCAATCGTCGCCACCGGCACCTCGGCCATGGCGGGCGTGAACGAGCCAACGCCGTTGATATGTGTGCCGGGTCGCACATCCTGATCGTCGAACAGCGGCGTGGTCGCGGAGGTTGCGCAGCAGACTACGTCGGCCTGACGGAGCGCTGCGGCAGCAGATGCCGCGATCTGGAGTTCGGCCTGCACGCCCTGCGCCCGCAACGTAGCAATCAGGGCTTCCGCCCGCTCGCGCGTCCGGTTGACGATCAATACGCGCTCGATTGGGCGCACGGCGCACACCGCCGTGATCTGGCCCGGGGCCTGCGCGCCCGCGCCGAACAGCGCCAGGACACGCGAGTTAGCGCGGGCGAGCGCCTGCGTCGCCACTCCGGAAGCCGCGCCGGTGCGGAGCGCCGTCAGATAGGTGCCGTCCATGGCAGCGAGCGGGCGGCCTGTTTCGGCATCCAACACGACCACCAATGCGTGAATAACTGGCAGGCCGTGCTGCGCGTTCTGGGGAAACACCGACACGACCTTCAACCCAATCGCATTGCTCTGCGCAAGATGCGCGGGCATGAAGAACGTGTGGGATTGCAAGCGCTCCTGCGCAATTGGCGTGCGGAGTGGCACGGTGGCATGTCCGGAAGAAAGCTGGGAAAACGCGGCAGCTACAGCATCAATGGCGACCGGCATCGGCACGGCGCGGCGAACATCGTTGGCAGAAAGGATACGCATGGGCTGGCCCTTTTCGTGCTACTCTAAGAAGAATCTCATGTAATCGTAAACCAAAAAACACAACTCGTAAATGCAGCCAAGGAGACATCATGCAAACTGCAACAATCAATGATATTCAGCTCGCATATCGTGATGAAGGTGACGGTTCGCCTCTTTTGCTTATCCATGCCTTTCCACTCAGCGGCGCGATGTGGCAGCCGCAGATCAGTGCGCTGTCAGAACATTACCGGATCATTGCGCCTGATCTGCGCGGTTTTGGCGCAAGCACGCTTGGCGATGGTGTTAAGAGTTCTCGATCAATACGCTGACGATCTTGTTGCGCTGCTCGATCATGTGGGCTTGCAAAAAGTCGCGCTTGGCGGTCTATCTATGGGCGGCTACATTGCGTTCGCGCTGTTGCGGCGCGCTGCCAACCGCGTAAGCGCACTTGTGCTGGCCGACACGAAAGCCACAGCCGACAGCGACGAAGCCAGGCAGACGCGCGAACAGAACGCGCTCATGGCGGAATCGAAAGGTCTGGAGCCGTTGGCTGAGCAGATGTTACCGAGCCTGCTGGCCGATGGCACGCCCGACGGTCAGCGCGAGGTCGTGCGCGGCATCATCACCGCGAACCAGCCCGAAGGTATCGCGGCAGCTTTGCGCGCCATGGCACAGCGTCCCGACTCGACGCCGCAATTCAGCGCAATCAGCGTGCCGACGCTAATCATGGTCGGCAGCGAGGACACGCTGACGCCACCGAGCGAGGCACGAAAGCTCCATGAAGCGATCAACGGCAGCCAGTTCGTGGAGCTTTCCGGCGCGGCGCACCTGTCGAACATCGAGGTCCCCGATGCTTTTAATGCCGCTGTAGATGCGTTCCTTGGCGAGAGTAGCACAAGAGCCTACGGCGCAGGTGGCCAGAGCAGCGGCCAATGGTGAAAAACAAAGCAGGACGTGTGATGAATACACGCCCTGCCTTCAAAAAATGTGCTTTATTTTTATAGCGCTATTTCGTCCAGCTGCCGCGGCCTGTGCAGAGGTCATAGCCAGCCAAGCACGATGCGCCATTGTTGCCAGATGTGATGTCGCGGTAACTAATGCTGTTGCCATAGACATATGCTGCGTTCACCACAGTCCCAGCAATCGCCGATCTCGCCGCGATCATGGGCGAGCTGGCGCTGGTGCCGCCCACTGTGAACCAGCCACTCTGCCCTTGATAGTTGGTGCTATCGTACACTGCGACACCCGAAGCGGGATCGGCGTCGAGCGACAGATCGGGCGTGGCGCGCTTGCCGTTGCAGTTCACGCTCTCGGTGATTTGCGCGGTGTTCTTTGATTCGTACGTGCTGCATCCACCGCCGCCACTGCTCCAGCCGGTTTCGTCAGTGAACGTGCTGCCGCTAAAATGCAGAGTGGTACCACCAACTGATATGACGTTCGGCGATGCGGACGGGTACTCAGCAGGTAAGCCAGCGTCGCCGGCGGAGACGAAGAAGCTCACGCCTGATTGGACGAAGTGCGAATCGTAGCTGCTCTCGCTGCTGAACTCACCAGTACCCCATGAGTTGGATACGTACTGCGCGTGCTTCTTGGCGTAATCCTCGGCTGCCAACAAATTCGTAAACGAGTTCGAGCTTGCTTCGACCAGCAGGATTTTTGCGCCCGGCGCAATCGCATGCGCCCACTGCACATCCAACGAGATTTCGAGCGCCCAGCCAGCGTCGACGCGTGGATACCTTCTGGTGCTGCCGGTTTGGCTGACCTTCTTGAAACAACCGTTCGCCGTGGTGCAGGCAGGCAGCCCGTACTGGCTACTGAAGACGTTTAGATCGCTCTCAGCATTCGGATCGTCGTAGGCGTCCACAATTGCAATCGTCTTGCCCGCGCCAGCCGTGCTGCTGGTTGTGAAACTGTAGGCGCTCTTGATCGTGGCGGGGCTGAGGCCGGTCGGGCTGGTGGAAGCGTAACGACCAGCATGTGAATTGTGTGCGACGCGGTAGGCACGTCCGTTGGCATGGTCAACCACCATGGAGTGTTGATCCGCGAGCGGAGTGGCCCCTTGAGCGGCGGCTGTTAGCAGTGTAGTGAGCGTCAGCGCGAGCGTGCTCATTGCAATGAATACCGAACGGAGACGGTGGACGAATAGCGTAATCATACAGGAGGCCCTCCTCATCAATGGATTGGTAAAATGGATTGGGTAAAGGCGGACAACGTACTCAGGTGAACTAAGCGCTCCTTTTAGATCAGATAATCTGAGATGGATTATTCAGCGGCGGAGGTCACAAAAGCAACAGCCGCCGAGTAGAGGAATAGTGGGAGAGGACAGAATGTTCTTGTGCAAAGAAGATGATAGCAATATAGCATGAGCGTATAGCTATGTCAACCTTCTTTTTCTACTTTATTACTGTGGCGTGTAAGAATTGCAGCGCGTGCTGTGTCTCTATTTGATTATTTAAGCTCGACATAATTGAGATTCAGCCGATCACTGTCAAATACCACGCGAAGCCTGTGTATTCCCGCTGACAGCGTGATGGGCTCGCTTTGCGTTGTCGTCCATGTTTGCCAGCCGCCGGTCTTGGGCACCGCCAGCGTGCCGACGTTTTGATCGTCTATTTCAATATGAAATGATTTGCCACTGTCAGGCGTGGCGACGCGCGCCTTCCACACGTACGTGTCCGAGGTCATGACGTTGACATCATATTCGAGCCATTCGCCAGCCGCAATCCAGCCGACGTTGTAGCAGTTGTCGCTATCAGTGCATCTTTCGATATCAACATCATCGCTGCGGTATGCGCCGCCAGTATTGTCTGCCGTCGTGTCATGGTAGCCGACACCTTCGCCGCCCGCGCGATAGTCTTCGGCCTCGATACGTCCGGGCAGATCAATTGGTGCCGTGAGCGATATGCTGCTCGTGTTGGTGAGGACCAGCGTGTCAACCACGCCGCCATTGTCACGTACCGCCTCTATGTGCAATGTCTCTGGCGTCACCGTCACGCGATTGTAAATGCCATAGCCGGTACCGCAAGATCTGACGGCAACCCACGATGCATTGTCGCAGCCGTAACTTGCCGCTGAACCCGCGCCGGACACAATGTAGGTGATGCCACCCTGCGCGGCGGTAGTCACTTGTCCACTACGGAGCGGCTTGCTGCGCTCGTAAATGTGATCATGGCCGTTCAATACCAGTTGCACACCGTATTGCTCGAAAATGGGGACGAGTTTGGAGCGAACGCGACTGTCTGAGCCATGTGCAGAGCCAGTTGAGTACGGCGGGTGGTGAAACACAGCAATTTTCCATGGCTGCCGGGTCGCGCTCAAGTCGGCGCGCAGCCAGTCGAACATGTCGTCGTTCGCATCCGCGTCGGTAGCGTCGAGCGGGCTGTTCGTGTCGAGCACAACGATGTGCATGCTGCCGTAATCGAACGAGTAGTAGCGCTCGCTGTCGTCGGAGCGCCAGGCGTTCGTTGGCAGGTCAAACAGATCAAGGTACGGCGTGCTATTGTTGGTATACGTGTCGTGATTACCCGGTGATGGGAATAAGCCCCCGCGCGCGAACAGATTGCCGTAGATTTGAAAAACCTTGGTATCGAACTCGCTGTACGTACCGCGGCTGTAAGCGTTGTCGCCAGTCGTCACGATAAAATCAAACGGCTCCTTAAGCATCTGATCGCGCAGGTTCTTCTGTGCTTTGGTGCCAAGACCGTAGTCGCCGAACGCCAGAAATGTGACAGGTATATCACTGCCGATCAATGGTGCGGTTTTGAACTTCAAGGTTTCGTCCGGCAGCATGTCGACGCCATCAGTTCGAACGGTGTAGTAGTAGGTTGTATTCGGCGCGAGACCGTCGAGCTTGACGCGATTCAGGCGGTAGTTCAGCGTGTCGAGCGTGCGGATGTCGCCGTTTGCGGTAGAGCCATACGATGCGCTAGTTCCATAGTTCATCATGGCGGTGCTGCCCGATTGCGTAGCCCAGAGCACCACGGCGCTCGTTTCAGTGACTTGCTGAAGGTAGGGCTTCCAAACGAGGTTTGGGGACGCGGCATGCGCAGTGCGGGGACGTGGGCTAACCGCTGTAACAATACACAGCATCATGATCACAGTGGAAATCCGACGCCAAAACAATGATATATGCACAATCTTCTCCTCTCGTGTTCGTTGACCGCACAGCCGTAATGCCATGAACTCATGGTCACACTGTTGTCCATAGACATGGTGGCTGATGTGATCATTGTCTGGCGCAGCGATGTTTCAGATCGCGAAAGCGTATGCTGCTAAATATACTATACCAAAATGAGCAGGTACAACTATGTTTGATCCTTGCGCGTCAGCGCCCGGCGAACGTGTTCCTCATCCCAACGGCCGCTTGTGATAATGCGCGGCAAGGTGTAGAGTGAGTCGATTGGATCGAGTGCGCCCTGAAGCTGAAATGCGGCGACAATACCTGCTGCTTTCAAATGGCTGACGGCGTTGGTGTCCCATAGACCGTACGGGTAGGCAAAGTATCGGATGGGATGGTCAACGATCTCCTCGAGTTCGCGCGTCGGACGTGTAATCTGCACATCCCAGTCGGCATCTGTGTAGCGCGTAACACGCTGGTGGTCCCAGGTGTGCGCGCCAATGGTCATGCCTTGCTGGTCAAGTTCTTTGACTTGTTCACGCGACAGGTAGCCCGGTTTATCAAGCACCACGGTCATGATAAAAAAAGTTGCTGTGAAATGATACTTCTGGAGCAGCGGTACGGCATGTGTCCATTGCGTTCCATCAGCGTCATCGAACGTCAGCAAAACCGGATGCGGGGGCAGCGGCTCACCAGTGGTAAGATGGGCATACAATTGATCGGGCGTAATGGTATGATACGCTTGTTGTGCCAGCATCTCGATGTCGGCGGCGAAGCGCGCTGGCGGCACGATATATACGCGATCTGTCGGGGTGTCGGACGGCAGCCAATCACGAATGGCGTGGTAGCAGAGCACTGGCACGGTATTACGCGCGCGGATAGCCGCTACGTCGGGTTGGACAGGCGTCGGAGTCGCGGTCGGCACCGAGGTCGCAGGTGGCAGCGTTGTCGCGGTCGCCGGTATTGCTGTCGGCGGCACCGTTGTTGGCTCATCAACAATCGTTGATCTGCTTTGTGATACTTGTGCGGCGCTCGTCGGCGTCAGATCGGCGGGCGCACTGCCGCATGCCGCAAGCAACCATGCGAACAGAAGGAGAAATGCTGCGACATTGCGGCGAAGGTTAGATGTCATCATGGATAGTGATCTCTTATTATGTGAGGTGACAACGTTTCGGTTGCGCTGTGGTATCCTGCATGTATTCTATTCATCTCGGTTTGTTGCGTCAATTCGGGCGCGTCTCACGATAGGCTCGCTGCGGTACATGAACTTATGCACGATCCGCAAGCCTTAGCCAATTACCTGCGCCGCCGCCAGCCGCTGGCCAGCGTCGTCAGCTACCCGAACCGCGGGCCGTGGGGCGATAATCGCTACCCTGGCAACTGCTCCGGCTACTTGTTAATCGATCTTATCGCGACATTTCAGTCGTGCAATGTGCTCGATCCCATGGAGGGTGGTGGCACCAGCGGCGAAGTGTGTGCCGACATGCGCGTGCCGTATAGTGGCTTCGATCTGCGCACCGGCACCGACAGTTTGCATGACGATATTGGCGCTGGCTACGATCTCATTTTCTGGCACCCGCCGTACCATGACATGAAAATCTATAGCGACGACCCGCGTGATCTCAGTCGCAGTGGCTCGGTGGCGGCGTTTCTTGCGCTGCTGCGGGCGGGCTACCGGCGCTTCTTTGAAATGCTTGTGCCGGGTGGGCGGCTGGCGATCTTGATTGGCGACATGCGGCGGCGCGGGCGCTACGAAGCGCTATCTGCGGAAGTCGCGCGGCTAGACCGGGCGCATCTGGAGAGCATCATCGTCAAGGTGCAGCACAACACCAGTTCAAGCGCCACGCGCTACGGCGGCGCGTTCGTGCCAATTCTGCATGAAACGCTGACGATCTTTCGCAAACCCGATGCGTGATTTGTAATTCGCAATTCTATGGTACACTACCCCACGTAGCGACCGAACATAACGAAGTGAGCCAGAACCATGAGCAGCGAGCGGCGACATTTACGCGCCGAATCAACCGGAAGTGTGGCAGAGGCGACGATTCGCAGCGTGCTTGCCAAGCGCGGCTATGTTGAGATGAGCGCCAGCGAGGCATGCGCCGAGGAGCCTGCCGTTCACCAGACGGCGCTGTTTGGCGGTTTCGCGCGCCCGCCACGCCCGTCGCGTCTGTTCGTCGCGCAGTACCCAATTGGCCAGAGTATCTATGGCCTGCCGCTGTTCGCGGATTTCTGGCTCAAGGGTGCGCCCGGCTACCCGGAAGGGTTGGCGCTCGAAGTGAAGTGGCAGCAGTCGCAGGGCAGTGTCGACGAGAAATTTCCCTATCTTGTGCTGAACATTCAGCAGTGCTACCCATGCCCGGCGATCGTTATCGCTGACGGCGGCGGGCAGCGTCCCGGCGCATTGCAATGGCTTCGCAGCCAGGCCTCCGACAACCTCCTCGCGGTGCATTCGCTGGCCGAATTTTTGGCATGGTCGAATCGCTATTTGTAAGCGGCGCTTGTTTCTTCACAATGCCGCGCTAATCGCTTCCTCGAACTCAGCTTGTTCTAACGTGACCGGATTGCCGCGCGTGCTGCTAGCCTGCATGGCTTTGGCCGCAAGCATTGGCACGTCGCCTGCTGTGATGCCAAATGATTCAAGTGGCGGAATACCAAGTTCGCTGACAAGCGAGCGCAGATGCGCGACCAGATCGCTCAGCAGCGCGTCGGTTGAGCCATGGCGCCCCAGCAGGATTTCGGCGGCGCGAACATAGCGCGACAATGTTATGTCGTCGTCGCTGCGCTGAAGCGCGCGAATGTTGATCGCGGTGATGTGTGGCAGCAGCGCAGCGCATGCCACGCCATGTGGCACCGGAAACGCACCGCCGAGTGGCGCGGCAATGCCATGTACAGCTCCAAGGCCAGCGTTCGCCAGCGCCAGCCCGCTGAACAAGCTGGCGGTGCTCATGGCCTCACGTGCTTCGGCGTCGTTTGGCTGGTGGTAGGCGCGCGGCAAAGCCCAAGCCGCGCGTGATAGCCCTTCCACGCACAGCCCATCCGTGAGCGGCTGCGCCCGCCGCGAGACGTACGCCTCCAGCAGTTGCGTCAGCGCGTCCATGCCAGTGCTGGCTGTAACTTCCGGCGGTAGATCATGTGTCAGTGTAGAATCGACCAGCGCCAGCCATGGTAGCAGCGAGGCATGCCGCATGCTCGCTTTGACATGCTGCTCCGGCGCGGCAATCACGGCGTTGCGCGTCACCTCACTGCCGGTTCCTGCCGTCGTCGGCACGGCGATTACGGGCAAGGCGGGCTGTTCCAGCGGCTTGCCCGCGCCAACCACCTCCAGATAATCCAGCACACCGTCCTGGTTCGCAGACAGTCCGGCGATGGCCTTGGCCGCGTCGAGCACGCTGCCGCCGCCGATCCCAATGATTACGTCGCAGCCGAGTGCCCGCGCCTGCACTGCGCCAGCTTCCACCATGTCCAGCCGCGGCTCGCCATCGACCGTGAACGTTCCCGCGCTCAGGCCATGCTGATCCAATTGCTGAATCAGCGCTGCGACTGGCCCGCCACGCTCCAGCGCCCGCTGCCCATGAACGAGCATGGCGCGGCTGCCAAGCTTGCCTGCAAGCTCCGGTAGCTCGGTGCTGGTACTTGGCCCAACAATGATTCGGGCGGCGGTGGCAAATTCGTAGCGCATGTTACTGTACCAGTGGCGCAAGCGCTATGCTCAGTTGCGCGACGCGCGCGCGGTTCACGCCCATGTCGCCATAGCCCATCCGCGAGGCAGAGCGCACATGAATGACTTTCGCTGGCTCATCGAAATAAAATTCCACGTCATCAGGAAAGCCAAATGTCGCCGAGCGAAATACCGCATGCATGTAATTATCCGTGACTTGAAGCAACGACATGCGCGGCTGATCGTGCAGCACATTGAGAAGGTGCATTTTGGCTGCCGCAGTGTTGCCATTATAACGAATTGCCGACACCGCATGTTCGCTGTCAGTTGCCTGGCTCGACACGCAATTCGGCTTATCAGGGCAGGGCGCGAGTTTACCATCATGAACGCCTAATTCAATCGGCGGCTCGGCTGAACGCGTCGAAAAAAGTACCCCTGCATAGCCCAAGGCAACAACGCCAAAAATACCAGCTACTGCTCCAAAACTTTTTCTCATACATATGCTCCGTTCACCAAAAGTATCTTTGGCATGATGTTGGCAACATGATTGCCATGAGCATAGGTTTCTGGAAGATTACTCATGTACGCGCGGAATTACTTCCTCCGCCAGTCGCGTCACAATGCCGTCCGGATACGGATATATCAAATTCAGGATGAGATGAGTTGCGCCTGCATCAACAAATGTTTGCATCGCAGCGGCGGTACCTGGTAAATCATTATAATCAACACGCTGCTGGATCGACAGCGCAATTCCGGACGGATCGCGACCAATTTCTTCGCAGTATTGCCGTATCAATCCAGCCTTGCGTGTAAAATCCTCAACCTTGCCGCCGGCAAAGTTCCATACATCGGCGTAGCGCGCCACCACACGCAACGTCAGTTGCTCGCCGCCACCGCCGATGACGAACGGCGGATAGGGCTTTTGCACCGGCTTCGGCTCGCAGCGCGCTTCTTTCAGTTGGTAATAGCGCCCGTCGAAGTCGGTCAGGTGCTGCGTGAACAGCCGCTTGATGATCTCACATGCCTCACCGAAGGCCCGAATGCGCGCGCCCGGCGTTGGCAGTGGAATGCCCATGCTCCTGTGCTCGTACTCGTTCCAACCTGCGCCTAGACCCAGATCGAGCCGCCCGTTCGAGATAACATCGAGCGTCGCGGCGATGTTAGCCAGCACTGCTGGATTACGGTAGGTGTTGCCCGTCACCATGAGGCCCACCCGGATGCGCTGCGTCAGCGCGGCAAACGCCGACAGCAGCGTCCAGCCCTCGAAGCACGGGCCGTCGATGTCGCCTGCAATCGGCGCGAAGTGGTCGAACAGCCAGGCATGCTCAAAAACTGGCGTGGCGTCGGCCTCCTGCCAAACCTTGAGCATGGCGTCGTAGCTCGTGTTCTGCGGCGCGGTCTTGATCCCGAAGCTTAATTGTGCCATGATCTTCTCCTCACAATGCAGATGACGTGTTCCTTCAGCCACATACATCTAATGATGCACGGTAGCTCGCATGACGACGCATCGTAGCATGCTGTGTCAAGTCTCCAGAATTTATGTGGCCCGACATGATGAACAGATTACTCATGCTACAATAGCTTGTGTACTAAACAAGCATCAGGAACGATAGCATGGCTTCCACAACCGAGTCCTTTCTCGATCGTATTCTGGATCACAAGCGCGCCGAAGTCGAACAGCGGCGGCTCGACCTTTCGCTCGAAGCATTGGCGGAGCGCTGCGCAACCGCGCCACGACCGCGCTCGCTTGCGGTGGCGCTGCGCCAGCCGGGCCGCGTGACGCTGATCGCCGAGGTCAAGAAGGCGTCGCCCTCCAAAGGCGTGCTGGTCGAAAACTTCGATCCGCTCGCGTTGGCGCAGGTCTACACCGACAACGGCGCGGCGGCTATCTCGGTGCTGACTGACGAGCGCTTTTTTCAGGGCAGCCTGAGGTTTTTAGAAGGCATCCGCAGTCAGCAGTCGGCAGCCAGCAGCCCGCCGCTGTTGCGCAAAGATTTTATTATTGATCCGTACCAGGTGTACGAGGCGCGGGTCTATGGTGCGGATGCGCTACTGCTGATTGTTGCCGCACTGAACGACGACGCGCTCGGCGTACTGCTGACCCAGACGCACGAACTTGGCATGGAGGCGCTGGTCGAGGTGCATAACGAGGCTGAGCTTGAGCGGGCGCTCCAGGCGGGCGCGGCAATCATTGGCGTGAACAACCGCGATCTGCACACGTTTGTGACCACGCTGGAAACTACCGAGCGAGTGGCTGCTCGCCTGCCGGAGCCGCGCCCGGTGCTGGTCAGCGAGAGCGGTATCTTCTCCGCTGCCGATGTGGCGCGCGTGCGGGCGTGTGGCGCGGACGCGGTGCTGGTCGGTGAGGCGCTGGTCAAAGCCGAGGACACAGCGGCTCGGGTGCGCGAACTGGCTGGCGTCGTAGATTAACATGCAACAGATTGGAGGCCACAAGCGTTTAATCTGTTGAAGTTGTTTATAACAAGGGAGCGTTTTATTTATGAAGTGCCAGACATGTGGCGTCGAACTGACTCCAGGCATGTTGTTTTGCCCCAACTGTGGCACGCGTGTCACTCCTGCCACAGTATCTGATGTCAGCGATGCCAGCGAGCGTGATGAAGAGCGCGCCGATGAAGTGCCAACAACAATAGTCGCTACCGAGTACACATCTGGCGGGCCGCGCATGTACAATGCGCCGGACGATATGGTGCCAGCAGTTACGTCGCAGTCAACTATTCAGCTTCCTCAGGAAGCAGCCGATACGTACACGCCCGCCGCGCAGCCGTATTCCGCGCCGCCGCAGTATGCCGGTGGCGTTCCTGCCCCACTGCCAACCAGCACCGCGGCGACCGTGAGTTTGATCTTTGGCATCCTCTCATACCTTGCGCTGCCGGTACTTGGGCCGATTGTGGCGATTGTCGCTGGTCACATGGCCAAGAATGAGATACGGCGATCGAATGGGCAACTTGGTGGCAGCGGCATGGCGACGGCGGGTCTGGTGCTTGGATATGTTCAAATTGTGCTGCTGCTATTGTTTGCATGTGCAGTTATAGGATTCATCACGCTGGCCGCGTTCAGCAGTACACAATAGCCGTAAGGTACTAGTCCAAAATCTATGCTTTCGCAAAGCCCTATGCTATACTTACCCCACGATGTCGAGACGACATAAGGGGGAGTTTGTGCCAACCAAGATACGTCCGGATGATTGGGATCGTCTCTTCGCGCCAAATGCGCCACGGCGCGGCGGCCCGCTGCACGCCTTTGTTAATGTGATACTTGTGTTTACCATGTTTCTGATTGTCGGTGTAGCAGCCGTGTACGCATTGCGCTACCGTGACCAACGCACGGCCGCCATGGTCGCCACCGCCACCTCGTTTGCGGCCACCCAGCAGCCACTTCAAACGGCGACCGCCCAGGCGCAAGCGACGACCGCTGCCGCGCAGCTTGCCCAACGTACTGCAACGGCAGAGGCTCAGGCCACGTCCGCGGCTATTATTGGTCGCGGCACGGTTCAGCGCGGTGGCAATCTTCGCCGTGAGCCGCGCGTGGCCGATGACACCGTGATCGGGCTGATCTGGCCAGGTGATCAGGTCGAGTTCCTGAAGCAGGAGTCGGTCGGCGGGCAGACGTGGTTCCAGATTCGCGTCGTCAAAGCGGCTGACGATCGCGGCGGCCAGGGCGTTTCGGCGGGAACGGACGGCTGGGCGTCGTCGATTCTGCTTTCGCAGCCGCAGTAATAGCAGCATGCTATAGAATCGGGCAGTGGAAGAGTAAATTAACCTAGAAATGTTTCCATGACGCAAACACAACGCGCGGCACCGGTTGATGTTGAAAAGGTGCTGGCGATCCACGAACTGCTGACCGACGTGTACGGCCCGCGCGTGCTGCGGGCCGGGCGCGATCCGCTTGATGAACTGGTCCTCACCATTCTTTCGCAAAACACCACCGACCGCAACAGCGGGCGCGCGTTCCGATCACTACAGGCCAAATATCGCTCCTGGGAAGAGGTCATGGATGCGCCCATTCCCGAGCTGTATGAGACGATCAAGTCGGCAGGATTAGGCAACATCAAAGCGCCGCGCATTCAAAACACGCTGCACGAGATCATAGCCCGGCGCGGCGAGCTAAATCTCGATTTTCTTGACGACCTGCCGCTCGAAGAAGCCAAGCAGTGGCTCCGCTCGCTTGAGGGCATTGGCCCCAAAACGGCAGCCTGCGTGCTACTGTTCGCGCTTGGCAAGCCTGCCATGCCGGTGGACACGCATGTGTTCCGTGTATCGCGGCGGCTCGGCCTGATCGGGCCGAAGGTCGGCGTTGATCAGTCGCACCGGCTGCTGGAGGAGGCGCTCCCGCCGGCGGCTATCTATCCATTCCACATCAACATGATCCAACATGGTCGCCTGATTTGCCACGCCCAGCGCCCGAACTGCGGTGTCTGCCCATTGTCGGACATGTGCGACTTTTACAACGGTCGCGCGCCGCTGGTCCGCTAAACTAATCTCGATGAACTTCCTTCTTTCCATGCATGCCAGTCTGCTTTCCACAACGCTGCTGATGCTCGGCGTGCTGGTGCTGTGGGGCGTGATCAATATTGCACGCAATCGCATGCCACAGCTCTATCGCGCCGCAATCGCGGTTGCTGAGTTGCTGCTGCTGTCTGAATTCATTATCGGCCTCATGCTGTTGCTCAGCGGGCGGCAGCCAGGACAACTCGCGCTCCATCTTGTGTACGGCCTTGTGGCAGTGTTCACGCTGCCCGGCGCGATTGCCTACGCTCACGAACGAAGTCCGCGCACCGCGCAAATGATTTACATTTTGGCGTGCTTTTTTCTCGGCGGCATTCTGCTTCGCTCGCTGCAAACCGGTAGATAGTTCAAGAATAACGAATGCTGACGGTCTTGTTCTTCGTCCTTTAGACCGATGACGGGCGTGGCTGCGTCGATTATGCTTGTGAAGCGTGCTGCGGCATGCCTGTGTTATGTGTCTGCGCGCTGCGCCTTGACCACACCCCACAGGTGCTGGTTTTGGCGCTTTTCGGCTTGCCACAAAGGAGGATCCATGCGCCTGTACCTGGAGGTGGCCCGCCGGGCGTTTCGCCGCGCGACGGTGTATCGCAGCGCCTACATCGCCGGTATCCTGACCAATGCGTTCTTCGGCGCGTTGCGCTCGTTCGTGTTCATCGCGCTGTACCGCGCCACCACCGAGGTGGCTGGCTTCAGCCTGCCGGACGTGCTGAGCTACACATGGGCGACGCAATCGCTGATTTCAATCGGCGCGGGCTGGATTTTTGGAGCCGATCTCCTGACATCAATCCGCACCGGCGATGTCGTAACCGACCTGATGCGGCCATGGAACTTCTACAGCTATTGGCTCAGCCGCTCGTTGGGCGAGCGCGGCTTCAACCTGCTGGTGCGCGGCTCGCTGACCTACCTGATCGGCGTGCTGTACTTCGGCGCGCATGTTCCTTCCTTGACACAGCTGCTGGCGTTCGCGGCGACGATTGCGCTGGCGCTGCTGATTTCGTTCGCGTTTAGCTTCATGATCAACCTGACGGCCTTCTGGCTGATTGACAGCAGCGGCATCCTTGTCATCGCCAACATCATGCTGAGCTTCTTTTCCGGCTTTCTCCTGCCGATTGATTTTTTCCCTTCGTGGCTGGCGGCTGTCGCGCGGGCGTTGCCATTTCAAGCTATCACGCAACTGCCCGCCGAGGCGCTGCTTGGCCGACTCAGCGGCATGGCGCTCGTGGAGGCGCTGTTGCTCCAGGCGTTCTGGGCGCTCGCGCTGACCGCGCTGGCGTGGCTGCTGCTCCGCACTGCCGTGCAGAAGGTTGTAGTTCAGGGAGGGTAGATTGATTTTAGATTGCAGATTGCAGATTGCAGATTGGGGTGGTGCGACAATCGCAAATCGCAAATCCAAAATCTACAATCGTAAATCGAAAAGGGGTAATCATGGTTTCCCTTTACTTCCGGCTCGTCGGCGCGAAAATCCGCTCGCAGATGCAGTACAAAGTATCGTTCTGGCTAGACCTGTTTGGCTTTGGCTTGACCACCGCACTTGAATTCGCTGTGGTTGTGATCCTGCTGGCGCGCTTCAAAACTGTTGGCGGCTGGAGTATCGCCGAGGTAGCATTGCTGTACGGCCTTGCATCAGTCGCGTTTGGCTTGGCCGAGATGATCGGGCGCGGCTTTGACTCGCCGTTCGAGCGCATGATGCAGGAGGGCACATTCGACACGCTGCTGATCCGCCCGCTTGGTAGCTTCTTTCAGGTGCTGGCGTCCGAGTTTCAATTGCGCCGCCTGGGCCGCGCCGCGCAGGGCATGGCCGCGCTTCTGTACGCGCTCTTCAACCTGCCGATCCACTGGACAGCGGCCAAACTGCTGCTCGTGCCACTCAGCGTCTTGTCTGGCATGGCGATTTACGTTGGGCTGGTTGTGATCGGCGCGACGATCTGCTTCTGGACCATCAAAACGCCAGAAGTGATTAATGTGTTTACCTATGGCGGTCTGGAAATGATGAGCTATCCGCTTGGTATCTACAGCGATTGGCTGCGCGGCATCGTGCTGTTCGTGGTGCCGATCGCATTCGTGAACTACCCGGCGGCGCTGTTTCTGCTAGGCCGCAGCGATCCACATGGTTTGTCGCCGCTGCTGGCATGGGCCGCCCCGCTGGTCGCCGTGCTGTTCTTCGCGCTGGCCTACGGTTTCTGGCGCGCGGGCGTGCGGAAGTATACATCGACTGGTTCGTGAAGAAGCACATCATTGAGGAGAGCATCATGGCGCTGATTGACGTCCGTGATTTACAAAAGGCGTTTCAAATTGCCACACCGCGTGAAGGACGCTTTGGCACGCTACGGACACTGCTTGCACGCAGCTACCGTGAGGTGCATGCGGTCAACGGTGTGTCGTTCCACATTGAACAAGGTGAGATGGTCGGCTACCTGGGGCCGAATGGTGCGGGCAAATCGACGACGTTGAAGATGCTGACCGGTATTCTCGTGCCGAGCGGCGGCCAGATCGTTGTCGATGGCCGCGACCCGCACCGCGAGCGGGTCGCACATGTCCGAAGGATCGGCGTCGTTTTTGGCCAGCGCACGCAGCTGTGGTGGGACTTGCCGACGATTGAGTCGTTTGAATTATTGCGGCATGTGTATCGTATTCCGCTGCCGCGCTGGCACGAGAATCTGGCACGCTTCAACGATCTGCTCGAACTCGAACCGTTTCTCAAAACGCCAGTGCGCCAGTTGTCGCTGGGTCAGCGCATGCGCGCTGATCTCGCTGCCGCGCTGCTCCACGATCCGGCGATTCTGTTCCTCGACGAGCCGACGATCGGCCTTGATGTGGTTGCCAAGGAGCGCATTCGCCAGTTCCTCGGCCAGATCAACCGCGAGCAAGGCGTCACAGTAATTTTGACCACGCACGATCTGGCGGATGTTGAGCGGCTGTGCCGTCGCGTGATTCTGATCGATCATGGGCAGGTGATCTACGACGGCGATTTGTCGGCGCTGCGGACGCGCTATGGTCGACAGCGCACGTTGGTCGTCGATTTCAACGATGAGGTGACGCCGCAGGTACCACTCGCCGAGTTGGTGCGTCAGGAAGGACCGCGCGCATGGCTGCGCTTCGACCGCGATGCAACTACGGCAGCAGCGCTGATTGCCAATCTGGCTCGCAGCTATCCCGTGCGCGACATTACGGTTGAGGAGCCGGAGATTGAAGCGATTGTGCGTGGCATTTACCTTGCTGATCATGCACCGGAGCTGGCTGCTGTCGCGCGCTAGTTTGTACGCTGTTTGTGAGGTGGTATACTGCTCTCCTTGATTGACCGGCATGGCAATGTGGCCCGCGTGTTCCCTGAGCGGAACGATAAAGTAGGGAATGTATGCAGGCACAGCACAACCGCGCAATTATCAGACAACTCCAGCAGTTACACATCGATGTGCGGCATGTACGTCGATACTTTAGCATGTTTGCGGGAGTCGCCGTGCTAGCCCTGCTGCTCGTCGTGGGCATTTACGCCGCGCCGCTGACGCTTGTGCATGATGTTGGCACGCGTCCCGAGACAATGAGCGGATTGTATCCGGCGGAGCACAACAAGCAGTTCAACTACGCCTATACCAATGGCGATACCAGCTTGCAGATGCCGCAGCTTGGGCATGGCGAATTCATTATCACACTTCATATGAGCGGGCCGGGCGAAAGCGCCGCATTGCCGACGCAACTTGTCGTGAATGGCGCGCACGTTGATCTTGGCTCTGTCGAGCAGCTGCGTACCTACCGCGTGCTGACGCCGTCGGACGCGCGGGGCGCGGTGACAGTGCGGCTACGCAGCCAGACCATCACAATTGGCGACGATCCACGCCAGCTTGGCGTGCTGCTCGACCGCATCGAGGCGCGGTCGCTTGGGGCAACATGGCCAAACGGTTGGCTCCTGCTCAGCGTGCTGGTGCTGCTGGGGCTGGTCACGGCAACGACAAGCCGAGGCGCAGTGTCGTTTAGGCAGCAGTTCGGTATGTTGCTCAGCGTGACTTTGGCGCTGGCGTTGTTCTGCTGGGTTGGGCGTGGCAACCTCGACATGCTGACGTGGTGGTCCGCGCTGCTTCTGTGTGCGTTCCTCGCGATTTTTCTACAGCTGAGCAAGGCAGGCACGCGAGCGTTTGCGCGCCCGATCACGGCAATTATTGCGCTGTTTCTCACCTGGCGCGCGGCGCTGTGGGTCTTCGCTGCGCTCGGTTTGCGCTACCACATGCTGTTCAATCCAGTTATTGAGTTGGTCCAACACAATGATTATGACACGAGTGGCATCTGGGTGCAGCAGGTGCTGGCGAACAGTTGGGTGCGCTGGGATAGCACGTTGTACCTGTCGATTGCCGACAGCGGCTATTCGTTCTATGGCGAGCGCTGGCCGAACATGGCCTTTTTCCCACTGTATCCGCTGTTCATTCGCGCCGCCGTGCTGCTCACTGGTATGGGCAGCGTCATTGCGGCGGTGCTAGTCGCGCAAGTGGCTTTCCTGGCGGCGCTGCTGATCTTGTACCGCCTGCTCGCGGCGGATTTTGGCGACACTATTGCGTTCCGCAGTCTGCTGTTGTTGATGGTCTGCCCGTCGTCGTTCTTCTTTGGTGCCGCATATAGCGAGTCAGTCGCACTGCTCATGCTGGTTGCAGCCGTGTGGGCGCTGCGCTACCAACGCTGGTGGCTGGCAGGCGTGGCGGGCTTTCTGCTGGCGTTGGCGCGGCTGCCGGGCGTGGTGATCGCGCCCATGCTCGTGCTCGCGTATGTGCAGGCATGCAACTGGAACTGGCGAGCGATTCGCTGGCCGATTGCCGCGTCGCTGCTGCCGCCGCTGGGCCTTGGGTTATTCATGCTGTTTCAATGGTGGCAGTTTGGCACGCCGTTCGCGTTCATGATCGCGCAACGAAGTTGGCACAACTCTCTCAGCCCGCCGTGGGTGCTGCCGCAGGCGCTGTACGATAACATATTTGTGTACGGTTACTGGCCCATGGCCGTATTTCAAAGCATCTTTTGGATTGCGTTCATTGCGCTGGCTATTGGCGCGCTGCGGCGCATGCCGCTGCTGTACAGCATGACACTGCTGCTCGTTCTGCTGCCGCCGTACCTGAGCAGTTGGCCGTGGAGCGTGTCGCGGCACGTTTTGCTGGGCTTTCCGGCGTTCGTCGTGCTGGCGTGGTGGACCGAGCGCCTGTGGGTGCGGCAGATGCTGATTGTCGGCATGTTTGTGCTGTTGGGTATCGTAACCATGCTGTACATTAATGGGTTTCTCGTGGCGTGAGTGCGCGAATCTGTTGTGCCGTATCAGGGAATATCCGTCTAAAGTCCGAGATATTACCGCTTGACATTGTGGAACGGCTCTGCTATCCTACATCAGGAAGTTTAAGAAACGCGCACCTGCGCATGAGTGTTCAGAAAGGACGGACGTAGAATGGTTAGCACGATGAAGCTCATCACAATCCAGAGCTTCGGCGTCTCGGCAGCCCTGTTGCCCGACGGCGCGATCGCTCGTGGCCATGCTGCGCCCATGCTCCTGAGACTCAATAGCTGAACTTCAGCAACAACGAGTTTCAAGGCCGTGGGTGATGAATGGTCACTGCCCACGGCCTTTTTGTATCAAAGGCTGTGGGGGATCATGGAACCCGCGGCCTTTTTGTGTCCCAAAAAATCGGTATGCGGATCGGTGCGAAGATGCAGCATTTCTGCTCCAAAAGACGGTGTTGGTTGTGACGCTCCATGTCGCACGTATGTGCTATAACAGTAGGAGCAAAGCGGTTTGAAGACAAGGAGCATGCCCGTGGTTATCCTGAATAAAGAAGGCTTGCTACAAGAAACAACGCAAGACGGAGAAACTCGTTGCTATGCCGAAGTGTCGGCTGAGTCGCTTGAGGAACATGCGCAGTTGCTCGACCGCATTGTGAGCTTTGCGTTCGACCGGCTGCATGTGCGGCGGCTTGAAGTGCGTATTCTTGATAGTGTCAGTGAGCAACGTGGATTGAAGCAGGTTGGCTGCTAAATAACGAAAGAACCTGCTTCAATTCAAGCGTTTGCTTGCTCTAATGACGTTGCATGAGAGGCTTTGTTGTGAATACAGTTTCAGCGCCAGTTGATGAGTACACCTATCTCGCGCAGTTGCTCGACGCACCGGCGATGCAGGCTCCGGTGGCGCTTGAGATCGTTGATGCCGTCAAGCGCTTCGGTAAGGAAGACGGCGACAAGCAGGCATGGTGGCGGCCCGGCGGGCGCAAAAAGGCCGACTCGACGCTGGCGGTCGATCATATCAGTTTGACGGTGCAGCGCGGCGAGATTTTTGGCTTGCTTGGCGCGAACGGTTCTGGTAAATCCACGTTGATTCGGTTGATCTCGACGCTGCTCATTCCTGACGGCGGTGAGATCAGCGTGTTCGGCTACGACGTGCAGCGCGAGGAGCGCACTGTACGCCGCATGATCAATCGCGTGAGTGTGGAAGCGTCGTTTTTCAAGAAGTTGTCGGCGCTTGAGAACCTGATGTACGCCGCCCGGCTGTACGATCTGCCTGCCGCTGAAGCACGCGAGCGCGCGGTGTACATTCTGTCGAAGCTTGGTCTGGGCGAGAAGCGGCTGTACGAGCCGCTGGAAAACATGTCGCGCGGCATGCAGCAGAAGGTTGCCATTGCACGCGGCTTGCTAACCTCGCCGGTCATGTTGCTGCTCGACGAGCCGACCACCGGCCTCGATCCGCGCTCCAAGCAGGACGTGCAGCGCTTTGTGTTGCGGATGCGGCGCGAACATGCCACAACCGTGTTTCTGACGACGCACGACATGGACGAGGCCGACCGGCTGTGTGACCGTGTGGCGGTGATCAACAGCGGGCGGATTGTGGCGCTCGATACGCCGGAAGCGCTGAAGCGCACGATTGGCGCACAGAACGGCAAGAACGGCAGCACGACCATGGAAGATGTGTTCATGACGCTGACTGGCAGGAGCTTGGACGACGACTTTGAGGTTGAGCAGGAGTAATTTCTGCCACAGAGGCGACAGAGAGTACAGAGAAATAAGTTTTAATACCTCTGTGATCTCCGTGATCTCTGTGGCTAGTTAGTAGGAGCGATGGATGCGCGGAACGGTGCTGCGGGCACAGAGCGGCTTTTTCTGGGTCAAGACCGACGAATCGGGGATTTTGGAGTGTCGGTTGCGCGGGCGGCTCAAAAAAGAGCGGCAGTCCAGCGATATCGCCGTGATTGGCGATGTGGTCGAGGTCATGCAGGTGTCGCCGACAGTCGGCGCGATCGAGTCGGTCGAGCCGCGCCAGACTAAGTTGGCCCGCCGCGCGCCCGGCACGCGCGGCGTGTGGCGCGAAGATGTGCTGGTGGCGAATGTGGATCAGGTGCTGCTGGTGTTCGCATGCGCGCGGCCCGATCTCAGCCCGCGCATGCTCGACCGCTACCTGGTGCTGACCGAGTTCAGCGAACTCGACGCGGTGATCGTAGCGAACAAGGTCGATCTGGTTGGCGAGGAGCGGGCGCGCGAACTGTTCGCAATCTACGAAAAGATTGGCTACCCGGTCATCTATACCAGCACCAAGCAGGGCTGCGGAATCGACGCATTGCGCGAGCGCCTGGCAGGCCGCATCAGCGTAGTGACTGGCAAATCGGGCGTCGGCAAATCGAGCCTGCTGAATGTGGTGCAGCCCGGTCTCGGTCTCGCCACTGGCGAGGTGAGCGAGTTATTGAACAAAGGCCGCCACACCACCACGGTCGCCGAACTCATTCCGCTCAACTTCGCTGACGGCTACGTGGCCGACACGCCTGGCATCCGAGAACTTGGCCTGTGGCGCTTTCCAAAAGACGAATTGGACTGGTGTTTTCGTGAGTTTCGTCCGTTCCTTGGCGAATGTTACTTCGCTGGCTGCGCGCACATCCATGAGCCGGACTGTGCCGTGCGCGAGGCATTGGAACAAGGCGAGATCAGTCACGAACGGTACGACAGTTACGTGCGGCTTTACGCTGGCGACGACGTGTGACATGTCGCCGATACATCGAGGAGGCTGGAATGTATAGCTTAGCAGGCGACGTTGCCGAGCAGCATCGGCACGATTTACTCCGCGAAGCCGCGCATGTGTGGATGGTCGAGGAAGCGAGCGAACGTCGGCCCAATCGAGCAGTGCATGCGCACGCGCTGGCGTGGCTCGGCGAGCAACTGGTCGCGTGGGGTTGGCGGCTGCGGGTGCGCTACGGCGCAGTGGAACACGAACACGCTGTATAAGTAAAAAGTAAACAACAGGTACTTCTTCTTTTCTCTGAATAAAGGAGGTTTGCATGAATCCCATATCTTTTTCTTTCGTCGGAACTGACCGCCTTTTCGGACGGAATCATTCGTAAAGAGGGAAGAACGTGCGATTGCGTACAAACCACGCCAACGATCAGGCGGTTCTTCCTTCGCTGATTAAGGAAGAACACGACGATGTCGTTGCATGACGATAGCGATTTTGACCGTTGGGATGCATACGAGGAAGCGTTTGACACGCCGCGCCACAGCCGTCATGGGCCGCGCAAAGACGGCCAGTCGTCCAAGCAGGCGCGGACGCAGGCCGCCCGGCAGCGCGAGGAAATGGTCGAGGCCAGCGGACTGGAAGCCGGTTTCGTGACAACCTATCAGCCCGCGCGCTTCGAGGCGGAATGGCTGCTTTCATCGCTCCGGTCGTTCTACGACCAGGAGCTTATCACCGATGTGCTGGCGAATGTCAAGGGCGGCAAGGAGGCTAGCGTCTATCTGTGCGCTGGTCATCCAACCACCGGCAAAGCGTTGCTGGCTGCCAAGGTCTACCGCCCGCGTCAGTTCCGCAACCTGCGGAACGACGCCATGTACAAAGAAGGGCGCGCCGTGCTCACCGCCGATGGTCGCCCGGTCAAGGAGACCGACCACCGCACCATGCGGGCGATTGGCAAAAAGACTGGCTTCGGCATGCAGGTGGCGCACACTTCATGGCTGATGTACGAGCATACCTCACTGGAGCGCTTGCGCGAGGCGGGTGCTGCCGTGCCGCAGCCAATCGCAGTAAACGATAACGCGCTGCTGATGAGCTACTGCGGCGACGCGGGCATGGCCGCGCCGGTGCTACAGCGCGTTCAGCTTGAACGGGACGAGGCCGCACACCTGTTCAACGAGGTGTTGTGGAATATCGAAATCATGCTGCAACTTGGCCTGATTCATGGCGACCTCTCAGCTTACAACATTCTGTACTGGGAAGGCAAGATCACGCTGATTGACTTTCCGCAGGTGACGAACGCCAGCGGCAACCGCAACGCCCGCGCCATTTTGAGTCGAGACGTGACGCGCGTGTGCGATTACTTCGCGTCGCAGGGTGCGCCAGCGGTTGCCGACATGCTTGTCGATGAACTGTGGCAGCGCTATGTGGCACTCCACCCGGACGACCAGGCGGCGGACGAATCAGTGATCGAGTTTCAGGCTGCGGACGATGATTTCTAATACGTCCCGTTGTAGGTAATTGTAATGCTACAATAGATTAGCGCACTCACGGGGAGTGCTATGACTATATCGGACCACTACCCATGCGCTATCACGCAAATGCAGCCTTGACCCTTCGGCAACGTCGCCTTGTGTGCGAATTGGCCGCGCGGGGCGTCTCCCATTCGGAACTTGCCCGGCGTTTTGGCGTCCATCGCCGTACTATTGGACGATGGGCAGGGCGGAGGGAACTGCAGGATCGCAGCACTGCTCCACACAAGCACGGGCGCACGGTGGTTGATGACGCCTACCGTGCGGCAGTTATCCAGGCACGAACCGATCATCCTAATCACGGCCCTAAGCGTATCGCTCACGACCTTCGCCATCGTTTTCCAACTGCCAACGTCGCCACCGTATGGCGTATCTTGCACACTGCGGGCCTGTCCACGCGTGGGCCTAAAAAAACGCATCGTGCGTCCGATTCCAGTGGGGCGGCATCGAGTACAGCTTGACATCCAACACTTGCCCGCTATCAAGGGCGGACGTGGACGCGCATACAAGATCAGTGTTATCCATTTGCGCACTCGTATGAAGTATTCAGAAATGCATACTTCGATGAGCAGTAAACGGGTCGGTGCCGTTCTGGAACGCGCTATGGCACGCTTGCCACCATTCCATCTGGTCGTGACCGATAATGCCATGGCTTTTACCATGGCCTATACCGCTCATCCCGAGCGCAAAACTACGTTCGAGCGTACGGTGGAGCGCTTAGGACTTCGCCATTGGCGCATTGCTCGTGGCTCACCATGGCAAAACGGCTTTATCGAACGGAGTAACCGAACCGACAATGACGAATGCTTTTCGCAACAGCAGTTCACCTCCTCCGAGGAGCGGCAGTACATTGCATCGCTTGTGGGAAATGCATTACAACACATGTCGTCCGCATCAGGGCTTAGGTGGACGGACACCTTGGGATGTCTTTCAATCCGACTATCCCCTTCACGCCGGTCGGCTTTGTGCGCCAACCTTATGAAACAGTACACGTAATACGTAGCGAATGTTACATGCGAAAGGAGGCACCGTATGTCTGTATATGATTACACGCTTGTTGGTCACCTGTTTGTTGTTGATGGAAAGCCATTACAGTAACGCGAGGTGTCACATGTTGCAGATGTGTGCCTCGCCGGAGGTTTCACAGCACCATGCCACGTGTACATATTCAGGTACAGGATATTGACGTTCTTGACGATTGGGAATCGGAAGAAGATTGGGACGAGGTGGTCGGCACGTGCTCGGCTGATGAGCGCCGTGAGGCGCAGTTCAGCAGCATGGAAGTGCGCAACGCGCGCCGCAATGCCACCGGCAGCCGCGAGGCCCGTGACCAGCGCCGCAGTGAACGGCGCAAGACCGTGCGGCGCGGCGGCAAGCGCTGAATGACGATGGACGACCGACGACGGACCACGGAATGCGTATCTTTCAATCATGATCCGTTGTCGGTCGTCAAAGAGGATAGAATGGACAGCCAGGAACAAAATATATTTCGGCCCGAAGTCGTGCCCGGCGAGCGGATTTTTCTCAGCCAGGTGCGGCGCGAGGATGTGCCGCAGATTGCCCGCTGGTTCAGCGATCTGGAACTGAACACCTACCTCGGCGCGGTTGGCATGTCGTGGACGCCGGAGCAGGAGCAGGATTGGTACGACCGGGTTGTGCGGCAAACGGACAGCAAGACCTTTGCGATTATCGTTCGCGAGGGACAGCGCATGATCGGAAACGTGTCGCTGATGGAAATCAGCGCCCACAACAGCCATGCCACGCTTGGCATCGCTATCGGTGACAAGACTGCGTGGGGTCATGGCTACGGCACGGAGGCGGTGCGGCTGATGTGCGACTATGGCTTTACTTTTCTGAGCCTGTACAACATCCGACTGTGGCATGTCGCCTTCAACGAGCGCGGCCACCGCGCCTATCTCAAGGCTGGCTTCAAAGAAGCGGGCCGGGTGCGCGGCGTGGTTCTGTTCAACGGCCAGCGCTACGACGAGGTGCTCATGGACATCACCCGCGACGACTTTGGCCCGACGCAGTTGCAGCGGCTGATTAGTTTGTTGGATGGCAATAAGCAATATTGACATAAGCATCGACGGTTGGAACTTGTTCGCTGCCACGCGAAGCCTGCTGATGAACATTATTGGGGCATCGGTAGGTGCGAACACAAGGTTCGCCTAGGACAAACACAAGGTTTGTCCCTACCGGCTGTACCCAAACCATTTGACAATGTTCATCAGCCGTCATGCCTGTTGAGTGAGGTGAAGGTGACAACGCGAACACCGCGGCCATACCCTGGCGAGGCCGACTTGCCACAGATTGCCGAACTGGTCACGGCGTGTGACGCGGCTGATGGCACTGGCAACGGCACATCCGTCGAAGAATTACAGCAGACGCTCAGCGATCCGTCAGTCGATGCGGCGCGCAATTTCCGACTGTGGGAAGATGCTGGCGTGCTGGTTGGCTATGGCGAGTTGTACAGCGCCATGTCAGACGAGGGCGCGCAGACGCGCCTATTTTTCTACACACATCCTGACGCCTCCGACCGAGATTCGCTTGGCATGGAGATCGTCGCGTGGGCAGCACGGCGCAGTGCTGAGATTGGTCATGATCTTCCGGCGCAACTGCGTGTCACGGCCTTTGAGGCTGATGTGTGGCGTAGACGAACGTTGGAGCAAGCTGCGTTTACCATCGAACGCTATGCGTTGGACATGCTGATGCTGCTCGATGCGCCGCTGCCGGAAGCGCACATGCCCGCAGGCTTCACCCTGCGTGCGGCGCACCGCGCCGATGCCGAGGCGTGGGCCGCACTGTACAACGCATCGTTCGTCGATCAATGGGAGTACCGCCCGTGGCAGCCAGAGCAGTTCACGCAGTGGTTCGACGATCCTGCCAACGACCCGGAATTGTGCCTGATAGCCCAAGCGCCAGATGAAACCTTCGCCGCGTTCTGCTGGTGTACGATCTTTGCGGCGGAAAACGAACGCCTTGGGTATAACGAGGGCCATGTCGATCTGCTTGGCACGCGGCCTGATTTCCGCAAGCGCGGCCTTGGGCGGGCCATGCTGCTTGAAGGATTACAACGGCTCCAGGCAGCGGGCGTCCAGGTCGCTCGGCTCGGCGTCGATGCCGCCAGTCCGACCGGCGCAACGTGGCTGTATGAATCAGTCGGCTTCCGCACGGCTGCAACGTGGATACACTACCTGAAAACGTTTTGAGGAGAATGATTTATGTTTCTGGCAACCAACCTTGTGTCGCGCCCGTATGCTGGTGAAGCCGATCTTCAGCCAATCTGTGATCTGGTCAACGCCTGCGATGCTGTGGATCACTTTGATGATAACTACGATGTCGAGGATCTGCGCCTTGAATTTAGCGATCCGCGTCTTGATTCAGCTCATGATCTGCGTGTTTGGGAGCATGAGAACGGCCAATTGATCGGCTTCGGCCAGATCTGGATCGACCGCGAGCGCGAAAAACCGGATGGGTATCTTTATTTCAAGGTGCTGCCATCGGCGCGTAACAACAGCGTAGAAGACGAAATTATGGCCTGGGGCTTCGAGCGCATGCGCGCCGTCGCGGCAGAGTGCGGCAAATCGGCGAACTCTTTCATCCAGCGCGCGCGAGGAGGACAGCGATCGGCGAACGCTGCTTGAGCGGTACGGGCTTGAGGCGAACCGCTTCTTCTTTCGCATGCAGCGCCCGCTCGACCAGCCGATTCCCGAGCCGCAGTTCCCGACCGGCTTCACACTGACGCATACTGCTGGCATGCCCGACGCCGAGCGTTGGGTCGCGGCGTATAACCAATCGTTTATCGATCATTGGAACTTTCATCCATCCACGGTCGAGAGCCACCAGCACTGGCTAAGCGATCCAAAGTATCGAACAGATATCGATCTGGTTGCCGTAACCGAGGACGACACGTTTGCGGCGTTCTGCTTCTGCTTCGTCGATCCAGACAGCAACGAGCGCAACAACCGCCGTGAGGGCTGGATCAGCTTGCTGGGCGTACGGCGCAGCTTCCGCAAACTGGGGCTGGGACGCGCTATGTTGCTGGCGGGCATGCGCGTGATTAAAGATGCGGGCATGGACGTCGTCAAGCTGGGCGTGGACGCCGAAAGCCCGACCGGCGCATTACGGTTGTATCAGTCAGTCGGCTTCGAGCAAATTTACACTAATGTATCGTACAGTAAAGAGCTTGGGTGAGTTTCAACGAATGACGAACGACGAAAGATTAGTAACCTTGGTCCTTCGTCTTCCGTCCATCGTCCTTAAAGGAGAAAACCATGACAACGCTTCCTCGCCGCGGTGGAACGCTGGCTCGCGAGTTGCGGGCAATGTACGCCTTTATGGAGCGCAACGCCAACCTAATCAAGCGCTACTGGGCATGGGAATTGGTCTGGCTGGCGTATTCGATTGCCAACGCGCTGTCGATCACCTTTATTGGTCGGGCGCTTGGCGCGATTGCAGGCGTGCAGGTGACGCAGGCACAGATCAACCAATCGGTGCTATTCTTGCTGGTCGGCACGCTGGTGTGGCACTACCTTTCGCTGGTGTTCGACCTGATCAGTGAGTCGATCCAGTGGGAGCGCTGGGAAGGCACGATTGAATACACCTTTATGGCACCGATTTCGCGCCTGACGCACCTGTTTGGACAAGCGGCCTTTGCGATGCTATATGGCGTGCTGCATACGTCGGTGATTCTGGGCATTGTGACGCTATTTTTTCACATCGACCTGTCACACGCCAATGTGCCGAGCATGCTGTTGATCGTGGCGACTGGCAGCCTGAGCTTCATTGGTCTCGGCATGCTGGCGGCGGTGCTGCCGCTTCTGTCGCCGGAAAAAGGCCTGCAAATGACCAATATCGTCAAGGCGCTGGTGCTGTTAGTCAGTGGTGTGTATTATCCCATCGCGGTGTTGCCGGGCTGGATGCAGCCTTTGTCCCAGGTTTCGCCAGCCTACTACATGCTGGCAGGCATGCGCGAGGCGCTGATCAACGGCGCGCCACTCACCGGCAGCGCGGGCCTGCTCGTGCCGTTCATCGTACCGCTGTTGATTACCGGCCTGGTCACCATTCCGCTGGGTCTGGCCGTGTTCATGCGAGCCGAGCGCTACGCCAAGGCGACCGGGCGGCTGAAACGTAACGGATAATGCTGGCACAACATCAAGACGACCGACGGCGGACGATGGACGATGCGTTGTTTCTGCCCATCGTCTATCGTCGGTCGTCTATCGTCAGAAAGTAATAATGTGATGAATACCATGAACCTTAGCGATCCCGCCTACCGCCGCGATCTCGGCGGCGGGCTGGTGTTGCGCTGGTCCACTCTAGAAGACGCGGATCAGATTACCGCGCTGTACAGTAACGTGTTTCGCAACAGCGCCAACGATCCGCCCAACATGCGTACGGCAGCCTTCGGTCGCGATCTCATAAGCGGACGCCACCCATTGATTGGCTCGGGCGACTTTGCGCTGGTCGAAGATACTGTGCATGGGCGCGCCGTCGCCGCGACATGTCTCATTGAGCAGACATGGTCGTATGAGGGCATTGATTTTCTGGTCGGGCGGCCTGAGATTGTCGCCTCTGATGCCGACTACCGCAACCGTGGCCTGGTGCGCGCCGTATTCGAATTGATTCATGCCCGTAGCGCGGCGAACGGCCATGTGGCACAGGGCATCACCGGCATTCCGTACTATTATCGCCAGTTCGGCTACGAGTACGCGCTCGATTTGGGCGGCACGCGCACGATCGCCTTCGATGCCATTCCAAAGCTCAAGGACGATGCACAGGAGCCGTACATGTTGCGCGAGGCCACACCCGACGACCTGCCGGAGATGCTGGCGCTTCATGAGCGCGAACGCAGCCGCGCGGCGATCACGGCGTCCATCGATCATGCCTATTGGCACTTTATATTTGATGGGCACAGTGCCGAGTCGGGCGAGGGTTGGCGGCCCTACGTGATTGGCGTGCGCAGCAATCGTGGTTGGGAAGGGACAGCCCTCGGCTACGTGTTGACGCGCCGCATCGTGTGGGATGACACATTTGGCATTGTCGGCATGAGCGTGCGTGAGGGCGAGCCGTTGCTGTCGATCCTGCCGAGCGTCATGCGCCAACTTCAGGCGCTGGCTCCAACGGTGCAGCGTGCCAAAGAGGATCAGCCGCCGCCGACCAAACTTGGTTTCGCGTTTGGCCGGTCGCACCCGGTCTATGATGTGCTTCACGACAAGCTCTTTCCTGGCGAAGCGCAGCCGTATGCCTGGTACGTGCGCGTGCCGGATCTGCCGGGCTTCGTGCGGCGCATCGCGCCCGTGCTGGAGCATCGGCTTGCTGGCTCAGCGGCGGCAGGCTACACTGGCGACCTCAAGCTGACGTTTTACCGTGGCGGCTTGCACATGATGTTTGAGAACGGGCGTCTGAACGAAGCCGAGCCATGGCAAGCGCCCGTGCAGGATTCGGGCGCAATGGCGGGCTTCCCGCCGCTGGTGTTCTTACAGCTGCTGTTCGGCCATCGCAGCCTGCGTGAGTTGCGTTATGCCTTTCCAGATGTGTGGGCCAATGAGACGGGTCGAACATTGCTCGAAGCGCTGTTTCCGCCGCGACTTGCGTGGGTGCTGCCGCTGGATTGATGTATGAGACATGCGCGAAGCACTTGATCACCTCAGTTGCTTTTGCTAAGATCAGTATAGCAATTTACGTTTCGAAATTCTTTCAAGTGATACGAGGTGCTATGTCGCAAACCGATCAATCACAATCGCCCGACCGGCGGCGCGATCAAATTTTGTCATACCTCAGTGTGCGTGATCGCACGTCGGTTGGCGAGTTGAGTCAGGTGCTGGGCGTTTCAGAAGTGACGGTGCGCAAAGATCTGGACGTGCTTGAGTCGCAGGGCGTCTTGACGCGCATTCATGGCGGTGCAGTTGTTTCGGGCCGTGGGCGTCTTGAACTGTTTTTCGCCACGCGTGAGCAGGAGCATCTGGAAGAAAAGCGGCGTATTGCGCAGGCTGCAGCGGCGCTGGTTCAATCCGGGCAGCAGATCTTCTCGACGCAAGCACGACGGCGCTCCAGATCGCGCGCCTGATCAAAGACCGCGAAGAGCTTGTGGTGGTGACTAATGGGCTGTACACCGCGCTTGAGTTGAACTTCTGCGAGGGCATCACAACGGTGGTGGTCGGCGGCACCATGCGGCGGCGTTCAAGCTCACTAATCGGCAGTATCAACTTTAATTCGTTGCAACGGTTGCGTGTTGATATTGGCATGTTTGGCGCGCGCGGCGTCACACCTGAAGATGGCCTGATGGAATCGGATCTTGATGAAGCGCAACTGAAACAGCAACTGGTAAGCGCCTCGGGGCTCGTCGTCGGCGTGGTAAACTCAAGCAAGTTTGGCACAAGGGCATTCAGTGCCTTCGCGCTGCCGCATGAGATCGGGCGCATCATTACCGATACACGGGCGCCAACAGCCATGGTGGAAGCGTTGCGCGCATCTGGCATTACGGTCGATCTGGTCTAATGCATATGTGAGGCTGTACGCAACATGGGCCATGGAGATTGTCTCCATGGCCCATGTTGTTATGCCAGTATGCTATGAAGTCATTTGCCAAACAGCGTGAGTACGCCTGCACCAACAACCGTTCGGCGCCAAAAGGTCCATCGTGAAATCTCAGCCATGCGTTTTGATCCTGATCTATACATTGAACCTGACCTATCTACACCTTGCTTCACGTGTGCCAATACTATTGAAAGCGCATGCCTATGCGCAACCCAGACTCATCCGCAGTCCCACCCATGGCATGAACAAAGCCATGCTATGATGGTTGCAGAATCTTCATATCATTATCACGGATTTCTTTTTAGCGGAGCTAAGTGTTATGGATCACACACACAACACGCAACGTCCCGATTGGGAAAACCAGGAAGTGCTTCACCGCAACCGCCTCCAGGCGCGGGCGCGCTTCACGAGCTACCCTGACGAAGTGAGCGCCCGTAGCGGTGCCAACTGGCCATGGCAGCTTTCACTAAACGGCGAGTGGCAGTTCCACTATGCCGCGACACCGGATGAAGCGCCGCCGGACTACGCCAGCGAGGCGTACGACGATGCGGGCTGGGACCGGCTGCCGGTGCCGAGCAACTGGCAGATGCATGGCTACGGGCGCCCACACTACACCAATGTGCGCTATCCGTTCGTCATCGACCCGCCGTATGTGCCGAGCGAGAATCCGACCGGCACCTACCGTAGGCGCTTTGATCTGCCCAATGATTGGAGCGCGCGTCGGCTGGTGCTGCGCTTCGATGGCGTCGACTCGGCCTTTGCCGTGCATCTCAACGGCCAGTACATTGGCTTTTCCAAGGGCAGCCGCGTTCCCGCCGAGTTCGACGTGACCGAGCAGGCCCGCGCTGGCGAGAATCTGCTGGCTGTGCAGGTGTATCAATGGAGCGACGGCAGCTACATTGAAGATCAGGACATGTGGTGGCTGTCGGGCATTTTCCGCGATGTGACGCTGCTGGCCGAGCCGCCGGTCGCGCTGTGGGATGTGCATGTCGATCCCGATCTCCATGACGACATGCAGGCGGCGACGCTGCGGGTGCAAGCGACATTCCATGCCGCAGGGCAGGCGGCAGGCGCGCACCGGTTGGAGATGCGCCTGCTCGATGCGCGCGGTCGTCCGGTAGCCAACGGCGAAGCAGGCGCGGATGTTGAAGCAGGCTCCGACGGTATGCCAATGGCAGAACTCGCGGCTGAAATTAGCGCGCCCCGGCTGTGGTCGGCGGATGATCCGTACCTGTACACGCTGCTGCTGACGCTCCGCGACGGGCAGGGTAATGTCGTCGAGGTCGCGCCGCAGACGGTTGGCTTCCGTCGCGTCGAGATCAAAGGCTACCAGTTTTTGATCAACGGGCGGCTCGTCAAGTTGCGCGGCGTCAATCGCCATGAGCACCACCCCGACTTTGGTCGGGCCGTGCCGCGCGAAACCATGCGCGAAGATGTGCTGCTGATGAAGCGCCACAACATCAACACCGTGCGAACCAGCCATTATCCGCCGCACCCGCATTTCCTTGATTTGTGTGACAAGTACGGCCTGTATGTGATCGACGAGGCCGATCTGGAGTGCCATGGGCTACTGTTTGCTCATGATCAATTCTTCCTGAGCAGAGCGCCCGAATGGGAAGCCGCTTACGTGGACCGGATGGAGCGCATGGTCGAGCGCGACCGTAATCATCCATCGATCATCATGTGGTCGCTCGGCAATAAGTCGGGTTTTGGCACGAATCACGAGGCTATGGCGGCATGGTGCCGCGCCAACGAGCCGAGCCGCCCAATTCATTACGAAGGCGACCGCCATGGCGAAGTCAGCGATGTCATCAGCCAGATGTATACGTCAGTGCCGGATGTGATTGCCTTTGGCGAAGGTACTGACGCTGTCGGCCAGGACACGGGCTGGAAGGCGCGGGTTGCGCTGGATGAGTACCGCGACAAACCATTCTTCTTGTGCGAATACGCGCACGCCATGGGCAACGGGCCGGGCGCCTTGATCGACTATTGGGATGCCTTCTGGCACTACGACCGCCTGATGGGCGGCTGCGTGTGGGAATGGCTCGACCATGGTATCCGCACGGTCGCGCCGAACGGCTGCACCTATTTTGCCTACGGCGGCGACTTCGGCGACGAGCCAAACGACGACAACTTCGTGTGCGACGGCCTGCTGTTCCCCGACCGCACGCCCTCGCCAGGACTGATTGAGTATAAAAAGATGCTGGAGCCGGTGCTGGTGACAGCGGAAGAAAGCAGCGCCAGCCATGCGCGGCTCCGGGTGACGAACCGCTACGATTTCATTACGCTCGACCACCTGCATCTGACATGGCAGGTGACTGAAGATGGCGTTGTCGTCGCGGCGGGCAGCTTACCCACGCCCAAGGTGCAGCCCGGTGCATCGGCCACGGTCGAGATCGCGTACGACCTGCCGGAACCGACGCCCGGAGCGGTCTACTATTTGACGTTGCGCTTCACGCTGGCAGAGGCAACACCATGGGCCGAAGCAGGCCATGAGATCGCGTTTGCGCAGTTCGAGCTTCCCGTGGAAGCGCCCGCCATGCCTGCGATGAGTCTTGGCCGCACGACAGCCATCCGCTGTCACAAGGAAGGCACGCACATGCGCCTGGGCGATGGCGAGACTGAGGTTGTCTTTGACACGGCGCGCGGCGTGATTGACAATTGGAGCGTCGCCGGGCAGCCGCTCATGCTGGCCGGGCCGCGCCTGAGTCTGTGGCGTGCCGCAATCGACAACGAGGCGCGCGGCAGTGGCGACTGGGTGGTGAAGGAATGGCACGAGCGCTTCATTCATCTCGCGAATCATCGCCTGGATGATATTGCCTGCGAACAGCTCGACGATACGACGCTGTGCGTCACCGTACATACCCGCGTCGCACCGCCGGTGTACGAGGCCGCGTTCGATTGTCGCTACGAATACACACTGTGCGGCGATGGCTCCATGCTGGTGGAGGTACAGGGCACGCCGCATGGCGACTGGCCCACCACGTTACCGCGCATCGGGCTGGAGATGACACTGCCTGGTATGCTCGATCAGGTGACATGGCTGGGGCGCGGCCCGCACGAAAGCTACGCCGACAGCAAGCAATCGGCCCGCTTCGGTCTGTGGCACGCCAGCGTAGACGAGTTGTTCACGCCGTACGTGCGCCCACAGGAGAACGGCAACCACACCGATACGCGCTGGGTGGCACTGCAAAGCGTTGGTGGAACCGGGCTGCTGGTCGTCGGCGCTCCGACGATCAATTTCAGCGCACATCGCTTCACCACCGACGATCTGGATCGCGCCCAGCATACCTACGAGCTTGTGCCACGCCCGACAATCACGCTGCACCTTGATTATCAGCAGAATGGTGTCGGGACAGGCAGCTGCGGGCCGGGCGTGATGCCAGCGTATCAGTTGCATGCCGGAGCCGTTCGTGTTTCGCGTCGGCATGCGACCGCTAATGGTAGGCAGCGCAGATCCGCGCGTGCTTGCCCGTCAAACACATTTGGCCATGAGTTAGAAGTCAAGTGACAAACCTGGCAAGGATAATAGCTTGCTGACATACGATCTGTCACGTATACTGGTAATTCCTCAGAGAGCAGTGTTGAAGCCAAAGGAGTGCCTCATGCCAACACAAGCACGTGGAGCAATCGCCCGCAAGCCGGGCGCGCCAGTTTCGATTGAAGAGTTTACGATTGACGATCCGGGGCCGAATGAAGTGCTGGTGCGCATTCTGGCGTCGGGCGTGTGCCACACCGACCTGGGTGTGAAGAGCGGCACGTATGGCGAGGAAGGCTTTCCGTTCCTGCTGGGGCACGAGGGCGCGGGCGTGATCGAGGCGGTCGGGCCGGGCGTGACGCGCCACAGACCGGGCGATCATGTCATTCTGGCGTGGCGCGCGCCATGCGGCGAGTGCCGTTTCTGCTCGCTGGCCAGCCCGAACTTTTGCGCCGACAGTCTAAACGCCGAAAAGCGCATGCGCACCAAGGACGGTGAGCTACTCAATCCGGTGCTCGGTATCGGCACATTCTGCACGTACACGCTCGTGCATGCCGAGCAGGCATTCCCTACGACCCGGCGCTGCCCGCGCCGCAGATGTCGCTGATTGGCTGCGGCGTGATGACCGGCGTCGGCGCGGCGCTCTACTCCGCCGGTGTGAAGCCCGGCTCCAGCGTGGCGGTCTTCGGCTGCGGCGGCGTCGGCGACAGCGTGATCAGCGGGGCCAAGCTGGCCGGCGCGACCACGATCATCGCCGTTGATATTGGACGCGCAGCAAGCTGGAGTGGGCCAAAGAGTTCGGCGCGACCCACACCGTCAACCCGAAAGACGGCGACCCAGTCGCGAAGATCAAGGAGCTCACCGGCGGCAATGGCGTCAACTATTCGTTCGAGGCGGTCGGTCTGCCGCGAGACGACGGAGCAGGCGATGTTGTGCCGCGATCTGGCCGGCACCTGCATCATCATCGGCGTGCCGGGGCCGGGCAAGCAACTCGACGATTGACCCGCAGCGCAGTTCTTCGACCTGGGCGGGCGGCTGGGCGTCTCGTGGTACGGCGACTGCCTGCCGACCCGCGACTTCCCGATGCTGGCGGCGTGGTACCAGCAGGGCAGCTTGAATCTCGACAAAGTGGTGACGCAGGAAATCAAGCTTGAGGATGTTGAAGATGCGTTTGACGCCATGCAGCGAGGCGAAACGCTGCGCTCTGTGATTGTGTTTGGCGCATGACAAACGAACTTTTTTCGCTGATTAAAGAATTAACCGAACTCGACGGGCCGGTTGGGCAAGAAGCCGTGGTGCTCGACCATGTCGAGGCGCTGTGGCGCGCTGATGGCATGGCGACCGAGCGCACCAGGATTGGTAATGTCGTCGGTCGGGCGGGCGGCGCAGGGCGCAAGCTCCTGCTGATCGCCCATGCCGACGAGTTGTGTTACCTCGTTCGCTCGATTGACGATAATGGCTTCCTGTGGCTTGCCAACGGTCAGGCATGGTCGCGTAGCACCAGCCTGCGCAACTGGTTCACGGTTGGGCAGCCGGTGCATGTGCTGGCGCGCGGCGGCGTCATCCCGGGCGTGCTCGCGGCCGCCACCGGCCATATTTCGACCTTGGTGCTTCCTGAGCCGACTGAGATGACATGGAACGAGTTCTGGGTGGACACCGGCCTGTCGCGTGACGAGTTGCTGGCGCGCGGCGTGACGCCCGGCACGCGCGTGGTGTGGGATGCGACGACCCGGCAGTTTGGGCCGCATGTGGTCGGCAAGGCGCTGGACGACCGCGTGCCGCTGGCGGTGATCACCGAAGCGGTGCGGCGCGTGCCAGTTGTCGAGCGCGGTTGGGATGTAATATGAATTCGGATTGAAGGTTGTGCAGTAGATCTGCTATACTTCTGCAAGTGGTTAAGCTGAAAGGAGAGCAGTCTATGCGCAAGTCCATTCCACCCATTGTGGAGACGGTCGATGAGCTGAAGCAGCGTTTGCATCAGGAGCGGAACGTCCCCAAACAGCAGCGGCTGCAGATGCTCTACCTCTTGGCTAGTGGTCAAGCACACGAGCGCCAGCACGTGGCCGCCTTACTCGGTGTGCATCGCAACACCATTGGCCGGTGGCTGGCCATCTATGCTGCTGGCGGCGTGGACGCCTTGCTCGACATCTACGTCGCTAAAGGTAAACCGCTTTCCTTGGCGCCCGACGTCCTCGCCAATCTTGAGCAGGCGCTCCGGCAACCCGCTGGCTTTGGCTCCTATGAAGCATTACGCCAGTGGGTGCGCCAGAACCATCAGCTCGATGTCAAGTACAAGACGCTCTATACCATCGTGCGCACGCGCTGCAAGACCAAGCTTAAGGTGCCACGACCCAGCCACACACAAAAACCCTGATGCACTCACGGCCTTCCAGACCGATTGCAGTTCCCACCTCCAAGCAGCCATTCCAGCCGCCAATAGGCGACCGGTGCGGGTCTTTAGTCAGGATGAGAGCCGCTTTGGTCTGCTGACCATTCGGCGCCGTCGGCTGACGGCGCGGGGTGTGCAGCCGGTCGGCACTATCCAGCACGTCTTCCAGTGGTTTTACGTCTACGGTGCCGTGGCGCCCACGACTGGCGAGCACTTCTTTCTCGAATTGCCGTACCTCAACGCCGCCAATTTCCAGATCTTTGTCGACGCGTTCGCACAGGCCTATCCCGATAGCCTCAACATCCTAGTTCTAGACAAGAGCGGCGCCCATACGGCCCACCGCCTGAAGCTGCCGGACAACGTCCGACTGGTCTTTTTACCGCCCTACTGCCCGGAACTGAATCCGATCGAGCGGTTGTGGCGCGATCTCAAGGATGATCTAGCCTTCGAGCAATTCCCTGATGTGGCACTCCAGCGCGAAGCCGTTGCGGATTTGCTCCGCGCCTATGATGCGCCGACCATTCAATCGCTTACCAGTTTCACCTATCTAGTGGAAGCAATCCATGCACTATGTTCATAGCGAAATCATATAACTCTGGCATGCACGGTGCAGGAGGAAGTGGGGTTGATCGGCGCATTTGCGCTGGCGGCGCACGAGCAGTTCGACGCGGCGATTGTGGTCGAGATTGGCATGGCGGGCGACATTCCTGGCGTGGATGGGCGGGCCATGCCGCTGCGGCTGGGCGCGGGTCCGGTGCTGATCCACAAAGATGCCATGGTGCACTACGATCATGCGCTCACACAGGCGTTGGAGCAGGCGGCGGCGCGGGCGGATATTTCCATCCAGCATGCCGTGTTTGGCGCGTTCGGCAGCGACGGCGCGGCGCTGATGAAGGCCGACATCCCGTCCGCCATGGTGGCCTTCCCGGCGCGCTACACGCACAGCCCATTCGAGACCGGCCACCTGGGTGACATCGACGCACTGATTAACTGGATAGCGACGTTTATGCGTGGTGCGTAATAAATTGCCTATCCAACTAATTCGATGATGGGCGTCCTTCAATACGCGCTCGCACATCTTGCGCTATTCAGGATGTCGACTACCCGCACCCTGAGTAGGCCGGAGGCCGTATCGAAGGGCGGGTAGTCGGCCAGGCGTTAGTATCAATTCTCGCTAGACATGGTGCATAGACAATCTGCACCCTTCGATACGCGCTCGCACGGCTCGCGCTACTCAGGATGCAGAAATACACTATCTCTTCATAGAATTGGCAGAAGGAGAATCGCGGTGGATATTAGCAAAAGCGTGTTCTTGATCAGCGGCGGCGGCTCTGGCCTGGGCGCGGCGACGGCGCGGCTGCTGGCCGAAAACGGCGCGCGGGTCGTGCTCGCGGATGTCAACGCTGACGCGGGCAACAGTGTTGCGGCAGAGATTGGTGAGCATGCCCGCTTTGTGCAGACCGATGTAACCGACGAAGCAGCGGTGCAGCACGCAGTGGACACGGCGCGCGATGTATTCGGCGGGCTGCATGGCGTGGTCAATTGCGCGGGCATCGGCACGGCAGCGCGAGTTATCGGGCGCGACGGCCCGCATGCGCTCTCATTATTCACCAAAACAATTTCAATCAATTTGATAGGTACGTTCAACGTCATTCGGCTAGCGGCGGCGCTGATGCAGCACAACGAGCCGGGTCCGAGCGGCGAGCGTGGCGTGATCGTCAACACGGCCTCGGTGGCGGCGTTCGACGGGCAGATAGGCCAGGCGGCCTACTCGGCCTCGAAGGGCGGTATTGTCGGCATGACGCTGCCGATTGCGCGCGAGTTCGCCCGCTATGGTATCCGTGTCATGACGATTGCGCCGGGCATTTTCGAGACGCCGCTGCTCGCTGGTTTGCCGAAGGAAGCGCAAGAGTTGCTCGGCAAGCAAGTGCCCTTCCCGGCCCGCCTCGGCCAGCCAAGCGAGTACGCCGCGCTGGTCAAGCATATTGTCGAGAACCAGATGCTCAACGGCGAAGTCATCCGGCTTGACGGAGCCATTCGCATGGCTCCAAAGTAGTGCAAGGAAAGGAGTGCGACGATGCCAACCTATCGCAGCGATGTTATTGGAAGTCTTTTGCGTCCGGACTACCTCAAAAAGGCGCGCGAGCAGCATGCGGCGGGCGAACTTAGCAATGCGGCGTTCAAGAAGATCGAAGATCGCGCCGTTGATGAAGCGGTCGATCTGCAAACCGCTGCTGGACTTGACGTAATCACCGACGGCGAGATGCGACGTTACGCCTTTTACGGCCACTTCATCGACGCGGTGGAAGGGTTCGACAAGTACGGCGGCTGGGCGATTCCGTTCCGCGACGAGCAAGGCAACGAATTGGTGCTCCAGCGGCCAGTAGTCGTTTCCAGGCTGAAGCGCATCCGCCCCATGTGTACCGAGGAATTCACCTACATGCGCTCCCGCACCGACAAGCCAATCAAGGTGACGCTGATCAACGCCCAGCAGGCGGCGGCCTATTACGACGCCGAGAAATCAAAAGGCGCGTACCCAACAATTGAAGAATATCTGGCCGACGTTGTGGACATTCTGCGCGCCGAAGTGGCGGAGTTGATTCACCTCGGCTGCGAATACATTCAGATCGATGCGCCGCAATACGCCGGATTGCTCGACCCGCAAATCCGCGAGGGCTATCGCAAGCGCGGCACCGACCCCGAGAAGCTGCTCGACCGCTGCATCGAGCTTGACAATGCCGTGATCGGCGATCATCCGGGCGTAACGTTCGGCATTCACTTGTGTCGCGGCAACAACCAGAGCAAGTTCTACGCGAGCGGCGGCTACGACCCGATTGCCGCAGTATTCGAGCGCACGCGCTTCCATCGCTTCCTTCTTGAATATGATGACGAGCGCTCCGGCGGCTTCGAGCCGCTGCGGCATGTGCCGGAGGATCGCACGGTGGTGCTGGGGCTGGTGACGACCAAGAAGCCACAACTGGAGAGCAAGGACGAGCTGAAGCGGCGGATAGACGAAGCCGCGAAGTACGTGCCGCTGGAGCGGCTGGCGCTCAGCCCGCAGTGCGGCTTTGCCTCAACCGAAGCCGGAAACCTGCTCTCGCCCGCCGATGAAGCAGCCAAGTTGCGCCTCGTGGCCGAGACAGCACGCGAGGTGTGGGGCGGGGCATGAGGGCGATTTGTACAGTGAGCCTCGGCAAGTTTTACCCACATCCCACCAACTTTGCAGTCATCAAAGTACAGACTCTGATTAGGAATTGAAGGTACACCCAAATGAATCAGGTCCGGATTATGCCGCATCAGCGGCCTGGGGAGATCGGGAAAATCAACATCATCTTGATGTGTGATGCTGAAACTGAACTGGTGATTGGCGCGTCACAGATCCGATGCAGCATATGGCGAAGAGTAAAACGGAGACATGTCATCCCGATAGGCACGGCTTTATGGTTCACACTCGAACGACTTTGAAATCAAGTATGGCCGTGAATTGCAGCCGACCAACGACACAGCATCAGCCGCGGCCTTGCAGGAGACGAGTTTGATAGATCGGCACGGCATGCTACACCAAACCATGCCATAAAAACGGTGCGGCAAGGCCGTCGGACTGGAAGCGATTGTTGGCCGCTGGTACAATGGGCTGGAAATTGGCTAGAGCGGAGCGCCGCCAAATCCGATCTCGTTGCCATCACGATCTCGGTATGTGATCTTACGCACACCGCTCGCGTAGGTTTCCCGATCCTCGGGGTCTAGTCCTCGGTTGGCTATCTGCGCAACGAGTGCATCAAGGTCATCGACAAAGACGGTAAGCCTTGCATGACCAGCATGTTCGGGTTGCTGCACAATGTAGATATATCGATGCTCGCCAAGTTCCCACACGGCTTCTGTGTCGGTTGGAAAGAACGCGGGTGGGGACCCTAACAGTCGTTCATACCACTCTCGCACAGCCGCGTAGTCAGCAACTGGAACTCCCGCGAACAAATCAAGATATGTGGTATGGTCCATGCTTACTACTCCTTTTTAGTACATGCATACTCGTGCAGTACGTGTGCATTTTACCAAGTCGCCATACGCATGCAACTCACACTCTGGCTAGAAGCGATAGGCATAAAAACCAAATTTGATGAGGAGGTTGATTTGCGGCCCAACGCCCAAGCTCACCTGCTGCCGGAAGCGTGCGCTCGTGCCTCGCTTCCGCTTCCGGCAGTCAGGTGCAGCGCGTTGTTCGGTGCTTTCCCCGGGCTTTCCTCCCCGCAGTTTCCCATCAGCCTGCGTGCCTTCGGACTGAGCCGCTTTGCCTCCGAGCGACTCAGGCTCAGTAGATAATCGAGGGCAGGAATGCGCCTGCGGGCTCGTTGTAGAGACCGACGCTCATAAGCGTCATTGGATGGACCACGCGGAGTTTATGGTCCAAACACCACCGGAACAGCTCCCCGTTGCGGGTTGGCAGGAGAAAACCGGGACTCGGGAACGCGGGTGCCGCCCCGATGAGGGCTTTCAGCGCTTCGTTCGTCTCGCCGACGGCATGGCCAAAGAAGCCGATCAGTGTGGCATAACCGGTGATACGCCCCCCGTGCTCGACGAGGGTCGCGGTGCCCTGCTGGATCGCATCGAGCAGTTCCCCACGACGGTCATGGCCGTGGACGTGCATACAGACCTGATTGCAGGCGTCCAGATCACGCGCGGTGGCTGGGCGTACGGTGTAGCCAGGAATCTGCACGGCGAGGGGTTCCCCCTGCATTGTGGACAGCGGTTCGCGGGCCACGAACCCCAGCTTGGCATACAGGGAGAGCGAGCGGTTATGATAGGCCGCCTGGACCAGCCGGACCCCCGGGAAGCGCCGCTGCGTCACCCGATCAAGGACATGCTGCATCAGCTGGCGTCCGACCGTGCGATTTTGCACGGCGGGCTCGACCGTGATCGGACCGATGCCCGCCACGGTCGAACGCTCGTCGAGGAAGTTGCTGCCGACGACCCGGCCGTCCAGCTCGGCGACTACTGCATAGTAGCCAGGGTGCGCCAGGAGCCCCGCCAGACCCTCGGTGACGACTGCGGGCGAGGGAAAGTCCAGCGGAAAGTTGTGCTGCTCGTTGATCGTCTTGAAGGCTTCGTAACAGATCGCCCCACAGGGCTGGGCGTCTGCGGCGTTGCCCGGTCGTAGAGTGACGTTCATCGGCACTTCCTCCATCTACTACGCATCTGGTTGACCTCTAGTTGTTGCGACACCGCACGGTGGGGGCCATAAGCTGCCGCCGCAGGCGGTCAGTTTCATGGCCTTGTTAGGCGGAGCGAAGCGGAGCCGCAAGGCGTGAAACGAGCTTATCGCCCCCACCGTTAAGCGGAGCTTTGCTCCGCTTAACGACCGAGCATCAGCCGCCGCGCGCGGCACGGAGCTGATCCAAAATCGCCCCGATCTGCGCGCGACAGCGGTCGGCTGCATGGGCAGGTTGGGCCGTATCATACCGCAGCATCTGACAACGCACTGAAGTTTTACACAGATGCTGCGTCAACATGGGGTGTCGCCTTAATCTTTACGGCACCATCGCCCACTTGGACGATCAAACCATCTGCGAGTCGCTCAATAATGGTGCCAGGATTGGTATGCGTGGGCGTACCTTCAACAAGATCAAGGCGCTCAATCAGCCAATCCTGCCCCGCAATATGCGCCTTCGCGTGGGGTGAACCAAAGCTCAGTGCAGTCACCTTGCATTGAAGGGTGAAGCCCAGCTCAGTGAAGTCTACCCAGTGTTCGGCCTTGCTGAAGGCCGCCGCATAGCTCGCACTAGCATCTGACTGTGGCGTGCCTGGATCGCCCGCTAGTGCGCGCGCTGCCCCCTCTTCGAGCGTGGCTGTCATTGTCGGAAGCCAGACAGCCAGGATATTTTCGAAGGTACAGGGTCGAGGCAGCGGCACGATGTGTTGGCTCAAAATGCGCCCCGTATCGAAGTCGTCGTCCGTCCAATGCAGCGTAGATCCAACATACGGCGCAGCCTCATAAAACTGGCGGAATGCATTCGGCCCACGATATGCGGGGAGAACGGCTGGATGCAGATTCACCGCGCCTAATCGTGCCGTTTGCCGTAGCTCTGGCGGTAGCCGCCACGGGAATGAGGCTGACACGATAAGGTCTGGTTTCAGCTCGTGGAGAATGGGGGTGGCCACCGTCTTGAGCCGGGTGGTAATGAGCACCTCAATGTTTTTCTCGCCCGCCAGCGCCGCGATCTGCTTAAAGCTATCTGATCGCCGAGCTTTGGGTCCAGGCGACGTCACGACCAGGACGATGTTATGTCCAGCCTGTTCGGCCCAGTGTCTCACGACGTCGAACCCAGTTGGTATATTATTAAACGAAACGATGCGGAGGGGTCTGCGCTCGAGTGGGTGACGTTCGCTATTCTGAGGCATTAAATCACCATCTCCTTTCTTGGTTGATGAGCTATGCATCTTCGATGATACATGGTTTTGGTGCCGCTGAAGGGGTGCCAGTATGAGCACATTTTAGCGGCCCAACGGTGTGGGCGATAAGCTGCCGCCGCAGGCGGTCAGTTTCATCGCCTTGTTAAGCGGAGCGAAGCGGAGCCGCAAGGCGTGAAACGAGCTTATCGCCCACACCGTTAAGCGGAGCGAAGCTCCGCTTAACTACAAGTAGACGGACGCATGTCCTCAGTATTTCATGGAGCAAAGATGGACCTGCATCCGCCTATTACCTCCCGAGCGGCGTTTTAGACGGACACACCTCCGTCTATCATTGACGCGCCTCCTTCTATTATACGGGCGAACGGGGGCGCCGTCTAGAGCATGATTCGCTGGTATCCATACAACGACGACGATTATGCCGCCAAGGGGAGACGTGCACTGAAGGTATAGGCCAGGGTGGGATTGTATCTATAATCTGAGGAGGTTGTGCGCGCCGGCCGGCTTATTTCATGAGCTTACGCATCGCGTCGCATCACTGCAAGCCGTTCCGGGCGGCGCGCAAGCCACAGCAGCGCGTTGACCAGCCGCTCGGTGCGCCGAAAGTACGGCGTCATGTCGGCCCGATCGATGCGTCGGAAGCCAAAACGTGTGTAGAACGGCGTCATGCCGTACCTGCAGGTCAAGTAGATCGTGCCCTGCTCCTGCTTCAGAAGCGCGCCGATGATCGCGCTGGCGACGCCATGCCCCTGGTACTCCGGCACAACGGCGATTGATGCAAGCTCGCGGCTGCCGTCGCGGTGCGGCTTGACCTGTCCGACGCCGATCAATTGCCAGCCATCGTCGACCACCATGAAGCGCTGCCAGTCGATACCGATTGGATTGAGCCATGCCGCGCGCACAATCAGCCGGATGGCGTACTGATCATCTGCACGGGCGTTACGAAGAGTGATTGCCACGCTGCTCCCTGTGCTATACCTACGTCCTTATTGAGGATAGTATAGCACGCGCGCTTGTCGGTGCTGTTTCGCTCCGCTCATGGTACTTGTGTTTTCACGCCGCAGCAGTATAATAGCAACTAATCAATGTATAGTAAGTATAAAAGGGTTATTATGCAGAACCACCGCATGATGAGTGCCGTGTGTTCTGTTCGTCGGCGCACGCACAGTGGCAGGCGCTTCACACATTGCATTTTAATCATATGCCACTGCAATTGTTCAGACAATTGTAACTTTAGAGGCATGGCTGCGTTTTATACTAATAAGAGATGATTCGTCACCCATGGACGTTGACGAACACTGTGATCGACTACAAAGGAGTAACGAGACAGCTATGGAAGCAGCTTCCCTGTGCGTTCACGGCCACTTTTATCAGCCGCCGCGCGAAGATCCATTGACCGGTGCTATTCCTCAGGAAGCCGGCGCAAATCCGCACCGTAATTGGAACGAGCGCATTCATGCCGAGTGCTATCAGCCTAACGCGGCGCTTGGCAACTTTGCGAACATGAGCTTTAATTTCGGCCCGACGCTCTTTTCATGGATGCGCGCATTCGACCAAACGACCTACCAGCGCATCATTACGCAGGATCGCACCAATGTCGAGCGCTACGGTGTCGGCAATGCGATGGCACAATCGTATCACCATACGATTTTGCCACTGGCCAGCTACGAAGACAAAGTCACGCAGATCAGTTGGGGCATCGCCGATTTCGAGCATCACTTCGGGCGCAAGCCGCAGGGCATGTGGCTGCCTGAAACCGCCGTCGACACCGAGACGCTTTCAGTGCTGGCTGACCACGGCATCGAGTTCACCATTCTTGCGCCCTGGCAGGCCGATGCGACGTTTGTCGATACAACCGAGCCGTACCGCGTCACGCTGCCGGAAGGCCGTAGTATTACGACCTTTTTCTATCATCAAGATTTGAGCGGGCGGATGAGCTTTGATCCCGGCATGACGACCAATGCCGACTCATTTGTGCGCAGCCATCTCGCGCCGCGCTACATGGCAGAAAAGGCGTGGCGTGGTCAGCCACAGTTGGTGATGGTTGCGTCTGACGGCGAGTTGTATGGCCATCACCAGCCGTTCCGTGATAAGTTTCTGGCGTACTTGCTGGGCCGCGCAAGCAAAGATGCGGGCATCGTGCCGACGTATCCGGCGCGCTGGCTGCGCGAGCGTCCGCCGCGCCAGACCATCCGCATTCGTGAGCGAACATCGTGGAGCTGCCACCATGGCGTTGTGCGCTGGATGGATGAGTGTGGCTGCACGCCGCGCACTGCCTGGAAGGCACACCTGCGCCACTCGCTCAATCACATGGCTGCGTTGGTGGACAAGGTATATAGCAACACGCTGCAGCCGCACATCGCCGATCCATGGCAGCTTCGTCACCGCTATATCAACGTGGTGCTTGGCCGGCAATCGGCTGCGGAACTGATTCACGAGGCTGCCGGGCGACGATTAGATGAGGAGTTAACGACGCAGATCGGCCTGCTTCTTCAGGCCCAATTCGAGCGGCAACGTGCCTTTACTTCGTGCGGCTGGTTCTTTGAAGATTTCGATCGTATTGAGCCAAAGAACAACGTGCGCTACATGGCTCAGGCTGTGTGGCTGACTAAGCGGGCGACTGGCATCGATCTCACTGCCAGCGGGCGTACTGTACTCCAAACAGTTATCAGCCAGCGTACCGGCCAGCGCGGCGATCATATCTTCACGCGCCATTTGCAGCGAGCATAACGAAAGGGCAGCCATGCAGCGCACGGTGAGCATTGCGTTTCAAACCGATCATCCGATTACCGCCTATGGCGCGCTCGGCGCGACCGCGGAAGGCTACGGCTTCGACGGCGTTTCGGTGTACAACGACATGCTCTACCAGCCAGCTTGGCTGCCCCTGCTAGAGATCGCGCGCAATACACGGCGGGTGCGGCTCGGTCCGGCAGCGGTCAACCCATTCACATGTCACCCGATCAACATTGCTGGCAATATCGCGCTGATCGATGAAATGTCGCAGGGGCGTGCCTACCTGGGGCTGGCACGCGGCGCATGGCTCGATTTCGTTGGCATGGAGCCAAAGCGGCCAATCACAGCGCTGCGGGAGGCGATGGAGTGCGTGCAGCATCTACTCTCGCGCTCGACGCAGCCATACCACGGTGAGATTTTTCGCTTGCGGGCGGCGATGCGTTGCGCTGGAACATCCTGCGTCACGATGTGCCGCTGCTGCTCGGCTCGTGGGGCGAGCGCGCCATGCGGCATGCGCGCCGTATATCACCGAAGTAAAGATTGGCGGCACAGCGAATCCGTCGGTGGTGCCACAGATTGGCGAGAGCATTGCCAGCGCTGCCCGCCATGGCGGGCGCAATCCTGACGCGATTGGCATTGTCGTCGGGGCCGTCACCGTGGTAGATCGTGACGGCGCTGCGGCGCGGGCACTTGCACGGCGTGAGGCAGCGCTGTACCTGCCGATCATCGCGCAACTCGATCACACACTCGATCTTGAGCCTGAATTGATTGAGCGCGTCAGTGCCGCCGCTGCTGCCTACGACTTCGACCGTGCCGCGCGCGATATTTCGGATGATCTGCTGCGAAAGCTAGCGTTTGCTGGCACGCCTGACGATGTCGCGAACCAGGCTGCCGCGCTGTTTCATGCTGGCACACAGCGAATTGAGTTTGGCACGCCGCACGGCTTGAACGAAGAAGCAGGGCTGCGGCTGCTTGGCGAACAGGTTCTTCCTGCATTGCAGCCGTTGCTGAGAGAATCATGACCGAACAATCTTCTGATAGCTTCCCGCTGTACGATCTAGCCGTTGTCGTCGAAGCCATCGAAGGGCAGTGTACCTGTGCCATGCGCGTTGGCGACCGTGTGTTTTTGCGTGGCGGCAAGCTCTCGATGCCGGACGGCGCTGATTTCTGCCTGTACGCCTTGCAAGCCGCCATCCCGCTGCTGCCCGCCAAGCAGCGCCACAACCATCCCGCCGACTGGATGGAGACCGACGCGCACGTGACCTGCCCCGATCCCGCATGCGGCCTGATCATGCGAATTGAGCGAATCGGCCAGCGTGTGCTTCACCACGACGACGTAAGCGCGACGCCGTGGGAGGAATAGCAATACAGCTCATCCCTATGTCAGGCACATGGTTGCGGAGCCAAGACCATCCCTCTGTCGCATGAGTACGGTAGCTCTTGCATGAGCTACCGCGTATAATGATGTCGCAATCTGGCAAGCAGTTGCAGCGCCCCAGCGCTGATGGAGGAAGACCATGAGCGAGACAACTTTCGACGAGCGGGTGACGCACGGCTACGCCGACAACAACGGCGTCAAAATCCATTACGCGAGCCTCGGCAGCGGCCCACTGATGGTCATGATCCATGGCTTCCCCGATTTCTGGTACACATGGCGGCATCAGATGGCTGCGCTCGCGTCCGATTACCACGTCGTCGCCATGGACTTGCGTGGCTACAACTTGAGCGATAAGCCCAAAGGCGGCGATAATTATGCCATGCGTGTGCTGGTGCAAGATGTGGCGACGGTGATTCAACATCTGGGGAAGGAGCGAGCAATTATCGTCGGGCATGATTGGGGCGGCGCAATTGCATGGCAATTCGCAATGCACGTCCCGGCGATGGCCGAGCGATTGATCGTTCTCAATCTGCCGCACCCGCGCGGCCTGGCTCGCGAACTCGCCCACAATCCTGAGCAGCAGAAAAGCAGCCAGTACGCGCGCAACTTCCAACAGGAAGGCGCGCACGAGCGCCTGACCGCCGAGCAACTCAGCGCGTGGGTTAGTGATCCGGCAGCGCGCGAACGCTACATCGAAGCGCTGAATCGCTCAGATTTTGAGGCCATGTTGCATTACTACAAGCAAAATTATCCACGCGAGCCGTACACCGAACCGACCAGCCCGGTGGTGAAAGTCCAAGCATCAGTGCTTCAGATTCACGGCCTTGACGATTGGGCGTTGCTGCCCGGCGCACTCAACAACACCTGGGAATGGGTCGAGCGCGACTGGACGCTGGTGACGATTTCTGGCGCAGGCCACTTCGTGCAGCAGGATGCCGCTGATCTGGTGACGCGCACGATCATTAGCTGGCTTGAGCGTGACCGCGTTGAACTCCCGCATGCGTAGTAGGGGCAGGCCTCAGACCTGCCCCTACATTATATCTTCCGGCATGGCCGCATATGCTCTCAACGATCATGGAACAAGCAGCCATATCGCGCGTGCCGCTTAGCCCTGCAAGCCCGCCGCCGCAAATACGGACTTCACCGCAGCGGCGGCGCGCTTGGCGGCTTCGTCGGGCGACAGGGCGCGTAATTCTTCGCTGAAGGTCTCCACTGCGACCGGACCGTCATAGCCGCGCGATTGGAGCGTCTGCAAAAAGCCGGTGATATCGATCACACCGCTTGCGCCCGGCAGCAGGCGCACCGAATCGATTTGCTCGTCGCGTGGGATGTTCGGCGCGTCGTTGATATGCACATGCACGATCTGCTCGACTGGCATGGCCGCAATATCAGCCAGCGTGCCGCCGCTGGTGTACCAGTGCCAAGCGTCTATCAGCAGGCCGAGATTGGTCAGCCCGCCGGCCTGCGCCATGTCATCAATCACCCGCAGCGCGCCCGGAATGTCGTAGAACCACACGTTGTCAGGATTTTTGCGGAAGTGCTTCGGACCGAGGAACTCCAGACCGAGCCGCACGCCTGATTTTTGCAGCACCTGCGCGGCGGCGATCAAGCGCCGTGACGAGCGGGCCGCGTACTCTTGCACTGGCTCGCCGCTGTCTGGCACCACAGCGGCGCTACAGCGGTCACAGCCAAGCTCGCGCGCCAGTTCGACAAGCGGCGCGAGCGCATCCAGATCGCGTGCAAAAACGTCCTCTTCCTTGCGCCACGCGACGGGTAGGCCGAAGCTCGCTGGCCGCACACCAGGCTCGGCAAACAACGCCTTTGTTGCCGCAAGATCATGCTCGGCAGCATAGCGCGCCGCCTCGCTGATAGAAAAATCAACGCCCTTGAAGCCATGCCGTGCCGCGAGCGCGATGTACTCCGGCAATGCCAACCCACGCCCGGCCGTCACCTGATTGAGAGCAGAAAACATCGTTGTATCCTTCATTCATTTGCACGTACTGATCCACATCAGCAGCTTGCTACCCCACGATTGTACCACCAAAAGCCATCAGCACATGCTACTGCCACCTATTGTTGTTATTCTCTATCAAGTTATACAAGTTATGCTATACTATAAGCGATTGAATTTTGAGAGGAGCTATTCTTATGGCAGTACACGTGCCACAGAGCAATACGGACAGCACCTGCGAGAACGTGCCGATGCCGATTGTTACGTTGAACCGCGCGACGCTCGTCGTCGGTATTGTTGTTGGTATTCTGTTACGACAGCCCTTGTTTACAACGGCATTGTTTCTGATCTTGCTGCCAGCAGTGCTTGGCGGCCAGCGCTGGAGCCCGATTGCCCATCTTGGACGCAGGCTGTTTGCGCGTCAGATTCCGCATGCCGAACGCGAGGATCGCCGCTTGATGCGCTTCAACAACATGATCGCGTTTTCGCTGCTGGGCCTGGCACAGGTCGCGTTCGTGGTGGGGCTGCCGGTGGTTGGCTGGGCGTTGGCGCTCATGGTCGCCGTAGCCGCGAGTATTGCGCTGGCCGGTTTCTGTGTCGGCTGCTTTTTGTACTACCAGTTCCGGCTGAACCGCTACCGCTTCTTTAAGCGCTGATTGTAGGCTGTCATGCAGTTGGCGTAGCCCTCACCCTGCGGCGGCCGCCGCAGGGTGAGGGACAGATGCTGGTCTGTCCATCTTTTTGTATTCATGACCACTCGTTGATCATCTGCAACTGCGCCAGGCTGCCGCGCGTCAAGCCGACCCGCTCGAACACGCCGCCGATTTCTTCCGGGCAGTGCGCTGGTACGTCCCATTGCTTTCCAGCATGCTTCGCCATGATTGCTTTCAGCAGGCGGGTGGCCTGCCCACGTCGGCGCGCATGCGGTTCCACCAACACCGCGCGGATTGCCACACGTGGCGCTTCTGGATTCGAGATAATCGCGTAGGCAGCGTCGAGGCGATAGGCTTTGTTGGGCGGCGCAATCTGCGCGAGGCTTTCGCCCGATATTTGCCATGGCAAATCTGGCAAGCCATGACACGTCACCATGCGCGCCACCTCGCGGATGTCCACCTCTTCAAGATTAGCTGCTGCATTGGCTGTACCTGTGCCAGTGTAGCTGACCAGCCTCCGCAGCACGCGGAATCCGCAGCCGCTGTATAAACGAACGCCCGCCGTGTTCTGCTCGATCACTTCGAGCAGTATGCGCCGCTCGCCACGCTCCCTGGCCTCCGCGATCAGTTGCTGCATCATCCACTTGCCGACGCCCGTTCCACGTGCAGCCGGCACAATGCCTGCGGCTGCCAGGCGGCTGCTCCAGCCACGCCGCACAAGCAGCGCCACGCCGACCGCTTCGCCATCACGCAGCACGACCCGGCTGCTGCTCGCATCGACGCCATCCTGCGCGACCATGCGCATGAAGCCCGACAGATCCATTGCCACCGGCACAACATAGCCGGAAAAGCTGTTATTGAATAACGCTGGCACGTCTGCCACGCCATATTCGAGCAAGGGTTGTAGTTCAAGATTCACGGTTTGCTCCTCATTAACACACAAGCATGGCGATTAGAGTAAAGCCCCCGCCACACCTGTCACAACTACCACGATCCACGGCGGCAGCTTCCAGAACATGAGCAACCCAAAGGCGCCCAGTGCCAGCGCGACATCGAGCGGCGCAGCAATCGCGCTGGTCCAGACCGGCTGGTACAGCGCCGCCAATAGAATGCCGACTACCGCTGCGTTGACACCACGCAACGCGCCCTGCACATCCGCCCGCCCGCGCAGCGCGTTCCAGAAGGGCAGCGCGCCGACGACAAGCAGCCATGCGGGCAGATAAAGAGCAATCAGCGCCAGCGCCGCGCCCAGCCAGCCGTTCGGCTCCGGGCCGCGCACCGCGCCAAGGTAGGCCGCGAAGGAGAACAGCGGCCCTGGCACCGCCTGCGCTGCGCCGTAGCCTGCGATGAACTGGTCATTGCTGACCCATCCCGGCGGCACGACCTCGGCTTGAAGCAACGGCAGCACGACATGCCCGCCGCCGAATACCAGCGCGCCAGAGCGGTAAAAACTATCGAACAGCGCGAGCGGCTGGCTCGTGCTCACCAGTTTGAGCAGCGGCAGCGCCGCCAGAATGCCGAAGAACATCACCCACGCGCCGATTGCCACGCGGCGGCTGATTGCGACGTGAATCGGCGTCGTAGCGACGACCTGTGCGCCATGCAGCCGCCGCCAGCCCGCCAGCCCTGCCACGGCAATGATCGCGATCTGCGTCAAAGCGGTAGGCCAGACCAGCGCCACCACCGCAGCGATAATCGCGAATGTCGCGCGGATGCGGTCAGGACACAGCCTGGTCGCCATGTTCCAGACTGCCTGTGCCACCACGGCCACAGCGACAATCTTCAAGCCATGCAGCCAGTGCGCATTACCTGCGCCGCCAAACGCATCCACGCCGAACGCAAAAGCAACCAGCAGCAGCGCCGACGGCAGCGTGAAGCCGAGCCACGCCGCCAGCCCGCCACGAAACCGCGCTCGCAGCAGGCCCAGCGAAAGGCCAACCTGGCTGCTGGCCGGGCCGGGCAAGAACTGGCATAGTGCGACGAGATCGGCGTACGTCTGCTCGTCTACCCAGCGGCGACGCACGACGAACTCTTCATGGAAGTAGCCGAGATGCGCCACCGGCCCGCCAAATGATGTGAGGCCCAGGCGCAGAAACGCGCCAAGTACTTCCAGGAAAGAACCGTCACCCGGCTCGACAACAACTTCATCGTAGGTTTGCATTACGTTCTCACGATTTCGTTTCAGTTCACAAAAAGAATGTAGTCCACGGGTATATCATTGTCATGCTGAACCCTTCGGCTGCGCTCAGAACCGGCTCCGTGAAGCAGATCATCGAACAACCATTGTCATGCTGAACGAATGTGAAGCATCTCACTGAAGATTACATTGAGACCCTTCACTTCGTTCAGGGTGACATGGAATTCCTTTGTCATGCTGAACGGTCAGTCTACACATTCTATCGCATAACAATGTTATTTCGGTGTCAAACAAAACGGCCCACTGGAACCAGTGAGCCATTTACTACAAGATTCAGCGCAATCATCAAAAATCGTACATCGAACATGGATTATGTGCGCCCGGCGGTCATCCCAATTGCAATGCCGATCCCGACCGAGATGAGCAGCAGCACCAGGCCGATCAGCACGCCCCAACGTCCAAAGCGGCTGAATGGACCGTTTGGAACGACCGACATGTGCGCGATGCCGACGGAAATGAGGCCGAAAATGGGGTGCAGAATAAATGGCCATGCCAGATATACACCTGCCCCGGCCACGATCCCCCAGACCCACATGATCAGGCCGAGCGTGAACTGAATATCGACCAGAATGGGAAACAGACGCGCGGCACGATTGGTCGGGCTGCCAGGCTTCCAGGCAATCGTGAACCAGATCGCGGCAATGACGATCAGCAGCGGCAGCACGCGCTCGCCAAAAATCGAGTGGATGGTGTAAAGAACGTTCATGAAATCTCCATGCGGCTATTGCATACAACTTTGTTCATTATATCACAATAAGCATGGCGATCGGTGATCTGTAGTAGATCGCATGCAAGCCCACGAGTTAGTCACGGCGGGATGCCCGACTTTTTCCCGACCTAAAGTTGGGTGACATACACGAAATGATTCTATATTGTGAGAGTATCAAAATCTGCTGTTCAACTGAAGGCACATCACCGTTACATTGCTATTCATTTCTACCGTGCGCTTAGGAACCCACTCAAAGGAGGAAATGCCATGTTGCGGAATATCAATTTCTTCAATATAAAGGCTGGCGCGAACGAAGAAGAAATGCTCTCGCTCATCAGTAACGACTTGGCAACATATGCAAAGGCATTTGGTTGTCTTGAACGGAAGACGTGAAAACTGCTCGATTATCGCGGCGTTCAAGTAGAACAGTCAGGGTTCAGTCCTGCAACATACATAAACGAGTCGATTTGGCCAAGTCAGCAGGAAGCTGATAGCTTTTCACGTTCGGACGGACACGATGAATTAAACAAGCTCAAAGAAAAGATATATAGCGGAGTTGAATTCGTCTTGACAGTTCGTTACGTTGATGATTGAATCAAATTGAGTTCGTAACGCATTCATCCAAACGAGTCGGTTCTTCTTTATCCCCAACTGATTGCAGATATGGCTGAGAGACATCATGAACCGAGTCATCCAAGGAGGCAAACGGTGGACTCCCAATCGTACGAACAGAATGCGCCACAAGACAATGGCAAGGCAATCATCGCGTGGCTCCAACACAACGCAATTCCCCTCAAACACGTTGAGGCCGGCAACGGCTTCTCGGATTTACAGCCTTTGAAGCAGCTGTTGAAGGATGTGAAGGTGCTTGGCCTCGGGGAAACGACACATGGCACGCGCGAGATGTTCCAACTAAAGCATCGGCTGATAGATTTCCTGGTTATGGAAATGGGTTTTGATACTTTTACCATCGAAGCGAGCTTTGCAGCCTGCCAACCGATCAATGACTATGTGCTGCATGGAATAGGCGATCGTGCCGCCGTCTTGACCGGCCAGTGGTATATTCCCTGGGATACTGAAGAAGTATCAGCTATGTTGGACTGGATGCGGGCATACAACCAGAACGCACCGGACGAGAAGAAAGTGCGCTTTTATGGGCTTGATATCACGCGCAATGCGACTGGCAGGAAATTTGTCCTGGACTATCTGCGCACAGTGGCATCAGATCGGGTCGATACAACCGAAACATTGTTCGAGGCATTTGCCAAGGAAGAAGCAAAGTGGCCCTTGCAAATGGATGAAGAGACGAAAAACGCACTCGCGCACCTGCTGCCTCAGTTCCAATCCGTCATCGATGATTTCTTAGCACACAAGGACAGCTTTGTTGGTCATTCGTCGTTACGCGAGTTTGATCTCGCCGTGCAATACGTCCGGGTCATGCAGCAGTTCATCTTGACCTACGCAGCTGATGTACTGCCTCCATCACAAAGTACAACTCGATCCATCGCCATGGCTGAAAACCTGGTCTGGTTGGCTGACCAGGCACGGCCCGATGCGAAATTCATGGTTTGGGCACACAACGCGCACGTCGCCGTAGCAGACACGTCGATTGAAGAACCCAATTGTGGTTATCGCCTCCGAGAAAAGTATGGACAGGCCTACTTCGCCTTCGGTTTCGAATTTAATCAGGGATCGTTTCAGACGCGGACGAAGCCACCCGATAAGCTTCCAGGGGATATTAAAGAAGTCACGCTGCCTCCGTCGCCTGAAGGGTCATTTTCTTGGTACTTATCTCAGACAAAGACAGATCTATTCATGTTGAATTTGCGCGCCTCTGCGGACGATCCAGTGGTGGAACAGTGGCTCGATCTACCGCAACCAATGCACTTTGTGGCATGGCATTATAATGACACATCGCAGGATTATCTTGAACTGCATTCTGTAAGAAAATACGATGGGATCATATTTATCGAAAGAACCACCGCCAGCCGTCCTACCGTACATGCGCTCAGAACCGTCTCGAATCGAGATGGATTGTAAGAACGTCGCTCAAGACAACAGCGCCTGCAATTCGGCCAGCGCGTTTGCCGCCGTTGCGTTCAAATCAAGTGTTTGGCCACGCATCCATGCCGCGGAATATGTTGCCGTATCGAGCCGGGATTGCAGGCGCATGCGCACATCATTGAGCAACGGCCAGTTGTGCAGCCACCCGGTGAGGTGGGGCGGCTGTGAAAAACAAAACCCGAGATACTCAACGGCTCGTTGCGGATTATTCTTGGCCAAGTACATGACAGCCACAAGCACGAGGCACATGCCCTGGAACGTGGGAGATTTATATCTGCAAGCGATGTGCAGCGCCGTCGTTATGCTGCGTCTGCTGCCGATTGCATCGTCCAGGCTGTAGCTCGTCAACGCCAACACCCAGTGCGAAAGGAAAAATGTTAGCGTAGCAAAACCAGACGCAGGTATGTCCTGACAAAAAAGCTGAGCTTGTTGGTAGTTACCAGCATAACCCTCAAGGAGGCCCAACACGCTCTGACACATACGCTTGCCCCCAGAATAGTTCTGATTGCCAGCAATCTGCAAACCCTTCTGGGCTAGCCTTCGCGCGACGTCCACATCGTTGCGCCAGAAGGCCATTGCCGCTCTGACGCCCATCATTAAGGGCAGCATCGACGTCGTGCCAGCTCTGTACTGCACTGTAATCTGCTCATCAAGCATAACTTCAGCCGTTTCAGCTTCTTGTAGCAGATCAAAGATCATCCAACTCAATTGATGTATGGCATTATCAAGATTCTTCACGTCGCCGATGTGTTGGCGAATGGCAATGCTCTCGCGCAGCGATTTTACTGCGCGTGCTATTTCGCCGTTGTTCGCATATCGCCAGCAGATGTCCGTTAAGCCCTGAGCGAGCAGATAGTCGTTTCCCATCGTGCGACACAGCCTGATCATTTCCTCATAAGGCGGTTGTGCCTGCTGATCGCTCTTGTTAACTTGTACTTCCAAACCTCCGAGCACCCACATACACCAGGCGATTTCGTCGGCATCATTCCGCTCACGCGCGTGACCAAGGATTTTCTCGACCAGTTCAAAGTAGCGACTGTTCCACAATGCGTTATCTAGCCGTATAATATTGAGATGCGCAAGGCGAACGATGATTCGCTCCCAGAGCGTCGGTGCATCATCAGCCAGACAAGCCGCACTGTGTTGCAGCAAGGCTTGCGTCTCCAGTGCCCTCCCCATGATATCCCCTGCAATCACGAGGCACTCTAACGCGCGGTCGATCGCAGCGAACTCATGATGCGCAAGCGACCACAGCCAGGCGGTGCGGATGTTTTCGAAGTCATCACTGATTTCGCGCAGGGCGGCCAGTTGCCGCCGGCCCTTAACGTCCGCCTCTCGCTGCGCCAGAAAATCCATGAAAAAAGCACTGTGTGCCGCATGTGTGCTGCTGGCTGCGCTCGATGCATCAAGCTGGCTTTCACCGTACTGCCGCAGGAGTTCGTGAACGGCGTATCGTCGGTTGGGCTGTAGCTGAATCAGCGATTTGCCGGTCAAGGCGGAGAGCATGCACAGGTCAGCGCCAGCGACGGCCTGTGCTACCTCGCGCGTGAACCCACCGCGAAACACGCTCAGTTTCATAAACACATCTCGCTGCCTCTCGGTCAGCCGCTCCCATGTAGGGTCGAAGACGGCCCGCATGCTGCGATGGCGTGCCGGAACATCCCACATATCCTGATGCAGCACGTCAATACCACGGCTGATCTCGTCAGCAATCTCTACTGGCGAGAGGACATCCGCCCAAGATGCTGCAAGCATTAGACCGAGCGGCATGCCCTGCGTAAGCTGTGCAATACGTACTATGCTGGATGGATCATCTGGGGTAAAATTGCGGCGCACTCGGTGGGCATGAAAGAGGAATAACTGCACCGCATCACTCGAGCCTGGGTCTGCGCCCGTTTCGGGGACTGTCATTCCCCCAAGTGCATACACCGTTTCGCTACTAAGGTTGAGTTTCTCGCGTGATGTAATCAGCACTTTGCTGTTGGGCGCGGCTTCGATGAGTTCGGCGACGAGCGGCGTACCTGCCAGAAGATGCTCAAAATTGTCCAGTATCAGCAGCAGCATTTGCCTCCGTAGAAAATCAAACAATTGCTGCTTGGGTTCGCCAGAACCATACAAATGCAGCCCAATTGCACTGCTTATAGCCGTTACCAGATCAGCATGTGATCGAATCTGCGCCAGCGAAACAAAGCAGACGCCATCCGTAAAGTTCTCTCGGCAGCGAGCGGCTGTTTCAACGGCAAGGCGCGTTTTGCCCATGCCACCGGGTGCGAGAAGTGTGATGATCCTCACGTTAGGATCGGCGAGCAGAGAGGCAAGCTCATGCAATTCGAACTCGCGCCCAATAAATGGCATGACCTGGGCTGGGAGACTCGTTTTCGGCTGTGTGGTCAAGGCGCGCGGGGCTACGCTATTGAACTGGCGCACAGCTTCGGCGCGGTTGTTAACGCCCAACTTCTCAAAAATCCGCGTGTTGTACCACTTCACCGTTTTAAGTGAAAGACACAGCCGGTCCGCAATCTCTTGATTGGAAAGTCTTTCCGCAAGACAGGCAAGTATTGTCCGTTCCCGTTCGGTCAATGATTTAACTTGATGTGCCAGAGAATGATCATCGGCTGAGATGATGTCAGGGAGCAAGTGAGAGTTGGGCAGGTTAGCAGACTGCGGCATGCGATCACGCTGCGGCTCGGCGCGCGCTGCGGCAAGAAAAGCCGTGCGCTCGCCACCCCTCAGATCGAGACAATCGGCAAGCTGTGCCGCGAGCTGGCGCGACGGACGGCGCAGTGCCTGCTCGATTTTCTTGATTGTGTCGGCAGCACAGAAGACCTGCTGTGCCAGCGCCTGCTGGGTCAGGTCGCGCGCCTTGCGGAGTTGGCGCAGGTGCTGCCCAAACGATTTGTGCTCAGGCATCGGCTGCTCTCCAGATATCGCTAGATCAGGGATATAGCCAAGTATAGTGCAAGACCCGAATTACTACCATCCCTTTTTGTCCCGCTTTTTGTCCCGCTTGTCATCTTCCCCAGATGATGCATATATGCTTTACTAGCGAAGACCTATCAAGCGCAATAGCCCCTGGCACCGTTATCACAAGGAGGCCCATCATGAGTACCCGTTGCCCAGAACTGACCAGCATTCGCAAGGTTATTGATTTGTACATCGATGGCGTCAAAAACGGCAATCTGGAATCGCTTCAGCAGGCATTTCATCCCCAGTCCTCCATGTTCGGCTACAAAGGGCAAGATCTGTACGTCACGCCGATTGCCGGACTGTATGACTACATTGCCAGCACCACGCCACCTGCTAAAGCCGGCGCGATTGGCGAACAGTACACCTGCACCATCACCTCAATTTCGGTGGCCGGCAATGCCGCCTCGGTGGAGATGGCCATGGACGGCTATCACGAGCACGACTTTATGGATTACTTTCAACTGCTGAAAGTCGATGGGCGCTGGTGGATCGTCAGCAAGCTGTTCCATGCCGATCCGCAGGAGGCATGAGAGATGCATGAATGGTATCCAACGCATGTTTCGGTTCGGCGCCGCCACTGTATTGCTCGATACCTCAATCTCGAACAGCGGGACGTTGCGCCTGCGCAGATAGACCTTTCCGGTACACAGGTTGCGTATGTCAAGTGATTAACTGATGACCACGCTCCAGCAGCTTGGGGCGCTGCCAACAGCGGGGCCATCTAGGGACGATGAGACATTCAGTGTAAATGAGCAATAGACGGGGGGCGGCGGGCATGCCGCACTCTACAACCTAAAAATTTATGATACAAGTCAATTGTTCACTAATTACATCATGTCTGACGTTCCATCAACCGTCGCGCCCGCTGTTTCCAGCGCATAGGCAATTGCCTGTTCCATGCTCATGGCGCGCCCTTCCGCCCATGCCGCGGCGAAGATCGCTTCGTCCAGTCGCGCCCGCGTCGCGGCCAACTGGCAATCATTCTCGTCACGCTCATCAGGCTTGGGTGGGATACCGCTGTTAGCGCGCAGAGCCACCGCATAATCCAAATAGCCGCACAGCCCGCGCGGGGTGCCCCATCACGCCAGCGATCCCGGCGATGTTCTCCAGACATGAGGCAATGCCAACCGTATTCCTGATTTCGTAAAATCGGTTCAGACTCTCTACCAGGAGCGCGGTTGCCCGTGCATGGTCTCCCTGACGCTGTGCAACAATCCCCAGACCTAAGAGCGCCCAGAGCAAAAACGACTGCTCGCCCAGACTGCGGAACAACGCTACACTCTCAGTATAGTAGGACTCTGCCTGACGGTACGGCCCCATGGCCTGTCCGAGCGTCCCTAAGAGGAAGAGGGCTATTGCAATGAGATAGGTATCTCCCAAGGCCCGCGCCAGCATCAGACTCTCAGTGATTTGGGTCAGTGCCGCCGCGTAGTCGCCCATGTGATGTAGCATATATCCCAGGTAGTTGAGTATTTCAGATTGGCCCCAGGTGTCGCCCAACGCGCGGAACAACGCTAGACTCTCCTCGCTCATCGCAAGCGCGGTGGGGTAGTCGCCCTGCTCATGTGCCAGCCTGCTGAGACTGTTGAGCGCCCAGGCCACGCTCTGCCTGTCACCCAGATCGCGGGCTAGGGTGCGGCATTCCTCGGCGAGTGCTCCTGTCTGCGCACAGTCGCTGCCGTGCCACCACCCAAAATACGCCAAACGGTAGAGTGCCTTCACCCGCAGAGCTACGATGCGCTCATTGGGCTGCGCCAAGGCACGCTCCAGCCACTGTTGTCCTTCGCTTACATAGCCATGCAGCAGCCAGAAGCGCCACAGGGCCGCACTCAGCCGCAACCCCAGTTCCAGTTCCCCGCGCTCAAGCATCCAGCCCAGCGCCGCCCGCAGATTCCCGTGCTCAATATCCAGTCGATCCAGCCAGATGCGCTGATCAGGCCCCTGAAGCAAGGGCTCGGCCTGCTCCGCCAGCGCAACAGAGTAGACCGCATGCCGCCGCCGGATCGTGTTCTCCTCGCCACTCGCCGCCAGTTGCTCCAGCGCATACTCGCGGATCGTCTCCAGCATGTGGAAGCGCGGCGGGCCGTCGATCTCGGTGTGCTGCACCAGACTCTGGTCCACGAGAGCCGCCAATCCGTCCAGCACATCCATGGGCAGGTCGCCATCCCCATGACAGATCGCCTCAGCGGCGTCGAGCGTCCAACCACCCGCAAAGACGGCGAGTCGCCGAAACAGGGTCTGCGCGCCGGCGTTGAGCAACTGGTAGCTCCATGCGATCGTGTTTCGCACCGTCTGTTGGTGGGCCGGACGATCGCGCGGCCCGCCCGTCAGGAGCGGCAGCCGGCGATCCAGACGGCTCGACAAAGCTTCTGGCGAAAGCAGCTTGAGTCGCGCCGCAGCCAACTCAATCGCCAGCGGCAGGCCATCCAGACGCTGGCAGATCTCGGCGACGGCGCAAGCGTTTGCCGGTATCAGCGCGAAATCCGGCATGGCGGCCTGCGCGCGAGCCACGAATAGCGCCACTGCCTCGGAGCAGGTGAGTTCCTCGATCGATGACACCTGCTGTGAATCAGGCAGCGCCAGTGGCGACACCGGAACCACATATTCACCCGAGAGGTGCAGCACCACCCGGCTGGTGACGAGCACCGTGAGAGCAGGCGCGGTCGCCAGCAGCGCGGCGATAGCTGGCCCGGCTGCCACAATTTGCTCAAAATTATCAAGCACGAGCAGCACGTGCTTATCGCGCAGGTAGTCCTGGAGCCGTTCCGGTACCGGGCGGCCACTGCCTTCCCTGATTCCGAGGGTGCGGGCAATGGTTGTGACAACCAGCGCCGATTTCATGAATCGGCGCCAGATCGACGAACCAGACGCCGTCGGCAAACGCGTCGTGCAGATCCGCTGCCACACGCAGCGCCAGCCGGGTTTTGCCCACGCCGCCCGGCCCCGTCAGGGTGACGAGCCGCACATCAGGACGCTGGAGCATGTCCCGTACCGTTGTAACTTCATGCGCGCGGCCAACCAGGGCGTTGGGCGGAGCAGGCAGATTGGTCGGGCGTTCGTCGCGGGTGCGCAGCGGCGGAAAGTCGGACGGGAGGCCGGGCGCAACGATCTGAAAAACATACTCCGGGCGGCTCAGATCCTTGAGCCGGCAAGCGCCCAGATCTCGTAGAATCACATTCGGCGGCAGCGCGTCGCATACCAGTTCCATGGTCGCATGTGAAGAAGAATCTGGCCGCCATGTCCCACTGCCAGCAGGCGCGCGGCGCGGTTGAGCGGGAGTCCGAAATAGTCGCCTCCCTGTTGCTCGACCAGCCCGGTGTGCAGCGCCATACGCACTCGCACGGCGATAGAAGATTTTCCATGTGTACAAGATAAAGCATTTGTGTCCGGCGCCAACGCATCCCATGCCTCCGTATGAAAGGCATGTTGCGCCTCCACAGCCGCCGCGAGGGCCGCATGCGCGCTGGCGAAGGCCGCGCAAACGCCATCGCCGACGGTCTTGAACAGGTGACCGCCGTGCCGCGCAATCGTCTGCCGGAGCATGGCATGGTGACGCGCGAGGAGAGCGGGCATGGTTTCCGGATGCTGCTCCCAGAGCCGGGTGCTGCCTTCCATGTCGGTAAACAGGAAGGTCACAGTCCCTTCCGGTGCAACCGCCGGAGTATCTTCCCGCTCTGTTCGTGCCGCAGCCAGAAAAACCGTGCGCTCGTCGGCCACCAGGCCGAGCGTATCCGCAAGCTGAACCGCGAGCTGGCGCGAGGGGCGGCGGCGCCCCTGCTCGAACTTCTTGATCGTGTCAACGGCACAAAAGACCTGCTGCGCCAGCGCCTGCTGAGTCAGGTCGCGCGCCTTGCGGAGGCGGCGCAGATGCTGGCCAAAGGACGCATCGTGCTGCATAGCTGATTATCCAAGTAGTATACCGTCGGGAAACATGCCCAGTATAGCGCATAAGGGGGTGTATGCCTACACACATTTGTGCCCTTTTTTGTCCTCGTTGTCCTCTTTTTTCCGTCGCGTGAGTGTGCTGTACTGTGCGCATCAGTATGTGGTGCCGTGAACTGGCCCAAGCCATCTATGGAGGAATAATCATGGTGACCTGACTATCCGCCACGCCCGTTACATCCTGTCCACCCTCGCCATCGTCGACTTTGTGATGAATCAGTAGACCGTACGAGCAAGGAAACGCTCTCGTGCGAAATATCAGTGCAGGAGGGATGTCATGTATCTCCGTATCACACGTGGTCACTTAGACCCCACGCAAGCGGATGCCTTTGTGCCGTTGTCCGACGAAATAGCAGCGGCCCTCCGTCGGCAACCCGGCTTTCAAAATTACTGGGGCGGGGTTGACCGAACCATAGGGATGGTCATCGCGGTGAGTGCCTGGGATACCGAGGCACACGCCCGGTTCTCGCGGGATGTCTTGGGCGACGTGGTGGGTCGTGTCCAGGCCCTTGGCACCCGGCTCGAACCAGCAGAAATCTATGAGATTGTCAGCTAGGCCGCAGAGCCGCCGTGCGGTCACACCCAAGGGAAACGCATCTGTTTTGCAGCCAATCAATGATTGCCTCTCGTACGTGCTGCCATCCTAAGGGAAGCGGCGCATCCCGTGCCGCCATTTCGCAGGGCGCTGACGACCAGCGCCCTGCCCGCAACCGCTTGCCGACACCTGCAGGCGACTGAGAACGCACGTCATCTAGTATCGCAATCGTATCAAGGACGGAGCTAACCATGACACATCACACCACACACGTCAACCGCAAAGCCATCCTCAGACTTATGGCAATTCTGGGGATGGTCCTCGGCATGTTCGCGCCACTGGCACAACTGGCATCGGCCGAGCCGCAGTACAACGCCTTTGGCTGGGGCTATAACCCGACGGGGCAACTCGGTGATGGCACGAAAACCAACCGCTTCACACCTGTGCAAGTGGGCATGGCCGATGTCAAGACCATTGCGGCTGCCTGGAATCACACCCTTGCCCTGAAGAACGATGGCACCGTCTGGTCTTGGGGAAGAAACACATATGGAGAATTGGGTGACGGTATCACTGCCACCAGCTGTGATGGGTATGGTGCAGGCGATGTTCTCACGCCGCAACAGATACCCGGATTGAGCAACGTGACGGCAATCGCCGCAGGCGGGTATCACAGCATTGCATTGAAAAACGATGGCACCGTCTGGTTCTGGGGGTTTAGCAAGGACGGCACGCTTGGCAAGCTCCATTGTATTGGAAGTCCCGCCCAGATACCTGGATTGAGTAATGTAACGGCGATTGCGGCGGGCGGCGATCATAGTTTGGCCCTGAAGAACGATGGTACCGTCTGGTTTTGGGGGCTCAATCAGTACGGTCAGCGGGGTGTAGCCCCCGTATCGACTGACCTGAGCTCGCAGTATATCTTCTACACCACTCCCGTCCAGGTGCCTGGACTAGCCGGTATCACAGCGATTGCGGCCGGTGGAAGTCACAGTCTTGCGGTAAAGAGTGACGGTACCGTCTGGGCATGGGGGTATAACCATCTGGGGCAATTGGGCAATGGCACCTACGACGGCCCCCCAACACCGATCCAGGTGAGCGGATTGAGCAACATGATGGAGGTTGCGGCAGGCGGTAATCACAGCTTGGCGCTGAAGAACGACGGCACGGTCTGGGCATGGGGAAATAACTCGACCGCTCAGTTGGGCGATGGTACGACGAATACATTCCGCACCACACCCGTCCAGACTATTGGGTTAAGTAACGTGACCGCGCTGGCAGCTGGTGATCTGCACAGTATGGCCCTGAAAAGTGATGGCACCGTTTGGACATGGGGGAGTGACGCAGTTGGGCAGCGCGGCTACACCACCATCATCAACTACTACACCCCGCAGCAAGTCACCGCAGTAAGCGGCGTCACCAGCATCTCCGCGAATCTGGATCAGAGCTTTGCGGTGCTGCCGCTCACGACCGACACCACACCGCCGACGATCAGCGGCAGCCGCGCGCCCGCCGCCAACGACTTCGGCTGGAACAACACCCCGGTCGTGGCCTACTTCGCGTGCGCCGACGCCGAGTCGGACATTGCCAGCTGCGAGCCGGATCACACCTTCGCCAGCGAAGGCGCGGGCCAGTCCTACACCGGCACCGCGACCGACAACGCAGGCAACAGCGCCACGGCCACGGTCGCGGACGTCAACATCGACATGACCGCGCCAGACATCACGCTCGGCGGCATCACGGACGGTGGCACCTACACCCTCGGGGCGGTTCCCACGGCCACATGTAATGCAACAGACGCGCTCTCCGGTCTCGACGGGGAGTGCAGCGTGAGCGTGACAGGCGGGAACGCCAACGGCGTCGGCACGTTCAGCTTCACCGCGACGGCGACGGACAAGGCCGACAACACCGCCACGGTCACCGGCAGCTACCGGGTCATCTACCGTTTCGACGGCTTCATGCAACCGATCAACGACACGAACCATCCCGATGTTTGTGGAGCTAACTGTGTGCCGAGCATGTTCAAGGGTGGCAGCACGGTGCCGGTGAAATTCCAACTGAAGACCGCCGACGGCACGATTGTTCAGGCCGGTAGCCTGCCGCAGTGGCTAACGCCGCAACGGGGCAGCCCGACAATAGATCCCATCGACGAAGATGTGTACAGCGATCCGGCGACTAGCGGTGCAACGTTCCGCTGGGACAGCACGGCCCAGCAGTACATCTACACATGGAGCACAAAGGGCGCAAGCAGCGGCTACTACTACCGCATCAGCGTTCTTCTGGACGACGGCCAGACATACATGGTCAATGTTGGATTGCGGTAGCTCCACGCGACCGGGCGGAACGCTACGCAACTGGCTTCCGCCCGGCTCATAGAGTAAGCGGCGATTGGCTAGATTGCTTTGTATGAAATCGTGCTTGGCAGCACCAGATCACATGCAAGAAAAGAGGCCATGCTATGGCAGCAGAACCCAAGGCAACCATCCGACAGTACGCGGAAGAAGTCTGGAACCAGGGCAACCTCGCCGCCGTCGACACGTATATTGCCCCTGACTATCGTCGGCATGATCCGGGTATTCCCATGGAGGTACGCAGCCCCGAGGGCATCAAACAGCTCGTCATGATGTATCGCACTGCCTTTCCCGACATCCACTTCACGGCGGAAGATCAGTCGCGGAAGGGGACATGGTGACCGCACGCTGGACCGTGCATGGCACGCACCACGGGGAGTTGATGAGTATTCCGCCGACTGGCCGGCATATTACATTGACAGCCATCGAGATTTTCCGCCTCGCTAATGGGAAGATTGCCGAACAGTGGGTAGCAGTCGACAACCTGGGACTGCTGCAACAACTTGGCGCTATTCCAGCAGAGGGACAAGCGGCGAGGTAAGGAGTTCGAGGGATCGCAGAGGCCAAATATGCAACTGCTCAACAAATCGGGGCGGCATGCCGCCCCTCGTACCCATACATTTTATGGCAACCTGCAGAATGATTGCACATGCATTATGCCGCACCTGCCGTTCCATCAATCGTTGCGCCCGCTGTTTCCAGCGCATAGGCAATTGCCTGTTCCATCTCCATGGTGCGCCCCTCTGCCCATGCCGCTGCGAAAGTGACCGCATCGAGTTGATTGCGCACAGCCGCACAGCTTCGATCACAAGCGATGCGGTCAGCTGGGTCCAGGCGTTCACTCGTCGCCTCGAGCAGGGCCTCTGCGGCCCCAAACAGCCGCGCAGCTCGCTCCAACTGCCCTCGGGCAGCAGCAACTGCCGCTAGTCCAGCCAGGCTCACAGGCATATCAGTATGATCGTTCGCTCTGCGGTAGCTCTCCAGACTTTCCACAAAGTATGCTGTCGCCTGCGCATCATACCCCCGATAGAGTGCAACAAATCCCAGGTTATGGAGCGCATCACCGATCACCATTTTGCTGCCCGATACACGAGCCAGATTCCAAGCTCTCGCTATAGCACGTTACTGCCGTCTCGTAGTCATCTTGACAGCGGAGGACTTCGCCTTGTTTGTTGAGCAAGACCGCAAGCCAAACCGTATCGCCTGCCTCCCGCATCATCGGCACGCTCTCCTCGAACAAAAGGCGGGCTGCTGTGTCATCGCCCTGCTCATGCGCCACAAACCCTTGACCAGCCAATGCCTTGCCGAGGCCCCAGCGATCTCCTAGCTCACGGAACAGCGTAGCCGCTTTCTCGTACAAGGCACGTGCCACCGCATAATCGTATTGAAAGAGAGGAATCTCTGCCATATGGCTCATCGCCAGTGCCAAGCCCCAATGATCCCCAACCTCTTGAAAGTGCGCCATGCTCTCTTCTTGGGCGGCGCGCGCGGCTACCATGTCATCTTGATGCTGTGCCGTCCAACCCAGATGGGTCAACGCGTAGGCCAAGCCACGCCGATCCTCCAAGGCCCGGAAGTTTGCCACGCTCTGCTCCAACCAGGCGCGGGCTGTGGCGTAGTCACTCTGATACCCGGCAAGCGCACCAGCGCCACAGAGCACCCACGCACGAGCAGGCACTGCTGCTAGCGCGGACGTTCGTGCTATTGCATCTTCCAACCAGCTGCGCCCCTCGCTGGCGTACCCTCGGAAGAACCAGAAGGGCCAAAGAGCAGCTGTCAAGCGCAGTTGCATCTCGCTATTGTCCTTCACCATACGGCTCCATGCCAGCACCGCACGGAGATTATCATGGTCCGCCTCTAGTCGCTCTAACCATGCTGGTCGCCGTGCGCTCCGCAGCATTGGCGCCGCCGCCTCAGTAAGCTCTAGAAAATAACTCGCGTGCAGCTGCCGGATCGTGTCCTCCTCCCCACTCGCTGCCAGTTGATCCAGCGCATATTCGCGGATCGTCTCCAGCATGCGGAAGCGCGGCGGGCCGTCGATCTCGGTCTGTTGCACCAGGCTCTGGTCTACCAGCGTCGCCAAACCGTCCAGCACAGTCATGGGCAGGTCACCATCCAGATTACAGATCGTCTCAGCAGCTTCAAGTGTCCAGCCGCCCACAAAGACGGCGAGCCGCCGAAATAGGGGTTGCACGCCTGCGTCGAGCAGTTGGTAACTCCATGCGATCGTGCTGCGTACAGTCTGTTGATGGGCAGGGCGGTCGCGCGGCCCGCCCGTCAAGAGCGGCAGCCGGTGATTTCAAGCGGCTCGACAGGGATTCAGGCGAAAGCAGCTTGATTCGCGCAGCCGCCAATTCAATTGCCAGCGGCAGCCCATCCAGGCACTGACAAATCTCGACCACTGCGGCTGCATTGGCATGGGAGAGGGCGAAGTCGGCCCGCGCCGCCTGTGCGCGCTCGACGAATAACTGGACTGCTTCATACTGTGTCAATCGCCCCACATCAATCATCGTAGACTGGTTCGGCAAGGCCAATGGCGGGATGGCGACCCCGTACTCGCCCAAGAGATGTACTGTCGACCGACTGGTGATCAGCACCTTCAGACCGGGTGCGGCTGCCAGTAGCTCGGCAACCTGCACCGCCGCATCCAGCACCTGCTCGAAGTTGTCCAGCAGCAGGAGCATCTGCTTTTCATGCAGGGCAGCGCGAAGGCTCGCAGCGAGCGACTGGCTGCCGCTCTCTTTGACACCTATCGTCTCGGCAATGGCCGGAATAACCAACGCTGAGTCGAAGATTGGCGCTAGATTGACAAGCCACACGCCGTGCGTGAATGCATCTCGCAACTCGCTCGCCACATGCAGCGCCAGGCGGGTCTTCCCCGTCCCACCCGCGCCTGTCAACGTTACGAGCCGGACATCGGGCCGCTGAAGCAAATCGCGGATGATGACAATCTCTCGCTCCCGCCCAATCAGGCGTGTTGGCGGTGCTGGTAGATTGTGGGACCGAACGTCGAGCGTTCGTAACGGTGGAAAGGCTGTGGGTAAGCCAGGAGCGAGCACCTGAAAGTATCCGCTCGGCGTGATTTAGATCTTTGAGTTGGCGTTCACCGAGGTCACGCAGAGTCACATCGGGCGGCAGAGCATCACGGAGCAACTGTGCGGCGGTGTACGAAAGCAGAATCTGGCCGCCGTGTCCAGCTGCCAGCAGGCGGGCGACGCGATTGAGCGTCGGCCCACGATAGTCGCGGGCATCCGCCTCCGCCGTTCCACTGTGGAGCGCCATGCGCACCAAGAGCGGGTCAGTAATGCCCCAGTCTGTGCTCTGAAGCATGGCTTGAGCATGGAGCGCGGCAGCCAGCGCGTCGGGCGCATTGGCGAACGCCGCGCAGACTCCATCGCCGAGGGTCTTAAAGACATGCCCGCTACGCGTCGTGATCGCCTGCTGAAGAATAGAATCGTGGCGTGTAAGCGCAGCGGGCATCGAATCCGCGTGCTGCTCCCACAGCCTAGTACTGCCCACGATGTCGGTAAACAGGAAAGTTACGATGCCACTCGGCAATGGCATAGCCGCGCGTTCGGAGGCAACTTTCAGGATGGGATTGCCTGAAGCGACCAGCCGGCTTGGCATGGCAAGCCGGTCAGCAGCCAATTCGGCACGCGCGGCGCTGAGGAACGCGGTACGTTCTTCGAGCGGAATCTCCAGGCACACCGCCAGGCGTTCTGCTAACTGACGTGAGGGGCGGCGAATATCTGTCTCGATCTTCTTAAGCGTGTCAGTGGCGCAACCAGCCTGCTGAGCAAGCTCTTCACGGGTCAAGTCGAGCGCCTTGCGACGGCGGCGCAACCAGTAGCCGAATGAATCAACAGTGTCCATATCATGCTCCAACCCAGTGATCCGAGATTTGTCCCACTTTCTGTCCCCAAAAGGGGGACCATTGCAGGCGGTATCTATGGTGTACTACCGTCATGGACGGTTGATGAGCGACGCACCAAGGAGGTTCACAATGAAGGCGCACAAGTATTATACCATTCCACAGGCGGTCAAGTTGGGGCAACATCAAAATGCGATCATGCTCGCTGCGCTGCTGATCTTGCTGGCGGGTAGCATAGCACTGCTTGCGTTGAATCAACGGGCGAGCGTACCTAGTACTCCTAGCGCCACGCATACACGCCAGGTGTGCAGGCCATGTGAGGACGAGCGGTTGGCTGCGATGTCGGGAGCATATGGTGCGTCACCGCAATCGCTGGATGTATCCGGAACGGTGCCGAAGGTCCGTCAGACCATCAGGAACCGAGTGTTCCGCGACGAGGTGCTTGGCGCAGACCAGCTCAATCTCGCGTTTCTGGGGGAACCGGCTAACGGAATCGCTGTCGATGCGTCCCAGCCCATCCTCCGAACATCCGGGCCGCGCTGAATACCGACTGTTCTCGCTGTTTTTACAAAAAGTAGAGGTATGTCATGATGAACGCACCGACGGGCTTGATTGCGATCGCCGAGACTGTTATCACAGGATTTAACCATGCCGACTGGCAGATGTTCAAGGCGCCCCTCGCCGCCAACGTCACCTATGAGGAGACCGGGACGCTGCGGCGCACGCAGGGAGCAGACGCGTATGTTCAACTCGTCCAAGGCTGGAAACAAGGCTTTCCCGACGCGCAGGGAACCATTGATCGTGTAGTCGCCAAAGATACAATGGTCGTGCAAGAAATCATCTGGGAGGGAACGCACACGGGTGAACTGATCACCCCCAACGGCGTCATACCCGCATCCGGCAACCGTATCAACGTGCAAGCCTCAGTCTGGTATTTTTTCCAAGGTGACACGATTTAGGAAATCCACCACCACATTGATCTGATGACCATGCTCCAGCAGATTGGGGCGCTACCAGCAGCAGAGCGGTCTGGGGAAGATTAGACGTTCGTTGTGGATTGACAGTGGCTGCATGCAAGTACATTCATTGCATACCTGATGAATGGCATGCGCTAAATGCTCAATAAGGTGGAGCGACCTACATGTCGCCCCACCTCCAATAAGATCGATCTCCTCCTACCGGCCACTCTCCACAACCTGCGCCTCCTGCTCCAGCAGCGCCTGTTTGCGCTCAACGCCCCAGCGATAACCATGAAGGCTGCCGTCGCTGCCGACCACGCGGTGGCATGGAACGACCAGCGCGACCGGGTTCGTGGCACAGGCCCGTGCCACGGCGCGCACCGCTTTCGGCTGCCCGATTGCCTCGGCGATGTCGCGGTACGAGCGCGTGCTGCCGTAGGGAATTGCCCGCAGCGCCTCCCATACCCGCCGCTGAAATGCTGTGGCGCGTATGTCGAGCGGCAGGTCGCCCAGCGGCTGCTCGCCGCGCAGGTAGTCGTGCAGCATGGCCATGGTCGAACGTAGCTGCTCGTCGTCGCGCTCCAGCGCGGCAGCGGGAAACTCGTCGCGCAGCATTGCTTCCAGCGCCGCCGCGCTGTCGCCGAGCCGCACCGCGCACACGCCGCGCTCCGTTGTCGCAATCAGCAATTGGCCGAGCGAGCATGGCGCGACAGAATACACAATCCGCGAGTCCATGCCGCCACTCTTGTAGGCCGTCGGCGTCATGCCCAGCTGCGTCACGGTTTGCTCGTACACCGTGCTGCTGGACCCATAGCCGGACTCGTACAGCGCGTGTGTGACCGGTTCGCCGTCCTTCAGCTGCTGCTTGAAGCGACCAAGCCGCTGCTCGTCGGCGTACTGACGCGGCGACACACCAACCAGGCGCTTAAAGGCGCGCTGGAGATGCGCCGGGCTGACATGAAATTGATGGGCGAGGTCGTCAAGCGTCGGCGGCTTGTCGCGCGGTTCCGCCAACACACGACAGACCTGCTCCACCACATCAAGCATCGGGTCAGCGGGCGCGTCGCCGTTGGGATGGCAGCGACGACATGCCCGAAAGCCAGCCTGCTCGGCCTGCGCTGGCTGAGCAAAGAACTGCACCTGCTCGCGCCGGGGCCGCCGTGATGGGCATGACGGACGGCAGTAGATGCCGGTTGAGCGCACGGCGTAGACAAACGCATTGTCATGCTGACGGTCGCGTGTAAGCACGGCCTGCCAAAAATCAAAATCACTCATGGCAGTTCAACTCCTTTAAGCAAGTATAAAACACAAACGCGAAACACCACGTTACACGTCCATGGTTTTACGAATTGCTTAAAGCATACTGCACATCGTCATCTCCGGCTATCGCTTTTTTGCGCGGCAAACTCAGCGCCTTCGAACGTTGAACTGGCGCATTCTGAAGCTGCTTTTTGAAAATAATCGTGCCGTTGCGACGCACAAAGCCGAGTTTCTGATTGATCTGCAACATGCATTTGTTGTTCGATTCGTTCCAGGTCGTGATCTGATGATAGCCACGCGCGCGAGCGTACTCAATCGTCTTCAGCTTGAGCGCTGTAGCAACACCGCGCCCGCGACCTTCATGGCGTACGCCCGTCAGCTTATGGTGCAACACCCAGGAGTTGGCCTGGCTGTCGCGCTGCACAAAGCTCTCGCCAACATAGCGATCGCCATCTTTGGCAATGAAAAAGCCATCCAGTAGCGCTTCGGGGTTGGCGCAGGCGTAGCGTACAAACCATGAGAGCGGCGGCGCAGGATTCGGGTGGTCCGGCACCGGAATATCGCACACAAACGACTCGTGCAAGTCGTAGAGCTTTTCTAACCACAGCGGGTCCGAGAGTTGCTCATCGGCCAGCGTAGTGATGGTGATGCCTTGCGCAGCGGCGCGCTCCTCATGCGTGTGGAACAATGTGTCATTGCAGTTGCGCGGATCGAGCACCAATTGCCATGAGCGGAAGGTCTCGTGAAAGCCACGGTCACTCACCCAGGTCGCAATCGCAGGCATTTGTTCGTGTGATTGCATCAGGAGCACGCGCGCGCCAAGATTGGTAAGTTCTGCGGCAAGAAAATCGTGCAGATCATGGCCGATGCCGCGCTTCTGCCAGCGAGGATGGATGCGTACCATCATCCAGTAGTGATGCGGCTCGGCGACCCAGAGGAGCGGGAAATATTGCGCGATGCCAATCAGTTCATGAGTTGTGTCGTCAAAGGCAAGATAGCAGCGCAGTTGGTCGCGTTTGGAGCCAAAACCAGCATGGAAATAACGGAGCAGGGCAGGAGCAGTGTGCTCGTACTCGAAGTCGAGCAAGGGGCGGCCGAAGCCGTGTACAGCGAAGCAACCGACGCGTAATCTTCGTCAGCCGCTTCAAATAAGCGGATGGAATAACTCATACAATTCTTGTTCCTCCTTGTTCAGAAAACGACATCGGCACATACCACAAAGCACACCCATGCGACGAGAACAGGGCGCGTGGTGCAACAACGCGTTACACCGTATGTACCATAGCGACATCGCTCCTATGCGGTTACCAAAAACCAGCCGGACAATCGAAGCCACATCTATGTAGCTATATTTATCATACGCCGAGAGCAACTACTTTGTCAATAGGAATGGGGGACGTGTCCAGGGCATGCGCAAAGCTGACTGATAAGGCACATGCCATGCTTAAAACATTGCGCATCTTGACACCCTCTAGCCGCTGATCTAGTATACATGAACACATACAACCACCTCTCAGAACACTCGAAACGAACCACTTACATGGTTGTAAGCACGCCCGCACAGCAAAGGAGCACCCGCGATGCACACACAGGTCGCGATCATTGGCGCTGGCCCGGCCGGGTTGGTGCTGTCGCACCTCCTGCAACGGCACGGCATTGAGTTGGTTATTCTGGAGGATCGCGATCGCGATTACGTCCAGCAGCGTGTGCGGGCCGGTGTGCTGGAGCAAAATTCCGTTGATCTCCTGCACGCGCTTGGCCTGGGCGCGCGCCTCGACCGCGAGGGGTTAGTGCATCACGGCATCTACCTTCAATTCGACGGGCAGCGCCACCGCATCCCCATGAGTGAACTGACTGGCGGGCGCGCGATCACCGTGTACGGGCAGCAAGAAGTCGTGAAAGATCTGATCGACGCCCGGCTCCAGTCCGGCGCGCCGATCCTGTTCGAAGTTGATCATGTCAGCGTCCACGACTTCGACACCGACCAGCCGTTCGTACGCTTCCGGCATGGCGGCGAAGACCATGAACTGCACTGTGATTACATCGCGGGCTGCGACGGCTCGCATGGCGTGTGCCGCCCATCGATTCCAGCGGGCGTGCTGCGCGTGTACGAAAAGGCGTATCCGTTCGCATGGCTCGGCATTCTTGTGGCCGCGCCGCCCTCCACCGACGAACTGATCTACGCTTATCACCCGCGCGGCTTCGCGCTTCACAGCCTGCGTTCGCCCACAATCAGCCGCCTGTACGTGCAGTGTTCGCCCGACGATCCGCTCGACGCGTGGCCGGACGAACGCGTGTGGGAGGAGTTGCACACCCGGCTGGCAATCGACGGCTGGGCGCTTCAGGAGGGACCGATTCTGGAAAAAGGCATCACCAGCATGCGCAGCTTTGTAGTCGATCCGATGCAGTGCGGGCGGCTGTTCCTGGCGGGCGACGCGGCGCATGTCGTGCCAGCCACCGGCGCGAAGGGTATGAATCTGGCAATCGCCGACGCAAAAGTGCTGGCCGAAGCATTAGCGGCGCGCTACCAGCACAATCGAACCGATCTGCTCGACGCCTATTCCGAAACGTGCCTGCGGCGCGTGTGGCGCGTGCAGCATTTCTCATGGTGGATGACGTCGATGCTGCACCGCTTCGAGCATGATGACGATGGATTCCAGCAACAGCTGCAACTTTCACAACTCCATTACACCTGCACCTCGCGCGCGGCGGCTACATCGCTGGCGGAGAATTACGTTGGGCTGGAGCGGGTATGATTATGAACACATAGACGGTCGACTATGGACTAGCACATATTATCGTCTACCATCGGTCGTTGATCGTCTACGGAGTAGGTATGGATAAATCACGATATGAAATTGGCATGCGCATCCGGCGAGAGGTGCTCGGCGCTGAGCATGTCGAACGTGCGCAGGCGCGCCAGACGCCGTTCGATGCGCCGTTTCAGCAGTTCATTACTGAGACGGCATGGGGCACGGTGTGGGCCAGCGACGTAATAGATCGACGCACCCGCAGCCTGCTGACGATCGCCATTCTGGCCGCCCTGGGACGCACTGAGGAGTTAACATTGCACCTCCATGCCAGCCGAAATACCGGTGCGACGCTCGAAGAAATCCGCGAGGCGCTCATGCATGTGGCTGTGTACGCGGGCGTGCCGGCCGCCAACACCGCCTTTGCGCTTGCCCGCGACATCCTGACGTCACCATCTTCAGCCACAGAGGACACCGAGCGCACAGAGTAATGGGCACCTATCAGGAACGCTGACAGACATCTATATGAGCAGCCGCCGACACACGCCGATAAATGCGGATATATTCACTCCAATTATGTCGGCGTTTATCGGTATGTATCTGCGGTTATGAAACAAAAATAAAGGAGCGAGTATACATGGCAGGAACAACAATAACTACAACCATTGGCGAGATTGTGCGCGGCGACCGCGAGGTCTTCCCGCCCTATTTATACGAAGCTTACCAATCGACCCGCCGCCGCGCGCCGACCATGCCGCTGGTGGAGGTGCCGCTGACGCTGTCGGAGATCACCGGGCCGGGGCCAGTGATCAGCGGCGTGACGCCGGAGGACGCCGACCTGACCCGCAACGCAGGCACGGGCGGCGAAGCCATCGGCCAGCGGATCATCGTGACCGGTCGGGTGCTCGACGCGCATGGCAATCCCGTGCCGAACACGCTGCTCGAAATCTGGCAGTGCAACGCCTCAGGGCGCTACATTCACCGCCGTGACCAGTGGCCCGGCACGCTCGACCCGAACTTTCTCGGCATCGGGCGCTGCATGACCGATGCCGACGGCGCATATCGTTTTCTGACGATCCGCCCGGGCGCGTACCCGTGGAAAAATCATGCCAATGCATGGCGGCCAGCCCACATTCACTTTTCGCTGTTCGGCGCGTCATGGATGTCACGCCTGATCACGCAGATGTACTTTCAGGATGACCCGCTGTTCTTCCAGGATCCGATTTTCAACTCGGTGCCGACTGAGGCCGCGCGCCACCGCATGATTGCGCGCTACGACCATGAAGTGACCGAGCCGGAGTGGGCGCTCGGCTGGCGTTGGGACATTGTGCTTGGCGGCCCGGAAGCCACGACATTCGAGCCGCCGCGTGGAGGCCAGTCATGACTAGCTATGGACTGATGCCAACCCAGACGGTCGGGCCATTCTTCTACGACTGCCTCCTGCGCGCCGATGCGCAGCGCAACACGCTGGCTACGCCCAGTACGGAGGGCGAGCGCATCCGCATCGAGGGGCGCGTGACCGACGGCGACGGCCAGCCGGTGCCGGACGCGATGATCGAAATCTGGCAGGCCAACGCGCATGGCCGCTACAACCATCCTGCCGACCAGCGCGACCTGCCGCTCGATCCGGAGTTCACCGGCTTCGGGCGCAGCGGCACCGACGAAGACGGCACATTCTGGTTCGAGACGATCAAGCCGGGCCGCGTGCCGTTCGACGAGACAACCGCGCAAGCGCCGCACATCAACGTGTCGGTGGTCGCGCGCGGGCTACTCAACCACCTGCTGACGCGGCTGTACTTCGCCGACGAAGCCGCCAACGCCGACGATCCAGTGCTGGCGTGCGTGCCTGCCGATCGCCGCGACACACTGGTAGCGCAGTCGAGCAACACAGACGGCGTAGTGACGTACCGCTTCGACATCGTGCTGCAAGGCGCGGGCGAAACTGTGTTCTTCAATATTTAATTTTTTATTAACCACAAAGGCGTAAAGATCGTTATGACTTGGAGTTTATCGGCATATCTCTTGGGCCTAGACCCTTCGATACGGCCTTCGCCTTACTCAGGGTGCGAAAAATAGCATGCTGAATAGCGCGTAGCGCATATCGAAGCGGCGATTTTTCGGATTGACACTTAGTGTCCTCTGTGTCTTTGTGGTGAATATCGTATCTTTTGCTGTATGAGGATCAGCGATGACCGAATTTCTATCCCTGCCCAACGCCATTGCTCGCTATGTGCAGAACGGCATGACCATTGCGCTGGAGGGCTTCACGCATCTGATCTCGTTCGCCGCCGGGCATGAAATCATTCGGCAGCAGCGGCGCGACCTCACGCTGATCCGCATGACGCCCGACCTGATCTATGACCAGATGATCGGCATGGGCTGCGCGCGCAAACTCGTTTTTTCGTGGGGCGGCAATCCGGGTGTCGGCTCGCTCCATCGCCTGCGCGACGCAGTGGAGCATGGCTGGCCGCGCCCGCTCGAAATTGAAGAACACAGCCACGCCGCCATGGCCAACGCCTACGCCGCCGGGGCCGCCGGGCTGCCATGCGCGCTTCTGCGCGGCTATCTCGGCTCGGATCTGGTCAACTATAATCCAAACATTCGCTTCATCTCGTGCCCGTTCACCGGCGAACAACTGGCTGCCGTGCCAGCAATTCGTCCCGACCTGGCAATCGTGCATGCCCAGCGCGCCGACCGCGAGGGCAACGTGCTGGTCGAGGGCATCATCGGCGTGCAGAAGGAAGCGGTGCTGGCCGCCACGCACGCAATTGTCACGGTGGAAGAAATAATAGACGATCTTCATGCGCCCAGCCCGAACTCGACGGTGCTGCCGTGGTGGACGGTCAGCGCGGTTGCGGAAGCGCCGGGCGGCGCGCGGCCTTCCTACGCGCACGGCTATTATGGCCGCGACAACGCCTTCTACACCGCATGGGACGCAATTGCCCGCGACCGCGAGACATTTCGTAGCTGGATGGAGACAAACGTCCTAAACTCCCCTTCTCCCAGAGCGGGAGAAGGGGCCGGGGAATGAGGGAATGACAGATTATACAACTGCCGAAATGATGGCGGTGACAGCGGCGCGGGCGCTCACCAGCGAGGACGTGTGCTTCGTCGGCATCGGCGCGCCGTCGCTGGCATGCAACCTGGCGCGGCTGACCCACGCGCCCGACATTACGCTGATCTACGAATTTGGCATAATCGGCACGAAGCCGGACGTGCTGCCGCTTTCGATTGGCGACCCGGAACTATGCGCCACCGCCCTCTGCACCGTCTCGGTGCCAGAGATGTTTCAGTACTGGCTGCAAGGCGGGCGCATCTCGGTCGGCTTTCTGGGCGGCGCGCAGCTCGACAAATTCGCCAATATCAATTCCAGCGTGATCGGCCCGTACAACAAGCCCAAGGTGCGGCTGCCGGGCGGCGGTGGCGCGCCCGAGATCGCAAGCTCATGCCAGCAAACTTATGTGGTCATGGCGCAGTCGCGGCGCTCGTTCGTCGAGCGGGTGGACTTCATCACCTCGTTCGGCTACGGGGAGGGCGGCGACCACCGACAGCGGCTCGGTATTCGCACCAAAGGCCCGACGCTGGTCGTGACCGATTTGTGCGTCATGCGGCCCAACCCGAAAACGAAGGAACTCACCGTCACGTCGATTTATCCCGGCGTGACGCGCGAGCAGGTGCAGGAAAATACCGGCTGGGCGATTCGCTTTGCCGCAGATGTGGCCGAAACGCCGCCGCCGACCGCCGATGAACTGGCGGTGCTGCGCAATTTGCAGAATCGCACCGCACGGGTGCACCAGGGCAGCCCGGCATGAGCGACCCGATTGAAGGCATATTCACCACTCTAGAGATGGCGGCAATCTTCTCGTCGGAGGCGCACATCGCGCGCATGCTTCAGTTCGAGGCCGCGCTCGCTCGTGTCGAAGCGCAGGCAGGCGTGATTCCATCTAAAGCTGCGGATGCGATTGCCGCAGCCTGCCATGTCGAACAGTTCGACATCGCGGCGCTGTTTCAGGAAGCGGCCACGGCAGGCACGCCCGCGATTCCATTGGTGCGCATGCTGACCGAGCACGTTACAGAACCGGGCCGTAACTACGTTCACTGGGGCGCGACCAGCCAGGACGCGATTGACACGGCGCTGGTGCTGCAAATGCGCGACGGGCTTGATCTGCTGATCGATGGCTTGCTTCATGTGCGCGCTGGCTGCGCTACATTGGCCGAGCAGCACCGCCGCACGCCCATGGCCGGGCGTACGCTCTTGCAGCAGGCGCTGCCGATCCCGTTTGGCCTGAAGGCGGCGCGCTGGCTGGCGCTAGCGGCCCGGCAGGTTGAGGCATTACGCCGCTGCCGCGACAACGCGCTGGCGCTCCAGTTCGGAGGGGCGGCGGGTACGCTGGCGGCGCTGGGCGACAACGGCATGCGCGTGGCCGAGCAGCTTGCCGTCGAACTTGGCCTACCACTGCCAGATCTACCATGGCATGCCGAGCGTGACCGGGTTGCAACGGTCGCCTCCGCGCTTGGCGTAGCCGCCGGGGCCATGAGCAAGATCGCGCATGACATTGTGCTGCTGATGCAAACCGAGGTTGGCGAGGTCTCCGAGGCGGCAGCGCCCGGCAAGGGCGGCTCGTCGGCCATGCCGCAGAAGCGCAACCCGGTCGATACGATGGAGGCGCAGGCGGCGGCACGGCTGGCGGTGGGCGCGGTGTCAGTAATCTTAAACGCCATGACCAACGAGCACGAGCGCGCGGCCGGCGGCTGGCAGGCTGAATGGGTTGCTGTGCCCAACCTGTTTCGCTCGGTTGCGGGCGCGGTGGCGCGGGTCGGCAGCGCGGTGAACGGCTTAGAAGTTGATGTCGAGCGCATGCGCGCCAATCTCGAACAGAGCGGCGGCTTGCTCATGGCCGAATCTGTCGAGCATGGCGCTGGCGCAACATATTGGGCGGCCAGCGGCGCAACAAATCGTCAAAGCTGCCGCCGGGCGCGTCACGAGCGATAAAGTGACGTTTCGGCAGGCGCTGCTCGATGACCAGAATGTACGTGACGTATTGACAGAACAGGCACTGGACGGAGCGCTAGACCTTGCTGTGTACTTCGGCAGCAGCGACATATTGATCGACCGGGCGCTGGCAGCGTACCAGGCAGTACAGCAGGAGCATAGATGAGCAAATTTGTGGCACATGACGGTGCGCGCCTCGCGTTCCGCGTAGATGGGCCGGACCACGCGCCGCCGCTGGTATTCATTAACTCGCTTGGGACCGACATGCGGATGTGGGGAGTGCAAGTTTCGGTGCTCGGTCAGATTTTCCGGGTGGTGCGCTACGATACGCGCGGCCATGGACAATCTGATGCTCCCGAAGGGCCGTACACGATTGAGCAATTAGGGCGCGACACACTGACGTTGCTCGATCACCTCGACATCGAACAGGCGCATGTCTGCGGATTATCGCTCGGCGGCATGACGGCGCTATGGATGGCTGTCGCACATCCGGAGCGCGTTAGTTGCGCGGTGTTCGCGAACACCGCGGCGCGGATCGGCTCCGTCGATAGTTGGCAGGCGCGCATCGACGCCGTGCAGGCGGGCGGCATGGCTGCCGTGCGCGAGATGGTGCTGGCACGCTTTCTCAGTCCATCATTCCGCGAGCAATGTCCTGATGAAACTCACGCCGTCGGCGACATGCTGGAAGCGACCGATCCGACTGGCTATATCGGCGCATGCGCGGCTTTGCGCGACACGGATCTGCACCCTGTAGTTGGCTCAATCAGTGTGTCGTCGCTGATCATTGCAGGCGCGCTGGATGAGTCCACACCACCCGCGCAGTCCGACGAACTACACGCCGTCATCACCGGAAGCGAGCTGGTGATGCTTCCAGCGGGACACCTGTCGAATATCGAGCAGCCAGAGCAGTTCAGCGATCATTTGCTGCGCTTTCTGGCCGATTAAAAGCTACAATGCTCCTGACCCTCACCCTGCCGCTTCGCGCCTTCCCTCTCCCATTGGGAGAGGGAAGGCGCGAAGCGGCAGGGTGAGGGAATTTCAATTAGCGAAACACGCTGAGCGCGAGGTACGCTGACACACCCCAGTTCGGCGCATCCACAATCTGGCTTATCTTGAGATCGGCGGCCAGGCTGCACAGCACGTAGGCGTCTTCCGGGCTCAAGCCTTTTTCCGTCCCCAGCCACATGATCAGGTCGCGCACGGCGTTGCGAGCGTTCTCCATGAGATCGGGGCCGAGCGCGGTGGCGGCGTAGTAGCCTTTTTCGTCGTAGCGCGGCTGAAGTGGGCCGGGAGGCGTCTGGAAGCGGTAACTCCATGGGCGCGGCGATTGGCCCTTGAGAACATTGAAGCGCAGCGAGAACTGCATCGGGCACTCAATGCCAGTCACGCAGACTTCGCCGTCGCCCTGTGCCGCGTGGCAGTCGCCCGCCGAAAACCGCGCGCCTTCCACCAGCACTGGCAGGTACAGCTTCGTGCCAACGTTCAGGTGGCGCGTGTCGATGTTGCCGCCGCCTGCGGTTGGCGGAAGCACTGGCAGCGGTTGAACGGTATCCGGTGTCACGCCCATGGTGCCGCAGAATGGCTGAATCGGGATGTGAATATCGTCGCGCAGCGCGGTCGTTTCACCGTTGGTCAGATCAAAATGGCGGATGTACGGGTGCGGGAAATCGTCCGATAGCAAGCCGAGTCCAGGAATCATGCCCGCCCAGCCCCAGTCCATCGGCTGCATGCGCAGGATTTCAACCTCCAACGTGTCACCTGGCACAGTGCCTTTAACGTAGATTGGGCCAGCCAACGGATACAGTTTGCTGAAATCAAGCGCAAGTAGCACGTCTGCATTGCAACCCGGCGTCACCTGCCCGTCCGACACCTCATCCGTCTCGCAATGCACAATGTCACCCGACTCGATCTCGATTGCCGGCGGCAACGATTTGTCCCAGGCATAATGCACCTGTTTGGAGTCAAGCATGTGTTCAGCCATGGTCTACCTCCTGTACACCAATGCAAACCGGACGGCCAATCAGCGGAACAACCGCAATCAACGAAGATACTGAGGAATGTATGCCGCTATTGTATCCTACTTTCAACACAATAAAAGCCATGACATTTCAGAGAAGGAATCATGTAATATCTTCGCAAGATTTATCTGTTACACTTTCATCATGCAATAAACGCACCTCGCTAGAAACAGGAAATGCTCCATGAGCAGCGAAACTATCCTGATTGTTGACGATGAGCCGACCATTGTCGAAGTTGTGGAATTGTATCTTCAGCGCGAAGGTTTCAAGGTGCTGAAAGCGGCTGATGGTCTGGCGGCGTTGGACCTCGCGGCCCAGCAGCAGCCAGATCTCGTCGTGCTCGATTTGATGCTGCCGGGCGTGAACGGGCTTGACGTGGCGCGGCGGCTGCGCAGTGAGCGCAACACGCCAATCATCATGCTGACAGCCCGCAACGAGGAAGCCGACCGGGTGGTTGGGCTGGAACTTGGCGCGGATGATTACGTCACCAAGCCGTTTAGCCCGCGCGAGCTTGTGGCGCGTGTCAAGGCCGTGCTGCGGCGCACCAATCCGGCAGCCACACAGGAAGCAGCGCATGTGCTCGTCATGGGCGACTTGCGGCTCGACATCGACGCGCACAGCGTCACCCTGCATGGGCAGCCGGTCGGCCTGACGGCGCGCGAGTTCGATCTGCTGACGTTTCTGATGCAGCATCCCGGCCAGGTCTTCACGCGCGAACAACTGCTCGATAATGTGTGGGGCTACACCTTCGCCAGCGAACTGAGCACGGTCACGGTACACATCCGGCGGCTGCGCGAAAAGATCGAGCGCGATCCGACCACCCCGACGCTGCTCCAGACGGTGTGGGGCGTGGGCTATAAACTCGAACGACCAGAAAGGAAAGCAGAAGCATGAAGGAAGAAGGATGAAAGCAGCATGCTCTTTTGCATCCACCTTCATGCATAATGCGCGATCATGACTTCTCCGCCGCATTTTTCTTCCCATTAGTCTGACGCTGTTGGTGGCAATTGGCCTGGCGTTGCTGCTGGCGATCGGCTGGTTCGGTGCGCCCGGGCGCGATGTGGCCGACCTCGCGCGCTACCTGCTCACATCCGGGCTGATTTCGTTCGGCATCGGCAGTGCAGGCGTGCTGTGGCTGCGTCGTGGCGCGGCCCGGCTGTGGGTGCAACTGGTGCTTGCTTCCATGCTGGGCATCGGCATTGCATTGTTCAACATCAGCCTGACCGCCGCGCTGATGTTTATTTCCCGGCATGACCAACTGCTGCTCACGCTGCTGCTGCTGTTCACGGCGGTGATATCGCTCGGCATGGGCTACGCGGTGGCGCGCACGCTGGCGCAGCGCGTCACGACCTTACATCAGAGCGCGCAGCGGCTGGCAGCAGGCGATTTAAGCGCGCGCGTGCCGGATCTCGGCAGCGACGAGCTTGGAGCACTCGGGCGCGAATTCAACCAGATGGCCGCCCAACTTGCTGCCAGCGCCACCGAACGAGCGCAGATGGAGACCGCCCGGCGCGAACTGTTCGCCGCCGTGTCGCACGATCTGCGGACGCCGCTCGCTTCCTTGCGCGCCATGACGGAAGCGCTGTCGGACGGCCTGATTCACGATCAGGCCACAACCGAGCGCTACCTCGCCACTATGCGGAGCCAGATAAGCCATCTCAACAGCATGATAGATGATTTATTCGAACTGGCGCAAATCGATGCCGGCGTACTGAAACTCGACTGGCTGCGCGTGTCGCCCGGCGACCTGATCAGCGACACGATTGAAGGATTGCGCCCACAGGCCACCGCGCGCGGCGTGGAATTGTGCGGCAGCGTCGCGCCCGATCTGTCGCCGCTGCTGGCTGACCCGCAAAAGCTTGAGCGGCTGCTGTTCAATCTGGTGACCAATGCTATTCGACACACGCCTAGCGGCGGCAACATTACGCTGTCGGCGCGCGCGTATGCTGAAACAAATGCGCCATCACACAGCATTCTGTTCGAGGTGGAGGATACCGGCGAAGGTATTGCGCCTGAAGATTTGCCGCATGCTGTTTGACTCATTCTATCGCGGCGAAAAATCGCGCTCGCGCATGACCGGCGGGGCAGGATTGGGATTGGCGATTGCGCGTGGAATCGTGGAAGCGCATGGCGGGCGAATCTGGATCGAGCAAGCCCAGCCGCATGGCACGCGCGTGTGCTTTCTGCTGCCGCACGACGGCGCACAACAACGTCAGTCCTGATGCATCATGTTCACACTGTAGATTTTTTACATACTATTTGCCACAGAGGTCACAGAGATGAGGAATCTACCGGCTCAATACTCTGTGTTCTCTGTGGCTTCAAAAACCCTTTTGTGCGCTTGGGCATAAACTCTTGCCATGCTATTTGATCTCTGCAATCGAACCGTAAGAAACAACGCTTGATCGGCGGCGGCGCGACTTGTACGATAGACCCAGCATACAACGCACAAAGGAGATGTTCCATGTTCCATCGCCACCATCATGAGCCGCCGACAACACCTCAGTCACAGTCAGACGCAGCCGGAGCCAGCGCTCCAGTTCGACGAGCTTGACGACTTCAACGACATTGCGGAAGAATCAACCGCAACCACAACATACAGCCCGTCGCCAGCAGAAGAGCAGCCATCCGACAGCACCGCTGCTCCCCAGGTTGACGTGGCACCGCCCGCCGATCTGCCCGAGCCAACGCCGTTTGTGGCAGCGCAGCCCAGCGCCACGGATGTCGCGCCGCGCGCGCGGCCAGCCGAAAGTGTGATCGGGCCGGACGACTTCTTCGACGGCAACTATCGCTCGGAGCGCGGTGTGCGCATTCAGGGCAATGCGCGCGGATCGATTGAGTCGCGCCAGTACATTTATGTGGAAGAAGGCGCGCAGGTCGAGGCCACGCTTGCAGCCGAGGATATCACGATTTCAGGGCGTTTCAACGGCTCGATCGAGTGCCGCGGTCGCCTGGAAGTGGCCGGTAGTGGCGTGGTACAGGGCCGCGTGAAGACCGCCCGACTGGTTGTCCATGATGGTGGCATGCTCGACGGCGAGTTACATATGCAGCGTGAGGAGCACGCCCCAAATGAGGAGCATGCCCCAAATGATAATCATGAGCAATCGGTCGACTAACGGATTTTCGATTTCGGATGTACGGCTGGGCCGGCTCGCATATCTGATGCAGAATCAGTGCAAATTGTCCTTGTCAAAGAACTCGATCAGCGATGCTGCGTATGCGTCCGCGCATACGCAGCCATGCACAGCATACAGGCAAACACGCAGATACAAATCCTGTATTCTTATAGTTTGTATATGCGTGCCACCTTTGCATAGGGTATACTGTTCATGTCGGAGAAGATTGAAAGGACATGCATGATGAGCACTGATCATAATCACGCGAGTGAAATCAAAAGTAATGAAGTGGCAACGCTGGCCGGTGGGTGTTTTTGGTGCCTGGAGGCTGTCTACGATGATGTCAAAGGTGTGACCGATGTCGTCTCAGGCTATTCTGGCGGCCAGAAAGATAACCCATCGTACCGCGAGGTGTGTACCGGGCGCACCGGCCATGCCGAAGTTGTGCAGGTCACGTTCGACCCGCAGGTGGTGTCATTCCGCGATCTGTTGCACATTTTCTTCACTATTCATGACCCGACCACGCTGAACCGCCAGGGCGCGGATGTCGGCACGCAGTACCGCTCGGCAATTTTCTATCACACGCCGGAGCAGAAGGATGTGGCCGAGCAGGTGATGAAGGAGCTTGAGCAGGAAAAAGTGTGGGACAACCCGATTGTGACCGAGGTCGTGCCATTCGAGAAGTTCTACGCGGCAGAGGATTATCATCAAGAGTACTTCAAGAACAATCCGGACCAGCCGTACTGCCAGGTGGTTGTCGCACCGAAGGTGGCCAAGTTCCGCAAGCACTACCTTTCTCAGCTTAAAGCGACTGCGTAATCCTTTCTCAAGCCATCACGATCCAGAACGTGGTGGCTTTGTTTTTTTATTGCTCTTCATTGATCATGGATGACTCAGTTGATATTGTTGTTGCGGGCCATCTGTGCCTCGACATTATTCCCCATGTCGTCAGCAGCGACGTGCAGTTTGCGCCCGGACGCATGGTTGAGCTTGGTGCGGCGGTGTTTGCGACCGGCGGCGCGGTGGCGAATACCGGGCTGGCCTTGCACACGCTAGGCATGCGGGCGCGGCTGGTCGGCAAAATTGGTACCGATGTGTTTGGCACGGTGGTGCAGCAGATCATCAATGCGCATGGCGCAAATCTGGCAGACAACCTTGTGACAGCACCCGGCGAAGCAACGTCATACACGATTGTACTCAGCCCGCCCAACACCGACCGCATGTTTCTCTACGCGCCCGGCTGCAACGCGACGTTTCGCGCCGCCGATGTGTCCGACGCTATGCTACAGGGCGCGCGGCTCATGCATTTTGGCTATCCAACGATCATGGAGTCGTATGTGGCAGCATAACGGCGCGGAGTTAGTGTCGTTATTCAAGCGCGCCAAACGCTACAGTCTCACAACTTCGCTCGATCTGGCCATGCCGGAACTTGGCAGCGCCACTGCCCGCGCGGACTGGCATGCGCTTTTTGCTACTGTGCTGCCATTTGTTGATCTCTTTGTGCCGAGCATCGAGGAGTTACTGGTGCTGCTCCGGCCTGCAATCTTCGCGCAGCTTGTGGCGGCAGGTGGCGCGCTGCTCGATCATGTGACGCCAGTTCTGCTTTCCGAAATCAGCGCAGAATTGCTCGATCTTGGTGCAAAGATCGTCATGATCAAGCTCGGACCGCGTGGGCTGTACCTGCGCACCACCAACACTGCCGCGCTCGGCATGATGGGCGCTGCTGCGCCCGTCGATGCAGCGGCATGGGCCAACCACGAGTGCTGGATCGCGCCCTACGATGTGCAGGTGGCAGGCACAACCGGCGCGGGCGACGCGGCAATTGCTGGCTTTCTCATGGCGTTGCTGCGCGGTATGAAGCCGGAGCGAGCGTTGTCTGCGGCAAGCGCAGTGGCGGCATGCTGCGTCGAGGCATCCGACGCGACCAGCGGCGTACGCCCATGGCCGGAAACGCAGGCACGCAGTGCCGCAGGCTGGCCGCAGTTGCCACTGCTGCTCGACGCGCCCGGCTGGCGCTGGGATGCCGAAGGTGTGCTGTGGAGCGGGCCAGGCGACCGAGCTGCATGACGTGCGACTGCTACAATGTTACTGGTTACTGCGCCGCCATTTGTTTACATAAAAGCTTTTTTGCCCACCGATACTCAGGAAACTCAAGAAGCTAAACACGCTTGCAGCACTGAAGATACTACAAAAACTCCACGCGCTACCAACCGACAGAATGCTGCCGGTGCTGCCAATCGACAGAATACTGCCCGCGCTGCCAATGCTCAAGATACTTCCTGCGCTGCCAATTGATAGAATGCTGCCGGTGCTGCCGATGCTCAGGATAGAACCGCGTTTTTGGTCATGTCCATGCTCTGTCATGTTTCCTCCATCCTCTTTATTCAATGATTGAGGAGGGCGAACCTTGTGTTCGCCCCTACGATTGCCCCCGAATTACGATTGTACCCGAATTATGCGTAAAAATCCGGCTCCCGGCACATACGGCGATTATGTCACATCCACAATTGACATGCACCGTATCATGAAGTGAGTGGGTGCCGCAACTTACCCTGATCATGTCCCGTACATGGGTATCGAGCATGTGTGCAAATAACCGGAGTGGAAACGCCGAAAGGAGTGCTATGAACCGATTACAACGGGCAATCGAAACAGTGCAAGACGTGGCGCAGAGCGAGGCGTTCGAGCAGTTCCGCATGAACGCCAGTGAGTTCTTGTCGGCCCGCGAGCGCGGCGAGGCGCAAGGCACGCAGATCGACCAGATGACCGCCTCGATTGATGATGTGGCCGAGGTCGTCAATCGCAGCTTCCCGCGCCGCAGCGAGGACGGCCAATTCACCAATGTGATTTCGCCGGTGGTGGTGCCGAAGGACAGCCGCTCATTCTTCTGGGTTGTGATCGTGATTGCGCTGGCAATCATTGGGCTGGTTGGCGGCCTTTCGGCGGTGCTGTTCGACCGAACGCTGGGCATCAGCAATGTCGCCACGACGCTGTTCGGCCCGCATTACTGGCTGCTGCTGGTGGTGTACATCGCCTTCAGTCTGTGGCGCAACAGCTTCGTCATGATACCCGACGGCTGCAAAGGATTGATCACCAAGTTCGGTAAAGTGGAAGAGGTTGCCGACGCGGGTCGCAAGCTGCTGATCAACCCCTGGAAGCGGGTCAGCTATATCGTCAACGTGACCAAGGAATACCCGTACAACGCGCCGATTCGCGAAGCGCCAACTTCCAGCCGCGTGAACGCGTCAGTCGATCTGTTTTTGCAGTTCAAGATTGAAAATCCGGCTGAGTTCATCTTTGTGCTGGGCGGCGCGCGCGGCTTTTCAGAAAAATTGCAAAACGCAATTAGCGAGGTGACGCGCGCGCTGATCTACGAGCAAAAGGCTGAGGATATCTATGACTTGATCGGCGAGACGACCCAGTCGCTGCTCGACAGCCTGAATCAGCAGTTTCTGCCAGCGGTGCGCTTCGTGAACGCCAATATCACGCATGCCGAGCCGTCCAGCCAGGAGTATCGCATGGACCTGGCCGCGCCGGAGATGGTGCGGGTTGCCAAGGAAGCCTACACATATCAGTATGAATTGAAACTGCGTAAAGAGCAGGACGAGGGCGACCTTAACCGCGAGTTGGCGACGCTGAAGGAGACGCTGTCGGGCATCCGCGCCGAGATCGCGACGTATCAGGCGCAGATAGACACGGCGCGTGAGAAGGAGACCCACCGCGCCAATGCCTACGCCCGCCAATTATTGAGCGAGGCCGAGAGCGCGGCCAAGGCCAACGCGGCGCTGTTGGAGGCGCAGGCGCTCGATATTCGGGCGGCGAGCAGCGCGTTGTATCCCGAAATTTTGCAGTACCGCTACCAGCAGGATGTGCTCAATAAGCTTGAGTCGGTTGCCACGCACCTCCCGCAGATCGTTCATCTCGGCGGCGCAGATGCGCAGCCAATTGATTATCTGGTGACGGCGCGGCAGATACTGGGCATCCGCGACGAGGCGCTGTATTCGGACGTGGACTTGCAGGCCATTCGCCAGCGCATGACAGAAATCAATACACGAATTAAGAATCGGGCGGAGCAGATCGCGCAGGTTGTAGAGGAAGCATCAGTTGAAGATGCCGCCGTGGGAGGTGCAGCATGACGATGGATGTACGACGGCAAGGATTTTCAAGAATTCGCGAATCGGTTGCGGCGTGGAGCCAGATTCGCCAGTTGCTCAGCAGCGGCGAGGAAGGCCAGGTTGTGCCGGTGGTCATTCCGAAGGGCCGGCGCGGCTACGGCTGGCTGATGCTGCTGGGCGTGGCGCTGTATCTCGTCGGGGTGGCGCTGTTCACCGGCAGCAACCTGATCCGCGGGCTAGCGTTGCTGCTGGCGCTGTTCGTGTTTGCTGTGGCCGGGCTGTGGTTCTGGCGCAGTTCAGTGATCGGGATCGAGCAGGGCACGACCGGCATTCTGTCGCGGTTTGGTGAAATTATTGGTACGCTGGCGCCAGGCCGGCACTATTTGTGGCGTCCATGGGACAAGGTCGAATTTGTGGTTGATACTTCGACCGAGATTCCCTACACCGCGCCGGTGCTTTCTAGCCCGACCGCCGAAAATGTGCCGCTGAAATCGATTGAGTTCTTCCTGAAGTTTCGGATCGAAGACCCGACCGCGTTCGTGCGCAACATCGGCGCGAGCAACTTCGACATTGTGTTGAGCAGCGCCGTGCAGGACGCCATCCGGCAGCGCAGCCGCCGCGTGCAGACCGAGCGCGCCTATGACTTGCGCGGCAGCGACGTGGGCGACATGCAGAACTTGTTAAACCGCCTGCTGTCGCGCTACGGCGTGCGGATCACCGGCGCGAACATTCCGGATGTGCAGCTTTCGGAGCAATACCAGCAGCACCTCGCCACCCGCGAGCGAGTCGCCAAGGAGTTGCAAGCCTACGAGCGCGAGTGGGAATTGATCCGCAAACAGCGCAGCGATAGTTTGCAGATGGAGATCGAGCGCGCCAAGAAGGTCCGCGACGCCAAACTGGTTGACATCAATGCGGCGACCAACAAAGCGCGCGAGGATGTGGCGCGCATGCTGCAAGAGCGTGAAACCGAGGCGCAGAAAATTCGCTGGGAGACCGAGGCACGCGGGCGCGCAACGCTTAAGGAGGCTGAAAACGAAGCGCGCGGCTTGCAATATCTCGGCAAGGCCTATCAGGACAACCGCGCCGTGCTGCACTATGAGCTTGCGGTGCGGCGGCTGCAAGTGGCCGAGCAACTGGCCCGCCATGCGCCGCGCCCGCTGCTGGTCAGCGGCCAAAGTGGCGACTCAGCGCTCTCTACGCTGGTACTGGCGCAACTGCTGCCGCAGATCGTCGGCCCGCATGCGCAGATCAGCGCATCGAACGGTAACACGCCACAGCAACAGGATAGTCAGCAGCGCGGCGACGAACATGTTCGAGTCATGGCCGGCAGATGGCAACAAGCGACGGTAGCGGCATTCACAAAACGATGCGCGCATGTTTGAGGTCTCACACAGTGTTGTGTGAGACCTTTCCTTATGGTTTGTTCATTTTTGCGCCCGTGTATGCCAGTGTTGCTTTGCTATACTTCTTGTGCTATCGACAGACTATGGCCGTTGATACATCGATTGTAATTTTCACCCTGCTGCCGCCGCAGCTTCCCGTTCCCACTGGGAGCGGGACTGAGGATGAAGGTGCAATGCAACGGCAAATTGCTATAAAAGAGTTACCATGGCTAAAGTCCCCAAAATCGTTATTTTGCTCCTGCTTGCTACGCTTGCCGCCTGTAGTCCGGCGCAGTCACCACAAACCTCCGCGGCCATCAGCGCCACCATGCTGCCAACGGTTGCCCCCGCCACCGTCGTGCCGCCGCTCGCGCCAACCAGCATGCCGACGGCGCTGCCCGCAACTGCCGCGCTGCCGACCGATGTGCCGTATGCCAACCCGGCGCGTCTGCCGCTCCGCCCGCCAACGCAGGACAGCATTGGCGACCCATACTATTCGGAGCTTGGCAACGGCGGCTACGATGTGCAGCATTACACGCTGGACCTCGCGGTGGACGTGGAACGCAACGTGGTCACCGGCATGGCATCGATTGCCGCGCGCGCTACCGCTGATCTCCAGGATTTTAACTTTGATCTGCGTGGCCTCACAGTAAACGACGTGGTCGTAAATGGCGCACCTGCCGCCGTGCAGCGCAGCGCGCATGAACTGACCGTCGTGCCCGCGACCGCGCTGCATGCCGGGCAGCCGTTCACAACAACCGTTGCGTACCACGGCACGCCGGAAGCGTTTGTGCCCAAAGCGGTGTTCTTCCCGGTTGGCTGGACGCATTACGACGGCGGCATCTACGTGGCCAGCGAACCAGCAGGCGCGGCGACATGGTTTCCGGTCAACGACCACCCGCTCGACAAAGCAACCTACACGCTGCGCATCAGCGTGCCGAAGCCGTACGTCGTCGCCGCCAACGGCCTGTTGCAGCAAACGGTGGACAATGGCTCAACTACGACATATGTGTGGGAAACGGCGCATCCACTGGCGAGCTACCTCGTTACGGTGGACATTGCCAAGTACAAAGTGGAAACCGCGACGGGGCCGAACGGGCTGCCAATCCGCAACTACTTTCCGTCCGAGATCGCCGATCAGGCGCGCGCTGTGTTTGCGCCCACTGCTGACATGATCGCATATTTCAGCAGCGTGTTCGGCCCGTATCCATTTGAGGCATACGGCGTGGCGGTGATTGATACGAATCTTGGCTTTGCTATGGAAACGCAAACTATGTCGATCTTCGGGCGCGCCGCTGCGACACAAGCTCCGAATCGGGCCGAGGGCGTGGTGGCGCATGAATCTGGCGCATCAGTGGTTCGGCGACAGCGTCAGTCTCGAAACATGGCAGGACATCTGGTTGAATGAGAGTTTTGCGACCTACGCCTCATGGCTGTGGTCGGAGCACAAATTCGGGCCGGGCACTGCTGATCGTATTGCGCGACGAACATATGCCCAGATCGCGCAGAGGAATTTGCCGCCGACTGGCGACCCGCCGCCGAATGACTTGTTTAACACCGGCGTGTACGAACGTGGCGCGCTGGTGCTGCATGCCCTGCGCCTGACCATCGGTGACGAGGCATTTTTTCGCACGCTGCGCACCTATGCTGCGCAGTACCGCGACGGCAACGCCAGCACACCTGATTTCGTCGCCGTCGCCGAGCAAGCCAGCGGCCAGAACCTGGATTCGTTTTTCGATAATTGGTTGTACAGTGCGAAGCTGCCGCCGCTGCCTGCGCCATGAAGGCTTATTCAGCGCGGCGCGGCGTCGCGACAATGACACGGGCCGGGCGCAGCACCTGTCCGTCGAGCATGTAGCCGGTTTGAGCCACATCGGTGACGGTGTCAACGGCTACATCGCCGGGGTTGCCAGCGATAGCTTCATGATAATTCGGGTCGAACGGCGCGCCCGGCTCCACGGCCATGGGTTCGACACCTTCCTGACGCAGCGCCGCCTGGAACTGCTGCCATGTCGCCTCTACGCCGCTGCGCAGTGGGCTTTCCTCCGGCGCGTGGGCCAGCGCCCGCTCCAGGTTGTCGGCCACATCGAGCAGCCGCAAACTGAAACCACGCATGCGCTCCGCAACGCGCAACTGGATGTCGCGCTCAGTGTTCTTGCGGATGTTGTCGATGGCGGCTGCGGCGCGAATATATTTGTCATGGAGTTCAGCTGCCTCCTGCTGCGCCTTTTCAAGCGCGGCCTGGCACTCCCCCAGGCTCATCGCCGGTCGGCGCGGCCCACTGCGGTTGAACATGAAAGCCTCCTGTGCGTGAAGCGAATACGTGCGGGCATTCAGTGTGCGTTGTGGCAACATGCGTACCGCTGCAGTGACATGATGCCACAGTTGCGCAAACTATGATAACCGCATATGCTACGTTGTGCTGAGCCACAAAGGTGGGTAAACTGCCAGCAAGGAGCAACCTGGTGACAATTGATCTCGATCCAGCCGCCATCCTTCAAGAGCTTGGCATCAACAATGTGGCTGCGATTGTGCCGGTGCATGGCGGCGAGGATACTGCGATCTGGCGCGTGGAGCATGGCGGCATGACGCATGCGCTGCGGGTCTTCCGTGCCGAGCAGGCGAGCGTGGTCCAGCGCGAGGTCGCGGCGTTATTGGCGGCTGCCGCTGCCGGGCTGCCCGTCCCGACGGTTGACGCGACTGGCGAATGGCACGAGCGCCCGGTGGTGCTGCTGTCGTGGTGCGCGGGGCGTCCGCTGCTGGCGGCGCTGCGCGAGCGCCCATGGCAGGTGGTGCGGCTTGGCAGGCTATTCGGGCGCATGCATGCCAGGATTCACCAGGTCGCCGCGCCGCCCGCGCTCGCGCAGCATGCGACGGATTGGGTGGCGTGGGCCGGGCCGGAGGAACAGTCGCTTCAGCAGCGGCTTGCGTCGCTGTCAAACGGAATGTCAGCCCTGCTGCACCTCGATTACCACCCGCTGAACGTCATGACTAACGGGCGGCAGATCACCGGAGTGCTTGACTGGCCCAACAGCATGGCGGGCGACCCGCGCGCTGATGTTGCGCGCACGCATACAATTTTGACGCTTTCGCCAATTGCAGTCGAGCAACGCACACTACCAATTGTGATGCTGCGGCGTTTGCTCATGCTGGCATGGCAGCGCGGCTACAGGGATGTGGCAGGGCCGCTCGGCGACATGGCGGCGTTTTACGCATGGGCGGGCGCGGCGATGCTGCGCGACCTTGCACCGCGCGCCGCCCGCGCCGAGCACTGGATGCAGCCCGACGATCTGGAACCGGCGCGCGCATGGACGGCGCGCTGGAAGCGGCGGGCGGGGCTCATAGCGTAGGATAAATACAAAGCCATGGCTGCATCTACTTCAGATGCAGCCATGCTGGTTCATGCGCCTTGAGCAGGGTAGCAAACGTGTAGACCGAGCTTACAGTTTTCCTTTCGGCGCAACAGTGATGTGGTAGGTGATGTCCTGAATGAATTTTGAACCATCAGGAAATTCAACTTGGCCTCCAAACTTGATGGTGTGTTTGCCCACAGACAGTGGCGCGAGTAATAGAACATAGCCATCGGCAACTGAGAGACTCGTCTTGCCAGCCGGAGCTCCATCAACACTATCGTCCGGGAGCGGTCCAAAGGTGAACAGGGGCGACTCCGTCCGGTACTTGCTCAGGTTGTTCAAATCTTTTCCATCGATAGTAGCCTTAAGTGTGGACTTGTTTATGAGGTTAGCTAAGGATTGAGCACAATCGCGAAGTCCCTCTTTAGGACCATCGCCCTCAATCGTTGCGCACTCAGCATTGACGATCGGAAAGAACAGCGCTGTTCCAGAAGGTATGGTGCATGTGCGCTCAGCCTGTCCTAGAACGACATTTTCTTCTAACAGGGCGGGTGATACGTGCCGCCCAGGAACCACACCTTGCCCGATTGCCCTTCGCTGCACTCCGCAGTGTCATACAGTGGATGCTGATTCGTTGGCATTGAGTACAGCCACTGCCACCATGCCGCAGACCACTCGCCATACGTCTTGCCAAAGGCGTGCGAGTTCGGGGGCAGGACCTGGGGATTGTCGTTCTTCGCAAAGGTCGGCGTCACCATGCCGACGAACAGAACGATGAGACTCAACGCCGCCACGATGCTCCGCCGATAAATTGCGCTGCCGTTTATCACTGGTTTCTCCTTTCAGGTGGGTTGATAATGGATCAGTGTGTCAGATAGCTATCCTGCTCAACGTTGAACCCAATAGAAATGGAATACCAAAGACCGAAAGGAAGTGTGAAGGGTGCGAGTCCCCTGTTGCCCCAAGTGTACGCTCGCCTTTCGAAAAGTCAACTAACAAAATTGTTATCTTCTACAATCAATCGTTGTCGCCTTGCCGCCACAGGTTGAAACCCGTTCGCTGCTACGCCACACGCACTGCACGCGGGCTGCGGAGGCTGTTGATGGAGTTTCCAACAGCATTGGGTATTTTGTAGGGGCGAGGCATGCCTCGCCCTGGGCGACTCATGGCGTCAGCCGTTGTGCAATCATGGAATTGCTTTCACCGCGACCGCCGCGTACATAGCGATGCCGCTCGATGGTGAGCGCCGCGTGCCGACGATGCGCGATGCCGACAGCCCGGCAGCCATGGCAAGCTCCGTGAAGCGAACAGGCGGAACGGGAAACGGCACCCAGGAGGTCGGGCGTTCGAGGTCGTATTCGACCAGCAGCACGCGCCCGCCGGGCCGTAGATGCGTGCATAACGCGGCGAGCACCTCAGGCTGATTGCGGATGAAGTGCAGCGCATTCGCCATAAGCAGACCGTCGAGCGGCGGCAGATGAAGCGGATGGGTGAAGTCGGCCTGCTGCGGCACAATGGCAGCGCCCGGCGCGGCGGCCATGCGCGCGAGCTGCCGCACCGCTGCACCGTCGCGGTCAACAGCGTAGATTGTCGCTGTTGCGCTGAGCAGCGAACGCAGTGCCTCCGTGAACGCGCCGCGCCCCGCGCCGAGTTCGGCCCAGACGCCAGCGCGTGCTGTGACTCCTTCGGCAATCAGCGCAACCATTTCGCTGTGATCCATTGTGCTATCCTCATGGATGATGTATTGTTACTCGCAACATCACACTGTCACCCTGAGCGCAGCGAAGGGTCTCAGCGCTGACGCAGTGAGATGCTTCACGTCGCTGCGCTCGTTCAGCATGACACGGGTTTGCGCTGTCACCGTCACCGATTGCTATGTCACCCTGAGCGGCTCTGCCGCGAAGGGTCTCATGGTGTATTCGGTGAGATGCTTCACCCTTCGACTGCGCTCAGGACAGCGCTCCGTTCAGCATGACATGGTTTTGCGTTGTCACCATGAACGAAATGAAGGGTCTCATCGTTCCGATGCGCGGCCCTCCACAATGGCGATCTCATCGTCGGTGAGGTTGTACAGGCGGTAGACGATCTGGTCGATCAGCCGGTCGGTGGCGGCGATACGTTTGTCGAGCGCGGCGATGGGCGGCTGGCGGCGGCGGAACACGCGTACCACATCGGCCAGGCTGTCGAGCTTTTTGACGCGCCGCCGGATGAGCCATTTCCATTGTTCTTCGTTGAGCGCGCCGATGTCGTCGCGTAATTCGATGCGCCCCGCTGCGAGCGGGCCAAGCATGCGCATGGCGTCTTCGTCGGCGGCGGCTCCGGTGCGCGGCGGCGTCCACAGGCGGCCCAGCTTGGCGAGCATGCCAGCGGGCAGCACGCCTTCCAGGTCGATGGTGAAATCTTCGAGCGCGTCCTGGCGCTGTTTGTTCATGGCGATCATCTGCTCGGCCAGGAAGGCGAGGAGGTCATGGACGACATCGCTGCGTTCGTTGGCTGCGTCGGGCGCGCCGTCGGGCATGCGCGGCAACTGCTCGTTGACCAGCGCCAGCACGGCGGCATGGTCGCCGCGTTCGTAGCGGGCGCGGGCCTCAGCCACCAGCCGCTCGCGCTCGTCGGCGGGTGTGGTGAAGGCGATGCGGGGAACTGAAAAACGTGTGAGCGGTTCTGGCTGAACTTCGTAGTAGCCGTTTGCTTTTGGTGTAAATACGCTTCGGCAATAGTATCCACAAATCTTTGAATTAAGTACACTCAAGAGATAGTAACCAATCGTTTCGTCAAGAAGTGGCAACACGTATGATGTATTCGCTGCATATGCAGGCTCTTTTACCAACGAAAACGTTGGGACGAGTGAGACTTTAGTCGAATTGATACGAGGACGTTCAAAGACAGGATAATAGTTACAAGGCCGTAATTCCCACCAAAAATCACCCTTGTCATAACGCTTTTTTGCTGCACCCTCAAAAGGACGCAAATGTGCAGCAATTTTCGGATACAGATTTTGAAGCTGCTGCCACCCTTCCTCTATACTTAATCCGTGCCCAAACTTTGAAACTGTCCATCCAGATGGAATTAGAATTAACCATAATTCTCCCACTTCAGTATACCAACGACCTAAATCTTCTCCTCGAAGAAACGGTTTTATCATTTCTGTAGACGCTGGATTTGCCTGAACAAGTTGATCGCGAGTATTTTGATCAATGACAAATGCTTCGTTTAAGCCCGTTGTTATACCTCGGTAGATTGCTGAACTGAGCAATGATCCAAGTTGCTGTGATTTACCCCATCCATGGAGAATGTGTTGAAGGCTTGCATTATTAAAAACCCAAGTATTACTACCAGTAGGCGCTGGAGCTAATAGCGGTTCAGAAAAATTGTTAGAACTCACAAGCTCTCTTATCGAGATGGTAGATTCTGGTGTTGAAGGTTGTTTTTCTATTATCAGAATAATGGGATAAGTAATGGCATCCGAGAAAACTTGCTGCGTGCCAAACTCTACGATTTCAGTAACAGTTGCTTCAGATGTTAAATATGTGCGTAACGGCGCGCCAAAATTCAACTTGCGAAATGTACCAGATGTGATATAAGCGAAGCGTCCATTCTGCTGAAGCTGACGTATTCCTTGACCAATGAAATACACATATAAATCGGCAACGCCGTTATAAATTTCAGGAAATGCATGAGCAAGAAATGGCTTGAATTGACTTAATTCTTCTTGGCGAATGTACGGCGGGTTGCCGACCACTGCGTCAAAGCCCGCCGCGTCGCCCAGCGGCTGGCCGTGCCGATCGAAGAACACCTCCGGGAACTCTAGCTCCCAGTGAAAGAAGCGCCGTTCATGCGCGATCCGCTCGGCTTCCGCGAGCCAATCAACGATTCGCTGGTGCGCGGCAATCGTGCGCCCGGTCGCGTAATCGGCCAGCGGGTTCCACAGCGTCTGGTCAATCGCCAGGCCGAAGTGCGTCGCCGTCACAAGGTCGGCCAGCCGCCCGTATTTGGCGTTCAGGTCGGCGCGCACCCGCTGGTACGCCTGCTCCTGCTCCTTCACATCGGCCACGGTGTGGGCCGCGCTGCCCTCGATCAGCCACATCGAATCGACGGCGCGGCTCATGCTCTGGCGCAGCGCCTCCTCGTCGAACAGCGCCAGTTGCGCTTCCGGCTGGGCGTTGGGCTTGCGTTTGCCCGCACCCCGTCGCTTACGCGCCACCCCTCTCCCAACGTTGGGAGAGGGGCCGGGGGTGAGGGACTCCAGCCGCGCGCCGACCAGCGCGTTGCCGCAGCGCAGGTGGTGGTCGAGGAACGAGAGCGGGCGATCCCTGGCGACGGTTGTCAGCCACAGCGAGAGCTTCGCAAGGTCGACCGCCAGCGGGTTGAGGTCCACGCCGTAGATGCAGCTTTGCGCCACGCGCCGCTTCCAGAAGGCCACGTCGGCCTCGCCGCCGGTCTCCTCGTCAGGCTGCACGCCCAGATCGACCAGAAACGAGGCAATGTAGTCGGTGGCCTCCACCAGGAAATGGCCGGAACCCATGGCCGGATCGAGCACATTGACTTCCAGCACGGCGCGGATGATCTCGCGGTCGCCGGTTTTGCCGTCCACGGCGCGGCGCAGCACCGGCCCGACCGTCTGATCCACGATGTACTTCACGATGTAATCGGGCGTGTAATACGAGCCGGTCGCCTTGCGCTCGCCCTTGTCGTTGAGTAGGTCAATGGTGAAGGCTGCCCTCACCCCCGGCCCCTCTCCCTTTATTGCCCTCACCCCCGGCCCCTCTCCCAATTTGGGAGAGGGGTGGTCGAAGACCGGGGTGAGGGAGTCAGCCGGCGCAAGCGCCTCCAAATGATATTCCAGCAGCCCTTCGTAGATCGTGCCCAGGTGGCGCTCGGCCAGGTCGCGGTAGTCCACGAACTCTTTGTTCACGCGCGCCAGCAGATCAATCGCATGCTGGAGCCGCGCATCGCCAATGCTGTAGCGCTCAAGGAACGTGTGGCGCTGCGGGTCGAACAGGCCGCCGTTGAAGGCCGCGATCTTGAGCGGCGGGCTGCCACGGTCGATCATGCCGAACAGATCGCGCAGTTGCGACCAGTAGCGCGTGCTGGTCGGCAGCAGCGCATGGCCATACTCGCGATCCTGCGCCACCCGCCGCTTGATCGCGTTGAGGCTGTAATCGTCGCGGTAGGCTGTGCTTTCACGCAACGGCAACAGGTCGCGCGCCTCGGCGTACAGCATGAACAGCAGCCGGTACAGCACGATCAGGCTGTTGTCATAAATCTGTTTGAGCGTCGCCGGGTCGGGCTGCAAGCCATTGGCGGGATGGTCGAGAAAGCCCTGCGCCATGTGCAGCAGCGCGTCGTAGACCTGATCCTTGAGCGTATTGCCGACGGCGCGGGCGTATTCCTGGCTGGCGGCGAGCAGCGTTTCGAGGCCGAGCGGCCCGGCATCAAAGGCGGCTCGGCGGAAAAAGGCGTAGAAGTACAGGAACGCATGCGGATCAGCGCGGTCGAGCAGCGCAAACAGATCGACCTCGTAGAAGCGATCGAGCTTGTGGGCGCTGTCTTTGTGATACAGCCGCCACAGCCGCCCGTTCGTCAGCATGCCCCATGCGAGGCCGCTATGCTGCATGTAGAACGCGATCTGGTACGATGGGTTGGCGTTGACCTCATCGGCATGCCCTTTGCGCGCCGTCACATCGAGCGGGCGGTCCCATGCTTTGGCGTCGCCGACGGCAATGCCGCCACTCCGCAACGCCTCGTCAGTCAGCGTCGTGCCGCGGAGCGCCTGCCGCGCTGCTTCGTCGCGGTAGAATACATAATCGGGGCGCTTGGTGCCGAGCGGCGTCTGGAGCGCGGGCTGTACCTCGAAGGTGTGGCCTAGCTCGCGCAGGATCGGGCGCGCCAGAATCTTCTTCAAGCTGCGCCTCGTTAGCTGCGGTGTTGAAACGACGCGCAATCGCGGCAATGCGCTGCATGGCTGCGGCGGCCTCGCCAGCGAGCGCCTGCCATTCGGGGCGCTGTGGCAGCAGATGATCGAGGTAATGGTCGGAAAAGAGCTGCTGGTTGTGGTGAGCGGGCACTTCGAGCGGTAGTTGCGATGCGGTCATGTATTATGTGTCTGGTTCAGATGCCGGGCGAGCGGCGGCGAAAACGTATTGATGATGTAGCATTGCACAGATAGGCGGCAGTGTCAAACAAACAAGATTACAAAGTATGTTCAGTGAGATGTTTCGCTTTGCTCAACATGACATGGAAAACACTGTCACCTGAGCGCAGCGAAGGGTCGCAGCGCCCGCCATGTCACCCTGAGCGCAGCGAAGGGTCTCTTTGTAGGTTCAGTGCGATGATTCACGACGTTGCGCGGCGCGCATGCCGGCGCGGGGACATCCAATTGTCGAAGTGGAGTAGGCCAAATGGCGGAATAGCTTCGTGGAAACTCATGCTATGATTGCGAAAGGACTGTAGTCATTGCTGCTTCAATGGACGGGTAAGCCGAGAATCAAGGAACGCTGCTATGAAACGCGCTGTGGGCAAACGAACGACTCATGCCATACCTGCCGCTCCTGCGATGGGAATCATCGAAGATCATATGGGCCTGGAGCGGCTAATCTTCTTCAGCGATGCGGTATTTGCGATTGCGATCACGCTGCTCGCACTGGAGATTCGCTTACCTGCTCTGGAGGAGCCGGTGACCAACGAGGCGCTATTGAACGCCTTGCTCGTCATCTGGCCAAAATACCTGAGTTACATCATCAGCTTTCTGGTGATTGGATTGTACTGGATGAGCCATCACCGGATGTTTCGCTTCATCAAGCGCTATGACCAGCGACTGATCTTTCTCAATTTACTGCTGCTCATGGCGGTTGCTTTTATTCCCTTCCCCACGAGCATTATTGGTGAATCGGGCAACCGCACCGCGACGATCTTCTACTCGCTGACTATGACAGTGACCGGGTTGCTGGGTAGCATCATTTGGCTGCATGCAAATCTGGGCGGACGGTTGGTGGAACATCAACTGCCGCCGACTGAGTTCCGCCACGTTCTCTTCCGCGTTTTGATTCCGCCGATTATTTTCCTGATCTCGATTGGGATTGCCTACGTTAATCCCAGTTGGGCTCAATACTCATGGATACTGATTGCATTCGGCACGCGGCGCTTGCATCATGACGGTGCAAAGTCATGAGATCGATGCAAAATGCTGTTGGTCCCGCAGATTATAGATTGACGAAGGATCAATCGCCAATCCACAATTCAAAATGATCCGCTCGTCTTCTCACGGCGTCCGTGGCAGCGCGGTCAGCCCGCCGTCTACCACCAGCGTTTGCCCGGTGATCCAGTCGGCGTCCGGAGAGACGAGGAAACGTAGCGCTCCAGCGATGTCGGTCGGGTAGCCAACGCGGCCAGCGGGGTTCACTTCGGCCCAATGCGCGGCGTAGTCATCGTCGCCCGCCAAGTTGCGCTCGTTGAGGATCGCGCCGATGCCCAGCGCGTTCACGTTGATGCGGTGTGGTCCAAGCTCCACCGCCAGCACCCTGGCCATGTGGCGCAGCCCGGCCTTGGTGATGCCGTAGGCTGACAACCCCGCAAAGCCGCGCATGCCCGTCACCGACGAAGAAAACACAATCCGCCCGCCATCGTCCTGCCGGATCATCTGCCTCGCGGCTGCCTGTGCACCGAAGTACGAGCCTTTCAGGTTCAGATCAACGACCGTGTCCCATGTCGTCTCGTCGGTTTCCAGAAACGGCGCTTCCATGGTCAGCCCGGCGTTGGCGGCGAAGATGTCAAGGCGTCCGAAGGCTTCCACGGCGCGCGCCACGAGCGCCCGGTTCGCTGCGACGGTGCGCAGGTCGGCTTCATAGGCCACTGCTCGCCCGCCGCTGGCTGCGATCTGCTCCACGGTTGCGGCGACCCGCTCCGCTTCGCCGTAGTGCGATGCAAATATCGCCGCGCCCTCGGCGGCCAGCGCAATGCACATAGCCGCGCCGATCTCGCGGTTTGCGCCGGTCACGATGGCGACTTTGTTTTGCAGTGTTGTAATGATTGTATGCTCGATAGAAGGCCCTCACTCCGTCGCTACGCGCCACCCCTTCCCCGCGCTGCTGCTGACCCCAGCAGCGGCGACGGGAGAGGGGCTGGGGTGAAGGGTAGTTCTTACTTCTGAAACGCGGCGTCGAAGGCGACCGAACTGGGCGGGAAGTCGCGCGTCTTGACCATGGCCGCAGCCTCTTTCGCGCCGAACTCGCGGTCCATGCCGCTGTCCTCCCACTCAACTGATAGCGGGCCGTTGTAGCCGATCCGCGTCAGCGCTCGGAAGATTGTGTCCCAATTGATGCCGCCATGACCAGGAGACACGAAATCCCAACCGCGCCGCGGATCGCCGAAGTTCAGGTGCGAGCTGAGAATGCTGGTGCGCCCGTTCAGGTTGCGCACACTTTCCTTGACATGCACGTGATAGATGCGGTCGGCGAACGTTTCGATGAACAGCACCGGATCGACGAACTGGTGATGCAGATGGCTCGGATCGAAGTTCAGGCCGAACGCCTCGCGCCGGCCAATCGCGTCGAGCGCCTTTTCGGTCGTCACGATGTCGTAGGCGATTTCGGTCGGATGGACTTCCAGGCCGAACTTCACGCCCACTTCGTCGAACACGTCCATGATCGGGTTCCACTGCTCGGCAAACGTGCGGTAGCCCGCCTCGATCAGATCTTCGCTGGTCGGCGGGAAGAAGTACGAGCATGTGCCAGATCGGTGAGCCGGTGAAGCCGTTGACCTTGCGACACGCCGAACGCCTTGGCGGCGCGGGCGGTATTCTTCATCTCCTCGGCGGCGCGCTGCCGGACGCCCTCAGGCTTGCCGTCGCCCCACAGTCGCGGCGGCAGAACGCCTTTGTGGCGCTCATCAATGATTGCATCAGAAACTGCCTGGCCGACGAGGTGGTTGCTGATCGCAAAGTACTTGAGTCCATATTGATCTAGCAGATCGCGCTTCTCGCGCACGTACTTATCGCTCTCCAGCGCCTTGTCGACCTCGAAATGATCGCCCCAGCATGCCAACTCTACGCCGTCGTAGCCCATGTCCTTGATCTTGGGCAGTAAATCCTTCAGTGGCAAATCGGCCCACTGGCCGGTAAACAATGTGACAGGTCGTGCCATAATTCCCTCCAAAGATGAAGCAAAAAGTAAGAAGTAAGTAGAATTATTCTTACTTCTTACTTTTTACTTCTTACTTCCTAATACTCCGGTTCCACCCAACTCTTGCTGCCCGCCGACTTCTCGACGGCGTCGAGGATGGCCTGGCAGCGCAGCCCGTCTTCAAAAGTGGCGTGCGGAGCCTCATTCTTGGCGATGCCGTTCATGACAATCGTACACGCCGTGCGTGAAGGTGTGCTCCCAACCGATGATGTGTCCGGCTGGCCACCACGCGCTCATGTACGGGTGCGCGCCACTGGTGCCTACTAATATGTTGCGGAAGCCACGCACGTCGTCCTGATCATCGCTTAACAGCACGTTCAGTTCGTTCATGCGCTCCAAATTGAAGACAATACTGCCCTTGCTGCCATTAATTTCGAAGGCGTTGTAGTTGGCGCGCCCGTTGGCGAAGCGCGTCACCTCGAACGAGCCGACCGCGCCATTCTCGAAGCGCGTCAGGAACAACGCCGCGTCATCCACCGTGACCTCGCCCATCTCCTTGCCGGCTGTCGCGCCCAGCCCTGCGTCACTGGCCGCCAGCACTGGCCGCTGCTTGATGAACGTCTCGGTCATGCCGGTCAGGGTCGTGATCTCGCCCACCAGCATGCGCGCCAGGTCGATGATATGCGCGCCAAGGTCGCCCAGCGTGCCGGAGCCAGCCTGATTCTTTTGCAGCCGCCAGACCAACGGAAAGTTCGGGTCCATGATCCAGTCTTGCAGATACACGGCGCGCCAGTGATAAATCTTGCCGATCCGCCCCTCATCGATCAGTTGTTTGGCAAACTGCACCGCTGGCACGCGCCGGTAGTTGAAGTTGACCATGCCGACCACGCCGGCCTTCTGCACCGCCGCCAGCATGTCCTTAGCTTCCTTCAGCGTGTTCGCCAGCGGCTTTTCACAAAATACGTGCTTGCCGTTCTCGGCTGCCGCAATGGCAATCGGCGCGTGGGTGTCGCCCGGTGTCGACACATCGACCAGTCCGATGTCGTCGCGCGCGACCAATTTCTTCCAGTCGGTTTCGGTGCTCTGCCAGCCAAACTGCTCCGCGAACGCCTTGACGGCAGCTTCATCGCGACCGCACACGGCCGTCATTTCGGGCTTGAGCGCCACGTCGGGAAAGAACGCTTTCACCTGCCGGTAGCCGTTCGAGTGCGCGCGGCCCATGAATTTGTAGCCAACTAATCCAACACCAATAGTGTTTGCCATGCTCTCCTCCACATACAGTTCAGTTTTGCCACAGAGCACACAGAGTGCATGTTAACGATACTTCCTCGGTGGACTCTGTGCCCTCTGTGGCAACTCTCACTCGTTTGCGGCGCAGTTCCGGTTATTCGTTGTAATCTCCAACGATCGTCGTGAACTCGATCTGATTGCCAAACGGATCGCGGCAGAAGAAGCGCGGGCGATTGCGAATCGGCGTCGTGTCGGTTGGCTCGTAGCCTGCGTCCACCAGCCGCTGCCGCAGCGCGTCTACATCATTGACTTCCATGCAAAAATGCTGAGACGAGCGGGGGTTGGGCGTATCGCTGGAAAAGACGTGCAACTCGCCGTCGCCAACGTGAAACCAGACGAGAATCTTGACTCTGAATGGAACCGGGAACCGACGCTTCCTGAAGCCCTAAAAGGTCGCCGTAAAAGGCGCGGGCCTGTGATGCGCTTTCCATCCCGCGCGGGCGCGGAATGCTGACGTGCTGAATACGCGGACGTGTTGCCATGGGAAAGCCTGCCTTTACACTATTCATAACAAAGACGCAATGCGTATACACACAGCGTGTCAATGCTGCGGTGGAGTGCAGGCGGAGAGCGGGGGCTGGCGTTGCGTCAACCGTTCGACTCCTCCGTCGAAAACAGTGCCATCGTGCATTGCCAAACTGTGTTCAGTGCGAGCGCGGACGTGCTGCCGGGACGCGATTTGTAAAGCGCATTGAGTATACATGAGCGCCTAGGAAGCGTCAAGCAGGAATGAGCGTTGTGTGTCGCGGCAGCTTCGAGTATACTGCATGTAACCGCAACAAGCATGAACAAGGAGCGTTGTATGCTCACAGCCTTTGTGATGATTTAGTGCGAGCCAGACCGCATTGCCGACATTGGTCAGTCGATCGCCAACACGCCACATGTCGCTGAGGTGTACAGCGTCACCGGCGAATACGACATCATTGCCGTCGTGCGCCTGCCGGAATACGATCTGCTGGCCGAGGTCGTGCCGGAGGCTCTGGCCCGCACCAGCGGCATTTTGCGCACCAACACCGTGCTGGCCTTCCGCCGCTTCTCGGCCAAAGATCTTGAGGCGGCCTGGGATATTGGCGTTTCATAAGCACGTAAGCCACCGAGAACACAGAGGACACCGAGCGTATTGAGACAGCAATCTTGGTGAAGGAACGCCCTGCTACGTTACTGCTCTGCGTTCTATCCACAAACCCTCTGTGCTCTCGGTGACCTCTGTGGCAAAAAGCTATGCGTTTACAAGATCATGCCGTCCGCGCGCCGTTGGACTTGTTCCACCGCACCTATCATTCGCTGCTGCGGAGTACCGGCGAAATTCAAATTCAGGCGCTGGTCGAGCCGTACAGCACGTTCGACCCAAGCCTGCATGTGCATGTGCGCTCGGGCATGCCCGACCTTTCCGCGCTGACCTATACTTCGCTGCGGTTGCCGCCCTGCATTGACCGGGTGCGGCTGGTGTTGCTCGGCCAATCGCATGAAGTATTCGCCCGCCACGACTATGGTGATGTCGAGCGCTGGCAGCCGGTCAACGCGCCCGGACGACGGCGCAAGATGTTCTTTGACGGCGATGAAACGCTGGCTGTGTTGATTGCCAGCCCGTCAGATGTGGACGACATCATCCCCATGCTCAGTAGCATTCCAGATCGAGTGGAATAAAATGCATGCGCTGCTGGACGACCAACGGCTGGTCGACGCACTGAAATGCATGCGCGACGATACGGCGCTGCCGCTCGACGAGCAGGATTTACTGCTTGCGTCGCTCGGCCTCCAGCGCGAGGCCATCGCGCGGCTGCGCACGATCTGGGGCGCGGAGACGGCAGTGCGGCTGCTGCGCATGGCCGAGTGGCGCAAGCGCTTCGCCGTGCGCATGCTGGGCGGCTCGCTGATGGACTACGAGCGGGCGACTTTGCGCTGGTGGTTTCACATTGATGATTTGCTGCCGCAGATCAATTTTCGCGATCGTGCCGATCTACTTCGTTTCCAGCAACACGCACAGTCTGGTCAACCTGTTTTCTGGCTTTGCGCTACGCAACACTGAAGAATTGCTCCAATTCATTCGCGGCAACAACCATGCTGGCCTGCTCAGCGAATACGACAAAATCGTGGCCGAGCAAGTGCCGTCGTCGCTGGAAAACTTTTTCTACTACGTTCAGAAAAAGTACCAGGCCGAGCCGGAAAGCGCCGCCTACTTCGCGCGCCGCGCCGCCGAGGAGCAGGGGCTTGGCATTCGTCGCGTCGGGAGCCGTTTCTACGTGGACGTGGACGTGCAAATTATCGAACTTGGCAAACTCGACCCGGCTCGGCTCGATCCGCGCATTTGCATGGAAGGCTGCGCGCTGCTGCAAAACAGCGACGCGCTAGTAATCAACATTGATTATCCGCTCGGCCTCGCCGCCTACCACATACTGAAAATCGTCGCCCGTAGCATTGGCGACATGCGCGGCGTGTATGTTATCGGGAAGGCCGCCACGTTAAACGGTAAAATCGGTGATGTGCTCATCCCCAACGAGGTGTACGATGAGCATACCAACAATACTTACAGCTTCGCGCCGGCCTTCAGCGCCGACGATGTTGAGCCGTATCTCGCGCATGGCAGCGTGCTCGACAACCAGAAGGCCGCCACCTCGCGTGGCACGTTTCTACAGAACGAAGCTTTTCTCGATGCGCTGTACCGCGACTTCTTCACTGATGTGGAGATGGAGGCCGGGCCGTACCTCAACGCCATGTACGAGCAAACTTTCCCGGAGCGCTATCCGACCAGTCAGATCGTGAGTTTTCTGCGCCCGCCATTTGACCTCGGCTTCCTCCATTATGCCTCCGACACGCCCTACAGCAAGGGTCTCAACCTCGGCTCGCGCAACTTGTCGTACTTCGGCATGGACCCGACCTACGCGACCTCGCTAGCGGTCGCGCGCCGGATTGTGGCGCAAGAAATTGCGCGCGTGCAGCGCAAGCGATAACCTCTTCGTGCATCTTGATCAATGCGGCATAAACATAAGAAATATGAAGAATTTGTAATTGTAATTGAATGACATCGCCTTTATACTCGGAGTGCCCTGGCATAATGATTTGTGATAAAACATTTTACAGTCTAATAACTGTGTGTTGCATCCGCCTACGACCTGCAACTATTCCTCAGCACATCATCTCTTCAGCACATCATCTCCTCAGTACGTTATTTAGTGTGGCGTGTTGTCGGGGAGCGAGCTTGCGTAACATAACATAAGAAGGTTTTCGTTATGAGTAGCCTATCTCGTTATTGGATATTTTCAACACTACCAGTGGCATATCTACATCAGTTTTGCCATGAACGCGTGTGTGCGATCAAACGGAGTGTGATGTTATTCGCTATCCTAGCGGTTCCATTGCTTCTGTACGTGCTGGTCATGCCACATCTCATTACGCGCGCCTACGCCGGTGAATCGCTACCGCTGCTGAGCCAGCGTATTCATCCATCAGCACATCCACTTGAGTTTTATCAGGCACAAAGCAGGTTGTTCTTTTCACACATGTTTTTGCTTGCGGTGGTTGTTGAACTTGCGTTTGTAGGCATTATGTTCCGCAATGATATGGTGCGCATGGTGGTAAACTTCTTCACTGCCACCACATCACCGATCAATTTAGCAGTCTTTCGCATGGTGCTGTTTGCCATGTTGATACAAACGGTAGATATTCCGCACATGGTCTGGCTAAGCCAATTGCCAACCGAACTACGGTTCGCGCCGTCCGGCTTGAAGTCCGTACTACCACTCATTCCGATCACCCCCACGACAGTTACAGTCGCTGGCATGCTCTTTTACGTCGTGTGCTGTATGGCGCTGGTTGGCCTTTTTACGCGCATCTCGACTGTGATGGCGTTGATAATCGGGTTATATGTACTTGGCGTGCCGCAATTCTTTGGCAAGATCGACCATCAACACCATCTTCTCTGGTTTCTGGCGCTGCTCGCTGTGAGCCGCTGCGGCGACGCGCTGTCGATCGATGCCGTCTTCGCGGCATGGCGGCGGGCCGATCAAGGAAGCACAGCACCGTTGCTACCTGCGCGCGTGTACGCCCTGCCGCTCCGCTTTGCATGGCTGTTGCTCGGCGTGCTGTATTTCTTTCCTGGCTTTTGGAAATTTTGGACCAGCGGCTTCGATTGGGCGTTCTCTGACAATCTGAAGTTCCGCATGTACGAGAAGTGGATGTCGCTTGATGGGTGGCAGCCGTTCTTTGCAATTGATCATTACCCATTGCTGTACAAGAGTGCTGCATTGGGTACTATTGTATTTGAAATGACATTCATTGCCATTATCTTCTTTCCACGTGTACGGCAGCTACTTGCGTTGGGCGGCATCATGTTTCACTCCATGGTGTACGTGTTCATGCACATTTCGTTTCTTGTGCTGGTAGTGTTCTACGTCCTGTTCTTTAACTGGGCGTCGCTGCTGCAAAGGTTTGGCCGCTGGTTGTTCAAGGCCGACATGTTCGTGCTATACGATGGGAATTGTGGCATTTGCTGTCGCACCATTGCAACACTGCGCGCGTTTGATCTATTTGGCCGAATCACCTATGTCAATGCGCTGGATCAGCAAGCGGTTGCTCGGCACAACCTTCGTGTGCTTGACCAGCAGGCGCTGATCGACATACACGCCGTGGCCGGGCAGACCCACTGGGCCGGGTTCGCAGCGTACCGGGCAATTGCGTGGCGCATGCCGCTGCTGTGGCTTGTGTTGCCATTGCTGTATCTTCAGCCGGTCGCTGTGCTCGGACAACGCATGTATCGCCGTGTTGCAGATAGCCGCGTGTGCAGCGTCGCGCAGCATGGTAATCTGCGTCGAGCTGTGCCTTCGCGCGTTACGCCGTTGACCATGTACGCAACGGTGGCGGTTGGCAGCTTCTTGCTGGCTGGCAACATCTTTTTCGGCGTAATGAAGGTCGAAGCGGGTTGGCCGCTCGCCTGCTACCCACGTTTCGACGGATTGGCCGACGCTGAAGCTGAGTCGCTTCAGGTGGTCGCGCGTACGGCAGAAGGACAGAGCATTCCTTTGAGCCATCAAATTATGCAGAGCGACTTTTCGCCTGCACAGTTGGAAACGTTGATCAGACGAACAATCAGGACTGATGATCAGCGGCTGCTCAATCAGCGGCTCCATGCACTGTGGACCGTGTGGGCTAGTCAAGAGCCAGCGTTACAGCACGCTTCAAAGGTGCAGTTTTACAAGGTTGACCTTGCGGTTAGCCCCGAGCGACAGCATGAAAACCCGATCCATAGCGACTTACTCATGGAACTTGACCTATAGCGATAATGCCGAAACAGCGTAATAAAGATGTTCAACAGGTCGGTGCTCCACCGGCCTTTGTGCTGTTCGAATCTGACCTCGCTGTGCTATAATGCTTGCGCATGTACTGAAAAGAGCCGAGAAAATATATGCTCGATACAAATGTCATTCGCGCACAATTCGAACAACACTATGGCATTCATCCGCGACTGATCGTTCGCGCGCCCGGCCGCGTTAATCTCATTGGCGAACACACCGATTATAACGACGGCTTTGTATGTCCTATCGCAATCGACCGGGCGACGTATGTGGCCGCCCGCCCGCGTGATGACGACCGGGTGGAGGTGTTCGCCGCCGACCTGGGTGAGGAAGATGCCTTCTCCCTGGCGCAGATCGAGCGCAGCGTGGAACACCCATGGAGCAACTATGTTCGCGGTGTAGTTAAAGGCTTGCAGATCGCTGATCATCCGCTGGGTGGCGCAAACCTCATGATCATGAGCGATGTGCCGCGTGGCGCGGGCCTGTCCTCTTCGGCGGCGTTGGAAGTTGCGACTGGCTATGCCTTCCAGGTGCTCAATCGGCTGAACTTGCTGGGCGAAGAGTTGGCATTGCTGGCGCAGGGTGCGGAAAACAATTTTGTTGGCGTGCAGTGCGGCATTATGGACCAATTGATCTCTGCGATGGGGCAGGCCGATCATGCGCTGGTGATCGACTGCCGCGACCTGGACTTCCAGCCGGTGCCGCTGCCGTCGGGCATCAATATTGTGGTGTGCGACAGCAACATTCGCCACCAGCATAGCGACTCCGGCTACAACGAACGGCGGGCGCAATGTGAAGAGGCGGTGCGTTTGCTCAAGCAAAAGCTGCCCAAAATCCGCGCGCTGCGTGACGTGACCATGGAGGATCTGGCGCAATACGGTTCGTTGCTGCCGCCAGTGGTGCTGGCGCGAGCGCGGCACGTTGTGTCCGAGAATCAACGTGTGCTTGAAGCCAGGGACGCGCTGTTGAATGGCAACGTCGTGCGATTTGGCGAGCTTATGGATGCGTCACATGTCAGCATGCGCGATGATTATGAAATCACTGTGCCTGATATCGACACGCTGGTCGAGATAGCACAGCGCCAGCCCGGCTGCTATGGCTCACGCATGACCGGCGGTGGCTTCGGCGGCTGCACGGTCAGCATGGTCGCATCGTCGGCAGTGGCGCAGTTCACGGAAGAAGTGGCGGCAGCGTACCACTCTGCGACCGGGCGCGACACAACAGTGTACGTATGCCGCGCTGTGGACGGCGTGGGCCGTGCAACCGATTAGCGCATGCGACGGTTTCTGAACGTTCACCTTCGTACCTATACGGTCTTACTATTATGCCAACTTTGCTGCTTGTTGAAGATGATCCGACGCTTTCGGAAACCTTGCGCTACAACTTCGAGCGTGAAGGTTACACCGTGTTTGCTGCCACTGATGGTGTGACGGGGCTTGAACTTGCTCGACGCGAGCAGCCCGATCTTATCATTTTGGATGTGATGCTGCCACGGCTCGATGGCTTTTCCGTCTGCCGTATTCTGCGCCAGGAAAACGATACCCCGATTATCATGCTGACCGCCCGCGAGGATGAGGTGGATCGTATTGCGGGCTTGGAGCTTGGCGCGGACGATTACGTGGCCAAGCCGTTCAGTTTGGGCGAATTGCTGGCGCGGGTGCGGGCAATCATGCGCCGCACCGACCGACAGACGCGCGGCTCCTCTGAGGTGCTGGAGGCTGGCCTGCTGCGGGTGGATACCGGCTCGCGGCGCGCATGGCGTGACAAAGCGGAGATCAACCTTTCGCAAAAAGAGTTTGATCTGCTGTCCTGCTTGATGCGCAATCGTGGCATGGCGTTGTCGCGCGACGTGCTGCTGGAGCGCGTGTGGGGCTACGATTTTCCCGGCGACAGCCGCACAGTGGATGTGCATGTGCGCTGGTTGCGCGAGAAAGTCGAGCCTGATCCGAGTCATCCTGTGTACATTCAAACCGTGCGTGGCGTTGGCTACCGGTTTGAACCTCCTGCAACAGCCGTGCGCACCGAAGGCTAGTGGCATTCTGCTGCAATGACTGTGACACCACTAACAGCGCTTCTTGCGATTGCTTGCCTGGCGGCGCTTGGCTACGCGCTGTGGCTGCGCCAGCGCCTCACGGTAAACCAGAATAATCATGCGCAGCCGCAGCCTCCTTTTTCTCCGCTTGTGGAAGCGGTCGCCGCCACGCTCGACGTTGGGCTTGTCGTGCTCGATGAGGAGCGGCAGGTGCGCTTCCTCAACCCCTATGCCGAAACGCTGCTCGGCGTCGAACGTGCTACTGCGCTCGATCAAGGCTTGATCACGCTGATACGCGACTACCAGGCCGATGCCTTTGTGCAAGATGTCATGCGCGACAACGAGCCGCGTGATATGACGTTGCAGCAATTGATCGGCGGGCGCACCTTGCGGCTCCGCGCGGCTGCGCTCACAACAGACGATGAACAGGGCGCGGTGCTGCTCATCCGTGATGTGACGCAGATTAGCATGTTGGAGCGCGCCCGCCGCGACATGGTCGCGAATGTATCGCACGAATTGCGTACGCCGCTGGCCTCGATCAAGCTGCTTGTTGAAACGTTGCAAACCTCACCGCCTGAGCACATCGCCCAGCGCATGCTGATGCAGACAGCGCAAGAGGTGGACGCGGTCACCCAACTCGTCGATGAACTTCACGAACTTTCGCAAATCGAGTCGGGGCGGGTCATGCTCCAAATGTCGCCGACCGAACTTGTGGAGGTGACAAGTCGCGCGATCGAGCGCATCCGCCCGCAGGCTGAGCGCAAGGGCGTCCATGTTCAGGCGGATGTGCCGCCTACGCTGCCTGAGGTCATGATCGATGCCGATCGTATTGGACAGGTGCTGCTCAATCTGCTGCATAATGCGATGAAGTTCACGCCCGAGGCGGGCCGTATCACCATTCAGGCGTCGGTGATTGCCGTTCCGCAAAGCGGTAAACAGTTGGGCTATGTTGAACGGCGTGTAACCTCGGCTGGCATGCCCACGAGCATGGAGGAGCGTCGCCACGCCCACGCCATGCTGCCGCTCAGCCAGCAGGGTCGCCCGATTGTGCAGGTTCCGCCCACGCTGGTCCCCGGCGATTGGATGCTGGTGAGCGTGACCGACACCGGTGTGGGTATTCCCTCGCGCGACTTGCCGCGAATCTTCGAGCGTTTCTACAAAGTCGACCGAGCGCGCACCCGTAACAGCAGCGGCACCGGCCTCGGCCTGGCCATCGCCAAGCACCTGGTCGAAGGGCATGGCGGGCGCATCTGGGCCACGAGCGAAGAAGGCGTCGGCTCGACATTCTCGCTTGTGCTGCCACTGGCATAGCTTCCTACAATTTTCCCTTTGTCCTGCTGCTTGATTGAGCGTGGCTCCTTATTTGCAATGTGTTATACCGGGTATGACACAAAGGAGCAAACCAATGACATTTGATCTCAACGATGTGCAGGTTGTGCATAATGAAGCGGACTCGCAATTTGAGGCGACGGTGCAGGGCCAGCGTTCCGAGCTCAGCTACACGCGCGATGGCAATCGCATTCTATTCACGCATACTGGTGTGCCGCCAGCATTGCGCGGGCGCGGCATCGCTGGCAAGATGGCACATGCCGCGCTGGAGTACACACGCGAAAACAATCTTGTCGCCGTACCGCGATGTTCTTATATGGTAAGCTACATCCGGCGGCATCCGGAGTATCAGCCGTTGGTGCAGCAACGTTAACCCTCGATTGTGAAACATGCACTGTTGACATTCCTGAAACGAGGGTATAATAGCTATGCCTCCACGATAGAAGTCAATCTTGCCCGGGCAGCAATATTGAGCGGTAGTAGCGTCCATGTGTATGGGTGATTTCTTCGCTCTGGCTTATCCTTAAAAGGAGGATAGCATGGTTAAAGGTTTTCGGGACTTCATTCTGCGCGGGAACGTGATTGATCTGGCGGTGGCGGTCATCATTGGTGCGGCATTCACGGCGATCGTCGGAGCGATTGTGAAGGGCTTTATTACGCCACTCATTGCTTTGATTTTTGGTCAGCCAGATGCTTCAGCGCTGAATGCTGGGACATTTCTGTGGGGCGATATCATCACCGCTGTTATTAATTTCTTAATCATAGCTGTGGTGGTATATTTCCTGATTGTCGTGCCGATGAATCGTATGATGGCGCGCTTCAAGCGAGAAGAGAAGCCGCCTGTCGCCGAACCGTCGAACGAGGAGAAGTTACTGGCTGAGATTCGTGATGCGTTGCGCGCCCAGCGTGGCACGGTACGGGATGGCACGGTAACCAGTGATTAAACGCCCACCATACTTTTTTGATGAACGGCGGCTCCCTGGAGTCGCCGTTTTTATATGAAGGCATGCGCTCTTTCGGTTGTGCTGATGTACAATGATAGCAGGCGACAGCGTTTCTGAAGGGGGATTTGATCATGACGTATCAGAGCCATGAAGCATTGCCACGGAGCATGCAAGCGGTTGTGTGTCACGGCCCGCGCGATTATCGGCTTGAGGAACGTCCGGTGCCGCAGCCCGGCCCCGGCGAGGTAGTCGTGCGCGTGAAGTCGGTTGGGATTTGTGCCAGCGACCTGAAATGCTATTCGGGCGCGCCGCTCTTCTGGGGCGATAGCACGCGTGAAGGGTACTGCCAGCCGCCGGTCATTCCCGGCCATGAATTTGTTGGCGAGGTGGTGGCGTTGGGCGAGGGCGCTGGCGAAAAGTACGGCCTGGCGCTGGGCGACCATGCCATCTCAGAGCAAATCGTGCCATGCTGGGAGTGCCGCTACTGCAAGCGCGGGCAGTACTGGATGTGTCAGCAGCACGATATTTACGGCTTCCGACGCAATGCGTTCGGCGCAATGGCTGAGTACATGCTATTTCCGCGCAACGCATTGAATTACAAAATCCCAAGCGCCGTGCCGCTGGAGCACGCGGTGTACATCGAGCCGCTGGCATGTGCGATTCACGCGGTGCAGCGCGGCAACATCGAGTTCGACGATGTCGTGGTGATCGCTGGCGCGGGGCCGCTGGGTCTGGGCATGATCGCGGCGGCGCGGCTCAAGCACCCGCGGCTGCTGATTGCGCTCGACCTCGACGACCGGCGCTTGCAGGTGGCAAAGGATTGTGGCGCTCACATGGACCTGAATCCGCGCACGATGAATGTGGTCGATGAGGTGCGCAAGCTGACCGACGGCTATGGCTGTGACGTGTACATCGAGGCGACTGGCCACCCGGCGGCGGTGGAGCAAGGCTTGCAGATGATCCGCAAGCTCGGCACGTTCGTTGAGTTCAGCGTTATGCGCGAGCCGGTCACGGTGGATTGGACGATCATCGGCGACACGAAAGAGCTGAACATCCACGGCGCGCACCTTGGGCCATACTGTTACCCGATTGCAATCGACATGCTTGCAAAGGGCCTGCTGCCGATGGAGCACATCATCACGCACCAGATGCCGCTGGCAGCGTTTCAGCAGGGCATCGATCTGGTTGCCTCTGGCGACCAATCGATCAAGGTGACGTTGCAACCGTAACCCGTGCGCTTTTGTTTCGCTCGCATACTTCTTGCAACGTTATTGTTGTAGTCCGGTGAGCGAGCATTCGTTCACCGGCAGTTTTGTGATAGAACAGGAGGAGAATGTGCAAACACGGCAACTTGGCAATAGTGACCTCCAGATTACGCCGATTGGCTTTGGCGCGTGGGCACTTGGCGGCGGGGATTGGGCATTCTCGTGGGGCGCGCAGGAAGATCAGGACTCGATTGCGGCAATTCACCGCGCGCTCGATCATGGCGTGAACTGGATCGATACGGCGGCGGTGTACGGCCTCGGCCATTCGGAAGAAGTTGTGGGTCGCGCGCTGAAAGGCCGTTCCGATAAGCCATATATTTTCACCAAATGCGAGCGACGCTGGGACGAAAAAGGCAATATTGTAAAGACGTTGCGCGCCGACTCGGTGCGCGAAGAATGCGAGAACAGCCTGCGGCGGCTAGGCGTGGAAGTGATCGACCTGTATCAAATTCACTGGCCGGAGCCGCCTGAGCAGATCGAGGAAGGCTGGGAGGCGATGGCTCGCCTGAAGGAAGAAGGCAAGGTCCGCTATATCGGCGTGTCGAACTTCAGCGTCGCGCAGATGCAGCGCATTCAGAAGATTGCGCCGATTACTTCGTTGCAGCCGCCGTATTCGCTGATCAAGCCCGATGCCGAGAAGGAGTTACTGCCATTCTGCCAGGAACACAACATTGGCGTAATTGTGTACTCGCCGATGCAGTCCGGTCTGCTGACTGGCGCCATGACCAAAGAGCGTGTCGCCAACATGCCGCAGGATGATTGGCGGCGCAAAAATCCTGAGTTCCAGGAGCCGCGTATCGATCGCAACCTCCAGCTTGTTGAACTGCTGCGCGCGATTGGTGAGCCGCATGGCAAATCGCCGGGCGAGGTCGCGATTGCGTGGGTGCTACGCCAGCCTGCTGTGACCGCCGCGATTGTCGGCGGGCGCAACGCCAGGCAGGTCGATGGCACGGTCGGCGCGGCTGACTTCCGGCTGAGCGAGGAAGAAATAGCGCGTATCGAGGAATTTACGCGCCAGAATCCGTAAAAATAAAACCCTCACCCTGCTGCTGCGGCAGGGTGAGGGTTTTACAATTCGCCTATCTACTGCCCGCGCAGCATGGATTTGCCGCGCTTGCAAAGCTGGATCGCAAAGTTCCACGGGTCGCGCAGCATGACCAGCCGCGTGCCATCGTCGCTGCTCTGGTCAGAGAACAGCGTTGCTCCCGCCGCAAGCAGGCGCTCCTTGTCGGCGTCGATGTCGTTGGATACCAGCGCGAGGTGCAGCATCAGCGGGTGCATCGAACCGTAGTCTGATACTGGAGCCGCCGGGTTGCTGTACAATTCGACCAGGACCGTGCCGCTGTCGTCGGCCAGGAAGTGGGTCTGGTTCTCCTCCGCGCGGCGTACCACCGTCATGCCAGAGATTCTTGACGTACCACGCCGCTGTTTCGTTGGCGTTGACGACGTTGAATGCAACGTGTTCGATTTTCATGGAGATCTCCTTTGTTCTACGTTGTTAGGCTTACGAAAAAGTGAATAGCCTTTGCAATTTACATTATTCTCTGAGGAGTGGACGAAAGCCTGCCTGCGCAAAATGGTGATCTGTCGTTAAGGCATCATGAATACCGAGTTGCTGCATCACCACGAAACTGCTGCAATCAACAAGACTCCACATTTTATCAGGGCGCTCGGAAAAGAGTTGCCATGCTGCTGCGTCAAGAGTTGGATCAATGTGAATTATTTCAACATGTGGTGAGGTCTTGATGCTATTGATAAACGCAATCTGTTGCGGACGCGGAACATGCAGCGGACTGGTCAGCAAGGAAACTACTTCACTAAGGATATAGTTCGTAGTAATAATACGTTGCTGATTTTGTCGAGCGGATCGATAAATGTACGCAGCGAGCGCATGATATGGCTGGCTTTTATCAGCGAGGTGTCCCCATCCGGCGGTATCAGCAAAAATATCTGGCATCCTGCGATCCGTTTATTGGTCGTTTGCAGGTGCGGCGGTATCCGACTGGCCAAGATAAGCATCGTGATGGTCTGCCCAATCACTTCCATTGCTATCAAGTGCGCCAATAAAGGCGTCGAGCGGATCGTGAACGAACTGCTCGGCTGCTGCACTCAACCATTCGGAAGCGACGACCTCAATCGGCTGACCAGTCTGCCGTGCCGTCTCTTTCAAGCTGTTATAAAGTTCATCAGGAATGGTAATCTGTACGGTATAGCTCATGCTCATCTCCTCGGCTGATCGCTGTTGGTATTGTACCATCTTTGATGCAATGCAAGGAAATGAGCATGGCAATCTGCGACGCATGCTTACTCTTCTCCTCCAAGCGCGTCGTTCGGCACGCCAACCGAGAAATGCGCATGCGCCAGCAGCCAGCGCCCGTTCTCATGACGCACTACGGCGGAAAGCCGAAATGGCGCGATTCGCCCGTTGGGAAGCTGCCACGCCGCCCGGTCCACAATCCAGCCGACATCGCCCGCACGGAAGGCGCGTGGCTCGCTTTGCACCACCGGCAGACCGCCACGGCTCTGCCATGCTTCTGACCATGTCGTCACGATGTGGTCGCCGCCTTCCCACCATTCGGCGTCGTCGGTGCCGATCACAATCGTGCCAGCATCACGCGCCACGAACTCGGCGAGAAACGCGGTGTCGCCGCGTGCCGAGGCGCGGTAATATTCTTGAATGAGCATAACGAGTTCGGGTGCTGGTTCCATGATCGCCTCAATCTTCTCGCGGCGCTTGCTCCTCGCGCCGTTGCCATGCCACCACGTCACGGTAGGGAATGTCGCCGCCGAAAATATCCAGCCCGCTGCCAATGCTCAGATCGACGCAGTTGTTGCCGCGCTGCTTCACCAGTTCGAGATCGGCCATGCTGCGCGCGCCGCCAGCGTAGGTCACGGGAATCGGCGACCACATGCCGAGCGGTTCAACCAGCGCCGCATCGATGCCGAGCCGTTGGCCCTCCACATCCACGCCATGCACAAGAAACTCGGCGCAGTGCTCCGCCAGGTGTTCCAATGTTTCGTGGGAAATCTGCACGTCGGTGAAGCGCTGCCAGCGGTCAGTCACCACCCAGAAGGCATCGCCGCGCCTGCGGCAGCTTAGATCGAGCACCAGCCGCTCGCGCCCCACGGCGGCGACCATGGCGCGCAGCCGTTCGGCGTCAACATGGCCGTCGCGGAATACGTAGGAGGTAACAATCACATGGCTTGCGCCGGCATGCAGATATTCTGCCGCGTTGTCGGGCGTGACGCCGCCGCCCATCTGCATGCCGCCGGGGAACGCCCGTAGCGCCTCCAATGCCGCCTCGTGGTTGCCCGGCCCCAGCGCGATCACATGGCCGCCGAGTAGTCGGTCGGCTTGGTACATCCGCGCGAAGGCCGCTGGCGAGCGGTCGGTCTCGAAGTTGGTGACGACGCCCGCCGCATCGTCGCGCAGTGTGCCGCCGACGATCTGCACCACGCGGCCATTCCGCAAATCAATACATGGCCGAAAACGCATTTCCGTAACCCTTCTCAGCAATCCGGGCGGATCGTAGCAGGTTACAGGCGTTTTGTCGAATAGCTACACCTTCGAGAGTGCTGCATGGCGTGGTGATAAAGGCTAGGCTTTACCATATGACTATCGGTATTCTAGAACTTTGACGTGCAGCATTTTCGATGAAAAAGCCTCTTGACAGTGATCTGGCACTATGCTAGTATAGCAACTACTCTCCTCATTAATGTATGATCCTAATCTCTGCGCTGTCAGTGCCATGCTTTCGTATGGCACCTTGAACGTATTGTGCCGTAAGGAGTAGCTGTTCATATGAAGCTGTACTTGCGTCGCGCCAGCCTCATTGTCAGTTGGGGCATGATGTTACTGTTATCGTTGATCGTGGTGGTCTATGCCGTCACAGTGCTCGTGACCCGTGCTTTCCCCCAACCGCTCCGACCGTCATTTCAAATCCATACCATAGCGATCTCGCTGCACATCGTTGGATCCATCTTTGCTATGGCTCTCGGTCCATTCCAGTTCCTGTCATGGATACGGATTCATTATGTGCAGGTCCACCGCTGGCTGGGTCGGATCTATCTGCTTGGCGTGCTGGTTGGTGGTCTGGGCGGCTTCTACATGGGCTACTTTTCGTATGGAGGGATTGTCAGTCATCTCGGTTTTATGAGCATGGCGGTGGTCTGGTTGGGCACCGGGCTGTTGGCGTATCGCGCGATTCGGGCCAGGCGCATCCAGGTGCATCGTCAGTGGATGATCCGCAACTTCGCCGCGACCCTCGCAGCCGTCACGTTGCGCCTCTGGTTGCCTATGTTGCTCGCCATGCATCTGCCATTCAACACGGTCTACCCGCTTGTGTCCTGGCTTGCATGGGTTCCGAATCTCATTGTGGCGGAGTTGATTATTCAGGTCGTTGCGCAGCGGCGGCAGGCCAGAATCGCGCGCCGTACACTTCTCAAAGGAGCGTAGTAAGCGCAACGAACATACGCCATCGATGTATGTCAAGTCTCTAATTATCATTAAATTGAGCCGCAGAGGTCACAGAGCACTATTAGAGATGTAGACTTCTCTCGATGATCTCTGTGTCCTCTGGGGCATATCCTGTTTGAATAGCGCGTTAGCTTGGCAGTTCGGTGGTGATCATGTGAATGTAGCGCTCCGCCGAGCGCCGCACTGCTGTTTCAGCATCCGTCGCCACAATCGTGTCCCACCACGCGCCGTAGATGCGGTCGAATCGGAACGGCACGACCGCATCCACGATGTGCTGCACGGCGGATGGCGGTAGCGGAATCAGGTTGGGATAGCTGCGCATGAAACTCACATAGCGGCGATCCTGCACCACCTGAATGATGTCGCCCGACAGCAGCGCGCCGCGCCCTTCAGCACCGGCAGGCCAGTGGAGCATGGTGCCGCCCGCGAAGTGACCGCCGCCGCGTATCAGCGTCAGCCCGTCCATGAGCGGGTGCGTTTCGCCTTCCCAAAAGACAATCGCGTTGTCGGGTCGCATGATCCACTGCCGGTCAGCGGCATGCAGATAAATTGGCGCACCGTCAAACGCTTCGCTCCACGCTACCATGCTCGAGTAGTAGTGCGGGTGCGAGATGGCGATGGCGTTGATGCCTCCGGCCTCTCGGACCGCCGCGATGGTCTCGTCGTCAACGAGGCTGATGCAGTCCCACAGCACGTTGCCGCCCGGCGTCTGCACCAGCAGCGCCCGCTGCCCGATTGCAAACTTCGGCTCGGTGCCGATGCCGAGCAGATTTAGCTCGTGCGGCTTGATGACGTTGTGATGCGAGGCTTGCAGCGCTTCCAGCGTGGTCCACTGCTGCCCATCGTGGCCGATGTACTGGCGCTCGTCCTCACAGATTGGGCAGTGTTCGGGCGGCTGTTCGGTTGCGGCGAATTGCGTGCCGCAGGTCACGCACATAAAATGAGACATGGTCATGCTCCGTTGCTGTAACAATATCAATAGTCACAGCATAGCAGACAATCAAGCGCGCCACATCAGCCGAGGGAATGGCCTGCGCCTGCTCGTTTGATCATGCTCGTAAATCCATGCCAAACATAATTGCCGTCTCGTACTCTTCAACCGGGTGGAAGCCCATGCGACGGTAAAAGGCAACCGCGCCAGTGTTGGCCTTGCCGACGCCAAGATGCACACCCGGCACGCCAATCTCGCGCAGCCGGTTCAAAAAGGTTGTCATAATCGCGCGGCCTTGCCCCTTGCCTTGCGCTTCGGGCAGTAAATCAATATGGAGATGCGCCGGATAGTGCGCTTGTACACTTTCTTTGGAGCGCATGCCGGCGTGAATCATGCAAATCATATGGGCGTCGCGCGATTGATCGTCGGGCGCAGGCAGCGGGTAGCGGTCGCGCAGCACTGGAAACCACTCGCGCTCACAACGCGCCCGAAAAGCTTCCGAGTCGCGCGCGCCAAGTACATAACCAGAAGGAACGCCGTCGCGCGTCACGACGAAGCACAGATCCGGCTCAAGCACGGCATAGGGCGCGGCGTAAAAATGACCGAGCAGCTCAGGGTCGCGGAACTGCGCACTGGCGTCGTTGCCCATGTCGCCGGTTAAGAGGCAGACGCGGTACAGTGTGTACAAATCGCTCGGGTGGTACGGTCGAATGGCAAAGGTCATGGCATGCTCCTCTCAGCAAAACACCGCGAGTACAACATAGCCAGGCTACAGCGGCAGCCATGCGCTGAGCAGCCATGCCGCCACCCAGCCGATCACGAGCAGGCCGCCAAACCGCATATGTAACTGGCCGGTGCCGCGCAGCACTGGCTGGAGTTTGGCTGGCTCGGTCTCGCGCGACACGATCTTTAACAGGCGGACGGCCATTGGAAGCGTCAGCAGTGCGATCAATGTGAGCCACGGCGCACGGCCAAGCAGTACTGTGACGACCAACATCAGATATGTCGCACCAATGAGCACATAGTACTCGATAATTGCGCCGTGCCGCCCGAGAATGGTCGCCAGCGTGCGCTTGTTGAACTGCCGGTCGAAATCAAGGTCGCGCAGGTTGTTGGCATGCAGGATCGCCGCGACCAGGAAGCCGACCGGCAGCGATGCCAGCACCACCGGCAGCGGCACGGCGCGGGCCTGCACATAATATGAGCCGATCACAATCACCGGCCCCATGAAGATGAACACTGCGATCTCGCCCATGCCAATGTAGGCCAGCGCGAATGGTCCGGCAGTGTACAAAAAGCCGACCGCGATGCTGAACACGCCCAGCCACAGAATAAACGGTCCGGCCACGCTGACCAGGTACAGGCCAATCGCCGCGCCGAGCGCAAAACAGCCAATTCCGACCGACAGAACGTGTGCAGCTTTGATCTCGCCCGTTCGGATGAAGCCACCGATGCCGTGTGTCTGCACCTTGTCGAGCCCTTTTTTGTCGTCGTAGTATTCATTCACCAAATTGGTGCCAGCCTGAATGGCTACCGAGCCGATCAGCGTCAGCAGCAGCAGCTCAAGATGAAAGCTGCCGTTGTAGGCCGCGATTGCGCCGCCCAACAGCACCGGCACCACAGCGGCGGTGTAGCTCCATGGTCGAAACGTGATGAACCATTTGTACCAATGGCTGTGCATAGAACGCTCCTTTGATGTCTTGTTGGCGGCCTGCCACGGCACCAGCATGTGTTCAAGTTCGTCGAGCGCGATGGTGGCGAGCCAGCCGATCAGCGCGACTGCAATCACGCCCGCCAGCATGCGATCAATTGCATACAGTTCGTAGGCGCGCCAGATGAGCCAGCCGATGCCCTCGTTCGCGCCGACGAACTCCACGCCGACGATCAGTGTCAGCGCAAAGCCCATGCCGAGCTTGATGCTTGTCATAATGCCAGGCATGCTGGCGGGCAGCGCCACCGTCCAGAACTGCTGCCACTTACGGGCACCGAAGCTCTGCGCTACCTCGAAGTAGCGTTGATCGACCTGGAGCACGCTGGCGGCGACATTGAGCACGACCAGAAAGAATACGCTGACAGCAATCGTGACAATGCGGCTCGCCTCTCCGATTCCGAGCGCCACAAACACGAGTGGCAGCAGCGCAATTTTTGGAATGGGGTAGATTGCCGCGGCGAGCGGCTGTACCAGCGCCCGCACCGCCGGACTAATGCCCATGAGCAGCCCGATCACCACCGCCGGGATGCCGCCAAGCAGAAAGCCGAGTATGATCCGCAGCACGCTGATGCCAACATTGCTGAGCAACTCGCCGTTGACGAGCAGCCGCCAGAACGTCACCAGCACCTCGGACGGCGGCGGGTAGAAAATGGGATTGAGCCAGCCGATTCGCACCGCTAGTTCCCACAGCGCCAGCAACGCGATGGGCGAAAAGATACTTAACGCGCGATTACGTGTCATTGCTCAAATTCCTGTGCATGCTCGACCTCGTCGCGCAACTGAAGCCACACCTCGCCAACCATGGCACTGAAGCGTGGCTCGGCGCGCAGCCGGATGGCGTCGCGCGGGCGCTCGAACGGCACGTCGATCTTGTGCAGCAGCCGTCCGGGCCGCGCCGACATGACGCAAACGCGATCCGCCAATGTCAGCGCCTCCTCGATGCTGTGCGTCACGAACACCACGGTTTTGGCGTTCTGCTCCCACTGCTGTAGCAATGTTTGTTGTAGGAGGAGCCGGGTCTGCGCATCAAGCGCGCCGAACGGCTCGTCCATCAGCAGCACCTCGGCGTCATAGGCGAAGGCACGCGCCAGTCCGACGCGCTGCTGCATGCCGCCTGAAAGCTGCGGCGGGTAGGCGTGCGCGAAGCGCTCCAATCCAATTGCACTGATCCAGCGTCGCGCCATTGCGCGCTGCTCTTTGGCGGGCATGCCGCGCATGCGCAGGCCATAGGCAACATTCTGCTCGACTGTCATCCATGGGAACAGCCCGGCCCCTTGAAACACCATGGCCGTGAGCGGCAAGGTTGGATCGTCGGCATGGATGTGGAAGCCGCCGCCCGATGGCTGTTCCAGCCCGGCCAGCACGCGCAGCAGCGTGGTCTTGCCGCAGCCCGACGGCCCGATGATGCAGACCAATTCGCCGCGCTGCACGTCGAGCGAGACATTATCAAGCGCCTCGACTGGAGCGTTGCGCCCGCGCGCAGGGTAGATAACCTGCAAGTCGTTAATCTCAATTTTAGGTGATTTCATTTCTTTTTGACAAGATGGCTAGGTGCCAAGATGAGCATGCTTTTTGTCACCCTGTCACCTTGTCACCTTGTCATTTACTGGCGTCGAGTTCCTTTGCCACCTCGTTCGCAAGTTGCTGATTAATAAACGGCTGCATGTCGAGCGGCTGCTGGTATTCGAGTTCGCCGCGCTGGAGAAAGTACGCTTGCAGTGTATTCAGGTCATTGACCGGAATGGTGCCGTTCGGATCGTACTGCGGCAGCGCGGCCTCCTTGGTGACGACGGCGGGCACCTGCGTGTACTTCTCGATGATCTGCGCAAATTCGTTGTTCATGTAGTTGCCTTGCAGGTCGCGGGTGGCCCGCAGGTAGGCGCGCATGAAGCCGCGTGCCGCTTCCGGTTTGTCGTTGAGCAGCGGCGCGCCCATGTACAGATAGGTCGCTGTGAAGCCGTTGATGAAATCGTCGCTCAAGACCGATACTAGCCCTTTTTGCTTGTTGATCGTCGCCAGTGGCTCGCCCAGCATGGATGCGTCGAGGCTGCCATTGTCCAGTGCGGCGGCCACGTCGCGGAACGCCACTGATGTCAGCTGAATGTCGTCAAACGTCAGCCCGGCCTGTTTAAGCGCCTGGGCCAGCCAGTACTCAGTTGCCGCACCGGTCGCGTTGATGGCGACCTTTTTACCCTTCAAATCCGCCACACTCTTGATCTCGTTCGCGCGCTTGGCACTGATCACCAGCGGCGTTGTGACCAGCGGCTTTTCGCTGTGCATGGGCGCGACGATGGTGAACTTCACGCCGCGCGCCGCTGCGTTGAACAGGCCCGCGCCTGCGCCGCCTACCGCCGCGTCGAAGTTGCCTGCTGCTAGTTGCACAACCGAGTCGCTGCCGCCTTGCAATGGCGTGAGTTGCACATCAAGCCCTTCTTCCGCAAAGTAGCCGCGTTCCTGCGCCACAAACAGCGGCGCATAGATCAGCACCGGCACATAGCCCAAACGAATAACAGTTTTTCCCGCACCAGCTGGCGAGACAGGCGTATTGGTGTTGCTCGCGCCGCTGGTCGGCTGTGGAACACTTGCCGCTGGATTCATGCCACATGCCGCGAGCAGCATGGAGCACAGGATCGCAGTGAAAATAAAGCGTGAATATCTCATCATGTCCTCTGCCTAAGCTACCATGATTCTGCTTCTATTATACTGTATATTGTTCCTTTTGTGAAATATTGCACTAAGTTTCAGATACTTTACCAATGCGCCAGAAACAGCCCGCATGGTTACTGTGGACTTGTTCAGTTTTATAGGTGCGGTGAAGGATGAAGCACTTTACATGGGCACATAATTCATAGTAAGCAGCAAAGGTTGAATAGCATGCATAGCTGGTTACTAGCTGTTTCTGATCCACGCTTTAACATCTGCATCAAGCTGCTGGATGCTGCGCCCAAAAAACTGCTGCACAGCCGTGCTGGTAAGATTGCTGCTGAGGTCGGCAAAGGCAGCGTCGGTGGGCAGCGAACTGCCGAATTGCGGCAGCTGGTTGCGCACATCGGCGGCAGGCACGGCAGCGTAGGAGCGATAGAAATTGAGCACTGTGTCTTCGCCAAACGTCTGTATAAGGTACGCAACTGCTGCACCGGAGTACAAGTACTCGGCGCCCACCCGCTCAGCGGTGTAATCATGCTCGCCGAGCGAGCCGGCTTTGGTCAAATCTACAAGTGAGAGGGTTTTCAGTTGGCCGTTGGCAGCGAGCTGTTGGCGCTGCGCTGGGCCAATAGTTTCGGAATAGTATACCGCGATGCCTTCAGCCAACCATGGCGGTGTGAAGGGTCGCGTGCTGGCGGCCAGTGCGAGATGAACAAGCTCATGAGTAATCGTTGTTTGTCGCTCGGTCGGTGAAATGATGTCAGCGTTCTCACGGAAGGCTGCACCATTGATGTAAAACGCGCGGTTGGTTGTGGTGATGTTTGCACCATTGAATTCATAGCGAGACATCGCCAGCCCCAGGTAGCGGCTCGATGTCTGGCCGGTGATCTGCTTGAACTCGTCATCTGTGCTCGTAAAGTAAGCAACATAGCGCGGCTCCAGTGCCAAGCCGCGCTGCTGCAAGGTTGTATATGCTTGCTCGGTTTCTTGCTCTAATGCTGGCAAGTTGTCTTGCACATCTGGGCGCGCAAAAAGAAGGAAATGCGCCGTTTCGCGCAGCACGAAGTCGCTCACACGCCAGAAGGGCGCATCATTGCTCAGTTCGATCTTGTTGACGCGCCATGCGGTGCCATCGCTCACAAACGAGTAGCGAGCATGATGAAGAAATGTGTTATCGGGATTGATGCCGCGCAGCGTGTAGCTAATTTCTACTGGCATATCTTCCAGCACATTGCTTTCAGCATTTTTCAGATCCGCATCTGATGCAAGTTGTAGCGTGTAACTGACCAGCGGCACCTGCTGAATCCAGCCTGCGACGCGGCGCTGTTGATCGCGCAGTGATGGGTCGAGCGTGGCAAGATACGCGTCGACATTGCCTGTTTGTAGCGCGGTAGCCTGCTGGTCCAGCAACTGCGAGATTGCGGCATACGCTGCATCAACGGCGCTTGGCTGTGGTGTTGGGGCCGGCGCGCCGCCCGATGGGGAAGTGATAGTTGCTTCGACAAGGCCATTGGCATCAAACTGCATGCTCACGGCGTTATAGGTGGGGAAGACAAAGCGCAGCGTGTCGCTTGCCTCGGGCTGTGGAAAGACTAGCTTGCCTTGATTCGCCTGCGCGGGTTGCCAGCCGTCTCGCGGTGCAATCGATGTTTCCAGTGTAGCTCCAACGCTGATCGGTTCGTACTGCCGCCCTTCGGCATCAATTAATCGTGCATCGTTGCCGTTAGGACCGACGAGGAGATTGTAGCCCTGACGCCCGGTATTCACAAACGCGATGTTGAACACCAGCGTGTTTGTCATAACCTGTAACGATTGAAGCTGAAGTACAATATTCGCAAGCGCAGGCTCCTGGCTGCGCACCTCTTCATCAATGTCGTAGGTGCCTTCGTTGAGTACAACATGGCCGGTTGTGGAAAGCGGCGTATCCAACTGAAACCTGATCGGCGCGTAGCTGGGCATCCGCAGTTCATACGGGCCGCTGCCAGACGGCTGTGGAAACGTTAGATTGCCCACATTGGCAGTGCCGGGGCCAAACCCTGGTGCAGGCGAAAGGCTGCGCAGATTATTACTGATTTTCGATGGCTTGTACTGCTGCCCATTTCCATCCACCAGCACAGCATCATTGCCGCCAAGCTCACCAGACACCGAATACGCTTTGTTGCTGGTGTTTTGGAACGCGATCCGAAGCACCAGGCTATCAGTTGTGACACTTGCGCTCCGCACGACAAGATCGACGTTCTTGAGTACATCCAGAGTCGCTCTGGGCGCGCTGGTTTATCTGAAAGCTCTGACCAACGTGCAGGATTTGCATGGCAGTCGGTTGGCGTGGCGCGCGGGTCGGCGCGCTGCGACGTGGCAATGCGGTAGCTGTGCTTTGATTCACAACAGATGTGGTGCTGCTGTCAATGCTGCATCCACTAAGTATGAATCCTGAGCAGGAATAATGCAATCCATACGGTCCGCTGGTGCATGCCTCGTACGCTCCCCTGATCTTCTGACTCTACTGATTACACATTGGGTGTAATCATTTCGCCATTTCGCCATGCATTAAGATAGGAAAATGGCGATACCTCGCCGCGCCGTGTTTGCCAATCATCTGATGTAGTTGGATGTGAGATGCCGAAGTGCAGGTGTGACGGTGTAAAGCGCGCATCGCCGCTGTTGCCGGTCAATCCGAGCAGTTGCCCCCCCTCTACCCGCTGCCCCATGCGCAATCCGTCGGCAATTGCCGACAGATGCGATCCATAGTAGCGCACGCCGTCATCGCCGACGATGGCGACTGAACGGCCACCGCGCACTGCCGGGTCATCAGTGGCAGGATCCCACGTGTCTTCATAGCTAATCCAATCAACCGTACCACTCGTCGGTGCTACGAATTGGCTGCCAATCGGGCAAAAAATGTCGGTTGCCGGATAATCATGGTGGTATTGTCCGTAGTTGATCTTGCCGTTGCTTTGTACAGGAAAGACATAGCGCGTGCCGGTCGCCGGTGCAGGCGCTTCCTCGACGGTGGGGGCAGGCGGCGGCACAGGCGTTGATGTAGGCGGCACGGACGTTGACGTTGGGACAACCATCGGCATGCTGGTCGGCAGTGCCGTTGGCGGCGTAGTCGCCAGCATGGTTGGAGCGCTGGCCTGCTGCGTCGGCAGTGCGGATTGCGCGGCTGTGTTATCGCCGCAACTAGTGAGCACAGCACACAAGCAGAATAAAACTAAAGCACATCGTAAATGGCGCATACAATCATTATATAACGAAGCGTGTAACAGATGTTACACGCTTTGCACTTCACATTTGGTGTTGTCTGTACCATAAAGGAACAGGCACGCAGACGAGCACACAGAATTTATGTGCGCGGGTTCGGGCGAAGATGATCCGTTGACTTAGCTCCTGGCTCGTTGCTGGACTCATCGCTATCTTCTTCGATCGTGCTGCCAAAAGGCTGCACGCCCGGCGTTCCGGGAATAGGTGCCGGGCCAAATACATGGAAGCGATGATTGAGGAATATGCCAAGTATCCCGATAAGGAATAGCAGCACGCTAGCAATCTGTGCAGCACGTAACGCGCCCGCGCATGATCCGCCGATACCATTGGTACACAGGCTATCGGTGCGTAGCCCTTCAACCCAGAAGCGCCCAAAGCCGTACCAAATTGCATACATCAGTGCGACGTCGCCGGTGCGCAGCCAGTTACGCAGCCGCCGCTCCAGCCACATGATCACCCCAAAGCCCGCCAGGTCATAGACCGACTCGTACAGAAAGGTCGCGTGGAACAGCGTGTTCGGTGGATACTTCTGCATGTCATTGTAGGGCGGCAGGCGGCGGTCGGCGTCAATAACAACGCCGAATGGCAGCGACGTTGGGCGACCATATGCTTCCTGGTTGAAAAAGTTGCCCCAGCGCCCAATCGCCTGCGCCACCAGCATCGTCGGCAGTGCAATATCAATAAACCTGATCGTCGGCAGTTTATTCAGCCCGGTGTAGATCAGCGTTGCCAGGATTGCGCCGATAATCGCGCCATGGATTGCAAGACCGCCTCCCCCGCCAGCGGGGTTAATAATCTCCAACAGTGGCCGACCCGCAAAGCGGTTCCACTCGAATGCGACGTAGTACGCCCGTGCGCCCGCTACGCCGAGAATCATGCCAACCATGAGCAGATTCCATATATGTTCTGGGTCATAGCCACGTTCAGAAGCGCGCCGCGACGCAATGTAGCCTGCGAGCAGCGCCCCGGAAACGATCAGCACGCCGTACCAGCGCACCACGAGCGGAAACCCCAAAATCTGTGTATTGATAAGAAACGGATCGTCTGGCGGATACAGCGGAAACATTATGCCCTCTATACGTGGGTCAGCGGCGTGTCATACGGTGCTGCCGACCAGAAATTTACAATTGGCGTCATTGTAACACCCTCCTGTTCCCTGTCAATGCATACCTGAACCAACAAGGCAGACATGGTACAATATAGAGCATGTCAATATATGGTGAGTATGCGCCATTTTACGATGGCAGTGGGCATGTGCGTTTTGCTGTGCTCGCCGCGCAGTATCTTCAAGAAGTGCTGGCACAGCACGCTGTGCCAGGCCGTCGCGTGTTGGATCTCGCGTGTGGAACGGGCACGCTGGCGGTCATGCTAGCCGATGATGGGTGGGATGCCGTTGGTCTTGATGGATCGGCGGCCATGCTGGAGATAGCATGTGCCAAAGCGCACAATCTTGATGCGTTTGGGCAGGCAACGTTTGTGCTGGGCGATATGCGCTGCTTATGGTCGGACAATGCGGAAACTAGTGAAGCCATTCGGCCTTCATCTTTCGATCTGGTAACCTGCATGTACGATAGCCTGAATTACCTGCTGACTGAGGCAGATCTTGCATCCTGTTTTGGAGGTGTGGCGCAGGCATTGCGTCCGGGCGGCCTGTTCGTAGCGGACATGAACACGCGGCACTTCCTGGCGCACGATTGGGGCGAGCATGAGGTGGTGGAAATGCCTGGCTTTGTGCAGGTCGCGCAGAGCGTGTTTGACGAGGCGAGTGATTGCTCCACCATGCGGCTGTCATGCTTTGTGGGTGATGATCAGCGCGGCTACCAGCGTTTTGACGAGACCCATGTGGAACGCGCTTACCCACTTGAGACGATTAGGCAGTTGCTTGAATCTGCTGGTTTCCAGATCGAAGCCGTGTACGACTGCTTTACGTTCCAGCCACCTGAGCCGCACACACAACGGCTGTGCTGGGTGGCGCGTAGATGAGTTGAAATGATAAAGTTGCACTAGAAAAAATATGTCTGTTTTGCCTTCATCAGAACAAAAAGCGACGTATGTCGAACATATGTTTACGCGTATTGCCCCCGGCTACGACCGTATGAATCGACTCATGACGTTTGGCATGGACGACGGCTGGCGCTCGCGCGCGGTTGAAACCATTGCGCCGCCTGCTACCGCACGCGTGCTTGATGTGGGTTGCGGCACGGGTGCGTTCTTGCCGCTGCTGGCACCCTGGCTGCCGTCTGGTATGGCGGTCGGCGTGGACTATACTATGGCGATGCTGCATGCCGGGCAGATGAACCGCGCGCGCGCCGGATCGCGCGCGGCATTTGTCGGCGGCGATGCGCTGCGGCTGCCCTTTGCTGATGCGTCGTTTAATGCATTGACGACCGGGTTCGTCATGCGCAACGTGACCGACATTCGCGCTGCGTTTCATGAGATGTGGCGCGTCGCTCGACCCGGCGCGGTGCTGGCATGCTTGGAGGTGGCTCGCCCCGCAATCCGCTGCTGCGCGCTGGTCACAGGTTCTATTTCGAGTGCATGGTGCCGCTGCTGGCGCAAGCGTTTGGTGGCGATGCCACGGCCTATACCTATTTGCCGCAATCGGCGCGCGCCTTCCCGCCGCCCGATGACCTGGCTGATTACATGCGCGCGGCAGGCTGGATAGAGGTACGCTATGAATTGCTTGGGTTAGGTGCTGTTGCACTTCATACTGCGCGTAAATAAAAGGCTACTTATGAATAGCGTGACAATGGGGTAAATACATGGATCCGTATGATGATAATGTGCGCCCGCGTCGACGGAGCGATGCTGGACTGCCAGCGCGCCGAGATGATGATGATTTTGCGCGGCGACGCGAGGGCTTGATGGAGCGACGGCTGCGCGCACGCGAAGAAGGCTACGACGATTACGACGATTACGATGACTACGACGACAGGCCAGCCAGACGCAGCATGCGCGGCAATTATGCGGCACCAACTTACCGGAGTTCCTCGGGCGGTGGCTGCGCGACCACGGCGCTGTACCTGCTGCTCGCCGTGGTGGTGATTGGCGTCGTGCTGCTGCTGGCCGGGCCGCGCCTGCTTTCAAGCGCAGCATCAGCATTTGTGCCAAATGTGCCAGCCCAGATTCGGCAGGTCATCGCCACACCGACGCCAACAGTGCGCGACCGTGGCGGAACAATTCAACAAATTCGTAGCTTGAACCGCCTTGAAACAAAAAGTTTCTCAGTTGAGCGCGTGATCGAGGCCAGCGTTCAGCGTGGCAATCCGCTCGATCTGTTGCTCGGAGATCGGCTGCTGCTGATCGCGAGTGGTACGGTTGTCGCGGGCGTGGACTTGAGCAAACTGACGCCTGCCGATATAACGATCTCGCCGGATGGTGAAAGCATTACGGTGCGCCTGCCTCCGTCCGAAATTTTTAGCAAAGCGCTCGATAATGAGCGAACGCGTGTGTATGATCGCAGCACTGGCATTTTCGCGCCACAAAACAAAGATCTGGAAACACAGGCCCGGCAGCAAGCTGAGAGCGAAATACTCAACGCAGCATGTGAAGGTGGCATCATGCAACAGGCAGCCGACGAGGCACAGCGCTCTTTGGAACAGTTCTTGAAGCTGCTCGACTTTACAAGCGTGACGGTGACAAGCTCGGCTGGGCAATGCATTGCGCCTGCGACGGTGCCGACAGTAGCTCCCGCCGCGCCTGCAACGACGCCGTAAAGCGCATGTTGACGAACTTCTGTGCTTTTCGGTATAATTCGTTTGCCGTAATGAAAACATACGCATACATGCAGACGTTGTTGCTCGTCTTCCTTCTTATGCACGCTGCATGTTGCAGCATCGCGCCAAGTGGCGTTGCATAAAACCAGGCGTATAAAGCGTGGGCATTACGCACGGCGATGTTGCCGTACAGGTTGCCGTACAGAAGGATGGGCATGGACACCGAAGAAATGTACCGGCGTGGCGTTGCTGATGCTGAACGCGGTGAAGTACATCCGTTTTTCTATCAACACTATTATCCATATCGTCGCGCGTTCGATCGCACGCGGCGGCGGCTGCGGCAGCCGGCCGTGTTGCGAACCAATCGATGGCGTGTCAGTATTGTGTTTGGCGCGGTGTTGGTGGTTGCGGTGCTCGGCTTCATGCTCCTTCGCCGCTCACAGGCGCAGTCGGCCATGATCGCGCAGACTGCTGCTTTATCAACCAGTGTGCGAGCGGTTGTTGTGGTGCCCACATCTACGCCCATTTTTCCTACAGCCACGCCGCCGCCCACTCCGACGCCGGTGATGCTCCATGCGGGTGGGCAGGCAACTGTGGTAAACATCAAGGATGGTGTATTGCGGGCGCGGCAAGATCCCAACCTCAAGTCACCAGTCAAAGCATCCTTCCGCGAAGGAGACCATGTGAATGTGGTTGACGGGCCGGTTGAGGCTGACGGATACACATGGTGGCGGATCGAGAGCGATCGCGGTACTGGCTGGAGCGCTCAACAATCGCAGGATGGGGTTGAATGGCTCCAACCTGTTGAATAACAGGCTGTTCGTTATGGTGTATCCTGAGTTGCCGTCGTGTGATAGCATACTCAGGATGTCTTTTTTGTCAGCGAATGTCTAGTGGTAATTCAGCATAATTTTATAAATCGGTGCGATAATTCTTGCATGTGGCAAAAGAAATGTATACGCTTTGCAATCTATGCAACGGTCATTGTGTTGCTAACAAGCTGCACAGGCCCATGGCATAGGGAGCCGACAGCAACGGTCGTTGTGCATCCCGATAAGCCTGGTCCTACCGTCCCTGAACGGTTCCTCGGTCTCAGCCTTGAAGCAAGAGAGCTTACTAACCCGCAACTCAATGCTCAGAATAGCTCGCTGGTGCAAATGCTGTCGCTGCTTGGCCCGGGTGTGCTGCGCTTTGGTGGCAACTCGGTTGAGCGAACCTTTTGGAATACCGCGTCGCCAAGCACCGATAAGGCGCAGCAATATGTAGTTACGCGCGCTGACCTTGAGCGCGTGTTTGGGTTTGCGCGGCAAGTTGGTTGGTCAGTTATTCTCGGCGTTAATTTGCACGCTAGTACGCCTGATCAGGCGGCCGATGAGATAGCTGCCGCTGCTGCTGTTGGTGGTCCGTTATTGATGGCAGTTGAAATAGGTAATGAGCCAGATCTGTACAAGCCTCAATGGACTCCAGCGCAGTTTAGTGATGCATTCAATACGTTTGCAGATGCCATCCATGCCCGCGTGCCACATGTCGCATTTATTGGTCCTGACTCATCATGGGGGCACTGGTTGCCGTCATTTATCGACACCAATGGATCGCGGATTGATCTTGCGACCTACCACTACTATCCGCTGCATCGTGGTGCCGGGCTGCCAGAGGATGCTCCGACATTTCCAAGCGTTGCACATCTTCTGTCCCCCGATATGATGAATCAAACAAGGTATGATATACATAAGTATGCCGTAGCAGCCCAACAAGCCGGGCTGCCCTTACGCATTGACGAAACCAATTCGGTTTCAGGAGGCGGGGAGCGTGGTGTGAGCGATGTGTTCGCCGCTGCGCTCTGGATGGCGCAGTACTTGTTTACTGCAGCGGAGCAAGGTGCGGCGGGCGTTAATGTGCATGGAATGTTGAGCGCAACGGGTAAAACGTACTATACGCCGTTGCGGGCGCAGACGAATGATGTGCTCCCCAGCCCGGGCTATATTGCTGAGCCACCGTTTTACGGTATGCTCCTTTTCCATTATGGGGCAGTTGGCCAGTTAGTCGACACTACACTGACCGGGACAAACACACTGACCGGGACAGATACACTAACTGTGTTTGCTGCACGTGCTCATGACGGTACCCTGCACGTCACCTTGATAAATGCTGATGAATCGGATGAACAGTTTGTGGATGTGCAGCTTGGTGCCGTCTATAAACAGAGTCACATGCTTCAGTTGCAAGCACCTTCGCTGGCGGCAGAAAATGACATCACGTTCGGTAAAACGGGTGTGCGCCCCGATGGCACCTGGCCAGTGCAACCGGTAAATGCTCAGTATCTCAATAGCGAGCATGTGGAAGTGCTTGTACCAGCGACAAGCGCAGTTGTGCTAACACTTACACCATAACTGTGCTGTCCAGGCTGGCTGTGAGTCATGCACATTAGCTACCAAGTGATGACCAAACTGATAGCTTCTTTTGCACGCGATCGATGACGTTGTCAGTGAACTCGGTTGTGGTGGCATGGCCGCCGATGTCCGACGTTCGCACGCCATCGTACACAGCTTCGAACACCGCCTCGCTGATTGCTCGCGCGGCCTGCCGTGCATTGCCGCCAATATGTGAGAGCAGCGATGCGCCTGCCATGATCATAGCCATGGGATTGGCGACATTCTTGCGAAACAGCGTCGGTGCGGTGCCGTGTGGCGCTTCTGCCATGACCACCTCGGTGTGCCACTCATCATCGAAGCTGATGAGTAGCGACTCGGAACCAGCAATCGATCCAAACATTTGCAGTACGAGGTCGCTCAAGCAGTCGCCATCGCGGTTCAACGCGGGGATAACCAGCGGATCGCCGGATTGGGTCAGCAGCAGTGCATAGGTTGCGTCGATGAGCTGCGGCTCATAGCGTACATTCGCATGGTGCTGTGCGGCGATATCCATTTCTTCTTTGAGCATGCCTTCGTACACGGGGCTGACGGTGTACTTCGGGCCGCCAAAGACTTTACCGTTGTTCTGGGCTGCCATGCGGAAGGAGTACTCCGCAACGGCCCGGCAGTGCCGCCGCGTAATGCGCTCTGTACGACATGCCACCTCGTCCAGGCCTTCGCCCTCGCGCCATTCTTTTGCGCCGTATGCGCCACCTACTGCCATGCGCACCACGGAAATCGGCGCATAGACGCCGCCAACTGGTCGCACGCCGGGAATGCGCCGACCGGTGCGAACAATCACCGTGCCATTGATTCGCTCGCGCAAAATGGCATTGGGACTACCAACATCACCTTTTGCTTCAGGCGTAATCGTCGCCGCCTTGAGACCGTACCCTGTTTCGCGCATGGCGTCGGCAGCGTCAAGTACCACCTGATTGTTTGTCGCGCGACGGTTTTCCAGGCTCAGATCATAGCGTTCAAATGAAAGTTGAATACCTGTTACATCCGGGCTGAGTACACGCAGACCTTCTTCAAGGAGTTCTTGCCCGGTTTGATCGCCTTCAAGCACAACAATGCGATGCATGCGTACACTCTCTTTCTTGCTCAGGATGGTGTCACTTCACTTCCATGCAATTCTGTGGCGATAAGCATGATGAACCGTATGTTATCAAACTAGCCGCCTGCGATGCGCAGCAGCGTCGGTGCAGTGTAGGAATGGCAAATAGCAATAGCCAGCGCGTCGGCGGCGTCATCTGGCTTGGGAATGCTCTGCAAGTTGAGCGTAATGCGTACCATCTCCTGCATTTGTTTTTTGTCAGCACCGCCGTACCCGCACAGTGTCTGTTTCACAACCAGCGGCTTATATTCAGCCATGGAAATGCCGCTCTGTGCCAGCGCAAGCAGCGCGACGCCGCGCGCCTGCCCAACAGTGATGGCGGTGTTGACATTTTTGCCAAAGAACAGCTCCTCGACAGCCGCCGCTTCGGGCTGGAAGCGCGCAATAATCTCGCGCAAGCCATCATACAACAGTACTAGCCGCTCGGAATGCGGCATTTTCGCCGGTGTTGTCAGCGCGCCAAACTCCACCATGCGGAGTTTACCGGCTGTCTCATCAACAACACCCCATCCCATTATTGCAGTGCCAGGGTCAATACCAAGTGTGCGCATCGCTACTACAACTCATTCGCATACTGTTCAGCAAGCTCTTCGCTTACTTCAAGATTGCTGTACACCTTCTGCACATCGTCAAGGTCTTCCAATTTTTCAATCAGGCGCATGATTTTGAAGGCATCTTCTGCTTCGGCGTAGATTGTGGTCTTCGATTGCATAATTTTTTCTGCATTGGTAATCGGAAGACTATCAGCAAGCAGATTCTCGCGCACAGCTGCAAGTTGCTTGAATTCTGTGTAAATCTCAATGACTTCTTCGGTGACATCGACTTCTTCGGCACCTGCGTCGATTGCCTGGAGCATGACCTCATCGGCATCAAGATTGTTTTCAGTGAGGTCGATGGTGATCAGGCCCTTCTGATCGAACATCCATGCAACCGACCCCGGCTCACCCGGTGAGCCGCCACCCTTGGTCAAGGTGGAGCGCACTTCAGCATTGGTGCGATTGCGGTTATCGGTGGCTGTTTCGATTAAGATTGCAACCCCACCTGGCCCATAGCCTTCGTACATAATCTCTTCGAGATCAGCCTCGCCGCCGCGCCCGGCGCCACGGTCGATCGCCCGCTGAATATTATCGGCGGGCATGTTGCTGGCCTTCGCTTTGTCAACGGCGAGGCGCAGACGAAAGTTCATATCTGGATCGCCGCCGCCTTCACGGGCCGCCATGGTGATATCGCGCGCGAGTTTGGTAAAAAGCTGGCCGCGCCGCTGATCAAGCACGCCTTTGGTGCGGCGAATAGAATGCCATTTTGAGTGGCCGGACATATACAAGCCTCCTGAATGGTGTTAACTGCTCATTTTATTATAGCATACGCATGATCTTGCTTTGTCTCATCGAGCCGACACACCGTGTCAGATAGCAAAACAGGGCCAGTGCATTGCACCGGCCCTGCTGGTCGTACGTGTAGAGTGTGTTACGCCTGGAATGGTGTTGTTGTGCTGGTCGAAGGCACTGAGCCGTTGCCATTGGTGTGCTCAGGCTCGGTAACGTGCGGCTGCACACGCGTCATAAGTTCGCGTAGGCGCTCGCCCTCAACCGTCTCGTACTCGATCAACGCACTTGCCATATCGTTCAACACCGGGCGATTGGTCTCAAGAATGCTGTGTGCGCGCTCATATGCTTCGTTCACCAGCCGGTGTACTTCGCTGTCGATGCTGTTGGCGACCTCATCGCTGTAGTTGCGCTGCTCGCTGATTTCGCGTCCAAGGAAGATTAGCTCTTCCTTCTCACCGAACGCGATTGGGCCAAGCCGCTGGCTCATGCCATAACGAGTGACCATTGCACGGGCAATACGCGTCACGTGCTGAATATCGCTGGCTGCGCCGGTAGTCACTTCTTGCAGACCAAACACGATCTCTTCCGCCAGCCGCCCGCCAAGCGCCGATGTAAGTTGCGCCTCGAACTGTGACACGCTGGTGTAGCGCATGCTTTCTTCTTCTGGCAGGTACAGCGTATAGCCGCCTGCGCGTCCGCGCGGCACAATCGTAACCTTTTGCACCGGGAACGACTTCGGCATCCCACCGGATACAATCGCGTGTCCGGCCTCATGGTACGCAACCAACATCTTCTCGCGCTCGGTCATCACGCGACTACGGCGCTCCGGCCCGCCCATCGCCACGCGCTCGATCGCATCCTGCAACTCGGTCATGCCGATTTTCTTCTTGGAGCGCCGCGCTGCCAGAATCGCCGCCTCGTTCACCGCGTTTGCCAGGTCTGCACCGGAGAAGCCCGGCGTCAGTTTTGCAATCACTCCCAAGTTCATGTCTTCAGACAGCGGCTTGCCCTTGGTGTGGACCTTCAGCACTTCCTCACGACCGCGAACATCCGGCGCGTCCAGAATCACCTGCCGGTCGAAACGACCTGGGCGAACCAGCGCCGGATCGAGCACGTCCGGGCGATTCGTCGCCGCAATCAGGATGACATTGGTGTTGGTATCAAAGCCGTCCATCTCAACCAGAATCTGGTTGAGTGTCTGCTCGCGCTCATCATGCGAGCCACCGAGACCTGCGCCACGCTGGCGGCCAACCGCGTCGATCTCGTCGATGAAAACGATACATGGTGCGTTGCGCTTCGCCTGATCGAACAGGTCACGCACGCGGGATGCGCCAACGCCGACGAACATTTCTACGAACTCCGAGCCGGAGATCGAGAAGAATGGCACGCCCGCCTCGCCAGCAACAGCACGGGAAAGCAGCGTCTTACCGGTTCCGGGAGGGCCAACCATCAGTACGCCACGCGGAATGCGCGCGCCAAGGGCGGCGAATTTATCCGGAAATTTCAGGAACTCGACTACCTCGGTCAAGTCCTGCTTGGCTTCTTCCTGACCAGCAACATCGGCAAACGTTACGGTTGGCTTGTCGCCAGAGAACATGCGCGCCCGGCTCTTACCGAACGACAGCGCCTGGTTGTTCGAACCTTGCGCTTGCCGCATGAAGAACACGAAAAAGCCAATCATCAACAGCACAGGCAGCAAAATGGTCAGAATGTTCAGCAGACCGCCCATGCTGGTGCCGCATCAACCTGCACAACAAGGTTGTTGGCATCCTCTGGTGATACACCCGCGCGCAACAACAGCGACGTGATCGTATCGCCTGTCTCAAGCCGCGAGCGGAACTGTTTGTTGTCTCGTGTGGTGACAACGAGTTCGTCACTGCCGGACTGCGTCACGATTTTGCTGATGCTGCCCGCTTTGGCCTGTGCCAGCACTTCATAAATGCCCATGGGCGAAGCGCCACCCGTGCCAGTGTTGAAGTAATTAAAAAACAATGCTAGCGCTGCTACCAGAATGATCAGGTAGACAAAGCTATTTTTTAGCCAGCGATTATCTCCCATGGTGATGAGTTTTTCCCTCCCAGGAGCGGAACTCCTAATGATGCAAACGGATGAAAGGAGGTGGAAACCTGAGAACAGGTTATCGAATAATAGAAACATTATACCAAACCGCTCCCCCTGCGGCAAGGTACATAGATCACAATTTCACAACCGTTTCCTTAAAAGATTTGTCACACACGCTAACTGCTGTACACTTCCTCCTTCAATACGCCAATATACGGCAGGTTACGATAGCGTTCGGCGTAATCCAGACCATACCCAACCACAAATTCGTTGGGAATGTCAAAGCCAAGAAAGTCAATCGTCATTTTAGTGGCGCGCCGCTCCGGCTTGTTCAATAGCGAGCATACACGCAGGCTGGCCGGGCTGCGCCGCAGCAATTGGCTGCGGAGATACTCAACCGTCAGCCCGCTATCAATAATGTCCTCGACAATCAGCACATGCCGGTCGGCAATGTCGGTTTCAAGGTCTTTGAGCAAGCGCACGACGCCACTCAACTCACGGCTGCCACCATAGCTAGAGATCGCCATGAAGTCAAGTGACAATGGCACATCAATGGCACGCGCAAGATCCATAATGAACATGGCGCAGCCTTTCAGCACGCCGATAAGCAGCAGGTCACCGTATGGCGCATACATACTGGTGATCTCGGTGCCAAGTTCTTTTACGCGGGCCTGAATAACGTCCTCACTAAGTAAAATGTGATCAATATCATTGTGCATGCATGGCTCCTTGGTCATATGCTTTCTTCTACGTGCGATTCGTGCAACTGGATCCGTACAATGCTGCGCGTGCGCGCTGTGGCAATATACGCAGCTGCGGCGTGAAGTCCAGGCACCCATATAATAGCATCGTTTGTGGTAATCACCGGCCATGCTGCGCGGAGCGGCTGCGGTATTTTGGCGTCAACAAACATATCTTGTAACGTGCGGTGGCCGTGTCCTTTGCCAATCTGCATGCGGTCGCCGGGGCGGCGTCGGCGCAGCATGAGCGGCTCGTTCAGCAGATCGGCGTTAAGCGCGATGTGCCATTTGTCGGAGCCGGATGGCTGAAGAGAAGATGCAGACTCGATTGTGAGCACCCATCCGTTTGCCAGCGCGACGCTACCCGGCACCGTGAGCGGATATTCATCGCCCGGAAGTTGTGGAGCCTTGATGGGTTTGGGCGCGCGATCTGACCGTTCGAGTGTGAACGCACCATGATAGCCGGCGACCAGCCAGATGCTGCCAGGAAGCTCTACGCGCTTCCCGGTTCGGCCAACGATGTGACGCGCCTGCTCCAGCCGCTCCCATGACAGCGTCTCCATGCCTGCCATATGTTGGTAGGCGCGGCGGAGAGCTTCACGCTGGAGCGCCGGGTGCAGCATGCGCCACACGCTGCCATCGAAGGAAATCATGCCAGGCGCTGTTTGCACGAGCGTCGGCCAGGTAGCGTCCAGGGCTTGCTGCAGAAAATCATGTTCATCGGCGGCAATGGCCGCAGTGCGCGCAAGGCTGTCTATGATGTGCGGATTAAAGCTAGCGAGCTGCGGCAAAAGCTCGTGCCGAATGCGATTGCGGGTGTATTGCACGTCAGTATTGGTAGCATCGTGGCGTGGCTGCAATCTCTGGTCACGGCAATAGTGATCGATCTCGGCGCGCGTAGTGGTGAGGAGCGGGCGGAGCAATGTGAGTTGGCGCTGAGTGTTGTGTTTCGCAGGCGCATGTTCAGCTGCAAACGTTGAAACAGCCGCCATGCCACGCAGCCCGGTCGAGCCTGCTCCGCGCAGCAGGTGCATCAGCACGGTCTCGGCCTGATCATTGGCGTTGTGGGCCACGGCGACAGCTTGTGCGGCATGCGCATGGGCTAGCTCAGCAAGCCAGCGATAGCGCATCTCGCGCGCGGCTTGATGGAGATTGAGCCGATGTCTCTGCGCATAGGCTTGAACATCAATCGACTCAACGATGACTGGCACATCCCATGTCCGCGCCGTCTCATTGACAAACGCGGCATCGGCATCAGAGTCTGCACCGCGCAGTTGATGATTGAGATGCGCGGCATGGAGCGTGAAATCAAGCTGTTCGCGCAGCGCCGCGAGCACATGGAGCAGGCACAATGAATCCGGGCCGCCTGACACGCCGACCAGCAGCACCGCGCCGTGTGAAAGCGGCTGTGTTGTGGTAAACCATGCGCGCATGCGCTCAATGATGGGGGAAGCCATGATTATTTTAGGCTAGCCATGCAATATGCACCTATGATCCCGCCAGGCGAATCACGTAGAGCGTCGCGCCTTCCTGGGTTGCGGCTTGGCCATTGACGCGCATCGGCACTGTTGGCTCCAGCCGCCACCCAAGCAGATAAACACCTGTATCGTCGCTCGTCACGCCCGAATTGCGGCGGAACACTGTGGAGAGTAGTTCATCCCGTTGAATTGATCCAGCCGGTTCGATAGTCACACGATCTGGAAAATTGCCGCTGGTAGTGTTAAACGAAACTTGCTGAGTGGTGCCCGTCGCAAGCGTTCCGAGTGACTGGAACGAATCACCACGGACGATCAACACATCTTGCAGCGTTGTACCGCCGGTGCTGCGAATATCACCAACCAGCATGTTGTTCTCGATTCGTAGCGTGCTTTGCACCTGCACTGGTACGTCCACCGTTGTTTCCGCCGTCAGCGTGCGCACCGAGCCGACATCGACCAGCACATCGGCTACTTCGGTTGCACTATCAGTGAAGCGCACCGCTGTCACAGCATTGCCGCTATCGCGCCAACTGCGCGCCTCGCTGACCAGCGCATTACCAGGGAAGTCGATTGTGTAGCGCGCCCGGCGCGGCGAGAACAGGCCAATAAAAGCCGTGGCTATGCCGCGCGGGTGTCCTTCGGCTCCGTTCACAATCGCAACTTGATCAAGCAGCGACTGTCGCCCGCGTAGGCCGAAGCCGACCAGATAAAATGTGGTAGAGAAGAGCAAAACTACAAGCGGAATCGAAAGCCATGCCCACTCGAGGCGGCCAGTGCGCCGCAGCAGCAGGTAATTGATCGGGCCGATCACAATCAGATATATGCCAAGCAGCACCAGCAACAAACCCGCCGAAGGTAAATTCGATGCTGGCGAGCGAAGTACCCGCTCCAGAGGGTTGCTGCGTGAGAGCCGGTCATCCGCCAGAATATTTTGTGGGCTGGAAGGCTTCAGAACGTGCTGCCACAGATTTACTTCGTCAGACCAACCGCGCAGACTTGCTAGATCAAAGGCTGTGAAAATGACGCTGCCGTTGCCGTATGCCCAACGGTAAATGAGCAGCGGGCCACCAGCGCTGGATGCTAGCGACGTAGCTCCCTGTCGCGGGCGGACGTTGCTGAGCGCTGTGTCCTGTGCAGCGGGCGCGCTGCCGCCCAGCGACTGGAGCGGCGCAAGGCTGCCGGGTGTCAACCCGCCTTCCACTTCGACCGGCAATAAATCGGTAATACCTGCGGCTGTCTGCGCACCGTTGACCCCGCCGCTGACGACAAGCTGCCCGCCTTGCTGCACCCACAACTCCAGCGCATCGTGCTGTGCTTGCCGCAGTCCGCTGGTATCGACATTATGCAAAAATAGCGCGTTCAATGATGTGAGCGCGCTTGCCTGCTCGGGCAGCACATCAAGCGTGAAGTGCGGCACGTTGGTGCCGGAGAACCCCGCCATCTGGAGCGAGTTCAGGCTGTTCAACAGTGTGGCATCGCTGCTCACCACGCCGGCCATGAACATGGTTGTATCAATGGCTTCAATGCGCACATTCTGCTGTGCGAGCACGGTGGTGCCGCTGAGCAGCCGCAACTGACCGCTACGGGCAAAGTTGAGCGAAAAGGCGTACAACGTCACACGTTTTCGCGCGCCGCGCGGCAGTTCAATGCTCTGTTGAAAGCGCGTTTCATCGGACGAAGCGGGAAAGTTCCACTCCAACAAGCCGTTGATATCGGGGCCGTCGTTCGCCACCTGCACGTCAATCGGGAACCAATTGCCCGCGCGATACACGCCGTTGAATGCTGCCTGTACGTTGAGCGTGATCGGGGCAGCCTGAGCGGCAACGGCAGCTTGGGCGGGCAGCATGCTCGTCAGGAGCAGCAGACAACCCACAGCCCAGAGCCAGTGCCGCAGCACGCCCCCACGATGTCGCAACAGATTGTTCATGGCGAAGACCGTCGCCGCCGGCGGATGCGCCCACGGTGGCGCAACATGCGCGCCAGTTCATAACGGGCGGCGACCCGCGCCTCGCGCCGTAGGGAGATTGGCATAGCTTCCTGGAGCAATTCTTGCACATGGCGATGAATGTGTTCGTCCATGGTCTGCTGGGTCCGAGCAACCTCTTCGCTCACCAATTTCTCCTCAAAGACTTCGCCATGCTCCACCTGCACCTTGTGATACTCTTTCAGCAGCGCCAACGTATCTTTGATCTGGGTTTCTTTTTGCCGCCGCTTGAAATCGGTCATGTAATCATTGATGGTTGCCTGCACGCCGCGTGGATTGGGCACATGGCTAAACGTAAATCGCCCGCCTGCCGCGCCACCAGTTTCAATGATTACATCGCCGTACCCCAGCACAAATTCCACGATTGAAACGTCGTACGAAATATCTTGAATAGAACTGAGTGGTGCCTGGCGGCGGCTTTCTGGCCCGAATGGGCGGCGATCCACATCAATAATTTGCTGCCGATTTAGAATATACACGTCATGGACATATGACTCGCGGATCCAGAACACCCACCCACCGCAGATCAGCAGCACCGGCAGCTCCAGCAACAGCGCGCCACCAGTACTCACCAAACCGAACTGTGCCACCACCACCACGCCAGCGGTGAGCGCAGCAAAGAGCAGCAGCGGCCTGCTGATCGACAGCAGCACAAACACGTCGGCAGGGCGCCACGTCACAATATCGCGCTGCGTGTCTATTTGTGGGTTTGATGGAAAGAACCATGACGGCAGCCGGTTCGGTTGCTCTTTAACCTGTACTGGAATCGCTGTAGGTTTCGTCGCCTTGCCATACACCTGATCTTCGATCATCTGCCGCAGCAGCTCCGGTTCCTCGGCGCGGCGCAGCTTGTTGACCTCGTCCATGATGATTTTCTGGATCATCTGAGGTTTCGTTGCGTAGTCAAACGTGAGTGTGCGCGGGCTGAACGAGCGCACAACAATGGTGCCAAAGCCGAGCCAGTATTTCAGGTAGCCTTCGGCTTTGACGTTCACCTGCTGCACATCGCTGATCGCGATAAGCTGCTGGCGGCGCTGCACCAGGTACTCTTCTTCATCGAGCATCACGCGCAAATTGGTGATCACCAGATAATTTTCGCGCCAGTCACGAATCACGTACAGCAGATAGAGCGTGGCGACAATGGCAAGCAGAATCAGCGCAATGTTCAGCGTGTCGCTGGCATGGCCCGCGCTGTAGGGGTCAATGTACAGCAGCCGCCCGCCGCTGAAGCGGAACAACACGATGCCCACGAGCACAACAATAATACTAATGATAAAGATGGTACGCACCAGGCGAGCAACGCGTGGAATATTGATGTCGCTCTGCTGCGCGCGCCACCATAGCGCTCCAAAGCCGAGAATAAGGAGCAGAAAGAACCAGTTTAATGCGTCCATGCCCGCCGGTATTGGTGGCAGTGTCGCCAGCAACCAGAAACCGGCCACCCACGGCGCGATACAGCGCAATGCCTGCCGCGCCAAGCGCAACAACAAGCGGCGCAAGCGCATCGCGCACCAGCACCAGCCAGTGGAAGCGCGCGACATGCAGCAGGCGCTCGCCTTCTTTCAGTTCAAGGTGAACCTCAGGGCCATGTCTGGTCGCGAACATTGTCATTCGTTAGCTCCTCCGCGCTGCTATGATGATGTGTGCGTTACAGCATAAGCCGCATGCGCTGTTGCTAGGGAGAATCACGGTGTACTATCCACATTTAGTGAACATGGGCGTTCAATAACGATTCAATAAACGCCAGTTCTTGCTCCGGCGATAGGTCGTCACAATTCAGCACAATTGCATCAGGCGCGGGCGTCATCACATGCTGATCGAGCATGTCGCGGCGCTCCATGTCGGACTGAATCTCGTTGGGAGTCACTTGCTGCCCGCGGGCGCGTAGCTCCTGAGCGCGGCGGCGCGCGCGCTCCTCCAACGAAGCTTTCAGGAAAATCTTCAGCGCGGCGTCGGGCATGACCACGCTGCCAATGTCGCGCCCGACCATGACCACATGGCCGCGTATGCCGATCTCGCGCTGCCGGGCGCGCATGATTGCCCGCACATCCGGGTGGCGGGCGGCGGCGGAAACGTACTTCTCCACTTCCGGATCGCGCAGGTGCCACGTCACATCTTCGCCATCGATCAGCACAGTGTACTGGCGACCATCGTTTACAGTCGGCGGCTGAACTTCGATGTTGAGGCGCTGCGCGAGCGCGGCCACAGCGTCACTTGCATTGGGGTCAAGTTCCTCGCGAAGTACGGCGAGCGTGAGGGCGCGATACATCACGCCAGTGTCGAAGTACATGTAGTCGAGTCGTTGGGCGAGCAGTTCGCCGAGCGTACTTTTCCCAGCACCGGCCGGGCCGTCAATCGTGATAACATTTGGAATTGTCATATGTTCCAGAGAGATGCAGAAACATGTCTGCTCACTCGCCCTTGCAGAGTTGCCAGATCCATCATATGTATTGCTATTGTTCGTATTGTAGCATAGAGCTAATCAGCCGGGCAAGCACCGATTGTAATACAGTTCTTAGCATGGTCGCACTTCAAAGCGGCACTATTTCTGGTAGAATGCTCGCATGTACAGATGCTGCGACACAAGCTACTATTCAATATAAACAATTATTATGACCAACATGTCGGTTCACCATCGAACCCCTTCTTCAGCGCCTCGCCGTTCAGGGCAATTAACATGGACAACATTTGCCTTTCTTGCTGCCATTTTGCTGGTGGGAGCGTATTTTCGTACGCTTAGCCTGTTTAGTTGGGATGGCACATCCGATCTCCACCCCGACGAGCGCTTTTTTACGTACACCGCCTATGGCTTGGCCGTACCGCACAGCTTCAGCGACTATCTGCAAAGCGCGTGTGATGCGAACGGCTATGTCGTTAACCCTAAAAATGCGAGCGACGCGCCTCAAGATCAGGAGCCGACCGTCAACAGCGGCTGCAACACGCTGAACCCGCGCAATTATAAATGGTCGCACATGTTCGTGTACGGCACGCTGCCGACCACGCTGACGCGCATCATTGCCGAGGCGCGCCATCAAACGAATCCAGTTGATGTGCGCAATGTGGGACGCATGCTCTCAATGCTGTTCGATCTCGCCAGCATCATCGTCGTATTTTTTATCGGCTGGCGCCTGTTCAGCCAGCGCGTCGGCCTGCTGGCGGCGCTGTTCTACGCCGTGTCGGTGCTGCCGATTCAACTGGCACACTTCTTCACGGTCGATGCGACGACGGGCTTTTTCACGCTGCTCGCCATCTACTGGGCAATACGAATTGCTCAGGATGGGGGATGGGGCAGCTTTGTGGCGCTGGGCCTGAGCATCGGCGCGGCCATGGCATGCCGGATCACGCTCGGAACGCTGGCATTGGTGGGCGTGCTGGCGGTGCTGGTGCGCTGGCTGGACGACGGACGACGGACGACGGACGACGGAAGTGAGCAGGGGAGCGCGAATATTATCTCTTCTCACCCCGTCATCTTGTCACCCCGTCATCTTGTCAGCTTGTTCGCCTGGCTGGTGCTCGCGGGAATTATCGCGTTCTTCACCTTCCGGGTGCTTCAGCCGGATGCGTTTGTTGGCTCCGCGCCCGGCTCGCCGCTGCCGGCAGGCGTGCAGCCGACGGCGATTAACCGCTTTTTCCAGGGCAAAGGTTTCTTCGACATTCGACCCGAGCCGCGCTTTATTGACAATCTTCAGCAGGTGAGCGGCTTCGTCAGTGGCGAAATTGATTTCCCGCCCGGCATTCAATGGGCCGCGCGCACGCCGTTCTGGTTCTCATGGAAGAACATGGTGTTGTGGGGCATGGGGCTGCCGCTGGGTCTGGCCGCGTGGCTGGGCTGGCTGGTGGCTGGCTGGCGTTTGTTCCGCCATCGCGCGCTCGTGTTTTTGATTCCGTGGGGCTGGATTGCGTTTTACTATCTATGGCAGGGCGGCCAGTTCGTCATGACCATGCGCTACTACGGGCTGATGTACGGCTTGCTGGCGGTCTTTGCGGCATGGTTGCTCGTTGGCATTTACGGAATGCGATCGGCGGTGTATGCGCAGGCGCGGCGCATGTGGTTTTTCACCTATCGTCCATCCTCGATTGTCAATCGCCTGGCATGGGTACCACTTGTCGTCGTGATCATCGGCACACTGCTGTGGGCCTTTGCCTTTACGCGCATCTACACCGACCCGCATTCGCGCATCATGGCATCGCGCTGGATTTACGATAATGTTCCGCCTGGCGCGACCATTACGTATGAAGAATGGGATGACGCGCTGCCCCTCGCGATCGACGGCCACACATCGCAGCAGTACAAGGTCATCAAGACGACGCCCTACGCCGAAGATGATCTGACAAAATACATCGGCAGCACGGACACGAGCGGCCAGCATGTCGATGGTCTGTTTGACGAACTCGACCAGGCTGATTACGTGGTTTTGACCAGCGACCGTGTCTACGATTCGACGAAGCGCATTCCGTCGCGCTATCCGGCGCTCATGCGCTATTATCACACGCTGTTCGATGGCGAGCTTGGCTTCAAATTGGTCGCGGATGAGCATTCGTATCCGCGGCTGTTCGGCATCGAGATCTCCGACGCCGATCTATGCCGAGGAAGCCTTCAGCGTCTACGATCACCCGCGCGTGCTGATCTTCCAAAAGACGCCCGCGTATTCTCGCGCGCATGCCCAACAATTAATTACCGACCCGGTGGCATGGGACGAAGTGTACAAGATTTCGGCACTCCGCACCGGCAAGGTGCCGACGGCGCTGCGACTCACTAATGCGCAATGGCCGAGTTTCCGCGCCGCCGGAACGTGGGTGGCGCAGTTCAGCGCATCGAGTTTGTGGAGTTGGGCACCGTGGCTGCCATGGCTCGTTGTGCTGGAGTTGCTTGGGCTGGCGATGTGGGCGCTGTTGTTCCGCGTGCTGCGTGGCTTGCCTGACCGTGGCTTTGCGCTGGCGAAAACGCTCGGACTGCTGCTGGTTGCCTACGTCGGCTGGCTGCTGGCGAGCATCGGCGTATCAGACGGCGTGCCGTTTGTGTCGTACACGCCATGGAGCGCGCGCGTGTACGCGCTGCTACTCGTGGTTGCGGGCGGCTGGGTCGGCTGGCGCAATCGCGCTGCCATGCGGTCGTTCATGCGCGAGCGGCGGGCGGCACTGCTCACGGCTGAAGGGCTGTTTTTGCTGGCCTTCTTCGCTTTCCTGGTTGTGCGAGCGTTTAATCCTGATTTGTGGCACCCGGCGCGCGGCGGCGAGAAATCGATGGATCTGGCGTTTCTCACAGCCGTGTTGAAAAGCCCGGCCTTCCCGCCCTACGATCCCTGGTTCGCAGGCGGCTACATCAACTATTACTACTTTGGCTTTGTGTTCATCGGCACGCTGATCCACATCACCGGCATTGTGCCGACCGTGGCCTACAATCTGGCCGTACCAACAGTGTTCGCGCTGACGGCGCTGGGCGCGTGGGGCGTAGGGTATAACCTTGTTGCAGGTGCCAGTCGCCGGTCGGTACCCAGCAGGCGAGATGACAAGATGACACGGTGGCACGATGACAAGATGAGCTTGCCGGCTCCTGTCACTCGCTCACCCGCTCACTCGCTTACCCGCTCACGCAACGATCGTCGCGCAATCGCGACCGGCCTCATTGCGGCGGTGTTTGTCGTGCTGGTCGGCAACATGGCGCAGGCAACCTGGTACATGCCCGGCACGGCCCAGCATGATGATCCTGGTATTCCCGCCGCCTGTGCCGCTGCCAGCAGTTACGCCGCGCAGCAGGCATGCCGTGGCCGCTCAGAGTGGGCCTTCTGGGACGCGACACGCTTAGTTGGCGCAGCGCTCCACGACAGCACGATCAACGAGTTTCCGTTCTTCACATTTCTCTATGGCGATCTGCATGCCCACATGCTGGCGCTACCACTGGCGCTGGCCGTGCTTGGGCTGCTTATTGCGCTCGTTTATGAAAGCACCCGACGACGGACGACGGACGACGGACGACGGAAGTTAGCAAATGGTGCAACATCTCTTATCTTGCTCGCTTTGGTTATTGGCGCGCTGCGGGCGACGAACACGTGGGATTACCCGGCTTACCTTGGCATCAGCATCGTAGCGCTTGGATTGGTGGCATGGCGCAATCGCGCGTCCGGTGCTTCGTATGCGCGTGTTGCGGGTCAATGGCTCCTTCAATCGGCGGTGTTGTACGCGCTGTGCAGCCTGTTCTTCATGCCGTTCACGCGCGCCTTTGCGACCGATTACGCGGGCATTCAGGCGTATACCGGCGCGCGCACGCCGCTCACCGAATTTGTGCGCGTCAATGGTTTATGGCTGTTTCTGCTTCTGAGCGCGACATGGGTGCGCTTTCAAGCGCCGGGCCGCCGATTGCGCGCCGTGCAAATCGCCGCGCCGCTGGCGGGATTGGTGCTGCTACTTGCGGCGCTGCTTGGCCTGTTCCCATTGAGTTCGCTGATTCTGTTGGTGCCGCTGGTCGGCTGTGCGGTTGGTGTGCTGGTCTACCTTGCCTTTCAGGATGAACGATCTGCCGATGAAGCGGTAAAGGCGCGCGTCAGCATGCCGACGCTTATGGTGGTGGTGTTCGCCGTCGCCGCGCTGGGCCTGACGCTGGTGCCGGAGATTGTGACCTCCAGGGGCGATATTGGCCGCATGAACACGGTGTTCAAGCTTGGTATGCAAAGCTGGGTGCTGTTCGCGCTTTCGTCGGCAGTCGCAGTGCCGTGGCTGTGGCGGCGTGTCGCACGCCTGGGCGAGTTCGTGCGGATTGAGTGGCGCGGCGCAGTTGCACTTGTCATATTCGGCGCGCTGGTATACCCGCTGACCGCTACGCCTGCCCGCCTGGCCGACCGCTTCAACCCGCAGATTGGCCCCACGCTGAATGGTTCGGCCTTTTTGCAAAGCGCTACCTGGACCGAAAACGGCAAAACATTTCCGCTGAGTGACGACGCTGCTGCGATTACCTGGCTCCAGAACAATGTGCGCGGCACGCCAATCATTCTCGAAGCGCAGACTGACGCCTACCACTGGGGCGGGCGCGTGGCGGCCTACACTGGCCTGCCGACGCTGCTTGGCTGGCCCGGCCATGAGCAGCAGCAGCGTGCGGTGGCGCAGGTCACGCCGGTACTGCAAAGCCGTGAAGCGCTGATTCAACAGATTTATGATCAGCCGCGCGGCGATATTGCCTACGATCTGCTGCGGCAGTATGGCATTGAGTACGTGTACGTTGGACAGCTTGAGCAGGCGATGTATGATCCGGCTGGTCTGGCAAAATTCGATCAGTTGGCGGCGGCGGGCCAGATCGAGCGCGTGTATGATCAGAACGGCACGCGCATCTACCATATTCCGCAAACTGCTGCGCCGCCCGCGCTGCTGACTACCTCGGTGTCAGTGCGCCCGCCAACACTGCCGCAGAATACACTGCTGCTTGACCGCCCAGTTGGTCAGTTGCCTGAAGTGAACGAGTACGCCTGGAATCCGCTGGCGCAGTCGTCGGTGAGCGCGACGATTTTCTGGTTGCTTGCCAGCTATGTGCTATTGCTGCTCGGCTTGCCGGTGGCGGTGCTGGTGTTCGGGCGCTGGCGCGACGGCGGCTACACATGGGCGCGGCTCGTTGGGCTGCTGCTGTTGGGTTACGCTGTGTGGCTGCCAGTCAGCGCGCGGCTGTGGTATTACAATCGTGTCGGCATGATTCTGGGCCTCGCGCTGGTTGTGTCACTCGATGTAGTAATGTTGGCACTTTTGGGGCGAAAGATAAATGACGAAAGACGAAAGCTGCAAGGTGAAACGTTCGTCCTTCGTCCTTCGTCCTTCGTCCGAGCAGGATTACAGACACTTAGCGCTCACTTATGTGCGCGGTGGCGGCGCATCCTGCTGGTCGAGGCGCTGTTCCTTGCGGCCTTTGCACTCATGGCCGGGCTGCGGGCGCTTAATCCCGACCTGTGGCAACCAATCTGGGGTGGCGAGAAGCCGTTTGAATTTGGTTTGCTCAACGCGATTCTGCGCAGCCCGGTCATGCCGCCCTACAGCCCGTTCTTCAGCGACGGCGTAATCAATTATTACTATTATGGCCTGTTCTTAGTGTCATTGCTGATTAAAGGCATCGGCATTCCGCCAGCGATTGGCTTCAACCTTGCGATTGCGACGCTGTTCGCGCTCATGGTGATTGGCGCGTTCACGCTGGTGGCGCAACTCACTTCGCGCGTGCGCTACGGCCTGCTGGGCGTGGCGTTCGTCACGATCTTTGGCAACTTTGCGGCGGTGTTCGCTTCCGGCTGGTCGAGCGGGCTGGGGCCAGTACTCAGCGCGTTGCAAGGCGGGTTGAGCGGCTTTGGCACGCGCCTCGACGCATGGTTCGTCGGGCCGAGCCGCGTGATCCCCAATACCATCAATGAGTTTCCTGCATGGAGCTTTCTATTCGCCGATCTGCACCCGCACCTGATCGCGCTGCCGATCACGCTGCTGGCGATTGCCCTTGCCTGGACGATTTTTGATCGGCGATTGTTGATTGGCGAGAACCATTCATCTCGTTCAGTCATCTTTTCATCCGATCATCTTGTCATATTGTCACTGTCCGCTCTGACGCTCGGCGCGCTGGCGATTACGAACTCGTGGGATTTTCCGACTTACGCGCTGGTGCTTGGCGGCGCGCTGCTCGGCGCGGCATGGCGGATACCCGGTTACTTGCAGTTTCGCGCGATTGCTAGCGCGCTGCTGGCAGCGATTGGCATTGTCGGCGGCGCGGTGGTCTTGTACCTGCCATTTTTTCAGAATTTTCAGGCGCAGGTGCATGGCATCTCGACGGTGACGAGTGGAACAGACATTCGCGCCTATCTGCTGATTTACGGCCTGTTCCTGGCAGTGCTCGTTCCGGCACTATTCGGCGCGGCATGGCGGCTGCTTCAGCGACGTAGCACAGGAGTTGAACGTGAGCAGCCTGTTTCCACTGCTGCGTTTCATTTCGCTGCGCCGTCGCTGTCGCGCACCTCAGATACGGGCATGTCGCGCCGCGAACGGCTGCGAAGCGCGCTGGTAGTTGCCGCGCTCCTTCTGCTGATCGTCACAGCAGTACAGCCGGTGCTGGCACTGAAGTTGTGGCTCGTGCTGCTCATGGCGCTCGGCATGGTAGTGCTCGTGTCGCGGCGTGTGGCTTTGTCAACATGGTTTGCGTACTGGCTGGCGGTGGTCGCGTGGGCGGTGTCGCTCGGCTTCGAGTTAATTTTCGTGCGCGATCATCTGGCGGGAGGCGACTGGGAGCGCATGAACACGGTGTTTAAATTCGGCCTGCAAGCCTGGGTGCTGATGGCGCTGGCAGCGGCTGTGCTGCTGCCAGTGTTGCTGCGCGGGCTGCGTCGTCTGCACTCTATTGCGGAAAACATGGGCATGGCAGTATTGCTGGTGTTGTGCGCGCTGGCGGCAGTGTTTCCGTTGGCTGGCACGCCCAGCCGCGTCGCGTATCGCTTTCCCGTGTCGCCCGCGCCGACGCTGAATGGGCTGGCGTTCATGCAGGATGGCACCTATACCTATCAAGATCAACAGATCGACCTGCGTTATGACGGCGAGGCGATTCAGTGGCTGAACAAGAACATTCATGGCACGCCGGTCGTGTTGCAGTCGAGCCTGGAATTTTACCGCGCGTATGGTGTGCGGGTGGCGGCGAACACCGGCCTGCCAACCGTCGTGAGCCCGCTGCATGAGAACGAACAGCGCGATCCTGCGGTGGTGGCTGCCCGCGACACGGATGTGCAGCAGATATACTCCACGTCAGATGTCAACGAGATGCTGCGCTTGCTGTCGAAATATCGCGTGCAGTACGTGTACGTTGGGCCAATTGAGCGGGTGGCCTATGGCGCTCAAGGTGTCGCAAAGTTCGATCTGCTCGCCGGCCAGTACTTCGACATGGCGTACCAGAACGAAGGCGTGAAGATCTTCGAAGTGCGGCCAGAAGTGCTGAGCATGCCCGGCCTGCCGCCCGTCAGCGGTTCGTCCACGGTTCCTGCTCCGGCTGCCGCTGCTCCGTCTGGCGCGCAAACATCGATTGAGGCGCTCGCCGCTCAGGCTAAGGCGCATCCCGAAAATGCAGGGCTGGCGTTCCAACTGGCGCTGCGTTACCGCGCGCAGGGCGATCTGGCGGACGCGGCGGCGGTGCTTGGGGCTGCCGCGTCGTTCAATCCCAAAGACGTGGCGCTTCACCACCTGTGGGGCGACATTCTGCGCGATTTGGGGCGCAATGATGATGCAATCGTTGCCTATCGCTTGGCTGCGCTCGCCGAACCGACGCCCGCGAATTACAACAAGCTCGGCACGGAGTTGTTTAAGCTCGGTAAAGTTGATGATGCGCGGCTGGCATTTGGGCAGGCGCTTTCGCTCGGCAATACCGAAACCGACCCGTATTTTTATCTTGGTCAGATTTATCAGCAGCAAGGCGACAAAGAACAAGCCCGCAAGAATTACGAGCAGTACCTGAGCGTTGCGCCGAATGGCGAACATCGTGCGCAGGCGACGAGCGCTCTGGAGCAGCTAAAGTAACATGGCAGCACACATTTTCATCTGGTGGTTCGTTATAGAAGCGCTTGGCATGCTGGCACTGCCGCTGGCGAGCGTGCTGTTTGGCGCGCTGCCAGATCGCGGATATGCGTTTGCGAAAACGTTGGGATTGCTGCTCACCGGCTACGGCGCGTGGCTGCTGGCTATGCTTGGCCTTGCGCCATTCAGCATGCCGCTGCTTGTTGTATGCGCGCTCATCATGGCTGCGATAGGTGCGTTCGCGATGCGGGGCAATTACGCGGGCGCACCAGGCGCGGGGAAATCGAATGTGGGCGAACACATAGGTTCGGTGGGCGAACACGTCGGTTCGCCCCTACGGATGATGATAGGATGGATGCGGGCGCACTGGCGCTTGATTCTTGGCTACGAGGCGCTCTTTCTTGTGATGCTGGTGTTCATGGCACTGGTGCGGAGCTACAATCCCAACCCGTGGGGCACCGAGCGCCCGATGGACTTCGCATTTTTTAACGCTATTCGTCGCAGCGAAGTGTTTCCGCCGCATGATCCATGGCTGGCGGGCTTCAGCATCAACTATTACTACTTCGGCTACCTGCTTATGGCCGCCATGTCGCTGCTGAGCGGCCTAAGCTCAGAGGTGTCGTTTAGTTTATCGCTCGCGCTGGTCTTCGCGCTTGCGGCGCTCGGCATCGCGGGCGTGGGGGTGAATCTTATCCATCTGACCAGCGAAGGACGAAGGACAAACGACGAAGGTGGCGAGGCGCGCATGCCTTCATCATCTATCGTCAAAGCGCTGGCGGTGCTCCTCGCTGTGGTGCTGGTGCTATTCGCAGGCAATCAAATTAGCGCGCTGCAAGTGATTACAGGCGTCAAAATGGTGCCAGCGCTGCAAGGCGACGAGCTTGCACGCGCTATCAGTAACGGCGTGGGGGCGCGCGGACCGCTGTATCTCGATCATGAGTTCAAAGGCTGGGATTTCGCGGGAACAAGTGTCGTTACACCTACCAACATGCTGAAGGATTTCGACACATGGTATCCGTCGCGAGCGTTGTGGGACACCATGCCCGATCTTGCCGATCCAGCGACACCACAGCGCCGCTACACGATCACCGAGTTCCCATTCTTCTCGTTCTGGCTCGGCGACATGCATCCGCACGTCATGGCGCTGCCGTTTGGCTTGCTGGCGTTGGCGCTGGCTTTACAGACTGTGGCGCGCCAGCAAGTGCCACGCTTCGCCCACGGGCGGCGGGGCTGGTTGGAACTGGCGCTCGTCGGCATTGTGCTCGGGAGCCTGTACGCCATTAATAGCTGGGACTTCCCAACCTACCTGCTGCTGTTCTGGGGCGCGTTGTTGCTGCTATATCTGCGCTTTGCTCCGGGTGTAGGCCACGGAGGGACGGAAACAGGCGCGCACGCAGATACAGCAGAGGAAACCAGCCAGGAACTCGTCAGGTCGCGCATGCAGCTTGGTTTTATTTCTCCTTCGCCGACACTATTCGGCGCAAGCACGCTTCGTGGTGGATGGCAGGAATACCTCATCCAGGCGGCGCTGGTTGCCGTAGCGTCGCTGGTCATGTTCTTGCCGTTTCACCTGACGTTTCACTCGCTGGTCGGCAGCAAAGCCCCACTAATCGACGTGCCGCTGCTTGGTCGGCTGACGCGCACGATTGGCTTTGTGACATGGGACAAGACGCCACTTTACACGTTTCTTATTATCTTCGGCCTGTTTCTGGTGCCGCTCCTGGCATACATTGGGGTACAGGCGTCGCGCATCCGTGAGTCACAATCGCTATTGTGGATTACGCTTGCGGCACTACCAGTAGGTGTGCTGCTCGGCTTTCCGCTGCTGTTTCTGCTGCCGTTGGCGGTGTATGCCATCATGCTGGCGATCGTTCAACACGAGCGCCCGGTGACGGCGTTTGTGCTGTGGGCGTTTGCCCTTGCCTGCTTGATCAGCTTCGGCGCCGAAATAATCTATCTGCGCGATGTGTTTGAATTGCGCATTAACACCATTTTTAAGTTTTATTATCAGGTCTGGCTAATCTTGGGTGTGCTGGCGGGCTATGCAGTGTGGTGGCTGCTCGTAGGACAACGAAGGAGTGCAGACCATGGCTTTCCTCGTCGTTTGTCATTGGCGCTTGTTGGCGTTCTTTTCGTCGTGCTGTTGGCTGCCGCGCTGATTTATCCGTGGGAGACGGCCGGAAAAGCGTTTCTGCATGATACGCGCGTTGGGCTGGCGGGTCAGACGCCGCGCCAGAACACACCTGCTGGTCAGGCGGCGATTGCATGGCTGCGCGCCAACGCGCCCGGCGATGCCGTGGTGCTGGAGGTGGTCGGCGGCGATTATGATGGTTCGCTTGGCAACTATCCTGGTGGATTAGGCGCAGGCGGCGTGTCGGCTAGTACCGGCTTGCAAAATATCATCAACTGGCCGGGCCATGAGAACCAATGGCGGTCCGGCGAGCCTGATGCGCTGGCGGTGCTTGGCGAGCGACAAGCTGATGTTGACACAATCTACAGCACAACCGATGTGACGCAGGCGCGGTCGCTCATGCAAAAATACGACGTCAAGTATGTCTACATCGGTGCGGCGGAGCGTGCGACTTACTCATCCGAGGCGCTGGCGAAGTTCGCGCAACTTGGCACGCAAGTATTTCAGCAGGGCGATATAGAAATCTATGCGGTGCAGTAGTAGTTACATTGCCCTCACGCTGCTGGCGCAACAGCGTGAGGGCAAGCGTTAGCGTCTATCTGGAACCGACACCATGTACACCGCTTCGCCGAACGGCTGCTGCTTCAGTGTGATCAGGAGCGTGGTGGCATCGAGGCTCACTGTCCGATCAATGAAGGCCGTGCCGCTGCCTTTGCTCTGCGGCGCAACGCTAATCTCAGCCGGGCTTGACTGAGCGTCAGTAATGGCGTACTCGTTGCCATGGACATCGCGCACCGAGATATTCTGGCTGGTCAGCGGCATGGTCACCGTGGCATCATCCAGATTATTCTGCACGCTCCACGTGATTGCTACGCGATTACTGCAGAAGTCCACTCGTTCCAGAACAACCACGACATCTGGTGCCAATGCGGGTGCGGAGTCGAAGACACCTGCTTTATCCCAGTTCGTGCCGCTGCGCCGCCGTCCAATTGCCTGGAATCCAGACCATGAACAGCTTGGAGCTTCCAAATTGGCTGGTGGATTAATACCGCCTGCCGGTGGTCCGATCTCACTTGTACTAATGAGCGATGCGCTCGACTGATCCGGCACAGGAATGGCCGGCGTGCGAAAAATAAGCAGCAGCGCCAGCACGCATGACAACGCTGCTAACCCGGCGGCTACCCGACCAGGCCAGGTTTGTAGCACGGTGCCAAGGCGTTCGCCAAAAGGGCGCGCGGACTCTTGAACGGGTGGTGGCGTCGCTGCTACCACGGTCTGTGGCTCCGGCGCGGCGGGAGCGGGCGACTGCGGGTCAGGAGCTACTTTATCCCACTGCGGCATGACGCCCGCGATAAGCTCGTTGACTTCCCTCCAGCGCGTGCAATGCAGCAACTCGGGAATTGCCAGCATTTCCTCATCAGTCAGGTTTATCTCGGACGAACGCTCGGTTACAAGATAGACCGGCAGTTCATCTAATCCTTTCAGGTCAACCTTCCAGTCGATATCGACTTGCGATTCAGGATGGAGCGTGGGCGCAATCACAACCACGCGGCGGCATGTACGAAAATCGACTGCTTGCGCTTTGTTGGGTGACAGAAATGCGCGACGCTGCTCATTGAGGAAATTGATCAGGCTGTAATAGTAGGAGACGACCTGATTGTACGGATTTTTGCGGCCCGCATTGAGGCGCTTGCGCACGCCGTTCGCGCTCTCTACGAACCAGGGGCCGTTCACATCGCCGAATACTTTGCCGTCACAGTGCTTGAGTTCGATGATGAAGATCGCGTCCTGCTTGATAACCACCAGGTCGATTGTGCGCCCGCCAACACTGAAGTTCGCCAGAATGAGGTACAGCCCGTCCAGGCGCTCCAGGCCGTTGGCCAGTGCGACAATTGCGCGACGCTCATTTGGATGTTCCGGCTTCTCGCCGATCCAGACTTGAACTGCCATGGGTGTTACAATTTGAGCATTGGGCTTTGCCTTTTAACGCTCAACCACAAAATTATGAACCGACCCCAACCACGTCTTCCATCGCCAGCGTGCGCCGTAGCTCGACAACCTGGTCGCGCAATGACGCTGCTTTCTCGAACTCAAGGTCTTTGGCAGCTTGCTTCATCTGCTTCTCAAGATCCTTGATCAACTTGACGATCTCATCCTTCGGAATTGGCAGTTCCTCGCTTGGCATGCCAACCTGATAAATCGCCTTCTCCTCGGCCACCTTGCGCACGCGATCACTCAAGTCTCTCACGGCCTTGCTGATGCCCACTGGCGTGATGCCATGCTCCTTGTTATAGGCTTCCTGAATGGTGCGCCGGCGCTCAGTCTCCTTGATCGCCACGTCCATGGAGTGCGTCACGTTGTCGGCGTACATGATCACCGTGCCTTCAACATGGCGCGCCGCGCGCCCGATGATCTGAATGAGCGACGATCCTGACCGCAGATAGCCTTCTTTGTCGGCATCAAGAATAGCGACCATCGACACTTCCGGCAGGTCGAGACCTTCACGCAAGAGATTGATCCCGACTACAACATCAAACACGCCAAGTCGCAGGTTACGTAGAATATCGACCCGCTCCAGCACCTCAATATCTGAGTGAAGATACTGGGTGCGGATACCGATCTCTTTCAGGTAATCGGTTAAGTCTTCGGCCATGCGCTTGGTGAGCGTTGTGATGAGCACGCGCTGGCTCTTCGCCACCCGCTGCTTGACCTCGCCGATTAGATCGTCGATCTGGCCCTTGGTCTTGCGGACATGAATAACTGGATCGATCAAGCCGGTCGGACGAATGATCTGCTCGACCACCTGTGACGAGTGCTCAAGCTCATAGGGGCCGGGCGTGGCCGACACGTAGATCGCCTGGTGAATATGTTGCTCGAACTCCTCGAAGCGCAACGGTCGATTGTCCATGGCCGAGGGCAGCCGGAAGCCATAGTCAACCAGCGTTCCCTTACGCGAACGGTCGCCATTGAACATGCCGCGCACCTGCGGCAACGTGATATGCGACTCATCCACGAACAGCACGAAGTCGTCCGGGAAGTAATCAATCAGCGTCCATGGCGTTTGCCCGGCCTGCCGCCGATCCATGTGGCGCGAATAGTTCTCGATGCCGGAACAGTAGCCCATCTCGCCCATCATTTCCAGGTCGTAGCTGGTGCGCTGCTTCAACCGCTGGGCTTCGAGCAGCTTGCCTTCGGCCTCGAGTTCGCCCACGCGCTCGACCAATTCGTCCTGAATGTCGCGCATGGCAAGTTGGAGCTTCTCATTCGTGGTGATAAAGTGCTTGGCCGGATAAATCTCCACGTTGGAACGGTTGTTCAGCACCTCGCCGGTCAGCGGATCGAACTCGGTAATACGGTCGATCTCGTCGCCCCAGAACTCGATTCGCGTGGCAATCTCAGCGTTGGCGGGCATGACATCAAGTGTGTCGCCGCGCACGCGGAAGGTACCGCGATGAAAGTCCATGTCGTTGCGCTCGAACTGGAGATCGATCAACTGGCGCAGCAGTTTGTCGCGGTTGCGTACCTCGCCCACTCGCAGCGGAATCTTGACCTGGCCATAGTCCTGTGGCGAGCCGAGACCGTAAATCGCCGACACCGAAGCGACGATCAGCACATCAGGCCGGGTGAGGAGCGCCTGGGTTGCGGCGTGGCGTAGCCGGTCGATCTCCTCGTTGATCGTGGCTTCCTTTTCGATGTACAGGTCTTTGCTCGGCACATATGCTTCCGGCGTGTACATGTCATAATACGAGATAAACATCTCGACGGCAGCTTCAGGCAGCAGCTCTCGAAACTCAGAATAGAGCTGCGAAACCAGTGTTTTATTGTGCGCAAGCACGAGCGCCGGGCGCTGTAATTCCCCGAACACCCATGACATCACAGCCGTCTTGCCCGTGCCGGTGGCGCCGAGCAGGGTTTGATGTTTAAATCCTTTTTGAACGCCGTCAACTAACTGTGCGATAGCCTTTGGCTGATCGCCCAAAGGTTGATACGGCGCGACAACCTTGAAGGACATGAGGACACTCCGTGGTATCTTTGCGGCGAGCTTTATTATAACTCATGCGTGCGATTTTTGCATCCACCTTTTGGACGAATGCATGCGGCCCTGCATGGTACATTCGCATCAGCATGCCAGATAGTTATCAGATGTTCGCCATGCTATTTTCACACAGAAAGCAGCGTGCGCCACGTTCATGAACATACAAGGTGCGCAGGATGGCTGCCGTCAGGATGTTGAGGAGGTGGTGGGATGTTTCGCTTCGTACGTTTTGCCATGCTTGGGTTGGCAATGCTCCAGTGCTCCTCACCGAAGGCAGCAGGTCGTCTGGTCGCCGTTGCACTAATAGCAAACGAGCTCCAGGGACGCTGCGTCCCTGGAGCTCGTTTCATGCTTTCCGCAGTTGTTTGATTTATATCCCAAATCGCTGCAACAGGATTGAAAGTGCCGCCAGCACCAGCACGCCGCCAAGCAGCAGCGGCACCAGTGCCGGGCCAATATCACTCAGGCGCGGCATGGCTGGACCACGGCGTGGCGGGCCGACTTCAATGCGCTGCCCGCGCCAGTACGTCACTTTGCTTTTGCTGGGTGCGCCGCCGGAGCGCGTCCATGCCTGCCAGCCCATCTGGAGCATGTATGCGCCGCCGCCACCCAGTACCAGCACCGTCAGCGGCCATGGTATGCGCGCCCCGCCCGCAATAACGATAACAATAACAATAAGCGCAATCCAGCGCCAGTCGAAATTCATTCTATTCATGTGGTTCCTCACTTTTGTGTGCGTTGTGCTCCGATGCTTTATACTATTACGCACTCAACTCATGGATATTATAACATTGGCATGCTTGCGCAATCGTTAGTGCTGGATGATAATGCACGTCATAGCAGTATGACGACGTTTTGAGAGGATATGTTGCTTTATGAAGCAGATGTACATGCGACAGAATGCGCCTCTCTGGCGGCAGATCGGCCATGGCTTGGTGCGCGGGCTTATTCTCACGCTGATCAGCGTGATCTTGTTAGTGACATTGATCTGCGTGCTGATTGTCTTGCAGGGGCGGCGCGACGAAACTCAGCCGGCTGGTGCCGCCGTGGTGCTTGGCGCCGCCCAGTGGAACGGCACGCCTTCGCCCGTGTTGCGGGCACGGCTCGATCATGCGCTCGACTTGTACCGGCGTGGCACTGTCAGCCGCATTATTCTGACTGGCGGAGTAGGCGCGGGAGATAACACCTCCGAAGCGTCGGCAAGCCGCGATTACCTTGTACAACAAGGTGTGGCGACGACCACGTTGCTGCTAGAACAGCAGGGCACGACGACGTGGGAAAGTATGCAGAACGCCACTGCGCTTGCCCGCTCCAACGGTGTCAACTCGGTGCTGCTGGTCAGCGACTCCTACCACATGCTGCGTTCACTGAAGATGGCACATGACCTGGGATTGAACGCCTACGCTTCCCCCATCCGTCCGGCCAACAGCATTGAGTCACTGGACGAAGCACAGCATGTGCTGCGCGAAGCCGGAGCGTATCTGGTATATGTTTTTGCGCGGGAGTAGCATGTCCATTTGTGATTGGTGATTGGCTTGACGTAAGACTGCTTGTTACGATGAGCACACCAGCAGAACCTTTGCGCGGCAAGACCAAACATTGCGCCCCGATCATAGGACACTGTTGCAACATCGCCGCGTATCTCATAGAATACGGGTGTTATCCGCACTGATTATTTCATTCCATGGAATGCCCTATGTCGCACATCGCTCGCATTTGGTGGGTTGTGCTGCTGCTTGGCGGCCTACTTTTGGCAGCACCGCTATTCACCGCGCGCCCTATTCCGCCCGCGCATGCCCAGGCCACCACCGCGACCCCTGCTCCAGTGACCGCTACACCCACGCCCGAGCCGACGCTGACAGTGCCGCAGGCGATTGACCGGATCGCCGGCGGAGAGAAGCCAGTTGAGACGCTAGTTGCATTGCTTGAACAGCGGCCACTGCTGCTGATCATCGGCCTGCTATTCCTGAGCCTCGTCCTGTACGCCGTGTACGATCTTTTCAAGCGTTGGACCAAGCGCGGCATTGATGCTGCCGACCGGTTGAGTGGTGGCGAGCGGCGCGACATCGAGGGCGAGGTGCGGCGCGAAGAAACCAAGCAGCAGGTTGCCGCCGCGCGTGCGACCCAAAGAACGCAACAGCAGGCCCGCACCGCGCGCGATCGCTACCTCGAACGCCTGGAACGGGACATGCTGCGGCTGGCGAAGATTCCTGCCCTGGGCCGCGAGCAGCGTGAGCTTGACCTGGAGCAAGTCTACGTGCCGCTCTACGTCGTTGAGCGCGAGCAGATGGAGTCGTTCGCGCGCTACAGCCTGGGCGAGTTTGGCGACACGGACGAATCGTGGGCGCGTCAAGGTGCTTACGAGGCAGTGCAGGAAAGCCGCCCGGTCTTTCGACTGTTGAGCGAGCAGGACCAACTGCCGCCGCCCACACAGGCTTCGGATATCCTCGATCTTCGGTGGGTGAGCAGAGGGCAACGCTCGCAGCGCGCCCATGACGACGAAACGACAACTGAACGCCTGCTGCTGGTCGGGCGGGCTGGCAGTGGCAAGACCACGACCCTGCACTACGGCGCGCTCATCCTGGCACGCGCCGCGCGAGACGGTGATTTGTCCGAGATTCGCAGTGAACTGCAACTCTTCACCCGTGCGCGGCTGTTTCCGGTCTACGCCCGGTTGACTGAGGTGATGACCTACGTGCGCGAGCAGTACGCCCAGCGCCGTGCTGAACTCGTGGGTGCGCCCGCGCGCCTGCTGCTTGATGCGCTCGACGAGCTGGCCCGGCGCGACGTACCCGATCTGCCTGAAGGAGCGCTGCGCGGCTGGATTGAGACCGGCGGCTGCCTGGTGATGCTCGATGGTCTGGACGAGACCGGCGACGCCGACGAGCGCGGCCATGCGATGGACCTGATCGCCAGCCTGGTGCGCGACTGCCCTCGCAATCGCTACCTGATCGCTAGTCGCCCGTTCGAAGGACTGGGAGAGCGGCTGCCCGGCTTTGCCGAGCGCCACCTGCGCCCGCTCGACGCTGATGACATTCGGCGGCTGCTCAACAAGCTGTTTCTGGCGCTGCGCCTGCCGAACGAGCGCGAGACAATCATGGCGCGTGACCCGAATGCGCTGGTGCCAGAGGCCGCCGAGTTGTGGCGCAACCTGGAGCGCAACCCGCGCCTGTTCGACATGGCCACCAACCCGCTGCTGCTGACCAGCATGGCGGTGCTGGTCGAAGGGCGCGAGCCGCTGCCGGTCGAGCGCGCCAAGATCTACGAGAAGCTGGTGCGCCTCACGATCGAGGCCTGGCGCAAGGCCCAACTCAGCCGCGACCGTCCGGGCGTCAAGGTACGACTGTACTACGACGACCGACACAAGATCGAGGAGAGCGACGACAGCGTGCGCCTGCGGCTTCAGTTGCTGGCGTCCGATATGCTCGAACAGGAACGCCGGGAGATTACGCTGGATCAAGCCCGTGACCTGCTGCGCCCGATTTACCATGAGAACAACCCGGGCTTGAATGACGAGCGCTGCAATGATTATGTGCGCGAGCTACTCTACCAGATCGCGCTTCACAGCGGCCTGCTCCAGGCGCGCGATAGCGACTCGTTATTCAGCTTCACGCACTTCACGCTCCAGGAATACCTGGCGGCGCGACACTATACCGAGCAGGGCAGCGACAAGGAGCAGTCTGTCAAGGAGCTACTCGCGCACTGGCCGGAGGCGCGTTGGCGCGAGACCATCCTGCTGGCGATCGGCCATGAGGCGACCAGTGGCTCGCGCGAAACGGCCAAGCAAATGCTCGATACACTCATGGCGGCGGGCGATCCCAGGGCGATATTGCTGGCTGGCGACGCGCTCGATGAAGCCAATGTCCGCACCGTCAACGAACTGACCCGCCAGCGACTGGCGGTGTGCGAGCGCCTCCATGCTCTGGCCTTCCATCCGCAGATATGCCCCGACGTGGTGCTGCGCAACCGCGCCGCCACGCTGCTCGACCGGCTCGGCGCCGACGAGCGGCCCGAGCTAGCGCCGGAGCATTCCGGCTACTGGACAGCGCGGATTGAGCCGGGGCCGTTCAGCATGGGCGACGGTTCGGAGGCCTTCACCGCGCGCCTCCGGCGGCCCTACGCGCTGGCGCGCTTTCCTGTTACCAACCGGCTGTACGCGCGCTACCTGGACGATCTGCTGCGGCGCGGCAAGGCGGAAGAGTGCGAGCAGCGCCGCCCGCGCTTCTGGCCGGGGCACAGCTATCGTCCCGGCGAGGGCAACCACCCGGTCACTGGCGTGACCTGGCACGACGCCATGGCTTTTGCCATCTGGCTCGATGGCGAGCTACGCCGGCAACATAAGCTAATGCGGGACGAACAGGTGCGGCTGCCACTGGAGACCGAGTGGGAACGCGCCGCCGCCTACCCGGCGCGTATCCCTCATCCCCCATCCCCTTCTCCCAACGTGGGAGAAGGGAAGCAGCGCAGCAGCCGGGAGGCGGGCGCAGGACGACGTGAATACCCATGGGGGTGACTGGCCGTCCGCGCCCGCGCCGGTCGTAGATGGCGACGCGGCGTTGCTGGCCGGGTTGCTCGATGCGCAGAATCATGAGGAGGACAACGATGAAGATGAGCAGACGGTGCCGGGACCGGCCAACACCCGCGAAAGCGGGATCGGCGGCACATCGGCGGTTGGCATCTTTCCGGATGGGCGGGCGGACTGCGGCGCGGAGGACATGGCCGGCAATGTGTGGGAGTGGTGCGCCACGGCCTACCCGGACTACCCACTGCCGGACGACCTGGGGCCAGAAACGCTTGACACTCAGGCGCTTATCGTCCTGCGGGGCGGCTCGTGGGATTGGCGATCAATCACTCGCTCGCTGCGGGGCGCGCTACCACCTCGTCCCTGTCGGTCGCCTCGACTACTACGGGTTTCGGGTCGCCCGTTTGTTCTCCTCAGGTTAGTGTCTTTATGACCTTATGTCTTTTTGTCCTTGTGTCCTTTGACATTGTGTAAAGCGTTTTTACCTTCATCCCCAACCCCTCTCCCAATGTGGGAGAGGGGTGGCGAGCGAAGCGAGCCGGGGAGAGGGCAGATGAGCGCCGGAGGCGCGAAGCGCAAATTTTATGAAGACCTATCGCAATCTGTATCCACAAATCTACGACTTTGAGAATCTGTACCTCGCCTACCGCGCTGCGAGGCGCGCCAAGCGCGACCGGGCCGAGGTGGTGCGCTTCGAGCAGCGCGTCGAGGAGCAACTGCTCAATCTTCAAGAGGAGTTACGCACAGAAACCTATGCGCCCGGCGGCTACCGCCATTTCTACATCCACGAGCCAAAGCGCCGCAAGATCAGCGCCGCGCCCTTCCGCGACCGCGTGGTCCACCATACGCTGCACCAGGTGATCGAGCCGATTTGGGAACGCAAGTTCATCTACGACAGCTACGCATGTCGGGTTGGCAAAGGCACCCATCGTGCGCTCGATCGCTGCACCGAGTGGGTCAGGCGCTACCGTTACGTGCTGCAGTGCGACGTGGCAAAGTTCTTTCCGACGATTGATCACGCCATCCTGAAGAGCATCCTGCAGCGCACCATCGCCGATGGGCCGACCATGCGGCTGTGCGTCGCCATCATCGACAGCGGCGCGGGCGTGCTCGACGACGAGCGCGAGCCGCACTGGTTTCCTGGCGACGACATGTTCGCGCCGTTGCGACCACAAGGGCTGCCGATTGGCAACCTGACCAGCCAGTTCTGGGCCAATGTGTACCTCAACGAGTTGGATCAGTTCGTGAAGCGCGAGCTCCACTGCCGCGCCTACCTGCGCTACGCCGACGACTTCCTGCTGTTTGCCGACGACAAGCCAACCCTGCACGCCTGGCTCCATGAGCTGCGCGCCTTCTGCGCCGGGCGGCTGCGGTTGCATTTGCACGACACCAAGTGCCAGGTTTTTCCCACGGCATCCGGTGTGCCGTTCCTCGGCTTCCGACATCTCGGCACGCACCGGCGGCTCAAGCGTCCCAGCGTGGTGCGCTTCCAGCGCCGGCTGCGCGCCATGCAGCGCGCCTACACTGCCGGGCAGACCAGCCGCGAGAAGATCGGCGAGCGCATCCAGAGTTGGTGCGCGCATGCCGCACATGGCGATACGTATCACCTGCGTGCCCGGTTGCTGCGCCGAGCAATTTTTACAAGAGCAGTTTTATGAACGAAGCACCAATCTTTCCCAAGACCTACGATTTCCTGCTGTGGCTCGTTCCGGCGACCCTTAAGTACCCGCGCGAGCAGCGCTACGCACTGGCGCTTCGTACGCAGCAGGCAGCTTTTGATTTCAATGAGCTTATTATCCAAGCACGGAAAACACGCAACAAACGCGACTTGCTGGTTGAGGCTGATGCGAAGTTAGAGCAGATCCGCACCTATTTGCGATTGGCGCATGACTTACACTTGCTCACTATTCGACAGTACGAGCATGCGGCAAAACACGTGGCCGAAGTCGGCGCGCTGCTAGGCGACTGGCTGAAGCGTGTCAGTGCTCCAAGCTAGCCGCATTGATGCTACAATAGCGTCTGGGACCGGCCAGAAAAACGTCCTGCGGGGCGGCTCGTGGAATAACAATCAATCACTCGCTCGCTGCGGGGCGCGCAACCACAACAACCCTGACAATCACAACGACAACAACGGGTTTCGGGTCGCCACTCGCGCTGCTTGCCCGCCGGAAATGCGCTGTGCCGCCACACACGCCGCAGCGCCGAGGTGTATGAGGAGAACGACAGGCCGGGACCGGGCCGGCAAGCATGTCGGCCAAACAACAAGCGCGTCGCTCTCTGTGGTACGCGGCCACCCGCAGACGCATGGGGCGGCGCTTGATACACTCCTGTCCGCCGCGACTATGGCAATCTGGTATGCGCGGGCGCACAACCCCGCCCGCCCCATATCCCGGATTGGAGCCGCGATCTGCCCGCGCCCCTGCACTACTCGCATAGTCTCGCATAAGCACCGTGCCTCGAACGACCTTGCGGGCGTTGATCTGCTGGTCGTCTCTGATTGGGACGGTACATTTGGTACATTTAGTTGTGGCGCGGCAGACAGCGACGGGCGGCTGTGCGATGTCGGTGCCAACATGACTGAAGATGAGCTTGCGCTGGTCGAGCAGCCGCGACAGCACAGCCAGCGATTTTAACGCTTAATGTACGGCAGGTATTCGCTATAACTCGTTGCTGCCGGAACATGTGGCGCGACACGGCTCCAAGCGGGCCGCGAGGCGTTGGCAAGGAACAGGTGCGGATTATCGCCTGAACGATTCACCATCCACAGATCGACATTTGGCGTCTGAAGATCGGCGGCATGTTCAAATACAATCGCTTGCCCATCAGGAGAAATGCTCAGATGACCGGCGACTTCATTGCTGAAGTGCGTAATCTGGTGCGTTTGTTGGGTTGCGAAATCGTATTCAAAAATGTTACTGGTGGAATCAAAATCAGACGTGACGACGTACAGAAAACCGGAACCATCCGGCAGCCATTTTAGGTCGAGAATCTGACCGGCTTCAAAGGAAGTTACTTCAGTTCCAATATCGTTGCTGCCTTCGGTCGTGCGATAAATACGGATTTGACCGGCCCCATAATCTGTGACGGCATACAACAACTGGCTAGCCTGATCGGGCAGCGGCGACCAGTCGAATAGACTCTGGAAGGCCAGGCCAGTGTCCGGTTTGATCAGCGATTCGCCGAGGTCATTCTCGGGCGGCGTGGCAGCGATTTGCAAGAAGGCGTCGCCCGGTCCCTTGAACCCAATGCGGCTGCCGTCAGCGCGCCAGACCGGCAGGTAGGCGCCAAAGTTTTGGGTGCCCAGTTCCGAGATATTCAATATGCCCGCGTCTACGGTCTTGCCAGCCTGCACATCAACCACAGCAATGCTGCCGAACGTGCGATGGAGGCCGTTGATTGCCACGAAGCCCTGCCCGCGATCCGGCCCAAAGTCGGCGACGTTGTCAAAGGTGAGTGTATGTGTGCCTGCGGTGGCGATTTGCGCATCGGATGCACCTGCCAGGTAAATGACGTAGAGTGCCACATTGGGGTCGGACGCTACGTTCACGGTAACAGTAACGCGGCCCTTTGGGTAGCTATCTAATGCACTATAGTCTGGTCCGTTCGTGATACGTTTGAGATGCGAGCCATCAGGCTGCACAGTGTAAATATCGCTTTCGTAGAGCGAGTGGACGTCCTCATGTCCGCTACTGAATGCAAGCGCAGTTGCATCGGGACTCCACGAAAGACTATCGATTCCAAGGACTGTCTGTGTATCGACGGACCAGAGATGCCGATCTTGAGTTCCATCCGGCTCGATCAGACGGATTTCCTCCTTGCCACTGATCAGGCTACTTCCAGCACTGCTACGCAGGTATGCGATGGTGCCGGCAGGAACGGCGGCGCGGAGCGGTGTCCAGGTCAACGCAAGCGTACAACATACCGTCAGCAGTAGAGCGAGACGACGCATACCAGCCTCCTACGTTACAAATGACATGGCGGGCAGCATGTTTCTGAGTGGGTGAATGCGCCAAATCGTTCGGTAGGATGACGTGATCCAGTGGTATCTACAGCTGGACGTGCGTATCGCCTATCGTAACGGGCATGCGTTCAAGATCAGCAGGAGAGTCTGTTGATGTTCCATGCAATGCTGGCGCATTCTCTATGCTGCTGTTCACAATTTTTATTGTAGCACTACATGTTGATTGTCTTGCTACTATAGGCAGTGGGATTCACGCCAGTTCTGCTTTCGCATTTTCTCATCCAATCACCGTCTCACCCGCTCATCCTCTCATCCGCTCCCCGCCGATTGTCTCCAGCACGCCGGTCAGCGCCGGAACCCACTCGCCGCGTAGCTCGCGCCGGTCGAGCCGCACGAACTGCGGCCCAACCTTCACCGCCGGGTCGCGGTTGTAGCGCCGTTGCAGCGCCGAGCGATCCACGCCTACCGGCATGCGCACAATGAACTCCTCGTCGGTCGTGATGATTGATGCCACGCCGGCCTTCAGCGCCAGCGCCTTGATCATCAGCCATGTGAGCAGGTGAGCGGCTGGCTCAGGCGGCTCGCCGAACCGATCACGTAACTCCTGCCGCAGGTCACGCACAGCCTGGGGTGTTTGTACATCGGCCAGCCGCTGGTAGACCGAGAGCCGCACCTGCTCGTCGGCAATGTAGTCGGTCGGTAGGTAGGCGTCGATCGGCAGGTCGAGCGTGACTAGCGGCGCGACCAGCACGCGCTCGTCCACGACGACCGACGACCGACGACCGACGCCTGTCCTGAGCGCAGTCGAAGGGGCCGATGGTGATTGTTCGGTGCCGGTTGGCTGGCGCTCTGCTTTTTCCTTTCGTCCTTCGTCTTTCGTCTTTTGCCCGGCATCAAATGTCGTCTTTAGTTGCTCCACCGCCTGCGCCAGCAGCCGCGTGTAAAGATCGAACCCAACGGCAGCGATCTGGCCGCTCTGTTCAGCACCAAGCAGATTGCCCGCGCCGCGAATCTCTAGATCACGCATGGCGATGCGCAGTCCCGCGCCGAGTTCGGTTGCCTCCTGAATCGCCAGCAGTCGCTCCTGCGCGTCGTCGGTCATGCGATGGTCGCCGGGATAAAACAGGTAAGCGTAGGCACGGTTGGAACTGCGACCAACCCGCCCGCGGAGTTGATAAAGCTGCGCCAGGCCGTATTTGGTGGCGTCTTCAACAATAATTGTGTTGGCATTCGGCACGTCCAACCCATTCTCGATGATCGTCGTGCTGACCAGCACATCTGCTTCGCCCTCGAAGAACTGGAGCATGACTTTTTCAAGCTGATGCTCCTCCATCTGGCCATGCCCGACAACAATCCTCGCTTCTGGCACAAGCTGTTGCAATTTGTTGGCGATGTAATAAATACTTTGCACGCGATTGTGAACGAAAAAGACCTGTCCGCCGCGATCCATTTCTCGTAGAATCGCCTCGCGCACCAGCCGCTCATCGTACGGTAACATGTAGGTGCGAATTGGCAGCCGATCCTGCGGTGGTGTGTCGATCACGCTCAGATCACGGATGCCGGCCATGGCCATGTGCAACGTGCGCGGAATCGGCGTGGCGGTCAGCGTCAGCACGTCGACATTAGCGCGCAGCTGCTTGATGCGCTCTTTGTGGCGCACGCCGAAGCGCTGCTCCTCGTCCACCACCAGCAGCCCAAGGTCTTTGAAGCGCACATCCTTCGACAGCAAGCGGTGCGTGCCAACAATGATGTCGATCTCGCCGCGCCCAAGCTGCTCAAGAATCCGGCGCTGCTCAGCCGCCGAACGGAAGCGCGACAACAGTTCGATTTTGATTGGAAAGGCGGTCATGCGGCGGCTGAAGGTGTCGTAATGCTGCTGGGCGAGCACCGTCGTCGGCACCAACACGGCAACCTGCTTGCCGTCTTGCACAGCTTTGAAGGCCGCCCGCAGCGCCACCTCGGTCTTGCCAAAGCCGACATCGCCGCACACCAGCCGGTCCATCGGCTGGGGCAGCTCCATGTCGCGCTTGACATCGACGATAGCGCGCAATTGGTCGTCGGTCTCGGCGTACGGAAAGGCATCCTCAAGCTCATGCTGCCATTCAGTGTCGGGCTGGTAGGCATGGCCTTCGCCAAGCTGCCGCTGAGCGTAGAGTTGCAGCAAGTCCGACGCGAGGTCTTGCACGGCGGCGCGCGCCTTGCGTTTGGCGCGCTCCCACTCCTGCGTGCCGAGCCGCGTCAGGTGCGGCGTGGCGTCACCCGCGCCAATGTAGCGCGACACACGATCGATCTGGTCCACCGGCACGTACAATCGGTCGCCCTCGGCGTAGCGCAGGTTGAGGTACTCGCGCTCGATGCCGCCAACCGTGCGGCGCACCAGCCCGTCGTACTGCGCTATGCCATGTTCGATATGAACGACGTAATCGCCTTCCTTGAGACCGCGCAAGAATGCCGCCCGCTCTTCGGTGCTCTGGTCGCGCTTGCGGGTGCGCTCGGAAACGGTGCGGCGCTGCCGCCAGCCAAAAATCTCCGTATCAGTGTACAGCGTCAGGCGCAGATCGGGCGCATGCCAGCCCTGGTCGAGCGAACCATGCACAACCGAGAACCGAGAACTGAGAACCTGCTGCACGTCATCGCTGGTTCCTGGTTCGTGGTTTTTGATTCTTTCTTCTACTAACTCCTGCATACGCGCGGCTTGCGGCGTGACCATAACCACCTGCTCGCCCGCTTGTAAGCGCGCTACCACGTCGTCTACCAGCCGCTTGAACTGGCCGCCGAACAGATCAGCAGGCGTGAACATGGGCGGCACAAACGGCTCGAAGCCCTGTAGCATGTCGAACGCGCTCTGCCCGTCGTCGCGGGCGGCGAGCCATTCGTTGCTACTCAAGTCCACAAAGGTAGGCGCAGCTTCGTGCGCTAACAGATCGCTCCAAGGCACATACGGGCGCGGGTAATCGGCGGGAAGTTCGCCGGTCTCGACCAGCGCGCTATGGCGATCTTCGGCCTGCCGCTGGAGTTCGGCGGCATGCAGGGTCAGCAGCGTCAGATCGCTGAACACTAACGCCGCGCCGGGCGGCAGGTAGTCGAGCAGCGTTGGGAGGCGGTCGTTCTCACGGAAGAAGGGCGCGAACAAACCGCGCCCTTCAAAACGCTCGCCATGCTCAAGCCGCGTGATGTCGGTCTCCCATTCGTCGCGCGCTTCCGGGCGTAGCCCGGACGTATCAACGTTACGAATGCGCTGAAGCACGTCATCATGACGCCAGAACGGCAGATCCTGTGGCGGGCCGATAGTTGTTTCGGTCAGGCGCGTGTTGCTGCGCTGCGTCAGCGGATCGAAGCGGCGCAAGCTGTCTACCTCATCGCCAAAAAACTCAATCCGCAAGGGCTGCTCGTCGCCTGGCGGAAAAATGTCGATAATGCCGCCGCGCCGGCTCAACTCGCCCGGCTCCTCCACCGTTGGCGCAGTGCGGTAGCCCATCGCCACCCAGCGCTCGATCATCTCTTCAAGGTTGTGAACATCACCCTGCCGCAAGTGAATCGCCGCGTTGTTCCACTCGGCAGGCGCGAGCGTCGGCTGCATGAGCGCCCGCACCGAAGCGACAATGATTGATGATTGGCGATTGGCGATTGGTGATTGGTGCTCATCATCCGTCGTCCGTCGTCCGTTGTCTGTCGTCGCTTGCAGACATTGCAGCACGCGCAACCGCCCGGCCAGAACCGCCGCACTGGTGGACATGCGCTCGTATGCCAGCGCATCGCTGGCCGAGAAGGGCATGGCTGCACCTGCCCCGATCCACTGGTTGAGGTCGCCGACTGCGCGCGTGGCCGTTTCACTGCTGTCAACCACGTAGACGAGCGGCCCGGTTCCGTGTGTGGTTAGGGCAGCAAGCAGCGCCGGACGCGCGGCTGTTATCACCGGCCCAACATGAAGGCGGGCGCGTGATCGTTCGCGCAGTGTAATGCTCAGCGCTTCGATGCGCTCGTGGTCAGCTAATTGTCGCAGAAGAACATCAAGATCAGGCATATTTTTATTATACAAAAGTCACTTTATATACTACGTCGCGTCGCGTGTTCCAGATGTAATCGGCAAGCCAAAAAGGAGCCGATCTGGTGATCGTGCTCCTCCGAGCATGCTTCGTGAATTGTAGCAGGTTCTGGGCCGGGTCGGAAAAGGCAGAAAGCAGAAAGCAGAAGGAACGCAAGGTGTAGCGTAGAACGTAACGCTTTTTATGCTACTTTTCCCTTACGGCCTCTGAGTTCTCTGTGCCCTCTGTGGCTAAAGATACTTGTTTACCAGCAGATCAACCTGTTGCCGCTTTGCTGGCGGAATCACCGCCGGGTCGGTGCTAATCGCCGTCGCCAGCGCGTGATGCGCCGGACTATTGAAGCCGTCGCCAATCAGTGGCACAGCCTGGCGAATAATTGTTTGCGCCAGCGCCGCATTGGCGCGCAGCACCTTGATGACCGCCTCCACTGTCACGGCGTCATGCCCGGGGTGCCAGCAGTCATAATCGGTGACCAGCGCTAGCAGCCCATAGGCGATCTCGGCCTCACGCGCCAATTTGGCTTCCGGCAGCGCAGTCATGCCGATCAGGTCGTGGCCACGACGGCGATTCTCCTCGCTTTCGGCTAGCGTCGAGAACTGCGGCCCTTCCATGACCACCAGCGTCCCGCCGCGATGCACCGCTGCGCCAGACGCGCGCGCGGCTTGCTCCAGCATGTCGGATAATTGTGTATCGAACGGTTGGTCGAACGCCACATGCACCACCAGCCCTTCGCCAAAAAACGTCGCCGGGCGCACGCCTTTCGTACGGTCGAAAAGTTGGTCGGGCACCACGACATGGCCGGGTGCGTATTCCTCGCGCAGGCTGCCCACGGCACTGACCGAAATGAGCGATCGCACTCCCAACTGCTTGAAACCGTAGATATTGGCGCGGCTCGGTACTTCGCTGGGTGACAATCGATGGCCGACGCCATGACGCGGCAAAAAAGCCACTCGTTTCCCGGCAATCGTGCTGAGCACATACGCGTCGCTCGGTGCGCCAAACGGAGTGTCGAGCTCCACCTGCTCGACATCTTCCAAACCTTCCATGGCATATAACCCGCTGCCGCCGATCACGCCGATGCTTGCCTGTGGCATGAAAAACTCCTCTCAAACCAGATAGTTGCTTGTCATAATAATAGAACTGCGCCATACATATATCATGTTCGTGGGTTTGCTTTGCTGTCATACCATCCTATTATAACGCACTGCTATGCAGAGGCTTGACAATCGGCAAACCAAGTGCAACAATAAAAATGGGTTATGCTGTTCATGCACCGCATAACGACTGCATACATAGGTGGCGTGTGGAACAAGAACCAGTTCAAATTGACGATCTGTTTTCGCCAGGCGAACCGAAATTTCACATTAGTGTTGAGCAGCTTGCAACGCAGCTTGCTCAGGCAACTGGCGCATGCACCTGCTATCTCGCCTATGCGGGCGAGCCGGGGCACCGGCCAGGTCTTACATCGAGCCGCGCTGCCGTGACATCGGAGGAGGCAGCTGCGCTGCTGCCGCTTTTGCAGCAGGCGCGCGACAATCAGCACCCACAGGACGTACAGTTCAATGGTCATTCGGCCTTGCTTCTGCCGCTGGATGCTGACGAACGTAGAATTGGCATGGCGCTGTTGACCTATGCTGACGGCATCGATATCGATCATGAACGTGTGTGCGCCGCCGCAGAGTTGGCATGCATGGCGTTGGGTGCGGCTCGCACTATCGCCACGTTGCATATGCAAGCGGGCGAGATCGAAGAGCGTGTGCGGCTGCGCGAGGTGCAGACCAGCCGCAACCTCATCCGCGGTGTGATCGACAGCATCCCGCTGGGTCTGGCGCTGGTCGCATCGGACGGTTCTATTCTCGCTGCCAATCGCGCGCTTTCTGAACGCTTCGGGCGCGACCCATCCAAGCTCGTCGGCATGCTTTACGACGCCGTGATCGGGCGTTGGGAACATGCGCCGGCTGCCCGCACATTTGCCAGCGGCAGAACCAATCATGATCGGCGCTCCATGGTGCGGCCAGATGGAAGCACGGCCCTGCTGGAGATTAGCAGCTTTTCGCTGCAAGATGAAGACGGCAACACGCACCAGGCCGTTGAGGTGTGGGAAGATATTACGCAGCGAGTTGCGTTGCAGACGCAGCTTGTGCGGGCGGAGAAGCTGGCCGCAATTGGGCAGCTGGCCGCCAGCATCGCCCATGAAGTCGGCAATCCACTACAAGCTATTCAAGGCTTTCTATCGCTCTTTCTTGAACAGTGCGACCCCGACACGCCGAACCGGCGCTTTCTGGAATTGGCCGAGGAAGAGATCGAGCGCATTGTGCAGGTTATTTCGCGCTTGCGTGATCTGTATCGGCCTAAGACCGATGTGGTCGCTGCGGTGGATATAAACGAGTTAGTTGAGCAGGTGCTGCTGCTCACAAGCAAGCAGTTGGAGCACGCCAATGTCCGCGTCGCGCACGAACCTGCCGCAGCGCTACCGCAGATTCAAGGTGTCGCGCATCATTTGAAGCAGGTTTTGCTTAACCTCGTACTTAACGCTATTGATGCTATGCCAAGCGGCGGCACGCTCCATGTGCAAACAGCGCAACCACATCAAAATCATGAGCGAGTCATCATGGTGCGTATTTCTGATAGCGGCGTTGGCATTCCAAAGGAGCGCATCCCGCACATTTTTGATGGCTTGCACACCTCGAAAGAACATGGCATGGGGCTGGGTTTGTACACCAGCAAGTCAATCATCGACCAACACATGGGCCGCGTCGATGTCGAGAGTTCTGTCGGTCACGGGACCACGTTCACGATTACACTGCCAATTGATTATCAGGAGGATCTGCAGTGAGCCAACCAGCAAACATTCTGATTGTTGATGATGAGCCTTCTGTCCGAGTGATGCTGGAGGCAGCGCTGCGGGCACAGGGCTATCGCGTGCAGTCGGCCGCAAACGGTGGCGATGCGCTGCGCCAGCTAGCGGAGACTGAATACGATTTGATGCTGCTGGACTTGCGACTGGGCGATGCGGATGGCATCGAGATTCTGCAACAGGCCAAAGAGCAATGGCCAGCGCTCGAAGTCATTCTGCTTACGGCGCATGGGTCGATCAACAGCGCCATTGCGGCGCTGCGCTACGGCGCGTTCGACTACCTCCTCAAGCCAGCGCAGGTTCATGAGATTCGCGACCGGGTGGAGAATGGCTTGGAGCGACGCCGAGCATCCATGCAGCGTGGTCAGTTACTCCAGCGCATCAGCGAGAGTGTGCGCGCGCTGGGCGCGATCGAACAGGGCAGCGTGGAAGAGTTGCCTCCGTCGACGTCGGCTGATCGGATCGAAGTCGGGCCGCTGGTATTGGATCTTCGTCGCCAAAGTGCCAGCCTTGGCAACGAAAAGCTTTCACTGACCCGCACTGAATTTGGGCTACTCACAGCGCTGGCGCAGCAACCCGACACGGCGTTGAGCTACAGCGCGCTATCCGAGGCAGTGTACAACCGCGCACAGCCCGAAGACGAAGCGCGCGCGCTGCTGCGGCCACACATCGCCCGCCTGCGCAACAAGCTTGAGTCAACTGACATCAATGGCGTGGCGCTGGTCAGCATCCGCAGCATGGGCTACATGCTACAGACCGAGCAATCGTAAAGGAGCGCGCAAACGCAATGGGGCGTTTTCTTTCCACTTTAGAGCAACTTCCCGCGCGGGTTAGCCTCCGTGAGGTCGGTCCGCGCGATGGCCTGCAGAACGAAGATACGCTGCTGACCACTGCGCAAAAAGTGCATCTGATCAACGCATTGGCAGCCACGGGCCTCATGTATGTGGAAACTGGCGCATTTGTGCGCCCGCAGAACGTGCCGCAAATGGCTGATACGGCTGCGGTGTTTGCGCAGATCGAGCGGCAGCCCGGCGTGGTGTATAGCGCCATTGTCCCGAATGTCGTCGGCGCGAAGCGGGCCGTTGCGGCGGGCGCAGATGCTATCCAGGTCTTTCTTTCCGCTTCCGAAAGCCATAATCGTAGCAACGTCAACATGAGCATTGCTGAATTGCTGGAGCAGGCAGCGAATATTGCTGCCGTGGCGACCGATGCGGGGCGGCTGTTCGACGGCGTGATCTCGGTGGTGTTTGGCTGCCCGTTTGAGGGCGACGTGCCAATTGATCGCGTGCTTGACATCGCGGCGCGGCTGCTTGATCTTGGCGCGGCTCAGATCACGCTTGGCGACACAACCGGCATGGCGCATCCGCAGGTTGGTGCAACAGGTCTTTCTCGCCTTCCGTGAGCGCTTCCCGCGCGTGACCATGCGCTTCCATCCGCACAGCGCGCGTGGCGCGGGCCTGGCCAATGTGCTGGCTGCGTTGGAAGTTGGCGTGGATCGCTTCGATGCCAGTGTCGGCGGTATTGGCGGCTGTCCATTTGCGCCCGGTGCGCCCGGCAACATTTGCAGCGAAGATTTGGTTCACATGCTACACGAGATGGGCATCGAGACCGGTATTAACCTGCCTGCATTGATCGCATGCGCGCGCTCGCTTGAGGTGCTATTGGGCCACGAGGTGCCGAGCCAAACGATCAAGGCCGGCATCTGCCAACATCTCCCTGCCGACGGCAGCCCGCGTCTGTTTGAGGCTGTGTTGCAATGAGCGCGCCCGCTTGGTCACCTCATTATGATGTTGCGCTGGCATTTGCTGCTCGTGCGCATCGCGATCCTACATGAGCATAACAGAGGAGTGGCATCATGCCTGAACTCCGCCAAAACATGGCAACGAAAGAGTGGATCATTATTGCTACGGAACGGGCGAAGCGACCGGAGCAGTTCGTTCAGCCGGGCCATGCGCACGTTGTCGATCTGCCTGCCTACGCCCCAGACTGCCCTTTCTGCCCCGGCAACGAAGAGCTAGATTTAGAACAGTTGCGTATTCCAGATGAGGGCGATTGGCTGCTACGCGTGGTACAGAATAGGTATCCGGCACTTCAGACAGTTGGCGAGCGCGTGCGGCAGTTCGATGGCGTCAATCGTTCGATCTCAGGTGTCGGCCACCATGAGATTATCGTCGAGTCGCGGCTGCATAATACCTCGCCCGCATTGGAGTCGATCGAAGATGTCGAGCGCACACTGACGGCGTTTCAGCTGCGCGGAATGGTGTTGCGCAATGACCCGCGCGTTGAGCAGATTGTCTTTTTCAAAAATCATGGTCTCAGCGCTGGAGCCTCGTTATTTCATCCGCATGCGCAACTCTTGACGTTGCCGGTTGTGCCATACGATATCCGCATCCGCATTCAGGAGGCCCGCCGCTACTTTGATGACAATGGTGAGTGTGTGATTTGCGCCATGCGCAAGGAAGAAGAACACGAACACATCCGTATCGTGCTCGAAAGCGAATGGTTCACTGCTTTCATCCCCTACGCAGCCTATTCGCCGTTTCATCTCTGGATTATTCCGCGCCGCCATCGGCCCTCCTTCCTGGATGCTTCTGCAGACGAGGTGCATGATCTTAGTTATGTGTTGCGCGAGATTTTGCGCAAGGTTTACTTTGGGCTGAATGATCCGGATTATAACTACATTATTCGCTGTGCGCCCGAGCACGAGCGGCGCTCTGAATTCTTGCACTGGTATGTCACGCTTATTCCGCGGGTGACACGAACTGCTGGCTTTGAATTGGGATCGGGCATGTTCATCAACACCGCATTGCCAGAGGCGAGCGCTCAATTTCTGCGCTCGGTGACGGTGCCGTAGTTCTTCTACTTGTCACAAATGTGTGCGGCACCGATCCTGCTGTCTCTGTGACAAATCGTAAGCAAAGGAGGTACGCCATGCAAGCAACGCTGAACGGCGAACCAATGGATGTTGATATCACCATGAAGCGCGTTGGTGATGGCACAACGCAAACGGAGGATATGTACGCCAACGACATGCGCGTGGTTCGCGTGACGCATTCCTATGCCGACCATGTGCCGGTGGTGCTGGTGGTTGAGGGCGACGGCGTGATCGAAATTGATCGGCAGGCTTTTTACACTGCCAACAACATCAATGAGGATTGGCAGCCGGGCGAGCAGCCCGGCGGCATGGGTATTACGTAGGCGCGCGGCGCACCACATAGTCACGCAAGGACATTTTGATGGCAATCATCCACTCGCGCGTTGATATTCAATCTGACGATTTCAAGGCCAATGCCGAATTGTACAAGCAGCAGCTTGATGAATTGCGCGCCGCGCTGGCGGATGTGAAGGAGGGTGGCCGCGCCGAAGCGCGCAAGCGCCACGAGGCGCGCGGCAAGCTGTTCGTGCGCGAGCGGGTGGAGCGCCTGCTCGACCCCGACACTCCGTTCCTTGAACTCTCGCCGCTGGCTGCCCGTGACGTCTATGATGACGATGTGCCAGCGGCGGGGATCGTCACCGGCATCGGGCGCGTCGAGGGCCAGGAGGTCATGGTTGTCGCCAATGACGCCACGGTGAAGGGTGGAACGTATTACCCACTGACGGTTAAGAAACACTTGCGTGCCCAGGAAATCGCCGAGCAAAATCACCTGCCATGCATCTATCTGGTAGACAGCGGCGGCGCATTTTTGCCGCTTCAGGCTGATGTCTTCCCCGACCGCGAGCACTTTGGGCGCATCTTCTACAATCAGGCGCAGATGTCGGCCAAAGGCATCGCGCAGATCGCGGCGGTGATGGGTTCATGCACAGCGGGCGGCGCATACGTTCCGGCCATGAGCGACGAGGTGGTGATTGTTAAAGGCACCGGCACGATCTTTCTGGGCGGCCCGCCGCTGGTCAAGGCCGCAACCGGCGAAGAAGTGACCGCCGAGGAACTGGGCGGTGCGGACGTCCACACGCGCTTGTCCGGCGTGGCCGACCACTTTGCCGAGAATGACCTGCACGCGCTGGCGATTGTTCGCTCGATTGTGGCGAACCTGAATCGCCGCAAGCGTTGGCCGTGGGCCATGGCCGAGCCGGATGAGCCGCGCTACGCCGCCAGCGAAATGTATGGCATCATTCCGCGTGACAGCCGCAAGAGCTATGACGTGCATGAGATCATCGCCCGGCTAGTGGACGGCAGCCGCCTGCATGAGTTCAAGGCCACTTATGGCGAGACGCTGGTGTGCGGCTTTGCGCATCTCATGGGCATGCCGCTCGGCATCATCGCCAACAACGGCATTCTGTTTTCAGAAAGCGCGCTGAAAGGCGCACATTTTATTGAGTTGTGCTGCACGCGGGGCGTGCCGCTGGTCTTTTTGCAGAACATCACTGGCTTCATGGTCGGCAAAGAGTACGAAAATCGCGGCATTGCCAAAGACGGTGCAAAGATGGTCATGGCTGTGGCAAACGCGGCGGTGCCGAAGTTCACCGTGATCATCGGCGGCTCGTTCGGTGCTGGCAACTACGCTATGTGCGGGCGCGCCTACAGCCCGCGCCAGCTCTGGATGTGGCCCAACGCACGCATTTCGGTCATGGGCGGCACGCAGGCGGCGAACGTGCTGCTCCAGGTGCGGCGCGACAATTTGCACGCGCACGGCCAGGACATGACGTCGGAAGAGCAGCAGGCGTTTATGGCCCCGACACTCGAAAAATACGAGCTTGAAGGCCATCCGTTTTATTCTACGGCGCGGCTGTGGGACGACGGCGTGATCGACCCGGCTGACACGCGCATGGTGCTGGCGCTTGGTTTATCGGCGTCGGCCAACGCGCCAATCGACGCGACGACCTACGGCGTGTTCCGCATGTAGCGGCATGCGATGTCAGTGTAATGATGAAAGGAAGATACGTGAATACGGTTGATATTGCAACCCTGAATGCCCACTTTGCTATCACCAGACAAATTGCCTTCGAGGCTGGCCCCGGTGATCTGCCGATCATTACCATTCGCAACAGCGCTGCCGAAGCAACCGTGTCGCTCCAGGGCGCGCATGTGCTGAGCTTTCAGCCTCAAGATCAGCAGCCGGTCCTGTGGATGAGCCAGCATACCCGTTTTGAGACGGGCAAAGCGATTCGTGGTGGTATTCCGCTGGTGTTCCCATGGTTTGGCCCGCACCCGAGCGATCCATCCAAGCCACAGCATGGTTTTGCGCGCACTATGCTGTGGGAGGTGCTGGGTACCTCGGCTGGCGCGGCAGGAACAACGCAGGTACGGCTGGGCCTTCAAGACAACATGCAGACACGCGAGCTGTGGCCGCAGGCGTTTGCGCTGGAATATGTCATCACGGTGGGCAGCACGCTTGAGGCGGAGCTGATCGTGCGCAACACTGACGAGGCGGCGTTCACATGGAGCGGCGCGCTGCATAGCTATTTCACTGTTGGCGATGTGCGGCGCATTGCCATCAACGGTCTGGACGGCGCGACGTACATTGATCAGGTAGATGGCAAGCAGCGCAAGCAGCAGCATGGCGCGGTGACATTTGACCGCGAGACTGACCGGATTTATCTCGATACTGAGGCAACCTGCGACATTCATGATCCGGTGCTTGGTCGTAAGATATATGTGGCAAAACGTGGCAGCCGCTCCACAGTCGTGTGGAACCCATGGATTGACAAGGCGCGGGCAATGGCTGACTTTGGCGACGATGAGTACCCCGGCATGGTTTGCGTGGAGACGGCCAATGCTGCCGACGACGCGGTGACGCTGGCTCCCGGGGAGGAGCACCGGCTTGCGGTGAGCATTGCGGTTGATGCATTGACGTAAGAAGTGACAACGGATACAGTTTCTGGTTGTCCTTTGGGCATGGCACCCCAACAGGGTGCCATAATGTTGTTGCGGAGCGTGCGTTGCGCGCAGGTGGTCCAGGAAATGCTAAGCAGATTGCATGACGACGCTTTTTCGGCAACTGATGGCGTAGCATTTCAGAAGGATTACGCGCATGGCAACAACTAATCGTTCTTCAGAAGTTAGCGCTGATGTGGTGCTCATTGGGGCGGGAATCATGAGTGCCACGCTTGGCATGTTGCTGAAGGAGCTTCAGCCTGACATAACCATAGATATCTTCGAGCGGCTTGATGTCGCAGCCGCAGAAAGCTCGGACGCATGGAACAACGCGGGTACCGGTCACTCGGCCTTTTGCGAATTGAATTACACGCCGCAGCGTCCTGACGGCTCGATTGACACCTCTAAAGCTGTCAAAATTGCCGAGTCGTTTGAAGTTTCAAAGCAATTTTGGGCATATCTTATTCAGCAGCATGTGATTCAGTCGCCGGAAACGTTTATCAATCGCATTCCACACATGAGCTTTGTGTGGGGCGACGGCAATGTGGCGTATCTACAAAAGCGCTACGCTGCGCTTCAGGAATGTCATTTGTTCAAAGGCATGCGCTATTCGGAAGATCCGGCGCAACTCACTGAATGGATGCCGTTGATCATGGACGGTCGCGACCCCACCGAACATGTTGCGGCGACGCGCATGGAGATTGGCACAGACGTGAATTTCGGAGCGTTGACCCGCGACATGCTGCATTTTTTGCAGCACAAACCAGGTGTCGCGATCCATTTCAACCATGATGTGCTTGACCTACACAAGGATGCCGAGGCGCGTTGGAGCGTAAGTGTCAAAAATCGTGCAACTGGCGCAGAGCGAGAGGTTCGCACGGGATTTGTCTTTATTGGTGCCGGTGGCGGCTCACTGCCCTTGCTCCTCCAATCAGACATTCCTGAAGGAAAAAGCTATGGTGGCTTTCCTGTCAGCGGGCAGTGGCTGGTGTGCAACAATCCGGCCTTAATCGAGCAGCATGCGGCGAAGGTGTACGGCAAGGCGGCTGTCGGCTCGCCGCCCATGTCGGTGCCGCACCTTGACACGCGCATTATTGATGGTAAAAAAGCACTCTTTTTTGGGCCGTATGCCGGATTTTCAACCAAGTTTTTGAAACATGGCTCGCTGTTGGATCTGCCGCTTTCAGTGCGGGTCAACAATGTGTTGCCCATGTTGGCAGCAGGCGTGCAGAATATTCCGCTCACGAAATATCTGGTGGAGCAAGTGACACAATCTCCCGAAGATCGTTTGGAGTCACTACGTGCGTATGTTCCCCATGCGAAGCTTGAAGATTGGGAATTGGAGGTAGCAGGTCAGCGCGTGCAGGTGATTAAGAAAGATGCCAAGCATGGTGGCATTCTTGAATTTGGGACCGAGGTTGTAAGCGCGGCGGATGGCTCGCTGGCTGCGCTTCTGGGCGCGTCGCCCGGCGCTTCGACTGCGGTGTCAATCATGATCGATCTGCTGAAACGCTGCTTCAAGGACGCGCTGCAATCGGAGGCATGGCAGACAAAACTGAAGCAAATGATACCGTCTTATGGCCAATCGCTAGGCGATAATCCAGAGTTGTGCGCGCGCGTTCGAGCCTATACCAGCGACGTGCTTGGGCTGAACAGCAATACCCTGGTTGCGCATGCCGCCCCCGATGTGTGATGCTTGTTTGCACAATACTGTAGTATAGGCGTAGGTCTACTATGTCCGCCTATGCGTTATGGCGCATGTCCTCACGAAAAAGCGGCTCTTTCGCCAAGATCGTGCTCTCATCATGGCGGTCATAGCTGAGCCAGGACGCGCTGACGGAGCAATCTAGACTGGCGCGTCCATAATTACGGCTGACGAGGGTGCGCCAGTGGCGAGATCGACCGAGACAATCTCGCCGCCCACCCGCGCGTGGACGAGACCATTCTCTACCAGCGGGGCGCCGGCGTGAAGCTGCAATCGCTGGGCGGGACCGGACAGCATAACGTTCCAGATCTGCGCTCCCGTCCGCTCGTCGAGTGCGATGAGATCCCTCATAGGCGCTAATTAGCTTCGCAAGCTCGTCAAACCCCGGAACTTGAGGCGTAATGAAGGCCGGGTTCTTGGCCACCCGTGCCGCAGCCAACTGCACTCCCTTCGCCGAGGCCTCGATCTTGTCGAGCGCGTCCAGCCGCGAGGCCTTCTCATCTGGGCTGAGGCTGGCATTCTTCTTCACATCCTTCCGGGCACGGTCGATCTTCTTGAGCAACGGCTCGCGCACGGAACTCTGCATTGTAAGACCGGGCGGATCGGAGATCGTCAGATCGAGCTTATGATCGGTTCCTTCCATGTGGCGGCGGGAGCGCGGCCATGCCCGCTGAACGGCGCGTGCTGGCCCAAGTTGCTTCTCCGGCATTATGGGCTGCGGTGTCGTGGTTGCAGGCGCAATCTTCGGTTGGGGCTCGGCGTGCGTTTTATTCATGACGTTTATGGCTCAGACGATATCTTCCCCTGGAACATATCCTCCAAGTTGGGGTTGATTCTCGGTTCTCGAAATCGAGCCAGATGCGCTTGTCTTTGCGGCAATCAAAGACCCGACATGGAATGGGACGTTGCTCGTAGATAGTGCTCAGAGATTTAGGATGTATGCGTTGTCCCTTCAAGAATGGCAATCAAATCATTACGCCCCATCGTACGGGCTATATCAATCGGAGCTATTCCCTGGCTATTCTTTCTGTGAGCATCGGCCCCATGTTCAAGCAGCTTCCTTATCAGGGCAAGATTTGGCGAAGAACTCAACACACTCCGCCAGAGAGGGGTATTTCCGAATACGTCGAGCGGATCAACTGTTGCCCCAGCCTCCAGTAGTAACTGCGTAATCACTTCGTTTTGGTCTCGTGCCGCAAAGTGCAGGGCCGTCCATTGTTCACCATGGTCAAAGGCATTGACGTCGGCGCCATGGTCGATGAGAAACATGACCATTGAAGGATCGGCGTCCGCCGCCAGGACAGCGTGCATCAAAGGAGTTCGCCCATCAGAGTCTGAAATGTTGACATATGTAGGCACGAGTTTGTCGAGGGCTTGATAGTCTTTTCGATAAACAGCACCCAGAATCTCATCTAATTTGCTCATAGCTTGCTCCTAATCCACTCCCGGCTTTTCAAATGCATGGCTGATATTGTCGGTATGACCTTCGATCTGGAACCACTCAGGATGGCTGTTAACCCAGTCGTTAAATTGCTCCTGCGTCATTCCTGATTCGGTGGCCTCACGAATGAGTCGGCGGTTTTCGCGACCGTATTTATGACCATAGTCCCAAGGACCATCGATGGTCTGATTAGGTCTATGCGGATCGATGAACTTACCGTCCGGTGTTTTCGGTGCCGCCGCTTCAATCGCTCGCTTCGTCCCCTCCCGCAGCGAAGGGCGTTCCAATTGAACCGTCGGCGCAAGGCCTAAGTCACGTTCTATGTCTTGGAGACTGCGGTTATTCTTATCGAGAGTAGCCTCGAAATCGGCCAATGTTTTCGGGTCAGGCGTGCCTTTACTTAATTCGCCCTGAATATGCTCCGCATCGGTGGCTATTTTGGCGAGGTCTGCCTCATGCTTTCCCCCGGCTTTATTGGGCGCCGCGTCAGCTGCTTTGTGGGCGCGGACCTTTTGAGAAGTGGCAGAATCCAGTAATTTTTCTGCTTTGATAGTTACTTCTTCACCAAACTTCTGCTCGAGTTCGTCGAGCTTCTTGGTATTCTCGTCAAGCGTACGGTCAAAATCCTTCAACTTTTGCACGTCTGCTTCGTTTGTCCTGGTCAATACTTCGTCATTGCTCTCCATGATCCGATTCAAATCGGGATCGCCTTCCTTCAGGTATTTCTTGGCCAACCCATCGGCACGCTTATTCATCTCCTTTGCTCGGTTGAACAATTCTACTTTTTTAGCTTTTATTGCCGCTGGATCAGTCTCTGGCGGCTCATTCTCTGGGCGGCTCATTCTTGGGCGGCTCATTCTTGGGCGGCTCATTCTTGGGCGGCTCGATTTTCGGACCCTTAATTGCTTCAACGACTGCCGATGCGAACTCAGATAGTAAGAAGAAAATGATGGCGATGACAAGAGCAACGCCCATACCGATCACGCTGCCAGCGATCTGAATGTAGTCACGATTCTTTTCTGTTTTGGTCTGGCGGGCGGTATACAAATCAAGGAAGGCTTTCAATGCTGATGTGCTTTCAGCCAGTATAAAGGACAGGAATAAGGCTTCGCCGATGGCCCAGGCCAATTGAAGGCCGGCCCATGCCCCGGCAAGTGCTGCTGGAACTGAGAAAGCTCCGCCTCCGGCTATGCCGCCACCAATAAAGCCTATCAGCGCCAAAAGAATAGTGACATACCCCATCAACAGCATGAGAATGTTATTCAATCTTCGCCATAATGCCAGCGGGAAATCCAGGAGAATCAGAATATTCGACCATAGATCATGAAAGAAACCGCCGAAATTATCGAAAATATTGCGGGGCATGAACAAGCTGTTCTTTGCATTGGCCCAATCAGTATTCCACAACTCATAAAACTCATGGCCAATGGCCCGAATGGTCGCCGGCGGCCAGAACATATTCACAAACGATTCCCAGAGCATTGTGGGAATGCTTAGCTTCTTCCATTGTGTTGAGAGTTGCTCCTCGACGCCGGCGTTTATTTCGTCACGGCTCGCCGTACTCCTTTCGACTGTGCCGTCCGGCGCTCTTTAAATCATTCCACCAGCCGATGCAGAAGCCGCTCCACCTGCTAAAGCCTCGTTCATTTTTTGTTGGGCAACTTCACGGGCCTTTCCGGGTACCTGCGCCTCCAGCATTCCCGCAAGCTGATCGATGATCGGCCTCATCACTGCCTCGGGATTGTCGATGAAGCGTTGAACAAAGTCCCAGACCTCCTTTAAGGATTTAACAATTGTTATGACTTCATGAATGGCAAAAGAAATGATTCGGTTCACAAAACGTTCAATAGACGCCAGGAGATTCTGAATAAATGAAGTCAGTTGCTGCCAGAAGTCATTCCAGAAGTCACGAATAGATTCCCACAAGGTCCGGAGAGTCTTGTACAGGCCTCTTGCTGCGCTTTGTAAGCTGGCGGGGAGAAGTTCGAACACTCTGCTGTCGAGGAGCGAGCCAACTTTATCGAATAACCAATTCACATATCGGGATACTGTGTTCCAGATGCCATTTCCAGCCGCTAATACGCCGCCAACCACTGCTTTAATCACTTGCCATGCAGCGTTAGCACCTGTCGAAAGCATATTCCAAGCCATACTCAAGGCACCTGCGTCCATAAGGGCAAGTGCGTTATTGAGGAGATTCATGGGAGAAGTTATGCTGGACAATACATCACTAAGCCTATTTTTGATTGTCTTAAATGAGGAAGAAGCAAATTCTTTAATTTCACCGAACTTATTTGTTAGCCAATCAATGCCGGCATTCACTAAGTCTCTTATTTGATCAAAGACCCACTCCACACCCGCAACTACTTTGTCTTTTACCCAGGTAGCGCCTTCTTTGGCTTTGTCTACCGCAAGGCTGCTAGCAGTCTTAATGCCTTCAAGACTGGGGTCAAACTGATAATCGGTGAAAGGAATATCGAAGTTATACCAGGCGGCTTGAATATTGGGTACGTCTGTTTTACATGTTGGCCTGCATCTCCGTTTTGTTTTTTTGCATGCAGAGCGCTCCCGCCCTGTTGCACCGTGTGGGTCGACTCATGGGCCAGCAAACGCTTGCCGGAATTCGAATCCGGATCATATTTTCCTTCATTAAAGTAGATATCCGAACCATGAGTAAATGCCTGAGCGCCCAATCCCTTGTTCATTTCTGCTGCATCCGCACCCGTATGAATTTGTACATTGCTAAAATCTGCCCCAAAAGCGGATTCCATAGAAGAGCGCGTATCCTTGGGTAAGGGCCTTCCATTTCCTTTTGATGTACTTAATTTTTGTTGTAAATCAGAACTTGCCTGGAGTTGACCAGACTCCGATTGAGCCATTACAGATTCTTTTTGAGTCGGATTCTCTGCACTTTCAAAAACTGGTTTTTGTTGTAGGCCAATGCCCGTGCGATTGTCAGGAGGGGTGGTCTTAGATTTAGCTTGAACCTTCGTTCCATTACCTGTCGTCGCTGGTTTCTCCATGCGCAGCACGGCGTCGGCGGTTCGATCTGCTTCTTGCTCGTAGGGATCATTCGGCGCTCCAATAGTGAGCCTGGTCTGCACCTTGGCGCCCAACATATGTTCCACGAGGGTATTGCTCACCGAACCCTGCAAGCCGTTTGCTTTGCGATGCCCCGCATCCGCCCCTGCGCACCCATCTGACCCTGATCCGCGTCCGTTCCACTTGTGGGAGCCAGCGATGGTGATCCGTTAGGTCGGGGCGCAGTGGCCGCTTGGTCGTGCAGGGGGCTGTTTGTACCGGGCTGCAAGGTATCCGGCGAGCTTGACTTAATTTTCTGACGCTGGACCGCCATCCGTTTGGCCTTGCAGTCAGCACACTCGCCGTCTGGCCCGGCCTCGCCTCCGCAGGCGCACGTTCGCTGGATCCGGGGAGAACCTGCGTCGATCATGCGGTTGACGCGCGCGTTGCCCATGCCGCCCTGCATGGCGCGCATCATGTGCGCTCGCTGGGCCGTACCAACGTTGCCATCATCAATCATGCCAGCGGCACGCGCTGGCGGTGGGGTGCCGTCCGGTGGCGGGAGGGCGTCAGTGGCGCGCTGGACAGACATGCGCCGTGGCCCAGCCTGCTTTTCGGGCAGTGCGGGTTGCTGCGTTGGCGTTGCGGCTGACGTCGTCTTAGGTTGTGGCTCGTCGTGGGTTTTGATCGTGGCCATACAATCCCCAGGAAATGCTTCGCTATGACTCAGAATGGTACATAGAAAGACGATGTGGAATTGGTTTATTCAAGCCGCGCAAAAATTCTAGCAACATAATCTGTGGTCTCCCGGTACTTCTTTGCCGTATCCAGCTTGGGCAGCGCAACCTTGATGCCGTGATAGAGCGGCGAGTTCGCTCCACCTTTGACCAGACTTTCCCAGGATGCCGCATTGCGCTGCATAGCTTTGGCTTTCTTCTGCGCCTCGACAATCGTTCGTGCGCCAGCATTGTAGGACGCAAACACGATTTTCTTGTAGTCGGCGCCGGTTGGAAGCGGACTCAACTCGGCTTCCAACTGGGTCGCTTTTTTGATCAACACCTTGGCCGCTAACAGGATCGCTTTATTAGGATTCAGGCGGTCTTCGGGTTTGCCGCCGACCTCCTTGACCTCCTTGGATCCCATCTGGGCAATACCAGCAATGTCGCCCTTCGAGTCGCTCTTGGTCAGGTCGCCGCTCTCCTGTGCTACCAGCGCCTTCAACTCAGCTGCGGAGAATCCTTTGGTAGCCAGGATTTTGACAACCTCCTGGTCGGCAAAGATCGGGTCGTACTTACGCCACTTTGCCTCACCAGCTTTGAGCGCAGCCTGCTTCTTTTCCACTGCCTTATGTGCGGTCACAATATCCTTGCGTAAGTCTGGATTGACATATTTGGAATCTGCCGATTTGAGTATCTCGTCCAACCCTTTCTTCAAGTCAGCTGTGAGCACATCAGCCTTCTTTTTCGCCCATGGCTGAGCTTGCAGCTTGCTTACTGCTTTCAGTTCTCTTTCAATCGCTGCTTTGCGCTGCTTGAGCCGCCGTTCGAGCATGTTTCCGCGCCGGTCACTGCCCCTTCGAGGTTTTCTTCGATATGTAGGCTGTGGACAGATTGCACTTCTTCCAGCGGGGTCGGTGTCTGTGCTGGCTGTGGCTGGCGCTGCACCAGCGGAGTATTGCCGGGAGCATTGTGCGCCAGCCGCGCCACGCGCGCGTTCCCCACGCTCTGCTGCATGCTCTTCATCATCTGGGCCTGACCCGCTGCGCCCGTCATGGGTTGTGGCGTGGAGAGCATTTCGGCGGCGCGGGCGGGTGGCATGGTAGGCTGTGGCTGCTGCATGGCGCGCTGCACTGTGACCTTCGCCGGTCCCTCGGCTTTCTCCGGCATGTCCGGTTCAACATCGGCAGTGGAGGGCGGCACTTTGTCTTTCGCTTCAATGTGCTCTTTGGTCTGCATCCTTTAGCTCCAAAGCTCATGCTTGCGCATGCCTTTTTATGTATCACGCGACAGAGGCAGCGACAGAAAAATGGGTAGCCCAATCGTAGAATGTGCCGCCGAACTCCTCGCGCGTTATCGGCCTGCCCTGCCGCTGGTATACATGCGAAATTGCCTGCACCAGATGACGCTGCTTCACTTCAATGCGGCCAAGCGCGTCGCAGCTGCCTTCGTCGACTGCATGCTGCGCCGCATCGGCTACGATGCTGCGAATCGCAAACGGTCGCAGTTCAAAGCGCTGCGCCAGCTCCTGTACCTGATCTTTGGGCGGCGAAACCACGTCGGGCGGAAAGGCTTCATGCCAGATGCCCAAGCGACCGCGTTCGTTCGGCGCAGGCGTGAGCAGAATATCTTCCTCGACCCATTCATAAAACTGCTCACCAAACTCACCCTGCGTCAGCGGCTTGCCTTGCTTTTGGTATTCGCGCGCAATCCCCAGCACTAACTGGCGCTGGGTCACATGGATCGTTCCGCTCTGATCAACAGTATTTCCAGCCAGGGCGCGGAAGGTTGCGTCAAGCACGACGTTGCGGATGCTGCCGCCTGCCAGCGGAAACTGCCGCGCCAATGCTTCTATATCCCGTTCAGGTGGTGGCATGACACCCGCCGGAAACATGCCGAGCCAAATCTGTTTGCGCGCCTGTGTATCCGGGAAAGGAAAATCAACAATGATATGGATGCGGCGCAAGAACGCCTCGTCCATGTTCTGGCGCAGATTAGTTGCCAGGATGACGACGCCCGCGTACTCTTCCAGCCGCTGGAGCAGGTAGTTGACTTCGATATTGGCCCAGCGGTCGCGCGCTTCCTCAACTTTGCCACGCTTCCCGAAGAGCGCGTCGGCTTCGTCGAAAAAGATAATCGCGTTCGAGCCTTCCGCCTCGGCGAACACGCGGTTCAGGTTTTTCTCGGTTTCGCCAATGTACTTGCTGACCACTGCTGACAAATCGACTTTGAACAGATCGACCTGCCGCTCATCGGCAATCAACTCGGCAGCCATGGTTTTGCCAGTACCCGACGCGCCGGTGAAGAGCGCGATGACACCCTTGCCCAGGCTCAACCGCTGCTCGAAGCCAAGTTCGGTATACACCTGTCCCCGGTCGCGGATGCGATCGCGCAGTTCCTGAAGTTGGCGTTTATTGGGATTCGGCAGTATCAATTGGTCGAACGTCAGACGGGTACCCGGCGCGATTCGCTGTGCAAATGTGCTGAGATGGCGGCTCGATTGGCGACGGCAGCCTTCGAATAGATCATCGAGAGTGAGAAGCGGCTGGCGTGGGCCGCGCTGCGCCGCCAGCTCTCGCGCGGTGGTCAGCGCGTCGGCCATCTGCCCTTCGGTGAATTGGAAACCGTTGGCGAGTTGGCTGATCAACGTGTCGTGGTCGCCGGGCGCACCGGCAAGTTCTGGAGATGGTGGAAGATATTGTTCCCACAGCTGACAGCGCAGATCATAGCCGGGCGCGGCGAAATTCACGCGCACGAACGACCGCTGGCGGAAGCGTCCGGCTGGCTCCCAGGCGCGCTCGCTGGACAGAAAGGTCAGGCCGGGAAATTGTTCGGCGGCAGTTACCAGGTAGTCCCAGCGGTGCGTGGCTTGTTCAGCATCAAGTACTGTTTCGCAGTTTGTCCAATACAGCGCCGCGCCACGCAAGCGTGCTTCGCGGTAGCACAGATCAACAATCAGTTCATAGCCATGTGGCGAGCGAACGGCAGCAGGCAGATCGGCAATCAGCAGGCGCGTGCCAGTGGCAGCGCAGATCGCTTGTGCTGCCTTGCGGCGCCCGCTGCCGTATGGGCCATGCAGGAATAGCGTTAGCCCACCTTCTGGATCCTCATGCAGGCGGTGCCACCAGTGTGCCAACGCTTGCAACCGGTAGATATGATCGCTCGTAGCAATGATCTGTTCCCATGGTGCAAACAGATAATCAGCCGAGGAAACAATGTCTTCCAGCCTGCCATCCTGCATGTTACCGCTCAGCAGATAGCCAGCGATACGGTCGTCGATCCGGATCGAGCGCATCGGCAGCGGCTCGTCAGTTTGCGTTTCCATGCCGAGTGCCAGCAGGTGATCGCGGAGCAGCGGCGCGCGAGCGTCGAAGGCGTCGCGTCCGGCCTGAATGCTGGGCGCGATGGGATACAATATTTGCAACGCCAGCTCAACCGTCGGGCGGGTGCGCGAGGCATCGTCCAACAGGTAGCCGTACAATCGCCGGTAGCGCCCATCCATCTCCGGCAGCAGGCAGACCAGCAGAATATCGCGCTCCAGGTCGCTCAGGTCAAAGAGTGTGGTGAGTTGATCCACACGCAGTTGCGCGCGCACATCCGAATCGGTCAGCGCGCGGCGCAGGGCTATCTCGCGTGCTTTCTGTTCCGACGCTTCCCAGTACGGCTGCATGTCCTCCTTGATTTCCTCTGGCAGGTCAGCAGGTAGCACGCACCAGCTACGCAAATACGAATCAACTTCGTCGTCGGTGACATGCACCATGCCCCACAGGTGATCGGGCTTGGCTCCGCCGATCGTGCGCCGCCAGCGAATGGTCTGGGCGCGCACAAGCTCCTCGATCCGGCACAGTTCGTCCCATAAGTGCTCGTCGCTGCTGCGGTAGCCGCTCAGTAAACGTGCGGACTCCATAGGCGTCGTGAACCACGGATCGACGCTCGATGACGACTCCTGCGCCGGTGTTTGAGCAGCATCATCAGCATCCTCGTCCATCTCTTGATCAGTGACGGACTCGGATGGCCCTTCGGGTGTCTCCTCAGCCGGTTCCGTTGATTGCTCCTGCTCGGCGGCAGACTCATGAGGCATGCGCGGTGTGGGCCACGGCTTATCGCCAATGCCTGTGGCGGAGCCTTCATCAAACGGCCCCTTTTCGGCATCAGATTGGTGCTGATCTTCATCCCTCGACCAGCCGGGAAAGAAACGCTTGAATCTCATGGTCAACCTCATGATGCAATCGCAAACTGGATGCGCCGCCCGTCGAGCCACGGCACACGTTCGAGATCACTGGTGTAGCCACTCATGGTGATGACGATATCAAGCGGCAGTGGCTCTAGCTCGACCAGTAAACCATCGGGTCGGTTAGTAGATGCGTCCCGCGCGGCGCACGAAGTTCTTCAAGACGTACGGCACGCTCGAATCGCCGAACTGGCGTAGCCAGCGCGCCCATAGCCGCAGCAACGCAATTGCCGTCAACGTGATTGTGAGATCAGCTTCCGGCAGCCCAAGACTGGCCATGCTCGAACATAGCGAGTGCAGCTAAGAGGCGCTCACGTCCAGCATAATGCGTTGTGGCAAGCGCAGAATCACCCGCTGGCATGACACACGTTGCTGCCTCACCAATAAACGGAGCGAGTCTGTCATTGGCGACCAGCGCAGGCATGACGCCAGTGAAGTCTGCCCAGGCTGCACTCCATTCCAAAATAGTGCCAGCAATATCTTCTGGCGCATAGATCACGCGGCTAAGCGGCCACAACGTAGCAGACTCATCACCAGCCACAAGTGCATGCGCGCCGTCAAAAAGCGGCAGGTGGTACAGATGTAGTATCGAGCCGCGCGCCATGCGCTGGCCGAGCAGCACGCGCAGCAGCGCCTGTTGAAAGGCATCATGGCCGTGGAGGTCCGCTGTCCACTGTGTCCATAAATTATTCATGGTCATGGGCGCAGTTCGCGTTATATCATAGCCAGCGAGCAGTTGCAGGCCAGGATCGATAATGTCGTCATGGAGCATTGACAGCCCTCCCCAGCGTAGTCCAAGCGCCATGAGCAGCATCTGCATGCGTTCCCGGCGTGCGTGCTCCGCTGACGGGTAGTCGGTTACATCCAGCAGGCCGTGTATGCCAGCGTCGAGCACGGCGCGCAGGAGCAATGCTACGCCTGCATACTCGGTTTCGACCACATGGCCGCGCACGCTCAGATCAGCGAATTGGCTAATGTTGGCCTGCATGGCTGCATGTTGCTCCGCTCCTGAGTGAATGGCTGTGAATGCGCTTGTGTGTGCGCCGACGAGTATCTCGGCAAGTATCAAGGCGGGTGGTCCCAGATCAGCCAGAAGCTGAAAACTTTCGCGTGCTGCAGCGCGGTTTGCTTCAGGAAGCTGCTCCAATGCTCTCACCACATCGCGCTGGCATAACAATTCCAGCATACGCAGCGGCGCTGTTGTTTGCGTGATCCAGCGCCATGCGCGCAGCAGCCGCTCGATCAGCGTTACGGCGAGCAGTTCGTCGGCCCACGATGTATTATGGGCGAGCAGCCACGTGTGCAATCGCAGCGCGTTTGCCGCCCCATCTGGCTGGCGACGGTCAAGCTGGCCGCCATGCGCACGCATGACAATCAGCAGATCGGACAGCAATGCGCGTGGGAGAGATGGAAGTCTGGCTCCAAGCGGGCGCAGTGGCAGGGCGCTGTCAGCCGCAAAGGACGGCGCTATTAACGCGATAACCTGATCGCGCAGCCAATCTGTGTCCAGCCAATCGAGTGCTGCCAGCGCATGATCGAGCCGTTCCTGCTGTGGCGCACCAGTCAGGCTGCCTGTATTGCCTGACTGGTGCCAGAAATCAGCATGACTGGAAGTGGCTGCGCGGCGGAGATACCCTTGTGCGGCCAGGAAGCGCAACACGTCGAGCAAGGCCGCAGCTAAGCTCTGACGATCATGCCAGTCGGCGGCAGCGGGCCGGGTTGTCAGATATGCTGGTATGACACCATGATCAGGTCGGGCGCGCGCCCACAGGTCAAGCGCGTCGATGAGTTTCAGCGCGTGCGCAAAAAACACACGCGCTTCGTCGGGACTCATGGTCGGCGGCAGCATGCCGGCCCACAGTTCGCTGTGAGCGGACGGTTCGAGCGCTGTCAGCACGGCTTCCAACGCGCCGATCTGATGCAGTTTTGTGAGAATGGCAGGCAGATCGGCGCGCTGGTCGAGCAGTACCGTTCGCAGTGCTTCGGCGAGGGGCAGCGGGCGTAACGCTGCGAATGCGTTGTAATACCAGCGCTCCCATGCCACGCCATGCAGCAGGTCAGTGGCAAAACGCGCCACAAACTCAGCTTGCGACGTAAAGCTAACAACATGCTCGTCGTTTCTGGCGATGGCTCGGACAACCGCGCCTGCCAATCGCTCGCTCCAACGCTTAGCAAGATCGTCGTCGGTTGTGCTATCCGTGATGTGAAGGGCTACACGGCAGTCGAGGTGGCGCAGCACGTAGACCGTTGGGTCGCTGCCCAGCGCCTGGTCAAGTGCAGCAGTGTAGGTATCAGGCAGGCGTGCATGGGCTACGCTTTTCAGGCGCGCGGCCATGCTGTTCACCATGCCCGGATCACCACCAAGCCGAAAGTGGCAGTCAAGTTGTCCAATGCGACCATCCATGGTTAGCTACCGTTGTCCTCGTCGCCTGATGACGCTGGCGTGTCAGGCTTTGATCGGGTGCGCCAAAATGCGCGTAGCGAATTCCGTATCAAATCGGTCGTCAATGCAGCGAAGCGCGCGCGGATATCCGGATTTTTGACAAGTTGGTCGGCGAGGTGGGGCAGATTCACTGGCTCGCCTGCTGCTGGAAGCTCTGCTTCTGGAAGCGCTTGCGTGGTATCCCACAACTGTTTCAGCGATTCCTGCACTTCTTCGGCTAACGCAGCGAAGCTCCTCCGCAAGTCTTTGCTATCGTGTAATTGCCGCGCAAGATGTTGCAGATCTATGTCTGCCACTTGCGACTCTGCCATTGCTTCTGGCTCTGGTACCCACTCTACGTCAGGTTCCTGTGGTGCTGTTTTTGCTGCACGCTTCGGCACGGGCGCACCAGTTCCTGTTTCCGTGGGAGCATGTTTCGCCAATGCACCAAGAAGTTGGGGTTCCGCCAGAACGCGCCGGGCCAGCGCTTGCAAGCGCTCAGGCGAACGAGTAGCGCGCTCGACAAGTCTGCTGAACAGCAGCGCGTCCTCTTGCTCAGCCATTGCTTGCGGAGATGCATCTGGCGGCTGGTGCAGCACACTCAAATCGCCGTTGACTTTGCCATTAACGACCAGGTTACGATGCACCGTGACCTTGCAATCATCGGCAATGGTGAGGCATGGAACGAAATCCTGCTTTTGGTTGGACCAGTGGCCGATCACCACCTCGTTGGCCTTGCCGTCTACGCCCGGGCCAGCCATCTCGATCCGCAGCTGATCCCGGGTAACGTCAGTTACATCATCCTGATTGGGTTCCTGAAGCGCATGGTAGATGCGCCAGGGCCGCGCCATGGTGTATTCTGGCCCCGGCCCAAACTCGACCGCGCCGCCCTCGACGATCAGATCGCCCCACAATCTGGTGTCCGCACGCAGTTCGACGCTGCCCTGGCGCGTAATGCCGAGCGTCGGTTTGTCGGGCGTAAGCGGCGCGGCAGGCGTGGATTTGCCCTCAGCCAGAAAGACGCCGAAGCGGTAGTCGTTGTCCTCCCATTCCCCAACTTGCAGCCAGGCCCAGCCGGAGGGCGCGCGCACCAATTCGCCGCGTAGCCCCGCATATGGCCGCCCGCTCATGGCAATGGCATACGGTTCGTCCTGGCTTCCGGTGCGCTGAACTTGCCCAAGGAACACCGGCCACTGTTGGCTTGGCGCGTCGGGCGGAACGCGCTCAGGGGCAAATCGCAGATCGGCGGGCGGCACCTCTTCGGGCTGGCGGCGCTCAGGCAGATCAATGCCAGCTTCCTTGGGCCGGTCGCCGCTGGCCTTCTTTATGAGAAGACCGGCGCGCTCCTGGATACGATAGGACGTGATCTGGCCTGCGGGACGGCAGGCGGCATAACCGGATGGCGCTTCATCACTGGTCTGCTGGACGTACACCAGATAGATGTCCAACGTCTCGCTGCCTTTGTCGTCAAACGTGCGCGGCTCAATTGATTGATACTGCTCCAGAATAAGCTCGCGCCCGTAGCCGTCCACGGCCATGCCGGGCTGCACGATCAGTCCTTCTTCCGGGTCCATGTCCAATTCGAGGCCAGAGACAATCCCCCAGATGTGCTCGCCAATATTGTGGCGACGGCGCTGCGCCAGATGGTAGGCTTGCTCATCTACAAAGTCACTCGTCCGCAAGATCTGCTGGTCGTAGTAGCGGACGCGAGAAATCTCGTTATCAGTCATTGCTGCGCACTCCTTCCCCTCACGGTACAATTGGTACTACCTTCGCCGCAGGCACGTACATGACGTTGAAGGTTGGGCTAAAGCCAAGCACGGTCAGCACCACGGACACTTGCCCGGCGGCGTTCAGGTTCTCTGGATGGACGACATGGACCGTGGTGCTATCTCCAGCAGGCAGACTGAGAACGGTTCCTGCGGTGCGGGTCGGGTGAATGGCACCGGCGACGGAGAAGCTTTCCAGCACGCTGATGAAGTTGATCGGCGTCGTGCCTGTGTTAGTCACAGCGACATCATAGGGCCAGTTGGTGCCATTTTGGGCTTGATTCAAATTCAGAATCTGAACTGAAAGGTTGGCTTGCTCCTGCACGCCCTCGGCGATGCCGCGCTGCCATTCCTCGGCCAGTTGCTCCAACAGGCCCAGGTCGCCCGGCTCGGTCGGAATGGGATTCTCGATCAGCTCGCCAACAACGGTCATGCTGCCCGCCACGGACACGGTGCAGAACTCGTCCACCATCAGACATGGTTCGAACTGGTACTCAAATCCTTCGCCGCCGGCATGCCCGACGACGAGCTGATTCCGCTCGGGGTGCTGTTTGTCGCCGGAAGTGCCGATCTCGATCCGCAGTTGGCGCGCTGGTTTGCCGTCGCGCTCGATGTCAACGCTGGAGACGCGCCATGGCGCGGGCGCTTTTACAGGCTGCTCTTTCGGCGGGCGAAACGCGATGCCATGCGCACTTGGCGGTTGATCACGTTGGGTCAGCTGATCGGCAAAGAGGTCTTCGATTAAAGCCCGGTTGGCAAGAATACGGTCGTACCCGCGCGTCTGTTCGGCCAGCGCGACGCGCGTTTGCGTGCGCAGCTGGAGTCCGGTGAAACGACGTGGGCGATTCAGCAGGTCCTGATCGCCGAGCAGCAGGTTCAGTCCTTTGACGAGTGTCGCTTGATCTAACCGAAAGGTGTCTGCTTCAATGGTACGCGGTGTAAGCCGGCGGTGGCGCGCGAGCATGCTGAAGAATCGCGAACGAACGTATGCCAGCGGATCGGTGCGGTCGGTGGCCAGCGCTTGAATCTGTTCGGCCAATTCTCTTTTTGTAAGGCGTTGGCCTGCGATGAGGAAGTCAGCGCCGCTTGTCAGCAAACATGCCAACTGCTCTGGGTCTGCGAGATCGTCGTTCGAGAAGCGCGCATTGCTGGTGATAAACAGATCGTTCGCCTGCTCGCGCCGATCGATTAGATGATCTGGATCTGGCGGCGGAAGTTCGGTGCGAACGAGCGTGGTCGTGCCACGGAGCGCCACGCCACTGGCGCTATCCAGCACCATGCGCTCGGTTACGGCCCCCTTGTCATCCGCCAGCGCGACAGAAACACGCCTGCGTTCTCCGCTACCTGCGCGGGCTGTCATCTGAATGCTCGGCACGGGCGGCAGTGGCATGGGCGGCGGATTTTTGGGATCTTCCAACACCGCCACGCGCGAGGCCGAGACAATCGACGCGCCTAGTAATCCGGCATACGGTCGCCCGATGTGACTCACCGCGTAGGGCGTGCGGGCGGCGCTCTGGCGAACTAGGCGACCCAGAAAAACGGGCCATTCGCGCTGCGGGTCGTCCGGCATGTCGGCATGTGGGGCTAGCGGGCGCAATTCCCCGGGAACAAGTGGCGGATGGTGAGCATCCACAGGCGGCGGTCCGGCGCTTCCTTCGCTGCGGTGAACCGCCGTGAAACATACGCGCGTGGCGTCATGCCAGCGCCGTGGCGGATTTTGTTCGCACAACTGCCAGCCACGCCGCGGCGTAGCTGCCGAAACCCGGACGTACAGCAGCCAGGCGTCAACGTATAGTCGGTCAGGCTGATTAGATTGTTGAAACGTATCGCTGCCGATTGCGTCGAACAGATCCATTCCGTCGTCGACAATCCAGGGCGTAAAGATTGGACGCGGCACAATCAACTCGCGCCCGAAACCATCCACGGCAACGCCGGCCTGCACCACGAAGCCGCCCGGCACAATCTGGAGCCGTAGCCCTTGCACAATGCCCCAAACGTGCTGGCCGATCAGATGACGCCGATGACCAGCCATGCGGTACTCCTGCTCGTCGTTCAAATCGTCGGCGCGCAAGATCTGCCGTTCTCGGTAGCGCACACGTGAGATGGTCATGAACATTTCCTCCTAGCCCGCTGGGCAGAATCCCACCACGCGACGACCCCACGCGCCGCCCAGATCGACGCACAGCACGCGAATATTTTCATTGCAGCGCACAATCATCTTGCATCGAAGAAAGGATGCCAGCGCTTCCCAACTGTTCGGCATGATCCACTCACACTCATTCACAACGATGCCATGCGCGGCCAACTCGACCTGCACAGCCTCCCAGCGCTGTCCCATGAATTGGCCGAGATTGGTGCAGCCCGGCCTGGACGGCAAACAGTCGTCGAGGAGCAGCGAGCGGCGATACGGCGCGGCGTTGTCAATTGCCACGACGCGGCACGGCTGGCCACGTTCCGCACCGCGCAGCCACACGCGCGTCAGTGGGATGCCGGTTGCCTTGTCACAGCTTGGGCAATCGCATGCCAGCCATGCAATCAGATCGTCCACAATCAGCCAGAACACAACCTCAGATATTTCTTGCTCTGATGGCGCACGCTGATCGCGCGTTGATTGGTTGGCACACATCTGTTTCGCCCAGTCGTAGGCAAAGCAGAACTGGCCGGGCGTGTGGTTGTTGAGCCAGTCTGTCAGGTATGTACAGAGCGCTTTGCTGTCCTTTGCTTCCTGGACCCGGCGCGCAAACTTCTCTGCTGCCGTTCGGCGTTCGTCGTACTGCTCCTGCCAAGCATCCCATGGGTTGTGCGGCGCATTCCTCCCAACAACGATCTGCCAACTCAAGCGGTACGCTTCACGCACGCGGCTGTCCTGGCACTCGCCTGCGCCGCACGCGCCGCGCCGTAATGCCGTCTGTGGCTCGTCGCCGTACTCATCGTAGTGCAGGGAAAGATCAACGGCTTGCGCGCCAGCGAGGAGGCTTTCGAACAGGCCAGCCTCCGATGATTGCTCTGGATCAGCGAATTGCGGATCGATCTTTCTGCCCGCATCTTCCAACGCCTTAATCGATTCTCGAAGTTTAGCGAGATCACCGGCATTCAACGCTTTTTGCACCTCATCGACCCACTGCCGAAGTGTTTGCTGCTGATCGTCTGTCATGTCCGCGACCCGCTGCAACAGTACATTGGCATGGCGCTGCGCGTCCTCCCATGCACGACGCCGCGCATTATACGGGTCGAAGCACTCTGTTTTGGGGCAGGCGTCGGCAAGACTCTGCGTGCTTATCTCGCACACGACAATGTCATTGCCGCAGCAATCAACAGCGTAGCCGGGACCGATGCGCACACTCGCCGGATTGTTCGGGTCGCACGTCACATCCAGACCGCAGACCACACCCCAGCCATGGCGATAGCGCGCCAGACTGAAGCGTGCGCGGTTCCACTCCACCAGCGCCGTCAGATCGGCATCCGTTAGCAACTGGCCGCAGAAAAAGTTGGGGCGCACGAGGCATGCGAGGTCGCAGCACTCTTTAGGGCAGGGCGCGCAGCCGCAGGCGCACGCATGTTGCGCTGCACCTTTGGCTGTAGCGGTTTGGCTCTTCGTTAGCATAGCACCACTCCTCGTTGTCAATCGTATGTTACGCGGAACCAACTCTCGAAGGTGCCGCCCGCGACGCCATCACCACTGGGGAACGTACCGCACAGATAATCTCCGTCAACAGGATTACCGTTGCAATCCAGGACGAAATTACATCTCAAGGTCACATACACCGTGTTCCCGGCAATATTTCCTGCGCGATCCTCAGGATCAAGTTTGTCTGGACGCACAATAAAGACCGCAAGACAGTCCTCTTCTAACCGTGGTGGCGAATGTCGCGCGGGACGGAGAAACTCGAGGTCATCCTGCGTTCCAACATACTGCACGGAAAATGTTTGCCGGTTGATACCAATTGCCTCATCCCCTTCGTGATCATCAAGTTCATAAGGATCGCCAGCCGTGGGCGGTGGAGTTCCTGTGCGGTACGGCGCGCGTAGTTTGCGATCAAAGCGTATTTCCAACCGGCCTTTCATGGTCTCTCGGAAATATTGCAGGCTGACCGAGCCGCCATGCGTCCAATTGGTCGAGACGATTCGCGTCAGGTATTCCCTGGGGGGTGGTAGCGTTTTGCGACCACCGAGCGCGATGCTGTTCTTGGTTATTCGGTAGACATCCCCATCGCGGGTAGGGGTGATCAACGCCAGCGGCACGCCAACCTCGCACGAGCATGACGGCTCCACACAGCCGCCCGCCTTTTCGTCTTCAGCGCCACAGCCCTTTGAGCACGGCTCCAGGTTCACGCCTGGTTGCGCCCAGCAGCCTGCAAAGCGAGGGTCCTTTTGGTGCGCTTCATCCCATGGAATGACGGACAGGCATGCAACTTCATGAATACGGTTGGCTTCCAGCCGTTTGGCGGAGCAATCCTCGGCGTAGAGCGCTGGAACGCACTCGATTGCCTCTTCATGGTAGTGAACGTAGAGCAGGTACGCCGGCGCGATCTGGGCTGGCGCGGGCGATGTCTGGGCAGACACATCGGTCTGCCCGTACGGAGGCGTTTCTTTCGTCTGCTCAGGCGGCTCCCAGACCTTGACGACCGTGCGATCATGCAGCACAATCTCGCGCCCGCAGCAATCAATCGCAATGCCGGGTGAGACCACGACGTAGTTGGGGCAGTCGTCGCGGTGCGGCGTCACGTGCAGACCGCACACAATCCCCCAGCCATGCATCAAACGGTTGTGCAAACGCTGGTGGCTTAAAAAGTACTCCTGCTCGTCGCGGAAGTCGCGCGCAGTCATGTATTTGCCGGTGTAATACCTGTTGCGCTGGTCGGCAATCGCACCGCACTGCGGGCCGCAGCAGTTGTCCTGATGGTCATGGTCGGCGGTGTGATGCTGATGCCCCGCCTGCGTGTGTTCTTGCGCGCACATGGGCGCCTCCTTAGTTATTGCAGATTGCAGATTGCAGATTGACCAGTGACGAAGGACGATAGATGAAATCCGTTGTCGCTATTGCTGCTTCTATCGCGCCTGTCTCCTTATCTCCCACACATTCCACATTCCCACACCTCTACATCCCTCTAATCTTCATAGGCAGCACTGAAGCTGGCTTCGGCGTGCCGCCCAACACCATGTCGTATCCCAGACGATGGCGCGGCGCGCGACTTGGCGGGAGTTCCTCATCGTCTTGTTTTGGACAGGCCAGCCGCGCCTGCGGGTAATCGCCCAGGATGGTGTCGAACCCAATGGTGGATTGGATGCCAACGCGGAATCGCGCTTCGACCAGGCAAAGTTCGTAGGCCACATGCGCGGGCTTTTCAGCCTCCAGCGCGCGGCGCAGCATCCGTTCGGCATCAGCGGTGCGCACCCATGTGGACGGCACATACACCCGAAAGCGATGCGCGAATGCATGAAAGATGTCACGCGGCGGGTCGCCGGTATCCACCAGGCGCGCCTGCCCCACGCGAGCGTATGCGCCGATGTGCAGCCGCCCAACTTCCGAAGGGCTCCACAGGCGCAGCAGTGCATTGCTTGCCTGCTCATCTGGCGGAGCAAGCTCCAGTCGCCGTCGCTCGCGCCAGCCTTCGGTCAGCAGTGGGTAGCAGCCCTGCTCGGCGGGCGTGAGGCCGCTCATGTTCTGTAAATAGGCTTGCAGATAGGCCCGCAGCCCGGCAGCCGTGCCGCGTTTGGTATAAAAATCGCGCATGCCGAGCAGCAGCGTGCGGCGTTGTTCGTCGGACCATTGGCGTTCCAGCGGCAGCCCAAAACGGCGCGCGAGCGCATCGAGGAATGGGCCAGCAGGCACCGCTTCCGAGTCGAAGAGTGCAGGCAATGTACTGATCCGGCGCTCCAAGTCGTCCCACTCGGTCTGAAAGATCGATAGATAACGCTCCAGGAACCAGCGGCTGGTTTCGTCGGCAGCGTAGATTGCCGGCAGGTACTGGAGATACGACTCGCGCGGGAAATGGACGCGCAGCCCGCGCAGGGCCGGTGAGCCGAAGCCGTCGCTCCGCAGCCTGATCATGAGCCACAGGTACTGTCCCTGACGACTCTGGACCAGAAAGTCGTCGGGTGGTGGTGCGGGTGGTTCAGGCGCTAGCTCAGGCAGCGTCGGCATGGCACTGGACGGCGGCTGCATTTGTCCAACGGCGGTGTAGCCCGCTGACCACAGTGGCGACTGTGCTGGAGGCGGGTTCGCCGCTGCGGCATCGCTCGTGTAGGTGAAGATTTCCACCTGCGTGCCAGGCGGCAGAGTGTCAAGCTCCAGTTCGACCCGATGCCACTGACAGCGGAAGATCGTGCTGTCGAGTGACTTGCTGAACCACGTTCCCTCAGTCTGATACAACGGATGCTCGATGAATTCAGACGGATCAGGGTGTGCCGGGTTGCCGTCGCGGTCGAAGATCAGGCCGGTATTTTGCCCGTCGGTTTCCCGCAACCATGGCGGGCAAAGCGCCGCTGGCGTTTCGGGCGCAGGTGGCTGCGACGGAAGTTGGCGGTCACAGCGGCGCGCCAGGCTTGCGGGCAGGCAGAAATAGTTGTGCTCCTGGTGACGTCCATCTGAAAAGAGCCGGATAGCAGGCGGATCAAAACGATCGCGCACTGCACCAGCATCATCGACCTCGCCAACCGCCATGCCATGCACATCATAGATCAGCAAGCGTGGCGCGACACGATTCTGCATGTCGAGGACGTACACGCGACCTTCATGATCGGCGGCGACGCGCTGCCATCGCCCGCTTTGGTCCGCGCCGTCAATGAATAATCGCAGTTCGTCGGTGCCAACCTGGTGGCGATACACGCACTGGTTGCGGCTGTCGAGGATGTACGCGGTCATGCCGAACACAGCCACGTCGAACGGACGCCATGGGCGATCATGCGGTTGGCGCACTGGTGGCATGGACCAGACATGCAGCAACGACAATGTAGTCAAGTCGAAAACCTGCACGCGCCGGTTGCCTGCATCGGCGACAAGGAGGCTGCGCCCAGCGATGGCGATGTTGCGCGGCCCGAGGAATTGGCGTGTTGCTGTGCCATGCCCGCCAACACCCGGCAGCGGCACGAATGCCTGTTTCTCTGAGTTGAAGCGGCTAATCAGCCATGGCTTGCGCGGCGCTTGCAGATACAGATTGCCTTCGTCGTCGAGCGCAAAGCCGCGCGGCAAGATCAGCCCGCCCAGGCTGCCGTCCGGCCAGCCGAGGCTTAGCGGGCCAGTGGGATCAGCGGACAAGCGCAAGGCAGCGCCCAGACTGACGTTGTCGGCGTTGCCGGTACGCCAGCCGCTGCGTTCGTTCAGCGGCAAAAAGGTTGGTTCTTGAATAATGTTGGTCATAGTATCATCGTGATGCGAAATTCATTCGTGACCATGCGTACGCGGTCATTGCTCCCGATACGGCCTGACCGCGATGCGGTGGTCGAGTTCGCCATACACCAGGCCGTCGCGCGGCACGCTGATCGGTTGATTCACGTCCTGCTCCTGCCCATCGGCGAAGATCGCCAGGTAGCGCACCGCCTTGACGTACTGCACGCGCTGGATCACGCTATAGAGACTCGTCGGATACAGGTCTAGCCCGAGGTCGCGCCCTTTGTCCGATTGGTTGGCGGCGGTTGCGCTCGATTCGCCCATGTCCTTCGCGCCGCGCCCAAGCGGATCGAGTTCGGTGTTAATTGCGGTGATGATGTTGTTGCGCACATCGTCGGGCGAGGCGTATGGCTCCACGTCGACTTGCGCTTCGACAGTGATCTTGATATACCTCGGCTCGACCACATACAACTCTGCGCCAAGCGTGCGGCGGGTTTCGAGATATTTGCACACGACATCGAGCAGCGGCTGTGAAGGTCGCGGCGCAGGATCATCGGTGGCAGGCACGACCACGACGGTCACAGCACCCGGCACCTCCACATCTGGATAGTCGGGGTGAAACTGCGCGAGCGCAATCGCCTTGCCGACGCCGCCGACTTCCTCGGCCAGTGTTTTGTAATCGTCGGTGGAAACAGCCCGGTTGTTGTGGCGCAGGCGCGTTGGTGCCGTTTTGAGAAAATCCCCAATCTGCTCTTCGTCGTTACCACCTTCAGCCTTGCGCTCGTTCATGATCGATGCGATGTCACTGCGATTCGAGAGCAGCAGGTTGATCATGTTAGGCCCGACATTGGCCGCCTGCCCGCCGCCGTATTGGTAGCTACGGGCGATAATCAAGCTGCCAGCAACAGGAATGAGGCCGTTGATGCCATCGCCGAAGCGTACTTCACCAGCGGTGGCATTCAGCACGTAGTGCGGGTCGTCCGGACCCGAGGCTAGCAGATCATCCTTGCGCTCCCAGCGCGTAATCTTGCGATCTGGATCTGGCCCTTCGGTTTCAAGCACCATCGAATCAGGTTGTACCGGGCGGCGCTGAAGGGTGAAAGGCGGCTGATTAGCGGTGCCCTGACTCTCGCCAAGTGTTTCTTCGCGCACAGTGGCGAGGCTTAGCGCTTCGGCCACATTGGGACGAATGAAGTCGATCAATGGAGCCGCGCCGGTCGGATAGCTGCCGCCTGCGATTCGCACGCGCAGCCAGAATCGCTCGTCTGTAATGCGGCCTTCTCTGGTAATGATTGGTTCAACTGGCCCCTGCACCTTGATCGTGCCCTCGCGAGTAAAGGCCGCGCTGCCATCGGCAAACACTTGGAGCCTCCGCCAGCGACTCGGATCGTCCTTTGGGCGATATTCCCAGACAAGCTCGACGGGCGGCACGGGCGCGACCTGCACCTCCTCGCAGCGCCGTTGGCGACGCTCCGGCGTGTTCTGCGGCAGGAATACGCGCCAGTTCATCTGCTGCGGAAAGATCGGCTCCTGCGCGACAGGATTGCTTTGGGTGAATCCAAGATATAGCGCGCTGCCGACCTGCGGCTGCCAGCCGAATGGGCGGAAGCTCGTGCCCGGCGTGGCGTTTGCAGGCGTTACCACGGTAAAGGCTGCGCCATCGAATACCTGCACATCGGTGAGCGGCAAGCGGATTAAAGCCACGCCTTCGCTCGTCTCGAAGATCACCTGGTCTGCGCCGGGCGGCTGTGCGGCGATCTGGCTGCCAGGAGGCACCGGGTTGACCAACGCGCCGGGCTGGGCCACGAAGGTAAGGTACGCGGTGGCGGGCACCGCCGGGCGCAGTTCCATGCCCAGCAGTTTCAGGAACTTGATATAGGACCGTTCAGGCACTCGATCCATCTGGACGAGCAGCATCTCAGTTAACCATGAAAACAACTCGATCAGGGTCACGCCCGGGTCGCTCTCGTTCCAGTCGGTCCACTCGGGCGTGTAGCGCGGAATGCGCAGCAGCGCCTCGCGCCTGATCTGGTCATAGGTTCGGATATCGAGTTGCGGTGCTTCTTGTTCCAATGGCATGATTGCCTCACGATTTGTGACATACGATGTACAGAAATTTCGGCATGGAGCGCATGTGATATATGTTTTACGTTTTACATGTTTATAATCCAGCGCCCTCGTTAATAAAGAATGGATAGACCAGGTTGTAAAATGAATTATTGGCGCGGATGCGATAATCTATTTTGATCAGCAGATAATTGCGTGCCTCGGGTGGCGCTTCCACATGCACATCCAGCACATCAATGCGCGGCTCCCACCGCACCAATAACTCGCGCACCTTACCCTGGAGCACGCCGCGCAAGGCAGCCGTATTGGCCTCGAACACCAGGTCGTGGATGCCGCAGCCGAACTCGGGCAACATCTGGCGCTCGCCGGGCGCAGTGCTCAGAATGATCCAGATGCTCTCGCGAATCTTTTCGTCGCCGCCGAGCCATGTCAACTGCCCAAGCGAGTTCGGCACGAGCGGGAACGTCCATCCCTTGCCAATCACATCAGTCTGCACATCAACCTCCAATCAGCACGGTGCTGACAGCAACCACTGTTCCCACTGGCATGGGCACCGGATCGTTGCATGTCAGCGCCCGGTCGCCAGTGCGGGCGGCGGGCTTTTTGTTGATGAACACCGTTGTGCTGCCGGAGACAATTTGGCCGCGATTCGTCGGCGGGTTCACGAACGTGCCGCCAATCGGAATATGCGGCGGCGTGTTCGTGGCAGTGCTGCCAATGGTTGCCGCGGGCTGCCCTTCGATCTTCACGTCGGCGCTCAGGCTGCCGTCGATGATGCCCGAAAACACATGCCCAGGTACCAGCACTGGCGTGGCCGGCGGCGGCGGCTGAATGAGATGTGTATCGACTGCTTGGATGCGGTCGCCCTGTTTCGCGGCTGGCTGGCCCATATTTCGGCTCCTAATTGATATTCACTGTCCCGCCCTTGACATTGGTGGTGACATTCGATTCCAGCGTGAGCGTCTGATTAGCGCGCACTGTGACGTTGTTGGCCTCGATTAGCACGTTGCCGCTCGGCGCTTTGACCTCCACATCCCCCAGATCGCACAGCACCTGAATCTTCTGGTTGGCGCTGTCAATGATGATTTGGCGCTTGCTATCCTTATCAATCAGCACGATTCTTTCCTTGCCCGGCGTGTCGTCCAGCAGAATCACATGGCCGGAACGCGAGCGAATGAAGCGCCAGTTATTGGCCTTCTGGTTGCCGTCGTCGGGCGGCGGCTGGTCCTCCTGGCTCCACAATGAACCAAGGATGTACGGACGGCGCGGATCGTTGTGTTCGAAGGCCACCAGCACCTCGTCCCCGACTTCAGGCCGGAAGAATGTGCCACGCTTCGGCCCGGCCATGGGAGCCGCCAGCCGCGCCCAGTAGCTCTCCACGCCATCCAGGTGCGGGTACGTTACCTTGACGCGCCCAAGGTTGGCCTCATCTTCCAGGCTACTTACCAGGCCAATCACAATGCCATTCGTCTCATTTTCACGGTGCATGCTGTTAATCCTTCAACTCCTCGCGGCGGCACTCGAATCGGGTGGTATAACCGCCATCTCCAATCGTGTGCGTGGTGCTGGTCACAAAGTAGCGCCCGCTAAAGCGCTGGCCGACACCCGAGATATACACCACCGTGCCCGCTCGCAGGTCCGGCAGGCCAACCACCGAACCGCTGCCGGTAACGAGTTCCTTGGCGTTTTCTTCTAAGCGGCGGCGGGCATAGGTTTGCGCCTCCTGCTGGCTGTTCACGGGGCGATTAACAATCACTTCCTCGCGTTGGTCGAAGGATTGCTCGATCGCCTGCTGGTTGCCCGCCTTGCCAACGCCTTTGGTCTCCAACTCGTTTCGACCGACCGTGGCGGAAATCGGCTTTTTCTTTTCGTTGTCCCATCCATGCACAGTCACTTTACCGACCTGGTTGGCAGTCGTCAGCGTAGGCTGAAATTCCATCAGTGAAATGCCATATTTCAGTTCATAAATCGTGCGCTTGATGTTCTCCGAAGGCGCAAAGCGCAGCTTGCTTGGCTTGGCCTGGAGCTTGGCGCTGTCGCCATCTTCAACCACAGTCAGATCGTAGCCGATTGCCCGCGCCCGCTGCATCAAAAACAAAATATCGTACTGATTATCTTGAAACAGATAGCGATACTCCTCTTTCTGGCCGGGCGCGTTCTCCTCGGTCATGATTTCGACACCCAGCCGTCCCTGAATCTGCCTGGCAATCTGGTTATCAGTCAGTTTCTGGTATGAATGCGACTCCTGCTTCTTACGAAGTTGATGCAGCACGTTCAGCCCGCTGATCGCCAGCGTCGGCTGTCCGCCAGAAGGAAACGAGGGCTTCAACGACGTAATCTGTCCAGTCAGCATCAAGTGCAGGTCGCCAAAATAGCCCATCCACAGCTCAACCTTTTTGCCGGGATTAAACAAATCACGGTCGCTATACTTGAAATCGCGCGTCGCTGCATCCCAGTTGTTGATTGTTATCTCAAAACTATCGATCTCTTTGATATTATCTTTGTACGACACCTGCGTGATGTCGTAGATCGTGTCGCGCTCGACTCGCCGGTCAGCCACTTTGACCTCGAACGCCGGGACATAAAAGTCCTGCCCTTTATAAATTGGAATAGCTTGCTCAGTCATCGCCCATTCACCAGCGGTCGACTCAATGTGGTCAGCGGCGGAATTTCTAGCACCTGTCCGGGCGTGAGTCGGCGCAGGTTCGTTATATTCGGGTTACCATCGGCGATGTTGCGCCACAGGCGCGGATCGCCGTATTCCCTGGCAGCGATCCGGCTGAGCGTATCGCCGCGCTGCACCACGTAGCGCTTGGTATGATCGACTGATTCCAGCTTTAATTCGGCCAGTTGCTCCTCCAGCGTCTTGTATTCACGAAACGAGACTGACAGCGTGGCGCGCAGCGGGAGGCCCTTGGGATTGAACAGCGTAAACTTCTGCTGCACGCTCTCCACGATGGCCTTGAATGACAAGGCTTCACTCCATGTGAATCGAATGCGCGGCGGCGCATGGGTCTTCGGCTGGATTTTGCACAACTGATAGAACGGCTCGGTCTTGGTGGTGACGCTGACGGCGTTTTCGCCCAGCCCGCCGAGAGTCGTGGTATCGAAGAACAGGTCGAGCGCCAGCTTTTCGTTCTGACCACGAATGAACTGCAAGATCGGCGAATCAATGCCATAGATGCCAATCTCAGCGATTTGGGCGCCTTTGGTGCGCGTGTACTCAGTCGGATTGAACTGGACGTCAAAGAAGTGATCCAGTTGGCCAACTGGCTTCCGCGCATCAGGGTCCAGCACTTCGATTTTGGCGTGCTTCAGTTCCACCCTGTACCCCTTGGGAATTGACGATTGACGATTGACGATTGACGAGCATTCTGAGTAGCGCGCCGTGCGCGCGTATCGAAGGGTGCGATTGACGTTTTCTGTTCTGCCCTCTGCATTCTACGCTCCTCCGTTCCACTACTTCTCCCCCCACCCGGGCAGCGCATGCGGGCGCAGGCGCGTTTCCTCTCGCCGGTCGCGTTCGTCGCGCTCCTTGCGCTCCAGCCGCTCCAACACGATCTTCACCAGCATCTCCACCTGCTCGCGGCTCCAGGGCAATTCGCCGCCGATTGCCGTCACTTCAGTGTTTAATTGTTCGACATGGACTGCCATACTCACCTCTCATGCGAAGTCAGACGACACAACACTGCTCACTTCTCCCGCCGCAGCCCTTCATGGCTTAACTCAAGTGTCTCGACCGCCACGTTGTTTTGGGTGGCGTTTAGTTCTGGGCCAGTGAGCTTGGCCGGAAACGCGCGCTCGAAGGTCCATTTCATGACCTCCTGACCGCCGGAAGGGTCGCGCACGCTGATCGTGCCGTTGCGGAACGTGATCACGCCCTGCGTCGTCGCGTAGAACCAATCCCACAGGCTACGATCCACGATTCCGCGCTTAAGCGTGATGTTAGTTTGCTTGGTGTGGCCCGGGAACTTACGCATGACGGCGTTCATCCCCCCTTCGTGGTACTCCTGCACCTCGATCTCGAGTTGGAGGCCACTGCACTCGCTGAAGCCTGCTACCGGCAGATTGTCCATGATTACTTCAAAGCGAAAGGCGAGAAAGGGATCGTTGCGCGAGTCACTCTGCGCCATGGCGTTGCTCCGTTATAAAATCTCGATGCCGCTCTCGGTCTTGCCGATCCGCACCACCACGAATTCAGCTGGCCATGGCGGTTGCACGCCGATGAGTGTGATCAGCCGTCCGGCCCCGGTCTCAGAGGGTGGATTGCTGGTCTCGTCACATGTCACCTGAAAAGCCTGCTCCGCCGTCGCGCCCTCCAGCATGCCCTGCTGCCAGATACGATTAAGAAAGCTGCGCACCACGCGATCCACATCGCGCCACAGCGCCGGATTGTTTGGCTCGAACACCAGCCATTGCGTCTTTGCGTCAATCGCACGCTCGATCATGATTAGCAACCGGCGGACATTGATGTACATCCAGTCGGTGTCGCTGCTGAGCGTGCGCGCACCGGCCACACGCAGCCCACGTCCCGGCACAGCGCGAATAACGTTCACGCGGTTATCGTTCAGATAGCCGTGTAATATGTCATCGACCGGCGCCGTTACATCGCGAGCGGTTTCGACTAATTCGTTCGCAGGCGGCTTGTGCGCGCCTACGGCTGTCTCAACGCGAGCGTAGATGCCGGCTACATGGCCGCTGGGTGGAACGGCCAGAAGCGCTCCCGTTGGTCCAAACGGATCGGGCATGCGCAGCCACGGCCAATACAGCGCAGCGTACGTGCTGTCAAACTCGTGCCGCCATGCGACCACAGCCTGGGGACTGACATCCTCCAGTCGTGTATCAAGAATCGCCATGCGGTTCTTGAAGCGCTCGCAATGGGTAACCAACTCACGCTGTAGCTCAAGAATGGGCGGCTGTGTAAACATCCATGGGCGGTCTGGATCAGGTTCAACATACGGCTGTATATCAGATTGTGGATCCAGATCATCGCAACTGGGCTGATGGGTCGGCGGGCGCTCCAACCGACGGAATGGCGTGGGCATGATGTCGGGAATCGCCACAATACTGATCTCGGAAATGTTCTCTAACGTCGCCAGACCCCAGATGTCGTCTGGTGGCGCACCGCGTCCACTCATGTGTTCCGGGCTGAGCGACCGCAGGCCATCCGCGCCGCCTGCCAGCCGTGCGGTCGTGGCCGCCGCATCAAGCGTTAGCGTTGCTTGTGCGCCCGACTCTGATCGGCCAAGCACGTTGGCGCGCACCAACAGGGAACCAGAAGTTTGCGCAGGTTCGGGATCGGACAGTGTGAGGTCCGGCCTTTCCAGGCGGATTTAGCATCGTTTCCACAAAGCGCTCGTCAGCCGGGTCAAGCGTCAGATTGCGCCACACCTCCTGGGTGCCGTCTGGCATGCGCAGGATCAGCGAGAAGCGCTGGCCGAGTTGCAGCACCGTTACCAGGAGCTTGTGCGCCCATGTTCCAGGACTGGTCGCAGTGAGGCGCAGTTTTTGGTTGGCGAACATTTCTGCAACGATGTCCAGGCTTGCGCACTGGGCCTTGTCTGGATCGGCGACCCGCACAATCCAACAGGTCCGCCCGCCATTCGCGAAGAAGCCCTGCACGGCGTACGCGAGGAAGCCCTGCGCGGTCTGCCGTCCGAATCTGCTGACAAACTGATTCCAGCTCTCGACCCGCACCGGGCGGTGCAGCGGGCCACGCTCGGCAATCCCAACGAACCCGGCGATATCTACGCGTGCCGGTTGAATGTCATGAGATGCCGTGTCCTGCCATTCAAAATAGACGCCTGGCGTTGTATAGCCGAACATGCCGCGCTGTGCTCCTCGTAGTTAACGTTTCAAACCTGAATTCTTCCGACTAGCCCACATTCTCTACGTCCACATACTCGACCACAATTTCCAGCGTCTCGATCGCCACTTCGTTGTTCTTCGCGTTGAAAGTCGGTCCGTCAAGCTTGCGCGGCCACGCCTCGCGGAAGTTCCACCGCACCGACGGCTGGCGGGCCTCGTTCAGCAGCGTGATTGAGCCGGATTGACGTTCGGTTCGGCCATCCAACACCTTCTTGCGCCAGTCCCATAGCCCTTTATCCTTGGTAAAGCCGCGCTTAAACGTGATATTGCCGAACTTCTTAAGACCCGGCAGTTTGCGCACAGTGATATCTTCGCTGCCATTGCGATACTCGATCGCATCGGTTTCCATGGCAATACCACTGCACTCCGAGAAGCCGGCGGTCGTCACACCATCGATGACGACCAGGAAGTTAAACGACGCAAATGGGTCGTCGCGGTCGCCGGTTGTTGCCATGCTTACACCTCCCTAAGCGATTTCCTGCTATGTGCCGATGCACGCCGATGATGATGATATTGTTTATCTGTGTCCATCTGCGGTGCCTATGTGCATCATGCGGGCGCTTCAGCGGTCTTCTGACTGAAGCGGAAGATTACGAACTCGGCGGGCTTGACCGGCGCGATGCCGATGTAGCAAATCAGCCGCCCGTTATCGATGTCGTCCTGAGTCATGGTCGTGCGGTCGCACTTGACAAAGAACGCTTCTTCCTGTGTTGTGCCCATGAGGGCGCCGCTCTTCCAAACACGCACCAGGAAGTTGCTGATCGCCCGGCGAACCTGCGCCCACAATGGCTCGTCATTCGGTTCGAACACCACCCATTGTGTCCCCTCATCAACCGACTCCTCGACGAACAGAAATAGTCGCCGGACGTTGACGTATTTCCACTGCGGATCGCTCGACATGGTGCGCGCGCCCCACAGCCGAATGCCACGACTATCCGAGCGGAAGTCGCGGATGCAGTTCACGCCGCGCGGGTTGAGCACATCCTGCATGCCTTTGGTGATGCGAAATTCCAGGTTGGTCGCGTCGCGCACCACTTCATTGGCGGGCGCTTTGTGGACGCCGCGCTCGATATCGGTGCGCGCGATCAGCCCGGCAATGTGTCCGGTTGGCGGCAGGCGCAATGGGCGGCGTGTCACTGGGTCGTAGACCTCGATCCAGGGGTAATAGAACGCAGCATAGCTCGTATCACGCGGCGCATTGATGTTGGTGACGTTTGTCTCGCCCGGCTGGGCGGAAACAATGGCGAACCGATCTTTCAGCTGCTCGCATTGATTCATGACTTCATCTGTGACGTTGCTGAAGTCGTTTGGGGCACGGCGAACTTCGTCCGGCACCAGCAGCAGTGATACTTCGTCCACCGCTGCGATAGCGTCTAGTCCGCGCCCGCGCCCCAGCAATTCGCGCGAGCGATCGTCGGTGTTGTCGATTGGCTGCTCGCGGTCGCCGGTGAAGTGCGAACCATCAACGTCGGTGACAAGACCCGTGCCGCCCGCCAAGCGCACATAGGCTGCCGGATCATTAACTGGCACAGCGGCGGGCACGACGCCGGGCGGGAACCATGCACGCACCAGGTGCGATCCAGCGTTAATAACGGCTTCGACATTATTGGTTGCGCCCGGTGTATGCACGACATCGTCGAAATCTTCCACCAACTCAGGTTCGCGCCGATCCGGGTTCGTCAGATCAGCTGGAACGGTGGACAGCGGATCTACAATATTGTCTGGATCTGGCGGGCGGTGGCGCGCTGAGAAGTACAGCAACGTAATACGAACCCAATCCTGATTTCTATCGGGTCTGCGGCTACTGGCCTCGCTGATACGAACGTACACAAAGTTTCCCCAATCGCCGCGCCCGACTGCGCTGATTCGCAGGCCATTGCCAAGATTGAGGGCAGCAGGAGTTGCGCCGTCCGGCACAATGCGGCCCACGAATAAGCGCTGCCCGCCGTTGTCGAAATAGCCTTGCACTGCGTAAGGTAAATACGTCTCGAGATTGGGTGGATAGCTACCGAACCAGCGCTGGTATTCCAGCCAGCTCGTGACAAGCCATGGCGTTTCGGGACCACGCTCGGCGGCCCCCAGCATGGCGGTGGTGCTGGTACTGACACCTTCGATGGGTCGCGGCCCGGTGGTCAACTCTTCAATGTAGACGCCGGGTGCTAGGTATTCCGGCATAGCGCGCCTCCTTGTGCTATTGCAGATTGCACAGCGTAAATTGCAGATAGATTCTTTGGTTGGTTCTCGGTTCTCCGGTTATCGATGTTTAGTTCACGCAAAGCTGAACGTTGGCACCATGACGGTCGCTCGGTGCCGGACCTCGATCCCATTCTGGGTCTGGCTCGTGCCATCCGGCAACGTCGCTGTGACGGAAACAACCGCATCCGGCTGATTCAGGCCAAAATAGTAGGTCCATGCACCATTGGCATGGCTGGTTATCGTAGCTTGCTGACCGGCAACAGCGATGGTCGCGCCGCCGACGCCGATGCGCTGTTGGAGTACCCAGCCGCGCAACGCTGCCTGACCAAGACTGGTGCTACAACCACGCACCACGCACACGTTTGGTATATCGACCACACTGCTGTCTGGCATGGCCACATGCACCGTGACGGGGCCAGTTGGTGCGGGATTCGGGTCATTCGCCTGTGGTTCCGCGAACCACAATACCCATTGGCCGTTCGCATCGGTCTGGTACGTGGCTGGCGAACCGTCTACACGTATCGTCGCGCCCGCCATGCCCTGCCCATCTGGCATGTACAAGCTGCCGTACAGCAGTGTCGGGCCACGTCGTCCGGGCGGCGGCGCATCGGGGCAGGTGTCCGGGTCGTCCAGGCGAATTGGATAGGCATCCGGAAATGGATAGGCATATCCGGGTCGCAAGGCGAGAGTATACTGCGCAATCGGATCGCGCAGCGCTGGATCGGGATTGCCCGGATCGCGGACATTCAGGTTCGGCAGCGGTAGCATGACAGGTCGCTCCTCGGTTTGGTAAAGCGGGCTGGTCACGCGAATCAGATATGTTCCGTCGATCAAGTCGATCTGTCGCTTAGGTCGTTGAGAACGATTTGTCCGCCTGACGCTGCTTCGTTCCCGGCGCGCCTCGTCGTCGGGCAGCCAGACTTCGCCAAAGAACAAATGATACCCACTCGGATTGCGCGTGATCACCAGCTCGCGTGGCACGGGATAGACTTCGCGCGGTCCGGGCGACTCGCGCGCCACCAGCCAGAATCGTAGTGGCTCATACGGGCGCGGGTGGGAGCGCGGGCCAAGTCGCTCGCGAAGGTAGCTATCTTCCAGATTGAAGATAAGTTTCGCTACTAGTCTCCGGCGCTCAAATACACGCTCCGTCATGAGCTACTCTCCAACTGCTTCCGGCACACTGCCATAGTCATTGTTCGCCTCGAGCACCCGCGCCCGCTGCGGTACCCGCCGCGAGTCGATGCGCGTCACGCGCACAGTGTAGGCAATCGACAGCCGATAGGGCTCGCGCAGTGCCTCCCAAACGCGCGTCAGTTCCTCAAGCGACATGCGGCAGAAGATCACCCGCAATTCCTCGGAAATATCCTCCACTGGCCGGCGCAGCGGAATGATGGCGTTGTCGTACAGCGTCTGCAATGTCAGCCCAAGCAGACGATGGTCGGCCTCAGGCGTTGCAGCAAATGGCGTCATGAGATAATGAAGATTTCAGCGCCATCGGCATGTCCTGTGTAGTGGTGATGCCGTTGGTGCGCTGCACTGGCTGGTTCTTCAGGAACTCGTTCTCAGTAATCTGATACAACCAGATCGAGAGCCGATTGGCCGAGTCGCGTGCCGTCTCTGTCGGGTTGGAGAATACAATTGCCGCTTCGCTGCCCACGATCGGCTGCACCACCGGATCGGCGTTGTACGCTTCCCACAAAATCCGGCGCAGTTCCTCGCTTACCCGCGATAGCACCATGTAGCTGCTCATACGGCTTCTACTCCAACGATTTTCGGCTGCACACATCCGACAATTCGGCGCTCACTACCTACAGAAATGCGTCGATCGTGGTCTCCAGTCCGGCCTTCTTCCGCTTCAATTCGTCTTCGGCAGCTTTGATCGCGGCTTTGTGCGTATCGCGTGTGTTCTTGAGCGTTTCGGCGTCATCCTGCTTATTCGGAATATCCGCTTGTAGTCCGGCAAGCGCGTCCACAAGTGCTTTTTCGGCCTGCTGCGGATCGAGCAGCGGCCCTGCTTCCTGAAGCGCCTGCTGAAGCCGGTGGTTCTTGTAGTAGGCGCGGCTCCAGTCTCGCGCGTCCATGGCGTTCTTGACCTCGGTGCGCAACTTCTCGACCCTGCTCTGGACATCCTTAATCCTTGCAGGCAGCTGATTCAGTTCTTTCTGCTTGTCAGCGTACTGCGTTTCGAGTGTTGCGAGGTTCTGATTTGCGTCTGCAAGCGCTGTTTCGTCGCTGGTGATCTGATCCTGCAAATCCTTGACATGCTGTTCGGCGGAAGCAATTTCGTTGTCCACGGCTCCGATTTGCTGATCCAGTTCAGTCCGATCGGCTTCCGGCAATGCCTGCGCGATCGCGTCTTTCCATGTGGCGTTACTTGCGCTCGCATCGTCAATGACGATCTGCGTGACGGCGCGCTGATTTTTCAGTGCGTCGCGGTCCTTCTGGCGCTTTTCGTCATCGCCCTTCTTTTTCTTTGCCCGATCAAGCGCTTTTTGCGCTTCTTTCAGGGTTTGCTCGGCCTTTGCAACGGGGTCAGCCGGTGTTGGCTGCTCGGCAGAACCGGGCATGTCGGCAGTTGACTGAGCAGATGCCGGTGGAGTGGTGTACGCGCCCTCTGCATCGGACTGTTCCTCTGCCGATGCCTGCCTGATTTCATCGCCGCTACCACTCATAAGCGCTCTCCTTGCTATGTATTATTGTTATCGTGGTCACTATTCAACCGCGCGTCTTTCGACGATCTCGTACTTGTCCCAACCAACCCCATATCGACTGGTATCGTCGCTGCTGTACGCCCATCTGTATAAGATAGGGCCGGATAAACATGATGATGTCCTTCAAATCGTGTAAAGAGCGACGTTCGCCACTTGGCACATGCGTGATGTACCCGCGCCATGTAGCATGTCCTGGCTGCGTCCCCGTCCACTCACGCCAAATTTTGATAATGAAGGAGTGGGTGGATGTCTCAAAGGGATCCATAGCAGCTCCCAGATAGCTGTATGCTCATGAGGTGCAGCAAGTGCAACCTGATGAGAGTGTATCAGGCAGGTATTCCTCCAGCGATCCTGCAACGTATCCAGAATCGTTCTTTTCGTCAAACCGAGGGGATGAAGCATTTCAGAGAAAAGAAAACTACCTGCCACATGACATGCAACAGGTAGCGGATGCGCTGATAGCAATATGATATTGATGTGTGGAGTGCAATCGAGAGGACATCACTGCGCTTATCGAAGGACAAGAGCAGCGGCAGCGTTACAAATCACTCTATCTAGCGCCGGCTTTGGAGCACCTGCTCTACAGTCTGGATATCCTGCCGTACTTGCTGCTGCATCTCGGCCAGCGCATGCTGCAATTGTTTGAGGTGTTTGAGCACACCGGTGACAGGAGCGGCAAGGTCTTCATGGTGGTCATTGGTCAACGGCACCGCAGAGTTAACGTCAAGGCAGTTGTGCTTGATCTGCTCCTGGAGTTCCATGGTAAGATCAGTCGGCTCGACGCCAAGTTCCTCCCTGAGCACGGCAGTACAATGCTCGAACTGGCGCAAGGCCGCAGTTCGGTCGCCGGCGAGAAAATGGAGCCGCATCATGCAACGGTGGGTTTGCTCGCGCGCCTGGTCGTAGCGCAGAATTTGAGTTCCGTACACCAGGCCCTGCTCGTATGCATGGCGCAACTCACAATAGTCCATGAGTTTGTTCAACAGTGCAAGATAGATATTTTGAAGACGTTCGCGTTCATAAACGCACCAATCCTGATACCATCCATCGAGCAGGTCGCCGTTGTAGACTTGTACAGCCTGCTCAATCGCATGGGCGTGCTCTGCATGTATCTGCTCTCCAGATAACCCTTTGACGTGGGTAAACGCCTGCTCCAACAATGCGACATCCAGCCATAGATCAGCCCGTGGATTTACTTGTATCCACTCAGAGTCTACAACCAGAATATGTTGTTCAGATGCTGCAAAACATTCGGAGAGGGCAGCTTGAAGCTGCCAGAGCGCCTTACGTAGATTGGCCTTCGACTGAGTCATCGAAGCCTCCTCCCACAGTCTACCGGCAAGTGTTTCGCGATGATGTGGCCTGTCTCGATACAGTAGCAGATAGCAGAAGAGTTCTTGTACCTTGCGCAGGTCAAATCCTTCCAGGCATGATCGACCATGTTGAATGCACACCCGCCCCAGCAAACGCACATGCAGCGTTGCCATACCCACACCTCCTCTTCATCATAGTGGCATGCATGAGTTAAACGTGGTTTTTGATATGTTATGGGCTATCGCCCTGACCAGCGGAGAGAACCTGACAGCTCCTTTACACCTCCTAACACAGTATCAGGCATAAGACAAGCAGACCAGTGATATACTGCTCCCGATTTCCCGCAAAATCATTGCTCCAATGCAATAATATAGATAGTAGTCATGAAGCCAGACAGGGGCTTGATACGATGATGCAAGAACGAAGAAGATTGATAATTTTGTTTAGTATATCAAATAGAACGAATAATATCAGTAAAATACAGATTAAATTTTGTGCCGAATAGAATATATCTGCGCACGGAGATAGTTTTATCATGGGTCGCACGATCTACATAGAGTATTTCCAAGATAGGCGTGATCATGCTGGTCCAATTTACCACGTTGCCATGATCCGCGCGCAACATCCCGATCAACGGCGTGATACGAGGTGCGGTGGCGCCGCCTGCCGGTGACTCGAGCACGTGCTGGCTCAGACGTCGTGTCAGTGCAAGGATTGGAGACGCTGCCCTCTCCGAACACATGCATGTCTTATGGTTAGACAACAATGCGAAGGGAAGGCGTGCTGCTGGGATAAGGTCGTAACGGAACGTTGCTTCGCTATCCTGCAGACGAACTGCCGCAGGCGTGGGCCAACCAGCGGCCGCTCGCACTGCGGTGTGTGACGGGTAGTGCGTGGTTCTACAATCGGCGTAATAAACTCCCAGTCCATAAATGTGGTGCGCAGTATCACTATGGACCGAGCATCAGTAAGCTCTTCGCCAGCACTCCCAACGTGTATGAGAACTGCTCCGGCACAGTCGTGGCACATTACAATCATCTGCTGGCAAGGACCAACGCGTGCTGGTATTTTCACTCGTCGCGGACATATGCTCCAGCTTGCGCTGCATTGCACCTCGGAATGGTAATCAACCAGGCATCTTTATCCACCCATCTGGTGTCGATGATGCACGTCTGCAAGGCAGTTCCTCACCAACGGCATACGAGCCTTCTCCTATCCCGTGCATCACATGTTCGTTCGATGGAGCATAGGACGCGCCGGATACGGACAATCGCCGCACTTTGCACGATCTATGGTGCTGCCTCTTGCATTCCTGTCCGGTATGATACACCGAGGAGGCACAACGCAGTATGGATCTGACACGCCATGGGTGTGCCTGTTCAACGCGTGCTTCGCTGAAGCACGTGGATGCGTGCATGGATGCGAGTATGGGAAAGCTAAGTGCCTATCCGAATAACCGCCGCTTCGATACGCGCTTCGCGCTCCTCAGCATGCGGTTTTCGGCATCCTGAGTAGGCCGCAGGCCGTATCGAAGGGTGCCGTCATAATAGTTATTCGGATAGGCACTAAGCGTGGATGCCAGGAGGCTATCCCGGCGTGGGTAGCTATGCCGCGCGGCGGCGCACAGTGAGTGATTTCACTGGCATGGATTGCATGATAATGAGGACATCACGCGCTCCATGAGCGAGGAAGGCTCGATGCAGCCTTCTGAAGACGTTGAAGGATACCTCTTACCAGCACGCTCATTTTGGCCGTATTCGCCTGACCGTGACGATGTATCCTGCGCACTGGTATGCCTCTGGAGGAAAGAAAGAGCCGCTTGCTCATGCGAGCGGCGGGCTGCAACGTCGGAACACTTCTGATTGGCACTCTGAGTGTACCACGCTGGCGGACCCGATGCAACCTCCTGCCCAAAAGACATGAGGATAACTGTGGTACACCACACAATGACGCCTAGCTCACCAGGCGTGCCGATGGGCGCCTTGCAGGCGGTATTTGATTACATTGAGCGCTTCTACAATCGCCAACGGCGTCATTCGTCACTGGACTACTTGAGCCCCGTCGCTTATGAACAACGGTTTCGCCAGCAGCACCATGGCGCATGACCCTGTGTCCACAAAACTGGGTGAAGCTCACATGCCCGATCGTGATGCTTAACTCTTCCGCCCCTGTCCGGTATGATGATACCACGAGCCGTTTTCTGCGGAGCCTAACGTATACGTAGCCTGACACATTCATCGCCAGCATCTTCTGTGCATGCAGAATTTGACGCCGTGCATCTGACGTTGCGGATGTCCAAAGCGGGCGACTATCTCCAGGAACGACGGCATATGCGCAAATGGTGCTAGTGCATTTCCAAAACAGGGATGCGGGAATATGGTATGCTGTCAGGCATGCGTACACCATTGTTTATCCGACCGCTGAGCGACGACGAGCGTGCGACCGTGCACGCCGGCTTGCGGTCGTCTGATGCCTTTATCCTGCGCCGCTGCCAGATTCTGCTGGCTAGCAGCACGGGCTTGCACGCCCAACAGATTGCCGACCAGCTCCAGTGTGACGACGAAACCGTGCGGCGAGCGATCAAGGCCTTCAATACCCACGGCCGCTCGGCCGTGCAGCCGCGCTCGTCCCGTCCGCAGCGGACACGCGATACCTTCACCGCTACCAGCCGCGCTCGCATGGCGCAGATCGTCCGTCAGAGTCCGCGCACCTTTGGCCACGAACCGAGCGTGTGGACGCTCGAGCGGCTAGCCGAGGTGGCCTATGCACAAGGCCTAACGCCGCGTCAGGTCAGCGACGAGACGATCCGCACAACCCTCAAGCGCTTGGGGATCGCCTGGCGGCGGGCCAAACACCACATCACCAGTCCCGATCCAGCCTATCCCCAACAAAACGCCGCCGCGACCGCCTGATCCGGCTCGCACAGACCCATGCTGCGTGGGCGCTGGGTTTTGAGGACGAAACCTGGTGGAGCCGGCTGGCCCAGCCCGACCTGCACACCTTCAGTCCTGCTGATGCGCCCCTCCAACTCGAGCAGAAGCAGCCGGCCAAAGACGATCCTGATCCCAAGGCCTTGGCCTGCTACGGGGTCTTGTTCCGCGGTCAGGCTGACAGACCTGACCAGGTGTGGCTCCGTTTCGTCGACGGCCATCCGGTCAGCGCCCTCACGACCCACTTTTTAGCCTGGAGTAGCGCCAGATTGGCTGCCGAAGGCAAAACGGCCTGGCTGCTGATTTGGGATAATGCCTCCTGGCATCGCAGTCAAATCGTGCGCCAGTGGGTTCGACGCCATCACCAGCAGGTCAAGACGGGCCAGCAAGGCGGCGTGCGGATTGTGCTCTGTTTTTTGCCCAGCAAAAGCCCCTGGCGCAATCCAATCGAACCAAAGTGGGTGCATGGCAAGCGTCGTGTGCTTGAGCCAAACCGACGCCTGACTGCCGATGAACTTGAACGCCGCGTCTGCGCCACGTTCAATTGTCCAAAACAAGATCAGCTCACGATTTCCGCATCGGTGTCTTGATTACGTGTACTGTTTCATAAGGTTGGCGCACAAAGCCGACCGGCGTGAAGGGGATAGTCGGATTGAAAGACATCCCAAGGTGTCCGTCCACCTAAGCCCTGATGCGGACGACATGTGTTGTAATGCATTTCCCACAAGCGATGCAATGTACTGCCGCTCCTCGGAGGAGGTGAACTGCTGTTGCGAAAAGCATTCGTCATTGTCGGTTCGGTTACTCCGTTCGATAAAGCCGTTTTGCCATGGTGAGCCACGAGCAATGCGCCAATGGCGAAGTCCTAAGCGCTCCACCGTACGCTCGAACGTAGTTTTGCGCTCGGGATGAGCGGTATAGGCCATGGTAAAAGCCATGGCATTATCGGTCACGACCAGATGGAATGGTGGCAAGCGTGCCATAGCGCGTTCCAGAACGGCACCGACCCGTTTACTGCTCATCGAAGTATGCATTTCTGAATACTTCATACGAGTGCGCAAATGGATAACACTGATCTTGTATGCGCGTCCACGTCCGCCCTTGATAGCGGGCAAGTGTTGGATGTCAAGCTGTACTCGATGCCGCCCCACTGGAATCGGACGCACGATGCGTTTTTTAGGCCCACGCGTGGACAGGCCCGCAGTGTGCAAGATACGCCATACGGTGGCGACGTTGGCAGTTGGAAAACGATGGCGAAGGTCGTGAGCGATACGCTTAGGGCCGTGATTAGGATGATCGGTTCGTGCCTGGATAACTGCCGCACGGTAGGCGTCATCAACCACCGTGCGCCCGTGCTTGTGTGGAGCAGTGCTGCGATCCTGCAGTTCCCTCCGCCCTGCCCATCGTCCAATAGTACGGCGATGGACGCCAAAACGCCGGGCAAGTTCCGAATGGGAGACGCCCCGCGCGGCCAATTCGCACACAAGGCGACGTTGCCGAAGGGTCAAGGCTGCATTTGCGTGATAGCGCATGGGTAGTGGTCCGATATAGTCATAGCACTCCCCGTGAGTGCGCTAATCTATTGTAGCATTACATGTAGTACAGAGAGCTACGACTGATTTGGAGCAAAGCAGCTTGTGTGCTGAGCGGTAGCGCGTCACCTCCCTGCTCGATGAGGTGGCGACGTTCGGCGTGAACTCAGGACGGCAACTTTTTTTTCAAGAAGTTGACGTGCGTGGTGAGACGACCAATCTCAGCGTACAGGTCCTCGATCTGGCGCTCGTAAGCGACTTTGGCGTCCGCAAATGAGTCGCGATTCTCAAACAGGTCGGGTAGACCCTTGAGAGCGGCTTGCTTCCAGTCACGCAAAACAGTGACGTGGACACCGTGTTCGGATGAGAGTTGCGAGAGCGTTTTGGTTTCCTTCAACAGTTCCAACACGACCTGGGCTTTGAAGCTAGCAGTGTAAGTCTTTTTCATACGACTATTTTACCGAACTCTGACCTCTCATTGTGCAGATTCTTGGGTCCACTATAGCACAGCAGGGGCTGGTAGGGAACACGCAAGCGATCTCACCTGCCAGCACGAGCCCGGAAACAAAACGGAACTCGTCCTTTGCTCTGAAACAGAGACACAGTGTGACAAAGACGAAACGTCGACATAGGCGCCTAGCCACGCGTAAGCCAGGACGAGACAAGGTGGGAAGGTAAAGGATGTACTCTGATGCACTGACACCGTATGGTGTATGGAATAGAGAGCCGCATCCGTTCCCACTACGGAGTGATCTGTACCACCTGCAACCTATTGGCGTGGGCACGCCCTACGTGGAGAGTCTCACGAGCTATATTGCACGTTTAGCACAAGCACACAATATAGGTGTAAAAACACTCGTAATGCAAAAGATTTTGCCCATGTTTGGTAAAACAACGTTATCCGCACAAGATTACTTTACCTTAAATAGATTCTGGGATGAAAATGTCAAATCACTCAACGGAACAACGCTTATGGCAAAAGAATGGGTACAGGTGATGGAGACACTTACCCTTCGCCACGACCTACACTATTTAACGATGTTGACCTGGGCTGATGTACTACCGATGGGCCGTGTTCTAGGTCCAGAACGAGCGTGGTGTCCTTATTGTTATGAAGAATGGCGAAAGACGGGACAAATAATATATGAGCCGTTGCTGTGGAGTCTAGGAGTTGTGACAAGCTGCTTACATCATCAGAGACGCCTCAGTTTCGTGTGCCCCTACTCGGACTGTCAGCAGCATCTGTCACTCCTTGCCCAACGATCGAAACCCGGATTCTGCTCACGATGTGATCGCTGGCTTGGTATTGCGTATGATGGAGAACTACACGTAAATTCGACGCTGGATCAAGCTGAGTTGACGTGGCAGAGATGGATAGTACAGGAAATGGGACATTTGCTTGCTACCGCACCGAGCTTAGCAACTCCCCCAAAGCGATCCGCGGTCAGGGCGGTCGTTGCGAGCTGTGTTGCGCAACTGGCGCATGGCAACATGAGTGCGTTGGCGCGGCACCTCAAAGTTTCCGTGGGTTCCATAGATGGTTGGCGACGTGGTCGCAGCCTACTATCGCTCAACACCGTCGTACACATGTGTTATCGATTGGGAACAAGACCACTGCATTTTTTAACGGGAGATATGGACGCGGTTATTGCCAACGCGGTTGGTACCGGAATCTATGGGACCACGATGAGCGCTCGTCAATCTAATAGACCTCCACAATCATGCCAATCTGTTTCCAGCGATGATATGCATTGGCCCGAATTACGTGATGTGCGCTCCGGAAGGCAGAAAAGACGCCTGAATGTTCCTGTACTGCAAGATGCGCTCCAAGCAACATTGATGAGTTCTGAGATACCGCCACCCTCGCTGGCAGAAGTTGCGAGACGACTTAACCATTGTCCAAATCACCTTCGTAAGCGGTTTCCCACAGTATGCCACGAGATTTCCGCCCGCTATCGCAGGTATCGGAAGCAACGAAGTGCAGCAAGAAAACAGCAGATTCGTGATGAGATTCGCCAGGTGACCTTTCAAGAATATATGCGCAAGGCACGTATCCGAGTTTTCGGTGTGTACGTGCGGCATTACAACCCCCTATCCTCCTACGTGACGAAGAAGCAGTAACTGTCTGGCGCGAAGCGCTGCATGCGTTGGGTTTGGAATGAGAAATCCCCCGAATAAGCACATGCGCAGATACGACGTAAGCAGCATCCAAGGTCTAAACGCGTTCACTCTGTTGGGATGTTACACGAACACCCAGGCACTATCGGACAACTTTGCTCTTATTTCTAAGAAATGTATGCGAAGAGGTGCTCGACACGTGATTGCTCATACACCGAATACCCATGATCTGTGGCACCTGGCAGCGCCACGTCTACCCGCCCACAGTCATCTCTACTGCATCGAACCCATTGGCATTGGGACCTCCTTTGTGGAAAGTATGACGAGCTACATTACCCGCATCGCTGCTGCCCATCGAGTCCCAGTGCGCTCGCTCCTGTCGCACGAGATCCTCCCGCGGTGTGGTCGTCCGTATTTGTCAGACTTTCGACACACCCGGCTCCACAGCTTCTTGTCGAAAAATGCGCGCTTGTTTAATGGCACACAAACCTGGGCGGGTGATATCGTTCATACGCTTGGACAGCTGACCGCACGCAGCGATCTCTCGGCGCTCACGATGCGTACGTGGGGCAATGTCCTTGCGCCACAACGGCTGCTCCGCCAGTATCGCGCCTGGTGTCCCACCTGCTATGCTGAGTGGCAAAGGACCAAACGACCGATCTACGAGCCATTACTGTGGACAGTAGATGTGGTCAAAGTATGTCCCTCCCACGCGCAGCCGTTGGAGGTGCGCTGTCCACGGGAGCGTTGCAGGCGGTTCGTGCCCCTCCTCGCGGTGCGGACGCAGCCGGGCCATTGCTCGTGGTGTCAGCAATGGCTCGGTAGCCCAGTGCAATCGCAAGGGGACGAGCGCATCGTTGCACAAGTGGATACTCTCGCGTGGGAGCTCTGGGTGGGAGATGTCGTTGGAATGCTTGTTGCTACAGCGCCACAGCTCGCAAGTATGCCGCAAAGAGACAGGATCGCACACGCTATTGCGCGCTATGAAGCGCACGTGGCAGGCGGCAATATTGCTACCTTTGCACATCACGTTCAACTGCCCATGCAGACCGTGTACGCGTGGAAACGGGGAACCACCGTTCCCCGGCTGGATCTGCTCCTGCAGCTGAGTTCACTCACTCGGCATCTCACCACTTGCGTTTATCACGGACGCTGTGGTTGATGGACGGGAACTGCCGCATGCGACGGGGATGATCACGCAGCTCCCACCACAACGAGCTTGTGCCCGACCGTTCGATACGCAGCGTCTCCGCCACGCCTTAGAGGGCGTTCTGTTGAGCGATGAAGATCCCCGCCGTGGATGGCAGAGGTCGCCAGGCGTCTCGATTATACCTACTCGCAGCTCTACAAGCATTTTGGTCCACTCTGCCGTGCGATTTCCGCTCGCTATGTCGCCGATCGGAAGGAACGCCGCGCCGTGCAACGCCAGCAGATTCGCGATGAGATACGTCAGGCGACATCCCAGCTCCATGGCCAGGGCGTGTATCCCAGTTATGATCAGGTGCAGGCCCGCTTAAGTAAACCGTGGTCTATGCGGTTCCCAGGAATGCTTGCAGTATGGCACGAAGCAGTGCGCGAGCTTGGCTAGCGAATGGACCACAGTGCGCACGTTCGTGACTACATCCCAGTTCCTGCTCCGTGGACGTCCGAAAACGCAGTGCCCCGCTTCGCAATGAACGATGGAAAGCGGTGATACCGATGCATCCACGTGAGGCAGCACATCGTGGCATGGCAGGGACTCATCTCACCACCTATGGCTCGTTCAATCTGCATGCACCAGCGCTTCCACCGCGTAGTCACCTCTATCACCTGACGCCGCTAGGGATTGGCACCGCGGCGGTCGAGAGCTTGACCGGGTACATGATGCGGTTGGCGCACGCGCATAGCGTCTCCACGCGCACCCTCCTCACCCAGTATCTCTTTCCCCGCTACGGCCGTCCCTATTGCGTGTGCATTCCCTTCGGCGCTTCTGGAACCAACAGGCGCGCGCCCTGAATGGCACCAATGCCTCGACGCGCGATCTGGCGCATGTGCTCGAACATTCCACAGGCTCCGATAACCTGCACCTGCTGACGCTGCTGCCATGGGCCGCAGTGCTGCCAGCACGTGGGTTATTGCGTTCCCATCGCGCGTGGTGCCCACAGTGCTATGCCGAGTGGTGGGCGCAGGGGCAGGCCGTCTATGAACCGCTGATCTGGTCACTGGAGATTGTCACCGTCTGTGCCAAGCATGCGAGGGACTTGTGTGAACACTGTCCGTCATGCCAAGCCCGCTTGTGGCCCTTAACGGCCGAGTCACGCCCCGGGTATTGTGACCAGTGCGACCAGTGGTTAGGCAGCACGTCCGAGGCATACCGAGAAGCGGTGCGGGAGGGTCGCCAAGACGTAGCCCGGGAGGTATGGATCGCACAGACAGTGGGCGAGGTGCTGGCAAGTGTGCCCACCATCGCCACCCCACCACCTCGCACACGGATTGCCGCGGTTGTCTCCGCCTATGTGAATCATGCCGGCGGCGGGAGTAATGCGGCCCTTGCCCGCCTACTTGGCTGTTCCAAATACACCATTCGCGATTGTTGTCGCGGCGAGCAACTGCTACAGCTTGGCACCTTGCTCACGCTCGCCGAAACCGTTGGTGTCTCCCTCGTCCGGCTCCTGACCGACGAGACGTTGCTTACTTGCGTGCCACCTATCCCCAACACCACACGCGATCGACCGCAAGCCTATCACGGTCCGTACCGTCAGGTAGATAAAACAGACCTCCAGCGCCAATTGCAGGAAGTGCTGTCCACTCCAACGCATCCGCCGCAATCCTTACGTCGTGTGGCACAGGAGCTCGGCTTTGACATGTCCTACCTTGTCAAACAGTGTCCCGATGAAGCGGAGCAGATCAAGGCCCGCTACGCCGCCTATGTCGCGCACCGCACGCAGCGCACGCGTGCACAGATCGTTGCCGAACTGCACGCAGTGATGAGGGATATCGTGGCTCGGGGCATCTATCCGAGTCGGAAGCGGGTGGCCGCGGAACTGAGTGGATCATGGGGATTTCGGTTGCCAGAGGTCTGTGTGGCATGGCGCCACCTGTTGGTCGAGCTTGGGCAAGCGGATCCACCGGATGGAGCATGTCGTGACGTGCTGGAAGGTCCGAACCTGAGTCATGCTACGATGAGCGTGGTTGATCAGGGAACTCGGCACCGCGTGCAGCGGGAGCATCCAGTACAAGGAGGAGGTATCTCTTCATCATCCTCTGCCTGGAAGCATAACGTTGCCGCCATGGATTGGAAGCATAATGTTGCCGTGGCGGCAACATTATGCTTCAAGTAACAGAGGCCGTCGTGAAATTGGCAAACCCGAGAGTGCGTGGGAGTCGAACCCACCGATGAGGCTCGTCACCCCACCCACTCGTTTTGAAGACGAGGACAGCCACCGGGCCACATCCACTCTCATCGCGCATTCTAAAGGGTAATGAAGTCGATTGTCAAATCACGTACGGAAGAAATCGATGACTGAGCCGCGCTCCTCTTCACTGACCATGATTTCAAGAAAGGTGATCCGGTGCCAGGGATAGATAACGCTCTGCACGCCCGGTGTAAGGTAGCTAACGTCCTTTCCGTCTCGTTTGCGTAGAATTCGACACCTTGATGAATGCATCACTTGGCTGCGGTTCTTGTTCAAGATCTGCCAGCACTGGGTCTTCGCCCATAATATGCAGCACAACCGTGCGTGCCATAAATAGTCCTTTCTTAATAACAACGTAAAGTCTATTGTAATTCAATGTGAAGGACGAGCATCCCACAGCGGAGTTCATCACCATGTGCAACAGACACCGGTGCTTGGGGCGCAATTTGGCATCCATTGATAAATGTTCCGTTTGCGCTACCAAGATCTTCAACATAGCACGTACCCTGCTGAAATACGAGTGCGGCATGCTTGCGCGAGACGCCCGCTTCATAGCCACCCTCGGCACCCAGATCTACACCAGGGTAAATACCTCGTGCGTCATCACGCCGCCCAATGAGCACCGGAGCGTCAGTGTTGCGCACCTCGATGCGACGCCCGCTGTTTGACACTACCAACGTCAACGGCGTGACAGGCATTGCCGTGTGCTGTTCCGCTCCATGTTGCGGTGCAGCCGGCGAATGAGCAAGAGGAGCTTGCATTGCTACCTGCTGCGTATGTGTCGCAATAATCGTTGCACCGCATTCAGAGCAGAAGATGCTTCCCTCTAGTTGGGGTGTTTGACAATTCGTACAAATAATCATGTGCCCAATCTATGCCGTTATGCTTCGCGCTCGTGCTCTGATCCTTGTCCCATGAGCCCGCGCGTGCCAAAGCGAATGCGCTTGCGCCCTTCTTCACTGGCGCTGCCGCTACGTGCCAGGCGGCTCGCTTCTTCTTGAACGGTGCGTGCAAGCACTGCTTCGCCTGCACCAAACAAGCGTGTGCCTGCCATTTGTAGACGCCGCGTCGCATCCTCAATCCGCCCTTCTTCTACATCTTTCCATGCGCTTGATTGCAGCCGATAGGCAACGAGCCGCTCAAGCCAGTGACGCACTGTTGCATCCACTTCGTAGCTCGTCTCCTGAGCGGGCCGCACCGCGAGCCGCACAATATCTTCTTGTACCTGGTCGCGGGCGTTGGCTCCCGGCAGATCATACCGGAGCGCCACCCGCAGCAACGGATGGTCACCTACTGGCAATGCTGGCACAACAACCTCTAGCAAAAAACTTTGCACATCACTGCTGGGCCAATCGCCAAGATTGCCATGCCATTCAAGATCGCCGGTCTCAGTAATCGGCACTGAACTGATGAATGGGCGCACGCGATCGACCGATCGCACCAGGCCGCCCGGCCGAACGGCGATTTTTAGTTGCACATGCTGGGCAAAAATTGAGTGCATGCGCGTGATCTCGTCGCTGAAGACCTGAGTAATCTCGTTGACGGAGGTGATGTAATGCGCGCGGCTGTTCTCGCGCGCGGTCATGGTTTCCAGCAAATCTTCGTTCCACTCGCTGCCAATGCCCAGCGCCGTCAGACCAATGCTACGGCCTTGAGCGCGACGTGCAATCTCGACACAGCGGCTTTCATCGCCATAGGTGCGCCCGTCGGTAAGCAGGATCAGCCTGCTGATGCTGCGCGTCAACAAGGGCCGCTGAATCTCTTGCAATGCCAGCGCCATGCCGCTCGCCATCTCAGTGCCGCCGGCCGCTTCAACGGTGTTTACCGCGCGCTTCATGTCGGCTTTGTTCGTCACACGTTGCGCAGGAATGACGACATCGGCACGGTCGTTAAAAGCCACCAGTGAAAAATAATCGTCGGGGCCAAGCTGATCAACGATGCGATGTGCCGCTTCGCGCACTTGCATCAGCCGTTCGCCGCGCATGGACGAACTGCGATCAATCACGAGGCACAAATTGAGCGGGAGTTTCGGCAATTGGGCCGAACTGCCCTCCGGCGCAGCCTCAAGCAAGACATAGAGTAACTGCGGCTCGTTGCCGCTCGCGATAGTTGATCGACTGAGTGTACGCTGCAGACGGATACCGGCCATAGGTGTGACTTTCGGGGCAGAGACCATGTGAGGATGTCATGGTCTGCGCTATTCCTGTTCCTCTTGTGCTATCGGCAGCGTCACCACAATCACCGAAATGTTGTCGTCGCCACCCGCTTGATTAGCGCGGGCAATCAATGCTCGGCAGGCGTTCTGCGGCCACACCTGCTGGGCTAACACGTCTTCAAGCACGTCTTCATCGAGCATGCCCCATAATCCATCGCTGCACAACAGCAGATGCGAGGCGCTACCTACCGGCTGGTACACAAAATCAACCTGCACGTTTGGATGCTGACCCACCGTGCGGTACAGCTGCGAGCGCAGCGGGTGCTCGCGCGCTTCAGATGGCTCAAGCTGCCCAACCTCGATCAGGCGACCAACGGCAGAATGATCACTAGTGAGTATGTGCAGACCATCGGGCTGGCGCAAATACAGTCGCGAGTCGCCGACATGCCCGGTATACAAGGTATGGCCGAGCAGCAGCGCCACCGTGCATGTCGTGCCCATATCGGAGCCGACGAGTTGCGCATGCTCCCAGATCGCGCTGTTGGCGGCCTGCACTGCCGATACAACAAGCGGTTGTAAAGCTTCCGTTGTGCCGTCGAATAGCGCTGGCATAACCAAATTAGCGAGGATGTGCTGCACCACGGCGCTCACTGCCATGCGGCTGGCAACTTCGCCGCCATCATGCCCGCCCATGCCATCGGCAACCACAAACAGGCCAAGCGGAAGGTCGTTGCCTTCGCGCGGCAGCGTGGTGAGCAACGAAAAAACGCTGTCTTGATTCACCGAACGTACCTGCCCAATGTCGCGCAGTGCTGCCGCAGCAAGCCCTTGCCGCACAGGCGGCCCTATCGATGTGCTGCGGTGGATCGGCTGGAGCGGTGCGGTGCCTGGTAATTCAGCAAGCGGTGCGGTGTCTATACTAGGCTGCGTTTCTTGCGTTTCTGGCTCCGCCTGTGCATCCGTTTCATGACGCAGTGTAGTATGCATACTGCTGTTGACGATGCTGATCATAGCGTGATCGGCGGGCTGCTCAGTTGCGGTCGAAGAGTCGTCGCTCCACCATGGTCGCTCGCCGGCAGGCGACGCTGACGGCGATGCATCCGGCTCGGCCCCGCCGGTCGTTCGCGCCTCAGCGCTTGCGGCCAAACGGGCAGCCTCTTCGTCAGCCGACGGCGCTTCATGCACAGCCGACGCATCGCCAGCGGATTCCTGCTCAGCGTTTGTGCCGCCAAAAATTTTACGAAAGAAAGCCATGGTGTGCTCCCACTATCATCACGCAGGCGTTTATGCCTTGAGGGCGTACAGCTGATGATCCATCGAACCGATGTACACACAGCCGTTGTCAATCACCGGCGATGATACCACTGGCGCGGCGGTTTGGAACTTCCACACCAGCTCGCCCGTTCCGGCGTCGAGGCAATATACCCAGCCGTCAGTCGCGCCAAAGTACACGAAACCACCTTCGGCGCGCGGTGATGATGTAATCTGGCTGCCGCAATCAAATTTCCATGCGACGCGACCATTCTTGATTTCAAAGGCATACATGGTACCGTCGATACCGCCGACGAACACCCGCGATCCAAGCACACATGGCGAAGAGTTGACATAATGGTTGGTCCGGTAGCGCCATGCTGGCCAGCCGCCCTCGCCGTCGAGCGCGTAGAAGTTGTTGTCCATGCTGCCCACCAACACCAGACCTTCGGCAAAGATCGGCGAGGAGCGCACTGGCTGCTGGGTTTTCTGCTTCCAGCGCAGCCCGCCATTGCGGATATCAAAACTATAGACATGGCCGTCATCGCCGCCGACAAAGACGGTATCATCCGTAATGCAGGCTGAGGATCGAATCGGCATCCATGTGCGATATTTCCAGATCAGCGCGCCGCGCAAGCCATCAATCGCATAGAAATGCTGATCGTCCGATCCCACAAAGACCGCCCGATCCTCAATGCGCGGCGAGGAGCGAATTGCTTTGCTGGTGCGGAAGGTCCAGCGCGGTTTCCCGTTCCGCACGTCAAAGGCATAGACCACGCCATCTTCTGAACCGACGATGACAATGTCCTGCCATGCGGCTGGAGATGACGAAATACCACCTTCAGTGGCATACTTCCAGCGAAATTCGCCACGGCTGGCATCCACCGCGTACAGGTTCGTGTCGTAGCAGCCAACGAACACCATGCCGTTCGCAATGCACGGCGAGGAGCGCAGCTCATCCTCGCAACGGAAGGCCCACAGCAACTCGGTTGTTTTTGCGGCGCCACGCGCCACTGTCGGAGGCCGCGCGCGGCTTGCCGCAACTGGCGCGGCGCTGTCGGCCATGCCCAGCGTTTGCAGCAGCGCTTGCTTCATCTCCTCGGCTGAACTCCAGCGCGCGTTTACGTCATATTCCAGCGCGCGCGCCACCACAGCGTCAATCTCCGGCGACACACTGGGATTGAGTTGCCGCAACGGGCGCTCTTGGAATGTGAACGGCGTCTCCAGGCGCGGGTCAGAGTTGGTCAGAAGGTGGTGCATGGTTGCGCCAAGCGCGTACAGGTCGCCGCGCGGCTCGGCCATGCCACGGTACTGCTCAGGCGGCGAATAGCCCTCGGTGCCGATCATGGTACCTTTGCGGTCCGCGCGCACAAGGTTGCGGGCAATGCCGAAGTCGATGAGTACCACGCGATTCTGCGGCGTCACAATGATGTTCGACGGTTTGAGGTCGCGGAACACAATCGGCTCTGGCTCATGTGAATGGAGATACGTTAGCACATCACACATCTGCACGGCCCATTGTACGACCTGTTCTTCTGGTAGCGGCCCACGCGCTTCATCCAGCACCGTTTCAAGATCTTTACCAGATACAAGCTCAAGCGCCAGATAGATACGCCCGTTTTCTTCGAAAAAGTCGTAAACTTTTGGAATTGCCGGGTGCTGGAGCGTCGCGAGCAAGCCTGCCTCGCGCTCGAAGTTCTTCAAATTAAGCAGGCGGGTGTTCGAGTCGGGCGCGCTCTGGTACATTTCTTTGATGGCGCACAAGCGCGCGACATCTTTAAATCGCAGGTCACGTCCACGATACACCACGCTCATGCCGCCGATGCCGATCGTTCCTTCAATAGCATAGCGGCCTTGCAGGACGACACCGGGCTGCATCGTCTGGAGTGCGGGCGACCGACGAGCACCGGGTACAGCCGTCTGTGGCGCACCAACTGCCGCTTCTGGATCGGCTGCGCCAGGGGTTCCAATGCTCTTGGTTGTCCCTGCTTTCTTAATAAGGGGCATGTTGTCCTCCGCAAGGGTGCCGGGATGATCTATACAGTGACGCCCTCTGGAAGAGGGCCATGGTTTGTATTATAGAGCCTTGCTGCCAAGGTAGCAACTAGTCCTTTTGGGGGAACTGTAAACAGTTCTTTGTGCGAAGCAATGGCGAGTTGCAGAAGAGCCTGTTCTCCGATAGGATGGTGTGTGACACGAGGGTATGTTATGAGTAACGATACTATAGTCGTCCAATTATCATACTCTCCGATACATAACAACAAGGAATGATTATGACAACGCGTGTATTCATCACTGGTATTACCGGTCCGGTTGGAAGTTTTCTGGCCGATTACTTGCTGACCTTGCCTGACATCGATTTGCATGTCTTCAAACGCTGGCGCAGCGACCCGCGTCCGATCCAGCAGTTGTTTGGTCGTGTGACGATTCATGAGGGAGATATCGAGGATCCGCATGTGGTTCGCGCGGCGATCAAGGCGGCCATGCCAGATCGCATCTATCACCTGGCGGCCCAAAGCTACCCGTCCGCGTCGTGGGATGCACCGATCACGACATTGCGCACCAACATCGAAGGTACCGTCAATATGCTGGAAGCGGTGCGCGACCATGCGCCGCAGGCCCGAATCCATATCGCGGGCTCCAGCGCCGAGTACGGTCCGGTCACGCCCGACGAAGTGCCGATCCCTGAAACGCGCCGTCTGCGCCCGGCCTCGCCCTACGGTGTCAGCAAGGTCGGCCAGGAGCTAACCGGGCTGCAATACCATGACAGCTATGGTCTGCATGTGGTTGTGACGCGCTCATTCAACCATGTTGGCCCGCGTCAGGGCGACCGCTGCTCGATTCAGACCTTCTGTCAACAGATGGCGCTGATTGAGGCTGGGCGGCAGGAGCCAGTGATCCATGTGGGCAATATGGAAGCGCGCCGCGACTTCACACATGTGCGCGACGTGGCGCGGGCGCTGTGGCTGCTGCTCGATCGCGGCCAGCCGGGCACGGTCTACAATCTGTGCTCTGGCTCCACCACGCGCATCGGCGACATTGTGGACATGGTACTGGCACGGGGGCGCGTTGCGGCGCGGGCCGAAGTCGATCCGGCCCGGCTGCGCCCGCTCGACGAGCCAATCTTGCTCGGCGACAACACGCGACTGCGGCAGGATACCGGCTGGCAGCCAACGATTGGTATGGAACAGATTGTCGATGAATTGCTTGACTACTGGCGTAACGAATTTAGTGAAGCAATTCCCGCGCGTTGAATGGCTCATGCGTGGCAACTCCTGGTTGCCACGCGCCCCTTCATATACAACTCCTCTTTTGCACTTCGCATACATATTCACCTTGTTGAACATCTCTGATCACGTTCTGCACGCGAACTGCAATGTAATTCAATACCCCCATATGCGACAATGATTTGCGATATGTAGTAGCAGGCTATGCAGCTCTGCTGCAATGTACAGCAACATCATTGTTCATATTAGTTGTTGGAATTGTTCATTTTGTGCCGAGAGGAGCATGCTCGTGACTGCCAATCCCCTTCCACGTTTGCGACCCGTCTCTGAGCTTGCAAGCTATCTGCTTGTCTGTGCCATGATGTGGACGCAGTTTGCATTGTTGCTCACATCTGCGCCACACGTCGCGCAGCGAGCAACAGCTGCTGCGCCTGCAACAGCATCTTCTGCTGATTTAAGCAAGCTTCCGCTCACGTTTGTCCCAAATGCGGGCCAGACTGATCCGCAGGTGCGTTTCCAGACCCACGCCATGGGTGGGACGGTTTTCTTTACGCCGAACGAAGTCGTGCTTGCGTTGCCCAAGAGTTCAAACAGATGCGCACGATCCAGCAACTGTTCGAGTCCAGTTTGAAGGCGCGAATCCTAACGCGCTGATTACTGGCGAGCAGCAACTGCCGGGCGTCGTCAACCATATGGTTGGCGCTGACTCGTCGCGCTGGCGCACCGGGCTGCCAACCTACGGTAGCATCATGTATCAATCACTGTATACAGGTGTTGATCTGCGCTATGAAGATGCGCATGGCAGCCTCAAAAGCACTTATGTTGTCGCACCTGGAGCGAATCCGGCACAATTGCGCTGGCGGTACAACGGCGCAGATGCGGTCGGTATTGATCGTGCGAGCGGCAACTTGCATGTTGCATTGCCAAACGCAGCAGCGCCAATCATTGAGCAGGCCCCAGTCGCATGGCAGGAGATCGGCGGCGAACGTGTGCCGGTCACTGCGTACTACGTTATCACGGATGATGGGAGCGTCACGTTTGCATTAGGTAACTATAATCCTGCCTACGCACTCACGATCGACCCGGTGCTCAGCTACACGACATATTTAGGCGGTGCGGGCTTTGATACCGCCTATGACGTTGTGGTTGACACCAACAACAACGTGTACATTGTCGGGAGCACTCACTCCGCGCCATTCCCTGGTGGTTCTGGTCAGATGCAGGGCGGGAGCGATGTGTTCGTCGTCAAACTCGATGCGGCAGGCGCCGTGCTATACACTACCATCCTTGGTGACGCTGCAGCCGACGAAGGCCGGGGCATTGCTGTCGATGCGAGCGGCAATGCTTATGTGACTGGCTACACATATTCTGCAAGCTTTTCTGGCACTGCCACGACAAATGTGGGCAGTGCTGATGTTTTTGTTTCCAAACTAGACAGCAATGGGACATTGCTGGGTAGTATTCTACTCGGTAGTGATGCCGAGGATGTTGGCAACGGCATTGCGGTCGACGGCAGCGCTGTATACGTCACTGGCTACACCAATGTTCCCACTGCGACACCATTTCCGGTCACGAATGGATCGACGGAAAAGGGTGGTACCGACGCCTTCTACGCCAAACTCGACATGTCGCTCGCGTCAACATTTGTGACGTACCTTGGCGGCACTGCCAACGATGAAGGGCGTGATATTACTGTACACAACGGTGTCGCATACATCGTGGGGCGGGCTGGCCCAAGCTTTCCGCTAAGCGGAACGGTTGCGAAAAGCACGTTTGGTGGTGGTAATACCGACGTTTTTATCGCCCAATTCAACGTTGATAATACAAATGCAATTATTGCGAGCACCTACCTGGGTGGCAGCAACGACGATGAGGGTTATGGCATCGCGGTCGATGGCAGCAGCAACGTCTATGTGACAGGCTATACATTATCGACCAACATGTTCAGCGCGCCATCATATCAAACCAGTAATGCTGGTCTGAGTGATGCTTTTGTGGCGCGGCTGAATGCGGCTGGTGATACGTTTGATTACACAACCTACCTTGGCGGCAGCGGCAGTGACACAGCTTACGACATTGCGCTGGCCGGCAGTGATGTGGTCGTCGTCGGCAGCACCACGTCGGATAACTTTCCGAAGCCTGCATCGCAGGTCCGTCAGGGCCAGGATGCATTTGTCACACGGTTGAACACGGCAAACAATACGCTGGTGTACAGCACCTATCTTGGCGGTAGCGGCACTGAAACAGCACGTGCGGTTGGACTGCAAACCGATGGCGTAGCTGTTGTTGCAGGTCAGACCAGTTCCACTACGGGCATGGCGACAGCCAACGCGGCGCAAAAGACCTACGGCGGCGGTATTGCTGATGCATTCATTAGCAAGGTGACACTACCGACGGTGATCTTTGCAAACCCGGCTGTAAACCACAACGAGAACGATCCTGCCACGGTCCAGGCTGTGGTGCAACTCAGCAATCCCAGCAACCAGGATGTCACTGTACCAGTGAGCCTCGACGCCTCATCGACAGCGACGGCAGGCACTGATTACACAATCGTGCCAACGCTTCCGGCAAGCTTGACGATCCCTGCTGGGCAAACGTCGGCGACGCTGACAATCACAGTAACGAATGATGTATTTCCAGAGCCGAATGAGACAATTGTACTCGCGCTTGGTACGCCTACCAATGCGACCCTTGGCACCGCATCGACCAGCACCATCACGATTATTGACGATGACTCACCGCCGGATGTAACAGTAAATGATGTGAGCGTGGTTGAGGGCGACTCTGGTACAACAAACGCGGTCTTCACGGTTAGCTTGTCTAAGGCCTTCGTCTACGACATCAGCGTTGACTACGCTACAGCCGATGGAACTGCAGCAGCTGGCTCTGATTACGCAAATACATTGGGTACGCTCGTATTTACAGCGGGCACAATCACGCAGACGCTCAGCGTGCCTGTAACGCCAGATACCACATATGAGGCCGACGAAGCGTTTTTTGTAAATCTATCAAACGCGCGTTACACACCAAGCGTAACACCACCTGCAATCACCGACGCGCAGGGTACGGCGACCATCCAGAATGATGATGCTGCGCCAACCATGAAGTTCTTGCTGCTCCTGCTCCGGTGACCGAAGGCAACAGTGGCACCGCCAACGCTAACTTCACAGTGACACTTTCGGCAGCAGCCGGAGTGCCAGTGACAGTGGACTATACCACAGCCGACGGAACTGCAACGGCTGGCTCTGATTATGTTGCGCAAAGTGGCACGCTGACGTTTAAGCCCGGTCAGACAAGTAAGATTATTGTTGTTCCATCCAACGGCGATACAACCGATGAAAACGACGAGACTTTTTCGCTAAAGCTGAGCAACATTGCTCCATCGGCTGTCACGTTGTCGGGTTCTGCCCAAGCGACAGCCACGATTGTGAATGATGATGCAGCGCCAACCGCTGCGAGCAACGACGTCACCGTGACCGAAGGTAACAGCGGCACGACCGACGCAACCTTTGATGTTACCTTGTCAGCGGCGAGTGGCAAAGTCATCACCATGACAGCGACGACCGCTGATGGAACGGCGACGGCGGGCAAGGATTACACCGCCACGACAGCAACGCTCGTCTTCCAGCCGGGCGAAACCAGCAAGACCTTTTCGGTGCCGGTGCTGGGCGACACAATTGATGAGGCCGACGAAACGTTCGCGGTCAACTTAACGAATCCAGTGAACGTCACCTTTGCTGATGCACAAGGGCAGGGCACCATCACCGACGACGACGCGCCGCCGACGCTGATGATCGACGACGTGACAGTGACCGAGGGCAACAGCGGCACGGCGAACGCGATATTCAATGTCACCATGTCGGCGGCAAGTGAGCAAACAGTTACCGTGGATTACGCGACACAGGACAACAGCGCCACGGCAGGCTCGGATTATGTGGCGGCCTCCGGTAAGCTGACCTTTGCAACGGGTGAAACGGCCAAGACGGTCACCGTCGCCGTGAATGGTGATACAACTGACGAAGCGGACGAGCAGTTCTTTGTCAATCTTGCCAATCCAACAAATGCCACCATTGCTGATGCGCAGGGTGTCGGCACAATTATGGACGACGACGGGCCGGTGTTAAGTGTCAGCAATGCCTCAGTGACGGAAGGCAACAGCGGCACCACGACCATGATCTTCACTGCGACGCTCTCGGCTGCTAGCCCGCAGGACATTGCCGTAGCCTATACAACGCAGGACGGCAGCGCCACAGCGGGATCGGATTACACGACCACGTCTGGTACACTGTCATTTGCGGCTGGTGAAACCAGCAGGCAGATCATGGTGGCAGTCAACGGCGACCGCGTGGTTGAAAGTGACGAACAATTCACCTTGAACCTGAGCAACATTGTTCAGGCAACGCTGGCGGCGAACGCAGCGACTGGAACCATTATCAATGACGACCATGCGCCCGTGGCAGCCAACGATGCCTTTGCAACTGACGAAGACACGACGCTGACGGTTGACGCCGCACAGGGCGTGCTAAGCAACGACAGCGATCTCGATACTGATGATGTATTGACATCCGTCATACTCGATCAGCCAGCGAGTGGCACGTTGTCCATGCAGCCCGACGGATCATTGACCTACACACCTGCGCCGAATTTCTATGGAACTGTGACATTCACGTACAAGGCTCAAGACATTGGCGGCAATGAGTCGAACGTCGCTACAGGAACCATTACCGTGCGGTCGGTGAACGATCCTGCAACCGCAAGCGATGATTTCGCCTATGTTGGCAAGGATGTGGCGACTCGCATCAACGTCCTGGCGAATGACTCGCCCGGCCCTGATCCAGAGGACTGGTTGACGATTACGGCGATTACGTTCACGCCAACAAATGGCACGGTCGCGATCACAAACGACGGAACCGATGTGACATATACGCCTAACGCTGGCTATGCCGGTGGCGACACGTTTGTCTACCGCGTCTGCGACAACGATACGCCGCAGTATTGCGCGACGGCACGGGTGAACGTATCGGTTGGACAATTCCGAGTGTTTCTGCCGATGGCCGACAAGTTGCCGCTACCTGATCTGGTGGGCAACTTGAGCATCAGCCCCGCGCAGGTCTCACAGTATCAGCATGTGGTGATCACAGCCAAAGTGACCAATCAGGGCACGGCCCCGGCGAGCAACTTCTGGGTTGATCTTCACGTAAATCCGATACGCATACCGCGCGTGAACGAACCATGGAACGAGACCTGTAACCCGCGCGCATGCTCACGGTGTGGCATGGTTCGTCACTAGGACGTTGCAGCCGGGTGAAAGCATCCTGCTTACGACTACACCAGATAGCTACGTCGCGGAAAATACAATTTGGCTCGACTTCTTTACCAGGGGCGAGCAGCGGTTCTACCTCTATGTGGATAGCTGGAACCGTAATTCGTCGAACACACAGAAGAGCGAAAATGCGGCGGTGACGGAGAGCGATGAGACGAACAACTTATCCGAGCTTGACGTGATCGTCACTGCTGGCAGCACCAATGCAGCTCCGGCACAGATGCCCGATCTGCCGAGCATCACCGATCTTGCGCCGCGTTCATTGGAGCCACGCTCGCAACAGTAGTGCTATAGGCGGCGACGGAACTTGAACATCGTCGCCGCCCTTTCAAACATTCATGCAACACATTACACAAGGAGCCAAATTATGATGCGCTGGCGAATGATGGGATTTTCGTGTGTTATGGCTGGGCTACTCATTGCGATGCTATGTATGAGTACCCTGCCAGCACCTTCTGCTGTGGCCGCACCGCTCTTGCAGCCTTCACCGCGCCCGCCGGTGCAGCAGTCCCGGCACTCAGGTGGGAAAAAGTCGAGCGCAGAAGCGTTCGGCCATATCATGGGAACAGTGATTAACACCACTACTGGCGCACCTGCTGCTGGCGTTCATGTTAGCGTTGGTGGCGTGGTGGTAATGACTGATACCAACGGCAATTATGATGGCTACGTGCCCGCCGGTGATCACATGGTGCTGCTTGCGCTTGACCCAAGCCAGGGTAAAACAGTGACCCCGCCGCAGATGGTACATGTGGATGCTGGCGCGGCGACAATTCAGCACTTAAGTTATACAAGTGCTGCGGCGACTGCTGCGCCCACCAGCGTGCCCCCGACCGCCACGAGCATGCCTCCGACTGCGACCGCAAATTCACAGCCAACGGCGACGGCACAGCCACAGTTGACCAGCACACCTGTGGTTGTTGAGCCTGTTCGTGCTAATCCTAATGCATCACTGCCCAGCAATCTGCCAGACACTGGCGGCCCGCGCGTCACCGAGCAACAGCCAAAGGCCAACACTGCCATCAAGAACGCCGCGCTGCCAGGCCGTCTGCCGGAAACCGCTGGCGAAGATACCAGCATGCGCATAGTCTGGCCGCTGGTTGCATTGATGCTCATTCTGCTCGGTGGCTTTGTCATGATTCAGCCGCGCCGCGTCGCCATGGTAGCGTACAGTGTCGGCAATGCTGCGACTGACAATGCTGCGCTGCTGGCGAAGTTGCTACATGTGGATGATGCGCTGCTCATGGAATTGCTCAACATCCGTCCCAAAAAGTAGCTGTGGTACAATAGACAGCGCACACTGATGTGCTCGATCTGCTCCTACGTGTGCAACGTAGGAGCATTTATTTGGCATAACTAACCTGTTTAAGAGGTACTCATGTGAACGCGCAAGATGTGGTGATTGCCAGTGCAGTGCGTACGCCAATCGGTAAATTTCAAGGTGCATACAAGGATGTTCCTGCGACGGATCTTGGTGCAGCGGTTGTGCATGCCGCTGTATCACGCGCAGGCATCGACGGTGCATCGGTGGACGAGTGCATCATGGGCAACGTCATCAGCGCCGGTCTGGGGCAGGCTCCGGCGCGGCAGGCAGCACTACGTGGCGGCCTACCCGACACTGTCAGTGCGCTGACCATCAATAAGGTATGTGGCAGCGGCCTGAAAGCGGTCATGCTGGCAGCGGCGCTCATCCGCTCTGGCGAAGCGGATGTCATCGTCGCAGGTGGTATGGAGAATATGTCGCGCGGTCCCTACCTGCTGTCACAGGCGCGCAGTGGCTACCGGCTCGGCAACGGCGAACTAATCGATTCGATGGTGCATGACGGGCTGTGGTGCGCATTCGAGCAGCAGCACATGGGCAACTCGGCTGAGTGGATCGCCCGCTCCTTTGATGTGAGCCGCGAAGTGCAGGACGCTTTCTCGCTCCGTTCGCATGAGAAGGCAGTGGCAGCCCAGGATGCTGGCCGCTTTGCAGATGAAATTGTGCCGGTCGACGTGCCTGCCGGGCGCGGTAAAACCATGACCATTTCTGCGGATGAGCCGCCACGCCGCGATACTGACGCAAAGCTGCTTGCCGGGTTGCGTCCGGTGTTTGCCAGCGACGGCACGGTGACGGCTGGCAATGCGCCGGGAATCACTGATGGCGCGGCGGCACTGGTGGTCATGAGCGCTGCCAAAGCACGCGAGCTTGGTGTCACCCCGTTGGCGCGCATCACCGGGTCGGCGCAGGCCGCCGTGAAGCCGCTGGAGATTTTCACCGCGCCGCCGTTCGCGGTGCAGCGGCTCATGGAGCGTACTGGCACCACGACCGACGACTACGATCTATTTGAGATCAACGAGGCGTTCGCGGCGCAAGTCGTCGCCAATGGGCGGACACTAAACATCGACCGGGATCGGTTGAACGTCAACGGCGGTGCGATTGCGCTTGGCCATCCGATTGGCGCGTCGGGTGCGCGGGTGCTCGTCACGCTCATGCATGCCTTGAAGCAGCGCGGCGGCCAGCGCGGCATTGCATCGCTGTGCCTGGGCGGCGGCGAGGCCGTGGCACTGGCGGTAGAACTTGTTTAATCGTTGGTGGGGCGCAGTTCATACGCCCACTGCGCACCCAGCTACTGCGACCACGCGGTCGGCTCACGGTCCCAGCGCTGCTCGCGCAGTTGCTCGACGAGTTCGCTAGGCAGCGGTCCAGCGGCGCTGGCGGCGATGTTCGATTCGATGTGGTGCTGCTTGCGCATGCCGCAAATCATGGCGCTGACCTCCTCATGAGATAGGATAAAGCGCAGCGCCATCTCCCGGCGTCAAATCCGCGTCTATGCCAGTCAATGCGCGTGCCGAGTGCGGCGTCAAGTCACGATGATAGCCATGTTTATCACCCACCGCGTCTTTTCGGCAGCGTTATGGAACACGGGCAAGCGAGAACGCTAGCGCCGTCCTGCATTGTGTTTGTGTAAAGCGAGAGAGTACGATTTCATAGTGCTAGTAGGGCTATAGCTCAACTGATTTGCAATGCCCTACCGCGCTGCCGGCCTTTTGCCAGCGTGCTCACCGCAGCACCTTACAGTTTCTCCCGCAACAGGCGCAGCAGCGCGGTGGTGTTCAATGTGGCTTTGGGTACAAATGTCGAGGCAAACGCATATTCCTGGTCTTTGCTGCCGTCAGCACTCCGCTCTGAACAGTGCATGTTGCCACCGGATGGGCCAAGCCCGTCGATGGTCGGGATACGCTGCCAGACCCAGTTTCCGTCGCTCAGTCCGCCGCGCTCCTCGGTGACAACCGTGACGCCCATGGGCATGGCAGCAGCACGCCAGGTGTCGAGCAGCCGGTCGGTGTTGGGGTTGCGCGCCCATGGCTGTGTCTGCGCTAGCAACTCAACGATGATCTGGCACTGGAAATCACCGCGCACGCTGCCGATATCAGAAGGACCGCCGAGCGCCAGCATATGCTGCACGCCATCCGCAAAAACATCGGGCGCGAAGGTGCGCATTTCGACTAAAGCCTCGGCGTGATGCGGCACGCGATTGGCAACTGTGCCGCCCTCGATCCGCCCGACGTTGAACGTGAGTTGGCGTTCGTAATCTGTCAGCGCGGCGACCTGCTGTACAGTTTGCGCCAGCGCGACTACGGCATTGGCACCACGGCCATGCTGATTGCCGGCGTGTGACGAACGACCCTCCGCTGTGATGCGGAACATCGCGCGGCCTTTGCGCGCCGCAACCAGCGAACACTCACCGTCAGACCAGCGCCCGCCCTCGAACACCAGGCAGGCCAGCGCGTCATCGCCAAGTTGCTTCAAACATAGCGCGCCGAAATCCGCCGCCAGCACTTCCTCGGCCGCGTTCAGCAGCACAACCCATGTGATGTTCTCGAACACGTCTGGCGCAACGTCACGCAGGGCCGCCAGCACCATGTGAATCATCACCGTGCCGCCCTTGATGTCCACCGTGCCAGGGCCGTACAGGCGGTCGCCCGCCACTCGCCAGTGAAATTCGTTGGCGCGCTCTTCTTCGTCTGGAAACACAGTGTCGAGGTGCGACACCAGGCCGATGGTGCGGCGGGTGCGGCCTGTGCGCTTCAGCATCAAGTGCGCGCCATGCTCAGGATTGGCCGATGGAATGCTCTGGGCGCTGAAGCCAAGCGATTCAAACGCCATGGCGGTCAATTCGCCAAGCGCGTTGACGCCATGCGGGTTTGCGGTGAAGCTGTTGATCGCGACCATGTGCCGGAGCATCTCGACATACTCAGGGAAGCGGGGCTGCAAATAGGCTTGAATCCGTTCGTAGATGTCGTGTTGCTCCATGCTATGTGCTCCTTCCGAAATAAGCCACAGAGAACACCGAGATCACAGAGAAAGAGGTAGTATTGTTTTGCTTCTCTGTGTACTGTGTGACCTCTGTGGCTTGATGCTAATTGAGTGCTAATGTGCGCCGCTGGCTGCTGGCTGTTCGGCGGCTGCGGCGGTGCGCCCTGCCCACTTGAACGGCCAGCCGGGCAGAAATGCCCCGATGATCACCGCCAGAATGGCAAAGTAGAATGTAAACTGATAGGCGTTTTCAAACCCGACCAGGTTTTCCTGGCATGCCTGATTGATGCTGGATTTGATCTGCGCTTGTTGCGCTGGCGGCGCTTGCTGAACAGCAGCAGGAAGATTTTTATCGGCTGGCACGCCGGGCGTTTCACACAGACCGAACGCCGCCGTGCCTGATGCCGGCGCTGCTTCCTGCGCCTGCTGCTGGAAATTTCTGGTGGTCTGCGACAAGCCACTACTCAAAACCGTAGCTAGCACCGCCACGCCAATTGATTGCACCACAAAGCGGGTACCGTTCAGCAGCGACGACCCGCGTGGCAGCAGATTGCGTGGTACAGCGCTCAAAGCCGTGGTGAACGTGGTCTGCACGATCAGGCCGAGCGACACACCACGCAGTGCCAGCAGCCACATGATCGTCGAGATTGGCGTCAGCGCCTCGATTTTCGAGAACTGCCATGTGTTGATGACGAGCAAGCTGAAACCTGCGATCACCAGAATGCGTGGCCCAATTTTATCATACAACCGTCCGGCGATTGGCGTCACAATACCAGAACTGATTGCCAGTGGTAACAGCAGCAAGCCGGTTTCCAGCGCGGTGCGCCCGCGCAGTGCCTGCAAGTACACCGGCATCAGGAACTCAGCGCCGAACAATGCAAGCACAGTGACATAGCCGACCAGTGCGGCGATGGCGAACTGGCTGCGTTTGAACAAGCGCAGATCGAGCAGTGGCTCCCTGGCAACAAATAACTCGATGACCGCAAACGCGACGAGCGCAATGCCACCGATCGCGAACCATGTAAGCACCGTGCCGGATGTCCAGCCAAGGTCGGCGGCGTTGGTCGCCGCATACAGCAGCGACCCAAAGGCCATAATGGCTGTCAGCGTGCCTAATGGATCGAGACGTGGCTTGCGGGTGGTGTCGTCACGCTTCAAGAGGCGTGATGACAAGATCACGCCGGTAATGCCGATCGGAACATTGATAAAGAAAATCCAGCGCCATAGATTTGCATCAACCAGCAGGCCACCCAGAATAGGACCGAGTGCCGGTGCCAGCACCAGCGCGACGCCGAAGTACCCAAGCGCGGTGCCTTGTTCCTCAGGCGGAAAGGCACGGTACAACTGCGGCGGTCCAAGTGGCTGGGCGACGCCACCACCGATGCCCTGAACCACGCGCGCGGCGATCAAAAAGGTCAATGTTGGCGCAAAGCCGCACAGAATCGAGCCAACCACAAAAAGAGCCAGCCCGCCGATGTACATGCGCTTGATGCCAAAGCGGTCGGCTAAAAATCCTGAGAGTGGTGTGGTGATGCCGAGCGCCAGCACGTAAATGCTGATGATCCACTGTGTGTCGTTGAGCGGCGCGTTGTATTCACGGCGCAATGTTTGCAGCGCGACATTGATGACCGTGGAGTCGAGGATGATCATGAAGATGCCGAAAACGACTGAAATCAGCACCTTCCATTTGTATGCCAATCTGCCTTGCGATTCGTTGTCTGGTTGAACCTGGGGATAGCTCATAAATATAACTCCATACCTTTGCGAACAAGCATACCCTCTCTACGCATACCAGGGCATGCTGGATTGCTGCTGCACCACGCAACAAAGCGCGGTGAGTATCTCACCACGCTTTGAGCTACACTACGAAACTGGAAGGCCAGCTTTTACACGCGCGAATCGCGTGGCCTGTCCGTATCGGTGCTGACCCGCGCATCGGCGGCTTCCGGCACAGCGTCGCCCTCTGGCACCACTGGCTTCGTGCCACCGGGCGTGCGCGGTGTCACCACGTCAACACCGAGAGCATTTGGCTGAACCATGCCAGTATCGGTTGGCGTGTTGATGCTCGTTTCAGTGCCCATGTTGACCCGCTCACCGTCTGCGTACATCGCCACACGCGGCGCGGCTGATGCTGCCTCGCCTTCGCGCTCGTTTTCGTCATACACGCCACCAGCGCCGTGCTGCGCCAGAATCTGGCGCGCCTCGCGCGCATCGCTATTGTTGTTAGCCGTCACCACGATCAGCGTCTTGCCCTCATGGACGTACTCCTCATACTGGCGCGCCTCAGATTCAGGGATGCCGCCAAAATCCACCAGCGCCGCCGTGACGCCGCCGACCACCGCGCCGGTCACCGCACCGGTCAGGGTGGCAAGCAACGCGCCGCCTGCGATAAACGGGCCGACGCCGGGAATGAGCAGCGCTCCAAGGCCGACCAGACCGCCCCATACCGCGCCAACGGTCGCGCCCTCGCCGGCAGAAACATCTTCAGTGCTGCTCACCGCTTCGCCATCCGTGGTTTGGCGTGTAATAATCGAAACGTCCTCAAATGGACAGGTACTGTCGCGCAAATCTTCCATTGCACGCCGAGCTGTAAGCGCGTCATCAAAAACACCCAGAACGGTAATTGTCATGGTCCTTCTCCTTCGATAAATTTCAAAGTGTGTTGTTGTGCGCTACATGCTGCTGTCGGCATGTGCCGTAACGCTGGTCGCACGTAGCACCGCGAATGCCTCAGCGGCCCGCACGTCATCAGTTTGCACGGCCACCAGCACATGGCCGCGCCTGACACCTTCAGCGTACAACTGGGCTTCTTCTTCCGAAATGCCCAGGCTGACCAGCGCACCAATCAGCCCGCCTGCGACTGCCCCGACCCCCGCGCCCGCCACCGTACTAGTAACGACGGAAGTCAACGTGCCTGCTGCGAGTACTGCACCAATTCCAGGAACAGTGAGCGTGCCAAGGCCAACCAGCAGTCCCGCAAGCCCGCCTATCGTCGAGCCGCTGATTGCGCCAGCGCTCACTGTTTCAGAAACGTCGGTTTCATCCGCGCCATGCGTGGGATCAGCACTGCTGTTGCGCACAATAACGCTGATTTCTTGCTTCTTGAAGCCACGCTGCATCAATTCGTGTATCGCCTGCTCGGCGCTCGCGTAGCGCTCGAAAAGACCAACAACCGTCTTCATGCGCGTCCTTCTTTCCACTCATCCGCGTGTTAGCGCGGTATTCGTGCTATCTAGCAATGTCTATGCCATCTACACTTTTCAGTAGCAGAAAGGAGGATTTTATGTTGAGGCTAAATAAAATGATGATATCGCGAAATCCCTCACCCTGCTGCTCCCGCAGCTTCCCGCTCCCAATGGGAGCGGGACCGAGGGTGAGGGCCGGTGATTATGTTATTCTGTCGCGCCCACGAACACCATATCGCCGCTGCGCATGTCAGGGTTAAAGGCTGTCTCGACAATCGCGGCGGCGAACTCGTCAACCGTCGGCAGCGTGCCCGCCTGCTCGCGACGCTCCTGAAGTAAGCCCGGCTCCATGCGCTCCAGCAGTTTGGGCGTAATAGTGCCCTCGATGACATCGCCGCTGACCACCACCAAGTTGATGCCGCGACTAGCTAATGCAGGCATGCGGGCGCGTAACGCGTCCTCACCAGCTTTCTTACTGGCTGCGACGATTTCATAGCCTGCGTAGACTGGTTTTTCGCCGTAGAAGTGCGCCCAGTGACTCGTCACAAACACGATCCGACTGCCACGCGGCATGAGCGGTACGAAGCTATCGACGAGTTGTGCCTGCGCGTCGCGATTGAGCAGCATGGCGTAGTCGGAGGCTTTGTCCTTTTCCAGGCCGCCGCTGGCGTTGAGTATGAGCAAATCGATCCGCCCGAATGTCTCGCGCACCGCCGTAACCATGGCATCAATATCAGCTTGTTGCGTTACATCGGCCTGCGCCAGCATCGCCCGCTGTCCGACAGACTGCACTGCTGTAGCTACAGCTTCGGCGCGCGGGCCTTTGCTGCGGTAGTTGATGATGACATCGGCGCCGCGTTCGGCCAGCAATCGGGCGGTTGCCGCGCCAATGCCGCGCGACGCGCCGGTCACCAGCGCGACAGGATTGATTGTCATAATCATGATCTCATTTCTGTTTCAATAGAACCCATCGTGCGGAGTGACATGCGCTCCGGCGTCGGGCCGACCAGCACGATCAGCGTGGCAACGCCAAGCAGTCCTGCCGAGCCGAGCAGGCCAATCGCCAGACCGTTCTGCATGTCGGCGATTGCTCCCGTAAGCACCGGCCCAATCAGTTGGCCGATAGCGAACAAAGCTGTCGCATTGCCCAGCACCGCTGTCCAGCGTTCGGCCGGCAAGTACATGCGCACCTGCCGTGTGATGGCCGACACCGCGCCGAGGAATGAGCCGCCGAACAGCACCGCCGACACCACAAAACTCCAGATTTGCGGCACGAGAATTGGCAGCAGCGCGCCGACCGCCAGCACAAACAATAGCACCGTCAGGGAGCGATGCGGGGCCAGCCGCTTGATTATCGGCCCCCAGACGTAGCCGGTGGAGGCCGCCGCTACGCCGAGAATAAACCAGAAGCTCTGCACCAGCAGCGGCGCGACGTGAATCGATTGCAGGAAGGCGATGATAAAGGTCATGTAGCCGATGTAGCCCAGCCCGTACAATCCGTAGGACAGCATGGCGGGCCATAGCAATACATAATCGCGCATGACGAAGCCCGGCGCAGGAGCTGAAGTGGCAGCTGGGCGCGGCGCTGTATCATGAGCCAGTCGCAGCGTTGGTGCCAGCAGCACCAGCGTTAGCAATCCGACCGCGCCCATGGCCACCCAGATCAGGTGCCAATCCCACGCGAGCGGCGCGTGCAACAGCAGCGGAATGAGCAGCCCTGACACCGCGATGCCGACGCCCGGCCCGGCGAAATACACGCTCACCGCGCTGTCGCTCCGCGCCGAGCTAATGATCTGGATGACAACCGCCGCGCCAGCAACAAAAATCAGGCTGCCGCAGATGCCCGCCAGCGCCCGCATGAGCAGCAAGCCCGCGAACGGCAGCGGCAGGCCGGTGAGCGCAAGGCTCGCGCTGACGACTAGCAAACTCCAGCGCAGCGTGCGCGCCGCGCCCCAGCGACGCGCCACGCTTCCGACGATCAATGCGCCCGCCAGGTAGCCCAGCGCATTAGCGCTGGTGACCAGCCCGGCCTGCGCGTAATTCCAGCCCTGGCTTTCGCGCATGGGCACCAGCAGCAGCGCGTATGCAAAGCGCCCAAAGCCGAGCGCGATGGCGGGTGCAAAACTCACGAGCAGCGCTCGCCGCCATTCGTGGGCGCCGCTTGGCGCGGTTGACGGATGATTCACAACAAAAGCTCCTCACGTTGGCAAACAACTCGCGCATTGTACAACCTTTTCCTGTGAGGAACGTATAATAAGTAATGAACTGAGGTTGGATAGGGGTTTGAAAGGAGCAGAACTATGCTGGCAACCAAAGCATTGACGCGCAATGATATCAAGCACCCCATCAACGTGAGTGACAAAACGTTTACCGCGAACAAATATGCCTATTATAAGTGGCTGCGAGAGGAAGCGCCGGTTTATAAAGGCAAGCTCAGCGTTATCAACGCGTATTTTCTTTCGCGCTATGATGACTGTGCGCGCATGCTGAAAGATCCACGCTTCGTGCGCAACCGCACGACGGCGCGTGGTGGCGGCGGCAAACTGCCCTTCCCAGTTCCCAAATCAATGTTGCTCATGACACAGAGCATGATTCTTGAAGATGAGCCGAATCACCGTCGCCTGCGCAATTTAGTGCATAAAGCGTTTACACCCCGGGCGCTTGAGCGACTCAGCACACGGATCGAGCAATTGACTCACGAACTGCTCGACCAGGCTGAGCCACAGGGCACAATCGATCTGATGCAAGCCTATGCATTGCCTATTCCCGTTACCGTCATCAGTGAAATGGTTGGCGTGTCGGACGAGGACATGCCTAAGTTTCGGAATGGTGTGCGCGTGCTATCGGAGGGTTTTTCTGGCTGGTCGCTCTTTCGCACCTTCTTCTGGGATCTACCAGGGACGGTCAAATTCGTCCGCAGCCTGATCGCGCGCAAGCGTGCCAACCCACAGGACGACATTTTGAGTGGGCTGATTTCAGGCTGAAGATGAAGGAGACAAGCTGAGCGAGGATGAACTCGTGAGCATGGTCTTTTTGCTCGTCTTTGCTGGCTACGAAACCACGGTTCATCTTATCACCAACAGTGTGGTGACGCTGTTGCAGCATCCCGATCAACTGGCCCGCCTGCGCGCACAGCCAGAATTGACGGAGTCGGCTATTGAAGAGACGTTGCGTTACAACGGCCCTGTCCAGGGGACAAAGCCGTGCTACCCAACCGAGGATGTGACGTTGCATGGAGTTACAATTCCTAAAGGGGCAACGGTGGTGCCGCTGCTAGGCGCCGCTAACCGCGATCCGGCTGTGTTTCGCGACCCCGATGTTTTCGACATCAGTCGTACACCCAACAAGCATTTGGGCTTTGGGCAAGGCATTCACTACTGCCTGGGCGCGCCGCTGGCTCGGCTCGAAACCAAGATTGCCCTCAAGAACCTGCTGGATCGCAACCCGAACCTGAGGCTGGCGATCACGCCGGAGCAATTGTCCATCCAAACTCTGCCTTTGTGGCATCGCTATGAGCGCGTGCCAGTCGTTTTGGGATAATTTGTTTGTGAGAGAGTGCATGACCTACCAACAAACTTTTCAGCAGCATGCTGATGACGATTTTTGTTACCTCACCACCATCGGGCGCGTCACGGGTCGCCCGCATGAAAATCGAAATCTGGTTTGCGATCGATAAGCACACGCTGTACATGCTGTCGGGCGGGTGCGCCAAGGCCGACTGGGTCAAAAATCTTCAGAAGAATCCACAGGTGCGCGTGCGGCTTGGCGATGAGTTATTGGAGGGGCGGGCGTGGGTAGTAACAGACAAGTCTGAGGATTCGCTGGCACGCCGAATCGTTGTCGCCAAGTACCAGCCGCGCGATACGGACGATCTAACTGAGTGGGGCCGCACATCTCTGGCGGTCGCGGTGGGCTTCTCATGAGCGCCTTTACTGCACAACAGTGCGCCTTTCTCGGCGCGCAACGCGTCGGACGGCTTGCCACGGCGGATGCAGCAGCCCTGCCGCATGTTATTCCGGTGTGCTACGCCTGTGACGATGCGGCGGTGTACATTGCGCTCGACGCCAAGCCGAAGCGCGTCGCGCCGCAGCAACTCAAACGAGTGCGGAACATGCTGGAAAATCCGCATGTTGCACTGGTTGTAGATCGCTATAACGATGATTGGAGTGAGTTGGCCTACGTGCTCATTCGCGGCATGGCGCGGCTGCTGCCGTCAGAGGACACAGTCCATCAGCATGCTGTGGCGCTGCTACGTCAGCGCTATGTGCAGTATCAAACAATGCCGATTTCATGAGCAGCCGGTGATCATGATCGAGCCGCAGTCGGTTGTGGCGTGGGGTGCGATAGTTTAGCGTTGAGATTATCCCGCTCCTTCCTTTTTTTCTATAAAGGTAGCCCACACGCATGCGCGGGCTGCTGGGCCAGAATGTAGCGGTACGCGCTCGCGGCGGCCCGCGCGCCTTGCCCAAGCGCCACCAGAATGTGCTCACCAATCGCAGTGGTTGCATCGCCTGCGGCAAACAGCCCCGGTTCGGATGTCACGCCCGCCTCGTCTACACAGATAAAGCCGTGGCTGTCGGTGCGCGCCGGGCAGTGCAAAAAGTCGAGGTTGGGGCGCAGTTCGCCATCAATAAACGCCGCATCCACCGGAAGCTGGCGCTGCATGCCCGCCCGCTCAATCACTACCCCACTCACATGAAACGTGCCTTCAATCGCGGTGACCTTGAAGCCATCCAGCATATCGACGTTGGGCATGTCGGCAATATCGTCACTCGCGTTGCGAAGATCAGCAATACCCTCACCAACCCAGTACACATGCGCCGACGTGCGCGCAAGCATCGCGACATCGCGGCACGCGCGCGGGGTTGCGCCAATCAGGGCAATCGTCTGGCCTGCCAGCAGGTGGGCATGCGTCACGACCGAGTAACCTAATCCGTAGCCGAGCAAGTGTTCAACACCCGGCACATCAAGCGGCTGCGGCGTCACGCCGGTAGCGATCAGCACCGCCTTGCTCTGTTGCAGACCATGGCGGGCCGTCGCAACATGAAATATGCCGTTGGTGCATGCAACGCTCGTGACTACATCGTGCATGACGCTGGCTGAGGCTGATCGAATACAGCATCTTCAAGCATGCGCGCGGCTGCCTCGCCAATGCTATAGGCTGGCGCGCCCGGCCCCACGCGGCGCTGCCAACCGACCTTGCCGCCGCTATCCTGCGAAAGCACCAGATAGTCAAGCTGCGTGTCTTGTATGTAGGCGGCAGCGGCCAGCCCGGCCCGCGCCAGCGCCAATAATAATAATGTCGCGCATTGATGTTCCTTCCATGAGCTTTTCTTCCATGAGCGTAGCGTATGGTGAACGCCCAAAAGAAAAGAAATCGAAACGAGCCGTTGCGAATCTGCAACTTCCGGTCTGCACGCCGCAGCATGCGCGGCCACGAGCCGTCGAACGGATTGCGAAAGCGCAACCTGTTGTAGCGACTTCTTTCCGCTCCGTTGCGCCGCACTGCGCTATCCTCATATAGGTGGCACATGGCCATCACGGATGAGCACGATGAGGCTTTCATGGACATAGTAGCGCAATGGATGACCAAGCCAGCGATTGTCGCGCCAGACACGATGACGGTGCCTGCTGCGCGCCAATTTTATGCGCGACCGGCAGATTCGGCGGCTGCCGGTTGTGGACGGCGCGGGCCGACTGGTTGGCATTGTTACCGAAGGTGATATCAGTCATGTTTCTGGCTCGCCCGAGACCGACGTGCAACTTTACGATCTTCAGCACAGTATTCAACAGCTCCCGATCCGCGAGATCATGACAACATCGCTGGTCACTGTGACAGCGGGTACGCCCCTTGCTGATGCGGCGCGTCTGATGTGGGAGTATCGCATCGGCGGCATCCCGGTTGTCGAGAAGGATCAAGTTGTCGGTGTTCTCTCAGCTAGCGATCTGTTCCGTTTTGTCATGGCAACTGAGCAACTCGCAATCGCATTGCCCGATCATCAGTTGTTTTATCTTTGAAAAGGCACAATCATTACCCACAGAGACTATTGCATTGCCTGCGCCCGCCTGGCGCGATACGCACGCGTCGCTTGACATGTTTTTTCGGCCCAGGAGCATTGCGGTAATTGGCGCAACCGAGACGCCCGGCAGCGTCGGGCGCACCGTGTTGCAGAACCTGCTCGATGGGCCGTTTAGCGGCCCGGTCTTTCCTGTCAACCCCAAGCGCGCGCAGGTGCTCGGCGTGCAAGCCTACCCGACTATCGCCGATGTGCCGGAGACGGTCGATCTGGCGGTGATCGTCACGCCTGCGCCAACCGTGCCCGCGCTTGTGCGCGCATGCGCCGATTGCGGCGTGCCCGGCGCGGTGATTATTTCGGCCGGCTTCAAGGAGACCGGCGCGGAAGGTGCTGCACTGGAGCAACAGATTCTGTCTGAGGCGCGGCGGGTCGGCATGCGGCTGATCGGCCCGAACTGCCTGGGCATTATGAGCCGCTCATCGGCCTGAACGCAACTTTCGCCAGCACCATGGCGCGGCCCGGTAACGTGGGCTTCATCAGCCAGAGCGGCGCGCTCTGCACCGCCGTACTCGACTGGAGCATGCGCGAGCAGGTCGGCTTCAGCGGCTTTGTTTCGGTCGGTTCGATGCTGGACGTCGGCTGGGGCGACCTGATCGATTACCTGGGCAACGACCCGCATACGCAAGAGCATCATCATCTACATGGAGACGATCGGCGACGCGCGGGCGTTCCTCTCGGCGGCCCGCGAAGTGGCGCTGTCGAAGCCGATTATCGTCATCAAGGCCGGGCGCACCGCAGCGGCCGCCAAGGCCGCTGCCTCGCATACCGGCTCGCTGGCGGGCAGCGATGAGGTGCTGGACGCGGCGTTCCGGCGCTGCGGCGTGCTGCGCGTCAACGCGATCGCGCGACCTGTTCTACATGGCCGAGGTGCTGGCCAAGCAGCCGCGCCCGCGTGGTCCACGGCTCACCATCCTCACCAATGCGGGCGGCCCCGGCGTGCTTGCCACCGATGCACTGGTGACCGGTGGCGGCGAGCTGGCCGAGCTTTCGGCGGAAACAATCGCGGCGCTCGACGCCATGCTGCCGCCGCACTGGAGCCACAACAACCCCGTCGATATTCTGGGCGACGCCGGGCCGGAGCGCTACGCCAAGGCGCTGGAGACGCTTGCCAAGGATCCGCAGACAGCGACGGCGTGCTGGTGGTGCTCACGCCGCAGGCGATGACCGATCCGACCGCAACGCCGAGCAGCTGAAGCCATACGCGCACGGCCATGGCAAGCCGGTGCTGGCGAGCTGGATGGGCGGCGCGGAGGTTGCGGCGGGCGAGGAAATTCTCAACCGCGCCGACATCCCCACCTTCTCCTACCCCGACGACGGCGGCGCGAGCATTTCAACTACATGTGGCGCTACAGCTACAACCTGCGCGGCCTGTACGAAACGCCGACGTTGCCGACGACCGACGAGTGCACGCGCCGACAGCGTCAGTGTGTCGAGGACGCTCATTGCAAGGTGCGCGCGGAGCCGGGCGCACGATCCTCACCGAGTTCGAATCGAAGCAGATGCTGGCGGCGTACGGCATTCCGACCGTGGAGACAGCATCGCCACGACCGAAGACGAGGCCGTGCAGCTCGCCGAACAGCATCGGCTACCCGGTGGTGCTCAAGCTGTACTCGCGAGACCATCACCCACAAGACCGACGTGGGCGGCGTGCAACTCAATCTGCAACGCCGAGCGCGCGGTCGGCGAGCGCGTTCAACGCCATCGCGGATGCCGTGCGCGAGAAGGCTGGCGCCGAGCACTTCCAGGGCGTCACCGTGCAGCCCATGGTCAAGCTACCGACGGCTACGAGCTGATCTCGGCAGCAGCCTCGATCCGCAGTTCGGGCCGGTGCTGCTGTTCGGCACCGGCGGCCAGCTGGTCGAGGTTATGCGCGACCGCGCGCTGGCGCTGCCGCCGCTCAACACGACGCTGGCCCGCCGCATGATGGAGCAGACCACGATCTTCAAGGCGCTGCAAGGCGTGCGCGGGCGCGCGCCGGTCGACCTCGGCGCGCTGGAGCAGCTGGTGGTGCGCTTCAGCCAGCTGGTCGCTCGAGCAGCCGTGGATCAAGGAGATCGACATCAATCCGCTGCTTGTGTCGAGCGAAGGCATGACAGCGCTCGACGCGCGGGTGATGCTTGCACGACCCTGACACCGATGTCGACCGCGCTACCGAAGATCGCCATTCGTCCGTATCCGACGCAATACGTCGCGCCATGGACGCTTAAGGACGGCACGCCCGTCACTATTCGGCCAATTCGTCCGGAAGACGAGCCGCTCATGGTCGCGTTCCACAAGACGCTGTCCGAGCAAAGCGTGTACATGCGCTACTTCCGCCCGTTGGCGCTCGACTGGCGGGTGACGCACGAACGGCTGACGCGCATCTGCTTTAACGATTACGACCGCGAAATTGCGCTGGTGGCAGACCAGCGCGACCCGGCAAGCGGCGCGCATCACATTCTGGCGGTCGGGCGGCTAACCAAACTGCACAGATCCCATGGCGGCGAGTTCGCGCTACTGATCAGTGATGCTTGTCAGGGCCAGGGACTTGGCACGGAGCTGCTGCGGCGGCTGATTGACGTTGGTCATGCGGAACAGCTTGAACGGATCGTCGGCTACATTTTGCCAGAAAACCACACCATGCTGGCTATCTGCCGGCAACTCGGCTTTCAGATCACGCATGACAATCAGATGATGCGCGCGGTGAAGGAACTTGGCAGCGACGCGTAAGTTACAGCAACTATCGCGCAGCCAAACAACACAATCGAAGTTCGATTATCCGCTGGGTGATCGAACCTCGATTGTGTAGCCTAGCGAGCACGTCATGCAACGAGGAACAATCATGATTCAGCTATTGGTTGATAACCCACTTCTCACGTTGGTTATTGTCGCCGCTATTGGCTATGCGGTGGGGCAGATCAAGAAATCGCCGGAACCAGCCTCGGCATTGCAGCCGTGCTTTTTGTCGGTCTCTTCTTCGGCGCAATTGACTCGCGTCTGAAGCTGCCAGACACGATTTACCTGATCGGCCTGGTTGTGTTTGTCTACACAATTGGCCTTAGTAGCGGGCCGACATTCTTCCGCGCACTGCGGCGGCAGGGCCTGCGCGACAATCTTTTATGTGTCGGCATGCTGGCGGCGGGCGCGATTCTGCTCGTGGTACTCCAGAGCGTGCTGGGGCTGCGGCCTGCGCGCGTCGCTGGCATGTTCGCTGGCAGCTTCACGAACACGCCCGCGCTGGCCAGCATTCTTGATTACATCCGCACGTATGCAACTGCTGGGAGCGACCAACTGCTGGCTGAGCCGGTGGTCGGCTACTCGGCTACCTACATCGTTGGCGTGATTGGCCCGATGCTGGCAATGCTGCTGGCGCGGCGCATCTGGCACATTGATTACGCTCAAGAGGCAGACGCGCTGCGAGCAGAGGGCTTGATCAGTGATCGCATTTTGCAACGCACCGTCCGTATCACACATGACGAAGTCGCCCACCAGCCGGTCTCGCAACTTACGGCGGCCAATCATTGGGACGTGGTATTCGGGCGGGTGCAGCGGCACGATCATCTCATGCTGGCAAACGGAGAGACCAGCTTCGAGCCGGGCGATGTGGTTTCGATAATTGGTGGTGCTGCCGCGCTTGATCGCGTCACTGCGGCGATGGGCGAGCCGGTCACTGAGCGGCTCGACAGCGACCGGCGTGAGCTGGACTATCGGCGTATCTTTGTCTCCGACCCACGCGTAGCCGGTCAGCGGATCAAGGATTTGAAGTTGATAGAACGCTTCGGCGCGGTGGTCACGCGCGTGCGGCGCGGCGATAGCGACGAACTGGCGCATGGCGACACCATGCTGGAACTGGGCGACCGGGTACGCGTCGTCGCCGCGCCAGAGCAGATGGAAGCGGTCAGCGCCTTCTTCGGCGACTCGTACCGTGCGCTCAGCGAGGTCAACATTCTGTCGCTCAGCATCGGGCTGGCGCTCGGCCTGCTGCTCGGCCTGATCCCAATTACCTTGCCGGGCGGCGTGCGCTTCTCGCTCGGCTACGCTGGTGGCCCGCTGCTGGTTGCGTTGATCCTGGGTGCCCGCGAGCGCACTGGTCCACTGGTCTGGACGCTGCCCTACAGCGCCAACCTGACGCTGCGTCAGCTCGGCCTGATCCTGTTCCTGGCCGGTATTGGCACGCGCGCTGGCTCCGCGCTCCTGTCCACCTTTACGGATGGCAATGGGCTGGAGATCGTGCTCGTCGGCGCGCTGGCAACCTGCACGGTCATGCTGACGGCGCTGTGGATCGGGTACAAGCTGCTACGCATTCCCATGAGCATTATGGTTGGCATGGCGGCAGGAATGCAAACCCACCCGGCGCTGCTGAGCTTCGCCAGCGAACAGACCGGTAATGACGTGCCGACGATTGGCTACACCTCTGTCTACCCAGTCGCCACTATTATCAAAATTATCATTGCCCAGCTGATGTTGGCGTGGATGTGGCATGGATGAGCGGTTGTCGTTTCGCAACCGCAGGTTGCCCATTCTTTCCATGCTCACAGCAGCAAGCAATCTATACTTATGCAAGAACGGCTGGCATGCGTACGTTGCATGCCAGCCACCTGGAGCCAGCGTCGTCTCCCGACACCAAGGTGTACATGAAGTCTTGATTATCGCTGCATCCGCAGGCACGCAGCCGCTGGGCAGCTTTGAGAACTAAGAGGGATATCATGACAGTTGCAACTCCAACCAGGGAGCGCGACGCGCGCAGCACAACGCCAAACGGCAGCGTAGTTCCAGCATACGTCAAGAACGCTCGGCTCGTGGCCTGGGTGCAGGAGATGGCCGCGCTCTGCAAGCCAGATAATGTGTATTGGTGCGACGGCTCACAGCAGGAATACGAGCGCATGTGCGACCTGCTGGTGCAGTCTGGCACATTTATCAAGCTGAACGAAGCTAAGCGTCCGAACAGCTTTCTGGCCCGTTCAGACCCCAGCGATGTAGCGCGCGTCGAGGACCGCACCTTTATTTGCAGCATCAGCAAGAGCGACGCCGGTCCGACGAATAATTGGATGGCTCCCAAGGAAATGAAGGAGAAACTACGGCAATTATTCGACGGCTGCATGCGCGGGCGCACGATGTACGTCATGCCCTTCTCGCATGGGGCCGCTCGGCTCGCCCATCGCGCAGATCGGCGTGGAACTGACCGACTCGCCGTATGTTGTGGTCAACATGCGGATCATGACCCGCATGGGCAAAGCGTGCTCGACGTGCTGGGGAATGACGATTTCGTGCCGTGCATGCACTCGGTCGGCGCGCCGCTCGAACCGGGCCAGCAGGACGTGCCATGGCCGTGCAACAAAGATCACGAAGTACATCGTTCACTTCCCGGAAGAACGGTCAGATCTGGTCCTACGGCAGCGGCTACGGCGGCAACGCGCTGCTGGGCAAGAAGTGCCTGGCGCTGCGCATCGCTTCGGTGATGGCGCGCGACGAAGGCTGGCTGGCCGAGCACATGCTGATTCTGGGCGTCGAAGCGCCTGACGGCGAGAAGACCTACGTGGCGGCGGCGTTCCCGAGCGCCTGCGGCAAGACCAATTTCGCCATGATGATCCCGCCAGCGGCATTCCAGGAAGAAGGCTGGAAGGTGACGACCGTCGGCGACGACATTGCCTGGATCAAGCCGGGGCCGGACGGCCGACTCTATGCGATCAACCCCGAGGCCGGCTACTTCGGCGTTGCGCCCGGCACCTCGGAGAAGTCGAACCCGAACGCCATGGCCGCATGCAGCCGCAACACGATCTTTACCAACGTGGCGCTGACTGACGACGGCGACGTGTGGTGGGAAGGCATGACGAAAGAGCCGCCCGCGCATCTGATCGACTGGACAGGGCAGGATTGGACGCCGGACTGCGGGCGCAAGGCCGCGCACCCAAATGCGCGCTTCACCGCGCCAGCCACCCAGTGCCCCGTGATTGACCCGGATTGGGAAAATCCACAGGGCGTGCCGATCACGGCGTTCATCTTCGGCGGGCGGCGCAGCAACATCGTGCCGTTGGTGGTGCAGGCCTTCAACTGGACCTACGGCGTGTACCTGGCGGCGACCATGGGATCGGAGACAACCGCCGCCGCAACCGGGAAGGTGGGCGTGGTGCGGCGCGACCCGTTCGCGATGCTGCCGTTCGCGGCTACCACATGGCCGACTACTTCAACCACTGGCTCAACTTTGGCCGGCAGATCCCGAACCCGCCGCGGATCTTCAGCGTCAACTGGTTCCGCAACGACGAGAACGGCAAGTTCCTGTGGCCGGGCTTTGGCGAGAACATGCGCGTGCTGAAGTGGATCGTCGCGCGCGCAAACGGGCAAGCCATTGGCACTGAAGGTCCGCTGGGCCGCATGCCGCGCTACGAGGATCTCGACTGGCGCGGGATGGAGGATTTCACGCCCGAGCAGTTTCACGCGCTGATGTCGATCGATCGTGAAGCGTGGATCGGCGAGATTCAGGCGCACGACGAATTGTTTACGAAGCTGTATGACCGGCTGCCCAAGGAGCTGATCTTCACCCGCGAGTTGATCCTATCGAGCCTGTGGCGCTCGCCGGAGCATTGGGAGATTTAGCGCAATAATATGATTTCGCTATGAACATAGTGCATGGATTGCTTCCACTAGATAGGTGAAACTGGTAAGCGATTGAATGGTCGGCGCATCATAGGCGCGGAGCAAATCCGCAACGGCTTCGCGCTGGAGTGCCACATCAGGGAATTGCTCGAAGGCTAGATCATCCTTGAGATCGCGCCACAACCGCTCGATCGGATCCAGTTCCGGGCAGTAGGGCGGTAAAAAGACCAGTCGGACGTTGTCCGGCAGCTTCAGGCGGTGGGCCGTATGGGCGCCGCTCTTGTCTAGAACTAGGATGTTGAGGCTATCGGGATAGGCCTGTGCGAACGCGTCGACAAAGATCTGGAAATTGGCGGCGTTGAGGTACGGCAATTCGAGAAAGAAGTGCTCGCCAGTCGTGGGCGCCACGGCACCGTAGACGTAAAACCACTGGAAGACGTGCTGGATAGTGCCGACCGGCTGCACACCCCGCGCCGTCAGCCGATGGCGCCGAATGGTCAGCAGACCAAAGCGGCTCTCATCCTGACTAAAGACCCGCACCGGTCGCCGATCGGCGGCTGGAATGGCTGCTTGGAGGTGGGAACTGCAATCGGTCTGGAAGGCCGTGAGTGCATCAGGGTTTTTGTGTGTGGTGGTCGTGGCACCTTAAGCTTGGTCTTGCAGCGCGTGCGCACGATGGTATAGAGCGTCTTGTACTTGACATCGAGCTGATGGTTCTGGCGCACCCACTGGCGTAATGCTTCATAGGAGCCAAAGCCAGCGGGTTGCCGGAGCGCCTGCTCAAGATTGGCGAGGACGTCGGGCGCCAAGGAAAGCGGTTTACCTTTAGCGACGTAGATGTCGAGCAAGGCGTCCACGCCGCCAGCAGCATAGATGGCCAGCCACCGGCCAATGGTGTTGCGATGCACACCGAGTAAGGCGGCCACGTGCTGGCGCTCGTGTGCTTGACCACTAGCCAAGAGGTAGAGCATCTGCAGCCGCTGCTGTTTGGGGACGTTCCGCTCCTGATGCAAACGCTGCTTCAGCTCATCGACCGTCTCCACAATGGGTGGAATGGACTTGCGCATAGACTGCTCTCCTTTCAGCTTAACCACTTGCAGAAGTATAGCGAATCTATGCACAACCTTCAATCCGAATTCATATAACACATGCTTTCGGCACGGCAGTACGCTACCGTGCCGAAGCTGTCGCATGACCATCGGCAGGGCAGATGTGCAAGTACTTTGCGCACCTGCCCTGTTTTGTGCATCCAACCTGGCGGTTTATTCTGAACGCGCGAACAGCAGCGCCGCAACAAGCAGCTCCAGTGCAACCCTGCTCGATCAGACCGCCTGGGAGCCATTCGTGGCGAGCCGCGCGTACACACGTACATTGCCGCCGGACTGGGCGTCCTTTGCTTGCGGGTCCAGTATCGCGATACGGCAGGCACAGTCTCGCCGGTGTCCTGCACTGAGGTCGCGCTGGAGGGCTATGCGCCGCCGGTGCCTATGCCGTAGCGCTGGTGCGCTGCTCTAGCCGCATCATGTACGCTGGTTCGCCCTTGTCGTTTATTTCCGTAGCGTAATAGTGGAAGCCGACCTTTTCGTAGCAGCGGATGGCACGCTGGTTGTCGGGCGACGGGTCGATGATGAAGTACAGCGGATTGTGGCGCTCGACGATCAGCTTAATGAATGCCCGCATGGCCGCTGTGCCAACGCCACGGTTGAGAAACTGCTCTTCGCCAATAAACAGGTCAATGCCTGCCGCGCCGTCATCGAGCAGGTAATATTGAATATAGCCAATCGGCGTTGTATTGTGCAGCATGAGGAAGCGCGGCTCCTCGTCGCCGCCGTAGTGCGCGGCGACTTTTCCCACTGTGTCGTCGCCGTCGTCCCACCACTGCTTGACATGCGGGCGCTGGAGCCAATCGAGCAGCAGCGGGTAATCGGCGGGAGTAAGTGGCTTGAAGGTGATCATCATTTAGCCACAGAGAACACAGAGTTCCATGGTACTACCTGTTTGGAGCATAGACGTTTAATTCGGCCAGCTTAACGACGACTTCGTCGAGGCCAACAGTGCGGTGCGCCGCCATGCCGACGGTGCGGGCCTGCTCGACGTTCAATTGGTTGTCGTCGAAGTACAGGATGCGCTCCGCCGGAACATCGAGCGCGGCAACGACATGCTCAAAGACTTCGCGGTCGGGTTTGATCAGGCCGATCTCATGCGAAAGAAAATGCCGGTCGAACAGATCGGCCAACTGCATCTCATCGCGGATGCGGCTCCAGTGCAGCGTGTTGTTATTCGACAAGCTGACGAGCTGGTAGTGTGGCCGGAGCGAGCGGAGCAATTCATGCGCGCCGGGGAACACGCCGTGCGCCCATGTGACGAACTCTGCCAGAAAGGCGTCCGGCGCGACCGGCAGCGTGAACTCCGCGCACACCGCTGCCGCGAACTCCTCAGCGGTACACTGCCCGGTCTCGAACAAACGCACGCTTTCGGAAAGGAGCCAGCGGTTCCACATGTCGTGATCTGCACCAGCCTGAAGCCATTCCACCATGCGCGGCACGCCGGTCAGTTGCACCAGCACGCCGCCGATGTCAAAGGCGATCACGTCGAAGGGTTGGTTGTTCATGGTTTTGTACATTGATAAAAGGCGATGCGCTGCATTGTAGAGGAAAGCAAGGCGTGTTGCAAGTGGTAGCGAGGGCGTAACGGTTAAGGTTCAGTCGTCTCCAGGGGCGTTACGAAAATGTTCCCGGAACTGTAATGATCTCGGCATACCGAAGGAGAGCAGGCTGTCTGTTGTGTTGAGTGTCTATTTGTATGGCTACTTCTCAGTCAAGCGCATGCCCATATAGCTCTTTCAAACCACTAATAATATTGGCAGCAGTTATGGGTTGGTTAGGATACCGAGAGAGATAGCTACTTTTCATTCTGTGATACTGCTTTTTGAGGATCATGACACCTACATCAAAAGGATAGATCTGGTAAAATTTACAGTTCCTTACAAGATAGCCGAATAACCTTCTCATCTACTGCTGTAAAAATACCCGCTTTTATTTCCGCTTGAGCCTTGCGGATGTCCTGTAGACGTTTTAATAGCTGAATATTCATTTGTGAATGATGTAGTTGATCAAGCAGAAAGAAGAACTCACTGCGGAAATTATGTGATTGGATGGGGTAATTTATGCTAACTTGCTGTATAGCCTCAACGCATTTATTTGGATGCGCAACATTGACACCAACCTCTTGAAGTACTGCTCGTTTTTTTATCATTTTGCTTTCGTAAGTAAGAAAGACATCGCGGCCACGTATTAGATGACTATACATATGATCGACATCGTAGCGCGAGTGTCTTCCTCCTCGCGTAGTATCATCAATGTCAAACAAACAGAATAGTTGCTGATGCAGATCATGATCAGCTAAGACACCAATGTCATCTTGTTCATACTGAGCACCGAAAAGAAACGTGCCCGGTACAAAACTCAACTTTGCCTACAAATTGCTTTTGTCGCTCTGTACACTCGAGATCAGGGTCGTTCTCTTTGTCCATTCGGAAGCGACTTGCCACAGCGACATCAAGCAGCTTCTTTTGATGTGCATCAATAAGGTAGTGGAGAGCTGGGCTATTTTCTTCAGCAACAAGGCTTGTGTCGATGGTAATTCTAAGCATAGTATTAGGTAGCGAAAAGCATGCTACTCGGCCCATCAATGTAAGCAACATGTCAGAGCACAGCACACCAACGAGCGTGCAGGGTCATTCATCAGTCGCTTACGCGTCACTCAAACAGTTCGGCAACCAGGCAGGCAAAACCAGGCAGCACATCAGGAAATGCCAGCGTATCGTTTTCCGCATACACGCGCGCCTGTCCATCAGGGAAGTGAACGATAACTTCACGGGTGCGGGGATAAATCACCCATACGAGCATGGTTCCGGCGGCTAAAAAGTCGCGCACTTTCGCGCGCACCTCGTCTGCTGTTTCGGTCGGCGAAACCACTTCAACCGCAAGATCGGGGCAAGTTCCCAAAATCCTTCGGGAATGCCGCCATGCGGAGTGCGGTCGCCGCGAACAAAAGAAACATCTGGCCCATGAACGCGGTCTGGCGCACGCTGAAGCACATAACCCGCCTCAACCCCTACGTAGCCTGCTCCATGCTGCTTGACCCAGAGACGCAAGAGTGTGGCAAGAACCACGGCGATTGCGCCATGAACTCCTCCTGGCGGCATAGTTTCGTGTAGTTCTCCATCTATCAGTTCACGGCGCATGCCATTATCTGGCAACTGCCACAAATCCTCAGCGGTCATGAGTTGCGGGGTGATGAAACTCATACGTGTCTCCTTACGCGATTGGTGACGCCATGGTAGCACATGCACGAAGAAGCCTCAAACGACAGCATATTATGCGCTGATTATGGCTTTGCCTTGCCGAAATCGTGCTTGACGAGCATGCACCGCGGGTGTATACTCACATCCGTGAAGTAAACCACAATCTGTGGTCGCTCCTTCGTTAGGCGCGGCCCTCCCACAAACACAGGTCACTGTCCCGGCCCGTCGAGAGACGCTGAGGGGCATACGGTGCGGCTCGGCTTAAGGGCCACATCAAGGTGACTGCGGCACGTCGCTACGTTGTGAGGGGGCTTAAGCTCAACCAGGGGGGTGCGGCATATCATGCAGTTGCGCCCCCCTGATATGTGTCAGAGGGGCGTTTGTTTGGAGAAAGCGATGGATAGTAGTCACCGTCGGCAGCGGTGCCGCGCCGTGATCGCCGTCCGTCCATGAGTGCCCACCCGCTCCACCGCGCGCCGCGCGTGTGATGGCATGCTGTCCTCTGCATGCTGTTGGTCGGTGGGCAGCGCTCACCGGACGTACTGTGTCCTGGCGCAGACCGGCATCGTAGATGTGCGATGTCTTCCTCAGGCGCTGCGCCGCTGCTCTTTTCGCTGGTACATCGTCTTGATTGGGCTGCTGTTTGATGCGAACGAGCATGGCAGTCCTCGTCTTTATGCTTATGAAAGGAGCACGCCAATGCAAATGACTGATTCACACACTGATCTACTCAATGCGCTGCAAGGGCGCGATCTGATACGCACCCGTGATCTTCTGCGGGAATTGCCGCCGTCCGAGATTGCAACCCTCATGAATATGCTGTCGGTCGAAGATCAAGTGCTGGCCTTCCGTGTGTTGCCGCGCGAACTCGCCGCTGATGTCTTCGAATACATGCCATTCGAGCAGCAGGAAGAGTTGCTCAAAGCCCTGGCCCGCGAGGATGTCGCCGCCATTCTGAACGACATGGCACCCGATGATCGCACGCGGCTGCTGGATGAACTACCTGCCTCTGTTACCAAACAGTTGATGGCGCTCTTAACTCGTCAGGAGCGCGCGGTTGCGACCCAGCTCCTTGGGTATCCGGTGTACAGTGTCGGGCGACTCATGACACCGGAGTACGTGCGCGTGCGCCCGCAGTGGACTATCGGTGAAGCGCTGAACCATATTCGCCGCTACGGGCGGGACAGTGAAACACTTAATTATATCTATGTCGTGGATGATCAGGGCGTGCTGATTGATGATATTCAGATCCGACAATTTCTGCTGGCTGATCCCGCTAAGCGTGTCGAAGATATTATGGATCACCGCTTTATGGCGCTGAAAGCAACTGACGATCAGGAGACCGCAGTGGCAGTGTTCAGGCATGAGGATCGCGGCGCGCTGCCGGTGACTGATACAGCGGGCGTCCTGATCGGGATCGTCACCATTGATGACGTGCTCGACGTGGCGGAAGAGGAAGCGACCGAGGATATTCAGAAGATCGGTGGTTCGGAAGCGCTCGACAAGCCATACATGCAGATCGCGTTCGGGCGACTGGTGCGCAAGCGCGCAAGCTGGCTGATCATTCTCTTTATTAGCGAGATGCTTACGGCGACGGCCATGGGGTTCTTCGAGGCAGAGATCGAGCGGGCGGTCGTGTTGGCGCTGTTCGTTCCGCTGATCATTTCGAGTGGCGGCAATTCCGGCTCGCAGGCAGCCACATTAGTCATTCGTGCCATGGCGCTTGGTGAAGTGACGCTACTTGACTGGTGGCGTGTGATGCGCCGTGAGGTTCTTGCAGGTTTGTCGTTCGGGTCTATTCTGGGCGTGATTGGCTTTCTGCGAATTACATTCTGGGCATTTGCATTTAATGCCTATGGTCCTTACTGGTATCTGGTTGCGCTAACCGTGGGCATGGCGCTTGTCGGCATTGTGATGTGGGGAACATTGTCCGGTTCCATGCTGCCGTTGCTTCTGCGCCGCCTGGGGCTTGACCCAGCGACCTCGTCCGCGCCGTTCGTGGCAACATTAGTTGACGTGACGGGATTAGTTATCTATTTCAGTGTAGCGTCAGTCGTTCTCAGCGGTACGCTGCTCTAGACGTAGCAAAGACGACCTTCTCGCATAGCCCACGGTAGCATAAAACTGCGATCTTCTTTTTTATCTTGCTCCGTACTCCAGTGCGGAGCAGGGCAATTGTACCCGAACATGCTCCATATGAAGGCACGTAGATGCCATATCTATATTGAAGATGGCACTCTTTTTGCACAGTTAGCTACATGTGGTTGCCTGCTGTGGAAAAGGAAGATAGCATGTTTTCTCTGGATTTACGCGGCCTTGGGCCGGGCACGCTCCTGAAGCGCACCGTGAAAGAGTTTCTCGATGATGATATGCTGACATATGCAGCCGCGCTAGCGTATCAGGTGCTCTTTTCACTCTTTCCGTTCATCCTCTTTCTGATTGCATTGATAGGGTTTCTGAATGTGCCGGATTTCTTTGCCTGGTTACGGCAACAATCGGCAGTGCTGCTCCCAAACCAGGCGACCCAACAGGTGAACCGTGTCATTGATCAGCTCCAACAGCAGCAAGGCGGATTACTTTCTGTTGGTATTGTGATAGCTATCTGGTCGGCCTCGGCAGGCTTCCGTGCAGCGATGAATGCCTTGAACACGGCCTACGACGTGGAAGAAGGTCGGCCTGCCTGGAAACGCTTCCCGCTCTCAATTATCTATACCATTGGGCTTGCCATCGTACTGCTGTTGGCAGCCGGGTTGATGGTGATCGGCCCCAGATAATGGGTTGGCTGGCTCGGCAGGTTGGGCTTGAGCAACTTGTCGTCACACTTTGGGCATGGCTGCGCTGGCCGGTTGCTGCACTCCTTTTGCTGCTGGCAGTGGCGGTCTTCTATTATGTGACACCTGATGTCGAGCAAAAATTTCGGTTTATCACACCCGGGTCAATTCTTGCGACAGTTGTCTGGGTTCTTGCTTCCCTGGGATTTGCCTACTACGTGCAGAACTTTGCTAATTATAATGCCATGTACGGCAGCATTGGCGCAATTATTATTCTGCTCTTCTACTTCTATCTCTCAGCAGCCGTCTTGCTCCTTGGCGCTGAACTGAACGCCGTGATCGAGCATCACTCACCGGAAGGGAAAAATCCGGGCGAGAAGAAGGCTAATAGCTAGTACGGTCTCGGGCTCATTCAAAACGAGGTCGGAAGTGCACGTGCTTGACCTGCACCCGGTCGGGAGGCTAAGCAAGCGATTGAGGGTGATGTCTTTTTACGGCGCTAAGCGCTGCCTACTCACACGAAGCGAAACGGGTCGCCCGCTGGAACGTGGGCAACTGGCACATCAGGCAACTGCTCACGTAACCAATCTGCCAGCCAGCGCATGCCCGCCTCCTCGCTATTGGCATGGCCGATCACAACGGCGGCCTTCTGCAGCCCGAGCCGCTGCGCGTCCCGAACATATTCAGTCGTGTCCCACTCGTTGACTTCGCCGCAGATCACCACGTCCACGTTGGCTTCGCTGAGCGCGCGGATGTGCCAGCGCCCGCCCGGCGAGCCGACGATCAGCGCCACGCGCCGGCAAGGCATATCGCTCGGCCCGACGACGCGCACGGTCTGAAGCTGCATCTTCTCTTTGAGCGTTGCAATAAGATCGCCCAGCGTGGTCGGCGGCAGCGTACACATCTCTACATGCTCCGAAGCAGCAAACTGATCCCAGCCGAGTTGCTGTACCACACCAGTAATGATGCCATCCGGCATGCGGGCATGGATGCTGTCATGGCAGCGCCACACCACGATGCCGTGCTCGTCGAGCAGGCGGCGCTTGGCGGCGTACACAGGATCGTGCTGGAGCCATGCCGTCTCGTCATGGTGGTTGTAGAACGTCGGCTCGTGTGTGATAATCAGGTTCGCGCCAAGCCCAACCGCGCGCTAAATCACGTCATACGTCGCGAGAAAGGTTGTCACAACGCCGGTAACAGCCTGCGACGGATCGCCGGTCTTAATGGTGTCAACCGTATCATGGCGTGGCGCGTTGGGGATGTCATCGAGGATGTGATCGATGACGTTCTGAATAGTGGTTGGCATGGCGGCTCCTGATGAAAACGCTCGGCTACATGCGCCGTAGGATAGCGCGCCATGTGCGTAGCGACAAGGTGCAGGGGCGGTGCGCGCACCGCCCCTGCACAGGCAATTACGACTCGGTCGGCAGCGAGAGCGTAATTTCGTAGAGGTGCTGCTCCGGCGTTAGTTCGCATGCATCGATCGGCTGATCTTGCGGGCAGTTGGCCTCCGGCGCAGGCATCCAGCCAACGTTCAGCAGGCCGAGCGTGCCGTTCTTGCGGATGCCTGTGGCGGTGCCAACCGGGCCGTCGGCGACATAATTGGTATCTTCCTGCCAGCCTTGCATGCCAAACGCATCGATGAGCTTGCGCATGGTATTACTCGGACTGGTAAACTCTTGGCCAGTGCCATGCGCCACAATCTGGCAGCCAGGCTTGCTTGTGTTCGTTTGCGGGTCCAGCACATCGGTGACAACCACGGTCGCGCTGACCTTCAGTGTCTGCTCCATGATTGTCTGTGCCGCATCGCATTGCTCATTCTGTGCATTAGACTGCGGCGCATCGAGCCAGAGCGACTGTGGCACGCCATGCGGTTGTAGGTCATCTGGACCGAACGCCGTGCCAGGGCCAGCGATCGGCTTCCATGTGCCATTTGTCCGCTGCACAAAAATGTAGCTTGGATCGGTGGCATTCGGGTCGTTGGGCGTCCACTGCACGCGGGCGTAGTCGCCGTCAACCTGTTGGACATGCAGCGTGCCGGGCGTCGAAAGCCTGACTGCCTCAAGGGCTTTCTCGGCGGCTGCCAGTATGGCATCGGTTTGCTGATCTACGGTCGTGGCAGGCACGCTGGTCGGCTGCGCGACCTGCTGTGTGGGCATGGCTGCTTGTGACGTTGGTATGGCTGAAACGGCAGTTGGTGCCGCGCCAGAGCGAGCCACGTCGCTAGGTGTTGCGGGCGTGGTGCCGCAGGCGCTCAGCGTGCCAAGGGCGAGAACGAGGGCAAGACGTTGCAAGTGGTGCATGAACAAAGACTCCTTACGTGTATAAAAAAGCTCCTTTAGTACAAACGCGCAGCAGCGCACAAAGTTACACGAAAAGCACGACGAACATGTACAAATCGGTCGCAAGAATGATGTACCTACGGCATGTATGATGTATGCTCTAGATCATATGATTAGTGGAGGATCACATGTTCCTGGTTGGCTACAGCATGATTAAAGTAATGGGGCGCACCGCCGTGCCTGGGTTCGGCTGTGAACATAATCGTGCTGCGCCCTGATTTAATTTGACATAACGTACTATACGTTCATACTATATGACGGTTGTGGGCCAGTGCAGGGTTCACAGCCGTTTTTGTTGTTCCCTGTGCTGCCATGCCGCCAGCATGAGGAACATATGACCATCATTTTAAGCCCCAACAACACACGCATCAAGCAAATTCGTGCGCTCCGAAGCCGCAACGCGCGCGAGCAAACCAACACATTTTTTATCGAAGGCATTCAGTCTGTTGTTGAGGCGGTGCAACTGCATGCCGAAATCGAAACGCTAATCGTTGCGCCAGAACTGCTGCGGAGCGAGCAGGCGCGAGCGCTGGTGGCAGACCAGTGCCGCGCTGGCACGGCGCTGCTCGAAGTAACGCCGCCGGTCTTTGCATCGTTGGTGTCCAAAGATGTCGCGCATGGCCTGGCCGCTGTAGTACGGCAGCGTTGGACAGCGCTCGCAGCGCTGCGTCCGGGTGCGACCGATTGCTGGGTCGCGCTCGACGCGGTGCAGTACCCCGGCAATCTTGGCACGATCCTGCGCACGTCGGACGCGGCCGGCGGCGCGGGCGTACTGCTGCTCGGCACCACCGCCGACCCGTACGATCCGGCATGTGTGCGAGCCAGCGTCGGCGCGATCTTCTCGCAGCGGTTGGTCCGGACGCACGCCGCTGCGTTTGCAGCCTGGGTGCGTCGACATGGCCTTGCGGTCATCGGCACCGCGCCTGCCGCGACCATCGACTACCGCGAAGCCGACTACCGACGGCCAGTGGTGCTGCTGATGGGCGGCGAGCGCAACGGCTTATCGGCGAGCGAGCAGGCGCGGTGTGACACCGTGGTGCGTATTCCCATGGTCGGGCGGCGCGACTCGCTGAATCTCGCGGTGGCGACGAGCCTCATGCTGTACGAGGCGCTACGGCAGCGGCTGGAGCACGTATAAAAAAGCCGCCAGAGGTCACCGAGCACACTAAGGTATTAAACCCTTTGTACCTTTGTATGCTCGGTGGCCTTTATGCTATGCATGTCCGTGTAAATGTACCTTCACCACGGCAACAGGTTGCACTGATACGCACAATACCGTATACTACTATACTTACCATATTATCGTTTTTTTACAAATTGCACGTACGTGCCACGAATTGCATGCATATATTTGTCAGGGTTTGCGCGCCGACCAAGTCATGCCATGCCAATCGATACACATCTACACCCATGGCTGCCACAGGCGGCTCACAGTTGGGTTGCTATGACCGAGGATACTTTTTGATGGTGAGTTACGCTGTTCTGCCGAGCGAAAGTTGTGCAGCGCGGCGCATTGCTGCGTGAGAAGGAAGACAACATGAGTTCAACCGCTGTACTTACAACGGGTGTGCTCGGGCTTGACGCCGTGTTGGGGGGTGGCATTGCCTCTGGTTCATTGGTCATGCTCGTTGGTGCGCCTGGGGTGGGGAAGACCGTCACTGCAAGCCAGATTGTGTTTCAAGCGGCGCGGCAAGGCATCAGGACGCTGATTATCACGGCATATTCCGAAAGCCATACCAAACTGCTATCGCATCTGCAAGGGTTTTCGTTTTTCGATGAGAACCTGGTGGGGCATGCGATTACAATAGTGTCACTTCACAGTCTGATGGATGAGGCAGAGGAGGACTTCGTTAACTCAGTTGCAACAACTATACGTAAATCGCAGGCGCAACTGGTACTTATTGATGGATTCCAGGGCCTCAAGCATGGCAACTCTGATACTGTCCTGCGGACGCTGTTGCGCACCTTGTCAACGCAAATATCGTTCACCAACATGACTTTGCTGTTGACGCTGGCCGGAGATTACGACGACCGCGCGCTGTACCCGCAGTTCACCATTGCTGATACCATCATTAGTTTGACACTTTACCGCGAGATGCGGCGGCATACGCGCTACCTTGAGGTTGTCAAGCAGCGCGGTGCCGAGCCGCTACCGGGTCAGCATCTCATGACGATTGGCGACCAGGGTGTTACCATTTTTCCGCGCCTTGAGGCGTATCCTACGCCATCTGAACGGGCGCGACCGGTGGGGCGCGCGCCGTTTGGTTTGCCTGAACTCGATGATTTGATGGATGGTGGCCCGACCGCGGGGACAACCACGATTCTTGCCGGCGCGTCGGGTACGGGCCGCACGAGCCTGGCATTGCGCTGGGCGGTAGAGCAAGCGACGCCTGACGCGCAAAGTGTCTATGTGAGCTTTAGTGAGCATGGTGGTGAACTTGACCAGAAGGCGGCAACGTTAAAGGTTGATCTTGTGGCCGCAAAACAGGCCGGCAGTGTGCATGTGTTGCGCTTTTCGCCTAACCAGCTTGAGCCGGATGTCGTTGGCAGTTATCTGCTGCCATTTCTCTCAAGCGCGAAAGTGCGGCGGCTGGTGATTGATGACGTGAGCATTTTGCTTGATGTGCTTGGTGCGCGCGCGTGCGATTTCCTGGCGGCGCTCGATGATCATATTTACGGCGAGGCGATTACGAGCTTGCTCGTGTACGAAATCGATCCTTTTCGCCAGCTACAGATTAATCTGGCTAGTACAGCAATTGGGCTGTTCGATGAAAATGTGATTGTGCTACAAAAATATCAGGTCGGCGGCTCGGTGTACCGCGTGCTGGCCGTGCTCCACATGCGCTACAGCACCTATGATCGCACGCTACGCGAGTTTGTGATCGATGAGCACGGCATTCATGTGCTCAGCCTGGAGGAAACGCAAGCAAGCCCGCTGCCACATATCATTGGCAACATTGCGCCAATAGCACCTCCCCTTGATAAGGGTATTACATAGCAGGCGCGCCCCGGCACGCTGAATGTATTACGTTTCAACAATGAGCAAAGCATCTGTTTTAGTGCATCTTAAAGAGGCAACTCACACGCAACACGTTGCCCTTGAGCATGAGCTTGATCTGCTCAATCCAACACTCACCCGCCTGGCCTACATACGGCTGCTGCAGCGCTTTCACGGCTTCTATGCGCCACTGGAAGCCCAATTGTTGCGGATTCAGGCATGGCATGCGTATGACTTTGATATTGAAGCGCGTCTGAAGACGCCGCTGCTGGATCGCGATCTCAGTTTCTTTGGCGTGCATCAAGCGCAATCTTGCGCGCGCGTTCCTAAAGTACAAACGCTGGCTGATGCGGCGGGTGTGCTGTATGTGTTAGAAGGCGCGACACTCGGCGGGCATCTCATCTCGCGGCACCTTCAGCGGCGATTTGGCTTTGCGCCCGACCATGGTGGCGCGTTCTTTGCGAACTACGGCTCGCGCGTCGGCGAGATGTGGCGAACCTACGGCCAATTTGCGGTCCGTGTCGCCACAGACATGGTGGTGGAGCACGCCATGATCGCGGCAGCGCAAACAACGTTTACGACGCTGCACCAATGGCTAGAAGAGCGATAATCTATGGACTCACAATCATATCAAGTTGACCTGGCCACCTGCGACAAAGAGCCGATCCATATTCCCGGGCGGATTCAGCCGCACGGTCTGCTGGTTGTGCTCAGCGATCCAGATTTAGCTATTGTGCAGATCAGCAACAACACCGATGAATATGTGCATCGCGCCGCACTTGAATTCCTGAGTCAGCCGCTCAGCGCGCTGCTGCCGCAACCGCATGTTGATGAATTGCGCAATCTGCTGGTAGCTGAAGATGTTGTTGATAACCCGATGTATGTCTGGACGCTGCCGCTGATCGATGGCGGCCCGCTGTTCGACGGCATGGTTCATCGACGGCAGGGCGTGATCGTGTTGGAACTCGAAGTTGCTCGTCCACCGGCTGAAGCGCCCAAGGATTTTTATCGACTGGTCAAAACCATGATCGGGCGCATCCAACGAGCGCCGACATTCGAGGATTTCTGCCAGACCACCGCGCATGAAGTACGGATGCTGACCGGCTTCGACCGCGTCATGGTTTATCAATTCGACGAAGATGGTCACGGCTCGGTGATTGCGGAAGCCAAAATAGACGCACTGGACCCATTCCTGGGCCTGCACTATCCCGCAAGCGACATCCCCAAACAGGCGCGCGTGCTGTACACGCTCAACTGGCTACGGCTCATTCCGGATATATCGTATGTTGCGGCTGATATTGTGCCGACGCTGCGGCCCGATACCGGTGCGCCAATCGATCTCAGCTACGCGCATCTGCGCAGTGTCTCGCCTATTCACGTCGAGTATTTGCAGAACATGGGCGTCGGTGCCTCCATGTCGATTTCGCTGGTGAAAGACGGCGAATTGTGGGGCTTGATTGCGTGTCATCACAACTCGCCGAAGCACATTCCCTACGAGGTACGTACCGCGTGTGAGTTTTTAGCGCAGGCCGTGTCGCTGCAACTTTCGGCGCAGCAGACCACTGTCGAGTACGAATACCGCATGCGTTTACGCTCGGTCGGCGCGGCGCTTGTCGAGCGCATGGCGCTGGCTGATTCATGGCACGAAGCGTTGAGCCACGGCGAGCCATCGATCCTGAGCTTGATTGACGCTGGCGGCGTTGCAATTTGCGCCGAAGGAAGCTGTACGCTGCTTGGCTCCACGCCCATCGAGCAGGACGTTCAGCAGTTGACGGAGTGGCTCGCGCAGCAGCCGGATCAGGAGATCATCATGACCGACTCGCTGGCCCGCGATTGCCCGCCGTTGGCGCATTGCAAAGACACAGCCAGCGGCATCATGGCGCTGCCAATCGCGCCGGAACTTGGCGAATATATCATCTGGTTTCGGCCAGAAGTGCTCCAGTCAGTGAACTGGGCGGGCGAGCCAATCAAAGCGGTGGAAGTAACTGAGGGCGGCACGCGCCTCAGCCCACGTAAATCATTTGAAGCCTGGAAAGAAACGGTGCGCTTCCATTCGCTGCCATGGCAACCGGTAGAGCGCGAGGCCGCGCTGAATCTGCGCAATGCGGTGATTGGCATGATTTTGCGACGGGCCAAAGAACTGGCGCAGCTTAACCGCGAACTCAGCCGCAGCAACGAAGCGCTTGACGAATTTGCCTACATCACCTCGCACGATCTGAAGGAGCCGTTGCGTGGTATCCATAACTACGCTCATTTTCTGCTCGAAGATTATACCGATACGCTTGACGATGCAGGCCAGGAACAACTCCAGACAATTGTGCGGCTGACGCGGCGCATGGATACGTTGCTGAACTCGCTTCTGCATTATTCGCGGGTTGGGCGTACAGAGCTGGGCATGCAGCGCGTGTCGCTCGACACGGTGGTGCGCGAAAGCATTGAGATGCTGCATGTCAAAATCGAAGAAACGCGAACCGACATCCGTATTCCGCGCCCGCTGCCCGTGGTGCTGTGCGACCGCGTTCGTGTTGGTGAGGTTTTTGCTAACCTGATTGCCAATGCAATCAAGTACAACGATAAAGCCGAGAAATGGGTTGAAATTGGCTATCTTGATGAGCCTGCGCCGACTGAGCGTGTTGGCTCAAGTGTTGAGGCTGGCATGCACTATGTAACATGCTATGTGCGTGATAACGGCATTGGCATCACCAATAATCATCATGACGCTATTTTCCGCATGTTCACGCGTCTGCATGGTCACGACACGTTTGGCGAGGGAACGGGTGTGGGCCTGGCAATTGTAAAACGCATTATCGAGCGGCATGGTGGAACGATCTGGGTTGACTCTCTACCCGATGAAGGCACAACATTCTATTTTACCTTTTCGGAGTAACATGCCGTGGCCATGTGTGATTCTCATGTCCCCACCATGCTTGTGGTTGCAGATTTTGTGCAAGCAATTGACGCGCTCTGCATATACTGGTTCAAAATGGTGATTCTTACTTTCGCGGCTGAGGTCAGCCTATGATCCCGCCATCGCTCACAGTGCTCCTGGTCGACGACAGCCCCGACGATCGCATGGCGCTTCGGCGGTATTTGCTGCGCGATACGAGTATGAGATACACGATTGTCGAGGCCGCTACCGGCGCCCAGGCGCTGGAGTTGCTTCATCAGGTACGGCCAGATTGCATTCTGCTAGACTATTACCTGCCCGATACGAGCGGGCTGGATTTGATGAATGAATTGAACCGCCGCTACGGTACCACCATTGGCGCGGTGGTCATGCTGACCGGCTCCGGTAATGAGCAGGTGGCCGTGGAGGCGATGAAGCGCGGCATACAGGATTATTTGACCAAGGGCAGCGTGAGTGCGGAGATGTTGCGCCATGCCATTCAAAATGCGATTGCCAAAGTGCAGATGCAGCGCCAGATCGATCGGCAGCGCAATGAGATCGCCCGCCGCGAGCGCGAATTCACCACCCTGGTCGAGCATGCGCCAGATATCATCGCGCGTTTTGACGCGAACTATCGCCACATATACGTTAACCCGATTGTGGCGCAAGTGACTGGCTCCGCGCCTGACGCATTTATCGGCAAAACGCACCGCGAGCTTGGCATGGAAGCAGCGCTGTGTGAAATATGGGAAGCACATCTTGCCGTCGTGTTTGCGACCGGCGAACCAACTATGTTCAGCTACACTTTTCAGTCGCCGTATGGCCCGCGCGAGTATCAGACACGCCTTGCGCTGGAACAGGACGGCTCTTCCAATAACATGACGGCTATCGCGATCTCGCGCGACGTGACTGAGCAGCGGCGCGCAGAAGCCCGTCTCAAGCTCCTGGCTGATGCCAGCGATATTCTTGGCTGATCCATCACACATGAAGATACACTGCCAAAGCTTGCCGACCTTGTGGTGACAATGCTTGCCGATGTGTGCGTCATCACGCTGCAGAATGATGATGAGATTGAGCATGTTGCAGTGGCGCAATATCGCGCGAGTGAGCATGATTTTGTTGCGTCGTTCAATCGGTTTGCCGTCTACGGGCAAGCGCCACATGCCGGGCCTGCGCATGTGCTGCAAAGTGGCCGGGCAGAGCGCTGGCGCAAAGCAGCTGATTCCGAGCAGGACGTGCCGCCCTATACGCCTGAGCAGCAAGCCGAGCTTGAGCAGATGCAGCTTATTTGCGCCTTGACGGTGCCATTGGCCGTCGCGGGTCGTGTCTTTGGAACCCTTTTTCTGGCGCAACGCGACTCAATCTATTGTTTTGAGCGCGACGACTATGTGCTGGCAGAAGAGTTGGGGCGGCGGATTAGCTTGAAGTCTTGAGCATGGCCGCTTGTATCAAGAGGCTCAGCGGGGAATCTATGAACGCGAGGCGTTTCTCTCGATTGCCTCGCACGAGCTGCGTAACCCGCTGACAACCATGCTTGGCCGCGCGCAATTGCTCTTGCGCCGCGCCGCCAAAGACGCATCGCTCTCAGAGCGCGATCAGCGTGACATCAATGTGATTGTTGACCAGTCGAACCGCGTCAATAGCATGCTAAACGATCTGCTCGATGTGTCGCGTATCGGGGCGGGCCAGTTCGTCATGGAATTTGCGCCGGTGGAAGTAACCGCATTGCTCCGGCGCGTCATCACTGAGACGCAGCCTACATTGCAGCACCATGTCCTCCACCTGCAGGGCGGCGAGCACGCCATGGTAGTGAACGGCGACGCGGGACGACTGGAGCAAGTGTTTCGCAATTTGCTGAATAATGCGGTGAAGTATAGCCCGGAGGGTGGCAGCGTTCTCGTTGAGCTGCAACAATCGTCACATCATGCGATGGTGCGCGTCACTGATTCAGGAATTGGAATCGCTGCTGAAGCGCTGCCGCACCTGTTTCAGCGCTTTTACCGCGTGCCGGGCGCAACACGGCATGCTTCAGGAACCGGGATCGGGCTGTATGTCGTGAAGGAAATTGTGCAGCGCCACCATGGAAGCGTCAGCGTGGTGAGTGAGCCAAGGGTGGGCAGCACGTTTATTGTGCAGCTGCCACTGGCAAAAGAGTAGCTGTTTCAAAGTTTATAGCTTCGTCATTACTTGTGCTCGCATGCGACATGTCGTGCAACACACAAAGGACGTGCAGCCCGGCTCCAAAGCCCGGGCTGCACGTCCTTTGCTATTATCTCGCGTAGTCAAATGGTTGGATTACTGATTTGTACGTTGGCGAGCGTCGCCCTTTAGCTCATCGGCGCGGCCCTCGGCCTGCATCTGCTCGTTATTAGTGGCATCACCGATGTTCTTCTTGATTTTGCCACCAAGCTCTTCCATCGCACCCTTGCCGCGCTCCTCAGCCTTGGCGCTTTCCTGCCGAGCCTGGCCTTTCATCTCGGTTGCGTGGCCCTCGGCCTGCATCTGCTCATTATCAATGGCATCGCCAACATTCTTCTTGACTTTGCCGCCGAGTTCTTCCATTGCGCCTTTCGCGCGATCGCTTGCATTACTCATGGTAGCACTCCTTTGTGACGCGGGTGAACTCGATGTTCACCTGTTGTTTTATCATAGAGCAAAAGCTGTGCCAGAGAAAAATGTCAACCATAATTGCGTATTAGCGCGCAGCAGTTCTGCTGGTGGCGTATGATAAACCGAGCAGAACTGCTGCGACAATAAGGGCCGCGAACACGGAGGTCGGATTAAAGCCGCTGCTGACAACAGCTATGCCACCAGTAAATACAAAGCTATAAAATATGCCGCCCAGTATCGCGCCAATCACGCCAACAATGATATTAGATGCCATGCCGCGCGGGCTGTGCGCGCCTTCAATGAACGTAACGATCATACCTGCAACCGCTCCAATGACGAGCCAGAAAATGAAATTCGCCATGCTGTGCCCCCTGCTATTTCGCACTGAATAGTCACATGCAAAGCTGGCATACCATGTGCCATAGCAGTCCATCATACGGCAGTGGAGACAGTCATTTTAGGGTGTAGGTGTACTGCTTCATAACCTTAGCGCAGCCCCGCACCCCCGGCACGGCAGCGACGGGGTGCAGGAGAACATGCGCCAATGTAGTGAAACACTGCATGTAGTATCCTGCCAAAGGAGTTGTGCAGCGCCGAATGATCAAGCTGTGCGTCGTCCTGCGCAAATCTTTGTCATAATTGCTTATGCTTCACGCCGTTGAATCAAACTCCTGCCAGTCATGGCGTCTGGTTTTGCAAGGTGGAGCACACTGAGCACCGTCGGGGCGACGTCCGCGAGCGCGCCGCCATCGCGCAACGTAATGTGCTGTTTGTCGAGCGCCAACTGGTCTGCCGCGACCACCAGAAAAGGCACCAGATTTGTCGTGTGCGCCGTGAACGCGCCGCCACCATGCGGGTCGATCAGTTGTTCGGCGTTGCCGTGATCTGCGGTGATCAGCGCCACGCCGCCAAACTCCAGCACCTTGTTCACGATCGCGCCCAGGCATGCGTCCACCGTTTCCACCGCCTTGATTACGGCATCTATTTTGCCGCTGTGTCCCACCATGTCGGCGTTGGCAAAGTTCAAAATGATGACGTCCGCGCTGTTTTGTTGCAGCGTGTCGAGCACGCGGTCGCGGATGCCTGCCGCGCTCATCTCTGGCTGAAGGTCATAGGTCGCGACTTTGGGCGACGGCACCAGCACGCGCTCCTCGCCGGGAAATGGCTCTTCGCGCCCGCCGTTCAAAAAGTAGGTGACATGCGCGTATTTTTCTGTTTCGGCGACATGCACCTGCTTCAACCCGTCGTCGCTCAATACTTTTGCCAGCGGCACCTTGACGTCTGCGCCTTCAAACGCGACCGCGACCGGTAGCCCTTTTTCATACTCGGTCATGGCGACGTAGAACAAGTCCTGAATCTGCTGGCGCGGAAATCCATCAAAATCGCTGCTTGCAAAGGCCCGCGTGATCTGCCGCACGCGGTCGGCGCGGAAGTTGAAGCAGATCACTGCGTCGCCAGCGCGCACAGTTGCGACTGGCTGATCGCCGTCCATGATGACCGTCGGCACGATAAACTCGTCGGTGATGTCGGCGTCGTACGACTGTTGAATAGCCGCCTCCGCACTTGGCGCGTGCTGCCCGCTGCCCTGCACCATGGCGTTGTACGCTTTTTCGGTGCGATCCCAGCGCTTGTCACGATCCATGGCATAGTAGCGCCCGCTTACTGTGGCGACGCGCCCAACATCATTGTCGTGCATGAACGCCTGGAGGTCGCGCAGAAAGCCCAGCCCGCTGTGCGGCAGCGTGTCGCGCCCGTCGGTAAACGCATGGACGAACACGCGTTCCAGCCCGGCGCGCCTGGCGAATTGAAGCAGCGCCTTTTCATGATTCATGTGGCTGTGTACGCCGCCCATGCCGAGCAGCCCAATAATGTGCAACTGCGAGTTGTGCGCCTTGACGTGCTCCATGGCAGCATTGAACGCCGGGTTCGAGAAAAAGCTGCCGTCGGCGATGCTGTCGTCGATCATGGTCACGTCCTGCTTGACCACAAAGCCCGCGCCGATGTTGAGGTGCCCAACTTCGGAATTGCCCATCTGGCCTTCGGGCAGGCCAACGGCTTTTTCGGCGGCGTGAATCAGTGTCCATGGATACGTTGCGCGCCACTGATCCATGTTGGGTGTGCGAGCCAGCTTGATGCCATTGCCTTCAGTTTCCGCGCGCTCGCCCCATCCATCGAGAATGGCAAGCACCAGCGGGCATGGTCGTTGGTTTGTCACAATGGTCTCCTTGCATGATCTTTATCGCATACGTTTACACGACTTGTACCATGCGAGTGTGTCAAACGGCCCTGATCGGCATTCGTACCAACCAGGACTTTGGCATATTTCTGTTCCCTCACCCTGCTGCCGTCGCAGCTTCCCGCTCCCACTGGGAGCGGGACCGAGGGTGAGGGCTTAGCATGCGTGCTGCGTCATTGTGCCTTGGTGCGCCAGTATAGCATGGAAAGACTAACGGCGAAAAAGAGCACCGACATGCCGCCGAGAACGACGAAGAACGTAAGCTGACCTGGCGCGCCGCGCAGCATGATGTCACGCATCAGCCCGATGCCATATGTTGCGGGGAGCGTGTAGGCGATTCCCTGGCCGACTGGCAGCAGCAGGCGCAGCGGTAGCGTGAAGCCGCTAAAGAAGAACACTGCCAGTAGCACCAGCATGGCGAACTGCACCGCCTGCCGCTCCGAGGTTGCCAGCAGCGACAGGATGAGCCCAATACCAACACTCGAGACCGTGAGTAGCGCCAGTGCCAGGATCAGCAGCCATGGATTACCGAGCAATGGCACATTAAGACCTAGCATCAGCAGCACCATCACCGCCGCCGCAATCAGCAGCGTAAAGAATGAATACGCTCCGTATTTGCCAATCAACAGCGACCACTGGCGAATTGGCGCAACCGTGTACAAATCAAAGCCGCCCGATAGCCGCTCGCGCACAAAGGCCAGCGATCCCATGCTGACGGCGATGTGTTGCACCAGCATGGCCAGGATGCCCGGTGCAAAGAACGACAGAATATCTGGCTCAAAGGTCGCGGCGTTGCGGCTGGATACTTGGAGCGGCGAGATAATAACGTCTGGCGGGACAGTGGTGAACCTATCAAGTGTTGTGGCAAGTTGCTGCAGATTCTGCTTGGTTTGGGTCAGTCCAAGCTGTTCTTTGAGCGGGCGCTCGTCGGCAGCGGCATTCGCCGCGTTCTCAAGCGTCAGGCGCTGATCGGCCTGCTGGAGCTGCTCTTGTAATTGTTGCACGCCTAGAATCAGCGGCGCGGCCTCCGGGCCAAACGCATTGACGTTCTTGGTAAGCGTGTCGGTGCGTTGTAGTGCCTCGCGCAGGGCGCGCTGAACTTTGACGCGATCACCAAGATCTGCGGCATCGCTGGCTATTTCCAGCAGGCGCAAAATATCAGACGTATCCTGCGCCGCCGATTTCAAGCCGGAAAGCTGCTCGGTGATAGTTTGTACAAAAATCTCGCGGTTGAGCTCGCCCGCCATCACCTGCGTAAAATTTGGCACAACCCAGCGCCACAGTGGATCAATGTCATCATAGATGACATTGATCGTCGCTTTTTTTCCGCTCGCGATGGTTTCGAACGGCGTGGGTGGAAGCTCCACCACAGCTTCGACGCTACCGCGTCTGAGTGCGGCAAGCGCCGCCTGTGTGTCGGAGGTGTAATCCACCACGGTAAGATACTGGTCGAACTGGCGTTGATAATCGCGCAGCAGGCGTGGCTCTTCCTGTCCGGGCGGCACCACCACGATGGCGCGTGGCGGGCGGGCCGACGTGTTCGAGCCGATGCCGAAGGCGACCATGACTGCCAGTGGCCCAAGAATCAGCGTGAGCGCCTGCCATGGGCGGCTCAGGAGCTCGCGTAATTCTTTGAGCATAACTGTAAACATTTGAATAACCGCGCGCATGTACTACTCCATATCTGCGGCGCTTGTTCGCAGCCGTCCCAGTGCCGGGCGGCCCTCGCCATGCTGCTCGATCAGCCGGATAAAGACTTCGTCAAAAGTGGCGCGGACTTGAGCAATGGATTGAACTGCGACGTCGTTTGTGTCCAGCGCATCCAACAGCGCCGGTATGGCGCGGTCAGCGCTTTCCACCGTAACGCGCAGCATGCCGTCACGTGTTGATTCGGTGGCCCGCACACCCGCCACGCGAGCGACAACATAGGCAGCATTTGCCGCATGCTCCCCGAGCATAATCGCTACGACATCGCCACCAAACGCCCGGCGGCGCAGATCATTCGGCTTGCCGTCCGCGATCAGCATGCCATCGTACATCAGACCGACGCGGTCGCAATACTCAGCCTCGTCGATATACTGTGTGGTAAGCAGCAGCGTCCGCCCGGAGGCCGACAGGCTACGGAAGTGCCGCCACAGCTTGGCGCGCAAAATCGGGTCAAGATTTGCAGTTGGCTCGTCGGCAAAAATAAGATCAGGATCATGGACCAACGTGGCGGCCAGCGCGAGGCGACGTAGCATGCCACCTGACGATGCCCGCACTGAGCGGTTGCGCGCGTCCCACAATTCGACCAATTCCAGCGTTTCGCGGATGCGCTTGCGGCTACCCCATTCGGACAAGCCATACAGCCCAGCCGCAAAGCCCAGGTTTTGCTTGATGGTAAGGTCCATCGACAGAACGAAGTTTTGCGGCATATAGCCGATGCGGCGGCGCAACGCAGGCGAAAAGTTCACCGGATCTTCGCCAAACACGCGCACGGTGCCGCTGGAAGGCGCAAGGTGCCCGCAGAACAAATGAATAGTGGTCGTTTTGCCAGAGCCACTCGGCCCAATCAATCCAAAAATTTCGCCAGGCGCGACATTCAATGTCAAATTATCAAGCACCACAACCCGACCAAAACGTTTATCAACATTCTGTGCATCCACAATTGGCCGAATGGTAGTATTTTGCTGTCTTGATGAGTGCTGCGATTGACCATTCGCGTGCTGTTCCATCGCAGGCACTGGTTCTTGCTGCATGACGGTATTATTTTCGTGTTCTGTCACTGCTCTTTCCATACCAGCTATGTAGTGCGTAATAATTTATATCATCAATCATCTTATAATTTACATAATACTACGATTTTGAAGTACATGCTGCACGCCGTAACCGTCCGCGCCTTCAAGCTACGCGCTCAGTATGTGCCCAGGTGTTTGGTATGCCTTCTTCTGCACATCCCCAACGATTCGCGGCTGGGTGTTCACTGTGGGGAACGTTGCTCGCTTCGTCTGTGGCGTCATTGTATGATAGATTGACGACGCCGGTAAGGGTACTCACAAGTTCGGTAATCACAGCATTGTGAACTACACCGCTGTCATCCGCATAGCGACATGCGTTGCCCACTTGCATGCATGGAGGATTTCCTGTTGTCATCGCTTCACACTCCTTCTTCTTTGACGAGTTGTCGAAAGCTGCACACGCCACCAGGGTTGCGGGGTGCCAACACCATAGTGTCAGCAACGATTGTGCCATGTGATACGTTGCATTATACCAACAAGCAGCGTGGCGTGGTATTTGCTGTACGCATGCAAGGTAAACAGATACAAAGGATCGTTCATGGCCGATAACCGCCGTAGTTTGCGGCCAATTCCGGGCGCTGATCGTCCCAAACGCCGTCGCCTGAACTTACGTGGCGAGTTCCTGCTGGCGCTGCTACCAACGGTGGTGGTGTTGGCCGTGTTGGCGCTGCTGGAAGTGTTTAGCCGTCAACGTCTGTTGTTTGCCTCGCTTGCGTCGAGCGCTTTTTTGATCTACCTTGATCCTGAGCACGGCACCAATACAACCCGCTCATTACTACTATCACATCTCATTGCATCGCTGTCCGGTGCGCTGATCTATCTGGCGCTGGGTGCGGGCTACGTATCCGGTGGCATTGCCATGATCATCACGATTGTTGCCATGATCGTACTTGATTCCGTTCATCCGCCTGCAGTATCTACCGCACTCAGCTTTGCCTTCCGCGACGATTTTGTTAAGACGCTGGCTTTGTTTATCATGGCGCTCGGCCTTATTGCAGTATTGGTGGTATTGCAGCGCTCAGCCCTATGGTTGGTGTCACGGCTGCGCGAAACCACGACATAATATAAAGGTTATCGGCATGAAAACTCGGTCTGCAAAGTTTTGGGAGGGCTTGCGCGCAAGTTTTTGGTTTGTGCCAACGCTCATGGTGATTGGCGCGGCCTTTTTTGCGTTGTGCATGCTGTACATCGATGGCCATTTTGTCACAACCATACCATCCTCGCTGTCGTATGTTTATCAGGGCGGCGCGGATGGCGCGCGCTCGCTGCTTTCCACGCTTGCAAGCTCCGTGATCGGCGTTGCTGGCACGACCTTCTCGATTACCATTGCGGCGCTGACGCTGGCATCCAATCAGTTTGGGCCGCGCCTGCTGAACAACTTCGTGCGCGATCGCGGCAATCAGATCGTACTTGGCACCTATATCGCTACTTTTACATATTGTCTGCTGGTGCTGCGGACGATCCGTAGTTCGAATAATCCAGGCGTTGAGCAGGCGTTGGTGCCCCATGTTTCAGTGACGATAGCGGTGCTGCTGGCGCTCCTCAACCTTGGGGTACTGATTTATTTTATTCACCACATCGCGATTACCATTCAAGTTGATCATGTTATTGCAACAATCGGTGTTGATATTAGCAAAGCTATCGAGCGATTGTTTCCCGAATACATTGGTATAAGCATGGCTGAATTCGAGGGCACCGGTGAGGAACAAAAGGAGCGTTTTCGTGACTGGTTCGAGACGGAAGCATATGCGATTCAGGCGGATGAAGGTGGCTATGTCCAATTCATTGATACTGAAGCGATCATGGATTCTGCGAAGGAACATAATGTCATTATTCATTTGCTGCACCGCCCTGGTGATTACGCCATTGGTGGCAGCGATCTGGCGTTTGTCTATCCCGCCGAGCGTGTTTCCGAGGAGATTGCCATTCAGTTGAACGAAACATTTGCAGTTGGCTCCGCCCGCACCAAGCAGCAAGATGTTCAGTTTTCAATTGACCAACTTGTTGAGGTGGCGGTGCGTGCCCTGTCGCCGGGCATCAACGATCCGTTTACAGCGATAACGTGCATCAACGAACTTGGCGAGGCGCTGTGTCATTTAGCGCAGCACCGGTTTCCAGATGCATATCGCTATGACGATGATAAGCATTTGCGGGTTATTGTTGAAACACTGACCTTCAAACGTTTGGTTGATGTGTCGTTCGACAAAATTCGCAACTACGCGCGCGATAGCCCATCCGTGACGCTGCGCATGTTGGAAGTGATCATTATTATCTTGAAGCGGACGCGTACTCATGCCCAACGTGAGGCATTGTTGCGACAGGCCGAGATGATTGTACATGGCAGCGAAACGGGGTTGATGGAGGAATATGACCGCGCTGACGTTGCTGCCCGCTACCAGGAAGTGCTGCGTGTGCTGAACCGCAAAATAGCGGATGAGCAGAAGGATGGCTATCCACGCCCTGTTGCAACGCGCAACACCGGCCGGTGACGCCGCCAGCGTGGCGGCGACGCCCGCTGCCAGGAGCGCCGCCGCCTGAATCATTGTGATACTTCGACTCCCTGTGGCTCTACAATTTTCTGATCAATGCGCGCCATCTCGGCGGTGACGTCCTCCAACGCAGCGTCTACTTCGGTCACAAGCTCTTCATAGACTGGCTCCGAGATGACGCCATGCGAGTACAGCGAGGCCAGCGTGACTCGCTGGGCGCGCAGCCCTTCGCGGCGGGCGTCGTCTACTTCTTCGGAACGGGAGATGCGGTTGCTCGCGCATCAGTTCCTGCTGCGCCGTGCGCGCCTGCTCAATACTATCGTTCAATTCGTGCGACAGCTTTTCCATGTAAACGTCGAAATCATGCCGGTGCGATGCTGCCGTTCCAGCCGGTCGCGGGCGGCATGGAGCGCCAGCAAGCGCCCGTGGCGTCGCTCATACTCCAATTCGACTTCCTTGCGCTCCACCAGGCCAAGACGGCTCAAGAGCAAGGTCATGGTGGTGCCCTGCACCACCAGCGTGAAGAGCACCACGCCGAACGCCATGATCCGTAACAGGTCGCGGGCGGCAAAGGAGGCGGGTAGCGATAGCACCAGCGCCAGGCTGATTGCGCCGCGCAGGCCGCCCCAGAACATAACATGCTGGTAGGTGCGCGGCACGCTGTCGCGCTGAAACAGGTTGAGCAATCCTGATAGGCCGTACACCACTAGCAGACGGCTCACCAGCACTGCGCCAATGCCAATCGCAATCGGCACGATGTTTGCATAGAGATGCGAAATGTTGACCGACAGGCCAATCAGTAAAAAGACGAACGAGTTGGCAATAAATGCCAGATATTCCCAAAAATTGAATAGCACGATGCGGGTGGTTGGCGACATGCCACGCGGGCCGATGTTGCCGCACACAATGCCCGCCGCGACCACGCCCAACACCCCGCTGACATGAAATCGTTCCGCTAGAAGGTAGACTCCAAATGCCAGCACTGTAGTGATCGTTATCTCGATCAGGTAGTCGTCTACACTCGAGATCACTAGCGACGCTAGCCAGCCAAACCCCGCGCCAATTGCCAGGCCTCCGGCTGACACGACCAGGAAGCTCAGTACGGCATTGCTGATATCAAATCCGCCTGCGCTCGCACCACCTACGTTCACGCCGCCGCCTGCTGCCGCGCCCGCTGCGGCCGAGACAATGCCGAATATAACGATCGCCGTACCGTCATTGAACAGGCTTTCGCCTTCTACCATGACCGCCAGCCGCTTGGGCGCACCCAGAGCGCGAAATAGCGAGATCACTGCGATGGGATCTGTCGCGGCGATCAGCGCCCCGAAGACCAAAGCGCTCGTCAGCGCCATGCCCATCCCGTAGCTCACAATATAGCCAACAATGAATGTGGTTAAAATGACGCCAGGTATGGCGAGAACCGCGATCGGAAGGAGATTGTCGCGCAGTCGCCGGAACTCAAGGTGAAACGCAGCCTCAAAGATCAGCGGCGGCACGAACAGCGCCAGAATAAGTTCGGGCGTCAGTTCGAATTGCGGCGGCTGCTGAAAGGTCATCAGCAGACCAACCAACACGAGCGCCACCGTGTACGGCACGCGCAGTCGCCGCACCACGAGCGCTACAAGCGATATAACGAGCAAAAGTTCGATAATAAATGTTTCGGTGAAAATGAGTTCGCCCACAAATGCTCCTCTATTGATTGGGCCACAGAGATCACAGAGGACTCAGAGATAGCTAGCTTTTCTCGGTGATCTCTGTGGTCTCTGTGGCGCATTCTTACCCTGTATTCTTGAGGCCTGCTGCAATGCCGTTGATGCTCAGCAGGATCGCGTCTTCAAGTGCAGCATGATCCGGGCCTTCCGGCGCGTCGCGCAGGCGGCGCAGCAACTCAACCTGAATATAGCTCAGCGGATCGACGTATGGATTGCGACGTTCAATCGAGTGTTGCAACACTGGCGTGTTGTCGAGCAAGTGGTCGAGCTGCGCGATCTCGCGCACCATGCGGGTGGTGCGCTCGTGTTCGGCCTTGATTTCTTCAAAGATCGCGTGGGCAATCTCCTGATCCGGCACAAGCTCGGCGTAATGGGTGGCGATCTGCAGATCTGCCTTGCCGAGGATCATCTGCGCATTATCAATCACCGTGCGGAAGAACGGCCAATCGTTGTACATGGTTTGCAGCGTCTTGAGGCGCGAATGGTGAACATCGAGCGCTTCTTCATCCGAAGTGTCGATGCCCGCCACCTCAAGCTCGGAGCTGGCTACAAACGTCTCCAGCGCATAGCCGAGACCGTACCAGCCAGGCAGCGTATGGCGGCTCTGCATCCAACTGAAGACCCACGGAATGGCGCGCAAATCTTCGATCCGGTTGCTGCCGGTGCGGCTGGCCGGGCGGCTGCCGATCTTCAACCGACTGATCTCAGCGATTGGCGTGGCATTGCGGAAGTAGGTCAGGAAGCGCGGATCATCGTACACCAGCGCGCGATAACGGCGGCGAGCGATTTGCGCCAACTCTTCCAGCGTCTGCACCCATGGCTGCGGCGCGTCCGTGCTCGGCGCGAAGCCTGCGCGCAGCACCGCATTCAGCACTTGCTCCAGGTGGCGCTCAGCAATCGGCGGCATGCCGTAGCGATCGGAAATAACCTCGCCCTGCTCGGTGATCTTGATTTGCCGCCCCAGGCTGCCGGGTGGCTGTGCCAGAATAGCTTTGTTCGCCGGGCCGCCACCGCGCCCCACCGCGCCGCCGCGCCCATGGAACAGCCGCAGATTGATGCCATGCTCCGTCGCCAGGTCGCGCAGCGCCACCTGCGCCTGGTACAGCGCCCAGTTTGCATCCAGAAAGCCACCATCTTTGTTGCTGTCAGAATAGCCGATCATGACTTCCTGCAAGTTGCCGCGCAATTGGATTTGCTTTTGGTATGCAGGTAACTGCAAACACTGCTGCATCACGTCGGCGGCGGCGGCCAGGTCCGCGCCGGTCTCGAAGAGTGGCACCACGTTGAGCTTGCTGAATTCGCGCTCGGGTCGATACAGGCCAGCCTCGCGGGCGAACAGCAGCACAGTCAGCAAATCGCTCGCGCCGCGCGTCATGCTGATGATGTATGTCTCAATCGCATGCGGGCTGATCTGATCGAGCAGCGCGGCCACAGTGCGAAACGTCTCGATGATCTCGACCGTTGCGTCGCTGTACGGCAGGCGCGCGGGAATGAACGGGCGCTGTGTTTCAAGTGCGCGTGAGAGCAGCGCGACTCGCTCATGTTCGTCCAGCGCCTCGTAATCGGCGCACTCGTCAGCGTAGGCTAATACCTCAGCCAACGCTGCACTGTGGCGAGCGCTGTGCTGGCGTATATCGAGCGTCGCCATGTGAAGGCCAAACACCTCGACTTGACGGATGATGTTCCGCAGCGCGCCATTGGCAACACTCTCGCCGCCATTTGCGCGCAAGCTACGCTCCATCACGCGCAAGTCATCGAGCAGTTCGCCAGCATCATGATAAACCGTGTTGCGCGGCGGCAGCACTGCTGCATCTTCGTCATGGAACCAGTCAGGCTGGTGCGTCTCAGTGTGCCGGAGCGAGCTTAATAACTTTTCATGGATGTAAGTACACTTCTGTCGGTACGGCTCGTGCGGATTGCGCTCCGCGACGACAGCAGCAGTGTTCGGAAACAGCGCGGCGTCAGCATCCAACGAGCGCTGTAACTCGTCGCTAATGCCGACCTGCCGCGTTGACTGGCTCAAGCGGCGGCTGAGTTGCGCAACGTCACGAGCATAGCGTCGCAGCACCGCCTCGCGCATGAGTTTCACCGTTTCCACCGTGACGGCGGGCACGACGTTGGGGTTGCCATCGCGGTCGCCGCCCATCCAGGTGCCGAAGCGTAAGATTGGTGGGATGCGCCAGGAAAAGTCGGGATAGTACGTGCGGAGCGCCCGCTCAAACTCATCGTACAGATGCGGCACCAGATCCATGAGCGACGACTCGAAATAGTACAGCCCGTTCTTGACCTCGTCGATCACAGTCGGGCGCACCAGCCGCACCTCGTCGCTCTGCCACAGCGACACAATTTCTTCGGTCAAGTGCGCCGCGATCTCATCACGCTCAACTGGCAGCAGGTCGTTGTTGTGTAAACGCTGGATGTCGGCGGCCATGCGGCGCAGCTTTTCCAGCGTAGTCTGGCGCTTTGATTCAGTGGGATGCGCGGTGAACACCGGCATGAGTAGCGCATGGTCGAGCCATTCTTGAATGTCGCTCGGTGGCACGTCGCGTTCGCGCAGTTCGGCCACGGCCACGGCAATCGACTCGGCACGCAGTTGGTCGGGCATGCTCATGGCACGGTCGCGCAGCACCCAGATGCGCTGAAGTTGCTCGGCCAGGTTGACCAGCGCGAAGTACGTGCTGAATGCCTTGATGAGATTGCGCGCATCTTCAACAGACAGGCTGGTAATAATGCCATGCAGCTCCTCGCGCTGCTGCCGCTGGTCGCTGGTGCGCATGCCTTTCGCAAGCGTGCGCACGCGTTCCTCAAGCTCGAACATGTCGCCACCAGCCTGCGCGCGGATGACCTCGCCGAGCAGGTCGCCGAGCAGATGAATTGTGGTGGAGAGCCGGTCGCGGTTGTCAGGTATTTGCATTGTTTTCACCTTGACAGAACGAAAAGCCGATGCTTTTCTTGCCACAGAGATCGCAGAGGCCACTGAGGGAACATCAGGCACATCTCTGTGGCTAAACATAACTTGCCAGCAATACACTTATATTGTGCTGGTTGTCTTCGCCTTCGCGCCGTTGCGTCCGCGCATCGTTGCGTTTCGTTTCACAGCCTTCTGAAGCGCCGCCGCCAGCTTCGGCGGATCGGATTGGCGCACGACTACTTCGGGCGTGCCGTGCCACGCGGCGCACTCCACTAGCGCGCCCGCCAGCGCCATGATCAATTCGTCGTCTACCGCCACACCTGGCTCCAGATGGAGCGCTTTGACCTCGAACATGCCGTCCTTGCGGTGCGCTTTCGGGTCGAGCCGCCCAACCAGCGCGCCGCGATGCAAGATTGGTAGCGTGAAGTAGCCGTAGCGCCGTTTGGGCGCGGGCGTGTAGCACTCGATCCGGTAATCAAAGTCGAACAAATCAAGCGCCCGTTTGCGATCCCACACTAACGGATCGAACGGCGACAGCAGCGTGGTGAGTTCCGGCTGGAGGCCGCCCGCCGCCGCTTCTTCAGCATGGATAGCGTGATCGGGGTGGATATAGGCTGGCTCTTTCCAGCCTTCCACCCGTGCCGGGAGCAGCAGTCCTTCTGCGGCAAGCTGCGCCGGAAGCTGCACGGTGGCACGTTTAGTGGTGCGGAAGTAGTCGGCCACCCAACTTGCGGGCGTCACGCCCAGCGCCCGCACAGCTTTGAGCGCCAGTGCGCGGCGCGTTTCCTCAAGCGACGGCGTTCGGGCATCGTCCCAGTCGGGCAACACGCGCTCGCGCAGGTCGTAGATGCGGTGGAAACGTTCGCGCCGCGCAATCATGAGTGCGCCGGACGTGTACAACATTTCCAGCGCCCGCTTTTCCCACTTCCAGTTCCACCAGCCGCCGGTTTGCCCGTCGGTGCGCTTGAAGTCCGCCGAGCGCACCGGCCCATGCGCGCGAATGTGTTCCAGCAGCCGGTCGATGCCCTCCTGGTTGGCGTCCATCCAGCTTTGCACATACGTCCAGCGGCGGGCAACGCCTTCCAGCATCATGCGGCGATACAGCGGATAATCCTCAATTGGCAGGAAGCAGGCTTCATGCGACCAGTACTCGAACAGCGCGCCCTCCGCCAGCAGTTCGTCCAGCCAGCGCGGCGCGTAGTCGCCCAGGCGGCTCCACAGTACCAGATACGGGCTGCGTGCCACAACATGAATGGTATCGATTTGCAGCACGTTCATCTGCCGGATCATGGCAAGCACGTCGGCCTTGGTGGCGGCGTGATCAGGGCGGTGTTGCAATCCTTGTGCGGCGAGCAGCATGCGCTGGGCGGCGGCGCGCGTAAGTTCAATCATGGCATTCTCTCATGGTGTTGCTCCGTGTGTATGATACCAGAAGAGCGATGAGTTTATGACAGCTTGTGGATAGGAAATTGCAAAGGAGATATAGTATTCGACATGAGGCATGTGCATGCCTGATGTTTGGCATGCAGGTATTGCACCGCACTTGCTTAACTATGCTATAGTAACGATAGTACATGCTCGAATTATAAAAGTATAGAAAGGGCCTATGATGTCCCGTGACACCCTCTCTGTTACCGACAATCGGACTGGCAAGACCTACGAAATCCCAATTGCCGAAGGCGCAATCAAGGCCAGCGATCTGCGGCAGATCAAGACGAGCGATACTGACTTTGGCTTGCTGAGCTACGATCCGGGGTTCACCAACACGGCAGCGGCGCGCAGCGCGATCACCTTTCTTGACGGCGACAAGGGCATTCTTCGCTACCGGGGCTATCCGATCGAGCAGATTGCCGAGCGCAGCACGTACCTCGAAACGGCTTACCTGATTCTGTTTGGTGAATTGCCTACCGCCGAGCAGTTGCAGGAGTGGCGGGATAGCATTATGCTTCACACCATGGTTCATGAGAATATCAAGGACCAGATGAAGGTGTTCCGCTACGACGCGCATCCCATGGGCATGTTCATTAGCACGGTGGCAACGCTATCCACCTTTTACCCTGACGCCAGCGACATCATGGATGCGCAGAATCGCTTCACGCAGATTCTGCGGCTCGTCGGCAAGGTGCCGACGATTGCGGCCTTCACCTACCGGCATTTTCGCGGTTTGCCGTTTGTGTACCCCGACAATAGTCTGAGCTACGCGGGCAACTTCTTGAACATGATGTTCAAGATTAACGAAGGCAAGTACGAGCCAAATCCGGTGCTGGAGCGGGCGCTCGATGTGCTGTTCATTTTGCATGCTGATCATGAGCAGAACTGTAGCACCAATGCCATGCGCGCGATCGGCTCCTCGCGGCCTGACCCGTACACAGCCATGGCTGGCGCGGCGGCGGCGTTGTACGGCCCGCTGCACGGCGGCGCGAATGAAGCGGTGCTAAACATGCTTACGAAGATCGGCAGCTTAGACAACATTCCGAGCTTTATCGAGTCGGTCAAACGCGGTGAAGGGCGGCTGATGGGTTTTGGCCACCGCGTGTACAAGAATTACGACCCGCGCGCGAAGATTGTGAAGAAGGTCGCCGATGAGGTATTCGAGGTGACAGGAAAGAACCCACTGCTCGACATTGCCATCGAGCTTGAGCGGATTGCGCTGGAAGATGAGTACTTCATCAAGCGCAAGCTGTACCCGAACGTGGACTTCTACTCTGGCCTTATTTACCAGGCGATGAACATTCCGCTGCGCATGTTCCCGGTGATGTTTGCTATTCCGCGCACGATCGGCTGGTTGGCGCACTGGGAGGAGTCGATCAACGACCCGGATTGGAAGATTGCGCGCCCACGCCAGATCTACATTGGCGAGGGTGAGCGCGATTACGTGCCGATGGACGAGCGGTCATAACATACAACGAGAGGGCAGGTCTGAAACCTGCCCTCTTCTTTATGATGCGCGCCGGAGCGTGGCAAACAGTTGCTCGCCGGACACCATATGGCGGTGCTGCCGCCGCGCCTCTGATTGGTTGCGCCAGAACGACAGCCGCCCTTGGTCGGCGTAGTGCTCCTGCAAGGCCGCCATTACGTGCTTGCAATTGACGCCGCCGTGCTGTCCCCACGGACAGCTACACTCGCCGCGCAGCTCATCACTTGCCAACCACACTTCGTACATTTCACCCGGTTGTGTCGCGCTTTCGACCAGGTAATGGCCCTGTTCCGGCTCGACCGGCACGACCATCAGGCGTTTGCTGGCTCGTTGTAGCCGCTTGACGTTGACCACACTGCGCTGCAACGGCATGGTTGCTTCGTCAAACATCTCCATTACTCGTCCCTCTGTGCGCTGTGACACGCACGGTACAGCTTCTTAAATCGACATAATTCCTGCTACTATTATAGCACGTTTGAGCTGAATTTCATGATAGAGATGCGTTAACATTTGTATAAAGCGTAAAGCGCAGAGCAGAGAGCAGAGAGAGTGGCAAGGTAACAAGATGATAAGATGCCAAAGGGAAAAGTAATTTACGCTCTGCGTTCTGCGTTCGCCGCTCACGAATAACGCTTTTGTCTGCGAAGTAAAGTCTATTCAAAATAGCAGCCGCATGCTACAATACAGGGTATCCAGTGTGCCAATAATTGATTATATCGACGTTTGTCTGCATGGAATCGATATGCTGTAACCTCGGAAAGGTATTCGATGACCGACGAGCCAGCCAGTCGCATCGCGCACCTTCAGGCGCTTGTTACGATATACCGGCGTCAACTAGACATTCTCGAAGAACAGTACGCTACCTATGGCATTGCGGTGCCGCCGCACATGGTCATGGAGAAAGAGCATGCCGCACAGCAGTTGCAGCGCACGCTCGCTGAATTGGAACATCTGAATTCTGCATAATTACTACAGTCAGCCACTCGCCTGGTATGCTATAATTCTATTGTCTCCTATTCTATGCTGAAGAGCATATATGAGCCAATCTAGTAGTAACCAGCAACGAAGCATTCTCGCCATGCATCGTCGTCGCCTTGCGTTGTTAGAATTACGTGCTGCTCGTGAAGGTAGTTCGGTTGATCCTGCTGTTGCTATCGAGATTGAAGATCTCAAAACAACAATTCAGCAGATTGAACAATCACTTGCAGGCACCGTCTTGCACAACATAGTCACTCCCACATCTCATATGGCACCTGCATCACTACAATCTGCGCCACATATGCCAACGGCACCACGGCAATCCCCTAATTCAGATCGCATACCAATTATTGTTGCCATCATTGGTCTTATCGGTGTGGTTCTAGCTGCACTTATCAGCCAAGGCACCTTCTCATCTCGTAACCCATCACAAAGCTTTTTCTACTCGGTGCGCGTGGTAGACAAAGCCACCGGACAGCAAATTCCTCGTGCCAAAGTAACAATCGAGGTTGGCGGCATAGCACCGCTTGATGATATAACGGATAGCAACGGGTATACAAGGTTTGATATTGATAGTTCTCGTGCTGGCAAATCAGGCAGAGTAATAGTTGAAGCGCCTCAATACCAAAAGTTCATGCAAAACATCGACCTAGTACAGGATGCATTGCCTAAAATGATCCAGCTTGAACCTTTGCCTTAGTCTACAAATAGATAGCTGTCCATGCCTTCACACAAAATCTTGTAGGAGAATCGAGTGTCACAACAAAGCCCTTTTGTTCGGTTAACTCACCATGTGCGACTACTTATAACGCTTCTGTTTACGGTGTACATTACTGCTTGTGCAAGTTCTCCATCCAACTTCATATACCAAGTGCGTGTGGAAGATAAAGCTACTGGACGGCCAATTTCTCGGGCTAAAGTAACAATCGAAGTTGGCGGTATAGCACCGCTTGATGATACAACTGACACCAATGGGTTGGCAACAGTTAATATTGATGGTTCTCGCGCTGGGCAATTGGGAATGGTTCAAGTAGAAGCAACAGGATTCGCGACATATTCTCAAAAGATTAATCTTGATAAGAATATTCTGCCGAAGACCATTCAACTCGAACCGATTACTGCCGTAGCCCCAACACAGGCTCCCACTCAGATACCAACAATTCCTGCAACAACAATTCCTACTACAGTAGTGCCTGCAACTGCTACTAACACATCTGTACCCGTTATGGCGACAAAAATCCCCAAACCAACCACACTTCCTAGTAGTCCTACACCGACCACGGGTGTACCAACAAGTGAAGCAGCCTCAGGGCAAATATTTAGCGATCAGGGAGTTCCACAGGCTACCTCTAAACCACTGACGGTGACGGTGGCAAAAGTGGAACGTGAAGGCACTCTGGTACAGGTTACGGTGGTAGCGGTAAATCAGGGACCAGCCTATAAAGCAGATCTTTGCTATTATAATGGCTGTCGCTTGATTGATCCTAGCGGTGCAACATTTCCACAGCAAAAGGTCAGCGTTGAAGGTGAAAGTCAACATTCCTGGTCTGAAAAGGTCATTCCCAGCCAAGCACCCTATCAATTTACATTATCCTTTGAGGGCGTATCAGCCGATGTCCAGCAAATAGCCCTGCTTGAAGTACGAGGGTTGGGGATTAACGGGCATTTGGAGTTGCGGAATGTTCCTGTGCCGTATACCTCCCCGTAAGGAAATTAGTATAAGCACCACAAAATCGCAGGCTGAAAAACGAACAAGACCCATCCGTTCGCCGCCTCGCGCGCCTAGAGGACGTTGAAGCTGCCGTGACTGCCGCGCTGGACAGCGGCGACATGTTCTTTGCCGACATCGACGCCAACCAGGTAGACGCTGCCGGACGCGGACTGTTGCGCTGGCTGGCGACGCACGGCGAAGGAGCCGTTGTGAGCCGTGAGACGCTCAGCCAACATTGTCCCGACGCGCTGGACACGACGATCGCGCAGCTTGTTCAGCGCGAGCTCATCGAGCCGGTGGATGGCGGCTATCGCTTCCAGGTGGAGTTGATTCGCCGCTGGTTTGCGCGTGCGTGATGTTTGTGTCACCGCGTCACCTGTTCACTGTCTCATCACTGCATCCTGTCACTCTGAACCCTTCGGCTAGCTCAGGACAGGCTCCGTGAAGAGCCTCAATGCAGCACAACGAGATTCTTCACTCCGCTAGCGCTGTGTTCAGAATGACAATGGGAATCACCGCGTCACCCGTTCACCTCTTATTCATCCCGCGTCACCACAACGTCGCCGCTGCTGTATAGCGCGTACACCAGGCCCATCACGTTGTTCTTCTCGGTCAGGTATTCGCGCCGCAGGTCGAGCAGCAGTTCGCCCAACGGCTGATCGCCGGCCACAAAGCGCTGCAGAAATGTCTGCGCGAACTCGGCGGCGAACAGCGCGGGGGTATCCACTTCGGTGCCAAGCACGCCGCGCGCGCCTTTGGCGATCAGATACGGCACGAGGCCGTCGTACAGATACGGGCTGAGTTCCGCGCTCTGGCATGCGTTCAGGAACACCAGCGGCGCTTGTTTGAGCGGCGCGCCGTCGGCCCCGGCGTAGATGTTCAGGTCTTCCAGCGTGGCCGGACCGTCCGACAGAATCACGCGCGAGGCATCCACGCCGCCCGCTTCGCTCGGCAGCACGCTTTCAGCATGACAGTAAAAGTACAGCAATTGCGTGGCCACATCAGGATTGTTGAGCAGCGCGTATAGGTCGGTGGTGGTCGTGTAGGTATTTACTTGAACGCCCGCCAGCGACTGCAGGAAGCTCGCTTGCGGGGCGACCGCTGGCGCAAAGCCGTTGCGCTTCAGGTCGTCGTCAATCGTCGTGTTGCAGACGAAGCCAAGCGCCAGATTGCCGTCAACATGGATGTGCGGGTCGAAGTTGACCAGCGTGGCGGTGCTGAACTCCGGCAAGTACGCAACAATGTGCTTGAAGCCCCAGAAGCCTTCCGGGTCGACGTTGTTCTCGTCGAACGGGCGGTCGTACAGCAGCGCCCATGGAAACGTGAACTGCTCCGCCACGACTGAAATATTTAGCCGTTGCTGCTGCGAAAGGTCTCGCAGCAACTGGCCCATCGCGCGCGCATCCGCGCCGTTGCCAGGCGCAAAGAACATTTTCTGGTACAGATACGTGCCAAGTTTCGCAAGCTTCTTGAGCGATTCGGCATGCACGTCCGGCGCGATGTGCGTGTCAGCGTTCTGGTACACATACTGGTTATCTTGGAGCAGATATACCAATTCGCGGAACGCGCTGCGCGCCCGCGCGACCATGTCGGAGATTGCCGCCTCACCGAGGTTGATCGTGGCGCGGGTCGAGACGCCATTTTGTAATCGGAATTGATAGCCAGTGTCGCGCTTGATGATCAGCAGATTTAATTCTTGGCGTTGGTCGCTTGTCGCACGCGTGGCTGGAACGGCGCTACGCAGCGTCAGTCCGCTGCTGGTCACCTGCATGACTGGGCCGACCTGTAGCCCAATCTGCATGTGCTGGAACACCTGGCTGTTGACGAAGAATAGCGCGTCGATGGTGCCGAGGCCGTTGTGTTTCGGCATGATTGCAAAGGTTGGCTCGTTGGTGGATGGGCCAGTGCGCGGCACCACCATGGTCTGTTGATCCGCGCCGGTGATATCAAAATCATCGGTCTCGATCATCACGGTAATCTCGACTTGCTGCACGTCCGCTGGCAGTCCCGCGAACGCGCCCGCCGCGTTGAAATCTGCCGACACACCGCCCTTGCGCGGGCTGGCGACGTTAAATTTCAACTGATACGTCTGGCCGACCTCAAGCGCTTTGCCGTCCGGCTGACCGTCGAGCCATGCGTTGATAGCGCGGTCATCTTCGGTCGGAGGCCCGCCAACTTCGGGTGCAGGTGGTGCGGGCACTGAGGGCGGTGCCGGTGCCGGGGGCGGCTCTGCCTGCGCAAACGTTTCTTCCTCCTCGCCGCGCATCTCTTCGGCGAACAACCCTACCACCGCGCCATTTTCCAGCACGACCAGGCGGCGATTCGGCTGACTGCGGCGTAGCTGACGCGCTTCCTGCTCGCTCAGATCGGCGCGCTCCACGGCCATGCTGGCAGGCGGCAGGCCCGGCAGTTCTTCCAGCAACACTGACGCGATGTTTTGGCCAGAGCGCTGTGCGAGTTGCACCAACCGCCGCCAGAACACCACGATGTAGCTGCCCTGCATGTCAGGCAGCAACACGTAGATGTAATCGCGGGCCCGCCCGTCACCTGGCAGCCGCGAGGCGATGGATGCGCCTGTGGCACCAGGCTGGGCCACAATGAAACTCGTTTTAAGCCGGTCAAGTGGAAGAGCCATGCTCGCTCCTTCCTAAAAAGTAGAAGGATGAAGGACGATGGACGAATAATAAACGAAGAGCGTAAAGCGTCAATGATGCGCTCTATGTTCTGCGCTCACCCGCTCATCATATCACTCCGGCACATCCGCCGCATCGCTGCTGTGGCGCGGATCGAACGAACCCCAGCGTACCACCGCCTCCGGCGGAAGATGGTAGCGCTGCCGCAGCGTCGTGAGCAGCCAAGCCAGCGCGTTCAGTTGTGGTTTGGCGTAGCCATTCGGACCGCGTTGCAGCATGACACCCAGGCTGATCAGATTGATGTTCACTTCCTGACTGTTCCACTCGGCCATGCCGACATGCCACGCAGCGTACTGATCGCCAAGTAGTTGATAGATCGAGCCGTCTAGTGACACGTAATAATGTACCATGGCGCGGGACTTGAACGCTGTCATGCTGGCGAGCGCCTGCTCAGCGGGCAGCGTATCGCTATGCAGCACAATCAGTTTGATCGCCTTGCCCGCGCGGTCGCTATAGGCAACTGGCTCGCCGCGTGGTGCCACGTATTGCAAGATGTGAAATGGCGCAGGCGCTGGCTCAAGCTGCGCGTTTGGCGACAAGAGCGCCATCAACGGGCGGCGTGTAGTTTCGAGCGCGCCCAATGTTGCCATACGTGGTGCCAGTAGCTCGCTTGCGCGGTGAACCTCGCTCCAATTCGGGATAACATTATACAACGTATCGGTGGCGTACACTTAAATCGCGTACGCCGTTGGGCCAGTCGTCAGCCGGTACGATTCGGACAGCGGCGCGCCGAGATTCAGGCCGCGCGCAATCTGGTCGAAGGCCCAATCGGGGTGGTAGACCGCGCCAGCACGGGCATACGTCTGCATGAGCAGCGCCTCGCGCAGGTGAATGAGCGCTTGATCGCTTGCGTTAGCGAGCGCACTGAGGCGCTGCACATCGCTCCAGTTCGGCACGCGGTTGTAGAGCGTCTCGGTTGCAAAGACCTGGAACGTGTATTGCACGCCGTCCACGGTGATGATTCCGCTTTCACCGAGCGGCGGGCCGAGGTTGCCTGCCAGCGCGTACTGGTGAAAGACCCAGTCAGGGTGGAACATCGCACCACCCGCGCGGTAGGTTGCCTCTAACAGCACGCGCCCGAGACCGCTGGGCGGGATGCTGCCGCCCAGCAATTCCGACATGCGCCGCACATCGCCCCAGTTTGGCACCTCGTTGTACAGCGTGTCACGCGCAAATGGCTGAAACGCGTACTGCTTGCCGTCGGCGCTGATTTGGACGCTTCTGCTAAATGGATAGCCGAGGTTCTGCTGCACGGCGTACTGATGAAACGCCCAGTCACTGTTGTAGCCTTCGCCGCGGCGGCTGTAGGCTTCGTTGAGCAGCACATCGGCCAGGTGCTCGACGTCGGGTGGCGGCTGCCCGATCGGGCCGGGTGGCGGCGCAGGTGGTGGCTGCTGACCAGCCAGCCATGCCTCGACTTCGCCAAACACCCAGTCTTTGGTAACAGCCCAGCCGGGGCAGCTTTTCTGATTTGTATAGTCGCGGTGGAATGAGATGAGTTGGTGCGGCGCAATATTCAGCCGCCGTGACAAGCCACCCAGCACCGCCTTGACATTCTCCCACAGCGCGCCACTCGGTCGCGCCCGGTCGTAGTCGCCGACCATCTCAAGGCCAATCGAGTACCACAGCCTGCCATTGATCATGCCGGAATTGCCGACGCCTGCGTGGATGCCAATCTGACTCATCGGTGTGGCGAGCCAGACGCCATCTGGCCCGACAAACATGTGCGGCCCGGCCGTCCAGCCGAGACCGGCATAATAGCGCTGAATGCCTTGTAGCGAGCGCAGCCCGGCCCATTGCTCAACAGTCGGGCTCCATGTATGATGCAGCACCACGCGTGTTGGCGCGACGGGGCCAAAGTCATAGCTTGCCACATAGTTCAACCAGTCGGCAACGGACAACATGCGATCGATGAAGGGTGGCGCGCCTACGGTAGGAAAATCGGCCATGAACAGCTCCTCGCAAGGACAGCGATGCAACGTTTGCTACTATGCTCCTGCGCATGCGCAGCATCTGACAACCTGCGACACATCGTAGCACGGGCGATCACGGGCGTCAAACCATGACACGCTGACATGCTGACACGCTGTCAGTGTAGGCGGTTCCTGGTTCTTAGTCCGAAATCCTTGACACATTCCAACAGCGACGCATATAATAAGCGCCTGAGTGAGTGGTAGACTGTCATGGATGAAATAACATTCGAGCAAACAGTGCGGGAAGCGTTAGATTCGTTACCGCCCGAGTTCGCGCAGCACCTGCAAAATATCGAAGTGCTGATTGAAGCATCGCCGACGCCGGAGCACTGCCGTGCCGTTAATCTTGCTCCAGGGTACACGCTGTATGGCTTGTACCAGGGCGTTCCACTCACTGAGCGAGTTGGGGGCGCGCCGCCGCTGCCGGACGTGATTACCATTTTTCGCGAGCCGCTAGTGCGTGATTTTCATGGGCGCGATGCACTGCGCCAACAGGTGCGCCGCACTGTGCTCCACGAAATCGCCCATTTTTTTGGCATCAGTGACGACCGTCTGCGTGAACTTGATGCATATTGAAGTCGCTTGCCGGTCATGCCCATGTGTTTCCCCAAATCATGATGAACAGTGCCGCAGTGGGATTCGCTGCACCCATTAAGAGAGCGAAACACTGCATCTATGTGAGGTTATGAACCGTCGTTCCTTCTCTGCAATCCGCAAAACCTTGATCGGGCTGGTGCTGTTCTCCGCCATTTTTGGTTGGGTTCTCGTGGCGATTAACACAGTTGGTCTCTCGCAGCAGGCGCTGACGCCGCCCGCCGTTCCCACCACTGCCGCAACTGCTGTTGCGCCGACCACGGAAGCGTTGTTCTCACCGACATCGAGCGCAGCGCCGATCTTCCCTGATGTCAGCAGTGCTGGGGCCGAACAAACGCCCGCCGTGCATCCCAAAACGGGCCGCTACATCGCGGCCTGGCTGCCGGACTCATTTTCTGGCGAAAATCGTAAATCCTTTGAGGAAAACGCCGACATTATTGATGAGGTCAGCCCGTTCTGGTACACGCCGACAGCGGGTGGTGGCCTGCAATTTGGCACGGATGCGCGCGATAATACACTGGTTGAGCTAGCACACAGCAAAAATGTGTTGGTTATGCCATCCGTCCATAACGTAATGAACGGCGTCGATCCAGTGCCTGCGCTGCTGCGCAACCCGGAAGCGCGCCGCATCCAAATCCGCAACATTGTGAATGAAGTGCTGGCCTACAACTATGACGGCTTTGATATTGACTATGAAGCGCTCGACACTGAGCATGCGCGCCGAGTACACGGCATTTATTACCGATCTCGCAACGGCGCTCCATGAACATGAAAAGTTGCTAACGATTGCCGTCCATGCTAAAACGTCAGACTATGGCGGTCTGGGCGGTTTTCAAGACTGGGCCGCGCTTGGCAAGGTCGTGGACCGAATGCGTATCATGACCTACGATTATCATTGGCGCGGCGGTGGGCCAGGCCCGGTCGCGCCGGTATACTGGGTGAGTGAAGTTGCCGAGTACGCCACCAGCGTGGTTGATCCATCAAAGGTGATCATCGGCGTGCCATTTTACGGCTACAACTGGCCGGTCGGTGGCGGTGAAGCCTATGGGCAGACATGGAATATTATCAATGATATCATTCGCTCGCGCGGGCTGACGGTGAATTTGCAGGAAAGCGATGCCGGACGGTCGGTGCAGGAAAATTGGATCACTTACAACGGGCGCGAAGTCTGGTTTTCGACTAGCCGTGGTTTGGAAGCTAAAATAAGCCTTGTGCAACGGCTCGATCTGGCGGGCATCGCGATCTGGCGGCTTGGCGGCGAAGATCCAGAGAACTGGACCGTGATCCGTAACAAGCTCGTGCAGGATCCGTTTGAGTCGCAGCGCAGCATCAATCGCGTGCTGCCGGAGCCGTGATGCGGTGAGCGGGTGACAGAGAAAGGAAATATGGAAGAACCAGGGAACTGATGGAACGCTGTTTCACCAGCGCCTGGTTCTTAGTTCCCGATTTCTGGTTCTATCGTCCATCCCTTCGACTTCATTCAGGGCAGGCGTCCATCGTCAATTATTCTCGGTTCTCTAATGAGTGAATCTGCAATCAAATCCAATCAGCGCGAGGCGCAGGAGCTCTTTGCTCGCGGCGTAGCAGCGGCGAAAGGCGGCCAAAAGCGCATGGCAGTGGTGCTGCTGTCGCGCGCGGTGCAGCTCGATCCGCGCCATGAGCGGGCATGGCTGTGGCTGTCGGGCGTCATCGACGAGCCGGAGCGCGTAGCGTTCTGCTTGCGCTCGGTGCTCTCGATCAATCCGCATAACCAGCGGGCGCTACAAGGGCTGGCATGGCTGGAGCAGCGCAGCATGATGAAGCCGCCTCCGCCGCCGACCGTGCCAGCCGCCATGTCGCCCGCATCCAGCGAAGTGTCGGAGCCAGAACTGGAAGGTCGTTGGAGTCGTCTACGCCAACTGCGCCAGAAAATGCGGCGCACCCGCCGCGCGCCACAGCGCGAAACGCGCGAGCAAGCGCCATGGTGGGTGGGCTGGCGGCGGTCGCGCCGCGAGATGAGCCGGGCGTGGGTGCTGGTGTGGTGTACGCTGATTGTGGTGTGGGTGCTGGTGCTCGGACTGAACTACACGCTGCGTCAGGCAATTGACGATCATCAGGCTAAAGCGCAGGCCGCAGCGGCAGAGGCTGCAAGCGTTGCGAATGCGCCGACATCGGTGCCAGATGCCGTCTTCAAATCAAATCTTGATGTCGCGCAAGATGCGGCCGTGCTGGCGTACCTCAGCAAGATTGATCAGCCGCGTGAGCAGTTGCGCGCTGCCGTGCAGACATACCGCGAGACGACCAGCAAGCCGGGCGGGGCGCTGGTGACGCATGTGGCAGCGACCCGCACCCTGCGTGACCAGATCGAGAGCACCTACAATGCGCTATCGAATGTAAACGCGCCGCCAGTCCTGGATCAGGCACACACCCACTATCTGGCCGGGCTGAAGCAGGAGCAGGCGGCCATGGACGACATGCTGGAGTTTTACGGCAGCTACGAAGTACAGTTTGCCAACCGCGCCACAGTGCGGCTTCTCGACGCGGGCGAAGAATTCAAGCATGCCAAAGTTGTCTTCCAGCACTACCAGCAGCAAGCTAACGATCCGCAGCGCCATGCCGCCGCGACAGCGCGGTGACATATTCCTGCTGTTCCGTAAAAGTGGATATTGCCACAGAGCACATAGAGCGTAGACTGATGATCTTTTTCGCAGTGCGCTCTGTGTGCTCTGTGGCAAATGTTTGTTATTATCTCTGTGGAAGTGTAAAAAGAAAGATGCAAACAGTATGAACGAACAATCGTTGTCTTTTCTCAAGCGGCTTATGGCGACGGCCAGCCCGTCGGGCGATGAAGTTGCCGCGGCGCGGGTGTGGCATGAAGAAGCCGCTACTTTTGCCGACCAGGTTACCACTGACGTGCGGGGCAGCACGCTAGCCGTACTGAATGGCGGCGGGCCACGGGTATTGCTGGCCGGTCACATTGATGAAATCGGTGTGATGATCAATTATGTTGATGACGACGGCTTTTTGTCGTTCTCCAACGTTGGTGGTTGGGACGCGCAGGTGCTGGTCGGGCAGCGGGTGCGCATGGCCGGGCGGCATGGCGATGTGATTGGCGTGGTTGGCAAAAAGCCGATTCATCTGATGAAAGGCGACGACCGCGAAAAGGCGAGCAAAATCGAGGATTTGTGGATCGATATTGGCGCGGCGAACAAAGCCGAGGCGCTGGAGCGCGTGCGTGTCGGTACGACCGGCGTAATCGACGTCGCGCTGCAGGAGTTTCCGAACCAGCGCATGGTGGCGCGTGGCCTCGACAACCGGATTGGCGCGTTTACGGTGCTGGAGGCGTTGCGGCTGCTGGCTGAGGATCGACCGCAGGCAACCGTGGCAGCAGTCGCAACGAGCCAGGAAGAGATTACCTTTGCGGGCGCATACACGTCGGCATTCAGCTTCGATCCGCAGGCTGCCATTGTGGTGGACGTGACCTTCGCGACCGACCATCCCGACATGGACAAGCGCCGCCAGGGCGATGTGAAGCTTGGCGGCGGGCCGGTGCTGGAGCGCGGCTCTGCCAACAGCCCGGTGGTCTACGAGATGCTGCTCAATCTCGCTGAGCAACACAACATCCCGTACAGCGTCGTGGCCAGTCCCAGCTACACCGGCACCGATGCTGATGCGATTGCGCTGTCACGCGGCGGTGTGGCGACCGGCGTGGTTTCGATTCCCAACCGTTATATGCATTCACCCAACGAAATGATTGACTTGCGCGACGTGGAGCATGCCGCGCAGTTGATTGCCGCGTTTGTTCGCTCGCTCACGGCTGATACCGATCTTGTGCCGCGCTAACACCATGTGCGCAGAACAGTTCGTGCGCGTTCTTTCGCGTTTCTTAATACGCACCTCATCTCGTCTTTACATTGTAATGCTACACTCGGCCTGAGTTTGAAACATACAACAGTGTACGTGGGGGCGACAATGACGACGACGAGCACGGACCGTTTGGTATGGCTACAGCATCAGCTTTTGAAGGGCTGGCAGGTTGAGGGGCCGGTGATCGAGCGCGCGGTGTTTTATAGCACGCCGCACCCGACCAGCGCATTCGAGTTTGTGCTACGACACAATGATGGTTGTCAGGTGGTCGCAGTGCCGGACTGCCCGGCGCTGCGCTCGTTCATTCGTGAGCAGGCGCTGCTGGTGGTGACGCTCTGATGCTTCTATGGTACGTTTCACATCAGGGACATGGCTTCCGTGATGTCGAACACATCCGCGAAGCGCAGGCGGGGAAAGCGGTGAGTATAATAGCGCACCTGGCGGGCGAGGCTCGTGTCCGGCGGTGTGTCGCGGATCGCCGCAAGAATTTGTTCTTTCGCGCGCTCGATGCATGCGTCGATCTGTGCGGCAGGCGCGCCGTCCGCCCGCAGCCGCCGCAGTTCTGCTTCCCATGGCACGCTGCAATTCCCGCGCGCGATCACGCCAGTGATATCGGGGAGCGCTGAGCGGTGGCGCAACCAGTTCAGCCCCAGGCAAAACGTCACGACCTCGCTAACGCTCCGCTCCAACGCCAGATCCAGCAACTCGGCCTCGCGCCCGACGCCTAACACCAATAGCGGCAGGTCGGTTGGTCGTACGGTATCGGCGTCGCAGACCGGCAGGCGCAACACCAGCGCGAGCGCTTCGGCCAGCGGGCGTGTCGGCTGATCGAGCGCGACTACGCTTGTGAAGCGCCATTCACTCCCGCGCAGCAGTGCGCACAAGCGCTGCAATGTAACGCTAATATCCGGGTACGTGAAGTGGTAATCATGGTATTCGCGCAAATCGATTCCATCGTCTTGCGAGGAGCCAAGCTGTACGACCCCATGCTCGGCGTACAATTGCTCTTTGAGTGAGTGCGGTGCGCCAACTTCGCGGTAGCGCTCCACCGTCTCGATCAGTTCAATTGCCTCGGCCTGCACGGCCGGCTGCATAGTGAGCCGCAGGGTGCGCCCGAATGCCGCCATGGCCTCGTCATAGTCGCTGAGTCGCAGGTAGCAGCACCCGGCGAGATGATGGACTTCCCAATCTTCGGGAAACTCTTGCAGCGGTATTTGCAGGCGATCCAAGGCTGATCGATAATCGTTCTTCAGGAAGAGAACGTGGGCAATCTCGTAGTGGGTCGTCGCGTCATGCGGTGCGCGCGCGAGGCAGTGCTCAAACTCGATCAGTGCTTCATCGTAGCGCCCAAGCTCAATGAGTGTATAGCCGAGATTGAAGTGAGAGATAAAATCACCTTCGAGGTTTGCGACGATGCGAAACTCATCGGCAGCTTTGGCCAGCAGCCCGAACCGCTGATAGTAAAAACCGAGCGCGTCATGGGCCTCGCGCAGATGAGGATTGTGCGCAATCGCCCGGCGATATTCCTCAACTGCTTCCCGGACGCGATTCGATTGTTCCAGGACAAGCCCGCGTTGAAAATGAACGAGCGCCTCGTCACGTTTCAATTGATCGAGCATTGCAATCGTCTCCAGGCTACACATGTAACCGCGAGCCGTGTATCTTTTCCGTAGTAACCAGGTAATTGCGATGCATTATAGCATATCGCTTCGACAGGTGCCTGCCGCCGCATGCTACAGCGCGGTGACACCTGCGTCCTGCAGTTTGGCGCGCTGCGCAGCTAACAACTGCTGAATGCCTGCCGATGCAAGGTCGAGCAGCTGATCTAGCTCGGCGCGGCTCACGGAACGCCCCTCGGCAGTACACTGCACTTCCACAATGTTGCCGTCGCCAGTCTGCACCAGGTTGCAGTCGAGTTCGGCGGCGCTGTCTTCACTGTAATCCAGATCGAGGAGCGCATGCCCGCTGACGTATCCCGCGCTGACGGCGGCGACTGGCTGCACAATTGGATTTCGCCGCAAAGCGCCTTTCTCACGTAGACGGTGCAGCGCCAGCGCCAGCGCGACGTAGCCGCCGGTGATCGAGGCGGTGCGCGTGCCGCCATCGGCCTGCAACACGTCGCAGTCCACCGTGATGGTGCGGTCGCCCAACTTCGTCAGATCAAGCGCGGCGCGTAGTGAGCGCCCGATCAGCCGCTGTATCTCCTGCGTGCGCCCGGACGCGCCGTTACGCTCGCGGCGGGTACGGGTGTTGGTCGCGCGCGGCAGCATGGCGTACTCGGCGGACACCCAGCCGCGCCCCTGCCCGCGCAGCCATGACGGCAGGCTTTCATCCACGCTGGCGGCGCACAGCACGCGCGTGCCGCCCTGCTCGATCAGCACGCTGCCTTCGGCATAGCCAAATGCATCAAGCGTGATTTTGACGGGCCGCAGCACATCGGGAGCACGGCCATCTTGACGTAGCACAACATATCCTTTCTTCAATCAAAACAAACCTGATAGAGCGAACATGTGATTCTACCGTTCAATTAGACTCTTGCCAGTCATCTCAGCAGGCTTCTTAATGCCCAATAAGTCGATCAGTGTCGGCGCGACGTCGGCCAGCCGCCCGCCGGAGCGCAGGCTGATCTCGTTCTTGCCCAGCCCGGCCCCTTCCGGCGCAATCAAGATGCACGGCACCAGATTCGTCGTGTGAGCGGTGTGTGGCCCGCCGCTCTCCGGGTCGATCAAGACCTCGGCATTGCCATGGTCGGCGATGATGAGCACCGCGCCGCCCTTTTCAAGAATGGCAGGCACCACCTCGCCCATGCAGCTATCCACCGTTTCGCACGCCTTCACGACGGCAGGAATGACGCCGGTGTGGCCAACCATATCGGGGTTCGCGTAGTTCACGATGATGTAGTCGTATTTGTCGCTCTCGATAGCTTTCAGCAGATTCCTGGTGACTTCCGCCGCGCTCATTTCGGGCTGAAGATCATACGTCGCAACTTTCGGTGATGGTGCGAGCGTGCGATCCTCTTCGGGAAACGGATCTTCGCGCCGCCCGTTGAAGAAGAAGGTGACATGCGGGTACTTTTCGGTCTCAGCGATGTGAAACTGGTGCAGGCCAGCATCGCTCACTACTCGTGCCATCGGATTCGTGACATACAGCGGCGGAAAGGCGACGTGGACCGGTAAGTCCTGCTCGTACTGCGTTAGTGTGACATAAAACAGGTTTTCGAGCTGACGCTGGCGCTGCCAAAGCTGCTTCGGCATGGGCTGGCCTTCTTCAGCCTGGCGAGCATAGTGCTTTTCAATACGCTCGTTGATGTCTGGCAGCATGAACGCCTGCGATAACTGGCGCCCGCGGTCGGGCCGGAAGTTGAAGAAAATAATCGCGTCGCCATCCTGCACGGTGGCTACCGGCTTGCTATCCTGCACAATCACCGTCGGCATGACAAACTCGTCGCTCGCATCACTGGCGTAGGATGCCTCGATTGCCGCGCGCGCATTGGGAGCCGTGTTGCCGACGCCGTTCACCAGCGCGTCGTAGGCCTTGCCGGTGCGCTCCCAGCGCTTGTCGCGGTCCATGGCATAGTAGCGCCCGCTCACCGTCGCAATCATGCCTGTGTTCAGCCGTGCAATCACGCCCTCCAGTGTATCCAGGAAGCCCAGCGCGCTGCGCGGCAACACGTCGCGCCCATCGAGGAACAGGTGCAGGAACACGCGCTCCAGTCCCGCACGGTGGGCCAGCTCCAGCAACGCAAAGAGATGATCCTCATGCGCATGGACGCCGCCCGGCCCGAACAAGCCCATCAAGTGCAAGCTGCCGCTGGTGTTCTGTACATGCTTGATCGCGCCGGTCAGTGCCTCGTTGGTAAAAAAGTCGCTATCTGCGATCGACTTGTTGATGCGCGTAAAATCCTGATACACGATCATGCCCGCGCCGATGTTGAGATGGCCGACCTCGGAATTGCCAATCTGTCCCTCCGGCAGGCCAACGTCCATTCCCGACGCGGCAATCTTGGTGTACGGGTACTGCGCGGTCCATGTATCGACATTGGGCGTATTGGCGAGCGCGACGCCGTTGCCCGGCCCCGGCTCCGTCAAACCCCAGCCATCCATGATCGCCAGCACGACCGGGCGCGGGCGTTGTGTATTGCTCATAATCCTCTCCTTGTCAGCGACTAGAACCGCAGATGCACGCTGATACACGCCGATGTATATCGTATAAGTACGGCATTGCTAGATCATGTGGAAAGTTGTACGACTACCATCTGTAATAGACAATCTATCTATCTGTGTTCATCCTGTAATAGACAATCTATCTATCTGTGTTCATCTGCGTCCATCGGCGGTTCATTTACTACCACTCTGCGTCGCCGTAGAAATCGTCGCTATGGTCGCGGTTCACGAACGCCTCAATCGCCGCGCGCTTGTCGCCCAGCCGGAATGCAGGGCCGTGACCGGGATAGCATACCGTATCATCCGGCCATGTCAGCACAATCTCGCGCAGCGTGTGCAAAGTGGTCTGGAAGCCTTCTGTCGACCACGTCTTGCCGGGGCCGCCTGCGAACAGTGTGTCGCCAACGATGATGCGCGGGTCGTTCTCGATGGCGAACGAAAGCATGTCTTCGGTGTGGCCGGGCGTGTAGGAGGCGCGCAGCATGTGCTTGCCGAACTGAATCGCGTCGCCATGCTCAAGTTGCAGCGCGTTCAACTCCATATTATTGACGTGCGGCCCGGCGTGCGCCATGAGCGGCACGTCCAGGCGGCCCAGCATCTCGTCGAGCGCCCCGACATGGTCGGCATGCGTGTGCGTGACCAGCATCAACACTGGCGTGGTGCCTTCCAGCATCTCCATGAGCGTTTCTGGCTCCGCGCCAGGGTCGATCAGCACGCTTTCTTTCGTTTCGGGACACACAAGTACATAGGTGTTCATCGGCCATGGGCCAACTTCGCGGCTTCGCAATTCAACAGAAGACATACATTTCTCCAGAAAGTGATAAGAAGTAAAGCATAAAACGTAAGTCGCATCTGTGCCGCTGCTCGCTTATGTTTTCGCTCCACGTTTTACGTATCTACTGGCATTATAGCATGTTGCTTTGTTGCGAAAACTGTAAGCGGCGGTATAATCTCACCACAACGTAGAGGAGTGCTTGCAATGCAACCAGCGATATGCTACACGATTGCCATGCCGCAACCGCACACGCACCTCTACCATGTGACGCTTACCATCAGGAACGTGGTAGGTATATCACTCGACGTTGCGCTGCCGGTCTGGACGCCCGGTTCGTATCTGGTGCGCGAATATGCGCGACATGTGCAGGAGTTTGCCGCCTGTGTCGGCGATTTAGCGCAGCCGTTGGAGTGGCACAAGGTAGACAAGGCGACGTGGCGTATCGCGGCGGGCGATGCAGATGTCATCCATGTGAGCTACAAGGTGTATGCCAACGAGTTGACCGTTCGCACCAGCCACTTGGATGGCAGCCATGGCTATTTCAATCCCGCGACGGTGTGCATGTACGTGGTGGGCCGCACCAGCGAACCGCGCGCAGTCGATGTGGACGTGCCGGACGGCTGGCGGGTGACGACGGGATTGCAGATTGCAGATTTCAAATTGGAGATTGGGGAACCTTTGGCCCCTGCTTCTAATCTCCAATCTCCAATCTCCAATCTCCAGTCGTTTATTGCGCAGGACTACGACGAACTGGTCGACTCGCCGTTTGAGTGCGGGACGCACCGGCTGCTCTCATTCGACGTTGGTGGCGTGCCGCATGAGATCGCGCTGTGGGGCCACGGCAACGAGGATGAAGCGCAGGTGGCGGATGACACGCGGCAGATTGTGGAGACGACCCGCGCCATGTTCGGCGGGTTGCCGTACCAGCGCTACGTGTTCATCGTTCACATTGCGAATGGGCGCGGCGGTCTGGAGCATCGCAACAGCGTGTCCATGCTGGTCAATCGTTGGACATTTCAGCCGCGTGTTGCCTACGAGCGCTACCTGGGTTTGACTGCGCATGAATTTTTTCACGTCTGGAACGTCAAGCGCATTCGCCCGGAAACGCTCGGCCCGTTCGACTACAGCCGCGAAAATTACACGCGCCAACTGTGGACGATGGAGGGCATCACCAGCTATTACACCGACCTGCTGCTCGTGCGCGCCGGGCTGATCGACACCGAGCGCTACCTTGAACTGCTGGCCGACAAAATTGTGAAATTGCAAAGCCAGCCGGGGCGGCACATGCAAAGTTTGGAACAAAGCAGCTTTGATTCTTGGATCAAGCACTATCGGCCCGACGAAAACAGCGCCAACACCGCTATTTCGTACTACCTGAAAGGCGAATTGGTCGCGCTGCTGCTCGATCTGGAGATTCGCCAGCGCACTAACAGCGCCCGCTCGCTCGATGATGTCATGCGCGCCTTGTACCGGCGCTTTGAGGATGACGGGCGCGGCTTTGCCGAAGCGGGCGGCTTTCAGGCGGCGGTGGAGGCGGTTGTAACTCCTGATCAGCCCGGCGCGTTCGATGATTTCTTTCGGCGCTACGTTGCGGGTACCGACGAGCTTGATTACGCCGGTGCGCTCCATGCGGCGGGCTTGGAGTTGGAATGGTCACATGAGCGTGCCAATGGTCACACGCCTGCATGGCTCGGCGTGCAGTATCGGACGGAAGGCGGGCGGCTCAAAGTTGCCAGCGTGCGCGCGGATGGACCGGCGGCTGCGGCGGGCATCTACGACGGCGATGAATTGCTGGCGCTCGATGGCTTTCGCATTGACCAGGATCTCTTACAGGATCGGCTCGACGAGCGGCGCGCGGGCGACGCGGTGAGGCTCAGCCTGTTCCGTCGCGACGAGTTGCTGCATGTGCCTGTGACGCTAGCAGAAGCACCCATGGATCAGCTTGAGATTGTGCCTGTCGCGCAACCAACTGTGGCGCAGACACGTCTGTTACATGCGTGGCTGGGTGAGACAGCAGCACTGCAACAGGTAACAGCATAGGGAGAACCCGACACTTTGGCCTATAACATCTTGATGATTGCGCCGACCAGCTTTTTTGCCGATTACGGAAACCACATCCGCATCTGGCAGGAGGCGCAGGCATTGCAGAAGCGCGGCCACCGGATCGTGCTTGCTACCTATCATAACGGCGACGACATGCCAGGGCTGGACATTCGCCGCTCGTGGGACGTGCCGTGGATCAAACGCGCCATGGTTGGTTCGTCGCGCCACAAGATCTATCTGGATGCAGCGCTGTCATATCGCTCATTAGAAACGGCGCTACGCATGCGGCCTGACATTATTCATGCCCACATCCATGAGGGCGCGCTGATCGGCGCGGCGCTACAGCGCGTGCTCCGTCGCCCGCTGGTGTTCGATTTTCAGGGCAGCCTGACCTCGGAAATGATCGATCATCATTTCCTGTCCGGTACGCATAGTCGTCTGTACCGACCGCTCTGGCATCTGGAACGCTGGATCAACACGCAGGCCGACGCGCTGATTACCTCCAGCCACAACGCCGCCGAGATTGTGCAGCATGAATTTGGCTTTCCTGCCGAGCGGTTGTACACGGTGGTAGATGGCATCAACACCGACCGCTTCCGGCCATTTGATAACAGCCCGACATGGGAAGCGGAACGGCAGCGGCTGCGGGCCGAGCTTGGCATTCCGGCAGACCGGCGCGTGGTGGTGTACCTGGGGGTGCTGGCGGAATATCAAGGCATCAACGTGCTGATGGAAGCGGCGAAAAAGCTGTTGCCCGCGTTGCCGAACACACATTTCCTGATCATGGGCTACCCGGGCGTGGACCGTTACGGCCATCTCGCGCAGGCGCTGGGCATTGCCGACCACGTATCGCTGCCGGGCCGCATTATGTACCGCGACGCGCACGCCTACCTCGCGCTTGGCGATGTGGCGGTGGCGCCCAAGATGAGCGAAACCGAAGGCAGCGGCAAAATCCCCAACTACATGGCCATGGGCCTGCCGGTCGTCACATTTGATACGCCGGTCAGCCGCGAGTACCTGGGCGATCTCGGTATCTACGCCAGCTTCGGCAGCGTGGACGACCTCGCGGCCAGGCTGCGGCAGGCATTGGAGCAGCGGGCGTGGGCGGCAGAGTTGGGCGCATTGGGGCGGGCACGCGCGGTGCGGGAGTTTTCGTCGGACCAGGCCGGGCCGCAGATCGAGGCGATTTATGTCGACGCCATCACGCGGCGCGCCGGGCGAAGTGCTCGTGGAAATGGCAAGCAGGACGAGTCCGAAAATGCGTATGAGCGTAGCGCGTAGCACTTGTGTTTCGGCGCATTTGCTGGTACAATAGTGAAAGAAATTGGGTAGGGCAGGCGCAAACCTGTCCTATAAGTTTGTTAAACACAAAATAGGTGAGACCATGGCATCGAAAAAGGGCAATCGCATCGTCATCAAGCTGCGCAGCGAAAGCGGCCACACATACACCACAACCAAGAATCGCAAGAACGATCCGAATCGTTTGGAGTTGCGCCGCTACGATCCCAAGCAGCGCAAGCATGTGCTGTACCGCGAAACCAAGTAACTTGCTAAGCAGCCGTGCCTATGATATACTCTCTGGCACGGCAAACAAGGGCGATTAGCTCAGTTGGCTAGAGCGCATCCTTCACACGGATGAGGTCACTGGTTCGAGTCCAGTATCGCCCACCATATGTTCCCCCTCCGTCGCCCCGTCGCGTAGCTTGCCGACAGGGGCGTTCGTGTCTATTGCCCGCACCCGTATCCGTCGTTGCCAACATTCTTCGAGGTGCTACTATGATTTGTTCACTGATTGTTAGTGTAGTTGCCCTGATTCTGCTTGCTGGATGTACTGGCTCGCCACTTGCAGCCGCACCGACGCCAGAGCCGAGTTGCGCGGAACAGTCCGCGCCGTTCATCAGTCAAGTACAGCCACTGGTTCAAGAGTGGAGTGATGCAGCAACGCTCGCCGGGCAGACGCCGCGCGTGGCGCTCGCACCGCAGATCGACAAACTACAAGAGATTCGCCGCCGCGCCCAGGCGCTTCAATCGCCCGCATGTGCAATGCCAGCGAAGCAGCACCTTGTGGACTCTATGGATTTCAGCATTAAGGGATTTCTGGCCTTCTTAGGGCAGCAACCTAGGAGTGACAAGCTGCTCACGCAGGCGTCTGACAACATGACGGCCTTCGCGACCGATGTGCAGCATATTCAGGCGGGCGAGCCATTAACACCTATGCAACCAACGTTCATCGATGGACTGGGCGTCTCGCTGGCAACCATCCAACAGGCGTATCCCGGCGTAACGTTCGAAGCAGCCATATCGGACGGGAACGCGATTGCACGCGGGCGAACCGACGATGCGCCGGTGTTTATCGACGTAGCGGGCACGAAAGACAATGCGGCGCGCGTGGTGCTAACCATATCGCCGCTCGACCGTGCCGGACAGGGTGAGACGGTCAAACAGTACATGCAGACCGCCGTCACAACAACGCTGCCGGATTGGAACGAGGGCGCGCAGTGGGTTGCGTCACAGGTTGATGCACAGCAGCCAACAGCGCAGTACACGACACGTGGGCGCGCTATCACATACAGCTACGATCCGCATGGGAACGGGGCAACCTATCGGCTGATCATCGATGTGCAGTAATCCCCTGCGCCACCGCAGCGAACAAGCAGCGCGAGTTCGATCTTAGTAACACATATGTTACCGGTATCTACCGAATTGATAGGTAACGAACATCAAGGCGATTAGTTCAGCATTTAAAGCCCTGTCGTGCATCATGCGCGACAGGGCTTTGTTATTTTATTCTTCCACTGTTGTTTTCCCCACGCTCATCTCCATATTTATGCAAACACGGTCACATATTTGTCGGCGTAACAAAAGGGAAAATCGACCTTCCAACCGAGTCCGTGAAAAATCTTTGTGATGACTTCGTCGCGGGCATAGTCGCGCTGAATTTCAGGCGGCAGGCGGAAGATCACGCGCCATGCGCGCCATGGCAGCAGCGGCATGTTTGTGGCGCGCATCACCGCTCGTGCCAAATCGCCGTAGCGCTGCTCATCACGTTGTCGCTCTAGCGTCCGTGTGACACGCCATAGCCGCGCCGGGCTATCGATTTGGCGCGCGGCCTGAAGCAACGCGTGCTGGCTGGTCATGATGGCGGCCAGTTCATGCAGGCCATCCCAATTCGCGCCGTTGCGGGTCATCGCCCAACCGGTAATGAATGGCGGCGTGGACCTGCTCGTGGAGCAGTGTTTCAATAAATTGCAGTGGTGCGTCATTATCACCGGAAACCACATCCATCTGTACGCACACAGAGCGCGACTCCGTTACATACCTGCCGCATACAGAGCTGCCGAACGAGCCAACTGCGCCAAGTCCTTCGTAAAGCGGCTGCACACCCCATTGAGTAAAATACGTAGCGGCATGACCAGCGAGATCGCCTAGCGACCCGCGCGCCCATGAGTCGAGCCACCGTTGATATATCTGGGCGGCGCGGCGGGCTTCATCACGGTTCGGCTGGCGGCTCAGAGTATTTTTAAGTGCCCATCCGAAGTGGAAAACGAGATCAGAAGGCCATCGCTCGCGACGTTGGATGTTGTCTATTTCCTGAATAGCTGCGTCGCAGAAGGTATCAAGGTCCATAGTGTTCGGCTGGCGCATAAGGTACGGCATGAACATGCCTGCAAACGCCCGACACTCCTCAATTTCGGCGGGAGTGCCACGCGCGGCCCATTCCGAAGCTCCAACTAATCCTTTCATCACCGTAACTGGCGTTATCCAGAACGACATTGGGCCGAAGTGAAACTGCGTCATAACGTGCCTTTGATATGCGACAGAAGGTATGTAGTTATTGCATGGCGGGCGGCGCTTGTCAAGACCACAGTTTTGCGGCGCAAAAACGGGCAGATATCGAATCTGCCCGTTTGGATTTAGCATGTCAATCCTACCCGCGCACGCTGTTCAGCCGCTCCATATCCTCGTCGCTCAGTTGAAGATCAGCAGCCTTCGTGTTTTCCTCAAGGTGCTTCACGCTCGACGTGCCAGGAATCGGCAGCATGACCGGCGAGCGGTGCAGCAGCCATGCCAGCGCCACCTGATTTGGCGCAGCGTTGAGCCGCCTGGCGATGTCGTTGAGCACATCTTGCTGGAGGTTGTTTGCTGCGATCGGTGCCCACGGAATAAAGCCGATGTTCTTTTGCTCGCATGCGTCCAACACCGCGTCGGAGCTACGATCAGTTAAGTTGAAGCGATTCTGCACCGACACAATCGGGACGATCTTCTGCGCTTTGTCGAGTCTGCTCCACCGATACGTTGCTCAGGCCAACCATGCGGATTTTGCCTTCTTCGCGCATGCGGGCGATTGTGCCGACCGACTCCTCGAACGGCACTTTTGGATCGGGCCGGTGGAACTGGTACAGGTCAATCGTGTCAACCTTGAGCCGCTGAAGACTGCCTTCCAACGCTTCACGCAGGTGCTCCGGGCGACCGTCTGGCTCCCACTTGCCCGGACCGGGCCGGATCATGCCGCCCTTGGTGGCGATGACCACGCCCTTGGGATAGGGCGCGAGCGTCTCGCCAATCAGCCGCTCGCTGACATCCGGACCATATGAATCGGCGGTGTCGATGAAATTGATGCCGAGTTCCAGCACGCGCCGCAGCACAGCCTTGGCTTCGTTGAGGTTCTTCGGCTCGCCCCAGATGCCGTCGCCGGTCAGCCGCATCGCACCGAAGCCGAGCCGCTTGATGGTCGGGCCATCATGAAAGGTAAATGTCGGCGTCATAGATGTACTTGTCATAATAACTCTTTCCTTTGCTTCATTGTGTTTCTCATCACAGGTTTATTGTTGCAACAACAGGGCCACGCTGCTATCGCTGCTCATTGGCGGGAGCTTGCTTGCATCCACACTTTATGCTACCGTAGCGCACAATTCTTCATGTTGCTGACATCAATGTTGCCGTGATTGAAAGGCTATTCACTAACACGTCAAGATAGCCGCATATACCTCGCGCATGACTTGACAAAACACTTTTGCAGTGGCATATATCTTGCCGATTTGCAGGAGATTGGCTGGTGCGCTGCGGCGCGCCACGGTGTCGTCTGCGCAACGCTGCTGCATCGGCAATCTCAACGGTGACTTCGTGTTCCACGATGGGAGTTCTGTTAGTTTTGTATATTCGCTCGCAGTATCACAGGAATGTCTTATATGGATGTTGCACCACAGACACGCGCTGAGGTTCCGGTCGTTGTACGTCCGCGTTGGAGCACCTGGGCGCAGACGCTGCTTGTTGCTATTTGCCTGTTTGCCGTGTGCGCGGCCTTGTTCGCACTGATTCAATTTGGCACCAATAATTTGGTCGACAACGATGCGTTTTACCATACTAAGATGGCATTGCTGATTCGTCAGCAGGGGCTGACGCCGAATTTCATCTGGTTGCCGATGACCATTCTGAACTCGTCAGCTTTTTACGACCATCACATGTTGTTTCATGTATGGCTATCGCTGTTCGTCGGCAATGGTGATGAGCCGCGCATGATCCTGGGCGCAAAGATTGCCACCGTGATCATGTCCTCACTCATGGTGACGGCTATGTGGTGGCTATTTCGCAGCCAAAAGATACGCTGGCCGGTCTTCTGGGCGTTGGCGATATTTACGCTCTCGCAGGCGTTTCTGTTCCGCATGAGCATGACGCGGGCGCAGAATGCTTCGCTGCTCATGCTGGTGCTGAGTTTGTATTGCCTGTTTCAGCGCCGCTACTGGTTGTTGTTGCCGCTCGGTTTTATATACGTCTGGCTGTACAATGCTTTTCCATTATTAATGGTAGCAGCGGGCGCATACTTCATTGCCGCATTGCTGACAGAGCGGCGGCTGGCATGGGGCGCGGTGATCTTTCCAGCGGTCGGTATTGTGGCAGGCTTGCTCATCAACCCGTATTTTCCGCGAGATTTTGCCTTTATTTTCGACCACCTGCTGCCAAAGCTCAGCAATCCAACGTCGACCTCGGTTGGCAATGAATGGTATCCCTACGACACCTGGACGCTGATTTCAGAATTCAGGGTTGGCGCTGGCGGCATGGCCGTTGGGCGCGCTGGCGCTAGGATGGCGCGCGCGTCGGATGGACCGCGCGACGCTGACGGCATTTATTCTTAGCGTCGTCTTTGGCTACATGGTGTTCAAGTCGCGCCGCTTCATTGAATATTTCCCGGCCTTCGCGCTCATTTTTGCCGCGCTGAGCATTGCGCCTGTGCTTGAAGATTGGGTGGATACGCTCCTGCCGCGCTGGCAGCGTTTCGCTCCAGGTGTGTTGGCGGCTGTGCTGCTGATTCCCGGCTTCCTGACAGTCACACAGGCCCGTGAAGCCATGGCCAATCAGTCCATGCCGGTCGGCGTGTACGCTGATGCATCGCACTGGCTACGTGACCATGCTAAGCCCGGCAGCATGATTTTTCAGACCGATTGGGATGATTTTCCCATGCTCTTTTTCTATAACTCATCTGATATTTACACCGCTGGGCTTGACCCAACATTTATGCAGCTTTACAATCCGGCGCTGTACGATGAGTGGGTGCGGATCACACGCGGGCAGGTTGCGACGCCGGGCAACATTATCCGGTCGCAGTTCGGCGCTTCGTACGTCATCACTGATCTTCAGCATGGCGATTTCATTGCACAGGCCAAGAATGATCCACTTTTGAAGGAAATCTATCGCGATCAATATGCTGTGATATTTGCCGTCACAGGAGAATAGATGCTAAGTTGATGCTGATTGAGTGGTTTGGTGGCATACAACGTGCAAAATTTTTAGCCGTTCAATCTACAATCTAGCCTGCGAGAGTGATCTGTGTACACTCTTGGCACGCAACGTGTAGATTTGGGCAACGAGTATTCTTGTGTAAGGAGGAGGCTCTATGGAATCCACATTCAATCGGGTCATTCGGCATTTTAGGGTCGGGTTTGTTGCGGTTTTTGCGATTGCAGCAATGGCAATCGCCGCGTGTGGTGCGACACCAAATACAGGCGTCAACGCGAACGAGAACCTGAACACCAATCTGAGTCCTGAATCTGGGCACTAACGCGAACGAAAACCTGAACCTGAACGAAAACCTGAACCTGAATGAAAACCTGAACACCAACGCGGGTACCAACCTGAACGAGAACATGAACCTGAACACCAACGCGGGTACCAACCTGAACGAGAACATGAACCTGAACAGCAACATGAACTCGAACCTGAACGAGAACATGAACCTGAACAGCAACATGAACTCGAACCTGAACAGCAACATGAACCTGAACGAGAACATGAACTCGAACCTGAACGAGAACATGAACTCGAATCTGAACAGCAACATGAACTCGAACCTGAACCTGAACAGCAACATGAACTCGAACCTGAACGAGAACATGAACCTGAACTCGAATTCGAACATGGACAGCAACCTGAACGCCAATTCGAACGCGACTCCCTAAACAGTATTGTCTGTTTCGTTACACAGATAAGCGAAGCACACAATATGGAAAAGGACGAGGGTTGAATTCCCTCGTCCTTTTTATATGCCATGTAGAAGCTTGATAACGTGTTAGTGGTTTACAGGGTGTTATAGGCACATGTTTGACGCGGTTTTTTAATATTGTGACAGTCAACGCGCAATACCTTGACCAAGATACAGTGTTCCAATAAGGTACGAAACAATCGAGATGATTGTTAGCAGCGCCAGTAGCCACACCGGCCAGCGGCGCACGCCCATCGCCGTCAGCAGCAACAGCGGCACCGTGAAATCCAGCGTGTAGCGCGGCCCGAATTGATACCAGCCGGTACCCATGAGCAACAGAATGGGAATATTAACGACCATGATCGTGGCAAACAATGCCCATGCTGACCAGCGCGGCCGACCTGCGGCCAGACCCCAGAACAGCGCGAAAAATACCGGACTCAAAAGAAAAAGGCTCCCTCCCTCAAACGTCGAATCGCGGATTGGAAATGGATAGGCAATGTACTGGTAAAAAACGTTGGTCGGCAAATAGTGGAGATTGAACGCGCCATACTTCTGATAGTCGCTTGCGAACACCGTATCCATCTGATGATGGGCAATGCCGTTGTCGAATACGTTGCCGAAGCGTAGCCAATCGTACGCGCCGAGCAGTGCCACCCCGATAATAATCGGCATCGCGCCCGCAAGTGCATAACCAATGAGCCGCCGCCAGCGCACCGACCAGTGCTGATAGATCAGGTAGCAGGCTGGCCAGATGCCAGTGAGCACCAGGTGGTTGCGGGTGAGCATGGCGCCCGCCAACGCCAGCCCGGTGAGCGCGAAAGCGGACCAGCCGCGCTGCGTGAGCGTCGCAAGGTAGGCCAGTACAACGCACATGAACGCAATCAGTTGGCCTGTGAACCAGACCCGCCCGTATGGCGCAAGCGTCAGGTGAACTGTGCCAAACGCGAAGAACAGCACCAGGAGGCTGCGTTGCAGCGCTGACAGGCTGATGACCTCGCGCTGGCATGCGCGCCGAAGCAGCAGCGCCACGAGTCCAACATTGATCGCGGCGATCATCACTGTGAACGCGACATCGCTGAACTGCACGCCAAACAGCGCAACAAATGGCATGAGCAGCACAGCTGGCAGCGGCGCCCAGTATAAGTAGTACTGGTCTTGATATTTGCTCAGATCGAGGCCAATAGGCGGCATGACGCGGAGATGCAGTTGCCCATGGAGAAACGCGTCTGCGAGGTAGTTGTAGTAGGCAAAGGTAGAATGGGCAAACAGCGGGCCGGTCAAAGCGGTTAGAAAGGCGTAGGCAAACAACGAAAGGATTGTTGCGGTCAGCGGGCTTTCCCAGATCAACGCGGCATTTTGCAAGCGACGCCATCTTGAGGTCTCGGCAGATCGCATGTCAACGGCGGAAAGATGGTCGTGTTGCATGATGTTATCTCATTTGGCGTTCAAATACATCCAATAGACGCAGTCACGCGTGCGCATTGCACAACAGGTGTTATAGCACATTTTATTCCCGTTGTGATGCCCAACAGTAGCATGCGTCTATGTATTTTGTAGCTCCTGTCAATCAAAAGACAGCAACGTTTCCACATGGGTGCCGCGTTCCAACGTGCGCACGTCCTCCATGTCAAACACGCAGCCGCCAATCATTCGGGTGTTGGCCGCGCCACATGCCGCACCGAGCCGGGCGGCCTCAGCCAGCGGGCGATCTTCGAGCAGTGCCACTGCGGCACCTGCCAGCACGGCATCGCCGCTGCCGGTTGGGCTGATAGCATGAACGGGCGGCGTTTGTGCGTGCCATGCGCCGTGAGCATTGACTGCTACGACCCCATCTTTGCCGAGCGTCACCACTACCGCTGCCGGGCCGCGCCGCAGCACAGTCACCGCCGCGTCAATTACCTCGCGCATTGATTTAAGCTGTGTGTCGAGCGCCGTGCCAAGTTCGTGCATGTTGACCTTCAGCAGGCCGAGCGGCAGATCGAGCGCGCGGGCGAGCGCCGCGCCGCTGGTGTCGAGCCACACGGGCGTGCCTTGCTCGATGACATCAGTGAGCAAGTCGATAAACAAATCTGGCGTCACGCCGGGCGGCAAACTGCCCGAAGAAGCTAATGCCTGCGCCGTCTGTGCTTCTGCGCGCACAACTTCGGCGAACTCCTGCCAATCGTCGGGTGACATACGCGGCCCTTGCTCGTTCAAAACCAGCGTGTCGGGCGCGTCAGGGTCCAGCACAATCTGGCAGGTACGCGTTTCACCCGCTTCGAGCCACACCCAGCGGGCATCCATGTGCTCGTCCGCCGCAAGCTCCGCCACGCGACGGCCTGCCACACCGCCAAGTGGCGCAACTGCGCGGACGCGCTGGCCCAGCGTTTGCACCGCGCGCACGACGTTTAGCCCTTTGCCGCCTGCCGCCTCGTGGATGGCAGCAATGCGCGTGACCTCAGACGTGCGGAAGCCGCGCACCGTCAGCGTGCGGTCAACAGCAGGATTTGGAGTAATCGAAAGAAGCATGGTTTATTTCGCCTCATGATTTGTACTTTTCAGTTGCCATGGTACGCGATTTTGCCGTAATACACAACCACATCTTGTCTTGACGAAACGGGCACAAACCAGTAGAATGAATGGCAATTGCGCGGGAGTGGCGTAGTGGTAACGTGAGAGCCTTCCAAGCTCCAGTCGGGGGTTCGATTCCCCCCTCCCGTACCAAATAAATTAAACGAGCGCTGCGCTGTGTCATGGCACAACGTGGCGCTTTGTTTTGCCGTGCATTGTATACATGTAGGTAAGCGCATGAACTTTGTATGCTGTTGCATGAAGGAGCATGTATGATCGCGCTGCGCGAACGTCAGTATGGCTGGAGTTCAGCCTTGTGGATCGCCTGGATTATTGCAAACGGTGTTGGATGGGCAATTGGATGGGCTTTTTTCCCGTCCATCTACGCGATGTTCATTCCATTTTCCGGTGGTGCTAACATGGGGTTCCTCTCGCGCGCTATCACCGGCGCGCTGACATGGGCGGTGGTGTGGCTCATCATCGGGGTTGCACAGTGGCTGGTGCTGTGGCGGCGCGTGCCGTGGGCCGCGCTGTGGATCGCGGCGGGCCTGGCCTTCGGCATCGGCTTCGGCGTTGTGGCGGAGAACGTGTTTTCTGCCCAACTCGGCATGCTGGTAGGCGTGGTTAGCGGCGCGGTGGGCGGTGTGCTCGCCGGGCTGGTGCAGTGGGTCACGTTGCGGGGTGTGTCTGCCCGCGCGCTCGCGATTATTCCCGCCACGGTGGTGGCGAGCGTGGTCGGGTATGCGGCGGCCTTTGGCTTGTTCGAGCCGCTGCTCGTCGCTATGGCTTCCGCAAGTGTTGCCATGACATGGGCACTGTGCGGCGCGGCGGGCGGTGTGCTGAGTGGAGCTATCAGCGGCTTTGTGCTTGGCTGGATTCTTCGTCCACGCGCGCCTGCCGCATAATTCCGTAGTTTCTGCTGCTCTTATACTTTATGTGCGCCAATGGCAGCACGCTCCATACGCATGACGCCTCCGTCGCTTGTGCCGCTGCCTGACGCAACCGGCAGTGTAATGGTAAATGTCGTGCCAATGCCGCGCGTCGACTCCGCCGCAATCGTCCCGCCATGCGCCTCTACAATTGCTTTGGTGATTGCCAAGCCCAACCCGGATGTCGCGCTGTCGCCACGCTGGCGCGCTTTGTCGGCACGATAAAAGCGGTCGAAAATGAAGGGCAAATCCTCGGCGGCGATGCCACTGCCGCTGTCGCACACCTGCAGTTGCACATGCTGATCGCGCGCGTGCGCCGCCAGCATGATCGCGCCCTTGTCAGTGTAGCGCAGCGCATTTGAAACGAGATTGTTCAACACCTGCGTCATACGGTCGGTGTCCACCACGACAGACGGAAGCGATTCGTCGGTTTGCATCTGGAGCGCGATGCCCTGTTGCTCGGCATGAACGAAATAGGCCAGCGCCGTGCGTTCCAGCAGCGCCGTCGGGTCGATGGGCCGCAGGTTGAGCGGCAACTCGCCCGCGTCGGCCAGCGACAGCACGCGCAGATCCTCGACCAGCCGCTGGAGGTGCTCGACCTCGCCATGCATGATCGTGTATACCGATTGCGCGCCCTGGAGCCGCCCGTCCTGCAAGCCTTCCGTGTAGCCGCGCAAGATGCTGAGCGGCGTGCGCAGATCATGTCCGCAAGGTCGGGCCGTCATCTGCTTGCGAAGTTGGCTGGCGCGCGCCAGATCGGCGCTCATCTGGTTGAACGACTGTGCAAGTTCGCCCACTTCGTCGCGCGAGCGCACGGTCACGCGCTGATCGAGCTTGCCGCGTGCCATCTCCTGCGTCGCCGCTGTCAGTTCGCGCATGGGGCGCGTGAAGAGTTCGCGCCAGCAGCACGCCGAGCAGCAGCGCCAGCAGCGCCGCCACTGCTACGCTGATCGCCGCCGCCTGCGTCACCCGCGATAAAAAGTTGGCGTCTGGCGGTGGCCGGTTGGGCTGCGCGCCATTGGTGGACGTTGCAAAAAGCGCCATGCCAACGGTTTGCCCATTCGCGGTAATAATTGTGCCGTTGCGCTCTGCGGGCGGCACGTTTGAGCCTGCCGGATAGCGGCCATTCCCAAGCAGCACCGTGCCATTGGCGTCAATCAGCACCACGTTGCGGCTGTACATATCCAGCGGCGAGGTGCTTCGCAGCATATCGACCACGCCTTGCCACCCATCATGAGCCGTGTAGTAGCTGCTGAGGCTTTGCACCAATGTTGCCTGATCATGGTCAGATAAAAACTGATTGAATTCCGTGCGCGTGCGCAGGCCAACGATCACCGCCACCAGAATCGCGCCGATTGCGCCGACCAGCAAGAATGACAAGGTAAGTTTTGCTGTAAGCGACCGCATAGCCCCTCCGCCTTGTGCCGAACTACGCGCCGGACGCACGGTGCGCCGCGAATCGGTAGCCCATGCCGTAAACGGTGTCGATGTAGGTTGGGCTCTTCGGATCGGGCTCAATTTTCGCGCGCAGGTTGCGAATATGGACGTCAATGGTGCGCTCATAGCCTTCGTACGCCTCTCCTGAAACCCGATCGAGCAGATCGAGTCGTGAAAATACCTGCCCCGGCGCGGCCATGAGCGTCGCAAGAATTGCAAACTCAGACGGTGTCAGGTCCACATAACGCTCGCCGATCTTCACCGTTCGGCCAGCGCGGTCGAGCGTGATATCGGCAGCGCGCAGCAGGTCAGGCTCGACCGCCGCCTTTTGCGTGCGCCGGAGCACGGCCCGCACCCGCGCAATCAGTTCGCGCACGTTGAATGGCTTGGCAAGGTAATCATCTGCGCCAAGCTCCAGCCCGAGGATTTTGTCCTGATCTTCCACTTTGGCTGTCAGTATGATGACTGGCGTTTCTGCCTCTTTGCTGAACGCGCGCATGAAATCGTAGCCGCCCATCTCAGGCATCATCAAATCGAGAACAATCAAGTCTGGCTTTTCCACGCGCGCGACGTACAGCGCCTCGCGACCGTTCGCCGCTTCCACAACGCGGTAACCCTCTTGCTCTAGGTACACACGCAGCAGGTCGCGCAGCTTGGCTTCGTCATCTACAACCAGAATTGTTTGTGCCATAATGTTGTATCCTCATTATGCGCCCACGCTGCGAGCGGCGGCATTTTGATAATTCGTTGTGGTTATTATCAAACGAATGGCTGCCGTTCGCAAGCGTGAGCACATATTTCCTGCATACTTACGTGGCCGACGGCGCGGCGGGCATGCGCTTGCGTTTGCCTTTGTCGCTCTTGCCGCCGATCCTGGCCCACAGCCACTTTGCGAATGAAACGAGGGCAACGATTGCGCCGACGACTACGACGTTCTGCAATAGAGCAATTGCTCCAAATAAACTCAGACCCTGCCCGCCATGATCGCCGTCCGGGCCGTGCTGCGGAGTGGCGCTTGCGGCCAACGTGCTGCTGGTGCCACTGCTCGATTGTGTTGTGCTGGACTGCACCAGCGCCGCGCGGTCGGGCATGGACGGCATGGCGCTTTGTGCGAAACTCGTTTGGCTGATGGCGAATGTGATGCCGACGACGACCAGCGCGGCGGCGAGCATGGCAAGAATACGTGCGATAAGTTTCATGTTATGCCTCTTTCTGTGCTGGTTGTGCGATGGCGCTGACCTGCGGCAGGTGCCGTGCTGCGGTGCGCTTCGGGAGCATGCGCTTGATCATGTTGACGATCCACTGCCAGTGCAGCGCGACGTGCAGCCCGATCAGCACCAGGAAGAAATCCGCCGTGAAGCCGTGCAGCGTGCGCCAGATGCCGCCGGGCGTTGTTTGGATGCCGAGCAGCGGCAGCGCCACCTCGGAAATCATCAGGCCGCTGAAAATCACCAGCGTCACGTCGATAAACAAGAGCGTGTTCAGGATGTAGTTAATGCGCGCCGACCACTGCGCCGTGCTGAACATGCGCTTCGTGACTTCGACGATCCACTGCCAGTGCAGCAGCAGGTGCGTGACAATCGCCGCGCCAAACGCCGCGCCGAGCCATTCGTGAACGGCCATGCCGCTGAAGTGCGGTGCCATGGCGACCAGGAACATGAGAAAGATCGCGATGTCGAAGAACAGATTGATCTTGTTGCGGTTGGTTTTAACAGGCGGCTGCTTCATTATGTTTTCCCTCTTTGTTGTGTTCGCTTACTGATTGCATTGTAGAGAAAACGTGTTTAGACATTATTAAGAAGCAGCATGGAGACTATGTGGGTGCGCACGAAAGCGCGGCGGGCATGTCATGCTCGCCGCGCTGATATCAAGATGTGCTTGAAAATTGTTGGATTACGTCTGCGATGTGGTAGTTGGCGTCTGCGGCGTGGTGCGGCCATCTGGATGCTGGCGTGGGCCACCCATGCCGCGACCTTGTGGCATAAGAAGTTGCGTGCCTGCCTGCTGCAACCGGGCATACATCGCATCGGCCTGCGCCTGCGTCATGGCGCCGTTGCTAACCGCCTGATCGAGCTGTGTCTTGGCGGCTGCGCGCGCGGCGCTCGTCACTGCCTGCTCGGTGGTGTTGTGGGTCTGCGCCACCTGCGCCAGTGTTTGCCCGCTGCGCATCTGGGTCATCAATTCCTGGGTAGTGATGTTGAGCGCCTTGGCAACTGCATTGAAGATCGCCTGGTGGATGGCCATCTGGGCCTTGAAGTTACCGGAAGCGGCTGGGCCGCCGAAACCGCCGCGACCACCGGGTCCGCCAAGCAGCGCGCCAAGGTCGCCCGCCTGCAAGCGTGCCTTGATCGCGTCGGCCTGCGCCTGGGTGAGCTTGCCCTGCTGCACAGCCTCGTCGAGCGTGCTGTTGCCCGCGCTGACAATCGCGCTGTCGAGCGCCGAGCGCTGGATGTTTAGCGCCGCGGCGAGCTTGTCGAGAAACGTGTTGCGAAGCGAGTTGGCTTGTTGGTTCTGCTGCGGTTGTGCTGGCGCTGGAGTTTGGGTTGGTTGCTGGGTCTGCGCGCTTGCTGAGGTGCCACGGATGGATGGCCCAAAGATGACGCCAAATGCAATCCCGACCGCCAGCGCGGCTACGACAAGAATGGACTTCCGTTGCATGTGCAATGTTCTCCTTTTGATGCTGAAACTTCACGCCGCTGTGTATCAGCGGTATGTAACCAGCATAGAGAACAAGCATGGAGGAATTGTGGAGAAATGATTAAAGAAGAATGAGGCCGATGATCATTGATGATCATCGGCCTCATTGTGGTTACGAAGCGTTCTGCGCCTGCAACGTCACTTTGACCTGCTGCGTCGCGCCATTGCGCTGAATCGTCACGGTCACCTGCGTGCCGGGCTGCTTGCCAGTGATCTGCGCCGCCAGGCTCGCGTAATCGGTGATCGGCTGCCCATCGACTGCGGTGATGATGTCGCCCGTCTGGATACCAGCCTGCGCCGCGCCGCTGCCTGCCGCCACATTTGCCACTGTTACGCCGGACTGGTTAGCAGCGGCTGATTCCTGCACCGAAACGCCCATGTAGCCCTGCTGCAAGGTCGCGCCGCCCTTGAGCTGTGCGAGTTGCTGCTTCACCACATTGATTGGCACCGCGAATCCAACGCCGACGTTGCCCTCGACCGGGCTTTCGATCATGGTGTCGATACCAATGACCTGACCCTGCGCGTTGAGCAGCGGGCCGCCCGAGTTGCCGGGGTTGATCGGCGCGTCGGTCTGGATCAGGCCGCTCAGCGTGCTCCCGCTGGCTGAGTAAGTACGGTTGACCGCGCTGATAATGCCTTGTGTCACCGTCTCTTCAAGGCCGAACGGGCTGCCGATGGCAATCGCCGTGTCGCCAACCGCTACCTGGCTTGAGTCGCCGAGCGTCGCCGCCGGGATTCCGGAAGGCATGTTGCTGACCTGTAAGAGCGCCAGATCATTGGTGCTGTCGCTGCCGACCACGGTAGCGGTGCTTTGCGTGCCGTCGCTGAACTGTACGCTGATCGACTGCGCGCCGTTAATCACGTGGTTGTTGGTAATAATCAGGCCGCTGGCGTCGATGACCACGCCCGAGCCGATTGCTGTTCCGCTCATGGACGAGAAGCGGCGGCCATTGTCCTGCATCGATGTTGTGATCTCCACAACTGATGGACTGACTGCTTTGTAGACCGCACCCGCGACGCTGTTTTGCGTTTGAGTCGTCTGTGCGACGGGTTGCGCCATAATCACCGACGATGCTTTGGCGGTCGCCGGAGTGAGCCACTGCGCCGTGAGCGCCGAGCCGACTGCGCCGACGCCGACCGCGCCACCCGCGAGCGCGAGCGCGAGCAGGGCTGTAACGCCTATGCGCCGCGCGCGTTTCGGTGCGGGCATTCCAGTTATTGCAGGCTTCTGGTGCGGCGTTACTGATGGGTCGTTATCGCTGTGAACTATATCGTTTTCGTTTTCCATGATGAGCATCTCCTTCAAGATCTTCGGCGACCTCATTGGTTCGTCGTATGAGTGAAGGATACTGCTCGGCTATTAAGAAAATGTTTGAAAGTGATGAGCGAACGTGGTGTATTCGGTGAGTGTATGCTTAAAAAGTGCTCATGCAGTTTCATCGTCTTCGCTGAGACAGGCTGCCGCCAACGCTTCGCTCAGTTGATCATAGCGCGCAAATTGGGTAACCTGTCCATCCTGCACGCGAAAGCATAACGCAACGTCCGCTTCGCCAATCACCTGCTGCGTGTCGGCGGCATGCCACACGCCATGCTGCAAAAGCACCACCGCGTCGTCTCGGCTGAAGGTCCGCAGCGTTGTGAGGCGCAGCCCGGCCCGCTCCAGCCAGTCGCGCAAAAGTTGATGCCCATGGCCGGAGCCGCGCGGCCCGACGATTTCGATATCGGGTGCGGAAAGCTCTAGCAGCCGCTCGACGTCTTGCTGATTCGCGCGAACTGGTGCGCGTAGCTCCCCATTTCATCGGTCTCAGCAATGTTGTGCTCATAACGGTTCCTCTCCTGCTAAGAATTTGTTGGTTACGCCAGGTCGAGCTTGCTGCTTCGGCGCGTCGTTCCGTCAAGAAGAAGGATACCGAAAGAGTGTTTGCGTGGTGTTTGTAGGGATGATATGCCCTCATCCTCTATAGATGAGGGCATACATACATGCCTATTTGCGCTCGGCCAGAGCCGTCCGGCCAATCAGCCCCAGCGCCAGATCGTCCTGCGGTGGCTGGAACAGCCCGGCACGCGCATCGCGGAAGTAGCGCTCCAGTGGTAGGTTGCGCGTCAGGCTGAAGCCGCCCGCCACCCGTAGCGCCTTGTCGGTGGCAGCGCATGCGGCGTTGGTACATAGGTACTTTGATGCAGCGATTTGGGACGCCAATTCGGCACGATGGTCAGCCTCGCTGTCCCACATGGTCGCCGTGTTGTACAGTACCGCCCGTGCGGCATCGAGCGTGACCTGAATATCGCCGATCCACTGCTGGATGTGCGGCAGTTCGGCGATTGGCTTGCCGAGCGAGGGCGGCGTGCGGGTGTTGGCGTAGTCGCATGCGGCATTGCAGGCTGCCTGCCCAATGCCCAGGTACACCGCTGTGATGGCGAGTGCCCAAGCGTTCGTCGGCGGGCGCTTGCCGCCTGCCGACGGCTTCTTCCCGATTGGAGTGCGGCCAACCATCCATTCGTCTGGCACAAACACATTGTCATAATACACATCATAATTGCCCACTGTGCGCATGCTCAGATTATCGCTCCAGGTGTCCTCCATGCGCAAACCAGGCGAACTTGACTCCACAATCGCAGAGGCGCTGTAGCCCTGCGGCGCTTCTTCGGTCGGCGGCAGCACCACGCCCGTGACGAGATAGCGCAGCACGGGCGCGCCGGTGACAAAGATTTTGTGTCCGGTGATCAGCCAGCCGCCATCAGTTGGCTTTGCGGCAGTCGCCGGGGTGCCACCGCGCGATACACTGCCAAGAATTGGCTCGGTTACGACCGAGTTGATCAGCCCGCCCTCTGCGGCAATCGTGCGGCAGATCGTTTCGAAGATTGGCTCCGGCCAACCGCGCTCGTCGCGCATGCGGCCCAGCAGTCCGACGAGCATGCCGGTCGCCAGCGCCGTCGCGCCATCGCCCTGCGCCAGGTGCTCCTGGGCTAGCACCATGTCCATAACGCTTGCTTCGTCGCCGCCGTACTCGCGTGGCAGAACCAGCCGTAGATAGCCGAGATTCATGCAGGTCAGCGTAGTTTTCCAACGGAAACGAGCCGTCCGGATCGTGGATTTTGGCGCGCTCGGCGAAGCGCGCCGCCAGGTCATGGGCCATGGCGACAATGCGCTGCTGCTGCTCAGTGAGCACATAGGGGAATGTCATGAGTTCTCCTTCTAACTGTAACATGCGTCTGCTCTTGATACGCATGATGTATTTTAACAGGATACTCATGCTCACTGACGTATTTTATAAATCCATTTGCTCCAAATGTAAGAAGAACCCGCTGCATCGCTATACAACGGGTTCTTCTTACATTGCTCAAGCAAGCTCACAGTAACTGGTTTTCCAACGTGGCGGCAACGCATGTTTTGATCACAACATTGCTGATACCGCAAGTGTACGCGCGCGTCGGATATTTACAAGCCGATCTGTTGTATATCAAAGACGGCATCGTCAAAGATGACATTGTAGGTTCTTCCAGACTGAACTTCGCCAATTTGGAGCTTCCCGATCGCGGTCGTTCCAAAATTCGTAGTGACTGAGAGTGCATTAATCTTCACGCCGTCCAACCATACTTCGGTTGTGCTTGCTGAACCGTTGATGACGGCATGCAGTTGGAGTCATGCCATCCACTCCCAACCTGAGTCGTGCTGTTGATTGTCGTCGCTCCGGCATCATTTCGCAGTTTGAGCTTGCCAGTTGTGTCGATATACAGGTAAGCGAGTGATCCATCCGATGCAGTGCGGAAGCGTAGCAGGTTGACCTGACTTGCGGCGCTTACCAGGTTAAAGTAGACGCGACCATAGCCATCGTTATAGCTTGCCGGCAGCGTTTTCTTGGCGTAGGTTCCACCATTGGTGGTATTTCCTTGCGCCGCAAAGCCCCCACTACTGACGGTACCATTCTGAACGGTCAACCCGCCACTCGATGACCATGCCGATAAGTTACCCAACTCAAATCCGTCGCTGAAAATCGGTGTAGCGCCAGTCGGCGTGCTGGTCGGTGTATTGGTTGGAGATGGCGTGTTGGTCGGTGTATTCGTCGGCGTTGGTGTGTTGCTTGTCCCAACAGTAGCGGTCGGCGTGTTGGTCGGGGTGTCGGTAGGCGTAGTCGTGTTGCTTTCCGTCCCGACGGTAGGCGTATTCGTGGGTGTGGGCGTACTGGTCGGGATGGGTGTATTCGTATTCGTTGGAGTGTTCGACGTGGTGGAGGCGACGGTGAGCACAAGTTGCGGCGGAAAGCTGCCCTCGCGCGACGAGAAAACCACCCCATTGGTGCTGTCGGCTGCCAGTACGAAGCTGTAGACGCCGTTCCCGGCGACGAGCGGCGTGACATCATACTCGACCCAGGTGTTCGTACCAAACGCCCCCTTGTTGTCGGTCGCGGCACTTGTCTGCGCCGGCCGGTTGGTCCATGTGATACCAGTCTCGGTCCAGGTATTGCCCACCCCATAGATGGCCGGTCCGTTTGATGTGCCGTCCGTCGTGTCATAAACGCGCACTTTCGCACTTTGCACTGTGCCTGCCACACCGCTGACCGTAAACCGCAGATAGCTCTCGATAGCCGGATCGGTTGCGCCATCCACCCGCAGTGTGCTACTCGTGCCATAGTTGGTACTAGATTTTGATGCTTGCACATATGCATCCGCATCCGGCGTAAAGGTCATTGTCGTTGGGTTCGATGTCGATGTGCTGGTGGGCGTATTCGTCGGGGTTGGCGTATTGCTCGTTCCCACCGTGGGTGTATTGGTTGGCATCGGCGTGCTGGTCGGTGTGTTCGTCGGGTTAGTGTTGGAACTACCGAAGCTGTAGGTCTGCACATCAAAGGTGTGCCCTTCTGAATCGGTCGGCGCGACGGTGACCTGCCCGCCGTTGACTGTTATGAGCAGGAAGTGAAACACCTGCCCTCGGCTGGTTGGCACCGGCGCACTACCGCAGGCGCGCCCAGCTCCGGCTCCCCCGTTAGCGGAATACGACCAACCAATCGCATAGACGCCAGCATCACCACATCCTCCGTCAGGTGACTCTAGTTTCCCACCACCTCCGCCAGTGAGGTAGGAGACGAGGCCAATCTGCTTACCACTTAAATCGGTCGCCGCCTGACTGCGCTGATACAGGTGCGCATGGCCGTTGAAGGCCAGCGCCACGCCGTAACGCCCCAATAGCCCTTCCAGTCTGCTGACGCCCTGAAGGAAGGTGTCGGAGGTCTCATGCTTGTTGGCTGAGTACAGCGGATAATGGAAGAAGGCGAACTTCAGCGCGTTCGGATGCGCTGTCAGGTCTTGCTCCAGCCACTGGTATTCAGCACTGCTGGTTATCCAATGCGCGTCGCGGTCATTTTGATACGGACTGGCAGTGCCGACGTTGCCATCGGCCCAGGCAGCATCCAGCACATAGAATCGTGCGTTGCCCGCATCGAAGGCATACCAGCCACTCGGATAGCTGGCCGAGGCGGAGTTGTTGACGCAGCAATAGGTCTCTTTGACATACTTTCCGCTCGATGTAGCGACAGCCTGATCCTCGGGCCAGTTGTACAGGTGCGGATGATAGGTGTCCGAGCGGCTCAAGCCGTGGTTGCCCAGGATCGGAAACAGCGGCATGGATGCGCCCGCCACCGTCCAGCCTTCTGGCCCAAAGATTGCGCTGGTATTCGGGCCAGTCTGCCACAGGTCGCCATAGTTGGTTTGGCTGCCCGAGGGATAAACGTTATCGCCAGTCGTGACGGCGAAGCGCGCGCCACTCGCCGCAATCTGCTGCATGAGATTGGCTTGCTCAGTATAGGTGCCATCGTCATTAAATGCGCCCCAGTCGCCAAAGACCGCGAACGAGAAGGGCTTGCTGGACCCAGACGAGAGCTGGGTCCAGAATTGTGGAGAAGTCATTTGTCCCCAGCAGGTCGGTGCTGCCCAGGTAGACCCGATAGCAGTATTGGGTATCGGGAGTAAGTGTCAAATTCGCCTTCCATTGATATTCGCCCACCGAATTGACTGTAATACTGACGTAGGATGCGGTCACGGTCGTATTCGGCGTGCATGAACCGTCGGCATTGACTTTGCCCCACTTGACCGAGCCGGTTGTGCCAGTTTTGTCAGTCGCCCAGTTAACGGTGACATAGCGGTCCACCAGATCGGTCAGATACGGGTAGCGCGTCAGATGCGAACTGATGCCAGTTGTGATGCTTGCCGCTTTGGCCGCCAACGCTAGATTGCTCATAGCTGGCGACTGTGCTAGCAACGGTAGATAGGTTGTACTTGGGATGTTCAGCATTGGCGCAGTCCCGGTGAGCGCTGTAACGGATGGCGCATCCTCAGGCAGCGAATGATGGCCGACCGTGTCGATCCCCTCGACGGTGTAGGCGTAGACTGTGCCGGGCTGCACATCAGTATCGATATAGCGCATCGTGCCGGCCGGGACCACCGCTAAGCGCTGGCCATTACGTCGAAGCAGAAACGCAGTCACGTCGCTATCGTCGGTCGAATAGTACCAATCGAGCAATACATAGCCGGGATACGCGATCACGTCCAACTCTTCCGGCGGCGTGGGGGGGGTTGTGTCAGTAGTATCTGGCAACCTGGGTGTGCGCGCATTATTGGCACGTGCGACTGCCAATTGCTTTCCAGTTGCATCTAATGCTTCGACTGTGTAGCTATATTGGCTACGAGGCTGTACGGTGGTATCAGAATACATTGTGGTGCTAGCATCAACTGTTGCCAGGAGCATGCCATCGCGGCGGATCAGAAAGCCGCTCACATTGCGGATACTGCCAGGCGTCAGTGTCCATGATACGTTGACTTGCTGGACACTGATTGCGATGGCTGTCACATGGATTGGCGAGGCTGTGGCGGTGTTCGCGCTGGCGTGGTCCGCTGCTGGTAGCGTGGTAGCTAGCAGCAGACACACCAGTATCAGGATGAACTTTCGTCTGAATGTTGTGTTGTACTTGTTCAATGTTGTCATGGTCATCGCGGCGATGGGCCGGCATGCCGCATTCTCCTTTTTTGAACGACCCATTTGGATTGTTTGTGACGAATTGCTACCAGCAGACTGATACGTAACGATTGTGCTAATTTCGTTTGAACGACCGCGCTGTATGTTTCTAACTTACCTCACGATAAATGGGAAGAAAACAGAGTCATGAATGGCGAAAGTAGGAACTGTTGCCGTAACAGGTGACGATGGATCTGAGTAATTGCCTGCCGCATCGAATGCTATTATGGTGTAGGTATACGTTGTCGCCAGTTCAATGCTCGTGTCGATATACGTCGGGTTGTTGCCATTGATGGTGATTAGCTCCTTTCCATCTCGTCGAACGATGTAGCCAGTTACACCGATGTTATCGTTCGAAGGCGACCATGAAAGCGCAATGTGGTTTTCTTTCGCAGGAATGGCGATAACATTCGTTGGCACGCTCGGCGGCTCAGTATCTATTTGGCTCACCGGTGTGTTAGATGTTTGCGTGTTGGTTGGTGTGTTGGTTGGCGTGCTGGTCGGCGTGTTGGTTGGCATGCTGGTCGGCGTGTTGGTTGGCATGCTGGTCGGCGTGTTGGTTGGTGTGTTGGTTGGTGTGTTGGTCGGCGTGTTGGTTGGTGTGTTGGTTGGTGTGTTGGTCGGCGTGTTGGTCGGCGTGTTGGTTGGCGTGGCGGCGATACTACCAAAGTTATAGGTCTGCGGATCAAAGACAGTTCCCTCTGAGTCAGTCGGTGCAACAGTAACCTGCCCGCCGTTGACCGTCACCAACAGAAAGTGAAACACCTGGGCTGCGCTACTTGGCACTGCCGGCTGGTCAACTCCACATGTGCTACCTTTACTGCTCGTGTTCGACCATCCGATTGCATACATGCCGATGGTTCCACAACTCCCATCAATCGGCTCGAGTTTTCCGCCGCCGCCGCCTGTCAAATAGGAGATCAATCCGCCGGGTGCCGCCTGATTGCGCTGGTACAGATGCGCATGGCCGTTGAAGGCGATTGCGACGCCATAGCGGCCAAGCAACCCTTCCAGGCTATTCGGGCCTTGCAGGAACCCATCGGAGGTTTCATGTTTGTTGGCCGAGTAGAGCGGATAATGGAAAAAAGCGAACTTCAGTGCATTCGGATGGACGGCCAGGTCCTGCTCCAGCCACTGATATTCAGCGCTGCTTGGGGTCCAGTGTGCGTCACGGTCATTCTGGTACGGACTACCATCGCCAACATTACCATCGGCCCAGGCGGCATCCAGGATATAGAAGCGCGCGTTCCCAGCATCGAAGGCATACCAGCCACTCGGATAGCTGGCCGAATTCGATCCGTTGACACAGCAATAGGTCTCTTTGACATACTTTCCGTTGGATGATACGACAGCCTGATCCTGAGGCCAGTTGTACAGGTGCGGATGATAGGTGTCCGAGCGACTCAGTCCATGGTTGCCCAGGATCGGAAACAGCGGCATGGATGCGCCCGCCACCGTCCAGAAGGATGGTCCGAAGATCGCACTCGTATCTGGGCCAGTCTGCCACAGGTCGCCATAGTTGGTCTGACTGCCAGAGGGGTAGCCGTTATCGCCGGTCGTGACAGCGAAGCGCGCGCCACTGGCCGCGATCTGCTGCATCAGGTTAGCCCGATCGATATCAAGTTCGGTGCCATCCACCGCGCCCCAGTCGCCAAAGACAGCGAACGAGAACGGCTTGCTGGACCCGGACGGGAGCTGGGTCCAGAAGCGCGGCGATGGGTCCGATCCTAGCAAGTCGGTGCTGCCCAGGTAGACTCGGTAGCAATACTGGGTGTCTGGGGTTAAGGCCAAATTCGCTTTCCATTGGTATTCGTTTACCCCATTCACGCTGATACCAACTTGGGAGGCGGACACGGTCGTGTTCGGGGTACACGAGCCATTTGCACTGACTTTGCCCCACTTCACCGAACCGTCCGTGTTCGACCGATCGGTCGCCCAATTGATGATGACATAGCGATCGACCAGATCAGTCAGATACGGATAGCGCGTCAGGTGCGAACTGATGTTATCCATGAATGACGGAGCGGCAGGTGCTACGAGACTGTTGCCTGGCGATGGCCTGGGAGCAGTCATAGTCGGTGCAGGTCCGGCGAGCGCCGTAACGGACGGCGCGGTTTCAGGCAGTGAGTAGTGACCGACCGTGTCGATCGCCTCGACGGTGTATGTGTACACTGTGCCCGGCTGTATGTCTGCATCAATATACTGGAGCGTGCCAGCCGGGACCACCACCAGCCGCTGATCGTTGCGTCGAAGCAGAAACGCGGTCACATCGCTATCGTCGGTGGCATAATACCAATCGAGCAATATATAGCCAGGGTACGCAGTCACGTCCATCTCTTCCGGCGGAGTTGGGGGTGTCGTGTCGGGTGTCTCCGGTAGCGCCGGCGTGTGGACTTGCACCAACTCAGATTGCGCCAGCGTCTGACCAGTCGCGTCCTGGACCACCACCACGTAGCTGTACGACGTATTGGGCTGCACAGCAGCATCGGTATAATTGCCCGTACCGGCATCCACCGTCCGTAATGGCATGCCGTTGCGCTGAATTTGAACGCTCGTTGCACCTGTGAGGCTGCTGTGATCCAGTTTCCAACTTACATCAACCTGCTGCACGCTGATAGCAACAACGGTCAAGTTGATCGGGGTAGCGGCTGCAAGCGCACGTAGACTGCCTGCGGCGGGAAGTGTCGTGGCAAGAAGCATGCATAGCATGATCAAGATACATCTTCGTCTAGACTGTGCATGGGTTCGATGAAGTACTGTCATAGCCGTATGGCAGCAGCCATCTCTGTCCTGAGACTGGAAGCCGCATCCCCCTTTCCTGCAATTATCAAAATAGACTATTTATTTCGAACAGTACACGTGTCTCGGCTTTGTATGTTGTGTTCATGTCGGCGTTCACTGTGCGGCAAATGGAATAAAAACGGATATCGGAGTCGCCAACGATGGCTCCGTCACTACTGCGGGTTGTGACGGAGCCGAGACATTACCTGCCGCGTCGGATGCGGTCACGGTATAGCTATACGTGTTCCCCGGCTTCGCACTTGCGTCCGTATACGTCAGGGTCTGACCCGTCACTGTCGCGAGCTTATTTCCATTGCGGTAGAGAGTATAACCCGTTACCCCAACGTTATCAGTCGCTGCCGTCCAGGAAAGCGCCACTCTGCCAGTTGCCAGCAGTTGTGCGGCGAGATTGGCTGGTGCGCTGGGTGCGGCTGTATCGGGAAAATTATAGGTTTGCTTATCGAAGGATTTGCCCTCTGAGTTAGTCGGCGTGACAGTGACCTGCGTGCCGTTGACTGTCACGAGCAAGAAATGAAACACCTGCGCCGGAGAGGTCGGAACGGGTACACTATTACCGCCACAAGTACTGCCGCTTCCTAAGCCACCATTAGCCGAATACGACCAGCCAATCGCGTAAGCATCAACCGCGCTACAGCCAGCCGAGCCAGCCGGTTCTAGCTTGGCCCCGCCACCGCCTGTGATGTAGGAAACCAGACTATTGGCATTTGGTTTGATGTTGCGTTGGTAGATATGGGCATGGCCGCTGAAGGCGATCACCACACCGTTGCGACTGAGCAGCCCTTCCAGGCTATTGGGGCCTTGCAGGAACGTATCTGATGGTTCGGTGCTATTATCGGAGTAGAGCGGGTAATGGAAGAACGCGAATTTCAAGGCATCCGGGTGGGCAGCCAAATCCTGTTCCAGCCACTGATACTCAGCGCTGGTTGGTGTCCAATGCGCGTCATAATCATTCTCATACTCGTTCGTAGATCCAACATTTGCTTCATCCCATGCGGCATCCAGCACATAGAAGCGCGCGTTCCCGGCATCGAAGGCGTACCATGCGCTTGGGTAGCTGGCCCCGCCGTAGTCATCCATGGTATACCTTCCGCTCGAACTCGCCACCGCGTTGTCTTGCGGCCAGTTGACCAGATGCGGGTGATAGATATCCGAGCGGCTCAAGCCATGATTGCCCAAAATGGGAAACAGTGGCATGGACGCGCCCGCGACCGTCCAGAAGGATGGTCCGAAGATCGCACTAAGATTCGGTCCAGTTTGAACAAGGTCGCCGTAATTCGACTGACTGCCTGATGGATAGCCGTTATCGCCCGTGGTGATGGCGAAGCGCGCGCGACTGGCTGCAATTTTTTGCATGAGATTGGCTTGATCCTGGTTATTGCCATTATCATCGACCATGCCCCAATCGCCGAAGACCACAAACGAGAATGATTTGCTGGAACCTGCTGGTATCTGAGTCCAGAAGCGCGGCGAGACATCGCTACCTAGCAGGTCAATTTCAGGTGCGCTTCCCAGGTAGACCCGATAGCAGTATTGCGTGTCTGGTTCCAAAGTCAACATGGCTTTCCATTGATACTCCACCGTTCGGCTCACGATAATAGTGGTACTGGTAGCTGGCGCGACGTGTGCGGTGCAACTTTCCGCGCCGACTTTGCCCCACCGTACGACTGCCGTTGTGCTCGACTGGTCGGTGGCCCAATTAATTGTCGCGGAAGAGCCGACGACATCGGTTAAATAGGGATAGCGTCGCAAGTTTGACGTGAAGGCTAGCGCGGATCCGGGTGTGAGCGAAAGTATCAACGCGCAGATCAAACTCATACATGCCAGCATACCTACACACCGCCGCTGCGCTAGCAAAGCATGCCAGCGCAGCGGTTGCAGATTCAACTTTTGAATAGAATGGTATTGCTTGTAGCTATGCCCAAATCCTGTCAAATCGTTTGAGTTCATCAAGTCTCTCAAAGTTATCAGTTCAGGCTTTACCGAAGGCGCAGAGCACGCCATGTGATGACACTTAGGCTTGTTAGCACTAAGACGACCATGACGGCCAATGGAGCCACAGCCTGGGATGGAGTTTGTGTGCCGCCGGGCGAGCTTGAGTCGAGATCGCCATTGACTTTTGGCGCAGATACGCCTTGCATTTCCGTCAATACATCCAGGTAGCGGCGGCCATACTTTTGACTTGGCTCAATGTACGAGTTCTCGCTAAACTCATTCCAGCTAATCAAGCCGACTGCGTCAGGTGACGACTTGATAGCTGCATCCATCTGACGGCGCAGCATTTCGCCATCTTTCCGCTCGACGGTTGTTGTTCCGCCAATCATCCGCGCATCGAACCCGACTGCTGCTGGCGCGATCCAGAGACCTTTATAGCTGTGAACTGTTTGGGCCATCGCATCAAGCTTTTCCTGGTAGCCTGGATAGGTGTCCGGGTTCACCGACGACCAATAGTATGCGTCGCCATCGACAATGTCGGCTAATTGTTTGTATTCACCTACATTGCGCTGTGAGGCAAGAATGAGCAATTGCTTGCGGCGCGTGGCCGTCACTTTCGCCACGTCTTCACGTGAGAACTTCCACGTTCCAGACCAGATGACAGCCGGACGGTCGAACAGCGCAAACGCTTTGTTGTTCGCATATTGTTGCGTAAAGTAGTCGAGATCGGCGGCGATCCGGTCAACGGGAAGCGGGTTACGATCAAAATCGAGACCTTGATAAATGATTACAAGCTTAAAGTCTTCCTCATTGGCAACCTCAATAAGCTGTTTCAGACGACGATTGAGCGTATCGGTGCTCTTCCAACTCACGATAAAACCTTGGATGCCAGCCTGTTTAGCCCACTGAATGTGCTGCTGCATCACTTTTCGATCGTCGCTGGAATACGGGCCGAGGGCCGGCAGGTCTTTTTTCGCCCGATTCCATGATTGAGGATCGAACCAGATATAGTAGTAGGCCAGCAGGGGCAACGGCTGCTGCCCCTGCGCCTGTGTTGAGGTTGTCGACGTCGCCTGGGTTGGGTTCGCGGCAACCGTTTGCCCAACATTGATTACGCTTGGTTGGGCGCATGCCATGAGCGTCGCGACTGCGAGCAGCACCATGCATACTCTGCTGGCGTGATGTATAAGACGAATCCAGGACTGTTTCATTGACGATCTCTCCAGTGATTATTTGTGGTTGACGCAATCTTCACTGCAATGGTTAAGCGCTTCCACGGTAGCGCCGTCGACAATGCCGGTGGCGGGTAGCCCGCGCGCTGTTTGAAAGCGGGAGACCGCATCGGCTGTCTCGTTCCCGAAGTATCCGGTATTTTCAGGGTAGTCAAAGAATTGCAATTCACGTAGCCGTTGCTGCACTTGCACAACTTCCGGGCCACGGCTCTTGCGGGCCAGATTCTGGGTGAACGTCAACGTCTGCCCTGTTGCAGGTGCCACGGGACCAGCCGGCGCTGTTGGTGATTCTTGTGCTGCTCCGCCATTTTCCGCACAATTTTGATCACATCGATTGAGTGTATTAACTGTCTTGCGGTCCGGGATACCGGTTGACGACAACTGGTGATCGGTCTGGAACTGCGCGACCGCATCCTGCGTGATTTTCCCAAAGAAGCCGGTATTCTCCGGGTAGTTGAAATAGCCTAGCTCCCGCAGCCGTTGCTGCAACTGTACAATATTTGTACCGCTCATACCAAGCGCAAAGTTACGATCAAACGTAAGAATTGCCTTTCCATCCGATGATACATCCAGCATTGACGGTGCCGTTGTCGGGCGCGGCGTCGGTACCACCGGCGATGTTACTGGTCGCGCTGGTGCTTCGTTTGTTCCTGATGCGGTTGGTTGCACTACACTGCTGTTGCCATGCATGGCGGAAGCTTCAACGCTTGCCAGCCTGAACCCCACAGCGCCGAAGAGAACGAGCACCATGGCATAGCCTATCATGGGATCGAAGACGCGTCGCCACCAAACTGGACGGGCTGCACCTGCAGCGGGCGCGTCACTCTGATCTGCCCGCCGAGTAGCTGGCTTGCGCCCTCGGTCATGGTGCGAGTTTACCAGAGTCGACCGGAATGCCGCGAGGTGTGCGCGCAGCTGTGTTGGTCGCCGTACCATCGTGCCGCGACCGAAAGCTACCAATTGCGGGCGTCCGATCAGCAACAGCCCAATTGCTACCAGCACACCTAGAGCCACTGCAACACCGATATCGAAGTAGCTGAGCACGATGAGATACACATCCTGATTGCGAGCCATGACAATCGGCGTCGAGCTTGAAATGCCTTTGGCATCAACTTTGACACTGTAGGTGCCGCGGGCCAGCGACTCAAAGGTCAAGGCGGCGTCAGACCCCAAGTGCTGCGAATGGACTGCGCCATCCGGAAATGTGAGGTGCAGTGCTGAGCCAATCGGATAACCGAAGAGCGCGTCGCGCACAAAGAACTTCGCAGTGTAAATCTGAACCTCAATATTGAGAGGCTCGTGTGCGTTTGCATAGAAGCGCTGTTGTCCTTCGTTAACGACATTCGCCTCGTCGATCACCACGTTGCGGAGCGCATAAAGAATTTTGCGTTCCTCGATCCCCTTGTCGCTATGGATTATCTGATTTGCCTTCAGCCAGAGCGGTTGGTTTCCATTGAATGTGTACGCCGTACCATCGTTGCCGGTCAGCGTCACTGTTTGGATGCGCGCCGGGTCAATGTGCTGGCCTGTTCCACTGACAAACGTTGGCTGTACATGGTAGCTGATTTCAAGCCCCGCCTGAAGCGGCGCCTTGAGCGGAATTTGGACATCCCGCTCGGGAATGAAGCGATTGTCTGTCCAGCGTGCAAAGGTAACCCGTGTATCAGGATCGCTGCTGTCCCATGGAAGCATCTTGAGGTGGTATGTGCCAACCTTCTCAACCTCGATCTGCGCGACTCCGTTTGCATCGGTGATAAACGAGCGGTCATCCAACGAGAATCGGACACCTGCGGTAGCCGGAACGGTTTGGATTGTAGCTACCGCCGGTTTCACCTGAAACGGTGAAATCGTCCGTGTATCGAGGAAGCCCGGCTTGCCCTCGAAGCTTACATTGAGCGTGTATGTACCTGTTAAATCCAGACCGCGTATTGGCCAGGATGCCTTCCCATTCGCATCAGTACGTACTTCGTACAGGCGCGTACTGTTAACTGTTAATACCAGCCGCCCATCTTCGATTGGCTTCCCCGCTGTGTTATTGAGCTGCGCGCTCACAGTGAATGGCTGCCCCACGGTGAGCGGCGCGGCGGAAATGGTTTCCACATTGAGTTGTGTGCTTGCCATCTCAAACTGCGAGGTGCCACGCGCAGCGGCAAAGCCCGGCAATCCATCAAAAACCACTGTAGCTGTATGTGTACCGGCAGGAAGATCGCGCTGGACGCGCCAGACCGCGTTGCCCTGCTCGTCAGTCCAGACCTGGCCATCACGCGCATTGTCGATAAAGACGTCAACGCGCGCATTGTTCAAAGGTGCGCCTGAATGGCTGGCGAGATAAATCGCAATCGGAAAGCGCGCGCCGCCCTGCGATAAATCGGGTGCCATGCGCACATTGAGTGTGGTTGTTGAAACCACAAATGGCGTTGTTGCGCGTGACGGCAAAAATCCCGGTGTGCCATCAAAGACGCCGACAATGGTATGCGCGCCGAGTGCGAGATTGGTGCGCAGGCGCCAATCAGCATTGCCGCTAGCATTGGTCCTTGCTTCGCCATCGCGCAGCCCATCCACGAAGAAGGTGATTGGCACATTGGCCACCGGAGTGCCCGCTGTGGTCGCCAGGTGCGCAACAACCGGTGTGCGCTGTCCGCCGTTGTCTGGCTGTGCAATTGCCCAGGATCTGAAGCGTCGTCGCTGCTATGGTGGATTGAGTCGCCGCTGCGGTCGTTCGGCCCTCTGCACGCGCGCTAGCATGGCCCCAGGCTATGCCTGCTATCAAGATTGTGAGTATGGTCAGTGTGCATCGCAACCGATAGCTCATGACGCTCCCTCCTGCGATATATTCTTTTGAGCGAGTTTGGACTGATCATGATTGCCACCGGCAAGCGCGATTGCGACAACCATGACGATGCCAGCTAAAACGATCATTGCGCTGTACCCGGCGTAGACAATATCTCGCCGCGGCTCCGTGACTTGTGCTGTCTCTCGTGTGGCGGTGATCATATGGGGACGCCGTGGAGCTTTTGTAAAGTCGAAAGCTCCAGCTAAGCTCTTCGCTTGCCCATCGCGCGTGGCGAGTGACGGAAGTTGATAATTATCTTCAATAAATTTCAGGGCCGATGTAAAATCAAGCTCCGTGCTGTCGATATAGCCCTTTCGCGCGTACGCGCTGATCAGCAGCGCCGGAACCCGAAATCCATAGCCGTAGTTGTCAGCTTTAGGAGGCGCGACATGATCGTACCAGCCGCCCCAGCTATCGTAGGTGAGCAGGAAGGCGGAACTATCCATGCCTCGCTTTGCATCAATGCGTTAACCATTGCCCGCACCAGCCGCTGGCCTGCCTGAATATTCGACGGCGCATGTTCGCTGGCGCTCGCTGCCGCAACATAGGCGACGGCTGGCAGTGTACCGTTGTACAGATCTTCATAGTACTGATCGAGATCGACAATATGACTGGAAAGGTTCGGATCATCGATAAAGCGATCATAGGCCAGTAACGGCACGCGATTGACTTGCGCTGTTGCGCCGTTTTCCTTCAACGTGCGGTAGGTCAGGCGCTGATTGTAATTTTGCACGTAAAACTTCCAGGTGATGCCCTGCTTGTCCAGTTCATCAAAAATGGTTGGCAGGTCGCCGAAGCCCTTGTCAGGGATCTGGGCTGTAGTATCACCTGGCGTCCCGGTTAGCCAGAACATGCGGTTTGTGAGACTGCCGTCGGCTGCCGAGCTAAAGAAACGGTCGAAAAGCACATAATTATCAGCAATATTCCAGTAAAACGGCAGTTCAGTTCCATCATAGTAGCCCATCGAGAGCGCGCCATTCTGGCCATGCTGGCGCAGGGCATAAATGAAGCCATCCATTTTCCCATCATTAAACTGATTTTGATAGGTTCCCGCACCATGGGAGAGATGCTCAACCGGAAGTTCTCCCAGCCGAAATGGCTGCACGCATGGTGCATTGTCCGGCGCGGTGATATCCACAGGCACACATGTATGCGCGGGAAAGCCATCAGCGCCAGGGTACGTGCCGAAATAATTATCGAACGAGTGCCCTTCTTGCATCATCACAATGAAGTGCTTGATCGGCGTTTTCGGCTCGGGCGGCGTGCCTGGTGCTGCTGAAGCCGCGATCGGTAGTGCCAGAACCATCAGGCTGGCGGCGATGAATGTCAAGCGAAGAAGCCGCAGATTGGTCATGGCCACACCTCATAGATCACGATAATTGGCTTGACAGTTGTTGTTCCATCCGGCAGCGTGACGGTGACTAACTTAGTATGGATGGCCCGTCCATGGTAGCGATTCACATATTTAAGGATCGAGTCAGAGAAATGAGTTCGTGCGTGATGCTGAAAACGCATCGTAGACGAAATACTGCAATTCACCACTCCGAATGAGTTTGTCGGGGTTCACAACTGGCTCGTAGACCGGGTTGCGGTGGAGCGGATTGGAACTGACTGACAGGCCATACGTTCGACGGTGCCCGTAGAATTGAATGATATTTGCCATTGAAGGGCCAATTGCAACCAATTTAGCGCCCTCTGGAATGTTTTCGCGAACCCACAGCCCGGCTTCACGCCCACCCGGTACGCCACCCGTGCCAGCCAGGAACTCGTCGGAGATAACCTTGTTGACCGCATGCCAGCTTGGCGCCAGGATCGAGCTTGCGATCAGAAGTGCAAGCCAGATACTCGCGAATTGACGAGGGACTTTCAGTGCCATAAGCGGTCGCTAAATCAGCGCCAGTGCGCGCCGCCCAGCCGCCTGCATACCTCGTAGAGGTGTTAGTGCCCAGGCAGGCATGCTGATAGCTCGCATGCGCCAAGCAGTTGGACGATCGGACATATCGTCAGCTACAAGAGGCCGATCTTGTCCCAGCCGGATGACAGCACGCGCCGCAAGGAGCGCAAGCGCCGGAGATATTGGCAACAGGTACTGAAATCCCTTGACCGGCCACAGTTGGAAAAACACCGTCGGAACGAGTATCCATGCCATGAGCAACGTTTCGCGCCATGTGCGCTCGCGGCGCAGCAGCCAGAGCCCGATCACTGCCGCTATGATGACGAGCGGCCCGATTGCGAAAGGAACCGTCGATATATAGAAGTCGAGCGTATGATTCGAGCGCCGAAACAGTTGCCAGAGCAGAAACTGCTGGGCGGTCTTTGTTCGCCCCACCAACGATAGGGTGATAAAATGCGGCACGACCACGGCAACCATGCACGCCATCGACACAATAAGGTCGCGAATGCGCACCCGGATCGCGGGCGAGAGCGAGAGAAAGACGTAGATTGCGCCGAGCAGGATAACTCCTGTTTCTTTCGTAAGAAACGTCAGGCCCATTCCCACGCCCGCCGCATAGAGCCAGGCCGGGCGCTGAGTAATGGCGAAGCGTGCCATCATGTACAGCGTCAACGTTGAGAAGAGCACCATCGGCCCATCCAAGAGTACCTGACGCGTCACAATGACGTGGTACGGCATGAGCGCCATGAAGAGCGCGGCGCACAAACCAGCCTTCCGGTTATATAGCAGTGTGCCAAGTTGATAGACAACGTATAGTGTGGCCAGACCCGCAACGACTGAGAAAAGCCGTCCGACCAGATCATTCACGCCTGTAAAGCGGAACCCAAGCGAGAGAATGAATTGAAAGAGCAGCGGATGGGCCCGAAACATGGGAAACATTTCTTTGAGAGTTGGATCGGCAGCGATTGCTGCTCCCTGGCCAGCGTACACCGCTTCGTCGCTGTTAAATCCCAGGCTGTTGATCTGCCAGATTCGCAGCGCTCCGCCCATGATAAGGATCGCAACCAGCATGAGCCGGCTGACAATCTCGTTCATGTCGATCATGCTCCACCACAGTTTACGTTGAGGTTGAACACTTAATTCAGAAGTAAGTTCACCTACCTGCGTAATTGGGGCAAGGCGGCGCTGCTTTTCAAAAAAAGATTTATTTGACATAACACAGTATCCCGTTCTCTCAATACAAAATCAGTGTTCGGGTGATGCGCTCAACACTAGCCCGACTTTAGCCATAGCGCTCTGCCACTTGTTCCGTTCCAACTGGCACGGTTGGCAGAGCGCTATATTCTCAATCCTGATGAAGCGTGATTCCTACGCGGCCCCCAACTCGATCGCTATATCGCCACCCACGCTGCGCTCAAGCTCTGTCCACTGCTTGCGCGGTTCGGTTCCTTGCACCAGCGCCGGGATCCGCGATGACCAGTCCATCTTGCTGCTGCGCAAGAGCGTAGCCGGAAGGCCATGAAGCGCCTGCTCGATGATCCCGCGTTCCACAGATCGCAAATCGATCTCATTCGTGTTATGCAAGACCGTCTTAATCGTGTCGTAGGGCGGGAAGCCGTATGCGTCCTCGCAGTTGCTCAACAGAATGTCAAGTCCTTCGCGCTCACTGAGTTGGACATCCGCATCGGCACCACGCTCGACACGCTCGATTACGATCAGGCCGGCCAGGTGCGCTTCGCGGGCGACACGTGCATGCGGCACGAGCTTCTGCACGTGGTACTTAGGCGGAGGCACAACCAACTGGGTGATTGTGTTGATCGTCGCTACCGGCAGCTTGCTGTTGGTGAGCCAGAACGCGAACTTCCGTCCTTCACGGGAATGTATGCGGCTTTGCAGTGGCAGTGTGAGCCGCTCGACGAATGCGAGTCGTGGCGTGTTAATCGCAGCTACCGTGTGGTGGCTGATCGTCATTGGCTTGGGATAGGTCATCACCCGCCCGTCAGGAGCTACCAGCGTGAGGTCGTCTGAAAGGAACGCCGCGGTGTCGGTCGCGCGCCGCTGGCGATCAAGCAGGCGCAGGATGGTCGTCGTCTTGCCGGTGTCCGTCCGTGCAGTGATCATATATGCTTTGTCGCCAAAGCTGATGCATGCGCCATGGACCAGCGCATAGCCCTTCTCGACAAACGTCCAGCGCAGGATCGGCTCAACGACATTCGTGTAGAGCACGTGGGGCGACCGGCGCAGGATTGGTGATGCCAACACCTCAATTGTCTCGCCCAGTGTGACGTTGATGGCGAAGCCGATCGGGCCAAGCCCTTCATTGTAATAGATGCGACGGACGGCGGAGTCTGCCGGCGCGGTGTTCTGGCTGCGCGCAGGGTTGACCCTACCTAGCCGTACCCGTATGGTCGGCTGGCCGTCCAGCGACTCAACCCGAAACCGCTCGAGTTCCGGCAACTCAGCTTCCGAGGCAACTGTGATAATGCCGTGAATGTTGTAGGAGTGTGACATAGTTGCAATACTCTTTCTTACGTTTGCTTGCCCCCAGATGAGTTTATCTGCCACAGCGTAGCGCAGGGCCGTCATGGCGACGAGGGAAAGAAGGTTTGATACAAGGTAATACATTCCAAAGACTGACGTCAGGAGATACACCATTGGTCCACGGAGACTCAGTGCGGCGTTATTCATGAAGAAGAACATCAGCAAGCGGGCAAGCCGGCCTTGCTTCTGGCTCTCTTTTGAGAACACCCACAACTCACTAAGGGCGAAGTTCCACAATGTGGACCCTTCGGTCGCGAGTACGACCGATACAAGGTAGTGCAGTCCCAGCAGTTCGGTTGCTAACCAGAGCACAAACGAGTTTACCAGCAATCCGGACAGCCCTACCATGAGGAACCGCGCGAGTTGCAATGTATTTTCACCAAAGCGTAGCTGGCAGAGATGTGAAAAGTACCGCATCCCTTCGCGAAACGAGGCTTTACTCTCACCAGCGTACCGCTCGCCGAATTCAAATCCAACCTCCGCGATCCGGAGTCCGGCAGTACGCACCATAATCTCAAGCAAAATCTTGAAACCACGTGGCCGGAGCTCATCAACGGCAATGGCATCCTTCCGCACCAGAAAGAAACCGCTCATCGGATCGGTCACACCGCGAAGGCGTCGAGGGAATAACATTTGAGCAGCTGCGGTCGAGCCGCGTGAGATGACCGTTCGGCCAGCGTTCAGTCCTCGTGCAGCACCGCTCGCACAGTACCGGCTGGCGACAACCAGGTCACTTTCAGATTGCTGTGCTTTTTCGAATAACTGCGGAACAAGCTCTGGCGGATGCTGAAGATCGGCGTCCATGACGCAAACCCAGGGCGCTTGAGCGATGCGTAGCCCTGCAACGACTGCCCCACCCAACCCATCAGTGCGTTGGCCGGGCACGCGGTGCAGGAGCCGAACATCACAGTTTGAAAATGCTCCAGCTGCCTCGATAGCTGCAACTGTCTCATCATCGCTATCGTCCACAAAGATAATTTCTAAAGCAACATTGGGCAGCGCTTCTTCCAATCGCTCGATCAATGTTGCAATATTCCCAGCTTCATTCCTTGTCGGAACAACCATCGATAGCTCAGGTTGACATGGGCTGAGGTTGATTGTTCGTCGAACAGTCGTTCTTTCCGGCTCTGACGAAAGAATAATTTTTGACTGCTCTATCATTCGTTCCCTCCCGTAAAAATGTTGGATGTATACAGCTTGGAATGGCAACCGCAATGTTGATAGGAGAGACCTACACCTTTTCTAGCTTCCATACTGTTGCCGCGTCTACACCCTTACCCTTGTACTCCACCGCCGCCTGCTCCAACAGCAACTTCTACAGATAATCGGCCTCAAATGCGAATCCTTTCTTCATTCATCACGACATCTTGACTTACTCCTTCCGTGTTTCCTGTTACACGTCGTGCATGACCGTGTCTGTCGGGGACACTTATTCATCGATTACTAGTATGTTAAGGCATTATTATGGATTTATGATGACTTTCACAATGTCTGAACGTGATAAAAATGTAAGATACACAGGTCTAATTGGTAGTATATTGCGCCAATACGGGGAATTCCTGATTTGCCGATTATTTACTTCTGTTTAGAAACAAAGAAGTTAGTCCGATCTTGTCCGGTTGTAGTAGGTCGCCCATGATTGGGCCGACTTTCAGGACTTCGCAGAAAAGAGGAGGTCGCGCTGCACACTGGCTTGTTGCCCATGTTAGGCAATGTTTTTCTTCATCAGCTGATTCATCTGCTCTTCATCCAAGGTTTACCTTTGTAGAATACAATGTGGAAACAGGACCGAAGATGTAAGGAGGAAGCTATGTGGTTACCAAAGAAGGTTCGTGCTGGATTGGGATGTGTGGCATGCATCATTGTAGGTATCGCTATGCTGCCGAGCACCGCTGTGGTATTGGCAGAGCCAAATTGCACTGGCAGCACATGTACTGTTTATCTCCCGCTCGCTCAAGTAGCGCCCCCACTACCAAAGCTGATCGAGCCGGCTGACGGAGCGCAGGTTGCATCACTGGCGCCACTGCTCCACTGGCTTCCTCCAGAGCCTGGCGACTACCAGGTCCAGGTTGCCTTCGATCCGGCCTTCACCACGATGGCCTTCACTTCGACGGTTAGCCTGAGCGCACCGGTCCAGACACAAGAATACATTATGGAGGGTAATCTGATTCAAACGACCCTCTACTGGCGTGTGGGAGAAGTCAAGCCAGAAGGCTACCTCTTTTCGCCAACATGGAGCTTCACAACGCCTGTTAAGGACTCATCAAAGTTGCTGGCGGCACCGCACCTGCTGGCACCGGCAAATCAGGCGACACTGCCCGCATCCAATGTCACATTGAGTTGGCAGAGTGTCTCAGGTGCGACGTACTACCGTGTCGCGCTCTACGCGCCTGATGGCACTCAGGTAACTGCTGCCGTCCTTGCAGCGCCTACGACAACATTCACGCTACATAACCTTTCCGCTGGCACAACCTATTCATGGAGAGTGAAGGCTTTCAATGCGTATGGTTGGAGCATCTACTCTACATCATGGCACTTCAAAGCTGTCTGATAGCGGAGATGGCGACAGCACCGCCTGTTTGTGGCTGGTCTTTCAGTGAATCATGCGGGCTTTGCGATAACGTATCCCAATTGTTAGCGTGTGGCAGCACCATATAGCAATTTGCCGTTGCGTTGTACCCCTCACCCTCGGTCCCGCCTCCATCGGGAGCTGGACCGAGGGTGAGGGAATGCTCAAGCAGTTTTGTGGTTCTGTTTAGGCGTGCCGTTGCTGCTCTTGCCCGGCAGTAACGCCCGCCTTCACGCGCTCGATCACATGGGCCGGGTCGGTGGTTTTGAGTACGTAATCAAACACGCCGGTAGGCCGCTCTTCTTCGTCCATGTCATCGAACGACTCATGCCCGGTGAGTACAATAACGGCGATTTCGGGCTGCCGCTTGTACGCTGCGGCGACAACTTCCATGCCGCCCATCCCCGGCATCTTGAGATCGACCAACATCAGTTCGAAGGCTTGCTGCTCTAGCAACATGACGGCCTCGTCGCCGTTCGCGGCCGTTGCAACCTCAAAGCCGGTGCGCCGCAACAATGCTTCCAGGGTGCGGCGAATGTTGGCCTCATCATCAACCACAAGAATATGTGCCTGGTATGTCATCAAGCGTCTCCACAAAGCGCATCATGTCTCATCTGTCATGTTCGATCTTCAGCATGCATCGCAACGATCATGCCATTCACTATGCCAGATGTACCGGTAGAACCAGTTGCAGATAGCCGGACTTCATGCAGATCGTCGTAGCTTTCCAGCGGAAATGCGCCGTCGCGTTGTAAACCTGCGCGGGCGGTGAAGCGCGCCGCCAGAGCGTCGGCCATGGCGACAACGTGTTGTTGCTCAGTGTGCATAGCATTGTTCGATATCATGGTACATTGTTGCCAGCCCGTTCGACGATGTACGCACAAGCAGCGTGATAAGGATCAGCATGATGACAACCCAAACGATCATCTGGCGACGATTGGACCAGCCAGGCCATGAAGTCAGCGCGTGTGACGCACGGTGCTGGCATGGGGCTGCTGGCCGGGACGGCGGTGTTTAGTTACAATCAGCAGCCATGCCGTCTCGACTACCATGTTACATGTGATACCGGTTGGCAGACGGTGGCAGGCCATATTGCGGGCTGGGTCGGCGACACAACCATTGCAATTGACATTGTCATTGACTCGGCGCGGCGCTGGTGGCTCAATGGAGCGGAGTGCCCGCAGGTGGCGGGCTGCACCGATCTCGATCTGAACTTCAGCCCATCAACGAACATGCTGCCGATCCGGCGGCTTGGTCTTGCGGTAGGGCAGCGTGCTGCGGTCAAGGCTGCATGGCTGCGTTTCCCGAGTTTTACCTTTGAACCACTGGAGCAGGTATATCAGCGCGTTGATGATGAGCTATATCGTTATGAAAGCGCGGACGGCGCGTTTGTGGCCGATCTTTCAGTAAATCATGCGGGCTTTGTGACAACGTATCCCACTATATGGGAATGTGACGCAGTTACAGTGGTAGCAGACGCAGCGAAATGAGACGCCAATCAGCAAAGGCGACGGCGCTGCCGCGTTTCGCCACGTGCGCGCCGCATTACGAGCGCATGGTCGATGAGTTTAGATGCGATAATGTGCTGCTGCATACAATTCACGCAAGCCGCCGTGTTTAGGAACGCACAACTACCGGGTTTCGCTATCAGAATAAATGGAGACTGTGACCATGTCAGAACCGAAGCGACCAAACATTCTGTTTATCTGTACTGACCAGCAGCGCTTCGACACGTTGGGCTGCTATGGCAACAGCCACATCCAGACGCCAGTGGTAGATTTATTAGCCAGCGAAGGCATGCTGTTTGAGCAGTGCTATGTGCAAAGTCCGGTCTGCGCGCCCTCGCGCGCGAGTCTTCTGACTGGTCGCTATCCGTCGGTGCATGGGCTGTGGGCGAACGGTGTCGCGCTGCCGCTGCACGAGCGGCTGGTAAGCCGCGCGCTCGCCGATGGCGGGTACGATTGCATGCTGGCTGGCAAGTGGCACCTGTCGGCATGCTTCGGCGGGCGCACGGAGCCGCGCATGGACGACGGGTTCCGCGTTTTTCAATGGGCGCACGATCCGTCGCATGGCTCGCCGGAAAACAAATATCATCGCTGGCTTGAGCAGCAGCACCCCGAACTATATGCCACGGCGAGCGCCAAAGGGCTGGGGCGCAGCGGGCACGAGGCAGGCATGTTCGACACGATGCCCATTGAAGCGCACTACACTCGTTGGGTTTCCGAAGAAGCGATCAGCTATCTTCAGACGGAACGCAGTTCAGAGCAGCCATTCTTCATGTTCGTCAACTTTTTCGATCCGCATCATCCGTTTGTTGCGCCGCAGGAATACCTTGAGCGCTACAATCCGTCTGAGGTGCCGCCGCCGATCGGTTCAGCAGAAGATCTGGTGAACAGGCCGCCCATTCTGACTGACGCATCAGAGAAGAGTTACGCTGGTTACGCGCGGGGTTTTACCAGCTACACTGCCGACGAGATCCAGCAGGTGCGCGCGGCGTATTATGCCATGATAACGTTTATTGATGATGAAGTTGGCCGCATTCTCAATACTCTTGATGCACTCAGTTTGCGCGATGAGACGCTGGTGATCTTTACCAGCGATCATGGCGAGATGGTTGGGGATTATGGACTGTTGCTCAAGGGGCCGATGATGTATGAGGGGGCGGTGCGTGTGCCGCTCATTATGCGCTGGCCGCACCATATTCCAGCTGGCGAACGGCGCTCGGAACTCGTCGAGTGGTTGGACCTCACCCCGACGTTTCTGGAAGCCGCCGGATTGCCGCCACTGCCTACATACCAGGGCATGAGCCTGCTGCCACTCGCGCGGGGCGATGCCGGTGCTCCCGCTCGCGATTGGGCGCTGTGCCAGTATCGCAATAGCGGCCATCCCTATGATCCGCCGGTCGATGTGACCATGCTGCGCCATGATCGCTACAAGCTGATTGTGTTTCACGGCGTGCCTGCCAGTGATCGCCCGCGCACCGGCGAACTGTACGACCTCGAAGCGGACCCCGAGGAATTACATAATCTTTGGGATCATGCCGATTATGCACATGTGCGAACGCATTTGCAAGAATTCCTGCTAGATGCGCTCGTCGCGATTGAAGATCGGTCGCAGGCGCGCGCGGCGTTCTGGTAATGCAGTGCAAGAATTGACACGGCAGTCACGCCTGTACAGATGCGAACCCATTGCCATATAGCGAAGCGCTCCTCAAGTATGCGATGCCCCAGCTTCTATCCAGCAGCACTGGAAAAGGGCTTGCGCAGCATTCACTATTGTCGCCGTTTGAAAAATCATCACGCGCATGTCACTCTTTCTGTGCTTTTTCGGAAGCAAAAATTATCACCGTCACAACACATGCTCCTGTTCGCATCGAGGTCGGCATCGACTCGGCGGACTCGGCGCGGGTGTGCATGCATGGCAGCTACTAGATGTCGCCTCTACAAATATTTTCATGAAAGGGACTTTCCGTGACCGCAATTATCTCGTCGGATCGTCTGGACCTTGTGTCAATGACGCCGCAATTTTTAGAGGCTAGCATAGCTGGTGATGTAGATGCGGCCGCGCGCCTGATTGGGCTGGCAGTGCCTCCGGCTTGGTTCGAGGAAACCTGGCTCATGCAGCTTCGCCTTGATGATTTACGTTATAACGCGGCGCTGCAACCATGGCTACTTCGAGCGGTTGGGTTGCGTGAGACCAGCACCATGATTGGTCACATTGGCTTTCATACCGCGCCAGATCCAGAGTATCTGCGCGAACTAGCCCCCGGTGGTGTCGAGATGGGTTATACCATTTTTCCTGAATACCGGCGGCATGGATATGCCCGCGAAGCTTGCGCCGCCATGACGAATTGGGCGCAGCGCGCGCATGCTGTCAGAAGGTTTGTGCTGTCGATCAGCCCTGATAACACGCCATCACTGCGCATCGCGCAGCACTTTGGCTTCCAGCAAATTGGCTCGCATATGGATGATGAGGACGGTGAGGAGATTGTTTTCGAGCGCCGGCTGGATTAATGGAAAGATCAAGTAAACGCTGGACACATCGTGGCATTCCGAACGCGCGAGGAATCTCTCTGGAGAGATTTCTCGCTGCGCTCGAAATGACAAAAGTGTATGAATGTTATTTGCTCTCTCTATAAGAGGCTTTCTGAACAGCTTTGTGGTACGTGTTCAGCATGAATGCGTAACTCTTGTTACATCACATCATCGGTAGTGGCGCAAAGCAGAATGATAAGGTATAGTGAAGGCAGAAAAGGAAAGAAAAAGTGTCAGGAGTTTTGTGATGATGTGTCGCCATTGTGGGAGCGAGAACTTGGTACGAAATGGTCGTAGCGCAAATGGTAAACAGCGTTACATCTGTCGAAGTTGCAAGCGACAAAGCCGTGAATCACCCCAACCCAATGGCTATACTCCTGAACGGCGCGAGGAGATTTTACGGGCGTATCAGGAACGCTCAAGTCTACGCGGCCTCGAACGAACGTTTGGCATCTCCCGCAACACGGTTACGGCGTGGTTGCAAAAAAAGGGGCCGAACTCCCGCCACTAAGTTCCACGGTCCTGCCACCCGACCCGTCTGACCGTAGCACTCGTGACCTGGAAATCGACGAGGTATGGTCATACGTGGGCAACAAGAAGAATCAGGTCTATGCCTGGGTGGCGTTGTGTCGCGCGACACGTCAAGTAGTTGGTGTGGCGATAGGCGACCGTTCTCGGGCCACGTGCTGGCGGTTATGGATTTCTATTCCACTTGAGTATCGAACTGATTTCTGTTATACCGACTTTTGGGAAGCGTATCAGGAAGTTATTCCCGATGGGCAGCACGTAGCGAGCGGCAAGGAGCAGGGCCAAACCAATCACATTGAGCGGTGGAATAACACACTTCGTCAGCGGCTTGGTCGCTACGTTCGCAAAACGCTCTCGTTCTCGAAGTCGTTTGTGATGCACTGGATTTGTTTACACCTCTTTTTGCAGCGCTACAACCTCGAGATTGCTATCCGCCGCCGTTGAGCCACTACCCCAAATGATTAAGGACGTGCAGCACCGGTACCCAACCTTGTCACTGCGGCACCTCTGTGCGCTTTTTGGTGTGAGCCGCTCGTGGCTCCACACTCGTCCAGATGTGCCAACTCAAGCAGAACGCGACGTCGCGTTGCGTGAGGCAATTGAAGCAATTGTGCTGGAGTATCCCGGCTATGGCTACCGGCGGGTGAAGGCACAATTGCATCGAGACGGCTGGACAGTCAACCACAAACGCGTAGTGCGCGTGATGCGCCAAGAAGCCCTATTATGTGAACTGCAGCGCCGTTGGACACCAACAACCGACTCACATCATTGTCTGCAGACATACCCAAATCTGCTTGCTGGGCAGGTTCTTACGCGTGCTAATCAAGCGTGGGTAGCCGATATCACCTCTATTCGCTTACCGACGACCTTTGTGTATCTCGCGTGTGTGCTTGATGCCTGGTCACGTCGTTGTGTTGGCTGGCAGTTGTCACGAACGATTGATACGCAGTTGACGTTAGCCGCACTCAACCAAGCGATACACACACGCCAGCCAGAAGCAGGCTTGATTCATCATTCCGACCGCGGTGTGCAATACGCGAGTGCGGCGTACGTGGAGCGGCTTGAAGCTATCGGTGCCCAGGTCAGCATGTCGGCCAAGGGCAATCCGTATGACAACGCTAAGGCCGAAAGCTTTTTCAAAACGCTCAAACGAGAGGAGGTATACCGTAAAGACTACGGAACGTTTGCTGATGCCGAGGCGAATTTAGGGCCTTTTATTGATGCGGTCTATAATGAAAAGCGCCTACACTCAAGCCTCGGCTACCTGTCACCCGCTGAGTACGAAAGCCTTTACAATGCTGACGAGAGCAACCCTTCGTTAGTGGTCCGGTGAATTGGGTGCAGTCCAAGGCGATACGGTTAACAACAGCGCCAAATTGGGGACAGCTTATGAAAGAGTTCCGGTTCTGGCATGCTCTTTCAAAGGTCATGCGTGCAAGAAAGACTGGGCAAAGTCCCTATGATAATGCTTAACCCTGATTTTCAAGCCTGCCGTCTTCGTTAGCCCGAAATCCGCAATTGGTCTGATTGACAGCAGCCCGCTCCGTGGTATACTTGCTTCTAGCAAAACAACAAACGACCGTGAACAGGACGAGTACGCGACTGATTGTTGCCCAGAGAGCCGGCGGCAGGTGTGAGGCCGGTGCAATCGCAGACGCGGAATGGACCTGGGAGTTGCAGTCCGAAATACTGCCGTTGAGCAGTTAAGTAGGCGCTGCCGGAAACGCCACCGTTATCAGGGCGCAGGGTATTCGATGCAGCGATGCGTCACGTACCTGGTGAGTGCGTCGGCCTGCAAAGGTTGACGAACGAGGGTGGCACCGCGAGATGCTTTTACAAGCTTTTCGTCCCTTTTGGGACGAAAGGCTTTTTTTGATTCAGCCAGCAGTAGCCAGTAAGCAGTACGCAGTACGTAGTAAACGATGAGGACAATGTATTCGATGTGAACTGCCACCTGCCGAAAGGAGAATCGCCATGGACACCGTCAAGTATGTGCTTTCCGAAGACCGCATGCCAACATCATGGTACAACATTCAAGCCGACCTGCCCGTGCCACTGCCGCCGCCGCTACATCCCGGCACCGGCCAGCCGATCGGGCCTGATGATCTAGCGCCGCTCTTTCCCATGGCGCTTATTATGCAGGAGGTAAGTACCGAGCGGACAATCGACATTCCGGAGGAAGTGCAAGCCGTTTATCGCCAGTGGCGGCCCACGCCACTGTATCGCGCTCGGCGGCTGGAAAAGGCGCTCGACACACCGGCAAAGATTTATTACAAGTACGAAGGCGTCAGTCCGGCTGGTTCGCACAAGCCCAACACTGCCATTCCGCAAGCCTTCTACAACAAGCAGGAAGGCGTGAAGCGGCTGATTACTGAGACCGGCGCGGGGCAGTGGGGTTCGTCGCTGGCGCTGGCGGGCGCGTTCTTCGGGTTGGAAGTATTGGTCTACATGGTCAAGGTCAGCTACAACCAGAAGCCCTACCGCCGCGCGCTCATGGAAACCTACGGTGCCCGTGTGGTCGCCAGCCCGAGCGAGGAGACGCATGCGGGCCGCTCCATCCTGGCTGCAGCATCCCGACTCACCCGGCAGCCTCGGCATTGCAATCAGCGAGGCGGTTGAGGTCGCTGCGCAAGACCCGGATGCGAAATATGCGCTCGGCAGTGTGCTCAACCATGTGCTGCTGCATCAGACAGTCATCGGCCAGGAGGCGATCGAGCAGATGAGCATGGCGGGCGACCAGCCGGATATCATCGTTGGCTGCACCGGCGGCGGCTCGAACTTCGCCGGAATTGCCTTCCCATACATTGGCACGAAGCTGCGCGGCGAAAACAACATGCGTGTGGTTGCGGTCGAGCCAGCCGCATGCCCGAGCCTGACCAAAGGCACGTACGCCTATGACTTTGGCGATACCGGCCACCTGACGCCGCTAGTGAAGATGCACACGCTCGGCAGCACATTCGTTCCGCCGGGATTCCACGCTGGCGGCCTGCGCTACCATGGCATGGCACCGCTCGTCAGCCATCTGTTGGAGCTTGGTGCGATTGAGGCCACGTCCGCCCACCAGCTCGATGCGTTCGCGGCGGGCATTCAATTTGCCCGCGCCGAAGGCATTCTGCCTGCGCCGGAAGCCAATCATGCCGTCGCTGGTGCGATCACCGAGGCGCTGCGTTGCAAGGAAGCGGGCGAGTCGAAGGTCATTCTGTTTAACCTGTGCGGGCACGGCCACTTCGACATGAGCGCGTACATGGATTACATGGCGGGCAAGCTGCAAAATTACGAATATCCAGCCGAAGAAATTGCCATGGCGCTGGCGGGATTGCCGAGTGTCAGTGCTTAAATTTCTAGCCACAGAGAACACAGAGGGAACCGAGTAGAATATGGATATTGTCTTTTTCTCTGTGATCTCTGTGACCTCTGTGGTAAAAGGAAAATAATGCAGATTGGCATGATGAACGACCCCAAGCGCGATGCAGTAGACGAGGCGCGCTGGGCAGCGGACCATGGCTTCGGCTTTCTTGATCTGACGATTGAAGGCCCGGCTGCTGATCTTGATCAACTTGACGTTGCGGCGATCAAGCAGGTGCTGGACGACGCGCACATGGGCGTGGTCGGACACACGGCCTGGTTTCTGCCGTTCGCCTCGCCGGTCGAGCGGGTGCGGCGGGCGGCGGTCGAGGAGGTTGCCGCGTCGCTGCCGGTGTTCGCTGCCGTTGGGGCAATCAGGGTCAATGTCCACATCGCTTCCGGGGTGAGTTCATTTGGCCGCGCGGCCATGCTGCGGGCGAACGGGCAGAGCTTTACCGAGTTAGCCGAATTAGCCGCGCCGCTTGGCATCCAGATCATGGTCGAGCACCCGCCCGATAAGAGCATCAGCATCGACGACATTCGCAAAGTTTTAAACGCCGACGAGCGGCTCGGTTTTCATCTTGATGTCGGCCATGCCAATGTTGGCGGCGACCGGCTTGACGGCATGTTAAAGGCTTTTGGCAATCGGCTGGCGCATGTCCACTTTTCTGACAACAATGGCCGCTCCGACGATCATATGCCGCTCGGCTCCGGTCGAATCGATTGGCCGCGCGCCGTTCGCCTGCTTAAGCAAACTGGCTACGACGGCACCATCACGCTGGAGGTGTTTGCGACTGATCGCGACTACCTGCTGCGGAGTGCGGAAAAGGTGCGGCAGTGGTGGGCGGAGATGTGATAAGGCGAGAGAATGACAATGGGAAGATTACTTTAAAACTTCATGAAAACCCTGTCATTCCGAACGAAGTGAGGAATCTCAACGACATGCAATGAGATGTTTCGCTCCGCTCAACATGACAACGAATTCATGGTCGTCCTGCCCCTCGATTTCATGGCTACAAGGAAAATAATCATGTCCCAAATCAAAATCTTCTCGACAAAAGAACATCTCGATACCGCACGCGCCCGGATTCTGACACCATTCACGCGTGCGCCATGGAAGCGTTCGGCTTGCCGTCAGAAAAACGCTTTCACCGATTCATCGCGCTCGATCCACAGGATTTTGTGTATCCGCCGGATCGCTCGAGCAAGTACACCATCATCGAGATTAGCATGTTCGAGGGCCGCACGGTGGAGACCAAGAAAGCCTTCATGCGCGCCTTGTTTGACAGGCTCTGGCGCACATGCGACATTGCGCCGCAAGACGTGGAAATTACCATTTTCGAGACGCCGCGCCACAACTGGGGCATTCGTGGCGCGCCCGGTGATGAACTGGCGCTGAATTACAAAGTGGACGTATAGCATCAATTATGATCCAATCAAAGATACCCGTGTCATTCCGAACGGAGTGAGGAATCTCAACGACATGCAATGAGATGTTTCGCTCTGTTCAACATGACAACGAAAAGCAAAGTATATTAAGGAGACATCATCATGGCCCGCAAACGAATTCTCACTGGCGACCGCCCGACTGGTCGCCTGCACCTCGGTCACTACGTCGGGACGCTGGCGAACCGCGTCAAGCTGCAAGACGAGTACGAGTGCTTCTTTCTGGTCGCCGACCTGCACATGCTGACGACCCGCACCGAGCTTGAGCGGCTGCGCCAGACCGGCGATAACATCCGCGAGGTCGTGCTCAACAATCTGAGCGTCGGGATCGACCCCAACCGCAGCACGTATCTGTTACAGTCGCTGGTACCGCAGATTCCAGAGATCGCGCTGATCTTCTCCATGCTCACGACGGTGCCACGGCTGCAACGCGTCCCGACGCTGAAAGAGGTCATGCAAGACCTGCACATCGAGCAGCCTTCCGCCGGTCTGTTGTTCTACCCGGTGCTGCAAGCTGCCGACATCCTGTGTGTGCGCGCCAATCTTGTGCCGGTCGGTAAGGATCAGGCGTCGCACATCGAGGTGACGCGCGAGGTCGCCCGCCGCTTCAACAGCCTGTACGGCGACACGCTGCCGGAGCCGGACGCGCTGATTGGCGAGGTACCGACGCTGGTCGGCATCGACGGCCAGGCCAAGATGAGCAAAAGTCTCGACAATGCAATCTATCTGTCCGACGATGCTAAAACCGTCGAGCAGAAGGTGCGCGGCATGTACACCGACCCGAATCGCATTCGCGCCGACATTCCGGGTCGCGTCGAGGGCAATCCAGTGTTCATCTACCATGACGCCTTCAACCCGAATGTTGATGAGGTCAATGACCTGAAGGAGCGCTACCGGCAGGGCAAGGTCGGCGATGTCGAGGTCAAGCGCAAGCTGGCGACGGCGATCAACAATTTCCTCGATCCAATCCGAGAGCGCCGTGCTGAGTTAGAGCGCAACCCGCGCATCGTTGAAGAGGTGCTGCTGGCCGGCAGCGCGCGCGCCCGTCAGGAGGCCGACGAAACGCTGCGATCCATGAAAGAAGCAATGGGATTGAGTTATTTTAAGTAGAACCAAAGAACCAAGAGCCGAGAACCAAATGAATGCATCGTCAGTGGGTTCCCGATTCTACGGTTCTTGGTTCGCTTGGAGGATATATGCATATTACGCCCTCACTTGACGAATTGCGCGGCATGCGTGGCCAGGGCAACTTGTGCCCGGTGTACACCGAGATTTTGGCTGACCTTGAGACACCTGTTTCAGCCTACCTCAAAGTTGCGCGCGGCTCGTGGAGCTTTCTACTGGAGTCGGTCGAGGGCGGGCAGCATTTGGCGCGCTACTCGTTCATCGGCGTCGATCCGTACATGACGCTGCGCTTTGTAGATGGCAAGGCACAGGCGGTACAAGGCGGCTACAAGCAAACGTTATCCTATAGTGACCCGCTTGATGTGCTCGGTTCGTACTTGCGGGAATACCGCCCGGTGCGCCTGGCCGATCTGCCGCGCTTCGTTGGCGGCGCGGTTGGCTACCTTGGCTACGAGGCGTCGGGCTGCTTTGAGCGATTGCCGCAGCCAGCCGAGCGTGGCTACGACATGCCGTTGGGCGCATGGCAGTTCGTTGATACGCTGCTGGCATTCGACCATCTCAAACATAAAATCAAAGTGATCACCCATGCGCATCTCGACGCCGACGATTTAGCGGTAGAATACAAGCGAGCAGTTGCGCGGATCGAGGAATTGATCGCGCGTCTGGAAACGCCGCTGCCGCCGGAGCAGCGCCGCACCAGGGAAGAACGAGAAGCCGCGTCCGACCTGCATCCTTCGTCCAACGTCACGCCAGACGAGTATGCATGCCGTGTGCGCAAAGCGCAGGAGTATATCGCTGCGGGCGATATTTTTCAGGTGGTGCCATCGCAGCGCTTCAGCCGCCCGGTGTCGGTCGATTCGTTCACGATCTACCGCGCGCTGCGGACGATCAATCCGTCGCCGTACATGTTCTACCTGCGCACACCCGATGGCGATCTGGTCGGCGCGTCGCCAGAGTTGCTGGTGCGCGTGGAGGATGGCGTGGTCGACCACGCACCCAATTGCGGGCACGCGGCGGCGCGGCGCAAACGATGACGAGGACACAGCGCTGGCCGAGGAGTTACTGGGCGACGAAAAGGAGCGCGCCGAGCACCTCATGTTGGTGGATCTGGGCCGTAACGACATTGGGCGGGTATCCGAGCCGGGGACCGTGCGCGTGCCGACGTTCATGACCGTGGAAAAATTCAGCCACGTCATGCACATCGTCAGCCATGTTAACGGGCGGCTGCGCGGCGACATGAGCGCACTCGACGCGCTGCGGGCCTGCTTCCCGGCTGGCACGGTCAGCGGCGCGCCGAAGATTCGCGCGATGGAGATCATCGCCGAGCTAGAAGGCCAACAGCGCGGCATTTACGCTGGTGCGGTCGGGCATGTTGGCTTCAACGGCGACCTGGACACATGCATTGCGCTGCGCACCATGGTCGTTACCGGCGGCGTGGCGTATGTACAGGCCGGGGGCGGCGTCGTCGCCGACAGCGACCCGGCGGCAGAGTATCAGGAAAGCTGCAACAAGGCAGCCGCGCTTTTGCGCGCAATTGAGGAGGCAGAAACGCTACAATGAAAAGGTTTATGCGACCATGAATAACTGGATTCAATCGAGCCGTCGGCGCATCAACCTGCAGGCGCTGCGCACGTTTCAGCGCTTCTTTCCGGCTGAACGGCAGCGCGTGTTCGTGCTCACCAGTATTATTGGTGTGCTCTGTGGTTTAGCAGCGGTTGCATTTCACCTTGCCATCATGGGCGCAGAGTCGTTGTTGATCGAGCGGGCGATTGGCGCTCCCGCGCCATATTGGATGCTGCTCACGATTGTGACGCCGACTGTGGGCGCAGCTATTAGTGGCGTGTTTTTAACCTATTTTGTGCCGGATGCGCGTGGCAGTGGTATTCCACAGGTCAAGGTCGCTTACGCTATCAAAGGCGGGCAGATGCCCATGCGCGTGGCGGTTGGCAAGTTCCTGATCGGCATCATGCAAATTGGCTCGGGCGCATCGCTTGGGCGCGAAGGGCCGACGGTGCAGATCTGCGCTGGTATTGCCAGCCTGTTCGGGCGTATCAGCGCGCTTTCGCGTCAGAACCAACGCGCGCTGCTGCCGGTCGGTGCAGCGGCAGGTATCGCCGCCGCCTTCAACGCGCCGATTGCCGCGGTAACGTTTACGATTGAAGAGGTCATCGGCGACCTGGACCAGACCGTGCTGGCCGGCGTAATCGTCGCGGCCGCGCTGGCGGCGGCGATCGAACGACTGGTGCTCGGCACACATCCTGTGCTGGAGGTGCATACGGTCTATACATTTCAGCACTGCCACATCGCTCATTGTGTACGGTGCGCTCGGCGTTGCGGCGGCATTCGTTTCGGTTGCGTTCTCCGAGTCGCTGCTGATTTTGCGGCTGTGGTTCCGGCGCATGCACGTCATTCCGCTGTGGGCGCGTCCTGGCGTGGGCGGCTTCGTCACTGGCTCGCTGGTGGTTGCCGCCATGATATTCTTCGGCGTCGGCGGCATCAATGGCAGCGGGTATTCAACGCTTTCGGTCGCGCTGGACGGCAATCTTGCGGCGCAAACCCTGCTAGCATTGTGCGTCATGAAGCTTGCCGCCACGGTATTCTCCTATAGTAGCGGCGGCGCGGGCGGCCTCTTCGCGCCAGCGCTGTTCATTGGCGGCATGTTGGGTGGCGCGTTTGGGCACCTTGACATTGTACTGTTTAACCATGAGGCGACCGAAGCGGGCGCGTTTGCGTTGGTCGGAATGGGCGCGGTATTCGCGGGCATCATTCGCGCACCGATTACCTCGGTCCTGATTATTTTTGAAATGACGGGCGGCTACGGCCTGATTTTACCGCTCATGATTGCTGAACATGACCGCCTATGCGCTGGCACGCAACCTCCGTCCGCTGTCGGTCTACGAGGCGCTGCTTGAGCAAGACGGTGTGCATCTGCCGCACCACGGGCGTCCTGCTACCAGCGCGCTCGAGCACCTTCAGGTTGGTGCTGCTATGACCACGCAACTGATGACCGTGCCGGGCTATCTCACTGTTGCGAAAGCAATCGAGCGCGTTGTGCCGCTGGAAGCCTCGTCTTTTCCGGTGTTGGATGACAGCAACCAGTTCGTCGGCCTGGTGAGCGAGGCACGGCTGCGACGCACCATGGCGGAGGGCGGCGGCGATTTGCTGGTGGGCGAAATTGCCGACCGGCGCATGCCGCTCTTTCCCGATCAGCGCCTTATTGACGCCATCAATGTCATGGATCGCGAACAGTCGCGCGAGCTTGCGGTGGTCGAGCGGCGGCATCCGCGTCGTCTCGTCGGCATTCTGGCACTGAGCGACATTGTGCGGGCGCAGGCCCAGGCGGCCCGAGAAGCTGGCACTGCCGCACAATCGCCCATGAGCGAAGTGCAGGAGACGTTGGATGAACAGCCAGCATTCAAACGGCTCCAGGCATTCAGCGGTAGGCACCCGGATGAGAAAGACGTGTCAGTGCTGCGTTATCATACGATTGATATTGATGAAGGCGCGCCAGCGGCCGGTCAGCAGCTTCGGGCGCTCAAGCTGCCCGAGGGTGTACTGATCGTGACGATTGATCGGCACGATCACACATTGGTGCCGCAGGGCAGTACGGTGATTCAGCCAGGCGACCAGATTACACTGTTTGCTGATTGGCATCACCTGCCGCAAGCGCTTGAGGCATTATGCGGTGAACGCGAAGCTACGGCAGGACAAGAGCATGTCATCCCAGATGAACACTGATAATTGCTTTGGGTGCGTGACATAACAATTGTTGCCATGACAAAAACAAATGCAGTGCGTGTGCTCGATACAGCAGGCGTTGCGTATGAATTACGCACCTACGAGATTAATGAGTTGGATTTAAGCGCCGAGCGCGCGGCGGGCAAACTGGGCATGGCACCAGAAACAGTGTTTAAAACGCTGATTACGCATGGCGACCGCATCGGGCCGGTGCTGGCGCTGATCCCGGCGGGCACCGAGTTGGATTTGCGGGCGCTCGGCGAGGCTTCCGGCAACAAGCGCGTGGAGATGGTGCCGCTGCGCGATGTGTTGAACCTGACTGGCTACATGCGCGGCGCAGTAACGCCGCTAGCGATGAAGAAGCCCTATCCGGTGTTTATTGATGAGACGGTCGAACTTTGGCCAGTAGTCGGAGTCAGCGGCGGGCAGCGCGGGCTGGAAGTGCTGCTCGCACCCGCCGACCTCATCCGTGTCACTGAGGCAAAACTCGGGGATATTGCACACCAAATTCTACACGGCCACACTTAGGAGGTGTGTCATGATTTTGCTGCTCGATAATTATGATAGCTTTACATATAACCTGTACCAGTACCTGTGCGAGCTTGGCATGGATGTGCTGGTGAAGCGCAACGACGAACTGACGGTCGACGATGTGGCGGCGCTCGCGCCGGAGAAAATTGTCATTTCGCCCGGCCCATGCACACCCAACGAGGCTGGCATTAGCGTCGATCTCATCCGCGAGCTTGGTGCCGACGTGCCGATCCTGGGCGTCTGCCTGGGGCATCAAGCCATCGGCGCGGCCTATGGCGGCGCAATCGTGCGCGCGCCGGTTGTGATGCACGGCAAGTTGTCCAATATTCACCATGAAGGCAAAGGCGTGTTCGAAGGCCTACCCGTTCCGTTCGAGGCCACGCGCTACCATTCGCTGATTGTGCGGCGTGATGACCTACCAGACTGCCTGGAGGTCACGGCCTGGACAGACGACGGAATTATCATGGGCTTGCGCCACCGCGAATATCCGGTCGAGGGCATCCAGTTCCACCCTGAATTGATCATGACTGATACAGGTAAGGACTTGCTGAGAAACTTCCTGGGGGTGCCTCAGGAGGCATAAAGTGCCACAGTATGGACATGCATCATGCCTATCCGCGCTATGCAAAAACAGGTACAATCCCTCTGGCAAGCTTCAGGTCTTGCCGGAGGTTTCTTTTGTTTAGGAGCATGCTATGCAGTACATCTGGACAACATGGTGGTTCTACGCGCTCCTGTCGGCCCTGTTCGCGGCGCTAACAACCATTTTCGGCAAGATTGGCGTGAGCGAGATTAACTCGAATCTGGCGACGGCAATTCGCACTGTGGTGATTCTGCTGCTGGCATGGGCCATCGTATTCGCGCGCAGCGAGCAGGTGCCATTCGCGAGCATTCCGCGGCGCACGCTCGTCTTTCTGGCACTCTCCGGGCTGGCAACTGGCGCGTCGTGGCTGTGTTACTTCCGCGCGCTCCAACTCGGCAACGCTTCCTGGGTCGCGCCGCTCGACAAGCTCAGCCTGGTCATGATCGTGGTGCTGGCGGCGCTGTTTCTGGGTGAGCCGCTGACGTGGAAAGTTGCGCTTGGCGCGGGGCTGGTCGTTGCGGGAACGATCCTGTTCGTGCTTTGATGGTTTCATGCAGATGATATAAGAAGGAGATGGGCATGATTGGCGCATTGATTATGCTGCTTGGCTTTCAGCTTGCTGGCGAAGTGATCGCCCGCGCGCTCAATTTGCCGCTGCCCGGCCCGGTGCTGGGCATGTTGCTCTTGTTTGTCGTGCTGCTCATGCGCGGCTCCGCACCAGAAATGCTCCAAAAGACCGCGCAAGGCTTGTTGCGCCACTTGTCGCTGCTGTTCGTTCCGGCGGGCGTTGGGATCATGACGCACCTGGCGCTACTTCAGCGCGAGTGGCTGCCGACGCTGCTGACGCTGGTGCTGAGCACGCTTGTTACGCTGACGATCACCGCGCTGGCGATGCGTTGGCTTTTGCGCATGTCATCCCGCGCATCAACGGAACATCCGGGCGAGGCAGCGGAATGAACGAGCAACTGTCCAACATTTGGGTGTATTTGTCGCAGACGCCGCTCTTGTGGCTGACGCTGACCCTGCTCGTATATCAGGGCGCATACGAAGTCTATCGGCGCACGCGCTTCGCGCCATGGTGCAATCCGGTCGCCATCGCGGTGGCCGTGCTGGTCGGGCTGCTGCTGCTAACCGGCACTCCTTACCAGCGCTATTTCGACGGCGCGCAGTTCGTGCATTTTCTGCTCGGCCCGGCGACGGTGGCGCTTGCCATTCCGCTGTACGACAATGTCGCGACGCTGCGCCGCACATTCGTGCCGCTGCTTGTGACGCTGCTGATCGGTTCAGCGGTAGGCGTCCTGTCGGTGATGATCTTCGGACGGCTGCTCGGCATGTCAACGGAAACACTGATCTCGATGCTGCCCAAATCGGTGACCACGCCGATTGCCATGGGCATCTCAGAGCAGCTTGGCGGCTTGCCGTCGCTCACCGCCGCGCTCGTGATCCTCACCGGCATTCTTGGCGCGGTCGGCGCGCCATCCGTGTTGGATCTGATGGGCGTGCGCGAGCAGAACGTGCGCGGCTTCGCAATCGGCATCTCATCCCATGGCATCGGGACGGCGCGCGCCTTCCAGATGAGCAACGAGGCAGGCGCATTCTCTGGTCTCGCAATGGGTCTCAACGGCGCGGTGACGACGATCATGGTGCCGCTATTGGTGTGGTTGTTGGGAACGTAATTCGAGATCAGATTTCTCGCCACCGAAAACACTGAGGGCACAGAGATGAACGACCTGAATTCTTCCTCTCTGCGATCTCTGTGCCCTCGGTGGCAAAACCGTTAACATATTGGGAGAAAAGCATGACTAAATCACGCAAGCACCATCTGCAAACGCGCCTGATTCACCATGGGCGCGCATTGAACGAGACAACTGCCGTGACACCGCCGATCATGCAGACCAGCACCTTCCGGCTGCCGACGCCGGAGGAAGGCGCGCGGCTGGCCGCCGAAATCGCGCCCGCGACCTACTACACGCGCTATGGTTCACCGAACAACCGGCAGGTGGAGGCGATTCTATCCGACTTGGAAGGTGCTGAGTCTGCACTGGCGGTCGGCTCCGGCATGGCCGCGATCGCTACTGCGCTACTGTCGAACCTGCAGGCGGGCGATCATGTCATCGCGCAGCACACCCACTACACTGCGACGCTCTCACTGCTGCATGACACACTTCCGAACTACGGCATTGAAGTCACGCAGGTTGACCAACGCGACACCGACGCCTTCGAGCGCGCCATGCGGCCTAATACCAAAATCGTTTACACCGAGACGCCCACTAATCCGACCATGGACCTGACTGATCTGCACGCCACCGCCGAGATTGCCCATGCTGCTGGCGCGTTGGCGATCACCGACAACACTTTCGCTTCGCCCTACAATCAGCGCCCGCTCGACCTCGGCTACGATCTGATCGTCCACAGCGCCACCAAGTATCTCAACGGCCATGCGGATGTGACGGCCGGCGCGCTGATGGGATCGCAGGAATTAATCGACCGGGCGTGGGAATACATGCGCATTCACGGGCCGGTGCTGCACCCGTTCGAGGCATGGCTGCTGCATCGCGGCCTCCAGACCTACGGCCTGCGCATGGCCGCTCACAACGCCAATGGAATGCAGGTCGCCCAGTTCCTCGAAGCGCACCCAGCAATCGAGCGCGTGTATTATCCCGGCCTTGCCTCGCACCCGCAGCACGTGCTCGCCCAACAGCAGATGACCGGCGGCTTCGGCGGCATGCTGGCGTTCGAGCTACGCGGCGGCTACGAGGCAGCGTACCGCATGATCCAGCGCACGGAGGTCTGCATTCTGGCGGTCAGCCTGGGCGGCGTCGAAACGCTGATCACCCACCCGGCATCCATGATTCACGCCCACCAGACCGACGAGGAGCGCGAGACGGCGGGCATCGCGCCCGGTCTCATCCGGCTCTCGGTCGGCGTCGAGCATGCTGATGATATCATCGCGGATTTGGAGCAAGCACTAGAAGCATGAGCGGGTAACAGTATGATTGGATGACTTAGGAAAAAGAAACATGATCTACAACTTTCAATGCCTTGACGCTGCTCATTATTCGTATGATTGGTCCCAAAAACTGGACCACATGCGATTCAACTGCTATAGAAGGCACTCATCGGCAGGCATGATACAATAAAGCCATGATGAACGCTGAAGGAACCTCGCCTGCCATCGGAACACCCGCTGCCGACTATGCAATCGACCGCGCGCTCGTCACTACCTTGTTAGCGGAGCAGCACTCGGATTTGGCGCACCTGCCCGTGCAGGTGGTCGATGCTGGCTGGGATAACGCACTGTTTCGCCTGGGCGAGCATCTGGCAGTCCGTCTGCCGCGCCGTGCAGCCGCAGCAACCCTGATCGATCATGAACAAACCTGGCTGCCTCGTTTGGCAGATCAGTTAGTGCTGCCGGTGCCAGCGCCTTATTGCATCGGAACACCGGCCCATGGCTATCCATGGAATTGGAGTGTCGTGCCCTGGCTGTCGGGGTCGGCGGCTGACCAACATGAACCACATCCATCACAGTCCCAACCGTTTGCGGCCTTTTTGCGCTCGCTTCATGTGTCTGCGCCAGCCGATGCGCCACCAAATTCATTTCGTGGTGTTCCCCTCCACCAGCGCGCCGCTACGGTTGAAGAACGTATGCAGCGCCTCGCTAGCAAGACCAACGTGATCACGCCGCAGATCATGCACATCTGGCAAGCGGCGGTGAATGCACCGCTCGATGTGCCGCCGACATGGATCCATGGCGACCTGCACCCGCGCAATGTGCTCGTTGAGAACGGCATTATCACTGGAATCATTGATTGGGGCGACATCACGTCGGGCGATCGTGCTACCGATCTAGCCTCGATCTGGATGCTCTTCGCCGATCCGCATGCTCGTCAAGATGCCCTGACCGCCTACGGTTATCTTTCTGACGCGACCCTGCAACGCGCCAAGGGCTGGGCGATTATGTTTGGTGTGATGCTGCTGGACACTGGGCTGGTCGATAACCCGCGCAACGCCGTGATCGGCGAACGCACCTTGCGTCGCGTTGCCAACTAAGGACTGTTGTTCAAGTGTTCTAAATGGGCACGGTTCAGATAGCTTTTCGGCAGCTATATAAGCCGATTGCGACATGCTGTCGGATGCAATTCGCAGCCGCTATCGCCATTAGCCTCGCCGTAGCGCGTGATGGATGGGGCAATGGCAAAGGCATGCGAGAAAGGAACCACTATGTCGTATGATCCGACGATCTACCGCGGCAGCGCCACCTATTACGCGCATGGTCGGCCACCGTATTCGCGTGCATTGGTCTCGACGCTAGCCGCCGAGATCGGCCTGGACGGGTCTGGCCGCCTGCTTGATGTTGGCTGCGGCCCCGGTGTGCTTGCCATCATGTTGGCCGATTGCTTCGCGGAGGTGATCGCTCTTGACCCAGACGCTGAGATGCTGGACGCGGGCGCGCGGCGTGCTGTTGACGCCGGGGCCGCCAACATCCGGTGGGTGCAGGCTCTGGCCGAGGACATCCCGACACTTAACCTGGGATGGTTCAAGCTCGTGACCTTCGGCCAATCATTCCATTGGACCGACCGCGAGCGCGTTGCCGAAGCGGTCTACGATATCCTCGAACCCGGCGGCGCATTGGCGCTGATCTCGCACATACATGACGGACGACCGCAGCCGAGCGGCCCAGGCGAGCCACCGATCCCTCACGATGTGATTCTGGGCGCTCATCGATCACTACCTTGGACCGCGCCGCCGCGCTGGTCAGGGGTTTGCGGTACCGCCTGCAGATCGCTATGAAGACGCCCTCACACGCACGCGGTTCGGAGCACCGCGCCAGATCTTCTGTCCGGGACGACCCGATATTGTCCAGGACATTGATGGCGTGCTCGCGAACTACTTCTCGACCTCGTTCGCCGCTCCGCACCTGTTCGGAGACAAGCGAATAGAGTTTGAGGCAGCCGTCCGAGCCGAACTTGCGGCGCGCTCGGCAAGTGGTCTATTCTGGGACTGGCCGGGCGACACACAGTATCCTCTTAGCGAGCAAGCCGGATTAACCACTGCAAATAACACATGCGCAGCCTCTTATGAGAAGTGCAGGAGCTTTAATTACTATACTGCTCTCATATAGCTGCACCCTTGCAGCCGCACGTGCATGTTCCATCCTTTGCTGTTCCGCATCCGTAAAAAGCCGTGGATTGTGTACTATAATGATGATCCCTTGTGCGCCCGCAACAGAGTTGGGCCGAATGTAAGGAGCGTAGTGTATGTCTCGCAGGCGCTTGGTGGTGATCACCGCGGGTCTGATGCTGAGCCTATTCATGTCCTCGACTGAATCAACGATTGTGGCGACTGCCATGCCGACGATTGTAAGTCAGCTTGGCGGTTTCAGTGCGTATAGTTGGGTCTTCTCGGCCTTCATGCTGGCCTCGACCACGACCGTGCCGATCTTCGGCAAGCTGTCGGACCTGTATGGGCGGCGGCCAGTGTACGTTGTCGCGATGCTGCTGTTTCTGGTCGGCTCGCTGCTATGCGGCCTTTCGCAAAGCATGACGCAGTTGATTATTTTCCGCGTGGTGCAAGGCCTGGGCGCGGGCGGGCTGCTACCGCTGGTGTTCACTATTATTGGCGATATTTTCACGCTGGAGCAGCGAGCGCGCATGCAGGGCCTGTTCTCCGGCGTGTGGGGCGTCTCATCGATTGTCGGGCCGCTGCTGGGCGGCTTTCTGGTTGATAAGGTGTCGTGGCACTGGATTTTCTACATTAATATCGTGCCGGGCCTGCTGGCGCTGGCGCTGGTGTGGATGGCATGGAACGATATTCCTCGGTCGAAAGATGCGCCACGTCCATCTGTCGATTACTGGGGCGCGACGCTGCTGTCGGCGGCAGTGGTGGTGCTACTGCTGGGTTTGTTTGACCTGGGAACCACAACAAGCTGGCTGCTGATTGCGGTCTCAGTGGTGCTCTTTGTGGCGCTGCTCATGGTCGAGCGCCGCGCCAAAGATTCGATTTTGCCGCTGCCGCTGTTCCGTGATCGCTTGTTCGTCGTAGCCTGCATGCATGGCGTGCTGGCAGGCTGGGCCATGTTCGGCATCACATCGTTCGTGCCGCTGTTTGCGCAGGCGGTGCTAGGCACCAGCGCCACTGCCGCTGGCGCGACGCTCACGCCGCAGTTGCTGGCATGGGTGTTCGCCAGCATCATTGGCAGTCGATTGCTGCTGCGTTTCGGCTACCGACCGCTGGCGCTGCTTGGCATGGTGCTGCTCACGCTCGGCACGTTCCTGCTGACACAGGTGAGCGTCGGTGCCAGCCAGATTAGCTTGATGGTATACCTTGGATTGATGGGCGCGGGCATGGGCCTGTCAATTCCAGCGTTCCTGATTGCCGTGCAAAGTTCGGTGCAGCGCCGTGCGCTCGGCGCTGCAACCTCGACCTTGCAGTTTAGCCGCAGCATCGGCGGCACGCTCGGCGTGAGCGTCATGGGCGCGATGCTTACAATCTGGCTCAACAGGGCATTGGGCGCGGCGGGTCTCGATCCATCATCTGTTTCGGTGCAGAGCCTGATCGATCCCATGGCTTCATCGCAAGCGTTGGATGGCCCGCTACGCGCCGCGCTGGCGGCGGCGATGCAGGGCGTGTTCATGGTCGCGCTTGTTGGCGCGGCGCTCGGCCTGGTGGCAACCTTCTTCGCGCCGCGCGGCATGATTACCCAGGTGCCATCTGAGTCGGACCAACCAAATGCCAAGCAGCCTGCTGCCCCCGTTTCAGAAGCTCATTTGTAGCGAACGCGATCATGTCTTGCCGACCAGCGGCAGGTGAACTTCGTAGGGCATGGTGGTAATTGGCTGATCGTCGTTGACGATGATGCCCGTGGCGCGGTCGTTCACCAACGTAGCGTCAATTGGGTTGCTGAGCATCAGCATGAAGGTTTCATCTGGCTCCACGTCGCTGTCGCCGAGCACTTGTACGGTGATGGTTTGATGCGTGATGTCAGGTGCAAAGACCAGTGTACCAGTGATAGCGGTATAATCTTGTCCTGCAATCGCTGCGTCATCTGCCGTCGCGTAATCAACCGAGACGGTGTATGGTTCAGCGACTGAAAGCGCCACGGCAAAGGTCAGCGGCGTAGTGCCGTGGTTGCCCTCCTGTACCGCAGCGTCGGCAATGCTGACGCTCGGCGGCGGCTCGGGTGGCGTGCTTTCCACCGCACCGATGTCGATGCGCCCGTTGAGCACACGCGGCAGGCTACGCTGGTCGGTGTCCGGCGGCGGCGCAAAGGCTGGGTCGCCCGCGTCAATGGCCGGGCTGCCATGGAGTGGCATGTGTGTGAGCGTCGGGCCGCCGTTGTCTGCCAGCGAGCCAAGCAGTGGATGTGCGGTATGAAGGTCGGTGGTGTCGGTGAGTACGTTGCCCGGGCTGACCTCAAGATTGTAACCCTCCGAAATGAGCATGCCGCTCATGACATCTGTAGCTCCAGCCAGAATCGTCTCACCGACCCAGATTGTTCCACTATCCAGCCAAATCGCCTCGCGCGTACTGACAACGGCAGTGTTGCTGACAATGGTGCTATGACGAATAGTCGCCGTGGCATCATCGTTGAACTGAAGCAGCGCGCCGCCACCGTCCTCACCGCTCGTACCGGTCGCTTCGTTGCCACTGATCGTGCTGTTGATCATGCTCATGTCGCTGTTGTTGATAATTGCGCCGCCGCTATTTGCGCGGTTGCTGTTGAACGTCGTGCTGGCGATGGTAAGCGGTCCGAATTCGTTGAGCATGCCGCCGCCGTTGATTGCGTGATTGCCTTGCAGCGTACTCTGTTCAATGGTGAGTGGTGCTTGATTATAGATGCCGCCCGCCACATTCGCGTCATTACTTCCAACGATACTGGTGGTCACCGTGAGCGTGGCGTGGTTGGAAATGCCGCCGCCATACGCGCCAGCCAAGTTGTTGGTGATGGCGCTATCGTGCAGCGTCAGCGGCCCGGCATTATACAGTCCGCCGCCATTACCGGTCGGCAGTGTAGTCGCGTCGTCGAGCGCCATGTTGCCGCTGATCACGCTGCTGGCAATCACCGCCAGCCCTTGTGTATACAGCGCGCCGCCCTGCATGGCGGCGGTGTTATTGTTAAACATGCTTTTGGTGATTGTGAGCGCGCCAGTGCTATAGATCGCGCCACCGTCGATGGTGGCCGTGTTCTGTTCGAAGGCGCTGTTGCTAATCGTCAGACTGCCGGAATTCATAATCGCGCCGCCATTGGACGCATGGTTGCCGCGCACCGTGCTGTTGCGGATCGTGAGGGTGCCTGCATTTACAATCGCCCTATTTCCGTCGATGAGGGTCAGCCCATCCAAAGCAAGCCTGCCGCTCGTCGTGACTGTGAACAGATTGTTCACTTGACTGCCGCTAAACGTAAGCTGTGCCGCGCCCGGCCCGGTCATGATGATCGGCGAGGTGACAAATAGTTCAGTGCCGGTGAGGTGAATTGTTGTGTTCGCAAGCTCTGGCGCGAAAGTAACGATATCAACCTCCGGCGTCACATTGGCGTCGGCAACTGCCTGCCGTAACGAACCTGCGCCGCTATCTGCGGTTGTTGTCACAACAAGAGTGGCGGCGCGCGCAGTTGGTGCCATGCCTGGCCCTATCCAGCCGCAGACCAGCGCGCACGCAAGCAACAGGCGCGACCAGACGAGCAGATTTCGTTGCCTCATACCCTCCTCCTTTTCGCTGCCGTGCTTCGCTGTATCATGCTGCTCCACAGTAGCACACTTTGGGGCGGTGTGTGCAAGTATTGAGTTCATCAATAAATAAGCGGGACTCTGTTCCTGGATGCTCCACATCCTGCATGCCAGTTCTAGCGCATCAGGGAGTGGCATATAACTTGCATCATTATCATACATGTTCGCGTTCGCCGAGCCGATAGGAGTATGCGTTATGGAACGGGCCGCAGCCACGGAGCAAGCGCGAGCGTTTATTATTCTCAACCCGGTCGCAGGCCACAGTACGCCGGACGACGTGCGGACACTGATTGAGCGCACGCTTGGCGCCAACGGTTGGCAGTATGACATTTATGAAACCACCGGGCATGACAATATGCGAGCCGAAGTAGATCAGGCGCTCGCTGAAGGTTGCGATCTTGTTGTCGCCGCTGGCGGCGATGGCACCGTGTCGATTGTTGCAAATACGCTGGCCGAACGGGGCGTACCACTCGGTATTTTGCCAATTGGTACGGCAAACGTGCTCGCGCTTGAGCTTGACATCCCGCGCGATCTGGAAGAGGCCGCGGCGCTGTTTGCGGGCGAACTTGTGTTTCGCGAACTCGACATGATGCGGGTGCATGGCCGCAATTTTATTTTACAAATTGGTATTGGTCTCGACTCGATGATGATTAAGGATACGGCGCGAAGCGCCAAGCGCATGTTTGGCCGTCTGGCTTATATGACGACGCTGATTGGTAAGCTGTTTGGCTACCACTCGCAGCGTTACACCATCATGGTAGACGGCCAGCGGCTGCGGCCACGCGCGTGGCAGGTGCTGGTGGCAAACGCCGGGACGCTCGGCATCCCGCCGCTCAAGTGGGGGCCAAATATTTCACCCACCGATCATGAGCTTGATTTATGCATCTTCAGCGTGCGCCGCGTGATCGACTACGTTCGCTTGCTGCGGCAATTTATCACTGGCAAGCCTATCAAAGGCTCCAACGTCGTCTACCGTCGCATTCATAAGCACGTCCTTATTTCGGCTGATCGTCCATTGCCGGTGCAGGCCGACGGCGAAATTATCGGCGAAACGCCAATCGAGATTGATGTGGTGCCGCGCGGGATTAAAATCGTTGTCCCTGCGGCTCCATCGCCAGCCCCCGTTCTTTCTGTTGCAGAGGAGGTAGACCATGACCGACACCGATCGCAATACATCACATCATGAGGAGAGCCACGCGGCGGATCAGCAGGTGGATAACCTTCATGTGACGACACCCGAGGAAGCCGACCGCGTGCTCGACGATCTTGAGCGCACCGGCGATGATGCTCTTGACCATGAAGCTGAGAAGTCAGCCGCGCAAACGCAATCCGCGCTTGAAGAGGCGATTACATCGGTCAAAACGCCCGCCCAGGCCGACCAGGTGATTGAGGACCTGGAACAGTCGGCGGGCAACATGACTGAGGATGAGGTTGCGCAGCGCGTTCCCACGCCTGCAAATGCCAGGGCAGCCGCGCAGACCATTCAGCAGGCGGCTGACGCGCCTGCCGACATCAAGCCGCAGGCCGTGATTGCACAGACGGCGGCGGAGATCGCCGCGGCTGACGAAGAAGACGAGGAAGCCATCGCGCAGGGCGTCCAGCATGCCGTCAGCCCGGAAGTGTTTGACGTGCAGCCGCCCGCTAATGAAGAAGAACGTCGCCTGCTACAAACGGCGCTGCTGCGCCGCCTCAAGCCGCTGAACGCTGCGGACGCCGCCCTGTTCCTGACGGTGAACCGCATGCCGCACCCACCCGCATTGAACAGCTTTATGTACGGGCTGACGACGATCATGAATCGCGGCGACGGCTGGGTACTGGCTTTAATTGCCACCACGCTGCTTAAGCGCAAGCGCGGCAAGCGGGCCTTGCTGGACGTGCTACCGGCGCTGTGGCTCGCCACGGCCACGGTGGAATTTCCGATCAAGCACTTTTTCCGCCGCCGTCGCCCGTTCATCTCGTTGGTGCAGGCGATTGTGATCGGCAAAAAGCCCGGCCAGTATTCGTTCCCATCTGGCCACAGCGCGGCTGCCTTTGCTGGCGCGTGGCTGCTCAGCCGCCACTTTCCGCGCCTCAGGCCGGTGCTGTACGCCATCGCATCGCTCGTGGGTTTTTCGCGCGTGTACCTGGGCGTACATTACCCTGGTGATGTGCTGAGCGGCGCGACCAGTGGCGTCGTCCTCGCGGCACTATACCGCTATGCCATTGAGGAGTTTAGCGAAGAACTGGCGGAGGTGCTTGATTAAATGTCGCATGGATACAATGAACGTTGCCACAGAGAACTCAGAGATGTATCTTTTTCTCGGTGATTTCTGTGTTCTCTGTGGCAAATTCACGTTTACTCTACCACGCGATTCTTGAGCACGCCCAGCCGCGTCGCCTCCAGTTCGACCACATCGCCCGGCTCCAACCACGGCCCTTCACCCGCCGTAAGCTCCAGCAAGCAGCCTGTGCCGACCGTGCCGCTGCCGAGCACATCACCTGGATAGAGCGTCGCGTCGTGCGAGGCATGGGCGATCATCTGGGCAAAGGTGTAATAGATGTCGCGGAAGTTGCCGCGCGAGCGCTCCACGCCATTGACGCGCGCCACCATGGTCATGTTGTAGCGCCCATCGCCCAGCGCGATGTCCTCTAGCTCGTCGAGCGTGACCAGCGTCGGGCCGAGCGATGTGGCGAAATCTTTGCCCTTAGCCGGGCCGAGGCCAATTTTCATCTCTTCCATCTGTACGTCGCGGGCGCTCCAGTCATTCATCAGCATGAGCCCGGCGATGTATTCTTCGGCATCCTCCTCCAGAATGTCGCGGCCCGCCCGCCCAATCACGCACGCGACTTCAAGCTCGTAGTCGAGCGCTTTGGTGCGCGGCATGTGGACGTCGGCATTGGGGCCGTAGATCGCATGGTGGTTGCTGAAGTAAAACGTTGGAATGTCGTACCATGCGGGTGGCACATAGCGACCTCGCTGGCGCGCAATCGTGCCGATATGATCCTCGAAGGCGTAGAAATCGCGCAGGCTGCCGGGGCGCGGCAGCGGGGCCAACAATCGCACCTCGTCCAACGGCAGCAACATGGCTGCGCCGCCAATCGAGTATGCGCCAGCCAGCGAAGATGCTCGCTCGGCGTCACCTGTCATGGCGGCAAGCTCGTCGGCGCTGCCAATGCCGACCTGGTCGAGCACGGCGGCGGCGATCTCCGCTGCGCCGTCGATGCCCATGCCCTCCGGCGCGCCGCGAAGAATATCGAGCACCTCCCAGCGCACGGTCTCGGTATCTTCGAACACCAGCGGGGCCGCTGCTGACAAATCGATTACGGTTTTGCCGATTAGCACGCCCGCTCGCGGCGCGGGATCGAGCGAGGTAAAACAGACAAATTGCATATATCTCTCCTGTTCGATGGGTGGCAGGCACAGCGCAGATTCCATGAATCGCGGTATAGCACGTCCTGTACCGGTGCTAAATCCTCGTTTGTGTTTTACACATTCGCTGGTATACTAACCCCACCAAGCGCTTTCTGCCACTATAGCTCTCTATTCTCATGAATAATACATCTACCACCCCGCTGAAGCAGCTTGAACACGCCGCCGCGACCGCTGCAACAAGCCAAGAACGTATTGAGCGGCTCCTTGAGCTTGCATGGGCGCTTCGTGATATCAATCCGCAGCGCGGCCTTGAGCATGGACAGGCAGCATACCAGCTTGTAACGTCGCTTGCCAAAGGAACCGAGCGCCAGTACCGTCTTCCCGCCTGTCTGGTTGTCATCAGTGCGTGCCACGAGCGGCTCGGTAGGCATGACCAGGCGCTGGCCCAGGCGCAAACAGCCTTAACCATGTTTCAAAAGCTCGGCGATGAGCCGGGTCAAGCCGGTGCGCTGCGAATCATTGGCAATGCATATCTCGCGCTGGCAAACTACCCCGACGCGCTGGCAGCCTATCTGCGTGTGCTTGATAGTGCGCGCGCCACTGACGATACAGCGAGCGAGGCCGCTATTCTCAGCAATATCGGCTACATCTATCACCTGCTCGGCGAGTATCAGCAAGAGCTTGAGACTTTTCGCAAGGTGATTGTGATGCATCGGGCGACCGGCGCGCGCGATGGCGAGGCGATTGCCTATAACAATATTGCCATGACGTTTCAAAGCCTTGGTGATACTGAGCAGGCGCTGGCGGCGGCGCAGCGTAGCCTGGCACTGGCCGAACAGGCCGGCATGCATACTTTCAAGGCCAATGTGCTGTGTACGATTGGCGAGTTGTACTCGGGCATGGGCGCGTATCAGGGGGCACTGGCGGCGCTCAACCAAAGCGTGGCGCTGGCCGAGCGCATGGGCGCTCGCGGGATTCAGGCATATGCGTTGCTGGAAACTGGCCGCACATACACGCGCGGCGGGCAGCCATCCGCGGCTATGTCATTGCTCGAACAGGCGCTGGCGCTTGCGGAGGAGCTTTCGCTGCCTGACGAAATGGCGCAGTGCCATGGTGCGCTTGCTGAAGCGCACAAGCAGTTGCGCGACTTTGAGCAGGCGCTTGCGCACCATGAACAGTTCTATCGCCTGCGAAGCGACATGCTCAACGAAGAAACGAACACCAAGCTTCAACAGTTGCGCATGCTGCACAGCGTCGAAACGTTGCAACGCGAGCGCGAAATCTATCAACTCCGCAATGTCGAACTTGAGCATGAAATCGGTGAGCGGCGGCGGGCCGAAGCCGAACTTCAGCGCGCCAACAAAACGTTGCAAACACATATCGATGAAGTTTCGATGATTAGTCGCGTGACGCATATTGCGCTGGAGCAAACTGATCTGCAATCCATTCTGAACATCGTCGCGCAACAGGTGAGTGAGTTGATCGGGGCAAGTGGTAGCATCATTGTGCTTTTGAACGGGGCGCGCACTGCCTTCACAGTTGTGGCTGATTACGACAAGCAGCCAATTGCGCGCAGTTTCATTGATGTCACCGTTCCGCTTGATACGGTGCCGCTGGTCGCGGACTTGTTTGCCTCATCCCAACCGATCGTTTTGGTACAGCCAGTCATCGACACGATTATTCAATCGTTTGACCCGCAGCCACGGCTAGAACGCTATGACTTTATGCTGCTGATGCCGCTCATTATTCGCGGTGATGCTATTGGTGGCTTGATTGTTACCTCCGATGATTCCACATATACGTTCACCGATGCACATGTGCGGCTGGTGCAGACGCTTGCCGGACAGGTTGCGGCTATCATTGAACGGGCGCGCCTGCTCGAAGAAGCCGTGCATGCTCGTGAAGCTGCCGAAGTCGCCAATCAATCAAAGAGTCAGTTTCTGGCGGCCATGAGCCACGAACTGCGGACGCCGCTCACAGGCATTCTGGGCTACACGCAGTTGCTCAAACTTGAGGTATCACTTGACGATCAGCAACGCGAAATATTGCAGATGATCGAACAGTCGAGCAACCATTTATTGTTGCTGATAAACGATTTGCTTGATCTTGCGCGGATCGAGGCCGGTCGTTTTGAACTGTACGAGGAAGTGTTCGATATCTCGTTGTTTCTTCATGATGTGGCGACCATGACGAGTGCATGGGTGCAGCGCAAGCAGCTTGCATTTCACACTGAAATTGACGACTTTCATCCTGCCAACGATATTCAACGTGTTCGCGCAGATGTACGGCGGCTGCGGCAGGTGTTAATTAATTTGATTGGCAACGCCGTGAAGTTTACCGATCATGGCAGCATCACGCTGGAAGTCAGTTTCATTCCATCTGAGGAGCCGAGCGACGCATATTTCCACGTCCGTTTTTGCGTTCGTGACACTGGCATTGGCATTCAACAGGAATATCTTGAGCATATTTTTGCGCCGTTCTACCAGGTTGGCGATGAGCACCATCGCGCCGCTGGCACCGGTCTGGGGCTTGCTATCTGTGTCGAGATTCTGCGCTTGATGAACAGCACGCTCCATGTCGAAAGCACGCCCGGCGAAGGAAGTAGCTTCTGGTTTGATCTGTTGCTTGCCATTGAAAACGATGTGGATGCGTAATGGCAGCGTTGATCCGCGAACCGATTGGGCTGCGGGTGCTGCTGCGCGCGGTGCGGCCAGAGGATGATGCGCCGCTGCTCCTGTGGCGCGCAGACGTGCAGCCGGAACTGGACGCGCTGCTGGAACGAGGCGAGGCTGAGGAGCAGGCGGCGCTCTGGGCGGCGCTGCTGCGCTGGCGCGAAGCTGACGCTGTGATTCGCGTTCTGCGCGCGCAGAACTGGCACGTGACGTTGCATGGTGTGCGGGCAATCGCATTGTCACGCGCAGTAGCGGTGCTTCATCCACCCGGCGATGACGACGGCTGGACACTCGATGTGGCCGAACTGCGGCTGCGCGCCGTGCCGGAGCAGCCTGGCGAGGATGACGAAGAACTTGCGCGGTTGCTGGCGTTTCTGGATGACGAAGGTGGATAGGGCGACTGTATCATAGCAACCAGAACACCGCGAGCGCCACCAGGCCGCCCACCAGCGAGCTGAGAAAGTTCACGGCGTCGTTGTGCATCCAGCGCCAGCCGCGCATCAGTTCGTGCGGTGTGCCATCTGCTTCGTGAGCACGCTCGGTCGCGCCGCCGCTCGGCAGCCGGTACGATGCCTGAACCGTCGCGCCCAGCAGGCTGTCGCAGAAGCTGCCTGCCAGCCCGCCCATGAGTGCAGCCGGAACCATCCATCCGAGCCATGACCCTTGCTCTAGCCTGAATATAAGCGCCAGCACAATGCCGATGAATAGCGCGCCTGCCGCTGTTGCAAGCGTGCCCGCCATGCTGATGCCGCCCGAGGTGCCAGCGGGCACACGCCGCAGCGTGGTAATCAGGCGCGGCGGCTGGCGGCTGAGCGTGCCAAGTTCGGTCGCCCATGTGTCAGCGGCAACCGTCGCCATGACGCCCGCAAACAGTGCCAGCAGCGCTGGTGGTTCGCCGCCGAGGCCGTACAGCAGCGCTAGCAGCGCACCCGCGCCGCCGTTCGCCAGCGTCTGCGCCAGATCGCGTTGGCCGCTTTTCTCAAACTTTTCGCCCGCGATGCGCTGCTTCTGCCCTTGTCGGAAGTGCGATAGCGCGCTGGACGACACGAAGAACGCGATTAATGTAAGTCCCCATGTCCAGCCGCCGAAGCCGAACGTGCTGGTGCCGGTAATAACCGCGCCGAGCCAGCCGCTACGTGTCAGCGAGCGGCGGCGGTAGGCCAGCCAGCCAATGACGGCGCTCAGGAGCAGGCCCGCTAGAATGCGTGGAAGGTTTAGCATAGATGGTAGACGAATGACGAATGACGAATGACGATAGATGTAGAACCAAAAACGGCAGAGCCACGAATGGTAGGGGCGAACCTTGTGTTCGCCCCTACCTACAATTCGCCACAGATCACTCAATTCCCATAGTTCCCTCGGCATGACGAGCGACGTGCATCAGCGCGGCGTCAAGCTGTGGCCCGACCATGTTCGTGACCTGCTCCTCAGGTACAAACGACGCCAGCGGCCCAATCAGTCTGGCGAGATCGAGCGACAGCGTGGCTGTCACGTCCGTGCCCTCGCTATTCGGCATAAGTGTCCAGCGCGCCTCGACTGGCACCGGCCGTCTCGACGTGAACACCAGTTCACGGTCGGCATGCCAGCGCACATCGCCCTCGCTGCGCAGCTCCCCGAACGGTGTGAGGTCCATGTACGTGGCGATGCGCGCGTGGTCTGCGCCCCGTTCAAGGAACTCCACCCGGCTGACGCGCGGCAGCAGGTCGCGCAGCCCGTTTGGGTCGGACAGCACGGCGAAGATTGCGGCGGGTGGCGCAGCAATATGGCGGCTGCGGGATATAATAATCAAGGTGTGTTCTCTCCGTGCTGGCGTGCATGCCATTTCCAATACGAATCTAACAAAGTGTGTGGTATAATTATGAGCAAGCGCAAGCATACCAGATCATTCACGGAGTGAAAACATGGCTGAGAAGAAATCAAAGACCAACGTGACATCGCGCGACAAGAGCGGTCGCGCAACCGATCACGTTTGCATGAATTGCAATCAGGTTATCGACAACGACCGCGAGATGGTTGTTGTGATGGACGGCCGCCGCAGCAACAAGACGTTCCATCATCGCGCATGCTTCCAGAAGGCGGTTGGCGCGTAAGATAGAATGGCTTTGTCGGTGACGATGGCGGGCGGGTAAATACATTGTATTTACCCGCCTTTTTGCTTTATAATGAGCGACATGCCTACAGTAATGGGCCTTTTGATGGCACGAGTATTGATACACGCTGCCACATAGTTGTTCCCGCTGTAAAGTGACAGGAGAGCATATGCGCGTATTACGCTGGATGGGATTGCTGGTTGTCGTTTGCCTGTGCGGTGTTGGTGCGCCAGCAGCGTTAGCGCAAACAAGCACACAAACGTTTACGCTTCCGCCAAATGGCAAAGCAACCGTTACGTTCCAGGCACTTTGCGTGGTGTACGGCAAGAAGTTCCCCACCGCCATCAATGGGCCAAGCACCGTCTCGTCGGACCCGGTACAGGCCGCGCTGAGCTATGCACAGAGCAAAGGCTATCTGTCCGATGAGCAGCAGGCACTCCAGGTGCAGTACGCAATCTGGCAGTTGTTAAACCAGGGTGGTCCTCAGGGCGGAGCTATCACCCAGGAGGTTGTAGCGCAGGCGCAAAACCCGCCCGCCCCACCGCAAGGCACTTCGCTCATTGATGCAGTGAAGGCTGATCAGGTCAAGGTTAGCATTGATTCATGGCAGCCGAACGGACAGCCAGTGCAGATCGCGCCGGGCGCAACGGACCATTTCTACGGGCAGGGCCAGCTAACCGTCGAGAATACGTCGCAGCAGGCGTTGACGTTGTACATGCCCGTTGGTACGGTGTTCCCATCTGCGAATGCCGACGAGCAGAGCATTGGCGGCTATCTCACCAACGTACAGGTGACCGCTCCCCAGCCCGCGCCGGAACAATCCTCGGGCAACTTGCCTGAGACGAGCCAGGGCGTGCTGCAAGCGTTGATGCCGTTCTTCGCGCTTCTAATGCTTGGTGCCGCAGTTGGTGTGCGCGTCGTCCGCAAGATGCGTTGATGAATATCATGCTGCGTAGAGACGGTCCGCCGGACCGTCTCTATAATTACCCAACCGTCGTTAACACCTCGTACGCGCTCGTGTCGAGCCACTCCGCTACCTCGTGCGCGCCGATCATGCCCTCGTCTTGCATGCCCATCAGCACGACGTCGTCGCCAACGTCTACATCCGCAATGTGCGTCACATCAATCATGACATAATCCATGCAGACGCGCCCGACGATCGGCGCCCGCTGGCCGTGAACCAGCACCTCGCGCCAGGGCGGCGACCGCCGCAGGCCATCGGCGTAACCGGCTGCCACCGTAGCGATGCGCTGCTGTCGGATTGTGATGTAGCGCGCACCGTATGAAATCGGGCTGCCGGGCGGCAGATCAGCCACGCGTGTGACGTAGCTGTGGAACGACATGGCGGGACGGAAGCTGGCCGGAAGCGGCATTTCGTTGCTCGGTGATACGCCGTACAGCGCGATGCCTGCCCGCACCGCATTGAAGCGCGTATGCGGCTGCCAGAGCGCGGCGGCGCTGTTTGCCGCGTGGACCAGCGGGAAGTGCCAGCCTTCCGCTCGCAGGCTTGCCAGCACCTCCTCAAAGCAGCACACCTGTTGATCGAACAGCGGCAGCCATGGTTCGTCGGCGGTGGCAAAATGGGTAAAAACGCCTTCCCAGGTCACGCCATGAAGCGAGCGAGCGGTGGCAAGAAAGCTGCATACTTCGTGCGGCAGCAGCCCAAGCCGATGCATGCCAGTGTCGATCTTGAGATGTAGCTTGCCTGGCTTCCCGGTAGCTCGCCCGGCGGCAGCGGCAGCATGAAGTGTGTCCGCGTCGCCGACCATGAGCGCCAGGTTGTCATGGAGCGCCGCCTCGACGCGTTCCGGAGGCGTGTGGCCGAGCACCAGAATCGGCGCGCCAATGCCTGCTGCCCGGAGCTGCTGTCCTTCGGCAGTGGTTGAAACGGCGAGCCGGGTCACGCCGCCTGCCAGCATTGCCTGGGCTGCGCGCACTGCGCCATGGCCGTAGGCATTCGCTTTAACCACGCCGATGATCTCGACCGATGGTCCGAGAAGTTGCCGTGTCGCGCGAGTGTTACCTTCGATTGCCGTGTAATCCACTGCGGTGTGGGCGGGGCGACTCATAGTGGGTACATAGTTCAGCATGCGGCTAGTATAGCCGAGATTGCTGATCTAAACATATGATGAGAGTCTGAAATTATCGTGCTGTGTAGGCTTTGTAGAGCGTTTGTGAACCTTGACACAGATCAGCGAGCAGAGTATTATGAGCCGAAGAATTATTTGGTAGATTTGATAGGATTGAACGGTTTGATGTCTTCAGCTAATGCGCCTGCCCGCGCTGACTCATTGCCGAGCGAGCCGCACGTTGTTATCATCGGCGGCGGCATTACTGGTCTCGCCGCAGCGTACCATCTGCAGAAGCAAGCGCGTGCCACTGGCATGCCGCTCCGCTACACGCTTGTCGAGCGAGACGAGCGGTTGGGCGGCAAGATTATCACGGATCGTTTGGGCGATACAAGCGAATTTGTTGTTGAAGGCGGGCCGGACTCGTTCGTTGCTCGCAAGCCCTGGGCCATTGATCTTGTGCGCGAGCTTGGGCTGGGCGACGACGTGATCGGGACCAACAAGGCGCGCCACTCGACGTATGTGCTGCGGCATGGCCGTTTGACGCCGCTGCCTGCCGGGCTGGGCATGATCGCGCCGACACAATGGCTGCCGTTTCTGCGTTCGCCGCTGTTTTCGCCGTGGGGCAAACTGCGCATGGCGCTGGAGCAGGCGCTTCCCGCGCGCCGCGACGACGACGACGAGACGCTGGCCAATTTTATACGCCGCCGCTTCGGGCAGGAGGCGCTCGATTTGTTGGGCGAGCCGCTGCTGGCCGCGATTCACAGCGGCGTCGCCAATCAGCAAAGCATGCTGGCGACCTTCCCCAACTTCCGAGCGATGGAGCGTGAGCATGGCAGCGTCACGCGCGCCGCGCGCAAGCAGGCGGCAAAAGCGCGCCAGAGCGGTGCTCAAAGTGCGGCGTTCGTGAGCTTGCGCGGCGGCATCGGCACGTTAGTAGGTGCATTGGTGCCGCGTTTAGCGGGTACGCTGCTGACCGGACGCGCGGTCACGGCGCTGGAGCCGGGCGATAATGCGAGCGGCTACCGCGTGCAACTAGATGATGGAACGGTGCTGCATGCCGATGCGCTGATAGTGACGACGCCTGCATATGCCGCCGCCGATCTTGTTGATTCGTTCAGCACAGCGTTGGCACAAACGCTGCGCGAGATTCCGTATGTTTCGACTGGCACGCTCACGCTGGCGTACCGGCGCAGCGAAGTTGGCACGCCGCTTGATGGTTTTGGGGTGGTTATCCCACGCAGTGAAGGCCGGCGGATCAACGCTTGCACCATGTCGTCGCTCAAGTTTCCGCACCGCGCGCCGGACGATTACCTGCTGGTGCGCGTGTTCGTCGGCGGCACTAACCGGCCCGATCTGCTGCACCTCGACGACGATGCGCTATGCAATGTTGTTCGAGATGAGTTGCGCAACCTACTCGGCATCACGGCGGCACCAGTGTGGAGCCGCATATACCGTTGGTGGAACGCCAACCCGCAGTACAATCTCGGCCATCTTGAGCGCGTAGATCGCATCGCCGCGCTTTGCCCGCCGGGCCTGTTCCTGAGTGGCAGCGCGTATCGCGGCGTCGGCATTCCCGATTGTGTCCGACAGGCCCAGGAAGCGGCTGAGCAAGCGTTCCTATATGTGCAACAGCATGTTTGTCATCTCATGAAATGGTGCAGTGAGAGCTTTGAAGATTCAAAGAACGAAAATGTATCATCTGCTACCGATTCATCGACCGACGAATGGGTGACGTTACAGGATGCGAGCGATTTGCTTGGCGTGGCGACGTCCACGGTACGGCGCTGGGCTGACGCCGGGCGCGTGCCGATGAAGCGCACACTCGGCGGCCACCGGCGCTTTTCGCGCGCCGCGATCCTGCAACTCGCGCAGATCGTTGCCCGACGAAACAGCGGCAATTCATCCAGCCGCCGGGATCGAGGATGACGAGCGGGAGATTGAAAGCCGCGAATGGCACTCGCGCTTGAGCACCCGCCCGGCATCACAGCGCATGCGCGAGCTTGGGCAGCGGCTGCTGGGCGTGCTGATCCAGTACGTCAATCGTCATGACGAGGAAGAACGCTTTCTGGATGAGGCACGCGCCGTCGGCATGGACTATGGCGCGGAGGCGCGCGCCGCTGGCGTCAGCATGTATGACACCATTGAAGCGTTTCTGTTGTTCCGCAACATGCATGCACAATATGCTGCGCCGCTGCCGCCGGTATCCCATGCGACTGACATGACAGAATGGATGGAGATGCATGCGCGCGTGGACCGTTTCATGGATACACTCTTGCTGGGCGTAGTCGCAGGTCATGAACAAGGCGACCTGCAACAGTAACCACGCAGCACATGATAGTTTTGGAGAGGTTTGAGCACGTGCAACTTGTTATTACCGGCATTCATCAACGCACCGCGCCGCTCGCTTTGCGCGAGCGGCTGGCAGTGTGCGGCCGCCGACTTGCCCGATGCACTCCAACGGCTGCGGGCGTTTGCCGATGAAGGCTTTATCATTTGGACATGCAATCGCGTTGAGGTTTGCGGCCTTGTGGACGCGCCGCATGACGAACACGCCCTCCGGCAGTTTTTGCTGGAATGGAAGGAGCTTGCGCCTGACGAATTGCTGCCGCATGTGTACACATTTGTCGGTGAAGATGCCGTGCGCCACATTCTCCGCCTGGCGGCCGGGCTCAACTCGATGGTGCTGGGCGAAGATCAGATCATGGCGCAGATCAAGGCTGCAATGAGCGCCGCGAACGACGCAGGCATGCTTGGTAATGTGTTGCACCGGCTGCTGCAAAGCGCGCTGGCGGCGGGCAAGCTGGTGCGCACACAGACCGGCATCGCCCGCACGCCGGTTTCGGTGGTGTCGGTAGCGCTCGATTTAGCGCGGCAAACACTCGGTGATCTGGGTGGCAAGCACGTAACTGTGCTCGGCGCGGGCCGCATGGCCGAGTTAACACTGAAGCATTTACATACTGATCAGTCAATATCTATTCGTGTGCTGAGCCGAACGTATGAGCGCGCGGCAGGGTTGGCGCAGCAGTACGGCGTTGCCGCAGCGCCATTCGCTGCCTTGGCGCAGGCGGTGCGCGAAAGCGATATTATGGTGAGTTGTACCTCATCGCCGGAGGTTGTGCTGGAGTACGCGCTGATCGAACGAGCGACCGATGGCCGTGACACGACGCTGCTGCTGCTCGATCTGGCGGTGCCGCGCGATGTGGATCGGCAGGCGGCTGTGCTGCCGCATGTGCGCCTGTTTGATGTCGACGACATGCAGGCTGTTTCGGAAGAAAATCGGGCCGCGCGCACGGCAGAGATTGTCAAGGCGGAAGAACTACTTGAAGGCGAGGCCGATAAATTTGCTCAATGGTGGTCGTCGCAGCGCGTCGTGCCAACGATTCGGGCGTTGCGCGAGCGGGCGGAAGCCATTCGCGCGGCTGAATTAGAACGCACGCTGGCCCGGCTGCCGGAGCTTTCGCCGCGCGAGCAGCAGGCGGTTCAGGCGCTCAGTTCCGCAATTGTCAACAAACTGCTGCACCAGCCGATTACGTCCTTGAAAGATCCGCACAGCGGCGGCGAACTGGCCGAAGCCGTGCAGCAACTGTTTCAACTTTCAAGTTAAGCCGCAGAGGACACAGAGAAAATAAAGGGATTGATCTCTGTGTCCTCTGTGCGCTCTGTGGCAAAGAAAAGAGGATGAGCATGACGAACCCTGAGACAACCTACGAAGAAACAAAAGCCCAGCCGCTATTTGTGCAATACACCTGCTTCAAGGCCGATCCGGCATGGCGCCGGATGCCGCATGGCGCGCGCGAAGATGGTCGCGAGGCGTTTGCGCGCTGCGTGGAAGAGGCCGCGCCCGATATCACAACCTACCCGTATAGCACAATTGGCATGAAAACAACCTGTGACCTGTTGCTGTGGCGCAAAGGCACCGACCCAAAGACCATGCAGGAAATGACCAGCCGCCTGTTGCAGACTGGCATGGGCCAGTATCTTGAGATCACGACAAATCTATACGGCTTCACGCGGCCATCAAACTACACCAAGCGCCGCACTACACAGGAGCAGGCCATCGATCTTCAGGACCGCCAGACCTACCTGGTTGTGTATCCATTCAGCAAAACGATTGACTGGTATCTGATGAGCCGCGAGGCGCGCCAGGGCATGATGAACGAACACATTCGCGTCGGCCATGAATACGGCGACATTCGGCAGGTATTGCTCTATACCACCGGCATCGACGACCAGGAGTTCATTGTGGCCTACGAAACCGAGGATCTGCCGCGCTTCAGCGAACTCGTCGTGGCGTTGCGCGACACCGAGGCGCGCCGCTACACGCTCAAGGACACGCCGATTATCACTGGCATCAAGCGCGACCTGCGTGAAGCCTTAGCACTCATTGGGTAAGTATGTAACCGCAGAGGCGCGGAGATCGCGGAGGAATATTCATAATACTCTGCGTCTCTGTGGTGAAAAAGATACGAATGTGACAATTCAGAACGACAGATTTTTGCGGGCATGCCGCCGCGAGGAAATTGACTGCACGCCGGTGTGGTTAATGCGTCAGGCGGGTCGCTACATGCCGGAATATCGCGCGATCCGCGAGCGCCACGGCTTTCTTGACATGGTCAAGACGCCCGAACTTGCCGCGGAAATCACGCTTCAGCCTGCCAACGCATTCGATGTGGATGCGGCGATTATCTTTGCCGACATCCTGCCGCCGCTGGAAGGCATGGGCCTCGAACTGACCTACGAGAAAGGCGAAGGCCCGATCATTCACAACCCTATCCGCTCGGCGCAGGCTGTGGCGGCGCTGCGGCAGCCCGACCCGCGCGAGACGGTCGGCTACACGCTTGACGCGATCCGCGTGACGCAGCGCGAACTCGGCGGGCGCATCCCGCTGATCGGCTTCAGCGGCGCGCCATTCACGCTGGCCGCGTACGCAATCGAGGGCGGCGGCTCCAAGGAATACCGGCGCACCAAGTTGTTCATGTATCAGGAGCCGGAGGCGTGGCACGCGCTCATGGGCAAGCTGGCGCGGCTGGTGGGCGACTATCTCGTGGCGCAGATCGAGGCCGGCGCGGATGCCGTGCAGATCTTCGACAGTTGGGCGGGCGTGCTCGCGCCGAACGATTACGCCGAGTACGTGCTGCCGTATGTGCAGCAGGTGGTCGCTGATACTCGACGACAGACCACTGACCACCGACCACAAACAACAGGTGACAGCCATTCGTCTGTCGTCGGTGGTCGGTGGTCAATTCCATTGGTTTACTTCGGCACCAACATGAGCGGCATGCTGCCGCTGCTGCGCCAGCTTGACGTGGACGTGCTCGGCGTGGACTGGCGGATTGGGCTTGATGAGGCGTGGGCGCAGCTTGGCCCTGGCTTTGCGGTGCAGGGCAACATCGATCCGGCAACGCTTCACGCGCCCTGGGAAGAAATCGAGCGCCGGGCTGCCGATGTGCTCGCGCGCGCCGCCGGGCGACCGGGCCATATTTTCAACGTTGGCCATGGCATATTAACTGAGACGCCGGTCGAAAACGTCCGCCGACTGGTTGAATACGTCCACGAGGCGAGCAAAAACTAATCAATTACAAAGGCTTGCTTCACTTTGCGCCTATTGTGGTCACTAGAACGGAAAAAAGATGGAAGCAAAACCAACTGGCGTTTTTGTCATGGCGTATGGCACACCAGAAACAATGGATGATGTTGAACCGTATTACACGCACATTCGCGGCGGTCGGCGGCCCTCGGACGAGGCGCTGGCTGATCTGCGCTACCGCTACGAGCGCGTCGGCGGCCAGACGCCGCTGTACGCGCTGACAGCAGGCGTGGCAGATCAACTGCGCGCGCGGCTGGAGGCTGATTATCCCGGTCGCTACAAAGTGTATCTTGGCATGAAACACTGGCATCCTTACATCGCCGAGGTTGTGCCGCAGATCGTTGCCGATGGCGTCAAAGATGTGATCGGTGTGGTGCTGGCGCCGCACTATTCGCGCTACAGCCTGGAGGGCTACCGCACCTATACCATGAAGGCGCTTGAGCAGCAGGAAGGCTCGTTTCGCTTCCATTTTGTCGAGAGTTGGCATGAGAATCCGCTGTTTCGCCAACTGATCGCGAACCGCATCCGCGAGGCGTTGCAGCAGTTCCCAGAGGCTGTGCGCGACGACGTGCGGGTGGTGTTCAGCGCCCACAGCCTGCCGGAAAAAATCGTCGCACAGGGCGATCCGTACACCGAGCAACTCCACGAGAGCGCCGACAGCATTGCTGAGATGATGGGCTTGAAGCAGCATGGCTTCTGCTTTCAGAGCGCCGCTCCGTCGCCGGAGCCGTGGCTTGGTCCAGATATTCTCGATTATCTGGAGCAGCTACATGCCGAGGGCGTGCAGTATGTGTTGAGCGTGCCATTTGGCTTCGTCGCCGAGCACCTGGAAGTGCTGTGGGACATCGACACCGAGGCGCAGGAAAAGGCTGCCGAGCTTGGCATGACGCTGAAACGCATTCGCATGCCCAACGCCGATCCCGAGTTTGTGACGGTGATTGAGGCGGTGGTGCTGGAGGAAGACCGCCGACTGGGCTACATCGTAACCTAATGAAAACAATGCAAATCGCTGAACAACAATCGTCCATCCCTTCGACTGCGCTCAGGACAGGCGTCCATCCCTTCGACTGCGCTCAGGACAGGCGTCCATCGTCGGTCGTCATTGGAACAAGAGGCAGCAAACTCGCGCTGGTTCAAACCGAGATGGTCCAGCAGATGTTGCTCGCGGCGCATCCTGATTTGGACGTGCGGATCGAGAAAATCACGACCAAAGGTGACGTGGTGCTCGACCGTCCGCTTAACGCGATTGGCGACAAGGGGTTGTTTGTCACCGAAATCGAGGATGCGCTGCGGGCGGGCCGCGTGGACATGGCCGTTCACAGCGCCAAAGATTTGCCCTCTGAGTTGCCGCCTGACATGGCCATGCCATTCTTTCCGCAGCGCGCCGACCCGCGCGATGTGCTGGTTTCACGCAACAATGTGAAACTCGCGGACTTGCCGCAGGGCGCGCGCGTTGGCACGAGCAGCCTGCGACGCGCATGCCAACTGCGTCATGCGCGGCCAGATCTGGAACTTGCCGACATTCGCGGGAATGTTGACACGCGGCTGCGCAAGCTCTACGAAGGCCAGTACGACGCAATTGTGCTGGCGGCAGCGGGCCTGGCTCGGCTCGGTTGGTCGGAGCGCATTACGGAATTGCTCGACCCGGCGGTGATGATTCCCGCCGCGGCGCAGGGCGCGATCGGCATTGAAGTGCGCGCGCATGACGAGGCAATCGCCGCGCTGCTTCAGGCGCTCGACCACCCACCGACGCGCCTTGCGGTTACGGCGGAGCGCGCCTTTCTGGAGCGGATTCAGGGCGGCTGCCAGGTGCCAGTCGGCGCGCATGCCGTCGTAGACGGCGATACGTTGCACATCACTGGCATGATCGGCGACCGGGCAGGCCATGTCGTGCGCGGCGAGCGGAACGGCCCAACCGGGCAGGCCGCAGAGCTTGGCGTGGCGCTGGCCGATGAGTTGCTGGCGAACGGCGGGCGCAAGCTTTTAGACATATGAACCACAAACGCACAGAGAGCACAAAGTTAAGTTTGTCTTGGTGGTTCAACATGCAAAAGTTACAAGGAAAACGCATCGTCGTGACGCGCCCGGAGGAGCAGTCCGGCGCGCTCGTCGAACGGCTCGCGGCACTTGGTGCGATAGTACGCGTCTGCCCGATGATCGCAATCGCACCGCCAGAAGATTGCGCACTACTCGATGCAGCAATCCAGCGCCTGCCTGAATACGATTGGCTCATGCTGACCAGCGCGAACGCTGTTCATTCATTGTTCCAGCGCATGGCGGCGCTCGGCGTTGGTACAACCTTTCCGCCACATGTCAAGATCGGCGTGGTTGGTCCGGCGACGGCCAATGCGCTTTCAGTGAGCCTGCATCCCGACTTCATGCCGAGCGTCCACACTGCCGAAGGAATGCTGGCCGAGCTTGGCGACATAGCCGGTCAGCGCGTGTTGATTCCCGCGGCAGATATCGCGCGGGAGACGTTGGCGGAAGGATTGCGCCAGCGCGGCGCGCAGGTTGATGTCGTCACAGCCTATCGCACGGTGCCGGGCGAGGGCGTGCAGCAACTTGTCAGCTTGTTGCGCGACGACATGGCCGACGCGATTACTTTCACCAGCCCTTCGACGGTGCGATATATGCTGCAAGGTCTTGCGGAACAGGGCGTTTCCAATTCGGTGGACCAGATCAAGCGTGTTGCCGTTGTTTGCATCGGGCCGACGACGGCGGACGCGGCACGCGAGGCCGGGTTGCAAGTTGCGTCCGTCGCGCGCGAACACACGATTGATGGGTTGGTTGCGGCGGTGGTGGAAAAATTCTCTTAAACCTGTCCGGTTTAGCGAACGAGATTATTCGTTTTCCTGCATCAAACCAAATAGGTTTTAAGTAAAATAATCTTTCGATATAAACCATGTTCTTGTTTCGCAAGCCCAACAACAGCTACATCCGCCTGTTTCTCACTCAACAAGCGGAGCAGCCTTTCTCGTATGACATGATAGGCATGACGCGCGGCGCGCCGCCACATGGCTACATTGAGGACCACAACCGCATTCAACTTGGCGCGAGTGAGGAAACATGGGCGCATGCGGTTGCAGCGGTGCGGCGTTGGGAGATGTTTAACCTCGGCTGGGTGCATCTCTGCTGGCCGGACGCGCCCATTACGGTCGGCACAACTGTTGGTATTCTGGTGCGCTTTCCAGGCTGCTGGTCATTGAACGCCTGTCGCATCACGTATTTGGTAGACGAGCATGGGCCGGTGCGGCGCTACGGCTTCGGCTATGGAACGCTGCCGGAGCACGCCGAGCGCGGCGAGGAGCGCTTTACGGTTGAGTGGCATCGTGATAATGACGCAGTTTGGTACGACATTCGTGCATTCTCGCAGCCGCAGCAGATGCTGGCAAAAATCGGCTACCCGTTTGCGCGTTTGTTCCAGAAGCGCTTTGCCCGCGACTCTAAGCAAGCGATGCTGCAGGCAATAATGAGTAACCGCGAAGCACACGAAGGGCGCGAAGATAAAATTGAGATGTAACTTTCGTGCTCTTCGTGTGCTTCGCGGTTTTGAAAGAAGGTGAGATGATGACATTGAATGACATTGCACCGGCAGTGCAGGGCGTGCGCATGCGACGCCTGCGCCGCACCACAACGCTGCGGCGCATGGTGCGCGAAACGCACTTGAGCGTGGATGATTTCGTCGCGCCGCTGTTTATTGCTGAAGGCAACGATATCGTCAATCCGATTGGCTCCATGCCCGGCCAGGCACAACTCTCGGTTGATCATTTGAATACTGAGATTGATGAATTGGTGGAACTGCGCGTGCCAGCTGTGCTGTTGTTCGGCATTCCCGTTCACAAGGACAGCATCGGCAGCGGCGCGTGGGACGCCGACGGCCCGGTGCCGAGCGCTATCCGCGCTATCAAGAAGCGCGCGCCGGAAATGGTCGTGATCGCTGACGTGTGCCTGTGCGAGTACACCGACCATGGTCACTGCGGCGTTTTGTCGAATGTGCCTGGCAGCGGTGACGTGCTCAACGACCCGACGCTGGAGCTACTCGCGCGCGCCTCGGTTGCCTACGCCGAAGCCGGAGCCGACATCGTCGCGCCAAGCGCCATGATGGACGGCCAGATTGCGGCCATTCGCGCCGGTCTGGACGCGGCAGGCTACACCGACACGATTGTGCTCTCCTACGCGGCCAAGTTCGCCTCGGCGTTCTATGGTCCATTCCGCGATGCAGCCGAGTCCACGCCGCAGTTCGGCGACCGGCGCGCCTACCAGATGGACCCCGCCAACGGGCGTGAGGCGTTGCGCGAGGTGGAGTTGGATGTGGCCGAGGGCGCGGACATGCTCATGGTCAAACCGGCTGGCGCGTACCTCGACGTCATCCGAGAGGTGCGCAACCGCTTCGATTTGCCGCTCATGGCGTATCAGGTGAGCGGCGAATACGCCATGCTCAAGGCCGCCGCGCAGAACGGCTGGCTCGATGAGCGCCGCGCCGCGCTCGAAAGTCTGCTGGCAATCAAGCGGGCCGGTGCGGAGATGATCATTACCTATTATGCCAAAGAGGCGGCACGCTGGTTGCAGGACGAATGAGGAGAAACTATGAATACATCCCGCTCAGAGCAACTGTTTGAAGAAGCCAAAAACCTTATTCCCGGTGGCGTGAACAGCCCGGTGCGCGCGTTTCGCGGCGTCGGCGGCACGCCGCGCTTCATCGATCATGGCGCGGGTGCCTGCGTCTATGACGTCGATGGCAATGAATACATTGATTATGTGCTTTCCTGGGGGCCGCTGATCCTCGGCCATGCCCATCCAGACGTGGTACGTGCAATCAGTGAGCAGGCGCAGCGCGGCACCACTTTCGGCGCGCCGACCGAGCTTGAAAGCGAACTGGCGAAGCTGATTATCGAGGCCATGCCCGCGGTCGAGATGGTGCGCTTCGTCTCGTCCGGCACCGAGGCAGTCATGAGCGCGATCCGGCTGGCGCGCGCCTACACGAAGCGTGAGAAGGTGATTAAATTCGCGGGCTGCTATCACGGCCACTTCGACGGCTTGCTGGTGCAGGCTGGCTCCGGCGTGGCGACGCTTGGTTTGCCAGACAGCCCCGGTGTGCCCGCCAGCGTCACGGCTGGCACCCTGACCGCGCCCTACAACGATCTGAGCGCGCTCCAGATGCTGCTGGAGCAAAACCCTGAGCAGGTCGCCGTGATCGTCGTCGAGCCGGTGGTAGGCAACATGGGCTTTGTGCAGCCGCAACCGGGCTTTCTTGAAGGCTTGCGGCGGCTGGCTGATCAATACGGTGCTCTGCTGTTGTTCGATGAAGTGATGACTGGTTTTCGTGTGGCCTACAAGGGCGCGCAAGGCCGCTATGGCATTATGCCCGACCTGACGTGCATGGGCAAGGTGATCGGCGGGGGGCTACCCGCAGCGGCCTACGGCGGGCGGCGCGAAATCATGGAACTGGTCGCGCCGGCCGGGCCGATGTATCAGGCCGGCACGCTTTCTGGCAATCCGCTCGCCATGACAGCCGGTATCACGACGCTGCGCGCCATTCGCGAGCCGGGAGCGTTCGAGCGCCTGGAGCAGATCACCGGGCGCTTGTGCGAGGGCATGCGCGAGGCGGCCCAGGCGGCGGGTGTGCCAATTCAGGTCGGCGCGGCGGGCAGCATGTGGGGCTTCTTCCTGGCTGACCAGCCAGTGACTGACTACACCTCGGCTAAGAGAAGTGACACGGCCCATTATGCGCGCTTTTTCCATGCCATGCTCGAGCGTGGCGTGTATCTTGCACCATCGCAGTTTGAGGCAGCTTTTGTATCACTGACTCACTCTGATGAACTGGTAGATCGCACGATTGAAGCAGCGGCGGATGCGTTCAAGGCGACGAAAGGGAACTGAAGGAATTCGTAGAAACTGCTGGGAATTTGTGGTTCTCTGGTTCTCGGTTCCTGGTTCTCGGTTCTGTGGTACACTGCGTACGCTGCTCATTAGATAGATAGCGCAACGGAGCAGGTATGAACATCCTGGGCATTGATATTGGTGGGTCGGGCATCAAAGGCGCGCCAGTTGATGTGAAAACAGGTACATTTGCGGGAGAACGGTTCCGCATTGTCACACCGCAGCCGTCGCAGCCTGAAGCCGTGGCCGACGTTGTGGCTGAGATTGTGAAGCATTTCGCGTGGCAAGGGCTTATCGGATGCACCTTTCCGGCTGTGATTAAACACGGCGTGGCATGGAGTGCCGCCAATGTGGACAAAAGCTGGATTGGCACCAATGGGCAGGCATTATTTGAGCAAAAAACTGGCTGCCCGGTGCTGCTGCTGAACGACGCTGACGCTGCCGGTGTGGCCGAGATGCAGTTTGGAGCGGGCCGCAACCGAGCGGGCGTGGTCATGGTGCTGACATTTGGCACTGGCATTGGTAGCGCAATCTTTTTGGACGGCAAGCTGCTGCCCAACACCGAGCTCGGTCACCTTGAAGTGCGCGGCAAGGATGCCGAACTCCGCGCATCCGAGGTGGCGCGCACCAGGAAAAAGCTGGGTTGGAAAGAATGGTCCACGCGAGTAAATGAATATCTTGGCGTACTAGAAAAGCTGTTTTCACCCGATTTGTTTATCTTCGGCGGCGGAGTCAGCCGTAAGAACGAAAAGTTTTTCTCGTTTCTCCAGACGCGCGCCGAGATTGTGCCGGCGCAGCTGTTGAATAATGCTGGCATCGTCGGCGCGGCGCTGGCGGCAGCTCACCCTGAGTTGATTACCAGCAATGTGTATCAGGACAAGATTACAGTCTGAAGGAGTCAGCACCATGGAAATTGGTATCACAGGACTCGGACGCATGGGCGCGGGCATGGCCGAGCGGTGGCTGCGCGGTGGCCATCGGGTGGTGGTCAATAATCGCAGCCGCGGGCCAATCGATGAGTTAGCAGCCAAAGGCGCCGAGCCAGCCTACACGCATGAGGAGCTCGTCAGCAAACTCCAGCGACCACGCGCGATCTGGATCATGCTGCCGTCCGGCAACGTCACCGAGCAGATGATCCAAACCCTGATTCCATTGCTGGATGAAGGCGATACCATTATTGAGAGTGGCAACACGCACTTTCCTGATGACATCCGCCGGGCCGAGATGCTCAAGGAGCACGGCATCAACTACATCGACCAGGGCACCAGCGGCGGCATCTGGGGCTTGGCCGAAGGCTTCTGTCTCATGGTCGGCGGCGAAAAGGAGCTTGTTCAGCGGCTGGAGCCGGCCTTCCGCACGCTCGCGCCAGATGAGGGTGGCTATGTGCATTGTGGTCCGGTTGGCAGCGGCCATTTCGTCAAGATGGTCCACAACGGCATTGAGTATGGCATGATGCAGGCTTATGCCGAGGGCTTCGAGATCATGCGCGCCAAGCAGGATTTCAACCTGGACCTGCACGCCATCGCTGAAGCATGGCGCTACGGCAGCGTGGTGCGCTCGTGGCTGCTCGACCTGACGGCATCGGCGTTTGAGCAAGACCCCGACCTGTCGAGCCTGCGCGGCTACGTGGACGATAGCGGCGAGGGCCGCTGGACCATTCAGGCCGCGATTGACCTCGACGTGCCTGCGCCGGTCATCACGCAGTCGCTGTACGAGCGCTTCCATTCACGGCAGGAAGAGTCGTTCGCGGCAAAGGTGCTGGCGGCCATGCGGGCCGGCTTCGGCGGCCACCCGGTGAAAAAGGCGGGCCAATAGAATAATAGCAATGCGCTTATAGCTTGAGCGCAAGTCTGCATCTGAAGAAACCATGCACAAGCGCGGGCATAACGTCTCCGCGCTTGTTGCATGCTGCCATACCATATCTCTCGTTTTTGCAACGCTATTGCGCATTCCATCGCCATGTCAGTACGCTGGCCCTTGCTGAGTTGTCATAATAGATGCCGATCGGGCGGAAATCGGCACGGTGTTTGCTATACGGGTAGGATAGTATATTTTTTTCACATCAGGACGGAGACAGCGAAGTCTCCCCTCCTGTTTTTAGATAGTACTTTCATGGACACGCCACACACCATTCTTGCAATCATTGACAATCCAACTGTGGGCACCACTGTGCGACAAGCGCTGGATGCAAGCGACTTACTGGTCGCGCAGTGTACCTTGGCGCACGGCAGCGATGTACCAGCACTGCTTACCAGCGCCGCATATGATTGCGTTTTGCTCGACGCCGCTATCCCTGCAGCGGGCATGCAGGAAACCTTATGCGCCATCCGCAAGGCGCGTCCGCAGCCTGCCGTCGTTGCGCTGCTTCCTCCACGCTTCGAGCCATTTGCAAGCGATACATGGCGGCCGAGCAATACCTTCCGCTGCCCACGATGACGCCCGCCAAGTTGGCCGCATCTGTGCGCGATGCTGTCCGCGCCAGGCAGCGGGCCGCGTTGAATGCCGAGCGTGCGGCTGAGGCAGCCAACGCGCAGCACGCACTCCGTTTGCTTATGGATGTGAGCCGCGTGCTGGCCGAACTCGATGATTATCATGCATGTCTTGCCAATGCAGCGACATGCATGGTGCATTCTTTCGCTGATTGGTGTGCGATTGATGTTGTCGAAGACGGTGAACACATGCGGGTGGGCTTTGCGGCGCGATCACCTGCGCATGCCGACACAAAATCACAGTTGAGTGTGCCACTGCTTGCGCGTGAGCAGACGCTCGGTACGCTTACGCTGGGGCGCAACGATGCAAGTCGGCAATTTACACGCGCTGATCACGAACTGGTTGAGGAAATCGCTCGCCGTGTTGCTGGTGTGTTGGATAACGCGTTGCTTTATCGGACAGTGCAGGAATCGATCCGCGCGCGTGATGTGTTTCTTTCTGTTGCGGCGCATGAACTCAAGACACCGCTCACGGCGCTACTTGGCTATGCAACACTGCTAAAGCGTCGTCTTGAGCGTGGTATTCAACAGCCTGAACGCGATCTGCGTGGCGTCAACATCATGGTCGAGCAAGCGCAGCGGATGAGCAAACTGCTGAATACACTGCTCGAAATATCGCGCATGCCGCACGCGCCGATGAGTCTTGAACAAAGCCAGTGCAATCTTTCACAACTGACGCGCCGCGTTACAGAAGAAACGCAGCCATTGCTGCGCTACCACACGCTGGAGGTCGCCATGCCCAGCAGAGGATATTCAGGTCACCGGCGACACAGGGCGACTTGAAATGGTGATTCATAATCTGTTGCACAACGCTGTGCAATACAGCCGCCGGCGGCGCGATTGTGGTGAACCTTGCGCAGAAAGATCGCGAGGCGTGTTTGTCTGTGCAAGATAATGGCGTTGGTATCCCTCGCGAAGCATTGCCGCGCATCTTTGGGCGCTTTTACCGCTCCAGCGATACAAGCGTTCACACTGCCACGGGCATGGGTGTCGGCCTATACATTGTGAAGCAGATCATCGAATCGCATGGCGGCTACGTCGATGTGCAAAGCGTCGAAGGTATTGGGAGTACGTTTACTGTTTGTCTGCCGTTATACCAGCCTCGGGATTAAGCTAACATAGCATGTTCTCTTGAGCTTTGCGCATCCTACTGCGGTGCATTGTTGCTTCCGCGCGATTTTGTGTGCAATTAGAACATATGTTTTTGCGTCATGGCCCACAAGTTGCATTCCTCATGCAGCAGATGTTATAGCCTCCATCTCAGCATATCATAGAGACTGAGTCATTCCCAACGCAATACGGAATTGCTCGGGAGTGTTGTTGTGTTGTACTCGAAATGGTAGTGTTGCTCGGGCTTGTTTGATTGCTTCGTTCGTTTATTTGCGCCGACATTCCTATTACCCTATTCTATGGAACACGAACAGTACAAGAAGAATGGTCATGATGTTAGCGCAAGAAAGCGTTCTATTCTGATCGTTGATGACGAACAACCAATTATTGATTTGCTGTACGATGTTCTTGAGGAGGAGGGCTACACCGTTGTTGCAGCGCGCAATGGGCGCGAAGCAATGGATATTGTGCAGCAGCAGCGCGTTGACCTTGTGTTGACCGACTATATGATGCCCCACATGGATGGCTGGCATCTCAGCAAGCAACTGCGCTCGAATCCACGGACTGCCAACATTCCAGTGCTGGTCATGTCAGCCGTCCGTGTGCCGAATGATGGCACTTTCAACAGCGTTATTCGCAAACCGTTTAATCTGATCGATGTCCTCAATGAGATTGGACAGCATCTGTCTTCAGTTCCGCCCTCGCATGATCCCGATACAGATTAACTGTGCCTGGTGGGCCGGTCTATCGAGAGGTGGTGCTGCAGGGGGGCCAGTAGTTTGCTCATGCAGTAGTAAAATCCTACGTTGCTTCATGGTCGCCCTCATTGGTCAGTATTGCTTGTACGCGTCCGATCTGGCCATCTTGCAGGCGTACTTTAATTCCCCGCGAATGGTGCGCAGCAGATGTCAGAATATCTTTCACCGTTCCAATCGTTTGTTTGCCGGTTCTCTGATCTTGCTTGAGCACAATCGCGACCCGCATGCCGGGGCGAATATTTTTCCGTTGTTGGCCGTCCATCAGTAACTCCCATGAGCGATACGAGGTACACCGTGAAGCGCAGCCGCGCCTTTTATGCGGGTGATTGCCAGGCTCGTAGTATAGCAGAAGGCAGTGCGATAATGCATGGAATAGCCTGCCCACCTAGCGATTGCTCTGCTGTCACGCGCGTTTCACCGACGACGTAGCTGCTGTCCCACGAGCCTGCTTGAGCGCGTTCGGCAGATCGCCTTCAACGCCATGTTGCCTGATCCGGCTCAGCCACTCTGCTTCAATGCTGGCGATTTCCGCGGTTGCCAGCCGCATCACCGCGTGGCCGCGCGGCGTGAGATACACCCGCTTGGCGCGCCGGTCAAGGGGATCAGGTTGGCGCGCCACATACCCCCGCTCCTCCAAACTTGCGACTAACTCGCTCATCGATTGATGGGTTATAGCGGCACGTTCCGCCATTTCGCTGATACGGCTCCCACTTGGTGACAGCGTCTCAAAGACACGACTATGGGCGGGACGAATATCGTCATAACCCGCCGCTCCAACGCGCGTCACCAACTCGCTCACCATCGCTTGGGCGGAACGCCGGAAGAGAGTAATAAGATTCTCCTCCATGTCCCCATCCCGATCGCGCATACATACACTCCTTGACAATTCTACAGGAAACCTGTATAATTCTACAGGAAGCCTGTATTCTTGTCAAGCGGGAATAAAGGAACCAGCGACTGCGATTATCGCATGATACCGGCGCATACATGAAAGGAGGTGCGCCATGGACCTGCGACTGACTGATGCGCTCCAGCGTGCGGAGCACCTCTTTGGCTCCAAGATAGGGGTTGTCTGTGGTGATGTGCGCCTCTCGTATCTTCAGTTCGCCGCGCGCTGCCGGCGTCTTGCCACGCTACTCCAACAAATGGGTGTCGGTCATAGCGACCGCGTGGCCCTGCTCATGCCCAACTGCCACCGCTACCTCGAGGCGTTCTGTGCCATTCCTGGCATCGGCGCGGTCATTGTGCCCCTCAACACCCGGCATACCATTGCCGAGCACCGCACCACGCTCGCTGATTGCGGGGCGCGCCTGCTGATAGTTGACGAACAGTTTGCGCATGTGGCCGATGCCCTGAATTGCTCGGACGTGGCGCTCCTGGTTGCGCCGACGCAGTATGAACAGCGGCTAACATCGTGCGCTGAGACGTCCCTGGGCGAGGGTATTACAGCGGATGATCTCGCGGCGCTCTTCTATACTGGTGGCACCACCGGGGCGGCCAAAGGCGTCATGCTGACGCACCGCAATCTGGTTGCCAACGCCTTCAACATCACCATCGGGTTTGGCTACCAGGAGCACGATAGCTTCCTGCATGCCGCGCCACTGTTTCACCTTGCCGACGCCGGTTCGATTCATGCGCTGATCTGGCAAGGGGCACGACATGTAATCCTTCCTACCTTTGATCCCGGTGCCGTTCTTGACCAGATCGCGCGGGAACACATCACCTGTACCGTCGGCGTCCCGACCATGATCAACGCCCTGATTCACCATCCGCGAGTGACCACGACCGATCTGAGTTCCCTCCGGCTTATTGCCCACGGTGGTGCTCCGATCACGCCGGCCTTGCTGCGGCGCGCAGTTGCCACGCTTGGATGCTCGTTTACGCAGGCATACGGGTTGACGGAAGCAAGTTCATTTGCTGGCGTGTTGCCGCACGAAGAGCGCCTGCTTGACGACCGTCGCATCCGCTCGGTTGGTCGCCCGGCAATGGGCGTCGAACTCGTCGTGCGTTGCCCAGATGGCGCTCCATGCAAGCCGGATGAGGTGGGGGAGATCACGGGGCGCGGCCCCAACTTCACGGAAGGGTATTGGCGACGCCCCGACGCGACGGCGGAAGCCTTGCGCGATGGCTGGTTCTGGACCGGCGATCTCGCCACCATGGATGCAGAGGGCTATCTGTACCTTGTCGATCGGGTCAAGGACATGATTATCTCGGGTGGTGAGAACGTCTACTCAACGGAGGTCGAGGCAGTGATTGCCGAGCATCCCGTTGTGGCAGAGGCGGCGATTATTGGCGTGCCAGATGATGTGTGGGGCGAACGTGTGCATGCGGTGGTGGTGGTCACGCCCGGCCACACGATAGACCTGGCTGAGATCAGGGGCTTCTGTCATGAACGGATTGCGGGTTATAAATGTCCGCGCTCGCTCGAACTCGTTGCTGCGCTGCCCACATCCGGTGCTGGCAAGGTGCTCAAGCGTGAACTGCGCGCGCTCCATGGTGCGGATGTCGCGCAGTCAGGAGCGTAAGATGACTATTCGTGGCATCGAACGTTTTTCACTCCAGAATCGGCGCGCGCTGGTCACTGGCGCATCGCGTGGGATCGGGCGAGCGATTGCGGTCGCATTCGCTGAGGCCGGAGCCGATGTGGCGATCTGCGCCCGCTCAGTGCCGGCGCTGGAGGAGGTCGCTGGCGAGATTTGCACGTTAGGTCGGCTGCGCCGTGCCGATCAGGTGCGATGTGACGCAGCGCGACGATGTTATACGCGCTGTGTCTCGTGCCCGGGCGGAACTAGGCGGCTTTGATATATTGGTGAATGGTGCTGGTGGCCCGCTCTTTCAGGCGCCGGTGCTGGAGATGCGCGAGGAGGGCTGGCAGCGCACGTTCGATCTCAATCTGACGAGTGTCCTGCGTATGTGCCAGCAGGTTGGCGCTGACATGGTAACGCAGCAATCCGGTTCGATCATCACGATTGCCTCGCTGCTGCCCACGCGTGCTTGGCCGGCGATTGCTGCTTACAGCGCCGCCAAAGCAGCGGTCCTCAATCTCACGCAAACCTTAGCGGTGGCATGGGGAGGAAGTGGCGTGCGGGTGAATGCGATCTGCCCGGGCTGGATACAGACCCCGCTCGACCATGAGTATCTGACCGATCCGATGCGCGCGACAACGGCTATTGATGCGGTGCCGCTGGCTCGGTGGGGCGAGGTGGAAGATGTGGTTGGTGCCGCGCTCTGGCTGGCGAGTGATGCCGCACGGTACGTGACGGGCGCACTCATTCCCGTGGATGGGGGATTGGCGGTGGGGCTCTCAACGCAGTGGCAGCAACACATGGCCCTGGATGAGCAAAGGTAACAGGAGGTAGTTACAAGCAGGCTGCTTGAGATTTAACGAACACTTTGCGAACGCTCTATTGCTCAATTGAAAAAGTGCTGATAGACGATGCGACCACGCACCTGATACCAGCGAAAGGAACGATTGCACGATGAGCAAGACAGCAGCAAGTCAGGTTATCTCGCTCCCCACTGGTGGGGGTGCCATCAGTGGGATTGGCGAAACCTTTGCGCCCGATCTTCATACCGGGACCGGGAACTTCACCGTGCCAATCGCTCTGCCCGCCGGTCGCAATAGCTTTCAACCTGAACTGAACCTAGTCTACAGCACCGGCAACGGCAATGGACCATTCGGTCTGGGATGGAGCTTGAGCATCCCCGGTGTCAGCCGCAAAACCGCGAAAGGCGTGCCGCGCTATGACGATTCACGGGACGTCTTCATCCTGTCGGGCGCAGAGGATCTGGTCCCGGTCTCAGTCGAGGATAGCCATATCCGCTACCAGCCCCGCACCGAAGGGCTGTTTGGCCGCATCACTCATCATGCAAGCGACGCCGACGATCACTGGGAGGTGCGTAGCAAGGATGGCCTGGTCAGCTTCTATGGCACGCCCGGTACCATCGGCACCGACCCTGCCGTGGTCACCGACCCGGACGATCGCGACCACATCTTCGCCTGGATGCTCAGCCGCACCGACGACACGTTTGGCAACCAGATTGCGTATGACTATGAACGCGATATGGGCGAGGACGGGCCGCGCCGCTGGGACCAACGCTACCTGAAGCGCATCCAGTACGTCGATTATGGTGACGAATCGACTGACGAATCGCAGTTCCTGGTATCCGTCACCTTCGACTACGGTGCAACCGACGACGAGCGCCCCGATCCCTTCTCCACCTACCGCAGCGGCTTTGAGATTCGCACGCGCCGCCGCTGCCGGCGGATTGTCGTCGCGACTCATGCCGGCGACGAGCGCATCGTACGAACCTACGAACTACGCTACCTCGACGAGCGCGTCGCCATGGGCGAGCTTCCCGCAGCCACGCTGCCGGCCAACAGCGTCTCACTGCTCAGTCAGATCCGCGTTGTCGGCCACGACGGCGAGCAAGTCGAGATGCTACCAGCGCTGGAGTTTGGCTACACGCAGTTTGCGCCGGAAAAGCGCCACTTCTTCCCGCTCGCCGGCGGCGAGCTGCCACCACAGTCACTGGCCGCTCCAGACACGGAATTGGTTGACATCTTCGGCAACGGGCTGCCCGACATCCTGGAGTTGAACGGCACGGCGCGCTATTGGCGCAATCTGGGCGACGGCCAGTTCGATCTACCACGCGCCATGCGTGATGCGCCGGCCGGGCTAGGACTGGCTGACCAGGGTGTGCAGTTGCTCGATGCCGACGGGGATGGGCGGGTCGATCTCTTGGCCACCGTCAATGGCTTGTCGGGCTACTTCCCGCTGCGCTTCGATGGCCGCTGGGACTCGCGCTCCTTCCAGCACTATGCCATGGCACCGAGCTTCAATCTGAAGGATCCTGAGGTCCAACTGATTGACCTCGACGGCGATGGCGTGACCGACGCACTGCGCTCCGGCAGCCGCTTCGAGTGCTTCTTCAACGATCCTCAAGAGGGATGGAAAGACATGCGCCTGGTCGAGCGGCGCGATATCGCAGCGTTCCCGAACGTCAGTTTCGCCGATCCACGTGTCAAACTGGCCGATATGAGTGGCGATGGTCTGCGGGACATCATGATGATTCACGACGGGAATGTGGCGTATTGGCCGAATCTGGGTCGCGGCAGTTGGGGCAGGCGCGTTGCCATGCAGAACAGTCCGCGCTTCCCGCACGACTACGACCCGCAGCGCGTCCTGCTCGGCGATGTGGATGGCGATGGCCTGGCCGATCTGGTGTACGTTGACCACCGCAGCGTGACCCTCTGGATCAATCAGAGCGGCAATGGCTGGAGCGCGCCGATCACGATTCGCGGCACCCCTGAAGTAACCAACGTGGTCTCGGTGCGGCTGGCCGATATGCTCGGCAGCGGCATCCGCGGCGTGTTGTGGAGCGCTGCCACGGATGGACAATCCTATCACATGTTCTTCCTTGACTTCACTGGCGGGACCAAACCCTACCTGCTGGCCGAGATGGACAACCACACGGGAGCGATTACGCGGGTAGACTACGCCCCCTCGACCGGCTTCTACATGGCCGACCAGCGCGACCCTGCGACGCGCTGGCAAACGCCACTGCCCTTCCCGGTGCAAGTTGTGGCGCGGGTCGTGGTGCGCGACGTTCTCTCGGGCGGCCGGCTGATCACCGAGTACATCTATCACCATGGCTACTGGGACGGCGCTGAACGCGAGTTCCGTGGCTTTGGGCGCGTGGATCAACGCGACGCTGAGCTATTTCAGCATGACCACACGGACGATGCATCGTCCACGACCTTCGCGCCGCCGACCGAGACACGCACCTGGTTCCACCTGGGCCCAGTCGGCGACGCGTTCGGCGGTTGGCAGGAGCCCGACTTCAGCCACGAGTTCTGGCCAAGCGACCCCCAACAGCTCACCCGGCCCGCGTCCATGACCGAGTTGCTGCGGAGCCTGCCACGCCGCGACCGGCGCGCCGCGCTACGCGCACTGCGTAGCAATCCCCTCCGCAGCGAGCTGTATGCACTCGATGGAACTGATGTTCATGATCGTCCCTACACCGTAACCGAGTATTTATACGGCGTGCGTGAGGAGTCAGCGCCGGTGGACGGCGACACCGACCGCCAGCGCATCTTCTTCCCGCATACCCTCGCGCAGCGCACCACGCAATGGGAGCGCGGCGACGACCCGCAGGCGCGCTTCAGCTTCAGCGACGACTACGACGATTTCGGCCAGCCCCGCCGCGTGACCCAGATCGCCTGCCCGCGCGGCTGGCGCGCGCTGGCCGACGCCCCTGGCCAGCCGTTCCTCGCCACGCGCAGCCGCACGGTCTATGCCCAGCCAGTCGATCCCGCGGTCTCTATCTTCGACCGCGTGGCGCAGGTGACGAGCTACGAGATCGCGAATGACGGCAGCCAGGCTGTGCTGGAGCTGCGCGATCTGCCGGATGACAGCCCGGCGCTCCGGATCATCGGCCAAACGCTCAATTATTACGATGGACCAGCGTTCGAGGGACTCCCGTTCGGCGAGGTCGGCGCGCATGGCGCACAGGTGCGCGGCGAGCGGTTGGCGCTGACCGAGGAGATTCTGCGCGCGGCCTACAAAGATGGCGATAATTCGCATGACCTGCCGCCCTACCTGGTCCCTGGCGGCGCGCCCACCTGGACTGACGACTACCCGCAGCCGTTTCGCGAGGCAATTGGTCAGCTACCGGATCTGGTCGGTTACCGTTTCTCGCCGGGTGACTCGGCCCGCACGCGTGGCTACTTCGTGACCACCATGCGCCAGCGCTACGATGTCCAGCCCGACACGAATGGAGATGTGCAGGCGGCCATGGGTCGCGGACTCGTGCTGGCAACGCTCGATCCGCTCGGCAGGCGGACGACTATTGCCTACGACCGCTTCGACCTACTGCCGATTGAGGTGAGCGACCCGGCTGGCATGCGCACCGCTGCGACCTACGATGAACGCGTGCTCCACCCACGCCAGGTGACCGATGCCAACGGCAATCGCACGCGCTACGCCTACACACCGCTAGGCTTGCTACGGAGCATCGCGGTCATGGGGAAAGAGGGTGAGACGGTAGGCGACAGTGATGAGACACCCGGCACGCGCTTCGAGTACGACCTGCGCGCGTTCGAGGACAGCTCACACGACCATGATCCGCGCCCGGTGTTCGTACGAATCATCCGTCGGGTGCATCATGCCAACGACAACGACGTGCCAGCGGAGACGCGCGACGAGACGATCGAGACGCGCGAGTACTCTGACGGCTTCGGGCGCCTGCTGCAGACACGCACCCAGGGCGAGGAGGTGCGCTTTGGTGACGACGTGTTCGGCGGCGGTGAGCGCGTGCTACCGGCGCGCCAGGATGACGGGGCGGGCGGTGTGGTCATTGGGAAGGAGAATACGAACCCAGAACAGCCGAATGTCATGATAAGTAGCTGGCAAATCTACGATAACAAAGGCCGCGTTGTCGAGAAGTATGAGCCATTTTTCTCAGAGGGGTGGAATTATGCTCCGCCGGAGGAGCGCCAGCTCGGTCAGAAGGCGACCATGTTCTACGATCCCCGCGGCCAGATGATTCGTACTGTCAACCCGAACGGCTCTGAGCAGCGGGTGGTTTTCGGAGTTCCCCACGACCTCGCCGACCCCGAGCGCTTTGCTCCTACGCCATGGGAAACCTACACCTACGATGTGAATGACAACGCCGGGCGTACGCATCCTGACGAATCGGCGCGATATAAGCATCATTGGAACACACCGGCCAGCGCGGTCGTCGACGCCCTCGGCCGGCACGATCGAGACGGTCGCACGCAACGGGCCGGACCCGCAGGCCGACTGGCTCACGACTCGCTCGGCCTACGATCTCCGTGGCAACCTGCTGGCCGTGACCGATCCTCTGGGACGTGAGGCCTTCCTCTACTCGTACGACCTCCTACCGGCGAGCAAAGATGAGCCGGGCCGCGTGCTCAAGGTTGAGAATATCGACGCGGGCGTCCGCCGCAGCATTCTCGACGCCGCCGGTAACTTGCTCGAACAACGCGATAGCAAGGGCGCGCTGGTGCTGCGCATATACGACGCACTTAATCGTCCGGCCCGACTGTGGGCGCGTGATGCGGCGGGCGCGCCAGCGACGCTGCGTGAGCAGGTCGTCTATGGCGATAGCTCCGACGCCGGGCTGGACGATGCGGCGGCACATGCGGCCAACCTGCTTGGCAAGCCATTCAAGCATTACGACGAAGCGGGATTGCTGACCTTCGAGCGCTACGATTTCAAGGACAATCTGCTCGAGCAGGTTCGCCGAGTAATCGCCGACGAACTCATCCTGCGGGTCTTTCCCGCCTCCGACGAACCTGCACCAGACTGGCGGATCGCGCCCTTCCAGGTAGACTGGCAGCCGCCGGAAGGGACGACACTGGAGGCCCATGCCGAAGCGCTGCTCAACTCTGCCAAGTACCGCACCTCGTCCAGCTATGACGCGCTCGGTCGAGTAAAAAGTGCGCGCTACCCAGAGGATGCGGCAGGCGAGCAGAAGGAATTGCGCGCGCAGTACAATCGCGCCGGCGCGTTGGAGCGGGTGACGCTCAACGATGAGGTGTACGTTGAGCGGATCGCCTACGATGCCAAGGGCCAGCGTGTGCTGATCGCGCTCGGTAACGGCGTCATGACTCGTTATGCCTACGATCCACACACCTTCCACCTGGCTCGGCTGCGTAGCGAGCACTTCGCGCAGCCAGACCCGTTCACGTACCGACCCACAGGTGAGGCGCTGCAGGACTTCGCCTACGCCTACGATCTGGCCGGCAACATCCTGGCCCTCCACGACCGCACGCCGGACTGCGGTCTGCCCGCCATGCCGGATGCCCTCGACCGCGCATTCAGCTATGACCCGCTGTACCGACTGCTGTCAGCCACTGGCCGTGAATGCGACCTGCCGCCTGAGCGACCGCCCTGGGACGACCGGCCGCGCTGCACTGATCTCACCCGCGCTCGGAGCTATAGCGAGCAGTATCGCTATGATGCGGACGGCAACATGGCCGAACTGCGCCATGGAAGTGACGGGACTGCCACTATACGCCGCTTCGCCCTGGCTACGGGCGGCAACCGACTGGAGTCGTTGACAATCGGCCAGGCGACCCATCGCTACGCCTACGATGCGAGCGGCAACATGCTGCGCGAGGGCGTCGCGCGCCACTTTACGTGGGATCACAGCGACCGCATGAAAGCGTTTCACACTCAGATCGACGACGAAGAACCGTCGGTCTATGTCCACTATCTCTATGACTCAGGCGGCCAGCGAGTCAAGAAGCTGGTGCGTAAGCAGGGCGGGCGCATCGAGGTCACGGTCTATATCGACGGAGCCTTCGAACATCATCGTATCGTGCAGGGCGCGACGGCGCGCGAGAACAGCACGCTGCACGTCATGGACGACGTGAAGAGGATCGCGCTGGTGCGGGTGGGCGCGCCGTTCCCGGACGACACGACTCCGGCCGTGCAGTACCACCTGGGCGACCAGTTAGACAGCAGCAACGTCGTCGTCGGCCGAGACGGCAATGTGATCAACCGCGAGGAGTACACGCCTTACGGCGAGACCAGCTTCGGCAGCTTCGCCATGAAGCGCTACCGCTTCACCGGCAAGGAGCGCGACGAGGAAAGCGGGCTGTACTACCACGGCGCGCGCTACTACGCGCCCTGGCTGGCGCGCTGGGCGAGCTGCGATCCGAAGGGGATGGTGGATGAAATCAACCTGTACCGATATTCCGCTAAGAATAACCCTTTCCTCTTCACAGATCCTACCGGCCAGCAAACAAAACAGACGTCGAAGAAGCTATTCCCCATCCACCTCTACAATCAACCAGTCCCATTTAGCGACATCCAGCAAAGATTTGGCCGTTCTTCAGAGCAATATAAGCAAGCCGTAGAATGGCAGGAAAAGTACTCAGCAGCCGGAATCAAAGGCTCTGAGCCGGTCTACTGGGAGCTGAACTGGCTCTTACGACAGTATCCCGAACGGACATCCCATGATGGCCAAGGTTGCATAGAAAAGCCGTCAGAAAAGAGCTTATTGTCTTCATTCGCTGGCGAAATCTGCAACACGCTGATAGATGAGGCGAAAGATAGTCGCTGGAGTTGGTTCTTTCGGAGGAATCATGCAATCTGTTACCGATATCATCATTTCGCTTGCCCAGATTTACTCTATGTTAAAAAATGGGAAGGAGATAGCCAAGTGGCGTTGGAGGTGAGTGATACTGGACGCGGGCTCTGGGCCAAACAGAGCAAAAGGCGCTCAGCAGGATAAACCTCGAACCGGAGTACAGGTTCAGACACAAGGATACTACCCGCTAACAAATGATCCGTGGAGCGGGGGTGCATGAATACGATGTGCGGACAACTAGCTGAAGATTGGTGCAAGAGACCACTTACCGACATATGGCCATCTATCGGGGGCTCTGTAAGAGGAGTCGAGCGCACATTTCCGATAGCGTCAACCACCCGCCTGTCGAGTACGCGGCTTTCATTAATTGGATAAGCCAGAAAGGAGTACATTGCGATGAAAAGCGAATTGATTTTGGGCGCACCGGGGGAGTGCCTGGCGGCGATCATATCCTCGAGACCAGTCACACCACGCTCGACGAGGCGAAGATCACGATCAGCGCGCCACGGGGCCGGTTCGTCGGTCGCAGGTTCCGCGTCTCAGGCAGCGCATTCGTGCGCATGCAGACGACCGAGTTCATCAAAGTGGGGGGCAGGGAAAAACGCTCCACTTCAAGTTCTTCGCCACGAAGCAGCTTGTCGAAGGCGGCAAACTCCGGATCGTCCTTCGCATCGGTGATCACGAGGAGCAGCCGCATCTCTCGCTGGATGGTGACCGCGTGCGCTGGTCACATACCGTCGAGAATGCGAAGCCGGGCCAACTACGTATCACTGCCAGCATGACCGGCACGGTCGAGGAGATACAGACAAAAACTGGCGCCGGCGAGCCCCAGAGCCACTCCAAAACCATTCACTTTAGCGACCAGGCCGTCGAGGATGTGATCGTTGACTTTGATGGGCCTGATGTGACGATCTCCAGCCACACGGTCACAGTCGGCCCGCCGTGGCATGCTGTCATCGAGGGGACGGCCACGGACGAGTCTGGAATTCAGGCGGTACGGTGGCATCTTGATCAGACCGACTCCGGCACGGTTGAGAACGTCTCTGACGATTGGACCAAGTGGCGCACGCTCGTTTCGCTGCCAGATCGGAGCCAATCGCATGTAATCACGATAGCTGCGAAAGATAATGCGGGCAATGACGGAGCGGACGATGTCATGATCGATGCGGACAAAACACCGCCCATGTTGGCCATTACCCGCCCGCCAAACAACCCGGATCGCGTTCTTTGGCAGGAAGGCGGCATCACCGTGACCGTCGAAGGTATCGCGGTGGACGGCGAGAGCAGATTGGAGCGCGTCAGATGGAGCATGGACGAGGGTGCGGAGACCGATGCAGAGCAGACCGGCAACAATTGGTCGATGTGGCGCATCCTGGCCGGCATCGACAGTCCTGGTGTTCACACTGTGGCCATATGGGCGCGGGATATGTCCGGTAATGAGTCCGAACCGGAAGTGCTCGAACTGCGCGTACAAGTGTAAGAGCGCTGTTAGCACATGTCTCAAAAGCGTGCGTCACAGCAGCCTCGTGGAGCAATTGAGTACGATCGAAGGAGTGTTGTGGCGCACGTGCTATTCTATTGCAGATTAGGAGGGCGCCCATGTTGCAATTTACTCCCCAAGACTACTTGCAAGACCTGCTCGATTTCACGCGCATGCGTGTGCAATTCGCTTCAGACAGACCACCTCCGACAGATAGTGGTGACGTAAGCCGCCGACTGGCGAGCGCCTTTTTCCAGCCTTTCGATCGTCTGATTGAAGATCAGAATCAGCATGTGGGCGCGCTGCCCGTTCAGCAGATTCGCCTCGCAGTTGAGATTCTGCGCAAGTATCTCGATGCGCTATCTGTTGACACGACGGAAGCTGACAAGCACTACCGGCAGGTGGCCTATCAGACCCTGCTGACGAACCTGGGCACCTCTTTTGAGGAGGTGCGGATCGCGCGTGTTGCGGGCAGTGATGAACTGGATCAGGTTCGCGCATCGCTCGTAGAACGCCTGGGAATCGATCGCGTCGAGCGATTAGATCAGCTGTTTATGACGTTGGACGATATCACCGAAGAGCGGCTGGAACAACTTTTCGCGCTTGTCGCTACGACGCGCGACCCATTTGCGGACGTTCAAATACAGCCGGCGTTGTTGAAATGGCGCATGGATCATCTCCGAATGCTTTGGCGAACCCAGGATCAGAACGAAGCATCGTCTGCGCATAGCACCACGCCAATCATCGATCCTGATCTGATCGTTGAGCAGATGGTGCTTGATCCAGACCAGGTCGATGAGCACAGGTTCATCGATTCGGACATCATCAATGTAAGCATGCGCAGAGCGGCGCGCGATCTCTGGCACTCCAGGAAACAAGAGATCGACGCCATAGTCACCGAGGTACAGGCGAAGATACAGGCCGCGACTAGCTCCCAGCCGACGTTGCTCGCGGCCTATAATCAGGTGCTTGCCACATTTCTGGGGAATGCTGATCTCGCCAGTGCGCTCACAGCGCGCACGGAGGATGCGCCCGACCCACACCATGATCAGAACCAGCCCCTGGAATCGCTCGACCTTGGGGCGCTCCGCCGCCTGATCCGGCTCCGCACGCTGGCGGCCTCTGGGATGCTGACCGAAGCAGAGTGGGCCGATGCAACAGCCATTCTGGTGCAGTTCAAGAAACAGCAGCGTTTTGCAGGCTGGCTTACTGAAGAACAAGCACAGGGACTGAGCTTGAGCCCGGACTTCTTCACGCTTCCAGACGCGGCAGCGTCCACTGTGCTGCCACAGTGGCGCGCAACCAGGCAAGCAAGAATGACATGGGTGGACACGCTGCGCGCCCGCAGCAAACAGACGCACACGATTATCCAGGCTTTGCAGACCGCCAACGACACTACGGCGCGAGTCGCACTGATGGAACTGCGCGAAGCACTGATCGCTGCGCTGGCAGCGCATCTCGGCCAAACTGATACCGTGTTGCTGGCCGACCAATTGACGAGGCGGCTGCTGGTTGACTTCAAGAACCAGGATGACCGCAAGACAACGCGCATGGCACAGGCCACCGAGACGCTGCATGGACTGTTCTTTGCGCTGCGGATGGGGCGCTCCATCGACGCCGATCTCCCTGACGACAATCCGGCCAAGGCGTGGAAGCTCAAAACCGGCCCTAACTTCACGGAAGCGGACTTCGATGCCGAGTGGCACTGGATGGGTACATATGCGACGCGCCGCGCCGTGGAGTTCGTCAAAGAACATCCGGAGAACTACCTGCTGCCCAGCCTGCGCGACGCTGGCGAAGCCAAGGCGCCGCCCACCGACGCGTTCTGGCGGTTGATCGACAACCTTCGCGCGCGGCCACAGCTGACCCCTGGCGAGGCGAGGCAGCTTGCCAATCAGGGGATTGGCGACCCCACTGCCGACAATCCAAACATCGGCTACCTCCACGCTCTGCGCGATCAGCTGCATGATCAGCATGTGTCATTACCAAACGAACTCGCCGAACCATTTCAGATCACCGAACAGCTTTCCGCAGGTGAGCTTGGAAAACGTCAACAGCTTGTCAAGAAGCTCTTTGACGCGCAGGATCTCACCAGAACCTATACGACCGACGATAACCAAACAATCACCATCAAGGATCCGCACCTGGCTCCGAACTGGCTCCAGGAGATCTTCTACTTCGTCCCGATCACGATTGCGCTCCAGCTCCAGCGGGCGGGTGCGTATCTCGCGGCGCTGGACTGGTATCAGACGGTGTACGCCTACCAACTCGCGCCTGGTCAGCGCAAGATCTATCGCGGTCTGGAACTTGAAGACGTGTTTTCAGATCGCCCGAGGATCACGCCGGGAATCTGGCTGCGCGAGGAGCTGAACCCGCACTACTTCGCACGCGAGCGCAAGAACGCCTATACACGGTTCACAATCAAGTCGATCGCGCAGTGCCTGCTGGACTATGCTGACTCGGAGTTCACCCTGGCAACTGACGAGTCGCTGCCGCGCGCCCGCGCGCTCTACCTCGCGGCGCTGGACCTGCTGGACCTACCGGAGATGCCGACAACGAATTCGCTGATCGCAGCATTGCATCAGCATGCTGAGTTGAGCTTGGAGAAGCTGCGCAGTGGCCGCGACGTCGCCGGCATGGAACGCCCGTCCCCAGAGCCGCCGACGGCGAAACCGACGGATGACCTGGCCGATCTGCCGGTAATTGGGAGCGGCGGGCAGCTCGTGGTGCGCCCGTCGGTCTCCTTGCAGCCCACGCCCTACCGCTATGCGGTGCTGATCGAGCGCGCCAAGCAGTTGGTCGGAATCGCCCAGCAGATGGAAGCCTCATATCTCTCAGCCCTCGAAAAGCGCGACGCCGAGGCCTATAATCTGCTGCGGGCGCGCCAGGATCTGAAGATCAGCCGAGCGACGATCCAACTCCAGAACCTGCGGGTCAGTGAAGCAGATACGGGCATCACACTGGCAAATTTGCAGCAGGACCGGGCACAGCTCCAGAGCGATACGTTTCAGGAATGGATCGATGCCGGTATCAACCAGTGGGAACAGACGATGATCGACAGCTATAAAGATGCTGGGGAAGCGCGGACATGGGCCTCCCACTTCGATATGGACGCCCAGATTGCCCAGGCGATGACCACTGCGGCAACAGCAGGAGCAACCACCGCCGCCGCTGCTGCCGCCGGAGCGTTTGCCGTGTCGGTGGCGGCCGAAGGGCGGTTTGCCGCAACAGCTACCGCGATCGGCGCTGAGACACGCGGCCAGGTTGCGTCCGTCTATGCTAGCCAGGAACGCCGCAAACAGGAGTGGCAACTACAGCACAACCTGGCTGAGAAAGATGTCGCAATCGCCGGTCAACAGATCACGCTTGCAATGCGGCAAAAGGATATTGCTGATCAGGAGCGCCAGATTGCCGGTACACAGGCCGAACAAGCCGAGGCGGCGGTCGATTTTCTCGCCAACAAATTCACCAATGCCGATCTGTACGAGTGGATCAGCGGTATCCTTGCACGGGTCTATAGTTACTTCCTGCAGCAGGCTACCGCAATGGCTCAACTCGCCCAAAATCAGCTTGCTTTCGAGCGCCAGGAGACGCCCCCGGCGTTCATCCAGGCCGACTATTGGCAGCCGCCTGCTGAAAATAACGCAGCGGCTGGTTCCAATGGCAACACAGCGGATCGGCGCGGTCTGACCGGCTCTGCCCGGCTGCTTCAGGATATCTACAAGCTCGATCAGTACGCATTCGAGACCAATAAGCGTAAGCTCCAGCTCAGCCAGACGTTTTCGTTCGCGCGCTTGCTCCCGTTCGAGTTCCAACGATTCCGCGAAACGGGTGTTCTGTCGTTTTCCACGCCGATGGAGTTGTTCGACCACGCCTTCCCAGGTCACTACCTGCGTCTAATCAAGCGCATTCGTGCGTCAGTAATCGCCCTGGTGCCGCCAACGCAGGGCATTCGAGCTACGCTCACCGCTTCAGGCATCTCGCGCGTCGTCGTTGGGCCGGATGTCTTTCGCACAGTTGAGGTGCGGCGCAGCCCGGAACTGATCGCCTTCACCTCGCCCAGCAACGCTACCGGACTCTTCGAGCTAACGACAGAGGGGGACATGTTGCTGCCCTTCGAGGGCATGGGCGTAGACGCAACCTGGAAGCTGGACATGCCCCGCGCGGCTAACGCGTTCGATTTTCGCACCATCGCCGACGTGCTGATCGCTGTAGAATACACGGCGCTGCACAGCTTCGACTATCGGCAACAGGTGGTCCGGCAGTTAGACAATCGAATCAGCGGCGAGCGATCCTTCAGCTTCCGCCAGGAGTTCGCCGACGCCTGGTACGACCTGCATAACCCCGACCAGTCGGACGAACCGCTGGTCGTCCGCTTCCGAGCGCGGCGCGAAGACTTCCCGCCGAACATCGATCGGCTGCGGGTCGATCAACTGCTGTTGTACGTGGCGCGGGCCGACGGTGCCGACTTCGAGATCCCTGTAGAGGATCTGCGCTTCACTGTGCAAGGCGGCGACGAGGCGACCTCCGGCGGCGCGACGACGATCAACGGCGTCATCAGCACCCGACGCACAAATGGGACGAGCTGGGTTCCATTGGTCGGCAGCTCGCCGATCGGGGAATGGGCGCTGGCGCTCGAAGATACGCCGGAGGTGCGTGATCGCTTCAAGAACGAGCAGGTCGAGGACATGCTCTTCGTGATTACCTATGCTGGCGAGACGCCGCCATGGCCGACATAGGGCAATACGAAGGCATGGATGCCGTGACAGATGAAAAACAGATTTTGCTAACAAAAGTATCATCCTGCATGCAAAGCGCCCGCTTCATAAGAGCATGTACGCCCTACATGCTGCTACTGGCACCTACACAAGTGGCGGCATGATGTTGCATAGCGACGCGGTACATGATAGACTTATGGTAGCTGTGTAACATGACATAAGCTATTTACACCTTGTTTCACTTACAATGTTGTCAATGAATAGCAATACTTCTTCAGAAGCCGCGCAGCACGAGCACCGTGCTGATTACCGGCGCATCCTGCTTGCCGGCGCGCCTGAGCGAATCGGGCGCGCCCAGGCGACCTATCTTCGTTCAGTGCCCGCGCCATTTCGCCGCAACACATGGGAAAGTGACATGCCGTTCATGCGCGAGTGTGCCGCGCTCCTGCGTGAAGTGTACGCGCCGCTCTGGATCGAGTTAGCTGCGTTTGCCGATGCGCTAGACATGCCCACCGAAAAAGGGCTGTTCGTGCGGGCGGGTGCGCTGCCGCACGGCTGCTCGGCGTTTGCGTGGGTGCTGCCGGATGGCCGGGTGATCGCAGGGCGCAACTACGATTTCTATGAGCGTATGTCAACCCGTCACCTGTTGATCACCCGGCCCGAGCGCGGCTACGGGCATGTCGGCATGAACGGTGGCTTGGTCGGCGGGCGTTACGATGGCATGAATGAGCATGGCGTATTTGTGGCGATTTATAAGGTCATGGCCAATCGGCCTGATCGCGTTGCTCCCGGCATGCCGTATCATCTGGTTCTGCGGCTGGTGCTGGAAACGTGCGCCACGGCAGAAGCGGGCGCTCGCCTGGTGGCATCGCTGCCGCACCTGGCTTCGTTTAACTACACGCTGGCTGACGCGAGTGGCGCATGCTTTGCGGTGGAAACCTACCCGGGGCTGCCATCGCAAGTGCGGGCCGAACAGGGCGGCATCGCAGTGGCGAATCACTACACGTCGCCGGAACTTGCGTCGTTACAAGGCCGGCGTTCTACGAGCGGTTCGCAGGCGCGGGTGGCGGCTATGCGCCCGCTGCCATCATCTGCGGACGATCCATGGGAGGCTGCGGCGGAGCGGCTGCGCTGCCATGAACTCGGGACTGTGTTGCCACCGTGAGTTCGGCACGACGCTGTGGTCTGGCGTTTTCGACCTGTCGGCGCGGCGTGCGGCGTATGCGTGGGGTGCGCCCTGCCGCAATGCTTTTCATGACGTAGACGTGCCGACGACCACATGAGGATGTTATGCATTGCTGGCGGGAATGCTCAAGCCTTCTTTTGACAAGAGCCGGCGGCCATCCTTGCTCATAACAAAGGTGAACAATTCGGTCACGGCCCGTGGCGCGCCGCGTTCGCGCACCCGCACAAGGTGCCAGTCCTGCTGAAGATTGACGCCCGCCAGATCAACCACGCCAATGTCGCGTCGCCGTGGCAGCCGCAGCTGTGGCACAAACGCCAGCCCGACGCCACCTCGCACGGCCTGCAACATCAGCCCGCTGGCATCGGTCTCCAGTACCACCCGAATGTCGGCAGCGCCGACGCCGCGCCGCCGCAAGCCATCCTCGATTGTGCGCCGCAACGGGCTGCCGACGCATGGCAGCACCAGCGGCTGATCGCGCAGCATGCCGGGCGGCACCTGTTCCTGTGCCAGCAGCACATGGTCACGTGGTGCCACGAGCACGAGCCGCTCTGAGCCAAGCAACTGTGATTCCCAGCCGCGCCGCCGCTGCTGCTCTTCTGCCAGCACAACATGGACATGCTGCGTTGCAAGCCATTCCAGCAACGAATCCAATGGCGCCATGACAACCGTGACGACAATCGCCGGAAACAGCGTGCGGAAGCTTGCCAGCAGCGGCGGCAGCAGCCGTTCGCCGCTTGAGGGCGTGCAGCCAATGGTGATTTGCCCACTGATCTGCCCGCGCAACGCGCGAATATTTTCCTGCGTCCGATCCGACAGCGCAACCATCTCGCGCGCTGTCTCGGCAAGCTCCTCACCGGCATGCGTCAACGTCATCTGCTTGCCCATGCGTCGAAACAAGCGTATATCGCCGAGCTGGCTTTCAAGCGCGCGAATGTGCTGGCTCACTGCGGGCTGCGACATGTGCAGTCGTTCGGCAGCGTTGCTGTAGTTGCCGGACTCGACAACCGCCAAAAAGGTTTGTAGATGGATCGTGTTGAGCATAGCAGTATGACAAAAGGTGACACGTGATTATGAAGGACAGTGAAACGGCGCGCTACAACTGTAGCACAATGAATATGCGTCAACGTGGCGCAGTGGCCTTACCTTGGTACTATTACCAAACGGGTGAAAAAGATGTCATTATCATACCATATCTAACGTCTTGCATTTCATGACGGAAAGGGGTACTATGGAATCAATACAAACGCATGCGGCGACGTTGCCCCAAGTGGCGGCGTCTTTTTTTATACAGAGGAGTTGTTGATCATGCTATCGGATTACGATTTGGCCGATTTGTTGTTTATGTCTCGCACCATCGCTGTGGTGGGGATGAGCGATAAGCCATTCCGCGACTCGTACGCGGTTGCGGGCTATCTGAAGCGGAACGGCTACCAGGTGATTCCAGTGAATCCACACTTAACGCAGCCGGTGTTGGGCTTGCCGCCATGCCCGAGCCTGCGCGCTATTTCTGAGCATGTTGACATTGTCAATGTGTTTCGCCGTTCGGAATTTGTATCAGAGATTGTAACAGACGCAATCGCGATCGGCGCGAAGGCGATCTGGACGCAAGTTGGTATCATCGACCATGAGGCGGCGCGGCGCGCACAGGCCGCCGGGCTGCTGGTCGTGATGGATCGCTGCATTGCAGTGGAGCACCGGCGGTTGTCGCGCTATGCGCTTGCTGCTGCCTAGTCGCTAGATCGAACACTGATTGTCCACCGCCTCCAGCCAACTTTGGAGTTCGCTTGCCGGAGGGAGGCCCCGCGCGTCCTCCGCAATGCCCGAAAAATATAACTCACCGTAGCGATCGATGACAAAGGCGCCAGCATTCATTTCTGACGGTACAAAGCGCCGGGTTGCCGTGCCGTCATCAGCGAGTAATTGAAATGGCAGCGCTAACTCCTTTTTTGCCTCCGCGAGCATCTCTCGGCTGTCGCGGAATACAGCGAGTACATCGCCTGACGCTGCTTGTATCGCAGCGCATGTATTGGCCATTGCCTGAAGGTACGCGCGTGCTGAATCTTCTTCAACAGTGCGCATGAACAGCAGCACGAGATGCTGCTTGCCGCGGTAGGCCGAGCGCCGTACCGGCTCGCCTGCCGTGTTTGGCAGGGTAAAGTTTGGCACAACCTCGCCGCGCTTCAGTGCTGTTTCCATCTATTCTTTTTCCTTGACTTCTGCCACTATGAGACTCCACATGGAGCTTGTATGCTATTTCAGTGCGTATTCTTCTACAAGCCGCGTTTGTAATTCTTGAAGTGTCTGGATCGCCATGTCGGGCTGGCAGTGGCCGTCCTCGATCATGCTATGCCCCGACCGCTGAATAAGGATGCCGCGCATGCCTGCATTCTGCGCGCCGCATACATCACGATAGTCATTATCACCCACATACACAGCTTCGTCGGGTGTAGCTTCCAGGCTGGCTAGCGCCATGCGGAACAGGCGCGGATCGGGCTTGCGGAAGCCATGATCGCCCGAGACAATCCGCACGTTAAACAACTGGGTCAGTCCGAGGCGATCCATCTCCGGCTCAAGGAACGCGCGTTGCGCGTCGGAAACCAGGCCAAGTTTGACATGCGGGTGAAGCGCTTGCAGACTGGGCAACACGTCAGGGAAGAGCTGGAAACGGCGGATGCCGAGCGCCCGAAAAAGCTGTGCTACATGAATATAAAATTGCTCTGGGCCGGAAAAGCCCAACTCTTCCAGCAAGGTGCGAAACGCGCCGACCAGATCCACCTCTGGCCATTGTTCGTCACTTTTACGCTGCTGCATGCGAATGTGCGCAAAGAACGCCTGCTGCATGCCGTCCGCGTCGGCGCCAAGTCCCTGATAACGTAAGAAACGCGCCAAATTGTGCCAGACCTCAGGATTCTGCTCTCGCTCCAGATATCAATTAAGGTGTTGTAGAGATCAAAGATGATTCGCTTTGACAGTGTAGGTATGAGCCATTGTTCACCCTCTGCTGCTAACTGTTGGCGGTAGTCCATATCGAGCCAGTCATTGCGGCTAATGCGGAGCATCATCGTGCCGGTGTAAAACTGGCAGCGCGTGCGAAAATCCGCAGCCTCCTGGTCGTTCAATGCACGTTCGCGCAGGTAGGTGTCCAGGAAGTGCGTAGCGAATGGCTCGGCAGCTGCGCTGGTGTGCGTCGTGCGAAGATACGCATGGCGCAGTTCGGCCAACGCCATGCCGACATCGCGGGCGGCGTCTGCTTCGTGCAGTCGCTCAAGATCAATCGCAATGACCTCGTCGTTTTCGCCGAACACAATGTTCACTGGCGTGACATCGCCGTGAACCAGAACGCATGGCGCTCCATCAAGCAAGCCTTGCATGATCCACGTGTCGCGCAGTTCCTCTAGATGTTTGTGTTGGGCTGCATCGATAACGCCGTCCTGAGATAGTGAGTTAAGCATCAGGGTTAGGTATGTAGGTCCAGCGCCCGGGTCTACCTGTTGATTTGTCTGCGAACGGCTGTGCAGCATAGCAAGGAAGGCCGCCAGTTTTGCGAGGTGTTGCAGGAGTGCTGTCTCTTGTCCCTCAAAAAGCGCCGCTTTGAGATAGTCGTCAAGGGCCGTTCCAGTGACAAATTCCTCGATCAGTACATAGTTGATGCTCGCGTTCACTGCCAGCGGGCGAACGACGCGATAGGGCGGCTGATTTCAATCCAAGACCCCACACGCGCTGTAAACTGTCGAATTCGCGCTGCATGAGATCAGCGACCGCCTGGTCGTTCATGTCGCCTTCGCTACTGGTTCGCCGATTGCCATAGAATTTGCAGGCAACATCAATGCCTGTTTTTTGCTCTACATAGCGAAAAATGATACCTTTTTTGTCTGCCGGATAAACCTCAAATACTGGTTGATCAACATTAATTTCGAGTACCTGACGATAAACATCATGGGCCAAGAAGGTAAATAATGGATCTTTAGCATCAAGAAAAAGATGTTTGTTTTGCTGCATATATTTTTTACGTTCTTTCCACAACAATGCGATGACTTACAACATCGTACAGGAGCAAGTCATCGCGTCTCTTCTCCTGGATATCGCTTTGCGTCCTACGTCTTCTCACGATAGGCCACTACAATCTCTCTGCAAAGCTTATGCCAGCACCATGGATTTTATCAATTCCGAAAGAGCATGGCCATGCTCGCAGGTGCTACAGTTTTGATCATATTGACACTACTGCTCCGCCAGGGCTGCCAGCGCCTGGCGAATGAGCGCCTTGGCAAGCGGTACTTTGTAGCTATTCTGTTCAAGCGGCTGCGCACCGTCGAGCGCGGCGTCAGCAGCGCGATACCATGTTTCTTCGCTGGCTTCCGCGCCGAGCAACACCTGCTCGGCCGCCTCAGCGCGCCATGGAATATTCGCGACGCCGCTCAGCACCAGCCGCGCATCTGCGATACGCCCACTCTCGATCTTCAGCGCGGCGGCCACACCAACCAGCGCGAAGGCCCAGACCTTGCGCTCCATGGCTTTGAGGTAGGTGCTGCGCAGGCTATCGGCGGCGGGCAGGTGAATCGATAAAACAAGCTCATCACTGCCGAGCGTATTTTCGGTGCGGTGCTGCTCAGTCGGCAGCGCGAAGAACTCGCGAATCGGCACGGTGCGCTCGCCCTTCGACCCGCGCAGCGCCACCTGCGCGTCGTACATAACCAGCGTCGAGGCGAGATCGGACGGATGAACGGCCACGCACTGCTCGCTGCCGAACAGCGCGTGCAGCTGATTTTCGCCATCACGCGCCGGGCAGTCGCTGCCGCCTTTCAGCCAGCAATTGAAATGACTGCTGCGGAAATACCAGCAGCGTGGTCGTTGAAGCAGGTTGCCGCCGACGGTTGCCATGTTGCGCAACTGCGGCGTAGCTGCCGCGCCGGCTGCCTCGGCTACGGCTGTGTAACGATTCAGCAGGAACGAGCTACGCTCGATTTCGGATAAGCTAGTGAGCGCACCAATCGTCACTCCTCGGTCGGCCTGCTCGATGCCGCGCGGCAGATCATCAATGCGCTTGATGTCGATCAAGTGCTCAGGCGCGGCGACATCGGCCTTCATGAGCGTCAGAAGGTCGGTGCCGCCAGCCAGCGGGCGAACCGCGCCGTCGCCATGTTCCTGGAGCAGCGTGATCACGTCCTGAACGGAGCGGGCGCTGGTGTATTCAAATGATCGCATATATCTCCTCAGTTACTGCTCTTGTGACGCGCTGAGCGCAGCCACAACCCGGCGGCGCGACAATGGCGCCTGACGCATGCGGATGCCGACCGCGTCGAATATGGCGTTTGCAATAGCGGGCGCAGTCGGAATGAGCGGCGGCTCGCCAATGCCTTTGGCTCCCATCGAATTCGCATACAGGTCAGGCAGGTCCACGGCGGCATGCATGATCGGCGGAATGTCGGCCACGGTCGGCACCTTGTACTCTTCCAGGTTCGCATTGAGCACCACGCCGGTCGCCATGTCCACGACGCGCTCCTCGGTCAGCGCGTAGCCGATGCCCTGCGTCACGCCGCCGATGATCTGGCTTTCCACGGTGATTGGATTGACAATGCGCCCGCAGTCGTGCGAGGCGACCACCCGCAGCACCGTAATCTCGCCTGTTTCGGTATCAACCTCGACTTCGACAATCTGCGCGCCGAATGTCTGCGGCGCTTTGTCGTCGGGTTTGCCGCCGCGCGCGCCCTGACCCAGAATCATGTGCGGCGCGATCTGCTGCATGATTTCTTCAACAAGCACTGACTTGGTGGATGCGCCTTTAACCTGAATCCTGCCGTCGCGCACTTCCAGATTATCTGGCTCCGTGTCGAGCAGCGCGGCAGCGGCTTTCAAGAGTTGGCGCTTGGCGTCGGCAGCGGCGGCGCGAACTGCCGGGCCAATCGTCGCCAACGTCGAGCTACCGGCACTGGCGGGCGAGTACGGCCCGTTGGCTGTGTCGCCGAGATGCACCGCCACGCACTCGGTCGCCATGCCAAGCTCCTCGGCGGCGACCTGTGTGAGCGCGGTGCGGCTGCCGGTACCGATATCCTGCGTGCCGGTCACGACATCCACCGTGCCGTCGCTGTTGAGCTTGACCCAGGCGTAGCCGGGCGGGTTGCCGCCGCCGCCGATCCAACTGTGCGCCGCCATGCCAACGCCGCGCCGCTTGCTGCCATTGGCAGGCTGTGGCTTGCGGTCGTTCCAGCCGAACGCTTCGGCAGCGCGCTCGTAGCTCAGGCGCAAGCCGTCGGGCGAGGTGTACGGCAACTCTTTCTTCTGCTCCTCGTCGGTGTAATTCTTCAGGCGCAGATCAAGCAGGTTCATCTCCAGCGCGCGGGCCAGTTCATCGATGGCCGACTCAAGGCCGAACGCGCCCTCGACGAAGCCGGGCGCGCGGAATGCGACTGCCGGGCCGAGGTTGACGTACACCGAGCGCTGCACCGTGTGAACATTCGGGCATTTGTACAAACCCTGATAAATGCCGTCTACCTCGCTCGCTTCGCCGCCGACCATGTACGCGCCAGTCGCCACGTCGATGTCGGCCTCGATGGCGGTAATTGTGCCGTCGCGCGTGGCACCGATCCGCACGCGCTGCACGGTGCCGTTGCGATTGCCCGCCGCCAAATTTTCTCCGGTGCGGTCGAGCATGAGTTGCACTGGCCGACCGGCCTGTTGCGACAGGAGTGACGCGATGACCTCGGGCTTCCATGCGATCTGCTTGGCCCCGAAGCCGCCGCCCATGTGGTGCTTGATCACGCGGACGTTATGCTCCGGCATGCCAATCTTCTCGGCCACGTCGCTACGCACCGCGAAAATCGATTGCGTGGAACTCCACAGCGTCAGCGTGTCGCCCTCCCATGTGGCGGTGCAGCCATGCGGCTCCAGGCTGTTATGCAGCGCCGTGGCCGTTGTGTAGGTCTGCTCGATCACGACCTCAGCAGTCTGAAAGCCTTTCTTGATGTCGCCGCGCTCATAGGTTTTTGGTTCGTCAACCAGGTTTCCGTCGTCATGAACGTTGGGTGCGCCGGGTTTCAGCGCCGTTTCAACGTCGAGCACGAACGGCAGCACCTCGTACTCCGCTTCGATGAGCCGCAGCGCATCCTCGGCAATATCCATGTTATCGGCGGCCACCGCCGCGACCTCATCACCGATAAAGCGCAGCGTCGTGTCGAACAGCTTGCTCTTTTCGTACCAATCGATATCGGGCGCGTTGGCGGAGCTAATCACTGCGCGCACGCCCGGAAGGTTTTCAGCCTTCGATGTATCGATACTTTTGATGCGGGCATGCGGGTGCGGGCTGCGCAGGATGCGAGCGTATAACTGGCCCGGCAGATGCACATCGTAGCTATATTGCGCGCGGCCCGTGACCTTGTCTGGACCTTCGACGCGCGGGTGGCGCTTGCCGACCGAACGGAAGCGCGCTTCGGCATCCCACGGCGCGACGCCTTCTGTCTCAACGACGTTGAGTTCTTCTTTGCCTTCTTCGCCCTTTTGTTTTTTTACTTGCGCGATGGTCATACACACACCTTTTCGTGTTTGTTGCACGGTGTAAAAAGAATATTCTTTACAACTTCGCAGCCTGTCGTCCGGCTTCCAGGATGTGGCGGTAGGCACCACAGCGACATAGGTTGCCGCTCACCGCGCGCATGATCTGCTCGTCGGTTGGGTCGGGTGTTTCATTCAGGAGTGCAGTAAGGCTCATGATCTGGCCGGGCGTGCAGAAGCCGCACTGGAAAGCGTCCGCCTCGATAAAGGCGCGCTGCACCGGCGAAAGCTCGCCGTTCTCCACCACGCCCTCGATCGTGGTGATCTCGCGGTCCTGGCAGTCAGCGGCGAGTAGCAGGCATGCAGTACATGGCTTGCCCATCGACCAACACGGTACACGCGCCGCAGTTACCCATTTCACAGACTTTTTTGGTACCAGTCAGGTACAAATCTTCGCGCAATGCGTCAAGCAAAGTGCGCCGTGGCTCCAACACGAGCCGGTGATCCGTGCCGTTGACATGTAATGTCACCTCGACAAAGGATGTTGCCATTGCTGGCCTCGCATTCTATTGTTTGTTCGAAATTCGTTGGTATTTCGGCAGGAATTGTGCCAGCGGTGCGACTCTAGAGAAGGACGTGACCGATTCTTTTGGGACAGTGGCTTTGTTGGGGATGCGTGGATGTCAGGAAGATTTCCGGTCGTCAAGCGCAGCAAGTGTGATCCTGCTGCACTTGGAGCCGATGATTACGCTTCGGCAGGACAGGTAATTAGTGCCACCCGCCGAGAAATAGGGGGTTGGTCACTACCAGCATGCCGTCTCCGTTACGTAGTTCCAGCACGCACCAGCGTCCAACGCCGCGCGGAAGTTCCCAGCGCGCTTCGCCATGCGCGCCTGCCGCTGCTGTTGCATGTACCTCGCCATCGACGATCAGCCGCGCGTGGCCGTTCGTGGGGCCGTTATTCCAACTGGCGTGCAAAATCGCCGAACCGTCCGGCAATTGGTCGCCAATCTGCGCAATGTTGCCGTCCGAAGCCTGCCCGGTGAAGGTCACGCTTGGGCCAGAACTGAGGTACAGCCGCCCGTTACGCACCGCCTCCAAAATCGCCTGTTCGGTGCGCGCTGCTGGATGAACCACGTTGAAGCCGGGCCGAGCGGCGGCTGGCGCAGGGCCATGCGCGTCGGTGCCAGCCGTCGCCGCCAGCCGGTGGCCCTCATTCAGCCAGCCGTACCACTGTGCCAGCGCGCGTTCGTTATCGCTGTCGCCATCCCACAGCCCGTTCCAGATTTCCACGGCCCGCGCATTCCCCGGCATCATTTCGACGTAGCGCCAGTCGCAGCCAGTGCAGATCGGATCGCCGGGCGAAAATGGATGAGCGATGACAAACAGCGCGCCGCTGGCTTCCACATCGCGCGCGATGTCCCGCATGCTGCGCTGCCCCGCCTGCACGCGCCAGTCGATCCATTGGCTCGTGCCGAGCGCCAGCGCGTGGCCCCAGAAGGTCGTCAGTTCCATGCCGCCCATGGTGAGCAGATTGTTGTCGGTGGCGCGCTCGAACGCGGGCAGGCCAGATACGGTGTTATGGTCGGTGAGCGTCACGAAATCGAGGCCGCGCTCGCGGGCGGCGGCTAAAAGGTCGGGCATGTCCCACTGTGCATCCGAGTGGATGGTATGAGCGTGGAGATCACCACGATACCAGCCCGGTCCGCCGGTTTCTGGATGCGGCTGCGCTATAGTTGGGTTAGGATTGGGTACGGCGACAGGCGCGCTGGTTGCCGATACGTCAAGCGTGTAGACACACGGCTCGCCCGGCATGACCATGTGCGTGTCGATCACCACGCTCCACACGCCGCCCGGCAGCGGCCTCGGCTCGTAGCCCGGCGTCGCCATGTCGGCAGTCAGCGTGACGATGTGCTCACTGCCATGGCGATGGCCCGCGCCGCGAAAGCCGTGCGGATCGAACAGGCTGAGGCACAGCATGTTTTTCATGCCGTCCACAATATGCGGCGCGAACGCGAAGCGAATTACAAGCTGGGTCGTGCCGTCTGGCACATGGACGTCGTGAGCGATGTGGCGCTTATGATCGCGCTCGGTCAGTGTGCCGTCGAAGTGTTGGTGCATGGCCACATTCTTTGTGCAAATCAGAAACAAACGTACTTGCTAAATGTACTGTTTCACAAGGTGAGCGCATCCGTTTGCCTTCCCCCCGGCCCCGCTCCCAGTGGGAGCGGGGTGGCGCGGCAGCGCCGGAGCCTCTCCTGCGCGTGCCTGCGGTGAGCTTGTCGAAGCCGTCGCAGGGTGCGGGCTTACGCCAACGTCATGAAACAGTACAGCTAAAGGCTAGCTTTTCTTTTGACCTGTTTTTATCTTAACATGCTGGAACTCAACGTCAACAGGCTCGGTGTAGCGTTTGCCGTTCTTTTTGTCATGCCGTGGGAAGTCGGGAACGTCGATATGCACGCGAACGGTGTATTCGCCAGACCCGGGCAACTCCCAGTTCAGACCATAATGGAACAGCCATGGATGCCACAAAAACGGCAGTTGCTTGGTGCCGATCTCCTTGCCATTCGCGTCGATAATGGTGGCGTACACCGCTAGTCCCGGCAGCAAGCGGCCGTCTGCGCCGTCGCGCACAGCAACCTCCAGGTGCGCGTTTTCGTTGGTCGGCTCCTGCCATTCCAATTGGCAGTTACGCAGGTAGTACAAGCCCTCGGCTTCTTCGGCAATGCACGCGACGAGATACTCACCGGCGCGCTTTTCGGGGCCGTGTGTATCCATCTGAAACATGGTATTGAGTGCGTTCTGAAGCGCCTGGCCTTGCTCATTTGCAAGCGGAAGATGTTGCGCTTTTGCTTCGTTGCTAGGCTGCTGCGGTGGAATCTTCTTCTGCTGTGTCATAATCGCGTTCTCCTTTTCACTCTGTACGTTACGCATCCACTGCTTGCGACCAAGCAAGCTAGCGGAACAGGAGATTCTCCTGCTGTAACGATTGTTCATACTCGCGGGCGGCCGGGTACACATCAGCAATCAATTCAATCACATTCGTAGTAACGAGCAGACGAAAGACGCGCCTCGTGCCCGCGACTTCAAATGTATACGTTAACATGCGGTTGCCCTCGTGTTCTTCGTATTGTATGTTGACGAGTTTGCTGTCTAAGCTGCGGATAAACTCGGCGAGATTACGCGCTGACATCGTACGGAGGATTGGCACCGGCTGTTCGGTCCCGTCTGGATCTTCCGGAGGTGGCGTGTGTGCTGCCATGCTCATCCCCTGCTGCGAGTTGTCACCATCACCAGAGAATGGAGATGACAGAACACGCCTATGTACCTGGCAAACAAGCCCGTCTGCAACAAGCATAGCAAGGATAGTGCCGATTGTCATTGGACGCATGACCAAACATCGAGAACTTTTTGCGCACATCTTTGGTCATGTGTCCAATTTATTTGCTCTCGGCCTCTTGGAGCTTCTGAATGAGGAGCGCTGACGAAAATTGGGCGGCCGCGCTGAACTGGCGAGGATCCAGACCCGTCAGATTCGCAATTTTGTCGAGGCGATAGGATAATGTGTGCCGGTGAATGTCTAGTTGCTCTGCTGTGCGCGACGGCGAAAGATCGGCTTTCAAAAACGTGTCGAGAGTCTTGATCAGATCTGGTTCATTGAGCAGCGAGCGCAGCATGCGATTGGCCATGTCGATCTTGGTTTGCTGGCGTTCCTCACTGACGTACGCGGCCAGCCCGAGGTCCAACATCCCGTATACCCGCCCCGGACCATACAGCTTCCGGCCAATGTCGAGTGCGCGCTCTGCATCAGTGCATGACTGTGCGAGATCCTGCCATTGAGGATAGTAATAACCAATGCCCGCGCTGAGGTGAACGCCTATCGACGTGTGAAACATATCAATAAACTGCTGAAAGTTATGAGTAATCTGCTTGCGGCGCGCGTCAAGTGCCTTGGGATCGGTGACGACCAGCGCGACGAGCCGGGGGTCATCCACAAAGCTGTACACATTATTCTCGTTTGGTGGCATCACCTGGTGGAGGTGGTCCAGCAACTGCGCGCGAATTTGCTGGCGCTGCTCGCCTGGTACATTGCCCAACTGCGCGGTCTTTTTTTCGGCATGATGTGGATGCTGTGGTTCATGCACGAGGTAATGCGCAAATGGCTCGATGTACACTATCACGACCAAACGCGGTTGTGCGAGGTCGATTCCCAGCATGGCAGCTTCCTGGAGCGTCTCACTTTCAGGATGCTGGAGCCGCTTGTGGAGCAGGTCGTAGACGAACATATTCAGCACATCCTGGCGGTTAGGCAGGCGATCGATGATCGTTGCCTGGCTGACGATTAGATCCGCCAGCGCTTTGACCATCTGTGCAATATCATCGCTGGGATCGATGTGCTTGTGAATCACAATGCCGCCAACCATCTGGCTTTCATAGGTGATTGGCAGGCTCACATGCGCGGAATCATCTGTTTGATCGTCAGCGACCTGCTTGATGTGCTTGCCAACAAATTGTGTCGTTGTGCTTGCAAGCACCGTGTTCGATCCATCGACAACGCTGATTTGCTGATGCAATGTGTCACCGACATGATCAATAATGCGTTGTGCAACGAAAGAATTCAAATTCATAGATCGCGACCTTTGGCGTACGGAATCGAACACAGCATGCTTTATTCTTTGGAGGCAGTGATCTGAGATGTTTGTTGTGTCGATTGAAAAAGATAGCCGGTAGTGCAAGAGACAGCTTACGACAGCTCTGCGGACTTCGTTTTAGCACTATATGTACCGCTATCCATCTCATTTAAGAACAATTTCCTAAAGAACAGCTAAGGATAATGACGGGTGATCCACGCAGCCACGCAGCACGGCTTGCTGCCGCCTTCGACCTCGACCACGACGTTGAACGTCGTTTGCACGCCGCCCGCAATGTCTTCCAACGATTGCAGCGTGCAGCGCGCCCGAATACGTGAACCGACTGGCACCGGTGCGGGAAAGCGCACCCGGTTCAGACCATAGTTAATCGCCATGCGCGTGCCGCCCACATGCACCGCCTGCCCAACGAGGTAGCTCAGCAGTGACAGCGACAGAAAGCCATGTGCTATCGTTGCGTTGTACGGCGATTCGCGCTGAGCGCGTTGCGGGTCGGTGTGAATCCATTGATGGTCTTCGGTCGCGTCGGCGAACTGATTGATCCGCTCCTGCGTGATCGCAAACCAGTCGCTCACACCAAGCTCCTGCCCGACCATGCCATGCAGTTCGTCGATACTAACGATGCGTGTAGTAGTCATTGCTTCTCCTGATTCATTCCGGTTTATGAATATTGCGAAAATAATACGGGCACGATTCGTAGGGGCGAAGCATTCACCGGCGAATGCTTCGCCCCTACAGGGATGGCCAGAATAATTTGAAAATGCCCATCAACCGATGGCGCGTCATGCTCGATTTATTTCAGCTCCGCAGTTCGCGCTTGAGGATTTTGCCGGTCGCCGTCATGGGCAGATCATCGCGGAACTCGATCATGCGCGGGTACTTGTAATCGGCCATGTTCTGCTTGCACCACGCCACAAGTTCGCTCTCGCTGACCTCGGCGTCGGGCCGTTTGATGACGTAGGCCTTGACCTCCTCGCCCAGCCGCTCGTTTGGCACGCCGACCACCGCCGCCATGGACACCGCCGGGTGAGTCATCATGACCTCTTCAAGCTCACGCGGGTAGACGTTGAAGCCGCCGCGCAGGATCATATCCTTCTTGCGATCCATGATAAACAGGTAGCCATCCTCGTCCATGCGCGCGATGTCTCCACTGTGGAACCAGCCGCCGCGCAACGCCTCGGCGGTCGCTTCGGGCCGGTCGTAGTAGCCCTTCATGATGTTGTGGCCGCGAATGACGATCTCGCCCATCTCGCCCACCGGCACGTCGTTATCCTGGTCGTCCACCACACGCACGTCGCAGCCGAAGATCGGCAAGCCAATCGAGCCGACCTTGCGCGGCAGGCCGATCTGGTTGAAGGTCGCGACCGGCGACGTTTCCGACAAGCCGTAGCCCTCCAGAATCTCGACGCCGAACGTCTTTTCAAACGCATGCAGCACTTCGACCGGCATGGACGCGCCGCCGGAGTTGCAAATGCGCAGGTGTTCGGCCACGGTGGCGGTGTCGAAGTTGTGCTCTTTCGCGTAGTTGAGCATGGCCCAGTACATGGTCGGCACGCCCGAGAACAAATTCACCTTTTCCTTGACCATGGTTTCCAGCACCACGCCCGGCTCGAAGCGCGCCACCAGCACCAGCGTGTTGCCGTGGTACAGCCCGGCGTTCATCTGCACCGTCTGGCCGAAGGAGTGAAACAGCGGCAGCGCGATCAGCATCACGTTGCGATCAGGATTTCATCTTTGGCAGCGCCAAATCGCGCGACACAATCGCGTTCGTGAGCATGTTGCTGTGGGTCAGTTCCGCGCCTTTGGGCTGGCCGGTTGTGCCAGAGGTGTACAGAATTACGGCAGTGTCATCGGGCGCGCGCATGACCGAGTCGAACGTTGGCGGCTGGCCGTGCATCAGCATGCCCATCGTCTGCGCGCCCTCAATCGGCGACGGCGCGGCGGGATTGGCGGTCATCAGGAAGAAGTGCTCGCAGGCGTCAGCTTCGTTGAAGCCCTGATAGCCCATCTGGCCCATCGGCAGTTCGGCGGTGCCTTCAAAGCAGAAGTAGGCTTTGGCGTCAGAATCTTTGAGGTGATAGGTGATCTCGCGCGGTTTCAGGAGCACGTTCAGCGGCACGACCACCGCGCCAGCCTTCAGAATGCCATAGTAGACAATCGGGAAAAATGGCAGGTTCGGGCATGAAAGCGCCACTTTGTCGCCTGGCGCAATGCCGCGCGCCTTGAGACCGTTGGCAATCTGGTTCGCCATGGCGTTGAGTTGGCCGTAGGTCAGGCGTGTCGATTGGAACACCACAGCTTCGCGGTCGGGTCGTTTCCGTGCATGATCCTCAATGATCATTGCCAGATTAAGCATCTTTGCCTCCTTGATTGTAATGATGAGCGATGAGCACAACAGTGGGTGCAATACGCGGTGTGCAATTATTGTATCAAACGTTTGGTAGAATGTACACCATTACGCACAGCTATCGCGTCACGAGCATTAGAACGGTTTTGCCATCGCTTGAACCGCTCTAGTTGAGTTTAGCGCAGGGACACCGTGCGCTACTAATCCTACGAATGTTTGAGGAGTCGATGCCATGCCATCGATTGATGATTTTAATGCGCGAGCGTAGGGAACGCTGCCGGGCTTCCTGGGCATTGGGTTTGTTGCCGTAGAACCAGGCCGGGTCGAGGCGCAACTGCGTGTGCGACCGGAACTGCTTACGCCGCACGGCTACCTTCATGGCGGTACGGTTGTGGCACTGGCCGACAGCGCGTGTGGCTTCGGCACAATCGCGAGCCTGCCAGAGGGCGCGCAAAGCTTTACAACGGTTGAGCTAAAAACCAACTTCATGGGCACAGCGCGCGAGGGCGTGTGTCGGGCGCGGCTGGTGCATGGCGGGCGCACCACGCAGGTGTGGGACGCCGAGGTCATCAATCAGGCGATCGGGCGGACGATTGCGCTGTTCCGCTGCACGCAGATGCTGTTGTATGATCGGCCAGCCTAGCGCCGGTTTTGCTACTGCGCCGCGATGCCGCCATCGAGAATCAGCGTGTGGCCGATCATGAACGCGGCGCTGTCACTGCACATGTACACGATCGCGTCGGCAATCTCCTCAGGCGTGCCGATCCGCCTGATGGGCATGATCTGCGGCAGATGTTCTTCGAGCCGTGGCCGCTGCTCGAACATCTGCTCGACCATGGGCGTGCGGGTATAGCCGGGGCAGAGCGCGTTGATACGAATGCCGCGCCGCACGTATTCCAGCGCCGCCGCCTTGGTCAGACCGATCACGCCATGCTTGCTGGCGGTGTAGGCGCTGTTGCCCGGCAGCGGCACAATGCCTGCGACCGAGGCCACGTTGACGATCACGCCTCCGCCTTGCTTAAGCATCTGCGGAATCTCGAAGCGCATGCACTGCCACACGCCCGTCAGGTTGACAGCGAGCACACGGTGCCACACGTCCTCGGGGAAGTCGGCGGTGCGGGCGTGTGCGCCGCCGACGCCAGCATTGTTGATTGCGAAATCTAATCTGCCGAACGCCTCAACGGTGGCCTGCACCATGCGCTCGACTGAGGCTGGATCGGTCACGTCGACTGGCACAAAGCGCGCCTCGCCGCCCGCTTCGGTGACGGCCTGCACGGTCGCCTGGCCGTTTTCCTCAGCCGCATCCGCTGCCACGATCCGCGCGCCGGTACGAGCGAGCGCCAGCGCCATTGCGCGGCCCAGTCCGCCACCGCCCCCAGTGATGAGCGCAACTTTGCTTTCTGTTGTCATGGTCGTTTCCTTTGATGTTTGAATCAAAAAGAGGGAGCCACAGAGGACACAGAGAACACAGAGAATAGAATGAAGTATCATCCCAAATTCGCTTGATGATTTCTGTGTTACGCATCAGATTATTTGTATTCTGATAATGAAAACACAATCTGAACGTGATGTTATCTCTGCGATCTCTGTATTCTCTGTGGCTTTGATATGCTCAACGTCCATGGTACATCGGTGTGCGGCGCTCGCGAAAGGCTGCCACGCCCTCGCGGTGGTCATCGCTCACAATCGTCTGCTTTTGCAACTCGGCCTCGAAGGCGATTGCGTCATGCAAGCTGCTTTCAAGCGCATGGTACAGCGCCTGCTTGGTCAGACCAAGTGCCAGCGTCGGGCGCTGAGCCAGCTTTGCGGCCCACGCCTGTGCAGCAGACAATAGTTCGGCAGCAGGCACGACGCGGTTGGTCAAGCCAAGCTCGTAGCAGCGTGCTGCATTGATTCGCTCAGCCTCGGCGGCAATCTCGAACGCGCGGCTGTAACCGACCTGCCGCGCCAGGAACCATGTCGCGCCCGCGTCCGGCACCAGGCCGATGTTGCTGAATGCCATCATGATCGACGCATCATCGGCCATAATGCGCAGGTCGCATGCGAGCGCTAGCGCCGCGCCCGCGCCGGCTGCCACGCCGTTGATCGCGCCAACCACCGGCTTGGGCAGCGTGCAGATTGCCTGCATCAGCGGCTGGTATTTGTCGGCGATGTATGCGGCGGTTTCGTCGGGCGTGCGCGCCTGTTCGAAGACGGACAGATCGGCACCGGAGCAAAAGCCCTTGCCCGCACCTGCCAGCACCACGGCGCGCACATCAGTATCGCGGGCCTGCTCGAACGCAGCGCGGAGGCTGTCCAGCAGCGCGTCGTTGAGCGCGTTGCGCGCTTCGGGCCGGTTCAATGTGATCGTTGCGACGCCGTTGGTGGTTTCGTAGAGGACTGTTTTGCTCATCAATTTATTGCTCCTCCATGGCCGCAACAGTGCGCCATGATTTTATGCTCTTGTTCCGGCAAACAGATGATGGATGCGGTCGCGCTCGATTGCCCGCGCGGCCATGGCGCTGTAGGCGCGCACCATGTGAATCAGTTCAGCAAATCGCTGATCTTTAGTCAAGCCTTTGTGGTAGCGGGCGTAGATCTGCTGCACGATCACTGCATTTTTGAACAAGCCGTACACGAAGTAAAACAGGATGTTCGCCATGTCGCGCCCGCTTCGTTCGGCGTAGCGCGCCGCCCACTGCTGACGGTCAAGGTTGCTGGGCAGGCTGGTCAGCCCGTACTGGCGCAGCGGCGCTGGGTCGTCATCTTCCATCCAGTAAGCCAGCGCCGTGCCAAGATCAGTCAGCGGGTCGCCGAGCGTCGCCATCTCCCAGTCGAGCACAGCGACAATCCGCGCCACATCATGCGGATCGAGCACCACGTTGTCGTACTTGAAATCGTTGTGGATGAGCGTAGCGTCGCCTTCGGGTGGGATGTGTGCGTGGAGCCACGCGGCGGTCTGCTCCATGGCCGGAATGTCGTCGGTGCGGGCACTGGCATAGCGGTTGGTCCAGCCATTGACCTGTCGCGCGGTGTAGCCGGCTGGCTTGCCGAGGTCGCCCAGTCCTGCCGCCCGGTAATCGAAGGCATGCAGATCGACGAACGTATCAATCAGCGACAGGCAAATCTGGCGCATCACATCCGGCGTGAGACTAAGCTGTGCTGGCGCGCGGTTGCGCAGAATGATGCCCCTCACGCGCTCCATGACATAAAAAGGCGCATCGAGTACATGCGGGTCGTCGCAAAACAGCAGCGGGCGCGGTACTTTGCCGTAGCTTGGCTGGAGGCCGCGCAGGATGCGGTACTCGCGGCGCATGTCATGCCCGCCGCGGATGTTCGCGCCGAACGGTGGCCGCCGCAGTACGAACTCCTGCTCACCAAAGCGGATGAGATACGTCAGATTGGAAAAGCCGCCGGGAAATTGTTCCACGGCGAACGGGCCGGACATATCAAGCTGCCCGCGCAGGTACGCCTCAAGCTGCGCGATGGGCAGCGCCTCGCCGGGGCGCACTGCGCCGGGCTGGTCAATGAGTGTCTGTTCCGCCATTGAACATGATCCTTTTTTGCCGATTGTTTGGTTTTGGTACAATAGCATGTGGGTTGTGCCACTGTCAAACACTGTATCTATGATAAGATGGCCGCATTCTTGAAAAGAACACATCAGGTGACGTAATCATCGTACGCGCTCAATCTCGGGCGCGACCATGTACCAATGAGGTTTACCATGAACGACACTCTTGCTCCTGTGCTGATTGCTGGCCGTTGGCGACAAAGTACATCAAGCAACACATTTCAGGCGGATAACCCGACCGAGGGCGCGCCGCTGCCGGTCAGATACCCGATTTCTACCCGTGACGAAGTGCTGGAAGCGCTGCAAGCCGGCAGCGAAGCGGCGGAGGCGCTGCGCATCACTTCCGGTGCGCAGATCGCGCAGTTTCTGGAAGCGTTTGCCGACGGCATCGAGCGGCGCGCCGATGCATTAGTCGAGATTGCTTACACCGAGAGCGCGCTGCCACGCGTGCCGCGCCTGCGCGATGTTGAACTGCCGCGCACCGTTGACCAACTGCGCCAGGCCGCCCACGCCGCCCGCGACGAGACGTGGCGGCGCCCGATCCGCGATGAGGCCAACAACATCTACTCGATGTATGCGCCGATCGGCGGGCCGGTGGTGGTCATGGGGCCGAATAACTTCCCGTTCGCGTTCAATTCGGCGGCTGGCGGCGACTTCGCGGCGGCGATTGCCGCCCACAACCCGGTGATCGCCAAGGCCAACAGCTCGCATCCTGGCACAACCCGGCTGCTGGCTGAGATTGCCTTTGAGGCGGTGCAGGCAACTGGATTACATCCGGCCACCGTGCAGCTAATCTACCGCACGCCGCGCGATGTCGGGTTCGAGTTGGTTTCGCATCCGCTCGTCGGCGCGACCGGGTTCACTGGCAGCCGGTCGGCGGGGCTGCAACTGAAGGAAGCAGCGGACCGAGCCGGCAAGCCGATCTACCTGGAGATGTCGAGCGTGAATCCGATCGTGTTGCTCGACGGAGCGCTGCGTGAGCGCGGCGATCAAATCGCTGATGAATTCTTCAGTTCCTGCACCATGGGCGCGGGCCAGTTCTGCACCAATCCAGGCTTCGTGATCGTGCCGGACACTGGCGCAGGCCGCCGGTTCGTCGAAGCGGCTATTCAGCGCTTCACCACCGCCGAGCCGAGTGTGCTGCTTGGTAAGGGCGGGCGTGAGGGGCTGGTCGAGGCTGTCGCGACGCTGCAGAAGCATGGCGCGGTGCTGCTGTGTGGCGGCGAACCCTTGCCCGGCCCGTCCTATCGCTTCGCCAACACGCTCTTGCAGGTGTCAGGCGACGATTTCTTGAAGCACCCGCATGAACTTCAAACTGAAGCGTTCGGCCCCGTTGCGCTGCTGGTTATGTCGCGTGACACAGCGCAGACCGCCGACATTTTGAAGCACATGGAAGGCAATTTGACCGGCACGATTTACACCGCCAGCGACAACAACGATGATGCCGATTACGCGGCTATTGAGCCGCCATGCGCCAGCGGGTTGGACGCTTGCTCAACAACAAGATGCCGACCGGCGTCGCGGTCAGCCCGGCCATGAATCACGGCGGGCCGTTCCCCGCGACCGGGCATCCGGGGTTCACGGCCGTCGGCATCCCAACCAGCATCCCGCGCTTCGCCGCGCTGTACTCCTATGACAACGTGCGGCCCGACCGCCTGCCTGCCATCCTGCGCAATGGGCCGACGCGCTCATGAGTACGATGTGCTTACATCACGCATAAATTGAACACGCGCGCTGGTTCCAGATATCCGATGTGAGCCAGCGTGCGGTGTGTTGGCACGCCGGATGATTTCTCGGATGCGCGCAGACAGCAGAGAAGTGTATGTATCAACGTGTGTTGGTGATAATCAATCCTGTTTCAGGTCAGCAAGACGCTGCTGAAACGCGGCAGATGATCGAGGAGCGGCTGAGCCGCGATGGCCTTGCGCACGAAGTCCGCGAAACGCAGCAAGCCGGCGATGCATTAAACTGGGCGCGCGTGGCGGCAGATGATGGCTTTGATCTTGTGCTGGTATCAGGCGGCGACGGCACGATCATGGAAGCAATGAGCGGCCTGATCAAAGCTGGCAGCCGCATTCCGCTCGCCCAGATTCCCATGGGAACGGCAAACCTGCTGGCGCGCGCGCTGCTCATTCCAACGGATCAGCAAGAAGCACTGGAAACCGCTCTCACCGGAAAAGCGGAACATCTCGACGTTGGCTACCTGCCCGACGAAGATCGCTATTTCGCGCTGATTGCCGGGGCTGGCTATGATGCGCAGCTCATTGGTGACGCTTCGCGCGAGCTCAAAAACGTGCTGGGCTTTGCCGCCTACGTTGTAACAGGCTTTAAAAATCTCTTCACTTTGCGGCGCGGGCGTATCGATCTCGAAGTCGATGGCGAACAAATTCAGCTTCGCGGGCACACCGTCATGATCATCAACATTGGTCAGGTTGGCGACGATCTGATCCAGATCGGCCCAAACATTCATCCGCACGATGGCAAACTCGACCTCATGATTGTCTCTGCTGCATCGCTACCCGGCGCGCTGCGCATTTTATTCCAGATTCTTACACGTCAATTTACTGGCAATGTCGGGCTGAGATACATGAGCGGCAAGCGGGTGCGAGTGAACGCCCAGCCGCCGCTACCTACCGAGATCGACGGCGAGGAGCTTGGCACCACGCCGCTGTACGCCGAAGCCGTGCCGAACGGCGCACTGCTGATCGTCGGGCCGAACTACAAGCCCGCCGCAGTATAGTGGCACAAGCTTCAGAAGCGCTGTAATCACGCATTCCGTATGACAATGAATTGTGGGCTGGTTGCCACATGCTACAATGTCGTTGAGGTGGTATGCGTAGATACTGCTGCTGTGTCCTAGTGGCTGACCCCTATGATTGCGATGGATATAAGCGGCGCAGCTTCTTGCGTGCAGTTTCGGTGGTAAAGCGCCAATTGACGGTTCCTTTGGCATCATTGCGGGCGTGCTCCCACACCAGAACCTCTTGGGCGACAAGGTGTTGTGATGCCAGCCGTCGGTCGAGACATTGGCGTGAAAGGACTGCAAACTCACATTCGGCCATGTTCAGCCAACTGCCGTGCTTAGGGGTATAGCGGAATTCAAGTTTGTCCGCAATCCTTTTCGCTTCACGTGGCTCGAAGGCTTCATACAATGCAGCTTTCGTGTGCGTGTTCAGATTGTCCAGCACCACGCTAATGAGTATCGCTTTGGGAAAATGCACGTCAACTAACGCACGCATTTGTAGCGCAAAATCCTGCTTGGTCCGTTGTGCTGTGACGGTCACGTGCCGCCAGTTCTGTAGAGGTTGAAACACCACAAACAGATTACAGGTTCCTTCGCGTTTGTATTCGTAATCCATCCGCTCGACGTGGCCTGGCTCTGCTTCAACCGCAGGACGGGTCTCGCTGATGAGTTGATAGGGGCTTTCGTCAAAACAGACCACCGGATAGTCAGCCATATATTCCTCGGCATAGAGGTCAAGGATGTCCTCCATATGGCAGACGAACTCAGCACTCACCGTAGGCAGGCACCATGCGGCTACAAGCCAGGGCTTGAGGGCGTTTTTTTCAGCGTGCGGCGCACAGTTTCATCACTCAGGCCTTCAAGGTCAGTAAGGGTAACAAGCTTGTCGGCAAGCAGTTGCATGGTCCAGCGAGCACGTCCTTCTGGTGGCGTGGAACAAGCGGTTGCAACGAGTAGCGCTTCTTGCTTGCCATCAAGCTTGCGCTTTGCACCGGGACGTTTGGCATCATTGAGCGCCCGTGCGAGATTACCCTCAACAAAGCGCTTACGGACACGCTCAACCGTTGCCCGACCAATATGCAGCGTGTCAGCAATGGTTTGATCACTCGCACCATCATTGGCTTGAAGCAGGATATGAGCCCGTGTCACTTTGCGTGCTGAGGCCATGCCTTTGCGAACAAGCTCACGTAGTGTTATGTGTTCTTCATCAGTCAAGTTGACCACGTATAACTTTCGCATTGCCCTCTCCTCTATCTCACCAAATACTGAGGAGTAGGATACATCAAAATCACCGTGGACGACCACTAGCTACAATACAGTTAAAAAGATGAGGCTTCCATGCGACAAGTCTTAATTTATCCAGGTGAGGATGGATGGTGGATTGCGGAAGTCCCGAGCTTACCCGGCGCGCTCTCACAGGGACGGACCCGCGAAGAGGCTGTTGAAAACATTAAGGAAGCGATTACGCTGGTCGAAGAGGTCATGCGGGACCATGGGGAGCCAGTTCCTGCTGAACACTTTGAAGCGCTGTTAGTGGCTGTCTAATGCCACCGTGGTCAGTAATTTCTGCACAGGAGTGTATCAAATGATCGTGGCACTCTCCGCGCCATTATTCGCCAGGCGGGATTAACTGTACAGGAGTTTCTTGATCTTGTGTGAGCAAGGAGCCTGCGACACCGTAGTGTAAACAGAATATAGAGAACATTTAGGGATTAATAGCGCATCATGTTCTCATACTGCTCTTTGGCATGCTCCAGCGCCACGACATTGTTGCGCATGAGTATCGACAGCGTGACCGGCCCGACGCCACCGGGCACCGGCGTGATCCAGCCTGCTACCTCGTGAACGCTCTCATAATCAACGTCACCGACCGTCTTTTTGCGCAGCGTGCCATCTTCACCAGCCACCTCGATCTGATTGATGCCAATGTCGATCACCACTGCGCCCGGCTTGACCATGTCGCCGGTGATCAGGCCTGGCTTGCCTACGGCGACGAACAGAGCTTCGGCGCGGCGGGTGTGGTGAGCCAGGTTGCGGGTGCCATGGTGACAGATCGAAACTGTTGCCAGATATTTCAAGAGATACAGCGCCAGCGGTTTGCCCACGATTTCTGAATGGCCGACCACAACCACTTCGAGACCTTGCAGGTCCAGGCCGGTGGAGCGCAGCACTTCCACTGAAGCCAGCGATGTGCATGGCCCCAGTTCTGCGTCGCCATAGACCACCTTGCCGATGTTGAACGGGTTCATGCCTTCTACATCCTTGCTCGGATGAATAGCAACCTGTAACTCCTTCAGGCTGAGGTGAGCAGGCACAGGCCGTTGCAAAATAATTCCCGTGACGCGCGGGTCGGCGTTGAGGGCATTGATCGCCGCCAGCATTTCAGTTTGCGTAATCTCGCCTGGATATTGGCGATGTTCAAACTCAATGCCGACTTTTTCGCATGTTTTGCGTTGATTGCGCACGTAGATCGAGGCCGACGGAACGCTGCCCACTTCAATCGACGCAAGCCGTGGCGTCCAGCCGCTTCCCTTCAGGGCGAGCACGCGCTGTCTGACATCCTCTAAAATCGGGTCGGCGACCACTTTGCCGCCAATATGTTTGTGTGACACAGTGAATGTTCCTGTAAGCAGCATGTCCGACCCTGATTGTACCAAATTTCTGTGGTGACGCTATCCATGTTGTGGCAACTCTATGGAAGGAACTGTGGTCATGGAAATTGCAGGCTGGCGCGGGCAGCTAGTATGGGAGCGCGGAGTTGTCGGCAAGCACTTCATCGATGACGCGTCGGGCCTCGCCTGCTTTTAATGGGTTGGTGTGTATGTGTTCGGCAAGTGTAATCAAGCCCTTCCATAGCGCCCAGCCACGACCGCGCGCCCAGGTTGCGTCATCAATCGGAAGCGCTGCACGAAACGCTTCCCGGCTTTCTCCTGACAAGAGCGTCCACGCAATCGTCACATCGCATGCGGGATCGCCCACGCCCGAACTCCCGAAGTCGATGACGGCGCTTAACTGACCGTTTTTGACCAGCAGATTCCCTGCAGCGACATCGCCGTGGAGCCAGACGGGTGCGCCGTGCCATGCTGCCGTGAGGGCTGCTTCCCACACCGCAGTCACTTCCTTGGCATCTAGCTCGCCGTTGAGGGCAGCAATTGCGTGCCGGGTTTCAGCGTCGTAGATTGTCAGCGGCCCGCCGCGATAAAAGTTGTGCGGCCCGGGTGGCGGCCCATCGGTGGGATCGATCTGCTGGAGGGCGGCGAGGAAGTGCGCTAGCGAGGTCGCAAACTGGGACATATCGGCGATGCGTTCAATCGTCGCGTGCTCGCCTTCGAGCCAGCGATAGACGGACCACTGCCAGGGGTACCCGTCGGCAGGAACTCCCCTTGCAAGCGGGACCGGGATGGGAAGCGGGAGGAACGGCGCGAGTCTCGGCAACCAGCGGTGTTCCTTTTCCACTTGCGCGGCGTACCGCTCAGCACTCGGGAGCCGCACGGACATGTTCTCACCGAGCCGAAAAGTCCGGTTGTCCCATCCATCGAATGCAACTGGCGTGATTGGAAGGTTTGCCCACCGGGGAAACTGCGCGGCGACCAACCGGCTCACGAGCGCGACGTTGATGTCCATATTTGTGGCAGGCATGTCATCAGGGTGCATACGAACTGTTCGCTTTCGATTCTATCATTCCTTCTGCAATTCGCTCAAGGGTGGGATGCGAACGTCACGTACTCCCAGCGTTAGACTTCCGCATGCTCATGTTGAGCGGCGCTGGCCATCATATCAGATCACGCTCGGCTCCAGTCCGCCTGTAATGGTCGATAATCCACAAGAATGATCCTTTCCGCTTTCTTTCCCTTTTCAAAGCAACTACCACTCGTCGCAGCAGATGTACACCCGTGGCCCGCCGCCCGCGTCAGGTATCGGATCATCCTTTGACGTGCGTGTTCCTTCGTGCAGCACCACGCCGCTTCGCGGGTCCACCACACGATAGCGGAGCGGCACCTGCGCGCTATCCATTACCCTGAGCGGGCCGCCCTCCTCAGCGTAGCCAATATACAACCGATGCGGCACCAGTAACCCGCGCCGCCCGAGCGTCACCTGCCAGTTCGGCTCCATGTCAGTGATCGGCAATCCGTCCAGAATGCGCGCGACGAGGCCAACGTAGCGCGACCCTTCGAAATCGAGCGCTTCGCGCCAGCCAGCGCCTTCAGCCAGAAAATAGGCTGCATGGCCACCTTCATGGGGATGGAGCCGCCACTGCCACAGGCTGCCCGCGCCATACACCACGCCCATAGTGCCGCCCGCGCAGAGGTTCGACCAGGCTTCGTGCCCCTGCCACCAACCTGCAGCCTTGCCCCTCTTTCCGCCGTGCTCGTAGGTCGGCTCGCCATTTGCCACGCCCTTCGGAGGCATGTTGCGCCACATATCCGCCACGCGCTCAGGCACATGCTCGCCATGGTGACCGGTCTGACACCATTGAAAATCAAGCCAGGGCGCGGCCTGATGGGCATGATTGTCGGCATGCGGGCGGTAGTGGATGCCGGTCGGCTGCTTGTAGGCGTCCCAGCGCTCGACTTCTTCGCCGCCAGCCTGCACCTGCGGCTCGTAGCCCGAGCCGTCAGCACCCACCAGGTAGATCGCGGGGCGAGCGCCGTAGCGCGCCACCAGGTAGCGGCAGTAGTGAGCGTACTCGGCGGGCGGCACCACTTTGCCAGCGACGCTCAGACCCTTCCAGCCGAAGCCCTGAAAGACTGGCTGGAGCACCGGGACGATTTCATGCTCGAGCAGAATAGCGAGCAGCCGATCAAGATATTGGAAGTAGGCCGGGTTCATCTGGTTGATGTGCCCGCTCGGCAGATCCTCGAATCCAACGTCGAACCCTTCGTCGGCGGTGCGGTCACGCGGGCCGCGGGCGTGCATGTCGGGCTGCACGCTCATCAACAGAACGGCATTGAAGCCCTTGGCCTGCCGGTCGGCGGCATACACGTGGCACTGCTCATCTGTGGCGCGCCATGGCAGCGCCCAGGCCGTGTCGGCCGCGAGCAGCGCGGGCGTGCCATCGGCATGAACCAGATTGCGCCCGCCCGGCGACATGCGCCAGAAGCCATGGCGCTCGAAGCGGTGACCTGTCATTGGTTCGGTGGCGCACTCTAGATCATCCACCTGTCCGGCAAGACCAGAGTCATCGACCGAACTGAAGCTGTGCCAGGTCCAACGCCCTGTTGCAAGTGGCGAGGCAAAGCGGATCTTCCATGTCCGTCCACCATCCCAGAAGGCCGGGCGGCGTAGCATAACACCACTGTCATGAATGAACTCTGCCCATACCTCCACGTCAGTATATGGGTTCGGGTAATTGCGCTCGGCGGTTAGCGCGATCTCATGCTCGCGCCAGGGATATACTAACATAGCAGCTCCTTCTTTCTCATATAAGCCAAAGTATACCAGTTTATGCGTAGAAGGAGCTTCGTACTGCTCTTGATACTATAGTTTTATTGGATTGGCAGCACCAGCGCCGAAGGCCGCGCCGCATCGTGAAAGATTGTCTGATCGGCGGCCTCCATGCGCGTGCCAGTCATCAGCGGCTCGCCGGTGCCGAGATTGCGTGCGGCGCGCGGAAAGGCCGCGCTAGCAACCATGAGTTGCATGCGGTGACCTGCGAGAAAGCGGTGTGCGGTCGGGTCGAAGTCAATTGTGAGGCGCAGGCTACCGTCTGCTTGCCGCTCGCCGCGCTCCGGTTTCATCCGAAAATAGCCGTCGCAGATATTGATCACGCGCCCGTCGGGATGCGCGTCGCACAGCCGCCCGAAGAAGTCGGTGTGCTCCAGGCTGGATTGCACCCATAGCTCCAGACGCACTGGACCGATGATCTCGACGGGCTGCTCCAGCACTGACGTGGAATACCACAGCACATCGCGGCGCTGTTCGAGCGGTCGGTTGTCGCGCGGGCCGGCATGCGCTGACAGCAGCGGCCCGCCAATGTTCGGCGTCGGGTCGGCCGGGTCGTAGCGATAGGTATCGGGCGCGGCATCGGCGGGTGGCATGTCGGGCGCGAGGCTGCCATGCGGCTGCAAAAAGAAGCGCGTTTCGCTGGCGGCGGGCGGCCATGCGTCGAACTCGCGCCACTCATGCCGCGCCCATGACGAACAGCCGCACCGGCTTCGTTCGCAGGCGGCTGCGGTCACCTTTCAACTGCGCGTCGAACCATGCCAGACCTTGCTCGCACGCCCGCAATCTGAACCGGTGCGTTGATGTGCGTCCATGGGCCGATCGTTAGATACGGCTCCTGTCCATTTTCACGCATGACCTGGTAATCGCGCAGCATGCCGGAGATGAAAATGTCGTACCAGCCGCCGATAAAATGCGCTGGCAGGCCAATGTGCTGCACTGCGTCGCGGTAGTCTGATGTGTGCCAGTACGGATCGTCGGCGGTGAAATGCTCGACCCATGTGCGGTAGAACGGCACCGGCTTGCCGAGTACTGCCTCGTCCACCGTGGCAAGCGGCAGGTGCGCAACGCCGGGCGCGAGAATACGATCCTGTTCTTCAACGCGCAGCGAGTGCTTGAGCTTTTCCCAGCGCGAAAGATTGGCATTTGCCTGTGCATCAAGGCTCAGCAGCCAGCGCAGCGTGCGGTCGAGCCGCAGGCCATGTTCCCAGACCGGCCCAAGGTTCGCCTCGGTGATCATCGGCAGGATCGCTTTGAGATGCGGCGAGCCGCTGGCCGCAGCGGCCCATTGCACAAATCCAACGTAGCTCGGTCCCCACATGGCGGCCTGCCCGTCGAACCAGGGCCGCTGCGCGATCCAGTCAAGCGTCGCCGCGCCGTCGGTGGCTTCATGAACATACGGTTCCCACTCGCCCTCGGAGCCGAAGCGCCCGCGCACATCCTGCGACACAACGTTGTAGCCGCGCTCCGCAAACAGGCGCGCGATGAAAGAATTGAGGCCGCCACGGTCGTATGGCGTGCGGATCAGGATCGTCGGAAAACGTCCGGTGCTCTGGGGGGCATAGTGGTCGGCGGCAAGGTACACGCCATCCGGCATGCGCATGCGCAGGTTGCGGCGTGCGGAAATCCTGTATTTCGCGGGCGGCAGGCGCAGCAGCCGCGCCAGAATGCGGCGGCGCTGCGTGTACACCAGTGTGCTCAATGTTGCAAGACTCAGGAGACCGGCCCAGGTTCGCTTGTGCATAGCTGTTCCTTATGATGTATTTAGCTGTAATTGTATTTTAAGCTGTAATTGTAATGCTTTAAAAGGTTACCGCATATGGCCCTCACCCCGTCGCTGTCGCGCCACCCCTCTCCCGTCACGACGGGAGAGGGGCCGGGGGTGAGGGTCTGCGCCAACGGCGCGAAACAGTACATGTTCATCAGCGCATAGTCTGCAATTCAGCTCTGCAAGAGCAGTGCCGATGCGCAAGACCAAACGCGTAGTGCATGCCATGAGCGATGATTGGACAGAACCGCGCGTCTGGTTTAGGATAGAAATATCCTCTATGGAAATGCTGCCTGACAGCCCTTTTGTTTAGAAGGAGGCGCGCCATGCGGGTGCTCACCGGCATGCTCATGCAAGAGTCCAACACCTTTTCGCCGCTTGCGGGCGACCTGGAAGCCTTTCGCTCCGGCTGCCTGCTCTTTGACGCGCCGGTTCTTGAGGCGCTGGCGGGCACGCGTACCGAGATGGGCGGCTTTGTCGCCGTCAGCCGCGCGGCGGGCATCGAGCTTGTGCCAACCGTTGCAGCCTGGGCTTCAAGCAGCCGGGGTCGCATGCGCCACGCCGATTTCGACCAACTGGCCGGGATGTTTCTGGAACGCGTGCGCGCCGCTCAAAACATCGATGGCGTATTGCTGGCACTGCACGGCGCATGGGTCAGCGAGCAACACGACGACCCCGACGGCTGGCTGCTTCGCGAGGTGCGGCAGATCGTCGGCCCGCAGATGCCACTGGTTGCGACGCTCGATCTGCATGCCAATATAACACAGCAGATGATCGAGTCTGCGGACGCGCTGGTTGGCTACCGGGCCTATCCGCACATCGACATGTTCGAAACCGGCGAGCGCGCGGCCAACGTGCTGCTGCGGATGCTGCGCGAGGGCGCGCGGCCCAGCATGGCCATGTGCAAGCTGCCCATGATCATTCCACCGGAGCGGGCGCAGACCTCTGACGGCCCGTTTGCGCCGGTGACGCAGGCGTGCGTTGAGCTTGCCGCGCGCCCGGGTGTGCTCGATGCCTCGGTGTTCGCGATGCAGCCCTGGCTGGATGTCGCCGAAGCTGGCTGTTCCACCGTCGTGATCACCGACAATGATCATGAGGAGGCGCAGCGCGAAGCCAATCGCATTGGCGCGCAATTGTGGAACTTACGGCACGAGTTTCATGTGCCGCTGCTTGCGCCAGAAGCCGCTGTCGCGCAGGCTGTAGCCACGCCCGAGGGGCCAATTCTGCTCGTTGACTCGGCGGATAGCGTCAGTTCGGGTGCAACTGGCGATAGCACGGCTATTCTTCGCGCGCTGCTGCATGCCAGATCGCTGCGCCGGGCGCTGGTGAGCGTCGTCGATCCAGAGGCGTCGCTCACCGCCGTGCAGCATGACGGCGAAACGATCACGCTGTCGTTGGGCGGGCGGCTCGACTCTGCGCGCCACCAGCCTGTCGAAGTGACCGGCCATGTGCGGCGGCTCAGCACGACAGAAGTGGTTTTTTCCGCTGGCGTCGGTGACGGGATGCGGGCCGACATGGGCGCGGCGGCGGTGATTGACGTGGATGCCGTTGCGATTCTGCTGATGGAATGCCCGGTGCTGTGTTACGATCCGGCGCTGTACCGCACCGCTGGACTCGAGCCAGCCAAGGCGCACATGGTGGTGGTCAAATCACCGAACAATTTTCGTTGGACGTACCGGCAGATCGCCAGAGACTGGATCTATGTAGATGCGCCGGGCGCAAGCACGCCGCGCCTCACCTCGCTCACCTACGACCGTATCCCGCGCCCGATGTTCCCGTTCGATGATTGGGACTGGCGGCCATCATAAAACACGTTGTATTCGAACGCTAGTGATGCAGCAGAGACGGAGATCAACCATGCTCAGCCAGACCATGCGTGACATGTACCAGCGCGCCAGCCAGGTGCTGCCGGGCGGTGTGACCGCTAACGCGCGCACCAACAGCGCCCTCGGGCAGCCGTTCTACGTTGCGCGGGCGGCTGGCCCGTTTGTGTACGATCTCGACGACCGCCCGTACCTTGACCTGTGCATGTCGAACGGCGCGACTCTGCTGGGGCATGGCCATCCCGCCGTCACCGAAGCGGTGCAGCGCGCGCTGGCGGCGGGCGTCGGCTGCGCCTATGACGGCGAAGCGCAGGTGCGGCTGGCCGAGCGCCTGGTAGAGCTGATTCCATCCTTTGAAATGGTGCGGTTTACCACAACCGGCACCGAAGCGACGTTCTACGCCATTCGGACGGCGCGCGTGTACACTGGCCGCCCGCGCGTGCTGAAGTTCGAAGGTCATTTTCATGGCTACAATGATACGTTGGCCTTCAACTTCTGGCCGATCCGACCTGAACATGCGCCGGGGCAGATGTTGACACCGCGCCCTGAGTCGGGCGGTATGCCTGAAGCCGCCGCTGACGACATTATCGTCGTGCCGTTTAATGACACTGCTGCGTTTGAGGCGGCGATCTCGCGCTATGGCGACGAGCTCGCGGCGGTGATCATGGAGCCGATCAACTATGACTCCGGCGCGATCATGCCTGATCGGGCATTCTTGCGGCTCGTGCGCGAGGTAACAGCGCGGCGCGGCATTGTGCTGATCTTTGATGAAATTCTCTCTGCCTACCGCACCGGCCCTGATTGCGCGCAGGGCTACCTGGGCGTTACCCCGGATATGACGCTGATCGGCAAAGCGATTGGCGGCGGGCTGCCGCTCTCCGTGTTCGGCGGACGCCGCGACATCATGTCGGTCGTAGCGCCGCTTGGCCCGGCGGTGCATACCGGCACCTACAACGCGAATCTGGTGGCGATTGCCGCCGCGCATGCCTTTCTGGATGAAATCAACCGCCCTGATTTCTACCCGCGATTGCTACGCTTGAGTGATGACCTTGGACATGGATTGCGGCAGGCGTTCGCCGCGGCGGACGTGCCGGTGCGGGTGCAGTGGGTCGGCGCGCGCATGGGCATGTTCTTCGGCCTCGATCCGCAAACTGAGGTGACCAGCTACGCGCAGGCGTCCCGCATGGATCGCGGGATGCTCGACGCCTTCTGTGCCGAGATGGTTCAGCGTGGCATGTTTGTGACGCCAACATGGCACCATGGCTTGTCCGCCGCGCATGAGGAGACGTCATGTGCAGCAGCTTCTTGAAGCTGCCGCAACAAGCGCGCAGCAACTTGCTATGAAATCAGATCGCTGATCCGCCTGATTCATTCGCACGCTACGGCTATACGCATGGTGATTCATGCCAAGCCTGCATCGCGGGCACGTGCCTACGGATCGTTCGCTTGCCGATCCGTGGCGAGCATCCGGCGTAAGCGTGCCAGTTGCTTATGCAGGCGCGCCGCATCACGGTGATATTCCAGGGTGACAGCGCGCGGATGCGTGGTGGCAAGCACCGTTTGGAGCAGCCGGTAATCGTCCTCGATGAGGTGTTCATGGGCATCCACCAACTGCCCATCACGCCAGCGCGGGCTACTGATATGGATTTGCCCGACCTGCTGCAGCGGGAGCGCGGCCAGGTAGCGCTCGATCGGCATGTGCATGCGCGCAGCGCTCACCTGGGTGTGAGCCAGGTCGAGGAGCAGTCCGACCCCGGTGCGTTCCACGACCGCCGTAATAAAGCCGGGTTCGCAGATATACTCGTAAGCGCCGCCGGGATTATAATCCAGATTTTCTACCAGCACCGGCACTGGCAGCGCCTGCGAAAGATAGGCCAGATTCTGGCAGATGGTGGTCATGAGGGTGTCACGGTCGAAGGGCGCTGAGCGCGCGCGCGTCCAGCCGTCAAACGAGATGTCGGCGGCGCTGAAACCGAGATGCACGCTCAACCATGGTGCGCGCGTGGCCTGTAAGCGCCGTTGCGTGTGCAGGAGCATGTCCTGCTGGGCGAGCGCGTCGGGATGGCCGAGCGACCAGTTAAAGACACTATTGTGCAGCAACATGGGCTGGTCGGGAAATAGATGCACCGCAGAATCAGTGAACGGCCCGGCCGTTTCGAGATAGTCGATCGGAAGCGTTTCCTGCGCGAGTAATTGCCGGGTCAGAGGCCAGTCAGCTGCGGCGAGTGCAATCATTCGGAAGTTCCTCCTCGATCATGATTGTAGCATGAGATGATCGCTGACAGGCGGCCTAAGCATGACAATACGACACAGTGCCGCATGCGCGCTGCATTCGTCATGACAGCAATTCGCCGATCCGCTGCATGAGCGCGATACCCGGCCCGGCCAGCATGGTCAGCCCGAACGTGCCGCCCAGACTCAGCCCGGCGGCCAGCGTGTAGCCCGCGCTGCCTGGCAGTTGCTCATGCTGTGTCGGCTGCTTGAGGTACATCTCGGCAATGATGGCGACATAATAGTACAGCGCCAGCGCCATGTTCAGTGCGGCGACGACCGCCAGCCATGTCATGCCGCCGTCGATGGCAGCGGCCAGCAGCAGCACCTTGCCGATGAAGCCAGCCAGCGGCGGGATGCCCGCCAGCGACAGCAGCGAGAGCGCCAGCGCTGCCGCCGCGCCCGGCATGCGCCGCCCCAGCCCGCGCACTGCCACAATCGCATCGCTGCCAGTCACGCGCTCGATCTGCGCCACAATCACGAACGCGCCCAGATTCATGAACAGATAGGCCGCAAGGTAGTATCCCGCCGCCGGGAGCGCGCCCGCAGCCCGGCCGGCCACCGCCACCGCGATCATGACATAGCCCGCCTGCGCGATACTGGAATAGGCCAGCAGCCGCTTCATGCCGGTCTGCCGCAGTGCGACCAAATTGGCGAAGGTCATGGTCACGGCGGCGAGCACGGCAATCGCGGGTGGCCAGTACGCCATGCCGCCCGGAAGCGCCAGCATGAGGAAGCGCAGCAGTCCCGCGAACCCGGCGATCTTCGGCACCACGGAAAGAAAGCCGGTCACTGGCGCGGTGGAGCCGTCGTACACGTCGGGCGCCCAGAAGTGAAACGGCACCAGCGTCGTTTCGAACGCGTAGCCGACCAGCATGAGTCCGGCGGCGATGATGACCCACACGATGTCGGCGCGCTGAAGCGCCTGCCCGATCGCGCGCAGTTCAAGGCTGCCGGTCATGCCATAGAAAAAGGTCAAGCCGTAGGCCATCACCGCCAGCGCCACAGCAGCATAAATGAAGTATTTCAGCGTCGCTTCGTTGCCGCGCTTGCTGCCGCGCACCAACGCCACCAGCAGGTACGACGCCATGCTCAGCATCTGCAGAAAGAGCACGATCAGGCCGAGGTCCATGCCGGCCGCCACGCCCATGCCGCCCAGCGTCGAGAACAGCAGCGCGGCGGGCGCATGGGCGATCTGCGGCTGCTGGCGAAAATAGGCCGCCAGCATGAACAGCGTGATCAGCGCGCCCAGCAGCAGCAGCAGTTTGAACATCACCGCGAAGCCATCCACCGCGTAGGTGCCGCAGAACACCGCCGTCGCAGGCCACGCCAGCATGCGCGCCGAGAAGATCATGGCCGCGACTAATCCCGACGCGGCTAACCACGCTGGCAGATGCAGCCAGCGCCCGCGCGCGAACGCCGCGACCGGCACCAGCACGATGCACAGCCCGGCCAGAATCAGTTCAGGAATGATGGCCCACAGGTCAAGACAACTCATTTCATTCTCTTTTTATTACCACAGAGATCACAGAGATTGTAGTAAAAACGCTGGCGACGATGTATGTCTGTGTCATGCTGAACGAAGCGCGGTCCTGAGCGCAGTCGAAGGGTGAAGCATCTCGTTGAAAACGATGAGATGTTTCGCTCTGCTCAACATGACGAGGAGGTCCAAAGGGCCGTGCTTGCTTTCTTTTTCCTGGTGTTCTTCGTGTCTTCGTGGTTAATACATCACCTTCCCGCCAGTGCCTGCGCCGCGCCGTCGATGACGCTGATGAGCAGGCCCGGCAGCACGCCAAACAGCACCGCCAGCGCCGCCAGCGGCACCACGGTCGAGCAGTTCGCGCCGATTCATCGGCTCACGGCTGGCATGTCCTCCGGCGGCTCGTCCATGAGCAGCTTGACCACCACGCGCACGTACAGTCCGGTCGTGACGATCAGGCCGAGCAGCGCCACGACCGCCGCCCACACGCTGATGCCCAGCGCCGCGCCGATCACCTGGAACTCGGCGATGAAGCCGGTTAGTCCCGGCAGCCCGAGCGAGCCGAACGCCAGCAAACCGAGCAGCGCGCTGTAGATCGGCACACGCCCCAGCAGCCCGCCGAAGCGCGCCATCTCACGCGTGTTGGCCTTGTGCTGCAGCATGCCGACCATGAAGAACATGCCGCCGGTCAGCAGGCCGTGGCTAACCATCTGGAACGTCGCGCCGTTGATCGCCAGTTGCCGCACGCCGGGGCTGTCGGTCAGCGCCCATGCCGCCGCGCCGATCAGCACGTAGCCCATGTGGTTAATCGAGGTGAACGCCACTAGCCGCTTCAGATCGTGCTGCCCCAGCGCCGCAAATGCGCCATACACCTGCGTGATCAAGCCAATAATCAGCAGCACCCATCCGTACTCCTGCGTCGGCCCCGGAATAGTTGTGAGCATGATCCGCAGAAAGCCATAGCCGCCCATCTTCAACAGCACGCCCGCCAGAATCACGCTGCCCTCGGTCGGCGCTTCGACATGCGCATCGGGCAGCCAGTTGTGGAGCGGCACGATCGGCAGCTTCACGCCGAAGCCGAGCACCATGCCGAGCAGCACCAGCGCGCCTGCGACGGTTCCGGCGGCGATTGGCTGCGCGGCGGCAATCTGCGGCAGCGAAAAGGTGTGCGGTTGCATGGCCAGGTACAAGCCCCAGAAAGCTCAGCAGCATCGCCAGGCTGCCGACCCGCGTGTACAAAAAGAATTTGATCGCCGCGTATGCTGCGCCGTTCGCCGCCCCAGATGCCGATGATGAAGTACATCGGCACCAGGCCGATCTCGAAGAACAAGTAGAACAGCAGCAAATCCTGCGCGGCGAATACGCCCATCAGCCCGGTCGCCATGAGCAGAAACAGAAAGGCATGCTCCTTGACGCGCTCGCGCTCCGGCAGCACGTACACCATGACCAGCGTGGTGAGCAGCGCCGTCAGCACGATCAGCGGCAGCGACAGGCCGTCCACCGCCACGTCGTAGCTCGCGCCGATTGCGGGAATCCACGGCAGCGTCGTGCGCGCCTGCAAGCCGCCAGTTGGTATGTCATAGCCGAGCCATAGCACCAGCGTGCCGAGCAGTGTTAGCGCAGCGCCGCCCAGCGCGACCCAGCGGATCAGCGCCGCGTTGGAGCGCGGTAGCACCAGCGCCACCAGGCCGGTGATGAGCGGAAGAAAAATAACGATGTTCAGCACAATCATGATTTTCCCAAATTATTCAGAACCAACTCCGCTATGTCTCTCAACATGTATCAGTGTCACCCTGAGCGGCGCAGCCGCGAAGGGTCTCATCGGAGATACTATGAGATGCTTCACCCTTCGACTGCGCTCAGGACCGCGCTCCGTTCAGCATGACATGGAAAGCCAGTGTTACCCTTCGCGCAGCGAAGGGCCTCATCCATCTTGCCCTGTCCCCTCACCGTAAGAACATCAGCCCGCCGACCACGCCAAGCGCCAGCACCCACACAAACACGCCAATCGTGTACAAATAGATTTTGCCCGTCTCAGTGCGGCGCAGCTGCCCGCCCGCGCGGCTGAGCAGCCCGGCCATACGGTCGACCGCTGCCGCGATGCCGCGTGTTTCGTTCGCTTCCGTCGCATACCCGATCTGCAAACTTGCATCTGCAAGCTCATGCGCGCCTGAATTTAGCCCGCGCTCGATACCTGTCGTTGCTTGCGCAAGCCCGCGCGCGAGCGAGCCAGCACTACGCGCGACCGTATCAAACCCGCGATCAAGCGAGTCGACCGCATGCGCAACAATGAACGCTGCCCGCACAGGCGCAGCCGTCGCCACTTGCAGGCCGCGCTCCGCCACTGCAGGCCAGCCGCCGAACGCTGGCACTGGCCCCTGCTGCCGGACGCGCCACGCGCCAAACGCCAGCCCGGCCAATCCCGCCAGCACCGCGCCGACGCGCCATGCGAGACTCACCTCTGGCGGCGGCCTCAGTGCCAGCACCTGCTCCAGCCACCCATGCAGCAGCCAGCCGAGTCCCAATGCGCCGAGCGCCAGCACTACCATCGGCGCGCGCATGAGCCAGCCGGGATCGTGCGCGTCGTGATCGGGCATGTCGGGCCAGCGCCCAAAAGCGGCCATGCCCGCCCGCCCGCTGTACGTTCCTGCAAGAAAAATGAGGAGTACGAGCAATGCGGCGGGCGCAACGCCGACATTGGCTGCTCGCGCTAGAATGGTGTCCTCGCTCCAGAAGCCGGAGAACGGAAACACGCCCGCAAGCGCCAGCGCCGCCACGCCGAAGATCGCCGCCGTCCACGGCATGGCCCGCGCCAGCCCGCCGAGTTTGTGCAGGTCGCGCGTGCCGGTCGCGTGGTCAAGTGCGCCCGCTGTCAGGAACAGCGTGGACTTGAATGTCGCGTGTGCCGCCAGGTGATAGGCTGCCGCCAGCGGCCCGGCCAATCCGAGCGCCAGCATCATCTCGCCCAATTGCGACACGGTGGACCATGCCAGCACGCGCTTGATGTCGGTCTGCGCGGTTGCGACCAGCGCCGCAAACAGCGCCGTCAGCCCGCCGATCCACAGCACCACCGCCAGCGCGCCGGGCGCGGCGGCGAACAGCAGGAACAGCCGCACGAGCAGGTACACGCCCGCCGCGACCATGGTGGCCGAATGCATCAGCGCCGAGACCGGCGTGGGTCCGGCCATAGCGTCCGGCAGCCAGGCGGTGAGCGGCAGCTGCGCCGATTTGCCCGCCGCCCCACATAAGAACAGCAGCGCAATGAGCGTCAGTGTGGCGGGCGCAATGTTGGGCACGGCTGTCAGCAGCGCGCCAATGTCAGTCGTGCCGGTTTGATAGAGCGCCAGCAGCCAGCCGAGCAGCATGCCCAGATCGCCGAGCCGCGTCAGCAGAAAGGCCTTTTGCGCAGCGGCGCGCGCGTCCGTCTGAGTGTGCCAGAAGCCGATCAACAGGAACGATGCCAGTCCAACCATTTCCCATGCCACGAACAGCAGCACCATGGAATCGGCCAGCACCAGCAGGAGCATCGCGCCGATGAAAAACGAAAAACATGAGAAAAAATATGGTTGTCGCTGCTCGTCGGCCATGTACGTCACGGCGTAGATCGTGATCAGCAGGCCGACCGCCGCGACGATCCACGCCATGAGCCTGGCGAGGCCGTCAAATTGCAGGCCGACCGTGAGCGTGAACGGACCAGACGTGAACCAGACCGCATCGGCGCGCGGCGACGCGCCACCCAACAAGGCCAGCGCTCCGACCGACAGCGCCCCGCCAGCCACAGCCACCCATCCGCTCCACTGTAGCATGCGCCCAGCTAGCAGCCGAATCAGCAACGCGGCAGTCAACGGCGCGAGCGGCACGATCAGCAGCAGCGCCGTCATCCCTGCAACTCCTCGTAGCTGTCGACCTGCACGCTCTGCCGGTTGCGATACAGCAGCATCATGATCGCCAGTCCAATCGCCATCTCGACCGCGCCAATAGTAATAATGATGATCGTAAAAATCTGGCCGGAGTAGTCATCTGGCCGCACGAAGCGCCAGAACGCGATCAGGTTCAGGCCAATGGCGTTCAGCAGCACCTCGATGCCCATGAAAATCATCACCGCCGAGCGCTGCGCCAGCACGGTGTAGATGCCGATCACGAACAAGATCGCGCCGACGACAAGGTAGGCTGTCAAAGGAATAACCATGGCTGTTGCCCTACTTCATTGTCATTCCGAGCGCAGCGAGGAATCTTTCCAGAGAGACCCTTCGCTCCGCTCAGGGTGACAGGAGAATACTTTGTTTCAGTGCTATATCAGTTATGCTCATGGTGCGCGGCAATCACGCTTTCTTCTTCATCTTCGTCCAGCTGCTCCTCAGGCACCAGCGGCTCCAACGGCGTATCGTCAGCTTCAGCGGGCGTATCATCGTGCGCGACATGCGCCGCCCGATCGCTTTGATCAGGGAACGTGCCGGGCCGCGCCAGAAACACGGCTCCGAAGATGCCGATCAGGATCAGCAGACCCGCAGCCTCGAACGCCATCATGTACTTGCCCATCAGCAACTGCCCGACCATTTCCGCCGAGTTGGGGTTGGGCACGGCGGCTGAGATGGGCCAGGCAGGCCGCAGGATCAGCAGCGCCACCAGAAGCGCGCCTATGACGGTTGCGAGGATGGCTGCCGGGCGTTTGAGCGGCGTGGTCATCGACATGTCCATATCCATATCGCCCATATCCATACCGCCCATATCTATACCGCCCATATCCATGTCCATGTCGCCGTGCTGCATACCCTCATGGCCCATGTTGCTATGATCCATCGGCATGTCGCCGTTACCATGCTGCATGTCACTCTGCTGCATCTGTTGATGATCGTTGCCATCGTGCTGCATTTGGCTGTGATCCATCTGCTGCTCATCGCCGTGCTGCATCTGGCTATGATCCATTGGCATGGTGTCTTGCTCGCCGTCGCCATGCTGCATATCATCGTGGTTCATGCCTTTGTCGCCATGATTCATCTGGCCGTGGTCCATGCCGCCGTGGTCCATCTTCATCGGCGGGATGCCGCGGCTGAACAGCTTCTCGATTGGTGACATATCCATGCTGGCCATCATCGCGCCGCCGGGATCGTGCATGAACAGCACCATGAACAGAATCATCACCAGCATGCCGCCGATGTACATCATGACCTGCAAAAGACCAATCAGATCGGCCGAAAGCATAATGAACAGACCAGCCACGCCGATGAACGAACCCATCAGAAAGATGCCGCTGCGGAACATGCTCATCGTGGTGGTCATGCCGAGCGCGCCCGCGATAGCGATGAACGCGAACAACACAAACGCCGCAATTTGTACAATTGGGCCAAGGATCATGACACGCCAACTCCCAGCAAAATGAGCACGCCGACCAGCAGCACGTTGGCGAGGCCGACTGGAATAAGAATTTTCCACGAGAGCGCCAGCATCTGCGCGACGCTGAGCGGGCGCACACGCCTGCCGAGCCACAGCATAAGCGCCATGAGGCCGTAGGTCTTGAGCAGCATCCAGACTAGACCGGGCAGCAGCGGCCCGCGCCAGCCGCCCAAAAACAGCACTGCGCCCATAGCCGCCACGACGAACAGCACGCCAGAGAGCGCCAGCCGCCACACCGCCGCGTGCCAGCCGCCCGCCACGCCGAGTACGCCGCCGTCGATCGATTGGGCGAACGGCTCCAGAAACGGCGCGCGGTAGGTCTGCATCAGCCCGGTGACGATGTACAGCGCGAAGCCGATTGGTTGTAGCACGATGTACCACAGCCCGGCCTGCGCCTCCACAATGCGCACGGTGGAGAGCGACTGCGCCATCATGATCGCGCCGACCAGCGCCAGCCCGAGCGGCACGACGTAGGCGACCAACTGCGCGACGATGCGGTAGCATGCCTCGACGGCGTTGGGCGTGTTTGCGCCCCAGCCACTCAGCGCGATGCCAAGCACCACGAAGTCCACCACCACGATGAAGTAGAACACGCCGATGCCCAGATCCTGGCCGACAAGATCGGGGCCGAACGGTAGGACAATCATCGCCAGCGCCACGCCGAACAGCGCCGACAGTGGTCCGGCGGGGAACAGCCAGCGATCTTCATTAGCGAGCGCGACGCCTTCTGATGGATTCGGTGTCGCTGCCGGTCCCAATTCGCCGCCTGCACTGCTGACGAGCCAGCGTTCCAGCAGACTGGTCAGCAGCGCCGCGCCCACCAGCGCCGCCAGCACGGCCAGGCTTTTGACGACTATTCCCACTCCAGCCCCTTCATTTTCCACGCGTAGGCGATACCCGCCGACAAAATCGCGATGAACACAAACATATCGCCGAACGCTTCCACGCCGATGCTGGCAAACACCACCGCCCAGGGGTACATGAAGATCATCTCCATGTCGAACGCAAGAAAGATCAGCGCATACACGGTGTAGCCGAAGCGAAACTGGCTCCACGACTGCGGCGCTTCGACCTTTCGAACGCCTGGATGCCACAGCGCAGCGCCAAGCAGGCCCAAGCCCACCGCCAGCAGCCCAACAAGCCCAACCACACTATAGGCGTCTACAATCATGGGACAGAGTTTCTATCAGAAGGACATGCTTGTAGCGGAGGTTTTGCAATAATCTTGCCAGAGTACAACATGGAGTTTGTGTGCAGACACCTTCTGCGCCTACTTTCTTGCCATGCTCCAGCGCATTTACATTTTGTAATCTTGTAGCGTAGAATGTTCTGCAAAGAAGTCAACACACATGCGCAAAATTGCTATATACTGGAGAAGGTACCTATACAGTGGCACATCAAAAGGAGTTTTACATTTTATGTCCCGTTCAACTTCGCCCGCCATCTCATCTGCGCAGCGGCGCATGCCCGGCGCGCTCGTCCTTGTGGTAGCGACGTTTATTATTTTAGTGCTTGGGCTTACGTTTAGCAGCGGATCGCTGCACACATGGTGGCAGGTGCTCACGCTCGGCGTGGTCGAAGGATTGACCGAGTTCTTGCCAATTTCTTCCACGGCGCACCTCCTCATTACTGCCGATTTGCTCAAGTTTCAGAACAACATCGGCGGCACGTTTGAAATTTTTATTCAACTTGGTGCAATTTTGGCTGTTGTGGGCTATTATGCCCGCGATCTGATCCAGCAGGCGCGTGAGTTGCCGTCCAGCCGGACAGTGCAGCGCTTTTGGTTGGGCATCGTGCTGGCCTTCATTCCGGCGGCGGTGATCGGGTTACTGCTGCGCAAGTGGATCAAAGCCGTGCTGTTTGCTTCGCCTTCAGTGATCGCATGGTCGCTGATCATCGGTGGCATTGTGCTCATTGCGGTCGAGCGCTGGCCGCGCCGCCCCACCACGCACGACGTCGAGCAGGTCACGCCATTGCAGGCGCTCGGCATCGGTATTGCGCAGGTGTTTGCGTTGATCCCGGGTGTGTCGCGCTCCGGCGCGTCGATCGTCGGCGGCATGTGGTCCGGCCTGGACCGGCGGGCAGCAACGGCATTCTCGTTCTACCTTGCGATCCCGACGCTTGGCGCGGCCACGGTCGTCGATCTGCTGGGCAGCTTGCATCAACTCGCTGGCGGGGATGTGGCACGACTGGCGGTTGGTACAATCGTGTCGTTCGTCGTGGCATGGCTGAGTATCGGCTGGCTGCTACGCTATGTTTCCAACCACAGCTTCGTTGCCTTTGGTATTTACCGCATTGTGGCGGGGATTGTTATTCTGCTGCTGGTTGCCACGCAAGTGCTTGCGTAACAGGGAATCAGGAAGCGCCGCATGAGCATGAACTCATGCGGCGCTTTCGTTTGTCCTTTTTTCGTAAGTCAGTGCAACTCGCCGCGCACCAGCGCCCGCGCAATGGCATTGTGGCGTTCAATCAAGGGCTGAAGCTCTACGTCGCGTAGCTGTCCATCTTCGACGCGCACGCGGCCATTGATTACACTCAGGTCCACATTGGGTGGTTGGCAGAACACCAACGCCGCCAGCGGATCGTGAACCGCGCCGCCCGCGAGCGCCAGCGTGTCCACGCGGAAGCCAATGAAATCCGCTGCCATGCCCGGCGCGAGCATGCCAATGTCGTCGCGGCCCAGCACTGATGCGCCGCCGCGCGTCGCCAGCCGCAGCGCTTCCACTGCCGTCATCGCCGCCGGATCGCCGCCGACGCGCTGTAGTAGCATGGCTTGCCGCGCCTCGCTCAGCATGTGCGAACCATCGTTGGAGGCCGAGCCGTCCACGCCCAGCCCGACTCGCGCGCCAGCCTGTTGGAGCGCCCGCACCGGCGCGATGCCGGAGGCCAGCCGCATGTTCGAAGTCGGACAGTGCGCCACGCCAGTGCGCGTCCGTCCGAGCCGCGCCACTTCGTCCGCGCCGGGATGCACCATGTGGGCGTGCCACACGTCCGCGCCCATCCAGCCGAGGTCTTCGGCCAGTTCGACGGGCGTGCGGCCAAATGCAGCCTTGCAATACTCCTGTTCGTCCAGCGTTTCGGCCAGGTGCGTGTGCGAATGAACGCCGTAGGAGCGCGCAAGCTCGATGCTTTGCCGCATGAGGTCGGGCGAAACTGAGAAGGGCGAGCATGGCGCCAGCACAATCCGCAGCATGGCGAAGCGCTCGGCGTCGTGATATTCCTCGATCAGCCGCCGCGAGTCGCGCAGAATCGCTTCCTCATCCTCGACGACGCGGTCGGGTGGCAGGCCGCCTTTTGACTCGCCGACCGACATGGAGCCGCGCGCCGCGTGGAAGCGGAAGCCTATTTCTGCCGCCGCCGCAATTTGATCATCCAAGCGCGCGCCGTTGGGCCAGATGTAGGTGTGATCGCTGGCGGTGGTGCAGCCCGATAGCATAAGTTCCGCGATGGCGATTTTGGTGCTGACGGCGATTGCTTCCGGCGTCATGCCTGCCCAGATCGGGTAGAGCGTCTTGAGCCAGCCGAACAGCGTCGCGTTTTGTGCGGCAGGCACGTTGCGCGTCAGCGTTTGGTAAAAATGGTGATGCGTGTTGACCAGTCCTGGCAAAACGACCATGTCGCGCGCGTTGATGACGTGGTCGGCCTCGGTCGGCAGTTCCGCAGTTGAGCCAACTTGCCGAATGACGTTATTTTCGATGAACATGCCGCCGTCGGGGATGCATGTGTCGGCATCGTCCATGGTGGCGAGCAGGCGCGCGTTTTTGACAAGCATGGTTGGCATGATGCGTTCCTTTTGAAGTGTATCAGCGCTCCTCGCGCACGTAGGCGATCCCCAGTGCAGCCGGTGCGCCTGCTCGCCGCCGCACCGTTTCGCGGGTGGCCAGCACCAGCACTACTATAGTGAACAGGTACGGCAGCATGTTCAAAAAGAACGGCGAAATCGGCGTGCCGGCGCTTTGCAGACGAAACTGCACCGCCTCGATTCCGCCGAACAGGTACGCGCCGAGCGCCGCTCGTAGAGGGCTCCACGTCGCAAAAATGACCAGCGCGACCGCAATCCAGCCGCGCCCGGCAGTGATGCCTTCGACCCAGCTTGGATTTGTCGCCAGCGAAATCGTCGCACCGCCCACGCCTGCCAGCACGCCGCCGAGAACGACATACAGATAACGCAGGCGCGCCACGCTCAGCCCCATCGCATCGGTGGTGGCCGGATCTTCGCCCACAGCGCGCAGGTGCAAGCCGGGCCGCGTGCGGAACATATACCACCAGAGCAGCGGCACCAGCACGTACAGCCCGTAGGTCAGCATGTCCTGTTGAAAGAAGATCGGCCCAAGCACCGGAATGGCGTCCAGTACGGGAATGGGCGTGGTGACGAATGCGGCAGGCGCGGGCTGGCCGACCAGCGGCTGGCCGAGAAATGCTGCCAGTCCGGTGCCGAAGATCGTCAATGCCAGTCCGCTGACCACCTGATTGGCGCGTAGTGTGACCGTCAGCACGGCATGAATAAGGCTCATCAGGCCGCCGACCAGCATGGCCGCCAGCACGCCAAGCCACGGGTCGCTCGTCCAGTAGTTCACTGCGAAACCGCCCAGCGCGCCCATCAGCATCATGCCTTCCACGCCGAGGTTGAGCACGCCCGCGCGTTCGCACAGGATCTCGCCCAGGCATGCGTACAAAATGGCGGTGCCAGCGGAAATCGCGGCGGCAAGAACCGAAATTACGAACATCGCTCGTTTTCCTTATCGTGCAAACACTTTGTCGAGCCACGCTATTTGACGAAGGACGGAGGACGGAGGACGGACGACGAACGTGTTATTCATATACTTCCGTCATTCGTCTTTGGTCATTCGTCATTCGATGGCAGCAGATAACTCGGGCGAGGCCTGTAGGACGGGCTGCCGCACACGCACGAGCCGATAGCGCGTCAAGATTTCGCTGCCGAGCAGGAAGAACAGAATCATGCCTTGCAGCATGGGCGCGATTGCAGACGGCAGGCCCAGACTCATTTGTAACTGGTCGCCGCCCACCAGCAGCCCGGCCAGCAGAAACGCCACCACAATCACCATCCACGGGTTTAGCTTTGCCAGCCAGGCGACGATGATCGCCGTGAAACCGTAGCCCGGCGAAAGATTGCGCTGGAGTTGGTGCGCGATGCCTGCGACCTCGCTCATGCCCGCGATGCCCGCCAGACCGCCACTCAGCGCCATGACCAGCAAGATGTTGCGACGGATGTTGATGCCTGCATAGCGGGCAGCGCGCTCGTTTTCGCCGATCACGCGGATTTCGTAGCCCCACCATGTGCCGCGCAGAATGACATAAATTACAATGGCGGCGACGAGACCGAAGAAAAGGCCGAGATGCACCCGCGTCGTGCCGAGGCGCGGCAGCCACGCCGCATCGGGCAGCAGCGGCGTGCCGGGAAAACCGAACGCTTTGGGGTCTTTCCACGGCCCATGCACCAGCCATTCCGACAGCAATACGGCCACATAATTCAACATCAGCGTGGTGATAATCTCGTTGACCTTGAGAAACGCCCGCAGCGCGCCGGGAATCAGCGCCCATAGTGCGCCGCCGACGAATCCGGCCAGCACCATGACCGGGATGAGCAAGATCGCGGGCGCGTTCGGGATGATGTACAGCGCGGTGCCGGTGGCGAAGATTGCGCCTAAATAGAGTTGGCCTTCCGCGCCGATGTTCCACAGCAGCATGCGGAAGGCGATGCTCACGCCCAGCCCGGCCAGAATGAGCGGAATGGCCTTCACCGTGGTCTCAGCTAACCCATTCACCGAGCCGAACGCGCCCTGTAACATGGCGTTGTATACCGTGAGCGGGTTGTGCCCGGCCAGCGCCAGCACCGCGCCGCCGACCAGCAGCGCCAGCACAATCGACAAAATCGGCACGATGGTCGCCGCCGTGCGCGACGCTACCGGGTAGCGCTCGATTGAATACCTGCGGGTCGCCATGCGTTTCTCCTTTACGCGCTCTCGACGTTGGCCATAGCTTCGCTCAGCGGCACGCCCGCCATCATCAAGCCTACATGCTCGACGTCAGCTGTGGCAGCATCCACCACGCCCATGATGCGCCCGCTATACAGCACCGCCACGCGGTCGGACAGCGCCAGCAGTTCGTTCAAATCTTCGGAGATGAGCAGAATGGCCGAGCCGCCGGCGCGCTGGCTCAATAGAAGTTGTTGAATCGACTCAGTCGCGCCAATATCCACGCCGCGCGTCGGGTGAACGGCGACAAGCAATTGCGGTTGACCTGATAACTCGCGCGCCAGCAGCATCTTTTGCTGGTTGCCGCCGGAGAGCAGGCGCACTTTGACATGCCGATCCGGCGCGGCCACGTTGTAGTCGACAAGCAGGCGGTCGGTGAAGGTGGCAACGGCGTTGCAAATCAGCAGCAGCCCGCGCGCAAGCGGCGAGCGGCGATACTCTTTCAAAATCGAATTGTCTGTGAGATCAAGGTTGCCGATCAAGCCGGTTCCCATGCGGTCTTCGGGAATGTGCGCCACACCAGTTTGAATGATCTCGCGTGGAGATCGGTTGGTCATGTCGGTGCCGCCGATCCGCACCTGCCCGCCGATTGCGCGCCGCAGCCCGGTGATGACCTCGGCCAATTCGCGCTGCCCGTTGCCCGCCACGCCCGCCACACCCAGGATTTCCCCCGCCCGTACCTGAAGCGACACATCATGGAGTGCGGGCAGGTTTTTATCGCTCTGTGCTGCCAATCCGCGCACGTCGAGCACCACGTCGCCGGTAGTGGCAGGTGGACGTTCAACTTCCATGAGCACCTCGCGCCCGACCATGAGCCGCGCAAGCTCGCGCTGGTTGGTGGCGCTGGTTTCCACGGTCGTCACGACGCGCCCGCGCCGCAGCACGGTGACACGATCGGCGACTTCCATCACTTCGTCGAGATGATGCGAGATAAAGATGATGCAGTAGCCTTCGGCGGCCATGCTGCGCAGCGTGCGCAACAGATCGTGTGCTTCCTGCGGCGTCAGCACGGCGGTCGGCTCGTCGAAGATCAGAATTTTTGCGCCGCGATGAAGCAGCCGCAAAATCTCGACGCGCTGCTGCTCGCCGACGGAAAGCTGCCACACATATGCTTTGGGATCAACATGCAGGCCGTAGTGTTTGGCAAGTTCATCGAGTTCGCGCTCGGTTGCGGCGGTGTCGAGTTGCACGCCGCCACCATGCTGGCCGAGCATCGTGTTCTCGGCCACTGTGAATGAATCGACCAGCATGAAATGTTGGTACACCATGCCGACGCCGTGGCTGATCGCGTCGCGTGGCGAGCGGAACCGCACCGTCTCGCCGTTGATTTTCACTACGCCTTCATCCTGATGGTAGAGTCCGGCCAGAATGCTCATCAGCGTGGACTTGCCCGCGCCGTTTTCGCCCAGCAGCGCGTGAACCTCGCCAGCATGGGCCGTGAAGGTCACGCCTTCGTTCGCCACCACCGGACCGAAGCGCTTGGTGACCCCAATCATCTCCACTGCGTCCATGACATGCCTTTTTGCAAATAATCGGAAATCTTGCCACAGAGGCCACCGAGGTAGATTGATAGAATATCTCTGTGGACTCTGTGTTCTCTATGGCAAAAGCTCGAGTGCAGTGTGCTCAGCTACTGCGGAATGGTGCCTTCCACGCCTTCGACGAACCAGTTCATGCTCAAGAGTTCATCGCCGGTCATGGCCGTGCCCGCTGGCACTTTCTCTGCGCCGGTCTGATCCTTGAGCGGGCCGGTGAAGACCGTGAAGATCGTCTCCTCACCACTCTTGAACTTGGCGATTTCGGCCTCGGCGCTGGATTTCACGTCAGCAGGCACCATCGAGCCAATCGGCGCGAGGTCCACGATGCCGTCCTTCCAGCCGCCCCAGTATTGATTGCTCTTCCATGTGCCGTCCATCACCTGCTTGGCCATCGGAACGTAGTAGGCATCCCAATGCCAGATCGGGCTGGTCAGCACCGCTTTCGGCGCGAACTTGCTCATGTCGGCGTCGTAGCCCACGGCGTATTTGCCGCGCGCCTCGGCGGCTTGCACGGGGCCGGGCGTGTCCTGGTGTTGCGCGATCACGTCCGCGCCGTCGTCTAGCAGCGCCTCGGCGGCCTGGCGCTCCTTCTGCGGATCGTACCATGTGTTGGTCCACACGACCTTAACGGTTGCTTTGGGGTTGCTCTTGCGCACGCCGAGCGTGAAAGCATTAATGCCGCGAATAACTTCCGGGATCGGGAATGCGGCCACGTAGCCAAGGACGTTGCTGGTGGTCATCTTGCCCGCGATCAGGCCCGACACATAGCGCGGCTCCTCGATTTTGCCGAACGCCGTGCTCACATTGGCAGCGGTTTTGTAGCCCGAAATGTGGATGAACTGCGTGTCCGGGAAATCTTTGGCGACGTTGATCGTCGGGTCCATGTAGCCGAACGACGTGGTGACAATCACCTTGTTGCCTTTTTGTGCGAAGTCGCGGATGACGCGCTCGGCGTCGGCGGGGTTTTCGGGAACATTCTCAAGGTAGCTCGTCTTGACTCCAGGCACTTTCTGCAAAGCCAGGCGGCCCTGATCGTGCGCCCATGTCCAGCCCGCGTCGCCAATTGGCCCGGTGTACACGAACGCGACGCCGAAATCGCCGCTGCCGCCGGCCGTGTTCGTGTTGGCCGCCGCACTGCTGTTGGCATTTGTTGAACTGTCTGCCGTCGCTTCCGGCGCGCTGGTGCTGCTCTCCATTGTCGCCGCAGGCGCGCTGTTGGTGTTGGTCGCCGCTGTGTTGCTGTTCGTGCTGCCGGTCGGCGCGGTTGGCGCGGTGCCGCACGACGCCAGCACGAGCATGAACACGGCCAGCACCGCCGAGAACCATCTGGATGATCGCATTCCTACCTCCTGGATTGCCCCGCGTGCCGTGGGGCGGCATATGAAAAAGACGGCCACCACGCGGCGGCACGCCTGTTGGCACCTACGTTTCTTCGAACACAATGTCCTGCGCGCCCTGCCACAGCACCAGCTTGCCGAGGTCGGCAAAGTGCTCGCGGCCGTCAACAATCGTCAGAAAATGGTTGCCCGCCAGCGGCCCGACCTTCGCGGCGAAACTGGCGCTGCCGTACGGAAACAGAATTTCGGTTTCGCTCAGGCCGCCTGGATAAAACAGAATGTCGCCCCGCGACGGGTGGCAGGTGTGATTCTCATAGCCGACGCCGAGCTGAAAATCACCCAGCGGAATCCAGCATGCCTCGCCGCTCCAGCGGGCATGAATGAGCTTCTGGCGATAGGGCAGCAGTTTGCGGAACGCGGCGCACGTTTCCGGCGCAGCTTCCTCTTCCATGCGAGCCGTAAACGTGTACGGCCCGGCAGAAATGCGGAGCATGGTCATAGAAGTCCTCTCGATTTATGCAACATTGCGGTTGCGCTATGATACTACATGTGCGAAAAATATTTGCAGGCTATTTATGATCACAATCGCAGGGGCGAGGCATGCTTCGCCCCTGCGATTGCGTTTACGGTGCGTTGCAAACGGTATAAATAACGTTTTTTGTACACAAGAGAAGAAGGGGCAAAAAGCGAGGAGCGGCGCTGCTCGGCCCGGCGGCACAACGGCGCCTTCTTCAAGAATTCATAGGTCCGGCTTGCGCAACGCTTTGTAATGCTGCTAAAACTCGCTCAGGCGTCATCGGTTGATCATGGAGCCACGCGCCGGTCGCGTCGTGAATCGCGATGGCAATCGCCGGGGCCAGCGGCACCAGCGCCATCTCCGACATGCCGCGCGCGCCAAACGGCCCGTTCGGATCGGCAAGCTCCAGAATCACTGGCACAATCTCGGTCGGCATGTCGAGCGCGGTTGGCAGCAGGTAGGTGCTGAGGTGCTGGGTGAGAATCTTGCCATTCTGCACCTGAAAGTTCTCCAGCAGCGCGTAGCCGAGCGCCTGCGCCAGGCAGCCCTCGATCTGTCCTTCGACCTGCTGTTTGTTGATCGCCTTGCCAACGTCATGCACGCTGATGATTCGCAGCACGCGCACCTGTCCGGTCAGCGTGTTGACCTCGACTTCGACCGCCTGCGCGACGTAGCCATAGCAATAGTTCGGGCGGCCCGTTCCGGTCTGAGGGTCGAGCGCAGTCGTAGCAGGTGGGCGAAATTGCACGGTCGCTTTGGCTGGTCGCTCTTCGTTGTCCCACTCGCGTTTGGCGTCTAGCGCGGCGTCATGCACGGCCCGCCCGCCCATCAGCGTCATGCGCGAGGCCGAAACGCTGCCAGCATTGGGCGTCTCGCTGGAGTCGTCGGTGATCATGGTCACCGCGTCGGGTGGCAGGCCAAGCGCTTCGGCGGCGATCATGCGCATGGCGAGATGTGCGCCCTGCCCGACCTCGGCAATGCCAGCCCGCACCACCGCCCGCTCGATCTGCGCCCCGCCGTACAACTCCACCGTTGCGGTGGCCTGCTCGGGGTAGCCAAACGAATAGCCAACATTTTTGATCCCGCATGCCAGCCCCCAGCCCTTTTTGAGAAGGGGAGAAGGGGAGAGGGGGAGAAGAGGATGTTTTTGCCTCTCGTCCCCTTGTCTCCTTGTCTCCTTGTCTCCTTGTCTCACCTCCAATTCTGCAACACAGCGCTCAAGAACCTGCGGCGCGCTCACGCCGGGCGGCAGCGGCTGCTGCGACGCCTCGATGCTGCCTTCGCGGTAGATGTTGCGCCGCCTCAGTTCCGCCGGGTCCATGCCGAGCGCATGCGCCAGGCGCGTCACCATGATCTCGGCGGCGAACTGATTCTGTGGCGAGCCGAAGCCGCGAAACGCGCCCGACGGAATGTTGTTGGTGTACACGGCATAGCCGTCAGCCTTGATGTTCGGCACCTCGTAGCAGCCATTGCTGAACAGCGTCGCGATCTTGATCACCTCGGCGCTGGTCGAGGCGTACGCGCCGCCGTCGGCAACCACCTCGGCCTCCACAGCGGTGATCGTGCCGTCCTTTTTCGCGCCCCACTTGCAACGAATTTGAAACGGATGGCGCTTGTGGTGGCCGATCATCGACTCCTCGCGGCTCCACACCAGCGCGACCGGACGGCGCAGCTTCCATGCCGCCAGCGCCAGCAGGTGTTGGATCGACAAATCTTCACGCCCGCCGAACGCCCCACCAATCGTCGCGTAGCGTACCACGACCTGCTCTTCAGGGATTTGTAGAATGAGGGCAATCTGGCGACGATCCTCATGCAGCCACTGCCCGGCGGTCTCAACTACGACGCGCCCTTCGTCGTCTACAAAGGCCACGCCCGCTTCAGGCTGCAAGAAGGCGTGCTCCTGCCATGACGTGCTAAATTCTCCTTCCACCACCACATCGGCCTCAGCAAAGCCCTGCGTCACATCGCCCTTGCGAATCGGCACATGGAGCAGCATGTTCGTGCCGCGCGCGGCGTGAACCAGAGGCGCGGCAGGCGCGAGCGCGGCGCGTGGGTCGGTCACAGCGGGCATGTCCTCGTACTCGACTGAGACAAGTTTGGCACCGGCAATGGCGGCTTCTTTAGTTTCGGCAACGACGAGCGCTACTTTGTCGCCCTCGAAGCGTACCACATCGCCGCACAGCACTGGCTGGTCGTTCTCGATCAGGCCGTAGCCGTTGAACGGCACGTCGTCGGCAGTTAGGACGGCGACGACGCCAGGGTGCTGGAGCGCGGTGGATGTGTCAATTGACAGGATGCGCGCATGAGGACGTCGTGCAAACACAACTTTGAGGTGCAGCATGCCCGGCTGCACGAGATCGCCGGGATACTGTGCCGCGCCGGTCACCTTGCCGAGCGCGTCAGGGCGCGGAAGTGATTCACCAATCAGAGTCTTCATAGCTGAACTCCTCAGATTTGCACCACAAAGACACAAAGGACACCAAGAAAACTAACTACAATATCTTTGTGTTCTTGGTGTCTTTGTGGTGAGAACTTCCCGTGGCATCGAGCACGGCGTCGAGAATCTTCCGATAGCCGGTGCAGCGACAGATGTTGCCGCTCAGCGCAATCTGTACTTGCTCAGTCGTAGGCTGCTCGATTTCCTGCAACAGCTTTGCGCCTGCCATCAAGAAACCGGGAATGCAGTAGCCGCACTGCACCGCCGCATTGCGAATGAACGCCTCCTGAAGCAGGTGCAGCTGTTCGTCGTCGGCCAGCCCTTCAATCGTTGTGATCGCCGCGCCATGTGCCTGCCCGGCAGGTACGAGGCATGACATCACTGCTTGCCCGTCGAGCCAGACCGTACACGCGCCGCACTCTCCCTCAGCGCAGCCCTCCTTCGTGCCAGTCAGCCCGGCGTTCTCCCGTAAGGCATGGAGTAGCGACTTGCCCTCCGCGTTCTCTAGTGTACGTGGCTGGCCGTTGATCGTTGTGGTGATCGTCGTTATCGCTGACTGCCGACTGCCGACTGCCGACTGCCAACTGCCGACTGCCGTCTCCAGCAGCACCGGACGATCCAGCATGCCCTCGGCTTCGTTGCCTGCTGCAATGCGCTGAAGCCCATGCGTGACCAACGCAGCCAACGTCGCGCGGCGGTACGCAGCCGAGCCGCGCACGTCATCGATTGGCGCAACGTCCTCATTTGCCAGCCGCCCTGCCTCGGCGCACACCTCCGGCGTAAGCTGCTTTCCTTGTAGAAACGCCTCCACGGTCGGGGCATGGACAACTGTTGGTGCAAGACAACCTAGGGTAATCCGCGCATCGGTGATCGTGCCGTTGGGTGCATCGCCATCGAACGTCAGCACAAACGCGAGGTCGATCACCGAAATGGCTTGCGCCCGTCGCAGCCCCAGCTTGAGGTACAGGCCACGCTGCTGCGCGCTGAGCGGTGGAAAGCGGATCTCGCGCAGCAGTTCATTCGGTTGTAAAGCCGTGCGGCGGAAGCCGGTGTAGAATTGATCGAGCGGCACGACTCGCTCACCAGCACCACTTTGCAGCACCACCTCCGCGCCAAGCGCCATGAGCGGCACGATTGTGTCGTTCGCGGGCGAGGCAGTAATGAGATTGCCCGCCACGGTCGCGCGGGTGCGAATCTGCGGCGCGCCGACTTCCCAGCATGCCTGCACAAGCGGCAAGGCGTACTGGCGGCACTCTTGCGATGCAATCACATCATTATGCGTTGCCAATCCGCCGAGGCGCATAGAACCATCTTCAGCGCGGATGTATTTCAGTTCGCAAAGTTTGGAAATATCGATCAGTGTTTCGGTGGGGCGCACGCCGCGCTGAAGCTCGACCAGCACATCAGTGCCGCCCGCGACGAGCCGAGCGCGACCGGCGTACTCGTCGAGCAGCCGCAACGCTTCATCAAGGCTGGTTGGTTGTAAATAGTTTTGCCACATAATTTTATAATTGGCCACAAAGACGCAAAGACACGAAGAAAATTTACGGTTTTTCTAAAATACTTGGTACCCTTTATACCTTTGTGGTGAGTAAAACCTACTTGCTCGGTCGCAGTAGCCGTCCGACTGGCTCCGACACAATCTTGCCATCCTGAAACACGGTTGTGCCGCGCACCAGCGTGCGAACCACCCGGCCATTGAACGTCCGACCAACATACGGGCTGTGTTGGTGGCGGTAGAACAAATCGCCGGACGTGAGTGTGAACTGCTGCGTCATGTCAACCAGCGCCAGGTCGGCGTCCATGCCCGCAGAGATACGCCCTTTATGCGGCAACCGAAAGCGGCGCGCGACGTTCTCCGCCAGCAGCGCCGCGACGGTCGTGAGCGGCAGCCCGCGCCGGGCATAGCCGTCGGTCAGCAGCACGCTGAGCGTGGACTGGCAGCCCGAAATGCCGCCCCACACCTTGAAAAAGTTCGTGTCGGTCTTCATGCTGGCGGGCGCAGGCGAATGGTCGGAGGTGACCATCGGCAGCGTGCCGTCAAATACATGCTGCCAGAGCGCGTCCTGTTCGGCCTGTGAACGCAACGGCGGCGCGCACTTCGCAATCGCGCCAAGCTGCTCCACATCGTCCTCGGTCAGCGCGAGGTAATGCGCGCATGTCTCACATGTCACGTCCACGCCGCGCTGCCGGGCCGCCGCTATCCGTGCCACGCCCGCCCCGCTGCTAACATGCACGATATGAATCGTGCAGCCGGTTTCTTCGGAAAACAGAATCGCTCGCTCGATTGCCTCAAGCTCGGCAATCACCGCCGAGAGCGGAGATAATCACGCACGCCTGCGCGCCCTTCAGCCATGGCCCGCCGCGCCAACCCACCGGTGATCTGGTCGTTTTCGGCATGGAGCGCCACGATCAAGCCAAGCTGCGCCGCGCATTGCATGCCTTCACACAGCGTTAGATCATCGACGGCATGAAAATCGTCGATGCCGCTGTTTGACATAAATGCTTTGAAGCCAATCACGCCGCGTTCGGCAAGTGCAGGCAGTTCATCACGGTTGCCAGGAACGATGCCGCCCCACAGCGCAAAGTCGATCAGCGATGATCGCTGCGCCGCAGCGAGTTTGGCATCGAAACTCGCTGCGGCAATCGTCGGCGGGTGCGCGTTGAGCGGCATGTCGAAAAAGCTCGTCGCGCCGCCAGCCGCCAGCGCCCGCGTCGCCGTCGCGAAGCCCTCCCACTCGGTGCGGCCCGGCTCATTGCAATGGACATGCGCGTCGATTGCACCCGGAAAAACATGGAGGCCAGCAGCATCAATCTCTGACGCGCTTGCTCCACTTATCTCAGGCTCGATCACGACGATTTGTCCATCAGCGACTGCGAGATCAGCAGTGATAATCCCGTCGGGTGTGACGAGCGCGCCATTGCGAATGATGAGATCGTACAGAGCCATGCTAACTTTGCCGCTCCACCGTGCCTTCGATCAGGCCAAATGGATCGTTGGTTACCTGAAAAATTTCGTTGTCGTTCTCCATGCCGAAGCGCGCGAGATCGAACAGCAGGTGATGCTTGTTGGGCAGCGAAAAATGGATTTTCTGCACGTCCGCATGCGCTTTGAGCACGGCCTTGCCCATGCGATGCAGCGTGTTCTGCACTGACGGGCTGTAATGGTCGGTGAACGTCGCGAGGATCTGGTCGCGCACGCTGGCCCACGTTGCCTCAAAATCAGCCTGAGCGCTCGTATATGTCCATGTCGCGGTCAGCACTGTGGCGAGGATGCGGTCGCGCGCATCGGGCAGGGTGGTGTATTGCTCGCGGTAAAACTCCTCCCAGCCGGAATTCGTCGTCTTCAAAATGAGCACATTGTCGATGCCTGCCTGAACTGTGACACCTTCAGCATCGGCTGTTACTATGGCGATGCGCTCGCCCGCGCCGCGCGTGAAGGCGTGTTCATGCTCCTGGCCGTTCACGGCGATGCGGCTCCACGAGTACTCGACAATCCGTATCTGCACGCTGGTGACGGTCGGCCCAGTTTTCAAAAAGTGTTGTGCCAGCCGCGCGCCGAATGCTTCAATGCTTTCTATCGGGTCATCTTTCGCCAGCGCGTACACGGTGTTGCGCATGGTGTCAGTCGCCAGCATGGCGCGGTTGTCGCCATCCATGTAGGACGCCGCGAAGTCGCCGTGGAGCATCACATCGACATTGAGATCGCGCAGGTCGTGCCGTTCGCCGTCGCGGATAACTTTGACCAGCCGCACCGCTGATTTGCCATAGTTGGCATGACTCAGAACAATGGAATTGGATGTGGTTTTCGTCATGCTGATGCTCCTTGCGACCCCTCACCTTCAATCCCTCTCCCAATTGGGAGAGGGATTGAAGGTGAGGGAAACGAATTAACGAGTCTGCATATTGCCATGATGATCGTTAGCGACTACGTCCTGCAGGCGCAGGCGCGCGATTTTGGCAATCTCGCCCAGCGCCGTGGTGATTTCCTCATCGCGGCTGTGCTTGAGCCGTTCGGCAAAGCTTGCCAGAATGCTGTCTTTGGTATGCTCACGCACGCAGATCACAAACGGAAAGCCAAACGTCTCGCGGTAGGCATTGTTCATGCGCGTGAAGGCCGCGAACTCGTCCGGCGACAGGCGATCGAGGCCAGCCGACGATTGCTCCCTGGTGGATTCGGGCGTAAGCTCGCCCGTAACGGCGGCCTTGCCTGCCAGGTCGGGATGCGCGCGAATCAAGGTAAGTTTACGTTCGAGTGGCGCGGCGTACATCACAGCGTACATGGCTTCGTGCAGGGCTACCACGCTTGCGAACGGACGCGCATGCCATGCTTCCGCAGCAATCCATGGCGAATGCTCGAATACAAAGCCAAACTGCTGCACAAACGCTGCCTGATCGAGATTGTTGATGGCTTGAAGCACCATGCTACATACCACAATGCCACCAACGTACGATCACCTGTGTGACCGTCATCGGTGAAAAGAAATGCTGCTACACCAGTGTTGCGGAGCGCTCCTGTAGATGGCGTATTGTATCATCTTTTTCGAGTTTGTCGGCGGCGCATACTTTGAGGATGCTTACGGGGAAGGTGACCGTATTTACGGTGACACGAGGCTAATGCGACTCACGCGGACGGCACAGCTTTCAGCAGCAGCAACGCACTATCTTCAGCTAATCTCATTATAGCAATGTAAATGGTACAGTAGTTTTAGCCTACCTTGCTCCACTAACCTCTTGGAGGGCACTTCCCTAGAGGAGTCGAGTGAAAAGAAGGTTGGCTCATAGAGTTGAGACATCAGTCGCATAATTCTCGGCTGGTTCATGGCCGAGTACGAAGGGAGCAGCCCACTCACGCCTGTCCCCGAAGTTGCGGTATACTACTGCATTGCTCACTCCTGTTGCTGATCATTGGTCTGGGAACCCCTCATATACGGGAGTGTCTATTGTAGCGAGCAGTCGGGAGAATGCATAAGTCTTACAACATCGCGCAGGATCATGTGATTCAACGATGTCCCGTGTGGTTCCCACCTGTGTACGGCAATGATACGGATGATTGAGAACGCATAAAGGAGCACAGCATGAGCCAGCCGTGGCGCGGTATCTTTGTGATTGTGGTCACGCCCTTCACTGATAACTACACATTGGACGAGGTGAGTTTGCGCAAGGAAGTGCGCTTCTGCATCGACGCGGGCGCGCACGGTCTGGTCGGCCCGGCGAACGCCAGCGAGTTCACGACGCTGTCGGACGACGAACGGAAGCGCTGGATTGAGATCGTCGTGGATGAGTCGGGCGGACGCATCCCCGTCGTTGCGGCGACAACAGCGGGGCACACGCTGCCAGCGGTGGCGCTCAGTCGCTATGCGCAGCAGGCGGGCGCGGCGGGCATCATGGCCATGCCACCGCACATTCTGCATCCCGATGCGGAGGGCTGCTATGCCTACTATCAGGCGCTCGATGCAGCACTCGACATTCCGATCTGCATCCAAAACTACATGGGGCCAATCGGCACGCCGATGAGCGCGGCCCTGCTGGCGCGCATGTGCCGTGAACTGCCGCGCGTCGCATACCTCAAGGAAGAAACGCTGCCCGAGCCGCGCCAGATCAGCGCCACTATCGCGGCGGCGGGCGATGCATGCAAAGGCGTATTTGGCGGGCAGGGCGGCATCTATTTACTGGATGAGTACCGGCGCGGCGCGTGCGGCAACATGCCCGCATGCCAGGCGACGGATGTGCATGTGGCGCTATGGAACATGCTCGAAGCGGGCGACCAGGCCGGGGCGCGGCGGCTGTTCAATCAGCTCCTGCCGCTGATTAACTTCGAGCGTATGCATGGCGTAGCTGCCTACAAGGAAGTGCTGTACCGTCGAGGAATCATTGCGACACGCACTACCCGCGCGCCCGGCGCGCGGCTCGACGACCAGGATCGCGTCGAATTGGATGCCATTCTGGCCGGTGTCGAGCCGTTGTTTACGGTGTAATTAACAGGAACACAGCTATGAAGATTACCGACATTCAAACGTTTGTTGTCGGCAACCCCTGGAAAAACTGGGTTTTCGTCAAAGTCTTGACCGATGAGGGGCTGACCGGCCTCGGCGAAGCGACCGGCGGGCTGAGCACCAAGCCCGGCGAGGCGGAGGTGCATGAATTGGCGCGCTTCGTCATCGGTGAGAATCCGCTCTATCCCGAGGTAGTCTGGCAGAACATGTACAAAGGCACGTTTCTGAACGTCAGTCTCGCCATGAATGCGATTGAGATCGCCTGCTGGGACATCCTTGGCAAGAGCCTGGGCGCGCCGATCTGGCAGTTGCTCGGCGGCAAGCAGCGCCCGCAATTGCGCGTCTACGCTAATGGCTGGTACCAGGGACCGCGCGACCCGGCCTTCTTTGCTGAGGCGGCGGCGCAGGTGAAGGAGCGCGGCTACACGGCGCTTAAGTTCGACCCATTCGGCGCGGCCTACCGCTTTTTCGACCGCGCCGAGGAGCGGCGCTCGCTGGCAATTGTGCGGGCCGTGCGCGCGGCGGTTGGCGATGACGTGGACCTGCTGATCGAAGGGCATGACCGCTTCAGCGTCTCGACGGCAATCCGGATCGGTACGCAGCTTGCGGAATTCCACCCGATGTGGTTCGAGACGCCGGTCATGTCCACCGACATCGCCGCCACGGTTGCGGTCGCGCGCGCCATTGACGTGCCGGTGGCCACCGGTGAACGGTTCCATCGCCTGTCCGAGTTCGGCAATCTGCTGGCGCACCGTGCGGTCGACATTGTGCAGCCGGAGACGCTCAAGATCGGCGGCATCTCCGGCGCGCGCAAGGCCGCCGCGATCGCGGAAGGTGCTGAGGCGTTCGTGGCGCTGCACCAGGCGCAAAGTCCGCTCAACACGGCGATCAATGCGCATATTCATGCCAGCATCCCGAACTTCCTGATTCAGGAGTGCTTCGACGATTTTCTGACGCCGTGGGCGCGCGATCTGTTCACTGGCGTGCCGCGCGTGGTTGATGGCTACCTGGAGGTGCCCGACCGGCCTGGCATTGGCGTGGAGATTGACGAAGCGGCATGCGCTGCGCATCCATACGGTGAGAACAACTTCCTGCGCCTGTTCGAGGGCGGCTGGGAGACGCGGCGACGTACTTAAGACACTGGTGCTGTCGGTCATGGAGGAATCATGCGCGCAATGCCACGAATCGCTTCCGTCAAGGCGTTCATCCTGGTCGGCGACAAAAACTATGTTGGCGAAGCCGGACTTAGCCCGGCGGTACCGTCATCGAAAGCGGACCATGGGCCGCGTGCAACCATGCGCCAACGCGCATTAGCAGACGTTGGAGATCTGCATATTTGCAGCTATCCCGCACAGGCGCAGACGTGCCTGGTGAAAATCATGGCGGATGACGGAACGGTCGGGTGGGGCGAGGCGCACGCGCCACTCGGTCCGCGCGCGACCCAGGCCGTCGTCGCGGATGTGCTCGCGCCGCTATTGGTCGGCGAAAACGCGCTGGCCATCGAGCGCCATTGGGAACGCATGTACGGCTCGATGCGTTTGCGCGGCCATGTTGCTGGCTATCAACTCGAAGCGATTGCCGGAGTGGACATTGCGCTATGGGATCTGGCTGGCAAGCTGCTCGGCCTGACGGTGTACCAGCTATTGGGCGGCCCGCTACGTACGGAGCTGCCGTGCTACGCGTCGGGGATTCCTGGCAACACGCATGAAGAGCGGGTCAGCATGGCACAGCGCTTCGTCGCTGAGGGCTACACTGCGATGAAAGCTTCAATCGGGCGCGGCGACATTGACACCGACCTTGCCGGCATTGCCGCGCTTGCCGAAGCGCTGCGCGGGCAGGCCGATCTGCTGGTAGACGCCCATGGTGCCTACACGGCTGAGAACGCGCTTTATGTCGGGCGACGCCTGCAAGCATTGGGCGTGTACTGGCTCGAAGACCCGCTGCCGCCCGAAGATATCGAGGGGTACGTGCATCTGAGCGCGGCGCTTGATATGGCCGTGGCGTCAGGCGAAACGGAATGTACGCGCTGGCAGTTCGCGGAGCGGCTGGCGCGCCGGTCGGTTGATGTTATTCTGCCGGATGTGTGTCGGGCGGGTGGTATCTCTGAAGGACGGCGCATTGCGACAGTGGCGAGCCTGCACAATACCCGTTGGGCGGCGCACGTCAGCATGGGGTCGTCCGTCCATATCGCAGCCGCAGCGCATCTTGCAGCTGCCAGCGTAAACTTCCTGATCTTTGAGTTTTCCAGCACGCCCAACCCGATCGGCGAGCACTTGTTGAACGAGCCGTTACACCCAGTTGCTGGCGTGCTTCATGTGCCCGACGGGCCAGGATTGGGGATTACGTTCGACGAAGCTCGCCTGTGCGAACATATTGTTGACGCATAATTTATTTGTGATCACGCCCACGCCCGTTGCTCGCGCTGCAGCAAAGATTTAGTGATAACAGCGCATCACGTGTCTGTTATCATCGAATCGTTCTTTACGACACTTGGTCGCAAACGCTTCCTATCTTAAAAAATTGCAATCCTAAACCTCAAAGACACACAGAAGACACGCATTACCCCCTGGTTTGTGGTTTGTACGCAATCGCGTCAATCTCGACAGCCGCGCCCAGCGCCAGCGCCGCACGTCCAACCGTGATTCGCGCCGGTGGATTACTGCCGATTACTGCAAGATAGGCAGCATTCATCTCGTCGAATGTGACAATGTCCGCCAGAAAAACATTGACTTTGACGAGATCGGCCAGCGTTGCGCTGCACGCCTGCAAAATCTGCTCGATGTTACGGAGCGCCTGCGTAGTTTCCGAGCCGGTCCCGCCTGCGACCAGATTCATGCTCTGTGGGTGCGTGCCGAGCGTGCCGGACACATAGATGAAATCACCGGCAACTGTGGCATGACAAAACGCAGGGAGTTGCGCCAACCCCGGCACATTGATATGTTGCACATTGCTCATGGGCATGCTCCTCGTAACGTCATACCGCTTCTGCATGACGTATGTGCGGCATCCTGAGTCGGCCAAAGGCCGTATCGAAGGGTGCCATATACATATGCCGCTACATAAACGCCGACCCGCTCAGAATGCGCTCGATCACCCATAGCACCACCAGCCCGCCCAGCACCGCGATCAGCGCGTCGCGCTTGCGGCGCAGGTACATCCCGGCTTGAATGGCCTGATAGGCGTAAAACGCTTGCAGCACGAACCCTAAAAAATATAGCGGCAGCGACGCAATCGACGCGCCCGGAATGAAGCGCACCACCATCAGCACCAGCCATGTCAGCACCAGAATCGGCGCGTAGAACAGCGCGAACAGGTACACCACGGTGATGAACTCGCCGCTGCCGCCGAACTGCTTGGCGATGAAGTACATCACGCCCGCGAACAGGTAAAAGCCGAACAACGTGTTGATAATTGCCAGCAGCAGCCCAATAACCCCCATGCCGCCACCGCTCACCACCACGCCTAGCAGGGTCACGATGAACGCGGCGACGGCGACGTAGGTCAGCGCGTCGCTGTCCGATGCGCGCACGGCGTAGCGCCGGAATGTGTGAATGGATGGATGCAACAAAACATCCATGCTTTGCCGCAGCATCTGTCCAAGGCGCACTTGTGCGTTCATGATTCCTCCTGGTTGCGTAAGTTCACACTCGCCAGTATACCGCACATGGTCCTTTTGTTCGCCAAAACAGCTGATAGCAGCTCGCTCATGACTCAAATACTGCTCATCATGGCGAAAGCGCCTGCGAGAATGGCATAGCTTCTGCAACACATGACATAACTGTGTTATCGCAGCGCCGATGCACAGAATATGGTGCAATTATAGCAGTTTGCCGTTGCGTTGCACCCTCACCCTCGGTCCTGCTCTCACTGAGAGCGGGACGCGGCGGCAGCCGCAGGGCGAGGGCATGGTGTAACTGATCTGCAAATTGCTATAGAAGGGAAGGAAGCAATGACAACACAACGCGAGCGCGAACCATCAATAACGGAGCTTGTGGAAGAAATCGGCAGCGAGTTGCAAACGTTGGTGAAACAAGAGATTGCACTGGCACGTACGGAGCTCTACGAGCGCTTTGACGAAGCCAAGTCGCTTGGTATCTCGTTTGCGCTGGGCGGCGGGCTGCTGGCGATCGGCGGGCTGCTGCTGGTGCTGATGCTGGCGCAGGCCATCGCTGATCTGTTCGACTGGCCGGAATGGGCGGGCTACGCTGTGCTCGGCACGGTTTTCAGCGTGGTCGGGGCAGTACGGTTGTACGCCGCGCAGCAGCAGGTTAAAGCAACCGAGTTCATGCCGACGCAGACGGTCGATTCTGTGAAGCGCGATGTGGAAGCGTTTAGCAATCGACCTGCTTCTGGCGCAGTGTAGTGCAGCATCATTTGCGGGGCAGTAATCATGCAACGATGCTCGCTGGTGTGATGTCCCATGCCAGTGGGCATCGTTATGCTCCTATTTATTGGCTCGCCATTTGCAGCAGACCGATCGGTTATACACAATAGCTCTGTTCTTATCATGTGCCATTAAGCAGGCGCAAGATGTTGCAGAAACCAATTGCGCGCCAGTTGTGCCACCTGCTCTAGCGCGCCGGATTCTTCGAACAGGTGCGTTGCCTTTGGGACAATCGAGATCTGCTTTTCGCATCGAAGCTGCGCAAGCGCCTCACGGTTCATTTCGATGACGGGCGCATCGCGCTCCCCAACGATCAGCAGCGTCGGCGCACGTACGCGCTCCAATGCTGGCCCCGCAAGGTCAGGACGTCCGCCGCGCGAAACCACTGCGCCGACGGCATCGGGTCGTTGCGCCGCCGCAACAAGCGCCGCGCCGCCACCGGTGCTGGCCCCAAAGTAGCCAACCTGCAACGCGCGCGTGTCGGAGTACTGTGCTAGCCAGTCCGTCGTGCCGACTAGTGGCTGACCCCTATGATTGCGATGGATATAAGCGGCGCAGCTTCTTGCGTGCAGTTTCGGTGGTAAAGCGCCAATTGACGGTTCCTTTGGCATCATTGCGGGCGTGCTCCCACACCAGAACCTCTTGGGCGACAAGGTGTTGTGATGCCAGCCGTCGGTCGAGACATTGGCGTGAAAGGACTGCAAACTCACATTCGGCCATGTTCAGCCAACTGCCGTGCTTAGGGGTATAGCGGAATTCAAGTTTGTCCGCAATCCTTTTCGCTTCACGTGGCTCGAAGGCTTCATACAATGCAGCTTTCGTGTGCGTGTTCAGATTGTCCAGCACCACGCTAATGAGTATCGCTTTGGGAAAATGCACGTCAACTAACGCACGCATTTGTAGCGCAAAATCCTGCTTGGTCCGTTGTGCTGTGACGGTCACGTGCCGCCAGTTCTGTAGAGGTTGAAACACCACAAACAGATTACAGGTTCCTTCGCGTTTGTATTCGTAATCCATCCGCTCGACGTGGCCTGGCTCTGCTTCAACCGCAGGACGGGTCTCGCTGATGAGTTGATAGGGGCTTTCGTCAAAACAGACCACCGGATAGTCAGCCATATATTCCTCGGCATAGAGGTCAAGGATGTCCTCCATATGGCAGACGAACTCAGCACTCACCGTAGGCAGGCACCATGCGGCTACAAGCCAGGGCTTGAGGGCGTTTTTTTCAGCGTGCGGCGCACAGTTTCATCACTCAGGCCTTCAAGGTCAGTAAGGGTAACAAGCTTGTCGGCAAGCAGTTGCATGGTCCAGCGAGCACGTCCTTCTGGTGGCGTGGAACAAGCGGTTGCAACGAGTAGCGCTTCTTGCTTGCCATCAAGCTTGCGCTTTGCACCGGGACGTTTGGCATCATTGAGCGCCCGTGCGAGATTACCCTCAACAAAGCGCTTACGGACACGCTCAACCGTTGCCCGACCAATATGCAGCGTGTCAGCAATGGTTTGATCACTCGCACCATCATTGGCTTGAAGCAGGATATGAGCCCGTGTCACTTTGCGTGCTGAGGCCATGCCTTTGCGAACAAGCTCACGTAGTGTTATGTGTTCTTCATCAGTCAAGTTGACCACGTATAACTTTCGCATTGCCCTCTCCTCTATCTCACCAAATACTGAGGAGTAGGATACATCAAAATCACCGTGGACGACCACTAGCCGTTCAGCGAGCATGGCGATGTCAAAGCGCAAGTGGCGTGTCCGCAGGTCGACCGCTTCTTCCTGCGCGGTCAGCAAATCAATCAGCAGCGTTGCAAGGCCGCCGGACTGCAACACCTCTGCGACGTAGCGATTGCGCGGGCTGTGGCGGCTGCTCCCACTGCCATGGGCGAAAAGTACAACTCCGCGTGCGCCAGTCGGCACGTTTAAATCGCCTTCAAGCGTCACTGCTCCGGTTCCCACGCGAACCTGTTGAACTACATTGCTCGACGATTGATTCATATAGCTGTACCCCTTCCCTCTCTATGTGGAATATAGGCGTGCGGATATTCCAAACACTGGAGTGCCCGCATATACATGGGTCAATAACCGTCCTAATAAGAGTTAGGAGTTTTGCGTGTTCTGTGCGTTCTGCTCACCCTGTTTTATTCGAAGTTGGTTGTGAATATCCTTGAGGCCGGAGATGTTTTCGATGGCATCCTCGGCCATGCGCTTCGTCTGACGGCTGTCCACAGTGGCCCGCGACCAGTCATCGGCCCTTGATTGACGCCCTTACCCTCGGTCTCGCTCTCAGTGGGAGCGGGACGCGGCTGCCGCAGGGTGAGGGCATGGTCCAATTGATTTGCAAACGGCTATAGGTAAACGTACCAGGCCTTATTGCATGCTCAGGGCGGATCGATTGCTTATAACGAGGTTTTAGCGGACTACTTTTCCCAATAGCCGCGCCGTCCATAATGGCGGTGTAAGCGTTCTTCGTACTCACGGTTGAGCATGGACGGATCGAACTCAGGCCCATTCTTGATCTGGTCGCGTGCCATGTTCACGTCAACGAGCGCGCTGCTCCAATCGACATTGGTAATCCACTCCGGCGCAACGAGCACCTTCTTGCCAAACCACCAATTGCTGGTATCCACTACCATGTAGCGAATCTGCCATGTCTCGTCGTCCATCACAAAATCGTCGACATGGCCAATCTCGTCGTCGGTAGCCTGGATGTGGTAGTGCAGCACCTCACTGGTGCTACGAAGATGGTTCTCTTCTGTTTGCGCATCCGGTGTTTGAGTTTGTTCATCGGAACCACCTGCTGCCACGGCTGGCACCGCAACCCCTGGCTGTCCCAACATGGACGGGTACATGCCCGTCCCCCAGAGGCCTGTGCCATACCAGTACGGCGTGTATTGATAATACTGGGCGAACTGCTCCTCCTTCTGCCGCGAAACTGGCTCGTTTGTGGAAATGCCAGGCGCATGCTCCACTTTCTCGCGCGTGAGGTTGACCTGAACGCGCCCGTGTTCCCAATCCACTTGTTGGATCGACATGGGCGAGATGAGTACGAGTTGATCGACAAGCCAGTCGCCGGTGTTTGCAACCATGTAACGGATCGTCCAGTGCTTGTCATCAAACAGAAACTGATCGACCTTGCCTATATCACCATTCGTTGCACCGATTGTGGCATCGCGCAGATCTTTGACGCTACGAAGCATAGTGTCACCTCCTTATTGATAGTAATCTAGCTCATATTTACGGTGGATACATTTCTATTATTAAGAATAAATAGGATTATATCTAAATACTATAGCAATTTATCTGCCATCACCTGAATACAAGAAGCATAGATATAAGAGCCTATTTACCTTCATTTACGGGATTTTTAACTGCTATTTACCGGCGAAGGTATGTGTAATGATAATGATATTTGTATCGGATGCCAAGCTAGAAGAGATGTCTTAATTGTATCGAAAAGCAGTGCTGGTAGCCTCCTCGGTACAATCAGTCGAATAAGTGTAGGTCTGCTCGCCACATCTCTGAAGTCTCCGCAAAGCCCTCGCTGCATGCAAAGCCCTCACTGCATATCTGTACAGTGAGGGCTTTGTAGACCAACCAGACTCCCAACGAATGAAAAGGCCGGTCTATGCGCCGAAAAGCAAGTATTAAGGAACGCAATGTGCTGAATTGGGCGGCGTAGCACATGGATTTACAGGAAATAGTATATGGTATTTGGACGTTCACGAACACAACGGGCTTCTGAACAGGGGCACAAAGAACAGCGAAGACAGCGAGACACTGACATACCCTGTCTCTTCAGCGGCATTCTCGCGCCGTTGCGATGGGTTGTGTTAGCAGCGCTCCTGCTGCTGTCAATCGCTCAACCCATGTACGGCAAAACCGGCGCAGCAACATGGGCGTTGATTCTGGCATTCATTGGCTATAATGCTGTGCTCGAACTGCTGCGCCAACGCTTCCCGTCACTCGAATCATTTGCGCGTGTTCCCCTGCTCGATCTTCCGGTAACTGCGATTATTTACTCACTTGGTGCGACGCCAGGCGGCCCATTGTTTATGCTATGGCTGCTGATTGTCACGTGCGCAGCCATCAGTTCGTCACTCCGACACAGCATCATCTATACCTTTGTTGCCACTGGCCTCATGGCGGCAATAGCGCCAACGTTGCCATTGTGGGCTATCACAACGGCGGACGTTCGTGAGTTCGGCACGCAAGTCATTACATTGATTCTCGTTGGTCTCTCCACAACATTGCTCACTCACCGGATCGTTCAAGAGCGCCTAGTCGCTCAGACGCATGAAGATGAGGCCGAACGGCTTGCTGAGCTTAACCGGTTGCGGAATGATTTTATCGCGTCGGTCTCGCATAACCTGCGCACACCACTTACAGCGATCAAATCCGGAGTAGGTTTCATTGATGTTAGTGCGCATGATCGGCTTGAGCGCCGGGAACAACGCTTACTTGCCACTGTTCAACGTAACGTTGAGCGGCTTGAGCGCCATATCAACGATTTGCTGGCGCTCAACCAGATCGACGCAGGAGTGCTGCAACTTGATCGTGAGACGATTGACATGCGCACGGTGGTTGTTGATGCGCTTTCCTCAGTGTTGGTGCAGATGCAAGAGAAGCAACAAGAATTAGAGCTCGATCTGTCTGAGCCATTGCCGATTTCATGGTGATTCCTGGTGGCTTGGCCAGGTCATTGTCAATCTCCTCTGCAATGCGAACGAACACACTCCCACCGACACGCGCATCCTGCTATCCGGCCATGTTGATGGCGACAATGTTCATCTCACGATTGCCGACAACGGTCCCGGCATTCCGCCGGAAATACAACAGGATATCTTTGAGCCGTTCCATAGCAGCAGTACCGAAACGAAAGGAACAGGATTGGGACTTGCAATCTGCACAGGCATTGTGATGTTCCACGAAGGCGAGATAAGAGTCGAAAGCACGCTTGGTGAAGGGTCTACATTTCATATCAGGTTGCCAGCGTATCAAAAGGAGCACAGTGAATGACACTGAAAGTACTTGTAGCTGAGGACTCTGCTGATGTTGCAGAGATCGTCGTGTTTGGGGTGCGTATGACGTGGCCGGACTGTGAGGTCTTTACGGCAGAAAATGGCACAGCCGCGCTGCAATGCTTCACAGAGCACCAGCCTGACATTGTGATCCTCGATGTGACCATGCCACCTCCAGACGGCTTCGAGGTATGCCGCCGTATCCGCGAAAGTTCAAATGTTCCCATTTTGATGTTAACCGTGCGCGACAGCACACTCGACAAAGTGCGCGGGCTTGATCTCGGTGCAGATGATTACTTAACCAAACCATTTGACCATCTTGAACTACTGGCACGTCTGCGGGCGCTCGTGCGTCGTGCGAATAGCTCGCAACAATCGTTCAACACAACCTTTGCCATTGATAGCCTCATATTGGATTTTGCCACTCATGAAGTAACAATTGCGGATGCGCGCGTGCCATTAACATCGACGGAGTATCGCCTGTTAGAAACCCTGGTGCAAAACGCGGGCACGGTGTTACCACACGAATTGTTACTTGAACAGGTCTGGGGGCCGGAATATATTCATGACACGCACTATCTCAAGGTGTTCATCCGGCGGCTTCGCCAGAAACTTGGTGACACTGCGGATAATCCGCGCTACATTCAGACTGAATGGGGCATTGGGTATCGGTTTGTCGCGCCGCACGCGTAAAGCGGTACCATCAGTTCACTCCTATTTATAAAGATGTCTACCATCGTTTACGAATAGACATCTTTGCATTTACCTTGATAGTGTCAAGTACTTTCTGTAAAAGTGACTGGATGTAACCAAGCGCCGCTGTTGAGTCAGTTAGGTCGCCGCGAAGGTGAGATCGGCTTGGCCCGTTTCCCACTCGTCGTTGCGCTCCATCAAAATCGCCCTGACGAGCCGTACCATGAAGCCGCATTTGGGAAAATGCCAACGACGCGCGTGCGCCGCCGCACCTCCTTGTTCAGTCGTTCTAGGCCGTTGGTAGTCCGGATCAGGCGACGGTGCGCTGCGGGACAGGCGCATATGCTCCACCCGTCGGCGCTATTCGCGTCCAGCCACGCGGCACGTTGGCTGGCACTCGTGGCTTATTTTTGCACTGTTTTGGCCAAGCGCGCATCTGCCTCAGCCCGGTTGAGCGCGTTGAAAATCGCGCGCATGTCACAAGCAACCTCCGCCTTCATCGCTTGGCGCGGCACCAAGGCTTGCGCATGCTGCTGCAGGTGAACCTGACAGCGTTGCCATGGCACGCCCCCAAACACCGCCCGGCGTGCGGCTTGCAATCCCGTGGGGGCGTCACTGATCACCAGTTCGTCCCCACGCAGCCCCCGCGCGACCAGGCTTTGCAGAAAGCTCCGCCAATGCGCCTCCTGTTCGCTTAACGCCACCGATACACCCAACACCTGACGCTTCCCTCAGGCGTGATACCAACCGCTACCAGCACCGCAGCGTCCCGTACCTGTCCGTCCTGGCGGACCTTTTCATAGCGCGCGGCGAGGCACAGATAGGGACAGGCCGACAACGTGCGCGAACGCCAGGCTGCCAGCAGCGGGTCGAGGTGGGCCGCAGCTGCACTCACCTACGCCGATGATACTTCACAACCCCACAACGGCTCAGGAATGGCAGCCACGGTGCGCGTAGACCCCCTTGCACGTACATCTGCGCCAGCGCGAGGGTGAGCGCCCGTTCAGTGCGCCAGCCACGTTCAAGCGCTTGGGGATAGAAGCCGCCCTCACGGACGTGTGGCACGGCAAACCTGACTGCCCCGACACGCGTTGTGACCGTTTTGGGCTTGTCCCCCTTAGCATGCCCACGCCGCTCAGGTGAGCGCTCATTGGGGCCGACCCCCAGATACTGCGGGCGTTCGGCGTGCATGGCCGTATTGATGATGACGCGAATCAGTTCGGGCAGAGCAGCCAAGCCGTTAGCGGCGATCTGTTCCAACAACTCGGCAGGTACGGTACAATCAGGGCGGTAGGTCATGGGTTTGCGCCTTCGGCTTGTTTGGCGACGCTCAGGATACACCCTGACCTGCCTTGCGTGCTCAGGTCCCTCTTCACTTTTACAGCAACTATCTTACACTCTCTCGAGGCATGGAGAGGCTGTCAAAAACAGGTGGCACCTTTTGTAGGTGCCAACCGCAATTGAACATGTATGGCTTTAATTACGCGCTGGGGCTTGAGCTGCTGCTGCCAACAAGTGAGTGTTGCGAAGTCTGTGTCACCCGTACGATCTCTGTCACCCTGCACGACGTGAAGGGTCTCATGGATGTGCAGAGAGATGCTTCACTCTGTTCAGTATGACATGGTTTTTCGTTGTTGCTCTATGTTCTCCATCGTCTATCCCTTCGACTTCGCTCAGGACAGGCGTCCATTGTCGGCGCGTCACCACACCATGTCCCCTTTCACAAACGCTGCGGTACGCGGGTCGCGTGGCGCGTCGAAGAACGCGGCGGTATCAGCGATCTCAACGATCTGCCCGTCGAGCAGCAGCACCACACGTTGTGCGAGCCGGCGAGCCTGGAACAGATTGTGAGTGACGAAAACCACCGTTGTGCCGTGCTGGCGGTGCAGTTCCGCAACCGTTTGTTCAATAATCTGAACGTTGCGCGGGTCGAGGTTGGCGGTCGGCTCGTCGAGCAGCAGCACGCGTGGCTCCAGCACGATCGCGCGCGCCAATGCCACGCGCTGCATCTCGCCGCCGGAAAGCGTGCGCGCTGGTGCATGAGCAAGATGCTGAAGGCCGACGCGCTCAAGCGCCGCGCCGACGATGTTCTTGCTGTCGCGCCTGCCGCGCAGCCGCATGCCGTACGCGACATTTGCGGCCACGCTGCCGGACAGCAGCAGCGGGCGTTGGAATACGGTGGTGATTTGCCGCCGCAGCGCGAGCGGCACAGCGTCGGGATGCGCGAAGCGCTGCCCATCGCATGTGATCGTGCCGCTCTCCCACGGTTCAAGAAAGTTCAGCAGCCGCAGGAGCGTCGATTTGCCCGCGCCAGATGGCCCGACGAGCGCCAGCATTTCGCCTGTGTGAACCTCAAACTCCGGCACATCGAGCACGAGGCGCTCGCCGTAGCGCTTTGTTATCGATTGTAGATTGTAGATTGCAGATTGCAGATTGTTCCCGATTGTAGATTGCGATTGGTGGAACGTGAATTCAACCTCATTCACTCATCACTCTGTCACCCTGTCGTCTTGTCAAGCGACGCGTCCCTGCAACCGCAGCATCAACAAATTGATAATAAATGTGATTCCCAGCAGCACAAATGCCAGCGCCAGCGCTGCGTCAAACGCGCCCTGACGTGTCTCCAGCACAATCGCGGTGGTGAGCACGCGTGTCGATCCTTCGATATTGCCGCCCACCAGCATCACTGCGCCGACCTCAGAAATGATGCTGCCAAATCCGGCGACGACGGCCACAAATACGCCGCTGCGCGCTTCCCACAGGATCGTGCGCGCGATCTGCCCGGCGGTCGCGCCGAGTGCCCCAAGCTGAAGCCGCAACGCTGGCTCGACGCCCTGAACAGCTGCCATGGTGAACCCGGCGATCACCGGAAAGCTGATCACCGTCTGGGCGACAACCATGGCGCTTGGCGTGAACAGCCAGCCGAGAAAGCCAAGCGGCCCCGAGCGCGACAGGAGCAGGTAGACGAACAGGCCGATCACCACTGGTGGGAAGCCCATGCCGGTGTACACCAGCGCTACCGCCAGCGTACGGGCATGAAATGCGCGCAAACCAAGTAGCGCGCCCAGCGGAATGCCTGCCAGCGTGCTGAACAGCAGCGCAAAGCCGGAGACGCGCAGCGATAGCTCGATGATCTGCCACGTCTCCGCGTCGCCGCCGAAGATGAGCTGTAGCGCCTGCCATGCGCCATTAAGAAGGTCGTTCATAGAGCTTTGATAAGCTGACACGATGACATGATGATTTCATAAACTGTCACCTTGTCACCCTGTCATCTTGCCATCTTGTCACTTGTTTGCAGAAGGATAAAACAATGACTGCCCAAACTTGTCTTTGCCGTACGCGCCAATCTTCTGCTGCGTCTCCGGGCTGGTGATCCATGCAGCGAACTTCTCGGCAAGGTCGGCGTTGATGCCAGCATGCTTCTCAGGATTGACTGGAATGACGCCGTAGGGATTCAGCAGCGCTTTATCTTTGTTCTCGTCAATCGTTTGGCCGCCGACCATCACAGCCAGATTCGGCAGCCGGTCTTTCATCGAAAGATAGGTGCCGCGATCGGTCAGCGTGTAAGCTGGAAGTTCGTTCGCGGTGGTCAGCGTCTCGCCCATGCCCTGACCGAGCGATTTGTACCAACTCATCTGCGCTGTCGGCGTGATGCCTGCGCTGGCCCAGATACTCTGCTCCTTGGTCGCCGTGCCGCTGTTGTCGCCGCGCGCCGCGAACGTGGCCTGCGTGGCGGCGATGGCCTTGAAGGCTTCGGCGGCTTGGGTCATGCCCTTGATGCCTGCCGGGTCGTCCTTGGGACCAACAATGATGAAGTCATTGTACATCACGTCGCGCCGGTTGATGCCGAAGCCTTGCGCCACGAATGCATCCTCCAGCTTTCGCGCATGGACCAGCACTACGTCGGCATCGCCGTTCTCGCCGAGCTTGAGCGCCTGGCCGGTGCCCACCGCAACCACGTCAACTTTGGCGTTGTACTTTTGCTCGAAGTCGGGCAGAATGGCGTCGAGCAGACCAGAATTTGCGGTGCTGGTGGTCGTCGCTAATCGCAACGTGCCTGGGCTGCCAGCGCTGGTGCTAGTCGTCGCGCTGCTGGCCGTCGTCGGAGCGGATTCTGTCGTAGCGGCAGTCGTCGGGGAAATCTCGGTCGTCGGCGCAGATGTGACAGCGGCGCTGGGCGCGCTGGTTGCACTGGCCGCCGATGCGCCACTCGTCGGCGCGGTCGTGGTGGTCGGCGCGGTGGCACCGCAGCCAGCCAAAAGGGCCGCTACCAAAAGCAGAAGCGGGAGCATTCGTCTCGCCATGGAGCAAACATCCTTTCATTCAAAGAAGATCCACCGTTTTGCAGTTTGATCATAACGGCAGCATCATTGTTGCAGGTTGCGGGCCAGAAGACGAGCTATGTGAGGTTGTGAGAAAGAAATATGAAGCTGGACAGGAAGTATGCTTAGCCTTCGAATGCTTCGGCGAAGCGCTGTTGAATGATTTCTTCCAAGCCTGCACTCCATTGCTGGTAGCGCCGAATCACATCTTCGGCGGCGGGCGTGAGTTGTGAGCCGCCGCCGTCCGCGCCGCCCGCATGGCTCTCGACGAGAGTCATGTTCAGCGCTTGTTCCATCTCGTGAATCTTGGCCCATGCGACGCGGTACGGCACGTCCATCTGGTGCGCCGCCTCCGTAATCGAGCCGGTTGCCGCGATGGCCTGAAGCAGCGCCACCCGCCAGCCGCTCACTGCGACGCAGCCGTCGCGCTCGATCCACAGATTGATGTGCGGCACAAGTGATTGATTCTATTGATTCTTTTTGCCACCGAGCGCACAGAGGCCATAGAGAAATAAAACATGACGAGTAAAACGTAATCAGGTATGTTGAAGGTACCTCGTACAGAGCCTACTCCTCTGTGCGCTCTGTGTCCTCTGTGGCTACCTCTACTGGCCCAAACGTGACGCGCTCTGCGCCGGTGTAGACTCGCAGCCGCCGCGAGCGCACGTAGCCGATCAGCGTCATGTTCCAGGTCTGCGCCAGCCGCACCGATGTCACCGTTGGTGATGTGCGGCTCACGACAATCGGCACGCCCATTTTGTAGGCCTTGCCGATCATCTCGGTGCTGATGCGCCCGCTGGTGAACAGCATGCGATCATTGGTTGAGATATTTGCCAGCAGGCACTCGCCGCGAATCTTGTCGAGCGTGTTGTGGCGGCCTACGTCCTCTGCCATGACCAGTTGCTCGCCAGTCGCGGCATCGTACAGCGCGGAGGTGTGGACGCCACGGCTCTGATTGTACAGATTCGCGTGCGCGTGCATGTGCTGCATCATGTCGCAAATCCGCGCCGCTTCCACGCGCAGATCGCTCTGCAACGGCTCGCGCTCCCCAGAAAGATCGTCGAATGTCACACCACCACCGCAACCGCTCGTCAAAATACGCTTTTCGGAGCGCTGCGGTGCTGGACGGCGCAAACGCACATCGATGCCACCAACCGCTTCTTCGCATGTGCGCTGGTGAAGTTCCTCATTCAAACCGGCTTCAGGGAAAAACATGTACACGCGATCTTCGGCGGTAAACACGCGCATCTGCCACACATCGTCGAGCGAGTTGATCATGCCTTCCGACAGCAGAAAGCCGAGCGCAAGACAATGGAGTCGGGTCGGCGTACACATAAACGTCAGCAGTTCGCGCCGATCGATATACAGCACCCATGGCGTCTCTGCGATGACAGGGCGCTGCACTGGCTCGGCATGGGCGCCGTTATACTCAAGATACGAAAGCGTTACGATCGGGTTTGTCATGCTGTTTCTCGCTGCTGAACGTCGAGAAATTATAGCACAGTCCTGCGCGCAGGCACGGGCGAAAACCAGTTTATAATGTAGCAGCTTCAGATAGTGCTCGTCGAGATCGGCGGTGGCTTCAACCAAGACAATACTCCAGCGTTTGTGTATGCTATGTAGTCATGGTAGCAGGAAGCGATGGTTGTGCAATAGAGCACGTTCTGTGGCTGCTTCCATAGGTCTCTCGACCAACGCCAGCAGCAGCCAGAAGTCGATCGCCAGGTCGGAGACGAAATAGAAATTGTCCACCATGCCATGGAGCAGCGCTGCCGTCATGGCGGCCACCGCGCCGAGCGCAACGAACCACCACATCGTTCCACGCGTGGTCGCCAATGCAGCGCGCGCATGACCGAAAAATTGCACCAGTAGCCAGCCGAACGCCACCAGGCCAAGCGGTCCGATGCGCAGCCAGATGTTAAGAATGAGATTGTGCGGGTGACTGGCGAACTGTTCGCTGGTGCCGCGCAACGACGTGTCCATCAGACTGCGCCCGAACTGCGGGTCGTGATAGAAATAGAATTGGCCCATGCCGAGGCCAAGCGGGTGCGCAACGATGTACTGCACGGCCTCGCGCCACAGCAGCAGCCGCACCGATGTACTGCCGCCGGTGATGCTGCCGCGCACTGTGAGCGCCACTCCGGCCAGCACCGCCAGCACCACGAGCATGCCAATCAGCGCAGGCACTGCCCGTCGCCCGAACTGCCGCCACACAAATGGCAGGAGCAGCACGCCTGCCGCTGCCGCCGCCGCCAGCCATGCGCCGCGTGACAACGATACAGCGATCCCGCCAAGGCACAGCAGCGCTGCCAGCGCGTAGAGCGCCGTGAGCGCGGTACGGCGCGGCGGAACAAACCATGCCCAGCCAGCGAGCGCGGCAGCCAGCGGCCAGATGCGCTCCAACGCCAGGCCGAGATTGTTGGGATGCTGGTAGACCGATGTGGCGCGCGAAAGACCCGCGTCGGTTATGGTGTTGTCGGTGAAGCCGCCAGTCGCCTTGAAGCCGAACACCAGTGGCACGAGATCAACGCCCGCTGCCTGGAGCAACGCGAAGAACGCCGCCACTGCGCCCGCGACGACGAGCCCGCGCAGCGCCCAGCGCTCCGCCGCCGTAATGCGCAGCAGTGCGTAGAATAGCAGCGGCTCCACAATGAACCAGCGTATTTCGCGCAGCGCCTGGCCGCGATCCACTGCGTACAGCACGCTGGCGCACGAAACCCCCAGCAACAGCGCGTGTGGTGCATACGTCCACAGCGTTTGCATGCGGGCATGCGGTTGCCACTGCGGCAGACGCCGCTCGCGCACGAGCCACCATGCCGCGCGCACAACTGCCGCCCCAACGATTGCCAGCAGCGCTAATTCATGTAATGGAAACGACCATGTGCCGCCATGGCCGTTGGGAAGCACCAGCGGAATGCCGAACAACGGCGCCGTCAACGGCACGAACAACAGCGCCATGTCGAGCCGCACAATAGCGAGCAGCCCGAACAGCGCCAGCCCAGCCACACTGATCTGTCGAATATAGACCGGCGACAGCACGCCTGCTCGGTAGCACAATCCGAGGCCGAGCGCCATGCCGAGCAGCAGGACAGTTTGCGTCGTCCATGAGGATTGCTCAGCCGGTTGCTGTTTCGGTTGCGGTGCCTGTTTGAGATGCTGTTCCCGCACGATTGGCGGCGATTGGTAATCCATCTGCATTCCTTGTTATCTGTCGGTGCATGCCCTCGACCAGTGCGAGCAGCAGCCAGAATATAAACACGATATCCGGCCAGCCGTAAAAGCTATCGACCATGCCGTGGAGCAGCGCCGCCGTCATGGCAGCCGATGCGCCAAGCGCAAACAGTGCGCTATCATTGGCCAGAGCGTGGCGTCGAATGGCACGCACATGGCGAAAGAAACGCACCAGCAACCAGCCGAACGCTGTCACGCCCAGCGGTCCAGCTTGCAGCCACCATTCGAGCACGAGGTTATGCGGCTGGTGGGCCAGGCGGTCGCTGGTGCTGCGCAACGACGGGTCGATCAGGCTGCGCCCGAATTCCGGATCATGGTAATAATAAAACTGATCGAGCCCCAGGCCAAATGGGTGCCGTTGCGTAAGCTGCCATGCCTCGCGCCAGAACAGCAGCCGCACCTCGTCGCTTGCGCCCAACACGCCACGCAGCGCCAACACCATGCAAAGCGCTAGTATCAGCATGCCTCCGGCGGCGACTAACGGCAGCCGCGCGCGAATGGTCACAACCGTTGTGCTGGCACGCGTGCCCAGTAGCCCGACGGCGAGCACGATCATTGCGCCAAGGACGCCGAGCCACGCGCCGCGCGAGAATGATACTACAATGCCAGCTAAACATATCGCCGCGCATGCGCCAAACAGGCTGACACGCCGCCAATCTGAGGCGCGGGAAGCAAACGCCAGCACCAGCGCCAGCGGCCACACGCGCCCGAGAAAGAGTCCCAGATTGTTAGGATTGCCGTATACGGAGTTGGTGCGGCGCACCATGCCCGCCTGGCTCACGCTGTCGGCAAAGTGTGGCCGTTGGTTGAAGAGCAGTTCGACCACAGAATCGTAGCCGACGTATTGCACCAGCGCCAGCAGCGCCACCAGTGCGCCGGTCCACACAACTGTCACTCCTATGCGATAGACATAGCGCGGATCGTGCGCGATCTGCCAGCGCAGCAATGCATAAAACAGCAGCGGCTCCACGAAAAAGCGCCGGAACTCGCTCACCGCTGCGCCGTGCGCCACAGCGTCCGGCAGCGCGATCAGCACGCCAAACACGCCCGCGACCATGAACAGCACTACCGGCTGTGCGTCGCGCCAATGCGCACGCCAATCGTGGCTGGCATCAATACGCAGAGCACCATGCGCGCATCGAAGCAACACCGGCCACCCGCCACGCAGCAGCGTAGCGGTGAGGACGATCAGCAACACCAATTCGTGTAGCGGCCATGCCGCGCCGGGGCCGAAATTGTACGGCTGTACGACCGCCAGGATAAACATCGGCAGCGTGGCTGGCACGAATAAGAAGCCGAGATCGGGACGCAGCAGCGCCAGCAGCGCAAAGCAGCCCCAGCCGATGAAGCCACGCAGCGAGCCTGTGTTGCCAAATGTCAACCACAACGCAAACGCCATTGCAGGCACAATGATGCGTGCGGATTGCAGCCTCGCAAGTAAAAAAAGTGGCAGCTTGCCGCGCCGGGACGCAAGCGGCAAACTCATGATGATTGCTCGCGGCTCACCAGCGCCCATGCCAGCAGCGCGCCATCAAGCACCAGCGCAACGATGAGCACGCCTGCGCCCCACGTCCACAACCACGGGAGCGGCTGCGCGCGACCGACCAGAAACGTTGCTGGCGGCATGCCAGTTTCTATCACTGCCGTGTGGGTGCCTTCGGCAAGCCCGCTGGCAACCGTTTGCACGTCGTCCGCCGCAGAGACACTGATCGGCACGCTGTTGTCGATCTGGATGGAAGCCGCCGAGCGGAGGCCACCGAGCGCGAATGTGGTGCCCGCGAACTGGACCTGCCATGTGCCGCTGCTGCGCTCCTTCACTGCTGGGTTGTTCCAGCTATGCGCGCCGACGCCTGCCACAATTCCACCTGCAAGATACTGTTTGAGCATGGTGTAGGCGGGCAGCGGGTTGAAATCACGATCCACGAGCGCAAAGTAGGGCGTGGGATCGTTCGGATTAGGCGCTTCGCCGCCCCAGCGCAAGAACCACACGTTCATGACGCCGACCCACGGCCACTCGTTTCGCGCGCGCTCCAACTGGCCGATGATGTACGCGCCTTTTTGCTCTTCGCTGACTGGCTTGCCCCACAACAAGCGGTTGGCGGCCCACTTGTCAGGATCACTGCCTTCCGGCGCTTGCTGCGGCGCGGCGTTGTAGCCGAACTCGCTAATCCACACCGCTTTGTTGCTGTCGCCGTTGCGGGTCATAACTTCATGAAGCAGCACCAGCCGCGACACATCGATCCGCGTATCGATTGGCCGCGACCACACCCAGTCGCGCCATGGAATACGCGGGCGAATGTAGCGGTGCTCGTCGGGCGGCTGGCCCAGCCCGTAGGCCTGCGCCGACATGATGTCGAAGTAGCGCCCGCCGCCTGCTTGATACACGCGGTCGAGGTAATCAAGCTCGCTGATGGGCGCGATGCGCGGTTCCAGTCCATCAGTTGGCGACAGGCTGGGGAACAGGATTACGGCGTCAGGGTTGGCGGCTTTGGCGGCGGTGTACGCGCCCTGGAGCAGCTTTGTAAATGCTTCTGGATCGGGGAGATGCCAGTTCCATTCGTAGGCCAGATTCGGCTCGTTCCAGATTTGAAAGAAGCGGATTTTGCCGCGATAGTGCACCGCCACCGTGCCGACAAAATCAAAATAATCCTGAAAGGTATCAGGCGGGCCAGTCGAACTGCCATTCTCCGTTAGGCCGCGCTGGAACTCCGGCGTCGCGTTGGCCTGCGCGCGCGCCCACGCGGGTGGCCGGTCGAGCCGCACGATCGGCTCCAATCCAAGCCGCTGCGTTTCACTAATGATAAAATCGTACTTGGCCCACGCGCTCACATTATTTTTGTGATCCCAGAAATCGCCCTTGGCGCTGATCTCGATGTCCTCCCATGGAAACTGCATGCGAACGTAGTGCGCGCCGAGGTCGCGCGCCATCTCCAGCGTGCGGGTGACTTTGGCGCGGTCCGGCTCGAATTGAATATTGTACGCATTAACGCCGACCGGCGGCACGTCGGTCCACGGAATGGGCGGCGGCGCGGGCGTGTAGGTTACGCCGCGATTGACGGCATTGTCGAACCAGACCAGCGCAGCGAGCATGACGGCAAGCAGCACAAATACCGGCAAGGAAACACGCACGCGGCGATACAATGGTAATCGATTACTTTGTTGTTTCACGGCGCGCAGTATACAAAGCGCCGCGCAGCGCGTCAAACAGCGCTGCATGCGGTTCCGCCTGCTACTTCTTTTAATTACTCTCGGGGCACGGCATGTTGCTCCAGCCAGAGCGGAACGCGCTGACGCTGCCATCCTCGCGCCCATAGATGTGACGCGGCGTGCAGCCGATGTCATTGCCCAGCAGGTGAATGCTGATCGACGGCTGGTTCGAGGTCGTCAGCACGCGGTGAATATCGCCCTCTGGCGGCAGCAGCACGTAGAAATCGCCCGGTTTGAGGTGGTTCTGCTCGGTCAGTTCAAGGCTGCCATGGTCGTCGGCGGTGTGGTGCTGAAACACTTCTTCATCCTGCTCGCCAGCGTACAGCCCGACCATGCCCCACGCGAGATGGTCGTGGATAGGCGTAGCCGCGCCGGGCGGTACAACCAGACTCGACAGCGACAGGTCGCCCGCACTGGAGCGGAACAGCAGCCAGGTTGCGATGCCGCCGCCCATGCCACTTTGCTCAATCGGCTGCTGGAACGCGGCGGGCAGCCATGTCTGGTCCGCCAGAAATTCCGCGAAGGCGGGCCGCAGTTGTTCGAGGGCTTCTTCCGGCGGGGCGGCGGCGACGGTGGCTCGCACATGCGCAATGAACTCGCGCAGGCGCGGGTTGTCAACGATATACTCGTCAGTGTTCATGATGCCTCCTTTACATATTTCATGAGAAGTCGCGCAGTTGAAACATTGTCATGGTGAGCAGCGCGAACCATCTCAGTGATATTACATTGAGATGCTTCACTTCGTTCAGCATGACATGGAATTGCCTTGTAATACAGCGTTAATTGCGTAAGTTCATGATCATCATAGCGCAAAATGCGCAATACACAACTTTACACGCCTTCGGAAACGTGAGTACAATACGTATGAACTGCACATGTGGTGGAGGCGTGTATGACTGCTTCAGATAATCCTTTTTTGATGGGCGTGACCTACTGGCCGCGCCACAAAGCGTTTTGGTGGTGGGCCAACTTTGACCGCAGCGAAGTGCGCGACGAGTTGGCCCAGATTGCAGAATGGGGCTGCAACAGCGTGCGCATCTGTTTGCACTGGGAAAATGTGCAGGCCAGTCGGGAGCGGCTGAATAGCGACGTGCTGCGCGCGTTGGAGCACTCACTTGATATTGCCGCCGACGTTGGGCTGCGCGTGGTGGTATCGCTGTTTCCGGTGACGCTGGGCGGCGCGCTCCATGTGCCGCGCTGGGTCAACCATCCCGACCCAATCGGCGAGCTTCAGCAAGCTGCCCGCTTTGGTCCGCCACTCGAAGTATCATCGGCGGGGCGACCGCCGGTGATCTATGAGCATGGCTACCGCCGCAATGAGGTGCCAGATGTATTCCGCGACACTGCCATTCGCGAGGCGCAGCTGCACCAGATCAATGAAGTAGTCGGCTACTTTGGCGCGCACCCGGCGGCATGGGCGTGGCAGCTTGGCGAAGGGCTGGAGCGCCTGCGGCGACCCGATTCGTCCGAGGCGGTGCATGAGTGGTACGCGGCGCTGGCCGAGGCAGTGCGGGCGCAGCGGAACGGCGCACGCGTGCTGGGCGTGACCTCGGTGCGCGGGCTGCGTACACCGACCGGTCCGCGCCCTGAACATTTGGCGGATGCCTGCGACATGGTGGGCGTTTCCGTCAGCCCGCCGCTTCACCTTGGGCGTGGGCCGCTGCGCGCCACGGCAATCGAATTTCTCTACGCATTGGCTTCAGGGCTGGCCGAGCAGCCAGTCGCCGTAACTGGACTGGGGCTGCCGACCGTCACACCGGAAGCGGCGGGATGGGTGGCCGATAGGGCATATGGCCGCGAGCTTGCCACCTTCCTGGCCGATGAAGAGCAGCAGGCCATGTTTATTGGTGAGGCATTGGAGCGGTTGTATCGCGCGGGTGCGCCGGGCGTGTGGCTGTCCGCCTACGCCGACTATCCGGCGGAACTGTGGCGACGCCCGCCGCTCGATCGCTCGATCCGTGAACGAACGCTGGGATTGGTCGCCGCTGATGGTCGTGAGAAAGCTGCCGCACGAGCGATTAGTTCATTCGCAGTCAGCATCGCGCAGGCTGATCAGGCAGCCAGCCGCCAGCCGCCCACGCTCGACCTCGACCCGGAACGTTACTGGCGTGAGCCGCGCCGCGAGTATGAACAACTCTGGCATGAGTGGAGCGAGGAAGAGGCGTGATGCATCAAACATAGGCATGTACCCGAACCAATCAGAAATGCGTTACGGTTGCCCCACCAATGTCTGTAAGCGCGCCTGCGCGTCGCTTACGGCGGCGGCTGGCGTGGCACTGCCGGCCAGCACTTGCCGCTGCATAATGCGCAGCACCTGCTGAACCTCGTCACGATTGGGGCTGTTCGGCATGGGCTGACCGTGCTCGGCCTCGGCACGGAAGGCGCGTGCCGCCACCATGTCTGGCGTATTACCGTCGAGCGGCACGTCACGGCAGGCAGGTTGCACATTGCTGGAAAGCAATTTGGCCTGCGCATCTTTGCTTGTCATAAATTGCAGGAATGCCAGTGCAATGGTACGCTCTGCATCACTCGCTCGGCTGTTGATAACCAGCACATCGCTTTGCACATACGGCTGCGGCGCGGCATTGGTTTTGCTCAGAATCGGCAGCGGCGCGACACCCATGTTCTTGTCCCACAGACGTCGATAGTCGGCTACTTCGTGTGCCCATCCGAACGTCATGAACACGTTGCCATTCTTCAAAGAGCGTTCGAGCGTCAGCCCTGCATCCGGGTGCGCCATAATCTGGGTATCAGTATGCAGCGCCCGTAGCCATGTAAGCCATTGTTCTGTGCCTGCGCGCCCGGCGCTGCCAATCACCGGCGCGCCTGTATCATCGAACACGTGCCCGCCAAAGGCGTACAGATAGCCAATCGTTGTATCGATGGACAGATTCAACGCCAACCCCCAGCGTGGCGGCGTGGCACCCGGCTCGCTCAACCCGTGCGCGATCTGCAACATCGTTGCTGTATTCTGTGGCGCGTCGATGTTCGCACGATTATAGAATAGCGCCAGGGTGTCGAAGCTGACTGGCATGCCGTACAAGTGTGGCTGTCCATTTGTATCCATGGCGCGCGCGCCGCCAAGTGTGGCGGGTAGCAACGCCTGCTGCTCATTTTGTGGCACAAACTCGTCCAGTGGCACAATGACCTGATCGCGCGCCAGGCCGCCAAGCCAGGTGTTTGGAACAAGCGCTATGTGCGGGCCGCTGCCGGCCATCGCCGCAGTGCGCAGGTCGCCGGGCATGCTTGTCAGTGGTGTTGACTGCGCGAAGACACGGCCATTGGGATGCTGGCGGTTGAATTCATCGACCAGGCTGCTGAGCGCCTGCCGGGCCGGGCCGGACCAGCCATGCCATAGCACCAGCGTCACGCTGGTTGCGGGTGGCTCGCTTGCAGTAGTTGGCGGTAATTCTGATGCTGCACTGCTCGACATGCAGCCGCCAAGTAGCACCACGCACAGCAGCAGAACAACCACACAATAGTATGTGGCAAACCATGTGGAACAATATTGTACTTTGCGAAAGATGCGGCAGACCATAAGCGCCATAAGTTGTGGCGCTGCAATCGTACGAGGTATCGCCAGCGCGGTGACGGTTCCATGCCGCTCGATTATAGCATAGTGGCTCTTTGTGGTGCAAGAAGAGCGTGAGTGGATGAACAGGGACGGACGACGATGGATGATAACAACAATAGTACATCATTGTGTCACCTGGTCATCGTGTCACCCGCTCACTGCTCATCTGCTCCTCCGCTCATGCGTCCCGGCGCACAAGGTCTTCGTACGTCTCGCGGCGCTAAATCACGCGCGCCTCGCCGTCGTTGAGGAGCAGCACGGCTGGGCGCGGCACGAGATTGTAGTTGCTGGCCATGCTGAGCGTGTACGCGCCTGCTACGGCCACCGCCAGCACGTCGTCCGGCTGCGCGGCGGGCAGCGGCACATCACGAATCAGGATGTCGCCCGATTCGCAGAAGCGGCCTGCGACATGCACGCGCTCACTGGCTGCGTCATCGGCGCGATTGGCGAGCAGCGCGGTGTAGCGCGCCTCGTACAGCGCGGGCCGGATGTTGTCGGCCATGCCGCCATCGACATGAAGGTATTGGAGATTGGAGATTGGAGATTGGAGATTGGTATCACCTTCTGTAATCTGCAATCTGCAATCTCCAATCGGTTCTGCCTTGAATTTCCGGGCGACAATCCTGTATAAGGCCACGCCCGCCCGCGCCACAATTGAGCGACCCGGTTCGACGATGAGCGGCGGCAGCGGCATCCCGCGTGCGGAACAACCCGCTTCGAGCGCATGCCCAAGCGCGCGACCATAAGCATCCACATCTGGCGCGGTCTGCTCGGCAGTGTATGACACGCCCAGGCCACCGCCGGGGCTAATCGCTTCGATCAAGATGTCATGCTCGTCACGCAGCCGGGCCGCGCAGTCGAGCAGCACATCGATTGCTTGCTCGTATGGTGCTTGTTCGAACAGCTGCGAGCCGAGATGGACGTGCAAGCCGTGTAGCCGCAATCCCGGCGCATCTTTGACCATTTCGGCAGCCTGATCGAGCATGGCGAGCGGCAGCCCAAACTTCGAGTCGGCATGGCCGGTCTGGATGTGGGCGTGCGTGTGGGTAGCGATGCCCGGCGCGAGCCGCAGCATGATCGCCTGTGGTTCGGCGCGTCCGGCAGTGAGTTGCGCCAGCAGCGCTAATTCATCGAGCGTGTCCACGACGATCTGTCCAATACCGGCGGCGAGTGCCTGCTCCAACTCGGCGCGCGGCTTGGCATTGCCATGCAGGTGAATGTGCTTCGCCGGAACGCCCGCCCGCAGCGCGACAAACAGTTCGCCGCCGGAAACGACATCCAGCCCCAGGCCTTCCGAGTTGACCAATTGCGCGATGGCGGTATTGAGCAGCGCCTTGCTTGCGTAGTGAACGCTACTTTGTCCGCGATAACCAGCCGCGAGCGCAGCACGGTAGGCGCGGCAATTGGCGCGGATCGTCGCCTCGTCGAAGATGTACAGCGGCGTGCCGTGCTTGCTGGCGAGCGCCATGGTGTCGCAGCCGCCGACAGCAAGGTGTCCATGTTCGTTGGTGGTGGCAGTGTCGGGCCAAATAGGTAAGTACAGCATGGGCAAGAGAAAGGAGCTAAAGAGACGAAAAGAATCCTTAGCTCCCTGTTTCCTTATTTCGTGAAATTTTTTACCGCATTCAGTGCTGCGTCGTAGTTCGGCTCCTGCCCGGCGACCGGCACGTACTCGACATATTGAATTATACCGTCCTGATCAACGACGAACACGGCCCGGCTTTCAATACGCAACTCTTTGATGTGCGTGCCATACGCGTCGCCGAAGCTCATGTCGCGGTGATCCGAACCCATGACAACGCGGTCGATGCCTTCCGCGCCGCACCAGCGTGCCTGCGCGAACGGCAGATCGGCGCTCACGGTCAGCACCGTCACGTCATCGCCGAGCGCGGTCGCGGCTTCATTGAATTGGCGTGTTTGCTTCGAGCAGACGCCGGTATCGATCGACGGCACCACGCTGATGATCATCGGCTTGCCAGCAAACTGATCGTTGTTGATAGTGCTGCGGCCTTGCGACAGCGTGAACGACGGCGCTTTGTCGCCGGGCTGTAGCTCTGGACCGACCAGCGTTTTGGGACCGAGAAAGTCAAATGCGTTCGGGCGTTCCTGTGTCACGATGATCTCCTTCATTATCATGCCTAAAACAGCACAAAGATTGCAGATTGTGGGCCAAGTTTGTGTGCATGACCAACTCGTGATTGTAGAGAGCTAAACTCTGTTTGTCAAATAGAAGAACAGTAGCTATAATCGGCCTATTCATGAGTTGAAAATAAGGATTTTTCATGGCAACGCACCGATTTTCTCCGCAGCGCTACTACACGACGATTGGTTCGCACGAGCCGGTGTTACAGATAGACGATGGCGACACGGTGATCACGACGACGGTGGACGCGCGCGGCGGCGACGAACACAACCAGCAGGTGACGGCGCGCGGCAATCCGCAGACCGGGCCGTTTTACGTCAATGGTGCCGAGCCGGGCGATACACTGGTGTTGCGCCTCGACAGGCTCATGCCCAATCGGCGTTACGGCTACTCGTTCGGCGCTCTTGCGCCAAACGTGGTGGATCCGCATGACGTGCCGCAGCTTCCGCGCGAAGCAGACGGACGCGCGCCGTTTGTGGAGTGGGACGTGGATGTCGCGGCAGGCACGGCCATGATCGTCAAACCTGAGACGAAATTAGGGAAATTGGCGCTTCCAATCGCACCCATGCTGGGCTGCTTTGGCGTCGCACCCGAAAACGGCCAGGCGATTTCGACGGCCACCTCCGGGCCGCATGGCGGCAACATGGATTATCGCGGCTTTGTGAGCGGCGTGACAGTGTATTTTCCAGTGGCTGTGCCGGGAGCGCTGCTGTTTGTCGGCGACGGGCACGCGCTGCAGGGCGATGGCGAAATTGTGGGGACCGGCATCGAAATTTCGTTCGAGGTGCAGTTTACGGTGCATCTGCTCAAAGGCAAGCGCATCTCGTGGCCGCGCGGCGAAAACGCCGATTACATCTTCACCGTTGGCAACGCGCGCCCGCTCGATCAGTGCGTGCAGCATGCGACGAGCGAAATGCTGCGCTGGCTGCAAGAGGATTACGGTCTTGACGCGATCAGCGCCAGCACACTCATGGGGCAGTGCGTGCAATACGATCTTGCGAATATCTTCGATCCGGCGTACACCATGGTGTGTAAAATGCCGAAGACCATTTTGAGCAAGCTGTAACGCATGGAACGTTTCACAGACCAGCCGCTCGACCCGCGCCCGCACATCGGTGTGTTCGGCTCCGATAAAGTCGGCAACTTTGTTGTTACGACGCCGCTGCTGCGTGGCTTGAAAGAAAAATATCCCGGCTGCACGCTCGACTTCTTTGGTGGTGAGACGACGCGTGACCTGGAAGAAGCATGTCCATATGTCGACGCGCGCTTTGCGCTGTACGGTGCCCGCGAGGATTATCTTGGCGAGTTGACAACGTTCGTCAACGAGCGGCGCGCGGCTCACGGCGTGTACGACCTGGCGATCAACTGCGACGAATTCAGCGAATTAAACCTTGTGGTCGTGGCGGCGGTGGCTCCGCGTTATCTGGTTGGGTCGTCGCTCCAGCCGGATTTTCGCCGCCGCATGCCACCTGGCGATGATATTCGCAATCAGTTGCTGCACGATTTAAGCTGGAATAGCGCCGACACGCTGGCACGCTATGACGGCTTGCTCACCAGCAACTACCTGGCTGAGATTTTCTGCCGCTTGGCCTACGTCGAAACAGATTTTTTCAAAACCGAAATTGTGTCTACGCCGCCGCCGTTCGACGTGCCGGACGTGCTGCTGCACATGACCGCCACACGGAGCGCCAAGCAGTGGCTGCCGGAGTATTGGCGTGCGCTGATCGCGTGGTGCGATGAGCATGATCTGAGCGTCGGCGTGGTCGGCAGCAAACCACAAATCGAGCGGGCGCGCTACCATGCGGGCGGCTGGGAAGATGAACTACTCCAGGTCACATCGCTACGCGACCTGCGCGGCGAGACACGGTTGACCGAGCTTGCAGGCGCATTCCAACAGGCGCGCGCTGCCGTGGTGGTGGACGCCGGGCCGATGCACATTGCGGCGGCGGTTGGCTGCCCGACCGTGTGCGTGTTCGGCAACGACGCGGACGGCGACGGCGCAAGCCCGGTGCGGCTGTGGGCGCCGCGCAGCCCCAACGCGTTCGTCGTGCAGACGCCGACGAAATGCACTGTCTGTGTCGAGCAGCGCTTCAAGAACAACGCATGTCTGGTCAACGGCCATCCCTGCATGCGCGATCTTCGGCCTGAGATCGTCATTGCGGCGCTGGAGCAGGCGCTCGTCCGTGACAGGTGACACGATGACAAGGTGACATAGAAACCCATGTCATTCCGAATGAAGTGAGGAATTCTCGTCGTGAGTCACTGAGACCCTCGTTCAGGATGGCAATGTTTTTTGTCGTCATGCTGAACGAGCGCAGTGAGAGAAGAGTCTCTTTGTTCATCGTCCTTCGTCGTTCGTCAATCGTCATTTGTCAATCTAAAATCGAGAATGCCTATGTTCCGCTCACTCCGACGCACGCCACAACTGCCCGACGATTTTCTGTTCGGCGTCGCCTGCGCCGATCACCAGGTCGAAGCGTACGTTCCCGCGCTTGAAGACATTCGCGATGTGTGGGAGCGCGCGCGCAAATTAACGGTGCGCGGCGAGGCCACCGATTTTTGGAACCGCTATCCGGAAGATATCGCGCTGGCTGAGAAGCTTGGCTGTACGGCCTTCCGCTTCTCGATTGCGTGGTCGCGGGTCGAGCCAGAGCCGGGCCGCTACGACGACGCGGCCTTTGAGCACTATCGACGCGTGCTGGAACTGATTCGGGCAGCGGGCATGGAGCCGATTGTGACGCTACATCACTTCACTTGGCCGGTGCATGTCGAGCAGCGCGGCGGCATGACAAACGACGAGTTTCCGCAACTGTTCGCCTGCTACACCGCCGAGGTCGTCAATCGGCTCGGTACGCTGGTGCGTTTTTGGGTGACCTTCAATGAGCCGACGCAACTGGTGTACGGCTATGTGAAACCGTGGTGGGAGGCCAACTATTTTGTGCCGCCCGGCCTACCGGAAGGCGCGACGATTGGCGACCAGATGACAGCGGTCAGCCAACTCATGCGCAATCTGTTCGCGGGCCACACCGCTGCGCGTAACATCATCAAGCGCGCCAATCCGGAAGCCATGGTCGGCTCGAACCCGCTGCTGCTAGGCTTGCCGGGCTGGCTCCAGCGGCTCGTCGACTGGAATGCGACGCGCATTCGTCGCCCGACCGATTTCGTGCGGCAGGGCCGTCGCTTCGCCGAGCGGGCGCTGCTGGAACGCGGCGAGGTCGACGCGGTGCTGGCGACCCTCACAGTGACGCCGGAGCGCGCCGATCAGGTGCTGTTCTCGGAAGTGTACTATGTCGCTGGCATGCTGCTGCTGGTGAAAGCTGATAGCACGGTGACGCAGCCCGGCGACATGGCCAACAAAACTGTCGTGGTTGTCAAAGGTTCGACTGCCGAGCGCGACGCCAGCCGGCTGCTGCCCGGCGCGCATGTCGACGTGGTGGACGATTATGATGCGGCGCTCAGCACGCTTGACAGCAACAAAGCCGACGCGCTGCTTTCCGATGACACGATCTTGCGCGGGTTGATGATCCGCCATCCTGACCACTATAAGCTCGTCGGGCCGCAATTAACCGTCGAGCCGTATGCTGCTGCGATGGCGCAGGGCAATCGCGACCTGCTGGACGCGATCGATGTAGTCGTGCGGCAGTGGAAGCAGTCCGGCGCATGGGCCGAAAGCTACGCTCGTAACATCGGCACGCCCGTGCCCGCGCCACCTGACACGACCCAGCGGGCGCTAGTGCAGACCAGCGGCGCGGCGGTGATGCAGCGGGCGGCGGCGCGGCTCCAGACTGGCGCGCAGATGCCGCAGGCCAATCGTGGTACGGCGCTGCGTCGCATCCAGAATCGCGGTTACCTTGTCGTCGCAGTGAAGGAGGACGTGCCGGGCTTCTCGGTGCGCGACCCGCAGACCGGTGCGTGGAGCGGCATGGAGATTGACCTGGCGCATGCGATAGCTGCGAAGATTTTTGACGACCCAAACAAAGTGCAGTTTCGCCCGGCTGAAACGTCGGAGCGCATCCCGCTGCTGCGCTCGGTTCAGCGCCTGTTCGAGCCGCTCCTGCGTCAGTGGAGCACGCTGTCGACCGCGCTGACCAGCAACTGGTGGCATCTCGGCATGGCGGGCAAGCTGCCGGAATTCCTGTGTCCGGCGTGGTGCGTCGGCCAGCAGGATTTCGTCGGCCTCGATTATTATTGGGGCATCGCGGCGTTGCGGCTCGACCGCATCCAGCGATTGCTCGAATCAGCCAACGGGCGCTTCAGCAAGGCACCGGTCTGGCCCGCCGCGCTGTACAGCATGCTGAAATATCATGCCAAATTATTCCCCAACATGCCCATTTTGATTGTTGAGAATGGTAGTGTGGACGAAGCCGACGGCGTGAGTCGCTCGGATTACATTCGCAACCACATGCGTGAGATTCAGCGGGCGGTGCGCGACGGTGTCCATGTGATTGGCTACACCTGCTGGAGCATCACCTCGAACCGTGAATGGGGGCTGCCGTTCAACCCTGACAGCGATTTCGGGCTGCACCACATTGATCTCGACACCGACCCGGCGCTCACCCGCGTGCCGACGCCCGCCGCTGAGACGTATCGCGAGATCATCAGGCAGCGGGGTGTGACAAGATGACAAGCTGCCGGAGTGATGTAGGGGCGAACCGATGTGTTCGCCCACTAAAAATCTTTGTGACTAAAACTCCAGCCGTCACGATTGTCACGCTCAACTGGCAGCGCGCCGATGACACACTGGCATTCCTCGATTTTGTGCGATCAGCTTGACTATCCTCATGTTCGGCTTTTGGTCGTCGATAATGCTTCATGCGACGATTCAATCGCCCGAATACGCGCGCGTTTTCCGCAGGTTGAGATCGTTGCGAACGAGCAGAACCTCGGCTTTGCTGGTGGTGTCAACATTGGCATGCAGCGCGCGTTTGCCCATGGCGCAGAATATGTTTTGCTCGCCAACAATGACACGCTGCTTGCGCCCGATGCGTTGCGAACGCTGATCGACACCGCCCGCGCCACGGAATCTTATCTGGCCGCGCCAGCTATCTTCTACGCTGACCAGCCGAATCGCGTCTGGTCACTCGGCGGTTGGCGGCGAACGCACCTGCTTGAGATCCGGCCAGCGCACCAGCGTGATGATGACGCGCCGTTCGCCGTCGATTTCCTGACTGGTTGTGGCATGCTGCTGCACCGCACCTGCTTTGCACGCGTTGGCCTGTTTGATGAGCGCTTTTTTATGTACTATGAGGACATGGATTACTGTTTGCGCGCGTGCCAGGCCGGATGCACACTGATAGTCGTCCCCGCCGCCCGCATGTGGCACAAGGTCGCGACGTCGATTGGGGGCAGCGATTCTCCTGCCGAACGCTATCACATGGCCTGGAGCAGCGTTCAATTCTTTCGCAAACATGTCAAAGGCTGGAACTGGATGTTGGTTGCGCCGTACCGCGCGATGAGCGCTGCGCGTACCACGCTGCGCCTCCTGCGCAGCGGCAAGCGTCCGGCGGCAGTCGCCTACCTCCGTGGCCTGTGGGACGGAGCGCGAGCATGACGCCGCGCCGGATTGTGATGCTGGTCTTTAACGAGGTTGGCAAAGGGACGTACTGGCGAGCATTTCACTTTGCTCGTCAACTCGTCAAGCGCGACCATCATGTCACTGTGTTGGCGATGGCGCGCGACCGGCGCTTCCATGGTCGTGAGCGCATGATCGACGGTGTGCGCCTGGTTGAGACGCCTGATGTGTTGTGGGGGCCATTGCGCTCCGGTTGGGATGTCTGGGACGCGTTGTGGCGCTGCCAGTGGATTGCGCGGCAGGAATGCGATCTTGTGCATGCCTTTGAGTGCCGGCCCACTGTGCTCATGCCAGCTTTGTATGTGAAAAAGACCAGGCACATCCCGCTCGTTATTGACTGGTGTGACTGGTTTGGGCGCGGCGGATCAGTTGAAGAGCGCGCGAATCCACTCGTGCGGGCGGTGCTGCGTCCAGTCGAGACGTTTTTTGAGGAGCATTTCCGCACCCGCGCTGATGCCACCACGGTCATCTGCACGATGCTCCATGCGAAGGCAGTCGCGCTGGGTGTGCCGCCTGCACAGATTTTCAGCATTCGGGACGGTGCTGACGTTGAAGGATTGTATCCTCAGGATCGCCATGCGGCTCGGCGCGCGCTCGGTCAGCCAGATGACGCGCTGATCGTCGGCTATGTGGGCGCGATCTTTCCGCGCGACGCGCAGCTGATGGCCTGCGCATTTGACCGCATTCGCAGCGCCCAACCGCATGCGCGGCTGCTGCTGATTGGTTACGTCAACGCCCCGATTGAGCAACTTGTTGCTGCGCCCGAGGCGGTGCTGCGTACCGGCCCGCTCGATTATGCCGCGCTCAATGGCTACCTTGCCGCGTGCGACATGTGTTGGCTGCCGTACCATGACTCGGGCGCTAATCGTGGGCGCTGGCCGCTGAAGCTGAATGATTACATGGCTGCCGGGCGTGCAACGGTGGCGACGGCGGTTGGCGATGTGGAAGATGTGATGCGACGTTATGATATTGGTGTGCTGGCGCGCGACACATCAGACGATTTGGCCCATGCCGTGCTGGATCTCGGCATGCACCTGAGCAACGCGAACGCCAGGCGCAAACTGCCCGTGCCGTCGCTGAGAACACATTCGCCTGGAGTCTGCGCGCCGCTGAGCTTGAAGCATGCTATGAGTACGCGATTTGCGCTGGTAACAGGAGCTAGAATGCACACAAAGTTGCTTGTTATTGGGCTGGATGGAGCTACCCTGGATCTCATCCAGCCGTGGGTGAAAGCAGGCAAGCTGCCGACCTTTGCTCGTTTACTGAACAATGGTACCCATGGCCGGCTGCGTACTGCCCCGAATACCGATACTGCCCCAGCCTGGACCATGTTCGCGACCGGGCTAAATCCAGCAACACATGGACTGTTCATGAACTTGGTTGGGAAAGTGACCGCCAGACGCTGCGACCACGCCGGGGCGCTGATCGCCACGGCATACCTTTCTGGAAGATCGCCAGCGACGCGGGCCGGCGCGTTGTCGTAATCAACGTGCCGTTTAGCTACCCCGTCGAGGCGGTGAACGGTGTCATGGTCGCCGGAGTAGATGCTCCCAGCACTGATAGTGCAGGCTTCTGCCACCCGCCCGATTTTCTGGCCGAATTAGCGCACGTGGTTGACGGCTACCGGATTATGAGCGACATTCCTATGGCTATCAAAGAAGATCGACCAGACGACGGCATTCGTGATGCCTACGCCGTTGCCCGCAAACATACCGCTGCATGCATTTATGCGCTTGAGCGCGAGCCATGGGACCTGGGCGTTGTTGTGTACAGCATGCCGGATGAAATGCAACATTTCTTCTGGCAGCAGATGGTTCGCGATGAGGGGCCTCAGCATGATGCTATTCTTGAGAGCTACCGCTTTATCGAACAGCAGATTGAAGCGGCTGGTAGAAGTCGCCGGGCCAGAAACGCGCCTGCTGCTTATGTCCGATCATGGCTTCGGCCCAATTTGCGCCACGCCTACCTTGCTTGCCGAATGGCTCGCGCGGCATGGCTTTCTCCATTATCTGCCCACTGCACGACAGCCATTACAGCAACGCGCTGTCGGCGCTGCGTACGGCTGGTTGCGCCAGCACCTCAACGAAGCCCAGAAAGATGCGCTTCGCAGGCGGCTGCCCGGCGTGCGCAACCGTGTCGAGTCCGAGGCGCGCTTTGCTGGCATCGACTGGGCGACCACCGTTGCCTATGCTGGCCCTTCGCCATGGGAAGTGTGGATCAATACGCAAGGCCGCGAGCCGCACGGCATTGTTGCGCCGGGAGCAGACTACGACCGTGCCGTTGCAGATGTGACGGCGGCCTTGCGCGCGTGGCGTGACGCTGCCGGGCGACCGCGCATCCGCGCCGTCTACCGTCGTGAGGAGGTGTACAGCGGTCCCTTTCTGGCGCTGGCCCCCGATATGACCATCGAGTGGAACCCGGAGGCTGCGCCTGATCCGGCGAGTTTGCCGGGCAACATCAGCCGCTTCGATGCCGACCATCAGCCTGAAGGTATTTTGCTGGCATGGGGGCCGGGCGTGCGCGCGAACAGCCAGGTCGAAGGGGCAACACTGGCCGATCTTGCGCCAACGATTGTCCACTTGCTCGGTATTGCGCCGCCTGCTATGCTTCAAGGGCGCGTGCTGACCGAATTGCTGGAGGAATCATCATGACTGCTAATGTTGCCCTGGTGCGCGGCGACGACCGCTACAACAACATTGTCGATGCATTGGCGCTCGTGCAGGACGAACTGCCGCTCGCTGATTGTCGACGTGTCGTGATTAAGCCCAACCTGGTTTCGACAACCCGGCAGGAAGCGTCCACGCATGTTGACGCGATACGGGCTGTGCTTGATGTGTTGCGCATGCGTTACAACGGGCCGATTATCATCGCCGAAGGATCGGCAGTGGCGCGCACATGCGAAGGATTTGAACGCTTTGGCTACACGGCACTTGCCAGGCAATACAATGTCGATCTTTGCGATCTCAACGCTGATGCGACCATTGCGGTGCCGGTGTATGATCGCGCGCTGCGCCCGCAGACCGTACGGCTCGCGCGAACAATCGTGGAAAGCGACATGCGCATCTCGGTTGGCCCGCCAAAGACACATGACACAGTCATTGTCACATTATCGCTCAAGAACATGATCATGGGGGCGCTCGTGAATCGCGCACTGCGCAATGACGCGCCGCCCGCAGCACTGCCTCCGCGCCTGGCCCGGCTGCTGCGTCGCGCAACCGGGCAGCTTGGCCTGCCACCAGCACAGATTGAGCGGTTTCCGCTAGGCGAGCCGAGTGACAAGCTCGCGATGCACCAGGGCTACCCGGCCATGAACCTCAATTTGGCATTGCTTGCGCCGCTTGTTCGTCCGCACCTGTCGGTTATTGATGGCTTTACCGCAATGGAAGGGAGCGGGCCAGTTGATGGCGAGCCGGTTGCGTGGCGGGTGGCGCTGGCAGGAACGGATGCGCTGGCAGTTGATACATTGACTGCAACACTCATGGGCATGAACCCGGCTGAGGTTGGCTATTTGTCGTATTGCCGCGCGCTGCAGTTGGGCGAAGGCGACCCGCATGCGATTCGAACGCTTGGACATGTGACGCCGGACGAGGTACGCCGGACGTTCCGGCTGCACCCACGTGTTGCACAACAGCGCGCATGGCAGATTGCCGATGCCGCGCGCTATCTACAAGCCGCGTGAAGTGCATGATTGCCAGATTCGTGGCGCATCCGCTCGCCCAAAATATCGCGCTCGTAGCCCGACGCGATCCGTACCTGCTCCTTTCCGCAGCGCACACACAGGGTGACGTTGTACGTTTGCGTGTTGGTCGGCGCGAGTTGCTGATCTTCAACAGCCCCCAGGCTGCGCTTGAAATTCTGGCGATACACCACGCCAACTTTGTGAAGGGGCGCGCGCATGCGCGTTCGCGCAGCTGGCTGGGCGATGGCTTGCTGGTGAGTGAAGGCGCGCTGCATCATGAAATACGCCGCCAACTCCAGTCAGCATTTCAGGTTGCGAACGTAATGGCGCACGCGCCAATGATGGTTGAGCATGCAGCGGAATGTGGCGCATCGTGGCGTGCAGGCGAAGTGCGCGACGTATGGCAAGAGATGCTGCACCTCGCGCTGGCAATCATCGTCCATGCCGTGAGCGGGCATGCCATGCACGATGAAATACCCGGATTGAGCGCGGCACTCACGGTGCTCGCGGATTGGCTGCACCGCCAAAGCTCGCCCTTCGCGCGCATTGCCAATAGGCTGCTCCTGTCGCAACGCCGCGAACGCATGCGCAGTCAGCAGCTCCTCGATCAGGCGATCATACGCATGATCGAGTCGTCTATACAGCGCGGGGCCAATGATCATAGTGTTGTAGCTCAGCTTCTCCGCGCTGGCACACCACTGGCGCTGATTCGTGATCAGGTGCTCACGTTGTTGCTTGCCGGGCGCGAGACGGTTGCTGCCGCGCTCACCTGGACGTGGTATGAACTCGCCCGACGCCCTGATCTTGCCGCTACATTCCATGCCGAGATTGACACAGTGCTCGCGGGACGACTGCCTACTGTGGAAGATATACCGCGGCTTCGCTTCACGCGCATGCTGTTTACCGAGACGCTACGACACTATCCACCATCATGGTCCACCAGCCGCCGCGCGCTCAACGCGTGTCCAATACGCGGAACCACTGTGCCGCGTGACGCCGCTGTGATTGTGAGCCAATACGTGCTGCACCATGATCCACGCTTTTTCAGTGATCCGATGACCTTCGCGCCGCAGCGCTGGGAACAGGCCGCGCTGACCGACATGCCCAAAGGTGCCTTTATTCCTTTCGGTATTGGGCCACGACGCTGTATAGGCGAAACGTTTGCCTGGACTGAAAGCATATTGGTGCTCGCTACGCTTGCTCGCATGTGGCACATGGTGCCAGCGTCGGCGGCGCCAGCGCTCCATCCATCCACCTCGCTTCAGCCACGTGGCGGTCTTGCAATGCGGCTGATTCCACGCTAGTAAAAGGGGCAGAACATAATGCGCATTCCACAGGTGTCGCCGTGGCTTGGTGATGAGGAGCAGGCCGCAGTCGCTCAGACAATTGCAGATAACTGGATCACCGAGGGGCCGCAGTGTGCCGCCTTCAGCGCGGCGCTGAACACGCTCATGAGTGCTCAGTACGGCGTATTTGCCCCAAATGGCACGCTGGCATTGGTGCTCGGGTTGCTCGCGCTCGGCATTGGTCCCGGCGATGAGGTGCTGGTTCCAGATACGACGTTTATCGGCTCCGCGAACGCCGTGCTACTAACTGGCGCGACGCCGGTGTTTGTCGAGGTGAACGATCAGAACTATCAAATCGATGTGTCGGCCTGCTCCGCGATGCTCAGCGATCGAACGCGCGCGATCATGCCTGTCCACCTGTATGGAATGACTGCCAACATGCATGAGGTTATGAATTTTGCGCGGGCACACGGGTTGCAGATTATCGAAGATGCGGCTCAGGCGGTTGGCGTGCGCTACGCAGGACAGCACGCCGGTACATTTGGCGATGTGGGCTGCTTCTCATTCTTTGCCGATAAGACCATCACCACCGGTGAGGGCGGCTACGTTGTCTGCCGTGACGAAACGGTCTATGAGCGGTTGCGGCTCCTTCGCAACCAGGGACGGCTCGACCGTGGATCGTTTTTCCACCCGGCAATTGGCTACAACTTTCGGATAACTGACATGCAGGCCGCCGTTGGGCTGACGCAACTTGCGAAGCTCGACGAGATTATTGTACGAAAGCATGCAATTCTGAATTGGTACCATGAAGAATTGGACCATGTGGGCGCTGTCGTTTTCCTGTCAGTCGAACCAGGATCTGAATATGTGCCGTTTCGGGCAATGCTGCTGTGCGAACGAGCGCACGACTTGATGGCGCACCTTGAACGCCACGGGGTTCAAACGCGGTCGTTTTTCGTGCCGATGCATCGCCAGCCATGCTTTGCTTCTCTGGATGTGCATAACGGCGGCACGCTTGATCTTGATGACGCACGCTATCCTAATGCCATCTACGGCTATGAACACGGCGTCTCCTTGCCCATTTTTCCCACGCTTGCGCGCGAGCAGGTTGCCTACATTGGCGCGGCGATACGGTCGTTCTACGGTGTGTAATGTGCTGGGGCACAGCATTCAACATACGACTTTGCCCCTGCTATGTTGTACTATAATTCCCTGTGTTCTTGATGTCTTTGTGGTGAAATCAAGGCAAGAAAATGCGAAATAAGCAAACCCATCGCGTCGTCATTACCGGCATGGGCGCGATCACGCCGCTCGGCAACAGCGTGCCGGCATTCTGGGACGGCCTGGTCGCCGGGCGCTCGGCGGTAGCGCTCGCCACGCGCTACGACACGACCGACTTCCCGTATGTCGTCGCCGCCGAGGTGAAAGACTTCGAGCCGCGCGACTACATGAACCCGAAAACGGCCAAACGCGCCGCCCGTTTCGCGCAGTTCGCCATTGCGGTGGCGGGCGAGGCGCTCAAGGACAGCGGCCTCGATCTCGATCAACTCGACCGCACGCAGGTGGCGGTGAACGTCGGCACGGCGCTCGGCGGCACGGCCAATGTCGAGGAGCAGGCGCTCGCGTTCGAGGCCAAAGGGCGCAAGCGGATCGATGCGCTGTACATGCCGACCTTTATTTACAACATGGCGGCCTGCCACGTCGCCATGGCCTACGACCTGCACGGGCCGACCACCGCGCCGGTGCTGGCCTGCGCCACCGGCACCTACGCGATTGGCGAAGCGGCGCGCACGGTGCATCGCGGCGATGCGGTGGTGGCAGTGTGTGGAGGCACCGACGCCGGTGTGACCGCGCTGAACGCCATGGCGTTCGGCGTGATCGGCGCGATTGCGCCGCCCGGCGACGATCCGGCGCATGCCGTGCGGCCCTTCGATGCACGGCGCAAAGGCACGGCCGGCGGCGAAGCCTGCGGCATGCTGGTGCTGGAGCAGCTTGAGCATGCGTTGGCGCGCGGCGCGCACATTTATGCCGAACTCGCGGGCTTTGGCGCGACCGAGGATGCCTTTCACCTGACCGCGCCCGCGCCGATGGCGAGTACGCGGCGCTGGCGATCACGCGAGCGATTGAGGACGCCGAGCTACAGCCGGAGGACGTGGATCACATCAGCGCGCATGGCACCGGCACGCCGCTGAACGACGCGGCGGAGACGGCAGCAATCAAGCAGGCGCTCGGCGAGCATGCTTACAAAATATCCGTGAGCGGCATCAAGTCCATGGTCGGCCACACGGCGGGCGCGGCGGGCGCGCTGGCGGTGATCGGCTGCGTCAAGAGCATCGAGACCGGCATCGTGCCGCCGACGATCAACTACGAGACGCCCGACCCGCAGTGCGATCTGGATTACGTGCCGAACGAGGCGCGACGGCAGCCGGTCCGTGTCGCGCTTGCGAATGCGTTTGGTTTCGGCGGGCAGAATGCCGTGATTTCGGTGCGGCAGTTTGAGGAATAATCTTCGTTCGGGCATGCTTCACTTTTGAACCCCTCACCCCCAGCCCCTCTCCCAATATGGGAGAGGGGTGGCGCGGTAGCGCCGGGGTGAGGGACATCGTAAGTAAGCATTCGATTTAGTATGATTATTGCTTGCGCCGATATGAAGCATAGAGAGAAAGCACATCAACTTGTTCCTCGACGACGCGCATGGTTCGGCGTGTTAGCGATGGTCGTTACCTCATTCATCGCCTTGGGCCACACCTTCAATCGCCGCAAGCTGCCGCCGCAGCCCGCCGACGTTGCGCTGGTGTTCGGCGCGGGGCTGCCATGGAAAGTGCAATCGCGCTGCGCCATGGCAGCCGAGTTGTACCATCGTGGCGTTGTGCGCACCCTGCTGGTCAGCGGCGGCGTGCTGGTGCCAGGCGCCGAAGCGCTTGAAGCGCCGTGGTTCCGCGATCGGCTGGTGGCGCTCGGTGTGCCAGCCGATCGCATCCTTCTGGAATCACAGGCCACCAACACGGCAGAAAATGTGCGTTATGCGCTGCCGATCATTCAAGCGCACGGATTTACGACCGTGGTGCTGGTCATGTCGGACTTCGAGGGGATTCGCGCGCACCTCACGGCCAAGCGGGCATGGCGTGGCAGCGGGCTGACGATCTACGATTGTCATGCGCCGTCAACAGGCTACTGGAATCCGTGGACATGGTGGCTGAGCCGCACAGGCTGGCAGTTGACATGGTACACGCTGCCACGTTTGTTTCGCTATCGTTTGCTGCCGTACCTGTTCGTGCGTGGTTAATTTCGTCTCGGCATAGCATCGCACTATTGAGCGGCGCGCCAACGGCACATGATGCGTCCAGATGATCATAATGTCTCGGCAGAATGCGGTAGACAGTGGTATTCGCATCGAGTATAGTAGTGGTGAATATCATCATGTCATGAGCGTAGAGTAGGGACGGCTCCGCATGGCCGTTCTGATCTGAACCACAGTCACACGACCACGTCTATCTCAGCACGAACAGCCGTTGCCCTGTGCATATCTGAGGAGGTATGGTATGAACTCGCTCTTCCTGCCCCATTGGCAGGCATTCCTCCGCTACCATGATCTGCCAGACGACCAGCCCGCCCACGTCTATCTGGCCGGACTCGGAGGCTCAGCATGGGGCACCTATACGCACATCATTCGTGCACCTGGTTTGACAAACGCCCGCACCATCTTACTTGATATGCTTGGGCACGGTTTTAGTGATCGTCCGGATAGCTTTGATTATACTCTGGAGAGCCATGCCACCACGATTGCTATTCTGCTTGACCATCTCGGACTCGCTGGTTGTGCGGTGATTGGCTATAGTATGGGTGGGTCGGTCGCGATTACGCTTGCCGCCCGCCGGCCCGAGTTGGTAGCATGCTTGGTGGTGGCGGATGGGAACTTGGACCCCGGAGGAGGATTCTTCAGTCGGGGAATTGCCGCGCAATCGGAGGAAGCATTCGTCACCAGCGGCTATGCGGCCCTTATAGAGCAGGTCTATGCAGCGGGACGAGGCGGGGACGCTGGCGCTGCTACACTTGTTGGTATGCTCCAACTGGCTGCTCCGCATGCCCTCCACCGGAGCGCCGTCGGTCTCGTGCGGGGGACGCAACCAACGATGCGCGAACAGTTTCTACAGTTACCGATGCCGCGCAGCTTTCTCTTTGGTGAGCACTCCCTCCCAGATCCAGATACAGAGCGGCTGCCGGCTCAGGGGATTCCTGTGCTGATCGTGCCAGATGCAGGGCATGGGATGATGTGGGACAACCCGGTTGGCTTTGCAACGATACTCAAGGGTGCATTGAAGCTCTGACATCGTCAGATGCATGCTGTAACCTATAAGGAGAATGCAATGATTGGCAAACGGCTCAAAGAGGTTCTGGCGATTGGAATGATTGGTGAGGGGATAATCGGTTTCATCAGGCCACGCAGGTACCTGATTCTTTGGAGGTTTGGGCCCCGACCATACCAGGAATTCATTGAGACCCTGGTAGAGCATCAAACGATAACACGCCTGCTATGTGGTGTAGAAGCAGGGCTCGGTGTGTGGTTAGCGTTACGAGAGACATCCAAATAAGACCAATATAAATGGTCATGCCCCCTTGGGATCTCGGCAAATAGGCATCCGAGCGTCCTGCGGGGGCACTTGCGCTTCATACCAGGAATGCATGTACATAACGGGGGCAATACCCGCGTCGACGATGTGAACTGCGTGATTGGAGTGATGACGGGAGACTGCACGCCGCACCCGCGCTTCTCCCACAGGGGCAAACCGATCCAGCTATAAGCATGCATCACGGCGGGTTCCATGCCACCGCTCGTCTTTCCCCCTTCACGGCTGCCTTCGTCCACGACGGTCAGAACTGCGCTTCACTGACGCTCATCCCAGCGGCGGGGTTCTGCCAACGCTCGAAGGTAGCCGCGCCAATACCGTAGTCACGACACACCGCACCAAACTGCTCGTCCTCCTTGGGGCGGGCGCTATCATACCGCATTGCCTCGTTTTGTAGGGATATTACATTAAATCACTGGCGGCGGGCTGCACGTCTCAGCGTTTTCAGGCGCTCGTCAGGCTGTGTAGCCCGCCGTCACCTGCGCAACAGCGGCATTGTAGTTGGTAATTATTCCTTCTCGCAAGCCATGTTCGTACACTCCAAGCATGCAAGCGGGAATAGATATATGGAGGAGGATGTGAAACGATGGTTTATGCTGTTGCTGCTCGCGTTGTTGGCGGCAGCACGTGCGCCCCTATCCGTGAGTGCCGCGCCGCTCCAACGCGAGCGCTGTTTTCCGGAGACAGGTTTCTGTGTTTCTGGTGTTATTCTTGATTACTGGGAGCGCAACGGCGGCCTGCCCGTCTTCGGGTATCCCATCAGCACGCAGCAAGTTCAAAATGTGGAAGGCACGTGGAGCGGGCCGGTGCAGTGGTTCGAGCGCGACCGGCTGGAGGACCACAGCAATGAAGGCCAGGGTGTGCTGACCGGACGGTTAGGTGCCTATTACCTGGAGCGGACGGGTCGTCCATGGACGATGGGTAACAATGATCCGCATCATGGCTATGAGTTGTGCCAATCATTTACGCAGACCGGCTACAGCGTCTGCGCGCCGTTCAGCTACTACTGGCAGCACAACGGTGGTCTGGAGCGCTTCGGCTACCCGATTACGCCTGCCATGCAGGAGACGGTCAAGGGTAAGACGTATTTGGTACAGTATTTCGAGCGGCGGCGCATGGAATACCACTCCGAGAACGCCCAGCCGTATGACGTGCTGCTCGGCTTGCTCGCCCGCGACATTGTGCGCGCCGAGCCATGCCCGCCGCTGCAAGACACCGCGCTGCTGAATGTCGTCAAGCGCTATCTCCGTTCGAACGGCTGCCCAACCCCATACATCCGCGAATATGTGCCCGCCGCGATTTAGCAGTTCGATCACGGCTGGATGCTGTGGGTCGGTCCGAAAGATAACGCGCCCATGACGTATATACTCACCTCAGCAGGCATGAATTGGAAGTGGCAAGCCTTCCCAGACACCTACCAGGAAGGTGAGCCGGTCGACGGCTCGAAATCCCCGCCGTCTGGTCTGGTAGCCCCGGTACGTGGCTTCGGCAAGGTCTGGTGGAATAATCCGTCGATCCAGAATGAGCTTGGTTGGGCGGTTGCGCCGGAGCAGGGTGATACCGCTTCAACTGTGACCTATGGCGACGGCGGCTGGATGGGTCACATGTTGGGGCCGAATCGCGTGTTCGTGCTGCAATCGGGCGGGTTCGGCTCGGACGAGCAGCCATAATGATGACATCGTGAGATCACAATAGAGCGCCAGATATTTCCTCTGGCGCTTTATTTAGTTTGCTAATTCATCCAATCCAACGGTTGCGATCACCATTTGCCCATCGATCATGCCGCCTCAGCGCAATCGCCGTGTCCTCGACGAACACCGCGTCGGGCATGGCCGGTTCGGCGGGCAAGCAGTGCACGTCACAGCCAAGCGCTGCCAGGCATTGTACCTATGCTTCATGCTGCGCCTGGGCAGCTTCGAAGCTGATTGGTTCGCGTTCGAGGTGCGTCAGTTCGCACTGTTCGATGCTGGGGCTGACGTCGCGGGCGACGGCAATGAGCATGGCGGGATTTTTCTTTACCTCTAAACTAAACTGTATCAATATTTGAATTCAGAATATCTTCGATTTGCTTTGTAAGTACCGGCAAATCTATGGTAATAATCTGCCAGACGATATCGAGATCTACACCAAAGTATTTGTGGATTAGCCTGCCGCGTGTGCCTGCAATCCCTCTCCAGGGAATACTGGCGTGCTTTGCTTGCAACTCTGGTGATATGTTCTTTGCAGCTTCACCAAGAATTTCGAGGTTGCGAACAACAGCATCTTGCGTTTTTGGGTCGTTCAGAAATGATTTATATGTCATTCCTGCAGTATAGAGCGCAATACGCTGCCCTGCCTCGCGCATGTCCTCCAAAGCGTCTTTGTCACTGCGTTTAGACATACTCGACGCTTTCCTTGATGTCTTGCGCAACGCGAGCAACTCTGATTCCTTCAACGCCTGTCGGCGTAAGAATATCGACTTTGCAGCTGAGCAGTTGCTCTAGATAGTCACTCAACTCAACGAATTTGAAGCCAATCGGGCGCTCAAACTCAATTACCAAATCAACATCGCTCAATTCGGTAGGCACTCCTTTGGCATACGATCCGAATAACCCAATGCGCTTGACGCCGTATTCGACGGCAAGATATGGTTGATGTTGGCGGAGGATTTGGGTTATGGATTCTTTTAGTAAGCATGGCGATCCTCAATGCCTTGCATCAGTTCGTTCTGTTTGATGCTGGGACTGAACGTCGGGAGTGATGGCGATGAGCATGGGACGTTCTTTCTTCGAAGAATTCAGATTTCAGTAATTTATAGTATGAGTTAAGCTGAACGTGCAAATGCAAGTAGAAAATCATTAACCACGCCATCAGGGTCTTTTTGACAGCGATCGGCTCCAAATATTTCATACACATTCACGCCAAGTTTGGCAAACGCCCGCCGCCGCTCATGCTCTTTTGCTGCCGTTTCTGGCGGATGCCATTTATCACCATGGATCTCAAGAATTCCAATTCTACCATTGTAGCTCACTACGAAATCAGGTTCTTTAAGAGTGCCTTTGCGTCCCATTACAGCAACTGGCAAAGGAAATATTAGAAGACCTCGCTTGATAAGCGCTTCGTATATTACGATCTCAGTTCTTGAGCGGAAAGAGATGCCATCATGTTCTATCTTTTTACTGTCCTTAAACGTAAATTTGGCTTGATTAAATCCCGATATTTCATCTTCATTGTAAGTAGGGATGTTAATATCCGCATGTACTACAACAAAGCGTACGAATGCATGAAGCTCAGAAACAGTACTTGCTAACTTTTCGCAAGAATACTGAAAGTCTTTTCTATCACTTGTGCTCCGTAGCCTCTCATATGTATTAAGATCTCGTGATCGCGTGAAGTACGCAAAACTCATCCTGAAATCCATTTATAGCATTACTTAGTTTAAAATTGAGTGCCGTAAGAAGGCTTGCCGATTTCATCTTCACCACGAGACTTGAGCATTTGGTACGCCGCGTTGAACAATTTTTGCTGAACTGTATTATCTAACGTAGGGCCGAGTAGTTCGAAATCCTGCGCGCCACCACCGCTATACAGAATGAGCATATATGTGCCTCATTGAATTATGTGAATGGCTTGATGATACCATGAAATGAGGGCTTGAAACGAGTAAGCTTCCAATGTTGTCACTCTGTGATCAGACGTTCCCGATTTTTCAAATCATCATCACCTCCCCGCTTGACAGCATGCCCAACTGGCTTTATAGTAACAGCAACAAAACAACGAAAGCTGATTGCTATGTGCCACCGCGCACACAACCTGATGACTACCACCACTACCACGACCTCGACGATTACCGTCGGGGCTTTTGTGCGTAGGAGGGTAGTAGGTTAAGTAACCTTGTTGAGCGATGAATTGCCCCCTCCTGCAAAGGACGGGGGTTTTTTAATTGTACATTCTAGATCGCAGATGAACGTTCACATCTGCACATGCGGAGGAAGTATGCTGATTGAGCGCTATCGCGAATTTCTGCCCGTCACCGACCAAACGCCCCGCCTGACCCTCCACGAAGGCAACACGCCGCTTGTCGAAGCGCCGCGCCTGGCTGCCGCGCTCGGCGTGCGCGAACTGTACCTCAAATGCGAAAGCATGAACCCAACTGGCTCGTTCAAGGATCGCGGCATGGTCATGGCCGTCGCCAAGGCGCTGGAAGAAGGCGCAAAGTCAATCATCTGCGCCTCGACCGGCAACACCTCCGCCAGCGCCGCCGCCTACGCCGCGCGGGCGGGCATCGAGTCGATCGTGGTGGTGCCGTCGGGCAAAATCGCGCTCGGCAAGCTGGCCCAGGCGCTGATGTACGGCGCGCGGCTCATGGTGATCGACGGCAACTTCGACCAGGCGCTCAACATCGTGCGCGACGTTGCCAGCGAGTTTCCGGTGACGCTGGTAAATTCGGTTAACCAGAACCGGATCGAGGGACAAACCACGGCGGCCTATGAGATTTGCGATGTGCTCGGCGGCGCGCCCGACGCGCTCTGCCTGCCGGTCGGTAATGCGGGCAATATCACGGCCTACTGGCGTGGCTTTTGCCGTTACCATGAGGCGGGCAAAATCGACAGGCGCCCGCGCCTGCTTGGCTTCCAGGCCGCTGGAGCCGCACCGATCGTCCATGGCGCGCCGGTCGAGCATCCTGAGACGGTTGCCACCGCTATCCGGATCGGCAATCCGGCAAGTTGGAAGTACGCAACCGCCGCGCGCGATGAGTCGGGCGGCCTGATCGATTGCGTGACCGATGAGGAGATTATCTCGGCGTGGCGCGACCTGGCGCGGCTGGAAGGCGTGTTCTGCGAGCCGGCCTCGGCAGCAGGCGTGGCCGGTCTGCGCAAGCTGCTTGCCGAAAACCGCGCCGAGCGTGATGCGCGCTACGTCGCCGTGCTGACCGGCCATGGTCTCAAAGATCCCGGTCTGGCGGTCGAGCAGTTCGACGCGCCGACGCCGATCAAAGCCGACATGGACGAAATCGTGAAATGGCTTGGACTGTGACACGGTGATAAGATGACACGATGACACGGTGACAAGATGGCTTCTATAGCAGTTTGCAGTCGGCAGGCGGCAGTAAGCAGTTGCGTTCTACGCGCTACAGTGTGTTTCTCGCCTATACATGAATGCTCAACTGTTTTGCAATCTGCTGTAGTAGTGTGTAAACTTTGGAACAAGAACTTCATCTTGTCGCCCTTCACTCTGTCATCGTGTCAGGAGAAATAGTATGTCTCTTCTTGTAATGAAATTCGGTGGCACGTCAGTTGGCTCGGCGGCAGCTATTGAGGGCGTTGCGGCGATCACGCGCGACCAACTCAAGGAATGGAATCATGTCGTGGTGGTGGTTTCTGCCATGAGCGGCGTGACTGACCTGCTGTTAGGCGGCGCGCGTGTGGCCGAAACTGGAAAAGGCGATGCGTACCGCGAACTGGCCGTGAAACTGCGCGAGAAGCACAACGCCGCGCTGGCGGAACTCGTGAGCGACCAGGCAGATAAAGCAGCTGTCGGTGAGCAGATCGGGCGTATGCTCGACGAATTCGAGTTGCTGTGCCACAGCATCCATGTGCTTGGCGAAGCATCGCCGCGCGCGCTTGACGCGATCGCCAGCATGGGCGAGCGCATGAGCGCCCGGATTATCGCCGCGACGATGCGCGCGCGTGGTCTGCGTGCAGAAGCCGTGGATGCCACGGAACTAATTGTGACAAGCGATCAGTTTGGCAGCGCTGTGCCGTCCCATCCGCAGACGCGAGCGCTTACGCAGGCGCGGATCATGCCGCTGCTGGAGCAGGGCATTGTTCCGGTGATCACCGGCTTCATCGGCGCGACCGAAGCGGGCGTCACGACCACGCTGGGCCGCGGCGGCTCGGATTACAGCGGCGCAATCATTGGCGCGGCGCTCGACGCCGATGAGGTAGCGATTTACACCGACGTGGACGGCGTCATGACGACCGACCCGCGCCTTGCGCCCGACGCGCAGATTCTGCCGGAGCTGTCATACATCGAAATGGGCGAACTGGCCTACTTCGGCGCGAAGGTGCTGCACCCGCGCACGGTGCGCCCGGTGGTCGAGCGCGGCATCTCGCTGCGCATTCGCAATACGTTTCATCCGTCACATCTTGGCACGCTGATTGTTGCAAAGGGTACACCGGACGGGCGCACGGTGAAGGCCGTGGCGCTTATCCGCAACATGAGCATGATTACGGTTGGCGGGCGCGGCATGATCGGCGTGCCGGGCATTGCCGCGCGGACGTTCGGCGCGGTCGCCAGCGCGGATGCCAACGTGCTCATGATTTCGCAGGCGTCGTCGGAGCAGAGCATCTGTTTTGTGGTGCCGATGGATTCATCTCAGTCAGTCGTTCGTGCGCTGGAAGAATGGCTGAGCAAAGAGCTTGAGCGCCGCGACATCGACCGGATTGCTGCCCAGGATGGCGTGGCGATTGTCACGGCGGTCGGCGCGGGCATGCGCGAAACGCCGGGCGTCGCCAGTAGCATATTTGGCGCGCTAGGCGGGCAAAGCATCAATGTAATCGCCATCGCGCAAGGCTCGTCGGAATGCTCGATCAGCATTGTGGTCGCTGGCGAGGATGGCGACGCGGCGGTGCGGGCGATTCACCGGCTGACGGTGTAGACGACAGCGGACGCTTGACATGTCCGCCTGTGATGAAAACGATGATAATTATTACGTACGGGCGAACCTATGTGTTCGCCCCTGCTGAACAACTATGAACTCACAATTCACCATTCGCCCGCTTGCTCCGAGCGACATGCACGCCTACCGCGAAATACGGTTGGAGGCGCTCAAGAACCATCCGACGGTGTTCGGCTCGGATTACGCAGCGTCGGCAGTGCAGCCGGAAAGCTATTGGATGGAGCGCATTCAGTCGAGCGATGATCGTGTGACATTTGTCGCTGAGGCAGACGGGCAGTTCGTGGGTACAGCCGGTATTTTTCGGGAAAGCAACACCAAGGAACGCCATGCCAGCCATATTTGGGGTGTCTATGTTCGTCCCGCGTGGCGCGGCGCAGGTGTTGCTGATGCGCTCGTCGAGGCGTGCATCGGCTGGGCGCAAGCGCGCGAGTTGCGGCTCATCAAGCTTTCAGTGACCACAACGAATGTGGCGGCAATTCGCTGTTACCTTCGGCATGGCTTCAGCGTCTATGGAGTGGAGCCAGAAGTATTGCAGTGGGAAGGCGTGTACTACGACGAGTTGCTGATGGCGCGGCGCTTAATTTAGCTACGAAAAGACAAAAGAGAACCTCATGTTATGACCTTTCAGGAGTAGCGTATGACACAGAAGAAAATCCCTATCGCCATTCTCGGCGCGACAGGCGCGGTCGGGCAGCGCATGGTGCAGCTGCTGCAAAATCATCCCTGGTTCGAAATCGCCGCGCTGACCGGCTCGGAGCGCACGGTCGGGCGGCCTTACGGCGAACTGGTGCGCTGGGTACTGGATGATGCGCCGCCTGCCCACGTGGCGAACATGGTCGTCCAGCCGACCGAGCAAGTTGCCGATGTGGCGCTGGCGCTCTCGGCGCTGCCGACTGACGCAGCCAAGCAGTACGAGCCGCTGTGGGCCGCGCAGGTCGCGGTTTGCTCGAACGCATCGTCGTACCGCGCCGTCGCCGATGTGCCGCTGATCATCCCCGAAGTCAACCCTGACCACCTCGCCATACTGGAGCGGCAGCGGGCCGAGCGCGGATGGCGCGGCTGCCTCGTCACCAACCCGAACTGCTCGACGATTGGGATCGTTATGGCGCTCAAGCCGCTCCACGATGCGTTCGGCGTTACGCAGATGCACGCCGCGACGTTGCAGGCGATCTCTGGCGCGGGCTATCCCGGCGTCGCCTCGCTCGACATTCTCGACAACATCGTGCCGAATATTGGCGACGGAAGCGAGGAGCATAAAGTCGAGACCGAGCCGCTCAAGCTGCTCGGCACAGTGCGCGACGGGCATGTGGGCATGGCGCAAATTGGCATCAGCGCGCAGGTCACGCGCGTGCCGGTAATCGACGGCCATACGGCGCTCCTGTCGCTCGCCTTCGACCGCAAGCCGGGTGTGGACGAGGCTATCGCCGCGCTCGAAGCATTCCGCGCGCCCGAAGTGGTACGTGGCCTGCCGAGTGCGCCGGAGCGCCCGATCATCGTCCGTCGCGAAGCCGATCGCCCGCAGCCGCGCCGCGATCGTGACGCAGGCAACGGCATGAGCGCCAGCGTCGGGCGGGTGCGGCCATGCCCACTGCTCGACCTGCGCATGGTCGCGCTGTCGCACAACACCATTCGCGGCGCGGCGGGCGGTGCTATTCTGAACGCTGAGTTGCTGGTTGCTGCAGGAATCGTTTCGTAACAGGACGAAGGACTAATGACGAAGGAAGATAGACATAAAGGAATGCCAGGAATAAACAATGTCATGCTGAACGAAGTGAAGCATCTCAATGTCAATCAACGCATCTCGAAGAGATGTTTCGCTCCGCTCAACATGACAGTGTTTTTATGCTGCCATCCTAACATGGGCGTAAATTTGTAGTTCATTTTATTGGAGAAATGTATGAGTGACCAAATCGTCTTCACCCGCGGCGTGCCGCCCACCGAGGCGTTTCCCGCCGAGGAATTGTCCATTTGCTTCGAATCGGTCTTGAGTAATGACAGCGCTGTGGTATTGCAGTACGGCCAACAGCCCGGCTACCTACCGCTGCGCCGCCAGCTTGCAGAGGAGTACGGCGTCTCTGAAAAAGAGATCATGGTCGGCAACGGCTCGCTCCAGTTGCAAGATCTCGTTTCGGCCTATCTGATCAAGCCGGGTGCAACCGTGCTGGTCGAGCAGCCGAGCTACGACCGGGCGATTACGACATTCCGGCGGCGCGGCGCAAAGGTAATTGGCATTCCGCTGGAGGAGGACGGCATCATCATCGAGCGGCTGGAAGCGCAACTCAAGCGCGACGTGCCAGCGTTTATGTACCTCGTGCCCGACTTTCAGAACCCGACCGGCGCGACCATGTCGCTTGAGAAGCGCCGCGCCGTCGTCGAACTGGCGAACCGCTACGGCTTCTGGATCATCGAGGACGTGCCGTACCGCAAGCTGCGCTACGCCGGTGAAGACCTGCCGCTCTTGCGCGAAATCAATCCGCAGCGTATTATCACCATGAGCTCGTTTAGCAAGTTGCTGGCCCCGGCCCTGCGCGTCGGCTACATGGTCGCCCCGGCGGAGTTCATCGCCTCGGTGACGAAACTTGGCGAGGACACCTATCTCGCGCCAGTATTGCCCACCCAGGCCGCCGTCGCAGAGTACATCAAGCGCGGCTGGCTCGGGCCGAACATCGAGCATTTGAAGGAGCTGTACCGCCCGCGCTGGCGCGCCATGGTCGACGCAGTGCAGCGTGAACTGCCGAACGCGCAGGCGTTCTTGCCGAACGGTGGCTTCTTCGTCAGCGTCATGCTGCCCGACAGCGCGAACACGGCGAATCTGGGTGCGCGCGCGAAGGAACACGGCTTGATACTGACGCCCGGCCAGGCGTTCTTTGCCGACGCTGACGATGGCGCTGATCCAAACGGCGAAAAGTTCGTGCGGCTGCCGTTCTGCGCCGTGACACCTGCGCAAATCGATGAGGGCGTGCGGCGGCTGGCGGCGCTGTTGTAATTATAAATAAACCACAAAGAGCACAAAGAATATATACTGATCTTTTTCGGACTTGTGTTCTTTGTGCCTTTGTGGTGAAAAAGGACGTGCATGCAAATCTACGGCACCGCCACAATCCACGATCTCCTTGGTGACAATCTGGCGTACCGCAGCCTGCAATCGCTCAACGAACGGCTGCCGGGGAACTCCGCTCTGCGAGCGCAGCTTGGCATTCCGGCTGATGTGCCGCTGCGCAAGGGCGACGAGGCGCATGCCCGCGTGGTCGCCGCGCTGCTGGAGGCTGCTCAGCAATTGCGCGCGCCCGATGTACCGATCCGCCGCCTTGTGCTGGTCGGCGACACGCGCATGAGCGACGGCGGCGCTTTCACGGCAATACAGGATGTGACCGGCTGGGACGGGCGCGCGTTCATCGGCAGCGACAGCGCGGATGAGCCAGCGAAGGCATTCGATGATGATATAACGTTTGCGAACCGCTGGAGCATGCTCCACGATTGGTCAGCGGCGCTCGATGACGACGATTTTCATGTCGATGAGTCGACCATGGTGCTGATCGATCTCGACAAGGCGCTAATCGGCGCGCGCGGGCGCAACGCCCCCCTGATTGACGCGGCGCGGCTGCGGGCGCTCACCGCGAGCGTGGCAGATGTGCTTGGTGATGCGTTTGAGGCCGACGAGTTCGAGCAGATTTTTCGCACGCTGAACCAGGAACGCTTCGAGCCGCTGACTGCCGATAATCAGGACTATATTGGCTACCTGTGCGTCATCATCGCTGGTCACATCCTGCCGCTCGATTATTTCACGACGCTGGCGCAGGTCGGCAGGCTGCCCAGTTTTTCCGAGGTGCTGCGCCAGGTCGAAGCAGCCTGCGCCAAAATCGCATGGCCGTCCAAACAGATTCAAGCCTTTCACAAAGAGATCGCTCGGCTGGTCACGGCGGGCGATCCGACGCCGTTCAAGGCGTTTCGCCGCCGCGAGTACCACGAGACAGCGCGGCTAATGGGCACGCATGGCGACGACGCGCCACCGGAAACGCTGCTGCGGGAGGAATTGGTGCTGACCGCTGAGATCTGGCGGGTGGCGCAGGCATGGCATGAACGCGGCGCGCTCTTGTTCGGCCTATCCGACAAGCCCGACGAGGCCGCGCTGCCGACCGACGTGGACGTGGCGGCTGGCATGCTGCCGTTGCATCGCATGGCAACACATGTGATAGGGGAATAAGGAAGTAGTTCCATGTCAACTCCCAATCCTGCCACAGGCTTGCAGGTTGCCGTCGAGCCAGTGGTGGTAGCCGCCAACCAACGTTTCACGTTGACTGTGCAGAACGCCGACGGTTCGCTGTATACCGGCTATCTTGATCATGATCAAATCTTCTTTCCGCCTGGCGTGACGAACTTTGACCACTGCACTGTGCAACATGGGCCGTGGGAAAACGCCTTTGTCAACCAGGGTTCTATCACGATCCCCATTGATCAGGCGTCGGCGCAGAACGACAGCCTCCCCGATGGCACCTATGTCGTGCGATTTCGCCCGCTCGGTTCAGACGGCCCATTCAGTAATCAGATTGGCTATGTGATCGATCGCGCGGCGCAACCAGTATCGGAAGACATGCAGCGCAACAGTGGGCACTACATCGTGCCGCAGCCGGTTCCAGGCGCGTACGTTGTGTATCGCGATGAAGCGGCTGACGGCACGCTGAATGGCTACACCAGAATTGAATTCGAAGCGCAGGAGGCAGGCACTGAGATCGTGCAGCGCTTCACCAAAACCGCTTCGACGGCCTACTGGGGGCCGAGCGGCAACCCCGCCGACCAGAGCGTCGCAACGTTTCGCTGGCGCATCGGCCCAAGTGCCACCAATACGCAGAACTTCAAGGCACTGGTTGGCTTCTTCTCGCACTTCGACCGAACGAACGTTGCGAACACGTCGCTGGCATGCATACACTACGAGCATGACGCCATGGGTAATCTTGGACGGCTCGGATTGGGACAAACCATTGCAGCTTTTGTCGGGCCATCGCCACTGTTCTACACGCTCGCGCCAGTACACCTGTTTCCGGAGAAGCTCGGAGATGATTTCACGGCAATCATCGACCGGCTGGTCAAGTACAACCCGGCGGAAGGGGCGTTCAACAACTGGCATGTCGAAGTGCGAGCGTCGCAACTGGACGGTATATATGAGCTGCGGTACATTGAGGCCGCGCTTGGCATTGCGAATCTTTCCGCTCTTCCGGCATTTGAGCGCGTGCCGAGCAGCATGGTGCAGGATTGGCGGCCATTGTTTCGCTGGAGCATTTACGAAGATTGGGACTGGAACGCCGACGGCACGCTCAATCGATTGACTCAAGTTGGCAACCCGCGCGCGAGCACCGCTATTGGGCCGGATGATGTGCCGCCCGACTGCTGGCGCGTGCCGGGCGGCTGCGATAAGCCAATTCGCCATGATCTTACGCCGCTGCGCCGCTACGTGCCTGATCGACGAGCGCGGCTATTGCAGTGGGCCGCTACGACATTCCCTGGCTGGGGGGTAGATCGGCTCATCAAGTATGTTACGGATCATTTTGGTGGCGCGCGGTTCATGCCGCTTCATATCGGCTTTGTGGATGAAGTGGGCAACGAGGTCTCTATACTGACAATCGCGCTCGACGAGCCATGGACGCTGCGGGTGCTCACTGCGGACGACGAGCCGTATGATGGCTTTTTGCAGGTGCGTCAACAGTCTGGCATGCCGGAGGTGTGGGCTAACCAGCGTGGCTATCCGATTTACGTGGATGACGGGCAGGTCGAGGTGTTGCCGGGCGCATTTGCCTTTACGCCTGGCACAATCATGGTACTCGAAATGCGCCAGCAGCTATTGAACGAGCATATTGCTGCCGACATTGCGCTGACGGACCTTGCGCAGCCGAACGATGATTCTTTGCCATTCTCAAATCGCATTCAACTGGAGATTATGCCACCGCATCAAGTGGCTGGCGAACCATAATCAGCGCTTCTGGCGACCAGGATGCAACTGCTCGTAGTCCTTTGTTTTGACATAATATACTTTGTCATCAGCGAGTGTCAGAATGGAAAAATCACCGCTCGGTACCACTGAAATCACTTTGCTATCGTTAATGTAGCGCTGATTATGGCGGTCAATCACCACGCGAACCATGCCGACGCGCGTTGAAGTAGGCAGGGGCAGGCGATAAATTGGTAGCGTCGTCCCGCTCATGGTCGCTCCTTGATGCATTGGCGCGCATGACATAATATCATGCGCGCCAACATAACATGACATGCCTACTTCTGGTTTTTACGCCACGCTTCGTACTCGCCGCGCGCCTCTTCAGACAGCGGATAGTACTTTCGCAGGTCGCCGCCCTCAGCCAGCCGGATGCGCGAGAATTCTTCCCACTCGGCATGCTCGCTAGCCCTGGCAAGCAGTTCCGGCGCGAGTGAGATCGGCACGACTACCACGCCGTCGTCGTCTGCGACGATGATGTCGCCCGGCATGACCAGCGTGTTTGCGCACGCGATCGGCACGTTGACGGCGAACGGAAAAATGTTGGTCTGGGTGTGGAAATTCGGCGACACGCCGCGCAGCCACAGTCCCAGGCCAAGATCCTTGGCCTTGGGAAAGTCGCGGATGCAGCCGTCAATAACGACGCCAACGCCGCCGCGCCCCTTGAAATACGTCAGCATCATTTCGCCAAATATGCCGCTGCCCAGGTCGCCGCGCGCGTCAACAACCACAACGTCACCCGGCTGGGTGTGATACAGCACATGGCGGTGCAACTGCTTTTCGGGGTCAGCGTACTCGTCCACACGGTACAGATCTTCACGCTTAGGCATACACTGGAGTGTCAGTGCTGGACCGACGATTGTTGCGCCAGGTGTTCGCGCAATCGGCCCGCGGATCTGTGGGTCACGAATACCGAGGCGGCTCAATTCGCCCGCTGCCGTGGCGCTGCCAATATGGGCAAGACCGTCGATGATTTCTTTTGATGGGCGTTGGATGTCAGGTGTTTCCATGGGATATCCTCGCTACGCTGGTCGGTTACGCGGCCGTTCATGGTTCGTGCTGCCGCGCAGAAGCAGCCACTCTGGCGCTATGGGGGATGAGCATACCCGATTGTTGGCAGTTCGTCAACGTCATGCAAACTGCACGTTCACAGCACACCTTGCTCGCGTAGCGCCTGCACTTCCTCTGCACTGTAGCCCAACGCGGCCAGCACCGCTTCGTTGTGTTCGCCGAGCGCTGGAGCAGGACGAGTGGCCGTGTCGCCGAATAGTCCGCCGATTTGGCGCAGCGGCCCTTCGCCCGGCTGCTCGATGCTCACTATGCGGTTGCTATGCAGTTCTAGCGCTTCATTAAGCGTGAGCGCCGGGCCGACGCATACCTCCGCATCGCCGAAAAATGTCAGCCACTGCTCCAGCATGCGGCTGCGGAACAGCGCATTCAGGTCGGCGAACATGCGCTCCTGCTCTGGCCAGGACGCGTATTGCAGGGGGATGAACGCCGTGCGATCGAGCATGGTGCATAGGTTGGACCAGAAGTGCGGCTCCACGGCGGCCACGGTCAGGACGCGATCATCAGCGGTGGCATAGACGCTGTAGCAGGCATAGCCGCCCGAAAGCGATCCGCGCCCGCCCTCGGCCACTTCACCAGTCGCGTAGAGTTCGGCGGCATGCAACGCCAGCCAGTGCAGTACACTGTCGGTCATGGCGATGTCAAGCACTGCGCCGCGCCCGGTGCGTTCGCGCTCTAGCAAAGCTGCCAGGATGCCTACTGCCGCAGTTAGTGCGCCGCCACCCAGATCGGCAATTTGCATGCCCGGCACAATTGGTATGCCGCCACCGCGTGGCTGAAAGAACGGCAGCGCGCCCGCATAGCCGAGATAGTTCAGATCATGTCCGACGCGGTCGCGCAGCGCGCCATGCTGGCCATACCCGCTAATCGAGCAGATGATCAGGCGCGGGTTTTTGGCATGCAGCGTCGCCGCATCAAGATTGAGCCGCGCCAGCACGCCCGGACGGAAGCCTTCGACCAGCACATCGGCATTGCGTGCCAACTCCAGCAACAGCGCGCGGCCCTCCGGCGCTTTGAGATTCAGCGTCATGCTGCGCTTGCCACGATTCAGCGCGGTGAACAGCGCGCTCTGCGTGTTGCCAAGCGGCGGAAAGGCGCGTAGGTAATCGCCGCGCCCCGGCTCCTCGATCTTCAGCACATCCGCGCCAAGATCGGCCAGCACCATGGTGCAGAAGCCGCCCGGCAGCAGCCGTGTTAGATCAAGAACGGTGGTGTTGATCAGTGGTTGCATGTACGCGTCGATTCAAAACTATGCAGAAAAGGCGAGGACATGAATTCATGTCCTCGCCTATAGCACTTTTTAGTTATTCACTAAATGCCAGAGCCACGTAAATCCTGCTGCGTATCGTCAGGGCTAATACGACGGGTCTCGCCAGTTGCCGGATAGTTCGCGCCTGTATTCATGCCACTGCTAGAGTTGCCGGTGGTGTTGCTACCGCCCTGATATTGCTGCGGAGAAGACGAATTGTCTGATGGCTGCGCGGTCTGCCATCCGACTTGCTTCTCAAGCATATCGCGGACCTGCGGATTGCTCTGAGCCAGTTGATTCACTTTGTCACGCACTTGCGGGTTGCTTTCGGCCCAATTCCGAATCTTGTCACGGTTCTGCCAGGCCCATGCACCGCCAGCGAGCAGCAGCGCCCACATTGCTCCGTTACCTCTTCGACAACTCATATGCTCCTCCTTCATGACGTTACTCTGATATTGACTCACTTGCACGAAGTGTACCGTGAATGTGGAATGCCTGGCGCTGGGTCAAAGACCTGCCGTGAGATACGGGCGAAATGTGATTTTCTCAGCGTACAGGCCCATAGGCCGATCTCCATGAAAGCAAAATGACTTTTTGTTAAGAGATACGGAAAAATGTAGTAGTGGCTTTTTAGATGATACTGATGCAGAAAAATCAAGTTCTGGTTTCCAGATTGTACCTTTTTTGATACGAAAAATGAGCATATGGTAAAAAACACGTAACAAAAATGTGATATAATCCGCCCGTCCTTGAAGAAGGACACTTAACGCCTTCTTAACCGCCATGCCAGCGGCCAGTGCCCCACAATGTTGTGATGAGCGGATCAGAGAGACGATAAGCTTAGTATAGGAAGGTTTAATGAGTAGATTTACGCACCTTGTTCGTGCAACCAAAAGTATCTGTGCTGCGACACTTCTGCTATCGATGATTGCCACCGGCACAGCCAATGCCGCTCCGGACGTTTCGTCAGAGGTTGTTGGTGAAGGCCAACAGGAACAGGTACAAGCTAGCGACGACGGTTCCTTACGTCTCGCTGCTACAGCAACTCCCGCGCCCGCTGTGTACGGCGCATTTCAGCACTTCGGCTACGTCCTCTCCCCAGTTCAGCGTTTCTCCAGCGTTTTTGATAGTCTGCGCCTCGATTATGACGTGCTTGCTACAGTTGGCAGCGCCGTTCGTTTCGACGTGCGCGCGAGCGCTGATGGCGTGCGCTGGACTGGCTGGGAAGTTGACCTTGCGCGTGGCGCGAGCGTGTCATTCGACACGCCGATGCGCTTTGCACAATACCGCGCCACGTTGCTGAGCAATGGCGCGGGTCCGGTGGTGCGCTCAGCCACACTGACGCCGCACCCGACGCGCGCCCTCTATTCTGCCATGAATGTTGATTCCGCTCCTGTGGCCCCGACGTTCAAGATTCACGCTACGCGCATGGGCATGGTGGGTGGCCGCACCGCCAATGGGTATATCATCAAGAACCGCGATCATTTTGTGTCATTGCCTTCGTGGCGCTCGCTTTCCAGCAAGAATGGCGGCGAATACATGGTGCGCCTCACCTATAAGGGTCGCTCCTCTGTCGTGCCAGTGATGGATGTGGGGCCATGGAATACGCGCGACGACTACTGGAATTCACAGCGCGAGCGTTTTGGCGACCTGCCGCGCGGCTGGCCGGAAGACCATGCTGCCTACTACAATGGCTACAATGGCGGGCGCGCCGAGAAGGGCCGCGTGAGTTTTCCGACCGCGATTGATGTAGGCGACGGCGTGTGGTGGGATGATCTTGGCATCCAGGGTGGTCGGGCGGAGGTCGAGGTGACATTTCTGTGGCTTGGGCGCGACCCCGGCGGCCCAGCTGCCGCGCAGCCTGCCGCAAAGGTTACTACTCCCACGCCGCAGCCGACGGCTGTGCCACCGCAGCCATCTACGGTTGTTGTCGATGACAAGGATGCAGGCTTCAAAACTGTTGCGGATCACGATTTGCAGGGCGGGCCTGCACAGTGTGGCAATGCTGGCACGAGCCGCTGGTCAACCAGCGCCGCCACTCTTGATCAAAGCACTGCTGCCGGTCAGTGGGTGCCGAATATTGCGGCGGAGTCGCTCTACGATGTATATGTGTACGTGCCGTCGTGTGATATTGGTCGAAAGGCTACCGACCAGGCACACTACCTTGTGAAGCACCGCGATGGCGAGCAGGTAGTGGTTGTCGATCAGCAAGGTTCAGCCGGAACGTGGGTGCTGCTTGGGCGCTTCCCCTTCCGCGCAGGAACTGACGGCGCGGTGAGCCTGCGCGACTGGACCGGCGAAGATAAACATGTGGTGTGGTACGACGCGGTGAAGTGGGTGCCAGCTTCCTGACCTAATGACAGGATGATATGGTGACAAGATGACCAAATGCACTCTGCAAACAGTCATCTTGTCATCTTGTCATTGTGTTATCGCTTGCGTGCCTTGGCGACGATGTTGACGAATGTCTGCTCGTCGCCTTTTAGTTGGTCGTTGCGGCGATCAAAGCGGCGGAACAGGCGCACGCCGAGGTTGATTGGGTTGATCAGGCTGCCGCTGTTTTGCTCGCCTCGGAAGCGGTCGGCGGAATTGCGCAATTTGGCTGGCAGCAGGTTGTATTCAATCAGCGGCTTGCCAATACTGTAGACGATGAAGTGAATAAATGGGAACGAGTAGTGCGTCTGCTCTTCCATCTCCTCGATCTCGAATCCGGCGCTGGTCATGACATCGCGCAGTTCAGCAGGTCGGTACAGCCGCCAGTGGTTGCTCCACAACCCGGCAATCGGGCCGGGGCCGCGCATGGGCGGCAGATCGAGCGCCTCCAGCGCTTTGTTGAACGGATCCCACCATGTCGGGAAGTCGGCATGGGGCACGCTGACCGCCAATGTGCCGCCGGGCTTCAGCACGCGGTACACCTCGCGCAAAGCCGCCCGGTCATCGGCCAGATGCTCCAGCACCTCGCTCATGAGGATTTTGTCGAATGTGTTATCGGCAAACGGCTGGTCGTGGATATCGACGCTCGCCAGTTCCGCCTGCGACGTTTCGCGCTCGGCCCAGTTCAGCCGCGACACATCGCCGTCCACGCCAAACAGCTTGACGTTGCGCAGCCGCCCGATCATCATCAGGTACACGCCCATGCCACAACCGCAGTCAAGCACCGTCTCGCCGTCATGCAAATCAAGGTAATCCAGGAGCGTCATGGCGCGGCGACGAAAGGCCATGTCGGCCTCGTTGGTGAGCAGCCGCTCCAGCGCTGCCTTGTCGTCGGATGAAAGATGAGGATACGTTGTGCTCGATGCTGACGCGGTTACCGGCGAAAGTAACGATGCGCCTGTGCCAATCAAGGACGAAACAACGGTTGAAGGGACATGCGCCTTTTCAGCCGTTGTTTCAACAAGCTGTGTCAGTAATCGCTCATACTGATCGAGCGTCCGCTCAGTATTAAAAATCTGCCGCACTGCCGCAGGCGATGGATGATACTTTTCGCGCTCATGCAGGGTTGCAATAATGGTTTGCGCCAAACTATGCGGATCGCGGGGCGGTGCCAGTTGCCCGAAGCCGGTCTCATGCACGACGACGCGCGCGCCGGGGATATCGGTTGCGACGACTGGCGTGCCGCATAACATCGCTTCAACCTGCACCAGCGCCATCATGTCGGTACGGCTGGGGAGCACAAACAAATCGCACATGCCGTAGAAGTTCGCCATCTTTTGTGGGTCGCGAATCAGGCCGAGAAAGGTGATATGCTCCTGCTGTGCCTCGATCAGCGGCTGGCAGCGCTCGTAGAAGTTGTCGTAGACCACATTTTGCTCACCGGCATACACCAGGTGTGCTTCAGGGTAAGCCTCGCGAATCTCAGTCAACGCCTGAAGGAGATAATCGAACCCCTTTTCTTCGACCCAGCGCCCGCCGAAGCCGATCAGCAGCTTGTCTTGCAATCCAAGTTCATCACGCCATGCGTCTGCGGCTTCCACGTTTGGTTGGGGTATGTCGACAGGTGGATAGATACAGGTCAGCTTGTCAGCAAAGTTTTGGAGCAAACGCGAGTTGTCGGCGTAGTCCTGACTGTACGATGTAACCGCTGTAGCGCGCTGCCCGGCAAAGCGCAGCACATGGTAGGCCGTCCGTTGAATGAACTGATTGAACGGACCCTCAGGCATGACGACATCACCATGATGTGTCATCAACAGCGGACGGTCTAAAGATTGACATAAAAATGAGACAATTGGCGCTTCTGGCAATGGTGTGTGGATTTGCACCACATCGTGCTCGGCAATCAACTGCGCGGCAGCATAGGGAAACGCCGGCGTGATCATGCCACGGCTGAAGCGGCTGACGGGCTGCAAACGCACCACGCGTACGCCTTTGATAGTTTCGTCACGCGGCAGTTCAAACTTATGGCGGGTGGTGAGCACTGTCACCTCGTGGCCGCGCGCCGCTAACCCTTCGGCAACAGCAATAGCATGCGCCGTCAGCCCAGTCCAGTGCGGTGCATAGAATGTCAGGATTGTGAGAATCTTCATTGCTTCCTCGAACATGTGAGACCAGCCACCATTATAGCGACAGGGACGCGGAATGACAAAAGTGGTGGAGAGATAGACATGAGGCTACAGCACAGGCTTATGGCAGGAGCAGACAGAACATGTTGGAGCTTTTAGCGGTGCTTCAGTGCCATGTAACTCATGGATTCGCACCCATTCCAGCCCTTGCTCAACTGTGGTGAATGCGCCGTCAAGTTGGGCTTCATAGGCGGCTTGGAGCAGCGCGCCCATCTGTGGCCCTGCGGCCATACCTGCGGCCAGCAGATCGCGCCCGCGCAAAATAGGTGGTAGCGGCTCCGTCGCGACACGGTGTTCTCGCGCGAGCGTCACCATGTGGGCGGCAGGCGATCTGGGAGGCAATGGCGGCCGTCCGCCGAAATCTGCCTCGATCAGTCGCCCCCACTCTATGATAGTTGCTGGCGCAAGGCGCGCAGCGAGACGGCGCAGAGCACGTGGCGTCGGCTCCATGCCGAAGTGGGCGCTGTGTTCGCGCACCAGTGGCACCACGCGGTCAGTAACGCGCTGCCATGCACCGATGTGACTCAGAAACGCTTCGGTGTGTGGCACGCCTGCCGCCGCATGGCCGGGGTTGCGGATACGTCCGTTTGCACCATGCTGCTGCGTCTCGGGCTTGCCCAGGTCATGGCATAGCGCGGAGAACAGAAGCACTGCGCGATCTTCGCCGTGCAGTCCGTCACGCGCAGCCAGCCGCGCCGCTGCATCGCAGACATGGCACGTATGGGTCCACACATCGCCTTCCGGGTGGTAGCGCGGATCTTGCTCCGAGCCAATCGTGGCGACGAGCGAAGGGTATAGTTCGATCCAGCCGGTTTGTTGCAGCACATGCAGGCCCGCCGACGGCACCGTGCCCTGCACAGCCCACTTCCACCATTCGCCCCACACACGCTCGCTCGCGAGGTGCGGCGCCTGCGGCAGCAGCGCGCGGCAGATCTCCACTGTTTCGGGTGCGAGCCGCATGTCGAAGCGCGCCGCGAACTGCATCGCTCGCAGCACGCGCAGCGGATCTTCCCCAAACGCGTCCGAGACATGTCGAATGACGTGGTTGCGCAGATCGTCAACGCCGCCGTAGAAATCGAGCAATTCGCCGTCTGGCGTGATCGCCAGCGCATTCCAGGTGAAGTCGCGCCGGGCGGCTGCTTCCTGCGGGGTCATGGCGGGATCTGGCTCGCCAAGCGCGCCACGCGGGCCGCTGCGGTTCTCGCGGCGTGGCAGCGCAACGTCAAGCTCAAAGCCGTCCGGCAGCCGCAGCTTCAGCACGCCAAACGAGCGCCCAACCGCATTCACTGCGCCGAATGGCGCGAGCGCTGCGGTCAGCCGCTCTGGTGTGAGGTGATACACCTCAATGTCGATATCCTTGGATTGCAGACCAAGCAGTTGATCGCGTACCGCGCCGCCGACGATCAGCGGCCAGCCGCCAGCATCTTGAATGGCTGCCAGCACAGGATGAAGCTGCACGAGCAGCGCATCGCCGTGAGTAAGCATCAACTCCGGCACATCAGGCATGCTCAGCGACTTCATGTTCCACATCGAACCACTGCTCACCCCAGCGTTCAATCGCCTGAATCACCGGCGCAAGCGCTCGGCCCTTCTCCGTCAGCGCGTATTCGACACGCACAGGCGTCTCTGGTAACACGCGCCGCTCGACCACACCCTCTTGCTCCAACTCCTTCAATCGTTCCGAAAGCATGCGGTCGCTGATAACCTCAAGCTGCTCTGCGATCTCGTTGAAGCGCAGCGGCCCAGCCATAAGCACTTTTAAAATAAGCCCCGTCCACCGTTTGCCAATGATTTCGATGGCATGTTGGTAGCGGACACAAATTTGTTCACTGTAGCGCATTTCGCCCTCTCATATGACCGCCTTTGCTCAACAATAAGAGCATTCGCGCCAAAAATTTAGCAGGCGGTCATCTATATGGCACATAAATTGTTATGTTTATATACTATCAAAAAGGAAGCTTCTTGACAAGCATTTGTTGGATTGTGTTATACTAGTAACTAATAAAATGGAAGCTAAAGGGAGATATATATATATGGCTTCACCTATTCATGTGCTTGGTTTTGCCGGTAGCCTTCGGAAACAATCACATAACGTGGCAGTGCTGCGTGCAGCGAGCGAACTCATGCCTGCGGGTATGTCACTTGAACTATATGATCTAGCACCAATTCCGATGTATAACCAGGACGAAGATGGCGAGCGCATGCCAGACAGCGTCCGTGAGTTCAAACGGAAGATTGCTGACGCGGATTCCATATTAATCGCGACGCCGGAATATAACCATTCAATTCCAGGTGTGCTGAAGAACGCGCTCGATTGGGCGTCGCGCCCGATGGGCACAGCGCCGACAAACGGCAAGCCAGCCGCTATTATTGGCGCGTCGCCGGGTGGCTTCGGCGCAGTACGGGCGCAGTTGCACTTGCGACAGATCTTCGCATCCATGAATGTCTTCGTGCTGCCCCGACCAGAGGTAGCCATTCCCTTTGTCGGGCAGAAGCTCGACGAGCAAGGGTACCTGACCGACGAGCAGACGCGTGAGTTCATTCGCGCGCAGATGGTCGCGTTCGCAAATTGGGTCTGGAGACTGCGCGGGGAGTAGTCTTGCCAGACCTGCCAGACCTGCCAGGTGTTTCGCAAACCTGACAGGTCTGGTAATATCTTATAAAAGATCGTCCTCGACCTGACGCCGCGCATGACCGTTTGTCTGAGTAGTGCGAACGGGCGCTGTCTTCACAGTCGCAGGCTCCTCGTCAATTGATGCAGCAGCCTGCTCTTCGCCCGCAGCGATCTGCGTCGAGGCGGTCAGCGACCATGCGATGGTTTGGTCAATGATACCTTCGATGAGCGTTACCCATGGGCGTTTGATCCAATGTGCCGCGATATACTCTTTCGTGATGGGTGAAGGAGATCTGCGCGACAATCGGCGTGATTTCCTTGGTCTGTGTGGTGCCACGCGCAACCTCTTGCCCTGGTCCTAGCGGAATGCTGCACGCGTAGAATGGTGCATTGAGCGGTGGCTTGCCGCTTTCCTTTCGGAAGGAATCTACAGCGTCGAGCACCTCGTACTGCTGGGTTAGCGCAGCGATCACATCGCCGGTCAATGTGCCCTTGGCAGTGACGAGCAGCGGCTCCTGAAAGCCGACATCGAGAAGCTCTTGCAGGAATGCGCGGAAGCGGATCTGCGACTGCTGTCGGCCCGTCGTTGGGTGGCGTCCCCAGCCGAATGCGATGCCGTAGCGATCAGTAGTGTGCTGCATCTCGCTGATTGACTGCACGCCATCAGCGACCACGAACATATTGCCTATCTCAACCGCCCAGTGCGTCACAATATTACCGCTGCCATGCCGAATAGTGACCTGATTAAATCCAGCGCGCTCCATGGCTCCATCGAGCGCTGAGTTGCGCTCCACTTGCGCCAGCCAGCCTACATAGACGCGCCGATCCGTCGTTTGCAGACCAGTCGACCACTGCAGCAGTGGGTCGGCGACGCGCGGCACCGGACGCCGCGCTGGCCCACGGGAAAATGCGATGTCGTCCATACCTCGTACCTCTTGTCATTACTCTTGCCAAACGTGTGTGCCTCAGCTCCGTATAAACGGATGGCATACCAATAGTATAGCACAAATGTGCGACATGTACAGTCACAATGTTGCTGCTATCATATCGAGATAGGCGGAGCGGCGCAGGGACGGCTTACATCTCAACGCTGGTTCCAATTTCAAAGACACGTGTGGCTGGCAGCCGGAAGAAGTCGGTCGCGCTTGCCGCATTGCGCCGCATGAACGTGTAAAGATGCTCCCGCCAGGGTGCCATATTGCGGAGTTCAGTGCGAATGACCCGTGTTCGATTGACGAAGTACGGCACCTGGTTAAGATCGAACACCAGCCCTGGCACCGACAGTTTGGCTAGCACCTGGGGCACATCTGGCTCCTCCATGAACCCGAAGCGCACCGTCACTCGGTAGAATCCCTGACTAAGCGGCTCAACAGTCAATCGTTGACTCTGCAGCACATGCGGCGCTTCGTCGATACGCACGGTCGTCAGCAGCACCTGCTGGTGAATAATCCCGTTGTAGCGTAGATTGGCCAGCAGCGCGGCGGGAGCACCTGCCGGGTTGGCGCTGAGGAAGATAGCGGTACCCGGTGCCCGGGTGGGAGATTCGGTCTGTACGCGTTTGAGAAGCTGATCGAGCGACATTTCCAAATCCTGCTCGTAGTTGAACACAATGCGACTGCCGCGCTTCCAGATGGTCATGACCGTAAAGAGCACGAGGGCAATCACCAGCGGGAACCAACCACCTTGTGGTATCTTGACCAGGTTTGCTCCAAGAAATGCGAGGTCAACCACCAGGAAGAAGCTGGTCAGCACCCCAACGCGCAGCTTGCCCCATCCCCAGCGTGTGCGGGCCACGGTAGCAAAAATCACCGTGGTAATCGCCATGGTCGTTGTCACCGCTACGCCATACGCCGCCGCAAGATTGCTTGATGTTCGAAAGCCAAGCACCACCACAATACACGCAGCCATCAGCACCCAGTTGATTGATGGAATATAGATCTGCCCAAACTCGCGCGCTGAAGTGTAAATCACCGGCATGCGCGGTAAAAACCCGAGATTCTCGGCCTGCATGGTGATTGAAAACACGCCCGAGATAAGCGCCTGCGAGGCAATAATCGTCGCCGCGGTTGCAATTGCGACGAGAGGGTAAACGGCCCAGGATGGGGCCATGAGGTAGAACAAGTTCTCAACCGCTTCGGGATCGCGCAACAACAACGCTCCCTGGCCGAAGTAGTTGAGCAGCAGTGCTGGCAGCACCAGCACGAGCCAGGCGAGCCGAATCGGTCGTTTGCCAAGATGACCCATGTCGGCGTATAGCGCCTCGCCGCCTGTGACCACCAAAAAGACGGTGCCGAGCACAAGGTAGCCGCGCCAGCCGTTCGTGGCGAAGAATGACACTGCATAGACCGGATTGATCGCCGCCAGCACCGCAGGGTTCTTCACAATATGAGTAATGCCGAGAACGGCGAGCACGATGAACCAGATCAGCGTTACAGGCCCAAAAAGCTGGCCGAGGCGTGCCGTGCCACCGCGCTGAATCAGGAACAGGCCGATGAGGATGCCAAGCGTGAGCGGAATGACGTAGGGATCAAACAGCGGGGTGGCCACGGTGAGTCCCTCGACAGCGCTGAGCACCGAAATGGATGGCGTGATCACGCCGTCGCCATAGAGGAGCGTTGCACCGAACACTCCCAGGAGAACAAGCGGGCGGCGCGGGCTCGGCGCAAGTGGACGGATAGGGGTTGCAAGCGCCGTGAGCGCAAGAATGCCACCTTCCCTACGGTTATCAGCGCGCAGAATGAAGATCATGTATTTGATGGTGATGACGAGAATCAGCGACCAGAAAACCAGCGAGAGCACGCCGTAGATGTTGGCCGGCGTCGGGGCAACGGCGTGGACTCCACGGAAGCTCTCGCGCATGGCGTACAAGGGCGAGGTGCCGATGTCTCCGTAGACAACGCCGAGTGCGGTGAGCGACAGGAGCGCCAGGTAACGGCCACGCGGTGGTACATCGTGCGGGTGCCGGCTCGGTACTGAACTCGTGTTGCGCGCCGTCAGAATCGTGCGAATGAGTTGCCGCACTTGTCGGAGCCTCTGTTGATGGATCATGCTGCATTCTATCGTCCCTCATACAAATCACCTAAAGAACATGCTGCGGAAAACCGTGCTTGTAATCGTCATCTTTCTGCGTCCAGTACACTCAGTTGGCAATCGATGTGCCAGAGCCCGGATTGATTGGAAGATGTGATAAATATAGGCTATACTGCCAAGCAAACCTTTATTCTCAGTAATCTTGATTAGAAGCAATGATAAACCTTTTTCAACGTTTCATCGCCGCCGTCAACCGCGAGTTCGAGCGCCGGGCGCAGCGCGTCAGCCAGCCCGCCGAAGAGACGCCCGTCACGCATAATGAAGAGGAATGGGACGAAGGCGAGGTCGAGATCGCCAACGTCCCGCGCGGAACGATGCTTACAAATAACGTAGGTACCAGCAAAGAGTGCGAATAAAATGCCATGAGGAGCGCTCTGAAGCAACTCCGCATGGCTTCCTCCGTTTACATGTCTATGCTTGATAGAGCGCCTGATGCATCTCGTTCAAAACGTTTTCGTCAATCTTGAGCACCTTGCGGTCGTAGGTCAGCATGCCGTTCACCTCGACCTCGACGTCGGTTGTTTGCGTGTACACTGCCGCCGAAAGGCCGCGCTCGCGAACCAGCGGCACGAGTTGGTCGATCAGCGCGCGGTAGGCGTCGGCCAGTTCCTCGCGGCTCGTGTAGCTGCGATAGCCCCAGTTGCTCTCGTCCTGCCATGTGTGTCCGGCCAGCGGCAGCCCCAGCCCGCCGAATTCGCCCAGCACCGCCGCGCGCTTCGGCTCCGGCTCCGGGCTTTCCGGGCCGGGATACACATGGATGTCGTACATGTCGCCCGCGCCAACGTCGTTCCAGCCGCTGGCCGAGTCGACGAGCCGCGCTGGGTCGGCCTGCTTCACCCACGCGGCAATGCGGGCTGTGTCGAATTGGCCCCAGCCTTCATTGAATGGCACCCAGACGACAATGCTGGGATAGTTGCGAAGCTGCTCGATCATCCGCTGGAGTTCCGCTTCGTACTGCCCGGTGGACTCTGGCGTGCGCGTTATTTCGCCGTTGCCTCTGCCCGCATGCTTGTCGCCGTTCGGCATGTCCTGCCAGACCAGCAACCCCAGGCGGTCGGTCCAGTAATACCAGCGGGCCGGTTCCACTTTCACATGCTTGCGGGTCATATTGAAGCCGAGCCGTTTGGTCATCTCGAGATCGTAGCGCAACGCCTCATCCGTCGGCGCGGTGTACAGTCCATCAGGCCAGAAGCCCTGATCGAGGAAACCGTACTGAAATACCGGCTGGTTGTTCAGCATGATCCGTGTGCGGCCCTGCGCGTCGGTGCCGAGCGAGATTTTGCGCATGCCAAAGTAACTTTGCGCTGTATCGCCTGGCTTCTGTTGCTGCGAAAGTGTGATCTTGAGATCATAGAGGAACGGGGTTTCCGGCGACCACAGGCGCGCAGCAGGAATCGACAGCGTCAGCCACTCGCCCGCCTGCCCCTTCCCAGATGCAACTGTTTGCCCATCGGCTGCTGCGACGGCCTGCACCTCTACGGCATCTTGCGAGGATGCTTGCACCTGTAGCCGGAGTGTGCCTGCATCAATGTCCGGCTCCATGCGCAGCTGCGTGATGTACGTGGACGGCACTGGCTCCAGCCAAACGGTCTGCCAGATGCCGGTGATTGGCGTGTACCAGATGCGCTCGGGTACGCGGCGCTGCTTGCCACGCGGCTGCGTGCCGGCATCGGTCGGATCCCACACGCGGACGACAAGTTCCTGCGTTTCGGCGTCAGTCAACGCATCGGTGATGTCGAAGCTGAAAGAGTCGTAGCCGCCGCGATGGCTGCCCAATTCCTGCCCGTTGAGCCAGACGGTTGTTTCCCAATCTACCGCGCCGAAGTGCAGCAGCACGCGCTGGCCTTGCCACTCAGATGGGATCGTGAAGCTGCGCCGATACCAGAGCGCGTTGTCGTCCGCCGAGCGCATCACGCCCGACAAGGCCGACTCCAGCGGGAATGGCACAAGAATTGTGCCCTCAAAGGCGTCAGGACGTGGCGCGTCCTGTGGTTGCAGCGCGTACTCCCACAAACCGTTGAGATTGAGCCACGCATCGCGCACCAGTTGCGGGCGCGGATACTCCGGATGCGGTTGTGATGGATCGACCTGATCGGTCCACGGGGTAGTCAGTGGTCCTGTTTGCGGCGACCAATCTGCCGCAGCGTTGCGATCGGATGTCATTGGTTTGGTGTTCCTCCATAATTTAAGGCTGGCCTGCTCCAAACGATTTGTTTATTACGAAAACACAAAGAGCATAGAGGGAATTAATATTTCTATTTCTTTGTGTCCTTTGTGTCTTGGTGGTTAAAGCGTTCTGTCCATTCCTGCGGATCGGCGGCCCATGATTCGACGAGTTGGCGCTGTTCGGCCCCGAGCATGCCGCGCTCGGTTGCGACTTCCAGCATGTCCTGGATGCGAGCGAGCGCGTGTAGCTCCAGCCCAGCCTCATGGAAGCGTGCATCCGTGGCTTCCCAGCCCCATGTGAAGATACACACGCAGCGCAGCAGGTCCGCGCCCGCCTCGCGCAGCGCTGTTGCCGCCTGAAGCGAACTTTCGCCAGTGCTGATCGTGTCTTCCAGCAGCACCACGCGCCGCCCGGCCACATCCGCGCCTTCGATCTGGCGTCCGCGCCCATGACCCTTCGCCGCGCCGCGCACATAGGCCAGCGGCAGGCTGGTCGCTTCCGCCGCCCAGGCGGCCCACGGAATACCCGCCGTCGCCGTGCCCGCGATGATCTCCGCGCCGTCGCACTGCGCCGCGAAGGCCGCCGCGATCGTGCGGCGCGCCGCGACCTCACCAAGCATGAGGCGGTTGTCGCAATAAATTGGCGAGCGCAGACCGGAAGCGAAGGTAAATGGCTCGTCGGGGCGCAGCAGCACCGCGCCTGCTTCGAGGAGCAACCCGGCGATCGTATGAGACGAGGTTTGCATGCGATGCTTCCTTTTGATTGAGTAAAAATAGGTAACACAAATCAGCCAATCGTAAAACGTAAAGCGCAAAACGTCAATTGGTTCGTCCTTGCGACTGATTGCGCGCAGGCGCGGGTGTGAGTATAATAGACATGTTCTTGAAGCCGGGGTGCCTTGGCCCTCGGCTCTTTTGTCGTGTCTGCGACTCACTAACAAAATACAACGATCATGAAAAGGAGGTTGTATGCACATTGGCCTCGACTTTGGCACAACGAACTCAAGCGCGGCGGTATACGACGGCCAGCGCGTGCGACTGCTTCCACTCGATCCGGTGAACGCCTCGCCCGCCGTGATGCGCTCGACACTGTTCATGACGCGCGAAGGCGTGCCGTTTATTGGTCGTGAGGCGATCAATCGCTTCACCGAGGCGAATGTTGGGCGCGAGATCTCGTACGAGTGGCGCTACCTTGGCGAGGCCGAGGTCACCTTAGCTGATGTCGGCACCATCATGCAATCGCTCTATGCGGTGGTGGATGCCAACGCGCCCGGTCGCCTGTTCCAATCGCTCAAGAGCCACCTGCGCGATTCGTCGTTTATCGGCACCGATGTATTTGGCACGCGCTACACCTTGGAAGCGCTGATCGCTGTGGTGCTGCGGCTCATGATCGAGCAGGCCGAGCGCGTGACAGGTGAAAAAGTGACAGGTCTGGTGGTCGGTCGGCCAGTCCACTACGCTGATAATCCTGAGCTTGACGCGCTGGCAATCAGCCGTATGCGCGAGGCATTTCGATTAGCAGAGCTGCCCGAGGTAGTTTTTCTGCCTGAGCCAACTGCGGCGGCGCTCTCCTACGCGTCCACAGCCGAAGGTGAACAACATATTCTGGTGTTTGACTTCGGCGGCGGTACGCTTGACGTGACGGTCATGCGGCTCGACGGGCATGGCGGGCGCGAAGTGCTGGCAACCGACGGCGTGCCGGTCGGTGGCGACCTGCTGGATCGGCGCGTGGTTATGGGCAAACTGCTGCCGCACTTTGGTGCGGGCGCGACGCTTGGCCCGCGCAAGCTGCCGTTCTCGGCCGTGATTCTTGAACATCTGGGCGAATGGCAAAGCATTGTTGACCTGACGCAGCCGCGCTATCTTGACATGATCGACGAGGGCATTCGCACCAGCGACAAGCCAAACGAAATGCAGGCGCTCCGCACACTGGTACGCGAAAACTATGGCCTGCCGCTTTATGAGGAAGTCGAGCGCGCCAAGGTGCGGTTGAGCGATGTTCGCGAAACTGTTATCAGCATGGACGTGCCGGGCGTCAAATTCAGCGAGCCATTGGAGCGCTGGGATTTCAACCGGCTGATTGGGCCTGATGTGCGCGCCGTGGAAGCCTGCATCGACCGGGCACTGGCTGCGGCGGGCCTGGAGCCCAGCGACATCGACGTGGTGCTGCGCACCGGCGGCTCATCACGCGTTCCGCGCTTTGTCCAAATGTTGACCAACAAGTTCGGTGCGGACAAACTGCGCGAGATGGATGTGTTCACCGGTGTGGCGTCGGGCTTGTCCATCGCGGCGGGTGATCGCAAAATGTTTGACCAGTTGCAGGCTACCGGAAGCCTTTCATAATCCGATGAACGACTAACTGTAGGAACGCGCCCTTGTTGCCGTTCTGTAATCTACGCAGCTTGGTCGTAAAGTGGGCCGGATCATATCCTGTACGTATCAACTTTGACGTACAGGGGGATCATGATGCTGTACCACTTTGCTTACGATGACACGGGCGACGACTGCCCAGACCACGGCCCCTATGCTGATGACGATTGTCCAAAGTGCGAAATCGATCAGAAAGACGATTAGCACAAGTCATACGGTCCACACAGAGCCAGCGCGTGTGCGCTGGTTTTGTTTTGTGCTTGACGCTTCCAGATCCCTGCTCTAAGATCAGGTATCATGAATACATCCAATGTGCCACACATCGAACTCCTGTTCGCGCCCGCCGCCGCTGGCAAAACCCGCGCCCTGATCGAGCGGCTGCACATGCCGCGCCCCGGTCGTGCTGTGGTGATTGTTCCGAACACGCCGCAAGTTGATGCGTTTCGCGCACGTCTTGGCGCGTCACGGCGCGCGCGGGTTGTGCAATTCTACGCGTTTGCTGCCAGCGTGCTCGAACACACTGATGCGGTGCCGCCGCTCCTTGACACCACCGCGCAACTTACACTGGTGCGCCAGCTTTTGTTCGACATGCGCGCGGATGGTCAACTGCTGACCTTTGCGCGCGTGGCCTACAAGCCCGGCTTTGTTGCCGCTGTGGCCGAACTGATGCTCGATCTCGGCAATGCCGATATCATGCCAGCCGCATTTGCCGCCGCTGCACAAACGCCACACGATCATGAGCTTGCCGCCGTGTACGCGCGCTACGAGCAGTTTCAAGTCAAGCATGGGCTAGCCGACCTGCCGCGCTCGCTCCAGCTAGCCCGCGCAGCGTTGCGCAATAATCCGGCGCTGTTGCGCGACACGCCGCTGATTGCTGTGGATGGGTTCGATCAATTCGCGCCAGTGCAGCTTGCGTTGCTGGCCGAAGCCGCTCGCCATGTGCCCGAAATCATTGTGACACTAACTGGCAGCACGGAGCCGCGCCCGGCCCAGCGTCGCTTTGCCCGCACACTCGCTGATCTCCAGCAGGAATTTGACATAACTAATACGCAGCTACACGTTGAGCCGTCGCGCTGTTCACGGGCGCTGCATGAAGCTTGAGGCGGCGCTATTTGAGCTTGACGCGCCTGAGCCGGTCAATGCTGCCGGGACTGTCAGTGTGATCGAGGCAGCCGACCGCGAACGCGAAGTACGGGCCGTGTTGCGCCATGTCAAGCAGTTGGTTGAGCATGGCGCGCCTGCCGAAACCATTGCAGTGCTGTTCCGCAGCGGTGTGCCATATCGCAAGCTGCTTCAGGAAGTCGCCGCTGAGTATCGCCTGCCGATTGTTGTTGAAGACGGCATGCCGCTCGCTGAAGCGCCGCCAATTGTCGCGCTGATGAGTCTACTGCGCCTTCATGAGCAGGATTACCCGCGGCGGCAGTTGGTGGAGGCGCTGCAGAATCCGTATGTAACAGCCAGCGATGCGTCTATCGTCCATGAGCTAGACTCGGTTGCTCGTCATGCTGGCATCACTAGCGGCCTTGCAGCATGGCGCGTTGCCCTAACGCGGCTGGCGGCGCTGACCGAGGCAGACGTAGCGAACAACGAAGCTGCTGTACCGTTGTGGGGCGACGCTGCAGCGGCTGTGCAAACAGCGTTCGAGCAGTTAGTTGCATGGCTCGCCCCGCTTGACACTGCGCCGGTCGCCGCGCATCTTGCCTGGGTGCATGAACATCTCGGCGCGCTCATGATCGGCGGCGAGGATAATCCGTTCTTCGAGCGTGACGTGGCAGCGGTGGAGCGCTTCAAAGAGGTGCTCGTTGCGCTGGAGCGGACAGCGGCGCTGCTCCGCATGCCGCCAATGTCTTTCGATCTGTTCTGGTTGAGTTTGGAAGGCGCGGTCGCGGCGGCGCGCTTCCGCTTGAAACAGCAGCATGGCGTAGTCGTAACATCGGTGCTGGCGGCGCGCGGGCGCACCTGGGATCATGTTTGCCTGCTCGGCCTGAGCGAAGGCGAGTTTCCGCGGCCGCTGCCTGAGCCGGCCATCTACAGCCGTGCTGAGCGACGCGCCATGCACGAGCGTGGCATGTCACTCAATGCGCCGGATCCAGCCGACGAACGAACGATTTTTTATGAGGCTGTGACGCGGGCATGCAGTACGCTCTTGCTGTCCCGCACACGGCTCGATGAATCTGGCACGCCGCTGCCGCGATCACCGTACCTCAAGGCATTGCTCCATCGCGTGAGTGGTGTCGAAACGCACAGCGTGGCTGCCGGAAGCGTGCCGACATGGGACGCGGCTGCCGCGCCGCATGAGCGCGCGCTGGCGCTGGCGGAGATGCTGAGCCAAAAAGCAGACGACGGACGACGGACGACGGGCGACGGATTATCATCAAGCATCAAGCATCAAGCATCAGGAACACAATCTCCAACTACGAGAACTCTGCCGTCAATCGTCAATCGCCTATCGACTATCGTCAACGAATATCCTGCATGGCCGCATATTGTGCGGGCGCGGCAGATTGAGGCGTGGCGCGAAGGGTTGGACGACTACGGCCCGTATGAAGGCATGATCGACGACACTGACGTGACGGCGCTGGTCGCGGCGCAATTCGGCCCTGAACATCGCTGGAGTGCAACACAATTCAACGATTACATCATCTGCCCATTTCGTTTTGCCGCCGCGCATGTGCTACAGCTTCAGCAGCGCGCTGACCCGGAAGACACACTCGCCAGCACTCAGCGTGGGCTGTTGCTCCACGCGATCATGGCACGCGCGGGTGAGCGCTGGCGGCATGCCGAACTGCCGCTCAAGGAAGAACACATCGTTGACGTGCTTCATGAGCTTGACGCCGCTGCGCGTAAGGTGTTCGACGAGGCACCGGAGCGCTTCGGCTTTGCGCCGGGCGCCTTCTGGGACTGGGAGCGCAACGAAATGCATCGGCGTGTGCGGGCGGCGTGTGCGCGTTTGCTGCAAGCTGGCGATGATTGGAACGAGTTTACGCTGGTGCGCGTCGAGCAGGGCTTTGGCGGAGCGCATGGTCTACCGCCGCTCCAGGTGCAGACGGCGCGCGGCCCGGTGCTGGTGCGCGGGCGGATCGACCGCATGGATCAGCGGCCCGACGGCGCCCTGGCGGTGATCGATTACAAGTCGAGCAGCACGCCCCGTTCGGCCAGGGAAACGATTGACGGCAACGATCTGCAACTGCCAATTTACATTATGGCAGCCGAGCAAGTGCTGCCCATTGACACAGGCCAGCATGTTGAGCGAGCGGCATTTGTTCACCTCGGCAGCGGCAAGCGTGGCGGCGAACTGCGCGAAGACCAGTTGCGCGCGGCGCTCGATACCGCCCGTACACGCATTGCCGAAACAGTTGCGTCGATCCATTCGGCTGACTTCCGCGTGCGCCCGCGTGAGACATGCCCGGACTATTGCGAATTTGTAGTGATCTGCCGCCGCAATCTTGCGAAACGAGCCGCGTCCGCCACAAAAGCGCCATAAGCATAACTGTTTGCAAACTGACTCCCGTCCGAGAGCAACAAACCGCGCCCTTGCACGTATCATATATGTAAATAATTTGTACGACAGCAAGGAGAAGCATACATGCGTCGAATGTCAGTGATCATGTTGTGCGCGCTGTGGGGTTCGCTCATCGCGGCGTGCGGCATCACCCCCAATGGTGGCACCAGCAGCGCCAACGGCACACCGCAAGCGCCGACGGACGCGCTGAAGATCACGATCGCCTACAGCCCCGAGAAAGAAGATTGGCTCAAGGATCGCATGGCGGCCTTCAATGCGTCGAACACAAAGGTCAATGGGCAGACGATCTTTGTTGAGGGCGTGAACAAATCGAGCGGTGCAGCCCGCACTGAGATTAAAAACGGCCAACTCAAAACGACGATCTGGTCGCCATCGGCCTCGACATGGCTGGAGGTGTTGAAGCAGGAAAGTGGCAACGAGAACATTGCCGTGTCGAGCCGCCCGCTGGTGCTGACGCCGGTCGTCATCTCGATGTGGAAGCCCATGGCCGAGGCGCTTGGCTGGCCGAACAAACCGATTGGCTGGAGCGACATGCTCGACCTGATCAACGATCCGCAGGGCTGGGGCAAGTACAACCATCCGGAGTGGGGCCGCTTCTCCTGGGGCCATACCGATCCAGAGATCAGCACATCGGCGCTCTCGACGCTGCTGGCCGAGTTCTACGCGGCGTCGGGCAAGCAGCGCGACCTGACGGTGGCGGATGTGCAGTCTGAGCAGAGCCAGCAATTCATTCGCGCGCTCGGCAAGGGCATCAAGCACTACGGTTACAACACGCTGGTGTTCAGTGACAACATGCAAAAGTTCGGCATGAGCTATATTTCGGCTTTCCCAATGGAAGAAATAACGCTGATTGAGTTTAACAAGAACAGCCCGCCGACGCCGTTGGTTGCAATTTATCCCAAGGAGGGTACGTTCTGGCACGACGACCCGTTCATTGTCATGGCGAGCGCGACCAGCGCTGAGCAGCAGGCTGCCGATCAGTTCTACACCTTCCTGCTGACCAAAGACAGCCAGCAGCAGGCGATGAACTATGGCTTCCGCCCGGCGAACCCGGACGTGCCGCTGGCCGATCCGGTGAGCGAGAAGTTCGGCGTGCAGCCGCAGGGCGTCCAAACGATTCTGCCGATTCCTTCCGCTGATGTAATCGTTGCCGCCAAGAATACGTGGGCGCTCAATCGTAAGCGCGCCGACATTGTGCTGCTCGTGGATGTGTCCGGCTCGATGCAGGATGACAACAAGCTTGATCAGGCTAAGGCGGGCATGGAGACGTTTTTGTCCAAAATCCTGCCTGAAGATCGCGTGGGACTTGTGTCGTTCTCGACATCCGCAACGGTGAATGCCGAGCCTGCGCCGCTGGCCGAGAACCGCATCGTGCTCGACGATGCCATTCAAAGCTTGCGTCCACAGGGCAAAACAGCGATCTACGATGGCCTCATGGCGAGCAAGCAGGTGCTTGATGGCTTGCCGCCGGCTGGCGATGACCGCATCAAGGCAATCGTGCTGTTGTCGGATGGCCAAAGCAATGCTGGCTCGGCCAACCTTGAGCAAGTCAAGCAGGAATTCGACGAAAGTGGTATCAGCATCTTTCCGGTGGCCTACGGCAGCGACGCCGACGAGCAGCAGTTGCAGCAAATCGTGGAGTTCTCGCGCACGATTCTGGTGAAGGGCGGCAGCGGCAATATCGGGCAGATTTTTGATCAACTGAGCCGGTATTTCTAAGATCACCCGGCATCACGGTATGGCAGGCACCTGTGCAGTGTAAGCACAGGTGCCCGTTTTTGCCTTTCTCACCAAATATTTATATGCTGCAAACCGTTTCTTGGCTTTTTCTTATGTTTGATAACTATACTTATGGAAGTGCTAGACAAGCAGAATGACGTGATTATCAACAAGGAAATAGCTATGGCTTCCAACCAAACTCCCCATACATCCACTTTTTTCCGCGCGGTACGCAAATTTTTAGTGTCTGCTTTTGTGGTGTTTACCTTTGTGGCGTACGCTCTGCATGAGCGCCTGACCAATGCCAACGCAACAGCTGTCGCGCTGGTGCCGACACAGCAACCAGCAGCGACATTGCAGATGACATCCGCGCCGACGAGCGCGCCAGTGGCGGTAGCTCCAACTCAAGCACAGCCATCGCCCGTGCCAACTGACGTGCCAGCCACCCAGCCTGTGCCAACCGAGCCGCCGACCAATGTGCCAGTTGTGCCGACTGCCGTGCCGCCAACGGCTGCACCTGTACTGGCGAGCGGCAAGTACAAAAATGGGACGTATACCGGGCCGGAGGCTGACGCCTACTATGGCTATGTGCAGGTTCAAGTGACGATCCAGAATGGAAAGATTGCGGACGTCAATTTTCTCGATTATCCGCAAGATCGGCGGACATCCGCGCGCATTAATTCGATTGCAACGCCTTATCTTGTCACCGAAGCTATTCAGGCCCAAAGCGCCAACGTTGATATCATTTCTGGCGCGACGCTGACCAGCGAGGCATTTGTGAAATCCTTGGAATTGGCGCTGAACAAGGCGCAGGGCTAGTTATGAAACAGACGCGCTTGCTCATGGGCATGCCAATAACGCTGGAAATCGTTGATGCATCAGCAACAACGGACGCGTTCGACACGATTTTCGACTACCTGACCTATGTCGATGAGACGTTCAGCACATACAAAGCGCACAGCGAGATTATGCGCATCAACACTCACGAACTCGCGCTTGCACAGGCCAGCGCCGACATGCGCGCTGTGTTCGTGCTTGCTGAGCAGACGCGTCGTGAAACCGGCGGATACTTCGACATGCAGCGTGATGGCATGTATGATCCTTCCGGCGTGGTGAAAGGTTGGGCGATTGCCAACGCGGCGGCCATGCTTGTGGCAGAAGGGATTGGAGAACTTCTACGTCGAGGCTGGAGGCGATATTCAGGCGGCCGGCTGCAATGCGCAGCGGCGAGCCCTGGCGGGTGGGCATTCGCAACCCATTCAACGCTGATGAAATCGTGAAAGTGCTTACGATAAGCAATTGTGGCGTTGCAACGTCGGGCACCTACATGCGCGGGCAGCATATCTACAATCCCATGCAGCCGCATGCCGAACTACGTGAGGTGGTGGGCTTGACAGTCGTCGGGCCAGATATTTATGACGCGGATCGCTTTGCCACTGCCGCATTTGCCATGGGCCGGGCTGGCATTTTTTTCATCGAACGGCTGGAGGGCTATGAAGGCTATATGATCGACCCGCATGGTCAGGCGACCTACACCAGTGGCTTTGGGAGGTATATGAGATCATGCTGAAATTTGTTGATAACCTATTCTCAACCGCATCACCATGTATCGGCTGATGCTGTACTATCTGATCATGTTGCTGAGCGTCGCAGTGATCATGTCATTTGCAGGCACGCTGCCGTACGATCCATGGGCGCTGCTATTCACAATTGGGTTCGAGATCGCCGCATGCGCAGTCGTCAACGCGATCTTTGCGAAAACATTTGGCGTGCCCGCAAACGCCGAGTCGACTTATATTTCGGCGCTGATTCTGGCGCTGATCATCACGCCGATTCAATCCACCCAGGATCTGTGGTTTCTGGGCTGGGCCGCAGTGTGGGCGATGGCCTCGAAATACATCCTGGCAATCAATAAGAAGCATCTGTTCAATCCAGTGGCCTTTGCGGTCGCATTAACCTACTTCACGATCAACCAGTCGGCCAGTTGGTGGGTTGGCGATGCGGCAATGCTGCCGTTCGTGCTCGTCGGCGGGCTGCTGCTCGTGCGTAAAATCAGGAAGTTTGGCATGGTGCTGAGCTTTATCGCGGCGGCGCTGGCGGCGATCGTGTTCTTCAGCGTTTTCGATGGCACGGGCGTCGGTGTCGCAGTTCAGCGTACGCTGGTGTACTCGCCGCTGCTGTTCTTCGCCTGTATTATTTTGACCGAGCCATTCACCACGCCGCCGACCCGCCCGTTGCAGATCGTCTACGGCGCGCTCGTGGGCGTGCTGTTCGTGCCACAGATTCATATTCGCGCGTTCTACATCACGCCAGAGATAGCCATTCTGATCGGCAATCTGTTTTCCTACCTGGTCAGCCCTAAAAGGACGCTGGTGCTGCGGCTCAAGGAAAAGGTGCAAATCGCGCCTGACATCTATGATTTTATCTTTGTGCCGAAGCGCAAGCTCGCGTTTGCGCCGGGTCAGTACATGGCCTGGACGCTTGGGCATCATGACCCGGACAGTCGCGGCAACCGGCGCTATTTTACGCTGGCTTCCTCACCGACCGAAGACACGCTGCGGGTGGGCGTCAAGTATGCGCCTCGTGGGAGCAGTTTTAAGCAAGCGTTACTTGCCCTGGATGGCAACCAGGAGATTGTGGCGGCGCAGGTAGCTGGCGATTTCGTGCTGCCCACCGACCCGCGTCAGAAGTGTGTGTTCATTGCCGGCGGCATCGGCGTCACGCCATTCCGCAGCATGATCAAATTTTTGCTGGATACGCATCAGCGGCGGCCCATTGTGCTGTTTTATGCCAACCGAAGCGCCCAGGAGATTGTCTACAAAGACGTATTCGACCAGGCACAGCGCGAATTGGGCATCAAGACGATCTATACCATCACCGACGAGCGCACGCTGCCGCCATTCTGGAAGGGCCGGGTCGGGCGTATCACGCCGCAGATGATTCAGGCCGAAGTTCCTGATTATCTGCGCTGTATGTTCTATATTTCTGGGCCGCAGAGCATGGTCAATTCATTCCAGACTATTCTTGCGCAACTGGGTGTCAGTGAGAGCCGAATTAAAACTGACTTCTTTGCGGGGCTGGCATGAACACAAGTTACGCGGTCATCGCTGCAGCATGAGCATTAACCTTTACAAGTTATTCCGGATATGGTGTAGGGGCGAACCTCGTGTTTGCTCAAGGCACATACAAGATGCGCCTCTACATGCAGACCAATGATCTTGTAAAAGACCATCAGCCGTCGTGCAGGGTAGGCAGCGCGGTGATCGGCGCGTCTTCCGCTTGCGCGCGTCGCGGAAGACTGAAGGTAAAGGTGCTGCCTTGACCGGGCTCGCTCACAACAGTAATCGTGCCGTTCTGCGCGGCGAGCAAATCGTGCGCAATCGCCAACCCAAGGCCAGCGCCCTCGCCAACCCGCGCCAGATCGCCGCGCACAAAGCGCTCGAATAACGATGATTGAATTGCGGGCTCGATGCCCGGCCCGCTATCGTGGACGCTCACCATGCCGTGTTGCGCATCTGAGTCAACGGTGATCGTGATGTTGCCGCCCGCCGGAGTGAACTTCAGCGCGTTGTCGAGCAAAATCGTGAGCACCTGCATGAGCGCGTCGCGATTGCCTTCCACAATGACCTGCGGCCCGCATGGCCCACGGAGCACATGCGCTCTTACGAGCGGCTGGACGCGCCGGATGACGGCATCCGCAATGTCACGCAGGTCGAGCGGTTTGCATGGAATTGGCACGCCAGCATCGACACGGGCGAGCGTGAGCAACTGATTGACGAGCCGGCTGAGTCGCTCCGTCTCGTCGATCGAATCGGCGATCACGGCCACACGGTCTCCTTCGTCAATCTGTGGATCGCGCTGAAGCAATGCCAGATTACCACGAATGGTGGTCAGCGGCGTGCGCAGTTCGTGCGACGCATCGGCCACGAAGCGCCGCTGCGCCTGAAGGGTCTGCTCCATCTGCTGAAATGCTGTCTGAAGCGCCGCCAGCATCTCATTGAACGTCGTCGCGAGCCGCCCCACTTCGTCCTGTGGCCCGGTCGCATCAACCCGGCGGCTAAAATCGTGCTCGATCTCGATTGCCCGCGCAGTGGTTGTGATGCGGTCGATCGGGCGCAGCGCCGTGCCAGAAAGCCACCAGCCCGCCGCGAGCGCGATCAGCGTGGCAGCGCCGCCGACGACCAGCAGAATATCGCGTAGTACGGCGAAGGTGTGCTGCTGTTCGGCCAGTGAACGACCAACAGCAATGATGCCGCCGTCGCGGGCTGGAATGGCGACGATCTGAACAATCTCGTTGCCTATGGAGCCTGTGCCGCGCCATTCCCCTTTGGTAGCGACGGCCGCCCGCCCTCGGTCGTTCAAGGGCAGGTTTGCCGTGCCGAGATTCGCACTACGACTGCGCGTTGTGCCATCCGGCGCAAACAGTTGAACATACGCGTCGCGCTCGTCGGGGTCGTTCTCCTGAAGCAGGTGGTCGGCAAGATCTGCGCCCCCCGTCGCAGGTGCGATGGCAAGCTGGCGAGCGGTGTTCATCAGCCGGTTGGAGCTGCCGTTTGACGCGCGCAGCACGACGGTGGCATACAACACAGCGCCGAGCACCAGCAGTGTGGCAATCAGAATGCCGGTGTACAGCAGTGTAAGCCGCTGTCGGATCGACATGGCGATCTCCTTACGCTGTCGGTTCGCGCAGCACATAGCCCACGCCGCGCACAGTATGGATGAGTCGCACCGCATCGCCAGTCTCGATTTTGGTGCGCAGGTAGCCGATATACACGTCCAGTACCTCGTCTGAGCCGTCGAACCCCCACACCGCCTCGATGATGCGCTCGCGTGCCAGCACCTGGCGCGGATGGCGCATGAGAGACATGAGCAGGGTGAATTCGCGCGAGGTGAGCGCAATAGTACGACCTGCGCGGCTCACCTCATGCGTCACAGGGTCAAGGGTCAGATCAGCATAGACCAACCGCGTGTTGTCGCTGGCCGACTCGGCGCGCCGAAGGAGCACCCGCACCCGCGCCAATAGTTCCTCGGGCGCGAACGGCTTCACCAAATAGTCGTCCGCGCCGCTGTCCAGCCCCGCAACGCGGTCAAGGATCGCGTCGCGGGCGGTCAGCATGAGGATCGGCGTGTCGCGCTCGGCACGGATCTGCTCGGCCACAGCGATTCCATCAAGCTCCGGAAGCATCCAATCGAGCACGACGAGATCGGGCTGCCGGGTGCGCTCCTGCATAAGCGCCGCGCGCCCGTCGCTGGCAGTGATCACCTCGTAACCAGCATACGCCAGCGTGCGCCGCAACATCTCGGTCAATTTTCGATCGTCGTCAACGACAAGGATGCATGGCATGCATGTCTTCTGCTTTCTGGTTTTAACATCGAACGCCCACCAATGAGCATGGCTACTACTGTGCTGTTGCGATTGTTTGCTGCAACCCTTGAATAAGCTGCTGTTGCTCCTGCGGCGTGAGCTTGCCATTAGGATGCATCCACAGATAGTAAGATGGTGGCATGTCGCCGCCGGAAACTGCGCGCTCAATCTGGTTTGCCAGCCGTGTAGGATCGCGCTGCAGTGCGGCGTTCCAAGTGTCAAAATTCAGGTGCCTTCGTCCGTTCAACGTATCCCATGTAACCAGCCAGGATATCGGCGCGACCTTGCTGTACCAGGGCCAGGTCGTCTGATTGCTATGACAGTCGAAGCAGGCGCGCTGCACCAATGCACGCGTTTGCGAATCACTCCATGTCGGCTGAGATTGTACGGGCGGGTTTGTCTGCCAGAGCCAAACCGGAATGAATTGAATTGCAACTAGAAGACCGAAGAATCCAATTGAGAAAGTACGCGGGCTTAGACGTTTCATGCATTTCTCCATACCAATAGTATACTGATATTTTCGCTGTGGCATACCTTATAAAGGCGTGTTCTAAACCCACAGCTTTAACATGAAACAGTATACGTATGCAAAATAAGAATCGGCTAAGAGATGCGCAGCGCGCAGCATGAGATGTTTCGCATGCTATAGCAATTTGAAAACTATTGAGTCACTTCCGTAGCATGGCGCAAGCGATCTCAAAACCGCTATAGGATGGCAACGCGGTGCCACTAGACATCAACCAGCGATGCGCTATACTGATGGTGCGTGGTGTGTAAGTATCACTGATTGTGTGAAAGTCCTGTTCCAGTGTTTCTTGTGTTTGAAGTATGCGTCTACCTGCTGGCTATTTTATGCTTGCGGCATGCCTACGTGCGCGGGTGGGTACAAGTAGGTGTGCTTATAGCAGGCATCGTCTACGGCCTGTTCTTCGAATACATGGCGATCGAGACCTTTCACGCCTATCGTTATGGACAGTTCCTGATCATGCTTTCTAATGCTGTGCCACTGTGCATCGGCGTCAGTTGGGGTATGATCATCTACACTGCCATGGCAACATCAGATCGCTTTGTGATGCCGTGGTACCTGCGCCCGATCCTGGATGCATTGCTGGCGTTACAGATCGACCTCAGCATGGACGCGATTGCTATTCGCATGGGGTTTTGGCGATGGGAAACGCCGGGACCGTGGTTTGGGGTGCCACTCGGCAACTTCTATGCATGGTTCGTGGTCGTCTTCGGCTTCTCGCTGATGTTCCGTCTTGGCCGCGTCTGGTATCTCGCTGGGCGCGGTGGGTTCCTCGGCAATGTCGCCGTCGCCGCCCTCGCGGTGCCGTTGTCGGTCGTTGGCTGCATTGCGCTGCTGCGCCCCTACGCGCCTGTGCTGCTGCAAGGCGTGATTGGATGGAGTATTACCAGCATGCTGGTGGGCGGCAGTTCGCTGCTGGCGTTGTGGGCCGCCCGACGAACGCGGCGCGACCATGCACTTGATCTATTGATCATAAGCGTAGCGATCTTCTTCCATATGTTTTTCTTTGGTGCGCTCCTTTGGGATGGCATCGAATGGCAGGTGCCAGTGCTGGTGCCGATCTCGGCAACTGTTGCGACGGCGGGGCTGCTGCTGCACCTGTGGCCCTCGTGGAATTGGTTCCACTGGCCGATTGTCACGCGCATTGCAACAAACACAGCATATCATGAAGAAACGCATGGGTAACGACGTGGCTGCGACACAACCAAAAAGCCCTGATCATATGATCAGAGCCTTTTGGCGAAGGAGGGGAGAAGAAAGGAACTGCACATACTATACACCGCCAATCCATGAGTAGCCATCCATCAACGGTCCTGTCTTCATGTAGGAATGCTGGGGTACTCTTTCTATGACAACTATTCTTGTGATCGGCGCGGCTGACACAAGCCGCGCGCCCATGGCTGCTGCTCTGCTCCGTCGCTTGCTTGACAGTCAGGGCCGCGCGTGGCATGTTGGGTCGGCGGGCGTGCTGGGTCACGACGATGACCCACCAGAGATCGAGGCCCGCGACGCGATGGCGCACATGGGGCTAGACATCGGCGAGCACTGCGCTCGCTCGCTCAGCGATGCCCTGGTAGCGGAAGCCGCGCTGCTTGTCGCAGTTGATAGCGGCATCGCACGCGTTGTGCAGACGCGCTTTCCTGAGGCAGCCGAGCGCACGCGGAGTCTTGGCGATTTGGCAGGACGCGGGCGCGACATTCCTGACCCTTTCCGCATGCAGATGGGCGCGTGGCTAACCTATGCCCGCGAATTGCACATGTTGCTCGAAGCAGCGCTGCCGCGTATAGTTGAAATTATGGAGGCTTCACGCCAAAAGCCTCCAGCGCGTGCTAAGGTTGTGCAAGACACAGCCGATGCAGCGCCAACCTCCGCGCGCGACGTAGCCGTAAATCGCATGATGCACCTGCTCGCCTTTGCGGAGAAGATGCCACACGTCCTCGATTGGGCAGCCGCACGCGCGCAAATCGAGGACGATCTTGCCATGGCCGCCAAGCCAATCGACAGTCGCGATCTTTCCGCGATCTACGCCGACCTTTCGCGGGCGGTGCTGGCGCTCTCCGCGACACCGCCGACCGCCGGGCAGATCGCCGCGCTACGCAGCGTCGCGGAAAGGTTTAACAGGTCGGTACAGCAAGATGATGTGACATGGCTTTCAGGCCAGATTGCGACGTGGGCAGCGCTGTAGATTCGGGTTGTCATGATGTACCTGGGCTACTCGATCGCGGGCGTGGCATGCCACGCCCCTACGCACGCTGCTCGCCTTTACGTAACTCAATCTTGGCGATCGACTCGCGGTGAACTTCGTCCGGCCCATCGGCCAGCCGTAGCGTGCGGGCATGCGCCCAGGCCATTGCCAGGTGGAAATCCTGACAAACGCCCGCGCCGCCATGCGCCTGAATCGCCCGGTCGAGCACACGGAGCGCGACATTTGGCGCGACGACCTTGATCATGGCGATCTCAGCTCGCGCAACTTTGTTACCAACCGTGTCCATCATATAGGCAGCCTTCAACGTCAGCAAACGCGCCTGCTCGATCTCAATCCGTGAATTGGCAATGTCGGCGCGAATAGTGCCCTGCTCGGCGAGCGGCATGCCGAACGCAACCCGCGACGTGACCCGCGCGCACATCGCTTCCAGCGCGCGCTCGGCCACGCCGACCAGGCGCATACAATGGTGGATACGGCCTGGCCCCAAACGGCCCTGGGCAATCTCGAAGCCGCGCCCCTCACCGAGCAGCATGTTGGAAGCCGGAACGCGCACGTTCTCGAACAGGATTTCGGCATGACCGTGCGGTGCATCGTCATAGCCGAACACGGTCAGCACGCGCTTGACGGTGACGCCGGGCGTGTCCATGGGCACCAGAATCATGGATTGCTGCTTGTGCCGGGGCGCGGTTGGATCGCTTTTGCCCATGAAGATCGCAATCTTACAGCGCGGATCGCCCGCACCTGAACTCCACCACTTGCGACCATTGACGACGTACTCATCGCCATCGCGCACGATGCTCGACTGAATGTTGGTTGCGTCGGACGAAGCCACTTCCGGCTCGGTCATAGCAAAGCACGAGCGAATCTCGCCCGCGAGCAGCGGCTGAAGCCAGCGCTGCTTTTGTTCGTCGGTGCCGTAGCGCACCAACACTTCCATGTTGCCAGTGTCGGGTGCGGAACAATTGAACACCTCGGGTGCCAGCGGCGAGCGGCCCATAATCTCGCACAGCGGCGCGTATTCCAGATTGGTCAGCCCCGCGCCGTACTCGCTCTCGGGCAGAAACAAGTTCCATAGCCCAGTGGCGCGGGCCTTCGCCTTGAGATCCTCCATGATCGCCGTTGGTTGCCAGCGGTCGCCCTGCGCGACCTGCTCGTGGAACACCGCCTCGTTTGGATAAATGTGCTCGTCCATGAACGCCATAAGTTGGCTGCGCAGGCGCTCGACCTTGGGAGAATAATCGAAGTTCATGTGTCACCTGCTCGCATGGCATGTGTCCTTTTAAAACATTGTTGTTAAAACGCGAACGTGTTATACTTGTGCCTACTATCGTCAAGTATTATGCATCTTGAAGAAACCGCTCGGGCGCAAACAGGCCGATTGGGTGGCGAGTTGTGCCGTCGATTGCCAGGTCGGCCAGGATTTCGCCCATGACACTGGCGAATTTATAGCCGTGGCCGGAGCAGGGCGACGCGACGACAACTTGCGGGTGCTGCGGGTGCAGACCGACGACGAAATGTTCGTCGGGCGTGTTGGTGTACATGCAGGTTGCCGCCTCAAGGAATGCACCGTTCAGTGTGGGAATGCGCGTCGCAATTGCCTCACGCATCAGTGCAATCTCGTCGGCATGCACCGTGCGGTCAATGGTATCCGGCGTGCAGATTTGCTGAAACGTGTCGGGCATGCGGAAGAATGCGACCTTTGCGCCACCAGCAGGGCCGTCAATCGCCGGGAAGCCGTAGATCGTCGAGCCGTCCTCAAGCTCCCAGATGTAAATTGGGAAGCGGTCGGGCGCGAATGGCTCGATGCCGTCAGTTGGCTGAAACCAGTACAATACTTGCCGCTCCACCTCCAGCGGCAGGTTCAGTTCACGGAACAGATCGTATGCCCATGGCCCCGGCGCGATCACCAGCCGGGCGGCTTCGTAGCTGCCTTGCTGCGTGACAACGCGCACGCCATCGCCGGTTGCATTCGCCTCCCAGCGCTCGGCTGGTTCGTGAAAATGCAGTTCTGCGCCGTGCTTTTCTGCGCCGTGCAAGTGGGCCAGCACGCCTTCTTCTGGCCGCACCACACCCGCCTGGCGCTCGTACAATGCCACAATGTCATCGTCGGGCGTGAACTGCGGAAAGCGCCGTCGCAGGTCGCCTGCGTCCAGCACTTCATGGTACAAGCCATGCTCGCGGGCACTGCGTAGGCTGCCTGTGAATACGCCGCTGTCGGGCGCGCCAATCATGAGGCCGCCAGTGATAAGCAGCAATTCTTTGCTGGTTTCCTGCTCGATCTCGCGCCATAATTCATAGGCGCGCAGCAGCAGCGGCACGTAGGCCGGATCTTCGAAATACGCCTGGCGGATGATGCGCGACTTGCCATGGCTGGAGCCTTGATCGTGGCCGGGCGTGTGGCGCTCCAGGCCAAGCACGCGCTGGCCGCGCCGCGCAAGTTGGTAGGCCGCCGAGCTACCCATGCCGCCGAGGCCAATTACGATCACATCGTATTTACTTGACATAATAACTTTCTATTAGGTAAGAAGAACAAATTATCACTCCTTCGCCAGCGTCAGCGCCACACGGTAGCCAAGCGCATGGTCTATCGCTAGCATGCGCAGCCCGGCTTGCGCAGCCAGCACGCGCAGTTCGGCCTCCGTGTATGCCCGCAGCACCGACATGGGGCCGTCGTGCTGCGTCAGCCGATTGCGGCTCAGCAGGCGTGTGCCGAGCCATGTGGCTCCGTAGGCGGGCCACCAGCGCACAAGATCGTTGACAATCACGCCGCGCCGCGCGACCCGTCCCATCTCGTGTAGCATAGCGACGGCTTTGCTTGGGTCAAGGTGATGCAGCGCAAACGAGCATAGCACCACGTCTACACTCCCGCTGCGAAACGGCAGCGCGAGACCGTTGGCAGCCGCAAACATGATCTCGTTCTTTTTGTTTTGTTCTTTGTTCTCATAGTCGCCAATCTGCACGATCTGCGGACTGATATCGGTGGCAACGACATGCGCGTGAACACCACGCCGCGCTGCCCATGAAGACATCGCCTGCGGAATGTCAGCGCCGCCGGTCGCCACGTCAACCAGCGTGAGCGCAGCGCCCGATGGCGCGTCACCGACGAGCCGTTCAAGCGCCCGCAATGTGAGCCAGGTGCCGCCCAGCCAGCGATTGACCCGCGCCATGTCGGCCAGATTCTCAGCCAAATCACTATCGGTGACGCCGGGCAGGTCAATTAATTCGGTAGCGTCGATGCGGGTGGGCACTAACCAACGAGTTTGATAATTATGCAGAAAAAGCATATACTGCTTTCACGATTGCGCTGGTACAGATTGGATTGTACCATACTCGTCGCATGCAAGTTGTCAGTTCGCTTACCGTGCTACATCCCAAGGAGGCAGGCACCATGCCCGATCATCCCAACATCCTGCTCATCACGGCCGATCACTGGCCAGCCTCGCTGCTCGGTGTCGCCGGTCACCCTGTTGTTGAGACGCCGACGCTCGATCAATTAGCGCAGAACGGCGTGCGTTTCACGAATGCGTATAGTGAGTGCCCGGTTTGCATTCCGGCGCGGCGCACGTTAATGACTGGCACGCCGCCGCGCATTCATGGCGACCGGGTGTTCAAAGTCACCGAGCCGATGCCTGCCTTGCCGACGCTGGCGCAAACCTTCCGCGATGCTGGCTACCAGGCGTTTGGGGTAGGCAAATTGCATGTGTATCCGCCGCGCAACCGGATTGGTTTCGACGACGTGATTCTGTGTGAAGAAGGCCGCCCGCATCTCGGCACAATAGACGACTACGACCTCTTTCTTGGTGATCGCGGATACGCTGGACAGCAATACGCGCACGGAATGAACAACAATGAGTACATCTTTCGTCCGTGGCACCTGCCCGAAGATTGCCATGTGACCAACTGGACCACACAGCAAATCGCGCGGCAGATCAAGCGTCGCGATCCGACCCGCTCAGCTTTTTGGTATGTGTCGTATACGCACCCGCATCCGCCGCTGGTGCCACTTCAGCATTATCTCGAACGCTACCGCGACAGCGATCCACCACTGCCTTACCACGGCGCATGGGCAGATGACGACGCAACGCTGCCATATGCATTGCGAGCGGTGCGCGGGCGGTGGGGAACGTTTAATGAGCATCAAATTCGTGGGATACGGCGCGCGTTCTACGCCCTCTGCACGCACATCGACCATCAATTGCGTGTGATCATTGGCACACTCCGCGAGGAGCAGTTGCTCGACAACACAATCCTGCTCTTTACCTCCGATCACGGCGACATGCTTGGTAATCATGGGTTGTGGGCCAAGCGGTTGTTTTACGAGGACTCGGCCAATGTGCCAATGATTCTGGTGGGCGCGGCCGGTGATGCTCGTACTGCGCCAGGGCGCATCGACGACCGGCTGGTAGGCTTGCAGGATGTCATGCCGACGTTGCTCGATCTGGCAGGCATTCCCATTCCTGATGAAGTTGTGGGGCGCTCAATGGTTGGCGCGGCGCGGCACACATGGCTGTACGGCGAGTGTGGTGCGGATGCCGGAGCAACGCGCATGATTCATACCGGCCGCTACAAATTGATTTACTATCCGGTCGGCAACCGCGTGCAGCTGTTCGATCTGCACGATGACCCGCATGAACTGCATAACCGTGCTTATTCGCCTGAGTACGCCGAGACGCGCGCACACCTAACGGCATTGCTGGTCGACGAACTCTACGATGGCGATGAACATTGGGTACGTGACGGTACGCTGGTTGGTTTGCCGGATCAGGTGTATCAGCCAGGGCCGGATCGTGGGCTGGCGGGGCAGCGCGGCATACACTGGCCGCCTCCGCCGCTGGATCAATCAGGGCAAGTCGTCGGCGCGCCGTAGCCACGACTCTGATGCGCACTTATCCCGGCCATTCCTCCTGCCCCTCGCGCTCGACGTTATACCCTGTGCGGCGCAGGTGCTGCACCACGGCCTGACCATGCTCCTCGTCGCGCACCTCCAGCACCATCTCGATGCCAACCCGGTTGACGGGGCCAAGCCAGACGGCGCGGCGATGGAAAATATCCACGACATTCGCGCCAGAGCGCGCCACCTCATTGACCAACGGCGCAAGGTTGCCGGGCCGGTCGTCGACCGAGGTGCGCAGCAAGAGGTAGCGGCCTTGTTTGACCAGCGCTTGCTCGACCACGCGCACCAGCAGGTCAGCATCGATGTTACCGCCACACAGCGCCACGCAGACCGTTTCGCCCGGCTGCACCGTAGCCGCGCCACTCAGCAATGCTGCCAGCCCAGCCGCGCCTGCGCCCTCGACTACCAGCCGCGTATTTTGAATGCAGTAGGCAATCGCGCGGCAGATCTCGTCGTCGCTGACGGTGACGACCTCATCCACAAGCTCGCGGATCATGGCCAAGGTTAAGGTGCCGGGGCGCTTCACGGCGATACCGTCGGCAATAGTCGAGGCGGTTGGTACAGCAATCGGCTCACCAGCCTTCAAAGAGGCTGGCACTGGCGCGCAGCCTGCCGCCTGCACGCCAACGATTTTGGCGTCTGGCAGAAACGACTTCACCGCCAGCGCGACCCCGCTGATTAATCCGCCGCCGCCGATCGGCACGATCACGCGCGACACTTCCGGAAGTGCCTCGATGATCTCCAGTCCAAGCGTGCCTTGTCCGGCAATCACATGCTCGTCGTTAAAAGCATGCACGTAGGTCAGCCCGCGCTCGCGCTGTAGGGCAGCGGCACGCTCCCCAGCATCATCAAACGTCGCGCCATACAGGACTACTTCGGCCCCAAGGCGGCGCGTAGCGGCCACTTTGGTGAGCGGCGCGCGCTCTGGCATGACGATTGTAGCCGAGATGCCGAGCAATTTGGCGGCCAGCGCAACGCCCTGCGCATGATTGCCCGCCGAGTGCGCGATCACACCGCAGGCTTGCTCCTCAGGCGACAGGCGACTGATTTTGTTGTACGCGCCGCGAACTTTGAACGAGCCGCTGCGCTGCGTACACTCGGCTTTGAAGAAAACTTGCGCCCCCAGTGCTTCGCTCAGTCGCTCATCGGGCAGCATGGGTGTGTCGATAATGATGTCGCGCAGCGAGCGCCGCGCGGCCTGGATGTCAGCGAGCGTAACGGTCATGGCGGTTTTGCCTTTTAATCGCGGTTGCGGTCCAACTCTTCGTTTTTATTCGCAGCTTCGGCGGCCAGCAGCCGGAAGCGTTGCGCCGTTTGCTTATCACCATGGGCGTTTGCCGCCGCCATCAAAAATCCCGCCGCGCGCTGCGAGTTCAGCAACCCCACTCGATTGCCCGACAAGCGATCTTCTGCAATAACCTGCGTGAGATATTCGACAATATCTTCCACTGTGACCATATCGTAATGCTCCTTGATCCGCATGCGTATCCTTCTTGCTATTGTAACATAGAGCATACCAGCTTTTCAAAGCAACATAACATCTCTTATGTTGCTTTGAAATACTATATCATGCCTATTCCTATTCCTATTGTTGTAGCGTGGATTTGGGCGTCACTCGGCCCAGGGCTTCAGCCTCAATGAAGATGCGCTTGACGGTAGGATAATGGGCATGAATAGCCGTCTCAATCCGGTCGACAGCGGCGGTGACTTCCTCGGCTAACGCGTCCTGTTTGAACTGAAGATCGAGGTTGAGCAGCACATCGCGTGGACCAAGGTGCATAGTATAAGGCGTGCCGACAGCGGTAACGGTCGGATCAGATTCGGCCAACTGGCGTATCCCGCGTACCACATCAATGTCAGCAGTCTCCCCTACCAGAAGCCCTTTGCTTTCATAGGCGAGAAAGACCGCCACGACCGCGAGGATAGCACCAATCACAATCGACGCGATGCCGTCAAATCGCGGATCGTTGAGACGTTCGCCCAGATACACACCGAGCAGGGCGACGATTACGCCGAGCACCGCTGCTACATTCTCCACCAGCACCGTCGTAACCGTGGGATCCTTGCTCGTTCGGAGGGCGTGCCAGACGCTCTCGTCGCTAATAGTCGGGACGAATTCTTTCATTGCAATCGCAACTGATGCGCCTTCAGCGATAAAGGAGATTCCCAGCACGACGTAGGACCAGAGCGGATTTTCGAGCGGTTCAGGGTGCTGCATGTGCCCGATGCCCTCGTAGATCGACATGCCACCACCCATGCCAAAGAGCAGCAGTGCAACAATCAAGCTCCAGAAGTAGATTTCCTTCCCATGGCCAAACGGATGCGCTTCATCCGGCGGTTGCCTGCTTTGACGGATGCCAAATAAGAGCAGCAATTCGTTGCCCGTATCGACCACCGTATGAATCCCCTCCGATAGCATCGCCGAGCTACCAGTGATGAACGCGGCCACAAACTTCGCTACAGCAATGATAATGCCTGATATAATGGCTCCGTATACTGCTGTTGGACTTTCTTCCGCTTGGCGCTCTGCCATCTGTACCTCTTCGCTCTCTATCTATACTTATGTCAATTTAGGTGCATCCGGCTAGCCGGGCGGAGCTAGTATGCATCCGCGCAGCAGGCGTATCAATATGACTGCTGGGACCACTCCGCCGCATTGATTTGATTACAAGAGGTATGCCGCACGGCCTCCTGCATCCAAATTAAGTAGTGCCGATTCGTTCCCGAAGTCGGCATGAGCGGCATGGACCTGGTTTATTCGATCTTTCTACTAGCATGGAGTTGCGCCTTGGACGTGGACGTGCTACGATCTGCAAGCATATTTGTATGAGCGAGCGATTGATGTACATTGTTGTTGTTGCCAATGCGCCCGACGCTGACCTCGCGCCGTATCACGAGCAGATTGCAGCTGCCGATCTATTGATTGCCGCTGATGGTGGCGCGGAGGCGCTGCTGCGCGTCAAGGTATTGCCGCACCTCGTGCTGGGCGACCTTGATTCAGTGGGAGACGTGAGCCTCTTATATTTAGAGGAGCATGGCGTGGAGATTCGCCGCTTTCCACGCGAGAAGGACGAAACTGACCTGGAACTGGCGCTGCTTGTCGCTGCTGAGCGCGGCGCAACCACGATTGACCTGCTTGGCGCACTGGGCGGGCGCTGGGATCACACGCTGGCAAATATCGCGCTGCTGGACCATCCGGCGCTCAAAAGGTGCCATGTACAGATTCTGGCCGACCGCCAAACACTCTTTCTGGTACGCGACGCGGCAGAGTTGCACGGTCGGCGTGGAGATACGGTATCGCTGCTGCCGCTGACGCCGACGGTCGACGGCGTGACAACTGCCGGGCTGCTGTACCCACTGACGGATGCAACACTTCGCTATGAGCAGGCGCGTGGCGTCAGCAATGTGCTGCTCGATCCGCCCGGACGCGTGTCGATCGCGCATGGACTGCTGCTGATTGTGCAGCATGACGATGGCGGTGCATATCAATGGAATACGCCAACCAAGCATCAATGAACAATGCACTGTTCACCATAGGAGAAAGCATGCCATGAATAATCGTAATCGCCGCCGCATGAATATGAGTTCGCTGATCGGCTGGCTCATCTTTGTTTTGGTGCTTGCCGGTGGCCCCATTTTTCGGCTGATCAGCCAGGCATTACCCGGCACGCTGAATTTGCCAGCCAACCTACCAACGCTATTGATTGGTGGCCTGGTGATATTGAGCATTCTGGTATCAGTTATTCGCGCTGTTGGCGGCAATGTACAGCGTCGTGGCGACCAGCGGCTCCCTACCACGCCGTCGCCCGCGCGCCAAATGAACGCGCCCATGCCCCCGTTTAGCGGGCCTCCCGTGCGAACGATCGGCAGGCCATCGATGCCATCAATGCAGTCTCACCGCGAGCGACCGCCGACCGTGCCACAGTTCGATCCGCTCGTCAGCCCGCGCATTGTGGGGATTGCAGTCGTTGGCTTGCTGGTATTGGGGGGCCTGGTTCTCGTTTTGGTAATCGGCAACATACTGTGAGCGCGTTTGACGCATTTGCCCGCTTCTACGACGCCGACTACGGCACGTTCTCCGACGATGTCCCGTTTTACCGGGCCATGGCCCGGCGGACTGGCGGCCCAATTCTGGAGTTGATGTGCGGCAGCGGGCGCTTGCTGGAGCCATTAGCGCGCGAGGGGCACCATGTTACCGGTGTAGATGTGTCGCCGCAACTACTCAGCATCGCGCGGCACAAACTCGCCACTGCCGGGTTGAACAATCAGGTCGAACTTGTCGAGACAGATGTACGAGTTGCGTTGCCGTCTGGCCCGTTCGCCATGGTAATCGTAGGGCTGAATTCATTCATGCATCTGGAAACAGTTGACGACCAACTGGCAGTACTTCACCATATTCATCAGGCTTTGGAGCCTGACGGCGTGCTGGTACTGGACTTATACAACCCCGACCCGCGCGAACTTATCCGGCACAACGGTGAAATGCTGCTCGATAAAACCTTCATGCTCATGATCGAACGCGGGTGCAGAAATTTGTGGTGCAAGCAGCGGATCTGGGAGCACAAATCAATCAGGTCACGTTTGTATACGATGAGATTGGCACTGATGGCAGCGTGCGACGAACCACACTGCCGTTTGTCATGCGCTGGCTTTATCGTTATGAACTGGAGCACCTGCTGGCGCGCGCTGGCTTCGCGGTCGAGGCGGTGTACGGATCGTATGACCTTGAAGAGTTCAGTAGCGCGAGCGAGCTTATGCTTACAGTCGCCATCCGTGACAACCATAAATAAGCGTAAACTGCATTAGAACGCCCTTCATGGTCCTTGACATGCGAACACCGGACTGGTATAATTACTCCTGTACACAAGGGGATGCCTGGCATCGACAGGGGACGATGTCGTAGGTTGCAAGCCGAGCCGCCCAGTCTCGTTAAAGGGGCAACGGCAATAACTGCCAACAACAACACTTGGGCTCGCAGCAGCAATGCTATGGCCCTCGCTGCTTAATTAGAGTAGCGCGCTCTCCTATGCTCAGCCTGATGGCGTAGGAAGAGCGACAGCAGTCAGGCTGCTCCCGGTGGATCACCTGCTAAGCCGGGCTAAGACAAGTGGGTTGGCTCACACAGCGCTTTGTTTGTTGTGTGTGTGTGAGTGACATTAAACAATAAACTAAGCTTGTAGTATATCTGCGGCTAACTCTTCTGGACGGGGGTTCGAATCCCCCCATCTCCACCATTGTGGCTTCGTGCCACAAAAACCCTTTACACCATAAGGGTTCGAGAGGCCTGCAGCCTCGACACGCTTTGGTTGTTTAGGTGCTGTACGGAAACACTAGCGGCGTTTGTTTGGCGACACATCCGCTGGTGTTTCTTTTTTATGCCTTGGACCCAACGCTGCGTTCGTCGTGCTGTGCCTTGCGGCGCTGGTCGAACGCTTCAACACTTGCCGTGTACAACACAATCGATGATTTGGGCGCTAAGCTCAACCGGTAGCCTTGAATTTCGCCGCCGTGGAACGCCCGGAGCACCGTCTTTTTGGATGTGCCCAAGAATGCCGCTGCCGCTTCCGAGGACATCACCGGTTTGTCGATCACGCCGACCTCCTGTGTCATACTTGGGACAAGTATAGCGAATGCTGTACCATTGTCAAGTGTTTTTGGTTGTCCCTTACCGGCGTTTTAGGATCAATCACCCCTCCTGGGGTCTTGCAGTAGTGCTGTTCACGCGATCACATACCATGATGCGCATCCCAACCTGGATGTTTTGAGATTCTCCACACTACTTGAGATTAGCTCATAGAGAAATCAAGTAAAAGCCGGACAAACAAGGTACCAACCGTAGTGGTCAAGAAACGAACTGTGAAAGGTGGACGTAGTGAGATGCTCCTCAAACTGCTTGGCGAGGTCAGCTAGCCGATTCTCGCTATGGTTGTGGCTTTTTGCACGCCTCGCTGCGCGCCAAACATGCTCCTGTGGATTAAGGTCGGGGGCAGCCGTTGGAAACGTGGGCAGTTCAAGCCGTGGATTGGCCTCGAGTACTGCGCGTATTTGTGGCCCGTGATGCCACGGCGCTTTGTCCCATAGCACAAGGAGTGGTACTTCTGGGTACGTACCAAGCAGATGTTGGAGATGTGCTGCTGTCGCCTCAGCGTTCATCGTCTCGACTTGAGTAACCATCTCTCGCCCCGTTTTGAGATCGAGCGTTCCATAGAATGATGTCTTCTCACGGCCTGGGTCGCAGCGCACCACTGGTGTTTGTCCCACTGGTGCCCACACGCCCATGGTGGTCGCCTGTAAGTACAAACTCGCTTCGTCAAGCGCCAACACCACGGTTTGTGGTGCCGCTTGGGCCGTATCGATCAGTTTTTTTCAAGCACGGCCTCGAACGCAACCACCGCTGACTCGCGGCGCGACTTATAGGTGGTTGCTGGCTGTTGGTGGCTAAACTGGCACCGGGCAAGCAGCGTGGAGGAGGAAGTTGGACTTGGATAGGTGACAGCGTACCAAAATGCAACGGCGCGTTTGCGATCGGACACCGTCCAGCCACGTCCATCGGGGGTTGCACTGTCAGGACCAAACAACGAGCGTGGCGTATACAAGCGGAGCTTGTTGGATAGGTCAGCAACTTGTTCACTGCTGAGTTTGGCACTGTTACCGCCAGCACGATGGTCAGACAGGGCAGCTATACCATCACGACGATAGGCGCGGCACCAGTCCATCAGGCTGGAGCGGGCAACACCACAGATGGTCTGAATCTGTTCAACCTTGTAGCCTTGTCCATACAGTCGTACTGCTTGGAGCCGTGTGCGTTCCGCACCGTTTTTGGTTGCCTGGTACGCTGCTTCGCGCGCGCGTTCTGCTTGGTTATTAAGTGTAACCGTTCGCTGTCTCATACGCCGCATTGTACGATAGTTATTTGGTTTCTCTATTAGGGGCCATCCTTCTGGGGAACGATGTCACGTTCTCTGAGATGCACTGTCGGAGTTATCGCACAGCATGCACGGCACGTACCAGATCACATGTACATACATTATGTCATCTGTATTGGTTGGGCTGTATTGGTTCGGTATCTTCAACAATAATGTTTCAGCAAACGTGGCTGAAATGTGAAGGAACGCGAGGCATTGCTTATGCGGTCAGGCTCAGATTCTTGTGAGTCATAACCGAAGGGAGCACAGAAGGGCATGTCTTGATGAATGCCATCAGCCATTCTGTAAGTTGGATGGCTGATGGCGTAGGAACCCGGCTCGGTCTTGAGCGCAGTCAGTCCGTCGCGCTACCATTCACTTGGCAGGAGTTCAACAGCATTCCGTAAGCGTTCGGGATCAAGTGCAAGGTAGCGCTGGGTTGTCTCCAAGCTTTCGTACCCAAGCAGTTCTTGAATTTCCCGCAAGTCGGTCCGTTTTCGGAGCAACTCGGTCGCAAATGAATGGCGCAGCTGGTGCGCTGATATCACAAGGCCGCGGGCGGGTAACCATCGCTCAAAGATATGGGCCATGCTTTTGACGTGGATGCATGTGCCGTCGGCTTTCCCGGCCACCGCCCACTGCGGGCGATGCGCAGGAGCCCGCTCAAGTTCGCTCAGTAAGAGCGGATGCATAGCACTGTGGACGCGCTCCGCCAGGCCGTGGGTGGCGAACAGATGCCCGCGCCACCCGCCAGCCGCCGCCCGTGTGTCAGCTGCGAGTTTCGCCGCTTTTGCAATGATGTGGTCTGATCGTGGCGCAAACCGGGCTGAAGCGCCTGGCATTCGCAACTTGGCCGAAACGGGCTCCCACGATCACGGCATTCCAGCAGTGTGTCAAGCCTTTTTCGATGCACCTTACCAATCTCATCAAGTAAACCATGCGCCGCAACTTAACACGGTTTGGACACACAAACGGAGTTGCGAAACCGGCGCGTCCATGCTATGCTCAGGGGCATGGATGGACGCGCCCCAATGCCCCAGGAACAACGAAACCGGGGCAACGCGCAATCAGCAAGGGGGCGTATCCATTGCGGAGATCGCGGTTCCATGTCCATCGGCTCAATCGAGAGCACTGAAACGCAACGTCAGCCAGATGCGTCGGCATGTATTTTTGGACTTGCTACGACGCGTTCCATGTCCATCGGCTCAATCGAGAGCACTGAAACGCGCATGCAATCACGCTGATGTAGCGCGACGCAGCCAGTAGCGTTCCATGTCCATCGGCTCAATCGAGAGCACTGAAACATCTCGTAGCCGGCATCGCAAGGTTCAAGGTTCCATGTCCATCGGCTCAATCGAGAGCACTGAAACGTAATGCCGCATCGATCAGATGCTTCGCTTGTTCCATGTCCATCGGCTCAATCGAGAGCACTGAAACGCTGCATTCGCTAGCTGAGCGACTGCGTAGCATCTTGACTGCGTTCCATGTCCATCGGCTCAATCGAGAGCACTGAAACGCCGATGCCGCAGTACGCGGCATGCGCATCGCTATGGCAGCCGCATGGTTCCATGTCCATCGGCTCAATCGAGAGCACTGAAACATAATCGACGTCCGCAACCTCAGTACCGTCTGTGCGATAAGGTTCCATGTCCATCGGCTCAATCGAGAGCACTGAAACGCGTACACCGTCACCAGCGATACGGCGGCCTCCATGGCTTCATGTCCATCGGCTCAATCGAGAGCACTGAAACTCGGGCGCCGCAGGCGCCTTCTTGGCTTTTTTGGGCTGCTTCATGTCCATCGGCTCAATCGAGAGCACTGAAACTGGACGCGGGCACACCGCCGCGCTGGGGGCTGCTCTGGGCTTCATGTCCATCGGCTCAATCGAGAGCACTGAAACTTGCGCGTGGCCGCTGCGTGGCTGATGCCAATGCAGGCTTCATGCCCATCGGCTCAATCGAGAGCACTGAAACTGCCGTGCGTTGCCGAGTAAGCGCTCGCTTGCGCATCCTGTTGACAAATCCGGGCAGTGTGCGTATAGTGCTCGCGCCTACATGAAGAACTGAAATGAGAGCGAGCAGCACATGGCACAGCTTCAGGACAAAGTGGCCCTGATTACCGGCGCCGCCACGGGAATCGGGCGTGGAATTCACACGCGCCTTTGCCGACGAAGGGGCCAGACTTATCCTTGCCTCGCGCGATAGCACGCGGCTGGAGGCAATGGCTGGCGAGTTGCGGGCGCGGGGCGCGCAGGCCCTCGCGATTCCCACCGATGTGACCGACGAGGCGCAGGTTGTGGCGCTGTTCGAGCACGTGGCACGCGAGTTCGGACGGCTCGACATTCTCATCAATAACGCGGGTGCCTTCGACGGCGGCCCGCTGGACGAGTTATCGTTGGAAACCTGGCAGAAGGTGATCGGCGTCAACCTCACCGGGCCATTTCTCTGTAGCCGTGAGGCGTTCAAGATCATGAAGGGTCAGGGCGGCGGCCGGATCATCAACATCGGCAGCATCTCGGCCCAGGTGCCGCGTATACACTCTGCCCCCTACGTCGCTTCGAAGTTCGGGCTGGAGGGCCTCACCCGAGCCACCGCGTTGGATGGTCGCGCCCATGGTATCGCCGCCAGCTGTCTGCACCCTGGCAATGTCGCCTCCGAGCGCCGCCAGTCCAGCGATGCCCCTGCCGATCAGGAGCCAATGATGACGCCCGACGAGCTGGCGTCCGTCGCCGTGACGATGGCAGCGCTCCCGCCGCATGTCAACCTGCTTGACGCAATCGTTCTTCCCGTGGAGCAGCTTTACATCGGGCGCGGGTAGCGATATCCATACAATCTTATTTGCGAACGAGGCGCGGGCCGGCACTACGTCGCGCCCGCTCGCGTGCAATACTGCGCGTTATTCAGCGCCATCTGTCAGCACATCCACAAATCGCCGTTCATACAACTGCCGATACAACCCGCCTTGCGCTATCAACGCTTCGTGCCGCCCGCGCTCGACGATGCGGCCATCCTGCACGACACAAATCAGATCGGCGTTGCGAATGGTGCTGAGCCGGTGCGCAATCACGATCGCGGTGCGCCCCATGAGCAAACGTTGCAGCGCCTCTTGAATCAGTTGCTCGGTCAGCGTGTCCACGCTCGCCGTCGCCTCATCCAGAATCAGAATGTGCGGATCGGCGAGCACGGCCCGCGCCATGCAAATCAACTGTCGCTGCCCAACCGAGAGATTGACGCCACCTTCCTGAATGTCGGTCGCGTATCCATCGGATAGCGCGACAATGAACTCATGCGCGTTGGCCAGCCGCGCGGCGGCCTCGATCTCACGCGCCGTTGCGTCAAGATGGCCGAAGCAAATGTTGTCGGCGATTGTCCCCGAAAACAAAAACGGCTCTTGCGGCACAATACCGGTCTGCCGCCGCAGCGAGCGTTGCGCGACCGTGCGTACATCGATCCCATCAATCAGCACCGCGCCTTTGGTCACATCGTACAGGCGCGCGATCAGATTCGCAATCGACGATTTGCCTGCGCCGGTCGGCCCTACCAGCGCGACGGTCTGGCCGGGTTCGATGACCAGGTTCAGGTCATGCAGCACGTACGCCTCGTCGTTGTACGCGAACGACACATCCGCAAGCTCGATCCGCCCGGCGATCGGCGGCATCTCCGGCGCACCGGGCGCGTCGCACACAGTCGGCGGCGTGTCGAGCAGTTCCAGAACGCGCTCGCCGCCCGCCATGGCCGATTGCATCGTTGTGTAGAGCTGGCTCAACTCTTGAATCGGATCAAAAAAGCGCGTGACATACGCAAGAAAGGCAACAATGACGCCGATCGTCAGCTGATTGTCAATCACCGCTCGCCCGCCGAACCACAAGACAATCCCCGTCGCGAGCATGCCCAGAACTTCCACCGCCGGCAGGAACAGAAATGACAGCGTCATGGCGGCGACGTTCGCGTCACGGTTCGCGCCATTCACTTCGTCAAAACGCTCCTGCGACGTTTCCTCTTGCGCGAATGCCTGAATAACGCGCATGCCCGTGATGTTCTCCGCCAGGTTGCCGACCACGTCGGCGACCCGATTGCGCGTCTGCCGAAACGCGGCCTGGGCATGGCGCGCGAACAGCCAGGTCGCAAGAATCATCAATGGCAGAACGGTGAACGTAATCAGCGCGAGGCGCAGGCTCATCGAAAGCATCACCACGATGATGCCGATCAGCACAAACACATCTTTCACAAACGTAATCAGGCCCTGCGACAGTAAATCGTTGATCACGGCCACATCGTTGATCACGCGCGATACGGTTACACCGACGATGTGCGTATCGTGATACCCGAGCGGAAGATCCTGCAAATGCCGAACAAGCTGCCCGCGCAGTGTCGCCAGAACCTGATTACCGACCCAGGACAAAAGATATTGGAGTGCGGCAGTCGTCACATAAATTGCAACAAAAACCGCCATGAGCATGAGCGCAATCTGGGTTAAACCCGCAACATCACCATGTGTAATCGACTGGTCGATCGCGACTTTGATCAAGTATGGCACACTCAGCGTCAGTCCCGCCGAGCCGAGAACAAGTATAATCGCGACGATCATGCGCAGCCAGTACGGGCGCAAGTAGGCCAACAGCCGCATGACGATGCGCGGGTCAAATGCTTTGCCCGCTTGTTGCTGGCCAAAATCTCGTATGGCGCCGCGCGGACCCATGTTCGAGCCTGAAGAACCGATTGAGATGCTCATAAACCCTCGCCTCTAGCGCTCATTCTTCATCCTTTCCTCGTAGTTGCTGCTGATACATCTCCACGTAGAGTGCGGATGTGCGGAGCAACTGATCGTGTGTGCCGCGCGTGACAATCCGCCCATGGTCCAGCACCAGAACGACATCCGCCATGCGCAGCGTCGAGAGCCGTTGCGCGATAATGAACGACGTGCGCCCGCGCATCAGTCGTTCCAGCGCCTGCTGAATCAGCTGTTCGGTCTCGGTGTCCACGCTCGCCGTCGCATCGTCGAGGATCAAGATGCGCGGATCTTTGAGCAGCGCGCGCGCAATCGCAACGCGCTGGCGCTGGCCGCCCGACAACGTCATACCGCGCTCGCCGACTACCGTCTCGTAACCCTCCGGCAGCACAGTGATAAAATCGTGAGCCTGCGCCGCCCGCGCAGCCGCGATAATCTCGTCCATGCCCGCTTCCGGGCGACCGAACGCGATATTCTCCCGAATGGTCGTCGCGAACAGCAGCGTGTCCTGGAGCACCATGCCCGATCTGATCGCGCAGCGAGCTGAGCGTGACATCGCGAATATCGTAGCCGTCAATCGTGATTCGCCCGGCAGTCACATCATAAAAGCGCGGGATGAGATTGATAACGGTCGATTTGCCCGAGCCGGTCATGCCGATCAGCGCGATGACCTGGCCCGGCTTCGCCTCAAACGAAATGTCGTCGAGCACGGACAGACGGCCAGCGTACGCGAACGACACATGCTCGAAACGAACCGCGCCGCGTACGGACGGCAAAGGAATCGCGTCAGGTGTGTCACGCACTTCCGATTGCGTATCGAGAATCTCAAAGACGCGCGCACCGGCCGCAGAGGCGATCGCGAGCGCGGGTATAACCTGTCCCATTCGGCGCACCGGAGATGCCAACTGCGCTAAATAGGTCATAAACGCCACCAACTCGCCAAGCGTGAGCTGCCCCTGCACCACCAGCCGCCCGCCATACCAAATGATAATGACCGTACTGATGTTGGCGATAAAATCCATGAGCGGCGTGTTGATCGCCTGCATGCGCGATGCGCGCACCGACAGATTGAACCAGTGATCGTTCTCCTGATCGAAGCGCTCGACCTCGGCGTCTTCCTGCGCGAACACTTTGACAACCCGCGCGCCGCGCAGGTTCTGCTCGAGTCGTGTGGTAAGCACGGCAAGCTGCTGCTGCACTGCCAGCGAAATCGGTCGCAGCCGCCGCCCGAGGTACAGCGCACGATGCGCAAGGAACGGCAGCATCACGAGCGCCAGCAGCGCCAGGCGCGGGTTCATCCAGATCAGGATCGCCGCCGAGCCGACCATCAAGACGGTGCTGTCGACCAGGCGCAAGAACGCGCGCCCGGTTACAAAGCGCACGCGCTCGACGTCTTGCATCGTGCGCGACAAAAGCTGCCCGGTGTGCGTGCGGTCATGGTAGGAAAACGACAACTCGCCAAACTTGCGGTGCAGCGCATTACGCAGATCGTACGCGACGCTCTGTGACGCCTGCTCAGTCCAGCGCCCCTGCCAAAATGTCAGTGCGCCCTTCACGAGCGTCAGGAGCAGGAGCGCCATCACTGACTCCGTCAGCAGGGTGGTGTCCTTGCTGCCGATGCCGCGGTCCACGATCCAGCGGATAAACTGCGGTATCGCGAGTGTGAGCGCATTGATACCGACGAGCGTCAGATACGCGCCCAGCGTCATGCGCCAGTACGGTCGTAGATAGGAGAGGCAGCGCGCCAGCACCCGCGACGCTTTGGACCCAGGCAAGGCCAGCGGCGCGGGGATGTTCGACGTGTTCGTTCGTGATATTCGCATGAGATTATTCCACTGCTATTAAGTTGATGGCACGGCTGACATATCTCTATAAAACCACATACATTTTCCGGAATGGCTGTTGGCCCTCACCCTCGGTCCCTCTCTGTGTCACCGACAGTTGTGGCTTCTTGGGGGTGCCCAATCGTCCTCGTCCAACCCACCCCTGTCCTGGCTGAACCAGGCTGCGACTGGCTTGACGCTTCCCTCCGGCAGGCGTGAATGTCGTCGTGTCTTGAATGCGCAACAGCGGATGCCAGCCCAAGTCGCGGATACGTTTCCACAAGCGTGGGCTCCACAAGCCACGGTCAGCCAACACCAGCACCGTCAGATGCGCAGGAAGCGCCGGGCGGATCAACCGAAGCAGGCGCATGATCGGTTCCATCCAGGCACCTGGTTGATTGGCAGGCAGGATGGACCACGCAACTGGGATGGCGCTGCCACGATACAGCACACTCACGACCAGCGCAACAATCTGATCAGTGTGCAAAGTCGCGTCCACAGCCAGCGCGATCTCTGTGGCTTGCCACCACTCGACAATCCAGCGCAGGAGCGGGACGAAGCAACTCTGGACCTCGATTTGGGTTCGACAGGGAGCGGCTTTGTCAGCACCATCATACACTCCCAGTGGGAGAGGGAAGGCGCGGAGCGACAGGGTGAGGGTATTCCTAAGCAGTTTTCAGGAAACTCCATGCGCATGCGCATAGTGATCCGCCAACACATCCGCATCCCAGTCATGCGTCAAGTCGCGCCAGACACTATGAATATGGTTGGCATTGTTCTGCGTATTGTCGTACTCGATCAAAAAGGTCGGCCCTTTGACGGCATAATAATGCGCCTGGCCGCGTTCTTCCGAGCCGGCCCATGCAAAGGTCAGCCCGTCCAGGCCAGACCGCTCGATTCGCGCCCAGGCATGCGCGCTGGCCTCATCTGCCGCCCGCTCGATGTAGTGGCGCACCAGGCTGACCAGATGGCCGCGCTGCACTCCCGAAAGTGTCGCATACGCGATGCCGTGCGGGACGACTGCGGGATCAGCCATCCGGTAATTCTTGGTCAGAATATCATGCGGGGCAACCGGATCGACAATTGCAAGGTTCTTCTGTCCAGACTCCAGGCTGCCGAGCAACTCGCGCGCCAGATCCTCTTCCGCAGCCAGGATCCGCAGCCCGCGCGCCGCTCCACGGCGAACCTCGGCAGGATTGGCACCGAAAAAGAGCGGCGTCGGCGACACCAACGCCCCATCGGCCACAGTGAAGTTCAGCGCGAGGTGATGTCCATTGACGCGCCAGCCCCATGGCTCTGCGCCACCGGGCGTACCGAAGATGGTGAAGTAGAACAGCTCGGGGTCGCGCTCCTCGCCACTTATGAATTGCTCAATCCGCTCGGTCTCGCGGAGAAGCGCTTCGTGCGCAATGATCTGCTGCGCGGTCGCCACGCCCCGCGCACTGAGTCCGGCATCGAACAGGCGCAGCGCGGCGATGCGTTGCGCGGCGGTCATCGCCTTCAGCGGCAGGCCGTTGCGCGGCCCGGGCGTGTAGGTCCATTGGTAGCGCTCGTCGCCGCTGAACGGGAAGCAGGCACGCGCCCGCTGCCCGCTACTGAGGGATTCCAGGAATGTGGTCGCGGCCTCGGTCATGCGGCGAGCCATCAATGGGGCTAGTGGCGTGCGGTCGGTATCAATCGACATCTCTTTCTTCCTTGGTGTCCCTCACCCTTTATCCCTCTCCCAATGGGAGAGGGATAAAGGGTGAGGGCAAACGTCATTTCGGAAAACATACGTCATTCTATTTAGCTCTGCTCGCCGAGCCCCGACTCCTCCGGCAGCAGGTAGCAGCCATCGACAAGCCGCTGCTGATTGTCCTTCAACAGGCCGCTCTCCATCATGAGCGTGTTTGGGAGCGCCGCCAGGACATGGAGATGCGCGCCGCCACCGTGCGATGCATAAGGCACGTTGAACGCATCGGCGAGCAGCCCAATCTCCAAACATTCGGTGATTCCACCGGCGCGCCGCAGGTCAGGCTGCACAATATCCACCGCCTGCTGCTCGAACAGCGGGCGGAATTGGCGCTTGCCGTAGTTATTCTCGCCTGAGGCAATCGGGATGGTTAGCTCGCGCGCAAGCTGCGCCAAGCCATCGACATCATCAGCCCGCAGCGGTTCCTCGAACCAGTAGCAGCCCAGTTCCTCATACACCCGGCCACGCCGGAGCGCCTCGTTTGTGGAGAATACCTGGTTGGCGTCGACCATGAGGAGCGCATCTGGCCCAATCGCCGCCCGAACTGCCTCGATCCGCTGCACATCCTCTTGCAGCGTTGGCGCACCAACCTTCATCTTGACGCCAACGAACCCCTGTTCCATCGCCTGCGTCGCGATTTGTTGTAACGTGTCCAAATCATAGTTGAGCCAGCCAACCATTGCGTATGCCGGGACGCGGTCGCGCTGCGCGCCGAGCAGCCGCCAGACCGGTTGTCCAAGCGCCCGGCCAACGGTATCCCACAGCGCAATGTCGATTCCGGCAATCCCAAAGAGCGCCAGCCCGGCAGTGCCATGGTAATCGGTCAACGTCCAGAGCTTGTCGCGGATGCCTCTGATCAGGAAGACATCCTCGCCAACAACCGCTGGCGCAAGCTCGTCGTTGATCAGGTGCGCCAGAATCGCCGGTGCCTGATCGCCGCGCCCGAAGGAGATCGCGCTCCTGCCGGTGACACCCTCCTCCGTTTTGATGATGACCCGGCAAACGCCCTCAGTATCCAGGGTTTGGAGCGCATCGCGAATAGGGTTCGGGCGGCGGCGTGACTCCGCCGTGGCGCTGACGTGCGTAATCTTCATTGATTCTCCTTATCGTTATAAGTGAGCGACCTCGCGTACGACCGTTTCGCCTAGCAAGAGGATCGGCTCGATCTCGCTGGCGTCGGGCATGTGGAACGTGATGTACTGCGAGCCAACCTGCGCGTAGCGTTGCACTCCTTCGATGATCTGATCGGGTGTGCCAACCAGGTCGAACGTTTCGCCGTAGCGCGCCTTTTTCGCCGCAAGCTCGCGCTCGTTGGCGGCAATCAGGATTCCAACATCATTCGAGCGCGTAATGGCGTCGTAAGGTCTGCCGACACGCTCGCAGTGTTGGCGCAATACCTCGAACTTGTGGGCCACCGTCGCGGCGTCGCCGCCCACGTTGCAAAAGTCGGCGTACTGCGCCACTAAGCGCAGCGTGACCTTCTCACCGCTGCCCCCAATCATAATCGGTGGGCGCGGTTGCTGCACCGGCATCGGGTCGTTGTACGCTTCCTCCACAGTAAAGTGCTTGCCGCTGAAGCTGGCCGGGCGCTGCGTCATCATGCGATCCACGATCTGAATGGCCTCCTCGAGCATTTCCATGCGCTCGCGCACCGATGGGAACGGCCATCCGTATGCCTGGAACTCTGGCTCGTGCCAGGCCGCGCCGAGGCCGACGATGGTACGCCCATGCGCGATCACATCGAGGGTCGTCAGCATCTTCGCCAGCAGCGCCGGGTTGCGATAGGGCACGCCGACCACGAGTTCGCCGATGCGAATGCGCGCGGTGCTCGCCGCGATCGCGCCCAGGGCGACGAAACAGTCGAAGACCGGCACTTCTTTTTCAGGATTCTCCTTGTCAGGAACATGAAGTGATCGGCCATCCACACCGAATCGAGGCCTGCCTGCTCGCAGGCACGGGCAGCAGCGAGCGTGGTGTCCCAGTGATTGCCATGTGTGCTTGGCGAGTAGCTTCCAATCTGTTGTCCCATCAACATGTCCTGCTCCTTATTTGTACTATTTCGTAAACCACACTTCGCATGTGGGGGTGCGGTGGTGTGGTGGTCCTGCATCTCGCTCCGTCCCGCCCAGCCTGCAATTCGTTCGTGGCACTCCCCGTGAGTATGCTCATCTATTGTAGTATTGTAGCATTACACATCCAGCACTTCGCTACCTCAACACGGCTCTTGCATGATAACCAACCCCACTATTCTATGCAGCCGGGTGGTCCGCCGAATGGTGGCACAGGCGCACACTACGTATTCTGGCCGTTCGTCGTCTTGACCTCAAGCCGCTACGAATGCGCCTCCGACAGCCTGGGGAAGATGATGCGTAGCATACCATGTTGTTGCGCCACTGATAGTTGTCGTAGCTCCAATGCCACGACGATTCGAGTCTCCACTAAATCGGTGCCGTAATGAGCAGCGGAATGCCATGCGAGCCAACGGAACTCGCTTTGAGGTCAATTGTTTGCATGTGTGTGGTATAATTGCGATATTCAATCAAGCCACAGCAGGGACTCTTTACCTACACGTCTCTGAGTTGGGGCGCTTGAAAATCGCACCCAATACCTTATTCTTCGCCTTTCACCTGCTGACGCACAGTGCAGCGCCACTCAAGCGTTCTTTTTGACCACCGCTCGTTTCGCCGATGCGCTGCTTTGCAAGGAAAGTGTGCTATGAAAGACGAACTACAGATTGAACATGTCATTCTGCACGACGTAAGCCCGCTCTACCAACCCATATCAGAGCAGCATTCGGGAGATCTACAGTTCCGGGCCTTGCTGGAGTCGGCACCCGACGCGATACTGATTGTCGATGACACCGGGCATATTGTCATCACGAACACCGAAGCTGAGCGCATGTTTGGCTATGACCGTCGCAAACTGATCGGCCAGCCGTTGGAAGTGTTGCTCCCTGAGCATCTGCGTACCGTGCATGTGCAGCATCGTGCTTCGTATGTCGCCGAGCCGCGTACGCGACCCATGGGCAGCGGTCTCGAACTCACTGCCCGGCGCAAAGATGGCAGCACATTCCCGGTCGAGATTAGCCTGAGCGCGCTTCCGACCGATGCGGGCTTGCTGGTGACAAGCGTTATTCGAGATGTGACTGAGCACAAGCGGATCGAATTGGCGCTGGCGCAGCAGGCGGCCATGCTGCAAGAACAGGCCAATCTGCTGGAACTCACCCATGATACGATCACGATGCGCGATTGGGACGGCACAGTTACCTTCTGGAACCACGGTGCGGAGGAGATGTACGGCTGGACGCGCGCGGAGGCGCTGGGCCAAATAACCCATCGCCTGCTCCAGACACGCTTTCCCATCTCGTACGAAGAACTGGAAGCAACGTTGCTGCGCGAAGGACGCTGGGAAGGCGAACTTGTTCAAACCAGACGCGACGGCACGCAAGTGGTTGTGTCGAGCCGAAAAGTTGTGCAGCTTGATCACACGGGCAAACCTGCTTCTGTACTGGAGATTAACACCGATATTACCGAGCAGAAGCGCGCCGCCGACGAACTTGAGCAGCAAGTCGTGCAACGTACTGCACATCTGAATGCGCTGCTCCAGTTTAGCCATGAACTGCTTGGGGCGCATCGTCTTGAAGTGGTGTTGCGGCGCGCGATGGACCACGCAATGGCGCTGGTTCCTGAGGTACAGCGCAGCGCGATCTACCTCTACAACTCAAAGCAAGATCGGTTGGTGCTCCGCGGCAGTGTTGGGTTCCGTCAGCTGCCCGACATCAGCCGCCCAACCAATCTCGGAATCATCGGCAGCGCGTTCACCAGCTATCGTATTCAGCGGGTTAGCTCAGTGGCTGAGTGGACGACGGCGGTCGCGCAGACGAACGGCGATCCGCAGCTTCTCCTGGATGCTTTTCGGCTTGATGAACCACCTAACGGCATGGTTGCGGTGCCATTGGTGGCACACAATCAGGCGATTGGTGTGTTGCTCCTCGTGCGCATGACCGGCACGGGCAGCTTCGCCGCAGAGTCTTGCGCGACATTGGAGGGGCTGGCGAATCTCACGGCGGCAGCGATCATGGAGGAGCGCAGCGCGCGCACGGCAAGCTCACTTGCTCACGAAGTGGAAGATCTCGAGGCAAAGCAGCGTACATTGACGGAGCGCATGACCACCGCTGAGGCAGCGATGCTGCAAGCTGCACGTCTTGCGGCGGTCGGTCAACTTGCCGCGTCAGTCGCCCACGAAATCAACAATCCGTTGTATGCCGCGCGCAACAGTCTGTATCTTTTAGAGGAAGATTTACCAAGCGAGCTGCGCGACCGGCCCTACGTGAGCATCGCGCGTACCGAACTCGCCCGCATCGCCGGTATTATCGAGCGCATGCGCGATTTCTACCGCCCCGACCGTGGCGAACTTGCGCCGTGCGACATCAATAACCTCCTGGAAGGAACCTTGACGCTGGCGGGGAGCACCATGCGCTACACGGACATTCAGGTGATCTTTACGCCCGCGCCTGACCTGTCGTCGGTGCATGGCAATAGTGATCAACTTCGCCAAGTGTTCCTCAATCTGGTGCTGAACGCGATGGACGCGATGCCGCAGGGTGGCACACTGACGGTTCGCACAGTGGTCGGGCCGACGGTTGCCGTAGTCGAGGTGCAAGACACCGGAATCGGTATCCCAGCCGACGCGCGCGAGCGATTGTTCGAGCCGTTTTTTACCAACAAGACCAACGGCACGGGCCTGGGGCTATCGATCAGCGCGCATATCGTCACGCAGCATGGCGGCCATATCGAGGTCGAAAGCAGCGAGGGAAAGGGCAGCACCTTCCGGGTTGTGCTGCCGTATCAGCCTCGTTTGTAGGGCGGGGCGGGAGGCGCGTACCAACCAAGCCGCAAAGGGGGGGGTATGGATCGCCAATCTGCGCGAATCCTGGTGGTTGATGATGAAGCAGCGATTCGGCTGACGCTGGAGATGCTGCTCGATCGGCGCGGTTACGCAGTGATGACGGCAGCAAGTGGGAAAGAAGCCCTGGCGTTGGCGGAGCAGCACGAGTTTGATCTCATCTTGCTCGACTTCAAAATGCCGGGCATGGGTGGGCTGGAGGTGGCGCAGCGCATGGGTGATCGCCAGCCCGCCACGCAGATCATGCTGCTCACTGGAGAGAGTTCGTTGGGCACCGGGCGGGAAGATGACCGCGTAGAAGGCTTTGCCTACATGTCGAAGACAATCAGCCCGCAGGACGTGCTGGTGCGCGTGGAAGCAGCGCTGGCTGAATAGAAGAAGTAGCCGCTATGCCACACATAACCACGACACCAGAAGGTCTTCTGGTGTCGTGGTGGTTCACATCAAGCCAGGGAGCGGTATTTGAATGATACCGCTCCTTTCGCTGATCTTACGGACGCGGGCCGTAGCGCCACTCGTAGTAATGACGTCCGACATTGCCCATCTCCACCCGCCATGCCCGGTGGGTTGGCCGGATTGTAAGTCAGCACGCGCCGCTCGAACACCTGGAACAGGATCGGGCGCTCGACGCCGCCGACCCTGACCTTGACCCAGTACGCGCCGGTCACCGGCAGCCCGAACACAAATAGTGGATCATAGACCTGGCTCTGGACATAGCGTCCATTCTCATACACCAGCCCGCGCTGGTTCATGTAGTCGACAAACGCTTTGGCGACGCCATGATCGTTCTCGCCGCGCACCAGGATAGTCGCCGGATCGCTGGCATACCCGTTGAACCCGCTCAATGATCCATCCGGATTCAGGAAGCCGGTGGCTGGCTTGCCCAGATCGGATGGATTCACCATGCCCGGACTCTGATAGAAGCGCGCCAGGTCAGCGTACGTCGGGAACTGACCCGGATCACCAATAGCGGTGATTGTGGCGGGCGCGCGCGACTCGAACTGAGTGTTGCCAATCTGGAGACGCCCGGTCATCATTTCGATGGGCAGCAGGCCGTTGGTGACATACCAGGTGCTGGTCGGATCGGCCGTCGGATCGTTGATCTCCATGCGGCTCTTATCGAAATACAGCACGTCGCGCTGGCCGCTGGGAATATCAACATATGGCTCCTGCATAACCGCGGTGCCCAGGATGATCGGGCTGACCAACGTCCCCCATGTCCACGAGCGATTCGTCTGTTGCGCATCCACCGGCTTATCCAGGCGCTCCCAGACGCGGCGAAAGGCGTTGGTTGCATCGGCTGGTGCCGCGAACGCGGTCTGCGCCACGAGTGCCATCATCGCGAACAGAGCGAAAAGTGATAGTTGAATGCGTCGCATAACATCCTCCCTTTGTTGTAACGTCCCCTATGGCCCCTTTGCCGCCATCGACGTGTCTACGTCTACGTTAAACACCACGTCCTCAACATTCCAGACCGCCCAGGGCCGACCCTCATCGAACCACGCACCGTTGATCCAGAGCGTCTTGTCGCCCGTGCCGCCCTTGTAGCGCATGACCTCCGAATATTGCACCCGGCCGCTCGTCGGGTCGAAGCGGACGACGAAGCGCTCCTGCTCCGATCCGAACGGTACCACCAGCAGCGCCGTCACGTCGTCCACCGGCTCCCAGCGCGCCTGGGGATCGGTGAGCAAGACTGCTGGCAGCCATTGAAGTATCTCGGCCCACATGCCCAGATTGCCGCCCTGATCCAGTTTGGGATTGTCCTCTGAGACGCCCCACGGTAGCTCCATGCGCTCCTTCCCATCCACATAATACTCGTTGACCTTCATCACTGGCGTGCCGAAGATGGTTGTTTCGATATAGTGACGGTAGCTGCGCCCGGCATCATGGATGAAACGGAAGCGCGATGGAAAGGTGATGCCGCCAGGGAGCCGCATGGTTCCCGCCCGCTGATCACAGCCGTCTTGATCAGCGGCACCTGTTCGCCATAGGTCACACGGTAGAAGCGCTCCACCGGCGCGGGCAGTCCCGCAGGCAGCGGCATGGTTTCCGGTGGCGCAGACGGCTGTGGAATGGCGGGGAAAGGAACGGGCTGAACGCGCAAACCGGCCCAGCCAAACCCGGCCACGGCAGCCAGGATACTGCCGGAGATCATCAGCCCTTTCACCGCGGTCGCCTTCGCCTTTGTTCTCGTCACAGCTAGAGTTGTCATGATCTGGCACCTCCTTGTGAGCGCCGCCAGTTCGCGATGATCAGGTAGATCAAGCTGGCTTCGAGCAGCAGTTGCGCGGCTTTAGTTACCAGCCCGCCGGGAGAAAAGAGCACCGCTGGCCGGTCGAGATAGGAGCTGAAGAAGAATAGCATGACCATGGCGTTGATCCCGACGCCGACAAGCCACAGCCAGCGCCGGCGGAGCAGGATCAGCAGGCCGCCGACAAGGTAACAACTTGCCGCAACGTAAATAATTGTCGCTGGGCGCTCGCCGGTCTGGAGGTCGCCGACCGCGAGCATGTTGAAGCCGATCAAGATATAGCTCACGGCGGCAATCACAGCCAACGCGACGGCGAGCCACATGACGCGCTCGCGAATTGTCGATCTTTGCTCAATGGTTGTCATCCGTATATGCTTCACAGACATAGCAATACCTCCTGTTCATCTGAAAATACTCTTTCATCAGCATACATCAGCAAGGTCATGCCGTGGGTAAAGAGATTGCAACAGCGAGAGAACGTTCGATAATCAGCGAGCTATGGCTGGCTGCAACGGAGCAGTATTGCGACGGAAAGCAGACCGTACCATGCGTTGCTTGAGGAAAACGTAACGCTCGGTCTTGTCGCTACCAGTGTGAAGACGCTGTTACCGTGGGGGGAGAAATCTGCACGCCGCGCCGGGCCTTCTCAGTGTACCCTACAAGTAAACCGTTCATTTTGGAGGACGGCTCAGCGAGGGGAGTGTCGGATGGCTTCATGCTGAACACAAACGGAGGATGGTGACATGGCAGCACAAACCTTCTTCTCTGAACTGATGGCTGTTGGCAAGCGCCTGCTGAAGCCCCGCTCCTGGCTCCTGATCTCAGCTGCCATCTTTGCCCTCTACCTGGTCGCGCTGCATCCCTGGCTGACGACATGGGCACCACTCCCGCCGAGCAGCAAATGGCGCTGCCGGGCGATGAACTCGCGGCACCATCGGCGCGGCGGATCACACGCGCCGTCACAATCAACGCGCCACCTGCGCGCGTCTGGCCCTGGTTGCTAGAGATTGGACAGGACCGCGCTGGCTTCTATAGCTATACCTGGCTGGAGAATTTGGCTCTGGCCGGCATGCCCGACGTGCAGGAGATTCGCCCAGAGTGGCAGCAGCGCCAACTTGGCGACCGCGCGCCCATGGCTCGCCAGGATGTCTTCGGCGGCTCAATGAGCGCGACGACCACGCTGCCAGTTGATGTCCTGCAACCGGAGCGGGCGATTGGCCACCTGCCGTGCGTGTACGTCTTGCAGCCAGTCAATGCAAATACCACCCGCCTGTTGTGCCGTGAGTACGACACGTATAGCCCGCAGGTCCGCTGGCTGCTGTGGGATCCCATGCACTTCACGATGGAGCAGCGCATGCTGCTCGGCATCAAGGCCGTCGCCGAGGGGCGAGCGTATCCGTCACTTGCATTGGAGCTGTTGGTGCGCGGCGGCTGGGCCACGGCTGGCCTAAGCGTGCTCGGGCTGTTTCTGGCGCGCCGCCGACGCTGGCCCTGGCTGATTCTGCCAGCTGCGGTGGTCGTCCCGGTCCTGTGGATGACCGGCGACGTGAATGCAGCGCTGGCTGGTTTCCTGGCCGTCGGCATCACGGTTGTCGGCGCGTTGATCTTCGGGTGGCGCTGGTGGCCGCCGTTCTCAACGATTGCCGCCCTGGTGCTGCTGATATTGGTTGTCGCGGAGGCATACGTCGCCTTCGGGATGATCTTCGATCTTATTGCGCTGTTAGTATTGATGTGGATGCTCAGCGTATGGACGCGCCAGCCGGTGCTCGCAGGCACGTAGCGCCGCACATGGCGCAGGAAGGAGTGGTTCCCATGGTCAATCAAATGCAGTTTCGGAGATGTTTGATGCTCCTCCGGTGTGGACTCCGCCGATGCTCCAATCCGGACCGGAGACGGAAGCGCTCAAACGCTTTCATTGGGATTGTACATGGACCGGCACGGTTGAACCGGACATGATGGGGCCAGACTCGCCAAAAATGGATGCGATCGGCACGGCCACCTTCACATGGGTCGTGGATGGCCTGTCGGTGCTGGGCATTTTCACACAAGACCAGTTCGCAGACGGCCAGCATGTACTGACATGGAAGGCACACTATCTTGCAGGCTGGGATCCGCAGGCCCAGGCCTATCGCGCCTTTCTAGCCGACAACTGTGGACACATGGGCTTCATGCAGGGGCATATGGTAGGCGAACGACTCATCATGGAGACGGGCGATGACGGACCAGCGCGGTTTCGCATCACCTGGGATCTCACCGACTCGCATGCACCGATATGGATGAATGAGATTTCAGTTGCTGGTGCCCCCTGGCAGCTTGTCGAGCAGTACGTGCTGACACCGATGCAATCATCATGAGGTGAACCATGGCGGCTACAACAATCGCTGCACAGCCCATAGAGAAAAATGATCGTGCAGTTACGATCCTCAAGTGGCTACTCTACATCCTGGCGGGCTTGATGCTCGTGTTTGGCTTGTTTACGGGCATTGGGTTCATCGGCTTTGCTGGCAACATGTCTGGATACATGTTCCTGATTCAGGCATTCACTGCACCGCCGGTGGCCGATTTACTCGCGCAAGGCATCCGGCAGATCGCCATGTCAGTTGGCATTGGCGTCATCCTGTTGTCACTGGTTATGAGCGTGCTGCTATTCACCGCAGGAAAGCTTCTGGGGCGCACCCATGATCTGGCACGGCGGGTTCAGCAGCTCGAACAAATGGTGGCGCACGGCGTATGATCCAGCGATGCCTGATTCGTTTATCAGGCAATGGCTGAAAGGAGGAAGATTATGGTACGTAATGAATAATCGTGAGCGGCTTGACCGGTAAGGATTATCAGGAGGAATACGATTATGTTACGCCTAGCAATTGGTGTCTTTCTGGTCGCGCATGGACTGATTCACGCGGCCATCTGGCTCCCGCAGGCGATCACCCGCGCGGTGCCCACAAGCGGGACAACCCCGTTCGACCCGGGCCACTCGTGGCTGGTGAGCGCGCTGAATGCGGATGCCGCGCGCTGGCTGGCGGCCCTGCTTGCCCTTACTGCGGCGGTGCTCTACGTCGGCGCGGCGGGTGGTCTTTTTACTCATCAGGAGTGGTGGCGCGTCACGACGGTTGCTGCATCGGTAATCTCGCTCGCGCTCTTCGCGCTGTACTTCAACCCGTGGCTCGCCCTTGCCGTGTTCATCGACGTGGCACTGGTGTGGGCGCTGGTCTGGGGCCAGTGGCCTTCGGTAGCGCAGCTGGGCGCGTAGAGTGGGCTGGCTGATCAGCCAGCTTCAGTATATCGCTGTTATGGAGGTGAGCAATGATTAATCTGAAAACGCGGTGGAAGATCCTGGTTGCTGTCGGGTCGCTCGCGGCGCTCGCTGTGCCGCTCTCCATGCGTTTCCAGCGCGACATCCATGCCGCCCGCGAGCGCGTGGACGCGCTGGGCAGCCAGATGATTGAGACTGCCTGTGGCCCGATCGAGTACACCGCGCGTGGCGAGGGCTACCCGGTGCTGGTGATACACGGCATCTTTGGCGGCTTCGATCAGGGTATCTCAAGCGCGGGCGACACCTTTGAGGACTATCGGCTGATCGTACCCTCGCGCTTCGGGTACCTACGCACGCCCATGCCGGACAATGCCTCGCCAGCCAGCCAGGCCGATGCGCACGCATGTCTGCTCGACAGCTTGAGTGTCGAACAGGCTGCGGTGATCGGATATTCGGCCGGCGCTACCTCCGCGGTCCAATTCGCGTTGCGCCACCCTGAGCACGTGTCGGCACTGGTGCTGGTTTCGCCCAATGCCCCCGGCAAGGAGCCGACGTTGCCGCCGAGAGCGGTCATGAATCTGCTCTTCAAGACCGACTTCGTCTTCTGGCTGGCGACGACGTATTTTCCCAATGCCATCCGGTCACCGATGGGCGTGCCGAAAGGGCTTGTGCTGACGCCAGCGGAGGAAGCCGAGGTAGCCGTGATGATGAAGACCATCATGCCTGCCAAGCCGCGCGGCGTGGGGTATCTCTTCGATGCGTATGTCTCCAACCCGGACATCAACTCAGGCTATCCATTCGCGGAGATCGCAGCCCCGGTGCTGGTAGTCAGCGCCCGTGACGATCCAACCGCGCCCTACGAGAACGCGCGCTCCCTGACAGAGCAGATTCCCGGCGCGCGCCTGCTCACGGTCGCGCGCGGAGGGCACCTAAATCTTGGGCAGCGGGCACGAATCACGCCAGAGATCAGACAGTTCCTCAGCGAGCATATCCAGAACGAATGGGTGAGACCATGAAGCGCACACGCTTCGCTATCAGCCTGTTCGTACTCGGCGCTTTTTTCCTGTTTAACTCCACTGCGCTGCCCTTCCTGTGAGCATTGGCGGGCATTCCCATTGTAGCCCACGCAGGGAGTGCTGGCGGCACTCGTCGCCCTCCTCGGGCCGGGCATCGGCGGAATCCTGATGGTCATCAGCGCGATCCTGTATGGGCGCGCAGCCAGCGCAGGCAAGGAGGTGATGCCATGAGCTTTTCAGTGACCCATCCTACATGGATGTGGCTGTTCTTTGGTGGCGGCGGCACATTGGCGACCGTGCTGTTCACCATAGCTATCTGGCACTGGATGCAAGTGCATGCGCGGCTCACTAGTACACAGCGGCTTAAATACATCCAGAGTTATGCCATCAGCGGTTTACCCTGGTAGGTCCACTTGAATGGCTTGGCCATCGTCCGATTGTAATAGTCGATAAACGCCAGCACTTTGGCTTTCAGATCGGCTACTGAGGTGAACGAGCCGCGCTTGAGCAGCTTGCGCACCAGGATAGAGAGCCAGATCTCGATCTGGTTCAGCCACGAACTATGCTTGGGCGTGTAGTGAAACACAATCCGATGGGCTTTCTCGCTCAAAAACGCTGCGCGGCTCTGCCGGTTGTGCAACACGCCGCTTTTCCCCTTCACGCCCAACTCGATCTCCAGTTCGGACTCGGCGACCACCCAGCGCACCAGACTCGCCGAGCGATGAATGTCCAGATTGTCGACCACGAAGTGCCAGCGCGCAACGTTCGGATCGCTGGCGATCACGCCTTGCACGTGCGCCAGGAAATCGGCTTCGGTGCGCGTCGGCGTTGCCGAGGGCGCGATAAGCTGACCACTCACGACATCGCGGCTGAGAATGAACGAACCGGGGCCATGCCGGATGTACTCGAATTCGCGCCGCTCGCCCTTGCCGCGGCGCAGTGGCAGATGGGGATGCTTGCGTTCCAAGGCTTGTACGCCCGTTAACTCGTCGCAGCTCACCACCCGTTCGCCCTGCGCCGCCAACGCACTCGCCTCACGGTAGAGTGCGCAGATATCGGCCACGTTGGTGGCGAACGCCGCATCGTCGGGCGGCGTCAGCCAATAGCGAATCAGATGCGGTTTGAGATCCCCCTTTGGAGCAAGCGTGCGGCGTGGCGATCGGAAATGTGCTCGACGATGCCGCGCTGCTTGATTTCCAAGGCGATCTCGCGCGCAGTCCACTGGCTGATCGGGCGGGAGGCGCGCTCGGGCGCTTGGCAGGCAAGCGCCGCGACTTGGCAAACCTGTTCGTCGGTAATTCGCCTCGGCTTGCCCGGGCGCGGCGCATCGGTCAAGCGATCCGTGACCGGCAGATCGTCCAGCGTGGCGGGCTGCAAGGCCCGCCAGCGTTGGCGCCAGCGGCGGGCCGTATCGACATTCACGCCTAACTGGCGTGCAATCTGGCTATTATTGACGCCCGCGGCGGCCCGCAGCACAATCCGCGCCCGGAGTGCCAACTGCTGCGGCGTGGTATGGCGGCGTACAAGGGTCTCTAATTCGTGGCGTTCGATGTCGGTCAGGTCAATCGTTGGTGGTCGAGGGCCACGCATATGGTTCTCCTCAGTCAGTCTGACGGCACGCCTATTCGCGTGTGGCCCGAGTATACTATGGATTCATTTAAGCCACAATGT
>CAWIPL010000012.1:0-144060 GCA_963838085.1 uncultured Chloroflexia bacterium
CTCCCGATGTGGGAGAGGGGCAGGAGGGAGCGGGAGAGACAGACGCGGCTTCCGCAGCACGATGATGCACGGAAAGACATCGGCATCCTCGAAGATTGGCGCATGGCCGAAATCAATGATCTGCTCGATGTCACTGTGGGTGGCGAAGTAGGCGCGCAACGGCTCGCCATACCCGGCGCGCATCCATTTGTTGGTCACGATGTACGACATGCGCCCGCCCGGTTTGAGCAATTGCACCCCCTGTTGGTAAAAATACACATATAGGTCGGCCATGCCATGATAGGTTTCAGCAAATTCTTGCTGCAAATACGGCTTGATCGGCGCAAGCTGCTCCTGACGCACATAGGGCGGGTTGCCAATTACCGCGTCGAAGCCGCCGCGCTCGCCGAGCGGCTGGCCGTTGCGGTCGAAGAACACTTCCGGGAACTCCAGGTCGTAGTGGAAGAAGCGCATGCGCGCGGCCTCGGCGGCAGCGGCGCGCAGCACGCGTGGCGTATTGCGGCACCTCGAAGCCGCCCTGCGCCAGGTAGGCCCGCAAACCCTTCCACAGCGTCGCGTCCACTGCGAGGCCGAAGCGCGCCGCCGTGGCGACATCGGCAAGCTGCTGATACTGGCGCGTCAGATCGGCCCGCAACTGCGCGTAGATGCGCTCCTGCTCTTTGACTTCGGCCACTGTATTGCCGGCCGTCTCCTCGATCAGCCACATCGTGCCGACCGCCGAGCGCATGCTGGTGACGAAGGCCGGGTCGTCGAGCATGGATGCCCTGGACGATGGCCTCACCCTCACCCTGCGGCTCCCGCTTCGCTGCGCGCACCCGCGCTTGCGACTTCCCTCTCCCAGCGGGAGAGGGATTGAGGGTGAGGGCGCTGACCCGCGTGCCGACCAGCGCATTGCCGCAGCGCAGGTGGTGGTCGAGGAACGACAGCGGCTTGTCTTTGGCGACCGTCGCCAGCCAGAGCGAGAGCTTTGCCAGATCGACCGCCAGCGGGTTGAGGTCCACGCCGTAGATGCAGTTCTGCGCCACGCGCCGCTTCCAGTAGGTCAGGTCGGATTCAAGGGACGAACGCCGCTGATCGCCGTTGCTTTCGTCGTTCGTCGTTCGTCCTTCATCGGTGGGCGTCACGCCCAGATTGACCAGGAAGCGGGCGATGTACTCCGTCGCGGCGACCGGGAAGTGGCCGCTGCCCATGGCCGGGTCGAGGCAATTGACCTGCAACACGGCGTCGATCTTTTCGGCGTCGGTGCGCTTGTTGGCGACGGCAGCTTCCAGCACCGGGCCGAGCGTCTGCTCCACGATATACTGCACCACGAACTCCGGTGTGTAGTACGAGCCGGTGCGGTGGCGCTCGCCCCGGTCGTTGAGCAGGTCAACGCTCCAACCCTCACCTCCGGCTCCTCTCCCTCTCGGGAGAGGAGCGATCATGCGCCCTCTCCCCCGGCCAACCCTCACCTCCGGCTCCTCTCCCTCTGGGAGAGGGGAGATCATAAGACCTCTGCCCTTGGGAGAGGGTTCGGACGTAAGGGCCTCCAAGTGGTACTCCAGCAGGCCCTCGTAGATCGAGCCGAGATGGCGCTCGGCCAGGTCGCGGTAGTCGATGAATGTGCCGCCCACGCGCGCCAGCATGTCGATTGCCTGCTGGAGCCGCGCGTCGCCAATGCTGTGCTGTTCGAGAAAGGCATGGCGCTGCGGGTCGAACAGGCCGCCGTTGAACGTGGCGACTTGCAGCGGCGGGCTGCCGTAATTGATGATCTCGAACAGCGCCTTGAGCCGCGCCCACAACGTCGCGCTGGTCGCCAGCAACGGCGCGCCACTGTCGAGATTGCGGGCGATGTCGCGCTTGATCGCGTCGAGGCTGTACAGGCGGCGGTACGAGTCATTCTCGCGCACCGGCAGCAGGTCGCGCGCCTCGGCATACAGCACGAACAACAGCCGGTACAGCACGATCAGGCAGTTGTCATAAATCGTCGCGAGCGTTTCGGAATCGGCATGCAGATTGTTCGGCGCGTAATCGAGAAAGCCTTGGGCAAGATGGCGCAGCGCGGTGTAGACCTGTGCCTTCAGGTCGTCGCTGATGCCGCGCGCGAAATCGGTGCTAGCCTGAAGCAGCGCGTCGAGGCCGAGCGGCTGCGCGTCGAAGGCCGAGCGATGGAAAAAGGCGTAGAAATACAGAAATGCCTCGGGGTCGTTGCGCTCCAGCAACTCGGGCAAGTCTATCTCATAGAAGCGGTCGAGCTTGTGGGCCGTGTCGCGATGATACAGCCGCCAGCGCCGTCCGTTGGTCAGGATGCCCCAAGCCAGGCCGCTGTGCTGCATGTAGAACGCGATCTGGAACGACGGATTCTTGTTGGTGAACGGATCGCCGCCGGTCTTGAGCGCCGTATCGAGCGGGCGGTCCCAATACTTCGCGTCGCCGACCGCCAGGCCGCCGGGCTGCAACAACGTTTCGTCCAGCGTCTTGTTCTTGTTGGCGTTCATGGGCGCCACGTCGCGGTAGAACACGTAGTCGGGCCGCTTCGCGCCGTCGGGCGTTTTGAGCGCGGCCTGCACCTCGAACGTATGGCCGAGCGCCAGCAGCACCGGCTTGATCAAGCCTTCTTCGGTCTGGGCCTCGTTTGCACTGGGCGTGAATTGCTCGAAGATCGCGCTGATCGCGCGCATGACCGGCGCGGCGTCGAGCGCGAGCATCTTCCAGTCCGGGCGCTGCGGCAACATGTTGTCGAGGTAATAATCGGAAAAAAGCTGCTGGTTGCGGTGAACCTGGGCGGGGGCGAGCGGTGTCTGAAACGCTGGCATGGGTGCTCCTCGGCGCTGCGGTGGACATACCAATGGTAGCGGTTGTATCTAAACTGCTACGGGTGGCTTTCGGGCATCTGTCACAAGCGTACGGCTACCATGATAATAAATGCGGTACAGCGCAGCAACAAGATCATGGACATCCTGCGCGTGCCGGATAGCAGCAGTATAGCATGTTGACCTGCGACATTACAAAGTGCCGCCATCTGCGAACGGGCGAGCTACAGGACGAAGCCCATTTGGTGATCTTTCACAATATATCCTAACAATATTATGTGCAAGTTCACCAACGGCATACCCTTGACCGCGTCTTCGCTCCTGCGGTATCATGTTGATACCGGAAGGACGCATCGCACTCGACGTAATCCTCTCCCCTTTCTTCACTGCTGCTGCATCAATGGCGCTCGCGGCACGCACCAAGTGACTGCGCAGTCACGCATTGTTGTACCACTATATGTATGAAGGCTTGTCATTGTGGCTGTGGAACGGTGTGCTCACTGATGCACTAAGAGGAGTGAACATAAATGCCCTCATCGCTTACCATGCTTCCCCTGCTGGCACTGATGCTGATCGGCGCGAAGCTCGCTGGCCTGCTGAGCCAGCGCATGAACATGCCCGCTGTCTTTGGTGAACTATTGCTCGGTCTTGCGCTCGGCCCCTCGCTTTTGAACGTCATTCACCTCAACGGCACGCTGACGCTGCTGGGGCAGATTGGCGTGATTGTGCTGATGTTCATGGCTGGAATCGAGACGGAACTCGATGAGATGCGTCATGTCGGACGGCCCGCGCTGCTATCGGCAGTGGTTGGCGTGCTGCTGCCGTTATTCTGCGGCTACCTGATCGGGCGCTGGTTTGGGCTGGAGCCGCTGCATGCCTGGTTCGTCGGTGCAGTGCTGACGGCCACCAGCGTCAGCATTTCCGCCGAGGTACTGCGCGAACTTGGCAGCCTGCGTAGCAAGATCGGCCTGACCGTGCTGGGCGCGGCGGTCATTGACGATGTGCTGGGCGTGCTGGTGCTCTCGGTCGTACTGGCCATGGCTGGCGACGGCTCGTTCTGGATGACGATCCTCCAGATCGCCGTATTTCTGCCGGTTGCGTGGTTCATCGGCGACTGGCTGATCCCGCACCTCATGCGCGCTGAGCGCGCCGTCTCCAAAAAAGAAACGACGATCGCGGTATTGCTTGGCTTGCTGCTGCTGTATGCCTGGTCGGCAGAGGTGCTTGGCGCGGTGGCAGCGATCACTGGCGCGTACATGCTCGGCATCATCGTGTCGCGCCACACCGACCCTGGCTATCACCTGCATGAAAGCATGAATGTGCTTGGTTACGGTTTCTTCGTGCCGATCTTTTTCGTCAGCATCGGGCTGGAGGCGGATGTGCGGGTGCTGATGGACGCACCCATGCTCACGCTGGTGGTGCTGGCGCTGGCGCTCCTGGGCAAAATCGTTGGCTGCGGCATTGGCGCGCGCGCGGGCGGCTTCGACCGCCATGCGTCGCTGGCAGTTGGTATCGGCATGGTGGCGCGCGGTGAAGTGGCGCTGGTCATGATCGCTGCCGGGCGCGCCGCCGGGCTGGTCAATGATCAACTGTTCTCGGCGACGATTATCATGACGCTGGTGACGACGCTGGTCACGCCGCCGCTCCTGCGCTGGGCGCTGGTACACAGTGATTACGCCTTACAAAGCTCCCAGCCTGCGATTGCAGGATCAATTCACTCGCTCAGCGAGTGATCATGCTCACGTCGCGTTGCACAGGCGTTATGTGTCGATTATGCTCTGCTGAGCCAGATCTAGCGGCGCGGGCGACGCATGATCAGCAATCTTGAGACATTACTCTGCACATAATCTAGGGCACGCGGCTGGCAGAGTTCAGAGATCGGGCATGATTGGGCATGACCGTTATTTGCGGCGAGTACAACAGCCTGTGTGCTGCCGATTACATCATGAGTTGCCTATTATGCGCAATGCACGATGGACATCGACCGGCGCTCGCTGAGATCGCCACGTGGCTCAGCGAGCGCCGCCGGGAGCGCATCGAGCGCAAAGCTGACACCGTGATCTACTTCAACGCCACCGCCAAGCAGCTTGCTCGTATCCAGCGCGCCTTCCCGGATATGGTCTTTGAAGAAATTGCTGAGTGATGTAATACAGCCCTGAGTTATGGTGTTGGCTCAGGGCTATTTCTTGGGCAATCACTAAGCTCAAAATAGCGGTTCGTCAAAATCTCGCCTGTCTCTTCGGAACACAGATGTCCATTCGTCAGGGCCGTCTAACCCGTATAACGTAGCTCTTGTATCAAGCATATAGTCGTCAAAATGGCTCCACAAACGCTCAGATAGCGTCTTTATCATGTCTTTTTCCACTGATAGACCTTCAGCTATGTTCGGCAACATCACCAAGAAGTGCTCTATGACGTAGGCGCAGTGTCCATGTGACTTCATCGTTTTATCGTATAGTGTGTCGAATAACCACTGTCGATACTCTGGGTCCCAATTAATGTACGCGGCCTCAGCACCCAAGCTACCAGTGGACTTTACTTCTGAGAAAACACCTAATTCAGTCTCCTCGTGTTCAAGCGTAATAGTACCCTGTTCAATGTCCCTGATTAGTTTATTCTCAATGCGGAGCCGTGCATCTTCATTGATCATGGACCATAGCTGCTGAGGCAATGCGATCAGATTATGCTTGAGCACTTCTTCATTGCGCTCCACGCGTAGCTCATTGGAAACAACAGATACAATGTCACCGACATGTTGAGGGTTAATGCGCTTCATTAACTCTCGTAGAATAAAGCCTGCATTATATGGCTCACCCTTCATCTTCTGACGATAAAGGGTAATAAATGCATCCACATATCGTTTAGGCGGTACATAGTCCACAAGGAGTTTGGCATACCGTTCATGGCGGACAAAGTCCGGATCAAACACGCGCTCCAGCCACTCTTCAAGTACGAATGGCCCCTTCGATGTATCGATGACACCTAGCACGTAGTTGATAAACAGGATGATAGCGTCAGCAGTGTCTTGACTATCCTCAACCTGCTCGTGGCTCCGTGGATTACGGATGCCTTGATACATGCCCTCAAGTATCTTTAGTAGTCCCGCTTGCGCATCGCGCTCTGATTGTGTCTGGAGCTTGTTGATTTGAATGCGTGGATTAGCCCCACCAAATGCCGGGCCAATCATCTTTGCGCCGTCACCTTCCACGTCGCCCTTTTCGCGGATGACATCGGTGAGATAGTGGAAGGCATCGAGGATGGCACTCTTGTAACTTCTGGCCTCATACGTGCGTGCTACGGCTTGCCAGAGTTCAGGTCTGATTTGTGTTTGTATGTTCATGTGGATTGCTCGTTGCGTCGGAATGCTACGAGAACAAGTGCGGCACTACCTCAGCCGCTTTACTGAGGGCTTCGATCATGCCTGCGGCGGCGGCAACACCTTGGAGCAATTTGGCTGCACCCTCAATCCTTTCGGTGATGGTTTGCTTGTTTGGCTCCGGTTTCTTTGCCTGTTCGATGGCTCGCGTGAGTTGATGCTCCGCATCACTCGCCACCTCTTCATCAATGACGTTGGCATCAATAGCGCTCGCAAGCTCCTGCTTGACCTTTTCTAGCGCGTCGATGAATGCACCACGGCTTTGTACAGCGGCAAAGTTGATGTCTCTGCCCGCATTGTATACATTGCCCTGCACATTCCAGCCTTGTTGATTAAATGTGATTTGCGTACCACCTGCGTTTGGCCTCATAAAACCATTCTGCACGGCCTGCCGCCCCTCTGGTGTAGCACGTATATTGGCATAGGACACTTGGCTGATAAAGGGAACGGTAATGTAACCTTGGCCAGTCAACGCCCGGCATGCTTCTTCGTAGCGTTGATCATCAAATTGCAACGCTTCTATGAGCGTGTGTCGCTCGGCGGCGTCCTTTGGGAACCGCGCACTCGTAACTACGAGCGAGAGGAGCCGTTCTGCGTCGAGCGACAACGGCACGCGCATCGCTAACGACAATTCAAGGAACTCGATGCCTGCAGCGGTCGGCCAGCATTCTGCTTCAACACCGCCCTGTGTGCCAGTCACATAGCCAGCTTCTGACAGATACGCATCTGCATTATCAAATGCCGCTTGACTGAAACCTGCGCGTGATGCAATCTCCCCGCAGGTGAGAGGGTTTTCGGCTGTAGCTTTTGCTTCATCGAGCACACGGAGGATAGTGAGCGCATTTTCTGTAACGCGAGCCATAGTGCAATCCTGTGAAGTTACATGAATACTTGCGACAACGTGTATTGTAGCATCCCGCCTAACAATTCGCTATCTCAGCATCACGGCAATATTCTCGTGGACCAGTTTCCACGTGTAGAGTGGCTGGCCGGGGACACTCGCTGCCACAGCTTGGTCAACAATCACAAAGAGCGCCAATGCAACTACAGCGACGACCACGAGCAACACGGCAACGGCCTGACTCTGCGCTTCACTCATTATTATGTAGGAGTACACTCGGGAATCTGTTGATGCATTACATCCCCGCGTGAAGAACCTGCAACGCCATGTCGATGTCTTAAGATGTATCCTGATAAAGAATCGTCAATATAGTGCAGTTGGTACAGTTTTGGATTTGCGACGAAAGGAGACAACGATGCGATTGCAAGGCAAGGTGGCGGTGATCACGGGCGCCGGGTCCGGTATGGGGCTTGCGATGGCAACCCGATTTGCTGCCGAGGGCGCCCGTATTGTAGCGGGCGACTGGAATGCGCAACGGCTGGATGAGGCGGTTGCACACATTCAGGCCGATGGCGGAACGATTACTGGCGCGCAGGGTAATATTGCGGATAAGGATACCGCCGAGCACTTGATTGACCTGGCGATACGTACCTATGGTCACCTGGACGTACTCTGTAACAACGCCGGTGTGATGGATTACATGCAGGGCGTCGGCGAATTATCAGATGACATCTGGCGGCGTGTTCTGAGTATCAACTTGGATGGCCCGATGTTTACCAGTCGGCGGGCCGTCCCGCACATGCTGGCGCAAGGTAGCGGGTCCATAATCAATATTGCCTCGACGGCCGGCATCAGTGGCGGGGCCGCTGGTGCAGCCTACACTGCTTCCAAGCATGCATTGGTGGGACTCACCCGGAACACGGCCTGGATGTATGCAGGCAAAGGCATTCGCTGTAATGCCATTTGTCCGGGCGGGACCCAGACCAATATCGGGGAGACGATGCCGGCCGACAGGCTGGATCCTGACGGTGCCGCGCGTGCGGGCGCGTTCGCCGCACTCATCCCTGCCGTGTTGGAACCAACAGATATTGCCGCACTTGCGCTCTTCCTCGCCTCGGATAAGTCACGCTATATCAACGGTGCGATTATTCCTGCTGATGCTGGATGGATGGCAGTATAATCACGAGCAAGATGGATACAATAATCAGTTGTCTAGAATCAGAGCGCCACAGAGGGGATTTCTGTGGCGCTGTAAGCACCTCAACCTACGACGCGCTCATCATCGCTCTCCATGGCTCCGTGCTGCCTTCAAGGGAGTTGTGGCTTGCGCGCTCATGGCAACAATATTAAACCTGGTAGTACATTCATGAAGCTGTTGGTGCATTGCATCTCCGTGTGAAGAACATGCAACGCCACGTGCGTGATTCAAGATGTACCATGATGATGGTTCTATCTAGCTCATCAGGTCGCTACTGACCGGCCATGTCATTATGGCCAATCATGAGGAGGCCATCATGAAAAAGCGACACATCATCACAGGGCTGATCGTCGGCATCGGTGTCGTACTCGTTGCTGGACTGTTGCTCTTCACCCGCTCCCAGGCCCACACGCTGCTCACCCAGCCAGTTGGGACGCATTCGGCACCGGAGATTACACCCGCCGCCTATAATCTTGCGTATGAGGACGTCTTGATCACGAGCACGGACAATATCCATCTGCTTGGCTGGTACATTCCCACCCACAACGGCGCGGTCATCATGGCCCAGCACGGCTACAAGAGCAACCGTGGCGAAATGCTCAACGAAGCTGCGATGCTGGCCCGTCATGGCTACGGCGTGCTCATCACCTCAGTTCGCGCGCACGACTATAGTGACGGCGAGCAGATCTCGTTCGGCGTGCATGAAATGGATGATCTCGACGCCTGGTACCGCTACCTGGTCACACGACCGGACATCGATCCCGCGCGCATCGGTATCCTGGGGAATTCCTATGGCGGCTCGCTGGTGATTGAATATGCCGCGGAGAATGCTGCAATCAAGGCCGTCGTCGCCAACAGCGCATTCTCATCAATAGACGACACAATCGACACGAGCGTGCGCCACTATGCGAACGTGCCGTCGTTCCCGTTTGTTCCATTGATCGAGTTCTGGGCGGAGCGGGAAATTGGCGTCAAGGCTACCGATCTCAGTACAACTCAATGGATTAGCCAGCTTAGCCCGCGCCCCGTTTTTCTCATGCAGGGTGGTGCGGATGTGATCATATCGCCAACCAGTGGGGATCGGCTCTATGCAGCTGCCGGAGAGCCAAAGGAACTCTGGTATGAGGCTGATCTTGGCCATACCATGTTCGACAACGCTCGTCCGGCAGAATACGAGGCGCGCGTGACATCGTTCTTCGACCGCTACCTCCTGCCGAGATAAGATTTGAAGAAATGCATGCGTGCAGCATACATGAAATGAAGAGCGGCTCAGGTTATTAGCTAGCACTGTGCTGAAGTGTGCACCTCCGCCGCTCTTCTCATCAACTCTGGTTCAGTATTGGCAACTCGTGCTAGCTCGGCTTCCAGCCGATAACTTCCACATGGACGTTGGCGAAGAACGAATCGGGATGCTCTCCCCACGCATGGAAGTCTTTTTTTAAGCGCTCGACTGTGGCTTTGTCAGCCCACCCCTTGTCTACGATGTCATGGCCGAAAGGTCCATCGAGCAGGAAAATTGAAATTTCTGCGTGGGAGCGTACTGCTTCAGGCGTGCCTTTCGTATCAGCGGAGACACTCTTGACGATGTCGATAAAGCCAGCTTCCCGCAGGATTGACGGGAGCCGCCTTCCGAGGGTAATATCACTTCCCCGGCTGTGATGCCATGGAATGAACAGTTTGTCGAACTGTTGGATAGAGTCGCTCAGGTTTCCCCATACCACTGCACTCGCATCGGCATCTCGCGCGGCAAAGAAGCCTCCCGGCTTGAGCACACGATAGACTTCCTCGGCCACCTGAGGAGCGTGCTGTGAAAGATGGATGAAAACATTGTTCTCGAAGGCGGCGTCGAAGGTACTTTCTTCAAACGGCAGCGAAAGAACATCGCCTACTTGGACAGTGACGTTGCTTACCCCGCGCTCTGCGGCCAGCGCTCGCGCCGCTTCGGTGTGCGCCGTGTCATGATCTATGCCGGTCACATGGCCGGGAGCTACTGCCTGCGCAAGCCCCAGAGTGATGGTGCCAGGCCCGCAGCCAACATCCAGCAAGTTCATGCCCGGGCGCAAGTATGGCAGCACAAACGCGGCCTGCTGGTCTGCTGTCCTGGTAGCGTAGTCCCGGCTCATCCCCGGTGTCACACCATGGGCACGTTCACCTTGTGATGTCATACTTACCTCCTTTCGTAGCCTGCACCTAGGCAGCGAGACGTTCCCTGTCTCCAATCTGGTTTCATCCGAATAACGATGATGGCCTATAAGAGTGGCTGCATGCCAGTTAAATACTGTCACTTGCTATTATATACCCCTTCCCTCCGCCACCATTCCGCTGTACAATACCGTCACTCACCCAAGGAGCAGCGGCATGACATGCGACGAGACTGACACCGCTCAAGCGTTGCAGCAGCAGCTTGCCGAACTCACCCAACAATACAAATCGCTCCATCGCAGCGTCGATGCGGTGCATGGCGCGTTCGATACTGAGCGTCGCCGCGGCCATCGCGAGCATCGGGCGGCTGATCTCCAGCAGCCTGAGCCTCGATGAGATCTTCCAGACCACCGTCGAGGCAATCTATGAGCAGCTCGATTTTGCCTACATCGCCGCCGGCATTGTCGACGCCGACAACCCATCGTTTCTGCGGCTGATCGCCCACTGCGGCATCTTCGCCCGCCATGTGCCGCCAGATTACCGCCACAGCATCGACGACGGCATTGTCGGCGAGTCGGCGCGCGCCCGATCGCGCCAGAAGAGCAGCGCCGTACCGAGCACGCCTGCGATGAGCAGCCCAAGGTCTTCGCGAATCCCCAGACTGAGTGCGGCACCAAAGCCAATCACGGACCAAATGAGCGGGATCGCCAGGACATACTTTGGCACCTTGTGGTCGGTCCACAGCAACATACCAAAGGTAAAGATCGTTGCCGGACACGGAGCGACTCCAAAGACGGGCGACTGTGGATAGCTGTGTCCGAGGAAGCTGCCGAGGATCGGGTAGATGATCATTGCATAGAGGATGAAGAGGCCGCCCACGATGGAAAAGATATCCGTTCTGGCATGGAACGAGAGTTTCGCCTGCGCCACGCCCACAACGGAGAACAGGATTCCCTGGATGACGAACAGCGCCCCAAAGCCGAATGCCGCCGGATTGATGCTGCTGAAAAACAGGAGATGGTACACCACCCCGATCCACAGCCAGAAGACGGCCAGAATACCACCGATCACCCGATCGGAGTACCGTGTCTTCTTCCAGGCCAATCCGACGGCAGCGACACCCAGGATGTAGGCCAGCACCTGCATCGGCCAAATTGCCTGGTTATAGCGCTCAAAGACGCCAAGAAACTGGTCGATGGTAAACGGGATATTCATAAGGCACCTCCTCGGCCACTGCGTCGTGGCCATGATGACAACCCTCCTTATTGATGGAAACAGGGAGAAATGCGATGTTGCAGCGGCGCAAGCAGTTCGACGTGGCCGCATGTCTTCCTTCACAGTTTCATGCTACACCGACGCAATCGTATTGAGGAAAAAGGATCGCAACGATACGTGCAGATTGTATTACGGTATCGTTTATGGCTCGTACCCATGCTACTGATATGTCAGCGGCATATTTTTTGCAGAACCAGAATAGTTTACGCAGCAACGTTCCCAAAGGGGAAAGACACGAGTGAGGTGAGTGAACAATGAGTGTGGCAGAGGATAAAACAGCACATTATCATGTTCCTGATGGTCTTCATGACCATCAGGAACATGATAATGTGCATGAACGCTTGCATGAAGATGGCGCGCCCTCCGATCTTCGGGCATGAAGAAGGTGAGCAGATTGAACGTCGAGCGGCGCCGCGCGCGGCAGTGGTGTACGAAACGATTCGGCGCGAGGGCCAGGACGAACTGGATCGGCCATCCAAGGCGCTGGCGTGGTCCGGCCTGGCGGCGGGTCTCTCTATGGGCTTTTCACTCGTGGCGCAAGGGCTGCTCCACGACGGTATTCCTGATAGCTCGTGGCGGCGGCTCATTACCTCCTTTGGCTACAGCATCGGCTTTTTGATTGTGATTCTTGGGCGGCAGCAATTATTCACCGAAAATACGCTTACGCCCATTCTGCCGCTGCTGGCGAACCGCAACATAGCCACCCTGCGCAAGGTGCTGCGGCTATGGGGTGTGGTGTTGGCGGCTAATTTAATTGGCGCATTTATCTTTGCATGGGTAGTTGGCGCGACGGACGTGTTTGACCCCAGGATCAAGCAGGCCTTTAGCGACATCAGCATGGAGGCGATTGCCGGCACATTTGGTACAATCCTGCTCAAAGGCGTGTTTGCCGGATGGCTGATCGCGCTCATGGTGTGGCTGCTACCCTTCGCCGAAACCGCGCGCGTCGCTGTTATCATCCTTATTACATACCTGGTGGGGCTGGCGCATCTTGCCCATAGCATCGCTGGTGCAGTGGAAGCGTTCTACGTCGCGCTGCGCGGTGAAGCGACCTGGGGATACATCGTGGGCGGGTATTTTGTGCCGACCTTGATTGGCAACATTATCGGCGGGGTGGCGCTCGTCGCTCTGGTCAACTATGCGCAGGTCTTTTCTGGTAAAGAACCTCAGGAAAGCAAGGGTGGTACTGTAGATACGTGAAACGCTGAGAAGTCTGTTGATACACGACGTTGGAGAGACGGGCCGATAGTCCGTCTCTCCATGGCGGCGTACTTATTTATGCACAACAACCGTCGCGCCCTGGCCGAACACGGCCAGTCCTTCCTGTGGCTGAAGCTCAGCCTCGGCAGCGTTCTTCGGTTCCAGCGACTTGGACACATGGCTGGCCCGCTGCTCGGTCCATGTCGGCTGTGCCCACTCCCACAGCCACTGCGCCTTGTCCATAGGCAGGTTCACGCAGCCGTGCGACGCGCGCACGCCAGTACCGAACAGGTCATGCCAGTAGGTGCCGTGAAGCGCGTAGCCTTCGTGGAAATACATCACATACGGCACTTTGCGCACATCGTACTCCTCGCCCTGCAGGGTGCCGGTCATGTCATCGTACAAGAGCTTGGCGTACACATGAAAGGTGCCCTGTGCCGTCTCGAAGCCGTCACGTCCGGTTGACACCGCCGCGCGCAGCACCGGCAGGTTGCCTTCGTAGGCGACGAGTTGCTGCGTTGTCAGGTTTACATCGATCCGTTGCGGCCACAGCCCCGGCGACCATTCCGGCACATCGGCGCGGCGCGCGACGGCTGTCGTGTCGTACCCGCGCTGCTGTGCGACCTCGCGGCCCAGATCGCCAATCGTGATTTCATTGAGCATGAAATTCTTGGCGTTGTTGGCCTGGCGGCGTTCGCGATAAAATTCTGGAACATTTTCTGGATGGTACTCCAGCCGCGCGCGCTCGAAATACTGTACCGCCCGGCTGGAGCCGTCCGGCAGCGTCGTCACAAAACTTTCGCTAACTGGGTAGCCAAAGGCTGCCGTACCGCCCCAGTTATTCCAATAGTCAAGGAATTTGCCGAATACCGTGTAGCCTGTTTCTGGAAAGAGCCGCCCGGGCGAAACCGGCCCAACTTGGAACTGCTGCCCGGCGGTCGCTTCGCGGCCCAGCAGCCCAAGCTGCACTTCGAACGGTGTGCCTTGTGCATCAATATGGTACTCGAAGCGGGCGCGCGCGAAGTATTGCACAGGCCGCCCATCCTCCTCAAGAGCTTCTGTAATCGGAGCGCCGAAGCGGTTCATCTGCCCGTTGGCGCGCCAGTAATCAAGGAATCCATAGCGGTTGTCAAGAACATGCCCGGTTTGTGAAAAGTATACAGCCTGCGGTTCGTTGTGTTGCTGTGCCGCGCGCGCAAAGCCCGGCTGAGCGGCGAATATCAGCGCCAGCACGGCCACGACGCACTGGATAGCGCGGTGCATCGCGCGTCGATGGGCTACATTGATGGGTGCAATGAACATCGTTTCTTCTCTTCCTCTCGTTCCTGTGGCTTGCATGAATGACGGATGTGGATGGGTGTTTGTTCCGGTGTTGCTCCTTTCTATATTTATTATTGATGACAGAGATGCCATGACAACGGGCATAGCCCTGCACATGAACTCAACGTATAGTGTACTCACGTTTCTCTTTTCTCGCGGTGTTATGAAGCAATTGTCATACAAGTACATCTGGCCACATCCTGTAGGGGCGAAGCAGTGCTTCGCCCTGGCGCGTCTGAGACTTGCCCCTACAGATTGCAAAACGACGTGAGAAAATATGCTCCTGCCATGCGTCAGACAGGAGTACACAACGTCGCCTGTTGAGAGAAGTGGGTTACGGCTGCGCCTCGCGGGTCTGCTCGATCAGCGTCTGTTTGAGTTCCCACAGGCGCGGCGTCAATGAAACGTGATAAATGTGCGGGTTGACCAGGCGCTTGATGCCCGAGTCGAGTCGTGCGAGGTCGGCGTCGCGCTGGGCGCGCATGTCCTCAATCGTCGGTAAACCGTAGACCTGCTGCCCTTTGTCCAGCACGGTAACCTGTAACGGCTCAATATGTGTGCAATCTTCCACATGCAGCAGGCGGCGCTTGCTTGGCTCGACCGGGTGATGCAGCAGTATCTGCGACATCTGCCGCGGGTCTTCGTCATGGAGACTCAGCAGATCGGCGGTGGCTTTGCCGCGCCGGTCGTAGATCCGCCAAACCTGCTTCTGCCCGGGGTTCGGGATTTTGGCCGGGGAGTCAGAGATTTTGATCGCTGGCGTCCACTCATCATTTTTTTGCACGGCGACGAGCTTGTACACACCGTTCAGCGCTGGCTCGCCCCATGATGTGATCAGCCGCGTGCCGACGCCATACACCAGTCGCTTGGCGAGATGGTCGGGATCGACGCCGTAGCGCGCGGCCTCGTCGCTGATCTGTGTCAAGATCTGCCAGATTAACAACTCATCGAGGTCGCCGGAAAGGACGATTGATGTATCTTCGAAGCCCGCGTCGTTCAGCATCTTGGCGGACTGAATGCTGAGGTACGCCAGGTCGCCCGAGTCGATCCGCACGCCGACGGGCGTATGGCCCTTGCGGCGCAGTTCCTCAAAGACCGTGATGGCGTTGGGAATGCCGCTTTCCAACGTGTTGATTGTGTCCACCAGCAGCAGGCACTCGTCCGGATACAATTCAGCATAAGCGCGGAAAGCGCCAAGCTCGCCCTCGCCCAGTGCCATGTAGAGTTGCACCAGGCTATGGGCATGCGTACCTTTAGGCGGGTAGCCCAACACATGTGAGATGCCGGTATTGGAGGTGAAATCCGCGCCGCCGATCAGCGCTGCCCGCGCGCCGGCATTCACGCCGAAACCCGCGCCGCGCCGCATGCCGAACTCAAGCACCATCTGGCCGCGCGCGCTCTCCCGGATGCGGGCGGCCTTGGTCGCCACCAGCGTCTGATAATTCAACATGTTGAGCAGCGGTGTTTCAAGGATCTGCGCCATGAGTAGCGGACCTTCCACCGTAGTCAGCGGCACGTTGGCATGCACAACCCGGCCTTCCGGGATGGCGCGCAGCGTCAGCGACGAAAAATTGCCGTTCTCACGCAGCCATGCCAGGAAATCATCATAGAACATCTGCTTGCCGTTGCCGCTCCGCTGGCTGCGCAGATATTCGATGTCTTCGTCGCGAAACCTCGTTCGCTGCATCCAGTTGAGCAGCCATTCCAGCCCGGCGTTGATGCAGTAGCCCGCCTGATGTGCTCCGTAGTCGGGATAGCGGCGAAAAAAGTGGTCGAACTGTACCCGCTGCTCATGTAAACCGGCTCGGAAGTAAAGCTGGGCCATGGTGAGCTGATATTGGTCGGTAAAAAGAATGCCTTCGGCGGTCTGACGATCTTCGGTGCGCATCGCGCTGCCTCCACTTCTTCATGCAACATACAGATATTGTTCAGCAAACGTTAGGCCAGCAGTTGTCCCCTGTTCCCTATGGAATCGTCGTGAAACTCGTTGATTGCAGCGCACTGTGGCTGACTTTGTGGCCCTGGTCATGCTACACCATTGTTACTGTTACAGAGATTCCCATCGCAAGGAGAACGCTATGGTGGTTCCACCACCCCGAGGCCCCTGGTACGGAAGATATTGGGGTGCCTACAACCGGCCTTACAGCGGCTGCGGGTGTTTATACTCGCTACCAAAGCGATATCTGGCAGGTTTGCATGAATCCTTTGAAAAGTCCTTTCCTATCTATGTTATTATGGCGCTGCGGTTCAGCAGGTTATAAAAGCTCATCGACAGTAGGAGAGGAGCACTGCTACACGCCCTTCTCGTCTTCGCACGTGCCCTTCTTTGAAAATCACGCAAAAAATCTTGTATTTAGCATCTTCTCGGCACAACCTGTGTAAAGCATAAAGCGTTGCCTACCTACAGCGGAGAGAAGGAATCAATGCGTCAGATTTTTTCCCCCGGTTCGAATGCAATCGCCAAAGGAAGTATCATCGGCTTGGTGTTACTGGTTGTGGTCATTTTATGGGGTTCGTATGTGCTGATCCGCTCAGCGTGGTGGACGGGGCAGGACGTCACGATCAATCAACCAGTCATGTTCAGTCACCAGCACCATGTTGGCGGCCTCGGTATTCAGTGCCAATATTGTCATGCGTCGGTGACGGAGTCTGCATATGCAGGCATGCCGCCCACGCATACATGTATGACCTGCCATTCGCAATTGTATACAGATCAGCCTGCGTTGGAGCCGGTACGCCAAAGCTACGCGACAGGTCAACCAATTCATTGGGAACGTGTGAATAATGTAGCTGATTTTGTGTACTTCAACCACAGCATTCACGTGCAGAAAGGGGTTGGGTGTGTCACATGCCATGGCCAGGTCGATCAGATGCCGCTGACGTACAAGGCTGAACCATTGAGCATGGGTTGGTGTTTGAATTGCCATCAGAACCCAGAGCAGTTTTTGCGACCACGCGAAGAAGTGTTTAACATGGAATACCAGCCGCCAGCAGATCAAATCGCGTTGGGGCAACGGTTGGTGAAAGAATACAACATTGACAAGAGCCGGCTGACGAATTGTTACGTTTGCCATAGATAAGGCGAGGATATGGATCGGGAGACGATTGATTTAGAATCCATTCGCGCGCGGCTTGCCAATGCTAACGGAAAGCAGTTCTGGCGCAGTCTCGACGAGTTGGCCGAAACCGAGGAATTCCGCACCTTTCTTCACCGTGAGTTTCCGGCAGGTGCGTCGGAACTCCGAGATCCGCGCAGTCGGCGCTCATTTCTTAAGCTGATGGGTGCAGCGATGGCGATGGCGGGCCTCAGCGCATGCGCTAGTCCGCGGCAAGAAATTGTGCCGTATGTCAAGCAGCCCGACTCAGCGGTTACACCCGGCCAACCGGTCTACTATTCGACGGCCATGCCGCAGCATGGTTTTGGTTTAGGTGTGCTGGCCGAAAGCCATCTTGGCCGCCCGACCAAGATCGAGGGCAACCCCGACCACCCGGCTAGCCTCGGCGCAACCGATGTGTTCGCTCAGGCTTCGGTGCTGACGCTGTATGACCCTGATCGCGCCAAGACAGTGACGCACTACAGTGAGGTGAGTACATGGGATGCGTTTCTTAGCACAATAAATGAACGTTTGGCAACGCTGCGGGCGAGCCAGGGCGCTGGCATGCACATCCTGACGGAGACGGTTACGTCGCCGACGCTGGGCGCTCAGATGCAGGCATTTCTTCAAGCGTTTCCGCAAGCGCGTTGGCATCAGTACGACCCGTTTGGTTTTGACAACGTGCGCGAGGGCACACAACTCGCGTTCGGTCAATATGTCAATACTATATACAACTTTGCCAAGGCGGCCCGCATCCTCTCGCTTGACTCTGATTTTCTGTCCGATCGTCCTGGTAACTTGCGCTACGCTCGCGAGTTTATTGATGGGCGGCGGGTGAGCGCGGGCCTACACGCAGATGAACCGGATGTATGCTGTGGAGAGCACGCCGACAATTACGGGCGCGATGGCCGACCACCGGCTGCCAATGCGCGCGAGCCAGGTCGAGCCGTTTGCGCGGGCAGTGGCGCAGGCATTGGGCGTGAAGGTGGGTGGCCCGGCTGCCGCGCCGCAAGGCGTGCCAGACGGCTGGATCGATGCCATGGTGCGCGACCTTCAACAAAATCGCGGCGCAAGTATTGTCATCGCAGGCATCGAGCAGCCGCCGATCGTTCATGCGTTGGCGCACGCCATGAACGCTGCGCTTGGCAACCTTGGAACGACGGTTGTACATACCCCAGCGGTTGAGGTCAATCCGGTCATTCAGTTTAACTCACTGAACGAACTGGTGCAGGCGATGGATGCTGGCCAGGTGAACACACTCTTCATCATCGAGAGTAATCCGGTATTGACCGCGCCCGCCAATTTTAATTTCGGCGATTTGCTGCGCAAGGTTGAGTTCACGGTCCACATGAGTCCATACTTCGAGGAGACATCGGCACTGTGCCAGTGGCACCTGCCGCAGTCGCATTACCTTGAGTCGTGGGGTGACATACGGGCGTTCAACGGCACTGCCACGATCATGCAGCCGCTGATTCTGCCGCTGTATCAAGGTAAATCGGCCTACGATTTGCTGGCAGCACTGAATGGCAACGCCACCCAGTCAGCCTATGATGTGGTGCGCGCGTATTGGCAGAGCCAGCGGCAGGGCGGTAACTTCGAGCAGTTCTGGCGTCAAGTCGCTGCATGACGGCGTTGTCGCGGGCACTGAATTGCCCAACTGTGCAGGTCTCGCTCGACCCAGAATTTGCGGTGCAGCCAATCAGAGCGCGGCGCAACCCACCCAGGGGTTGGAAATTATTTTCAGGTCAGATCCCACGATTGGCGATGGTCGCTGGGCTAACAATGCATGGCTTCAGGAGATGCCCAAGCCGATAACGACCGTTACGTGGGACAACGTGGCGCTGATCAGCCCAACCACGGCCCAGCGGCTGGAGTTGCAGACGCAAGACCTGGTGGAACTTACATTGAACGGGCGCAGCATGCGTATCCCAATCTGGATTGAGCCCGGCCATGCTGACGACGCCGTGACGGTTAGTGCCGGGTACGGGCGTGAGCGCATTGGGAGCGTGGCCAATGGGGTGGGATTCAACGCCTACAGCATTCGCTCATCAGATGCGCTGTGGTTTGGCCCTGGTGCTGAAATTCGTAAGATTGGTGAACAATACCAGATCGCCAGTATTGCGCTTCAGTACTCATTGGCGGAGCGCGACATGGTGCGGACGGCCGCACTGCCGGAGTATCTGGCGAACCCCTTGTTCGCGCAAAACAAGTACGACAAGAGCTTGCCGAATGCTGGTAAACCGAATGGCAAAGAGGCAGGCGCTGCCTTCGTTGCTGCCGGAGTACGAGTACAACGGCCACGCCTGGGGTATGGTGATCGATCTCACCGCCTGCATCGGCTGCAACGCCTGCACAATCGCATGCCAGGCAGAGAATAACATTCCGACCGTCGGCAAACATGATGTGCTGATCGGACGCACAATGCACTGGATCAAAGTCGACCGCTATTACGCCGGTAACATTGATAATCCAGATGTGTACTTCCAGCCGCGTCCATGCATGCATTGCGAAAAAGCGCCCTGCGAGCTGGTCTGCCCGGTCGAGGCGACGCTGCACAACGATGAAGGTCTTAATCAGATGATGTATAACCGCTGCATCGGCACGCGCTACTGCTCGAACAACTGTCCATACAAGGTGCGGCGCTTCAACTTTATTGATTATACGCCAGATATTCCGGTGATTAACCTGGTACGCAATCCTGATGTCACAGTGCGGACGCGCGGCGTCATGGAGAAGTGTACCTACTGTACTCAGCGGATCGAGCAGACGCGGATCGAGGCCGCGAAGGATAACCGTCCTATTCTGGATGGCGAGATTCAGCCGGCTTGCGCGCAGGCATGTCCAACCCGTGCAATCATATTCGGCGACATCAACGACACGAACAGTGCCGTCTCCAGGCTCAAGACGCTGCCGTTGAACTATGGCATGCTGGCCGAGCTAGGCACACAGCCGCGCACGACGTATCTGGCACGCGTGAGTAATCCAAATCCGGAGTGCGTAATGTGTGATGCGTAAGACGTAAGAGGCAGAGCCGGTCGTACATGACCTTTTCATGTTGAAAGGTAACCTATGGCATCCGAGCAAGCAGGAAGAAATGAAGGTGCATCCGCACCAATTCTCGAGCCAGGGCAGACATTTCGTTCGGTTTCGGAAAAGATCAGCTCGCTCGTCCTACAGCGCAAGGCGGGTCTGGGATGGTGGTTTGGCTTGGGCATCATGTTCATGGGCTTCATGATGATGCTGATCGCGATCAGTTATCTCCTCTACTGGGGCGTCGGCATCTGGGGCGTCGACATACCGGTCGCATGGGGCTTCGCGATCATCAACTTCGTCTGGTGGATCGGCATCGGCCATGCCGGGACGCTGATTTCCGCAATCTTGTATTTGATGCGTCAGGAGTGGCGTACGTCGATCAACCGCTTCGCTGAGGCGATGACGTTGTTCGCGGTTGTCAACGCTGGCTTGTTTCCGGTGCTGCACCTTGGGCGGCAATGGCTGTTCTACTACCTGATACCCTACCCGAACACTATGACGCTGTGGCCGCAGTTCCGCAGTCCGCTGGTGTGGGACTTTTTCGCCGTCTCGACCTATCTTATCGTGTCGCTCGTGTTCTGGTACATCGGCGTTGTCCCCGATCTGGCAACAATGCGTGATCGCGCACAGACTCGCTTAGGTCAGGTGACTTTTGGCGTTCTGTCGCTTGGCTGGCGCAATTCGGCACGGCACTGGAAGCGGTTTGAGTCGGTGTACCTGCTGCTGGCCGCACTGGCGACGCCGCTGGTTGTCTCGGTTCACACGATTGTGAGTTGGGACTTTGCGGTGGGTATTGTCCCCGGCTGGCACTCGACGATCTTTCCGCCCTATTTCGTGGCTGGCGCGATTTTTCAGGGCTTTGCGATGGTGCTGATTTTGACTATTCCGCTGCGTAGGTTCTACGGCTTGCAGGCGTACGTCACCGAGCGGCACCTTGATTTCATGGCCCAGATGGTACTTGTGACAAGTCTCATCGTGACGTACGGCTATGTATGCGAGAATTTTACCGGCTGGTACAGCGGCAACATCTATGAGCGCTATCTGGTGATTAATCGCGTGCTTGGCCCGTACGGCTTGATCTACTGGCTCACGCTGGCCTGTAATGTGGGAGCGCCGCAAATTCTCTGGTTCAAATGGGCCAGGACCAACACCATTATCTTGTTCATGATTGGCATTATCGTCAGCATCGGCATGTGGATCGAGCGCTTTACAATCGTCGTCACCAGCTTGCACCGCGACTTCGTTCCGGCGGCATGGGGCATGTACTATCCAACCGTGTGGGACTATGCGACCTTCTTCGGCACGGTCGGCTTTTTCTTCATGCTCTTCTTGCTCTTTGTGCGGCTGTTCCCGGTCGTGCCAATGTTTGAGGTGCGCGAGCTTATCAGTAAGCTGGAGAAGAAGGGCGAATATCATAAGGGCAGCGAAGGATCGCAGAGCGACGGCGCGGCCCAGCCTGAGCCTGCTGCGGCGACGCGGTAGTCATGCATTGCAGATTGCACATTGTAGATCGGCCTTTGGCTCTCAATTCATTGTCCATCGTTTATCGTCTATCGTTCAACGTCAATTGAGGCAAGCATGAGCGAACAGGAACACATCTACGGCCTGTCTGCGGAGTTTGAGGACGAGCACAAACTGCTCGATGCGGCGAAGCGCGCGTATGATGAGGGCTACCGCGAGATGGATGCCTACGCGCCGTTTCCGGTTGAAGGGCTGCCGGAAGCCGTTGGCATGAAGAGCACCGCCATGCCATACATCGTCCTGGGCGGTGGTATTTTCGGCGGTGTCTCTGGCTACATCCTGCAATTGTACGCGGACGTGTGGCACTACCCGCACAACATCGGTGGTCGCCCATACCATAGCTGGCCGGCATTCATCCCGGTCACGTTTGAGATGACGGTGTTATGTGCCGCGCTTGCCGGTTTTGTAGGCATGTTGTGGCTCAACGGCTTGCCGCAGCCATACCACCCTATGTTCAATCTACGCGAATTCAGACAGCATGGCTCGCAGGATCGCTTCTTTCTTTGCATCGAGGCCACCGACCCCAAGTTCGACCGGCAGGCGACCGAGCGTTTTCTTGGCAGCCTGGAACCGCAAAAAGTGGCCGTTGTTGAGCCGTGAAGCAAGGCAGAAGGATGAAACGATTGGTACAGGGATAGTAATGGAGTGAGGCGGGTCTACGGTGAAAAACAGCTTGTGCTTTGTAGATGGCAGGCTACCGCTCAAATGGAATGATTAAGGCGCATCATTTATGAAACGTTACATCTGGCTCGGCTTTCTTGGATTGTGTCTGGCTGTACTGCTGGGCGGTTGCGGTGGCAACATGCGCGCTCAGGAAAAGTGCGAGCCGGGTCGCGAAAACACATTCTTTAGTAATGACACATGTGATCGACCGCTTCCGCCGAACACTGTTGCGCGCGCCTACGTGCGTGACTTCTTCGTTCAGCAGGTGGGCGGCGCGCCAAGAAGTTACTACGGGGAGTTGAACGAGGTCAATGGCCCTCCGCCTGCGAATATTCCCTTTCCCGTGACGCGCGAGGTGCTGGTGGTCGGGCGTGATCGTTACAATACCTATTGCGCGCCATGCCATGGGATCGCTGGCTACGGCAACGGCATGGTTGTGCAGCGTGGTTTCCCGCCGCCACCCTCATTTCACAGTGACCGGTTGCGCCAGGTGCCTCCCGGATATATTTACAACGTGATCACGAATGGGTTTGGAATCATGTACAGCTATGCCTACCGTGTGCCGCCGGAGGAGCGCTGGGCCGTTGCCGCCTACATCAAGACATTGCAACTCAGCCAGGATGCCAGCCTGTCGGACGTGCCGCCAGACCAGCAGCAGAATGTGCAGGGGAGCCGATGATGGACCAGTACAACGTACCACAACACTATTTGCGCCGGGTTCAGGTGCCTGCGCTGATCATCGGCGTGATTGCTCTGGCACTCAGTGTGATCGGAGCCGTGCTCAACACGGACCGCTTCTTTCAGTCATACCTATTCTCCGTGATCTTCTGGCTGAACGTGTCGCTCGGCTGCCTCGGCCTTTTGATGACACAGTACATGATTATTGGCAAGTGGGGCTTGACGGTCCGGCGCATTCTGGAAGCGGGCGCGATGGTCATTCCGCTGATGTTTGTGCTGTTTCTGCCGCTGCTGCTCGATCTGCCGGGCTTGTTCAAATGGATCGTTGCCCCCCCTCCGTCAGCGCCGATCATGGCACCCAAGACCGACTATCTCAATGTGCCGTTCTTCTTGATTCGGGCGGTCGTCTACTTCGCATGCTGGATTGTGCTGGCGTACCTGCTGAATCGCTGGTCGAGCGAGCAGGATCAGACCGGCAACGAAGATTTGACGCGCCGGATGAGCAATCTGAGCCGTGGTGGCATGATTATTTTCTTTTTGACCATAACATTCGCCGCGTTCGACTGGGTCATGTCGCTCGAGCCGGAATGGTCCTCGTCCATTTTCGGCGCGCTGTTTCTCTCTACAGAAGGACTCTCTGGCATGGCGTTTACGATCATTGTGGCGTCCTACCTGTCGCGCTGGGAGCCATTCTCGGAGGTGATGACGCCACAGCGCTTCATTGATCTTGGCAATCTACTGCTGGTGTTTATTATGTTTTGGGCCTACATTAATTTATCGCAATTTCTTATTATCTGGTCCGGCAACCTGCCGGAAGAAGTTACGTGGTACGTACATCGCTCTGAAAACGGCTGGCAGTGGCCGATCCGGTTGATACTTGCGTTGCAGTTCGTTGGCCCGTTCCTGGCCTTGCTCTCGCGCCGGGCCAAGCGCAATGTCCGTGCGATGGCGATTCTATCGTCGGTGATTCTGGTTATGCATGTGATCGAGATCTATTGGCGGGTCGTTCCTGCCTTCCATTTGGAAGAATTCTCATTGTCATGGCTCGACTTCGTGCTGCCGGTCGGCATTGGCGGCGTGTGGGTGGCCGCGTTTTTATGGCTGCTTGGGCGCAAGGCGCTGGTGCCGCTCCACGATCCGCGCACACCGCAGCTTGAGGAGGCGGTCGCCCATGGATAAGCAACAACAGCAGCATGAACAGTCGCAGCAGAGCAGTGTCCAGGGCAGCGATATAGCAAAATTCGTTGTGGCGCTGCTGGCCGCGCTCGGCTTGAACAAGGCTGCTCACTGGCTGCGCAATCGTCAGTCCAAGAAACATCAAGATCAACTGGAGCAGGAGGAAGAGAAACGTGAGGCGACCGTTGCCAAGCTTCATGAGGTTGGGCATGAGGAGACAGATGCGCGGTTCGGTTTGCTGGCGGGGATCGCCGCCGGTAGTGTTGTCTTTGCGGTGATCCTCAGCGTCGGCTTGTGGGCGTTGTTCCACTTCTTTGCTGGCCAGCCGGTATTGTCACCTGAACCCATCACGCAATTGAATCCGCCAGCGCAATTGCCAGCGCAGCCGCGCTTGCAGGCCGATCCGCAGTCCGACTGGCTGCGCCTGCGCGCCACTCAGACAGCGCTGCTGAATAGCTACGGTGTCGATCCGACGAGCGGCGTAATTCATATTCCGATTGAGCGGGCGATGGATCTGGTGGCAACGCGCGGCCTGTCTACAACGGGTGGGCTTGCCCCACCATCCAGCCCGGCAGCGCCAACGCCAACTGCGCAGGGAGGCCAGCCATGAACATGCGATCCTTGCATTGGTGGCGTGCGCTGGCGCTCGTCGCAACGGCAATCGGTTGTTTTGCGGTGCTGGTGGCATGTACATCGGTCATCGAGAATCAGCCGCAGGCGATCCTTGAGCCAACGCTGACATCGCACGATTATGCCGAGCTAACGTCACAGCAGTATGCGTACAATTCAGCCGTGTTGCGCCCGTTGCCGAACGCGCCGCTCCAGATCACGCCAAGTCCGGTGCCATCACTAACTGGCCCGACCAGCGCCGCGCAGCCACCATCCGGTCCGGCCACACCTGCGCCGCCCGTTGGCGGCGCAGGTGTGGCCGCTGGCACTACTCAGTTGACTGGTGCTGCGGCAGCCGGGCAACAGTTGTTTGTGAGCAAGGGCTGCATTGGCTGCCACCGCATGAATGCCAACGTGGCTTGCCCGCCGCTGCAGCAAGTGTACGGATCGCAGGTGCTGCTGCAATCTGGACAGACTGTAACCGCCGATGAAGCCTATATCCAAAACTCGATTCTGAATCCTGCATCGCAGGTTGTTGCCGGCTATCCAGCCATTATGCCGTCGTTCCAGGGCCACGTCACGGAGCAGGAATTGTCACAGTTGGTCGCCTATATTAAGTCACTCGGAACCAGTAATAATCAGTAGCAAACCCAGGATGGTCATGGTGAACGTAACACATGTTCGTAAAGGATTTTCCGCGCTGTGGATCGTTTGTGTGTGCAGCATGCTTTTGTTGCCAGCTACCACGGCATTGGCGGACGGCGGCACCTCCGACGATATTGTCAACAAAGTCGGCTTTGATCAACGCTTGAATGAGCAGGTGCCATTCGATCTCATGTTTCATGATGAGACGGGCGCGCTGGTGCGTTTCGGTAGTTACTTTGGCACAAAGCCGGTCGTGCTGATGCTTGGCTACCTCGGCTGCCCGAATCTCTGCTCGGTTGTGTCGCGCGGCATGGTCGCGAGTTTCAACGAATTGTCGTTCAACGTCGGCGATCAGTTCAATGTCGTGTCGGTGAGCATCGACCCGCGCGAGACTCCGCAGATTGCCACGACGAAGAAGGCTGAATATCTGCATGACTACCACCGCCCCGGCGCGGAGAAAGGTTGGCATTTCCTCACGGGCGACGAAGCGCCGATTGCGAAGCTTGCCAAGGCTGTCGGCTATCGCTACGCCTTTGACCCGAAGATCGACCAGTACGCGCATCCGGCCGGGCTGGTGGTAATTACGCCCAAGGGCAAAATCTCGCGCTATTTCTACGGCGTCGAGTACAAGCCGAACGACCTGCGGCTCGGGTTGGTGGAAGCCTCCAATGACAAGATCGGCACGCCGGTTGATACGTTTTTGCTGCGCTGCTACCACTATGATCCAAGCACCGGAAAGTACAGCTTGCAGATCATGAATCTTTTGCAAATAGTAGGGTTTGCGACGGTTTTTCTGCTTGGAGGCGCGCTCTTTATGTTGGCATGGCACAACCGCCGGCAGCAGGTAAAGGTGTAGGCATATGGATCAGATTCCTTTTTGGCCGGAACAGGCGTCGAACTTCGCCGCGCGCGTGGATCACGTGTACATCACGTTGATTGGTATGAGCGTATTCTTCACGATTCCGATTGTCGGGCTAATTATCTACTTCGGTATTAAATATCGGCGTGGTTCGTCGGCAACCCGGACGGGTGGTCGTCCAGGGCACTGGCTGGAGTGGGGCTGGATCGGTGGCCTTTTTGTGTTGGTGATCCCGGTATATTTCTGGGCAACCAGTATTTACATGGATATGTTCCGCCCGCCCGCCAGCACGATTGATATCTATGTAGTTGGCAAGCAGTGGATGTGGAAGACGCAGCACCTGAACGGCAAGCGTGAGATCGACCAGTTGCATGTTCCGATCAATCGACCAGTACGTTTGATCATGACGTCCGAGGATGTCATCCACAGCTTTTATGTTCCGGCCTTTCGTGTGAAGCATGACGTGCTGCCAGGCCGCTATACCACGCTGTGGTTCGTGCCAACCAAGATTGGCTCGTATCATCTGTTTTGCGCCGAATATTGTGGGACCGACCACGCGCTTATGGGCGGCCAGGTTGTAGTGATGAGCCAGGAAGATTATCAGGCATGGTTGAATGAAAGCCCCACTGCAGTTGGGCAGGCTGGGACAATAGGCGCGGTCGGCAACACGGTCGGCAACCCCGGTGTTGCCGGCGCGCAGACGCCCAACACCCAGGGCGTGGGTGTTGGGCAAGGGCCGGGGCAACTGGCTGCGGGTACGTCCGGGTTGACGCCTGGCTCCATGGTGCAGGCCGGCGCGCTGCTGTTCGACAAGGCCGGCTGCATTAGCTGCCACCATATGGATGGCACGGGTGTCGGCCCATCGCTCGTCGGCGTTTACGGATCGCAGGTGCAGTTGCAGGGCGGTGGGGTCGTGCTGGCTGATGAGAATTACATTCACGAATCGATTGTTGCGCCCAACGCCCAAATTGTGAGCGGCTACCAGCCAGTCATGCCTTCCTTCACCGGCCAGTTTTCAGAGGAGCAGTTGATGTCGGTGGTCGCTTTTGTCAAGTCGCTGAGTCCAGCCAGCGACACGAACGGGGGCAGTGCTGCGCCGGGCAGTACCGCCGCGCCAAATCAGTAGTGGAGCTTGCCACAGAGGTCACAGAGAGGAAAATGACTAGTACCCCTATGTTCTCTGTGGCTACAAATTGCTATTTTGCTGATAACATCAAAGGACAAATCAATGGCAGTGACAACGGTTGCGGTGCCACCGCGCAAGAATTACATCAACGACAAACTGTCGATTCTTTCATGGCTTGTCACCACGGATCACAAGCGGATCGGTATTTTATACGCGCTGTCAATTACGTTCTTCTTTTTCATCGGCGGCGTGGCGGCTACGCTCATCCGCCTGAATCTCCTGGAGCCGCAGGGCGCGATTGTCAATGCAGAAACCTACAACAAGTTATTCTCGATCCATGGCGTGATCATGGTCTGGTTTTTCCTGGTGCCATCTATTCCGACAACGCTCGGCAACTTCTTGCTGCCGCTGATGATCGGCGCGCGTGATGTCGCCTTCCCGCGTCTCAATATCGCCAGTTGGTACGTGTATATACTTGGCAGCTTGTTTGCCTTGACAATGATGGTGGTTGGCGGTGTCGATACTGGCTGGACGTTTTACACGCCATACAGCGAGTTGACCAATTCGGCGGTCATTCTGACTATTTTTGGCGTGTTCATCGTTGGCTTCTCATCTATTTTCACCGGCCTGAATTTCATCGTCACTGTCCACAAGTTGCGCGCGCCGGGCATGACATGGTTTCGGCTGCCGCTGTTCGTCTGGACGCTCTACGCGACTTCTGTCATCATGGTGCTGGCGACGCCGGTGCTGGCAATTACATTGATGTTGATCGTCGTCGAGCGCGTGCTCCGGATCGGCATCTTCGACCCGGCGCTGGGTGGCGACCCGGTATTGTTCCAGCATTTATTCTGGTTCTATTCGCACCCCGCAGTCTATATCATGATCTTGCCCGGTATGGGTTTCGTCAGCGAAGCCATCCCGACGTTTGCGCGCAGCCGCCCGTTCGGCTACATCTTTGTCGCCATGTCTAGCGTCGCCATTGCAGTGATTGGCTTCCTGGTGTGGGGCCATCACATGTTCGTCGCTGGTGAGTCATCGTTCGCGGCCATGACTTTTTCGGCCTTGAGCTACGTGGTCGCCATCCCGTCGGCGATCAAGGTCTTCAACTGGACGGCGACGCTGTACAAGGGCACGATCTCGTTCAGCACGCCCATGTTGTACGCGCTTGGGTTTATCGGCCTGTTTACGATCGGCGGGTTGACCGGCTTGTTTGTCGCCGCGCTGGCGGTGGATGTGCATGTGACGGATACCTATTTCGTGATCGCGCACTTCCACTACATCATGGTCGGCGGCATGGTCTCAGCCTATCTCGGCGGTGTACACATGTGGTGGCCGAAGATTACCGGGCGTATGTATCCTGAACGTTGGGGCCAATTCGCGGCGGTCATGCTGTTTGCCGGGTTCAATCTAACATTCTTCCCACAATTCATTCTGGGCTATGAAGGCATGCCGCGCCGCTATCACTCCTATCCGCCTGAGTTCCAGATGTTGAACGTCTTTTCAACGGCGGGCGCGTCAATTCTGGCGCTCGGCTATCTGTTGCCGTTCTTCTATCTGGGCTGGTCGCTGCGCTACGGCAAACCCGCTGGCGCCAATCCCTATAACGCCACCGGCCTGGAGTGGCAGACCACTTCGCCGCCGCCGAAGCACAACTTCGAGCAAATGCCCATTGTGACCGAAGACCCGTACAATTATTCACGCGAAGTGCCAGAAGTGTATACACCACAGGGGGTTCAGCATGTCTGAACAACACGCCATGGTTGCCGAACAATTCGATGATACAACTGGTGCAGTCATGATATATGAACAGCAGGGCGAGCAGCATGGTCACGTCGCCGAACAATTCGATGATGCAGCGCAGCAGCGCGAAGCAGCGACCTTCGGAATGTGGGTTTTTCTCTGCACCGAGATCATGTTCTTTGGCGCGCTATTTACCAGTTTCAGCATCTATCGCAGCGCCTACCCGGAAGCGTTTGCGCCCGCCGCCGAACACCTGTACCAGTGGATCGGCGGCATCAATACCGGCGTGCTGCTCACCAGCAGCCTCACGGTGGCGCTAGCAGTCCATGCCTCGCAGACCGGCAAGCGCAAGCATTTGATTGGTTACTTGCTCGCTACCATCATCCTGGGTCTTATCTTTCTCAGCATCAAGTTTACTGAATATTATCTGGAGTACAGCGAAGGGCTTGTGCCGCTGGCAGGCTTCACCTTTTCGTATGATGGCCCGCAGCCTGAGCGCGCGCAGCTGTTCTATCACTTCTACTTCGCCATGACCGGCCTGCACGCGCTGCACATGATCATTGGCATCTGCGTGTTCTCAGTGATTACATGGATGGCGTGGCACAATCGCTTTTCGCCCGAATACCATACGCCGGTGGAGGTTAGTGGGCTGTACTGGCACTTTGTCGATATTGTCTGGGTCTTTCTGTACCCGATGCTGTATCTGCTGCACCATGTGTAAGGATGCTATATGAAATCCGAAGAAATTGTTTCACGGAAAACGTTTTTGGTCGTCTATGGTGCCCTGCTGGTGCTCCTTGTTTTGACGTATCTCGCGTCGTTGTTTAATCTCGGTTCCTGGGGCATTGCGATCGCGCTGGGCATTGCCGCTTGCAAGGCGGTACTTATTATTCTGTACTTTATGCATGTAAAGGTCAGCAACCAATTGATCTGGATTGCTGCCGCAGTGGGCTTCATCTGGCTGGGAATCATGATGGGGCTTACGATGAATGACTATATTAGCCGCAATTGGCTACTTGTTCCAGGTGTTTGATCAATCAAGAGGAGTTGCGTATGTCATCCGGTAAATCAGAAAGCCCTACTGCTGTCTACGGCGCAATAACTTCCAACGCTATCATTGCTGCTGCAAAGTTTACCGCAGCGTTTTTCACCGGCAGTTCGTCCATGATTTCAGAGGGTATTCACTCCGTAGCGGATACCGGGAATGAAGGATTAATGTTGCTCGGTATCAAGCGCAGCCATCAGCCACCCGACAATGCGCATCCGTTCGGCTATGGTCAGGAGTTGTACTTTTGGAGCCTGATTGTTGCAATTGTATTGTTTGGTATTGGCGGTGGTCTCTCGGTGTATGAGGGCATCACGCACGTTTTGAACCCCGGTGAACTTGAAGATCCGATGTGGAACTATGTTGTGCTTGGCATTGCGGTGATCGCGGAAGGGACATCCTGGACGATTGCGTTGCGTGAGTTTCTTCCTACAATTGAAGAGCAAGAGAGTTTCTGGCATGCTCTCCGGACGAGCAAAGACCCGACTGTTTTGACGGTGCTGTTCGAGGATTCTGCGGCGCTGATGGGACTCTTATTAGCGTTTCTTGGCGTGTTTATCTCGCACTTGCTTGACAACCCGATTTACGATGGTGTCGCCTCGATTTTGATCGGACTCACTTTGGCTACAGTAGCCAGCTTTTTGGCGTTCCAAAGCCGCGGTCTGCTGGTAGGCGAGCGTACCGATCCGGAAGTTGTGGAGAGTATCCGCCAACTGACTGAGGCCGACCTAGCGGTGAAAAGCTCCGAACGACCGCTAACCATGCATTTCGGCCCTGATCATGTGCTACTCAATCTGAATGTTCACTTTCGTAAAGATGTGCCTATTTCTGATCTCGCTTCGTCGATTGATGGGCTGGAGCGGGCTATTCGGGAGAAACATCCGAGTATCAAGCGCATCTTCATCGAGGTTGAATCATTTCAAGCGCGAGAAAAGGGCGAGGCAGAGAGCGAAGCCGCGCCGGGGTGACGCAGTGGTAGCTCCATCTGTTCAATCGCTTGAAGCTTTCACCATGCTCTTTCCCCCTGGGGCGTGTTTCTCTCGCGCTCATATGCAATGTGAAGCCTCAATTCAATATTGATACCTCATAGCGCTACTGCTCCTGCGCCTCATGCTTACGGAGCTTGCCTGACTTATCGAGCGCGCCGGGTGCGCGGAGCGGCTCGCCCTGCTGAAACGCCGCTTGCGCGATGATATGCGCCGAAACGGGCGTGGTCAACAGTAGAAACAGCCCAATCAGCACCGCGCGCATGATGATCGCCCGATCTCCCACGAGCATGGCGGCCAGTAGTTGCAGCAGGTTGCCGATGATTACTCCCTTGCTAGCGGCGTGCAGCCGGGTGTACAGGTCGGGCATCCAGATCATGCCGTAGATCGAAATGCTCATCAGTACCAGCGCGGCGATGACCAACGCGTCGGCCACCCACGGGAGCAGGTCGGCGATCACGAGATTTTATCTCCTTGTCGATAGTAGCGCGCCGCCGCAATGGTACCGGTGAAGGAAAGCAATGCCAGCACCAGCGCGGCGTCCAGATAATAGGCTGTGCCTTGCATGTCGGCAAATAGTACCAGCAGCGTGATGAGGATGAGCGTGAAGGTGTCGAGTGCCAGCACGCGTACCATAAGCGAGCGCGAACGGACGACCATAATGACGCTGATTGCCAGGAGCAGCAGCGTCCAGACCATGGCAATGTATATTACAGATGTGTGCATAGAACCTTCACAGTCTTATGAAATACTGAGAATAGCTTCGTCATGTTGAGCGGAGCGAGACATCTCTTTGCATTTACATCGAGATGCTTCACTCCGTTCAATAATGACAAAGAGAGTATTCATCGAAAATACAGTATCACGGAAACACATGGCGTTGGTAGCGCTCATACATGTTCTGCAACTTCTCACGCATGGCATCGGAATCATGGGCATTGAGCACATGGAATAGCATTACGCGGCGCTCCCAGTCAACGTCTACCAAATAGCTGCCGGGCGAAAGCGTTGTAACCAACGCTGAAATGGCGACGCCGGTCGGCGTGCGGTCGCCGATTGGCACGGCGACGATGCCGGGACTACACAGCGGGCGAATACGTACAATAACGAGCGCGACCTGCCATATGCCAACCGCGACATCAAGAAGCACCCGCGCGGCGAAGGGAACGCTGGCAACGATGCGGCGCGGCAAGCTGCCACCGGCTGCCGCATGTCCTTCGAATACGAACTGCCGAAACGTGAGCAGCAACACCCCGGAAAAGAGCAGCCCGAAAAGAATATCCCACAACTCGAAACTCGCCAGCGTCAGGGTATACAAAAGTGTTAGCGGCAGCAGCCACAGCATGCGCGTCATGGCCGCATCCCCGTGAGCACATGGGCGGCCTGTCGGCTCACCGACAGCAGCGGCTCCGGCCATACTCCGGAGGCGAGGATCAGACCAGCCAACCCAATGACCAGCAGGCGAGCCGCCAGCGGGCTGGGCGTATCCATCGATGTGTCGCGACGCCAATAGTCGCGCTGATAAATCTGAAACATGTACACAAATGCGAGCGCTCCACCCAGAAACAGCACACCCAGTAACACAATATTGTTTGTAGTGATGCCAGCTTGGAAAATGGCTAGCTTGCCGAAAAAGCCGAGGGACGGCGGCACGCCTGCCACACTCCACGCGCCGATCACAAATGTCAAGCTGACCAGCCAGCCGCGCAACCCGGTTGCCAGAAACAACGTAGTCTTGTTTACTGAATTGACCATGGCGTACATGACTGCCGCTGTGTAGCCGGCTGAGCCACCCAGACTGAGCGCCACCATGATGTAACCGGCCTGGCTAATCGAGGAATATGCGAGCGCCTCGCTGGCGGTGCGTACAGAGACGGCCTGCTGCGCGCCGTAGAGGATGCTGGTCGCGCCGAGCACGAGCGGCACCAGTGCGCCAAGTGACAGCTCGCGCGGCAGAAGATCGCCTCCAAAACGTAGCAAGCCGTAGCTGCCAATGTTTGCAATTGCGCCGCTCAGAATCGCGGTGGCGGCAGGCCATGTATCACGATACACCGGCGGCAGCCAGAAGTGAAATGGAAATAGCCCAATCTTGACGCTGAATGCGACGAAAATAATCGTTGCAATCAGGATCATCGACTGCGGCTCGACGGTTGCCGAATAGGTGGCAATCCCGCGCATGTCGAGCGTGCCGATCACGCGGTACAGCGCGGCAATCGCGCCCAGCAATATGGCCGAACCGAGCAAATTCACTACCACGAAAATGAGGCTCGCTCGTGAACTTCATGTGGCTCTTTGCCCTGGCTCGCCAACACAAATGAGGCTGTCATCGACACTTCGAAAAAGACGTACATGTTGAACGCATCGCCGGTGAGGAACAGGCCAGTCAAGCCTGCCGCCATGAACAGCACCACCGCTGGGAAGATCGCTGTATGAACGCCGCCGATTACCTCATATAGCAGCGCGACCAGCAGCACGCCCATCGATAACGCGGCAAAGGTCACGCCCAGCGCGTCCGCCCGTAGCGTGATGCCGACGCCCGGCGGCCAGCCGCCCGCCACAAGCTCTTGTGGCCCGCTCGCCAGCACCGTCACGGTCAGCCATAGCGTCGCCGCGAATTGCGCGGCCATGCCCGCCACGGCCAGCCATCCGACCCAGCGTTTGCTGCCGTCCAGCAGTGCCATGATGACAGCGGTGAACCAAGCAATACCCATTGGCAGCACCAGCATCATGCCAACTCCTCCTCATGCTCCAGCGCGGCCTCGTGCTGTTGCTCGTGTTCAACAAGCGTTGACTGGTCGAAGGCTTTGTTGGTTTTGTACACGCGATATAACAGCGCTAGCAGCAGCGCCGTGGTGCTAAAGCTGATTACAATCGCAGTAAGCGCCAGCGCCTGCACCAGCGGATCGCTCACGGTACCATGCCTGGGCTGGGGGTATATCGGTGCCATGCCGCGAAACATGGCAGACGTCATGATGAACAGAATTGATGCATTCGAGATCATTATGACGCCGGTCACCACGCGAAAAAGATCACGCTTGAGCATCAAGAACCCGCCCGCGCCAAATAAGGCGGCAATGACCAATGCTACTAAAATTATTATGACTCCTCTTGCTGACTGAGTTGGGCGATGATATGGATGATCTGCACTGTGAAGCCGTACACAAGCAGAAAAATGCCGATATCAAATGCAACCGCCGTATGTACCTCCAGCGTGCCGAGGTGGATCACTTCGGCACCGTGTATAGGGAAATGAGTCATTATCGGCTCGCCCAGCGCCACCGGCACAAACGCGATCAATAGCGCGATCAGTACTCCGCTGAATGCCAGCCATGGTGCGGCGCGCACATAGAGCTGCGGTTCGATCTCGTCGGTACCAGATGCCAGATACTGCAACAGCACCCCAAACGCTGCGATGAGACCAGCACTGAAGCCATCGCCAGTGTCGCTGTATCCTTTTACCAGCACAGCCAGCGCGATCAGAAAAATGGGCAGCAGCATCAGCCGCGCGACAAATTTTGTCAAAATTGTTGGCATTACGTTCTATGGTGACGTAACAAAGCAACTACGCCAATCAAGGTAACGGCAATGACTGTGATTTCACCCATGGTATCGAAGCCGCGAAAGTCGGACAAGATTGCAGTCACCACATCGCCAGCATGCGCTTCGGGCGTCAGCTGAATCTGTTTAATTGCCACCGTCTGCTCAGCGGCCTGACGTGAGAGCGTGCTCCATACTACCACAAACGTTCCGAAGCCTGCCAGAACGCCGACAAGTGGATCACGCCAGCGCAGCCGCTGCTCGGTGGGCAACCGCTCGGCTTCCTGCATGGTGGCGCGTGGAAACAGCGTGAGCATGGCCACAATCAGCAGCGTCAGCACGGTTTCCACCAGCACGGCCACCAGCGCCACATCTGGCGCACCGAGCAGCGCGTATACGCCCGCGAGGCTGTAGCCAATGCTCGACAGCGCCAGCACGATTGTCAGGTGGTCTTTCGGGCGCGTAGCGACCAGCGCGGCAACCGCGACCAGGCCGAGGCTGAGCGCGAGTGGAATGTCATTGATACTGATGCTGCCAATCACAAACGTTGTCATGTCGGTTGGTGTAAACCACACGCCAAGCGCCAGAAGTAGTGCGGCAGGCCCGAGAATTGTAGCGACACGGTCGCGCAAGTCGCGTAGCTCGAACGCAAGCGTGCGCCGCGAGAACTGGTTCAGATAGGTAAGGCCAGCAGTGTACATGGCTTCAGGGCCGAATTGTTTGCCTATGCTGCTGATCATGCGGGCAGCGCGTTGCCAGAGCGGGCGCGCCACAACGATCAGCATGCCACATGCAAAGGCTGTCAGGGCCATAAGATTGGGCGTCCGCGTGTCGAGATGATAGGCCAGTTCGAGCGGCTCATGTGCTCCGAGAATGCCCGCACTCGCTGTGCTGACAAGCTGCGCCACCGGGCTGGCAGAGATGCCGCCCGCGAGCACAAGCGCGCCCAGCACGGCCACCGGCGCAATCAGCGTTTGCGGGATGTCCTGAAGCTCGGCGCGCTCCTCGCCTAGAAAGATGCCGCTCCAGAAGTGCCACATGTAGCTCAACGTCACTGCTGCGCCCGTGACCGCCAGCGCCGCAAACGGCCAGCCGCGCTGGAGCGCCGCCTCGAAAAATAGCTCATCTTTGAAAAAGCCGATTGTGAACGGAAGCCCGGCCAGTCCTGCTGCCGCCAGCCCGCTGCCTGCCGCCAGCAGCGGCATGCGCCGCAGCAGCCCGCCAACTTTGGAAAGATGATTCTGCTCGGTCGCTTCCATCACTGCGCCGGCGGTCATAAATAGCGCGCTCTTGATTAGTCCATGCGCGACCACGTAGAACAGCGCGGCTTCCCACCCGATAGTGCCGCCCATGCCCAGCATGGCGACCATGTAGCCGTACTGCGCGATGGTCGAGTACGCCAGCACCTGTTTCAGCACGTCGCGGGTGAGCGCCAGCACGCCACTGACGAGCATGGACACCAGGCCAAACGCTAGCAGCAGGTTCAGCAGCAACGCGCTCTGCTCCAGCAGCGGGTAGACCCGTTCTAGCAGCAGCACGCCCGCGGCGACCATGGCGGCTGAGTGGAGGTACGACGACACCGGCGTGGGCGCGGCCATGGCGCGTGGCAGCCAGAAATGGAACGGCATCTGCGCGCTTTTCGCCAGTGCCGCCAGCATGATCAGCGCGCCGGAGAGGGCCAGGGTCGGGCCGGGCTGCACCTGCTCGATGAGTTCTGGCACGGAAAAGGTGTCGTACTGAACATAGAGCACGAGCGCGCCAATGATCAGGCACAGCGCCGACACGCCGGTGACAATCAAGGCCATCAGCGCCGAAAAGCGCGCGTCGGGATCATGCTTGTCGTAACCAATCAGGAAATAGGATGTGAGCGTCGTAATATCCCAGAACAGCACGATCAATACAAGATCCTGCGCCATTGCCAGCCCAACCATGGCGCCCATGAACAGCGTCATCAGTGCATAGAAGCGCACGCCATCGCTGGGCGACCGCTCTTGGTGATGGAGGTGGCGCGGAATGTAGCCCGACGAGTAGATGAGCACCAGCAGGCCAACACCAGTCGCCAGCAGCGCGTACACGGCTGCTAAACTATCCAACGCAAATGAAAGGTGCATGTTCAGCGTTGGTGCCCACGCGTAGCTAACACTGCCGCCACCGCGCAGCCAGCCCCACAGCACCGCGCCAAAGGCTAGCCCGGCCATGACGATTGCAACCCGCGCCGCCCACGCAGTACGAAGCGCTCCGGCAATCATCACTGTCGGAGCGGCACACAATGCAACAAGTAATGGTAGAAGAACATTCATCAAGCGCTATATTTCTATGTTATGGTTCACCTGTTTCGTGCGCGCAATCTGGCCGTGCCGGGCGTGACCACACGTGTGGAGAATGTAGCGCTCATTAATCCGGTTATGAAGCCTGATGTCCACGTCTGACGTGCAGCCAAGCGGCGGCCACGCAATACCTGCATAGAGTTGTAGATCCTTCCCCTTTGTATCTGCTTAATGAATGCTGTGACGAGATAGCAACTGTTATACCAGTGAGGCAATGCGTATTTCGGCGAGTAGAGTGAGCCGCGGTCGTGTATGGCATGTCGTTGATGACATTGTGAGGAAAGATCGACCGCGCTCTGAGCGGCATGGGGCGTTCCGTGAGCTTGTTCGAAAAGGTCGGTTCGGTTATGGTTACAGCGGCGGTGCGGTGATCGCGCAGTAGACCCTGGTATCCATATGCCCGTCCATGACCAGAGCGCTACTGAGTCTACTGGACTCGGCAGCGCTCTGGATTTCAGGGAAGCGCGGCATGGTTTGTGGAAGCGCTACCGCTGGGTGAGCGGCATGAACAGGTGCAGCTTTCCGTCGAACGGGATGGTCTGCGGCACGATCACCTCGATTGCGACGCCATCGACGAACTGGTTGTTGCTGTAGCTCTCGACGGCGACGCGCGGCTGGGTGTTCTGGGCCGTCGCACTGCCGGGCCGGATGTGTACGGTTGCAGTTATCTGTTCGCCTGGCGCAAGGCTTACTTGCGCTGGCTCGACCGACACCGCCCAGTCCGGCGGGAGATCGACCGCCCGCGTCCGCAGATCGAACGTTGCGGTCGTGGTGTACGGGTTGCCGACCTTGATCGTCTCGGTCGTCTCATAGACTCGTGCCAGGTTGTTGGTCGCAGTGGTGGCTGTAGCGAGGCGTGGCATGCTCTGCGCCGCCGGGCCACTGGCCGAGAGCTTCACTAGCAGCGCGCCCAGATCGCGGAAGCTCGCCGCGACTGACTGGAGGTAGGTGACGAGATCGCCGGCTTCTTCCGCCGGATCGGCGGCGATCACCTGCTGGCGGATCTGCTCGATCTGCTCGTCCGTCAGGCCGACGTTGTGGGCCGCCGCGATCTCCTCCGCCGTATAGCCGCTGGATGCGATCCGCGCCTGGTAGGCGCGAATCTGGTCGGCGGTCACTGGGATGCTCGCCTGTCCCTCGTCCTTTAGCACCGTGAGAAACGCGTCAATCTTGTCGGCCGCCGTCAGCAGCGCCTGGCCGTACTGTCCGTTGTAATACTGCAGCGCTCCAGCCTGTAGTGCCGACCACTGGAGATCATGCGCTTCCGACGCGCCGCCGTAGCGGTCGAACGAGGTGGTGGCCGCCAGGCCCTGCGCGGTCACATTCATCAGCGCGTCGGTCAGGGCGTTCAGCGCCGCCGCCCGCGCCGCCGAGAGTTGTGCGTCCGGCTGCACCGGCGTGAAGGACGGCTTCTGCGGCATGGCGATCGTGCGGTAATCCTGGCGCGGCGGGTCGCCGCCGAGGTTCTTGCTAATGATATCGGCCTGGTTGAGATCCCAATTGATGCCCTGCATTACGCCAGCTTTGGGGATCGCCGTCGCGCCACCGGAAGGGATTTTACTGACGACGCCGAGCGCGTTCCGCGTCTTGTTCAGCATGTCGTCCTTGTCGGGAGGATTGGGCGGCCCCGGCCGCGGGTCGAAGTTCTTCAGCTGCCGCCCGCTCCCGCCGCCGAACGCCTGCGGATTCACGCCCTGCGCGTCCGACGATGGCACGTAGGAGTAGCGAAACTCGATGCAGTAGTGGCCGAGGATCGGCGGCGTGTACTGCACTGAGAGGTCGCCGTCGCCGTTGGCCGCGATATGGTACTTCGAGACCGTCCCGATCGGGCCGAACGTCAGGCCGACGCCGAGTTGGGCAATGCCGAACGTGGCGTCGACGTCGATCGGATACGAGTTGGGGTTGTGCAGGCGCGCGTGGACGGTGAACGGCACACCCCGCTCCACCGGAAGCGGCGTGATCTCGATATCCGGCGTGAGGTAGGGTGCCTGCGCGTTGGAGAACAGCGGCCCGCCTTGCGGCTGGCCCTCGAAGCGCACCGTGCTAGTGGCGCTGCGGGCCTGCTCACACACGTTGTCAGCTGAAAGCCCGGCGCTGATGCTGGCCTCGCCCACAGTGGACGAGGTGACATAGGCGTAGGTCTTGCCCTGCACGTCGGTAATGCCGCCGTCGGCGACGGTGCCGAGCGAGCTGTTGAGTATGACTTTTCGGCCCGGCAGCGGGTTGCCGGCCCCGTCACGCAACGTCACCGCAACATATACCGGCGTCACGCCATCGGCTGGCGCGAACCAGCGCTGCGGCGCGATCGTCATCGTTCGCATGTCGGTCGGCGCGAGCGGGCCGGGATCGGCGTTGGCGCTCGCCAGGAACGGCCGGAAGGCGATATTCGCGCCGACTTTGCTGCCGGTTCCGCCCGGGTTGGTGCATGCACCCTGCGCAACGACCGGGCCGCTAGATGATCCCCACCAGTTGTTTGCTGCCTGTATGACATGGTTGGGCGTGGTGTCCGCCGTGTAGACGCCCCAGTTGGCGTTATCAACGATCTGGCTGGTTTCGATCGTTGAGCGCCATGCGTTGCTCCAGATCGTCAGTCCGTTGCCGGTGCTGTTACGCAGCACGCTGTGCGTGATCGAGACCTGGCCGTTCATCACATAGATGTTCTGGCCGGAGCCGCTGCTGCCGCCATACTCGACGATGACATGGTTAAATGTACCGACAGCCGGGGTCTGTATAGAGCCGTAGATCGAAATGCCCTGCCACGATCCGGGCGTTGCGCTGGTGCCGGTGAAGGTGATCGGCTCGGCCGCCGTGCCGTTGGCCGTCAGCCGCCCGGCCACGTTAAGCGCCGGGCCGGTGGACTGCACCACGACGCCCGGCGCGACTGTCAGCGTCGCGTTCGACGCGACTTGCAGCTCCCCATGTCACAACATATGGCAGCCCCATTGCCTCCCAGGTCGTCATCGCTGAGAATGTGCCATTACCGCCTAATGCCTACGCGATCGTGCCGTTGCCGCTCGCCTTCAGTCCGGAGAGCTGCGGGTCAATGCTGATGTCCGTCAGTTTCATGGCGAACGCGGCGTTGTCCATGAAGGACGTATCACTTACATGCGCGAAGACGCGCAGCCCAGCCGAAGATGCCGTAGGCGCGGCTGTCGCGAAACACCGAATGCCGGATCGTCGCGGTCGCGTCGTCAAGGTAGAGGTCGGCGCTGGAACTGCTGCTGGTGCCGCCGTACTCGATCGTCGCGTGTTCGATCGTGGCGCTGGCCGGGCTGCTGGTTGAACCTTCGAGCCAGATTCCCTGCCATGAGCCGGGCTGCGGTGTGCTCCCGGTGAGCAGGATCGGCTGCGTGGCGGTGCCGATGGCATGGAGCGCCCCGTGGACCGACAGCGCGGTTCCCGATGCGAACTGCACAGTGACGCCCGGCTCGATCGTGAGCGTCACGCCGGCGTTCACCGTCACGGTGCCGCTGACTTGATAGGGGCTATTGGCGGCAGTCCATGTGGTATCGGACGAAATTGGGCCGGCGACAGACGTGCGTGCTGGCATGGCGGCCCGGCGATCCGCCACGTGGTTAGGTTGCATGGCATGGGCTGGCATGCGAGCGCCCGGCAGTCCGGATAGCGCGAGCGTGAGCAGGACGACGGTGCGAAGCAAGACAGTGATGTTCATAGACTCTCCTAAGGCATTCCTTCTTTATATGAGAGTCGGAGCGTCGCCGCGGACGACAACGCCCCGACATGTCATCATTTCAACGACCGTGGCGCTACTGCGCTGGAGAAACCAGGCTGAAGCGTGTCCACTCAATATCCGTTTCGACATGGCCGGAGCATAGCACCAGGTGACGGGCGCTGTACGTGACGCGCGGCGCGCCGGAAGCATCTAGCGCAAGGGACACATCCTTGCCCAGGCTCCAGTGGCCTAACCCGCAGCCCGGCACCGGGTTGGGCTGCTGGGTGTCATCTAGTTCCTGGTTAGTGTCAACCACGGCCTCCTGCCATTGTGCGTTGGCCGTTTCGCATGATTGGGCGCAAGTGGCGGTACTCAGCCCAGTGTCCGTGCCGTAGGCCAGCCAGACTCGCCCGCCCGGATCGAGCGCCATGTCGACGCCCCATGTCTTCGGAAAGGCCCGTATCGCTGTAGCTCCAGCCGGGCGACTGGCTATCGGCGCAGTTGGTTGCGCACCAGAAGTAGTAGAGCTGGTTCGACTGAAGTGTGCCGCATCCACTGATTCCAGTATACAGTCGCAATCTGCGGCTGGTCGTGCATGTCGATCCGCAGCTCGAAAGAACCATCGAACACATTGATAGGAGTCGAGGCCGGGAGGCCGCTCCATGTGCCGGTAGTGTCACACGACGATTCACAGGCGGCAAAGCCAGCCGTCGCGTTGTCGGCGAGTCGATCTGGAAGGCAAGCCGGGGACGGCCATCATGCGTGAAGGCCAGCTGGGGACGGTACAGTTCGCCGTGGCGATTTGCAGGCTATGCCAGTTCGTGGGGTTATCGCATTGTGTGTCGCAGGCGTTATACCATGTCTTCGCGCCGCCGAAGCCATAGCTGTCTCTGGCTACTGATAAAGCGCGGGCGTCCAAACGGGTCGATCGCAAAGCCCGAGGCGTTGAACTCAACGCCGAACTCGCCCGGCGCCGAGAGTTCGGTCATGTGCCAGCTCGCCGCGCTGGCGCAGTTCGCGTCGCAGGTGGCGTAGACCGGGCTGCTGGAACATGAACAGCAACAGGCGCGGGTGACCGGCAGGATCGAGCGCCAGCATCGCATCGTAGATGTTGTCATTATCGCTGGTTCCGCCGAGCAGTACCGCGTGGAAGTTGTCCGCTTTGCCGCAATCGCTCGGGCAGTAGCTGTAGATCACCGGCAGTCCCGCATTCGTGCTGTACGCGATGAACGTAGCATACAGCGCGTGTACGCCGCCGCTCGGATCAACGGCCATGTGCGGCGATTCGGTGTTGTAGACGCTATTATTGATGTCGAATGGCAAGAAGAACGGGCTTGGCCCGCTGGGCGTAGCGAGGCGGCGTGGGTGAGGGGCCGGTGTCGGCGACGGGGACGAACTCGACGAGCCGCCGCCGATGACGAGCGGCAGGTAAATCGCGTTGGTGCTTTGCGGTTGCGCCGTCCCGCCGGTCGTGCGGAACGGGCGCGTTGGGAGCGCAGGCGCAGCCAGGCTTGCATGCGGCACATTGATGCCTGTTATCACCACCGCTACGAGCAGCACCATGAGACGAGCGAACTGTTTCATTCCATTTCTCCTGTTGTTGACGAAGGCCCATCATTGGCTGTTTGTTGATCGTCAGAAGTCTGATCGTCGAGAAAGATGATCAAACTGGCAAGATCCGCAAAGCCCATGCGCGTTCCGGTGTACGCGTCTTCGAGCGAGATGCGCCACACGAGTTGTCCACCACTTTGCGCTTGCCACAAGCGCATGAGAAACGTCAGTTGTCGGCGGAGTTCTTCAGGCATGATGGGAGCACTCACCTATCACATCTTGTGAACAAACGGTAATGCGACCAAACGAAAGCCAAGAGTGTATTTTGTGCATCGAGACGCTGAAGGATAGTATCGCGGGTGATCGCAAAATGAACGCAAAATCGGCGCAAGCAGTGTTCCAAATCAGCACACAATGGTATAATTGCATGAAGAGGTACAACATACTGCGTTTACGAGCTACCGCCATGTCTCAGCTCTCGCTCTCGCTCCTAGGCCCTGTTCATGTCACGCTCGATAACCAGCCGGTAACAGGCTTCGACTATGCGAAGGTCCGCGCGCTGCTGTTTTACCTGGCCGTCGAACGCCACCATGCGCATCAACGCGATGCACTGGCCGAATTGCTCTGGCCCGACCAGCCGCCCCAGGGCGCACGGAACAGCTTGCGGCAGGCGCTGGCCACCCTTCGCAAGGCGATCCACGATCATGAAGCGTCGCCGCCGTTTCTGCTCATCACCCGCGAGACGCTCCAATTTAATGCTGCCAGCGACTACACGCTGGATACCCAAACGTTCATTGAGCTTATTGCTACGCATGCGCAGCATGATCATGCTGCAAGTCATGTCTGTCAGGATTGCATCGAGCATTTGAAAACGGCAGTAAGTTTGTATCGTGGTTCGTTTCTCGATGGCGCCGTGCCGCGCGACAGCGCTGCGTTTGAGGAATGGGTGCTGCTTAAGCGGGAGTGGTTCGAGCGACATGCGCTCGATGCGCTTGTTCACATCGCCGATTATTATGAGGCTAATGATGATATCGGCGAAGCGCTGATCTATGCTCGTCGGCAGCTGGCGCTCGATCCATGGCGTGAGTTAGCACACCGTCAGGTGATGCGCCTGCTCGCCCGTAGCGGCGACCGCAGCGCCGCGCTGGCGCAGTACGAGCAGTGCCGGGCTGTGTTGCGGGCCGAGCTTGGCATTGAGCCGGAGGACGAGACGATTGCGCTTTATGAGCAGATTCGGGCGGGTAGCATGACGATCTCAAAGCCGCAGCAGGCCGCTTCTCCCAGCAAGCTATATCTATTGCCGCGGCAGCCCACGACCTTTGTGGGACGCGAAACCGAGCTTGCGGAGATTGGCGAGTTGCTGAGGCAGCCGGCTTGTCGGTTGATCACGTTGCTTGGACCGGGCGGCATCGGCAAAACGCGGCTGGCATTGCAGGTCGCTGAGACAAATCGCATGCTTTTCGCGGATGGCGTCTGTTGGGTCTCGCTAGCATCGCTGACGGCGTCAGAATATCTGCTCGATACCATTGCGCGTGCGCTGGGCTGCTCGCTCGAAGCTGCAGACGACCCGCGCAAACAGTTGCTGAGTTGGTTGGCCGACAAGCGCCTGCTGCTCGTACTCGATAATTTTGAGCATCTCATGGCTGGTGTGGACTTGCTGGGCGATCTTCTGTCCCATGCGCCATATCTCACGATTATGGTAACCACGCGCGCACGCTTGCATCTGCAATGGGAATGGCTGTTCGATGTCGAAGGGTTGTCCTATCCGCAAGATGTAGATGGCAGGAATGATGGGAATTGCAGCGCGGTGCAACTGTTCATGGCGCGGGCGCAGCAGGTTCGGCGGCGCACACATCTCGCGCCTGAAGAACAGCATGCAGATCATGCAGATCTGCCGATTCGTCGAAGGCATGCCACTGGCGCTCGAAATGGCAGCTGCCGCCAGCCGCGCGCAGCCATATGCTATGATCGCTCAGTCTATTGCGTCCGGCCCCGATGCATTGCAGGCAGCGTATCATGATCGACCGGAGCGCCACCGCAGTATGCGGGCGACGTTTGAGTATTCCTGGCGGTTGCTGTGCTCTGAAGAGCAGCATGCGCTGGCCGGGCTGTCAGTGTTCCGAGGCGGCTTCGAGGGCGAGGCGGCTGAGAATGTTGTTGGCGCGTCGCCCGATCTTTTGGCATGTCTGGGGAAAAATCACTGCTGCGCCGGAGCGACGATGGACGCTACGATATCCACGAATTGACCAGGCAATTCGCAAGCGAGAAGCTGTGCGAATCCGGCAATGAGAAGCATGTACATGCGGCGCATGGGCGCTGGTTCGTCGGCCTTGCAGAAACAGCCGAACCGCAACTCAACGGATCGGAGCAGCAGGTCTGGGTGGAGCGGCTGGAGCGCGATCTGGATAACATCCGGGCCGCGCTTCAATGGGCATTTGATCATGGATGTGCCGAGCTTGCCGCCCGTATCTGTGGCGCAATCTGGCGATTCTGGTGGATTCGCGGGCATATTCATGAGGGGCGGAGATGGAGTGAGCAGGCTCTGGCCACTTCGCTGCCGCCGGCGCTGCGGGCTAAAGTAGTAAGTGGCGCAGGTGCAATGGCATCTTTTCAGCAGGATATTTTCAGAGCATACGCCTGCTTCACGGAAGCGACAGAACTTAATCGCGCGCTCGGTAATCAATCCGAAGTTGCGCGGAATCTCGACAATACTGGCGTCATGTTGAACCGGATAGGCAAGCATGCGCAGGCCCGCGCATTATTCGAGGAGTCACTGGTGATCGACCAGGTGTTCGAAGATACGCGCGGCATCGCCTTTGCGTTTGGCAATCTGGCTGATACGGCGTATTACGAAGGCAACTACGCCGAGGCCGAGCAGTTCTATCGACAGAGTCTGGCGCTCCACCGTGAGCTAGGAGACCAGCACAGCGTCGCCATTTCGCTCACAAACCTTGGCGAGATCGCCCGGCTGCAAAACGATTACGACCGTGCGCGTCGCTATGTAGAGGAGAGCGTGGTGCTCGCCCGCCAAATGAACGCAACCTATACGCTTGCCATTGCGCTCTGCGATTTAGGCCACGTGCTGCGCGCGCAGGGTGACGAGGCGCAGGCGCACACGATTTATGCAGAAACGTTACCGCTGCTGATTGAGTTGGGCGAAACACGCGTCGCGTCAGAGACGATGATTGCACTTGCGGGCCTCGCCGTGACGCATGCGCAATTGGAACGCGCGGTACGTCTCCTGGCGGTTGCCAAAACAGTGCTCGACTCGACAGATGCGCAACTGGACGCCGTTCATCAAGCTGAGTACAACCAAACCTTTGCGGCCACACGCACCCGCTTCGATGCGCCGGCATGGGACGCAGCCTGGGTAGTGGGACAGACGATGACGTTGGACCAAGCCCTAAAGTATGTTATAGCGGATGCACGCGATAGATAATTCAAGTATCATGGGCATAAATCTACATGAAGATCTACGCCCATGATATTCCGGACATCGTTGTATTAGCGACGAGCAGCCAGGAAATCGATCACGTCAATTTTTGTCACAATGCCAGTCACCGCGCCGTCCTCGACAACAACAGCCGCCTGGTTGCGACTGAAGATCGACGACAGCTCATCGATTGGCATGTCGGGCGAGATGGTAGCGACTTCGTGAGCGTGAAGATCGGCGATGGTGTGGTCCATCGCGCCGCCGGAGATTAGGTAATCGAGCAGGTCGCCTTCGCCAATGATTTCATGCAATGTGCCATCGGCCTCCAGCACAGGCAGTTGTGAGATGCCGTGGGTCTTCATCAGGCGGATGGCAGCCTCCACGGATGTCTGCTCGTCAGCGGTGATAATCTCGCGTTGGCGAGCTTCCAGCATGTCATGAACCGTTGCCTGTTCCATGAAGCCATTCTCGCGCATCCATGAATCATCGAAGATTTTGCTCAGGTAGCGCGAGCCGCTGTCTGGCAGCAGCACCACCACGATGTCGTCCTCAGAAAGATAGTTGCCGTTGCCGCGCAGCCACTTCAGCGCACCAGCCACCGCCAGCCCGCACGATCCGCCGCAGAATAGCCCTTCTTCGCGCACGAGCCGCCGGGTCATCAAAAAGCTTTCGCGGTCGGTAGCTTGCACCACATCGTCAATCACATCGAAGTCCAGCGTGGCTGGTAGAAAATCCTCGCCCACGCCCTCGACCTTGTAGCCATGCGTTGAGCCAAGTTCGCGGGTCTGGAAATAATGATACAAGAGCGAGCCGACGGGGTCCACGCCAATAATCTTGATGTCGGGGTTTTGCTCCTTGAGGAAGCGCCCGGTGCCAGTGATTGTGCCGCCGGTGCCCATGCCAGCGATGAAGGCACTGATTCGCCCGCCAGTCTGCCGCCAGATCTCCGGGCCGGTAGTGCGATAATGTGCCTCGGGGTTGGCCGGGTTCCAATACTGGCCGATCAACATGGCATTCGGCGTTTCTTCGGCCAGCCGCCGTGAAACTGAATAGTACGAGCGCGGATCATCTGGCTCGACAGCAGTTGGCGTGATCACGACGCGCGCTCCGAACGCGCGCAACTGCCGGATTTTCTCGTCGCTCATCTTGTCGGGCATGACAAAAATCGTTTTGTAGCCTTTGATCGCCGCCGCAATGGCAAGACCAACACCGGTGTTACCACTGGTGCATTCGACGATTGTGCCGCCCGGCTTCAGGCGTCCTTCGCGCTCGGCAGCCTCGATCATGGTAATGCCGATCCGGTCTTTGACGCTGCCGCCAGGATTGAGGAACTCGGGTTTCACAAGCAAATCGGGGCGGATGCCGCGCGCAACTTTGTGGAGTCGAACGAGCGGCGTGTTGCCAATTGCTTCTAGAATAGATTCTTTAATCTCAGCTGTTTCAACATGATCAACGATATTCGTTACCATCGTTATGCTCTCTTTCGATATTGCTGTTCGGCCATGAACAGGGTGCATCACTGCACTGCACGTATTGTACCATTTTGTATCCTGCATCAAGCTACGCAGTTTATATTTATTGCATGGCTTGATGCAGGCCAGTAGCGCTTGTTCATCGTGCCAGCTCCTGCTTGTTCTGCCGTGGTGCGTACGACTATCGCTCGCATCAAAACTCTTTGCACTTTGCTATTATGGATATACGATCCGTGCCTTGCTAGCGCGTCAGCGTGAAAAGAGAGTGTTGACCGTAAAACAAGTGTATGATAGAATAGCCGAAATAGCGCATTCCACTGCGTTATTGTGATTTTACTGCATTGTAAAGCCCTGTTTTTATGTTCTTGCAATTTTTTGCCCGCTGGGCGTAGCAGGAGGGACTAATCGCATGGCGGAATCAGATACGATTCTCCAACTTGGCATTGAGGCTGCGCGTGAAGGGAATCGTGAGGAAGCGCGTAATTTGTTCAGTTTGCTGACGCGCCAGGAGCCAAACAATGTGCAAGGGTGGCTGTGGTTGGCTGGCGTAGCCGACGACGCAGATGAGCGACGCGGCGCACTTGAGCGCGTGGTTGAGTTAGATCCGAACAACGAAATGGCACGGCGTGGGCTTCAGGCAATGGGTGTTTCGCCAACGGCACGTTCGCAGGCTGCCACGCCTGCTGAAACGCCGGACGAAGCAGCTTCGGCTGCTCCCGTCGTTCCGGCAGTACCCAATGCTGATTTGAGCGATGACGAGCGGCTTGCTGCTGAGTTGGACTCGGCCTACGATGATTATGACACGGTCGAACGCGTTGGCCCAGGCTTCCGCAATGATCCAACGCCGTTGCGCGACGAAGGTGATGAAGGATTCGACGCTGATGCGGTGGGTGCGCCTTCAGCACGTGGTCGACGTGGGGGCCGCTATGGTGATCCTGCTATTGCTGATGAGCCTGTAGCTGGTCGTCGTCGTCCGTTGGGGTTGCTGCTCGGGCTGGTGGCTGCGATTGCGCTGCTCTTGTGCGTGTTGTTCTGGGTGGTGCCGAACTTTATCAATCGCGGCACTCCTGTTGTGGGAGTAAACGACAATAATGCCAATGGCGCTGGGCTTGAAACGGCGGTGCCGGGCGGCGTGGTTGGCATAGCCAACGGTAACAACAACACCGGTGCGATCACGGGGACGAATGGGCTGACCGAAACGGGTGCGTTATCGAGCACAAACGGTCTCTCGGGTACAGGTCCGTTGACAGATACTGGCTATGTGTCTGGTACCACTGGGCTGACTGAGACAGCACCACTGACCAGCACTGCTGCAACAACTGCTGAACAGCCGACAGCCGCGCCGGTTGAGCAGCCGACAGCCGTACCTGTAGAACAACCGACAGCGGCAGTTGCGGAGCAGCCACCAGCCGCAACGGCAGAACAGCCAACGGCTGCTCCAGGCGGCCAACCAGTCGCACAACCGTCAGCTGTCAGCAATCTCGGCTCGGTCAATCCGCAGCTTGTGCCGCCAGGTGAGAGTGTTCAGGCTGGTAATTGGGCGTACACCTTCCCGGGTTTCTGTCAGGGCGGCTGCGCCACTGTAGTGGGTAATCAGATCGGGGCCTTCACTGCACAAGGTAACTTTGTGGTGGCGCTGGTGCTGGTATCGAACGACACCGGCACTGCGCAGACAATTCCGCAGGATTTCTTTGTGGTCAAGGATGCGCAAGGCAATGTGTATACGCCGCAACCGCAGGTTTCGACTGCCTACGTCAATGCCTTTGGGCGAGGTGTGGTTGCTGACCGCAGCCAGGAAGATGCAGTTCCACCAGGTGCAGTGAACACGTCTGTCCCATTGATCTTCGAGATTCCGTCGGGTGCATCAGACTTGCAGCTGTTCTCATCCGCGAATCCAGACAAGGGCTTCCTGATTTTGAATTCAGTTCCATAGTCCATGACGTTCGGTTGATTTATAAGGGCACGCTGATGATCAGCGTGCCCTTTGTGCTGATTGGATACGTATGACACACCAGCCTTCTGATCCAACTCCGAATACGGTTCCATCGCTTCTTCACACAGCGCTGCAAACGTACCAACGCGGGGAGCATGCCACGGCCCGTGCAATTGTCCGTCGTTTGTCTGTCCATCACCCGGAAGATCCACGCGTCTGGATGACACTGGCTCGTATCGCGGAAACGCGCGCTGAGCAGCGCCATGCGTTGGAGCGCGTGCTTGTGTTTGACCCTGCGAATCAGACCGCGTTACGCGGCCTGGCTCGCTTCGATGAGCTGAACAGCCGCACAACTGCCACGCTGCCGCGATCTGCGCCTGCCACTGAGCGAGTTGCTCTCCCGCATGGGGATCAGGCAACGGATGAAGTGGCAGGGGCAACACCAGAGATTCGCTGGCCGCTGTATGTTGTAATTGGCGTGGCGCTGCTTGTCGTGCTTGTGGCCTACCTGTTGCTGCGCCCATCCCGTGAAATGATGAGCGTCCAGCCTACGTCGCTATTGCCAGGCGCAATTGCCGGAGCCACTACAGCATCGCCTACGCCGTCGCTTTTGTCATCTGGTGCAGGTGGAGTTGACATATCCGCAACCTCAGCAGCTGGTCCGCCCGCGCCAACCCTTCCGGCTGTGCTTGCCACTGAACTCATGACGGAGACCGTCCCCACTGCGTCATCCGCTGTTACAAGCACTGACGATATAACGGCTGCGGCAACTGTTGAAGCTCCTACGGTGCCTGTTGCCACGGCTATCCCAACGGCGACTGAACCGCCGCCTGGCCCAACAGTGGCCGCACAGCTTCCGGTTGGGCAGCTCGTCACAGTTGGCAACTGGACGGCAAGTCTGCTGCGCCCCGCGTATGCCACCATGCTGGAGGGCAGCATCGGAGCGCTTCAACCGCAAGGCCGATTTGTGTTGGCCCTGATGTCAGTGGCGAACAGCGGCGCGCCGCAACCCATTCCGGAAAATCTGTTTACATTGGTGGATGGCCAGGGACGGCGCTACCAGCCGGTTCCGGCAGCCTCAACGGCCTACCTCCAAACATATGGTCAGGCGCAGGCCGGTGACTTTGCCATGGATCAGCCCATCCCCGGCGGCGACCGCACTTGGAGCGTGCCTATTATCTTCGATGTGCCGCCTAGCGTGCAATCGCTGACGCTGCAAGTTGGCGACACGTCGCCGGGCTGGCCGGTGGAAGTGGCTGTGCCTCAGCAGCCTACGAGCGCCGGTGGATAATGCTTGAGCCGAAATGCATGCGGTAGGAGGCTAACCTACTTCCTGCCGCATGTTCTTGGCATGCGAAGAACTGCTCGTCACCACGCGCGATGCCACAGATGGAGCTTGTGGGCTTTACCCATAATTAGCTATGTGATAGTGTTGAGGAAGCTGCTATACTACACGTCAACATGCGTTGCGTAGATACACCGGTATAATGCAAAATGGACATCGACAACCTGAACATGGCGAGGCATCTTCAGCATATACAACCCACACTCGTATCATGGTCTGTATTGGCTACAATCCAGCATCCCAGCGCCTTATTCAGCGTGCTGATGCGCTTGCCCACGCCTTGAATGCCGAATTGTTTGCTGTGCATGTCCAATCGAGTAGTAGTAATGCGCCTGGCTACCGTGTCGTGCTGGAGCAGAACCTCCGGTTTGCACGGAGCCTCGGCGCGCGTACCGTTGTGGAGCGTGGCGCGCCGCTGGCCGAAACCGTGGCGCGGGTGGCGCAGCAGCACGCTATTACGCTGATTGTCATGGGCGAGTCGGCCCGCAGCCGGTGGGATGAGGTGCAAAAAGGCTCGCTGATCCGGCAGGTGTTGCAGGCCAGTCGTGGCATTGACGTATATGTTGTTGCCGATCCATCATAGCTGTGACTATGGCACGCACGCCATGAGCACAGTTTCACATCATTGGAGATTGCCATGAGCGAGACACAGCCGAATCAACAGTTGGCAGCGGTGCTCACAACCATGCGCTGGCTGGTCCGTCCTGAGCGCTTCGTGCTTGTCGGCGTAGAACCGCGCATGCGGCGGCTGGCATTCCAGCTTTTGATTAATGTTGACAAACCCTTCATGCAGTGCATCGTGGAGCCTGAGATGCTCACGCTCGTGCTGCCAGAAACGACCTGGCGCGAAGTGCAGGCTGCCTTTCCCCGCGCGCATGTGCAGCAGCCGTTCCGCGTCATTACGTTCGACCTCGACTTGCCGCCCGATCTGGTCGGCTTCCTCGCCAACGTCACCGACGTGCTGGCGCATGCTGGTGTGCCAGTGCTGGCAATCTGCGGCTACGCGCGTGACTATGTGATGGTGCAAGAGGCTGATCTTCCCGCAGCAACACAGGCGCTCCAAACGCTGTTTTCTCCACCTGCCTGATGTTGTGCTGCTCACCTGTCGCACTTTAGATGACGTTTAGCGGGCGTTCATTGATTTGGTGGCTTAATTCTTGTCACTAAACTATCAACAGTTTAGAACAAAGGTAGAGTTATCCGCAAGGAAAGCACACCATGAGCAATGAGTTTGCGCCTGGCGAACCAGGCATTCAGCCACGCTGGACTTCCAGCGCAAAGATCGGCGTCGGCACGGCGCGTAATCCACGCAGCCGCGTGTGGTTTACCCTGAGCCATGGCATTGTGAACGAAGTGTATTATCCACGTGTGGATCTGGCATGCACCCGCGACATGGGTCTGATCATCACCGACGGCCAGCACTATGTCTCAGAAGAAAAGCGCCACGCCACATCGGATGTTTCCTACCTCGCGCCTGGCGTGCCAGCCTTCCGGCTGGTGAACACTGCTAATGACGGACGCTACCGTATTGAAAAAGAGATTCTTAGCGATCCGTATCATGACGTTTTGTTGCAGCACACCCGCTTTGTGCCGCTTCAGGGCACGCTGGCCGACTACCATGTCTATGTGATTGTAGCGCCGCACCTCGGTAACCATGGCGCAAACAACAACGGCTGGCTCGATGAGAACAAGGGCGTGCCAGTGCTGTGCGCGCAGCGGCAGAACCGCTTGGCGCTGGCGCTGGCCTGCTCCACGCCGTGGCGCGCGCGCTCGGTTGGCTATGTTGGCGTGTCGGATGGCTGGCAGGATTTGATGAATCATGGTCGCCTCACGCAGACCTATGAGTGCGCTGATGGCGGCAACATCGCCCTCACTGGCGAGATAGATCTACAGGCTTGCGGTGGCGAATTCACGTTGGCGTTAGGATTTGCGGATCAGGCCTACAGCGCGGCGCACCATGCGCGCACCAGCCTGTTCACCGGTTTCAATTCGGTGCGTGATGAATACATCGCCGAGTGGCAAGACTGGCAGAAATCGCTCATCGATCTTGGAGACGGTGCTGTTGTCGATATGTATCGCATCAGTACCGCCGTGCTGCACACGCATGAGGATAAACAATTTCGCGGTGGCCTGATCGCCAGCCTTTCTATTCCATGGGGTGATAGCAAAGGTGATAACGACTTAGGCGGTTATCATCTCGTTTGGGCGCGCGATCTGGTCGAGAGCGTCGGCGGGCTGATGGCGGCCGGCGCGACCAACGAAGTATCGCGGGTGATGCGTTATCTGGCGCTGACGCAGGATGCGGATGGATGCTGGCCGCAGAACATGTGGCTCGATGGCACCGCCTACTGGCATGGCGTGCAGCTTGACGAAACCGGCTTTCCCATATTGCTGCTGATGCAGGCATGGCGATTAGAAGCGCTCAGCGGAGAGATTGTGAAAGCGTTCTGGCCATTAGTGCGCCGCGCTGTTGCGTTCATTGTGCGGAACGGCCCGGCTACCGACCAGGACCGTTGGGAGGAGAACAGCGGGTACTCGCCCTTCACCTTGGCAGTGACGATCAGCGCGCTGCTGGCTGCCGCTGACCTGGCTGACGCCGTGCAAGAGGCGTTGCTCGCTGCCTACTTGCGCGAAACGGCCGACGCCTGGAACAGCAGCATCGAGCACTGGACGTATGCGTCGGGCACAGACCTGGCCCGGCAGCATGGCGTGGACGGCTATTATGTGCGGATCACGCCCGCCGACCCGCAGGCCCATCCGCCGACTACCGGCGCAATTCCGATCAAGAATCTTCCTTGGGGCAAGGATATCTTCCCTGCCGCTGACATTGTCAGCCCGGACGCGCTGGCGCTGGTGCGCTTCGGGCTGCGCGCCGCCGATGATCCACGCATTGTCAACACGGTGAAGGTTATTGACGCTATGGTCAAAGTTGACACGCCATACGGCCCGGCATGGCATCGCTACAACGGGGATGGCTACGGTGAGCACGCCGACGGCAGCGCCTTTGACGGCACGGGCATCGGTCGGGCGTGGCCGCTACTGACTGGCGAGCGCGCCCACTACGAGCTTGCAGCAGGCCGCCCGCATGCAGCAAAAGAACTTTTGGCAGCTATGGAGCGCTTTGCCAACGAAGGCGGCATGCTGCCCGAGCAGGTCTGGGATACTGACGCTATTCCCGAGAAGAATTTGTATTGTGGGCGTCCAACCGGGTCGGCGATGCCGTTGGTTTGGGCGCATGCCGAAGAGGTCAAACTGCTGCGTTCGCTTCGCGATGGGCGTGTGTTCGACATGCCGGTGCAAACCGAGCAGCGCTATCTGCGGGACAAGGTCCGTTCGCCGCGCACGATCTGGCGCTTCAGTGACCAGCGAGAAACTATCGCCGCGGGTCAGGTGCTGCGGATCGAAGTGCTTGCGCCTGCCGAGATGCATTGGAGTGCCGACGGCTGGCAGAACGTGCATGATCTGCAAACAATCAACACTGGGCTGGGCGTGTACATGGCCGACCTGCCAACCGCAGCGCTAACAGTGGGCAGCGAGGTAGTATTTACCTTCCGCTGGCCCGAGGCCGATCATTGGGAAGGCCGGAACTTTGCGGTGCGAATTGGTTGACCTGCAGGCGCTGCTCATAGCAGAGGAATAGGTATGTGGAACGACCTGCTGGTTTCGGGCGTGCCGATCGTGGAAAAGCTCTTGCGCACGCTTGTCGTCTATGCTTTTCTGATCATCGGCTTGCGGCTCGCGGGCAAGCGCGAACTCGCGCAATTGAACTCGTTCGATCTTGTTGTGCTGCTGTTGCTATCAAACACGGTGCAGAACGCGATCATTGGCAACGATAACTCGCTGATCGGTGGTTTAATCGGCGCGACGACGTTGATTGTGATTAACTGGGTGCTGGTACGCATTTCATATAAGTATCATCGTTTTGATCGCCTGCTTGAGGGTGATCCAATTACGCTTGTGCAAAACGGCAAATTACTGGAAGATCAGTGTGCGAAGCAACTCATTACGCAGATGGAGATTGAGATTGCGGCCCGCAGGCAGGGCTTTGATTCGCTGGCCGATGTGCGGGAGGCGGTGCTTGAGCCGGGCGGCGCGCTGACCTTCGCGGGCAAGGAGCCGTCGCTGGACGAAGCGCACTACCGCGATCTGGTGGCGCGATTGGAGCGCATCGCTCAACGCGTGGAAGCGCTGCACGACTTACCGTGAGTGCAGCGTGGACGAAAGCCTCTTCCTCGGCATGAGGAAGGAGTTTTTGTTCAGATATCATTGCGGTTAGCTCTTCTGGCTGCGCGGCAGCAGCGGCGGGTGGACTTCAACGTTGTCCCGCGCGCTGGCTGCGTCGGCTTCCACCATCATGGCACTCTGCTCTTCGACAACTTCATCAAAGCGATAGAAGCGCTCGAACAGCACCTGAATCACAACTGCGACCGGCACCGCCAGCAGCGCGCCCAGTACGCCACGGGCCTCCGCGCCGATGAACAGTGCGATGATAATAACGAGCGGATGCAGGCCGACAATATCGCCAACCAGTTTGGGATAAATGACATGACTTTCAATATTCGCGACGATTAATTCCAATCCGAGCACGCCTAGCGTCAGCCACGGCGAGATAGAGAGCGCCACCACCATGGCGATAATGGTGACGATCGCGCCACCGACGTAGGGAATAAGCTCCAGAATCGCGCCCGCCACGCCGAGCGAGAACGCATATGGCACGCCCATCAGCAGCAATCCCAGACCGAACATGGTGCCGAAGCAAATGCCAACCAGCACCTGCGCGCGAACCCAGTGGCCCAGCCGTCCGCCCATCTCACGCGCAAGCTCGGTTGCCGTGGCACGGTAGCGCGGCGGAAAGAAGCGCGCGATAAAATGCGGTGCGAACTGTGCGTCAGAAGTCAGGAAGAAGGCTGTCACAAGCATCAGGAAGCTGTCGATCAGTATGGTAGTGAACGTGGACCCAATTGCTAGAACGATCTGGCTGGCATTGCCAGCCAGCGCGCCCAGGCGGGTGCCAATTTCTGAGAACAGGTCGGCTCCACCAAGTTGCGAAGAAAATGGCGCGAGCAAGCGCCCAGGAAGTGTAAGTGCCTGCTGGGTGAGTTTTGGTAAATTGCTGCTCAGTTGCTTGATTTCTGTTACAAGGACTGGCACCAGCAGCCCAACTGCTGCTCCAACAATGGCAAGCAGCACAACATACACGATCAGGATTGCGATGGTGCGCGGCATGTACGCCGCCAGGTGCTCTACGATCGGGGTGATTGCTACGGCCAGCAAAATGGCGAGGAAAAGAATAAACAACAGCGTACTAAAATTTGCCACGAGCCACACGAGCGCTGCCACAACCAGCAAAATCACAGCGCTGCGCGCCGTGAACTGGATGGAGATATTCTGATGCATCTATGATCACTCCTTCAAGGGTTTTTATGTTGCCAACATGAGTAGAAATTTGCTTGCTTATTAAATACATAATGTGTGCCACTGCTCTGAAGTGCCGCAAGCTGTTGGCCGTCTTTGTGCTGTAGAACGTGAGCATAGATATCGGTTTGTTAGTACAAGACACAGGAACAGCTATGACACTCGAAAACAAAGTCGCGCTAGTAACTGGCGGCGATAGTGGCATTGGCCGGGCAATTGCGCTTGGGCTGGCGCAGGCGGGCGCGGCAGTTACTGTCAATTATCACAGCAATCAGAAGGCCGCCGAAGAGGTGAAAAAGCAGATCGAAGACGGTGGTGGCAAGGCGCTGGTTGTGCAAGGCAACGTCAGCGCGGTAGCTGACGTTCAGCAACTCGTGCAGCAAACAGTGCAGACCTTTGGCAGGCTGGACATCATGGTCAACAACGCTGGCATAGAAACGCGCACGTCGGTGCTGGAGGCATCTGAAAAGGATTTCGACATGGTGATCGGCGTCAATCTCAAGGGCGCATTTTTTGGCACGCAGCTGGCGGCAAAGCAGTTTCTGGCGCAACAATCGGGTGGCAAAATTATCAACATCTCATCGGTGCATGAAGACTGGCCCATGCCCGGTAACACGCCGTACTGCTGTGCCAAGGGCGGCGTGCGCATGCTGACGCGCACGGCCGGCGTCGAGCTTGCGCCGCATGGCATCACCGTCGTTGGCGTTGGGCCGGGCGCGGTTGCGACGCCGATCAACAAGGGGACACTGGCCGATCCGGAGAAGAAGGCCGCGCTCGAAAACGCTATTCCGCTGGGCCGGGTCGCTTCGCCGGAGGAGATTGCTAATCTGGTGGTGTGGCTGGCGTCTGATCAGAGTGCCTATGTTACCGCAACGACGTACTTCATTGATGGCGGGATTATGCAGGCGAGCGTCGGGCTGTAAACAGTCGCGGCGAAAGGAGTTCATGTGACGCACATTGTTATTCTTGGAGGCGGCTTTGCTGGCACGAGCGCGGCGCATGTGCTAGAGCGCGCGTTCAGAGACGACTCCGGTGTCGATATTACGCTGATCAATCGTGAGAACTATATGACATTCACGCCGTTGCTTCCAGAAGTGGTGGGCAACACGGTGGAGGGTCGTCATGCCGTTCCGCCGTTGCGGGCGTTCTTTCACAAAGTGCAATTCCAGGCTGGCGAGGTGCGCGATGTTGACCTGGAAGCGCAGCGCGTGACCGTGGACTATTTCGACGGTCGCCAGGAGCAGGTGTCGTACGATTATCTCATTCTCGCGCTTGGCTCGATCACCAACTATCATCACATTGCAGGCGCTGTCGATCATAGCTTCGATCTCAAGAGCCTTAACGATGCTATCCGGCTACGTAATCACATCATCTGGCTGCTGGAGGAGGCCGACATCAGCGACGATCCGCAGCAGCGACAGGAATTGCTGACGTTTGTGGCGGCGGGCGGCGGCTATGCGGGTGTCGAGGGGTTGGGGCACATCATCGATATTATACGCAAAGCATTGCGCTACTATCCGTCTATTAAGCACTCTGACCTGCGCTTCATCCTGGCTTCGCATGGGCCGCGCCTGCTCACACAGATCAACGATCAGCTGGGCCAGTATACTGAGCATGCGCTGCGGCGGCGCGGCGTGGATGTGCGGACGGGCGTCAGCGTCACCGCTGTGACTGAGCATAGTGCGACGCTGGAGCCGGGCGGCACGGTCCCGACCCGGACGGTGGTGTGGGCCGCCGGCATTGCGTTGAGTCCGTTTGTGCAGTCGCTGGACCTGCCAAAGGACCAGCACGGCGCGATTCAGGTTAACTCGTACCTTCAGGTTGTCGGCCACCCCAACATCTTTGCGCTTGGTGATTGTGCGGCAGTGCCACAGAAAGGCGGTGGTACCTATGCGCCCACAGCCCAGAACGCGACGCGCGAAGGCAGAACTGCGGCGCACAATCTTATAGCGACAATGCGTGGCGGGCGCAAGCGTGAGTTTCGTTTTCAGCCGATCGGAAGTCTGGCGAGTCTGGGGCATTATCAGGCCGTTGCACAGTTCGGGCCGGTGTCACTAGCGGGCTTCATGGCGTGGTTGGCCTGGCGCAGCGTGTATCTGGTGAAGCTGCCAGAGGCTGGGCGGCGCGTACGTGTGGCTGTGGACTGGCTGGTGGACCTGCTGCTGTCAACCGACATCGTACAGTTGCCGGTGTTGCCGAACGACGACGTTGCGGCTGAACCAACACCTGATGATCCAAGCCGTAGAGATCAGCGGGGGTGAGTTACAGAACATACTGAGCGCTGGCGTATCATCTTATTACTGTTCAGCCTGGTCGATAGCACGAATGGTTACGTTGAAGCTGCCATCGCGCAGAATGCATGTTCCTGCTGCTACGGCCTCGAATTGTTCGTTGTATAGCGGTGGTTCTGCTGAAGGAACGTTTGTGATGCGGCCAATGATGCCACTTGGCTCACACTGGAGATTCCGCTGCAGGTACGTCCGTTCATCGAGTGTCACAACGAAGCGCGACGTCAGCGTGTACGTAAACGTCTTGCCGCTATCCTGTGCGGTGATGTGATAGAGCGACTCATTCGCTATCGAAGAAGAATTTTCAGTTGGAACGGCAACAGTGCTTGCTGTCTCTGTTATCGCCACAGGCGATGTTATTGCGCTAGTACTAGGACCGCAGGCGCTTAGTGTACATAATCCGAGCAGGGTGACTATTAGTAGCGTTTTCCATGACATGAGGCAGCCTTCTTATTGCATGTTTGTGTTGTTTACTGCTTAGATGATGTTGATGGTTGCCAAACATCGAAGAACTGATCCCAATCATGGTAGCCGTAGTAGCCAAAGTCTGTTTCTTGGGCTTGCGTGGCGTCGCCAAGCGTGTCGCTGATCTGCTCCAGCCCGCTGCCGTCCGGGCGCGCCATCCACAGGCTCGGCTGGTTCTGTGCATCCACGCGCACAAACAGCACGTGTGTTCCATCAGCCGTCCAGCGCGGGCGCTCGTCGTAGAATGCGTCGTCGGCGGTAATCTGCTGTTTGTGCATGCCATCAGCATCCATGACCCAGATATGGCGCTGCTCTATACCTTGCTGCGCTGCCGCGCCACCGCCGACTGAGCCGACATCTGGCCCCGCCACATAGGCAAGCTGCTGGCCGTTCGGTGACCATGCTGGCGAGAAGGCTGCTACGGCGTTGCCTGTGATCTGGGTGCGCGTGCCGCTTGCCATGTCAACGGTTACAATATGCTTGTTGGTCCAGGTCTGGCGATTGCCGCCCTCCGTCGCAGCGAGGCGCGTGCCGTCTGGCGAGATTGCGAGGAAATCGGGGTGGGCCAGCATCCACGGCACAATTTCACGGTCGGTGCCTCCTTGCGCTGGAATGGCATGCAGTGGCACGCCATCAGCTAGCAGCGAGGCCGAGAACTGCGGGTCGCTCCAGAACAGGATGTGGTTGTTGTACCATCCGGCGAGCACAATACCATAGGGTGCAGGCGTGCCAGGATTAAACAGTTGCTTTGTCGCGCTGCCATCGGCTGCCGCCCGCCACATGCTGGTGGTAGGTCCTGAAGCGTTTGCCGTATCAAGCGTGCCGGTGAGCGATGTTGCAACGTACGCGAATGCACTTCCGTCGGGACTCCAGGCATCCACATGATACGGCACGGCGCGCCGTCGTCCTCCCGATGCCACATCAACAATTGTGGTACTATTATCCGTTGCAAAGGCAAGTTCATCCCGCATGGGCAGCCATGTGCCACTGCATGGACCAAACGCCTGGGCCGGCCCGCCGTCGCGCGGCACCACTTGGAGTTGTTCGTTCTGACAAAAGGCCAGCCACGCGCCGCTCGGCGACCAGCGCGGCGCGCTTGCCTCACCATCGGTGGAGGCTCGACGGGGCGCTGCGCCGGGCAGTTCTGAAATCCACACGTCGCCATTGTGAACATATGCCAGCAGCGTGGTAGGAACAACTGGCTGCGTCGGCGCAATTGCGGGCGCGGCAACTGGTGCAGGTGTTGTGGTGCTGGCGGTGGCTGAGAGCAGCGATGTGTCTGTTGCATTCAGCGGTGCGGTCGTTGTTTGAACTCCGCATGCGCTGCACAAAAGCATGATCAACAGAGCCGTGATGGATGTGAAGCGATAGCGCATGAGCAGTGTTTTCTCCTGACAACGACGTTGTACTTCATTGTAAGGTTCATGGTAATTTTGTTCGTGCTGTGTGCAAATGACATAGTGCTGATAAATTGCTGATACGATAGGTTGTATAGCAGTTGGTTTGTTGCCGCAGATTACGCATTCATAGTGGCTCTAACGCATCAATGACTGTTATATACGAAAACTATTCGTGAAGTACAAAGATTCTTAATACTTATGAAGTTTTCATCATTGGTTCACCCTGGTCTAACCCGCATGTGGGATTATAGTGCCAGGCGTTAATCTATCTTGTACGTCAGGAAAGACGAAGGGACAATAATTATGCAACGGAAGACTTCTTTTTGGGTTGGACTGGCGTCCATGCTCCTCATTGGCGTGCTGCTCGGCGGGTTTGTTGCCGGTGGTGCAGCGTATCTGTTGCTGCGCGCCTCCGGGAGTACGCTGGCATCCGGTCCCGTCGCGTCGCTAGCGCGCTACACACAGCAGGTGACATCAAACACCCAGGCGACCAAGAATGTCCAGAGCGCCCAGTCGGCACAAACAACGCAGGCGCAGGTACCAGCGACTGACGCATCGGTGGTGAACGCGGTGAAGAAAACTTCGCCTGCAGTTGTTACTGTGATCAATGTATTGCAGGCGTCGTCGCAGCCGAACCAGCTGCAGCGCGATCCATTCCAATTCCCATTGCCAAACGCGCCACAGCAGCCACAGCCGCAGCAGTCACAACCATCTGTGGCGTCTGGCTCAGGCATCATTATCAGCAATGACGGCTATATTGTGACCAACAACCACGTTGTTGAGAATCAGCAGTCGCTGGCGGTGATTTATGCGGATGGCAGCCGCCATGAGGCCACGCTGGTCGGCACCGATCCGGTGATGGACATTGCGGTGATTCGCGTCAAGGATGCAGTGCCAGGCGTTGCGTCGTTCGGCGACTCGAACGCGCTGCAGCCAGGTGAGACAGCTATTGCAATCGGCAGCCCGCTGGGCGACTTCCAGAACTCTGTGACGGTCGGTGTGGTGAGCGCGCTTAACCGGACGGTGGCGGGCAGCGGCATGGAGGGCTTGGTCCAGACCGATGCGGCGATTAACCATGGCAACAGTGGTGGTCCGCTCATCAATGTCAATGGCGAGGTGATCGGCATTAACACACTGGTTGTGCGCAGCGATAGCATGGCGGGCGACCAGGCACAGGGTCTTGGCTTTGCAATCCCGAGCAACACTGTGAAGGATGTTAGCCAGCAGCTCATCACGAGCGGCAAGGTGGTGTACCCGTACCTTGGCGTGAGCTTTGGCGAGCTTGATCCCGAGACGGCAGCGTTGCAGAATCTGCCAGTGCAGTATGGCGCGCTGGTGGGCCAGGTGCAGCCGAGCACACCTGCTGCTCAGGCCGGATTGCAGCAGAATGACATCATCACCGCGATTGATGGTGCCAAGTTGGACGGCAGTTCTTCGCTGCGGCAGTTGCTGCTTCAGCACAAGCCAGGCGACACGGTGCAACTGGAGGTGGTGCGCGATGGTAAGACCATCACCCTCAATGTGACGCTGGGCACGCGACCGGATAATCTCGGACAATAGTTCTCTTCACATCAAGGCATGACAGAGCGCCGGAGTATTCGTACTCCGGCGCTTTTTTGTGCAGCATTTCACCTGTTACTCGTTACGCAGCTTGCTGTAAACCACCAGATCATGCCATTCTCCCGCGCGCCATTGGGCTTTGCGCAGCACACCTTCGCGTGTGAACCCAGCTTTTTCCAACGAACGTTGCTCAGGAATGTTGGTGATATCAGTAGCTGCTTCGACACGCGCAATCGGAAATGTATCGAATAGATAGTGTGCCAGCAAGCGTTGCGCTTCGGTGCCGTAGCCTTTGCCACGCTGTTCTGGCAGAATGCTCAGTCCAATGTTGTAGGCAGTGCTGGCTCTGGGGCCATAGCGCACCTGATGGTAGCTGGTTAAGCCAACGATGTCACCCGACGGAAGCACCGCTAGCAGCGTGCCGTGCTCGTCGCTGAGCAAGCCGTGTTGGCGAAATCTGTCCTCGAAATCGTGCATGGGTTTGAAGCCAAACGAGTTGTATGTGCCGTTAACATTACTATCGTTTGCCCATGTCGTCAAAGTCGGCAGATCTGACTGCTCAACTGGACGTAAGAAAACATATTCATGTTGGATCATGCGCTGCTTCCCTTATTTATAGGTATAGCTCCCACAACTTCTTCGTATACAGCTCGTACTTCGGCGTACTTGTGTTCCCAAGTTAACTCGCGCAACACCTTCTCCCGGCCCGCTGCGCCAAGCCGCTGCGCTTCGGCATGGTCGGTGAGCAGGCGCTCCAACACCGACGCGAGCGCCGCTACATCACCGAAGCGCACCAGCAGGCCATCACGTCCGTCCCCAATCACGTCCGGCACACCACCGGCCCGTGCGCCAACCACCGGCAGACCGTAGCACCACGCTTCCAAGTACACAATCCCAAATGAGTCGGTGCGCGACGGCATGGCGAGCACGTTGGCGGCCGCCAGCGCATCGCGCTTGACGGTGTCGGGCGCGTAGGGCAGCAGCCGGATGCGCGCTTGATCTTTGGCGGGCAGTTGCTCGTAAAACGCAGTGAAGTGCGCCAATGGCGCGCCGATCAGTGCCAGTGCCGCGTTGCTGCCGTTAGCCCACAACCGCTGCATCGCTTCAACCGTGTAAATCACGCCCTTGTCAAAAGCCAGCGCGCCAACGAACAGCACCAGTGGCCCGCTGATCTGCTGCTCGGCCCGGAAGCGCGCGCCGTCGCCGCCCAGCACCTCGCGTGGTTCCACGCCGACGCCGACCGGGCGAAGCTTATCGCGCTCGATGCCGCGCCGGGCCAGTTCGTCGGCCTCCAGCCCAGTCATGGTGATCACGCGGTCGCTCCGGCGCAGCAGGTCGATCTGGTGCGGCATGCTGTAATAGCGCAGCACTGTGCGGTCGCCAGGCTCGCCCAGGTGAACGAACGGCGTGCTGATGATTGGGACGTGCTGTCGCCGCGCCCAATCCGTGGCAGGCAGAATGGCAAAATCGAGCGTGATATTGGTAGTGTGAATCAGATCAACTGGCGCGAGGCTGTGCAGGGTAGCGGCCAAATCTGGCAGGCGCGGCGTGAACGTCGCCATGCGGCGCAGCAGCGGCACGCTGCCGGGCACGCGGCCAAGCTCGACCATGAGCCGCCGAAGCACCGGGTACACAAGCGGTGGCCCGGGCGCGCGCCGCACCGGCAGGCGGATAATACGCACATCGTTGTGTATCTCTTCCGGCACCTCGACGCGGCGCTTGCCGGTTGCCCAGAAGTGTTCGAGGTCATAGGCGTCGGTGGCAAGCACGGTGACATGGTGGCCTTCGCGCGCCAGCCGCTCGCTAATCTCCACAAAGTAGCGCACCGAGCCGCTGGCAACCGGATGATAGAGTTGTGCAACATGGAGAAAATGCATGACAATGACCAAACAGCAACAAGTAAGAATTACGACTGATTGTCCATTGTATAGGGCAAATCTAAAAGCGCAAATCCAGACATCCGCAACTTGCACGATTTTAAAAGTAGTGTTATAATCCTCTTCGTTGCGGTGATGGATGGTGTCGCTGCGGTGAATGAAGTCAACGGCCCCATCGTCTAGCGGCCTAGGACGACACCCTCTCAAGGTGTAGATCGCGGGTTCGAATCCCGCTGGGGTCACCAATATACGGGTCCGTGGTGTAGTGGTTAACATGCAGCCCTGTCAAGGCTGAGATCGCGGGTTCAAATCCCGTCGGACCCGCCACAGAAGAACGTCGTAGCTTGTGCTACGGCGTCTTTGTTTTACTCTATACGTAGCCGAAAGCAGAAGGAGAAGATGCTATGCTTCTCCTTCTGCTTTTTTACTTCTTTCTTTCGCGTTCTTACTTTGGTTTGAGCGCATCCTCAGTGTAGGTATTAGCCGAGTCGTACAGGATCCAGCCAGCCGCCGGGCCAAAGTCCTCGGTGGCCTTGATCTGGGCGCGCACCTCTGGCGCGCCGTACTCCACAATCCGATCTTTCGGCACCCATGTCAGTGTAAAGTCCTGCAACCATGGCCGCAGCAGCGCACGCTTGCCTGCAACCTGTTTTTCGCCCTTCTTCAGCGACTTATTCACTATCTCGTAGGGGTGCTGGGCCGGGTTGTCAAAGCCGAGTTCGCCATCCACAAAGTGCGACGGGTAGACCATGGGGCCGATGTAATCGGTATGCTCAGCCATCAGGCCAATGTCCTGGCCGATGAGGCCGAACGGCTGCCATGCCGCGTAGCCGAACACGTCAACTGATAGGTACGCGCCCGACCCATTAATCGCACGTTGCGCCTTGGTCAGGATTGTGGCGATGTTGTTGAAGCGCTCTTCAGCGGTTGAATTTTCTTTGGAGAGTTGCAAGCGGCTTTTGTCAGCCGACGAGAACTCCAGCGATGGAAAGCGGATGTAGTCGTAGTTGACTTCATCAAAGCCCATCTGAGCCGCCTCGACCGACAGCTGAATGTTGTAATCCCACACATTCTGGTTCCATGGATCGAGCCAATCGTAGTGGATATTCGGCCCGGGATAATCGGCAAAGACCCCGCCGGTTGTACGATCTTTCGCCGCCCATTCTGGCTTGGCTTCGGCCAGCGCATTATCATGGCCGAACACCTGAACGCGTGCGATAGTGTAGATGCCGCGCTGCTTCGCTTCGGCCAAAATATCTTTGATGTCCATGTGTGGTTTGGATGTGCCGAGTTCCTTGACGATTGGCACCTGCGAGTCGTAATACACCGTTCCAAGATCATCGCGCAGGTCAGACTTCAAGTCAATCACAATCGCATTCAGCTCAGTTTTGTCGATCAGGTCGAAGTACTCGTCGAGCAATTTGCGGTTTGATGCCACTGCGGCGGTGACATAGATCGACTTGATATAAAACGGCTCAAGTTTGATGGTCGTCGGGACGTTGCCCTGCTTGAGTTCAACCACAGTCTTTTTGTATCCGGGCGCCAGCACCTGCACAAAGCCTTGCTCAGGAATGCCTTCGAGCTTGAACGCGCCATCGGTACTATTGTCGAGCCGCGTATAAGCCACGTCGCTGCTGGCAAGCGATGTCGTTGCAATCACAGTAGCGTTATGGATGGGCTGGTTGGTCTTGGCGTCTACAATGCTGCCTTGCAGCACATCGGGCCGCAGCGCCGCATCGATCTGCGCCGTCTGGCTCAGCGGCTGCGAGAACTCTGCGTATCCGGCAGCGCTGACGTTGAGCGTCCCGTTCTTCGGCACATCATTCAGTTGGTAGTTTCCTTGCGCGTCGGTCGTCGCCGTTGCATCGCCGACCTTGACCGATGCGCCCACGACCGGCTTGCTCGTGAATTGGTCATGGATACTGCCGGTCAGCACCGTGGGCCGCATCTTGGCGTCCAGGCTTGTTGCTTTGGTGACCTGCTGTTGCCATGTCTCATGATCCGGCGCGCTGATGGCGAGCGAGAAGCTTTCCGGCACGCCGTTCAGCGTGTAATGGCCGTCGGGTCCGGTGGTCGCGCTGATGGTATCGCTGGCATGCACGGTAGCGCCAGCGAGCGGTTTGCCGGTGTATTGGTCAATCACCGTACCGCTGAGCGTGTTGGGACGGAGCGCAATCGCGTCAAGCGATACCGATGGCGGCTTGGGCTGCTGGAGCTTTTGCTGACTATTGAGCGGCACCTGCTTTGCCTCATAGCCATTGGCGTCCACTTCAAGCGTGTCGCGGGTGCTCCAATTTTGAACCTGAAAACTGCCGGATGTGTCAGTTGTTGATTGATTGTGACCGACTGTCACAGTGGCTTGTGGCACAGGTTTGCCGGTATACTGATCCACGACTGAGCCAGTAAGGGTGACATCTGGTCCGCCACATGCGGAAACCAGCGTGGCAAGCGCCACAGCAACAGCGGGCATGGTGAAACGTCGGACGGGGAGCGAAAACTGCATGAATACCTTCCTTGACGCCAAGAGTTGGGTTTCACTGTCAAGATACAATGGTGTTGTACTAGAGATGATCTAGGCAGTGAGCATTGAAAATGGTTGAACAGACGGAGGTCATTATACCCAAAGCTGCCCGAGGTGACAAGGTGGCGGGGAGAGAATCAAGTAGGGGCGAAGCTAATCTTCGTCCAGGAACCAAGAACTACGAACATAGAACTATCGGAAAGTTCTGAGGCGAACCTCGTGTTCGCCCCTACAGTCCAGCTTCTTCGGTCGTGAACACTTACTGACACACGAGCGTCGGCACTTGGCTGGCGCGGAAGATTTGATCCACGGTGCTGCCGAGCATGAACTCCAGCATCGGCTGCGAGCCGTAGCCGCCCATCAGCACAAGGTCGCTGTGCTGCGCCTGGGCCGTTCGGAGAATGACCTCGGCGACCGGGCCGCGCTCGGCAAGATACGTGGCAGGCACATGATGCGCGTCAAGGTACCGGCGTGCATGATCCAGCGTGGTTTGCGTGGTGCGACCCAACTCCGCAACGGTCACAACAGTTAGCTCCGCCTCCCACTGATCCGCTAGATATGATGCAACAAAGAGCGCCTCTTTAGCTTTGATGCTCCCATCGTAGCTCAGCAGTAGCCGCTGACAATACGAGAGCGTTTGTGGTACAGCCAGCACCGGGCACGGGCTGTGTTGGATCACTGCGCGGAAGCCGGAGCGCAAACGGGAGCTTGGCCTTCGCCCCGGCGGATGGGCCAGGTTGAGGACAATCAGATCAACCAGACGCGCCCGGTGTGCGATCCGCTCCGCAATCGCGCCGACCTCGACGCCGAGCCGGCCATCAATCGCGCCGGTTTTGCAGCGCCATTCGAACTCTTCGCGCAATTCCTTCACGGCGTTAGTGTGAAGTTGTTGTTCATTCGCGACGACATGCAGGCCGTAGATGACGCCTTCTTCTTTTTGTGCAAAGACAATTGCCTGCTCCAGCGCAAACCAACCCTCTGGCTGGCCATTGATTGGCACCAGGATTTCATTGAAGAGATATTCTTCCGATTGTTCGGTGCGCTCCTGCCGCCACTGGCCCGGACGCGGCCCTGGCTCGAACACTTCTGGTGTGAGCGCATCGAGCAGCCGCTCGCCCATCTGCACCGCGGACTGCGGTGGCCTGTGCTCGCTTACAACCTCGCTCACCATGCTGGCCGGGTCCACGTCCCAGCCAAGCGTTTCGCTAATTGCATTGCGATGCTCAGTCGTCCATGCGTATAGGTCAGTTTCAGTACGACCAGGAAAATCGCGCAGCACGCCGCGCTCGCGGATGAGTTGCACTACTGGCGTATAAATAGTATCGTACCAGACTGCGGCAGCATCTTGAAACGAGACGGCATGCCGATGCTCGGCTTCCATGTGCTTGCGCTCCTGCTCGATCTCCTGCTCTAGTACGTAGTAGTGGCCGGGCGCCGTCATCTGCAGATCGCAGCCGGGGCGTGTGCGATCGAGATCGGTGCGCTCCAAAAAAGCCGCGTATTCTTCCTTGACAATGAGTTCGTCGGGCGAGGAAGTGGGACTAAACGAAACCCGGCTTTGCACTGGCGTTACATAGGCCTGGATATGGGTTGAGCCAAGCTGCCTGGCGATCGAGACACGGTGGTTGCCATCCGCTACAAAATAGGCATCCCCAATTTGATACACCTCGATCGGTGGAACGCCTTCCATGCTTTCCATCACACCGCGCACCCGCAGCCAGCGTGATCTGTCAGACTCATTTCGTGGCAGAAAGCCGCGGGAGAAGTCGGTGTAGCGCCCGACGCTGCCGACAATCGCGTTGAGAGGAATATCTTTGAGCACCCGCACGCCGCTCTGCTGTGCCCGCAGCCGGCGTCGCACGTCTTCATAGGAAAGAAGATCGTTTGAGCGCCCAGTCAGACGCGCCATAATATCGCTCATTGATGCCTGACGGCGAGCGCGGCGGAAATCCGCGGCAGACATTTGTGAGTAGCCAGAAAGTGCCATGGTGATGCCTCATTGGGAGTGAATTAGCGAACTCATGGAACAATGCCTACTTTTTCGTACTGTGAGATGTTGCATTTATTCTTCTAGCATGCGTTGCTGGTGCGGCGCGATGGTTGGCTCTTTGCCATGCGACGCCAGACTGTCTGCCGCGCGAATCGGCTCCGGCAAACGATACTTTGTAAGACAGGATAAAATAATCTGGCGGGCTGTGTCAAGACTCACACGGTGGCCGACCGAGATAAACACCGGCTTCACACCGACGCGCGTCCGCAGTACCGCGCCAATTTCTTCGCCACGATGAGTGAGCGGCACATGCGCGCCGCGCTCGTCCGGCACTGTGCCATGGTGGCCGACCAGCAGCGATTTGGCGCAGCCGATCGACGGTAGGCCTGTGTACACGCCAAGATGCGCAGCGATGCCCATGCGGCGCGGGTGGGCAATACCCTGCCCGTCACACAGGAGCATGTCTGGTTTAACGCGCAATTCGTCCAACGCAGCCAGCGCGGCGGGCATCTCGCGAAACGAAAGAAAGCCGGGAATGTATGGGAACGGCGCGGGCCGCCGTGCAACAACATAATCGAGCGGCTCAAGTTCCGGATAGGAGAAGACCACGATTGCCGACTTAGCCTGATCACCCTCATAGCCCGCGTCCACGCCCGCGATCGTGCGGATCGTGTCGAAATCGTCATGGGTGACAACATCGTTGCGCAGCCGCTGCTGAATTGCCTGGGCTTCGTCAAGATTGGTTGGCCATGGATGGGTGATCATGTCTACAATGCCTTACCGCTCATTCTCCCATTCATCTAATTGCTTGTCTATTATCGCACAGTTTTAGTCGTGCAGCGCAACAGGTTATGCACCATGCTATATCCACTGCCGTCTCGAAGCGTTAATAAGGCGCGACAGCGCCGGGGTCGCAGCGTGAGCGTGAGGCGGACTCGCGTCTGAGTTCCTACCTCAGCCTACGCTCCGGCGTTCGCTCATGGGAAGTGGGAAAGCCGTTGTTGCGTCGCAACAACGGCTGTGTCATGGAGAAATCAGACAATGGCTTACGTCTGAGGGCTTCTTGTGTTGGCGCGCGCCAACGAAAGCAGACCTAGCGCGATCAGGATAAATGCTCCGACGGGCAGCCACGGTATGTGAATGGTCTGGATCACGGCAATGCCGAGCGGGATCGCGGCGAATATCAGAAACGTCGTCAGCGCCGTCCGCATCTGCCCGCGCCGCGCCAGTTCAGCCGCGCTCGCCAGCCCAATGACCAGCATAATCCCCGGCCACCACCAACCAGTGAGCATGAGCATGCCCAATCCAATCAAGAATACGCCACCACTGATAGAATCACTCGCTCGCCTTGTGCGCCGGGTCCGTTGGCCCAGGCCTTGCCTGTCCGATAGGTTGTCCATACTTTCCAGATCGGTTGTTCTCCGCTGAGAGTCGTTCATCGCCATGCTCCCTTCAACGTACCGTTGCATTCCGACCTATCAACCGTATAGTACGATTATAGTTCGGTAGACCTGGAGCAGCGTAAAGGGATCACAACTATGTGGAATTATTTCTCTTCTTGATCGATTCAAGTGAAATTTAATCTGCGTAGCGCTCCTCTTGCCATGGATCAGCATGGTTGTTGTAGCCATAGCGTTCCCAGAAGCCCAGTTGGTCTTCGCTCAGGAACTCGATGCCGCGCAACCACTTCGCGCTCTTCCAAAAATACTTTTTAGGCGTCAGCGAGCGCAGCGGAAAGCCGTGCTCCGGCTCCAATTCCTTGCCCTCGTACTTGTAAGCCAGCAGCGCGTCGTCCTCCAGCATGATCTCCAGCGGCACATTCGCGGTATAGCCTTGTTCGCAGTGCCAGAGAATATAGTGTGCTGTCGGCTTGAGCGGCGGAATGTGCTTCAAAAATTCTTTGAACTGCACGCCCTCCCAATGCGTGTCGAGCTTGGACCAGCGCGTGACGCAATGAATATCTGTCTCGATCTGCATGGTTGGCAACGCGCGGAATTCCGCGAAGGAAAAGCGCGCAGGCTCCTCAATCTCGCCCCACACGCGCAAATCCCATGTGTTTTCCAGATCTTTGTACGTGGGAACGCTGCCGTAATGCAACACGGGAAACTTCTCAGTCAGATACTGCCCCGGCGGAATGCGCTCCTGAAGAGCGGGTTCAGCGATGTCAGATCGCTTGCGAAACGATTTAAACATGGGCATTGCTCCTTGTTCAACAGGTATAACAGTTGTATTCATCGTTATGGCTGGCAAGCACGCAATAAGCATACCAGCTTAGCATGGTATACGGCGGCACGCATTGGTCGGATTGCACAAAAAAGGATGGGCCATCGCCCATCCTTTTCTCCAACCGTACAATATTGGCACTTAGAGTTGTTCAATGACTGGCATGTTCATCGGGGTTCGCCGGAACGAAGCGATGCTTCCAACCTCACGGACAAGACGTTGCAGATCGTCGCGCTCCATCGGCTCGTTATACGCCCGGTACAGCCGCTTGATCGTTTCAACGTATTCTGGGCGCGGATTAAATTGATAAATGGGTTCGCCATCCAGAGACACGTCGCGCAAAATGCCATCCTGTGCCAATTCGTCCAATGCTTCTCGCGTACTCCAAATGTCCCGATACGCGCGCTCCGCAATGTGTGCAGATGTAGCCTCTAGCCGGGGATGATCGCAAAACATCAAAACAAGCTGTAATTTCAGCGGTGAGTCGATTGCTTGTTCGAGCAGACGTTGAACAGCGTGGTCTACCATGACCCCCTCCTTCTTGTAACGGTCGCCATTGACCGGCTTGTACCTGTACCATGGCACTCCTCATGCCCTGGAACAGCACCTGCAAGCGGGGAAAGTGCTGATGTGTTTGTGCCAGAGTAAGATGTGGAAGCGAAGCTGTCCGAAGTGTTGTACTACGCTGCTTGCATTGGTACATGGCAAGCTTGTAACCACTATTATACTACGTTCGCAGAGAAATAGCCAGAGAAAAATCTATCATTTTTTCCTAATTTTTCTTTACTCAGTTGTTACAAGTATCTAAAGACTGATTACTCATAGCGCTTCATAATTTCCATGGGGAAATACCAGTATACATAAAGTACCTTAATAGAAATACTTTGAAGTACTTCATCGGGAACATCATTGTATGCGTTGTTTCTCGCATTGAGCCGTGGTATCATGAGCCAAACTCAACGTAAGCTAGGAGGCAATTAATGATTACCGAAGATATGGTGCGGAGCGCGCTAAAAAATGTTTATGATCCTGAAATTGGACTTGATATTGTCAATCTTGGGTTGGTTTATAACATCGACGTGCTGGAAGAAGGCCGCAAAGTTGGCGTTGACATGACTCTGACAACGCCGGCATGTCCGGCTGGTCCACAAATTATCGAGCAAGCGCGGCGCGAGGTCATGGGTTTGCAGGATGTGTACAAAAATCTGGAAGAAGTGAACATCAATCTCGTCTGGACGCCGTTTTGGAGTCCTGCGATGATGACGGAAGAGGCGCGCGACGAACTCGGCTTTTTCTAAAGGCATGTTGTAACGTGCGATGAAATTTTTGACTCACTCATCGCATTCAATGAATCATCTAGTGAGCGACTGCTTTTCCTGTGGATGGAAGCAGTTGCTCTCTTTCCCCACAGTCATCATATAGTGTCGTGAGACCACTAAACTGGCCAGGTCGATATGGTAGGATTCTCTGAACATGAGGACGCCATGAAGACCAGCCAGCATACGGCGAACAGATTATCAAGATTCCTGAGCAAGGTGCGCAGACCATTGCGGCCGTGTGCCGGGAACACGGCATTGCGGAGAACACGTTCTACCGTTGGCGCAAAGCTTATGGCAACATGTCGATCAATGAGGTCCAGCGCCTGAAGGAACTGGAGCAGGAGAACAGTCGCCTGAAGCGGCTGCTCGCCGAGCGCCTGCTTGAGATTGACCTGCTCAAAGAGCTAGTGGAAAAAAAGGGCTGACGATGGCCGAGCAGCGCGAGGCGGTGCGGTTCTTCATCGCCGGCGGGATGTCGATCCAGCGTGCCGGCACGCTGGTGCAGATCCATCGCTCAACCTTCCGCTACATCGCGCATCCAACTGATGATACAGCGTTGCTGCGCCAGATCGAGGGCTTGGCCCAACAGTACCCGCGCTACGGGTATCGTCGGATCACGGTCTTGCTTAATCAGAGTCAACGTGTCAATCAGAAGCGGGTGCGCCGGTTGTGGAAGCTCCATGGCCTGTGGTGCGCAACCGGACGCATCGGCCATGTCCAGAGCGCTTGCAAGCCACCTATCCTGGTCCTATGTGGACCTATGATTTTGTTGAGGATGCTTTGGCCGATGGCACGCCGCTGCGGATCTTGACCGTGATGGACGAGTTCACCCGGGCAGGGTTGGCACTGGACGTGGCACCCAGCAGTTCGGCAGAGCGAGTCATTGGCGTGCTAACCACCCTGATTGGGCAACACGGAGCACCAACGTACCTGTGGAGCGATAACGGAGCCGAATTTGTGGCGATTGCGATGCAGACCTGGCTCGTAAAATGTGGTCGTCAACCGCTGTATATTGAGCCGGGCACGCCGTGGCAAAATGGCAAGGAGGAGCGGTTCAACGGAACGGTGCGTGATGAGTGTCTGAACATGCACCAGTTCATCTCGATAGGCGAGGCCATGTTCGGCTCGGAACGTTCAGGTATCAGTATAACCACGCGCGGCCGCATAGCCAGCTCGGCTATCTAACACCGATGGCATTCAAGGCGGCGTGGGTTGAAGCCCAGGCAAAACAGCAAGATACTCACATCGACACGTGACCAAGTTTTAGGGTCTCATGTCACTTTGTTCCGCCTTTGCCACAAAGCCCAATGCATTGGCGAGTGGCATCAAGCCGAGTTCTTCCCAGCTCGATGGTGCTGCTGGTTGACTCTGCGTAATGCGCGGCTTGATGCATTGTTCCAGCGTAGCTTCAATCTTTGCGCGTTGCTGGGTATTCATGGGAAGGCGGAGTGCCGTGTACCAAGGAAGATCCTGGTCAAAATACGGAGACAGATAGTGATTGAGCGTGTTCCAGCGTGAAGTAATGATTGTGCGTGCGCACTCGTCAAGACCAAGTATTTCGAGGTTTGGGGGAAGTTCCATGATGAGCCTCGCAGAACAAATTAGTAGAGAATAGCACATCTGTGTCTAGGAGGCAATAGAGTGAACAGGAGTGCGAGGATGTGAGCAATTTTTGCTTGTGCTCCGCCTGTCTCTCTGGCTATGAGCACTACAAATCCCGAACATCTTTGCGACGCAGCAGCGGATACTGCCCTACTGCAAATGCCACCGACGTCATACATTGAGGAAACCACAATCCTGGGAGGCACTGTTAAGCACGACTTCTCGTACGTCCCGGTGATCTCTAGAGTGGCGTGGTCTTTTGAGCAGTCTGGTAAACAGGAAAAGCTGCTTCAGTTGGTGCAATGACAGACTGGCTCCATTTCTAGGAGTAGCCCGTTGGACTACCGGGTGCGATTTATACGTCGATCTGTACCGTCTCTCGTTCCTGTGTCTCCTTGTCTTGGAACGAGAATGATGTTAGTGGAAACTCCTGCGGGCTCATGGTATGCATCTGCAGACGTACGCGCAGTCGCAACTCAATCGCCAAGCGCAACAGAGTGCGGGCGTCCTCTTTGCTCATTTCGCCCGATGGGAAGATCAGTTTAGTCAACCCTGAGAAGGTCTTCTGAATGCTCCGTCGGTCGCGGGCACTCCATTCACCGGAGGGTGCCGTGAACCACTGTTCCCACAGCGAGCCATAGTGTCCGATGCGGCGTAACTCACGATGGAAGAGTTCACTGGTGTAATCCAGGATGAAGCCGACGTGATTGGTAATCAGTTCAGATGTCAGCTTCGGCATTTCCCAGCCAGGAAGATATGCGGACCAACGATCATGAAATGCGGTGTCATCAGCAATGCCTGATGGTAGCGGCTTGAACAAGTGTTCAGCCTGTGTGCTCTGTCGTGGGTCAAAATTAATGTTGCCGTTGAAGACAAAGGATGCTTCGCCGGGAACAGTGATTGTTCCCCGGTTGATTTGCCCACTCTCCATGTAGCTCTTATAGAGGTTTTTGTCGTGCTCAGCATCGAACGCGCTGCCGGCAACTTCGTCAAAGCCAACAACATCGCGTTGCGCAATGAGGCCAAGACGAGGTGGATCGGTGTTACTGACAAAGAGCTTGGGGACCGTGACTGCGCCGCCTGCAAGGAGCGTCCCGTAGGGGCTAAATTCCGTGAAGCAAAATGACTTGCCGGTTTGACGCGGCCCAAGCTCGATCAGATGGTAGTTGCTTTCCACCAACGGAATCATGCGCGTCAGATAGAGCAACTTGATGCGATCTGTCAAGGCTGGGTGTGAGGGCTCGTATCCCATCGTGCGAATCAGGCTATCGACCCACTCATCACGGGTAAACTGGGCACGTCCAGCAAAATACTCCTCCAGGCTTACATGGCCGACTTGAACTGGCTCAAGCCGTTGTACAACAAATGGGAAGGTGCGCTTGCCGATCTTGAAGGTGTCGTCATAATCAACGCGCAGGTTGCACCATGCACCAGCCATCAGCAAGCGATCGTATTTCGTGACGATATCTGAGCTAATGCGGACGTGGTCAATATTTGCGGTGATCAGCGTTGCCCAGTAAATACCCTCGGCAATCTTCTCGTCCAGTTCCACCTTCACCAAGTCGATCAGCCGCCGTGGTGGGCGTTCGCGAATAGTTGATTTGATGATCTCGGTTTCATCACCACGCGGAATATACTCAGCCACCTCCTGCTGGACAATCTGCAGTCCGTCACGCACCTCGTCGTCATCAAAGAGATTTGCGCAGTACTTGCCGAGCATGAACTCAATGACATATGACGGTGCCTTGCTCGTGCCACGAATAGCCTGGGTGAGATCTTTACGCATCACGAGCCCTGGAAATGCCGCAAAAAGCTTGTAGTCAAGCGCATCTGGCACGAAGGCTGTGCGTGTCTGGGTTGTCATGGTCATACTCGTCGTGCTACCTTTGTCTTCGCCAATCGACCATCCATGCTACCATATTGTACACGAGTTTGTACCTCAAGCCGTGCGCTGCTGTCATATATCTACCAATCATCAAGGTCAATGGCGAGCATGCCATCGATGGCATCAAGCACTTCTTCAGTGAGCGTATCGCGTACTTCAATGCGTAATGCTGTATCGCGTGGCGCTGTCGCGCTTGGCGTCCGTCGTAATACCGTCGTGACACTTTCCTGATTAGGAGTAATTTGGAGATGAGTTGAGCGGAAGAGAATCGTCCGCTCAGATGCGTGACGAATCAGGACTTCGACGTGGCGCGGCAGGGCATCTTCGACAAACATACTGCTACGCTCCACCCGTAACGTAAGTCGCGGCTGTGCCGAGAGAATGTGCTTGACCGACTGTATGATCACGTGAACCGGCTGCGCCTTCGTCGGCCATTCAATCTGGATGGCCGGAATGATCCACTCCTGCAGCGATGCCCCGCCGTGGAAGTAGCCCAGTTTGCCATAGGCACTCCAACTCGCCGTGCCACGCGCTGGTAGCACGCGCCACCCGCTACCAGATGCCAGCACATGGGGTTCTGCAAGCGTGGTAGAAACAGGATACGCGAGGGTGCGGCGTGAACGATAGGCGACGCCAGGGGCCGGAGGTGGCAGGCGCTTGTCGTCATTCCCTGCCCAGTGAATATACCCATGGTCTGTCACGACGAGTACCCGCCGCCATCCAGCATCTCGGAGTTGGGTGATGGCGGTACGATAGCGCTCGAGCGCCGGTCCACTGCCCATCATTTCCAGTTCGTCGTCATGGCCGAGTTGGTCAATCAGATCGTCGGTAATAACGACGGACATGCGCCCTTTTTCAGGTTTCGGTACCTGACCACGCACGACATCATTGAGCGCGATGATGCCATCATCTGGGACAATGCCGCGCTGGCGCAGCCATGCCCTTCGTTTTTCGGCAATGCTCAAGTCCATCTGTGTGTGTGTGTCGATTAACTGCCAGCGTCCGTCAACAACTTCGGCGCGCACATCACTTTCAGTGAGCGGCAGTGCCATGCCCATGCCAAGCGCGGTTATGCTCGGCAGTGGTGCCCGCGTGGGATGGAGTGCAGCTCGTTCTGTCCCCTCCTGCGTGTTAATGTATGCGGCGAGCATTGCTCCAAGGTCATAACGGAGGGCATCAATCATCAACACCGCAGTTGCCGTAGATCTGGACATTGTCTGTTTCAGCCATTCACCGGCGGTTGTGAGCTTCGGTATAGGACAGCCGGCAGCGGTCCAGAGATCCGACCATTGAATAAGTGTGCGTTCCCAGCGTGCGCGGTAGGCCGCACGTAGCGGCGTAAGCAGTGCAAGTAATTCGGGTGTTGAACGGCTCACGTTACGGAGTATTTCTTCGCCAGCTTGGTCAAGCTGCCAGCCGCCTGTGGTATACCAGCGCAGCGCATCTTCCGGCGTCGACCGATCATGTGTCGGGACGGCATCAAGGAGCGTCTGTGCAGCGCGGCTCAGGCGTACCAGCTCGCTCCAGGGGAGAGCTAGCGTCACGCGGATTGGGTCGGAGCTATCAGCGCGATCGCCCCAGAAGCTTGCTGCGTGGCGCTCGAGGTCGTTGTGAAGACCGGCGAGGGTTTGGAGCAGATCTTTCCCGCTCTTCTGGCTGAGCCGGGTACATGTGGCAGTAAACACATGATATTCAGCTGCGCGTGAAAGAAAGGGTCCGTGTTTAATAGTGGCGTCGCGTACCTGGTTGCCGAGTGCCGCAATCTTGTCGGCTTCCATAATCGCATCGGACAACCCCTTATTGAGGCGCAGACTATCCACCCAGCGCCCAAGCAGATCAAGAGCTGTCGTGCGCGCCGGCTCACCGATAAGCAGTTCATTGCTGTCGCTTATCATGCGCGGTGCAACAGCGTGCGCCTGCGTCACCAGCAACTGCGCGAGTGCCCGTATGCGCCAGCGCTCAGGTGCGTGCTCCTCATATACCGGCAGGCCGGCTTGGTGTGTTGTGAGGTCAAGGATATACGTTTGATCGTCGTCAGGCACCGCTCCACCCGCCAGCACTTCAAGCAGCAGCGGGAGATCAGGTTGAATTCCTCCTCCGCCCCATGTCGATGGGTCTTGTTGGAGGCCCTGTCGCGCCAGCGCGGCTACTTCCTGGTCAGATACGTGGGCGCTCTGGGGCTGCCAGTCCCAGGCAATGAGCTGTTCACGCAGTGATAGCGTATACGTTTCTTCAGCAAGCAACGCCTGTGCCCACATCCAGCCAAGGCTATCGCGATCGGACTGGACGAGGAGCACAAACGGTTCGCCATCATCGATCAGTTGCTGGACGCGCTGCCGTGCCTGAAGACCACCAATCTCGTTCGCTGTTCGTTCTGTGATGGTGACCAAACGGAAGGTACCCAGGCGCGCATCGGCGGCAACACGTTCTAGCAGTGGACGCCACTCGTCGTTTGGATCACACCAGACCATCCAGGCACCGTCATAGCTGTCAAGCACCCGCCGGACGCGCGCATGGATTCGCTTTTGGAGCGAGCCTTGCCCGCTCCCGCGAGTCGCGCGTTCACGATCAGACATGGCAGATGGTGTTGGACGTGATTGACGTACAGCCCCTTCTGGTGTTCGGTGATGTCCTATCCCTGGATCACCAAGATCGCGATTGGTACGACCACCAGCGGAGTGGTTTCCGGCAGTGTTTGCATCCTCAGTCGCCAATTCGGTTGGAGTTGGTCCGGTTGGCTGCGCCTGCTGAGCACGAGCCGCACGCAGTTCCTCACGGGCTACAAGTGCCGATGCTGGTCGTTCGCTGGCGCGCAAGGCCAGCATACGTTGAATGGCATGACTAACTGGCACCGGGATGCGGCCATTGATGTGATGGACTGGTAGAAGCGGATCGGATCGGCCGTTGCTAACGTCATCGTGGCGCTGGCTCGCGGCAACAGGCAGTTGCGCGGTGAGCAAGTGGTACAGTGTCGCACCCAGCGAAAACAGGTCACTTTGCGGCGTCGTTGGTAAGCCGAGCAGTTGCTCAATCGGCGCATAGGGGCGCGAGTAGGCGGCCACACTGTGCTGACTGCTCGTTGGCGGAGTTACACCGGCAGTTCCCTTAGCAATTCCGAAGTCAAGGAGCATGGGAATACCGTCTGAGCTTATCTTAATGTTCTGAGGCTTGATATCGCGATGGATGATCGCTGGCTCGCGCGTATGCAGATAAATCAGCACATCGAGCAGAGCATCAGCCCAGGCCAGCACCTGATCAATAGGCAGCGGGCCGCGTTGAGTAATAAGTTCGCCTGCGTCTGGGCCATCAATAAAATCCATAACCAGAAAATCAGCGTCGGCCTCGGTGAAATAATCGAACACCTGTGGTAACGAACGGTGCTTGAGGTTTCGGAGCAGCCGCGCCTCGCGCTCAAACGCATCACGCAGCACCGGCGTACTGCGTACAATCTGCTTTATTGCCGCGCGTGCATCCAGGCGCTCGTCGGTGACCTCGTAGACAGCGCCCATGCCGCCGTAGCCGATTGCTCGACCGATGCGATAGCGATCCTGCAGGAGCATGCCAGAAGTGAGCGGTGGTGTGTTGATCATCAATTACCCATTTGTTGCTGTGTCAGGAGCCGTTGCACCGATCTGAAGATCAGGCGGGAGTTGGTAGGTGAACGTAAGCTCACAGATCTTGTCGCCGGCTTCCGGCCCGCCGAGCGTAATACGTTGTCCGGATTTCAGGCGGGTCGCTTCCTCAACGCGTGTTCCATCAACATAGGTGCCGTGCGAGCTGCCGAGATCACGAATCCACACCTGTGATGCGACACGGCTGAGTCGTAGATGTTCGCGACTCGCCCGCTTGAAGGCTTCGGGAATCATCAATGCGCACTTTGCCCCATCGCGTCCGATAGTGACATCCGTCGTGCGCAGCGGGAAGAGCAAAGGCTCCTGTCCCGACTGGCGCAGTGTGAGGTAGGCATAGGGCGCACCAGTTGGCATCAGGTTGCGTATTTCAGTCCACTCGTTGCCCTTGAAGTAGACCTTGGTCAGGGCATCGATCTCTCGCGGTTTCAAGCGATAAGGTGCAAAATTTGCCGCGCGATCTTGCTCAACGCCGAAGCGCAGCGAGCCAACCCATGCAGTGAAGTCGCTGGGTGTAAGCACCTGGAATGTCGACCACCGACGACCATTGCGGTCGGCATCAATCTCAATTGCTTGCTTTACCTCAGGTGTGATCTGAATTTGTTGGTTCGAGAAACACACAGCGGTTTGCACTTTCAGCCGTGTCGCGAGATCGTCTTTGCTGGTCGCCCAAAAATTCGCCAGATGTGGAATAAGTTCGCGCCGAATGCGCTCGGCGTAGTTCTGGACCTGTTGACGTGGATTGATGGCGCCCATGCCCGCCTTGACAAGCCGCCCTCCGGCGAACCACTCATCGTCTATAACACTCAAACGACCAGGGTAGTGTTTGAGTTCAGCCACACCAAGCCCCATCTCCGTTAAGACAACCAGGTCGGCGCTCGGAGCCTGCAGGTTGGCAAATATCGCGTAGAATGTTCGCTCATGATGAAATGCTTCGTGCAATCGTTGCACGAGACCGATGACGGCGGTCGCCTCGTGCTCATGCACGGGCGGCCACGGGTTTCCAGATGGGTCGCGGGTGATATAGGCTTTAACAGGCATAAACGTTCTCACAGTGTATCAAAGCTTCAAGGATGAGCCAGTGGATTTTCAACAAATAACCCTTCAGTGCGAGCAGCGGCAAGCAGATCGTCATCAGCGGCCACGAATGTCAGGGCGGGAGGCCGGCGGCCAGCGCAGTGGCATGAGTGCTCAGCGCTGTCGCAAGCTGCACCGCATCATAGCCGCGCAACCGGTGGGCTTGTGTCAGTCGCATCGCCTGATCGACGATCAGATTGCTGAGCGGCGAGATCACATACTCCACATCGAAATGACGCAGCAACAGGCTCACCAGCGCGTCCCGTTCGTCGTGCGAGATACCTCCTGCAGCTCGCTGTCGCGCTGCGATTGCAGCGGCCACCTCGACGCGCGTTATCTCGGCGACCACGATTGAGTTCCCGGCGGCAGGGTCGGCTAGGGTTACAATCCAGGCGCTGCCGATCTCTGTCAGATAACGTTTCGCAAGGGCGCTGGAGTCGAGATAGAAGTAGGTCATTCTTTCGGTCCGCGCATCTCAAGGATAAGTTCGCTCAACGACTTGCCGCCTCCCCGGTCAAGAATCGCACGGGCTTCCTCCAGGGTCAGTGTCGATTGGGCCGCGCGCTGCTTTTCCTCTGGACTGAGTTCCCCAAGTCTGCCGGCTGCCCGCAGCGCTGCCCGGAGCCGATCACGTTCGCTCGCCAGCGCAGTCGCCGACCTCTCGACCAGCCATTCCTTCGCTACGGATTCAACCGTTGTGTGCTGCTGTTCAGCTACAGTCCGCAGTTGTTCATACACATCCGCCGGCAGATCGATCGTCAGTGTTGTCATGGCAACTAACCTCCTTCATACCATGCTGTTGCCGAAAACAAGCAGGCTCATTCCTTTGGCCCACGCATCTCAAGGATGATCTCGCTCAACGGCTTGCCGCCTCCCCGGTCAAGAATCGCCCGCGCTTCATCGAGCGTCAATGTCGACTCAGCCGCCAGGCGCTGCGTCTCGGAGCTGGGCTCGGCCAGCAGCCCCGCAGCGCGGAGCGCCTCGGTCGCTCGCTCGCGCTCGTCAACTGGTGTCGGCTGTGCCACCTGATCCACGACCAGCACGGCGCGATGTTGGCCCGGCTGCAATTCCGGATAGGCCGGAATCTGAATGCTGCCGTCGGGCAGCACTGTGATGATGGTTTCAATTGTTTTCATCACTGTACCTCCTCTCGCTCTAGTATACGCGCTTATGGCCCCCTATGCCTGCGTCTCCTGCCGCTCCACCACCGCCCGCCGCTTCTCCTCCAGCTTCGCCTCGTTCCGCCTCGCGCTGCGGTGCCAGCCGTGTCCACTCGGGGCTTTCTGGAACGTCATCGGGCATCCAGCCGCAGCGCGGCAGCTTGCCCTGGCGCACCCAGCGCCGCTCGTCGCTGCGCCAGCGCGCCCGGTCGGCGATTGCCTTCTTGACATCCACGGTCTTCAGCACGTCGCTGACGAGGAGGCCGGCGAGTTGCACTGGAGCAATGTTGACCCGCACGCCGTCGTTGAGGTCGACGCGCCAGCTTTGCTCCTGGCGCTGTAGCTCGTTGCGGTCGGCGGGCGCAAGGTAACCATCGCCGCTCCAGCGGTCGAGCGGCTCATCGGCGAGGAGCTTGTCCAGTTCGGGGCTGGCGAAGCCGCGCTCGGCCACCTGCTGGAGCCGCCGGTTGAACTCTTCCAGCTCCTGCACGCGCATGTTGGCTTGCAACACGCCGCTGTCGTCCCTGGCGCGGCTGGCATGCTCCAACTGCTGGCGGGCGCCGCGCAGCAGCGGCTCGACGTATTGGGTGCGGATACGCGCCAGCACGTCGCCGCCGCAAGCATGATAGTAAACCATGCACTCGAAGGCGGGCAGCGCGCGTACTTTGCCCTTGCCGCGTCGGGTGCCGCCGACTGCAACCGACGGGTCGCTGGCGAGGTGCCAGGCGATCGGCCGGTGCTTGAACTGCCGGACGTGGCGCTTGAAGAACTCGCGCCGCAGCCAGTCTTCCAGGCTTTGCCCGGTCAGCTCCTGGAGCAGCGCCTCGGCTCGCTGTGCTCCGAGATCGCCGTCTTCGTCGCGCAGCCGGGCGCGCACCCGCTCGGCCAGCGTCTGCTCGCCGGTGCCGCTGCTGATTGGGATAATCCCATCTGCGATCGGCCCAGCCTGGTACCGGCTCGCCAGCCTCGATCTGCTTGGGCCAGCGGTGGCCGAGCAGCCGCAGGACGATCACGCTCAGCCGGTCTTCGAGCAGCCGCCGCTCTTCCGGCTTGCAGCGCGCGCCTTCGCGGCGTAGCTCCTCTAGCAGCCAGTAGACGCTGATCGGGTGGATCTGCATTTTGACCGACAGCTCTTCGAGGAATGTCTCGGTCGGAATCGGGATGTGCGCGCCCGATACTGCGCCCTCACTATCGTCGTCGCCGCTGGACGCCTCGCTTTCGCTGCTCTCCTCGTCTTCCTTCGCGCCCGGCCCGGCCTCGTACAGCGCCCGTAGCCGCGCCTTGATGCGCTCTAGCTCGGCCTGTGACGGGGTGATGCGCTCGTGCTCAGCGAGATAGTCAAGTACTTCCTGCGGTAGCGGCGGCAGATCAAGGTCGGCGGGCAGTTTAGGTATCATCTCGTAATTGGTGAGCAGCGGATGGAAGCCAGTGGGAAGTGTTACCTCTGCTAAAATTGAGATACTATCACTTGGATAAATGTTGTATAACCGATGAACTTGATTTTCGCAAAACGCTTCAAGCGTGAGCAGGATGGACTGCTCACACATTAATAGGGTATCGCAGTCTTTATGGATTTGCAGTAACGTGAAATTGTGATTATTCTCGATAATATCTTGAGCTACAATTTTTGACTTTAGGGACGTTAGATAATGAAAGATGTGGAATCGTCCAACTTGGTACCGTATCCGGAATAGGAATTGCGGCGACCACACCAGGGTTGAAATCCAGAGTACTACTCATAGCATTAAGGAAAAAAGATGTTATTCGGCAATTTAGTACCAAACCTAAGAATTCAAAACATTCACTAGGGTAAATACCAGGGCCTTTTGTATCACAGACTTCCTTATCGGACAGGAGGCGCACAGCGAACGATCGTCCCATTGCTGTGTACGTATATCCATGCGTGAAAACGCGATCAACATTCCTGACATTTCGAGACCAGTGATCGCCTGTCCTTTGGTTGTACTCTTTAATACGAGCACCATCGTACTCCCAATCAATACTTAGCAATTTATAACCAAACCATTTTCGATATCCACCTCCTTTAGATAGCAGATACCACCTCTGATATAGTGTTCTCGTAGGCACTTCCGCGCTGACGCGGGTGAACCTCGCGTTGTCACTAGTTTGGGGACCTGGACGAACATCAGCAAGGTCACCTAATCTCGAGCCTTTTGTAATAAGATCAAGCAGGTAACCTTTCAGATAGTAAGTAATATTTCCGCCAACTAATTCCACGAAGCTGAGTTGCCGAGGATTGCTCATTACTTCTTGCGGCATCTCCCGCATCATTGCAGCTTTTTGTTCGGGATTGTCGGGTGCAGTAAGCCTAAACGCACTGATAAGATGATTTTGAATTGGCGGCATATTTGAGATTATAAAGAGTACCACTTGCACTCCATCGTGGAGTTTATTGTCTGGAGAAAATGCACGGGAACCGAGATCACATATTGCATCAAGTCTGATAGTGTTTAACAGACCTGACTCTGCATTTGAACCTATTCTGAATTGTGTATACGAGCGAAGAAACATCCACTTGTTCATCGTTACCATTGCTACACGATCTTGAGATCGACAAAGCTCTATGCACCGTAAGATGAACGCCGCATACAGGTCATGTTTACCGCCTTGGTAATGCTTCTCTACATACCGCTTAAGTGGCGCGTCCATATTCCCGCTACCCATATACGGCGGATTCGTTACCACCACCGCATACTTGCGGTCGAGCAGCTGGAGCAGCCGCACACCGCCCTCGGCCTCGCGGCCAAATAGCTGCGCTGCCACGTCGTCCACCGAACCGGCCTCGGCATGGAAACTCTGGGCCACGCGGTCGATCAGCATGCGCTTCAGTTCGGCTGGGTCGCTGTGGGCCAGCGCAGTGATCGTGCGGCGCAGAGCGGCATCATCGGCGTCGAAGTCCATCTGCATGGTGTGTGGCTGCTGCAATGCCTTGATTGCGGCGTCGATATGCTCGGCTGGTCGCAATAGGCTGCCAAGAATGTCGGCCTGCTCCAGCGCGGCGAACACGCCTTCCAGCAATGGCTTCATCACCCGGTCCTCGGGATGGCGGCGCAAGTGGCGCTGGAGCGAACCTTCACTTAAGCCGCTTGGCGTAGTGGCAATGTTGAGTATGGCTGGGCGGTAAGTAACAGACGACAACATGCGGCGCTGTTTGCGTGCATCCTCGTGCACGAACTCCCATGCGCGTAGGTACAGCGTCAGCGCGGCGAGTTGGGCGGCGCGCGGGTCCAGGTCAATGCCATGCAGGTGGCGCGTTAGAATGCGCTCGGCGATTTCGACAGCGCTTAATTCCGGGTGCTGCTCGCGGTACATGGCCGCAAACATGTCGAACGCCTCACGCAGGAAGTGGCCCGAGCCGCAGCACGGGTCGATCAGGTCGAGCGCGTGCAATGGGCGCGGATGCTCAGGTGGCTGCTGGCCCTCAGGTCGCTGGCGGATATAGTACGCCCATGTCTCAGGCAGTTTCGAGTCGGGATACGCTTCGTGGTACGAGCGGCCCAGGCTGTTTTGCAGCAGCCACTGGACCATGTACGGCTCGGTAAACAGCTGCGTTGCCGCCGCGATCTCAGCGCGGCTCGCAGCCTTGCCGCCACTGCCGAGCTTGGCGTAGACGCGCGCCTTGGCGGCTTCCTGATAGAACTGGTAGGCCCAGCCGATCGCGTCGGGGTCAGCAAAAGCAGTATCCGCCTCCTCCAGCGTGAAGCCACTCGGTGCGCTACCGACGAGCATGATGCAGCGCCGCAGCGCCGTAGTAGATGGGCGCAGCGCGGCTGCCGGATCTACCACGTCAAACAAGCCGGGAAGCGCCTCTGCCTGAGCTTTGCAGGCGTCCTCGATCACCGCCCACCAGCCGCCCTCAGTACCAGCGGTGCGAGTCGGCGCATCACTACGCAGGATGAACAGCGCCTCAGAGACGCCGTCATAATCGGGGTTGTTGCGTAGCGTCTCGTTGATCAGGCCGCGCGCCTCCATCGCTCGCAGTGCCAGCAAGCGGTTGATCCAGGTGTAGGCGGCTCGTTCGACCACATCCTCGCGTGCCGCGATACGCTTGCGCTCGGCTTCCGCACCCTTCGCACCATCTATCGCAGTCGTGATTGCAGCTTCGGCGGCATAGCGGGCGCGCTGCTCGGCAGGGCTGGCGTTCGGCAGTGCGTCGATCGGCGTAATCGTGCCGTCGGGCGCAATGCCCAGGCGTTCCAGTTCGCGGTCGAGGTAACCGCGCTGCCATGTGCCATCAGCTTGCGCTGTGCCAGCCAGCGTGACGCGCATGGGGGCGACAATCGCACGGAGAAGATCTTTGTGACGTTTGAGCATGATGAACTATTCTCCCTGCACTTCCACGCCAGATGCTTGCACATGGGGCAACAATCGCTGAACACCTATGACCTTGCGCTGCTGATCAACCTCAACCAGCACGTTCAATGGCTGGCTCGCTAGCACACGCTGCTGGTCAACAAATTCTCTGACTTCTATTAATCCACCTTCGACGCGCTTGTACTCATCGTTCAGCATTTTATTGGCTTCTTCGGCGGCATATCTGAGTTGGCGTCGGTAATCTCGGTCGTCCTCCCAGAACTTCACGGGGATTGCCTTCGAAACATCACACATACGCTTGTATGTAAGATCAATAAATTCTTGACGTGCCTTTTCCGACTGCTCAAGCTCCTCCTGAACTGCACGTAAACGGTGCTGTGCGACCCCCTGCTCCACTGGCAACGCACAGCGCACCTCTGCTGCCGCGACCCGCACGAGCGCCGCCAGCGACCAGATCTGCGCCGCCCGCGTGTAGCTCCTTACAGATCGTTTCGCTGTTTTGATCTCTGCTGATGGATCGAACCAGCCTTGCATGTTCATGGTTTTGACGTGTTGGCGCTCGCGATCCATTTTGATGCGATACATCTCCATGACACGACCGCATTCACGGTCAATAGTATCGACATCGCGCACAAACGAAGCGATGTCATGCTCGGTCAACTGACCACACGCAAGGACGTCGTGTAGTTCCCTGAGCCGTTTGAGATTATTGGTAAGCGTGGCAACATCGCGATCTTCAAGGTGCTGCATGAGCGCATCAATTTTTTGCTCAATGGCCGCAAGCTGCTTGTTAATGCTCGACAGATAGTGCTGTGCGGTCACGATCGCAAGCACCTGCCAGACCGCTGCCACTGCGGCAACGGTCGACAAACCACTCGGCACCAGGCTTCCATGGCCGATAATCTGTCCGTCTGCTCCCACTGCAATAGCTCGCACCCCGCCTTCAAGCGAGGGCATCATGGTCGCCGAGCCAGACGCAAGCTGACGTGCCACGTCGGGCGCAAAGCGAACGACGTATGTTTGTGTGAGTGCGTTCGCTCCCGCCAGGGCTAATCCTGGCACGTGCTGCACCAGGGCTTCCAGGCTGCTCCGCTGTGTGGCGCTCAAACGGAGTGACGTTGTTCGCTCGGTTTCGGCAGGCAGATACGGGCTGATGGTCACACCAGGGTTCTGTGTATCACCGATGATTAATGCATTTGGTTGTACCCTTTGCCTCCGTGTGATGTGTCCGGTTGGTATGCTTGGGCGCGCCGGTTGGACCTGTAGTCCTGTTTGTTGTGGTTTGGATGTGCTTCGTCCACGCAGCCAGAGCCCGAGGCTCACCAGCCCGACGATGCTTAGTGTGGCGATTCCAATAAGTATGCTTGTCATGACCATTGTTGCTGTGCTCCATTGGTGTAGTAAAACGTTTCTGGTCTTGTATTATTCAATTACGATAGTTCCGCTTTGTTCAAGCTCCCGCAGAAGGTGCTGGCGTAGTTCATCCAACACAGCTTCGATATCGGCAGCAGTCGCAATCCGGCGCGAACCCATGACGTCTGTCCATCGCCGTCGTCGTTCAAGTGCCGAGTCACCACCATTGTTAGTAGCAGGCTGATATTTTCCGCGCAGTTCACGCAGGCGCTGGTTGGCCTTTGCCTCGGCATTCGTGAGTGCCGTAAGGATGCCACGCGCTTCATTGAACGCTGGTTCGGGTTGATTGAGACGTTCGTGTATTAGGTCGAACAGCCCTCTCATGTCGGACAGTTCCGCGTCTATCTGTTCCTCCGGCACCCCTGCGCCACGCACACGCTCTTCTAAATGGTTTTCAATCTCGGTGAGTTGCTCCTGGGCTAACTGCCGCCATGTATGCACCTGTTGGGTAATCGCGTGCTGTGCGGCGTGATATGACTGCATCATTTCGGCCCAGCGCGCTGGCTCAATCATGCTGCGCTCGTTTGTCACTGCGCGCCAATCACTGACGAAGCGTTGCACTTCTACTAGACCACTATCAGCGTATATCATGCTGGTAAAGAACTCATTCAGTTTGATGAACTCCTCACCGTTATCGCGACGAAAATCGACGGCATTGTGTAGCACATCGTTGAAATGCATAATCGCGTCGCTCTGCTCACGGAAGCGTGGCAACCGTGCAGCTGGACTAGCATTATTCAAGAGTTCCGTCACCACACTGTAGCCTGACTCGAACGCCAATGGTAGCGGGCAACGAGCGGTATTAGCCCAATTCTGGATGTCTTGAGCCTGGCGGGCAAGCTCGCCAAGTTGCTTGCCCAGCTCGGTATTGAGCGTTGCCTGCACCAGACTGGGCTTCTCACCAAACAACGCCTCAATATAGCCGCGAATCTGCTGCAACTCGGTCATGCTCAAGTCGGATTTGACGCCCTGAAGACGCAGCGCTTTAAACTTCGTCTCCTTGGTCAATGCCTGGAGCACCTCTGGATCGCTCGGATCGATAAGGGTTCGATTTGTATCGATCAATCGGCATGCTGAGACGCGTAGCAGTAGTGCCAGCCCAACCTTCACGCAGTTCGGGTCCCAGCCAAAGGGCGGCTTCTCGATCTCTGTTCTCAATGCATCAGCCTGAACGAACTGCTGATACTGATCGTCAATTGGCAGCCGCGCACGAAGCGTACTGATCAGCGGGTGGGCATCGTTCAATGTGCCGTCGGCGCGGTACACGCCAAGCTGTTGTAGATCGGGATTCGTTGTGTTATTCGTCAGTGCCGCTTTGACCGCCGTTTCTTCGTTGCTGATGCGCTGGGGTACATCGGTCAGGCGAGCGTAGATTTGCGGCAGCAGTTGCCCAAGCGTCGTCCGCATCGCCGCGCCGGGGCTCTCGCCTGGCATGAGCTGATACGGCGTTCCGCGGAAGAACATGGTCGCGCCGCGCACCGCTTGGCCGATGATGCGGCGGACTTCGGCTTTATAGCTGGTGAGATCATGCTGGCGCGCCTGACGGGCAACATCCTTTTCCGCATCGCTGCTCATGGGCGAGCCTAGCACCTCGGTCGCAACAAGGTCGGTTGCCAGGGCCAGCGCGAGCGCACTGCGGAAGCCATTGACATCGTCAAGCCGAATGAGAATCGCATTCAGATCCTCGTTCGAGCGTTGCTTCATCACCGCATCGTTGCCGATCTGCGTGTCGATTGCCTTTTGGAAAGGGCTGTAGACTCGTAGCGTCACATGCGCTGTCGGATTACGGGCAACGCGGCCATCAATTTCCAGCTTGAGCGACAGCTCGCGGCCATGCACTGACACACGGTCGAAGCGGAGCGCGTCCTCACTCTCATAATCCTTGATCGCTTGACTCAACTCATAGGTCTGTAATGCGATCTGTTCCTGACGGTCGTGCACGTGACTTTGGAAGCTGCGCTGCTGCGTGCTCAGGAAGAAATACTCCTCACCAACGTGCTTGGCATAACCTGACTGGACCAGCCGCTCGAGCTCTGTCGTTACCTGTGCCCGTAAGGCTGAAAGATCTGCATCGACCGAGTCGGCTAGGGCACGCGTGAGGTGCTCAAGTGTTGTGGGAATATATTCGGCCTCGCTGAGAAGATACAATGCGCGAGCAACACGCGGGGTAAAATCGGTTGCGCTTGGCACGCTGTCACGAATACGATTCAGATCGGTCTTAGTCTCGATGGGCGCATCACTGGCAATTTGATCATAGAGGTCGGCAAGACAGAGTAGTCGGCCAACTGGCGCTTCCAGCAGTCCCGGTGTCTCGATAATCGCCCCTTGCACGACGCCAATCATCGTTCGGTTTGAACCAGTCAAGGCTTCATCGCGACCGGCCGCCTGTGCAATCCCTTTCACAACATCGGGAATAATTGCAACAGTCCAGGGCATATACGGGTAGAACAATGCGAAGCGACGCGCATCTGGCGTCGGATACACGCGTCGCCCTTCAACGGTTCCCATATCTGCCAGGTCGCCACTGCGCTCCGCGAAGCGCTGCTCGAGTAGGATGCGGCCGTCCTGGTTCTTGCGCAGTAGGCGCTCCTCAACGACCAGGCTGATATCCTCGTTGCTCAGCTTGCACTTGTTGGCGAAGCGCTGGTTAATCTTGGCGTACTCTTCCTGCTGCAGGCTCGACCGCAACTCCTGGACATCACCGTGTGCGGTCACCGCGATCCAGAGCCGTCCGCCACCGCTTGACGCCGCAGTTTCGATCAGCGCCTGTACCTGCTGGGCCCGCTCCGTGCGTGGCCCTCCCTGAATCCATTGACCAAGTTCGTCAAGCTGGATCAAAAGTTTGTGTCGTCGTCCGCCTCCATCACGGGCTGTACACCAGCGGCGCAGCCGATCGATTAAAGCAACCGGCGTGATGCCACTCTGCATGGTCATTGTCACTGCACGATCCACAGCATCACTACTTGAGAAGTGCTCTGGCAGCACCTGGGCGGCGGCGGCATAGAGGTGTTCCAGATAAAACTCCGGGTCGACGGCAATTTCGTCCCAGTCCATGCCGCTCAAGTCGTGTGCGCATTGATGAAAATCGCCTGTCTTTCCGCGCTCATCGATCTGATACTCGATTGCCCAGGCGAACGGCCAGTTTTGGGTAAAATTGCGCTGCTTGGCAAAGAGGCGGAAGGTAATCAACGCGAGTGGATCGTCACTATTCGCCTGGAGTGCGTGTAAATTTCCACCGGTGACGGTCGTGGTGATCTTCCGCTTGATAATTGTGAGATGCCTGCCAATTTCACTGCGGTCTGAACTGTTCGTTGGGAGCCGGTTGAGGAAAATGTCGTGGACCGATTGCCCCTGGATCTCCCCTCCCTCAAGGAGCGCACCAAGCACTTTGACCATCAGTGACTTGCCAGAGCCAAAGAAGCCGCTGACCCATAGACCGATCCCCTGCTCATCATTGCGGTCCGCTGCATCCGCATAACTGTCGAGAATACCACGGAGGTAGCGTTCCCACTGGGGCGTAACAACAAGGCTATTCAGTTCGTTCAGGACGACTTCTGGCTGGCGGTCAATAACCTTGACCACCGGCTCAATACGTTTCTGGATCGATGTCGCAAAAATGTCACGGATCTGCATATCATGCTCCACACAGGAATAAGCCAGCAAGGAAAAATGCGAGAGTACCAAGCGAGGCGTGGCTCGGCATCACAGTGCGGCGATCTTGTCCCCTAATATTTAGAACGCAGCGAATCAATCAAATGATACGCTCTATAAAACGTATTGCGGAATCGTAACCGTATCGTCATGCGTCTTCACCGCGATAGAATGCTTGCCGCAGGCGCTCCTGTCCCAAAAAGAGATACTCACGGCTCGTCTGTGGCGGGCGCACCCCTGGAACGAGCAACACTATTGGCACCATCTGGCCGGTCGCAGGATTCCGCGGCTCGTGCTCGGCGAGCTCCTCCATCATTCCGGTTGGTGTGCCAAGCGGATGCAATGCAGCGAGGCCATGCAGAATAATCACCGGGCGGGCTGGTGTTGGATTACTTGCGAGATCGGTTGTAATAGCTTGTCCAATTCGCCTCGACCAGAGCCGCAGGAGCGAGCGGGTCGCCTCGCCAGATTTGAGCGGGTCGTTCAACAGTTCCTCACGCCGTGCTTCCTGGCCTTTTGTGCTCTGTACAACAATTGTAAGAATATCAAGGTAGTAGAAGGTCAACGTGGCATCGTCACGCAACTCAACCTTCACTGTCCTACGAAGCGCTCGCTCCTGCTCAGGAGGGTATACGAAGTAGATGTACGGACGGCCATGACTATGACCAATACCATCATACGCTGTGTAGAGCCGATTTTTGAGGTGCGATAGACGCTGCTCAAGATCGTTCACGTGTGCGTCTCCTTCGTCACGGGCCCAGCAATCGCTTGACGCGCTCGCCGCTTGTTCCAAAGCCAGATTGACCAATCAGGATGGTCAACAAGTGCTTCTTCTGCAATACCTTCTTCGTGCAGTAATCGGATGAGATGATTGACAACGGGTGAGGGCACCAATGGTTCGATGATCTGCTTCTTTTCACGTCCACGCAGTAAGCCGTAATCGCGCAAGATGGAAAGCATGTTTCCAGCCAGCTTTTCGCGGGTCTCGCGGCTCCAGCTATCGATCTCAGGATGGCCTGCGAGTGACTGATCAAGAAACCGTTGAACATCAGCACGTACAAGCACATGATCGCCACGTTCCCAGCGAGGAACGATATCCCGCTGCACAAAGTCATACAGCAGTGCGTCCTGGCGGACGACATGCAGGAGTAAGGCAGCTTGGAGGCTCGGGTGATGCCTATCTTGGGCAAACGCTATCAAATCGTGGTACACCCAAGGCGGGGGAGACCAGCGCGTCAGCCGTTGCTGAATAATCCTGACGATTACCTCGCGCGTCTCGCGTGAGCGCTGTGGGAGCGCACCATCGACAAGTGCTTTCCGAGCTGCACTGACATCACCGCGTTCGCTGAGAGACAGAAGAAATAAACGAGTCTCTTCAAGCAGTCCCGTCTTTGAGGCATTCGTTGGGAGATACAGATCAGTGGCACGCCAGATTGGTTGCTCGGTAGGTTGACTCATCTCTCGCATCATAATAGCAACAGCGCCTGGCGAATGTTGGACCGTAAAGTAATGATCGCGTCATGCATCTGACGTCATTGCCCACATTCCACCTCTAGCGATTATAGCATACGAAGCAAAATGACCGAGGAGCAAAGAGGAGCAAATACGGCGCGAATGTGTGTCGACAGGTGAAGGGGCAGGTTCTGAGCCAGAAAGACAGGTGGAGCTATGAGAGAGCCATTTGCGTGGATAGTATTGACAGGGCCGCACAGGCGCGCTACGGTGTATCCCGTCTCTACAACCTGTCTCTGTGGTGCGACGGTTCGCCGCCATACCACCCGGACCAGTGCGCCACGTTCGCGCACTCCGATTGTGATAACGCTTAAGTAAGCCAGGCGTGGTGTCGGCGTCAGCCACGAACCGGCGAAACGCGGCAGCGAGGACAACTCGCCCCGTCCAGGGGAAGGACAACCTATCGGTAACGATGGCTGACCGCGTTGAGTATGTGCGGCTCACAATCATGTCCTAGACGCACCTCGTACCTCCTCCCAAGGAGAGTTGTCTCTTTCCGAGGCGCTATTCCGTCGCTTCCATCGTCGTGATGGAATGATTGTTCGTGTTGGGAGGAACACCATGAATAACCTTATCATCCTCGAGCGCATGTTGGAGGAGATTGTCAAGTACCCAGTTTTTTAGACAGTATGTCTCGTTCTGAATTCAAGTGGAATCATCTTGAGCACTGAGTGGATCCGGTGATGATTGTGTCATGAGACCCAAGAACTGGGTCTTGCTCAACTTCCGTGCAAAAGGTGGTTTTACCCTCTATCGCCTTTGCCTTTTCCGCATCTTTATCAGGACTAGCTTCTATGTTGTACGATCTTCGCGCAAGAGCCAGTTTATTGGTCTCATGACAACACAAAATAATCCGAAAGGTGGAGGCTCATGTTGTTTTCCATAAAATAGTAGCGTTATAATGCTCAAATAGAAACACATATGGTTATGGGAAGGAGTGAGTTGTGGACGAAACATTGACAATGTTGAAAGACCTTACCGATGCACCTGGTGTGTCTGGGTTTGAAGAGCCGGTGCGGCGCGTCATGCGGCGCTACCTGGAGCCGTTGGGTGAGATTCTGACCGATAATCTTGGCAGCATCGTTGGGCGTAAGGTGGGAAATGCGGATGGGCCGAAGATTGCGTTTGCCGGCCATCTTGATGAAATTGGTTTCATGGTCACGCGCATCACCGACGATGGCTACCTGAAGTTTCAAACGCTCGGCGGATGGTGGGATCAGGTCATGCTGGCGCATCGTGTCCAAGTGCAGACGCGCACCGGCGCTATCATTGGTGTGATTGGCTCGAAGCCACCACATATTCTGGACGGTGACGAGCGCAAAAAAGTTTACGAAAAAAAGAACATGTTCATAGATATCGGCGCTTCTTCGCGCGAGGAAGTCGAGTTCATGGGGAATACGGCCCGGCGATCCGATCGTGCCCGACAGCACATTTAACATCATGCGCAATCCAGACCTGCTCATGGCGAAGGCCTGGGATAATCGTTTTGGCTGCGCGCTGGCGATTGAGGTGCTGCGCCGTCTGCAAAATCAGCAGCATCCAAATCAGGTCTACGCGGTTGGCAACGTCCAGGAAGAGGTCGGGCTGCGCGGCGCGGTGACGACGACCAACCTGATCGAGCCAGACATTGGCTTTGCGCTTGACACCGGCATCGCTGGTGATACGCCTGGCATCAGCCCGGACGATGCATCTGCCAAGCTCGGCAAAGGCCCGGTCGTGCTGCTTTACGACGCAACCATGATCCCGCACGTTGGTCTGCGCGATCTGGTGATCGACACTGCTCATGACGAAAACATTCCGCTGCAGTTCGATAAGATGGCGGGGGGCGGCACTGACGCGGGCCGCATGCACGTTTTTGGCGCTGGCGTCCCGTCGCTGGTAGTCGGCGTGCCGGTGCGCTATATTCACACACATACCGCTATCATGCACCGTGGAGACTTCGATCAGGCTGCGCAGTTGCTTGTGGCTGTCGTCAAACGGCTGGACAGTGAAATGGTGCAGCAGCTGAAATCGTAACATTGAAACCTGTCAGGTGCGGTATAGAAGATGAAGTGCCAGGGCAATCGCATCTTATGGTTGCAGAACCTTGAGCAAATACTGGTCGTCAAGGGCCGCCCGAAAGCGTTTGGTGGCAATACTGCCCTGACTCGGCGCGTGGCGCAACAGATTAAGCGCAAGCTGACGGAGCAGCGTAAAGTTCGCTGGAGCGTAGCCTTTGCGAACGCGACTGGCATCCTCACCAAACACCACATCAAGGACCCAATGCACGCTGGTCTCAATTCCCCAGTGGCCGCGTACCGCATGGGCAAAGCGCTGGGCTGAAGGACGTCCACTGAGCAGGTAGTAGCGTGTCTCACTGGTGGTGCTCGTACCGCGAGAGCGCTGGCTGACCACCCTACCAATGGCACCGAGCTTGTGCCAACGACCTTTGGGATTGAGAAACGCCAGATACTCCTGCTCGTGTATCAGCCAATACTCGCGTTGCTCAATGCGCCCGTGTCCGCTCTCTACCGTGCGATCATAGTCGTGGGCGACACCTTGCCAGCCGTCGGCGGCGACATAGGCAAAGGTATCAACCACATCAGCGTAGAGTTGCTCGTGATTTTCTTTCAAGGCCAGGACATAGTCGGCCTTTTGCTCCACGATTTGACGTGCGATGGCAGTTTGGCAGCCCATCGCATCAATTGTGACTGTGCTCCCTTGCAAGTGCAGTAGTCGCAGCAGTTCGGGGAGGGCGGTAATCTCATTCGATTTGGTATCGACCACGCACTGCGCCAAGGTCAGACGCGCGTGATTTGCCCAGGCACTGACCATATGAATGGCATCTTTTCCGATGGTACGGTCGTGCGAGCCACGTACCGTTTTGCCGTCAAGCGCAATCACTTCACCGGCGTGAACTGGCCATATTGCTCGTACCCAACGCACAAAACCTTGCTGGAACTGCTCGGCATCAAGGGCTGCAAACACTCGGCCAAAGGTGTCATGGGAGGGAATCCCATTGGGCAAGTCGAGGAATTGTGCGAGCCAGGCTTGTTTGGTCTGACCAAACGCCGCAACCGCCACCCATGAAATCTGCACCACAGATAACCGCACATACGGCAATACCGATGATATCAAGCAACACATGCGCTTTCGTACGATCAAGGCGCGGGTCACACACCTCGCCAAACGCATCATGCACGTGCTGCAACGGGTTGTCTCCCACAACGACCTCCACGCCCATAAAAGCTGTGGAAGTAGACTACCCCACATACTCGCTCGCTGCAAATTAAGATGCGATTGCCCTGGATGAAGTGCGCCTTTCTGCACCTGACAGGTTTGCTCATGGTATAATTCTTACGATGCCCTGTAGCATCGTGTACGCGAGCAAGCCGTATGTGCTGTTCGTCTGTCATATCAGCATCACGGCCCTGCTGCCACGATAGGAGTGATCCATGCCGACACTGTTGCTGACCGCCTTTGAGCCATTTGGCGGTGAACGATTAAATGCTTCTGCCGAAGTTCTTCGCCTGCTCGCCCCCGATATTTCCAATGTTATTGAAACCCATACATCCATTTTGCCGGTTGATTCGGTGCGCGCGCCGCAGCAGATTCGGTCGTTATTAGGTTCGTTGCGGCCTGATTGGTATGTCATGCTCGGTCAGGCGAATGGCCGTGCGGCGCTGTCAGTCGAGCGCGTGGCGGTCAATCTGCTTGAGTTCCGCATTCCTGACAATGGCGGCCACCAGCCAATCGATGAGCCTGCAATTCGCGGCGGGCCAGCCGCCTACTTTGCGACGCTGCCGGTCAACCAGCTTGTTGCTGCTTCGCGCGAGGCCGGTACGCCTGCGGAGCCATCGCTGACAGCGGGAGCCTTTTTGTGTAATCAGGCGTCATACGTCGCGCTGCACACCTGCGCTGTTGAAGGCTTGCCGACGCGCTGCGGCTTCATCCATGTGCCGGTGCTGCCGGAGCAGGTGACGGAAGGGCGTGCGACGCCGAGCATGGGGCTTGAAACCATGCGGCGCGGGCTGCGGGCGATGCTTGAGGTGCTTGTATCTGAGGCGAATGTGGCTGTTGAGGCCGAGGCGTTGCTGGCCGGTTAGTGGATGGCTGATAGATACTCTTTTGGCCACAGAGAACACGGAGATCACAGAGGATTAACTCTATGCTGCTGCATCTCTGTGATCTCTGTGACCTCTGTGGCAAGCAAATAGCGATAGGCTCTTAATATGCTCGCGCGAAGACGACTTGCTGGGTGGTTTCTTTGCCGGTGTAAACACATCGCCCCGGTAGGCCCGGCTGATCAAGCGGAATGCAGCGGATTGTCGCGCGCGTTTCGTCCTGCACGCGCTTCTCGTCCTCGTTCGTGCCAGCCCAATAGGCGCGGGCAAAACCCTTCTCAATCTGCTGCTTCAGTTCGTCGTAGGTGCTGACATCGGCGGTGCGCTCCTCGCGGAATTGAAGCGCGCGGTTGAACAGATTTTGCTGAATCTCTTCCAGCAACCGCTCGATGTGTTCCGTCAGCCCGTCCTGCGGCACGAACGCCTTGCCAGCCTTGCCAGCCTTGCCCGGCATGTCGCGGCGAGCAACGGCGGCGCTGCCCTTCTCCACGTCCTTTGGCCCGACCTCAACCCGCACAGGAATACCCTTCATCTCCCATTCGTTGAACTTGAAGCCCGGCGTCAGGTTGTCACGGTCATCGATTTTGAAGCGCAGGCGGCCTTTCCAGTCGGCGGTGATGCGATCAATGGCTTCCATGACCGTACTGCGCTCGTCGGCGGTGCGGGCGATTGGCACCACAATCACCTGAATTGGCGCAAGGCGCGGTGGAATGACCAGCCCTTCGTCGTCGGAGTGCGCCATGATCAGCGCGCCGATCAAGCGCGTGCTAACGCCCCAACTTGTCGTCCATGCCGTCTGAACGGTGTTGTTCTGGTCGGTGAACGTGATGTCGAACGCCCTGGCGAAGTTCTGGCCGAGATTGTGCGACGTGCCGGCCTGCAACGCGCGGCCATCCTGCATCATGGCCTCGATGCAGTACGAGCGGAGCGCGCCCGGGAACTTTTCTTTTTCGGTTTTCAGACCGCGAATGACCGGCACGGCCATCTCTTGCTCGACGAAATCGGCGTACACATCGTGCAAGATCATCAGCGTTTCGCGCTCGGCGTCGTCCTCAGTGGCATGCACGGTGTGGCCTTCCTGCCACAGGAATTCGGCGGTGCGCAGGAACGGGCGCGTGCGCATCTCGGCCCGCATGACGTTGGCCCACTGGTTGATCAGCAGCGGCAGGTCGCGATAGCTGCGAATCCACTTCGAATAAAAGTAGCCGATAATCGTTTCCGAGGTCGGGCGGATGACCAGCGGCTCAGCGAGCGTGTCGTTGCCGATCTGCGTGACCTCGAACAGTTCCGGCGCAAATCCCTCGACGTGCTCGGCTTCCTTCATGATGAAGCTTTTCGGGATGAGCAGCGGAAAATACGCATTCACATGTCCGGTGTCCTTGATGCGGTCATCGAGGCCGCGCTGGATCGCCTCCCACAGCGCGTAGCCGGTCGGCTTGAACACAATACAGCCGCGCACCACCTCGGCGTAGTCGGCCAGGTCGGCGTTGCGAACGATATCGAGATACCACTGCGAGTAATCCTCGGCGCGTGGCGTAATTCCTTCTTTGGGCATCTATCGAAACTCCTTTTTCCAAAAACACAAAATAGTTAGAGGGTTGTGTCGGGCGCGCCAGCAAAAAGATCTGCAACTGCAACGCTGATGGCTGGTAAGCAACTGAAGCTACATGTTTGGGCTTCGCCAAACGTGCGCGGATGTTTGTAGCGACCGCGCGCGTCCAATACATACACATCTATTGTACAACTATGCGGTTTCACAATTGCATATTCTGGCACACGCGCCTGTGCATACGCGACGAGCTTGATCTTTTCGTCATACGAAGCGTTGCCGGGTGACTGTACCTCGATAATCACATCTGGCACACCGTAGATTTTGCCCTGTTGAATGATATCGGCGTTGTCCTTGAGCACCACGATGACGTCAGGTTGTACAGGAGCGCAGCCGGGCATAATAACGCCGACCGGAGCAAGAAATGTATAAGCGTAACCCTGATCTTCCGCAGGAATGCCAATATTACGATAAAGACGCGCCACAATCCATTGATGAAAATTGCTCGGCGCAGTGGTCATGTACAAAACCCCGTCAATTACTTCATAGCGCTTGCCATCGTCGGGAAGCGTTTCCCAGTCGGCATACGTCCACTGCCCCTGTGGCGGGCCGGCGACGGCTGGAGCATCAGTTGGAATAATGAGCGAGGTCATGTCAGCCTCCTTGTGCGCGTGCGCGAGCATAGGGCAGCATTGCCTCTACTGACAGCTGCGCCATTTCCAGTCGCTGCGCCCAATTGCGCGGGTCGGCGTCCATGCGCGCGATCCACTGCGCCAGGCCGCCCACCGCAGCCACTTCGTCCCCGAAGCGGTCGGCGGTTTCGAACTCCAGCCCTTCGGTGGCGCTGTAGCCCATGCTCGAAGCCGCCCGCGCGCTGCACGAACAGTGGCCATGACGCGTCGGTGCCGATGCTTTCGTCCGGGCAGCCTGCCAGAATAGCATCGGCGGCGCGGCGCGACAATCCACGTGCTGCGGCAGTGATGTCCCATGACTGGCCACTTGTGGTGACAAACACATGGTTAATAATCGATTCGGTGTCGCACTGCACGCGCGGGTGCGACGCAAAGGCGCGCTCGGTGCGACCAAGCACGGTGAAGTCATACTCCGGCAGCCGTGCGACGACGGCGGCAAGTTCATCAGGATAACAATCGGCCCAGTGAATCAGGCGGTCGAAGTCGCAGAGCATGACGAACGGCTGGTCGCTTTGCAACGCCAGCGCGACGGCATCGCGGCGTGGCTGTCCGAGTTTCATGTAGCCAGCGAAGCGTTCCTCTGTGTCTTGCCGAATGATTGCGCCCGCATCACGAAGCAGCCCAAGAGTTTTTTCGCTGGCGGCGTGAGTCGCCTGCGCGGCGATGTTAGCAAAAACGTCGCGCAACACTGGCAGCGTGCGGGCCGTCTGCTCGGTCATGCGCCCGCCCGGATCATGCACAGTGGTGGCCAATACAACGCTCATTGGAGTGCCTCGCGCAGCTGTTGGACCGCTTCGGCCACACTATGCTGGTTGTTAAAAATCGCAGAACCAATCACAATATTGGTTGCACCCGCCTCGACAATGGCGCGCATATTATTGATCTTGATTCCGCCATCCACCTGAATGCTGACATGATCGTAGCCGCGCTCGTCGAGCATGCGCCGCAAACGCGCGATTTTGTCGGTCATTGTCGGAATATATTCCTGCCCGCCGAAGCCGGGATTGACGCCCATGACCAGAATAAGATCGACATACGGAATGATTTCGTCTAATGCTCCCAGCGGCGTGCCCGGATTGAGCGCCACGCCCGCTGTTGCGCCGCCCTCTTTGATCTGCTGCACTGCGCGGTGGATGTGCGGCGTCGCTTCCACATGCACCGTGACGTTGTTCGCGCCCGCTTCAATAAACGCTTCCACATAGCGTTCTGGCTGCGTGATCATGAGGTGGCAGTCAAGCGTCAGGCCGACTGGCTTTGCGCAAGGACGCGACCACCGGCAGGCCGACGCTGATGTTTGGCACAAAAACGCCATCCATCACGTCGATTTGTAGCCAGTCAGCGCCTGCCTCTTCGGCGGCGCGGGCCTGCTCTCCCAGCCGCGCGAAGTCGGCAGGCAGAATCGACGGCGCCAGTAAAATCGGTCGATTATTAATTGTTGCTAATGGCATTATTTCCCTTTCGAACGCTGACATTATAGCATGGGCAGGAGTGAGCAAGCAGCAGGCGCGGTCGTGCTACAGTCCAAGCACGCCAAGCTGGGTTTCGGCCCGCTCGCGCCATGCCGAGTCGGGCGCGAGATCAGCGGCGCTGATCAGCGCATTGCGCGCGCCTGAACGGTCGCCGAGGGCAGCCAGCGCGCGCCCAAGATAATAGGATGCCTCGGCGCTCGTGGGATCGAGTTTGAGCGCCTGCCGGGCGGCTTCGCGCGCGCCTGCCGGATTGCTGCACCGAAAGCGCGCGGCGGCCAGCGTCGTCCATGCGGTGACGTTGTTCGGGAGCAGCCGGGCGGCTTCTTCGGCAACCGGTTGGCCTGTTTCGCAGACCTGCACCTCGGTTTCGACATGAAATTGTGCCTGCGCGAGCGCATAGATGCCACGCTCCGCAAGCGGTGCTTCACTGCACGGCGCGCTCGTATTCATTCGTCGCTGCAATATAATCTGATGTTGCGGCATACCACTGCGCCCATGCCAGATGCGTGTCGGGTGCTTGAGGGGCCAGCTTCTGCATGGTAGCAAGCTGGGTCTGCGCGGGCTGGGCCTGCTGATCAGTCAGCAGCGTCAGCGCCAGCAAGGCGCGGGCGCGTGGCTCGTCCGGATGCGTGGCGACTAACTCCTCCAGCCGCTTTTGCCCGGCGGCGCGGTCGCCAGCCAGCCAGCGAGTGTAGGCCGCGTAGGCCGCCGCTGCTCGTGCGTAGGCATTGTCGGCAGCGGCAGCAGTAAACTGCGCCTCGGCCAGCGCATAGAGCTTGCCATCCAGGTACACCTGCCCAAGCAGCGCAGGTCGCTGCGTTGGGTTGGCGCGAAGAGCGGCGGCGAGCGCATCCATGTCGGGTCCGCCGGAAGACAGGAGCGGCGCGACAAAAGCAGCCATACTCGGCGCAAGTGTTCCTGGTGAGTTGTCGGCTGACTGTTGAAGCAGGGCGAGCGCACCTTGGGGATCGCTCGCCGCGCGCAAGGCAGCTAATCGATCACGTACCACCACGCGCCATGCTGGTGGCAGTTCATTCAACGATACACGGCGAAAAACTGCCTCGGCACTTGCATAATCGCCAGCAAGGAGCAGGCGCTCGCCTTCAAGCATGCGCCGCATCTGGCAGCAGCGCCGAGCTGGAGTCGATTGTTTGCCATGTCGCGACGGCTTCATCAGCATGGCCAAGTTGCAGTGCTACATAGCCTTGATACAGGCGCGCGAGATCGCGATCTTCGACCTTGAAGACCCATGACCAATTGCGCGCGCAAGCGAACGGCTTGCAACCTCAAATTCGCCACGAATAGCTGCCACCATGCCTTGACGAACGTACCCGCGTGCTAATGAGGGATCTTGAATGACAAGCTGGTTATAAGTCGTGCGGGCGTCATGGTAACGCCCGGCCATGAACAGCGTATCGCCACGTCGTAGCGTATCAAGCGGATCGGGGCGCGCGGCAAATTGCCATGCCTGCCAAAGAACAGCTACCACAACAACCACCTGCAAGAGGGAAATAAGGATGCGGATGGGAAGTATGAAGCGCTGTTGGAATGATTGATGAGACATGCGTTGTTGGTCAGCCATGGTGTATCACTGCGTCATATCATTTTGTATGATCATACGTAGTTCAGCTACATCCGTCAAGCATATACCGCAACATGGTATCAAGATATGGCACATAAATTGCAACCAACTTGAATGTGCTTCAGACGTGATATGGCACCAAGCTACGATTTTATCTAAAAATCATTCCCAAGGTTTATCACAATTGTGTATACAGCAGTTACAAGACGTGTGCAACCCTTCAGCGGCGGAGCGCCTTTTGCCATGGAATCATACACCATTCTGGTTGTGGACGACGATCCCGACATTCGTGATGTTATTGCTGAAACGCTGGCCGACGAAGGATTTAATGTCGTCACATCAGGGGATGGGCAAGCAGCAGTTGACATAGCACTTGAACATCCACCGAACCTGATCGTTCTTGACCTGATGATGCCGAAGATGAGTGGATGGCAAGTCATCGAGGCGCTGCAAGCTTCGCCACGTGGGGCAACAATTCCAATCGTGCTTGTTTCAGCGAGCCGTGATCTCGAACGAACTGCCAAGCAGTCAGAAGTGGCGGCTTGCCTGGCGAAACCTTTCGATCTCGAATCACTTGTGCGCGTGGTTGAGCAGCATGTTGGTCATACGGAAGAATAGGCTGCCCGGAAGCATGGGTTGTTGTATCGACACCTGTGGACTTCTATGCGTTCTATCGTCATAAGCTAACCTCCCCGCATGTGCGGTGGAGGATATCTGTGTGGCGACGAAAGATACACCGCTGGTTTGCTCCAAATCTTCCCAAAGCATAGATCGCTGTGGTATCATTGAAAACATGATGCAGCGCGTCATTTTTCCCTGGTTAGAAGTGGAGCATAGATATGACAACGCAGTCTGTAGAACATGGTGTGGATTTCTATCGTCTTGATGATCTGCTCACTCCTGATGAGCGCGACATTCGCGACCGCGTGCGGGCGTTCTGCGAAGTAGAAATTACGCCGATTATTAATCACTATTGGGAGCGAGCCGAGTTTCCTTACGAGCTGATTCCAAAAATGGCCGAACTGAACATTGCCGGCGGTACCATTCCGGGCTACGGTTGCCCCGGCTTGTCGAGCGTTGCGAATGGCTTGGCGGCGATGGAACTGGCCCATTGCGACGGCAGCATTGACACGTTTTTTGGCGTGACGAGCGGCCTGGCCATGGGGTCGATTTACTTCTGCGGTTCGGAGGAGCAGCGCCAGAAATGGCTGCCCGCCATGGCGCGGCTGGAGAAAATTGGCGCGTTTGGCCTGACCGAGCCGGACGTTGGCTCGGATGCCTCGCATCCCAAAACGACCGCCAGGCGCGTCGGTGATCGCTATGTGCTCAACGGCGCGAAGCGTTGGATCGGCAATGCAACCTTTGCCGATGTAGTCGTGATCTGGGCGCGCAACGAAGAAACCAATCAGGTCAACGGCTTTCTGGTTGAGAAAGGCACACCCGGCTTCGAGGCGACGGTGATCGAGGGCAAGATCTCCAAGCGTGCCGTGCTGAACGCTGACATCACGCTGACCAATTGCGAAATTCCAGAAGCAAACCGGCTGGAAAATGCCAACTCGTTCAGAGATACCGCCACCGTGCTGCGGAATACGCGCTATGGCGTGGCGTGGGAAGCGGTTGGCCATGCCGCTGCCGTGTACGAGTACGCCCGCGCCTACGCGCTGGAGCGGCAGCAGTTTGGTCGCCCAATTGGAAGTTATCAACTGATTCAGCAGAAGTTGGTGCAGATGCTTTCGGAAGTGACCATGATGCAGTTGTTGGTCTGGCGGCTTTCCAAGATGCGCGACGAAGGCACTATGACCGAGGGCATGGCCTCGTTGGCGAAGCAGACCTGCGCCGCGCGTGCCCGGCAGGTTGTAGCTCTGGCGCGCGAAGTCATGGGCGGCAACGGCATTCTATTGGAGAATCATGTTGCCCGGCACTTTGCGGACATGGAGGCGGTTTATACCTACGAAGGCACCAACGAGATTAACATGCTGGTGGTTGGGCGCGAGATTACTGGCCTTTCGGCGTTTGTCTAACTGAGGAGCCGCGCCGTAGTTCGGTTTGCCATGTAAAAATGCTTGTATTCTGTACCCCTGCTTTGAAAAAGGCCGGGGTATTTTTATCGCTGAGACACTCATCTTCCTCTCATATAAATTTAATACATTCTACACATGTAATGCGTACGATTGCGTCGATCATTCTGTCTATGGCGGCCCAAAACCGAGGAGGTTCACCCATGAGTCAGGTACAGGTGCGGCGCTTACAAAGAACGATTGGGGCTTTGCAGATTGCGATCCTCGTCCTTATCGGCATCACGGCTCTCGTCCATCTGCAACGCGGTATCGGCATGAGTATGGGCGGCTTCGGTGCTGCGCCACCTCCTCGCGTCGGAGCGGCTCGATCTTTTGGTGGTCCTCCGGGCGGCTTCAGTATCCTCCGCTACCTCCCGCTACCGCTCTCCTATCTCTTCCTGCTCAATGGGATCGGCTACCTCACCCTCGGCGTTGCACTTTATCTTCCATCACTGTCGCGCTTTCGACCTTTGGTGCGCTGGCTCCTGATTATCTTTGCCGCCGTAACATTCATCATGTATTTTCTCGTGAATGGATTTCGCCTGAATCCTACCGGCATTATCGACAAAGGTGTGGAGGTTGTGCTGATTGGCCTGCTCTTCGTTGATGCTCGTCAGCCGGTTCATTCCACAACGGTCGATGTTGTTCCGACATGAGTTCAGACTGAGGGACGTAGGGATATCGAGCAATGAGGGGATATGTGGAGCAACCGCCGGGCCAAAGTTGCGCTTCGGCTCGGCGGCTATGCTTACGGAACACGAGACCCTGTACCACGCGCTTCTAGTCAGCGCTGGTGGGCGCGGTCTGCTTGCCGGCACCTTTCGCAAACTGCTCGATAATCGCCTTGTTGAAGGCCGGCAGATCGTTCGGATTGCGGCTGGTGGTTAGATTTCCATCGATAACAACCTCTTTATCGACCACATTGGCACCCGCGTTCTTCAGATCGGTACGAATGGACTTATAGCTCGTCAACGTGCGACCCTTGATCACGTCGGCCTCGGCTAGCAGCCATGGCGCGTGGCAAATCGCCGCGACCGGCTTGCCGTCGGTGAAGAAAGATTTTGCGAATTGCACCGCTTCTGGCATGGTGCGCAGGTGGTCAGGATTCATCGCGCCGCCCGGCAGCAGCAGCGCGTCATAGTCAGAGGGCCGCGCATTGCTCAGCTTCACATCGACGGGAACTTCTTTCCCCCAGTCGGTCTCATCCCAGGCCTTGACCTTGTTGTCCTTGGGTGACACGACCTGAACCGTCGCGCCGGCTTTCTCCAGCGCCTCTTTAGGCGATAGCAATTCAGCCTGCTCAAAGCCGTCAGTCACAAGCGCGGCAACTTTCAATCCTTTGATGTCCATTATCTGTCTCCTTCTCTTACACATATTTGCTTACATCATGGAGCGTGCATAGGCTGTGCCATCACGGCGCTTTCATCAGCGCGGGCAGAAAGAGGCGTGTTGATTGCGGTGTTGGCGTGGCCGAGGGCATGGCTGTTGCTGATGGACTAATTGTGGTGGTTGGTGTAGGGATTTCAGGCGTGCCAAGTGTGAGCGATGCGAATGAAAACAGGATTTTCGCCTGAGCGGAGGTTGTGTCGTCGCCGAGAAACAGAGCGTTGGGAATGGCATATGGACATGGTCTGGGCGCGCCTGGCGTGGAACAGAAGCTGCTGTAATCACGCAGGCTGCCGGTGAGCAGGTCATTTCCACCGCTTCGCAATGTGTATGTGTCGCCGAAGATTGTCAGATCGTAGGTTGTCAGCGCAGCGGTTGTACTGAACGGTGCTGTTTCGCCATGGGTGAATTGGTTGGTATTGTCATAATTTTGTGCCCAGATTTGGTCAGTCCAGAAGCCAAGCTCGATGCCCTGATGATCGCTGCTCAGTGCGATGATGCTGAAGCCAGCTCTATCATTGTTCGCATGATCCTCGCTCGCGACCTGCACAGTGAAGCGCACAGTGTAGCCGGTTGTGCGGTCGAATGAGTTGCCAATGTATCCGTACCCCGCTGCAATAGAGTTATTCGCCGTTGTATCAAGCGTTGTGGCACCGTTACTAAATGATTGCGTGGCTTGGGCGTCGTTGGTTCCATATGTCAAGTGTCCTTGCTCTGCTGGTAGGCCGCCTTGCGAGCCATCGTACAACACCTGTTCGGCGTTCGGTGACGAGCGGGTTGTTGAGGCCACCAGCGACGGCATGCTCCCCAGCACGCAGATCGAGCCAAGTGAAAGCGCGATGAAGCACAAGCGAATGATGCTCATGATGTGTCCTTTCATGTGCCAGTTTAATGGTGTAAACGCGTTGATGTAGTATAACGCACGCAAATTGGTTCAAAACAGAGAAACTTTTGTATACTCTCAAACGTATAAATTGTCAAGACATGGTTAATCTGTTAAGATATTATTGAGCATCAAGATAAAGGATGAACTCATGGCTCCTGCGCATTTTCAAGAAGCAAGTATCTCTCAACTTTACTATCATCTTTCTACCGAGCTTGCGCAGGCATGCACGCTGGCAGAAGGCGCTGCATGTGGTCTTGACGTGCTTGATCATTGGTTTAGCCCCCAGGTTTGCTGTATCGTTTGGACAAATGCAGACATGCCGATCAGCTTTGGTCTCGACGCGCAGATGGAGCCACGGCCACCAAGTCCACAGGAGTGGAAGCTGCTCAAAGCGGGTGAACTCGTAACAGAAGCAAGCGACACAGATGACGAGCTGGCGTACTGTTTTGTGCCGCTACAGGCGCGCGGCGCGTTGCTTGGCTGGGCGTACATGGAGTGCCCGTCCTTCACTATGGAAAGCCAGGTTGTTCTGCGCGCGGTTGCGGCACAACTCGGCCCAGCTCTGACGTTGCTTGACGTCACAGCGACGCATCAGGTGCATATCGACCAATTGCAGGCGCTCTTCGAAATTGGGCGGTCATTTAGCAGTGAACTTGATCTTAACACCCTGCTCAACACTATCTATGCAGGCGTGCGGCAGCTTGTCGATGCCGCGCACTTCTATATTGCATTGTACGACGCCGCAAGCGGCATGATGAGCATGGCCTATTCGATTATTGATGGTGAGCGCGAATTCACCTCGGACTCGTGGAATGTGTACGAAGGTCTTTCACAGGTGATTGTGGAGAACCGCGCGCCGCTCTGCACTGATGATTATGTGGCAGAATGCAGACGGCGTGGTATTACGCCGCTTCTGCTCGGCGATACCACGCCAAGCCGCGCATGGTTGGGCATTCCGCTGGTTGCGCATGATCGTCTGGTGGGGCTGATGAATGTCAGCAGCATGCGCGAAGATTACGTTTACACAACGTCGCAGGTTGATCTGCTGGTCACGATCGGCGTTCAGGCTGCCATTGCCATTGAAAATGCGCGCCTGTATCAACGGACTGAGCGTCAGGCGCGCGAGCTTGCCACGTTGAATCGTATCGGGCGCACGCTGAACTCCTCGCTTGACCCGGAGCGCGTGCCATCGCTGATCATGGAGCAAGTATGCGAATTGTTGCGCGTGGAAGAAGGCTCGCTGCTGCTGGTGGACCACGACAGTGACGAATTGGTGTTTGCCTACACCAGCGGCCATTTCGGTAGTCAGTTGCTGGGCCAGCGGATTCCGAGCGGCGTTGGTATTGCGGGCTATGTCGCAAGCAGCGGCAAATCGTTGATCGTCAACAACGTGCAAGAAGATGACCGCTTTTATTCTGTCACAGATCGATCAACTGGTTACACCACGCGGGCGATGTTGGCGGTGCCACTGATTAGTGTCAGCGGGGTACAGGGCGTGATTGAGGTGCTGAACCCGCGGTACGGCAGCACGTTTACGAACAACGATCAACAATTGTTGGAAGCAGTGGCCGACCAGGCGGTGGTGGCGCTGGAAAATGCGCGCACCTTCGCACAGATTGATCAAGCGTTGGCGCGGCGGGCGCAAGAGCTTTCGGCAACAAATCGACGGCTTGAGCATAATTTGCAGAGCTTGACCGCGCTCAACGCAGTTGCCATGGCGATGAATACCGCGTTGCGCAGCCCAGATGAAATCTTTGCTATGACAGCGCGTGGTGCGATCGAGCTAACACATGCGCATGGTGCAAGTATCTTGCTGTTTGAGGAAGATGAGTATGTTCGTAGTGTGGTGCAGATTGGTGCACAGCCACCTATTGCCGAGCTTGAGCCAAAGGTGCGCGAGGTTATTGCATCCGGCCATCCACAAGCGTTTTTTCACGCGCTGGCTTCAGGCGAGTCGCTGCTCATGGTGCCACTGCATGCCATGCAGCGCACGCTTGGCGCACTGTGCGTGTTCTACGGCGACGAACTTCCGGATTCCTCTGACCAGGAGACGATTGTGCTGTTCGCAACGCAAGCGGCTGGTGCAGTGGAGAACACGCAGTTGTTTGACAAGGTGCGTGACGCCCGCGATGCCATGGCCTCCATTCTTGCATCGACGCGTGATGGCGTGATGCTGATTGGTTCCGAGGCGCAGGTAGAGCTTGCCAATGGGGCGCTCATGCGGCTCAGTGGTGTTGCCCCGCGCGAGACGATGCATAATAGCATTATGCAATTTCTATCTGCCTGGAAGCAGACGGCAACCTATGAACCTGACGAATGGCGCCATCTGCGCCGCAGCCTCAGCGCGGTGGTGAGCGGCAGCACGACATTTGAGAGCGGTCAACTGAATGCGACCCAGGTCAATCAGCCTTCCTTGGAATGGAACGTGTTGAAAGCCGAGCGAAGTGGCGCTAATGCAGGCGGCGCGCTGCTTGTGCTGCGCGATATCACGGAATCGAAAGCGGCAGAGCGGCTCCGCGATGATTTGACCAACATGATCGTGCATGATCTGCGCAGCCCGCTGTCAAGTGTCATGGCAGCGATTGAGTTGCTTCAAAAAGACACGTCGCATATTTCGATGACATCGCGCAATGTGCTTACCATCGCGCATAATAGCTCGACCCAGATGCTCAGCATGATCAACACGCTGCTTGATATCAGCCGTCTGGAAGATGGTCGCTTGCCGCTTGATCTCGCCGCATGTGATGTGCCGTCACTCATTGAGCGTGCTCGTAACCAGATCTCGGGCCTTGCGCATGATCGCGGTGTACTGGTGCAAACAGATGTGCAGTCACCCTTGCCATTGGCGCGTGCTGATGCGGAACTTATCGTGCGTGTGGTGCAGAATCTGCTTGGCAATGCGCTGAAGTTTAGCGGTCGGAGTAGCACCGTGTTGGTTCGCGCCTGGCCAGTCGAGAGCAGCGTTCACTCGACTGGCAGCACTGATTCGCCGCCCGCCCCGCTGATTTGCGTCGCAGTGAGTGACCGTGGCATCGGTATTGCCCCTAAGGATCAGGAAAAAATCTTCACTAAATTCTCGCAGGTCAGTGATCGGCGCGGCGGGAGCGGGCTGGGGCTTACGTTCTGCAAGCTGGTTATTGAGGCGCATGGCGGCGCGATCTGGGTCGAAAGCGCGCTAGGCGCGGGGAGTACCTTTTTCTTCACGCTGCCGGTAGCGCCAGCAAGCGCTTAGATGTGTAACTCCAATCCTTCGTACGCTGCTTCCACGCACGGGAAAATCTGTTGCGCCCGATGTTCGATTGCGGTAATCTTCGCGTCATCATACGTTGGATCATGGTGAAACAGCACCAATTGTTGAACCTGGCTCTTGGTAGCGATTGCGCAGGCAATATCCATCGTGCTGTGCCCCCACCCTTGCCGCGGTTTTGAGGGATTTACATAATCGTTTTGCTCGTACTGTGCATCATGAATGAGCAGGTCGGCGTGATGCGCAAATGCAACGAATTTCTCATCGACTTCGGTGCATCCTTCGATATCAGTAGCGTACACAATAGATTTATGCTGCCAATCAATGCGGTAGCTATGCACACCGTTTTTAGGATGCGCGTAGCTGTGGTAGACACTAACGCGCACCATGTCAGGCGAAGATGGGATGACATCGCGCTCCATGTCGAGAATCGAGATATCTGTTGGCGTGTTGCCGAACAGCACCACATCCGAGTCCGCGATGTTCCAAACCTTTTTGTGCGCGGCTAATTCATCAAGACTGATGGGAAAGTTTGGTGGCAGCATGGAGCGGGCGAGCGTGTCCTGCAAGTCATTAGCGAAGATGCGTGGCCCAAGCATCTGAAGCGTGCTGGTTGGCTTGTATGCTGGCGCAAAAAAAGGGAACCCCTGCGTGTGATCATGATGCATGTGGCTGAAGAAAATGGTCGCCACAATTGGCGCGTCGTTGTGGGCATGTGCGCGCCGTACAAGTTCGCTGCCGAGATTGATGATGCCAGTGCCTGCATCAAGGATGATCGTGTGTCCACCAGCCTGAATTTCGACACACGACGTGTTGCCACCAAAGCGCAGTGTTCGCGCGCCCGGCACAGGGTAGCTACCGCGCGCGCCCCAAAATCGAACAACAAATTCCTGCGACATGCTTGCTCCTGCGTTTGGTGAGAGTTGAAAATGTCGCACGTTGCGCGTGACATAATGCATGAATTAAACGGCAAAAGAGACAATTTTGTCCGATGTGTTCAATATGCTGATATGATAGCGTGTAGTAATCATATCAGCATATCCTGCCCATGCTCTTCGTTGTGTTATAGCCAGCTTTGCAGCGTTTCAATCAGCAGCCGGACTGCGCCGCCGGTCGCCCCTTTCGGCGTATATGCTTTGCTCTGATGATCCACCCAGGCGGTGCCAGCGATGTCGAGGTGCGCCCACGGGTAGTCGTCGACAAAGGCGCTGAGGAACGCCGCCGCGGTGATCGCGCCGCCCGGACGACCTGCGCTATTTTTCACGTCGGCGATATCGCTCTTGACCATGTCTTTGTACTGATCCCAGAGCGGCAGCCGCCACACACGCTCGCTGCTTGCATCACCAGCCCGCTGGAGCCGCGCTGCCAGATCGTCGTCGTTGCTCATCATGCCGGTAGCATGCGGCCCCAGCGCGACCATGATTGCGCCAGTCAGTGTCGCCAGATCAATCACGGCGTTGGGCTGGAAGCGACTCGCGTAATGCAGTGCGTCGGCCAGCACCACGCGCCCTTCGGCGTCGGTGTTGATAACCTCGATTGTCTTGCCGCTCAGTGTCGTGACGATGTCGCCCGGCTTGTAGGCGCTGGCGCTCGGCATGTTTTCCGCCGAACTGATCAGCCCGACGACATGAAGCGGCAGCTTCAATTCACCGACGACCCGCATCGCGCCGAGCACGGCAGCGGCACCGCCCATGTCCATCTTCATGTCTTCCATGCCTGTGCCAGGTTTGATCGAGATGCCGCCTGAGTCGAAAGTGATGCCTTTGCCCACCAGGCAGATCGTCGGGCCGTCGGTGTGCTCCATGCCATGCTCGATGATGATGAAGCGCGGCTCCTGCTGCGAGCCCTGTGCCACGGCCAGGATGCCACCGAAGCCCTGCTCGCGCAACTCATTCGGCCCTAGCACCGTCACCGGCATGCCGAACTCGCGCCCGATCTGCTGAGCCGTCTCGCCCATGACTGTCGGTGTAAGTTCGTTGCCCGGCGCGTTGGCGAGATCGCGGGCCAGCATAACGCCGCGCGCAACCGCTTCGCCGGTGGTTACACCGGAAGTGAGCGCCTCGTCGACACGAGAAGTTACAATAGTGAGCTGATCGATCTCGCGCTTATCCTCATCCTTGAGGCCGGTCTTGTACTTCTGATAACGATACAACGCCATGAGGCTGCCCTCGGCCAGCGCCTGCCCGGCAGCGCGGGTCTCCACGCCGCCCAACGATGGAACGGCCAGCATGTAGCGTTCGATCCTGGCTTCACGGGCGCGTTGGGCTGCCACCGCCGCGAATTCGCGTAGCCGGTCGGCATGCACACTGTCTTGCTCGCCCAGTCCGACCAGTAGCACCCGCCGGGCCGGGATCGCGCCGCGCGTGTATAGCAGCAGCGTCTGCTTGGGATTGCCATTCCAATCGTCAGCTTCCAGCAAACGTGCGATCTGTTCTGGCAGTGCCTCGCCTTTCCAGGTGCCAACCACCAGCAGTGGTGTTTCCTGACTCAAGGCGTCGCCATGTGTCACTGCAATATTCATAGCTTCTTCTTTCCGTCAATTCATTTAGAGCATGCGAGAGGGGCGCAGCCCAAGCGCCCCACGGATATGTTGTTATTATACTGCTGTGTGCAACTGTTCTATCGTTGCTCAGATTCTTATTCTGTGAGGCTATCACTTTCCTCAAGCCGCCGCGTTGTTGGCTGGTTCGGCTGCGGCGGGGGGATATGCGTAGCTCCATTGCCGTTTTGCAATGTAGTTACGCGATCCAGGAATATCTTCAGCGTGTCAACCGGCAGCGGGAAGACGATGGTGCTGTTCTTCTCCACCGCGATTTCGGTGAGCGTCTGAAGGTAGCGCAGTTGCAGCGCCGCCGGCTCGGTCGAGATGACGTTAGCGGCCTCAGCCAGCTTTTTGGAGGCTTCGAACTCACCAGCGGCGTGGATGATTTTGGCACGCTTCTCGCGCTCAGCCTCAGCCTGACGCGCCATAGCGCGCTGCATGCTCTGCGGCAATTCCACATCTTTGACCTCGACGATGGTTACTTTGACGCCCCACGGCTCGGTCTGCTCGTCGATGATCTGTTGCAGCTTCTGGTTGATGCTTTCGCGTTGGGCCAGCAGTTCATCAAGCTCGACCTGACCGATTACACTGCGCAGCGTAGTCTGCGCGATCTGCATGGTGGCGCGGATGTAATCCATGACTTTGACCACGGCCATCTGCGGGTCAATGACCATGAAGTACAGCACTGCATTGACCTTGATCGTCACATTGTCAAGCGTGATGACCTCTTGCGCGGGCACGTCCATGGTGATCACGCGCTGGTCCACACGGATCATGCGCTCGAAGATCGGGATGAGAAAGAACAGCCCCGGTCCGCGCGCGGCGACCAGCCGGCCCAGCCGGAATACCACACCGCGCTCGTATTCTGGCACGATCTTAACTGCCGATAGCACCACCATGAGCACCACAAACAGTACCACTGCCAAGCATAACAACGTTAATCCTGCTCCCATGAGAGGTTCCTTTCATTTACGACGATGGTTCGTCCGTATCATCAATGTGCTGCACCACAAGGCGAAGATTGTGCATGCTTGTAATGCGCACCCAATCCCCCTTTTCAATGTCGCCGTCGGCGCTGATCGCCCGCCACAGCGCGCCTTCCACAAACACAAATCCTTCCGGATCGAGCCGCTTGCGCACCTCGGCCAGCTTGCCAACCATGCCCTCCTGTCCGGTGGTGGTGGGCGCGTGGCGGCTGCGGATAATGAGCAGCACACCCAGTACCACAATCACCGCCAGAGCAATCGCCACCAACCCGATAGCCCAGCCTGCCACCGACACGCCGGGTGCCTGCGTCGGATCAATCAGGTTGAGCGCGCCGACGACCAGCAGCGCCAGGCCGAGAATTGCAAGACCGCCATGGGTAGGAATGAAAAATTCCAGGCCAAGCATGAGCAACCCAACCACCAGCAGCCCTATCGCCCACCATTGCAGCGGCAGCGTCACCAGCCCGGCAAAGGCGGCAATGAAGAGCACCACGCCGATGCCTGCAAAGATGGATGTGCCGGGTGCTGCCAGTTCAAGATAAATCGCGAGCGCGCCGACGATCAGCAGCGCGAAGGCCACGGTCGGGTTTGAAAGTGTCAGCCGCAGACTCTGCCATAGCGACGGTGTGAGCGGTGTAGTGGCGCGGCCCAGCGTATCGAGCGTTGCCGTCTGGCCGGTTGCGAGTTTCACCGTGCGGCCCTGCAACAGCGTCAGTAGTTGTTCCTGACTGGTTGCTACAATGTCCACTGCAGGCGGGTTGAGCGCCGCTGCCTGTTCGTTGGTCAGCACTGCGCCCTCATTCACCGCGCGCTGAAGCCAGTCGGTGTTGCGCCCATGTGCGGCATTCCAATCGCGCAGCTGGGTTGTCACGCTGTCGAACACCAGTTCGCGGGTCTGTTGGCTGAGCGCGGCGTCAACACGGGCCAGCGGATATGGACTACCTATGGTTGTGTTGGGCGCCATGGCGCTGATGCCTGCCGCGCTCAGCAGCAGCGTGCCAGGCGCGCCAGCGTTGGTGCCTTCCGGCGCGATATACACCACAACTGGGACGGTTGCTTTGGCAAGGTCGGCAGCGAACGTCCGCGCATCGCTCAGCACGCCGCCATTGCTACTCAATGTGATAATCAGCGCAGTTGCGTCGGCGCTCTCAGCCTGCCGCAGCGCGTCGCGTAAATAGCTCGTCGTGACGGAGGTGACCGGTCCTTGCACTTCCACGGTATAGATTGGACCGCGCACGTTCTGCGCAACAGCATGGGCGGCTCCAAGTGCGCCAAGCAGCACAAGCCCTAACAGCACCGCTCCACAGATCTGTCCCACCATTCGTTTGATAAGTAGTCGCTCCACGATGAGATACTCAATAATTATATATTCACTTGAAACGTCGCGGTATGAACAATGGCATGATAGCGCGAATGTGCAAGAAACGCCAATCATCGCGCTACCATTATGCGCGCTGCTGGTATTTTGGGTGGTGCGGAGAACAGTAGGTGATGTGCGATACGCGCGTTATGAAGATGACTCAGATGTATTCGGCTGCGCGCGTTCGACAAACTGCTTGATGCGCCGCTCGAACGTGGAGCGTGGCAGCAACACCTTGCGATCACATGTCATGCAGCGCATGCCGATTTCCGCGCCCACACGCACGACGCGCCATGTGTCGCCGCCGCAAGGGTGCGGCTTACGCATCTGCACAACATCACCCATCTGAATATCAATTGGTGGCTTCGGCATACTTGTTAACCACGAAGCCACGAAGAACACGAAGATACGTTACGAACAGAAACTATTCTGCGTCCAGTTCATTCTCTTCTTTGTGTCTTTGCGTCTTCGTGGTGATAATATTTGGCTTGCTTCCATAGCGCTTCTTTGTCAGCGACACTCATGGCGCGTAGATCGCCGCCGCTGGTCTGCACCTGCCGCTCCACATGGCCGAAGCGCTGCCGGAACTTTTCATTCGCCGACCGGAGCGCGCTTTCAGCGTCAAGCTGAAACCAATGTGCCAGCTTGACGACGGCCAGCAGCAGATCGCCGTATTCCTCTTCAATGCCGCGCGTGCGCGCTACGTCGTCGGCATGCGACTCGTTCTCGGCTGCGGCGCGCAATTCATCAAGCTCCTCATGGATTTTGTTCCATGTGTAGCTGATTTCGTCGGCATCGAAGCCAGCCTTGGACGCTTTGGCAATGATCTTTTGGGCAGCGGCTAGTGCGGGCAAGCTGGGCGAAATGCCATCCAGTAGGCCGCGCGGCGCGTGGCCTTTCGCGCTGCGCTCAGCTTGCTTGATCGCGTCCCAGTTGCGCAGTACCTCGCCAGTGCCGGACACAACCGTGTCGCCGAAGATGTGCGGGTGGCGGCGGATGAGTTTGGCGGCGATACCTTCGTACACATCGCCGAGCGACCACTCTCCTGCCTGACGCGCCATCTCGCTGTGCATCAGCACCTGGAGCAGCAAGTCGCCCAGTTCCTCACTCAGCGCGGCAGAGTCATCTGCGTCGAGCGCCTCAAGCACCTCATGGGTTTCTTCCAGCAACTCACGCCGTAGTGAGCGGTGGGTCTGCTCGCGGTCCCATGGGCAGCCGCGTGGCCCGAGGAGTTGCGCCACAACCACCGCCAGGCCATCGCCACACAGATCGGCCAGCGGCGCAAGCGGTGGCAGATGAATGTACGCTATGCCATCGAGCGGCTGGTTGACAAGCTCGCCCAACGTGGTGTGCTGCATGTTCGCAGCATCAGCAGGCACCAGCGTAATCGGATGTGTCCCTGGATAGCGCTGCAACAATGTGTGCTGCACCGCAGCGGCATGTTCAGCATAAACGCCAGCAACAAGCGCGGGCTGCGTTGCGACAAGCGGGAAGGGCAGCACGGTGGGCGTGTACGGCCCATGGCCCTGCATTTCCGACCATGCCCGCTCCGCCGGGTCGCTGACCGACGGAGGCACGGCTGGCATGAGCGCGGTGGCAGGCAGAAGTTGAAGGCCGCGCTCTAACGGATTGATGTTGAGCGCGGCGCAAATAGTTGTGAGTTGGTCAAGCATAGTTCATGAAACCGCAGATGAATACAGATACGCGCAGATATCTTAATGTATCAGCGTTTATCGGCGCGCATCTGCGGTTATGTTTTTACGGCTGTGCAGTAGGCGCGGGCTGCTCCTGCTGTGGCTGCGCGGTGCCGTCTGGCTGTGCTGGCACGGCGGTCGCTTCGGCATAGGCTGGCTCTACCAGGCGGCCCTCATCCTTGGCCTTCTGCTTCTCCTGATCGACAGAGTATCTTGCACCGCCTGTTGCTGCTTCTGCTGCACTTGCTGGGGCAAGGCCTGCTCAACCGCCTGCTTTGCCTCTTCCTCGGTCATGGCCGGGCCGGTCGTTTTGGAAATCAGCTTGATGACATGGTAGCCATATTGTGATTTGACTGGCGTTTTGGTGTACTCGCCGGGCTGTAACTCGTCGAAGGCGACCTTCTCGAACTCTGGAATGAACTGGCCGCGCTGAATACCTTTGTACTCGCCGCCATTGTCCTTGGAGCCTGGATCAGTAGACATTTCTTTGGCGAGCGCCGCAAAATCTTCGCCCTTGTTCAGCCGGTCGATTGCTTCCTTGGCCTTCTCCTCGGTGTCAACCAGAATGTGCGCCACGTCGATTTTCTCGACCTGCTGGGTGGTGCGCGGCATGATCTGCGCTTCGAGTTCCTGTCGCACGGTGTCGGTCGTCACCAGCGTCGCGCCGAGCTTGTCTTGTGCGAGTAGAGAGGACATGAACTGTCGAAATTCGCTTGAGTTTGTGCCAGGGAAACCGAGGCGTCCCTGCACAATTGTATCGAGTTTCTGCCCGCTCTGCTCGACCTGCCCGCGAACGCGCTCGATCTCAGCATTAATTTCTGTATCGTCAATCGAAATGTTGCGCTGCTTGGCGAGACTTAGTACCAGATTTTGCTGCACAAACAAATCAACCACGCCGCGCTTGATTTCGTCGTCAGATGGTTTTTGTTGCGCGCTTGATGTCGGATCCTGCTGCGTGTTCTGAAACGAGTCTTGTACGCGCTTGATGCGGGCATCAAGTTCTTGCTGGGTTAATGTAACATTATCGACGCGCGCAACGGTGTCGGCTTGGGTAGCAGGAATGCCACAGGCGACCATCGCCAGGGCGGCAAGGACGAGTGCCGTCCAACGTAGAATCTTCAAAATAGCTCCTTGATGAAACTTGAATTGTGGTAGGAACGATCCGCCGGATTGCCCCACCGGGACCACGTTATTTGTTAAGACTGAGAACTGCCATAAATGCTTCTTGCGGAATCTCGATGCTGCCAACCATTTTCATCCGCTTCTTGCCCTCTTTTTGCTTTTCCAGCAGCTTGCGCTTGCGCGTAATGTCGCCGCCGTAGCACTTCGCCAGCACATCTTTGCGCATGGCGCGAATTGTTTCGCGGGCAATAATCTTCGCGCCAACGGCCGCCTGAATTGGCACTTCGAACATCTGGCGCGGGATCAACTTGCGCAGTTCTTCTGCGAGCAGGCGGCCCTGATTGTACGCCATGTCTCGATGCACAATCAACGACAAGGCATCGACTGGCTTGCCGCCCACCAGAATGTCCAGCTTGACCAAATCGGCTTCCTGGTAGCCAGCAACGTTGTAGTCGAGCGAGGCGTAGCCCTGCGTGCGACTCTTCAGTTGGTCATAAAATTCTACGATCATTTCAGCCAGAGGGATGCGGTATTTCAGCATCACGCGCTGCTGATCGAGGTATTCCATGGTGTCAAACACACCGCGCTTGTTGGTCACGAGATCCATGATCGTACCGATGTAGCGCGATGGCACAATAATGCTGATCAGGGCCACAGGCTCCTCGATGCTTGCGATATAGCCGGGGTCGGGCATCTCCGACGGATTATCAACGGAGATGACTTCGCCATCGGTTTTGAGCACCTGATACTCCACACTCGGCGCAGTGATCAGCAAGTCGAGGTTGTACTCGCGCTCCAGCCGCTCGCGCACAATTTCCATGTGCAACAGGCCCAGAAAGCCGCAGCGGAAGCCGAAGCCCAGCGCCGCCGACGTTTCTGGCTCAAACGAGAGTGCGGCGTCATTCATCTTTAACCGCTCCAGCGCCTCGCGCAGGTCGGTGTACTGGTCCGAGTCGGTTGGGTACAAACCAGCGAATACCATCGGCTTGGCGGGCCGGTAGCCGGGCAGCGGTTCAGTAGCCGGGCGATTCGCGAGCGTAATTGTATCGCCCACCTGGCACTCATCCACGCTCTTGAGGCCGGTAGCGATGTAGCCAACGTCGCCGGACCCAAGCTCTTGGAGGGGCGACATCATCGGGCGGAACGCGCCGATTTCAAGTATGTCAGCGGTGACCCGCGTGCCCATCATCAGCACTTTTTCGCCGTCTTGCAGCACGCCTTCCATCACACGCACATACGCAATCACACCCTTGTAGGGATCGTAATGCGAATCGAAGATCAGCGCCCGCAGTGGTTTGTTGCTCTCACCATGCGGCGCTGGCACGCGCTGGACGATCGCCTCCAAAATGTCTGGCACGCCGCGACCCACTTTGGCGGAGGCGAAAATAATTTCATCCTTTGGCAGCCCGACCATATCCTCGATCTCTTGCGCCACGAACTCCGGCTGCGCGCTCGGCAGGTCGATCTTGTTGATGACCGGAATAATCGTCAGGTCATGCTCCAGCGCGAGGTACACGTTCGCCAGCGTCTGCGCCTCCACGCCCTGCGCCGCGTCCACCACCAGGATCGCGCCTTCGCATGCCGCCAGCGCCCGCGACACTTCATAATTGAAGTCCACATGGCCGGGCGAGTCGATCATGTTCAGCGTATACGTCTTGCCATCCTGCGCGGTATAATTCATACGCACGGCCTTGAGCTTGATCGTGATGCCACGCTCGCGCTCCAGATCCATGCTGTCGAGCAGCTGCTCACGGCTTTCACGCGCGCTGATCGTGCCCGTCATTTCGAGCAGGCGATCAGAAAGCGTGGTTTTACCATGATCAATATGGGCAATAATGCAGTAGTTACGGATTAAACTGGTATCTTGCATACACGTATATAATATAAACGCCACGGAATGGCGTTTGCTCCATTGTTGCAGAATAGTTATTGGCAGTATAGCAGGATGGGCACGAAGCGCAAAGAAAGAGGGTGTGTTGTGCCGCAGATTTTACAACCTCTTAACATATTCTTAGCATAATGGCGCTATAGTTACGCTAGCATATTCAAACTCTTTGTCTATGTTGTGTGCTTGTACTGATGCACATGGTGATTGATGACGCTGGTAGACGCGCACGCGAAAGCCGCCATCAACATGCAGCCCGTGAGTTGGTAGGAACCGGTTGTGTCACATCATTGTGGATGTGTACGTAGACTCCAGTGTGAAAGGAACGACCGATGCGCGAACGTTATTTGAAACAGTTGAAAGTTGTGCATGACAATTTGCTGCGGATGGGCAGCCGTGTGGAGCACGCGCTGTCTGACGCCATGCAGGCGCTTGAGCAGTGGGACCCCATCCGTGCCAAGCAGGTTATTCAGGATGATGATGAGATTGATGCACTTCAAAAATCTATTGAAGAAGCCGTTCTGGAACTGCTTGCAACGCAACAGCCGGTGCTGGGCACCGATCTGCGTCGTCTCAGCGCAACTGTTGCCATCGCTGGGGAGCTTGAGCGCGCGGGTGACTACGCGAAGGGCATTGCCCGCCGGGTAGAACGCTGCCTCAAGGCTCCCTCGCTGATGGATACGCCAGCCGGACTACACCGCATGGGCGAGTATGCCCAACACATGTTGAACGCCAGCCTTGACGCGTTTGTTCATGTGGACGTTGGGCTTGCGCGTTCGCTTGCCAACGAAGACATGAAGGTTGATGAACTTGAAGATCAGGTGACTGCTGAACTGCTTGACGCGGCGCGGCAAGATCCAAGCAAGTTCGATTGCGCCATTTACATGCTGGATGTGACTTACACCCTGGAGCGGCTGTGCGACCGCGCGACCAACATCGGTGAGCGCGTGATCTTCATTGCAACCAGCGTGACTGAGGAGTTGAACGCCTAACAATTGTAGATTTCGGATTGTAGATTGCAGATTATGTAGGTATTCGCCAATCTACAATCTGCAATGTGCAATCTGCAGTTTATGAATGACCATACACGAGCACATGTTTACATCACTGGACGCGTGCAGGGCGTGTTCTTTCGCGCTCGCACGCGCGAGCAGGCGCAGGCTGCGGGCGTGGCGGGCTGGGTGCGTAACCTACCTGACGGGCGCGTCGAAGCGGTGTTCGAAGGGCCGCGCGACGCCGTGCAGCGCGTGGTGCAGTGGTGTCACAACGGCCCGCGCCACGCGCATGTCGACGATGTCCAGGTAGATTGGGAGCAGCCGGCCGGCCAGGAACAGGGCTTCCGCGTTCGCTGAAGGAAGAAAGAAGAAGGAAGAAAGTAGAGATCTTGAAATGTTATTTCTTCCTTCTTCCTTCTTCTTTCTGCTTTCCCTTGAGTGCTTGCTCCAGATCCTTCAGCAGATCCTCCGCATCCTCGATTCCGACTGACAACCGCACAAGCCCTGCGGGCACTTCCAGCTTCGAACCGGCGACGCTGGCATGCGTCATGGCGGCTGGCACCTCGATCAGGCTTTCCACGCCGCCCAGACTTTCGGCCAGCGTGAAGATCGTGGTGCGGCGCACCATCTCGCGCGCCGCAGCTTCACCGCCGCGCAGCACGATTGAGATCATGCCGCCGAAGCCGCACATCTGGCGCTGCGCCAGTTCATGCTGCGGATGCGATGGCAGGCCGGGGTAGATCACGCGCTCGACAGATAAGTGCTCCTCAAGCATGCGCGCGACCTGTAGCGCATTTGCCTCGTGGGCGCGCATGCGCACCGCCAGCGTTTTGAGTCCGCGCGTGACCAGGAAGCAGTCGAACGGGCCGGGCACGCCGCCCGCCGCGTTCTGCAGGAAGCGCAGCCGCTCAGCGACATCGTCGTTCGAGGTGACCACCGCGCCGCCGACAACATCGCTGTGGCCGCCGATGTACTTCGTGGTGCTGTACAGCACAATATCCGCGCCAAGCTCCAGCGGGCGCTGGAAGTACGGCGAGGCAAAGGTGTTGTCCACCAGCGTCAGCACATCGCGATCGCGCGCCACTTTTGTGATTGCTGTGATATCAGCTAGCTTGAGCAGTGGGTTGGTTGGCGTCTCAAGCCAGATCAGCTTGGTTTCGGGGCGCATGGCCGCCGCGACCTCATCGGCCTTGCTGGTATCGACATAATCGAACACGAGGCCGTGCCGCTTGAAGACCTTATCGAACAGCCGGTACGTGCCGCCGTACACGTCGTCGCCGCAGATGACGTGATCGCCAGCCGAAAGCATGAGCATCATGGTCGTCTCGGCGGCCAGACCGGAGGCGAACGCCAAGCCATGTGTGCCGCCGTCGAGTGCTGCCAATGCCTTCTCCAGCGCCTCGCGAGTCGGATTATGGGTGCGGGCGTATTCATACCCTTTGTGGACGCCAACTGCTTCCTGCGCAAAGGTCGAAGTCTGGAAGATCGGCACGGTCACCGCGCCAGTGGTCGCTTCTGGTTCCTGCCCGGCGTGGATGGCGCGGGTCGCGAAGCCGTACTCTTCGGGTGTATGTGGCATGGATTTTTTCCTTACGCTATGCATGTCAATATCTGGATGATAGCACATCAATGCACACATCCAAAGCAGTCATGTGAATTGCTTCATAGACATGCCTAATCAACGGTGCTACACTAAACGTACCGACATGATCTGCAAATGCTGGTGGGCTTGCAATAAGGCTACAGGAGGGGATTATGCGACGAGGAGTGACAGGTTTGCTATTGGCTGCCATGCTGCTGGCGCTGCCAATCAGCGTGTATGCTTCGAACGGCTGGGGCAGTTTGGCAGGACTGCCGGCATATTTCTTTCTTGATGTGTGCAAAGACGGCGCGCGATTTCAATTTATAAGCCAATCGCCGCCCGGCTCGTACAAAATTGCGGCCCGCCTGACGGATACAACCGGCAGCCTCGATGGCGCGTTTATCTCGCAGCGCCAGCCGGTGTCACTGCTCACGGTCGCGCCGTTCCCCAACCCTGCGAATACCACATCAACCGAATCCGTTGATGCGAACGGTTTTACAACGGTGACATGGGATGCCCCGCAGGCGGTGGGAACCAGGGTTAAATTTCTGTTCTACCCCGGCACCAGTGATACGCCAGCAGATATTCAGCCGCGTGATGTTGTGACGAACTGCATGCTTAGCGACTCGGTGCTGGACAGGTTCAACCGCGATTCTGCGACGTTGGGCGCGTCCTGGTCGGGGGCCACGAGCAACGCGCATCTGACGGATTGGCAATTACAGGTAAGCGGCAGCGGCCCCTTGTACTGGCAGACAAATGTATTATCGACAACTCAGGAAGCGTCAGTCGTGCTCACAAGCCTCAGCGCGGGCGGCGAACATGGCCTGTTGCTCAAGGTGCAGGGCGCTACGCCTGATTACCATAATGGTGCTATCAAAGCCGTGTACGATGCGACCAAGCAAGAGGTGCGGATCGAAACCTTTGAGCCAGGGGACACCAATTGGGTCGAGCGCTTGAAGAAAACGGGCATGCAATTCCAGAACGGCGATCGGCTCAGCGCGGCGGTGCTCGACGACCCACGGGATCCTACTTCGGATAGCATTGGCGTGCTGGTAGCGCGTACTCCAAAAGGTAGCACGGAGCCGGTGCTGTTGGGCGTGGTCAACACGAAATACAACGATTTGACAGTTCCGCAGCAAGACATGAGTTTCTTCAAAGGCAAGGCCGGGCGAATCGGTTTCTGGTTTGCGAATGTGAACAACGCAAAGGTTGATTACTTTGCGCGCGCGGTCAATCCGCCGAACGTGCCTGATCCGCCTCGCCAAACCTTCTTGCCGTTGTTGCAACACTGATCGATTGGCATCTCATCGTGTGGGGCAGGTCCGAGACCTGCCCTTACGCTATCCCCACACCGCTCTGCTGCACGAGCAGGTCGACGCGCATCAATACATCTTCCACGCTCATCCCCTCGCGTGCAACAATCTCGGGTATGGATGGCAGCGGAGCGGGAGCGGGGAGCGATTCCCCGGTCAATTCTTGGTAGCGCTGCCGATATGTGTGATCTCGTGTATGTTCATACAGTTCTCGGTAGATTGTTATGGCTGATTCTCTCGCATCTGTATCTTGATGATTGATTCTCCATATTTCATAGAAAATAGCGGCTCGTTCTCTCTCCCATGCCAGATGTTCAGCATTGCTCTTAGTTGTGCGTATGCGATTGATGGTTCAATTTGCTCCTGTTTTAATGCTAGTGCTATAGCTTGTAGCTCTGAGTCAAATATGATTTCTGTATTTTTAGCATCTCTGGCAATGGAAAGAGCTTTATTGTTAATACTTTGCGCATCCTTATATCTTTGGAAGAGGGAAAGCAATTCGGCGCGGCGACATAAATCCATGGCAGTATTTTTGAGATCACCGACTATTTCCTCGATAGATAGCACATGTTGAAAGAGTGTATCTGCCATGTCATAATTCATTTGTAATGTGTGCAGATGCGCAATGTTGCCAAGGTTAAGGATTAAAGAAGTTAAATTCTCAAGCTCAACTGCAATGTACAACCCTTGCGTGTAGCACAGGAGCGCATTTTCGAGTTCTCCTAGGCGCTCATAAAGAATACCCATATTGCCCACGATCACGCCCGCCGCATGCAGGTAGCCAATGCTCATGGCCGCCTGAAGCGCTTCCTGCAACATCTCCATCGCGCGGTAGTAATCGCCCTGCATCCAGTAGACGCCGGCCATGTCGCCGCTGGCATGCACGAGGCCGCGCTGGTAGTTACTGCGGCGGGCGATGCCGATGGAACGTTGCAGGTGTTCGAGCGACGGAGCGTACTCGCCGAGCCACTGGTATGCCAGGCCCATGTTTGCCTCGGCGTTGCTCAGCCCAACCTGGTCGCCCAGCGCCTCCGCAATCTGTCGGTGCTGCTCGGCGCAGCGCAGCGCGGCGGCGTATTCGCTGCGCTGGCTGTGCAGAAAGCTCAGGTGCTCCAGCGTTTTGCCGAGGCCGCGCTGTTCGCCATGCTCTTCAAAGGTCGCGCGGGCAACCGTGAGCCAGCGCAGCCCTTCGTCGTAGGACTCCGTGTATGACAGTAGGTAGCCGAGCGCATCCTGGCTACGAGCCTCTGCCAATACGTTACGCGCCTGCCCGGCCAGCGTCAACGCCTGCCGGTACGCTGCCTCCGCCTCGGACCACTTGCCGATCAGTTGCAGCACCTCGCCCATGTCAAGCAGCACGCCTGGTCGTTCCTGCTCCGGCAGCAGCGGCAACAATTGCTCATAATAATAGATCGCCGTCTGATTGGCGTAGACGACTTTAGCAGCGTCGGCGGCCCGGCGGAAGTAGATGCGCTGCTTGGCGCGGTTGCGGGTGCGCTCATAATGGTGGGCCAGCACATTGACGAATGAAGGGATGTCATCGGCGTAGCTTTGTTCAATAAACTGGCCGACGCGCTCGTGGAGCCGCGCGCGCATGGCGAAGCTCAAGCTTTCATAGGCGGCTTCCTGCGTAATCGCATGCTTGAACATGTATTCCGGCTCGGGCGCGGGCTTGTCGAGCGGCGTTAGATCGAGGCGGCTCAAGGTGTCGAGATGCTGCACGACCGTTTGCGGCGTGCCGAGCGCAGGGTAGCTGCTCCACAGCCAGCGCGGCGCAAACGTGCGTCCGATCACGCTTGCGACCTTGAGCGTCCGCTGTTCGCCATCGTTCAAGCGATCGATGCGGCTCAGCACTAAGCTGTGTAGGCTATCGGGAAGCGTCAACGCCTGCACAGCTCGTCGGTCATGCGGATCAATCCCTTGATCATGGATGAAGTTGACCAATTCTTCGATGTAAAATGGGTTGCCTTCGGCCCTGGCGACAACGCGCTCGACAAGCTCGTGGAGCGGGTTCGCATCGACTCCAAACGTCGCATGCGCTGCTTGTGCTACTGTCTCGATGCCGAACAACTGCTTCAATTTCACGCCAACAATCTGTTCCGCCTCGGCGTTCGTCAAAGCATGTAAATCAAGTGTTGTGGCGTACGGCATGCGCGCCATGCTCATGAACGCGTGTTGCTCGTCTTCGATTGGCCGATGGATGACGACCAACGCAATCGGCAGGTTGGCTACATTGCGGCCCAGAAACTCCAGTAACTCCACCGAAAGCGGATCGATCCAGTGGCAGTCCTCCAACACGACGATTGCCAATCGACTGTCGTCCGTCGTCCGTCGTCCGTCGTCCGTCGCCGCACGCAAGCATTGCAGCAGCAGCGCATGCAGTGCATTCTGCCGCAACTGTCCATCGAGCGAGCGGGTTGCCTCGTTGTCGGCCAGCGCCATGTTGAGCACAGGACCGAGCAGTGGCGCGTGTGCAACAACAGCAGGATTCACCATGCCTAGCCGTTCTTCAATCTGGCGCTGCTGTTGTTGGATCGGCTGGCGCGGATCAAGATCAAAGAAGCCACGCCACACATCATGCCAAACTAAATAGTTCGAGCGCGTGCCGTATGACTGGCATGCGCCACCAAGCGCGTGAAATCCGCGCTCTGCTGCCTGTCGAACAATTTCTGCACTCAATCGTGATTTGCCGATGCCTGCTTCCGCCGTGATAAACAGCATCTGACCGTGTTCATGCTCGGTATGATCGAGCACGCGCTGCGCGGTGGCAAGCTCCTGTTCACGGCCAATTAGTGGTGTTGTACGCTCAGTCATGTGCGTCAATGCCTGGGTAGCTTCGCCGTTTACATGCCACAACTCGACCGGTTGCGAGCGGCCTTTCACATGAATGGGCGCGAGCGGCTGAAGATCGAACGGCTCATCAAGCACGTCATGGGTTGCATCGCTGATCAGAATCTGGCCCGGCGCGGCGGCTTGCAGAAGGCGAACGGCAAGAATGATCGCGTCGCCCATGACCGTGTACTCCTGTCGATCGGGCGCGCCGACATGACCGCAAAACAAGAAGCCGGTGCTGATGCCCATGCGCGGTTGCCCGACGCTAGCGCCGAGCTGCTGGTGGAGCGCGCGCAGTTCCAGGGCGCACCGCACCGCGCGCACGGCGTCATCCTGGTGCATGACCGGCGCGCCGAACAGCGCCAATAGCTTGCTGCCTTTGTCGCCCATGTCCACACGATTGAGATAGCCGCCGTAGCGATAAATGATCGCCAACGCTGCACAGACGTACTGCTGGAGTGCCGCACCTGTTGCCATGTCACCGTCATAATCAAGGTCATTGAAGCCGACCCATAGCACCGACACATTGCGATGCTCGTTCACGAACGCGTCTTCACCAGCCTGCAGCCGCTGCGCCAGTATGGGATGCACAACGCTTGTAAGCTGCTCCGTCATGTGCGACGGCAGTGGTGTGGGCGGTGCGAGCGGCGCGGGTGGTGCGGCCATGTCGAGCGCGGCGACCACGCTCCATGCGCCGCGCTGCTCTGTGACCACAATGCCTTCCACGTTACTCAGCAGATCGCTGCATGCGACGATTTCGCCGCTCGTTGCGTGGTGTTCCGCCTCGGCACAGCGGTTGATCGCCGTACCAGCAGCCGCGAATGTGATCTGCGTTGCGGCGTCACCCACGACGCAGCAGAACACTGGCCCGTGTGCCAAGCCCACCTTTACGCGTAGCTGAAACGTTCCTGCACTCGTTTCGACTGCCGCAAACTGCTGCGCATCCTGCTGCATGTCGAGCGCGCACTGCACGGCCCGGAGCACGGTTTGCGCGTCGTGCGGCGCGCATGGAAATAGCGCCGTCAGCGCGTCGCCGCCGAATGCGCCGACCATACCGCCGTACGACTCAACGTGCGCGATCAGCGGCTCGAAGAAGCTGTTAATAATGCTCGTCAGTTCTTCCGCACCGCGCCGCCCGCTGTGACCCAGCGCCTCGCTCATGCGCGTGAAGCCTGAAATGTCGGCGAACAGTGCAACAGCATGGAAGCGTAGCTCGCGCCCTGACAGTGATTCGTCGGGGCGTCGCAACAGGTCTTCAACGATGTAGCGTGGAATGTAGGAGAGCCAAATTGCTGACATGTTCGTTCCTCGCATGCGCGGCTGGTGAGCTATACATTATAAATAAGTAGCTCAGTTAGTCGAAAGGTGCTGGGAGTGTTCGTTTAGTTAAACGGAAGATCGATAGCGCTTTGGTGATCAGTGTGACCATGCTATACTGATTTCAAGGTGATGACAAGCGATGGAAGAATATATGGCTTCTCGAGGAACAATTGATCCTGGCGTGCTGCGGCGAGTGGCGATCTTTCGCACGCTCAGTGAACAGGAACTGAACAAAATCGGCGCGCTGCTCAAGGAACGGCGTTTCCGGCGCGGCGACATCATTTTCCATCAGGGCGATCCCGGCGGTTGTTTGTATATCATCAAATCCGGGCGGGTGCGCATTTACCTGACCAGCGAAGATGGACGTGAGATGACGTTTCGCCTGTATGGCCCCGGCACGACCTTCGGTGAATTCTCTGTGCTCGACAACGGGCCACGTTCGACCAGTGCCAGCGCGCTCACGGAAGCGACGACGTTTGTGCTGTACCGCGACGACCTGCTCCAGCTCATGCGCGACCATTTTGGATTGGTGGAGCACATCATCGCCATGCTGACCGAGCGGCTGCGCTACACTACCAGCTACTCCGCGCAGCTGGCCTTCCTCAGCGTGCCGGGCCGCGTGGCGGCAATTTTGATGCAGCTTGCCAGCGCCGAGCTTGTCGGATGATCCGGTGCGGCTCGATTTGACGCAGCAAGAGCTTGCAACATTTGCCAGCACGACGCGCGAGTGGGTCAACCGGGCGCTGCGTGACTTTGCTGATCTCGGTATTGTGCGGCTGGAGCGCGGCGCGGTGATCGTGCTCGATCCGTCGAGTTTGCGGTCACGGATCAATTAACATGAGATTTGCAGACGCATTGAATTGATCTGATGGCAATTACAGCAATATATATTCATGGAAAAGGTTGGTGCGACACCAACCTTTTTTCATGCTGTAAATACAGTTATTTTATTTGATGGCATCGAATAAATTGACAACATCAAAGAAAGGTACTATAGTTTGTCGCGCATCAATGTACCCGATGCGCTTACTTCGACAAGTACGTATGATACCAAGGCAGAACGATGGCAGACGACCGCATGACCGTTATTCGCGAGATCGCGGAAGCATACCGCCAAATCTTTCGCTCATTGCATGAACTCACGACGCCGGTATGGATGGAGCTTGATCTGTCCATGGCGCAACTCAAAACCTTGTTTGTGCTCTGCAATGACGGCGCTGTGCCGATTGGCGCGGTGGCAGAGAAACTTGGCGTTGGGCTGCCGACAGCAAGCCATCTGATTGATCGGCTCGTGCAGGCGCAACTGGCCGTTCGCACGGAAGATTTTGTCGATCGGCGGCGCACGCTGGCATGCCTGTCGCCGCAAGGCGAGGAATTAAGTGAGCGGCTGCGTCAAAGTGGTTGGGGCCAGCTTCAGCAGCGGCTCGCCCGGCTCGACGATCAGACGCTCGCGGCGTTGCATCACGGATTGTGCGCCTTGCAGGCTGTGAGCATCGACGAAGTTGCAGCGCCATGAGCGCGGGCTGTTTTATTTCTTTCGAAACGATTGAGTTCTATTGTTCCCTCGACATGTGTTTAAAAGGAGAGTTGCATGACATCGGAGACGGCTTCAGCCGAAGCAGGCGTAACTGACAGGGCGCCCGCCGCGCCTGTGCGCCCACGCCGCCGTTTTTCAATCCGGTCGCTTATTATCATGATCTTTGGCCTTGTGATTGTCGGGGCTGCGGCATACTTTGGTTATAACTACTGGCGCGATTCCACGCTGTTCATCTCGACCGATGATGCCCTGGTTGACTCGGACATGACCACGGTCACGCCGACCGGATCAGGGACGCTGATTGCCTGGCCGGTCAAAGTTGGGCAGAAGGTACAGGCCGGGCAGGTCATTGGTTTGGTTCAGACCGCGCCCGGCACGGCGACGCGCGAGTCGTTCAACATCACCGCGCCAATCGCTGGCACGCTGCTGCGCGTAGACGCCAAAGAGGGGCAGTTGGTCAGCGCGGGCGTGCCATTGGCCTACATTGCCGACCTCGATCATCTGCGGGTCACCGCGTTTATTGATGAAACGACGATCAGCGATGTGCGGGTTGGGCAGCCGGTTGATATCACGGTGGATGCGACTGGCAGTACCAGCTATAGTGGCACGGTTACGGAGATTCTACCTGCCACCGCTTCGCAGTTCTCACTTCTTCCGGCGACAGATCGCGGCACGGCGAACTTCACCAAGGTGGCGCAACGTATCGAGGTCCACATGAGTTTGAATGCGCCCGCTGGTGCTGCGCTGTACCCCGGCGAAAGCGCGAATGTTCGTATTCGTCGGTGAGCGTAGGAACCCGTTATTCAAGCAAGGATTAAACTATGAGTAGTGCTCCTGCGCTGTCTGGGAATGCACATTCACGCGCGGCCAATTCCGGCGAGCAGCGTGGAATGTTCGGGCTGGAGTACAAGTGGCTGGTGATGATCGCGGTGGTTTTTGGGCTGTTCATGTCGGTTCTTGACAGCACTGTGGTCAACATCGCGCTTCCCAAGCTTCAAGCGGTGTTTGGGACAACGCTGACTGGCGTGCAGTGGGTGGTCACCGCCTACACGCTCGCGCTGACGGTGAGCATTCCGTTCTTTGGCTACCTGGCCGACCGCTACGGCACAAAGCGCATTTACCTGATCTCGCTCGCGCTGTTCACAATTGCCTCGGCGCTGTGCGGTCTGTCATGGAGCATCGGCAGCCTGGTGTTTGCCCGCGTGCTGCAAGGGCTGGGCGGCGGCGCATTGGCGCCACTCGCGATTGCGCTCATTTTTGCGGCATTTCCAGCTAACGAGCGCGGGCGAGCGTCGGCCTTTCTCGGCATCCCAATTCTGTTCGCGCCCGCGCTCGGGCCGACGCTTGGCGGCTACATTGTGGAATATGCTAGCTGGCGTTTGATTTTTTATTTGAACGTGCCGATTGGTATCGTTGGTTTCGTGGTTGGAGCAATTGTGTTGCGCGAGTACCGCGCGTCAGCCAACCGCCGCATGGATTGGCCGGGACTGATTCTTTCGACGTTCGGTTTTGCATCGCTGGTGTACGGGATTGGCGAAGCTGGCACCGATGGTTGGGGATCGACCAAGGTGCTTTCGTTTCTGATCGTCGGCATCATCTGTCTGATCTCCATGGTCATGGCTGAACTGCGCGCCGCGAACCCGCTGCTGGACGTGCGCCTGTTCAAGGATTGGAATTTCGCGGCAGGAAATCTGATGACCTGGACACTCCAAATCGCGCTGTTTGGCGCGCTGTTTTTGCTGCCAATCTTTCTGCAAAGCTTGCGTGGACTGACTCCGGTGCAGGCCGGTTTGTGGCTGCTGCCATCCGCGCTGGCGACCATGGTGGTGCTGCCGTTCGGCGGCATTCTGGTGGATCGTTTCGGCGCAAAGCCGATCATCTTGATTGGCACGGTGGCGCTGGCGCTGACGAGCTACTCGCTTTCGCACCTGACGCTGCAAACGACCTTCTGGACGTTGCAACTCTGGCTGCTTGGGCGCAGCGTCGCCATTTCGTTCACGCTCCAACCGACGCAGGTCGTGGCGCTGGGAAATGTGCCGCGCGCGTCGCTGGCACGTGCCACAAGCCTGTTTAGTCTCATGCGGCAGGTCGTCGTAGCCTTTGGCACGGCGATGCTCTCGACCTACGTTCAAAATCGCCAGCCGCTGCACTTCGCGCACCTGGCCGAACGCGTGACGCCGTCTTCGCCCACGGCATTGTTAGTTGGCGAACTGACGGCGCTGTTCCAATCGCGTGGCTTCGACCAACTCCATGCTCGCGCGCTGGCGCTTCAGGCGCTGGCAGGCCAGCTTCACCTCCAGGCAACGCTGTTCTCATTCCGTGACGCGTTTATTCTTACGACGAGCATTGTCGGCGTGGGCGCGATCATGGCGCTGTTCCTGCGGCGCGTGACGCCTAGCAGAGAGAGCATGGCCGAGCCGATGATCATGGAGTAAGATCGCAGTTATCTTCATGGCACTAGAGCCACAGAGGACACAGAGCACTCAGAGATATATTTTTCTCGGTGATCTCGGTGTCCTCTGTGGCTTATCCTTTTTCGAAAATCGCTCTCATGAACGAGATAGAACATTTGTTCAACCAAAACGGTCGTGCTATAATAGCTCGTGAATACGAGTTTACACGATAAACGGAGTGCGTTGCTATGCCTCAAATCGACCGTCGCGCGCTTGAGCGTCAATTGCGGCAAGAGTTCCCCACCCTGGAATTGGTCAAATGGTACATGCAATATCGTCAGCTTAAAGCTGGCCAGCCCGATGCGATCTTGTTCTATCGCATGGGTGATTTTTATGAAGCATTTGATGACGATGCCAAGCTCATTGCTGACCAGCTTGACGTAACGCTTACCTATAAGCATTTTGCGAACCACAAGCAAACTGGCGAGAAGCAGCTCTGCCCCATGGCGGGCATGCCGTACCACGCCGTCGAGCGCTACGTGGGCGATTTGGTCAGCCGCGGTTACCGGGTTGCCATTGCTGAGCAGATCAGCGAGACGCCGTCCAGCAAGTCGGACACGCGCCCCAAGTCGGTCTTTGCAGCCGGGCTGGAGCAGCGTACATCGGTGAAGGGCATGGTCGAGCGCGAAGTCGTGCGCGTGATCACGCCCGGCACTGTCACCGACGCAGGCATGCTGTCGGCGGCGCAGAACAATTATCTGGCGGCGGTGATTGTGGAGCAGCATGGCGAAAGATGCCGGGTTGGGCTCGCCTACGCCGATCTGAGCACCGGCGAGTTCTACGCCACCGAGTTTGGCGGCGACCGGGCTGCCACACAGGCGCAGGGCGAGCTTGCGCGGCTCCAGGCCGCCGAGGTACTCGCGCCGGACGATGAAGCGCTGCGCCTGCCCGGCCTCGATCCGGTCAGCGCCCAACTCACGCACGATCTGGAGTTCATGACCAAAGCGGAGCGCGAAATGCTGCTACCCGGCGAGCGCGTGGCGCGCCACACCGAGCGCGAGAACTCAGCGCGTTGGGCGCACGGCCATGTCACCGCCTACCCGGCATGGCGCTGGGACGGGCGCACTGCGCGCGACGCCCTGCTTCAGCACTTCGGTGTGCAGTCGCTGGCGAGTTTTGAATTGACCGATAAGCCGCTGGCGACGCGCGCGGCGGGCGCAGTGATCCAGTACGTCAATGAAACGCTGAATGGCGCGGCCATGCAGATGACGACTTTGCGGACATACACCACTGGTAACATCATGTTCCTTGACCCGCAGACACGCCGCAATCTCGAATTGCTGGAAGGCAACGGCGGCGGATCGAGGGGCGCATTGATCCATGTGTTGGACCAAACCCGCACGCCGATGGGCGCTCGGCTGCTGCGGCGCTGGCTCAACCAGCCGCTGCTCGACATCGAGCGACTTCGCGCTCGCCATGATGCCGTGGCGCACTTTGCCGACGATGTGTTGCTGCGCACCGGCACGCGCGACTGCCTCAAGCAGGTTGGCGACATGGAGCGGGTGGTCAACCGCGTGCTGCAAGGCGTGACAATCGCGACGCCGCGCGATCTGGTGCGGCTGCGTGATGCGTTGCGGGCGCTGCCAAATCTCATTACAACGTTGGATGGCTGGCTGCCGCCGGACGAGAAGGACGAAGGACGAAGGACGAAGGGCGAAGGTATACAAGCAGCAGATGATTTGTTTGCCCATGATCAGGAAGAAGCAGAGCCGGGAGAAGCAGATGGTAATCATGTATCAACCTCCAATCTGCAATCTTCTGGCCCAAGCCTGCGCGAGCAGCGCGAGTCGCGACGGCATGCCGCGCCGCGCTACGAGGAGATGACGATCTGTTTGGCGAAGGCGCGTGGGACGAACCGACGGATGACCGACGCCCGCCGCCCGACGACTGTGGAGCAGGTTGCTTTGACCAAACCTGCCGTCACTGCTGCGATTAGTATGACCTCCTCGCCTGTCATCCAGCGTCTTGACGCCTGCGCCGACATGCTCCAACTGCTTGAACAGGCGCTCGACGACGATCCGCCGGCGCTACTCGGCGCGTCAAACTACCTGCGCGCAACTGAGAACGGCGAAGCGCCACGCCGCGTGATCCGGCCTGGCTTCGACCAGCAGATGGACGAGGTGGTGGCCGCCAGCCGCGACGCGCAAACATGGATCGCGAAGCTGGAAGAGCGCGAGCAGAAGCGCACCGGCATCAAGAGCCTGCGCGTCGATTACAACAAAGTCTTTGGTTATTACATCGAAGTGCCGAAAAGCTATGCCAACGACGTGCCGGACGATTATGTGCGCAAGCAAACGCTGACGACCGGCGAGCGTTATTTCACGAGCGAGCTGAAAGAGTACGAAACGATCGTGCTCAACGCCCAGGAGCGGCTCAACGATCTTGAGCGGCGGGCATTTACCGGCATTTGCGCGCAGATTGCCGAGCATGGCATGCGCTCTGCTGGCGACGGCGCGGGCGCTCGCCGAAGTCGATGTGTACGCCGGGCTGGCCGAGGCTGCGGTGCGCGGGCGCTACGTGCGGCCAACGCTGCATGACGACACGCGGCTGCGGATCGTCGCCGGGACGGCACCCGGTGGTGGAGCAGACGCTCGACAAGATTTCATCGCCAATGATGCACTGCTCGATACCGACGATCATCAGGTGTTGATTATCACCGGCCCCAACATGGCCGGTAAATCGACCGTGCTGCGCCAGATCGCGCTGATCGTGCTCATGGCGCAGATTGGCTCGTTTGTGCCAGCCGAGCAGGCCGAAATCGGCATTGTCGATCGAATCTTCACCCGCATCGGCGCGCAGGACGATATTGCGACCGGCCAAAGCACATTCATGGTCGAAATGACTGAGACAGCCGCGCTGCTGTTGCAAAGCACCAGGCGCAGCCTGATCATTCTTGACGAAGTTGGTCGTGGAACAAGTACATACGATGGCATGGCAATTGCTAGAGCGGTGGTCGAGTACATTCACAATGAACCACGGCTTGGCTGCCGAACGCTCTTTGCAACGCACTACCACGAACTAACCGAGCTTGAGCATCTGCTGCCGCGCGTCAAGAATTATCACATGGCCGCCATTGAGCATGAGGGCCGGGTGGTGTTTTTGCATGAATTGCGGCGCGGTGGTGCAGATCAATCATACGGCATTCACGTTGCCGAGCTTGCGGGCATTCCGCGCGCGGTGATCCGCCGGGCGAGTGAGTTGCTCGCCGAACTTGAGCAGCGGCCAGGTCAGCAGGTGCAAGCGCTGGAGCAGACGCCGGTGCAAGTGGACGCGCCTGCATCGCCTGGGCAGCTTTCGCTGTTCGATCTGGCACCTAATCCAGTGATTGAAATGATCCGACGTCTTGATGTGAATGAACTGACCCCGCTTGAAGCTTTGACAAAACTGTTCGAGCTTCAGCGGCTCGCCCAACGATCTGAATGATGAGTTAGTACGTATACAATGTTTTTGAGCTACGTTCCACTCATCATTCTTTGGTGTAAGCGTGGCGCATACGATCGCAACAGGACGGACGATGGATGGCCGAACAAGGCTATCTTTTGTTCGTCCTTTATGTTTTGCGAAGGTACGCTCCGTATCAAGACAGAGATACATCATTATGGACATCATACACGACGATATATTCATGACCATTCGCAGTCCGAATCCGCTTGAAGAAACAATGGACCGCATCGCTGGCGTGATCAAAGCGCGCCTGCTTAATCCCGGTGATAGGCTTCCCCCTGAGCGCGAGCTTGCCACCCGCCTGGGTGTCAGCCGCTCGACGTTGCGGGTGGCGCTGCAAAATCTGGTGGATGCCCGGCTGGCTAGAAGTGCGGCGGGGGCGCCATGGCGGTTCGTTTGTGGCGCGCTGGCCTGATCTGCCTAATCCGCGCCACGTGCCGGAAATCTTGACGCGGCACAGTGCTGATTTGCCCGCCCTGCTCGATTACCGACGTGCAATCGAGAGTGCGGCGGCGGGCTTTGCTGCAGAGCGCGCGCTGCCGAGTGAGATTGCTGAGCTTGAAGCGCTTGCCAGAGCTACGCAGGGTTACGACGCTGACCATGGGACATATCGCGCTGCCGACACACGCTTTCATATCGGTGTGGCGCGCGCGGCCCACAGCCCATTGCTCATGCATGCGCTGATGCAAATATCTGACGTGATGAGTGAGGTCATTGACAGCATTATCTATCAGTCGGCGGATGTGCTCAAGAATGCAGCCGAATATCACCAACATATCGTGGAAGCGATCCGAGGCGATGATGCGGAAGCAGCGCGGCGATTGATGCTTGAACATGTCATTGCTACCGAAAACGTGATCTACAGCATGATTCCTGAATTCGGCGCGCTGCAACGATCCGCGCTGGAAGCAGCGCAGTTACGGCCCAAATGCGGTGAATTAGCTCATAGGTACTGTAACGTTTGCCTCTTTACACACAAGAACATCTGTGCTATACTGCCGCTATGTAAACGAGCAGGACGAGTTTTGACGATACAAAACATGTATAGCACGGAGGAAGAGGTATGTTTCAGCGCCTCGATGAGCTGCAAACCGGCAGCCTCTACATTTTAACTGGCCAGGCAGGCGCAGGAAAGTCGCACCTTGCGAGTAGCGCGCGTCGCTCCGGCACGCTGTGGGTGCTCGACACCGAGGGCGCGGCCAAGAGCCTGGCGGGTAAGTCCGGCGTTCACCGCCGCATTCAGGTTGTGCAGACGCTGTCGCTGCGCGCGCTCGTGGAGGCCATGGACGAAGTTCGTGCCCAGGGCAAGCCGGGCGACACCGTGATTTTCTAACTCGATCTCCAAGGTCTTCCAGGCCATGCGCGCCTATGCACAGCGCCGCGCTGGTGCCGAGACTGATCATAAAACCGGGCTTGGCTACGACGAGCATGCCTCGATCAACCGCAACATGCAGGCGCTCTATACTGGCCTGACCGAGCTGAAGCAGGCGGGTTTCCATGTGATCGTGATTGGCCACCTGGGCCGCAAATACCGCGTCCAAGACGAAGGCGGCCTTCATGATGACGGGCTGCGCGTGTTGGCTGATGAGCAGATTACCTATGAGGCCGACGCGATCTTGCTGGTCGAGCGCGAGGGCGATGAGCGCTCGATTACGCCGATTATTAAGCCACCCCGACCGGCGCACCTCAAGCTGAACAAGCGCTACGCCGCTACGTTGGGCACGTTGTACCCCGATCTTGTGCCGGATGGCGAGGCCGCTTCGAAGAGCAAGAGCCGCAGCAGCGCCAAGCAAGCAGCGCCAAGCGTTGAGGATGCGCCAGTTGAGGCCGAGCCAGCCGAGGACCCCGTACTCGCCCAAGAGTTAGCGCCTGTTCAAAGCCAGGAACCAGCTGCTGAGGTTGCGCCCCGCACGAACGGAACAGCGCATAACGAGCCGCCGCGCGATCCTGATGAAGCCGAGCGGCGCTTCTTTGCGCGCTACAGCGAGGTGATCGGCGGCACGTCATGGTCGGCGGTGCAGCAGTACCTCCAGACGCGCTCGCCTAAGCCAACCACGATCGATGGCTGGATTTCTGCCGCTGAGCAGGTGCGCGACCGTTCGCGCGGTGGCAAAGCGGCGATCGCTGCTTAAACATTCGAATAGAGATTAAGTAAACGCTAGACGATCATGTCATTTCGAGCGGAGCGAGAAATCTTTCCGGAGAGATTCCTCACTGCGTTCGGAATGACAGATTATCCAATGTTTATGTGAATTCTCTATAAACACAAAGAACAAATGCAGGAACAAGGTATCTCTGTCGTTTGTTCTCTGTTCTTTTTCGCCTATAATGCCCGGCATGCGTTCTCGATACTTTCTCAAAACTGGGCAACTGTGTTTCCGCCTTGTTCTGCGTGTGCGTCTTCTGACTCTTGCGGTATTGCTTGTAGGCTGCACCAGCGATCCACTGTTGTTTAGCGCGCCGACCCCGACGCCCGCGACGACTCCTCAGCCCATCCCAACGCTTTTTCCAACAGTTTCGTTACCTGCTGCTGTGCCGACCATGAGCAGCGCTCCGCCCGATACAGGCTGGCTTCATGACCCATCGGGCATTGAACTGCGTCGCCTCCAATTACCAGCCAGTGCGGATCATGCTGCCGCCAGCCTCGTAATCGTGCGCATGGACCCGGCAACCGTGCGGCTACGCGTTGGCTACGCGCCGGGTCAGCCGCGCCCGTTCGACACATGGGTGCGCGCGCAATCTGCGCTTTTGGTGCTGAACGGCGGCTTCTTCACGCCTGAGTACCGCGCCACCGCCTTGGTCGTGAGCGATGGCGTGGAGTCCGGAACGAGCTACGAGGGCTTCGGGGGCATGCTGGCGGTTGCACCGGACGGCAGTGTGGCGCTGCGCTCGTTGCGCGACCAGCCGTATATCGCAGGCGAGCCGCTTCAGCAGGCGATTCAATCATTTCCCATGTCGGTGCAGTCGGGCGGCGTGCCTGCTCCTATCGACGAGGACGGCGACCGCACACGGCGCACGGTGGTTGCTCAGGACAAAAACGGGCGGCTGCTGTTCGTTGTCTGCTCGACCTTCAGTTTCTCGCTTCATGAACTGGCAGAGTGGCTTGCGTCCAGCGACTTGCAGATCGACCGCGCGCTCAATCTGGATGGCGGCCGCTCGACGGCCATGAGTTTCATGCGGGAGCATTGCAGGAGCGCATCGACCCGTTTGACGTGCTGCCGATGGTGCTGTTTGTGGAGCCGCGCTCATGACGCGCCCATCACATCGCGGCGCTCGAAGAGGAAGATAGCCGTGGCGAGAAACACGGTGCTGTAGAGCGCGATCACAAGCGTAGCTTGCAGCGGCGACGGCAGGCTTGATGCGTCGAAGCCGGTGACCTGTTCGGGGAAAATGCCAAACGCATGGCTGTTGAGCAGCACCAGCGTGTTGATATTGCGCCCGATTGTGAGATCGTACAGCGTGCGCCAGATGCCGCCAAACTCGGCAAACACCGTCAGCGCGCCAAGCCCGGCCTCGAACACCAGATACACCACGCCGCCAGCTAGCCCGGCTATGAGCGAGCGGCCCATGACCGTGAAGCAGATCGTCAGCAGCACGTACGGCAGCAGCACGAAGAGCGCCCGAATGCATGCCAGCGGCAGCAGCGCTAGCACGCTCACATCAACAGCTCCCGCAGGAGCAACTACACCATTCGTGAGCAGGCCAATCAGCGCAGCCACCACCAGCGTGATGATCATGGCGATAAGCAGCAACAACAGCAGCGTCATGATTTTTGCCAGCAAAAAGGCGGCGCGCGCCGGGCGGCGAGCCAGATTCGTCCGCAGCGTGCCCCACGTATACTCATTACCGAGCGCGCCCGCAGCAAGAATCACCGCGAACACGCCGCCGAGACTGTTGATGTGGTTGAATGCCGCGCCAAACACGCCGGGAAACACAATGCGGCGCTGAAAATCAGCGATCTGCGCGGGTGGGAGAAAATCGCGGCCAACCACGACGATGAACACCTGGCCGCCGAGCCACAGCGCGAACAGCACTAGAAAAGCGGCAAGCAAAATCCAGGTGAGCGGTCGCCTGGTCAGTTTGAGCCACTCGGCGCGAATGAGGTTCAGCATATATCACCATCAGTTACGGTTGGCAATTTTGTTGTCCGATGATACGCTTTCATTCCCGACGATTTCCAGAAAAAAGGCTTCCAAGTGTTGCTCTTCCGCCCGAATCTCGGTGACAGGAATGCCATACTGTGTAAGCAGCATGTTGATTTCGGCGGCTCGTTCAGCGGGTGCGTGGACTGAATAACGAATCGCCATGCTGTTCAACGTCGCTCACCCACGCGAGGCTGCGCAACAAAGCATGTGCTTTGGAAACATCAGCATCGACGCGCACATGCACACGTTGCCCGCGCTGCAGCAGGTCGAACACTCTGCCTTGCGCAACGATGTTGCCCTGTTTGAGAATAGCGACATGCTCGCATAATTGCTCGACATCGTGCAGCATATGACTGCATAGGAAGATCGTGCAACCATGCTCAGCCAGCCTGCGAACAAGGCTGCGCATCTCCAGTTGACCTACCGGATCGAGGCCGTTGGTTGGCTCGTCGAGGATGATAAGTTGCGGCTCGTGCAGCAGCGCCGCCGCGATGCCAAGCCGCTGCTTCATGCCTTGAGAGAAGGATTTGAACTTGTCTTTTGCGCGGCTGGCAAGATCGACCAGCGCCAGCACCTCGTCGATGCGGCGCGCGGGCAGGCCGCTGGCTTGCGCGAGAACGCGCAAATTGTCACGCGCAGAAAGGTACGGATAAAACGCGGGAGCTTCAATCATCGCGCCAACGCCGCGCAGCGCCTGTTCCGGCTCCTGCGCGACGTCATGGCCGAGGACGATTGCGCGGCCTGATGTTGGGCGCACTAACCCGAGCAGCATGCCGACAGTTGTGGTTTTGCCCGCGCCGTTCGGTCCAAGGAAGCCAAAGATGTCGCCCTGCGGCACCTCTAGGTTGAGGTCGTTGACGGCAACGCGCTGATGATAGCGTTTGGTGAGATGCTCGGTGATAATGGCGCTATTATCCATGCGCTATCTTTCTCGATAGTCTCCGCGCTATTTAACAATAAGCGGCAAATCGATCCTATGTTGCTGCTGTATCGGCGTGCTCGTCAGCGTTGGGCTGGTCGTTGGAACCGATGTGCTCGTCGGCTGCGTTCCATCACTCACCGTGATCGTGCCGTGCATGGACGGATAAATCGTACAAGAGTAGGTATACGTTCCAGCTGTCAGAAACGTGAACGAGAAACTCTGGCCGTTCGCCAGCGCGCCCGAATCCCAGACATTAGTGTCGCTGGTTGTCGTGTGCGATGTGAAGCTATCATTGTTCGTCCATGTTACCGTATCACCGACGGAAATCGACAGGCTGCCAGGCTGAAATGCGAAATTTTTAATCACCACATCATGCGTCGTTGCGGCGTTGGACGGCGCGTACTCAAGCGCTAACAGAAACACCACCACGCCAAACACCGCGACAATCCTCGTTGTCCTGCCCATAGCTGCGCTCCTTTGTTCACGCTACAGTTCGCCGGATCAATGAATGGATTGAGGCATGGTTGGCGTTGTGCGCTAGGCGTTTAACTCCTGCTCCAACGCGGCCCGCACGGCCTGCGGGTTCGCCTGGCCTTTGGTCGCCTTCATGACCTGCCCGACCAGGAAGCCAATCGCCGACCCCTTGCCGCCTTTATAGTCGCCGACAACCTTGGGGTTCGCCGCGATGACTTCGCGCGCCAGAGCCGTCAGCGCATCGCCCGCGCCGATTTGCGCCAGCCCGCGCTCCGCCACAATGTCGGCGGGCGGCTGGCCGGTGCGGAAGCTGGCGTCGAAGACCTCTTTGGCGCTGGTACGAGTGATTGTCTCTTTATTCAGCAAGTCGATCACTTCGCCGATGTACTCTGGCCGGAAGCGCGACGACGCATCATCCAACAATTCGCCGGTCTCGTTCAGCAGCCGGAATAGCTCGCCGGTCGACCAGTTCGCAACCTCTTTGGGCGCGACGTCAATCGTTTGTGCGGCGGCCACGGCCTCTTCGTAGTAATCGGCGACGGCGCGATCCGTAGTGAGCGTCTCGGCGTCGTACTCCGAAAGGCTGTACTGCTCCATGAAGCGCTGGCGGCGTGCATCCGGCAATTCTGGCAATTCCGCGCGCCGCTCCTCAATCCATTCAGTTGTTAAGTGCAGCGGCGGAATGTCCGGCTCCGGGAAGTAGCGATAGTCTTCGGCGAACTCCTTGGAGCGCTGCTCCTCGGTGCGCCCTTTGGCCTCGTTCCAGCCGCGTGTCGTTTGCATGATTCTACGACCGGACTCAAGCTCCTGAATTTGTCGTTCGATCTCATATACCAGCGCCCGCTCAACCGCGCGGAACGAATTCATGTTCTTGATCTCGACCTTCGCGCCGTACTCCTTCTGGCCCTTGGGACGGACAGAAATATTTGCGTCGCAGCGCAGCGCGCCCTTCTCCATGTCGCCGGTGTTGACGCCGATCCACATGAGCATTTGTCGCAGCTTCTGGAAGTAGCGCCGTGCCTCCTCCGGCGAGGCAATATCTGGCTCGGAGACGATCTCCATCAGCGGCACGCCCGAGCGGTTGAAGTCGATCAGCGTCGCGCCCTCGCCATTGTGGGTCAGCTTGCCGGTGTCCTCCTCGATGTGGACGCGCGTCAGGCCGATGCGCTTTGGCTCGTCCTCGCCTGCGATCTCCACCCAGCCCTCGACGCACATCGGATCGTCGTATTGGCTGCGCTGGTAGGACGACGGAATGTCGGGGTAGAAATAGTTTTTGCGGCTAATGCTATTATCATTCTGGATGCGGCAATTCGTCGCCAGGCCGGTCAGCGCGGCCAGTTCCACGGCGCGGCGGTTGATCACTGGCAGCGCGCCGGGCAGGCCCATGCACGTCGGGCAGACGTGCGTGTTCGGCGCGGCGTTGGCGTAGTCGGCGCTGCATCCACAAAACATTTTTGAATGTGTCAGAATCTGGGCATGAACCTCAAGCCCAATCGTAACCAGGTATTCCATGCGTTCCTCGTATCAACAATTAACTGCTTGAATTATAGCATTTTTGGTACGGCAGCATGTCAATGCCTCTTTTGCCGCGCTAGCACCTTCTCGCACGCTGAACGGCTCACGACCTGCTGCTCCTGCTTCTGCTGCTATGAAGCTGCTTGAGCGACATGTTTGGAATTGGCATGGCGTACGCAACCAACTTTTGGTGGATCATGCGCCGCGTCGCCACACCCATCCGCGCTGCGGCGCGAACAAGAAGACCAGCAGGAAAATTGCCGTGCAGACCAGTACAATCGCCGCGCCGGACGCGATGCTGAAGTAGAACGAGAGGTACAGGCCGACGATGCCTGAAAACGCGCCGATTAGCGCCGCCAGCGTCATCATGGCAGGCAGACGGCGGGTCAGCAGAAAGGCCGTGGTCGCCGGGGTGACCAGTAGCGCCAGCACAAGCGTAATGCCGACGGTCTGGAGCGACACGACGATCGCGGTGGCGATCAGCACCAGCAGCAGGTAGTATAAAAAGCCGACCGGCAGGCGCAGCGTGGTCGCCAGCGTCGGATCGAACGAGACGACCAGCAGTTCTTTGTACAACGCCAAAACAGTGATGATGATCAACCCGCCGAAGATAGCTGTGAGCCATAAATCTTCATTTGAAACGCCCAACACGTTGCCGAACAACAGGTGCGTCAGGTCTACAGTGTAGCTGCGCACTGTCGAAATTAGCGCTACGCCCAACGCGAACATGCCCGCAAAGACGATGCCGATTGCCGTGTCTTCCTTGATCTCGGCGCTTTTGCTCAGCGCGCCAATGCCAAGCGAGGCGGCTATCGCCGTCACCAGCCCCACCAGAACAGCGCACCACCCGTGCCGCCGTTGAACAAATAGCCGAGCGCCACGCCGGGCAAAATCGTGTGCGAGAGCGCATCACTGAAGAATGCCATGCCGCGCAGCACCATGTACGAGCCGACCACGGCGCACACCACGCCGACCATGACGGCTGCCAGCATGCCGCGGGTCATAAATGCGTACGTGAGCGGCTGCGTAAGCACGTCAAGCACGGGGTTCATCGTTAGTGGCTCCTGCGCAGCACGTGTCGCCGACGATGAGCAAGCCATTTTCGGTGGGAACCAGCCGCATGTGACCGCCATAGGCTTCCGCCAGCCGTTCCGCAGTGAAAATCTCACCGGGACGGCCAATGCCGACCATGCGACGGTTCAGGAGCAGCACACGGTCGAAGTGATCCGCTGCCTGATCGAGATCATGCGTTGCGACCATTACGGTGACGCGCTGCTCGCGCAGCGTATTGAGGATGCCAAAGATTTCCTCTTGCGACAGCAGATCAAGGCCAGTTAGCGGCTCGTCCATCAGGAGCAAGGCGGCCTCCTGCGCCAGCGCCCGCGCAATGAACACGCGCTGCTGCTGGCCGCCCGACAATTCACCAATCTGCCGATTCGCCAGTTCGTCCATGCCGACAAGCTTCAGGCACCAGCGCACCCGCTCGCGATCGGTAGCTTTTGGTCGCCGAAACAAGCCAATTCTGCCGACGCGGCCCATCATCACCACGTCGCTGACGGTCACCGGAAATGTCCAATCAACCTGGCTGCGCTGCGGTACATAGGCCACGCCGATTTCGCGGAGTGATGCGTGACCAGGCGCATGAATTGCGCCACTAGCGAGCGGCAACACGCCAACGATAATCTTGAACAGCGTCGATTTGCCCGCGCCATTCGGTCCGACGACCGCAATCTGTTCGCCAGAGAACACCTGAAACGAGACATCCTCAAGCGCAGGCTGCCCACGGTAGTGTGCAGTGGCACGCGAAACATCAAGCAGCACTGATGTTACATCTGATACAGCGCGTAACTGATCTTGGGACTTTGTATCAACGACCATGAGTTTGCTTCACTTTAATCCATTTGTGATTGCCGCAGCATTGTACTTCATAAAAGCGATGTATGTATCAGCTGGCCCGCCCGATTTGCTTAACGACTCAACGTAAACCGGCACAAGCCTGGTGCCTGTATCCGTCGTGATGCGCTCAGCAACACTGGCGTTCACCTCGTTTGCCACAAATATGGCCGGAACGTTGTACTTTTTCACAGCTTCCTCAAGCGCGGCGATCTCCTGCGCAGACGGCTCGGCAGTGCTGCTCGTTGACGGAATCACTGCACCGACGAGATCAAAATTGTAGTGATTGGCAAGGTAGCCAAATGTGTCATGATCGGTTACTAATTTGCGCCGTTCTGGTGGAATTCGCGCAAATTGTGCCTTGAGGGCATTATCAAGCTGCTGTAGCTCAGCCTGATACTTTTCAGCGTTCGTTTTGTATATCGTCGCGTTGGGCGCGTCAAGCGTGCTAAGCTGATCAGCAATGACAGACGTCCAGGAAGCTACATTGAGCGGATTGAACCACACATGCGGGTCGACGCCGTGTCCTTCGTCACTACTCTGTTCGGCACGCTGGCCTTCCGCTGCAAAGGTCAGTAGTGTGATGTTCTTGGATACCTCGACTACTTTAGCTGCATCACCAGCATTGGTGATGAGCGACTGCAAAAATGCTTCATAGCCTAATCCGTTCGCAAATACAACGTCAGCATCTGCAACAGCAGCGATATTCTGTGGCGTTGGCTCGTAGCTGTGGCCATCGGTGCCCGGCGGCAACAGCACGGTCAGGTTCACAGCGTCGCCCGCCACGCGCCGCACCGTGTCGCCGACCAGCGTCGTGGTTGCAACCACATTCGGCTTGCCATTCTGAGTGCCTAAAGAGCCAGTTGTACCGCACGCCGCGAGCATCGTGATCATGAGCACCGACACTGCAACAACGCGGCGAACATTCTCTTGATGAGACATGAACTTACTTTAACCTTCTGTTAGAATGTCTTTTATTCCCATAAAAGATACTATGTATCATAAGTCGGACGGGCTGTTTTGTCAACAGCGGTGGTGCTGGTGCAGCATGGCTGATTTGACGAGCGCAGAGCGATATGCTATACTTTTGGGCGTTGTGGTGCCCGTAGCTCAATGGCAGAGCACTTGATTGTGGATCAAGGGGTTGTGGGTTCGAGACCCA
>CAWIPL010000013.1:0-341508 GCA_963838085.1 uncultured Chloroflexia bacterium
ATTGATAATTTGGTAAAAATAGTTCTTTGAAAAGTTTGTGATTTGCGTACCGTTAGTTATCTTGCTAAGGTATATAGGGGGTAACCCAAGTATTAACCAGAAAGCGGATTATCGTGAAAATTTATCTAAAGACATAACGTATGAACTTGAAAACGAAGAGTTTAGGGGCCGTTCAAAAGACGGCCGAAAAGAGGTATTTTCACGAGACAGAAAGTTGACACTCAAAAACTTAATAGTACTAATCATCATCTTTAAAAGTTCCATACAGAGAGAACTTGACCGATTCTTCAAGTCAGTTTCCAACAGCGATTTTAATATCCGGGAAGTAACCAAAGGTGCCTTTACCCAGGCACGGGCCAAATTGAACCCCTGGACATTTGAACGGTTGAATCAAGTGGCTGTCAAAAGTTTTTATAATCAGGCAGAATATTACGTTTGGTATGGGATGCGCACACTTGCCGTAGATGGAACAAGATTGGTTTTACCTAACCATCCAAGTGTTATAGAAGAATTTGGACAACACCATTTTGGACCAAATGCAGACAGTCCGCGTTCATTGGCACTTGGGTCAATGCTCTATGATGTATTAAACCAAATAACGATTGACAGTAAACTTGCACCATATAGTTCCAGCGAACGGGATTTGTTGATGGACCATCTGGAAAATATAAAGGCAGGGGATTTGTTACTGCTCGACAGAGGTTATCCTTGTTTTTGGTTGTTGTTTTTACTAAAGGCTAAAGGCATAGAATTTTGCGTACGATTAAAAGAAGATTGGTGGCTTAAGGTCAAAGATTTTACAGAAAGCCAGGAGAAAGAAGGCGTTGTAACCTTCACACTGCCCAAAAAGGATCGCAATAAACTAGCTGCTTTTCCTCATATGCTTGATAATCCCATTACCTGCAGGTTGATAAAGGTAGAACTTCCCAACGGCGATAAAGAAATATTATGCACCTCACTGATTGAGAAAAAATATGAGCATGAGGAATTTGAACAATTATATCAATACCGGTGGAATGAGGAAGAAGCATATAAATTATTAAAAAGCAGGGTGGAGATTGAAAATTTCTCAGGAAAAACAGCTAGGGCAGTAAAACAGGATTTTCATGCAAAAGTGTTTTTGATGACTCTGTGTGCTGCGTATGCCCATCCAATAGAAGAGAAAGTTACAGAGGAATATAAAGCTGATGTCCAACGTAAACATGAACAAAAAATAAATAAAACAAATGCCATATCAATGACCCAGGATATAATGATTGGGATGATAATAAAAAAACAGTTTGTTATAGCACTGGAAGCATTTGATAAAATAGTTGAGAAAACAAGAGAAATAATAAGGCCAGGCAGAAGATTTCCGCGAAAGAAAATACCCAAAAGGCCTTACCATATGAATTACAAAAGATTATAGATAATTCTTAACTAAACGACATTGATTTATAATTTATAATTTTATCATTTATCATTTATCATTTATCATTTATGATTGAATTCACTCCTGCGCTACCCATTACCCCCAAGGGGGACCTCGCAGTCATTAAATGATTTTTATCGATGAAATAGATAAATGTGATAATAAGCTACAAGCCACTAGCTGCTGGCTGCTGGAATTCAGTAATTCAATCACAGTTAATAGTTGCAAATATGTTTCTCCCGCTGATTCCTTCGCTACCCCTGTCCCCCAAGGGGCGAAGCCTTCGCACTGTCATTTATCCTTAGTATTTATAATTTATCATTTATCATTTATTCTTTTCAACTGCAAGTTGAATTTTTGTTTTTATATAAACATAAACTTTATCTTTGTTTGTTATTCAACCTAGCAAAAATGAATCTTAAAAAATCTCTCTTTAAAATTACCGATAGATTTATTCAATATTCCTTTACCAAACAGGTAGTTCTTGTTACCTCCGGAATATTAATTCTTGAATTCATCACGATGATCCTGCTGCATTTCATGCCTTCGCTTCCGCTAATCGCAGCGGCTATGCTGGATTGCCTTACTTTACTTGTATTGTTGTCACCTGCAATCTGGCTGAGTATCCGGAAAGAAGAACAATACCAGGCCGGACGTAAGAAAGCCCGTAATTTACTGAGGGAAAGGGATACCCGTTTTTTTACTCTTGCAAATTCAGGCCAGGCTTTAATCTGGACGGCAGGTAAAGACCAAAAAGCAGATTATTTTAATCAACCCTGGCTCTCGTTTACAGGAAATTCCCGGGAAAAGTTACTGGGAGATGGCTGGATGAAGGATATACATCCCGAAGATTTGCAACAATTTAATATCCTGTATTCGGCTTCCTTTGAAAAACAAAAAGCTTTTAACACAGAATTTCGTCTGTTGACCCTCGCCATCGTTGCTGGCGTACGACTCGACCACTTCGCGCGGCGCATCGAATGGCGCATGGAGCGGCACTTCCGAATGTGGCTCAATTGGCTCAAAATCACGCAAATACCCATCAACGATACGCAGCCGCTCGTCGGGGTCGTCGTCGCCGTAGAAAAAGATGCGCGCGTTCGACGGATGATAGAAGGTGTGGTGGAAATTGACGAACTGCTCGTAGGTCAACTCCGGCATGACGCGCGGGTCGCCGCCTAAATCGACGCCGTAAGTCGTATCAGGGAACAGCGCTTGCTGCGTGTAGCGGCCTACCAGCGAGTCGGGCGAAGAATACACGCCCTTCATTTCGTTGAACACCACGCCCTTGTAAATCAACGGGCCGTCGGGCCGCTCCAGTTCATAATGCCAGCCCTGCTGCTCGAACGTCTGGCGGCGCAGCAGCGGATAGAACACCGTATCGAGGTACACATCCACAAGGTTGTAGAAGTCCTGCAAATTGGTGCTCGCGACCGGGTAGCATGTCTTGTCGGGATAGGTAAAGGCGTTCAGAAAGGTCTTCATGGAGCCTTTCAGCAGCTCCGCGAACGGGTCTTTCAGCGGGTACTTGCGCGACCCGGCCAGCACCGAATGCTCCATGATGTGCGCCACGCCGGTTGAATTATCAGGCGGCGTGCGAAACGTAATGCCAAACACCTTGTTCTCGTCGCTATTTTCGAGCGACAGCAGTTCCGCGCCGGTCTTGTCATGCCGAAACATGCGCGCGTGGGTTTGGAGTTCTGGTATGTCCTGCTCGCGCACGAGCGTAAAGCCATAAGTTGTCATGAGGTGACCTTTCTAGTCAACCGCCGATGAATACTGATAAACGCCGATGATTAAAAGTTATGAACGATGCGCTTAACTTCGACACGAGGTTTGCCAAAGTTGAGAAGCAGGCAAATCTTCATTCCTGTTGCCCTGAGATAATTCGACATTGTGCCATGTGAATATCATCAAGAGCCTTTATCGCTTTCAACTCAACAATAACTTGATGCTCAACCCATAAATCCGCAATGTACTCGCCTACGATAACATCATCGTAGTAAACAGAAATTGGATGTTGCTGTACTACTGCTAACTCATGTTTACGCAGTTCGTGAGCAAGCGCATTTTCATACACCTTTTCAAGAAAGCCACTGCCGAGCGTATTGCTCACTGTATAGGCACAACCAATAATAATCTTGGTGATACCATCAAGCTTGGAACGACTATCATTCACATACATCGGCGTTCATCAGTATTCATCGGCGGTTTCTGATCTGCGGTTCCAAATCTATTTCACATCAAGCAGTTCCACATCAAAAACGAGCGTAGCATTCGGCGGGATGGCGCTGCCCGCGCCCTGCGCGCCGTAGCCAAGCTCCGGCGGAATCACGAGTTGGCGCTTGCCACCGACCTTCATGCCAGCCACGCCTTCGTCCCAGCCCTTGATTACCTGGCCTGCGCCAAGCGGAAACGAGAATGGCTGCCCATGATCAAATGAACTGTCGAACTTGGTGCCGTCGGTCAGCCAGCCGGTGTAGTTCACCGTGACGGTTTTGCCTGCCTCGGCTGCTGCGCCGCTGCCCGGTTGCAAATCGGCGTACTTCAGTCCATCTGGCGTCGTCGTGTAGGCAGAGTCGCTGACCTGCGCGGGCGCGACGGGCGCACCAGATGAGCTTGCGCTGGTGTTGGTATTAGCGTCGGCGACAACGGTTGCGGCGAGTTCGCCATTCGCTGCCGTCGGCGCGGACGAGGCCATCGGCACTGCCTGACCGCATGCAGCCAACGAAAACGCGATGCCGCCAGCAACGATTGCCGTGCGCCATGGATGAAATGAAAGCTTCATGAATGCTCCTGTAAAAACACAGATGATCGTCATGCTAAATTGCGGTCACCTATCATTATTCGTACAGGCGTACTATAGCATAAGTCCACCTGGGGTAATGAACTGGGCTTGTTGTTCAGCTTAGCGTAACTCAGGAGGAATGTGCGATAACCAGCCTACGTCCAACACGCCCCACAGCCCGACCAGAATGGCTTCGGCAGCATCGTGGCGCAGCGAGGTTGGGCGCGGCGCGCCAGACCAAGCGATCACCCGGCGCGCCAAGGCATCGGCGGCGTCCTTGGCCTGCTGGCCGCTGCGTTGCTCACGCGGGAGCATGAGGCATTGCCGCCACTGCTCAGCGTAAACCTGACGCACACGGAGCGAACGGCGCTCAGCCTCATGCTCCCAGATCGTCGCCAGGTTGCCGCCGCCTTCCAAAACGAGCCGCTGGAGATCGGCGATCTCGTTGAGAATGCTGTACACACCACGCCGCAGCCGCGCAGCCGTGCCGAAGTTGTGCGAGCGATACCATTGCAAGCGACCGTTCGCGCCGTACAACGCCAGACCGGAGCGAATGCCGAGATCCACGGCAAGCAGTGTATTCATGATAAGAATAAACGAACCACCCAAAACGGAGAACCCGTTGCTCATGCAATGAGTTCATTCCTGGTGCTCATAATTTTCAGTTATGTCATAGCACATTCAATTCCAACACATAAAGAGCACGGTACTGGCACCTTGTATGCAACCTTTACAGAAAAATACATATCCTCTGTTAAAAAGGAGTTATCATGATCACCGTCATGAATCGGATTCCGGTCAAGCCGGAGCATGCCGAAGCATTCGAGCAAACATTTTTGCAACGAGCGGGGTTGGTCGACAAAATGCCAGGCTTCATTAACAACCAGCTACTGCGCCCGACCAAGCCGGACGAGCCGTACATCGTGCTGACACTGTGGGAAAGCCGTGAGCAGTTCGAGGCATGGGTTCACTCGGACGCCTTTACGAAAGGCCATGCTACTTCCGGCACGCTGCCGCGCGATACCTTCGCCGGGAAAAATACGTTGGAACTCCATGAAGTGATTTAGGACTCCAGCCACCCTGATCTGAAGCCAGAGCCGCGCGGCAAGCCGTTCAACCCGCACGGCGAATAACGACGAGTAGGTGAGAAACAATTCAGCCGCTCGCGCCCATGTGACGGTATCTGTCACATGGGCGTTTTATAATAGAAAGGCTGTGCAGGAAGAATTACGCAACGGACAAAGGAGGTTCACCATGCCGACCGAGCCAACGCCGAGCCGCCCGCACATGCCACCAGGATACATCAACCCCGAAACAATGGAAGCCACGCTGCCATGGAGCAATGCCCGTATACGCTGGGAGCAAGCCCGCATTTACTGGATTTGCAGCGCGCGCCCGGATGGTCGCCCGCATGTCTCACCTGTGTGGGGTGTGTGGGTTGATGATACGCTGTACTTCGATGGTAGCCCCGAGACACGCCGCATGCGCAACATCGCCGCGAACCCGCACATTGCGGTGCATCTTGACAGCGACAGCGCGGGCAACGAGGCGTTCATGCTGGAGGGCGTGGCGCGCGCAGTGCAGAAACCGGAGCGCGACTTAACTGAGCGACTCGCCACCGCCTACCGCGCCAAGTACGCGGACGATGGCTACGCACCCGAGCCGACGCAGTGGGACGCAGGCGGGCTGTACGCCATGCAGCCGCATGTCGCGCTCGGATGGACATCGTTCCTCAAGGATGCGACCCGCTGGCAATTCGACCGCTAACGCCTACTTGAAAACCATACAGGCCGTCAGGTAATCCAGGCACAGTGAAATGCACGAACACCAGATACTTGTCGGCCTACTTCTTTCAGCGAAAGAGTAGCCGAAGGAAGCGATTCATCTACAAAAAGGTGCGTTCGGTGGTACACTGCCAGGCATGAACCGCGGTGAGATGCGGGCGACTGTCCGTGCTCCCACCATAAGAACGGAGTGTGCAATGAAAATCGGGCTACAACTTCCGTACTTCAACTGGCCGGGCAGCCCCGCCAATATCGGCGCAAAGCTGACCGAGATTGGACAGCAGGCCGACGCGGCAGGCTTCGCCAGCCTGTGGGTGATGGATCACTTTTTCCAGATCGAGAATGTGGGCAAGGCCGAAGAGCCGATGCTGGAAGGCTATAGCGTTCTGAGCTTTCTCGCCAGCGTCACGAGCAAACAGCGCCTCGGCACGCTGGTCACCGGCGTGATCTACCGCCACCCCGGCATTCTGATCAAAACTGTCACCACACTCGACGTACTGTCGGCAGGGCGGGCATGGCTCGGTATCGGCGCGGCCTGGTATGAGCGGGAAGCGCAGGGGCTTGGCGTCAGCTACCCATCTATCAGGGAGCGCTTCGAGCGGCTTGAGGAAACATTGCAGATCGCGCATCAGATGTGGAAAGACGACACATCGCCGTACAACGGCGCGCACTACCAACTCGCGGAACCCATGAACCACCCGCAACCGCTCAGAAAGCCGCACCCACCAATAATGATCGGCGGCATGGGCGAGCAAAAAACGTTGCGGCTGGTCGCTCAGTACGCCGACGCGTGCAACCTGTTCGCCCGCGCTGGCAACGATGTGCTTCGCTCCAAATTGGATATACTGAAGCGCCACTGCGAAGATGTGGGGCGCAACTACGACGACATCGAACGAACGGCGCTGGCGACCGTGAATATTGCGCCGGGCGCTATGACTGCGCAGGATGTCATCTCGCAGTGCAAGTCGCTGGCCGATCTTGGCATGCAGCACGTCATTTTCAACATGCCCAATGTATACGACATCACGCCGCTCGAGGCTTTTGGGCGCGAGATTATTCCTGAAGTGGCCGCACTCTGACAGTTTGGCTTGCTCTATCCACTGGATAAACGCAGTTGTCACTTTGTCATGTTGAGCGCAGCGAAACATCTCCATGATTCTGCAATGAGATGCTTCACCCTTCGACTGCGCTCAGGACAGCGCTTCGTTCAGCATGACATGACGTGGCAAAGCAATATCAATGGGACTGCGCTTCTTGTGTTATTTAGGAAATCAACATGACCACATCCGCCACGCCATGGCAGGTCGGCGCTGCAACCGTTCGCATCTTCACTGTGGGAACGTTGCGCGTCGATCTGTCAACCTGGTTCGATCTTCCTCAAGACCGCTGGCCCGCCGCATATGCTGCCGACATAGCCGAGCCAGTTCTCATTCCGGCGCAATGCACGCACATCGAGATGCCGGGCATGTCGATGCTGGTCGATGCCTGCGACGCGGCGGGCCTTGCCGACTCATCGTATGCGCCGCCCAACTACCAGCCGCCGCCCGACTTGCTCACGCAGCTTCGGGGTGCGGGTATTGCGCCGGAATTTATCACGCATGTGGTAATCACGCACCCGCACTTCGACCACATCAGCGGGCTGACGCACGAGCGCGACGGTCAGATCGTACCCTGCTTTCCGCATGCGCGCCACTATTTAGGCCGCGCCGACGAAGCACAGATCCATAAGCTCATGCACGATCCGCATTCACTTGAAAGTCGCACACTCGGCGTGGTGCAGCAGCATGGACTGCTGGAGCTTTCGCAACCGCCGTACGACATCAACGATAGCGTCTCCATCATCGCCGCGCCCGGAGAAACGCCCGGCCACCAGATCGTGCGCGTGCATTCGGAAGGGCAAACACTGTACAGTCTCGGCGATCTGTATCATCATCCGATTGAGTTTGCGTATCCCAATGTCATGGTTCCATGGGCCGATGCCACCGCGACAGAGCAGAGCCGCGCCATGCTGATAACCGCCGCGCTGGCCGAGGACGCGCTGCTGGTCACAGCGCACATTGCTGGCGCGGGCCGGCTCCGGCAGACGCATGACGGCGTCGTGTGGCAATCAGCCGAGTGATTGTCAGAGGAGCGTTATCATGAACAGCATCATGACGAATTATTACCCAACGTTTCGCATGTACCAGGCGTTGCGCAATCAACTCATGGAATTACTCGACGACAAAGATCTTTCGTTCACGCCGAGTGACGGCAATCCACCGCTGGGCGCGTTGTGCCACGAGATTGGCGAGATCGAGCAGTCCTACATCGACTCATTCAAGACCTTCACGCAGGACTTCTCCTATCGCCATCCCGATCCAACGCTTGCGCAGAGCGTCGCCCGACTGTCGGCGTGGTTCGCGGAACTCGATGCCGCGCTGGAGCAAACGGTGGCAGGCTTATCAGAGGATGACATCGCCAATCGGGTGGTTGATCGCGGCCATGACTTTAAGCTGTCGCCGATGATTTAACTGGATGTTTACAAAGAAGCGCTGCTGATTTTCTACGGCAAAGCGCGCGTGTATGTAAGTGCGCTGGGCAAGCCGCTGCCGAAGCAGTGGCAGGAGTGGATTGGATGAAGCGGCGGGCCGTTCTAAGGATAATACTGATTACTGTATAGATAGTTGGGTGTTGGGCTCTTGAAAACGTAGCATGTCAGACACGTTAACTGAGGATACAGACATGACGACACAGCCACCTCTAACAGATGCGCTTACCTATAGTACACTTCGCATAATGTGCAAACTACAAAATAATACGATAAGCACTGGGACCGGCTTTCTGTATCGGTTTGGAAAGAGTAACTCTAAAAGTTATATTCCAGTAATTGTAACAAATAAACACGTCGTTAAGGGAGCAATTTGGGGCGAAATCCATTTTCATCGTTCCGATAAAAATGGAGAACCAATTCCAGGAGCAGGACTTCCAATTGCATTCGATGATTTCCAATCTCGTTGGATTGATCATCCTGACGCTGAGGTTGACCTTTGCGCCATACCGTTAGCTCCCCTTGAACCGTTGTTACAGCAACATGACGCGCCAGTCTTTCTTTTCATGCTGATAATTCTTGGATACCGCAACCTCAAGAATTGATGAGAATGAACGCACTTGAGGATGTCGTCATGGTCGGATATCCAGTAGGGCTTTGGGATAGTGTGAATAATATGCCAATTTTGCGGCGTGGTAGTACCGCGACCCTCCTAGATTGGACATATGAAGGAAGACAAGAGTTTGTCATTGACGCTGCCTGCTTTCCTGGCTCTAGTGGTTCACCCGTATTCAAGTACACCGTTGGTGACTATATTCAACAAACGTGGTAGATGGGTTCGTGATGATCGAGCGGAACTGCTTGGAGTACTATATGCTGGACCACAATACAGCGTCACTGGTAATATCACGATTTAGACATTCCTATTGCTGAGAAAGCAATTTCAGTTTCATCCATTCCGACTAATCTTGGCTACGTTATTAAGTCCCAACGTTTGTTAGAGCTCGGTGTAGCAATTCATCGGATTGCAGGCTAGCGTTGCCGAAAGCCTTCTGCATGCAGTATACTACTTAGTGTACTGTTTGCATTTGTGGGAACATGGCACACCTCGATTACACATCTATCGCTGATACAGATCAATTTGCAGAGCGGCTAAAAAATGTGCCGCTGCAGCCGGGCGTGTATCTGTGGAAAGACTCGTCTGGCAAAATTATGTACGTCGGCAAAAGCAAGGCGCTGCGCGACCGCATGCGCTCGTACTTCGGCGCGCCGCGCGGGCTGAATTCCAAAACACGGCGGCTGGTTTCACAGATCGCTGACTTCGATGTTATTCTGACGACATCGGAACTTGAGGCACTGCTGCTGGAGATGAATCTGATCAAGCAGCACCGCCCCAAGTACAACATTCTGCTCAAGGACGACAAGAGCTATCCCTACATCAAAGTGACGTTGCAGGAGGCATGGCCGCGTATCTTCACGACGCGCAACAAACTAGAGGATGGCGCGCGCTATTTCGGGCCGTATGCCAGCGCGGGTGCGGCGCGTCGGCTGCTGAAGCAACTTAATCGCCTGTTTGCATTCCGACCACCGTACGATTGTAAGGATGACAAATTCAACCGACACCGTAAGCTCGGCAAGCCGTGCATGTACTATGACATCAAGCGCTGCCTGGGACCGTGCGTGCCCGGCCTGGTTTCACGCGAAGAGTATCGTGGCACAATTGAGTCGGTATGTCGCTTTCTGGAGGGCAAAAACGAGCAGATTTTGCGCGATTTGCGCCGCAGCATGACGAAGGCTGCCGAATGCATGGAGTTCGAGCGGGCAGCTTATCTGCGCGACCGCATTCGTGATGTCGAGAAGCTGACTGAGCGGCAGCAGGTATTTCGCACCGTGGACACTGATCAGGACGTGATCGCGTTTGCGCGTGAGGAAGGCTCGGCGGTGGTGCAGGTGTTCTACATTCGTGGCGGCAAGCTGATCGGCTCGGAGCCATTTGCGTTGCAGAATACCGAAGACGAGGATGATCAGCAGCTTTTGACTTCGTTCGTCACGCAGTTTTATGATAGCGCCGCCGAGGTGCCGCCGAACATTCTGCTGGCCGACCATGTCGAGGAGCCGATGATCATCGAGCAGTGGCTGCACCAGAAGGGCGGCCACAAGGTCGAACTCAAAGTGCCACGGCGCGGCGAAAAGCGCGATCTGGTCGAGTTGGCAGCTCAGAACGCGCGCCAGAAGCTTGACGAGCTACGGCTACAATGGCTCAACACCGAGCAGCGCTCGGTCGCTGCGCTATCTGAGCTCCGCGACCTGCTTGATTTGCCAGGGCTGCCCGCGCGTATCGAGTGCTACGACATTTCGAACACGCAGGGCACCAACGCGGTCGGCGCCATGGTCGTGTTCGAGCATGGCCAACCCAAGAAGAGCCGCTACCGCAAGTTCAAGATCCGGACGGTGGAAGGCGCGAATGATGTGGCTTCCATTCAAGAGGTGCTACGCCGCCGCTTCAAGCGCGCTGCCGAAGCAAACGGCGAGGAGTTGGAAGTGGGCGTGCAGGATCCAATGGTCAATCCAGAGGGGAAGCGGGGGAGAAAGAAAGAGGAGGAGACTGCCGACACGGTTGCCGGGCATGAGGACGGTGAGGTGCTTGACGAAGTGCAGAATTCGCAATCCAAAGTTGAAAATCAAGACGAGACATGGACTGAACTGCCGGATCTTATTCTGATCGACGGCGGCGCGGGACAGCTGAATGGCGCACTGTATGTGCTGCATGAAGCTTGGCTTCGACTACATTCCGACTGTTGGCGTGGTGAAGGGGCCGAACCGCGACCGCTTTGACCTTCTGCGGCCGGGCGCGAGCGAACTGCTGGTGCTGGAGCGGGATAATGTGGCATTGCGGCTCGTGCGCGAGATCGATGAGGAAACCGACCGCTTTGCCAAAAATTATCACCGCAGCCTGCGCACAAAGTCAGCGCTCACCTCGACGCTCGATGACATTCCCGGTATTGGGCCGAAGCGCCGGCGGGCGCTGCTGAAAGCATTCGGCTCGCTCGATGGCATTCGCACCGCCAGCATTGAGGAGCTTGCGGCGGTGCCCGGCATGAACAAAAAAAGCGCCGAAGAGATCAAAAGCTTGCTATAAATGACTATGCGCAACACGCCATCCCCTACGACTGTAGCCAACGTCATGCACCGACCGGTCATCACGGTACGGCCAACAGTGCTTGCCAAGGAGGCGCTCCAAACGATGGAGCGCCTTGGCCTGCTCGATATCATTGTTGAGCCGACCCATCCTGGACAGCCATATAGTCTGCTCAACGCCCAGGATGCGCAGTCACGCCTCGCGCGCCACGCAAGCTCATCGGAGGCACTGGTGCGCGATCTCATGATCACGCCATCGCTCTACGTTGCGCCGGAAATGCGGTTGGAAGACTGCACGACGCTGCTGCTCTCGGCCAGGGTGCGCCGCACACTGGTGATGAGCGACGGCAAGCCGGTCGGAATCGTCAGCGATAACGACATCTTTCAGGCGATCGAGTCGCGCTGAAGAACTGGGCAACCTGTCAGGTTTGTCGCTGATTACGGAACAAATGCCTCAGGCGGCAGCGGCTTGACATCGATGACGTGGACATGCAGCAACAATTGCTCGCGCTCCACTGCCGCAACGGTCGCCTCGACGCGACGACCACCATCCTGCCAGAAGACCGTGTCGCCCTGCTGAATATCGATCATTTCAGGGCGGGTGTAGCTGCCCTCGAACTGAATGGAAAAGCCTTCACGGCTGATTTCATCGACGGGCAGCGAGGTGTATCGCCGCCCGTAGCCACGCCGCTCAATTGTTACTGTACGGTAAACGTGTTGATCGTATGCCATATATTAAAAGGGAGAGCGTCGCGCCCTCCCTCTCCACAATCTCATAATAGTGCCATGCGCGGACGATTTACTGTGTGATCAGGCTCTCATCCTTGTATTTCTCGCCCTCTTCCAACAGCATGATCGGAATGCCATCCTCGACCGGATAGCGGTAGCCGTTGCGCCGATTGATCAACCACTCCTTGCCATCGGCATCGGTCATCAATTCCACTGGACCCTTGTCGCCCGGGTCAGCCAGGATCGCCAGCAACTCGCTGCTGATCGTACGCCGCTCGCCGGAACTGCCGAAGCTGCCGCCGGTGTTGCTCGTCGTACCAAGATCAAACACATTATCTTCGCGGTACTGCCGCAGCGCGCGAACCACCACAATCACTGCGCCGACCAGCGCCGCAATGCCCAACAATCGTAGAAAGCCTTTCATGTGTCCTCCTTCAAAAGAGATTGCGAAATGTGCTCGCGCCATCTATGCGAGCACAGGCAGCCAGGAACATGCTCTTAGCGACTTGTTTCAACTTCATCCGCCATGCGCCAGCGGTAAGGCGGCGTGCCGCGCCCGGCCCACACCAACAACTCAGCTTCTGGTGGCGCGCCCGGACAGGCATAATGCACCTCCAGAAAAGGAAACCGCCGCTGTTCCCCATCTGCCGCAGTAACGGCACGGATGACCATGGTCCATGTACCCGTATTGTAATACGTTTGTCGCTCATTTAGTTGCACAACTTGCGCCAAGTGTGTGTGCCCACACACAAATACCGTGTTGTGACCATGCTCAGGGCTTGCCGCAATCTGCGCCATGGCGCGCGCAAACGTTCGCTTGAAACCACGAATCTCGCGCCGAAGCTGCCGCTCAGCCTCTTCACTCAATTGCTCCAGCGCCGCCTCACTCGACGATGGCGCGCCGCGCCGAAACAGTCGTTCGACAACCTGCTGCACTTCTTCGGCAATGCTGCTCCAGGCGTGTACCTGCGCAGCGGCTTCATCGGCCGCATGTATGGCATGCACGTTTTCCTCGTCGCGGTCGCCTTCCATCTTCTTGCTCATCTGCACCACTGGATGTCGCAGATTACGCGGACGTGTAGCGGCCCACAGCGCGCGCAGCAGGGCGCGCACCACATAACGCCGCGATGACCGATCACGCAGCCGAGGCATCGAGAGCAAATACCATAAAAAAGCGCGAGTCGGCTTCACATTGTCAAGCAGCGGCGCGATATCAAGCGGATCATCTTCCAGTGGATTGATGATATCCTTGACGATCCATGTACCGCGCACGACTTCGAACGGCAGGCTGATACCTTCAAAGCGCACAAAACGATTCCATGCATCGTACTGATTGCCATGTTCAAGGTAAATACCGTCACCCTCGTAGCGCAGCCCGAAACGCACCCGCGTGTCAAATTCCTCAACGCCCGAGCACTGCCCGCAACACGCCTTTGGCCGACTGATAGTGCAGTTCAAAGTCATGATTGCCTATCAACAGCGTCAGTTGGTTACTTGGATAGGCGAGAAATGCCCGCAGCGCATCCACTGAGCGTGCATGGGCTGACAGAATGCACTGCAACCGAGCAGCGGCGGCCTGCGCTGACCAGTCATGATCAGCGATGTTGGACAGGCGCACCTGCAAAAACTCGAACGTATCGCCCGCCAGCACCAATTCAGTCGGTTCATCTGTGCAAACGTATGTTGTGACGAATGCAGCAAAGGTGTCATCAGATACAAAATCGTCCAGACGATCACCCGCGCCCCAATGCAAATCACTGACAATGATCCGGCGCATTCCAGATCGCACATCGCGTGGCTCTATTGGCGGCGTCGTTTCGTCGGTGGGAAGCAGCAAAATGCGCCACAGCCGCTTCATCAACCAGCGTCCGGCGAGCACAATGCCGAGCGCCAGAAGCACCCACCGCAGGACGCTTCTCACATATCGCATATTGCGTAGAATATTGCACAGGCGTTTGGAACGCTACTGCATGCTGGCTTCAACATGTTCTGCCCCCGCCCGTGCGGCGGCAATAAACGCGCATATTTTAGCGCAATTCTTAACTCCATCGGTTTCCACACCGCTGCTGACATCCACGCCCCATGGTCGCACCTGCTGTATCGCCGCCGCCACATTTTCCGTCGTCAGGCCGCCCGCCAGCATGATCGTCCGTTGACGAGCCATGGCAGCAGCGCGCGTCCAATCGGCCACCGTGCCAGTGCCGCCGTAGCTGCCAGGCATATGGGCATCAACTAAAAGCCGAACATGCGGGTGGTTAGACTCGATCCAAGCCTGTTCCTCGGGCGCGCCCTGAAGTCGCACCGCTTTCAGAATCGGCAGATTGGGCGGCAGCGCGTCCACGATGCTATGCGGCTCATCGCCGCTGAGTTGCACCGCGTCAAGGCCACACTGTGCTACCACGCTAACGATCTGCGCGGGCTGCTCGTTGACGAACAGCCCGACGCATTGGACATGAGGAATATACCGCGCCGCACGCACCGCCTGGATCATGGCGGCGACAGCTTCTGGCGTGACCTGCCGCCGCGATGGCGCGAACACGAACCCAAGCATTGCTGCACCCGCTTCAGCAGCGGCAAGCGCATGCTCAACGGTGCGCAGTCCGCAGATCTTGACGTGTGTCATCCGTCCTGCTGCTCATTAGTCTTCTTGGTGGCACGGCGGCGCGTACGCTTGGGCTTGGCGGGTGCTTCCGCAGCCGCTTCGCCTGAGATCTCGGTAGCTTCAGGCGCGTCATCGACTGCCGCTGCCTCCGCAGTGATTTCGTCCTTGGGCTTCTTGGTGGCACGGCGGCGCGTACGCTTGGGCTTGGCGGGCGGCTCCTCAGCCACCGGTTCCGCTGTTTCCTCTGGCACGACCGCTTCCGGCAGGCTTTCTGACGTAGCAAACTCCACCGCACCATCGCCAGCCTGCTCAATCAGCGCCGTCTGGGACGCCTCTTCCACAGGTGCTGCGTTAGATTGCGCGTCAGCCGCCCCTTCCGTCTCAGTGAACGACTGCTGGTCTGCAAGCATGTCACCCTGCGAGCCTGCTCAAACTCAGCTGTTGGATCAATCGCCTCATCTACTGCAAGCACATCCACAGGCTGAACTCAACCTGCTCGACCTCGGCAACTTGATCAGTCGCCTCAGACGCGGGCACTTGTTCTGGCTGTGCTTCCTCAGCTGGAGGCGCGCCCTCACCTTGCTCAGCCTGCTCGATCTCAGCAGCTTGATCAGCCGCCTCAGACGCGGGCGATTGCTCTGGCTGTGCTTCCTCAGCTGTTTCAGCCTCGATCGCCGCTTCACCCTCGTGCGGCGCAAGGCGATAGCTGATCCGGGTGCCTTTGCCAATGCGCTCAAGGATGCCGCTATTGATCGCCTGCTTCGCCAACGAGCGCAGATCCTCGTTGGTGCGGTCAATCTGCTCACGATTGCGCGCGTCGCGCAGCGCATCATAGATGTGCGCGAATGAAACAGGCCGCTCGAAACGCCCGATCGTATCGCGCAGCATCTGCCACTCATGTGGCTCGAATGGCCGCCCGACCTGCGCCTGAGGTTGCGCTTCAGCAGGTGCTGCCACCCCATCGCTGGTCGCAACTTCAGCAGGTTCAGCGGAAACATCGCCCGGCGCAACCGCTTCCACAGGCGTCTGCACGTCCTCAGGCGTGTCGGTCAACTGATCTTCGACGCGCTCCAGCAAGCGCTCGAACACAGCATCGGCTTGCTCCTCGCTCTCGAAGTCAGAAGTGATCACCTCTTCCGGAACGCCTGATTCTGTTGCTTCGAGCGGCTCCTCGGGCGGAGGAAGCTGATCCTCCGTCTCCTCATCCTCATCCTCGTCGTTTAGCGACGTTTCAGTTTCGTTGGCAGGCACGGTTGCTTGCCGCTGCCCGCCGCGTGGCCGCCGCCGCCGCCGCCCTTTTGCTGCCGCGTTCCGGCTTTCGGTACGCACTTCTTCAGTTGGCTCCGATGAAGCCGCTTCGTCCGTCTGTTCTTCCTCTTGAAGATCCTGGGCAAACTGCGATAGTGCATACGGATCTTCGCCCGGTAAGAACACCTCGTTGACCGTGCCGCTCGTAAAGACCTGCACCTTGCCGCGTCGCTCACCCTCTAACACAAAGTCCTTGAACTTCGCAAACGGGCGCCCGGCAGCATCCTTGTAGCGGTTTTCCTTAAACTCGCCGCCGGTTAATTCCTTCATGAGCAGCTTGAGCGAGCCGAATGAGCACACATAGCCACGGTCGCGTGCCATGTAAATCGCCTGCACCAACACGTCATAAATGTCGGGAGAAGGCTCGCGCTGCGGCTCCGGTTCCGGCTCTGCGTCGCCATTGGTGTTCTCACGGCCTTTTTCTGGCATCTTGGCGCGCGGCTGATCAGGCAGCAGCGTCGCCGACGGCTTGCCAACCAGCGACTCGTAGAACAAGAATTCATCGGCGCTTTGCGCGAGATGCGCCGAGGCCGCGCCGCCAATGCCGATCACGATCACTTCTTTACCCTGCTGACGAATAGCATTGACCAACGGAATAAAATCACGATCGCCAGTAGCAAGCACAAATTTAGCAATGTTGGGGTTGGCATACAGCGTGCGCATCGCGTCAACACACAAATTCATGTCAACGCTGTTTTTGATGGCACGCCCGACGCGGCCCTGCTCGCGGTCGTAGTAGTACGTTGGGACGTACATCGGCTCGATGCCGTTGGCGTAGAGGGCGCTCGTAATGCGCGGGTAGCGATACCAGTCGGCGTACGCGCGAGCTATCACCACACGACCAAGATCCTCGCAACGGTCAATGATGGATTCAAAATTGGGGTTGGCGTCCAGTTTGTCACGGACGCTGACATACACGTTTTCAAAGTCAATGAAAACGGCAACATCTGCACGATTGCTGTCGTTTGACATCGGTTGTTCCATGCGCTCCTTGTTGGTAGCGTGGATGGTGGATCAAGCGATGGGGAAGCGCCCTTTGCCATACACAACGCACTCGGTACAGTATATATATGCACCGGCAACGTCGATTACTTGTTGGCGAAGAACAGGCCAGCTGATACACAGCAAAGCCTGACAAGGCTCGCTCCTGCCGCGTCATTCAATCAGGAGGCATGAGCCGCTTTGCAGCGAAACATCATGGCACCGCGTGCATGCAGTAAATACACATGGGGCAGCGATGAACGGAGCAAAGTCTGGCGCATGTTGGTTGAGACACGCCAGCGCGTGAACGCATCAATCCACTTCTGTAAGTACGAAAAGTATCTAAAAAATCGCCGAGCGCCTATGTTCTGTGCGCTCGGCTCCACGAACATATTAACTATAGCACTACAAGGTTAAAATCGCAACATGGCAATCCAGTTGCGACCAGAAATAACACAATGATCATTGTCAGCATGCGTTCACCTATACGAGAATGAACGCGGCAAACCTGCACGAACGGCAATCGGCAGTGTTACGGTGTCGTCAAGCAGCGCGCGCTGTTCGCCCGTCAGCATATCCCACGACGCATCGAGTGCAATACGACCATCCTGCATCAGCACCACGCGATCGAGCGCATCGTAGCAGAAATCAAGATCATGGCTTACCACTACCACGCTTTTACCTTGCGCCGCGAGGTCATGCACAAGCGTTGTCAACCGGGCGACCGCAGCGCTGTCAAGCCCGGCCGTCGGCTCGTCGAGCACCAGCACGCTGGTATCCATGGCGAGTACCGCCGCGATAGCAACCATACGCTGCATCGGCAGCAGCAGATCGTAGGGGTGCGTATCGGCCACATCATGGAGGTCGAATACGTCGAGCGAGCGGTTCACCAGCACTTCGATCTGCTCAGATGAATAACCAAGGTTGCGCGGCCCAAAGCGTAATTCGTCGCGCACCGTGCGGGCAAATAGCTGATTACGCACATTCTGAAATACGATTCCGACATAATGGGCGCACTGTGCTACACGCGCCGTGCGGGTGTCAAGATCGGCGACGCGCACTTGCCCGGCGGAAGGCGTGAGTAAGCCGTTGAGGTGGCGCACCAATGTGGATTTGCCTGCGCCATTTGGCCCAACCAGCGCGATTCGCTCGCCTGCGGCAATGTCGAGCGACACGCCGCGCAGTGCCTCGACGCCGCTGGGATAGGAGAAGCGAACGTCAGACACATGGACAATGGGCAATGGATGATGGACAATGGACGAATGATCTTCGCTTATCAAGAGTGATTGTTCATCATTCGTCCCTTCGACTGCGCTCAGGACAGGTGCCCGTCGTTCGCCGTTCGCCACCGAGAGACCTTCCAGCAGTGCCTCGGTCGTCACTGGCAGCGGGCGTGCGGCGGGCCACATGCCATCATCGCGGGCGCGGGCAGCCAGCAACGTCGGGCGTGGCCAGCCAATGCCATGTTCGCGCAGTCGCTCATCGGTAAACACCACCTGTGGCGTGTCGTCAGCTAATACACCGCCATCATGGAGCACCATAATGCGGTCAGCTAGCTCGGCTGCCCATTCCAGCCGCTGCTCGGCAAACAGAACCGTTGTACCCTGGCGCGCCAGATCGCGCAAAAGCTCGGCAAGTTGCTCAGTTGTGGGCGGGTCGAGTTGGGCGGTCGGCTCGTCGAGCACCAGCACCGGCGGGCGCATGGCCAGCGTCGCGGCGATCACCAGGCGCTGTTGCTGGCCGCCCGACAGCGCATAGGGCGAGCGGTCGCGAAGGTCGGCAAGCTGCGTTGCATGAAGCGCCCAATCCACGCGCTCGATCATTTCAGCGCGCGGCACGCCAAGATTTTCCAGCCCGAAGGCCACTTCCTCATACACCGTGAAGCGCGCGCCGGAGAATCTGGCTGTAGGCGTTGCTGCTGACCAGCCCAACATGACGCACCAGGTCGGATACCTGCTGCTCGACCACGTTCTGGTTGTCGACTAGTGCCTCGCCACTGAAGTCGCCCTGATAGAAGTTCGGCACGAACCCGGCGCACAGCGCGCACAGCGTCGTTTTGCCCGCGCCAGAGCACCCAACAATGCCGCAAATCTGGCCGTCAGGCACCTGTAGCGTCACGTCGCGGAGCGCAGGCCGCTTGGCGTCAACATATGAAAACGTCACATGGCGGAGCGAAAGCGCATTCATAGCAGCCACCGCAGCACTGTGAAGCGCGCAACAATCACCATGACGACTAACAACAGCAGGACCACACGCGCGACACGTTGCGCTCCAGAGTCAACCAGCATGCGCAGGGTTGTTTTAGGGCCACTCGACGTAAACGAGCGCGACTCAAGCGCCATGGCGCGTTCCTCGACATCTACGAGCGCGCCAACGATTAGCGGCCCAATCAACGGCACCAGCGAGCGAATGCGGCGCACCGGCCCATCAGTGTTGAGGCCGCGCGAGCGTTGCACTTCCAGAATGGCGGTAGCGCGGGCACTCATGTCCGGCACAAGCTGGATGGCGACTAGCAGCACATATCCAACCGAGCGCGGCATGCCAATGTTGCCCAGTGCCGTGACAAGATCAGCCGGGTGCGTCGTCATCAACAGCAACAAAATGCTCCATGTCAGCAGCAGCAGGCGCAGCAACACGCCCGACGCAAACACAAAACCATCGGCCCAGACTGTGAACCATGGCGCGTCGAATAGCATCACCTCACGAGTGGGCGGGAACAGCAGTCCTTGAATCACAAAGAGCGAAACGAGCAGTGGCAGCAAAATCACCAGCGACAGGCGTATAACACGCCAGAGCACACCGGCTAGCGCTGCACTGATGGCAATACAGAGTAGCACGAGCATCTGTACAGCAAGCATTGGCAGCACAAATGCGACAACCACCACCAACAAAAAACCAGCAAGTTTGGTCAGCGGGTGCAGGCGATGGAGCAGACTGTCGCCTGCTAGGTAGATCGGCTGCATATGTCAGACACGCACAGGGTCAGATACATCAGTTCGCTCGCTGCGGGTAAATGCACGCGGCACAGGAAAGCGCAGCAGAATGCGGCGTGGCAGCGCCTGAATAATCAGCCACACCAGCAGAAACGAAGTCATCTTATCGAATGGATCGGAAACGGTGCCCTGCGCCAGCGCTGACTGAAGGATACTTGCACCGCTTGCACGAAACGCCGCCACCAGCAAATCTGTGCCTGCACCGGTCACGCCACCAAAGTAATACGCTGCCATGGGTGCCGAGAGTATCGCTGCAACGATGCCGGTAAGTAGCCCCGCCAGGCCAGCATAGCCAGCCCGCTCCAGCACAAAGTAGCCAAGCGCCGCACCAATCACAAATGCAATACTGAAAATAATCGGGTTCTGCGCCACCAGATCGGCTGCATTCGGCAATATCGGGCCGTCTGCACTTGGCGTCGCGTTTAGAAACGCCATGACAAACAGCGTCAGCGCAAACGCAAAAATACCAACGACAATAGCCGACAGCCAACGCGGCGAAGCCCGGTAAAATACACCGGCCCGAGCGGCGAAGCCCGCCAGCAGCCCAATTGCGCCTGCCACGTACGCGAACCAGATTGGTACCGGGTTGCCAAACGGAAACGTCCAAAGCACATTTGAAAGCACGCCGGTCAGCAAGCCCAGCCATGGGCCGAACAGCGCGCCAACTAACACCGTTCCGATGCTATCAAGGTATAACGGAGTTCCCGCTACAATCTGCCCAACCACAATATTGATTGCAATGGCGACGGGTATGAGTGCCAAAGCAGTGCTGGTGAGCCCACCACGCCGAGAGGCTGCCATGGAATCTCCTTTTTCGCACAGCATCAACTTAAGCAACGCCGTGCAGTACATGGTTTTGTGTCACATTAACACTAAATGCAGATGTCTCATTATAACATACAGCATCGGTAGCGACAAACAAATGCTACGCCGTGCTATGGCGATACAAACGGCGCAGCATCACCGAGCCATTCCGCCCGCAGTTCCGCAAAGCGCCCTTCGACAATGCTCTGGCGCACCTCGCGCATGAGCTTCAGCAGGAATGCAACATTATGCAAACTCACCAGGCGAATGCCGAGCAACTCCTGCGCGCGGAACAGGTGGTGAATGTAGGCTCGCGAATAATGGGTGCAGGTGTAGCAATCGCACCAGGCATCGAGCGGACCGGAGTCATCGCGCATGGCGGCGTTGTTGACGTTGATCTTCCAGCGCCGCGTGGCGTCGCGGATGTGGGCCGTGCCATGCCGACCGAGCCGGGTTGGACTGACGCAGTCGAACATGTCGATGCCAAGCGCCACGCACTCGATCAGATCGTCAACGTCGCCGATACCGAGCAAATGGCGCGGCAGACCATCCGGCAAGTACGGCACGGTCATGTCAACGACTTCACGGATCTGGGCTTTGTTCGCGCCCAGCGAGCCGCCGATGCACAGCCCATCAAACGGCAGCGAGGAAATATATTCCGCGCTCTGGCGGCGCAGATCTTCCCACACACCACCATGCACAATCCCAAACAACGACTGGTCAGGATTAGGCGCAACGATCGGCAGCCCAGCGCCGCCGATCGTCTGCTGGTGAAAAGCGAGACAGCGCGCCGCCCAACGATGCGTCCGCTCCATGGATTTCGCGGTGTACTCATAACCTGCTCGAAACGGCGGCAGCTCATCGAAGCACAAAATGATGTCCGCGCCAATACCCTTCTGGATCTCGATGCTGCGCTCCGGCGTAAAGACGTGCTGCGAGCCGTCGATGTACGAGCGGAAGATCACCGCCTCTTCGGTGACTTTGACCATGCCCTTCTGCGCCTGCGGATGGGCCGGGCGGCGGCCCTTCACCTCGTCGGCGATGCCGCCATACACCAGACTGAACACCTGGAAACCGCCGCTGTCGGTCAGAATCGGGCCATGCCAGCCGCAGAAACGGTGCAGCCCACCCTGCCGCGCAATCAGTTCATGGCCGGGCTGTAGGTACAGGTGGTACGTGTTGCCGAGAATGATCTGTGCGCCATGATCGCGCACCTCCTCCGGTGTGAGCGATTTCACCGTGCCGCGTGTACCGACCGGCATGAACACCGGCGTTTCAATTTCGCCATGCGCTGTCGTAATTTTGCCAACCCGCGCGCGGCTATGCGAATCGCGGGTCTGAATTTCAAAAGTTAATGGCATATGATATTGCTCTGAATGTGGAACGAAGGAATGAGCAAAACTATTTATAAGTATGGAGCAGAGATATGTCAAAAATAAAACAAAGGGCGAAGAACGAGAATAATATCATTGCTAATTCTCGATTCTTGGCTCTATCAGGCTAATCCAGCCTCACCTCGATGCCCAGCAGCCGTACGATGCTGAGCGCCTGATCAAGATCGATGATCGCTCCTTGCAGCTCCTTGAGGCCCAGGCGCGCGCCGTCAATTTTGGAGCCGCGCAGATCAGTACCAGCAAGCTTGGCTTCGGAGAGCTTTGCACCACTGAGATCGCACTTATCAAAGACAACGCCCGATAGATCGGCGCGCTGAAAATTCGATTCGGTAAGCTTGCAACTCTCAAATCGCACACTCTTGAAGCGCGCTCCCTCGAACTGGGCGTAGGTGGCGTTACAGCCCTTAATCAGCACATCCTGGGCGCGCCCGTCGTTCATGCGAAAGCCATTCATGCGACATCCGGACAGATCAACTCGCAGCAGATCGGCCTTGTCCCAATCGGTCGCGCTAAGATCACAGGCGTCTAGACGCACATCCGTCAGGCGCAGCAAGGGCATGCGAGCGGCGTTCAGCACCACCTGCCGGAAGTGCGCTGCCTCGAACGTCACATCCTCGGCCCACTGCTCGCTAAAAGCGTTACCTGATAGTAGCACACCTGTGTAGGTAGCCTGATCTTTCAGCATATCAAATGTGGCGGGCACCAGGCGCTTGGGCAGGCGCGGCGACGCGATAGATTTAGTTTGTTGTTTGACGCTGCTACTCCTCTAGTTCCCAGCCCTGCTGTGTAGCGGTTTCGCGCAGCGCCCGCAGCAACGAACTGAGTTGCTTCACCATGAGGCGAATTTTGAACGGCGCGCCCTCGTCGCTCGTGACCCACTTGGTGAGGTCGCCTTCCACATGGGCGCGGGCCAGCCGGTCGGTCTCATCGATCATCTGATCAAGCGAGCGGATGCGGAACACACGCGCCTTATTCTTAGGCTGATTTTAACCGTCTCGTCTTCGACGCTGAGGTAGCCGTTGTCATCATCGGACACCTCGTCCTCGTCGTCCCACAGGTCGCTGTCGTCGTCATCCAGGCTCATGCTCTGCGTGCTGGTCTTGCCGAGCGGCCCGCCGCCCGCTGGCATGGCTGGCTCGCCGACTCGCTCACGCTGCAATTCAACGCCCTGCTGCAACGCTTCCAGCGCCGCATCAAGCGTCAGGTTTGGGTTGGCAGCAAAGTAGCTTGACAGGCGGCTCAATTCCGCTGCCGACATGCCTTCGTCCACGGCGGCCTGCGCCAGTTCGAGCTGCGTGCGCTTGTTCGGAATGCGCCGCAGGTGCTGAGCCTGCGTCACGCTTAGTTCGCCGTCGCGCAGCATGGCTTGAATTTCGTCCGGCAATTCCAGCAGCCCAAGGTAGCGACGGATCGTCCGCGCAGAAAGGCCGACCGCCTTGCCGGTTTCCTCGTCGAGATCGCCCTCGGAACGCTTACCAGTTGTCTCACCCAACTGCTCGCGTAGCCGCAGGAACGCCCGCGCTTTCTCAAGATCGTTGAGATCTTGCCGCTGCATGTTTTCCGTAATCTGCTGCAAAAGAGTGCGCGGGTCGTCTTCATCCAACAGAATGCATGGTACTTGTTCAAGACCAAGTTGCAGTGATGCCTCGCGCCGCCGGTTGCCGTACACCACGCGATAACGGCCATGGCCCGCCGCCACCACGCCCAGTGGCTGCAACAAACCCTGCTCAGCAATCGTCGCCGCCAGACCATCAACATCGCCGGGGTTTTCGCGCACGCCCTCAGGATCGGCGTCCAGTATTTGGGGATCAAGATATAAAAGTTGCATAACTCACCTTGTTGGAAAGGAATAAAGAAGAAGAAAGAAGGAAGAAATCGGCATGGGCTTATCCTTCACGCTTCTTTTAACACAACTGTTCGGTTCGAGAGTATAGCAGAAGAATGGAGGCGGGGCAAGGTGAGCAGGTGAGCAGATGGAGAAGATGTGGGAACGTAACGGCATGGTCTACAGCGTCGGGGCGCTCATCAGGCGGCTGCGGCACGCGCTTGCGGCACGAACGTCGTCAGCATATCCCACAACTGATCAGCGCCGAAAGGGTAATGGAGCGCCCCGTCCGCATTGAACATGAGCGCTTGCTGGTTGATATTCATATTGGCTGATATGAAGACAATCGGGGCGTGACGAATGGCTTCTTCAATCGATAAGAAAAAGAACAAATGCGCGTTGTCAACAGCCTGATTTAACTCAAGCAACACCAGATCGGGGCAGAAAGATTGCACATCTTCACGTAGCGCTTGATCGAGACGTGAGGCCGGAAAAACGTACCATTCATGGGTGCTGTGCTGCAATTCTCTTTGCAATGTGTCAGCAATATCGTCGCAATCGGTGAAACAAGCAATGCGGGCCATCATCGTTCCTTTGTGTTCAATGCATCTACTCTTTTTAATGCATTTCGCACCCAAAAAGTTACGATGTTACACCAGCAATTCGAGACTCCGGGGGACAATACGCACATTGATAGTACGCGCGTCCGTTGTCACCACCTCGCCGTCGGTGGCGACTGGGATGGACCCCTCGGCATCGACAGTGACGGCGCTGACCTGCGCGAGCGTGACCTGTTTGAGCCGTGCATGTGTGCCTTTCACGACTTTCGGCAAATGGCGAACAATACCGAGCAAACCCATGTAATCCACAATGCACACGTCGAGTTTGCCATCATCAAGTTGTGCATCGGGCGTGAGCAAAAAGCCGCTGCCTTGAAAGCGACCATTGGCGACGCTGGCAAACAACAGCCGCCGCCGCATATGCGCGCCATCATAGCGCACCGTCATGGCCGGTGCCTGGTAGCTCTGTTGCGCCCGTAGAATGGCGACAAGATACACCGACAAACCTTTCAGCCGCCGGATCTTCAGTGCCTCGGCGGCGGCCTGGGCATCCAGCCCCAGCCCCAGCCCGTTGATAAAGAAGCGCCCATCGCCGCCCGCCACCTGCACATGGCCGACATCCACTGCCATTGTGCGGCCATGCGCCAGCCGCTGCACGGCCACATGCAGGTCTTTGCCGCCATGCCCAAACGCCGTCCGCACAAAGTCGCTGCCAGTACCAAGCGGCACGATGCCAAGCGCTGCGCTTCGCTGCTCCGTCTTTTCCGCGCGCTTGATACCGTTCACAATCTCGTTGATTGTGCCGTCGCCGCCCACCGCCACAATGCGCGTATAGCCCTGCGCAATCGCCTGGCATGTGAGTTCCGTCGCGCCGCCACGCACATGTGTCATCTGCAATGTATAATCAATCTCGACAGTGTTAAGTGCATGCTCAAGTTCGGGCCGCTTGCGGCCTGCCGCGCCATGGCCTGCCCAAGGGTTAAGAATGACGAACGTCCGGCTCATAACAACGTTGTCTCCTGATGGCAAGAGCAAAGGCTTCGAACAGCAATCATACGAGGACGAGCTAAGATCGTCAAGCGATGACATGGTGATATGATGACAAGATGACCGTCGTCCGTTGTCTACCGTCCATCGTCCCTTTACGCTTTATATTATTGCTTATGAATATTCCGATCTTTTCCGACACAACCATCCGCCTCACAGCCCTGACCCGTGAGGATCTGCCCATAATCACCCACTGGTATGAAGATGCCGCCATGCAGCATCTATTCGACGCCCGACCAGCCGCGCCACGGAGCCTGGCTAACCTGGAACAATGGCTCGATGGGCAGCGCGACGCACCCGACGGCGTGCTGTTCGGCATTCGGCGGCGCGCCGACGATGCGCTACTCGGCTATGTGGAGATCGACGGCATTCTGTGGTCGCATCGCGTTGGCTGGCTCGCAATTGTCATTGGCGAGCGGGCCGAACGCCACAAGGGCTACGGTCATGCGGCCATGCAGCTTGCGTTGCGCTACGCGTTTGACGAACTGAACCTGCATCGCGTGCAGCTCACCGTATTCAGCTACAACACAGCGGCGATCCGGCTGTACGAGCGGCTCGGCTTCCAACGTGAAGGCGTCTACCGCGAATTTCTGGAGCGCGACGGTCAGCGCCATGATATGTACCTCTACGGCCTCCTGCGACGGGAATGGCATGCACGGCGTGCCGATCCAACACCATGACAACCATCCGCTGTCGGCTCCTTCCCGTACTCCACAGATGAGTTGAGGGACAGTGGCATAGTTTCTGCCGCTCTCTCTTTGGGATTTTGAATGGAAAGGGAGACATGTGAGCAATTCGGCAGCGCAACAGCATGAAGATAATCAAGGCGGCCTGGCCTATAAATGGAAAGTCTTAATCTCAGTCGTATTTGGCGTGTTCATGAACTTCTTGTTTTGTTACCACCTACGTCTACAGTGTCAAATTCAAGATTGTGTAGGTAGAGGTACAACACGTAACTACTAACATAAGCATCACCATGTTCGTAAACGGTTCTGTACTGGTAGCATCTGTGCTTGCGGTATCTGTGCTGGCGGCATCAGCACTCGTCGCATTCGTACTTGTCATGGCTCGTACTCCACTGCTCTATTGCGCGCATGCTCTTCAAGTTTGTTCGCTATGGTATACGCACAAGTGTATCAGAAGTTGCAAGCATAGGGGCTGTGGGTGGCTGTGGTTTGCTCTGAGGGGATTTGTAGCAAGCATGGTTTTACTCGTAGCCGATGAACTTACGCATTTCATTCATCACTTCGGCTTCTTTCTTTTCATCTTGCTGTATAATCATTGTCGTGCTGCTCATAAAGAAAACATAGACATTATCAAAATATTGCAAAAACACCTCATCAATATGAGGCGGAAGTAATAAAACACTCTTGTTGTATATATCTTTAAGTCTATAGCAGTCCTACGCGACTAAAGTATGATATGCTGTTGGGCATGCGACGAAACGATGAACCAACAGATTGGCGCGAAGGACGACGGCTTCGCGCGTGGCAACTCAAGAAACAAGGCTGGCGGCAGAAGGATATTGCTCACGCACTTGGGGTGACGGAAGGTGCAGTCAGTCAATGGATGAAGCGTGGTGAAGCGGGCGGTGAAGCCGCACTCAAACGCTCTCCGCCTCCCGGCGCAACCGCCCGCCTGACACCAGAGCAATATCAGCAGCTTGTCAAGCTGCTCGAACAGGGTGCGGAGGCTCACGGCTTTGTTGGTGAGGTGTGGACGCAGAGGCGCGTTGGTCAGATCATCACACGTCATTTTGGCGTTTCCTACCATCGTGACCACATTGGTCGCCTGCTGCACCAGATAGGTTGGACCGTGCAGAAGCCGCTGCAACGCGCCTCACAGCGTGACGCGGACGCGATAGGTGAGTGGCGCGATAGAAAGTGCCGGAGATCAAAAAAAGCCATAGCTGAGGAGCGAACGATTGTGTATGTTGATGAAGCCGGATTTAACCTGCTTCCAAGGGTGGTTCGCACGTATGCACCGCGTGGACAAACACCTATCTTAGTGGTCCCCCAATCGTATCAGCACCTCTCCGTCATTAGCGGCATCACGCACAGCGGTCAATCGGTGACGCAAATGCAAGCAAAAGCCTATCGCGGTCCGACAATTGTTGGCTTTCTACGTCACGTGCTGATACCGAAGTGCGCGGCAAGGTGCTGGTGCTGTGGGATGGTGCGCGAATCCATCACTGCAAGGCGGTCCAAGAGTTCCTCTCCACACTCTCTGACAACCGGTTACATCTCGAACGCTTGCCAGCCTATGCGCCAGACCTTAATCCGGATGAAGGTATTTGGCACTACTTGAAGAACGTTGAGCTTCGCAACGTGGTGTGTGAGACAGTGCAAGAGTTGCGCTATGAAGTGCGACTTGCCATTGCCCGCTTGCGCCACAAACGCTCAGTCATTCAAGCCTGTATCACCCATGCTCGTCTTTAGCTCTTAATGTAGAAGTCAATATCTTTAAGTCTAGACCTTGCTACTTGAAAAGCTAATCGACACTCTTTATATTCATCTTTTGTTAAATCACTATCAGCAACTTTCGCCCACCATAATTTATTTTGTATCATTTTTACAGTTTTACTGTACTGTGTCATCTCTTCATATAAACTTATAAAAACCTCAATACGTCTATCGGGAAGTGCTACATAATTTTGTGTTTGTTCATCTTCAATCTTACTCACATTATTTCCTGACATTCCTTCGATTTCTTTTTCAAGCTGCTCTATTTCTTGCTTTCTATCCTCAATCTGAATTAAAACTTCTGATTTTGTTGAAGGTCCATACAAAGCTTTTTCTAATTCAAGCTTTTGTAATACACGCTTATTAGTTTCTAGCAGTTTGCGCTTATGCTCTAATTCATCGCTGCTCATAATTTAAAACCTTAACAAATCAAATATTGAGAACTTATATTCTGTTCACTCTATCTATTTCAGTATCAAGTTTATGCATACGATTCTTTATATCTCTGCTAATATTATCTTTTGTAACTCTTATGGGTATATACTCGTTAAACGGTCGCAAGAACTTTTCTTCATGTACTATTTCAACTATTTCCCTTACTTCTTTTTGGCTTAGAGAAACACTATTATTATATGTTCCTATTAATGTATCGTAATCATCAAATACCCTAGAGAAACTAAGGATATACGAATATTGCTTATGATTAAGTATAATCAGCGTCTTTTCATAAATAGATTTTTTTGCATAGGTTGGTTCTAAATACTTACTTTTAACAGAAAGTATTCTTTCCTCACATCTTCGTATATCATCCAATATTTCAGTAATTTCTATTTGTATTTCTGGTGGTGTAGCTAATCCATATTTAGCAGCTTGACGCTCACGTATACGTAACCGTTCTGTATGGTCTTTAATCAATGCTCTATTATGCTGGATTTCGTCTATCAATTCCTGCTCATTCATGGCCTAGACCTTGTGACAATGTGAAGGTGTATACACTCCGATTATAGCAAACACCTATACTACTAGTGGTCGTCCACGGTGATTTTGATGTATCCTACTCCTCAGTATTTGGTGAGATAGAGGAGAGGGCAATGCGAAAGTTATACGTGGTCAACTTGACTGATGAAGAACACATAACACTACGTGAGCTTGTTCGCAAAGGCATGGCCTCAGCACGCAAAGTGACACGGGCTCATATCCTGCTTCAAGCCAATGATGGTGCGAGTGATCAAACCATTGCTGACACGCTGCATATTGGTCGGGCAACGGTTGAGCGTGTCCGTAAGCGCTTTGTTGAGGGTAATCTCGCACGGGCGCTCAATGATGCCAAACGTCCCGGTGCAAAGCGCAAGCTTGATGGCAAGCAAGAAGCGCTACTCGTTGCAACCGCTTGTTCCACGCCACCAGAAGGACGTGCTCGCTGGACCATGCAACTGCTTGCCGACAAGCTTGTTACCCTTACTGACCTTGAAGGCCTGAGTGATGAAACTGTGCGCCGCACGCTGAAAAAAACGCCCTCAAGCCCTGGCTTGTAGCCGCATGGTGCCTGCCTACGGTGAGTGCTGAGTTCGTCTGCCATATGGAGGACATCCTTGACCTCTATGCCGAGGAATATATGGCTGACTATCCGGTGGTCTGTTTTGACGAAAGCCCCTATCAACTCATCAGCGAGACCCGTCCTGCGGTTGAAGCAGAGCCAGGCCACGTCGAGCGGATGGATTACGAATACAAACGCGAAGGAACCTGTAATCTGTTTGTGGTGTTTCAACCTCTACAGAACTGGCGGCACGTGACCGTCACAGCACAACGGACCAAGCAGGATTTTGCGCTACAAATGCGTGCGTTAGTTGACGTGCATTTTCCCAAAGCGATACTCATTAGCGTGGTGCTGGACAATCTGAACACGCACACGAAAGCTGCATTGTATGAAGCCTTCGAGCCACGTGAAGCGAAAAGGATTGCGGACAAACTTGAATTCCGCTATACCCCTAAGCACGGCAGTTGGCTGAACATGGCCGAATGTGAGTTTGCAGTCCTTTCACGCCAATGTCTCGACCGACGGCTGGCATCACAACACCTTGTCGCCCAAGAGGTTCTGGTGTGGGAGCACGCCCGCAATGATGCCAAAGGAACCGTCAATTGGCGCTTTACCACCGAAACTGCACGCAAGAAGCTGCGCCGCTTATATCCATCGCAATCATAGGGGTCAGCCACTAGGCAAGACATATGAAAAAAACCTCACCCACTGCCATTGATACGCCTAAGGCTGATACGGGTAAGGCTCCTACAATGTCTACAGCATGCTCTGTGCTGCTCATAGTGTGTATCAGGGGAGAGCAGAGCAGGAACACAAAAAAGCGCCCCTTGCAATGTCGCAGGGGGCAATGTTACGCAATATACGTATGCAGGGGGCAAAAGCTCTGAGGTATACCCTGTGAACTACGCTGTGGACTGCGTTACGAACTACGCTGTGAACTACGCTGCTAGCTGGACACATAGATACACTGCACAGCGAGGGACTACAGCGGTGGTATCACGACAAGATAAATATGATCATTCTGGACACAACCGTCGTCAACGTTGCCTTCCCGACGGTGCGCGGCGAGTTCAAGGCCAGCCTCAGCGACTCACAATTTATTTTGAGCATCTATGTGCTGGCGCTCGGTATCGGAACGCCACTTGCCGGATTTCTCGGCGACCGTTTTACATTCAAACGCGTGTACATTACAGGGTTAATCATATTTGTAACGGGTTCATTGCTGTGCGGGTTCGCGCCTAGTCTATGGCTGTTGGTGGCAGCCCGGGCTCTGCAAGGCTTTGGCGGCGGGCTGTCGCAGCCGCTGGCGACAGCGCTACTCTTTGCCTCGTTCCCGGTAGAGGAGCAGGGCCGCGCGCTGGGCTACTTTGGCATTGTCCTGCTGGTTGCACCGGCACTTGGCCCAATTCTGGGCGGCTTCCTGGTTGACCAGGACGCATGGCGCTATATCTTTTTTATCAACATACCGATCGGTATTGTTGGCGCACTGCTGGCATGGCGCTGGCTGCGCGCCCGCGACGAGCGCCCGCAAGAAACGCGGCTCGATCCGGTTGGGCTTGCCACAGCAGTGATCGGCTTCAGTGCGGTGCTGTACGCAGCCTCCACCGCTGAGCAGCAGGGCTGGACCGCGCCAATCACGCTGATCGGCTTCGGCATCGGCGTTGTGGCATTGATCATCTTTGCCGTCACCGAGCTATTCTACGCCAACGATCCGCTGCTGAATCTGAAGCTCTACCGCAATTACACCTTCGCCGTCGCCGCGGTGGTTGGCTACATCACTACGCTGGCCTTGTTTGGCGCGGAATTTCTGCTGCCGATCTATTTACAAACCTTGCGCGGGCAAACGGCATTTGATACTGGCCTGATTCTGCTGCCGCTTGGCATCACGGCTGGCATTGTCACACCGATTGCCGGGCGACTGTACGATAAGATCGGCCCGCGCCCATTGGTGGTGGTCGGCTTCGGAGTGCTGGTCATCAATACCTGGCAGCTTTCAAAACTCCAGGCCGACACTTCGATCACATGGCTGCTATTTCTGCTGGCACTGCGCGGCTTTGCGCTCGGCTGCACGCTGCAATCAACCCTCACGGCCTCGCTCGGCGCAGTTCCCAAAGCACAGCTACCGCGCGGCTCGTCGCTAGTCAACGCAACGCGGCGGGTGGTGCAATCGCTCGGTGTGGCGCTGCTGGCGACTGTACTGGCAAGCTCGCTTTCGCCGCAGACCCGGCAGTTGCAGCAACAGGTGCAGAGTCAGGCGGCACAGCAGCCCGGCTCAGAACAGCAGTTCGCGCTGTGCAACGCACAGACTAATAGCTTGCAAAATGTACAGGCGGCACAGCAGGCATGCGACCAATATCTCAGCGGGCTGGAGCGGGCATACCGCTACACGTTTTATTTTGCCATTGCTGCGGTCATTGTCAGCGCGTTCCTGCCGGGTTGGCCGTTTGCATGGGAGGGACGTGGCGCGCAGTCTGAGTCGGGCGCGGCAGCCGACTGAGGCACTCAACAACTGTTCATCGTGAATGCTCTGGGTGCCAGCCATGGCGAAGGCAAACCCGCGCCATGCACACATCAAAGATTCACTAGGAGCGCTGCAAGGCGTTGCTGATCACCCAGCCAGCCACAAGGCCGCCCAGCAACCAGCCGCCACCAAACCAGACGCCTGACGCGCTCAGATTCCCAGACGCTGCGTAGTCGAGGCCCAATCGTACCAGACCAGCGAACAATGCTGTAAGAACCACGCTCAGCGCCACGCGGGCAAAATAGCCGGACGGAAGGTTCTGTCGTGTTGTGCCGCGTTGGGTCCAGATCAGCACCGATGTGATCAATGACCCGATCACGATGCCGAAGATGAGCCACATGACCTCCATCAACCATCCCCTTTCGTAACAGTTACGCCCACGGCACCATTTACGACAGCGCCAGCGGCTTACAACAACACATTGGCCACTGGCGCTTGCGGCTCACGATTTGTTTTGATGCTATTCAAACACGGCGGGCGCTTCAACATGTTTGCCCCTGGACAACGGAATCTCGGGTAGCCACAACGCAATGACAGCCAACGCCATGATCGACAGCCCAAATGCATAGATGTAGATACTGGTGATACTGCTTGTGAATGACTGTTTCACTGCATCGTTCACCTGCTGTCCAATGCTCTGTGCCGACCGCTGCACCTCCTGCTCGGCGGCATCAAGAGCGCTGTTGGCACGCGCCAGCGCCTGCGAATCGACGCCGATACTGACTTGCACCTGCGCCTTAACCGCAGGCAGCGTTTCCATGCTGCTCAGCAGTTGCGCCCGCGCTGCTGCATCGCCGTTACCAAGCGCAGCCCGGGTGAGCGTGCGCTGCTGCTCAATCGGCGCAATCGCCGCCGCAGCGATCTTGTTTCCTACATTGGCCTGCTGGCTCCCGCCCTCGCCGCCACTGACGCTGTTGCGGAACTGCTCTGGGTCAAGCTGCATCTGCACCTCCGACGGAAGGCTTTGCACAATTGGAGCAAAATTCTGTTGAAGCTGAGCCGTGAGCGTCGTGGTCAAAATCACGCCGAACATCGCGCCGCCAATCGCCTGCCCCAGTTGTTGAAAGAACTGACGGTTAGCTGTGACTGCGCCAATCTCATGCGGCGCTGCCGCATTCTGCACAGCCAGATTGAGTAGCGGCATGGCCGGGCCAAGACCCAGGCCGACCAGGAAGATGCGCCACGCAACATTGTACACACTCGTGTTCATTGAAATCAGCGCCATCAGCGCGAAACCGATCAGCATGATAACAAAGCCAATAATGATAAACGGCTTGTAGCGGCCAAACCGCTGCACCAGCAACGAACTGATATTGCTACTCAGCACAAATCCGCCCATCAAGGGGATCTGCGCGATACCTGCCTCGGTCGCCGTGAGGCCGAGCACATTCACCAGGAACAGCGAAAGAAACAACACTGCGCCAAAGAAGGCCGCGCCATTCAAAACGGAGACAATCACACCGACGCTGAACGTACGATTGCGGAACAGGCTCAGCGCAATCACTGGCGACGGCACGCGCAACTCGACGACGAGGAACAGCGCAGTGCAGAGTAGCCCAACCGCAAACAGGCTAATAATCATGGGCGAAGACCACGGATGAATAGTCTTGTCCAGTGTCAGGCCCAGCATCAACGGCACCACAGCGCCAATCAAGAGCAGCGTGCCGAACCAGTCAATCTGCGCCCGCAGGCCGCTTGCCAGGCGCGGCATTTTCATGATGATAAAGGCCAGCGCGATCAGGCCCAGCGGCACGTTCACATAGAATACCCAGTGCCAGCCGATCTGGTCGGTCAGCAGGCCACCGAGGAACGGGCCAATGACGCTCGCGAGGCCAAAGACACCGGGAAACAGCCCCATATACTTGGCCCGATCAGCGGGGGCAAACAGGTCGGCAGGCGTGGCAAATGCCGTGGACGTGATCGCCGCAGCGCCAATGCCCTGCACCACACGAAAAATAATCAACTGGAGCATGCTACCGGCGATGCCACACAGGCCAGAGCCAAGCAAAAATACGACGATGCCCCACAGCAAGATCAGCTTGCGTCCGTACAAATCCGACAACTTGCCGTAGATCGGCACCATGGCGGTGCTGGCCAGCAGATAGCCGGTAGACACCCAACTCACCAAATCAATGCCGTTGAAATCCCGCACAATCGCGGGCAGTGCCGTCGCAACAATCGTCTGGTCGAGCGCGGCCAGAAACAGGCTCAGCAACACGGCACCAAGAATAAGCAGCTTGGTGGAGTGTGGCAGAGTCGTCGTATAATCGATCCGCTCACTGCCGGGGCGGATTGATGATGCACTCATGGCTGCCATATAACGGTTTTCCTCATATACACAGTTGTTGTAGCGCGGCGCGCATTTCGCCCGCGTCATATGATGGTCTGCTTGACCCTATCACAGCAAAAGCCTACCCAAACACCTCAATGATGAAGCGTGACACGGAGAATTTCCTCCACGTCCTCACCATCGAGGTGCCTGGATAGGCTCGAACATCCGAACACAAACTACACGCGCTGCTCAGCCGTGATCATGCCTCAGCACCGCGTTCCATAGCAATACGCGGCAGCTGTGCTGTCACATCGCGCAACACATCGACCGCGCGGTCAAGCAGTGCCGGAGGCAGGCATAGCATGCGCTGCACGACATGCTTGACCCGTGTGGCCTGCAGCTCATGAACCAGCTCCTGCCCTTTCTCGGTCAGACGAACCAATTTCTGCCGCCGGTCGCTCGCATCCTCGATGCGCGTGACAAACCCATGACAGACCAGCTTATCAACCAGCATGCTGGTGTTACCAAGCGAAAGATCGAGACACGTGCTAATGTCCGAAATGGATGCCGCGCCACGCCGCGCAACAACATTCAGCGCACAAACGCGCGCCATGGAGAGATCCTCGCGTTTGAGCAGGCGCAGCATCTCATCAGTATCGTAGCGCATGACTTCAGCAATGAACAAATCAAGCAAGCTGCTGAGTTCTGTGGCACTATTTACATGTAAAGTATCATTCATGCTATAAAATAATTAAGGTTATTGAAGTATTCGAAGAATAACATTGTTTATCATCTTTGTCAATCAATGCCGCCCCGGTGTGCTACGATAGAGATATACTGCTATCTACAGGATAATCAGGAGGTACCTTGATGACTACACAACCACTCCCCGAGGTAATCTACGATGAAGCACAAGTTCCGCCGTACACGCTCCCGGATGTGCTCACATGCCAGGACGGCACGCCAGTGACAACGCCGGACCAGTGGCAAAATGAGCGCCAACCTGAGATCATGTCACTGTTTGCTCAGCACGTCTACGGTCGAACGCCTGCTGGTGTGCCGCCCATGCGCTTCGAGGTTCAGTCGCGCGACACGTCGGCACTTGGCGGCACGGCGACCCGTGAGGAGGTCACCATCTTTTTTGGCGACGCGCCCGATGCGCCGCATGCCGACCTACTGATCTATCTGCCCAACCAGCGAACCGCACCAGTGCCGGTGTTCATCGGACTGAATTTCTCCGGCAACCACACGATTCATACCGACCCCGGCATTCGCATCTCGACGCAGTGGATACGCAATGACCCAGACAGAGGCATTGTCGACAACCGCGCGACGGAAGCCTCACGCGGGGCAGCGGCGCAACGCTGGCAGGTCGAGCGGGTGCTTGCGCGCGGCTACGGCCTCGCAACGATCTACTGCGGTGACCTCGACCCGGATTTCGACGACGGCTTCCAGAACGGCATGCATCAATTGTTCAATGATCGTGAAGGAGCGCAGCGAGCGCCAGACGCATGGGGCACAATCGGCGCGTGGGCATGGGGCTTGTCGCGCGCGCTGGACTATTTCGAGACCCATCCATCAATCGATCATGAGCGGGTGGCGGTGATGGGGCATTCGCGGCTGGGCAAAGCGGCGCTCTGGGCCGGCGCGCAGGATCAGCGTTTTGCGCTGGTTGTCTCAAATGATTCTGGCTGTGGTGGCGCGGCGATTTCGCGGCGGTGCTTTGGCGAAACAGTCGCGGCGATCAACACACGCTTCCCGCACTGGTTCTGTGAAAATTTCAAGCAGTACAATGGCCGTGAGCATGATTTGCCCGTCGATCAGCACATGCTGATTGCCGCAATCGCGCCGCGCCCGGTCTACGTCGCAAGCGCAGCGGAGGATCTGTGGGCCGACCCGCGCGGCGAGTTTCTGGGAGCCAAACACGCCAGCCCGGCGTATCAATTGCTCGGCGCAGATGGCCTCGACGCGAACGACATGCCCGGCATCGAGCAGCCGATTATGAGCCGGATCGGCTATCATCTGCGGCCCGGCGGTCATGACGTGACCGCATACGATTGGGAGCGCTTCCTCGACTTTGCGGACATGCACATGCGCGGCGCGTAGCGTCTGGACGTGCAACAGGGACCAGCAGCGGACATGCTGCTGGTCATTAACCAACGAGAGCACATCGCGAGAACAAGTATCTATGAACGAGAATCATGTATTCCAATGGATGAATGCTGCACCGCGCGCCAGAATTGTCGAGCCACCTGGAGCCGTGTCTATCATGGCGATTGCCGCCCATCCTGATGATATTGAAAGTTGGTGCGGGGGCACGTTAGCGCTGGCGATTGCGGCGGGCGCGTCCGTTCGGTTATTGTTAGTGACCTCAGGCGATAAAGGCGCGAACGATCCGTCTGTACAGCCGCAGGAGGTCGCGGCGCGACGGGAACGAGAAGCGCAGGAGGCTGCTCGTGGCATGGCGATTGCCGAGGTCGCTTTTTTGCGCTACCCAGATGGCGAGGTCGAGGATACCAGAATATTGCGCATACAGATGGTCGAATGGATTCGCCGCTGGAAACCGCAGGCGGTGTTCACCCATGATCCTGAGAACCCGCTGCCGCCGTATATCACACACCGCGATCATCGCGTGGTTGGCCGCGTTGCGCTCGATGCGGTCTATCCGCTGGCCCGTGACGCGCTCACCTTTCCCGAACACCGTGAGGCAGGACTGGAACCACATGTCGTGCGAGAAGTGTGGTTATTTGCGAGCGCGATAGCGGATAGTTATGTGGACATTCGCGACGGTTTTGACCGCAAAATTGCCGCACGGCTGGCGCATGAAAGCCAAACGCCTGATGCCACCGCATTGCCAGAGCACTGGCGCGCCCGGTTCGCAGCCATTGGCGCTCCGGTCGGTTTGCCGCTTGCCGAAGCGTTTACCGTGCTCAAGTTATAATTGTAGCGCCGCTATTTAGCCGACCATGGCGATCACGAGGAACACAAGAAAGCCCAGGAAGAACATGACGGTCGTGAGCGGCGTGTCCGGAACTTCATGGGCTTCTCGCAGCAGTTCTTCGGTTACAAGGTACAGCAGCGCCGCCGCGCCAAAAGCCAGCACACCGCCCAAAATCGGGCCAGAGATAACGCTTGTCAGGAACGCGCCAAGCACCGCGCCAAGCAGAATGGCGGCGGCGAGACCGGCAAGCGAAAGGAGGATCATGCGCTTCGATTGGTCTGCGCTTTGAAGCGTAGTCACGGTTGAAAGACCGACAAAGAGCACTTCGAGGGTCAGCGCCAGCGTGAGCAACAGCCCTTGTTTTTCACCCACTGCGAAACTAATCCCGACCAGAAAACCGTCAATCAACAGGTCAATACCGACCGCGGCGAGCAAACTCGTCGGGATTCTCTTCGCCTTCCGACTCTCCCTCATGGCCCGCAAATGCAAACCGAAGCCCGACCACGAGCGCCGTCCCAAGCGCAAAGCCAACAACCAGCGTCAATGGCGCGTGAATACGCATCAAATCGGGCAGCAATTCAACAGCAACCGCGACGAAGACCACGCCCGCAGCGAAGTGTTGAACCGCACTTGTAACTCGCGCGCCGAGCGTGAGAAAGAATGAGGCAACGCCGCTGACGATCAGGGTAACAACGGGCAGAAGGGTGTAGAGTATGACCTGTTCAACAAGAACCATGTGCAGAATCCTAAGTGTTACACAACATGTTCCGACGCCAGCGGACAGGGGTGCGCCGGGTCGCCACGTTCGACCTGAATAGTGGCATGTTCAACCCCGAATTGGTCATGCAGTTCCTTGCAAATGCGGTTGATGAGCGCATCTTCGCATGCCGTATGCGGCATCACGAGGTGCGCGGTGAGCGCCGCCTCGGTCGTGCTCATCCCCCGAACATGGAGGTCATGCACTTCGACAACACCGGCAACATTCATCAGATATGACTGAAGTTCGCTCATGTCAATAGTTTCAGGAACCGCATCAAGCGCCAGATTGACCGAGTCGCGCAGAAGCCCCCACGTACTCACGAGGATAACGCCCACAATCAGCAAACTGATTGCCGGATCAAGCCATTCCCAGCCAGTGTACGCGATCGCGATGCCTGCAAGCACCACGCCAACCGACACACCCGCATCAGCTGCCATATGCAAAAACGCGCCCTTGATGTTGATGTCGTGCTCGCGTCCTGACATGAAGAGTAATGCCGTTGCGGTGTTAATCACAATGCCAACCGCAGCAACCCAGATAACGGTCTCGCCTGCAACCGCTGGCGGCGCTGCAAAGCGTCGGATCGCTTCCCAAGCAATCGCGCCGACGGCGACAAGCAGGAAAATCGCATTCACCAGGGAGGCGAGCACGGTTGCCCGCTTAAATCCATAGGTGCGCCGGGCGGTCGGGAGCCGCTGCGCAAGCGCTAATGCGCCCCACGCGACGAGCAGGCTCAACACATCGCTCAGATTATGCCCGGCGTCGGCCACAAGCGCGAGCGAATGCGCCAGGTAGCCGTAGAACAATTCGAGCACCACAAAGCCGATATTCAGGACAACGCCGATAGCAAAGGCGCGGCCAAAGGAAGCCGGGGCATGCGAATGGCCATGGTCATGTGCCATGTCAAGGTTCCTTTCCGTATCAGCAACACGTATTTAATTGAACGAATGTACATTTATTCATATGTTGTCTCAATAAAAAAGCACGACCACGCGATAACGCCGTTAGTCATGCTCGATATGAGCACGTCCTTGTTTGAACAATGTCCCAATATGCGCATCAGCCAGCGTGTAGTAGATATGCTTCCCGGCCCGACGAGCGCGCACGATGCGCAATGCGCGCAGGGTTTGCAACTGGTGTGAGACCGCAGATTGCGTCATCCCTAAGACATCGACGATGCTATGCACACATAACTCATGGTCGATAAGCACAGAGATAATGCGCACGCGGGTCGGGTCTGAAAGCGCCTTGAAGAGCTGGGCGACATCGGCGGCGGTTTCGGAAGAAACCAGGCTTGCGCGAGCCAGTTCAACTCCAGCACAATCTTCAGCATCGCGTTCAGCGATATCAGTAAGTGCGTCCACAGCCATCAGCATCCTCCAAAACATATGAATGAATGAACATATATTATCACAGATTACGCTGTTAGTCAATGCAAGCGAAGAATGTCTTGGTGTCTGCTATCGTCGTGTCAGGATGCGAAAGAAGGAGGGGCATTTTACGGTAGTTATGTAAAATCAGTAGTTAGCTGTCCGACCGATCGAAGCCCGAAAGAATGTGAACATCAGCACCTCGTTGAGGTTGACGGCAGCGCTCAGCAACAGGAACAGACTAGCGACGCGGGCTATGCTCCAGAACTGTAAATCACGCATAGCACACTCCCATTCGCATCTCTATCATTATGGAGCTGGGCTTTCACCGGCGGCAGGCTGTGGAGGTAGGCGTACATGGCTTTCAGTTCGTCATCGGTGGCTGCTCGCGAAACTCCGGCAAGGCATCTGCGGCTCCGTGAATCACTCGGCAGGGTGAGAAGCGGCACCTTTGTACGCAGGTCGGGCGTGTGCGGTGTTGAAAGGTCATGAATTGCGCTTCTGTCACTTCGGCACGATCTGGGTGAGGTTTGGCGGCGGGCAGGCTGGCCGGTGTCCACTCTACCTGAAGCTGAGCGCGTGACAGTATCGCGGCATCCAGGATACTCACCATATACTTCCATAGGCTGCGCGCTTGCGGGGGCGCGATCACCGTGCCGCTGGCGGCTGCGCAGTGCGGAAATCCGCAAGTTGGTGAAGACCGCGCAAACAGGCTGAAGCGCGTGGCCGGGGTGGGGCTGCGGTGGCCGGCTGTGAGCGGAGGTAGGCGACCAGCGCAGCACATCCTCATCGCTCAAGTTGCGCATGGTGCTGGACGGCATGATCAGCAGTGAGCGGCATCTTTGCCGACGCCTCGCAAATCGCTCAAACCAGTGCGCATCGCTCCAATCATCAATGTTTCCGCAGGCGTGAGGTTTGGCGCGTACAGTGTGCCAGCGGCGGTAGGCGAACTTGGCCAGCAAGTTCGTGCCGAAAGCGGGAGTTGATTGCTTGTTGTGTGACAGCTCTCACAGGTGTCACCACTGCTGGCCGCGCGCGATCTGGGCGCTGGTCCCGGCCGCCGGAGCGTCGGAACCGGGTTATCGTAGTGCTGCTTTAGTTGGCATAGCCATTCAGCGCCAGCATGCCAATCAGGGCCGGGATCAAGTCAGCAGCCGGCGATGAGCACGCTGGCCATTTCAACAGCCGGTTGTTCAATCTCCATGCGCGTGTGGTAGGGAAGGCGAACACAACGATTAGCACAACAAGCGCGAGCATTCCTGGAATGTCGAACATACAGCTATCCTACTAGCGCCGGCACGCAGTGTGAGGCGGCTTTCATCACTCCAGCCACCTGAACGCGCTTTGTACATACTGTTTCGCACCCAATTCGATACATGCGCGTGAGCAATGATCAATTTGTCAAAATCCCACGACAAAAGTCTTTCGAGCGATTGGCGGGCAAGGTTACGATTGTGGAATGTCATTTTCATATCGGCTGGCACACCGCCGTCAGTGTACTGGAGACCGCTAAGTTTAAATATGAGTTTCGTCAACGGCTTCTTTTCAACGGTTTCTATACGTATTATAGACGATATAGAAAGATAGCTGTGCTAGGAGAGAACAGATAAAAAAGATTTTAAACTAATTGGTGAAGTGCCTCACGCACGACCAGTGTAAAGCTCAGGTAGCGACAGCGGCAAATGATTTCTGCAGCGTAAAGAGCGTGGGCGAGAAGCAAATGCGGAAGTATGGAATTAGAGTAAGCCATGCTTGGTGTTCTACTTGCATTCGTTGTTGTTAGGTAGCGCTCGCAATTCAGGAATCGCTTCAGCGTAGCAACGCGACTGGAACAGGAGTGTTTTTACAGAGTGCCCATCGAAAGATACTTCACAAGACAGGGAACGAAAAGAAAAGTATGTGAAAACTGGTTTGTTTGCTAGCTAGATGTTGTTGGCAAACTCATAAAGATGTTCCCTGCCCACTGCTTTTCCTCTTCACTCGCACCACGATCAGTAGCAAGCCTTGTTCGCTTCAATGGACATAGTTTTCCTCCATGTGATCAGCAGTTTCCCTAGCGAGGTACGCGTCAACCAGTTCATATGGGTGATAGCGGCTGAACTCATTGCGCAGCCGGGCGGCGTTCCGCGTCCAGCGGGGCTCGCTGCAGCACCTTCGCGGCGGCGCGCCGGATCGCCTCAGGCGTGGAATTCTCGGTGCGCAGGTCGATCCCGACCTGGAAGTAGTCGACGTGGGCGTTGACATCGTTCTTGCCCTTGCGAATGCCGGCTGTCACCAGCGGCACGCCCTTGCTCAGGCTCAACAGGACACTGCCGTAGCCGCCATTGCAGATGAAAAGGTCGCAGTGGTCGAGGATGAAATCGAAGTCGATGAAATCCTCGATGATGATGTTCTCCTGCGGGTAGCGCTGGCGTAGCGCATCGGTCTGGTAATGTCCTGTGGTGGCGACCAGCAGCGCGCCGCTGTCTTTGAGCGCCTCAAGCGCGGGCACGATCAGTTTGTTCGGGTCTTTGTTGTTGACTGTGCCCTGCGAGATCAGGATCACCCGCTCGTAGCGGTCGAGCTTTTCTGCCTGAGCGAATGTCGTCGCAATCGTGGCCTTGTAGGGCTGCAGCGCGCCGACGAAGACGACCTTCGGGTTGTGCTCGCGGCGCGGGTAGTCGAAGCCGGGCACGCCGCTCTGGAAGACCACATCGGGGCTTTCGTAGCTCACGTCGAAGAGCGAGCCCTGAACCGGCGCGATGCCGTAGTTGGACAGGATGCGGTTAAACAATCCCTTCACATCGTCCATCACCATACGCTCCGTCATGAAGCGCATGCCCTGCTGGATCAGCTTGCCGAGCGCCGTTTTGGCCGCCGCAGGCCCACGAAGTTCGGCGGCACGTCCTTCGAGGTCGCCACCGACGGCCCGATCCCGACCGCATAGACCCGTTTGCCGAGCTTCACTTTGACCGGGTGCATCGCGTAGAACGCAGCGTCGCAGACAAGTATGTCGAATGGGAAGGACTGGTCGATCTCCTGAATGTCCTCGAAGTAATTGCCGACATTGGCCACCATCACGTTTTTGCCGTCGAAGCGGATAAGCGCCAGGCCGTGCAGCTTTGCCCTCTCGGGAAAGAGCATGTGGATATTATCCCCGTTGACCTCGCTGGCACGCGTGAAGGGGTAGGCCGGGATGCCCAGCCGCTCCACCTTCGGAATGTAGGTCGGCCCGGCATACCAACGCACGTCGTGTCCGGCGGCCTTGAGGTGCATGGCCAGGCCGGTGAGCGGGTTGAAGTGACCATCGGCGGGAACAGAGGCGAAGAGAATTTTCATGAGCGTGTTCCTTTGTCCTTCTACCGTATAGGGGTAGGGGTCAGGCGAATAACCGGGATGGCCCGACTCGTGGCTTTCTCATACTTCACGAAATTGCTGCTGGCGGCTTTGAATTTTTCATAGAGGCGGGCACGTTCTTCGTCAGCAGTGATGGTCGCTTTGACATCGAACGTTTTGTCGCCGACTTTAATGGTTGCTTGCGGCCGGTTCTTTAAGTTGAAATACCAGCCGGGATGCCAATCCATACCGCCAACCGAAGCAGCCACCAGATAATCTTGACCATCTTTCAGGTAAACGATCGGGTTTGTATGTGGCTTTCCTGATTTTCGCCCAATCGTCGTAATCAGGAGTATAGGCATATTGGCAATCTCATTAGCGAGATTACCGCCGTTTATACGGTAAAGAGCGACATGCAGACCGTTTGCGATTTTCATTACACTTTTCATTGTTTTTGATGCAGATGCCATGTCAAACCTCCCTGAAATGATATCAAGGCAACTCCGATTTACTACCCCGGCGGTGGAATGATGCCAAGTTGCTGCAACATGCCCATCTGGTCGAGCAGCGCCCAGCCTTCAGCAATCTGGCCGTTCTCGGTGCGGGCGAAGATCATTGCCTGAACTGCGATCGGCCTATTCGTGGGCCGGTTGCCCAGGAACAGTCCTGTATGCGTACCGCGCATCGTCCAGTGCGCTGCCACTTTGTCACCCTGGCTGATTTCGTCCTCGACAGTACAGTGAAGGTCGGGGAAGGCGGAGCGCAACATGGCGATCAACCGCTTGAGCCCTTCCCGGGTATGTGGCATGCCCCAGGTTGGGGTGTAGGTGACACCGTCGGGTGCTACCGACTCATCCACCACAGCAAAGCTGCCCTGGTTGAAGGCGATGGCAAACATGCGGCGGATGAGCGAATCGAGCTGATCGGTTGACACAAGCAACCTCCTTTTTCTGAGGACACTGCCATGATGGCACCAGCGCATTGAGTTGTCATGGGTGTACGCACGTATCGGCATACGTATCTTGGACATACGGACACAAAAAGCGGCCACACTCAGGGCGTGGCCGCTGCTCGAAACGAATGCCGTGCGCTACAACGTGGAGGTTTACGTCAGGCCATGCTCGATCGCCCAGCGCACGATCTGAGCGCGGCTGGTGAATCCCAATTTGGACAAGATATTGGCGATGTGCTTCTGACCGTGCGCTTGCTCAGTATCAACTCACTGGCAATCTCGCCGTTCGACTGACCCCGCGCAATCAGCGCGGCAACTTCGCGCTCGCGCGCGGTCAAGTCATCCATCTTTTCCTTGAGAGTTGGTGTCGCTCGAGCGATAACGGCAGATTTTGTGCGTACTCAATTGCCTGCTCGAGCGAGAGTGCCCGCCCGGCGGCCTGCTCCACCTCGAATGCTGCGTCGCTCAACTTTGCCCGAACTTGCCCAAGGTAATATTCGTACTCAATCTTTTCCGGTGGCCAATGTGTCATAGACTTTCCGCCCTCGTTCGCCATTGCTGCCGCATACAAGCGTGCGCTGTTGCTGGCCAAGCCTGTCATCGAGGCCAGCGCAGCGAAACCCATCAGGCACTTCAATACGCCCTCGCGATCTTCCTGCATATGCATGACCTTCAGGATTTCGCTGAATAGCGACTGCGCACGTTAAATATTGCCTTGATGCAATAAGGCATGTGCAAAGCCATGCTGTGCGACCGCAATCTGGTGCGCCGCGCCGACTTCGCGCAAGCGCAACAGGCTCTCATCGTAATACACACCCGCCTGAACGAATCGCCCTTCGCAGCGGGCCAGGTCACCCAGCGATTGCAGCGCCAATCCAATGAGGACAGTGTCCCTGGCCACGCGCGCGAGCGTTAGACTTTCATCGAGCAAGGCATGCGCCTCATCATATTTGCCTAGCGCCGTCGCCATTTGACCTGCAACCAACGTCCCGGTTCTGACAGACATCATGTCACCTAGCTCACGATACAGGTCTATAATTGGCCTGCCAAGCGCATAGGTCGTTTCGTAGTCGCCCGCCAATCGCGCAGCCGTGGCCGCGCCAATGAGCGCGACCTTCAGCAAGTGCTTATCCTCTTCGCCGGCTGCCTTGCACAGAGCCATGGCCTGTTCGCCCCACGCGGTAGATGCCTGCATGTCACCCGCCATGGCTGTCAGCACCGATAGCCAGGTCAAACCGTTTACACGTGCGGCGAGCGTAACGTTGTCATCGGCTTGCTGCAGCAGGCGTTCGAACCAAGCGCTCCCTTCACGCGCATAGTGCCGCATTTGCCAGAAGACAAACAGCGCGGTGCAGATGCGCAAGCCTTCCTCGATCCGCCCTTGCTCGACTGCCCAGGCCAGCGCCGCTCGAATATTGTCGTGTTCAGTTTCCAACCAGTTGAACCACAACTGCTGATACCGTTCTCGCAACTTAGGGGCAACTTCCTCGGTAAGGCGCAAGTAGCACGCCAGATAGTGGTCATGGGCTGAAATCCAGTCTTGTGACGCTTTGAGCTTTTCCTGCGCGTACTGGCGGATCGTTTCGAGCAGGCGGTAGCGCGCCTGGGCGCGGCTGGTTGTTTCCGCTACGACCAGCGACTTATACACCAGCGACGATAGCAGATCGAGCACGCGTCCTTTAGCGATGCCCTCTCCAGCACAGATGGCCTCGGCGGTGTCGAGGGTGAAGCCAGCCGTAAACACCGCCAGACGACGGAATGACGTCTGCTCTTCAGCTGTCAGCAGCGCATAACTCCAATCAATTGCCGCACGTAAGGTGTGGTGCCGTGGATCAAGACCACTCCGCTGCCTGGACGTGAGCAGGGCAAAACGGTCGTTGAGATGGGCGGCAATTTCTTGGACGGTCAACACGTTCACCCTTGCGCTGGCTAATTCCAGCGCAAGGGGCAGACCATCCAATCGGCGGCATATCTCGACGATCGCCAACGTGTTGTCTGATGTGATCGTGAACCTGGGCGAGATAGTGCGCGCCCGCTCAACAAACAGACGAACGGCATCATACTGCAATACGTCTTGAGAAATCGCGGCTGCTCGGTTGGTCGCGATCCGTCTCCGCAGCAAAGAAGGGCCATGCCAAACCGTGAAACTGATAGATCGTCTCGCCCGCAAGGGCAAGCGCCTCACGGCTGGTCGCCAGATGCGCAGTTCAGATGTCTGGAAGAGCAGTTGGCGGATGAGCTGGGCACAGGCAGCAATCAGGTGCTCGCAATTGTCCAAGAGCAGCAGCATCTGTTTGCGTTGCACAAAGTTCAACAACGTCTCAAGCAGCGGCTGGGTCGGTGGCGGATGCAAGCCGAACGTTTGCGCGACGAGCTGCGGTACGAGCGCTGGCTCACGGAGCGGTGCGAGATCCACCATCCAGACGCCGTCCGTAAACATGTCGCTCACTGTTGTGGCAATCTGGATCGCAAGCCGTGTCTTGCCACAGCCACCCGCGCCACTGAGCGTGACGAGGCGAGACGTGGCAAGCAAACGTCGAACTTCGGCCAGCTCGCGCTCGCGCCCCACGAAACTCGTTAGCTGTGTTGGTACATTCGTGACGGCCATACAAACACCGTGGAGATCATAAAGCGATTAGGATAAACGTGATACCGTAGTCCAGTGAGCCATTGCCACGGCACCAATCCTAGAAGTTATTTTTATATTTTATACTTTGATCGCTCATGCAAAGAAAAGAAACAAAGCATTACCGCGACGTTAGCGACCGTTTAGCATTCGATCATTATGTCGTTAGCGTTGTGCCATACCCTACTGCCATACGGTGATAGCTACTCAGGACAAACACTTCGAACACAAGTATCTGACAGGAGGAAAAACCAATGGCAGTTGAATTTCATCGTGGCCGCCTTGAATATCGGCCAAGCCGTGGCCACCGACTCACTCAGAGCAAAGACATCCAGTTTAGTGGCCCGGTGCGGAACGTCCAGGTCATGCTCAATGGCTATCAGGCACAATTCGTGAATGGAGATCAAAACCTGCACCAGATTGAGATCAACCTCGCGTTTCAGACCAGAAGTGAAAGCTCAGCCAGCGAGGACGCCCGTGACCGCAACGTTGATCTGGGTCCGGATCAAAGCCTACGATCAAACTTCGTCCACGTGATTGGGTATTTTGGCTTGCGCGACGCATCTGGTACCTTTGATGATCCATACAGTGGCTACATCGATTTCGTCGTCGCGGGCGACGTCGGGTCAAACTAGCGTCGTATTAATTGCACCTTCACCTGTATCAAGCAGCTATCACCGTATAGAAAAATGAACTTTCGTGTCATTTGTAGGAATGAAAACCGTTCAAGAAAGGATGTATCTCATGGACATGGCACACGTAGATCAGAGCATCGTTGGCTCGTTCTCGCGCGTTCGGCGCTGGTGGGGTTGGGGATTGCTCTTCGTGGCGCTCACTCTCGCGCTCCCTATCTTCGCGGTTCCAGCATCACAGGCGCATGCGGCCCTGGTTGCACAGCCGATCATTAACCGCAACAGCGGGAAGTGCCTGGACGTGGTCAACGCCAGTACCGCCGACCAGGCCAACGTCCAGCAGTTCATCTGCCGTGGCACGGCCAATCAACGCTGGTACGTCATCCCCAACATCATCCCAACCACGAATGCACCAGACGGAACCTATCGCATCGTCAATATGAACAGCGGGAAGTGCCTGGATTGGTCAACGCCAGTATCGCCGACCAGGCCAACGTCCAGCAATTCACCTGTCATGGAACCGCCAACCAGCGCTGGATTATCCGCGAGATCCCTGGCGACCCCTACTCGATTGACGTCTTTATCAATGTCAACAGTGGAAAATGTCTGGATGTGGTCAACGCCAGCACCGCCGACCAGGCCAATGTTCAGCAATTCACCTGCCACGGCGGGCGGAACCAGCAGTGGTTCCGGTAAGCGAGGCAACACGCGAGCGATACTGACACGAAAGAACAGGCACAAGATTGAGTACTTCATTCATGCGCCTGTTCTCTTGTGGACCTACGCCTCTACCCGCGCTGCTCGCTCCAGGGGCGCTGCATGATCGCATCCATGCCGTCCTTGTCGATCGCGATCCCCAGCCCCGGCCCTTGTGGCACTGCGACGCAGCCATCGTCGTCAAGCACGAAAGGGTCTTTCAGGTAGCCATAGCCGATCAGCGTTTTTCCATCGACGCGCCAGTCGTTGACCTCGTTGTGCTCCTGCACGAGGAAGTTCGGCATGCAGGCGTCAAGTTGGATCGATGCTGCCAATGCAATCGGGCTGAGCGGGCAGTGCAGTGCCACGCTCGCATAGCCCGCCTCGGCAATCGCGGCAATCTTCTTGCATTCGGTGATGCCCCCGGCATGCGCGATATCCGGCTGGACCACCGCCAGCGCCCCGCGCTGGATCGCATCGAAGAAGACCCACTTGCCCATCCAGCGCTCGCCAGCCGCTAAGTGACGCGCGGGTCTGCCGAGCGATCTCGGCCAGCGTATCGACGCGCTCCACCGGCATGGGCTCCTCGACAAACAGCGGCCGGTGCGGTTCGAGCGCCGTGATGAGTTGCATGGCGATGCGCGGGTGCGGGTTGTGAATATCTACGGCCACATCGATCGCTGGCCCTGCGCCTTCACGGACGGCGGCGAACAATTCAGCAAAGCGATCGACGTTCGACGTTGCTTCCAATCCTTCGCCAGGCGAGAAATGTACCTTCAGGCAGCGGAAGCCCCACTTCTGCACCAGCACCCGCGCGTACTCGGCCCATGCCTGCGGGTCGTCACGGTTGATCGGGCCGCCGTCCGGTTTCCCGGCGCGGTAGGGCAGCCCCGGCTCGACGCAGTGTGGCAACCCTGCGCCAGTCGCGCGGTACATCCGCACCCGGTCGCGACACGCCCCGCCAAGCATGGCGTGGATTGGCTGGCCCGCGATTTTGCCAGCCAGATCCCACAACGCCATGTCGATGCCGCTGATCGCGCTCATCGTGACTGGGCCGCCTTTATAGCCCAGGCCAGCGTTGTACATGGCCGCCCAGAGCGCCTCGATCCGGCGCGGGTCCTGCCCAATCAGCAGCGGCTCCAGCCGCCGTACTTCGGCGATCACGCTGTCAGCATGGTTCTCCAGAAAAGGCTCGCCAAGCCCGGTCAGCCCCTCGTCGGTGTGGACGAAAAGCCAGACCCAGCTCGGCGGCACTTTCACGATCTCAAGCTGTGCGATCTTCATTGCGCCGTTTCGGGAATGTGCTTCAGCGCGCGCTCGTAGACCTCGTAGTGCTCGCCTTCAGCTTCTTCCGGATCGACGAACTTGAACCACATCGCATGGTCGGGGTGTTCGCCCGCAAGCTCGCGGCGGCTCACCCGAATTGTGCCCTCGGGGCTGTGCCAGCGCACCTCGCCATCCTGCAGCAGGATGTATTCGCCAGCGTAGCGCTCGAATTCACGGCGATGATCCTGATAGTACAGCGCCTGCTCGCACATGGTGCGCCGCCACGTCAGGTTCGTCTCGAAGGAGTCGGTCATGACGGCGAAGAAGGTGCCTTCCGGCTGCGGCGCAAGCTCGCTCTGGAAGTCGATCTGATCAAGATCAACCGTGCCAAAACCACCTTCAGCCGCCACCAGAATGGGATTGCGATCGCGGTGGAACGGCTCCGTGAGCCAGTCGCTCTGTGGATCGTGGCCCATCAGGTGCATGAGGCAGGCGTCGGTGGCAATCACATGATCGCCGGCCACCAGGCCGTCGACAATCCGGCCTAGCCCTTCGCCGTCGCCCCACTCCATGCCCGCCTGCCCGACCAGCGCATCCACGATGTTCAAGGCCGGGTTCAAGATGCGCCCGATGTCGGCCAGCATGTAGGGCATGCGTACCAAATGGTGATAGTAGGTGCGCGGGCGGCCATGCGGCTCGGTTGGCATGAGGCCGAACAGATTCTTCAGGCAGCCGGTGACGCCCATGAACGCATGGTTCTTGATCGTCGCGACCGAGACGAATTCATCAGCCTCGACCGCATCCTTGATCATGGTGTACTGCCGGAACATCTGGCCGCCGTCTGGTGTCTGCACGAGCTTGTAGGGCGGCTGTGTGCCATTGACATACGGCACGTCAAATTCGCGTAGGATCGGCGCGATGTTCGTGGTACGCTCCAGCGTCTCGCCGTTGTACATGACATAGAAGCTGGCATCGACGCAGAACAGATCCGCGTTGGTGTTCTCACGCAGCAGCCGCAACGTGGCGCGCACCACGCTGTCGCTCACCAGTTGCTGGCGCTGGCCTTCGAACATCACGGTGCGCTCGGGCGCTTTGTCCTGGTTGAACTTGATTCCGATTCGCTTGGCCTGCCGCAGCTTGCTCCATGCCGCATCGAGCGGCGCGGTGGTGCGCTTCAGTGCTTCATAAACGGCATCGTCACTCGCTTTGTGGTCGCAGTGGACGGCGCGAACAGTGGAAGGGGATACAGGGCCGGTCATCGTTGCAAGGTCTCCTGTTCATGTGGTGGACTTCAAAGATAACGGTCTTCAGCGCTATGTCTTCTCTGGCATGGCGCGTGCCGTTCTTGTTTAGTATAGCAGAAATTGCAGCGTTGGGAGCGGGAAAATGCGCTGCTAAGGGCAGCCATGCTGGTAGTATAATAGCTGCGCTCACCAATGCCTGAATATCGAGGAGGCTGAAGGTATCTATCATGAGTGTTTCTATCAATGTGCTGGTCACCGGCGCGTACGGACTGATCGGTAACCTCGTCTATGCTCGGCTCGCCGCGCAACCTGAGCGCTACAATGCGTACGGCATGGTCCGACGCATGCAGCCTTCCTCGCGCGCCACCGACATGTCCTTCCACGATATACCCGCCGAGAAGCTGCGATCTGGCCGATTTAACCGATTTCGACGCGTTGCAGCGCGCGGTCGCCGGGATGGACGTGGTCGTTCACATGGCCGCCGACCCGGACGGCAGCCAGGGGTGGGAGAGCGTACTGAACAACAACATCGTTGGCGCGCACAACATGTTTGAAGCCGCCCGGCTCGCTGGCGTCAGGCGCATAGTGTATGCCAGCACCAATCAGGTCGTGTTCGGGTATCGCGCCGAGGAGCCGTACGCTGCGTTGTTCGCTGGACGCTTCGATGATCCGGTGCTGGAAAACTATCGGACGATCGATCACACCATGCCGACGCGCCCTTTGAACGATTACGCATGCAGCAAGGTGTTTGGCGAGGCGCTGGCCCATCGCTACGCGCAGACGCACGGCATGTCCTGCATCTGCCTGCGGATCGGCTGGGTCACGTCCGACGATCAACTCCCGAACCCAGGCGCGCGCATCCTTTGGTGCAGCCAGCGTGACATCGTGCAATTGGTCGAGCGCTGCGTCAATGCGCCGGACGATTTGCGCTTCGACATCTTCTTCGGCCATTCAGATAATCGCTACAATCTTGTGGATATTCAGCATGCGCGCGATGTGCTGGGATATACACCACAAGACCATGCGGAAGACCGCCTTGTGTAAAGCATTTCTCGCGCCTGATGAGCTTGCCTGAGATTAGAAGAGTAATAAGGTGAACAATGAAGATCACAAAGATCGAGACCTTCACACACTGGATCAACTGGTGTAACTGGCTGTTCGTGAAAGTATCAACCGATGAGGGCGTGTATGGCTGGGGTGAGGGTTCGCTGCACGGAGCGATTGAATCCGTCGAAAAAGCGATCCATGAACTGAGCGTCGTCCTGATTGGACAAGACCCGGCAGGGGTCGAGCAGCACTGGCACCGGATGTATCACGCATGGCGCTGGCGCAGCGGGCCAACGCTCATGACCGCGATGGGCGCGCTGGATATTGCGCTGTGGGATCTCGAAGGCAAGCGGCTTGGGGTGCCGGTGTACCGGCTTCTGGGCGGCCCGTACCGCACCCAGCTACGCGGCTATGCGAGCCACTGGCTGGCTGGAGTCCAAACCCCAGAGCAAGCCTATGCAGGCGCGCAGGAAGCGGTGCGGCGCGGCTTTACGGCCTTCAAATGGTCGCCGTTCGACGCAGCATGCTGCGCACAAATGAGGCGCGCGCCATCGCCCATGCCGACTGAGTTGATGGCAGCCGCCCGCGAAGGCGCTGGCCCCGACACCGAGATCTTCGTCGAGTGCGCCGAACATCTGTCGCCGCGCAGCGCCGTGCTGGCGGCACAGGCGTTTGCTCCGTATCGACCGGGCTGGTTTGAAGAGCCGATCCCGTTCGAAAACGCGCATGCCATGGTGCAACTCCAGCGCGAACTGACGGTACCAATCGCCACTGGTGAGCGCCTGTTGTCGCGTTGGGAGGTGCGCGCGCTGCTCGAACAGGGCGGGTGCAAGGTGTTGCAGCCCGATGTCATGCACGCAGGCGGCATCACGGAAGTCAAGCGCATCGCGACGCTGGCCGATACATACTATATTCCGATTGCGCCGCACAACCCCGGCGGCCCGATCTGTATGCTGGCGGCCATGCATCTTGCTGCCGCGATCCCGAACTTCTTCATTCTCGAACAAATGGAAGAAGAACGCCCTCTGCGTGACCAGATCTGCACCAATCCAGTGCACTACCATGACGGGCATGTTCGATCTGCCGACCGAGCCGGGACTTGGTACCGATCTCGTGCTCGATGCGCTTGCAGGACATGATTTCGGCCCGCAGCCGCCATCCATGTCCAGTGAGTCATTGTGGCATTAGCGCATTGAGCACTTGAGTTCAACAGACATAACAAAAATGGTGCACACCAACAACCTATTGACAAGCATCTGCTCGTCTGCTACTATGACGTCATCGCAACTACACGTGTAGTTCACTTGTTATCTACCCTTATTTTTTAGGTTTCGAATACTTCGTAGCGCTCTTTCACAGGTAGCCAGCCGTGAACAAGCACACCAGGCAACGACGGGCAACATTGCAGGCTGTGGCCGAACTCGCGGGCGTGAATCGCGTCACCGCGGCAGTGGCGCTGGGCCGCTCGCCACAGGGTGGTACGCGCGTTTCTGAGGCTACCCGCGCCCGTGTGATGGCGGCGGCGCAGCAGCTCGGCTATGCTCCAAATGCGATCGCGCGCGCGCTGCGCGGCGAACGCACGCACATCATTGGCTATTATGCGGGCTACGAAGCTCTTGATGCGCACACGCCGTTCACCGCAGCAATCTTGCAGGGTCTCCAGCAGAGTTGCCGGGTCCATGCACAGGATTTGATGCTGTTCGGCAGTTTCGAGCGCGACACCATCGACAGCATCTATGCCACTCTCATGAGCGGCAAAATTGATGGCCTCGTACTGCTGCCGACGCCCCGCAGTCCGGTGATGGACAAGCTCTTCGACTCGCACTTGCCGGTGGTCGGTATCGCTAATGCCCACCCTTCCATCCCATGCGTCACGGTGGATGATGCAACTGGTTCGCGGATGATCGCCGAATACCTCGCACATAAAGGGCACCGACGCGTTCTCTACCGCTCCCATGAAGAGCGGCGCACCTCAATGGTACGCCGCGAGGCCACCTTTCTTGCGGCGGCGGCAGAGTGTGGCATAACGGTCATACTCACAAATGAGGAAACGAACGAGCATGCGCTCTCCGGCGAAGAGCGCGCCATCCTGCGCCGCACAGAAGAGCAGCGTCCCACGGCGGCGGTCTGCTGGACCGATCTCAGCGCCTATGAGCTTCTATCCGCATGCGAACAATTAGGACTACAAGTGCCTGACGATCTGGCGATTATTGGGTTCGACGGCATCCCGACGCGCATCAAGCCAGAGCGAACGCTCACCACCATCCGCGCTCCCTGGGTAGATGTTGCCGCGCAGGCCGTCGATCATCTGCTGGTCTTGTTGGAAGGCGGCGACATACCGCTGGAAACAATACTGCCAGTAGAACTGGTTATCGGAGATACGGCGTAAGAACGCTTAGCATGGAAAGGAGGGTTTAACAACAACATTTTTAACGGAGTCGACGGAGATGGGCTAGCAATTGGTTTTGTCACATAAGCCTGTACACTATTCGATGAAGAAAGGTACGTCAAAATGTCAAACTCCAAACGCGTGTCACGCCGCCACTTTTTGCAGTTCAGCGGAGCCGTTGGCGCTTCTGCCATTCTAGCTGCCTGTGGCGGGACATCCGCTCCTGAAGTACCAGGAAGCGCAACAGCGGAAAGCGGGGCCGCCGCAGCGAACCAGGTAACTGGAGCAACAGCGGCAGCCGGATCCGGATCGACATTGGCACCTGTATCGGCCCAGGATCTCGCCACGCTCCTGGGAGCCGACATGCCCGGCAGCCCTAACCATGCTAAAGGATGGACTACTAAGCTCCCCGATCTTCCATCCGGTCTCTCTTCTGGATCGCCTATCACCATTTCGACAACCCGCCGCGTCGATGCACAAACAAAATTCGCCCAGGGCGACAGCCTGGAAAACAATCCCTGGTCGCGCATGATCCAAAAGGCGTTGGGCGTTCAGTTCACTGTTGGCTGGACATGGGCTACGGACGACGAGGCTAATTCCAAGTACAATCTGGCGCTTTCCAGCGGCGACATGCCCGACTACCTTGAAACCGTGCCGCTCAATATTTTTGTACAGATGGTCCAGGCCGGTGCGCTCGAAGATATTACCGACGCATGGGAAAAGTATGCCAGCGATCGCTGGAAGAAAGCCTTTGAACCCTACGGTGAGCTGCCCTGGACATGGAGCAAGGTCGATGGCCGCATCTATGGCCTGCCGCGTGTAGAAGACCTGGCGCATAACGACACCATCCTCTGGTATCGCGCCGACTGGCTCGACAAGCTCCAACTGAAGCCGCCGACCACGCTCGACGAATTGCACGATGTTGCTCTGGCAATCGTCAAAGCCAACATCGGCAAAGGCGCGTCTGGCACCACACTTGGCCTCATGGCCAACAAGCAATATGCCCACACATGGTACGGCAGTCTGGATCCAATCTGGGGCGCGTTCGGCGTCATACCTGATCATTGGAGCAAGGTCGGCGACAACCTGGTGCTCGACGCCACTCGGCCAGAAATGAAAGACGCGCTGGCCTTGCTCAATCAGTGGTACAAAGACGGCATCTTCCGCAAAGATTTCTTCACTGTCGAAACATCCGATTCAGTTCAGGATGTTGCGGCGAGCCAGGTCGGCCTCCATTTCACACCGTCCTGGGGCGCGAACCTCGACACGGTAAAAAACGATCCGGAAACGCGCTGGGCCTTTACGAATATCCCCACCGGGCCGGGCGGCAAAAAAGGGAAGCATACCGAGAACAACTTCAAACCCGAGTCCTTCGTCTTCCGCAAGGGCGCGCAGAATATCGAGAAGGTCTTTGAAGTCACCAATTGGATGATCGAACTGACCGAAGACTTTTCGCGCCGCTTCCATGGCTGGGAGGGCAGCAACTACGAATGGCAGGGCGACAAGGTCGCATGGACCAACATCGGCTGGTCGGCATGGGCGATTGGCCCGATCGGCACGCGCGGCAGCGGCATGGCCGACCCGCGCAGCGTTGGTGATGCGATCAAATATCATCGCGATAACTGGAGCAAAATTCCCGCCGACCAGCGCGACGCCATGATGAATCTACTTCTCGAAGACCCTACCGGCGTGCAGCAGGTCAGCGATGACGCCCGGTTATTCATTCTGGATCATGCCAAGGAAGCCAAAATGACCGAGTTGCAGCGCCTGCCCACTCCTACAATGCTCGAACGCGCTGCCGATTTGCAGAAAGTGATCGACGAAAACATCATCGGCATCATCACCGGCCAGAAGCCGATCAGCGCCTTTGACGACATGGTAGCGCAGTGGAAACAGATCGGCGGCGACCAGGTCACCAAAGAAGTCAACGAATGGTGGGTGGAGAAAAACAAGAAGGCATAGCCGCGGTTTGCGACCGGCCAGCAGGTTTCCACACTGGCCGGTCGTGTTTTCAAGCCAGGAGGAGCTGACCATGGAAATAACTGGCAAGCGAACTCGCGTTCCAGCAGCGGCCCGGCGTACAAACTGGCGCACCTACTTCGCGCGCACGTGGCCGTTGTATGCCATGCTCGGTGCCGCCCATGATTGCGCTAGCGCTGTTTCACTATTATCCCATGTACGGGGTTGTGATCGCGTTTCAGAAATTCAACCCCGGATTGGGCTTTACCCGGTCGCCATGGGTGGGGCTTGATAATTTCCGCTATATTTTTTCGAATGCTGACTTCAAAAACGTACTCTGGAACTCATTCTTTATCGCCATAGCCAAGCTCATTTCGCTGCAAATTTTGGCGATAAGTCTGGCGCTGCTGCTGAATGAAGTGCGCTCCATGCTATTCAAACGCACCCTTCAAACAGTGATCTACCTGCCGCACTTTCTGTCATGGGTCGTGCTTGGCGGCATCCTCGTCGATCTTCTCTCGGCAAATGGCCTTGTGAACCGCGCACTTGGCACGCTTGGCATTCATCCGATTCTCTTTTTAGGCAGCAATGCCTGGTTCCGCCCGGTTGTAATTACGACAAATATCTGGAAGGAAGCTGGCTGGGCAACGATCATCTATCTTGCGGCGCTGACGGCTATCGATCCCGGGCTGCATGAGGCCGCCGCAATCGACGGCGCAAATCGCTGGCAGCGCATCCTCCATGTGAATATTCCCGGCATTCTCTCAGTGATTATTCTGCTCGCCTGTCTCAATCTCGGCAGCGTGCTCCAGGCCGGGTTCGAGCAGATTCTGACGCTGTACAACCCGGCAGTGTATCAGACTGGCGATATTCTGGATACGTATGTCTATCGAGCCGGATTGATCTCGGCGCACTACAGTCTGGCTGCGGCCGTTGGACTATTCCAATCGGCAATCGGCTTCATCATGATCGTGATTGCGTACCGTCTGGCCGCCAGATTTGCTGGCTATCGTATCTTTTGAGGAGATGTTGTCATGATTCTTGATAAAAGCTGGGCGAGTCGACTCTTTGACATCTCTATTTATCTCATGCTGGCCGTTTTCGGCTCGGTTTGCTTGCTGCCCCTGGTTCACATGGTCGCCGTGTCGCTGAGCAACCGCTCGGCCTCGGTGGGCGGGTTCGTTTCGCTCTGGCCAATCGGGCTGACTGTGCGCAACTACCAGGAAATCCTGTCTGCCGGGCCGGTGTATCGGGCCTTGTTTGTATCCGTCGAGCGGGTTGTGCTCGGCACAGCGATCAACATGGCGCTCACGATCCTGGCGGCCTATCCGCTCTCAAAGACAACGCAAGAGTTCAAAGGCCGCAATGTGTTCATGTGGATTTGCTCGTCGCCCTGTTGTTCAACGGCGGGTTGATTCCGTGGTTTTTGGTCATCCGCAATTTGGGGCTGATCAACACGCTCTGGGCGCTGGTTTTGCCGACCGCCCTGCCGATCTGGAATGTCATTTTGCTGATGAATTTCTTCCGCGAAGTGCCGCGCGAACTGGAAGAAGCCGCAATCATCGACGGCGCGTCGTACTGGGACACGTTGTGGCACATCTATCTGCCGCTCTCGGTGCCGGCACTGGCAACACTTACGCTATTCGCCGCCGTTGGCCATTGGAACGCCTGGTTCGATGGCATGATCCTGATCACCAGGAATGAAAACTACCCGATCATGACCTTCCTGCGCACGGTTGTGATCGATCTCAATCTTCAAGTATTATCGGTGAATCCTCAGGATATCTATAATCTCTCCGACCGCTCGATCCGGGCTGCCAACATCGTGGTGGCGACCCTGCCCATTCTGATCGTGTACCCGTTCTTGCAGAAATACTTCATCCATGGGATTCGTTTGGGCGCGGTCAAGGGATAAAACTACCGGTGCTACGCTATTGTGCGGTCTGCTACACTAACATTCGTCGTTCGCCATCATTAACAGGAGAAGCAAACCATGTCACAGACCTTGGACGACCAACAACGCCTTGGTCAAGTCGAAAACGCCATCAACACCAACTCCCGCCCGTCCGACCTCAAGATTACCGATATGCGGCTGGCGGTGGTCTCTAGCAACTACGATTATCCGATCCTGCGCATCGACACCAATCAGGGCGTCTACGGCATCGGCGAGGTGCGCGACGCCGGGCACAAAGAGAACGCGCTGCAATTCAAGAGCATGCTGCTGGGTCAGAACCCCTGTAACATCGACATGATCTTTCGCGCCATGCGGAAGTTTGGCAACTGGGGCCGCGAGGGTGGCGGCGTTTCGGGCATTGAGATCGCGCTGTGGGATTTGATCGGCAAAGTGTATGGCGTGCCATGCTATCAATTCCTGGGCGGCAAATACCGCGACAAGGTGCGGCTCTACGCTGACACGCCCGCGCCCGCCGACGCAACACCGGAGGGCTACGCTCGGCGCGTGAAGGAGCGCAAGGCGTTGGGGTTGACATTCATCAAGTTCGACATCCGCCCGAGACTGCTCGAAGGAACTGAGGGCGGCCCAATCGGTCAGCCGACGCAGGGCGAGTACGAACTGGGCAAGCGCTGGCGCGCGCCCGGCAGCGGATTCGGCACCCGCTTCACAGACAAGGCTATCGCCGCCGCCGCCGCTGTCGCCGCCGCTGTGCGTGAAGCGGCGGGCACCGATGTTTCGCTCTGTACCGATCATTTCGGCCACGGCTACATGACTGCCAAAGAAGTCATTCGGCTTGGCGAGGCGCTGGAACCGTACGGTCTGGCATGGATGGAAGACCCGATGCCATGGTGGGACATCGACGGTCACAAGCAGGTGACCGATGCAATCAAGACGCCAACCGCCGCCGGTGAGGAACTGTATTTATGGGACGGCTTCCGTGAGATGATCGAGAAGCGCGCCGTTGACATCATCCACCCCGATCTGCTCACATCAGGCGGCATGCTGGAGACCAAGCGTATCGCCGATTATGCCGAGCGCTACGGGCTGCCGACCGCACTTCATTTTGCTGGTTCGCCAATCGCCTTCATGGCGAACATCCAATGCGCCGCCGCGATCCCGAGCTTCGTCGCGCTGGAGCACCACGGTCTCGACCTGCCGTTCTGGACTGATCTCGTCACTGGCCTGCCGGAAGATTACATGCAGGGTGGCTACGTGGCGGTGCCGGACAAGCCAGGACTCGGCGTCGATCTCAACTATGACGGCATCGAAGCGAATCTGCGCTTCCCTGGCCTGTTCGAAGCTACCGACGAGTGGAACACGCCCAAGCTTGGCTTCTGGCAGCCCGACAAGCGCTGGGATCAGGATCTGTAGGGATCTGCGAAGGACGCGAAGAAATTGTTAGCATCAATTTGAAATGCACCTGACGATGTCATGTTGAGCGAAGCGAAACATCTCCGTGATAGCGCATTGAGATGCTTCACTTCGTTCAGCATGACAGGGCGTATCACTGGGCTGGCGCTGCTCTTGTGTAATCCCCGAATATTTCCCTTCGCGCCCTTCGCGGATTAATTATTTGCATTGCTTTACGGATCGAAAGGAGTTTTCATGGCGCGATTTGATCATTTGAAGGGCGTGTTTGGCCTGCTGCCCACGCCCTACACCGAAGACTACGAGATTCACACCGCCGATTTGCGCGCCGCAGCCGATTTCTGCTGCCGCAGCGGTCAGCACGGCATCGTCTGGCCGGTCATGGTCGGTGAATTTTACTTTCTGGGTGAAGCAGAGCGCATCCGCAACCTTGACGCGGTGTTGGAGGAAGTGAACGGGCGGCTGCCGGTCGTGTTTGGCTGTTCGGGCGTCTCGGTGCCGCAGGTGCTCACGTTTGCACGCGCCGCACAAAAGGCTGGCGCGGACGCGATCATCGCCATGGCACCGGCCATGACCAACGCCACCGTGGCAATGGACATGTTCCGTCGCATGGCCGATGCTTATGATGGCCCGATCATCCTGCAGAACGCCGCGGCCTACGCGCCGCTCACCGGCGAGCAGATTGCTTCGTTGATTGAGGAAGTGCCGCAGATCGAATATGTCAAGGAGGAGCGCCCGCCCGGCCCGCGCCACATCGCCGAGGTGCATCAACTGGTCGGCGACCGCATCAAGACAATCTTCGGCGGCGCGGCAGGCAAGTTCATGCCGGACGAACTGCGGCGCGGCGCGAACGGCTGCATGCCGGCATGCGAGATTGCAGATTTGCTGGCGAAGGTGATGGAGTTGTGGTGGGCTGGCGATGAGGAAAGCGCCCGCGAGTTACACCGCCGCCTGCTGCCACTGATCATCCGCGAGAATCACCCGTTCATGCGCTACATCCTCAAGCGGCGCGGCGTGTTCTCAACCACCGTCGAGCGCGCACCGGCAGGCGTGAACGCGCTGGACGACGCCGACAAGCGCGAGATATCGGTCCTGCTTAAAGCGATTGAAGGCGATGTCGAAAGCTATCCGTTTGGACCAGAGTAGTATCGCTGCTGTTACACATGTGCAACGCATCCTGAGTAGACCGCAGGCCGCATCGAGGGCGCGTTGCACATGCTCTTTCCTTCCAATCATTAGTCATCCAGCTGATTGTACTTCAACCCCAACGGAAGCGGAGCAGGTCGTTCGGTGCGCGCCGTGATGGTGACGTGGCGCTCGGTGCGCGACGACTCGAAAATGCCCAGCGTGATATCCAACACATGGCGCGCCAATTCACCGCTGGCCCGGTGCGGCCTGCCCGAACGAATCGCATACGCCATGTCCGCAATCCCAATACCCCGGCTATTTTCCGTAAAACCATGCGAATACGGAAAATCCTTGATTGTGCGGTCAGATTGCTGAATGCGAATCGTCCCATCGAACATATTCGGGTCCGGCGCGTACAAAATTCCTTCGGTCCCATAGATTTCGAAGCGCGGCGTGTAGCCGAAGCTCTCCTTCGCGACCTGCAAAGTGGCGATCGGCCCGCTTTCAAAATCGAGCGTTGCGGCGGTGTTCAAGGGCGCTTCGACCGGCACCGTTTCACCGTAGCGCGGCGATTTCATGTTCGTCACCGTAATTTCGCGCCGCACCTGGCTGGTGGAGCCGCTTACTCGGCGAACCGGGCCTAACAAAAAGACCATGGCCGTCAGGTAGTACGGGGCCATGTCGAATAGCGGATCCCAGCCGAACTGAAAAAAGTTATGGAACAGCGGATGCATCGCGTCGGACGGATTACCCATGAAGACCGAACCGCTGGCCGCGTAGGGTGTGCCGATCCAGCCATCGTCAATGAGCTTGCGACAGGTTTGCAATCCGCCGCCCAGAAAGGTATCGGGCGCGCAACCGACCCGCAAGCCTTTCGTTCGCGCAAGCTCAAGCACCTGATCGGCGTCCTCCTGCGTCAGCGCAAACGGCTTTTCTGTATATACATGCTTGCCGGCGTTCAGCACTCGTTTATTCATTTCGGCATGGGCGTGCGGCGATGTCAAATTGACGACAATCTCGATTTCAGGATCGGCAAGCAACTCCTCGACCGTGCATGCACGCGGAATATGAAATTCCTCCGCACGATGTTGCGCAAGTTCAGGCAGCAAATCCGCGCACGCCACTACCTCCAGAATGTTAAAGGTCTGCGTGCAATTTTTCAAATAGATGCCACTAATCCGCCCACAGCCGATCACACCAACTTTTACCCTTTGCATGACACGCTCCTTATCTTCTCATTATGCACGATATCTGCAAAAGCCATCCGTCATGGCATGTTCTTGCCTCTGGCACTCACATACAGCGTATACCATTCCTCGCGGGTCATCAACTGCGACTGCCGCTCGGCATCCTGGCATGCGACGATCCGCCCCGGATTCATAGTGCCGACCACCGGCTGAATCATCGCCGGATGCTTCATCAGCCAGCCGAGCACGATTGCTTCTGGCGTCGTTTCTTTCGCGGTTGCCATCTGCTTGACCAACTCCGCCGTTTTCTGAATGTATTCTGGTTCGGACTCAACTGAGCGCCCCGAAAAGCGGCCCTGCGCGAGCGGCCCCCAGGCTTGCACTTGAATGCTTTCCATCTGACAGTATTCGATCAGGCCTTCAGCGAAGTTGACGGTTGCTCCCGCCTTTTGATTTACATGAATGCCCTGATCGAGCCAATCCAGATGTGCCAGGCTCATCTCCAACTGGTTCACAGCAATCTGATCAGGGAGCGCGTGTTGAAGAAATTTAATCTGGCTCGCGCTCATATTGGAAACCCCAAAATAGCGCACTTTGCCCGCTGCCTTCAGCGCGCCAAACGCCTCCGCCACCTCCTCCGGCTCCATCAGCGGGTCAGGCCGGTGCAGCAACAGGATGTCGAGGAAGTCGATGCCGAGCCTGCTCAGACTGCCCTCAACCGCTTCAAGAATATGGGTCTTGGAAAAGTCGAAGCGCGACGGAACCGATCCTTCGCCGAAACGAATGCCGCATTTCGATTGGATCACGATCTGTTCCCGCAATCCAGGTCTGCTTTTGAGAATGGAACCAAACGTCTCTTCGGCCTTGCCCCTCCCGTAAATATTTGCATGATCGAACATGGAAATGCCGATCGAGAGCGCTGCATCAACTGCTTGCTCGGCTTTCAGCACATCCTCTTTGGTGATTGGGTCGCGGTTCCAGCCGCCACCGAAAGGCATACATCCGAGCACAAGACGGCTGGTTGCAATCCCGCGCCTAGTCAAAGGCATGACAGGCATGATCATCTCCTCTCTAGTCTCGATCTGTCTCTCATATATAAAAAGGTCATGACACGTTGACTGGCACACGCTCCTGGGACTTGATTGCCTGATCGACTGCCTCAAGAATAGCGACATCGTTCAGCGCCTTTTCGGGCGTGTAAAATGGCTCGCGCTGCTCTTGCATGGCCTGGCTCAGAGCCTTCCACATGCTAGCGTAAGCATTTTCCTTCGGCAGTTCAATTGTGCGGTCGGGCTGGCCGGTTTTCTTTATTACAAGGTGATCGCGCTCGACGACAATGCCGCCCGCCGTGCCGTAGATGTCGAAATGATTTTGGACTGGCGCAAGGTAGCTCGAATGGCTCAGCATGCCCGTGACACCATTCGCATACTGAAACAGCGCGGCGATCTGATCATATTCGCCATACTCAGGGCGCAACTTGCGCCCGGTGGCAGCAACCGTTTCCGGAATGCCGAACACTTTGGAAAGCCCTGCAATCAGGTGAATGCCGCCGTCAAACATCGTGCCGAGCGGAAAATTGGCTTGCTTGCGCCATGGCGTGGAGGCATACTGCATTGGTCCCGGCGCGGTATCGGCCTCCAAATGCATGAACTCTGTCCCACAACACAAGATCGCCGATTTCACCTGCGGCGATAATCTCGGCCACCATGGCCTCCGCCTGCCGGTACGCCATCTGTTCGGTGACGCACAGCATGCGGCCCGACTGCCGCGCCAGATCAACCAGCGCACGACCCTCGGCGACCGAGCGGGCAATTGGCTTTTCCATGATCACGTGCTTGCCCGCCCGCAACGCGTCTCCTGCGACTGGCGCATTGGATGCGATTGGGGTCAGCACCAGTACCACATCCACTTCAGGCAGTTCAAGCAACTTATGGTAATCATCCAATATCGGCACGTCCGGGTACTCTTCCTTGAGCGCCGCGCGGCGCTGCTCGCTGGCATCACAGAACGCAACCGGCACAAAGGTATCCTTCATTGTCTCTAAAATCGGTTTGTGCGTGCGTATCCAGATCAATCCTGCGCCGATGACGCCAAGACGAATAGGTTGCATAGGTATCTCCTTACATACAGCCTCGGCAGTTCTGCGCTGCCAGCCATTTTACATCTTCAATTCACCATCCTCTAAGCAGCTTGAGTAGTTTAACAGATTGGAGACATTACAATATACGTTTGAGGTATGATAAAATGTGTCTTAACAATTTTAAGAATACCTGTGATTGCAGGATAATACGTGACCGTACTGTCCTGATGTGTAGATTACGGAATTTGGATATCAGATCAGATGCTTGGCTATGGCACCTACCAGAAAAGCAGGAAAAAAGCAGGACTTAAAGATCAGGCTATGTATCCCGTTATAGATTTATTCGCAGGGCCGGGTGGACTTGGCGAAGGCTTTGCATCCCTGCGTCGCCCCGACAATGCCCAACAGTGTGCCTTCAGAACGGCTGTTTCCATTGAAAGCGACCAATCCGCACACCGCACACTTCGATTACGCCATTTCTATAGGACGTTTACGCCCGATACTGTTCCTAATGAATATTATCGCTATCTTGAAGGTATAATCTCACTTGAAGAGTTGTACAGCCGCTACCCTGATGCAGCCTCCAGCGCAGAACATACCGCTTGGTTATGTACCTTGGGTAAAGAACCTCATGAAAATGTAAAAAGACGAATTACCAAGTCACTCAATAGTCACCTAAAATGGGTCTTGGTTGGTGGACCACCATGTCAGGCATATTCACTAGCTGGACGCTCACGAATGAGTGGAAAGCCGGAATTTGAGGCCGACCCACGACATTTTCTTTACAAGGAATATCTGAAAATACTTGCTGATCACATGCCACCTGTGTTTGTTATGGAAAATGTGAAAGGGTTAATCTCGTCGAAGATAGGGAATCGCTACGTTATTAATGATATTTTGCGGGATCTGAGCCAACCTGCCTCAACGGTTGGTGAGGAAAACGCAGGCCTTGAATATAAACTTTATTCACTGTCACAGTCTGGTGTCATGGATCTCGATGCTGATCCCAGTGATTTTGTCGTGAAGGCAGAGGAATATGGTATTCCACAGGCTCGCCATCGCATCTTTATTATGGGTATTCGCAGTGATATTGATATTAAACCTCGAATACTGGAAAAGTCGGACACACGCACTACTGTAAAAGAGATGATTGATGATCTGCCAAAGCTCCGTAGCAGCCTGTCAAGGTTGACTGACTCTGATGATCTATGGGTGGAGACACTGACAGATGTTATTCGCCAGCCGTGGTTTATTCACGGTAGAGAAAATGGTCTGGCGAAACTGACAACCCTCGCTGAAACAGTTCTTGATTCTCTCAAACTCCTGTTGTTTGAGAAAAGCTCAACACGTTATACACCATCCACTGCGTTACACAACTGGTTGAGAGATGACCGTCTGACCGTTTTGCTGTCACATGAGGCACGCGCGCATATGCATACCGATCTGCATCGGTATTTCTTCGCGGCTGTGTATGCACAGGCTAATAATAGAACTCCTAACCTCCGGGATTTCCCGTAAGAGCTACTGCCTGATCATAAAAACGTGCAACAGGGTAGCAGGGAATACGCTTTTGCAGATCGTTTTCGTGTCCAGCTTCCAAATGTTCCTGCTACAACTATTACATCACATATCTCGAAAGATGGTCATTACTACATCCATTATGATCCGGCACAGTGTCGTAGTCTTACTGTCAGAGAGGCAGCCCGTCTTCAGACGTTCCCTGATAACTACAATTTTGAAGGAAATCGAACAACCCAGTATCATCAGGTCGGAAACGCGGTGCCACCCACGCTGACAAGTTAAGGTATATTCACTGAATTAGTACGAGATATGAATTATGGCTCGGCACAATTGGCAAAGAGAAGAACTGTTACTCGCCTTAAACCTCTATTGTCGATTACCCTTCGGGCAGTACCACAACCGTAATCCTGAGATTATCAAACTTGCCGCCTCTATTGGGCGCACGCCTGGTGCGGTAGCCATGAAGTTGTCCAACTTTGCATCATTCGATCCATATCATCAGGCACGCGGTATTAAAGGGTTACAAAACGCTGGTCGATCTGATCGAGACATATGGGACGAGTTCAGTGCAAATTGGGATGAATTAGCGGTTGAAAGCGAAATCGCTTATGCTCAGCTTTTAGGTGATAAAACTCCATCCCTCATAACTTCCTTCCCTGAACCTGACATAGAGGCTATAGCATTCTCCGGGGCAACTGAAGCCGAACGAAAAGTGAAAATTCGCTTAGGTCAGCAGTTCTTTCGCAGAGTCATTATGACCAGTTATGCAAGCAAATGTTGTGTTTGCGGAATGCCAATACCAGAATTGTTAATTGCAAGCCACATAATCCCTTGGCGCGATGATAAAAACCTGCGGGTAAATCCCCATAATGGATTGTGTCTATGTGCGCTCCATGATAAAGGCTTTGATCGCGGTTTCGTTACGTTGGGCAAGAACTACGAAGTCGTGATTGGCAAAGCACTCAGGCACTATCTCCCCAACTCGGCTGTACATAGTGGTTTCAAAATCTATGAAGGGCAGCGTATTTCACTCCCCGACAAATTCCTCCCAAGTCAAGACTTTTTAGCTATCCACCGCGAACAGTATTTTCTCGGCTGAGTCGGCATGGGCTTAAGTTTCAACTGCGGGTAAGTCTCCGTTTTCATCAGGAAAATTGATGATGCGGAAGACTATATCCCGCTGCGCCATAAAAAAGCCATCTAATTGTTGATCTTCCTCCAAGCCTGAAAAAGGCTGTTCGCACGTTTATCCTGAGCCGCGCTATCCGCAATCTCAGAGGGCATAAGAATAATCACTGCTCCATGATGATCAACGTCTCACGTTTTGTTGCTACACAACGCGAGGTGAGACAACTGACTGAACTGTATGTTGACCAGCTGAAAAATGCTATACGCTTCAACTATAACTTACCACTTGGCAGGGCGCTCCGGGATAAATCCATAGCCCAGCTACATCAGGTTTTCCTTGAGGAATACAGTGGTGCTGATGTTGATTGGGCCGATGTATTGGCACAGTTGAACGATGCGACCAGTGAAATCAGGGTTTTCCTAGTTAATAGTAAATCAGATGACGGACTCGATTACACCACCTATGAAAAGGAAGGGAACGCGCTTACAGCAATAGCAATTGGAGGATTGAGCCTTTCACGTGGTCTCACGATCGAAGGGCTAACGGTCAGTTATATTTACCGTAATTCAAAAATGTACGATACCCTGATGCAGATGGGACGATGGTTTGGCTATCGTGATGGTTACGAGGATTTGTGTCACGTCTACATGTCGGATGTTTCCTATGGATGGTACTGCCACATTAGTGAGGCGGCAGAAGAGCTTCGCATGCAGGTAAAGCGTATGAGTCGGGAACGAAAGAAGCCGAGCGATTTCGGTTTGTACGTCAGGGCGCACCCGGATACGCTGATTGTGACAGCCATGAATAAAATGCGGCATGCAGAAAACAGAGCATTTCGCGTCAGCTACGATGGCAAGTTGAAGGAAACTCACATCCTGCCTGAATCTCAAAACAAAAACGATAGCAACAGAAACTTGCTTAAAACATTCTTCTGTGACTTGGAAGAATACGGAACCCCTCATAAAGACAACACGAACTCCATTCTGTTCAGGGACGTTTCCTGGGAACGCATTCAGGATTTTGTTCTGAGTTTCCGGTTTCATAGCGATATGTCCGATCTGCAGGAAAACATCCCCAGGTTTATCAAGGAAATTTCCGATATCTATCCCCGTTGGGATGTGGTTTTCAGATCGCTGGCAGGGAAACAGCCTGAAGAAGGCTACATGATCGCGGCTCAGGAACGTACTGTTGGATATAATCCATCCGACCAGCCGAGAAGACCTGCGTCGGAGGCCGGCTGGTACACGGGTAACAAAGACAGATTCTCAGGCAACAGCATGTTTCAAATTGGCTTGGACAATGATCAGATGATAGAAGCCACGAAGCTGGCAATGGATGCCGGACGAAAAAAACCGATTTACAGCGATTATACAAATGCACGTGGTAAACCTTTGCTCATGGTGCATCTGCTCAATCTGGTTTACAAGGATAAGCATGAGGCCATCATGCGCTTGGTTCCGGCTCTCAGTGTGAGCTTCCCCAATGCAGATGATGTCAGGACTGTGGAATACATGGTTAATCAGGTATGGCTGAAGCAGTTTGAGGAGAATCAGTACGATTCTCCCGATGAAGAAGACGATTATGACCCCGAACCATAATCCTTGGGAAGCTATTCCCTCCGCACTCAGTGGGCAGTTCTCTCGCCGCCGCGTCAATGCTGAAGCTGACCTTGAGTTGTTCTGGTTTCGGGATGACGCTGGTCGTCCCGGATTGCTGATTGAAATTTCCAGACTTATTTCACAGGCTTCGCTGCAGGAAGCAAGAATTCAATATTCGTGATATTGCAGTGGATGTGATTGAAGTAGCCGAGGAAGGCATACGGGCGCTCATTATAAAGCTTGAAGATACTCAGAATCAGGATGTTTTCCTGAAATTATGCCTCGACCTCATCGAGCATGTAAAAGCCAGCGAGCAGAATCAGAATACGTTTCATGTGATATGCAGAAGATTAAAGAAATGGCAGTCCCTGCTTTCGGGTAAAGCGAGAAATCTGCTATCAGCCAATGAGGTACAGGGATTGTACGCTGAGCTGTATTTCCTTGCAGAGATGCTTGAAAGCGACAGATCACGCGAAAGCATACTGATTTATGGATGGAAAGGCCCGGAAAAAAACCAGCATGATTTCATTTTGAGTGACATAGCTGTCGAAATCAAGTCGATAGCCGGAGATCAGCGGGGTAAGGTACGCATCACATCCGAAGACCAACTGGATACCCATTTGGGAAGACTTTACCTGCGGGTCTATTTTTTGTCTGAAGTGCAGCAAGGCGGCGAAAGTCTCAACGCAATCACCAGACGCATCATAAATCAGTTGACTCACAGAGAAAACAGAGAATTGCTTGAACTGAAGCTGGAAAGCGCACGATATATTGATATTCCGGATTACGATTTACCCATGTTCCGGGTGAAGGACTGTCGTACGTATCTTGTCTTGGATGATTTCCCACGCATCACAAGAAAAACGCTGCCAGAGGGAATAGAAGCTGTGGCGTATGATCTAGTACTGGCGGGTATCGACAGATTCAGAATCAGTGGAATGGAAGTAACAGGAAAGTAATCATGTCAGCCATATCAATGGAAGAATTCCTGCACGACTTCCGCCAGGAAATTCTGGTCAGTGCAGAAGCCAATATGGACTTTCTGGAAGCCGAATTCACCCAGAGTATTGCGGATGAACTCATTGAATCAGGCGTTATTGATGGGTTCGAGCTATGTCATTATCGCTTGGCAACCGGCGGTATACGTGTGGATGGCTATTGGTTTACCGATGCCTCGCTTGATCTGTTTATTACCGACTTTGCGAACAGAGAAACAGTGCAATCGCTGACTCAGACCGAGGTTACGCAGATATTCAAGCGGCTTGAAAACTTCTTTACTGCAAGCGCTGAGAAAAATCTGTTTGTCAGTCTGGAAGAGACTTCGCAAGGATATGGTCTCTCCCGTAACATAGCCGACAGGTGCCATTCCTTCTCAAAAGTGAACTTCTTCCTGCTTTCAGAACGTGTGCTTAGTGAACGCCTGAAGGCACTTGATGATAAGAAACACAGGTCGTGGACTTTTTCCTACAATATCTGGCATTTCTCACGCCTGCACCGTATGAGGACATCACGCGGCGCTCGTGAGGAACTAGAGATTAACTTTGCTGAGATGATTGGGGATGGACTACCGTGTCTTCCGGCACATCTGACATCAGCGACCTATAAATCATACCTTGTTGTGATGCCAGCCACAGTTCTGGCGGAACTGTACGGAAAGTACGGTTCCAGACTGCTTGAACAGAATGTCCGTAGTTTTCTTCAGGTGAGAGGTAATGTTAACAAGGGCATTCGCGCAACTATCCTGAATGATCCTGAAATGTTCTTCGCATACAACAATGGCATTACCGCCACCGCCAGAGATGTTGAAACAGCAGAAACTGCAAATGGTGTTGTCATCGTTTCGCTCAAGGATCTTCAGATTGTTAACGGTGGTCAGACCACAGCTTCCCTGTTCCATACGAATCGAAAGGACAAGGCATCGCTTGATACTATCTTCGTACAGATGAAGCTGTCGGTGATTGATGAGGAAAAAAGCGAGGAAGTCGTCCCCAGAATTTCTGAGTATGCCAATACACAGAACAAGGTGAATGCGGCGGATTTCTTCTCAAATCATCCGTTTCATGTGCGTATGGAAGGATTTTCGCGGCGACTGTGGGCACCAGCACAACCGGGTGCACAGCGTGAGACCAAATGGTTTTATGAACGAGCACGGGGGCAGTACGTCGATGCTCAGAGCAAGCTGACGCCGGGCGAGAAAAAACGGTTTCAGGCAGAATATCCCAAGCCTCAGATGTTCACAAAAACGGACCTTGCTAAGTTTGAGAATGTGTGGGATGGGTATCCTGTTTCGGTAAATCAGGGCGCTCAGAAAAATTTTGCGAATTATGCCGCACGGATTGGTCAGGAATGGGATAAAAAACCCAATCAGTTCAATGAATTCTACTTTAAGCGGGCGATTGCACGAGCGATCATGTTCCGGAGAACAGAAAAGCTGGTTTCGGCTCAACCCTGGTACAATGGCGGCTACAGGGCAAACATCGTAGCCTACACGATCGCAATGCTGGCACAGGTGTGTTCCAGTCGAGGACAGGCTTATGACTTCATCGGTGTATGGAATCGCCAGAACATTACCCCAGCAACTCTACAGGCTATCGAAATCACGGCAAAACTTGTGCATGATGACATCATGAATCCAACGGGTGGTATATCTAACATCAGTGAATGGTGTAAACGAGAAGCATGCTGGCAGCATTTACAGAAAAAAACAGATGCGTTGATAAATCTATTACCCTCCCGTTTCTTTGGAGAGCTTATTTCTGTCGAGGAAGTGGAAGACGAAGTCAGATCATCAGCAAAAACACAGAAAATGCTGAATGGGATTGAAGCCCAGCACACAGTAGTCGAAATTCCTGCTGAGACGTGGGCACACATCCTGACACAGGGACAGGAAAAAGGGCTTTATTCACCTAAAGAAGTAGGGATACTTCAAGTAGCAACTCAGATACCAGCCAGAATTCCAACCGAGAAACAGGCTTTCGTGCTGCTGGAAATCCTCGGAAAAGCAAAGTTGGAGGCAATTTATCAGGAATAACAGATGTCTTGCAGATTTGTCTTGCAGATTATAAAAAGCTAACGTTTCCTGAAGCCGTGTTCATACACCCCAAAGCTGTTGATTAGCGTTCAGGGAGTTGACGATCGTTCGTGCTTCCCGGTATCAGTAATCATGCACCAGAAATGGAACCGCGTATAGCCGAGAAGGTTGAACTAACACATCTCTGGCGACCACTGCAGAACATCCGCTGCATTTCTGTACTACGCTATAACATCTCATTCCACATAATACACAATTGAGTTTATCAAGGTTTATTGATAGGCAGCCAGGCATCGTCTTAAGAATCGGTTTGTGTGCGTATCCAGATCAATCCTGCGCCGATGACGCCAAGGCGAATGGGTTGCATGGTTATCTCCTTCATCATGAGAATTTATGCCACTAAAGCCACAGAGGTCACAGAGCGCACAGAGAAGAAGGTAGTAGATCGAGGAATGAAGACAGAGGTCGTAACTAATTCTACGCTGCCAACTATCATCTATCTTCGATCCACCATCCTCTGTGATCTCTGTGGCTCCAGAATTATGCATCAACTCTACAGATTACTTTCACACTGTGACGACTGGCGGCGGGCGGAAGCGGGTCAGAATAGCGGCGCAAAGCAGCGGAACGAGCATAAATACTCCAAGCGCCAGTGTGTAGCCGCCGTTGGGATCCTGAAGAGCCGCTAGCGGCAGTGGCGCGAGCGCTGACGCCGAAATTGTGACCAAGCTGGCAGCACCTTGGATTCCGCCAAGTCCGGTACGACCATAGTAATGCGCCCAGATAACGCCCATCGTTACGCCCTGCGTTCCACCCGCCGCGCCTAACGTCATTGCGTAGAACACAGCGCCAAACGGTGTCCACACAAACTGAATCTCGATCAGCGCAGTCAACAGAAGGCCCAGCGTCACGAATAGCATCGTCTTTGGACCAAGACGATCGATCAGCATGCCAGTAACTGCGCTTGTCACAGCTGAAGCAGCGGCCATAGGAACGAACATGCTCGCGGCAACTGTAGATGGAAGCCCATGCGAGGCAAAAATCGATGCTTGATGAAATATCAGCGCAGTCATGATGAACGGGCCGGCTGTTGTTGGAAGCGCGAGCAACCAGAAACGGCTGGTACGCCACACGCGGCTGTGCGCGGGCAGCAGCACCGGCTGCCCCAGCACCGGCGTCGTTTCCTCTGATTGTGGCAATCCGTCAGGATGCAGCCCAACATCCTCGGGACGGTTGCGAACTATGAAGATGGCAGCGGGCAGAATCAGCGCCCAGACAACAATGCCGAGCACGCGATACGCGCTCCGCCAATCGACGGCGACGATCAAGGCGTTTGCCAGTAGCGGAAACACCGCATTCGACGCCGCGCCTCCAAGCTGTACAATCGCCATGGCGCGCCCGCGGTAGCGCACAAACCATTGTGCAATCAACAGAGTCGCAAGAATCGCCAGCGAACCCTGACCGAGCGCGCGGAGTGCAGCGAAGCCAAGCAAAACGGTCAGCGGGCCTTGCGCGATGGCCATCAGAAAACATGCGCAGCCAAAGACAAGCCCCACACTCACCAGCACGACCCGCGTGCCCCACCGATCGGCCAGCCGCCCAACCACCACGGTGGTAATTGCGCTGACACCCGTGCCAAGCGCGTAGAGCGCCGACAACTCTGTGCGCGACAGCCCGGTGGCAGCAAGAATGGAATCGATAAATACTGAAAAGCCGTAGGATTGCCCTGGCGCCGAGGCAAACACGGCAGTCAGCGCGGTGGCGGCGATAGCCCAGCCATAAAATGGCAGGCGTATGTGCCGCCAGCGTTGCTGAAGAAGTTGTTTCATCATCTCTTTCTCTTACACCTGCTCAGATACCGGCATTTTTGCTTCCAAAGGCACGCGCATGTGTATAAGCCGGACGACCAGCATCACACCCCAGCCAATCATCGTCCAGACACCCACAGTCAGCGCCACATTGCCGACCAGATCGGCGATGCTCGCAAGAAGCAGACCGCTGATCTGGCTGATGCCCATGACCATGAGCACATAGACGCTCATCACGCGCCCGCGCAGTTCGTCGGGCACAATCGCCTGAATGAGTGTGTTCGAGATCGTCAGCGACGTGATGCCCGCCCAGCCGACACCAGCGATCAGCACCAGCGCCGGGGGCAACGTACGCATCAGAGTAAAGCTGCCGAGCAGGAGGGAATAGCTCAACATGGCGAAGGTCATGTACTTCGCGCGCGGCAGCCGGTCGCCGAAGAGCGCGAGGATGAGCGCCGCGCACAGGGCACCAGCGGCGTTGGTCGAGGCAAGTATCCCGAACATCAGCGCGTCGCCGCCCAATACGTCGCGGGCGAACGACGGCAGCAGCGGAACATATGAAATGCCAAAGATACACAGCAGGCCGACCTGAATCAGGAGCAGCCGCACCTTCGGCTCGCTCTTAATGTAGGCAACGCCCTCACGCAGGTGCCCCACGCCCGGCTGCCTGACCGGCGCGCGGAAAGCCTTCAGGCGCATGAGCAGCAGACCGGCGATCACGGCTAAAAAGCTTAGCCCATTGAGCAGAAAGGCTGGCCCCTCACCAATCGCTGCCACCACCACGCCCGCCGCCGCCGGGCCGATGATGCGCGTGCCGTTCGACACGATCGAGTCGAGTGCCAGCGCATTCATCAGGTCGTCACGATCCACGAGTTCAATCGTAAACGCCTGCCGCGTGGTGTTATCAACCGCCGACACCACGCCATTCACAAGCGCGGCGACCAGCACATGCCAGACCTGAATCATGTCGCTGAACAGCAGCAGCGCCAGCACCAGCGCCGAAATCATCGCGACCGACTGTGTCACGAGCAGCAGCGTGCGCTTGGACACGCGGTCGACCAGCGCGCCAGCGGGCAACGAGAAGAACAACACTGGCAGCGACTGCGCGGCGGCAATCACCCCAAGCCAGAGCGGCGAGTTGGTCAGTCGCAGCACGAGCCAGCCCTGTGCGGTGATCTGCATCCACACTCCGCACAGCGAAATCAATTGTCCCAAAAAGAGCAGGCGATAATTGCGGTGCCGCAAGGCGCGCAGCATAGGCGGAAGCACGAAACGTTGCCGAAAAAAGGAAGGAAGTGCCATAAGCCTCGTTGTACACCTTTCTAACGTGACGTGCAAGCCGAGGCTACACTGGCACAGCTCTGCACGAAAAATTACTTGTAGACTGCCCCCATGCGGCCCGGCCAGGCTGCCGGATCGATCAGAAACGTTGGGCGCTCGCCCGCCAGCACTTGCAGCACCTGGTCCACTACACTTTGCGACATGCGCCAGTAGCCTTTGTCGGTGTTGCTGGCGACGTGCGGCGTGACAACCACGTTGGTCATGCGCAGCAACGGATTATCCGGCAGCGGTGGCTCAGGATCGAACACATCCAGACCCTGCGCCTGCAAGGTGCCCGTCTTGCAGCGCGCGGATCAGCGCGGCCTCATCCACGACCGGGCCGCGACTCACGTTGATCAGAAATGAGCCGGGCTTCATCATCCGCAGTTCGCGCTCACTGATCAGATGGTGTGTTTCCGGCATGAGCGGCGTGTGCAACGTGAGAAAATCGACCTGGGGGAGCAGCGCATCGAGGCTCTTGGCAACACTGACGTTTTCAGGTAGCCCGGCAACTTCACCGAGATACGGATCGAACACAACAACCTGCATCTTCAGTCCCAGCGCGCAAATCTCCGTGACGCGCCGCCCGATCCGCCCGTAGCCAACAACACCAAGGACGCGATCAAGTACTTCGACGCCGCGCAGTTCATTCAATGACAGCCGCTGGTTGGCAGCGCAACGCCATATCGGACTTAACAATCGTTTTCGCGACCGCAATCAGCAGCCCCACCGCCTGCTCCGCCGTGCTTTCCGTGGGGGCATCGGGCGTGTTCGCGGCCAGCACGCCGTACTTCGTCGCGGTTGGCACATCGAGCGTGTTGTAGCCGATCCCATGCCCGATGACCAGCTTCAGGTTTGGACCGGCCTGCTCAATAAAGTCCGTGCTCACATAGCTGCCGCCAATAATGGCCGCCTCGACGCCGGGCAGTTCATTATGATCTCTGCTGGCGATAACCTCGGCATGTTCCTGCAAGCGGGCCAACGCTTCGGGATGGAGCGGCACTTCGGTCCATACTTTGGGTTTCATTGGTTCTGCTCACTCCTCAATTCGGGCGAACACATCGGTTCGCCCCTACAGGTTCTCGGTTCTTGATTAGCTTTGCTTCGGCTCTTTAGCAGCGTATGCATGACCACCCAGGATTGCCCTGATCTCGGCTGCCGAAGTTGCCTGTTGCAACGCACTCTGGAGCACTGCCTCTTCTTTGTGCAACTCGCGTGCGAGTTGCACCACAGCCTCAAGCTTATTGGCCGGGAACTTCACAGCCCCGTTTTCATCCATGTGAATGATGTCGCCGGGCGCCACGTCCATGCCGCCCACCGAAACCGGCACGTTGACCGCATGAACCGCCGTTATTCCGTGCCCGGCGGTCACACCGCTCAGCATGTATTGGAACCGCATCGGGCGAATTTCATCCAGATCGCGTGAGGGGCCATTCGATATCAGGCCGATGCACCCCATCGCCTTCATGGCCGAGACCATATTGCCGCCAGCCAGGCCGACCTTGCCGGCGATCTCCGGTGGGAATTTTTGCTGCAACACCAGAATTGTTGGCTTTGGCGCAGCTTCGAGGGCATCAACAACATCCAGAAAGGACAATCGAGTAAAGGTGGGGTCGGGCAGCCCGTAGACGCAGGTGACCGCATAACCGGCAAGCCGCCCCAATTCAGGATACATACAGCGAATGGATTGATCCGTGTACCAGTTCTCGCTCCAGGGATTGTACAGCCCCAGGCAGAGCGGATTGGCTGGATACGTCGCCACGACATTGGTAATCGAAGGAGTGTCGAAGTTTTTGAGTTCTTCGAGCAGTGCTTGTTCGGCGCTGTGCGACATGGCTGCCTTCTTTCTACGCGATTATGCTTGCCACAGAGGTCACAGAGGCCATAGAGATGTAGCATATTCGCTTAGTCTCTACAATCTCTATGACCTCTGTGGCTAAAGTCTCGTTATAGTTTCAATACCAAACGGCTTTATCTACGACGTTGCGGAGCGGTTTCCCCGCTGCAAATCGGCGGGCGTTATCCAGTAAAATCTCGAAGCGCCGTTCAGAGACGTTCTCCGCATGCTCGGCGGCAATGTGTGGTGTGAGCAGCACATTCGGAAGCGTCCACAACTTGTGGTCAGGCGGCAGCGGCTCCGTTTCAAAGACATCGAGGCCGCACCCGCCGATCTCGCCGCTTTCAAGCGCCGCTACCAGATCATCCAACTTCGTGGTCTTGCCGCGTCCGATATTGATAAAATACGCGGTCTTTTTCATGAAGTTGGAACCGCCGGGCGTTCCACATGCCCTCGGTTTCCGGCGTGTGCGGGGTAGTCACAATCACAAAGTCGGCGTCTGGCAGCAGCGCGTCAAGCTCCTCAGGCGCATGCTCTTCGACCGACGGCACGTCATGCTCCCACCGCGCATCAACGCCAACGACCCGCATGCCGAACGCCGCGCACAGCCTGGCCGCCTCCTGTCCGATGCCGCCGACCCCGACAATCAGCGCAGTAGCAGTCGCGAGGTCGATGTAGGGACTTTTGCGCGCCTCTGGATTCCAGCGCCGCCGCGCCTGCGCTTCCATGTAATAGGGCAGGCCACGCGCCAGCGCCAGCACAAACATCATGATGTGCTGGCCGATGTGATCGTTAAAGATGCCGCGCGGGTTGCAGACCACAACCGGATGGTCGATCAACGCTGGATAGTAATACCCCGCGTGCGGCGCAACTGCGGGACTTTGCAGCCAGCGCAGTTTTTGTGCCAGTGGCAGCAGTTCGGGCGAGACCCAGCCGTAGGCGGCATCCGCGTCGGCGATCGCCTGGCGAGCATCGCTCTCGGTTTCCGGCACAACAACCTGGTACTCAGGGAGCGCCTCCCGCAAACGCCTGGCATACTGGCGTGACAAATCGTTCTGCGGTGGCATCATCACAAATTTGGGCATGGTATGCTGCTCTCCATCAGAAACAACGGCGTTCCTAATACAAGCGTCCCGTGACGTCCTGCACGCTGCCTTCGGACTCGCCCGTGAAATCAACCCCGCTAAACTCCGCCAGTGCGGCTTTCGCCATGAAGGCTGCGTCGCTGGCAAGCGCCAGGAACTGAAAGCCCTGGCCGATACGCGTTGTCACCTCGGCGGCGCTGAAGCAGTGCTTTCCGGCGGCCTTGCCAGTCTTTTTCGCAGCGGCGAGCACTGACATCATTGCGGCCTCGTGCTCGGTGCCCGGCCCCATGTCCTTCTGCGTGAGGCCCATCGAAAGCGCCAGGTCGTTCGGGCCGATGAAGCAGCCAACTACTCCGTCCACGCCGAGAATGGCCTCAGCCTGCTCAACGGCCTGGATGGTTTCGATCATGACAATAATGGCCAGATTTTCGTCGGCCCAGGTACGGTACTCACCCTCGATGTATGGCGCGACCCGGCTGCCGCCAAAGCTGCGCTGTCCCCGGGTGGCGTATTTCATGTTACTGACCACCCCCTTCGCGTCCTCGGCGGAGTTGACCATCGGCACCACCAGACCCAACGCGCCCGCATCGAGCGTGCGCTGAATCCAGACCGTGTCATTCCAGGGAACGCGCGCCATCGGGACTGCGCCGCCCAGTTGCGCCGCACGGAAGCAGTTCACCATGGTGTCGAAGCCGACCGGGCTGTGTTCGGCGTCAACAACCAGCCAATCCCACCCAACGTGGGCCATGGCCTCTGCTGCGACCGGCGAACAAAGGGTGAGCCAACTACCCACTGCTGGCTGGCCATTACGCAATTTGTCCGTCACCGGGTTGGTCGTGATCGTGGTTCTGCCAAAACCGCTCATGTCGTTACTCCTTAAATCTTCAACAGCGAATAGCACATTAAGTTAGCGTATCTGACCCTCACCCCGTCGCTGTCGCGCCTCCTCGCTCCCTTTGGGAGCGGGGGCGGGGTGAGGGAGAATAAGCACAATTATACGAAACAGTACAGATAAGTGTTCATGTCGGCGGCATCACATGCGTAATGCCCCGCATGACTGGCGAATCACAAGCTCCTGCTCAAACACGACCCCACGCGACGGCCCGGTCCTGTATTCGATCATGTCAAGCACCATTCCAACCAACTGTCTGCTCATCGCCTCCATTGGTTGCCGCACCGTTGTCAGCGACGGATTAGTATGCTGCGCCAGCGGCAAATCATCGAAGCCAATCAGGGCAATATCGTCCGGCACTCGGAGGTGGGCCTCGCGCAACACGCGCAAGACATCCAGCGCCATGCGGGTCGGCATGAAAATCGCGTCTGGTTGATGCTGTAAGAGGCGTCGGGTAGCGACAGAGCTCTCGCTCATGCCGCCAACTGCAATCAGGTGTTCGTCTATTGGAATCCCGCGATTATCAAGCGCTTTGCGGTAGCCAATTAATCGTTCCTGACTGGCATACGGCTCCAATGACCCAACTAACAAAGCGATCCGCCGCCGCCCAAGATTGAGCAGGTGAGCTACCGCATGGCAGGCGGCTGTCACATTGTCGGTCGCCACGTAGCTAATGTTTTGCAGGTCGGTCGGTCGGCCCAGCGACACAAACGGCATGCCGCTTTTGGATAATTTGTGCAACAATGGATCGCTGGAACGATCATCGGCTCCGCGCACGATCAAACCGTCAACAAAGCCTTTGCGCGTGATTTTTGGCAAGATGTGCTGCTCATTGGCATCGCTGCCCAACAGAAACAAACTGAGCAAATACGCACGTTCCTGGCATGCTTGAGTTATAACTTCGGCGACCTGGAGCACGTTTGGGTTGTTGAGGATGGTGCTGGCTGGCGCAGGGATGAGCAAGCCAATAACAGATGATCGTTGCGACGCCAGTGAGCGCGCGGCGGCATGTGGCTGGAAGCCTGTTTCCGCGACAGCTTTGAGCACCCGCTCGCGCGCTTTCGAGCGCGACCCAACCAGATTGTTGATCACGCGCGAGGCCGTAGCCGGTGAGACGCCAGCCATTCTTGCAATATCTTCAAGCGTAAGATCTTTAGCGACGTCTGACATATTATTGAAAACAATTATTCAGAGGGAGCATTGATGGATTATGATTTGAATATTGCAAGCGCTTCCATTAGTGTGATGATAGACGACGTTGTCATGTTTGTCAACAGCGCGTGTTTTTAGTGGTATTATCAGATAGTAGCGGAGAGAATTGATTGGCGTTATTGGAATCGTTCACGTACATGAGGAGAAGTAAACTGTTGGTGGTGCGGAAGCGCTTGCATGCCAATGATAGTGATTGTAAATGTAAATCACGAACTGTTTTGTTTACGTTCGAGAACCCGGTCCACATCTTCATCCGTGTCACCATGCTACAATACGCACCAGGCATCCTCATGTACCCTCAAAGAAGAAGGACAACACCATGATCACACAGCAATCACACGCGACCAACGGACATCACACCCGCGTCGGAATCATCGACTGCGATGTGCATCCCATCCCGCGCAGCACCGATGAGATTCGCAGCTACATGCCCATGCCCTGGCGCGACCGCTATTCCGGCGGCGGGCGGGGGTTCTTCGGCAACCCGGTCCACGGCGCGCGGCTGGACAGCAAACCAGCCGATGGCGGCCCAACCGGTTCTGATCCCGATCTGCTGCGCCAGCAACTGATTGATGAGTACGGCATCGCCTACGCCATTCTGCTGCCACGCGCGTTCTGCAATTTGCACCCTGATCCCGACTTCGGCACGGCAATCGCGGCGGCCTTCAATGACTGGCTCGCCGATACCTGGCTCTCCAAGTACAACCATGATGGCGTGTTCAAGGGCTCGATCACCGTCGCCCATCAGGATCCGCAGGCGCGCGGCCCGCGAGATCGAGCGCTGGGCCGGCCACCCGCATTTCGTGCAAGTCATGATGGACTCGGGCGCGCGCGCCCCGTATGGTCAGCGCCAATATTACCCAATCTATGAAGCTTGCGAGAAGTATGGCCTGCCGCTCGCAATTCACCCCGGCACCGACGGCATGGGCATCAATGTGCAGCCCAGCCCCGGCTACCCAACCCACTACATCGAATGGCATACCTGCCTGTCGCTCGCCTTTCAGGCGCATCTGGTCAGTTTCTTAACCGAAGGAGTCTTCGAGCGCTTCCCCGGCTTCCAGATAGTGTTGGTCGAAGGCGGCGTGTCCTGGCTCCCGGCGCTGTTGTGGCGGCTTGACGCCGAGTGGAAGGCGCTGCGCTCAGAAGTGCCGTGGGTGACGCGCATGCCCTCGACCTACCTCCGCGATCATGTGCGTCTGAGCAGCCAGCCAATCGAGCGCCCGGCCAATGATGAGCATCTGTTGACCATGCTGGACATGCTCGATGCCGAACATTTGCTTATGTTCGCCAGCGACTACCCGCACTGGGATTTCGATTCGCCGACGCTCGCGTTTCCCAAGCTGCCGGATTCACTCCACGAACGCATCTTCTCCGCCAATGCACGGGCATTCTACGGACTCTCATAATGACGCAAGGAGCGAGCAATGGAGCACTACATTGTGGGGCGTGTCAGCGAACTGCCGCCGGGCGAACGGAAGATCGTGGAAGTCGCCGGGCGCTCGATTGGCGTCTTCAACGTGCATGGACAGTTCTATGCCTTGCGCAATCGTTGTCCGCATCAGGGCGCGCCGCTCTGTCTGGGCGCTATCAAGGGCATGGCGTTGCCGAGCAAGCCCGGCGAATATCTTTGGGGGCGCGAAGGCGAGGTTATGCGCTGCCCATGGCACGGCTGGGAATTTGATATCACCACCGGCCAGTCGATCTTCAACCCTCACAAGATTTGTGTACGCACGTATGCCGTGACGGTGGAAAATGATGAAGACCCTGCGGTTGAAACCTATCCGGTCACGGTTGAGGACGGCGTGATTGTTGTGCATGTGTGACAGCTTTCGGGACAGTTGTGTGGTCAGACAGCAGGTAGTATAATTGGGCTGACTATCCATGTTTGCAGCAACTGTTTACACGATTGGCACATCAAGGATTATTATGGCACGGCACAGCAGCGCACTTCCCGAAAAGATTGCCCAGGATCTGATGCAGCGTATTCTCACAGATGAGTTTGGCGACGCGAATATGCTGCCATCCGAGCGGGCGCTGCAAGACTCCTATGGCGTCAGTCGGACGGTGGTGCGCGAGGCGCTGAAGCTGTTGGCGGCGCGCGGGCTTGTCACAACTGGCAATGGACAGGGCGCGGTCGTTGCAAAGAACCTGACCGCGCCCGCACTCGATGCTCTGGTGCTGGCGTTTCATCGCTCGCATGCGCGTGTTGAAGATCTGCTCAATGCGCGCATGCTGCTTGAGCCAGAAGTTGCCGCATTGGCAGCTCAACATGCGACGCCACTCCAGATCCGGCGGCTCGATGAACTGAAGCAAGCCATGGCTGATTTGTCGCACTTGGATCAGCCCGCGCGTGCGGCAACCTACAGCTATGATATCAATGCCCAATTCCACACCCTGATTGCGCAAGCCAGCCAGAACCCGGTGCTGGAAATCCTGATCGAGACGTTGGTCGGTATTATCTGGCGTCAGCAGAATACAGTTGACATGCAACAACCTGCTGCGCGACATGTCCAAACCGCGCAGCAGCACGATGCCATCGTCCGCGCCATTGCCGCGCATGAGCCTGAGCAGGCCCGCCGCGCGATGTTGGAGCATCTTGCCAGCGCGCGCCAGGCGTTGTCCAGCGAGTCGGGAACCCTTCACAACCTGATCCAGACGCTCTATACTCGCTAAGTTTGCGCCAAGATGCAAGCCCGTTTCGATGTTGCTATCACGATTGACAATACCTATGAGTTCAATTATAGTATGCCTTGTCAGACCAGCAAACAGTCCAGTTATCTGAATAGCATTTTCTAGATCCACATTCGGCTTATACCACTCGCTGTACGTTACATGGCACAGCGAGCAAATCAGCAACGGTCTATGGCGCGCTCATGCCGATGAGTTGCGCGTGACATATGGTTCTTGTGTTCACCACCTAGTTACTTGAAAGGAGCCCACAATGCGGTGTTCGGTTCCCGTGCCCAGGCGGCACACCTTCCTGATCACAGCTCTGATGCTCGTCGGTCTGGTACTTAGCGCGTGCGGCGGCAGCACAGCGCCCCAGGAGCCTGCGAGCAACACAGCCTCAAATCCGCCCACGACTGAAGCTGCCGCTGGCGCTGCTGAGACAGCGCCGACATCCGCGCCAGCGGCGACATCCGCCGCGCCAGCAGCCCCGACCGCCTCTGCAGATACTACCGCAGCGCTACCCGCAGCCCAGGGCACCTTTACCTACTGGGGTGGCCTGATCTTCTCCGACCAAGCCAATAACATGCTGGTTGACCGGATCAAACAATGGGGCAAGGAGCGCGGCGTTCCGGTTGATGTGGTCATGATCAACCAGAACGAGACCACGCAGCGTGTTTCGGCGGCTGTGGAGGCAGGAACGCTTCCGGATGCGTTGGACATGGGTCTTGACTTGATGCTGCTGCTGAGCAAAAGCGGCAAGCTTGAGCCAGTAGACGATCTGTACAAGCAGATCGGCGATGCCCATGGCGGCTGGATCAAGTCTGCCGACGATGCTAATAACCCCGCGAATTTCGGCGGCAAGCGCTACGGCATTCCATTTGGCACGAGCGGCAATCTAATCAATCGCCGCGCCGATGTGCTGGATGCAGCCGGCTTCACTGAAGCCCCAAAAACGTGGCAAGAGCTTGGCGAGATGGCGCTGAAGGCCCAGAAGCCGCCTGAAACCTACGGCATGGGCTTTGCGCTCTCGAACGTCGGGGACGGCAATCTTACCACTTCCATGCTGCAATCGTGGGGCGGGCGCATCGCTGACGACGCTGGCAAGCAGTGTACGATTGATAGCCAACCAACGCGCGATTTTCTAACGTGGATCACGGGGCTTTACAAGCAAGGGGCCTTCCCGCCCGGAGCAACCACATGGGACGGCGCAGGCGACAACACCGCGTATCAGTCGGGCAATGCCTTATTCATCGCCAATCCCGGCAGCGTATATCTGAATATTAAAGACAACGATCCAGAGCTTGCGAAGGGTACAAAATTCTCGGCGCTGCCGTCCGGTCCGGTCATGCGCGTGGCACCACAAACACCGAACTTCCGCGTGATCACCTCTACTAGCAAGAACAAGGAACTCGCGAAAGATTTGATGGCATACCTGGCCGACGATAGTTTCATGAAAGAATACTACAGCGTCGCGATTTACGGCCCTGTGCTGGAAGGCCAAAAGGATTTCCCAATCTTTAAGGAGAGCCCAGTACATCAAGGGCTGCTTGACCTCGCGCTGAACGGCACTGCGCCGGGCTACCCGGACGTGAACAATGCGGCGTTCGCGGAATACTCGACCAACTTCCTGACGCCCAAGATGATTCAGCGCATTGTGGTCGATAACCTCAGCATCGACGATGCGATTAAAGAGACGCAGGCCGCGTGCCAGGCGATCTACGACAAGTACAAATAGCGGCTGTAATATATGTGGCATGGGTTACGTAAGTATTGCTTACGCAGCCCATGCCATCTCTTTGGTGTTTCATGGCGCAACAAACGCTCTCAAAACGCGGCAAAGCGCAGGTCCGCCAGGGCATGCCTCAGCCGGCGTGATAGTCGGCTCGGCTATGCGTTGGTGGCTCCGGTTGTCATCTGCTTGCTGCTGCTGGTCGTCTATCCATTTCTGTTCGCGATCTGGATCAGCTTTACCGATCGTGTTATCGGGCAGGAAGGCCACTTCGTCGGCCTTGCGAATTTCGCCTATATTTTCGGCCAATCGAGCTTTCAAGCCAGCGTGCGGAACACGATTGTGTTGGTCCTGGCTGCCGAAGTATTGAAATTAGGCTTTGGATTAGGCATCGCGTTGCTGCTGAACCAGCAGATCGCGGGACGGCAGTTCTGGCGATCCCTGATCCTGCTCCCATGGGCAATGCCCTCGTTCGTCGCGTATCTCACCTGGAAGCTGCTGTTCGCGCCGCAGGGCGGAGCCTTCAACATGATCGCAATTGGAAGCGGTCTCGCCAGCACGCATATCAATTTTCTCAGCTCGCGCGCACTGGCGCTGCCAAGCGTGATTGTGGCGACCACGTGGCGCGGCTTTCCATTCTGGGTGATCTCGTTTTTAGCGGCACTGCAAAATGTTTCTCCTGAGTTGTACGAAGCTGCGGCGATCGACGGCGCGGGCGCGTGGCATCGTTTTCGGCACATCACGCTGCCCAGCATCCGGCATGTCATCCTGATCGTCACGCTGCTCTCGACCATCTGGACGACCAACAGCTTCGAGAACGTCTGGCTGATGACCCAGGGCGGCCCATCCGACGCAACCATGACCTTCCCGGTGCTGGCCTACTTTGGCATGCAAAGCCTGCGGATTGGCGAGGCTTCAGCCGTTTCGGTGGCGATGCTGCCGATCTTCGCCATGCTGGCGCTGATCGTCGTGAAGCTGCTTCAGGAGGAGTAAGGCATGATAAACAGAGTTTCGCGTCCGCAAAAAGTGCTGTATTACAGCTTGCTGGCCCTGATGGCAGTGGTCATTTTGTTTCCGATCTATTACATGATCACGATCTCGCTCAAGCTGCCGCGCGATATTTATCGCACGCCGTCGCTTTTGCCAGTTCAATCCAACGCTCCAGAACTACCGCGACCTGTTGGGCACCAATCATTTCCTGACCAACATCCGCAATAGCCTGATCGTCGCCGGGATGGCAACCCTGGTCTCGGTCGCGATCAGCTGCATGGCCGCCTACAGCCTGGTGCGGCTCAAGTACCGCTATCGTGATTGGATTGGGCGGTTGATCCTCTTTACGTATCTCACGCCGTCAGCGCTGCTGTTTATTCCGTTGTCGGTCATCATCGCGCAGCTGCACCTCGGCAATACCTTGCACGGCCTGATCTTTGTGTATTTGACATTCTCGACGCCGCTGAGTACATGGCTGCTGATGGGTTTCTTTCGTGGTATTCCGGTTGATCTGGAGGAGCAAGCCATGGTGGATGGCGCGACGCGCCTTCAGGCAATCATTCGGGTGCTGCTGCCGCTCTCCGCGCCGGGCCTGATTGCTGTGAGTGTGTTTACATTTACAGGCGCGTGGAACGAACTGCTGCTAGCGCTGATCTTTATTACCTCGCCCGATCTGCAAACCGTGCCGGTGGCGCTGCAATATTTAATCACCGGCGATGTGTTTCGCTGGGGCCTGATCATGGCGGGTTCGGTGATGGCCGCGCTTCCGGTCATGGCGCTGTATTACCTGACTCAGCGCTTCGTGGTGCAGGGGCTGTCGGCGGGCGCAGTGAAGGGCTAGGCATCATTCATCTTTAGATACTTTGGAGGCGTACATGAGCACGACCATGCGCGTTGCAGTGGGGCAGTTCAACGAACTGAGCCAGGAGCGGCTGATCTTCGCCCAGCAACTCGGTGTGTGTGGGGTACTATTAAATACGCCGCTGCTGCCGGGTACGCAACGTTGGGAGACAGACGATCTTACCTGGATGCGCCAGCGTTGCAAATCGCACGGGCTGCGGCTGGAGGCGCTCGAAAACACGCCGGTGAGCTTCTACGACCGGGCCATGCTGGGTCTGCCTGACCGCGACGAGCAGATCGCCAATTATCAGGCGACGATCCGCAACATGGGCGCGGCGGGCATCCCGATCCTTGGATACCACTGGATGCCGAATGGCGTCTGGCGCACGCCGGATGCTATCGGGCGCGGTGGTGCGGTCGTCACCGCCTTTGACATGACGCAGATTGATGCCGCCCCGCTTCGCCATGGCGCGCGGGAACATCCATTGCTAGAAGGGCGCACCATCAGCGCTGACGAGATGTGGGACAACTACTGTTACTTCATGGAGCGGGTGCTGCCAGTGGCCGAGGAATCTGGTGTGACGCTGGCGCTGCATCCCGACGACCCGCCCGTGCCGACACTCGGCGGCATTGCGCGGCTGTTCCACAACTTTGAAGGCTTCAAGCGCGCGATGGAGACCTTCGATAGCCCCGATCATGGACTGGACTTTTGTATGGGCTGCTGGTCGGAAATGGGGCCAGACCCGATTGAGGCTATTCGTTTCTTTGGCTCACGGGGCAAGATCGTGTACGTCCACTTCCGTGATGTGCAAGGCTGTGTGCCAACATTTCAGGAATGCTTTCTGGGCGAGGGGAATGTGAACGTCGTCGCGGCCATGCGCGCGCTGAAAGAGACGGGCTTCACCGGATTCATTATCGACGATCATGTGCCGCATCTGGTTGATGACACGACCTGGGGCCATCGCGGGCGCGCCCACGCAACCGGCTATATTCAAGCGCTGGTTGCAGCCGTCAATGAACTCTGCTGATGACCAGGGCCGCCACTGATGGCATGTCAGTGGCGGCCTCCTCCATCAATCTTCCACACTGTAGGCATTTTTGATCATGTCCAGGCCGCGTTTGGCAACCTCTTCAGCCCGCGCCGCACCATAGCTTTCGATAAACAACTCTAGTGAAAGATAGCCACGGTAGCCAGCTCGGTCGAGCAACTGGGCAAATTCATGCGTCGGTGCGATCCCCTCGCCGGGAAACACGCGGTCGCGGTCAGCGATCTGCTCGCGCGAAGGCACAGCCGGGTAATCATTCACATGCACGATGCCGATGTTGGCGCCGTTCACGTAGCGCAGGCTGTTCAATGTGCTCCCGCCAGTATACATGTGGTACGGGTCGAGTAAGATTTTGCCCTCAGGCACACCGCTCTCCATGAGCACGAACAGAGCTTCGCTCAAGCGCGAGAGCATTTTAGCGCGCCCCCAAAACTCAAGGTACAACTCGATCCCAATCTGGCGCGCCACGTCCGTCAACTGCGCAAAATAATCCGCCATCGCTTCAAGCGTGACGCCTTCCACATTGCCATACGGCGGCGCGGCAACTGCGAGGCAGCCTATTTCAGCCAGCATGCGCATTTCGCGCTCGGCCTGCGCGAACCCGCGCTCACGCGTCGTCGCGTCGGCATCTGCCCATGGAAAGAACGCAATCGCGTTGACAATTGTGATGCCAGCATCAGCGGCATAGGTTTTGAGATCGGCGAGCGTGCCACCCGCTTCGCGATAGGCTTCGATATCTCTCACCCAAAGCTCAATTCCGTCAAACCCCGCGTCGGCAGCAACCCGCATCTGCTGTTCGACATCAAGTTTGAACGGGAACAATGTCGATGCGTTGAGGGCGGTTTTGAATGGAAACATGGGCATCTCCTTCATGTGCAATACAGATATCGTTCATGTAAATCAGTGCGTTATTCGGGCCATGATCCTGACATGGTACAATGCCTGCCCCGGTGCTTGGTGGATAGAAATCATCAGTTGCATAATTCACGGAGGCCCGCATGCCCAATAGCTCGATCACGCTCACTTTCGATTTCGATGCTTTATCAGTGTGGTTTGGCTACCCCAACACGTCCCCGGCCATGCTGGCGCGCGGCGAATACGGCGCGCGCATCGGCGTTCCACGAGTACTCGACCTCTTGCGCACTCACGAGGTACCCGCGACATTCTTCATTCCCGGCCACACAATTGACTGATTTCCCGCATCCATTACCGACGTTTTAGAAGCAGGGCATGAAGTTGGACACCATTCCTATGCGCATGTCGATCCGAACACACAGACCGCCGACGAGGAGCGCCGCGATATGGAGCGCGCGCTGGATGCGCTGCAACGGATCGGCGTCCAGCCGCTGGGCTACCGCTCGCCCTCAGCCGATATGTCACCCACCACGCTGACGCTGCTGGAGTCCTATGGCTTCCGCTATGATTCCAGCCTCATGGCCGATGACTTTCGGCCATACCAGCCGCGTATTGGCGATCATGTCACGCAGCAGGAGCCGCTCGTCGCAGGCCGACAGGCGAAGTTGTGGGAGTTGCCGGTCGCATTCGAGTTCGACGACTGGGTTCACTTCCAGTTCAACTTCAGCCCGTATCGTAACGGCACGGCGGCCCCAAGCAAAGTGCTGGAAATCTGGACCGCCGAGTTCGATTGGATGCACACGCATGTGGACGGTGGCCTGCTCACCGTCATGATGCACCCGCAGGTGATCGGGCGCGGTCACCGTATCGCTATGCTTGCCGACTTTATCACCTATTGTCAGCAGTACAGCGACGTAACCTTTGTGCGCCTTGGCGACATCGTGGAGCAGCTGGGGCAGCCAGCCTAGCCGACGAGAGTACCAATGAAATGCCAGTTGCGCTCGTCGTCAGAGAGAATAGCTACGCCGCAAGCCAGCCGCCGTCAACTGCAATGATCTGGCCGGTGAGCCATTGCGCCGCTGGAGAAGCCAGAAAAAGCGCGGTGCCCACAATATCGTCCGGCGCCCCGATGCGCTTGATTGCCGCGCGTTCCTGAATCATGCGGACGTACTCAGGATTTTCAAGGCGCTTGGTCATGAGATCAGTACGCAGCGAGCCGGGCGAAATACCGTTCACCCGCACGCCGCGCTCGCCCCATTCCAGCGCCAGCGAGCGGGTCAGGTTGATAATACCGGCCTTGCTGGCATTGTAGGCGGCTGCCTTGTGAATGTAGCTGCCGACATGACCATGCACCGAGCAGATGTTGATGATGCAGCCAAAGCCTTGACGCAACATCACCGCGCCGCCGGTCTGGCAGCACAGAAAGGTACCGGTCAGATTCGTGCCAATGATGCGATTCCATTCATCGAGTGTGAGGTCTTCGGCTGGCTTGGGAATATTGATCCCGGCATTGTTGACAAGTACATCCAGCCTGCCATAGGTTTGCACCGCCAGTTCAACCAGCGCCTGCACCTGCTGCGGCTGCGTGATGTCACAATGTGTAGCGATGGCCGTCCCGCTATGCGCGCTGAGTTGATCGGCGGTGCGCTGGGCCGTCTCGGCATCCATGTCTGCGACGACCACCTTTGCGCCAGATACGGCGAACCCGCCAGCGAGCGCCGCCCCAAGCCCGCGCCCGCCGCCCGTGACAATCACCACCTGTCCGTCAATGTTAAAAAGATCATGAGCCATAATTATTCCTTGATCTATGCTGCGGCAGGCACGGCAAGCGGCTCCGGCACCCGTCCGCGTGCGCGGCCACGCAGGCCGAGCGTGGCGCGTGCCTCATCCGGCGTGGCTGGTTCGCGCTCCAACTCACGGGCAATCCGCACGGTGCGCTCCACCAGGCGGGCGTTGTTCTCGACCATTTCGCCGCGTCGGTAGTACACGTTATCCTCCATGCCGACGCGCACATTCAGCCCCATGGCCATCGCCATCGTCGTGATCGGCAGTTGTGTGCGCCCCATCGAGCTGACATTCACAAGCGTGTTCGGCGGCATACGATCGAGCATGCCCATTAGATTATGCGGCGTGCCGCGCAGCCCGCCCTGCGTCGGCGTGTGCAGCACACAATTGACGATGTACGGCGGCTCTAACAGACCAGTTCGAATGAGCACCTCGACTTCCTCCAGCATGGCTTCATTGTACGCCTCTAATTCGGGTTTGACGCCGCGCGCCCGCATCTCCTCGGCAAATCGCACGATATCAGAGCGGTGATTGCTGAAAAAAACCTGCTCGCCGCGAATGAAGAAGTTCATCAGCCCCATGTTCAGCGAACACATTTCTGGTGCCAGCAGCACAGTGTTCAGCCGCTCGGCCACAGGCAGCACCGGACTTCCACCCGTGGTCAGTTGCACAACTGCGTCGGTCTCGGCACACAGCCGCTCATGGAGTTCACGGTAAATTTCAGGGCTCATAGTGTTGCTGCCATCCGGGTTACGGGCATGCACGTGCAGAATTGCCGCACCTGCACGCCATGCTGCAATGCCTTGCGTAACAATTTCGTCGGGCTGCTCCGGCAGGTTCGGGTTGGCCTCCTTGCCATGAATGCCGCCGGTCAGCGCGCAGTGTGATGATCACTTTACTAGTTGGGTCGGACATAGCAGTTCTCCTTGTCGATATAACAACTATAGCGGTTTGCTCGTGCGCTGTGCCCTCACCCTCGGTCCCTCTCCGAGTGGGAGAGGGACCGAGGGTGAGGGGAAGGAGCAATTGATGTGCACATTACTGCAATGAGTTTTCATCATAGCCACAAAAGCGCAGGGCGGTCAGCGCCAGCGTTTGAGTTGCTGCGACCAGATCAGCAATAGGAATATATTCGTCGCGCTGATGCGCGAGCCGCACATCGCCCGGCCCAAACAGCAGCGTCGGCGTTTCTCCAATGTGCTGAAGCAGCCGCATGTCCGAGCCGTAGGGGACGCCCTCTGGCTCAAATGAGCGACCGAGTGCCGCCATGCTGCCTTCAAGCGTCTCGACCAGCGGATGATCGCTCGCCAACTCGGCGCTTGTGAACTGGCCGCCCCACCATTCGAGCGTTGGCGGATGATCGCGCAGCCAATCGTCCTCGGCTGCCGCGCGCGCAATCGCGTCCGCAAGCACCGCCCGCGCGGCGTCAACGCTCTCGCCGACCATGACGCCGTAGCGGCCCTCGGCAATCAACGTTTCCGGCACGGTTGAGGCCCAATCGCCCGCCTGGAGGATGCCCACGCTAATGGGATAGGGCAAAGGCAATTGCTTCATCAAGGGATGCGTAACAGCATCGTTGCGAGCCTGTTCGAGCGCACGGAGCGCGTGGTGGAGCGGCAGGTAGGCGTCGATGGCACTGACGCCTTCGGCATGCTGCCGCGCCATGCGCCGCCCGGCCATTCACGCGCAGCCGAAAGGTGAGCGCCCCGGCCTGCGCGAGAACTGGTTGCAGGCGGGTTGGCTCGGCAATGATCGCGCCGTCAGCGCGCGGCCCCTGCAACGCGGCGGCAAATGCCCCCAGGCCGCCGTCCTCCTCGCCGATCACCGTTTGCACTGCGAGTGATCCGTGCAACTGCACACCACTGCGGGCGATTGCTCCGGCAGCATGGATGATGCATGCCACGCCGCCCTTCATATCGCACGATCCGCGACCATACACGCGGCCATCCGCGACAGTGCCCGTCCATGGATCGGTGCGCCATGCATGGACATCGCCAACCGGAACCACATCCAAATGCCCGTTGAGAAGCAACTTGCGCCCGCTGCCAGTGCCAGCAAGCGTCGCCTGCACATGGCGGGCGGCATGGCGCTCGACTTCGTAGCCAGGAAAATCGGGGTGAGCATACAGCGCCGCCAGGTCAAGCTCGGTCATAGTGACATCAAGCCCCTGGGCGCGCAACTCGGCAGCGGCCACCTCCTGGATTGTATACTCGGCATCGCTACCGCCCAGACTCGGCTGCGCAATCAGCGCCTGAAGCGTCGCCACGAGTTGGTGCTGATCGATTGCGGCGAGGACGCACTGCTCCAGATCTGTGAGCATGATTGTTTTCCAGTTCATTATCGACTGCCTAGCGCTGCAACGTGATAGTCTCACCACGCCGCGCAAATTCGTAGGCAGAAAAGACCAGCCGAACGGTGTTGAGATTGTCGGCGGCAGTTGTTTCAGCCGCGCCCTCGCCACGCAGCTGCTGCAACAGGCTGGCGTTGCACGGCACAATGCTGGCATGGATGGCATCGTAGGCCGGGTCAGCCCAGGCGTAGCGCGGCGGCGGGTAGCGCCGGGCATGCGTGCCGTCGGCAGTCGTGACGCGAACCCAGTAGTCCGGCGCCAGTTCAACGGAGCCGCGTTCGCCTTCAATAAAAATCATGGTTTCAGGAAAGCGTTCACGCTCCAGGTAGTTCTCAGCGTACGCCATCTCACAGAGAACCGTTGTGTCGCCCATCGCCAGCATAATCGTTGCAACGTCCTCGCCCTTAATATCCTCGTGAACGCGGTGCGTTTGGCAGTACAAACGGTCGGCCTCACCAAACAGAAAGCGCGCCACGTCAAGCACATGGCTGCCCATGTCAGTGATAACAAACTGATCAAGCTCTTTGAGAAACGGCTGATTGGCGAACACTGGAAAGCCCGAGATCATGTCAATCCGCGCGCGGAATGGCCGCCCAATCTGGTCCTGATCGAGCACATGTTTGATCTGACGAATTGCCGTTTGCCAGCGCCAATTCTCATGGATGAAGAACGGCACGCCGGCTGCCTGGCACGTCGCAACCATCTGTTCGGCTTCCGCAAGCGAGGGCGCCATTGGTTTCTGGCAGATGACAGGTAGACCGCGCGCTGCCGCCATGTGGGTAAAGCGGCTGTGGGTGTCAACATCGGTGATAACATCGATAAAATCAAGCTGCTCCTGGCGCAGCAGTTCTTCAGGATCGTCGTAGACCGCCGGCACACCGAAGTTATTCGCAAGCGCTTCAGCTTTGGCTCGCGTGCGGTTGTACAGTGCGACACATTCGACGCCTTCCAGTTCCCGCCAGGCCGCCAACTGGAAGCGCGACCAGAATCCGGTGCCGAAGATCGCAAATCGTAGGGTGGGCATAGCAAGATCCTATGGAAAACTGGCGTATCGGTGATACGCCATGGCTGATACAGAAGCATGTGGAGTTCATGCCGCAATGCATGCATATGGATAAAGAACATTATTGAGGTGAACATGTGCAGTTGAGGAGCGATTATAGATTTATCCTGGGAGAATGTCAACAATATCCTAGACAGCGCCCGAATGGGAAACGACGATCTTGACAAAGCAATAGTTTAGTATTAAACTATTGTCATGGAGGATTATCATGAATAGCATGACTTTACAACTTGCTGGTGTCCACCATGTGAGCGCGCTCAGCGCCCACATCGAGCGGACGCACAATTTTTATACACGAGTGCTCGGCATGCGCCCGGTCATCAAGACGGTCAATCAGGATGACCCGCGCATGTACCACCTCTTTTATAGCGATGGCGCGGGCAGTCCTGGCTCCGAGATGACGGTGTTCGATCTGCCGCATGCTGCCCGCGAGCGCCGGGGCAACAACAGCATTTCGCGCACGACATTTCGCGTCCATGGCGAGCGCGCCCTGGCTTATTGGGCGGCGCGCCTCGAAGAGTACGGCGTTGCGCACAGCGACGTGACGACGCGAGATGGGCGCAGCGTGTTGGATTTCGACGATCCTGAAGGCACACAGCTTGCGCTTGTGGACGATCATGGCCTGGGCGTGGCGTTTCCGTGGGAAGCGAGTCCGATACCGATTGAGCATCAAATTCGCGGGCTTGGCTACATCGTGATCACGGTTCCCACGCTCGCGCCGACCGACCGCTTTCTTACCAAGGCGTTGGGCCTTCGTCATGACCACACCTATCCATTGGCTGACGCGTCGCAGTACGAGACGCATGTTTATGCAATTGGCGCGGGCGGCCCACATGCCGAGCTGCATGTGATTGTGCGCGACGATCTTCCGCGCGCGAAATACGGCGCGGGCGGTGTTCACCACGTTGCGCTGCGCGTTCCCACCGGTCAGCAGATGGCTGACTGGGTAGAACGGCTCGATTCGCTCGGCTACCGCAACAGCGGCATTGTGGATCGACATTATTTTACGTCGGCTTATGTCCGCGAGCCGAACGGCGTGCTGTTCGAGCTTGCGACCGACGGCCCCGGCTTCGAGGTCGATGGCCCGCTTGATAGCGAACGGCTCGCGCTGCCGCCCTTCCTCGAACCGCGCCGCGCGGAGATCGAGGCCAATTTGAAACCATTATTAATCATGCACGTTTGAGTGGCATGACACAGGAGGATACAATGGACCTGCTCGGCATTCATCACTTGACGGCGGTTTCGGCGCAGATTCGCGAGAACCACCGCTTCTACACGCAAACGCTTGGAATGCGGCTTGTGAAGCGCAGCGTGAACCAGGACGATGTGAGCGCGTACCATCTGTTCTACGCCGACGCGAAGGGAACGCCAGGCACTGATCTGACGTTCTTCGACTGGCCGGTGCCGCGCGAACGGCGTGGTACGAACTCGATTGTGCGCACGTCGCTGCGCGTGAATGGACTCGACGCACTCACATGGTGGGCGCAGAATCTGCGCGGGCTTGGAGTCAACGCGGGCGAAATTACGGAGCGCGACGGACGCATGGTGCTCGACTTTGAAGACCCCGAGGGTCAGCGGCTCACGCTGGTGGACGATGGCGGCGCAGGCGAAGCGTTCCCGTGGGAGCGAAGTCCCGTGCCAGAAGCGTATCAGGTGCGCGGCCTTGGGCCAATCACGCTGAGCGTTCCATCGCTGCGCCCGACAGACGCGGTCCTTCAGCAGGTGCTCAACATGCGCCCGGTGCGCGAGTATCCGCACCCTGAGAACGCGAAGGACACTGTCCATGTGTACGAAATGGGACCAGGCGGCCCATCTGCGGAGCTACATGTCGCCGTTCAGCCTGATCTGCGCCCTGCTCAGCCCGGCGCGGGTGGTGTGCATCACGTCGCCTTCCGCACGCCGGACGAGGAGTATGATGACTGGGCCGACCGCCTGCAACGGATGCGCATCCCCAATAGCGGCAAGGTGGACCGCTACTGGTTCGAAAGTCTGTACTTCCGCGAGCCGAACGGCATTCTGTTCGAGATTGCCTCGGACGGGCCAGGCTTTGCAGTGGATGAGGACGAGGCAACGCTCGGCGAGAAGATTGTGCTGGCACCGTTCCTTGAGCCGCAGCGGGAGACTATTGTCGCGAATCTCAAGCCAATTGACTGAATAGATATCGTACAATAGCATGCACGGTAATGGAGCCGATGAATAGCGTAGGAGCATGTTATGGAGTACAAACTGCTGGGCAAAACGGGCGTCAAAGTTTCATCGCTGTGTTTTGGCGTTATGTCGTTTGGTGGGGATGCCGACGAACCAACCTCTGCGGCCATGTTCAATCGCTGCCGCGAAGCGGGGATTAATTTCTTCGACTGCGCCAACAGCTACGCGGGCGGACGATCCGAAGAGATTCTGGGCCGCCTGATTGCGTCATGCCGTGAGGAAGTTGTCATCACCAGCAAAGTGTACAGCCAGACCGGGCCGGATATCAACGCCCGTGGCACGTCACGCCGCAATATCCGCAACGCCATCGAGGCCAGCCTCCGGCGGCTCAACACCGACTACATCGACGTCTATTTTCTGCACCACTTTGATCCCGAAACGCCAATTGAGGAGACGCTGCGCGCGCTCGATGATCTGGTGCGGGACGGCAAAATCCTGTATCCGGCGGCCAGCAACTTTGCCGCATGGCAAGTCGCCAAGGCGCTGGGTATTTCGGCGAAGGAGGGCTGGGCGCGCTTCGAGTGCATTCAGCCGATGTACAACCTCGTGAAGCGACAGGCTGAGGTTGAACTGTTGCCACTGGCGGAGTCCGAGCAACTGGGTGTGATCACGTACAGCCCAATGGGCGGCGGCCTGCTCAGTGGTAAGTATAGTTCAAAGAATCGGCCACCGTCTGGGCGGCTGGTTGAAAACCAGATGTACCAGACCCGCTACGGCGATACGAATTATTACCAGATTGCCGAGCGCTTTACAAGCTTCGCGCAGGAGCATGGCGTGGAACCGGCCAGCCTGGCGGTTGCCTGGGTCGCGAGCCACCCGTCCGTGACAGCACCCATCATCGGCGCGCGCAACCTCGACCAACTGGAAGGCTCGCTCAAATCGCTGGAGATTGCCATGACGCCGGAGTTACGGGCTGCAGTGTCAGCGCTTTCGCCGGAGCCGCCGCTGGCCACCGACCGCACGGAGGAGCGGGAGAAGTAGACAATCAATAGGCCCGAGGCATGTGTGTCATTTCGAGCACGGCGAAAAATCTCTTTGGAGAGATTTCTCACTGTGTTCGGAATGACACATAGGACAATGTTTATTTACGATCGTGAAAGGAGCGATACATGCCCGTTCCGGTTGGACTCAACATCTGGTCGCGCTTGATCACAGAAGCGCTGCCGTACCTCGATCGGGCAGCCGATGCCTTTGACTCGCTCTGGTTTCCCGATCATGTACAGTACGGGAACAACAATGTCGCCGAGAGCTGGAGCATGCTAGCGTTTGCGCTGGCGCGCTATCCGGATAAAATCTGCGGTCACGAGGTACTGTGCAACAGTTTCCGCAACCCGGCACTGCTTGCCAAAATGGTCGCCACGACCCAGGCGCTTTCGGGCGGGCGCGTGGTGTTAGGCATCGGCGCGGGCTGGAACGAGGAAGAATATCGGGCGTATGGCTGGCCTTTCCCGTCCGCCCGCGTGCGCATCGCGCAGCTTGCCGAGGCGATCGAACTCATCCGCGCGCTGTGGACTGAAGCGCCAGCCAACTACCAGGGCCAGCATTACCAGATTGCTAATGCCTTCTGCGAGCCACGGCCCGACCCAATGCCGCCGATCATGGTTGGTGGGGAAGGCGAGCAATATCTCCTGCGCGTCGTCGCTCAGCACGCCGATTGGTGGAATTACGGCTTCACCGACGCGGAGACGTTTACCCATAAGCAAGCGGTGCTTCAAGAGCACTGCCGCGTAGTGGGCCGCGACTACGACCAGATCACGCAGGTCGTGCGCGTGGGCGTGTTGATTGCCGAAAACGAAAGCGACCTGCGGCTGCTGAAAGAACAACCGTACGTGCGCCCCATGGAACATGGCGCGATTGGCACCCCCGAACAGGTCACTGAAATGCTGTTGGGAATAGTCGATCAAGGCGCTGATCGGTTAACTGTCCACTTTGCGGACGCGCCGCGCCAGGAAGGAACAGACCTGTTCACGACACTGGTGTTACCGTACCTGAATGGGGTGCGGTAATAATTCGAGATTTAAGCAGTTATATGATACAAGACGCAGGCAAACCCTACCAGCATTGCTTCCTGTCGTTTCTCAAAACGCATCGAACGTATAAGGTATTGTGAGTCCTGTTACTACAGAGTGTTTTGAGAGACACACATAAACACAGACGGCGGTGAAATGAACGTCGTCAGTATTTTCGCACAAACGAAGGTTTTTGACACACACGTTACGGGAAAATGGTGCAGCATAACATCCATCTGTAGAGGTGTTATGCTGCACATCGGCAGTATAATAGGTCGTATGGGCTTGGTATGCTGCATCCCGGCAAGGGATGGTATGCTGCCAAGTGACAGCATAATTATAAGTTAAGCGGAGCTTCGCTCCGCTTAACGGTGGGAGCCATAAGCAGTTTCAGACCTTGTGGCTCCGCTTCGCTCCGCCTAACAAGGCCATGAAACTGACCGCCTCCGGCGGCAGCTTATCGCCTACACCGTTAGCCCATCGTTGACTGGCATCACCTGGCACAGTCACTGCTCGAATGCTCCTACACGTTCTGCTTCACTGTCTCCTGCGCCTCCTTGCGCTGTCTCAAAAACGGTCATTTTTGTTATATCAATTCTCGCTAGACAATGGTGCATAGACAATCTGCGCCCTTCGATACGCGCTCGCATGGCTCGCGCTACTCAGGATGCAGAAATGCACTATCTTCATAGCGAAGTCATATTACACCCTGGAAACTTCCATGATTGTTGGCATGATGCTGGCTGCTTCCAGTTTATTATGACACCTGAAAACTATTGACATACAGCATCCTCGCACAATCTTTTTTCCGGCTCCTCCCGCACTCGTACCGTGCTGCACATTCGCCCGCATGGTGTACAATCAGCTATCTTCACCATAGCTAGGAGGATACCATGTCAGAACTCTCCCGCTGCTCCACCGCGCGTCGGCTTCGTCGGCCTCGGCGTCATGGGCCGCCCGATGGCCGCGTGTCTGGTGCGCGCAGGTTTTCCCTGTACCGTCTACGACATCAACCGCGATGCGGTGAACATGCTGGTAAATGCTGGCGCAACCGACGCGCCGAGCGCCGCTGTGGCTGCCGAGGCCAGCGATATCTTTGTTTCCGTCGTGGTCAACGATGCGCAGTTGCGCGATATCTTGTTTGGACAGTCTGCGGCGGCCAGCGCGCTTGCGCCCGGCTCCGTGGTTATCGGCATGAGCACAATGAGCAGGCGCGGCGTGCAGGAGATTGCGGCGCGGCTGGCCGAGCAGGGCGTCGAATACCTCGACGCGCCAATGAGCGGCGGCGAAGTACGGGCGCAGGCAGGCGAACTGACGATTATGGTCGGCGGGCCGGACGTGCTGGTGGAGCGCTGCCGCCCGGTGCTGGAGGCCATGGGAACGAATATTTACCATGTCGGGCAGAACGTCGGCGACGGGCAGGCGGTCAAGATGATTAACCAACTCATGGTCTGCGTCCACAATGCGGTCGCCGCCGAGGCGCTGACTTTCGGCACGAAGCTGGGGCTGGACCAGGCTATGCTGCTCGATATTGTGAGTCACAGCGCGGGCGGTAGCTGGATTCTGGGCGACCGCGGGCCGCGCATGGTGAACCGGACCTTCACGCCACCCAAGAGCGCGCTGAGCATTCTGGTAAAGGACATCGGCTTTGTGGTAGACGAAGCTGACGCGCTCGGTCACCCGCTGGTGCTCGCCAGCGCCGCGCACCAATTGTACAAAATGGGCAGCGCGCAGGGTTTAGGCCAGCTTGACGATTCGGTCATGATCACGCTGATGGAACGATTGACAAACGGAAGCAACAGCGATGAGCAATCTTGAAACGCGCACGCGGCTCCTCGCCGGTCTGCCGCCCGCGCCGTCTGAGGAAGCATTGCTGCCGCAGATTCAGCAGCAGGTCGCGGCGAGCGGGCGCAAATTGGTGGTGATCGACGACGACCCCACGGGCGTGCAAACAGTGTACGACGTGCGGCTCCTGCTCGACTGGGACGCGGCGGCGCTGCGCGAAGCGTTCGCAGATCATGCGCCGCTGTTCTTTGTGCTGACAAACTCGCGCAGCCAGCCGGAAGAACGCGCCGTCGCCATGAATCAGCAGATCGCCGGGCTGCTGCGTGAGGTGGCGGACGACAGCCGTTTTGTCGTCGCCAGTCGCAGCGACTCGACCTTGCGCGGCCATTATCCGGCAGAAGTTGACGCGCTCGGCGCAGCACTCGGTTCAATAGACGGTCACCTGATCGTGCCAGCCTTTCTCGATGGCGGGCGCGTGACGATCAATAACACGCATTATGTCGCCACACCGAACGCCGCAGCCGACACGCTCATGCCCGCCGACCAGACGCCGTTCGCCAAAGATCATGCGTTTGGCTACTCGACAGCATTTTTGCCCGCGTGGGTGGAGGAGCGCAGCGGCGGGCGTTGGCATGCCGCAGACGTGGCAACGCTCGACCTCGAACTCATTCGCACCGGCGGGCCGGACGCAGTAGCAGAGCGCCTCCGCCATGCGAATGGCGGGCAGCCGATTGTTGTCAATGCGGCCAGCTACGGCGATTTAGCTATTGTGGTGCTGGGTGTATTGCAAGCCGAAGCTGCCGGAAAGCGCTTCATCTATCGCACAGCCGCCGACTTCGTGCGGCTACGGAGCGGGCTGCCGCGCAAGCCATTGCTCACCGCTGCCGAGATCATCGGCGATACGAATGCAACAGGCGGGCTGGTGGTGGTCGGTTCGTACGTGCCGGGCAGCAGCGCGCAACTCGAGCAACTTCTGGCGCTGCCGGGTATTGCCGCTGTAGAACTGCCGGTCGCGCGACTGCTTCAGAGCGATCCACATGCCATCAGTCATGAGCTTGGCGAGGAGATCGAAGCGGCGCTCCAGCGCGGACAGACGGCGGTGCTGTACACCAGCCGCACGCTTGCTACCGGCGCGACTGCCGCCGAAAGCCTTCAGATCGGCCAACTCGTTTCGCAATCGCTTATCGACGCGCTGCGGCAAATCAGCACGCGCCCGCGCTTTATCATCGCCAAGGGCGGCATCACCAGCCATGATGTCGCGCAGCGGGCGCTCGGCGCGCAGCAGGCGCGAGCCATCGGCCAATTGCTGCCGGGCGTGCCAGTCTGGCGGTTGGAGCAAGGGCCAAACCTGCGCTTTCCCGACGTGCCGTACGTGGTATTTCCCGGCAATGTCGGCGGGCCGGAGAGCCTCGTGGAGGCGGTGCGGGCGCTTGGTTCTACTTAGCGCACCTCGATCGTCACCGTGTTCGACTCAAGTGTGCCACCACGTGATTCGATCTGGAGCCGCGCCCGATACGTGCCAGGACGTTTGTAGGTGTAATCGGTCGTAAACGTTCGTTGGATGCGTATGTCTGGCGACCATGACCAGCAATCGACGAAGGCCATCTCACCTGAGCCGTCGCCGAATTGCCAATCGGGATTAGGACAGTAAAATTCATAGCTGTTGTCTGATCCGCCAGTCAACGTTGCGTTAAACATGACGTGTGCCCCGCCATCCTGCAACGCGCATGCGCTCAGCGCCAGCTTGAAATCACCTGGAAGCGATGCGGGTGATGGCGTCGGCACCGGTGTCCAGGTTGGCGAGCCAGGCGGTACGGCTGTTGCTGTAGGTGGTGGCGTTGCTGTTGCCACAGGCGTCGCCGTTGGCGCGGGACAGGTCGGGAGGTTCACCGCCTGCAAGCGCGCAATCTGCTCCGCCGAGAGCGGCGCTGGGTACATGTCAGGCGTTGCTTCGGCAGATGATCGATCAACTGAACCAAGATACGGCAATTCTGTCGCCACCGGGTACGGCGGGCGCGTCGCCGCAGCGGTTGGTCCTTGTTGAGTTACATCTGGCTGGCCGCACCCGCCGAGCAAGAGCACAGCAAGCAGAAACACGAAACGAGCGCGCATACGTCCTCCTTCTGCGATGTTGTGCTCTCAAGACGTGCGACGCTGCTGGTTTGTTCCGCTTTTGCTACTGTCCTTCATGTATCAACGGCGGTCGGCGCTGCCCAAAGACGGTCGCCTGCTCGAAGGCATGCGCAAGCTGAAGTACGCCGAAATCATCATGAAAGCGCCCGACAATCTGCACGCCAACCGGCAGCCCGTCAGGCGTGAAGCCGCACGGCACCGACGCGGCAGGTAGGCCAGTCACGGTGATGTAATAGCACGAGCGCATCCAATCGATGTAGGTCTCCATCGGCTGGCCGTTGATCTCAGTAATGTATTCCTGCGTTATGTCGAACGGCGGCACCTGACTGACCGGGCAGATCAGGAATTCGTAGCGCTCCATGAACTCGCGCACTCGCTGGTACAATTCGGTGTGCTTGCGACGTGCCTGCCCGATCTGCGGCCCGGTGAGCTGCCGCCCGGCCTCGATGTTCCAAACTACCGTGTCCTTCATCTGCGAACGATGCTGCTCCAGCAGCCCGCCGTGGCTCATCTCGAATGCCCATGCGCGAAAAACCTTGAAAATCTCGTCCGCATCCGCAAAGTCTGGCTCAGCTTCCTCAACAACGCAGCCAAGCTGTTCGAAAACATGCCGTTGTGACTCAATTACGTTCGTCACGCGCGGGTCGATTGGCAAACCGCCCAGGTCGCGGCTCCATGCCACGCGCATGCCGCGAAAATCGCGCTCCAACGGTGCGGCAAACATGCCCGGCGGCTCGGCGATACTCAGCGGTGCACGCGGATCTGGCCCGGCAATGCCTTGAAGCATCAGCGCAACGTCGGCTACCGTGCGCGCCATCGGCCCCTCGACCGACAGCGTGGACCATGCGTCCATGCTCGGCCATGACGGCACGCGGCCCGGCGACGGTCGAAAACCAACCACGTTGCAATAGTTAGCCGGGTTGCGCAACGATCCGCCCATGTCACTGCCATCGGCAATTGGCAGCATGCCGCAAGCCAGCGCCACTGCCGCGCCACCGCTTGAACCGCCGCATGTTTAGAAAGATCGTAGGGATTGCGCGTCGCGCCAAACACTGGATTGAAGGTTTGTGAACCAGCACCAAACTCAGGTGCGTTGGTTTTGCCAATCGTTATTGCGCCCGCGCGCTTCAACCGCTCAATGATCAGCGCGTCGCGGTCCGGCACAAAATCGGCGAAGATTGGCGAGCCAAAGGTGGTTCGGATGCCTTTCGTCAGCACCAGATCCTTGTGCGCAATTGGCAGCCCGTGCAGCGGCCCAACATCCTCACCGCGCGCCAGCGCCTCATCGGCCGCGCGGGACTGCGCCATAGCTTCGTCAGGCAGCAGCGTCACAATCGCGTTGACCTGCGGATTGACGCGCTCGATCTGTGCGAGATGTGCCGCCATGACCTCTTGTGCTGACAACTCGCGGGCGCGGATGCGGCGGGCAAGCTCGGTAGCTGAAAGAAAGCAAAGATCCATGAAGAAGCCTCGTGGCTAAAAGAGAACAATTTTTACCTGCTGGCCTGCTGTCGACCTTGAACCCACGCATCGATCATCTGGCGGGCGAGGCTGGCAGGCGGCGGCAGGTCGGGCAACTCGTTGAAGTGGTACCAGCCAGCCTCGTCAAGCTCGATTTTGTCGGGTCGCACGTCGCCGCCGATGTAACGCGCAAAAAAGCCAACCATCAATTGATTTGGAAACGGCCACGGTTGGCTGCCCGCAAACGCCACGTCCGCGACCTCGACGCCGACCTCTTCGGCAACCTCACGCCGCACGCAGCCTTCGAGCGACTCGCCCGGCTCCACAAAGCCAGCAACAATCGTGTAAATAGCATGCCGACCAGCACGATGCGTCAGCAGTATGCGATCATCGTCATGAACCAGGGCGAGAATCGCTGGCGTCACCGGCGGATGACCGATGGCCGAGCATTGCGTACAGCCGCGCGACCATTGCTCGGCGAGTTCGCCCATTGGCGCGCCACAACGCGGGCAGTGCTGGCTGGTGCGCTGCCAGTTAAGAATGTGCAACGCATAGAGCGTCACTTCGTATACGGCCTCGTCGAGCCGCCCGAACAACGCGCGAATGCCTACCGCATGCCAATTACCTGGGAGTTCTGGCGCGTCTGGAGCAAGATCAGCCGCTATGCAGGGCGTACCATCGAGCGTGCCCATGAACAAAGGCGCTTGCGAAAGAAAGGGCGCTACATCGTCCTGCTCGCTCCGAATGAGCGAGAGGCCGCCTGTATCTTCGCGCACAAGCAGGTCGCCGTTTTTGAACAAAAGCCAGTAAGCTGGTCCTTCGGTCGGGCGCGCCGGGGGAGACGCGCGCTGAAAAGATGCTGTCATGTTGAAACCTCGTCGAGCATGGGCTAATCCACCAATTATTGTAAACGAACATGGCATGCGCGTCATCTTTGTGCTGCCGCGCTGACAAACTCATGGACATACCGGTTGACACGCTCCTCATTCCTCACTACCATGCATAATATAAATGATTATTGAGATAGAAAGATACACATATCATGCAACAGCTAACTGTTGAGATTTGGTCAGATATTGTTTGTCCATGGTGCTACATTGGGAAGCGGCGCTTCGAGGCGGCGCTGGCGCGTTTTGCGCACCGCGATCAGGTTCAGCTTGTGTGGCGAAGCTTCGAGCTTGACCCGAACACACCGCGCCGCACGGCGGGCAGTTTGAACGACATGCTCGCACAGAAAATGGGCGTGAGTCCGGCGCAGGCGGCTGCTATGAACGCGCAGGTGACTGGGCTTGCGGCCAGTGAAGGGCTTGACTACCATCTCGACCGCGCCCGGCACGGCAACACGTTCGATGCGCACCGGCTGATCCATCTAGCAGCAGCGCACGATCTTCAACCTGAAATGACAGAGCGCCTGCTGCGGGCATACTTCACCGACGGGTTGCCGATCAGCGATCTCGATACGCTGGTGGCACTCGGCACTGAAATTGGCGTGCCAGCCGACACCGTGCGCAGCATGCTGGACAGCGACGCCTACGCCGATGCCGTGCGTGCCGACGAGCAGCGCGCCGCCATGTTTGGGATTCGTGGCGTGCCATTCTTTGCTATCAACGAGCAATACGGCATATCAGGGGCGCAGGCAGCAGACACATTTCTTGACGCGCTGGAGCAGGTCTGGGCTGCTACCCATACACAGCCGAACGCGCCCATGACAACAGACGCCGCATGTGATGATGGCAGTTGTGCGATTGCGCCAGCGAACGAGCCGGAGCATGCGCGCGGCACATAACAGGCCGGACATCCATGTAAGCTAGCGAGCAATTTATCCGCGCCCGCCGTGCGGCTCCACCGTTGATGATGGTACATCGAGCACGGACGCATGCGCGGCGCTCGGGCGGAGCAGCCAGCGAATCAGGAAGTACAAGCCGATCACCGCCAGCACAACGCCAACTAGCAGTCCGCTGAAGTTGCTCACAAAATCACTGACGGTTTCCCACTGGCTGCCAAACGCATAGCCCAATGTGCCGTAAGCAATGATCCATGTCATCTCGCCTGCCGTGTCGTAGCTCACAAAGCGCCGCAGCGAAAACCCGCTGCCGCCCGCCACGAGATTCACCGGCACGGCGATCGGTGTCAGCAGCCAGCGCGTGAGATAGACCGCCAGCCCGCCGCGCCGCGCCACATAGTCTTCGGCCTTGCGCCAGCCCGCCGAGTGACCATAGCGCGCCTGGATGGGCCGCCGCAGGACGCGCCCCATGCCGTAGCTCAACGTGTCACCCAGCACCGCGCCCAGCAGCACCAATCCAATCGTTGATGGCAAATCGAGCACGCCTTGCTGCACGAACGCGCCGCCCGCCACCACGAAGAACGTGCTGGGCAGCGGTATACCAAGCGCGGCCAGGAAAATCACAAGGCAGAGCGCCGACACGCCGTAAATTGCGACGTAGCTCAGAATTGTGTCGCTCACATTACTCACGCTCATGATGACGCCTTGTGTTGCGCTAAGACATTCTTGATAGCATCTACCAACGCGGGCGGGCCGCCGGGATAGTGCTGTTCTTTGCTGAGCAGATCGAGCGGCTTGCTCTCGTTGCCGCTGGTGGGAATATTGATTTCCTCGAAAATGGTTTGCGCTGGCACGCCCGTGCTGTTCGCAATGTAGCGCACGCTCATCCATGGACGTATGTCACGCAGGCCGGTTGCCACCGGGTTCGCTCGGTAAGCAGTTATCGCCGCTTTAACCTTGTCAATGATGGCAGGATCGCGCCCATTTGATGAGCGACCCAGCTTGTAGTCATCATTTATTAGCCCCAGCGGCCGGTTGGCATTGCGACGGTCGAACGGAATGCCGAGCTTCGCGTATAAATATTCTTCTGGCACGGCGTAAGCCATAGCGACAAAGCGGATTGTCATCCATGGGCAAATCGCATCCACGCTAGCCGTCCCACGGTCAAGCCCTTCGGCATGAATGTAGTTCAACTCACGGAACGAGCGGTACGAGCGCGTACCGAAGTGCCAGATCAGCCCGAAGCCGAGAAGCACCAGCACCAGCACCAGCACCAGGCGTACTTTGGGGACCGCAGCAATGCGTCGCCGCAACGTTATCATGTTCTTTCCTATAGCTTGCATCACGAATACATTGACCATGAGCATAATACAGCATAATACAGCATGATTCGCACTATACATGTTTATGATAAAGCATAGCAAGAACTTATGAAGGCATTGTGAAGCTCTTCCAAAGGATTTGTTGGGATATTCGTTGTCGCATGCATGATTCCTACCAACATTCTACCTGCGACACGACGTATACACCATACATCATGTGATAAAAATAAGAATGTGATCTCGTTTATATTCAATGAGTGTGCCGGAGCGTATATTCACATACAGCGGCAAGCCCAAGCAAGGGAGGCATCGCAATGGTCGATAGCATCGTGTCAGCATTGGTGTTTCATAGTGTGCTGGTTGCAGCGGTGGTGCTGGTCGGTATTGGCGTCCTGAATACCTTTGGAAAAGAGGTGCTGTGGGCCTGGGTTCGCTTTCGATTTGCCATGGTAGGATTAACGCCGCATCGCACGGCCCAATGAAATCATTGGACGACTTTTTTGGGTGCGGTGTGTCTCATTACCGGGATGATGCTGTTTATCTTTGTGCCGTCAAGATAACAGCGCCGCCCGCTCACAGGGCGTGAACGGGTGGCGATTAGTTGGCCGACTATTTAAGCGCCTCGCTGAAGGCAGCAAGCGTGCGCTGCCATGCGTCCTGCGCGGCAGCAGCGTTATAGGAGATCGCGCGTGTCGTTGAAGAAAGCGTGGCCCGCTGGATAGAACTTGATATCCACCGGCTGCCCGGCAGCCTTGATCTGGTCGGCCATCTGGTTTACGGCAGACGGCTGAATGCTCTGGTCCTGCGCGCCGTACGAACCGACAATCGGCACATCGACCTGTGCCGCCGTTTGGGCATCGAGCGGGCGACCGTAAAACGGCGCAACAATCGCAATGTTCTGACCCTTAGCCGCCATCTGGAGCGCCAGCCCACCGCCCATGCAGAAGCCGATCACCGCAGCCTTCTTCGGCGATACATCGTCGCGGCCTACCAGGAAATTGACGGCGTTCTGGATTTCTTCCAGCGCGACATCCTGCTCCATTTCCATCGCGAGTTTCTGCGCTTCGTTTGGCTCGCTGGCCACATGGCCGTGATACAGGTCCGGCGCGATCGCGACGTAGCCCTCATTCGCAAAGCGCTCGGCCACGCTCTTGATATGGTCGTCCAGTCCCCACCATTCCTGAATGACAACGACGGCGGGGAACGGACCGCTGCCCTGTGGCACCGCCAGATAGCCCTCGCCCGGCCCTTCGTAGTCCACAAGTTGCCCCTTTGGGCGCGCGCCACCGACACCTGTTGCGCCCGCAGCCGTCGGCGCAGCGGTCATCGCCGGAGCAGCAGTGGCTTCGGCAAAAGCCGTCGGCATGCTCGCTGTGGCACCGACGCTGCCATCCGATGTAGCTGTTGGCGCGGCGGCACTTTCCGGTGCCGCAGGCAATGTGCATGCTGCCAGCAGACCGTTTGCGGCGGCCAGGCTGCCCAGAATGCGCGCGCCACGGTTGAGAAACTCCCGACGACTAATTTGCTCACTTTGTAAATCTTGAACAAGATCGGCAACGCGTGGATCGCCAGGGCTCATTCGTTCCATGGTGTGCCTCCTCTGTAAAAGTCTTTCTGAAAACCGTCCCTTTACTACGCAGCGCGCACGCTACAGGATGCATGTCGCGCATGCTACGCTTTCATGCGGCATTCACAACGCGTGTTTACGAGTCGCTTGCGGGTGGCGGTATGGGCGTTGGTTCATCCGTTTGCACAACCTGATCCATGCGCACCCAACCCATCAATCGGCCAGCATTGCCGCGCACAAAGATGTTGTACCAGCCTTCCTGTGCCTGGAACGGCACCAACTGCGCGTCAGCCGGTGCGCGACCAACGACCGGCGCGTTGTCGCGCGGCGCAGAGCGGATGATGACACCATCGGCGCTGATCGGGCGCTGCACCTTGAACTCGGGTGGCTGAAGCACAGCCGGATCGCTTAGATCGCGCTCGTTGATGTAACGAATCACGCCGTTAGCAACCCCTTTGGCGATGAGATCGGGCTGCCCGGTGAGCATGGCACGATCGGCTGAGTTGGTCAAAAAGCCAGTCTCGATGATTACCGAGGGCGTGGTGGGCGAGACGGCATGCTCGCGGCGGCGGTTATTAAAAGCGTAATAGCCGCGCATGTTCATGGTGATTGCGTAATCGCGCGGCAGGTGCGTTACCGCGGCATACTCTGCGACCATGACATCCGACAAAAGCTGCGACGCGCCTGAGGTACGCCATGGCGTTGCCACTTTGAAGCCACGGCTGGCGGTGCTGGAAGCGCCGTCGGCATGGATAGCGACGAATGCATCGGCCTGGTAGCCGGGCGGCACAGTAGCAGGCAGCAAATCAACCGTGAAACCCTGCTGCTGCAACAGCGCCACCACCCGCACCGCAATCTGGTAATTCACATCCGCCTCGGCGTAGCCAGCGGCATGCGCGCCCGTCGAGGTACGTAGTCTCGCCAGTTCATCTGGCAGTTCATTGGATTTCCAGTGGCCAACCTGGACGCCAATACGCGGCGGTGCAGGCGCAGGCGGCATAGCAGGAATGGGCGATGGCTCAGGCGTGGGAACGGTTGTGGCAGTTGGTGTGGCAGTTGCCTGCTTTCGCTCTACCACGCGCGGCGCGTTATTTTGTGTGGCTGGGCGTTCCTGCTCAGGAGATGCTGTGGTGCGCGGGGCAAACGCCATGCCGCCGAGTACCAGCAAGCCAACGAACAACAAGCCTATCACAGCGCTTTTGCGAGCGATTCGAATCGTATGAGACACGACAATTCCTTACTATGCAAGGGGTGAATATAAGGCATAGCGTATCATGAAACCCGCGTAAAAGAAAAGTTTTTTTCTGAGAAAACGATAAGAGTTCATCAGGTTCAGCGGCTTGACGCTCGCGCAACTTACCACTAGGATGGGAACAGCATTCTGTTTGCAACAGTATTCTGTTGATTGGAGCATCTATGAAAGCTGCAGTTCTCTACGGCCAGCGCGACATGCGAATCGAAGAGCGGCCAATCCCCCACTATAACGACCATGAAGTTCTGCTGCGCATGCTGGCCGTCACGATTTGCGGCAGCGATGTGCATTATTACACCGACGGTAAAATTGGCACGGCCAGTATCGACCAGCCGATCGTGATGGGCCACGAGTTCGCCGCCGAGGTCGCGGCTGTCGGCGCGCAGGTGCGCGGGCTTGAGGTCGGCCAGCGCGTCGCGGTGGAGCCGGGCATTTCGTGCGGCGAGTGCGAGCAGTGCCGCCATGGCTACCCGAACCTGTGCCCACACGTACGCTTCTGCGCCTCGCCGCCTTTCGACGGCGCGCTGCAAGAATACATGGCCTACCCGCCGCACGCGCTGTTCGCACTGCCTACCAGCATGTCGGCGGCGGAAGGCGCGATGCTGGAGCCGATGTGTATTGCGATCAAGGCGCTCGATTTTGGCAAATTGCGCGTGGGCGAAACGGCGGCAGTGATCGGCGGCGGCGCGGTTGGCCTGCTGATCGTGCAATTACTACGGGCGGCAGGCGCGACCAACATCTTTTTGTCCGAGCCGGTTGCCTACCGGCGCGAGATAGGACAACGCTGCGGCGCAACTGCCCTGCTCGACACGAGCGACCCGGTCGCCGACCTGCTGCAACACACTGACGGGCGCGGCGTCGATGTGGTATATGAGGCGGCGACTTCAACCACAACGCAGCAGCAAGCTACCGAGATGGCGCGAATCGGCGGACGGGTCGTGCTGGTCGGCATCCCCAATCATGACAACGTTTCGTTCCACACCAGCGTCATGCGCCGCAAGGGTTTGACGCTCACGTTGGTGCGGCGCGCGTCGCATGTGTACCCGCGCGCCCTGGCGCTGTGGGAGCGCGGCCTGATCGACCTGCCGCTGCTCATTACTCACCACCTGCCACTTGCCGAGACACAGCGCGCCTTTGATCTCATGGCGGATCATGCGGACGGTGTCATCCGCGCGGCGATTGAATTTGGCGAGGCATAAAAGCATCACCAGCCTATCAGCCACTTTTCTAAGAACCGTCGTAGCGCGCCTGCTATAATGGGTGCGCTTTGTTATATAGAGTGCTGCAAACTAATAGAACCACAAAATTACCTGGGCATTCCCTCACTCTGTTGCTTCGCGCCTTCCCGCTCCCACTGAGAGCGACCGAGGATGAGAGTTGATAGCCATGTTTTATTTAGCAGTTATGTCATGTTTGTCGCAGCGGCCTGATTTTTGCACCATTCGAGCAGAGAAATCCAGCAATGTGTGCATGCTGACGAGGTAAACGACGCCAATCTGTCTCTACGTCGTCCACTCGTTAGTACAATGGAGGAACATCTGTGACATCAAAATGGAGCGATTTCGGCAATATGTGGGGCACCCTGCGCGAGCTTGATGTCAGCGCTATTCGAGACGAAGCCGAGCGATCGCTGACGATTGTGTGCGTCGGCCACAAGGCCGCGCTCGATGAGATCGACCGGCTGCTACACAGCAACGATCAGAAATATGGTCCCGCTGGAGCCAACCCGCTCGTTCTTACACCGCTCGCCCAATCATCGCAGAACACTGCGTCGCTCGACAAGGCCGACATGCTGATCTTTGGCATAGACGCGCGCACGCCGCTGAGCGAGTCGGAGTCGAACGCATTCGACCAGCTTGAGCGCTTTTCACTGCCGTTCATGGTGGTCCTGTTCTATGGCACGCGCTCCACTGGTGCCGCATTGCCGCGCTCGATCGACAGCCAGACAGTTACCATAGCTGACCCGCAGGCATCCGGCGCTGCCGACCGGCTCGCACAGGCGCTGCTTGAGCGGTTGCCGGGCGAGTTGTACCTTGTGGCCGCGCGGCGGCTGCCGGGGCTGCGCGCTGCCGTGGGGCGCGACCTGATTAACAACACCTCGTTCACGAACGCGACTTATGCACTGGCTTCCGGGCTGCCGGAGCAGATTCCGATTATCAGCATTCCGTTCGCTGCTGCCGATATTCTGGTGCTGACCAAAAATCAGGCGCTCATGGTCTACCGTTTAGCGTTGGCTTATGGTGCGCCGCCCGACTTCCAGGCCCGCATTCGCGAAGTAGTGCCGGTCGTGGGTGGGGCATTTCTATGGCGGCAGGCCGCTCGCAGCCTGATCGGCCTCATCCCGATCTGGGGTTTAGTGCCCAAAATCGCGATTGCCTACGCTGGCACATATACTACTGGCGTGGCCGCAGCGCGCTGGTTTGCAACCGGCGAAATAGCGTCGTCTGAGCAACTGAAGCGCATTCTTAGCGAAGCGCGCGCCCGTGGCCGCGAGCGCGCCAGGGAAATCATTGCGCGCGCTCGCCCGTCGAAAGATACTGCGGACACGAACCAGCCAGCCGCAGAACAGCATGTTGGCATTGGTGCGCGCATCCGGCGTTTGCTGCCAGGCCGCCACAACCAAGCCGATCAGTAAAGGATAATAACCGTGGAACAGTTTCGAATTGAAGGCGGGCAGCGCCTGTCTGGCAGCATCATGCCAGCCGGCAACAAGAACGCGGTGTTGCCGCTGCTCGCGGCGACGCTGCTGAGCAGTAAAGAAGTTGTCCTTCATAACGTCCCACAAATCGGTGATGTCGAGACCACGCTGGCGCTGCTTGAGCAACTCGGCGCGCGGATTGAGCAGCGCGGCGACCATAGCATTGCCATCACCGCTGCGCATGTGAGCGATGCGCAACCAGACGCCAAGCTGGCGCGCAAAATTCGCGCTTCGATCCTGCTGGCTGGCCCGCTCCTCGCGCGGCGCGGCTTTGCGACGCTGCCCCGGCCCGGCGGCGACGCGATTGGCCGGCGGCGGCTGGACACGCACCTGCTGGCGCTTCAGGCGCTCGGCGCGTCGGTCGAGGTCACGCCCATGGCATATGTGCTGCATGCCGATCGGCTGCGTGGCGCAGATATTTTTCTTGACGAGATGAGCGTCACTGGCACGGAACAGGCGATTCTCGCGGCGACGCTGGCCGATGGGACGACGGTAATCCGCAATGCCGCCTCCGAACCGCATGTCCAGGATTTGTGTAACTGTCTGAATACACTTGGCGCGAAGATTAGCGGCATCGGCACCAATCTTTTAATGATTGAAGGCGTGACAAGTCTCGGCAGCGGCGAGTACACGACCGGGCCGGATTTCATGGAAGTCGCGTCGTTTATCGGCCTTGCCGCTGTGACACGCAGCACCATCCGAATTGTCGGCGCGCGCCCATGCGAGCACCGCATGACGCGGATCGGCTTCGGGCGGCTGGGCGTGCGTTGGCAGGACGATGGCGACGACATTGTGGTGCCGAGCGATCAAGAGCTGCGGGTGCAGGACGACTTGCACAACGCCATCCCGAAGATTGACTCCGCACCATGGCCGGGCTTCAACCCCGACCTGATCAGCATCGCGCTGGTGGTGGCGACACAGGCGCAGGGCACGGTGTTGATTCACGAGAAAATGTTCGAGAGTCGCCTGTTCTTCGTGGATCGACTGATCAGCATGGGCGCGCGCATTGTTCTGTGCGACCCGCATCGCGCGGTGGTAGTCGGCCCAAGCCAGTTGTACGGCGAACCAGAAGGGCTGCCGAGTCCTGACATCCGCGCGGGCATGGCGCTACTGATTGCGGCGCTGTGCGCAAAGGGCCGCAGCGTGATTTATAACATCGGGCAAATCGACCGTGGCTATGAGCGCATTGACGAGCGGCTGCGTAATCTCGGTGCGCAAATCGAACGCGTGTAAACCTAGAAACTTCTGAATTTAAAAGGCGTCTGGGCATGTGCTCAAACGCCTTTTTACGACCTTTAGGTGTGGCAGCATTACTGCGTAGTGTCATGCACCACGCGGTAGATGGTCAGCGTTGATGGGCCGCGGGTATCGGTCAGCACAGTTTCCACATCGTTCGGCGACACGGTGCCACGACTTAGCGGATCAAAACCCTGCTCGCCAGCGAAATGGTAATAATAGGTATAGCCATTCAGCGTAAAGCCGCGCAGATTGCTGGAACGAGCCGTCACACCGGGCGCAACCTCGATCCGTGGATCGGGTGTTGTGCCGTTGAGCCGCGAACGAATGGCATCACGTACCAGCATGTAATCACCAGAATTGGCGAGCGGCACCACACCTGGCCGCAACATCGAGATGACAACAGCGCAGACCGCTGCAATAACGAGCGCCTCGACAACAAACAGCGCCCAAAACGCGCCGTCGATGCGCACCCGCTGTGCTGGTTGAACAGCCTGCTCGGATTGGGGAAATGATGCGTGTGTTGCGTCTACCGTTATATCCATTGCTGCACCTCGTCGGGTTGAAAGCTACTGTGCGCCGATACCACCGTGGCATCGGACGTGCGTGGTAGCTAATAAGCAATAGGCGTGCCACACAAGCAGCGTGACATGGTTCTTTTTGATTACCATGTTGGCAAGATGATGTTGGACTGATACTATGTGAATACAACAAAATGTTGGATTTCATCGTCTTACTTTAAGACGTGCAAAGTGGCTCAAAAGTTTCATGTTTGACGAGCAAAAATCATGAACCGACAACTGTCTATTATCTCGGCGGCGGCTGGCGCGCTTGCGGCGCTGCTGCTGACGCGGCTCGTGCTACAATTATTCGCTGCCCGGCCAGATAACAGCATCTTTGCAGCGGTACGCGCGATTACTGCACCGCTACTCGCGCCGCTCGCCGGGCTAGATGCCGGGCAGCCGCACTTCGGCGCTGTGCTGGAATGGTCAACGTTGGCACTGCTGTTGCTGATGATTGTCGTAATTGTTGCGCTTGCCAGCGCGCTACACGTGAGCCGAAAACGCGCACAGCAATAACAACTCAGGTGCTCGGCATGTCCTGTACACTGATGCACACGTACAGAGAGAGCGTCAATCCTTTTGCCGTCTGATGTGTCGGCAAAGGAAGGAGCAAATTATATATGGATGGTTCACTTCAACAGCTTGCTTGGACGGTAGTGATAATTTTAGGCATGTGTGTGGCGATTGCCCTGATCGGCTTGCTGCTGATTGCGCGCAGGGTGCGGCGGCTTCGTATTCCCCCCAACGCTGATTTTTTCACCACCATGCGCATGGTGCCACTGGCATTAGTTGTTTTTCTCGATCTGCTGGATTTTGGGCTGGATATATTTTCTGCGCCGATTATCTGGGTGTTGCTCGATCGCATGGGTCTGCCAAATTTGCGCAACAAGGCCACAGTCGAGGCGATTATTCCCATCACTGGCCCGATCCCGACCTTCACAGTCTGTTGGTTTGCAGCCCGCCTGCTTGGCCTCGGCACGCCATGGCGATACGAAGAACCTCCCCGGCGCACCTACAGGCGCGGCACGCGGCGGTTGCGCGATGAGAGTAGGTATGAGTATGATGATCGCAGGCACCGCCCAGCGAACGTTATCGACATGGAAGATGATTATTAAGGAGAACCGAGGTGAACATTCTCGAACTACTTATTGCCCTGGTTGTCGCCGGTATCTGTGGAGCAATCGGAGAATTGGTTGTTGGATTTCGCGCAGGCGGCGCACTCGTCTCGATCATCATTGGGGTCATCGGAGCATACGTCGGAAACGTCTTTGCGGCGCTCGTGTTCCAGTCGTTGCCAAGCGTCCAGCAGATCATTTCCATCAGTATTGGCCGCATTCACTATGATCTCGTTTGGGCGACACTCGGTTCGATCCTGGTTGTCTTTGGATTGGCAGCCTTGCGCGGCAGACGTGGTCCGGTCCACCGCCGCGCCTAGCTCGCCCAGCAGTTACTTCTCGCTCGTTCCGCCATGGCGGCGGCGCAATTCACTCCATATCATTTCGTTAGTCATGCCCTGCTCTGCTAGCAGCACCAGGCTGTGGTAGAGCAGGTCGGCCATCTCCCACGAAAGCTCGTCCGGCGCGCGGTTCTTAGCCGCAATGATGACCTCAGCCGCCTCTTCACCGATTTTCTTGCCAATTCGATCTACGCCGCCGGTTAGCAGCTTCGCAGTGTACGAACCTTCTGGCCGATCTTCTTTCCGTTGCCGGATCACGTCGGCAAGTTGTGACAAAATCGCGCTCGGTGGCTGTGGCTCGTTTGCCATTTCGCCCTCAAGTGTGCGGTGGAAGCAACTCTTTTCGCCGGTGTGACAGGTTGGGCCGTCCGGCTCGGCCTGCACCAGCAGCGCATCACCATCACAGTCCTGCCGCATGTCTACCAGCCGCAGCACGTTGCCTGATGTCGCGCCCTTCTGCCACAACTCCTGGCGGCTGCGGCTCCAGAAAGTCACAAAACCACTTTCGCGCGTACGTTGCAGCGCTTCTTCGTTCATGTACCCGGCATGAGCACCTCGCCGCTGCGAGCGTGCTGCACAATTGCCGGAATCAAGCCTTTATCATCAAATTGCATCATGTAGCTCCTTGAAGGAACGAAGGAACGAGGGAACTAAAAACGCTTCCGTAGTTCCCTGATTCCCCAGTTCCCCGGTTCCCTGATTCTAATGTCTAAAATGTCGTCGCCCGGTGAAGACCATGGCCATGCCGAGCCGGTCAGCGGCAGCAATAACCTCGGCGTCGCGCACCGAGCCGCCCGGCTGGATCACCGCCGTTGCGCCCGCCGCCGCCGCGACCTCCACGCCATCCGGGAAGGGAAACAGCGCGTCGCTGGCCACTGCGGAACCATAGAGACTCAAGCCAGCATGCTGAGCCTTCATGGCCGCCACGCGGGAACTGTCTACGCGGCTCATCTGCCCCGCGCCAATGCCCAGCGTCCGGTCATGGGCGCTGTATACAATTGCGTTCGACTTGACATGCTTCACCACTCGCCAGCCGAAGCGTAGCGCCTGCCACTCTTCATCAGTTGGCGGGCGCTGCGTGACAATCTGAAGCGGCTCATCCTGAAGCGGCGCGCGATCCATCTCTTGCACCAGTATACCACCCGGCACACTGTGGATCTGCCGTTCACCTGCCTGTGTGACTGGCTGCCGCACCTGCATTAAGCGCCGGTTCTTTTTCGTGCGGAGCAGCGCGAGCGCATCTTCATCAAAATCCGGCGCAATCAGGATTTCGGAAAAGATTTCATCGATTGCTTGCGCCAGCGACAGGTCAAGTGTGCCGTTCACGGCGATGATTCCACCAAATGGCGCCTCGCGGTCAGTCGCAAACGCACGCTCCCATGCTTCCAGCGGCGTTGCACCTACACCGACACCGCACGGATTAGTGTGCTTGACGATGGTTAGCGCCACCCCCTCGCTTTGCGGAAACTCCTCGATCAACTCTTGCGTCGCAGCAATGTCAAGAATATTGATGTAGGACAATTCCTTGCCGTGCAGTTGCTCGAAATACGCCGGCCATGAGCCATACAGCGCCGCCCGCTGGTGCGGATTTTCCCCATAGCGAAGATCTTGCACCTTGCGGTATGCAAATGGCAATGTCTGCGGCAGCGTGTCGCCTGTGAGATACCCGGCAATTGCCGCATCGTAGGCGGCAGTATGCGCAAACGCCTTTGCAGCCAGCATGCGCCGAAACTCCGGCGTGACTTCATTGGCACGCAATGCTTCGAGCAGCGGCCCGTAGTCGGCAGGGTCCACCACAATCAGCACATGCTCATGGTTCTTGGCCGAGGCCCGCACCATGGCTGGCCCGCCAATATCGATGTTCTCAATCGCTTCGTCGAACGTCACACTGGGCCGCGCGATAGTTTCCGCAAATGGATATAAGTTCGACACTACGATATCGATTGTATCCAGGCCGTGATCATGAAGCGCCTGCATATGCTCCGGCACATCGCGCCGCGCCAGAATGCCCGCATGCACGGCTGGATGGAGCGTCTTCACGCGCCCATCCATTATCTCGGGAAAGCCCGTCACATCGCTGACCTGCTGCACAGTGATGCCAGTATCGTGCAGATAACGTGCCGTGTTGCCAGTCGAAATAATGGCAATACCAAGCTCCTGCAAGCCAGCCGCGAATGCCTCCAGCCCTTGTTTGTTTGAAACACTGATAAGTGCGCGCACTGTGTGCCTCCCATAAAAACGCCCTACCCAAAAACGAAGGGCAGGGCTGTTAACGTATTCAATTATAGTACGTTTTTCACATGCTGCTGAAGATTTTCTGGGCGCATGCACGCATATCACTCAAGGGCTTTCGCAGGCGCTCAGCGCCAAACACGCGTGTCGCAATGGTTTCAAAGGTTTCGAGCGCTGTCATGACCTGCTCGCGGGTGGCGCTGGCGCGGCTGTAGATACCAACCCGCATGTACAACTCTTCGAGCAAACCCTGTACCGACGATCCCAGCGCATTGATAGCAATTTTTTCGAGTTCAGGAAAAAGCGATTTAACGAGGCTGATTTCACGCTTCTCAATCAAGCCGCTTGCAAACAGGCGACCAATGATCTCACCGGTCTTCAGTTCGCCAAGGCCGCTGCGCTGCGCAATCTGGCCGATAGTGTTGCTACCATTGATCATGGTCAGCACGCGCCATTCCTCAGCCTCCAGATTTATTTCCATGCCAGTAGCAGCCGGATTCGGCACAAGGCGCGGGACAATATTCATGGAAGGCACTTGCTCCTGCAGCTTGGCCCAGGCATCCTGACGCATGATGCCTTCCATGATTATCATTTCATTGCTTTGCGTAATTGTCTGCTCGCCTTGAGCATCATCCTGAAATCGAAATGGACCAGAGGAAAAAGTGAAGAAGGTATACGCAAACTCAAGGGGCGGCAGATCGCCGAGACGAGCACCAATAATTTTCCCGTCTCGGAAATACAGCCAGCCTTCCATTTCTTCCTGACCGCGCCGCCCCTGGATGAAAACTCCGCCAGTTTTTTTGCTGAGATCAACCAGTTGAATAATATCGGTCAGGCTGAATTCGCTCAGATCGCCTGCGAGTTGCATAATGATCCTACAATACGCCACTCATGCCGACCACGCGCCACAATGCGCCGCTGCGTGGCACTACACAAGCACGGTTACAGTTTACTGATAACCAGGCGACTGATCGCCTTCAGTGTATCAAAAATACCAACGCCTGTTGACGCAACCGCCTCAAAGCGCTGCCATTTCATGCCATTAAGATATTTATCCAGCACTTCAACTGGAAGCGCATTCGGAATGTCCCGCTTGTTATACTGCATGATAATCGGGAAATCGCGAAACTTCTTGTTTTGCTTGGTGACGTTCACTGCCAACTCTTTCAGGCTGTTGATGTTATCCTCCAGCCGATGTCGCTGCGAGTCAGCCACAAACACCACGCCATCCGAACCATTCAGTACAGCGACGCGGGTGCGCTCGTACAACACTTGTCCGGGAACCGTGTACAGGTGAAAGCGCGTTTGGAAGCCACGCACCTTGCCCAGATCGAGCGGTAGGAAGTCAAAAAATAAGGTGCGCTCAGTTTCGGTTGCGATGGAAAGGAGATCGCCCTTAACTTCTTTAGGAACAGCGCTGTGAATGTACTGCAAGTTGCTCGTTTTGCCACCCATGCCGGGGCCATAGTACACAATCTTGCAGTAAATCTCACGGGCGGCAACGTTGATCAGGGCCATACAATCCTCTTGGTACCAAGATGAGAAAACGCGAAAGTACGAAGGTCGGTCGTAGGAACACAGCCAGCAATGTATCACACATCGTTAGCGCGCGCCTTAATCTCGGAAGAGCAAGTCGATCGTATCTTCCATCGACGTGCGGAACGACGAGCCAAGCACATCGTCGCGCGTCTTGTGCTGCTGACGAACGCGATCTAGCACCCCGGCAAGTTCATCGGTGGCCTTCTTGGTAAGCACTTTGACCAGGCCGATATGAGTACCTTTGCTAAAGATAATGCACATGATCCATTGTTCTTCAATCAGGGCCAGAAAAATATTCTCCCGAACGCCCTGCTGGAACAGCATGCGAAAATCTTTTTCGCGCAGCAGCTTCGCAACCTCGCGCGAGGATGCAAACGTGCCAGCGATCAATGCGCCAAGCGCGGTGATATCATTGCGATTGCTGTCACCTTGCGCCGCGATAACTTGACCACTCTTGTCGAGCAACAGTGCATTCGTCGCACCGGTGTCCTCAACCAGACGAGCCAAACATTCTTCAATATTGGCAACTTCTTCAGTTGGAACAATCTGACTGGTAAGCTGTGGGTCCATGTGTAGTCCTACCTTGTCGTAACGTGAGCAATCGCTAGAGTATATATGTCGCGCAACTGCACACAAGTGTCTGCAACGCGCCGCATCTGTTGAATAATTATAACATCTTTCCGCCAAAAGACCGGCAGTATTGCTTTACATCTCACCTGACGCATACAGATCAAGACCTGTTATACAGGCTCCGACCCGTTGGCCCGTTCACGCCCTTTTGGTGGCCGGCCCGTCCGAATGTTGCGCAACGAGTAAATCGTCGCCGCAATCGCGCGATCAGCCCAACCATAGATTGTTGGTCGGCTCTTGTCAAGTTCATCGGCAATTTCTGTAACATTCGTCCGATACTCAGGATCGAAGGTTGCCAGATTAATACGTGCCGATGCAACGATTTGAAGAATTTCTTCTTCAGTTAAATTATGATCGCGAATGAGCTTTTTGGCCCGTTTGCTGCTCAGGTCGAGCCGCATACCTGTGCTCCTTGCTGTTTTGCTCAGGGCACACCTGCCGTCAGACAGGGACGTGCAAGCAGTGAGGTGTAATGCTTTATTATCATACCATGGCGATAGGGGGCTGTCCAGTCCTGTTTGTAAATAGTAATAGCGGAGTGCTGAGCCTATGACATGTTGTCGTTTATCTCCATACATAACATTTAAAGCATAAACATGTTCTCCTTCATAATGTTACACGTGGTTGCTAACTATGGATATGACCCATAAGTCTTAACAACACGTTGTACTTTGGTACTAGAAAGTGTAAAACTTTCCTGCATACGTTCGTTATGTCGCTCATGTACAGAAAAGGAGCGCAGAACATCGTTCCACGCTCCCCACAGCTACCAATCCAGGTAGTTAGGCGTCTTTTTTTGCCGCGACGAGTGACTTGTACAAGTCAAGTGTCTGCTGCGCAATCGCCTCCCAGCTGAATACATCTTCCACACGCTTGCGCCCATTGCGTCCGAACCGCTCGCGTAACTCCGGATCGAGCGCGACCTTGTTGATTGCCGCTGCAAGATCGCGCTCGAATTGCTTCGGGTCAGCCGGGTCAAGCCCGCCTTCTTGAGGCGTGAAGTTGACCAGCAGGCCGGTCTCGTTCGGCACGACGACCTCTTTGATGCCGCCAACCGCTGAGGCGACCACGGCGGTTTCGCGGGCCATGGCTTCCAGATTGATGATGCCGAACGGCTCATACACCGACGGGCAACAGAACACCGCCGCATGCGAATACATCTGAATCACGTCCTCGCGCGGCAGCATCTCCTGAATCCAGATCACGCCGGGCCGTCCCTGGCTGGCCGCCGCGACGCCTTCGGTCATCTCCCTGCCAATCTCGGGCGTGTCCGGCGCGCCGGCACACAGCACAACTTGCAGCGATGGATCGATGTCGGGAATGGCGTTGACGAGGTGAATAATGCCCTTCTGGCGCGTGATGCGCCCGACGAACAGCACAAACGGCTTTGAGGGATCCACGCCGTAGCGCTTCAGCGCGTCGGTTGCAGTGGCCTTGCGGTACTGATCGAGGTCAATGCCGTTGTAGATCACATGGATTTTCTCTGGATCGACATCGAACAAGCGCAGCACATCCTCGCGCGTTTCTTTGGACACCGCGATCACCGCGTCGGCCTGCTCGATTGCGGTGCGCTCCATCCATGCGCTCAGATAATAGGCATTGCCAAGCTGCTCAACCTTCCAGGGACGCAACGGCTCCAGCGAGTAAATCGTCAGCACGCTTGGCACGCCCCACAGCTTCGAGGCAAAGATGCCAGCCATGTCGGTGTACCAGGTATGGCAGTGTACCACCTGCGCGTCGAGGTTGTCCTTCGCCATGGCAACGCTGCGGGACAGCGCGTCGGTCGCGCCGACGAAGCGCGGGTCAGTGTTGCGCTTTATTTCGTCCCACATGCCGTAACCCTTGACCGTCAAATTGCCGTCATGCACATCCTGGTCGCCAAAGCAGCGCACCTCAACCGGCACCAGCCGCGCAAGCTCGCGGCACAGATACTCAACATGGACGCCAGCGCCACCGTACACATTGGGTGGATACTCCTTTGTGAACACAGCAACTTTGCTTAATTCTGCCATGGGCCACCTCTCGCTTCAGTACATCCTGCGGATACAATGGGCATGTGCTTGAAATAATAGCATAGACCGTTCCCTCTGGCGCAGTTCTTGAAACAAAGCATCATGTATTATCAATAATTGTGGAGGTTGTTTATGCCACGGGTAGAAGTCGAAGGGCGCGGCACGTTTGACGTTGCTGAAGGGACACGGCTGGTCCGTGCAATTGAGGGCAATGGTGTAGATATTTTGCACCGCTGTGGTGGCTATGCAAAATGCACGACATGTCGCGTCGAATTCATTAAAGGCGAGCCGGATCGCATGACCGTTGCTGAACACGACAAACTCAAAGAGCGCGATTTGTTCGGCCAGGTGCGGCTCTCATGTCAGTCAGTGTGCGATCATGATATGAAGGTCAAAGTGGTGTACACACTGGCTGAGAGTGGTCTGCCCGATCCCGGTCCTGAACCGGAGGCGTATATCACACCCGAGCCGGAATGGATCGACAAGCCAGACGCATGATGTCGTCCATGCCCGGAGAGTAAAAGCAACGCGTCAAGGTGAATCGTCGTGTGCGGTATAATGGCGATTCGTTCTTGACGCTTTGTATATGTTGGACACATGACAGTGCTTAATCCATCTATTGCTTCTGCCATCCAGCAGATTCATCGTTGTTCATCCAAGATAGTATTCGAGTTTGCCGGGGCGGGCAGACATGGCGCTGTTCTGGCTGCACAGCGTTGCCGGTTCCTCGCGCACGATTCTGGAAGCAACCGACCGCTACGCCTCGTCATCCATGATCGACTTGCTCGGCGCGCCGCCGGAGAAGTTCGTCTCACGCGACACAGCCGAGGCAATGGCCATGCAAGCATACCGCCGCGCCCGGCGGCTGGCCGATGCCGACACGCCCTGCTTTGGCGTGGGCTGCACAGCCACGATTGCGACCGACCGCGCCAAGCGCGGCGACCATGGCGTGTGGGTGGCGGTGCATGACCGCGACCGGGTGCGGAGCTACGGATTGACGCTGGTGAAAGGCGCGCGCGACCGCTTCGGCGAGGAAACGGTGGTGAGCCAGATTGTGGTGCAGGCACTGCTCGATTCATGTGGCATTGATGCCAAGGTTGCACTACAGCTGCTTCCTGAAGAACAGATTATGACAGGTAATATGTCGCAGCCTGACCCGCTCGCCATGTTGCTCGACGGCGCGGCACAGTCGGTGACGGTGTACGCTGATGGGCGGCGCGTGGCCGATGCGCCGGTGCATGGCGGGCTGTTATCCGGCTCGTTCAACCCGCTCCACACCGGGCATGAACGGCTGGCCGAGGCGGCAGCCGCCATGCTTGATCAGCCGGTCGCGTTTGAACTACCGGTGCTCAACGCCGACAAGCCGCCGCTGAGCTACGCCGAAGTCGAGCGACGATTGGCGCAGTTTCGCTGGCGCTACGATGTGGTGCTGAGCCGCGCGCCGCTGTTCGTGGAGAAGGCTGCGCTATACCCCGGCTGCATCTTTGTGATCGGCTACGACACGGCGGCGCGCATCGTCAACCCGCGCTACTATGGCGGCGAGGCCGAGCGCGACCATGCATTGGAGACGATTCGCGAGCATGGCTGCCGCTTGCTGGTCGCCGGACGGTTGGCCGACGGCGTGTTCGTTACGCTTGAGGAGCTTGCCGTACCTCGTGGCTTCGAAGATTTATTTCTGGAACTGCCAGAGAGCGCCTTCCGCGTTGATTTGTCCTCGACTGCAATTCGCGAGGCGCAGCACCATGGCATGGCCAGCACACTCACACAGTAGTGCTTCTATGCTTTGCCTGTACGCCCTCACGCAACGTGTAGATTTATCTGTGTTGACCTCCATGCGCTAAACACGTGGCTATCGTCGTTCTTTTGATAAAGCCTGCCGTTTATACGGGCAGAGCCACAGTGAAAGGAACGACGTCATGGCACCCACCAAAAAAGCACTCGTACTCTCCGGCGGCGGCGGGCGCGGCGCGTACCATATCGGCGTGATCGAGGCGCTGGTCGAGCAGGGCTGGATGGAGGACGGCAAAGGGCCAGACATCATCGCCGGCACTTCGATCGGCGCGATCAATGCGGCGGCACTGGCCTCCGGCATGACCGTGGCGCAGTTGCGCGAGCGCTGGCTGGACATGCACACCGAAGATGTGCATCGGCTTTCGGGTGACATCCCGCCGATCAGCCGCCCGCTGCTGCGCTTCCTGCTCCGCAGCGTCCTGACCTCGCAAGCCCATGGCAGCCCATCAGTCGACCTGTCAAACGACGAAAAGCAGATGAATGCGCAGAGCTTGCTGGACCGGCTGCGCGATGTGTTTCGAGTCAAGCCGTTCCACAGCCTGCTCGACACCGCCCCATGGCGCGTCACCCTCAGCCGCTGGATGGACTTCGAGCGCATCAACAGCGACGATGCGCCGGCGCTCTTGCTGGCCGCGACGAACCTGCAGAGCGGCGGCCTGGAGGTGTTCTGCAACCGCGACCGGCCTAGCCGCCCGCGCGACATTATCACGCTCGACCATCTGATGGCTTCTTCCAGCATCCCGATCATGTACCCGTGGACAGAGCTTGGCGGCGCAAAATACTGGGACGGCGCGGTGCTGGCAAACACGCCGCTCGGTCCAGTGATCGACCTGGCAGGCGATGAGGACGTGGACATTATGGTGATCATGATGACGCCATGGCACGAAGACTCCTCCAAGCAGGCCCAACTCGAAGACGTGCCGCAGGACCTTGTGCAGGCGCTCTCACTCACCCTCGACTGGGCGCTGCTGGCCTCGTATCGCGCCGCGCTGAAAAGCCTGCGCAGTTACAACCGGCTCGCCGAAGCGGCCGAGAAGCTGGAGCGCGCCGCCCAACAGAGCGGCGACTGGACGCTGCGCATGCAAGGACCGGTGCCGCGCCGCATCTCGGAGCCAACCGTCGTCGCGCCTGAAGAATCTCGTATCGCTCGAATGGATCGTGGATTACGAGGAGCGCAACCACCACGCGCTGTTCGCGCAGGGCAAGGCCGACGCCATGCGGGCACTGCGCGAGCGCGTAGTATAATACGCTATCTCCATATAAAAAGAGGCTGAACATCAGCATGTTGGGCCGTAGCAGTTCCACATAGCTGGAGGTTCACTTGTTCGATGTCTACTGATGCCGCGCATACACGTTGGTGGCAAACCTTCGAGGCCGTCTTTGGCATTCCGTTCCTGATTGGCGCTGCCCTGCAATTCGTGTTTCCAATGACGTTTGGGGATGGCATGTTCGCGCTAGTGCGCATTTTCTTTGGGTCGGTGCTGGTTGTTGCAGGCATCCTGGTCGTCATTGCCACCCGCCGCGCGTTCCACGCCTACCAGCAACCGACCGACCCTGGTCAGCCGACCAGCAAACTCGTCACAACTGGTGTTTTTGCGTACTCGCGCAATCCGCTGTACCTTGGCGGTGTGTGCGTGCTCGTCGGGCTTGCGCTCATGCTGAGCCTTGTGTGGGGACTCATCCTGCTCCTATCTGCATGTGTCGCTGCTCACTTTATTCTGATACGACCCGAAGAACGCTATCTTGCAACCAAGTTTGGCGATGACTATCGCAGCTATGCAGCGACGGTTCATCGCTGGATTGGCCGTAACCAGAGCAAAGCATGAGTAAGGAATGAGAGAGGAACACAACCACCATGCGCAGTGCGCATGGCGCCGTGAAAGGCTAAGGATGCCTTATAGCAAGTATTAAGCTGTGTCCTATGATCAGTATTTTTTGCGATATACTTACGAATGTATAATCTTTTAATAGTCGATTGTGTTTGCAATGCGCGGTAATATCCCTGATGATATTAGCAAGACCATCCTTGATAGTTTACAGAGCTAATCAAAAAGTTATGGCTGCTATCACAATCAGATGCACTTGCTAAAGATCGAATGGACATATCAATAGCGTTGCACAATATGTTTTGTGATGTCAACGCTTTTTTCAAGTTGTGCGAGCACTATTGAGCATGCCGTCTAATGGCGTCGGTGAACATTGCTGCCGCTGCTAGAATTAGAGCAAACGAGGTGCAAATTTTATGTGGACTATACTCTGTTGCTGCTCAACATGGCGAAGATTTGCTTATTTATTACGCATTGCTAATGCGAAGAGCGGAGTCGCATAATTCTCAGATCCAGGTAAAAACAAACGGAAGGCAACGTAAAAGTCTTCGAGGCAATGCCAGCAAAGTTGTATATTTATAAGCCAAATGCAAGAGCCATCATTTGACTGCCTAGATATTAATGAAATTCTGGTGTGATGCTTTGCCTACCGTAATACTAGGGTAATGATAACCACCTATCGATAGAGGTCAATCCACAGTATATACGGAAAGATCGCCTAAAGATAACTGGTAGATGACGAAATCGATCATTTAATGGCAGTAGTCCGCACACCTATACCATAGATCAGTTACTTGATACCGCTCAACGGGCTACTGAAGTATTTGCGAAGGCGCTGCTCAGTTTAGCCGAACCTGTGATTAGAAAGCGGCAGGAATTTGGAGATGAATTCGACTTTACAAATGGTGTGGTCAGACATCTACGGGTGATAGAGGAGTAAATAAGCAATATAATCTAGATAAGACTTTACCAGTTTCCCTAAAGGAAGTGCACAATGAGCCCACGCATGGCACGGCTAAATCGGCGATGCGCGTCGTCCTTGCGTTCAATGAAGCCTTCAACCGCCAGGATGTCGCTGGAATGATGCAACTGATGAGCGACGATTGCGTCTTTGAAAATACGGTCCGCTCCCGACGGTACGCGGTACACGGGAAAAGAAGCCGTCACGCAGTTTTGGCAGGATTTCTTCCGCGCCGACCAATTGCGCTCGGAGGCGTCCAGTCGGTACGGCATGTTCACTGGCAGGGGCAGGGCTAGAGAGGAAAAGAACCGGCGTAGAACTGAGATTCCACGCCATTCTTGGGAGTAGGAGGATGAAGTTGTGAATGGGGAGAGATAAGGACGCCGGTACTGTTCAGCCGAGTATCGTCATCCAGCGATATGACCCGCACGAGCTACTCCACTGTGTTATACTGGCTGTATCACCTCTGAGTTTCCAAACCGGCGCACCGGCGGCTCTCTGATGCCGCCGTGACGTGCTGTGCGTCATGGCTCCCTTTCCGTAACAGTTCGTGCAAAGGAGCCAAGCATGTCCAAGTACCTTATCCAGGCCAACTATGTCGGCGACGGGGTGAAAGGCTTACTTAAGGAGGGCGGATCGAGCCGAGGCGCCGCTATCGATAAAGCGTTGCGGTCAGTCGGTGGCACGGTAGAAAGCTTCTACTATGCCTTCGGCGACACTGATGTCTTTGTGGTGGTGGATGTCCCTGACAACGCGAGTATGGCGGCAATCGCCCTGAGCATTGCGGCCACTGGCAATGTCACGCTCAAGACAACCGTGCTTATGACGCCAGAAGAGCTTGACGAGGTGGTGAAGAAAGCCCCAACCTATCGCGCGCCTGGAAAATAAGCATCGCCCTGCTTCTGCGCGACGCCCCTGGCTCATCACCAGGGGCGTTCGCATTATCATCAGAATCTTTATCGGACTTATGCACTGATGTAGCAGACCGCACGCGAACCAAAGCCATGGACCGTGCCCCACGTTGCGCTACTACGGGTATAATAGGGAGGCATTTCCGATAATGCGGGCCGGCCCGCGAGACACAACAAACTTTATGCAGATTATTCTTCTTTCAACATATGAGCTTGGACATCAGCCGTTTGGGCTTGCGTCGCCCGCAGCCTGGCTCCGCATGGCGGGTGCCGAGGTAACGTGCGTCGATCTTGCAGTGCAGTCGCTGCCGCGCAATGTGATTGCCACGGCAGACATGGTGGCATTCTATGTGCCGATGCATACCGCTACGCGCCTGGCCGTCGCCGCCATCGCGAACGTCCGCGCCATCAACCCGCAGGCGCACCTGTGCTGTTATGGCCTCTATGCGCCATGAACGCCGATTTTCTCCAGAGCCTGGGCGTCCAGACGATTTTGGGCGGCGAGTTCGAGCAGGGGTTGGTGGATTTGTATCACGAGCTCGCCACCAAGCGCACAGAGAAAGTAGCAGAAGCTCACATACCCTCTGTGTTTTCTGCGTCTCATGTTTCTTTAGAAAGACAGCAGTTCCGCATGCCGGATCGCCACGCCCTGCCACCATTAACTCAGTACGCCGCCGTACAGCTACCGAACGGCGACCGGCGCGTAACGGGCTACACCGAGGCGACGCGCGGTTGCAAGCACCTGTGCCGCCACTGCCCGATCGTGCCGATCTACGGCGGCCAGTTTCGCGTGGTCCAGCGCGACGTGGTGCTGGCCGACATTCGCCAGCAGGTCGCGGCGGGTGCCGAGCACATCACATTTGGCGACCCGGACTTCTTCAACGGTCCTGGCCATGCCATCCCGATTGTCGAAGCGCTGCATGCCGAGTTCCCGCATGTAACGTATGACGTGACGATCAAGGTCGAGCATCTACTCCAGCATGCCCGCCACCTGCCGACGCTACAACGCACTGGCTGCCTGTTCGTCACCAGCGCGGTCGAGGCGATGGACGAAACGATTCTGGAGAAGTTCGACAAGCGCCACACTCGCGCCGATTTCGCCCGCGCGGTCGAACTGCTGCGCACTAACGATCTGGCGTTGAACCCGACGTTTGTCACCTTCACGCCATGGACAACGCGCGAAATCTATCTCGATTTTCTGCGCACGATCCACGATCTCGATCTGATCGAGAATGTCACGCCGATTCAGTACGCCATTCGGCTGCTGATTCCACGCGGATCGAAGCTGCTGGAACTGCCGGACGTGCAGGAGCTTGTCGGGCTATATGATGAGGCAGCGTTGTGCTACCGCTGGGCGCACCCCGACCCGCGCATGGATCAACTGTACATCGACGTGCTGGCCGCGGTGCAAGAACGCCAGAACCGAGACGAGTCGCGCCATTGGCTATGGAAGCAGGTGTGGGAGTTGGCCGCCGCAACCAGCAGCGGGCCGCTGACTATGCCGCGCCTGTCGGCCAGATATCGCGCACCAATACCGCACATGAGCGAACCGTGGTACTGTTGAGCGGAGCCAACTGAGGAGCAGTTTGCTTCTGGGCAAGTATAAACGACCGACGACGGACAATAGATGATTGTGATAAAGGAAGAATCCATGAAAGTCGCGTATATCTTCGCTACATCCGGCCACACCGCCAGCTACAAGCTTGGCAAGATGATTTTGCCGCAACTCGAAAAGGGCGCGCATGGCGTCGAAGTGGTTGGCATGTTCTTCTTCGACGATAACAATTATGTCCTGCGCGAGGGTGATCCAATCGGCGAGCGGCTGGCGAAGGTCGCGAAGGAACAAGGCATGCTGCTCATGATGTGCGACCAGTGCGCGCTGGAGCGCGGGCTGGCCGAGGGCGAAGCAGGCAACTGCCAGCCGCTCGGTACGGTCGAGGGCGTGCGTGTCGGCTGCTTCCCCGATTTGTACGCCGCGCTCGCAGGTAACATGCCGGATCAGGTGATTACGTTATAAGAACAGGTCACAGAGAGCACAGAGAACATAGAGAAAAGAAAGCAGCACATGTATGATTTTTGAAATCTCTGTGACCTCTGTGGCTAGAAAAATTATGCAAACTCCACGAGTCTTGTTACTTACTACGCCGAATACCTACCGCGCCAGTGCCTTTATGGCCGCTGCCGAGCGGCTCGGCGTCGCGGTTGTCACAGCAATCAACATGCCGCATGTGCTGGCCGAACTATGGCAGCAGCAGCTTGGTATTGACTTCAGCGACCTCGACGCTGCCACGGATGCCATCGTGACTTTCGCTGCCACGCAGCCGCTCGACGCGATCATCGCGCTGGACGATAGCGGCAGCCTGCTGGCGGCGCGGGCTTCGGAAGCGCTTGATTTACCACATAATTCCTATGAGGCCGCGCTGGCGGGCCGCGACAAGCACCGCATGCGGCAACTCCTAGCCGCGGCTGGCGTGCCGTCGCCGCAGTTTCGCCTGTTCTCGACCGCCGACGATCCGCGCGCAGTGGCGGCGCAGGTCAGCTACCCATGCGTGGTCAAGCCGACCAACCTGAACGGTAGCCGGGGCGTCATCCGCGCCGACAACCCTGGCGAGTGCATGGCAGCGATCGCGCGGCTCACGCGGCTCTTAAACGAAATCGATCCAGGGTCGCAGACCAAGCCGTTTCTGGCGGAAGATTTTATGCCCGGTTTCGAGGTCGCGCTGGAAGGGCTGCTCGACCACGGCGACCTGCGGGTGCTGGCGCTGTTCGACAAGCCCGATCCGCTCGATGGGCCGTTCTTCGAGGAAACGATCTACGTCACGCCTTCACGCCTTTCGGCAGAAACGCAGCAGGCGATTGCTGATTGCGCTGCCGCTGCCGCTGCTGCGTTGGGCCTGCGCGAAGGGCCGTTGCATGCCGAGTTGCGCATCAACGAGCATGGCCCGTGGATCGTGGAACTGACGGGCCGCTCGATTGGCGGCGAGTGCTCCAAAACGTTGCAGTTTGGCACCGACATGTCGCTGGAGGAACTGATTCTGCGGCAGGCATGCGGTCTGCCAATCGAGTCATTCGAGCGCGAGCGGGCTGCCGGTGGCGTCATGATGATTTCGATTCCTGGCGCGGGCATCCTGCGGCAGGTGCGGGGCGAAGAAGCAGCGCGCGACGTGCCACTCGTAACCGAAGTAAGCATCACGGCCAAGCAGCACTACCCGCTCATGCCGCTACCGGAGGGCGACAGCTACTTGGGCTTTATTTTTGCGCATGGCTCCACCCCCGGCGATGTGGAAGCGGCGTTGCGGGCGGCGCACAGCAAGCTCCAGTTCGACATTCAGCCGAGCATCGCGCTGGTCATGAAGTAAGAAAGCCGAAGGAAGAAAGGGATCATGTGGGCGCTTTCTTCCTTCAGGGTTTACTTCTTCCGCTGCGGCGCGCCCTTCGTGGCTTGGCCCTGCGGCGACCAGCCCTCCGGCATCTGGGCGTTCTCGCCGAAGAAAAACTCCTCCATCTGCTGGAGCAGAATTTGCTGTGCAGAAGGGTCGGCCAGGCTCAGGCCATAGTGATTGATAATAATCGTCGCCTGGGCTGGCCACATGTTCCAGGCTTGTTGTGAAACATGTTCGTAGATGCGCTGGCCAAGCTCGCCAGGAAACGGTAGCTTCTCCAGGCCGGGCAGTTCGCGACCGAGCTTCACACATTGAACCATGCGAGGCATTGCAATTCGCTTTCTTGTTTACAAAAAACAAAGTGATAACACTATAACAATTTAATGAAGTATAGTCGCTTTAAACGATGTGTGTCAAACAGCACATGTCATACCATATATTGAACATATCCGCACACCACAAGATCAATCTGCGCGTCGTTTTCCTCGGCATGCTTGGCGTGTTTTCGCTGTTGCCGTTGGAGGCGCTGCTTCGCGCCGGGGCAGATGTGTGCGCCGTGGTCGTCGCTGCCGGGCAGCCCGGTGCTGAGAGCATGCGCCCGCTCCATTCGCCGCGCGCCGCGCCGTCGTTTATTCCGCTCGTTACGCCCGATGCTGAGCGCACGGCGCTGCAAGCCGCATGGGAAGACAACATCCCAGCATTTGGGATAAGCCACTTTGATGCACTTGCCCTGGAGCAGTTCGCTACATGGCAACCCGACGTGATCTGCGTGGCATGCTTTCCGAAGCGCTTGCCTGCACCCTTGCTCGCTCTACCCCACTACGGCGCGCTGAACGTTCATCCATCATTACTGCCAACTCACCGCGGACCGGTGCCGCTATTCTGGACCTTCCGTGCCGGAGAGCAGGCGACCGGCGTGACCATACACTTCATGAGCGAGGAACTCGACGCCGGCGACATTGCCGCGCAAGCACCCCTCAAGCTGCCGGACGGCATTTCTGGACCAGCAGCCGATCGCCGATGCGGTACGGACGGCGGGCAGTTGCTGGTCGAAACGCTGCGACAAATCGAGCATGGCACGTTGGAGCGCTATCCACAGCCGTCAGGCGGCAGCTACGAGCCATATCCGCAGGACGATGAGTTCATCATCCCGACGTGCTGGTCGGCACGACGCGCATTCAATTTCATACGTGGCACTGACGAGTGGGGCGAGCCGTACACGATTACATTCGGCGACGAGCGGCTGATCGTCGCGGCGGCGCTAGAATACGATGAGAACGCACAACTCGGCGTGCCGTTCGTCTGCGACGGCGACACGGTGCGCGTCCAGTTCATGCCCGGCGTGCTCCACGCACGGCTAATAGCGCACAACTCTATGCAAGCTCCTGTGGCGAAGCTCGACGATAGACAAGACCAAAATAATGCAGAAGGGCAATTCTGAGGCGCAGTGCCAGTATCGAGTGGAAACAACAAGCCGCGACTGTCGCACGACAGTCGCGGCCTTTCGTAGTCACGGAGCTAGCGGTCCCTGCCACGGATTTTCAGTCCGCTGATCAACAGTTCGTCAGCTGTCCCCGATACCGAACGCCCTGTCTGCGTTCGGTGCTGCAGATGGATCAGAAAGCTCTGGCCATCGCCAAGGAACTGAATGCCGGTGAACTCAGAGGCACCGTCCCTGTTGCTCATCACGCGGACGCAGCCATCGCTCAGCACGTCGGTGTCCGTGCCGTCCGGCAGACATGCCCAGACATCGTCGTTGCCGAACGCGGGGTTCTCCGCGCTGGTTGCGGCGTCCATCAGGATGTAGAGGATGCCGGTCTTGGGCTGGAATTGCAGGTTATCCGGCATGCGCAGGCTTGGGTTGCCGATCACGAACGGCTGGACGACTGGCTGCGCACCTGTGAGATAGCTCGCGTTGCTCGTCGCTGTATCCTCAAGACAGAGCACCTCGCCCCACTGCTGGACCGTGTCGTTACCGGTGTTCGTCCAGCAGAAACGCACCTTGCCCGCAGCCTCGGCAAGTGGATCGATCGCGAAATCCTCTGGCCGATAGTAGCCCGTGTAGCCGCCTGCCACCAGTGCTGCATCTGCCAGGCTCTGGTCAGTGCCGGTGATCTTTGGCAGCGCGACCCATGTGCCGCCGCCAGTGTTCGCGCCTTGGCCGTAGCTTGTACCACTGCCGAGCCGCAGCACGTAGACTGTACCATCAGCCAACGGCGAATCGCTCAACTTCTTGAGCGAGCCAGCGCCTGTCGCATACTTGTTCGTCGGGACGAACTTGTAGATTCCGCCGCCCGGCTTGCCGTTGGAGGGCCGCAACTCATCGCCATAGTACATCGTGCCGTCAGGATACAGCGCGTTACCCTCCCAACTTACCTGACCGACTGCGGTGCGCGCCACGACATGATCCGGATCGGAGCTAGTCGCCGCAGTGCGGTTGACCGTGACTCCCGAAACGTTGAGCGGGTCGAAAATCTCCCAGAGACGCCCTGATGAACCGGCTTCCTCGCCGGCGACGATCGTGCCCCACGCTGTTCGCACGACTGGATCGCACGAGATCATGCCCGAAATCATGTCGGTCACCATGCCGTCGGACAGACGAACGCGCTGCACGCTCGCTTGGGCACCGGGCTGGGTTCCATTGATTTCATTGCAAATGATCGCGTAGGTCGGGTGCTGGTCGTCGGGCCACAGCGCGATTTGGTCGGCGTTCTCGCCAACCCGGTTGCTGACGACGCGGGCCTTGAGGCCCTTGGCGAGATCGACCGCCTTGTCACCAGGTTCTGTACTGCTTGTCATGGTCGCGGAAGCCGCCAGGGGCTTGCCAAACCCAAAGAGTTGCTCGGAGTGATCCAGCAGGTCGCGTTCGTAGGCGACACCCGGGTCGCGCGTGTCGTCGTCGCGGGCCTGTGTGGGCGTGATCGCGCCCAATCCCCAGCCGAGCGCCGCCGCGAGTGCGACCGTCAGCGATGTGGTCGCGAGGCGTGATTGAAACCGCAAAGTGAGACCTCCTTCTATTCTGCGATCCAGCACAACGTTCCACGGCATCCCATGCCGTAGCGAGACGGCAAAGGCATAGCGCGGAACCCGCACCCTCAGTAGGTGCAACATTTTGGATCGCACAGCGTGAGAAGAATGTAGCACCTCCATGTTAAAACCCACACCATACTGTGTTACAGTATGGTTAGGTGATCGTTATCATCGGATAACCGATAATAATCTTTGACGTGACCCGCGTGCTGATCCACCATCAGAACACGTCGTACACACCGATCACGCCCTTCGGACTCACACATCTCATCCTATTGCGTATCGCTCGCTTGACAAACAGCCACATCCGCCCAGCATGCCCTTCTCCTAATTCGTGCGAGGAGACAACACCATGACTATGATCCAACAAGATATCCAGACTGCCTTAACCTCAATTCAGCAGCAAGAGGATGTCCGCATTGTGTACGCCTGTGAATTCGGGCAGCCGGGCCTGGGGCTTCCCCTCCAAAGACAGTGACTATGACCTACGCTTTTTGTATGTCCGTCGGCGGGACTGGTATCTCTCAATTGACCTCGAACACCGTCGCGATGTTATTGAACGACCAATCACGAGTAACCTTGACGTGAGCGGTTGGGATATGCGGAAGGCACTCCAGTTACTGCGCAAATCCAATCCGCCATTGCTCGAATGGTTGAATTCGCCGATTGTCTATATCGAGCCGTCTGGGGCGACTGCCCACCTGCGCGCGCTCCTGCCGCAGTACTATTCGCCCCGAGCAGCCATGTTTCATTATCTGCACATGGCGCGTGGCAATTTCCGCTCGTACCTGCAAGGAGAGCAGATTCTGGGTCAAAAAGTACTTGTACGTCTTGCGCCCATTGCTTGCCATGCAGTGGATTGAGGCTGGGAAGGGGATTGTACCCGTGGCGTTTCAGACATTGGTAGAGGCGATGGTACATGATCCCAAGCTGAAGCAGGAAATTGCCGAATTGCTGGAACGCAAGCAGGCGGGAGCAGAGTTGGACTCCGGCCCGCGCAATCAGGCGATTAGCGCGTTCATCGAAGCGGAATTGGAGCGCTTCGAACAGGTGACGCCGCCGGAGCAAACGTCAAAACCAGATAGTGAGGAAATAAACCACTTCTTTCGAGCCATCATCAGTGAAGCATGGGGCGAGGATGCGTAGGACGAGAGAGAAACGTGATACATTTTTGTGTAAACACACACAAACGGCGATCCTACCAATCGCCGTTCCACGAACGGGTTCTCGCCGGCAATGTACGGGGTTATGGGCCGGTTGCCGCTCTATCGGAACCTGATTCGTCATTTGCGCTATGCGTTTCCCTGCGAGCCAGCGACAATCCGCTGGGCCTGTGCAGCGGTCATGAATGCCCGTGTGGGACTGTGCATCGCAGCCCTAGTGGATACGCTCACGCCGCCCACCGCAGCGCGCGTTCGGTCTCGATCTTGGCCTCGTCGATCTCCATGCCCATCCCGGGATCGGTGGGCACCGTAATCATCCCATCGACCGGTTTCAGCGGATTGCGGAAGAAGAACTGGTGAATCTCGTTCCACTTGATCAGATATTCGAGAATCGGACACAGCGTGGGCGGTTGCGCGGCAATGAATTGGGCTGTGGCCGGGGTCGAGTGGCCATGCGGGATCAAGACCAGATCGTAGGCCGAGGCCAGCGCGGCAATCTTGACCATTTCGGAGATGCCGCCCGCCCAATAGATGTCAGGCTGAAGCACATCGGCGGCGCGCGCATCCATGAGTTGCTTCAGGCCCCAGCGGGTGTATTCATGCTCGCCAGTCGCAATCGGGATTTCTGAGCGCTGGCGAATCTCGGCACAGGCGTCAATTTTATCCGCCAGCACCGGCTCCTCAATCCAGCGTATGTCGTAGTCGGCGAGGCGCTCGGCCATCCGAACGGTGTACGGCACATCCCAGCTGCTCCAGGCATCGAGCATGATGTCGACGTTGGGTCCCAGGGCACCGCGCAGGGTCCGCGCTAATGCAAGATTGCGCTCCATACCGGCGCGGCCATCAGTGGGGCCGTGTCGGACAAACCACTTGGTGGCGGTGTAGCCTTGCGCGACAAAGGACCGGGCGCGCTCCGCCACGCGTTCAGAGTTTAGCGAAAACCCCAGCGCGCTGGCATACGCCGGGAACGTTTCGCGGACGGGACCACCCAGCAGCCGATGGACGGGCAGACCTGCGGCCTTGCCACGCAGATCCCACAAGGCACAATCGACCACACTGATCGCCTGCATCGTGACGCCTTTGCTGCCGTGGATGGCGTGGCGATACATCAGATCCCAGAGGCGCTCGGTGGCGATCGGGTCGGCATCGTGCAACAACCAGCGCAGTTCGGTGTCGACGATATAGGCGACATTCGGCTGGATCGGTCCGCCGAGACCTATGACACCCTCATCCGTCTCGATCTGCACAAAGACAGCCTCGATCGGATAGCTGCTCTGCTCGGCCATGCGGGTGATGCCAAACCGTGCGGTGGCGGCCTTGTGCTCGGGGTAGACATCCAGGGGGCGGCTGAGGCGTTCCTCCCAGAAGTCGCCTTCAACCGGCATCGATCCTGCGAGGTGCCGCAGCTTCACATCGGTGATACGCATACCCAGTCCTCCATACATTTCCGCCATCGGCAGAGCAGATTTTATTTGCCGCTCCCATGCGTATGTACCGCAGTGCTGCACTATCCGCATGCGCACGCGCATCTTGGTTCCGTAGCTCTGGAGCGGCGGAACACGCCATACGGGAGCGCTTTGAGAGGTCATCGCGATTATAGCACATTCCAACGGGGGATACACTACGCGGGAAGGAATTCAATTCGGTTCCAAGGCGCTGCCAGGCGATTGGCCTTCGCACTGTGCGACGCTGGACTCGTTCCTCTCCTGCAGGAGCGCGATACGATCACAGGGGTAAGCCACGACGCTAGGCGCAGTGAAAGTCAACCTATACTGCCACCCAACACGCCATTCCCGGCATGGTACTGCAGACATGCCGATCTTGAAGGTGGCCCGGCTGAGTGGTGGTCTGCGAGAGCGTACGTCTCCTTCAATCTCCTCTTATCAGATTTCCTTAATTAATCTTGATAACTACCTATTGGAGCATGCCCACCGAGATTCACCGGTGGTACAATGGCTGAGCAGCGGTGTAGCAACTGCTGTACTGACTGTCGGGCGGGGAGCATGCAACCACACCCTGCGAATCTCGGCTCATACGTCCCCGCATCAGGGTGGCCACCATGCTGCACATCGAGAGAAAAGCACGCGGGGCAGAAGCCATGGACACGGCTGGACATGCGACTTTGGCTACATATGTGGCTACACTTTTACTTGAACATACAAAAACGGCGATCATGACGATCGCCGTTCCGCATCAGAAAGCCTTGTTTGCTGGTGGGCCGGCTGGGATTCGAACCCAGGACCATCGGTTTAAAAGACCGTTGCTCTACCGCTGAGCTACCAGCCCGCACACCTCCTTATTATATCCAGGTTTCGCGTAGACGCAAGTCACATGCCCATTGTGGTACAATAGGTGTCATCAGAGCCGGAAAGCTTGAGAAAGGTAGGCTAATCGTGAGTGAATCACGGTATGATCTTGTGGTCATCGGCGCGGGACCGGGCGGCTATGTCGCAGCGATTCGGGCGGCGCAACTTGGCCTGAAAACAGCAATTATCGAGCGGCAGTATATGGGTGGCGTGTGTGGCAATGTTGGCTGCATTCCCACCAAGGCGTTGCTCCACTCGGCTGACCTGTTGGATGAAATGCGCGAAAGCCAGAAGTTCGGTATCACAAGTGAAAATGTTTCGTTTGACTGGCCCAGTGTCCAAAAATATAAAGATCAGATTGTCAAGCAAAACGCCCAGGGCGTGAGCTTTTTGATGAAGAAAAATAAGATTGATGTGTACAACGGCACCGGCAAGCTTTCAGACAAGAATACGGTGCTGGTCACGGATGGTGATGGCAAGGAAACCAACGTAGAAGCTGGCAAGATCGTGATTGCGACCGGCGGCAAGTGGGGCCGTGACATTGCGCCCATTGGCGCGATTGTTGATGAGGATCGCATTCTTTCCTCTACCGGCGCGCTGGCGCTGCAAGAAGTGCCGAAGTCACTGATCGTCGTCGGCGCGGGCGCTGTTGGCTGCGAATTCTCGTCGATGTACCGCGCGTTCGGCACTGAGGTCACATTGATCGAGGTGCTGCCGCGCATCGTGCCAAACGAGGACGAGGAGATCAGCAAGGAGCTGAATCGCGCCTTTTCCAAGCGTGGCATCAAAGTCATGGCGGGTGCGAAGTTGTCCAAGGTCGAAAAGACCGGCGACGGCGTGAAGGCCACGCTGACTGACGCAAGCGGCAAGGAGCAGACACTCACAGCCGAGGCGCATGCTGCTTGGCATTGGCGCGCCCCTGCCTAACAGTAAGGGCGTCGGGCTGGAAGATGTCGGCGTGGAGGTGGACGAGCGCGGCGCGATCAAGGTCAATGAGTTCATGCAAACCAGTGTCGAAGGCATCTACGCTATCGGTGACTGCACCGACAAGGGGCCGTATCTGGCACACAAGGCTTCTGCGGAGGCGTTCGTCGCTGTGGAGCATGCCGCAGGCCACAATGTGCCGCCAGTGGATTACAACACGGTGCCAGCCTGCACTTATTGCAGTCCTGAAATCGCCAGCATTGGCTTGACTGAGGCGGAAGCGCGCCAGCAGGGCTATGATGTCAAAATAGGTAAGTTTCCATTCACTGCTAACGGCAAAGCGCGCATCCTTGGGCAGGCTTCTGGCTTCGTCAAGCTTGTGTCGGAGAATAAGTATGACGAAGTGCTGGGCGTGCATATTATTGGGCCAAGCGCCACTGAATTAATCGCTGAAGCCGGCGTTGCGCTCTCACATGAAGCGACCGCCGAGTCGCTCATGCGGACCATTCACGCCCACCCAACACTATACGAAGCCCTGGGTGAGGCTGAGCACGCCGCCGCCGAGGGCGAGGCGATTTATATATAAGGGAAGAACCGAGAACCGGAAAACCAAGAATCCGCTGATTGATCAACGAATTTGGTTCTCGGTTCTCGGTTTTAAGGTTTGTTATGCCAGTTATGATTAATTTGACCACCGCCGAGCATGGCGGCAAGGTCGCGTCATGCGGAACGCACGACAACTGTGGGATTGACTGCGACTGCGGCTGTCCATACACCGGCATGGAAGCGAAGGGCCGCATCGAGCTTATTCATACCGTCGAGCAGCGCTATCCTGAGGAGTGGCTCGGCTTCGTCATCCCGCCCGGCGAGGATGAGTTCGCGCCGGAACGTGGCATGCTGGTAGTTCACAGCACCGATGACGACGAGGTATGGGATGCAGTTGCGCGCATCACCCGCAATCAGGTCGTGCATGTATATTACAACGGCGTGCGCGATCCTTATCTAACGTAGCCGGATTCACGTTTGTGATGTCATGAAGCAACGTGATGTGCTCTCGTTGCTACGCATGTATACAAAGAGCAGCGACGATCATGCATGATCGCCGCTGCTCTTTTTGTGAAGCACCTGATTGAAGAATACGTGAAGGGGCTATCAGCGCGCTGGCAGATGCTGTGCTTCCGGCTCGGTCTGTGGCGGTTGCACTGCGCGGGTCGCCGCCGCGCCGCCGCGCTGGCGGGGTCGCCACACCCGCACGTATTGCGCGGCGACATACGAGCCTATCACGAGCACGGCTGCGCCAGCCTGTGCCACCAGACCTTCAAGGTTTGGGAAGGTTGCGAACCACATGCCGAACCAGTCCGGCAGCGGCACGGCGACCGGCGTAGTCGTCAGCCAACCGGCCTGCTGCAACTCCTGCACGCTTTCGCCCACCATGACCACCAGCACCATGCCGAGCAACACGCCGGTTAGTACCAGCATTTTCTTGTACGGCAGCTTGTGGTGCGTCAAAAAGGTGATCATGCCCACCAGCACAGTGAATGCGAGGCCAATTAACACACCTTCAAGCACGGCTTGCGTGCCGACCCGCAGGCGCAGTGATTGCAAAAACAAATCGACCTCAAAGCCTTCACGGTAGGTGGCGCTGAAGCCCAGAAGCAGCAATCCGGTGGTTACTTGCGAGGCATTGGTGAGCGCCTGTGACTGAAGCTCGCGCTTGCGGCGGTTGTGGTGCGCGATCCAGCCGGTCCAGTACACTTTGTGGAAAAACCAGTTCATGATCACCAGCAGCACGACAATTGCCAGCACGCCTGTGACCGCTTGAATCTGCAAAGCAGGCGCATTCACCGAGTCTAACAGACCGACCAGCGCGAACCATGTCACGACGCTTGCCAGCAGCGCCAGCCCAGCGCCAATGGCGACAGGACGACGATAGTTCTGATTCGTGCCGAGGAAACTCGCGGTAATAGCAGCCAGAACCAGAATGGCTTCCAGCCCTTCGCGAAACACCAGCAGCGCCGTGTTCAGCGTCACAGCCGTGGGATCGAGGTGTGCAGCAGTTGGATCAGGCACGCCCTGCGCGGTGATGCCCTGCCACACCAGCACGCCGAGCAGCACACATCCGCCCAGCGCGAGAACAATCTTTATGAGTGCTTGCAGTGGGTGCATGCGCGCGTTATGAAGCAGTGATGCCACAAAGAGTCCTTTCAGTATCATGCACATGGCCACAGCGCGGACCGGTGCGGGCATCGGAGCGTGCTGCAGAACGACAACTCACGGTCGTTAGTATAATCTAATATAGTTGGTTTGACAAGAGAAAACTTATTTAAATACTATTGAGGAAAGATAAAGATTGTGGGAGACGTCGTACCATCGTTCATGCCCGCTCCTCTACCACTGTTTCCTCAGGCTGTTCCTTGCGCGGAACTTTGTCATGCTCCGTGCTCTTCGGCTCGGTGGGGTACTTCGCCAGCCATGCGGTGTAACCGCCCTCTAGCGCCGCCGCGTTGAAGCCCATCCTGTTCAGCACACGCGCCGCACGGGCGCTCGTCGCTTCGCTCGGTCAGGTACAGTAGGCCACCACCGCGCGTTTGCGATCCTGGTCTGCCGCCCATGCTTCCACCTGGTCAGGCAGCACGCGCACGCTGCCGGGAATTTGCCCAGGATCGTCATCGTATTGTGAGCGCGTTCGCACGTCAATAACGATTGGCGGATTTGGCCCTTCCATGAGCGTTGCGAGTTCGGCAGGCGTAATCCGCGGCGTGCCGCCCAGGTTGCGCTGGAACAGCCCGATCGCGCTGCTTTCCCGCTCCTCCATCAGTGTTTTCGCAGCTACTCGCCGCCCGTACCATGCCGACAGCGGCGTGGCCGAAACGCCATGCAGCACCACGGATACCAGCACCACCATGCCGGTGACCGCCAGCAGCCACTCCGATTGCGGCACACCGCTCTGCACCACCAGCAGCGCTAACAGCAGCGAACTGAGGCCACGCGGCCCAAACCAGCCGATGAACGCCCGCCCGATCGGCTCATGTTGGCGTGCCGCAGCACCAGTCCCATCGCCACAGGCCGCACCACGCCGATTGCCACCAGCGCAAACAGCAGAGTCAGAACCAGCGGCACCGTGCAGAGCAGCGTCGAAAGTACGGCCCCGAACAAGATGAAGGCAAGCAGCATCATCATTTCGGACGTTGTTTCGCCATACTCCAGAAAGCAGTCACACAACTCCATGTTAAACAGCGTTACTGCAAGACCTGCAAAGAACGCCGCCAGAAAGCCGTCGCCCTGTACCGCCTGCCCGGCAACGAAAGCGATCAGCACCAGCCCAATGCCATACAATGCCTGATATTCGCGCCGAATGCTGAAGCGCCGGTCGGCGCGATTGATCAGCAGCGCGCCCAACCCGCCGACCACCAGGCCAACTGCCGGGCTGAATACCAGCAACCGCACCAGAAACAACACCCAGTCCGCCGCGCCGCTGATCTGCGCCTGCAAAAGGGCGATCAAGATCAGGACTACTGGCAGCACCACAATGTCGTTCATGCCCCACTCAACGCCGAGCGCCCGCCGCACCGAGCGCGGAATCCGTTCGTCGCGCACCACGTCGCGCAGCACCACCGGGTCGGTCGAGGAAAGGATCGCGCCGAGCAGCACCGACTGCACCGGCGTGGTGCCGATCAAAAAATAGGCCGCTGCCGCTATCCCGGCAATCGTCAACAGCGAGCCAGGACCAAGCGAGAGAACTGGCACCAGCCAATCCTCGCGCACTTCATCCACCTGCATGTTGACGGCATCGAGAAACAGCACCAGCGCCAGACTAACCGTCGCAACCGCTTCCAGCGTGATGGAATGTACATTGATGTCAAGCACGCCAAGCCCACCATTGCCCAGCAGCAAGCCGATGCCAAGAAAGATAATTGGGAATGAGATCGGTGCGCGCTCCACGATCCCCGACGCAAGCGCGGACACCGTCAGCACGATCGCAAACAGCATCAAACCAAGTACCAATTCCGACATCAGCCACCCCATAAATGCATTATGCAAAATTACATGCGCCCTTGCTGCCGCCGCATTGTAATGATAAGTGCTGCTTTCGTCCACTTCACAATATGAGGTACAATGACATGTGTTTCCAATTGTAAATCACGCACATACTATGATTGATGCACTTATTTTTGATTTTGACGGACTGATCATCGACACGGAAACGCCGGCCTTCGAGAGCTGGCGCGAGATTTTTGCCGAGCACGGTCACAACCTGACGTTGGAGATGTGGGAGGATGCGCTGGGGCGTGGACCTGGCAAGGGCTTCGATGCGCTGGAACACCTCGCGGCGGCCATGGGCGATACATTCGACCGCGAGGCCACCATGGCGCGGCGCACGGCCCGCAAGCATGAACTGAGCCTCGCACAGCCGCTGCTGCCGGGCGTTCAACACATGCTGGCACAGGCACAAACGCTAAAACTCCCATGTGCAGTGGCATCCAGCAGCGGGCGCGAGTGGGTCGAGGGTTGGCTGCGCCGCCACGCAATCTACGATGCATTCACATGCGTCCGCACCGCCGACGATGTAGCGGCGACCAAGCCTTCACCTGACCTCTTTCTAAGCGCGGCGGCCTGCCTGGCTGTGTCGCCCGGCGCGTGCCTGGTATTCGAAGATTCGCCTAATGGTATACGCGCGGCGCGGGCGGCAGGCATGCGCGTGGTCGCTGTGCCCGGCGCAGTCACTGCGCAGCTCCCAGATGCCGCCTGCCGATCTCGTGCTGCCCGCACTCGATGCGCTACCGCTGTCGGAGATTTTGAAGAAGTTTGAGTAAAGCAGTGACTACAACATTGTCATGCTGAACGAAGCGCTGTCCTGAGCGCAGTCGAAGGGTGGAGCATCTCATTGGCGTACATCGCAGATAATCACGAGATGTTTCGCTGCGCTCACCATGACACAGAAGTTCTTTGTAGTGAAATCTAGGCGGCGCTACTGTCGAGCCAATCAAGCAGGATCGGCATGACCTTATCGTAGCCAGCCCGGAACATGTTGTGGTCGGTGCCGGGCACCATCACAACGCGGCTGATGTCTTGCCGGATGGCGCGTTCGGCGGCGGCGAGCATGGCGGGCGAAATAACGGTATACTGCGGGTCAGCGACGAGCAGCAGCAGTGGCACATCCACCTGCGCGAGGTGGGCTGTGAGATCCCAGGTGTCGCTTTCGAGGAACAGACCACGCACGGCAGCCGGGCGGCAATGCACCAGCGCCTCGACCTTCCAGTACACGTCGCATTCCTGCCACAGCGGGTTGGCCGCGCGCAGCCGCGTGCGGTTGGCTTCCGGCGGGTCGCCAATGCCCACCATGAAGTTCGGCAGCGCTTCTGCACCGCGCTCCGGCTTCATGCCCATGGCCGGGTCGATCAGCACCACCTTACGCAGCGCGGGCCGGTCGGTCACCACACTGGCAAGCTCAAGTGCCGTCGCACCGCCCCACGAATGGCCGATGACCACTGCATCGTCAATGTCGAGCGTGCGCATGGCCGTTGCAATCAAACCCGCAATCGCCGGAATGTGATGATCATCGGTTTCGGCGCTCTCGCCGTGGCCCGGCATGTCGAACGCGTACACGTGATATCCCTGCTCAGCAAGCGCGGGCGCAACCCGCCACCAGCTGCGGGCGCTGCTCGTGATGCCGTGAAGCAGCACCATCGGCGGCCCATCGCTGTTCCATTCAAGGTACGATAAGTAGACGCCGTTCGCGTCAATATTATTGCGGCGGGCCGGCGGCGTACTTTCACAATCCCCGGGGGTTGTCGTCATAGTTGAACTCCTCACAAACAAGACTGTTCCAGCGTATTGTAGTGCGAGAAAGGCAGCACGACAAATGATGACGCGCATTGCCGCCGCTCTCGGCATGGTTGGTCCGCTGCTGCTTGGCGGCACAATCGCAGCGCTGACGTGGGCCGAGCGCGATTTCATGCATGGGCTGGGATGGGATCCGATCAGCGCGCCGACGCTCGACTGGCCAAGCGGGCTGGCGCTTGGGCCGTATGGCAGTGTCATGGAGGCAGCGTTCATCGGCAGCGGCATTGCCATGATTATCTTTGCGGCAGGCTTGCAGCGCGGCATTGCACACCCGGAGCAACGCGGCGGCCCAACACTGCTTGGCATTGCAGGCGTTGCGCTGGTGCTGCTGGTCAGCAAGACCGACCCGACACTGAGCCGCCAGCCACCGACGTGGCATGGTCGCATCCATGACGCGGCCTTTGTGCTGCTCGGACTATCGCTGTTGCCCGCCATGCTGCTGCTGGCTCGCCGCTTTCGGCGCGACCCCGCGTGGCGCGGGCATGCCAGCTACACGATTGCCACGCTCCTGCTCGCCGCGCCTGCTTTTGTGCTTAAAGGGCTGGCGTTCTACGTTTTCCTCGCCGCCCTGCTGCTGTGGGTCGCGCTCACCGCCGCGCGTTTGTGGCGCATCCACTAATATAATGCGCTTGCTGATTGTCTATCGAATATGCCTCTACAGACAGCACTCCCAGAAACGATATAAGCACAAACGCTTTACACGTTCTTCAGATCACAGGGGATTTTCCTTCCAAGCAGGCCAGAACAAACGCCCGCAACATGGCAACCATTTGACAACTCCGCAGCCACTCGGTACCATGTAATTTCACCATCTGAACCACCATCGGACTCATTCTGCAGCTGGACTTTGCCATGCATGATCACCAACATATCATTGATGAAACACGCCGTCGCGCGCTCTGTGTGCTGCAACAGTGTGTAACATCAAGCGGCTTCCGCGCTTCCGGGTTGGCAGCAGGCTATCCGCAGATCTGGGCGCGCGACAACGGCATCATCTTTCTGGGCGCTGTTGCCAGCGGTGATCCGGAATTAATCGCCGCCGGACGGGCCGCGTTGGAAACGCTGGGCGCGCACCAGTCGCCGCGTGGGCTGGTGCCGCTGAACGTCAATCCTGACACCGGCTACATCAGCACCGAAAATGCCGGAGCCGCCGACTCGAACCTGTGGTTCATTCTGAGCCATTATCTGCACTTCCAGGCGACCGGCGACACGGCGTTTCTTCAACGGCACTGGCCAGCGATCAATCGGGCGCTGCTATGGGTCGAGTATCAGGACATGAACGAGTGCGGGCTGCTGGAGATTCCCGAGGCGGGCGACTGGATGGACCTTATTGCAGTGCGCTACAACACGTTGTACGATAACGTGTTGTACTACGGCGCAGCGCTGGCGCATCAGGAACTGGCGCAGCATCTGCAAGCCGACGCGCCGATCCACCAACTCGTGGTAGACGCGGCAGGCATCCATGAGCGAATCAACGCGCTCATGTGGATCGACCGTTGCTGGGTGGCGGAACATTTCGCCGTACACTTGGAACGGCTGAAGGCCTTCCGTTTGGAGTGGTACCTGCTGTACCACAATATCGGCACGATCTCCAGCCGTCCGTTTTACCTGCCATGGGTAGCGTTCCGTGAGTATGGCGACTGGTGCGACAGTCTGGGCAATCTGCTGGCAGTATTGACCGGAGTGGCCGACGGGCACCGTACCAATCATATGCTGCGCTACATGCAGCAGGTTGGCATGTCCGAGCCGTACCCGACCAAGGCCATCCATCCGCCAATCTATCCCGGCGAGAACAATTGGCGCGAATATTATCGCAGCCGCAACCTCAATTTGCCGCATCAATATCATAATGGGGGCATCTGGCCCATGATCGGTGGCTTCCATGTTGCTGCTTTCATGCGGTATAACTGGCGTGCGCAGGCCGAAAAGATGCTGCTTTCCCTGGCCGAGGCCAACCAGCAAGGGTTGGAGGACGCATGGGAGTTCAACGAGTGGCTCCATGGCGCGAGCGGCCACCCGATGGGCTATGCGCAGCAGGCATGGTCGGCGGCGATGTTTTTGTATGCCGAGCGCGCCGTGCGAACCGGCGAACTGCCGCTATTTGATGACCTGTTGGCCGCTAAGCCCGCTTCCGCCGTTGCCAGCGAAGTCAATGACATGATCGTGCGGCCAGGCGGCGGACCGGTATAACAGGCATGCAATGCTCATAAATGGCGGCCCGCATGGCGCGCTTTGTGTGAAAGGAGGAATAGGGTTTTCAAGATACGCATGAGCATGTTTCTTGATTTTTGTTGGATTTGCCGGTTTGTGGTTTTTATTTCTGGTGAAAGTGTTGGTCAGGCGGACCAGCACTGTTGTACAAGGAGACACGTAGATGCATAAGCAGCGCATCATACTTCCGATTCTTGCAATTGTGGCCCTCATGCTGGCGTCATGCGGCGGCAGCGGGAGTGGCAGACAGCGTAGCGATACCAACGGCTCCCAGCTGCCGGTGGTGAAACCACGCCAGTGCGCCCGCAGCAAGGAGCGACTACTGCGCCAGTAGCAAATGCGCCGACCAACGCACCGGCTGCTGCTGGTGAAGTGGCGACCAGCGCGCCACTTGCAAGTGGCGAACAGGTGACGCTCACATGGGGCTTCTGGGGCAGCCCGGAGGAAGCCGCCAGCCATGAGAAGGTCGCCAAGGCGTTTATGGATTCGCACCCGAACATCAAAATTCAAACATGGGCTCAGCCGTGGGATCAATACTTCACGAAGCTGAAGACGCTATGGGCCAGCGGCGACGCTTCGCAAATTCCTGATGTGCTCTTCCTGTGGCCGACGCCCAGCTACGCCGCAACCGGCGTGCTGGAAGACCTGACGCCGTACATCGAGAAGTACAACTACAACACCAACGACTACTGGCCGAACCTGCTCAAATCAGCCACGTATAACGGCCATATCTACGGCTTCCCGCGCGACATCAGCACCGAAGTGTTGTACTACAACAAAGACATCTTCGATAAGGCGGGCGTAGCATATCCAAATGAGAACTGGACGTGGGACGACTTACTGAACGCCGCCAAGAAACTAACGGTGGTCGAGAATAGCGGGCGCGTCACACGCTACGCGCTCGGCATGGAAGGCGGCAAGTGGGCGCTATGGGTCAATCAGAACAAGGGCAGCATTCTGGACGACATGCGCAATCCATCCAAGTGTACGCTGACCGAGCCAGCGGCGGTGGAGGCTATCAAGTTCTTCGCTGGCATGATGAACGACAAGTTGGCGATGCGCTCCGCCGATCTGAGCCAGGCGGGCGGTGACGCAGCCGTATTCCAGAGCGGACAGGTCGCCATGATCATTCAGAACTCCAGCCGCGTGTCGGCCTTTAATCAGGCCAACATGAACTATAATGTGGCCGTCGTGCCGATTCCGAAGGACGGTCAGCACGCTTCGACCGCTGGTGGCGCGGCATGGGTAATGAGCGCCAAGAGCGCCCACAAAGATGCGGCATGGACATTCCTTGAATGGCTACAAAGCACTGACGGCGGCGAGAAGATTTACACCCAGTCGGGCGAAATCTTCCCGGCGCTCCAGTCGGTCGCCAGGTCGGATGCCTTCCTGAAGTCGGACCAGCCGCCCGCCAATCGCCAGGCGTTCCTGACGGAGGCCGAGAACGCCCAGATCGGGCGCTTCGGCTACTTCCCGGATTGGGACGAATTGGATAGCTCGATCATCGAGCCGGGGCTGGAGCCGGTATGGGCCGGACAGGCGCAGCCCGAGCAAGCCGTGCAGCAAATCTGCCAGCAGGTAGACGCGTTCTTGCAGCAGAAGGGCTACCCGAAGCAGCAGTAGTGTGACAAGGTGATAAGGTGATAAGGTGACAAGGTGACGAGCGGCTACCGCGTATCACACCCGGTCATCTTGTCACCTTGTCATTTTGTCATTTTGTCAGGATACACCATGGCTACACGAGCTGAAACACAATCATCTACCACGACACGGCGGTCGCGTGGCTGGCGTCCGGGACGTCAGAATGAGGCGTACCTGTTTCTGCTACCGAGCTTCGCGGGCTTTCTGTTGTTCGTGGTTGGGCCGGTGTTGGCGTCGCTGGTGCTCAGCTTCATGGATTGGAATTTGATCAATCCGCCGACATGGACCGGCCTGACCAACTACAACATTCTCTTCACGCGTGACCCAATCTTCCTGCAAACGCTCTGGAATACGTTTTACTACACTATCTTTATTGTGCCACTCCAACTCGCCGCCGGGCTGCTGGTGGCGCTAGCATTGAATCAAGCAATCCACGGCTTGAAGATATACCGTTTGATCTATTTCATGCCGGTCGTCAGCAGCGTCGTCGCGGCGGCGCTGGTGTTCCAGTGGATGTTCAACCGCGACTACGGCATCATTAGCGCGGTGTTCTGGTGGCTGGCGGATATGTTCGGCCCGACATGGGCGCCACCGGACTGGCTGAACGATCCGTTCTGGGCCAAACCGGCGGTGATTGCATTGACCGTGTGGAAGAACATGGGCTTCACCATGGTGATCTACCTCGCCGGACTCCAAGCCGTGCCGCAGGAACTGTATGACGCCGCGAATGTGGACGGCGCGGGCGCGTGGCAGCGCTTCCGCAACGTCACCCTGCCGCTGGTCAGCCCGACGACCTTTTTTCTGTTGATTATTCAGATGATTGGCGCGTTCCAACTGTTCAGTGAGCCATACGTCATGACGCGCGGGATGGGCGGCCCGGCGAATGCCACCAAGTCGATCGTGTTTTACATCTATCAGGTTGCATTCCAATTCAGTCAGATGGGTCGCGCATCAGCGATCGCGTGGGTGCTGTTCGCATTTATCTTTGCGGCCACGCTGGCGCAGAACTACTTCCAGCGCCGCTGGGTTCACTATGAAGCAGGAGAGGCGTAACGATGGCAGCAGGCACTATGTCAACCGAGGATCGTAAGCCGCGCTTCCATCCCAGCCACATCCCACTCCATATTGCGCTGATCCTCGGCAGCGTCGTCATGCTGCTGCCGTTCGCGTGGATGCTCAGCACCTCACTGAAGCGTCCGCCGGACGTGTTTGCCTACCCGCCGATCTGGATTCCTCAGCCCATCGCGTGGGACAACTACGCGCGCACGATTGCTGCCATGCCGTTCGGGCGCTTTTACCTGAACAGTGCCATTGTTACCGTCTGCGTGACCGTGCTGCAAATTATTATCTCGTCGCTGGCAGCGTTCGCCTTTGCGCGGCTGCAATTTCGCGGGCGCAATGCGCTGTTTCTGCTCTACCTGGCGACGCTCATGATCCCGTTCCAGGTCACGATGATTCCAAATTTTATCGTTCTAACGCGCTTTCTGCACTGGTACGACACCTATCAGGCGATTATCCTGCCGCCGGCCTTTTCGGCGTTCAGCACCTTCCTGCTGCGCCAATACTTCCTGGGCATCCCGCATGATCTCGACGAGGCCGCCCGTATGGATGGCGCGTCGTCGTTCCGCATCTGGTGGCAGGTGATCATGCCGCTCAGCGGGCCGGTAATTGCCGCATTGACGATCTTTGTGTCGCTGAACACCTGGAACGAGTTTCTCTGGCCGCTCATTATCACCAACTCGCTCACCATGCGCACGCTGCCAGTCGGTTTGGCAGCCTTTCAGGGGCAGTACAAAGTGGACTGGAACCTGCTGATGGCCGGGTCGATGATCGCGATGCTGCCAGTGGTGGTGGTCTATATGATCGGCCAGCGCTGGTTCATCAGGGGCATCGCCATGACCGGCATGGGCGGACGGTAACAATTAACGATAGACGATGGCGCAAGAGCCTTGCCGTGTACCATTGCAATCCCCAATTCAATGAAAGACGAAGCATAATCCGCTAGCGCATTGCGAGTGTCAAAGGGCACATGGTGACTCTACGGCGAGCCTCACTGCCTCGCACGGTGCGTAGTATACCATTGAGTAGAAGGCAGGTGAAGGATAAGTTATATTCCTGGCTATTCAGCCGCGTTGCCTCGATACGCAAGATTTACCCCTGATTATCGCCCATGCACAGCACTCATATGCCTATTGCGAAACCGCCGTCCTGAAGTAAAATCTATCAACTTCACCACTACGGTTCAATAAAACTGAAAGTGAGCACACCCATGACGCGACATGTGATGGTACGCTGGTCCGCATTGCTCATCGCCACAAGCATGCTGCTGCTCGCACTGCTGCCACGCGCTGCCTACGCCGGGCGGCCCGCGCCTCCGCCAACTCCTCATACCGTCTGCGTAGACGCAGGACATGGCGGCACTGACTCTGGCGCAGTGTATGGCAGTATGCAAGAAAAAGACCTGACGCTCGATATCGCCAAACGTCTGCAGGGCTTACTCACAGGAGCAGGTTACAACGTCGTCATGACGCGCACGGGCGATGAAACGCTGGGCAACACTGACCGGGCAAATATCTGCAACGCAGGCAAGGTTGACACGGTGCTCTCGATCCACCTCAACGCCGTGAGCGATCCCAGTGTTGATTATTTTCGCTCCTATTATGGCAAGCTGAACAAAGATAGCGCGTTTGCGCAAACGATCTGGAACAACTACAATCTGCTTACGCCAGATGGGAGCGCGCCACTTCAGAAAATATCGCCCACCCAGTTCGCATCGGGACTACTGCTGAAAACCACTGCACCGGCCGCGCTGGCTGAAACAGTGTTTCTATCCAACCCTGCTGAGCAGACCGCGCTAAGCGACGGTACCGGCAAGCGGCAACAAGCGATTGCTCAAAACCTATTTAATGGCCTCGTGGCCTGGTACGGTCCTAACCATTAGCCTCTGATACAGCACAGCCCTGAAGTGGTGGGATTACTTCCCGCCACTTTTTTACTTTACATCCCGCCCAACCTCGCGTATCATCGCGCTACGCTCAAGCTGTGAAGGAGACAAGCGCATGACCGCAGAGAAGCACGTCACCGTCAGCGTCGATGCCGGGGAGTGGCTGGGCGAGCTGCCCCACAACTGGAACTACATCGGCTACGACGAGGTTAATTACACCTACACGCCCGAAGGCCAGGAGTTACTTGCCAAGTTCATGGCCTTCGAGGAAAAGCCTTACTACGTCCGCGTCCACCACCTGTTCTGCACCGGCAACTGCCACGGCTTCTACAAATGGGGTTCCACTAACGCCTACCTGGAGGACGACGCGGGCGACCCAGTCTACGATTGGAGCATCGTCGATATGGTGTTCGACACCATGCTGCGCTACAACTGCAAGCCGTTCGTCGAGCTTGGCTTCATGCCGCAGGATCTGGCCGACCCGGCGCGCTACGACAAAGCCCATGACAACTGGACCGCGCAGGCGTATCGCGCCGAAGGCTGGGCCAACCCGCCCAAGGACTACCAGAAATGGCACGATCTGGTTTTCAATCTGGTGCAGCACTGTGTCGAGCGCTACGGGCGCGACGAAGCCGCATCGTGGTACTGGGAACTGTGGAACGAGCCGGATATCTTCTACTGGCGCGGCACGCTGGAAGAATTCAACACGCTGTACGACTACACCGCCGCTGCTGTGAAAGCCGCCTGCCCTGCGGCGCGCGTCGGCGGCCCGGCCACGACCAACCCGCGCCCTGAGAGCAATGCTGCCGCGTGGCTCGATGCGTTTCTCGATCACTGCGTCAACGGGCGCAACGCATGCACAGGCGAGCAGGGCGCGCCCGTCGATTTTCTCAGCTTCCATGTCAAAGGCGGCGGCTACCGCGCCGACCCGAAGCACCGCCCACAGCGCCCGCCCTCGGTGCAGCAAATCCTCAGCCACACACAGCACGGCCATGAGATTATCAGCAAATATCCGGCGCTCAAGAATCTGGAATGCGTGCTGTCAGAGATCGACCCGGACGGCTGGGCGGCGGGCGGCGCGTGGGACAACGCCAACCTCAACTTCCGCAACACTGAATATTATCCCAGCTTCGTCGCCGCCGCCTTCGATAAAGTGAGTCGCTATGCTCGCGGGCACGATTGGGACTTGAAACTGCTCTCATGGGCCTTCATGTTCGTCGGCGAGCGCTGCTTCGAGGGCACGCGCGCCTTCTCGACGCAAGGCATCGACAAAGCCATCCTGAATTTGTTTCGCATGTACGCAAAGATGGGCGACCAAGAAGTGCGCTTCACCAGCAGTGGCGCGAAAGACCCGCTACAGTACCGCGACCCGTGCGGCTTTGGCGAAGCGCCCGATGTCGGCGGATTCGCGGCTTTGTCAGGCAACAAGGCGCTGACCGTGCTGCTCTACAATCACCATGATGATTGGGACATGAGCGGCGACACAACCGTCGATCTGACCATCGAGCGGCTGCCGTTCGACGCATCACAGGTGCGCGTCGAGCATTATCGCATCGGCCACGCGCACAGCAACGCTTACGCCGAGTGGCTGCGCCAGGGCAAGCCAATGTATCCCGCGCCCGGGCAGCATGCCGCGATCAAGGCCCGCGACGGATTGGAACTGCTGGAGCCGCCGCGCGCGATTGCGACCGACGGCGCTATGACATTGACATTTAGTATGCCGGTGCATAGCGTTTCGCTGCTGGTGCTTTCGCCCGCGTAAAGGCACGCGCATCCTGAATAGCCCAAAGAAGGACATACATATGCGTATTCTCGTTCTCTGCGACGATCGCTGGCACCCGGCCAGCACACCACGCCGTGGCCTTGAGCTGCTATCGAATGAGTTCGCCTTCGACTTCATCGAAAATGCCGATGAATGGTCCGCCGAGCGGATGGCCGACTACCCGCTGGTAATTTTGACGAAATCCAACGACACCACCGCAACCGACCACCGCCCGTGGATGATCGACGAAGCGCAGCAGGCGTTTCTCGACTACGTCCGCGCGGGCAATGGGCTGCTCGTCATCCACTCTGGCTCGGCGAGCTACGCCGAAAAGCCAGTGCTACGCGGCCTGCTAGGTGGCGTATTCACGCACCATCCGCCGCAGTGCCAGGTCACAATTGAGCCACAGGCAGGCCATCCACTTGCAACTGACAGCGAAGCGTTCACAATCAAAGACGAGCACTACTTCATGGATTTGGACGACACGGAGGCCGATGTCTTTCTTACCACGACATCTGAGCATGGCACGCAACCCGGCGGCTGGACCCGCAACGAGGGCGCAGGCCGCGTCTGCCTGCTCTCGCCCGGCCACAACGTTGAAGTGTGGCTGCATCCTTCCTATCAGACACTCATTCGCAACGCGCTGCGCTGGTGCGGCAAATTACCGATCAATACTTCAGGAGCATAGCTGATGCAAACAAATACCATGCGCGGTGTGTTCCCCATTTTGGTCACACCGTTTGACGAGAACGCGCGAATCGACGAAGAGAGCCTGCGCCGCCTGGTTGAGTTCAACATCCAGTCGGGCGTGCATGGGCTTGGCATCGCGTTAGGGAGCGAGGTGTTCAAGCTCTCGGAAGCCGAGCGCGAGCACATGACGCGCATCGTCGTCGATCAGGTGCGCGGGCGCGTGCCGGTTGTGGTCAATACCGGCGCGGCGGGAACAGACCTGGCCGTGCTCTACAGCCAGCGCGCCGAGCAATGCGGCGCGGACGCGCTCATGATCATGCCGCCGAACTTCATGCCCGCCGGTCCAGATGAAGTCCTCGACTATTTTCGCGCCATCTCCGACGCGGTGAGCATCCCGATCTTCATCCAGGATACGGCCAGCGCGCCGGTCTCCGCCGGGTTGGCGCGCCAGATCGCCGAATCATGCCCGCAGGTTCGCTACATCAAGGTCGAAAGTCTACCGGTCGCGGCGAAAGTAGTCGACATGGTCACAAAAGCGGGCGACATGCTGGTCGTTTTTGGCGGCGCGGGCGGCGGCTACTTCATCGAGGAGATGCGGCGCGGTTCGATGGGAACGATGCCGTTTTGCACGCAGCCGGAAGCCTTTGTCGAGGTCTGGAACCTGTTCCAGCGCGGGGACGAGCGCGCCGCACGCGCGGTATTCGACCGCACGATTGCGCCGGTGAACCGGATTGCCGCGCAGGGAGTCGGCCTGTTTTATTCTGTTCACAAGGAGATCTTGCGCCAGCGCGGCGTGATTCGCACAGCCAAAGTTCGCAGCCCGGCACCTGCCATCGACGCGTTGACGCAGCGCGAATTGCAGCAGGTGATTGACGAGTTGTATCACACGAATCAATAGGTCAGGCAGAAAGGAAACGGTCATGAAAATCACTGATCTGCAAGTGATTCCCTTTCGCGTGCGGCGGCGCTCCTTCCGCAACGGTGAGATGCTGCCAGAAGTCGAGGTGGTTCAAACATTGACCAAAGTTACGACCGACGAAGGCGCGGAGGGCTATTATCTCGGCGGGCATGGTCATGGCGACCAGGATGGTTTGTTAGCCGATCAGCGTGCCGTGTTGGAAGGACGCATCAAGTCGCTGATTGTAGGGCATGATCCGTTTGACCGCGAGAAGTTCTGGCACTGGCTGTGGGTAGCCAACCTGGAAGAAAACCTGATTAGTGTGCTCGACATGGCGCTATGGGATTTGCAGGCGCGGGCCTTCAGAGTGCCGCTCTACAAGCTGCTGGGCGGCTGCCGCGACAAGGTCAAAGCCTACGCCAGCACCTACCCGAACATGGGCACGCCCGAAGAGTATGCCCGGCATGCGCTGGCATGCAAGCAGCAGGGCTACACCCACTACAAGATTCATCCATACTACTTCTGGGATCCAGTCACGAAGCAGCCCGATCCGGGCCGGCCTTCCCACATCAAGCAGGACATCGAGGTCTGCCATGCCGTGCGGGAGGCGGTGGGCGACGACATGGTGCTGAGCTTCGACCCGTGGGGCACCTACCGCACCTACGAAGAAGCGTTCCGGGTCGGGCGCGAGCTGGAAAAGCTACATTTCTACTGGTTCGAGCACCCCATGCCCGAATATCGCGTTTCCACCTACGAAAAGCTCTGCCGCGAGCTGGACATCCCGATTCTTTCACCTGAGATTGCAGCCGGAAGTTTTTATACGCGTGCCGATTGGATCGCACGCGGCGCATCGGACATGACCCGCATCGATGTGTTGCGTGGCGGCATTACCGGCGCGAAGAAGATGGCCGCCGTGGCTGAGGCGTTCGGCGTGAAGTGCGAGATGCACATGAGCGGCTTTGCCAACCTTCAGATTTTAGGCTCCACCAGTGAGGATGTGTGCGAATATTACGAGCGCGGTCTGCTCGCGCCCGGCGTGGACTACGAAACTCCGCCGCCCTATCTAGAAACAATTGGCGATCCGATGGACGCTGAAGGTTATGTTCATATACCACAGGAGCCGGGCATGGGCTATCGGATTATCTGGGATTACATTGAAGCGAATCGGATCGCGTAAACAACGTACATGCACGTTGACCCTTTTCTCATCATCTACAGGTTAGCTGTACTGTTTCGATAGGTTAGCGCCGTCCCTCACCCTTCGACGGCTTCAACAAGCTCACCGCAGGCACGCTCAGGACAGGCCCCGTCGCCGCCGCGCCACCCTTCTTCCAATGGGAGCGGGGATGGTTTACAAGGGTAGGTAGAGAAGGGATTGAACGGATGGGGAACGCGCAGAATCTTCTGGCATCATGGATGTGCTTACGCATCGTGATACCGGAGGAGATTGATGCGCGTTCCCCACGAATTGTACCAAATGGAAAGCGTGATGGCACAGCGGTTTCCCAGCTTGCGTCCTGCCCAACAGCGTGGCTTAGCGCTGTGGGTATATGGCACCATCCTGGCGCAGAGTGCTTGCCAGTCTGCGGTTATTACCGCCGTATTGTTTCTTGACGACTGGAACACGCTTCGCCAACGCCTGCGCGAATGGCTGTATGATGGTGCTGACAAAGCCGCTCCCTGTCGAACCCAAATCGAGGTCCAGAGTTGCTTCGTCCCGCTCCTGCGCTGGATTGTCGAGTGGTGGCAAGCCACAGAGATCGCGCTGGCTGTGGACGCGACTTTACACACTGATCAGATTGTTGCGCTGGTCGTGAGTGTGCTGTATCGTGGCAGCGCCATCCCAGTTGCGTGGTCCATCCTGCCTGCCAATCAACCAGGTGCCTGGATGGGACCGATCATGCGCCTGCTTCGGTTGATCCGCCCGGCGCTTCCTGCGCATCTGACGGTGCTGGTGTTGGCTGACCGTGGCTTGTGGAGCCCACGCTTGTGGAAACGTATCCGCGACTTGGGCTGGCATCCGCTGTTGCGCATTCAAGACACGACGACATTCACGCCTGCCGGAGGGAAGCGTCAAGCCAGTCGCAGCCTGGTTCAGCCAGGACAGGGGTGGGTTGGACGAGGACGATTGGGCACCCCCAAGAAGCCACAACTGTCGGTGACATTGGCGGCAATCTGGAGGGAAGGTCAAAAGGACCCGTGGGTGGTGGTGAGCGACCTGGCGCCGCATCGGGTCGGGGCGAGTTGGTACGCGTTGCGGATGTGGATTGAGTTGGGATTTCGAGCGCTCAAAGGTGTGGGCTGGAAATGGGAGCATACACGCAGACGCGACCCAAGGCGAATTGAACGCTACTGGCTGATCGTGGCGGTGGCAACACTGTGGACGCTGGCAACGGGAACGCGAGTAGAAGATGCCGACGAAGTCGGTGTGGAACCAGCGCGCGTGCGAACACCACCAACGCCACAGACAGCCAAGCGCACGCGGCTCGCGAGCGTGTTTCGTGTCGGTCTGGGATGGTTGCGTCATCAACTGGGGCGTGGTCGTATATGGACGCGCTTGTGGTTGCGTCCAGAAGTATGGCCTGATCCTCCTGAGCGGGTGAACATGGTGATTGTTTCCGACCCATAGCATGTTTACCTACCCTTGTAAGAGCGGGGATGGGGGGTGAGGGAGAACACGCGCCAACGTCATGAAGCAGTACAATTAGCATGTAAAGACGAACGGCCAATATCCTGGCCGTTCGTCTTTTTTATGCGTATAATTCGATTAAACCCCTTAAAAGCACATGAAATAGTACGAATGCCAGTAATAATAAGCCTTGCGGTTGCGAAAACACTACTTTTCAAGGCAACAATTTAGATTTTCACTGCGTTTATTCCTATGAGGCATTCAATATTCACAAAAAGAATGCTTTTCAGGATTCGTGTGCTTTTTTGAAAAGAACACGTTTTTACTACAACCGAGCGTAGAAGCAGCTATCTATTCGATTCTAAAACTTGCCAATAAGTTACTCATATAACTGCTTCTTTCATATTGTTGCCGGTATTAGTATATAGGAGGATAGGTATGCAAAGGTTCGTTCGTATGTTGGTGGCTGTGCTTGCGCTGCTCGCCATCATCATCGCCCAGGTTCCATCCGTTACGCAAGCGCAGGATCAAAGTGTGGTGCCCGCATCCGGCTCGGCAGGCACGACGTTCACATTCAGCGTCAGTGGCTTTGATGGCAATGAGCGGGTCGGCTACTGGTTGAATGTGCCAAACGGCACCGTGCTCGCAATCGGAAATAGCTACACGTACGCGAGCAAAGGCCGCCTGACGAAATCATGGACATCGCAAGTCGGGGTGCCGCTCGGCACATGGCAATTTGTCGCACAGGGCGCGAAGAGCCGGACCATACGCGTGGTGTCCTTCCAGGTCACCGAAGCGCCCGGCAGCCCCACGGTAGGCATCACCGGCGTTGTGCCGCCAGTTGGCAACCTGGGCAGCACGTTTACCTTCTATGCGACAGGATTCAGGGCTGGCGAGCGCATTGGCTACTGGCTCAACGCACCCAACGGCGCAGTCATTCCTCTCGATAAGGGCGATCATTATGCCGACAGCACCGGGCAGTTCAGTTTGATCTGGCAAGCACCCGTCTACGTTCCAACAGGCACATGGCAGCTTGTTACACAGGGGACACGCAGCGGCATCGTGCAGGTGCTTACATTCCAAATCAACTCCTGACATCACTTCACATGCTGCACGCATAACGCGAAACCGCTGGTATCATGCCAGCGGTTTTATCATGACATGAATATATGATATGCGACAGTACTGTCTCAACGTTGCACATGCGTATCAACGGTTCTTCGCACAGATAATGCAAACAGAACTGTATAATGGCCGCGGGGAATTATGTGAAAGGAATGCAGGCGATGCACTACACAACGTTGGGACGCACCGGGCTGCGGGTGTCGGTCATGGGTTTTGGGAGCGGCGGGCCGAGCCGGGCCGGGCGCACGACTGGCAAGAGTGAGGCCGAGCAGGTTGCAATTATTCATCAGGCACTTGACGCGGGCGTGAACTTCATCGACACAGCCGAAGCGTATGAAACCGAAGGTGTCGTCGGGCAGGCGATCAGCGGGTTGGCCCGCTCGTCGGTTATCATCTCAACCAAAAAGCGCCTATCGGGCGGCGCACTTACGCCGCAGCAACTGGAGGACGGGCTACATGAGAGCCTCAAGCGCCTCCAAACCGATTACGTGGATGTTTATCACCTGCATGCCGTGATGCCCGACAACTACGAATCGCTGACCGAGACACTCGTGCCGACGCTCGACAAACTGCGCGACCAGGGCAAAATTCGCTTTCTCGGCGTCACCGAGCAGGGCAACAACGACGCAGGCCACCGCATGCTCCAGCGCGCGCTGCACGATGATGTGTGGGACGTGATGATGGTCATGTTCAACATCCTCAACCAATCGGCGCGCGAGCGTGTGCTGGCGAAGGCGCAGGAAAAGAACATCGGCATTCTTGACATGTTCGCCGTGCGCCGCGCGCTCAGCCGTCCCGACAGGCTGAGAGAGGTCATCAATGATTTGATTGCGAAGGGCGAAATCGATCCGAACGAGATCGACGAAGCTGATCCGCTGGGCTTTGTCACGCAGGATGGCGGCGCGGCGAGCATCACCGACGCGGCCTATCGCTTCTGTCGCGACGAGCCGGGCGTGCATGTCGTGTTGTCCGGCACGGGCGACCCGGCGCACCTGCGCGAGAACCTGGCGTCGTTCGAGCGTCCGCCGCTGCCCAACACAACCGTGCAGCAACTGAAGCACATCTTCCGCAACGTCGATTCCGTGTCGGGCGAGTAAGTTATATCTCAACCAGCATTTTGTGTTGTCATGCTGAACGAGGTGAAGTATCTCAATGTGTTTCGTTTCACTCAACATGACAAAGTAGCTCAAAGGGAAATCATGACAGAGCAGATACAAGGCAATCAGGAACGGCCGCTCGCGCAGTACGAGTCGCAGTCCGCAGCCGCACAAAACCAGATCAAGATCACGGCGATCAAGGCCATGCAGTTGGACGAAGAGAAGAGCACGCTGATCAAAATCGAGACCGACGCGGGTATCAGTGGCTACGGCGAGTGCCATGGCAGCGGGCCGTTCGCGAGAGAAGCGATTGAGATGTTGAGCGGCCCGCGGCTGCCGCACCTGACCTTGATTGGCAAAGATCCGCTGGCGATTGGCGTTCATTTTCACAACATGTTCTACGCCTTCCCGCAGCGCGGGCGCTACGTCCGTGTGCTGAGCGGGATCGACATCGCGCTGTGGGACCTGGCAGGCAAAATCCTGGGCCAGCCAGTCTCAAAACTGCTGGGCGGCAACTTCCGCGACGAGATTCGGCTGTATTCGCACTGCGGTGGCGGTGATTTTCTGAGCAAAGAGGAATGGCGCGAGCGGGCGCAGGAACTGAAGGATGACCCGCACGGCTTCACGGCCTTCAAGGTCGACATTCACCATGTGCTCGGGCGTGCCCATGCAGCAGTTCACACCAAGCATCGGTCCGCAAGAGGCGCGCAAAGTCCACCGCGCCTACACGCTGGCCCGCGAAGCGTTCGGCGACGAGATCGACATCATCGTGCATTGCCACAACGAACTCGATGTGCCCAGCGCCATCCGCGTGGCGCAGGCGGTGGAGCACATCAACCCGCTGTTCTTCGAAGACCCGCTGGCCCCGAACTACTCCGAGGCGTGGATGGCGCTGCGTCGTACCACGCGCCTGCCGATCATGACCGGCGAGAACATCGAGCTTCCGGAACAGGCGCTGCCGTTTCTGCAGAATCAGGCCGTGGATTGCCTCCAGCCCGATCTCATCAACTCCGGCGGCATCACCGGCACGAAAATGATCGCCGATTTGGCGGCAATTTACCGCATTCCGGTCTGCCTGCACAACGTCAGCGGGCTGGCGCTCAACATGGCTTCACAGCAGTGGTCGGCGGCGGTGTTCAACTGCCCGCTGATGGAGTGTACACGACGCGCCGATCAGATCCGCTGGGCCAATCCTAACCCGCTCGAGATCAAGAATGGCCGCATGAAGGTCTCTACGCGGCCCGGCCTCGGCTTTGAGTTAGATCAGGAGTATTTGAAAGCGCATCGCGCGCCGGGCGAACCGTGGTGGGGATGATCTTGGATAGATGAAAAGAGACCGCCAACCGCTCACGCCGAACGATTGGCAGTCTTGGCGAACAACAAAGCGCACATGCAATCTACAGCAGCATACGTACAAGGCCAGTACGGTACGAAAACAGTATGAAATAAACGGACGATGAGCTTGCGCCCACCGTCCGTTGTCCGCCGTTCGTTGTTCTAACTGCTACCGTTGCGTGAGTGGCAGGTAGATCCTCAGGCCCGTCGGAGGTGGTGCCAAGTCCTGCGCGGGCAGGTTCCATACATCGCCGATACTCAAACTGACCGGAATAAGGACAGTCTGTGCCGGATCGCTATCGCCGTTGGCGGGCTTGGTGATCGTTAGCGTGGCCGTGTAGATCTTGTTGTTCTCCAAACCAGCCGGGTTGGCCGTGAGCGTCAGTGTTGACGGGTCGCCGTCAGCCGCGACCGTGCCAGTCACAGCACTGGTCGTGAGCCATGGCTGATTGCTGCTGACCATCCAATCCAACTTCCCATCGCCCGCGTTGTTGATCGTGACCTGTGCCGTTTGCGGCGTGGTTGTGCCAGCAGCCACATGCCAACGCAACCTGTCCCGGCCCGGCGCTGAGCGTCGGCCCTGGTGGGTTCAGATCATCGTCCACGACCACCGTCACCGTGGCGGTGGCGGATTGGCCGACGCTGTTAGTCGCCGTCAACGTGATGATGTTGACGCCAACCGGCAGGCTGTCCGACGACACCAGCGCGCCAGTGCCCAATGCTCCGGCTTTGTCGGATGACCATGCCAGCCCGGCATCACCGACCGTGCCGTCCTGCGGATCGAACGCCATGCCGTTGAAGTTCACCAACTGGCCATAATGAATGTGCAGGTTGTCGCCGGGGCTGAGAATGTACGGCTGCGGCGGCTTGGGTGCCATGACGAACGGCGCACTGCTGGCCTCGCCAATATTCGTGCCATCGCTGGCCGCCACGCGCAGAATCGCCGTGCCGCTGCCGCCGAGCTGCGCCGTGTCGATCTGCGTGCTCGTGCCGGTCACGCCCATGGTCACGGGCTGGAACGTCGCACCGTTGTCGCGGCTGTAGAAGATGTCGAACGTCAGTGCGTCACCGTCGGGATCGCTGGCCGTCCAGCCGAGCGTCACCACGCCGCTGACCGGGTTCGGCGCGCCCTGCAAGGCAACGTTGCTGACCGTCGGCGGGTTCGGGCTGACCGCATGGCTGCCGAACACGGCATTGTCGCTGTTGCGGATGATCTGTACCGTACGTGTCCCAGCGACAAAATTGACTACCTGGTCGAACGTCAGGCCAACGCCATCATCCGATACGACTGGCGTGAAGCTATAGGTTGCCAGCGTGCCATTTGCGCCGTCGAGCAGGCGAATGCTGTAATCGCCCGGCGTGAGCGGCGGCTGATTCGCCACGCTGCTCAAATGACCCACGAATGCGAACCCGGCTGTGCCCGCCGTCGGGCTGATGACACCAGAGACCGACAGGAAGTCGCCGTTCACCATGACATGATCGCGGGTCGCATCGGTGCTCAATGTGCTGGCATTCGACGCGCTACTTGGATGTGCGATCATATAGTTGTACATGCCAGTATAGGTATAATCGCTGATCCACTGATTCGAACAGTAGCTCATGACATCGTACCAACTCGTGCCAGGATAGACCGCCTTCGCGATGCCGAAGGATGGATCGCCTGCGTCGAAGCCTTCCATGCTGCCATCGTTCGGGCCGATCTGGCCGCCGGGATACGGATAGCTGTTGTCGCTCGCGCTGTTGCCACATGTCGCGGCACTGGCCGTCGGATGCGCGCGGCCCAGCGTGTGACCCATTTCATGCCCGGCATACCAGTCGGCGTACGAGCCGTCGGTGTCCCAGCCCCATGTGCCGCTGCCCGATGGGCCGACCGAGGTTTTGCTGTACATCGCCTGGCCGCGTGGGAAGGCCGCGCCATCAGAGATCATGCCGTAGTAGAAGTCGTTGGTGTTCGGCACCCAGGCATGGTCACGATAATATTTCAGCCAACCATTGGTGTAATAGCTGGCGCAAAGATTGCCCTTACCCGAACAATCGCTGCTGCTCTGGTTCACCCAGTTGCCCAGCCGGGTAGCGCCGGCCACATCCCATAGCCGCGGCTTGAAGTTCTGGCCGACCGCGCCGCCAATCGGGTAAGCGCGCAGAATCCATGAGTAGGTTTGCAGCACGTCCTTGAAAATACGCGGCTGGTAGCTCGTGCCGCCGCTGACGTAGTTCAGGCGGAAGAACTCGGCGGAGAGCGTCGGCGAGGGCTTGAAGGTCGCTGTTACCGAAGTAGTGTTGTCACCATAGTTCGGCTCCAGTGGCACTTTGTATGGATTCAGCGTCGCGTTCAGCGTCAGCGAATTTTGCTGCGTCCATGACCATGGCAACTCAAACAGGAAGCTCTGGTTGATGTCGTTGCGGCTCGGCGTTGTGCGCACGGTGAGCATGGTACCGACCGAATTGATTGGTTGCAAGCTGCCAAGCCGCGACGAAAGCTGCGCCCTTACGCCTGCCACCGCCGCGCCGTCCGACTTGACGTACAGGCGCACGAATGTCCGCTTGTTCTTGACCAGCAGCACACTGTTGCTTAGATTTTGAATGCCCTGCGTCACCTCCATGCCCGTCACGCGCATGTTGATCTGCGACAGCGCGGAGGCATTGACTGGCAGGCGCTGCACAGCGCTGTTCTCCTGCCAGAACACGAACGTGCCATCAGTTGTCAGATTGACTGAGTAAGGTCCCAGCGTCGTTGCACCGGTATAAATTGCAGCGGTGGCCCCGCCACCGCGCCCGGTACGCACCAGAACTGGTGTGTAACTTGCGAAACAGGGTTGCGGGCTGCATGCAATTGGACGGAATTCGTAGATCATCAGGTAGCCGGTACCCAAAATACCGTAAGTGGTCACTATGCTACCGATTAGTGCGCCGCTGTCAGTGCTGGTGTAGGTGGGGCTGCCAGCAAGGGTATTATTGTTATTATCGTAGATAAATACCTTGTTGCCGATCCCGATATAAACATTGTTGCGAGTAGATGCAGCCATTGAGCGTACAAATGACAAATCTTCGGCCTTCAGCGTAATAACTTCTGACGTTACTCGCTAGGTTTGTAACCACGCCGTTGGTTGCAATCCGCTTGAGCACGCCAATGTCAACGACGTACAGGTAGGTGCCATCGAACGAAAGATTGCCTGAGTTAATACCAAGGCCGCTAACAATTGGGGTGACTGCGCCACTGGCCTTATCCACGGCAACAATCGACTTGGTCCCGGTGCTACCCGTTATACCAGGCATGACGTACACTTTGTCGCTACCAAGCGCCATTTCACCGAATGTCGCAATGCCACTCTTGAATACTTGCGGCGTGTCGCCAACGTTGGCGCTGGTCGAAAGTCGCGCCAGCCCCTGATTGGTGATGGCGTAAATATAGTCGGCATCAGCAACCATGTTTGACGCAAGAGCATGCGGCAAAGCGCCACAATAGCCATCGGCACTGGCAGAATACAGCGTGCGCGGCGGGCTGCCAGTTGTCGCGATGCGCGAAATACTTTCGGCATCGACGAGTGCAGTGCCTGACGGCTTTGCATCACTTGTTCCAGTGGTGATGCGCATCGCCATTGGAAGTGATAAGGGGCGTGCAATCGCGCGTGTGCCAAAAGATTTTGGGAGAAGCCAGCGTGTAGTCATTCACACCGCTGGGGACGAGTGGCGTCGGCGTATCCTGTATACTCGATGCCGCGACCGGTTGAGCGCCGAGCGCGAACGGGGCCGACTGCGTTGCAAAGGGCAGATTGATGCCGACGAGCATCAGCACCAGTACCAACATGCGCAGCCGGATGAACAAAGCCTTGGCCGTATGCGGACTTCCGTGACCCATAACCGCCTCCTTGGGGAACCAACCACATTACATACACGATGGACGCACGGCAATAGTCATCGGGCTGACGAGAAACCCGACGGCGTTTGTAGAGGTACAACATGAGCATCATTGTACATCAATCAACGATGAATTGTATGTGAATTAGTTCATACAGCCCATTGGATCAGGTTATGCTCGTTCGTATGGCCGATGCTTGCGGTACAATAGAGCGATACACTATTGTAGTAAAGAACGTATGTTTGAGGAATGAACGAGACATGTTTCAGGATGCTGTCCAAAATAAGCAATCTACCGTATCGGAGTCAGAAGGTATTTGGAGTAGTCGCTATCGCGCTTTAACAATTGGTATTATCCTCACCGTGATCGGCAGCGCCTTCGAGGCGCTGGCCGTGGCGACGATCCTGCCCATCACTGTGCAGGAACTTGGTGGGCTATCACTCTACGGCTGGGTGTTCAGCGCATTCATGCTGACCAATCTGATCGGCATCACCGTCGCAGGTGGCGAGGCCGACCGCTATGGTCCGGCACGGCCATTCATTGTCGGCGTGGTGCTGTTCATGACCGGGCTGATCATCAGTGGCCTTGCGCCCTCCATGATCATCCTGATTGCAGGGCGGGCAGTACAGGGCTTCGGTGGTGGCGTGCTTGGCTCGGTGGCGTATGTGGTGGTGGCGCGCGGCTACCCCGAAGAAGCCAAGCCGCGCATGCTAGCCGTGCTTTCGAGCGCCTGGGTGGTGCCGGGGTTGGTCGGGCCAGCCATCGCTGGCTTTGTCGCTGAGCATCTCGGCTGGCGTTGGGTGTTTCTCGGCCTTGCGCCGCTGACACCGTTGGCGGCATTGTTGGCACTACCAGCCATTCGCCAACTCAACCAATCGGTTGACATCCCGCGCGATTGGCGGCGGATCGGCGCGGCGGTGCAGCTTGCAGTTGGCGTTGGGCTGGCGCTTGCCGGTCCCGCGATAGGCTCAATCATCGTGACCCTGCTGTTTGTGGTGATTGGTGTACTTATCGCCATCCCTGCGCTGCGCCGCCTGCTGCCAGAAGGCACGCTGCGGCTCACACCTGGCCTGCCCGCCGCGATTGCCGCCGCCGGGCTGGCCAGCCTGGCCTTCTTTGGCACCGATTCATTTATTCCGCTGATGCTGACCACGCTACGCGGATTGTCGGCCTCGCTGGCCGGGCTGGTGCTCACCGCTGCAACCGTGACCTGGACCACTGGCTCGTGGCTTCAGGCGCACTACGCCGCACACCAGAGCCGCCGCCGCATGGTGACGATCGGCTTCGCGATTATGGCGTTTGGCATTGCCAGTGTGATGGCGCTGTTGCTGCCGGTTGTGCCCGCGCTGACGGGGCCAATCTTGTGGGGCGTGGCTGGGCTTGGCATGGGCTTGGCCTACGCGACTACTTCACTGACCGTGCTCGAAACCGCGCCGAAAGGGCAGGAAGGCACGGCCACGGCGGCCATGCAACTCACCAATGTACTCGGCACAGCGCTCGGCGCGGGCATTGGCGGCGCGATCATTGGCTCGACCGAACACAACTCACAGCCTTCCGCCGGGCACATGCTGGCGCAGTTCGCGCTCATGGTCGTGGTCGCACTGTTCGGCGTGTTTGTAGCGCGGCGGCTGCCGGGAAATAGGCCGTAAGACATTTTGCATGCTGTAGAGACGCCCCGGTGGGGCGTCTCTACAATTCAATTACAAATCTCCTATTGTACCCCGCACGCCTCCACATGCTGGCGTGCGGTTTCCGTCAAGGCTCCCCAATCTTTGCGGCGGATCACGTCCTTGTCCACCAGATTGCTGCCGAGCGCTACGGTGTACGCGCCCGCCTTGAGGAATGCCGCGCAGTTGTCGATGCTCACGCCACCGGTCGGCACCAGCCGCAGATCAGGCAGCGGCGCAAGCACATCCTTGAGGTACGACGGGCCGAGCGAACGCGCCGGAAACACTTTTACGAAATCTGCGCCATGCTGCCATGCCGTCCAGATCCTCGGTCGGCGAGAACGCGCCGCACATGATCACGACGTTGGCCTCGCGCGCCACGGCAATTACATCCGGCAGCATCACTGGCGTAACCAGGAATTCTGAGCCAGCCTCGATAGCTGCCCGTGCGTCGTCGGCGGTTGTCACCGTGCCTGCGCCGACCTGCGCCGTGTTGCCGAGCGCCTCGCGCGCTGCTTGCACCGCCTTCAATGCTTCGCGGTTCGTCAGCGTAAACTCCAATGCGGTGATGCCACCCGCGACCAGCGCCTGGCTTATGTTAACCGCCTCGGAAAGATCGTCCAGCCGAATAATCGCAATCGGCCTGCGCCGCTCAAGTTCGATTTTCTGTTGTGTCGCCACGTTTATAGCCTTTCTGTTCAGCCACAAAATCACAGTGTTATTGTACACGCGTTTTTGTGGCGCAGTGCGCTATGACGCGAGACTAGGTTGAGCCACAGAGAACACAGAGATCACCGAGATCAAAATTAAATCTCTTGTCCTCTGTGTTCTCTGTGGCTCGATCTTTCGGCATGCCTAATCGTCATGATCGTCGAAGGGAACGGACATGCCACCGCCCATTGCGCCACCCATCGCCATGCCGTCCTTCAGATTCGCCTGCGGATTGCCGCAGCCGCCCTCTTTGTCGGCGCGGACGTGCGCCTGCGCGATGTCCTCGGTGCCTTTGTAGGCGTAGGGGTCTTTGCCCGCCACCATGATAATGTCGCGGTAGTCAGTGATAGCGACGCGCTCGCCGGGGCGCGGCGTGTGCCACGGCAGCAGCGACGAGGCGCTCATGTAGTGGTTGACCAGCACACGCCGGTAGCCGCTCGTGGCACGATTCGGCAGCGAGCGGTGTAGCAGGTAGCCGTTGAAGAACACCACCGAGCCTGCCGTCACCTCGACCGGAATCGCGTCGTCATCGCTGTACGGGAAGTTGAACGACTCGTCGGTGCAATCGAAGCGAGGGTCGTCCTGCTGGCGCATGGCCCACAGCAGGCCGGGCTTGTGCGAGCCGGGGATGACCCACAGGCAGCCGTTCTCGACCGTCGCATCGTCGAGCGCGATCCAGCCGCCGGTCAGCGAACGGTCGCGTGTTGGAATGAAATCTTCGTCCTGATGCCACGCCTGGCCCGGCTTGCCAGACGCCTTGATGAACAGCATGGACTGCATGCACTTCACATTCGGCCCGATCACGCGCGTCAGCACATCGACGACCGCGCGGTGCGCGAGGTAGCGCAGCATGGTCTCCGAGAGCTTGTGCGGAAAATGAATGCAGACGTATTTGCGCAGTACGTCCGCGTCACTTTCGCCCGGCATAGCGGGTAGCAGGCCGCGTACTGGCCCGGCGTCGCCACGACAAATACGGGTCGCATCCTCGCGCAGTTCGTTGACCTCATCCATCGTCAGCGCGTTGGGCAGCACAAAATAGCCGTTCTCGCGGTAAAAGTCCGCGCAATCCTCCAGGCTTACTTCCAGTTCTTTCAGATCGAGTGTCATACGTTTGCTCCTTTGCATGTGCTTCGCATATGTTTTGTGTTGGTTATCATAGCGCAAATCTGTAAAAGATGTATCAATCGCACGAGTCACCGCGTTTCTAAAGATTGACTTTGAGCGTTATATATATTATACGGCGTGTCAAAGTGGCGACCGGTCTATCGCCCCGCGCACTACGCGAACACGCATGGCGACACTAAATTGTCCCTCGATTGTAACTTCTTTTCAAAGCAATACGTATATCATGTCATACATGCCTCACGGAAGAATGTGAGGCAAAGGAGGCATCATGGCAGTACTACTTGGCATCATCGTCGGTTTTGTCGGTTGGTTCCTCGTTCGCTACCTGCTCGCCGGCTTGTTCACGGTGGATCAGAACGAGCGCGCGGTGAAAACATCATTTGGCCGGGCCGAGCGACTCGCCAAATCAACGCTTGAAGACCCGTTCGCTGAATATCTGCGACCGGAGGAGCGCGAGCGCTACAACTACCCGCAAGTGCGCGTTATTCCGCCGGGCGGCCCGTACTTCAAGTGGCCGTGGGAACGTGTGTACAAGGTGTCAGTCGCCACACAAACAGTGAACATGGCCTATGATCCTGAAGATCCGCGTGCGAACGAGGGCGGCACCATCCTTGACGGGGTGACCAAAGATCAGCTCAATATCGGCTTGCAGGGCCAGATTCGCTACCGTGTGTGCGAGCGCAATCTGTACGCCTACCTGTTCGGCGTGAAGCGACCAGTCGTTCATGTCATGGGCTACTTCATTTCAGTGTTGCGCGAGCGGATCGCCAACTTCGAAGCGCCAGTCAAGGAAAGCCTGGTGCCGGAAGGCACATTAGCCGACCCTTCGCTGGCCGACTCAAGTCTGGTCATCGGCGTGTCGATCAACGACCTGCGCAAAAATCTGCGCGACCTGAACGAGATGATGGACCGCGAGTGCCTGTCGTCCGAAGCGCGCTACGGCATCACATTCGACGCCTCGCTGATCACAGCGATTGACCCGCCGCACGAGGTGGAGTCGGCGCTGGCAGCAATCAACACTGCCCACAACCAGGTTTCGTCCGATATCAGCCTGGCGCAGGCCTCTGCTGATCAGAAGATTGTTCAGTCGAAGCGGGCGGTTGAGATCAAGACGTTGCAGGCGCAGGCCGAGGTTGAGCCGCTGCGAGCGCTGGCGGCACAGCTAACCGCATTGAAGGAGAACGGCCCGAACGCGCTGCCGGCTTATCTGCACAACGTGCGCGTGAAGCTGTACAATCAGGTGCAGCGCGCGATTTTGGAGGTCAAATAATGACAACGCTGATCGCATTTCTCGCCACCGCGCTGATTACATTCGTGCTGTGCTTCATCCTTGTCCCGCTCGCACTAGGGTTGGTGCGCATGTTAGGTCTGTACACGATTGTCAACGAAGGTAGTTGCCATGTGTACATGTTGTTCGGCAACGTCATTGGCGTGTTGAGCGAGCCGGGGCTGTACTTTTTGCCCGCGCATCTGGGCATCAACGCCTTTCTTGTTCACTGGCTGGGTCGCCGCGAAGTGCTCGACATGCGGCTTGACCAGCGCTATCTGCGCTCGCAGGCGGTCAACTCTGAGGAAGGCGCGCCGATGGGCGTCGGCATCTGGTACGAGATGTTTATCAGCGATCCGGTGTCATACTTGTTCAAAAATGCGGACCCACAGGGATCGCTGGCAGCCAACGTCAGCAACGCGGCAGTGCGCAGTTTGAGCAACATGCCGCTGGCAGCGATGCTGGAAGACCGCCATTCGATGAGTCAGGCGGTGCGCCATGAAGTGTCACCGAAATCAGTTGAATGGGGCTACCAACTCGGCTCGGTGTATGTGCGCAAGGTCCACTTCCGTGACGAAGGCATGATCCGTCAGATCGAGGCCAAGGTCGTCAACCGGCTGCGTCAGGTCACATCGGCCATCAAGCAGGACGGCGCGAACCAGGTCAGCATCATTACCAGCACCGCTGAGCGCCGCGCGGCGATTGAATTTGCCAAGGCCGAAGCCATGCGCCCGCAGATCGTCGGCGCGGCACTCAACGAGATTTCACAAGACCCGGAGATTTCTACTGCTTTGTTCGATCTGCTGGAGATGCAAAGCCTGCTTGATGGCAAGGCTGCGATTACGTTGGTGCCCGCCAAGAGCGAATTACTGACGCAACTGCTTGCGGCGGATACATTGCCCGTTCCAGCGAACGGGTCGCCATTGCCGCACTGACGGTACGCGAAGCCGTACACGGGAACACAGAGGCCACAGAGAAGTAATCACTGCGGCCTCTGTGTTCTCGGTGGCTTATTCTCTAATTCACGCTCGCCAGAAACGTCGCAATCGGGCGCATCTGCTCACGCAATACAATGATGTCCGATGCATCCGGCATGGCCCGCACATACTGATCCATGTCTTCAAGCGCACGGTGCAGGTCGTCGAGGTGGAGACGTAGCAATCCCCGGTCGCGCACTTCTTGCGGCGTGTCTGGTTCCAGCAGCAGAATGCGCTCCACTGCGCCGAGCGCGCGCTGGTAGTCGGTCATATGGACGTAGGTATGCTTGAGGTTGCGGAGCATGCGCACCAGAATAGCCCGCTTGGTCGGCGGCTGCATGATCTGTCGTATCAGAGCCGGGCTGGCTGTGCCATACGCGTCAGTGATCTGCTGCGCGCACATATCCTCGCTCCACAGCCGTCCAGCATGAAATGGATCGATGTAGATGTCGCCCTCTGGCGCGGCATAGCGCGCCAGAAAATGGCCCGGCAGCGCCAGACCACTGACCGGCAAGCCGAGTCGCCTAGCCACCTCTATATATAGGACCGACAACGTGATCGGCAGGCCGGTGCGCCGGGCGATGACCTGATCCAGAAAGCTATTTGCAGGATCGTTGTAGTCGGCAGTGTTGCCGTGGAAACCAAGTTCCTCGAACAAGTAAGCATTGATAGCGGCAACATGATCTTGTGGTGCGACGTGCATGGAAATGCGCGGGCGCAACGTGTCCGCAAACATGGCGATCTGCTGGAGCGTGGCCGCAGGATCGCCCGTGCCCTGATCTTCCCACGCAATACACAGAGCCGCCTCAGCAAGATCGAGCGTCGCTTCGGGCTGGCGAACCAGCGATTGGAAGCGACGGCGCGCGGGTGAATGGAGTGACATGTCCCTATGATACCACACGCGCCGTCTCGCGCCACCAACCATGTCCCGAAGTGCTGCACCGTCAGTGGAGCCGCGTGCTATAATCGTACGTAATCTCCTGACCAACAACAATTCGGTGAGGATCTATGGCAACTGAAAAAGCCTTTGTGGCGACCGCCCATGATGTGCCCGCCCCGCTCGAAGCACGCAGCCAACTCCGCAGTGATCTGCTCGCTGCGGCAGCCCACCTCATGACAATCCAGGAGCCGCAGGAGCTTATGGATCACGTCGTGCAGCAGATCGTCACCGTTGCTCCATCAGTGCAGGCAGGCATTATCTGGCTCTTCGATCGGCAGCAAGGCATGCTGCGCGTCGCCGCGCTGCACGGCCCTGAGTGGAGCCACCAGCGCGAGGCGCTCAACCACATTCAGTACCGTATTGGCGAGGGGCTGCCGGGCCTCACCATGCGGCGCGGCGAGCCACAGCTTATTCATGGGCGTGCCCGCTATCGCGATGTGACTGGCGCAGTTCATCAACGCAACCAGGCCAGCATGCGCCAGTTTCTTGATGCATTGCCCCAGGACATGACGGCACTGTTGCTGCCGTTGCGCGTAGGCAACGACACGTTGGGCGTGCTTGAACTGCTCAACATCGATGGCACGCCGCCACTGCCCAAGGCATATGTTCACGATTTGCAAATGTTTGCCAGCATTGCCGCCGGAATTTTGAAGCATGCCCAATTTCAAGTGCAGATGCACGCCAACCAGCGCCGTCTAGAGGTGTTTAGCGCCATCAGCGCTGCGGTCAGCACCGCCGCCGATCTCAACGAATTGCTGGAGAATGTGCTGGATATTGTGTTGAGTGTGCTCAACGCGCCTGCTGGAACGCTTTTTTTGTACAACCCGGCCCGCACGCTCCTTTCCATGGGCGCGCACCGCAATCTGCCAGATACCTATGTGGAAAGCCACGCAGAGTTCCCCCTGACTGGCGCAACATGCGAGGATGCCGTGCGCTACGGGCAGCCGCTCCGCCGCCTGCTGCTGCCTGATGCGCCCGAGGAGCCGCTGATGGAACTGGGCTTTACCAGCGGTTTGTACCTGCCACTGCTGACGGGCGGCACCGTAGTTGGTGTGGTATGCGTTTTCAGCAAGGCCGTTTTGTATAATCGCGTGGACGTGCAATCATTAATGCTGATTGGTAATCTGGCAGGCTTCGCGATTGCCAACGTGCTGCTGTATCAGGCGAGCGACATCGAACGCCGCCGGCTGCTGACGGTCATCAACAGCATTGCTGAAGGTGTGGTGCTGTGCGACGGAGCAGGCCAGCTTGTCATGGCAAACCAGACCGCCATGGCATTGCTCTCGCTCGATACCATGCCCACACAGCAAACATTGCGCGACATGATAGATTTCCATGCCATTCGTGATGTTGATGGCGAGCCGATGTCGCTCGACCGGCTGCCGATTTCACGCGCGCTGGCCGGCAAAGTGTTCCATGATGAGCGCGTGCTTGTGCAGGGCGAGAGCGGGCTGGACACGGTGCTGAGCTTCAGCGGCGCGCCAGTGTACGGCGATGACGAAACTATTGAAGGCGCAGTGGTGGTGTTCCGCGACATCACGGCCATGCAAAAGACCGAGCGCGCCAAGGATGAGTTTCTGGCGGTGGCGGCCCATGAACTCCGTAGCCCGCTGGCGGCGGTACGCAGCTATACTGATCTGCTGATGCGGCGCGAGCAAGGCCGCAGCGACGAAGACTCAATGGAAATGTATGGCTTGACCGTGCTGGCCCAGCAGGTTTCGCATATGCTGCGCCTGGTCGACGATTTGCTGGACGTGTCGCGTCTGGACGCCGACCAGTTCAGCCTTGAGATCCATGTTGTGGATCTTGTTGCGTTGGTAAAACAGGTGTTGGAACAGCAGCGCCCCGCAGCGGGCGACCGGCAGCTTCAACTTGACAGCGCTCCGGCAGCGCTGCCACTGATGTGCGACCAGTTACGCGCCCACCAGGTGCTGACAAATATCATTGGCAACGCGATCCGCTACAGCAAGCCCGGATTGCGCATTGGCGTATCGATTGACGTGCATAGCGCCGCCGCGCTTGCCGAGCGCCATCCCGCGTTTGTGGCGTACGCGCCGTGTTCCTACGACCCTGACACAGAATTCGCTGTTGTTGCCATTGAAGATCAAGGCATTGGCATCGCTGAGAGCCAGCGCGAGCGGCTGTTCCAGCGCTATGTACGCGGCCAGTCCCACCTTGGCAAAGGGCTGGGATTGGGGCTGTACCTGAGCCGTGAGTTTGTTGTGCGGCATGGCGGCTCGATCTGGTTCGAAAGCGTGCTCGACAAGGGCAGCACGTTTTATGTAGCGCTCCCACTCGCCGTAGCAGCGCCTGATGGCGTGCAATGGTTCAGCGACATGCTGAACGAATAGGATTATGGGTTTAGATATGCCGACTGTTAAGATCTGTTCCGCACACCTCTTTGTCATGTTGAGCGAAGCGAAACATCTCAACGATACATAACGAGATGCTTCACCCTTCGACTACGCTCAGGACAGCGCTTCGTTCAGCATGACAATGCAAGATATTTACTGGAATTATTTTATATGTGATGCCGGTACAGAACCAGTAACCACGCGATCATGGGCCAGTTGGTGGCGGTGGGAACATAACCGGCGCGTCGGCAAGATCTTCCGGCTTCACAACGGCGACCGCTCCATTTTGCACCTGTAACAACAGCGAGCGCGCGTCAACAGCCTGGCCGCTCCCATCAAACGTAATTGGGCCGGTGTAGGGCATGATGTGCTCGGCGTAATTGGTGTTAGCCAACGCATCGCGCAGCTTGGCATGATCCACGGAGCAGGCGCGACTCAGCGCATCATAGAGCACAAACACGCTCTGGTAGGCAATCACCGCTTGCGGCGGCATCTCGGCACTAAACTTGGCCTTGTACGCATCGCGCACCTGCTGCGTCTTATCATTGCGTGGGTCGGCTGTGTACATTTCATTGAAATACCAGCTTGCCGTGTCGCCTAGCTCTGTAATGAATTGCGGCGTGCTCCACGCGCCGTCGTCCAGGCCCATCAATGGCGGCTCGAACCCCATGCTCGCCGCTGTTTTTGCGATTAGCACGCTGTCATCGTAGCGACCAATCACAATCACAATATCAGGATCGGGATTCAGCGCCCGCGCGCGGTCGAGCAGCGGCGTGATGTCAGTTAAGCCCTCAGCTGTATACGGAATATCGTCCACGATCTGAACACCCTGCTCTGGCGCGCGCTTCTTGAGCACATCGGCAAAGCCGCTGCCAAAGGGCGAATCCTCATGCAGCACCACGGCAGTGGAGATTGGTTCGGTGCGGGCCGTCAGCAGCCCTTGCAGATGTTGCAGGAAGCTGTCAACCATCTGCGTCTGATTCGGCTGCACACGAAATGAATAGGTCAAACCTTGCTTCAGAATGGCGTCGTCGGGCGCGCCGACGACCATGTAAGGCACCTGCGCCTGCTCAGCAACCTCGGTCGTGCTCATGGTCACAGTGCTTTGCAGCGCGCCGAACAGCGCAACCGCGCCCGCATCGACGAGCCGCTGCGCCTCTTGTGCGCCCACCGCAGGCTGCCCCTGACTGTCGGCATGCTCCACCCGCAGCTTCACGCCGTTCAAACAGGCAACGCCACCTGCGCTATTGATCTGCTCGACGGCTAGATCAATGCCGTTGTTGAACATGGTGCTCTCGGTAGCAAGCGTGCCGCTGAGCGGATAAATCGAGCCGAGCAGCACATCATTCGACGTAGCAGTGGTCGGTTGAACTGTTGGACTCGGCGCACTTGTCGGTGCAGCCGTTGGCGCTACAGTTGGTGCGACTGACGGAACCGGCACGCTGGTCGGAGCAGCGGTCGGCGCGGATGGCGTGGGATTGCTCGAAACGGACGGCGCGGCCAGGACTGCATGCTGGCACGGCCATGAGCAGCAGCAGCGCGCACAATAGCCGGAAAAACTGTTTCATGAAAAACTCCTTCGTGATGTACCACACAAGTATCATCTACATCTCAGCCCTAAGTACTCTTGCTATTCGCCAATCAGGTGTATTATGCTAGGTGAGATGTACAAGAAGCTTATTTCGCAGCATAATACGTCTGCTCCACTATGTTGACGATTTTACCAGCAACTTCGTTCCAATGTGGGAAGGCTCCAGGCATGGCAATCGCCATCCGGGGCCTTTCTTTGTGAGGTATACACTACCATGCAATCCAGCTTGCGTTCGCGTCTTTCCATCCGTCGCTACACGCCCGTCGCACCCGTCACAGAAGAGGTCACACCGGGCGCGCTTTCGCCCAGTGAGGTTCGCCGCGGCCTGAACCTTTCGATTTATGAAGGCGCGCTGGCAACTGTCCATGTCAGCGTGGTGACTGGCGCATTTGTCACCGGCTTCGCGCTCATGCTCGGCGCGAGTGATTTCGAGCTTGGCCTCATTGGCGCCATGCCGTTTGTTGGGCCGCTGTTTCAATTCATTGGCGCATTTCTGGAAGAGCGGCTGGGCGAGCGGCGACGCATCACGGTAATCTCATCAGTACTCAGCCGCCTGCTATGGGCTGTGATGGCCGCGCTGCCGTTCATCGCTGTGCTCGGCAGCGCAAAGATTCCATTGTTTCTGCTACTGCTGCTCATGTCACAGGCGCTCATCGGTATAACATCCAATGCCTGGACGAGTTGGATGAGCGATCTGGTGCCGCCGCGTCGCCGTGGCAGCTACTTCGGCATGCGTAACACCGTATGTAGCGTTTCCGCCATGATCACGACCTGGCTGGCCGGCATCGGACTGGACCATTACCAATCTATTGGCAACGAGCGCGTTGGCTACGCGCTGGTATTCGGGGTGGCAGTTCTATGCGCCATGGCTGCGGCCTTCGTTCTGAGCAAGCAACCTGAGCCACCGATCAGCCGCCAGCGGATGCCCATGCGCGCGCTGTTCAGCGCCCCGTTGCGCAACCCTTTCTTTCGCAGCTTTAGCCTGGCCTCCACAGGCTGGGCAATCGCTACTGGCGTAGCCTCGCCCTTCTTCAACGCCTACGGCATTCAGGCGCTCCATCTCTCATTTACAACGCTGGCACTCTTTGGCGTTGCAACCAGCGCCATGGGCCTTATTGCGCAACCATTCGTCGGACGCATGCAGGATCGCTACGGCGACCGGCGCGTGCTAATTATCAGTGCATTCCTGACAGCAGTGCTGCCCTGGGGCTGGATACTCTCGACACCGACCTTTCTGTTGCCGATTTGGCTAACATCGATTTTTGCTGGCGCGTTCTGGCCGGGCGTCACCCAGGGTCTGCTAAACATCCTGATGGAACGAGCACCAGCTGAAGGGCGTGGCGCATATGTTGCTACCTATGGCACCATCACTGGCGCGGGGACGTGCGTAGCGGGTGTGCTTGGTGGCGTTGTTGTTAGCCTGCTTGGCACCGTGCTGCTTCCATTGGGACCGTTGGTACTAAATCACTACGCCGTGCTCTTTGTGGCAACCAGCATCGGGCGCGCTGCGATTGCCTGGGTGTTCGCACGCCGCATCTAAATGAGAAAGCGCTCATGTTCAATCGCATCCTGGCGCGCAAAATACGTATAATCAAGTAGAAAGCAGTCAGAGGACACGTTTGCGGCGCATCATGGCAGCAGCCGAAAAACATCGCACTGTGTTACAATAAAGGGCATACGTGATGACGTTTGCAAGGAGATAATCATGCGTGAGAAATACCGTAGCGAAGAGCATAACACTGGAGAATGGGAACAACTCACGCATGGCCGCACAGCAGAGCGATTGGGTCGTGGTCACATGTTGTACACGCCCGACCAACCAGCGAATGAGGTATTGCTCCTAACCAGCGGGCGCGTTGGCCTGCACTTGATCAGCGCTGAAGGCCGCTCGCTGATGCTGCACGAGGTTGAATCTGGCCAGATTTTCGGCCATGTGGCTATGAGCAGCAGCGAAACGTATGATACTTACGCGGAAACCCTTAGCAACGTCACCTTTTATCGCATCCCCCGCGCGGCACTTTTGCAACTGTTTGCCGACTCGCCGGAGCTAGTGCTCGCGCTGATCGATGATCTTGGGAGTTATCAGGCGCTGGTCAGCCGCCGCCTGGACGAAGTCGCCTTCAAGTCAGTGCCTGCCCGGCTGGCCTCACTGCTGCTCGCCATGGCACACGGCCATGGCGATGCGTCGAAGATGCATGTACCGCGCCGCAGCCACCGTCAGTTGGCCGAGATGATCAACGCCTACCGCGAAACCGTCACCAAGCAGATCAACCAGTTCCGCGCGGCCCGATTGCTCGAGATCGACCGCTCCGGCTTCACACTCGTAAATCTTCCGCGCCTGGAGGAACTGGCGCAAGGGTGGTAGCCCTTGCGCATGTATACAGCGCCGTTTTATGCATTACGTAGCGGCGCTTGTAATGAGATATACATGCGCACACAGCCCGCAAGTGTCTCGAAATGCATTTCCGCCTCCTCACGCGGCTCGCCGTCAAGGTTCACCTGCATTGGACTTTCCACTGATACATCAATCCACGGCAATTGAACGTATACAATCGGTGTCTGATCTGCAAGCTCGCCAGTGCGCAGTGTTCTTGCAAGTGGCAGCAGCTGCGAAAAGGGCATTTCCGGTAGAATCATGAGATCAAGAAGTCCGTCATCCAGCAGTGCCAGCGGGCACACCTGGAAGCCGCCGCCTGCCTGCCGCCCATTGCCAACTGCGATGGCGTAAAATTCGCCCTTCCACGCAAAATCTGGTCCAGCGATCGCCGCATGGTGAGCCTGCAAGTTGGCCGCCTCACGTAGCCCAGTGATAGCATACGAAATGGAGCCGAGCAGATCTTTTGTCTCCTGGGCTGCATCCGCCGTGGCGCTCGTGCCGTAACCGCCCGACGCAATGTTCACGAACACGCGGTCGTTGAGCTTGCCGAGATCAATTGTGTGCGCCGTCCCTTCCATGATGAATTGCAGCGCTTGCTGCGGTTCGAGCGAGATGCCACCTGAGGTCGCGAAATCATTCGCCGTGCCCAGCGGCACAATGCCAACTGCACAATCCGCGCCCGCTTCTATCACACCATTTACCACACAATTCACTGTGCCGTCGCCGCCCGCCGCGATAATGGTGTCGTATTTGCCGATTTGCGCCGCCTCGCGCGCGAATGCACTGGAGTCCGAGCCATCCCACGTGACATGCACATCAATAGTATGGCCCTGCTCCTGCAATGCATAGACCGCCGCGCGCAGGCGGTTGTCATTGGCGGCCTTGGTCGTGGCGACTATACTCATGACCCGGCTCTGCATACTGTGAGAGATGGATTGATTATGTGACTCAGGTTCGCTCATGGATAAACCTCTTCTGGCTTGTAGTGTGTTCATGGAAGCATACGCTCAGCACACCATTGGCAAGTACCATGCCGAAGCACTAGGATAGCCTGGTAGCGCGCAATGCTGCCAACGCCGCCTGCACCTGCGGATCAGTGGCAAGCGGGAAATGCCACCATTCCGCCTCGACTGTTTGATCGGGCAGCACCCCGCGCCCCTCGATCAGCGTGCCGTCCGGCAGGTGAAAAGCCAACTCAGCCAACCACAGCCGTGACCCATCGGACAGGTTGTGCGGGCTGAGGTTTTCGGTATTGCCGGCTGTGTGGGTGCCGACGATGGTGGCGCGATGGAGCACCTGCATGCCAGCGGCAAACATTTCGGCAGCGCTGACCGTATCCTCGCTCGTCAACACCACAATCGGCACGCCCGCCAGCTGCGACAATGTCTGACCTTCCGGCGCGGTCAGCGTATACGAGCGATCGCGACCTTGCGTGGAGCCGATCGTGCCGCCGTTCGCGAACAGCCCGATGGTGTTGAGCATGAGATCGACCCGCCCGCCGCCGTTGGTCCGCACGTCGATGATTAAACCATCGAGCGGACCACTTTGCAGCAGGGTTTCGAGATGTTGGCGTACTACCTGATCGACATGATCAAGATCGAACGTGTTGATTGCAAGATAGCCGACATTTGAGTTTGGTAGGCGCTCGGCTTCAACTGGCGGAAAGGCGTCGCTGGGGATCGGGCGGCGTGTTACCTCCACATCGCGTTGCGTGCCGTCTGGCGATTGGATGGTCAACGTCACGGTTGTGCCGGACGGGCCGCGCACCGCGCTGATCGGGCCGCCCGCGCCAAACCGTGCTGTGTCAGTAAATGGAACGCCGTTGATTTTCAGGACGAGATCGCTTGGATGGAGACCGGCCTGTTCGGCGGGGCCGCCCTGCGCCAGACGGGTGATCATGCCGCCATTGTCCACCTTGCGCACCATGGCACCAATGCCGACGTACACCAGATCGCCTTCGAACGAAGCGGCTTCGGCGGCAACATCCTGCGGCGAATCGAAGCGCGAATGCTGATCATCGAGCTTGTCAATCAATTCGTACATGATATTGTAGAACGCATCCGAGGTCGTCGCCATCTCCACACGCGGGCGGAACTCATCATGGACGACCTGCCAATCAAGGCCATGATAATCAGGGTAGACGTAGCGATCACGCACCAACGTCCATACGCGATCGAAGATCGCCAGCCGCTCCTCCTCACTGAGCGGCGCGAGCGTAGCTGTAGGCGTTAGCGGGATGGGCGTGGCAGTCGGCGTCGGTGTAACAGATGGCGTCGACGTCCATGTCGGCGTGGGCAGCACGGTCGCCGTGGGCGTGCCAGTTGGCACCGACGTATTCGTTGGCGCGTCAGTCGGTGGCGCTGTGGTCGGCACGACGCTGACCTGCGGCACTGCAGCGCATGCCGCAAGCAGGAGGCAGGTACAGAGAATCAGCAGCAAACGTTGAAAGATGTTCAGAATCATTTTGTCACAAGCCGAGTTGCCCGGCTATGTTTTCAAATTGAGCGAGCGGAAATGGCGCGCGGGCATACATAATCGCGCGTGTGAAGCCAAGTTGCTGCCATTGCTCCAACGCACTGAGCGGATCGGGCGCGAAGTTGTTCCAGCCGGCATGCACCGAAAGGTCAAAGCTACCGCGGTCGCGGCCACGCTCCGCCAGCCCCTCGTCCAGCGCGGCGAATAGCTGCGGGAAACGCGCTCGGTTGCTCCATTGCACGTTGAGACCATCAGCGTAGCGGCCTGCCAGGCGCGCCATGCGCGGGCGAATGGCCGCCAGGATGATCGGCGGGCTTGGCTGCGGCGCGGGCGCAACAATAGCATTGTTGAGTTGATAATGCTTGCCCGCAAATGTAACTGGCTCGCCAGACCATAGCGCCGGAATGATGTGCAACGCTTCTTCGACTGCTTCGACGCGCTCCACCGGACTGCCCTGCACGATGCCGAATGCAGCCTGCTCATGCTCCAGCCCGCCCGCGCCAAGCCCAAGCTCCAGCCGCCCATGCGCGATTTCTTGCAGCGTCGTGGCGACCTTTGCCAGCCGTCCAGGATGGCGGTTGGTGTTGTTGGCCACCAGCGGGCCGAGCTTGATGCGGTGCGTTGCTTCTGCCAACCCGCTCAGCGTGGTCCAGCATTCCAGCACCGACTCGCGCGGATCGTTCCATGAGACGTAGTGGTCCCACAGCCAGATCGAGTCGAAGCCAAGCAGATCGAGTTGTTGAGCAGCCTCATGCGCTTGAGCATAAGTGGTGCCGAATGGAACGAGGCAAAGGCCGACTGCGATCATGCGCTGTCCTGTCTTAGATTAATACCACTGCATGATACCACGGCTCACTGCGCGTGAGCTTAAACATTACTGAGAGTGACAGAAGCAACAAGACCTGAGTTGCAGCAATTCGAGTATCACGAGTTACTTATCATGGGCTTGGATAGACTTCAATCAAGCGGCCGGGAGTGCTAGTATCGAGCAAGGTCTGCACTTGTGGCATCAGGGGCAGCAGAGTCTGGAAGCGATTATCATGGGCAATCAGTACGATAATACTGAACGTAATTGTTGCCAGGTATTGTTGATATTGGAGATTCTGATCCGCCGTCAGGAAGACATCAATCATCCCATCCATCAGCCGCAGGAGTTCACCATTCTTCTTGCCCGACCAGCCGCGCTCTTGAACCGTTGAGATCTCATGGCAGCTGAGGGTACGTTTCAAGCGGCGCGGCAAACACTCGTCAAGCAGCACGCGCATGCAGTTGCTCCATCAACAACGTCTCAGCGAGGGCCAGAACAGTCTCGACTTGGTCGCGACGGACCGAAGGGAAGTCCTCAAGAAAGGTATCAACACTGTCGCCGGCCCGCAAATAGTCAAGCAAGTTCTTGAGGGGAACGCGCGTGCCGGCGAACACGGGGGTGCCGCTCATCACGTCGGACGATGTCGTAATGGTGGCGTGCAATTGGTGGGTCATACCAGACCTCCTCAGTTCGACCGTGAATAGGTACTGATGACAGTATACCACGGAGCTGGCTGGCGAGGTACGCAAGACCGCTTGTCGACAAGCGAAGAGATGATGTCGAAAAAGTTGCAATGGCTGCTGTCCAACGGATTGCGCATCAGCCGCCGCAAGCGCGCTTCACCAGATTGCGCGAAAATAGCCACGATCTCGCGCGCGAAGCGGTCGACTGCATGCGCGTGTTGGAACGCACTGAGGTGTGCTGAGATTTGAAGCTGCATAATTTGCTTTGCTAATTTGAAATAACAGAACTATAATTGTTTATACTTTTTCTTGTTGGATTGAGAACATACCTCAGTATGAACAAAATGGAGGTTTGATGATGACGCGTTCCAAAAAGGGAGAGATATTTGGTATTTGGAAGTTAAGAAAGCATCTCGGATCCGGTGGGAATGGTGAAGTGTGGTTGGCAAGCAATCCTGATGGAGAGGAATTTGCCATAAAGCTATTGTCTAATTTTCAAAGTGGAAGAAATAGTAAGGTTTATATTAGATTTAAAAATGAGGTGGGAGTCATTCGAAATAACCAAGACATTACAGGGCCACTTCGTATAATCGATTTTTGTTTGCCTGATTTGGTAGAAGATAACACTCCTTGGTATGTAATGCCTGTTGCCGAACCTATTGAGCAATACCTTAATAGATTTTCTGCCGAGAGACGACTTGAAATCATTACTCAGCAGGTAATGAAATTGGGGGAAACACTCGCAAAGTTACATGAGAGAAATATTTCTCATCGCGATATTAAGCCTGCTAATATTTTAGTAAAGGATGAAGTAGCTTATCTGTCCGATTTTGGCTTAGTCGACTATCCTGGCAGGGAAGATTTGACTAGTAAAGGAGAACAGATTGGAGCAAGGTGGACAATAGCTCCCGAGATGCGTCGTGAAAGTAGAGATGCAGATGGCAAATCAGCTGATGTGTATTCTTTAGCTAAAACTTTGTGGATATTGTTGACTGGCCGTAAGTTTGGATTTGACGGGCAATATAATCCTGAAAGCGTAAATGGGTTAAGCAAGGCTACAGATTTAATTCTCAAAGACCAAGATGTTTTATATCAAGAACCTCTTTCTATTTACCTTAAGCCACTTGACGATTTGCTAAGGGAAAGTACTAATGATGATCCCAAACAAAGGCCAAGTGCGCGCCAGTTCATTGAGCGCTTGAATCTGTGGTCGCAGACTTATACTGTCTATTCGAATCATAACCCATTACAGTGGCAAGATGTCCACGAAAAACTTTTTCCTTCCGCAGTTCCTCAACGTGCATTCTGGGAAAACAACGAAAGTATTACCAAAGTTCTGAATTATTTGGGATCAGTTGATAGTTTGAACCATATGTTTCTCCCGGGGGGCGGAGGTATGGATTTGGTTGGCGCTCGTTTGGGCTTAGAACCTGGAACTATTGAGCTGATCATTGATAAGCGTGTGATCTATGTCGTCAAACCTAAACGCCTAGTTTTCGAGAGTTTTAATTTTGATTGGGAGTGGAACTATTTCATATTAGAGACCGCTGAACTTGAACCTATAGGAAAGGGCTATATTATACCAAACGAATACGAGGGTTTGATTGAAGTTACTCCTATGAACTATATTAATGAATTAGATTTTGAAAGAGAAAGAGAAAGATATAATGATGAAAATTATGCCCTTGATTACAGACGTATATCAAGATATTTTGGTGGCAATTTTCTAATCATGCAAAAAACCTCAACTTATAATGCCAGTCCAAGTACATACAATGGTAGACATAATACTATGTCTATTGATGCCTTTAGATCCTACATTAAAGAAAAGGTAGAATCTGGTTCAACAAATTTTGCAGGACGAAAGGGCAAAGGAATTGATAGCAGAAAAGGAATGGACTATGAGCGAACTTATTTCTAGAGCCATGGAAGACGTTTTTCATCGGGAATCTATTAGAAATAAATATAGATAGATAGGTAGGTAGTTATTCGACTTTGATAGTACGTTCCAACATGCTTATGAGTAGACCGCATCCCACCATGCAGCTTAATTCCGGCATTGGCGTTTTAGTCTGCATTCAGCGCCGTCTAAAATGCCTATAAGGACATGAGACTGCATCCGCTGCTGCCCCATCCGTCATTCTGGCATGTTAGACCGCATGTCTTTCAGTCTAATCTCCGCATGGTCAGAATAAACTGCATTATCTTGAAAGATCCAACACCTACTCCCACCGCACCATCCAGCCCAACAATCGGTCGGTCAGGCGCGGCGCGACGAGGCTGAGCAGCACTTGCATGCGGTCGCTCCACTTCACGTAGGCGACGCGCGGCTGCTTCTGCGCCGCTTCGAGAATGACTTCCGCGACACGCTCCGGCGGCACGCCGCCGCCTTTGAAGCGCCGCTTTTCATGGCCGCCGCCGATCCGCCGCGACGAGAACGACGTGCGCGTCGTGCCGGGGCGCACCAGCGTCACGGCGATGCCGCTGCCGCGCAGCTCCACCCGCAACAACTCAACAAGGCGGTCGAGGGCCGCTTTGGTGGCCGCGTAGCCGCTCAGGTAGGGCAGCGCCCGCATGCCAACGACCGACGAGACGAAGATGATCTGGCCGGAGCCGCGCGCCCGCATGTGCGGCAGCACAGCTTGCGTCAGCGCCAGCGGGCCGTACACATTCACGGCCATGGCCTGCGCCAGATCCTCGCGCCGCATCTCCGCCACCGGTGCGGCCAGCCCCACACCCGCGTTATTAATCAGGATGTCCACGCCGCCACATTCGCGAATCGTGCGCTCGACTAGTGCCACGGCAGCATCATGATTAGAGACATCGGTTGGTACGATTAGCGGATTGTTAGGCATCCCGATAGCAACCTCGTGGAGTTTGGCTTCGTCGCGAGCGGCCAGCACGACGCGTGCTCCGGCATGTGCAAAACTGCGCGCCGTCGCCGCACCGATGCCCGACGACGCGCCAGTGATGATGACGATTTTGTTGTGCATGTTCATATCAAACTATATCTACGCCTTCGTGCCGCAGTAGCCAGCGCTTGCGCTCCAGTCCGCCGCCGTATTTGACCAATTTACCATCCGCGCCGACGAGTCGATGGCAAGGCACAACAATTGAAACAGGGTTGGCACCATTCGCCGCACCGACCGCCCGAACGGCGGCAGGTCTGCCAATCCGGGCCGCGAGCGTGCCGTAGGAAAGCGTGGTTCCGGCGGGAATAGAGCGGAGCGCCATCCAAACTATCTGCTGAAAAGCGGTGCCGCCTGTATCGACCGGAATTGTATCAAGTGCATGGAGATCACCGTCGAAGTAGGCGCGGAGCTGGCTGCTGATGCCATGCGGATCGCCGATTTCCTCGAAACGCACATCACTATAGCGCCGTTGCAATGGAAGAAGCACGCGCTGCTCATCATCACCAAAGCCGAGCGCGCACAGCCGCCCATCGTCCACCACAGTGACGATATCGCCAATCGGTGAGGCAATGCGGCCGATGTGAAGCATTTTCATCATCTGCCTCTACAAACCTGTCAGGTGCAGGAAGTTCCCTTTTAAGAGTAAACTGCATTCTGCTGCACCTGACAGGCTTAAGGTTCTAATATCTGCGTTCATCTTTATTCATCGGCGGTTCATGCCTAATCGCGGACTACATAGCAGCAAACGCCTTGATAAACGCGCCCATGCAGCGCATCGCCAGCCAATAATCATCGAGGCGGGCGTTTTCGTTCGGCGCATGGACCAGCGTACCCTGGTAGCCCGTGCCGCAGCCACTCGTCACCGGCGTGCCGATCTCTTCGCAGACCGGATACATCGGCCCGGTGCCGGCCATGGTTGGAAACACCACCGGCTCTTGACCATATGTTTCGCGCAGCGCCTGCTGCATCGCCTTCACCACCGGCGCGTTCAGGTCGGAGCGAGCAGCGCGCTCGTGGCCGAATTCCAGGATCTCGATGTCCTCAAAGCCATGTCGGTCAAGGTGCGCTCGCAAGAGCCGCACAATTTCGTCAGGATCCATGTCTGGCACCAATCGGAAGTCAATCTTGGCGCGCGCCTGCGACGGCAACACCGTCTTGGAGCCTTGGCCGGTATAGCCTGATTCCAAACCACAAATGGTGCAGGTCGGGTTGAACAGCCACGCTTTGAGCCGGTCCATGCCACGCATGTCATTCAAAAAGGTCGGAATGCCGAAATCGTCGAGCAATTCTTCTTCGTCGTTGGGAATTGTTTCGAGCGCCTTCAGGTCGGCTTCGGATGGTGGGCGCACACGGTCGTAGAAGCCGGGGATGAGCACGCGGTCATCAGGCCCTTTCAGCGTGCTGAGCACCCATACCAGCCGCCATGCCGGGTTTGGCACCATCGGCGCGTTGGAGGAATGCAGATCGTGCGATGCGCCGCGCACCACCAGTTCGACGTAGCAGATGCCCTTCGCGCCGCACATGACCGTCGGCTGCTCCAGCGCATTGCGCCCGCCGGTCTCCCACAGACAGCCATCGGCCTTGAGCAGGTCGCCATATTGGTGGCATACTTCGTCGAGATGGACCGAGCCAATCTCCTCCTCGCCCTCAATCAAGAAGTTAATCCGCAGCGGCAACTCACCCTGTGTCGCCAGCCATGCCTCAATCGCCTGGATGCGCAGCATGAGATTGCCCTTGTTGTCAGCCACGCCACGCGCATAGATTTTACCGTCGCGGATGGTCGGCTCGAAGGCCGGGCTGATCCAGGCGTCGAGCGGCTCGGGCGGCTGTACATCGTAGTGATCGTAGATCAACAATGTGCGCTCGCCCTGCCCAATCGAACCGTACACGACCGGCGCAGCACCCGGTACGCGCAAGATTTGCACCTCAGCGCCAAGACGCTCCAGGCGCTGCGCCACAGCGGCGGCAGTTTCCTCAGTGCCGAGATTTTGCGCGGCTACTGACGGTTGGCGCAACAGCGTGAAGAGTTCATCCAGAAATCGGTCGCGGTTGGCGTCAATGTAGGCGTTGAAGCTATCCATGGTAATCTCCCTCACAGCTATACGGCTCCTGTGTTCGTTGCTGAGAGTATAGCCGATTTTTCATGAAGCATAGACAGGAGGTAATGATTTGAGCAATTGCTCTTCTGCGGTACAATAGTTCCGTTAACCTCTCAAGAGAAAGAGACTGCGATGACTGCTCATTATCAACTCCCGCGCAGCACACCGGAAGCGCAAGGTATTTCATCGGCATCCGTGCTGAAATTCGTGGAAGCGGTAGAACAGCACGATCTGGGACTGCAAAGCATGCAGTTGCTCCGTCATGGTCATGTCGTTGCGGAAGGCTGGTGGCAGCCCTACGCGCCGGATGTGCCGCACATGCTCTTTTCGGTCAGCAAGAGCTTCACCTCAACAGCGGTGGGTTTCGCCGTAACTGAAGGGCTACTGTCAGTCGATGATTCAGTGCTCACGTTCTTTCCCGAGGATGCGCCCACGGTTCCAAGCGATAACCTGAAGGCCATGCGCGTGCGGCACCTGCTGACGATGACGACCGGCCACGAGGAGGATACGCTGCCACGTCTGACTCGTGAGCAAAACGAAAACTGGGTGCATGCCTTTTTGGCTACGCCGCCAGAGCGAGAGCCGGGCACGTATTTTGTGTACAACAACGGCGCAAGCTACATGCTTTCGGCGATTGTGCAGCATGTGATCGGCATGACCGTGCTGGAATATCTCCAGCCGCGCCTGTTCGCACCGCTTGGCATTACCGGCGCGACCTGGGAGCAAAGCCCGCAGGGCATCAACACCGGCGGCTGGGGCTTGAAGCTCAAGACCGAGGACATTGCCCGCTTCGGGCAGATGTACCTGCAACGCGGCATGTGGAACGGCCAGCGCATTCTGCCTGAGGCGTGGATCGAGGAGGCGACAAGCTACCAAGTTCCCAACAACCAGGAAAACATCGACTGGCATCAGGGCTACGGCTACCAGTTCTGGCGCTGCCGTCACGATGCGTATCGTGGCGACGGCGCGTTCGGCCAGTTTTGTGTGGTCATGCAGGATCAAGACGCCGTGCTAGCGACCACTGCTGGCCTATTGGACATGCAGGCAGTGTTGAACCTCGTATGGGAGCACCTGCTGCCGGCCATGCAGCCAGAAACATTGGCCGAAGACGGTGCAGCACAGAAGAAATTAACAGAGAAGCTCGCGAACCTGGCGCTGCCGCCGCAAACCGGCGAGGCGTCGTCATCCATGGCGGCGCGCGTGTCGGGCAAGACGTTTCACATGAACGAAAACGATTTGCAGATCAAAAGCATTCGCTTCGACTTCGATGGCGAGAACACCGTACTCAACCTGAGCGACGAGCGTGGCGATCACCAGGTGCAGTGCGGCAACGGCGCATGGCTGAAAGGCGCAACCACCCTCAACAGCGGCGGGCCACCAACGCTGAACAATAATCCTCCCCAGCCAGTAGCGGCCAGCGGCGGGTGGATGGCGGACGACACCTACACGGTGCAGGTGTGCCTCTACGAGACGCCGTTCATCTACACGTTCTCCTGCCGTTTCGCAGAGGAGCAGGTGTTCGTCGATGCGCGCGTCAACGTTTCATTTGGCCCGACCGAGTGGCCGCAGATTGTCGGACGGGCATAGTTGCTTAATACAAGTAATTTCAGGTGACTCAAGACTACAGAGCCAAGTATGGTTCTGTAGTCTCTTCTCAACAAACATTAAGACATCGCTACCTGAAAAGAACAACGCTAAGCAGCAATGTACCGCACATCAACGCGGTGTTACGTTCCTCCACCGATTGCGGCAAATAAGTTGACCACGCCCGGAAAATGCTTATAATTGAATCTTAATAGCTCCACAACAAGGACGCGCCTATGAACAAATGACATGGTCAATGTTCTCCACCTGCGGAGCCTTCGCAGTGTTCTGGCGTCTGATGCCTCTACGAATGCTTCGCATGTTCCCGTGATATCGCTCTATCAAGGAGGATTTATGCGAACCTACGGACCCTCTCAACTCCACAACGTTGGACTCTTCGGCCACGGCGGATGCGGGAAGACTACGCTGCTTGAGGCGCTGTTGCTCACCGCCAAGGCTATTTCCCGCGCCGGGCGCGTCGAGGACGGCAACACCGTCAGCGACTATGACCCGGACGAGCAGAAGCGCCAAATGTCCATCAACCTTTCGGTTGCGCCGGTCGAATGGAAGAATGACAAGATCAACATCATTGACGTGCCGGGCTACGCCGACTTCGCCGGCGATGTCGCCGCCGCCATGCGCGTGATCGAAGGCGCGGTGATCGTGCTAGACGCCGCTGGCGGCGTGGAAGTCGGCACGGAGGCGGTGTGGGCAGCAGCCAAAGCCGCCAAAGTTCCACGCATTCTGTTCATCAACAAGCTCGACCGCGACAACGCCAACTTTTTCCGCACGCTGGAACAAGCTCAGGAAATGCTTGACGAGTCAGATCATCCCCATGCAAATCCCGTTCGGCGATCAGCGCGACTTCCAGGGCATCATTTCGCTGCGCCGTAAGCGCTTATGGAAGATCTCCGACAAGCATGATGGCAGCTTCGAGGAAGCCGATATTCCTGAACATCTGGAGGCGCTCGAGGAGGAATGGCGTGAAAAGCTCATCGACAAGATTGCCGCGACCAATGACGATTTAATTGAAAAATATCTTGACCAAGGAGCCGACGCATTGACGCCAGAGGAGCTACAGCGCGGCATGCGGGCTGGCATTGCGAACGGCTCGATTGTGCCGGTATTCTGCGGCTCATGCACGCAACTGGCAGGCATGGCGCAGTTGCTCGACGGTCTTTTCGACAGCTTTCCTTCTGCGGCACGCGTGCCGGTGCAAGCCACTGATCTCAATACCAACAAACAGATCACGCTCAAGGCTGACGCCAGCGAGCCATTGGCGGTGTTGCCGTTCAAAACGATTGCCGACCCGTACGGGCGCATCAGCTACCTGCGGGTGTTCAGCGGCGAGTTGCAAGCCAACTCCACAGTGTACAATGCGCGCACCGGTAAGGACGAGCGGATCGGCCAGTTGTATGTCATACGCGGCAAGGAGCAGATTTCCGTGTCATCGCTTGGCGCGGGCGATATCGGCGCGGCCACCAAGCTGTCGGACACGCTGACCAACGACACGCTCTGCTCGCGCGACCGGCCGCTTCAGCTTGCGCCAATTGCCTTCCCGAAGCCGGCCTTTACCGGCGCGGTGAAACCCAAAACGCGTGCCGACCTCGACAAGTTGGGCAGCGCGCTCCACCACATGATCGACGAAGACCCGAGCTTGCAAGTCAGCCGCGATCCGCAATCCGGCGAAACGCTCATCTCCGGCCTGGGCGAGTCACACGTGCAAATTGTGGCCGAACGCATGAATCACAAGTTCAGTGTGGATGTCGACATCGAGTTGCCGCGTGTGCCGTACCGTGAAACGATTCGCGGGCAGGCGGAGGCGCAGTACCGTCACAAGAAGCAGTCGGGCGGCGCAGGCCAGTTCGCTGACGTGACAATTCGCGTGGCACCGGTTGAAATGGATGGACGCGAAGATCCACTGGAGTTTGTGAACTCAATCGTTGGCGGCGTGATCGACCGCTCGTTTATCCCATCGGTCGAGAAGGGCGTGCGGGCGGCCATGCACGAAGGCGTAATCTCTGGTAACGAGATGATCGGCGTGCGGGTCGAGCTGTTCGACGGCAAAATGCATCCGGTCGACAGCAAAGACATCGCGTTCCAGATTGCCGGGCACGAAGCGTTCAAGATCGCGGCACAGCAGGCCACCCCGGTGATTACTGAGCCATACTACGCGCTCGAGATCACCGTGCCTGACCAGTATGCGGGCGATGTCATGAGCGACATGAGCACGCGGCGCGGGCGGGTGCTGGGCATGCTGCCGTCCGGTGACGGGCGCACCACGATCAGCGTGCAAGCGCCGCTGGCCGAGGTGCTGCGCTATGCGACCGACCTGCGCTCGATCACACAGGGGCGCGGGCGCTTCACCATGGAGTTCGACCATTACGAGGACGTGCCTGCGCATCTCGCGCAGACTTTAGTTGAGGAGCAGAAAAAGGAACACGCGCACGCGGCATAACAGTGCGTGACAGCACAGGACGGACGGCGGACGAATGTGGTACAATCATGCTCGTCCGTCGTCTTTTATTGTGTCCTTCACCATCTATCATTCGTCGAAATATACACTATGCCACAAGCTCAATTTCCCAGGCTCCGCGCGCTTGATATTCGCCCAATTGTCCATGATGGCCGCCCATGCTTTCTGCTGCGCGACCCCATGCAGCTCAGCGACGGCATGTTGACGATCTCGCAGTTTCTCGGCCCACTGCTGCTGCTATGCGACGGCACGCACGACTGCGACGCAATACGCGCAGAATGCGCCGCACACTACGGCCTGCCGCTCGACCGCAACACATGAACGTGGTGCTTAACGCGCTCGACGACGCGCTGCTGTTGGAAAATGAGCGCTTCTTCGCGGCGCGATCAGCAGCGATTGATGCGTACCGCAACGCGCCATTCCGCCCGCTGTACATGGCCGGGCAGTCCTACCCCGCCGACCCTGACGAGTTGCGTGAGTTGTTCACCGAATATCTTGACGAAGTAGACGATGTGGAAACGCACACCGGCGAGCTACGCGGCATGCTCAGCCCGCACATCGACTACGAGCGCGGCGGCCATGTCTATGCAGCGGTGTGGAAGCGCGCAGCCGAGGCGGCCCGCGCGGCGGATTTGGTGGTGCTGTTCGGCACCGACCACTATGGCGATCGCGGGCGGCTGACGCTGACCTGCCAGAATTATGCCACGCCGTGGGGTGTGCTGCCGACGTCGACCGGCATAGTGGACGAAGTGGTGGCGGCGCTCGGTCCAGGCGTGCTGGAGCACGAGTTGCGGCATTGTGGCGAGCACTCGATTGAACTGGTGACGACATGGCTGCACTTCATTCGTGGTGGCCAGCCGGTTGAGGTATTGCCGATCCTGGTCGGCTCGTTCGGCGACTTTACGCGGCGTGGCGGCACGCCGGAGCGCGATGGCGAGATGAACATACTGCTCGATGTGCTCCGGCGGGCGACGCAAGGCAGGCGTGTGCTGGTCGTCGCGTCGGGCGACATGGCGCATGTCGGCCCGGCCTTTGACGGGCAGCCGCTCGACCGGGCGGGCAAGCAGGCCATCCGCGCTAGCGACGATGCGTTGCTCGGCTGCATGGAGGCCGGCGACGCGCAGGGATTCTTCAAAGCTATTCAGCGTATCGGTGATCACAACAACATCTGTGGACTGCCGCCGCTGTACCTCGCGCTGCGGCTACTCGGCGAAACCACCGGCGAGCGGGTGGCCTACGATCAGTGCCCCGCCGATGATCACGACACGTCGATTGTGTCGGTGGGCGGAGTCGTATTCACGTAACATCAAAAGCCACAGAGGTCACAGAGATCACAGAGTAATGATATCTCACCTTGTCATCGTGTCATTGTGTCAAGAGTGTGATCGACTCCACATGCTGAATGTGCGCTGGTTCACTGTGCGTGGCGGCGCGCGGTGCTATGATCCAAGCAACAGAAGAACATGCAGTGGCTCTCCTTCCTCACGGCGCAGTTTGGTACCTGCGTCACATGCCTCGCTTTTCCCCTCTGCTTCCCCATGCAGCCGCAATGGAGCATGGCAACCATGCTCCATTGTCGTTCCTCGACGAATATCATCGAGATGTTTCCGTTCGACGCGCTCACGACAGGCGCTGCGCTCAACATGACCAAGCTGTGGCGCGGGTTACCAACCCGCGTTGCGAACGCTCGGCAGTGGGCTGCGCAAGGCGAGTTCGTAAATCTTGATAAACAAACGGCTCCAAGCGACCAAACCCGCGACACGGGTTTCGCAAGGTCATAGTGTTTGCTCCGGGCGAACCTCGTGTTCGCCCCTGCAATGTATACGGATTAATTGGTAAACATCATCCGATGCTGAGTGCCGCATCAAGAAATAACTGGTGGGTGATTACGCTTTTACTGCATGACCCACAGGTACACGCCCATTCGTCGGGCTGGTAGCCGCCTGATGGTTATGCAAGCGCGCGTAGTGGCCCTTGCGCGCCAGCAATTCTGCATGCGTGCCATCTTCCACGATCTGCCCGCGATGCATCACAATGATGCGGTCGGCGTTGCGAATCGTGGAAAGCCGGTGAGCGATCACCACGCTGGTACGGCTGTGCAGCAAGCGCTCCAGCGCCTCCTGAATCAGCGCCTCGGTCGCCGTGTCGATGCTCGATGTCGCTTCATCCAGCACCAGCACGCCATCCGGGCTGAGCGCCAGCGCCCGCGCCAGCGACAGTAATTGCCGCTGCCCGACTGATAAATTCGAGCCGCCCGGCAGCACTTCGTAGTTGTAGCCGCCCGGCAATTTCTCGATGAACTGCGCCGCGTTGGTCAACTCGGCAGCCCGCCGAATATCAGCCTCAGATAAATCGTCGCGGTACAATCGAATATTCTGTGCTATCGTGCCCGCCAGGCAAATCGGATCTTGCGGCACCACGGCCACTGCCCGCCGCAAGTCTTGCAGCGACAGTTGCTTGATGTTGACGCCATCGAGCAGCACCTGGCCCTGCTGCGGATCGTAGAAGCGCGCCAGCAGGCCGACCAGACTGGACTTGCCCGCGCCGGTCGCGCCCACCACCGCGATGTTCTGGCCGGCTGGGATTGTAAGCGAGACATCGCGCAGCACTGGCTCGTCGGGCAAGTAGGAAAAGCCGATGTGCCGCAATTCGATCTTACCGCGCACTCGTGGAAGTGCCTTTGGTGCCGGCGGGCTGGTAATCGTCGACGGCGTATCGAGCATGTGCTGCACGCGCTCTGCCGCGCCGAGCGCGATCTGCACGGCGTTGTATTGCTCAGAGAGGCGCAGCACGGGCTGGAATGCGCGGTCGGCGTACTGCACAAACGCCACCAGCGTGCCGAGCGTCGCCCAGCCTGCCAGCACACCCTGCCCGCCGCCGTACAGCAGCAAGCCCAGACCGACCGCTGCCAGCACTTCTTGCACCGCCAGAAACATGGCACTCTGCTTGCGCAGCATGAGCAGCGCATGGCGATAACGGGCGTTGTGTTCGTCGTAGCCCTGCGCGGTTTCGAATTGGCGATTAAACAGCTGCACCAGCATCATGCCGTTAAGATGTTCGCTGAGAAAGCCGCTAATCCGCGCCAGCGCCGAACGCTCGCCGCCTGATGATCGACGGATGCGCCGCCGAAAGTAGCGCGTGACCAGCGCCAGCACCGGCAGCACCGCCAACGCCAGCAGCGCCATACGCCAGTTCACCACGAACATGACCACCACAATTGTCACAAGCGTGCCGCTTTCCGACAAAATGGTGACGATGCTGCTCGACAGCATGGCGTTCAGCGCATCAATGTCGCTGGTCAGGCGCGCCACAAGATCGCCGACCGGAAAGCGGCCATGAAACTCCTGGCTTTGCCGCAGCATGTGTTCGAACAGGCGGCTGCGCAGGTCGGCCAGCGCCCGCTGCCCGGCTAGCTGAATACAGACCAACTGGGCGTACTGCAAGCTAAAGAAACCGATCGCAGCACCGCCATAGGCCACTGCCAGCCACCAGATCGTGGATGTTGCATTCGGGTCGGCGGCGGCTGTACCATTATTTTCCAAAATATCCACCGCTCGGCCAACCAGGTACGGCGGCAGCGCATTCATCGCAGATGTGCCAATCAGGAGGATGAATGCCACAGCCAGCAAGCGCCAGTGCGGGCGCATGGTGGTCGTCATGAGGCGCAGCAAAGCGAAGTCCTGGCCGCGCTCGGTAGTTGATGTAGTAGATTCGTTTGTCATTCGCTAATCTGCTCCTCGGCTTGCTGTACTTCGCGGCGGAACATTGCCGCGTACAATCCGTCAGCTTGAAGCAGGCTCTGGTGTGTACCCCGCTCCACAATTCGTCCGTCATCGAGCACAATGATCTGCTCGGCGTCACGTACGGCGGCGATGCGCTGGCTGACTACCAGACATGTACGACTAGAGCGCGCCCGACCAAGCTCGGCAATGATTTCAGAAGCAGTGTGCGCGTCCACACTCGCCAGTGAATCGTCCAAGATCAGCACATGCGGATCGCGCACCAGCGCCCGCGCGATGGCCGTGCGCTGCTTCTGGCCGCCCGAAAGGGTTGCGCCACGCTCACCCACCGTAGTGCCAAGCCCCTGCGGCAGTTGCACAAGGTCCTTGCTTAACCGCGCCGCCTCAATCGCCGCATGGATACGCTCGTCAGACACGTTCGACAGGCCGAACGTGATGTTGTCGCGCAGCGGCATACCGAACAGCAGCGTCTCCTGCGGCACATATGCCACTGCGCGGCGCAATGTCTTGAGCTTCATCTCGCGCACATCCTGGCCGTCAAGCAGCACACGCCCCTCGTGCGGATCCTGAATGCGCCCGATCAGGCTTAGCAGCGTGGTTTTACCCGCGCCAGTCGCGCCCACAATGCCAAGCGTCGTGCCCGCCGGAATATCCAATGTTATGTCGCGCAACACCCAACTATCGCCCGCATGCACGCCAACATGTTCAAAGCGAATCGCGCCTTTGAGTTTTGACGAAACAGCATCGGGCGCGTCCGCAATTGCCGGGCGCCGCAGGAGGATCTCACCAATGCGGCCCGCCGCCGCACTGCCCTGCTGGAGCCGCTGGTATGCTTGTGCCAGGCTTTGCGCCGAGCTACTCAGCAAGCCAAGGTACACAATAAACGTGACATATTCGCCGACCGTGAGGCCGCCATTCAAAATCAGCACACCGCCAACTGCCAGCACCAGCATGGTCGCAAGGCGCACCATCAAGCTCGGTAGCGGTGCAATCGCGCCCGCGCGGAACATGTACTGAAGATTGCCATGCACATAGCGGTCATTCGCGCGCTTGAACGCTGCCACTGACGGCTGCTCTTGCGCATAGGCAGTCAGCATGCGCGCCGCGCCGAGGTGCTCCTGTGCAAACGCCGACATGCGCGCCATCTCACGCTGCACTCGGTCGAAGGCGCGCTCCAGCACGCGCCCCAACCTGATCTGTATGAGCAGACTGACTGTTAGCATGCCTACCACAATGCCTGCAAGTAATGGACTGGCCAGCGACATCAAGATCACGCCGATCAGTAGCAAAAACAAGGCGTGCATGGCCATCTGAAAGCCAGCGCTGTAAAATCGCCAGATGTAGGTAAAATCACTGGTGCCGCGCGACAAAAGATCGCCGGTACCGTATTCAATTATTGTATTGCGGTCGAGTTGCAGGATTCGCCCGAATAAATCCTGGCTCATCTTGTAACTAATGCCTGCCGCGATACCGCCAGTTAGCATACGCAGCAGGTAGCGGAATACCGCTAGCGTCGATGCCAATCCAATCAATGCGAGCGCATACCACAGCAACACCATGGGGCGCACGCCGTGTTGCAACTCATCAATGGCCCAGCCAAGCACCGTCGGGCTGAAGGCGCTTGCGCTTGCGCCGATGAGCGCGTACAGGGTGCCCACGATCAGGGTGCCGCGATATTCGCGCATGTAGGGGAGTAAAAAACGTAAGCCTGTGCTTCGTAGCATTCAATCTATCCTTCCGAAATGTTACATATGTACGTGTTAATATCGGTTGTAATCATGTTGTGTCAATGGCAACCTCCTCCCGCGCGCATGTCCAAATTGCACACACGCGCACCTTGTTGCATACAATACTAAGGATACCTGATAATGTGTACAGCATATTATATACCCTGATAGCAAACGTTTTCCAATACAACGCCGTCGCACATGCAAATATGCTATGAACACAACATATATCGACGCGCACCCCGAGATACTTAGCCACCTGTTTGGGAGCAAAGTAGGGATGAGTCTGCGCGCGTTTTGGCTCCACGTTCGGTTGGAGCAAGCACGCACATTGCTTGAGGAGACAGCGCTGTCTGTGGGAGAAAACGCTGCGGCGCTGGGCTACAGCGATGCTTTTCTGTTGAGTCGCCAGTTCAAACAACACGACGGCTATATGCCGTGCCAGATACGCCACCAATGAACGCACCTAAGCATGGTAGACTTTCGATGCAAAGAGCCGAATGATTTCGTTATAGTAACGTAACCGTGGCAATGCTAGCATAGCTGTCAAGAGCAAAGCTTTTCTGAAAGAAGCCACTGGAAACAATCGAAACTGCGCCATACCCGTCAGCGTTGTCTAACTTGCGACAGCAGTATTCGTTATACAATGACAGTATGTAATCGGACACATAAGGAATATGCTATGAAATACGCCTTCATGAGTTTTTCCGCACCGCAACTCAACCTTCGAGAACTGCTCGCCTACGCCAAACAGACTGGCTACGACGGGATCGAACCGCGCATTGATTCCAGAGCATGCCCATGGCATTGAGCTTGACACGACCGCAGCCCAACGCCAGGAAATCCGCAAGCAGGCCGAAGATAGCGGCGTTGCGCTGTGCTGCATCGCCACATCCTGCAAGTACGCCGATCCCGCGACTGCTCCCAGTTGGGTTGATGAGACGCGGCGCGCAATCGCACTCGCGGCGGATGTCGGCTCGCCACGCCTGCGCGTGTTCGGCGGAGCGATTCCGCACAACGTGACGCGCGAACAGGCCATCGACTCGCTGACGAATTCGCTCGGCGCGGTGGCTAATGAGGCCCAACAGCACGGCGTCACGATCTGCCTTGAAACACACGACGACTGGACCGATCCCAACCATGTCGCCGCCGTCATGCGGCAGGTCAACAATCCGGCGATTGGCGTCAACTGGGACTACCAGCACACGACTCGCATCGCCGCAGTCACGCCCGACCAGGCGTTTGCGACGCTGCGCCCGTGGATTCACCATGTTCATTTTCACGATGGCGAAAACCGCGCCGACAAGCTCGTTTTCCTGCCAATCGGCCAGGGCGACTACGATAACAAGCGCGTGCTTGAATTGCTGCTTTCCGCCAATTACGACGAATACCTGAGCGGCGAGTGGATCAATTGGGAGCCGTACAATGTTCACCTGCCGCGCGAGATCAATGCGATCCGGCAGCTTGAGCGCGAAGCTACGGCTGGGCAGTAATTCTGTGAAAGAAAGACATGATAATGCAGTTCAAACCACAACAGAAAATTGTATTCATTGGCGACAGCATCACCGATTGCGGGCGACGGGGCGCGGCGGAGCCGTTTGGCAGCGGCTACGTCAGCATAGCGCGGGCGCTGCTGGCGCGCTACCCGGAACTCGGGCTTCAATTCGTCAACAAGGGCATCGGCGGCAACACGGTGCGCGACCTGGCGGCGCGCTGGGAGCAGGACGTGGTGGCTGAACGGCCCGACTGGCTCTCCGTCATGATGATATTGGTGGCGAATCCCCTGGTATACCAATCAAGCCGTCATCTGGTAGAGCCGAGCAAACGTTGAGCGTGGCGTTTTTGCTTTCGGCTCCTCTGCGAGCCAGCGCAGCATTCGCATCACATTCATCATCGTTGCGCTCATCAGATGTTGCAGATGTGTCTTGGCTTGACCGATGTAGCGTGCGCGCCGCACCTCGGTGGTTCGAATGCTTTGTGAGATAGTTCCTTCTACACCCGCGCGTTTGGCGTACTCGGCTTTATACTGCTCGGTCTTCTCCCGTTTTCGTCCTGCCAGCAGTGCTTCGTGTTGCGCTTGTGGCCGAAGTGTGATCGTCCGGCGTGGCGGCGTTGAACGTGTGCATTTCTCGCAGCTTGGACACACCTGACAATCCGTCATCGCAAACTTGATCTTGATCACCTCGTTTTTGAGCTTGTCGATTGCTGGTGTCCAGCTGTTGCTGGGCTTCCCCATCGGGCAGATCGCCTGCTGGTGTTCCCAATCAATGGTGAAATCACACGCTGCGAAGCCTTCACCGTCCTTTGCCTGCCAGTGGTTATCACCGCGTGTCGGTCCAATCAGCTCGATCCCGTATGTGGTCTGACTGCTGACAAACAGCGTTGAGTTCACGTATCCCGTATCGGCAACGTGTTTGTCGGGAAGCAACTTGTGTTCGGCCAGCGAGGCATGAATGCTTTCGGTCACAGCATCATCCGATACCGCCGCTGAGGTTGTCTCCACGTTGGTGATCAGATTCGGCTGATCATCGCCATAGCTTTCGGTAAGGTGGATTTTGTAGCCAATCCAGTAGATCTGGCGCTTGGTCGCATACCGTACCTCTGTGTCATAGGGCGAGTTGATGTAGCGACCAGTCGGTGGAGTATTGTCGTTTTCCCGCCAACATATGTGCTCATCGCTCATTACGAAGTTTTGAATCCAGACCTGACGCAGCGTTTCGACTGCCGGCAGGCCACGTAGGTCAGATGGTGTCGCGTCGCGGTAGAGTGCAGTGAGGAGTGCTTGGCCATCTTGCCCGACCTGTTCAACCCAAGCCTGTCGCTTGGCCTGGCTTTTGGGCAAGCGATATTCACTGGCTCGCAAGCCATACCGGTCAACCCAATCAGGAGTGGTATGGCTACGAAGCCAATCGGGTGCGTGTGTTGCCAGCGTATTGAGGGCGTGGCGGACTGTCTCGGTGACCGTTTCTAATCGGGTCATTGCACGCACCGCCCCCAGGACATGCGTTGAGTCGCTGCGCTGATAACCACCAGCCTTTAACAAACCACGGGTTTGGGCAATCGCGAGAACCGCATCAAAAACGCGCCGCTCGGCACCGTGGCGAAGCAAACGGGTGCGGAATTCACTCAAGACGGTATGATCAAAACCAAGGTCAGTCAGTTCCAAGCACAACAGATACTTCCAATCGATCCTCGTCCGCACAGCATCGGCGGCTTGGCGATCAGTGAGTCCTTCCCAAAATTGCAGCAAGGTGACGAGCGCCAGACGTACAGGTGCCTCAGCCGGCTGCCCTTCTTTCGGAAACAGATCGGCAAAATCAGTATCGCTAAGGAGCATATCCAGTTCGTCATACATGCGCATGACGAGATTGCCCGTAGGAAAGATCGCTTGGGCAACCCGAGCGGTTTCTTCCGGGACGCAATAGATGGCCTGTGGCTGTAGCGACATGAACTCCCTCCTTGACACTTCCTGCGGGGACGCACCAAACAAAGTTCTTGCGCATCCTACCGCAGAAATCTGGCACAAGTTTGGGAGCGGCGCTGCTGTATGAGGTTCGCCACCAATATCATGATCGGTATCAACGACGTGTGGCGCGCGTTCGACGGACGCCCTGACAACGCCGTTCCGCTGGACGAATACGAACAGACCCTGCGCAAGCTGCTCGACCGAGCTCGAACAGCGACCGGCGCACGCCTCATCCTGATGGAGCCGTACATGATCGAGCCGTCGCAAGAGCAGCCCATGCGGCGCGAAATGGATCGCTACGGCGCGACAGTGCGGGCGATTGCCGCCGACTACGACGCGATTCTGGTGCGCACCCAGGCGGCGTTCGACGCGACGCTCCAGCACACAACTCCCACCGATTGGGCGCAGGACCAGATTCACCCGAACCTGCCCGGCCATGCCATCATCGCGCTGGCATGGTTGCGCGCAGTTGGCTTCACTGTCGAGGCATAATACAAGGAGGTCAGGATGTCGTTACTCAGTGCGATCAGGCCGCCTCAGAAGCCGCGGATCGGTCTGTATTCAATCGGGTTGCGCGCGTATTGGGAGCAGTTTCCCGGCCTGCGCGAGCGCTTGATGGAGTATGGGAAGTTCATCGAGCACGCGCATGGCGGCCTGGGGCGAGGTGCATAACTACGGGCTGGTGGATACGGAAGGCGAGGGCCGCGCCGCCGGAGCATGGCTCCAAGCCAGGAACGTAGACATGGTTTTTTGCCACGCCGCGACCTACTCAACCAGCTCCACGGTGCTGCCGGTGCATCAAATTTGCACTGCGCCGGTCGTGTTCCTGAACTTCCAGCCCACGGCGCGCATCAACTACGAGCAATCTACAACCGGCGAGTGGCTGGCACACTGTAACGCCTGCGCCGTGCCTGAATTCGCCAACGCGTTCAATCGCGCAGGCATTCCGTTCCGGGTTGTAAATGGCTTGCTCGGGCTGGACTACACGCCCGCGATCTCGCTCACAAACGAAGTGACGCATGAGCGGCCCGAGGCAGTGCCGCATGGCGCGAGATCGAAGGATGGATTCGCGCTGCGTCGGTCAAGCGCACGTTGCAGCACAGTCGCTTTGGCTTTCTGGGCAACACCTACAGCGGCATGCTCGACATGTACAGCGACTTCACCATGATTCAGTCTCAAACCGGGCTGCATGTGGAAATCCTGGAGATCAGTGATCTGCAACGGTTGCTCAAGGACGTGACCGCGCGCGACATCGCCACCAAGCGCGCCGAAGTACACGACATGTTCGAGATCAGCGGCGACTCGCCCGCCGACCCGATTGCCCGCAAGCCGACCGACGAGCAGATGGAATGGTCGTGCATGGTGGCCGCCGCGCAGGAAAAGCTGGTGCGCGAATTTGATCTGGATGCGCTGACGTACTATTACCACGGCGCGCCCGGCGGCGAGGACGAGAAGTTGCAGGCCGGGTTCATCGTCGGCCACTCGCTGCTGACGGCGCGCGGCATTCCATGCGCTGGCGAGGGCGATCTCAAAACCGCCGTCGCCATGAAGATTTGTGACATTCTTCAGACCGGCGGCAGCTACTCGGAGATCGTGGTCGTCGATTATGTCGACGAAACGATTTTGCTCGGCCATGATGGCCCGTTCCACATCGCCATCTCAGAGGGCAAGCCGATCTTACGCGGCATGGGGCTGTATCATGGCAAACAAGGCACCGGCGTCTCAGTCGAGGCCAAGGTCAAACCGGGCCAGTCACGACGCTCAACGTCACGCAGACCGGCGACGGCAAACTCAAGCTGATCAGCAGCGAAGGCGAATCGACCAACGGGCCGATCATGCAGATCGGCAACACGCAGACGCCGGTCAAGTTCCGCATGCATCCCGACGACTACATGGCGCGCTGGTTCGCCGAGGCGCCCACACATCACTGTGCCATGTCGATCGGTCACAACGCGGCATTGTTCCAAAAGGTTGGTGCGTTGATGCAGATCGCGCATGTGACTTTGTAGTTCACATCTTACTTGTTGGTTACTTGTTGGTAACCGCAAGCAGACAGTTGTAGGTCGTTGAGAATCTGGAGCCGATAGCATCGTGAACATGACAAAATCGCTTCCCTTTCCCTTGTCCGCCAAGCAACTTCAGCACATCGTACAAACCTATCCCACGCCATTTTATTTGTACGATGAGCAGGGCATCCGTCAGAGCGCCCGCGCGCTGCTCCACGCATTCGCCTGGTCGCCCGGCTTCACAAACTATTTCGCCGTAAAAGCGACGCCCAACCCACATATTATGGCCGTGCTTGCCGAGGAGGGCTGCGGCATGGATTGTAGCTCGTTAGCCGAGCTTGTGCTTTCCGAGCATGGTGGGGTGGTTGGCGAACGAGATCATGTTTACATCGAACAACACACCGGCGATTGAGTTTCAAACAGCGCGGCGGCTTGGCGCGGTGATCAATCTTGACGACATCGGCCACCTCGGTTACCTGGAGCGCCACGCCGGATCTGCCTGATCTGATCAGTTTCCGCTACAATCCCGGACCGCTGCGCGAAGGCAACGCAATCATCGGTCGCCCGGAAGAGGCCAAGTTCGGCTGCACGCGCGAGCAATTATTCCAAGGCTACGCAACGGCTCGCGAGCGCGGCGTGCGACGATTCGGACTGCATACCATGCTGGCCTCGAACGAACTCGATCCGGCCTACTTTATCGCCACGGCGCGCATGCTGTTCGAGCTTGTGGTCGAACTGCACGCGACGCTCGGCATCCGTTTCGAGTTCGTAAACCTGGGCGGCGGCATTGGCATTCCATACCGTCCAGAACAGCAGCCGGTCGATCTCACAGTCGTGTCGGAGGGCATTCACGCCGCCTACAAAGAATTGATCATGGCCAATGACTTGCACCCGTTGCGGTTGTGTATGGAGTGCGGGCGGCTCGTTGACTGGCCCGCATGGCGTATTGGTGACACGGGTGCGGCACCTCAAGCACAGCTACCGGCGCTACGCCGGTGTGGACGCCAGCATGGCCGACCTGATGCGGCCCGGCATGTACGGCGCATACCATCACATCAGCGTGCCTGGCAAGGAGCAGGAGCCGCATACAACGCAGTATGACATTGTCGGTTCGCTATGCGAAAACAACGACAAGTTTGCCGTGGAGCGCCCGCTGCCAGAAGCTTGCTGTTGGCGACGTGCTGGTCATTCATGATGCTGGCGCGCATGGCCGCGCGATGGGCTTCAATTATAACGGCAAGCTGCGCCCGGCTGAATTGCTGCTCGTGCGCGAACGGCGACGTGCAGCTTATCCGCCGCGCCGAAACGCTCGATGATTATTTTGCGACGCTGGATGTAGGAGAAGAGGATGGTAGCGCAAATGTTGCAGAAAGCGCGGCCAGATCATGAAGGTTTACAAATCAATTAGGTACAATTGTAGGGGCGAGGCATGCCTCGCCCTATGCGACTCAATGCTCATAATCTAGCCGGGCTCATTATCAACATTGAGTCGCATCTACATGCCGTCCATCTGCATGGGCTGCACGGGCGCGAGCGGCTCGGCACCGCGCTGATGCAACATCTCGGTCATGTACTTGATTTCGCTCTGCTGGGCGGTAATCACGGCATTGGCGAGGCGGATAACGGCTGCATTATTGGTTTTAGGGAGCGTTTGCTGCGCCATGATCACGCCGCCCTGATGGTGCCGGATCATGAGTTGCAGAAATGATATTTCCGCTTGATCAACTGGCAGCGTGCGTAACGCCGCAACCTGATCTTGCGTTGCCATGCCCATCATCTCGCCATGACCGCCCATTGGCGGCGAGATACCCTCGATCGAGCGACCCCACAGGTTGAGCCAACCTTGCATTTGCCCGATTTGTGCCTGCTGCGTCAGCATAATATCAAGTGCAAGCTGCCGTAATTCGGCGTTGGTGCTGCGGTCGCGGATGATCTGGGCCATGTCCACTGCCTGGGCGTGGTGGGCTGACATGTCGCGGGCAAACGTCACTTCCGGGCTGTTCTCAGCCGGTGGGCGCGTGAACCAGTAGCCCGCGCCTGCCAGCACGAGGAACAGCGCCAGGAGAGCCGTTGCAACAATGGCCCACTGCGGCATGCGAGAATCTGTTCGTGTCGCAGTATGTTCATGAGTAAGTGCCTGAGACATCGTTATTGTCCTGCTACTGCTGATGTGCCGCCGCTGCATGCCGCGCCCGGCTCGGGAGTCTGTGTGCCTTGCGCGTACTTGGCGATGAACTGTGGTAACCGAGCATCGTCTACGCTGTCAAGCTGGAGCTGCAAGCCCCATGCCGACACGACCACTGGCTTTGGCAAGCCGGGATACGGCGACAGCAGGGTGTAACTGCGATTTTGCACCAGATTGCGCAGCTTCTGCAGCTGGTCGGCGGGCAAGTCTGGCCGGTAGGTGATCCACACCGCACCATGCTCCAGTGAGTGGACGGCATGCTCATTCTGAATCGGCTGGCTATAGACGCCGCAGTTCTGCCAGACCGGGTTGTGCGCCCCGCCGACAGGCGGCGACTGGGCGTATGTTACCGGATCGGTGGTGTGATCGCGGCTGAGGTCACTAAAGGTCTGCACGCCAGCAATACCACCATTGGAACTGCTACCAACATTGGACCCGTTGCTCAACAGTTGTGTCGCCACCAATGCCACCACCAGCACAACACCTATAACAACAGCAAGCCAGATCCAGCGACTGCTTGATTGTTTCTGCTGTGTGGTTACGCGTCCCTTGCGAACCGGGCTGTTACCTGTTCGCTGGGAACGTTGTGGGTTTGCCATCCTTCACCTTTGTTTTGATTCATGCTACAAATAGGTAAGTTACTTGTATTATAACCCCAATCGCCAGTAGAAAGAGGGATTTTGTGTCATTTCCTGGCCTTATTAATGAAACATTAACCCTTTGATGCATGTTGCAGCTATTGATGTGACGAGCGTTGTTCACGCTTCTCATCATATGCGTGCATCGCTCCTTCTTGTTGCTCAGGCGTGGTCGGAGCGTGGTAGCGCAGGTAGAACTCAAGGGTGAAGCCAAGCACGATAAATCCCATCAAGTAGGCTGCAATAACATCGCTGAGCCAGTGCGCGCCGAGAAAGATGCGCGACGGCCCGACCAGCAGGACGAGCACGCCAGTGAAAGCCAGTGCCAGCCAGCGCAGCAGCGAGTTGGGCAAGCGGGTCCATGCGAGAAAGAACAGGAAGCCAAAAAAAACAGTGTAAAACATCACATGGCCGCTTGGAAAGGAGTTGCCAGTTGCCTGTCGCACCACATCAACCAATGAAGTTGAAGGCCGTGTCCGTCCAATCGCCGTTTTAATGCCCAGGTTTATGAGTCCCTGCACAATCGTTGCGCCGAGCAGAAACGCGCCATCCTTCCAGCCAAGTAAAATGCCGATTAGCACGGTTCCCACCGTGACCGTGATTGCTGACCATGGCATGTAGCCGAAGGAGGACACATAGATCATGAGATCGAGGAACCATGTTCCCTGGAGTTCTTGAAATTCTCGGGTGACAGTCAAGTCAAATGGCAGCATTTGATACAGCCGCACGAAGGCTGCGAGCGCGGCAACAATGGCAAAGGCCAGCAAACTTACGACGAACAACACGCCTTGCCGGTAGCGGTCGTCATGGACCAGCCGATGCAGACGGCTGAAGCGTTGGCGCGCTTCAGGGTTTTTGGGCATTGTTGGGGGAATCGGCGCTCCTGATGATTGGTTGGGCATCTTTCGCTCCCTACTCTATGGCACTTTCAACACAGCGGCTCATCAACTTAAGTCGCTAAACGTGCCGTATAGTGTACACGATAAAGATAATGTAGAGATGAAGTTGATGCGATCAATAGCATGATCACTGCCAAGCGTGTATTTGATTGTGTTGGAGGAATAGAGAATGACGGTTATGTGGATGGCTGCTGAACGGTGGCGCGCACCCGCAGGCGGGCACCGCACGACCCGCGCACGACCAGGCTGGTCGGTAATTCAATGTGGCGATCTGGCCCATCCTGGCCTTCCACACGGTTGATCAGGAGGTTGCCAGCTCGAAGGCCAATCTCCAGGCGCGGCTGGGCCACAGTGGTGAGCGGCGGGTTGAGGTGCTGCGCAAAGTGCAAGTCGTCGAAGCCAACCAGCGCAAGATCCTCAGGCACGCGCAGGCCGCACTGCTGCGCCGCCCGCAGTATCGCCAATGCCTCATGATCATTGACAGCAAAGACGGCGCTTGGACGATCGCTCTGCGCCAGAAAGTCTGTATACGTATTGTCCATGGTGGCATGCGCGAGCGGCGGCTTCTGCACCACCAAACTGTCATTATACGGCAGCCCGTAGTCGGCCAGGGCATTGCGGTAGCCCTGCCAGCGATCGCGCACCGATGTGGTATGCAGCCCGTCAACATCTGAGTAGACAAACGCGATACGTTTGTGGCCCAGGATCAGCAAGTGCTCCACTGCGCGGTACGCGCCGCTGACGTTGTCGCATACGACATAATCGCTGTCCAGATCGGGAAAGTAGCGGTCAACCAGGACGAATGGCACGCCCTGGTCTTTCAATCGCCAGATCGCAGCATCGTAGGCAGTGTTGCTAACCGGAAAAATGATCAGCCCGGCAACGCGATCATCGAGCAACCGTGTAATGTCGCGGTCTTGCTGCTCGACGTTATCTTCAGCGTAGGCAAAGCTTACCTGATAGCCACGCGACTTCGCCGCATGATCCACGCCCACCAAAATGTCGAGATCAAGCTGCCCACCATGCCGGTTGAGCAGCAGGCCAAGCCGGCGCTCGGCGGCTTGTGGCTGCGGCATAGGAAGAACCGTTTTGCGAACGAATGTGCCACGGCCCTGGGTTCGCTCCACCAACCCTTCATGCACAAGTGACTCAATCGCATGCCGCACCGTACCCCGGCTGACATGATGCTCGCGAGCAATCTCGAACTCGGTAGGCAGTTGCGAACCCGGCGGCAAACTGCCGTCGAGAATGCGCTCGCGGAAATACCCTCTTATTTGTGCATAACGTGTCATGCAGGCTACCGCGCTTTGTGCATACAAAAGATTTCAGCCGCGCTGCCAAACGTTGCACTGATGCATGGTCTCGCAAACCATTGGCTGCTACAATGGCGCACCTGCGCGTTGTTCAAGCTGAACAGTGCGCAATAATTTGTTCACTCATGTTTCTTTTAGAGATGCTACCATCGTCTGTGGACAGTGTCAAGGGATGATTGTTTGTCTATACAAATTATCGCATTTGTTCAAAAATGGTTCTTGACAAGATTTCGTGCTCTGTGCTACCCTGCGTTGTGTAATCACCGGTGTAGCAAACGTAACTTCTTCTGTGCGGCGTCGCTGTATATATTTGGTTATAAAGGACAAAACGGAGTGTTTTGTTCTTTGCTGTCGCATAATCTACTTCTTGGCTATAGTACAGGTTGGTAGCAACGCTGTACTCTCATTTATCGTGATACAATCGAATAGCTAATCGTGTTGATTTAAGCTCAGTGTTTCCAAAGGAGGACGGCACATGGGTACAGGAAACGGCAAGGACAAGGCGGGCGTTAGTCGGCGCAGATTCCTTCAAGGCGCTGCCGGGATGCTAGGTGTATCCGTATTGGCAGCATGTGGTGGGACGAATGCACCTTCCTCAGGTAGCACCGGAGGTGCTTCGAACACCAACAGCGCAGCAACTAACAGCAGTGCTGCAACCAACACCAACAGTGAAGCAACCAACACCAACACGGCGGCGGCAGGCAGTGCAACGTCTGCACCAGCACAGGGCGGCACGGCGCAGGCAACAATTGAGTGGTGGGACTCACAGACCGGGCAGGACGAGGAGATCACCAAGCAGATGATCGACAAGTTCATGCAGCAGAACCCCGACATCAAGATCAACCGCACCTACATCGCTCAAACACAAGGTACGCAAGCTAACCAGAAGTTGCTGACAGCCATCGCTGGCGGCAATCCCCCGGATGTCTACAAATTCGATCGCTTCATCGTGGCACAGTTCGCCGCACAGGGCTTCCTGACCGATCTGACCGACTATGCCAACAAAGCTGGTATCAAGCAGGATGACTACTGGCCATTTGCCTGGGAAGAGGCCAACTACAAGGGCAAACTCTACGCCCTGCCGTACGACACCGACACCCGCGCACTGTGGTACAACAAAGACATCTTCAAGGAAGCTGGACTCGACCCCGAGAAGCCACCGCAGAACTGGCAGGAGCTTCAGGATATTTCTGACAAGTTGACCCAGAAGGGGGGCGGCAACCGGATCACGCGCTTTGGCTTCAATCCAATTGAGGATCAGACCGCAGTATATATCTACGGATTTGCGTGGAAGGGCGTGTTCCAGGATCCAACCACGAAGAAGATCACCTGTGCCAACCCGCAGGTGGTCGAGTCGATGAAGGCGTTCCAGGCGCTTTGTAACCATATTGGCGTGGACAACCTCGATTCATTCGCAGCGGCCTGTCAGGGCTCGCAGTGCAACGATGCTAACGACTACTTCTGGACCGGCCAGACGTCAATGGTTATCAGCGGCGACTGGAAGGTCGCCCAGGCCAAGAAGTACAAGCCAGATGTGCAATATGGCGTTGTGCCGTTCCCTGGCCCGGATGGCCCCGCGCAGTATGCAAGCTGGGCCGGTGGCTGGAGTTGGGTCATTCCAAAGGGCGCTAAGAACCCGGATGCAGCGTATAAAGTGATCAACTGGGTGTGTGGTCCTGAAGGCCAGGATATGTTCTGCAAGGCAACCTATCACATCCCCACCAATAAGAAGACTGCTGCTGATCCGTTCTACAGTGCGGATCCGCTGCACAAGGTCTTCATGGACCTGTTGCCAGTCTCGCACACCCGCCCGCCGATCCCGGCCGGCAGCCTCCTGTGGGATGAGCTTGTGAAGGCCCGCGACGACATTGAACATGGGCAGGATCCCGCCACACGTCTCAAAGCGGTTGATGACAAGGTCAACGCTGAGCTAGATAAACTGGGCTTCTTTAAGTCGTAAGTTCGCAGCACGTAGAGGGCCATGCGGCGCTTGATGGCCGATGGCCCTTTGCATGTTGTTTCCGCAATAGGAGGCACACCTATGGCTCAGACACACAGCCAAACTCAATCACCGCCGATCGCGCGGCGCCGGTGGTCGCCTGAGACCCGCCGCAATACAATCAATGGCGTTTTGTTTGCCTTGCCCTGGATCATTGGGCTGGCAGTTTTCTGGATATACCCAATTCTCGCGTCAATTTACTATAGCTTCACCGAATTTAATGGCATCCAAAACCCAACCTGGGTGGGTCTGGCAAACTACACCGGTCTTCTTCAGGACGGCGAGTTCAGGAATGCTGCCTTCAATACATTGTACTTTGCGGTTGTATCGATCCCGCTGGCGATCATCTTCGCCTTTGGGTTGGCACTGCTGTTGAACATGGAAATTCATCGGGCGGTTCGTCTATCGGACTGTCTACTTTTTGCCGACATTGGTGCCTTCAGTAGCACTTTCTCTCGTATGGATCTATCTGTTCAACCCGGCGACTGGCCTGATAAATGTGCCGTTCGACTGGATCGGTATCCGTGGGCCATGCTGGAATGCCTGTGCTCAATGGGCAATGCCAACGATGGTGCTGGTGGCGCTTTGGATCATCGGCGGCCAGGTCATATTGTATCTGGCTGGCCTGCAGGATGTGCCGCAAGAATTGTACGATGCCGTGGAGGTGGATGGCGCGAATCTGTGGCAGCGCTTCCGTAATGTCACGTTGCCGATGCTGACGCCGGTCATTTTTTATCACCTTGTCACATCGGTGATCGGCGCATTCCAGTTCTTCGATATTCCCTACATCATGACTGGCGGTACCGGCGCGCCTCAGGATTCGCTGCTGTTCTATTCGATCTACCTGTTCAAGAATGCGTTTGCCTATTTCAAAATGGGCTACGCCTCGGCAATGGCGTGGATCATGTTCCTTGCTATTCTGCTGATTACGTTGGTGATCTTCCGCAGCGCGCGGCGTTGGGTCTACTACGGCGGCGCCGATTTTACTTAAGCGGCGGCATCAGCATACGCTGGCGCTTCGATCAAGGAGCTATTCTGTCATGGCAACAAAAGTAGCCCAATCCCCGTCGCGCGTTCATAATCACCATCGTACACGCGCGATTAAACATGCATTCCGTGAGCTTCTGACGCACATTGTGCTTATTCCTGCAGCATTTGTGTTTCTGCTGCCGTTTCTATGGATGATTTCAACCTCACTGAAGCCGGATTCGCAGCTTTTTACCTATCCGCCAGTCTGGATTCCGCATCCATTTCAGTGGGCAAACTATCCCAAATCTGTCACCTATGTTCCATTTTTTGTGTACCTGAGAAACACGGTCGTTATTTCAGGTGCTAGCATGATCGGCGTCGTGCTCTCATGTTCGCTGGTGTCCTATAGTCTGGCGCGTATTCCCTGGCCGGGGCGGCACATCCTGTTTATGATGACGCTTGGGACTTTGATGCTGCCGTATCAGGTCACGCTCATTCCGGTTTTTCTGGTGTTCAAGAATCTTGGCTGGGTGGGCGACCTGCGCCCGCTGATCGTGCCGCAGTTCTTTGGCCATGCATTGTATATTTTCCTGCTACGCCAGTTTTTCATGTCTATTCCGCAGGATATGTCGGAGGCGGCGCGCATTGACGGCGCGAACGAATTGCGCATTTATTGGTCCATTGTTATGCCGCTGGCGAAACCTGCGCTCGCAACCGTGGCCGTGTTTCAGTTCATTCGCTCATGGACGGACTATCTTAATCCGTTGATCTACCTCAACGACCAAAATCTGTACACATTGCAGCTTGGCCTGTATCAGTACAGTAGCCAGTACGGTCGCGAGTGGGGTTTGCTCATGGCAGCCGCAGTGCTGATTACCTTGCCGCCAATTATTACATTCTTTTTCACGCAACGCACGTTTGTACAGGGCGTGACGCTGAGTGGTATCAAGGGATAAGTAATTCTGCCCAAGAGCTTGTGAAGTATTGTGAAAGATGATGCATGACAAGGTGTCCAAACATATGGTGGACACCTTGTTGCTTGTTCGGAATAGGTGCCGAGATGATCTGTTTAACTAGATTCACAGAGCTTTCTCGGAAAACCCTCGCCCTGTTGCTGCCGCAACTTCCCTCTCCCGATGGGAGAGGGATCGAGGGTGAGGGCAGGTAGCAGCCATTCCGGGAGTAGAGTTTGACTTTGACCCCGGTCGGCGTTAACATCCTGTGTTTTGAAGAAGGGAGTATTCTGGTGTCACATGCCATTCGTTGGACTGCGCGCAAGATCGCGAGTCGATTGGCGCTCATCGAGCCGCTGGTATATCGCCAGCAACAGCCGATTGAATCATTCCGCTACACGACACTACCGAATTCGCGTACTGCGCCGCTGACCGGCACGGACGTGGACGACAGCAATTGGACAACTATCAAGCCAAATAGCTACTGGGGCGCATGGCGCACGAATTTCATGCTGCGTACCCATTTTCAGGTTCCTGCCGATTGGCCGTCCGATGCTGCGGTCGCGCTGTACCTGCCGATTGGCGAGGCGGGCGATTTTTCGCATCCGGAAACGTTAGCCTACATTGATGGTAAGCCGCTGGCTGCCTGCGACCGTAATCACGAAGAGATTCTGCTACCCGACGCGCTGCGCGATGGGCAGCCGCACCTCCTCGCACTCCACGGCTGGACCGGCATCGGCGGCAGGCACGCCAGCGAACCGGGCACACAGTTGCACATGAAGCAGTGTGCGATGGTGGTAATCGACCAGCCGACCCGCGACTTCATCGCCACTGTTCGCGTGGCGCTCGGCATCGCCAACACGTTGGAGGAAAATATTCCAGCGCGGGGTATGCTGCTTCAGGCGCTCGACGAGGCGTTCAAGTTGCTCGATCTGCGCGAGCCGTTCGGCGATGGATTTTATGAAAGTGTTGGCCCCGCGCATGCTGCGTTGCGGTCAGGCATCGAAAAGGCCGGGCCGCCGCTGGACGTAGAGATCACCGCGACCGGGCATGCGCATATCGACGTGGCATGGCTGTGGACGCTTGGGCAGACGCGCCGCAAAGCCGGGCGCACCTTTTCGACGGCGCTGCGGCTGATGGAGCAGTTCCCCGACTATCACTTCACGCAGAGCCAGCCGCAACTCTATGCCTACCTCAAGCAGGATTATCCTGAGCTTTTGGAGCAGATCAAGGCGCGCGTGGCCGAGGGCCGCTGGGAGCCGATTGGCGACATGTGGATTGAGGCCGACTGCAACCTGAGCGGTGCGGAGTCGCTGGCGCGCCAGTTCTTGCTTGGGCGCTCGTTCTTCCGCGAGCACTTCGGCGCGGATCACTCGTCGCGGGTGCTGTGGCTGCCGGACGTGTTTGGTTACGCATGGGCACTGCCGCAGTTGATCAAAGAGGCTGGGCTCGATTACTTCTTCACGATCAAGATCGGTTGGAGTCAGTACAACCGCCTGCCGTACGACAGCTTCTGGTGGCAGGGCATCGACGGCACGCGCGTGCTGACCCACTTCAGCCCGACGCCCGAGGCGGGCAGCTGCATTCGCCAGCACCTACAACGCCCGCGCCACGCCTGAGGAAGCGATCGGCACCTGGACCAACTTCATGCAGAAGGATCTGGGTAAAGATGGTGAGACACCGCCTTTGCTCATGGCGTTTGGCTACGGCGATGGCGGCGGCGGCCCGACCCGCGAAATGCTGGAAAACCTGCGTGAGTTGAAAAGCTTCCCGGCCACGCCGCAGATCAAGCAGCGCCATGTCCGCGACTTCTTCGCGGAGCTTGAGGAGAACTTTGGCGACCGCCTGCCGACATGGAACGGCGAGTTGTACCTGGAGTTCCACCGTGGCACCTACACGACGCAGAGCCGCAACAAGCGCGCCAACCGCAAGAGCGAATTTGCGCTTCATGACGCTGAATTTCTGGCATCGTGGGCCGCGCTGCTGGACAAGAGCTACGAGTACCCGGCTGCCGCGTTCACGGAAGCGTGGCAATTGGTCTGCTTGAATCAATTCCATGACATCATTCCCGGCACAAGCATCACGCCGGTCTACACTGAGTCGCAGCAGCAATACGCCCAGATCGCGCAAATGGCGACTGAGGCGCGCGACAACGCACTGCGCGTAATCGCCGCGGCGCAGGGCGGCGACGTACTGGTCGTCAACCCGACCTCGTTCGAGCGCCGCGACCTGGCATGGTGGCCGGGGCAACTCGGTGCCGGGCAGCGTCTGGAAGGCGCAAACGGTGAGCCAGTTGCCACGCAATCGAGCGCGGACGGCACCTGGATCGATGTGGGCGCATGCGCCGCGCTGAGCGCTGTGCCGCTCAAGCTAGCGAACGGCGACGTGCCGAGCAACGGCAACGCGCTCCAGGTTTCGCCAACGCGGCTTGAGAACGATCGGCTGCTGGTCGAGTTGAATGGTGACGGCGACATCACGCGCGTGTTCGACAAGGCGGCGAATCGCGAGGTGCTGCCGCAGGGCGCGATCGCGAACCAATTCCAGGCGTTTGAAGATCGCCCGCTGAACTGGGACGCCTGGGATGTCGATATTTTCTACGACGACAAGATGTGGCTCGCTGATCCAGCCGCGTCGGTCACGGTGGTCGAAGAGGGGCCGCTGCGGGCGACGATTGAGATCAAGCGCCGCATCCTGAACAGCGACTACGTGCAGCGTATCTCGCTGGCGCATGACAGCCCGCGTCTCGACGTCGACACGACAATCGACTGGCGCGAGCGGCATGTGCTGCTCAAGGTGGCCTTCCCGGTCGATATTCTGTCGCCGGTTGCAACCTACGACATCCAGTGGGGCAATGTGCAGCGCCCGACGCACCGCAACACCAGTTGGGACTGGGCGCGCTTCGAGACATGCGCGCAGAAGTGGGTCGACCTGAGCGAGGGCGACTACGGCGTCAGTCTCTTGAACGACTGCAAGTACGGCCATGACATTCGCAACAACGTCATGCGCATCTCGCTGCTGCGCAGCCCAACTTCGCCTGACCCGGAGGCCGACCAGGGCGAGCATCGCTTCGCCTATAGCCTGCTGCCGCATATCGGTGACTGGAGCGCGACGATTGCACAAGCATACGCGCTGAACGACCCGTTGATTGTGCTATCAGGCGACCGACAATGGCAGCAAGACGAGCGCTCAAAAGCAGGCAAACGCCAGCTTTCGCTGGTGAGCGTGGACCAGCCCAATGTGGTGATCGAGACCGTCAAGCGCGCCGAGGATGGTAACGGTATCATCGTGCGGCTGTACGAGAGCCAGCGCCAGCGCGGCCCGGTTACGCTGCATGCCAACTTCCCATTGGCTGGCGCTTGGCGCACTAACCTGTTGGAAGACGACAAGGAACAACTGGAGACACGCGACGATAGCGTTGTCTTCAACATCACGCCGTACCAAATCGTGACGTTGCGGTTGGTGCCAGCGTAATTCATCACGTAGAGACGGCCCGGCGGGCCGTCTCTACAATCCGACGATTATGCATCATCCCATCTATGCTTCCGAATTCGTTGTGTTCTCCTCGATTGTGCGGTCGCGTTGGCAGATTGAGGCGCATGCCCACGAATGCTTCGAGATGCTGTACGTTCTTGAGGGCCGCTGCCAGGTTGCGACCGAGGCAGGAACGTACATCGCCGAGCCGCACAGCCTGATCTTCTTCCGCCCCTATCAGTGGCATCAGGAAACCTCCCTGACCGACGTGTACGCGCTGGTCTGCATGCGCTTTCCGCCCGATTTTGTGACACAGTACCACGTGCCGCTGCCCGGTCCGTCCGAGCTACCAACCGTGCTATCGCTGCCGCCGGACGAAGCCTTCCGTCCGATCTTGGGCCGCATGGTCGACGAGTATCAGCGCCGCGAGCCGTATCACGAGCAGATGATCGGCGCGTACATGCTTCAATTCGCAGTGCTACTCCACCGCGCGCTGCGGCAGCATACTGGCGCGCAAACCTTGCCACCGCAGGCACAGATGCTCCAACATCTGCTGGACCAGCACGTCACCAGCGCGGCCTCGCTGCGCGAGATCGCCCACGCCGCCCACATGAGCGAGTCGCACCTCAGCCATCAGGTCAAAGCCATGCTCGGCGTATCGCCCAAAACCTATGTGCGCATGCAGCGCATCGCTCGCGCTCGTGACCTGCTCGCATCAACTGCCATGAGCATCGAGGAGATCGCGGCCACGCTCGGTTACGACGAGCCATCCTCGTTCTTCCGCGCCTTCAAGCGGACAACCGGCATGACGCCCGGCCATTTCCGCGCCAACGCGCACCGCTAACAAACAGCGCAGCCCCGGCTACTTGTTGTGCAAAAATGGCTATACACACCAGGGCGTTGCTGCGCTATGATAACCTGTATTGTCGCAATAGTATGTTCACGCGGTCAAGCATCTTTGTACTGTCAGTGATCATGCTGTTCGACATGCAGGTACGAATATCTCACCGTATCATTTGTTTCAATGAGGAGCATGAAGCATGAGTCGCGTACGCATTGGGTTCATTGGCTGCGGCAACATGGCGCGCCACCACGGACGCATTTTCGCCGGGCAAGTGCCGGACGCCGAGATCGTGGCGTTGACCGACACACATCCAGACAATCTGAAGCGCTTTGTGGATGATGTGTTTGGCGATGCGCCCCCACCTCCGACCTTTTCCGATCACCGGGCTATGTTGCAGGAAGTGCCGCTCGACGCGGTGGTGATTGTGACGCCGCACGCGCACCACTTCCAGCAGGCAATCGACGCAATCGATGCCGGCTGCCATGTGCTGATCGAGAAGCCCATGGTGATCAGCACCGAGGATGCGAAGAAGCTGATCGCGCATGGCGAAGAGAAAAAGCGCATTATTTCGGTTGCTTTCCCCGGCCCGTTCACTACTGAGTTCCAGTATATTCGCTCGCTGATTGCCAAAGGTGATTTAGGCGAGATTCAGCTTGTGACTGGCGTCTGCACACAGAACTGGATTGCAAATGTCAGCGGCACGTGGCGGGCGCAATTGGCTTTGTCGGGTGGCGGTAACCTGTACGACAGCGGCGCGCACATGTTCAACGCCATGCTGTACCTCACCGGCCTGGCAGCGACCGAAGTATTCGCATTTATCGAAAACAAAGGTGAGGAAGTCGATATCGTCGGGACGGTTTCTATGCGCTTCAACAGCGGCGCGCTCGGCATGGCGGCGGCCACCGGCAACGCGCCCGTGATGGAGCAGGGTATCTACATTCAAGGGACGCATGGCTCGGCCAAAGCTAGCATCTACGGTGGCAGCATGGAAGTGTGGCTCGGCAAGGAGAAGGTGAAGTATCCGCAAGTGCCGCAGGTCGACACGTTGCAGCAGAACTTCATCGACTGTATCAACGGCAAGGCCGTCACGCCCAGCCCGCCGGTGCTTGGCCTTCGCCAGGCCCGGCTGATGGACGCGATCTACGAGTCGGCCCGGACGGGTGCATCGGTCAAGGTCGTAGCCGACGAAGAAGCAGTGAAGTGATGAGCAGGTGAGCGGGTGACAGGGTGACATCGAGGTGAGAACATGCTCGCCTTGTCATCTTGTCATCTTGTCATCTTGTCATCTTGCCAAAGTAAGGAGACAGCTATGCACGTAGGTATTTTAACTGCCCCGCTCCGCACGCAGCCGCTCAGCGAGGTCATTCCCTGGGCAGCGAAGCACGGCATCAAGGCGCTTGAGATCGCAACGCGCCCCGGCTCGCACCTCGATCCCGCGAATGTGGACGACCAGCAGATCGCACAGATTCATCAGCTATTGCATGCCCATGACATCAGCATTTCGAGCATGGCATGCTACGTGAATATGACCGGCGTGTCGGACGAGCAGGCGGCACAGAACCGGCGCGCGGTCGAAGATTCCATCAAGTTGGCGGCGCGCATGGGCGTGGACATCGTTGGCACGCTGGCGGGTTTTCCGGCGACCGGCAAAAATCGCATGAAGACCATCAACGAGGATCTGACTGGCGTGTTCCGCCCGCTGCTCGATCTGGCCGCGGAGAACAACGTGCGGCTGGTGCTAGAGAACTGGTACGCGACCAACATCCAGCATCTTGACCACTGGCGGGCGGTGTTCGATAAACTCCCGGACGAGCACTTCGGCCTGAACTTCGACCCGTCGCACCTCGACTGGCAGGGCATCGACGTGGTCGCCGCCGTCCATGAGTTCCGCGACCGCATTTTCCATGTCCATGCCAAAGATGTGTCAGTGAATATGGCCAAGCTGGCGCGGGTCGGATACAACGGCGACGGCTGGTGGCGCTACACGCTGCCGGGCTACGGGCGCATCCGCTGGGGCGAGTTCATCACCACGCTGCGGCAGATTGGCTACGACGGCGTGCTCTCGATCGAGCATGAGGACGATGCGTTTCCGGCGGAAGAAGGCTTTATCAAGGCGGCGAAGTATCTGAATACGTTGGTGTAGAACCAATAATGTTTGAATAGCTACCAAGACTCGAAGTGTACGTTTCGAGTCTTGGTGGTAGGAAGCTATGTTTGTTTGATTGATTGGTGCTCGTGCTAGAAAATGAATTTGATACAATAGCGTATGGCCCAACGGCTTGCCCATCAGTTGCGCCACGAGCGCATGGGAACATATTCCAAAATCGCTAGGATCTCGCGCGCGAAGCGGTCGGCTGGAGGCGCGTGTTCGGCGGCAGGTCGCCACAGGCGTTGTTGCATACGCTCACTTTTCCACCAATCAAGGCGCTTGTTCGCCTAGTCGTAGAACAGAGGTCGATTAGCGCTGCCAGAGGCCGCATTCGATGCCGCCCTGAATAACGATGGCGCACGTGCCGTGACCTGGAAGTTCCATCGGTGGCAATGCTATTTCTGCGCCTGCATCTGCCGCCGCAGTTACCGACGCCGCGATGTCATCGACAAGGATGTACGGCCGCACGACCGGCGTTTCATCATCTCGAAGTGGGCCGCGAATGCCGAGCATGCCGCCGCCATGCAGCGTCGCGGTGCGCGCGCCACCAAGATTCGGGTCAGGATCACCGAACGTCACTCCATGCACCTGCGCATACTGCGCGCACAGGGCGGTCGATATCCTGTGTGACAATCTCAAGGTAGTGAATTTGCATCATTTCCCCTTTTTTGGTTTACGTTTGATAGCAGGATCGTTGGGATCGCCAGTGCGCGAAAGTTCGTCGCCGAATGACGCATGGTGGGAGCGCTGGCATCCGCCAAGCAGCGATACGATTCCAGGAAGAATGGCCAGCGCAATGCTGGCAATGAACGTGGTACACAACGAAACCAGCGACTGCCACCACCACGTCCCCATCGCTTTGCAGGTCCGTCATCATGCACAGATTATACCATATCAGAACACCTGTTCATTACGCTAAATAGATCATCACGCGGTAACCACGAACCGGACGTGCTCTGCCCGCAGGCCTTCTGCAGAGCAGGCTGGCGTGGTCATTCGACGGGTGCTCTGCGTGTGCAAAGCCGCCGAACGGACTGGCGCATCAGCCGCCGACGCGCCGCATCAGAAGGCGTTGAAATCGCCAGAATCGGCCCGGTAGAGCCGTCGGTTGCAGGGCGGTGTTGGGCTGCCAGTCGTCATTGCTCAATTCCGCAGTTGACTATGATACAAATACCGCACGTGAAGCCCTTCCTCAATCGCTTGGCTGATCCCTTCTGCATCACCCAAACGGTTCTTATAGATTGCCTGTAACCCTTCCGCCTCAAATTGTGGTTGCAGCTCTGTTAAGACCTTCTTGCGTCGTTGCGCCAGCCGATAGTCCTGGTCTGTCAAATCCCAGATCTGGAACGGCAGATGACTCGCCTGAAGCGCTTGGGCCAACGGCGTCTGATCGGGTATAAGCATCGCTGCTGGGAATGTCTCTTTTGGCACCCACGGCTCGCGGCCATAGGAATAGAGGAACGCCATCTGACCGCTTGGTCGCAGTGCGGCTGTTAGGTTGCTCAGTGTAGAAATGTAGTCGTCACTAAAATAGATGCTGTCAATGGAGAGAATGACATCAAAGGCGTTGGGAGGCAAGTGAAGCTGATTGATGTCCCCGACACGAAACGCCAAGCGCTGCGCTTTGCTGGCGGTTCGCTGTTGCGCGTGGTTAATGGCCTGCGGGATGTAATCAAGGCCAGTAACATGTGCACCCGTGCGATCGGAGAGATATTCCGCAATCATACCATTGCCACAGCCAAGATCCAGGGCACGGTGGGTGGCTGCAAGCCCGGTGATGTGCAGGATGAGTTCAAGTTGTTCAAGGTTGGCAAAGCCATGCTGGCTGAGGTCCCTGCCGAAGACGCGCTCGCAGAATGTGTGATGCGCTTGGCTGTGTTCAATGGCAGCATAGTAGTTGGTGTAGAATTCTTCCACGTGCCTTTCCTTCGATGGTGCGTCAAACGTGGCGACCGAACATGTAGTCTACCGCACGTGCAGCCGAACTCCTTGCTCGCCGGAGTTCGGCTGCACAACGAGTTGCGCATCACCCGCATGACGGATATTCGGTCGCCTGAATCTCTTGACCTCACTACGTGTCCATGTTACTAGCGTCGGCGCGAAACTTCAACGCGCATAATCTATGGTTAAGGCCCCACCGCCATGCTTACTAAACAGGGCGGCGGGCGTTTGTGACTTCTAGCGCTGTATCTGCGGGAGATACAGCGAAAACGTTGACGGCGTTGGCGTTGTTTGCGACGTTGGCGAAACTGTTGGTGATGCTGTGGATGTTGCCGTCGCCGTTGGCGTTTCCGTTACGGTTGGTGTTGCCGTCGCGGCGGGTCCGGCGTGTATCTCGAAAACGGGGCGCGCGTCAAAGTCGCCTCCCGCTGCGCCATCGCGCATCATGTGTGCAACCAGGTGCTCATCCGGCGCGAGCGTTCGCTCGGCTGTGTCGGCCACCAGCGCAACATCGTTCCATGTATCGAGCGCGGCGGCTTGAAGATCGACGGCGCTGCCCGACAGCGTGCGGCGCAACGTGCCGTCGTCGCTCCGCACTTCAAACGTCATGGTTATGCTGCCTGTGTACGATCCGCTCTGTCGCAGCAGGCGAAAGGTTGCCGATTGCACGACAATCTCGTGCTGCGGTTCGGGAAACAGGAAGAATACATCCGCAGCGGCACGGCTCGATGAGAACGCCGCCGCAATGCTCAGCGGCTGGCCATGAATGGCCGCGACGGCTGCGTTGTTTTCGCTGATCACGCCCAGCCGCCATGTTTCGTCGATCGCCATAGCAGTCGCCATGCGCGCAGCGTCCGCCAGTCCAGCCCGGCCAATTGCAACAATCAGCGCCAGCAGCGTGCATGCGAAGAGCACACGAATCAGCTTCGTCATTCCACCACCACCTCGAAAATCGGGCGCACGTCGAGATCGCCGCCCGCGCCGCTATCGAGCGCGAAGTGAAACGCGAGGTACTCGTTGGACGAGATGAGCACGGCGCTTGGGTCAGTCACGAGCGGCACATCGATCCACGTTCCCGTTGCGGCGGCCTGTGCGTCAACTGCCGTTGTCGAGAGCGTGCGCTGCAGTGTGCCATCGTAGCTGCGCACTTCCAGCGCAATTGTGGCGCTGCCGGTGTACGTGCCAGCGCGGCTGTTGATGTTGAGCGCGGCGGATCGAACCGTGCGCGCCTGGGCCGCTGCGGGAAAAAGGTAATAGATGTCACTGACCGAGCGATTGGAACGGAACGATGCACTTGCGCTGACGAGGCGGCCAATCACCGCCTGGTAGCTGGCGTCGCCTTCGCTGGTCACGCCAAACCGCCAGACTTCCGGGACGGCTGTACTCGCGGCGCGCGGCATGGCCGAAGCCTGTCCGGGCGTGTTGGTCGTTGTCATGGCGATTGATAGGGCGGCGATGCACGCGACCAACGCAAGGCTGACCGGCCATGCAAATCGTTGTATGTACTGGCGCATGAGAAATTCCTTTCAGCTACTTCTCGGTGAGATTGGCGACGGCCTGCTCCAGCTTTGCGAGGCGCGCTTCAAGATCGGCATTCTGCTGTTTGAGCGTTGTGATCTGCGCGTCGCGCTCCTGAAGCTGGCGGTCGAGCTCCTTGACGGCGGCCAGCGTCACGCCGTTGGCGTCGAGCGCGGCGATGTGCCGGTTGTCGTCGCCGAGGCCAAACGCGGCATAGAAGTCTTGCGCCATCGGCCCCATGTGCCGCACACCCGCCGCATCGGTGCGGTAGCTCCACGTCGAGACTGGCATGTCGCGCAGTTGGTCTAATACTTGCCCGCCGTCCACCGCCGCGAAGTCGCGTTTGGCATTCACATCCGAAAGTTCGACAATGCGGCCTTCGATCTGCACATTGCCGTTGACATGCAGCTTTTCCTGCGGCGAGGCGGTGCCGATACCGACGTTGCCATTCGCGGCAATGTCGATGCTGCTGGTCGGCGCGCCGGGCCGGATGCGGAACGGCAAATGGGAACCATTGGTCAAGTCGCGTACGAAGAAGTTTGCTTCGTTGCCAGCAACATCCCAGTGTCTGGGCCGCAAACCCGACGCCGTTGTTCTGCTCGAAACGAATAGCCGGCGTGTTGCCGGTGTTGATATGCATGTTCAACCCCGGCGTTGATGTGCCCAGACCAATGCGTCCAATGTTACTGATATAGAGCGAGTCAGTCGGCGCGCCCGCTATAACCGTGAATGGCGTTTTGCCGCCGGTAACATCGTCGATGCTGAACTTGTTTGCGCCGCCGGATGCGCTGTCGTTGGCGGTGAGTTGCCAATCGTTAGCGGGAAAGCCAGCGGTTGCACTGGTATCGTCGAATCCGATGCGGGTGTTGTTTTCTTTCAACCGCAGGGTGTCGAAGCCAAAATTCTCATTGTTCACACAATCGAGGCCGACGCAGGCGCTGCCCTGCACAATGAGATCATCGGCTTGCACAATGTCTTGCGGGGCCGCCTGGGGCGACGTACCGGTGATTGATTGATTGTTTTGTGCAGGTCGCGCCACAGTCGTGGTCGGAGCCGGTTCGCTGGCAGGCAGCACGAACGCGCCATTCGCGATCATGAATGAGCCGGACTGCACCTGTTCCGGCGGCAGCGCGCCAGAACGTTGCAACTGCTCCGCGACCGCTGCACGGTCACCCTCGCTGGCATTCCGCAGCGCGGTGCGCGTCGCGTCATCGATCTGCGGCACGACACGCAGTTCGTACATGTAGGTGCCGCCGGCGCGGGGCTGGCCGTTCAAATCAACGTTACTCAACGTCGGCGGCACGCCCGATCCGAACTCCTGGCGCGTTGTCTGACCATCGGGCGCTGAGACGGTCAGCACAAGCCCGGCGTTTGGCAGGTGTACTTGCCAGCGAATTGTCGTCGGCGTGATCTGCATGTCGGCAACCGAGCCGCTGGCGGTGGTCGGGCGCGCGGCAGCTGGCGTGCCAAAGCCAAAGAGGATCAACAGCAGGAATGCGGCGAAAGTCGCGAGCAGAATGCGCGGTCGTAGCATGAACTCAACTCCTTGATGATTAAACTGATACACACGAATACAGGGATTTCCTGTAGTATCCCTGTTTGCAGCGGTATGTTCAATCACGAAACAGCAGCAGGTCATGAGCAAAATGATGAGGAGCGGCAGAAATGTACTACATAGGTGCATTGAACGTATTCAGCTTTGAGCCATGAGATGGAAAACATGATGAAATAGTCATGGCGCTTCAAACGTTGAGATGGATCGTTACGCTGTCGCCTTCCGCAAGCTGCTCGGCTTTGCGAACGCTCGCTTTGATGGGCACAATGTAGCGGTCATCTTTGGGAAACAGCGAGGTTGTCCACTCAGTGTTGCCGATCCGCACATGGACTGGAATCATGCCCCAGCCATACGTCACGATTCCTGAGACGGCTTTCAGGTCGTAGCATTGCTGCTCTGGAACGGTCACAAAATACCAGGGGGCCGGGCCTTTCCAGAACCAGATTGTGCCGTTAAACTCAATGTTCATTGGAGTAACTGCTTACTCTCCTGCCAGCTGGTCAGCATGGCGATGAATGAGCTTCCATTGGCCGTTTTCGCGCCGGAATATCTCGGTCACGCGAAGATCCATTGGAATACCTTGTTCCTGGCCGTGCATCTGCACCACAGAGCGCTGGATGCCAACCCAGTACGCCATGTTCTGATCGGCAGCCGCATGCATGATCTCGAATCTATTTTCGCTTCCTGGCTTGAACAGTTTTGCGCCATTGGCATTGACCGTATTCACCTGGTCAGCGCCCTGGATGCAACTGCCATTTGGTCCGAAGATCGTGGCGGGTGAGGTATGCGTAGAAACCTGATCGAGTGGGTTGAAGTCGCCATTCACGAACGCAGTGGATGCTTCTTCGCGTTGCTTGAGGAACGCATCAAAGTCGTTGGTTGATGTGCTCATGCTTTTCTTTCTCGTAAACTACGCCAACAGGAGCGCAGATCATAACACACGCTCAGCGATTAAAGATCGAGAGATCGCAGGCCGTTCATACCAAGGAGTAACGAGACCTCGCCGCCATGATGCAGATCATGTTCCATCACATGGTACATCACCCAACTGCGCGATACCTCGTGTACCTCGCCATCCCATTCATCCGGGAAGGTCTTGGCGCAGTCGGCGGGCGTCCAGCGCTGCAAGCGTGCTTCGATGAATGCCCACGTCTCGTCGAGGCCTTGCGCTAGTTCCGCTGCGCTGCGTGCTGGCGAGTCACGTTGGCCCCACGCCATGTATGCGTTCATCGCTTCGTCGTCATCCTGGAGGGTGCCGCTGAACCAGCCCGCCCTGACCGAAACGATGTGCTGCACAATCTGCCCCAGCGGCCACATATGCGCAGCAGGTTGCAGCGTGAGTTGCTCATCCGTCAGCGGTGCGATGCAGTCGCGCAGCTTTTCCTGATAGCCGCGCCAATTCTCATAGATCACGTCGAGCGTTGATCGCGTTTGAGTGTTGCATTGGTTCCTCCTTGAGCATTCAATGTTCCAGGTTCGGACAGTGTATGTCAAACTGTCGCTCAGCGCAATTTTCCATTTAGTACGCCTGGTTGGCTGTGGCGAGCGCACTGATTGTGACGTAATATCCGTCAGGGTCGCGGAGTGAGAACTCCATCGTTCCCGTATTCGGGTTTACGTGCGGCTGCTCCTCAAGCCGAGCGACGAGCGCGCGTGCGTTTCGCAGCGCCATGTCGAAATTATCAACACGGAAAAACAAGAGGAGGCCATTGCCAGGCTGCGCGTGATCGGGGCTTATCAAGGAGGGATGCTCGTGGGCGCCCCACTCGTGCAAACAGAGCAAGACCGTTCCATCCGCGTCAAGGATTTGACCGAAGTGGTCATGGGCGGGAGCCGCCTCCGGCAAGCCAAGCAGCGATTGATACCACGTGAAGCTGCCTGGCACATCGCCAACGCCAATGATCGTCCACGTACGTTTCATGGACGTCCCTCCTGCGGCCTGAAAGCCAAGTTTAGCAATAGCCGATTGAGTTTCTCGCTTTTAAGACGTCTGGCCGAGATTTGCTGCTTTCAACGTTGCAAACAGTGCTTGATGTTCTTGCTTATAGATCCAGAAGCGAGTGAGAATTTCTCTTGTTGCTGGAGAAGCATGTTCGAATCTGCAATTGCGTCTTGCCTACAATAGTCCAGTGCAACGGCATCGTCAAATGGTCGTGGCTCACCTGATGCAAGAATCCATACTACACGATGATCATTTGAGCGTGAAGCATACTCAAAGAGAGAAAGTGCGCAGAAAGCAAGTAAGCCAGTCTCCTCACGTAATTCGCGGATAGCTGCTTCAAATCGTGACTCATGGTTTTCCGCTCTTCCACCAGGAAGAAGTATTGTTCCTGAGCCATTTTTTACCAGTAAAATTCCCTGCTCAGTTTCTACGATAGCTGTTCCTCGACGTGTTTTGTGGGAGGATGACATACATATCTCCTAGAAGATAATGTGCTGGATTGCAGTAAACCTTAGCACGATGCAATCATACATAAAAATAGCTTTTCGTGAGTATCTATATTTAATCAGGCATCAATGTACAAGCAACTATGTTGTTTGATTGCAGCCAACGCCTTACGCATCAGCTGCCGTCGAGGCCCACCGCATCACAAAGCGCCGAAATAGCAATGATCTTGCACTCCGAAAGTGGTCAGCTGCAACGGCTGGTTGGACGGCAATCGGGCCAAAAGCATATATTCGCAAAACCTTATTCTGGACGTCCTTCGCGCCCTGATGGGTCAAGGCTCAATATATCCTCGTGCAATCCTCCGACCACACGTCCAGTTCGCTTACCGTTCGCAGTCTCCTCAACTACAATCCAATGGGGCAACTGTTCATCACCATCTGGATCATATCCTTCATCAATGATGTTCAAGACTGCAAAGGTCGTTTCATATGCCACCAGCCGTGCCACTCGTCCAATATCTTCGGGGGTAATACCGGCATCAAGCATGCGTTTCATCGCCATGCCAGCATCAGCGAAGGGAGCAGATGGCTCGCGCTCTGCTGTCCCACTGTAGGAATGCACATACAACCAGCTTTTATCTCGCCACGCATCAATATCTTGCCAGACACGGCGTAGCACAAGGAAGCGTGTGAGCTGGGGAATATTCTCGAAGATTTCGGAACGGACCCATTCCTCAGGTTCAGGCGCGCCCAAGGCACGCAGCTGTTCAAGCAGGCGTTTTGCCTTTGCCCGTGTACTGGTTGGAAGCGAGACAAGCCACTCTTCAAACGGGAGTAATAACGGGTAGTGGCGCAAAGCAGAATGATAAGGTATAGTGAAGGCAGAAAAGGAAAGAAAAAGTGTCAGGAGTTTTGTGATGATGTGTCGCCATTGTGGGAGCGAGAACTTGGTACGAAATGGTCGTAGCGCAAATGGTAAACAGCGTTACATCTGTCGAAGTTGCAAGCGACAAAGCCGTGAATCACCCCAACCCAATGGCTATACTCCTGAACGGCGCGAGGAGATTTTACGGGCGTATCAGGAACGCTCAAGTCTACGCGGCCTCGAACGAACGTTTGGCATCTCCCGCAACACGGTTACGGCGTGGTTGCAAAAAAAGGGGCCGAACTCCCGCCACTAAGTTCCACGGTCCTGCCACCCGACCCGTCTGACCGTAGCACTCGTGACCTGGAAATCGACGAGGTATGGTCATACGTGGGCAACAAGAAGAATCAGGTCTATGCCTGGGTGGCGTTGTGTCGCGCGACACGTCAAGTAGTTGGTGTGGCGATAGGCGACCGTTCTCGGGCCACGTGCTGGCGGTTATGGATTTCTATTCCACTTGAGTATCGAACTGATTTCTGTTATACCGACTTTTGGGAAGCGTATCAGGAAGTTATTCCCGATGGGCAGCACGTAGCGAGCGGCAAGGAGCAGGGCCAAACCAATCACATTGAGCGGTGGAATAACACACTTCGTCAGCGGCTTGGTCGCTACGTTCGCAAAACGCTCTCGTTCTCGAAGTCGTTTGTGATGCACTGGATTTGTTTACACCTCTTTTTGCAGCGCTACAACCTCGAGATTGCTATCCGCCGCCGTTGAGCCACTACCTAATAACGGATGCGACATGCTATAACTTCTCTTTCAGTGCAGTGATGTGGTCGTCTGCGAAAGAAAGCGTACCATACGCTCAACGCTGGTAAGGATGTGATTGCCGTCCAACAATTATTAGACGAAATGTTCCACATAAATCTTTATGTAGAAACGTCATGATAACTATATCACGGCTTGCCAAATACCTCTCGCTCAGAGTCACACCACTACATCACTCGCGTCGGCCCGGAACTGAATCGCGCGCAGCCGGGCATACAGGCCGCCCTGCGCCATGAGTTCGGCGTGCGTGCCTTGCTCCACAATGCGGCCATGATCGAGCACGATGATCCGATGCGCAATGTTAATCGTGCTCAGGCGGTGCGCGATGATCACCGACGTGCGGCCCTGCATCAGCCGTTCGAGCGCCTCTTGCACCAATTCCTCCGATTCGCTGTCGAGCGCGCTGGTCGCCTCGTCGAGCAGCAAAATGCGCGGGTCTTTCAGAATCGCACGGGCGATGGCGATCCGCTGGCGCTGCCCGCCGCTGAGCTTCACGCCGCGCTCGCCGACGATGGTTGCGTAGCCCTGCGGCGTTTCCATAATGAACTCATGCGCGTTGGCGGCCTGCGCGGCAGCCATGATCTCGTCGTCGCTCGCGTCGAGCCGCCCGTAGGCGATATTCTCGCGGATGGTGCCGCCGAACAGCAGCGTTTCCTGCGGCACCAGCGCCGATCTGCGCCCGCAGGCTGTGTTGTGTCACCGCCGCAGGTCATGCCCGTCGATGCATACCGTGCCTTCGGTCGGGTCGTAGAAGCGCGGCACGAGGTTGAACAGCGTCGATTTGCCCGCGCCGCTCGGCCCAACCAGCGCCACGATCTCGCCCGGCGCGATGCGGAACGAAATATCATGAAGTACCGGCGCGGTTTGCTCGTAGCTGAATGAGACATGTTCAAATGTTATTTCGCCACGAATGTCGGGCAATGTTTTGGCGTCCGGCGCGTCGGAGACACTCGGCTGCGTGTCCAGAATCTCGAACACGCGCTGCACCGCGCCGACCGCCTCGCGGAACTGGCCGTACAGGCCGGAGAGTTGGCCCAGGCTCGCCGCGATAGAAATGGCGTAAATCAGGAAGCCGCTGATCGTCGCAAACGACATGCGGCCTGCCAGCACTTCGCGCCCGCTGAACCACAGGATCGCCGCGATTGCGCTGAAGCCCAGAAACGCCATGAGCGCGCCGAACGCCGAGCGCACCACCGCCAGCCGCAACGAGGCCCGCCATGTGCGCCGCAACGCCGCCGTATAGCGGTCGATTTCGTAGCCTTCGCGGGCAAAGCTTTTGACCACCCGCACGCCCTGCAAGCCTTCCTCGACCGCGACAGTCGAGTTCGCCAGCGCGTCTTGCACGTTGGTGCTGAGTTGTTGAAACGAGCGCCCGAACACCACTGCGATGCCGACAATCGCCAGCGCCAGCACCAGCACGAAGCCGACTAGCCGCGGGTTGAGCAGAAACACAATCACGATTGAACCAACCAGCGTCACCACGTTGCTCAACAGTTGCGTGACGTTATTGGTCAATAATGTGCGTACCTGCGTCACATCGCTCGAAATGCGCGACACGATCTCGCCGACGCGCCGGTTGGCGAAAAAGTCGAGCGACAAGGTGTGCAGGTGGCGATACAGCGTTTCGCGCAGATCCAGAATGATGCTTTCGCCGACGTAATTGAGATTGTAGCTCTGAAAAAAGGTAAACGCCGACTGCAACAAAAACAGCCCGACCAGCGCCAGCGCCAGCAGGTTGAGCTGCGCGCCGTTGCCCTGCTGCAACACCTCATTGAGCAGCCGCACAATCAGCAGCGGGAAGGCCAGGTTGATCGCGCTCGCTACCGCCAGTGCTCCAATCGCTAGCGCCATGCGCCCGCGATATGGCAGGAGGTAGCTGAGCAGGCGCCGCAAGTGAATGTCGGCGTATGAAACTGGCGCAGCATCGGCATCGCGGCGGGCTGCGCGCGTTCGGCGGGTGAACATGATATGTCCTTTCTGCAATCGTTCGCAGCACAGTGTACTGCTACCAGAGCGAAGAGTCACGCATGTGCTGGGCGCCTTGCTTTCTTCCTATGAGCAAAATTGTGTATGGATGGCCGTGCGCGAACTGCAATATGGCCTGACAGATGCTACATAGAGCAGGCAGATAAACATGAAAAAGGAGCAACAATGGCACAGCACACGCGGATTCAGCCCTGGTTCACGCTCTCGATTGCGCAGGGCAACGCCATTCAGATCGGCGGCCTGCTTGGCGCGGTTGCGCTGGCGCGCATCGCGTCCCGGCGCGGGCGGCGCGGCAGCGCATGGCTGTTTGCGAGCCGCTTGCTTGCCTACTTTTGCGAGCATGCGTTCGCGCACTGGCTCGTCGGGCGGCTGTGCGGCATTCGATTTACGGGCTATGGCGTGCATGGCTCCACTGAGGCACACCTGTATCCACCGGGCATGCGCTGGGTGTTCATGCACCTGCCGTTCTTCAGCGCGCGCATCGATCTGCCATCACGCCGGGCTGCCTCACCTGCCGCGCAGGCGGCTATGTATAGCGCTGGCACGGTGTCAACGATGATGATGAGCGAGTTGATTCCACTGTATGGCTGGCGACATGGCGTGCCGCGCGCCCGTGGGTTGCTGATTGGTATGAGCCTGTGGATGATCGGCATGCTCGTCGGTGAAATGTTGAACGAGCACGGCGACGTGCGTCGCGCGTGGCGTGCATTGCGCACGCCCGTACAGTGATATAATTCAGGTCGAAATAGCGCGCCGATGCGTACGAGATTATAAAACGCCGATGTGTGCATCGGCGTATATCAGCGTATATCGGCGTTCGTCGGCGGTTGAGTTGATATGTTACTGCTCTACTCCACCTAGTTCAAGCAGCGGGCGGAAACGCTGCGCCGCCTGCTCCGGGTCGCGCAGCACGCCTGCTTGATCCGCCAGCATGAATAACTCCGACAGATGTACGATTGACCGCGCGCTCTCCTGGCCGCCGATCATGCGGAAGTGATTCTGGTGACCGTTCAGATAGGCCAGGAATACCACGCCGGTCTTGTAGAAGAGCGTCGGTGTCTGGAAGATATGGCGCGACAGCGGCACGGTCGGCGCAAGGATGTCGTCGAAGCGCGCTATGTCGCCGCCGTCGAGCGCCTGGAGCGCGGCCGATGCTGCGGGCGCAATGGCGTCGAAGATGCCGAGCAGCGCGTGGCTGTGGCCCTGCTCGTCGCCGCGAATCAGTTCGGCGAAGTTGAAATCGTCGCCGGTGTACATGCGCACGCCCTCCGGCAGGCGGCGGCGCATCGCGATCTCTTTTTCCGTCGTCCAGCAGCGAGATCTTGATGCCGTCGATCTTGTGCGGCATGCGCCGCGATGATCGCCGAGGCGGCGTCCATGGCGGCGTCGGCGTCGCGCGCGCCCCAGTAACCAGCCAGCGCCGGATCGAACATGTCGCCCAGCCAATGCAGGATTACCGGCTGCGACACCTGCGATAGAATGCGGCCGTAGACACGAGCGTAGTCGTCCGGCCCGGTCGCGATCGCGGCCAGCGCCCGGCTGGCCATCAGGATGATCCTGCCGCCCTCACCCTCGATAAAGCCAACCTGCTCGTCATAGGCTTCTTCGACATCGCTCAATGTCAACGTCGGGGCTCGGCGGCAAGCTGGTCGGTGCCCGCGCCCGAGGCGACCGTGCCGCCCGCCGCGCGCGCATCCGCCACCGAGCGGCGAATCAGTTCCTTAGCCGTCTGCCAGTCCAGCCCCATGCCGCGCTGCGCAGTGTCCATGGCCTCGGCCACAGCAAAGCCCAGCGACCACAGATAGCGGCGAAAGGCCATGGTCGTCTCCCAGTCCACTGCGGGCGGCGAAACTGGTCGTGACATCCGCCAGCGGATCGGCGACGACATGCGCGGCGGCGTAGGCCACGCGGCGCTGGAACGGCGCGTTTGGAGCCTGGAAGTTTGGCGCGGGCCGCGGCGTGTAGGTCGTGATGCTGCGGTCGGCGCGCGGGAGATTGAGTGTTATCGGCATCTTTAGCACTCCATTTGCTTTGACAAGATGACAAGATAATAGGGTGACTCTCTGTCATCTTGTCACCTTGTCATTCTGTCACAAACTCAACTTCGGCACGTCCACCCAGCAGCGCTCTTTCCATGACTTCAAGCCCAGTTCGGCCAGTTGCACGCCCTTGGCGCCTTCGAGCAGAGTCCAGCGAAACGGCGCGTCCTCGGCGACATGGCGCAGGAACAGCTCCCACTGCACCTTGAAGCCGTTGTCGAATGTCCATGTCGTCCGGCACATCCTGCCAGTCTGCACGGAAGTTGATCGGATTGGGAACGTCCGGATTCCAGACGGCGCGCGGCGTAATGGCGCGCGGCTGCACGTTGCAGTCGCGCAGACCAGCCACGGCGCTGCCATGCGTGCCATCCACCTGGAACGTCAGAAGGTCGTCGCGGTACACGCGCACGGACCACGAGGAATTGAATTGCGCGATGATGCCGTCCGTCAAGCTCAAAGGTCGCGTAGGCGGCGTCGTCGGCGGTGGCGGCGTACGGCTTGCCCTGCTCGTCGTAGCGGGTGGGAATGTGCGTCGCGCCCAGGCACTGGACGGCCTGCACTTCGCCGAACAGATTGTCGAGCACGTAGCGCCAGTGGCAGAGCATGTCGACGATGATGCCGCCGCCGTCCTCGGCGCGGTAGTTCCAGACGGCCGCTGCGCCGGTTGCCAGTCGCCCTCGAACACCCAGTAGCCAAACTCGCCGCGCACCGACAGAATTTGACCAAAGAAGCCGCTGTCGACCAGTCGCTTGAGCTTGAGCAGGCCCGGCAAGAACAGTTTGTCCTGCACCACGCCGTTCTTCACGCCTGCCGCCTGCGCCCGCCGCGCCAGATCGAGTGCCGTGTCAAGATCCTCGGCAATTGGCTTTTCGCAATAAATGTTCTTGCCCGCCTCAATCGCTTTGCGCACGTCAGCGGCGCGCCGCAACGTTGTTTGGGCGTCGAAGTAGATCGTGTCGTCAGGATTCTGGAGGCAGGCATTGAGGTCGGTGCTCCAGCGCTCGATGCCGTAGGTCTTGGCCAGCGCTTGCAGCTTGTTTTCGTTGCGTCCGACGAGAATCGGATCGGGCATAGAGCGTGTCGCCATTCGCGAGCTTCACGCCGCCCTGCTTGCGAATCGCGACAATCGAACGCGCAAGGTGCTGATTGGTGCCCATGCGTCCGGTCACGCCGTTCATGATAATACCGATCGTCCGTTGCGCCATGGCTGTGCTCCTTTACACTATACCGTTAGTACTGATAGTTTTAGAAATCGCTTTCTATTTTGCTATTATAGCAGATGGAGGCGAATTTTCAAGAACTGATTTCAAGACATCGCTAATATAAGAAAACGTTTACTATATCACGCAATGTCGAAATATCAGGAGAAGTATGTTTTCTTGGCATGTTACAGCGGCGGCACGACCATGCTGATGTCATCCCATTGTACAACAAAGGTGCCGTCGTCGCGCCATTCTGCGTGTGTGATCTGTTGCGCGAGCACTGCCGTATCTTCAAGTGCCGCGCCGGTATGCACCACAGCAGATTAAATCATGCGTTGGCTCTAATTGCGCAACAGTAATGAGCGGCAGCACGTATTGACCGTACACACTATTGATGTCGGCCCGCCCGCGCCATGCCGCCGCGCGTCGCTGCCCGTCGTAACCACGCTGCTGCGCGATTGCCACGGCCCGCCCGCCAACCGCCGCATATTCCCACATGTCGCCGCTCACGCATACTGGCTGTTCGCCTTCGTCGTAGCCCAGCGGCGCTGAACCTTCCACCGCGCCGATTGGCGATGTGCATGCTGGATCTAATGTAATGCGATGGGCGCGCAGATGCAATTCGCCGCGCACGACAATCGTTGTATCAACCGTGTGCGTACCGCCCGCAACCTGTTGCTGATAGCGCATGCGTAGCCAGCCTGGTTCGCCAACCGCGTACTGCACATTTCCCACGCGGTGTCCAAGCTCTTGTCCGTTCGTGAGGCACAGCATTGAGTTGGGCGCGGGCTTGCCGTCGGGCAGGCCGACGTTGAACGGCGCGGCGGTGGCATACAGGAACTTGTCGTATTTGGCCGGATAATGGCCGGTGCTGCCAGTGTTGAAGCGCTGCACCGCGCCGGTGGCCTGCGTTCCAACCACCACCCAGCCGGGCTGCGGGAATACGCGCGTGAAGTCGCCCTGCTCGACCGGCAGCGGCGCTTCTTCGGCATGCCACAGCGGGTCGTCGTCGGGCAGGCTCCACAGCGCCCCGAACGCCAGCATGGCCCAGTAGGTCGCGCCGGTCGAGATGTATGGCTCGCGCACCGCTACGCTGCCGGTGCCAGTCAGCGATTGGCGCAGCATGCCGTCGGCGCGCACTGCCCCACGATCAACGTACCAGCGGATGTGCCGCCCGACCAGCCGCCGCAGCATGCCCGGCTCGTGCGGCCAGCAGCCGAGTTGGTAGGCCCACAGCGGCGCGGCCAGTCGCGCAAATTTGTAGCTCAGGCTGCGACCGTATTCCGTGTAGCTGCCATCGATGGCGAAGAAATACGGGAAGTGCTCCATGCTGGCACGCACCCGTTCGAGTAACCGCGCGCGCCGTTCCATCTGTGTCCCGCCATCGCACTGCGCCCACGCCATGACGTGCGTGCCAAACACCCAGTAATTGTAATCGTCGAAGTGCTGCCCGCCGCGCTTCTGCCCGTCATCGTACCAGCCGCCGCCGCAATACACGCCTTCAAGGTAATCGAGCGCCGAGTTAATCATCGCCTGATCGTGGCGCGCGCCGAGCGCCTTGCGGCTGGCGTGGTTCAGCGCCCAGAACAGCGCCCAGTTAGAGCGCCACAGTGAAGGTTGCTGGCCGAAGCGTTCCAGCCACGCGACGAGATCTTCGCGTTCCGCATCGCTCATGCGCGACCAGATGCGCTCGCGGGTCTGCCATGTCGCAAACGCAACCTGCCCAGACTCCACCGTGCGCTGGTCGTATTCGCTGCGCGGCGCGTTGCCCCAGAAGCCGCGCGACGCCGGATCGGTTCCGGCGACGAGTGCCTGCCGCATGAGCGCTTCCATGTCAAATGTCTCGCCACGCCAGCGCAGCACTGCCGGACGGTCAGGTTGCGACAGCCAGCCGCCTAATCCCCACAGCATGCGCGTAACGCCTTCGTAGCTCCCGCCCGCGTCTTCGCGGTTCGGCACGCCGTCCATCAGCGTGCGCGCGCCGCTCGCGTCAAGGCTCCCTGCCCAACCGGCCACTAAGCGCGTCCATATCTCGGTTGCTTCGGCATGGGTAAATGGCTCATTACGCATGAGCATCAGCTTTCGTGTGCATGGCGAGGTCGAACGTCAAGGTGAACTGTTCTTCCTGCTGCGGCTGCTTGGCCTGAAGACGCGTGCAGTAAATCGTAATCGGCTGACCGTCGTGGTCTTTGCTGTCAATCATTTCGACGGCGGCACTGAATTGCTCAGCGTCATAGTGGAGCGTTGCCGCGCCATGCTCGCCGCGCCATGTCACGCTACCGCTGTTCATGTCGGGCCGGTGCAGGCTGATGAACCCTTCTTCAAGGCTCGTCGGCTGCTCGCTGAACGCAAAGCTATCGGTAATTTCAAGCTGTGCGGCATCATCAGTCGGGCTGCGCCACTGAAAGCGCCGCGTGAAGTGCCGGAGTGTTGCAACATCGTAGGCTTCAGTCAGATCAAGCGCGAAGACTAGTTGATCATGCTGTACTTCGTGTTCCAGCACGGTTGCATGAAAATCGCGCCCGGCCCCTTGCGGCTGCCCGTTGATCACCGGCACCGAATGGCCCAGCGAGCTATTATGAATTTGCTCGTAGCGCTGCGGGCCGAAGTACTCGCGCGTGTACATGCCCGCGCCCAGATCGGCCAGCAGGCTTTCGCCGCCGACGTGCAGAATGAAGTGGCCGAGATCGTTTTGATTGTGCGGCTCGTCGTTGTGGCCGCCTTTGGCCGAAAACGCCACGATGTCGCCGTCTATCAGCCGCCGGTCCACGATCCATTGAAGGTCGTCCAGCATGGTCGTGCCGGTCGGGACCGTTCCGCCGAGCAGCGCCGGGTCGGTCCACAGGAGGTTGCGCGTGACGTGCGGCCAGCGGTAGCAGTGGTCGGCATGAAATGACGGCACGCGCTTCAGCGGCGGCACATCGCTGCCGGTGCGCGCATGCAGCAGCGACACAAGGCCGGTGGCGAGTTCCATGTGCGCCGCGCCGTCAGAATAGTTGACGAAATTGTCGCCGCCGAGGCTGACGGCTGCGGGAAAAGCCGCGATACGCGCGATTTTGTCGCCCTGCAACAGGTCGAGTTGGCCGCCGGTGTAGTCGTGGAGCATGGCGGCGAAATAGGTGTAATAGCCGAAGCCGTACTGCCAGTAGCTCACGCCCTCCGCGCAGCCGCCGTCATCGCCGAAGCCCTCCAGGAAGCATTCCATCGCGCGGGCGCAGCGCTCGACCATGCCCGCCAGCCGCTCGCGGTCGCGTTCCAGCAGCAGCGCCGCCATGCCCGACGCGCCCGCGCACACCGCCGACCAGTTCATCGGCAGTGATTCCCAGTGAAAATGAGCCGGATCGTAGAACAGCGGACGGAACACGCGCCGCTCGATTTCGGCCCGCACGCGATAGTTAATCCAAGGGCTGAGCCGGTCGCCCAGCATGGTCAGCGTCTCGGCCAGCGCATGGGCCGTCTCGGCGGCGAACAGGTCGACCATCTGCTCCGGCGGCACGCGCCCGGCGCGTTCTGGACCGGCACCGCGTCCGAGATGCGCGGGCAGGCACCACGAATATTCATCGCAGATCGCCCAGATGGTATCATGCAGCGCGTCAAGATGCTCGTCGGTTTGGTCGAGCAGTGTGGCGAGCGTCAGCGACAGCAAGCGCCCGCGCCGCGCGAAGTACGGGCGCTCGTATTCCATGCGCGTGCCTTGCGTTTCGTACAGCTTCCAAAGTGAGAACGGCAGCGGCGGAATTGGCTCATGATGAGCTTTATGGGCGGCGGTACGAATCTCAGTCAGCAAATCTTGAAAATGCGGCGCAGCGTTAATGTCGCTGATGCGTTCGGGCGTCAGTCTCGCTCCATACGGGAAACCCTGCGGCGGGTCGGCGGCCATGACGGCGTTGTGAATGGCTCGAAAACTGTACATGATGAGGCTCCTATGTCCAATACCTCGAAGATAGCCACGAAACTCGTTTTGCCACCAAGACTCGAAGAAGCAAAGTGCAATAGGAAGTTATCATGCCTTTAAGTCTTTGAGACTTCGTGACCACACTTAAAAGGTATTGCTCCTATGCCATAGTATCCCAGCGCTCGCGCGTTACCTGATACTGTAACGGCTCGTCGACCAAAAAGCGCAGCGTATCATCCACCACCATGCGGCTTTGCCGTTGGCGCGCTTCCACGGTCGTCGCCGCCATGTGCGGCAGCACCACGCAATTGTCCAACGCAAAGAACGGCGAGTCCTGTGGCAGCGGCTCGGTCGGGTCGGTCACGTCCAGCAGCGCGTTGATGCGCCCAGTTTGCAGTTCATGCAGCAGCGCGTCGTGGTCGATCAGGCGGCCACGGGCAGTGTTGACGAACAGCGCGCCGTCTTTCATCGCGGCGAATTCAGCAGCACCGAGCATGCCAAGTGTCTCGGGCGTCACTGGCGCGTGGAGTGTCACCGTGTTGCTCTGACCGCATGAGTTCATGCAGATCAACGAGCGTCGCGCCATGAGCGGCAGCCACTTCGGGCGAGCAGTACGGGTCGTAGAGCAGCAGCTTTGCGCCAAGCGGCGCGAGCAGCTTCATGACCCGCCGCCCGATTGCGCTCGCGCCGATCACGCCGATGTTGCTACCGCGAATTTCGTGCTGCGCGGCTGGCGGCAGCTTTTCGCCGCCCTCGCGCATGCGTTTGGCGGCTAAAAACGCCTGGCGCTGCCCCATAATGATTGCGCCGATTGTGAACTCGGCCACCGCTTCGGCCAGCGAGTCGTTGGCATGGCTCACCAGCAGCCCGCGCTCGATCGCCTCGACTGGCACAAAATACTTGACCGTGCCAGCACTGTGATTGAGCAGGCGCACCGCGAACGTGTCCGGCGACCACTCGGCCAGCGGCGTCAGTGCCGGCGTGCCCCAGCCGGTGATGACCACCTCGGCGCGGTGGAGCGCGTCGACCATTACCTCAAGCGACGGATTGCCCGGCCCGCTCCAAATTTCTACATCGGCAACGGCGCGGAGGCGCGGCAGTTCTGCGTCGAATTCCAGTTCCTGTATGAGCCTGGGCGAAAGTGCGACGTAAACAAGAGGGGTTTTCATGAACGTTGCTTTCTTCTCAGCATGGTGGGATACGTATACAAGATATCATAACTTCTCTCGCAATGTACAATGGCATTGCGCCCTCACCCTCAGTCCCACTTCAGCTCTGACAAGGGAGGTAGTGCTGTCGTTTCGGTCAATTGTAGCAGATCGAGATGCCATCAGTGCAGCCGTTTCCGGCGCCCCATCTCGCGCGGACAGGCGTGTGTTGGGATGCGTTATGGATAGGGCGATGCGCTTCCTGCTGCGCGCCGCAACGGTGCATGAGCCGCATGAAAACTGGTAAAATAACGCCATGGTGACATTGCACACTCAAGGAGGATTCCATGGACACCAGGCACCTTGTTGATCCTGAAATCGCGCCCATCCTCGACATGTTTCCCAAGCTGGAGTTCACGCCCGAAACACTGCCAAAGATTCCGGGCTGAGATGGCCGAGATGAATGCTCAGATGGGAGCGCTTGCCCCCGCGTTTCCCGATATCGCCGTGACTGAGCGCCACGTGCCCGGTCCTGACGGTGCGCCCGACGTACGCGTATTGGTGTACCTGCCAAAGCATGCACCCCGCCCGCTGCCAGCCCTATTGTGGATTCACGGCGGCGGCTTCGTGATCGGTGGCGCTGACCAGGACGATGTGCAGGTGAAGCGCATTGTGGATCAGATTGGCTGCGCTGCGGTGTCGGTCGATTACCGCCTCGCGCCGGAAACTCCGCATCCTGGACCAGTGGAAGACTGTTACGCCGCGCTGAAGTGGCTCCATGCCAACGCCGCTGAGCTTGGCGTGGACGCGAACCGGATCGCGATTGGTGGAGCCAGCGCAGGCGGCGGCCTGTCGGCGACGCTTAGCCTGCTCACCCGCGACCGAGCCGAGGTGCCGCTGGTGTTCCAGTTGCTGATCTATCCCATGCTGGACGATCGCACCGTCACTGCCGATCCACACCCGTACACCGGTGAGTTCATCTGGACGCGCGACGCCAACCACTTCGGCTGGAGCGCGCTGCTCGGGCAGGAGCCAGGCAGCGATGGTGTGTCGCCGTACGCCGCCGCTGCGCGGGCCGAGAGCGTGGCCGGGCTGCCGCCGACCTACATATGCGTAGGCGCGCTCGATCTGTTTCTGGAAGAGGACATGGAGTACGCGCGGCGGCTGATGCGCGAAGGCGTCCCAACCGAGTTGCACGTATACCCCGGCGCGTATCACGGCTTCAACCTTGCCGCCGAGGCGCAGGTCTCGCAAGCCTACGTCCGCGACTTCGTCGCGGCACTGCGACGGGCGCTGCGCTCCGCCTGAAGTTTGGGTTCGCTACGCCCGATCTCCAATAAGTGATCGGGCGTGGCCCTGCCACGATCAGTGCCACACGGGTCATGCAGCCCATAACAAGTACTTGACGCGCGGCGTATACTACGATTGTAGAAGCTGTTGTTTGCTGTGTGCCGGCATTGGCGCACACCTGGCAATCCACCCCGCATTGCCCATAGACAGTTCCTACTGTCCCATATAATCGCGCGGACCGCGCAGCATGTCTGAGAGGAGGTAGTACCGGACCGCACCCCGAACGAACTGTTCAAAATCAGGGTACCGAACCGCCGTTAGAGTACATTTTTGTGCTACGTGAGGAGGTACGTCATGAGCGCCGAGAGCCACCACCGTTTCAAAGTTGGGACGATCGAGTGTATTGCCGTCAGCGATGGCACCTTCGCCTATCCAACCGATACGTTCGTCGCCAATGCGCCGCCCGAACGTTTTGAACAAGAGCTGCGCGACCGTAATCTACCGGCGAATGAAGTTATCAGTCCATATACCTGTTTATTCATCAATACCGGCACAAACAAGCTGCTTGTCGATACCGGCGCGGGCTTCGCGCCGACGAATGGCAAGCTGCTCGAAAACCTTGCAGCTATCGGGGTTGCGCCCGCCGACATCGATACAGTCATTCTCACCCACGGCCATGCCGATCACATCGGCGGGACGGCTGATAGTACAGGAACAACACTTTTTCCTAATGCCCGTTATGTCATGACCAGCACGGAGTGGGATTTCTGGAATCAGGAAGATCCTAATCTTAATCCCATGCCGGCGGATGAGCATCTCAAGCATCTCCTGATTGATTTCGCGCATGCCAAGCTCCCGCCGATTCGTAAGCAACTTGATCTGATTGATCATGAAACGGAGATTGTGCCGGGAATTCATGCTATCCCTGCGCCAGGCCACACGCCCGGACACATCGCGCTCTCGATCTCATCTGGCAACAAGCAGTTGATCCACATTGCCGACACCGTGCTGCACCCCATTCTCATGGAGCATCCTGAGTGGGCCCCAGCAGTTGACCTCATAGCCGAGCAATCCTTGGCTACAAAGCGCCGCATCCTCGACCGGGCGGCGTCCGACCAGGCGCTGGTGCTCGCGTTTCACTTCCCATTCCCCGGTCTCGGACGAGTCATTCCGAAAGGGAATGCATGGGAGTGGCAGCCGGTCGAGGAATTTGAATAAGTCGCTACGACAGGCAAAGGCAGTCGACTCGACAGACTGCGCCCTGTTTCGCAAAAGGAGGAACGCCATGACCACCGCACAGGGAAGCCTCGCACTCCTCGATGATCCCGTCGCGCAAAGGCTGCTGCAATCCAAGCTGCCAGCCCATTTGGCCTACAACTGGAGCGACGGAACACCTCGGATGGTTCCAATCGGGTTTCACTGGAATGGAAAAGAAATCGTGCTAGGCACACCGCCGGACGCGCCGAAGATGAAGGTGCTGAAGGATGGCGACAAGGTAGCGCTCTCAATTGATAGTGACACCATGCCTTATAAAGTATTGATGATCCGTGGCTCGATCCGGACCGATACCGTTGATGGCATTGCTCCAGAGTATGCATCCATGACTCGGCGAATTTTCGATGAAGAAGCGGCTGAAGCATGGCTGAACCAGGTGAGCGCTCTCACGCAGCGTATGTCTCGAATCTTCATCACACCGGAGTGGGTCGGTATTTTAGACTTTGAAACGCGTTTTCCAAGCGCACTTGAGCGCGCTATGGAGCGCGCCCAGGCAAGCGCTTAACCCTGTTATTCCGGCATGACATGGGCCGTTCCTTCAGTGGGAGCGGCCTATTTTGTGTTCCCGCACTAATAGAGCCACAAAACTGTCGCGGAAGCCCTCACCCTACTGCTTGCGCAGCTTCCCGCTCCAATGGGAGCGGACCCGAGGGTGAGAAATGCACAACTATGCTGTGTTTTTTATGTAAAGTATACAGCGGGAAGCGTGCAAATGGCCGCGTAGCGCGCTTATCCCCGTTCATGATTAATAAATTGTTATGCTTGTGCTATTGACGAAAGAACTTACTATACAGTAGTATTGCTGCACACCACATCGCAGCTTTGGCCTTGCCCTCCATCTCGCACCTGCATCGCTCAGGCGTCGGCTGCGCCGTTCTGGTATTGCATTGCAGTTGCACAAAGGAGGATGCATGAGCAAGGCACTCGTGCTCACGGTGATTACCGGCCCACAGATTAGCAAACATTTCACCGTTAGCGAACGACAAGGCACTATTGGCAGCGCCAGCACCAATGATATCGTGGTTTCAGACCACACGGTCGACGCGCGGCAGGCCGAAGTCCACCAGATGCTGGATCGCTGGTTCATCACCCCGACAGCGCCGCATGGGCGCGCGATGCTCTTAAATGGCTCGCTAATTACCGGCCGCAGCCGCCTGAACCCCGGCGACCGGCTGACGATTGGCAATATCACGTACAGCGTCTCGTACACTGAGCTATTGGAGCAGGAATTTGGCGCGCCGCGCGCCACCAGTGCTGTGCCACGGTTGGGCGATTATTTTGTGCGGCGTGGTCTCATGGATGGGGATCAGGTAAGTCGCACCGTCCAGCGTCAGAATGAACTGGCGCAAACTGGCAGCCGTGTCGTGTTCGGGCAGCTCGCCTACGAGCTTGGCTACATCAATCGCTCGCAGCTTGACTCAGCTCTGGCCGAGCAGCGCAACGACTTCAACGAGCGGTTCCGCGACTAGCATCATGTCCAGGCGGGGTGTTAAGAGTTCGATATGTTGCGATAGTAATTGTTTTCCTTATTCTGTTTGTCATGCATGAACTTTTAATGACCACCACCCCGCTCAATTCTACCCGCGTATCAGCGCCAGTTCACAACTAAAGCCGGGGCCGAGCACAGCCAGCAAGCCATACTCGCCCGGCTGCGGCTTCTGCTCGGCCAGAAAACGCTCCAACACGAAAAATACTGTAGCCGACGACATGTTGCCGTAACAGCGCAACACCTCCTGAGTATGGGCCAGCCGCTCGGCATCGATTGCCAGCGCGCTTTCGTAGGCTTGCACGACCTTTGCACCACCGGGGTGCAGAATCCAGTGCTCGATATCGTCAATTGTCAGGTTGTGCAGCGCAAGGAACGAAGTCACTGTGTCGTGCATGGTCGTGCGCACCATGCCGGGGATGCGGGTCGAAAACACCACTTCCAGCCCATGATTCATCACGCTCCAACCCATAATGTTGAGCGTGTCAGGCCAGATCGTGCTCTGCGTATCAATGATTTCGGCATGCTGCGCGCTGCCGGGCCGCGCCACCTCATCACCCTCAACCAGCACGGCCGTGGCCCCATCGGCAAATAACGAGGCGGCTACCAGATTACGGGTCGAAAAGTCTTGCTTTTGGAAAGTGATGCTGCACAACTCCACGTTCAGCAGCAGCGCGCGGTGGGTGGGAAAGGCGCGCGTGTATTCGTAGGCGCGCGACAGGCCCGCCACCCCGCCCGCGCAGCCGAGGCCCCACAGCGGCGTGCGCCGCGTGTGCGAGCGCATGCCGAGGCGGTTGATTAACATGGCGTCCGGACTCGGCGTGGCGATTCCGGTCGTTGACACCCACAGAATGTGATCGATGTCGTCTGGTTCTACCTTTGCCATAGCTAAGCAGTCGCGGGCCACCCGCTCGCCGAGTGCAGTTGCTTCACGAATAAACAGATCATTGCTCTCTTGAAAGCTATGCTCGCTCAGAAACCATTCTGGCGGAACCACGAGATGACGCTGATCAATCTGCGCATGTTCGAACACTGGCAAGTAGCGCTCAATAGTTGGCATGGAGGGCGCAAACAGGTGCTGAGCAAAGTCGCGCGCAATTGACTGTGGCAGAACATGGGCCGGCAGTGCCGTGGCGACCGAGCGAATACTGGGCATGGATATTCCTTCTAGATGTGTCGTACGTTGCGTACGTACTAGCACAGAATAGGCCAGATCAGGAGAGCATGAGCAGGAAGACAAGAGAAATGAGGCTACTATGCAAAGAGTAAAACGTAAAACGTAAAGGAACCATGCTGCTTCTTTACGTTTTACGCCTGATGTTTGAGCCAACGTTTAGCCACCGAGCATGGTTGCCGCAGCGTCAATCCGCGCCAGCGAGCGCTCCTTGCCAAGCGCGGCCAGTGTCTCGAACAGCGGCGGCGCAACCGTACGCCCGGTAATCGCCACGCGGATCGCGCCGAATAACTGGCCGGCCTTCAGGCCAAGCTCCTCGACCAGCGCGCGCAACTCTTCCTCAAGCTGCCCTTCGCTCCACGTCTCAATCGTCACCAGTCGCTCGTACGCTGCGCGCAACGCCGAAGCGGTGCCGGGCGGGTCCATCTTCTTCGGCACCAGCAGCGCCTGATCAGGATAGCTCACATCGCGGAAAAAGAACTCCAGCAATTCGGGGGCCTCGCCAAGCTCTTCGAGCCGCTCATGCACCAGCGGCACCAGCCGCTCGACGTAGGCGCGCTCATCGGCGGAGGGCGGCTGACCGACCAAGCCCGCCGCGCCGAGGAACGGCAGCAGCCGCTCAGCTAGTTCCGCATTCGACAGCATGCGGATGTAGATGCCGTTCATGTCCTTGAGTTTGTCAGGGTTCCAGCGGGCGGGCGAGGCCTGCACGCGGTCGATGGTGAACCGCTCGACAATTTCGGCGCGCGTCATGATCTCGGTGTGATCGTCGTAGCTCCAGCCCTGTAGCGCCAGGTAATTGAACATAGCCTCGGCCAGGTAGCCGCGCTCCCAGAAGCGGTTGGTTGCCACGTCATCCTTACGTTTGGACAGCTTGCCCTTGCCATCCTGCCGCAAAATCACCGGCAGGTGGCCAAAGGTCGGCGGCTGCCACCCCAGCGCATTGTAGAGCAAGACGTGGTATGGCGCGCTGGGCACCCACTCCTCAGCGCGCAGCACATGAGTGATGTTAATGAGATGATCGTCAACCAGGTGCGCGAGGTGGTAGACCGGCATGCCGGTCGATTTCAGCAGCACAATGTCCTGCAACTCACTGTTGTTGACCGTGATTGGCTCGCCGCCGCCGCGAATCAGATCGGTGAAGCTGGTAGTGCCGTCGAGTGGCGTCTTGAGCCGCACGGTGTGCGACTTGCCCTGCGCGGCAAGCTCCTGCTGTCGCTCCAGCGGCCAATCGCGCTCCAGCCCACGGAATCGAAAGGCTTTGATGCCCTTTGCCGTAGCGTCGGCACGCATCTGCTCCAGTTCCTGCTCGGTGGTAAACGACATGTAGGCTTTACCATCAGCCAGCAATTGATCGACATACTGTCGGTAGATACCCAGATCGTTGCGCTCGGACTGGACGTAGGGCGCATACGGGCCACCGCGATCCGGCCCCTCATCCCAATCGATGCCGACCCAGCGAAGCGACGCCATCATGTCGTCAGCCGCGCCCGCGACAAACCGCTTTTCGTCGGTGTCCTCGACGCGCAGAATGAACTGGCCGCTATAATGGCGGGCGAACAGCCAATTGAACAGCGCGGTACGAACGCCGCCGATGTGCAGAAAGCCGGTCGGGCTAGGCGCAAAGCGCACCCGCACCGGCGGAGTAATCTCAGTCATGGTCAATTCCTCTACTTTTTCTTTTATTATAACCGAAGGATGAGACACGGCGCCAGAAACTTGCTACACGGTTCCGGATGCCGTATAATAAATTTAATCGAAATCGTGTAGGAGCAGCGCATGATTTATCTGGGCGTGGCGACGAAAATCCTTGGCGCGAAGCGGGCGCGGCAGCCTGTTGGCGCGCATCTGAGTGTGCGCCTGCTGGCGCTGCGCGAGGTACTGCTGTACCTGGCCGCCATGCAGGTTCGCTGCTATCGCCTGCCTGATGATCTGATTTCCGCTGACGCGCCCGGCCCGGCATGGCAACAGGAACTTCATGAAAGCCAGCCACTGCTCAATGAGCTTGCGTGCCTGGCGCAGGCGCACGGCATCCGGCTGACCATGCACGTCCCATTGTACGCTGTGCTGTCCACGCCCGATGATGCAATTGCACTGCGGGCCGTCGCTACGATCGGCGCACGGGCGGCGCTGCTCCATGCACTGGGCTGCGGCTCGGATGGTACGTTGGTCGTGCATGCGGGCGGCGCATACGGCGATGACCGCGCGGCGCGCGAACAATTCGCGGCGCGCTGGGAAGCGTTGCCAGTAACTATGCGGCGACGAGTCGCGATTGAGCCGGATGAAGATTGCTTTGATCTGGCCGCGCTGCTGCCACTGTACCAAATCACGGGCGCGCCGATTGTATTTGACGCGCTCCACTTTCAGTTGCACAATCCACAGCGGATCAGCCTGACGGTGGCGCTGGGGCTGGCGCTGGCGACATGGCCGCCGGGCGTGCGGCCCAAAGTCCATCTCAGCACCCAGCGCACCGAGGCGCATATCCACGCTGCCCGCGATGGCCTCGCCCGGCATGTCGTGCCGCCGCGCCATGGCCAACATGCCGATTACATCAATCCGTTCGAATTCGTGGCGCTGCTGCAGGCAGCGCGCGGCTTGCCTCCGTTCGATGTCATGTTGGAAGCGAAGGCGGGTGACCTGGCGCTGCTGCGGCTGCGCGAGGATGTGCGGCAGTTTGCACCGGAGCTAGCCACGAGCGTGCTGTGACGAACGGATCCAAGGATTTGGGGAAACCGGGGAACTTGAAGAAACATCAGCGCATTCGGGGTTTGTGTAACTATGTCTGATCAATGGGACAACATTTCATACGATGCGCCAGTGCTGGTCGCCGTAGTGACGCGCCCGTGCGATCTTGAGCATGCCCGCGCCGACGGGTGGTATCGGGTGCCCATTCGGCGCGCGCCGCGTGGCCTCGCCGCCGACTACCTGGCGTTCTACCAGACTGCCGCGTTCGGTGTGGAGCGCTGGGCCGTGCGCTATGTTGCGCCTGTGCATTCCGTTGGGCTGGCGCGGCGGCGTGAGTTGCTACCCGACGAACCGCTGCATCCGCGCGCCGATGAGCGCTATTACCGCTTCGCGCTGGGGCCGCTGTGGGCCTTACCCGCGCCGGTGCCGAGTCGTCGCCTGCGCCGCGTTACCTTCATCCCAACAACCTTCGGCCAACTACTACATGCCAGCGATGTGGCAGAGTTGTGGCACACTGCGCCTGTTGATGTAAACGGCGCAGTGTGGGCCGCCGGCGTCAACCAGCGCCGCTAGCGCTATGTGGCGCAGCCAGCAAGAATGGCATCTGAGAACTTGACGACCATGACACCCTGAACCAGAATACGCATCATGAAAACAGATCCACCATGTGCAATTGGAACATGCCCAGATCCTGGAACAGGACACAGAGGCTGCGCATCTACCTCATCGTTCCGGACCGGACGATCGGGCGGAACGAATTAGAACTGAAACTGGTGGTCGCACCGCTGGCGCTATGCGTAACTGGCTGGCCGGCTGGACCATGCGTCGGTCAGCAGTGTTGTTGCTGCTGGCTGGCATGTATCTGGTTGGTGGCGCTGCTGGCACTGCTGGCGCGCCCAACAGTGGATCTCGCGTCGGCCAGCGGTCTCTATCAGCCTGAGGCTGGGGCGCACCCGTATCGCTGGACTGGCAGCCGCGTTGAGATACCGCTCGCTACACACAGTGGACCAACATTGATTTCGCTGCAACTGGGCATGCAAAGCTGGCCGGGGCATGAGTCCGCTCCTACGCGCGTGTCTGCGGGCGACGCGCCACTTGCGGACTTCACGGTGACGCCCCAGACCAGGAACTACCGCTTCCTGATGCCGCCCGGCGTTACGCAGTTGCAACTCGACACAACGGTCTCGCGCCCTCAGGGTGGCGAATGGCGCTACCTGGGCATCCAGATTTTCAATGTGACGGCGACGCCGAGTGGCGTGCCCTGGCGCGCGAGCTCTTGCGGCCTTGGCGCTGGCGCTGGCGAGCGTACTGCTGGCGCTGCTCGCCTTCTGGATGGCGCGGCGTGGCTATGGCCTGATCTTCGCCGTGATGCTGGCGGCGCTGGCCCTGCGCCTGACGTTGCTCACCGATGCGCCGCCCGGTCTGCATCGCGATGAGGCGGTGAGTCTGGTTGATGCATGGAGTCTGCTGCAAACTGGACGCGATCACCTGGGGCATCTGCTGCCGCTGGCAGCCTTTGAGGCGTACGGCGACTGGATCTCGCCGCTGCTCACCTACCTTGAAATCCCGTTGGTCGCGCTGCTCGGGCCGGCAACTCTGGCGGCCCGGCTCGTCACTGCGTTGGCCGGTGCGCTGGTCGTCCCAATACTCTATGCGCTGGCGCGCGAACTCGAACTGACGGTTCCGGCGGCGGCTATTGCTGCGCTGGTAGCCGCGCTTTCGCCATGGCAGATCTTCTCAGCCGGGTGGCGATACCGCCGGGGCTGGTACCGCTTAGCTGGACGCTCTGCCTGCTGACAGGCGTGCGGCTGGTGAAGCATGGACGGCGCGTCGATGCGCTCTGGTTTGCTCTAGCGGTGGGGCTGGCGCTCTATGCCTACCCAACGATGAAGATGGCCGCGCCAGTTTTTAGTGGTGCTGACCGGGATAATTGTGCTGTGGCGCTATGGCTGGGGGGGATGGCGCGCTGGTGGCCCGGCGCGCGGTGCTGACATGCATCTGGCTGCCGTTCATGATCAGCCTGGTCTGCCAATCCTGATGCCAATGCGCGCTTTGGCCAGATTGGGCTGCACGCCGATTCCTTCTCACAGGGGCTGTCCGCCTTGTGGAGCGAGTACTCGGTTTACCTTGGGCCGGACTTCTACTACATCAGCGGGGATGCGCGCAAGGTTATCCGTGGTGTGCCGGGTTTCGGCGCGGAGTTACCTGCTGGCGCGCCGCTGCTGCTCATCGGCCTGGCGGCGCTGCTCTGGCGCTCACTTGCTCCGCGCCGTTGGGCCGGCACGGGGCGCTATGTCTGGCTGCTGATTCTTGGGGCGCTGCTGCTGGCGCCGCTGCCAGCAAGCCTCACCGTGCGCAACCCGAACGGCTTTCGCGCTGCACCGCTCGCACCGCTCTATGCGCTGGTCGTCGGGATTGGTGTTGGCGTGCTCTGGGATTTGTCCGCGCGCTGGTTGCGCGGGCGCTGGCAGCCGCTCGTGCGCTGGACGGGAATTGCCGTGCTGGTGGCGGCGCTGGGGTGGCAATGCAGCCAGTGGTATGGGGCGCTGATCGAGCAGCACCCCAAGCTGGTGGCAAGCACATGGTTCTTCGCCCCCAGCATTCGTGAGGCCATGAATCGCACAGTCGAACTCGCGCCGCAGTACGACGAAGTCTGGCTCGATAGTGACTCGGTGGGCCGACCATATATCTATCTGCTGGCCGCGCAGCCTATGCCGCCCGCCGAATCGCAGGCGCTGATCAAAGTCCGCCGCGTGCCGCTCGAGCCAAATTTCGTTACGTCAATCGGGCGCTATCACTTCGACGATCTCTCAAGCTGGCCGACAGACCTGCCGGCGGTTGCTGCGCTCCCGGATCGATTTGGAGAGTCGGGCTATATGCTACAGGAATGGCAGCATGACGGACGGTCGCTGCTGATTCTGCGCGGGATGCACGCGGTTCCAGTGCAGGATACTGGTGACTAATCGGCGGAGGGGAAACAACAAGGATGTAGAGTTCCCCGGTCATGTTACCCAACATCATACGCCAGGCGCTTCTCATAGCACAGGCTAAGCGGGTCTTCGAAATAGCTGCCAAACGGCGGAATGCGCCGAAAGCCCATCCGTTCATACAAGCCAATCGCCTCCGTCTGATAAATACCAGTTTCCAGCCGCATGCATGCCACGCCATGTGCTTGCGCATATGCCGCCAGATGTTCAAGCATCAGCTTGCCGAAGCTCCGGCCACGAAACTGCGGGCGCACGTACATGCGCTTGACCTCGCCGTATTCTGTGCCAAATAGTTTGATACCGCCACATGCGGCGGGCATGTCATCGCAGCGCAAGACGAAGAACGCAACCTGCTCCGCAATCAACTTTTCCACACTGAACCCATGGCGGCTTTCAACGGGATAGAGCGGATCAAGGTATGCTTCAAGCTCTGTGATCAGTGCCACCGCATCAACAGAGTCGGGGCGCTCCAACGCAAGGCTAACTGCCATACGCAATGCTCCTGTGAAAAGGAGAAACGATTGACTATTTCTGCTATTGTACCGCATGCCACAAGCCTCACCATGCGCACGGCATCGATTGTTTTCGAGACGACAAAGCTGCTGCCGCAACGTTGACACTGGCGCATGCCAGTGCTATAGTACGCGCCGCAATCCTTATGAAGCACTCGACGTGCTGCGGTTGTTCGTCGCCCGCCGAGCGCTCATGCAAATGGACCTGCCATGATCCCGCACCTACTCCACGCCACCTTTGCCGATCCGCCACGTGAGTTCGGCATTATTCCCTTCTGGTTCTGGAACGACGATCTTGACGAAGCCGAGCTACTGCGCCAGATTCAGGCGTTCCATGCCAAAGGATTTGGCGGCTTTGTTCCGCACGCCCGCATTGGCCTGTCGCGGCGGGTCGGCTATCTGACCGACGAGTTCTTCCGTCTCGTGCGCGTGGCCGTCGACGAGGCGGCACGGTTGGGCATGAAGGTTGTCTTGTACGACGAAGGTTCATACCCGTCCGGCTCGGCACAGGGCCGCGTGGTAGCCGAGAATCCAGATTACGCTGCTCGCTGTGTGATCGCCCTCCAAAACCAGATCACCGGACCGGAGCGCGGCTACTGGCATCCCAACCCGGGTCGCGACCTAAGTGACGAACTGGTGTGTGTGGTGCAAGGCCACGAAACAGCGCCCGGCGTGCTCGACCCCGCCAGCCTCACACTGCTCGATATTCAGGAGCCGGAATTGGTACACTACGATGTGCCTGAAGGCAACTGGCGATTAGTTGCGCTGTGGAACGTGCATAGCGGCGGCACCATTCGCGGCGTGTTTGCCGAAGAGGATGATCATCATGCCAGCGCGCCGCCGGCTGGCGACCTGCTAAATCCTGACGCAGTGGCCTGCTTTCTGCGCCACACCCATGAGCAATATTATGCGCACCTCCGTGAGCATTTCGGCCAGACCGTGGTGGCCATGTTTACCGACGAGCCATCCATGCTCGGACGCGAGTACAAACGCGGCCCCAACCCATGGCCCTTCACCGCCGGCTTGCTCGACGATGTACAGGCGCACTGGAACGAGGACGTGCGCCTCTGGCTGCCCGCGCTCTGGCTGGACTATGGCCCGCGCACGGCGGACTTCCGCCATGCCTACACTCAGGCCGTGTACGAGCGCCTGGAGCGGGTCTTTTACGGCGCGCAGAGCCGCTGGTGTCACGAGCATGGCATTGCGCTGACCGGCCACCCGGCGGAAAGCAACGATTTCGGCGCGCTGCGGCGCTTTCAGTGGCCGGGGCAGGACATGGTCTGGCGCTGGGTCACACCGGGCGCGGCGTCGGCGCTCACCGGGCCGCACAGTTGCGCGCCGAAGTGTGCCAGCAGCGCGGCTGCCATCCAGGGCAGCCGACGCAACGCTTCCGAGGCGCTGGGCGCGTACGGCTGGCGGCTCACGCTTGACGAGGCCAAGTGGCTGCTCGACTGGCACATGGTGCGTGGCAACAATCTGTTTTATCTGCATGCCTGCTTCTATTCTATTCGTGGGCGGCGCGCGTTCGAGAGCGAGCCGGACATCGGCATCCACAACACATGGTGGCCGCATTTCGAGCTACTGGGCGACTACATGCGGCGGGTCTGTTGGCTGCTGACTGACGGCCATGAAGTCTGCGATGTGGCTGTGCTGACCGACCCGAACAATGCCGCATGGACCGCCGCTAAAATCCTGCTTCAGCATCAAATCGACTTCATCTACATTGATGGCGAGGCGCTTGCCGGCGCGACGATTGAGGACGGGCAGCTATACATCGGCGCACAGCGCTTCCGCGCGGTGGCCTGCGATCCGCCCGGCACGGCCATGAGCGAAAAGCTGGCAGCCTTCGCGGCCTCTGGCGGGCTGGTGCTGGATGACTGGCAGCCGGAAACACTCAGCGACACGCTGGTAACGGCAATTGGACGCGATGTCTATTGGCCGGATGCGCCCGACCTGCGGGTGCTGCATTATCGCAAAGAAAATCGTGACTGTTACTTCTTCGTCAATGAGGGCGAGCAGGCACTTGAAAGCGACCTGTCGCTGGCGGCGGTCGGCGCGCTGGAGTTGTGGGAGCCGCTGGACGGTAGCACGCGACCATTGCCCGCCATGATCACCAATGGCCGGACGCAAACCCACCTGCGCCTTGAGCGGCGGCAAAGCGTGATTCTCAGCCGTGGATCCAGGAAGCCAGCCTGGCACTCATGTGCCAATATTGCCCGAACCGGGCGACGTGCTGCTCGATATCCCTGGGCCATGGCAGGCGTTCGATGACGAGAACAACCCGGTCGATATCCCATGCCCCGGCGATTGGGCGCATGAAACCGGCTGGGAAACCTACAGCGGGCAGTTGCGCTTCCGCTCTACGTTCGCGCTCACACCGGAGCAGGCGCAGCAACCGCTCTTTCTCGACCTCGGGCGGGTAGGCGACATCGCAGAGGTGCTGCTGAACGGCGCGGCAGTCGGCGTGCGAGCATGGGCACCGTACGTGTGGCCGCTCGGCTCGAACTGCCGCGCTGGCGATAACCAGCTTGAAGTGCGGGTCATCAATTCAATCGCCAACCGGCTGGAAGGATTGCAGCGCCCCTCTGGTCTGCTCAGCCCGGTGCAGGTGCGGCGCGCTAAGTGACAAACTATGTTCATGATGAACCACACATTGGGTCATGAGCGGGATTATACACATCGCCGTCATCATTCTGAAGTATGAAAGAAGTAACTCATGATCGCCGCTGATCCGCTCTACGATGTACTGCGTGCTACACCCCAGAACGGCGAAGCGCAAGCGTTGGCCGCACGCTACGCGCCCGTGCTGCGCTTCGACGCCAACGAGCCATTCTTGCCGTTAGCCGCCGGATACACCATCTTTCATGCCGACGGCCCGTCGCCCTCCACGAAGCGGCAAATCACGCTTGCCACGCCTGAGCATCCACAGGCGACGCAGGTGATCGAGTACGCGATCTGGTGGGATTGGGACATCGGCCATCTGTACGAATTGGAGCACGTCTGGGTCTATCTTGATGATCATGGCCGCATAGTGGGCTGCGAGGCGAGTTGGCATGGCGGGCACCACAGCATGGCGCAGGCTGGCAAGCTCGCAATGCATGACGAGCATGTAATTGTGTATTCCGAGCCGGGCAAGCACGCCTTTGCGCCCAATCCGGAGTGGTTCGCCAAGCGCGCCGCGCTGCACCGCCGCACTACGACGCGCGAACTGGCTGGAATTGGCGGTGTGTTGATTCCCGACATGTTCGCCGAATACCTCACGCGCGCGCCGCACCACGACACGCTCGCTCGGACGTACCTTTCCCAGCATGCCTTCGATCCGGCATGGGAGTTCTCACGGACCTTTGTGTTCGAGAACGCGCAGCTTGTGCCCTGGCCAGCGCTGAGCGCATGGATTCCCCTGCGTGTCACGTGGTGGATCGAGCGATTAGCACGTGAGATCGCGCCTGCAAGCTACCGCCCCATCCGCATTGGTCACCGTCCGGCTCCAATAGGCGGGCTGGGCAACACGCTGGCTGGTATCCGGCGGGCGGCCATGCGCGGCGTTGATATGGTGGGCGTGAACTTGTACAGCACCATGGATGGCATGATTGTGGCTGCTCCGGCTGCGTGGGTGCGCGACGACGCCGGTCAGGTCTGGCCAGTCGGCGCGAGCACGCTTGACGAATTACGCGCGCTTGATTTGGGCGACGGTGACAATTTCCCATCGCTACAAGAGATCTGTACCTGCTGCATGGCGGAACGGGTCGGCCTGTACGCCGAAATCAACGACCAACGTGTTATGCCCGACGCGCTGGCGCAGATTCGGGAAAGCGGGCTGGCTGGATTTACCATTGTTGGCGCGGCGCGGGCCGATTGGATCGCCGAAATTAAGGCTCTAGCGCCTGACATGCGGACAGCCGTACAATTTGACTCATTGCATGTTGATGCCGTGCTGCTGGCCCAATCTACGAAGGCCGATTATGTATTTCCATGCTGGTCAGCCTGCGACGACCAGCCGGATGCACGTTTGACGAGCGAATGGATAGCTCGCGCCCACGCCGCCGGGCCGGGCGTGATCGGCTGGCACAGCGGGCGGCCAGCCGTGCGCGATGCCATGCAGCGCCTTGGTCTCGACGCCGTCTGCGATGTAGGGCAGCCGCTGCCGTTCACGGCGGACGAGCGCGCCGCGCGCCGAATACTGGCGATTTGCATCGACTCTGGCGACACGCTAGTGGATGAAGCGACCGAGATCAAAGACGCGCATGAGGCAACCCAACGGGCGACACTCATTCCCGGCGCGGCGGAACTGCTGCGCGAACTGGCGCGACGTGGCTATCGTCTAGCGCTGGTCGCCGATGGGCCGCCCGCAACATTTGCAAATGTGCTGACGCAGCACCGGCTTTATGATTATTTCGATGCCTTCGCGATCTCCGGACATGTCGGCTGCGTCAAGCCCGACCGGCGGATGTTCGTCCATGCGCTTGACCAGCTTGGCATCGCGCCAGACGAGTACGGGCGCACGATCATGCTCGGCAACTATCTCGAACGTGATATCAAAGGCGCGAACGAACTCGGCATGATCAGCGTGTGGCTGGACTGGTCGCCGCGCCGCCCGAAGACGCCCGCCGACGCGTCCGAGGTGCCGTGCTACACAATCAAGCAACCGTTGGAGTTGCTCGCTATCCTGGATCAACTGGAACAGAACAACGCGCATGGTGAATGACCATACCCAGGCGCACCCATTGTATACTTCAGGCCACACCATGCACATCGGCATTGACACAAGCCGCATCGCCGTCGCGGCGCGCACCGGCACTGAGCATTACACCTACGAACTAATTGCCGCGCTCGCTCAGCAAGACCGCCACACACGCTACACGCTGTACTGCAACCAACCGCCGCGGGCGTTGCCGCCGCTCGGCCCAAACTTTGCCCTGCGACGCATTCGGCTGCCGCGCATGTGGACGCATGCGCGCCTGTCTGCCGAGGTGGCGCTCCATCCGCCGGACGTGCTGTTTGTACCCGCGCATGTGCTGCCGCTCGGCGCGCCGCTCCAGCGCCGCATGCGCACGGTTGTCACCGTTCATGACCTTGGCTACATCCACTTTCCAGAAGCCCACACGCGCGCCCAGCGACTTCAGTTGCGCCTTTCCACGTTGTGGAGCGCCCGCGCCGCCACGCATCTGATCGCCATTTCAGCTGCGACCCGCGACGACCTGGTGCACTTCACTGGCATTCCGGCGGCCAAGGTTAGTGTGGTGCATCATGGTGTGTCGCCGCGCTTCCGACCAGTTGAAGATCCTGCCCAGCTTGCGGCGGTTCGCGCCCGCTACGGCATCAGTGCGCCCTACCTGTGCTACGTCGGCACGATTCAACCGCGCAAAAATCTGCTGCGCTTGATTGAAGCGTTTGCACAGGCACTCCACATGGCAGAATCCAATTTACAATCTGCAATCTGCGATCTGCAATTAGTTATAGCCGGCAAGCGCGGTTGGCTGAGCGACGCCATCGAGCGCCGCGCGGCTGAGTTAGGAATCGCGGCGCGGGTGCGCTTTGTCGGGTATGTGGACGATGACGACCTGCCCGCGCTGCTCAGCGGCGCGCTGGCCTTCACATTTCCGTCGTTGTACGAAGGCTTCGGCATGCCAGTGCTGGAAGCTATGGCATGCGGCACACCGGTGCTAACCTCTACCACCTCGTCGTTGCCGGAAGTGGCAGGCGACGCCGCGCTGCTCGTGCCGCCCGACAATACAGCAGCAATCGCGGCAGCCCTCACCCAGCTTCTTTCCGATGCCACGCTGCGCTCAACGCTGCGCGAACGCGGCCTTCAGCACGTCGCGCAGTTCACATGGGCGCGCTGCGCTGCGCAGACCCGTGCCGTGCTTGTAAACCACGTTCATGATCAGACCAAACGCTTTGTGCTATAATTGAATCGATCTGCTCTTGTTTGCGTTTTCCTTGCTGCACCCGGAGTTTTGCATGCGCCGATTGCTGCCGCAATCATGGAAAGTGCTGAGACCGCAGGCGGCATTGGGCGCGCAGGCGGCCCGCATCAGCATTGCTGACCGGCTTCGCTGGTCCTATCTCATCTCCTCAATGCTGCCACTGTTGATCGTTGGCGCGTTGTTGCTGCGCATCAATGCCACCGCGCAGGAATACAGTGTGTATTCCGACCAGAAGAACACCGCCAACGCGCTGTCCCGCAGCATCGCAAACTACGTCAGCGACATTCGCCAGCAGCTTCGCACCTACATGCTCGTCGTGCGACCGGGATCGACCTCGCGCGATCAGTGGATCGCGGATGCAATTGCATTTCAGATCCGCAACTATCCTAAAATCATCGCCATTAGCATCATTGATCTTGAGGGGCAGCAGATCATAGAGGTGCGCAACCAGCAGCCAACACCCAGCGATAATTTGCGTATCCTGAAGGATGTGCCGGCTGTGCAGCAAGCACTCAAAGGGCAGAGCAGTTATTCCGATGTGGCACAGGAGCAAGATACGACGCGCACCTTCACCATGACGCTGCCGCTCCCGAATGATGCAGGCGCCGTGATCGGCGCGTTGCAGGCCGAGGTGCGCGCCGACGCCATTATGCAAGAGTTGCAGGCGACTGCCGCTCATTCGGGGACGCACGCCTACATTGTGTGGCAAAATACTGGCGACGTGCTGTTTGACGATGGCGCATCTGGCATGTTGCCTACCACCAACCTGGGGACGTTGCTGCATTCAACAGCAGGCACAGCACAATATCTAGGTGCCCGCAATGAGAACGTGATCGGCGCGATCATGCCGGTTACACTCGCGCCCGACAACGAGCCAACCGGCTGGGCGGTGGTTACCGAGCGGGATGCTGCTACAGCATTTGCTGGCATTCGCAGCAGCATTCCGGTGCTGGCAATGCTGATCGTGCTGGTCGGCGCGCTGGCGTTGCTGTGGGCTTTCCGGCAGGCGCGCGGGTTTTTACGCCCGCTCCGTGCGCTGCGTGACGGCGCACTGGCCGTTGGCGAAGGCCACCTCGACCACCGTATTCCCGTGGTGCGCAATGATGAGATTGGCGATGTCGCACGGACCTTCAACACCATGGCTGCCCATCTCCAGCAATCGCTGGCCGAGATCGAGCATCAAAATGAGCGCCTGCTGGAAGGGCTGGCGCTGGCCCGCGATATTCAAACGAGTTTGCTGCCCACGCAGGCGCCATGGCCGAATGGCATTATTGATGTGTACGCATGCTCGCATCCCGCGTATGAGGTCGGCGGCGACTTTTATACCTACGTGGCGTTGCCACACGAATGTGCCGCGATCACGATCGGCGACATTTCCGGCAAAGGTGTCGGCGCAGCGTTGATGATGGCGCTGACTGCCAGCACCATCGAGGCACAGATTCACCAGAGCAACAGCCCGTCCGAGGTGCTGACCATGTTAAACGCCGCGCTGCTCCCGCGCATGAAGGCGAACCGCATGAATGCGGCGCTGCTGTGCGCGGTGATCGACCCACAGCAGTCTGTGGCGCGGATTGCAAATGCTGGTATGATTGCACCAATAGTGATCTCGCCACAGGGGAGCTGCCTGATTGATGTTGGTGGCTTGCCGGTTGGCGCATACGCCGCCGCGCGCTATCATGACGCGTGCATTACACTGCCAGCAGGCCATACGCTGCTGCTCGTGAGCGACGGCGTGGTCGAGGCACACAACAGCGCGTGTGAACTGTTTGGGTTTGACCGGCTTGACGCGGCAATCGCAGAAGTCCACCCGGCGGCAGACCTTCATGTGCTCGTGCAGCATATTGTGCAGCGCGTGCAAACGTTTATTGGCAACCATGAGCAACACGACGATATAACGGTTGTTGCATTGCGATCCGTTCTGAGGTCCAGTCAAGACGCTCGATTAGAAGATGAGGAGCAAACAATCTCGTATGCAACTGTATGATACTTTGCGCGGTCAGAAAGCTGAGCTCGACCTGCCCGACAACCGGCCGCTTACGATGTATGTCTGTGGTGTGACACCCTACGACACGACCCACATTGGTCATGCGCGCACATTTCTGGTATTCGATGTGCTGCAACGCTACCTGCGCTTTCTTGGTGCAGAGGTGCGCTACTGTCAGAACGTGACTGATGTTGACGATCCGCTGTTCGAACGCGCTGAGCGTGACCATGTTGCATGGGATGACCTCGCCCGGCGCGAGACGCAGCGCTTTGTCGAGGATTGCAGCGCGATGAATATGCTCGCGCCGACGTACTTCCCGCGCGCTTCAGACGAAATTCCGGCCATGATCCCGATCATTGAGCGGCTGATCGAGCTTGGGCATGCCTATGTGCGCAACGGCAACGTGTATTATCGTGCCGCCACCGCACCCGACTACGGCGCGATGCCGAAGATGAATTATGACGAGTTGCTGGCAACGGCCAATGATCATGGCAACAATCCCAACGACCCCAACAAAGAAGACCCGCTGGATTTCGTGTTGTGGCAGACCGGCAACCCCGGCGATCCGACATGGGACAGCCCGTGGGGACCGGGGCGGCCCGGCTGGCACATTGAATGTACCACCATGTCGAGCCGCTATCTCGGTGACCAGATCGACATTCATGGAGGCGGGCGCGATCTTATTTTCCCGCACCACCCGTCGGAGATCGCGCAGACCGAGCCGGTAACCGGCAAGCACCCGTTCGTGCGTTTCTGGGTACACGCCGGCATGGCCCGCCTTGAAGATGAGAAGATGAGCAAATCACTTGGCAACATGGTGTTTGTGCGCGACGCCCTGCGCGAGCACACCGCCGACGCAATCCGCTGGTACTTGCTCACGTTCCCCTACCATGAAGATTTCGACTATGTACGTGACGAAGTGGTCGCTACCGAGGAGAAAGTTGTGCAATTGCGCAATGCGCTCCGCATCGCAAGTGGTGATGATGATCCATTCGATCCCTCTGAATTGCGCAGCCAGGTGCTCGCCGCGCTCGACGACGATTTAAACACACCAGAGGCGCTCCAGCACTTCGAGGAGCTGGTACGACAGACGCGCGCGGCGGCTGAAGAAGGACGCGACGTGCGGGCAGCACAGGACGTGTTGCGTGAACTGAGCCGGATCTTTGGTTTCTGGGCAGCTGGCGACGGGCTGGTGGGGTGAGGAGGGGCGAAGCATTTGTTATAAATGCTTCGCCCCTCCTGTTTGCGCTCCACAGCATTCCTATGCTATAATAACAGAAGATTTACTGGCATGACACGCGCCGCTCAGCACACGGGCGGCGTTTTCTATGAGGAGTATATTTTCATGGCGACGACTTCTGATCTTCGCACCAACATCATCATTCGGCACAACGGGCAACTGCACCGCGTGACTGATTTCCACCACCATGCACCCGGCAACTGGCGCGCCATGGTGATCATGAAGCTCAAGAATGTACAAACCGGCAAGACGCTTGAAGAGCGCGTGCGCGCTGGTTCCGATATTGACATTGTGCGAGTGGACAAGCGCCCGATGCAGTATCTGTACAGCGACGGAAGCACCTACCACTTCATGGACAATGAAACGTTCGAGCAGATCGAAATTCCTGAAGAGGACATCGGCGATCCGGCCAAGTTTCTCAAAGAGAGCGACATGGTAGACGTGCTGTTCTACGACGAAAACCAGGTGCTTGGCGTTGAAGTGCCGATGTTTGCGACGTTGAAGGTTGTTGATGCACCGGTGGCGCTGCGCGGCGACACCGCAACCAACGTCAATAAGTCGGTGACGTTGGAGACCGGCGCGGTGATTCAGGCGCCTGCGTTCGTGGTCGAGGGCGATTCGGTGCGGGTTGACACACGCACGGGCGAGTACATCGACCGTAGCAAAGAATAATTGTGCTGTTATACAGTGTTGAGAGGGGACGGTGCTTGCGCCTTCCTCTCTTTTTATTTACCTTGCTCACATGCCATTGCAGCAGTTCATTGCCCTGCGCTCGCTATTCGTGTACAATATCGATACGAACAGGCCGGAGAGCATCTATATGGACCGCACGAAAGTCGTTACAACTGCACAGATGCGGACGCTTGAACAAGGACTGGTGGAGGCTGGAGCAAGCTGGGCGAGTCTGATGGAACAGGCCGGCCGGGGCGTTGCGCAAGAGGCGCTGCGGCTGCTCGGTGATGCGCATGGCAAGCAGGTGTTAGTGCTGGTCGGACCCGGCAACAATGGTGGCGACGGTCTGGTTGTTGCCCGGCACTTGCATGACGCTGGCGCACAGGTCACGCTCTATGTGTGGAAGCGACGCGAACGGCCAGATGACACAAATCATCAACTCTGCCGCGAGCGTGGCATTCCTGAACACCAGGCCGCTGAAGATACCGAACAGCGCACCTTGCGGGAGTTGCTGAACCAATCCTCGCTAGTGATCGATGCACTGCTTGGCATGGGCGTCAACCGTCCAGTTGCTGATGAACTTGCCACGATTGTGGGCACGGTGAACGACGTAAGAGTACGCGTGAAAGCGAGCTTGACAGTCCTGGCAATAGATGTACCCACTGGCGTTGCGTCCGACAGCGGCGCGGTGCTGGGCCATGCTATCATGGCTGATGTTACGGTTGCCACTGGTCTTATCAAACAGGGCTTGCTGCTGTACCCTGGTCGTGCCCGCACCGGTACCATTCTTGTTGCAGATATCGGGCTGACACGCTCGCAATTGGAGAATATTATGAGCGAACGAATTGATGCACATGCCGTGCGGGATCTGCTGCCCGCGCGCCCTGATGACTCACACAAAGGCACATTTGGCAAAGTGATGGTTGTCGCTGGCTCGCTGTTGTACCCGGGCGCGTCAAGTCTGGCGACCGGCGGCGCGGCGCGCGTTGGCGCTGGTCTCGTCACGCTGGCGACAGCACGCAGCGCGCTGGGCGCGCCGGGGCGGCTGCCTGAAGTCACGCTGCGACCATTGCCTGAGTCGGGCGGCTACGTAGGTGAAGACGCCGCCGACGAACTGCTGGAGCATATCGAGGGCTACAAGGCGCTGCTGATCGGGCCGGGGCTTGGCCATGAGAAGCAGACGCGCGGCTTTGTGGAGCGGCTGTTTGGCATCGCCAACAGCCCGCATCGTGGCGCGATTGGCTTTCGGCTTGGCGCACAGGAGCAGCCCGAGCACGAGCAAAAGCATGAACTACCGATCACGGTGATTGATGCCGACGGTCTAAACATTCTCAGTGAGATCGAAAACTGGTCGGAGCGACTACCACATGGCCGTTGCATCCTGACGCCACATCCTGGTGAGATGCAGCGGCTCCTTGGAGTTGACAAACTGCCGGACAACCACGTGCAGGCCGCGCAGGATGCCGCCAAGAAGTGGAGTCAGGTGGTAGTATTAAAAGGCGCGACAACGATTGTAGCCGACCCCGAGGGCCGCACCGCCATCCATGACGGCGGCAATGCCGCGCTGGCGACCGCTGGCACCGGCGATGTGCTGGCTGGCGCAATTGCCGGGCTGCTGGCGCAGGGACTGGAGCCGTTTGCGGCAGCGGTAGCGGGCGTGTACGTTCACAGCATGGCGGGACAGTTGTTACGCGATGAGATGGGCGATGCTGGCACCCTCGCGAGTGACCTGCTCGTGCGCCTGCCGCGCGCTATCAAGCAGATCAAGCAGTAAGCCACAGAGGGCACCGAGCACACCGAGAGAGTGTGGCATGCTGAAATATGCTGTCTCTATGCCCTCTGTGATCTCTGTGACAAAATCTATGCGAGCAGTAGACATCATCATCAAAAAGCGCGATGGCGGCACGCTGACGACGGAAGAAATCAACTTCCTGATCGACGGCTACACACGCGGGCAAGTGGCCGACGAACAAATGGCGGCCTGGGCCATGGCAGTGCTGCTACGCGGCATGGACGACCGTGAGACAGCCGACCTGACGCTGGCCATGGCGCGTTCGGGCGACCAGCTTGATCTGCACGATGTTGCGCCTCTCACCGTCGACAAGCACTCGACCGGCGGCATTGGCGATAAAACCAGCCTGGTGCTTGGCCCGTTAGTTGCGGCGGCAGGCATGCCGGTCGCCAAAATGTCGGGGCGCGGGCTGGGTTTTAGCGGCGGCACGATTGACAAACTTGAGTCGATTCCCGGCTTCCGCACTGAGCTATCGTCGGCGGAGTTTCGCGCCGCGTTGCAAGACATTGGCATGGTCATCGCAGCACAAAGCGCCGACCTTGCGCCCGCCGACAAACGGCTGTACGCACTGCGTGATGTGACTGGCACGGTTGAGTCGATCCCGCTGATCGCCGCAAGTATCATGAGCAAAAAGCTGGCGGCGGGTGCCGACTGCATCGTGCTGGATGTGAAATGCGGGCGCGGCGCGTTCATGCGGACGATCGACCAGGCGCGGCAGCTTGCGCGGGCCATGGTCGTGATCGGGCAGCATGCCGGGCGCAAGGTTGCGGCGGTCATTTCGACGATGGAGCAGCCGCTGGGCCATGCGATCGGCAATGCGCTGGAGGTGCGCGAGGCAATCGACACCTTGCGCGGCAATGGGCCTGCCGATCTGGTTGAACTCTGCCTGACTCTCGGCACCGAGTTAGCGGTGCTGGCTGGCAAAGCTGCTGACCATGAACAGGGCCGCGCGCTGTTGCAGCGCACGCTTGATGAAGGCAAGGCATGGGAGACATTCCGGCGTTTCGTGGCCCATCAGGGTGGCGACACGTCGGTTATTGACGAGCCGGGCCGGCTGCCCCATGCGCCAGTGGTTATGCCGCTCCATGCGCCACAGAGCGGCTACGTTGCACAGATCAACGGCGCGGCGCTGGGTTACGCGGTCAATGCGCTCGGCGGCGGGCGTATGCGCAAAGAAGACCGAATTGACCCGCGTGTCGGGCTGGGGCTTGTCGCTAAAGTTGGCAGCCAGGTGGCGCAAGGCGAGCCGCTGCTCCACGTTCATGCGGCCTCGAAAGATGATGTGCAGCGCGTCATGCCGTCGCTTCAGGCGGCGTTTACGCTGAGCGATGATTATGTAGACACGCCAAACCTTATTTATGAAATTATCCGTTAAATACTATGCCTATCTATGAATATGTTTGCCCGCATTGCAACGGGCGTTTTCAAAAACTTGTGCAGGGCTTCCGCGATCCAGCCGGGCTGCAATGCCCGCGCTGCGGCCATGCCGACGTGCGCCGCGCCGTCTCGCGTGTCGCAGTGATGAAGAGTGAGGACGCCCGCATGGATGCGCTCGCCGATCCGTCCATGTTTGCAGGCCTGGATGAGAACGATCCGCGCTCGATTGCCCGCTGGGCCAAGAAGCTCGGCAAAGAGCTTGGCGACGAGGCTGGCGAGGATTGGGACGAGATGGTTGATCAGATGCTTGAGGAAGAGATGAACGGCGAGGACGAAGAAGGCGGTGCTGGTGGCGCAGCAGGCGGCAAGCCCGACAATCTCGGATGGGCATAAATAGTTTAGCCACAGAGAACACAGAGAGTAGAAGATAGAGAATAGAGAGTAGAAGATGGATAGATACTTCACAATCATTCTTACGTATTCACAATGCTTACTCTTCATTTCAGCATTATCTCTGTGAACTTTGTGTCCTCTGTGGCATATCCATAAAGGCAAAAGGTATGTTTCGACGATTATTTGGACGAGGGCAAGACGCGCCGCGCACCGAAGAAGAGGCGCAACAAGAAGAGCAAAAGATTGAACAAGCCACTGAGAAGGCGCGTGGTGGTATTTTTGGGCAAATTTCAAATCTGTTTGCAACGAGTGACCCAATCACCGACGAGTTGTGGGACGACCTTGAGGCACTGCTGATTCAGGCCGATGTTGGTATTGAAACGGCCATGTATTTAGTGAACCGCACCAAAGATCGCACGGTTCGCTACGGCGTGAAGCGGGCGAATGAGGCCAAAGACATGCTGAAGGCCGAGATGGTACGGACGCTCCAGGAATACGCGGGCGAGCAGCCGCGCACTGGCCACCCGTATGTCATGCTCGTTGCTGGCGTGAACGGCGTCGGCAAAACGACGATTATCGCCAAATTAGCCTACCGACTGAAGAATCAGTATGGCAAGCGCGTGATGCTGGCCGCCGGTGACACCTTCCGCGCCGCCGCCACCGAGCAACTGGAAACATGGGCCGAGCGAGTGGGCGTGCCGGTCGTGACGCGCGGGCAGGGCGCGGACGCCGCCGCTGTGGTATACGATGCCGTCGATGCCGCGCTGGAGCAGAATGTGGACGTGCTGATCATCGACACAGCCGGGCGGCTGCACGCCAAGGCCAATCTCATGCAGGAGCTTACCAAGATTCGCAACGTGATTCGCCGCCGCATTCCCGACGCACCACATGAGGTGCTGCTGGTAATCGATGCAACCACCGGGCAAAATGGCATTTTGCAAGCCAAGTCATTTTTAGAAGCGGCCGACGTAACGGATGTCGCTATCACCAAGATGGACGGCACCGCGAAGGGCGGCATCGCGTTTGCCGTGTCGCAGGATATTCAGCGCCCGATTCGCTACATTGGCACGGGCGAGCGCACGGTGGATTTGGCAATGTTCGACTCTCAATCATTTGTCGATAGTTTGTTATCGACATAGTGTTGACGTATGCATGGCAGCGTCGATCCTTTGACAATCAGGAGAGCAAGAGCGTGGCAATCGAATTTGTAACTTGCCCGGTGTGCAAGCAGAAACTTGGCGTGTACGATTACATGACCGACGGTGCAGACGTGGTTTGCGCAAATTGCGAAACCAATTTGCGCATCACACAACATAATCCGATCAAAGTTGAATTGCTTCCTATCGATGCAACCTACAACGGAAACGACCGGCCAGAGTCATATGACTAGGTGCTATTTCGCTATCTTGCCATTGTTCGCGCTGCTACTCAGCGGGTGCTTGCTTATGTCAGGCGGGGTTACGTCAACTGACACGCAGGCGTCGGCAGGTAATGTAAGCGCATCATTTGTGAGCGCAGAAGGGCAAGACGAACGCACGCTCGATGTCGGCGAGCAATCGCAACTGTCGGTAATTACGATTGTTTCCGTGGCGCAGGGCGAATTGCGCGTTGACATTCTCGATCCAAACGGTTCGGTAGCGCTGTCTGTGCAGGGCCGGCCGAACGAGCAAGTCACCAAATTGGGCACAGTGCAGGCCGATGCGAACGGCGAACTTCATTACCGCGTGATTGCGCAGGGTGCCCGCAACGGTAGCTACCAGGTGCTGTATCAGAAGACAGGAACATAGAAAAGCAGAAGGAAGAAAGCAGGCCGCTTCATCCTTCTTTAGATTGCTATGACATATACCGCAGATGACATTGCACGGCAGGTTGCAGAGCAGCAGGTCGCGTTTATCAACCTTCAGTTTACCGACGTTCTTGGCATGGTCAAGAATGTCACGATTCCTGTGGCTCAGTTGCCCGACTGCCTTGACCATGGCGTGTGGTTCGACGGCTCGTCGATCGAAGGATTATCGCGCGTACGGATCGCCGAGCGCGATATGTACCTCGCGCCCGATCTTGACACGTTCGCACTTGTGCCGTGGGACTCGGAAGGCGACATGATTACGGCCCGCCTGATCTGCGACGCCTACACACCTGACGGTCGGCCGTTTGCTGGCGACCCGCGCGCGGTGCTCAAGCGCGCCCTCAATGAAGCGGCGCAGCAGGGCTTCGAATATCTGGTCAGCCCGGAGTTGGAGTTCTTTCTGTTTCGCGCTGCCACAGATGGGCAGCCATCGCTGGTGCCGCATGATCTTGCAGGATATTTTGATGTGTCAACCGATATGGCCACCCAGGTGCGCCGCCGGATTGTGCGAGCGCTCGGCGCATTCGGCATCGAGACTGAGGCTACGCACCACGAGGTCGCGATTAGCCAGCATGAAGTTGATCTGAAGCATGTGCCTGCCTTGCGCGCCGCCGATCAGGTCGTGACCTTTCGCACAACGGTTAAAGCGATTGCGCAGCAGCACAAGTTATACGCCACTATGATGCCCAAACCGCTTGACGGCGTGGATGGCAGCGGCATGCACACCCACCAGAGCCTGCGTCGGGAGGGCAGCGGTGACAACGCCTTCTATGACGCCAACGATCCCTATGGTCTTTCGCCAACAGCACGCCACTTTATTGCCGGTCTGCTGGCCCACGCGCGCGGCATGATCGCCGTGCTTGCACCGCTGGTGAATTCTTATAAGCGGCTGGTGCCCGGCTTTGAAGCGCCAGTGTACTTGACATGGGGCCGCACCAATCGCTCGGCGCTTGTGCGGGTGCCGCGCATTTACAGCAGCCGCCCACAGACCACTCGCGTGGAGTTGCGCTGCCCCGATCCGTCGTGCAATCCGTACCTGGCCTTCGCCGTCATGCTCCATGCCCGGGATGGATGGTATCAAGCGCGATCTGCCGCTGCCCGATCCAGCGGAGGAAGATTTATTTCAGGTCGATCCGCGCGCGTTTCAGCTTGAAACACTGCCGCGCTCACTCGGCGAGGCGCTGACGGCGCTTCAGCAGGATAATGTAATTGCCGAGGCGCTTGGTCCGCATATCATGGAGCGCTTTGTTGAAGCTAAAACGCACGAATGGGACGACTACAACAGTGTTGTCAGCGAATGGGAGCGCGAGCGATACTTACCCATGTACTAATCACCTTTTCTTCTGAATGGGTAAGCCTGCGTTGAGATAGCGCGCATACATCTGGAATGACACGGGCGCGGTGATGCATGATCACCGCGCCCGTGTTGTGTATAAAACTTATGAACACGCTGCTTCGATGTAGTCCTCGCTCACCCAGCCATCCACGCCTGAGGCAAGCTGGACATGCGCCCACACAATGCCGCCTTGCTCCTGTGCATCATCCAGTCGCTGCACCTGATCACCGGCGTGCAGTGATGCAACCACTGCGCCATTTGGCGCGTTGCGCACGTTAAGCGCCCGAACTGTCACCGACGTGCCATCGTCCTGTACAACGGCACTCTTGACCTGCGCAGTTGTGCATGCCGGTGCTGCTGTGCTGTCGGAGGCTGCCGCGCTACTCTGCGTAGGTGCTGAGGTAGGCGTCGGTGGTTGCACAAACTGGCCAGGAATGATATCCACCCGCGCACTCATGCCAGGGCGGAGACCCTTAGTCTGATCAAGTGCCACACGCACCAGATACGTGCGCACGTTACCACTTTCGGTTGCCTGTGGCGCAATGTAACTCACGCGGCCCTGGAATTCCTGATCCAACGCATCAACCTGCACGTTTGCCGCTTGATTCAGTTGGACCTTTGCAATGTCGATGTCACTGATCTGGACTTCGACACGCAACTTGCTGGTGTCGAGCACCTGAATTGCCGGTTGCCCATTGGTCGAGCTTGGATCACCGGGGTCGATATTGACGATCGAGACCACTCCACTAAACGGTGCTTTGAGTTCAGCTTTCTCACGACTGAGTTGCGCCGACGCTAGTGATGCCTCAGCCTGAGCAATGCCAGCATTGGCGATCTCCAACTGCGATCCGGTCGGATTGGGGTTGAGTTTTGCACGCTGTGCTTCCGCGGCTGTAAGGGCTGCCTGGGCGGATGCAACCTGGTTCTGGTCAGGCGGCAGCAGCAACTTATTGAGTTGCGCCTGGGCTTGTGTCACCTGCTGTTCGGAGGCCTGAACACCGGTCGCCTCAGCTTCCCGCGCGCCCTCAGCGGCGAGTGTTGCTTGCTTGACCGCATCTTCGGCATTGCGAAGCGCCGCCTCAGCCTGCACGAACTGCGTATAATACTGTTGGCGCTGGGCATCATTGAGCTTGTTGTCCACCTTCTTGCCGGTTAGCGGGTTCACGCTACTAGGATTAACCGGGTCTTTACCCGTGTCCTGGACGCGATCCCAATTACTTTTCGCGGTGGCATAGCTGGCCTGGGCTTGGGTCAGCGCAGCGGCGGCCTGCTGGACCTGGATCTCTGCCTGCGTTTTGGCATGCGACAGCCTGTCGCGGGTCGATTCGAGATTCGCTTGTGCCGCATTCACACTTGCCTGTGCCTGCTGAACATCCGGTGCTTTGGGTCCCGATTGTACCTGATTGAGCGCTGCCTGAGCCTGTTCAACCTATGCATTGGCTGCACGAATATCAGCGGATTTTGGTCCTTCGAGCAGCGCCGACCTCTGTGCGCGCGCAGTGCGGAGCGCTGCCTCGGCCTGCTGAATTTGCTGCTCGAACGGGCGCACATCAAGCGTGGCCAACACCTGGCCTGCTTGCACCTCGTCGCCTTCTTCTACTAGCACCTTTTCAACCGTCCCTTGCACGGTGAAGACCAGATCGGCATCCTGAGCAGCGGCCACTCGTCCGATGCCGGTGACGCCTTCTCCCAGCGTATTATCTGTCAATCCTATGGTTGGTGCAGCAGTTGCTGATGTGGATGCCAGGGGCGTGCTCGCGATTGCTTGCGTTGTCGAGGTTGGCGTTTGATTTACGACAGGCGCGCTGCATGCGATTAAGCTGGTCGCGAGTAGGCTTGCGAGAAGCCCACGTCCCATAAAGGTTTTGATCTGCATGGTGAATCCTCTTAAATGAACATGTTCTTGGTGATATTTAATACACATAACGATACTATTTCTTGATGAGCTAAGTCTTGTACAGACAATGCTGCCCAGTCGCTAGCTCAATACTACATATTGGATGGATGATTCCTTATTCGCCATCGTTTGATACGCGCGGCGGATCCGGTTGTAGCTGCGCCGTGTGCTTGTCATGATTGACACCGTTTGTCATGCCATCAGATGACGCGCTGTGGTTAGCGGGCCGGTTGGCATCAGCATGCACTCCATCACCACCTGTTGCACCCGCCATGGCAGGCGTGAGCTTTGGTGCCGGCTGGCGGTGCCGGAACAGATTGCTCAAAATACCAACGCGGTCATGATTGCGTCGGTGGCGTGGCGCTCGGCTCCGTGAAGCTCCCCACGCGCCATGCCTGCATAATCAGATCAACAACATGTTCGGGCGAGAACATCGCGGTATCGAGCATAAGGTGATAATGGTCTGCATCATGCCAATTCGCATGATAGAACCGCTTGATGTAGCGGGCACGGTCATGATCGCTCTCGTTGACGCGGCGGTGCGCTTCAGCGTGATCGACCTGGAGGCGGCCCATGACCGTCTCCACCCGCTGCTCAAGCGGCGCGTACAACCCGACGTGCATCACCCCCGGCCAGTCAGCCAGGGTGAAGGTTGCGCCATGCCCGACGATAACAACCTGATCGCGGCGCGCAGCCGCTTCGATCACGCGGCAGGTCGTCCCGTGATAAGTTACCTCGTCAAGCAGCGTGAACCCCGGGTCGCGCTGGGGAGCCACCCAGGTTAGCTCACCGGTCATCCGCATTATGTCCAGCACCCGTCCCAGCACGCCAGAGACGCGCTCATCATGAAGTTCGGCGGCCGCTTCATCGATGTGCAGATTGCGCGCAACGTCTTGCACAATTTCGCGATCCACATAACTGAAGCCGAGTCGCTCTGCGAGCGCGCGGGCAATATCGCGTCCGCCACACCCGATTTGATATTCGATCGTTATAACTGCCATCGTATCCTTACTCTTCTTTTAAATCGCATGCACTAGTGGCTGACCCCTATGATTGCGATGGATATAAGCGGCGCAGCTTCTTGCGTGCAGTTTCGGTGGTAAAGCGCCAATTGACGGTTCCTTTGGCATCATTGCGGGCGTGCTCCCACACCAGAACCTCTTGGGCGACAAGGTGTTGTGATGCCAGCCGTCGGTCGAGACATTGGCGTGAAAGGACTGCAAACTCACATTCGGCCATGTTCAGCCAACTGCCGTGCTTAGGGGTATAGCGGAATTCAAGTTTGTCCGCAATCCTTTTCGCTTCACGTGGCTCGAAGGCTTCATACAATGCAGCTTTCGTGTGCGTGTTCAGATTGTCCAGCACCACGCTAATGAGTATCGCTTTGGGAAAATGCACGTCAACTAACGCACGCATTTGTAGCGCAAAATCCTGCTTGGTCCGTTGTGCTGTGACGGTCACGTGCCGCCAGTTCTGTAGAGGTTGAAACACCACAAACAGATTACAGGTTCCTTCGCGTTTGTATTCGTAATCCATCCGCTCGACGTGGCCTGGCTCTGCTTCAACCGCAGGACGGGTCTCGCTGATGAGTTGATAGGGGCTTTCGTCAAAACAGACCACCGGATAGTCAGCCATATATTCCTCGGCATAGAGGTCAAGGATGTCCTCCATATGGCAGACGAACTCAGCACTCACCGTAGGCAGGCACCATGCGGCTACAAGCCAGGGCTTGAGGGCGTTTTTTTCAGCGTGCGGCGCACAGTTTCATCACTCAGGCCTTCAAGGTCAGTAAGGGTAACAAGCTTGTCGGCAAGCAGTTGCATGGTCCAGCGAGCACGTCCTTCTGGTGGCGTGGAACAAGCGGTTGCAACGAGTAGCGCTTCTTGCTTGCCATCAAGCTTGCGCTTTGCACCGGGACGTTTGGCATCATTGAGCGCCCGTGCGAGATTACCCTCAACAAAGCGCTTACGGACACGCTCAACCGTTGCCCGACCAATATGCAGCGTGTCAGCAATGGTTTGATCACTCGCACCATCATTGGCTTGAAGCAGGATATGAGCCCGTGTCACTTTGCGTGCTGAGGCCATGCCTTTGCGAACAAGCTCACGTAGTGTTATGTGTTCTTCATCAGTCAAGTTGACCACGTATAACTTTCGCATTGCCCTCTCCTCTATCTCACCAAATACTGAGGAGTAGGATACATCAAAATCACCGTGGACGACCACTAGGCGCGCATGCATAAACTTCGAGACCGCTTCTTCGTGCAGGGGTCGGTATATAAGCCCGCTTCCCATGCTCCACATTATTTAGAACTAACTAATGACCGAGAACCATCACCTGCTCCGTATCCGCTGGCCTGTCCGCGTCACTGGTCCTTTGCCGCTTGCCACCACGCAACTCAGTCTCTGGGAGAAAGAAGACCACGATCAAGCCGATACCCATCAGCACCAGGCTCAGAATGAAGACCGAATGGATGCCTTGCACCAGTCCCGTCTTGACGGCTTCCAGCAGAGTTGTATAGAGCGCCTGGCCCTGCACGCCGAATGCGTCGAACTGACTGCTCACCTGGGCCTGCGCCTGAGGCGAGAGCAGGATCTGCGGGTTGTTGAATGACGTCAGCACCTGCGCCGGTACCTGCTGCAGCACCGCTGACGGCAATGCACGCTGAAATGCGGGCAAGTAGGCGTTATTCATGATCGAGCCCAGCGCCGCAAGCGCAATCGTGCTGCCAATCGAGCGGAAGAACGTCAGCGCCGAGGTCGCCTGACCAATCCTGGTCGGCAGCGCATTCTGTACAATGAGCGTGTAGAGCGACATGCCGACGCCCATGCCCAAACCCATGATGACCATCGCGACCAATACATCGGTATTGGTTGTTGCGCGATTCATGCGAATAAGCAACAGTGTCGCCAGCACGCTAATCACCATGCCAAAGATTGCATTGATTTTGTACTTGCCTCGGGCAGCAATGATTTGCCCGGACAGAACGCTGCCGATGATTGCGGTGAGCATGAGCGGCGTGAGCAGCAGGCCGCTGCTGGTAATCGATGTCCCGATCACGCCCTGCACGAACAATGGCAAGAAGAAGATCGCCCCGAACAGGCCCATATTGGTAATCACCGTGATCAGCACCGAAATGCTGAAGACGCGGTTCGTGAACAGGCTCGGCTCAATAATTGGCTGGCCGTTACGGCGGGACAGCCACAACTCATAGAGAATGAAGCTCACCAGCGCGACGATAGCCAGCGCGAAGATGCCGATAATCTGGGCCGATGCCCAGGGGAACTCCGTTCCAGCCCAGGTAAAACCTAGCAGAAGCGGAACCGTACCGAGCACCAGTAATGCCGCGCCAATATAATCAATCTGCACGTTCTCAGCGCGGCCTCGCAGGGTCGGCATGAGGAAGATCAAGGTCAGCAGTGCGACAATGCCAAGCGGCAGGTTTACATAGAACACCCAGCGCCACGAGGCATTGTCGGTCAGCCAGCCGCCAGCCGCCGGGCCAATAATGGATGACAAGCCAAAGACCGCGCCGGTAACGCCCTGCCAGCGTGCGCGCTCACGCGGAGTGAACAGGTCGCCAACAATCGCGATGGCGATTGGCAGCAGTGCGGCAGCCCCCAGGCCTTGCAGACCACGGAAGGCGATTAATTGGGTCATTGATTGGGCAGCGCCAGACAACCCTGAGCCGATCAGAAAGACAATCAGGCCAAACAGAAAGACTGGCTTGCGGCCCAGCAAGTCCGACAGCTTGCCATAGTTCGGAACCATCACCGTCGAAGCCAACAGATAGGCGGTGGTAACCCATGTGTAATGTTCAAAACCGTTCAGTTCGGCAATCACACGCGGCATGGCCGTGCCGACAATCGTCTGGTCGAGTGAGGCCAGCAACATCACCAGCAGCACGCTCAGCATGGTCAGTAACGTTTCACGCCGCGAATAGTGCGGCATTTCCAGATCATCCGCTGGCGTCGGACTGGCACTGGATGAAGTCATTGATTCGGCCATGAGTTACTTTTCCTCCCCAGAAATGGAAGCAGTGATGCCATGAAAATAGATGCGTCCAACGTAGGTCGCCATTTCCTCCGGCGACAGCGGCGACTCGTTCTGCAGTTGTTCAGAACCCTGGGGCGCGAGCAGGCGCATGAACGTGGTGAGCATGACAGCAGTTGGAACGGTTGAATCGAACTCACCGGTCGCCTGCCCCTCGGATAGCACCGTACCAATGGTGACGCGCGCTGCGTCCATGCGGTTGCGCAAGGACTCTTGCCGCTCGACGAGCCGTTTCCGGACGCTTATGCTGCTGAAGAGCGAGAGGAATAACTGCATGCGCTGGCCGTGCATGCCTTCATAAGCGTGGCGCAGGATCTGCTCAAGGCGGAGGCGTGCGGACGCGTCCTGCGTCGCAATCGCCGCAACCGCATGCTGAAACGTGTCTAACTCACGCTCGAACAATGCGACCACAAGGTCGTCTTTGCTCGGGTAGTGCAAGTAGATCGTGCCCTTGGCAATGCCGACGCGCGCCGCAATTTCGTCCATAGATGTATCGTGATAGCCCTTTTCGGCAAGCACAAGTTCGGCCGCCTGCATAATCAATGCGGCCCGTTCCTCACGCTGGCGCTCTTTCAAGGAGCGTGCTGGCAGATCCGTTATGGATGTATCCTGAGAAATCATAAATCTTTGTCCATTAATTGAAAGAGCATATATTTTTTGACTTATCAGTCATATTTTAGCGTAGAGGTCGAAAAATGTCAGTGGATTGCTGAGATTGTTGCCCAATGAACAGCATCAGGGAAGGTGTTCGGAGCTAATGAGCGGTGGGTAAATCCTTTTGGAAGCCGTATCAGCGCAAGTGCTACCTGTGTGATGACAAGCACCAGTTGGTGCTGACCGAATCTTCAAGTGAACTGGTACTAACGCTGCGTTAACCTTGTTGGGCCACGACGCTATGGTATAATCCTCCTGTTCACAGCAGGAGCACCGCATGGCAAGTCAATCACAACCCGTTCGTCCAACCTATCGTGTGCGTCCGCAGGTCAGCGCCTGGCTGACGCTGTTGACGTTTTTCTGTGTCTTCTGCATCCTTGTAGCAGGGGCAGGCATAACGGGCTGGTTTTATTACCGCAACGCCACGGAGCCGCTGCCGCCCGCGCTGGTGAGCGTCAGCGCGCCCAGTGGCGTGAGCATCCAGCAAAGCGACACAAGCCCGCTTATCATCCCTCAAACACCGTGCGTTGACCCGAAAAAAGTGTGTGCAAATCTTTCTGAAGGCATGCGCGTGGTCGCTAACTCTGAGGCAGGCTATGGGCCGGTTGCGTCGTTGGTGTTGCCCGATCAATCGCAGATCGACCTGTGGGCGCACCCTACCGGTGCCGATCTGAAGCTTGAGCAGTATCATGCCTCGCGGTGGACAGGCAAAAGCCAGGAAATCCAACTGCATCAGGCAATTGGCTATGCGCGCTATGACATTCGTGACGGGCAAAGCTACGCCAACGTTCACTACACCGTCACGATTACCAACAACGTTAAGGTTGAGCTGGCTGTACCTGGTAGCTATAGCATCAATGTGCCGAACATGTCAGTTGAGTCGAGCGACGTTATGACAACAACCGGCACATACGTTGGTCCGCCGCCGCTGGTTGAGGTGGCCGTCCGCTCTGGCAGCGCCATGCTTTACAGCGGGGCGCAGCAGCGCATCATCGAACCAAACACCAAGCGACAAGTCACCACGGCTGGCGTTATTACTGAGCAAATGATGCCAACATGGGACTTGATTGCGGATGGTCATTTTTCGCAGTACGCTAAGCAGAACTTCTACGTGCCAGGTCAATCTAAAACGTGGCAGCGATTTTGGAATCCAGGCGCACCCGAACTCACCATGCAGGAGCGAAACGGGGTTTTCAACGTTGTGCAGTCATGTAGTCCTGAAACACCTGTGCTTTGTGAAAACAGTCAAGTGAATATTGGACAGTTTCGACGCGACGGCGGGCAGACGCGCCCGTTCTTTGTTGGCATTTTTCAGCCACTTGATGTCGATGTGTCTGAATACAGGTCGCTCCAGCTCTCTGCATGGGTGCGCGTTGTGTATCAGAGTTTGCCATCAGTCGGTGACGGGACGGAATGCCCGCTGCTCATTCACCTGGAATACAAAAAAACCAGCCCCAGCGATTACGCTGTGCAGTACATTTGTGTGTACAGTTCGAAAGATGGCAACATTGTCTCAGATCCAGAAAAGCATGGCGATATCTATTATAAGCCCGTACCGTTCTTTGAATGGTATCACCTCAACCTTGAACTACGCGACATTCCCGCGCTGAAAGATGTACGCTATCTGCAAACCATCCGCTTTGAGGCGCGCGGCCATGACTATGTGTCCGAAATAACCGATATTTCGCTTGTTGGGCGGCAGTAAAGGCTGCCATGAACGCGACAGTATCCTATCGCATTATCGGGCACAGCTCGTCTGACATGCGAGAACACCATTATGCTGTTTAACGGCATCGACCTCATTGAAGTTGCGCGCGTTGAGCACGCCATCACGCGCTGGGGCGAGCGTTTTCTCCAGCGCGTCTTCACGCCTGCTGAGCGCGCCGCCTGCCAGACCAGAATGACATCGCTCGCGGCGCGCTGGGCTGCCAAAGAAGCCACCGCCAAAATGCTAGGCGTGGGGCTGCGTGGCCTTGGCGGTGCCAGCCGCCATACTAACCGCGATGCCGTGGCATTGACCGAGATCGAGATCACCAATGACGATCGAGGCCGCCCGCTGCTCACGCTGCATGGCCGCGCAGCGGAGCGCGCGGAGGCGCTTGGCCTTACTGCATGGTCGGTCAGCCTGTCGCACACCCACGATCTCGCCATTGCCAGCGTGGTTGGGATCGCAGGCGATGACGTAAAAAAGCTGTAACAACTACCCGTTATACTACTATGAGCGCGGCACACCAATCAACCGCGCACCTCCGTTATAGCAAGGAATACGATTGATGCAACCTGTTGCCAAGCTTCTTCTTTTCTTACTTCTGGTTGGATTTCTCCCAAACGGCAGCACTTCCGCCCACGCACTCAGCCTAACGCAGGCGACTGAACGCGCGCTTATTGCTCAGCTTCAGCAGCAAACAGGCGGTCTGCATATCAAGCGCCATGCGGAGACAGGCAAGGTGCGCTTTCTAACTGCCCCGCCCGGTCACGCCATCCCGCACACCCGCAGCCTTTCGGCAGCCGCTACGCCTGCCCAGGCAGCGCGCAGCTTTCTTGACAACTACGGCGCGCTGTTCGGTCTGCGCAGCCAGGTAGATGAAATAGTGGAAATGCGTGATCCGACAATCGGAAATCATTCATTTGTACACTTTCAGCAGCGCTACCATGGCGTGCCGGTACTCGGCGGCGAACTTGTGGTGCAGACCGATAACCAGCGCAACGTGGTAACAGCAAATGGCGAGGTGCTGCCCGACATCATGATCGACACGACGCCGCTCCTGTCTGCGCAGCGGGCCCAGGATCATGCCCGCGCAATAGTTGCCCAATTCTACAAATTAGAAGCCAACCAGCTTACAGCCAGCCAGCCACAGCTCGCGATTTTTAACCCGGCGCTGTTGGGCGGGCCGGGGCTACGCGTGACACATCTGACCTGGCGTGTCGATGTGCGTGCCACCATGACCGACATGCCCGTGCGCGAGATGGTACTTGTCGATGCCCGAAACGGCAGCAGCGTGCTGCATTTCAACCAAATCGCGCACGCCAAAGAGCGGCACATCTGTGATCAGCAAGGTGTGCGCGACACCGATTACGATCCAGATAATAACTGCCTGCCTGCGAACTACGTTCGTAACGAGAGCGACATCACCGACAGTAGCGTGAACGACATCAATCTCGCCTACGCATACTCCGGCGCGACCTACGATTATTACAAAGACAATTTTAGCCGCGACAGCATCGATGGCAACGGCATGCCGCTGGTCTCACTGGTGCGCTACTGCTTCCCGGGAAACTCTTGCCCCTACAACAATGCCTTCTGGGATGGACAGCAGATGACCTACGGCAGCGGTTTCGCTTCCGCCGATGATGTTGTCGGTCATGAACTCGCTCATGGTGTGACGGAGCATACATCGAACCTGTTCTACTATTATCAATCTGGCGCAATCAACGAGGCGATGTCCGATATTTTTGGTGAACTCATCGATTTGAACGATAATCTTGGCAATGACTCGCCAAGTGTACGCTGGCAGATCGGCGAGGATTTACCGGCATCTATTGGCACCATTCGTGACATGCACAATCCAGAAAAGCACTACCAGCCCGACCGCATGACCGACATACAATATTATGATGACGATCCATATTTTCAAGATAATGGCGGCGTGCATATCAACAGTGGAGTTGCCAACAAAGCAGCTTATCTCATCGCGGATGGCGACACATTCAACGGCTACACTATTCGCGGGCTTGGCGTGCAAAAAATGGGGCAGATTTTCTATCGCACCAACACCGTCTTTTTGACCTCCGGCAGCGACTACCAGGATCTTGGCGATGCGCTTCCGGCTGCATGCCAGTCGTTAATTGGAACGTCAGGCATCACCACGAGCGACTGCGATGAGGTCGTGAAAGCGGTCAAAGCAACCGAGATGGACCAGATGCCGCGCATGGCCGCCGCGCCGGAAGCAGCGTTGTGCGCGCCGGGCGAGTATGTGAACAACACATTTTTTGATGATTTAGAAAATGCCGCCAGCGGCACATGGGCTTCTGAATCCGTGAGTGGCACAGTCAATGCCTGGTATTACCCTCAGCAGAGCGCGCCAAACGATATCCTTCAAGATATTGGCGGCTCCCACTATGCAACAAGTGGCGTGAACAATTTTTGGGGCTACGATCAGGGAGAAGGCGCAGCGGGTGACTATGCGATTGCCATGACCCGTGATATTCAAATTCCACAGCAGGCATTTTTCCACTTCCGCCATGCGTATGACTTTGACGCCGTGTATAACAGCAGTGCAGGGAAATATTCGTACACAGACGGTGGCATGGTTGAATATAGCCTTGACCATGGGCAACATGGCAAGACGCCGGGCCACTTTTTGACGAAAACGGCTACCCCACAACCCTGGAAACCAGCAGCGACAATCCACTGAAAGGGCGAGCGGCATTCTCGGGATGGAGTAATGGATATACCTCTAGCCGTGCTGATCTTGGTTCGCTCGCGGGCCAATCCGCGCGCTTCCGCTTCCGAATCGGCACTAATAGCTTTGGCGCGTGGTACGGCTGGTTCATTGATGACATTCGCATCTACACCTGCCACAACACATCAACCCTGCCACAGCCCACAGTGACCTTCAGTAGCAGCAGTCTGCGCGTGGACCGAGATGCAGGCATTGTGCAGCTTCCAGTGACGCTGAGCACTGCTGTGCCGGTCACGGTAACAGTGCGCTACAGTGTGAGCGGCGGCACAGCAGTGGCCGGCAAGGATTTTGCGCTGACAAATGATGCGCTCATCTTTCCGCCAAATAGCACGGCACAAAGCATACCGGTTGCTATCATCAACGACCCGGATACTAATGCTGATCGTGCGGTAATGATAACACTGCATGATCCGCAACAAGCTACGCTTGGGCCAGCCGCATCAATCACTGTAGTGATTGCGAGCAAAGATTCGATGCAATCAAGCGATGCAGTGCGACGAACATATCTGCCGCTGTTAAGCAGATAAGCTTGTTTTATACAACGTCACTGTGGGCGGGCACAGGAACGGAGGTGTGCTCGCCCGCAGCGCCGTTATGTCCAACAGAGGGTGGCTGAAATTCGGATTGCTCTTGCACCGGCTGCATGACGAAGAAGTACGTGCCGAACGGCTCCAACGTAAGCGTCAGCGCGCTTAGTTGCTCAGGCGTCCATGCGCACTGATCCGCTTCGTGCCATTGTGAATCGCTGAGCGCCTCGTAGAGCATGTATGCGGCTTCCTGGAGCTGCAACATATCCACTGGCACTGTCAACGTCACCGCACGCCTGTGTGGACCGACGTTCAGCACGCCGACGAGCACTTGCTCCGCTGCTTGCCGCAACACCACAAACACATCAGGCGACGTGCTCACAACCCGGTTGTACCATGCCCGCCCACAGCGGAGTGCCGAAATGTACGTGCGGGCATGCAGCAGTTGCCTGACAAAGTGCTCCTCATCTCTCACCTGCTCAGAACGAAAAAGTGGCACATAGCCGCACAGCACCAGGCTCGCCAACAACACATGTCCAAGCGGCGAGCCACGCAACCCGTCGGCCAGCGGCGTCCGCAGATAGGTCTGATGGCTTTCAGCAAAACAGATGCGCGGGCATTGTGTGATCTGTATTGCAAGAGTGTCCGCAAGCCACATGCCCATTTCGATCGTCGTCATGTGGCGCAGTGCCATGGCAAGGAAGTGCTGGTGTGCAAGTTCATCAACACACATGTCACCTACCGCCACACCGCCCGGCCCGCTCATCAACGTCACAATACCAGCATGCGCTTTCCAGCTTTGGAGCGCATGGCGAAGGCGCTCAGCCATGCGCAGTACACTCATGGCACCACCGCTCGCATGCGTCGCCAGCTGGCGTTCCCAGTTTGGCACCACAACGCGCTCTGGCACGATGCGATAGCCATCAATATCGTACATCTGAGCCTGGCGCAATGCCTGGCCAATAAAATGCTCCTGCAACTCCGTGTTTGACCAATCAAAGCACGCCAGTTCATCGCGCCCGGGCAGGCAGGCGAAATCGCCCGCCGCATTGCGACAGAACCAATCCGGATGGTCGATCACATGGCGCGAAGCGAGCGACAATCCAAATGCCGGCAGATCAATCAGCACACGCATGCCGTAGGCATGCGCGGCATCCACCAGCGCGCGCAACGCGTCTTCGCCACCCAGTGTTGGATCAAGCGTTTCAAAATCGTTAATAATATATGGGTCGCCAGTGTCATGCCAATTCCCATCCCAAGCATGATCAGTCCGGTTGCGGAACGACCAGATTGGCAGCAAGCAGAGAGTCGTGATGCCAAGTGATTGCAGCCACGCCATCTGCGCCGCTACGCCAGCAAAGCCGCCAAGTTCCGCCGGGTGCAGTTCGCACACCGCGATCTCGTCTGCCCAGACCGTATGTTGTTCCGGTTGGTAGCCCTCAACTGTGATAAGCGTGTGTCGGAACGCATCCAGCGCTGCGGGCCACAATGCATCGAGCAGCAAAATGTACTGCGTGCCACCGCTGAGCGCCACGCCCTCGCGCAACCAGTTGGCAAGCTCCAGATCGTGCATCAGGGTGAGCGCGCGTCCATTGCTTTGCACGGACGGCTGTGCTGGCTCCACATCGCTATGGTACCAGCACAGCAGCGCCTCATGAATCTGCGGATTGTGCAGTGCAAGCAAGCCGGCGGCATAGGTTGGCGCCGGCTCAAACGTGAATTCTGCACGTGTTTCTGGCGACAACAATTGATGGTGCCAGAGTTCGCGCTGAGTTGTAGCCGCAGCAATCAATGGCACACGTGGCCGCAAGCGATTGCCCGGCGCGTCGAAGCGGCATGTTTCCGGATGACCGACGCAGGCCCATGGCAGCGCCAAACGCACGCGGTGCAGTTGAAGCGCGTCATCGCTGACGTTCACTACACTAACGCGCCGCGTAAGAAGCGCGCCTGTGATGTGATAACGGTCATACAGCATCAGCGAGTCAATGCCCACCACGATCACAAGATCAACCCCGCCGTCACGCTCTTCTACGCTGTGTTGAAGATAGCGAACGAACACACGCTCAGCGATCCAGGTGCTGTCGGCACCAACCTGTACATCCAGTGACGGATACGGATTGCCATGGCCAAGCATATTCAACCCGCCAACTCGCCGCAGCCCGCGCAGCCCGCCATCCTCGCGCGAGAAAGATAGCTCGATCTCGGCAGTGGTGAGCGTCACTGTATCATTATTTTGGATGAGTGTGAAAGAAGCCATATTGAATTCAGTAGCTCGCAGGATATTGGCAACACGCATTGCAATATGTTACCACGACATGAAGCGCCAAGGCGCTATGAACCTACCGATTGTACAAGATCGCGCAATATCTGCTTGTTCGCGCCATCCGGCACATGATCGAGCAGTGCCAGCGCATGCTGCACATGCTGATGCGCTTCGGCAAGCACACGCTTGGCTGCGCCTGTTCGCTGCACGGCGGCAAGCATGATGTCGACATATGCCTCATTCGGCTTGCCAAACATAAGCATCTGTTCCCATTGGAGTTGCGGCTCGGCATCGGCCGCATAGATGATGGGCAATGTGATTAGTCCTGCGCGTAGCCTGCTGCCGCGTGGCTGGTCATCGGACGCGCCAACCCCAACATCGCGCACATCATCCAGCATGTGCCACGCCAATCCGAGCGAGAAACCAACCTCGCCGAACGTGTCGATCTGCTCCGGCGAGCCATCGCCGCACACGGTGCCGGACTGCCCCGCCGCGCGAAACAACGCACCCATTTCACTGGCGGCCTTGTACATATATTGTGCAACAGCGGTATCGAGTGGCGTGATATGTGTGACGGGCGCGAGCTGACCTTCGCAAACGGCCATGACAGATTGAGAGAAGTACGAAATAATGCGTGGATCTGGCGAGAGCGCCATTTCTGCAGCAGCCAGCGCGAACAAATAATCGCCCACCATCAACGCAACGTCGCCCGACCACTGTTCGCCCGCGGCATGGCCACGCCGCCGCTCGCCCGCATCAATGAGATCGTTATGAACGCGGGACGAGGCATAGATAAGCTGAACTGTGGCGGCAGCATGGAGCGCAGCTTCGACATTGGGTCGCGGCCCAAGCCGCGCCGACAGCAGCGTCAACGCCGCGAGAGCGCGCGATTTTGCAGGCGCAACGACACGGCCCGCAATATCAAGCACAGCGGTGCGGGAGGCCACACGCTCGCGAACAATGGCGTCAACACGATCCACATCGTGAGCAAGATCAGACGGGAGTGAAAAATGAGTCATGGCCACATCCAGCTACAAATGAAACCTACATTATCAACATACTCCAAAGCAGAGTGCATGTCAACGCATAAACGTACATATATCGAACCTTCGGTATGACCCATGACGATTGCTACCTTCCAGTTAAGGCATGTTAAAGGACGCCCAATATTTAACATAGGCTTAACATTGACTTCTAGTCGGCTTAATACGCCACCTTTATTATATCCTCCGTACGAAGCAATGTGTGAGTATATGCATGTCATAGCGTGCCATGGCCCAGCATCTGTGCGTGCAATGATCACCGATGAAATGACAAGTAGGAGATTCTAAAAAGATGTTCAAGATGTTCAAGCGCTCAGTTGCATTGTTCCTCATGGCAGTGCTTCTGGTGCCAGTGATTGTGGCATGTGGAGCCTCTGGCACAGGCGAAAGCAGCACCAACAGCGCTGTCACCAACAGTTCGACGACCAATGCCAACACCGGAGAAACCAACACCAACAGCGTAATGACAAATAGCAATGCTACCATGAACGAGAACATGAACTCGAACATGAACAGCAATGCTGCCATGAACGAGAACATGAACTCGAACGTAAACAGTTCAGGCAGCGCCAGTGCAGCCGCGACGCCGTTCCCAAACACGAGCGATAGCGGGCAGTTGACGATTGCTGGCTCGTCCGCGCTGTTGCCGCTGATCCAGGCCGCGGCCCAGATGTACCAGCAGCAGCATCCCAACGCCAAGATTACTGTCACGGCGGGTGGCTCGGGTGCCGGTCGGACCCAGGTCTGTCAGGGCAAAGTCGATATTGGCAATAGTGACGTGCCGCTCTCGGCGGACGAAAAACAGACCTTGAACTGCGCCAACGCCATTCAGGTGCCGGTCGCCATCCAGGCCTTCGCGCCGGTCGCCAACCAGCAGGGCCCAGGCAGCACGACCAGCCTGACCAAAGAGCAGTTGCAGGGCATCTTCAGCGGCAAGACCACCAACTGGAAGGACGTCGGCGGCGACGACCAGCAGATTGTGCTGATCAACCGTGCCAAGGGCTCGGGCACACGCGCCAACATGGCCAAGTATCTGTTCGGTGGCGATGACAGCCAGTTTGCGACCGGCGCGTCGGAAGAGGACAACAATGAGACGGTCAAGCAGACGGTGGCGCAGACGCCGGGCGCAATCTCCTACCTGGGTTTTGCCTACCTCCAAGACCCCAGCATCCTGGCGCTTGCGATTGATGGCGTGGCCCCGACCAAAGCCGACATCCAGTCCGGCAAGTGGCCGATTGCGGCGCCAGGTTACTCGATCATCACCGGCGACCCAACCGGCTTGAAAGCTGGTTTCCTGAACTATGTCACCAGTCCCGAGTTCCAGAACAGTGATGTCTTCAGCAAACTCGGCTTTGTCCCCCTGCCGTCCGGGTCGTAATAAAAGTAGTAGAGGATCATAGCAAATTATGATATCATCGGTAATATCCCTATAAGCGATGGGATATTACCGATGATATGTTTCCCATAAATTGTGTAGCTACAGAAAGATCGGTCGTGTATGGTTCGAAAAAGCATCTGGGCACAATCTATTTTCTTTAGCACCGCTGCGCTGCTTGTGCTTAGTACCGCTGCATTGGTCCTGTTTATTGGCGGCAGCGGACTGCAAGTATTCCGATACATCAGCCCAGCAAATTTCTTTTTTACAGCCAGTTGGGATCAGAACTCTCAGACATTCGGCATCATCCCACTTTTATACGGCTCGCTCATGACGACGCTGATTACGCTCATTATCAGTGCGCCGCTCGCGATTGCGGTTTCGTTCTTCATGGTGGAGGTAGCCCCGCCGTCAGTGCGCCGGGTGATGCGTTCGACCGTTGAATTGTTTGCGTCGCTGCCATCGGTGATCTACGGCTTTCTTGGATTGATCATCGTGGTTCCATGGGTGCGTGATGCATTGCATGTTGGGCTTGGCAAAGGCATTCTGGCAGCATCGATCGTATTGGTCTTCATGGTCCAGCCGACGATTGTCAGCATTGCCGAGGATGCTATTTGATCATTGCCCGAGTCGCTGCGCGAAGGAGCACTGGCTGTCGGAGCGACGCGCTGGCAGATGATCTGGCGCGTGCTACTGCCTGCCGCACGATCAGGAATTATTACCGCCGTTATTCTGGGCATCGGTCGCGCGATTGGCGAGACCATGGCGGTGCAGATGGTGATCGGGAATATTACCGCCCGTATTCCATCGAATCTCGGAACAGGTGCCACGACCATGCCAGCTGCTATTGTGACACAGTATCCAGAAACAACCAGCCCGGCGCACCGAGCAGCACTTATCATGGTTGCATTTATTCTTTTATTGATAACGTTTATATTGATCACTGTAGTTCGTATCGCCACCAGCCGGCAAGCAGCCACAGCCAAGCCCTCACGCAAGGCGAAACCGCAGGTTACCGCGCCGATTGATCAACAAGGTGTAACTGAGCGAATTAACCCGCAGAATGCTGATACAAGCGATGAATTATCGGATACAGATGAAGCAAGGAGAAACGCATGAGCGCAGACGCTCGCGACGTTATCGCCTCACGCAAAGCGCGAACGGCATTTCGTAATCCAGGTGCCCGGCGGCGCGCACAACTCATGAATCTCCTTGCTACCGCAGTGATGTCAGCGGCTGCGCTTGTGCTGGTCGTGGTGCTCTTTGCGGTGGTGTTTATTCTGCTGCGGGCCGGCCTCCCGGCGATCAGCTGGCGGTTTTTAACTACCGGCGGGACGTTTTTTGAAGAGGGCGGCGGCATTGCTCCGCAAATCTTCGTCTCGCTGTATGTACTGGTGCTGTCGCTGCTCATCACCACGCCGATCGGCGTCGGCGCGGCTATTTATCTCGCTGAGTATGCCAAGCCGGGCCGCCTGACGAATGCGATCCGCTTTAGCACTGAGGCGTTATCGAGCGTACCGTCGGTGGTGTTTGGCGTCTTTGGCGCAGTAGTATTTCTGAGCTACTTCCAGTTTGGCTTCAGCGTCCTCAGCGGCTCGCTGACGCTGGCACTGCTTAATCTGCCATTGATGGTGCGCATTGCCGAGGATGCGATCCGTACTGTGCCGGTCTCTTACCGTGAAGCGAGCCTGGCGCTCGGCGGCACCCAGTGGGAGACGATTCGTAAGGCAGTGCTGCCGAGCGCAGTCCCTGGCATTGTCACCGCCATGGTGCTCACCGGCGGGCGCATTATCGGCGAAACCGCGCCGTTGATTCTCACCACCGGGACGACCATTTCGCCGAACGCCCAATACAGCCTCAATCCATTGGCGACCGGCGAGACGCTGGCAGTACACATCTGGGTGCTGAAGATCGTCGGCGTGCCGGGCCTGGCCGACGCAAACAATGTGGCGAACGGCTCCGCTGCCGTGCTACTCATCCTGGTGCTGCTCATCAATCTTGGGGCAGCGCTGTTTACAAGCAGACTCGAACGGCGACTGCGCGGCGCATCTAACGCGCCGCGCGCGGGCGGACGAAAGAAGGAGTAGGTCAGATGAGGGCAGCACCTCACATGATGATAGACGAACACGCACAAACTGCATCAACCGACAGTGAGCAGGACATTATGCTGCAATTTGAACATGCCAGTTTGTTCTATAGCACATTTCGCGCGGTTAAAGATCTCAACCTTCCGATCACGGCGCGATCGATCACCGCTATTATCGGGCCATCAGGATGCGGTAAATCGACCTTGTTGCGCTCAATCAATCGCATGAACGATCGTGTAGCTGGATTCCGAGTTGAGGGTATGCTCCTGCTTGAAGGCGAGAACGTATACGACAAGTCAATCGACATCGTTGATCTGCGCAGACGCGTTGGCATGGTCTTCCAGAAGCCGAATCCGTTTCCACAAAGCATTTACAACAACGTCGCGTTTGGCCCGCAACTCTACGACCGCATTCCTAAGAAACAGCTTGATGATCTGGTGGAAGCGTCGCTGCGCGCCGCAGCATTGTGGGACGAAGTGAAAGATAAGCTGCATCAGTCGGCGTTGGGATTGTCTGGAGGACAACAGCAACGGCTGTGCATTGCCCGCGCGATTGCCACCCAGCCTGAAGTGCTGTTGATGGACGAACCGTGTTCAGCACTCGATCCGATCTCGACACTCAAGATCGAGGAGTTGATGATCGAATTGAAGCGCAATTACACAATTGTGATTGTCACACATAACATGCAGCAGGCGTCGCGCGTGAGCGACACGGCGGTCATGATGACGATGGATGATGATCGATCGGGATACGTGGTAGAGGTTGGCGCAACCGAACAAATATTTACGAATCCACGGAATCCGATCACTGAAGAATATGTGACTGGCCGGTTCGGTTAGAGGAGTGATGACGATGACAGCATTACCGGTACAACGATCAGATGAGCGACCAAAGGGCGTGCAGATGCCGCATCGCGCAGGTGGGCCGGCCCATACTCAGGCAGAGCCACACATCGAAGCACGCCATTTTTCGTTCTACTACGGCGCCTTCAAAGCCCTTGACGATATCTCGCTTGCGGCACCCCAACGCCGGATCACAGCTCTGATTGGTCCTTCAGGATCGGGCAAATCGACCTTGTTGCGCGCGATGAACCGCATGCATGACAACACGCCGGGCGCGCATGCCGAAGGAGAACTCCTGCTTGATGGTGAGAACATCCTGACGTTTCCCGACCTCGTGCAACTGCGCAAGCGCGTCGGCATGATCTTTCAACGGCCCAACCCTTTTCCGATGTCAATCTTTGATAATGTGGCCTACGGGTTACGGCTCGCTGCCCAGCGCGTGTCTAAGCAGGAGATCTCGCAGCGAGTCGAACAGGCGCTACGCGCTGCCGCACTGTGGAATGAAGTCAAAGATAAACTGCATCAGTCAGGTCTGGCACTTTCGGGTGGCCAGCAGCAGCGGCTCTGCATTGCTCGCGCAATCGCCGTGCATCCCGAAGTGCTGCTCATGGATGAGCCTGCATCCGCCCTCGATCCGGTTTCAACGCTCAAAATTGAAGAGTTGATGGGTACGATTAAAGAAAACTACACGATTGTGATCGTGACGCATAATCTCCAGCAAGCTGCTCGTGTAGCCGATCAAACCGTCTTTATGACTATGAACCCAGACACACGGGCAGGCTTTATCGTTGAAGCTGGGCCAACCGAGCAGATATTCACCAACCCACACGACGAGCGTACCGAGTCGTATATCGCCGGTCGCTTTGGCTAAATCGCATGGCCGTGAATTAGTGCATACATTTCTCTATCAGTTGAGCCACAAAGATTACCGAGGAGGAACTCTATACCGCTATATCCTCGGCGTTCTCTGTGCCCAATTCTCATGTGCCAGGCTAACGTAAGACTTCTCGACGCAGGCATCCGCCGTAGCACTTCCACGTTACATGGGCTGGGCCATGTGTTCGACTTCGAGAAGCCACTGCTCCCCATAATGCTGGGCAAATGCCTGGCGCGTCGTGCCATACAGCCGCCGATGTGCCTCCTGCACCATGCGCTGCGCCAACACTGACTCACGCCGCGCAGTCTCATGTTCGTTGGTTTTGCAGATAGCGTTATCGAGCGCAGCACACACCTCACTCAACTCAGCGAGCCGCTGCGCCGCAAACGGCAACTGTTTACTATTGACCAACAGCGCGGCTTCCATTCTGCGCAAGTCCGCCAGCAACTCGGCAGGTGAGCTATTTTCTTCGGTACCGCTGCGGGCGATGAGTTGCACCTCTGGCGCAGCACTACCATAGAACGCGACGAACTGCTGATAAAGCTGGTTGTACAAGCGACATCCGACAACTTCACAGTCCCAACGATGGGCAAGCGACTCCCGCCATGCAGCAACTGCCCGTTCTGTGATCTGTCTATTTCGCTCAAGCTCCTGATGTGCTGGGCGATGGATTGCCAGAAATTCCTCTGCGCAAGGAAACTCGCCACGACGCTGTTCAAGAAGTTGAATGATGCGCTCCGATTGCTGAAGTGCGTCGGCTGGAGCTAGCAGCGCGGTCATAATAGCATCTCCTTTGTGACTCAAATCTTATCTTTATGATACGTCGCATTGTTGCCCTCTGTCTATAGTACTTGCGTCGTTCTTACCATTATGACTTGCGGTGTGAGGTACTGGAAACCGGCATGCGCTTTATTATGACATTACAACGCTCATCAATTACTCAAGTACGGATTTGTGTCGCGGTATTGCTCTTGCTGTAGTATCAATGCAATGGATATCTAGCTTGGCGTTGGCGCGCATGCTTCGTGATCGCCCCCAAGTTCAGGACATGTAAAAGGTTTGACAAGGAGGAAACATGCACATGCGAAATATACGAGCGTGTGTGGCTGGTATGTTATGCGCTGCCGTGTTGGCGAGTTGCAGCGGTAATGATGTGACTCAAGCGCTCAATACGGAACCGAGCGCGCCACCAGCACAGAGCGCCCCAGCCGCAGTAGTTCAGCCCACTATCGCAGCGCCGGCAGCAGTACCAACAACTGCTGTTAGCGCTGTCAGCGGCGGACAGGTCCAACCGGCTGTCTTGCAGCAAGCAACCACAGTACCGCAAAACGCACAGCAGCAACTCAGCGCACAGGCGCAAGTTGTCAATAATGTGTACACGCGCGTTGCTCCAGCGGTTGTGCGGATTGAGACAAGTCAGGGACTTGGATCAGGCTTTGTTATTGATATGCAAGGGCATATTATTACCAACAATCATGTCGTCGAGGGCGCGCAAGGCGGGCAGGTGCTGGTTGCCTTCACCGGCCTGTTTGAAACGGTTGGGCAGGTCGTCGGCACTGATGCAGACAGCGACATTGCGGTGGTAAAAGTAGATAGCCTGCCACAAGGTGTTCAGCCGGTCGAACTAGGTGACTCGAGTCAACTCATTGTTGGGCAAACGACGATTGCAATTGGCAATCCGCTGGCGCAAGACCGGACTGTGACAACTGGCATCGTCAGCGCGCTTGGCCGTACAATCGACGAGCAGCAGCAACGACAGCAGCAGCAGGGCGGCTACTCCATCGGTGGCGCGATTCAGACTGATGCAGCGATCAATCCTGGTAATTCTGGCGGGCCGCTGTTGAACATACGTGGCCAGGTTATCGGCATGAATACTGCGATTCTCTCGCAGAGTGGCACGAGTTCCGGCATTGGGTTTGCCATACCGGCAAATCTCATCAAGAAGGTTGCTCCGGCCATCATCCAGCAGGGCAATTACCAGCACCCCTATCTTGGCGTTGGGCTACAGCAGGTGACGACGCTCGCTGCTCAACAGAACAATCTGCCGAGTGCCGGGGTACTCATCAGGCCAGCGCAAGGCGGCCCGGTGGCACAGGCGGGGCTAAACAGCGCCGCGATTATGACCGCTATTAACGGCCAGCAGGTCACTTCGCCCGATGATGTCATCTCATACCTGGAACTTAACACTCAGCCAGGTGATACTGTGACGCTGTCCATCGTCGAAGGGAATGGACAGAAGCGTGATCTGCAAGTGCAACTCGGCGCACGGCCAAGGGCCGAAAGTCAACAGTAGGAAATTACGTTTGATTGTGGGCGCTATGTATACCACAGCGCCCGCATTGCACAATCTTGCTATAATAGCGGTGTGTGGTGTACGCATACGAGAGCAGGTGCGCTATGTCTTCACCAGAAACATCACCAACACCGCCGCCCGTCGGCACAACGGTCCACATCTACCGCGGCTTGCTAGATCGCGCAACCACATGGCGCAACCGCATCGACGCACCAACCAACTGGGCAATCATCTCAACCGGCACAACCGCAAGCTTTGTGCTGAACGATCCAGTCCACTCCCATGTTGTGCTGCTCCTCATGATGATCATGGTATTTTCATTTCTCACCATTGAAGCGCGCCGTATGCGGTATTATGATTTGTGGAGTAGTTGGGTGCGCTTGCTAGAGACGGAGTATTTTGCACCAATCATCAGTACCAATCAGGTGACGACAGACGCACTGTGGGAACAGATGATTGTGCGCGACATGGACTTTCCCCATTTCAAATCAAGTTTTCGAGGGATGCTCATTCGGCGCTTGCGAGACAACTACTTGGCAATTCTGCTGTTTTTGCTGATGGCATGGCTGCTGAAGCTGCTGCTCCATGAGCGCACTGATTTGCCGCCGCGCCTCACAGATACGTTTGTCAATCGGGCAATGATTGGGCCAATTCCCGGCTGGCTGGTGCTCACGAGTGTGCTTACAGGCTACGTTGTTTTGTTTGTGGTCGTGGTAGTTGCCAGCCGAAGATCCGGGCGGAGTGTTGAGGTTTTGTCGAGCGAACAAATCTTGCAACGATTAGCTTCACCGCTGCAACATCCGGTAAATCCGGACCCCTGGCATGTACGTCTTGTCAATCTGTACGGGCAAGCGCGCGACAATGATGAGATAGAACATCTCGACTAGCCTGAAGTGTAGAGGAATGGTCATGAAGGAGAAGCATTGCGTTCTTCTCCTTCATGAGCGATTCTCAGGCCTGCAACCGCTCTACTACTGCGTCGCCGACCTCAGACGTGCTGTACGTCCGCGCGCCGGGTGCTGCAACATCGCCAGTGACAATACCTGATTCAAGCACGCCCGCTACCGCAGCCTCAATCGCACTCGCCTCTTCCTCAAGGCCGAGCGAGTGCCGCAGCAGCAACGCCACACTGAGTATCGTCGCCAGCGGATTGGCGATGCCCTGGCCGGCAATATCGGGCGCAGAGCCATGGATCGGCTCATACATGCCCATGCGCGTCGCGCGACCTGCCTCAGCCTGCGCGCCGAGCGACGCTGACGGCAGCATGCCCATCGAGCCAGACCAGCATGGAAGCCTCGTCGGTCAAAATGTCACCGAACATGTTCTCTGTGACAATCACGTCGAAATCAGCGGGGCGGCGAATAAGCTGCATCGCGCAGGCATCCACCAGCATGTGACTGAGTTGCACGTCTGGGAATTCCTCTTTCATCAGCCGGGTGGTGACGCTGCGCCACAGCCGCGAGGTTTCCAACACATTGGCCTTGTCAACCGACATGAGCTTGCCGCTGCGCGCGCGCGCCATCTCGGCTGCCGTCCGCACGATCCGCTCGATCTCTGCCGTGGAGTACGTGCATTCATCATAGGCGGTTTCACCACCGTCGGGCGACTGGTCGCGGCCCTTCTCGCCAAAATAAATGCCGCCGGTCAACTCGCGCACCACCACCATGTCCACGTCCTGCAAGCGCTCTGGGCGCAGCGGCGACGCGTCGATCAACTGCGGATAGATTGTTACCGGGCGCAGGTTCGCGAATAGACCGAGCGCTTTGCGGATGCCGAGCAGCCCTTGTTCCGGGCGCACTTTGGCGTTTGGATCGTCCCACTTCGGCCCGCCAACCGCGCCGAGCAGCACGGCGTCGGCATCACGGCAGGCATCGAGTGTCGCGTCCGGCAGCGCTGTGCCGGTTGCATCAATGGCACAGCCGCCCAGCAGTGCCTCGCGAATCTCGAACGTATGCCCCCAGCGCTCGGCAACGGCTTGAGCACCTTGACGCCCTCGGCAACGACTTCAGGGCCGATACCGTCGCCGGGCAGCGTCACAATTGTCGCTTTCATGTTCTTATCTTTCATTGCCACAGAGGCACTAAGAGGCCACGAGCTGTGATCATGCTGATATTCGTGCTTCTGTGATCTTTATGCTCTATAGCTTAGACCGTCTGCACCCGCGCCTCATGCGCGCGCTCGTACTGCGAAATCGCGTCATCCTCCGCCGTCAGGAAACCCAATTGATCGAGGCCATTCACAATGCAGTGCTTGGCGAACGGATCGATCGGGAACTTGACCTGCTGGCCGTCAGGCAAAACCAGCGCCTGATTTGCCAGATCTACCGTCACTTGCGTGTCCGGGTCTTCTTCGAACATGCTGACGAGCTGATAATATGTTTCCTCGTCGACCTGAATCGGCAAAAAGCCGTTCTTAAGCGAGTTATTGCGAAAAATATCGGCGAAGTAGGTCGAAATGACAGCCTTGAAGCCATAGCCCATGAGCGCCCACGGCGCATGCTCGCGCGACGAGCCGCAGCCGAAGTTGTTGCCGGCGACCAGCACCTGCGCGCCTTTGGCTTCGGGCCGGTTCAGCACAAAATCCGGCTTGGGGCTACCGTCAGCGTTGTAGCGCCAGTCAGAGAATAGCCCGTCGCCAAGACCGGCCTTGTTGGTCGTCTTGAGGTAGCGCGCCGGAATGATTTGGTCAGTATCGACATTTTCAATCGGCAGCGCCACAATTTTAGCAGTAAACGTTTTGAGTGGTTCCATCTATCTAGTTGCTCCTTATGTGCGGTGCCCGCCTAGTTCATGCACCGCACGCGCTTTCACCGCATCGCCGAACATGCTGACACCAGCGTTGACAATGCACAGGCCAAGCGTACCGCGCCAGAACCATGACTGCCCCTGGCTTTTGCGTATGCTCGCGTCGGTGACAACGCTTAGGCCCATACCGATCAGCGTCAGGCCAGAGGGCGCGAACAGCAGCCATTTTTGTTGTTGGTTCATACGTTTGGCGAGTTTAGTTCATCATCTCACGCACATCGGTGATCGCGCCGTTAATGGCCGACGCGGCAGCGGTGATCGGCGACGCCAGGAATGTGCGCGCGCCCGGCCCCTGCCGCCCTTCAAAGTTACGGTTGCTGGTGCTAACCGCGTACTTGCCTGCCGGAACCTTGTCGTCGTTCATGGCAAGGCATGCGCTGCAACCCGACTCGCGCCATTCCGCACCAGCGGCCATGAATATCTCGTGCAGCCCCTCAGCCTCGGCCTGCTGCTTGACCTGCTGCGAACCCGGCACGACCATGACGCGCACGCCCGACGCAACGGTATGGCCGCGCAGAATACTTGCAGCTTGCCGCAAATCGCTGATGCGCGAGTTCGTGCAGGAGCCGATGAAGACCATGTCGATCTTCTGACCCAACATCGGCTGGCCCGGCTTCAGATCCATGTAGCGCAGCGCCTTGTCGAGCGCGACGCGCTGGCTAGCGTCGGCCATTTGCTCCGGCGTCGGCACGCGCCCGGTAATCGGGATGCCCATGCCAGGATTGGTGCCGTAGGTAATCATGGGCGTCAGGCTGCTGGCGTCGAGCGTCACAACCTTGTCGTAGGTCGCGCCCTCGTCGGTCGGCAGCGCGCGCCACTTCGCGACCGCAGCGTCCCAGGCGGCACCCTTCGGCGCGTAGGGCCGACCGGCAACATACTCGAACGTCGTGTCGTCGGGCGCGATCATGCCAGCCCGCGCGCCACCCTCGATCGACATGTTGCAGATCGTCATGCGCTCTTCCATAGACAAAGCGCGGATCGCCTCGCCGGTGTACTCGAACACGTAGCCGGTGCCGCCGCCCACGCCGTTCTTGGCGATAATTGCCAGAATGATGTCTTTGGCCGTAACGCCAGGATGCAAGCGGCCATCGACGCGCACTTCCATGGTTTTCGGCTTGCTCTGGATCAGGCACTGTGTTGCCAGCACATGCGCGACCTCGGACGTGCCGATGCCGAACGCCAGCGCGCCGAACGCGCCGTGCGTCGAGGTGTGACTGTCGCCGCACACGATTGTCATGCCCGGCTGGGTCAAGCCCTGCTCCGGCCCAATCACATGCACAATGCCCTGATTTTCATTGCCAAGCGCGAACAGCGGAATGCCAAAATCTCGGCAATTCTGCTCAAGCTGGTTGAGTTGCGCGGCGGCCTGCGCATCGGTAATAGGAATAATGCCGTCGCGTCCGCGCGGCGTGGTCGGCGTCGAGTGGTCCATGGTCGCAATCGTCTGCTGCGGGCGGCGGACCTGCAAGCCGCGCTGGCGCAGTTCGGTGAAGGCCTGCGGCGACGTGACCTCATGGATGAGGTGCAGATCGATATACAACACCGCAGGCGTTTCCGGCGTTTCAGGGCGAACGACATGCTCGTCCCAGATTTTTTCGAACAGTGTACGCGAGTTTGTTGTCATGATATGCTCCATAAAAAGAGAACAAAGAACAGAGAACACATATCTGTCCTCCACTCCTTTGTTCTTTACCTTTGTTCTTTGTTCTTAAACGTATTCCAGCCAGCCCCACTTATCTTCGGTCTCGCCGCTGAACAGGCCGAAGAAGGCTTTTTGCAGCGCCTCAGTAATCGGGCCGCGCTTACCTGCGCCGATTGTGATGCCGTCTACCGAGCGAATCGGCGAGACCTCGGCAGCCGTGCCGGTGAAGAAGATCTCGTCGGCAACGTACAACGCCTCGCGCGGAAGGTTCTGCTCGCGCACCTCGTAGCCCAGATCCTTCGACAGCGTCATCACACTGTCGCGGGTGATGCCCGGCAGGATCGCGGCAGTGGCAGGCGGCGTAAAGACCACGCCATCGCGAATCACGAACACGTTCTCGCCCGAGCCTTCACTGAGCATGCCGTTCGTGTCGAGCGCGATCCCCTCAGAGTAGCCGTGCCGCACCGCTTCCATGACAATCAATTGCGAGGACAGATAGTTGCCGCCGGCTTTCGCCATGGCTGGCAGCGTGTTCGGCGCGACGCGGTTCCACGACGAAACCTGCACGTCCACGCCGTTCTCCAGCGCCTCCGCGCCAAGGTACGCGCCCCACTCGACGGCGGCGACCATAACCTCGACGGGATTCTTCAGCGGGAACACACCAACTTCGCCGTAGCCGCGCCAGACCAGTGGCCGCAGATAGGCGCTCTTTAAGCCGTTCTCGCGCACTACGGTTTTACATGCCTCGTTGATTTGCGCCTGCGTGTAGGGCAACTCCATGCGATAGATTTTCGACGAATCGAACAGGCGGCGCGTATGCGGCGCGAGCCGGAAGATCGCCGGGCCTTTGGGCGTGTTGTAGCAGCGAAGACCTTCAAACACCGACGAGCCATAATGCAGCGCGTGCGTCATCACGTGAACGGTGGCGTTCTCCCACGGCACAAGTTCGCCGTTGAACCAGATTTTCTTGGTGGCATTCATAGGCATAGTCTTGCTCCTCTGGCATGAATTATTCGTAATTTGGCTTCCATTATACGACGAACAGCAGGCTACGCCGCAATCGGGTTCCGCTCTTCCGCCCAGCGCAATAATGGCAACTCCAGGCTGTCCCACAGCGCCAGCCAGCTCGCCTCGATAATGTCATCCGAGCAGCCAACCGTGCTCCAGCGCTCGTCGCCGCAGGCCGACTCAATCACCACGCGCGGCTTGGCGGCCGTGCCGAGGTGCTCATCCACGATGCGCACCTTGTAGTCCGCCAGCTTGACCTCGGCCAGGCGCGGATAGTGCGGCACCAGCGCCTTGCGAATCGCCTGGTCGAGCGCGTTGACCGGCCCGTCACCCTCGGCGGCGGTGTGCATGACCCGCTCGCCAATTTTCAGCTTGACCATGGCCTGCGCGACGCTGTCAGCCACGCCGTGCTTGCTGACCACAATGGTGAAATCGAGCAATTCGAATGGCGGCTGATATTCCGGCGCGGTACGGCGCACCAGCATCTCGAACGAGCCTTCGGCGGCCTCGAACTGGAAGCCGCGATTCTCAAGCTGCTTGATCTGCTCCAGCACGGCGCGCTCGTTGCCGTTGAGCTTCAGCCCCAGCGACTCGGCCCGCATGCGCACATTGCCGCGCCCCGATAATTCGCTGACCACCACGCGCAGCTCGTTGCCGACCAGTGCAGGCTCGATGTGCTGGTAGCTGTCCGGCACCTTGGCGACTGCCGCGACATGCACGCCGCCTTTGTGCGAGAAGGCGCTGCGCCCAACGTAAGGCGCGTGGGTGTCGGGATTCAGATTCGCCACCGCCGCGACATAGTGCGAAACGGCGGAGAGGCCGCTGAGTTGTTCCTCGTCCACACATTCGTAGCCGAGTTTGAGTTGCAGATTTGCGATCAGCGGCACCAGGTCCATGTTGCCGCAGCGCTCGCCGTAGCCGTTAATCGTGCCCTGCACCTGCACGCAGCCGACCTGCACTGCTGCAATAGCATTCGCCACCGCCAGCGCGCCGTCGTTGTGGGTGTGGATGCCGAACTGCGGCCCACTACCTTCCACATGGCCGCGCACATGCTCCATCGCATGCCGCACGATTTGCGAAACCTCAGTGGGCAGGCTGCCGCCGTTGGTATCGCAGAACGTGATGCAATCGGCCCCGGCGCGCGCTGCCGCAGCAATCGTCGCCAGCGCATAGTCGGCGTCGAGTTTGTAGCCGTCGAAGAAGTGCTCGGCGTCGTAGATTACTTCCTTGCCAAGCTGCTTGAAGTACGCCACGCTGTCGGCGATCATGCGCAGGTTTTCATCGCGGGTGGTTTCCAGCACCTTCTCGACATGCAGCACTGAGCTTTTGCCAAACATCGTCACCACTGGCGTCTGCGAGGCGAACAGTGATTGAATATTTGGATCGGTGTCGCAGGTGTGGCGCGCATGGCGCGTGCTGCCGAACGCTGCGATTTTGGCATGGCGCAAATGCAGCTTGCTCACACGCTGGAAGAATTCAGCGTCTTTGGGATTCGAGCCGGGCCAGCCGCCTTCAATGTAGTGAATGCCAAGCTCATCAAGCTCGCGGGCGATCTTCAATTTATCCTCGCACGACAGCGAGAGACCCTCGCGCTGCGTTCCATCGCGCAACGTGGTATCGTAAAGCAGGATTTGCATTGCTAGCTCCTTATCATGACAAATAATAAATGCTGAAAGGCGAACAAATTGAGCTAACAATGTGAATAACGAGCAGCCGCTCGCGGGGAGCGACTGCCGGTTGAACCTCCTGAGCTACGTATGTCACTGTATTTACTGTTTTCATTGATTGTCGTTGCGGGCGAACACGTCGATTCGCACCGTCATGCATTGCAATGATGTTCATTGCAGCTCATTGTGGGCAATCACATTGAATTGCCCCTACTACACTGATAATCACCGTAAACGTTGTGTAGTAGGGGCGAACCGACGTGTTCGCCCGCATTGTTGTTCATCGTAGGTAAACGAATATGTTCGCCGCTATGTTACATATTTCAATCGTAATCATCAGCTAGAGCAGATCGATATTTTTGCCATTGTGAATTAGCGTTCATCAGCGTATACCGGCGGTTCCTGATCCGCCTTTCCAGCGTGGGTAGCTGCCGAACACCTTGAACAGCCCCGCCTTGGCGCGCACGCGATCAAGAGCTTCAGCAATTGGCGAATCTTCACGATGGCCGTTGATATCAACCAGGAAAATGTATTGGCCAAGCACCGCTTTAGATGGACGCGACTCCAGCTTGGTCATGTTGATCTCGCTCAACTCTTGCAACGCGCCCACCAGCGAGCCAGCACGATCTTCCTTATCGAAGCCAAAGCAAAAGCTTGTTTTGTCATCGCCAGTCGGCTGACCATCATTGCGACCCAACGCTATAAAGCGCGTGACGTTATCAGAGCGATCCTGAATATCACGCGCCAGAATCGTCACGCCGGTCAGTTCGGCGGCGCGCACGGTGCTGATCGCTGCGGCGGGCCGTTCGTCATGGAGCGCTTCAGAAGGCGCGGCGCTATTGCTCAGCGAGGCGATGGTTGCCACGCCAGGCAGGCAGCGCTCCACAAAGCGGCGGCACTGCCCCAGCGATTGCGGGTGCGCGTACAGCACCTTGACCTCGGACAGCTTGGTGCCTTCTTTCGCGACCAGACACTGCCGGATGGGAATCACTGTCTCGCCCGCAATGCGAAGATCCGTCTCATGAATCAGCAGATCAAGCGTGGTAGTGACGCTGCCCTCCAGCACGTTCTCGATCGGCAGCACGCCCTCAGTCGCCGCGCCCGTCTCGATTGCAGTGACGACAGCCGGCATGCTGGCGAGCGGCAGGTATTCGGTGTCCACACCGCCATACGCCCGCGCCGCTTCTTCGCTGAAGCTTCCGGGTGGACCAAGATAGGCAATTGTTTTCATGGCACATCTATAAAGGCGCTGCATGCCGCGCCTTTACGTGCTATCCTTCCTTGCCAAACGTGTCTACCGCATAGCTCGCCGAGTTCTGATCGTATCCGGCCGCGTAGGCCACTTCTTCGGCCTTGATGCGCTCCTGGCGCGCGGCGAGCATCTTGTTCAGCGCGCCCATGTACGCTTCAGCCGCCGCGACGATTGTATCAGTGTTGACGCCGTAGCCGCTGAAGACCTGCGGCCCGCGCCGCCCGCTCTGCTGCGCTTCGCCGTTCGATGGCGCGCCCTGATCCTGAATACGCACCGTTACCTCTGCCACCGCATCCAAGCCTTCGGTAATCGCGTTGATCGAGAACTCCATGAGTTCGTTCGGGCGCTGCACAATCCGATTAATCGCCTTGTAAATCGCGTCCACCGGACCGGTGCCATGCGCGCTATCTGTGTGCGCCTGCCCATCCTGGCCGACCAGCCGGACGGTTGCTACTGGCGTCACGCCCATGCCGCACGTCACCTGCACATGGTCGAGCTTGAAGATTTCGGGTGTGCGCTGCGTCTCGCCCGCAATCAGCGCCTCGATGTCGCGGTCGTCAACAACTTTCTTCTTATCACACAAATCCTTGAAACGTGTGAACACCTGCTGGAAATCGGCATCGTTCAATTGATAGCCGAGCTCCTCAACATGCTTGCGGAAGGCATGGCGTCCGCTGTGTTTGCCCAGCACCAACGCGTTGCCCGCCAGCCCAATCGTCTCGGCGCTCATAATCTCATAGGTCATGCGATTTTTCAGCACGCCATCCTGGTGAATGCCGGACTCGTGCGCAAAGGCATTCGCGCCGACAATCGCTTTGTTGGGCGGCACCGGCACGCCGATAATCGAACTGAGCAAGCGGCTGCTGCGGGCGATCTCTGGCGTGTCGATCTGCGTGTTAATGCCGTAGAACTGGCCGCGCGTGTGCAGCGCCATCACGACCTCTTCCAGCGATGCATTGCCAGCCCGCTCGCCGATACCGTTAATGGTACACTCGATCTGCCGCGCGCCGCCACGCACACCTGCCAGGCTGTTGGCGACCGCCATGCCGAGATCGTCATGGCAATGCGTCGAGATGATCACGTTCTCCGCGCCGGGCACGTTGCGACGAATGCCATCAATCATCTGATAATATTCGTCTGGCGTAGCATAGCCGACCGTGTCGGGAATGTTCAGCGTGGTCGCGCCGCACTCAACTGCGACCTTGAGCACCTGGTACAGGTACTCTGGATCGGAGCGGCTGGCGTCCATTGGCGAAAACTCTACGTCTTCGCACAGGCTGCGAGCGTAAGTCACCATTTCGCCGATCAGTTCCAGCGCTTCGCCGCGGCTCTTACGGAACTGGTGCTGCAAATGAATGTCTGAGGTGGACATGAAGGTGTGGATGCGCTTTTTCGCGGCTGGCTGAATCGCGCTCCAGCATTTGTCGATGTCATCTTTGTTAGCGCGCGCCAACCCGGCGACAACCGGGCCATCGGGCGTGCCAACCTCACGGGCGATCTGGTGTACTGCCGCCCAATCGCCCGGCGATGCGGCGGGGAAGCCCGCTTCAATAATATCAACATGAAGGCGCGCCAGTTGGCGAGCGACCTCCAGCTTTTCCTCCAGTGTCATGGTGCAGCCGGGGGCCTGCTCACCATCGCGCAGTGTTGTATCAAAAATACGTACGTGATCTTCAGTAGATACGTGAGGCTCCATAGAATTCACTCCTGATTACAAATTGCAGATTGCAAATTACCTTCGCTCAGTCTGCAATCTGCAATCTCCAATCTGCAATAATTACGCCCCGCCCTCACCCGGCACGACCTCGCGCGGGTTGACAAACGGCATCATGCGGCGCAATTCGCGCCCAACCTGCTCAATCTTATGCTGGCCGTCCTGTTGACGCATGCGATTGAAGTTCGCACGACCGTTATGATTCTCGTCGATCCACTCCTCGGCAAACGCGCCGCTCTGAATGTTGGCGAGCAACTGCTTCATGGCCGCGCGGGTCTGCTCGTTGATGATTTTGTCGCCAGCGATGTAGTCGCCCCACTCAGCCGTGTCCGAAACAGAGTAGCGCATGTAGTTCAGGCCGCCCTGATAGAACAGGTCGACGATCAGCTTCAGTTCGTGCATGCACTCGAAGTACGCGACTTCCGGCTGGTAACCAGCATCGACCAGCGTCTCGAAACCGGCCTTGACCAGCGCCGACACGCCGCCGCACAACACGGCCTGCTCGCCGAACAGGTCAGTTTCGGTCTCCTCGGTGAAGGTGGTCTTCAGCACGCCCGCCCGCGTACAACCGATGCCCTTGGCGTAGGCCAGCGCGTCCTCGAGCGCATGCCCTGAGGCATCCTGATGCACGGCCACGAGCGCGGGCACGCCGCCACCCTGCGTATACACCTCGCGCACACGGTGACCCGGCGCTTTCGGCGCGACCATGCTGACGTCCACATTCTCCGGCGGCACGATCTGGCCGAAGCGAATGTTGAAGCCGTGCGCGAACATGAGCGTCTTGCCCGCCGTCAGGTTTGGCGCAATCTCTTTGTTGTACAGGTCGGCCTGGCCAGTATCTGGCGTGACGATCATGATGATCTGCGCCGCTTTGGCGGCATCCGCAACCGACAGCACCTTGAGCCCGGCTGCTTCAGCCTTGGCGCGGCTCTTCGAGCCTTCGTACAGGCCGACTACAACATCCAAACCGCTTTCTTTGAGGTTAAGCGCATGGGCGTGGCCCTGGCTGCCAAAACCGATGATCGCGATTGTTCGACCTTTAAGCCGATCAAGATCCGCCTGCTTATCGTAGAAAAGCTCTGCCATGGTGATATTGTTCCTTATCTTCTATACAAGACTACACGTATTGATTGCGAACCGAGAACCGTATGTGCCACGACACTGCGAACATCTTTATCATGGTGAGCGGAGCGAATCATCTCATTGAAACGCTCCGGTTCTACATCGAGATGCTCCACTTCATTCAGCATGACAATAAAATAGATGCTCGGTTCTAGTTCAATGTTGAAACCGGCTCCACATGATGCCCATTGCTGTTTTCCGCCGCCTCGGCTGGCGCCTGGTGCGTATGCGCGCCGCGCACCATGGCGATGCGTCCGGTGCGCATCATCTCCTTGACGCCGTATGGGCGCACCACCTCAATGAAGTTTTCAACCTTCGATGGCGTGCCGGTCATCTCAACGATCATCGTTCGCACACCGACATCAACGACTTTCGCGTCGAACACATTGGCGAGCGAGACAATCTCCGGGCGCGTCGCGGGCGGCGCATGGAGTTTCACCAGCACCATCTCGCGCTCGACGGTCGGGTCGTTGGTCACGTCGCTAACCTTCAGCACCTCGATCAGGCGATAAAGCTGCTTGGTAATCTGCTCGACATCGCCGGACTCAACCACCAGCGTCATGCGGCTCACGCCGGGCGTCTCGGTGTGGCCGACAGCCAGACTCTCGATGTTGTAGCCACGACGGCGGAACATGCTCACCGCGCGGTTCAGCACGCCCGGACGATCCTGCATCAAAGCGATGATTGTATGTTTATTCACGAGAACACTCCTTTTGTATGAACGAAATTTGTTCTTACGCCGTCGGCGCTTCTGTAATCATCTCGCCGATGCTGTTGCCCTGCGGAACCATCGGCCACACGTTCACTTCGCGCTCGACGCGGAAGTCGATCAGCACCGGGCCGTCAATCGCATGAGCCTGCTCAATCGCCGCGTCGACATCGTCGGAGTGTTCCACAGTAATGGCTGACCAACCGTACGCTTCGGCCAGTTTGGCGAAGTTCGGGCCAGACAACGGCGTGCCACTGTAGCGCTTGTTCTCGAACAATTCCTGCCACTGGCGCACCATGCCCAGGTAGCCATTGTTGATCACAGCGACCTTGATGTTCTTGATGCCTTCCTGCATCACGGTCGCCATTTCCTGGTTGGTCATCTGGAAGCCGCCATCGCCGCAGATGGCCCACACGGTATCATTCGGGTGCGCGATTGCCACGCCCATGGCCGCCGGAACCGCGAAGCCCATGGTGCCTGCGCCGCCGCTGGTAATCTGCGTGCGCGGGCGCAGCCAGTCGATCAACTGAGCCGTCCACATCTGATGCTGGCCCACGTCGCTAACGATCCGGTAATTGCCACGCTCATTGAGAATGCGGTTGAGCGACGCGTACACATCGGCGGGCGGCAGCGTCACGCTTTCGTCGCGCTTCATGTACTGCTGCTTCGGCTGGTGTTTGTCCTGCATGTCGCGAATGTGTTCCAGCCAGTCGCTTGCGTTGCTGTACAGGTCGGCCATCGCATCGGAATCAGGCAGCGTTTCAAGCAACGACACCAGCACATTACGCGCATCGCCGACGATCGGCACCGTCACTTTGACATTCTTGCCGATTTCGCTCGGGTCAATGTCAACATGGATCACTTTGGCGTTCGGCGCAAACGTCGACGCCTTGCCAGTCACACGGTCATCGAAGCGACCGCCAATATTCAGCAGCACGTCGCACTCTTGAATGGCCCGATTGGCGTGAACCCAGCCGTGCATGCCGGGCATGCCCAGGCTCAGCGGGTGATCCTCAGGGAACGCGCCCAGGCCGTGTAACGTCGTGATCACCGGCACGCGCGTGCGCTCCGCAAACTCACGCAACTCACCGGACGCATTCGCCATCATGACGCCGTTGCCCGCCATGATCAGCGGCTTCTTGGCGTTAATCAAAAGATTAATCGCCTCGCGAATCATCTTCTTGTTGCCCTGATAGGTCGGGCGATAGCCCGGCAGGTTCAACTTGAAGTTCCAGTTCGGCACGGTGCGCGCCTGCATGGCATCCTTGGTGACGTCGATCAGCACCGGACCGGGGCGGCCAGTCGTGGCGATGTGAATGCCTTCCTTGAAGACGTACGGCAGTTCCTCGATGTCCTTCACCAAATAGTTGTGCTTGGTGATCGGCATGGTAATGCCCGTAATATCGGTCTCCTGAAACGCGTCCTTGCCCAGCACCGCGCTGGACACCTGGCCGGTGATCGCTAGCAGCGGCGTCGAGTCCATCCAGGCGTCGGCAATTGGCGTGACTAAATTGGTCGTGCCGGGGCCGCTGGTGCCGATGCACACGCCAATTTTGCCAGTTGAACGCGCATAGCCCTCCGCCGCGTGGCCCGCGCCCTGCTCGTGGCGGCACAGCACGTGACGCAACTGGTCGCGGTATTCCCACATCGCGTAGTAGAACGGCATGATCGCGCCGCCCGGGATGCCAAACATCACTTCCACGCCATCACGAATGAGGGCTTCGCACATGATTTGTGCGCCAGTTCGTTGCTCTGACATGTAACTACTCCCTTGGTCGTAAAAAGTAAGAAAGCAGAAGTAAGCAGTAATTGTGCCTCTTACTTCATTTTTCGTTCTTTTGCTTATTCCAAAATTGCGCCGTTGCTCGCGTTCGTCACCAACTTGGTGTAGCGCGCCAGCCAGCCGCGTTGATATTTTGGCGCGGGTGCCTGCCAGTCTTGCTTCCGCGTCGCCAATTCTTCATCCGAAACCTCAACATCCAGCTTGCGGCCTGCCAGGTCAATGTTGACGATATCGCCGTCGCGCACCAGCCCGATTGGGCCGCCTTCCGCCGCCTCGGGCGAGACATGGCCGATGCACAGGCCGCGCGTGCCGCCACTAAACCGCCCGTCAGTGATCAGCGCCGTCGTGCTGCTCAGCGCCGGGATGCCCTTAACCATGCTGGTCAACGCCAGCATTTCGCGCATGCCCGGCCCGCCACGCGGACCTTCGTAGCGCACAATAATGACATCACCGGGATTGATCTTGCCGTTGATCACGGCGTTGGTGGCGTCCTCTTCGCTGTCGAATACGCGCGCCGGGCCGCGAAACGCCATTTCATGCTGATCGACCGCACCGACTTTAATGATCGAGCCTTCCGGCGCGAGGCTGCCGAACAGCGCGCTCAACGCACCGCGCTCAGAGTGCGGGTTGCTGACCGGGCGGATGCACTCCTCGTTGCGATTTTCGGCATGCTGCACGTTTTCGCCCATGGTTCGACCGGTGACAGTCATCGCATCAAGATTGAGCATGTTCGGGCGCTTTGCCAACTCGGCCAGAATCGCTTGCACACCACCAGCCTGGTTAACATCCTGGATATGCCACTGGCGGTCGCCATCCCATGCGGGCGATACTTTCGCCAGGTGCGGCACGCGGTCAGATACTTCGTTGAAGCGGCTGATCGGGTAATCCAGACCCGCCTCGCGCGTCAACGCCAGCACATGCAGCACGGTGTTGGTCGAGCCGCCCATGGCCACGTCGAGCGCCATGGCGTTGTCAATCGCATCAGCCGTCACAATGTCGCGGAAACGGATGCCACGTTCGACCAGATGCATGATTTGTGCGGCGGCTTTCTTTGCGAGTTCGTGTCGTTCGGGGGAGATGGCGGGAATTGTTCCGTTACCGGGGAGGGCGATTCCGAGGGCTTCACACAGGCAGTTCATCGAGTTTGCGGTGAACATGCCGCTACAACTGCCGCAGGTGGGACAACTGATTTGCTCCAGTTTCAGCAGTTGCGCGTCAGTGATTTGCCCGGATGCACGCTTGCCAACTGCCTCGAACACCGTAATCAAGTCGCTCTTGTTGCCTTCTTCATCAACTCCAGCCATCATCGGGCCGCCGGAGATGAAGATCGTCGGCAGATTGACACGGGCCGCACCCATCAGCATGCCGGGCGTGATCTTGTCACAATTCGGGATGCAGATCATCGCGTCGAAGCAGTGCGCCGCCGCCATCGTCTCGACGGAATCGGCGATCAACTCACGCGACGGCAGTGAGTAGCGCATGCCCTCGTGGCCCATCACGATGCCGTCGTCAACGCCGATGGTGTTGAACTCGAACGGAATGCCGCCCGCCGCGCGCACCGCCTCTTTGACGACGCGACCGAACTCTTGTAGATGAACATGGCCTGGAATAATGTCAACATACGAATTACAGATCGCGATGAACGGCTTGTTGAAGTCCTCATCACTGCGAATCTGGCCGGTGGCGCGCAACAGGCTGCGATGTGGTGCCCGTTCCATTCCGCGCTTGATTGTGTCTGAACGCATAGCAAAGCCTCCTGTCGAGGACTCGTCATTGAGAACCTCAGGTTCAAAAACACCATTGAATCGATGCAGTTAAGCCAAAAAACGTGTGATCGTGCTATACCAGAAGAACGCAGCACAAAACGTTATGCCTGCTGTTCTTCCTGGTTCTACATGGTACGGTGGAGCGGACGTACTGGGCGCGTGACTGGCACCGGCTGCAATGCTGGCGCGGGCCGAGGTGGAAAGAGTTGGTTGATAAGCTTTTTCACACGCTCCAGCATGATACGCTCCACTTTTGTCTTGCCACAGAGAGCACAGAGGGCACAGAGACTCTACCTTGCTCAAGATGAATGCTACTCGTGCTGATCTTCATCAAGTAGCCAACATTTGTATTCCCTTTGTGAACTCAGTGTCCTCTGTGGCTTGTAATCTCCATGATAAACCGAAGCCCCTCCCGGTTTGGGAGGGGCTTTGCTTCACTCAGTCTGCTGCGCTTATGCCGCTTGCCTCCCAACACCAATTAAGCCCTTAATAATAAGGACTACAATAAGGAGGAGGCTAAGGAGGAAACTGTAAGCTGCAAATAACATGGAAAATCTGTTCGATAACTTTTTTGTAACTTCCCAAAGTATACGCGAGGTTATACCAAAATGTCAAGTGGTGTTTTTGTACAAATTCGACAATTTTCTGCACAATTGCCTGATAACCCTTTGTACACTTGTACCACATCGCTACATGTTTATCATTGAACATGCCGGGCGCGCCACTATCGTGATAGCACGCAATACCCCAACAGCCATGCGCAAATGATCACTTGCTCACCGCCACCATGCGCTCCAGCCGCTCATGGGCCGCGCCATTATCCAAGCTCTTGCGCGCCAATTCTAAGCCTTCGCGCATGTCGCCAACCAGATCCGCCGCGACCAAGGCTGCCGCGCTGTTCAACAGCACAACGTCGCGCTTGGGACCACGCTCGCGGCCTTCCAGGATGGCGCGGAGCAGCGTAGCATTCTCAGCAGCGCCACCGCCAAGCAGCGCAGCACGCGGCGCGGTCTCCAAACCGAGCTCAGTGGCTGAGATATCGGGCAAACGCTTAACGTTGCCGGAGCGCACTTCGAACGCAATGTTCGGGCCGCTTAAAGCCAATTCATCCAAGCCACCGTCACCATGTACTACTAATGCGTGAATCGTATCGAGCCGCGACAGCGCCCGCGCCATTTTTTCGGCCAGCCGTACATCTGGCACACCCAACACCTGATAACGCGCGCGGGCTGGATTCGTCAACGGGCCAAGAATATTGAAAGCCGTGCGGATGCCAATCTCGCGGCGCACTGGACCAACATAACGCATCGCCGGGTGAAATTTCTGCGCGAACATGAAGCCGATACCAGCCTGATTGAGGCAGCGCTCTACGCCTTCGGCGTCAAGCTCGATGTTGACATGGAGCGCCTCCAGCACATCCGCCGAGCCGCATGCGCTCGACGCAGCCCGGTTGCCATGCTTGGCGACCGTCGCGCCCGCGCCTGCCGCAACAAAGGCCGTGGTCGTCGAGATATTGAACGTGCCCGACGCGTCGCCACCCGTGCCGCATGTGTCGAGCACCGGCCCGTCGTGAAAAACGTGAGTTGCCTTCTCGCGCATGACCTGCGCCATGCCTGCAATCTCAGTTTCGGTTTCGCCTTTCAGACTTAGCGCAGTGAGAAATGCGGCGATCTGCGCGGGCGAGGCAACGCCGGTCATCATTTCTTCCATCGCCTCGGCAGCCTGCTCCTGCGACAGGTCGTTGCCGCGCGTCACTTGAATAATATTGTCACGAATAGGCATTAGGCTCATCCTCAAATGATCGGCCCACATTGTCTTATGTGGCCATGCACAAGCTCTCATTGCACCACTGGAGCACTATTGTACCATGGCAGCACAGCGCCATTGCCAACACGCGATTATGCTATACTTGCGCTACTCTCGTATGCGCGAAGGAGCGTTGCATATGCACTTCAAAGATTATATTGCAAACTTGCCACCTTACAAACCACCCAAGCTCACTCGCCAGCAACCGGCTGGCATGGTCAAGCTCTCATCAAACGAGAACCCGCTCGGTCCTTCGCCACGGGCGATGGCAGCAATGCAAGCGGCGCTCGGAAATGTGTACCGCTACCCCGACGCTGGCTCGCTGGCTTTGCGCCAGGCGCTGGCCGAACGCTTTGGTCTTGCGCCCGATATGGTGGTTTGTACCAACGGCTCGGATGAAATGGTGTTGTTGCTGTGCCTGGCCTTTCTGCGCGAGGGCGACGAGGCAATCATGGCGCACGGCAGCTTTATCAGCTATTTTCTGCGCACACTGGAGATGGGCGCGCAGCCGGTACGCGTGCCGCTCCGCAACTACACGCACAATCTTGATGCCATGGCCGACGCTGTGACCGACCGCACACGGTTGATCTTTGTCTGCAATCCCAACAATCCGACTGGCACGACCAACACGAAAGATGAAGTCATGCGCTTTTTGGCGCGCGTGCCGGACGACGTGCTGGTGGTGATGGATGAAGCGTACATTGAATTTGTCGAGCAGAATGACTACCCTGACCTGCGGCCTGAACTGCGTAACGGACGCCAAAATCTGCTCCTGCTGCGCACGTTCGCCAAAATTTATGGGCTGGCAGGCTTGCGGCTCGGCTACGCCTTCGGCCATCCAGATATAGTTGGCTACCTGGAACGCGCCCGCCCGACCTTCAATGTGAACATGCTGGCGCAGGTTGCGGGCCGCGCCGCGCTTGACGACGAGGAACACATCGTTCGCAGCCGCGAGCATGCCAAACGATCGCGGGCGTTCTTCGCGCATGAACTGCACGCGATGGGCCTTGCACCAGTGCCAAGCGCGACGAACTTTGTTGCCGTGAACGTTGGCGACGACATGGCCGTCGCAGAACGCCTGCTGGAGCGCGGCTTCACCATAACACCGCTGTCCGGCTGGGGCATCCCAGAGCATATTCGCATCTCGTTTGGCACGGAAGAAGAAAATACTCGCTTTGTTGCTGCCCTGCGCGACGTGTTAGACCACTAGAATACAACGCCTGTGGATGTGCAGCACAAGGATCAGAGAACGCCACACGACAGGCACCGCCACACCGTGCGGCTGCTAATCGGCAGCGTGGCGGTGCTCAGCCTGATTATCGTCGCGCTGGTTGGCGTTGGGGCCATGCTATTCGCGCACACGGAGCCGCCCTCGGTACAGGTGATCATACTCACGCCAACGCCGCAGCCAACACCAACCGCCACGTTGACAGCTACCGACGTGCCCGCCACGCCAACGCCATCGTTCGCGTTTGGCGCGGTACGGTTGTCCGACACATTCGATCAACCCGACCATAGCCTGTTTCGTGCTGGCACAAACGCGAACGCGCAATATCGCTTTGAGGGCGGCGCGTACACCATCAGCATCACCAATCCAAACTACATCGCATGGAGTCCAATGCGCGGCGTCTTTACTGACAACGCGATTGAAGCCGATGTTGTGTTGCAGCGCGGCCCATCTGCGACAGCGGCAGGCATTGTTTTTCGCTACCAAGACGCGCACAATTTTTACTTCTTTGGCGTTTCCGGCGATGGATATTACCTGCTGGCGATGTTGCAAAATGGCAAGTGGACGCCCATGCTCGACTGGACGATCTCGCCACACATCCATGGTGAAGGGCAGCGCAACCGATTGCGTGTGGAAATAGCTGGCGATCGCTTTCGCGTGTTTGCCAACGGCACCCTGCTTGATGAGTCACGCGACACAACGTTCAGGCAGGGCGGCATTGCACTTGCTGTCAACACTTTTGATAGTGGCGACGCAACTGTGCTGTTCGATAAGTTTGTAGTATACGCAGCAAAATAACAAGGAGGAACCATGTCTGGCGCAGTGAAATCGGGGCTTCTTTTTGGGCTAATTGGCATTGTTGCGACAAGCGTCACGAACTTCTTGTTCGGAGTGTGTTCGCCGGTGGTGGCAGCCATTATCGGCGGAATCGCGGGCTACTTTGGCGTGCGCTGGAGCGTGCCGCCTGAAGGAATCGGCAAAGGAGTTATCGCGGGAACAATCGCAGGTATACTGATGCTACTCAGTTCGCTGGCATTTGTTATCATTTTCTTCAACATTATTCGCAACGATCCGCAGTTCGCTCAGATTATTAATGAAGCCATGCAGCAACAACAGGCTGGGGCGCAGCTTTCACCAGATCAGATGGCAACCGCGCTGAATATTGCCGCGCCAATCGCAGGCTTCTGCTTAGGTTTGATCAATCTGGTGGCTTCGCTGGCACTTGGCGCGGTGGGCGGAGCCATCGCGGCCCGCAACCGCCCGGTCGCGCCAACCTACCAGCCGCCGATGGGACCGCCGCCCATGTCACCGCAGTAGAAGGCAGAAAGGATCCGCGAAGGACGCGAAGCTGATTCGTTTCGGCGTTCTTGGCGTGACTTCGCGGATCATCCCTTAAATGCACTCCTGAAGTGTCGCTTCGAAGATAGTGAGCGCCTCATCGACCTGTTCGGTCGTAAGCACCAGCGGCGGGCACAGCCGAATCGTCGATGCGCCGCACGTCAGCAGCAGCAGCCCGCGCTTGAACGCATGCTCCATCACATCATGCGCCAGGGCGCGCGCCGGCTCACGCGTCGCCCGGTTCTTCACGAACTCCACGCCAACCATCAGGCCGCGCCCGCGCACCACGCCGATCTGGGGATAGCGCTCCTGTAGTGATCGTAAACCTTGCATCAAGTATGCGCCGACATGCGCGGCATTCGCAGCCAGTTCTTCCTCGACTAGCGACAGCACCTCATACGCCGCCGCACAGGCGAGGCCATTGCCGCCATAGGTATTGCCATGTGAGCCAGGCTCCCACTGCTCGGTCAGCTCCTGGCGAGCAATCATGGCACCGATTGGCATGCCACCGCCCAGTCCTTTGGCCGATGCAACGATGTCAGGCACAACGTCCTCATGCTCGAACGCCCACATCTTGCCGGTGCGTCCAATGCCGCTCTGCACCTCGTCGGCAATCAGCAGCATGCCGTACTGATCACAAATCTCGCGCAGCCCTTTCAAAAAGCCAGGCGCAGGCACAACGTACCCGCCTTCGCCCTGAATTGGCTCGACAATGATCGCAGCAACTTCACTGGGCGGTGCAATCGTGTGGAACAACGTCTTTTCGATGTAGTTCAGGCACTCCTCAGTAACGCGCGCTGGATCGACGTCGAACGGCGGACGGTACGGGTTGGCATAAAAAGCATGGAACGTACCCGGCACCAGCGGGTAGTAGCCACGGCGCTGCACCGGCTTGGAGGCCGTGAGCGACAGCGAGCCGTAGGAACGGCCATGGAACGCGCCGAAGAAGGCGACAATGCCCTGACGCCCGGTCACGTAGCGCGCCAACTTGATCGACGCCTCGACCGCTTCGGTGCCAGAATTGGTGAGGAACAATTGCCAGTCATGGGCGCGCGGCATCATCGAAACCAGCTTCTCACCGAGTTTGATCATCGGCTCGTTATAAAAATCCGTGCCAGCCATGTGAATGAATTTAGTGGCCTGCTCCTGGATGGCTTTGACCAAGCGCGGGTGCGAATGTCCGGCAGAGACTACCGCAATGCCAGCATTCATATCAAGATAGCGGTTGCCGTCCACGTCCCATACGTAGCAGCCGTCGCCGCGCTCGATTACAAACGGGTACACACGGCCAGCGCACGGCGCGAACACCCGACTATCGCGCTCCACCATAGCGCGGGCACGCGGCCCGGGGATGGTTGGCATATCAGCTGTGTCTATGTTGTTGTCTTCGGTGAATGTTGTCATATATTTCTCCTTATACGCGGCGTAACGATGCCGCCTGCCTATGCTTCTTTGCTCAGGCAATAAATCATTGTAGCTGACAGGCAAATGGCGTGTCAAACACTTTCAAAAGCGATTGTATGCGGCGGGCGAGAAAAGTGCAAAAGGGCGCACATGCCGCCTTTGTTTATCTATCAAATGGTTCCGGCAGAATTGCCTGCCGTAGGAAATGCCATGTGCAATTCACCGGATCATATTCTGCGCGGCTGGCTCAATCTGGGACAAAGAAATCAATGGCAACCGCACAATAAACGTGGTGCCTGCACCCTCGATGCTCTCCACTGCCACCGAGCCGCCGTGCTGCTCCACAATCGACGCAACCGTTGCCAGACCAATGCCACTGCCCTTGATTGAGCCAACGTTGCTGCCACGTTGGAAGCGATCAAAGATGTGCGGTAAATCAGCGGAAGGGATACCGATACCCGCATCCTGCACCATGATCAGTGCCCAGTCACTATCCTGCTCATATTGATGTGTTATCACAACATCAACAGCAGTGTTGTTCGTGCTGTATTTCACGGCATTGGTAACCAGGTTAGTAAACACCCGCTCCAGCCGCCGTGCATCGAAATAGCCCATCAACTCGGTGTCACTCGTTTCGAACCGTACCTGATTATTATGCGCTACCTGCTGCTGCTCCGCGCAGATTGCCTGCACCAGCGTCACAAGATTCAACGGATCACGTTGCAATTCGAGCATGCCGCCGCTTCGAATCACGGCCGTGTCAAGCAGTTCATTGAGTTGCTGCGTCATCTTGTCGCCCGCCTGACGAATGCGCGTCAATCCTTCCGTCAGCCGCGAGGGATCGGGCAGATCCATGCGCTTGATGCGCCGCTGAAGCACATCGGCATAGCCGTTAATGGTTGTAAGCGGGTTTTTTAGATCGTGGGTCACCATGGAAAACAAATCATCACGCGACTGCACTGCTAGCTGCGCTTCCTGATACAACCGTGCATTATCAAGCGCGAGCGCCGCCCGGTGCGCAAGCTCCTGCGCTACCATGAGATCTGCCTGATTGTAATGGACGTTAGGCTGTGCCGAAACAAACAGCAGCGCGCCCAACATGCGCCCGCGCGCCTTGAGCGGCACACACAGCAATGAGCAAAAGCCAACTTCCTGAAGCATCTGTTTCACGGCTTCGTCAATTATCGTGGACAATGCGTGTTGCGCATGCGCTACGAGTAGCGGCTCACCCATTCGCAGCACCCGTCCAATAGGGTTATCATGATCAGGCAACACCGGCAGCCGCTGCTGAATTGCGCGAAGAAGGTCTTCTTTTGCACACTCGGCATGGACAACACTCAACCGCGTTGGCCGATCATCCTGAACAATATACGCCGCACACCAATCGGCAAACTCAGGCACGCCAAGGTGCGCAACGCGCGACAGCATCTCGTCATAATCAAGCGTATCGGCCAGCAGGATGCCAGCCTGCACCAGCACGCGCTGGACTGCTTCGGCATGCTTGTAATCAGTTTTATCGACAAACGTTGCCACAACGCCGTCGTCCTGCAACGATGCGGCATTGACTTCCAGGATTACGCGTGTTCCATCAGCCCGCGTAATTGCCATTTCAACATTAGCAACCGGCTGGCCGGTGCGCAATACCTGCGTAACTGGCAGATCATCTGCAGGGAATGGCATGCCGTTCACGGTTGTGATCTGCCACGCCGGGTCATTGTACGCGCGCCCGGCCAACGCACCGCGCGACACGCCAAGCGCCCGCTCTGCAGCGCCGTTCGCAAAAGTGACAAACCCTTGCATATCGACAATGATAATACCCTCTGCATTCGTTTCTACAACGCGGTTCAGTCGCTCAAGAACCGCCGCTTTCTGCGCCCGCTGTTGCTCAGCTTCAGCCGCGCGCATCTGCGCCTCGCGGGTTGCAATGCGGAGTTCGATCTCGCTCATAACCATCGAGGCCAGGTCGCGCAGAATGTCGATTTCATGCGCAGCCCACTCGCGCGGCTGGGCATCAATCACGCACAATGAGCCAAGCGCCTGCCCTGCATTGGTCACCAACGGCACGCCTGCGTACGCGATCACGCCAAGATCGCGAATAGCAAGGTTCTCATGAACCAGCGGATGCTCGCGCGCGTCGCCGATCACCAGCGGCTTGCCGTTCGCCACAGCGTACTGACAAAATGAGTGGGTCAGCGGCGTTTCGCGCAGCGATGCCCACGGCTCCTTGAGACCAACGCTGCTCTTGAAGAACTGGCGATCTTCGTCCACAAATGAAATGAGGGCAACCGGCGCGCCAATGATTTTGGATGCCAGGCGCGTCAACCGATCAAAGGCTTCCTCAACTGCGGTATCCAGAATCTCTGCATGACGCAAGGCAGCCAGGCGCGCTGGATTGTGTATCACTTCAGACAGATCAATTTTCCCAGGGGACAATGAGTCAGACATAGCAATTACATTTATACCAATACTAATCGGTAGCACGCTCCATAAACATGCGCGCTACTGAATACATTGAGCAGAATATTTCAAGCAGCCACGTGGAGGCCACAATAAGTATCTGCGGAAGCATTCCTCTCTGTTTCTATTGTACCAAATTTTTAACTTTGAAGGATGACACTGTATACATATGCGTCACTCGATGGAAAATCTTGCTGGTATAATGGACATACGACACGAATAAAACAGGACCGAGGCCTATATGATGATGCTTTCCGGAACAAAGCCAGCAACCCTCAGGCAGGTGCAACTGATAGATATTCATGGCAGCCGCTTTTACGATGTTGCCTACACGCTCGACGACCAGCCCGAACAGGTGCAAACGGCGCGAATTGGCATGGAAGATGCCTACGCCAACCCGCAGCCCGGCGACGCAATCGGCGTGCGCTATCTGATGAACGTGGTTGTTGGCATTGCACAACGTGAGGCGTAGACAGACTGATGACCGACCACACCGCACGCCATGTCGATCATATCCGACGCTATTTTCCATTTTCCGACGACGTATTCAGCATGCGCATGGGCATCCACGCGCTAGGTGACGGCGCAATCATTGAAGTGGACGCGCCGCGCTACCATGACGAAGTGCAACTGAAACAGGCTATTCTGCGCGACAACTACGGCTACTATTTTCAGGCGCTGCCCGACACCATGCCGATGCAATGGGAGGCTGTTGAACTGCTGCTGCCAGAGCTGGCGCGCTGCTACCCGGCGCATTTCGCGCTTCACACTGATGGCGATGACTGGCGCTGGCACAACATGCTGCTCGACCAAACATTGCGCTTCCATCTTGGTGACTGTACCAGTCTGCCGCAGCCGCCGCTTGATTGGCTCGGACGCCAGGTGCAGGAAGACTTGCTGCTCCTGTCCGGCGATGTGGCTGCTGGCATGCCGCTGGTCGCCGGGCAGCTTTGCTTTGCCAATGCATGGTGCCTGGACGACAAAATGGGCAAATCATTTTTGAGTATTCATGACGAAGTGCCACTGTTTGCGGAGCAGCTTGGGCGCTCGTCGAATCTGCTCATGGAGCGGCTGAAACCGGGAAGGCCAGTTTGGCGTATCAACTGGTCTATCAAAGCCACCAGCGCGTTGAACCTCGCGCCGCCGATCAACGTCGCGCTCACGCCGTTGCAAGCGCATGTCACAGCAGCGAACGCTGGCGAGCGCTGCATGTTGCGGATCGAGCGCCAGGTTCTGCTGCGCCTGCCGCGTACCGGCGGCATCCTCTTCACCATTCACACCCACCAGGCCACAATTGCGCGCGTCGCCGAACACGCTGCGCATGGCGAACGCTTGCTTGGCGTGCTACGCACCACGCCGCCCGATATGCTTCGCTACAAAGGGATTGCGCCGTTTGTCGCGCCCCTGCGCGATTATCTTCAGGCGCGCTGCGCTGCACACCACGATGCGGGTGTGTAACATCGCAGTGTTGTGCGGTAACGCTGCTGTAACATACTCAGGCTACACTTTGCACCAGGATAGTAGCGCTGTATCATTGCTCCACGTTGAGCAAAAGGAGAGTTGATGTGGGTTGCCGACGCATTGAGTCGTTCTTACTTCGACTTGTTATGAAGGACCAGGAAGAAGTCTGTGGTGAAGAATGGGTGGGGCGTGTGCAACATGTCCCAAGTGGCAAGGAGTTCCAGTTCAGCGGAGCACAAGAATTGCTTGAATTTATCAACACCTTGCACGCCGAGCATGTCAAGCATGTCGCTTCACTTGAATGCTCCAACAAGCAACTGTGAGGAATACACGGTGAAGCGCGAATCCTAACAGAACAAGGATTCGTGCTTCACCATGTGTCGTGTCATTTTGCGAACTACAACTAATGCATGCTACGAACAGATTGATACAGCGCAACCGTTTCATCCATCGGCTCCACACCAAGCTCGGTGCGAAGAACTTGCACACAACGCTCATACAAGCGCAGTGCAGTGCTGCGCTCGCCCAGGGAGACATGTGCGCGCATCAGCAGCCGGTAGGCTTCCTCGTGGGTCTGGTCTTGCTCAAGGACGCGCCACGCAAGGCCAATTGCCTCATGGGTGTGGCCCTCCTCCAACAGTAGAACACCTAGCCGCAGCGCAACGTCATTGAAGAGCATGGTCAGCCGCTCGCGTTCCACAACCGACCAGTCTTCATAGAAGGCATCTGGCAGGTAAGGACCACGGTACTCAGCAACTGCCTGCCGGTACATACTTACCACGCGCGCGCGCTGACCGAGACGATCTGCCTGCTGCCCTTCAGTTACGGCTGCCATGAAGGTCGCAGCATCAAGCTGGTAGTCACTATCCGTGTTGAAGCAAAACGTATCGCCTTGCTGCAAAATGTACGAAGATGGTGCGCCATCCGGGCGGTCAGGCTCGATCGCCTTGCTGGTGCGGTTCAGCGTCACCCGCAGATTGTTCGCGGCGGCCTCAACATCCAAATCCGGCCACAACGCATCGAGCAGGCGCTCGCGCGGCACGGTGCGCCCACGCTCAGTAAGCAGAAATTGAAAGAGTTGGCGAGCCTTGCTGCTGCGCCAGTCGCGGTCACGCACCTCCTCATTGCCGCGCCACAGGGTAAAACTGCTAAGCGTGCGGATGTGCAGCGTATAGGTTGGCCGGTAGACCAGGCTGTTGAGCGCATGTTCCGCGGCCTGGCGCACTTGCGTATCTTTGTCCTTTTGCAACGTCCGCAGCGGCACATACGCCGCCGCTGAGCTGAGCGAGCCGAGCAGTTGTGCAACATGGGCGCGCACCTGAGCGTTGCGCTCGTTCACCAGCCCATGAAGCAACTCGACAACCTGTTCGCCAAGCTGATGATGGAGTACGCGTCCCACAACGTCCGGCATAATCCGGCGGCGAATAGCTTGCACCACAACATGCTGAATTGCTTGTGAAGGAAGCATGGGCAAGAAATGCAGGTTCTTGGTCTGCATCAGCATCCAACCGTTTTCAAGTTCCGCCTGCTCAAGCACTTCATCGCCGGTCTGCGCCGCTATAAAGGAGCGATATAAGTGCGCGCAGGCCAGAAACAGGCGATAATTATGCTGTTTCATCCGCTGGACGGTTGTGTCGAGCAAATCAAGCGCCTGAGAGAGATGACCAGTTTCGCCAAGCACCACTGCCATTAGCAGCCAGAGCCGAAAATCGAGCGAACTGGCTTGCGGGTCTTGCAGCCGGCGGATGACACTGCCGAGGACACGATGTGTATTGATCGATTGACCGCGCGCCAGCTGACTGTATACATCCAGTGCCTGAATATCTGCCAAGGATGATAGATTACCAGTGTTATGAAACGTCGTGCGCGCTTGGGTCAGATACGTCATTGCTTCATCGACGCGTTGGCTCATGAGCAGCAGAAACGCAAGCTGCATCGCGCTGATGCCAACAATATTGCCCTGATAGTAGTCAGAAAGATAGCGGTGCAATTCAAGAGAAAGCGTGATTGCCTCAGACGTTTGGCCGAGAAGATAGAGCACCATGGCTTGCAAGCGCCGCAGATTCTGGCGCATGCGGTCGTCCAGATCAACCTGCTGCATCTGCAACACTTCATCAATGATGCTGAGTGCTTCAGTCGGGCGACCCGATTGACAGCAGATCGAGCCAACGATCATGGCTAACAGCCAGTGCCACGTCGGACTTAGCGGGTAGGCCAGCGCCTGGCGTGCCACTGTCAGGGTAGCCGCATCGCGCCCTTTGCTATAGAGCATAGCCGCCACGCAGACCCGCGCCGCTCCTTGCGACCATGCATCGCGCACATGGTTTGCCGCGCGGATAGCGCGCGCGCACAGCGCCAGAAGATACTGCGGGCGTGATTGCCACCCCAACAACGCCACCAAGTCAGCCAGCGCGCGCAACTCACGGTGGTGCAGCCCGGCTTGCCGATACAATTCGACGGCCCGCTCAATCGCTGCGGTAGCCTGCCCCATGTCAAGCACGCCCTGGCTGACGCCCCACATATGTTGCAATTCTGCATCGCTATCACGGATGGGCGCGGGGAGACGCCCAAGCCAGCGGCGCACCATGTCCCGCTGTGGCGTCCGCAGCAGCGGCCATGCCTGGTCGCGCAGTGCTTCGGCAAGCTGATCAAACGCATTAGCCTGTGAAAAATGATCGAAGGCTGCCTCAAGCTCGCCGCGCTGCTGAAACGCGTGCCCGAAGCGGCGGTGCAGCGCCAGAAGTTCGTCTTGGCTCACTACCTCCGGCACACCGCGCAGCAGCAACTCGCGCCATAGTGGGTGAAAACGCAGCTTGCCGCTATGCTCGTCCACCGGCGTGATCGGCAAACCCATCGCCAGCGCCCGGCCAAGCAGATATTCAACATCATCGCTTTCCAGCGCATCAGTCAGCAGATCGGCGTCAAACGACGACACGAGCGCGGCCAACCGCAAAAAGTGAATCATCTCGGATGGAAGCTCAGCCAGCACTTCAGACGCAAGATAGTCGAGCAGTTGCTCCTCACGACCGCGCAACGCTGTGAGAAACGGACCGCGCTGCTCCGGGGGTTGGGCAGCCAACGCGCGCGCGACCAGCTGAACACTGAGCGCCCATCCTTCGGTGCGCGCCAGCAACAGCGCCAACTCCGCCTCACTGAGCGTGACATGCTGGTCCGCAAGCAACTGCCGCACCTCGTCCGGCATCAGGTGTAGGTCGCGCTGCGTGATCTCCAGCAGGCTGCCTTCCGTTCGCAGGCGTGCCAGAGGCGCAAACGTCGGCATGCGGCGAGATGCAATCACAATGTGGAGCGTCGGCGGCGCAGCGCGCAACAGATAGCCCAAAATCTGACTGATGACAGCTGAGTCCACAACGTTCTGTAGATCATCAAGCAGCAGAAACGCTGCCGTCGGCACCTTGCGCTGCAAATCGCTGCACAATGCACCCGCCACTAATGGCCAGTCGCGTTCAAGGTTGGTTGCCGTATTTAACATGCGCCAGGCATCCGCGCCGACGGTAGGAAACACAGCCTGGAACGCGCCGATCAGGTATGCGAGGAATGATGCAGGATCGCGCTCAGTAACATCAAACGTCAGCCAGCTTATCGGCGCATTCGTGCGCGTCAACGCCTGTGCCCACTGCGAAAGCAACGTTGTCTTGCCGTAGCCAGCTGGCGCAACGAGCAGCGTCACCGGATGCAGCCGCACGTCGGCGAGCAACGCCTGCAAATCAGGACGCGGAAGCACACTCGTACGGAGTGGTGGCACAGCAAGCTTTAATGGAAGAAGAGACTGACTTAAAGGCCGGTCTATGAGTGAGGATGTAGGCATAAGCAGCATATGATGAACGTATTTCTACGATATCGAGCCAATTACAGATTGTACAACCGTATCATACACGTACACGCTACGATCGTATAGGTACAAAACGTAGACGATTGTGTAGCAGTGAACAGTGAACGACGATAAAAAGAACAAAGAACAAAAGCAGACAAGCGTCTCAGTAGAGCATGGATCTCGGACAGCGAAGCAAGAGCGCTCAACACTTACATAGCCCCTATAACCACAGCTTGGTTAAGCATATATAACACACATACATTCACACCGTGAGAGAAACACAAGGTACAAACCTTGCTAGGTGATCGCCAGTAACAACGTTATGTTCGTATTGAAAAAGGAGAAGGGGATTATGCCGATTGCTGCTTCGCTCTTGGCGCTCATTGGCTTTGTACTGGTGCATCTGTTTTCAATTAAGTTACGCTTTTTAGATGGAACGCCACGCAGCGTCTGGCTCTCGATCGCGGGTGGCGTGTCAGTCGCATATGTTTTTATTCATCTCCTGCCGGAACTCAGTGCCGGGCAAGAGGCCGTATCGAAGGCGATTGGAGAGGGATTCGGCTTTTTGGAGCATCACGTCTATCTCATTGCTTTGCTCGGATTAGCCATCTTTTACGGTCTTGATCGATTGGCGCTCAAATCACGCCAGCAACAGCGCGAGTCGGGTGAGGGTGATAAAACAAGCAACGGTGTATTCTGGATTCACATTTCCTCATTTGGCATATACAACGTTCTGATTGGCTACTTGTTGCTACATCGGGAGCAGCCCGGCTTGTTCAGCTTAGCAATCTTCTTTATTGCAATGGCACTGCACTTCGTCGTTACTGATCACAGTTTACGGGAACATCACAAAGATAACTTTCTTCAGATCGGGCGCTATGTTCTTGTTGCATCAGTCATCCTGGGGTGGGTTATCGGGTTCACGACCGAGGTTTCTGAAGCCTTTATTGCCATATTATTCGCATTCCTCGCTGGCGGAGTGGTGCTCAATGTGTTGAAAGAGGAGCTTCCCGAGGAACGTCAGAGCCGCTATTGGGCATTTGCAGTGGGCGTGACTGGCTACACGATCCTGTTACTCGCGTTATGAACGTTGCGCTCCGTCGTCCGTAAGAAGCTCCGTTGCGAGGCGTTGGCGCACCCATGCAGTCTCCTCATCCCTGGTCTGCACCACACCATCGAGCCTGGCAGCGCGAAGTTCCGCAAGGATTTGACCGACCAACGGGCTGGGCTTGAGGCCAAGCGCGAGCAGGTAAGAGCCATCAATCGAGAGTGTTATGTCGCGCAAAGTAAAATAGCGCGCGATGAGGCGCGGCACAGGCTCCGGCTCGACATGCTGCACCACGTGCAGCGCCGCTTCATCAATACCATGTAACAATTGATCAATCTGGCTGTTACGGTGTACAGCGCGTAGCTCCGACAGGCGCGCTTGCAGACGCGACAGATCGCGCAGAAGGCGCATGATCGGCGCGGGCGGCTGATAGCGAGCAATAAGCATGTCGCGCTGTGCTGCTGTCAGCGGGTACACGGCGATGCCGAAGTACAGCCTCGCAAGGCTGGCATGCGGCACGTCGGACTGCCTGGCCGCCACGAACTGCTGCGCCTGCGCCACCGACCAACTGAGCGATGGCAGAAGGTGCGGCAGTGCGCCGAGTTCATCAAGCAATGCAATCGCCTGCTCTGGCTGCGGCTCATGGAACAGTAGCCGCAGTTCGTTCGCCAGTCGCTGCGGCGTGGTGCGCTCCCACATGCCCGCCTGAAGGGCCGCCACGGCCAAGGCGCGCGTGTGCGGCTCCAACTGAAAGCCAAGGCGCGCAGCAAAGCGAACCGCGCGCAAAATCCGCGTTGGATCATCTATAAAGCTTTCGTCATGGAGCACGCGCAAGAGATGATCATAGAGATCAGCCAGACCGCCGTACATGTCGATCAACTGCCCGTCATATGGGACGTTGAGGCCAATCGCCATAGCGTTCACGGTGAAATCACGCCGAAACAGATCATCGGCAAGCGAGGAAGGCTCAACCTGCGGCAGCGCGGCGGGCTGCGGATACGACTCGCGCCGTGCCATGATAAAATCGAGCGCCACGCCATTCGGCAGTGTCCATGTCGCCGTGCCGAATGGCGCGTAGCTGACAAGCGTTCCGCCATGCACGGCAGCCAGCGCTTGCACAAGCAGCACCGCGTCGCCTTCAACGACGAGGTCAAGATCGCCGCGCGGGCGATCGAGCAGCATGTCGCGCACTGTGCCGCCGACGACATATATCCTCGCGCCCTGCTGCTCGGCAGCAAAAACGACATGGCGAAGAAGAGCGACAAGATCAGGCCCGAGGAAGGCTTCGAGACGCGCAGCGACATTGCGCTGTTCATCACTTGCGGACTGTGCTACCATGCTCATTCCACCCTGCATAGAGTTATTTATCGCAAGAAAGTATAGCATGATGCACGCATCAATCTTGCACGTCAATCCCGCCGTTTCCGCCAACGACATCAATGCGCTACGTGCCGCAGTCGGATGGCAGGGACTCGAACAAGACTACCCGGCGGCACTGGGCGGCTACTGGGCCTACATTGGCGGCTTTGACGAGCATGGCAAGCTCATCGCGTGGTGCGCTGTGCTCAGCGATGGCGTACGGCATGCTGTGCTGCTCGATGTGATCGTACACCCGGCATGGCAGCGGCAGGGCATTGGCCGGGCATTGGTACACCGCGCCATCGAACATTGCCTCGCGAACGGCATCACTATTATTCATGTGGATTTTCTGCCAGAGCACGCCGCTTTTTACGAACAATGTGGCTTTCGGCCGAGCATGGCCGGCATCTATCAAGCAGACGACGAGTAAATGGCTTCATCATGAATGCCCCACGATCGGCGGCACAAAGGCCAGTTCGACCTCGTTTTGTGGACGGAGGAAATCGAAATCGCAGCCTTCATCCGGCTGGAGCACATGCTCAGCATACAGGCGCGGGTAGCCACGGAGATGGACAGGCCGGGGTAGCTGCCAGCGAGCACTCACGCTGGCTCACGTTCAGGTCGATCAGATCGCCATCTTCGACCAGCGCCAGCGGCCCGCCAATCGCCGCCTCCGGCGCGATGTGCAGCATGATCGTGCCAGAGTTTGTGCCGCTCATGCGCGAATCGCTGAGCCGAAGCACATCATGAATGCCCTAGTCGCGCAGCTTCTTCGGAACCGGAATCGAACCCCACTCGGGAAGGCCCGGCCCGCCGACCGCGCCAGCATGGTGCAGCACCAGCACCGACTCGGTAGAGACGGGTAGGTCGGACGAGTCGATCCGCTCGAGCATTTCGGCGTAGCTGTCGAACACCAGCGCGCCCACGATGCTGCATGAGTTGTGGTGAAGCCGTCGTCGTGCGGATGATCGCCCCGCGCGGTGCAAGATTGCCAGAAAGCACCGCCAGCGATCCGCCCGGCGCAAGCGGATCCTCATAGGCCAAATGGTTGATGGATCGGGCGTACTTACGCGAGCGGTACCCTCACCAAGTGGGTTACCCGTGACAGTCATGTAATCGATGTGCAGCCAATCACGCGGTTCGGCCATCAACGCCGTCAATCGGGTGCGCGCAGCATCTCTTCGACCTCCATCGCCATGAGGTTGCGGTACAACATGGCGCTTGGCTTCATCAGTTCCTCGACAAGCGAGATCGTGTTGAACTCCAGCGGAACGCCCCGGCGGCGATTACGCCGCGCTTCACCACCTCGATCATGGCGCGCAGGTCGAGATTGCAGTTGTTCAACTCGCTCCACGAGTTGGCGATCCCGATGCCCGGCTTGCCCGAGAAGAACTCCTGGCTCCATCCCGGTGTCCGGAGCACTGAGCGATTCTGAGGACCAAGCTCGTCGCGGCCTTCAAACCACTCCGCACTGCGTAGTTTCACAAAGCATCCTTTCTGGTAATGGATTCATGCGAGATATATACAGCCACAAACCTGATTCGACAACATGAAGCTTTTCGTATACAAAACAAGCCGCTATTACTGGCGCATGAGAGCGATCGGCACAACCAATGCTCATCGACTATAACGTTACGGGAAGAATTTTAACCTGGAAGTACTGGTTTGAGACGATTATAAAGGTCAAAGTACCTTTCTCAAGCTATATTGACAACGAGTAGAGGGCCTGTATAATCGTATACAAATAAAGGATTTCCGCTATATGAATCAGAGTCTCCTGGAACCGATTGTCATTCCCAAGGCGCTTCGTTATCGCGAGGCAGCGTATGCTGCGATCAAAGAGGGCATTCTCAGCGGCAAGTTCAGTCCTAACCAGCCGCTGGTCGAGGAACAGATTGCTGCGATGTTGAGCATCAGCCGTACGCCGGTGCGCGAGGCGCTGGCCATTCTTGAGCATGAAGGGCTGATCGGCCCCCGCAATGGTCGCGGGTTATACGTCTGCATCCTCAGCCGCGAGGAATTCGTCGCCTTGTTCATCGCCAACGAAACGGTCGAGCCGTACTTGGTACGCCGGGCGGCGCTGCGAGCAACGGATGAACAGATCGCCTCCATGGAGGAGAGCCTGCAGCGCGCCGACGACTGTGTGACGAATCTCGATAGCGCCGGATTTTTGCAGGCCTCGCGCGACTTCCACCGGCTGGTTGACGAAGCATCTGACAACGTGCCATTGGCGCAGTTTGCCATGCGGAACGAGGAACACACCGATATGTATCTGATCAATACCGGCAAGGTGCTCGAACCTGAGGTGATGCGGGCATCGAATCGCGAGCATGCGGCGCTCCTGCAAGCGATCACGCAAGGCGACCCGGAAGCCGGTTCGCGCCTCGCGATTTACCACGCCCAGTCGATCCGCGATCGTTTCGCAGATCTCTTTACTGATGAGAGCCAGCAATGACCCGCGCGCAGCCTAGCACAGCGCAGGAAGGCACCAAGGAAGGTCGCAACGATAATGCGACATAGCGGAGCGCGTCGCGCGGGTCATCCCTGGCGGCGTCAATTCGGCCAACCGGCGCATGCCCTGGCCGCTGGCAGTCGTTCATGCCGAGGGCGCGTACTTCACCGATGCGGATGGGACGCGCTATCTCGATTACCATGCGGCCTTCGGCCCGCTCATTCTGGGCCACAACCACCCCGCCGTCAACGCCGCCGTGCGGAACATTACCGAGCGGTCATCGTGAAGGCGATGGGCTGGAAGCGGTACGGGCGCGGCTCGACACTGGAGCAACTTCTGTTATTGCTGTCTGTGGCGATGTGTCGCAGTCCGCGACAATCGAGCGCGTTATCATGCGGGCGATCGAAACGTTCGGCCAGATCGACGCCGTCTTCAACAATGCGGGCATCATGCCGACCGGCGAACTGACGACGTTCGCCGAGTCGACGTGGGACGACGTGCTGGACGTGAACGTGAAGAGCATGTATCTGATGTGCAAAGCCGTCATTCCGCACATGCTTGCGCGTGGTTCCGGCTCGATCATCAACACTTCGTCGGTCATGGCCACGCTCACCGAGCCGGGCGATGAAGCCTACACTACGTCGAAGTCCGCAGTGATCGGCCTGACCAAAGCGATCGCCGTTTCATACGCCGAGCAGGGCATTCGTTGCAACTGCATTTGCCCCGGCTGGGTGGATACGCCGCTCAACCAGCGCGTAGCCGAAGAACTGGGCAGATGGAACAGCTCTACCCGATCATCAAGCTCCAGCAGCCGCTGGGTCGCATGGCGACGACCCGCGAGGTCGGCTACGCGGTGCTGTTCCTGGCCTCAGACGAGGCGAGCGCCGTGACCGGCAGCGCGCTGTATGTGGACGGTGCGGCGTCCGCAGCGATTTGAGCAATCAGGATCATGCCTCTGCTCAGTGCAGAGGCATGATCGGTACCAGGTTTGCAATAGCAGCACTAATCCCCTGAATCATATCCTTATGTGATCACATAAGGATATGATTCAGCACAAAGACTTCATGCTCTCATAGCAGCGCTGTGCAGCTTCGGCAGCTGGCAACGCCCACAGATCAGCATTGAACATCTCAATTGAGAAAAAGCCGTTGTAGCCATGCTGCTCAAGGCGTGCGATCAGCTCGCGCAGATCAATCACACCTTCACCCGGCAGCACGCGATCGCTGTTGCAGTTACTCAGATCGCCGGGCTTGTCACGCATGTCGTCAATATGCACGTGCTTGATCCAGGGCACAGTATCGGCATTCAGATCTTCCAGCTTGGTCGGGGTCGTGTAGTAGTGGGCCGGGTCGAACAGCACCCCTACCTGCGAATGATTTACCTGTTCAGCAACGCGCACCGCACTCTTGAGGCTTTTCACCAACGGCGACCAGTTGAACTCAATGGCAATCGTCGTGTTCAAGCCATCGATCTGCCGCGCTAGCTTGCTAAACACCTCCGCAACCGTATCCAGCGCTTCAAGCGTAGGCTGGGCTGGTCCATCCGTGCCGACGACCAGCGTGCCGCCGCCGAGATCATGGACGAGCCGCGCGTTCGCCAGGAACAGTTCATGGTTGGCACGCTGCTCGTCCGGGGAGGCAAAGCAGGCGACATGCTTCTCAAAACCACCGATCGCCCGCAGCCCCTCCTCTTGCAGGCGTTGCCGCGCATCATCGACTGTGCGACCCTGCGCGATCCAATCCTTGACGAGCGGAAGGACAAACTCGACATTTCGGAACCCTGCCGCCGCATACGACTGCAAGGCCTCTTCAAGCCCTGACTGACGTGTGGAGACGGAGTTAATTGCAATTTGCTCAGGCTTCATTGCCAGCTATTCCTTGTGTGTTCAAGAAGGCGCGATCAATCTCCTCGTAGAGCCGAATATCGGTCAGCGTATCCTCACCACTTGACGCAAACGGCGCGCCGCTCCGTAGCGCATGCACAAATGCGCGTGCCTCTTCCCGGTACGCCCAGGCGTTGAATGGCTCGGCAAGCGGATAGGTGTAGCGGTGATGATCGCCGCCTTCGTAAATCTCAATCCGCGACTGGCCGGGATTTGCGAGCAGCGGCGGTGCCCATGCGTGGACCCAGCCGCCCTGAAAGTAGACCTGCGTGTGCTCGATCCCAGTGGTGGTAGGCCAGGCTCCCACTCTCGACCACGCCACGCACGCCGTCGAGGTCAAGTGTGACCAGCCCGGTGAATCCGTCCGAGTCGAGGTCCACAGCACGGACGCACACCTGATCGCCAGCATCCAGCAAAAAACGTAATAGATTAATATTGTGCGTGTACTGTTGCAGGTAGTTGACGTAGCTCTTGGCGTAGGCAGGCGGCAGCCATGATGGCAGGTTCGCCTCGACTGGCGGCGTCGGCGGATATGGCTCGTCGGTGATCTGCTGCGAGGTGTCGAGGCCGGCGATCCAGTTGCCACAGAAGCCATGGTTGCGGGCGTACAACGGACGCCCCTTTTCGCCGGTTTCGCGCCATGCGCAAATCGTGTCGCGCATCAACAGGTTGCCTGGCTCGTAGCGCTTCATGTAGCCGACCATGAGCCGTGCGTTGCCTTCACGTGCTGCCGCGAGAATGCGCTCGGCCTGCGACACGGAGATCGCCATCGGCTTTTCCATAAACACATGCTTGCCGGCCCGCAGCAGATCGGCCGCGATCTCACCCTGTTGGGCAAAGGCCGCCGAGACGCCGACAGCTTCAATCTGCGGGTCTTCGGCCAGCTCCCGATGGTCGACATACACTGTGGGAATGTGGTAGCGCTCGCAACCTTACGTGCAAGCTGCGGTCGGATTTCTGCCAGCGCGACGAGCTGAATGTCAGGCAGACTGGCGAGGTTGGGCAGATGGACATGCTGCGCGATGAAGCCGCAGCCGACATAGCCCATGCGTAGCGGCTCGGTCATCGCGCGTCCTCCTGTGCTGTGAGCGATCGACTCGTCGGGTGCGTAAGCGGATACAGCACCTGCCAGCCACGCACCAGCCCTTCATCGAACTTCTCGCCTGAGTAGACCGGATCTTCATGTTCAATCGCCATGCCGCCATCATAGCCAAACTCATCCAATGCAGAGATAAATGCCGCCCAATTGATCTCGCCGTAGCCGGGGATGCGGAAGCGGAAATAATCGCTGTTCACGCCGCCGCGATAGCGCCGTTCAGGCAGCATCTCGGTATCTTTCGCATGCACGTGGTAGACACGATCCTTGTATTCACGCAAGGCGCGCATGTAATCAATGCCCTGCCAGGTAGAGGTGCGAGGGATCGAACTCCAGGCCCAGCGCCTTCGAGGGCACGGTCTGGAACCGAGGCATCCCATGTGTCTGGTGCGCCGCCCATGTTGATCGGCTTGAACGGCAGGTGACCGCCAAAACCCATCCAGTTCTCGAACGCCACCCGCATGCCGCGCTGTTCAGCCAATTCGGCCACCGGGCCAAAACGCTCGGCGAACAGCTGCACGTTGCCGTTCCAATTGCGGCTAGCATCGAACCCGTCATGCTTGCAATCGTGCGAACGCCCAGCGTTTCGGCGGCGTCGAAGACCCGCTCGTACGCCGTCATGACCGCGTCGGCCCGGTGGAGTGTTGAACGCCAGGTCATAGTAGGCCAGCGCGGTGATTGTGACATGATGTTTGGCACAGAGCTGCTTCGCCTGCGCGATCTTGTCCTGATCGAGCGCGCCCGCTCCGGGTGTGCCAAACGCACCTGTGCCCAATTCAATGCCGTCGAACCCGAAGCGCGCTGCCTTTTCGATGTCGCTTATTTTGCTTGTAAGAAAACCCAATTTCATAGTGATGTACCCACTTATCCTTTCACTGCTCCTGAAGTAAGACCCTGAATAAACTGGCGCTGCATGATGATATATACGATAATCATTGGCAATGAACCGACCGTCAGCGCTGCGAAGGTTGGTCCCCATTCGGTGCGCCCGAAATCGTAAAAAAAGACCTGAACGGCGAGCGGTAGCGTGCGTAACTCTGGTGTGCGGATCAGAATAAGCGCCAGGAAATATTCGTTCCAGGCACCGAGAAATTGCAGAATAGATATCGTCGCCACGGCTGGCCCCGAGATCGGCAGCACCACGCGTAGAAATGCGCCGAGCGGCGTACAGCCATCTACGACGGCAGCCTCCTGTAATTCGCGCGGAACAGAGAGGAAAAAGGCCCGAAAGACAAAGATGGCAAGTGGCAAGCCCCCGGCCACCAGCGGCAACGTGAGCCCGATGTAGCTGTCAGTCAGGTGCAGCTTCACAAGCATGACATACAAGGGAATAATTGGGACGGGCGCCTGCATGGTGAGCACAAAGAGCAGAAAGATAAACAGCGAGAAACGAAAGCGGAATTGCGCCAATGCATAGCCTGCGAACGCTGACAAGCTCACTACCAATAGCACTACCAGCAGCGAGACGAATACGCTGTTGAACAGCGCATTGCCCAACTGCGCGGCTTCCCAGGCCCGGCTGTAATTCTCCCAGGTAAACACCTGCGGCAGCCCCCACGGATTCGCCGCGATCTCAGTTGCTGTCTTGAATGACGCAAAGATCATCCAGACAACCGGATACACGATGATCAGAGTGAACAAGGTGAGTATCAAATGGCTTGGAAGCTTTGCCAGGATGTGATTCATGCGAGGCAGGGATGGCCGCGCAGGTACAGTTGTGGTACGCATAGCACCTCTTTCTTGACACTTACAACGTTGTCTCTGAGCGCGCCATGATCTTTAACTGAATCAGCGCAACAACCGTCACCAATGCAAACAGTGCGTAAGACAACGCGGCACTGTAGCCAAATTTATAGAACTTGAATGCCTGGATGTAGATATCAAGCGCGAGCACATTGGTTGCGTCGACCGGGCCACCCTGCGTCATGACGTAAGGAATATCGAAGACGTTCAGCGCGCCCATCAACGATAAAGTAACGTTGACAATCATGACCGGCTGCAACAATGGGAGCGTAACGTGGGCGAATTGTTGCCAGCGTGATGCGCCGTCAACACGCGCGGCATCATACAATTCCTGGGGAATGGTTTGTAACCCCGCCAGGAAGATGACCATGTGGAAGCCATACCACTTCCAGATATCGACAAGGATCAGCGACCACAAAGCGACAGACGGATCGCCGAGCCAGTCGCGCGTGAGGGATTCGAGGCCAAGCGCCCGTAGAAGATTATTGATCAACCCGACTTGGTCGTTGAAAATCCATGTCCAGAGAATGCCCACGACGACAAAGGACATCACAACCGGCATGAACAATGCTGTGCGATAGACGCCGCGCCCACGCAGCGCTTGGTTGAGCAACAGCGCGAGCAGGAGCGACAGGACGACTTTGCCTACCACAGTGCCTAGGGCATACTGCACATTATGCAGCAACGCCGGGCCGAGCTTTTCATCGTCCAGCATACGTACGAAGTTTTGTAGTCCAATGAACTGCGCTGGCTCGACCCCATCCCAGCGCAGTAATGCTAGCCAGATGCCGCCGATCATGGGCGCGAGCTTGAATACCGTATAGACGAGCAGCGCTGGTAACAACCAAAGGTATGGTAGCAGCGCGCCCCGCCGCAGTCGTCTCTTAGGACGCGGGCGCGCAACGGCTTGTGCAGATTCTGATGAGGTGGTCACTTGGGACCGTGCCATTACAGTCCTCCTGATTCGATAAGTATCGAGGCCACAAAGCTGTGCGCCAGCACATGCCGGAGGTTACTGCATGCGCTGGCGCAGAGTACTAGGCCTCAAACGTATAGCCGTCTTTCCGCAGACCCTCCATCGCTGCTTCGATGGCCTGCGCGGCTTCGTCCGGCTTCTTGGTGCCTGCGACAAGCGCCTGTTGATTTTCCTGGAACGCGCGAGTAATCTCGGGTGGCCAGTACCAATCCAGATAGGTGATCTGATTCGGAGCGCACTCTTGGGCATATTTATTCGCCAGCGGATCATCGCTTGCGTTCACGTTTTTGTTACATGATGCTGGATCTTTGTTTAGGTCGTTTGCCCACTTGACCCACTTGTCGCTTGTCATTAAGTCCATAATGCTCAACGCGATCTGCTCGCGTTCAGATGCAATCTTCGCATACACCGCTAAGGCGCTGCCAGTGCCGCCCGGCAGTTGGCGCTTTACGTTAGGGTCGGATACTGAACGCAGTGGTTGCATCAGCCCCATGTCGAGATTCGGGAAATCGCCTTTTCGATACGTCCCGATGACACTTGAATGGGTGTAGTAGAACAGCGCTTTCCCTTGATTCAGGGCAAGCCATGCGCCGTCATTATCAAGGCTGTTAACGGAATTGATAAACATCTTATCCTGGGCGTATTTGTAGAGGATCTCCAATCCAGCTACGTGCTCTGGATCGGTGAACTTCATGTCGCCAGCGAGTGTTTTGAACGTATGATCGAGGGCTTGGTTGCCCGAGGTTTGGCCATAGGCCCAGAATTGCCAGACTGGCCACAGATAGATATTTTTGCCAGGATGAGCAAACGGTGCAACACCTGCCTTCTGTAGCTCTGGCGCGATCGTCAGCAGATCCTCATACGTGGCAGGCTCGTTGGTCATGCCTGCCTGTTGCAGCAGCTTCTTGTTATAAAAGAAGGTAAAACCGCTGATTCCACCACGCGGCAATGCCCACAGCTTACCCTGAATTGTGTAGGTTTTCAGCGCGACATCCTGAAACCGGTCTTTGTACGAAATATCTGATAGATCACGCAGCTTGCCCGCAACCGCATAGCGGCGCAAGTCCTGCCCGTTCAAATCCATCAGGTCAATCTGGTCGCCAGCCACTTCGGACGCCGTAAACAACTCGACGAACCGCTCAGATGGAAGAAAACGCCATACAATCTTGACCTCGGGATGGGCGTCCTGAATAGCTTTGATTAAGGGAGCGTTCTGGTCGGGGTTGGCAACGCTGGCAATGACAAACTGGCCCTGACCACCAGAGCCTGAGGCAGCGGCTGGCGCGCCCGTCTCAGCAGTGGAAGGACCAGCAGTCGCACTTCCACCAGTGTTGGCCGCTCCTGGGCTGGGGGCGGAACTGCCGCAGGCGCCAAGCACAGCGCCTGCACCTCCTACAGCAAACATCTTGAGCATCTGACGTCGACTTACCTTCATGGTAGACATGTGACTCCTCCTTAAGTCATGCATCTGGCCGCGCATGGTGCTTTATAACGACTTGTGATTGCTGTGTGCTAAGAATAAGATGATGCTCAATAGATATGTAGATGGCTATGCTCTCCAACGGTACGAGAGACAGGGTATGTGAAAGGGATACATCGGTATCTGGAGTGTGTGATGAATACTTCTCTTATGCAGCAAATAAGAGCAACCGAGCCAAGCAACATCGGCACATGCACAAATAGCTTGCCAATTTGATAAAATTTGTTACTCTGTTGTTTAGGATAGAGTAACTATAACTCTCAATGAGGAGGGTAACAATGCACAGTTCGCCACATGTTTTGCACAAAACGCCACACATGTCACTACGTTTGCATGCTGCGGGACCGTACGAGGCTCCCCAAGGACGGCATTTCCCGCCGCATCGTGACGCTTTCTGGGAGATTATTTATTACCGTGCTGGACGTATTGAGGGGCATGTTGGGAGTGGGACATATCAGAGTGAGCCAGGGTTGCTCGTGGTGATTCCGCCGGGCGTGCTTCACTCTGAAACAGCTCACACTGCCTACACGAACTTCTGGATTCAGATCAATGTGCCTGAACAGCCGAGCTGGCCGCATTACTGCTATGACGACGAAATGCGCATGTTTGGGCACCTATGCACTGCCATCGTCCGTGAGTATAGCTTACAGGCATCAGACCGCGAACACATGCTCGATGCACTGCTGACACAACTCGATATTTATCTGCGCCGTGCGCATGAGCACTATCAATTACCGGCCTCCGAGCGCCTTGTTTGTCAAGCTGAGCAGTTATTGGAAGAGCGCTTTGCGACGTCGATTTCCATCACTGAAATTGCAGAAGAAATAGGTATTTCCCCATCGCACCTGCGCGCACAGTTCGTTCGGTTGCGAGGACAGACGCCAATGACGTATTTGCATACGTTACGCGTGCAGCAAGCATTGCGGCTGATTCGAAACTCGACTCTAACACTTGAGGTGATCGCTGGCTTCTGTGGATATGATTCCGCCAGTCATTTAAGCCGACACATCAAGCGCGCGACGGGCATGCGGCCTGGAGCGTTTCGCGAACAAGAGGACGTTTCGGTCATCCTAGAAAGCAGGTCTACCTGATTGGAGCCGAGTTATTCAACTTCGCAAAACACTGTGTTCTTGGCAAGACTTGCGCTAGAAAAATGGATCAATCTTCGCGCATGAGGATGCCCTTATGCACAGAGTTGGGATTTTTTTCCAACTGTGCGAAGACCTCCGGCGCGTCCCCCATGGAAAATGAGGTCGCGACCTTTGGATAGGTGATTGCACCACGCGCCAGCAGATCAAGCGCCTCGGGAAAGCAGTTCGCCGAGGCGCGCGAGCCGTGGATGGTCATTTCCTTGCGAGTCAGATCGAGCGCAGGCATCTGCACCATTTCACCCCGCTTGCCGAGACCAACGATCACGATTCGGCCACCCGCTGCAACTAAATCAACCGTGCTCTCCATGGCGGTCAGGTTGCCCGTCGCTTCGATGACGACCGGCGCGCCCGCGCCGTTGGTCTGCTGAAGAACGCTGGACAGGAGTGTATGGCCTGCCAGCAGCGTTTCAGCACCGAGCGTGCGCGCCATGGCGAGCCGTTCCTCCAGCACGTCGGTGCGACAACATGCGCGCCGCGCGCTTGTGCCACCTCGATCAGCGACAGGCCGATCGGCCCGCAGCCAAGAATGAGCACGTACTCCTGCCCAACATCGCCGCGTCGGCATGCCTGCACGCCAATTGCGACCGGCTCGGCGAAGGAGGCAAACGCGAGCGAGAGTCCTTCCGGGATGTGATGGATGTTTGCGGCCGGTGCAAGGACATACTCTGCGAAGCCGCCCGGGCGATGGACGCCGATGATCTGGAGATTGGCGCAGCAATTCTGCTTGCCAACCCGGCATGGGTAACATGTGCCGCAGCCGATGAACGGCTCCACCACCACGCGATCACCTTCGGTAATGCCGACGACTCCAACGCCAACTTCCGTAACGGTGCCTGCGATCTCATGCCCGCCAATGATCGGGTATTGCGCGTAGGGATTGACACCTTTGTAGATATACAGATCGCCTGCGCAGATGCCGGTAGCGCTGACGGACACTAGCACTTCGCCCGGCCCGGCATGTGGCGTGTCCCACTCGCCAATCTCTACGGCGTGGGGCTTGGTCATAATTGCAGCGCGCATGCTCTTGCTCCTTATCGGCAATGATTTGTTGGATAGCTCATTGCGTATTTTCTGATTCGGTATCGATTCGGGCAACTGCATACGGTCGGAGGGTGAGGATGAGCGGTCCGGCATCAATCGCCTGCGATGTGCCAACGTGCGCCCGGAACTGCTCGGGCGCGCGCATTGCTTCCTCGGCATTTGTCTCATCCAAAATGCGCACCCGCACCCGCCCATCAATCCCATGGACATGAACGCGCTGTGTCTCGGGACGGAGATTGGCGAGCAGTACCCGCGTCCGCCCGTCCTTGCGCATGGCAAACCCATCCACGCGCAGCGGGTCGCTTGAACGGCTCGCCAGTACCTCGCCGTCCTTGCATTCGCCAACATCCATAAGAACATGATACAGTGGGAAGACACCACCTGGAATCGAGTGGAACACATGCGGCAGCAGCGATCCTGCCGCAGTCTCCATCACGCCCCGCCAGCCGGTTGTCTCGTAGTACGTCGCGCTTACAACGCCGCTCTCCGCTACATATTTGATGCTGCCAAGTGTCCAGCCCGCGCCCAACAGCGACATCTGCCGCACATCCACCTGGGGCGGCAGTGCATCAGGAGCGAGCGGTGGTGGCGCGCCCGTCGCGTACGGATTGAAGCGCGGCTTGAGCGTGATGGGGCTCACGCTGACTGGCTTGCCATCGACCTGCTGGCGGGCGCTCACGACCAGCACAGTCTGGGCCGCAAGCGTCTCGACCAGCGAAGCGTTATCAAAGGCATGGGCTTGTGGGTGAATCGCAACGTTCATGAGGTCGATCGCCTGAACCGAGGGCGCGTTGCGATGCAGAAAGATGAAATCCGTATAGGTACCAGCCGCGAAGCATGCGTCCGGCTGGTAGGACTGCAATGCCGACTGCGCCGACCGTGCGAGCGACTCCGGCGTGACATAGGTTGTAGCGTCGAACACGAGCCAGCGGCAGATCGTGGGTCGAATACGCTCTAATTCCGCGCGCAGGCGGTGTAGCTCATCGCTTGCATCGGCAGAGCACAGCAGCGCCACTTCCAGCGGCACGTCGAGCGCCTGCGCTTGCTGGGTAGCCTGCCTGAGGCGCGCTGGATAGGTAACATCGGCAAGCAGTAGATCGACACGCACATGGCTGAGAGCGAGCGCGCGCAACCGCATGATCTCGTGCTCACTCAAGGGATTATCGTGACTTGCGACACCCAGCCCCAGTGCGGGCAGCTTCCGAGAGGTTGCCCAATCAAAGGTGAACGTTAGATCATCTGACAGTTCTCGCTGATCGCCCGTTTCCTGCTGGCTATGAACTGCCGCTTCTCCATGCAGTTTCAGCGTCACCGCTTGCCGAATCTTGGTCCCTGCTAGCACTTCTACCGGATACGGCAGGCGCAACGGTGTGCAAAAGGTTTTGAACGAGGCATCGGTCCAGTTGCGCTGGTCCTCCATCTCGAAGCTGTCGCCCTCCATCCGCAAGACGGCGCGCATGCCGGGCAACACGTCGTACGTTATGGCCCGCATGTCGGCGAATGGTTCCACCGGCTGCGCGCCGACGAGATACACCGGGAACGGCGCGCTTTCGGTTGTGCCGTCCACATGCTCGACCGTTGCGACGCTGCCCGCATACGTGCTCGGATGCAACACACAGAAGCCAATCCGATTGCGCAGAAAGGTCGAGCGCGCCACGCCATCCATCGTGAACTGGATTGTACCATCCGGGTCACCTGTTATCGTCGCGTGCCAGATAAAGTTGATTGCGCCCTGTCGGTGTGTGGCAGTATAGGTGATACGGAACGAGTCTGCGCCAACCGTCATCTCGACATTCGAGAACACGGGCAACACGGTTCCCCAATTCTGGTCACGCACGGCAACATAGATACGCCGTACGATTTCATGCCCGCCGAGTCGGATGTAGCGCAGGTCGCCGTTTTCGTAGATCAGGGACAACGGCCCGGCGCGCAATGCAATCTGCTCTGGTGGAGGCTCCTCCGTTCCGTACCACAACACTGTTTTCGATAGCATCTCAGCGCCTTTACACAACACGGAACAATGGCTCGCCGCCATTGAGGACGCGCAGCGCATTGTCCGCCGTAATCTCGCCCATCTTGCGTAATCCATCGTGCGTTTGCCCGGCGCTGTGCGGCGTAGCGATAAATGTGTCGAGCGCGAGCAACGGGCTTTCTCCTGGCGGCTCATGCGCGAACACATCGGAGGCAGCGCCCGCTAATCGCCCACTTCGCAGCGCCTCCGCCAGTGCTGCTTCATCGACCAATTCGCCACGCGCCGTATTAATCAGATACGCGCCCGCTTTCATCAACGCCAGCGCCTCATGATCGATCAGGTGGCGCGTCTCAGCCGTGACAGGCGCGTGCAGCGTAACGATGTCAGCAGTCGCCAGGAGTTCGTCAAGCGGCAGATAACGCACATTCCAACTTTGCGCAAAGCGTTCATCAGGGTACAGATCGTAGGCCACCAGCTTCAGCCCAAAGCCAACCGCACGGCGACACACAGCCTTGCCAATCTGGCCTAGTCCGACCACACCAAGCGTTTTGTCGCGTAGCTCCATGCCAACCATGCGCGGCCACTTCCCATTGTAGACGGCACGGTCGCCCTGAGGAATTTGGCGTGCCAGCGCCAGCAGCAGCCCCATGGCCATATCCGCCACGGAGTCAACGATTGAACCGCCTGCGACCGCGACCGGGATGCCGCGCGCTTTGGCCGCGTCCAAATCGATATTTTCATAGCCGACGCCATGCTTGGAGATGACCTTGAGCTTGGGCGCGGCGGCGATTACGCGCGCCGTCACCGGCTCGGTGCTAGAGATTAGCGCATCTATATCGCCAATGCGTTCCAATAATTCTTCCTCAGTCGGCGTGCGGCTCCATGGGTTCGGGATGAGTTCGCAGCCAGCCGCCCGCATGCGCTCGACCGCATCAGGGCAGTTCGGGCCGAACGATCGCGAGGCGACCAGGATTTTATACGCCATAGAGGGCACCGAGGTCATGGGGGAAACAATCTTCTCCTTCTCGATGCTCTCTGTGTCCTCTGTGGCAATTTGCGGGCGCAGGAAGGACACATACGCTGCCATATCCAGTTCGCGGTGCAGCGCCGCGCCAATCGGCAACGACGTCGCGCCGGCCTGGACCGCCGCCCGGCAGCTTTCGGTTTCAAGGCCACCGGCAGCTTGTAAATCGACATGATGGCCGCCTGCATCGATCATGTGCCGCACAACACGCACGCGGTCGAGCAAGAGATCGTTGAAGGTCCGCCCGCGCTGGCCCTCGCCGGTCACGCGGCCTAGCAGCAGCACCGCATCAAGCAGCGGCAGAACCGGCTCTAGCACGCCGAGCGACGTACCGAGCGCCAGGCACAGACCAGCCTGCATGCCTTGCTCGCGTACCGCGAATATCGCCTCATAGAGCAGCGGCGTGGCTTCGGCTGGCAGAAAGACCAGATCTGCACCACCATGCTTGAGCGCGGGCAGGAAGCGCAGCGGATCGTTGGCCGCCAGATGCACTTCGAAAGGCAATGTGGTTAGCGGGCGCAACGCCGCCAGCGTGCGCGGCGGGAAGGCCAGGTCTGGTACAAAGTGTCCATCGAAGACATCGAAATGCAGGAAATCAACGCCTGCCGCCTCGACCCGCCGCACCTCGTCGGCGAGCTTTCCGTGGTCGGCGTTGAACAGCGCTGAGCCGATTTGTAACCATGAAACACCTCGGAGGCTGCACCACTGTATCCTTGTGGTGAATATTTATTCGTCCTCAATCGCAATCGCGCGCACCGGGCAGGCATCCAGACCCTTGACCGGCAGCGGCAGCGCGATCAGGTAGAAATGTTGCTGGCGGATCTGGTCCAGCTTGCATAGGCATTCGAGCACGGCGGCATCGTGAGCGAACCAGCGTGTGTGGTTGGGGTGATGGGAGACGCCGCGCACCTCGAAGCCGGAGCTATCGGTACCCAGCAGCCGCACCTTGCGATCTTCCAGCAGCCAGGCAGCAGCCTCCTCAGTGACGTAAGGCCGCTGGTGCGACGCCTCGGTGCGGTACTGCTGGTCGCGGCCCTGCCACATAATCACGTGCTCGCCGACCTGAATATCCCCTGCTGCCTTGAAATCGTCCAACGTGATCGGCTCGTTGACCTGCTTGTGACGAAAATCGAGCCTGATCGCCAGCCCCATGAACACGTCCAGCGGAAGCTGCGCCGTATCTTTGCCATCAGTATAGAAATGCAGCGGCACCTCGACATGCGTGCCGACATGCGACCACATAAACACATCGCTCATGATGTCGCCAGTTGGCCCTTCGCGCGTGCCGCGCTGTGTGACTTCAAGCCCGTACTGCTCCTGCCCAGGCAGCATGACATGGGTCAGGTCGATAATCCGTTTGCCATGCACGAGTTGCATCTCGTTTCTCCTTAGTTTTGTTGCACCTGAACGCCCGGCACGCCAATCGGGGCGATAATCGGCTCGCCGCCAGCCTCCTTGATTGCCGTCGCGACCTGCTCGACCGTGTTGGGCGTAACGAGCGCGATCATGATTCCCCCGCCGCCGGATCCAGACAGCTTCGCGCCCAGCGCGCCAGCAGCGAGCGCCGCGTCGTTGAGCGCTTCAAGCTCCGGACATGAGACACCGATTCGCTCAAGGATGAGTTGATTGAGATTCATCAGCCGACCAAGTTCCGGCCAATTGCCCGCGCGCAGCGCCGCCTCGGCCAGACGTGACAGCACGCCAATCTCTTGAAAATAATGCATCCGCAGCGGGCGTTCGGCCAACCATGCCCGCACCCGCCCATTCACAGCGCTGGTTGCGGCAACGACGCCAGTGCTGCCAATCACCAACCGCAGCCCGGCAGCGTAGGAAATCGGCTGGCCTTCGTCCGCGGCGGTGTACCGGATCGCGCCGCCGTACAAAGATGTCTGCGTGTCCAGCCCGCTCGCGACCCCGCCATGCGCAACAATGTCGCCGCGCTGCGCCCACTGCACAATCAGACGGTGATTGTCGCCGCGTCTCAACAGGGCAGCCATGGCAGCGGCCAGCGCCACAAATGAAGCGCCACCCGAACCCAGCCCCGCCGATTGAGGAATTGCGCTCTCAAATTGTATGTCGACCTGTGCGGGTAGCGCTTCGCCGAGCGCAGACAAGACGTACTTGGCAGGCGCAAAGAAATCTTCCGCCGCGAGCTGCTGAATGGCCGCGTACTGCTGTTCCGCCCGCCAGCGATCGATCGCCGCCCCAAGCTCAAGCACTGTTTGCCGGTCGGTTGTTTGGGCATGCCCGCCGCCAACAAGCGTCAGTCCGGTAGGCGATTGGTTGTTGGCGCTCGTGGAAGCGCAGCACGTCGCATGCAGCCCGACGCTCACCGCCAGCGCCGCCTGTCCACGGTTAACCGCGTGCTCGCCGAACAGAATCGCCTTGGCTGGCGCGGTCGCCGTGATGCGGGTCATACGTTTCTCACCACTGACTGCCAGCGAGGAAGCCGCCATCGACGTAGATCGACTGGCCGGTTGTGTAATCCGACGCACTGGACGCCAGATAAATCATGATGCCCATGAAATCTTCCGGCGTGCCGGGCCGCTTATTTGGCAAGCGGTCGAGAATCCAGGCGCTCCTGGTCGGACTTGCCCACAGCGGCTCAGTCAACTCGGTCTCGATGAACCCTGGGCAGATGCAGTTCACCTGAATGTTGTGCGGCGCCCACTCAATTGCCATAGTCTTGGTTAACTGGGCAAGTGCGCTTTTGGTCATGCCGTAGACCGAAACATCTGCCAGGCCGATAGTTGACGTGAGCGAGCCGATGTTGACGATTTTGCCGCCGCCCTGCTTAATCATGTGCGGCAGCACCGCCTGGCTCAGGAAATAGGCGCTGCGTAAGTTCGTCGCCATGATTCGGTCGTACACGTCAGGCGTCATCTCGGTGATCGGCATGCGCTGATTGGTTCCGGCACAGTTGACGAGAATATCGATCCGACCGCACTGCGCGGCCACCGCATCGACAAGCGCGGGAATCGCGGAGAGTTCGGCGAGGTCAGCCGGGAACACAAACGCCGTGCCGCTCTGCTCCTGAATACTCTGCTGGAGCGCCTCTAACTTCTCGGTCGAACGACCACTCAGCACAACCGTCGCGCCAGCGAGTGCGAGCGCTAGTGCGAGCGCCTGACCAATGCCGCCGCTTGCGCCGGTCACAAGCGCAACGCGCTCGCGCAGTGAAAATAGGCGTACAAGAGATTCTTCATTCTGCATGCCAGCGTTCTTTCTTCAACTGATTGCCAGTCTGATACACCTGTTGGCTCACTACTGCGTCTGAGCCAACATGCGCATGCGCTGTCTTAACCATTAAAGTGGTATGATGATTTACTATAATTGAGACAAATAGTATTGTCAATACAAGAATACGAATATGGTTCAAAACAGGATTTCAGTTATGTCTATTTGAACTAAGAGTTGGCTTTTGAGAAGCTTAATCTCGACCATCATGTCTTGATCATGGTCGATAATGCTCAACGTCATCAACCTTCACGTCAACAAAATCTTGACTGCTATAGCATAAGTGGTATGATGTTTTACAAATCCCCATCCCCTCTAGATGTTGAAGCTTTGATGTGTTGGAACTAAATCAAGAAGCGTAAGAGACCCATGATGAAGATTCTCCTTATTGGCGGCACAGGTCTGATCAGCGCTTCCATAACGCGATTCTTGCTTGAGCGCGGCGACGAGGTGACGCACTACAATCGCGGGCAGCTCGATCTCTACCCTGCTCCGTCTGACGTCAGGCAGATTCATGGTGACCGCACGAATCACGCCGCGTTTGAGCGTCAGATGGCCGAGGCCGGGACATTCGACTGTGTGATCGATATAGTCGGATACGCGCCGGAAGATGCTGAGAGCGCGGTGCGGGCATTTCGCGGGCGCGTCGGCCAGTTCATCTTTTGCAGCACCGTTGATGTGTACCTCAAACCAGCCAGCCGGTATCCTTATACTGAGGATGAGCGCTACGGCGGGCTGAACACCTACAGCAGCAACAAAGTGAAGTGCGAGCAGATTCTGCGCGCAGCATACGAGCGCGGCGATTTCCCGCTCACAATCATCCGTCCGGCGTACACCTACGGCGAAGGACGCGGCCCGCTAAATCCTTTCGGGGGAGGAACTGCGTATGTTGACCGCATTCGCAAGGGCAAGCCGATTGTGGTTCATGGCGACGGCAGTTCGCTGTGGACTGCATGCCACCGCGACGATGTGGCGAATGCGTTTGTAGCGGCGGCTGGACAGGAGCGCACTATCGGCAAGGCGTACCATACACCCGGCGAAGAGTGGATGACCTGGAACACCTATCACCAGCGTGTTGCCGAAGCGCTCGATGCGCCCGCGCCTACGCTGGTCCACATCCCCACCGACCGCCTGGTGCAGGTTGCACCGCAGCGGGCCAATATCATCGCCGAGAATTTCCAGTTCAACAATATTTTTGACACGACCGGCGCGCGAACCGACCTTGGGTTTCGTCCCGCTGTATCGTGGGCCGAGGGCGTGCGGCATATGGTCGCCTGGCTCGACGCGCATGGTCGGGTTGAAGACAGCGATGCCGATCCGTTTGAAGACCGGATCATCGACACTTGGTGGCGGCTCGGGCGGCGTATGATTGAAGACGTGCATACATGAACCATTCGCTCGTATAGCATTGGAAAGTGTCAGGTTATAACAATTTGGAGGACATGATGAGCGACTCGTATCAGCTTCAACCGATTGCTCGCGCCGACCGCCTCTCCGACCAGGTTGCTGCGCGCCTGCAAGCCTTGGTGATGGAGAACGCCATCAAGCCTGGTGAGAAGCTGCCGTCTGAGCGCGAACTGTGCGAATTGTTGGGAGTCAGCCGCACCGTCGTGCGCGAGGCCGTACGCTCGCTGGTGGTCAAGGGGTTGCTCGAAGTGCGGCGCGGCGGCGGTACAGTGGTGCGCTCCCCCGACCCCGCGCTGGTCTCTGAGATGATGACTATGATGTTGCGCACAGGCGACAGCAATGTCAGCTTCACGCATGTTCAAGAAGTGCGCCGTCTCTTGGAAGTCGAGATTGCAACCCTCGCGGCTGCGCGCCGCAACGATCGGGATCTGCAGCAGATCGAAGCACAGATTCAGATCATGGTCGCGCATGCAAACGAGCCGCAACGTTGGGCCGAGGCCGATGTGGCCTTCCATGCAGCGATCGCAGCGGCGACCCACAACCCGCTTTATCCCGTGCTGCTCAGTTCGATTGCAGACATGCTCATGGAAGTGCGGATGACGGGTATCAATCTTCCTGAGACGCCGCAGAAAGCGTACCAGCACCATCAAGCAATCTTCGAACAAATCAAGGCGCAGGATCAGCCGGGCGCACGGCGGGCGATGCAGGCGCACTTACGCGAATCCGAAGAGACCTTCCAGAAAGCGCGCTTTACCAAGATGGACCGGTAGCAAATTCATGCACGTTGCTGGCTACATAACGGCAAGGTACTGCTTGCTGTGCCAGTGTCTGGGCGGCACTAGTGTACTTTCGTACATTTAGGTGTGTTTTGCCCGCAACCTGGTAGTATCTGACTACTGATGTTATCCCATGCACGATCTCCCTCGTGCATGGAAACTTATCAGAACAGGCAATACCAGCAGAAATGCGAGCATGGGAATGCCGAACCACGCCGATGTTCCATGCTGCTCTCAATCCATCCGACACTCTGACTGCTGCCATCCACGTTTATCCTGGGAACCTGCGAAGGTTAGCTGCATAACATAAAAAAGAAGCGATCAAACATTTCTGTCGACCGCTTCTTAATACGAAAATTTATTGGCTGGGGAACAGGGATTTATCCCCACGCCTCTGGCAGCCGGTCAACTGCCGCTCGCGCTCGTCGCAAGTCGAGCGCAAGATACTTCTCCGTGGTCGCCAGGCTCTCATGCCCCAGCAGCGCCTGGATCGTTCGCACATCTTCACCAGCCCACAGCAACCGCGTGGCAAACGTATGGCGCAGCTGATGTGCAGAAATATGCAGCCCATCGTCGCGCAGCCAGCGGTCGAAAACATGCCGCACGCCACCCAGACTGAGCCCAACTACCGGGCCACGGCGGTCATGCGGTGGCGTTGCGCTGAGGTCGGCGACGATCCGTGTGTGTAATGACAGGGCACGATCTTTGGCTCCCTTCCCGCCACGCACGAACATTGATGCAGCGTCTAAATCAACATGTGCCCATTGTAAAGCCACGACCTCGCTGATGCGCAGCCCTGCATAGAGCATGAGCACGCACGATCGTACCCAGCGCTTCTGCCGTATGCCTCGTTGGCCGTCTGGCACTGGCGCCCGCAGCAGCCGATCCAGCTGGTTGAGTTGCGCAGTCGATAGCGGTTTAGGAAGTGTCTTAGGCCGCTTGGGTGGCTTGATTTCTAAAGCGCTGTTGGTGGCGCACAGTCCAGCGCTCACGCACCACGCGCCATAGGCACGCAAGGCAGCCACCGTTTTCCCAAGCGTTGATGCTGCGCGATCCTTGCGGCTGCGTTGATACCGGCCAATGGTTGTCACCGTAATGTCGCTAACCATCGCATCTGGCCCAAGCCATGCGGCAACGGCTCGTACCTCACGCAGATATGTATCTAGCGTGCGCGGACTCAGCTTCCGCGTGGCTAATTCATCCTCAAACGCGTCCAGCGTTGCTTCAATTTGTGGAGAAACGATCAGCCGAACTATGCTTCGTTGATCTATCTGCTGCATCAGAACCTCTCGTGCTATCCGTTTTTACACGGTTTTAACCTACCACGACTTACGCCGAAGCGGTCAGCAACATCTCTGACAATTTCGGCGTGTGCCGGTTGAAGGTAATGCACACGCAGAAAGGAGGCTCGCGCGAAGGAAAACCGACGCTCGTGGAGCGTCATGCCGATGCAGCGGCAGGAGTATGGCCCGGAGTGATGCAGCACTGCCGGGCCAATCGTCCGAGGAGCACTCGAACATAGGCCATCATTGTACCACGCCTGTGCAGCGGTGGAAAAGGAGTAGAACACCATGAAGAAGGCGACGTCTTATGAAATGCGACACAACCCAGAGGGTACCTGCCGACGTTCGACGCAGAACGTGCTGGCAGGAACGAAGCCAATCCAGCGAGGTTGGCAATGAGTGAAATGGAATATGGAGCGGTCGCGCATCCGCATCAAATGTGCGTCGACTCACAGATCAGCGCGGAAGCCTACCGCGCATGGGGCGTAATTGATTTCTTGAAGCGTAACCGCATCGCGCCTGAACCAGAAGCCATCGCCGAAATGATGCACTGCACCAAGCGCAGCGTGCAGCGCTGGATCGGCGAACTGCATGCCGCCCGCTGGCTCCAGTGGAACAAGAATGCTGCTGACCCATGGCGGCGCTTCGAGTTGCGGCAAACCAATAGCGATGAAGAGATCACTCTCAGCTCAGATCCGCGCACTCTTTGCCAGTGGCGCGGCCAGTGTGGACGCCATTGCAGCCATTTTGCAGAGTGACAGAATTGTCCAAAGTGACAGCGCTGTCCAAAACGACAGAATTGTCCAAAGTGACAGAGACATCCAAACCGATGATCCCACGATCACCGAAAATGATCGTGGTGTCCAAACCGATGATCCTGACGATCATCGAAAATGATCGTAGGATCATTTCTGTTTGTGACAGAGCGCAGCAGGGTGCCACAAACCCTGATATGCACGCACATGATGATGGTGATCATCATGAACTCTAAAAGGAGATCATCATCAGCAACGCCACCACAACTCACGGTGACAGAGATCTGGCTTCGCGCTCAAGGGGTCAGTAAGAAGAAGGCGCGCCAGTTTCGTGCGTTCGATCCGCACGCCGTGGAGATGGTCTGGAGCAGTGAAATCAGCGGCGCCACCGGCACTGAGCGCGACCACAAGATCGGCCGCTTGCTCGACCGCTGGGAAGTTGCGCCACCAGTGCTGCCCCGGCCTGCAGCGTCCGCACATGTGTGGCCGGAGACCGACGATCCAGCGGCTACCGCCCGCACCATTGCGCCCGACGATGCTACCTCCGAGGAGATCGCCATGCTCACCGACGAACTGCGCCTTGACGGTGATGCAAACCGTGCCCTCGATCGCTTATATACCGTCCGCTGGCAGGCAGCCCATCTGCCCGCCTTGAGACCGGAGGTGTGGTCATGAGTATGGTGACGTTTTGCCTCGCATATGGGGATGCCGCGCAGTTGCTCGACGTTGTGCGAACGTACGATGTTGTCTGTGTTGCGCAGCTCGGCGTATTGGTGCAGCTCTATATCGCCGGTCCGCACACTGCCGATGTGGTGGCGCTCGCTGCGTGCTATCGTCGCACCGGGGTGCTGCTGGTCGCCGACCATCGCGTGCGGATGCGGAACGGGAGCATCTGGGCCAATGGGCAGCGCCTGCGCCAGATCGTCCAACGCCGTGCCGAGCTGCAGTTCGCCGCTATGCCGCATCTATCAGAGGAATCAGCCGCGCGGGCGGCGCTGGAGCCTACCCAGCGCAAGCGGTGGAACGACCAAGAACCGCCGCACGCCCGCGTCCGCTATTGTACCGTAGGGGCGCATCGCGTATGCGCCCACAAGGAGAACGACCAATGACTCTGTACTACGAACGGCAGCGCCGCTGCCTGACCGACGACCGCACCGCCATCGTGCTGACCGAATTAGAGCGCCTGGTGGTCGAGCAGTTGGCCAGCGGGAGCGACGTGGTGAGCGCCGACGCGATCTGTACCGCTGTCTGGAGCAACCACGGCCCCGACGCCCACAACGGCCTCAGAACGACGCTCGCCTACCTGCGCAGCAAATGCGCCCGCGCCGGGCTGGAGGAACCCGCCCGGCACCTTGGCAAGAGCGGGCTGGTGCGCTCCAACATTGTCACCCGCGCCCACACGCCCGAACGCTGCCCGCATTGTGGCCAGCCCATGCCCGACCACCGGCCCACACCGCGCTATGTGCGCCGCGGCCCGCGAGGTGCGCGATGAGCGACCCTTCGACAGGCCCTTCGACAAGCTCAGGACCGCACTCAGAGCAGCGCGCCGCCGACATTCTCAATCATTACTTCGCCGCGCTCGCCAGACAAACCGGCATGCGCTGGACCGCAGCGAATAGCGCTGACATTCAGCGCGCCGCCGAGCTGCTCAGTGAATCAGCGCTTGACGAAATCCCACCGTTTACCGACGCGGAAAGCGCCCGAAGGCCCCCGCGCCTCCGTGATACGTATCGAGCGGCCCAGCGCCCACCAGCGCGGACCAGTTCCGGCAGGCCCGCGGACTGAGCGAGAGTGAAGCCGCCCGCCGCATGTTGCGGACGAACAGCCGGTAGCCACGAGCGCGTGTAAGATGCAGCTAGTGGAGGACGGTGCAGCGTCGGCCAATGCCCGCACGCTGCGCTGTTCTCCTGAAGGAGAACGACCACTCATGACCACCGTAGATTACGACGACGAGTACACCGGCCCGCTGCGCTGGAACGGCTACAAGACCGCCGCCGCGCTGTTTCAGGTGCTTTCATGGCTGACCACCTACTGGCTCGTGAGTTTCATTCTTGACCCGCAAACGCCCGGCCAATCATTTGCGGCCTACGCGATCTCGATTGCTGCCGAGTACGGGCTGATCAAGATGAAGTCGCTGGTCTTTGACGGCGACAGCAAAACGGACGGGGCAGGCTGGGCCGGTTTCATTCTTGACGGCATTATCAACGCCGGAGGCATCCTTCCCAAAGCATCGAAAGTGCTGCTCTGGCCACCGCTAATGACGCTGATGGTGCGCGCCGAGCTTGCGCCCAAAGATGAAAACATTCAATTTTGGGGCGGCATCGCCGTGGCCGTCATCGCGGGCCTGCTGTTGAGTGTGTTACCGCATCGCCTCTGGAGAAGGGGCAATCAGGCGTAGGGGCGCAGCGACGTATGCGCCCGAAGGAGAACGACCATGGACCTGTTTGACGTTGCAACGATTGCGGGCGTGCTGCTGTGCCTGTGGACCTTCGTACCGCGCCGCTTCACGCGCATGGTCGAGCGGGCCATGGGCGAAGTGCTGACCACTGGCGTGCATGCCAGCGGGAACTCATCCGCTTCGCACTGCGCACACTGCGCAGCGTCGGCGTGCCGCTCGCGTACAAGCTGGTCACTGGCCGCGTGCCGGAAACCTATTACGTCGAGCCGATCCGCCCGCGCGCCGCGCGTGAAGCTGTTCACGCCGCCGTGCGGGACGGTGGAGCTGATTGCACAGCGGAATATGAGCCGGTGGAGCGTGAAGGTGGAGGCTCCACCGAGGACGATTTTGCACTCTCAGAAGAAGAATTGCGCGCGGTGATCAAGGCGGTACGACATAACCTCTTGACCCAGGATAAGACCAAAACGGCGCGATAAAGCGGGCTGGGGCATCAATCGGTCGGGCACCGACCCGCGCTACAAGCGCGCCAGCGCCCTCTATGATCTGGTCAAAGACGCCATGGATGAGCCGACCAGCGGCCCGCAGTTCCGGGTCATCGCAGATGGCAGCCGACGCCAGAACGGACCCGCCAGCGGCCCACGCTCAAAGTTGGTTAGCACGGGTATCTCTGGGTGCGGCGCGGATTGGCTACGCAAATCCGCGCCGTCATCCACCGCGCCCGCATCCACCCCACCACCACCC
>CAWIPL010000014.1:0-341505 GCA_963838085.1 uncultured Chloroflexia bacterium
CACCTGACGTATTATGACGACACGCATTCTTGTGGCAGATGATGATCCACTGATTCGGCAGCTCCTGGTCGATATTCTGCGAGAGCATGGCTACGTGGTTTTTACAGCCTATGATGGCGATCACCTGGTACGCACCGCGCAGGAACATGTGCCTGATTTAATTCTGGTTGATGTTATGATGCCAGGTGTTGATGGGTACGAAGCGATCCGCCAGCTCCGCAATGACACGCGCACGAGCCATGTACCCATGCTGATTCTGACCGCACGCGCCACGCCGAACGATGTGGTCAGTGGCTTTGAGTTTGGCGCGGACGATTACATCACCAAGCCCTTCAACACGCCAGAGCTGCTGGCACGTATTAGAGGGCATTTGCGGCGCGCGGCCCAACTGCCGGTGCGCAGTCCGCTCACGGGGCTGCCGGGCAATGTGCTCATCACAGAAGAGGTTAAGTACCGTCTCCGGCGCGGGGCACTATTTGCGTTTATGTACATCGACCTTGATAATTTCAAATCGTTCAATGATACTTATGGGCCAGCGCGCGGTGATCGCGTGATCCGGCTGCTGGCAGAGGTCATGGTTGATGTGGTTCGGCAGCATGGCGTTGGCGATGATTTTGTCGGTCACATTGGCGGCGACGATTTCGTCATCGTGACGACGCCTGACGCAGTCGATGCGCTCTGCACAAGCTTGATGAGCACCTTTGATCAGCGCATTCACTCGCTGTATGATCCTGATGATTTGAAGCGTGGCTACTTGCAAGGCGTTGACCGGCAAGGCATTCCGCGCCGCTTCCCGATCATCTCGCTTTCGATTGGGGTGGCCACCAGCGAAAATCGCGCACCGACCAACTATGAAGAGATCAGTCGCATCGCAGCGGACATGAAAACGTATGCAAAGCAGCAACCCGGTAGCAGCTACGCGGTAGACATCCGCACTGCCGATCCTGAAACAGTGCCCGATGACCGGCGCGGCAAGCGGTTGCCGACAGTGCTGCTTATCAGCGCTGATTCGGAATTAGTGACCATGTTGCGCGATCTACTTGAAGAGCAAGGCTACCGCGTGTTGGAGGCTCCGGGCCTCCTCGCGGCCCATGCACTGCTTGCGCATACTTCCGACGTGCATGTGATCGTGGCAGATGCGCGCCTCGGCGACTCGCTCTGGGAGCTTGCAGCCGTGTTGCAGGCCAATTCACCGATTGTGCAACTGATTGTGCTGTCAACACGCCCCGAAGATCGTGAGGTGTCGCTGCTGCACGGCGCAAGCGGCTATGTTCAACAACCATTTCATGCGCAAGATTTTTTGGATGCAATTGCCCAATCTTTGCAATCTGGAGAACATTGACGTATGACGTTTGTGCTCCTCACACTCGCCTTCATCATTGCAGTTGTCTTTGTGGGGTACGCGCTTATGGTGTATGCGCCGCAAAGTATGCCTGCAGTGTGGCTGCGGCAGTGGCGCGATCGTATCATGCACCGTCAGCCATCACCGACCGTCACTGTCATTCACGATGGCGAAGAATTTGAGGCGTCGGTTGCAAATACCGGAGAAACGATACGCGTCCCACGCACGCGCTTCCCCATGCCGGTTGTGCGATCACATACACTGACGCTGGCGGTCGGCATCGCTATTGGCCTCTTTGCTATCACGCAAATTCCCCGCCTGATCCGCTCGCAGCCGGATAGCTTCATTGTGCTTGTGGCACCGTTTCGAGACGCCAATGGGAGTACCGCCATGGGCAGCGCAATTGCCCATCAGCTTGCCGCCTTGATACCGCAAACGGGCGGCGAGCAGATTGTGGTCAAAACCCTTACCGCGCCACCAACGACCACTGCTGATGCGATTGCAGCCATGAACCGGGAAAACGCCGATGTACTCATATCCGGTGATGTGGCAGCCAACGCCTCTGCGAACCAACCAGCGTTGCTACCAGTACTCATCTATCGACCAACCGGCGCGTTTGCGCCCGCTGGCTGGGCTGAGTACACAGGCCGCTTTGCGTTGCCAGCCGTGTACCCGCTGGCGAACGCGCCCATCGATAATCAGGGTGTCCTTCCGTACCTTGTCGCCGCCCTCCGCGATTACAGCAACGGCAATTTCACGCGGTCATTTGATGTGCTCGGCACGCTGGCAAATTCCGGCGTCATACGGCAGGAGCTTCCTCGCTCGTTGCGCGGCAACATGCTCTGGGCCAGCGGGAATTATGCGGCGGCGGAAGACGAATACCGCAGCGTAGTCGCGCTGCAAGGGCCAGTAGTACCTTCGTCCACAACGGCAATGCTGGCGAACAATCTCGGTGCTATTCTGCAGGACGCCAACAGCGACGAGGCGACCACGGCGTTTGCGCGGTCGGTGCAATTACTTGATGGCAAGGACATGGGCGAGCTTCGCGTAAATCTGGCGATGCAAGCCCTGCGAAATAATGCGCCGGAGCAGGCTGTGCAATCCCTGGAACAAGCGCAACACCTGCTGCCGCCGTCAACAGCGCTGTATCTTGCGTTGGCCAAGGCGTACCGCGCCAACGAGCAATTTGTTGCTGCCGACAACGCGATCCAACAGGCAATCGCGCAGCTCGGCAATGACAAACAGATTATGCTGCCGACATGGGCCGCAGCCACCGACAAACGGTTGAACGCGGCCATTGCCGAGGAGCAGTCACGGCTGCAACTGACTGAGAGCCTGCATGCGCATGGGCAACTCTATTGGGGACTGCTGGAGGAGGACATTACAACGCGGCCCGATTCACCTTCACCAGATACGTTCGCTACCATCCGCAAGCAGCTTGAGCAGGCTGTGCAGCAAACTGATGCATTAGCGCAAAACTGGCGGCAACGGGCCGCCACTGAAGATGCTAATCACCAACCCGTCGATGGGCGCATTGCGACCGGGCAGGCGCAGCGCGCGGCTGCTCATTTACAGGCACGCGAGCAGTTGCTGGCAAGCACCGAAATTGAGCTTGCCCAGGCGCAAGGCTACACACCGCCAAAAGGATTTGCCGCCATGTGGTCCAATGTGTCGGGCGAACGATCGCCAGTTGGACAGGCGCGCGTCCGGTTGGAGCGCCTGGTTGCAACATATCCCAACAACGTAGAGGCGCGGGTTGATCTTGGGCGTGTGCTGCTGTTGAACGACAAACCAGATGAGGCTGAGCAGCAGTTTGAAGCTGTGCTTGCGAGCGGGCGGCCCGAGCCGGTCTATGGTCAAGCGTTGGTCGTGTTGAACAAAGACCCCAACAACACGGATCGCCTGCAACAGTTGCTCAATGAGGCGCTTCAGCGCAATGAACGCTTTTATCCGGCACGCGAGATGCTGATTGACATGGCCATCAAGAATGGTGACTGGGCCACCGCAGTTGCGCAGCAGAAAATACTCTTTCAACAGTATCCGGCGGCTGACCGGCGGCTTGCGCTTGGCGAGGCGCTGCGGCAGAGCGGTGCGGGCAATGCTATCGAGGCCGAACATGTGCTGCTGCCGCTTGCCAATCAGAATAATCCGGAGGCACTGCTGGAGCTAGGGCAGCTTTATGAGGATAACAACAACTTCGCTGCTGCGGAAGTGGCGCTGAACCGGGCGAGCGCTATCGCACCGCGCGACGCGCAGGTGGCCTTTTACCTTGGCAAAGCGCTAGAGGCACAAAAAAAATTCACCGCTGCACAGACGCAGTACCGCACTGCCATTGATGCCAATCCGAAGTACGTTGACGCCTATCTTGCGCTCGCGGCGCTGAACCAGGGCAATCCATCTGAGCAAGCCCGCCTCTACCGCTCAGCGATTGATGCAGGACTCGACAATCCGGATGCGCTGCAGCGCATCGGCAATGCGCTGCTTAAAAACGGCGACTATGCCACTGCCGCCACAGCATTCCAACATGTGATCGATGTACATGCTGGCGATGCCGCAGCTCACCATGGGCTTGCGCAAGCGTATCTCCACATGAATGACCTCGATAAGGCCACTACGGAGGAGCAAGCCGCGCTCCAACTCAGCGACAATACGTATCCAGAAGCATGGGCCGGTTTAGGCGACATTGCTTTGGCACGTGATGATCCAGACAAAGCCATTGAGCACTACCGCACGGCACTGCAACAGAATGATGGGTTAGTTGACGCATATATCGGTCTCGGACAAGCCTATGCTGATAAGCAGGAGTGGAATGACGCGCTTTCATATTTCCGAACAGCAGTCGACCGCAGCGCGTGCCCGTCGCCGGCGGAACTCGCTACAGCGAGCACTGAACAACGCGAGCAGTGCGCAAAGGCTCATTTGTGGCTGGGTGAGGCGCAAATTCGGCAAAAAGATACGGAAGGCGCGATTACGCAGTACAAGCAGGCAATTACCTATGATTCCACCTACCCGGCAGCATATTTCGGGCTAGCACAGGCACAGTTCGCGGACCAACAAATAGCTGATGCCCTTGATAACGTTACGATTGCACTGAACCAGCGGCCCACCTACGCCGAGGCGTTGTTGCTCAAAGGTAAAATTCTTAAGTCACAAGGCCAGATACCAGAGGCGGAGGACGCATACAGTCAGGCGATCGAGGCGAATGGCGCACTTGGAGAACCATATTATCGGCGCGGGCTGCTCCGGGTGCGCAATAATCAGATCAACGACGCGCAAGGGGATTTTGAAAACGCCGTCAACGTGCAGGACAACTTTGCTGAAGCGCATTATTGGCTCGGGCGCATGTACCTGGTCAACAATCGCCCCGACGATGCCCAGAAGCAGTTCGCCACTGCACTTAAACAGCATGGCAATAATTATCCCGAAGCATTGTTCTATCAGGGCATTGCCCAAGAACAACTTGGACAGCCAACCAACGCGATCACCTCCTTCCAAAGTGTGATCGACCAGGTGCGCAATAGTAGCCTTGCGCGCGAAGCCGAAGCGGCTATTGCGCGGATTAAACAACCCCAAATCCCCTAACTCTGCATATGAAATACTGAAGGAGTCGCCATGTCGCTGCTCGATAATACGCAGTACCTTTCGCCAGTATGGGCGCGCTACAACGATATTCTGGTGGATCGCGGCGAAGGTGCGTACCTCTACGCCGCCGACGGGCGCGCGTACCTCGACTTCACTTGCGGCATCGGCGTGACCAACACCGGCCACTGCCATCCCCGCGTTGTCGAGGCAATTCGCGAACAGGCCGGTCTGCTGCTCCACGGGCAAGCAAACATTCTCTATCATCGCCCGTTGCTGGAACTTGTCGGCGCACTGCGCGGAGTCATGCCGCCCGCGCTTGATAGCTTTTTCTTCAGCAACAGCGGCGCGGAAGCAGTCGAGGGCGCGGTCAAGCTGGCGCGCCATGCCACGGGACGCCCCGACATTATCGCGTTCAGCGGCGGCTTTCACGGGCGCACGGCAGGCGCCATGGCGCTGACCAGCAGCAAAGGCAAATACCGCGCAGGCTACGCGCCGCTCCCATCAGGCGTGCATATTGCGCCATATGCAGCGTGCTTCCAGTGTGCGGTGGCGCGCGCTGCAGGCAAAGACACCGCAGCCATTTCGCAGGCCGCGCCGCATGACATCGGCTGCTGCCACGACCCGCTACGCCAACTGCGCCACATGCTCGCCACGGAAACCGTGCCAGAGGACGTGGCCGCCATTCTGGTCGAGCCGGTACAGGGCGAAGGCGGCTACATCGTGCCGCCAGCGTCGTTCATGCAGGGGCTGCGCGCCATTTGCGACGAGTACGGCATGCTGCTGATTGCCGACGAGGTGCAGAGCGGCTTCGGGCGCACTGGCAAGTTCTTCGGGGTCGAACATTTCGGCATAGTGCCAGACATTATGACGATTGCCAAAGGGCTTGCATCGGGCATGCCGCTGTCCGGCATTGCAGCTAAACGCGAAATCATGGAGCGCTGGCACACTGGCGCGCATGGTGGAACCTACGGCGGCAATGCGGTGGCATGTGCCGCGGCAGTAGCGACGATTGGCGTAATTCTAGAGGAGCAATTGGTTGAAAACGCTGCCCGACTTGGTACAGCTATGAAGGGCGAACTGATTGGCATGAAGGAGCACCACGACGCGATTGGTGATGTGCGCGGGCTGGGCCTCATGATCGGCGTGGAACTTGTGCGCAAGGACGGCGCGCCCGACGGCGGCCTGGCGAAGAACGTACTGGCGCGCTGCCGCGACCGCGGCCTGCTCTTGTTGAACTGCGGCCCGTACGACAACGTCATTCGCTTCATTCCGCCGCTGATCGTGAATGACGCGCAGGTGCGCGAGGCGCTTGGCATTTTCAAGGAAGCGCTCACGACAACATGAAGAAATGACACGATGATGAGGTGATCACCTCATCATCGTGTCATCGTATTACATCTGACTCTTCACCAACTCCAGATCAGCCTTCACCATCATCTCGACCAGTTGCTCGAATGGCGTTTCCGGCTTCCAGCCAAGCACTTCATGCGCTTTTGTCGGGTCGCCGACCAGCAGATCGACCTCAGCGGGGCGCATGTAGCGCTCGTCTTGCACCACGTAATCCTCGTACTTTAGTCCGGCGTAGCCAAACGCCAGTTCGCAGAAGCGGCGCACCGACTGCGTCTGCCCGGTCGAGACGACGTAATCGCCCGGCCGTTCCTGCTGGAGCATCAGCCACATGGCCTTGACGTAGTCGCCTGCGAAGCCCCAGTCGCGCTGTGATTCAAGATTGCCGAGTCGTAGATCCTTATCGAGTCCATATTTGATGCGCGCGACGCCATAGGTGATTTTGCGCGTGACGAATTCCAACCCTCGGCGGGGACTTTCATGATTGAACAGCATGCCGCTGCTCGCATGCATGTCGTAGCTCTCACGGTAATTCACCGTGATCCAGTGGCCGTACACCTTGGCGACGCCGTACGGGCTGCGCGGGTAGAACGGTGTGGTTTCGCGCTGCGGCACCTCGACCACCTTGCCGAACATTTCCGACGAACTGGCCTGGTAAAAGCGAATATCGGGATCCACAATCCGGATCGCATCGAGCACGCGCGTCACGCCGAGCGCCGTCACCTCGCCAGTGAAGACCGGCTGCGCCCACGATGTCACCACGAACGACTGTGCGGCCAGGTTGTATACTTCGGTCGGGCGATAATCGCGCAAGATATTGATCAATGACACTTCATCGAGCAGGTCGCCCGACGCCAGCGTCACCCTATCCTGAATATGACGAATGCGCTCAAAATTCACCGTGCTGGAGCGGCGCAGCACGCCGATCACCTCATAGCCCTGCGCCAGCAGAAACTCGGCAAGATAGCTGCCATCCTGCCCCGTAATCCCGGTGATCAGCGCGCGTTTGGTTGTTGCCATGAAAACCTTCCTTATGTTACACAATATGTGTATTGTCTCCTAGTATTCAGCTACTATACACGAACTTCAGTCATGCGTCTGCTAAGTGGATTAGCGAACACACATGACAAAGACTCATCAAACCTCAAGCAATCTGTATCATCAATGTTGGTATAATGAGCAGATGACAGCGTTAACACAACCAGAGTCGCTTGGGCAGCGCATCGCCCGGCTGCGGGTGCAGCGCGGCTGGACGCAGGAGCGCCTGGCGGAACAGCTAGCCGCGTCGCGCGTGGCAGTCTCGCACTTTGAGGCCGGGCTGGCCGTGCCGAGTGAGCGCACCGTCGTGCTGCTGGCGGGTCTGTTCAAGCAGGAACCGCACGATCTGATTGACGGAACCAGTTATCCACCTGCCAAGGCCGAGCGGCTGCCGTTGGTGGCTTGCCGCTACAGTGAGGTAGAATTGCAACTGGCGCTGTTGCAACGCGACATGGAATGGCTGGCACGGCTGGAGGACGATCCGCTGCGCCAGCAGGTGTTTGTCGAATGGCGACAGCGGCTCGGTGATCTGCGGCAGCACACCGACGATATAAGTGAACGAACGCTGCTTGACACAGCATGGACGCAGCTTGCGCATGCTATATGTAGCTGCGAAGTATGAACACAGATATGGAGATTGTACAATGAACCATCGTTTAATCATCGTGGTTGCCGCCATGCTCGCGCTGCTGATGCCGACGCAGATGCTGGCCGCACCCGCCACACAGACCGACACAGTGCAACCACCCGCCGGCCCAGTTGGCACGCGCTTTGTGTTCATTACTAGCGCGTTCCAGCCGAACGAGCGGCTCAGCGCATGGCTGAACGCGCCCAACGGCAGCGTGGTAGCCGATCGGGCAGGCGTGCCGCAGCAGGCACTGTCCGATGGAAGCGTCACATGGAACTGGGTTGTGCCGGATTCATACCAGACTGGCTTCTGGCAGGTCGTGGTGCATGGGAATAAAAGTGCCACGGAGCGAGTGTTGACCTTCCAAATCACTACGCCGGAGCAGCCCGCGCAAACCACGGCCTACAATATCACGCCACCGGTCGGCAGCGCTGGCACGATCTTCCGCTTCTATGCGACGGGCTTCACGCCGGGCGAGCGGGTAGACACCTACGCGCTCACTCCGAACCAGAAGAAATTTACGGACAACTTTATTATCTATGGCAGTGCTGGCTCTGAGGGGCGGCTGGATGGTAGCTGGACCGCGCCAATCAATGTGCCCGCATATGGCACATGGCAGATTGTGATGAGCGGACGCACGAGTGGGGTGACACAAAGCATTCCATTCCAGATTGAGCAGCTTACACCGCCGACCAGCACAGCGCTGCAAGTCAGCCCAGAGCGTGGCACGCGCGGCATGCGTTTCCTGTTCTACACCTCAGGCTTCAAGTCCAAGGAGGAGATCAGCACATGGCTGAATGCACCGGACGGCCGCGTAGTGCCACTCAACGACACCAACGTGCAAGCAGCGCCAGATGGGCGCGCCAACTGGCAGTGGGTCGCGCCGTTCGACGTGCAGTTCGGCACATGGTCCATGGTGGCGCACGGCAAGGAGAGCGGGATCGAGCAGATCGTGAAGTTCGAGGTTGTGCCAGGGATTTAAGTCATTATAGTGTGCGGCAACCATTCGAGATATAAGCGATGACCCTTGCTGGCCATCAAATGGTCATTGCGCTGGTCCTGATGCTCATCCTTCGTCTCGCACAAACGACCGTTTTGATACAACGCAAGGAGGCGTATGGTATGGAGATTCGGGCAACGCCCTGGCCCTCAGCCGACCGGCGCGGCGGCTGAGGGCTTCGGCGGCGGCTGCCTTGAGCCACAGCCCAAGATGGCGTGGCACTGATTCTTCGCGGTGACGCCCTGGACCTTCAGAGGTGTCCTTCGAGCTATTGATGCTGCAGCGCTCCATGGCGCCACTTGTAAAGGACGTGACAGAATTTTTAGCGCGCCCACGCGGCCTGAGTTCGCCGAGCGAGCTTCCAGTTCGAAGGAACACGGTCAGCGCTCATGAAGAACCAACATGATTTCAGCAAGCTCTCGCCCTGGCTCACCTTCGATCTGGTATGTCTCAGCTAGTGTTTCAGAGAGATTGCCAGCTCTCCAAGCGTCAAGAGACTCGGGTGAGTCCCATACGTAGATACCTCCATACTCCCCCGTCTCGGTGAACTTGACGTAGTACTTCTGTATCAAACCTGGAACCTTTCGATAGCGATCTGAACGCTCTATGAAGCGTCGGTTGACCTCGTCGTAGGAAAGACCGGTCTTGTAACGGATAATCTGGATGATCATATCCTCTCCTTTCCCTTCAACTCAATAATCTTAGGAATCGCGTTCTGCTGCACTGCAGCCACTCGCTTGGGTTCTACCGCTGCGATTAGAGGAATCGCCGCCAACCACGGCCGCCCAACATCCCTTGTGGGATGCAGCATAACATCCTTCTGAAGGGGTGTTATGCTGCTCCATTTTTCTATAATATGTATCACAAACGTCCATTTTCGTGAGAATATGGAATGGATGGCGTCCATCTCACCGCTGTTTGTGGGCCTGTGTATCTCTCAAAACAGTCTCTCGTAACAGGTCGCTCAATACCTCATATGTTCAATGCTTTTTGAGAAATGACAGGAGTCAATATCACAACATGATGTATGTAGGGACGCCTCGGGGAGGCGTCTCTACGTGTGTTCGTTGATGCGTTACGCGCGTGCCCGCGCTGCCTCAACCGCCTTCTGCGCGGCCTCAGCCAGTGTCGTAGCCGGAATAAGCGTCGATTTGGACAGCAGCTTGCGCCCTTCCTCCTCATTCGTGCCGGTTAGCCGGGCGACCATCGGCACGTCGGTCTTCACTTCGTCGAGCGCCGCGATGATGCCGCGCGCCACTTCGTCCACGCGGGTAATGCCGCCGAAGATGTTGAACATGACCGCTTTGACATTTGGGTCGGCCAGAATGATTTGCAGCGCGGCCTGCACCTTGTCCTTGCCCGCGCCGCCGCCGATATCGAGGAAATTGGCCGGCTCGCCGCCGTACAGCTTGACCACATCCATAGTCGCCATGGCCAGACCTGCGCCATTGACCATGCAGCCGATGTCGCCGTCCAGTTTAATGAACGTAATGCCTGCCTCGCGCGCGCGTGTCTCGGCCTCCGGCTCGTCCGACGAGTCGCGAATGGCCTCAAGGTCAGCGTGGCGGTACAACGCGCTATCGTCCAGCACAATCTTGGAGTCGAGCGCCTGCAACGAACCGTCGGCCTTGACGACCAGCGGATTGATTTCGGCCAGCGAGGCGTCGGTATTCATGTACGCCTTATAGAGCGACGAAGCAATTGCGGCGAATTGCCGAGCCTGCTTGGCATCTGTCAAACCGATGCCGAACGCCAGATCGCGCGCCTGATAGTCGAGCAAGCCGAGCGTCGGGTGGGCCGGGATGCGCACAATCGCGTCAGGGTTGGTCTTGGCGACCTCCTCGATTTCGACACCGCCCTCAGCCGAGGCCATGAGCACCACGCGCTTGGCGGCGCGGTCCATGACCACGCCAAGATAAATCTCGCGCTCGTATGAAATCGCTTCAGCCACCAGCACCTTCTCGACCGTCAAGCCCTTGATATCCATGCCAAGAATTTGACGGGCAACCTGCTCCGCCTCATCCGGCGTATCGGCCAGTTTGACGCCGCCAGCCTTGCCGCGCCCGCCGACGAACACCTGCGCCTTGACAACTACCCGGCTGCCGATTTGCTCCGCAATCTTGCGCGCTTCTTCCGGCGTGCTCGCAACGCCGCCGCCGGTCACGGGAATGCCGTAGCTCGCCAGAATGTCGCGAGCTTGATATTCATGCAGCTTCATGCTTGCTCCTTCGCTTTGTGAACGCCTTTTCCTTGAGGCATGGTAGCATTAGCCATGCCGACTGTCAATCATACCAGCCAGCAGTGCCATTTCAGAATAATCTACTGGCTACTGCTGCTACTGAGGGGTGATGAGCCGAGTACAATCCAGCCACTGCGCCCGCGCTGCCGAAATGAAAGCGGCTGCGGCAATGCAAGCACATCTTCCAGCGAAATGAGCACGGCATAGCGCTGCCCACGCGCATAATCTGCAAAAGCAGGCTCAAGGCGCAATCTATTGCCAAATTGCGCAAGTAATTCATTTACTCGCGCAGGCGACAAATCATCGAACTGCCATACCTCCGCTGCACGCGCTGTGGCAATGATTGGGCCGCTGGTTTGTTTCAAATAAATCATGTCGCCAGCAGCGACGCGACCGTATGGCGCGACCCGCCGCTTGAGCCAGCGCGACTTAATCGACTTTTCGCCGCAAAGAATGCGACTCAGGTAGGGTTCATGGAGAATAGCGAGGTGGTAGGTCATGTCGTCACAGGCTAATCAGCTTGCGACGAACCGCGATGCTTACCGCTTCGGTGCGGTTCGTCGCCCCAAGTTTGCCAAGAATATTTTGCACATGGACTTTGGCGGTGCGCGGCGCAATCACGAGCTTGTCGGCAATCTCGTGATTGCTGCACCCCCGACCCATCAACTGCAACACTTCCAGTTCGCGGGCAGTTAGTTGCTCCGGCGCGCCGTCACTCATGCCTGACACGAGCCGAGCTGCCACCTCGGGCGCAAGCGATGTTTGCCCTTGATGCACCGCACGAATCGCTGCCAAAAGATCGTCTGTGGAAGCGTCTTTGAGCAGATAGCCTTTTGCGCCGGCCCGCAGCGCTGTGAAGATAAATTCGTCAGTGGCGTATGTTGTCAGCGCAAGAATACGCGCGTCCGGGTGCTGCTCGCGAATACGGCGCGTCGCTTCTGGACCATCCAGCACGGGCATCTGCAAATCCATGAGCACCACATCCGGTTGCAGCTGGTCGAACAGGCTGACCGCTTCCTGACCATTCGCCGCCTCACCCACAATCTCAACCTCCGGCTCGTCCTCCAGCAGCGCCATCAAGCCTTCACGCACGATGCGCTGATCTTCCGCTATCAAGATGTGTATGCTCATACTATCCTCTCCATTGGGCTGGGTAGCGCAATGCAGATGCACACGCATGTTCCCTCGCCCGGCGCGCTTTGCACAGCGACAGTTCCGCCCGCCAGCCGTGCCCGCTCCTGCAAACTCATCAATCCGAATCCATGACCAGCCGCATGTCTATCAGCAGCAAGCGCAAACCCAACGCCATCATCGCATACACGCACCAGCATGGCATCGTTGGTCACTTCTGTAACGACTGTGACGCTGTTCGCCTGCGCATGTTTCTCAACATTTTGCAACGCCTCGCGCACCATGCGCACTACCTGCGTCGCCGCTGCTGAGTCAATTGGTGGTGGCGCGCCGAGATGCTGATATGAGGCAGACACGCCCGTGCGCGCTTGAAAGCCATGCGTAAGCTCCTGTAGCATGGGCTGCATGTCGCATGCCTCGATCAGCGGTTCAGCCAACGTCCACACGCTCCGGCGCACATCATCCAGCGTTTCGCGGGCCAGTTCGTGGGCGCGGCCAAGACGTGCGCGAGTGCGAGTCGTATCACGGTCAAAACTACGCTGCGCCGCTTCAAGCTGCATCGTCACTGCCGTCAAGCCCTGCGCAATTGTGTCATGTAGCTCGCGAGCCAACCGATTGCGCTCGGCTAGCGTCGCGGAGCGCTGCGCCTGCTCGTAGAGGCGGGCATTTTCAGCGACTAAGCGCGCCAAATGATCGCGTTCGCGCTCCAGTGTGGCGGCGAGTTCAGCAACCTGCCGCCGCGCCGTCGCCTGCCGCACTGCCTGATACGTGAACACGCCAAGCGTTAGCATGATGAAGCTATACGTGCCGAGCGAGCCAGCCAACGTCTGCAGATCGCGCACGCCGCCGAGCCACAGGCCAGATGTAATGAGCACGAGGTACACAAGTCCAACAAGCATGGCGCGCCGTGGCGAGTAGCATAGCACCGCGCTAACCAACGGCACAGTGAATACAATCGGTTGCACAAAAGGATCGCCGCTGACTACGTGAAGCGCAAAGCACACCAGGCCAACGATGAGCAAATAGACCCATGCTTGTTCCAGCTGAACAATTCGCCAACGTGTGTTCTGAAAGAGCAGCAGTGCAACCAGGACTAGCGCTAGCACCACATAGAGCGTTATTCGCGAAACCGACCAACCAGCGCCAACACCTTGCACAAGCACCGTGCCGCACGCGCCAACCACCGCAAGCATGCCGACCCACAGCAGGCCATCACCGACCTCAGCGTTGTTTTTGGTGTGGTGAGTAATGGGAGCGCTTGGAATCATTCTATCCTGCTAGTAAAACATTGCTGCTATACCAAATCGCTTCAGATTGCGCGAAAGACGTGCCTGCTCCATGTACTGTAGCACAACCAATGAAAGAATCAACAGGACTCCTGTGTGAGCATGACCGGTGCGCCAGCGGATTGGTAATATAAGCTGGATCGTTGATCAGCAGCATCAAGAGGCTTACCCCGCCGTAAATCGCTGCTGGCAGCAGAGTAAGCAGAACCCCTGCAGGCCGTCGTGTTTCACACATATCACATCCTCCTTCTCATCTCGTATAGAGGCGATTTATGCGTCATGCGCTGCATCGGATGTTGGAACCGCCGGCTCGTTGTCGCCACCAAGCCGCCGCCGCGCCGTCGAGCGCCGCCCAACCGCTGGAACATGGCTCGTCGCAGCTGCCAGCCCAAATACGGGCATGTTGCCGTACACTGCCTCGTACTGTCCAGCATCGACAAGGTAAGTTTCATGCCAGATGCCGACGCTGCCATCGGAGCCAATCGCTTTATTGAAACGCTGCCATGCAGCGAGATGCGGATCCTCGCGGTTGCGGGCGAAACGCTCTAAATCCTCAAATGAGCGCCAGTATTGTACCAAGGCAACGCCGCGCCAGTAAAAAAACGTCTGCCCGCCAAGAAACCCTTTTTCCGGGTGTCTATACAAGTTTTGCAACATTGGCCCCATTGCCGACCCAACTGATGTCCATTTGCGTACTGCCAGCAGATTATTGACGCGCATGCCTATCAAAAACACAACAAACGATCCTTCATGATAGGCCGAGAATCGGCCAGGAATGACTTGTGCCATGATCACCTTCTCCTGTAATCACTCCACAACAGGGCTACGCCCGCCGCAATGAGTACGATAGCACCAATAACCTGGACAACGAGAAATGGGCTTCCTATCGTTCCAACCACCTCCGAAGCGCGATCTGCACCAAACCGCAGCACACCGATGGCAGGCCAGATCAGCCATAATGTCCACCATGGAAAGCCGCCACAATGCCGCCGCACCAGAACTGGAGAGGACTCAGCAGATCGATCATTGATGCGTACAGTGTCTCCTTCGTATACGTGCGTTTCTGCAATTGCGTCAGATAACTTACAGTTATAATCGTATCGCCGCCTACACATGATTGCGCTCCTTTCGTTTACATTGCCAGTGTAGCAATTGTTCGCTGAGCGCGCGTCGTCACGCTGGAATATCTTGGGATGGCCGAGCGCTATAGCGTGTACTATGTCAAAAGGATTAGTTGCAACATTCTGTGTGACTCAATCGTCATACTGCGTGAATGGATTGATAACAATGTTGTGGTTCGCCGCATGTTACAAGCGGCCACATAGTGAGGTGAAATCATGGAGACGAAGCGTATTCTGCGCAGTCGTGATGATCGTGTCGTTGCCGGTGTCGCGAGCGGCCTGGCCCGCTATTTCAATACCGATCCGCTGTTCGTGCGGCTGGGCTTCGTGCTGCTGTCGTTTTTCCAGGGCTTCGGCGTGCTGCTGTATTTTGTCCTGTGGCTGCTGCTGCCAAGTGAAGGCAGCCAGACTGTGGAGACACGTGCACAGGTGCGCGAGAATGTGAAAGAGATGCGCGGCGCGGCTGAAAGCGTTGCGGATCGCGTTCGTGGCATGTTCAATTCACATTAGTTTGTAGGGGCAGGTCTCAGACCTGCCCCTACATTTTTTGCTGTTCTCGCAACCAGCCCAGCAGGTACAGCGCGGCCACGCCGCTCCACAAGCTCCAACGCTCCGCAAAGACCCGTAGCGCTTCTTCCGCCAGCCGCTCGCCGTACAGTCCCGCAATGCCATTCCGCACGCCCGCGTCGTTCGCTGGAATGGCATCGGCACGGCCAAGCCCACGCATCAGCGTAAACTCCGCCGACCATGCGCCGATGCCACGAAACTGCGTCAGATATGCTATTGCCTCAGCCGTTGGCATAGATGCAAGCCGATCGAGATCAAGCGTGCCCGTGATGATCTGCTGCGCCAGGCCAATGATGAAACTGGCTTTGCTGCGGCTGAACTGCATAGGGACAAGTTCAGCCGGATCTACGGCGGCCAACCGTTCGGGCGAGGGAAAATGGTACAGCAGGCGACCTCCAGCTTCAAACGACTCGCCATAGCGCGACACCAGCCGCTCCTTGAGCTTGTAGGCGAACTGCACACTGATCTGCTGTCCAATGATGACGTAACACAACGTTTCCCACAGCGGCGAGCGGGTGGGCTTCAGCCCGTAAAGGCGTTGCGTCACTGGAGCAAAGACCGGGTCATGCGTGACAGCTGCATAAAATGCTTGCAAATCAAGATCATCACCGAGCAAGTGGCGGATTGTCGGTTCGAGCATGTGCAGTTCACGCGGGGAAGCGGGGCGCGCATCAACCTCTACTGCAATAGCTGGCTGTTCAATCGTGCCTACATTATGCAAAGCCATGATGGCCGGTTCATTGTCAAGAACCATCACGCGCCGGTACACGCCGTCCGCCCATTGTTCGCACAACTCGCCGGTCGAAATACGCCAGAAGCGAATCGAGCGCGCAAAGTCGTAGGGCGCGCGAAGCGCAAGAACCGGGGGAGCAACGTTTCCGTCCATGGTTATGCCATCTCTGAAGGCGCGGTGGCCGAGCGCGCAGGGTGGACCGCTGCAACGAAGCGACCATCGAGTAGCAACCACGGAATGAATGCAATCACTAGCAGGTTGCGTATGTTGAGCAGCAACACCGGCATGGGGTCGAACGCTTGCAATTGTTCGTACCAAAAGGGAAACAGCGCGATGGTGCATGCCGAACATGACTGCAAATAAGACTCGCTGACGTGCGTTAAGTAGCGGCACAAACGGCAGCAGCCAGATCATGTACTGCGGCGAAAGCACTTTGTTTGTTGCCATGAATATCAGCAGCACGCTCACCACACACGCCACCAACCGATCGAAGCGAACGCGCCCAGTCTGCTGACATTCGTGCTGAAATTGTCTGGACCATAGCCATAGCATCAGCAGCAGCGAGCCAATGAATAGCGGCAAGAGCCAGCCGAGCACCGCAGTCGCAAACGCCGACTGAAGGTGCATTGCGCCGAAATTAAACGCCAGTTGCTCGTTTGTCCAGCGCAACACGCCGGTCAGGGCTGCCAGCCCGCCAGCAACGCTTTCAAGCTGCAAGCCCCGTTGTTCATGATAAGTTAGAAATGAAAACGCCTGTTGCGGCGCAAGCACGAGGAACGGCAACATGACCAATGCTACCACACCTGCACTACCAACCAACAGCCATGCGAGCGCCCGCCGGTCATCGCGTGCCAGGTAGAACACCGCAACGGCAGCGATGATCACTACCGGGTAGAGCTTGGCTGCCACACCGAGGCCGAGCAGCACGCCTGCTAGCATCGGGCGCTCCCGCAGCACGGCCAGCAGCGCGCACGCTGTGAGGAATGCAGGAAACATATCGTAGCGCCATGGCAACAGCGGTGCAGTAATCGCCACAAACAGTGCATATGACACCAGCATCCACCGCCGCGCCGCCACTTGCGGGCCGCGCGCCATCACTGCTAATATCAGCGCGACACCGATGCTGTACAGCACGTTTACAAAGCCAAACATGCCGCCATATGCCTCTACACTGAGCGGCATGTTGAATGCAAGAATGCACGGTATTACAAATGGGAGCAGCGCGAGCGGTGGATATTCGAGGGAAAAATCTTTGTAGGGAATGTGGCCGTGCAGCACTTGCTCGGATGCTCTCGTGTAGATCGTCAAGTCAAGCAAGTGCCAATGCAGCGTTGAGGGCAACAGCGGCATGGCGATGAGCAAAAGCAGCACGCCAGGAAGCACAACCAGACCAAGTTCGATGAGCAGGTTCTGTCTCCGTTCCATTGCGACCTCACTTGGGCACTACACGCTTTGCAATCAGCAACTCACAGGCCAACGAATCATGGAAATAAAACGGGCACCGCAGTCACAACATGACGCTGTAACCACGATGCCCAGAGCTTACGAACAGAAGAAAGGCTACTTGACCTCGGCTGTCGCGCCGGCATCGGCGAGCTTCGTCCGAGCCTCCTCGGCCTCTTCCTTGCTCACGCCTTCCTTGACTGGTTTCGGCGCGGCCTCAACCAGATCCTTGGCCTCTTTCAAGCCCAGGCTGGTCAATTCACGCACGACCTTGATGACCTGAATCTTGTTAGCGCCCGCCGCCGTCAGAACGACATCGAACTCGCTCTTCTCTTCAACCGGTGCTGCGCTAGCGCCATCACCACCCGCTGTGCCCGGCACACCAGCCATCGGCATGCCGCCCATCACCATCGGGGCCGCGGCTGTGACGCCAAACCGATCTTCCATTTCCTTCTTCAGCTCGACGAGTTCGAGAACATTCAGATCGCCAATGCTGTCAACAATTGCGTTTACCTTATCGCTTGCCATGAGAGTGATTCTCCTGAATATAAAATGCTAATAAGCTATACATGTGTTACGCAGCAGCTTCATCAGCGGGCTGCAGTTGATCAATACGGGCCTGAACTGCATACATCACGTTGGCCACCACGCCGTTGAGCGCACCCACCACGCCTGCCAGTGGCGACTGGACGCCACCCAGAATATCGGCAAGTATCTGCTGGCGCGAAGGTAGCTTCGAAACCTGATCGAGTGCCGAACTATCCAGCACGCTGTTGCCAAGCATGCCACCACGAACGGCAATCTGCTTGGCACCCTTATTAAAATCGTTGATGGCCCTGGCCACGCCTGAGACATCGTCATAGGCAAAGGCTACGGCAGTTGGGCCTGCGAGCAACGGCTCCAGATTTTCGCGGCCAGTCGCTTTTGCCGCCAACAACACCAATGTGTTCTTTGCGACGATCAGTTCCGCGCCAGTGGAGCGCAGTTGCTTGCGCAAATCGCTGATCTCGGCAACCGTCAGGCCGCGGTAGTCAGCCACAAGCGTCATCTGCGCTCGGCTGAGTTTATCGGTTAAATCGGCTACAGTATCAACTTTGCTTTGCGTTGGCATAAATTCACCCCCTTCCCAAGAGCAATAAAAGAGGCTGCTGTCCCCAGACACAGCAGCCTACAGACGGGCAAAACCCATCATACATAGATCTACCTCGGCGGGCGGCACACGGCCATTAAGCAATGCACCCGCTGTCTGGGGCAGTATTCAATTCAAAAAAAGTCGTTACGCCGCTCCAGCATTCATCGACTGTGCCGCAGTCGTATCGATTGCGATGCCAGGTGCCATGGTGCTTGTAAACGTAATGCTCTTGATGTACACGCCTTTGGAGGAACTTGGCTTGGCCGCCTTGATCGCCTCCATCAACGCAGCAATATTATCATAAATCTGCTGCTCGGTAAAGCTCACCTTGCCAACCGCAACATGGAGCAGCCCCGTTTTGTCGTTACGGAACTCCACGCGCCCGCCACGAATGTCACGAATGGTCTGTGGAAGATCGGCAGGCTGCACCACGGTACCGCTCTTCGGGTTCGGCATCAGGCCACGTGGGCCAAGCTTGCGACCTACACGACCAACTTTGCCCATCATGTCCGGCGTCGCAATTGCCACGTCGAAGTCAAAGAAATTCTCTTTGTCAATCCGAGCAATCAAGTCATCTGCGCCCACATAGTCAGCACCAGCCTCTTGGGCTGCAGCTGCCGCATCGCCCTGCGCGAAGACCAGCACACGCACCGTCTTGCCCGTACCATATGGCAGCGCCACGGTCGTGCGAATATTCTGATCGGCATGACGCGGGTCAATACCGAGCCGTAGATGCACTTCAACCGTCGAGTCGAATTTCGTAAACGAAACATCTTTGAGAAGTTTGATTGCATCTTGCGGCGCATAAAGCTGCGCCTGATCGATCTTCTTCAGTGCGTCCAGATACTTTTTGCCATGCTTTGCCATAATAAACACTCCTTGTGGTCGAACGGGCTTGCGCCCTCCCACATCTATAGATTAACCCTCGATTTTGATACCCATGCTGCGCGCTGTGCCAGACAGAATCTTCTCAGCAGCTTCAATATCATTCGCATTCAAGTCGCTCATCTTCTGCTCAGCCACTGCGCGCAACTGCTGTCGTGACAGCGTCGCAATACTTTCGCGGTTTGGCGTGCCCGAACCTTTCTGAACACCGGCAGCCTTACGCAATAGGTCAGCAGCAGGCGGTGTGCGGAGTGCCAGCGTAAAAGAACGATCCGAGTAGACCGTAATCTCGGCTGGAATAACGCTGCCAGCCTGACCAGCGGTCTTCTCGTTATACTCCTTGACGAACGCCATGATGTTGATACCGTAGCCACCAAGCGCCGGACCAACTGGCGGTGCTGGCGTAGCTTTGCCAGCTGGCAACTGCAGCTTAACAACGCCTACAACTTTCTTCGCCACAATCTACTCCTTACAACATATTATCGAGCCGCTCATGTACACACATTCGCAACCTACAAGCAATTCATACCTTGTTAATCAACCAAACGCGTTACTTGCAAAAAGTCAAGTTCCAGCGGTGCTTCCCGGCCAAATACATTTACCAGCACACGCACGCGACCACGCTCATGATCAATAGCGTCCACAATGCCTTCGAAGTCAGTAAACGGCCCATCGGTAACGCGCACTGCCTGCCCAACCTGATAGCTAACACGCACCTTCGGCGGCTCTTCTTCCATCTGGCGGAGAATAGACTTAACTTCATCCTCCTCCAACGGCGCGGGCCGATTGCCATGACCTACAAAGCTTGTAACACCTGGCGTATTGCGAACAACGTACCACGAGTTTTCCGTCATACGCATTTGAACCAACACATAACCGGGGAAAACTTTTTTATGAACGGTGCGCCGCTGACCGTTTTTAATTTCAATCTCTTCTTCAGTCGGCACAATAACGCGGAAGATCTGATCATGCATCTCCATCGATTCGATACGATGCATCAGATTCTGCTTCACCTTATTTTCATAGCCAGAATACGTGTGAATCACATACCAACGCCGCCCGTCGTCTTGCAACTGCGGCTCAGGCTGCTGGTCGTTTTGCTCACTCATAAAACCTCTTGTGGCACTACGATACAGCTTGTTGAAGCAGCGTAATGAGCGACAGAAAACCAAAATCAGCTGCAGCAAGAATAAGGCTGATCACTGCTGAGATTGCGATGACAACAATAGTAAGTCTGATCGTCTCGTCGCGAGACGGCCAAACCACCTTCTTCATTTCTGAGCGCACCTCTCGGTAGGTACGAACAATTCCACTCTCTCGTGACTCTTTTTCGGTTCGATTAACCACAGCCATTCGTACTCTTTCAATAGGAGAGCGTGAGACAACATAATACGCGTCTCACGCTCGAGTTAACGTAGCGTGATGCTGACGGCACGATTACTCAACCGACGTGACGACGCCAGCCCCCACCGTGCGACCACCTTCGCGGATCGCGAAGCGCAACCCGACCTCAATCGCCACCGGCACGATCAACTCCACCCCCATCTCCACATTGTCGCCCGGCATCACCATCTCCATCCCTTCCGGCAAGGCAATGCTGCCGGTCACGTCGGTGGTCCGGATGTAGAACTGCGGCCGGTAGCCCTGGAAGAACGGCGTGTGCCGCCCGCCCTCTTCCTTCTTCAGCACATACACATTGGCCTTGAAGGTCTTGTGCGGCTTGATACTGCCCGGAATCGCCAGCACCTGTCCGCGCTGAATGTCGGTCCGCTCAATCCCGCGCAGCAACGCGCCCACATTGTCGCCCGCGATGCCTTCGTCCAGCGTCTTCTGGAACATCTCCACGCCGGTCACCACCGTCTTGCGCGGCAGGGCGTCTTCCATGCCGATAATCTCGATCGTATCACCGACCTTGACCTTGCCGCGCTCGATCCGCCCGGTCACCACCGTCCCACGGCCCTTGATGCCGAACACGTCTTCAATCGGCATCAGGAACGGCTGGTCAACGGCCCGCTGCGGCGTGGGGATGTAGCTATCGACCGCCTCCATCAAGGCCAGAATCGGTTGGTACTCCGGCGCACTCGGGTCGGTCGCCTTGGACTCGAGCGCCTTGAGGGCCGACCCGCGAATAATCGGAATGTCGTCGCCGGGGAAGTCGTACTTGGACAGCAGTTCGCGCAACTCCAGTTCGACCAACTCCAGCAGTTCCTCGTCGTCCATCATGTCAACCTTGTTGAGGAACACGACCATGGCCGGCACCTGGACCTGGCGGGCGAGCAGGATGTGCTCGCGGGTCTGGGGCATGGGCCCGTCCGGCGCGGAGACCACCAGAATGGCGCCGTCCATCTGGGCGGCCCCGGTAATCATATTCTTGATATAGTCGGCGTGGCCCGGGCAGTCGACGTGCGCGTAGTGGCGCTGGGCGGTTTCATACTCGACGTGCCGAATGGCGATCGTGATGCCACGCTGGCGCTCTTCGGGCGCATTGTCAATCTGGTCATACGAGGTAAACTTGGCGCCGCCTTGCAAGGCCAGCACTTTGGTAATCGCCGCCGTCAGCGTGGTCTTGCCGTGGTCGACGTGCCCAATCGTGCCCACATTCACATGCGGTTTCGTCCGCTCAAACTTCTGCTTTGCCATAATTGAGTATCAACTCCTCACGCTATGCACAAAAAGTGTGCAAACATGAAAATGATCCGTTTGTGGCGGATCGTCTCGGAACATCTGGAGCCCATGTCGGGACTTGAACCCGAGACCTCCTCTTTACCAAAGAGGTGCTCTGCCAACTGAGCTACATGGGCCTATGAAAGTGAAAAGGCAAAAATAAGAAGTAAGGAGTGCATTTCTTCTTTCTTACTTCTGCCTTTTCACTTTGCTTTGGTGGGCCGGGCTGGATTCGAACCAGCGAAGGCGTAAGCCAGCAGATTTACAGTCTGCCCCGGTTGGCCACTTCGGTACCGACCCAAACTGAACAAAACGTTGTAGCGCAACGCCGGATGGCATTATACGAGACATGCACCTTTTTGTCAAACACTCTGAGGCTAAGCAATGAACAATTACGTACTTTTGCCCAGCGCCGCCGAGCGACGGTACGCAGCCCAGATGGCATCCGAAAGCACGGTCCGCAGACCACCGCGCTCAAGCTCATAGATGGCGGCTGCCGTCGTGCCGCCCGGCGATGTAACGCCGTTACGCAGTTCAGCCGGATGGGTTTCACTTTGCATGGCGTAGCGCACCGAACCGAGCATGGTTTGCTGCACAAGTTCCTGCGCCATGTAGCGCGGAAAGCCAAGATGGACGCCCGCGTCGATCATGGCTTCCATAAGCAAAAAGAAGTAGGCTGGCCCGGTGCCCGACAACGCCGTCGCCATGTCAAGGTAATTCTCGTCAGCGACGTACAATTCGCGCCCAAGCGAGCTTAAAATGACCCGCGCCCAACCACGCTGCTCGTCAGTCACTGCCTCTGAAGCAGTCCAGACCGTCATGCCTTCGCCAATTTGGGCAGGCGTATTTGGCATGGAGCGGACCACCGCCGCATGGTCAAGCATGTCGGTGAAATGGCGAATTGGCGCGCCTGCCACAGTTGAAATAACAAGCTCACCCGCACGCAGCGTGCCCTGCAACGGCGGCAGCACCTTCGGCAAGGTTTGTGGCTTGACCGCCACGACCACAACCTGCGCCCATGCGGCAGCTTCGTTGTTATGCTCGGTTGTGCGGATGGCGTAACGCTCTTCCAACTCGGCGCGGCGCGCGGCGCGCGGCCCGGTTGCGACGATCTGCTCCGGTGCAACAAGATCCTGCCGCAACAGCCCGCCAATAATCGCCTCGCCCATAACGCCCGCGCCGATTACGGCAATCCGTAAGTCTCAAATCATAGTTTCACATCGCTGTAGGGGCAAAGCATTTTGCTTCACAAAATGCTTTGCCCCTACCTCTTTACTTCTTCAGTAACTTCAACCGGCTCCTCATAGCCTTCCGTGCCAGGAACGGGGAAGTGTTCGCACATCTGCTGCACGTCTGCAGCCACGCGCAACTGCACGCGCTCGTTCTCGATGCCGCTGATCACTTCATCGATCCAGGCGGCGACCTGCTCCATTTCGGCCACACCCATGCCGCGCGTCGTCATGGCGGGCGTACCGATCCGGATGCCGCTCGTCACCAGCGGTGACTTATCGTCAAACGGCACGGCATTTTTGTTCAGCGTGATGTTGGCCTTTTCAAGTGCGATCTGGGCTGCCTTGCCAGTGACATTCTTGTTGCGCAGATCGACCAGCATCAGGTGGTTGTCCGTGCCGCCGGAGATGACATGAAAGCCACGATCAACCAGCGCCTTGGCCAGCGCCTGTGCGTTGCGGATGATCTGTGCGGCATAGTCAGCGAAGTTGGGCTGCAAATTTTCGCCGAAGCCGACCGCTTTGGCAGCAATCGCGTGCATGAGCGGGCCGCCTTGTATGCCGGGGATAACCATTTTATCCAGCAACTCTGACATCATGAACATGCGCCCGCTCTTCGCCGCGCGCTGCCCAAACGGATTTTCAAAGTCCCGACCCATCATGATCATGCCACCGCGCGGGCCACGCAGTGTCTTGTGCGTAGTGGTGGTAACAACATGCGCATACGGCAGCGGGCTGGGCAACAAGCCTTTCGCAATCAGGCCGGCCGGGTGCGCGATGTCGGCAAACAGAAACGCCCCGACCGAGTCGGCGATCTCGCGGAAGCGTGCAAAGTTAATTGAACGCGAGTAGGCGCTCGCGCCAACGGTGATCATCTTGGGACGCTCGCGCTCGGCGATTTCTGCAACTTGTTCGTAGTCCAGCATCTCAGTCTCGGGATCGACGCCGTACGCGACAAAATTGTACAACTGGCCGGAAAAGTTCACCGGCGAGCCATGCGTCAGGTGGCCACCGTGCGACAAGTCCATGCCCAACACTTTGTCGCCCGGGCTGAGAAACGTGAAGTACACTGCCGTATTAGCCTGTGTGCCAGAGTGCGGCTGCACATTCACCCACGTCGCGCCGAACAACGCTTTGGCGCGCGCACGGGCTACATTCTCGGCCATATCCACAAATTCACAGCCACCGTAGTAGCGATTGCCAGGATAACCTTCGGCATATTTATTGGTCAGCACCGAACCTTGCGCTTCAAGCACCGCGCGGCTCACATAATTCTCACTGGCAATCAGTTCAAGACCCTCGCGCTGGCGACGGGCCTCACTAGCGATAATGCGGGCAACTTCTGGATCAGTATTCCAGAGCGTTTCAAGAACGGACATGGCATTCTCCTTACGCTGGGGTGTTCAACGTGAACATGTCATCGTCAACCAACAATCTATCTATGTCCATTATACCGCATGCGCGTTGCTCCAACGATCACCATCACTGCTGGTTGTGTGCTATAATCGCAGTCCACCAAACGTATTTGTAATTGTATGAGTTGCTATTTGTGATTGTTTAGACTGCCAAAATGCTAATCCTGGCATACTGGTAGGTGAACATACAAGAAGGGAGTTTCAGCCGCATGAAGCTGTCATGCCTTCAAGAGAATCTCAAGCGCGGTTTGTCGATCGTCGGACATGCCGTCGCAGGCAAGAGCACGCTGCCGGTGCTCTCGAACATTTTGATCGCCACCGATGAAGGGCGGCTCAAGCTGGCCGCGACCAACCTTGAAATCGGCATCACCTGCTGGATCGGTGCCAAAATCGAGGATGAGGGCGCGGTGACGATCCCTGCCAAGCTTTTGTCGGATGTCGTCGGCGGGCTGCCGAACGACCGCATCAATCTGGAGCTTGACGCCCGCACACAAACAGTACACTTGTCATGCTCACGCACCGAAGCCAACATCAAGGGCATCGAGGCCGACGAGTTTCCGGTCATCCCGACCGTGGCCGACCGCGCGCCGACGGTGTCGCTGCCACCCGACATGCTGCGCGAGGCGATTGAGCAGGTCGCGTTTGCAGCGGCCTCGGACGACACCCGGCCGGTGCTGGCGGGCGTGCTCATGCGGCTGCGCGGCACCACGGCGACGTTTGCCGCCGCGGACGGCTTTCGGCTGGCGGTACGGACAATTAACCTGCCTGAGCCGATTGACGATCCGGTCGAGGTAATCGTGCCAGCCCGGGCGTTACAAGAACTTTCACGCACGTTGGGCGATGTAGAAGGAAATGTTGACATCACAATTACCCCATCGGGCGGACAGATTTTGTTCCACACTGAGCAGATGGATTTAATCTCGCGGCTGGTCGAAGGCAAATTCCCCGACTTCGAGCGCATCATTCCGAGCCAGCATGCCACGCGCACGGTGCTGGAAACGCAGGAACTCGCTAAAGCGGTGAAGCTGGCCTCCTACTTTGCGACGGCCTCCGCCAACATCGTCAAGCTCACGATCGAGCCGGGCGGCGAACTCGGGCCGGGCCGCCTGACTATTACCGCCAACGCGACCGAGGTGGGCGACAACCAGAGTGCGATGGACGGCATGATCCATGGTGAGGGCGGCCAGATTGCTTTGAACGTGAAGTTCTTGCAAGAGGCGCTTGGCGTGATGCGTACGCCACAGATCGCGCTGGAAACGCAGACGCCGCAAAGCCCGGGCGTGTTCAAGCCGGTCGGCAGCGAAGGGTACATTCACATCGTCATGCCGATGACAGTGCGATAATGCCTCACAGCTTCAAACATCTGGGCGGCTTCAGCGATCTGGTGGATGCTGCGCGCCAACAGCGCCCGCTCTTTCCACATGCGCCACCTGGGCCAGAAACGCAGCGCCGCATCCGTGAGGTTCTTGGCTTCTGTGAGGGGCAGGAGATGCCGCAGGACGTGCGGGTCGACGACCGCTGGGAGCGGGATGGCGTAGCGGGCGAAGCGATTTCATGGTCGGTCGGGTACGGGCCGCGCACTCAAGCTTGGGTGCTGAAGCCAGCCGAAGCGGCCGGGCCGCTGCCCGGTATGGTAGCGCTGCACGCCCATGGCGGCTTCAAATTCTATGGCAAAGAGAAGATAGCCGAAGGCCCAAATACGCTTCCGGAGATGGACGCTTACTGGGCGCGCTACTATGGCGGGCGGGCGTATGCCAACGCGCTGGCGCGCGCGGGCTTTGTTGTGCTCGCCCACGACACGTTTTTGTGGGGCAGCCGCCGTTTTCCGTTGGAGACGATGCCAGAATCAATCCGCGATCTAGTAACAGCGTCTGAGTCACAATGGAGTAGTGATGCGACGATGCCACGCGAGATTGCTGCATACAATGCTGCGGCAGGTCATCACGAGCATGTTATCGAGAAGTATTGCACGTTGCTCGGCACGAGCATGGCCGGTGTTGTCAGCCATGAGGATCGTATCGCGCTGAACTACCTCTGCTCGCGCCCGGATGTTGATGCCGAACGGGTTGGATGCATCGGCTTGTCGGGCGGCGGCAATCGCGCGGCGCTGCTGCTGGCGACGAGCGAACGAATCACAGCCGCCGTGATCGTTGGGTTGATGAGCACATACGAAGGTTTACTGGATCACAATGTCGCCACGCACACCTGGATGTTCTTCCCGCCCGGTTGGTCGCGCTATGGCGACTGGCCCGATCTGGCCGCATGCCGCGCGCCGCTGCCACTGCTGGTGCAATACGACACCGAAGATGATCTATTCACGCCGGAAGGGATGCAGGCGGCGCACGAGCGCATCAAGGCACACTATCGCGATGTTGGTCATCCCGAAGCCTACACTGGCCAGTTCTACCCCGGCCCGCACAAATTCGACCTTGCGATGCAACAGGCCGCGTTCGGCTGGCTAAAGCAGCAATTACAATCGCGATGAATTTTCAGGTCGTGACTGGCAATCTGCTCGCACAGCCGGTCGAGGTGATTGTCAACGCATGGAACCAGAACATTGTGCCGTGGTGGCTGCTCCGCCCACATGGTGTTTCAGGCACGATCAAGCAGCGCGCGGGAATAGTACCGTTTCGGGAACTGCGCCTCCATGGGCGCCTGGCACTTGGTCAGGCCGTGCTGACCAGCGCCGGGAAGCTACCGTACAAAGGGATCATTCATGTCGCGTCAATCACATGGTGGGGGCGCTCGAATGAAGACATCATCCGACGCTCTATTCGCAATGCAATCGAACTTGCGCAAGGCAGAAGTTTTACATCAATTGCTTTTCCGGTGCTGGGCAGTGGCAGCGGTGGCATGAACGAGCAAACGGCGTTAGACAGCATGATGAGCGAGTTGCAAACGCTCAGCTTTGATGGAAGAGTACACGTCGTTCAATATCGACCGGCGCGCGCGAGTACTTGACATGCCAGAACAACTATCGACCTTCTTTCCCAATTGGCCGCAGTGGGAACAGCAATGTCGCGCCTTTCTTACACGTGACGGCGCAACCACCGACGCGGCGCATGACATCGCGCACATCGAGCGCGTGGTAGCGAATGCGCGCATGTTGGCGCAGGCCGAGCATGCCGATATTGCGGTGGTGCTGCCCGCCGCATGGCTTCACGATTGCGTAGTAGTTCCAAAGAACTCACCGCTGCGCAGCCGGGCTTCCACACTGGCCGCCGAAGCTGCTGTTGATTTTCTACGCAGCGTTGACTACCCGGCGCAGCACGTTGACGCCATCGCGCATGCTATCGAGGCACACAGCTTCTCGGCCAACATCGCACCGCGCACGATAGAAGCCAAGGTGGTGCAGGATGCCGACCGGCTCGATTCGCTCGGCGCGATCGGGATTGCGCGCTGCTTCGCCCTAAGCGGCGCGCTCGGACGGCGTTTCTACGATCCAGACCAGCCGTTTCCCACGACGCGCCCGCCCGACGACACCCGCAACACGCTCGACCACTTTTACGTCAAGCTGCTCAAGCTCACTGATCAGATGCAAACCGAGGCAGGGCAGGCTGAGGCGCGACGTCGCACGGCGTTCATGCAGACGTTCCTTGAGCAGTTTGGCGGTGAGTTGGGCAGCCAACTTTAATAGCGCGGTCGCCGCAGTTGCTCACAGAAAAACAGTGTGCCCGCCGCGACGCATACCGGAATCGATAAGAGGTTGACGAACGGAACGCTGACCAGCGCGAAACAGACCAGCCCAAAGCCAATGCTGGCTGGCATGCTACGCCGCACTGCCCGCAGCTTGGCACGGAATCTGAGCCGCCGTCGCTCCAGTGGCCCATCGAAGAAATCGAGACAGGCGATCAACGCGCCAAGCGCGAAGCCACCAACGGTACTCACAACTTGACCAAAGCCTGGCAGGAGATTGATCAACAACAGCGGCACGCCAATCGCAATAACCAGCAGCAGCTTCTTGGCCTCGAACCCCACAGCGCGTCGAAGGTCGCGGGCAATGCCACGCGCCGTTAGTGGCTCGGCGGGCGGCGCGTAGCCGGTCAGTTGCTGCTCAAGGTGCTCAGATAGCTGGCTGTACCACGGCGAGCCGAGCACTACGCCGAAGCGCACCAGCAAAAAGCCAATCACGATCAGCAACCCAACGAGCAGCAGCACGCGCAGCAGTCCCGCCACAAGCGCCGCCAGCCCAGTCGCCGCGCCGATCTGTGCATCTATCTCGCGCAGGCCGAGAAACAGCAGCCCGCCGTACAGTGCGGCGGCGACAACGATATTGACAAGGATCGGCACAACCACAAAGCGCCACAGACGTGGTGTGCGAGCAATCACACCAAATGCGCGGAATGGATACACCAAACCAACGAAAAACGATTGCATGCGTTCTCCACTCGTATGCCTTGCGGCGATAGGACGTTGCCGCGTGGTACAATGTTGCTATTACGATTACCCATGAACAGCTTCACACAGTGTTGATCAAGAAATCAGAAAATGACCCACCAACTTCCCTTTGGCTTGCCCGATCCTGGCGCTCCGCCGCCGCGTGACCCGGCCCGCCTGTGGCGCTACGTTACAACTCAATGGCGACGCGCCTTCGGCCTTAATATTTCCAAGCTCGACGACATGCTATACATCGGCGGTGAATTCAGCGCAGCGCAGTGGCGGCAGATGCATGCCCTTGGCGTGCGGGCCGTGCTGAGCTTGCAGGCCGAGCGTGAGGATGCCTTCGATGGCACGCCGCCAACGCATGTGCTCCGACTCCAGGTTCCAGATTTCCATCCGCCAACCATCGAACAACTACGCGAGGCAGTGGCGTTCATTCGCGCCGCGCACGACGCCGACATGCCAGTGCTGATTCACTGCCACGCCGGCGTGGGGCGCGCTTCGCTCACAACCGCTGCCTTTCTGATGACACACGGACTGAGCGCAGATCATGCCTTCGCGCATATCAAGCGCCACCGCCCGATCGTCGCCATGAACGTGCGCCAACGCGCACGCCTGCTGGAGTGGGAGCAGGTTCTAAAGGAAGAAGGCAGAAAGCAGAAGGAAGAAGCTTAGAACAACATACTTGATACGTGTAATCCAGATTATCAGGCTCAAGTATCAGCATCAAGTATCGCTGGCAGTTCAACCTTTTCAAGAATTACTGAAGTACGTCTTCATCCTTTACAAAAGTGCAATCTTTTCGCGGGCATGCTGCACATGTTTGGTGGCGTTGCGGGTGTCCACTACCGCCTGCGAGCGCGCCACAATTTCATCGAAATCAAACGCGCTGTGGTCGGTCACAATGACCGCGCAGTCGGCGCTGGCAAGCAAGTCGACGGTCAACGGCGTGGTGCGATGCGCATGCCCGGCATGGTCGACGAATTCGTCGACATGCGGGTCGACCGTGGTAATCTGCGCGCCGTCGGCCTCCAGCAGCTCCATGATTTTGAACACCGGCGACTCGCGGTAATCGGCCACGTCCTTTTTGTAGGCCACACCCAGCAGCAGCACATGCGAACCGCGCAACGCCTTGCTCTGGCGATTAAGCGCCCGCATGGTTAGCTCGCGCACATGGCGAGGCATCTGTACGTTGATCTCACCCGCCAACTCAGTGAAGCGCGTGCTAAAGCCATATTCGCGCGCCTTCCATGTCAGGTAGAACGGGTCGATAGGGATGCAGTGGCCGCCCCAGCCCGGCCCCGGCGCAAACTTCATGAAGCCAAATGGTTTGGTCGCCGCCGCGTCAATCACTTCCCACACATTTAAGCCCATGCGGTCGCACAGCAGCGCCAGTTCATTAGCCAGCGCGATATTGACGTTGCGAAACACGTTCTCGAACAGTTTGGTCAGTTCGGCCACGCGCGGCGACGAGACCGGCACCACTTTGCTGGTAATGTTATGGTAGAACGCGACAGTCAACTCCGTGCAGTCGGGCGTGACGCCGCCAACCACTTTGGGCGTATTTTCGACAGTAAAGCCCCGGCTGCTGGTCTGGCCCGGATCAATTCGCTCAGGCGAAAAGGCCAGGAAAAAATCAGTGGCCAAGCCGCATGCCAGTCGCCTCCAGGCGCGGCTGGATAATCTCTTGTGTGGTGCCGGGCCAGGTCGTGCTTTCGAGAATCACAAGTTGACCGGGCCGCAGTACGCGCGCAACATCGTCGGCGGCGCGCTCGATAAAGCTCATGTCGGGATCGCGGGTTTTGTTCAGCGGCGTCGGCACGCAAATCACCACCACGTCACACGGCATGTAGCAGCCCGAAGTCAGTCGTTGCCGCAAGCCGCTCGCTGGCGCGCAGATCGCAAATCGCATCGGATGGCACATCTTCCACGTTGCTCGCGCCGCTGTTAATAATTTCGATACGCCGTTCGTCCACGTCGAAGCCCATGACGGAAAAACCAACTCGCGCCGCCCGCGCCGCCAGCGGCAGGCCGACGTAGCCGAGGCCAATCACGCCGACATGGGCAGTAAGGTGTTCTATTTTGTGAAGCAGTTCGTTATTCATTGCAAAATCCAAAACAAAAGGCAACCAGATGGTCACCTTGTCACGTTGTCACCGATAGCTCGCCGGTACACCGCCTCGAAGCGCGCCGCCGTCTGGTCCCACGTCAGCTCGGTGGTAATGCGCCGCCGGGCTGCCGCGCCCAATTGTTCCGCCAAATCCCGGTCACCCAGGAGGCGCGACACAGCCGCCGCCAGCGCCACCGGATCGCGCTCTGGCACGAGCAGGCCATGCTCGCCGTTGGTGATCACTTCCGGAATACCTGCAACGCATGATGCCACAATTGGCCGGGCGGCGCCCATGCCTTCCAGCAGCGCGTTTGGCAGACCATCCACATTGCCACGCTGATCGCGCACTGACGGCACGGCATACACATCGGCAGCGCTGATGAAGCGCGCAGCCCGCTCGCGCTCAAGCTGGCCGGGAAAGTGCACATGTGCGGCGACGCCAAGCTTCATGGGCGCGGCGCTCCAGCTCATCGCGCAGGTCGCCGTATCCGGCCATGACCAGCACGGCGCGCGGGTGCTGTGCAAGAATCGCTGGCAACGCTTCGAGCAGATAGGTCAGCCCTTTCTTGTATACCAGCCGGCTGACCGTCACAATCAGCGGCGCGTCAGCAGGTAGCCCAAGCTCAGCCCGTACCTGCATGGCAGCACCTGGATCAGGCTGAAAGGCGCGCGGGTCCACGCCGTAGGGCACCACTTCAACGTGCTCTGGTGAAGCGCCCAGCCGCACCGCGCGTTCGCGCAAATCGCCGCTGCACGCCGTGATAATGGCCGCCGCCCGCATGGATGCGCCCGCCGCGAGCGAAAGCGGCACGGCCTGTTCAGCCAGAAAGATATCAGAGCCGTGCAAGCTAATTACCAGTGGCAGGCCGCGCAATCGAGCCACCAGCGCGGCAGGTACGGCGTTCGGCAGCACCCAGTGGGCATGAATGAGATCGAACGAAGAGCGGCACGCGGCGAGCGGAGCATTGCTGGAATCAACTTCATCCCCATCCTGTTCTACGCTCTGCGTTCGTCGCTCTACGCTTGTGACGCGCAACAGCGCCCGCATCGATGCGCCCACCGCCAGCGGTGCAGCCAGCAGTGTGCGGCCCTTCACGCTGATGTCGGCGTGGAGTGACTCGGCGTAGCCCCACACGTTTAATCGCTCGATTGGACTGTAGCGAAAGAAATGCAGATGCACGCCCCGTTCGACCGGCGCGCGACGCACATCGCGGTGAAACGGCGCGACAACATGGACGGTGTGACCGCGCCGCACCAACCCGGCGGCAATCTCCTCAATGAACGGCGCGGTGGTTTCGCCCGGATATTTCGGGTAGGACGAGGTGAGCATGCAGATATTCACGGGCGCAACTCCGCGACATTGGCATAATTCTCGGGGAAGCGGTAGATCACCGTTCGGTACGTAGCCCACTGGCCCTTATCATCGAGCGCCTTGTATGGAGGCGTACGATAGACTTCTTGCAAAACAGGCTGCGAGCCGTTGACAAGATCATCAATGAGTTGCTGAGCCTGGTCGCTAGGATTCTGAAGTGTATCACGCACAAGATATTGGGCATGATAATATTTGGCAAGCATCATAAAGCGCACGGGAGATGCCGTATTCGGCACCATGAGCGCCGGTCGGTCGGCAGCCCAGTTGAATTGCCACGGCAACCGCGTCATGACCACGGTACCCGGCGGCGTATTGTCATGGAGCCAGCCGTACGCATCCAGATCAGCAGCCAGCAAACGCGGCTCGTTTTCGACCTTGTCGGCAATGCGCGTCCATGATGGCTGCACGGTTGCCCAAACGGCAACAATGACCAGCGCAAGCCCCAGTGGTGCCCAGCTTCCGCCATCTACGCGCACGAGGTGATCATAGGCGCGCCACAGGGCATATGCCGCTAGCAGCGCCAACCATGGCATCAGCACCACGAAATAGCGCTCCTCATTAGCATGCCAGTACAGCACCAGGAACAAGATGTATGGCACAAACGCGGCCAGCAGGAGCAGCAATAAGCGCTGCCGTGTGTATAGCACGGCTCCAAAGCCGAACAAGGCCAGCCATGCCCCCCGCGCCGTACAGCAGCCCGCTGCCACTAAACACATCGCTCAAACTCAGCGGCATGTGATCCCATGGCGGCAGCAGGTAATTGCGCACCGCCGTCACCTGCGACTCAACCTTCGCCAGTGTGCGGTCGAAACCCCAGCGCAACAACCAGCTACGATCAGGCGTACCGCCAGTCTCGCTCATGCCAGAGTTCGGCATATACACTTTGTAAATATCTTCCCAATCGCCGTAACCCAGCGCCCATGCGTCGTAGCTTTCAGTTGAATAGAATGGTTTATCAAACAGTTGCACGTTCCGCACGAGGTACGGCGACAATACTGCCAGCGCCACCACGCCCCACATGATAATCAGTGCAACCTGCTGTGTGGCGGCAAAAAGGGCCGTGCGCTGGCTGCTGGCAAACCGAGCCTGATAAACGGTGTTTGCCACAAACCACAGGCCCATGCCAAACGCAATTAGCGCGCCGCTGCCAGGCTTCTGGAGGAGCATCAAGCCTGTTAGAACTCCAGAACCGAGAAGTGAGAACAGCGAATCGGGTAGTTCTGCATGATTTTCAATTCTCGGTTAATGGTTCTTGTACAGCAGATACACCGCGCCAAATGCAAAAACAGTAAACGCAAGATCAGTCGTGGTGTAGATCACCAGGTAAAAGAAATAGCGGCTTGTCAGCACCAGGATAGCCGCGACAAGCCCAACCCACCGGTCCCACAGCCGCGCGCCAATGCGATAGATCATGAGCGCCAGCAGCGTGATGAACACCAAATTCGGAATTTTCGCCGCCCAGTTGCTGATGCCGAACAGCATGAATGACATTGCGATCCAGACCGGCTGAAGCAGCGGCCATGTATCCTGTGGATGCGTAATGCTGGGATACAGACGATAGAATTGCGTGACGTAATCGACCACGCCGCCGCGCCCATGAACGAGGTTGCGCGCAACCACAGCGTTGTCGGCATAGTCGGCATGGCCGAACCCATGGCGATGATGCAACCACCGACGCTTCGTAGCCGACCCACAGCAGTACGAACACTGCCATTGCCAGCGCGCCGCCCCGCCACGACGCAAGCAAATCAACGACTGATTGGCATGCGCGTGGCAGCCCTGCTTTGCCATACACCAGCACCAGCACCAGCGCGCTCACCAAGGTGACGCCAAGAATGGCCGTGTCCAGCCATGACTCGCGCAGGGGAGCCGTGGTTGGCCAAGGAGCCGCCAGGGCAAAGCGCACTGCGATGTAAACAACCCAACAAAGCGTCGCCGCCATAAGACCATAGCCAAGCGCCCGCGCACGCGTAAATCGCGCGACGAACAGAATCCATAATCGCACGAGCAGCGGGGCAAGCACAACCAGCAGCGCCACAAACAGCAGTGCCGTTAGCCATGGCAAAAGTGCCACCGTCCATGCCCGCAACACCGATAGCAGCATGGCAAGACCACAGATTAACAATATCGCCAGCATCAACGGCGCGGTGGCACGACGAGTCAGCAGAAGCAGCACCAGAAACAGCAGGACGCCACTGAGCGCCAGCCACACCAGCGGCAGCAACTCTGGCGCGGCAACGTGCGGTGGCGCGCTGCCTTCAAGAGAAATGTTTGCTACCCGCACGCCTTTAGGTCGCGTGTCCACATGGCGCTGCGTACTGGTGAACGTATCAGAGGCGCGCAGTTCGAGGCGCAGGTCGCCACCTTGCTGCACGGCACCAGGAATAATGAGACGGAATTGCTGCCAGCGCGTCGACGGCGCAAACGTGCCGACTGGCGTATTATTGGCCACAACCGTTACCTGCGGCTGCTTTTCTGCTGCCAGCACGTCCTCGGGCCAGCCCTGCATGCGCATGATCAACTCGATATCGCCACTCGCGCCCATGCCAGGCAGCAGAATACTGGCTGTCTGGCGCGTCCAACGCGAACGCCCGGTTACCGATCTGGCGTCAACTCATCGCCGTACCAACTGCCAGCAGCGGCGCTTCCCTGGCCTTCGCTGGTAGGCAAAAAGAATTGATCGCCAGCCATCCGACCGAGACATAAGCGGTGGGCGGTGCCTGATAGGCCAGTGTGCCAGCCAGCAGCGCCAGCAAGATAAGCAGCAGAACGCGCCCGTCGAGCAGGCGAGCGCGCAACGCACTACGCGCTTCACTCCGCACAGGCCATGTAGCAGCGGCATGATGTACGCTTTCAGTTTGCACGTCGCTATTATACCGCGAGTTGCAACATAGCCGCGTGAAGCATGGCTGATGAAACCGTGGAACTTTTTTGTTGCTCGCGCCGTCTTGTGTTCATATCGACGGTGCTCAGAGAAAATGCGCCAACAGCAACGTTTATACTACATATGATCAAGAAGTTTAAATGTGGTATAATGCGCGCCGCACACGTCAAACCGTATAATTGTATACGCAGTGATCTTGTATCTATAGCATGATGGCTGCATACGAGAGGATTGACTATGTCTCTCATGGAGTTGGATATCTTGATCGACACGCTCCTTCCACAAGTCCTGGCTGATCCCGAACTCGGCGACGGCCGAACGTTCACACGGCTCCATCTTGCCCATCTCTGGGCCTTGAGCTGTCTGCACATGGGAGAATGCTGCGACGAAGAAGTGGTAGCACATCGCGTATCGCAACGGCTTCCAACACAGGTGCAGATAGACTCGCGAAATAGCGGCATAACACAAAGGTCGAACGCTGCAATTGCAGCGTTCGACCTTTGTTTACCAAACCATACTCACTACCACGCCGCCCGCAGTATCTCCCACACCTCGGCAGCCGTTGCCGGGCGCGGGTTAGTGCGCATCGCGCTGTCAGCCAATGTTCCTTCGGCAATTGTGGTCAGCGCATCTTCCGGTACGCCAATATCGCGCAGACGCATCGGCAGGCCGCAATCCGACGCCAGCGCCGCCACCGCCACAACGCCGTCCTCGATCACATGTTCCTCAGCACGCCCGCCCGCATTCACGCCCATAGCCCGCGCAATGCGGGAGTAGCGATTCGGCACAACCATGCTATTGAAGCGCATGCAATCTGGCAGCACAACGGACTTCGCCGTGCCATGGTGGATAGCGAAACGGCCACTGATGGTATGGGCGATAGCATTCGCCACACCGACCCGCGCGCTGGAAAAGGCCATGCCCGCCATGCAGGAGGCAACGAGCATCTGCCCGCGCGCTTCCATGTCGTCGCTGCTATATGTTGCGGTACGCAGGTTATTCGAAATCGTATCAATAGCCTGCAACGCCAGACTGTCGCTGATCAGGTTTGCTTCCGTCGAAACAAACGCCTCAATCGCATGTGCCAGCGCATCCATACCGGTGGCGGCAGTCAGATACTGTGGCAGCATGCGCGTCACGGTCGGGTCGAGCACTGCCAGATCGGGCGCAAGGAACGGGCTGGCAAATGTCATGTTGCGGTGCCGTCCCTCGTCACGAATAACGGCGAACGGCAACACTTCACTACCGGTTCCAGCAGTCGTCGGCACTGCCACCAATGGCATAAGCTGCCGCAGCGGTCGATCAACACCTTCATAATCACGCAACTGACCACCTTCCGCCAGCAGCATGCGCATGGCCTTGGCTGTGTTGATGACGGAGCCACCGCCAACCGCAACAAGCAGATTGGCTTGCACATCGCGCGCGTAGGCAGCACCCTGCTCCACCGCAGCAACCGACGAATGGGGCGGCACATCGCTGAAAACACCTACAATGTCAATGGCCTCCGCCAGGCTTGCCTGCACACGTTGCACCAGACCAGCCTCGATAAGACCATGATCGGTAACAATCAACGCGCGCGTACCGCCGAGCCGCTCTACTTGCATGGCCCAGTGCATCAACAAGATCTTCTTGATAGACAACGCGCGGGCCAAGGTGGAATGCGAAAAACGCTGGCATGGAGCCTTCCTTCTATATAAGTCGAGCGATCTGCTTTCATTATACAAGCCTTGTCTACAGGGAAAGCTGTTGTGCAGCTAGTGCGGCAGTTGGGCACGTACATCTTGCAACAGTCCGCGACATTCCACCGCATACTCAGCCATGGCAACATCGCCACGGGCGCGCGCATCGGTGGCAAGCAACGTAAGCGCCTGCTGGGCTGCGTCAGTGAGCAGCATGGGATAATCGGAAATGGCCTGCGCGAGGTCATCTTCGTTGTCGGCGGCCAGCAGCGTTTCAATCGCCGTAAGCATCTGCGCCTCGCTGCTCAACACTGCGCGAAGATCAAGCAGCGCCTCGCGCCGCTCTTCGATCTCGACGGCCAGGCGCTCATTGTCTTCGTTGAGCATGTTCTCGGCGCGAACGGCCAGCTCGCGATCGACCCATGGCTCCAACAGCGCCGGATAATCACGCACTGCCTGCTGGAGCGCATCGGATGTTGTGGCTTGAAGCAGCTCCTGGTAGGCTGCCTCAGATAGCATGCCTGCTGCGGGCGCGGCATGGGCGGGAAGGTGTTCTGCCACCGCAGCAATGACAGGCGCGACATCGGCATGAGCAGGCGCGCTGAGTTGCATGCCAAGTAGCGTGCCGCGCACCGCCCGCAACGCCTCGCCAATCTCGCGCTCGCCCTGCGCAAACAACTCATCGGCCCACTGCATGATTAATGCATGCGCAGCATCAGTCAGCAAAACAGGATAGCGCTGCACCACCGACTCGAACTCCTCTGGCGTGTCGGCGGCAAGCAAATTCTGCACCGCATCAAGTAATTCGCTCGACGGCTCGGCAGGCGTGACAACAACCGCTGGCTCCAGTTCAGCTTCCACGGCTGGCGCATGGTACGTTGCAGGTTCGGGCGTGGTTTCAGGGTGGTGCTGCGGCGCGGGACCACGGCTGCGGCGCAACACAGCCCGCCGCACGCCCTCCACCTCCTGCTCGATCTGCACATCGCCAAGGTAGGGCAGGCGCGCTTCTTCCGGCAGGCTGCCAACCAACAGGTACAACAATTCCTGCGCGCGCGCGCGCCAGGTGTACTCCGGCACGTCGGCTGGCACGGCAAAGTACACCCGCCGCCGCTCCGAGTCGTGAAAGAGCAGCGGCGCACCCGATGGCCCGGCATGGCCACAATGCGGGCAGACCACCTGATCGAGCGTGCCGTCGCGCAAGGCCTGCGCAAGATCGGGCCGCTCAACCGCGTCAACCAGCGTCCACTGGGCGGACTCGAAATCCTTGCCGCATGCAGGGCATGTCAACTGTGCAAGTTCGCTGTATGAAATAGGCATAGCAAAATCCTTCGTGTTGTGCTACACGCATGATAGCAGATACAATGCCGCGTAGCATATGGGAATTATAACTCTGCAACCAGAGATACAGATACTACATTTGCAGCCATGGGTATGCTATAATCCAGCCACGCATTGCGGTAGAATGATTATGACAACCACTGATACACAACTTCCCACAGCATCGGCAACACAGCAGACCCGCACACGTTCACATATTCAGGCAAGCCTGGTCATCAGCGGCGCGCTGTTCGTGCTGGCCTTCGCGCTGCGTCTGTACCGATTGGGCGCGCAGAGCCTGTGGCTCGACGAAGGCAGCACATGGGCCGAAGTCACGCGGCATGGATGGGGCGCGCTGCTCGCGGATCTCTTCCGGCCAACCGCTGCCTACCCACTCTATCACCTATTGCTCAAGAGCTGGATTGGCATTGCGGGCGACAGCGAATGGGCGCTGCGCTTTCCGTCGGCGCTGGCGGGCGCACTGACGGTGGTAGTGATGTATCTGCTCGCATTGGAGATTGCAGATTGCAGAGCGGAGAACGCAGCTAGACGAAGGACGAAGGACGAAGGGCGAAAGATACATGCCGCATGTCCATCGTCTATCCCTTCGACTGCGCGGTTCGTGAGCGTGTCGAACGGCAGGACAGGCGTCTATCGTCGATTGTCCGTCATCGCCGCGCTGCTCTTCGCCGCATCACCCTTCGCGATCTGGCACGCCCAGGACGCCAAGGTGTACAGCATGGTCATGCTCGTCGCGGCGCTGCTCCTCTTTGCGGTGCTACGCGCGCTCAGATATAGCACATGGCGATCATGGCTTCTTGTCGCCGGGTTGGCAGTGATGGCGCTGCTGGGCCACCGGCTGATGCTGCTGCCACTGGCCGGGCTGGCGCTGGCATGCACACTGGTGCTGCATCAACGGCACTGGCAGCTAACAGCGTTCGCGCTGGCAATCGTGCTCAGTGTGGCGGGCGTGTACGGGCTCGCGAGCGCGGTGGTGACGAACGGCTGGCAGGAAAGCGGGCATGTCGCCGCCGGGCCGCTGCTGGGCCTCTGGCTGACGTTCGTTCACTTCAGCCTGGATCGTGGCGACATCGGCGGGTTTCTGGGCATGCCGCTCCTGGTCTGGCTCGTGCCATTTATTATGCTGACACTGTGGGGAATGGCGCTGATCGTGCGCGACGCGTGGCGCGGCAACATGGCGGCGATAGTGGTTGTGTGCGCGTTCACGGTGCCGCTGGCGCTGTTCGCCATCGCGCTGGCTTTCGCGCCGATTTATGAGTCGCGCTACGCAACCATGGCGTTTCCAGTGTGGATTGTGGTGCTAGCGTGGCCGTTTGGAAACGACGGACAACGGACGCCTGTCCTGCCGTTCGACACGCTCACGAACCGCGCAGTCGAAGGGATAGACGATGGACAGCGGCATCAAGCTCATTCGTCTATCGTTTATCGTCTATCGTCTGCGAGCCGTTGGGTGCTACTCGCTGCTTTGTTTATGATCAACGCTGCTGTGCTGCTTCAGCCTGAGCATGGGCTGTTCTCAGGCGCGCCGGTCAAAGAGGAATGGCGGCAGGCAATCAGCTACCTTGCTGGCGAACTGCATCCCGACGATTTGTTAATTTTGCACCCGTACTATGCCGCGCCCATGTGGGATTACTATGCGCCGCGCGTCACGCCCGACCCGCTGCCGCAGCCAGCCGCTTTTAGCAACTTTTCGGAAGGCGACTGCGCCGAAACATACAAAGGCGAGCCGGAAAGCATCAGTGAATGTTTTCGACGGCGGTACGACGTGCCGTTCGCGCAGTTCGCCTTTGGCAAAAAACGGGCGCTGCTGCTGATTGCGCCCGATCATGCTGCAACCATTGACCGTCCACCAACAAGTGATGACCAGTTTGGATGGGTCGGGCTGCGCTTCCAATTCTCAGAGCAGCAGCGCGCATGGCCGTGCGGCGGCGAACGCTTCGTCGGCGTGCAGGTGATGTGCCAAAGTTATCCGTCATTTTTTGGCGAAACGGGCGCTGCTGCCATCCCACAGCCAGCCGTGCCACTCGAAGCGACGTTCGGCGGCGAGATCAAGCTGCGCGGCTACAGCGTTACACCGCTTGGCGGCATGGTGCGGCCCGGCGGCTCGCTGCCAATCACACTGTACTGGCAGGCTGTGACCAAGCCGACGCACAATTACAGCATGTTTCTGCATCTGTGCCACGACTGCTCGCAGCCGCCGCTGGCTGGTACCGACCTGCCGCCGCTCAACGGCTACCCGCCCGCTGGATTGACGACCACATGGCGCGTGGGCGATCCGGTCCATGATGAGCGGACGTTGGCAATTCCCACCGACCTGCCGCCAGGTCGCTACACGCTGCTTCTGGGCGTCCGCAACGCCGATGCCGACCCAACCGACCTCAGCACACGGCTGCCGGTGACGAGCAGTGACGCTCCCGTGCTCGGCGCGACACGGCTGGTGCTTGGCGAGGTTGAGGTAAACAAGTAAGTGGATGAGCGGATGAATAAGTGAGCGAGTGAGGCCTCGCTCTACGCTTTACATGTAATGCTTATCCATATTAAGCGACCGAATCCACATCGCTGTAGCTGCGGCCCTTCCACATCACGCCCTGGCCGGTAATATGACGATAGGCCGAATTGAAAAAGATGCCAATGAAGATTGCTCCGCCAAGCCCATGGAGCAAATAATCGCGCAGCGGCGTACCACAGAAATTCCGCACGCGCCAGCGTGCCCAAAAGAGCAACCCAATTGAACACAAGTTGATAATAAGCGGATCAGTCAGGTGATGATTAAACTTCAGCTCGCTGAGCGTCACAAAGAGCATGACAAATGGATTCACAGCGATAAGATAGACACTTACAGCGCTGCCAAGCATCACCAGCATGTTGCGGTTGAGCGACAGAAAGTTATTCTTCGACCAACCCTCCCAAATATCACGCAACGATGTGTACATGCGTGTACTCAGCATGTGTGTTCCGTCCATCATGAGAATACGCTCGCCCGCGCGCTTGAAGTGCCGCGCCAGCATCTGGTCTTCCAGCACTTCGTCGCGCACAGCATTGTGGCCGCCAATCCACTCATAAGCTGTCCGTTCGACCAGAATAAATTGCCCGTTAGCCGTGGCTGACGGATGCGCCGGATCGTTAGCATGTTGGAACGGGTCAGCAACTACATTGAAACCAATAATCACCGGCTGCACAACGCGTTCCCAAAAGCCTTCAAGCTGCTGGTGCGCCCACAGCGTCACCATGGCTGCCTTACCATGCCGGGCTGCTGAAAAAGCCGCGCTGAGCGTGCCGGCTTGCAGCGTCATATCAGCGTCAACAAACAGCAGCCATGCGCCGAGCGCCGCCTGCACGCCCGTATCGAGCGCATTATTCTTGCCCGTCCAGCCGCACCGCATGGGTGTGCCCGTGACCACACGGAGCCGCGCATCCTCGGCCTGGATGCACGCCAGAATAGCAGGCGTTGCATCAGTGGAGTCATCGTCCACCACAATTACCTCAACGCGCGGATAGTCTTGCGTCAGGAGCGAGCGCACGCAACGTTCGATGTTTGCAGCTTCGTTGCGTGCCGGAACAACGATTGAGATCAGCGGCACGTTTGCGGTCGGCGCGGCGGCAGGTTGTAACACTCGCCGCTTGCGTAAAAAGAGGTTGGTAAGGGCGGCGAAGACCAGGTTAGCCGCCAGGCTCAGCAACGCCAAAATCCAGATCAGCATGCCCGTTCCTCCACGATCAATAGCAGTTCTTCAAGGTGTTGAATGATCGCAACTGGCGCTGGTACATCATTGGGCAGCGTCTTGTGATACCTATTGAACCAGACAAATGGTAAGCCTGCAGCCGCAGCGCCGCGCAAGTCATGCTCCAGCAAATCACCGACGAACAGCGCTTCATCTGACGCAACGTCAAGCTGTGTCAATGCATATTCAAAAATCGCCGGATCAGGTTTATGGATACCAAATTCTCCAGACACAACCAACAAATCCATTCGTTCAGCCAAACTAAACCGCTCGATCTTGCGACGCTGAATGTGTGATGGGCCGTTGGTAATCAGACCAATCTTGAAGCGCGAACGAAGTACCTGCAACACCACAGCGGCATCTTCAGGAAGTGTCATGTCGTCGAACCAGCCGTGCTTGAACGCAGCATGAGTCGCTTCAATGAGATCCTCATCGGCAATACCATGGTGGCGCAAAAAGTCTGGCCAGCGTTCCATCCAAACCCATTCGGCAACCGCCGCCTCTGCGAGCGCACCCCGATCAATCTGTGGATCACGAGCTGCAACATCGTCGACAGCTCGGTGCAGTCGATCTCTCCAAAACCCACTGTAATCATATAACGTATCATCAAGATCAAAAAGAATAGCCCGCAAAGCTGGCATGATACTCCCTTGTTATACCTTCACACGGTAACAAATGCCATCGCCTTCAAGCCGTTCAACGCGCCCGGTATGCACCAGATATTCAAGATGTGCAAGCGTTTCCGCCATCGCAAAGCGGAGTTGATGCGATGACAACTCGGCTACTGCAAAAAGAGACGAGCAAATCTGCCATGCTGTTGCACCTGTGCCCGCAATTGTTTCTGCCCGCTGGAGTCGCTCTTCATGGTGAGCCTGCAATTCCGCAATTCGCTGGGCGAACGTCATAATCACCGGCCCATGCCCTGGCAGCGCACACTCGACATTGCACTGCGCTAACCGTCCTAGCGAGTGCAAGAAATCGGCCAAGGGATTTGGACGGCTCGTCGGCCAGATGCCAATATTCGGCGTGATTCTCATCAACACGGTGTCACCACACAGCATCAGCCGCTCATCGGCACAATGGAGGACCATATGACCGTCACTGTGGCCGGGGGTGCAAAACGCTACGAACTGACGATTCCCGATCTGAATAGACCCTGGATCGAGGGTGTGCAGCGAGGGATGCGGAGCGGTTTTCTGGCGCAATGCCGCCATGTCATCAAGCACTTGTGGAGCAAGATCAGCCGGAACGCCATGCAATTTAAAGGTAGCGACCATGCGGTAATCGTTCTGATTGCCACCGCGCCACACAATTTCTGCGAAGCGCTGCTCGACAGTCGATGCGAACACTGGCGCGCCGCTTTGTTCAGCGAGCCAGCCCGCAGCGCCGTAATGATCCGGGTGGGTATGCGTCAGGATAATCCGCTGGATGCTGTACCATGAGATGCCGAGCACTGCTAATGCCTGCTGCCACGCTTCGCGTCCCGGCTGATAATTCAGCCCGGCGTCTATCACGGTCCAGCCGTTGCCATCGCGGAGCAGGTAGCTGTTCATGCTGCTCAATGCAAACGGCAGAGGCAAGCGGATTTGATATATATCATCAGCAACCTGGTTTACAATTTCCATGTGCATGTTCCTTTTCACGGTGTTACTTGTGGCATGAGGAATGCTTGCACTATTGTAGCGGTTTTCGCCCTGGCCGGCACAGCAGGCCAGCGCTATGGATGATAGATGATAAAGGATGATCATGAGTGAAGTGAATTTGGATGAGGTGCGCAGTTGGGCAGAGCGGGCCGGGAAGATCGCGATGAGCCACTTTCGTAGATTGAATGTGCGCCGCAAGGCCGACCGCAGTCTGGTGACGCAGGCCGATGTGGAGATCGAACAGTTCATCACTGAGCGCATCAGCGCGACCTACCCGGAGCATGGTATCATTGGTGAAGAGCACACGCAGCAGGATTTAGACCGCCCATTTGTGTGGGCGATTGATCCCGTGGACGGAACCAGCGCGTTTGTAGCCGGGCTGGCGTCGTGGGGTGTGTCGCTCGGCTTGCTGCACAACCGACAAAGTTACGCGGGCGTGATTTATCTGCCGATGACGAGCGATACGTACTGGGCCGCGCCCGGCGGTGAGGCGCTGATGAACGGCGATCCGATCCATGTCGCGCCGGACCGGGGATGGGACAGTGAAGATTGGATCGCCATTCCATCCGATTCTGCATCGGGTGTTCGACATCAGCTTTCCTGGCAAAACATGGGGGCTTGGGAGCACGGTTGCGCAGTTTGGCTATGTGGCGCGTGGCCATGCCATCGGCGCGCTTGTTACCAACGTGTCGATCTGGGATATTGCGGCAGGCATGGCGTTGCTTGATGCGGCGGGCGGCGTGGCTGTGACGCTGGACGGACAGCCGCTCGATATCGCGCCGTTGCTGGAAGGCCAGCGCCGCACCGCACCATTTATCATTGCCGGGCCAGCGCATGCCGAGCGGTTGCTTCAGCATGTGCGAACACGCGACTAGGCGACGCGACATTTCACATGCAGGGCATGTGCAGCATTTCGAAAGTCAACGGCTTGCCCAACAAAACGTTACAGACAATGTGCGGCGTGTCTCTGAAATGAGATGCTGCTCATCCCTCAACCGTTATGAGATTGTGAAACGTACTGGATTGGCAGAAACCTGGCAAACAAAAGGCTTGAAACTGCGCGGTGAAGACACAGCCGATAACTTCCTCTTGGAGTTCTTTACACATTGCTCGTAGTTCACCTCTTTGCTATAATTTCCCATCCATATCATTTGCAGTTGCGTAACGCTATGTGGATGACGTGCAATACGTCTGCACTGCTATGCACATCATCTCCCGCATTGCGGAGTAACCAGAACCCATGAATATAACTCAGACAATGGCGCGACCATACTTTCGAACACCTGTTGTTTCACCGTCCGGCGAGCATATTGCGTTTGTCTATGCCGCAGACATCTGGCTTGTTCATGCTACAGGCGGGCGCGCGGCACGCCTCACCGCGCACCCCAGTATGCACTACGCGCCACGCTGGTCGCCAGATGGGACGCAACTCGCCTTTACTTCCAATCGAACAGGCACCGGCGATCTCTACATCCTGTCGTTCACGAACGATGATGTGCGGCGCGTGACGTACCATGAGCAGGCAAGCACAGCCGAGGCGTGGTCCGCCGATGGGCAACATCTCTTTTTCAGCTCGATGCGCGACCTTCAAGGCACGGCTCTGTACCGTGTAGCAGCCGCAGGCGGTACACCCGTTCCGTGGGTGGTGCAGCCCTATGAGCGTCTGGTACATCTCAGCGTGTCGCCGGATGGCAGCCGGTTGGCCTTCAATGTGAGCCGCGATCCTTGGTGGCGGCGCGGCCCCAATCCGTACGGCGGCGCGGAGGTCTGGACAGTCAGCAACACAGCCGACGCCAGCGACTATCGCAAGATCAGCAACTACACCGGCCTTAATCGTTGGCCGCTCTGGTCGGCGGATAGCAGGGCACTGTTTTTTGTGTCTGACCGCGATGGTGTGGAAAACATCTGGCGGCAGCCACTCGATGGCAGCCCGGCGCACAAGGTCACTAATTTTGTAGAAGGGCGGGTGCTGTGGCCCAGCATCAGCGGCGATGAGCGCACAATCGTCTTTGAGCGTCATTTTGGCATTTGGCGGCTTGACCTCGCGAGCGGCGTGGCCGAGCCAATCTCGGTGCAGGTGCATCCCGACACCAAAATGACGCCGGTGCGCGTGCAGCGCTATCCGCGCGACTTCAGCGAATTTGAGCTATCGCCCGACGGCAAGAAGATCGCGTTTGTAGCGCGCGGCGAGGTTTTCGTCGATTTTGCTGATAAAGAAACCGACAAAGAGCGCCGCCAGGGTCCGGCGTTCCGTGTGACCAACACCGACGCCCGCGAAAGCGATGTGCGTTGGTCGCCAGACAGCCGCAAGCTTGTGTACGTTTCCGACCGCCATGGCGACAGTGAAATATATCAGTATGATGTCGTCACCCGTGCTGAACAGCGACTCACCAATGGCGAGCAGCCAAAGACCAGCCCATGCATTTCACCAGACGGAAAGTGGATCGCGTTTGTGCGTGGCGATGAAGAGATTCGGCTGCTCCATGTCGAAACTGGCGAAGATCGGCCATTTATCAACGCACGTTTTACGTCGGGCACAGGACTGGCGTGGTCACCCGACAGCCAATGGCTGGTCTACATCGCACAGGACGAGCGCTTGTTCAGCAACCTGTATGTGCAGCACATTGGCGAAGAACAGTCGCGCCAGATCACCTTTTTGAGCAATCTACGTGCATGGAACCCATTGTGGGCACCCAACGGTGAGTTCGTTTTGTTCACCACCAGCCAATATCGGGCCGAGTCGCAGATTGTACGGGTGGATTTGCGCCCGCAAGCACCAACCTTCCGTGAAGAAGAGTTTGAAAAGCTGTTCGAGGAGAAGACGAACGACGAAGGACGAACGACGAAGGAGGGAAATGAGTCCTCGGCGGCTCAAGCCGATCAACACGTAAAATCCAAAACTCCAAAGGCTCTTGAAATTGTGTTTGAGGGCATTGAGCGGCGCATGCGTTTTCTCACACCAACTCAGATGAATGCGCGCGGGCAGTGCATCAGCGCCGATAGCCGCGATCTAATCTTCAGTGCCATGGTGGCAGGCAAGTTCAACCTGTGGGCCATGCCGCTCGATGAGCCACGCCGCGACCAGGCACCGCGCCAACTGACGACGAATCCCGGCTTCAAAGGCGCGGCCCAGTTTGCGCCTGACGGCAAAAGCTTTTTCTTTCTCGACAACAGTCAGATTGTGCAGCGCAAATACCCCAAAGGTGAGCAAAACGCATTGCCGCTCATGGCAGAAGTGATAGTCAATTTCAACCAGGAAAAGCTCCAGATATTTGAAGAAAGCTGGCGGCTGCTGCGCGACCATTTTTATGATCCGACCTTTCGAGGGCTGGATTGGAGCGCTGCCCGAGAGCAGTTCACTCCCTTGGTAGCTGGCGCGCAAACGCCAAACGACCTGCATACATTGCTAAATTTGATGGTTGGCGAGCTGCGCGCGTCGCATCTTGGTGTTAGCGGCGGCGGCGGCTTGCAGCAGGACGGCTACATTGGATTGCAGTTCGACCGTGTGGAGCAGGTCGCGAGCGGACGTTTGCGTATTGCACGCATTGTGCCCGACAGCCCGGCAGCATTAGCAGGTGAGCAGATTACGATTGGTGACTACCTGCTCGCGGTGAACGGTGTGCCGCTTGACTCGGCCAACAACCTTGACGAGTTGCTCCAGCGTACGGTGGGGCGACGCGTGGTCCTGCGCTTAGGGCAACAGCCCGATAACAGCGGCGCAATCCGCGAGGTGGCGGTACGTCCGGTGGCCGCCTATCAATACGAGCAACTCTGTTATCAGGCATGGACGCTGGCAAACGAAGAATATGTTCATCGCGTCAGCGGCGGTCGGCTGGGCTATGTGCATATCAACGCCATGAGCTACGAGGCGTACCAGCAATTTCTGGCCGACCTTGACGCCGAAACGTACAGTAAAGAGGGCGTGGTGATCGACGTGCGCTTCAATGGCGGCGGGCATATCGCCACGTTTATTCTGGATGTGCTCTCGCGGCGTAGCGTGCTGCGAAGCGGCTACCGCGACCAACCGTCGGTGGACGCTGGCTATTTTCATGGTAACCGCGTACTCAGCAAGCCAACTGTGCTGGTAATCAACGAGCGCTCGCTGTCTAATACGGAAGGCTTTGTGGAGGGCTATCGACGATTAGGGCTCGGCACGGTGGTTGGCCGACCGACCGGCGGTGCGGTGATCAGCACGCTCGATTGGCGGCTGCTCGATGGAGCAACATTTCGACTACCACGGTACAAAGTGGCGACGCTGGAAGGCGAGGATCTTGAAGGCCAGGGCCGCCCGCCCGATATTGATGTGGCGCTGCCGATCGGCGCAACGACGCATGGTGAAGATCCACAGCTTGACGCTGCCATTCGCATCCTGCTGCAACAGATTGATCAGCAACCAGCGTCCACATAAAGCCACTTTGTGCAGGATACATGCGCAACTCATTCCCTCACCCCGCCGCTGACACGGCACCTCTCTCCCAATGGGAGAGGGGCCGGGGTGAGGGAATCTTCATCACAACAAAAAAGGGCGAGCATCGTGCTCGCCCTTTTCATTCCTTGCTTGCCTACGACCCAAGCGGCGCGGCTGGCTTCTTCTCGTTCAAGTGCAATGTCTCGCGCTTGGTGAACGTAATCTTGCCATCGGCCACATCAGCGATGATTGCATCGCCCGGCTTGTACTCGCCGGTCAGCAGTGCCCGTGAGAGCGGCGTCTCGATCATGCGCTGCACCGTGCGGCGAAGTGGACGGGCGCCATATGATGGGTGGTAGCCCTCACGCACCAGCAGTTCCTTCGCTTGCGTTGACAACTCAAGCACCATGCCCTGCTCACGTACCCGCCCGGTCACTTCATTGACCAACAGATCAACGATATTGGTCAACTCATTCTCAGTGAGCGGGTTAAACACCACGATCTCATCGATGCGGTTCAAGAACTCTGGCCGGAACGCCTCGCGCATGGCCTCCTGTACACGCTCCCGCGCTTGATCCTCGGCATGCTGATCATGATTGCGCACCAGACCAATGCGCTGCTGCCGGACATGCTCTGTGCCAACATTCGAAGTCATGATGATCACCGTGTTGCGGAAATCAACTGTATGACCCTGGCCATCGGTCAAGCGCCCATCATCAAGCAACTGCAACAGTGTGTTGAACACATCGGGGTGTGCCTTCTCGATCTCATCGAACAGCACCACCTGATATGGCCGCCGTCGCACGCTCTCGGTCAAGTGACCCGCGTCGTCATAGCCGACGTAGCCCGGAGGCGCACCGATCAGCCGCGACACCGTGTGACGCTCCTGGAACTCGCTCATGTCCACCCGGGTCATGGCGTCCTCGCTGTCGAACATGAACTCGGCCAGCGCCTTCGCCAACTCGGTCTTGCCGACGCCGGTTGGGCCAACGAAGATGAACGAACCGATCGGGCGGCTAGGATCCTTGAGGCCACTGCGCGCCCGGCGGATGGCATCTGACAACGCAACAATCGCGTCGTGCTGGCCAATCACCCGCTCATGGAGCCGCTCCTCCATGTCCACCAACTTCTCGCGCTCGGTTTCCAACATGCGCTGCACCGGAATGCCCGTCCAGTTTGCGACAATCGCCGCAACGTCCTCTTCGTCCACCACCTCGTCGATGTTGGCGGTCTTGAACCAGGCGTCACGCTCGGTCTCATAGGACTGCTCAATCGCAAGGTAGCGCGCCCGCAACGTCGCAGCGCGCTCATAGTCACGCCGCGCACCGGCTTCTTCTTCCTCACGCCGCAGCGACTCAAGCTCCTGCTGCTGTTCGCGCAGAGTGGACGGCATCGAGTAAATGTCCATCCGCAGCTTGGCCGATGCCTCATCGATCAGATCGATTGCCTTGTCGGGCAAGAAGCGGTCAGTGATATAGCGGCTCGACAAATGCGCCGCGGCCTTGATCGCCTCGTCGGAAATTGTCAGCGCATGATGATCTTCGTAGCGCTTGCGCAGGCCGCGCAGCATCTCAACCGTTGTCTCAACGTCTGGCTCTTCCACAAACACCGGGCTGAAGCGCCGCTCCAGAGCCGCGTCCTTCTCGATGTGCTTGCGGTATTCATCCAGCGTGGTCGCGCCGATGACCTGCACCTCGCCGCGTGCCAGGGCAGGCTTCAGCATGTTGGACGCATCGATTGCGCCGGCCGCCGCGCCTGCACCGACCACAGTGTGCAATTCGTCAATGAACAGAATAATCTTGCCATGTGCCGAGCGCACTTCATCCATAACCGCTTTGAGCCGTTCCTCGAACTCGCCCCGGAACTTCGAGCCAGCCACCATAGCGGATAAATCCAGCGACAGAAGCTTGCGGTCTTTGAGCAAATCGGGCACCTCGCTATTGGCAATCTTCTGCGCCATGCCCTCGGCAACGGCAGTCTTGCCAACACCCGTCTCACCGACGAGCACGGGATTGTTTTTGGTGCGGCGGCACAAAATACGCATGACCCGCGTAATCTCTGAGTCGCGCCCGATCACCGGATCGAGGCTGCCCTGCCGGGCAAGCTCAGTCAGATCCGTGCTGTACTTTTCAAGAATCTCATAGCGGCTTTCCGCGGTGGGGTCATCAGCGCGTTGGTTTCCACGAATATCCATAAGTGCCTGATATATCCGCTCTTGGTCAATGCCAAAGCTGGAAAGAATACGGGCCGACGCACCCTCGCGCTCGCCACTAATGGCGATCAGGAGGTGCTCGGTCCCAACATATTGATCAGAAAGACGATTGGCCTCATCCTCGGCACGCTTCACCAACCGCTGGGTACGCGGCGTAATATATACCTGGTTGGCGTAGCCGTACTGGCCATACACCTTGGGCGACTTTTCGAGTTCACGCTCCACGCGCTGCGCGACGACTTCCGTCTCCACGCCGACGCGATCCAGAGCGCGGCCCGTCAGCCCATCTGCCTGACGAAGCATTGCCAAAAAGATATGCTCCACATCCAATTGGGTGTGATGTTGCTCTTGCATAATCTCTTGGGCTTCTTGAAAAGCCTCTTGAGCCTTCTCTGTAAATCGCTCTAGTCTCATCTGTATAAAACCCCCAGTCGGGTGCGACAACCTTTTGCAACCTCTTCATGTAGTATAGCATAGCCTTGCAACATTGTGACCACAAAAATGAGGTTGTTCGCACGATTGCGATGCGCTTCCTCACTCGCATCGACTGAAGGCATGATACCACGCACACTTGTGCGATCGCGCTAACATTCTATTAGAAAACTTCGTCTGCGGTGTTGGAGTGGCATGCGAAAGTCCAGCCGATAGAGAAGGGCATGGTGGTATCATGAGCGTAGCTGGTTATTGATGGCAATGGCAGCATTCTTTTATAAAGAGGGGCAAGACGCACATGTCTGTTGACAATGAACCTTTGGATAGTCCGGTTGGTTGGGTCGCTGACCATACCCGCCGCTACGTTGAGACGAATGGCGAAGAAGGGCACATGTGGCGCGGCGTGCCGACGCTGCTGTTAACAACTACCGGGCGGCGCTCCGGCAAACTGCGCCGCAATGCGCTGATTTATGGACGTGATGGCGACAATTACATTTTGGTGGCTTCGAAAGGCGGCGCGGAACAGCATCCGATGTGGTATTTCAACCTGGTTGAGAATCCAGATGTGCAGGTGCAGGTCGAGGCCGATCGGTTCACGGCACGCGCGCGTACGGCGACACCTGATGAGAAACCACGCCTATGGGAGTTGATGGCGCACATCTGGCCAGCGTACAACGAGTATCAGACGAAAACTGATCGTGAGATTCCGGTCGTCGTTCTTGAACCGGTTAAATAAACCCACAATATTACGTCGGAAGCCCTCATCCGCTGCGCCGCAGCGGGTGGGGGCGTGTGGCTAGTGGCGTACATCTTGTTACCTCAGCAAGCGTCATTAATGCACATTACTTGTGGAGGAAACATTCGCATGTTCTACGACCCGCGCAAAGACGACCATGGGCTGCCGCATAATCCGCTCAACGCGCTGGTCATACCGCGCCCCATTGGCTGGATCTCATCGCTCTCGCATGAGGGCGTGGTAAACCTCGCGCCGTACAGCTTTTTCAATCTCCTTTCCTACAAACCGCCCTACGTCATGTTCGCGAGCAGCGAGCCGAAAACTCGCGCCGCAATGCCGAAGAAACCGGCGAGTTCGTCGTCAACATGGCGACCTACCGCCTGCACGAAGTTGTCAACTACACATCGATCATGACCGAGCCAACCATGAGCGAGGCCGAGCTTGCGGGCATCGAAATGGTGCCGTCGCGGGTCGTCAAGCCACCGCGCGTCGCTCAGTCGCCGGTCGCACTGGAGTGCCACTACGCAAAAACGGTGGAACTTGATGGATACGACGGCATGCCTGCTTCATCAACAGTCATCATTGGGCAGATCGTCAGCGTCTATATTGATGATGCGGTGATTGTTGACGGGCGGGTAAATCTGGCCGAGCAGGCGCTCGCGCGGCTGGGGTACCTCGACTTCGGCGTCATCGGCATGGTACTCACCATGCCGCGCCCGTCGCTTGACACACCGCCACCACATAGGCCTGCCGCGCGCTCCTGAGGCGGGCCAGTGCCCATTGGGCTGATGCTATAATGCGTGCAGGAATCCTTTGTAGTAGGAGATAAAGACATGAGCACAGCTACATTTCGTAACGAGCCGTTTACGGACTGGAGTGACGCCGCCAATATCGAGGCGATGAAGCAGGCGCTCGCGCAAGTCCACAATGAGTTTGGTAAAGCCTACCCGCTCGTGATCAATGGCGAGCATATTACGACAGCTAAAACGATTGAGTCCCGCAACCCTGCCAATCCATCCGAAGTCGTCGGGCGGGCAGCCAGCGCTACAGCCGAGCAAGCCGAGCAGGCGATCGAAACGGCGGCGGCAGCGTTCGAGTCGTGGCGCAAAGTACCTGCCGCCAAGCGGATCGAGTTGGTGCGCAAGATCGCTGCGGAGATCCGGCGACGCAAGTTCGAGTTTTCGGGCATGGTTAGTATATGAGGTTGGCAAAACATGGATCGAGGCCGATGCCGATGTAGGCGAGGCAATTGATTTCTGCATGTTCTACGCACAGGAAATGGAGCGGCTCGCTGGTCCGCAGCCAGTTAATCAACTGCCGGGCGAGCGCGACGATGTAGTATATGTGCCGCTCGGTGCGGGTGTTGCCATTCCGCCGTGGAATTTTGCACTGGCAATCACCACCGGTCTCACCGTTTCGCCGATTGTCACCGGTAACACAGTGGTACTCAAGCCGTCGCCGCGTTCACCGATCATTGCCGCCAAGCTCATGGAAGTGATCGAGAGCGTTGGCGTGCCGGCTGGCGTGGCCAACTTCGTGACCGGCGAGGACGCGGTGATCGGCGATGTGCTGGTCGATCATCCAAAGACGCGCTTCATCTCGTTCACCGGTTCAAAAGAGGTGGGCCTGCGCGTCTTCGAGCGCGCCGCCAAGCGCCAGCCGGGTCAGAAGTGGCTCAAGCGCACCGTGCTGGAGATGGGCGGCAAGGATACAATTGTTGTGGACGAGACCGCTGATCTCGACGCGGCGGCTGAGGCAATTACCGCATCGGCGTTCAGCTTCAGCGGGCAGAAGTGCTCAGCATGTTCGCGTGTGGTCGCGGTAGAAGATGTGTACGAGCCGCTGCTTGACAAGGTGGCGGAGCGCGCCCGCGCCATCCGCCTCGGCGACCCGACTGACCCGAATACAGCCATGAGCACGGTGATTGACGAGCGCTCGCTCGACAAAATTCAGCAGTACATCGACATCGGTAAGCAGGAAGGGCGGCTCGTGCTTGGCGGCGAGGTACCAAACGACGGCAGCCTGGTTGTGCCGCCGACGATCTTCGCCGACGTTGCACCCAATGCGCGCCTGTCGCAGGAAGAGGTATTTGGGCCGGTGCTGACCTTCGTCAAAGCCAAAGACTATGACGAGGCGCTGGAGATTGCCAACAATACTGAGTTCGGCCTGACCGGCGGCCTGTTCTCACAAGATCAGGAGCGCATCCGTCGCGCGCGCGAAGATTTTCATGTCGGCAACCTGTACTTCAACCGCAAGATCACCGGCGCGATGGTCGGCGCGCATCCGTTCGGCGGCTTCAACATGTCCGGCACTGATTCAAAGGCGGGCGGACCTGACTATCTGCTGCTGTTCTTACAGATGAAAAGCATCGCTGAACGGGTTGCGCCCGGCACCGGCACGGCGCGCGGCGGGGAGTGATTGTTAGCACACAGGCGCTAATCGAGAGATCAGATATAACTCATATCATCTGTCGTTTGTCATTCCGAACGTAGTGAGGAATCTCTCCGGAGAGATTTCTCGCTGCGCTCGAAATGACATGTTTTCTAAGTGCAGGCCACTCTCACCCTCGGTCCCGCTCCCGCTGGAGCGGGACGCTGCGAGGGCAGCAGGGTGAGAAAACGTGGAAGTGCTTTTCATATGGTATTTCAAGGAACGTCGCATCATGGCGACCATGGCTGATATTGCTGAACGTGCGGGCGTGGCGCTCAGTACAGTTTCATATGTGCTGAGCGGTAAACGCTCGGTATCCGAGGAGACGCGGCAGCGCGTGTTTCGCGCCATCGAGGAGCTTGATTATCAGCCGCATGCCTTTGCGCGTGGCCTTGCAAGCAGGCGCACCCGCACCATCGCCCTGCTGTATCCATCGCTTGAGAACGGATATTCCGAAATCGGGCTGGAGTTTGTCATGCGCGCAGCAAATGCTGCAACCCAGCACGGCTATGCGTTCCTGCTCTGGACCGCGCCCGATGAAGAAAACGAAATGCTGCAACTCATTCAGCAGCGCCGCGTGGATGGGCTGAATTCTCATGGAAATCAAGTTGCACGATTCGCGGGTCGCGCTGCTGAAGGAGCGCAGCTATCCATTTAGCATGATCGGGCATTGCGAAGACAATGAAGGCATCAGTTTCGTTGATTTCGATTTCGATCATGCCGCGTACACGGCAGTTGCCCACCTTGCAGCCCTTGGGCATCGCCGCGTCGTGTTCTTCAATCATTCGCAGGCGCTCATCGAAGCTGGCTATGGTCCGGCAGTGCGTTCGCTGCAAGGCTTCCAGCGCGCTGTTCATGACAAGGGGTTGAGCGGTTTTGCCGTTACCTGTGAAGCTTCGCCTGAACACAGCCGGTCCATCGCGCAATCGCTCCTCAGAGAATACGCTGATTTCAGCGCTGCTGTGGTCATTGGTGAAACCATGCTCGCTGGTGTGCAGCGGGCCTTGTATACTACCGGGCTGCGCATGCCCGATGATTTTTCGGTGGTAGGGTTGCTCTCAGCCCATGTGTCGCAGATGGCAACACCGGCTATCACATCAGTTGACTTCCCGGTGGCGGAGATGGGACGAATCGGAGCCGAAAACCTGATTAACTATTTGGAAGGAACAGTCACCACGCCCGTTCAGCAGATGCTATGCTCTCAGCTTGTTGTTCGGCAGAGCACTGGCCCGTATCGCCCGCGCTGAACGAACTATGATATGTGCTACATTTCTGTTTTTGCGAGGTCTTGACAACTCATTATCTCCGTGATACTATCTATTCGAAGCGCTTCGATACATGTTCTTTCATCTCAACACACGCTCATCCATTGACAATTCCATCCCACCCGCGACTTCGCTCACGTCTTTTGTCCCATGGTGCCTGAACAAGGCGCAGCATTCATCGTCAGTAGCGTCATCACGCAACACTCATCTTGCCACAACTACATAGCACTAATGGCGGTCATGCAACAGGAGCAACGATCAGGCAGGCTTTCAGTAGCCTGACGGCAAATGACCTATGAACAGCAAAGGAGATGATCATGGACCAAGGCTCCACGTCACGACGCAGATTCCTCAAAGGTTTGTTCTTCAGCGGCGGCGCGGCCATCCTGGCCGCATGTGGCGGCACATCCGCACCCGCAAGCAATAGCGCCGCGACAAATTCCTCAACCGGCAACGAGAATGCAACAAATGCGGCTTCCTCAAGTGGCGCAGCTTCTTCGGCAACGATGGCACCAGCAACCGGCAGCGGCGCTGCTGCAACAATTATCTGGTGGGATTACTACACTGCGGCGAATGGCGACGCTGTTCAGGCACAACTGCAGAAGTACATGGATACCCATCAAGGCATTGCTATTCAACGGACTTCCATTCCATTTGCCGATCTTAAGCAGAAGCTGCTACAGGGCGCAGCCGCCGGTCAGTTGCCTGACATTGCAGTGATCGACAATCCGGACCACTCATCGTTTGCCGCGCTCGGCGTGCTTGAGGACGTCACCGATCGGGTGAAAACGTGGGGGCAGGCCGATAACTACTTCAAAGGCCCCTGGGATTCAACCGTCTATCAGGGCAAGAACTACGGGATGCCGGACAATAGCAACTGCCTGGTGCTGTGGTCTAACACGGCGTTTATGCAGCAGGCGAATGTGACAGCTCCGACGAACTGGGACGAGCTGAAGAGTGCTGCACAGAAGCTCACGCAGGGCGACCGCTTCGGCCTGGCGGTATGCGCCTTTAAGAGCGAAGAAGGCACATTCCAATGGCTGCCATTCCTCTGGGAGACTGGCGAAGACCTGCCGACGCTCAACAGCGACGGTGGCAAAGCTGCACTGCAACTCTGGGTCGATCTGGTCAAGAACAAAAACATGTCACAAGGCATCCTGGGCTGGAAGCAGTCCGATGTGCTCACCCAATTTGAGAACGAAAAAGCGGCCATGATGGTCAATGGCCCCTGGCAGATTCCAGTTCTGAAGAAAGATAAGCCTGATCTCAAATGGGAGGTCGCCGTGTTGCCGAAGCAAAAGACGAGCGCCTCCATTCTGGGTGGCGAGAACACGGCGATTATCAAGACCAGTAAAAATGTTGACGCGGCCTGGGATTTGTTGACATGGCGACAGGAGCCCGATAATTTGAAGGCCTACCTGACGGCGGCTGGCAAGCTGCCCAGCCGCCAGGACATGGCGGAGGATCCAGTATGGACGGGCGATCCGGTGCTGAAGGTGTTCATTGATCAGCTCAAGGTCGCGAAACCGCGCGCCTACGGACCCAAGTATCCTGAGATTTCAAATGCCATCCAGGAAATGCTCCAAGCGGCGATCAGCGGTCAGAAGACGGTTGATGCGGCTGTTGCAGATGCGGCTGCGAAGATTACCCCATTGTTGAACAGTTAGTAGGCGTCTCATGGCTTTGCATAGCCATACCCACAACAGACGAGCGGAGTTGGAGCAGAGTATCTCCAACTCCCTTTCCCCATGGACCATAAACAAAGCGCTGTGGAATACCCATCTCGGCTGACGAGATGCAGAAAATTCCGCATGTAAGAGGAGAATGTGATGGCGCAAACTCAGACACATGCTGATGAGCATCTACACCCGCGCAGGCGAGCAGGCAGCGTGCAACTGCGCAATCTCAGCCGCTACCTGTTTGTCGCACCAGCGCTGGCATACATTACGCTGGTCATGCTCTACCCGGTGCTCTCCAATCTGCGCATGAGCTTCTACGATGTCACAGTGACGACCTTTTTGTCGAATGATGCCCCATTTGTTGGCCTGGGCAACTACACGAAAATTATTAATGACCCGGCATTCCAGCATGCGCTTGGTCTTTCATTGCTGTTCACTGGCGGCTCGCTGGTGTTTCAGTTCATTATTGGCTTTCTGCTGGCGCTATTCTTTAGCCGCCCATTCCCTGGCAATGGCCTGCTGCGGGCACTGCTGCTGCTGGGCTGGATGCTGCCGACCGTGGTGAGTGGCAGCGTGTTCCGCTGGATGTTCGATGGCAGCTTCGGGATTATCAACTACATTCTGCAAGGACTCGCGCTGGTAAGCGAGTCGCGCTTCTGGCTCACCGATCCGAACACCGCGCTGATTGGCACCATTGCCGCTAATATCTGGGTGGGCGTGCCGTTCAACATGATCCTGTTGCTGCCCGGCCTGCAAAGCATTTCGACCTCGCTCTATGAAGCAGCCAGCATCGACGGTGCGACAGGGTTGCAAAGCTTCCGCTACATCACGCTGCCGCTGATGCGGCCGGTGGCGTTGAGTGTGCTGCTGCTTGGCATCATCTACACGTTCAAGGTCTTCGACTTAGTCTACATCATGACCGGCGGTGGCCCGGTGGACGCCACGACGGTTTTACCGATTTATGTGTATAACTTATCCTTTAGCTTTTTCCGCTTTGGTGATGGCGCGGCAACGGCCATTTTGCTACTGCTCGGGTTAACCCTTGTGGCAATCGCATATCTGTGGCTAAGCCGACAAGAGGAGGCCAGCGCATGATGTCTGCAACTCGTCAGGCGCGGCCGTGGCTATGGCAAAACGCTGATCGGCCTGCTGTTCACACTCGCATATTTGTTTCCAGTATATTGGATGGCCGCCACATCATTCAAGTCTAGCTCGGCGATTTTTGCGACGCCGCCACAAATCGTGCCGTCGCCGCCGGTGTTCAGCGCCTATGTTGACGCGGTGATCAACAATCCGTTGATGCTCCATTCAATCGTTAACAGCGTAATCATTGCGGTCGGAACCATGCTGTTCACTATCGTGCTGGCAGCACCGGCAGCCTACGGCCTGGCACGCTTGAACTTGCGCGGTGGTCCATTGATGATGCTTCTGCTGCTGATCACCCAACTGCTACCGGCGATTGTGATCGCCACGCCGCTATTTGTCATCTTCAGCCGGGTCGGGCTGCTGAATTCGTACCCGGCACTCATCCTGGCGGACACCACCATCACGCTGCCGTTCGCGGTCATCATCCTGCGCCCGTTCTTCCTCTCCGTGCCGCGCGAACTGGAGGCAGCCGCCAAGATCGACGGCTGCACGCAGTTTAGCGCGTTCTGGCGCGTAGTGCTGCCGCTGGTGCGGCCGGGCCTGATCACGGTCGGTGTATTCGCCTTTCTGATGGCATGGGGCGAATTTCTGTTTGCGCTCTCGCTCAACACGAATGAGAATGTGCAACCGGTCACGGTCGCGCTCAACAAATTCATTGGACAGTACGGTACTGAATGGAACAAACTGATGGCGGTGGCGACCACAATTGCGATTCCGATCATCGTTGTGTTTGCCAGCTTGCAGCGGTATATTGTGAGCGGATTGACCGCAGGCGCAACCAAAGAGTAAGCGCGCCATAGAAACAGAGAGGAACAACACAGTGGCTTCACACATGCGAGCATTGCTCGTTGGCGCGGGCGGCATGGGCCGCACCTGGGCCAAAAATCTGGCGGCATGCGACGAGGTTTCGCTTGCCGGGTGGGTGGATATCATACCGAACGCGGCAGCGAAGGCCGCCCACGATCTTGGCATCGAGGTCGGCTACACAGACACCGATCTTGAACGGGCGCTGGCGGAGGTCAAGCCCGATTTTCTGGTGGACGTGTCGATCCCGGAGGCGCACCACGACGTGACGCTGACGGCGCTCGGTGCAGGCGTGCCGGTGCTTGGCGAAAAGCCCCTGGCCGATACCATGGATCGCGCGCGCGAAATGGTTGCCGCATCCGAACGCAGCGGCAAGCTGTACATGGTCAGCCAGAGCCGCCGCTACAACGCCCAGCTTCAGGCATTTCGCCGCCTGATCGCCGAGCAAATCGGCGAGCTTGGCATTCTGAACGCTGACTTCTACCTCGGACCGCATTTTGGCGGCTTCCGCGACAAGATGGCGCATGTGCTGATCCTCGATATGGCGATTCATACGTTTGACGCCGCGCGCTACCTGAGCGCCGCTGATCCAGTATCGGTCTACTGCGAGGAGTTCAACCCACCATGGAGTTGGTACAACGGCGCGTCGAGCGCGGTGGCGCTCTTTGAGATGAGCAACGGCATTCGCTTTACCTACCGCGGTAGCTGGTGCGCCGAAGGGCGCATGACCTCATGGGAGAGCGACTGGCGCGCAGTGGGCGCGAACGGCACCGCCACATGGGACGGCACAAACCCGCCAGTGGCCGAGGTGGTCACGCAGCGCGGCGCGTTCTTCTCGGAGGTGGAGCAGCGCACAACCACTGTGGAGGACATTCAGCCAGCTATCGCCGGGTCGCTGCGCGATTTTCTCAACGCGCTCAAGACTGGCGCGACACCCATGGGCGAGTGCCACGATAACATCAAGAGTCTGGCGATGGTCTTCGCGGCTATTAAGTCAGCGCAGACTGGCAAGCGCGTGAACATTACTATTTAACAACGGCTTCCAACCAGCGTTCGCATTGTCATGCTGAACCCAGTGAAGCATCTCATTGTCCCCCAGCGAGATGTTTCGCTGTGCTCAACATGACAAAGATTTCTTTGAGTCTGTGAGAGGAGCTTTGCTATGCAAGTTGGTGTTTTTATTGCATTGTTTCAGGATCGCTCGTTTGCCGAAGCGCTCGATGAACTGGTGAGCGCGGGCATACAGGCCGTAGAGATTTCGACTGGCGGCTATGTCGGCAACGCGCATGTCAAGCCGCACATGCTGCTGCAGGATGAAGCTGCGCGCAACGAGCTTGTCGCGCAGCTCGAACAGCGCAACATCACGATTGACGCGCTCTCATGCCACGGCAATGCGCTACACCCGCAACAGCAAATTGCGCAGGAGCATCACGAGGCGTTTCAAAACACCGTGCTGCTGGCGGAGAAGCTCGGCGTCGATACGGTGATCACCTTTTCCGGCTGCCCCGGCGATGGTCCGGACGCCCGCTACCCGAACTGGGTGACATGCCCGTGGCCGCCCGACTTCCGGGCAATCGTCGAGTGGCAGTGGAACGAGCGCGTGCTGCCGTACTGGCGCGAACAGGCGGCCTTCGCCGAGTCGCATGGCGTGCGCGTGGCAATCGAGCCGCATCCCGGCTTCGTCGTCTACAACGCCGAGACGCTGCTGCGTCTGCGTGCGGAGTGCGGGCCAGCCATCGGCGCGAACTTCGATCCATCGCACTTCTTCTGGCAGAGCATCGATCCGATTGTGGCGGCGCGGGAGCTGCGCGGCGCAATCTACCATGTGCATGCCAAAGATACGCGCATCGATAAAGTAAACACCGACCGCAACGGCGTGTTGGACACCAAGCCCTACATCGAAGTGCCGGAGCGCTCATGGGTGTTCCGCACGGTCGGCTACGGCCACGACGCGCTGTTCTGGAAGGATTTGATCAGCGCGCTGCGGCTGGCAGGCTACGATCGCGTGCTCTCGATCGAGCATGAGGACAGCCAGATGAGCAAGGTCGAAGGGCTGCGCAAGGCGGCTGCGTTCCTGCAGGACTGCATCATCAGCGACCCGCCGCCGGTCGCGTGGTGGACGTAGGTTTTGGGAAGCACCCTCACCCCCGGCCCCTCTCCCGTTGCGACGGGAGAGGGGTGGCGCGTAGCGACGGGGTGAGGGTCGCGCAGCATCCAAACTTACGCTTTTTCATGCTCGCCGTTGAGGCAGCGCACCGCTGCGTCGCACAGAATCGCGACGCCCTTCGGCAGGCTTGACTCGTCGATGTCGAAGCGCGGGTTGTGGTGCGGAAAGTTCAAGCCGCGCTCGTCGTTGCGCGAGCCGAGCATGAAGAAGTTTCCCGGCACTGCCGCCAGCACCGCCGAAAAGTCCTCGCCGCCAGTGGTGCGGTAGCTCGTGTCCACATGCTCGTCGCCGAACACTTCGGCAGCGGCCTTGCGGATTACAGCAGACGGCGCTTCGGCGTTCACCGTCGCATCCACGCCGAAAACGCTAGTGACCTCGGCCTCCGCGCCAAACGTTGTGGCGATGCCGTTTGCAATCTCCTTGACGCGGCGGTGCAGCAACTCGCGGGTTTCGGGCGTGAAGCTGCGGATCGTCCCGCGCATCAGCGCCGTCTCGGCGATTACGTTGGGCGCTTCGCCAGCATGGATCGCGCCAACCGTCACCACGCCGATTTCCTCCGGGTTCAGATTCCGCGCAATAATCGTTTGCAGCGCTACCACAATGTGCGCGGCGACCATGACGGCGTCAATCGTCTGCTCCGGGTGCGCGCCATGCCCACCGCGGCCCTTTACCAACACGTCGAAGCGGTCAGATGCGGCCATCATCGGTCCGCTGCGGAACGCTACCTGGCCGAGCGGAATTTGTGACGACATGCAGGCCGAGCGCCACATCCACGATTGGACCTTTCAACACGCCATCGTCAATCATGGCTTTCGCGCCGCCCAGTCCTTCCTCGGCTGGTTGAAACATCAGCTTGATCGTGCCGGGAATCTGATCGCGGTGCTTCATCAGCACGTTCGCCACGCCGATGCCAACCGCCACATGCGCGTCATGGCCGCAGGCATGCATCACACCCGGAGTCTGCGAGCGGTAGGAAACGTCATTCTCCTCCTGAATGGGCAGCGCGTCCATGTCGAAGCGCAGCAGCACTGTGCGGTCGCCCGGCTGCCCGCCCTGCAGCAGCGCGACTACGCCGGTCTTGCCGACGCCGGTTGCAACTTCATAGCCCAATTCGCCGAGCTTTTCGGCTACAATGCGGGCCGTGCGAACCTCTTGGAAGCCGAGTTCCGGGTGCATATGCAGATCGCGCCTGATTGACACAATCTCGTCGCGCAACGCTTCGGCATCTTCAAGAAACGGTGAGGACATGCGGATCTCCTTCAGAATGTTCATTATTGGTTCCAGCGGAGAGAATAGCACGCCCGACGTAAAAGGGCAAAACGATGCGCATGTTAAAAGGCGGCATGTGGGGCGCCTAACGGAGCGGTTGACCCGTCCGTATAGGCGGAGCCCGTTGGAACGGGGCGAGTCAACCGCGGGTTAGACCTGGCTCTGCAAGCAGACGTTTGCCAGCTACTCGCCAAAGCCGTGCCAACGGGTGAATGCCTCCAGCGGCGCACGCGGCATCCCCAGGTGATTTACCACTGCCTGCTCATCCGCATAGCCAAGCGACATCCCGCAGGTCACCGCTTCCTCGGGCGCAAGCTTCAGCTGCTCCGCGATTATCGACTGGTAGCGCACGAACGAGACCTGTGGGCAGGTCGCCAAGCCGCGGGCGTGGGCGGCGAGCATGATGTTCTGCAAGAAGAGGCCAAAGTCGAGCCAACTGTGCTTCGTTAATGCCGAATCGATGGTGAAGATGAAGCCGACTGGCGCACCGAAGAACAGGAAATTGCGTCCGGTCTGGCGCGCACGAGCTGCCATGTCCGCGCGTTCAATGCCGAGTGCCGCGTAGTAGCGCTGTCCGAAGTCGTCCACCCGCTCGGCGCAATCCGCCGGAGGAGCGTGAGGAAAGGGCGAGAACGGCGGGTGAGTGTTCGCCGAATGCGCGCGCGATCGCCTCGCTTAGTGCACGTTTGGCCGCACCCACGACCACATGCACGCGCCATGGTTGGCTGTTGAAGTTGCTTGGCGCCATGCGTGCCACGTCGAGGATCGCCACCAGTTGCGACTGCGGCACTGGGTCCGGTCGAAATGCGCGTATAGTCGTACGCGAGCAAATCACGTTGTCGACGACGGCAACGGCATCGGTGGTCTTGCTTTGCATAGACATGGCTCCTTCGGATGCAGCGCCAACGTGAAATCTAACGGCAGAGCTCAGCCGCGCCGCGCTGCGTGGTCGGCTGGAGCGTCTTGTTGGGCCGCGTTGTTGTCTTCTTCTTGACGGTCGTTAAGACCATACGCACGAACGTGCGCGATCCGCCAAGCTCCTTGTTTGCGGGCGAGGACATCAGTGAACTGGTGGGTGATTGCCGGCTCATCTGGTTTAGCTGGGTTATGGATGGAGGCCTCCCCATCCACGACGGCGACATCATTGGTCACGAATTCGATTCGTACGATTCGGCTTTCGTGAATTGAGCCCTGAGCAGGCCCGCGAAGGAACGCGCCAAAAATCTCCCTAATCTGTTCTACACCGCGCGCAACTTCGCCACGAGGATTGACGACAACGGCGTCCGCGGTGTAGCAATCGCCCAACGCAGCAATGTCGGAAGCGGCCCACGCGTGATCATAGGCCCTTTCGACCTCCCGTATGCTTAACTCATCACGCATTCGATTGTTCATATGATGCAGTTCATCCTTGTTGACAGAGCGGCCCAACAATTATTAGCTGGAAGGTTCCATATAAAAAATTTATACGGAACCTTCCAGCTGCGTATACTCCTGCTTGACGGCAGCTTCAACCGCTAGAGTAAAACACATATTCTAAAATTCATCCTCTTACTTGTTGATTGAGTCCCCAGCAGTGTAGCTTTGTCCAGTTCGGCAATACTTGATTTCTCAGCAAGTCTACAGCTTCTTAGCATTCACCTTGAGTATGGGGCCTTGGAGATTTGTCAATTCTGCCTGGAACCTAACGTTCCCCGCTGGTTCCAGAAATGCTACCGTTATGCCCGGGGCCGTTGGTAACTCAAGCGATCCGAGAATGATCGGCGTTTCCCCGATGCCTCCGACTGAGGCAATACGGCGAATAAATAAGAACGGCTTTTGAATACCCTGGTTCCAACTGGTTGGCTGCACGTACTCTAGATAATAGTCCCACGTCGTTTCAGCCTGTTTATAGGCAAGTTTGATTCCCAAATTAGCATGGGCAATTGGTGCAGTAATTGGAGCCAGAGGAAGCGTAATGCCATCAGGTTGCGTCAACCATCCGCCGTCATCAGTGTACACTCTGCGCGTGAACATCCACTGACGTTGCATGAGGTGCGGCAAACACACGGCAGGGCCGAAATTAACCTTCCATTTTGGATGTATGAACGGATTGTTCTGGCTCATAATACAACATGGATCAGCATAATGAAGTCATAAGATCCGCAGCTACGTCGTGCTGCATGCCAAACGCGTGGCCCATCTCATGCGCTGAGATGTTGCCATCATGTGGTGGGGTTAATGTTACCTTACCTCGCCCATCAGCACTGCCATCAATCCAGAATGGCGCACGCGGGTCGTTCGGGTTGGTCCAGTCAGGTGCGCCATCAGTTCCTCCAGGAACGTCATCCTTCGTCCAATTGCGAGTAATGATCGCCATCTAACTGAAGAATCCATTTATGGGATCGAGGTTGGCACGTTGCGCGGCACTGATTGCAGCGTCTACCAGCGTACTGCGTGTAACACCTGACCCGAGTCCTGCGTTCTCGCGCGCTATGTCAAGTTCTACCCATCCAAAGACGCGGCTGCCGGAAATATCAATTGCTCCCAGTGATACATCGCGCCAGTACTCTACCAAGCCGCCTGTTCCGAGGGCAAAGATGCCGCGATAAAACTGCTCAATTGGTCCTTCCAGATTGGGTGCAGGCGGTGCCCCCTTAAACCGGCAAAGAATGACCGCCCATGGACGCGGAGTCGCCACAGACCCAAAGATTCTTCAAGAGCAGGGCGCGAACTGAGTCTGAAGGAGCGGGCTGGATACGTTGATGCAGATCGCGGAGGCGTACAACTCCGCTTGGTGGCACCGTGCCATGTTCACGGAGGCGTTCTACGGCCTGCATAACTGTTGTCATATTTGCCTCCTATTGCAATGCAATGAGTATTGGTATTAATCCCTCCCTGAGTTCAACTGTGCTACCACCTCATCCAGATGCCCCTGCAACTGTTGATCTTGAACATCGTTGTAATTTGGAGGTTGTCATCCGCCAAGATTGAGCGACTACACATCGAAGATCGGACTGAGTCAACCCACAGTCTAGGCTGGACACGTTGTCGTGACAGTATTACTCCACAACGTTCCAGTGAGATCCTGCGGATCATTACGCCCATCGTTCGCCGAAAAAGAGAGTTGACCGGGAAGCTGACAGATTTTGCCCGTCGGATACTCAATCGTCCCTTGTGGAGTTGACGTTTGGTTGAACCATACAGTTGTGAGGGCTGCATCAACGACACGGATATGCACTGTTGTATTGGGTAAAAAGTTTGATCCGCGCACTACAAAGCTACCATCACCATTAGATTGAACGGCAATAGAGGGCTTCACTGGAGGTGGTGGTGGCGGTGTTGGTTGAGAATGCTTTGACACAGTAATGGTGTCCAACGTCTTGCTCAGTGAGACGAAGCCGGTATTCGAGATGCCAGAACGGGTAACGACAAGTTGCCAACGACCGGGTCCTAATTGCGTAGGTGTGAAGTCGCCACCAGAACTATTCAATTCAGCAGACGACATTGCGTTCCCATTGAGAGAAAATACGATAGTCGTGTGCCATGTAATCCCGCCACTTGCGTTCACGCGTATAACTGGTTCAAATGGCTCTTCGCCGGATCGACTCCCGACTATTTCGGCTTCCAACGTTATCGGTGTCAGGTTTTGTAATGTCTGAATGATCGTTCCCATTGATGCTGGTCTTTCCCTCCCTGTGACAAGAAGGTTGACCTTACCCAAGCTCGTGATCTGGACTGCACCCCAATGGCCGGACCACAAGGATAGGCTGCTTCTCCAAGCTGGTGTAAACTGTTTAACCCAGAAGGAGAAATGCGATGACTCGCAAGCACTATACCCGTGAGTTCAAGCTTAAGGCCGTCCAAGCCGTAGAATCCGGTGAGTTGCGTCCCGCGCAAGCTTGTCGTGAATACCAGTTGGCTGAAAGCGTCCTGGCCCGTTGGCGTCAGGAAGTGCGAGAGCGTGGTGAAGCTGCTTTCACGCCGCCTACTGTTTCGCCAACTGATGTTTACGAACAGCGTATTGCTGAGCTAGAGCGGGTGTGTGGTCAACTCGCCATTGAGAATGCTGCCTTAAAAAAAGCGTTGCAACGTGCTCAGTCTCGGCTCGCCACCAAATGATTAAGGACGTGCAGCACCGGTACCCAACCTTGTCACTGCGGCACCTCTGTGCGCTTTTTGGTGTGAGCCGCTCGTGGCTCCACACTCGTCCAGATGTGCCAACTCAAGCAGAACGCGACGTCGCGTTGCGTGAGGCAATTGAAGCAATTGTGCTGGAGTATCCCGGCTATGGCTACCGGCGGGTGAAGGCACAATTGCATCGAGACGGCTGGACAGTCAACCACAAACGCGTAGTGCGCGTGATGCGCCAAGAAGCCCTATTATGTGAGCTGCAGCGCCGTTGGACACCAACAACCGACTCACATCATTGTCTGCAGACATACCCAAATCTGCTTGCTGGGCAGGTTCTTACGCGTGCTAATCAAGCGTGGGTAGCCGATATCACCTCTATTCGCTTACCGACGACCTTTGTGTATCTCGCGTGTGTGCTTGATGCCTGGTCACGTCGTTGTGTTGGCTGGCAGTTGTCACGAACGATTGATACGCAGTTGACGTTAGCCGCACTCAACCAAGCGATACACACACGCCAGCCAGAAGCAGGCTTGATTTATCATTCCGACCGCGGTGTGCAATACGCGAGTGCGGCGTACGTGGAGCGGCTTGAAGCTATCGGTGCCCAGGTCAGCATGTCGGCCAAGGGCAATCCGTATGACAACGCTAAGGCCGAAAGCTTTTTCAAAACGCTCAAACGAGAGGAGGTATACCGTAAAGACTACGGAACGTTTGCTGATGCCGAGGCGAATTTAGGGCCTTTTATTGATGCGGTCTATAATGAAAAGCGCCTACACTCAAGCCTCGGCTACCTGTCACCCGCTGAGTACGAAAGCCTTTACAATGCTGACGAGAGCAACCCTTCGTTAGTGGTCCGGTGAATTGGGTGCAGTCCAATCCGCGGTCCACCGTAACGAGCGACCTCGAGTGCTCCTTGTGGAATACCAACAAAATCACCTAGTTCTTTTAGGGTATTCATCACGTTGACCTACTGTAATGCAATGAGAATTGGGATCAGCCCCTGGCCCTCGCGTAGCGGGCGCAGCGCCTTGCCGATCACGGCACCAAATGCTGACAGCGGATCGGCGGCTTTCATGGCGTGGCCGGGGGTGTCCGAGCTCGTCAGGAGGTCGCCAACCTCGACGGACCCATAGGCGGCGTCCACTTTGCAGAAGACCTTGCCGAGCAATGCGACCGGCGAGCGATTCCCTTGGCCTGATTGCTTGTCGAGTACAATGCCCGGCTTGTAGTCGCCTGCACCGGAGATCACGCCCGCTACCCGCTTGTCGTAAGCATGAGCGCTCGGCTGCAACCCGCCTTCATCGCTCAGCACCATCACGGTCCCCGGCTCGACCATCTCAGCCACGGCAATCTCGAAGTCCTCAGCACAGTCGGCGTTGGTCAAACGGATGTCGCCGGTCACTTCGACGTCGCCATCAAAGAATCCTGCCAGTCGTCCACCTCTACCAACAATGCCAATTCCTGATTGACTTCTTCCTTCAACACCAGCCCCTGTAGTACTTTCACCTAATACGCCAAAGCCACCGGATGAACCTTCGCCCATGACCCCGGCGCCACCAGTCGTGCTAGTGCTCTTGCCGTAGACGCCCATCCACGTTTTACTCTCACCCCACACACCAGTACCGTCACTTTGACCAAAAACACCCGGTCCAGCGTGTGGGGTATGGTTTTCACTGACTCCAACGACTGCTCCATGTCCATCGGCATAAGTCACACCACGCACGCCATTGAACAACGTGCTCTCTCCATAGACCCCGCCATTGAACTCCTGATTTTGGGTATTCGTTCTACTAACGACCGGATCATTTGTAAAGTCAGGCATACGATTGTCTCCCTTCACATGAGTTATTGATTGAACTACCTAACGGTCATCGCTCGGTGACACCAACTGAGATCAGGAAAGCGGGTAGAAACAAACAACTTCTGATACAATCTTAGAGAAACCGCAGGCTCTCAAGCATCGCAACGACCTCGTTGACCGTGCCTCTGGTTGTATCGACGTTGTCGCCGCTGCCCATCACGACTTCCCAATACTGCCGCTCAGCAATATGAAAGTGCGCAATGGAAATCCAGCACCCATTTTTGCCACCAGCAACTTCTAAATTGTCGGAGTGAACGTTCGCAAATCCGATCTGCCCAAGCCGCCCTGCAATGACGGATTTGAGTTCCCCAACGCCCGATAAGGCTTCGCTCACATGCCGAACTTCGCTGTGCCACCACAAAGCTGCCATGATAAACTCCTCATGCGTCAAGGTGCCCTCTGCCCACATGCAGAGGACACCCAACTACAGGCGCGATGCCCACGTAGCTCCTAGCCCAACTTCCCCACGCCCATTTCCATCAACCGACTGCCAGCATCGGCCAGCGCGCCTTGCAGCCTCTCATCCTGCGCCACGTCCGCCGCGGCGGCCAGACGCGCACCAACAACGAACAGTTCTGTCGCAGCCATCTCCTCGCGCTCCCATGGTGGCGGCGGCGGAGGTGGCCATGTTTTTGGCCAGGGCGGCCAGCGCGGGCACATTTCCTCGAAGTTGGCGAGTTGCCGCAGCGCAACCTCCTGCATCCGCTGGCCTGCATCGCTCCCGAACAACATGCCCATGTTGCTTACCGCCACAATCTCACTGATCGTTGCATCGGCTAACAGCAGCGCGTACCGCTCGCGCGGCGGTAGCGGCTGCGGGTTGAGCATCATGGCTTCGAGCAACGCGCCGTTTGACATGCCGCCCAACGCCTGGCGCACTGTCAGCGCCGGATGAACATGGGCAAGCGGACCACCACCGCCAAAATGGGGATCATCCCAGATCGACGGACCAAAGATTCGAGCGAGCAGCATCGCAACCGATCGCGCTGAAAGCATCACATCGTTCGCCACTACAGTCCTCCTTTGCACGGAGCAATTATCGAATTAAGCTGATTGTATCAGGGGGGTATCGTCGTCGTCTTGAACATTCCAATCATGGTCGTGAACGTTCGTGCTCTGAAGCAGCGCTTTAGGCGAAACGCCGACAATGCGTTTGAAATGGCGATTGAGGTGACTGTGGTCGGCGAAGCCAACTTGTTGAGCAACAGCGGCTATCGTCGTGTTGCCAGTGCCAAGCAACACTTTGGCGCGTTCGACGCGCTGCCGAACAAGATATTGATGCGGCGCAACGCCAACCGAGCGCTTGAACACGCGCGTAAAATGCGACGGACTCATGTTGACAGTCGCGGCAAGCTCGGCAAGGGAGATGGAGTGGCTGAGGTGATCGTTGATGTAATCTATCACCTGCTGAATTTCACTCTTTGAGAGGCGATGCGGCGGCAATTCGCGCGTGACTCCGAGTGATGAGGATGTGCGGAGCAGGTGAAGCAGGAGCGCGTGGCCCAGCGCCTCAGCGTATAGATTGCCGCCGATACCACCTTGCGCAAGCTCGGCGAGCAGCGCCTGCGCAAGATGTTGCACCAACCCATCCTCCATGTTAAAGCGCATGGCAAGTGCAACCCGGGTGGGATCGCCCCGGCTGATGGCTGCTGCCGCAGTGGCAACCGCTTCAGGTGGGAGATAGATATGCGCAATGTAGGCGGGCTTCGTCCAACTAAAAGCGATCGGCTCCTCGCGTGGCACAACGCAGACACCACCAGGGCTTGAATGCGCGCGCTCGTGATGGTTGCCATGCTGACAGAATAAATCGAGCGGATTATCAACATGCAATACGATCACATTCAGATCGTCCATTGTGCATATCAATGGGTCAGGAGCTGGATTGAGCAGATACGAACGCATCCCAAAGCCATTCCAGCCGTATACATCACTTACAGCCAGTACCTGATTGACTGGATGATCAGGATGCTTGTCAATATTCTGCTGGACGAGAGTTCTGAATGGGATCGCCAGAGTCAGAGTACATGCCGCGCCTCCTCTGAAAATCTGACTGGCATGCAATAAAACGATAGTTATGAGCATTTTAGCATGAGCAACTTTTGTTGTGAACATTCATTGCGAACAACTGTCATGGGAGAGCATGTACAACCAAAGAATTCAAAAATACCTCTTGACGATATATCGTTATCGTGCTAATATAACGATATATCGTTAAACGAAGGAGGATAATATGTTTGGACATCCATTTCGGCGGCATTGGCCGCATCATCACCACGGCAGGCACGAAGAACATGACGAGGCACGGTTCTCACCACGCGGGCGCGGCCCGTTTGGCGGGCCATTTCGGCGTGGCGGGCCGTGGGGCGGCGACCCGTCTGATGAAGACGGCGGCGGTCGGCGGCGGCAGCGGCGCGGCGATATCAAATTCGCGCTGCTGGAATTACTGGCCGAGCAGCCGCGCCACGGCTACGAGCTTATGAACGAGTTGGAGCAGCGCTACGGCGGCTTTTACCGGCCAAGCCCCGGCTCGGTCTACCCGACGCTGCAAATGCTGGAGGACGAAGGCCACCTCACGAGCGAGCAGGTGGACGGCAAGCGCGTGTATACGATCACTGAGTCGGGCCGCAAAGTGTTGGAGGAACACCAGCAGCATGCCGGGCCGGAAGGCCATGGGCCGGGCCATCACGGCTTTCGCGGGCCGGGCCACGCGCCGGAGTTGCATGAATTGCGACAGAGCGGCATGGCGCTGATGACGAGCCTGATGCAGGTGGCACAGCACGGCACACCGGAGCAGGTCAAGGCGGCGAGGAAACTCATTGACTTTACGCGGCGCGAGGTCTACGCGCTTCTGGCGCGGAATGAAACGCCAGATGATGTGGGTAGTGGCTCAACGGCGGCGGATAGCAATCTCGAGGTTGTAGCGCTGCAAAAAGAGGTGTAAACAAATCCAGTGCATCACAAACGACTTCGAGAACGAGAGCGTTTTGCGAACGTAGCGACCAAGCCGCTGACGAAGTGTGTTATTCCACCGCTCAATGTGATTGGTTTGGCCCTGCTCCTTGCCGCTCGCTACGTGCTGCCCATCGGGAATAACTTCCTGATACGCTTCCCAAAAGTCGGTATAACAGAAATCAGTTCGATACTCAAGTGGAATAGAAATCCATAACCGCCAGCACGTGGCCCGAGAACGGTCGCCTATCGCCACACCAACTACTTGACGTGTCGCGCGACACAACGCCACCCAGGCATAGACCTGATTCTTCTTGTTGCCCACGTATGACCATACCTCGTCGATTTCCAGGTCACGAGTGCTACGGTCAGACGGGTGGGGTGGCAGGACCGTGGAACTTAGTGGCGGGAGTTCGGCCCCTTTTTTTGCAACCACGCCGTAACCGTGTTGCGGGAGATGCCAAACGTTCGTTCGAGGCCGCGTAGACTTGAGCGTTCCTGATACGCCCGTAAAATCTCCTCGCGCCGTTCAGGAGTATAGCCATTGGGTTGGGGTGATTCACGGCTTTGTCGCTTGCAACTTCGACAGATGTAACGCTGTTTACCATTTGCGCTACGACCATTTCGTACCAAGTTCTCGCTCCCACAATGGCGACACATCATCACAAAACTCCTGACACTTTTTCTTTCCTTTTCTGCCTTCACTATACCTTATCATTCTGCTTTGCGCCACTACCAGAATTTGGTGGCGAGCCGAGACTGAGCACGTTGCAACGCTTTTTTTAAGGCAGACATTCTCAATGGCGAGTTGACCACACACCCAAAGCTGTCTAGCTCAGCAATACGCTGTTCGTAAACATCAGTTGGCGAAACAGTAGGCGGCGTGAAAGCAGCTTCACCACGCTCTCGCACTTCCTGACGCCAACGGGCCAGGACGCTTTCAGCCAACTGGTATTCACGACAAGCTTGCGCGGGACGCAACTCACCGGATTCTACGGCTTGGACGGCCTTAAGCTTGAACTCACGGGTATAGTGCTTGCAAGTCATCGCATTTCTCCTTCTGGGTTAAACAGTTTACACCAGCTTGGAGAAGCAGCCTATCCTTGTGGTCCGGCCATTGGGGTGCAGTCCACCTCCTCTAGACATGAACCGACATCTTGTTGAAAAGTATGTGGTTCAGACTGTAGTTGAGCAAGGGTCATAAGTAACGCGTTCTTGTGTTGATTGTAGCAGGCCCACAATGGAGGAAGAAGGTACGGAACGATACGCTGTGCATCTCTTGGTTGTTTATACATTATAAGCCATGGTACTACTTCGTCTCTTAGAGAGCTTCTTCGCTCAGCCCTTGGATGCGGAATGTTTCTCATACTAGAAGTATAATTGTGGTACTCATACTTATATACTGCACAACAGAACAAGCTTTCAAAAGCGATGCTGCAAAACATTGGCTCTGTGTCCGTGGCATGCTCAAAAAGTGAAAAAAGCACCTTTTCAACAACTGTGCTGCGCGAAGCGGCAACACGCCAAAAAGAGACATAGCTGTCCTCTATTGGTGCTTTATACTGTAGGCGGAAGAGGTACAACGCATGTTTGTGTATCGCATCAGAGTCTTCTTGCTTCATCTTCTGTAGCAAAGCATACAACTTTTGTACATCCGTTTGAAACACAGCAAAGCAGATTCGCCATAGCTCTGTGCGGTTAGCAGGAAGATGAACAATGTCAAACATCGTAGCTAATTGTGAGTGTATGCGTTGTGTTTCATTGGCAATGGTTGGCACAGATGCCAACCTCTCTAACGTACGGCCTAATGCAATAACTATTTCCTCAACGCGCTGAGGTGTATCTGGCGAGTTTGTGTCATGCATACTCTGTGGTAACTTGCTCATCCATAGCTCAAGCAACGTTAGTACAGAGTCTGGTCTGTCACAATATGTTACTGCGAGGGCATCTATCACTACCTGCCGGTGTGTATGATTTCGAAACAGCATCCACAAGGTTGGAGCAATATCGTTAAGATATTGCCGCATCATAGGCAGTATCATGCTTCGGAAATACTGATGAACACGCTGGTTAGTGGTTTTTGTGATTTGTCGTAAAAGAGCGCGTAGTTCAGGCCGCCGAGCAAAAAACCCTTTATTTCCTCCAAAATAGAGAACTACTATCAGCACACTATCGATAAGCGTTGACGGTGCATCATCTTGTGCAAATTCAGCACGCTTATCTACCATGCTTGACTGAATTTGTCGTAGCACCTGTTGATCTGTGCGCCAGCGGAACAGCAATGAAATCGAAGTCAAAGTGCGGCTCTGATCAACGCCCCGACTCGACCAACGTTCGTGCTAAAAGGCGGTGTATTTCTACTCGTAAATCAGCAACAAGTTGCAGAAGCGCTGGTTGTACCCATTGTGGCAGCGATTGTGTTTCTACTACAAATGCATAAAGATATGTGTTAAATAACTTGATCATTTGTGCGAAGACAACCTCATCATCTTCTGAGGTAATATGGCGAAACAGTTCTTTGAGCAGCGATCCATCCGACTGGACAATATCAAAGCATACCTGCCATACCACATCTCGTTTCTTTCGCTCATGCACAGCGTTTAGTATTGTACGTGCTTGCTGGCAAAGCCGCGCCTGGTTCTCTGCGACTTGCTTGGTAGCTATAGTGCTCAGTATTTCAGCGACTGCAACTAGAAGTACTTCCCCAGAAGCACGCGTTTCCAGTGTTTCTGCCTCTTTAACTCCTACCTCGATCCAACGGTCGAGTAGATTGAGAATATCTTGCGGCTTTTCGTCGTAGGTTTTTGCGACTCGCTCATCGATAGCTGTCTTACACGCCTTCTCTTTCAAGAAAGGCGGTGCAATAGCAGCGAAGTGTTCAGGGTATTTGGCAAGTAACGGCAAGAGATATTTAGAGAAGGCTAGTTGCATGTTCGAACTAGAATTCATTATTGCGTGCTCTAGTAAAGCATTTAATGGCTTTGCTCTATCTGGTGTGAGCTCGCGCCAAACATAGCCAGTTGTCAGCAATATAATTCTATCAACAAGAACTATAATGTGGCCAAGTTTCAACCTATCTGCTACTTTTGGCGGGAAACTACGACGAATATCTTGGCGCACATTGGTTTCTGTCCGCCAAGTATCAAGCTCTTTTGCAACTTTATCTGGCGAGTCGATTGCTGCCCAGTGGGCAAGAATACGAGCAAGGTAGACCGGACCTTGATCAAGGGACTTATCAAGCATGAGAGGAGCAAGTTTCTGAGGTATCCAAGAAGGCGCAATCTTACACAAATAGCTGAGGTTTTCACCTACAATTCGTCTCAATTCGCTACGCCCCTCAGGTGTAGCATACAACCAAGAATATTTTGCATCTAACTCGTCGGACTCATGAAAAAGATCGACTAGCCATGGTACAATGTGTTGTATATTCATGGGAGTGTCATGAAGAGCGATGTCAAGTAATATTTCTTGTTGTCCAGACATACGGATTTGAACAGGTGTAGAAAGACGATCCCCTTCACCAAAATCAAAAAATGTGTTGAGCAACGCTATGTCGCTGTGATCAACGATACCTTTGTGCATCCCCACAAGAACATTGCTACTATCATTAAGTTGTTTTAGTGCCGTAAGTATTTGTCCCTCTTCTAAACCAGCAAACAGCGTGAGGCAGATTGCCAACAGGCGTTCATGGCGCTGCAATGAGTTGCGATACCATCGTTCGATAATCAAGCGTAGATCTGTGCTTGCATAAGAATTTATCCAATCATCAACGGTTTCTGGCGAGGTGTCACGCCCAGCATGCGATAAAGCTCCTAGCCAGGCATCAATAGCAACAGGCGATTGGAGAAGTTGCATAGCCTTATGGACTATAGCTTGGCTATTTGGCGCATCAGCAACCGATTGATATTTTGGACGAAGTATTCGTGGCAGATCCTCTTGCCGCTCAACAATTTGCTCATGTAGATATGCCTGAAGGTACTCAGGCCGAAAGAAGGGTTGATTTTGTGCTATTGGAGATTCGTAATATTCTTCCCCTGGTTGAACTATCCACATGCTCGATCTTGATAAAATAGCTGCAAGCACATAATGCCCCTGCTCAACTGCTCGTTGACGCAATGCTCCTATATTCCATCCAAGTTGTTGACGTGAAGCGTTAGGAAAGATGAAGATAGTTGGAACCGTTTGTGTATGTAGCTCCTTCTCTAGTGCTGTAGGAATTCCATCAGAAAAGTTGTCACTCTCTTCAAACATTCCAGTGCATTCCCGTATCTGCATAGACTGTTGGGAATTCTGGTCACAAACAGAATGGTTTTTCATGAAGAAGTATGCACTCTCGCGCAGAAAATCGGATGATGGCATTCCTGGTTGAATCTGTAAGACAAGTACGCGCTTTATAAGCAGAGTTGCTGCTATTGGCGCAATAATTACCTCGCGGAACGCTGGCTGCGGCTCGTCAGTAGTTCCTACATGGTTAAATATATGGAGGATATTTTGTGGGTTGATAGGGGTGAAAGCAGATGATTGTGAATCATATATCTTGGTAATCTTGTCTCCATCAACTTTGTCTCCATCTATTTTATCGCCTTGAACTGTGTCACCGTAATGAGAAATATCGCCACGGACATCTCCATTTACAGCCACACCAGCTTGACCATCAACAGTTTGAGTATGTGAGGTGTTGCCGTTGGGATAAGACGCCAAGGTCTTTAACATCAATTTCTGCATTATGTTACGTACTGACTGATTATTATCAAACATATAGCGCAGCATGTGGGAAACCGAATCTTGAGTGTTGGGGTTATGCGGATTGACTTTATAGTTCTGAAGCGCTGAAGCATCACTTGGATTAGCAGCGTACTCTGTGAGCGTCGCCCACAAACGTCCCATTAGGTCATCTACACTATCCACGCTAGCTTCGCCAATCTTTTCTAGCGCGCCCGATGCAACCCATGCCGAAAGCACATTAAGTACATGCCCTACCACGTCCAGAGACTGCTGCTCCATCTATGCACCTCTTCGTGTAGAAGAATTGTCTGAATTTATTTGCGAGTGGAACTACTACCAGTGATAGCTTATCACAAAATGGTTTGTATGCCATAAAAAAGCGGTTTAATTTTGTGAAAAGATTTTTCATAAATCATTGCCATTTATCCAGAGGCAAAAATACGAGCAACAATTTTAGCTAGCCAGTGCTCATATTGCTTTCAAGCATCGGCTGATGCGCTACAATCCATACCGTTCTTACTTTACAATTACAGTTAGGAGATAGTATGCCGCGCACTATCTACTTCGATTGCTTCTCGGGCATCAGCGGCGACATGGCGCTGGGCGCGCTGCTCGACGCGGGCCTGTCACTGGATGCGTTACGCGCCGCGCTGCCGCGCTCAGCTTTGTGACTGACGTGTCTGCACGCGCAAAGCATCCTTCGATACGGCCTCCGGCCTACTCAGGATGCCGCTGTATACTTGACTTCGCTGTTGCAAAAGAGCGATAAAGGAAAATTTCCCTTTATCGCTCTTTTATGCTTACCGCCGTGGCGTATGCACGATTTGAATTGTTGTATCTTCAACTACGTCTTGCCCGCCCGGTCCAGTTGTCGTCTGGTGGTACGTCCACTGCACTTCGCCCGCGCCTGCTTTCTGCTGCGCCATCTGGAATCCGTCTCCGAAGCGCTCGCCAGCATGCAGCACGTCGTAGTAATTCCGCCACGCTGTTGACGTGTCTGTACTCGCAGGCACGCCTGGGCATGCAATGGTCACCGTCTCAAATGGCTGTTGCGGATCGTAGGTTAACGTTAACTTCGTCTCCGGGCTTGTGCGGCTCACCGGGCGAATCATGAAGCCGTTATCACCACTCGCTACATCGAAGGTTGATCCGGTTCCCGTTGGTGTGAACGTACAGCCACCCTGCACGCCGAGCCATGTGACGCTGGTGTACTCAAGTGGCGCGCTGCCAGTCAACCGCAACTTCGACATCGTTATGTCGCTGGTGGCACGCAGCGGCACGGTGCTGTTCAATTCATAGCGGTAGCCATAGCCGCTGGTGCTTTCAACAATCACCGACGAGAACTTCAACTCAAAGCTCAAGCACTTTCCGAGCTGATCCTGATAGGCTGAAACGTCGCCGCCCGGCACAAATTTACGGTGATAGCGAATCCAGCGCAGCATGGCAAAGCCTTCTTCGGGGCGGCTCTGGTTCGTGCAGCGGTCGAATGAGGTCTTCTGCGCATTGTCGAGCGCGACAACGATGGCCGCAATTGACTCGGCCTGATCACGGGAGATAGTTAAATCGTCAAGCGCGCCCGCCCGCTTGATGCGGTCGAACCACCTGCCATAGGCGCGCATGGCTGCATCAACCAGCCCGGCATCAGTGCGCGCAGACATCAACACGTCACGTACCAACACATCATACTGAAGGTGCAGGAACGCAACGCTCTGGTTGCCGCCAGCGGTTTCTTGGCTGGCCTGCGCGTCCGGATCGGTTGGCGGGTGCTGCTGCACCTGCTGCTGAATATCCGATGATGTCCCCGCGCCCGTGCCATAGTCGTCCAGTTTCACCAACGGTACAAGCAGATCTTCGAGGTTTTCGTTTCGCACAGCAACCGTTTGGACTGATGTATTGACTGGGTACAGGTGAAACTCTGCGCCGCCTGCTTCGTAGGCGAAACCGACAACCTGCGTTCCTGAGGGTGCTGCATGCACAGCCGTTATGGCAAGGTGTGCAGGCTCGAACAACAGCAAGCCTGCTGGCTCAAGGTGTACCGCGCCGCGCATGCCACCACTCAGCGGCAGCCCGCCGACTGCGCCACGGGCGTCATGGTGATTGTTTCGGTCGCCTCTAGCGCATCTTCTGGGATCGTGAGGCGGTAGTGCGTTCCGTCGGCGGCTGTGGTCTCGATCACACCACCTTCTGGTCCGATGGCTTTGCTGATCATGTGAGCCGCGTCAAGTTGTGGCGCAACCGTCAGCGGATTCGGCTGGCGCGGGAATGTAGCGCCACCCTGCGGGGTTCCAGCGCTCACGGTCAACGGCAGATAAACGGTGAACGGCGGATTCTCTTGCGGTTTGGCCGACTCAGCCGAAACACGCTCCAATGGAAGCACGCTCAGACAGAGTGCGGCAAATACGAACCATATCACACATCGTCGCAGGCGATATGGTAATGACGAAAATGTGTCCATGTGCTCTCCTGTACGTAGTTGAAATGTAGAACGTTACTGCGATTCACACGCCCCCTTAAGACAGATGGGAGCGCACCTTTCCCTTCATTAGCTTTACAAGAAGGGAAAGGTGCAGGAAGATTTTTACGGTTGGGTCGTGAACATGAGCCGCACGGCATGCCAGATTTCGTGGAATTCGTTTGTGGGCGGCTTGGTCGGGTCAGTCGGATCCTGGTACTGGCAATATGCCTGGTAGCTGCCGTCGTACGCGATGCGCGGGTTGCCAGCTTTGTCTAGAGCCAACGAGGGCGAATAGGTGTCCCAGATGCCGCTGTTGCACGTGACCGGCAGCGCAACCGGATAATCCTTGGTCATCTGATCGTCACTATCGCCGTAGCCATGCTGCCAGCCTTGCGCCGTCGTGCAGTCGCCGTCGCACCACGCGTAACCAAGTTCGCTGGATGTCAGATAGGCCATGCGCGGGCGGCCAGTTGCGTCCAATGCCATATCCGCACCAACACCTTCCTCACTGGGCACGCCAACGCTGGTTTTGTTCCAGTTTGCGCCGTTCGCGCAGGCGCTGTTGCACCACTCATACCACAAGGTACGGTTGCTGCTGCCATCATCGTATTTGAAGTACGCCACCCGCGGGTTGTTCTGCGCATCGAGTTCCAGATCCCAGGCCGGGTACGGGCCAGACGTGCGCTCATCGATCATGGTGCGGTCCCAAGCGCTGGCCGTGGCGCACCCCGTGTCACAGGTGAAGTAGTACAATCCGTACGGTTCGCCGGTTTCATTTAATGGATACAGCACGGAAAGCACGCGCGGCTTGCCATCCGACGTGTATTGCAACACCGGCGCGTCAATCAATTCGTCGTAATAGCCGCTGGTGCGGGTGAAGTGCGCCTCGCTCCAATTCGCTGCATCGGTGCAGGCGGTCTGGCATGAATAATAATACCCACCTGTGTGATCAGGCTCTTTATTCACATAGTCTTTGTCGTAATAGACGAAGCCTGGATGGCCTTGCGCGTCGAGCGTGAAGGAGCGGCGCGGGCGCTCCGAGTCGGAAATGCTGGCCGCATTCAGTGATTGCGTGGCGACTTTGATAAACTGCCAGTTATCCTCGCTGGCTGTACAGTCACTATCGCATTCGCCATAAATCAGCCATTCTTCGAATGCAGCTGTGTTGTGTATGCCGACCAGGACGCGCGGGTGGCCTTCGGCTGTGAGCGCAACTTGTGCTTGATCAATTTGGTCACCCATCGAAAGGTACGACCACTTACTGGCATCGGCACACTGCGCTGCGGGCGGCGCGCAGTAGCCGTAGGTCAACGCGGGGTGTTCAGCGAGCGGAATGGCGTTGTAGTACACGATGTGCATGCCGCCCTCGGCATCCACCTTGAGCGACGCGCCCGCCGTTTTCTTGTCGGGCTGCATGAACAACGCGCCGCTGTCATCAGCCGGTGGCGGCGTGGTAGTTGGCGGCGGTGTCGTCGTTGGCGGCGGCGTGGTGGAGCTGCCGCTGCTCGCCATCATCGGCAGGTATACGCTGTTCGGCCCGACCTGTGGCGCGTCAGGCGCGGCCACCACGAAGCGGGCAGGATCAACCACCAAACATGCCGCCCACAGCAAAGACGAGTGCGGCAACACGTAGAAAACGACCTGGCAAAAATCTGGACATGCGAACCCTCCAGTTGCAACGAACGTAAAAAGAGTACGTTCATATGAAACATCATGAAGGGTTTGACAACCAGCATGCCAGCGAGACAAAAACCGTTACAGGCGCAGTGACAGGTGGTAAAAACGCGTTAACTGAAAAGTGACAGCAGCGCGGAAGGTGGTTGAGGAGCTAAACCTTTCGCAGCTTCTGCTGCATCAGCGTGCTGCTCTGCCGATGCGCATGACAGAACCGCATGCCAGCACTCGTGAGCCTGCGCACGGACGGCAGGCCGGGTCAGCGGATGACGTTGAACGTAGGCCAGCGCCGTCAGCGCGGCGCCCGGCTGATCAGCCAGTTCGAACTCGGCCAGCGCTGCCAGTTCATCGAGCGCGATAGGCAGCGGCGCGGCGGCGGCAGTCGTCACGGCGGCGCGGTGGAACTGGCGAGCACGCGCGCGATTGCCACGCGCATTCGCGAGCATGCCGAGGCGACCGAGCGCCTGTGCTTCCAACCAGCGGTCGCTGATGTCACGCGCGATAGAGAGGCTTTCATTCAACAGCCATTCGCTTTCGGCATGATCGCCGCGCAGCAACGCCACTCGACCGAGCGACTGTAGGCTCAAACTCAGCTGAAAGCGATCCTGATTTTCTGCGGCAATTGTCAGCGCCTCTCGGCATGCGCGCTCGACCTCGTCAAGCTGGCCGAGGTTTAGCGCCGTGACACCAAAATAATTCAGCGTCAGCGTTACATGGCGGGGATCGCCGACTGTACGGGCTGCGTCAAGCGCGCGGTTGAGATGCTGCCGAGCGGTGGCTGCATCGCTGCGCAATGTCTCAAGAACGCCGCGCACCACCAGCGCAACCGAGCGCGCCCATGCATTGTTGGCCGTTTCAGCCAGCGCGAATGCCTCGTCAAGCAGCCGTTCCGCTCCTGCGTAATCACCAGCAAAAATTTGCAGGTAGGCGAGACCTTTGATGACGTGCATCAGGCCGCCGTACACATTCACCTGCCGCAGAGCCGTAGCGGCCTCGTGCATGCGGCGTGCGGAATACGCAGGATCGCGCCGGAGCGCATGCCAGCCTTCGCGACCAACGAGGAGCCAATAGCATGTTTGCGCCTCGTTCGACGCATCAGCCTGTTCGACTACAGGCCGAAGCGCGGCGTTGCCCTGCGCAAAGAGTGCCTCGCCTTCAGCATTCCGGCCATGCACTTCGTAAAACCAGTCGAGCGTGAAGAACATCTGGTGCAACACATGCGCATTGCAATGAGCACATCCCCAGCGCCATGCTGCGCGTATGTTGTCAATTTCAGCAATAATTGCCTGCACGGCCTGCTTCTGGCTCGCGCTCTTCAGAATTGGGTCTTGTTGGGCAACCCATCCCGCGTAATAGATCGCATGCCGCTCGGTCACGGCTGCCTGCTCGACTGGCTGCTCGGCGAGGCGGGCGGCTGCATACTGGCGCACCAGTTCATGCAGATCATAGCGCGTCGCGCCGTTCGCGTCGGTTGTGCGCCGCACCAGCGATTTATCAACCAGCGCGGCCAGCAGCGGCAGCAGCAGGCGTTGAGACACACCTGTTTGTATGCCAGACGCATCGGGAACGAGTACCGCCGCCACCGCCTCGCGAGTGCCGCCACCTCGAAACACCGCCATGCGCGCAAGCACGTATTGTTCGTCGGCGGAAAGCAACTGCCATGAATGCTCCATCACGGCGTAGAGCGAGCGATGGCGCGCCGGAAGATTGCGGTCAGACAGCGCTTCCATGTCGGTGCCGCGCTCGATTTCCGCCGCAATTTCTTCGCACGAAAGCACGCGCACCCAGCTCGCGGCCAGTTCAATTCCGAGCGGCGCGCCGCCCAGCAAGCGGCAAATCTGCGCGACCGCCGCGCGGTTGTGCGGAGTCAGCGCGAAGTCATGCGCGACCTGGCGCGCCCGTTCAAGAAACAGCATCACCGCTTCTGAGCGCTCGATCGCGCCCGCGCGTTCATCGGCAGGGAGCGCGAGGCCGCCAAGCTCAATCACCCATTCCTCGCGCAGCCGCATGCGCTCGCGTGTGGTAACCAGCAACTGCACACGCGGCGCATAGTGCAGCATGTGCATGAACAAAGTGCTGATCTGCTCCCCCTGCTGCGGGCCGAGCAGGTGTTCAAGGTTATCGAGCACCAGCAGCATGGAACGCTCATGCAGAAAGGCGAGCAGCGCATCGATAGAGCTTTGCGAGGCGGGCAACGGACTGCCAACCGCCTCGGCAATCGCTGTGACGACATCAGCCGCATTGGATACGGGAGCAAGCGCCACAAACGCTACTCCGTCGGCAAAATGAGGCGCAAGATCAGCAGCGGATTGCAACGCCAGGCGTGTCTTGCCGATGCCGCCCGGCCCAAGCAGCGTCACCAGACGACGCTGATCATCGAGCAGTGCACGGCGCACGCGCTGCAAGTCATCATAGCGACCGATGAGCGAATCAGAAGGAAGCGCAACGCTGGGATGGCTCGGCAGCGCAGCCACCGCAACGAGCGCCTCAGGCGGCGCATCCTCGACAATCAACTCTGCTTTCGCGGAAGCCAACAGCGGAGCGCGCGCCCGGCGCATGAAGTCCGATCGAGATTCGGGAGCAATATTGAGCACATCGGCAATGCGGGCGGCCATGTCGCGTGAGGGTCGCCGCCGCCCGCTTTCAAAGGCGCGCACGGTTTGTGTGGAACAGCCAACTTTTTCGGCCAATGCCTCTTGGGTAAGATCATGTGCAGCCCGCATCTGCCGCAGCCACACGCCAAAATCCGACTCCTCGTTCGTTGAAGCTTCATTGTTCATACGTCTATTGTAACACGCCCAAATAGACTTTTACCGCCCAGTTGTAGCACTTCTTGTGATGGTTTTTGTCACGTTTGTTGCTTTTCATGAACGTGTGGTATGTGGTGTTATGTACACATGCACAACTACGATGCAAAGGAAGCAGGCATGCAGGAGCCAAAACCAACCAGCGCAACGCCATTCATACGCATCCCGCCCACGGTTGTGGCTTCGGGCGCTCATACCGGCGGTGATTACGCGCTGGCCGTGCTCACGCTGCCGCCGCATGACACCGGCGCGCCGCTGCACACGCACCCGTCCTACATCGAAGGCTGCTATGTGCTTTCCGGAACGCTCGCCGTGACCTGCGACCAGCGGACGATTACGCTGACACAGGGAACGTCGATCTGTGTTCCGCCCGGCGTGGCGCACACCTGCTGGAACCCAACGGCTACGCCAACAATGGTGTTGCTGATCTACCAACCGGGTGGCGAAGCACGCGATGTTGTGGCGCTCGCGGCGTGTGTTCCCTGCGAGTCGGTGGTGCATGTCGAGGCAAGTTGAGAAAACACGAGTGGGCGTTTCATTATTTACGGCATGGATTAAGTATAGTGTACAAAGAGTTTACCTGTACCACGCAAAGGAGCAATGATGATCAGACATCTTGGTATTCGCCGCGCTGGATGGGCCGCGTTGGTGCTGCTGCTAGCGAGCGGCCTGACCGCCTGGGCTGCACCCGCACAGCCTGAGGTCGGTCCATACACCATTTACATTCCGTACACGCAGCAAGGCGCAAACGGCACCGGCACGCAGCCGACGCCGACGCCACCCCCAACCCAGCCGACGCCTACTCCGCCGCCGACCCAACAGGACAGCGGTCTGTTCTTGAGAACCGATCCCAAAACGGCAAGCGCCGATGTCGCGGTGGATGCGGCCGGTGGTCGCCATGCCGTGTACACCGGCTATGTTGGCTACGGAACGCTCAGCCTGGCGTATTACGCCTATTGTGCCGATGGAGCCGCATGCACCGATCCCGCCAGTTGGGCGACCGTGAATTTCGGCAGCGGCACGGATTATTTTGTCAAAGCGGAGATCAGGTTGACTGCCGCCGGGCAGCCGCGCCTGCTGCTGTACAACGAGTACGGCAACCGGACGTATACCTACGCCGCATGTGATGCCACCTGCACCAACGTCGCCAACTGGCACACGGCGAATGTCGCCCAGGCGCAAAATGACATTGACATGGACACCTTCGACTACAGCTATCACAGCTTCGCGCTCGATCCGCAAGGCCGCCCGCGCTTCATTTACGAAGACCACTACGGCAGCATTCACAACGGCCTGTACTACGTGGCGTGCGACGCCGGATGCACCGACGCGGCGAATTGGAGCGAAACGAACATCAGCGCCGGGCCGGACTACGACGGCGACCGCATGCAGACGCCGGATCTAGAATTTACATCGGCAGGCCAGCCGCGCATGATCACACAACTGTACTCGCGCGACGAAAAGTATCCTGAAGGCGTGTACTACATCACCTGCGATCAAGGTTGTGAGCAGCTCGCAAATTGGCAGCGCACGCGCCTGCTCGACCGTGGCAACGGCAAGGCCTCGTGGACGCTGGCGCTCGACGCGAACAACAATCCACATGTTGCAATCTATCAGGGTGAGTTAGACACCGGCGGCAAGCAGTTGTCCTACGTGACGTGCGATGCTGGCTGCACGGACGCCACGCACTGGACGCAGACGGTTATCGACGTTGGCGCAGAAGTCGGCCAAAGCCCGGATATTGCGCTCGATGCGCAGGGCCGACCGCGTATTGCAATTGGCATCAAGGAAGATCAGGGCATCGGCTATCTGTGGTGCAACAGCCAGTGCGACGTATCGGCCAACTGGCAAGCGCAGAACGCCGAGTCGCTCGACGCGCTGGCCGCCGATTTCGCGCCGCCCGTGCCGTTCAATTGTGACGTGAGCACCTGGCTTGGCGCGCGCCCGCAGCTTGCGCTCGGCTCGAATGGCGACCCATTCATCGGCTACGACGGTGAATTCCTGGTTGGCAACAACTTCATGTGCCAGCCAACTGTTTCCTATCGTTCCGCGCGCTTTACGTTCTTTGCGCAGCCGTAAACCGCGCCAGAGGTTGAGGCATGGCGCGCCAAAAGGCTTCAGTAGAATTGTAACTTTTTGGTGCGCACGTACGTCTGGTATTATTATGTGATGAGCTTCACAAACTTTGAAAGGATGAGTTATGGCACACATTCATGTACAAGAGGAAGCCGTTATCGACGCACCTGCCAACGAAATCTATTCGTTACTGGCCGATTACCGCAATGGACACCCGCACATTCTTCCCAAGCAGTATTTCACAGGTCTGGATATCGAGCAGGGCGGCGTTGGCGCGGGAACGGTCATCAACGCGCACATGCGCGTCATGGGCATCGAGCAACACCACCACATGATCGTGGGCGAACCGGAGCCGGGACATGTGCTGTCGGAAACTGCCCCGGCTTCCGACATGACAACGACGTTCACCGTCACGCCACAGGGTGATCAGCAATCGTCCGTTGTGATTGCGACGACATGGCCGCAGAAGTCCGGTTTAGGTGGCATCATCGACAAGCTCACGACGCCGTTGGTCATGCGGCGCATTTACCGCAAAGAGTTGCAGCAACTTGCGGCATATCTTCAAGATCATGCGGCCAAAAGGTGATGGAAGTAATTGGCAGGGACAGGTCTGAGACCTACCCCGGGCGAGGCAGTGCCTTGCCCTACTATCCCATCGCGCGGCCCAGCGCAGATAGTGCCCATGGCGCGTAGCGGCGCAGCATGACGAACGCCTTTGGAATTGCGCCGGGATACACATGGAGCCGCTGCTCGCGCACGCCTTTGATGAGTTCCGCGACGACGAAGGCCGGATCGTACAAGATCCAATCCGGCAGGCTCGGCTGCCCGCCCCCAAATTGCGGAGATTGAAGGATCGGCGTGCGCGAGTAAAACGGGTATACAACTGTCACATCAATTCCATACCGCGCAACGTCCGCCGCAAGCGCCTCGCTGAATCCGCGCAGCCCGAACTTGGCTGCGCTGTAGGCCGATAACTGCGGCGCGCCAAACAGCGCGGCCACCGACGCCATGTTCACGATATGGCCGCTCCGCCGTGCGATCATGACGGGCAAGAACAGCGCCGTGAGCCGCATGGGCGCGAGCAGGTTGACCTGCATCAGCCGCTCCCAGGTATTCTGCGGCACATCGCTGATCATGCCGGACACGCCCAGCCCGGCGTTATTGACCAGGATGTCGAGGTGCGGCGCGATGCGCTGGCACTGCTGATGCAGCGCTGCCGTGCCCTCAACGCTGGCAAGGTCGGCTTCGATGAAGCCAATGATTTTGCCCGGCAGCGGGCCGTGCAGCGCGTCGTCGGCCACGGCTGCCACCGCCTGCCGCAGCATGGCCGCCCGCGCGTCCGACAGGATGACATGGCTGCCCGCCGCGACAAACTGCCGGGCAAGCTCCTGCCCGAACCCGCCGCCCGCGCCGGTAATCAGCACGATTTTGTCGTCGAGTGATTTCACTGCTTGTTTCCGTCAGGCTGCACTTACATGACACCGAGATGACTGCTCCACTGCAACAAGCGCCTCGTCCATCGGCTACTGATTTCTCCACGGCGCACCAATTCCATGCCGGTAATGCAGGTGCTCAGCCACACGCCACCAGCAGCAACGCCGCCGGCGACATCGCTGAAGTAATGCACGCCTAAATACAGGCGGCTAAAACTAATCAGCGCGACAAGCCCTGCTGCTGCGCAGATCACGGCAGTGCGAGTTTTCCAGGTGCGTAGGATCAGCACGGCAAAGTACGCCAGCAGACCATATGCAACAATCGAGACAAGTACATGGCCGCTCGGAAAGCTGTAGCCCGACTCAGGAATGAGTGGATGGGCAAAGACCGGGCGCGGTCGAGCAACAATATATTTAATGATCTGATTAAGCGCTTCAGCACCAGCAAGCGCGACAAGCCAGGTGCCGACATGCAGCCATTGTCGCCGCCATGCGTATAATACCGCCACGACAACAGCAATCACAACCACTACCGGCTCACCGAAAGCGGAGATAATCACCGCGATAGTCGTCGCAGTTGGCGTCGCCCAACCATGCAGCGTGGCTGCCAGCGTCTGGTCGAAGCGCGTCAGCGGGTCATGGGCAACCACATCTTCTGTCACGCCGCCCAGCAACCACAGAAATACCATCGCGGCCAGCAAGCCGAGCGTCAGATGAAGACCCAGATATTGGCCAGGTGTCAGCCGTTGGCGAAGCCACTGCAATTGCGGGGCGTAGCGGGCACGCCCGCGCGCAACCATAGGATACGACAAAAATCTTTGCCATGCAGCGAGCATGCGTTCTTGATGTTGAGACACCCACCGCCACACCAGCCCGGCCACCATCAGGATCGCAACCAGACCCAGAATAGCCCAACCAGCGTCACGTACCACCTGTTCGACAACGCCGAGATATTGCCCAAACAGATAGCCCAGCATGCCGAACAGCACCGCCCAGAGAATGCCCCCAGCCGCATTGTAGCGCAGAAAAACGCCATATGGCATGTGGCTAATGCCAGCAAACAGCGCCGCGTAAGTCCTCAGCACGCCAACGAAGCGACCAAAAAAGACCGTTTTAGGCCCATGCTTGTCGAAAAAGCCTTCGATCCATTGGAGCTTTGACTCATCGAGGCGCAGCCAATGCCCATAACGCTCGACGAGCGGGCGACCACCACGCCGCCCAAACCAGTAACCCATCGTATCGCCAAGCACGGCCGCAATGGCAGCGGCGGCAATCACGCCGACGATCGACAGATGCCCCGCGCCCGCATACGCAGCCGCGAGCAAAAGAGCGCTCTCACCCGGAAGCGGCAGTCCCGCGCTTTCCAAAAGAATAAGCAACGCAACCATAACATAGCCGTAAGTTATAACAAGTTGATCCAGATTGTGCAGCATAGCGTCTCCTTCAGTGAAACATCTCGCATGTCGTTCATGACCAGGTCGTTGCACTTCACAGCTATGTTCATTCGCTTAACGCGTGCCAGCACATCATGGCTTTGGCCGATACATAAACGTGCTCCCGATCTGCTGCGTCACACGGTAATTTCGCTCAATCGCCGCCAGCATCTCCGGCGTCCAGCGCTGACTGAGCAGGTCGGCTTGCGGCGGATTGAACAGCATGATGAGCGGAAATGCTTGGTTATCAATTGCATCAAGCAGCGGCTGCTGGTTCCACATGCCAGCGCGGGCGAGCTGCGTCATCTCGAACGGCTGCAAATGGATCGGCTTGCCTGCCAGCGCCAGCAGGTCCATGCTTTCGTCGGCCAGCACGGCTCCGTCAGTCTGCTGCACCACCTGCGCGAGTTGCATCGCATCGTCACTTCCCAGCAGCCGATATTGGGTGAACAACTGGTACTGCGAGCCAGGAATTAACAGAAACGCCTGGAGCGCCAGCAGCAGGAGCAGCCCGCTTTGCAGCAGCGGGCGCGTCCGCAACCATGCGAGCAACACGCCAGTTGCCAGGCATAGCGCCGCCGAAAGCTCCAGCAAATAGTTGACGTTCGAGCCAATCTTGCCGATTGTCAGCGCCGAGAGCACCGCGCCCAGCAGGTACGGCGCGGCCAGCCACCAGCCGCGTGCATGAAACCAGCCTGCCAGCAGCGCCGTCGCCGCGCTGCACAACACCAGCAGCGGCATGAGTCGCCACAGTTCGATCGCGTAATGTTGCAGGTTGCTGATGCGATACTCGTTGACATTCGCCGTGACGATATTGAAGAAAAAGCCCCCGCCCGTCAGCACATTTAGCAGCACGAACAGCGCGAGGGACGCCCCGCCGACCAGCGCTGCTAACATCCATGCCCGCCGCCATGCCCGCTGACTGCCGAGCCACACGAACCCGGCTAGCGGTGCGGCCAGCCCGTATGACTGCCGGGTGTAAATTGCTGCCGTGAGCAGTGCCGCCGCGACGAATACGCTCCCACGCCGCTGCGGCCAGCGCGCCAGCACCGTCAGCCCGGCCCAACTCAGCGCCAGCGCCAACCCATCGATTCGGTTGAGCATGGCCCAGTACGACACATACGGGATGACCAGCAACAATAATCCGCCAATCAGTGCCGCCAGCCGGTCGCCGGTGAGCGCGTGGAGCGTCAGCGCGATGCACACCGCCACCACCACCATGCTCAGCCACGAGATCATGCGCCCGTACCAGAACGCCGGGCCGAACCAATCGTACAGTGGCACCTGGAGCAGCATGAACAGCGGCGGGTAGTTCGAAATGGTGAACGGGGGCGTCTGAAGATTGGCGCGGTAGATGCTCTGGCCATGTGCCAGCCGCGCCGTCTGTGCCAGAAGCGGACCCTCACCGTAGTCAAGCCCGTAGGGAAATGTCATGGCGCGCATGCCATAGTACACAAACACGAGCGCACCAAGGGCGAGCACCAGCAGCGTCACCCGCGCCGCCGACATGCCAAGCTGTGGCAGTCCAATCCGCCGGAACATGCGCGTCGTCCAGCCTGGTTCGGCGTCCGCTGCTGTGACCACGCCAGTCAACCCGGCGGCAATCTGCTGCTGAAATACCAGCGCAAGGATCGTGACCGGGCCAAGCACGATCACCGACGCGGCCAGCGCAAAGATCGCACCCGCGCCAATATCGCCATAGTTCGCAATCGCTATGGGTGCTGTACGCGACGAAAGGTCCTGCGTAAACGTCAGCGCGAACAAAAAATCGTTCCATGAAAAGATAAACGCCAGCAGCCCGGTAGTCACCAGCCCCGGCCCAGCCAGCGGCAGCAGAATGCGGAGAAACGCTTGAAATGGTGTTGCGCCGTCCACATACGCCGCTTCCTCAATGTCATATGGCAGCGCCGCAAAGTACACCGACAAAAACCAGATCGTCAGCGGCAGTGTCAGCAGCAAGTCGGTCACGACCAGCGCAGTGCGCGTGTTGTACAGCTGAAATTGGCGGCAACTCGCCCCAACCACAGAGCATGGGTTGGTAATCATCTGATACAGCGCGGGCAGCAACGCGATCTGCGGGAACGCAATCATCGACAGCACGGTGAAACGGAACAGGCCGCGCCCGCGAAACTGGAGCCGCCCCAGCGTATAGGCCGCCATGGCGCTGAAGGCCAGCGTGAGCGCGACCACCGCCGCGCTGACCAGGAGCGAGTTATAGAGCGGAAGAATGAAATTGGGGCTGGATATCACCTGCGTGTAGCCGATCAGCCACGGGTCGGCAGGCCAGTATGTGACAATGCCCTGCGTCGCGGGCGACTTCAGCGACGAATTGAGCAGCCAGTAAACCGGAAACAGGATGTACACGAGGATCAGCGCCACAACGCCGTAGAACAGGATGCTTCGTGCGACGTTGGCAACGGCGGGGCGGGACATGGAGGAACCTTTCGTTATGACCTACGGGTCGCTCGAACCTTTAGTTCATTCAGGCATATCAGTGCCCTGAGTTGGCCGCCTCTGGCGACGGTAAGGTGTACCATGCGCACAATGCATCCTTGATAGAGCGGGCCTACCAGGATGCATTGTGCTTTGTAACCTATGTTTGGCCGCGCTTCACGCAAAATCCTGCGCCGTCGGTGTAATCACCAGTTCCGGCACCGAAGCACGTGGTGGCAGCGAAGCCACGAATAGCGCCGCCGCCGCCACATCGTCAGGCTGCAACATGCGGGCGCGGTGCTCCTCCGTCACCGGCGATGGGCGGTTTCGGAGAATCGGCGTGTCCACCTCGCCGGGGAAAATCGTGGTTGCGCGGATGCCATGCTCCTTCTCCTCCAGACCGACGACGCGCGTCAAGGCAGCTGCGGCGTGCTTGGATGCGCTATAGGCAGCGCCGCCGAGCATGCTGGGGCGATTGCCGGATGTGGACGAGATGGTAATAATCACGCCATCACTCTGCGCGCGCATGTGCGGCAGCACGGCATAGATCAGGTTGAACACGCCGGTTGCGTTCACGTCCATGATCATGTCCCAATCTTCCGGCTTCCATTCATAGACGCGGCGCTGCTTGACATTGGTGCCTGCGTTGTTGACCAATATATCGATGCGGCCAAAATCGCGCATCACATCATCGACAAGTTTGCCCACCTCATCGCGTCCAGTCACATCCATGGCGACCGACCGAATCGGCGGCTCGCTCGCCACCTCAGCACACAGCGCCGCGAGTTTCTCACCATCGCGACCAGTAATAATGACCTGCGCGCCCACTGTGGCGAACTGCCGGGCAACGCTCGCACCGATACCTGAGCCGCCGCCGGTTACAAGCACAACCTTGCCTTTGAAATCCACACCTTACTCCTTAATAGAAACCGCCGATATACGCCGATGAACGCCGATTTTACAACTATCTTATCGGCGTGTATCTGCGTGCATCGGCGATTGATTTGTTTTTACACATCTTCCCACATGAGTGCGACGCCGAGAAAATCATCGCGCTTGTCGATCAATCCTCGATACATCGAGTCGAGATCGCGCCCATCAACGGTGTGCGTGACAAGATCATCGATCTTGAACTTGCCGCTTTCCAGGAAATGGACTAGCAGCGGCATCATGCGGCTGCGCAGGTACGGGAATTTCTCGCGCGGGTGGATGCCCACCGCCGAGCCGTGCGCGCCAGTAACCGTGACCGAGCGCCCATGGAGATCCCAGTAGCTGTCGAACTGCTGGATCACGCCGCGCGGACTGCCGACCAGCACCACCTGCCCGCCATCCGCCACCAGATGAAGCGCATCTTGCAGCGCCGACGGAACGCCAGTCGCATCGACAACCATGTCAGGCCGCTTGCCGCCCAGCATTTCGCGAATAGCGTCGAGCGTGTCACCAGCTTTCGGGTCTACCGTGCGGACGCCGTAGGTGACTTCGGCGCGCGCCCGCCGTCCGGCTACTGAATCGACGCTGATGATCGGGAAGGCACCAGCGGCGTTGAACAGCGCGCGTGGCAAGTTGCCCGATCAGGCCGAGGCCCAGCACCACCACCGACTGACCGATGATGCTGCGTGATTGCGCCAGCGCGGTAAACGGAAAGCGCGTCAACGAAAGCAATGCCGCCGATGCAGCAGGCACATGGTCGGCGATCGGCCAGACATCGGCATCATCGCCTTCCGCTTTCAGCAAGGAAAGGCTCTGGTGGCGGCCCGGCCAGATCACCCGGTCGCCTTCCTTGAAACGCGTGACGCCCTCGCCAACCGCTTTCACGCGCCCGACCGCGCTATAGCCGGGAACAAATGGAAACTTGGCCCATTTGTTATTCGGATCGTTGAGCCACTGGTGGATGCCGGTATAGATCGCCAACTCCGTGCCGGGACTAATGCCACTGGCTTCGGCTTCGACCAGAATCTGGCCCGGACCCGGATCCTCGACGTCGTATTCCTCGATAATGGTCTTGTATGGTTCTGGCACTACTGCGCGTAAACCCTTCATTGGATGTGCCTTTCTTAAACTTTTGCCACAGAGGATGCAAAGCACACGAAGAAGAACAGATAAAACGTGAACAACGCTCATTGTTCTCATGGCTTCAATTATGCTCTCGCCTTCTGTTAACATTATTCTACTGCGCTGTCCAACCGCCATCCACTGTCAGCACCGCGCCGGTCATGAAGTTCGACGCAGGCGACGCAAGGAACAGAATCGGCCCGGCGATGTCCTGCAAATCACCCCAGCGACCCAGACGGAATCTTGGCAATAAACGCTTTGTACGCCTCGGGATTATTCATAAGCGGCAGGTTCATTTCAGTGCCGAACGGTCCCGGAGCCAGTGCGTTCACCGTAACGCCGCGTGTCGCCCATTCCAGCGCCAGCGTGCGCGTCATCTGGATCAGGCCGCCCTTGGTGGTCGTGTAGGGCGCCCGCTCTTCCAAACCGACCTGCCCTAGCATGGAACTGATGTTAATCACGCGCCCCCAACCGCGCTCGAGCATCTGCGGAGCCAGCGCCTGCGCGCACCAGAACGGCGCGTTCAGGTTGATCTGCACAAGGTTCAACCATTCCTCGGTCGTAAAATCGGTGGCGGGCTTGCGCAGGTTCACACCCGCGTTGTTGATTAAAATATCGACATGGCCCATTTCAGCGGTTGCGCGCTCGGCCATGCTGCGCACCTGCGCTGGGTCAGTCACATCAGTCGACAATGCCATGCGCGCGGCGGCCAGTCTCTTGCTGTATTTCCGCCGCCAACGTCTCCAATGGTTCGGATCGCCGCCCGACCAACACAAGATCCGCGCCTGCCTCGGCCAGCGCGCGCGCAAAGACTTTGCCCAGGCCGCCCGCGCCGCCCGTGATCAGCGCCACGCGGCCATCAAGACGGAAAAGATCAAACACATTTGCCATCATTACTCCTTATTCTTGGGGCCTATCCTAGAAATGTTGTAGCGGCACCGACTTGCGGCCTACTCAGGATGCCGAAAACTGCATGCTGAGTAGCGCAGAGCGCGTATCGAAGCGGCAGTTTTTCGGGTAGGCTCTTAGCGGAAATGTACCGTGTAACGCTCTGTCATGCTGAACGAAGCCGGTCCTGAAGCATTGAAGGGTGAAGCATCTCATCGTAGAAGCCAATGCAGCACAATGAGATGTTTCGCTTCGCTCAACATGACAACGCGAGTATCAACTTAGGCCCCGCAGATACTCCACACTTCGCGCCAACTGCTCCTCCTCATATGCGCCTAGCTCTTCATGCGCAGCCTCGCGCTCCCATGGCGTGCGCCAGTCCTCGTCTGCCGGGCGGGCATGCTGCGCAACCAGCCGCAGTGTCGACAGCATATCGCGGACGTCGCGCGGCGGGTAGCCATCCCACCACTGATCCTCGAACAAACGGGTATGGCGGGCATACAGCGCGGCAAGCTCAATGTTGCAGGTGGCATGCGGCGCGACATCTGCAAGCAATGTGAACAACGCTGGCAGATCGAGCACACCTTCGCCCAGCGCGCAGCGTACCAGCCGGTAGCCCGATGGCGTGAGGTAAATCCAGTAGTCTTTCAGATGCACATCGACGATGCGCGAGCCAAGCTTCTGCGCGAACTCAATCGGATGCTCGCCAACCGCCAATGGATTCACGGCGTCGAGCGTGATGCCGATGCAATCGCCGCCGACCTCCTCACAGATTCGTATAAGATCATCGCTTGTCGCGTCCTGATGATTTTCCGGCGCGATGCAAATATTGTGCTGCTCGGCCAACGGGCGCAGCTGCTGCAATCGACGAATCATCTCTTGCAGGTGCGCTTCCCAGCCGCCCGGCATGGTCGCCCGCGCGCCCTCCAGCAGCGAACTGAGCACCACCCGCAGCACCCGCGCGCCGACCGCTGCCGCCGCTGGAATCAGGCGCTCCATGGTCGCCACATCCACCGCGCCGCCCGCCGCGACAATCTGCAAACCAAGTTCATCGGCACGAGCACGAAATGCTTGCAACGTCTGCGGTTCCAAATCCGGCAGCATCTGCAATGGCAACTCGACAGTTGAAAGGCCGTGCTGCGCCGCCAGATCTAACAGATCGTAGCCAGTGTAGGGCGTGGTGCAGGCGCGCTCCGTACCCCTGCCTGCAAAACCACAACGCCACGGCAGGCCATATGCTGCCAAGCCAATTGGCAACGCTTTGATTGTCATTCCCATGAAAACCTCTTAAGAACAAAGAACTGAGAACCAGACGATAGACGATAAACAAAAGTAACAAGCGGAGAGCGGAGAACATCCATCTCCCGCCCTGTGCTCAACATTCTCCGCTCGCCTCCTCCCCAATCACACTTCCGCCAACTCACGACCGTTCGGCAGCAGCACTGCCTTGGCGACCTCAAGGTCTTCCATGGCGCTGAAGCCAGCATGCCAATCCTCCAGTCCGAACAACGCCATCATGGGCTGAACATTCAGTTGACCCGTGCTGAGCAGCGTCAGCACCCGCTCCCAGGTATTGAACAAGTGGCTGAACGAGCCTTGTAGCGTGGCCGCCTTGGCAATCAAGCGGTCGAGACTAAAGCCGACCGGCGCAGGGCCCCAGCCAATTTTTGTGATTTGGCCGTTGGGGCGTACCAAATCAAGACTCTGGTCGAGCGTGGCCGAGATACCTACAGCATCTACCACCAGGTTCGCGCCCATGCCATCGCCCCAGGAGCGGACCCGCGCCACGGCGTCCTCCTCGTCGGCAACGATAATTTCGTCGGCACCAAAGTGCTGCGCCAAATCCAGGCGCATGCCGTCCGCGCGCAGACCGATCATCGTCAGCCGGGCGACGCCGCACAGCCGCAGCATCTGTGTACACATTAGGCCGATTGGGCCGGGGCCGATCACCACGGCATGATCGCCGGGACGCGGATGGCTCTTCTCGACAATCGCGTTGTAGGCGACGCACGCTGGCTCGGTCAGCGCGGCGTGGGCCAGCGGCACATTGGATGGCACGCGGTGCAAAATGGCCGGACGAGTGCGGACATAATTCGCCATGGCACCGTCCACGCCAAAACCAAAGCTGCGCCGGTTGGGACAGACGTTGTAGTTACCACTGCGGCAGAACGCGCATGTGCCGCATACATATGCCGCCGTCTCGGATACAACTCGTTCGCCAACTTTGATGTTCTCGACGCCCTCGCCAACCGCCGCGACCACGCCCGAAAATTCATGCCCCAGCACCACCGGCTTGCTCTGCCTGGAATGGCCCTGCCAGACATGGATGTCGGTGCCGCATACACCCACCGCGCCAACTTGAAGCACTACCTCACCCGGTCCCGCTTCCGGCTGCGCGATCTCCTGCAACACCGTGCCTTCGCGCGGCGCGGTGTAGACTAACGCTTGCATGCTCTAACCTCACGTTGCCCTCACCCCCGTCCCCTCTCCCGAATTGGGAGAGGAGTGACGCAGAGCGTCGGGGTGAGGGAAAATGAACAATAAAAATCCCCTGCTATCATCCGCCCCGCACGTTCTGCAAATACCCCCGCATCGCCGGAGCCAGCAGCGACTCCAGGCCAATCGTGATGTAGCGCGCGCCGCGCTCCTGCCACTGTCGCGCGCCGTCGGCGTTGGTGACCATGATACCCAACGCTTTGTCAGTGCCTTTCACCGCGTCGATGACCTGCTGCATGGCTTCCTGCACCGATGGATGCTGCGGCTGGCCTGGCACACCCAGCGAGTGCGACAAATCGGTTGGGCCGATGAAGATCACATCCACGCCATCAATGGCGGCGATCTCGGGAACCTGCCGCACCGCATCGATGGTCTCGATATGAATAACGACCAACGTTTCACGGTTGGCCGTCTCGACATATTCTGCAAATGTGCCCTGTTGCGCGTAGTCGGCGGCGCGGATGCCAGCCAGCCCGCGCATACCACGCGGCTGGTACTTGACCGACTGCACCACCGCCTCAGCCTCGGCACTGGAGTTCACCCATGGCACATGCAGGCCATGCGCGCCGGAGTCCATGTAACGCAAAATAATCGGCGGCTGATTGGTCGGCACGCGCACGATCGGCGTCACGTTGCGCAGTTCGGCGGCGCGCACCATCTGCTCACAATCGCGCGGCTCAATCGTGCCATGCTCGCCATCGAACACAATAAAATCCCACCCCTGATAGCCCAACACCTCTACCAACGTCGCGTCCGGGTAGCGGGTGAAGCAGCCAAACACTGTCTCACCAGCTTTGAGTTTTGCTTTTGTTGCGTTTGTTCGCACAAGAGTCTCCTTATTAACCGCAGATATAAAAAATAACCGCCGATATACGCCGATGAACGCAGATATAAAAGACGTATTAACACATTGCCATGTTGATTTCTTTGACGCTTAGGACTGACTCCGCGAATATCTCATCGAAGGCGTATGATGGTGCAATGGGATGATTCACCCTTCGACTGCGCTCAGGACCGGCTTCGTTCAGCATGACAGAGCGTTGTTCAATCATAACATCATCGGCGTTTATCGGCGTTCGTCGGCGGTTCAAATCCTCTTTGTTCTCATGCGTCACCACTGTGGCACGCGGAACGCCCATCCCGGCTGAATTTTCTGCATTTCGGCGGCGTCGTCGCGGTGCGTCAGGCCGCAGTCGAGAAACTGCTGGTGCATGCGCTCCAGCTCCGCATGGTCAATCTCGACGCCCAGGCCAGGGCCAGCAGGCACCGGCAGCGCGCCATCCTCGAACTGGAGTTTGCCGCCCTTGATGATTTCCTCGGCCTGCCATGGATAATGCGTGTCGCAGGCGTAGGTCAGGTTTGGCACGGCGGCGGCGAGGTGCGTCATGGCGGCCAGCGAAATGCCCATATGCGAGTTGCTATGCATTGACATGCCGATGTTCCAGGTACGACAAATGCGCGCCAATTCCACAGATGGACGCAAGCCGCCCCAGAAATGATGGTCGCCAAGAATGATCTGCACGCTGCCCAGCCGAATCGTTTCCGGCAGATCAGCAAAGCTCACGCAGCACATATTGGTCGCAAGCGGCAGGCTGGTCTGCTTCGCAAGTTCAGCCATGTCCTTCTTGCCCGCGACGGGATCTTCATAATATTCCAGCAGACCCTCAAGCTCGCGCGCGCAGCGCAGTGCCGTTTCGAGCGACCATGCCGCGTTCGGGTCGATGCGCAGCGGCACATCTGGCCCGAATGCCTCGCGCAGCAACCGCATGGTGCGCACTTCCTCGTCGGGCGGCAGCACGCCCGCCTTGAGTTTGATCGACTTGAAGCCAAACGCCGCGACCATGGCCTGCGCCTGCTCGACCAAGGTTTCAGCGGAAAGCGCCTCTTTCTGGCGCGCGGCAGGCCAGCCGCTTGTGGCTTCAGGATCGTTGTCGAAGCCCCACTGCCCGCCTGCGCCAGCGTGCTTGTAGAACAGATAGGCGCTGAACGGCACCCGGTCGCGCACGCGGCCACCCAGCAGATCGCACACTGGACGCTCGATAGCTTTGCCGATCATATCCAGGCAGGCCACCTCGATCGCGCCGAACGTGCGCGGCGGCGACTTCAGCTTGCCGCTGACCACCGTCTGAACATCGCTTCCATCCCTGCTGCTACCGCCCCAGATGGTCGCCTCGAGTTCGGCCAACTGAAATGGATCGCGCCCAATCACAAGGTCGCGCACCGCTTCCAGATCATTGACCACTCCTACGCCGCCATGCGTTTCACTGACACCAGTGATGCCATCGTCGCTGACAATTTCCACAATAGTGCGTAGCGCGTAGGGCGCGTGGAGACCAGAGGCCGCGCGCAGCGGCGGATCGCTGAAAGCGATTGGCGTGACCCGAAATTCTGTAATTCGCATGACTATTCCTTTATCTATGCGCTTTGATGACGGACAGACCACATATCATCATGAATGTAAAACTCGTATCCCGGAACTTTAGGAGGCGCTTCCTGGAAGCCACCATCCGGCAAGTTCGCCCAATACGATGTTTGCCCATCATGCTCACGGATGCAGCGTTCGTAGTAGTCCGGATAATCTTCTGACCAACCAGTCACGTCGTAGTGGCGGTCTTCGTACACAATCAATTCAAGGCCCGTATAAGACACTGTCAAGGTATTTCCGACCCGCTTGAACGAGATATTTGTGGCCCCTTCAGTACGAGTTAGACGCAGCATAAGAAGTTCTTTCAACCCATCCTCATCATAGACCAGGTCGTCGTTGACGACGAATGGCAATTCGTACTCTTCATAGCGCTTCACAGAGCGGTATTCTGGTGGATACTGCATCACCGTCCCCTTCTCCACAATCTATGCTGAACGCGCCGATACATCCTCAATTCCAAAACAAAAAGGAGTGCGTTATGCTCGCACTCCTTTTTGTTTACACTATATACATACCGTTCGTGCTTACCCTTCTTACCCCTTCACCGAACCTGCCGTCAGTCCTTCGACCATATACTTTTGAGCATAGATGTACAAAATGACAACCGGAATGGACATGAGGAGTGAAGCGCCCATCAACTGGCCCCATGGATAAATGTCGCCAAAGACCAGTTGCTGCAACCCAACGGGAAGTGTAAAGAGTCTCTCGCTTGTAAGGAACACAAACGCGAACAAAAACTCATTCCACGCATTGGTGAAAGCGAACAGCGTCACAGCCAACAACGCGGGCGCGGCCAGCGGCAACGTAATGCGCAAGAAGGCAACCAGCCGATTCGCGCCATCGATCATGGCCGCATCCTCAAGATCCACCGGAATGGAACGATAGTAACCGAGCAACACCCACGTCGCAAACGGCATGAGGAACGTTGGATAGGTAATGATCAGTGAACCGTAGGTGTTAATCAAACCAATGTTCGTTAAAATGCGATAGAGCGGGATGAACATGAGCGAACCGGGCAGCAGGTAGGTAATCAGCAGCGCAGTCGTCAGCGTGCCGGCACCCCGGAAGCGCAGCCGCGCGAGCGCATAGCCGCCCAGCGCCGCGAACAACACGGAAAGAACAGTCGTGCTGCCCGCCACAATGACCGTATTGCGGAACCAGAGCAAATATTCAGTCTTAAAGAGCAATGTTCGAAATTGATCAAGCGTCCATGGATCCGGCCAATAGATCGAGGTATAGCGCTGGATTTGCAACTCACTCTTGAAAGCAGTGATCAGAATCCAGTAGAACGGGAACAGGACGAAGAAGAGCATGGGCAGCAGCAGCAGAATCCTCGCCCCTATACTGAGGCGCTCACGCTGGCTCAAGGTGAACAACGGACGGGTACGCTGCTGAGCCGGGCGACCACTCTTCAATGCCGATCCAATCGCCGCGAAGAGCCGGCCAAAGCCAAGCGCAATCATTTCAAAGGGCCAGAAGATCAGGTCAACGATCCACGAAAATGCTCTGCCGAACGCCCCGAACGCCCGATCCACGACAGTATTGTTGCTTTCACCCGTGTCAACGCCCTGGCGCATGAAGCGCGCGAGCAATAGAATGAAAATTGCCAGCACAGGTGCCATACTGAATGCTACCGCCGCGCCCGGCCCGAAGCGCAAACCAACAATCGCCCGCTCATAGGCAAGGATTGAATACACGCGCGTTGCACCGCCGGGACCACCACCAGTCATCAAATAGATGAGACCAAAGGAGTTAAATGTTGAAATGGTGGAAAGCAGCAGCGTCACAGCGATAACGTATTTGAGGCCAGGAATCGTGATATAACGGAATCGATGGATTGCCGTCGCGCCATCAACCTCGGCAGCTTCATATAACTCTTTATCAATCGCCTTCAGGCCAGCCAACAGAAGCATCGTGTAGAACGGAATACCCTTCCAGATGTTGACGGCAATCACGCTCGGCATTGCCAGGCCAGGCTCAGCCAGCCAGGCCACGCGCCGATGAATCAGGCCAACTGCCTGAAGCATGGGATTGAGACCACCAAAGATCGGATCGTAGATGCTGCGCCATGCCATGGCGGTCACAACTTCCGGCACAATCCATGGCAACAGCATGATGCCTGTGAGTACATTACGAAACGGTATCCGGCTGTTCAACAATAATGCGATAATCATACCAACAATCAGCTTGCTCACGATCGAAGCAGCCGTGAAGACAATGGTATTGTTTACTGTTGAACGGTAATCTGGATCGCTCCACAGCCGAACATAATTTGCCAGGCCAACCCATTGTTCGGTTCGGTTAATCGATCGCGTTGTAAAGCTAATCAGAATGGCGTTGATGAATGGCCAGAATATCAGCCCGACCATCAGGATCACCATCGGCAGGACGAAAGGCAGAGCAACCTTCCAATCAGGTCCTAATAGCATTTCCATGCGCTTAACACGACGCCGTGGCGCACGCCCAAGCGCTGGCGATGCCTCGCCGGTGACTTGTCTTGCCATACAGTCCCCCTTTGGTATCACAAAGTGACAACGCGACGAAGCGTACTCAGAGGAACGCTTCGTCGCCAGTAGCTTGTCGCACAATCACTAACTCTGTGGCAGGCCAAGTTCTTCGAAGATGCGCACGATCTTGTCGGTTGCATCCTTGACAGCCTGCTCAGCCGTCATCTTGCCACTGATGACATTCGCCATCATCTCGCTCTGGAAGGACGACGCCTCCGCTGCCGCCGTAGCGGGATTCGGATTGGCAGGATACGAGAAGCCGGTGTACTTTTTGCTCTCAAAGATGATTTTCTGCAGGGTCGGGAAATTCGGATCGATCTTGAGTACTTCATCCGTCCATTGGCTTTTATAGGCCGGAAGTACCAGACCACCGCCCTCTTGCACCAGAGGAATCAAGTTCTCAGGCTTCACCAGATACAGAATTGCTTCTTTCGCCAGGTCAGCATTCTTTGCACCTTTGAAGATATGGAACCAACCGCTGGCACCACCGCCGAGGCGCACACCCTGCGGGTCAACCGGGAATTGCATCAACGCAGTCTTTCTGAGAACTGGATTATTATCCGCCTTAGCCTTGGCATAGACGCTCAACTGATTGGTCGTCAGGCCAACCTTGCCCGCCAGGTATGCCTCATTGTTGCTCGTGTCAGTCCAGCTTCCAACACCTGGCGGCAACATGGGCTTGTACTTGTCACTTGAGTAAATCTCGGCCAGCCACTGCACACCCTTGATGGTCTCCGGCGAATTGAAGGTTACCTTTTGACCGGTTTCATCAACCACATGGCCGCCGAACGCTTGAATCGCCGTGATGATCAGGCCATTGCCATCACCGCTCTTGTTGACGGTCATGCCCCAGCCCCACATCTCTTTAGCTGGATCGGAGATCTTCAGGGCCGCGTCACGGCGCTGATCCATGGTATCGAGTGTATCGATGTCAATATTGGCGGCATCAAATTGATCTTTCCGCGCAAACCACGAACCCGTCTGACTGAAGAACGGCACGGCGTACCACTTCCCATCGATCTTGGCATTAATTTCGGCGGTCGGCGGCACAATCTCGCCATACATCTTCACCAGTTCGTCAACAACATCGGTAACATCCTCAACTGTATCAAGGAAATACAGCTGTTGCGGACTTACGTTCGTCTGGTATGCAAGATCGGGTGGGTTGCCAGCCTGCACCGCAGCCTGCATCTTGGCCGTGAAATCACCAAATGACTCAGGATTGACCGTCGAAATATCCAGATCGGCACCCTTGCTCTTGGCGAAATCAGTCACTTCCTGGCGGAACTTGGTCTCAACACCTTGGAAATATTCCTGGCGCTGGAGCACCGTGAATTTGCCGTTCGAACCAGTAACGGCAGCAGGCGCGCTTGTCGCCGCCTCAGCCGCTGGCGCACTCGTCGCCGCCTCAGCCGCCGGTGCGCTGGTGGCCGCCTCAGCCGCTGGCGCACTCGTTGCAGCAGAGGCACCTGTGCCAGAGTTGGTTGAAGTCTCTGGCGCGGATGTTCCGCCACACGCGGCGAGCAACGCCGCGCTTGCACCCGTCATCGCGGCGCGCAGAAATGCGCGGCGAGTCAATAAGCGTGACTTCTCGTCGTGTTCCATGCTTAGTACTCCTTTGTTTCAGCGTGGTCCAACATTGGGAATCTTTAGTTACTCAACTTGAGTGACTTGACCATTATAGCATAATTTTTATACAAAACATACATTGGACCTAACTACCCATCACATCTGTACGCATACATGTAGAACGAATTGTGGTATGATCGGCATCGCTTTCTGGCACACTCCGCAGGTGATCATGCGTAAGCGATGATGTTCGTGAAGATGCGAAAAGACAAGCAAAGGGGCAACCATGAAAATCACATCCGTAAAGACGGCCGCGACAAGCGGGCACGGCATGCATTTGTGGGTCAGAATCGAGACGGACGAAGGAATTACGGGATTGGCGAGTGTGTTCATGGTGGCACGCAGGCGATCGCCATTATTCACTATCTGCGCCCCAAGCTGATCGGGCGCGATCCGTTCGAGATCGATGCAATCTTCGAGGAGTTGCGGCGCGGCCATGTCTTCGATGGCGGTACGGCCGGCGCGCTGATCACCGCGCTGACCGGCATCGAAATTGCGCTGTGGGACTTGAAGGGCAAAGCGCTCGGCGTGCCGATCTATGAATTGTTGGGCGGCAAGTTCCGCGACAAGATTCGCGTCTACGCCGATTGCCAGGTCGAGCCCGGCATGAACTTCGACGAGATCAAGCAAGTGGTGGATGAGGTGTTGGAGCGCGGCTTTACCGCCCTCAAGATCGACCTCGACATTCACGCCTACGGACATTCCGGCAGCGAAGTGCAGGGCTTCACCAAGGATCGCTTCAACTATACGGCCGGGCAATGGGAGCACGAGCGCATGGTGAAACTGGTCGAGATGGTGACCACCGCCGCCGGGAAAGAAGTTGCCGTCGCCGCAGATGTCCACACCCGTCTGGATGTGACCAGCGCCATCCGCCTGGTCAAAGACCTGGAACAGTTTCACCTGCTGTGGCTAGAGGAGCCGGTGCCACCCGAAAACATCGCCGCCATGCGCGAGGTCAAGCGATCGACCAGTACGCCGATCTGCGCGGGCGAGAATCTGTACCTGCGGCATGGCTTCCGCGAGCTAATCGAGCAGCAGGCAGTCGATATCATCATGCCCGATATTCCGAAGTGCGGCGGGCTGTCGGAGTGCCGCAAGATCGCGAACATGGCTGAAATCTATTACATGCCGTTCGCGCCGCACAACGTTTCGTCGCCAATCGGCACGATGGCTTCGGCGCAGGTCTGCGCAACTGTGCCAAATTTCCTGGTGCTAGAGTTCCACTGGCTGCACCGTGACTATTGGTCGACGATCACCGCAGACCAGGAAGACATTATCCAGAACGGCTACATTGCCATGAACGACCGGCCCGGCATCGGGCTAGAGTTGAACGAGACAGTCGCCCGGCAGCACCAGTATCCTGGCACAGCGTGGTTCGAGTGATATGAACCACAGGGGCACAGAGATCGCAGAGTTACACAATCTCCGTGTTCTCTGTGCCTCTGCGGTATGAAAGCGAAACGCATGATCATCGAGTGGAACGCGCACATGTTCAGCCGCGATGTGCAACGCTATCCATTTCATCCGCAGGCTGCCTACGTGCCGGATGTAACACAACTCGCCGATGACCCGCTCGCGGATTATCTGAGGCGCATGGAGCGTGAGGGCATCGACCGAGCGGTGCTGGTGCATCCTGAGCCGTACGGCGACGACCACCGTCTACTTCTGGATTGCTTGCGGCGCGAGCCGGAGCGGCTGCGCGGCGCCTGCCTGTTCTACCCCAAAGACCCGGACGCGCCACGCAAGCTCGCCGCACTCGTGGCGCAGGAGCCGCGCATCGTCGCCCTGCGCTTCCATGCCCATCGTGGCAAGGAGCAATACCTCGACAGCTTCCAGGATGCCGGCGTGCAGGCGTTGTGGCGCGCCGCAGCGGAACTCGGCTTGATCGTTGAATTGCATATCGGGCCAAACTATGCCGCCTCTGCCGCGATGTTGATCGCGCAGTATCCAGATGTGCCGGTGCTGATCGACCACCTCGGCGAGCCGCAGTTTGGCACTATTGTTGAGTACGCCAACGTATTGGAACTAAGCCGCCGCAACAATGTCTCCATGAAGCTTTCGGGGTTAGGCTACGTTTCGCAAGCGGCAGCGCCATATCTCGATATTCAGCCGTTCATTCGCATGCTTGCCGACGCATTTGGGCCGGAGCGGCTGGTCTGGGGCGGTGACACACCCGCCATCATCGACGCGCATCTCAGTCACTGGTCTGAGGCCGACCGCGCGAAGGTCAAGGGCGGGAATCTGGCGCGGCTTCTTCACTTGTAAATTATAGAAGGAAATCTCATGAGCAAAGCTACTGTTTGGACCCACAGCCAGTTCCAGCCGGAGGCGCTGGCACTCCTGGAGCCGGTAGCGAACGTGGTCACCAGTTCGAGTAAAGATCTCGACGCATGGTACAAGGAAGCTGCCGCCTACGATGCGATTATCGTGAGTGGCACTATGGTGCTGAACGGCCCAGTCATGGACCGGATCGGCCCGCGCCTGAAAGTCATTGCCCGCACCGGCATCGGCGTAGACTGCATCGACGCCGAGGCTGCCACCGAGCGCGGCATCATGGTGATCAACACGCCCGATGGCCCAACCGAATCTACGGCTGAGCATGCCGTGGCGTTGGTGATGAACCTGATGAAGCAAGTGTCTGCAAGCGACCGTGTGCTGCGCTCCGGCGCTGGCTTCCCGCCCTATGGCACGCTGCCGAAGGGACTGGAAGCCGTCGGCGCGACGCTGGGCCTGGTCGGGCTGGGGCGAATCGGCGGGCGCGTCGCCGAGATTGCGCGCGTGCTTGGCACGCGCGTGCAAGCCTACGACCCATTCGCCGCGCCGGAGCGCGCCGCCGCGCTTGGCGTCGAGCTTGTGCCTTCGCTCCAAGACCTACTCTCGAGCGCCGATGTGGTCTCGATCCACTGCCCGTCAATTCCTGAGACGTACCACCTGATCAATGCCGACACGCTGGCACAGATGAAATCCGGCAGCTACCTGATCAATGTGTCGCGCGGCGCGATCATTGACGAGGCCGCGCTGGTCGATGCGCTGCGCTCGGGCCATCTGGCTGGAGCCGGGCTGGACGTGTACGACCCTGAGCCGCCCGCCGCCGATAGCCCGCTGTTCAGCCTGCCCAACACGATTTGCACCTCGCACATCGGCTCGTACACTGAGGCTAGCGTGGTGCGCATGCAGATCATGGCTTGCGAGCAAGTTGCCATGGCGCTGCGCGGCGAGCGCCCGACCACCATGGTCAACCCGCAGGTGTGGGAGCAGCGGCGCGCCGCGAGCCGGTGAGGCGATGGTGGGTGCGGCGCTGGCGTTCAACGATCATTCGACGAGGATCAGGACGATAGCCCGAGATCATCGAGCAGACTATGCACGCCGCGCCCACCACGATTGAGCACATGCGTGTAGATCACGGTTGTTGTTACATCGATGTGGTCTTGCAGCGGTTCCAGCAGTTGCGTGGCAGCATCGTGATGCGATCCTTCATGCCTTTCCCTTCCCGCACAGTGATCTGTTGCCGTTCGAAGTCTACATCTTTGATCCACAGGCGCAGACATTCCATGAAATCGCAAACCACTGCCGTACAGCAGATTCGCCATGAGCCGATGGGCACCTGATAGAGCCCAAATAAACGTTGTACAACGTGTCATTCCGAACCCTTCGGCTCCGCTCATGACAGGCTCCGTGAGGAATCTCTCCTGAGAGATTCCTCGCTCCGCTCGAAATGACATGATTGTCTATGGTTGACTTGATCTCTCTATGAGAGATGGACGAAAATGGACTACACTTCCGCTTTCGTCAGCACCATAGGTAATCGGCGAGGCACCTTAGCTGCTACGACGCTATGCGGATGCCGCATGCCTTGAAAACGGATATAGCATTTGATCCAATCGATATAGCTTTACTCGGTGCTGTAGGTATAGAGCTTGCTGCACAACACAGATCGTACCTGGTCGAGCAGCCTGGGAGATGGTGTGGTCATCAATGTTCTGTATAACATGCCTGTGAGGAGAATAGACAGGATATTTCCGCAGGTGTACAATCATGACGGAATGTTTCCGGGTTTGTATACGGGTGGGGACATTCGGCGGAAATCTTCCAGCTACTTAGAGTTAGCGAGATGGGCAGCGATATACTCTTATTCAGAGTGGCCCTGTGCATCACTTCAGATAACGATAGGAAGGAAAAAGTATGAGTAACGAAAGCAAGTGCCCGGTCATGCACGTAGCCGGCGGTGGCACATCAAATCGAGACTGGTGGCCGAACCAGCTGAACCTTCGGATGCTTCACCAACATTCCCCCCTGGGCAATCCCATGGGCGAGTCGTTCAACTATGCCGAGGAGTTCAAGAAGCTCGATCTTAAAGCGGTGAAGCAAGACCTCTATGCCCTGATGACGGATTCGCAGGAGTGGTGGCCAGCCGACTATGGCCATTATGGCCCGTTCATCATCCGCATGGCGTGGCACAGCGCGGGAACCTACCGCATCGGCGACGGCCGCGGCGGCTCGTCCACCGGTGCGCAGCGCTTTGCACCGCTCAACAGTTGGCCGGACAATGCGAACCTCGATAAGGCACGTCGCCTGCTCTGGCCGATCAAGCAGAAATACGGTAACAAGATTTCGTGGGCCGATCTCATGATCCTCGCTGGCAACTGCGCGCTAGAATCGATGGGCTTCAAGACCTTCGGCTTCGGCGGCGGCCGCGTAGACACCTGGGAGCCGGGAGAAGACATCTACTGGGGCACCGAGAAAGAATGGCTGGGCGATGCGCGCTACAGCGAGGGCCGCGCGCTCCAGAACCCGCTCGCTGCCGTTCAGATGGGCCTGATCTACGTGAATCCAGAGGGTCCCAACGGCAAGCCGGATCCCGAGGCGGCCGCCCATGACATCCGTGAGACATTCGGGCGCATGGCGATGAACGATGAGGAAACGGTGGCGCTCATCGCAGGCGGCCACACCTTCGGCAAAACCCACGGTGCAGGGGATGCAGCGCTTGTTGGCCGCGAGCCAGAAGGTGCCGACATTACCAATCAAGGCCTCGGCTGGACCAGCACTTTTGAAACCGGCATGGGCGATCACACGATCACCAGCGGACTCGAAGGCCCCTGGACGCCGGACCCGATCCAGTGGGACATGGAATTTTTCGACATGCTGTTCGGCCACGAGTGGGAACTGACGAAAAGCCCCGCCGGTGCCTGGCAGTGGAGACCCAAGAACATAGATGAGGACGATCTGGCTCCGGCCGCCCACAATCCGTCCAAGCGGGTTCCGACCATGATGTTGACTACCGACCTGGCGCTGAAAGTCGACCCGATTTACGAGCCGATCGCGCGGCGCTTCCATGCGAACCCGGACGAGTTCGCCGATGCCTTCGCCCGCGCCTGGTTCAAGCTGACCCACCGCGACATGGGTCCGCATGTGCGCTATCTGGGTCCCGAGGTGCCGCAGGAAGAACTCCTCTGGCAGGATCCGATTCCCGCTGTTGATCACGAACTGATCGACGCCGCCGACATCGCGGATTTGAAGGCCAAGATTCTTGACTCGGGTCTGTCAGTGTCCGACCTGGTCTATACGGCCTGGTCGTCTGCCTCGACCTTCCGCAACTCTGACAAGCGCGGCGGCGCAAACGGTGCGCGCATCCGCCTGGCACCACAGAAGGATTGGGAGGTCAACCAGCCAAAGCAGCTTGCGAACGTTCTACAGACTCTCGAGGGCATCCAGAAGTCGTTCAACGATGCTCAGTCCGGCGACAAGAAGGTCTCCCTTGCCGACCTGATCGTCCTTGGCGGTTGCGCAGCCATCGAGAAAGCGGCGAAGGATGCCGGCCACGACGTGGAGGTTCCCTTCACGCCCGGCCGCATGGATGCCTCGCTGGAGCAGACGGATGTAGAGTCCTTCGAACCACTCGAACCGAAGGCTGATGGATTCCGCAACTACCTGCAGCAGGTCGATTACCCCGTGCCAACCGAAGCACTACTGGTCGATCGGTCGCAGTTGTTGACGTTGACCGCCCCTGAGATGACGGTCCTCGTGGGCGGCATGCGCGTCTTGAACGCCAACTTCGAACATTCTCAACACGGTGTCTTCACGGAGCGTCCGGGAACCCTTACCAACGACTTCTTCGTGAACCTGCTAGACATGGGCACGGCGTGGAAGGCGATCCCGGGGGACGAAGGCGTTTTCGAGGGACGCGACCGCGCAACCGGCGAAGTGAAGTGGACCGGCACGCGTGTCGATCTCGTCTTCGGTTCGAACTCCCAGCTACGCGCGCTGTCCGAAGCCTATGCGCAGGACGACGCAAGGGAGAAGTTCGTGCATGACTTTGTCGCGGCGTGGACCAAGGTCATGAACCTTGACCGCTTCGATCGTGCATGATCGGCGCAGAAACGACATCGATGGTTCATGCACGATGCCTGCATGCAAACGGGTGCCGTGACAGAAACCGAGCAGCTAAAAAACGATAAGCTAACAATTGGTTCCAGCGGATGGCGCTGTGTGCTGTCTGCTGGAACCTCGTCGTTCGGCGCGCAACCGCAAAGCGCATTTACATCTTCCTGTAGCTGTCATGCTGGATAGCGTTCCGATGCTATAGGACGCTGTTTACTATGCAACGAAGCTGCTTGCTTAGACATGTGGTACAACCAGGCATGGCGCTTGATCTACCCGATATGAAGGAACTCTATCAACTCGCTGATTTGATTAAGCAGCGTAACACTATCTCGGAGGCCATTGCGACCGTGATAGGTCGCCCGGCAGAAATAGGCCATATTGGCGAATATATTGCTGCCCATATCTTCGACATTGCCCTCCATACGTCTGCAAGCCAGAAAAGTAGTGATGGTATTTTTCAGGCAGGAGCGCTGACCGGGCGCTCGGTGAACATCAAGTGGTACGGCAAGCGGGAGGGTATGTTAGAATCTGACGCCCAACGCCTATCCCGATGACTACCTGGTCCTCAGTGGCCCAGCTTCCACAGCCACATCATCTCGTGCAACGAACCGCCCGCTCCTTATCACCGCCGTCTACCTGTTCGATGCTCGCGCGCTGCACGATGCACTTACGGAAAGGGCAATTCAGCTTGGCACAGCGACAAGCGTCGCCCGTATATTCTGGGACGAAGCCGAGATCTATCCAAACGCAAAAAATCAGCGCCTCCTGCTAACTGAGTTCCAACGTTCGCTACTCGGTCTCTTTGGGCCATGATCGTACTGATATCTTGTATGTCTTCTCCGCCATACGACTGATTGACGCTCCTTTTAAGCCATGATACGATCTCGGCTGAAATACATGCACCAGAAAGGGCTACCAATGACAGTCACATCATCAACACGAGTAAGCGCCACATTGTTTCGCACAATGGTGGTCGCTGGTTGAGGTGCGCCTGTTAAGTAAATAAATTTTTGCCACAGGCGCACCAATCTCGTAGCCATAATAAGCTACGGGGAAGTACGCTTGTGGTCTTTTTGTGAAAGACCGCAGTGCTGCTGTGGTCTTTTTGTTTAACAGACAAGAATACAAAGACGGCAAGAATTGCAGTTTTATTCTTCGTATCTTTGTGTCTTTGTGGTGAGATTAGAAAGAAAATATGTTTGCATCATTAACGCATGGCCGCGCGCTGCTCGACACGTATTTACGGCCACAGCGCGGGCGCGTGTTCATGCTGGCAGCGCTACTCATGAGCGGCATTGCGCTGCAACTACTCAACCCGCAGGTCATTCGCTATTTCATCGACACAACTCAGCAGGGTGGCCCGCAGTGGGCGCTCACCGCTGCCGCTGCGGCGTTCCTCGCGATCACGCTGCTCCAACGCGCCGTCGAGCTTGCGGCGGTGTACGTTGGCGAGAACGTCGGCTGGACCGCGACTAACGCGCTGCGCTCAGATTCTGCTCGCCACCTGCTGCGGCTCGACATGAGCTTTCATAAGCAGCGCACGCCCGGCGAACTGATCGAGCGGGTGGACGGCGACGTGACCGCGCTGGCGAACTTTTTTTCACAGTTCGCCATTCAACTTTTTGGCAACGGGCTGCTCATCGTTGCCGTGATCGCGCTTCTGTTTCGCGAGGACTGGCGCATCGGCGTGGGAATGCTGGTGTACGCGCTGCTCACGCTGTTCGTGCTAGGCATTTTGCAGCGGCGCGCCGTGAGCCGCTGGGCCGCCGAGCGCGAGTCGAGCGCCGATTTGTACGGCTTTCTCGAAGAGCGGATGAACGGCACCGAGGATATCCGGGCCAGCGGCGCGGAGGCGCATGTGCTCCGGCGACTGTACGCGATCATGGACGACCTGCTGCGCAAGACGCGCGTCGCGCAACTGATTACCAACATTTCCACCGTAAGCACCAGCAGCCTGTACGCCGTGAGCTATGCGCTGGGGCTGGCCGCGGGCGCGTACCTGTACACCACTGGCGCGGCGACCATTGGCACCGCCTACGTGATTGTGTTCTACATCGGCATGCTGGCCGCGCCGCTCGACAACGTCCGCAACCAGTTCGAGAATTTGCAACAATCCACTGCCAGCGTCGAGCGCGTGCGAGAGTTGCTGAGCCTGCGCAGCCGCGTCGCGGAGCGGGCGATCGCGGCGCTGCCGGATGGGCCGTTAAGCGTCGCGTTCGAGGACGTATCATTTGGGTATGAGGACGAAGCACAACCGATGACTGACGATGACGGAGGGGCGAGGCATTTTGTTGGACAAAATGCCTCGCCCCTACAGTTGCAACATATCTCCTTCGCCCTCCAGCCCGGGCATGTGCTGGGCCTGCTGGGGCGCACCGGCAGCGGCAAGACCACGCTGACACGCCTCTTGTTCCGCCTGTACGATCCAACCAGCGGCATGATTAAGCTCGATGGCTATGATCTGCGCGATGTCGCCCTGCATGACCTGCGCGCACACGTCGGCATGGTGACGCAGGACGTGCAGATCTTCGGCGCGAGCGTGCGCGACAACCTGACATTCTTCAACCGGCGCATTACGCGACGAGCAAATCTACGCATGCGCTCGATCAGCTTGGCCTGCGCCAGTGGGTCGCGCGGGCTGCCGCAGGGCCTCGACACGCTGCTGGCGGGCGGCGGGCAAAGCATGTCGGCGGGCGAGGCGCAACTGCTGGCCTTCACGCGCGTGTTCCTCAAAAATCCCGGCCTGGTCATTCTCGACGAGGCGTCGTCGCGGCTCGACCCGGCGACCGAGCACCTGATGGAGCAGGCGATCGGGCGGCTCTTGAAAGGCCGCACAGGCATCATCATCGCGCACCGGCTGCGCACTGTGCAGCGCGCCGACAGCATCCTGGTGCTCGACAATGGCGAAATCGTCGAGCATGGCCCGCGCGAGCAACTGGCGCGTGATGAACACTCACGTTTCTATCACTTGCTACAGACCGGCATGGAGGAGGTGTTGGCATGACCACACGCCCAACCTTGAAAACATGGCCATTCAACGGGCGGCTGATCCGCTACGCGCCGTGGCCCTACGCGGTGTACTCGCTCTGCACGCTGTTCCACCTCAGCGCGCGGGTGCTGCCCGGTCTGATCGAGAAGGCAGTGTTCGACACGATCACCGGCGCGCAGGTCGCAACATTTAGCCTGTGGACGCTGATCGCGTTCTACATCACGGTCGAGGTCGCGCGCCACATGTCGTCGTTCGGCATGGTGTGGGGCGACATCACGTTTCGCTATCTTACCGGCGCGCTGCTGCGCCGCAACCTGTTCGCCAGCCTGCTGCGCCGTCCGGGCGCATTACCGCTGCCCGTCTCGGCAGGTGAAGCGGTCAGCCGCTACCGCGACGACGTGGGCGAAGTGTCGGATTTCCCGCTCTGGCTGCCGCACGTCGCCGGCAATGTGCTCTCGTCGGTCGTCGCTATCATGATCATGGCCAGCATCAACTGGCAGATCACGCTGGTGATTTTCCTGCCGTTGGTGGCGGTAGTGTTGATCACCCGCGTGGCGTGGCTGCGCATGCAGCATTATCGCCATGCCAGCCGGGTCGCCTCGGACAAAGTGGTCGGCTTTCTGGGCGAAATCTTCGGCGCGGTGCAGGCGGTCAAAATTGCTGACGCCGAGGACGACGTTGTGGCGCACCTCGAAGCGCTTGGCGAGGCGCGTCGCCGCGCCACCATGCGCTACCAGGTGCTCGTGTCGTTTGTCTACTCGCTGGCGAGCACGGCGGCCATGTTCGGCATTGGCGTCATGGTGCTGCTGGCCGGGCGGGCGATGGTTGCGGGTACCTTCACGGTCGGCGACTTCGCGCTGTTCGTGTATTATTTGTGGTTCACCGCCGATCTACCGTCGTTCCTGGGGAGCTTCGCGGGCGACTATAAGCAGCAGGAGATCGCGATCGAGCGGCTGGTAGAACTGGTGCCGGACGAGCCGCCGGAGACAATGCTGGTGCATGAGGACGACGGACGATGGATGACTGGACGATGGAAAGGTGCTTTCGTCATCCGTCCTTCGCCCTTCGTCCAACGAACAGCTTGATACATTGGAAATACAAAACCTTACCTATCACCATCCCAGCACCGACAAGGGGATTACCGGCATCAGCATGCGGATCAAGCGCGGCCAGTTCGTGGTGATTACCGGGCGGGTCGGCGCAGGCAAAACCACGCTCTTGCGGGTGCTGCTTGGCCTGCTGCCGCACGATGCGGGCGAGATTCGCTGGAACGGCATGCCAGTCACCGATCCGGCGGCATTCTTCCGCGTGCCGCGCGCCGCTTACACCGCGCAGGTGCCGCGCCTGTTCAGCGACACCTTGCGCGAAAACATCCTGCTTGGCATCGTCAACGAACGTACGGGCGAAGCATTGCACGAAGACGCTGGCATATATGACGATCGCCGCAATGCTTCGCCCCTCCAGTGGGCAATCTGGCAGGCCGTGCTGGAGCAGGATGTGGCGACACTGGAGCACGGCCTTGAAACCCTGGTTGGACCGCGTGGCGTGCGGCTGTCGGGCGGGCAGGTGCAGCGGGCAGCGGCGGCGCGCATGTTCGTGCGTGAACCGGAATTGCTGGTGTTCGACGACCTATCGAGCGCGCTGGACGTGGAGACCGAGTGGATGCTTTGGGAAAGGATGAAGGATGACAGCAGGACACAGAAAACCGTACTTGCTGTCTCCCATCGCCGTGAGGCGCTGCGGCGTGCTGACCAGATCATCGTGCTCAAAGAGGGACGCATCGAAGCGCATGGCGCGCTCGACGATCTCCTGGCGACGAGCACGGAAATGCAGCGACTGTGGCGTGGTGATCTGAACGGAGTATAGCCGCAGTGATCCTCCATGTTACATGCTCTTGCGTTACGCGGGCGGTACAGCATGCTACACTGCCCGCAACGTACCGTTTTGCGTTTCAGACTCTGGACACTACATCCATGCAAGACACAATAATCGTAAAAATCTGCATACGTAGATAGGAGCATGCTATAATTCGCATTGCCGTGCTATGCGATGGTTGCTAAGGTCCAGAACATGACGAAACTTCAAATTGCCTCATCACTCGAAGATGCATTGGCGTTTTTCGAGAGCATTGTTGAGACCGTACGGGAACCGCTTGTTATTCTTGACAAGCAGCTACGGGTGATACGCGCAAATCGGGCATTCTACGCCATGTTTCATGTCACACAGGCAGAAACTGAGCAGCAGCTCATCTACCAGATTGGTGATGATCAATGGGATATCCCTGAACTCCGCGCCTTGCTCAGAGATATCCTGCCCAGCGATAGCACATTCGATGATTTTGAAGTCACCTATGTGTTTCCATCGATCGGGGAGCGGACGATGCTTCTTAATGCCCGCAAACTCTACCGCGCGACAAATCATACAGAAATGATCTTGCTGGCGATCGAAGATATTACCCAACAAAAACAGGCCGACGAGGAACGCCAGCACCTTGTGACTTCAAGCTCAGACCGCCCAGCGCGAAGCCGAGCAAGCGACCCAGGTTCGGGATTATTTTCTTGCCATTGCTGCCCATGAGCTAAAAAATCCACTCACTTCACTGCTTGGTAACCTGCAAATCATTCAGCGCCGGCTCACGAAATCGCATGCATGGAGCGAGCGCGACGAGCGCGCGATTCAGAGCAGCGTTGAACAAGCTCGCCGCCTGCACCAACTTATTAACACCCTGTTCGATCTTTCTCGGCTGACGCAGCAAGACACAATCAGCCGCGCGCCAGTCGACGTATGCGCCCTGGCGCAGCGCATGGTCGCTACAGTGGAACCACTGTTCGAACACCACACCATTTCCTGTGAATGCATCAATGGCCCCATAATGGTGCTTGGCGATGAACTGCGGCTCGAACAGGCGCTCAACAATTTACTAAATAATGCCGTGAAGTATAGTTTCGCAGGCGGGCATATTCGCGTAATGGTGGAACAGCAGCACAACGAGGTGTGGCTTTCCGTCGAAGATCATGGAGATGGTATACCAGAGATTGCGCAGCAGCATCTTTTTGATCTTTTCTATCGCGTTCATTCGGAAGAGCACGTTCCTGTGGACGGCATGGGCATTGGCTTGTACGTGGTGCAGCAGATTGTGCAGCAACATGGTGGCAGCATAAACGTAACAAGTGAGGCCGGAATTGGCAGCACTTTTCGGATATGCCTGCCGATTATGGCGTGATTGCTGCTGTAGATTGGTCTGCTTGCACCGCTTCTGCGTCACGTCACTGTTGATTGTGTCTGTGAGATAAAGCCATGCTTACATGCATGGCGCGCTAGAGAAGGAGGCGTTATGGCAGACAATACATGGACATGGGCGAATCTATCGGCCCAACAGCGCCAGATGCTGGCCGAAGCCGAGAAGTCCTTGGGAACCGACTACCTGCTGGCGTTTCAGCATCCCGACTCCGCCGCCAGCAGCACAGTACATACCCCGCCATCCAATATTCAGGCTGCGCCGTTGTCCGACAGCCAGATTGAGTGCCTTCGTGGACTAGAGGATCAGCTGCATACCGTGGTGGTTGCATACCAGAAAAGCACCTCTTAATTACGTTCACAGCACAGCATTTGCGACTGCTGGGTAGTAGCGCAACCTTTGGGTCACGTCAGGCGTCGAATCTTCCCATAATGAAGGAAAGGAGACGCGCGATGCAGCCAAAGAATAATACGAACCAAAATCTTGGTCTAGGTATCGGTATCGGCTTAGCTATCGGTGCTGGAATCGGAATAGCACTTAACAATCTCGCACTCGGCATGGGTGTTGGTATAGCGATTGGCACAGCCATTGGCGTGGCAATGGGTAACCACCGCTGAGCAATATCTTTGTCGCCATTCGCAGGTGGGTTTTATTACGCTTCCGCGTTCAGGGTGCCCGCCTGTGCCGTTAGCCGCCCGATCAGCACCAGAAACGTCGCCAGCGCCACCAGTTCACAGCCTACGATCACGGCTGCCATGGGCAGCGCCGTGCCGTTCGCCAGCATACCTACCAGCGCACCCGCGCCAGCTCCAAGCGCGAATTGCAACGTGCCGAGCAACGCCGATGCACTGCCTGCCGTGCGCCCGTAGGACGCCATGGCTAGCGCTGTGGCGTTCGGCGACACAAAGCCGTAGCCCGCGATGCAGACGAACAGCGGGATGAGCAGACCGACTAGCCCGCCCGTATCGGTCGCTGCCAGCGTCACTAGCACCACACCCGCTACCATAATTGTGACAAGCGCCGTCCGCAGAATTGCCTCAGTCCGGAAGCGCGCCAACAGCCAGCGATTGATCTGCGAAGCGGCGATGATGCCGAATGCATTGGTGCCGAAGATCCAGCCGTAGTTCTGTGGCGCGACGCCATATAGCTCGATGAATACAAACGGTGAGCCGGAAATATAGGCGAACATGCTCGCCGAGATCAAGCCGCCAATAAGCGTGTAGCCGATGAACTGCCGGTCACGCAGCAGGCCGCCGTATACGCGCAGCACCTGCCCGAGGCCCGCCGTGGTGCGGCGCTCAGGCGGCAGCGTTTCGGGCAGGCCAACCGCCACCATCACAAAGCACAGCAGCCCGAATCCGGTCAACATCCAGAAAATCGCGCGCCAACCAAACAGCACCAGCAACTGCCCGCCGAGCAGCGGCGCAAGAATCGGTGCCACACCCATCACCAACATCAGAAACGAATACATGCGCGCTGACTCGTGGGCATCGAACAGGTCACGCACGACCGAGCGTGAGATGACCATGCCCGCACAGCCGCCGATCGCCTGCACGAAGCGCATGGCAATCAGCGCATTAATCGACCGCGCCAGCGCGCAGCCGACCGCCGCTACAGCGTACAGCGCGCACCCGACCAGCAGCGGTCCACGGCGGCCCAGCCGGTCGGCAATCGGGCCATACAGCGCCTGCCCAAACGCCAGCCCGACAAAGAACATGGACAGCGTGAGTTGCGCGGCGGCATCGTCAACACGGAACTCGCGCCCAATCGCCGGCAGGCCGGACAGGTACGTATCAATCGAGAGCGGCCCGAAGGCCGCGAGAATGCCGAGTAGAATTGTTAATTTCACCGTCGAGTGGTGCCTGGACATGACAAACGCTCTCCACACTATATTTTACACGCTGCAGTATAGCATGGAGATGGTCACGCTTACATACGACCTGCATCGGTCAACGCGGCGCGCCGTGCAGGGGTCGCTTACACGAGCCGTCGCAGCTCGCGCTGCAAGCCGAGAATATAGCCAAGTCGCTTGTGTGATACACTATTTCATCTGGAGTTAAGCAGCATTGTGAGGCGCGGTCCGTTTGTCAGCATGTTGAGCGATAATCATGCGTATGTTGTGCCAGTATCGAGTTCTTTCATGCTCTCCTCATGTAGTATGGGAGTAACTATGAGCGGAGGTTTTCATGCATATTGACGATCTTCATGCTCAAGATGAAGCAGCTATCGAGCAAGCGGCTGCGGCATTGGTTGCAGGGTTTCACAAGCATTGGCCAACCGCATGGCCAGATATCGCATCCGCCCGGGCCGAGGTGCTGTCGGCGCTTAAATCAGACAAGGTTTGTCGTGTTGCCTACAGCGATGATGGGAGAGTTCTCGGCTGGGTTGGCGGGTACGTGTCCTACGCGCGCGTCTGGGAACTGCATCCGCTTGTCGTTCATCCGACAGCCCAAGGCCATGGGATAGGACGTGCCCTGGTTGCTGATTTTGAAGCGCAGGTCCAGCAGCGGGGAGGACTCACGATTCTCCTTGGCAGCGATGATGAAGATGCCATGACCACACTCAGCGGCGTGGATCTGTACCCTGAGATATGGGTTCACATTGCACACATTCGCAATCTGCGTGGTCACCCCTACGAGTTCTATCAAAAATGCGGCTTTGTTATCGTCGGTGTGGTTCCAGATGCGAATGGTCGTGGCAAGCCGGATATTCTCCTGGCGAAGCGCGTTGCCGCAAGCTAGCTGGTAGCGCATCGACGTGTAGTTACCGAGTTTGTTGCTCCTGGATGACTAAAATTTGACTGATACATTGTTCATGAAGGAGAACGGAGTTTGCACATGCCGCTACTGCGTGCCAGCCACTACGAACGTAGCTACCAACGCGAAGTGATCGGATGAGAAGGCCATTGACCTATCAAACGAGGCCAGCCCTATTCCGGGCGAAACATAGATCTGATCGATGGGCAGACGCAAGATAGGGCTGTGCGCGTCGTACGTGTTGTATAAACCGCGACCCACCCGCACGTCGCGCAACTGGCTGATCGCTTGAAACTTTCCTAACGTGAAGGACCACGGCACATCGTTGAAATCCCCTGCAACAACGACTGGCAGGTTCTCCGCTTGTACCAGATTGGCAATCTTGATTAACTCTTTGTCGGCAGCCGAAACAGAATTCTCCGGTAAAGGTGGACGCGGATGGACTTCATAGAGCAGTACCTTATCCCCGGACTTCAACTGCAGCACCGTCCGAATTGAAGGAACATTCTGGTATACAATGTACTTGATTTCAGTATTTTGTAGTGGAAGCCGCGAATACAAACTCATCCCATAGTAATTGTCTTGCGGATGCTCAATGACGTACGGGTACTTTTCGCGTAGCGGCTGAAGTTGCTCGATCCACCATGTATCTGTTTCGATGGCGAACACCACATCCGGGTTACGCTTTGCGACAAGCGCGAGAAACGACTGCGCGTCGCGGTTCTCCATCTTTACATTGGCAGAGAGAAGCGTAAAACTGTGAGCGGGATCGGCAACTTCTTGCGTTGGCACTTGATACGCAACTGGAAAAATGTACGGGCCGAGAATGTATCCCTGGTAGATCAAAGCAAGCGCCAACACTGCCATGATACGTGGCTACTAAAGCCTTGCGCCAGTTCAAAACCAGCACAGAAATGATGAGAACAATGCCTGTTGTAATGGCAATTTGCTCACGCGGATAATCAAACATGCGCATCCACCACTGATTGCTCACTGTTAGTGCAAACAGGACACTGATGATGCACAGGACACCAACCACGCCAATGAATATTCGAACAATCCTCATGATCATAAGCACCTTCTTGCTTTTGTTACGTATCCGACAACCATATCAGCGAACGCGAAGATAGTAGTTACTATGGTAACATACTGTCTTCGCGCACACGCAAAAATAATCTCGCGACCAGCATAGTTATGAAAGAAGTTGCCATGCTCATTGCCATCACCCGCGACGTCAGTCCTAACATTGAACAATGCGAACTGACGCACCTCGAACGTGAACCGATTAGTTTTGCAGCTGCCCAGGCGCAGCATGAAGCATAGGTGCAATGCCTGGCAGCGCTTGGCTGCGACGTGCATCGCCTGCCCGTTGAGCCGACCATGCCCGACGCGGTGTTCGTCGAAGATACGGCGATTGTGCTCGATGAGGTTGCGGTGATCACGCGCCCCGGCGCAGCTTCACGCCGTCCGGAGACGGCTTCGATTGCGCGAGCGCTGGAGCCATACCGCGAGCTGCGCTTCATCGAGGCTCCGGCGACGATCGATGGTGGTGATGTGCTCCATGTCGGGCGGGCGCTGTTCGTGGGGCTGACGAGCCGCAGCAGTAAGGAGGGTATTGCGCAGTTGCGCGAACTGGTCGCGCCGTTCGGCTACAGCGTGACAGGCGTGCCAGTCACGGGCTGCCTGCACCTGAAAACCGCGGTAACGCAGATCGCGCCCGACGCGCTGCTGATCAACCCTGCCTATGTTGATCCTGGCGCGTTCAACATGCAGTACATCGAAGTAGACCCATCCGAGCCGTTTGGCGGCAACGCAGTGCTGATCAACGAAAAGGTCATTTATCCGGCTGCGTTTCCGCGCACACGTCGCCGCATGGAGCAGGCTGGTATCAGCGTGCGCACCGTCGATGCATCCGAGCTTGCCAAAGCTGAAGGCGGAGTGACGTGTTGCAGCCTGCTATTCACCACATGACCAGGCGTCGTCAGTGCCCGTCCTGGGCTGCTTGTGCATCGGCAACGACATGCAGTGCTCCAGCGATACTGCGCGGGCGCGGCACGTTGCCCTTGCCAGCCGGCCAGCCCTCGCGCTGGCGACGGCGGTCACCATCGGTTTCCTCGGTCTGATCATGGAAAAGAATTTGCTGGGTTGGAAACGGCAAATCAATGCCGTTGGCAGAGAGGTTGCGCTTAATTGCTTCAAGCACACGATCTTGCATATCCAGCGCGTCGGCGCGGCGCGGCGGCTGAAATCCACCAGCGGGCGCGGATGTTTACCGTGCTGTCCGCCAGATCAACCACCAGCGCGTCAGGAGCCGGCTCAGCTAGCACGCCATCAACGCTGCGCACCGCTTCCAGAATGAGTTGGCGCGCATGCGCAATGTCGTCGCCGTAACCAATGCCGATGTCGCACTGCAAGCGCCGCTTGTCGTAAGCGGTATTCACCGTGACCGAATTGGTGTACAGTTCCGAGTTTGGAATAAGCACGCGCCGCCCATCGTAGGTTTTGATGGTTGTTGCGCGAGTTTGAATATCTTCAACCGTACCCTCGAAGCTGTTGTACACGATCTGGTCACCTACCCGGAACGGCTCAGTCAGCAAAATGAGAATGCCCGCCAGATAATTCTGTGCAATGTCGCGGAAGGCAAAGCCGATTGCGATGCCGCCAATGCCAAGCGCGCTAACGAAATCGGCAGGTGAAAAGCCCGGAAGCATGATCGTAACGGCGAGCAGCAGCCCAAGCAGGATCACAAACGCTTGTGCCAGCCGCCCAAGCACCATGCCAAGATTGTGGGCGCGTCGCTGCTGTTCGGTAGCACGCCGCACCACATTTCTAATGCCACGCGCAATAAAAAGAAAGAGAATAAAGACTACAATACCAATAAGGATATTGGGAATTGATGCGATAACACTTTCTGCCATTCCCTGAAGGTTTTTCCATGCTACCGAAAAGTCCATACATGTATCTCCGTTTCATCTTTACGCAGTTAGACCTACGTTGCAGGATATATGCCGGATGTAGCACGCTTATTTCATGGCAACAAAAAAGCACCGCGCATGGTGCGATGCTTTTTGTTTATCGTGTGCCGGTTGATTACTTCGGCACATGCTCATGGGCATGGTAGCTGGAGCGCACCAGCGGCCCGCTCTCGACATGCCTGAAGCCGCGCCGCACGCCCTCTTCCTTGAACATGGCGAACTCGGTTGGCGTCACGTAGCGGTCAATCGGCCAGTGCGTGACCGATGGCGCAAGATACTGCCCAATCGTTATCACATCCACGTCGGCGGCGCGCAGGTCGTCCATGACGGCCAGCACTTCGTCGTTAGTCTCGCCCGCGCCAACCATGATGCCGCTCTTGGTAACCACGCCCTTGCCGCCCATCTCGCGTGCGTGCGCCAGCAAGTCCAGCGACTGCCGGTAGCCAGCCTTCGGGCGGAAGCGGCGGAACAAACGCGGCACCGTCTCGATGTTGTGGTTCAGCACGTCAGGCCGGGCGTCCATGACCATCTTGAGCGCGTCCCAGTTGCCCTCAAAATCGGGGATCAGCACCTCGACCTTGCACTCCGGCAGCCGCTCGCGAATCTTGCGGATCGACTCTGCGAAAATATGCGCGCCGCCATCCTGCTGGTCGTCGCGGTTGACCGCCGTCAGCACGGCATGCTTAAGTTGCAAGTGCTCGATTGCTTCTGCAATGCGCTCCGGCTCGTTCTCATCGAGCGGCTGCGGCTTGCCCTTGGCGATCGCGCAGTAGCGACAGCCGCGCGTGCAAACTTCGCCCAGCAGCAGAAACGTCGCGGTGCGATGATTCCAGCACTCGCCGATGTTCGGACAACGCGCCTCCTCACAGACTGTGTGCAGCCGCTTCTCGCGCACCAACCCAACCACATCCTGATAATTTTCTCCCGACGGCACGCGCACCCGCAGCCACTCTGGCCGCCGCGAACGGGGCGCGGGCGGCGCGGATGCTGTGGTCGCAGCGGGTGTTAATGGAATAAGCTCTGCCATATCATATACCTTTTTAGGTGACTTGTGTATGCCAGCGAAAAGAAACTACTCGATCCGACAACGACAACCGCATTGTAATTCAAGCACAACCGGCGCGTGATGATTGGCAACTCCGTCAGCTCGATAATGAAGCACGACGCCTGCCCGAGGATCCACAATGACAACGTCTAGCACACCCTGGGCCAGGTAGAATTGTGGATTCAGCGCTAAATCTTTGTATTCATAGCCCGGACTAATCACTTCAACGACGGCCTGCGGCACTAGGGTAAGCGCTTCGTCTTGTTCCGGCGGCTCGTCGCAAAAAATCGCGATATCGGGGCGCTTGAGTGAACCATCCCGGAACCGAATCAGCACATCCGAAAGATGAGCGCACGCACATGCATGCTCACCGAAACTCGACAAAGGCTCAATCGATGCGCGTATCCGGTCGATCATGCGCTGATGGCGCGAGCCCGGAAACGCTTCCCACGTTGGCACGCCCGCCGTGATTTCGAGTCGGATTGCGCCCTCACGCAGCAACTGATCGAGGTCTTGAATTGGAAGAGATTGCGCCATGTGCCCTCACGTATCCTGCACAGCACAGTGTAACACATCTACGTCAGCGCTCTCAAACTGGATTGGTACACCAAATACCTGCCCAAACGCCCGCGCAACCTGTTCTTCCACCATGTCGTGCTGTGGTGGTGTGCCGAGCAGCTTTTGCAATGATGTGACGCCCTTATCGGAAATGCCGCATGGAATAATTTGGAGGAAGAAGCGCATGTCGGTTGCGACATTCAGCGCGAAACCGTGCAACGTGACGCCGCTGGCCGTTAGTTTCACGCCGATCGCGGCAATCTTTTCGTCGCCAACCCACACGCCGGTAAGGCCCGGCACGCGTCCGCCTTCGATGCCATACTCGGCCAGCACCACAATGATCGTCTCCTCCAGCATGCGCAGGTAGCGCAGCAGATCGCCGCCATGCTGCGAGAGCTTGAGAATTGGGTAGCCGACGACCTGCCCCGGTCCATGGTAGGTGATGTCGCCGCCGCGGTCGGACTCCACAACCGTGACGCCCTGCGCCGCCAACGTCGCTTCGTTGACCAGCAGGTGGCCTGCTTTTGTCGCCCGCCCCAATGTATAGGTGTGCGGGTGCTGCAAGAGCAGCAGCGTGTCGCCAATTGCGCCCGACGAACGCTGCCGCGCAAGGTCGCGCTGGAGTTCCCATGCCGCCATGTACTCGATTGTGCCGGGGCGCAGCACGCGGATTGGCCGCGGTTGCGTTGATTGTGTTTGCATGTTTACAGTATACCAGAACAGTGCTACGCTGCGCATGTAGCTGCTTGCCATGGCAGCTTTCTTCAGGGTCGAATAGGTTTAGGGAGGCTACGATGCCAACGGTTGATGTTCAAACATTACGCCACACAGCTCAGATGATTCTCGAAGCGGTCGGTACGCCGTCGGACAGCGCGCAGGCCGTGAGCGAGTCGTTAGTTGAGGCCAACCTGGCCGGGCATGACTCGCACGGTGTTATTCGGCTGATGCAGTATGTCAATGCGCTACGGAGTGGAATGGTTAAGCCTGATGCTCGCGCCACGGTCACTGCACGGCATGGCGCGACCGCGACGGTAGACGGCGCATGGGGTTGGGGCCAGCCAGCGGCGCGCCTCGCCACGCGCACGGCAATCGAACTGGCGACTGAGTACGGAGTTGGCGCGGTCACGCTGGTAAACGGCTACCATATTGGACGGCTGGGCGAGTACGTGACAAACATTGCGAATGCGGGCATGCTCGGCCTGGCAATGTGCAACGCTGCTCCGGCGGTCGCGCCGTTCGGCGGGAGCGGGCGCGTGCTCGGCACGAATCCCATCGCATGGGCCGCGCCGGGCGCTGATGGGCATGGACCGCTCATGCTCGACATCGCCACATCAAGCGTTGCCGAAGGAAAGCTGCGGGTGGCCCGCACGCGCGGCGAGCAAGTCGCGCCTGGCTTGATTGTCGATTCGGAGGGACGGCCATCACAGGATCCTGACGCTTTTTACAACGGTGGCGCGCTGCTGCCGTTCGGCGGCCACAAGGGCTACGGATTGAGCGTGCTGGTTGAGCTGGTCGGGCGCGGGCTGGCCGGGGCGGATGGCTCGTATCGCCCTGAGCAGCGCGGCGTCAATGGCACGCTGATCATGGCGCTCAACATCGCGAGCTTTGCGCCCATGGCGCAATTCACGGAAGCCGCCGAGCGGCTCAGCGAGCAGATTACATCTGCGCCAGCGGCTCCCAATTCCAGTGGCGTGATGCTGCCGGGCGACCCGGAGAGCCAGATGCGCGAGCGGCGCATGGCTGAGGGCGTACCGCTACCAGACCAAACGTGGGAGGATATTCAGGAGTTAGCGCGGTCGCTGAATATCGCGCTACAATAACGCCGATATTTCTTTGATGCTATGTTGCTTTGTCATGCTGAACGAAGTGAAGTATCTCATGACTTCAATGAGATGTTGCGCTTTGCTCAACATGACAAAGTCTTCTCAAGGTTGTAGTAATCTACAACTACGGCGCACCGTTATAAGTCAGGTAGACATCGGCCTGCACACCACTGGCCGTGCCAATAAAATGGTAGCCGTAAACGCCAGCCGGGTTGCTGGCGCTAAACTGCACCCGCAGACTCTGTGAGTACCCCACACGCCCGTTGCGGTCGGCCTGCACCGTACCATTCACGTAATACACGCCATCCGGTGACGTAATCCACTCCTGCACGGTCTCATTCGGACGGAAGCCAGTTGCTGTCAAGCTGAAGACCGTGCGCTGGCCGCCCTCGACCGGGCTGGCCGCGCCACGCACACTGGCCGGGCGCGGCGTACCAAGCGGCGCAATGTAATCGCGCGTCAGCTTGAATGGCGCGGTCACGGCACGCCGAGTCTGCTTGCCCTGCGCGGTGATCAGCCATGTGCCCTCGCTCTGCTTAGCTGTGCCAAACACGACGGTGATGCCACCGTTGCCGTCCTTCTGCACCGTGCGAATGTCCACTGGCTCAATGCCGCTGCCATTTGGCTCGGTCAGCCACACGCCAACTTCCTCATTCGGGTCAAAGCCGCGCGCGTTGAATGTAAAGCCGGTACCGGGCGGCGCAGCTAGCGGCACAATCGAGCCGGGGCCGCGCACCGACAGATCTTCCTGAATGCGAATGCCGAGTTTAGCGGGGTTGCCAAGAATCGGGTTGACGCGGAACTCGCCCACAGCCGCGCGCCCGCTGCCAACGCCTTGTGCCGTGATGCGCCACACGCCTGGGCTGAAGCCAGCCGTGACCACCTGCACACGCGCGCCACTAATCGAACCGGCGCTGTCAGCGTTTACATCACCGACCGCCAGCACCCCGTTGTCCGGCGCAGTCAGCCAGATGCTGACGCGCTCGCCCGGCACAAAGCCGCCACCTTCGACCAGGAACGCCTGCCCGGTCGTGACCGCGCCGGGATTACCACGTACAAAAAGTTGCCCGGACGGCGTGCCCGGCTGCTGCGGCTGCGGCGCGTTTGGGAATGCGGGCGGGCGCGGCGTGCCATTTTCTGCCAACGGCGCGCCAGGAGAAACCGTCGGCGGCCATGGCGCGAGCAACTGCTGCGGCACAAGCTGCCGCCCGAGCAGGCCCAGCTTCACGCCTTCCGGCCAGAGTTCAAAGCGATTGCGCTCGAAATATTGCACCGTGTGCAACTGCCCGTCCGACAACTGTTCGGTAAATTCTTCGCTCAATGGATAGCCAAAGATTGCCAGCCCGCCGTTGGCATCCCAAAAACGCTTGAACGCGCCGCCAAGGCTATGGCCGGTCTGAGCAAAGTAGTAGCGCGTGCTGCTACTGTTGAACGGCGCGACGCCCGGAAACGCGCGGTTGCCCGTCACCTCGCGGCCAAGCTGCCCGAGCAGCACCAGCGGCTGGTTGTTCTGAGGGTGCAACTCGAAGCGCGCCCGCTCGAAATATTGCACCACCCGCCCGTCCGATTTGCGCACGTACTCCTCGGTAATCGGATAACCAAAGATCGGAAGCCCGCCATGTTGTTCCCAATAGTAGCGGAACGCGCCGCCAAGATAATGACCAGTCGGGCTAAAATAGCGCAGCGAGGTCTGCGCCAACGCGCCGAAGGGCAGCAGCGCCGCGAGCATGACGAGTGCCAGACAGAAGCGCAGCAGGGGTGGACGACCGAGGCTCTGGTTCATCATAGACTCCGTGATCATTTGTCGCATCCAGAAGCGGATTACGCTTATCTTAGGGGCGCTGCTGCCGATTGTCAAGATAGATCACGGGTACTGTAGCGTTCGGCTATGCGTCGAGCCCGTTCTGGCGAATGACATCGCGGTACCACAGGGCGCTTTGCTTCGGCGTGCGCTTCAGTGTCTCAAAATCAACATAGCTGATGCCGTAGCGCATCGTATAGCCTTCCGCCCATTCAAAATTATCCATCAGCGACCATGCATAATAGCGTTGTACATTCGCGCCATCCTGGATCGCGCGGTGCAGTGCCGCGAGGTGGCGGTTGATGAAGTCCACGCGCTTCGGGTCGTTGACATGCCCATTCGTATCAACCGTATCCTCAAAAGCCGCGCCGTTTTCGGTGATATACACCGGAATATCGCCATAATCATGCTTGATTCGCACCAGCAGGTCATACAAGCCCGTCGGGTTGATTTCCCAACCGGGTTGTGTTGTTGCGCCCTCCGCTGGCAGCCACAGCACTTCCAGAAAGTCGCCCGCACTTCCAGCAGCAACATGCTGCGGATTATAATAGTTGACGCCGAGGAAATCGATTGGCACGCTGATTATTTTCAGATCATCGGGCTGCACAAAATCCATGCTCACTCGCTGCTTGTGTTCATAAAAATCGCGCATGTCGTTCGGATAGCTGCCGCGCAGCACCGCATCCAGGAACCAGCGATTGAACCAGCCATCCATGCGCCGCGCCGCCGCTTTGTTCTCGTCGGTGTCAGGAGTTGGGTAGATCTGCGACAGGTTCAGCGTGATGCCGATCTGGCTTTTGCTCGCGTCGAGCGCGCGGAGCGCCTGCACGGCGAGGCCATGCGACAGCAGCACATGGTGCGCGACCTGCACCGCTTTAGCAAAATCGCGCATGCCGGGCGCGTGCGCTCCCCAATAATGCCCGACATACGCGATGACCCACGGCTCGTTCTGCGTGATCCAGCTTGTCACCTGATCGCCCAACGCGCGAAAGACAACATCGGCATACTCAGCAAAGCGTTGGGCCGTGTCGCGGTTGAGCCAGCCATCGCCATGATCCTGGAGCGGCTGGGGCAAATCCCAATGGTACAGCGTCGCAATCGGCTCGATATTGCGCTGGTGCAAACCCTCCACAAGCCGCTTGTAAAAGTCAAGCCCTTTTTGATTGACCTGCCCGCTCCCGGTCGGCAGAATGCGCGGCCATGCGATCGAGAAGCGGTAGGTTTGCAGCCCGAGCGACTGCATGAGATCGAGGTCTTCGGCGTAGCGATGGTAATGGTCGCACGCGACCGCGCCGCTCGCGCCGTTTTTAACTGCGCCTGGCGTCTGGCAGAATGTGTCCCAAATCGACGGGCCGCGGCCATCCTCGGCCACCGCGCCTTCGACCTGATACGCCGATGTCGCCGCGCCCCAACGAAAGTTGGCCGGAAACGGCATCGCCACGCTGCTCTGCACCGTCGGCGCGACTGAAGGAACAGGCGGTTGTGTCGCCTGGGTCGGCGCGGACGGCGCACTGGCTGGAGCAGCGCAGCCGCTCATGAAGTCGCCAAATGTCAGAAAAGCGCCAGTGAGGCCAAGGCGCTGCAAAAATTGTCTGCGCGCAGAATTGGAGGGCATAAATACCTCCTCTGAGAGTATGCAAAAGTAATCCTGATATTATTATACAAATCGTGTTTACCGTTACAGTAGAGATCAGCAAACAATAGTTCACGATAATTCACTAAATGAGGACATGGACTTTATACATTTGGCCGGTGACATGACTGCTGCATCAATCAGTGCCTACATCGCCACACGGCCCACGTCGCGCCCATGCGCCGCACGCGCATGTAGACCGAGAACTCAGCGATGCCGGCGTAACATGTACCTTCCAGCTGTGACCGCAATAATGAACACGTCTCTTACCCGAGTAAGAGCACCATGGTCTCGGAATTGCAGTTCATCGTACGGAAGGCAACACGCCAATGCCAATTATTGAGGGCGCGGCTGCCGGGAAATGTTGTCTTTGAAAGCACAGAAGGAGAAACACATGGCAGACATCTTCAACCAGGATATTTTTGCGCTCACGCAGAACAACACCGATTTTCGCCACACACTCCATAGCGGCCAGCACAGTCAATTAGTCTTGATGAGCATTGAGCCGGGTGATGATATTGGCGAAGAAACTCATGATGTCGATCAGGTTCTCGTTTTTATCACTGGAAACGGCGAGGCAATCCTGAACGGCGAGCGGAGCCAAATTGCGCCAAGCCGGTTGGTGATTGTACCAGCCGGTACGCGGCACAACTTTGTCAACACTGGACAGATCACAATGAAGCTGTTTACCGTGTATGCACCGCCGGAAGAAGCCCCTGGAACAGTGCATCGCACGAAAGCTGAGGCGCTCGCCGCTGAACATCACTAATGAAAGCGTTGCACACCGGAGCGTTTAAGAGTTCGATTGGGGACAGGCGCAGCCTGCAACGTGGAGCGCGGCGCGTAGGACGCATGACTACAGAAGAGATCATAGTAGAATGAGTATCTTGTCCACGCTCGTCGGTGCCCTACTTATCGTTGTAGGATTGCGCGACATCTTCCAGGAGCTGTTCAAGCCGAACTCCTATGGTCGACTGAGCCATTTCATCATGCGCAACACGTGGCATGCTTTCCAGAAGATGGCAACATACAATCGGCGCATACTGGTGTTCGCCGGACCTATCAACCTCATCTCCATTATTTTGTCATGGGTCGTGCTGCTGGCGATCGGCTGGGCACTCGTCATCTGGCCGCAAATGCCAGCAGCGTTTCTGCTTTCCTCAGGAATGGCTCCCGGCAAAAACGGTGGGTTCATTGACGCGCTCTATGTCTCGATTGTGACTCTGGTCACCCTCGGGTACGGAGATATTACCCCGACAAGCGACTGGCTCCGGATATTCCTCCCGCTTGAGGCGCTCGTGGGTTTCATACTCCTGACCGCTAGCATCACGTGGGTGCTCTCCGTCTATCCAGTGATCGACCGACGCCGCTCGTTGGCGCACACGATCTCGCTCATTCGCCGGTTGGAGGGCGAATCCGGAGCATTTGGAAAGGACAACGAAGACGCCCAGACCCTTGAGAGCCTCGCCTCGCAGGTCATCACTATTCAAGGCGATCTCAACCGCTTTCCCGTTACCTACTACTTTTATGAAGAGAACGAGCACACTGCGCTGCCCGCCGTTATGCCCGAACTGTTGCACATGGCAGAGCAGGGAGCATGCGCGGACCAACACGCGCTCCGCCGACGCGCAGCCCTGCTCCAGCATGCGCTCGAAGATTTCTCGGATGTCCTCGTCAATCGAGGATTTGTCAATGCCTCACAGGAGTCCGTAGATGCGGTGCTACAGGCATACGCGCGCGACCACTTCTACACGCCGAAAACATTGCATAGCTCCGCGCCCGCGGCGAAAACGTAGGGGAAATCACCTTTCTGCCCAACAACCGGCAACGACCTGCTGTTCAGGCTGCCTCATTTCCCTGGATAATTGCGACCGCCGCCTGTGTCTGTATGCACTGCTTGGGCACCTGCTGCAAGATGTAGCGCGCGTTTGCCAGGCAATTGTTGGCGTCATAGTTGACGTAGATAAAGATCGCCTGCCCCTTATACTCTTCAGTAATGTACGATATTCCTGCCGCTGGCTTGACATTGCTGAAGAGCGAAACCTTCTTGCCAGAACGATCCGGAAAGGGAATTGGAATATCATGGTTGTTCAACAACGCGAACTTGCAACTCTCACGCAGGATATCTTTCCAGCGTTTGACGTTAATCTCGGCTCCAGCAGGGAGGCGAAAGTGACTTGGCCGCTTCCCAGTGACATCAGTTACTTGGTCAAGTTCGATATATGTTACGTTTGATCTTTGCGTATTGCTGCTTCGGATAGTTGGCTTTTCCGTTTCAGTAATTGTTGAGATCGTAGCCTTAGGTGATATGGTCGCCCCTGTTTTGAGGCGTTCGACTTCTTGTTGCAGGGTAGCAACAAGACTTTCCAATTGTGTAACTTGCTGGGCTAATTTATCGATTGTCTGTTCTTCCGGCCAGAACTTTGCAGCATCGAGCCGTTGGACGAGATACGCTGCACAATCAACTGGATTATCATTGACAATATCCAGCGTCCGTTCGACTTTTACGTTACCCGGCTGAAAGTTTGTAAAATGCTGCCAGATGATGCCGTCAGTAAGAAAAATATCTTGAAGCTGGAATGTAAAGGCATAATTGACCAAACTCATGATGAAGCCAGGCTGTGCAAGATTGGTTCCGAGTGATTTCGCTTCAATGATGACGCGTACCGTTGAATTGTTGTCATACAGGGCGTAGTCGACTCTGTGCCTGTTCGAGCGTCTTTTCAACCTCAACCATATATGTATTGGCGGTATCCCATCCGAGCTCACGCAAAACCGGATCAATCAAAACAGCCCGAGTAGATGCTTCATTTTTCTTAAGGGTTCCTTGATACTGGTTCGCGGAGTCTTTTATCTGAGCCAGCACATCGCTGAGGTTACTGAGGGGACTTTGAATACGCATTGATAGTACCTCTGCTACCGACAGTCGTGCGTTGACTGTCTCGCCATTGCCCGATTATAGCATGGCGGTTCTGATTGTGAATACATGCTAGAACGAGCATAAGTAGCATTGTCTCTGCAATAAAGCCAATGCCACATCTTTTTCGCCTTCTTACAGCCAAATTGTAACCGTAAGCACTCCCATCTTCAATGGTACACTACTTGCCCATGAAGACACTGCTATGAACGGATTGCTTCAACTCACAGACTGCGGCTTGTACTGCCCGGCAGGCGATTGCTTCATCGACCCGTGGCAGCCGGTCGCGCGTGCCATCGTGACGCACGCCCATGCGGACCACGCCCGTCCTGGCTCGCGCGCCTACCTGACGACCCGCGAAGGTGAGCGGGTGCTGCGAACGCGCATGGGTGAGGACACGCAGATTCAAGCTGCGGCCTACGGTGAGGTTGTCGAGATCAACGGCGTCCGCGTTTCGCTGCATCCCGCAGGGCACATCCTTGGCTCGGCGCAGGTGCGCGTTGAGCATCACGGCGAGGTGTGGGTTGTGTCGGGCGACTACAAGATCGAGCCGGACGCGACATGTACGCCGTTCGAGCCGGTGCGCTGCCACACCTTTATCACCGAGGCCACGTTCGGTCTGCCAATCTACCGCTGGGATCCGCAGGCAGATGTGTTCGCCGCAATCAACGCATGGTGGCGCGGCAATCAAGCGGCGGGCAAAGCCAGCCTGCTTATGGGCTACGCGCTCGGCAAAGCGCAGCGGCTGCTGGCTGGGATTGACCCTAGTATCGGCCCGATCTTTACACACGGCGCGGTCGAGCGCCTCAACGCCGATTACCGCGAGTCAGGCATTGCGCTGCCGCCGACGCGCTATGCCGGCGACGTGGATCGCAAATTCGATTGGAGCCAGGCCATGATCATCGCGCCGCCATCTGCATATGGCACGCCCTGGCTACGCAAGTTCGGCAATGTATCGGCGGCCTTCGCGTCCGGCTGGATGCGCATTCGTGGCGCGCGTCGCAGGCGAGCCGTGGATCGTGGCTTCATTCTCTCCGATCACGCCGACTGGCCGGGGCTGTTATCAACAATCGAGGCGACCGGCGCGGAGCAGATCTGGGTAACACATGGCTACACAGCGGTGCTGGGCCGCTGGCTGCAAGAGCACGGCTACAACGCACAATTAGTCGCGACTCGTTTCGAGGGCGAGCGCGAAGAACTCAGCGCCGCGCCGGAGACGGAAGAATTGTAGATTGCGGATTGCAGGTTGCAGATTGACATGGGGCGCGGCCTATGAATAGCCGTTGTCATGCAGGATGCATGGAAAGCCTCTCACCGAACAATAATGTCATGCTGAATGGAGCGCTGTCCTGAGCGCAGTCGAAGGGTGAAGCATCTCAGCGAATAACGACGAGATGTTTCGCTTCGCTCACCATGACATGGATAAACATGGAATGGGTATCCATTGCAAATTGACATGAAAGCATTTGCCGATCTCTACACCGCGCTCGACGAGACGACTAAAACCAACGAAAAGGTCGACGCGCTGGTGCGCTACTTCGCCAGCGCGCCGCCCGACGATGCCGCATGGGCGCTGTATTTCCTGATAGGACGCCGCCCGCGCCAGGTTGTGCCGAGCGCCAAGCTGCGCCAGTGGGTCGAGGAAGTGGCCGGGCTGCCGGAGTGGCTGTTTAGCGAGTCGTACGACGCCGTGGGCGACTTCGCCGAGACGATTGCGCTGCTGCTACCTGACGAAGGACGAAGGCGTCTGAGGAAGCGAAGGGACAAAGGACGAAACTCTCACCCACAATCCTTCGTCCTTCGTCGCTGGTCGTTCGTCGGAGCGAAGTGAAACGTCGTTGCGCTACTGGATCGAGGAACAGTTGCTGCCGTTGCGCGGCGCAGACGAGGCAACCCAGCGCGAGATCGTCCTGCGCGCATGGGTAATGCTCAATCGCGTCGAGCGCTTCATCTGGAATAAACTGATCACCGGCGGCTTCCGCGTCGGCGTGTCGCAACTGCTGGTCACCCGCGCGCTGGCAAAGCACAGCGGCGTGGAAGCGGGCGTGATCGCTCATCGACTCATGGGCGACTGGGAGCCGTCGGCACCGTTCTACGAACGGCTGCTCTCGCCCGACACGCACGACGCCGACACCAGCCAGCCATACCCGTTCTGTCTGGCCCACCCGCTTGAGGGCGATCCTGCCGATCTCGGCCCGATTGACGAATGGCAGGCCGAGTGGAAGTGGGACGGCATCCGCTCGCAGCTTATTCACCGTGGCGGGCAGGTGTTCATCTGGTCGCGCGGCGAGGAATTGGTCACTGACCGCTACCCCGAACTGGCCGAAGCAGGCACGCTGCTACCGCAGGGCACCGTGATCGACGGCGAGATTCTGCCATGGAAGGATGATGCCGTGCTGCCGTTCGCGCAGCTTCAGCGCCGGATCGGGCGCAAGACAGTTAGCAAGAAGCTGCTCCAGGACATTCCGGTCGTTATCATGGCGTACGATTTGCTGGAGATTGACGGGCGCGACGTGCGTCAGGAGCCGCTGAGTTGGCGGCGGAAAAGCTGGAAGAGCTTATCAGCAGCTTTAACCACAGAGACACAGAGAGCACAGAGGGAAACAAAAAAGGTGAACAACTCCATGATCTCCGCGCCTCTATGGTGCAAAAAATGTTACTCTCGCCCATCGTCAAAGCAGCTTCATGGGAAGAGTTGACGCAACTACGCGAAACGAGCCGCGACCTGAACGCTGAAGGTCTCATGCTTAAGCGGCGCAGTTCAGCGTACCGCGTCGGGCGGGTGCGCGGCGACTGGTGGAAGTGGAAGGTCGAGCCGTATACGATCGATGCCGTACTGATCTACGCTCAACGCGGCTCCGGCAAGCGCGCCAGCCTGTACACCGACTACACCTTCGCCGTGTGGGATGACGGGCAGCTTGTGCCTTTTACGAAAGCCTATTCCGGCCTGACCGACGCCGAAATCCGCAAGGTCGATGCCTTCATCCGCCGCAACACTGTCGAGAAATTCGGGCCGGTGCGCACCGTTACTCCGGAGTTGGTGTTCGAGCTTGGATTCGAAGGCATCCAGCGCTCCAACCGCCACAAATCCGGCATCGCCGTGCGCTTCCCGCGCATCCTCCGCTGGCGCACCGACAAGCCAATCGAAGAAGCCGACTCGCTCGATACAATCAAGGCTCTGCTGCCAGAAGATGCCTGATGCCTGACAACGAGCGAAGCCTTTCGCATATGAAATGCGATTGCTTATATGCAACTTCATTGGTGTCATGACGCGCTCATGGGAAATAAAAAACCAGGCCCGATAAACGGTTCCTACTCCACCGCGCCTAACGACCGCAGCGCTGTTCTTTGTGCTTCCGTAATGCCAGTCACGCTGGTAATTTGCACGCCTTCGTAAGGTCGCGGCGCGCGCAGCGTGTCGAGGCACAGGCCCGTTCGCACGTCCCAGAGCTTGACCGTGGCATCGGTGCTGCCACTGGCGAGCATGGAGCCATCCGGGCTGAACGCCACCGAGCGCACCGCATGCGTGTGCCCGCGCAGGCGCTGGATCAACTGGCCGCTCTGGACATCCCACACACAGATGGTTGTGTCAGCGCCGCAACTGGCAAGTAGCGTTTCCCCTTCACGCGCGGGGCTGAACGCCACGCCATAGATCCAATCATGGTGCCCACATAATGTACGCTGCACCTCGCCGGTGCGCGGGTGCCACAGGCGAATCGTCTGGTCGCCGCTGCCGCTGGCCAGCAATTCTCCATCTGCGCTAAATGCAACCGCAGTGACCCAGGTTGTGTGACCATGCAAAGCCAACGGCATGCCGTCCTGCTCCGGCGGCTGCGCGCAGATCCCAGAGGTACAGGGCGTCGTTGGTGCAGCCCGCCGCCACCCATGCGCCGTCCGGGCTGCACGCCACCGACCACGTTGACGCGCGCTGGCCCTGCAAGATGCGCCACAACGCGCCACTCTGCGCATCCCACACGCGCACAGTGCGGTCGCTGCTCCCGCTGACCACCAGCGCGCTATCCGCGCTGAACGCCACCGCGCGCACCACTGCCGTGTGGCCATGCAGGACATGGCGCGTCTTTCCGGTCTGCGCATCCCACACGCGCACGGTGTGATCCGCGCTGCCGCTCGCCAGCAGCCCGCCATCGGGGCTACAGGCGACGGTCATAATCTCTTTGGTGTGGCCGGTCAGCACAACAAAAAGCTGATGATTCTGCATATTCCACAGGCGCAGCTTGCCATCCTGACATGCGTTTGCCAGCATGTCGCCATCCGCCGAGAAAGCTACCGATACCACACCTTGCGTGTGTCCTTGCAGCGTCCGTAGCTCGTGACCGTTGGCAGCGTTCCACAGGCGCACGGTGTGATCCGAGCTGCCGCTGGCGATGATTTGTCCGTCCGGGCTGAAGACGGCGCAGTTGACCACATCGGTATGCCCCTGCAACATGATCCGCGTCTGGCGTCGCTGCACGTCCCACACGCGCACCGTCTGGTCGTTGCTGCTGCTCACCAGCGTCGCGCCGTCTGAACTGAAGGCCAGTGCCGTCACACGCTGGGTATGACCGAACAAGGCATGGCTAGGCACATCCAACGTTTCCAGTGCGCGCCGGTCTTCCATGCTCACGTCAAGCTGCCACAGCCGTATGGTTTGATCTTCGTCGCCGCTCGCCAGCATCTGGCCGTCCGGGCTAAAGGCCAGGCACCAGATCATGCTGGGCATGTCCTTTCAACACCGTGAGCAGCGTTCCCGTTTGCACGTCCCACAGGCTGATGGTGGCGTCCTCGCAGCCACTGGCGAGCGTGGCGCCGTCGGGGCTAAAGGCGATCGCGCGTATTCCCTGCATATGGGCAGACAACGTATGGAGCAAGCGACCCATGGCAATGTCCCACAGGCGCACGGTGTGATCGGCACCCGCGCTTGCCAGGGTTCGGCCATCAGGGCTCATGCTCAACTGCCAGACGCCTTCGGTGTGCCCGCGCAGCGTGTGCAGCATGCGCGCATGCCCGCCTGTGAGCGCCTCCTCATCGCTCAAGTCCCACAGGTGTATCAAGGTGTCGTCGCTACAACTCGCCAGAATCGGTCCATGTTCTGCGGTTGCCGGGCTAAAGATCGTCGCGTAGACAATGTTGCTATGCCCATGCAGCACCGCATGCAGTTGCCCATCCGCCACGCGCCACAGCCGAATTTCGCCATCCGCCGTGCCCCCAGCCAGCACCTGCCCGTCGGGGCTAAAACCCAGCGCGGTGATCGCGCCGAAGCTGTGGGTGAAGACCGAGCCAGACAGGTCGGCATGGGCAAAGGAAAGCGGCGGCAACATCGCGCCGCGCAATACGCCTGCCAGACGGCGATGTTTGAGAAGTCGTATGGGCGCAGGTCGGCGCCCATATGCAGGAGGATGTTGAGCATGTTGCCGCCTGCATAGCTGGCAAGTCGCTGTTCGTCGGCGTGTACGCTTGCAAGTAACGCCGTGACTATAGCTTCCAGACGCGTCGCGCCAAATCGCCCTTTCAGCCACGCCGCCACTGGCTGGACAATCAGGCGCGACTGGCTGCGGCGTACGTACTCCTTTGCGTTGGCTTTGAGCAGCGCATGGCTGTGCAGCAGGCGCGGCGTTGCCGTTTCGATTTCATGGCAGATCATGCTGACGAGCCGGTCGGTCAGGTATTCGATGACAACATTTTGCACGGTAAAGCCGCCCGCGCTGACCTTTTCGAGCATGGAATGGTGACGCAGCGAGTTCAACGCCTCGATCAGCATCGGCTTCGGCACAGGCTGAGCAAAGTCGTCGCTCAGTTGCTGCAAGGATACCGCCTCGCGCTCGATCGCCAGCCAGAGCAGAATGCTTTGCTCTAGCGGCGAAAGGCGAATAAATTGCTGGTCGAGCACGGTGCGAATGTCGTCAAAGATCGGCGTGCCTTCGTGCAGAAAGCTGGCAACATCGCCGTCGAACAGCCCGGTAATCGTCTCGGCGATCAACAGCAGCGCCAGCGGATTGCCGGAGTAGCGCTGTACCAGCATGCGCATGTCGTCTGATGGGCCGTCAACGCCTTGCGCATGGAGAATGGCTTGGCCAGCCGCAGCATCCACGCCGCTGAGCGCGAGCGACCGCACCAATGGCGTGGAGCGCTCCAGACGAACGGTCTCTTGCGGCTGCTCGCGGCTGGTCACCATCAGGCAGCTTTGATGCTGGCGTTCGCCGATGTACTGGAAAAGCTTACCGTAGGCTTCGTAGCCAGGCCGATACAAGCCCGCCCGCTCGCCATCCTGCATGATGCTTTCGGCGTTGTCGAGCACCAGCAGGCAGCGCTGCTGACGCAGATACTCGAACAGCAGCGCCAGTTGCGCATCAAGTTTCTCTGGCAGCTGCACGAGTTGTTGGTTCGAAAGACACTGGAGCCAGTCATGCAAAATATCGGTCAAAGGCGGCGCATTCAGCAGCGAGCGCCAGATGACGATATCGAACTGATCAGCGACCTGCTTCGCCACATGGGCCGTCAGCGATGTCTTGCCCATGCCGCCCATGCCCAGCACCAGCACAAGGCGGCAGCGTTCCACGATGAGGAGCCGATCCAGTTCGGTTTGTTCGGCATGACGTCCATGAAAGATGGTGCGGTCGGGCGCTTCACCCCAATCCTGACGCCGATCAAGGACGGGAATGGATGAGCGGGTGAAGAGACTTCATTGGACTTGTCTCTGCGTCTCCCCATTTCCTTGACGAGCTTGCCCATGCGGATATGTTCCGCCAATGCGCGAGTCTCGTCGTCCGGTTCTACGCCAAGCTCATCGGCCAGGATGCGGCGGCAGTGCTCGAACTGTACTAAGGCGGCGCTCCGTTCGCCAGCAGCAGCCAGCGCGCGCATCAACTGGCGATGCGCTTCCTCGCGCCACGGCTCCAATTCCAGTTGGCGGCGGGCGTAGCGCTGCGCATGCGTGAAGTCAGCCCGCTCTAGCGCCTGGCATGTTAACTGATCGAGCGCGTCCAATGCGCGCAAATGCAGCGATTCACGCGTGAGCGCCAGCCATTCTTCAAACGGCTCGCTGTCGCTGTTCAATCCAACCAGCAGATCGTCGTTATAGACCTGCACTGCGTCCTCTAATCGCTGGCGCTCAAGATGGTCGAGAAATGTAGCCACATCCAACGTGTAGTCGCTCGCGCGGTTGAACTGCACCGTGTCGCGCGTGACGTGGAGAAACGAAGTAGCTTCCGACTCAGCATGCGACGATTCGCCCAATAGCTGCCGCAATTGGTACAGCGCCTGGCGGAGATTCTGTTTAGCCGCCTGTTCAGAGTCGTCGGGCCAGAAGAGCGCCGCCAGCGCGTCGCGCGCGTGGGCGCGGCTGGCTTCCAAGGCGAGGTACGCGAGCAACCCTTGAACTCTGCTGGAGCGAAACGTGACAAGGGATTTGCCATCGAGAGTAGACGTGTAGTGCGCCAAAGCACGTAAGTGTCAGACGGGCCATGTCCATGCCCTTTCCCGAAATTCCGCCAAAGTATAGCACGCAAATCGGGTATGTGTGATGCGCATTGACGCTGCGATGATTGAGCGTTGACGCGGCAGCAATGCATTATTGACGCGCAGCGTATTCACCGCTGACGAGCGATTGACGACAGCATGCGTATGCTACCAGCACCAATCACGGAGCAATCTCGCAGAAACAGGCACGTCAATGTCAGAGCAATCGTCAGAGAGCAGCCAACACATAGCATATCCAACGCCCAGGATGGACAGGCATTCCCAGAATACCAGGCCTATCTGTTGCGGGTTTGGCGGAACAATTCCGACACACCCTGGCGCGCATCGCTCCAGTCGGTCAGAAACGGCGAGCGCCATATGTTTGCGGATCTGGTTGCGCTGTTCACATTTTTGTTCGATCAACTGCACGTGCCAGTGGATGAAGAGAGCTCTGATCACCATGCATGAGCGAGGCGGCTTTTCTAGAAATTATTAAACAAGGAGTGAAATGAATTTGGAGGTATGTCACTGACAAGAAGCTGCACATAGCCGATTCACAAACGCTTACATATTAGTTTTTTATCGAAAGGAAACCAGGTATGGCAAAAACATTGGGACGAGGGAGCATTCGCACAGATCGTCATGCTGCTGGCGTTCGTATGCGGGTTGGCGTTCAATCTGAATCAACTTCCACTCGCGCACGCCGCTGGTGTGATCACGCTTGTCACCAGCACCGCCGATAGCGGCCCTGGCTCGCTCCGGCAGGCGATCGCCGACGCAGCACCCGGCGACACCATTCTCCTGTCGACTCCGCCTGGATCGGTGATGACGCTGGCAAGCCAGTTGGAGATCAACAAGAACCTGACCATCCAGGGGCCAAACGCCAACGTGCTGACGATCAGCGGCAATAACGCCACGCGCGTCTTTCAGATCGACGCGGGTACCAACGTGACGATATCCCAGATCACGATCGCGCAAGGGAACGCCAACGCTGCTCCCAAGACCCAGGCTGGAGGCGGCATTCTCAATCAGGGCACGCTCACGTTGCAATATGCGGTCATCCGAGATAGCACTTCCCTGGAGGGAGGCGCAATTCAAAACGACGGCCTCAACAGCACCCTCGTTATCACCGGCAGCACGCTGGTCAACAATAATTCCGCTACTGTCGGTGGCGGCATCCGTAATGAAGGCACCGCCACCGTTGCCAATAGCACGATCACCGGCAATATAGCCACGACGGCGGGCGGCGGGGTTTCGAACAATAGCCATCTGACCCTGACGTGGAGCACAATCACCAATAATCGTATTACCGGCTCCGGCACGGGCAGCGAAGCGGGTGGCGGGATTGTCGTGGTGCAAACCTTCACGCCGGGCCAGATCATGACGACGCTGCAAGGTGACATCGTTGCGGGCAATTCGTCGGGGTCAACAGGCAAAGGCGAGGACGTGTTCGGCTTCGTCACTAGCCAGGGCTACAATCTCATTGGCACCAACGGATTCGCCAAAGGCCTGCCGGGCGGCCCTGGCGATCAGGTTGGCACGCCCACTGCCCCGATTGACCCAAAGCTCGGCACACTTGTCGTTAGCGCAGGTTCGACACCGACGCTGCTGCCACAGCCGGGCAGTCCGGCAATCGACATGGGTGGGACGAATTGTCCAGCCAACGATCAGCGCTTCAGCAGCCGCCCGCAAGGCACGGCATGCGACATCGGAGCGGTCGAGTTCAATCGTTTCGACCGGAATCAGGTGCTGATCAATGCCGACAGCGGCCCTGGCTCGCTGCGCCAGATCCTGACCGACCTGCCTGCCGACGACCCGACTGTCTTCTTTGGGCAGGTGCTGGGCGGGCAGACTATCACCCTGGCGAGCCAACTGGAGATCAAAAAAGATGTCGGCATCTACGGGTTCAATGCCGCTCGCCTGACGATCAGCGGCAACAATGTCACACGCGTGTTCCAGATCGATCCGGGCGTGACGGCGAAGATCTACGGCGTGACCATCGCGCATGGCGATGCCCATGGCAACGGCCTGGTCAAAACCGGCGGCGGGATTCTCAACAAAGGCACGCTCACCCTGCTGAACAGCATGGTGCGTGATAGCAATTCAATGGAAGGTGGCGCATCCAGAACGATGGCCCCAACAGCACCTTGGTCATCACCGGCAGCACACTGCTGAATAACGCAAGCGACACCAGCGGCGGCGGCATCCGCAACGAAGGCACGGCCATCGTCGCCAATAGCACGATCACCGGCAATACAGCAGTGACGAGTGGCGGCGGCATTTCAAACAGCGGGCATATCGCCATCAGCTTCAGCACGATCACCAACAATCGCATCACCGGCTCCGGCACCGGCAGCGAAGCGGGCGGCGGAATTTCCGTGGTGCAGACCTTCACGCCTGGGCAGGTGGTGACGACCCTGGGCGGAAGCATCGTAGCGGGCAACTCAGCGGGCGCAACCGGCAAGGGCGAGGACGTGTTCAACTTTGTCACCAGCCAGGGCTACAATCTCATTGGCACGAACGGATTCGCCAAAGGCCTGCCCGGCGGCCCCGGCGATCAGGTCGGCACGCCCACCGCACCGCTCGATCACAAACTTGGCACATTAGATACCAGCGGACTATATCCTACGCCAACGTTCCTGCCGCAACCGGGCAGCCCGGCGATCGACACGGGCGGCCCGAACATGCCCGACCAACGACCAGCGCTTCACCAGCCGCCCGCAAGGCACGGCATGCGACATCGGAGCGGTCGAAGTCCCACAGAAGACACTGCCGATCATGATCACTCCCGCAACGCTGCCAAACGGCTCGACAGGCACCATCTATAGCCAGCAACTCAGCGCAATCGGCGGCGTGGCACCGCATCAGTTTGCCCTTGTCGCGGGAACGCTGCCCAATGGGCTGATGCTCAACTCAAGCGGCTTGCTGGGCGGCACACCAGCCGCCGCAGGATCATTCGCCTTCATGATCAAAGCCACCGACGCCAAAGGCGCAAGCAGCACGCAGAACTACAATCTCACAATCGCGCCCGCCCAATCCGCCGTCACGCGCCCACGCAGCCAGTGCGCCCCTTGCTTGACTGCGTGGCCGATACGGGCGGCGGCAAGCTCACGGCGCTGTTTGGCTACCGCAATAGCAACACCGTTCCAGTGACCATCACAGTCGGCGCGAACAACTTCTTCACGCCCGCGCCGCAGGACCAGGGCCAGACGACCGTGTTTCTGCCAGGCCGCCAGCATCGCGTTTTCAACGTCGCGTTTACGGGAACGAGCCTCGTCTGGACGATTGTCGGACCTGACGGCGCAACACGGACCGCGACAGCTTCGTCTGCATCCAGGCGCTGTAACAAGGCCGTCACCGCGACGTTGACACAGCAGCAGGCGCGCGCCGTCCATGTTCAAGATTCAACCAATTCACAGCTTATTTTGGATTGGACGAACGATGCCGACGACGTGGGCGTGACATACAACCTGCTGCGAGCCACCAGTCCAAACGGCCCGTGGACGCAGGTCAACGATGCGCGGCTGGTACCGGCAGGCGGCCATTGCCCGGCCATGGACAATCCCGGCGCGGGCACGTTCTACTATACAGTCGAAAACATAGACCCCGATGGTGAAACAGCCTGGTTCGACGCGGTGCCGGTGACAGTCGGCGATGTTGCTGCCACTCCCACAGGCCACAGCATCTTTCTACCGTTGACGCAACGCTGACATGCAAACGAAGGACGGCGGCGCATGCACACACCGCTGTCCTTCCCCTTCAGGAAAGAACAAAAGCTTACGCCACAGAGAACACAGGTTTTTTATCCTTCTACTCAGTGATCTCTGTGTCCCTGTGGCTCCGTAGAACTTCGTGCCGCTTAGTTATAATTGTATTTACAGGAGAATAAACAATGACTCAGACACAAACAACCGCCGACCCGACCTATGTTCTTGGGCGCAGCCATGCCGAAACCGAGCGACTGATTCGCCAGGGAATGTTTTACAACCCGGCGACGCGCTGGGCATTACAGCAAGCCGGCCTGCAATCGGACATGAAGGTACTTGACGTGGGAAGCGGCGCGGGCGATGTGGCGCTGCTCGCCGCTGAACTCGTCGGGCCGCGCGGCAGCGTCGTCGGCGTGGATCAAAACCCAGGAGTGCTGGAAATAGCTCGCGCTCGTGCAGCCTCAGCCGGTCACAGCCATGTCACGTTCATGGCAGGCGACGTGCGCACGATAGATCTCGACGATGATTTTGATGCAGTCGTCGGGCGGCTGGTGCTGCTCTATATGGGCGATCCGGTGGAAACAATCCGTTCCATGCTGCGGCGGCTCCGTCCCGGCGGGATTGTCGTCTTCAACGAATTTAATCTCACGCCGCCGTCATTTGTGTTCACACCAGCCATGCCGCTCTGGCAGCAGGCATGGGACTGGCTGCGGATGGCCTTTGAGCGCGCAGGCGTCGATCTGGAAATCGGCTCCCATTTGTACCGCACCTACCACGCGGCGGGTCTGCCCGCGCCCCAGATGTACCTCGCATCGCCAATCGGCGGTGGTGCCAATTGGGGTGGTTATGAATACATGGCCGCCACGATTCGCAGCGCGCTGCCGTTGATCACAACCTTTGGCATTGCCACGGCAGCCGAAATCGACGTTGACACCCTGGCCGACCGCCTGCGCGCCGAAACCGTAGCGCATGGCGGCCTGATCAAGCCGCCGGAGTTGGTCAGCGCCTGGGCGAGCAAACCGCTGTCAAGCACAGCAACTCATCACCTTCTATAACAGAGTATCCAACACATTATGCCCGCAACAACCGGGCAGCCTGTTCCAGTGCGAACGGGCTGCCGACCAGCGTTACGGTGTCGCCGCGCCGCAGCCGTGTGTCGCCGCGCGCGATCAATCGTTCGCCACGCCGCACGATCATGACCACGAGCGCATCGTGTGGCAGCCGCAGTTCGCGCAATGCCCGCCCGTCGAGCGCGCGGTTGGTGACGATCAACTCAGCCAGCGTCATGTTGTCATGATTTTCGGTCAGCAGCGACATGGCCGATGGATTCGCCAACATGCCTTCAAATACCGCCGCTGTTGCAAGCGCGGGATTTACCGGATGCGCGCCAACAGCCTTGAAATCCGGGTTATGTCTGCACACTTTGCACCTGCGCCACCATCACTGGAATGTCGAGCGCCTGCGCTTGTCGGCAGATTGCCAGATTCGCCGCGTCATCACTTGTCAGCGCCGCAATTGCATGCGCGTTGATCTCGCCATCGGTTTTGAAGGTGCCATCGTGAAAATCGCGCGCGGTGATCTGGCTCACGGGCGTGCCGCGGCCTTGAAGCTGGCGGCTCAACACCTTTGCCTCGGTCGAATCGCCGACGATCAGCACACCTTCGCGCGGCGGCGGCAACACAGGCGCCATGCGGCTGAATAGCAGCGGCGACACCGTGCATGTCACAATTGCGACCAGCACAATCGCGGCATTGGTGCCGCTCGTGATCGCGCCGATTTCAAGACCAATGGCCGACGCCGCAATGATCAAACTGAGCCGCGATGATGTCAGCATGCCGAGCGCAAGCGCCGCGCGTGTACCATAGCTTGGGGCAAACACCAGCGACGGCAGCAATTTCACGGCGTAGGCGAACACCAGCAGCAGCGGCACCAGCACCAGCGACGAACCGTTTGCCAGCAGCGCCGGCAGGTCGAAGTTCGCGCCAACGCTGATGAAGAAGATCGGCACGAAAAAGGCATAGCCGAATGCGTCGAGTTTATGGATCAAATCTTCGCCATCTTCGCCCACCAGCAGCGCCACAATCGCGCCTGCCATGAACGCGCCCAGAATCGCCTCGATGCCAAGCGTTTCGGCCAGCGCAATGAACACGAACGCCAGCATCAGCGCGCCGCGCGCGGGCACCTGCGACGTCGCCTGCGCCAGGCTGCTCATGACGCGCCCGGCTGCACTTTTGCGCAGCACCAGTGCGGCGCGGTACACAGCCAACCCTGCGCCGAGCAGCACCAGCACCAGCAGCACGTCGAGCGAGAAACCGCGCGTCAGAATCACCACATACACGCTGATTGCCAGCATGGTCACGAAATCGGCAATCAGCGATGCCACAAGGATGGCCTGCCCGTAGGCGCTGTTGATGATACCGCGTTCCTTCAGCACCGGCACCACAATGCCGAGCGACGTCGTGGACAGAATCAGCCCCATGATCCATGGATTCCGCGCCAGATCGAACAGCACCAACCCATAACCAGTTAGCGCCGCCGTCGCAAGCGTCAACGCAAACATTGCCGTGCCAGCGACCGCAGGAATTGCGAGAAGTCGCTTCCAACGGCTGCCGCTTGTGTTGGGCGGCGCAGCGCCAAGCGCGCTGATATCGATTTCGAGGCCGGAAAGAAACATGAGGTACACAAATCCAAGCGTGGCCAGTACGTCAAGCCATTCATTCGGCTGTATCAGGCCAAAGCCGCTCCGCCCGAAGATCATGCCAGCGATGATCTCACCGACAACGACCGGAAGGCGAATACCTGGCAGGCGACTGATCAATAATGGCGTTATGAACGCCAGCAGAACGACAATGAGTAAAGGGGCAAACGAGGTTTGATGTTCCATGCGTTTCCTTACGTACTCCATCCAACATACGTTTTATCTGTCTCTGGTTTGTGTACATAAATCCTATCATACCTGATAACGTATTGCAGAGATATGACGAGTATACAGTACAAACAAAAAGCCCGCGCGAGGCGGGCGCACAACAAACTTCTTTTTTACGTGCCGCTACGAGCCACCCACATCAACCCGGCTGCCGTAGCGCCGCGCATACACATAGGTGAACTCGCCGCCGAAGAACAGCACTTGCGACGAAAGATACACCCATACCACCAACGCCATAATAGCTCCGACTGGTCCGTACGCGCCGTATCGGTTGAAACCAATGTAGTAGGTGATGCCGAATTGCAACAGCGACCACAAGACTGCGGTGATAAACGCGCCAAGCCATACGTCATGCCATGTCACATTCGTTTGCGGCAAATATCTCAGCAGGAGTGCGAAAACCAGGGTCAGGGCCACAAGGTTAAACCCGCTGCTAATAAACCACCACACTGTATCTCCGCCGGGCAACAGATCCATCCATTGGCCGATCACAGCCAGTGCCGCACTGATGATCAACGATACCAACAGTAAGAACACGCCAGCGAACACGAGCGCAAACGAGAAAAAGGTGGCGCGTAGAAACTCCAACGGTCCGCCCTGAGAGGGTGCTTCCAGCCCCCAAATGATGTTGAACGCGCTGACCAACTCACCAAACACCCACGACGCGCCCAGGAGCAATGTGACTATGCCGATAATACTCGAAGCCCGTCGGCTCTGCTGTATTGCTTGTAGTGTCACAAGAAATTCGTTGCGAAAGCCGCCTGTCACACTTGATAGTTCACCAAGGATCAAATCGCGCCCAACTTCTGAATTATTGAGCACGACGCGGACAATCATCAATGTAATCAAGATCAACGGAAATATTGAGAAAATCGTGTAGTAAGAAAGCGATGCGCCCAGCCGCAAACAATTATCGGCGCGCCACTTCAGCGCCGCCGCATGGAGCAGCGACCAGAACCGTATGCCTGATAAATGTCTATGAATACGATGAGCAATTGAAGAATCCACAATCCCCTCGCTTGTCCAACTGCATTATCGCCATTCGCACAACTGCTCGACGTAGGCTGCCGAGCCATCGCGCAACCAGCCGTCGAGTTGTGCCTGATCTTTGAGTTGCTGACCACGCTCGCGCGGGACGGAAATATAGCGACATTCGAGCCCTGGCAGGGTCGAAAAGTCCCCAAACAGCTTTTCGAATTGCGCCACAGGGAATACGTCCTCCTGGCCGTTGCCCCAGCGCTTCTTGACATCCTTGAGTGTGATGTATGTTGGCATGCGGGCGGCTAACGCTCGGATGGCCGCCGACACTTTGGCATCGTCGTCAAGATCAGCGCGCTCCAAACCAAACATCTGGAGCAGTTTGTCGATATCTACCCAGCTTGTCAGTGAATTGTAGTACGACAACGCGAACTCGTCGGCCTCGTTCGGCATGGCCAGACCTTCCAGCAGCCGCAGCGCACCGTCTACACGCGCCAGGCCGCCGCCGCGATCTTCGACATGCCGCGCGATCACCTCGAAACTCAGACATGCGCCGCTTTCTATATGTAAGCCGAGCATGGCCGGATCGACGTTCGCACCAAGCGTATCGATGTTGTGTACGAGTAGATACTTCAGATTTGGTCGCTCCGTAAGCAGCTGGCGCAGCACACTGTTGCGTAGCAAGTTCGGTACCTCGAACCAGTGGCCGACCGGATGGAGGCACTGCTGTGGCAAATTGTCGATGTAATCGCTGCCCTCGCCCGCGCTCTGCGCCCACGCGATCAGCGCTGCATGGAGGCTCTCTTGCATCTTCTGTGCCTGCTCATCGAGCCGTTGGTGCGGCATTTCTTCCCATGCAAAGCGCAGGTCGCGTGCCATCGGCACCATCCGCAGTCCGATCGCCCGACCAGGCGAAAGCAGCAGCGGCCCGTCATAGCCGTAGTTCTGCTCGGCATGAAGATAATCAGCAATCGGCGCGTGGGTCAGGTAGCTGGTGGTAAAAATGTGCGGCAGCGCTGTGCCGCACAGCCGCCCGATCCTCCGACTTTTCGCCAGATGCGTTTCAATGAACGTGCGATGCCTGCCGCCAAGTTTCGCAAAAGGATGGAGTGCCTTGACCACGCCTGCGCCCTGCGTCCAACGACTGCCTACGCCGCCCGCCAGCGATACCACCGCTACCGCGCCTGCCGCCAGCGCCTCCATGCCCAGGTCATGGACGTGGCGCGGCAGTGAACCCATTGCATCGTACACGTCGCCCGGCTGCACATCCTCAATGGTCGTGCTCGGCGGCAACCGGTTCTGCGCCAGCCCGATCCGTCCGCGCTGCATGTCAGCGCGAATCTGCGCGTGCTGCACACGGTCGAAGCCATTGGCATTGAGTAACACGTCCAATTGCTCGGCGGTCTGCCCAACCTGCTGCACGCGCGGCAGCAACCGCTCGAACAAGTGCGGCACCATGTTCGCCAGCGCTGGCTGCGTGCGGCTGGCTGCGCCAAAGCGCTCAAGCTCGGCCCGGCGTGTGTCGGATAGTTGACGCGGGTCGAGCCGCAGCATGGCTGGCACCAACAGCGCGTAGTAACCCGGCGGCATTAGTGCCGCCTGCCCTGCGCCTGTCGAAGGGTCGCCCTGCAAGAGCGTGGCGTATGTGCCGCGCGGGTTGATTGCAAAATCGTACACCACCGGCTCCATAGCGAACGGCAGCGCGTGTTCAAGTTGGCGCTTAGTCGCGCTCATGATGGCTTGCAAATGCTCTTGCGCCTCGGCTTTGCGCTCCGGTGCGAACATAAAGCCCATGCCACCGCCCGACATGCCGCCCAGCATCCAGAAGCCCCAGAAGTCGTCGGCGAAGGTTGTTCGCGCCCGCTCGATCAGCATCTCGGTGTACAGGTTGCTCGCCCATGGAATAATGGTTTGGATCGGGCCAAAAAAATTGTGGGTGGTCGCCGCGCCGATGGCCTTGATGTCGCCTTCGCGGAGCGCCGCCATGATCGTGTCCAGCACATGGAGCGCTTCCTGACGATCGGTCCACTCCGGCTCCGCGCGCAGGAGGTACTTCTCGGTCACCATCTCCAGAATCGGGCCGACGTTCTGCGCCATGCCGCCATGAACCAGCACAAGGCTGTTTTGCAATCGCTCACGCGTCGCCGCTGATGCCTCGGCTTCATCAAGAATGTGGTGACTCGGCAAAAGTTGCCCGCGGCTCACGCCCCACTCCGGATCGCCGGGTTCGGCCAGCACGCCCTGAATCAATTTCATGCCCGGCCACACGCCGCCCGAGTCCTGCCAGCCGCCGCCCGAGCCAGCCAGCCACTCGCCCAGAATAGCGCGCGCTGCCACCAGCCGCCGCTCGCTCTCGGAAAGCTGCCCGGTCAGCGACTGCGCCTGCCCGGTCGCGCGCATGCACACTGCGATCAACGAGGCCAGCAGATTGGTCGAAACCGCCAACCGCGAGCCTTTCGGAATGTCGTTCACCGCGCTGACAAGCTCGATGCCACATCCTGGGCCGACCATCTGCGCCAGCAGGTCGCTCAAGCGCTGGCCGGAACCTTCAATGCCAGGCGGCACAAGGCCTGCCGCGATCACCGCCGCTTTGAGCAGGCCCAGATAATCGCGGGCAAAGTCGAACACCTCGGATAGCTCGGTGATGTCGGCTGTGGTTTGCAGATCGATGCTGGTCAGGCGTAATACCGGCTCGTCAATCACGCGGAAATAGGCCTCGACCGGCGGACGCGGAGCAGCATCCCGCCCATGTACGCCCAGATCCACCGAAACATTCAGCACGCGCGCGCCTTCAGGAAAGTCCATGCCAAGGAAGAAAATGTCGCTCCATGCGCTATGTGACAGGTCCATGCGTACCGGCGTCGCTTCATGCAAAATAGGAAAACTGCGCCCACTATCAGGTGTTTTGTGGTTCAGCAATTCCGGGCGTACGCGTAGCGGCTGATCGAGCGGGTGGCCGACGCGGAACATCCACTGGTTGCCGCGCACCGAACGCACGCTGCGACGCACCTGGTCGGCCAGTGTTTGAAAGCCAAGCCGGTGGTAGGCCGCCGCGAGCGCACTGGAAATCGCCTCGCTTGGTGCATGACGGTGCTGCTGCAAAAAGACGCCAATCGCCTCCTCGAAGCGCCGGTCGAGCAGCAGCGTGTAGCCCTCAAACGGCACCAGGCCGCGCCGCTGCATGCCTGGCTTGAGCGGCAAGTGAAATCGATGAATAGCATAGAGAAAAAAGAGCGCCCGCACGCGCTCGTACAGATTGTCACTGGTGTGTCGCAGCGCATCGAGCGCGGCTGCCTCGGCCAACAATTGCACCAATGTGGCATCGCGGCAAAATGCGTCCAGCGAGCGATTTCGCACAGCCGGATCGGGGGAGATGATTATTTCGGTGAGAACGGACACGTTTTAATCCTTTTACCCTGTGATCTCATTATGTCACTACGTCACGCATGCCGCAGCGCCAGCAACTCTACCAGTTGCGCCAGCACTTCGTCGCGATCGTTGCCCTCTAACGCCAGCGCCAGCTGCGCAGTCAGCAAGCCGTAGCGCGCGCCGACATCGTAGCGTCGCCCGCGTACCGCCAGCGCAAGGTAGCGTTCGCGTTTCGCAAGTTCGTTCAGCGCCGGTGAAAGCTGCACGCTGCCCTGCTGGCCCGCAGCGCGGACATGCTCGGCCAGGATATCCATGACGGTAGGCGTCAGCACGTGCATGCCGAAGAAGCACAGGTACATGCCCATGCGCAACCCCGGCACTATTAACTCTTGCTCTGCCTCAGTCGGCGTCGGCTTCTCGACCACGCGCTCAACAACGTATACATCCTGCTGGCCGGGCACGAGCCGCCCGCCGATTGTGCCATAATAAGGGAGCAGGCTTTCGCGAGTCGGCTGGACTGCCGAGACGGCACACGCCTCCGCAGATGCAAGCTCCACCAACTGACGGGCACAGCCGCGCGCCGCATGACTCACATAGAGGTGATCGCCGACCAGATGCAGAAATGGCGCGTCGACGACAAATTCGCGGGCGCAGAACAGCGCATGCCCATAGCCGAGCGCCTCAGGTTGCTCCACGAACAACAGCCGCGCGGCATGATCGGCCGCCGCCTCAGTGTACGCCGCGCCGTCGCCCGGCCCGACCACAACGCAGACTTCCTCGACGCCCGCAGCCAGCGCCTCCTCGACAATGATGCTCAGCACCGACTTCTGTGTGCCGTCACGGTCGACGAGGCGTTGGAGCGGCAGCGAGCGCTGGCTTCGACCTGCCGCCGTGATCACAGCTTTCGTGATGTTCATGCAAATCTCCCCAAGGACAAAGAACGTAAAAGGAACCGCCGATGAACGCAGATAAACGCAGATGTCCTTTTACTCGCTTTCATTAGCCTGTATGCTCTCTATAGCAACCATTTTGTTTTTTACACTAATTATCGGTGTTCATCGGCGTCTATCGGCGGTTTCTACTCTTTTACTTGCTCTCTGTGGCACATATTTCGTTTTTACCAAGCAGCGTATTACTACCGCGTTCATCGGCGTGTATCTGCGGTTGCTATTTGATGCCGCTGCCAAACGTTTCCTGAACTACCTTCATCAAATACTCAACCACAAACACCAGATCGCGCTCGGCGTATCCAGCAGCGGACGCGGCGGCAAATAACCCCAGTGTCGCCGAAGAAGCTGGCATGGGCACACCTGCTTCCTGCCCGGTCGCAATCATGGCTAGCAGGTCTTTGCGCACGCCGGTCACATCGAAGGCGACCTCGTGCGGCGCGCCGAGTATCAAGGGCGCTTTGGCACGCAAGGCGGGCAGTGCCACCGGCGAATCGAGAATCAGGTCGAGCATGGTTTCGTCTTCAATGCCGTACTGCCGCCCCATAGTCATCGCCTCGGCCAGCCCAGCCCAGAAAATCGCCATCGGCAGGTTCAGCACCAGCTTCATGGTTGTGCCCGCGCCGCTCGGCCCGACATGCGCAATGCGTCGGCCAAGTTGCTCCAACGCAGGCCGGGCACGCTCGACATCCTCCGCTGCGCCGCCCGCCAGCACCAGCAATTGACCGTTCCGGGCTGGCTCCAGCGTACCGGAAACCGGCGCATCCACCAGACGCCCGCCGCGCTCCTCGATCTGCGTGCGCAGCGTCTGAATGGTCATGGTACGGATGGTGCTCATCTCCACGAACAGCTTGCCGGAAATGTCGTCCGCCAGCAAGCCACGCTCGCCATTGAACACCTCGAACACAGCCCGGTCGTCGGTTAAAATTGTCATGACGATGTCGGATTGTGCGACAAGCTCGGCAGGCGTGTCGGCCCACACCGCGCCGCGTTGCACCAGATCGTCTGCTTTGGCGCGCGTGCGGTTGTACACGGCAAGCGGAAATCCAGCATCAAGCAGCCGTCCGGCCATTGCCTGGCCCATACGCCCCAGTCCAACAAAGCCGATTCGTTCCACGATCTCGCTCCTGTCATTTTGAGAATAAAGAACAAAATCAAAGAACAAAGGGTTCAAAGAGATCGTGTTCTCTGGCCTTTGTTCTTTGTTTTACATCATGAGAAGTGTTCACCAGTATAGTTGCGACCCTGCGGATGGTCAAGTATGCGACGCGTGGGGTTGCGCGGCATGCATGGCGCGATTTATGCGAGCGTAGTGGGGCAAAGCATGGAAAAGGAGCACATCAATGCATTATCGAACATTGGGCCGAACTGGCTGGCAGGTCAGCGAGATCGGCTATGGCATGTGGGGCATGGGCGGCTGGAGCGGCTCGGATGATGAACAATCGCGCCAGTCGCTCCAGCATGCCGTCGATCTAGGCTGCACCTTCTTCGACACGGCCTGGGGCTATGGCGCGGGCCACAGCGAAGGGCTGCTGGGCGAACTGGTGCGCGCCAATCCCGACAAGCGCCTGTACACCGCAACCAAAATCCCGCCCAAAAACTTTCGCTGGCCCTCGCAGCGCGGCGATCCGCTGGAAGGCTCGTATCCAGCCGACCATATCCGCGAATACACCGAAAAAAGCTTTGAGAATCTTGGCCTGCCAAGCGTCGATCTGATTCAGTTTCACGTCTGGGAAGATGCGTGGGCCGACGATGAGCGCTGGCAGCGCGCCGTAGACGACCTCAAGCGCGAGGGATTGGTTCACGCCGTCGGGATCAGCATCAATCGCTGGGAGCCATGGAATGGCGTCCAGACGGTGCGCACCGGCATGATCGACGCCGTGCAGGTGATCTATAACATCTTTGACCAGAACCCGGAGGACGAACTCTTTCCTGCATGCCGTGAGTTCAACGTCGGCGTAATCGCCCGCGTGCCGTTCGATGAAGGCACATTAACCGGTACGCTAACCAAAGACAGCCACTGGCCGGAGGGCGACTGGCGCAATAGCTACTTCGTGCCAGAAAACCTTAACTCCAGCGTCGAGCATGCCGACGCGCTTAAGCCGCTCGTGCCGGGCGGCATGAGCATGCCGGAGATGGCGCTGCGCTTTATTCTATCCAACCAGGATGTGAGCACGATTATTCCCGGCATGCGCAAACTTCGCCATGTTGAGTCGAACATTGCCGCCAGTGACGCCGGGCCGCTGCCCAACGAACTCGTCGAGCAACTGCGCGAGCAGCGCTGGGACCGCGAGCCGACCGCGTGGTCGCAGTAGCTGGGTGTCACAGTGGGGCGTGACGAGCACCTATGCCCTCAACGCATGTGCATGCGCGGTAGCCCATGCGCTTGCGACTAAATAGCAACGTATATGTGTTTCGGAATGATCGTCGGCCCTCACCCTCGGTCCTGCTTCCAGTGGGAGCGGGAAGCTGTATCAGCCGCAGGATGAGGGATTCCGATATATGCAGGTTCTTTGTGCAAGATGATTTTGACTAAAAAATGTACGTATCTAGCAAAATGGCGGCATGCATTTTGTTATTTCCCACATCACTCGAAAGAAAGGACTATAACAAAAGCTGCGTTGGAGGCACAGATTCATAGACGTTTTTTCTATGCATGCGTCTATCCTAGCCACTGCGCAGACACGAAGAGGTTGCCACATGATGTATCAGCAGCAAAATTGGAGCAGTTCGCCTGATGGTCAGACCGACAGGCCATCCCAAGAAGTACTTCAACAACTGGAAGAGCAGTATGGCATGGTACGTGTCCATGGCAACCGCATTTTCGTGCTCGACGAGCATGGCCCAAATCGCACGCTCCTCGATCAACGTGCAGCCGAGGTGCCCGGCGCATTTGTAGCATGGGAGTCACAGGGCGTGACCCCGGCAGGTCAACAGCAGACTAGCCCGCGCTTTGCGTTGTGGATACCATATACTCTACCTGAGGCGTGCCACCCGCTCTCACACGAAGAGGGCCAGGCGGCGGCATCATCAGACAGTGACAGCACAGCCGCCGAGGGCACAAAGCGCGCGCGTGGCCCCAAAACAACACGCCACAAAAATATCACGCGGATCGACCACCCGCCCAAACGCACGTACGGCTATTTTGTGCGTGTGCGATGGAAAGGGCAGAATCGTTCGCGCTTTTTTAGCGACAAAAAGCATGGCGACCGGCTGGCGGCGCTGACCGCAGCAATTGAGTGGCGCGACGCAACCGAGCGCGAGCTTGGCAAGCCGCGCACCGATCGGCTGGTGATTGGGGAGCCACGATCGAGCAACACTGGCGTGGTGGGCGTGCGCCGGCGCACCGAGGGCCACACGGAATACATGGAAGCGACCTGGGTCAACGAGCGCGGCACCTTGAGCCGCACGCGCTTCTCAGTGGCACGCTACGGCGTGAAAGGCGCGCTCCGACGGGCGCAGAAGGCCCGCGAGCAGCACGAGCGTGCCCGCTGGAAAGCTCCTGCGCCCGATGAGGCATGAGCATGCCTTGCCCTTCACCCTCAGTCCCTCTCCCTGTGGGAGAGCTTACAAGGGTAGGTAAACATGCTATGGGTCGGAAACAATCACCATGTTCACCCGCTCAGGAGGATCAGGCCATACTTCTGGACGCAACCACAAGCGCGTCCATATACGACCACGCCCCAGTTGATGACGCAACCATCCCAGACCGACACGAAACACGCTCGCGAGCCGCGTGCGCTTGGCTGTCTGTGGCGTTGGTGGTGTTCGCACGCGCGCTGGTTCCACACCGACTTCGTCGGCATCTTCTACTCGCGTTCCCGTTGCCAGCGTCCACAGTGTTGCCACCGCCACGATCAGCCAGTAGCGTTCAATTCGCCTTGGGTCGCGTCTGCGTGTATGCTCCCATTTCCAGCCCACACCTTTGAGCGCTCGAAATCCCAACTCAATCCACATCCGCAACGCGTACCAACTCGCCCCGACCCGATGCGGCGCCAGGTCGCTCACCACCACCCACGGGTCCTTTTGACCTTCCCTCCAGATTGCCGCCAATGTCACCGACAGTTGTGGCTTCTTGGGGGTGCCCAATCGTCCTCGTCCAACCCACCCCTGTCCTGGCTGAACCAGGCTGCGACTGGCTTGACGCTTCCCTCCGGCAGGCGTGAATGTCGTCGTGTCTTGAATGCGCAACAGCGGATGCCAGCCCAAGTCGCGGATACGTTTCCACAAGCGTGGGCTCCACAAGCCACGGTCAGCCAACACCAGCACCGTCAGATGCGCAGGAAGCGCCGGGCGGATCAACCGAAGCAGGCGCATGATCGGTCCCATCCAGGCACCTGGTTGATTGGCAGGCAGGATGGACCACGCAACTGGGATGGCGCTGCCACGATACAGCACACTCACGACCAGCGCAACAATCTGATCAGTGTGTAAAGTCGCGTCCACAGCCAGCGCGATCTCTGTGGCTTGCCACCACTCGACAATCCAGCGCAGGAGCGGGACGAAGCAACTCTGGACCTCGATTTGGGTTCGACAGGGAGCGGCTTTGTCAGCACCATCATACAGCCATTCGCGCAGGCGTTGGCGAAGCGTGTTCCAGTCGTCAAGAAACAATACGGCGGTAATAACCGCAGACTGGCAAGCACTCTGCGCCAGGATGGTGCCATATACCCACAGCGCTAAGCCACGCTGTTGGGCAGGACGCAAGCTGGGAAACCGCTGTGCCATCACGCTTTCCATTTGGTACAATTCGTGGGGAACGCGCATCAATCTCCTCCGGTATCACGATGCGTAAGCACATCCATGATGCCAGAAGATTCTGCGCGTTCCCCATCCGTTCAATCCCTTCTCTACCTACCCTTGTAAGCTGTGGGAGAGGGAAGCTGCGCCAGCAGCAGGGTGAGGGCAATTAATTGCCCCTCTCGCACCTTGGAAGAGGAGCGCGGTTAAGAAAACCAAAACGTTCTACTTGAATATGATGGAACTCGTCGCGTCAGCGCCCTGAGTGCTCGCCAGCCTCGCGCCGCTGCTCTGTACCCGTCCATTCCATAGCTTCTTGCGCGGCGTTGAGCAACTCGGCCATGCCGATTGCACTCATAATGGCAATAAACGCACGCGTCGCATGCGGAGCCACGCCCATGCCATACACCAGCATGGCCGCCACCCACGTGCCGCTACAGATCGGGCATGCGATCAGTTCGCCAATCGCGCGCTGTATTCCACTGCCCTTCGGCACCGTTGTTTTGCCAACCCCAGAAGAGTCTTTGACCGTTTTGGTGAAGGGCAGACGATATACTTCCGTGACTTTGTCGTAGCTAATCAAGCGACCGACCCGAAAGGTTGCAAGGCCAAGCTGAACGAGATCGAACGGCTTCAGGTGAAGATGCTTATGGTACTTCTTGTTGCGTAGCGAGAAGGCCGCAAAAAGCGACAGAAACAACCCGGATAAAGCGAAGTAAGTAGTCTGTCGCTCTGTATCAGCATTGTGGTCGTTGGACATATCCCAGGCTCCTGTTCTTGTGTTTTCAATCGCGCTACGCTGGATTGCCGATCAGTCCATCAGTGACGACCCATCCTTCTACGCCATCGGTCCGCCGCACGCGCCACCAAACATGATCATCAACATATTCAGGCCCTTCCAATAGCGTCAGCTGCGTGCCTGCGGTGCTTTGAGTAAAAATACCCACATCGTCAAGCCGTGGCTCGACAAATATTTTGTTCGATAAGCCACCATCTGATGTAACCAATGCCATGCCGCCCGGCACGAACTCCGGCGTCGCAACACTTTGTGTCGGGTTGCGCGGATCTTCGGCCTGCCGCTCCAGCGCAGTAAGCTGCTGCTCCAGCACGCGCACTTCCTCCTGCACAGTGGCAAGACTGCCGCGCTGATTGTCGGCTGATTCGCCCTTGGCTTCAAGCCTGTCGATCTCATCCTGAATGCGGCCGAGTTTGGCACGGCGATCCTTGATCTCCTGTTGATAGGCGCTGATGCGCTCCTGCAATACCAACTGCCGGTCGTATGCCTTTTCCGATGCAGATTGTTGTTCAGTCATAAAGTACCTCTTTGCTAACCATCATTATGTTCATGAAGCGCAGCACGCTCACGTTCCTGATGCCTGGTTCAGGCCGCAACAAGTGTGCCAGCAGAAACACACCTCTGCGATCGTGGCACCAGTCTTGCCGCGATCATGGGCAACAGCATCCGAGGTAGTGGTTGTATCTGAACTGCTGCTGGTGGCGCGGATTTCAAATCCGCACTACGCTAGGCTTCAGAGCATCAGTCACACGAATACCATTACCGCATCCGATACTATTACCGCGTTTTTAGTGTAGCGATACTCAAGGAGGCACGCATGGCACAAACAATTGTGAGCATATTTCCAAACGTAGACGCAGCCAACGGCGCTATCCAGGCACTCATGAGCAACGGCGTGCCGCCTGCTGACATGAGCCTGTTGACGCGCCAACGCGCCATGGACGAGGCCGCCACAACCAGCGAAGGCATATCGCCGCGCGCCGACGCAACGGCTGGCACGGCCATCGGCGGCGGGCTCGGCTTGCTGGCCGGTTTGTCGGCGTTTGCCATTCCCGGCATTGGGCCGGTCATCGGCGTAGGAACACTGGCGGCAGCGCTCGGTTTGGGCGTGGTGGGCGCAACTGCGGGCGCGGCAGCCGGTGGCCTGATCGCGGTGCTCATGGACGCAGGCGTGCCGGAAGAACACGCCAACGTCTACGCTGAGAGTGTGCGGCGCGGCAGTACGCTCGTCGCTGTGACGACCGACGCTATGCTCGGCAGCGCGGTGTACGACATCATGCGGCAGCACGGCGCGATAGATATTGATGTGCAACACAACGCGCTGCGGCAGACCGGCTGGGAGCGCTTCGACCCGCATAATGACCAGCCGCTTGAACAGCCAGTCAATGAACTGCCCGGCAATGAGTGGGAAGAAAGCAGCAAAGTTGGCACGGCAGCGGGCATGACCACCGGCGCGGTGACTGGTGCCGCGATAGGTTCGGTCGGCGGGCCACTCGGCACTATTGTGGGCGGTCTGGTCGGTGGCGTGGTTGGTGGTGGGGTTGGCGCGGCGGCAGACATCGCGGGCAAAGAAGCCGAAGACCTCGACGACGCGCCAGATGAGAACCAGCAGCCGTAGGCGAGATGTTTTCCTGTAGTAAGGCGCGCAAAAGTCCAGAAATAGACGACAAGGAGGGTTAGCACATGGCATAACTTCTGCTGCCACAGATGTACCGACGCGTGGAAAGGAGCCGTGGATGAATCCGTTCCGCAACAGATATGAAGCCGGCCAGCAACTCGCAGCCAAACTCAGTCATTATGCTGATCAAGCAGATGTGCTGGTACTTGCATTGCCGCGCGGTGGCGTGCCGGTCGCTTACGAGGTGGCTGAAGAACTCCATGCGCCACTGGATGTGTTTCTGGTGCGCAAGCTTGGCGTGCCGGGCCACGAAGAATTGGCCATGGGCGCGATTGCCAGTGGTGGTACGCGCGTGCTCAATATGGATGTTGTGGAAGGATTACGCATCCCCGATGACGTGATCGACAAAGTTGCCGCTCATGAACTTCGTGAACTGGAGCGGCGCGAGCAAGCCTACCGCGATGATCGGCCATTTCCAGATGTACGCAAACACACCGTTATACTTGTGGACGATGGCCTTGCGACAGGCTCGACCATGCATGCTGCCGCCCGCGCGCTACGGCAACGGCAGCCCCATAGGTTGGTCGTTGCCGTGCCGGTTGCCGCGCCGGAGACGTGTGATTCGTTTCGCACCGAGGTTGATGAAATCGTGTGCGCCATTACGCCACAGCCGTTTCGCGCGGTTGGCTACTGGTACGACGATTTCTCGCAAATCACAGACGAAGAAGTACGCATGTTACTTGCGCGCTCGTCCGTGCAGCATCGGTCCGCGTGATGCGCGCATGGCATCGCGTGCTGCGGCTGCTGCGAAGGAGGAAAGCTATGACCCATACTGAAACTCCCGCTGCGACGAACGCCATCCGCGAGGTGGCGCTGCCGTTCGCTGGCACAGCGCATGACTACGACGCGCTGCTGGAGCAGATCGGCGACGCGCGCTTTGTGCTAATTGGCGAGGCGACGCACGGCACCCATGAATTTTATGAGCAGCGCGCCAAGATCGCCAAACGGTTGATTACAGAGAAGGGATTCGCGGCGGTCGCCGTGGAGGCCGACTGGCCTGACGCATACCGCGTCAATTGCTACGTGCGTGGCGCGGGTGATGACTCATCGCCAGAAGCAGCATTGGGCGATTTCCATCGTTTTCCAACATGGATGTGGCGCAACACGGTTGTGCGTGATTTCGTTGGCTGGCTGCGCGACTACAATCGCCAACGTGCTGAAGGCGCGCCGCAGGTCGGCTTCTACGGCCTCGATCTATACAGCCTCTATGCCTCGATCCAGGAAGTCATTCGCTACCTTGAAAACATTGATCCTGAGGCGGCCAGCAGAGCGCGCGAGCGCTATAGCTGTTTTGAGTTCTTCGGTCGCGACCCTCAAATGTACGGCTACACTGCCAGCACTGGCAAGGAAACATGTGAAGACGACGTCGTCAATCAGATGGTCGAATTGCAGCGCCAGGCCGCCGAGGTCGCGCGCCGCAACGGCCATGTGGCGGAAGACGCGCACTTCTACGCCGAGCAGAACGCGCGCCTGGTAAAAAACGCCGAGCAGTATTACCGTGCGATGTTTCGCGGGCGCGATGAATCCTGGAACCTGCGCGACACCCACATGGCTGAAACGCTCGACAGGCTGGCCGATCATCTCGACCATCAGTTTGGTCGCTCGAAAATTGTTGTCTGGGAGCATAACTCCCACCTTGGCGATGCACGCGCGACCGAACTGGGCGACGGCGGTGAATTAAACGTCGGGCAACTGGCGCGCGAGCGCTACGGGCCTGAGGCGATGCTGGTCGGCTTCAGTACCTACACTGGCAGTGTCACCGCCGCGTCGAACTGGGACGGCCCGGCTGAACACAAGCGCGTCCGCCCGGCACTGCCGGAAAGCTATGAGGCGCTGTTCCATGAAGTTGGCATGGCACGCTTCATGCTGCGACTCGACCAGCAAAACCCTGCCACCGATGCGCTACGAGCGCGCCGCCTTGAGCGAGCGATTGGCGTAATCTATCGCCCGCAAACTGAGCGCTACAGCCATTATTTCTACGCGCGGCTGCCCGATCAGTTCGACGCTCTTATTCATATTGACGAGACACGCGCGCTGGAGCCGCTAGACCGCACGAGTGGCTGGGAAGCGGGTGAACTGCCTGAGACGTACCCATCGGGACAATAGTTGCTAGTGAATAAAGAAAGGTTTGGACGCCAATGACTGAACGCCACAACACCGACCAACAGGATAATGAGGATGTTACGCAGCCCGACAATGTGGAATCATACGCCAACATGGGCACGCTCAGCGGTTTTGGCGACCAGGGACGCGAGCAGGGAGTGCGTCACATCCAGCCGACCGACTCCTGGATTCACAAAGAAGCGTTGACGCTGCTCAAACATGATCCGCTGATTGAGCATGAGAGTCTGCGTGTCAGCGTTGCGGACGGCGTGGTGACGCTGCAAGGCACTGTGCGCCACCCCAATGAGCGCACGGCAGCCGAGGAACGCATCAAACTGCTGGCGGGTGTGAAGCAGGTGCAAAACGAACTACAGATTGGGCCGCCGCTGAAAAAAGGATAGCACGCGCAGGAGGATTCACTCAAACCATTGTCATGTTGAGCGAAGCGAAACATCTCATTGAGCCATCATTGTTATGCAACGAGATGCTTCACGTCGTTCAGCATGACAGTGCGGCGCGTTCCCAAGAGGCGCTACATTCACACCCCAGCGCCATGTTCATCAACTACCGATTACCGCGCCATGCGCCGCGCGCTGATCACGCCGGTATTCAGGCCAATCGTGCTCAGCCCGCCGAAGAAGCGCGCATGCTCGATCTTCACGCAGGCGTCCATCACTACTTCCAGCCCGGCCTCGCGGGCGCGTCGGGCCGCATCTTCGTTGATCACGCCCAGCTGCATCCAGACCACCTTCGCGCCGATCTCGATCGCCTCTTCCACAATCGGCGGCACGGCGGCCGGGTCGCGGAAAATATCTACGATTTCGACTGGCTCGGGAATATCACGTAGCGACGGGTAGCAGCGACGTCCAAGAATCTCCTTCTCGCGCGGGTTGACCGGAATGACGTTGTAGCCCTCAGCCAGCATGTAAATTGCCGCGAAATGGCTTGGGCGGAATGGATTCGACGACAGGCCAACCATGGCAATCGTGCGGTATTGCTGAAGGATGCGCAGCCGATCAAACGATGTGGTGGCGAACTGCGTGCCAGCCACTGGCGAATTTGAACTAACCGCGCCAGAAGAAACTGTTGTCATTATTATCACCTGTATAAAGTAAGAAAGCAGAAGTAAGAACTATGAATACGTCTTCCTGATTCTTACTTCTGCCTTTTTACTTCTTACTTTCATTCAATGCCTGGTCCAAATCCCACAGAATATCGTCGATGTCTTCTAATCCAATCGAAAGCCGCACCATTTCCGGCAGCACACCAGCGGCGCGCTGCTCCTCCTCACTAAGTTGTTGATGCGTGGTGCTGGCCGGATGAATCACCAGCGACTTGGCGTCGCCGACGTTCGCCAGGTGCGAGAAGAGTTGCAGCCGCTCGATGAAGCGCCGCCCGGCTTCCAGGCCGCCCTTCACGCCAAACGTCAGAATCGCGCCCGCGCCCTTCGGCATGTACTTTTGAGTAAGCGCGTAGTATGGACTATCGGGCAGCGATGGGTAATTCACCCATGCCACGTTGGCATGTTCTTTCAGGAAACCAGCGACGGCCTTGGTATTGGCGACATGGCGATCCATCCGCAGCCCCAGCGTCTCGACACCCTGTAAAAATAGGAAGGCGTTGAACGGACTAAGCGCCGGGCCGAGGTCGCGCAAGCCTTCGACGCGCGCCTTCATGATGTAAGCAAAATCGCCAAACGTCTCGTAGAAGCGAATGCCATGATAACCTTTGCTCGGCTCCAGCAGTTGTGGGAACGCACCCTTGTCCCATGGAAAGCGCCCGCTGTCCACGATAATGCCGCCGATGCTGGTGCCGTGCCCGCCGATGAATTTGGTCGCTGAGTGAACGACGATGTCGGCGCCGTGCTCGATCGGGCGGCACAGGTAAGGCGTGCCGAACGTGTTGTCGATCATGAGCGGAATATTGGCCTCGTGCGCGATCGCTGCCACGGCGGCAATATCGAGCACGTTGATACGCGGGTTGCCGATCGACTCGCCGTAGATCACCCTGGTCTTGGGTGTGAGCGCGCGGCGGAAGTTCTCCGGGTCGTCGGGGTCCACGAATGTGGTGTTGATGCCGAAGCGCCGCAGGCTAACGTCGAACTGGGTGTAGGTGCCGCCGTACAGCGTCGAAGCCGCCAGAATCTCGTCGCCTGCCTCAAGCAAGCCTGCCAGCGCGACAAACTGCGCCGCCTGCCCGCTACCGACCGCCAGCGCGCCGACGCCGCCTTCAAGCGAGGCGATCCGCTCCTCTAGCACGGCGTTGGTCGGATTCATGATGCGCGTGTAGATATTGCCGAAGCGCTGCAAGTTGAATAGATTGGCGGCATGCTCGGTGTCCTCGAACACGTACGAGGACGTCTGATAAATTGGCACGGCCCGCGAGCCAGTAGTCGGGTCGGGCCGCTGCCCGGCATGCAGCGCGCGGGTATTAAAGCCGAACTGCCGATCGTAATTAGACACATTTCCTCCTGTTATAACAAGGTGATTTATGATTTCAGTAGTTACATAGTTGAGACCGTGTCATGGTGAGTGAAGCGAACCATCTCATTGAATTGCAGCGAGATGCTTCACCCTTCGATGCCTCAGGACCGGCTTCGTTCAGCATGACATGGTATTGTAAAGCGGTACCACGCCCATTGTAACTCCTGCTTCTGCCGTCCATCTTCCAGCATCAAAACTCAATCTTCCGCACGCTGTCCGGATCCACCGCGCTAAGCGCGGCAAGCTCCTGCTCGCTCGGCGGCGGCGTAACGGGCGTGCGTTCGTCTACGTCGATGGCGAAGCCCGTCTGCTGGCGCAACACGTTCGGCTCCACGCCGGGATGAATACTCTCGACAACTAACTGGCCATGCTCATGGCGAAACACGCACAGCGGCGTCACGACGCGATCCACATTGCCGGTTGCGGTCACAAAATCAACCCGTTCGACGAACGTGCGCCGATCATGGCGGGTGCGCCACAGCAGCGTGCGCTTGGCCGTCGGCAGAATGCAAGCTGAGCCAGCGCCGCCCGGCAACCGCACCTTCGGGCGGTGTACGTCGCCATCAGCGCCAGGAATGAGGCTCATGTTGATTTGCCCGGCGTGGTCGATCTGCACGCCCGAAAGAAACGCCGTGTCGAGCCGCCCGCGCGCCGACAAGTCGAACAGGTCGGTCAGCGTGACCAGGCTGCGCGTGCCATGCAGCAGGCGCGGATCGACGGTCGAGCGCGGCAGCGTGGCAGGCTGCGGGTTGGCGCTGCCGGTGATGTTGAGGTAGACCAGATTGGGCGCGTGGAGCCGCTGGGCCAGCAGAATCGCGACCATCGGCAGCGGCGAGGCCACGCCGTGGAACACGGTTTCGCCGTCGCGCAGCAGCCGCGCCATGGCAACCGCCATCATCACATCAGAGCTTGTACTCATGATGCTACTTGCTCGCCGAGTACATGTTCGTTCAGGAACTGCTGGAAGCTTTCCACATTCTTGGTCGCAGCATGGTAGGCGGCCAGGTATTCGGCGTCATAATCGTAGCAGCCCGCGCACGAGCACGGCCATGCGCCACGCGGCGCCTCGACCACCGCATCGACCATCCAACCGGCAATCGTGGTTAGCTCTGGCTGTGAGGCGAACTGCGCGCCGTCCACGATTCGCTCGGTGGTGACGATGACACGCCGCGCGGCGGTGACCATCAGCACATCCTCGAATAGCGTGCCATAGATGCGGGCGTTGCCTTCCTGGTCGGCCTCCTGCACATGGATGATCGCCACATCCGGCACGATTGCCTGAATCGCCACGACTTCCTGCCCACTGTACGGATCAGCCACGGTGCGAAAGCCCTGCGCGGCCCGCACGTCCGACTCCATCAGCCCGGCCACTGGCATGAAGGGAACGCCCTGCGTGGCGGCCCGCAGCCCGGCAATCACGCTGTAGCAGGCGTGTTCCAGCGCGCGGACGCGGCCCTGCTCGACGCTGCGGCGGTAGAGCGGCGCCATGCCAAACTCGTTCTCGAAGCCAATAAAGCCCGCTGTCACTCGGTCGGCCACGCCCGCGCCGCACAGGACATCCACATCGTACGCGCCGGCTGTCTTGACGATGTTCAGGCCGCGCTTGCCCTGCCGGATCAGTTCATGCACGGCCGCCGACGGGCTGCGATGGAGCGTATTGCCGCCCAATGCCACCGTCGCGCCATCCGGCACAGCGGCGATCGCCTCGGCAAGTGACATTAGTTTGTCAGGCATGGCTTCCTCCATTGGCGACAAAATGACAGGGTTACAGAGTGAGTGTGTGGATATTGTACCACTCGAATAAACTGTTGCTGAAACAGGTTTTTATAATGGATTGGCCGCTTCTTAGACTTGACTTCGTGTTGTCGTGCCATTACACTCATCATCACTACTACCGCTTTCAAGCATGCATCACTCGAATGTTGACCACATACACAACGATTAGTTGCACAGAAATTTAGAAAGGAGGCCGCGTCTCCGACAGAGTCATTAGCACGGCAAGCATTTTGTTGAACCGCTCATCCATGGTGGGTGCAGGTACGGCTGCCCTTCCAAAAGGAGGTACTCTATGCGGAGTGTACAACGAGTCATTGGGGTGGTAGCGCTGCTTGGATTGATTCTGTGGCCAAGCGGCGCAGCGGCACATCCTCACGATCTGTCAGGAACATTCACCGTGCAACTTCTCGGGCCGCCTGCCGCCACTTCGGTAGGACACAACTGTCTCCTCAATGCACCCGTTCAACTCAGCTTCAGTGGCTCGCTCACTGGCAATGCAGTGGGAACAATTGAGGTACTCATTTTGGCTCCTTGTTCTGAAGCCAGCGTGAACCCGCCCGGCACATTTCGTGATGTTTTTCGGGTACAAACAACGTTTACGGGTGCCATTTTGAGCAACGCGGGAACTGCCCAACTCGTGTATAAGGGACAGACCGCGCCTGACGGTGATGTGTCTGGCCAGATGATTGTGAAAGGCCGAACCGGCGCGCTTGCTGATACTCATGGGATGTTCCACGTGCAAGCGACTGCTGGAGTGGGAGGAACATACAACGGAAAAATCAATGGAGTGCCCTGATCGTTTTGTGTAACGAAAAGCTGTTCAATGAGGTACGATCTCGGTGAGATTCGAGAGGATGTGTGACGGCATTGCTGTCACACATCCTCCGCACACCTACCTAGCGCGCCTCACGTGCCTGACGCACGATCTCGCGAATCTGTCCAATATGGCTATCGTCGTGCATCAGCCCGCCAAGGAACTGCTCCTTGGCATTCCGGCGCGACGAACCGAACTCGCGGGTAACGTCAAGATGTGGCTTGTCTGGCCACACATCGAGGCTTGTCAGGCGCATGCGGCGGCTTTCCTCCAAACGCTGGCGGCACTGTGCAATCGTCGTGACGCTCTCCCACGGCGTTTCATAACGCGAACGGCCATGGAACTCGACGCCGCGCGCCAGTTCGGCTGCCAGGAAGGCCGACTCCTCCGAACTGGCAGTGGCATGCACGATGACGTGGCCCAGCGTCCATGCGATGCCAACCTCATCGGGATTGCTGGCAAATGTGTCGTTCGCTGCCGGATCAACTGGCTCAAACGTCACGTCGGCGTCTTCACTCTCGGAAATCAACCCAAACTCCAGGTCGATCATTTCGTTGGTCATCTTGGCCAAATCCGCTTTGGTCAGCGGCCCGGCAAACTCACTCAATGTCTGTGTCTTGTCGCGTACCTTGGAAAAATCCAGCATGCCATCCTCTTTCTGTGGTTCAAGCGCGTATATTGACGTACCTGGCTGCGCACCGCACGCCGCCTCCGCTATAATACCACTATTCTTACATAAGTTACTCAAGATACGTGAGTTCTAGTAATTTGGATGTTAGCTATTCTTCTTGAAGGTAGTCAGCGATAATCGAGCGCAGAGGATCGTACTGCTCGACCACGCGGAACTGAGGGAACTCTGCGACAACGTTGGGCGGCGGGCGGAAAAGGATGCCACGGTTGGCAGCGCCGAGCATGCCGGTGTCGTTGTAGGAGTCACCCATGGCGAGCACCCGGAAGCCAAGCTGCCGGAAGGCGCGCACGGCGGCAGTTTTGCTGTCGGGCAGGCGCAATTCGTAGCCGCTGAGCATGCCGCGCTCGTCGGTCAGCAGCGAGTGGCAGAACAACGTTGGCATGCCGAGCTTGGTCATGAGCGGCATGGCGAACTCATAGAACGTGTCTGATAGAATCACAAGCTGCGTTTGGGTGCGCAGCCACTGCACGAACTCGCACGCGCCCGGCAGCGGGTCGAGCGCCGCAATCACGTCCTGAATGTCGCGCAACGTCAGGTTATGTTCGCGCAAAATCTGCATGCGCCCGCGCATCAGCACATCGTAGTCCGGCACGTCGCGCGTTGTGAGCCGCAGTTGCTCGATGCCGGTTTTTTCGGCAACGGCAATCCAAATTTCAGGAACAAAGACGCCCTCAAGGTCGCTGGCGACCAGGGCTGGTTGGCGTGGCATGCGTGACTCCTATACGTTATCTTATCCAAACGTCGCTGACCATGACGCTGAGTTGGCGCATGTCATTGCTGTCCGGATTCTGGTACAACGGAATAAACGGCGGCGCGCTCAGCTCTACAGTGAGCGACTGCTGCCCGGCAAGCTCCGGCGGCACCGGCACGATGTATTCACGCCACTGGCCCGGCATGACTGTAACAGTCATGCGCTGGTCGCCCATGGTGATTGTGAGCGGTGTAGGCTGCGGCGCAACGACGCGCAGCGCAACGGTCGCACCCGGCTGAAGCGGATTAGGTAGCGGCAGCACGAACTTCCCGGCGTTGCTGAGCCAGCGGTAACTGCCAGTCGGCCCTTGTTCGGAGCCAGAAAAGCCTGCAATGTAGCCAAGGTCTGTGGCGTTGCCAAGGTGCACCGCCGTGGTCGCAGGCGGGCGCAACCACTGAAGCGTCCACTGCTGAATGTCAAGACCAATCGTCTCCTCGACAGTGTTGAAATCAGCGGCCTTCTCGGGGCCACCGCCGGGCGCGGCGAGCTCACCGACGAACTGCGCCGTACGCAGACTGAGACCGGCCACTGTTGCCTGCGCCTCAGCGTTGTGGCCCTGCGCAAGCTGCGACAGCGCGAGGCGCACTTTGCTGTCGAGGAATGACGGCTGCACGGCAGCGGCGGTGCGATAGTCCTGCGCCGCGCCAGTGTAATCGCCGCGCGCAAAGGCGTTGTCGCCCGCCCGCATCCACCATTCGCGCCGCAGCCCCTGGCTGATAATCGCTGGATAGTCACGGTACGTGATCAGCAGCACCGCAAAGGCCACCAGCAGCGCGACTTGCAGAAAAGCCGAAAGAAAGAGCATGAAAGACGCAGGACGAAGAAAATTTCTCGCGAAACCTGTCCTTTGGTCGCGATTTTTTGTGAAAAGGCCGCCAAGCGCGCCCGCGCCGTAGAGCGCAATCATGATCCACAACGGCAGCAGATAGCGCGGCTCGACATGAAATATCAGCACGGTAAAAAGCGTGTAGCCGACCCATGCCAGCACGAACAGCCGGTTGTGCCAGCCCTCGCGTGGCGGCGCGGCCAGCCCGAACAACCCGGCAGCCGTGAAGACGAGCCACAGCACGTCGCCGAACAGTCCCAGCGGCGCGGTGGCGCGCAACGGCCGGTCGTAGAAGCTCTCTTTGATGAAGTAATCCTCGACGAACTGCGCCTTCCAGATATGTTGAAAGGTCGGCCACATGTTGCGGAACGGCTTCAACGGATCGGCAGACAAAATCGCGCGAGCCTGCGCCATGGCGTACGCCTGCCGGTCGGCCTGCGGCATGTGGCGCAAAGTCTCGATATGCTGCGTGCGCAAATCGACTTTGTCAAGGTCGAGCCACATATTAATCTGGCCGAGCGTGTCCACGGGAATGAAGCGCTGGTACACAATGTAGTTGCGAGCCGTCCACGGCAGCACCACGGCCAGGCAGCACACGATCACAACGGCTGATTGGCGAAGGAGTGCTGCCCATGAGCGGCCATGACGACGCGGTTGTGCCGTATCATCGTTCGCCTGTCGTCCACCGCCTGCCCTGAGCGAAGTCGAAGGGTCCACCGTCCAGCGTCGCACAACCAGCCACAGCACCACAAACGCAATCGAATATAGCGCGGGCGAGCGCGTCAGCGCGGCAGCGCCCAACGCAAGGCCGGACAGCGCCAGCGTGGCGAGACGGCCACTTACGTCGAAGCGCAGCAGCAGCCAGAAGTGCGTTAAAAACAGCGTGGAATACAGCAACTCGCTGAACAACACCGAGGGCTGCTCGACGAACGGAAACCACAGCGCCAGAAACGCCGCGAACAGCAGCCCGGCCCATGGATTGCCGAACAGCCGCCGCGCGATGCCGAAGCCAAGCAGCACATTCAATGTGCTGAGTACCGTCTGCGCCAGCTTGATCAGCAGCAGGCCGAGCTTGAGGTTGCCGAGCAGCACACCGATCCGCAGCCATGCCGCGAAGAAAAAGACGTGCAGCGGCGGGCGAATCAGCCAGCTATCGTCAATGTACAGGCCAGTGATGGCGAAGCGCAAGGCGCGCCGGTAGTAATCGCCATCGTCGGCGGTGGAAGAGCTTGGATCGATTGGGTTCAGCGCGATGTACCACAGCCGCAGCCCAATGGCAATCAGAACGAGTAACACAAGTAACCGTCGCACAGTGACAGCGGACGCAGATCGCGCAACGGCTTGCTCAGCGGAGCGCGGTTGTCCGACCGCCCACCGCTTGTCGAGATGAGATTCCTGTTTCATGGCGTGGTGCGGCAGCGCGTGGAAGCATTATCGCGAGTTCTGCTCGCAGCCGCGTAGCAATCCTTCACATAGTCGCAACATAGCGCGGCGCGAGTTTAACATACAACGCTCGATTATGCCAACCCGATGCGTGTGCATTCACAACACTCTTGCCTGAAAACGCCGCATGAGCCAGATGATCAGCACGAGGTGATACGCCACGCCGCCGAGCAGAAACGGCCACCATGACGCGCCTGATAATCCCTGCCAGAACAGCTTCACCGGCCAGTAGGTCGGCACAAGGCCGAACAGCCACTGCCATGGCGGCGCGACAAAATACGCCGCGACCGGCGCGACCACCAGCGCGCCCACGCCTTTCGTCAGCGCGAGGCCTTCAACCTTGTTGCTTGCAAACGCGGCCAGGAACAGCCCGACGACCGGCGCGAACATGCTCGCAAGCAGCGCGGCTGGCACAAGAATGAATAGCTTCGACCACGGCAGCAACCCCGTCAGCGGCATGCACACGACGATGTACAGCACGCTGAACAGCATGCCTATGCCCGCGCGGTACCACGCAAAGGCGCGCATCGAGATCGGCGCGACCCGCAGCGCCGTCAGCGTGTCGTCGTCGCGCTCGTCGAGCACCAGGAAGCCGATGATTACGCCGAACAGCAGCGGCACGTTGACCATGAAGAAGACACTGAGGATCAGCGGGTAGTAGGGCACAACATCGAAGCTGTAGCGCGCCGCAAGCCAGGCCGCCACCGCGGGAATGAGCAGCCGCACCGAAAGCACCAACAGCCATGGAATCACCAGCACGCTCAGCAGCAGCGAGTCACGGCGAACGTTCTTCAGGTCGTTGCGACCGTATGCAGACAATACGCGCAGCATTAGCGGCCTCCTTGCCGGGCGACGATATATCGATCGAACATGCGCTGCGCCAACCATGCCAACGCCACAATCCACAGCGTGCCCGCCACAACAGCATAGCCAATCTGCCATGTGGCAATATGATCGAACGCTCCTTGAATAAGCAGCAACGGCCCATATGACGGCAGCAGGTAGAACAGCGGGTGATGCAGCACGCCGAACGCATCGAGAAGCGGAATGTAGAGAATAATTGCAGGAAGTTGCGAAGGAATGAGAAAATTTGTGAACGAGCGGAACGGCGCAACCGAAATAAACCCCAGGAGCAGCGAGATGCACGACATCAACGCCACGCCCAGCAACACCAGCAGCCAGTCGAAGCCGAAGCCGTAGGTCGTGACGATCACGACCAGCGACATGAGCACCGCCAGCATGGACAACGACACGAGCTTGGCCGCTATGTATTCGCTGAAGCGCAGCGGCGTGACGATCAGCGCACACAGCGTCTCCTCGCCTTTTTCGAACAGCACCGCCGCTGCAAGGAAGTAGAAGCCGACCACCGCCAGATCAAAAAATACGACCAGCGGCACGGCGACCGGCAGCAGGTCGCGCGGCAGCGCGCGCAGCGCCACGATCCAGACCAGCGCCGCAAAGGCCGCGCCATAGAACAGGTTGTAGCGCTGCTGCGTCAGCACATCCAGCCGCAGCGCGGTCATAAATCTGCTCATGCCAGGCTCCTTCCGGTGACCTGCACGAACACATCTTCCAGCGTCGCCTCGCTGCTGTGAATCGTCTCGATTGGATGGCTTTGGAGCAACCGCTGAAATGTGGTATCGTAGCCCAGCCCTTCCAGCGGAAACTCGGCGCATGCCAGGCTGCCGTCGGCGCGGTATTCAACGGCCACGCGGCGCGCGCCATGCTGGAGCTTGAGATGCCGAGGCGTATCGACCAGCACAATCTGCCCATCGACCATGAACGCCACGCGGTCGCACAAATCATCGGCCACATGCATGTCGTGCGTGGTTAAAAAGAACGTGCGGCCTTCGCGCTGCAAGCGCCGCACAATGTCGCGGATGATGCGCGCGTTGACCGGATCGAGGCCGGAGGTTGGCTCGTCGAGAAAGATTAGTTCCGGGCGATGAAGCAGCGTGCGGGCGAAGATTAGCCGCATCTGCATGCCCTTCGAGAACTGTGACACGCGCCGGTTGGCGTCGTCCGCCAGGCCGACTATTTCCAGCAGGCGCATGGGTTCCTCAGTCGGCACGCTGTACAGCGAGCGGAAGAACTGCAAGTTTTCCAGCGCGGTCAGCTTTTGATAATGGTTCGGGAATTCGAACGACACGCCAATGCGCTCGTAGTAACTTAAGTCCCATGTCATCAAGTCTTTGCCAAACACTTCGACCATACCGCTGTAGCCACGGAGCAGGCCGATTAAGATCTTCTGCGTGGTGCTTTTGCCCGCGCCGCTCGGCCCAAGGAAACCAAAGATCTCGCCTTTTTCCACAGAAAAGCTGACATCCTTGACCGCTGGCGCACTGCCACCAGCGTACGTAAAGGATACATCGCGAACCGTGATCATGTATCTGCTCCTTGTTGGTGGTTAGGTATAATGTACCATAGACACAACTGAGCAGATTCACATGAGGCAACTTTGAACATCTATTCCAACGTGCTGGACGCCGAGCAGCGCATCCGTTCCTACATTCGTGAAACGCCGCTCGAAGAGTCACTGGCGCTGAGCCACATCGGCAGCGCCGATGTGCTGGTGAAGCTCGAAAATCTTCAGCACACCGGCTCGTTTAAGCTGCGCGGCGCGCTCAACAAGCTGCTGAGCCTTGCGCCGGATGAGCGGGCGCGGGGTGTCGTGGCGGCCTCGTCGGGCAACCACGGCGCGGCGCTGGCCTATTCGCTGCGGCTGCTTGGCGCGCATGGCACGATCTTTGTGCCAGAGCACGCCTCGTCGGTCAAGGTCGCAGCCATGGAGCGCTACGGCGCGCACGTCGAGCGGCATGGCGACGACAGCGTGATCACCGAGGCGCACGCGCGGCGCTACGCCGACGAGCATGGCATGGCTTATGTCTCACCGTATAATGATCTCGCGGTGGTCAGCGGGCAGGGCACGATTGGCGTGGAGCTTGCCCGGCAGGCCGAGCAACTCGACGAAGTGTTTGTGTCGGTCGGCGGCGGCGGGCTTGTATCAGGCATCGCGGGCTATCTCAAAGCCATCTGGCCGAACGTGCGGATTGTCGGCAGCCTGCCGGAAAATTCACCCGTCATGGCGCGCTCGGTCGAGGCCGGGCGAATTGTGGACATGGACTCGCTGCCGACGCTCTCAGACGGCACGGCAGGCGGGATCGAGCCGGGCGCAATCACCTTTGCGCTATGCCAGCAGTTAATTGATGACTTCGTGTTGGTCAGCGAAGATGAAATCGCGGCGGCCATGCGGCTGTTCATCGAGGCGCACCACATGCTGATCGAGGGCGCGGCAGGCGTTGCGATTGCGGCCTACCTCAAGCAGCAGCAGGCGTTCCGTGGTCAGCGCGTCGCAATTATCGTCTGCGGCGCGAACATCAGCATTGACACGTTGAAGACAGTGCTATGAACAAAGTACTGGCACAACTTACACTGAAATGGATTACTTGGGTTGCTTATCACTTCGAGATGCCCGCCGCTGTTCTGCCCATGCCATCAAGTCAGCCAGATCAACCAACTCATCGAGATTGCGGGTGCATGATACATCGTCGGCGTCTGTCAGGTGCCGAACTATATAGCCATGTTCGTCTGTAAGCACCTCATAACCATATTTAGCCAAGCGGTGAACAGCATCCGCAAAGCGCTCTCCATCATTCATGCCGTATCTCCCATGCTATTAGACGAAGGACAGCAGCAAGAGAAGCACCAACAAACGGCAAAAACGCGCGGAAAACTTCCTATTTCATAGGAAGTTTTCCGCGCGTTTTTGCCGTTCCTGCATTGGCATAGCTCTTGCATTCTTGACAGGTAAATTACTTACAACTTGTAGGTGATTTACCCGACAGATGAAGCACAGTACTGTATTTCACCTGGCACCCGCCGCACATCCGTTCCCACTGTGGAGGATTTCCAAGGCCCCGTTGCTCACTTGGTTCACCTACACAACAACATGGCCCACACATACAGTCGTTTGTGTGTCGGGAGCAGACAATCCACTGTATAGGCAATGTGTGAGATGCTTGAGGGTATATCCGACATCTCATCCAACACGTGGAGGGGTCATTATGGATAGTCAACAGATGTATACCAAAGGCGATCGGGTACGGTTGGTCTGTGCATGTCCTGGCGCACAAGCGGGAGATGAAGGAAGAGTTGTCGTCGTCTGTTGCCCCGATCCTGAGTACGAGGCGATGCTCACCATCTTGATTGATACCGATCCCGCTACGACCCATGGGATAGTTGCATTTGAGCACGAAATTGAACTAACGGAACCAACTCCATAAGCTCACACATGCCAGCACACCGGTTCCATTGTACGGAACTGGCGCTGGTTCGTAAGATGCGTATGGAGCGTCGTATCGCTGTCGGTATGCGGAGGAACCATGGATATTCTGGTAGTAGAAGATGATAGGTTTGTTCGGCAGATGCTCGCCGAGGTCCTTGAAGATGTGGGGTATCAGGTCATATGCGCGGCCCATGGGTTAGAGGCGCTAACGGTGCTGCATACGACAGATGCGTTACCCTTCCTGATTATTCTTGATTTGGATATGCCCGTGATGAACGGCAGGCAATTTTTAGCGGCCCAACACCAGGAGTCGTCTTTGATGCAACTGCCCGTCATGCTCATTTCAGCCGGATACCTGGAGCGAGAAGTTAACGGATGGCAATCGGTTCGTCTGCTGCCGAAACCGATTGATATCAATGTCCTTATTACTCTTGTCGAGACTTACGCCCCCTAATGCAACATGTGACTAACGGCAACGACGCACGGATACAACTTAGACCGTAAACTAGACCACTTTCTGACGTACTTTATCTTCTAAGAAGATAATTGCGGCGGCAACTCCAGAGATGGTCTGCTGCCGCACCTGTTACTTATGCCTGCACTGCTTCCCGCAGATGCGCTAGCAATATGCTTCGCTCGATCGTAGTTGCCGCGCCAGCACGTGGCTTGATCTCGACCTGACCGGCCTTGAGCAGCCGCTCGCTCATGACCACACGGATCGGCATGCCGAGCAAGTCGGCGTCGGTGAACTTCACGCCCGCCGTTTCCGCGCGGTCATCATACAGCACCTCGATGCCCGCATGGCACAGTTCGTCATACAGCGCGTCCGCGGCGGCGCGCACGTCCGGCTTTGCGCCGAGGCTCAGCAGATGGACATGAAACGGCGCAATCGCCTGCGGCCAAACGATGCCCGCCGCATCGTGATGCTGCTCAATGACGACTTGTAACAACCGTTCAAGACCAATGCCATAGGAACCCATGACGACCGGATGGGTCGCGCCGTTCTGGTCAAGGTAGAGCGCGCCAAGCGCCTCGCTGAAGCGCGTGCCGAGTTTGAAGATATGGCCGATCTCGATCCCGCGCTCGCTGGCGAGCGGCGCGCCACAACGGATGCACGCGTCGCCGGCCCGTGCTGTTGCAATATCGGCAACCATGGTCGCCTGCCAATCGCGCTCGTACACAACATTGCGCATGTGGAAGCCTTCGCGATTGGCGCCTGCCACCAGCGGCCCGGCGTTCACAACCGAGTGGTCGGCAACGACAAAGACCTTTTGCTCAGCCACAGAGGGCACAGAGATCACCGAGGTGTGTGTCATGTGCTCTTTCTCTGTGTTCTCAGTCGCTACAATCGAAAGGCCAACCGGTGAGGCGTAGCCTGGCACCGCGCCCGCCGCCATGATCTGCTCTGGCGTGGCTGGCACCAATGCCGAAACGCCCGTCGCACTGCGCAGCTTGGTCTCATTGACCGCCAGGTCGCCGCGAATCACCACAAACAGGAGGCCGCGCTCGGGCGTATCAAAGAACACTGCTTTTGCCGTTGCCGCTTCCGGCACGTCGAGAAAGGCCGCAAGCTCGGCAATTGTCTTGCAATTCGGCGTCGCAACTTCTTCCATCGGACGATGAACTGCCGCTGCCGCTTCTACCCTCTGCCATCGGTCGTCGGTCGTCCTTGCAACGGCAACTTCCTGGTTCGCTGCATAGCCGCAGTTCTGGCACAGTACCAGCGTGTCCTCGCCCGCCGCCGAGAGCGCAATGTACTCGCGCGGCTCGCGGCCGCCCATCTCGCCCGCGCTCGCCTCCACCATAACGAAGCGCACGCCGCAACGATTGAAGATGTGATCGAAGGCGGTGGCAAGCTGCACATAGCTCTGGTCAAGACCGGTAGCGCCAGTGTCCAAACTGTAGGCATCCAGCATGGTGAACTCACGCATGCGCAGCAGACCGCCTTTGGCGCGCAATTCATCGCGATATTTGGTGTAAATCTGGTACACAATTGCTGGCATCTGCCGGTACGATGTAATCTCACGACGTGCCAGATCCGCGACCGCTTCTTCATGTGTCGGCGCGAAAATCAGCGCGCGGTCGCTGCGGTCGCGGAAGCGCAGCATGAGCGGGCCATAGTCAGCGTAACGGCCACTCTGCTCCCACGCTGCCGATGACTGAATAACCGGCGTGCGGAACTCCTGCGCGTCGATCTGGCTCAACTCATCGTGCATGATTGCTTCGATCTTGCGCAGCACGCGCATGCCAAGCGGCAGAAGCGCGTAGCCGCCCGCCAACAGTTGGCGCGCTAACCCGGCGCGCAGCACCAACTGGTATGCTTCATGCTCTGCATCAGCCGGAGCCTCGCGCAGCGTGCGGCCCCACAATGTTGAAAGTCGCATAGATTTCTCCTTTTTGCCACAGAGGCCACAGAGATCACGGAGTACTCTGTGGCTGAACAACAAAAAACCGCCCATGAGCACAGTGCTCAAGGACGGATTGATCCGCGGTACCACCTTGGTTGGGGCAACGCCCCCACTCTGCCGCCACCGCCTCGCGTGAGGTGAGGGCGCGTCCCGGTCACGGGGGACTCATCCGGCCAGCCTTATCTAGTTCGCCACAGAGATCACAGAGGTACAAGCAAATAAAACTCTTTCTCTGTGTGCTCTGTGCCCTCTGTGACTATGTATAGCTTCGGCGGCAACTGCGGAGGTGGGTTCGGCGCTGGCCTGCTGGTCAAGCTTGCACCTGCCTTGACTCGCTGAACGCCCGGCGCGGCACGTACTATTCCCCCGTCAACGTTGTTCACAGTATCATAATCATACGCACTATACCACCCGTATACAGCAGCGTCAATCCGACGAAAGGCTGATGTACCAGAATCAATCTGCCATGATCTGATGACCCTTGAATCACTGATGAAAGTGAAAATTTCCTAGAAATAAACTCTTGACAACGAAATTGGAATCGTTTACAATCCTTCATGTAAACGATTCCAACATGGTTCTAACCCTAGATTGATACATGGCTATGTCAGGTGCAAACTCAACAATTAAAGATGTTGCACAACGCGCAGGTGTTTCGGTGGCGACTGCAAGCCGCGCGCTCACCGGCCATCCAAATGTTAGCGCCCGCGCGCGCGAGCTGGTGTTGGAGGCCGCCGCTGCGCTCGGTTACCAGCCCGATCCCGTGGCGCAGTCGCTCCGCCGCCGCCGCACGAAGCTGCTCAGTCTTGTGGTATCAACGATCGAGAACGTCTTTTTTACGGAGGTTGCACGCGCGGCTGAGCAGGTAGCCCATCAGCATGGCTACAATTTGATTGTGTGTAACACCGACGAGAATCCTGCGCTAGAGGATAGCTACGTATCAGTGTTGGATCGGCAGTTGATCGCAGGCATTATTCTCGCGCCCGCGCCCGGGCACGCCGAGCACCTGCAACCATATATCAAAAGCGGCTTGCCGATTGTGCTGGTGAACCGGCGCTTTTCTCACCTGCCGCTTTCGTCTGTCACATGCGACGATGCGGAGGCCAGCCAGCAGTGCGTCCAGCATCTCATCAACGAAGGGCACCGACGCATTGCAGCGATCACCGGACTGGAAGGGGTTTCCACCACCGAGGAGCGTCGTGATGGCTACCGCGCTGCTGTGAACGCGGCGGGCATGCCCGTGCTGGAGGTTTCGGGCGGCGCGACGCTGGAAGGTGGCTACCGCGCCATGGCAGAACTGCTCCAGCGCGGCGAGCGGCCCGATGCGGTGTTCGTCTTCAACAATGTGATGACGCAAGGCGCGGTCATGGCGACGCAAGATGCTGGGCTGCGCTGGCCCGACGATATTGATATTGCTGGTTTTGGCGCGTTTCAAACCTCCAAGCTGTACCGGCCACCCTTGACGCTTATCGAGCAGCCGACGCATGCCATGGGCGAGCGTGCCGTATCCATGCTGATCGATAAGATCGAGAATCGTGATGGACATCAGACGAATGTCGTCTTGCCAAACCGGCTTGTTCCACGACAGGAGTGGATCGAGCAACGCATAGCTATCCATTAACACCGTATAGGTTTGGTCCACTGGTGCTGTTATTCAATGCGGATGACGTATAGGAGATGAGGCAATGAAGCCTGATTCATCCAATCGGTGGCGCTGGCCACCGCGCACTGGTCCCTGACATCCACTTTTCGCACTTCCCACCATTCATCATTCCTTCCATCTCGCCGATGCGTTACATCGTGCGCTAGTGAAGTTGTTGTTTGTTGAAATCTCCCGCACAAGGAGGTGTAGCTTCGTGTTGCCTTGAGCCGGCGCTGTATTCATAAGCATCCATTGTATGTTGCACTGCTAAAAATCCGAAGGAGTTCTCTCATGACGAGCACAGACGTGACCAACGGAAAAGACACCATCAACGGGATCGATCCATTTGAAGTCCGCAAACTGTACAAGTATCTGCGCGTTGTGGACGTAGCCGATGCGATGGATGGTATTGGTTACTTTAACATCGGTTTGGTTGACCCGGAAATTCGCCCGCTCTGGAACGGCATCAAGTTCTGGGGTGTGGCGCTGACGATGCGCTGCGTGCCGTCAAACCGCCCGATGTGGAAGCTCAACACCACCGAGGATATCGTCAAGGCGCACGGCATTTGGTTCAAAGCGGTGGGACATAAGGGTGTCAGCGACCTGATCAAGCCTGGCCATGTCGTCATCACCGACACCGGCAGTGCGCATGAGGTCGGCTTCTGGGGTTCGGAGAATTCGCTCGGCGCGATTCGCGCGGGTGCGGTCGGGATTGTCACCAATGGCTACTGCCGCGACACTGCTGAAGTTGAGTTGCAGAAGACGCCAATCTGCGCCCGCGCGCGTGGCCGCACGATCATTCCGGGCCGCATCCAGGTCGTTGATGTGCAGACGCCGGTTGGCATCGGCGGCGCGCAGGTTCGTCCTGGCGACATTGTCGGCTGCGACAACGACGGTCTGATCGTCGTGCCGATCGAGGTCGCGCAGGAGGTTGCTGTACATGCCCGTGCAGTGCTGTTGGCCGATATGCGCGCCCGCCGCAAGCGCTATGAAAGCTTGAACATGCAGCCTGACGAGACCGTCGATTACGAGCATGTTGAGGAATACTACCGTCAATTCGAATAATGTGGTCAGACCATACTCAAAGGAGAGCAGACGATGAGTGTTAACGAGAGAAAACGCGGGATGTCCCGCCGCCAGATGCTACGGGTGCTGGCGCAGGGAACGACAGCCGCCGGTTTGGGCGCGCTGATCGCTGCCTGCGGTGGCAGCTCTGCGCCACAGGCCGGGGAGCAGAGCAATGCGGCTCAGAGCGGCGCAGCGCAAAGCAATGCGTCGCAGGCTGGCGCGCAGAGCACCCCGCAGGGCGAGTCCCAGGCGCCAGCCCAGTCCTCTGGCGGCGGAACCACGATCCAGTTCATTACGCCCGCCGCGCTCGGCACTGAGCGTGATCTATACACGTCCTTCATAAACAACTTCCAGAAGGACAATCCTGATATCAAAGTCAATGTCAGCTTCGAAGCCTGGAACGATTACATGACGAAGCTGCCAACCATTTTTGCCAGCGGCGCGGTGCCGGATGTGATTCATCGGCACATGAGCATCGTGCAAGATTACGGCGCGCGCGGCGCACTGCTTGACCTCACGCCGCTCATGCAGCGCGACAAGGTATCCAAGGATGACTACATTCCTGCGCTGTTCGACGCATTCAGCAACCAGGGTGTGACCTACGCGCTTCCAAAGGACAGCGCGGCCTGGGGCATCTACTACAACAAAGCCATGTTCGATGCCGCCAAGCTGCCGTATCCCAAGGATGACTGGACGCTGGACGATTTCGCCAAGTATGCAGTTGAGTTGACGCTTGACAAGAACGGCAACTCGGCGTCAAGTCCGAACTTCGACGGAGCTAACGTCAAGCAGTGGGGTTTCAACTGGCTCGAACCAACGCCGACCACCTCGGAGGTCACGCGCGGTTTTGTGAAAGCGTATGGTAGCGACTGGTATAACGAGCAGTACACCGAAACGCTGATCACTGATCCAAAGGTTCAGTCCTACTTCAAGCTCATGGCTGATATGCGCTGCAAACAGCACGCCAGCCCGGCGGCCTCAGAGGCGCAGGCTCAGGGCGATCCATTTCGCACCGGGTTGGTGGCAATGGTCCATGGCTTCCATTCGACTGATTACTTCTGCCGGCAGGAGAAGGTCACGTTCCCGTGGGATGTCACATTCCTGCCTTCTGGCCCCGGCGGCCAGTTCGTGCCAGTCGGCGCGAGCGGTTGGGCCATTCCTGCCAAGGCCGCCAACCAGGATGCAGCATGGAAGCTCGTGAAGTATCTGACCAGTGCGCCTGTTCAAAAGAAAATTGGCGAGCAGAAGCGCTGGGGGCTTTCCCGCAAGGAAGCAATCGACTCAATTATTCCAGACAATCCGACTTCGGGCTTCAAGAAGGTCCATGTTGATCCGTTGATGGGCAACAGCGACCGTACGGTCATTTCGTTTAAATTCCCAGCCAAGCAGTCACAGATCAAGCAGATTTACTCGACCGAGTTCGATGCAGTGTGGACATGCAACAGCGATGACATCAGCGGTGCGTCCGAGACGGTCAAACAGCAGGTCGACGATCTGCTACAAAGCTAGGATCATGTAAAACCTGTCAGGTACAGCGCCATTGCTGCACCTGACAGGTTTTAGAGAGGAACTGATGGCAACACTTGCAACACCAGCATCCTCGCGTCGGTCAAGCCTGATGCGGCGTGAGGCGCTCGACGGCTACTTGTTCATTGCGCCATGGCTAATTGGGTTTGTGCTGTTTGTGGCCGGCCCCATGATCGGTGCCATCGTGCTGGCGATGATGCGCTGGGATTTCATCGGCAGCCCGGCATGGATTGGCCTGGCAAATTTCCAAAGGCTCTTCACTAGCCCGCTCGTGCGCGTCTCGCTCTGGAACACAGCGTTTTACACCTTTCTGAGCGTGCCGCTCCAACTCATGGTGGCGCTCGGCACAGCATTGCTGCTCAATCAGCGCTTGCGCTTTCAGTCAGTCTTTCGCACCGCTTTTTACTTACCTTCGGTGATGCCCGCGGTCGCAAACGCTGTGCTCTGGCTCTGGCTGCTGAATCCAGAGATCGGCCTGGCGAATGCGCTGCTGCGACTCGTTGGCCTGCCGCAGTTGCAATGGATCTATGATCCAAACTTGGCAAAACCGACGTTTATTCTGATCAGCCTGTGGGGTGTCGGCAACACCATGATCATATTCCTGGCAGGTTTACAGGGCGTCCCACAGTCGCTGTATGAGGTTGCCGACCTCGATGGGGCGAATTGGTGGCAGCGCTTCCGCAATGTCACGCTGCCGATGATCACGCCGGTCATTTTCTTTAACCTGATCATTGGCATCATTGCGTCGTTCCAGGTGTTCACCAATGCGTTTCTGTTGACCAACGGCGGCCCGCAGAATGCGACTCTGTTCACCGTGCTGTATATCTACCGGCTCGGCTTCGAGCAATCGAATATTGGCATGGCGGCGGCGCTGGCGTGGCTGCTATTCCTGGTTATTCTGGTATTCTCACTCATTCAGTTGCGGCTTTCACGCAGTTGGGTCTACTATGAAGGAGGTGAAGCATGACCTCCGACGCTCGCGCACAGGCATCGCGCAGCAGTGCCACCCAGGTCAGGCATGGCCGCTCGATGGGCTTTTACCTTAGCCGCGCGTTGCAATACCTTATCATGATTGTGTTGAGCGCGATCTTTCTGATCCCGCTGCTGTGGATGGTTTCAAGCTCGCTCAAGCAACAGGGCGAAGTGTTCGCCTACCCGCCAATCTGGATTCCGAGCCCGCTGCAATGGGGCAACTATGTCGAGGCGTTGCAGCGCGCCCCGCTCTTGATCTGGCTCCGAAACACAGCAACGATTACATTCCTCACTATCGTCGGCAATGTACTGAGTAGTTCGCTGGTGGCGTTCGGATTTGCGCGGCTGCGCTTTCCGGGCAAAAACGCGCTGTTCGTGCTGCTGTTGAGCACCATGATGCTGCCGGAAATTGTGACGCTTATTCCGCGCTTCATCATGTTTCGCTCGGTCGGGTGGGTTGACACCTTTCTGCCGCTGATCGTGCCCTCTTTCTTTGGCGGCGGCGCGTACAACATTTTTCTTATGCGTCAGTTCTATATGACGATTCCGCGTGATTTTGATGAGGCCGCGCGGATTGACGGCGCGTCGAATTTCATGATCTGGTGGCGCATTCTGCTGCCGCTTTCGACGCCGGTGCTGATTGCAATCACAATTTTTTCGTTTGTGTATCACTGGAACGATTTTATGGGTCCACTGATCTACCTGTTTAGTGAAGACAAGAAAACCCTGGCGCTTGGCCTGCGCGCATTTGTCAATCCGTTGGATGCATCCTGGCACATCAGTATGGCCGCATCCATGTTTATTGTCATTCCTATTATGATTCTATTCTTTGTCGGCCAGCGTTACTTCATCCGTGGCGTGGTAATGAGCGGCATTCAGGGACGATAGTGTATTCTCGATTTACGATTTTGGATTTACGATTTTACTTGCCACAGAGCGCACAGAGGCCACAGAGATAAAATAGCAATAGAACCTGTCTCTATGTACTCTGTGCGCTCTGTGGCTAATGCTCGTTAGCGAAAGAAGAGAGGTCGTATGCTACCAACAACGTCAAAAGCTGCGATGCTGCGCGAAATTCGCCCGCCGGATTCGCGTCCGTTTGCGATTGAAGAACTCCAAATTCCTGAACTTATCGACGGCGCAATTCTGGGGCGGATGCGCATGGCCGGTAGTCTGCGGCACTGATGTACATATTTTGCACGGCAAGGTCAAGATCAATCCACCGGCTATTCTCGGTCATGAAAATGTCTGCGAGGTGGTGGCAATCGGCGGCAATGCGCCGCGCTACGACATCAGCGGCCAGCAGATCGAGGTCGGCCAGTTGATTACATGGCTGCCGAAGTCGTGCATGCAGTGCTACAACTGTACCATTCTCGGGGATCAATCGAAGTGCGAGCGGCGGATTGGCTATGGCGGCTGGCTGCCGGCAGAAAAGCACCCATATCTGGTCGGCGGCTTTGCCGAGTACGTCTGGCTGCTGCCCGACAGCGATGTGGTCGTCATTCCGCCCGATATCAAGCCGGAAGCGGTGGTGCTTGGCGATGCGCTGCGAATCATGGTGCATGGCCTGGAGCGCATCGGCAACATCGAGTACGGCGACACGGTGGTGGTGCAAGGCAGCGGCCCGGTCGGCATGATGGGCATGCTGCTGGCGCTCGATGCTGGTGCGGATCGGGTGATTGTGATCGGCGCGCCTAAGTCACGGCTGGCAATGGCGCGCGAGTTCGGCGCGGCGGCTACGTTTGACGTGACCAAAACGACGCCTACCGAGCGCATTGCCAAAATCTTGGAGATGACCAACGGGCGCGGGGCCGATGTCGTGCTGGAGTGCGCGGGCGTCCCGGCGGCGGTGGCCGAGGGCTTCGAGCTAGTGCGCGTCGATGGGCGCTACCTGATCGCAGGACATTACGGCGACGCGGGCACGGTGCCGCTCAATCCGCACATCATCAACAAGAAGCAAATCATGATTACCGGCGCGTGGTCGGCATCAAACAAACACTTTCTGCGCGGCATGACGCTGCTGCGCAAGCTACCGATCGATAAGCTGGTGACACACTATTTTGCGCTTGACGAGATCAACGATGCGCTGATTGCTGCCGAGCGGCAGGAAACGCTGAAAGCGGTCATCGTGCCGTGATGCGCCGCGCCGCGCTTCTCCCTCACCCCCAGCCCCTCTCCCAAGCGTGGGAGAGGGGAGGCGCGGCAGCGACGGGGTGATGGTGTTGAACATCTCCGATAGAAAGGGAACATAATGGATCGTTTTATTACCGATATTCCGCGCGTCGCCGCTGATCTGGTCGCCGCCATGCGCGAGCAGGCCGCGACAACGGTGTACGAAGCAGCCGGGCAGCGCGGCGGAATGGAACATACTATTCGTTCGATTGTGCCGGGACTAAAGGCATGCGGCAGCGCGCTCACGGTACGCTGCCAGCCCGCCGACAACCTGACGCTGCACGCAGCGATTGCACTGGCGCAACCTGGCGATGTGATCGTTGCCGATGTCGGCGAGTGCGTGGAGGCCGGTCACTGGGGTGAGATCACCACGGTTGCCGCCCAGTCGCGTGGCGTTGCCGGATTGGTCATCAACGGCGGCGTGCGCGACGTCGAGCCGATTACGCGGCGCGGGTTCCCGCTGTTCGCGCCTGCCGTCTCCATGAAAGCGACTGTCAAGGCGACGCCCGGCTTCATCAATCACCCAATTGTTTGTGGAGGCGTGACAATTCATCCCGGCGACCTTGTGCTGGCCGACGACGATGGCGTGGTGATCGTCGAGCGCGAGCGCGTTGCCGAAGTGCTCCAGGCCTCACGCGATCGCGAGGAGCGCGAAGCCGAGGTTATGCGCCGCCTGGAAGCGGGCGAACTGACTCTTGACGTTCTTGGATTTCGCCAGGCGCTCGAACGCCACGGGCTTGCGGTGCGCAAGTAGAGGATGGCGCGATGAATGACGAACACGCATCACTCACGTTTTCGCAAGCAACGCTGCACAGCTTCGTCTGCGAAATCCTACGCGCCGTTGACGTGCCTCGCAATGATGCCGCGACTGTTGCCCGCTCGCTGACCGAGGCCGATGCGCGCGGGTTGAGCGGCCATGGCATCGTGCGCTTGCTGCCGGTGTACGTGCGGCGGCTTCAGGCCGGAACGACGAAGCCACGTCCGAGCATGCGCGTGGTAAGCCAGCGCGGCGCGGTCGCGGTGCTCGACGGCGATGCCGGACTAGGGCAGGTGGTCGGCACCGCGGCTATGGCACGCGCGGTCTCGACAGCGCGAGAAATGGGCATGGGCGCGGTGGCCGTGCGGCATAGTTCGCACTTCGGCATCAGCGCGATGTTTGCGGAGCAAGCGGTTGCGGCGGGCATGATTGGCATGGTGATGACCAACGCGCCCGCCAACATGCCTGCTCATGGAGGAAAACAGCGCTTCTTCGGCACCAACCCGGTGGCGTTCGGCGTGCCCTGTGGCGAAGAACGGCCCGTGGTACTCGACATGTCCACCAGCGTGGTGGCGCGCGGCAAAATCGTGATGCTCCAGAAGCTTGGCAAGCCGGTGCCGCCCGGCTGGGCGATTGATCCGGACGGCCATCCGACCGAAGAGACCGCCGCTGCACTGGCGGGCGCGGTGCTGCCGATGGCCGGGCACAAAGGCTCAGGGCTGGCGTTCATCATCGACGTGCTGTGCGGCGTATTGTCGGGCGCGGCGTTTGGCCCGCACATTGTCGATTTATACGACGAGGGCGACCAAGACCAAAACGTCGGCCACTTCTTTCTGGCGTTCAATGTGGAAGCGTTCATGCCACTCGACACCTTCAAAGCGCGCATGGATCAGTTCGTGCGTGAGGTGCGCGCGCAGCCACGCCAGCCCGGCGTCGACCACATTTACGTTCCGGGCGAGTGGGAATATGAAATTGCCGAACGCAGCCGCCACGAAGGCATCGCCTTTCCGCTGTCGAGTGTGCGCGAGATGGATGATCTGGCGCGTGATGTTGGCGTGACACTGCTCAGCAAGCGCATGCCAGCGCCAGCGGCGTGAACCGGAGGAATACATGAGCGAAACGTTTTACAATATTATTGATAAGAACGCCGTGGTGCCAGCAAACGCGACGTGGTTCGAGTCGCACAACCCGGCGGACATGCGCGACAGTTTGGGGCGGTTCGTCGAAAGCGGCCCGGAGGCCATCGCGCAGGCGGCTGAGTCGGCCCGCGCCGCTGCTGCCGAATGGGCCAGGCACGCCCGCGCCGAGCCGTGCAACGATCCTGACCAACGTGGTCGCCGCCGTCGAGCGCCATAGCGACGAATTGGCGCGCCTCATGACACACGAGATGGGCAAGCCGCTGCGCGAGTCGCAGGGCGAAATGACCAAAGCGGTCGCTGAAAGCCGCTTCATGATCGGAGAAGCCTATCGCCTTGATGGCGAAACCGTGCCGAGCGAGCGGCGGCAGTTCTGGACGCAGACGGTGCGCGTGCCAGTCGGGCCGGTCGCGGCGATCACGCCCTGGAACTTCCCGGTGATCACCCCACTGCGCAAGATCATGCCCGCGCTCGTGACCGGCAACCCGGTCGTGTTCAAGCCTTCTGAGGAGACGCCACTGACCGGGCTGCGGCTGGTCGAGATCATGAACGAGGCCGGGCTGCCTGTGGGCGTGCTCAATCATGGTCACTGGCGGGCGAGCCACGGGCGCCGCGCTGGTCGAGCATCCGGCGATCCGCGCCGTGACCTTTACCGGCTCGACGGCGGCGGGCCGCGCGATTGCCGAAGCATCCGGGCGGCGGCTGGCGCGCGTGCAGGCCGAAATGGGTGGCAAGAATCCGGCGGTAATCTGGGAGCCGCCCGATCTGGCTGACGCCATTCGGCAGATTGTCAGCGCAGCGTTCGCGTGCAGCGGCCAGCGTTGTACGTCGATTAGCCGGGTGATTGTGCCACGCGCCGATTCGCCTGCTGTTGCCGATGCGCTGCTTAGTGAGATGGCGGCGCTACGCCCCGGCAACGGCATGGAGCCGGAGACCACGCTCGGCCCGCTGATCACACCGACGCACCGCGAGCGCGTGCATGGCTTCGTGCAGCGCGCCGTGGCCGAAGGCGCGACGCTGCTCACTGGCGGCAAACCGCTGAGCGGTGGTATACTCGACTACGGCAACTTCTACGCGCCAACACTGTTGGGCGATGTCACCGCCAGTATGGAAGTGGCACGCGCGGAAGTGTTTGGCCCGGTGATCGTGCTCATGCCTGCCTACAGCTTTGAGGAGGCGCTGGCGCTGGCGAATGATGTTGAATATGGTCTGACGGCGGCGATCTTCACGCGGCGGCTTGACCTGGCCGGGCGCTTTGTTGACGGCATCCAGAGCGGCATGGTACATGTCAATCACGGCACGGCGATCGAGTCGCACCTGCCGTTCGGTGGCGTGAAAAATTCGGGGCTCGGCCCCGGCTCGATCGGCGCGACAACCAAAGACTTCTTTACGGATGTCAAAACAGTGTATTTGAAGTATGCATAGAAAAGACAAAGCGAACCTTGTTTTTCCATGTCACCCTGAACGCAGTGAAGGGTCTCATTGAATCACCATGAGATGCTTCACTCCGTTCAGCATGACAACGAATTTCATAGTATTGCAAAGGACGTAACGACATGCGATTAGCAATTGGCGGCGACCATGCCGGTTTCCCGCTCAAGGGGCCGGTGATTAATTTTTTGCGCGCGGAAGGGCATGAGGTGCAGGACTTTGGCACGCACAGCACCGAGCCGGTCGACTTTCCCGATATCGCGCGGCTGGTGTGCAATGCCGTGCGCAACGGCGATGCTGAGCGCGGCATCATGGTGTGTGGCACCGGCGTGGGCGCCGCTATCGCTGCGAACAAGATGAACGGCATCCGCGCGGCGCTCTGCCATGACACCTTTTCGGCGCACCAATGCGTTGAGCATGACGACGTGAATGTGCTATGCGTCGGCGCGTGGATCGTCGGCATCCGCACCGTCGAGGAAATCTTGCGGGCATTTCTTGCGGCGGAGTTCAGCACGTCGGAGGAGTTTCGGCGGCGCGTGCGCAAACTCACTGAGATGGAGCGGGCATCACAGGAATAGTAGCACGAGTTCGCTAGCTTGATTTTGGGCCTATACAATTCACACGACCTAGCGCGCTGGTCACGTGCTGGGTCGTGTCACTATTCTACTGACAGAGCGACGTCTGTAGTAAGCGCCATAACTGCTTCTTCTGGAGCTTCCCCCTCAAGCCGATGATAGGTGTAGATGAACAGATCGCGGAAGATGGCCGCGAGCGGCGCGGCAAAAAAGATTCCGAACAGCCCAAAAACGCCTCCCGCAGCAAAGAGAATGATTATCATAATAGCTGGATGAATATCAATTTCTTTACCGATAATATTTGGGACCAAAAGATGATTTTCGAACTGCTGAACAATAATGTACACAGCCAACATCATCAGGCCGACAGTTGGGGAAACAAAGAGACCTGTCAACACGCCGGGAATCGCACCCAGGATTGGGCCAATAAACGGAATAGCTTCTGTCAGACCTGCAATAATTGCAAGCAGCATCGGATATGGTATCGCAAAGCCGGCAAATTGCAACGCGAACATCCCTACACCAACCAGGATTCCCACAGCCGCTGCAAGAATCAGTTGGCCACGCAGATAGTGGCTGAACACGCTACTGATAATATCCCAAACATTCCAAAAATCGTTGCGCAAGCGAGGATGCAGCAAGCGGTTGACGAAGGCACGCCCGTTAGCCTCAGAATTGAGCACATAGAATAGCCAGAAGGGCACCACAATAAAGCCAGCGAGAAATGTCACTGTTTGAACAATTTGACCTAGCTGATTAAGGATGACCGTAACGGCATCCATGATGTATATCGTAACGTTTTGTTGGATTGTTTTCACAGCGCCATTAATGCTTGCATTGAGCGGTTGTCGAAGTGATGCCGGTACGACCTGCTGGTACTGTCGGAAAAGGTTGTTTATGAAAGCTTGAATCTGATCTATCGATGGAATGCTATCAATAATTTGTTGCACTTGATCGGAGATCACGGGCACGATGTAGATCATAAAAACGGCAAAAAGTACAATGACACCAACGTATACGGTTACAATTGCTAGCCAACGCGGAAATGGGTGGCTCAGATAATCCACGATCGGTGTGAGCAAGAATGCCAACAGCGCGCCGATGATAAACGGATAAAGTGTCGATATGCCGTTCCACAGGAGCCAGCCAGTGAAATACACGGCACCTGCCACCAAGAGCCAGCGCGCTAGCGTGCGCAGTACCTCGGGTAATCGGATTGCAATCTCCCTCGGCACAAGTTCATCTGCAACCGGTAGATTCTGCTGAGGTTCGTAGTTCTCTTCAGTATTGGACATAGTTACGTTCTATTGTTGTATCTGCACAAGATACAATTATCGTGTGGTGCCGGAAGAACGAGGCAACTGCCTGATGCGCAGCAGGAAGTGTGCCAAATACATGCGAATCATCTACTTGTAAGGCGATCATGTGATACGTGCGTTTCGCTGTTAGATGTGTGCAACTTCAGAATATAAATGTAGTGTTTTGCTCTATTGGCGCATGTTCTCCCTCACCCCGGCCCCTCTCCTAATGGGAGAGGGGTGGCGCGGCAGCGCCGGGGTGAGGGGCTGCGCTAAGGTTATGAAGCAGTACATATAAACAATAGTGCCTTACCTTAAATAAACCTCCTGAAACGCTAAAATGCACGGATGGCGGCATGAGATTTGCAGACGCATATTGCACATGTTGAACGACGTGCGAAAAGATGCGGTCTATTTCAACCGCCAATACCTCTGCACATATCGATTTCATTTTTACGCTGTGTCTCCAAAATTGAAAGAGCAACCATGAAGATGCACCAATATGGTGATTGTGGAACGCGGCAGGTGATTATCACAGCCGACGATTTTGGCCGTTCGCAAAATGTCAATGCGGCGATCATGCGGGCGCATCACGAAGGCGTGCTGACCAGCGCCAGCCTCATGGTGACTGGCGAGGCCGTAGAGGAAGCCGTGGCGTTTGCGCGCGCGACGCCGACGTCTGGCGGTCGGGTTGCACGTGGTGCTGGTGCATGGACGGGCGGCGCTGCCACCTGCGCACATCCCGCATCTTGTAAATCAAGACGGCTTGTTTCTGAGCGACCCGGCCCGCGCCGGGCTACACTATTTCATGAGTCAGGCGGCGCAGCGGGAACTGGCAAGCGAGCTGCGCGCGCAGTTCGAGCGATTCGCCGCGACCGGGCTGCCACTCGCGCATGTGGATGGGCACTTGCACATGCACGTCCATCCAACGATTTTCAATCTCCTGCTGCCTTTAGCCGAGCAGTACGGGGCTGGAGGCATACGGCTGCCGCGCGACGATTTCTGGTTAGGAATGAAGTACGATCATCGGCATGCGGGCACGAAAATGGCATGGGCGCTCAGCTTCGGGCTGCTGTGCCGCTGGTGTGCGCGCCGCCTGCGCCGGCAGCCGCTGACCGTGGCGAATCGGGTGTACGGATTGATGCAATCGGGCCAGATGCACGAACGTTATGTGCTCCAAATTTTGCGGGATCTAAACGCGCCAATTGCGGAGGTATATCTGCATCCATCTACGACATGTGAGGGTGACATACTTGGCCCAAACCCCGGCGATCTCGCCACGTTACTTAGTCCGGCGGTTCGGGAGGTTATTCATGAGCAGGGGATACGATTGGCGACCTATCCACTGTTGAGCGCGAGGTAATCTACAATGCTCGTGGTGCTGATCCTGCTGCTAACGTTCGCGAGCTGGATCTATTGGTTTGTCGCTCTATGGTTGGTCTACGATTTCTTTCGTTCGCCAGCGCCGCTCGACTCTCTTTTCACGCCGCCAGTGTCGATTCTCAAAGCGGTTAAGGGTCTGGACGCGCAGGCCTACGAAAATTTTGTCAGTTTCTGCGATCAGGAATATCCTGAGTTCGAGGTGCTGTTTGGTGTCGCTGACGCGGACGATCCGGTCATTCCGGTGATTGCGCAGCTCCGCCGCGCATTTCCTCACCGCCATGTGCGACATATCGTCGTGCCGGTCTGCGGTGCGAATCGCAAGGCGAGTATTCTGCACCACCTGGCGACTCAGGCGCGCTACGACGTGTTAGTGGCCAGCGACAGCGACATGCGCGTCACACCCGACTATTTGCGCCGCATCATTGCCCCGCTCGCGGATGCGGGCATCGGTTTGGTTACATGCCCGTATCGCGGCACGCAGCCCGTTACGCTCACGGCGCGCCTCGAAGCGCTGTACATGAGTGTCTGCTTTCTGCCGTCTATGATCGTCGGGCGGCTGTTTTTAGGAATGCGATTTGCGCTTGGCTCAAGTGTTGCCATGCGGCGCAGCGATCTGGATCGGCTCGGCGGCTTTGCAGCGGTGGCCGACTACCTCGCAGACGATTACGAGATTGGAGAGCGTATCGCCAATTTAGGGTTGCGAGTGTATCTATCCACTTACGTTCTGTCCAGCGTCCTGGGCGCGACGAGCTTTCCCGAACAATGGGATCGCGAGGTGCGCTGGGCGCGCTGCATCAGAATCAGCCGCCCGATCGAATATCCCGGCCTTTTGCTGACGTTTAGCACGCCGCTGGCCGCGCTGCTGCTGGTGCTCACAGGTTTCGCGCCGCTGGCATGGCTGGTATTCGCGATCTCAATAGCGTTGCGCTGGCTGATTGCATGGTTAGTTGCAGGCTACGTCGGCGATCAGCCGGTACGCCGCTGGCTGATCTGGCTGCCCATCCGCGACATGCTAAGTGCGCTGGTCTGGCTCTTCGGCGCGGTCGGCCACCATATTTGTTGGCGCGGCGAGCGCTATGTTCTTCAATCTGATGGAAGACTGCGCCCGCTGGAAGCGCATGATCGACCAGCGGTGGTCAGTGGCGGTGGCGGTGTTCAGCCAGAAGGATTACAGCATATTGCAGGAGGAGCAGATGACCACGAAAGATAGTGTCAGGCATGCCACGCCATGGGCAACCGCGTGGCAAACAGCTATTCGTTTACTGGACAAGCTGCTCCGCCGTGCGTATGGCCTCGTCGAGTGGAGCGACGACCCCACTTGCTTGCTCCGCTTCCGCGTCATCAGCATGGAGCACGCTGTCGCTTTACCGGATCGTGAAATCCCGACGGGAGCGCCTGCGCTGGAACTGCATTTCTGGAACGAACATTTTCCGCCCATCCCCGACAGCGGCCCCGACATTGGTTGGGCCATCCAGTTGCAGCGCATGTTCATCGGGTCGTTTCGCGGCATCGCCCAACAGCTTCAGCGCGACCCGCAGCTTGCCGGCGTGCAGGCGGTCGGCGGCGTGACGGTCATCATTCCATTTGGGCACAGCGCCGGTGCCGAGCACATCCCGCGCCGCCTGGGCTTCACGGTGCTGCCGCACCATGGCAAACTTGGCCGATTTGGCGAGTTCTGGGAAAAACTGTATGTCCGCTGGCTGATCGGCGCATTCAGCCCGCAGAGCCTTCAACGCCGCCATCTCTCGCAGTTGCGCCGCGTCGAGGTGTGGATGTCGGTGGAGGAGTTTCAGCGGCGCTACGGGCCGCGTGAGAATCAGGAGGCGCGCACGTAACCATGCTGCGTGAACCAGTCAACCGCCTTTTGTAGCGCTTCTTCAATCGGCGTTTGCGGCAGTCCCAACTCTTGAATCGCCTTTGAGCAATCGAAATGCCTGACCTTGTGGGCCGTTCGCACCGCGGCCACCGGGATGCGCGGCGGCTTGCCCGTCATTCTGGCGGCAGCTTCGTTCGCGTAGGCCGCGCCAAGCGCAAACCACAACGGCAGTCGCACGCGCGGCGCGTCGCGTCCGGTGATCTGGCCGAGCATGGCCAGCACATCGTGGAAGCTGAGATTGCGGTTTCCAAGAATGTAGCGCTCGCCGATGCGGCCCTGATGGAGCGCAAGCACATGCCCTTCGGCAACATCTTCGACATCGATTAAATTGAGGCCAGTGTTGACGTAGGCCGGCATGCGCCCGTTGAGAAAATCGACAATGAACTGTCCGGTCGGCGTCGGCTTGACATCGCCCGGCCCGACCGGCGTGGTCGGGTTGACGATCACGAGCGGCAATCCTTCATGGCACATTCGGTGCGCGACTTGCTCTGCATGATATTTTGTGCGTTTATACTCGCCTGCCAAGGTTGACGGGTCAACGTTCAGTGCCTCGGTCCCCAGGCGGTCCTCTAGTATGCCGATCGTCGATTCGGTGCTGGTATACACCACTTTGCGCACACCTGCCGCGCGGGCGGCGGCCAGGATGTTTTCCGTGCCGGTGACGTTGGACTCGTAGATCTGCTGTGAGTCCGGCGACCAGAAAGTGTAGGCGGCAGCCACGTGGAACAGCACGTCACAGCCGTCGAGCGCTCGCTCAAGTGCGGCTCGATCGCGCAGATCACCGCGCGCCACCTCCACCGGCATATCAGCGAGCATGGCCGGCATACGGCCTGAGCGCACCAGAATGCGCGTGGTGTACCCATGGCGAAGCGCCGCCCGCGCCACGTTGCCGCCGACAAAGCCGCTTGCGCCGGTCACGAGTGCGCGCATGAGGTGTACTCGCTTTCAAGCAACGCTGGCAGCAGTGCATCACAAAAGGTTGTCAGGCGCTGCCGGGCCGTGCGCGCGTTGCGAAAGATTTTGGGAATCTGCATCAGTTCGCGCGGGCGCGCCGCAAAATGGCGCAGCGCTTGTTTGGGGTGCAGCCTGCCATGATCGTCAAAAAATTGATCGAAGGCCGGCAGGCTGTGCGCTGCCGTGTCGGAGATGGCCCGCACCGCAACGAAGGGCAGATGTCTGGCGGAGGCAAGCTGCGCGATCCAGAAGCCTTCCATGTCCACCATCTGAGCGCGCGTTGTTTCAGACAATGCGCGCTTTTGTTCGGGCGTAGTAACGATTCGCTCCACCGTGACACTCCGCCCGGCGAACAGATTAAGATCGGCATGTGCCAGCGCCTGTGCTACAAACGGCAGCAACTCGCGCTCGGCGTCACACGATGAGTTGTCCGCCAGGCAGAACTGCAAGCACAGGACGAGATCACCGATGCGCAACGCGGGCGACAGCGCTCCGGCAAACCCAATCGAAACGAGCGTCGTGACGGGATAGTTGTCCAGGACGAATTGCGCGGTGCGCCGTGCGGCATCCCCGCCGATGCCAGTTTGCGCCAACAGCACATCCGGGCATTGCCGGTACGCGCCTTTGAACACGCGCCAGCCTGGCTGCACAATGGTTTCTTCCACGGTCATGCGGCGCTGCAGGCCAGCGATTTCGTCATGCACCGCGCCCATAATGGCAATCATGCATTCTCCTAGCTATAGGTTCCGGTCGCTGCCAGACCACCAGAGCCTTCACGATGCGCGACGCAGTACGCCACTGTAACAGGCGCGCACTCAACCATCCGTTGAGTGCGGTGGCCTTGCATGGGGCTTGGGGCCGAGCAGGGGACTGCCAGCGAGGCTTTGACCACGCGATACCGTTTGGCCGGTAGCACGGCGGGCAGAGGCGCACCAACTCCCTCACAGGTACGCAGCCGAAAGGGAAGCAACACGCCGCCCGACCCGCCTGAGTCGAGGTCAGGGCCAGAATCCCCGATCTGTTCTTGTTGCATTTAAGATACCAGGGAAAGCAGCGCTAACCTGTTGAAATCGTACACTTACCAATCAATCGCCGCGCCGTCGTCCGGACTGTAGCGCTCCGGGTTGCGCCAGTCATGACCGATTTTATCCGCCAGCGCCTCCTCATCCAGTTCGATACCTAGCCCGGGCGCGGTGGGTAATTCCAAATAGCCATCTTTGAGCACAAACGGCTGCTTCAAATAGCCATCCCCGAGCGACACCTGCTCCTGCGCCAGAAAGTTCGGAATCGCGGCGTCGAGTTGCACGCCGGCAGCCAGCGAGATCGGACCGAGAGGGCAGTGCGGCGCGATGGCGGCGTAGTACGACTCGGCCATGCCAGCGATGAGGCGCCCCTCGAAGATGCCGCCGGCATGCGAGATATCCGGCTGGAGAATTGACGCGGCGCGCTTCTCCAGAATCTCACGGAAGCCCCATTTTGTGAAGATGCGCTCGCCGGTCGCGATCGGCAGGTGCGTCTTGCGCGCAAGATCGGCCAGTACGTCTACATTCTGGCACTGCACCGGCTCCTCAATGAACATGGGCTGAAACGGCTCCAGCGCCTTGATCAGCAGCCCGGCGGTCTGTGGGCTGACCGCACCATGAAAGTCCACTGCAATATCGACTTCCGGCCCGGCAGCCTCCCGCAGCGCCGCGAACCAATCAGCCGCGCGCTGCACAAATCCCGGCGTTTCAATGATCCGGGCCGGTCGGTGAGCGATGCCACCCGCCTCCAACGCCGATCCTTGCCCATCACGCTTCACAGTGCTGGCGGTCGTGATGCCGGTTTTGAGCGCGGTGAAGCCCTGCGCCACTAGCGCTTTGACATTAGCCGTCGCCTCGTCCAGCGTTGCGCCGCGCACATGCGCATAAATGCGGATGCGGTCGCGCAGCGGGCCACCCATCAGCTTATATACCGGCAGCCCCGCGGCCTTGCCCGTCAAGTCCCACAGCGCGTGCTCCACACCCGACAGCGCGCTGGTCAGCACCGGGCCGCCGCGGTAGAACGCATGCTTGTACATGGCCTGCCAGTGGTGCATGACGCGCGTCGGGTCTTTGCCAACCAGATACGGCTCCAACTCGGCCACGGCCTGCGCGACAGTCAGCGCGCGACCCTCAACGACTGGTTCGCCTAGCCCAATCAGTCCTTCGTCGGTGTGGATTTTAAGGAACAGCCAGCGCGGCTGCACCAGAAACGTTTCGAGACGTGTGATTTTCATTGCCGCTGCTCCTTTGCTGCCGCCAGCGCGAACACATCATCTTCAGGCGCGTAGCCAAGAATCGCGCGCGCGTCGGTGATGTCCAGACGCTTGAAACGATTGTCGGAAACTCCATGAAAAACGCCGAACCGCAGATCGTCCGGCGCGTCGATCGAGGCTGCGACCAGCCGCCCCAGGTCTTCGTAGGTCAGCCCCATGCTCAGCAGATGATCGTTCGGCACGCGCGGCATGCTGCGCTCCGTTACCCATCCGAAGCGCAGACAAATCGCGGATAGACCGCGCTGGTCGGCATAGTAGCACGCTACCGCCTCGCCCCACGCCTTGGTTGCGCCGTACAGGTTGCCGGGGCGCACCGGCTGGCTGGTGTGAATTTGCATTTCGCGCGGGTAGCCAACCACGGCGTTGATGCTGCTGGCGAACACCACGCGGCGGCAACCAGCCTGCTGCGCGGCCTCGAAGACGTTGTACACGCCGACCACATTGCGCGGCAGCAGGCTGTCCCATGTCGCGCGGGTGCTGGGATCGGCGGCAAGATGCACCACCGTGTCAACGCCGTCGCATAAGCGGCGCAGGGTGTCAACATCCGCGAGATCAGCCTCCGTGAACGGTGCGGGCGCGTCGTCGAGCGGTCGGGCGTCGGTCAGAACAAGGTCGTAGCGGTCAGCGAAGGTGTGGCTCAGGAAGCTGCCGATGCGGCCCGCTGCGCCAGTGATGAGAACTTTTTGTCCGTGCGCCATTTCGCTCCTCGTAAACATGTGGCGAATAAACCATGCTATCATAGCTGCGGTTCAGGAACCGTCCTGAAATAGTACCACACTGTTTTGATGACATGAGCAGGTGAGCACATGCTTCCACGAATCCGCGTCAGCGATAACAAGCACTTCTTAGTCACGGAAACTGGCGCGCCGTTTTTCTGGCTCGGCGACACTGCATGGGAACTGTTCCACCGTTGCACGCGCGAAGAAGTAATTTCCTATTTTGCGAATCGACAGGCGAAGGGCTTCACGGTGATTCAGGCAGTCGTGTTAGCCGAATTCGAGGGAATCACCACGCCTAATGCTTACGGCGTGCTGCCACTGCATGAGAACGACCCAACGCGCCCGCGCGAGACCTATTTTGCGTTTGTGGATACAGTGATCCAACTTGCCGCGCAACATCAACTCTACGTGGGGCTGCTGCCGACATGGGGCGACAAGGTGAACCGGGCATGGGGCGCCGGGCCAGTGCTTTTCAACCCCGACAATGCCTTTACGTATGGTCAAATGTTGGGCGAACGCTACCGCGATCAGTCGAACATCATCTGGATTTTGGGCGGCGACCGCCTGCCGGTGACTGATGAGGCCGACTACCGTCCGGTCTGGCGCGCCATGGCGGCGGGCATCGACGCGGGTACGCACGGCCAGGCGCTCATGACCTATCACCCGCCCGGCGGCCTTGATAAAGGCACGTCGCGCTTCCTGCATAACGAGGACTGGCTCGACATCAACATGCTGCAATCCGGCCACGGCTCCGGCCATGACGTGCCGGTGTGGGAGCAGATCGCCGCCGACTATGCCCGCACGCCCACCAGGCCGGTGCTTGACGCCGAGCCGAACTATGAAGATCATCCGGTGAATCCATGGCCGACATGGAACCCGGCCAACGGCTACTTCCGTGATTACGATGTGCGCAAGCAGTGCTACCGTTCGGTGTTCGCGGGCGGCTGCGGCGTGACGTACGGCCACCATGCGCTCTGGCAGTTCTACGACCCTGATAGGCGCGAACCAATCAACCATGCCGATCGGTCATGGCAGGAGGCGCTCGACCGGCCCGGCGCGGCGCAGGTCGGCTTTCTGCGGCGTTTGATGGAGTCACGCCCGTATCTCAGCCGCATTCCTGACCAGGCGCTGCTCGCCTCCGATTTAGGCATGGGCGGCGATCATGTCGCTGCCACACGCGACGCGGATGGCCGCTATGCGTTTGTGTACATCCCGAATGCAAACCAGATAGTTGAGATCAACTTAGATGTACTGACAGGCGAGCAGACGCGCGCATGGTGGTTCGACCCGCGCAACGGTACAGCGACAGAGATCGACACATTTGCCAGAAGCGGCACACGCACCTTCACTACGCCGGATCAGGGGCCAGGCTGGGTACTGGTGCTGGACGACAGCGCGCAGAACTTCGGCGCGCCCGGCGCAGCGTGATGCGTACTGGGTGAACGCGTTGCACAGAGGCAAGATATACATCTTTTATCTGGTGCGCTTGGCGGCTGAGATGTGCTACCATGTGAGTATATCCAGCCGCTAAAACAAGTTCTGTTCAGTCAATTGATATTGATGTGATACTACCAATAAACGATGTACCTAGCAACACAGCACACCCAACCTACGTTGCTGATGTTTAACCGCAAGGAATGGTATGGACGATCAGCAGCAAACAAACGTTCAGCCTTTGAACGATAGTGCCGCCCTGCGACAGCGCGTCGCCGAACTGGAGGCGTTGGAGGCCGAGCGCCTGCGTGCAGAACGCATGCAGTCCGTGCTCTATCGCATCACCGACGTTGCCAGCGCCGCCGAGGACATGCCCCAGTTTTATGCGGCCATCCACAGCATTGTTGGCGAGCTGATGTATACCAACAATTTCTACATCGCGCTCTATGACGCTGACCGACAGACGATCAGCTTCCCTTTTTATGTCGATGAAGTGGATGAAATCCCCAATCCCAATCGCTGGAACTACATTGGCCCTGGCGAACCAAAACGTCTGACGGCGTATGTGATTTGGCTGGGACATCCAGCGCTGCTCACATCGGCCAGGCTAGAGGAACTCGTGCAACAGGGCGAACTCGATGTGTTAGGCGCTGCGCCGGCGGCCTGGCTGGGCGTGCCATTGAAAGCCAACGGACGTACGTTGGGCGTGGTGGCTGTGCAAAGCTACCACGAGGACATGCAACTCACTGAGCATGATAAAGAGTTGCTCACGCTTGTGGGCCAGCACATCGCTACGGCGCTCAGCCGCGTGCGGGCGATTGAGGAGACCCGGCAGCGTAACGCCGAACTGGAGCTTGTCAATGACATCGGGCAGGCGCTGGTAAAGCAACTTGACTTCCATGCGATTATCGAGCTTGTCGGCGAGCGCGTGCGGGCGCTCTTCAGCCCGGCTGATATTCTGATTGGCTTGCATGACCGTCAGACACATCAGATCCATGTACCCTACTCTATTGAACACAACGACCGGCGAACAGCTGCGCCATACATGTGCAACACAGGACTGACAGCACATGTGCTCCATTCCGGCCAGCCGCTGGTGCTTGGCACCTGGGCCGAACACCGGCGCTTCGGCGTGCATCCGTCAAGAACCTTTTTCGAGCCAGCGCCCGCTGACTCCTGGATGGGCGTGCCACTCATCACCGGTGATGAGGTCATTGGCATCATCGCACTGAAGTGCGCGGAGCAATACGCCTTTACCCATGCCAACTTGCGCTTGCTGAGCACACTGGCAGCCAGCATGAGCGTGGCACTGGAAAACGCGCGGCTGTTCGAGGAAACCAAGCGGCTGTTTCAGGCCGAGCAGCGCCGCGCCCGCGAAACCGCCGCGCTGGCCGACGTTGGCCGCGAGATCTCAGCCAGTCTTGACCTGCCGACGGTGCTGCAGCGCATCGCCGCCCGCGCGCAGGAGTTGCTGCATGGACAGGACGTGGTGCTGCGGCTGCTGGAGCCGGATGGCAGCTTGCCCGTTGTGGTAGCGCTGGGGAAATATGCCGATGTCAACAAAGCGTGGCTGGGTCATCTTGGCCATGGTTTAACCGGACATATTGCACAGAGCGGCGCGGCAGAGATCGTCAACGAGCCCATGTATGACCCGCGCGTGATTTTTATTTCAGAAACCGCTGATCGCGAAGCCGAGGCCATGCTCCTGGCGCCACTACTCGCGCGCGAGCATGTGATCGGCGTCATGACCATCTGGCGGGATAAGCTCGTCAGTGGTCCTTTTGATCAATCCGATCTCGATTTCGTGATCGGTTTGGCGCGACAGGCCGCCATCGCTATCGAGAACGCGCGATTGTTCAATGAGACGCAGCAGGCCCGCTCCGCCGCCGAGCACGCCAATCAGTCCAAAAGTGCGTTTCTGGCCAACATGAGCCACGAGCTACGCACGCCGCTCAATGCGATCATTGGCTTCACGCGCATTGTACAGCGCAAGGCTATGGACAGCCTGCCGGCTAAACAGCTCGATAATCTCGACAAAGTGCTTGCCAGCGCCGATCACTTGCTGGGACTGATCAATACTATTCTCGACATTGCCAAGATCGAGGCCGGTCGCATGGACGTGCAGCCCACAACTTTTGACCCCGTTGAGTTGGTGACCATGTGCATTGACACCACGCAGCCGCTGCTTAGACCCGGCGTGACGCTCATGATTGATGGTGCCGCGCACCTGCCGCCCATTTTCGCTGATCAGGATAAAGTCAAGCAGATTTTGCTGAATCTACTTTCAAACGCCGCAAAATTCACGCACGAAGGCACGGTCACGCTGCGTGTGAGAACCGAGCGCTCAGAACCAGGAACCAGTGCAGATGATGAAGTTTTCAATTCTCGATTTACAGTTCTGTTTGAGGTCATCGATACCGGCATCGGCATTGCTGAGGATGCACTTGAACACATTTTTGATGAGTTTCAGCAGGCCGATTCCAGCACAACTCGAAAATACGGCGGCACCGGATTAGGTCTTTCGATTAGCCGCCACCTGGCGCAGCTGCTTGACAGCGAACTAACAGCAACAAGCACGCTTGGTAGTGGTTCGATCTTTACGTTGCGCCTGCCGATCCGCCATGGCGACACGCCGCCTTCTACACACGCCGCGTCGTCGGCTAACGCGGCGGCAGCGGAAGCACGGACGCAAAATGAACAACCGATCGTGCTGGCCATCGACGACGACCCTGATGCAATCGAATTGCTGCAAGAAAACTTAGCCGGCACTGACTATCGGGTGGTTGCAGCGCGCGGGGGTGATGAAGGCATGCAGAAGGCAAAAGAATTGCATCCATACGCGATCACGCTTGATGTTATGATGCCCGACAAAGACGGCTGGCAGGTGCTGCATGAACTCAAGCATGATCCGGCAACGCGCGATGTTCCGGTCATTCTGCTGACGATTGTGGACACAAAGGCGCTTGGCTATCAGCTTGGTGCGACTGATTATCTGCTCAAGCCGCTCGATCATGAAGTTGTGCTGGCAGCACTTGCTCGCGCCGCCCAGACCAGCGCTACCACATCACGGCGGCTGTTGGTCGTGGACGACGGCGCTGCCATTGGTACCATGGTGCAGCAGATCCTTGCCGATTCCGCGTACGACATCGAGATAGTCAACGATGGCGAGGCGGCGTTGGAAGCCATCGCTCAGCGCCGACCCGACGCCATTCTGTTCGATTTGCTGATGTCCCAGACTGATGGCCTGGGCATGATCGAGCAATTGCGACAGCAGCCAGACTACGCCTCAATTCCGGTCATCGTTCTGACTGCCGAAGCGCTAACAGACGAGGATGAAATCCGGCTACGCGAGTGCGCAGCGCAGATCATGCAGAAACATGGATTGGAAGGAGACATGTTGATCCGGGAATTGCAACGCCTGCTGCGACCCACGTCGATCAACGCACCGTAGCCAGGGGCGACTCATGAAAAGAATATTGATTGTGGAAGATGCCGAATATAACATTGATCTGCTTGTGCAGCTCTTGGAAGAAGATTATGATCTGATCATGGCCGAAAACGGCGAACACGGCGTCGCATTGGCGGCGCAGGAACGGCCTGATCTTATTTTGATGGACATGTCGTTGCCGGTGCTGGACGGCTGGGAAGCCACGCGCCGCATCAAAGCCGACGCGTTGCTGGCCCATATCCCGATCATCGGCCTGTCTGCCCACGCGATGAGCGGCGACGCCGAAAAGGCGCTGCGGGCCGGGTGCGATGATTACTTGCCCAAGCCGTTCGACGATAGGCTGTTATTCAAAAAGCTTAATCATTGGCTGGGAAGCGCCACATGACGCGCCAGTAATCCCCCGGATTGCTCGGAAGCAACGGCTCGCAGCATTGGTCGTGAGCTTCGTTTGCGGCGTGAAAGCCCATAATTACCCACTGCGTGAAGGTGAGTTATTCACGCAACGTAGCATGATGTCCATGCGCCACCATTTGCTGAGATCAACCCGGCGCATGGCCGTTGTTGTGTCTGCTGGCCGCAGATCGTTCTCGCGCCTCATCCTATAAAACGTCCCTCCGTTTCGCCTGAGCTGCGCTCTGCTGCATCTTGACAAATCCTTATTTTATATTAAAATGTCGACAATCGACTGACGACATTTCTTTAACTCCATTCTTCTGGCGAAGGAGCCAAACGTTCTCATGTCTGATTCACTTGCGGCCCTGCGTGCGCCGAGTCGCGCCCGGCTCGTTGACGATGTACGCCAATCGCTGGAGGACGCCATTCTTGCCGGTCACATCAAGCCCGGCGACCGCTTGGTGGAAACACGCCTCACCGAACAGCTTGGCGTCAGCCGGACGACGGTGCGCGAGGCGCTGCTCATGCTCGAACGGCAGGGGCTGGTTGTGACACAGCCACGCCGCGGAACCTTTGTCGCCCGCCTGTCGAAGCAGGACGCGCTTGATCTTGGTTACGCGCGCGCACTGTTAGAAGGTTACGCAGTTCGAATCGGGTTTCATAAAATCGATGACGCGCTGCTGGCACATCTTGACAATCTTATTGAGGACATGGGCCAGTGCGGCTTGCCGGACGATGTGCCGCGCCTGGTGCAGCTCGACCTGGATTTTCACCGGCTCCTGGTCGAGATTTGCCACTCGCCGCGCATCATGGAACTGTGGTCGAACCTGAGCGGCCAGATTCGCGCATTGTTCATCACAACGCTGGAAAACGAGCATGCCACGATTGACTATATCGTTGAGTTTCACCAGCGGCTTGTGAATGAACTACGATCCGGCGACCCGGCACGGGCGCAGACGGCAATTCTTAAACATTACGTCCGAACCCTGGAAGGCGAGCAGTTAGACGCCCTCACAACGGCAATTGATACGGTCGCACCACTCGCGCACACCTCTTCCGCGCGCGAGTAATCACACAGAAAAGGAAAAGCCATGCGAGAAAGCAAACTACGGGTGGCGGTTCTCGGGGCGGGTGCATGGGCGCAGCACGCGCATATCCCTGGCTGGCTGCGCGATCCGCGCTGCGAGCTTGTTGCGATTGGCGACGTGATCGGCGACCGCGCGCAGGAGTTCGCCGCGCAGTTCGGTGTTGTCGAGTTCACCAACGATTGGCAAACACTGGTCGGGCGCTCCGACATCGATGTGATCGACGTGGTGACGCCGTCGCACACCCATTTAGAATTGTCGCTGGCGGCACTGGAAGCGGGCAAACATGTGCTGTGCGAAAAGCCGGTTGCCTACAACTTCCAGCAAACACGCCAGGCCGCGGCGCTGGCAAAATCCAAAGGACTCAAAACCAAACTCGGCTTTACGTTTCGCTACAGTCCCGGCGTGCAGTACGCCAAGTCGCTGATCGACGAGGGCTTTGTCGGCACGCCATTTATTTTCAACGGCTACGAACAGAATTCGCAGTGGCTCGACCCGCAAAATCCGCTGCGCCAGGTCGATCCCGACGCCGATCAATCAACGATTCAAACCTCTTCGCTGGAAGGCTACGGCGCGCCGATCATCGACATCGGCCACTGGTGGGTCGGCGCGGATTACAGCCGCGTGGTCGGCACCATGCAGAATTTCATCCCCGAACGCATGGTGCGCGCCACCGGCAAAATGATGCGCATGAACATCGACGACGGTGACATCTACATCAGCGAATACACCAACGGCGCGATCGGCTCGATCCAGACCAGTTTCGTGACGGTCGGCAACTATCCTGGCATCGAGGCGCGCATTTATGGCGAGAAGGGCGCGATCATCTGCCGTCTGGTCGAGGAGTTTGGCGTCGCTGAGACGATCAAAATCGCAACGCCCGACGATGTTGAGTTCAAGCAGGTCGAGATTCCGCAGCGCTTCTATCCAACCGGCGGTCACCCGCGCGAGTCGTGGCGCAGCCTGTTCTATGCCAATCTGGTCAAGGATTTCATTGACGAGATTCTGGACGGCGGCGAGCGCAATCAGGGCAACTTCGAGGACGGCGCGTGGGTGCAGGAAGCTATCAACGCGGTCGAGAAATCATTTCATGAGCGGCGTTGGGTCGATCTGCCGCTGGAAGCCTAGCGACCAACACAAGCGAGAGTGGGCATGACACAGGAACCTGCATTCCAAAATTGGCTCGATGCCTTTTGGAGGTCGTACTACCGGCACCGTCCAGTCAATGCGACGTTCATCGGCGTGCATGAGTACGACGATCAACTGCCGGATTATTCCAAACAAGGCGTTGCAGCCGCACAGTCTGATATGGACGCGCTGCTTAGCGATCTTCACCGCCTGCCAGACGAGCCGCTGAACGATGCCGAGATACTCGACCGCAAGCTGGCGGAAGGCTTTTTGCAGATTTAGCGCTGGGAATACGAATCGCTGCACTTCCAGAGCGGCAATCCGTGTGTCTACACCGGCGAGGCGGCTTTTGGCATCTTGTCACTTTTGCGCCGCCCGTTCGCGCCACTCCGCGAACGCCTGGAGCATGCTGCCGCGCGCATGGACGCCATGCGCGCGTTGCTGGAGCAAGGCCAAGTCAATGTGCGACAGGCACCGCTGGCATGGACCGAAAAAGCTATCGATGAATGCCGTGGCTTGCTGGCGCTGCTTCAAGAGGGCATTCCCATGCTCATGCACGAGCACGGCGTAGCCGATGCGCAGGTAAGCAAGGCGGCAGAAAACGCCGTACAATCGGTCGCCGCATTTCAGCACTACTTGGAACGCGAATTGCGCCAGCATACCAGCGATCAGTACGCCTGCGGCGGCGAAGCATTCGAACGATACCTGCGCCATGGACATTTCCTGAGCCAATCGGCGGACGAGATTGCTGCGTATGCCGAAGCCACAATCGCCGAGTGCGCCGCCGATCTTGAAGCGCAAGCACGCGAATTCGGCGTGGATGACTGGCGCGCGGTGCTGGCGATGCAGGCCGAACATCATCCGACGACCGAGCAGTATCTACCGCGCTACGGCGAGGTATGGAGCACATGCCGTGCAACGGCGGAAGCACACCAACTGGTAACGTGGCCCGATTACCCGATTCGCTACGTGCCGCGCCCGCGTTGGGTGCGATTTGCCGCGTCGCACCTGTATTTTCTGTTCTACCATTCGCCTGCGCCGTTCGACGCGCTGCCGGAGGTCGAATACTTGGTCACGCCAATCGAGCCGAGCATGCCCGCCGACGAGCAGGAACGGCTGTTGCGCGCCACCAATGACAGCGTGATCAAACTCAACCATGTCGTTCACCACGGAGCGCTTGGTCACCATGTGCAAAATTATTACGCATTTCGCGCCCAATCGCGGATCGGCCAGGTGGCAGCGGTGGACTGCGCCTCGCGGATTGCCATGTTTTGCGGCGGGACCATGGCCGAGGGCTGGGCGTGCTACGCCACCGATTTGATGGGCGAAGTTGACTTCATGACGCCGCTTGAGCGCTACGCCGAGCGGCACGGGCGGTTGCGCATGGCCGCCCGCGCGCTGGCCGACGTGCGGCTGCACCACGGCCAGTGGTCGCTGGAAGACGCGGCGCGCTTTTATCAGGAGCGGGTCGGCATGCCAGCGGCGGCGGCACACAACGAAGCCGTGAAGAACAGCATGTTTCCCGCCACGGCGCTGATGTATCTCACCGGCACCGACGCGATTCACAATCTGCGCCGCGAGCTACAGGCACGTCCTAGCTTTAACCTTCGACAATTTCATGATCGGCTGCTATCGTTCGGCTCGGTTCCGGTGGCGCTGGTTGCGGAAATCATGACCAGAGGAGACGCACGTGATAAGTGATGCGACGCTGGTATATGGCGAGGACATGACAGCCGCGCTACTCGGTCTGGACGCGCTGTTTCGTGCCGAGCCAGGCCACGCCGATGCGCTGGTGGTGCTGAACATGTCCACCACGCACCGGCCAGAGCCGTTCGCCGACTATGCCGAGGCGCGGGAACGCTTTATCCATCTGGAGGCGCGTGCCGCCGATTTGCCGGAGCCGGATCGACGGCGCTACTATCAGCAGGTCTGCCAATCGGAGATCGCGTTCTGCGATTGGCGCGCAGGAAAGTTATCTTTCGACGAGCAGATCAGCGGTTTCCTCCATGTGCCTGCCGCGCCCGCGTCTGACGCGGAGTTGGACGCGCTGCGGGCCGCCATGCGCGTGCTGCTGAACCGCATGGACTACAGTGGCGATTTGGCCGCGCAGTGCGCCGCGTGGGAAGCGCGCCACCGCGTGCCGCCCGACGAGGTACAAGGCACACTCACTGAGCTCTTAAGCGAAGCGTGGGATCGCACGGCGCAGCGCATGGAAATTCCTGCCCTAAAGTCGGACGGCATGCGCGTGCGGACGATCAGCGCCGCGCCGTTTAGCGGGCGCTGCGATTACAGCCACCGCACGATTGAGTTGAACATCGATCCAGTGCTGACGCGACCAGGATTGAAGCATCTGGCCGTCCATGAAGGTTATCCAGGTCATTATGTCCAGTTCAAGCTGCGCGAGCACTGGTACGCCGAAGGCACCGCGCCCGCCGACGGGCTGCTCTCGGTCGTGAACACCGCGTCGTCGTCGCCGTTCGAGGGCATTGCCGACAATGGCCTGCATGTCATCGACTGGATTGACAGCGACGACGATCAGCTTCAGGCGCTGCTGACGCGCTACCGCTCGGGCATCGGCACCGTGGCGGCATGGCAACTCCACATGGAAGGCCGCACGCCCGAGCAGGTGGCCGACTGGCTGCATGCCAACGCGCTGATCGGCGGCGAGGGCTGGGTGGCGAACCGCATGCGCTTCATCGCCGCGCCCGACCGCAGCGCCCTCATCTGGTCATATTGGTGGGGCGAGCCATCCGTTACGCCGGTCTGGCAGGCGGTTGCGCCTGAGCGTCGGGCGGAGTTCCTGCGCTATTTGTACGGGCGCATGCACTCGCCGCAGACGGTCGCCATGTTTACGTGATAGAAAGAACAAAGAGCAAAGGACAAAAGAGAGTATATTCCTTGCTCTTTGTTCTGTTGACAATCTGGAAAGGAGCTGTGTATCGGCTAAAGCACACGTTGGCTATTGAAAGATTTTTAGTTTTCCCTACAGAAGGAGCGAACCAATGGCAGAGCACATGCGTGATGACCACATGAAGTCGCCGTCGATTCTTACAGCTTCTCAGCGCCAGCGTCGGTGCTTCCGTTCTTGCGGCGTGTGGCGGCACATCCGCCCCCGTTGCACCAGGCGCCGATACCAACAGCGCACCCGCTTCCGGCGCGGAGTCAACTAGCGCTCCGGCTGCCGCAGCAACCGCGCCCGCGTCTGGCGGCGCGGCAGCAACCAGCGCCCCCGCCGCTGCAAGCGGCTCATCCAGCGGCAATTCGCTGGCGTACGGTCTCGGCTTCGATGTCGATGACACGCTCGATCCACAGGTGACGAATTATGACTCGACGATTCGCATTACTCTGAACGTCTGCGAACCACTGGTCTGGATGCCGGAATCGGGCAAGATTGTTCCTGGCCTGGCCGAATCATGGGAAGTTTCGCCCGACGCTAAGGAGTTTACATTCAAGCTCAAGCAAGGCGTCAAGTTTCATGATGGCACGCCGTTCAACGCCGATGCCGTCAAGTTTACCTTTGACCGCGTGATGGACCCGGCGACCAAAGCGGGGCAGTCGCACGATCAGATCGGGCCGTACGATCACACCGAAGTCATCGACGATCATACCGTCAAGATCGTCATGAAGCAGGGCTTTGCGCCGCTGCTCGCGAACCTGAACGGCTACCTGGGCATCGTCTCGCCGACCGCAGTGAAGAAAGACCCGGCTGGCTTCGCGCAGCACCCGGTTGGCACTGGCCCGTTCATGTTCAAGGAATGGGTGCCGAAGGATCATGTCACGCTGGTGAAGAACCCGGATTACAACTGGGGATCGTCGTTCTTCAAGCACACCGGCCCGGCGTATCTGGACGAGATTGTGTTCAAGATCATCCCGGAAGCGTCGGTGCGAACCGGCGCGCTCAAGAGCGGCGAAATTCAATACACCGATGACATGGACCCGCTCGAATACGAGGCGATGAAGAGCGACTCGAACTTTGCAGTGATCGAAAAGGGCCAGCCTGGCTCCGGCTACATTCTGCTGATGAACCTATCGCACACCGACGCGCCGATCGGCGATCCGCAGGTGCGTCTGGCGATGGAGTACGGCATCGACCGGGCGGGATTGAACCAATCTGTTTTCCAGGGCTTGAATGCGGTCGCCGCAAGCCCGCTCGATGAAGCCGACATTTGGCTACGATCCGTCAACAGAATCGCTGTATCCATTCGACCAGGAGAAGGCGAAGAGTATTCTTGATGCCGCTGGCTGGACAGCTGGAAGCGATGGCATGCGCGCGAAGAACGGCACGCAAGCTGTCGATCGACTTCCCGATTCAGGCGCGACCGACTGACCAGGCGATGGCCGAGTCAATCCAGGCCAGCTTGCACGACATCGGCATCGACGTGAAGGTCAATCCGTTGGAGCGCGCCGCGGCTCGCGATCTGATCAAGCAGAACAAGTACGATGTCGGCTTCATGTGGTTCTCGTACGCCGACCCGGACGTGTTGCGCACGATCTTCTATTCCAAAAATGTCGACGCCTTCAATCGCGCGAAATACCAGGTTCCCGAAGTCGACAAAATGCTGGAAGACGCCGCCGCGACCACGGACGACAATAAGCGCAAAACGTTGTATGCCCAGATTCAGCAGCGGGTGTTGAAGGATCTCGCTACTGTGCCACTGGTCGACACGATCACCCACAACGCCAAGCGTGCCGAAGTCCAGGGTGACTACCTTGATGCGCTTGCTTCGTATGTGTGGCTCTACGACGTACAGCTGAAGAAGTAACAAGATGATAAGGTGACAAGATGACACGGTGATTGAACACGGTTCTTCATCATGTCATCTTGTCATGATGCCAGACGGTGGAATTATGTTCGGCTATATTTCCAAGCGTTTACTTCAGGCCATTCCAGTAATCATCGGCATTTCGGTGCTGACCTTTGCCATGCTGCACCTGGTGCCGGGCGATCCCGTGCAGATTTTCGCGGGCGACAAGCCGCTGACCGAGGAGCGGGCCGCGCAGATTCGCCACCAGCTTGGGCTGGATCGTCCACTGTGGGTGCAGTACGTTGACTACGCGAGCAAGGCGCTCCAGGGCAATCTCGGCGTTGGATTGCGCAGCCAGCGCCCGGTGACCGACAGCATTCTGGAAGCTTTGCCGAGCACGCTGGAGTTGACGCTGACGGCGCTGGTGTTTGCTGCTGTGGTGGGCATTCTGCTGGGCGTGCTGGCGGCGGTCATGCACAACACCTGGGTCGATACCGCCTCGATGAGCTTTGCGCTGCTGGGCATTTCGGTGCCGGTATTCTATTCCAGCCTGCTGCTGATCATTTTCTTTTCGTTTCGGCTCGGCTGGTTTCCCGCTACCGGCCAGGGCGGCGTCGAGCGGCTGGTTCTGCCATCGCTGGCGCTTGGGCTGGCGTCGGCGGCTTCGCTGGCCCGGCTGGTGCGCTCGTCCATGCTGGAAGTGTTGCAGCAGGAATACATCACGACCGCGCGCGCGAAGGGGTTAACCGGGCGCGCCGTGATCGTCGGCCATGCGCTCAAGAATGCGCTCATTCCAACCGTGACGCTGCTCGGCTTGCAGCTCGGCGCGCTACTCGGCGGCGCGGTCGTGACCGAAACGATCTTTTCGCGGCCAGGTCTGGGGCGGCTGGCGGTGGACGCGATTGGAAACCGCGATTTCCCGCTGGTGCAGGGCACGGTGCTGTTCGCCGCCGTGGTGTACGTGCTGGTCAACCTGGCGGTCGACGTGCTCTACGCCGCCATTGATCCGCGCATTCGTTATCAATAAAGACATTAGGCTACCATATGGCACAGGTTTCCGTTCCTATTCAAAGCGAACACGTTGAGCAGGCGGTGCGCGGTCGCAGCCCGGCAGGTGACGCGCTGCGGCGACTCCGCCGCAGCCCCAGTGCCTTAATTGGCGGCACGATCCTGCTGATCGTCGTGCTGTCGGCGCTGCTGGCGCCAGTGCTCAGCACATCCGATCCGATTAAAACCAACCAGCGCAGTTCGCTCCAAGCGCCGAGCCTCGAACATCCCATGGGCACCGACCGCTTTGGGCGCGATATTTTCACGCGCGTGCTGTACGGCGGGCGAATATCGCTGCCGGTCGGCATTGTGTCGGTCGCAATCGCAGCGATCATTGGCGTGCTGCTGGGACTGATCGCGGGCTTTTACGGCGGCTGGCCCGACGCCGTGATCATGCGCATGGTCGATCTGCTGCTGGCATTTCCTGGCATTCTGCTCGCGCTGGCGATCGTCGCGATCCTCGGCGACAGCTTAGTCAATCTCATGATCGCAGTCGGCATCTCGTCGATTCCCGACTACGTGCGTATCACGCGCGGCAGCGTACTGAGCATCCGCGAGCGCGAATTCGTGCAGGCGGCGCGGGCGGTCGGCTCGCGTAACGGTGCGATCGTGCTGCGCCATATCCTGCCAAACGTGATGACGCCGCTGATTGTGCTGATAACGCTCGGCATCGCATCGGCGATCATCACGGCCTCGGCGCTGAGTTTCCTTGGTCTGGGCATCAAGCCGCCGACGCCGGAATGGGGCAATATGCTTGCCGAAGGACGCGCGTTTTTGCAGCGCGCGTGGTGGGTGGCGTTCTTCCCCGGATTGGCGATCATGGTGACAGTTTTTGCAATCAACCTGCTGGGCGACGGGCTGCGCGACGCGCTCGACCCGCGCATGAAAAATTAGGAGCAACTCCATGCGATTTGAGGGAAAGGTCGCGCTGATTACCGGCGCGGGCAACGGCATCGGGCAGGAGATCGCGCGCCGCTTTGCCGCCGAGGGCGCGACCGTTGTGATCGCCGACATCAACGCCGCGGCAGGCGAACGGACAGCAACTGAGATTGTTGCGCACGGCGGGCGAGCGGTGGCAATCCCGGTGGACGTCGCCGACGAGCAGCAGGTCGCGGCGCTGGTCGCGCAGGCGGTTGAGCAGTGCGGCCAAATCGACATTCTGATCAACAATGCGGGCGTGGTCGCACACAAGCTGCTGATTGAAATGGACCGCGAGGCCTGGGATCGGCAGATCGCCGTGCAGCTTACTGGCCCGTTTCTCATGTCCAAGCATGTCGCGCGCCATATGATCGACCGCGTGATTCAGGGACGAATCATCAACATTTCGTCCGCCGCCGCGCTGATGGGCCGCGTCAAAGGCGGCGCGCACTGCGCATCCAAAGGCGGCCTGACCATGCTGACCAAAGTGCTGGCGATGGAACTTGGCGCGCATGGCATCACGGTGAATGCCGTCGCGCCCGGCCTGATCGAGACCGAAGCGCAGCGCGACGAAATGAATCTGTCGGACGACTACAAGAACCGCTACCTGCAAGAAGTGCCGCTCGGGCGCGTCGGCCAGCCAAGCGACATCGCGCAGATGGTGTTGTTTCTCGCCTCGCCGGACGCGGCCTGGATCAGCGGGCAGCTTCACGTCGTCGACGGCGGCCTCATGGCCGGACATCTATCGTTTCAAGGAGTTCACGATTTTACCATGCTCCATGGAACTGGCATGGGCACAAGCGCGCACTAAAAAGGAGGTGTGCTATGACAGCATCACCAGTACGCTGGGGCGTGCTCAGCACGGCGAATATCGGCCGCGCGGCTGTTATTCCGGCGATTCATCAGGCCTACAATAGCACGCTCGTCGCAGTTGCCAGCCGCGACGGCGAGCGCGCCAGCGCGTTCGCGGAAGCGAACAACATCCCGCAAGCGTACGCCAGCTACGAGGCGCTGCTGGCGGCGGACGATATCGACGCGGTGTACATTCCGCTGCCGAACAGCATGCACAAAGAATGGGCGATCAAGGCCGCGCAGGCGGGCAAACACGTGCTGTGCGAAAAGCCACTGGCGCTCGACGCCGACGAGTGCATGGCGATGGACGCCGCTGTGCAGAAAGCGGGCGTGCTGCTCATGGAGGCGTTCATGTACCGCTTCCACCCGCGCACCGAGCGCGTGCAGGAGATTGTTCGGAGCGGCCTGCTGGGCGATGTCAAGCTGGTGCGCGCCAGCTTTTCGTTTCGCGTGACCAACCCGGCCAACATTCGCTTTCGGGCCGATCTGGGCGGCGGCGCGCTCATGGATGTCGGCTGCTATTGCGTGAACATCGGGCGCACGCTGGCCGATGCCGAGCCGGTCGAGGCGCAAGCCTTTGCGACGTGGAGCGCCAGCGGCGTCGATGAGCAACTGCTGGGCACGCTGCGCTTCGCGAACGGCATGGTCGTGCAGTTCGACTGCGCGCTGACTCTCGCACGACGCGAAATGTACGAAGTGGTCGGCACGGAAGGCGTGCTGGAAGTTCCGGCGGCGTTTCTGCCCGGCACCGGCGACACGACCATCACTATCAATCGCGGGCGGCACGGCACAGGCGTGGAGCACATCAGCGGCGCTGACGAGTACCAATTGATGGTCGAGCACTTCGCCGATTGCGTGCTCCACGGGCACGCGCCGCGCTACCCGGCCAGCGAAGCCGCCGCCAACATGCGCGCAATTGCGGCATTGGTACGCTCGGCGCACAACGGCGGGCGACCGGAACAGATCGAGTCCTGATCAGCATGGTTCCTCTGTTTAGCAGATTGAAGGAATAAAAGACATGGCAACCACCGATTTCACATGGATTCCGGTCACCACGCTGCCCAGCGGTGCGGAGCTACGCCTGCCGCTCCATGTCGTGCAGGGCGCGCAGCCCGGCCCAACGCTTGGCCTTTCGGCGCTGGTCCACGGCAACGAAGCAGTGCCATCCGTTCCAATCATCCGCGCGGTGCTGGATCAGATCGATCCGGCGCAGCTGCACGGCACACTCATGGCCATGCCGGTGCTTAATCCGCTTGGCACGGCGCTGGTGTCGCGCAACACGCCCGAAGACGGCATGAATCTCAACGGCGCGTTTGTGGAGAGCGACACGGGCGGCCACCCGGAGCCTGTCAAAACCATCAGCATCCAGCTTGCACAAGCGATCAGCGACGGCTTTCTCAGCAAGCTGAACTACCAAATCGATTTTCATGCGGGCGGCAACGCATCAGTACACATGATCGAGTTCAACGAGCAGCCGGAAGGTCTGGCGATGGCACGCGCCTTCAACATGTCGATTCTGCTGCGCGACGTGTGGATGCCCAGCCAGATGTGGCGGCGGGCGCAAGACCTCAATGTCACCACGATCGTTGCCGAATTAGGCGGCGCGAACCAGTTGCACACGGAATGGGTGGCGCGCGGCGTGGCAGGCACGCTCAATGTGATGCGGCTGCTGGGCATGCTGCCGGGCGATGTTGTGCCGCCACCGCGCCATTACGTTGTCAACAACACGCCTGGCTACGAGCACATTTTGAACATCTTGCGCCCGCGCGAGGGCGGCCTGATCATGCCCGACCCCGCGATTACCGCACAGCGCGCGTTCGACGGCCAGCCGATCAGTGGCGTGCCGGTGCTTGGCTCGCTGCTCAATCCGTACGATCTGACGGTGCGCCAAACCTTTGAAACGCCCTTTAAGCGCACGTTGATGCTAGCGACGCGCGTCACACCAACCATGTGCCAGCCGGGCGAATTTGGCTACATCATCACGAATGCCGACGAGGCCGAGGTGCTGGAATGAACGTGTTAGACGGCAAAGTCGCGTTGGTGACAGGCGCGGGGCGCGGCCTTGGCTGGGGTGTGGCGCGGGCGCTTGGCATGGCAGGCGCGCGGGTGTGCGCCACCGATGTCAACGCGGAGGAACTGGCGCAAACTGGCGATGATCTCCGCGCCGACGGCAGCGACGGCATGACCGCATTGCTGGACGCCGCCGATCTCGGTGCATTTCAGACAGTTGTCAGTGACGTTGTGACGCGCTGGGGCAGGCTCGACGCGATCGTTCACTGTGGCATTCTGATGCCGCTGATTCGCTTTGAAGATACGCCGCATGATCTCTGGTGGCAGCAGATTCAGGTTGGGCTTGGCGGCCTGTACAACGGCACGCGCGCTGCATGGGAAATCATGAAACGGCAGGGTGGCGGCCACATCATCGGCATTGCCAGCGGCTCCAGCGTGCGCGGCTTCCGCGACGAGGTCGCGTACTGCACCGTCAAGCACGGCCAGGAAGGCTTTCTCAAAGCGCTGTCGCTTGAGTCCGCGCCGTACAAAATCGCTCTCAATTCGATGGGGCCAGGCAAGCCAATCAAGACCACCCGCATCACGCGCGCCGAACTGGCGCAACTGCCCGACGAAGAAAAGGCGCAGTGGGCCGATCCGGTCGAGCTTGGCGCGGCGTTCGCGTGGCTGATCGCGCAGCCGCCGGAACGCTTCAGCGGCATGCGTTTCGACGCCGGGCCGATTGCCGACACCATTGCTGCTGAAGGATTTCGATTTTGCCTTTGCGCCGGAAAAGGTCACGCTGTATCCTGATGATTTCCGCGCGCGGCAGGCATGGTACGAGAACTACGCAGACTAAAAAAGACGAGAACTATTCATGCAACCGACAACAAACATCCTGATCGCCAGCTACCTTGAGCCGGAGCATGTCGAGTGCATCCGCGAGGCTAGCTCACAGATCAATGTCATGTACGAGCCGGAGTTGATAGCACCGCCGCGCTATCCGGCAGACCACACCAACAAAATCATCCGCTCCGCTGAAGATGAAGCGCGCTGGCGCGAATTGCTGCGGCAGGCCGACGTGCTGTTCGATTTCGACCACACCCACCATGATGATCTGCCGGAACTTGCGCCGAAGTTACGCTGGGTGCAGGCGACCAGCGCCGGAATCGGCCAGTTCGTGCGGCGGCTACGCTACGCCGAGCGCATGCCAAATACTATATTCACCACCGCGAGTGGCGTCCACGCCCAGCCGCTGGCCGAGTTCTGCATCATGGCGATGCTGATGTGGAGCCGCAATTACTGGCAAATGCAACAGGACCAGCATGCGCGGCGCTGGGAGCGCTTTGGCGCGACTGATTTGGCCGGGCGAACGTTGGGGGTGATTGGTGTGGGCAATGTGGGTCGCGAAATAGCGCGCATGGCCTCTGCGTTGGGCATGCGGGTGCTTGGAAACAAGCGCACGGTCACAGGCGTCGATCCGTCCACGCTCCACCTCGATGCGCTGTACGGGCCAAACGAACTGCCAGAGATGCTCGGCCAATCCGAGTACCTGGTGCTGATTGCGCCGCACACCGATGAAACCGAACATTTAATTGGGGCGAAAGAACTGGCGCTGCTGCCCGAAGGGGCGCTGCTGATCAACATCGGGCGCGGTACGATCATCGACGAACCAGCGTTGATCGCGGCACTTGAAAGCGGCCACCTCGGCGGCGCGGCACTTGACGTGTTCGCCACCGAGCCGCTGCCCGCCGACAGCCCGCTGTGGCGCATGCCGAACGTGCTGGTCAGCCCGCACTCGGCCAGCACCAGCGACCGCGAAAATGCGCGTTTGACCGACCTATTTTGCGACAATCTTCAACACTTCCTGGCAGGCGAGCCGCTGCGTAATGTGCTGGATGTGGCACGGCTGTATTAAACTGATAGACATCTTGCCCTGGGCTGGTCTGAGATCAGCCTCTACCAATACCTTCACATTCTTTGCTTCATGTTCATCATGCTCAACATCATGGCACCTGCTGGTTTGACAGCGTCGTTGCGATCTTGTACGATCACGCTATCATACCTGTTTTACTTCGAAGCATTTCCGAAATACGTGCGCACTGAACATGCAGGAGCTATCTGTGCGGGTTTCTCTTTTCATCACCTGCTTCAACGACACGCTGTTCCCGCAAACGGGGCAGGCCATGGTGACGCTGCTGGAGCGGCTGGGCCACACGGTTGATTTCCCGCTGGCGCAGACGTGCTGCGGGCAGATGCACTTCAACACCGGCTACCAGCGCGAGTCAATCCCGCTCGCGCGGCGCTTTGTCAATGTGTTCAGCGAGGCTGAAGCGATCGTCGCGCCGTCGGCTTCGTGCGTTGCTATGGTGCGCGATTTTTATCCGCGTTTGGCCGAAGTCGCACATGACGCGCAACTGGCGCAGGCCGTGGAGGCGATTATTCCGCGCGTGTATGAATTGACTGAGTTTCTGGTGTACAGGCTCGGCGTGGAGGATGTCGGTGCGTATTATCCGCACCGCGTGACCTACCACCCGACATGTCACTCACTCCGCATGCTCCGCGTCGGCGACGCACCGCTGCGGCTGCTGCGCAAAGTACGCAGCATCGATCTTGTCGAGCTGCCCGCCGCCGATGAGTGCTGCGGTTTCGGCGGTACCTTCGCAGTCAAGAACGCTGACACTTCGATGGCCATGCTGGGCGACAAAGTGCAACATGTACTCGACACGCGCGCCGAAGTCTGCACCGCTGCCGATAATTCATGTCTGATGCAGATCGGCGGGGCGCTCCATCGTCAGCGCGCAGGCACCCGCACGGTGCATCTGGCCGAAATTCTTGCGACGACGGAAGAGGACGTGCGATGAACCAGAGCAACAACAAATTGCACATTCCGCTGACTTTTCAGGAGTCAGCCAAGGTCGCGCTGGAGAACACCCAACTGCGGCGCAACATGGGCAAGGCAACCCGGACGATCCGCGCCAAGCGAGCCGCAGTGGTCGATGAGTTGCCCGATTGGCAGGAGCTGCGCGAGGCCGGGCGTGCGATCAAGCAACGCACGCTGCGCCACCTCGACGAATATCTCGTGCAGTTGGAGGAATCGGTGACGCAGGCGGGCGGCCATGTCCATTGGGCGCGCGACGCCGTTGAAGCCAACCAGATCATTGTCGCGCTCATGCTGAAGCACGGCGCGCGCGAGGTCATCAAGGTCAAGTCGCTGACTACCGATGAAATCCGCATGAACGAGGTGCTGAGCAAGATCGGCGTCACGGCGATCGAGACCGACCTGGCCGAGTTGATCATTCAGTTGGCGCACGAAGAATCCTCGCATATTCTGGTGCCGGCCATCCACAAGAACCGCGCCGAAATTCGCGAGTTGTTCATGCGCACGCTGGGCGTGGAGGAACTATCCGATCAGCCCGCCGAACTCGCCGCGGTGGCGCGCCAATATCTGCGCCAGAAGTTCCTCAGTGTACCGATTGCTACCAGCGGCGCGAACTTCGCCGTGGCCGAGACCGGCACAATCGCCGTGGTCGAGTCGGAGGGCAACGGGCGCATGTGCCTGACGCTGCCGAAAGTGCTGATTTCGATCATGGGCATCGAGAAGATCATCCCGACATGGCAGGATTTTGAAGTATTTCTGCAACTGCTGCCGCGCTCCTCGACCGGCGAGCGCATGAATCCGTACACATCTATGTGGACCGGCGTGCGCGAAGGCGATGGGCCGCAGGAGTTCCATTTGATACTGCTCGACAATGGGCGCAGCAACGTGCTGGCGGACGAGATCGGGCGGCAGACGCTCAACTGCATCCGCTGTTCGGCCTGCCTGAACGTCTGCCCGGTCTATGAACGTACCGGTGGCCATGCCTACAACTCGGTTTATCCTGGCCCAATTGGCGCGATTTTGACGCCGCAACTGGTCGGCGTGGAACGGGCCGGATCGTTGCCGTTCGCCTCGTCGTTGTGCGGCGCGTGCTACGATGCATGCCCGGTCAAGATCAACATTCCCGAAGTGCTGGTGCATCTGCGCGCCCGCGTGGTGCAGCACAAAAAGACCGATGAAGGCATCAAAGGCAAGCTCGACCCGGAAGTGATCGCCATGCAGCTAGCCGGGCAAATCTTCCAGAGTCCTGCGCGCTACGAGCAGGCGCAGAAGCTGGCCCGCGTAGGCCAGTGGCCGCTGGTTCATGACGGCGTGATCACCTACCTGCCGCCGCCACTAAATGTGTGGAGCACCACCCGCGATCTTCAGGCGGTTCCACAGCAGAGCTTCCGCGACTGGTGGCGCGCGCGACAGCGCCATGGCGCAACATCGCCGCACGCGGGTGCGGATGGGGTGGGCGACGGCGGCAGTGTCAATGGCGAAGTTGCAGAAACAATGGAGGGCGACCAGCTATGAGCAGCGCGCGAGACGAAATGTTGGGCCGCGTGCGGTCAGCCTTACGCGATGTGCCGCAACAGGAAACAACCGCCGACGTGACCGTGCAGCGACACTATCGCATAGCCACTGATACGCCCCATGACAAACTGGTCGAGCAGTTCGCCGAGCGCGTGGCCGAGTACAAGGCGACGGTGCAGCAGGTTTCAGCGGATGAATTGCCGGCAGCAATCGCGGCGGCGCTGGCGGCGCGAAGCGTGCAGCGGCTGGTCGTTCCGGCGGATTTACCAGATTCATGGGCACCTGACGGCGTCGAATTGCTCCGCGATGACGAACTGAGCCACGCACAACTCGACGCTGCTGATGGCGTGTTGACCGGCTGCGCGCTCGGCATTGCGCAGACCGGCACGATTGTGCTGGATGGAGGGCCGCAGCAGGGGCGGCGGGCGATCACGCTCTTGCCAGATTACCATCTATGCGTCGTACGCGCGGAGCAGGTCGTCGGGCTTGTGCCGGAGGCTATTACAGCGCTGGCTGGTGCTGTACGTGATGAGCGGCGGGCCTTGACGTTCATCTCCGGCCCGTCGGCGACATCCGACATCGAACTGAACCGCGTCGAAGGCGTCCATGGCCCGCGCACGCTCGATGTACTGCTTGTGATGTAGTACGCTTTAACACGCGCTCGCACCGCCCGCACAATGCAGAATGCAGGCAAAACGAACAATTTCTCTGTGTGCTCTGTGCCCTCTGTGGCTAGAAATCGATCATATTCTATCGATTGAGCGGTGGATGTATGACAACAAGCATGAATCAACCATGCGAGACGTTATAAACATAACACACGTAAGCCATGGCGATGCAGACAACACAGCGCACAACAGCGAGACAATCACAACGGCGTTTTGACGCTGTTTCTCCATATCTCTTAAGTATATGTGTCGTCATATGCGTTACAAGTGTGATCTGGCTCCTACGAATATGGGCACCGCTGCCAAACGTCTCGCTCATTTATTTGATTGGCCTGCTGTTTTGCGCGGTGAGTGTTACCCGACCGGCGGCGATCCTTTGCGCCGTGCTCAGCTTCCTGGCCTTCAAGTACTTCTTCGTTGAACCAATCTTCACCTTCACTATTGATGATTTGGATGATATATTACGGCTCGGCACATTTCTTGTGACGGCGGTAATCGGTGGCGGCATGGCGGTGCGTTTGCGCGAGCAAGCAAGCGCAGTGCAGAACCGCGCGCAGGAACTTGAAGTACTTTATAATCTCAGTCAGGCGATCAGTGTGGAACTCGACTTTGATCGTATTGCGCCACTCATTATTGAAGCAGCAATGCAACTGCTCGGTGGCATAGGTGGCGAGCTATTGATCATGACCGACACAGGTACATTACGGTGTGTTGCACAACACGGGACACATCATGCCGCTGAGCAGATAAGCGAGGCTCCGCTACGCAGTGGAGGCAACATGCTGGGCATGCTCCGCGTCTCCCACGCGCAAGATGGATTTTGCTTGACGGAAAGCCAGCGGCAGCTACTCGAAACCCTCGCCAATCAAGCGGCATTAGCGCTTCTACGAAGCAATCTGGCCCAGGCGGCAGCGCATGCCGAAGCATTGGCGGAGTCGGATCGGCTCAAATCCACGCTGCTCTCTGCCATCTCCCATGATCTGCGCACTCCGCTTGCAGCGATCACCACCGCAGCCGAGGAGCTTGTGGCGGAGGACGTTCAATGGAAATCACAGGATACTCGTGAGTTCGGACAGATCATCGGCATGGCTGCTGCGCAACTCAACCGTCTGTTGACGGGCTTGCTCGATTTAGGCCGAATCGAGGCTGGTAGATTGCATGTCCATCGCGGGTGGTACAACATCGCCGAGATTTTTCATGCTGTGCTTCAGCGGTTCAGCACAGAACTGGATAATCGCCCGTTGCAGATTGACGTACCTGATGAACTGCCGCTTGTGCCAGTTGATTATATCCATATAGAGCAGGTACTATGGAACGTTATCCAGAACGCACTCAAATACTCACCACGTCGGTCACCTTTGAAGATCAACGCCTATCTTCAGCACGCCATGCTGATTCTCGACATCGCTGATCGTGGCCCCGGTATTCCGCCTGTCGACGCTGAGCGGGTGTTCGAGAAGTTTTATCGGCTGGAGCAACCAAACCAGGGGAAGGTGCCGGGTATGGGCATCGGGTTGACGATTTGCCGAGGATTAATTGAAGCGCATGGCGGACAGATAACGATCCATGAGCATGCTGGCGGTGGAACGATCGTTCGGATTGCGTTGCCACTCCGGGAGACGGTGGTTCTGTCCAACGAGGAGTTCTTGACGATGGACGAACATATTCTTGTGATCGACGATGACTTACAGATACGTCGTCTGCTGCGCACCAGCTTGAGCGAACGCAATTACCGGGTGACGGTCGCCTCAACTGGTGAGGAAGGGCTGGATATCGCGGCGACTGATCCGCCTGCGCTGATCACTCTCGACCTAGGTCTTCCCGATTTAGACGGCTTAGAAGTCTGCCGCCAGTTCCGAAGTTGGACGAATGTGCCAATCCTTATCCTCTCGGCGCGCTACGATGAGATGGAAAAGGTACGCGTGTTGGATGCGGGTGCCGATGATTACCTGACGAAGCCTTTCGGCACGCATGAACTGCTGGCGCGCATTCGGGCAGCACTACGGCGCGCCAGGCCCGAGCAGATGGTACCCACAGAGATTGTGAGTGGCGAACTGCGGATCGATCTCGCGCGGCGGCACGTCACCCTCAATGGCGCAGAAGTGCGCCTCACTCCGACAGAGTACACGCTGCTCAGCACGCTTGCGACGCATGCCGGTCGCGTGTTGACCCATCAATGGCTCTTGGAACACGTTTGGGGTTCTAGCTACGCAGATAACGTTCCGAACCTGCATGTCTTCATTAGCCAACTACGGCGCAAAATCGAGCCGCAACCAGCGCGACCACGCTACATCATTACCGAACCAGGTATCGGCTACCGTTTTCGTGCATCAGAATAATGCAGGTAGACGGTCCCTCTGAACAGGCGCGCGTACAACAGACGCTACGAGTGGGCATCGTAGGTAATTCTTTGCTGTAGGCGCAACCTTAAGAGTCTCCTTAGGTTTTTCACCCCGATCTTTAGATTTCCCTTAGACCACAATGCTATACTCTTTACATATCGATAACATCGTAGCGCTTGAGGGTGGGCTTGAAAAGAACTACGCATCAGCGCTCATCGGAGAATAAGGACATCCTGCCATGTCGTCTGAGAACCTCGTCGCTGAACAAACCTGGCGGCTCCTGTGGCAACAGGCAGCATATCAAGTTATCACCATGCTGCCACCGTCCTTGATCTACGAACCTGTTGCTGCAGGCTACGGCTGGGGGCTGCGTCATGTTGAAGATCCCCAACGAGCTATCCTGCTCCATCCAAGTGCGAATGACCGAGAAATAGGGGATCTTTCGTTGACCATACGTGGTCATGGCGTACGCGTATTACCTCGATGCGGCCAAAGTTATATGGACTACCTGAACTACATTACTGATGTTGTGAATACAGTAACTGAAGCCTACTTAACCAACGATATCTGCACTGAAGCAATGGCATGGCGAAGTCAGCAGCTCGTCGTACAGGCTACTCAGTGAGCAAAGAGGGGGAAATCGTCCATGCTGCTTGTCACTATCTTGGCACTTACTGGTCTCGTTGGCGGACCAAGCGCGCTCATTTTGATCTGTCTTGCTGTCGCAAATAGCAATCGTGATCTGTCTGCTTATGGTGATACAGATTGCTCGCATTCCTGAAATTTCCTGATAGTAGGTTCGCTATGGACATGCAAAATTCACAAATAACGACCAACTGGCATGAAGATTGTCGACTCCACGCATGGGAACTCCATCAACAAGGTTGGAACCAAGCCCAGATTGCAGCAACATTAGGCGTTACCCAAAGTACTGTCAGTAAATGGCTCAAGCGCGCACGCCATATAGGCATCGAGGGTCTCTGCACGCGTAAACGGAGAAGCAGTTGGTACACAACCCGGCCTGCTCACTACAAGATCACAGCGTGAATCTGTGGTGAGTGTACAACAATCTGCGTAGTATCTGCGCGACAACTGCCCCATACTTCAGCGTCTACGTGACGGCACCATGCGGGTTTAACAAACCTATTATGTTCCAACAAACAAGTCATACACGCCAGACTCAGCTACGCGATGCGTTCCGTCGCCACAGCGCGCGGCTCTAACTCAAACGCTTCGGCCAGCAGTTCATATGAGCGCAGGCGCGCAGCGTGACTGTGCGTCATCGTTGTCACCATGATCTCGTCAGCCCCGGTCTGCTCAGCCAACTCAAGCAGTTTGGCGCGCACCACATCGGGCGTACCGACCATGAAGTTCGATCGAAATTCGGCAATCCTCGCCTGCTCAGCGGGCGTGTACGGGTATGCCTTCGCCTCTTCGGGGCTGGTAATTGGGCTTGGTCGCCCACTGCGCAGCCGCAGGTACATCAACTCCAACGAGGCTGCCAGATCCTCCGCCTGTTTCTCAGTCTCGGCGCAAGCGGCTGACACCGCCAGGATGGCCCATGGGCGTGGGCGCTCAGGCGTCGGCGTAAAGCGGGCGCGGTAGGTTTGCAGCGCAAACACGGCGGCCTGTGGATTGATGTGGTGCGCAAACGCGCAGCCCAAACCGAGCGCTGCGGCAAGCTGCGCGCCATAGCCACTCGATCCAAGAATGAAAATGGGTGGCAGCGGAACGTCCGGTGAACCGGCGCTGATATTGCGGAACGGATGATCTTCAGGGAAGCTATTGGTCGCAAAAGCCTGCAACTCCGCCAACTGCTCAGGAAATTCGTCAGCGCCCAGCCCCTCGCGCGAACGACGCAGTGCGTAGGCGGTCAGCGGATCGGTACCAGGCGCGCGCCCAATGCCGAGGTCGATGCGATCCGGAAACAGCGCCTCAAGCATGCGGAACGTTTCCACAACCTTGAGCGGCGCGTGGTTCGGCAGCATGACGCCGCCCGAGCCGACCCGAATGTGTTCTGTCTCGCGCGCCACCTGCCCAATCATCAGTTCGGGCGTGGTGCTGGCGATACTTGGCATGTTGTGGTGTTCGGCCAGCCAGTAGCGGGTGTAGCCCAGCCGGTCAGCATGGCGGGCCAGATCAAGCGTATTGCGAAGTGCCTCGGCAACTGTCGAGCCGGCGCTTACCGGCGACAGGTCGAGCACAGAAAGTGGTAAAGACATAGAACAATCTCCATAACCACAGCATCCTTTTTGATAGCTGCTATAACATTGGAGATCGTAGCACGCCGCCCCGCCAGCGTCAAACCTGTTCCAGCGTTGCAATGATGGCGGCCGCTTCGGGAATCGCCTGGTAGCGCGGCGCGGCTTCGCTGTTATTCGCCAGTTCGTCAAGGTTGGCAATTGCCAAAGCGCCCCGTTGATCGAGATACTCCACCCGCGCGCCCGCCGCACCGACGATCATGAACAGCGTGTTAAGCTGTTGCATCGTCGGGTACAGCCGCGCTGCAACTTCGGCAATCGTATGCGGCTCGGCGCACATGTCCACGATCTGATCCAGCCGCCGGATGTGCGCGGCGCGCGACGTTCGCACCCGATCGTACACATTCTCAATTGGCGGCTCGTGGCCCGCCAGCGCGATTCGCAGGCCCCGCACTGCCGCAATCACATCGAGCGATTGAAGATAATGCGCCATGCCATTGAAGGCTTGCACGCTTTCGGGAAACAGGCGCGGATTGGTGTAGGCCATCAGATGATCGGCGCTGAACAGCACGTCGTCGAGGCGCAGGCACACTTGACCCGGCGCATGTCCGGGTGTATGGATTACATCAAAGCGCCCGTCCAATCTCTCGCCGCCCCGCAGCACAGTAGCGACTGGCGTGCTGGCAATTGATGGCTCGACGTGGTTGTGCATGGCCGCCAGCGTTGCGCGCTTCTCGGCATCCACGCCCGCCCAGCGGAAGAAGTCAGCCACCGACCGAGCGAGTACCAGCGCCTGCTCGCGGTGGTCGCGCACGGCGCGCACGTCAAGCTCGTGCATGGCGCTTGGCGCGTCGGTGCGAGCGCGGACAAAATCGAGGCCGCCATAGTGATCAATGTGCCCATGGGTGATGATGATGCGCTGAAGGTCGCGCCACTCGACACGCTCGCCCCACTGCTCGCGCAGCGCCGCAAAGCCAGCATGGAGATCAGCATTGCTGGTTTCACTGCCGCTGCCGGTGTCGATCAGCGCGGCATAGTTTTCGTCGAGCACGACGTAGGCATAGGCGATGAAATTCGGAAATGCCTGAAGCGGCAGGCGATAGATGCGCGCGCCGCCTGCGCTCATGAAGCATGTGATTGATTCGGAAGACATTGGAATCCTTGCACAAACAGGCAGGCGCGCCATGCTCATCGCGGCTCATCAGCCGCGTGATATTCGTACACCAGCGGGTTACGCAACCGAGTACCAGCCGACGTAGTCTCGTGGAGAAAAGAAAACACGGTGCTCGGAAGCAGCGGCCCAATTTAACAGTCCGATTCCGAGCACGTCTCGCCGTGACCATCCTTCACAGCTCATTTATTAACCTCTACTTGCCCTGTATTGCGCGGAGGAGTACCTTGTTTTCCAGCAGAAGATAGACTGTCTGTTTGATGGAGGTAGAATATGACAAAGAATATACTTACAACACAAATAGCAACGAAGACCCAGAATGCAATCTCTATCCAACCATGGAGTGCGAGATAGGCGGAGGGTAGAAAAATAACTCCTGCGCCTAAACATAGTATACTTGCATCAAGTAGATAGACACGTTGCCACGACCCCGCGGTCGCCCAATTTACAAAGGCATTTCGTCGAAGAACCTGATCAAGAGGCACAATTCCCGTAGATGTATATGCGCCCTCATTCCTAGGAGATGGTTTTCTCAAAAATGCAATATATGCCGTCGAGAAACATACGGCAAGGCCAAGAAATATCGTTGGAACAATACCTTGTGCTGGAAGAAGTTGTTGTTTGTCGAGTGAGAATGATAATGCAAGGATTCCAGTATATGCACTTCCAATCGCTGCGGCTGCTTTTTGGACCAGATCCGCTCGTCCAGTTCGACGCTCTAAATCACCTTTGGCGACTTCAATGTACGCATCCTGGATAGCCTGATCAAGTGCATTCTCATGATCATTATCGGCTTTGACAAGATCATCTATCTGATTTGGGTCAGCCTCTTTATGGGCTAATTGTTGCTGTTTGGCAACCTCAATATCAGCTAATTGTCGCTGTTTGGCAACCTCAAGTTCTGCCATAAAAATCTCTTTTTGAAGCGCGGCGAGGCGATCTTCCTGTTCGAACTTAGGAAGATCGGGCCATCCATTGTCTTGTGACGTCACATCTGTCCTCCTGGCAAGATTGGGATGCCCGACTAACCATTTTGCACCACTCTTGACAAACCACCTGTACATACAGCCACCTATCTAGGATTGTTGCTATGGACAAGATTCATTGTCACCTAGGAATGCCTATGGTCTTTCACGAAATCCACTAGCATCCTCATGCGCTAGACAGCCGTTGAGATTAAACAGCCTTGAAATCATGATCACGAACTCATAGCTCGTGAATGAGAGAGTAAGACGTTAACATGTGCGACTGAACATATCCAATCATAAGTTCAGTACCACGTAACGTCTTGCCTCAGTGACCAATTTCCTCTCAAACAATAAACTTGAATCAAGAGGCTAAGAATCAGGTCGCTCATCCTCAGGAGGATGCCCTAACCCTCGTGGCCCAGGAATAGTGGCGGGTGAATCAGCATCAGCATCAGCAACTTCAGCAGGTATATTAACATCAGCAACTTCAGCGGGTGGAATAGGGCCACAGACATATGCAGGCAATCCTGATGAAGCAAAGTGGGCATTGGGAGTACGTGGGTAGTGAACCCATTTACCATTTATTTTTTCGAATTCTTCATTGGGAAACAACTGGTTGAGTTCCCCTTTACATCGCTTCAAACCTGCCATTGAAGTTCCTTTCTTGTAGACTCTTGAAACAAAATCCAGATCATTCAGTAACACGTTCTACACAGAACTATCGATCAGGGTGATTCCTAACATCTTTTTTTTTGTTGGAGCGTTATCAGCTGGTCACTAAACGACATCGATAGTCCTCAACTATTGTTACGGATACACCTGCTGGCCAGTCGAGTTCATTATCCGCAACGTTCCGTCCGAGCCTTTATGCCCAAAGGTTCCAGCTAAGCTGGTGGCATGTCCTCCAGGTGCACCACCAGAACCTCCAATAGTATTCGCTTCAAAAAGTGTTCTGTCACCACTCGATGAGAATGTAAGTGATTGCCCAATGCTTACCTGGTAACTCGCATGGTAATAATTTTCTGAGTTTTCTCCGTCGTGCCCGTATATGGTTTGCTGCGTAGGCGTAGGTTTTGCAGGCAAATCTCGAATGGAGCCGGTGATTATGATATTACCGGCGTCACCGCCTTTGCCACCATCACCCCCGCGCACAGCACTACTCCCACCGTTGAGCGAGCCACGAGCACCAAGGCCACCTGTAGGTGAGCGAAAGAAGAATACTTCGCTGTGCATGAACACTTGATCACAGATTTCTTCCACTCCTGCTCCGGTGATTAAATCCACATCTCCAAAGTCTATCTGTCCGTCAGTATTGTTGGTAATGGTAATACTGCCACCATGTCCTCCACCTGCGGTCACAGCGCTTCGCACTGATGACTGGCCACCACTTCCACCAACCGTAAGGATGCCCGCGCTTAAACCGGCTGATATTCTCGCCATCTTTATTACGCCCAAGCACCAATTTCACCTGACAATCAGTTTTCGTAGGTTGATCTGGACGCGGCGCTGTGACAATAGGCATATGATCGAAAGGTGGAAGTAAGGTAAGGTATCTGGATCGAACTTATCGCTTCCTTGAAAGGAGAAATTTATAGAGTCGGCGATTGTATTTGATGCTGCTGTAATAGTAACATTTCCACCATCGCCCCCGTCTATCAAATTGTCAGGTAAAGAGTGGGCATCCCCACCTCGTGTGATAATTGTAGGAATCCAAAGAGGGCCAGGCGCAGCTGTACGAAACGTAAAATTCCCCCCATTTCCTCCGTTTTGCCCAAAAATATCACTGTCTCTTCCACTTAAATCAATGGTACCTTCGATAAGAGCGAAACCATCGGCATTAATGTTCAATGAGATTAGGTGCATTTTCATACTCTCGGCCAATGCGGCCGTTTGGCCCCACATAAAACACCCCATCGATATCTAAATACGTGTCACCTCTAATAATTAATGGAGCCTCCACGAGTAAATGCATCAGATTTGTTGATCCATTAAACACTGTTGGTTGTGTGACAATTAGCGAACGCCGACCATTTACAGGCGGATTTTCGAGGGCCGGATTGCCGTATTCAAGGGTAACATCGCCTCCTCTACCAGCGTTAGCTACGCCAAGAGCATCGCCTCCTTTGGTAATGATAGTCCCTTTATGCTCATTAGCAAGAGCACGATAAACCACTTCTTCCAAAGATGGACTTCCCATAATCGCCGTACGATAATTACCCACTGGATCACCGTGGTCAGCGCCAGGTACATCATGATGAGATATTACACCACCATGATTAATTATCACACCGTTATTTACTGTAGGTCGAGGAATGTTATATTTTCTCATCAAAAAATCCATTAATCGAATAAGTGATGCGATTTGAGCCCCTGTATAGGGTTTATCTGGGTTACAAGGTATACCTGTTTTCTCTGTACAGCTATTCAACAGCTCTATTCCAATCGAATGTCTATTCCAATTTGCGTTCTTTGCGTGATAACTAATATATGTATCTAATTCAACTTGTCCAATAGAACCATCGGTCCCAACAAGATAATGTGCTGAATAGCATGTTGTGTCTTGAGACATTAAATCAAGTGTATTAATAAAGATACTACTGGCTGTACTATGAATAACGATACCTGTTATGTCACTTGCTGCTCTTATTTCAGCGGTGGGAGGGTTACTATTATAAACACTCCAAAAATCATCTATGCGAGGATCACCTGAGTTAGGACTAAAGTCACTACAACCAGTATTTTGTGGGCGACCACGACGATCTAAAATCAAATTTCCTCGGCTATCCCTCTTAAAACGATCTGCTCCAAAATGACCATCTGGTCCTATACGAGGAACTCTTTGTTTAATCACTGGAAACCGGAGACCTGGAGGAGTTTATTGTTAACGAAGTTGGTGCAGTCAACATGTCTTAGTACCTGACGAAGGAGAAATGTGTAACGTGGCTGAATATACGGTGTTGTGTATTAGGAATCTGCCCGATATCTGCATTCTCATCTTCTCAGTTGGATCAATTGGTGGGCAAGCGAATGTCCAGCTTCCATCTGATAAATCCAAAAGATAGAAATCGCATTCTCATCATACCCTGCCGGAATTTGCTCAGCTTCGTACGCTATTGTAAGGTCATCGGCTGGTTAAAAGTCAATCCATTCGGCGTAAAGTCATAGACCGGGCCTATACTGGTCGTACCAGTAGGTACACTTGTGCCAGTTTGAGGGCCACCCTCTTCTATACGAATTTGCTGGGTAGATGATAATGCTCCGGTTGGGATTCTCACACCAGTACCATTTGGTAAGAAGACTTCGCCACCCAATGGGCCGATTGATTTCTCAACAGCTTCTGGCGCGGTTGGATCTACTTCCACATGAACAAGCGCGCTTTGGCCTTCATAATTTACTGTGATATCGGCTTTACCTTTTGCGACAAAAGTCATTACGCCATGTGCGTCAACAGTAACGACGGCTGGATCGGAGCTTGCATATTTCGTATAGCCATCTTTGCTGACTTCGGTGCGGGTTCCCTGGTTCTCAATGAACGCCTTGACATGCTCGGTCGCGCCTATCGTCTTCACACGAAGGGAGTCTGGCGTGACAGATAACGTTCCTTGCAGCGGCGCGGTCGTAGGCGTGATGACTGGCGTTACTGTGGGCGTTTGAACAACTGTCGAGGTAATAGTCGTTGTACTATCAGTCGCTGATACTGTTGTCGCCGGTGGGGGTGGGAGCGCAACCGGGCGCACTTGCCAGAGTTCGGCAGTTTTGTCCTGGCTTCCGGTTACGATTGTGCCGTTGTCTGGTGCAATGTCTACCGAGCTAATGGTACGCGCGTGACATGTTGCACCGATCAATGATCCACTAGCAGTGTCCCACGCATACGCGCAGAGACCGGCGGCTGCCACCATCGTGCGCTCGTCCTGGGAGACAGCGACACCGGCAACACTGGCGGGAAGATTGAAAACGCGGAGCAGCGCGCCTGTCCCCAGGTTCCATACGCGAACGGTTTGATCATCGCTTCCTGTGACAAGTTCATTCCTTTTTGGCGCAAAAGCTATGGCTGTTATGTTGCCAGCGTGATTGCCAATCGAGCCAAGTCGCTGGCCACTCGTGGGATCGAGCACGATAACGCTGCGGTTGATGCCAGTGCCAACATACAGTGTCTTTCCATCTGGCGCAAACTTTACAGCGCCAACAATTTCATTCGGCAGTGATATCTGCTTAACGATTGATCCATCCGCGCTGCGTAGCACATAGATATCGCTTTTGAATAGGGTACACGGTATTACGAGGCACGTACGCAAACCAAAGGCAAAGAGGCTGCTATCGGGTGATGAGGCAACGCCTGTAACGCCAATGTTAGAGCCGCCTAACACGCCGATACGTTGACCTGTCGAAATATCCCAGAGCCGCGCTGTCCCATCGCCCCCACCACTATTTGGATCCGCACTGGCCGCTGTCGACCCTGTTAAGAGGTGTTTCCCATCAGGCGAGACGGCGAGTTGCGTAATCGACCCTGAATGGCCCTTGAAAGTGCGCAGTTCTTTCGCTGTTCCGCTGTCCCACAGGCGAGCTACTGCATCATCACCACCAGTAATAATGGTCTTCCCATCGGGGGCAAATGTTACAGTATGGAACGAGAAAGCAGGGGATTGGATAGTTCGAATTGGCTTATGGAGTTCGCCAACATTCCATAAGCGCGCAATACCATCTCCATCTCCAGAGAGAATCGTATGATCATTGTTGGTGAAGATAGCGGACCGAATTGCGTGGCTTGATCCTTCGAATGCGCGAACGACCTGGCGCGAGTCAGTATTCCAAAGGAGCGCGGCAAAGTCCGATCCACTAAGGATAGAAGCGCCATCTGAGGAAAGAGCAAGAAAACTTGCCGGCGCGCCGACAGCATCCAGCTTGTGGATCTCAAGTCCAGTCGTCGTACTCCAAAAGCGAATGGTACGATCGTCGCTCTGCGTGATCGCTGTTTGTCCATCTGCGGAGAAAACACAAGCGGTCACAGGGCCAGTATGCTCGCCAAAGACACTTATCATGTCCCCGCTTGTTGCGTTCCATACAATAGCAGTTCGATCTCTGCTGCATGTCATCACCTTTGTACCATCTCGCGAATAAGCGACATCTGTGACCGCAGCACTATGACCGACAAGTGTCTGTAAAGATGCGCCAGAGTCCACATTCCAAAGCACAGCTGTATTATCTTCGCTGCCAGTGATAAGCTGATGATTATCCGGAGAAAGGGCAATGCTGGTGATGCCGCGTTTGTGGCCAGAAAAGGTTCGTATCACGGCTCCCGTTGCGACATCCCAAAGGCGGGCGGTGCTATCCGCGCTGCCGGTGACAGCCGTTTGGCCTGTGGTACTCAATGCGACGGCAGAAATAGTTCCGGTGTGGCCTTGAAGCGAACGAATGAGTGTTCCACTTGCGGCATCCCATAGCATTGCTTTTGGATAATCGTTCGACCCGCCGCCGGTTACTATGAGCTTGCCATCTGTTGATGCTGCAACGCTTGTGACTGGATCGCTTTGACCCTCAAATGCGCGAATAAGCGTACCACCGGTTATACTCCATCGCTTTGCATTTGTATCCGCACTCCCGGATACAAAATATTGACCGTTGGGATCAAAAGCGAGCGCGGTAACTGGTTGCGTATGATCTTTAAAGGTCGCGAGCGGAAGACTTGTCGCTGTGTCCCACAATGTCGTGGTGTTCGTGGCATCTTGTGTGAGAATACGAGTGCCGTCGGAAGAGAACGCAACAGGCGTTACTTGACCAGACAGCACAGTACGGCTTGCTCCTGTGGCGATATTCCATTGACGCACACTTGCATCAAGTGGCGCGGCTGCTGAAAGAACTTGGGTATCATTATCGGTGAAAGCTAGTGTCGTGATCTGGCTGGCATGCCCTTGAAAGACGCGCTGGAGCGAACCGTCTGCCATGTTCCAGAGTCGTATCGTGGTATCCATACTCCCGGTCAGCAGGCGCGTGCCATCTTTGGTTAGCGCTACTGCCGTAACTACATTCGTGTGGCCCGCAAACATTTGGTCAAGCGCACCCGATTGGAAATTCCAGGAGCGAGCGATCTGGTCATCGTGGCCTGTAACAAGCTTCGTTCCGTCATTGCTCATTGCCATTGACAGAATACGCCCATTGCCAAGATTTTGTAATGTGCGCGCAAGGGTTCCATCGGAGATATTCCAGACCTGGACAGCCCCTTTCCCATTGAGGTTGCTTGCTGAAAGCAGACTCTGTCCATCGGGGGTAAAGGTGAGACAGGCAAGTTGGTAATTGGGGGGAAGGGCGAGAACGCGAATTAATTGATCGGTATAGACATCCCACAATCGTATACCCTGGTCAGGAAACTCTGCTCCGGTAGCAATGAGGTTTCCGTTTGGTGAAATAGCTACAGCTTTTAAGCGCCCTGTATGACCCGAATAGGTGGCAATGAGTCCCCCAATGTTCGCGTCCCATAATCGCGCGCTGGCATCTGCGCTCCCAGTGATAAAGAGGCTGCTATCTTGTGCTAGGTCAATAGCATTGACCGCGCGGCGATGTCCTTCAAATGTTTTGAGTAAGGTAACAGGCGCTGTCCTCCAAAGCCGTATTTTACCATCAGCGCCAGCAGCGAAGACAGATAATCCGTCGGGTGAAATGGCTAAGGCAGTCACAGACATTTGATTATTAATGATACGAAATCTACCATTCGTAATATCCCAAATGCGAATAGTTGTATCAGCACTGCCTGAAAACAAGGTTTTGCTGTCAGACGCGAAACGCAAAGCTTTGATATCTGCGGTATGTCCTGCGAGGGTGCGAATAAGACTCGCGCTCGCAAGATCCCATAGATAGATCGTCCCCGGACTCGCTGTACCAGCAACGACTTTTGTGCCATCTGGGCTAATTGCGCTGCTTGTGATAGTTCCACTGGGGCATGGGATAGTTTTAATCAGTTTTTCGGCTTCAATATCCCAAAGCCAGATTGCCTTACCTCCCCCGACCACCATGCTTTTTCCATCTGATGTAAATGAAATTGCAGCAGCCTGCGCTGACTGCTGGCCATCCCATAAAGAGAAAATGGCGCGCAGTTTTCCCGTCTGTGCCTCCCACAATCGCACAGTATGATCTGTGCTCCCCGTGGCTATCACGTTTCCGTCAGGAGAAGTTGCAGCGGCGAGAATTGCGCCTGAATGGCCGAGCAGTTGCTGTACGACAGTGCCGGTTTTGAGATCAACGACGTTAGCAGCACCCGATGATCCGCCAAGCACTGCGAAATTATGATTGGGCAATAAGGCAACAGCATTGATTTGACCAATACCAAACACTCGTTCGTACGGGGATGCATTGTCTATCGTCGCTGAGGATGGGCCGTTTGTATTACCGGCTGACTGAAGACTAGAACTGTTATCGCGAGCTAGCAGTGTCGTAGCATTACTTGGTACAGGTACATTACGTGCTGAGGAGGACGAAGATAGATAGTCTGAGGCAGCATTACGCGTACAATTGCTAAGAATAGTGCTGGCAATAAGCAAGATAGTAGCTACGCGTGTTGACATACGCCGTTTTGGGTTCATACCTTCCCCCAAGTGAACTGCGATGTGAAGCTTATCCAGGACGGACGAGACTGGCTCTATTGACGTTGCTTGCTTTAGGCTAAGCTTATTATATTTGTTGCGAATCTCTCACTAACGCTGTGTGCTATCCGACGGTACGGCGCTTGGGCTAATACTCTCTGGTGGGAGATGAAGGGCCGCTTAATCAAGGCCCTGATACATAACTGTTAGAACAAAGACTGTGAGTGAAGCATCATCAGTATAGCAGACGCTAACTGTGTAGACAAGGCCGAATCCGGCCATTTTAGGGGGCACATTTGTGCCATCTAAGACATGGACGCGCAGCAGGAGACGTACAACGAAAGCATTCTACGCCTATTACAACAAGAGCGGGCACCAAGCAGACAGCCGTGCCGTGCTATACTAGCTATACCTGCGCCGCTCCGCTGCGCGCAGTGTTGATACAAAGGAGTTTTGCTATGGCTTCATGGCAACAAGGCGATGTTGAGGTAAATGGGCTTCGGCTGCACTACACCCGCACTGGCGGGGCGAAGCCGCCGCTGGTGCTGGCGCACGGCTTTTCCGACAGCGGGCTGTGCTGGACGGCGGTCGCCAGGGCGCTCGAAAACGATTATGACGTGATCATGGTCGACTCGCGCGGCCATGGCGGCTCGGACGCACCTGAGTCTGGATATGCTACGACTTATCTCGCGGACGATCTTCATGGCGTCATTCAGGCGCTCAACTTGAAGCAGCCGATTGTGATGGGTCATTCCATGGGCGCGATTACGACGCTCAAGATGGCCGGGACGTACCCGGACGTTCCGCGCGCGATTGTGCTGGAAGACCCGCCTTCACGCTGGGTGGGCGGCCAACCGAACAACCTGGAATGGCTGGAGGACAGGCGGGCGCGGTTCACCAGTTTCAAGAGCAAAACGCGCGATGAGCTTATTGCACAGCAGCACGCCGCAACACCCGGTTGGTCGGAGGAGGAGCTTGGGCCGTGGGCCGACGCTAAGCTGCAACTTAGCATGAACATACTAAATCGGGAGGGTGGGGAAGAGATCGACTGGAGTACGGTTGCGCAACGCGTGACATGCCCGGCGCTGCTGATCACTGGAGACACAGATCGCAGTGCGATTGTGTCGCCCGAAGCTGCTGACGCGCTCAAGCAGCTTGTGCCGCAGGTACAGGTTGTCTATATTCCCAACGCAGGTCACAACATCCGACGCGATCAGTTCACGCGCTACATGGAAGTGGTGCGAGGATTTCTGGCTGAGGTGGGCGCGCCTCATGCCTGAGCGGATGCGGTACAAATAAGCATGCGCCACAGAGATCACAGAGAGAATGAAATGCTTCGACTCTGAGTCCTCGGTGATCTCTGTGGCTCGATTACCGAATCACAAATGGCAAATATGTGCGCGTGCCAATGAACACGCTCTGCGTTGCAGTGTTATTCAGCGGATCAGGGTCAGGCTCGTTAGCTGCGACGACTGCCGTGTTGCTCCATGTGCCGGGCTGCACGGCAGCCGCGATGATGGTCGCGGTGACCACCGTGCTGTTGTCGAGCATGCCAAGCTCGCAGCGTATCACACTCGCTCCGCTACAAACGCCCTGACTGGTCGTCGCTGAAAGCGCACTAACGCCAAGCGGCAATGTATCGGTCAGCACCACGCCAGTGGCAGGCGATGTGACAGTGTCCGGGTTTGTAATCGTAAGCGTGTAGGTAATCAGGCTGCCGGGTCGCACGACTGGCGGGGCGGTCTGTGTCAACATGAGATCAGGATTGGTGGCTATCTTGGTCAGGAACGCATCATAGCCGCCGCGCTGTGTCTGACCGAGGCCGCCACTCACTGGAAATGAGTTCGCGTCGGAGTTGGTGAAGCCTGCCAGCAACACGTTGCCAAGGCTGTCAACGGCCAACGCCGCGCCCTGATCGTCGCCGCTGCCGCCCACAAAGCCTGCATACGAGAGTTCGCGGCCATCCGGACTGAGCTTTGCAAGCCATGCGTCGACTTTGCCACCGGGCACAAGGCTTGGGCCGCGTTTCACCGGGAACGTCGTAGCAGTCGAGGTAGTGGAGCCAGCCACATACACCACGCCAGCGCGGTCGACCGTCAGGCCGGTTGCCGCATCGTTGCCGTTGCCGCCGATGTAGCCCGCCGAAAGCAACGAGTTGCCGTCACTTGAAATTGTTGCCACCCACGCGTCGGTGCCGCCACCGCGCTTCATACCCGGCCCATTTTTCACTGGAAATGAGGACGCATCGGATTCAGTTTGCCCGGCGACCACGATCATGCCAATGGGGCTGAGCGCGATTGCCGAACCCGCGTCGTAGCCAGCGCCACCCAGGTAGCTCGCCGCCTGCACCGCTGCGCCATCAGCGCTAACGGTCACCACGAACGCATCCACGCCGCCATTGTAGCTGGTGTCGAAGCCATTCTTCACTGGAAAAGACGAAGCCGATGAGTCAGTCGAGCCGGTAACATAGGCGATGCCCGATGCATCAACGGCAACAGCCGCCACCGCGTCACTGCCGGAACCGCCGATATAGCCCGCATACACAAAATTCGACCCATCCGGGCTGACTTTGGCGACGAACCCATCTACGCCGCCGTTGAACGTCATGTCTGGCCCGACGGCGACCGGAAACGTGGTTGCATCTGACTGGGTCTGGCCAACAAGATACGCGCTGCCGCTCGCATCCACCGTGATGCCGCTGGCCGTGTCGAAGCCTGCGCCGCCGACATAGCCCGCGTATTGCAACTGCATGCCGTCCGCGCTGATCTTCGCCACGAACCCATCTACGCCGCCGCCAAACTGGAGGCGCGGCCCGATCGTCGCGGGAAAGGTTGTCTGATCGGATTGTGTCTGCCCGGCAACATAGGCATTGCCGAAACTGTCGACCGCGATGCTGCTGGCCGTGTCGAAGCCTGCGCCGCCCAGATATGTGACGTACAGCAGCCGCGATCCATCCGCGCTAATCTTGGCGACGAACGCATCGACGCTGCCGTTGAATGTCATGTCAGTGCCATTCAGCACAGGAAATGACGTTTCCGGCGAAAATGTATAGCCAGCAACATAGGCATTGCCCACGCTGTCAAGCGCAACGGCGGTGGCGGCATCGTCGCCTGCGCCGCCGATGAAACCGCTGTACAAAGGCACAGCCGGATCGATCTCCAGCGGCGTATTGCGATTGTACTCACCGACCTGGAAGCCATATGTTGTGCTGTTATCATGCAACGCGTATTCCACTCTTACGGCTATTTGTTGGCCGTTCACCTCTTGAAAGGCGACCGGCGGATCGTCATGCAGCATGCCCGCTGGAGTTGTCATGGCAAGCCGTCCATCGGCAGTGATCTGCAACGCTGACGCGCCATTGTATGCCAGCGCGATCTGCCGCCAATCTGCGCCAGGCTTGACCAGCAGCGTGTATTTCAAGCCGCGCTCCGTACCCTGATATATAAGATCGATGCCCGGCCATAAATCGGCGTACACAACCTGCGTATAGGTCGGCAAACCGGACTGCCATGCGTTGCGCTCGCCCTTGAAATAGCTGACAATAGTTGGTGCGGCATCCTTTCCGGTCGGCATGACGTGCGGGTTCGCGCCGACAAAACGCTGCGTCAGCGTCGGGCGCACGCTGGTATTCGTCGCCTGCGCATCAGAGAGCGGCCATGTCACACCGGTGCTGCTGAACAGCAAACCGGTGTTGCGATTCGCGCTGGCGAAGGCCACCGATGCGTCAAACTGACCGCGATTCGGCACAAACGCCAGCGGCATGCGGTCGAGCGCGGCGCGGAAATCATGTGCTGGCTGGCTGATCTGGCGCGCGGCAGGCGGCATGCTCGCCTCGCTCACTGCTGGCGCGGTCAGCGACACATTATCATGGATGGGCATGCAAGCGCCAAGCAGCGCGCCCATCATCACAAACGTAAGCAGCCGGGTAACACTATGAAAATGTTTGAACAAAATAGATTTCATTTGAAAATGGTTGTGCTTCATTCGTCGGCTGCAAACCGTTCGTCACAATTTTGTCCGCCGCAATCAATTCATTGAGCGTCTGCTGGCGCATCTTGAACGATAGCACTGTGTTCGGGGCACTACCGAAAGCACTCGGCAGCACTTCCACCAGTCCGTCATGAACATAGATTGGATACTTGTTCGCATCGGTCCAAACCGCCGTGCCTGTGCTGGTCGCAAGTTGCAAGAAGCCGTCGTAGGGCTGGCCATCGGCAGTGCGCACATGAAGTTGCATGGGCTGGTTGGCGCGCCCGTTCAACACGGATACATCGCTGCCGAAGTTGTCCACGAAGCTGATCTGCAGCGGTTTGGCGTCGGGCTGGTAGCGCAGCAGTTTGTCGAGCCGGTGATGCACCGGCGTGTTGCAGCCATCTGGCGTGAGCCAGCAGTCGATTGGCAATTCGATCGGTGGGTCGTTGGGAGCAGGCGTTGCAAAGGCATGATTAGTGCCTTGCTGGGTGATGCGGTTTTGCGTGGCGTCGCCATTCCAATCCCAATCTTCGAGCACATCCCAGCGATAAAAGAGATTCCAATCGCTAACCGACTGGCTGGGCGTACTGGCGCGCGACGATTGTGCCGAAAGGTTCTCGATGGATAGCCCCCATTGGATGTAGCAGATCTCGTACAGGCCACCGAGTTGGGATGCGCGCACCTCGACATGCCATGTGTCCAACACTTTATTCACAGGATCATACGAGATAATCCGATCGACAATGGGCGTCCATGTACTGGTCAGCGTCGGCGGGAACAGGTTGGTCGGCACCAGTGTGAAGTACAGCGCCGCTGGGTCGGCCAACGCATCGGGCTGGATGCTGTTGCGGTGTGCCAGGAGTTGCTGCTGCTGCAACAGCATCCAGCCCTGTGGACCGGCACCATTTAATAGCAGGTTATCGGCCTCGGCCTGTGTGGACGGCAGGCTGCCGAGCCGCCCCAGATTGCCAAGCGTATCGTCGTCGTAGCGCGTGTTTCGCAACGATGAGGCATTCGTGGCAGTTTTGTTGAAGCTGTAACCGAGAATATCTGTCGCCCGGAAGTTCGTGTCGCTGGTTGTACTCGGACCAATGCACCAGCGCAGCGTCGCAATCGTGGAGTCGTTGGAGTCGCGGCTAGGCCCCCAATACGCACCTGCACTGGTTTTGGTGAAGCGTTGAATCAAACCATTGCCTCCGCAGGTATTTTGCTCAATCTCAACCTTGGTGTAGCCATTCAACGTGCCATCGGCGGCCACATCGCGGTACACCACGTACGCGCCCGCAACTGGGTGCGGTACAGGATAGTGGCCACCATTGTTCATGGTCATCTCGGACACGGGCCGCGCCGCGCGGTCGATCACAAAGGCAATCTGGTTGCTGTACGAATCACTGCTGTTACGCGGACGGTAGCGAGCAATGTACATGCCGTCGTTCAGAGTCGTGCCGTTGCCGTCGGCATTGTCGATGCTCACTGTGGCAGTGCCGCTCACAACTTCCGTATTCGACCACGGCTCGTTGGCATGGCTCACCCGGCAATCGGTACTTTTGATTGAGTTGGTGGGGCAGATCAGCGCGTCGTAATCGAGCAAGCCATTGTATGCTGAGCCGTCGGCGTTGCGAACGGTGAGCGTGTAGCTGCCGTTCGCACCAACAACGGTTGGCAGTACGGAAACTTGCAGTGCAGTGCTAGCTGCCGCAACTGCTGACGGCGCGGCAGGTTGAGCCGCCGCACTGACAGCCGTTAGCAGCCATGCAAGGCATAGCAGCGCCGTCACGCGAAAGGGTGATAAAAGGTGATGCATGTTCATTATGGTTAGATCATATTCGTGAGAACTGAAACATTGGCGTATGGCACGAACGAGGCACAGTAGCCCTTTTACATGCAGGGTCGCAACAGCTATTAGTTACATTATGACAACACAAGTGACGCTAAGTATACCAGCGCAAAGCAGTACATGCACAGTGGTAACGTTACAAAAGCATGATCGCGATCTGACATGCACCTGAGTTCATGCATGAACATATAACGGGCTGACCACATATGGCCAGCCCGTTAGCAACAACCGTAATTGCGCATCCGCTACGGCGTTCGATGCAGCGCGTAATTCAAATCACCAACGCGATACCAACGATAATCATATGCATCAAGCGCGATGTGATGAATTCCGCTCGCATTAGCTTCGCTCTGTTCTTCCTGGATCAAGTTGATCAATTTCTCACTATGCGGTACGTTCGGCGCGATCTGCGCTTCATGGGCCTTGTCATCGAAGTTATGCACCATGACCAATGAGTTGCCGCGCCAATCATAGCGCATCGCCAAAATCTGTGGGAAATTAGTTGGCAAGATTTCCCATGTACCCCAGCCAATTTCCGGGCATTCGTGGCGCAACCGGATCATGCGCGCGGTCCAGTTGAGTAGCGAATGCGGGTCGCGGCGCTGTGACTCGACATTGACGCGATCATAGCCATACACGCCTTTGTCAATCACGGGATGCACGAGGTGCTCCGCACTCGAAAAGCCTGCCTGCGCCTCGTTTGCCCACTGCATAGGCGTGCGCACAGCCTCGCGCTCAGGCAGCGCCAGATCATCGCCCATGCCAATTTCATCACCGTAGCGAATGACTGGCGTGCCCGGCAGCGAAAACATCACGCTGTAGGCCAACTCCAAGTGCCGCCGGTCGCCGAGCATGGTCGCCAAGCGCCGCCGAATGCCGCGATCGTACAGTTGCATATTCTTTTCCGGGCCGAAGCGCGCGAATACTTTGGCGCGCTGCTCGTCGCTGAGCCGCCCAAGGTCAAGCTCGTCATGGTTGCGGAGGAACTGCGCCCATTGCGCGCCTTCCGGCAGCTGGCGCGTCGCCTCAAGTGACTCGATCAGTGGCGCGGTGTCGCCAGTCGCCAGTGCGTAGAACAGGTACTGGTTCACATAGAAATTGAACATCATGGTGATGCCGTCGCCGTTCTGTCCAAAGTATTTCACGCTCTCATCCGGCATGACGTTGGCTTCACCGAGCAGAATGGCGTCACCCTCCCGCCACTGCAAGAATTTGCGCATAGCAGTGAGGTATTCGAAGTGCATCTGCCCCTGCTCTTTGCCCGGAATGGTTGACTCAATGATGAACGGCACGGCGTCTACGCGAAAGCCCGCCACGCCAAGCTCCAGCCAGTAGCCCATGATGCGCAGCACCTCGCTCCGAACCACCGGGTTGTCCATGTTGAGGTCGGGCTGGTGGTCGTAAAAGCGGTGATAATAGTATTCCTTGGCGACCTTGTCGCGCGTCCAAGTAGCCTTTTGAACACCGGGAAAGACAATACCCGACTTCCAGTCAGATGGCCGCTCCTTCGACCAGATGTACCAATCACGATGTTGGGAATCGGGATTGCTGCGCGCCTCCTGAAACCAGCGATGATCAATCGAGGTGTGGTTCACAACCAGGTCGATGATGACCTTGATGCCACGCTTGTTCGCCTGCTGCACGAATTCAACGAAGTTACCGCCCGAGCCGTGCCGCGGGTCAACGCCATAATAATCCGAAATGTCATAGCCGTTGTCGCGGTTCGGGGTTGGCTGAAAAGGCGCGAGCCAGATCGTATCGACGCCGAGCGAATGAAGATAATCCAGCCGCCGAACCAGGCCATCAAAATCGCCGCAGCCATCGCCGTCAGCGTCCATAAATGTTTCAAGATCAAGGCTGTAGATGACGCTATTTTTGTACCACAGATCGTCAATCACAAAGCACTCCTTTCATACTGCCGCAACGCCATGGTCACCTACCACAACTCTGCAAGTTTTTGTCCAACGTATGTTTGGTGATGACATCAAAGCCATATCTTATGTCCATCTATTAGACCCGCATCTCCTTCTTCCATGTGTCTCAATCTATGGCAGTAGTGTGCCGCGTCCAGGCATGGGTGCTGGTGCATGTTATGCGCATACCACTGCGGCAAATGCCTAGGAAGACACTGGAACATTATGCGGCAGTCTGTATAAGAATGTTCTGGCGAAAACCAGTAGACAATGGCGTATTCATTATGTATACTGGCAATAGGAATAGGTATGTTATGCGACGATGGGCCGTCTAAATGCCATGTGCGGGCCGACGCTTCGCTGCGGCCGAACGGGCGATGGCACCGGTGAACCGCGCATGCGGGCGGCTTAAGCTTAACCATCACGGCAACAATCATCTAAGGTACAAGTCAATCGTCGAAGGAGGGAGAAAAATGACTCTGCATCTTACAGATAGCTTTGATCAGGGGATGACGGACGCTTGGGAGTTAGTTCCAGGCTGGCACGCTGAACTGGATGGTGATAACTATGTCCTGAGCGGTAGAGGGCACAGCTGGGCGCGGCTAAAAACAGACGAGGATTGGACGGATTACCGTGTTTCCTTCCGCCTGAAGCTCATTCAGGGCGTGATCCACTTAAACTATCGTCTCAGTGATAAGGGCAGATATTTCGTCGGCTTCAGAGCGGAGGGGCTGTACTTGAAGAAGGAGGCCTCCCGGGGAGAGTTCGTTGACTTGGCTGCCAGCGATTCCCCCCATGAACTGGCTTACAAGGGTAGGTAAACATGCTATGGGTCGGAAACAATCACCATGTTCACCCGCTCAGGAGGATCAGGCCATACTTCTGGACGCAACCACAAGCGCGTCCATATACGACCACGCCCCAGTTGATGACGCAACCATCCCAGACCGACACGAAACACGCTCGCGAGCCGCGTGCGCTTGGCTGTCTGTGGCGTTGGTGGTGTTCGCACGCGCGCTGGTTCCACACCGACTTCGTCGGCATCTTCTACTCGCGTTCCCGTTGCCAGCGTCCACAGTGTTGCCACCGCCACGATCAGCCAGTAGCGTTCAATTCGCCTTGGGTCGCGTCTGCGTGTATGCTCCCATTTCCAGCCCACACCTTTGAGCGCTCGAAATCCCAACTCAATCCACATCCGCAACGCGTACCAACTCGCCCCGACCCGATGCGGCGCCAGGTCGCTCACCACCACCCACGGGTCCTTTTGACCTTCCCTCCAGATTGCCGCCAATGTCACCGACAGTTGTGGCTTCTTGGGGGTGCCCAATCGTCCTCGTCCAACCCACCCCTGTCCTGGCTGAACCAGGCTGCGACTGGCTTGACGCTTCCCTCCGGCAGGCGTGAATGTCGTCGTGTCTTGAATGCGCAACAGCGGATGCCAGCCCAAGTCGCGGATACGTTTCCACAAGCGTGGGCTCCACAAGCCACGGTCAGCCAACACCAGCACCGTCAGATGCGCAGGAAGCGCCGGGCGGATCAACCGAAGCAGGCGCATGATCGGTCCCATCCAGGCACCTGGTTGATTGGCAGGCAGGATGGACCACGCAACTGGGATGGCGCTGCCACGATACAGCACACTCACGACCAGCGCAACAATCTGATCAGTGTGCAAAGTCGCGTCCACAGCCAGCGCGATCTCTGTGGCTTGCCACCACTCGACAATCCAGCGCAGGAGCGGGACGAAGCAACTCTGGACCTCGATTTGGGTTCGACAGGGAGCGGCTTTGTCAGCACCATCATACAGCCATTCGCGCAGGCGTTGGCGAAGCGTGTTCCAGTCGTCAAGAAACAATACGGCGGTAATAACCGCAGACTGGCAAGCACTCTGCGCCAGGATGGTGCCATATACCCACAGCGCTAAGCCACGCTGTTGGGCAGGACGCAAGCTGGGAAACCGCTGTGCCATCACGCTTTCCATTTGGTACAATTCGTGGGGAACGCGCATCAATCTCCTCCGGTATCACGATGCGTAAGCACATCCATGATGCCAGAAGATTCTGCGCGTTCCCCATCCGTTCAATCCCTTCTCTACCTACCCTTGTAAGCGGTGGCGGGGGAGGCAATGATTCCAAGGTCAAGCCGAGAATTATTTCGACCAAAACCATCAATTCCTATACGGACCGCATCGTTGTGGAATTAGACATTGCTAACGACGCCCCTCTTGGCAAGCGCTTGATCTCGATTGGGCAATGCGTACACTGGCTTTGGTCAGCGCCCTTTTACGTAGTGGCCGAGGAAACCCCTGCGGTGCCTCCGTCTAAACCGCATCCCCCGGAACCGGTCGAGAAACCGGATATCCTCGCCTATACTGGCTGGACCGAACCCAGCATGACGACCCCCGGTGGCCTGCCAGCTGGCAAACCGTTTGTCTTTTACTTTACTGGCGCGAATGTGGGCACGAAGGAGGCGCCGACTTCAAAGGCACGGATTGTCCTTGACAGCGGACAACAGAACTCGCAACAATCCACCATCATAAATATCGGCCAATTGAAGGTTGGCGTGCCATTCAAAGCCTGGTGGAAATTCCCGTCTGGTCTTGCCAAAGGTAACCACACCTTTGACGTCTATGTGGACTACGATAATAAAGTTGATGAGCTGAATAAAGGCAACAACCATGTCGATGTGGGGATCATTGTTGGTTAGTGGGTGGTAAGTCACTTACTCGGTTACTTAACAATCACCTACCAGTCATCAATTACTTGTTTCGGGCCATCTAACGAAGGCATGAGCCGACGCCCTACAGCGTCCGCTTCCGGGCGCGGCTCATGCCCAGTGTTGGGTGCGCCATCAATGCCAATCTTTCATTACATGCAGTATAATCTTGGCAACAACCATGCATATCTTTTGCATATTCCCCGCATTTTTGACTTCATGGAGACAACTGCCAATGAAGGAGGACGTAATGTATCGACGCATGGCTTGGCTTATCTCCCTTCTGTTCCTCTTCGGTTCTCTGCCCACTGTCCGCGCGCAAACTGCCGAGCGCTGTTTTCCTGAAACTGGCTTTTGCATTGCTGGGCGTGTTCGAGAGTTCTGGGAACAAAATGGTGGACTACCCGTATTCGGCTTTCCCAAAGGTCCACAGCAAGAGACCACCATTGAGGGAAAACCGTTTCAAGCGCAACAGTTCGAACGCAACCGGCTTGAATTACATCCCGAAAACCCACCTCCCTACGATGTGCTCTTGGGGCGCCTCGGAGCCGACCGCCTCGCGCAGCAAGGCCGTGATCCTTTTACGTTTCCGAAGAGTACCGCCCAACCGAACTGCCGCTACTTTCCCGAAACGCAGCATAATGTCTGTGGCGACATCTTAACAGCATGGCACGCCAGCGGGCTTGAATTTGACGGCCAGAACGGTAAGAGCGAAGCGGAAAACTTGGCGTTATTCGGGTTGCCACTGTCCGATCTCCAAACCGAGGAGATTGAGGGCAAGTCCTACCAAGTGCAATGGTTCGAGCGGGCACGCTTTGAGCTGCATCCTGAAAACCAACCGCCCTATAACGTCCTGCTTGGTCTGCTCGGGAATGAGGTTAGCGCACCTGCGTCGCCACCTGCGCCACCGACACAGCCGACACCACGACCGCTGCCAGCACCATCGTTCAACAACTGCCAAGCCGATCCGAATGCCGACGCAGCTCCTAATTATCCCGTGCAGATTACAGGTATCGACAAAGCTGCGGAGACGGTCACGTTAAAAAATGTAAGTCCCGACCCGATTGATCTGGCAGGATGGCACATGTGTAGCATCAAAGGCAATCAGGAGCATCCAATAGGGGGAACGTTGGCAGCAGGGCAAGCGCAGATATTTCCTGGGCCGACGGGGAATATTTGGAGCAATAGCGAGCACGACGACGGCGCACTCTACAATGCAAACGGACAACTCGTCAGCTATTGGAAAGACTAATCGAACACGATGGGCGTAGTCATGTTATTCAGCAGCGCGCCTCCGTCGGCGGCTGAACGCAGACTGCCAGGCCGCACCTCATACAGGCATAGACCCGCCCCAAAGAGAAAGGTTTTTGATGATCGCCCGACAAGAAACGAGCACAACGATTCACTTCCTCCACATAAGCTATTGCAATAGGCAGACGACAGTATGAAACGTGACGCCATCCGAGATCGCCGCATCGCTGGAATAACCGCTATCGCCGCTGGGATCGCTCAAGTCGCCTACTTTGTATTGTACAATCGTGGGCTTATCTCGAATCAGGGCGAAGCACTCTTCATTGTCAGTTGGAACCTTGCCCTGATACCAACGGCTCTGCTCCTCTGGCAGCGCCTCCATGCACACAGTCCCTATCTTACCGCTCTCTATACCATGTATGGCCTGATGTCCTTACTTCTCTGGGCAAGCAGCAGTGCGATGCACGCCATTACCCTGATCGTGGAAGCGACCTACATTTTCCTTTCAGCAGTATGGTGGCTCGGTATCGGTTCTCTGCTTCGGCCTGAACGAACGTCCTTAGGCATATTTACGATGGTGGTCGGCCTCTTTGCCTTCATTGATGCCACCGCCTCGGTGTTTGAGTCAGTGTCACTCTTGTTTGCACTTGGCGGGTTAAAACTCCCACTGGCCCTCGTATGGAACTTCTGGATCGGCACGGATCTGCTCATGAGACCACTCAATGAATCATAAGCCGGAGTTTCAACTCATACCAATAGTGTGTGCTACTATACGCTCCATCGCTGATGGAGGACAACAACGTTTCCTATGCTCCGTATATCACTTAGCGCCTACATTGCTGATGCGTACCATGCCCTGCCGGTCCTTCCGCGTGACCATCTCCCGTGGCAGTTGACCACTCACATTGTCGCGCTCCTGTACGAGCATATGGCCGCGCTTGGCCCTGACTTTATGATTACGGGTGGGGTCGCGGTGCATCAATCCGCCGTGATTGCCGCCAGTGCGGTGATCGAAGCGCCAGCGATTGTGTCGCGCGATTGCACGATTGCACCACACGCCTATTTACGGGCGGGCGTTTTTGCTGATCAGCATGTCCATATCGGCTCATCATGCGAAGTCAAATCGAGCTACCTCTTTCACCATTGCGCCCTCGCTCACTTGAATTATGTTGGAAACGCCTTGATCGGCGCCCACGTAAACCTCGAAGCGGGAGCCGTGGTGGCTAATCATTGGAATGAGCGGCACGACAAAGCCATTTCAGTCGTGGTGGATGGAAGCGTCGTCCCCACGCATGTCACGAAGTTCGGGGCCGTGCTTGGCGACAACACGCGCATGGGGGCGAACGCCGTCACGAGTCCTGGAACACTGTTGCCGCCGAGGAGCATTGTCAAGCGGTTGGAACTGGTGGAGCAGGTGGCATCTGTTTCTGCCGACGACTCACATTAAGGATGCTCTTGCTTACTACTCATGCCAAACAGGGCACCGGCGATCATGCCAGTGCCCTGTCGTTAAGCGACCGAAATTGGAGAATAGCGCCACTGCCGCGCTCCAGGAAATCCCAACACCCTAAACCGGCGATACTGTCAGCAGCAGTTCGTGCTGCCATGGGTCGCGCACAACCACGCCATTCGGATGCTCTTGCATCGGCAGCCCGGCTGCACGGATGCGCTGCTGCACGCGCGCCAACGCATCGGCATGCGGCAACTCGATCACAAACGCGCGTAGGCCAGCCGCTGTTGCGGGCGCGGTTGGTGCCCCCCGGCTGTTCCATGTGTTCATACCCAGGTGGTGATGGTAGCCACCAGCGCTAAGAAACAGCGCGCCGGGTAGACGCTGTGTTATGTCAAAACCAAGCACGTCATGGTAAAAGGCTTCGGCAACGCCGAGGTCGCTGGCCTGCAAATGCATGTGGCCGATCCGTGTTCCGGCAGGCATGCCCTGCCAGGCAGCGCTGGCAGACGAAAGCTCCGACAGCACATCAGCAAGATCGAGCGGCTTGGTAGTCATGTCAACAAGCCCATTGGAAAACCAGTTCCACGACTCGCGCGGACGGTCACGGTAGATCTCCAGCCCATTCTCGTCAGGATCGCTCAGGTATAGCGCCTCGCTCACTAAGTGATCCGACGCGCCGAACGGATAGCTTGTCAGCAGCAGGCAGTTCAACACCTGCGCCAGCGCCACACGATTCGGCAGCAGAATGGCGACATGGTACAACCCGGCGGTGTGCTGCGGGCGTGGCGCTAGACCCGGCTGCACCAACAAGCGCAATAGCGGCGTGCCGCCCGCACCCAACATGATCTGATCGTCAGTGTGGTCGAGCACTGTCAGGCCGAGCAATTCTTCGTAAAACGTGAGCGAACGTTGCGCATCGGCAACCGCCAGAGTAGCTGTGCCGAGCATGGTTGCCGGGTCGATTGATTCTGTCTGAACAGGTGATGATATGACTGCCATTGGTTATTCCCCATTCACCGCGTTCTCAATTGTGCGGTGTCGTACATAGTTGAATGATACTGCGCTCGTATCAGCGCGGATATCGTCAGTTTATGTCATGACTCTACATCTAAAATCATCCGATTGCAGCTTCGTTTGTCGTCGCTGAACAGCGTGTGAGCATGACAAGCGCTTGCAATCGCCATTTCTGCAAACCCGCGTTGATTTGTGCCTGGCAGCATGATGGCCCACGGATAAAGCGAGACCTGTATCACCTGCATGATTGCGATCACACGCCCGCCGCCTCGAACGCCGCACTCACAATCCGTTGCGCCTCGTCCTGAATTGCAGCCAGGTGCTCGTCGCCCTTGAAGCTTTCGGCGTAGATTTTATAGATTTCCTCGGTTCCAGATGGCCGCGCCGCAAACCAGCCGTTCTCGGTCACAACTTTAAGGCCGCCAATCGGCGCGTTGTTGCCCGGCGCGCGGGTCAGCTTGGCGGTGATTGGTTCGCCCGCTAATTCCGTCGCGGTAACCTGATCCGGCGACAGGTTGCTCAGCACTTTTTTTTGCGCCGTGCTGGCCGGGGCGTCCATGCGCTGGTACACCGGCGAGCCGAACTGCTCCTCCAGCGCCCGGTAGTGCTCGGCGGGGTCTTTGCCAGTTACGGCCGTTATTTCAGCCGCCAGCAGGTCCATGATAATGCCGTCCTTGTCGGTGGTCCACACGCTGCCGTTCATCCGCAGGAACGACGCGCCCGCGCTTTCCTCGCCGCCAAAGCCAAATGAGCCGTCCAGCAGGCCATCCACGAACCACTTGAAGCCGACCGGAACCTCGGCCAGCCGCCGCCCGAGATGCGCCGCCACGCGATCTATCATCGAACTTGACACCAGCGTCTTGCCGACCGCCGCATCGGCTCGCCAGTTCGGACGGTTCTGGAACAAGTACCAGATTGCCGTCGCAAGATAATGATTAGGGTTCATCAGGCCCGCGCTGCGCGCCACAATGCCATGCCGATCAGCATCGGGGTCGTTGCCGAACGCGATGTCGAAGCGATCTTTCAAGTCGATCAGGCTCGCCATGGCGTAGGGCGACGAGCAATCCATACGAATTTTGCCGTCCTTGTCCACGGTCATGAAGCCAAATGTCGGGTCAACCGCCGGATTGACGACCTGCAATTTGAGGTTGTAACGCTCGGCGATTGGCTCCCAAAAGGCCAGCGACGCGCCGCCCATGGGGTCAACACCAATCGCGAGGTCAGCGCCCCTCACCGCCTCCAAGTTCACGACGTTGCCCAGATCATGCACGTACGGCGTGATGTAATCATATTCGTGGGTAGTCTCGGCCTTGAGCGCTTTGGCGTAGGGCATGCGGCGCACGTCTTTCAGCCCGCCGCGCAGCAACTCATTCGCGCGCTTCTGAACCAGACCGGTTGTGGTTGTGTCAGCCGGGCCGCCGTTGGGCGGATTGTATTTGAAACCGCCATCCTCAGGCGGGTTGTGCGACGGCGTGATCACCACGCCATCGGCCAGCCCAGCAGTGCGCCCATGGTTGTAGGTCAGAATCGCATGCGAGATCACCGGCGTCGGGGTATAGCCAAACCCTTGCTGCACAAAAATGTCCACGCCATTCGCCGCGAACACTTCAATTGCCGAGGCCAGCGCCGGCTCGGAGAGCGCGTGGGTGTCCATGCCGATGTACAGCGGCCCGGTGATGTTTTCCGAGCGCCGCCATTCGCAAATTGCCTGGGTGATGGCGAGAATATGATCTTCATTGAATGACGATTGCAGCGACGAGCCGCGGTGGCCCGACGTGCCGAATGACACCTGTTGGGGAACCGCGTTCGGGTCGGGTGTGTTCAAGTAATAGGCCGAGATCAGGCGCGGCACATTGATGAGGAGATCGCGGGGCGCCGGTTTACCTGCAAGTGGGTTTGTTGCCATATACTACCTCTTTGTACTACAACAAGGGCGAACCGCTGGTTCGCCCCTACTGCTGCCGGCTCGTCCAGAACGTTAGCGCGCTGCGCTCGTCGCAATAGCGTCGCGCTTCTTGCGCAGACCTTCCAGCAGTGTATCGAACGAGTCGCTGAATGACTTCACGCCTTGCTCGACCAGCCGGTTTTCGGTGATGTCGTCAAGATCGACGCCGACTTCAGCAAGCTGCTGCAGCACGCGCCTGGCCTCGTCAACGTTAGCTTCGATGGTGTTGCCGCGCACGGTTCCATGATCAGCAAACGCCTTGAGTGTGTTCTCCGGCACGGTGTTGACAGTGTGCGGCCCGACCAACTCGGTGACGTACATGGTATCGGGATACTCCGGGTTCTTGGTGCTGGTGCTAGCCCACAGCGGGCGCTGCAGGTTCGCTCCCTTGGCCGCCAGCGCTTCCCAGCGCGGCCCGTTGAACACACGGTTGAATGCTTGGTATGCTATTTTAGCGTTGGCAATCGCGGCCTTGCCCATGAGACCCTTGAGCTTCTGTTTTTCGGCCGCATCATTCGACGCCTTGATTTTGGCCTCAAGCTCCTTGTCCACCATGCTATCGACGCGGCTGACAAAGAAGCTGGCGACCGAATGAATCTGATCGATCGGCTTGTTCTCGGCGGCACGCCGCTCAAGTCCCTTGAGGTACGCTTCCATGACCTTTTCGTACATGGACACCGCGAACAGCAGCGTGATGTTGATGCTCAAGCCCTCGTAGATCATCTGCTCGATTGCCGGAATACCTGCGTTAGTGCCGGGAATCTTGACCATCAGGTTCCGGCGGTTGACGATACTCCAAAGCGTGCGCGCTTCGTCTTTGGTTTCCTCGGTGTTGTTCGCCAGTGCCGGGCCAACCTCGATGCTAACACGCCCATCGACATGGTTGGTCTGCTCATAGATCGGCTTGAACACCTCGCAGGCCTGACGAATATCGTCGGTCGACAGCCGCCGAAAAATCTGTGCAACATCATGATCACTCTCGGCCAACGCGCGGATGTCCTCGTCGTAGTCGTTGCTGCCACCGATTGCCTTCTCGAAAATCGTCGGGTTGGACGTGACGCCTACAACAGCATAATCATCAATCAGATCCTTGAGACCGCCCGACGTGATCAAGTTGCGGCTAATGTTGTCGTACCAGATGCTTTGGCCGCGACTCTGTAATTCAAACAGTGGATTCTTTGCCATGATTGCTCTCCTTGCGTTCTGGGTGGAGCTTTATTGTACCAGTTTTCCAACTAAACTCTTCTTTATGCCCAATGTTTGTCAATTGTGCGCCATAATAAGGGTAGTAAAATATAACGTTGCAACATCCGCTCCAATAGTGCATGGTGTAGCCATTGATTTTATGAGCAAGCCTGTCGTACGACTAAATTGCAGCCACAGCCAAGTCACGCTACAATGCATCAGTCTCGGACACGGCTTTATTTTGCGTGAGCAGCGCCCGCATAACTTCACGTCCTAATGTGCGCGTGTTCTTGGGACGGCCGGTTGCGAGAAAAATGTTGATGCCGAGTGCCTTCTCCTCATTGGCTCGGCGCAACACCGGCTTTGCTAGCTCATATTCCTGGGTGCTGGTATTGAGGACTCGCACAGTCGAACTTTCGTATCGCTCGATTTGGTATATTACTTCGCCAAGTTGCACTGATACGACCTGCACAACGTCACCTACTTCTGGCGACTCGCGTGCCTCGCTTGTCCGTCCCATCGTGCCAGCAGGGCTTTCCTGAATGTGGCGAATAAATGCTTTGATGGTATGCCGCAGGTAATCCGCAACGGGCGATATCTCTGCTTCGGTCTCCTGGCGGAGAAGATGGCGTAGGAGCGCGACAATATGCTGGGAATTGTCATCCGGGCCTGACCATCGCAACCAAGCTTTACGATGAGATGTGAGCAGTTGATCATCAAGCGCGCCATACTCATTGATAAAGCGACTTGAGTCGCCCGGCGGCGTGAGAAAGACCATGGTAACCGCAACCTTTTCATCCTCCTCCATGTCTTGGATAATGCCAAGAAACTCTTCCTTGAACTGCGTGCTATCAGCTGCTTGTGGCTTGACTTTGTTCTCGATTGCAATGCGATGTAATTCCAGATTCTCGAATTCACCAGTGGTTGGATTGAGTAAACGAGAGAAGATACGCAACTCAATATCAATCACACGACGTTGCTTGCCAACTTGATAGGGTGATTCAAGAAACATCTCGGCACGTATGGACTTGTTGCTACGAAGGACATGGTCAAAGCGCGTCGAAATCACCGCATGCTTCTGCGACCGCAATTAAAAACGGGCGAAGAAAGGTGTCGCCGAGGCCGTGAGTTTGTGATGGTGTCAGCAGATAACCGAGCATCGCACTCAGGTTTTCCTCGTTGAGTCGCCCTTTGCCTTGGCTAAGAACAGTGAAGATATTCATAACTCTGCCTTTAAGTACACGACGGATGAGTGCGAGTTATAGCACAGTATAGCAAAATACAAGTGACTAAAATGGTTAAAGACTATCGTCCAACATGTTGCTGCACCACACCGCCGCTCACTCTGCCCGAACTTCACCGCCAATCATCTCAAGCAGGCCATCAATCCGTTCCAACACCAGCGTCGGCTCCAGCCCGGACGCTGCCAACGTCTCGCGGGTAGCGTCGCCAGTAAGCACCAGGCAGGTCGCCATGCCCGCGTCGATGCCCATGCGAATGTCGGTCTCCAGCCGGTCGCCGATCATAATACATTGTTCAGGCGGCAGTTGCAGCATATCCATAATTGTTGCAACCATGATTGGCGAAGGCTTGCCGACGATTGGATCGCAGCGCGTGCCGGTACACGCCTCGATTGCCGCGATCATGGCCGCGCAGTCCGGCTGGCCGCCGCCCGGCACCGGACAGAAGCGGTCGGGATTGGTGGCGACCAGTCGCGCGCCCGCCCGAATCGCATCAAAGGCGATCTGGAGCTTAGGATAATCGAAGGTGCGGTCGAACGACGCCACCACAATATCGATCTCGCCTGCTGTTTCGCTGAATGTGAAGCCGGCCGCGCGCAAATCCTGCTTGAGCGGCTCCTCGCCAACGACGAACAGCCGCGCATCCGGTGCTTCGCGCTGGAGCCACTGCGCCATGACAAACGACGAGTTGACGATGTCCTCAACGGGCGTGGGGATGCCCATATGCGTCAGCTTGGCGGCGTATTGTTCGCGGGTTTTGGTTGGATTATTCGACAAAAAGATCGTGCGCTTGCCCGCTTTGCGCAACGCCGCGACAGTTTCGGCAGCGCCCGGCAAGATATGGTCGCCAAGGTAAATTGTGCCATCCTGATCAAAAATATACGCGTTGTACATTGATTTCCCTTGTGATGAACATGGCAAAATGATTTGGGGATGCCTGTAGGGGCGCGGCATGCCACGCCCGCGGGCGACCCAGTGGGTCGCCCCTACAACCATGCCTCGTTATCTGGTAAACCTTCATAAGGCTCTCGGGCATGCAAAAACCATGTTATTTCTGTTGTCAAGCATTGATTATAGCCTGTTTCCATATCCTCCCTCGTTAAACAATAGTGATCACGTGCAACAAACACTGTTCATTCTGCGCATATTCGCGTTGACGGGAGATACTCCGCATGCTATCATCGCGAGACATTTTGCACCCTCATCGTTGAGTAGGCCAGGAGCGCATTCATGACCACCGCCTCTCCCAAGCAGCAGACGCTTCACATGATCGGCAACGCCCACATTGACCCGGTATGGCTATGGCGCTGGCAGGAAGGCTGCCACGAGGTTTTGGCCTCGTTTCGCTCGGCGCTCGACCGGTTGCAGGAAAATCCCGATTTCATCTTCGTTTCGAGTTCGGCGGCGTTCTATGCCTGGGTGGAGCAGATCAATCCGCCATGTTCGAGGAAATTCGCCAGCGCGTGCAGGAAGGGCGCTGGGAAATCGTCGGCGGGTGGTGGATTCAGCCGGATTGCAACATTCCGAGTGGCGAGTCGTTTGTCCGGCAGGGCTTATACGGCCAGCGCTACTTCAAGGAAAAGTTCGGCACCACGGCGCAGGCCGGCTACAATGTGGATAGCTTTGGGCACAACGGCACGCTGCCGCAAATTCTCAGGCTAAGCGACATGGATCGCTACGTGTTCCTACGGCCCGCCCCACATGAGAAAGGGCTGCCGAGTCGCCTGTTCTGGTGGGAAGCCGACGACGGCTCACGTGTGCTGGCCTACCGCCTGCCGTTCGAGTACTGCACCAAGGGCAAAGAGGAGTTAGACAAGCACGTGCGCCGCGTGGCTGGCGAGCTGCGCCAGCCCATCGATCAACTGATGTGCTTCTATGGCGTCGGCAACCATGGCGGCGGCCCAACGATTGAAAATCTGCAAAGCATCCAGCGGCTCAACGCGTCGCCTGACATGCCGAAGCTTATCTTTAGCTCGCCGAATCGCTTTTTCGCGGCAATCGAGCAGCAGAGCGAGACCTTTCCGGTCGTTCATGGTGACTTGCAGCACCACGCCAGCGGCTGCTACGCCGCGCATTCTGGCATCAAGCGCTGGAATCGCCAAGCCGAGTGGGCGCTCACGACTGCAGAAAAGTGGGCCGCAATCGCCTCCATAACCACCGGGCTGCCCTACCCCAAGGCCGATTTTACACGGGCATGGCAGGACGTGCTGTTCAATCAGTTCCACGACATTCTGGCAGGCACCAGCATCGAGTCGGCCTACGACGATGCGCGGAACCTGTACGGCGAAGCGCTGGCCATTGCCGACCGGGCGCTTAACGCCGCCACACTATCACTGGCATGGAGCATCAACATTCCCACCGTGGAAGACACTACGCCTATCATCGTGTTCAACCCGCACGCCTGGGCGCACAAAGCGATCGTCGAGATGGAGTTTGGCCGCTTTTCCGATGAGCATGGCCTGGTTGACGAAACGGGTCAGCCGGTGGCCGTGCAGCGCATCCAGTCCGAGGCGACGGCACGCGGGCGCAACCGCTTGTGCTTTGTAGCCGAACTGCCGCCGCTGGGCTATCGCGTGTTTCATGTGGTCCATGCGCTCACCCCTGTCCCCCCTCCCGTCGTGGAAGAGGGGAACTCAGAGTCTGAACAGTTCACGGCGAGCGACACCATGCTGGAAAATCGCCGCTTCCGGATCGCCTTTGATCCGCAAACAGGCTATATCAGCAGCTTGTACGACAAGCAGGAGAAAACTGAGGCATTTATTAGTGACGCCGCGCTGCCGGTCGTCAGCAACGATCAAAGTGACACATGGAGCCATAACGTGTTCAGCTTCCGTGATGAAGTGGGCTGTTTCAGAGCCACGAGCGTGCGGCTTGTCGAGCATGGTCCGGTGCGATCAGTGCTGCGCGTCACAAGCGAGTACGGCCAGTCGCGGCTGGTACAGGACTTCGCGTTGTATGCCGAGCTTGATTATGTCGAGGTCAACGCGTTGGTAGATTGGCAGGAGCAGTGGAAGGCGCTGAAATTACGCTTTCCGGTCAACGCGCACTTTCACCATGCCACTGCTGAAATACCGTTTGGCGCGATTGATCGCTTTGCGAATGGTGAGGAAGATCCATGCCAAAGCTGGGTTGACGTATCGGGCGCGTCGCGCGCCACGGATGAACCCTACGGCGTCAGCATCATCAACGACAGCAAGTATAGCTATGACATTTTTGTGCGCGACATCGGCATGACCGTGCTGCGCAGCCCCATCTACGCCCACCATGAGCCGGTCGTGCCAGAGCCAGATCGGATGTATTCGTTCATCGATCAGGGCGCGCAACGCTTCCGCTACGCGATCTATCCGCATGCAGACGGGTGGGAAGAGGCAGGCACCGTGCGCGTGGCTGCCGAGCTAAACCAGCGCCTCTACGTGCTCATCGGCACGTACCACCCGGATGGTACGCTGCCGCCGATCGATACGTTTGTCGCCGTCGATCAGTCGAACATTGTGGTGACTGCGCTCAAGCAGGCTGAGGATAACGACGATCTCGTGTTGCGCTGCTACGAAAGCACCAAAACTGCGACTGACGCGACGATTCGATTGCCGCATTGGGAGCGCACAATTGAGACCAGCTTTCGGCCCGGCGAGATCAAAACGTTCCGCATCCCACGCGATGCCGCTGCGACAATCGTCGAGGTCAATCTGCTGGAATGGAGCAGCTAGATGCCATTACCTGAATTTACCGCAACCGAGGAAATCATGCGCGCCGCCGTGCCGGACACCACGCCTGCCGCGCAACTCGTCGTGCGCTGGCGTGGCGAGCCGGTGCTCGACCACAGCTACGGCTGGCTCGATCCTGAGGCGCGTACACAGCCGACTCAGCCGGACACCTTGTTCGATCTCGCCTCGGTGACCAAGCTGTTCGTCGTCACTACATTCATGACGCTGGTCGAGGCGGGCTTGGCGGGCCTTGACCTGCCAGTGTCCGAGGTGATTGCCGCGTTCTCGAGCCAGCGCTCGGTCGCACCGTATGAAGATCCGGTCACGCCCGGCGCATTCGTCAGCGTGGTGGAAACAACCGAGCCGGTCGACTTCGGCCAGATCACCTTTCGACATCTGCTGACTCACAGTTCCGGACTGCCAGCATGGCGGCCACTCTTTCAGCAGCCGAGCCGCGAAGCGGCCCGCCGCATGGCGGTGGAAACCGCTGCCGCCTACCCCATCGGCACAAACACCATCTACAGCGACATCGGCTTGATTGTACTTGGCATAGCAGTCGAGCAACTCACCGGCATGTCGCTCGATCAGGCTGTCGCCGCGCGCGTAACCGAGCCGCTGGGACTTCAGCACACGCGCTTCTTACCGCTGCCGGATGGCGAGCCGCTGACGCCTGGTACGCTGCTGCGCGCCTCGCCTGCGGAGCACATAGGCAATCTCGCGCCAACCGAGTTCTGTACGTGGCGCAAGCGGCGCATCGTCGGCGAAGTTCACGACGAGAATGCTGCCGGATTGGGGGGCGTTGCCGGTCACGCCGGACTGTTCTCGACCGCTGCGGATGTCGCGACGTTCGGCCAGATGTTTCTCGACGGCGGGCAGCCGCTGCTCAGTGCTGCCACCGTGGCTGAGATGACGCGCCTCCAGGCAGAGCAGGACGATGTGCGGCGCGGGCTGGGCTTTGCATTATGGTCGCCCGACCCTGAGGCAAGCGGCAACCCGTTCAGCCCGAATGCCTTTGGACACACCGGCTTCACCGGCACATCGCTGTGGATTGACCCGGTGCGGTCGTTGGTGGTGGCGCTGCTAACCAACGAGGTGTACCATGGCCGCCGGAATCGTGGCATTGCAGCGCTGCGGGTGGCGGTGCATCGCGCAGTCGTGACAGCAATTGATCAAGCAGAAAGCGAGTAATCTACCATGTCGGAGCGATCATCACCTCAACACCCTCGGCGCACAGGCCAGCCACCATTTCTTCCGGGGCGTTGTCGTCGGTAATCAGCATGCCAATTTCACTCCAATCAATGACCTTCATCAGCGAGCGGATGCCGAACTTGGTGCTGTCTATCGGCATGATCACCTCGCCCGCCGAGGCGATCATGGCGCGCTTGACCTGCGTTTCAAGCATCTTCGGGTCGGTGATGCCTTCCTGCAACGTCAGCCCGGTAGCTGACAGAAACAGCCGATTGGCATGAAACTCGCGGAAGAAGCGCTCGGTCACCGGGCCGACGCAAGTTGATGACCGCCGCAGGATGCCACCAGTCGCGATGATCGTCGCGCTCAATGGCAGATTGCGGCGCAGTTCCTCCGCCGTCGCCATGCCGTTGGTGACCACCGTCAGATCGTCTTTGTCAGCCAGATACATCGCCATAGCCGTGGCAGTGGTGCCGCCTTCCAGAATGATGATGTCGCCGTGCTGAACGAGATGCTCCGCAGCATAGCGAGCGATTCGCGCTTTCTGCGATTGGGCCAACGTTTGGCGTTTGTCGCGCACCAGCAGCGGCGGGTCAGGCCAGCGCACCGCGCCGCCGTAGGTCCGTTTGATCAACCCGGTTTCTTCAAGCACCTTCAGATCGCGCCGGATCGTCATTTCCGAGACGCCGTACTTCTGGCTCAGTTTAGGGATAATATTGTCGTCAAGCGAGTCAATATCTTTGATGATTTGCTGTTGTCGCTCCTGTGGCTTGAGCATGCTGGTTCCTCACGGATGGACACAAAGGATTTGCCACGTCAAAGCAGCGGCGCAGCGCTAGAGCGCTGTTCAATTCTTCGCATGGACACCTCCATTGAATTATCCCTTCAAACTTCCGGTAAGCTGAATGCCTTCAATAAAATATTTCTGGAAGATCAGGAAGATCACAATGACCGGAATCATGACGATCAAGCTGGCGGCCATCAATTCATTCCATGCTGGCAGACCACCCGCCGCCGCCTCGAACTGGCGCAACCCGAGCTGAAGGGTATATTTCTCCTCGCTCTGGAGATACAGCAGCGGCCCCATGAAATCTTCCCATGCGCCCTGAAATGTAAAGATCGCAATGACGGCCATCACCGGCTTCACCATTGGCACAATGATGTTCCACCAGATACGAAATTCTCCCGCGCCATCAATTCTTGCAGCCTCGGACAGTTCCATAGGAATGCTGCGCATGTGCTGGCGCATGAGAAAAATAAAGAACGCATCGCCAGTGAAGGCCGGCACAGTCAGTGGCAGAAACGTATTGATCCAGTTTGGTGATCCCTGTAAACCAAATGCCGGTAACTTCGAGAAGACAATGAACAATGGAAATCATTGTCACAACACTTGGAAATCATCATCGTCGCCAGCACCAGCGTGAAGAGCATATCACGCCCGCGCCAGCGCAGGCGCGCAAAGGCATAGGCGACAAGCGTCGTCGAGAGGATTTTCCCAATCACCGCGAAGAGGGTGATTGTCAGCGTATTTACCGTCCATCGGATCCATTGAGGTAGGCGATCAAAAGCGAAGAACGCTGTTCGATACGCCTCCAAAGTTGGGTTCGCCGGCCAAAGAATTCGTTCGAACCAGATCTTGTGGCGCTTTGAGCGAGGTAGATAGCATCCACAGGAACGGCACGATCCAGGTGACACTGATCAGGGCGAGAATGAGGAAGGCAATAATTTGGCCCAACGAGAACCGTGGCATGCGGAACCGCTGTGCTGTTCGTGCTTGTCCAGCTTCGACACTGGTTGTTGCCATGGCAACCTCCTATGATAATTGGCAATCAGTTGGCGACTGGTTCCTACCCCTCGCTCTCGTAATAGACCCAGCGCTTCGATAGCCAGAGTTGCACGAGCGTGACCGCCATGATAATGATGAACAGAAATCCAGGCCATTGCCGAAGCGTAACCCATCTGGAAGCCAGCCGGACCCAGCTTGCCGAACGCGCGGTAGTACAGATAGAGACATAAAACAGCAGCGAATGACTCGCAAAGAACGGGTCGCTATTTGAGATAATAAACGCTGTGGTGAAAATCTGGAACGCGCCGATGATGCCGGTCACGACCTCAAAGAAGATCGTCGGTGAGAGCATCGGAATGGTAATGTTCCAGGTTTTGGACCAACCGACCGCGCCATCAATCGCGCCCGCCTCATAAAGATCCTTGGGAATGCCTTTAATACCAGCCAGGTAGATCAGCACATTACTGCCAATCCACCACATGCCCATCACCACTAATCCTGGCTTGGTCCAGTTCGGGTTTGAGAACCAGGCTGGCCCTTCAATCCCAACGACACCAAGCACCTGGTTGAGCAGCCCATTCGGCGCCAGGATCCACTGCCAGAGGAACACGGCGGCAACGCCCGCCAGCACGTTCGGGAGATAGAAGACCGTGCGGAAAAAGCGCCCGCCGGGCAGATCCACGCTAGCAGCAGCGCCAGACCAATCCCAATCACAATCACGAACGGCGTCTTGACGATCACCATCCAGAACGTGTTGCCGAGCGATGTGAAAAAGTATGGATCCTTGAACAACCGCTGGTAGTTCGACAGGCCAATCCAGTTTGGCGTTGTGGTGATGTTGTAATCCGTAAAGCTGGCGTAGATCGAGAACAGCATCGGCGCTGCCGTGAAAAGCAAAAAGCCGATAATCCATGGACTTGCAAACAGCCAGCCTGTAAGTTCTTCCTTGATAGCCGGTCGTAAGAACGGCCGGGGCTGCGAGACTTTGGGGCGTTCAGCAGCAACTGACATGGTGGCCTCCTCACTAAGAAATCATGCAATCCGCCAGATGTGGCAGAATTGCCACACCTGACAGATCTGTACCAAGTAATGACTACTACGGGAGTTCGGCCTCAATCGCCTGTTGGGCCTCGTCTAGCGCTTGTTTCGCAGGTACCTGGCCCTGGAAAATCGCCTCGCGGCGCTTGTCAACTTCCTGTCCCCAGTTCGGATACCCTGGCACAACCTCCGTGCCTTGGCTGTATTTCATAGCATCGAGGAAGAATTGCCAACGTGGGTCGCCAACCAGCGCCGGGTCTTGCGCTGCAATCACGTTTGCCGACATGGCAGAAGTATCACGTGACCATGACGCTGCGCCCTCTGGCCCGGTCGCGCACTTGATGAACTCCCAGGCCGCATCGGGGTTCTTTGCGCCACGCGGGATCGAGAGGGCAAAACCACCGCTCCAGGATGCCGGCTTGCCGTAGCTCGCGCTGTACGGCGGGTCACCGAGGCCCACATCAATGCGCTGCTTCTCGGTCTTGCCATCAGCGGTCGTGACATCAATACGCGGGTCATAGAAGTTGAGCACCGACGAATAGCCGTTGATGTCGAGGATCATGGCGACCTTACCGGACATGAAGGCGTCGTTGGGCGGCGCGCCGAACGTGCTCTTGAACTTCTGAACCGCGTCATAGCCGCCGTAGCGGTCGTACCACTTCTTGATCCATTCCATCGTCTCGACGATCTTGGGGTCGTTGGCGACGGGCTTGCCATTCTGCACCAATTCCGCGCCATTGGTCCGCGACCATACGTTCCAGCCGGCATTGCCAAAATCGGGATGGAAGGCAATCCGGGCGTAGGAGCCATCATCATTCTTCTTGTCGAGCTTGTCGGCATACGCCCACAACTCGTCCCATGTCTTGGGCGGCTTCTCGGGATCAAGGCCAGCTTCCTTAAACGCCTGCTTGTTCCAGTACAGTACGCGCACATCCGTCTCGAATGGAATACCGTACGGATCGCCATTGACCGTCGCCTCTTGCCAGGTGAAATCCCAGAACTGCGAGCCGTCAATCCCATCACGCTTGGCGTAATCAGCCAGGTTCATGTCAATGTTGTCCTTGGCGCGCTGGACGAGTTGTGGCCGGTCCTCGACAATCACATCCGGCATGCCCGAACCGGCTGCGACAGCGGCAATGTTCGCTGTCCAGATATCACCAAAAGGTTTGGGCGTCTCATTGACCTTGATGTTTGGCAGCTTGGCCTCACACAAGCTAATCACGCGCCGGATGGCAGTGCGCCGCAACGGGCTAGACCAGAAGTGCCAGAATTCAACATTGCCCGACACATCCGGATTGAGCTTAGGACCTGCCCCAGCCTGCGGATTTTGTTCCGCCAGTGGGGTCGTTTCAGCCTCAGGAATAGCGGTCTCTGCACCTGCTGTGTTTGTGTTGGTTGCCACATTGGTGTTTGTGGCGGGCGCAGCCGTCGGGTTAGCGTTGGATTCTGTCGGCGCAGCGGCTTCTTGCCCGGCACCACCGCCGCCGCATGCCGCAAGAATGATCGAAAGCATAAAAACCGAGACGAGCAGGGAAGGGATTCGCGTTCGCATAGAGCCTCCTTCTGTTTACACGATGTTGCGGCTCGCGCCACAACGACATAGGGCAGACGTCTCCGTGCAAGCAGGACGTCCATGAAGCACATGGTGAAAATGGGGGTGGACGCGGCAAGGGCGCGGCTGAAAACCGCAGCATGCGTAAACACTTCATCGTCATTGACCTCGCCAAATCATCATTGACAGATATGCTTTTTACGGTGCGCTTATGTCAAATACGCCACAGGCTCATGCTCACTGCCACAGAGTAGATTGCAAAACCTGCATGATCAAAATTCTTTATTGCACGCAGCACGCCATGAGAGCATTTCTGTTGTAGAAACAAGCGCCTCGGCCTGTTGTCCATAGCTCCTGCCGTCGATCGTCACATCCACGGCGACCCGCGCGCGGCGAACCAGCGTGCCGCATGGAATTACATGGAATGGAAGCACGCGCCGCCCGCCCGGCGGCAGGGTTGTGGTCATGCACACCGGGTCAACGTGCCAGCCAAGCGGCACAACGAACTGTAGCTCGGCCAGTGCCTCCACTCGCGTCGGATTTTGCACGGCAACATGGAGCGTGAGCGGCTCACCCGACTGGACATGCGCCTGATATGGCTCGATGCGCGCCGCAAAGCCTTCTGCACCCAAGCCAATCACCGCTTCGTGCAACAGATCGCGGTGCAGGCGCGCCACCGTTTCGCCAAGTACATCGAGTGTGTCAAAGTAAGCAGGCGTCGGGCGAAGCGGCGGGCTATGCCCGGCCAGAATCAGGTCAGGGGCGAGGCGACGGTACAGCGCGGCGCTTGCGCGGTAATCGTCGATTGAGAACTGGTTGTGGTACACATAGTTGATGGTTAAGCCCTCAGGTCCCTGATACTGGTCGCCGGTTACTAACACGCGCTGGCCGTCCACAACTAAGCTGACGGCGACCGCATATTTGGTGTGTCCCGGCAGCGCATGCAGGGTCAATTCGTACTCTTCCCAGCGGATTGGCTGTTCGAGTGGCAACACACGGTCAACCTTGACTGGGTCGTACCACAGGCATGACAGGTCGTAGCGCGCAGGCCGCTCTAGAATATCCACAAAGCTTTCGGCGGCCCAGACCTGCGCGCCCTCGACCTCGCGCAGCAGGTTCAGCCCGGCTACATGATCATCATGGAAATGCGTAGGAATGGCAACGTCAATCTGCTGCACGCCGAATAGCGCCTTGAGCGCGGGCAGCGTGTATAGCCAGGGACGACGCGAGGCGCGGTCGCTCCCAGCTGCAATACCAAGCATGATGTCATAGCCAAGGTCAAAGAACAGCGCCTTCCCACTGCTTGAAAGCAGAACATAGGTATAGGCCACATTGGTCTGATTCCAGAGCAGATGCTCAGACAAGCGCACATATGGCTCGGCATACCGCGACAGGAGACGGCCATATTCGCCGCGCACGCGCACAAGCTCATCCAACCGCGCAACAGTGAGATCAATCGCTTCGTCAACAGTCGCCGCATTGGTAATTGGCTCGCCATGCGATGGCAACAACATATCGGGACGGCGCGCCTTGAGATCAAGCAGCGACAGGATGGTCGCCGCCAGCCCTTCAACGCCGTTGTAGCTCCACTGTGTAGCCGCGAGCGACCACAGCTTGCCCGGCCCGGCGATCAGGTCGCCAGTGAAGGCCACACGCTGGCCGTCAATTTCGGTCAGCAGGCTCACCGAACCAATTGTGTGACCCGGCGTCGGGACGACCTGGAACGTATAATTGCTAAAGTGGTAGCTCGCGTAATCATGCAGCGTGCCAGCCACCGGAACCGGCTCCAGCAATGAGAAGCGGTCCTGGCGCATGTTGTAGTTATTCCAGACCTCGCGCGCCTGCCAGTGCGTGTCCACGCTGTGAAACAGATCCTGCTCGGCATGCGGCACCCACACGTTCGCTCCGGCAGCAACGGCGAGCGGCAGCCCTTGCGCCTGATCGCGGTGGTGATGCGTCATGAGCACGTCCGCCACGCTCGGCGCGCCAGCTTGTGGCAACTGCTCCAGCACGCTGCCGGTGCCAAAATCAATGCACACCGCGCCCGCGCTGCTGCTGATCACGTACACGTTGCAGCTATCGTCATGGAGCCAGAGATGTTCGGAGAGTTGTCGCATCAGTACGCCTTCTCACAGCTACATCGCGTAGGCATCGCCGGGCTGGGCCGCCGGATTGTAGCCGCGCAGGATCATGCCTTCGCCGCGTTCGCCCGCCTTGGAAAGCGCGCGATCCTCAGGGTCGCGCATCTGGATCAGGATCGTCGTGCGCGCTTCATTGCTGATGTTGACGCCGGAGCCGTAAATCGTCAGGTAGCTGAAGAACAGCACATCGCCTGCCTCGGCGGGCATGCCACCGCCGACTCAATCGGGTATTCCTCGAACGGCAAATGATAGCCGCCCTCCGGCTGGTGTTCGATCGGACCTTGCTTGTGGCTGCCCGGCACCACACGGATGCAGCCCTTCTCCTCGGGCGCGTTGTCCATGTGCACCACGGCGGCGATCATGCTATGGCGCTCGTGGGGGAAGAACGGATGATCCTGGTGCATGGGAAAGGGCGAGCCTTTTTCCGGCGGCTTAATGAAGATTTTATTGTGGTGCAACTGAATATTTTCCGCGCCGATCAGCTGCGCCGTCGCGCCGGTCAGCCGATCATCGACCAGCAGGCGGCTGAACGCGGCGGAGAAGAACTGCGCGTTGTGGCAATGCAACAACGCGGTCTTTGTCTGTGTGACACCGCTCGCGCTACCCCACGTCGCCTCCATGCTCTTGATTGCCGACAGCCGCTCGATGATTCCATGCGCCTCATTGCGCAAGGCATTCGCCTCGCTCTGCGACAGCAATCCTTTCACCAACAAATAGCCGTTCTCGTGATAAAAGCCGACCTGTTCTTCCGTAAGCATCGTCGCCTCCTTGTGGCATGCAGCCATAACGCGCTGCACTCATGTCATCAAATTCCAACCATTCTCAGCATTAAAGACAGAAACGCGGCCATGCTGCACCGCATCGTGCGCGAACAGGTACATGGCCGTAGACCACGATTGATGCGCGAAGCCCATCGGTCGCCCCGACAGGCCGTGGAACCATTCGTTGAACTCCCATTCGCCGTGTTTGCCCGCGTGGTTCATGGCGGCCAGCTTTTCCAGTTGGCGCCGCGCTTCGTCATGGCGGCCAGCCTGCACCAGCGCTGCGACGTAGAAGCCGCCGATGAACGGCCATGCCCCGCCGTTGTGGTAATGGTGCGGCTGGTTGAGGTTGCGCACGCGGTAGTAGTCGCGCCAGTCGCTGTCGCCGGGCTGAATCACCGGGTACAGCGCCTGCACCGGATACGGCTCATTCAGCCCGCAGCCGTGAATATAGTCAAGTATTTTGTTGGCTTTGGTGTGGTCGGCCACGCCAAACAGGATCGCCAGCAGGTTGCCAAGCGTGTCGAAGCGGTCGGCGTAATCGCGAAAGGCCATGTACGGCAGGTAGAACGGGCGCTCGACTAGTTCCGTCTCGACGCGCCTGCGGACGTACAGCCACTCCTTGCGCTCGCGACCGAGCCAGTCAAGTCGTTCGGCTCTTCGGGCCCGACCCACAGCAGCGCGTTGATCTTGCGATGCACATCAGCCGCGCTGTCGATGTATCGGCTGGCATTTCGTCAAGCGCCTGCGCCATCTGTCGCCATGCCTTCCATGCGGCGTAATACAGCACATTGTCGTACAGCACGTTGTAGCGGTTGGCGAACAGGTCGGCCCAATCCATCGCCTCGTGAACTTCCAGCAGCCCGCACTCGTTTGAGTCCTGGTAGCGCAGCCAGAGCAGCGCCCTTTCCAGGCTCGGCCAGGCTTCTTGAAGGAACGCGAGATCAGCTGCGCGAGCATGGTGGAGTAGTGACCGAGGATGTACCACAGGTTGCCATCCACGCAGCCCGCATGAGTCGTGTCCTCGACCGCCATGCCCGGTTGCCCTTCATCTCCAACTTGCTGCCGTGCGCGACGAGCGCCGGGTCGTGAACATGCGTGAAGCCGACGTTGTGCGGGATTTTGCCGAGCGGCGATTGGAAGCGGCGCAGGGTCTCCAGCGAGCGGCGGTGGATGGCAGCGCCTTCCGCGTCGCGGCACAGCAACAAGCCCAGCCCGCAGATCATGCTGTCGCGCGCCCAGACCTGCTGGTAGGCCTGGCTTGCGCCGAGCAGACCCAGCGCGCCGCCGTTTGCGAGCAGTCGTCGCTCGCCATGCTGACGACCTTCGTCGATTCGTTCTTCGTCTATGTTCATGATTACTTTTGCCACAGAGGACACAGAGATATTGATGTGAATGCCCTGTTGAACAATGCTACTTTGTCATGCTGAACAAAGTGAAGCATCTCATTGTCTTGCATTGCAGGTTCGGCGAGATGTTTCGCTCTGCTCGACATGACATCGTGCAGGCAGTGTATCTTTTATGCAGAAAAACGCTGTGTCCTCGGTAGCTCTATCACGCCGTCACTTGCGCCCATGCCGCGTCGTCGGCTTTGCCCGCGCTGCCGAGGAAGTGCGTCATTTTGTCCAGCACCGTGGCGAACACCGCCGCCTGTGCCTTAGCGCGCTGGTCGTCCGGCAGTGCGTTCATCTCGTCGTTGGTCAGGCGTTCGCTGCGACCCAGCGCCTGCAACGCGGCAACTTCCAGATCGGTGGCGATGTTGACCTTGCTGACGCCGCCGTTCGGCAACCGAATCGCATTGCCCACCATTTCGGCAGGCACGCCCGAGCCGCCATGCAGCACCAGATGCACCGGCGTGCGCGCCCGAATTGCCTGGAGCCGCTCGTAATCGACCGTCGGTTGGCGCACTTCGTACACGCCATGCGCCGTTCCGACCGACACCGCCAGCGCGTCTACGCCGGTCTGCGCCACAAAATAAGCCGCCTCATCCGGGTCGGTGTACAGTTCAGTGTCATCGTCGGTCTCAACAAAATCAGTCGTGCCGATTCGGCCAAGCTCAGCCTCAGCCGAGACGCCATGTTCGTGAGCATATGTCACTGCCTCACGTGACGTAGCGATATTCTCCTCAAGCGGCAACTCGGATGCGTCGATCATGATCGACGTGAAACCTGCATCGATGGCAGCGGCAATCGTTGTCATGTCCTTGGTGTGGTCGAGATGCAGCACCACCGGCACCGTGATCGACTCGTGGAGATCTGCTGATAAAATTCCGAGGCAAACGCTTCCGGCGTGACGCCATAGCGCCGGAATTCGTTCGACGAAATCTGCACGATCAGCGGCGAGCGCGCCTGCTCCGCCGCCAGCAATACCGGGCGGATCATGGCGGTGCAGCGCGGCGAAAACGAGCCAAGCGCATAGCCGCCGCGCGCGGCAATCGGCAGCGCTTCCCGCAGCGTCACCACATTCGCGGGACGTTTGATGGTTGTCATACCTCCCCCATCTAGCAGCACACCATGCGCTGCCACTTTGCAAACTGTTCAAAGCAAGCCGTATACATTTTATGCCGTTCCATGTCTGGCTCGATGGTCGTGATCGGCTGCGCGGCGGCGACGGCAAGCGCCTCGTCGGCATCGCGGTACACGCCGCAGCCAATGCCCCCAATCAGCGCCGCGCCGAATAGCGTCGCCTCATCAGTTGCGGGAACGTGAATCGGCGCGCCATACACATCGGCCTTGATCTGAAGCCAGCGCGGGTGCCGCGTGCCGCCGCCCGCCGCAGTAATGCTACGCACCGGCTGGTCGGCCAGCGACTCTGCCACTCGCCGAATCGATTCCATCTGGTATGCGGTGCCTTCCAGCACGGCTTTCAGCAGATCAACGCGCGTGTGTCTGGCGCTGAGACCGAAGAATGCGCCGCGCGCTGTTGGATGGTGGTGCGGCGCGCCGCTGCCCGCGAGATGTGGCAAATACACAATTTCGCCCGGTGCATTGTCCATGCTGCTTTCCAGCGCCGCAATCTGCTCGTACGATAACGGCGGCTCGTTCAGCATGCGGCCAATCCATTCCAGCGACCCGCCCGACGCCGAGCAACCGCCGATCCAGTACAGGCCATCGTGAAATGGCATGACGCCGAACGACAAGCCGGAGTTGTAAGCGCGTTCATCCAATGTTTGCACATGAACCGTGCCGACCAACGCTTCTGCCGTACCCATCGAATCGAAAACACGGCCCGGCAACGTCGCGCCTGCCCCAAACGCCGCGCATACATGATCATGGCCGCAAATCGCGACCGGAACGCCGCGCCGCAGTCCGATGTGCTCCAATAAATCATCGACAACTATTCCAACTGGTGTGCCGCCTGGCAGCACTGCCGGAAACAGATCAGCGGACAAACTGAACTGCTGGAGCCAGCTAGCATGCCAGCGCTGATCGTGGAGGTTGAAGGCATATGTGCGGCACGCCAGCGACGGATCGGTCGCCATCTGACCGGTCATGCGGTACGCCACGTAATCCGCGACCGACAGCCACACTGCGCCGTCGAGCGCTTCCGGCGCGTGATCGCGCACCCACAGCGCCTTCGCTAAACTACATTTGAAGCTGGGATAAATGCCGAAGGTGCTAAACCGCTCAATCTCAGACCCATGCTTTGTAAACTGTTCCGCATGCGCTTCGGCTGCCATGTCGAACCATGGAAAGAAAGGCGTACGTGGCGTGCCGCGCTGCCGGTCGAGCAGCAGCCCGGTCTCGGCCATGCTGGCGATGCCAACGGCAGCAATTGCAGGAAAGCCAGCCGCATCGGAGACAGCGCGAATCGCTGAAAGCACCGTTTGCCACACAGCCTCTGGTTCAAAGGTGGCTGAACCCCAGCAAGCTTCACCCACTGGCATGCGCTCGCTCGCGATCCGCAGCACCCGGCCGTCTTCGTGAAACAGCCCGGCCTTGCAGTGAGTTGTGCCAACATCGACAACCAGAAGCACCATGCGGAGCCTCATTCTAGCAAGTCATGCGTCACGTACGCGCGGGTGGGTCGCCATGGTCATTGTGCGGATGCACGCGGCATATTCATTCGTTCGAGTAGTCTAATAATGTGAATTTATCACATTTCATGTTATTCGTCAACAAAATCCATGTGCATGTGAACACATGTGTGGCAAAAGCCATGCCGTGACGCGCTTGTTTGGCACATCAGATCAGCGAATACAATTGAAACAGAAACGAAAGCTATTGACATCAAAATGAAAGTGTATAATAATAGAGTTACTATCTTCCTGCTTTTACAAAATAATGAACACGCAGCGACGGAATGACTATACGAGCAGACAATGCCATAGCTCGCGCGTCGTTTGAACGCTCATTATCCGCTCGCAATCGCAAGGTGAAACAAAGCGCAAGGAGGCAACATGACGAACGGTTCTCCAACGACGGAACAGGTGCGCAACGCATACGCGCTGGCGCAGGAGCGCTACGCCGCGCTAGGCGTGAACACCGAGCAGGCGCTCGCCACACTGGCTCACATTCCAATCAGTCTGCACTGCTGGCAGGGCGACGACGTGGCGGGCTTTGAAAACCCCGAAGGCGAACTGTCGGGCGGCATTGCGGCGACGGGCAACTACCCCGGCAAGGCCCGCACCGCCGATGAGCTTCGCCAGGATCTCAACATGGCCTACAGCCTGATTCCCGGCACACACCGCCTGAATCTCCACGCGATCTATGCCGAAACCGATGGCAAGCAGATTCCCCGCAACGAGCTTCAGCCGGAGCACTTCGCCGGATGGGTCGCATGGGCAAAGGAAAATAACCACGGTCTCGATTTCAATCCGACATGCTTTTCGCACCCGCTGGCCGACGAAGGCTTCACGCTGGCGAGCTACGACGCGAGCACGCGCCAGTTCTGGATCGAGCACTGCATCGCCTGCCGCAAAATTGGCGAATCCTTCGGGCGCGAGCTTGGCACGCCATGCATCACCAATATCTGGATTCCCGACGGCTACAAAGACACGCCCGCCGACCGCAAAACGCCGCGTGAGTTCTTGAAAGCCTCGCTCGACAAAGTGTTCGCCGTGCCAATCGACAAGCAGTACAACCTCGACGCAGTCGAGAGCAAGCTGTTCGGCATTGGCGCGGAAAGCTACACGGTCGGCTCGCACGAGTTCTATCTCGGCTATGCGATCACCAGCGACGTGCTGCTGTGCCTCGACAGCGGCCACTTCCACCCGACCGAAACGATTTCCGACAAAATCTCGGCAGTGCTGCTGTACCTCGACCAGATTTTGCTGCATGTCAGCCGGGGCGTGCGCTGGGACAGCGACCATGTGGTGACGTTCAGCGACGATTTGCAGGCGATTATGCAGGAGATCGTGCGCAGCGATGCGACCGAGCGCGTGCATGTCGGGCTGGACTTCTTCGACGCCAGCATCAACCGCGTTGCTGCCTGGACGATCGGCACGCGCAACGCCCTGCGGGCCATGCTGGTGGCACTGCTGGAGCCATGCGAGCGCCTGCGGGAACTTGAGCGTGACGGCGATTACACTGCCCGGCTGGCACTGCTTGAGGAGCTGAAGGGTATGCCGTTCGGCGCGGTGTGGGATTACCACTGCCTGGAGCAGAACGTGCCGGTTGGCATGCAGTTCATCGACGAAGTGCGGCAGTACGAGCAGCAGGAGCTTGCGGCACGCGCATAGCTCGTCCTTTCCATTGTTTTACGTTGTCATGCTGAACGAAGTGAAGCATCTCTTTGAGCTACAACGAGACGCTTCGCTTCGCTCAGAGTGACAAAACAGGTTGACTAACAATGGCAGACACAACCGTTCTCGCAATCGACCTTGGCGCGGAGTCGGGCCGCGTCATGGCCGTCCATTACGACGGCGCGGCGCTGCGGCTGGAGGAACTGCACCGCTTCCCAAACACGCCGGTCACGGTGCATGGCACGATGTTCTGGGACGTATTGCGGCTATGGCAGGACATTCAGACTGGCATTGGCAAGGGCAAAGCGCACCAGCCAGCTTCGCTTGGCGTCGATACCTGGGCGATTGATTTTGGGCTGCTGGACCGCGACGGCGCGCTGCTCGGCAACGTGGTGCATTACCGTGACAGCCGCACCGACGGCATGATGGAGCGCGTGTTCGCGCGCGTGAGCAAGGCCGACGTGTTCGCACAAACTGGCATTCAGTTCATGCCGATCAACACTTTGTATCAGTTGATGAGCATGGCTGAAGCGCAGTCACCGCAACTCGCCGCCGCCGAAACATTCCTGACCGTGCCAGATCTGCTGAATTATTGGATGACTGGCGCGAAGGTATGCGAGTTCTCGAACGCGACCACCACGCAATTATTCAACCCGCGTGCCGGCACGTGGGCCACTGACCTCATGGACGCGCTCGGCATTCCGTCGCACATCTTCCCCGACATCGTGCAACCGGGCACGCGCCTCGGCAGCTACGAAGGCGTGCCGGTGATCGCGCCCGCCACTCACGACACTGGCAGCGCGGTTGCGGGCGTGCCTGCCAGGACGCCGAACTACGCTTATATTAGCAGCGGCACGTGGAGCCTGGTCGGACTGGAAGTGCCAGAGCCGGTGATCAACGATGCCGCGCTCGCCGCCAACGTGACCAACGAAGGCGGCGTCTACGGCACCTACCGTTTATTGAAAAATGTCATGGGGCTGTGGATCGTGCAGCAGTGCCGCGCAACATGGCAGCGCGAAGGCCACAGCTATGGCTACGACAAACTTGTGCGGCTGGCCGAAAAGGCACCGCCGCTTCAATCGTTCTTCAATCCTGACGACGCCCGCTTCCTGCCGCCCGGCGACCACCCAGCTCACATTCGGACGTGGTGCGCGGAGCATGGCCAGATCGCGCCGGAAACGCACGGCGCGATCATCCGCAGTGTGCTAGAGAGCCTCGCGCTGGCCTATCGGAAGGTACTTGACAATCTCGAGGCGCTGTCCGGCCAGTCAGTTGATGTCATTCATGTGGTTGGCGGCGGGGCACAAAACACGCTGCTGTGCCAGATGACCGCCGACGCGACCGGCAGGCCGGTGCTGGCCGGACCAATCGAGGCGACCGTGCTCGGCAATGCGATTGTGCAACTCATCACTCTCGGCGAGCTGCGCGACATTGCGGAAGCACGTGATCTAATCGCCCGCACCGCTTCATTAACGCGCTACGAACCGCAGAGTCAGGATGCCTGGACAGAAGCGTACGAGCGATATCAAAGGCTCATAGCCGCAAAACAATAACAAGGAAAAACCTATGGCTGATACAAAATTCGAACATGTCAACTATGCATGGGATGACGCCAAGTCTCCGATCTTGATCCGGTCGAGCGGCTGGTGTATCGCTCCAACATTCTCGGCGACGACCAGCGCATCACCAATACCGGCGGCGGCAACACCTCGTCCAAGCTCACGCATGCCGACCCGCTGACTGGCGAGGCGGTCGAGGTGCTGTGGGTCAAAGGCTCGGGCGGCGACCTGCGCACGTCGAAGCGCGCGAACTTCGCCTCGCTGTACCTGGACAAGCTGGAGTCGCTCAAGACGATTTACAATGCCGCCGACGAAAAAGGCCCCAAGACGCCAATCGAAGATGAGATGGTCGCGCATGTACCCGCACACGACCTACAACCTCAACCCGCGCGCCAGCTCAATTGACACGCCGCTGCATGCCTTCGTGCCCTTCAAATATGTCGATCACACGCATCCCAACGCCGTGATTGCTGTCGCCGCCTGCCAAGAACGGCGAGCAGATCAGCCGCGAGATCTACGGCGACGAGGTCGGCTGGGTCGATTGGCAGCGGCCTGGCTTCGACCTAGGGCTGGTTATGGAGCTGATATCCCGCGAGCAGCCGCACCTCAAGGGGTTGGTCATGGGCGCAGCACGGCCTGATCAACTGGGCGGACGACGACAAAGAATGCTACGAACTGACGCTCACGCTGATCGAGAAGGCCGCGCAATTCATCGAGGACCATGACAAAGGCGCGCAGACGTTCGGCGGCCAGAGCTACGCGACGCTCAGCGAGCGAGCGCGCGGCGAATTACTTGATCGACGTCCTGCCTGGTTGCGCGGCATGGTCTCGCAACAGAACCGCTTCATCGGCACCGTGCAGTCCGACGAGGCGATCCTGCGCTTCGTCAACAGCAACGACGCGCCGCGCCTGGCTGAGCTCGGCACCTCCTGCCCGGATCACTTTCTGCGCACCAAAATCAAGCCGCTGTACGTCGATTGGAATCCGCAGGAAGAAGACCAGGCCGCGCTGCTCCAGAAACTTGAGCGGGCTTGAGCAATATCGCAAGGATTACGCCGCCTACTACGAAGCCTGCAAGCATCCCGACTCGCCGCCCATGCGCGATCCGAACCCGACCGTGATCTTGATTCCCGGCGTCGGCATGATCGCCTGGGGCAAGAACAAGAGCGAGTCGCGCGTCACCGCCGAGTTCTACAACTGCGCGGTCGAGGTCATGCGCGGCGCGGAGGCAATCAGCGAATACAACGCGCTGCCGCAGCAGGAAGCGTTCGACATCGAATACTGGCTGCTGGAAGAAGCCAAACTGCGGCGCATGCCGCCGGAAAAAGAGCTCGCCCGACAAGTCGTGGTCGTGGTCGGCGCGGGCAGCGGCATCGGCAAGGCCGTGGCGCATGCGCGTGGCCCGCGAAGGCGCGCACGTCGTCTGCGCTGACCTCAGCGCTGAGGCGGCGCAGAGCGACCGCCGAAAGAGCTGACCGACCGCTACGGCATGGGCATCGGCGTCGCGGGCACCGGCATTTCCGGCTGCGGCCCGGCGATTGGCTTGAGCGTCGACATCACCGACCGCGAGAGCGTGCGCGCACTGCTCGAGCAGACGCTGCTGGCCTACGGCGGTTTGGACAACGTCATCGTGACGGCGGGCATCTTCGTGCCGCCCGACCGCGAGCGGGCACATCCCTGACGACAGCTGGGGCTGACCTTCGACGTCAACGTGATGGGCGGCTACCTCGTCGCCGACGAAGCGCAACCGCGTCTGGCAGGCGCAGGGTCTGCGCGGCAACCTCGTGCTGACGACCAGCGTCAATGCCGCCGTCGCGAAGAAAGGCTCGCTCGCCTACGACACCAGCAAAGCCGCCGCCAATCACCTCGTCCGCGAGCTGGCGATCGAACTTGCGCCGCTGGTGCGGGTCAACGGCCTCGCGCCGGCGACGGTCGTCGAGGGCAGCAGCATGTTCCCGCGCGACCGCGTGATTGCTTCGCTGACCAAGTACGAAGTGCCGTTTTCCGACGACGAATCGACCGAGGCGCTGCGCAACAAGCTGGCCGAATTCTACGCCCAGCGCACGCTGACCAAGCGCCGATCACGCTGGAGAGCCAGGCCGAAGTGGCCTACCTGCTGATCACCAGACGCGTTCAGCAAGACCACCGGGCAGATCTTCAGCGTGGACGGCGGATTGGACGCGGCCTTTTTGCGGTAGATTAAATTTACCACGAAGACACAAAGGACACGAAGTAATTGTTTTAGGAGTTAGGTGTATTGTTTCATAACCTTGGCGCACGCCCTCACCCCCACCCCCTCTCCCGTCGCGATGGGAGAGGGGGTGGGGGTGAGGGCCACATGCGCTAACCTATTGAAGCATTACAGTTAGGCAGTTGACGAAACAACGCATCGTAGCCCCATGTCATGCTGAACAAGTGAAGCATCTCTTTGGCTTCGCAGTGTCCTCTCTTTGAGATGTTTCGCTCCGCTCAACATGACAATGCGTCAACTACCTAACTCCTAAGTTTGTCACCTCTGTGACTTTTGTGTTTTCGTGGCGAATTAAGGAGATTCCTAAATGAAACGGGTCGGTTTTCTGCTCAAGGTCAAGCCCGACAAAATTGAGGAGTACAAAGCGCGCCATCAAGAAGTTTGGCCCGACATGCTCGACGCGCTGCGGCGCACCGGCTGGCACAATTATTCGCTGTTTCTGCGACCGGATGGCATGCTGTTCGGCTACTTCGAGGCCGCCGAAGAGTTTCAAGCATCGCTCGACGGCATGTCCAAGGAAGAAGTGAACGCGCGCTGGCAGTCGTCCATGGCACCATTTTTCGAGAACCTCGGCGGCGCGCAGGCCGACGAAGCTATGCAGCAACTCGAGGAAGTGTTTCACCTCGACTGATTTTTGTCACCTACGACCGTACAAAAAGTACCGATGCGGCGGGAGGGCGAGATCGAGCATCGCCCGCCGCTGCAACCCCGCCCGCTCCAACGCAGCAATCGAGCGCCGCTCATCCACATTCACCCGGAACACATGATCATCGAACGCCCATTCCGTCGCGAGCCAGTCGTCGAGTGCAATTACAACATGATCAGCAAGATTGCTGGCCTCAGTATCCTGCCGCAGCCAGAACGTTGCCATGGCCGTGCCTTCACTGAATGATGTGATGAGATCTGCAGGCGCATGGACGCGTCGCAGAAATGGCAGGAGTGGCAGCAGGTAAAAGCAGCCGAGGCTTTGCTGCTGATCAGGCGCAAGCAGCAAGAAGGCGAACGCGCGCCGTTCGTTGTGGTCGCGCTCATGCTGATCTGCAAGCACTCGGTTGTTCACAACCGTGAAGTTCTCCGAAGGCCAGCGCCCGCCGCTATGCACACGGATGATGTCGAGGCTGGCCATGTACGCGGCGTGATCAATGGCTGCATCATCGGCGCGGAGCGGGCGCGCGATGAAGTAGGATGTGACAAGTACTGTTGGTAGATGTTTGTCAGCTGAATAGAACATGATTACCCCGAGATTGTACCACGCCACCTGCCACCGCCATGCCAATCTTCTGGTACCATGGCACATACGTCAACCATGTGCCTCGCATCAGAAGATAGGAGAACAGTATGTCTATCCCTTCACAACACCAGCTTTTCGCCAGCGGCTACGCAACTGCCGAGCAGTCCGGGCATCCATGCCTTTGTGCTCAATGACGCAACCGGTGCGCTGACTCCGGTCGGCTCGTTCGTCGGCGTCGCCAATCCATCGTTCATCGTTATTCATCCGAATGGGCGCTGGCTGTACGCCGTCAGCGAGAGCGGATCGGGCGGATCGGTGTGGTCTGCCCACCTTGACTCAATGACACTGCAACTGCTCAATCAACAGTCGAGTGGCGGCAACGGGCCGTGCCACCTGTGCTTCGACACGACTGGCAAGCGGCTGTTCGTGGCGAACTACGGCAGTGGCAGCGCAGGTGTCCTGCCGATTCAATCAGATGGCTCGCTGGGCGAGATGACCGGCCATGTGCAACATCGCGGCAGCAGCGGCGTCAACGCGGCCCGGCAGGAAGGGCCGCACGCCCACTCGTCCACCATAACGCCTGACAATCGCTTCGTGATCGTCGCCGACCTGGGGCTGGACAAGCTCATGGTGTATGCCTTCGATGCAGAGCGCGGCACAATCAACGCGCATGACGAAGTCGCCACGCGGCCCGGCGCAGGCCCGCGTCACCTTGCGTTCCATCCCAACGGTCAGCATGTGTACGTCGCCAACGAACTCGACAGTACGGTCGCCATGTACGATTATGACGCGGCAAACGGCGCCCTGAGCGAGGCGCAGGTGCTTAGCACGTTGCCTGGCGACGTGCCTGGCAACACCGTCGCCGACATTCATATCGATGAAGCGGGCAAGCGCCTGTTCGTGTCAAATCGTGGAGACGACAGTTTGGCAGTGTTCGACGTGGCGCAGGACGGGCGGCTCACGCCGGTAAACATCCGACCATGCGGCGGTGCGTGGCCACGCAATTTCGCGCTCGCGCCGGGCGGGAAGTTCGTGGTCGTCGCCAACCAGCACAATGATGGCATTGCGGTGCTGCCATTGACCAATAACGATGAGGCGATTGGTGAGCCAGTTGCCCATGCCGCCGCGACGAAGCCATCGTGCGTGCAGTTCTTGACCAGGTAATATTATGTCGATTTAGACTTGGGCGCGCTGGGAAAACTCAGTTAGCGCACGCGCAACCTCGCGCACGATCACGGCCAGATAGCGAGCGCCCCGCTCGGCGCTCGCCTGGTCCGGGCTATCAGTAAAGCCCTCGATCTGCTGCCACGCCCCGTGAAACTCGGCGCGGTACGACAGAAAACCGCGTGTATCTTCGTCGGGCGGGTTGTCGCGGTGCGGACGTGGCTCGCGGACAAGCTCCGGGCGCATCGCCAACATCAGCGAGGTTTCGAATGTTCCAGCATGGCCCGGCAGCCCCGCATGCCGGTGCGCCTCCTGCTCCAGCAGCGCGTCCCACGCGATCGTCCAGTACGGCGCGGCGGCGACATGCGCGGCGTGCTTCAGCGCCGTATCGCGGGCCGCAAGCTGAATCAGTTCGTTGTTGCCGCCATGGCCGTTTAGAATGAATATGCGCCGAAATCCATCGGCGATCAGTGACTCGACCAGATCGACCAGCACACGATAGTACGTTTCGGTGCTGAGCGACAGCGTGCCGCCGAACGGCAGGTGATGGTGCGAACTGCCAAATGGCAGCGTCGGCGCAACCAGCACAGGCACTTGCTCCACAGCATCAGCCGCCGCCCACGCGACATGCTCCACCGTAAGGCGGTCAGTACCGACTGGCAGGTGCGGACCGTGCTGCTCCGTCGCGCCGACCGGCAGCAGCACCAGCGCGTCCGGCGCAAGGTCGCGCAGTTCTTCGCGGGTCATCTCATCTAAAAGCAGTGGCACTGTGTCACCTTTCTGGTCGAGCCAGCGGCTCCCAACCGAGCAGCCGCCTGGCCTTGCTCATGTTCAGCACTTTCTGCTCGTAGTCACCGCTGATCATGAAGGCGTTGAACCCATGGCCGCGATAGTCAAGCGCCGCGAGCAGAGCGCGGGCCACATCTTCGTCGGCAGTCGCAAGTGTGAGCGTTCCACCTCGCGTCTCCTCCAACCAGCGATCCTTGCGCGTAGGAAAGCACAGCCGCAGTGCGTTGGCGCTCATGCCCCAGGCACGCGTGGCACTGCGGCACACCTCTTCGCCAAAGCGCTTGGTCAGCCCGTACAACCCGCTTGAGTCAGGCGTAATCTCCTCGTCGGGGAAGTAGCGCGTCATGAGATCGCCGCCGTACACCGACATGCTGCTGGTGTAGACCGCATGCTCGATGCCAGCAGCATGTGCGGCATGGAGCGCCAGGTACACGCCTTTGACATTGACGTCGAAGTTGGTCGTCATGGCCGTGACGGTTTCAAATTCCTTCGCGCCCATGGCCATGTAGAGCAGCGCCTCCATGCCCTCGGCAGCGCTGCGCCAGCGCCGCGTAATCGTTGATATTTCCGGCGACGTACTCCCAGGCCGCGTTTGCAGGCGGGCGCATGTCGAATACGCGCAGGGTATGCTGCTGCGCCAGAAATGGCAATACCAGGCTGCCGACATCGCCCGAGCCGCCGATCACAAGAACTTTCATCAATTGCTCCTCGCTACCGCTGGTCGCGCACCGGGCCGCGCAACGCCCGTGCATACAGGTCGGCCCACTCCGGCGAGCCGTCGTCCGCGTGTACTTCCATGGTGACGCCACGCTCCTGCGCTGGTTGGTTGCCACTGAGGAAATCGTCCCAGCACTGCGGGCGCATGTTCGCGTAATGCATCACGCGGCCACCCGGCCACACCACCGACAGCAGCAAACGCGGCGCGGGATGTTCGTACGGCGGCTGCATGCGGAAACGATCGAGCGCCTGCTCGTCAACTGTAATGCCAAGGCCGGGCGCGTCCGGCACCTTGAGGTAGCCGCCTTGAATGGTCAGCGGCTCGACTAAAAGATCATCGGCGTAGTTGTTCAGGCAGTTCACGCTCGGCCACTGCGCGCGCGGCAGCACCGCGCCGAGATGCGCCGACATGGCGGTGGTCAGGCCGGTGCCGACCATCTGAAGCCAGAACGGTTTGTCGAACGCCGCCGCAAGCGCGCCCTGCTGGAGAATGCTGGAGACGCCACCGCTGACCACAAAGCCATCGCACACCTCATTGCGCACCACGGTGGTGAAAGGTGGGATGCCAAAATGGAGCGCAAGCGGACGGGTCGTCTTTTGCCGCAACAGGCGCATGCCCTCAACGTCGCGCTGTAAAATTGGCGACTCGTAGATTGCCACGCGCTCGTTCTTGTCCAACTCGGCCAATACCGGCGCGGCGGTTCCAGCATTGATCAGCATGTCGTTCCAGTCGAGGTCGAGCCGGAAGTGCGGCGGCGTCACGGCGCTGATTGCGCGGATTTGCTCGTACACATCCCACCATGGCCGCACCTTGATTTTGTAGGAGGTGTAGCCCTGCGCCACGGCTTCCTGCGCCTCGGCGGCGTTGGCTTCCGGCGGCATGTCGATGTTCCACCATGAAATTGGACACCACTCGCGCACGCGCGGCAGGTTGAACAGCCGATAGGCTGGCACGCCCAACGCCTTGCCGACCAGATCGTAGAGCGCCATTTGCAAACCCGCGCCGAGCGAATCATCGCCCAGGAAGTCTGCCGGGTTGCCGCCGCGCACCCGCTCGATCGCCTCATCTGGCACGCGGCCCCATGTGTAATGCGGAATGGTTTCGCCGTAGCCGACCAGATCAGGCATATCGGTGGTCACGCGAATCACTTCGGAGATGCGCCACTGCCAGACCTCGCGTGCATTCCACTGCTGGCAGCGCGGCGTGAACGGCACGTCCACGACGATCCGTTCGATATCACGAATTCGTAGAGAAGCAGGCATGGTATTCGTGCTTTCTGTTCAGGGGCTGAAAATCCGACATAGTGGTTGTGCCAGAGCAAGAGATCGCCAACATGTTGAATTCAATCAACTGTCATAACATTAACCCTTGATTGCTCCAGCCGTCATGCCCTGCTCGATCTGGCTACTGAAGATCAGGTACACTACCAACGTGGGCACCATGACGATCGCCACCGCCGCGAACAACCCGCTCCAGTCGCTCTGATAAAACTGCTTGGCTTGCAGATAGTACAAGCCTTGCGACAGCACATAGTGCGTGTTGCCCGGCTCGTTGGTGATCATCAATGTGTTGGGCAGAATGTATTGATTCTCATTGGCCCAGAAAGTTAAAAATGCCCATGGTCACGAGGCCGGGTTTGGTTAGCGGCAAGTAGACGCGAAAAAAGATATCGTACTGATTCGCGCCGTCGATGGTGGCCGACTCGCCAAGTTCCTTCGGCAGAGTGCGGAAGAAATTCGTCAGGAAGAAAATGGTGAACGGCAGCGAAAACGCAATGTACACCAGAATCAGGCCAGGAAACGTATCGAGCAGTTGCAGCTTCTGCATGACAAAATACAGTGGCACGAGCGCGAGGAATAACGGAAAGATCATGCCGATCAGGAACACGTAGGTGATGAAGCTGCGCCCGCGAAATTCAAAGCGTGCCAACACGTAGGACGCCATGGCCGACAGCAGCAACGTGAAGAACAGCGAGGGAATAATGATCAGTAGCGTATTGACCAGGAATTCGCCGATGCGCGCCGTCGTCCATGCGCGCACGAAGTTTTCCCACATTGGCGTGGCGGGCAAGGACCACGGGCTGAAGAAAATCTCCTGGTCGGTCTTGAAGGCCGTCATCACCGACCAAAGCATGGGGAAAATCACAATAATCGTCCATGTGCCCAGGATGAGGTAGATAACAATTTTCGACACAACGCCGCCCAGTGTTGTGGACCGAGAAACGGGTTGCGTCGCCTCATGCGGTGTTGTTATAGAAGCCATGAATCCACTCCTCTCAATATTCGATCGCTTCCCGCGCGGTGAAGCGCAGACTAACAATCGCGAGCACCAAGACGAGCAGGAGCAGAACCAGCCCCATGGCCGTCGCATAGCCGAATTGCCCATCGCTGAACGCCGTCGAGAACAGGTAGGTCGGCACTACATCGGCGGCGCGGCTTGGCCCGCCAGTGCCGTTGGTCATCACCAGCACAATCGCAAACAGGTCCATGGCCGCAATCGCCAGAAAGATCAGCGCGGTGCGGATGGTGTCCCACAGCAGCGGCACCGTCACGCGCCAAAACAAGGTCCATGAAGTCGCGCCGTCAATGCGCGCCGCTTCGTAGTAATCGGTGGGAATGCTCTGCATGCCAGCGATGAACAACACCATGTAGAAACCAACCGCCTGCCAGACAACCACGGCGAGCACCGATCCAAACACCGTTTTTGGATTGCCTAACCAGGGGAAATTGGTAAGTTGCTGAATGCCGAATATCTTAATAACGGCATTCAGCACACCGACGGTGGGGTGATAAATGAAGCCCCATAGCACCGCAACCACGACGACCGAGAGCACCTGCGGAAAAAAGAATGTGATCCGAAAGAAGCGCGAGAATTTGATGCCCTGCGTAAACAAAAATGCAAAAAAGAGCGCAGTGCCAAGCACGACCGGCGGCAAAACAATCAGCGCAATGCCGTTGTGCGAAAGCGCGCTCCAGAAATAGTGGTCGTTGTAGAGCTTGATGAAGTTATTAAGGCCGTTGAAGCGGATGTTCGCCGACAGACCGCTCCAGCGCGTAAATCCCAGCACCATGGCCGAACCATAGGGGAGCAGCACAAACAGCGTATACAGCGCAACAGGAAGTGCCAGGAATGATACAATCAGTCCATTTTTGCCACGATTCATGCGTGCTACCTCCACGTGACGGCGGCAGACGATGGTGTTTACCGATCGTCTGCCGTCCATCCCTTCGACTACGTTCAGGACAGGAGTCTATCGTGAGACAGCCTACTTTTCTCGCTTGAACTTTTCGATGTCGGGGTCGTTGGCAACCTTGTCGGCCGCCTGCTGCATGGTCGTCAGGAACTGATCTGGCTTGATCTGGCCGGTCATGAGTTCGCCGGTGTGGGTCTCAAGCTCCTTGCTGAGCGTGCTGTACCAGTTGGTGAAGTTCATCTGAATGGTGGTACCGTTGGCCTGATCGACGAGTTGCACCGCCGACTTGGTGGCCGATGACAGGTTCGCGCCCTCGGTGCCGCCCTGCACTGGCATCAGCGCCTTGACATTCTCAGCGAAGTACTTGGCCGAATTCTTCGACAGCAGCACGCGCAGGTATTCCATGCCCTGCTCGGGATTCTTGGCCTTGGAGGGCACAATGTACGGCTCGCCGCCGCTGGCATTCACGGCGTTCTGATCGCCCTTGCCGTCAGCAAAGCCGGGCACGTTGCTCACCACCATGTCGAAGCCGTCCGGCGTGACCGTTTTCATCTCGTTTTCAAGCCAGTTGCCGCATGGAATGAAGACCGCGTTGCCCTTGAGCCATTCGGTCTGCGCCTCGGTGTGCGTCAAGCCAGCCGTGCCGGGCATGATGTAGCCTTTATCGTATAACTGATACAACTGTTCCGTGGCCTGCTTCACCGCCGGGTCGGACCAAGCGTTCGGATCAAGATTGTCGAGCTTGATCATCACGTCGTCGCCGCCCGCATAGTAGACCAGCGGCGCCCACACAATGCCGTAAATATAGTAGGGGTACTTGCCCTGGTAGGTCCACGGCGCGGCCTTGCCCTCTTTTTTGATCTGCTCGCACAACTGAAGCATTTCATCCCAGGTTTTGGGATATGTGTAGCCTGCCTTCTGGAATGCCGGATTTGAGTACCAGATGCCGGAAACTGTGTAGGAGATGTTCAGCGCATACGGCTTGCCACCGAACATGGCGCTGTTCTGGGAGCCGGGGAAAAGAGTGTCTTTGAATTTCTTGCCGGGCGTGTCGAGCGCGGGCGCTTCCAACAGCGGCGTCAAGTCCATTAACTGATCTTCACGCACCAGGTCGGAGATTGGAATCTGGTTCGCGCCGCTATCGTCGATCACATCCGGCGGGCTGCCAGCAATGAAGCGCGGCTGCAACGTTTCGGTGACCTTCTGCACGCTTTGCACCTTGACGGTGGTGCCGGGATGCAACTGCTCCTGCAATTTGGCCGCGTACTTGATGTAATCATCACCAAAGCCACCGGCGAAGAAGACACCGTCTACTTCAGCAGGCTGCACATTGAGCGGATTCATGGCATCCGGTGCCACATCGAACGGCAGGCTCGCAGCCGCCGCGGCTGCCGTCGGCGCTGCTGCTGCACCTGCTGCAGTTGCTGTGGTTGGTTCTGCCGCCGCCGCGGCTGCCGTCGGCGCGGCTGCCGCGCCACTGGAACTGCTGGGCGCGCTGGGCGTGCTTGTGCCACATGCGGCCAACACAGCGCCTGCTGCGGTTGTGCCACTGGCAGCAAAAAGCGCCTGCAGGAAGCGCCGCCGCGACATGGAATCTTTACTGGTCATCTGATCCATCCTTTCTGTTGCCTGTTTATATGCCATTGCCACCAGCGCTGATGAAGCAATGAACACCGAACACATGGTGCGTGCGACCGCACGCAATGTCTACGCGGAGCATCTGCTCCTGAGCGAGGAAGTCGGGCGTCGATGAGCCGTGTGGAGATCGAAAGCTATTTAATCCATTAAGCTGACAAAATCGAGTATATCTGAACTATCTTTTCTTGTCAAGAGGCAGTGTGGGTTGTTCTTTACGGTAACATAACAACTTCACAGGTGCAATTCGTGCTTGACGAGCAATACGCTGCATGCTATAGTCTTTAATTGTAAGTTTACTGAACTTAATACAGTTAATGTAATGAATACCCTTTTGCAAAAAGCCACCCGTCAACACACCAAAGATCATAACAGCCGCATGGTGTTGCGCACAATCTACGACGCTGGCGAAATAAGCCGGGCCGCCCTCGCGCGCCTCACCCACCTGACACGCACCACGGTATCCGAGGTGGTCAGCGGGCTGATAGAGCAAGGATTGGTAGAGGAGGTCGGGCAGGGGCCAACGACAGTCGGGCGCACGCCAACGCTGTTGAGCGTGGTGGATGATGCGCGGCATGTGGTTGCCATCACCATCACCAACAGCGAAGTGCAGGGCGCAGTCATCAACCTGCGTGGGGCGATTCAACATCAGGCGAAACTGCCCATTTTCGGACAGGACGGCCAGATCGTTTTAGCACAACTCCATTTACTTATCGAAAGTCTCATTAACGTCGCTCAAAGTCGTCTGCTTGGCATCGGCATCAGCACGCCCGGCTTGATCGACACGCAGCAGGGTATTGTGCGGCGCGCCGTCAATTTCGGCTGGCATGACGTGCCGCTACGTGAGATCGTGCAAGAGCGCCACCGCCTGCCGGTGTACATTGCCAATGACAGCCACATGATGGCGCTGGCAGAATATATGTTTGGACAGCACCAGCACACACCGAACCTTGTCGCAGTCAAAGTCGGCAACGGCATCGGCGCAGGCATCGTGCTTCATGGGCAACTCTTCGCCAGTGAGAACTACGGCGCGGGCGAAATCGGCCACGTGGTCGTCGAACCGAACGGCCCGCGTTGCCAGTGCGGCAACCATGGCTGTCTGGAATCCGTTGCCAGCATCCCGGCCATCGTTGAACGGGCGCGCGAAGCTGCACAGGCTGACACGGACTCGCTGCTGTACCAGCTTGCCAATACTGGCGCATTCAGCATGACTATCGACATAGTGCTGCAAGCCTTTCTTGCCGGCGATGCCGCCGCACACACGATTATGGCTGAGACCGGGCGCATGCTCGGCATTGCAGTAGCGAATCTTGTCAGTATTCTGGGCATCCGGCGCATCATCATCACCGGGCGAATCGTTCCATTCGGCGCGGCGCTTCGTGATATCATCCGCAAAGAAGCATGCTGCCGCATCTTGCCTGATCTGGCACAGGTAGTCGAAATTGACGTGTTGCCGCAGCTTCCGGAAGCGGTGCTGCTTGGCGCAACGGCGCTGCTGCTCACCAATGAACTCGGTTTGGCCCGGCTTCACAAACGATCATCGCATGAAGACAAGGAAGAATTGGCGGCGTGACTTCGTCGCCGTTGAGTGGTGCGCGAGCTTGCATGCCGCGTAGAAAAGAGCTTGAACATGCAATCACCGGTCCTCTTGCCTCAACCGCGCTCGCTTCGCATGGGCGACGGCACCTACACGCTTGCCGGAACACACCGCATTGTGCTGGAGGCTCCTCTAGCTGCCGACCTGCGACACGCCGGGCAGCGCCTGCAAGCCGCACTTCAGTCCGCGGGCGTGGCATGGCAGATTCTCCGCCACTGCGCTGGGCGACACGCCGCCGGTCGGCGCGATTCTCCGCGTTGCGCCTGAGCGCGTGTCCAACGATCAAGGCTACACGCTGTCCATCAGTGCGGACGGCATCGTGGCCGAAGCGCACGACGCGGCGGGTGTGTTCTACGCCGTCTGCACGCTGATACAAATCGTCGAGCAGCATGGCACTGCGCTGCCGTTCGTTGACATCAGCGACTGGCCCGACTTCCCGGCGCGCGGCGTCATGCTCGACATCAGCCGCGATAAGGTGCCGACGATGGAAACGCTGCTCGATCTGGTGGACATGCTGGCGGGCTGGAAGATTAACGAGGTGCAGCTTTATACCGAGCATACATTCGCTTACGCGCAGCACCCTGAGGTGTGGGCCAACGCCTCGCCCATGACCGGCGATGACATCTTGCAACTTGACGATTTCTGCCGCGAGCGCTTCATCGAACTCGTGCCGAACCAGAACACCTTCGGCCACATGCACCGCTGGCTTGAACTCGATCGCTACCGCGATCTGGCCGAAACACATGATGAATTCACAACGCCATGGAACACCGTCATGACCGGGCCGTTCAGCCTCTGCCCCGATGAACCCGGCAGCCTGGAGTTGGTGCGCGACATGCTCGACGAGCTGCTGCCGCACTTCCGCAGCCGCACGATCAACATCGGTGCGGACGAAACGGTTGATCTGGGGCAGGGCCGCAGCAAGGCAGCATGCGCAGAGCGCGGTGGCGGGCGCGTGTATCTCGATTTCCTCCAAAAGATTTTCAGCGAAGTCCACGCGCGCAAGCACACTGCGCAGTTCTGGGGCGACATTATTATTGATCACCCTGAACTCATCTCAGAAATACCGAGCAATGTAACCGCGCTCGAGTGGGGCTACGAGGCGAATCACCCGTTCGCGGAGAACGGCGCGCGGTTTGCCGCGTCGGGCATACCGTTCTACGTCTGTCCCGGCACGTCATCATGGTGCAGCCTCGGCGGGCGAACGACCAACGCGCTCAGCAACCTCGCTAACGCGGCAGAGAACGGCCTACGGCATGGCGCAATCGGCTACCTCAACACCGACTGGGGCGACCGCGGCCACTGGCAGCACCTGCCAACCAGCTACCTCGGCTTTGCGGCGGGCGCGGCGTATAGCTGGGCGTGGGAGGCCAACCGCGATCTCGACATCGCGGCGGCGCTGAGTCATCACGCGTTTCACGATGTCAGTGGCATGATGGGCGCGCTGGCGTACGAACTCGGCGATGTGTACCATTCGACAGATGTGCAGATCAGAAACGGCACGGCGATGTTCTGGATTTTGCAGCCGACCAAGGGGCACCCCGACCATGCTCATCCATGTGTCGGCGGCAAGTTGGCAGCAGACATTCGATACAATCAATGAAGTGATGGAACGGCTGCCTGAATCGCGCATGAACCGGCCCGATGCCGCGCTCATCGCTGACGAGTTTGCGGAGACGGCCCGGCTGATGCAGCATGCCTGCCGTCGTGGATTATGGCTCAAAGAAACCGACCAGGCCAAAGCTACCGAGCAGCGCAAAGCGTTGGCTGAGGACATGCGCGGCATCATCGCTGAGCAGCGCCGCCTGTGGCTCGCGCGTAACCGACCGGGCGGCCTCGATGACAGCATCGCCCGCTTTGAGCGGCTACTGGCAGAATACGAGGCATAAGGAGACAGCCATGCCTTCATTGCTGGAACAAGAGATCACGAGCCAGCCGGAGACAATCGCACGGCTGCTCGAACAGGAGACAGAGCGGGTCAAGCAGATTGTGACGCAACTACCGCATTTCGATTATGTCATGATCGCGGCGCGCGGAACCTCGGACCATGCCGCGATTTATGCACAATATTGCTGGGCCACGGTCGCCGGGCTGCCGGTGGCGCTAGCCGCCCCGTCGCTCTACACCTTGTACAATCAGCCGCCCCGTATGGACAACGCGCTGGTTGTCGGCGTGTCGCAATCGGGACAGGGGCCAGACATTGTCGCCGTATTGGAAGAAGGCAAGCGCCAGGGCCGCCCGACGCTCGCGATCACAAACGACGGCTCCTCGCCACTGGTTACCGTCGCCGATCATGTCATCGAGCTGCATGCCGGGCCGGAAAAGAGTGTCGCCGCCACCAAGACCTACACCGCCCAACTCACGGTGATGGCACTACTGGCGGCTGCCTGGAGCGGCAAATCTGCGCACGAACAAGCGTTGCAACGTCTGCCGGATGCGCTCGACGCCACGCTCCAGGCAACCGAATCATTTGTGCCGCGCGTCGAACGCTATCGTTTCATGGAACAGTGCGTGGTCATCGGGCGCGGCTACCATCTGCCAACCGCGCTCGAAACCGCGCTCAAGCTCAAAGAATTGACCTACGTCATGGCGGATGCCTATTCGTCTGCCGATTTTCGCCACGGCCCAATCGCAACAGTGTCAGAAGGCATGCCGGTGATGCTGGTAATGCCGCATGGCGCGACGTTCGCGGACATGCAGGATTTAGCCGAGGATTTGCATAGCCGTGGCGCGGAGTTGCTGGTCGTGACCGACGCGCCCGAAGCGCACTCGCTCGCGACGACGGTGCTACCGATCGCCGGCGACCTGCCGGAATGGCTCAGCCCGATTACGGCAATTGTACCTGCGCAAGTGCTGGCCATGCACCTCACCATGGCCAAAGGATACGACGTAGACCAGCCGCGCGGCCTGCACAAAATCACGCGCACACTGTAACAAGGAGCAGACATGCGCATTGAACAGCTTGATCACATCCGCGAACCCTACCAGCATGTGTACCTGTCACCGCACATGGACGACGCAGCGCTTTCGTGTGGCGGCAGGATTTTGCAGCAGCGCAGCCAGGGTGAGCGCGTGCTGGTTGTGACGCTCTGTAGCGGTGTGCCGCCGGCGGACACAACCTTCAGCGCGTTGGCGCAGGAGTTCCATTCTATCTGGCAACTGAGTCCCAGGGAGGCAATAGCCGCGCGCTTGCACGAAGAGCATGCGGCCCTGGAACTGCTTGATGCTGATCACTATCTGGCCAACATGCTCGACGCGATCTACCGCTTTCCGCAGGCATATGACAGCCGCGAATCATTGTTTGGCACGCCGCATCCAGATGATCCGCTGTTGGAGCAAGTGAGCAAGCTCATCGCCGCACTGCGGCGGCACATGCCCGCCGCCATGATCTATGCGCCGCTCGGCATCGGCCAGCATGTCGACCATCTGATCACCTACAAGGCCGCGCAGGCTGGCGCTGGCGAGCACCTGGCCTTTTACGAAGATTTCCCGTATGTCACGCAGCCGGGCGCCCTTGAGCAGCGCATGGAAGAATTGCAATCTGTGCTTCAGCCGGATACGATTTCAATCGACCCGTATCTGCAAACCAAAATTGACGCGGTTCACATCTATCCCAGCCAGCTTGACGAATTATTTGGCGGCGCCGACGCCATGGTGGAATCAGTCACGGCCTATGCCCATGCGGTTCGACCAGACGGCAGTGAGTACGGCGAGCGTGTGTGGATATCGGCTGTTTAGCTGTATTTACAGCCATGCCAACACATTCAAAAATTGCCTCTTGCAATATACATATATCTCTGCTATAATAATCGTGTTGTTGAAATGGTTTGGCTCCTCACGTTGCCTCGGATCGATCGCGTCATTGATCTTCTCCCGTGCTCGTTGGCCCTAACCCTGAGACAATTGCGTTAAACCATTAGTTTTTTGGAGAAACAGCAAGCAATGAGCTTTGCAGACAAGACCCTGACGTGCCGGGACTGTGGCACGGAGTTCGTTTTCACAGCCGGCGAGCAGGAATTTTACTCTCAGAAGGGGTTCACCAACGAGCCAACGCGATGCCCATCATGCCGGCAGCAGCGCAAGCAAGGCCAGGGCCGCAGCAGCGGTGGTTACAGCAGCGGCGGGTATGACAACTACGGTGGCGGTCGCGATCGCGACTTCGGTGGTGGCTACGGCGCACCACGCGGTCAGCGCGAAATGCACACCACCACATGCGCAAGCTGTGGCAAGGAAGCCCAGGTTCCGTTCATTCCACGCGGCGACAAGCCGGTGTACTGCTCGGACTGCTTCCAGAACCAGCGACCGGCGCGGAGCAACTCCCGCTGGTAATTTTCCTCACGTGTTTTCAGCAGAGGCTTGCCGAAAGCGGCAAGCCTTTTGGTTTGTACTGCGCCAGTCAGGCAGATAACACGCTTTTGTACTTTTTCGGCTGGCGCACATAAGGACCATATGCTTTTTTCAGATTTTTCACTTCATCCACATCTTCAGCGCGCTGTTCAGCAAGCAGGCTTTACCGCACCAACACCTATTCAAGAGCAAGCTATTCCCGTTGGCCTTGCTGGCCGCGATCTGATTGGCACCGCGCAGACCGGCACCGGCAAGACAGCCGCATTCGTGCTGCCAATCGTGCAGCGCCTGCTCGATAACCCGCAACGTCTCGGACGCACCCGCGCGCTGATTGTGACGCCAACGCGTGAACTGGCCGAACAGATTAACACGACGGTGCGCGAGTTCACCCGCGGCACCAAAATTCGCTCGGCCGTCGTATATGGCGGCGTCAGCATGGTGCCGCAGGAGCATGCGCTCCGCAACGGCTTTGAAATAATTGTAGCCTGCCCTGGCCGACTGCTCGATCATACTGATCGTGGCACAACCAAGCTCGACGGTATCGAGATACTGGTGCTCGACGAGGCTGACCGCATGCTCGACATGGGCTTTTTGCCGGCTGTCAAGCGTATTTTGAGCTATCTGCCGCGCGAGCGCCAGACCATGCTGTTCTCGGCCACGTTTGCGCCGGAACTGCAACAGCTTGCCGAGAAAACGCTGCGCAAACCAGCGCGAGTGGATGTTGGCCTCGGCGCGCCAACCAAGACTGTGGCACATGCATTGTACCCAGTGGCGCAGCACCTGAAGACGCCGTTGCTGTTGCACCTGTTGCGCGGAACTGATACGAACTCCGTGTTGATCTTCACGCGTACCAAGCACCGTGCGAATCGCGTAGCGCAACAAGTACAGCGGGCTGGCTACGACACTGCCGTGCTGCACTCGAACAAATCACAGAATCAGCGCCAACTGGCGCTCGATAACTTCCGCGCTGGCAAGGTACAAATCCTTGTTGCAACCGATATTGCTGCGCGCGGGCTTGACGTCGAGACCATTTCGCACGTGATCAACTACGACATTCCAGACACCGCCGACGCCTATATTCACCGCATTGGTCGTACCGGGCGGGCCGAGCGCGAAGGCGATGCGCTGACGCTTGTCACGAAAGAGGACACAGCGACGTGCCGCGACATCGAGCGGGCACTCAAGAACCCAATCGAGCGGCGCACGCTGTCCGACTTCGATTATGCCATGCCAGCGCCTATGCAGAACGAGTTTCATCGCGATCCGCAACCGCCGCGCGGGCAGCCACGCCGGAACACGCAGGCGGCCTCCACGCGCGGAGCAGCAGCGCCACAGCGCCAGCGCCGGAATACGCAGCCGCCAAGACGCGATGCCGCGCCGCAAGACCAACAGCGCCGCAATGCACCAGTGCGACGCTCCAGTCCTGCCCACGTTACAGGAAGCACACGCCATAATTCATAGTTTCCATATAATAACCGTGTTGTGACATAAAGCGCCGCGATCATCAATGATCGCGGCGTTTGTACTTTGGGCTGCCGCAGCCTTGTGGTGGTGTGGTACCATAGTGCAACGTGACTTTTACAGGAGGTATATCCACATGATTGTGCTTGTCGCACGCTACCAGGCCAAGGCTGGCATGGGTGACAGCGTCCTCGCGGCGCTCAACGAAATGGCCCCGCTCGTCCGGCAGCATGAACAAGGCTGCGCGCTCTATCAGGTGTGCCGTTCGCATGACGACTCGGATGCTTTTCTGCTCTACGAACAATATGTCAATCAAGACGCGCTTCAGGCCCATCGCGAAACGCCGTACTTCAAGCGCATCGTTGAAGACCAGATCACACTTATGCTGGAGCAGCGCGAACGTACATTCTATGATCTTGTGATCAGTTAGGAGCGATACATGAAAGCAGTTGTCTGGCTCGGGCCACGACAGATGGAGATGCAGGATGTCGCGCAGCCAACACCTGCACCGGATGAAGTTGTGCTGGCAGTCGACGCGGTTGGCATTTGTGGGAGCGAGCTGTCTGGCTATTTGGGCCACAACAGCCTGCGCGTGCCACCACTTGTCATGGGGCATGAATTTGCTGGACGCGTTACCACAATTGGTGACAAGGTAGATACGCTTCACCCCGGCGATCGTGTGACCGTTAATCCACTTATTGGATGCGGAACATGCGCGGCATGCCGCCAAGGGCTGGAAAACCTTTGCGCGCAACGCCAGATCATTGGCATCCACCGCCCGGGCGCGTTTGCTGGTTTTGTCAGCGTGCCTGCCGCGAACTGCACGACAATTCCTGATACCCTGTCGTTGGTGGCAGGTTCGTTAGCTGAGCCGCTGGCATGTGGCGTGCGGGCAACCTCGGTCGGCAGCGTCGCTCAGGGCAGTCGGGTGCTGGTGATTGGCGCAGGCACAATCGGGTTGATGTGTATTGCGGCGGCGCAGCGGGCTGGCGGCTCTGTCGTTCTGGCAGCTGATGTGAATGAGGGCCGGCTCGCAACGGCGAAACGCTGGGGCGCGCAGGCAACATGCGATGTCCGCACCAGCAACATGGCCGAGGAAGCGCATCAACTTACTGATGGGTTGGGCGCAGATGTTGTCATCGACGCGGTCGGAACCACGGACACGCGGCGCGCAGCAATCGACGCCGTGCGGCTAGGCGGCACGGTGGTGTTCATTGGCCTGCACGAAGGCGAGAGTTTGCTCCAGGCCAATCATATCGTCCGCAGCGAAATCCACATCACCGGCTCGTTTACCTACACCCAAGACGATTTCGCTGAAGCCGTTGCCATGCTGGTGGATGGCACGGTGCAGCCTTCCGATGATTGGCTGGAGGAGCGCGATCTTGAGGAATGTGATGACTCATTTGCCGAGCTAATCGACAATCCACCGCCGGTTGCTAAAATTGTGCTACGACCCAATATGTAAGAGTCTACGCATAATACAGCCACAGAGGTCACCAAGCGCACAGAGATAGCAGTTCATCCTCTGTGATCTCTGTGATCTCTGTGGCTCCAAAATCTACGCCGAAAGACGGTAGAACCGGCGCGCATTCTCGGCCCAGAGCTTCTGGCGAGCACCGAGCGAAAGATCCGTCGTCAGCGCGTCGAGCGTCGCCACCCAGCGGCGGTACTCGCTCGCTTCGAGCACCACCGGCCAGTCGCTGCCAAACGCCACGCGATCCTCGCCAAACACGTCGAGCACATGGCCGACGTAGGGCGCAATGTCATCCTTGGTCCACTGTGAGCCAGCCTCGGTCACAACGCCGCTGACTTTGCACATGACGTTCGGCAGTGCGGCGAGCTCGGCAATCTGCGCCCGCCATGGCTCAAGCTGCTTGTTTTCAATGTCCGGCTTGGCGATATGATCGAGAATGAATGACACGTCCGGGCAGCGCCGCACCAATTCAGTCGCAGCCGCAAGCTGGTGGTGACGAATACAAATATCGAACGATAAGCCAAACTCGGCCAGTAGCTGCACGCCGCGCACAAAACCGGGCCGCAGGCAAAAATCAGTATCCGCCTCGCCTTGCAGAAGGCGCCGGACGCCTTTGATAAGCGGCCCATGTGTCACAAGCGCCTGAAGGTAAGAGCGGCACTGCTCGCCATACTCAACCGGCGCGTAGGCGACAATGCCCTGAAGGCGGAGAATCTTCGGCGGCGCGATCAATTGCCCACTGCGCCTCCAGCAAACCAAACGGCGCTTCGACATCGACTTGCACATAGACAAACGCGGCGACATCAATGCCCGCCGTGTGCGCGCGGTACTCAGCGAGGCCGTAGGGCTGGTTCAGCACTGCGCTGCCAGCCAGCCAGAGCAGGGGGAAGTGCTGCGGGTCCCAGAGGTGAACATGAGCATCGACAATGGGGATGTTCGGCATGGAGTACCTCCTTCAACATGCAGCCATATACAATTGCCGTGGTCAGTGTGTTACCAGAGCCAGTCAAGCATTATTCATCGAAGAGCGCTTCTACGAGCGGGCTGTTTGCCACCCAGTTGTCAAGATCGTTCACGCGATCAAGATTCGCGAGGATGCGCTGCAACACGGCGCGCTTTTCAGTCGAATCGGTGATTGGGCGGGCGCGGGCTGGAAGATCGGCTTGCACGCCCTCTTTAAGGTGAAACGTGAAGGCAGGATTGGCTAGCAAGTTAGCGTACCAGTCGCGGCGGCCCGGCGTACCAGTGATATAGATATGCCCATCGATGTTGTGAAACCAGATTTCGATCCGGCGCGGCTGCCCGCTCGCACGCCCAATCGTGGTGATGTCAATCGTGCGCCCGGTCTCAAGCGCACGTGCAATTGCCTCATCCATACAATATATGTCTCTCAATTACAGGCGCAGCCCTGACCAATTTCATGATCGAGGGCCGCGCCGTTACAAAAATCAGAACCTGTTCCAAAGATATTGGTTCGTTACCTCATGGTGGAACTGCACCTCAGAGCGCTTGATCAGCGTTCCCAGCAAGCGCGGACAACGGTCAGCCGATGCACGTTTAACCTCGATGTACTTCGCCTGCACCTCTTCACCGAGCAGTTCGCCTACAAACGCGCTGGCCTGGAAATTAGCAATCGCGTCGTAGATATTGTCGGGCAAAATATTCTCTTGCTCGCGCACATTCGGATTGGATGGCCCCTCCAATCCAGTACGCAGCAGCGAGTAGATCACCATGTACGGGTTGGCATCCGGCGCAACCGAGCGCACCTCAATGCGTGCCGAGCGCTCGTTGCCCATGGAATGCGCACCATCGAGCCGCGATCGACCGGCGAGGCCTTGATCTGGTTCGGCGCTTCAAAATGCGGGTCGAGCCGACGGTACGAATTCACGCTTGGATTGAGCACGAGGCACAGATCGTTCGCGTTTGTCAGAATGCGATCCACGAACTGCCATGCAGCCTGCGACAAGCCTTCACTCCCGTTGGCATCGTAGAAGATGTTCTTGCCGCCACGACCAATCGAGATGTTGGTGTGCATGCCGTTGCCGTTCACGCCCGTCACAGGCTTGGGCAGGAAGCTAGCCGTCATATCGAGGCGATACGCAACCTGGCGGCAGATCAACTTATAGAGCAGGATCTGGTCGGCGGCAATCGTCGCCTCAGTATAGGAGTAGTTCATCTCGAACTGCGACGGCGCGACCTCCGGGTGATCTTTCTCATTGGCAAAGCCCATGGCGCGCTGCACCTCGGCGGCGGTATCAATGAATGAGCGCAGTGGGTCGCCGGGCAGCGAGTTATAATAGCCGCCGGTGCTAATCAGCTCAAACAGGCCCGTGTCGCGGTAGTGCTGCTCGGCGTTACGGCCCTTGAAGAGAAAGCCCTCGATCTCATTCGCCGCATAGCAGACAGTTCCATCGCGCTGGAACAGCGTTTCCATGTAGCGCTTGAGCTGCCCGCGCATGTCGGCAGGATAAGGGCTGCCGTCGCGCTCCAGCACCTCGCCGAAGACCAGCACTTTACCCGGCCCAAATACGTCCGCCGGCAGCCAGTAGAACGCCGACCAGTCGATCGCCAGCCGCAAATCCGACTCAGCCTGCACCGAGAAGCCGCGAATGGAGGAGCCGTCGAAGGTCAGGCTATCAGCCGATTTGAGCAGGAACTTCTTGTCGTAGTCCAGCATGTGCAGCCGGCCCTCAAGGTCGGTGAAACACACCGTCACTGCTTTGATACGCTTCTCATCCGTGAGATAACGCATACGCTCTTCGCGCATGGTGTCGGGTGAGACGCGATCGAGCCGCTGCTGCTTGATGTTCAGATTCAGTTCTTCGAGTTGGTCGTAGGGAATTTCGAGGAAATCACGGAGTTGTGTTGTGGTCATGGCGTGCCTATTCGCCTCCTAAGGTAAAAGTAGTTGCGATTGTGCGATTATACCGCACTTCGCGGTGGAGCTTTGCAGCACAACGCGCGATGTATGCCAGCGCAACACATATCGGCCACGTACGTTATACTAGCGCCGTAGTGGAACACTTCATGCTCTCAATAATACAGATGTATTCTGGATTCGCTTTCCTTGAGTTGAAAAGAGGCACCGCATGCTTGAAATTTCGATAATGATCGAAGGGCAGGTGGGCATTACATGGCCGCGCTGGAAGCAACTCGTCGCGACGGTTGAGGAGCTTGGCTTTGCGGGCCTGTTCCGCTCCGACCACTTCACCGGCCCAGAGCCGCCCGATGATGCTTCGTTAGAAACGATTATTTCGCTGGCCTATGTTGCCGATCACACTACGCACTTGCACTTCGGCCCGCTTGTCGCGCCGGTGTCGTTTCGCGATCCGGTCATGCTGGCCCGGCAGGCCGCCGCAATCGATGACCTGAGCGGCGGACGCATGATGTTGGGACTTGGCACGGGCTGGCAGGAGCGCGAACATCGGCTGTTCGGCTACGCGCTTGGCGATACTGACACGCGCTTTGCACGGCTAACCGAGGCGCTGGAAGTCATGACGCGGCTGCTTCAGAGCGACGAGCCATCCACATTCGAGGGCCAGTTCTTCCAAATTCGGGACGCAACGCTGCTGCCGCGCCCGCAACGGCCCGGCGGCCCGCAAATTCTGATCGGCGGCAACGGGCCAAAGCGCACGCTGCCGCTCGCCGCGCGCTTCGCGACGGTGTGGAACGGTGTTGGCCTCACGCCTAGTGATTTCCGCGAGCGCTCGGCCATGCTCGATGACATGCTGCGCGCGCATGGGCGGCAGCCGGGCGATGTCAAGCGTACCATGATGACCGGGCAGCTTGTTGCGCCTGACCGTGCGGCACTGGAGCAGAAATTGCGCGCGAATGCCAAGCCGGAGCAGCGCACGATGTCATTCGATGAATTGCTGGCCGCAACACAATCGGGCGGCTGGCGGCGGCTCATCGGCACACCCGACATGGTTGCCGAGCAACTTGCCGCCTACGCCGACGCGGGCGTCAAGGAACTCATGTTGCAATGGTTTGATTTTGACAACATGGACGCGTTGCGCGCATTTGCGGAAATGATTTTGCCGCTGGCAGCGCAATAAGAGAACCGCAGATGAATGCAGATGAACGCAGATACTTCTAACACACGACTTGGTGATCTCTGTGTTCTCTGTGGCAAAAGAATAAGGAATAGATTATGAAACTTCGCCAGGACACGGCTTTAACATTTGATGACGTGCTGCTTGCGCCGCGCCGCTCGCACATCCGGTCGCGCCATGGCGTGAGCACCTGCACACAGTTCAGCCGCCGCATCGCCTTGACTATTCCGATTGTTTCATCAAACATGGACACCGTTACCGAGGCGGCCATGGCGTTGACTATGGCGCGGATCGGCGGCATCGGCGTGATCCACCGCTTCATGACGATCGAGCGGCAGGCCGCCGAGGTCGAGCGCGTCAAGCGGGCCGAAGGCTACCTGGTCGAGAATCCGCACAGCGTTCCGGCTGATGCGACGGTTCACGCGGCGCGCGTCATGATGGCTGAATACAACATTGGTGGCCTGCTGGTGCGCGGCAAAAACGATGAAATCATTGGGCTGGTCACCACCCGCGATCTGCTGTTCGAGCCAAACGCAAACCGGCCCGTCAGCGAGGTCATGACGCCGCGCGAGAAGCTTGTGACGGTCGAACCAGGCACGTCCATGGAGGCCGCCCGCGAGCAACTGCGCGAGCACCGGCTGGAAAAGCTGCCGGTGGTCGATCGCACTGGTAACCTGCGCGGCTTGATTACGGCACAAGATATTATCAAAATGGAAGAATGGCCGAATGCTACCAAGGACGAGCGCGGGCGGCTGCGGGTTGCAGCGGCGGTCGGTATTCGCGCGTCGGATATCGACCGGGCGGCGGCATGCGTGCAGGCGGGCGTGGACGCGCTGGTGGTCGACATCGCCCATGGTCATTCCGACGGCGCGCTGGAGATGGTGCAGAAGTTGAAAGAGCGCTTCCCCCAGGTGGATATCATCGGTGGCAACGTCGCTACGGCGGAGGGCGTCCGCGACATGGTGGAAGCTGGCGCAGATGCCGTAAAGGTCGGCGTGGGCGCTGGCTCGATCTGCATTACCCGCATCGTCACCGGCTTTGGTATTCCGCAGCTTACCGCAATCGACGAGTGCGCGCAGGCGGGCCGCGAACTGAACGTGCCAATTATCGCCGATGGTGGAATCCGCACCGGCGGCGACATCACCAAGGCGATTGCGGTGGGTGCAAGCACGGTCATGCTGGGCAGCCTGCTGGCTGGCACTGACGAAAGCCCCGGCGCGAGTGTGGTGCGCGACGGGCGGCGCTATAAGATCGTGCGCGGCATGGCTTCGCTGATGGCCAATATCGACCGTCAGGAAGTCGAGCTAAGCCGCGATGTCGATCCAGAGGATTGGGAGCGCGTGGTGCCGGAAGGCGTCGAAGCCATGGTGCCGATGCGCGGCCCGGCGAAAGATCTTGTTTATCAACTCGTCGGCGGCCTGCGCTCTGGCCTAAGCTACGCAGGCGCGGCGACCATTCAGGAGTTGTGGGAGAACGCCGAGTTCGTCCGCATCACGTCCGCGGGCAAGCAGGAGAGCGGCGCGCATGACGTCGCGGTGCAGTAAGGTAAAGCCACAGAGCGCGCAGAGAACACAGAGGGTAGAGGATAGGAGATCGAAAGTAGACATAGTACGTGGTGCTGCTACCTTTATTCTCAAGTAACTCTGTGCGCTCTGTGTTCTCTGTGCTACATAGAAGGAGTAAACATGGAACTCGAACGTGACGCTTTGCAGACAGCAATTCTACAGCAGTACAAAGAGGAGCATGAGGCGCTGGGCGAGAAGGGCGCGCTCGAACAGCTTGAGCATGCCCGCCAGTGGGATTTGTCGCCGACGCTGCGCGCGGGCGGCGTGGTCGTCTTTCCGCACGCTGGCGTACAGGACTGCGGCCACCAGATTGCCGCCGCAGTCAATGCCTGTCTCGACAGTGGCGCAGATCGCGTGCTGGTCGTGAGCGTGCTGCACGCCTTCAACGACGAGATGGAGCAGGCCCGGCGGCGCGTGGCAGCCGGCGGAGACGTGCATGACGAGCCGTATTGGGGCATCCAGGGGCCGGGACTCAATCGCGGCGAGAACTGGCGTTACGATCATGTGCTTATGAGTTGGCGCTTCTTCTGGGACATCGAGACGCGGCGGCGCGGCATCAAAGGGCCGGAGGTCATCGAGCGCTACCCGTACCTCGCGGGCGGCAAGCCGGACATTTTGCCCGGCATCGAGGAATTGCAGGAAATCGCCCGCAACGCTGTGATCGTCTCAACCGCCGACCCGTTCCACCATGGCATCGGCTACGGCACGCCACCTGAAGAAGCGCTGCCGCCCGACGAGCGCGGGCTTGGTCTGGCACGCCAGCGCATCAACGAAGGCATTGAGATCCTGGGGCGCGGCGATTATTGGGGTTACAACCAACACTGCGTCAGCGCCAAGAGCGACGCCCGTGACGCCGGGCAGGTCTTCCGCTACCTGCGCGGGCCAATGCAGGGCCAGATTCTCGATCTGACCTACACCGACTCGACCGATTTGTACAACACGCCGCCGCCGACCTGGGTGGCTGGCGCGCTAATCGAATGGCAGCTTCAGCAGGCGTAGAATCCCCATGAGTGATCCAATTCACAGACCAATGCAGCCAACCATTATACAATAATGTCTATCATGACTAGAGCGGTGGGAAAGGCCAAAGGCTTCTTTGCACCGCTCTAGCCAACAAATGAGTCCCCGCACGACTCCTACAATACCCCCGAATGCACATTTCATATTCCAAGGGCGATCGAGCGAATCACCTTAGCTGAAACTACTCCTCCCCATCTGCCACGCGCCCTTCGACAAGAAGAATGCAGCGCCTGTAACGATGTTGGCCGATGGATCGGCAAAGGAGGTAGCGATGAAGCTACATGTGTATCTCTTCGGCAACGGTCGAGTCATGCATGACCCATCTGGACCCGACCTCGCCCTGCGCCCAACCGCCAAACAAATCCTGGCATTTTTACTGCTCCACCGCAACCATGGCCATCACCGTGATATGTTGGCCGAACTCTTTTGGGGCGATCAAGAAGAAACACGCGCGCGCCGCTGTCTTAGTACCACGTTGTGGCGTTTGCGTTCGGTGTTGCACCCCACGAACAGTTCCGAAAAAGATGCGCTTATTATCACTGACCGCGATGAGATTCGAATCAATTGTAAGAGCAACTACTGGCTTGACACAGCTGAATTCGAGGAAAAAGCGGCCTGCGGATTGGCGCACATGCCCGCAGACATGCAAACCCATCATGCGACATTGCTCGAACAAGCGGTGCAACTCTACAGCGGCGATTTGCTGGAAGGATGCTACGAAGATTGGGCATTGCGTGAGCGTGATCGGCTGCTTACGCTCTATTTGCGCTGCCTCGCCCATCTGTTGCAGTATTACCAACACCACGCATGCATCGAGCAGAGCCTTGCATATGGACACAAAATTCTTGCGATTGACCCACTTCGTGAAGAGGTTCACCGCGCCATCATGCGGCTCTATCTTGACCATGGACAACGAAACTTAGCGATCCAACAATACGAAACCTGCCGCGCCATTATCGCTCGTGAGCTTGGTATCGAGCCTATGGAAGAAACCCAGATGCTCTATGAGCGCATTGTCATGCCAAGTCAGTGCCAGCCACAAACGCCACAGCCATCAACAATCGCCCGTAACAAACAAATACAGCATGCCCTTCACCAACTGAACATCGCCTTGCACATGGTCGACGACGCCCGCGAACAAATTCAGCGTGCATTGCAACAAGACAACAATCATGCATTGCCCGGTGACAGTGTGGGGACCACACGGTGACCGCGCGGTGACATGGCTATGGTACAACATTGCCATGGACGATACAGATTTGGGTGTGGCGTCCCGTATGGCACTAATGTTATGAGTTCACTTGTGATCCATACACAATCCTTTCTTGTGCGCGCCTGGTACGAACCACGCGAGATCGCTGAAGCGCAGCCAGTGTTGCGAATCACGGCTGAACATCTCTCAACCGGAACACGCCGATCTTTCTCGAACCTTGAAGACCTGATGGAGTTTATCAGCACGTTCTTGCGCACGACCGACGATCATGCTGATACGCCGAACCAACAATAGATGACCAGCTCGATAGAAGACGTAAGGAGAACGGCCATGTCATCGGTGTATGAAGACGACTGGGAGGAAGATTTTGAGGAGGAGCCGTATGAGTCGATCCGCGCGGTGTTAGCTCCAGAATATGATGATCTATCAGCCGAAGAGATCGAAGCGCTGCTGGCAGAAGCTGGCATCGACGCCAACGATCTTGAGTTCTCACTGAAAAACGCGTTCAAGAAAGTCGGCCATTTTGCGCAAAAAGCCGCGCCAACGATCCTTCCAATCGTGGGAACGGTGGCTGGCACGGCGCTGGGCAGACCGGCCGGGGCCATGCTTGGCGGCGCGCTCGGTCGGGTTGCGGGCGGGGCGATTGGTGCGGCGGGCAGCCGTGGCGCGCATCGCCAAGCGCCAAGGGCACGTCAAGCTCCGACACGTCACCCGACGCGGGTTCGTCGTGGCCGAACAGGTGGATCACCGACTGCCGCACAGTTGCTCCAGGCCATTCAGCGGCCGGAGGTGCTGCAAGGGCTGCTCGCGATGGCACTTGGCTCTAGCGGGAAACGCAACACCCGTATTGGCGCGCAGTCAGTGCCGAGTGGTGCGATAGCTAATCTGCTCGGCGTGCTGGCAAACCGAGCCACAGAAGAATATAACGCTGCCATGAGCTATGAGGGCGAAAGCATACCCAGCTATCTGCTGGATGCTGAAGGCGAATTCGTTGTCGACCCGGCGGTGCCGGAGGCGCGCGCAGCGGTGGTGTGGGGGCTGCTGGAGCAAGCTGCCTGGGAACGCGCCATGAACGCCGAAGCTGACGACGAGGATGATGAATGGTACGACGAGGACGCCAGCGATGATGAGGAGGATGAGGATGACGAGGATGCGTTCTATGACGCGATGGATATCGCTGACTTATACCTTGTGGAGGAATTGGAGGACTAGATGAACCAGCAGGTTTACCAGCAGATGCTTGGAACGCTCGGCATGCCAGCCAGCGCAGATGCGCCCCTACCGACCACGGAAACGCTGCTGGAACAGCTTGGCGAATCGAATCCGCAGATCAAGTTATTGGCCCAGTACATGGCCCAACGGCAGGCAGCCGCTGAAAAGAATGACGAAGATGACACCGACCAAGATGACCAGGCTGCCCAACTCGCTGCTGCCCAACAGCAAGCAACCAAACGATTGCGCCGGATGGTCAATGTCATGTATGCCGAGTTGAAAGAGTTGCGCCAACGTAACGACGCACTGGCCGATGCGTTAGGAGCCTGCTATCTCTGTTGGGGCGAAGATCCCGCATGCGAGGTGTGCGGTGGCACAGGCCAGCCGGGCAGTGAGCCGTCCGATGCCGCGTTGTTCGCGCAGTATGTCGCGCCAGCTGTGCAACGCAGGCGAACTCAGCTGACAAATGAACGACGAACGATCAACGACAGGAGCAAAAAGCATGTGCAACCAGCGCGCCATGAGCCAGAATCGCCTTAATCGGCTGAGCTTTGCTCGATAACAAACAGCTATTTTCTTCGGTTTCATAGGTATGCAATTACCAGGAGGATGTAATGAACGGAAACGGGTACGCACTGATCGAAGACGACGAGATGGAGCTGTTGGACGATCTCGACGAGATGGACTACGACGAGGACGATGAGTTCGGAATCTCCGAGGACGACGAAGATAGCGAAGATTTCGCTGAGCGCCGTCGCCGTCGCCGGCCACGCCGGCGGAGTGCGCCACGCACGGCCCGCGGCAAGTACAGCATCCGGCGACCTACCTCCAAGTATGTCACGCAAACACAGCTCCAACGAGAGCTTACCAAAGTGAGCAAGGATGTCAGAACCAACGGCGTCGCAATCAAGAAGGTCAACGGGCAAATCAACACCCTGAGCAGCGAGCAGGGCCGCCAGATGACCGCACTGAAGAAGGAAATCAAAGAGCGCAAGGCCGAAAGCGCCAAACTGAAGAACAACATTCAGATGGCAACACTGCTGCCGTTGCTGACCAAGAAGAGCCTGTCAGCAACAACGACCGCCGATACCGTCGGTGGTGCTCCTGTTCCGGCTGGCACCAGACTGGCGACCGAGGGCGATAGCCTTTCGACACTGCTGCCAATCTTCTTGCTCAGCGGTTCGGGCGGCATGGGCGGTTCAGGCGGCATGGGCGATGACAGCAACATGCTGCTCCTGGTACTGGCGCTGAGCGGCGGGCTCAAATAGGCCATCACGTGTAAACAAAAGAGGAGGATGAGCATGCCATTCGCTATTACAAATTTCCTGCTCGGCAGGGTGGTGGCTGAAAATGCGGGCGTCGACAGCGGGCGTGCCAATCAGCTCGCGTTGCTGTCGTCAGGAATACTCAACGTTCCGATGCCAGTTGGGCTGGTGATGACACGAACGATTGCCCAGAATGAAGCACCAACTCCGGCAGCATCAACAACTGGCCCGTCGGACGGAACGGAACTTGTTGAAGTTCCGGATGTCACGGGCGAAGACGTAAATGGAGCAAAGGATGCGCTTCAGCAACTGGGATTCACAGTCATCACCAGGAACATTCGTAGTTCGGAGCCGGTTGGCATGGTGGTGATACAAGAACCTGATCCACCCGGCCCAGTGCCAGTCGGTAGCACAGTGACGCTGTATGTGAGCCACGAAGCACCGAAACCGCCAGATCTGGTCGAAGTCATAGCTGTCGTAGGTGCAACAGCTGATGAGGCTGAAAAGCAGCTACGCGAGACTGGTTTGAACGTGCGCCTGCTCTACGACCCGCAAAGCAATGAACCGCACAACACAGTTGTCGATCAAGACCCAGAACCTGGCTCGTATATCGCTCACGGCAACACCGTGTGGTTGATCGTCAGCGCCCGACAAGTCGATGTCGAGTAGATATGCGTCGGATATTACCCACAAACCAACGCAATCAGTCGTTTTCCTGTCAGGACACCAGGCGTTCATACCACTTGGTGTCCTGGTGAGATAACACGAATAGCGAGCTACCACTATGCAAGCGATGGATCCGGCGTTGTGGGAACTGCTTGAAGGCAACGCCGACGACGAAATTAAATCGATCATTCGGCTGCGCGAGACGGGCGACACACCGCCCGGCGTGCGGATCGTTACACGCTTCGGCAATATCGCCACCGTGCGCCTGCCGCGCCACGCCATTCTCGACACGCACGCCGATGAAACTGTCGCGAGTTTGAAAGCGCCGCGCCTGCTCACGCCCGAGCCGGATGTGCATATTCAAACGGCAGAGGAACCCGCAGACAGCTACACCAACCAAGACCAACGTCGACCAAGCAATCTACCAGAAACTGGCCAGGGCATTATCGTCGGAATCATCGACTGGGGCTGTGACTTTGCGCATCCCAACTTTCGCAACGCTGATGGATCGACCCGGCTGCTGGCGCTGTGGGATCAGCGTGGTCCATCGCCCGCTAACGACGAAAATCGTTACGGTTATGGCGTGATTCATACCACCGAGGCTATCAAGCGCGCGCTGGCTGATGATGATCCTTACCAAGTATTGGACTACCATCCCGCCGACGGCGACCCCGACGGCAGCGGTTCGCATGGAACGCATGTGATGGACATCGCTGCGGGCAATGGTCGCTCCGGCGGCCCGTCCGGCATTGCGCCCGAGGCCGACCTGATCTTCGTGCATCTTGCCACCGAAGGTACCGGCGGTCTGGCCACGCTCGGCGACTCAGTCACGCTGCTGGAGGCAATGGACTTCATCGCCACCACGGCGGGCGCGCGTCCGTGGGTCGTCAACTGTAGCATGGGACGGCATGGTGGCCCGCACGACGGCTCGACACTGGTCGAGCAAGGATTAGACGAGATTGTCACCGCCGCGCCAGGCCGAGCAATTGTGCAAAGCACCGGCAACTACTTCGACCGCAAGATTCACGCGTCCGGGCTACTGCTCCCCGGCGAGCAACACACATTGATCTGGCAGATCGATGCCGCCGACCTCACGCCCAACGAGCTTGAAGTCTGGTACGCCGGACGCGATACATTTCTCGTCGAGATTTGTTCGCCCGACGGCCAACTGTCACAGCGTGTGGCCTTGGGAGAGTCAGCAGCATTGATCGTCGACGAGCATGAGATTGGACGGATCTACCATCGCGCCCATGATCCGAACAACTTAAATCACCATGTCGATGCTTTTCTCGATCCCGGAGCACCTGCGGGAAACTGGGAAGTGACTCTCACCGGTGCCGATGTTGTCGATGGTCGTTACCATGCGTGGGTCGAACGTGATGCTGCATGCCGCCACTGCCAATCACGCTTCGATCAGGCTGACATCAATCCGGCGTACACAACCGGCACGATCTGCAATGGCTTTCGTACGATTGCCGTCGGCGCGTACGACGCGCGCATGCCGGGCGGCAATCTGGCACGTTTCAGCAGCGCCGGTCCAACGGTGGATGGACGACAAAAGCCCAATTTAGTTGCACCCGGCGTTTCGATTTTGGCTGCCCGCTCCGCCTCGCGTGAGCTTGGTCCCGACACGCCATTGCATACACGTAAATCTGGCACGAGCATGGCCGCGCCGCACGTCACCGGCACAATCGCCTGCATGTTCGAGGCAGCCGGACGACCGCTCTGGATTTATGAAACGCAGAATCTGTTACTCAGCAGCACACAAAAACGTGCAGTGTCACTAAACACAGAAATTCGGATCGGCAGCGGCTACCTGGACATCGAAGCGGCTGTTGCGGCAGCCCGACACGCCGGACGGTACACAGCCGACGACATGCGGCAGGAGGCAACGATGAACGAAGAACTAGCAGCATGGATAGATGCTAACGAAGCAATGGTGAGCGATGACATGCCGCTCGAAAGCACCAAAAAGCGTAACTTCATCATGATTTCGGGCGGCCCGGGATTGTATGACGACCGTGATGTCGAGCATGACAAATCATGGGCGAATTATGTCACCCCGCCGCTGCTGCTGACCGATACTGCCGCCAAACGTAAAAGCTTTTCTGCATCGGATGAGGAAATTTGGTGGTTCATTTACAAACCTGCCTATGTCAGCCGTTGGGCCGACGATCTCAAAGCCAAACGTTCGGCGACGAAAGCGGTGAAAGCGAAAGGCTTCTCCTCATATGTCGATCTGCTGGAGGCGCGCGCCAAACGTCGGGGTTGGAACCTGCGCTGGCTGACCTCCGCCGACAATCTGTGGGCCAAGCTGAAGACCTTCAGCAATCCGATCTCGCGCGTCTGGTACTGGGGGCATGCCCGCGACGACCTGTGGCTCACGTTGGCGCACAGCAGCGCGAGCGTCGCAGTTTCGCCCGATGCCGATGCAATCATCACCACCAGCTCGATTACCGCACACAGCAGCTTGAAAAAACACTTTCAATCGGGCAGCAGCGCGCGTGTGCATCGTTTCGTCGGCTGCAACACGGTAGCTTTCGCCCAGACATGGGCCACGACGTTTGGCGTATGGGCCGAAGGATTTGAGGGCAAAGTTGACTTCAGCGGCATTCACGCCAGCGGCGGCGAGCCGAGTCTGGTCGGCAGCGCAACCAGCAAACGGTACTCGTCCAGCGGCAGCGCAGAAAGCGACGACATGCCCTGGCTCGACCAGGTACTCTTTGAAGATCCTCACATCGACCAAGATGCTGCTGAGCAGTCAGCATGGGACCACAGTGACTCCCTCGTCGAGGGAGATGCGGATCAATTTACTCCCACGCGTGATCTGGTCGAATTGGCCGATGCTGCGATTACGTCCGATGCTTTGCCCAGCGCAGGCGCATTGCTTACGCGCTTGACACCAGCATACGCCATGCCCGCGCGATTTCCTGCGCCCGCCACACTTTTTGAGACATTGACTGATAGCTTGCCCGCCGCACGCCAGCACTTTGACACAACCTTCGAAATTGTAGCCTATCCCGGCGATCCATTACCCGAACAGCTACAACCCGGCGACCTGCTGGTGCGGCGCGGCGAAGGCGGTATGGCGCACCTGGCCATGCTGGCCGACGGTGGCATTCGCCATGCTGAAGAACTCGCCGATGTTGGACTCCAGGCTGAGGTAGACGGCGCCGGCCACTACGTGCAGGTGATCGAGGCCGGACCGTTTCCACACACCCGCGCTGACAACTTCGCGCGTAGGATCGCCCGAACGCATCATCTCGATCATGAAAACCTGCTGGTACGGCTTCGCCCGGAAGCTATCGAGGATAAAGCTATTGAAATGCCTGGTCTGGACGATGATGAGGGGATCGCAGCAGCGGAGTCAAACCCGGAGCCGCGCGCCATTCCAACGTCCGATCCGGTGCCGTTCGCGCTGGAGCCGCCGCACGGCAGCTTTTGGCCAATTATCACTTCCCACGCGAAAGGGCACGAGGTTAATTATCAGGCAGAGAATGGCTCGCATGTCGGTAGTAATCGATCGCGCCGCTTTCTTGCAGATCGCTCGAATGGTGTGCGCTATCATGCTGGTATCGATCTGTTTGCCAACTACGACGATCCTGTGGTCGCCTGCGAAGATGGCACGATCCTCAATTTTTACGGCTTCTGCTGCGGCAAAAAGAAGACGACAAACGCATTGTTCGTGGAGCATGATCAGGTGGTCGTTAACTACGGCGAAGTCGCGCCCGATTCACTCAGGCGAACCGGGCTGAGCGTCGGCTCGACTGTGCGGGCCGGACAGGCGATTGGCTACATTGGCCGCAATCCAGGCGGGAGTAGCATGCTCCATTTTGAGACATATGTCAAAGGAACCACAGCGAATAAACAATGGATGAAGGGTCATCATCGGCCCGCAGCGCTGCTGAATCCAACCAAGTATCTGCTCTTCTTACAAGAACATGGCCTGGCTGGCTCTGCAAGCGGAGGATCAAGCGGCGGTGGGCTCAGCGATCTCGCAGCCCGGATCCAACAGGCGCTCAGCAGCGGGCTGTGGAGCGTGGCGCTGGGACTTGCCATTGCGATGGGGCAGCGCGATGAGAACAAGCTGACCAACTTGATTTTCTTTGCCCGTTACCCGGAGCACAGTGGCCGCAAACTTGATCCTAATGAACCCAATTTTGCGCAACTACGTGATGAATGGCTAGACATTCGCAACACCATTGTGCGCCCAATCCTATCGCATGCACCAACGACACCAACAACACCAATCACGCCGGGCGGCGGAGCCACCGCCGCTGACGTAATTAGCTATACAAGTGTTGCAGGACAGCCGTTCGGCCCCAAGTGGAAAGCCCGCCGGCCGCCTGGTCTGCCGGAGTGGGCGCGCCAGGCCAGCGCCGCCGACGCAGCCATTCCGCATGTCGAACGGCATGCGCGCGAGCAAGGGCTGGGCGACACATTCGTCAAAGCTGTCAAGCAGATGGCGCGTACCGAGAGTGGCGCACGCTTTGGTTTGCCTGCCAATATTTTCGATGCGCGACCAAAGGCTGAGCGTCCAGAAGGCAAAAAACTGATCACCGCCTGGGGCGTGTTTCAGTTCAATCGCGACGCCTGGACAGCTCTGATTCCGCGCGCGGAACGTCGATCGCAGCGCTCGTGGATTGCGAACGGCGTGCGGGGCTGCGCATCAGCCGATGGGTGCGTGTTTCCATGGGACGCCACGCCAGAAGAGGAGATCACGCGCCCAATCGAGAAATATGCAGCCCTGTTCCGCGATGTACGCGCCGCTGGTGGCAGTGATACCAATGCCGCGCGAGGATTGCGGATCTGGCACATCTCGCCAGCCGCGTACCAATCATGGCTACAAGCAGCCAGACGTGCCGGATTTAGCACAGCTTGGCGTAGTCTGAGCAGCGATTTGCGCGAGCGGGTGACCAGATTCCTTGAAAGGGCGGGCATTGCTTGATGGTTCGATGCCCGACCCGAAGGCCGGGTGCAACCGATGCAGTTAAAGCAAATTGAGCGCCAATATCGGGTTTCAATCCTCACCCGACCCGAAGGCCGGGTGCAACGTACCATGGCAAGCCGCGCCCGGGCGTGAGTAAGAAGTTTCAATCCTCACCCGACCCGAAGGCCGGGTGCAACGCCTCGCGGCCCGGCGTTGTCATTAGCCCCCACCACTGTCAAGTAGGCATGCGCGGCTCCGGCTGATTGTTCGGGGCCGCGGTTCACGCCGCCCGATCGGCCTGCGGGGTCACAGAGCCACGTGCGCTAGGGGGCGTTCGGTATTGTACTCCGGTCGAAAGCGCGCCAAGCGCACACACGCCGCAGCAACTGAGCCCAACACCAGCGGTTCAGGCATGCGTCACGCACCGTGCCGGTCAAGCGCTCCTCCGTGCCCGTCTGCCCGGGCTTCCCTGGCTCGATGTACCCCGTGCGCACGCCCGCCGGTGCCAGCCAGAACTGGCCGTGGGGGCGACAACCGCTGGGCCATTGGCGCTGCGCCCATGAGCTGGCGCACCACGGTGCGCCAGCAGCAGTGTGCGTACCCCACGCACGCGTTCGGCCGCTGGCGCGGCCGCGCCATGGCGTGCTCGCCCTGCATGGGTAAACGCGTCCAGCCCCGTCACGCCCGGGAATGGCATGCCCCGCCTCAAGCGCGCTTCGACACAATCGTCGGCCCCACATGGCCGGGATGGGGTGCTTGCAGCACCGCTGGTTGCTGCCGCCGGTGCCCCCGGCGGCGTAGCCGTCCAACCGGCACGCGTTCCCGTCGCCCGATGCGTCGCACATGCGTGTGATTGCCTGCTTGTCGCTGGCGGAGCAGTGCAGTCATGCCACGCTACCCCTGGCGTGGAGCGCGCGCCGCCAGTGCGTGCCCGTGGTTGTTAGGCGTCATTCCTCGTCTCCTGTGTCTGCTTTCGGCTACAAGCGGGCACGAAGATATGTCTGTTCTTAAGGCGACACCAAGTTGGCATGTTCAAGAATGGTGTCGACGATGCTTGAAAGGGGTGCCATGGCGTCGATGGTGATTGCGTTCGTGGGAAGGCCTTCTTTTGTCGCATGTTGTAATCGCGCAAAGGATTCTCCTTCGCTTGCCGATCCTCCCCACGCGTCTTCAGGTCGGGCGGCAAGACGCCGGTTCAGCGTATCCAGATCGATCTCAAGAACGAAAACGCCATCCCACAAATCGATGAAACGGTCGGCATTCCTGGAACCACCGCAAAAGAACGTTGCCGCATGGTGTTGATCGGCCACCAAAGCTCTGACCGTCTCAACGTTCCACATCCAGGTACGATGCTCTCCGGCGCAACCAGTAACGGGCTCGCCGGTTTTTGGATCGCCCCAATAGGCCAATTCCCGGTCGCCGTGGATGGCGTGGTAGCCGCGCCGCTGCAGTTCGTCGCAGACCGTGGTTTTACCGGCGCAGGAAACGCCGTCGATTAAGTAGTTCTTGATACCCATGTTCCGTTTCGAATGAAGAGGAGATGCCGCCCAACGCCCTGCCCATCAGCCGCGCCGCTACTGATAGATCGGGAAAGGGTTTTGCTGCATCTAGATGCCAAAATCGCCACGGTTTTGTCGGCGCGAAGCGGCGTCGGCTGGATGGGCTTGTTGGGCCGCAGGCTGGGGATTCTCTTTGTTGAGAGCTTGTGCATCTCATTTCTTTATTGAGTCAATCCTCTCGATATCATATAGGGGTATCCATGATTCTTGGTTACTTGCCTTGTAGTAGATTTTATTTTCATTGAAGTTGAATCGGAGACTTACCGTGATTTGCGGATTCCGGGTATCATCTAAAAGTTCAATTTCACCATTGATGATTTGAGCTTGTTGAAACATAAATCTCTGATAATTACAAGGATTGAACTGACCTCAAACCAAGTATCGCCTTCAGGTTTGATGAAATATGTGTAATAACTTCTGTTATCGTCCGGACACGGACGCATCGGTAGCTGTGGAATGCTATAGCAGTCCTACGCGATTTGTAAATCTGGCAGATACATACGAAGCTTCTCAAAGTCAAAGACGATTGTATTAAGTGCTTCTTCGAACAGGTCAGTAATGCTCTGAAAGTGATCCTTACAGCGATGCCAGCGCTTCCGAACGTAGTCTTTTGCTTGTAACCAGACGTCCTCGATTGGGTTCTGTTCTGGCGCATAGGGCGCAAATTGGATGCAGGTGATCGGCCAATCGTCGTGCGCATGACCAAGATTGACGGCTTCGAGATACTCTCGCATCTCGGTGCTACGATGGTAGGAGGCTCCATCCCAACAGAGGATCAGCCGTTTCCCTGTAAATTGCTCACGCAAATACTCAACAAAGATCCGTGTCCATTCAGTAGTGCCGGCTTGGAGCGGGACGACGATCAACTCACCCGTATAGGCATCGATAGCACCATAGTAGGTTTGGCGGTCGCGTTGATTGAGGATCGGAACCGACATGCGCTGATGGCTTGGGCCCCAAACATATCCACACGCGTCGCCAGCACTGAGGTGACATTCATCGATATACAGGACAACTACCTCCTTGGCGGCAATTTGTGCTGCTAGGGGCATCACGAGCGCTCGGATGGCTTTTTTTTCGCAACAACTTGTTCGGGATCGTGCTTTGGATTGCGCGCTTGCGAGCGTTTGTATGTGATACCGGCTTCGGCCAAGAGTTCGTAATAGCTTTGCTTGGACTGGTATACCACCGCATAGGTGGTCTCAATATGCGAGCGGAGCAGCTCAACTGACCAGGTCTGCTGGATTTTGAGCCAGGTAATGACCGCCTGTCGTTGTTCATCGGTCAGAAAGGGTTGCCCGCCCTGATACTTGAGTTGTAGCCCATCGACGCCAGCGGTCTCATAGGCTATTTTCGCCTGGCTAATGAACCCTGGACTTACATCCAACATCGCGCAGATCGTTGCGTACAGATAGCCTTGGAGTGCCAGCTTGACCGCCACGCCCCGCCGATACTCGCGTGAGTCCCGATGCTCATCCAGAAAGGCTTGCAGATCCGCCGGTACCACGCTCATCGCTGTGCTCCTCATACCCTTGGTTCAAATCTGATCATCAGTTCGATGCCAAGTGTAGCACAGTTTACAACTTCTCTAGGATTGCTATATGAGCAAGCGCCTTCACAATTGTAACGCGATCCGGATTAAAATCTTCTTTTTTTGGTATATCTGTAGCCTGTGCGGCGGGAAATACGTAAACAAATACGGCTGCTAGTCCACTAAGGATGGTTGCAGAAGCAAGCGCAGCCTGTATATTTGGATGATTTGCACCAAACCTACGTGCCAAGAAAAAGAGGATCAGCCCTACTAATGAGAGTATTACGAGTGGTAGCATTTCTTGTCCCCTTTCCTGTAACTCCGTTCCACGGGGACGCCATCCAGCGTCACTATAGTATACGCTAGAGAGAGGAGTTAGTTTCGGAGATTTCATTACTATGGAGAAAATCTGTGCTAGTGATTGACTTGTCATAATGAACAAATATTACAGTGCGGGTTAGATGAGACTTAAAAGCGGCCCAACGGTGTGGGCGATAAGCTGCCGCCGCAGGCGGTCAGTTTCATCGCCTTGTTAGGCGGAGCGAAGCGGAGCCGCAAGGCGTGAAACGAGCTTATCGCCCACACCGTTAAGCGGAGCTTCGCTCCGCTTAACTACAAGTAGACGGACGATTGCCCTCAGCTCGACTTTGTCCATTTATCGTCCATTTGGCAGCTGCTTCTCAATGCGGAAAGCGATATGAGGGCAGCCCATTTTTGCATGTCACTCCGTATCTACAACAGCGAAAAAAGTCCCAACGCTTATTTATGAAGTCAGCTTTAGGCTATTCTGATGCGTGATGATAGTTTTTGACAGTCAAGATGAGTGGCACTGTTCAGTTTGAAATGGACAAAGTCGAGCTCAGTTCTCCATGATGCATATATGGAACTGTATCCGGCTATTATCATCTGAGCGGCGTTTTAGGCGGACACGCATCCATCTATCATCCACACCCCTTCTGCTATTATACGGATGAACACGGGCTCCGTCTAGAGGTGAATCTAACAGTGCATCATTCGCGGGTATCCATACAACAGCAGTGATTATGCTTCCAAGGGAAGATGTCCAGTGAAGGTATAGGCGAGGGTTGGATTGTTTCTACAACATAAAGAGATTGTCAGCTTTTTTCTATTGACGCTCATCATCTAATCAAGTACAATCGATAGGACAGTTGGCATTCTAGCCAACTGCGCGAACTGAATTCGCAGGATTTCAACCACAAAGATGCGGCATGGTGCAGTGGTAACGTCGTTTTCTTTGTGGTCGTATTGTATGAGGCGGTCAATACTATGACACTACGGTCAGTACGCAGTATTTTGTCGCAGGGAATACCTGAATACCCCCAAGAAAAGCCAATATGGCAATCGTTTGTGCAAGATGTATTGGCTGATCCACTGATTGCGCCATTTCGCCTGTTCTGGCACAATCTCCAGGAGGAACGCCCATGGTGGCCCGTGCTTGTCCCGTTGATGTTGTGGGTTGGCTGGCGTTCATACAAGCGCGAGCGTCGTAAATATTTTGCTGAACAACGGAACCTGGCAGCGAAACGTGCTGCTACGCTAATTCAATACTAAGGAGCATTTCCGGAATGAATCTGTTTCAGACGCTACTTGACTTCTTCCTGCACCTCGACCGGCACTTGAATGAAGGGTTCATTGCCAGCTATGGCGGCTGGATTTATCTATTCCTCTTCATTATCATCTTCTGTGAAACCGGCCTGGTTGTGACGCCATTCTTGCCCGGCGACTCGCTGCTGTTCGCGGCAGGCGCGCTGGCCGCAATCGACACCAGCGGAACGCTCAACGTGTTTGTGCTTTTTGCCATGTTGGCACTCGCTGCCGTCGGCGGTGATACGGTCAATTATTTTATCGGCCACTTTATTGGCATGAAAATCTTTGATAAAAATATTCCGTTCCTGAAACGCGAACATCTCGATCGAACTCACGAGTTCTATGAAAAGTACGGTGGCAAGACGATCATCCTGGCGCGCTTTGTGCCGATCGTTCGCACCTTTGCGCCGTTTGTTGCCGGTGTTGGCCGCATGAACTATGGCTATTTCCTAACCTATAACGCTGTCGGCGGCATGGCATGGATTGCGATCATGCTGTTCGCCGGGTATTTCTTCGGCGGCATCGATATTATTAAGCGTAATTTCGAGATTGTCACGATTGTGATTGTACTGATATCGATCTTGCCGATGATCGTTGAGTACGCGCGCAGCCGTCGCCGCGTCCGTACGGCCCGCACGGAAGCGTAACGTTTTTCCATCAATAAACATCAAAGGCACTCACCCGGCAGGATGAGTGCCTTTTTGCATGTACACTCTGTGGATGTCATGAGTCCCCACCACTGTCAAGTAGGCATGCGCGGCTCCGGCTGATTGTTCGGGGCCGCGGTTCACGCCGCCCGATCGGCCTGCGGGGTCACAGAGCCACGTGCGCTGGGGGGGCGTTCGGTATTGTACTCCGGTCGAAAGCGCGCCAAGCGCACACACGCCGCGGCAACTGAGCCCAACACCAAGCGGTTCAGGCATGCGTCACGCACCGTGCCGGTCAAGCGCTCCTCCGTGCCCGTCTGCCCGGGCTTCCCTGGCTCGATGTACCCCGTGCGCACGCCCGCCGGTGCCAGCCAGAACTGCCCGGTGGGGGCGACAACCGCTGGGCCATTGGCGCTGCGCCCATGAGCTGGCGCACCACGGTGCGCCAGCAGCGGTGTGCGTACCCCACGCACGCGTTCGGCCGCTGGCGCGGCCCGCGCCATGGCGTGCTCGCCCTGCACGGGTAAACGCGTCCAGCCCCGTCACGCCCGGGAATGGCATGCCCCGCCTCAAGCGCGCTTCGACACAATCGTCGGCCCCACATGGCCGGGATGGGGTGCTTGCAGCACCGCTGGTTGCTGCCGCCGGGGGCGCCCGCCTGTCGCTTCTCGTCGCTCGTGACGGTTTTTTCCCAGCAACTGCTTGCGCACGTCAATTGCCAGCACGCGCGCGGCCAGCCGCCGCTTGCGCTGCGCGGTTTCTTTCTCGAGTTCCTTGAGGCGGTGCAGTTCACGTACGGATACGCCACTGGAGGCTTTGCGTCAGCGATCGAAGGTCGCCTCGGCAATCCCGTGTTCGCGACAGAGGGCCGGGATCGGTTGCTCTGCTGTATCAGCCTGCTCAAGGATCTTGAGGATCTGTTCGGCACTAGAGGTCGGCATCTTCATGGTTCCTCCTTGTGGAGAATCCTATCACACCAACCTGGCTCGTTTTGGGGTCTCACCACAGCGTTAGCAAGTCATCGTTTGCGTTTCAATCCTCACCCGACCCGAAGGCCGGGTGCAACATAGCCGCTGCAATGCCTTCGTATTCGTACACATGTTTCAATACTCACCCGACCCGAAGGCCGGGTGCAACCACACTCGCACCGCTAAACGTGGTCGCGTAGCCCTGTTTCAATCCTCACCCGACCCGAAGGCCGGGTGCAACACGCTACTTTCAGCATACCGATTGGGCGCTAGAGGTTTCAATCCTCACCCGACCCGAAGGCCGGGTGCAACTGGGTATATAATGGCATCAGTTAGGGATTACACGTTTCAATCCTCACCCGCCCCGAAGGCCGGGTGCAACGCGCTTGGTGCGCAGCAACTCATCAGCTTTGGCGTGGTTTCAATCCTCACCCGACCCGAAGGCCGGGTGCAACACGCAACGGCACGGCTCACAAGGCTAATGCCGCGCTTGTTTCAATCCTCACCCGACCCGAAGGCCGGGTGCAACTGGGTATATAATGGCATCAGTTAGGGATTACACGTTTCAATCCTCACCCGACCCGAAGGCCGGGTGCAACGCGCAAGGAAAACAGGCCAAGACACATCCATACGCAACGCAGTTTCAATCCTCACCCGACCCGAAGGCCGGGTGCAACTGGGTATATAATGGCATCAGTTAGGGATTACACGTTTCAATCCTCACCCGACCCGAAGGCCGGGTGCAACGCGCATGGAAGACAGTTGTCGATGACACATCCATACGCTAACGCAGTTTCAATCCTCACCCGACCCGAAGGCCGGGTGCAACGGATACTTTATCGCCATTATCCGCGAAGCGTAACGTTTCAATCCTCACCCGACCCGAAGGCCGGGTGCAACCGCCCAGCAGCACGCCGAGCAGTACCTGGCTGATCTGTTTCAATCCTCACCCGACCCGAAGGCCGGGTGCAACGCGCTGCTGGTGCGTCCAAACACCAACAGCTACCTGTTTCAATCCTCACCCGACCCGAAGGCCGGGTGCAACACTCTGTGCCGTTCCGGGAATAACCCGCGTACCGAGTTTCAATCCTCACCCGACCCGAAGGCCGGGTGCAACCCGCCTCTGCATCGTTGACGCGCTGACGACCTGCATCGTGTTTCAATCCTCACCCGACCCGAAGGCCGGGTGCAACTGGCAAGTCCTGGCACACGCACAGCTTGACAGCAAAGCCAGTTTCAATCCTCACCCGACCCGAAGGCCGGGTGCAACACGCCGCCGCACGTGACTTGCCGCATCGCACGCCAGATTGTTTCAATCCTCACCCGACCCGAAGGCCGGGTGCAACCGCCCGCGAGCGACCATCACAGCCCCACTCCATCCGTTTCAATCCTCACCCGACCCGAAGGCCGGGTGCAACTTGTTTTGGCCATATCAAGCTGTTAAAGCCTCTCGTTTCAATCCTCACCCGACCCGAAGGCCGGGTGCAACTCCCGACATAGATATATGCAATCAAGCGCTGGGATAACAAAGTTTCAATCCTCACCCGACCCGAAGGCCGGGTGCAACTTCGATCCGCAATCGGGTCCGCCACGACTAAGAGGTTTCAATCCTCACCCGACCCGAAGGCCGGGTGCAACGTGCGGTGATAAACGGGATGACGACCGACGAAAGGTTTCAATCCTCACCCGACCCGAAGGCCGGGTGCAACGTCAATCTCTGCGCGAAGTTATTCGCTTGCGGGAGTTTCAATCCTCACCCGACCCGAAGGCCGGGTGCAACTTGCCCGTTCTCGTACGATGCATTTACGAGTACGTAAGTTTCAATCCTCACCCGACCCGAAGGCCGGGTGCAACGGCACTAAATAGCCGATTCAAAGATTTTCATGGCGCTAGACATGCCCTACATACGCTCCTTCCTGCGCGTACAGTACAGTCCATGATCACGAATCGGCGTGTTTGCCCTCAAAACGTGCGCGAACCCTCCCCACATGACCAGATCACCACCAGTTCGCGCACGGGGGATACTAGATGTAGTGCCAACCATCTTTATCACCACGCTAGAAGACCAATGGATCATGCTGATCGTATTGAAGCGGCTTGCCGAGCGCCTGCACATATTTATCGCGTGGCTCTTGGAGGCGGTAGATACGCAGACTGTCCTCCTCTGGCGCGATCTCCTCCGTCAATTGATGCACAAGCAACTCAAGCTGAGCAGCATTCACCACACACTCGAACACCGAATACTGCACCCGCTGTCCAAACCGCTGACACACCTTCGCAACTCGTCGCAAGCGCCGCCGCCCCGCTGCCGACTCGGTTTGCACATCATATGTTACCAGGATTTCCATGTTCCTCCTTAGCGATACAAAAATGGCATATACGCATCCAAGTCACTGCGCAAATAGCGCGCAAACAGCCGCGCCTGCACATACGGGACGAGGCCAAGCGGCAGTTTCTGCTTCAACACGCGATGCGTCACCTCCTCTTCTTTGCGCTTCTGATAGGCTTGCAGCACCACTTTGCGGCCCTCGTCGTTGAGATGCACCGCCCCGCCCGGCAAATCGTCGAAGTGGTCGGCTTGCAACTGCTTGCGATTGATCAAGGTGATCGCCAACCGGTCGGCGATGATCGGGCGAAACTCCTCCATCAGGTCGAGCGCAAGTGATGGGCGGCCAGGCCGCAGCGCGTGCAAAAAGCCGACCTGTGGATCGAGGCCGACGCTCTCGATTCCCGCAGTACACTCGCCACGCAGCAGTGCATACAAGAACGACAGCACGGCGTTGACCCGGTCGCGGGGCGGGCGGCGGGTGCGCCCGTCCATGGCAAAAGCAGCTTGTTCAGAACGCATGTGATAGCCGAACACGCCGAAGTAGGCCCGCGCCGCCTCGCCCTCTATCCCACGCAACAAGTTCAGATCACGACATTCCTTAACCCGTAGCAATCCGCTGGCCACCTGCTCAGCGGCTTCCGACAGCGCCGCCCGCGCATGGTCGCTGCTGGCCTCCCGCGCGCCGCGCAACAACACCTGACGACTGTTTTGCAGCTTGGCGGCGACGATCTGCCGCGCGATGCCGCATGTTCGCTCGCGGTCGGACAGTGCCAGATGCTGGGCGCGCCGCAGCAACACATTACCGCGCTGTGGCCCCTCCACGCGCGCCTTGAAGCGCCCGTTACGGTCGAGCCACACGAGATTGCGCCCGTCCTCGGCGCAGCGCTGGATCAGGAACGGTGTGACGGTCACTTGTCCAAAGACCACGATGCCGCTCAAGCGCAGCAGCGGCAGCCGCAACCTGGTTTCGCCCTCGACCTTGATTTTAACTGTGTCGGTTTCGAGCTGCAGCACCGCGCCCTGGGTCTGGACGTAGAGTGTATTGAGTAGTTCGCGCATGCGATCTATGACTCCTTGAAATGCGTTGTCATGCTGAACGAAGCGCGGTCCTGAGCGCAGTCGAAGGGTGAAGCATCTCGTTGCGATAACAAGGAGATGTTTCGCTCCGCTCAACATGACATGGTAGTTCCCTCAGTGAAAAGCAATGTCAATCCGCTTCCCCCAGCATAATTGGCTGAAACAGCGCGCCTTGCAACCCGCGCATGCGCGCCCGCTCACTGACCACACCCGGCAGGCAGGCGTTGATCAGCGAGCAATGGCGGCAGCGAGCATCGTTTGGCGCATCCGGAAGCCGTTGGGCCGCCAGCATCGCGTGGATGCCTGAGGCCACCCCAAGTGTCTGCGCCCGCAGCGCCTCATCGAAGACCACCTCATGGCGCTGCCTGGTCGCCGCGTAGTAGATCGCGCCGCGCGGCACAGCCACGCCGAGCATCTCTTCGAGACACAGCGCCTGCGCGCAGAGTTGCAGGTCAGGGTGCGCGCTGTGCCGTCGCCCGACCTTGTATTCTACCGGGTAGGGCACGCCGTCGCGCATCTCAACCGCGTCGGCCTTGCCGCGCAGGCCGTACTTTTCCGACCACAAGGGAATGCCGCGCAACGTCTCGACGCCGCGATTGGGCGTTGTCTCGCCGCTGTCCACCCGCTCATGCGCCAGCGTGCCGCGTATGGTGTACAGGTTTTCCTCGTAGGTCTGCTCGACATGGATTAAAGCACACTGGCGCGGGCAGTAGCTGTAGTGCTCGATCGCGGAGATAAGGACTTCATCGGTGAGCACTTCATCATCGTTGAACGTCAGTTCGTCGTCCACAATGGCCTCCACTGTCATGCTGAACGCAGTGAAGCATCTCGTCGAAGTAGCAAAGAGATGTTTCGCTCCGCTCAACATGACAAAGTAATTTCAAGGGTTATAGCTCTACGCCCCTATCAACCGCGTCAGCGTCACGCCCTCCGGTAGATTTTCGTCGTCCACCGTAATACCATACTGCTTGAACGAGCGCGGCGCGACCACATCGCGATCGAGCGAGATGTCGATGCGCTCGAACAGCTCGTGGGCGGGCGCATTACCAAGCGACGACTCGTGCGAAAAGATGTACAGGCCACGGCAGGCCATCATGCCACGCGAGGCCGAGCGGTCCATGTCCCACATCATCTGGAGCGCCTGCCAGAACAGTGCCAAATCTTCTTCCGTGACGCCAGTGCGCTGCGCGAAGTGCGGGTTGAAGAAGCCATGCGCGCGGTACAGGCCGTAGGGGACAAGGGCCTTCCTCCCAAATGTGCCAGAGGTTGCTTCATCCTGGTTATCACTGGCTGCGCCACGCTTGGTATCGTCGGCATTAGTGAGAGCAACGCGCGTGATTGCCATATCTAGCTGGTAGATTGGATCTTCTGAGCGAGCGAAGGTAAGCTGCAAAGGGCCGCGCACCTGCCCAGCGTTCCATTGCAGTTCTGTATTGCCCTTCTTCTGTCCAGACTTGCCAGTCGTCATTACCGCGCCAAACATGCGGATGTCATAGAACGTCTGACACATCCATGTGCGCACATCATTGTTTGGCCGATCTGTTGGCTTGCCGTTAGCCACAGCTTCGAAGCCGCGCTTCTGCTGATTGGCAAGAATACCCTGATGCTGCACATAAATCTCATAGCGATTTTTCGCATCCGCCTCTTCTTCCATCAATTTGTCTTGCCGTGCTGTCTTCTCGTGTTCCGTCTTAAGCGCAACCCAATCGCGTACCTTGCGCTTAAGTGCAACATCGGTAACAAGGCCATGCCCCGTCTCTGGATCAATGCGCGGCAAGTTGCTGGTATCAGGATCACCGTTAGGATTGCCATCAGTCACATCAAACAACAATACGAAATCGTGGCGGTGTGCTGAGTTGTTGTAGATTTTCTTAGATGTGGCAGTCATTGCTATGCTCCTATGAACTAAATTGAGGTTTCGTCAGTCTCAGGGAACAAATCGGTCTGCTGAACTTCGGTCTCACGCTGCTTTCGGGCAGCACGTTCATTTCGTTTTGCTTCGTCATCCGCTCGCTCATGATGGTAGCCTAAAATGAACCAACCCTGCTCCTGAAGCCTGAGCGTAGGCGGCATGCCACCTTCGATAGGAACTCTGCCAAGCGCATCATCCAACATTCGCCGTAAGTTGGTATAGGCACCTCCGTTCCGATCTTTGATGCGTGGAAGATGTACCTGATAAGCAGTGCGAACAAGAGTGGGAAACGTCAAACCAGGCCGTGTCAAAGCCGCCCCAAACATTCGCTCGACAGATGTGACTCGCCCCATGTCAACTTCCTGGATACGCTCCAATACTGCCAATGCTCGTCCGCAGTGATATGCAGCCGTCGTGCGCGGGTCTTGTGAGATCTGAAAATCCTGCTCTAGCTGTTCCATGAATCCTTCCTTGTTGAACATTGCTTCGAATGAACCTGGTTGTGACAACAGTGCCAATTTGATGAGCGCCACGCGCTCTGCTGAAACTACACGTTCTGTGTAACAGAGGCGAATGACTTGGTGTAACAATCCATTTGGCAGACGCTCCCCAAGAATTGCCGACCGAAGTAAACTGTAGGTTACTGAGATTATAGGATCGCGCGCTTTGGCTTTCGCTTTGCTTCGCACTGTCGCCTTGGCAAGTGCTTTGACGCCGAATTCTTGAATGTTGCCGGTTTCCCGAACAATGACGCGATGGCGACGAGACCATTGCTGCACATTACGATCAACTCCATCAAGTGTGGTGTCAATCCAATCACGCACAATTGCTCGACCAGGATTAGCGGCCAGCGCAACTGCATAGAAGCGAGCAGTATTGATTTGTGGCGCAGCTTGAGCATGGTATGGCGCTTCAACCACGCTCTTGGCTACGCTTGCTGTTACCGGTGTTTCTCGCTGGCGGCGGTTTCTCCATGCTTTCTTCTGCTCAGGCTGCTGTAATGGCCGAAGAACTGCTGCTGCATCTCCCCCATGTGCCCAAAACGCAAACTTCAAGTTGCCAAAGTCGAAGTGGCAGTCCTCGCGTTCAAGGAGGAAGTTGAGAGATTTTGTACATCGTTCACTACATGCGGCGCAAACCGGGGCAATGTATGAATTCACCAGCCCATATGACATCAGCATAGCATCATCTGCTGATACAAGGGCTACACCAGGACCTGAGGAACCGGGAATACCTTTAACCTTTAACTCCCAACGGCGCACAACAGGACCTTTTACACCACAGATAATACAATCTAGTATTCGCACCCCCTTACTGGCTGGATCGTTATGATTAGCCCAGAAACTTTGCACAGCTTCCAATTCTACGAGAAGCCTGCCTTCTACACTAAAAGTAATGTTATCATCAGGATTGACAGCACTAAAATCAACACTTAGCTGCTGTTCGAGTTGTGCTACTGGATCACTACAAAGGAATGTTAAAGCAGCTTGCACTTCAGCAAGTTGTGTCTCCTTCACACACAACTCTACAAGCTCCAAATAGCTCTGGCGTCGCTGAAATGATCGTGCTGGATCACTGCCACGACTGAGGCCAAAAGTTGCCTCGCCGTTGTCTGCAAAAAGTAGTGGCGTGGGTTTCTTTCCTGACCGACTTTTATCAGGTACTACCAACATCTCAGCTTGCTTAGTTTCGGGGCTACTCCGTTCAAACCAACCAATCGGCTTACCATCTAGCATCAATTCAACCACATAACGGACAGGCTTACGGCTGTACAACCGAACTGGCGGATCGAAGCCCGCATGGGTGAAGTTGCGGAGGCTTTGTAACAGCATTTCAGCTTTCCTCTTCTATCAATGATGGAACGCGAAGCACCCCGTTTTCTAATCGTGCATCAAAGAAACACGGAGTCGCATGCCCGCTCCCGTCTGACTCATATATGAGATCATGCAGCATGCGGCCCAGATTCTCTGTTCGTTGAATTGGTTGTTCCTCGGGTTTAACGGGACCAAAATCAGCGCTAAACTCACGGCAGCCAAGGTATGGCATGGCGAAGCACTTGCCCTTTGCAACTCGGCGCTCGAACTGCTCGACATACTTTGGCAACGGCTGATCAGCTTCGGGTTTGAGCGCAATCCGCGCACGAATGCGGTAGGCAACGTCACGCAATGCAAGGGTATGGCGCTGTGAGCGTTTAGTATCCGCAACGATTACGCCACTTGTACTCGCCCTCTCTGTCACCTCGTTGCGAACAATAGAGAAGTAGCGAATATCCTTCAAGACCCAAATCTCCTCGACTATCCAAAAAAACTGAGGGTGCCAGTAGATTGCATCCAATACTCCACGCGCTGCCGAGGGTGTCATAACCGGATAGCTTACACGTTCGGCCTTGAGCTCTGGACGCGTGAAGCAGGCAAATGGTGCTGCAACTCGAACTTCTAATAGTTCTCTGCTAATTTTCATATGCCTCCTTGTACTATAGTCATTCTGAACGTTTACTAGCTTTGTTATGCTACAAGCTGGTCAAGCCCAATTCCTTCCGGCACAATCAACCCACGCGTATCGTCGTACTCACCGTTCCATACACCGATATTGCTTGTCTCATCACCAATAAGCTCAACTACTGGGCTGCCCTTATGAAAGTGGTTTTGTAGTGGCAGGGCTTTCCAGCGAAACAGATTTACCATGTACGGCTGTAACTGACGCAGCAGCGTCCGCGCTTGCCCACGGCGGTTCATCAATTCATCCAACCAAGCGTCAATCCTTTCTAGCTCTGCCTGTCTAATCTCTTCGTCTTTGACGGCGCTGTACCTTACAACTAACGCGATGGTGTCATCAGGAATAATTTTGAACTTCTCAGCAACCTCGCGATACTCGAAGGACTGTCGAAGCTCCTGAATCTTCTTACGATCAGGATCTATTTGGGCAAACAACCGTTTATAGTAATCTCCAAAGCTACTAGGATCTTTGGGATCGAGATTACCGCGCAGGTACAATGCCTCGGTAACTTGCCGTGCCAACTTGGGGACACCAGAAGGTTCACCCCCTTCTCTTGGACGGAAGATGATGACATGCCCGCTATCGAGGTTATCTTTGCGATTGCAGCGGCCCGCAGCCTGCACAATACTACTCAACGGACCAAGCGCCCGTAGCACAAGAGGGAAATCAAGATCAACGCCTGCTTCAACTACTTGAGTGGAGACAAGCAAACAGGGCTTACCATTCTGGAGTTTTTCAAAGATCTGTTGCAACACGTAATCTCGGTGTGTACCACAAAGTAGCGTCGAAAGATGTAGAGGCTTCACATCGCTTTGCTTCTCTTTCAAAGCATGCGCCAGTGCATTGAGCAGTGCATGTGCATCCTGCTTTGTGTTAACAACAGCTAGAGCTTGCTGTTGGGGCTGTACGAGCATCCAATTTGCAACATCACTCCATTCACATGGCGTATCAGTACGCCAGTCGTAATGAACTCGCTTGAGTGCATCGAAATGCTCGGTGTAATTGTCAACAATCTCACGATGGTTAACGTTAGAGATGAGGTTGAACTCCGGCTGTGTCGCTGTAGAAAAGACAACCGTGCTGCCATAATAATCTACCAACTCACGCAAACCGCTTAAAATGGGGGCAAGAAGTTCTACCGGGAGTGATTGTGCCTCGTCAAGAATGATGACGCTCTTTGCTAAGTTATGCAGCTTGCGGCAACGGCTGCGTTTACGAGCAAACATGCTCTCAAACAACTGGACAGTTGTGGTTACAATAACCGGCGCATCCCAATTTTCCGCTGCCAGACGATGCCACACCTTCAGTGGATCAGCGTCGCCCGACTCGTCATTCTCGTCCTCACGAAATGCATCGGCAGAGCTGTAGTGTTCCAAAACAACAGGATGACTTTTATCTCCTTGCAAGGACTTGAATACATCGCGGTACACACTGGTCGTCTGCTGAGTAATGGTCAAATAGGGCACAGCTACAATAACTCGCTCTAATTGATGACCAGAGTGAAGGGCATGTTGTAGTGCGAAAGCCAGACCAGAAAGTGTTTTTCCTCCACCGGTTGGTACTGTGAGTCGGAAGAAACCGGGTGCCTTACAAGCAGCGTTTATGCAAGCTTGATACACTTTCCCCTGTACTCGGCTAACACGTTCACTTCCCTGCTGTTTCAATTCAGCATGAAACTGGTTAAATATCTGCCAGTGTTGGTCAGTCAAGATATTGCGTGCATATCGTTGGTTGCTCTGTTGGTGGTTCATATGCCGCTCAGTATCAAGCGAGTCGGCATCCACCAGACAGGAGTAAATCATACGGATAAAAAATTCGTAGCTGTAGATGCTTTCAGCAGGCGACAAGTCAGGGTATTGGGCATTGAAATTAGCAAGATACTCGGGTAGAAGGAACTCGGTGGATGGCTCCATATCGGGCATTTCATTCTCGGCCTGTTGTAAGCACATCTCAAGCTCAGAAAGATTTGTCCGTTCTTTATCATCTAGCCAGTTTCTAAACTCAACCCAACCTAGTAAACCCCCGTGGTGTCCTTGGATAATTAGTGGTAAGTAATCGTCCAAGTGAACACTGGCCAAGTATGCCCCAGCAGCCTTGTGATCAGGGCCTCTCCGACGTTGCTGCTGACCAGCCAAATGCAGACGGTAGCATTCGCGTAGGTATGTTTGGAAATCGTCACTGTATTTGCCGAGGTCATGCCATAGCGTAAGACGATAGGCAATTTCGCTAGCTAGTGCTGCATTCTTCTCTATACCAAAGCTACTGGCAAATTGGCGTGCATATTGTGCCGTATCGCGTAAATGCTTTTCTAGCTTCTGCCACTCATCGCTACCCGGCGGCGGGGTGTGGGCGTAGAGTTCGTCCATCGATTCGCTCCCGTGTTCTCTCACTATACGTCTTAACCCAAACAATACAGGAGTGTTGTGACAACGAGTGTCACACAACAACAGCAAAACAAAGCAGACAATGTATATACAAAGCAATCTATGGTGCGGTCAGCGTGCGGTCAGGGCAGGGGCTAGACAGCGCGGTTGTTGGCTGTGCAGTGGCGGAACGTACATGATCGACGCTCCTTCTCTATTGTAGAATGCACATAGGCGCGAAAAAGTTTCGTTTTGCGAGCTATTTGCCTCTATTGTCACAACGACAAGCTGTAAGACAGCCACATGCACAGATGGGCCAGCGTGCGGTTTCTGCATGTGGCGCGGATCGTCGATTCGCGGTACGATACAGCACATGAAAATTTTCTTCGCAATCGGCGTTGCTGCGCTCCTGGCCGCGCAGTTCTGGGCATTGCGCACGCCGCAGTATCTGCACCTGCCGGAGCAGCAGCATGTCGAAACGAATAATCTCAAAATCGGCATTCATACCCGCCTGACGGGCATCGGCGATGAAGCCTATATCGAGCAGTCATTACGTCAAGTGCGTGAGATGGGAGCAAGCTGGATCGTCGATCTGTTTCCATGGGCCTACGTGCAGCCGCGCTCGCGCTATGGCTTCGACTGGGCTGGCAGTGACATGATCATCAAGCATGCGGCCCGGCAAGGATTGCAAATCGTCGCCCGGCTCGACATTGTGCCGCAGTGGGCGCGCCCGACTGACACCAACGACCGTTACCTCGATCCGGAACATTATGTAGACTACGCCGATTACGTTGTGGCCTTTCTCCAGCGCTACCGGCCCTATGGCGTGCGGCATGTGATCATCTGGAACGAACCAAATCTGGATTTTGAATGGGGCCAGCGCGCGCCCGACCCCGGCGCATACGCCGCGCTGCTCAAGGTGGTATACCCGCGCGTCCATGCCGCCGTGCCGGACGCAGTCGTGATCGCCGGGGCGCTGTCGCCGGGGCCGGACCTGGGTGACGGCAAGGTACGCATGGGCGACGCGCCGTACCTCGCCTCGCTGTACGACGCGCAGGCCGCGCCGTTCTTCGACATGCTGGCGGTGCATGACTACGGCTACAAATCCGGGCCAGACGCGCCCGCCGATCCATCCGAAGTGAACTTCCGGCGCGTCGAGGTGGTGCATGACGAGATGAAGAAGTTTGGCGACGGCGACAAACCAATTATCATTACCGAAGGCGGCTGGAACGACAGCATTCGCTGGACGGCAGGCGTGCTGCCCTCGCAGCGGCTGCGCTGGACGGTGGAGGCGTACCAACTGGCGCAACAGTGGCCGTGGCTGGCGGCCATGTGCATGTGGCAGCTCGGCACGCCGCAGCCGACCCACACCTACCAGGATAACTGGTCGTTCATCGCCTCCGACGGCACACCAAAGGCTATTTACTGGTCAGTGCAGGAAGCGGCGGTGCCGGGGAAAGGGAAGCGGTGAGTGACAAAACTGCCTGACAATGTATGGGCAGGAGTCCGGCTACGCTTGGAGATTACTGCATTAGCCCATTAAGGCAAAACAAGTGCTTGTTTGATGAGCCTATATAATAAAATTTCTCTTCTCTGTTCAAGCATGTTAGAATTTGCCGTACACTAGCAAACTGTAAGCAGGAATCTTATATATGGGCAAGCGTGACATTGTAGCTGAAATTCTCTCAAAAAAATCGCGCACTTATATAAACACAAAGAGATGGGATAAGGTTTCAGCACAACTTGATGGTGTAAGGGAAGCTGCTAATTTACTAATGGCTCTCACAAATGAGGGCGAGATTGTGATCCAAGATGTGCACGATGTTAATAGAGCACGATCAGAACTTGATCAGTACATCCCAATACGGTGTGTCGCTTGTATCGAAGGCTATTTTCGGCTTGCTTACACAGATTTAATCGAATTCGGCAATCCATTTCGATCGAATGCTGCAAAATTCGATCAAATCAAGTTTTCAATTGACATAGCACTCTCCTTACAATCAAATTCTGTGTCAATTGGAGAGTTTATAGCTCACCTCCTACCATTGAGCAGTTTCGAGGATATTAACTCCACGATGAGTAAACTAATGGGGCAGGATTTCACAGACAGTCTTCGACATATCAGAAGCCAAGTCTTGACTCAACCGAATTTTGCTGACATTGATCCTTTTGCTGAACTAATCCGTCAGACAAAATACATATTTGAGCTTCGCCACATCTACTGTCATGAACTTTCAACTATCACTGAGTCGAAAAGTCGGTTCGCGTGCTCGATCTTACGTAGCAACTGCTACAGAATTTCTTTGGCTGTCAGAAATATCTATCAAGAGCTTACTTCAAAAACTTGCCAGCCCTGCTGGATAGTACCGACTTTGAAACCGACGCCCTCTCCTATTCTACTTCAGCAGTGCTGTAGTTTTGGATAGGCCGAACGGAAGGTCGTTAGCTAGCACCAGCACCATGCTCCCTCTGCGTTGCAATGCTATCGTCATCGAAAGGGATGATGCCTGCTCATGCGTGAACCACCCAGACTCGCGGACGCAATCATTCGCGTGGCGTTACAAACCTACGACGGGCTGTCCATCCACGAAATGTACAACGTGTGTCGTTGAGGTGATTGTGTATAATGTCCTATACACAATCAAGAGTGTAGGCGCGTTCTAGTATGAGGACAACTCATTATGGCCGAGGACAACATAGTTCAGCTTGAAGTAACCTTAACATTACCTGACGCAGTGGCGCGTGAAGCTGAAGCGCGCGGCGTGCTGACCGCTCAGACACTCGAAACGTTGATCAAGGCCGAGGTCCAACGTCGTCGCGTTGAGCAACTCTTTGCAGCAGCGGATCGACTCACAGCACTTCCCACTGCCTCGTTGAGCGAGGCCGACATCGAAGCAGAAATTCAAACTGTTCGTGCTGAAAGACGAGCCGGACATGCGCGTCGTAGCTGATACGAATACCGTTGTTTCTGGCCTCCTATGTTCACCACTGCGGAACTCCTTGTCGAACTCGAAGACGTATTGCAACGCCCAAAGTTTGCACAACGACTTGCGTTGACTGGAGTATCTGCGCATGAATTTAGTGTTGGGATATGCGGCACTTGCAACGCTCGTTGAGCCAGCCAATGTTGAACCTGTAATCATTGCTGATCCAGATGACGATGCGGTTATAGCCTGTGCGGTTGCTGCTCAAGCAGCAATGATCGTATCTGGTGATAGTCACTTGCTTGATCTAAAATCGTATCAAGACATCGCCATCGTACAGGCGGTAGAACTGCTTACACGCCTGGCATAGTAGCCAAAATTGGGGCTGTCCATGCGCGAACCCACCCAGGCTCGCGGACGAAACTATTCGCGTGGCGTTACAAACCTACGACGGGCTGTCCATCGTCGCGCTAACCTTCCTCCCGATTGGTGCCGATTCCGCGTCGTTTGTGTACCGCTTCGATGCTGCCGACGGAGCGAGCTATTTTTTGAAAGTGCGCACCGCCGCCGGTTTCAGCGCGACGAGCCTTGTTATTCCGCGCTTCCTCCATGAACACGGCGTCCTCCACATCGTCACGCCGCTGCTGACAATGACTTACAGCGTGGGCGGTTGCGTCATTAGCCTGTATCCTTTCCTCGACGCGCACGCTACGGAGACGAGACTGTCCTCCTGGCACTAGCGTGCGCTCGACGCACGCTGGCATTACATCGCGCCTGCGCCGACGCCGACAGATCATTGCGCTCACTTTGCGTAACTGTGGGGCTTGTTTTAATACTGCTTATCAAGAGACTGACAGGCATATGCGCGGGCGTGGCCGAGCTTGCTACACTTGATGCACATCCGAGTGGGGTTGCGCTCTATCAGTATGGGACATGAAAGCCGCTGACTGGCAGATGTGGGCGCGCTGACAAACTCATGAACATGTGTATAATGGCTCACATTGAGCGCTCTGTTTTGCAAAGTGTATCATCGTGACTCAATCCCGTAAGCCAACCAAAACCGATCTGCTTGCAGCAGTCAACAAAACCATATCTGACGTTATCGCGCCCAACCTGCGCGTGCTATTCTGCGGCATCAACCCTGGCCTGTACTCCGGCGCGACCGGCCATCACTTCGCGCGCCCCGGCAACCGCTTCTGGCCAGCGATCCATGCGGCAGGCTTCACGCCGCGCCAGCTTCACCCTTCTGAGGAGCAGGAGTTGCTCACCTACGGCTACGGCATCACAAATATCGTCGAGCGCGCGACTGCCACTGCTGCTGAGCTAAGCAAGGACGAGCTTCGCGCGGGACGGCAGCGCCTCCAAGGCAAGCTGGAACGCTACACACCGCGCGTGCTGGCAGTGCTGGGCGTCAGCGCCTATCGCGTCGCGTTTGAGTACCCGCGCGCCACACTTGGTCGCCAGCCGGAGCCGATTGGCAGCACGCTGATATGGGTGCTACCAAATCCAAGCGGCCTGAATGCACATTACACGCCCACCGATCTCGCTCATGTCTTTCGCGCATTTCGGTTGGAGGTGGAGCAGGAGGCAGAATGACAAGATGTCAAGGCGAGGAAACAAAGGGAACGCGTAGGAACTGAAGAAACTGATGAGCAACACGGAAACGAAAGGAGGCTTTTCATGCTCAAACCTCTCAACCTTGATCACGACGCCGACTGGAAACAGCGCTTCCGCGCCGCGACGATATTCACCTCGCACATTGCTGCCAACGCGCCCGAGCGCGGGCTGGTCGCATCGAACCAGAGCGGCACGTTGCAATGGTACGCCTGGGATGTGCCGGGCGGCGTACTCCGACAACTGACCAACACACCGGGTGGCAACTCGAACTTTTTGCAGCTTGCGCCGGACGGTCGATTCGTGTACTACCTGCGCGACCAGCGTGGTGACGAGATCGGTCATTACGTGCGAATGCCATACCAAGGCGGCGAACTAGAGGACATTTCACCCGATTTGCCGTTCTACTCATCGTTGGGGTTTGCCATGAGCCGCGCCAGTAATAAACTCGGCTTCATGGCTGCCAATACAGATGGCTTTCACGTATACGCTATGGATGTCCGTGCAGATGGCAGCCTGACGAACCGGCGCAAGCTGTATCACAGCTCGTCTCTGATGGTTGGCGCGCTGCTCTCGCATGATGGCGACATACTTACTGTTATGTCGAGCGAAGCGGCTGGCAAACCGCAGTTCAGCCTGCTGGCGTTTGACACACATACTGGCGAGATGGTCGAACGACTGCACGAAGGCAGCGCGGACAGCTTGTCGCTGGTGGTCTCCTCACCGCTGTCAGGCGACCCGCGCGTGCTGGCGACCACGACGCGGACTGGTGTGGAAACGCTCTTGCTCTGGAATCCACGCACCGGCGAGCGCACCGATTTAATTATTGAAGGTATCAACGGCTCGCAACACGGCATGGATTGGTCGTCTGATGGAAAGCGCCTGCTCTTCAGCATCACTGAAGCAGCGCAGCAACACATCTACGTCCATCATCTCGGCAGTGGCGAGACGGTGCGGCTGGCTGCGCCTGAGGGCGTCATATGGAGCGCTTACTTCACGCCCGACGGCAGCGAGATTTTTGCCCACTGGCAGGAAGCAACCCACCCAACACAGCTGTTGGCGCTCGATCCTACAACGGGCGCGCTGACTCGCACGGTGCTGGCGGCGGGTGACGTGCCGCCGGGCCACCCGCTCCGCTCAGTGAGCTTCACATCCTCCGACGGGCAACGGATTCAGGGCTGGCTCGGACTGCCGGATGGCGAGGGGCCGTTCCCGGCAATCATCGACATGCATGGCGGTCCGGACAGCGTGCAACTCAACAGCTTCTCGCCCGGCGCGCAGACCTGGCTCGATCAGGGCTTCGCGTTTCTCAGCATCAACTATCGCGGCTCGACCACCTTTGGCCGAGAATTCGAGCAAAAAATATGGGGACAGCTTGGCCGTTGGGAACTTGAGGACATGGCCGCGGCGCGCGCATGGCTGGTCGCGGAAGGCATCGCGCAGCCTGATAATATGCTCCTGACTGGCTGGTCGTACGGCGGCTACCTGACACTGCTGGGCCTCGGCAAGCAACCAGAGCTATGGGCCGGCGGTATGGCAGGCATCGCTATCACGGATTGGGCCATGCAGTACGAGGACTCCGCCGAGACGCTGCGCGCCTACGAGGCGGCGTTGTTCGGCGGCACGCCACAGGAGAAGCCGGAGCAGTACAAGATCAGCTCGCCCATCACATATGCGGAACATATCCGTGCGTCAGTGCTGATCATCCAGGGCCGCAATGACACCCGCGCACCCGCCCGCCCCGTCGAAGTATATGAAGCCAGACTGAACGAGCTTGGCAAAGACGTGGAAGTGCGCTGGTTCGCCACTGGCCACGCAGGCGCGTTCACGTCGATTGAAGAAGGCATCCGCCACCAGGAATGGATGCTCCAGTTTACCTACCGCGTCCTTGATGGAGAGCCCCCTGCCTGACAAATTCACGCGGTACATATCCAATTATTTTGGACACTTGTACCTTCCGTACATCACACGCGTTACACAATCACTCCATTGACACTGTTGTCATGATGAGCGCAGCGCACCATCTCGCTGTATAGCGCAATGCATTACAGTGAGTTTCTTCACTTCGTTCAGAATGACATGGATCGCTTTGTCCACTGCGTTATCCTCTGCAAATCAGCCAAACGGCTGAGCGAGCAGCGCTTGACATGCGATCATGATCGGTGTATATTCTATTTGAATGCATATTCATTTGGATGAATGTATACTCATAAGGTAAATTGCATGTCTGATCCAAACGGCTCCTTTCAGGAACAGGTAGCTGCTCTGCGCCGCGCCCAAATCCTTGATGCAGCGACAAAAGTCTTTGCAGCGCGCGGCTTTCATCGCACCACCATTCGTGATGTGGCGCGGGCTGCGGGCGTTGCCGATGGCACGATTTACAACTATTTCGAGAACAAAACCGCGCTGCTGCTCGGCATCATGAACCGCATGAACGAAACCGAACGGCGTGAAGACGATCTGGCGCTGTCAGCGGACATGGACGTGCGCGTCTTTTTTCGGCACTACTTTCAACAGCGTCTTGATGTGCTCACACAGGATGGATTGGAAGCATTTCAGGTTGTGCTGTCGGAAGTGCTGGTCAACGCCGAAATGCGGGAGATGTACGTTCAGCGCGTGGTCGTGCCGACCTTTGCGTTGGCCGAAACACATTTCATGCAACTCGTTGAGGCAGGCAAGCTCCAGTCGCTCGACATTCCGCTGGCGCTGCGGACGATTGCGGCGACGGTGTTGGGCTTGCTCACGCTGCGCATCATGGGTGACACACAACTACAATCCAGGTGGGACGCGCTGCCAGACCTATTGACAACATTGGTGCTCGATGGCTTGCTGCCAAAGAAGGAGGATTGACATGGTTCCAGACTTCAATCTCACCAGCGCATTCAAAGCCAATCCGTACCCGTTCTACATGCGCCTGCGGAACGAAGCGCCGGTTTGCCGCGTCACGCTGCCGGACAAGCAGCATGCATGGCTCATCACGCGCTACGAGGATGTGGTCGCCACGTTGAAGGACGAGCGCTTCGTGAAGAACAAGCTGAACGCGCTGACGCCGGAACAGGCCACCAGGCAGCCATGGATGCCGGGCATGCTCAAGCCGCTCACCCAAAACATGCTCGATCTCGACGTGCCGGACCACACGCGCCTGCGATCATTGATACACAAAGCATTCACGCCGCGCCGGATCGAGCAGATGAACGAGCGCATCCAGGCGCTCACCAATGAACTCATCGACGCTGTACAAGGCCGGAGCCGCATGGACATGATCCACGATTACGCGCTACCCATCCCGACGACCATCATTGCTGAGATGCTTGGCGTGCCGGTACGTGATCGCCATGCCTTTCACCGTTGGTCAAGCGCGATTGTGGCGGCGACCTCGTCGCGCTGGGGCATGGTGAAGGCCGTTCCGAACGTCATGTTGTTCCTGCGTTATATTCGCAAGCTCGTCAAAGCACGGCAAGCCAATCCGCAAGATGATTTAATCAGCGCGCTGGTGCAGGCCGAAGAAGCTGGCGACCAGTTAAGCGAGGACGAACTGCTGGCGATGATTTTTCTGTTGCTGGTGGCCGGACATGAAACCACCGTCAACCTGATCGGCAACGGCGTGCTGGCGCTGTTAGAGCACCCTGACCAACTAACGAAATTGCGCAACGATCCGACGCTGATCAAATCGGCGGTCGAGGAATTGGCGCGCTTCCACAGCCCGGTCGAGTGGGCGACCGAGCGATATGCGCGCGAGGACGTGACGATTGCGGGCGTCACGATCCCGCGCGGCGAGTTAGTCCACGCGGTGCTCGCTTCAGCCAACCGCGACGAACGGCAGTTCCCGAACCCGGATGTGCTGGACATCACCCGCACGCCTAACAAGCACCTCGCGTTCGGGCAGGGCATGCACTACTGTCTGGGCGCGCCACTGGCCCGCATGGAAGTGCAGATTGCCATCGCCACGCTGCTGCGCCGCCTGCCAGATGTGCAACTTGCGGCCATGCCGGAAACGCTGCGCTGGCGGCGTGAGTTGGTACTGCGTGGGCTTGAGGCGTTGCCGGTCGGTTTTGTCAGGCAGCGGACCGCAGCATAGCGGCAAAGCACAAGATATGTTTTCCGGAACTGCCGCTTACCATCACCCTTGGTCCCGCTCCCACTGGGAGCGGGAAGCTGCGCCAGCAGCAGGATGAGGGATTTTGAGGCACATTTGTAGCTCTATTCAGGAAATGAGCCGGGCGATCAAGAAGGCTGCCGCTGCCGCCAGCCCGCCGATCAGCATGGTCTGAAACGCGCTCTGCACGAGCCTGGCTCCAGTGAAATAGCCTTTGACGAACCCAAACACGAACAACGCGACCAGCGTGACGCCGACTGACACTTCCAGAGCTGTTCCTGATGAAGGAATTAAGATGTATGGCGCGAGTGGAATCAGGCCGCCAACAATATATGAGGCGGCGATGGTCACGGCGCTAGTGCGCGCCCGCTTCGGCTCCGGTTCTTCCAGGCCAAGTTCAAAGCGCATCATGAAGTTCACCCACTCCTGTGGGCGCGTCTGGAGTGCCTGAACGATCGGCGTGATCGTTTCCTCCGTCATGCCGTATGAACGAAAGACCTCGGCGACCTCCGCCTGTTCCGCTTTCGGCTTCTCGCGCACCTCCAACTCCTCGCGCGCGCGTTCGCTCACGTAGTGCTCGGCGTCACTACGGGCCGCCAGGTAGCCACCCAATCCCATCGCAATCGACCCGGCGGCAATCTCCGCCAGGCCAGCCGTCACAACAATGTTGGACGCGCTAATCGCACCCGACAAACCAGCGGCGAGTGCGAACGGCACAGTCAATCCATCGGACATGCCGATCACAATGTCGCGAACGGTTTCCCCGGCGGTAAAATGTTTTTCGACATGCGGTGTTTGTGGCACAACCATAACTCCTTAACTCATCGGTATTGTAATCAGAAAAGCAATATTCTTGCCCTCGCGAGTGCTTCTGATGGCGTTTTCGGCCTCACCCCCAGCCTTCGCCACACGTTGGAGAAAGGTGACGCGATAGTGCCGGGCGAGATTTACCGAACGTAGCATGAAATGAGACAGACTAGCATGTTTTGTGCTATCATCGTGGCTTAATGGCCCTAATCGTAGCCACCATACTGCATCTGGCATGTACATAATAAAGAGTCTCTGGAAGTAAAGGAAATAGTATGTCTACTAAGATTGGTGTGAATGGAGTGACACATGAGATCGACGTCGGCGCGGATGACACGCTGCACAACGTGCTGCGCGAACAACTCGGTCTAACCGGTAGCAAGATCGGCTGCGGCGAAGGCCAATGCGGCGCATGTACCGTGCTGATCGACGGCCAGCCGACCCGCTCATGCGTCACGCCGGTCAGCGCGGTTGCGGGGAAGCAGGTGCTCACGATTGAAGGGCTGGCGCAGAACGGTGAACTACACCCGCTCCAGCAAGCGTTTCTCGACCATGACGCGCTGCAATGCGGCTACTGCACGCCCGGCATGATCATGTCCGGCGTCGGGCTGCTCCAGCAGAATAGCGCGCCAAGCGTCGCCGAGATCGTCGAATTCATGCAAGGCAACATCTGCCGCTGCGGCACCTATCCGCGTATCGTTCAAGCGATCCAACAAGCCGCTGCCGCAACTCGCGATGAAGGAGGCCAGGCATGAGCGACGAACAAGCCAGGATGGCGCGGCTCGACAAAGACGAATCTGGCACGCGCGGTCGCCCCTCGTCGGTCGAGGAGCTTGACGACACGCTGGTGGCTGATTGGCTGCACATCGATGCCGACGGCACTGTGACGGTTTTCACCGGCAAGACCGAGGTCGGCCAGAACATCCGCACGGCGCTCGCGCAGGCCGTAGCCGACGAACTGCGCCTGCCGCTTGATACTATCAGGATGGTCATGGCCGACACCGACCGGGTGCCGTTCGACCCCGGCACGTTCGGCAGCCAGAGCACCCCGCTGATGGCTCCACGATTGCGCAAAGTGGCCGCCACCGCGCGTGAGGCGCTGCTCGACATGGCCGCTGAGCGCTGGCATGTCAATCGTGGCGAACTCCACGTTTCAGGTGGCACAATCACGCATGATCCGAGCGGGCGCGCAGTTAGCTACGGCGAACTGACGCGGGGCCAGCCGCTCACGCAACGTTTCGACAATGACGCACCAATTACGCCCGCAACGGAGTGGACCGTCGCTGGCACGCCACACGGCAAAATCGACGGGCAAGCCATGGTGACGGGCGCACACCAGTACACGCCTGACGTCACGCGACCCGGCATGCAGTACGGCAAAGTTTTGCGCCCGCCTGCTTTCGGCGCGACGCTCAAATCACTCGACACTAGCGCGGCAGAGGCCATGTCAGGCGTCCGCATCGTGCGCGACGGCGACTTCGTTGGTGTGGTTGCGCCGACACGCGCCCGCGCGACTGATGCGCTTAACGCCATTCAGGCCGAATGGAACTTCACCGAGCAGATCGCCAATCACGACTTATTCGGCTACCTGCGCGAGCACCCCGCGCCGCCAGTCGAGCCGGGGCAGCGCGGCGGGCCGCAGAGCTTTGAGCAAGGTTCGCTTGAAACGGGGCTCGATGCCGCCGACCATGTGCTGGAGCAGACCTACACGCACGCTTACATCGCGCATGCGCCGCTGGAGCCACGCGCCGCACTGGCCGAGTGGCAGAACGAAAAACTGACGGTCTGGACCGGCACGCAGCGCCCGTTCGGCGTCCGCACCGAATTGGCAAACACGTTCGGCATGTCGGAGGAGCAGATTCGCGTGATTGTGCCCGACACCGGCTCGGGCTACGGCGGCAAGCACACCGGCGAAGCAGCAATCGAGGCGGCGCGGCTGGCACGCGGCGCGGGCGTGCCGGTCAAGCTAGTTTGGACGCGCGAGGAGGAATTCACATGGGCCTATTTCCGCCCGGCTGGCGTGATCGACATCACCGGCGCGGTGCGGGACGATGGCACGATCACCGCCTGGGAGTTCCACAACTACACGTCTGGTCCGGTCGGCATGCGCACGCCCTACGACGTGCCCAACCAGCGGATCGCCTTTCATCCAACCGAGTCGCCGCTACGCCCCGGCTCCTACCGCGCGCTGGCAGCGACGGCCAACCACTTCGCCCGCGAAACGCACATGGACGAACTGGCACATGCCGTCGGCATGGACCCACTCGCATTTCGCTTGAAAAATCTGAAGGACGAGCGTCTTCGGGCTGTGCTTCAGGCCGCGGCGGAGCGCTTCGGCTGGAACACGGCCACGCCCGTGCCTGGACACGGCTTCGGCATCGCGGGCGGCACCGAGAAGGGCAGCTACCTCGCATGCTGCGCGGAGGTAGTGGTGGACGAATCGAGCGGTGATGTGACGGTCGTGCGGGTGGTGCAGGTGTTCGAGTGCGGCGCGATTGTGAACCCGGATGCATTACGTAACCAGATCGAAGGCGCAATTATTCAGGGGTTGGGCGGCGCGCTGTTCGAGGCCATCGCCTTCGAGAACGGGCGCGTGCTGAGCGACCGCTTTTCGCGTTACCGGGTGCCGCGCTTCGGCGACATTCCCCACATCGAGACCGTGCTGCTCGACCGCAAGGATTTGCCTTCGGCGGGTGCGGGCGAGACGCCGATCATTGGCATTGCGCCAGCGATCTGCAATGCCATCTTTGCGGCGACTGGAAGGCGGCTGCGCTCCATGCCGATGCTGCCAACGTAGTGCCTATCTGAATACCTGCTGTGGCGGCACCCTTCGATACGGCCTTCGGCCTACTCAGGATGCCGTAAACCACATGTTGAGTAGCGTGAAGCGCGTATCGAAGCGGCGGTTAGTCGGATAGGCTCTTAGCCCTCACCCTCAATCCCGCTCCCACTGGGAGCGGGACGCTGCGGCGGCAGCAGGGTGAGGGGAAAGCTTGATTGATGCGTAAACTGCTCAACGACACGAGAGACGTGGTGGACACGGTGTCATGTTGAGCGCAGCGAAACATCTCAGCGACGCTTCAATGAGATGCTTCACGTCGTTCAGCATGACAAGGTATTTCAATGCAACCACGTAATACCTGTAAATGAAGGACATGTTAAGGAGAACATGATGAACAAAGTACGCTGGGGCGTGCTGAGCACGGCCAACATCGGCACCGGCAAGGTCATTCCGGCCATGCAAAAGGGAACATTGAGCGAAGTCACGGCGATTGCGTCGCGCAATCGGGAGAGCGCGCAGGAGGCAGCGGCAAAGTTAGGTATTGCCAAGGCGTACGGTTCGTACGAGGAACTGCTGGCCGACCCTGACATCGACGCAGTGTACAACCCGCTGCCGAATCACCTGCATGTGCCGTGGTCGATCAAGGCGATTGAAGCGGGCAAACATGTGCTGTGCGAGAAGCCAATCGCGCTAACGGCAGCCGAGGCACAGACGCTGCTTGATACAGCGCGGCAGCACCCGAACGTGAAAGTCATGGAAGCCTTCATGTATCGCTTTCATCCGCAGTGGCAGCGCGCGAAAGAGTTGGTCACATCCGGCGCAATCGGCGAACTGCGCACGGTTCACTCGTTCTTTTCGTACTTCAACACGGACCCGAACAACATCCGCAACAGGGCCGAAATCGGCGGCGGCGGCCTGATGGACATCGGCTGCTACAACATCTCGCTCTCACGCTTTATCTTCGACAGCGAACCGCGCCGGGTGTGCAGCGTGATCGACTACGATCCGCAATTCAATACCGATCGTCTCGACTCGGGCATGCTCGACTTCAGCAGCGGCACAGCGACCTTTACATGCTCGACGCAACTCACGTCATATCAGCGCGTCAATATTTTTGGCACCACTGGCCGAGTCGAGATCGAGATCCCATTCAACGCGCCGCCTGACCGGCCATGCCGCATGTGGCACCAGCACGACGGAACAACCGACGAGATTGTATTCGACACCGTCGATCAGTATACGCTTCAAGGCGATCTATTCTCGTATGCCATCCTCAACGACACTGCCGTGCCGACGCCGCTCGAAGATGCCGTCGCCAACATGCGCGTGCTGGAAGCGATTGTGGAGAGCACGAAGACCAACACGTGGGTTGCGCTCTAGCCATGTTAAAACTCTAAGGATTTGATGAAAGATTGCTGCTGAAGCTGCTCATAGTATAAATTCTTGAAATATTTCGTGCTAAACTCCACAACTAGCGGATAGTGCATGGTGGCAGCCTGCTCTATCCGCTTTTTTTTATCAACAATCTAGAAGGAGTACGCACGTATGGTAGCTTCCGTGCAAACGTTCGTCCAGCGTCGGTACTACAGTTTGTTGATGGGTATTCTTGGCCTGGATTTCGTGATGTTGTTCTTTGAACTGCTTGGCTATCGGCACTGGCAAGGCTTGCAAATCATCGGCCTGGCAATTGTAGTTCTTGGGGCAATAGCCTCATTTGTTGCAATTGGCGCGAATGCATCGCTCCGCAAAGGGCTGGCAGTTTTGTTCCTGGTGCTTTCGTTGGCGGGCATTATCGGTGTGTGGGAACACAATGAAGAGCGGCTTGGCGGCGAAGGCGAACGGCGACCGCCAGTAGCGGCCCAGCAGAACCTTCAGGTAGGGCAACGCCTACCTGAAGGAGGCTTCCGCATCCCGCCGCCAACGCTCGCACCGCTCAGCCTATCAGGTTTCTGCATTCTTGGTGCAGTGGTGCTATTCGGACGACGAGACGACTAGGGCATACGACGGTATACAAAAGAGCTACGGGTCCATCCCGTGGCTCTTTTCGTTTCACTCAGATATCCACAACTGGCATACCAGTGATTCAACACTCACACTACACACTTCTGCTTCGTGCTCTCGGTCATGATGGCACAGGTTCCTACAATAGCAGAAGAGCCGCGAAAAGATTCCACGTTCATGATCGCAACCAGCAGAAGCCACGAAGCAATGTAGGTATACTATACAACTAGCGGAGCCTCACCTATGTAGTAAGCCTCTCGTGTGCTAAAAGATGCTCTGCTCGTTACGGCTCTGGGCAACAGGAGTATGTGTAATGACTATTGAGTATGCGCTCCTCGTCACTGCGGTACTGCTGCTGCTCAGCGTGCTGGCAAGCCGGGCTTCTAGCAAATTCGGCATTCCGGCGCTGCTGCTGTTTTTGCTGGTTGGCATGCTAGCAGGTTCGGATGGGCCGGGTGGCATTTACTTCGACAACGCCCAGGCGACGCAATCATTGGGTGTGGTGGCGTTGACGCTGATTTTGTTTTCGGGCGGCCTGGACACGAATTGGCCGACGGTGCGCCCGGCGTTACGCGGCGCACTGTCTTTGTCGACCGTCGGTGTAGGCATCAGCGCGATACTGGTCGGCTGGTTCGCGACGGTGGCGCTTGGCTTTTCGCTGTTGGAAGGCATTCTGCTCGGCGCAATCGTATCATCCACCGATGCAGCAGCCGTGTTTTCAGTGCTGCGGACGCGCGGCGTGCGGCTCAAGGGCCAGATCGAGCCGTTGCTGGAGCTTGAGTTGGGCAGCAATGATCCCATGGCAGTGTTTCTCACCACTGGCCTGACAAGCTTGCTCACTCAACCGGGCACGTCGATGGTCGGGCTGGTGCCCACGTTCGTGCTACAAATGGCGCTGGGCGCAGCGGCAGGCTACGGCTTTGGTCGCCTCATGCCGATTGCGATCAACCGCGTGCGCTTGCAGGTCGAAGGATTGTACCCGGTGCTGACGGTGGCGATGGTGCTGTTCATCTATGGCGCCACGGCACTGTTGGGCGGCAATGGCTTTCTGGCAGTGTACATTGCAGCGCTGGTGCTCGGCAACAGCAACTTCGTCCACAAACGCAGCCTGCTGCGCTTCCACGACGGGCTGGCGTGGCTCATGCAAATTGCCATGTTCCTGACTTTGGGGCTGCTGGTATTCCCATCGCAGCTTGCCGATATTGCGGGCGTAGGCATGATCATGGCCGTGTTTCTGGTGTTTGTCGCCCGCCCGGTCAGCGTGTTCGCAAGCCTGCTGTTTGCCAGGCTCCGGCCCGCAGACAAACTCATGGTTTCGTGGGTTGGGCTGCGTGGCGCGGTGCCAATCATTCTCGCGACCTTTCCGCTGCTGGCCGGCCAGCCCAACGCGAATACCATGTTCAACGTGGTATTCTTCATCGTGCTGGTGTCTGTGCTGCTACAAGGTACCTCGCTGCCGCTTGTAGCGCGCTGGCTCCGCGTGGAAGCGCCACAGCCTCCGCCCGAGCGCCATCACGAATTCGTGCCAAGCGTCAGTGCGCGTAGCCAGGTGGTTGAAATGCGAATTGACGAAGACTCCCCGCTGATCAACAAAACAATTGTGGAACTGCCGCTGTCGGCGGGCGCATTGATCATATTGATCAACCGTGATGGCAAGCAGATTGTGCCAAACGGAGCAACTGTACTGCATGCCGAGGACACGCTGCTGGTGCTAGGCAACGACGAAGCACTGGCGGCGCTCCGCACACTTGCCGCTGGCGACATGCAGGTAACTTCCGGAACCGATGACGAGGCTCTTCCTGAACAGCAGCCATGAAGCTCATCCGTGAGGCGTCCTCCGTCATGGGTCACGATGAGTACACGCCGGCTTTGCGCTGCAAAAATGGTAGTGCACACCGTTTGCTATTCTGGCACCTGCTGGTGCCGATGACCATATGGGCAGCGCCAAATAACCGTGCGCACCTTCTTGCGCTGCGTGAAGCGAGCGGCTGACTTGCGATATGTTGAATCCGGCTCTGCGACCGAAACACTCATCCACATGTCATCAAACATGACAAAGTGCATCGCAACACCGCGTAGTCCCGAACGCGCACAGTCCATGCACTGAATTGGCGACGGGGGCACAACTGACACACTCATGGGGACTCCTATCGGCACGGATGTCACGCCATCAACTGCTATGATGGGGCATCTACCAATGTGACTGTCTGCTTCTACAACGCGTATTAGCGACGTCTGCGTGACGTGCGGGACGGGACAGGTTCCTCAATGACAAGCTCACTGCTGCCACCTGACTCAGGAAAGGTCAAATTGAAACTGCGCTTCAAAATCTCGCGCACGGTCGACTCAAATGCTGCGTCAGCGATTAATGTTACCGCGAGACAACGATCAGCATCTGCCGGATCGCGCTCAATATCGACACGCTGCCAATGGGGCCAGTGCCGTAGCGTCGTAAGGATGCGGTTTTCTGCCTCCCCGCGGAGGGTTAGGCACAGTTCGCCGGTTTCGCTTGTGGAAAGCGTGGTCATAGAGCCACTCCTTTCGGAACATAGAATACTATATACATCTGAACAAGCGCACCGACCGCGACTCCATCTTCGTCTATTGCGCCCATCGACCACCCGCGCCGATGCCTCATCTACGCGGATCACGAATCCTCTCCGTTCGTTCCTAACACGCATCAAGGAGCCGGTGCAGTCAATGACGTATCCTGCCTCGGTATGTCAGCCACAGTAACATCAGACTCCTGAGCAGCAAAAAACCGCCGGTGCAGATAACTTCCTATAGATGTATGCATGCATGACGGTGTAGTCATGAGAAGAAAATAAGTGGAACCTTCATGATCAAGGATGACGGAAGTCAGCCGGGTAACGACTGGATCGACATTGATGAACTGGATCGTGTTCGGCTGATGCATCAAGGGTTCCTTGTATCACGGACCGCTTGATAAGAATCAGGCGCTAGGTGACGGAGTTGCGCGTGCCACTCAAACGTATGTTAAGAAGTATGAATACAGTATAACACATGCAGGCGTCACTTCGTCATCAAGCATCATAAACCGAGTAGCGCGCATCCGTAGGAGACGTGTGAATAGTCGTATATCCGGCAGAGCGGCAATGAGAGTCATGCGCGTGTCACAACACCACAAAATGCAGCGCACTCCTGCACCTGAAAGCTGCTGTCGCGCGCACGAAATGTGCTATCCTGAGGGCAGCACATGGTGAATGATCTCACGAGGCTGCTCTGTGCGAACACATATCGCCGTTGATAGTTAGCAAGGAAGACGTTATGAAATCTGCGCTTATTGTATGGGGGGGATGGGAAGGCCACGAGCCCAAACTCGGGGCCGAGCTCTTTGCCTCATGCCTGCGCGATGCAGGCTACGATGTGGAAGTCTCCGACTCGCTTGATTCGTATCTCGACCACGAGAAGCTGCACGGATTCGATCTTATTGTGCCGGTCTGGACCATGGGCACCATCACCAAAGAGCAGGAAGCTGGCCTGCTGGAAGCCGTGAAGAGCGGCGTCGGCGTGGCGGGCTGGCACGGCCCATGGGCGACTCGTTCCGCAACAACACCAATTACCAGTTCATGGTCGGCGGCCAATGGGTCGCGCATCCCGGCAACATCATCGATTACACGGTCAATATCACCAACCACGACGATCCAATAACCCAGGGCATCAACGATTTCCGCATGCACTCCGAACAATATTATATGCATGTCGATCCATCGAACGAGGTGCTGGCAACCACGACCTTCAGCGGCGATTACGGCGACGTGCCGTGGATCGCAGGCGTCGTGATGCCGGTCGTATGGAAGCGCATGTGGGGCAACGGGCGCGTGTTCTATTCGTCGCTCGGCCATGTGCGCCGCGATTTCGACGTGCCTGAGGCGCGCGAGATCATGCGGCGGGCATGCCGTGGGCCAGCCGGTAGCATTATGGTTGTACCCTCCCCCTCGGTCCCGCTCCCAGTGGGACCGAGGGGGAGGGCGCGAGTGTTTTGCTGATCGCTCTAATCTAGTCATTATAAGGAGTTCTAATGGCAACCGAACCCGTCAAAGTCGCCATGATCGGCACCGGCACCATCAGCACGATCTATTTGAAAAACAGCAAGATGCTGAATACATTCGACGTCGTGGCATGCGCCGACCTGAACATGGATGCCGCCCGCGCGCAGGCGGAAAAGTTCGACATCCCACGCGCCGTCGAAGTGGCCGAGGTGCTTGAAGACCCCGAGATCGAACTGATTATCAACCTGACTATCCCCGCCGCGCATGGCACCGTCGCGCTGGCTGCGGTGCGCGAAGGCAAATCGGTGTACAACGAGAAGCCGCTGACCATCAGCCGCGCGGACGGCAAGGTGCTGCTCGACGAGGCCAGGCAGCGCGGCGTGTACGTCGGCTGCGCGCCCGACACGTTCCTCGGCGGCGGCTTGCAGACCTGCCGGTCGCTGCTCGAAGACGGTGCGATTGGCGAACCAGTCGCCGCCACGGCCTTCATGATCAGCCATGGGCCAGAGCGTGGCACCCCAGCCCAGAGTTCTACTACCATGTCGGCGGCGGGCCAATGTTCGACATGGACCGTATTATCTGACCGCGCTGATCGCCATGCTCGGCCCAGCTCGGCGCGTCACCGGCTCGGCCCGCATTTCCTTCCCCGAGCGCACGATCACCAGCCAGCCAAAATACGGTACCAAGGTGAAAGTCGAAACGCCCACGCACGTCGCGGGTGTGCTCGACTTCGCCAAGGGACCGATTGCAACGCTGGTGACCAGCTTCGACGTGTGGGGCGGCAACCTGCCGCGCATCGAGATCTACGGCACGGAAGGCTCGATGAGCCTGCCCGACCCGAACACATTTGGCGGCCCGGTGCTGATTCGTCGTGCCAGCGAGAAAGAGTGGCACGAGATGCCGTTGACGCATGGCTACACTGTTAACAGCCGCGGGATTGGCGTGGCGGACATGGCGGCGGCCATACGCTCCGGCGGACAGCCCCGCGCTAATGGCGAAATGGCGTACCACGTGCTCGACATCATGCACGCCATCCACGATGCCTCAAATGAAGGTCGGCATATCGATCTGGAAAGCACGTGCCAGCAGCCCGCGCCGCTGCCGGGCCACGGCGATGTATACGGCGAGATCACCGTATCAAAGTAGGGCAAAGCATTTTGACTAAAAATGCTTTGCCCTACAGAACCAAGAAGAAAGGAACATCACCATGCGTAAAGATCAAATTGCGCTGCAACTGTACACCGTGCGCGAGCACACATCGAAGGACATGCTCGGCACGCTGCGCAAGCTGGCCGAGATGGGCTACCCGGCTGTTGAGCTTGCCGGCTACGGCAATGCTACGCCCAAAAACATCCGCGCCGTGCTGGACGAAACCGGCATGCGGGCCGTGAGCGCGCACGTGGGACTACAACTGTGGCAAAATCAGCCCCAGCAGGTGATTGATGATATGCACACGCTTGGCTGTGAATATGCCGTGGTGCCGTTCGTCGGTGAGGAACATCGTGGCAGCGTCGCGGCAGTGCAGCGCCTGGCCGAGCAACTCAACCAGTTTGCGAATCAATGTCAGAGCGCCGGGCTGCGCTTCGGCTACCACAACCATGCGTTTGAGTTCGCGCCGCTGGATGGCACAACCATGTGGCAGGTGCTGGCCGACAACACTGACCCGACACTCGTCAATCTGGAACTTGATGTGTACTGGGCCTACTTCGCCGGAGCTGATCCGCTGGCGCTGATCAAGCAATACGCCGCACGGCTGCCACTTATTCATATGAAAGACATGGACAAGGACGCTCGCCGCGATGCGCCAGCGGGCGCGGGCCGCATGCCGTGGAAGGAGATTATCGCCGCCAGCGACGCCGCAGGTGTCGCCTACTACATCGTCGAGCAGGACACGCCCAACGAGCCGCTGCCCGATGTTGAGAAGAGCCTGCGTTACCTGGAGCAGGTGGCGAGCGCATAACCGCGTGATGACTTCGTAATTTGATTGCCACAGCGATCACAGGCGACAGAGATAGCATGAAAGGCGTTCATGCTCTGTGCCCGCTGTGGCTAAAGGAGGAGGAATGGAACCCATCCGGTGGGGAATAATTGGCACCGGCAACATTGCCAGCGTCTTTGCGAAAGGTTTGACCTCGCTTTCGGATGCGAAGCTTGTTGCGGTTGGCTCGCGCACAGCAGAGTCGGCGCAACGC
>CAWIPL010000015.1:0-292885 GCA_963838085.1 uncultured Chloroflexia bacterium
ATGAGTTTCTGTGTTGTTCAGTGTGCTGTCAACGCCCGCCAGCGGAATCCTCGGCAGCTCGCGCTTGAGGTTCTCGGCGTACTTGGCGCGGTACTGCGGGTGGTGCAGCATGGCATAGACGTAGTGGAAGATGTCGCGCTTGGTGATCGCCCTGGACGATGAACCTCTCCCTTCGCCCTCCCCGCCAGCGGGGAGGGTTGGGGCTTACAAGGGTAGGTAAACATGCTATGGGTCGGAAACAATCACCATGTTCACCCGCTCAGGAGGATCAGGCCATACTTCTGGACGCAACCACAAGCGCGTCCATATACGACCACGCCCCAGTTGATGACGCAACCATCCCAGACCGACACGAAACACGCTCGCGAGCCGCGTGCGCTTGGCTGTCTGTGGCGTTGGTGGTGTTCGCACGCGCGCTGGTTCCACACCGACTTCGTCGGCATCTTCTACTCGCGTTCCCGTTGCCAGCGTCCACAGTGTTGCCACCGCCACGATCAGCCAGTAGCGTTCAATTCGCCTTGGGTCGCGTCTGCGTGTATGCTCCCATTTCCAGCCCACACCTTTGAGCGCTCGAAATCCCAACTCAATCCACATCCGCAACGCGTACCAATTCGCCCCGACCCGATGCGGCGCCAGGTCGCTCACCACCACCCACGGGTCCTTTTGACCTTCCCTCCAGATTGCCGCCAATGTCACCGACAGTTGTGGCTTCTTGGGGGTGCCCAATCGTCCTCGTCCAACCCACCCCTGTCCTGGCTGAACCAGGCTGCGACTGGCTTGACGCTTCCCTCCGGCAGGCGTGAATGTCGTCGTGTCTTGAATGCGCAACAGCGGATGCCAGCCCAAGTCGCGGATACGTTTCCACAAGCGTGGGCTCCACAAGCCACGGTCAGCCAACACCAGCACCGTCAGATGCGCAGGAAGCGCCGGGCGGATCAACCGAAGCAGGCGCATGATCGGTCCCATCCAGGCACCTGGTTGATTGGCAGGCAGGATGGACCACGCAACTGGGATGGCGCTGCCACGATACAGCACACTCACGACCAGCGCAACAATCTGATCAGTGTGCAAAGTCGCGTCCACAGCCAGCGCGATCTCTGTGGCTTGCCACCACTCGACAATCCAGCGCAGGAGCGGGACGAAGCAACTCTGGACCTCGATTTGGGTTCGACAGGGAGCGGCTTTGTCAGCACCATCATACAGCCATTCGCGCAGGCGTTGGCGAAGCGTGTTCCAGTCGTCAAGAAACAATACGGCGGTAATAACCGCAGACTGGCAAGCACTCTGCGCCAGGATGGTGCCATATACCCACAGCGCTAAGCCACGCTGTTGGGCAGGACGCAAGCTGGGAAACCGCTGTGCCATCACGCTTTCCATTTGGTACAATTCGTGGGGAACGCGCATCAATCTCCTCCGGTATCACGATGCGTAAGCACATCCATGATGCCAGAAGATTTTGCGCGTTCCCCATCCGTTCAATCCCTTCTCTACCTACCCTTGTAAGGAGGGTTGGGGTGGGGTGATTGTCATTCGTCGCGCCGTAGGCTGCCCGGAACTGCGCCAGCGCCCAGTCGGTGATGTTTTCGCGCCGCCCGCTGCCATCTTCGTTGTAGACGTAGAACGGGAAGCATTGGCAGGGTCCGCATAGAAGTTTAGATCAGGAACACTATTTGACAGCAATGATGGCAAATTCTTTACGTCCATATCCACCAACTACAATAACGGCATTTTCCTGCTCACTTGCAGGCGTGGGGAAGAAGCTCGCTATTTGATACACTTCTTCATTCAGAACGCGATCGAAGAAATAGCCATTGCTTGCAGAACGGGCGATACAGCGCATGGTCGAATCTTTGCTTCATGAACTGCGGCGTGTTGTCCGCGCTGTAAGTCGAGCTTTAGGTCGCGGCTCCATTTGATTCGATGATCATCATACAGCACAAAATCATCAAGGTTTGCACCGCGATTGCTGCGACGCTGCCAGCGGTCCACTTCGGCGTTGTAAGTCTCGATGAAGCGTTGCGCTTTGTCCGCGAGCGCTGTGTTGATCGAAGGCATACATCCAATTGTCGCGATTTGATCCTAACCCCAAGACAGTAGGTTTTAAAGATCGCTACCCGGCCCCCTCCCGTCGCGAGGGAGGGGGTGCGTGTCTGCGAGTCGGTACGGCTCTGCCTTCGCCTCCTTGCTTCCCATCGGCATGAACGAGTCGAAATCGGCATGCAAGCCTTCTGTTAACCACGTTTGCTTGGCGTCAGGCTGCAACAGCTTCCACTGAATACCTTGAATGGTTTTGGCTTGCTCAAGATGTAGAAACTTCTCTTGCCGCGTGGATTTCCAATCAACTTCGTTATAAAAGATTTTGTGATCGTCATATCGCTTGTTTTTCACAAGAAAAGTTATTGAAATACCAACCATGGCGGCCAGCCCAAACACGGTATGTTTTTCGCCAAGCGGAATACCATCACGGCATGGAATCTTTACGAATGTTGCCTTGAAGATTAACAATGTAAATTCGTTGAAAATCTTGTGCCAGATGCTTGCGCATGCCGTCAAAAGCAATCTGGTCAAGGAATGAATTATTGCTGACAAAGCAGACAATGCCATCCTGCCCGCGCAGCCGGTCAGCGGCCCAGCGGAAGAACTTGACGTACACATCGCTGAGAGCGTTTTTGTTGGTCGCCCGCGAGTCCTTGGCGTAGGTTTCGCGCACATGCTTGTCGATCACATCGTACTTGCGGTTCTTGTTGTTGTCGTTCTCGTTGAGCTGGCCGACGTTGTAGGGCGGGTTGCCGATGATCACGGTGATGTCGGCGTTCTTCTCGCGCTCGACGCGCTCGGTGTTCTCCTCGGAGAACAGCGAAAGCTGCTGCGCCTCGGCGATGTCGAGCGTGTCCACAAAGCAGATGCCCTCGAACGGCGCGTATTCGCCGGTCAGTTCGTAGTAGGCATGCTCGATGTTGAGCGCGGCGATGTAGTACGGCAGCAGCATGACCTCGTTGGCGAACAAATCCTCGGCGTACTTGCGCTTGAGCGCCGAGCGGTTGATGTAGTTCTTCAGCAGGTTGACGATGAAATTGCCGGTGCCGGTCGCCGGGTCGAGAATCTTGACGCCCGGCGTCGAGAGCGACGTGTTGAACTCGCGCTGCAAGACCTCCTCGACGCTGGCGAGCATGAAATCCACAATCGGCTGCGGCGTGTAGACGATGCCGAACGTGTCGGCCTGCTTGCGCGAGAAGCCCTGAAAGAAGCGCTCGTACACCGTGTTGAGGAAGCCCTGCTTTTCGCTCCAATCGTCGATCGTGCGCGCCGCATCCTCAATCGCGTTGTAGAAATGGTCGAGCTGGCGCAGGTAGTCGCCCCGCGAAAAGGCCCGGCTGGTCAGCGCGTCGATCACCTTCTCGATCTCGGCGGCGATCACGTTGCGGCGGGTGAAGTTTTCGTTGCCGAACACCGTGCGGAACAGGCGCTCGGTCAGCAGGTGCTGCACCAGCATCTCTTCGATGGCCTGCACGCTGATGTTGGGATTGATCGCGTTGCGGCAGACCCGCTCGAACTCGGCAAACGCCGCGACGAAGCGCTGATTTTTGCCGCGCTCCTGCTCGATCAGCGCCTCAAGGCCGCGCGCAAGCTCCGGAATCTGATCCTGAAACTGACGAACGGCGTCATGAACTCCTCAATCTGCGCCTCGGTGTGGCCGAAGAAGCGCTCCAGCAGCGCGGCAAGCTCGGCCCGCTTGGTGATGTCGGCGTCGTAGGCGACGCGGCCATTCTGGTACAGCACCGCCCGGCGCGTGTCCTCGAAGATCGTGTTGAGCAGCGGGTAGCCGCGATTGATCTTGGCGCGAATCTCGGCGTCGAGGTCGTCGTTGGTGTCTTTGGCCTCCCAGTAGCCGCGCGGAATGCGGAAGGCGTCGTACAGCGTGCCGTCGGGTCGGGCGCGGTTCTGGAGCGTCTGCTCCTGCACCAGCGTCCAGCCATGTGGCCGCCCGGCAGCCTCCAGCAGATTGCCGAAGGCGGCGCGCAGGCCCATCTCGTGTGTTACATCATGCGCGTGCAGCCGGGCGAGCGAATCGTAGTAGGAATCGAGGAGTTTGGTGTTGATCATGCTGATTGTTCAATGTGTAAAGCGGTTGTTCCTCTAGTATAGCGTCAAATGGCGCAAAAGTGAACCACATGCGCTGACAATTTCGTAACAGCATGACAAACTTTGGCATCCATGCCACTTTCACACTACATATCGTTGATGATGTTTTACACAATAATCCGGCCATGTGTAGGGGCGAGGCACTGCCTCGCCCGGGGCGACCCATTGGGTCGCCCCTACAGACCATCATCAATTATTTTATTAACCATCATGCATCCCGTCCCCAACTTTCACGTCAGCTTCATCTGTTGGGTGTATACTAACCGTACCGGTTCTGGTTGAAAAAGAAGGGCAATCTATGCTATGCAATGGGTAACGGTTCTCTCCGCTTTCGCCGCCTCGCTGGTCGAATTCGTCGAGGCGTTCACGATCGTGCTGGTGGTCGGTGTGACGATCAATTGGCGCAGCGCGCTCGCGGGAACAGCGGCGGCGGTGCTCATCCTGGCGGTGCTGGTCGGTGTGTTCGGCGTGTCGCTGGCCCAGCTTGTTCCGCTCGATACGCTGCGGGTGTTCGTCGGCGCAATCTTGCTGTTGTTTGGCCTGAAGTGGCTCAAAAAGGCCATTCTGCGCTACGCCGGGCTGAAGGCGCTCCACGACGAGGAAGCAATCTATGAGCATGAACTGGCTGAGTTGCGGGCGCGCGGCCTTGGCCCAACCAACGAACTCAATGGCTTCGGCGTGACGCTGGCGCTGAAAAGTGTTCTGCTCGAAGGACTGGAAGTTGCCTTCATCGTGATCACGTTCGGCGTGTCGTCAGCACGGACAGATGCGGCGCGCATGGCTGGCTTGCAGGCGGCGGCGCTGGGCGCGCTGGCGGCGCTGGTGCTGGTCGTGATTGTCGGCGCGCTGGTGCATGCGCCGCTGCGGCAGGTGCCGGAGAACACGCTGAAATTCGTCGTCGGCGTCATGCTCACGACATTCGGCACGTTCTGGGCCGGCGAGGGTCTTGGTGTGGCATGGTGGGGAACAGAACTGGCGCTGCTGTGGCTGGTTGGGCTGTACCTGCTCATGTCGTGGGCGCTGGTGACATGGCTGCGTGGCTTTGCGCGGTCCGCCTCCCAGCATGTCGATGCGCCGGTTTCATGAGAGCTTATGTACAATACGCATAGAAAGCCTTCTGAAGCCACAGAGCACACAGAGAACTCAGCGGCAAATTCCCATCTTTGTGCGCTTTGTGATCTCTGTGGCTTTTTGTGTATAACGCCTGTAGAAGGAGCATGAACATGAATGCAGTGAAACGTGGCGTCAACGCCGTCTACAATTTTCTGGTTGGTGACATGATATTGTTGTTTGGAGCGCTCATCGCGCTCGTGCTGACGGCGCTTGTCGCGGCAGCGTCGCCGGTTGCGGCGGGCGCATTGCTCGTCATCGTGGTCGTGCTCACGCTCGGCGCATCGCTGCGGCGCGAAACCATGCCGTAATCCCCTCACCCCCGGCCCCGCTCCCATTGGGTGCGGGGAGGCGAGGAGTAACGGGGTGAGGGAAATCTTCATGAACCGCTCGTTTGAAAAAAGTCGATCATGGGCGGCGAACAGTCGCATGCGGCGTTGCGCAACGGCGGCATGCCCCACGCCGCCTCAATCGTCCGCAGCAGCGAGTAATGATCGTACGGCACGTTCGACACGAAGCCGGGCCTGGCGAGCGGCGAAATCACTAACGTGTCGATCTTGCCGCCCGCCGCGTAGGTGCAGCAGCCTGCAGAGCTGCTGCCTTCGTCAAATGTAATGAACAGCGCGCCGTTGTCCTGCCATGCGGGCGAGGCAAGAATCTGCGACACCCATGTCTTCAGCCATGCATCGCCGGTTTCAATCGAGCAGTCGTGCATGTCGTTGCACAGATTGGGCGTGATCCACACGAAATCAGGCAGCGTGTTCGATAGCACATCCGTTGTAAACTGGTCAAACGGGACAATCTTGTTGCAACGATCAGGATTGTTGCGTATATCATCGTAATAAATAAACGGATTATGTTTCTGTGCATACGGCACGGCATTGCCGACGAAGCAAGGCTCCGGCATGGACTCCATGTAGGCTTTCCACGATTTGCCGCTCGCTTCGAGTTGATCAACCAGGTTTGTCTCGTTCACAAAGCAGCTGGTGCAGTCACTGGTAATACCAAATGTGTCGCCGCCGGTCAGCGCAAGGTAATTCGGCAGGCTAGGGTGCGACGTGCCATAAAATTCAGTGGCGCGCCCATATTGCTGCGCCAGCGCATTGATGTACGGCGCGGCGCCGTTGCCGACGATTCGCGTGGCTTCCTTGTTCTCCATGACGATGACGAAAATGTGCTTGAAGGCCGGCACCGTTGGCACCGTAGGTGTTTGCGTCGGCGGCACAGTAGTCGCTGTTGGCAGGTCGGTGGGCGTCGTAGTAGATGGTTGGATAGATGTACTTCGCGTATGAGATGTGTTGATTAGCGGCATGTAGATTGGATAAGCCGGAGTGGTAGATGCGGTTGCCAGAAGGCGGGGAACGATCGGCACGCTAAGTAGAACCGCGATGATGATGATGACGAGCACAGCAAGTATAAGCAAACGCATTAAATAATCTTCCTAGTCTGCTGTTGCAGAAAATAGATGTACTATGTACTAAAATACGATCAGCGGAAATCGTGCCACCGTTTTGCAGCGGCTTGTATCATAAATGATCATAACCGATATACATAAAGATAAGATGAAGTACTGTGAAGTCGTTGTACCATGCAGTGCATGGTATGGAAAAGGCCCGTAATCCTTATGAGGATTACGGGCCATGTAGTTACCTGGATTTGCCGAGAATAGCGCTAGCTCGCCATCTGCCGCAGCACCGCATGGAGAATGCCTCCGTTGCGGTAGTAGTCCATCTCGACATCAGAATCGAGTCGCACGCGTACATCGAACGTGATTTCGGTTCCGTCTTCCTCTGTGGCTCGGACGGTCAGCGTTCCGCCGGGCTTCATGTTCTCCATGCCCTCGATGGTGTAGGTCTCGCGACCAGTCAAGCCAATCTCGTGCCACGTATCGCCGCCCTGGAATTCCAGCGGCAGCACGCCCATGCCGATCAGGTTCGAGCGGTGAATGCGCTCGAAGCTTTCCGCTATCACGGCCCGGACGCCCAGCAGGAATGTGCCCTTAGCCGCCCAGTCGCGCGAGGAGCCGGTGCCGTACTCCTTGCCAGCCAGCACGACCAGCGGTGTGCCTTCGGCCTGGTACTTCATCGCGGCATCATAGATCGACATCTGCTCGCCATCCGGCAGATGCACCGTGTAGCCACCCTCGACGCCCGGCACCATGGTGTTGCGCAGGCGAATGTTGGCGAACGTACCGCGCATCATGACCTCGTGGTTGCCGCGCCGCGCACCGTACGAGTTAAAGTCGCGCGGCTGCACGCCATGCTCGATCAAGTAGCGACCAGCCGGGCTGTCCTTGGCGATGCTGCCGGCGGGTGAGATGTGGTCAGTCGTGACGCTGTCTTCCAGCATGGCCAGCGCGCGCGCGTTCTCAATTGGCTTGAGCGGCGGCACCTCGCGAGTCAGCCCCTCAAAGAACGGCGGGTTCTGGATGTAGGTCGAGTCGTTGTTCCATGTATACAGGTCGCCAGCTGGCACCGGCAGTTCGTTCCACTCCTCGTTGCCCGAGAACACATTGGCGTACTGCTCGCGGAACATGTCGGCATTGACCGAGGAGCTAATGACCTCCTGAATCTCCTCCGGAGTTGGCCAGATGTCCTTCAGATACACCGGCTTGCCGTCTTTGCCTGTGCCAAGCGGCTCGTAATCAAGATCGATATCCACCGTGCCTGCCAGCGCGAAGGCCACCACCAGCGGCGGCGAGGCCAGGTAGTTGGCGCGCACGACCGGGTTGATGCGGCCTTCGAAGTTGCGGTTGCCCGAAAGCACCGCCGCTACGACCAGATTGTTGTCCTTCACCACTTCGGCGATCGACTCGTCGACCGGGCCGCTGTTGCCGATGCAGGTCGTGCAGCCGTAGCCGACGATGTCAAAGCCGAGTTGCTCAAGATATTGTAGCAGGCCAGCCTTCTTGTAATACTCGGTCACGACGCGCGAGCCCGGTGCGGTGCTGGTCTTGACATAGCCAGGAACCGTCAACCCGCGCTCGACGGCTTTTTTCGCCAGCAAGCCCGCCGCCATCATTACCGATGGGTTCGAAGTGTTGGTGCAGGATGTGATCGCCGCAATCACTGTCGCGCCATGGGTCAGGTTCTCGCTGTGGCCGTTGGTCTTGACCGGCGCGGAGTAGCCATGGTACATGTTGTAGCGTTTGGCGGCTGGCGTCGCTTCTGCATGGGCGGGATGGCCGCTCTCATCGACCCAGCGAAGATAACCGGTGCCCGGCACATCGTTGTTCTTGATCTCGTGGTTGAACACGGTCTTCATGGCCTGCCAGAACGAGCGCTTGAGGTTGGTCAGCGGCACGCGGTCTTGCGGGCGGCGCGGGCCAGCCACGCTTGGCTCGACCGTGCCAAGATCAAGCTCCAGCAGCTTGCTGAAGATTGGATCGGCCACCTCATCGGTGCGGAACAAGCCCTGCTCCTTGCAATACGCCTCGACCAGATCGACTACCTCATCGCGGGCCGTACCGCGCAGGTAGTTGAGTGTCTCGGCATCCACCGGGAAGAAGCCACACGTCGCGCCATATTCTGGCGACATGTTGCCGATTGTCGCCCGGTCGGCGATGCTCATGGTGCTCAGACCCGCGCCGCAGAACTCGACGAACTTGCCAACCACGCCCTCACGCCGCAGCATCTCAGTCACGGTTAGCACCAGGTCGGTCGCGGTCGCGCCGGGATGCAGCTTGCCGGTCAGTCGCACGCCGATTACTGCCGGGGTGAGCATGGCCAATGGCTGGCCCAGCAGCACAGCCTCGGCCTCAATGCCGCCGACGCCCCATCCGAGCACGCCCAGGCCATTCACCATAGTGGTATGGCTGTCGGTGCCGATCAGCGTGTCTGGCATGGCGACAGTCTCGCCGTTGATCTCACGGGTCTGCACGACTTGCGAGAGGTATTCAAGATTGACCTGGTGACAGATGCCAGTGCCCGGCGGCACTACACGGAAGTTATCGAAGCCTTGCTGGCCCCAGCGCAGAAACTCGTAGCGCTCGCGGTTGCGCTCGAACTCGCGCTCGATGTTGAACAGCAATGCATCGGTAGTGCCAAATGCATCCACCTGCACCGAGTGGTCGATCACCAGATCGGCGGGCACCAGCGGATTGATACGCGCTGGATCGCCGCCGATTTTGCGTCACCGCGTCGCGCATGGCCGCCAGATCGACCACGGCTGGTACGCCGGTGAAGTCCTGAAGCAGCACGCGCGAGGGCTTGAAGGCGATCTCACGTTTTCCGGCGCTGTCCGGCGTCCAGTTCGCCAGCGCCTCGACATCCTCGCGCTCGGTGAAGCCATCGTTAATGTTGCGCAGCAGCGCCTCCAGCACCACCTTGATCGAGAAGGGCAGCCGCGACAGGTCCGCGCCAATCGACTGCGCCAATTTGTTAAGGCTATACACGGTGTACTTGCGACCACTGACATCAAGCGTCGTACGGGCGCTGAACGGATCATGTGTTTGATCAGCCATCTCGCGCTTCCTTTCAACTTAGGTTTCTTGTTTCACTTGCTGTTACATATAGTATAGCGTAAAATATGCCATAGTTCAAAATGATGATTTCGATTTAATTTATAAGCTTTTTCTATTGCACATGGATTTGCACAAGCTCAATATCTTCGTGACGGTTGCGCGGCTTGGCTCGTTTACGCGTGCGGCGGAGGCGTTGCACATGACACAGCCCACCATTTCGCAGCAGATCGCTGTACTCGAAACGCAGATCGGTGCAGTGCTGATCGAGCGGCAGACGCGGCATATTCGCCTGACGCCTGCCGGTGAAGCGTTGCGGCCTTACGCTGAGCAATTGCTTGCGTTGGCGGACACCGCGCTGCAAGCGACGCGCACCGCCGCCGGGCTGGCCGACCTCACGCTGCGGCTGGGTGTCGGCCATACGCTGGCAACCTACCTGCTGCCCGACCTACTACGCCGCTACCGCATGGCATGGCCGGAGCACCGCGTGCGCGTCAGCGTCGGCAACACAGCGGAACTGCTCGAACAGGTTGCGGGCAACGCCGTCGAACTGGCGCTGGTTGGCTCGCCCGCTGTGCATGAGGGTGTCGCCGTCACGCCGTTCATGCATGATCGGCTGGTGGTGATTGTCGCGCCAGACGACGAATGGGCAGGACGAGATGCTGTCAATCTTGACGAGCTTGCGCCGCGCACGCTGCTGACGCGCGAGCCTGGCTCGGCGCTGCATGCCACCGTGGAGCGGCTGCTTGGCCCGGCCACGTTATTGAGCGACAGCGTCATGCAACTGGGCGAAACCGAGGCGATCAAACGGAGCGTCGAGGCCGGGCTTGGTGTGGCTTTAGTTCAACGTATTGCCGTTGAGCGTGAGATTGCTGCTGGAACCCTGTGCGCGCTCTCATTGCACGGCGGCGACGATCGGCGCACCTATGCCTATGCCCGGCGGCAGGGCGGCACGCTTACTACAGCAGCGGCGGGGATGGTCGCGCTGTTGGGTGAAATGGGGTAAAGGGCAGCGGGCGCCGGGTGATGGTTGGCATGTGGTTAGGTGATAGGTTGAGAGAATCTGCGAAGCAACAAGGAGCGTTAAACAGTGGGCTTGCAGGAAAGTGTTAGAGATGGCTGGCAAAATTCCTGCGGCAGGGCGGCTGGCTGGCAGCATCTTGTTGGCTGTCTGGCGATTTAGCTTATGGCACCAGTATCTGAAATACCATAGTTATGATTGCATTTTACGAACTAAATCCACAAATGCACCGAGTGTCAAGAGAGTATTCTGTTGCACAGGGGTGTAGGTGACATGCAAAGTGGCCGGAATGACAAGTTTCACACCCTGTAAGGTCATTTCATTAGTCTGGTCAGTGGAGATACTTGCTTCCAGCGTACAAAGATGCTTTGTAGGAAGACGTGCAGCTTCAGTCAATATCTGCCGCCAACGGTCTTTAGCAGAGGATTTGGCCGCAAGCATACATAAACGAGCGACGGGAAAATCTGGATTGTGATACTCTGTTGCACCCGGAAAGAGAAAGTCAGGTGTATTTTTCCCCTCTGTGACTGCCTGCGCCTCAAAGCGCAGCTTATGTGCGGTGAACAATGCCGCGAGATGGTGTTGCAAGGCATAGCCCATGCGTGACTTCCTGCGGTTTTGTACAGAGAGAGAATAACGTATGAAATGATCCACACTATCGAAGCCTTTGTCCAGTTGTTGCCGGACCTGAATAGCCTCTAACGCACGAAACAACGCTTCTTCGCGTTCCCACCATACTGCAAGGGCCGCGTCAGGATTACTAGCGTCCAACGGCATCTGTTCACGGGCAAATGCCGACATTTGCGCTGTTGTAGGAAAGGTGTCGCCGAAGCGAGCCACAGCAATATCTTCGTCTGAGGGCGCAGGTGGGGCGATAAGTTCAACCCCAAGTTCTCTCAAAATTTGCAATTGTGCAAAATTGAGCGTTTGATGGTCAAGCGTGCCTTCAGGTATGCTTTGTAGGCTTCGGTTACTCGGGTCAATCCCAAACAGAAGCGGAAGCAGCACGAAGCCACCCTGAACCCTTTTGGAAAACAAGACAAAGGTAAGTATTGTCTTGTGTGCTAGTCAAAAACAGAGCATCGCCGGGTGCAGCTATTCTCAAAAAGTCATCGTAATAATAAAGCCGCCACTCGGAACGCCCTGTAGTGTGTGCAGTGGCAGCACGCAAATCATAAAACGTAAATTGCCCTGTCTCTGTGATTATATCTTCATTATCAGCAAAATAGTGCCACTTAATCTCACCTTTAACTCTGTAATCAGACCCTTTAACGCCATAGGGCGCTCCAAAAAACTCACACATATAGCAGTCCTACGCGATTTGTAAATCTGGCAGATACATACGAAGCTTCTCAAAGTCAAAGACGATTGTATTAAGTGCTTCTTCGAACAGGTCAGTAATGCTCTGAAAGTGATCCTTACAGCGATGCCAGCGCTTCCGAACGTAGTCTTTTGCTTGTAACCAGACGTCCTCGATTGGGTTCTGTTCTGGCGCATAGGGCGCAAATTGGATGCAGGTGATCGGCCAATCGTCGTGCGCATGACCAAGATTGACGGCTTCGAGATACTCTCGCATCTCGGTGCTACGATGGTAGGAGGCTCCATCCCAACAGAGGATCAGCCGTTTCCCTGTAAATTGCTCACGCAAATACTCAACAAAGATCCGTGTCCATTCAGTAGTGCCGGCTTGGAGCGGGACGACGATCAACTCACCCGTATAGGCATCGATAGCACCATAGTAGGTTTGGCGGTCGCGTTGATTGAGGATCGGAACCGACATGCGCTGATGGCTTGGGCCCCAAACATATCCACACGCGTCGCCAGCACTGAGGTGACATTCATCGATATACAGGACAACTACCTCCTTGGCGGCAATTTGTGCTGCTAGGGGCATCACGAGCGCTCGGATGGCTTTTTTTTCGCAACAACTTGTTCGGGATCGTGCTTTGGATTGCGCGCTTGCGAGCGTTTGTATGTGATACCGGCTTCGGCCAAGAGTTCGTAATAGCTTTGCTTGGACTGGTATACCACCGCATAGGTGGTCTCAATATGCGAGCGGAGCAGCTCAACCGACCAGGTCTGCTGGATTTTGAGCCAGGTAATGACCGCCTGTCGTTGTTCATCGGTCAGAAAGGGTTGCCCGCCCTGATACTTAAGTCGTAGCCCATCGACGCCAGCGGTCTCATAGGCTATTTTCGCCTGGCTAATGAACCCTGGACTTACATCCAACATCGCGCAGATCGTTGCGTACAGATAGCCTTGGAGTGCCAGCTTGACCGCCACGCCCCGCCGATACTCGCGTGAGTCCCGATGCTCATCCAGAAAGGCTTGCAGATCCGCCGGTACCACGCTCATCGCTGTGCTCCTCATACCCTTGGTTCAAATCTGATCATCAGTTCGATGCCAAGTGTAGCACAGTTTACAACTTCTCTAGGATTGCTATAGCGCGGTTACCAGTGATTTCATGTTGATTAGAATTACGTTCTGGTAGATCAACACTTGCAATCTCTTTATAAACAACGGCGCTGAAAATATCACCTAATTTCATAAGCTACTCGCCTTTCAGAAAATGATGACCAGTTATACAAAGTTTTGGACCAATAGGGCATTGGGAACAGAGAGGCTTTGTAGCGCATATTTGCATTGAAAAATCTAGAATTGCGTAGTTATAGTCACGTGCATTACGGGCAGGGGTGAAGCGTTCTGCAAGGTTTATTAGCCATGTTTTACGGCGAGTCTCACCATCCATAGGATGGTCTGACCATTCGGCATAACCAACGAACCACATTAGCGTCAATCAAAACTGCACGTTTGTTCCGATGAAAACTCAAATATGCAGCAGCAGCATACGGTCCGACGCCCGGTAGTCCTATCAGTTCAGACAACGTGTCAGGTGGAGTTCCACCTCTAGCTTCTAGAGCAAGGCCAAGTTGTTTTAACAGGGGGGCACGCCAACGTAAGCCAAGAGGGTAGATAAGTGCAGTAAGTTCTTCCACGGAAGCAGATCCTGAAAGCGGCAGGATCAGGATAATCCCTTATCAAACGATTATAGACACTAACAACGCTACCCGCTTTTGTTCTCTGAAGAAGGACTTCAACCACTAATCCACGCCAGAGTACCGGGTCATCGCGCCAGCCGTAAGATTGATAATGCTTCCTTCCCCAACTGAGTATTCTACGCCGGGCATTTCGAATAAGCGCATCTGGAAGGGTAGGCCCAATGTCTCCGGGGGCGGTAGCTAATTCCGGTCGTATTCGCCATATAACTTCCTGTGCGACACATGAAATAACTGGAACTACTACGGAATTACCGAACTGACGGTAAGCCCGTGTATCACTGCAAACAATCTTATAAGAATCAGGAAAGCCCATCAGTCGGGCGCACTCTCGCGGCGTAAGACGGCGCGGATTTTTACCGTGCTGCGGGATAAGTATCTCCGACCCATCTTTATGATACCGTGCGCTCAGGGTGCGCGTCGTGCCATTCAGATTGACAAGGCCAAACCCAAACCCATTGCCTGCCGCCTTATGCTTGGCGGCATAATCCTGTAAGTACTGCCAGAGACGATCAGTGAGCGTGTAGCGATCAGGTACGTCAGTTTCCAGAATATCCAGCACCCGCGTTTCCATATCCACAATGTTTGGAAACTCAAAAGGCGTGGGTTCGCGGAAGCCTACCATATAGACACGTTCTCGGTGCTGGGGAACAAGACTTTTTGCGTCAATGACTTTATAATAAAATTGATACCCTAACTCATCTTCCAAAGTGCGGCATATGGTACGAAATGTATTACCTTTATCATGGTTTAAGAGGTTCTTGACATTTTCCAGCACAAAAGCCGCAGGTCGTTTTGCCTTCAAGATGCGGACAACATCAAAAAATAATGTTCCCTGCGTAGGATGGTCAAAACCATGCGCTGTTCCCAGCGAATTGTGTTTGGAAACACCCGCAATGGAGAATGGTTGACAGGGAAAGCCTGCTGTCAATACGTCATGGGCAGGAATATCGTCTGTCTCAATTTTCGTGATGTCGCCGTCTGGGTAATGACCAAAATTAGCGGCATACGTTTTAGCAGCGTACTTATCCCACTCCGAGGCAAAGACACAGGTTCCGCCGACAGCTTCAAACGCAAGGCGAAATCCCCCGATTCCGGCAAACAGATCAATAAAAGTAAACAGGGGGCTGGAAGCAGAGGTATGGACGGAGAAAGGCGTTTCTTGAACGACGGGATACGTAGTTGGAGACATAGTTTAACCCCACACTCCCTAAAATGTTCCTACCCAATAGAAACTCAGTATACAGTTCCTGAGATGTGGCGTCAAACACAACGAGCGGGTCGAGGGATGTAATCTCGCCGTAAAGGTTTTCGTCCAGCGATCCATCGACAAAGCATTAACTTGAGCCACGCTTGCAACGTGACTTTCCTCGTGCGGTCCAAAATCTACCGAAACAATGCGCCAACGGGGACAACAAGGTTATCAATCGCATGTGCAGTGACATGTTCGCCGTGCTCGACGAGCCGTAACTGATGATATCGGGTTGTGCGCGGTTGCGTGTACTGCTCAACTATTTGCTTCCCAATATCGACGATCCAAACTTCCGTGATCCCTGCTTGGGCATAGCGCGGAAGCTTCTCGTTCCGGTCATACTCCAGAGATTTATCGGCAATCTCAATTGCGATCAGCACATCATCAGGTCGTGGGTGAGCAGCTGCATAGAAATCCTCTCGCGGCTGGAGGATGGCGATATCCGGTTGTGGCTCACTATAATCGTTAAGTTGAATGGGGTTTTGGACACTTACAATTGCACGGTCACCAAGTTGGTGAGTGAGTAGTACAACCAATATATTGACAACGGCAGCGTGAAACGGGCCGATGGGACTCATGGGACGCACCTCTCCATCAAGCAACTCAACACGATCATCTTCGCTGAGAATTCCAGCTTCACGCATGCGGGCATAATCAGTTACGGTAAATTGCCAGCGTGCAATGTCAACAGCCATACATCCGCTCCTTGATGACTCAGACTGCATCGTTCATGCACATGATACCACAGGGTGGCGATAGCTTATCTACATTTACATACATTAGAGGCTTGCTTTCATCGCGTGGCCCAAGGTACAATGAGGTAGCATGCTCACGCTCGGTACGGTAGAATATCCCTTATTTCGGATGTTCGATCGCATACGTGCGCCACTGCTGCGAACTCAATGATGACATCACGCCATCACCCTGCCGCGCCCACGCTCGCGGCCTCCACCGTCGCATCGTTAAACCGTGCGGCCACATCGGGCGCGTAGCGTGCCATGTCCGCGCGCAGTTGCAGCAGTGCCACATCCTTGAGCTTGCTTTCGAGCATCACATCGAAAGGAGGCTGGTCGGCGGCCTCGCGCATGAACGTGAGAAACTCGAACGGGTTGATGTAATCGGCATGACCGCTCCAGATCGGCGGCGCCTGTACCTTTTCGGTCTTGCCAGTCTTCTTGTTTTTGCGCTCGATCGTGCGCAGTTCGGTGCGCGGCGAGCTGAAGTAAATCTTCGGGCGCACGCCGTCCGGCCAGGTGCGCAGGCAGGCCACCAGCGCTTCGTGCGCGTCCATGCCATTGCGGTTCAGGCACCAGTGGTGCAGGTAATCGAACACCAGCGGCACGCCAGTACGCTCGTGTATCCACAGAATATCGCCTACCGTGTAGCGCGTATCGTCGTTTTCAAGCACCAGGCGGCGGCGCACATGCTCGGGCAGTCGCGCGTAGGTTTGCACCCAGCGCTCGCGCCCGCTGACGATGTCGCCGTACACGCCGCCGACATGCGCGATCAGCACGGCTTCCGGCCCCAAACCCATGGCGTCGAGGATCCGCGCCTGCGCCGATAAATCAGCGATGCTCTTGGTGGTCAGCGCTTCGTCGGGGCTGTTCAGCAGGATGTACTGCGACGGGATGGAATGAGAGCCGTAGGTTTTGTGCTTTGGCCTGCATGCCAAGTTCACGCAGTTCCGCGCTGCACTCCTCAATTTGATTATGAAATTGCGGCATGTCCGGGTGAAGTCACGTACGGCGCGAGGTCAGAGCTAATTCGGTACATGGTGATGTTGTTCTTCGCCAGATACGCAAAAATCGCGCGCAGATAGTCGAGACTGACGCGCAGATGAGGATTGTTTTGCCAGCGCCGCGCGTCGTTCGACCGGCATGTCGGGCTGGCCGAGTACTTTTACCGCAAATCCAAGCCGCATGCTTTTTCTTTCTTTCACCGCAGAAACACACTATCTTTTGTACGGATGTACGGCAATTCGGATGCTATCGAGATAATACACCACAAAGACACAAAGAACACGAAGATGTTGAGAATTAAATGTGCAAGGTTAAAAGTATTAGAAGTTACGCAGTTGATATCATATTGCTTCGAGAAACGATGTCATGCTGAGCGAAGTGAAGCATCTCACTGCAGAATCTTTGAGATGTTTCGCTTCACTCAACATGACAATGTTCCAACTATGTAACTCCTAAGTACGAAACACCCAAAAAATTCTTTTAACGCTTGCCTGTTCTTTTTTCCTTTCTTTGTGTCCTCTGTGCCTTTGTGGTACATGATTACCGCCGCTCGTAATTCGGCGCTTCCTTGGTAATCGTTACATCGTGCGGGTGGCCTTCGATCAGCCCGGCCATGGAGATGCGGATGAAGCGCGCGTCACGCCGCAGTGCCTCGATGTCTTTCGCGCCGACATAGCCCATGCCAGCACGCAGCCCGCCGATGAGTTGGTAAATTGTGTCGCTCACCGGCCCTTTGTATGGCACGCGACCCTCAATCCCTTCTGCGACCAGCTTATTGCCTGCGTGCCGCTCTGAAAGTAGCGGTCGCCGCTGCCGCGCTGCATGGCGCTGATCGACCCCATGCCCACGGTAGGTTTTGTAGGAGCGGCCTTCGTACAGAATCGTCTCGCCGGGGCTTTCGTCCGTTCCGGCGAACAGCGAGCCGATCATGACGCTGTGCGCGCCCGCGGCCAGCGCCTTGACCACGTCGCCACTGTATTTGATGCCGCCGTCAGCAATCACCGGCACGCCGAAGTGTTCCGCCACTCGCGCGCAGTCGCTCATCGCCGTGATCTGCGGCATGCCCGCGCCCGAGATCACGCGCGTGGTGCAGATCGAGCCCGGCCCCTGCCCGACCTTCACGCCGTCTACGCCGCGCTCGCACAGCGCCGAGGTGGCCACGCCAGTTGAGACATTGCCAGCCACAAGCTGCACGTTCGGGAAAGCTTCGCGCACTTTGACGATGGTATCCAGTACGCCTTTCGAATGACCATGCGCCGTGTCGATGATCAGCACGTCCACATCGACCTTGATCAACGCCTGTGCGCGCTGCATGAAGTCGCCCGATGTGCCAATCGCCGCGCCGACCCGCAAACGCCCCTGACTATCTTTGCAGGCGTTCGGGTACTTGATCTGCTTCATGATATCCTTGACCGTGATCAAGCCCGACAACTTGCCCTGCCGATCCACGACGAGCACTTTCTCGATCCGGTGCTTGTGCAGCACCTCCTTGGCCTGCTCGAACGTGGTGCCTTCCGGCACGGTCACCAGATTCTCCGCAGTCATCAGGTCGCGCACCGGGAGGCTGCGGTCGGTCTCGAAGCGCAGGTCGCGATTGGTGATGATGCCGACCAGGTCGCCGTTTGGCGCGGTGATTGGAATGCCGGAGATGCGGTACTCAGCCATCAGGTCGAGCGCGTCGCCCACCGTTTTGTCGGCGGTCATGCAGATTGGGTCGGTGATCATGCCGCTCTCCGAGCGCTTGACCTTGCGCACCATGTCGGCCTGCTCCTCAATCGAGACGTTCTTGTGGATGATGCCGATGCCGCCCTCGCGCGCCAGCGCAATTGCCAGACGGTGCTCGGTCACGGTGTCCATAGCCGAACTGGTGATCGGAATGTTCATGCGCACATTCCGCGTCAGGTACGTGTCAACTTTAACATTGCTCGGCAGTACCTCCGACTCGGCGGGCACCAGCAGCACATCGTCAAACGTTAAGCCTTCGCGGGCGTATTTATCGTCCCAATTAATTGCCATTATCAGTGTCTCCTTACGTGTAAGCCACAGAGGTCACAGAGAGTACAGAGTGAGTTTAACTTGTTCTACAGCTGTTTTAAGATCGCTTGAACCGCTCGTGTGGCGCGGATTTCAAATCCGCGCTACGGAAGTACCGCAACTATTTTGCAAATCGCTATAGAACATCAAGCTTTTTCTCTGCGTCCTCTGTGTTCTCTGTGGCAAAAGAATAACCCTCTGCACGCGCGTACAGAGGGCCTTGGCATGATGCCATGGTTGCGAAACAGTCGAAAACGCCACAGCGATGGAGCAGCACGTTTTCGGGTTGGTGTGCATCTCAGGTCGTTGGTTGCTCCGTGGCGGCGGAAGCCTGCGCGGCTTCGGCGGCTTGTGCGCCGGGCAGGCGGCCCGACTGCCTGGTTTTTTCTTCGTCGACCAGCACACGTCGCAGCACTTTGCCAACAGTCGTCTTCGGCAATTCGGCACGGAACTGTATATTGCGTGGCACTTTGTAGGGTGCCAATCGCTCTTTGCAGAACGCCCGAACCTCTTCGACAGTGAGATGTTCGCCCGGCTTGACAACTACAAAAGCCGTCACGGTGTCGTCGCCGCGTGTCGGGTGCGGGATGCCTGCGACCACTGCCTCCAGCACTTTGGGGTGCTCGAACAGCACTTCTTCCACATCGCGCGGCAGCACCTTCATGCCCGACGCGTTGATCATGTCCTTCTTGCGATCAACAATGTAGAAATAGCCTTCATCGTCGGTCTTGCAGATGTCGCCAGTGTGCAGCCAGCCATCGGCATCGACTGTTGCGTTAGTTTCTTCGGGCTGGTTCCAGTAGCCCTTCATGACTTGCGGGCCGCGCACGCACAGCTCGCCCTGCTGTTCACTGCCAATCGGAATCTCCACGCCGCTTTCCAGATCGATGATCTTCGCCTCGGTGCTGGGCAGTGGAATGCCGATCGAGCCATTCTTGCGCTTCCCGAACAGCGGATTGCAGTGCGTCACCGGCGACGCTTCGGTCATGCCAAATCCCTCCACCAGCCGCCCGCCCGTGAGTTTACCAAAGCGCTCCTGAATCTCCATCGGCAGTGGCGCGGAGCCGCTGATGCAGGCGCGCACTGAGCGCAGATCGTACTTGCTGATGTTGGAATGGTTCACAATGCCGATGTACATGGCTGGCACGCCCGGAAAAACTGAGCAGCGCTCTTTTTGGATAATGTTCATGACGTTGTCGATCGGGCGCGGGTTTGGCACGACGACGAGTTCCGCTCCGATGTAGACGCCGTACAGCATAGCGACCGTCATACCATACACATGAAAGAACGGGATGGCGCACATGACTTTTTCCTGGCCTGGCTTGCTGCTGATAAACCAGCTTGCGACCTGAAGCGTGTTGCACACCAGGTTGCGGTGGGTCAGCATGGCGGCTTTAGGCAGGCCAGTCGTCCCGCCGGTGTATTGGAACAGCGCCACATCGTCGGGCGCGATGTCTATGGCTGGCGGGTTGGGCGCTGAGCCGTTGAGCACCCGGTCGAAGAAGAACACATGCTGGCTTGGCTCCACGTCAACCCAGTCTGGCTCGCGGCGCTGCTTGGCATGCACGAGTTGGCGCGACGGAAAGCCAAGGATGTCATGCACGTGGGCGACAATCACGCGCTTGACCGACGTCTGATCTTGAATTTCCTGCAGGCGCGGCATGAACAAGTTGAGCAGAACAATAGTTTCCGCGCCGGAGTCTTCCAGTTGGTGCTTCAGCTCACGAGCCGTGTAGGTTGGGTTATTATTGACGACGATGGCCCCAAGCCGGGCCGCTGCAAAGAAGGCAATGATGAAATGCGGCGAGTTCGGCAGCATGAGCGCCACACGGTCACCTTTGCGCACGCCCATCTCATGGAGCGCCGCTGCAAAGCGATCCACCAGTTCGTTGAGCCTGCGATAAGTCAGCTTGCCGCCCACCGTGAATCGCTCGCCCGCAATGTAGCTCAGCACGAAGTTGACGGCAGTGTTGTAAGGATATTTGCGTGCCGTCTCGCGCAGCAGATCGCCCAGCGTCTGCTCGAGGCAGTCAACGGTGTGTGGCACGCGCTGCTCATAGCTTGTGAACCAGACTGGATCCATGAAACACTGCTCCTTTGCACCCACAAATGTCTAGCATGTTGAGCTAGACATCCTCACGCAGCCATCCGCGCTCCCGCGCGATGAACTTGATCGTCGCATCGTCCGGTGGGTAGAGGCCAGCCGCCTGGTAGGCATACGCGAGCAGCGCTGCGCCGCCAAGCAAGCCCATCCCAAGGCCAAAAATGAATGTCAAAGCACTGACTGTTTTTTGCATGGTGAGAACTCCTCATATATTCGCAATCAGGAGTTGATAGCGTGTTGCTGGGTATGATACCGCACGGCAACGCATTGCGTCAACTAATTGGGGCTTGTAGCACAACGTTGTTGATGTTGGGGTGCGTGCTGTCAGCAGGCTCAAGGGTGAGCATGACCTGCTGGTAGCTGTCAATCGGGGCGGGCGCGTGAAACAGCACTTCGATATTGCCATCGCTGGTCTGTGTAAAGGAGCAGACCTGGACCTGGTTTGCCGCTGTGGCAAGCCAGCAGCGGTAGGCTTGCCCGGCAGCGGCAGGCGCAAGCCCGACGACCATGATCACGGCGGTGGTATGGCCCGGCTGCATGTACATGCGACCCGTTACATGTGATGTAGATGCCTGCAACGGGCGGCTTACCGTGGTGGATTCACTCATGAACGCAATGAGGTCTGGCTCATTTGCTGCGGTAAACTGGCGCTGCTGCATCTCCGCAAGTTGCTGTTGTGTTTCGGCAAGCTGGCGTTGTGTGTTCATGGCGAAAGCGCCGAGCGCCAGCAGCAGCACCAGCGCTACCATTGCCAACGCGCCTGCCCAGCGCCCCCATGCTGCCGTGGGTGCGCCTGATTGTGGTACAGTCGTTGCAGGGAGAACGGCGGATGGGGCCGTCTGCATCGCTCCAATGCGGGCGAAGAGTTGCTGTTTAACGTGCGGCGGTGGCTCGTGCGACGCTGCCGTGTACGGCAATAGGCTAACCGTCGCGCGGAAGACTTCAACTTCGTCGCGGCAGCCAGGACAATCCCGCAGATGCGCCACAACCAGCAGCGTCTCCGCTGCGTCAAGCGCACCAAGGGCAAATCCTGGAAGTAAATCGTGTGGGTGTTGATCCATGTATCGTTTTTTAACGCTGCGTCAATACGCGCGTTGCCCCAATCTATCTAGCTGCTCAGATCTTCCGGTCGAAGCCCCTGTGCAATAAGAACATCGCGCAGCTTTTGCAGCGCGAGCCGCGCGCGTGTTTTAATTGTGCCAACTGGATTCTGCAAACGCTCAGCAATTTCACGTTGTGAAAGGCCGCCAAAGTACGCAAGTTCAATCACTTCACGCTGTTCAGACGGGATGTGTGCGAGTGCCTGGAGTAAGATGCTGCGCTGTTCGCTTCCAAGCGCCGCCGCCGCCACATCCACTTCCTCGTCCTCAAGCTCTTTCAGCACTGGCCGGGCGTCATCTTCATATACGGGCGTTGGGCGTAGCCGCTGTCGTCGCAGTTCGTCAATCGCAAGATTGTGGGCAATGCCGAGCACCCACGATGCTACGCGTCCGCGCTCACGATTAAATGTGCTGCTGCGACGCCACACGCGCCAGAACGTTTCTTGCACCAAATCTTCCGCCAGTTCGCGATTGCCCAGCATCCGTAGCGCAAGGCCATAGACCACGCGCGCATAGCGCTCGTACAGCGCCGCAAGTGCCGTGCTGTCGCCATCCGCAATACGCGCCAGTATATCTTCGTCGGATATGACACGCTCTGTTGCTGGAGGAAGCGTGGAGGTCATAGGCGAATAGTGCTCCTCCACAACTGGTTATTTCGCATGTGAATACGCAGTTTTTCTTGCCATGGATGCATTATACCCTCGCGCTTGCCGTCCGATATTTCAGAATTGGTGCCATCATCAGTGGCAGTTCACGAGACCGAGGTTGATGGCATCGATTGCGGCAGGTCCGATGTGTTCTTATCAACCACAACAATAGCAATCTTATTTTTGGTTGTTTGCTTCACCGTGTACATGATCTGATCAGTAGCTTGTAGCATCTGATCAATACTTTCCGGCGGCGATTGGTAGGTTACCGCGCCAATACTGCATGTGATCGGCCATTGCCGTTGCTCCATAATGTCACAGACACATTGTTGGACCCGGTCGAGCACAGCCATCGCTGCTTCCAAATCCGTCTCCGGCAGCAAGATTACAAATTCATCCCCGCCCAGGCGTGCAATATTATCATTGATGCGCAGCGTCTTGCATGTGGCGTCCACAACGTTTTGCAGCACAGTGTCGCCAACGGTATGGCCGAATTGATCGTTGATTTCTTTGAAATTATCAACATCGAAATAGGCAACCGTGAACGGATGTTGGTAGCGCCGCGAACGTTCGATCTCTTCGGTGGCTATCTCAGTGAAGGCCCGCCAGTTCAGCGCGCCGGTCAGCGCATCGGTGCGCGCCAGTTTGCGTTCGCGGCTGAGCACGTCGTGCAGCAGACTGATGAGCCACACGGCAAGCCAGAAAAAGCCGAGCTGCAGCGCATTGTTCCAAAATGAAACAAGAGGGCTGATGAACTGCGGATACGCCAGAGATTCGCCAACCCAGACCAGCGCAACAGCAACGGAAAGGATTGCGCCCATCCACCGGCCAGCGTACCATGTGATTATAAACACCGGGACAAGGTAGAAAAAGAGCAGCGATGGTTCGATGCCTGTGAGCATGTCAACGCAGGCGACACTGATCGCCAGCAACCAACAAAGACAAATAATCCAACGACGTGATCGCTTGGAGAGAAATGCATCGATCTTTTCCAAAATGCTGTCCCCGTGGTTGTTTGGCATAGCATGACGATTGTAGCACAGTTTAATAAACGTTAAATAATAGAATAATTAGCGTTGGGGCGCGGGATGTGGCAGATTAAGCGCATGCTCTGCTCGTGATGCAGAGTACATCATTCAGCCTTCAGGGCTTTGAAAGGTGAATACCATTTTGTGCGATGTCGTGCCGATCCGATTGGTGATTTCCTCAACGGTTGTGAATCCAATGCGCTCGTACAGCCGCGCCGCCGGATTGTCTACGCGCACCGAAAGCATGACAGCCACATGCTGTGCTTGCGCTGCTTCCAGTACATATCGTAACAGTGCCGTGCCAATGCCCTGGCCGATTGCTGAAGGCAGCACGGCGATCACAAGCTCTGGCATGTCGTCATCATGATCGAGCATCCGCACCCACGCCGCGCCGCGCCGCGCGCCCGTGCGCGCGTCCACCGCTACACAGCCTACGTCGCCCATTCGTCCCCAGCCGTTGACGTAACGAGCAAGAAACGGGTCTTGCCGCGCTGCCTCAGACGATGTCGCGCCGTCTTCGGCCATGTGCGCCGCGTAGAACAGCATATCCCACAGGAAATCAATGTCGTGCGGCTCGACCGGGCGAATGATGTAGTTCATGAGTCACAAACTCTTACTTTCTTGTTCAGCTAACTCGGTCGCTTGTGCCATACGCTCCGGCAGCACGTAGCGTTCGACCACATCGGCAACGAAATAGGAAAACTCTTCCAGGTTGCGCGGCGGACTGGTATGATGCTCAACCTTGCCGATCGACGGTGGTGTGAAGCACAGCGTTATTGTTACCTCGAAATCCCGAAGCGCGTCCATCTGCCGGTCGAACCACGCCACCGCGTTCGGGCGGTGCCAATCGGCCCAGCTAATGCCGGTGCGCAATTTCTTGACGCCAATCTTACGGAGCCACTCCACAGCAAAGTCCAGCCGCTCGTCCTCAAAGTGGAACCACTGGCAGATGCCCATGTCTGGATTAAAATGCTTCAAACTCGGCTTGGGCATGCCGTTCGCGTCGATCAGGCCCATGTAGAAATGGCGGTAATACGAGCTGCCTTCGCTCTCCTTATGGCGCGTCGTGGCGGGCCATGCCGGCGGCAGATCGAGCAGACTGTACCAGAACACCCGCTCGGCCCGGCCCAGCAGGAGTTCCGTGGTGCGTTGAAGGCCGAACACCTGTATTTCATCGGCGCCAAACGTGGATGCGCCGACCTCCGTCACCCAGATCGGCAGGTCGGTGACAGCGCGTATTTCGTCGAGCTTCTGCGGCCACTCATCGATCTTCCAGTGGTTCCAGTCCAATGGAAAGCCATGCACGGCAATAGCATCAAGATTCTCAAGGACGCTGTACTCATCCATCAAGTGAATGAATGCCGGGTCTATAGGTGAGATGCCGCCTAGTACCAGCCGCAGGTCAGGGCAGCGCTCCCGGGCGGCCACTGCGCCCATCCGGATCATTTCAGCAAATTCGCGCCATTCTGGGTCTATCTGAAAGTCCCAATGGGACACGTTGTTAGGTTCGTTCCAAAATTTCAGCGCTTCAATCATCTTTGCTCCTTCCACGCATGCCTGCTCGTTCCGTTATGTATTGTGCTGGGTTGAGATACATCATGGATATACTGTTCAAGCTCGGCGGCGCGGTGTGCGGCGGTGTGCGCCACAAGCACCCGCGCCCGCGCCCGTTCGCCAATCTCCTTGCGCTCGCTCTCCGACATGTCACGCAAATAGCGCAAGGTGTCGTCGGCGCTGGTCGTGATCAGAATCTCGCTGCCGAGCGTAAAAAATGTATCGAGTCCCGGCCAGTTGTCGCTGATGATCGGCGTGCCGCATGCCGCCGCTTCGAACAGGCGCACGCTCGGCGCAAAGCCTGCCGCCCGCATGTCGGCCCGCGTGATGTTGAGCGTAAAGCGCTGCGCGTTGTAAAACCGGCGGTGTTCGCTCGGCGGCAGGTGCTCGGCGCGCTCGACGTTGGGCGGCCACTGTACGTCGGCGGGGTACTGCGGCCCGGCCACGGCGAAGCAGCCCTCCGGCCAGCAGCGCGCCGCGTCGAGCATGAGCGACTCAAGTGGTGGCTGCCGGTCGGCGCTCCACGTTCCCAGGTAGCCGAGGTCATAGCGCAGTTCGGTGGCTTCCGGGTAGTACATGTCAGGATCAAACGAGCAATACAGCGGCCGCGCGCACGGCGAGCCGTACTGCTGCTCTAGCTGCTCCAGCGTCGGCCCGCCGGTGAATGACAAATACATGTTGTAATGCGGAATCTGCTCCGCCGCCAGGTACTCGCAGTTTCCGCGCTCTAAACAAGCGAGTGTTACCGGCGTGTCGATGTCGTAGAAGGCCGTGACGCCATGCGCGGTTGCCATGATCCAATCACCAACCGCAATGCCGTCCGGCACGTACGAGCCGACCATGACGAGATCGGCGTTGCGGATGGCGTCGGCATGTTGCGCTTGCAGTTCGTCCACGCTGGAATACAGAGCGGTGCGGCCATACGGTGGCGCGGGCATGTCACGGTTCGCGGCGTACCAGGGCATGTCGCGCTCCAAAAAGAGCGTCTGATGGCCGCGTTCGTTCAGTGCCCGTATCAGGCCGCGATAGGTTGTGGCGTGGCCGTTGCCCCACGAGGATGTGATGGACAGGCCGAGAATAACAATATTCATGGCGTAAACAATGCTTCAAACTGTGCCGCCCGATGCGTGTAGGTGTGTTCGGCTAGCACGCGTTGCCGGGCGGCCTCGCCAATCATGTGCGTGCGTTCAGGCGTGAGTTCTCGAACGTGCGCTGCCACTGCCGTTCCGTCGTCGGCCACCAATATCTCGCGCTCCGGCTCCAGAAATTGCTCGATGCCCATCCATCGGTCGGTGATGATGCACGCGCCCGCGCCCGCCGCCTCGAACACACGGGTGGCGGGCGAGAAGCCGTAGCGGGCCATGCTGGCCCGGCTGATGTTCAGCACGGCGCGCGGCGTGCAGTTGAAGGCGTTGTGGTCGCGGGTGTACACATGACCGACGTAGTGGACGTTTGGCGGCATGGCTTTGTCGCCCCAGCCGCTGCCGCCCAGCAGAAAACGGCAATCGGGCAGCATGGCGGCGGCTTCCAGAAAGAACGACTCGACGCGCGCCTCGCGGTCGGGCAGCCGGTTGCCAAGAAAGCCGAGGTCGGCCTCGAAGCGCGGCTCCGGCGGTACTGAAAAGTGGGTGGAAGGATCGAGGGCGTTGTAGATCGGCACGCACTGCTGCGCGCCAAGCGCTTCATAGGCATCAACGACCGGCGCGCCGCCGCCGTAGGTCAGCACCATGTCGTAGCGCGGCACCAGCGGCTTGAACGGATCGGCGGGATTTTCCGCGACGCGGTCGAGCGTGGCGGGCGCGTCCACGTCCCAGAAGATCACGGCGTTGTTCGGCCGCTTGAGATCGAGCACGGCGGCTTCAAGCAATTCGTCGAACACGCCGACGCCGCTGGCCTTAACGATGATGTCTGCGCCGCGCGCTGCATGCAGCGCCCGTTCCACGCCGTCGGTGCTTTCAGTTGAGTAGACGATCACGCTGGCCCACTCTGGGTCGGGCAAGTCGCGGTGCTGCTGCCGTTCATAAGCATCCGGCTCGTAGAACGTCACGCGGTGGCCGCGCTCATACAGCGCGCGAATGATGCCGCGATAATACGTCGCCGCACCGTTCCAGTAGGCCGAGACCAGGCTCGATCCGAAAAATGCGATGTTCAAACCAAACCTCTTTTGATTAACCAGGAAGCACACGAAGGACACGAAGAACAAAGGTTGATGAGTACATCCTTGTCATGTTGAGCGTAGCGAAACATCTCTGTGGTGTCATTGTGCTTCGGTGAGATGCTTCATTTCATTCAGCATGACAATGTGCTTCCCATGCCTTTCTGATCAATAACGCATCTTGCATCAGACACATGGGAAAACTAAACTTCTTATCATTTTTGAATCTTCGTGCGCTTCGTGTCCTTCGTGGTTCATTCTTCTAACTCGTCGTAAATCGCTAACAGTTCATCCACGCGATGGGCGCATGTGTGGCGAGCGCGAATGGTTGCCAATCCATGTCGGGCTATTTCCTGCGCGGCGGCTTCGTCATGTATCAGCATGTCCAGGTGGCGCTGCATCTCCGCGCCATCACGCGCCATCAGAAAGTCGCGCCCAATTGTGAACAATCCTCCCGCGTCGTCCCAGGGTGAGCATGCAAGCGGAATGCCGCAGGCCAGCGCTTCAAATACGCGGATGGTTGGGATGCCGGGCAGATGTTCCACATACGGCCGCCGCATGACGTGGACGGTCGCGCGAAAGCGGGCGAACACCTCCGGCGCGCGATAGTTTGGCAGCCAACCCGCGTATTCGATACCTGCGGCGGTCAATTCCTCACGCGCGTACTCAGGGTAGCGCACGCCGTGAACGCGTGCATGGAGGCCAAGCGCTACAACTGGGCCAATCAAAAACTCGCGTAGCTCTGCCGTGCGCTCCTCGTCGCCCCAGTTGCCGATCCAGACGAGATGGCCGTCTTTTTGTTCACCATTCGTCTGTCTTGGAAAAAAGATTCGCATATCAGCAGCCTCATGCCAGGTCCAGACGCGCTGCGCCCAACAATTTTGCACGTAAATGTCGCTAATAATTTTGCCGAACGCTAGCACGCCGTCATAGTGGTGGAGGTCGTAGGCTGCCATGCTGTCTGGCTCGGTTGCGGCGCGGTGGTGCGTGTCATGAAACAAGAGCCGATAGTTACGCTGCCGCACGCGGTGCTGCCCGATGCGCGCAACAAGATCATGGTCGTTCCATTCATGCACCAATACCAGATTGGCACCGTCGAGCGCCTGCTCGAGATCGAGATTGGTTGGATCGTAGCGCGTGCTGTGGAGCGCCGGGTAGGCTTGCGTGAACTCACGAAGCGGCGCGTCGCCATGCGCGGCCACAAGGTTCTGCACGCTCCAGGCGTTCTCTGGCTCGTACACCGCAACATCGTGGCCGCGCGCCAGCAGTTCGCTGACGACTCCGCGGAGAAAGTGGGCGTTGCCATGGTTCCAGTCCGACAGCAACGAGTGATAAAACATAACAATGCGCATGGTAGATTTCACCACAAAGACACCAAGGACACAAAGTGGTTGGAGTTTATTCCAAAAGAAATTCTTGGTGTACCTTGTGCCTTTGTGGTGCCACAGACTGTGTTTCTCTTTGTAACAATGTTTGGTATGCCGCCATGTACTTCTGCCACCATGCGCTCCGGTGTGAACTGCGAAGCGCGCTCGCGAGCGCGGGCTGCCAGCGAGGTGCGTAGATCCTCGTCGCACATCAGCCGCATGAGCGCCACATGCAGCGCCGCATGATCGCCGGGCGGCACGAATAGCGCCGCGCCATGCCATAGTTCGCGCAGACTAGGAATGTCGCCCAGCACCAGCGCGCAGCCCGCCATCGCTGCCTCCAGCACTGACAACCCGAACGGCTCGTAGCGTGCGGGCAGGGCGTAGATCGCGGCGCGTCCCATCCATTGTGCCAGCGCGTCCGGCGCGAGCGAGCCGAGCATGCGAACGTTGGCTGCGGTAGCTTCACCACCGTCGGGGTGCTGATGCGCGCCCGCGACGAACACCGGCCATGGCAGCCGGTTGGCTACTGCGTCGAGCGCGGCTATGTTCTTGGCTTCGTCCCACAGCCGCCCGGCGGCCAACACGAACGGCTCTTTCGGCGCGGGCAGAAAGCATTCTGCGGCGCGCCCATTCGGTATCACAGCCGTGCAGTGAAACGGTCCGTACAGCCGATCTAAATCCGTGAGCATGGCTGCCGTTGGCGCAAGCACCATGTCGGCTTGCTGCACCCCCTGTGTTACAGCGGCACGATAGTGGTCCCACGCTGGCGGAGCAGGCTTGCCATGCACGGCCTCCCACCAGGAGAGCACGCACGAATGCCCGACCACAAGCGTCGGTGCGTGCCACGGAAATGCGGCGTGCGCGTAGCCATTCAGATGCACGATGTCAGGATTCACCTGCCGCTCCAGATCGAGCAGCCAGCGCCCGGCAGCCGCCACATCGTCCCACGACTTATCCATCCATTCGAGCTTGTAGCTGCTTTCGAAGACTTGGAGCCACGGCATGCGTTGCACGGCGCCGCGCTGCATGGCATTGAGCGGCGCGCCCATGGTCGCGAGCACGACCGTAACGTCGCGCGCATGCAGCGCCTGCGCAAGCTCCAGCGCATAGGTCCACACGCCGCCGACTGTATCGGCTGTCATTAAAACATGCATAGAACAAAGAATAAAGAACAAAGAGCAGCGAACAAAAAGTAGCACGTCACCTGTTCACCTGCTCACCTGCACGACTGCTTTGAGAAATCCTTCTGGCCGGTCGCGCGCGGCGTCGAACGCGTCGGCGAGTTGCTCCAGCGGATACGTGTGGGTCAGCAGCGGGCCAAGATCAATTCGCCCACTCGCTACAGCATCGGCAGCTTCGCGCATGCCGTTGACATAAATCTGCTGGTCGCGCTCATGCGCATTGATGACATCGAGGCCGCGCCAGTTCCACAGCTGCATGTTGACCTGCCGTGGCCCATCCTGATGATATCCGGCGATGATTAGCCGCCCGCGCTCGGCCGTCAGCTCGGCGGCAAGATCGAGCGGCCACTGCTGCCCGACCGCTTCGATCACAACCGGGCAGAACTGGCCGTTGGTCATTGACTTGACCTGCTCGATGATCTGCCAGTGGTCGTTCATGGCAATCGTTTCGGCAGCGCCGTATGTGCGCGCGATGTCGAGCGAAAACGGGCGGCGCGAGATAGCGATGACGTGCGCGCCCGCGTCGGTGGCGAGGCGCGTCAGCAGCGCGCCCAGAAAACCAATGCCGACAATCGCCACGGTGTCGCCGCGTTGAATGCCGCAGCGCTTGATGACGTTGAACGCGCAGCCGACCGCTTCGCCGGGAAACGGCTGATCGTCAAGCGCGGGTGGCAGGCGCACCACCGCCTGCGCGCCGGGCACGTCGTACTCGGCATAGCCACCGTAGCCCAGCATCGTCACGCGGTCGCCAACGCTCAAGTCTTCGACATCCTCGCCCAGCGCCGTGATGCGACCCCACGCTTCATGGCCGGGCGCGCCGGGCGGGAACGGGTAGGTAAACCACGGCTGACCCTGCCAGAGCGGCAGACTGGAAGCGCACACGCCGCAGCCCTCGATGCGCACCTGAACCTGCCCCGGCTGCGGCTGCGGAATTTCAACCTCTTCGATTTCAATACGGCCTGGCGCGGCCACAACAGCAGCACGCATCATCGTACCACCTCGCCAACAGCTGTTTCATGCGCACGTGAAGTAACGAGCCAGTCATACAATTGCCGCACGCCGGTCTGCACATCGGTGCGCGGTTGCCAGCCAGTGACGGCGCTGAAGGCGCGTGTGTCTGACACGTAAAAGCGCTGATCGCCGTTGCGCCAGTCGTCGAAGCGCAATTCGGGCGGCGCGCCGTGCAGTTCCGCAATCATGTCCATCAATTCCAGCAGGCTGACTGTGTTTGCCGTGCTGCCGCCAATGTTGAACGCGCGGCCCTTGATGGTCGCCATGTGCTCCTGCGCCAGCAGCATGGCGTCGATCAAATCCTTTACGAACAATATGTCGCGCACCTGTTTGCCGTCGCCGAAAATCGTAATTGGCCGATTCTCGATTGCTGAGATCAGGCAGTGCGCTACCCATCCCTGGTCCTCGTTGCCGTACTGATGCGGACCGTAGATGCAGCTCATGCGAAACACGGCAGCAGGTAAGCCGAAGGTGCGGGCGTAATCGAGCACGTACTGGTCGGCGGCGCCCTTCGAGCAGCCATACGGGCTATGGAAATCGAGCGGCTGACTTTCACAAACGCCATGCTGGCGCAGATTCTCGTCAATTGGTTCGTAGCGCAGACCGTTCGGACGGAGCTTGACGCCGGTCAGGCTACCGTAGACCTTGTTGGTCGAGGTAAACAGCAGCGGCGGCGGCGTGGGCATGGCACGCAATGCCTCAAGCACGTTCAGCGTGCCCATCGCATTGATCGCAAAATCGGTCATGGGATCGATCATGCTGGTCGTCACTGCCACCTGTGCTGCGAAGTGAAATACTTGCCGTGCGGCGCGCACTACATGGTGGAGCGTATCTTGATCGCGGATGTCGGCATGAATGAACTGCGCGCGATCGCCGTATGTTTCACGCAGATAGCGCAGGTTGCGCTCCACGCCATGCCGCGCCAGATTGTCGTACAGAATGACGGATTGCCCAGCAGTGAGCAGCCGATCCGCCAGGTTTGTTCCGATAAAGCCTGCCCCGCCGGTGATAAGCGTTGGACGCCCCGCTTTGTTGCATGCCTGGTGCTTCCCGTCTTGCACATGCCCATTCGTCACGGCATGGCTTGTCATAATGTCAACCCCCTGGCGGTAAGCTCGGCTCCCGCTTCAATCACTCGATCCTGCGCTGACTGACCTTCAAGCCAACCGGCCAGATCGACCAGTCCTTCGTCTAATGTTACCTGTGGCGTGTAGTCTAACACGCGTTGTGCCAGGGTGATATCAGCAAAGCAGTGCCGAATGTCACCTGCGCGATAGTTGCCCGTGATAGTCGGAGGAAGATAGTCTTTCCCAAGTACAGCGGCAGTGCGCGTGGCAATTTCTCGCACGCTGGCTGGCTGGCCGCTACCGATGTTGATCGTACAGCCCACCGCGGCGGGCGCATCAAACGCCATGCGGCATGCCCGCGCCACATCATACACGCTGACAAAATCGCGCTGTTGTTCACCATCTTCGTACACCAGCGGCGGCTGATCGTTCAACAGCCGGGCGGCAAAGATCGCCAGCACGCCGGTGTACGGGTTCGAAAGCGCCTGGCGTGGCCCGTAGGTGTTGAAGAAGCGCAGCGCCACCGTCGGAATGCTGTATGCCCGCCCGAAAACCAGGCACATGCGCTCCTGATCGTATTTCGAAAGTGCGTAGACCGAAGCGAGCGCGGGCGTTTTGCTTTCCGGCGTCGGCACTGGCTCTAACAGCGCGCCATCGGCGTCATGCAACTCCCAATCGTGCGCCCGTAGCTGCGCGAGCGTGCGCTCCATGCCGTCCACAAGCTGCCCGGCAGATGTGCGATACAGCCCCTCGCCGTAAATGCTCATGCTCGACGCGACCACGAGCCGCCCGACCGGCAGATCCATCAACGCTTCGAGCAGCACCGCCGTTCCCATATTGTTGACGCTGGTGTATTCCGCGATTTCGTACATGCTCTGGCCGACACCCACCCGCGCAGCGAAATGGTATACTGCGTCCACACCGACGAGCGCGCGGCGCACAGCGGTGGCATCGCGCACATCGCCGCGAAGCAATTCGACATCAGGGTGAAGGTAGGTGGGGCGCGCATCTTCGGAGCCGTGAACCTGTTCAATGAGCGGATCGAGCACGCATACATGGTGGCCACATGCCAGTAATTCGTCAGCGAGGTGCGAGCCAATGAAGCCTGCGCCGCCAGTAATTAAAATACGCTGACCCATGCCTCTCCTTGTGATTTCAGCCATACTTCTCTGGAGTAATTCGTTCTTGCGGCTGTGTAAAGCGTAGCATCTGGAACATCTATATTGATACAGACCAGCCAAAGTGTCAAATAATTGGTGTGTTAAAGCATCTATTTAGAACCATGATGATCTGCAACAAGTATGCCAAAGTTTTATCGCAATAGTCATGATATTTCTCATTATTTTCAGCTGCTGTCATTTGACATGGTGCTGATGTTTGTGAGTGTTGCTGCTCAGATATGATTGTTTATGGTGATGCTTCCTACGCCGAAGATGCGAGCACGCTCGTAGCGCACATGCGCACAAATCTTGCCGTTTGCACTGCTGCGCCGACTCTTGATCATCTCCGTGCGCTGCTGATTCGTGTTGGGCAGTTCGAACAGGCTGTTGCCGACGCATTGCTGACTGTATCGTTCTACGAACAGGCTGCCGTACTGACCTGCCTTGCGGCGCATGCCTTCTATGCGGCATGGCGCCAGGAGGCGGGCAAACATGTGAACACAGTGCTACAACAGCTTCAACATGCACTCGATACGCTTGATGTGCCAGACAGCCGCCTCATGGTGAAGGTGCCGGAAGGCTTCGCCTTTTACGCTTTGTTCCCCGACCACTATATTCTCGTCGCGCGCCGCTGGCTTTACGATCATGCCCATTCTAGTCCGCATGATGCTGTCGTGATTGGTGTGCGCAGCATCGGCACGACATTGTCGGCGTTACTGGCAGCCGTGCTGGCGGAAGCGGGCTGGCGCGTCACGCGCATGACTGTTCGCCCAACCGGCCATCCATTCGAACGACAAGTTGTTCTGGGCGATTCGCACTTTGGCTCCGATACTTGGGTGTTGATAGTAGACGAAGGGCCGGGCATGTCCGGCTCCTCAATGGCGGCGGTCGCAGAGGCGGTGCAGCAGGCCGGCGTAGATCGCAGGCGGATTGCGTTTGTTCCCGGTCATGCTGGTGACCCGGGCAGCGCCGCGCCGGACGAGGTGCGTCGTTGGTGGCAAACCACACTGCGTTACCCGGCGGCGGCAGAAACGCTCCAAATCCACGGCATGACACTTGCCGAATCGTTGGCTGCGACAACTGCCTTGTTGTGCGAAGATGAGGTTGTGCATGTCGAAGATGTGGGCGGAGGACTTTGGCGACGTGTGGTGTACGCGTATGAACGCGATTGGCCCGCAGTATGCGCGCCGTTCGAGCGACCAAAGTACCGCGTGACGCTCCGGAGCGGTCGGAAAGTGATGTGGAAGTTTGGCGGCTTGGCGGGCGCGCCGGGCATGAGCCTGAGCAGCGCCGAGACAGAAGCAGAAACTTTGAACGAGCGCGCGGCAGCAGGCTGGGGGCCAGCGCCACTTGGCGTCGCGCATGGGTTCGTCGCTGTGCCGTGGCTCGAAGGAACACCGCTGAGTCATGCTGACATGACGCCAGACCTGTTGGCGCACATTGGGCGCTATATCGCCATGGTGTCCGGGCCGTCGCTTGCGCCCGACGAGCAGAACGCAGCACTTGATGGAGCGGGAGAGATGCTGTACTGGAACGTGTGGGAAACACTAGGAGAAGCATTAGCGAAGCGCACGCGCCCGTTGTTTGGTGCTGCTCGCGCTGCCGCCGAAGGGCATGTGTTTCGCTCGTACGGTGACGGCCATCTCGCGCCGCATGAATGGCTCCGCATGTCAGACGGGCGGCTAGAGAAGGTCGATAGCACCGGGCATGTCAACGATCATACAACGGTCGGGCGGCTGCCGGTTGCGTGGGACATCGCAGGTGCAATCGTTGAATGGCATTTGGATAAAATACAACATATACAATTGCTCGATGCATATCACATGGCGGGCGGCGAGCCATTTCCCGCGCCGCTATTCACGTTGTATCGGTTGGCCTACGCTGCATTTCGGCTCGGCCAAACAACCATGTGCGTGCAGATGAGCGGTGATGCAGCAGATCAGGCGCGACTCTGGCAGGCGGCGGAGTGCTACAAAGCCCTGCTTGCCGATGCGCTGAACGGTGCTGCGTAACGATTCAAATCACAGGAATTTATGAACATTGACAAACAACTATTGACGCCCAAAATGTTTTACTTTTGCTGGTTCGCCTCGATTGGCGCGCTCGTTCCTTTCATCAGCCTGTTTTATCGCCACTCGGGCCTTGACCTTGGACAGATTGGCGTGCTGGCATCGCTGCCCGGTCTAATCCAAATTGTCGCCGCGCCGGTGTGGGGCCTGTTCGCCGACATGCTGCGCCTGCGCCGCACGATCTTGCCGCTGGCACTGGCGGGCACCATTCTGCCGGTTTTGCTGATTAGCCGCGTGCAAGCGTTCGGCTGGCTGTTCCTGTTTGTAACGCTCCAGGCGCTGTTCACCGCGCCGATTGTTTCCCTGGCCGACAGCGCGACGCTGACACTGCTTGGCGATCAACGCGAGCGCTACGGCGCGCAACGGATGTGGGGCGCGGTTGGCTGGGGACTGAGCACGCTGTTTTTCGGGCGGCTGCTCACGGGGCTGGGCTTGACGACGATCTTCTGGGGCTACGCCGGGCTATGCACCCTGGCATTTGCGGCGGCGCTGCTGCTGCCGCGCACCGAATTTGTGCAAACCGATATGCGGGCTGCGATTCGCACCTTGCGGCGCGACCGCCGCTGGTTCGGCTTTCTGGGATGCGTGCTGCTGATTGGCTTCTGCTCCTCCACCATTTCCAGCTTTCTGTCGCTATACTTGCAGGATCTCGGTGCAAACGACGCCCAGATCGGGCTGGCATACACCATCGCCAGCATTAGCGAAATGCCGGTGATGATGCTTTCGCCGCTCGTGCTACGGCGCTGGGGCGCACGCCCGCTGCTGATCACAGCCGGGCTGCTGTACGGGATTCGAGCGATCATTTACATCTTTGCGCCATCGCCTGGTGTGGCACTGGCCGCGCAGTTGCTCCACGGCCCTTGCTTCGCGGCGTTGTGGACGGCGGGCGTCGTGGAAGCTCAACGCCTTGCGCCGCCCGGCCTGGAGGCGACTGCGCAAAGTCTGCTCGGCATGGCATTCTTCGCGATTGCTTCTGCGTTGGCGAGCGCCGTGGGCGGCCAAATTTATCGTGATCTCGGCACCACGGCGCTGTTTGGCGTGGCAGCGGCGCTGGCGCTTACGGGCGCTGCCGGGCTGCTGATCAGTTCCTACACTCAGATTACCAGCCAGCGCGCTAACTCCGGACGGCAAGTGCCGTAATATGCGTACTATCCTGAATGGCTCGTGGCCCTCACCCTCGGTCCCGCTCCCACTGGGAGCGGGAAGCTGTGCCAGCAGCAGGGTGAGGGAATTTGCAAGCAGTTTTGGATTCTACTTAATATTCAACAAGCTCCGGCTCGCTCTCCTGTTTCCATGCCATCGTTTTGCTATCATGAACCCAGAAGATCGCGTGCGAGCTGGCGCTACTGTCCTTATGAAGCGTTTCGCGGGACTCCTTGAGCAGCGTGTCAAGTTCGGCCTCGCTCAATGGTGTGAAATTTTGCGCCAGCCGCACGTTCTCGTCGATCTGCGCTTCGTCATCCATGCCGACGATCGCCAGAGTCACGCCCGGCAGCCCAAGCGCGTAGCGCAACGCCAATTCGTGCTGCTTGAGTTCGCCATGGCCGTAGACCTTCATGGCGATCACGCCGGTGTTCTTGCTTTGAGCGGTGGGTAGCAGGAGCTTGTCGGGGCTTGATACCAGCCGGTCAAATGCGCCGGTCGCTACTAGCACCGTGTCGAAGTCATAGTTTTCGAGTGCATGCGCCAGCACAGCTGGCCGCGCATGGCCGGTAATGCCGATGAAGCGGGTCATGCCCTGGCGGCGGGCCTCCTTCAGCGCGCTGAGAGCTCCGTCTGGCGCGAGCGCTGCATCAAGATCGGCCATGGTGCTGACGGAATGGATCTGGATCAGATCGACATGATCGGTCTGAAGCTCCTTCAGGTTCTGGCGCAACTCGGCCAGCACGTCGTCACGTTTGCGCTTGTTGATCTTGGTCGCCAGAAACACCTCGTCGCGGCGGGCCTTCATGACCTCGCCAACTTTCGGCTGGCTGCCGTAGTCGGGGCTGGTGTCGAGATAGGTAATGCCCTGATCGATAGCGTGGTTGAGCAGCTTTTCCGACTTTTTGAGCAGCGGGGCGTCCATGACCTTGATCTTGCCCAGCGGCGCAGTGCCGTACCCCAGGATCGGCACCTGAACGCCGGTTTTGCCAAGTGGTCGATGTGGCAGTGCCATGAGTGCTCCTTTCATGGTCAAGCGATTGTATGGAGCACTCCATTAGCAACTTGCATGCCTCTGGAACTCTCATTATCCCAACCGCACGCCGTAATCGCGCGCCGCGTAATCGTACATGAACCCGACGAACGGCGTGCCTTCGCGGAAGCCCCGGAATTCGGGCTTAACTTCGGAAAGCTGGATCATGAAGCGCACATCGCCGAACGTGATGTGCCCGTACAGCGAAAAGCGCTCGGCCCGCTCCAGCAGCGTGAAGTCGGATGTGAAGGCCGGAAACGTGCGGCGCAGATGGCCGTAAGCGGCCTCAAGGTTGTCGACTATGAAGCCAATGTGGTGAATGCGCGACGGCAGCCCGTCGGAGAGCGGCGCGCCCGGCTTGGCGTCGAACAGGAAAATGGCGGTGTTGCCGGTCGTCACCACCGTGAGGTGCTCGTCGTCACGGACGATCTTCATTTTCAACCCCTGACTGAAAAAGTCACGCGCATGGGCGCGCTCGGTCGTCGCCAGCGCCAGGTGATCGAAGCCATAGTTGCTCCAATCGCCGGCCTCCTCGCGCAGCGGCGTCGCCTCGACAAGTAGATGCGCATCGCCGTAATGCTCCGCGATTTCGCCCACGAACATGTCGGGGTAGATCAGTTCGCCGTCCGGGCGGGTGACGCGCAGCCGGTTGGCGTGGAGTACCTCGTGCGGCAGCAGTTTGTCCATCGCCTCGTGGACGATCTGCATGGGGCGCACGTCACCGCTGTAGGTCTTGCCGTTCACGTCAAACGTGACGGTGATGGTATTTCCCGTTGTCATGAGTAGCCTCGTTTCGTTAGCAAAGCTTGTGTTTGCTTGATGGTAACATGTTTTATGCCATATATACTAATTGTGCTAAGCCGTAACTTCTTGGTTGCTCGCGCGGTATATGTACGAATATACGTCGTACGGAGCGCTGCGTGACCCTGATTTACCTTGCGATTGCCTGGCTGCTTGGCATCATTGCCGCCGATTGCTTCCATCTCGCCGCCATGCCGCTGCTCATTAGCGCATACGCGGGCGCGCTGCTGGCCGCAGTGTTGTGGCGCACACCGGCACGCTTGCCCATGTTGATCATGTGCTGCGCGGCGCTCGGCGGGTTGCGCTATGATTGGGCGCAGGTCGCAACCACGCCACAGAGTGTGTGGCTGTTGAACGAGCACGGCAGCGTCACGCTGCAAGGCGTTGTGGCAGAAGACCCGCAGTGGACTGAAGATGGCCAGCGAGTCCTGCTTTCCTCTGAGCGCGTGCTGGTGAATGGTACAGTGCGGCGTACTGAAGGCACCGTTCTGGTCAAATTGCCGCCTTACCCGGTCCGCTCCTACGGCGACCGGCTGGTGCTGACCGGCACCTTGAAGACGCCGCGCGAAGCGGAGCAGACCGGGCAGTTCGACTACCGCACATACCTGGCCCGCAAGCGCGTGTTCTCGCTCATGGAGCCAAAGGCGGCGAAGCTCGTCTCGTCGAACAACGGCAGTTCATTCTGGACTGTGCTGCTCCAGGTGCGTGACCGGGCGCGGCGCGTGCTGCTGCGCGAGCTGCCGGAGCCGCAGTCGTCGTTAGCAGTCGGTATTCTACTTGGCCTGCAATCTTCCATTCCCGACGATGTGTATAACACCTTTAATGTGACTGGCACCAGCCACATTCTTGTGATTAGTGGTTGGAATATCAGCATTCTTGCTGCCATGCTGGCGGGCGTAGGTCAGCGTCTGCGGCTATCGCATAGCGTAGCTTTCTGGCTCACATTGGGCGTAATCTGGCTGTACACGCTGTTCGTCGGCGCGACGCCAACAGTGATTCGTGCGGCGGTCATGGGCACGATCATGCTGCTTGGACGGCGGCTCGATCGTCCCGCGCACATCTGGACGACATTGTTCGCGGCATGCTCGGGCCATGACGCTGTGGGATCCGCAGACGCTGTGGGATGTCGGCTTTCAGTTGAGTGCGCTGGCGACCGCATCGCTGTTCGCGTTCGGCAACGGCGTCGAAGCGCGGCTGCTGCGCACGCCATTGCGCCTGCTGCCAGGCTGGGCACTTGAGGCGCTCACCGCTACGCTGGCGGCGCAAATTCTGGCGCTGCCACTCATTTTGTACCAGTTTGGCAACTTAAGTATTATCGCTCCACTGACAAATGTCGTGTTGTTGCCGGTCGTTCCATACGCCATGCTGTTTGGCGCGCTGGCGTTGATGGCAGGTATGCTGTACCTTCCGGTAGGGCAAATTATTGCGTGGTTAGCCTACCTGCCGCTGGCGTGGCTGACGGAAGGGGCACGCTGGTTCGCGCAGGTGCCGTGGGCGGCGGTGCAAATTCCGCCGTTTCCTCTATGGTTGCTGCTGGCGTATTACAGTGTTGTGGTCGGCGCGTGGTTGACGCACTGCGTCGAGATTCAGCTGCCATTTGGTTCGGCTGGCGAAGCGGAGGTTCCGTTGGGCGCGGTGCCAGAAGGCGCAAGTTCATGATATGTTGAACGGCCCGTATCACTGCTGATGCGGGCCGTTTGATGTTATTATAGAGAAACCAAATAAAAGTCGTACAATAGTAGGTATGAGACAACGAATATTCACCCTCAGTGACCAAGCAGTACGTGCGCTCGAAGCAGCTTACCAGGTAACCAAAAACGGTGCCGAACGAACACGGCTCCAAGCGGTTCGACTGTATGGGCAAGGCTACAAGGTTGAACAGATTCAAACCATTTGTGGTATTGCTCGCTCAAGCCTGATGGACTGGTGTCGGGCCTATCGTCGTGATGGTATAGCTGCCCTGTCTGACCATCGGGAAGGCGGCAACAGTGCCAAACTCAACAGCGAGCAAGTCGCTGATTTATCCAACAAGTTGCGCTTGTACACACCACGCTCGTTGTTTGGCCGCGACACGGCAACCGCCGATGGGAATGTCTGGACAGTGTCCGACCTCAAACGTGCCGTTGTGTTTTGGTACGATGTCACCTATCAGAGTCCAACCTCCTACTACACCTTGCTTGCCCGTTGCCACTTTACCCACCAGCAGCCGGCAACGACGTATAAGTCGCGCCGTGAGGCAGCGGTGGTTAAGTTCGAGGCCGTGCTTGAAAAAAACTGATAGACACGGCACAAGCGGCATCACAAACCGTTGTATTGGCGCTCGACGAAGCCTCACTCTACGTGCAGGCGACCACAATGGCGGTGTGGGCACCAGTTGGACAAACACCAGTGGTACGATGCGACCCGAGCCGTGACAAGCCATCATTCTATGGCACGCTCGACCTCAAGACGGGTCGAGAGATTGTGAGCCAAGCCGAAACGATGAACGCCGAGGCCACAGCACGACATCTCGAACTCCTACTTACCACCTACCCAGAGGTGCCACTGCTTGTACTGTGGGACAAAGCGCCCTGGCATCACGGGCCGCAAATTCGTGAACTGCTCAAAGCCAATCCACGTCTCGAACTGCTCACGTTTCCAACTGCTGCGCCCGACCTCAACCCACAGGAACACGTTTGGCGAGCAGCGAGGCGGGCAAAAAGTCACAACCATAGCGAGAATCGGCTACCTGATCTCGCCAAGCAGTTCGAACACCATCTCACAACGTCCACCTTTCATAGTTCGTTTCTTGACCACTACGGTTGGTACCTTGTTTGTCCGGCTTTTACTTGATTTCTCTATTAGTTGATTATTTAGTGTTACTTCTGCGCTGTTTTCTGTTGAGCGAACGGCTGGAGGTGGCGCGTGAAGTGGCGCTCCAGCCCGTCTCGGTACGTATCCATGTTGTCAGCCAACGCGATACGAATCTCGTCGCCGTAGCTCGTCAGGATCGTGCCAAATGCCACGTGGAGCACCTGGCGCGAGTCGAACTGATCGAGCAGCGCCGGAAGGTCAACGTCGGCGACATTTGCACCGGTCGGCACCTTTTCCAGCACCGCGTCGAGGAAGTAGCTTTTGCGGTCGTGTTCGAAATGGCTGCGGGCATCGTCCAGCATCTTGCGGAACAGCACCGGGTTCAGCGTCGTCATGACGCGCAACGCTTCCAGGTAGCTAGTGCCTGCGGTCTTGACATGCACATGGCCACGGGTATATTTGGCGACAATCGGATAGATGCTGAACTTATCGGAGCCGGTATGAACGCTGAGCTTGTAGCTGCCGAAGTGCTCCATGATCACGGCGTGTTTGGCAAGCTCCGACTCGAATTCCTTAAGATCGCCCATGTAGTCCACGCCCTTCTGGAACTTGCCGACGAAGCGCGGTGCGAGGCTCGCCACCGGAATGTTGCGGGCGTTCAGTTCGTTGGCGATGAAGAAATGCTCGTGCGCCGAGGTTGGCGTGTCAGTCTCGTCCACCGACATTTCGAGATCGAACGATTGGCTGCCGCGCTGTTTCGCCAGCGCCGCCGCAATTTTGGCAGTATGGTCAAGGGCGCGACCGTACTTGCCGAGCGCCCGTAGCAGCGTGGTCTCGTCAAATTCGAGGGTCAGGCCGTCGATCTTGAATGGCTTGTCGCAGTAGCGCGCTCGCAGCTCCTCATAGCTGCCGCCAAGCGTGTCCCACGGCAGCGCGGCGACTTTCTCGCGCAGCACGTCAGGCGCGGCGGTGTGCGCCTCGTTGTCGACATAATCACTCGGATCAATCGTGTAAAACGTGTACCCCGCGGCCACGAACGGCGCGAGATCCTCGATTTCTTTTACATGGTCGGCGTCAGCGCCCCACGGCAGCCGCCAGCCCTCCTGAAAAACGCCCCACATGGCATCGTCCATGACTTGCTGCGGCGTGCGCCCGGTGCGGGTGTTCTCGCGCACGGACTGTTGCGCGAAGATCGGCGCAATCACGCCTTCGCTTCCAGTGGCGCGCATGGCCTGAATATGGCCCGGCGTCGCATTGCCGATCCGGTCGCCGAAGCCGAACGATGTTTGACGGCCGAGCGGTTGCGGCACGAGCCACGGCAGCCGCTCGCGTAACGTGGCGGCGTTTTCTGCTATGCAAGGAAACATACAGACCGAGCCGTGTGTTTCGCCACCATTGAAGCCGTCGGTGTTTCCGACAACGCCCAGATGATCCGCCTGTGAGCCGCGTGGCGTGCCAAGGAAATAGGTGACGCCCTCATGCTCGACCACTGAGCGCGGGCATATTTCGCCGTTGAAATCCGTAATGTCCATTGCAAAACTCCTTTGTTGTAAGCTAGCGTGCCATCCAGCCGCCGTCCACCACCAGCACATGGCCGTGGACGTAATCCGATGCGCGCGACGCGAGATATACCACTGTTCCGGCGAGATCGTCGGGTGTGCCCCAGCGCTCCGCCGGAATGCGCTCCATCAACTGGCGACTACGCACCGGATCGTCGCGTAGCGCTTGATTGTTGTCGGTCGCCATGTAGCCGGGCGCAATCGCGTTGACGTTGACGCCCCGACTGGCCCACTCGTTGGCTAATGCTTTGGTCATGCCTGCCACGGCGTGCTTGGCGGCGGTGTAAGCGGGAACGAGGATGCCGCCCTGAAACGACAGCAGCGAGGCGATATTGATGATTTTACCATGCCCTTGCGCGAGCATGATCTGACCGGCAGCCTGCGACATGGCCCACACAGCTAGCATATTCACGTCCAAAACGCGGGTGAAATTGGCCCAATCCGTCTCGGCGGCCGGCGCGCGATGCACCATGCCGGCGTTGTTCACTAGAATGTCGAGCCGGCCCATCGCCTGCGCGGCCTGCTCGACGGTCGCCACCGCGGCGTCATAGTCGCCAAGGTCAGCCGTGAATGGGAACGCCCGCCGCCCAGCGGCCTCAATAGCACTCCGTGTCGCGTCGTTGTTGCCGCTGCGCGAGACGATTGCGACATCCGCGCCTGCCTCGGCCAGTGCAACCGCCATGCCCTGCCCCAGCCCTTTGTTGCCGCCCGTAACGAGCGCGGCCTGGCCGTCCAGCCGAAAAAGATCTAATACTGTCACTGCACTTTTCCTCCTGACTTACTCAATTGTCCAGCCCGGCAGGAACTCGCTGCTGGTGCGCAGCATCTGGTTGAACATGTCCCAGCATTCGTCAAGCGGCAGCCGGTTGGTCGGCTCGCTATAGACTGCCTGGAACGCAAGATCGCGGTCGCGAGTGAGCGCCGCCTCGACGATCATCTCCTGGTTCGCCACATGGCGCGCGATCAGCGGCTGGATACCGGTCGGAAGCGCGCCAGCGCACAGCGGGCGCACCTCGTCGCGGGCGAAGTAGGCGTTGGTCTCGACGACGGCGTGCTGCGGCAGGTTGGGAATTTGACCCTGATTTTCGACGTTCACGTTGGTGACGATTGGCCCCAAGCCCATGAGCGCGCGGATTTGCGCCACGCCCTCCTCGCCAGTTGGCTCGATCGAGAGCGGCTCGCGGCGGGCCATGATGTCCTGCGTGCGCTGAGATGCATTGCGCCAGCGGTCGATGCGCCACGATACCGGTGTGCGGATCACGCCCCAGCGGAACAGCGTCTCGGGCGATTCAGTGAACCCCGGCAGAAATTCAACCAGGTGGCGATCGCCTGCGGCGGCCAGCACGCCGAAGCGCTTGAACAACGCAAACTTGACCTGCTCGGCGCTGTAGAACCAGCTACCAAAGCCTTCCACCTCTTCCTTCGTGAAGGTCCGCATCACGCCCGGCTCGTCGATGTGGCGGCGCAGCAGCGCAAGCAAATCCACATCATGATACAAGGCGCGGTCGATCCAGGTGAAGTGATTGACGCCGTAGACATTGACCTTGATGTCTTCCAGTGGCGGCGCGGCAGGCAGATCGAGGTATTTCGCGGCGACCTCGCCCAACATGCGCCGCACGGCATGCACCTCGTGGCAGCAGCCGAAGACCTTGAGTTGCGGCGCAACACGCGTCAGCGTGCGGGTGCAAATCGTCATGGGATTGGTGTAATTGATAACCCAGGCGTCCGGGCAGTGCTGGGCAATGGCTTCGGCAAAGCCTGCGTAAATTGTGGCGGCGCGCAGCCCGCGCACCAGTCCGGTCGCTCCGGCGCTGTCGCCAACCGGGAAGAACATGCCATGCTGCTCGGCGATTGCGATTTCCTGCTCCATGCAGCGCAGCGACCCCGGCTGAATCGAGATTACAACCACATCCGCGCCTTGCAGCGCCGCGTTCAGTTCTCCAACTGCCTGATAGTTCCAACGCGATAGCACGCCAGGTTGGTCCTGCAACCAGTTGCCGAACTTCGCATTGAGTTGCGCTGCTTCGTTGTCGATGTCGTACAATGCTACCTGGCCGGTCAGGTCTGAGCAAAGTGCCAGGTCAAACATCAGCTTACGCGCCCACTCACGGCTGCCGCCGCCGATGTAGGCAATCTTGAGGTCGAGAGGTGCCATACAGTTTGCTCACTTCTGGCTGTGCTGCTGTGCAGCACAGTCGCTATGTGCCGAACGCCTGTAGAAAAGGTTTTCTCTCGCCATGGGGCGTGTGTCCGGCACCATCGCTCCAAATTGCTCTGCGCGCGTTACGCTCGGTAGTCTTATAATCGCGCGACCTATATGCATTTTAGCACACCGTGCGCCGATGAAACCATTGTTACGTGATTATTTCTTGCTGGTTGCCAGCTATTTTGGGCTATGTCGTACAATATGAGCGTTGTCATGTTGTAAAAGAGGATTCTATGAGCACCACAACTCCTGATCATCTGCGCCCATTGGCTCCGTACGAGGCACGGTATGCCAACGAGCCGCGTCAGTTCGCCATGCCGGACACGACCGATCCAGCGGTATGGGCGACATGGCGCACGGCCTTTCGCAAGCGGCTCCGCGCATTGTTGGGCGGACTGCCAGCGGAAACAGAAGGCACGCCGCCACCGTTTACTGCTGCCGCACCGACCGCGCATGCTGGCTACCTCCGCACGTACATCGAGTTCGAGAGCGAGCCGGGTGTGACGGTGCCAGCCTGGCTGCTCGTCCCTGATAATCTCTCGGCTCCAGCGCCTGCGGTGGTCGCCGTGCATGGCCACGGCTACGGCGTCGATGACACGGTTGGCATCAACAGCGACGGCACTGACCGCGACGAGCCGCAGGGCTACCACCAGGATTTCGCGGTGGCGCTGGCGCGGCGCGGCATGGTCGTTATTGCGCCGGAACTGAGCGGCTTCGGACGGCGGCGCGAGGATGAGGCGAAGGCCAAAGGGCCGACAAATAATTCATGCCATGCCGCCGCCTGGTGGGGCATCATGCTCGGCAAGCCGCTGCTGGGCAGCCGCGTGCGCGATGTGCGGCGAACGTTCGATTTGCTCCAATCGCTACCAGAGGTTGATCCGCAGCGCATCGGAATCATGGGCAGTTCTGGTGGCGGGATGGCGGCGCTGTTCTCGGCGGCGCTCGACGAGCGCTTCCGGGCGGTGGTGATCAGCAACTACTTCTGCACATTTCGGGACAGTATTCTGGCGATGGAGCATTGCCATTGCAACTACCTGCCTGGTTTGCTTCAGGACGCCGAAATGTACGATGTGGCCGCGCTTGTCGCGCCGCGCCCGCTGCTGGTCGTGACCGGCGACGCGGACCCGATTTTTCCGCTGCATGGCGCACAAGAAGCCTACGAGCGTTTGCATGGCGGCTACGAAGCGCTTGGCGTCGCCGACCGACTCCAGAAACATGTGTTCGCAGGCGGGCATCAAATCAACGGCGAGCAAGCCTATCCATTCTTGCAGCAGTGGCTTGGGAGCGAGGAATTATCGTAGTGAGGTAAGTGCATGGGTAATGCAGTCTTCACGGGATGTGTTGCCCATGTGCGTAATCTCGTGGTTCGTGAAGTTCTTTTTTAGCTCGTAAATCTCTGCGATTACGTATCGACATACCTTCACATGACGTGAATAGTATTCAGGTAAATCATGATGCCGTTCGCTGTTTGCTCTAATGAGAATATGGCCGTAAGGTCGGATACTTGACCGTTAATGTTTAAGTCGTACCAGATCTCGCCTGCACTTCCGCTACGATTAATCGGCCACCGATCTACTTCTTTGCGCTGTTGGACATCTGTCGGCGTACCAACAACAGTCACCCGCTGACCTAGTTCGGCATCACCGTAGCTCTCGATAACCTCCTGCATTAATTCCGGTGTCCAGTGCATTTCCGGGTCGTGAGCAGTGTATTGATATGCTGCTTGGTAGTCACCCTCTTCTAGTAAAGCAGCCCAGACATCAATAAAGGTTATGAGTTCAGCATCACTGATTGTTAACGGAAGGGGTGTCATAGAAAAGCCTCTTGATTTCACATGAAAGTCAGCAATTGATCGACTCTTTCTGAGCCTCTGGGAGCTTTTCGCGCAGCCATAAACTATATTGTCAACTCTCAATGCTTACTCATCCACGCCGCTACGCAGCGTTTCCATGTACGCAATGAGGTCGTCGATTTGCTGAGGGGTGAGCGCGCGGCCATAGTCGCGCGGCATGATGCCTTCCTGAAAGTTACCAGATAGGTAGGCGTCCGGCGCGGAATCAGCCCGCGAGCGGACATTGGATTGCGGTGCGTTGCTGCGCTACTTCTTTAGCACAAATTAAATTTATGTAAGCGGTACAACGGTGATAAGCGATTGAAACGGCGTAAAATCGGCAGGGTTGTTTGTGAGAATTCGCCGCACACCAAATGTAAGCATTGTGGCAACGATATTTGTATCATGAACGTGCCGGCTGATACCCTGTTCGAGAAATGATAAGAGTTGTGCAGTCACGAGCGGGCTGTCTTCTGCGACATGATAGCGTAGCTCAAACGAGCGAACCGCGCCGACAAGCTCGGACACTGGTAGCGGTATGCTTGGTCGAATCAGGGTTGCCAGATATTCTCGCATGATTTGGCGGCTGATCCACAGTTGGGTACCGTTCGTTTCCAATTCGGTAATTGCATGAAGCGCAGCAATGTGAAATGGTGAGGCATCAACACTGGCATATACCAATATATTTGTGTCGAGAAACGTTGGTTCAGCGGCCACGGTCATTATACAAGTCCTCTCGGCGTATCGGTACGTCGGCGGGCCACTCTGTCAGGTGAAAAACTGGAAAAGCTGGATGTGGTGATGGGCCAGGGAATGCTGATGCTTGCACCAATTGTGCCGTAATATCATTTAGGAGGTAGAGTTTCTCCTGAATAGTCAACTGGCGTACAATGTTTCGTGCTTGCAAAAGTGCTTCTGTTGTCATCGGTTTGCCTCCTGGCTAGAGCTATAAATAGTATAGCACAGGAGTTTCTATCAGCAGATGCTACATTTACGTCATGCGCAAAAGCGGGAAGGCTTTGGCAGCCCGGCACGTTTTAACTAACAGCGCTCACTCATCCACACCGCTGCGGAGCGTTTCCATGTATGCGATGAGATCGTGGATCTGCTGTGGTGTCAGTGCGCGGCCATAATCGCGCGGCATGATGCCTTCCTGAAAGCTGCCAGATAAGTACGCATCGGGATCGATGATTGATGTGCGGAGATATTCTTCGGTGGATTGGCCAGGTACGGTGCGTCCGGCGCGCAGGCCGATGTTCGAGAGGTTCGGGCCGAGGCGTGATTGTCCATCAATGGTGTCGGCATGGCAGGAGTTGCATGCCGCCAGGTTTCCGTTAGCGATCGGCTCTTCGCCGTTGAAGAGCTTTCGCCCCATCGCGGGATCGCCTGCCGTTGGTCCGCCGCACCCGCTCAACACAAGCAGGATGGCTATGCCAAGCAGCAGTTTGATTGGGGGTGCGGGGAAAAATGGTTTACCGGAGGGTGGCCTTCCCCGCGCGGCCACCCTCCACCCATGCCGTTGTCCCTTGTAAAACCAATCTGTCAGATTCACGATACTCTGCTCCGCGCCCTTGCGGTATGAAAGCGTCACTACTGGGCGCCGCTGTAAGTGATGCGATAAATGGCGCTTGTGCCAAAGTCGGCAACGTACAAATTGCCGTCTGGGCCAGTGATTGCGTCAATTGGGTACAGGAATCCACTTCCGAACGTCGAGGCGCGGCTGAGATACGCGCCGCCGCTGGTCTGTGCGACCTCGACATGCGCGATTTCGCCGCGCCCCCACAGCGTCACAAACGCTGTGTCATCGTACGACTTGGGAAATGTGTTGCCCGAATAGAACGAAACACCGGTCGGCACCGAGTGCGCCGGGAAACTGACTAATGCACCTATTGTGCCATTATTCTTGGGCGGATCGCCGTAAAAATAGGGATATCCGTAATGCTCGCCCTCGACAATATGATTGAACTCGTCGGGAATGTCGCCGTCGCCAAGCGGGCTGTTGTCGCCGCCGAATAGCTCGCCCTCTTTGTTGAACGCTACGCCGAACGGGTTGCCGAAGCCGCGCGCAAACACGCGCAGATCGCTGCCGTCCGGGTTGACCGAGAGCACCGCCGCCGCATGCTCGTTCGGCTCGACCTCGCCACGGGTGGTGCTGCCGACGCCGAAATAGATGCGATTATCCGGGCCGAGCGCCAGGCTGTTGTTGGAGTGCGGGCGCACGACCATGGAGGGCAGCCCATCCACAACCGTGCGGCGCTGGTCGGCCAAGCCGTCACCGTTCGTGTCGCGCAATGCCTCGATCTTGCCGGAACTGGCGGTGTACAATTCACCTTTGTACCACAGCAGCCCAACCAACAGATCGAAACCATCCGCCCAACGGGTAATGCTGTCGATCTTCTGGTCACCGTTGGCGTCGGTGGCGACCCACAGCACGCCGCTGATGTCGGCGATGTACAGTTTGCCATCGGGACCGAACGTGATCACTGTCGGATTATCTATCGTGCCCTGCGCGTACACGCTCCATTGAAAACCGGGCGCAAGCTTGATCTCGCGTTTGAGTGGGTCGCGCTCGCGTTCACGTTCGGGCAAACTCCAGCGCCTCATGCCGTACATGGTCGCTGAGGCAACCAGCGGCAAGGCCACAAGCAAGCTCACTATCGCCGCGCCGCGCTGCCGCCCGCCGGGCGAAAGCCGCGCAAACCAGCGAACAGCGATGTAAACCAGCGCTGCTACGCCGCCGACCACTACGAACGCGCTGAGTGCCTGTGTGAGCAGCCCGACGAAATCAACGCGAATCAGCGGGTCGCCGATGCCAACAGGGAAGGTGCTAAGGAGCACCTGCGCCACCAACGCCAGCAGCGCCTCTACAATCAGCACGCCACCAAGCACGCGCCGACCGCGCCGGAGCAGCAGCACACCAGATATAATCAGGCTAATAAATAGGGTAAGTAATGCGAGCGTCGCGAGGTTTAACAACATAAATACTACGTGTTTACATCCAATGATAAGCTGTCGCCATTGACAGCCATGCGTTTATTGTACCACGGTCTTGCCGACACAAGTGTGACAATTTCTTTAATCATCCATTGACGTTCGGTAGTGGAACGGGTATACTTTGGTGGTCAGGCTGGCGTGAACAAAGGGCACGCTGGCCTCCTTCTTACCATCATCTTGTTGCGCTATGACTACGTTCATGGCATGAAGGATTTGTGATGTTGCGAACGCGTTCTGACTGGCCGCAGGTAAGCGCCGCTTGGGCCGTTCATTTATATACTGCCTGTGGCGCGGTGCTAGCCTTCTTGATTGCGCTGGCGGCAATTCAGGGCAACGTCGTTCAGGCGCTGTGGTTCGGCTTTGTCGCAATGATTATCGACGGTACGGATGGCATGCTGGCGCGCCGTTTTCGTGTGCGCGAGATGGTGCCGTGGTTCGATGGCAGCCTGCTCGACAATATTGTTGATTATCTCACCTATGTGTTTGCACCGGCGCTGCTGCTCTGGACGGCGGGTTACTTGCCGGGCGGCACAACGGGCATGATCCTGGCTATTTTGCCGCTGCTGGCATCGAGCTACCAATTCTGCCGGGTGGATGCGAAAACCGAGGATCACTTTTTTCTCGGTTTTCCAAGCTACTGGAATGTGATCGCGTTTTATGCGTTTATTCTGGGCTGGTCGCCAATAACTGTTGGTGTAATTCTCGTCATCTGTTCCATACTGGTGTTCGTGCCGATCCGCTATCTCTATCCTTCGCGCACGGTGGCCCTGCGCCCGATTACCATGGTTGTCAGCGCGATTTGGATGCTTTCGTATGCGGCGCTATTACTAGAATGGCCGAGGACTAATTCCCTCGTGCTCAACGTGTCTGTGCTGGGCGTGATTTACTATGTGGCCGTCAGCCTGTACTTGAATTTTGGGCGGCGCTCGGCTCCACGTGGTGCCTAACTAACTTTCTGTTCGTGCCATGGAGCGGGCCTCTGGTCCGCTCTTTTTTGTGCCACTTTTTCGCATTTCGTCGCAATGCATCCTGCGTAGTGCAAAGCGCGTAACGAAGGGTGTGTTGTGCCAATATTTTGCAGAATGTTGTCTATGTCCTCCCAATCACCATCAGATGAACAATCGTACACGCGGCCCGGCGTAGAGCCGTTCTTCATGCAGGGCGGCGCGGTGGGCGTGCTGCTGCTGCACGGCTACTTCGGCTCGCCGGGCGAACTGCGCGGCATGGGCGAAGCGTTGAATGCAGCGGGCTACACCGTTCACGCGCCGATGCTGGCCGGGCACGGCGGCCTGCCCGCTGCCATGGCCGATGTGCGCTGGCAGCACTGGGTCGCCACAGCCGAGGCCGGGCTGCGGCGGCTGCGCGAGCAGTGCGATACGGTGTTTGTCGCAGGCATCTCCATGGGCGCGCTGCTGGCCTTGCACCTCGCTACGCAGACCCGCGTGTCGGGCGTGATTGCCATGGCACCTGCGCTACGGCTGCGCGGCGAGCGGCAGATGGCGCTTACCGGCATGCTCAAGTACGTCATGCCCTGGTTCTACCCATTCAGGAAAGCCAACTTTAACGATCCTCAGGTTGTGCAGGGCATTCGACAGTGGCTGCCCGACGCCGACCTCAACGATCCCAAAACAGTTGCCGACATCCGGCGCGAGGCGCGTATTCCGGTTGCCTCAATCTACGAGTTGGTCAAGCTTCAGCGCCACGTTCGGCATGAACTGCCGCGCGTGCTTGTGCCCGTGCTGTTCATGCAGGGCCGTCGCGACGAGGTGGTGGACACACGCTGGGTTGATGAATGGCAGCCGAAGATCGGCGCGGCGGACGTGGAGCTACGTTGGTTCGCGGAGAGCGGCCATGTGCTGCCGCAGGATGCTGAACGCGAGGCGGTGTGGGTGGTGGCGGTGGAGTGGCTTGGGGAGCATTCTCGCTAAAGCGCGATGCTTTCCACGCTGTGGCCGCGCCATGTTGCAGGTGGCTGACCGACATAGCGCTTGAAGGCGCGGTTAAATGCTGCCTCCGAGGTATAACCCACCCGATCCGTAATTTCGGTAATGCTCAACTGCGTTTGACTGAGCAGGTACTGAGCTAATTGCATGCGCCAGCCAAGCAGGTAGTGCATGGGCGGTTCGCCGAGCAGCGTTGTGAAACGCTGCGCAAGCCCCGACCGCGAGATGGCCGCTTGTTGTGCCAATTCCTCCACCGTCCATGATCGTTCTGGGTGTGCATGAATGAGCTGAAGCGCTTTCCCAACCTCTGGATCCCTCACTGCGGCGAGCCACCCGGCGTGCTCTGCCGGAAGTTGCTGCATGTAGCGTCGCAATACTTCCACAAACAGCAGTTCTGTCAGTCGTTCCAGCATGGCGGAACTGCCTGGCCTCTCTCCCGTCACTTCTTCAACAGTATGGCGAAGTGTGGTATCAAGCCATGCGCCTGATACCGCGGGCACGATACACCAGGGCGGCAATGCGGTTTCGGCCATGCTTTTCGACTCGTCACTGTGGCCGACATGCAGCCAGAGCAGTGTCGGCAATGATGCCATAAGTGGGTTGAACTGCTGGTTACACTGAAGATACCCGCAAATGAAGCGCGTTACTTCTCCACCGCCGCCGTATTCAATGTGCAGAGGCTCATCACCTGATGGCGGACGTGATAGCGGAATGGATGTTATAGGCTGCGGCGTGACGTCCAATTGACTGCCCAACGTATGCGCATCGCCATGCGGCAAAATGATAACGTCGCCAGTTCCCATCCGAATTAAGGCCTGCCCGTTTACCGTGACCCAGCATTGGCCCCGCACCATGATATGGAAGATGGTAATGCAATCGGTTTGCGCGTTGAGAAGCCGCGCAAGCTGATCAGGCGGCGGCGACCATAAGGCCCATGGGGACGAAAACTGAGTGGTAAAGAAGACAGCGCGTGAGAGGCGAACCACCCGCAAAGTGTCAGATAATACATCCATTTCCAGCGCTCCATGTGATTACTTCAGCATGGTAACAAATTCTGGCGTTTCAGTCAACACCCCTGGAGCCTGGGTTATTGATTAAGAAGCCTCATGGCGATATGCTTATGTCAGTGGTATGGGATCGTACCATAATTGAAGGTGTTCACGAAAGCAAACACAACATCTGCTTATCACCTGGAAGGTCTTATTTTCTTTGCACAACGCCTCGCGTAGTGGGAAGGAAGCACAGCACAGGAGGAAGATGATGACTCAAGCGCAATCTATCTCGACCACCCTGAACGACACAGCAGCGCAGGAATTCGCGGCGCGCCTGCGGAGGCAGCTGATCCGGAAGGGCGATCCTGGCTACGACGAGACCCGCAAAGTCTACAACGGCATGATCGACAAACACCCCGCGCTGATTGCACGCTGCGTCGACGTTGCCGATGTGATTGCCGCCGTCAACTTTGGCCGGCAGCAGGGATTCGACATCGCTATCCGGGGCGGCGGGCACAACGGCCCGGGCCTGGGCCTGTGCGACGACGGGCTGGTGATCGATCTCTCACCCATGAAGGGCATCCGCGTCGATCCAGCCGCCCGCACCACGCGCGTCGAAGGCGGCTGTATCTGGGGCGATGTAGACCACGCGACGCACGCCTTCGGGCTGGCTACCGTTAGCGGCATCGTCTCGACCACCGGTGTCGGCGGACTGACGCTCGGCGGCGGGCACGGCTATTTATCGCGCAAATACGGCCTCACCATCGATAACCTGCTCGCTGCCGACATAGTGCTGGCTGATGGCCGTCTGGTTACGGCTAGCGCGGACGAGCATGCGGATTTGTTCTGGGCCATCCGCGGCGGCGGCGGCAACTTTGGCGTCGTCACGTCGTTCCTGTTGCAGTTGCATCCCGTCGATACTATCATCGGCGGCCCGACGCTCTGGCCGATCGAGCAGTCGAGCGACGTGCTGCGCTGGTACCGCGACTTCCTCCCCAACGCGCCGAGGGATCTCAACGGCTTTTTTGCCTTCCTCAGCGTGCCGCCCGCGCCGCCGTTCCCAGAGGAACTGCACAATAAGACCGTATGCGGTATCGTCTGGTGCTATACCGGGCCGAAAGAGCAAGCCGACGAGGTTTTCGCACCCGTTCAGAACGTGGGCACTCCGGCGTTGCACGGCATACAACCCATGCCATATCCGGCTCTGCAAAGCGCTTTCGACGCCCTCTACCCACCCGGTTTGCAGTGGTACTGGAAGGGCGACATCTTCAGGGAGTTAAGCGACGAAGCCATCGCAATCCACGTCCAGTACGGTTCTCAACTTCCAACACCACTCTCGGGCATGCATCTGTATCCCATCGATGGGGCTGTCCATGATGTGGGCGAGGACGAGACGGCTTGGGCGTATCGCGACGCCACCTGGTCCATGGTCATTGGCGGCATCGATCCCGACCCCGCCAACGTCGACAGCATGACCCGCTGGGCGCGCGATTACTGGCAGGCGCTGCATCCCTATTCGGCGGGCGGGGCCTACGTCAACTTCATGATGGAGGAGGGGCAGGAGCGCGTGCAGGCCTCCTACCGCGACAACTATGCGCGGCTGGCACAGATCAAGGCCAAATACGACCCAGACAACCTGTTCCATGTGAATCAGAATATCAAGCCGGCCGCCATGCGCACTACATAATACGTTGGCGGCAGAGCAGTGCTCCACTCTAGGCCGCGATACGATTTGATCAGAGCTGTCAGAGGCCATCATCCTTGTTGATCTGCTCGCCGGTAAGCCGATTTATTTTAAGGAGGTTCAGCGATGTCCAAGCTACAGGCTCTGCAGAAGGATGCCCTGACAGAAGGCGCATCGAGTCCCGGCCTTACCAGGCACCTCGCTTTCAAGGACGAGGGGCTTCAGGTTCTGCGCTCATGCGTTGACCCAGGGACGGTCTCCGGCTGGCACCACCACGGAGACTATACCGTCTACGGCTACGTTGTCTCAGGAACCGTGCGCCTCGAGGGCGGCCCTGGCGGTCGGGATGCTATCTCCGTCGATGCGGGCGGGTTCCTCTACGTTCCGCCGCACACCGTCCATCGCGAGATTAATCCATCTTCCACTGAGGGAGGAGAAGTGATCCTCTTCCTGCAGGGGACCGGGCCGACGGTTGTCAACGTGGAGGGGCCGGCACCAGCTTAGAGCCATGGAGGGCGGGCGCCTGGCCTTCGGCAACGAGCGGGCGCCCGCCGTCGTACTCTAGGGCGATGGAACGATCCGTCGCAGCCAGGCTCCGGCTGTTCACCCGGCCAGGGCGAGAATCTCTTGTTAGGCGGCGTGTTCGGCCTCACACAGCGGATGCGATCGATGTCCGCGCTGGGAAAAGGAGGTAGACTCATGTCCGTCATCTTCTTGGTTCGGATCACGTCCAACCTGAAGCTCGAAGAGTTCGAGCAGCGGCTGCTGGAGCGCCGTCCGTCACTGGCGCACCGTAGCAAGAGCCATTAGACGAAGCTAACCATAGACCTAGAGAGGATATTCCATGAGTCAAACGCAACAATCTACACCCGCGGAGATGTTTGACCAGTTTTTCGGTCCGACGCTCTTCACACCGTGGGCGCGCGTGCTGCTGGAGCATGCCCAACCCCAGCCCGGCGAGCGCGTGCTGGACCTGGCGTGTGGCACCGGCACCGTAGCGCGACTTGTCGCGCCGATGGTTGAAGCGACAGGCAAGGTCGTCGCTGTCGATATCCATCCGGGCATGCTGTCCGTCGCGCGGGAGCGCCCCGCGCCGGCAGGCGCGCCGATCAAATGGCGCATGGGGGATGCTACCGCGCTCGACCTGCCGGACAAAACGTTTGATCTCGCACTCTGCCAGCAAGGGATGCAATTTTTTGCTGACCGGGCCGCAGCCGCGCGCGAGATGTGGCGGGTTCTGACCGACGGCGGGCGGGTCGCCCTGAGTCTATGGCAAGACCTGCACCGGCATCCGGTGTATGAAGCGCTCTGCGAAGCGGAAGCCCGCTACCTCGCAGTGCCGCTGTCCACCGTAGCATCTCCCTGGTCGTTCACGAATGCCGAAGAACTGTGCGCAGTGCTGGAGGCGACCGGCTTCAGGGCGCATCGTGATCATTCCGCAGTCGCTCGACGCTCATTTTCCGTCGGCCACGCGGTTCGTCCACCTGACACTGTTCGCGGCACAGGCCTTCTTACCGCAGTTCGACTGGAAGAATGAAGGCATGCGATCAGAACTGGTCGAGGAAGTGAGCCGCGAGATCGCACCAGTCGTGCAGCAGTATCGCGACGGTGACGGGCTGAACTTTCCGGTCTCGTGGACCACCGTGGTCGCGTACAAGGAGTAGCGCGGGCCGTGGGTCGTCGCTGGCTTTTCCAAAGCCGGCTGCTGCCGAGCGATCATGACCTGAACTATACGGAACTAACTGTGGCAATGAACTTTGTCTCCGCAGGAAAATAGCGTTCTGCTGTAAAGTGTTACGTTCATAAGCGGATGATCTAAACGATTGAGGAGACAAATATGATCAAGTGCATTAACAGAGAAAGCGTTGAAGAACACGACAGGATGCTGCCACCTTTTCTCGTTCCACCACAAGATCCTCTGCAAGCTGGACCATACGGTGTTGATATTCGTATTCTGGTTAGAAGCTCCGCGACTAAATACCAATATACGTGCGTAGAAACAGCTCTCGCTCCGAGGACGATGGGACCGTCACCTCACAAACACGAAAACCTTGATGAACTCTCACTTGTATTGGACGGAACCCTCAGCGTGATGGTAGAGGACGCCGCCTATGAGGTGACGCCGAGTGGTTTTCAACTGCGGCCCAGAGGCCTGGTTCATTCTTTTTGGAATGCTGGGGACAAACCATTGCGCTTTTTGGATATGTTCCTCAACCAAAATTTTGATGAGTACCTTGAGGAGTTCTTTGAAATCAGGGATAACGTGATACAGAATAAACAATCATGGGCAATTCTGAAGTTACTAGACGCCTTGAAGAACTTGATCGCGCATTCGGGATCATACAATATCCAGAGAGACGGCAGGCAATTGTTGAAAAATATGGATTGAAAGGATAGAAGACCTTCGCCTATTCTGCTCTTTTAACGGCATGCTGCGCCAGCTTCGCGTCAAGCCGTCGCTCGGCGTCCAGCCGCTCCAGCGCGTAGTCGTTCATGTCCACGAAGCGCATGCCCTCGGCCAGCGTCGGGTGGACGGCACGAATCTGCACGTAGATTTCCTGAGCGATCTTGCGGTAAGTCGGGTGGCCCTGCGGCGCGGCGCGTAGCTCGCACAGGTGGTACGCTTCGCGCAGGTTGAGCGACATGCGCCAGCGCATGCGAAAGGCCAGCGGCACGACGTACTGCGCCTCGTTCGGCATGTCGGCGGCGATAGTCTCAAACGCTTTGGCGGCGCGCTCCAACGCGTCGGCGTAGGGCTGCGTGAGCCGTGCGGCTTCCAGTTCCGGCGGCGTGATGAAGCCATGCAGCGTGGTATACGGCTGGCGCTCCTGGGTCAGCATGCGGTGGCGCTGAATGTCGCGGTACGCGCCGATGTCGGCCAGAATGTCGAAGGTGTAGACCGGCTCCTCGAAGGCGCGGCCCGGCTTGTGGAAGCGGCTGCCGCGTTCGCCAACGTAGGCCCGGATAATGGCCGCGCGTTCATCGGCGGGAAGCTGGCGGGCGTATTCGCGCAGCGCGTCGAGCGGCATGTCGCTGTGCGGGTACAGAATCGCCGCAACCGTCTGCCATTCGGCGTCGGGGTCGTAAGCGACTAATTGGACGGTGGACAATTCTGTCTTTTTATCGTCTATCGCCGGTTGTCGGTCATCCATGATTGATCCAACGTTTTTCCGCATGCCCCGCAAATACTCCTGATACGCCTGCCCGCGTTCGTTCTTGGCGCGCTTGACGAACGAGGGAATTAGCGTGTCGAGCGCGGCTTGCATCTCGCTGCCGAGGTCGCGCAGCTCCTGAAACGGCGAAGCATACAACTTCGTCAGGAGATATTCGAAGGCGCGACCATTGCCAAATAGCCCGACGTTTGTTTGGGTCGCCATGGGCAACAGGCCGCGCAGGATGTCGCAGGCTTTGGCGCGCGTGGCGCTGTTGTAAGCGCGCTCGGACGTGCCGTCATCGCGCGGCGTTTCGGCCCGCACCCACGAGATCGTCGGCTCCAGCAATTCCGTGTAGGTGTCGAACAGGTTATCCATGGCGGCCTCGTAGCGCACGGCATGCGGCGAGGCTATGATCTGCGGCTCGCGCACGTAGCGGTAGCGCCCATCAACCTTTTTGTTGAACACGACATAGCGGGTCGATTTTTCCAGCGGGCTGATGCCAATGCGGCTGTCCTCCAGCACCTTCGCGGCGATGTTGCTGACGCCCTCGCATGCGATGTGCGCGCCGCCCAGCTCGGCCACCGAATCGTCGCCGTAGCCGACCAGCACCCGCTCGTAGAACGCCTCGGCCCGCTGCGTGGCGACCAGTTGGTCGCTGCCGGTGTTCTGCGCCCCGCCGACGATCTCCGCGAAGCCGGACTCGGGCGCCTGGATGAACTCGTCGAGCAGCATGCGGCGCAGCGATTTGTCGGAGCGGCTGTAGCGCGAGAACAGCGCGCCGCGCACGACTTCCGGCAGGTTGCGCAGGCCGAAGATCGGCGCGTCGAGATCGGTGACAAACGGCGCGAGCATGGCACGCTCGTCGTCGGTGAAGGGTTCATGTTGCATTAGTGGCTGACTCTGCGAATTCATTCGGTGGCTGCGCCGCAAGTGAGGTGCGGCAACGATTCAAGATGTAAGCGATTACTCTTGCTACCGGTCAAATGGTAATTGCACTGATCCTGATGCTCATCTTCGTCTCTCAAAAACTACCGTTTGTGAGATAGGATCATGGAGGCAGCATGCTGCTGCAGATTCAGGAAATGAAGCAGAACGTGCGGTGGCATTCGGAGCCGTGACCGTGCCTCGGTGATGCCAGTCAACGATGGGCCAACGGCCAAGCTGAGCGGCACGCTACGACATCAGCACTACTGCTACTACGCAAGACCTGCGAAAACGCTGGCACGAAAAACCGCTACGTTTACACGTGTCCGCTCCAGCGCCTTGTTCGCCCGCTCCTGGGTTTTGTACTCTAATAACATACCATCAGAGTTTCTTACGTTCATTATTGAAGAAAATAATGTAGTCAATGTATAAGTCACCTAAAAAAGGGGCGTGCTGTAAGAGTTTCTTACGCTCTTCTAAATCAGGTATCTCGCCATGAGCACGTTCATTTCGATGCTCACGAAGGAGGGTTAAATGGTGTTTCTTCTTGATAATACCATTTCTGTCTACACAATCGATCATAGATATTAATCGAGATAAATCGTTTGTTGTTACTTGAAAATTTCCTTTGCTCCTGACTTCTAGCAAATATGCTTTTATCTCAGTCTCAAAGATCTTCCCCAATTGAAACAACCCAAGATCAACATCATCAATATTTAAAAGCTTGATGGCTCTATGTAAATTTGTTTTTAATATAGTATCAGTTAGGCTATCAATTTGAGGAAATGATAGATTAGTAATTTCCTTGTTTGACGATTTTAGGAAGCAATATACTCCTTTCTCTGTATATTCCTTTTCTATATCTTTCATCTCGGAAATATAGCGATAGAAACTCGGTTTGCTCTTATACCCGGTGGTCTTAACGATATGACTCGCAATGCTTGACAATAATGCTTTTGAGTCTGGCTGATTATTCAAGAAGTTTCTAACTTCTTGTTGGACTGTACTCCTAATAGTCCTTCTTGCAGAAGAGTTCTCTCTATCTAGTGATTGTTGATTTCCAATGTAAACTGCACGTTTCTGCTGTTTACCAGAACGAGTGCAATTCTATCCTAATCAAAGGGGAACGCTGCAAGCGCTGATAAATAGTTACCGTCGGTATTCCAGTGCTACGAACCAATTCACGCACTAAGCTTCGCTTAGAGGCAGGCTTTGCAATTGGTCTCCAAATATGTTTCTGATTCCTAAATCAAGCTTCTACATGCACCTCTTGAGGGCTAGTTTTTCTGTGTGGTACATAAGCTTTCTTGCCCCATTCAGTCAACTCATATTCATGTTCTGATACTCTAACAAAATTATCATTTTGCGCGGATAGGTAAATAACGATAGACTGCTTAGCAACATCCGCTCTTTTAGAATGAACATATTGATACACCTCATCGGCAGTAGCGCTAGCCTGCTTCACATGAAAGAATTCTTTCATGAGGTCAACAATGCTACCCCGATTAACGTCAACCCAATCAGATAAACTCCAAATACCACTACGTCCTATACAGGCAAATCTAGCATCAGATACGAGTTGACCTTGGAGGCTTCGTACCGGAACATTAGCCGGAAATCCCACTTTCGCCAAACGATGATTGATTTGCCTGCTTATATCCCGTAAATGCAGAGGTTGATTGGCTTCGTGCAATACTCTAAATGCTTTATCACTAATTGATGGCAAGTATTCAAATTTTACCTGATAGCAAGCTTCTCCAATAGGCTCAATTTCCTCACAAGCCTTGATTGCCATGTGTATGTAAATGGCTTCTATTTTGTTTTTGCGTTTGCGGTTTATCTCTACCTTTAGGTCGAAAAAAGACAAAGGTACAATAGAAGTTAGCAGCAATCTATGTAACGCCTTCACTGCTTGATATAACAAGGGTTTGTCTATTTGGCTTGTTAACCAACAGGGATAAAATCACATGCGAGTCCTCGGGCTGTTTTTGGTAAAGATTCTAGTGCTAACACGCTTACTAAAAACCTCACAGTCCCAAAATTATTACTCGAAACGACACACTTGTAACGCAGTCTCAAGAATTAAGATAATCTCCGGTTCAGTCAACAATTTTGTGTTGCATTTCATCAAGATAGATAATTATTGCTGATGTCACCGATAATGAACTGACAAGGAACTCCCCAGGTCACTTTTATTCGAATGTCTAGTATGGCCTGCTGTATCTTCTGTGTAGCTTTGAATTGGATTTGCATACTTGCTCTCGCGTGATCTCATAATAGTCTCCAATTTCCTGTAGGGTGTACACTTTGTGGTTATCTAAACCATAACGTCGCTTCAATACGTCAAGCTCACGTGTGTAACCAAACGAATCTAGTAATGCTTTTGTGAATGGTACGATTATATCGAGCAAATTGATTTCTGTTTGTGAGTTCAATGCTAATCAAGAACGGACGGTTATCTTCTGGCAGGGCCGGATACCATACTGGGCTAGATTGACAAGCTCTGCGTCAGTCATAGTGCTACTAGATTCAATAAGGTTAACTAGTGCACTTTCAATCTCGCTCACTGCCATTGTACCTGACCATTCTGTGTTCGAGAAATAAAGTGAGCGTTCCTGTCGTAGACCTTTTATTGTGGTTACGCCTGCTAGTGGTACAACGGATTACTGGCTCGTTTAGAAAGGTTCGAGCCGGAAATAGGAATATCTCCGATCTTCGAGAGATCGAGTATAACTTTAGTATCAAGGCCAGTTAAAAGCGTGCGCTGGATGTCGACAATTTCCAACTCGGCATCTGTCATAGAACCTGTTTCTTCGAGAAGTTGGTTAATCGCTTCTTCAATCTCGCTAATTGCCTTGACACCTAGCCATTTCACTTGCTCAAGGCCCCGAGAACGTGCAGCAAGAAGATCTCCTATTGTGGTAATGCCGGCTTGCACTAGAGGATTAGCGGATTGACTGGTCAGGCAAAGAATTGAGATGGGAAAATTTGCAACTTGCTGATGCTGAGCTTGACTCTGACATAGACTACCATAGTTTCGGTAAAGAGTATGACGATAACACAATATTCTACCAAACGAATATCAAGTTTATCGAGGAAAACAATTTGTGTTGTAGCCGTATAAGAGCTCTGGCGAACATGCTGATGAATAGACTGCATCCCCACCCCGCAACTTAATTGACGTATCGGCGTACTAGGAGCGTATGGCCCTTCTATACCAGGCTAGGGAGAAGGCTGCATGCGCCGCCGCCTCATCCGTCATTCTACATGTTAATACAGATGTGTTACAGTCTTTACTACGCTCCATCCCTTCTTTATCAGCTGCTTCCCTGCTTAGGTTTGAACACCGGCGCCACACAACCATACGGCCTGCTGTGTTACACTTATCGAACCCGTCAACAATGACTGTGCTCCGACGTGTCCCCACATATCTTCGTTTTTCGGGATTATAGCACTTGTCTTCGACTACGTTTTTGTGTTGTCGTTTCGCGTCTCAAGTACATTTCCTTCTCGCTACCTCTTCACTACGTTTTAGAAGAAGGATGCAATGTTGTGCCTTGGTTCGTTTATAGTATATGGTGTTTTTCTCTGGTTGTCATTCTACCATAGCGCATTTCCTACATGTGTGATGCCTACGAGAAGTGGTAGAATAGATGCAACTATAGAACGAGAACGGAGAACGGGTTTCGATGAATGCTTACTTATTGTCTATCATTCGTATCCATCACCATGTCACCTTGTCAGAATCAGGAGGAAGTTCATGTTAATCACGCTGCAGGAGACGCCTGCGCTGCGGCTGCACCCCGACGACGATGTGGCCGTGGCGCTGATGCCGCTCGGGGCGGGGCGGCGGATCGATGTTGCGGGCCAATCCGTTCGGCTGAACAGCGACATCACTGCGGGCCACAAGATCGCGTTGCGCGCGGTGGAGCAGGGTCAGCCGGTGCGCCGCTACGGGCAGATCATCGGCTTTGCGACGCGCCCGATCGCGCCGGGTGATCATGTCCACACGCAAAATCTTGCCGTGGGCGATATGACGCTCGATTACCAGTTTGGTACCGACCTGCGCCCGGTCGAATATGTGCCGGAGGCCGAGCGGCGCACGTTCCTGGGCTACCGGCGCGCTGACGGGCGAGCGGGCACGCGGAGCCGTGACCGTGCGTCAGTGATGCCAGTCAATGATGGACCAACGACCAAGCTTCAGCCGCAGCCTTGCAGAAGACATGTTACATAGACCGAGATGGCATGTTAACCAAGACTGATTTGTAAAAAGCGCCCGGCAAGGCTGTCGGACTGGAAGCGATTGTTGGGCCGTGAGTGCTAATTAGTATTGTTATTTTCGTCGGCGAGAGGGTCAAATACTGTCAGTCCATCAATCCAAGTAAAATCATCGACGTTGCGGGTCACGAGTGTATGATTGTGTACAAGTGCTGTACTTGCAACAAGCGCATCGCCAAGCGATATTCGTCGTTCTTGTCGTAGTGCCACTGCTTGATCGAGAACGGCTTGCGTTAATGGGAGGATAGTTGTCGCTGCGAAGAAAGCTTCCAACAGTATTTTCTCCGCCTCAAGGAGCCGATGAAAGCCAAGTACTTCCACATAGCTTACGGCTGATACCACTGGCGTATTCTCAGCGATGAACTGCCGAAGGTTGGCATACTCTGGCGTGGCGGCGTAGATGATAATGTTGCTATCAATAAGCATTCTATGCCTCGCGTCCGGGTAACGTGCGCTCGCCACGCTGCTCACGCTGCCAGGCAAGTGGATCGCTTACGGAGGCAAGGGTTGGATGCTGAGCAAGTTGGGTTAAGATTGCAGCCATTTGTTGGCCGGACGCTTGTTGAGCAGGTGAAGCAGGCGCTTCATCAAGAATAGTAACATAAACGGCGACAGGGTGATCTTCAGATATGGCTTGAGGAGCAGCATCGTTCCATTCGAGCCGATTGCCGCGTAAGGTGGCTTTATATGTTTGTAGCATGCGTATCGTCCTCCCTCGAACTGAGCAAATGAAGTGTTCACATTATACTCGCTCCGAGTAAGAGCTGACAACTAGCACAAAAAAGAGGGCACGGCTTGCGAACGGCCCAACGACACAGCATCAGCCGCGGCCTTGCGGAGAAACATTTTATAGATCGAGATGGCATGTTAACCAGTGAAGCTTCACAAAAACGGCAGGGCAAGGCCGTCGGACTGGAAGCGATTGTTGGGCCGCTGGGTGGTTGAAGAGGTACGCCTTTATCTTGTTGCTGTGAGTACATTACCATGCCAGGCTGGGCAGGAGCCTGCGCTAGTTACAGAATGATTTTTATCACCCTGTGCTCAAACAGCTTTTAACCAAGCAACAATTGCAATTGTCTGTTCAACTGTCGGCCTTAGGCAGCTTCCTTACACGCGCTTGAAAACGCTCGGGATATGTCTCCTGATATGCCCAGACGTCCAGTTCTGGCACAGCCACTCCGTGAGCGTTCAAATACGTTGTAATGTCGGTGCGATGTGCAATACCGTGATACGCCAGTGACATGAAAATCAGTCTCGCCTGATAATCAAACTCCCAGCCAGTACCTTCTTCATGCACGTTCTGCGTTGGTGGTATGCGCGTTATCGTATCCAGAAATGCCTCAGCGACTTTGGACGCATACGCCGATAGCTGTGTGAAACTAGGATTCTCTTGCCAGTTGAAGTCAGGCTCTGGAAATGTGCCATGAATCCGTTTTAGAAAGCTGGCCTCGGCGCGCAGGATATGACAGAACGTTTCATGGATGGAGCCATATCCGCCATCAATTGTGACAAGTGCCGTACTATCTTCAAGACTCGCACAAGTAGCCAGCAGTTTTTGGTTTGCCCACTGATTAAAGAGAACAAACTCAATCAGCGTGGGTTCCGGTTGCATATTCATTTCCCCCCTCCCATGTGTTCCTGACATTGCACACCTGCGAATGAGCAGGGCGGTTACCAGTCTATGCCGCAGGTCACCGCTTGGCTTCCCGCTGGTGGCAAGTATAACAGCTACGTGCGGCGCTGACGAAATATGGATGACTCATTTTGTATGGGATTGGCTCGGCACGGCCCAACATGCTGATGAGTGGACCGCATCCCACAATGCAGCTTAATTCGATTATTGAGGTTTTAGACGGCATACATTGCAGCCTAAAATCCTCACAGGGATATTAGACCGCATGCGCTGCTGCCCCATCCGTGATTTTGGCATGGTAGAGCAGCATGTTTTGCAGTCTAATACGCTCACGACTGTTGTAAGCTTCAATTTCCCAAGTATACCATAGCGCATTTCCTCCATATGTGATGCCTACGAGAAGTGGTAGAATAAACCCGAAAACAACGAACAAAGGCAAGAGAACAAAGAACAAAGTGTTACCAATGTGTTTGTTCTCTATTTTTGTTCTTTGTTCTGATACGTCACCTTATCAAAACAGGAGCGTGCTCATGTTAATAATGCTGCAGGAGACGCCTGCGCTGCGGCTGCACCCCGACGATGATGTCGCCGTGGCGCTGATGCCGCTCGGCGCCGGGCGGCAGATCGATGTTGCCGGGCAATCGGTTCGGCTGAACAGCGACATCACTGCGGGTCACACGATCGCGTTGCACCAGAAGGCGCTAAAATCGCTAGAATCTCGCGCGAAGCGGTTGGCTGGATGCGTGGGTTAGGCCACCGTGGTAGCTCGGGTATAAATACAACGGGAGAGCACACCTTACATGCGGGGACAAAGGTGTGATATATTTCCTATCTATCCCGTTGTAGCAATATAGTAATAGGTATCTGGGTCCACCTCAAGCTGCTTGAGATCAACCTGCGTGAACCCTGCCTCGGCGAGCATGCTGCGTGCCTTTTGCTCACCCCACATTCTCCCTAAGCCTTCGCCACCAAGCGCAAGCGAAACAGGCATACAATGCATGCACGAGACAGCATATTCCCACGGACCCATCATGCGATCAAGGTTCTCCTCAAGCTTGCTGGATGCGGCTGGCTCGGCCATCAGAAAGACCCCCCCGTTGCGCAGACCTGTAGCGATACCATCCAATACCGCTGCGGGGTGCGCTTGGTAATGAATTGAATCAAAAGCAGTGACAAAGTCGAACTGATTGATAACGCCCAGTGTCGTCACATCGCTGGCTACAAAACGAGCATTCGTTAATCCCAACCGGTTAGCTTGTGCCTGGGCAAGCGCGATTGCCTCCTCGGAAAAATCGTAGCCGACAAATCGGCTGTTTGGGAAAGCTTGCGCCATCACGTTGATAGCACGTCCCTGGCCACACCCAATATCAGCGACATCGATACCAGCCTGCAAACGCGCCACCAATCCAGGTACCAGTGGGAGTTTGGTGTCAATCAGGGCTGCATGCCAGGCATCGCTCAGTTCCGCCATCAGGTGCTGAAACCGTGGAAACTGCGCATACGACACACCGCCGCCATGCCGAAAACTTGCCACAATGTCCTGCTCAACTTCAGCGAGCAGCGCGACAACCTGTGCAGCGCAGGCAACATTGTTTGACCCAGCCGCACGTGTGAGGAGGGCGGCATGCTCAGGCGGCAAGCGATACGTTGCTTGTACTGGATCGTAGTCAATCACGCAGCCGGCAACTAATGCGCCCAACCACTCTCGTACATAGCGCTCCTGCAAATTGGCAGCGGTTGCGATCTCGGCGCTGGTTGAAGGGGGTAATCTGGCCATCGTGTCAAAGAGGCCGGTCTGGTGACCGATACTCGCCATTAGCGCGATCGCAGCGCCGTTCAGCACACTTGCCATTTGCTGGCCGAACGCATCGACTTTGGTTTGATGTAGCTCTTGAGATGGCATTAGATGCTCCTCATATAAATCTTATAGTGTAGCGTGGTGTTTCCGCACAAATGGCATCGAATCTCGCCCTGATCCTTACGTACTAGAAGGTAACCATACGGTTTCCCAGGATAACTGAGTATGTCTTGAGAGCTAATGGAGTTCCATTATATAGTGTCAAGCAGTGAGAAACGACTGGAGGCAATGCTGGTCGTGTTTGCCGCTGTCGTCTTGCTATACGGCTGTTCACATCTCAAATCGCTACCGCTCTCCAAGTATATCACAGCACATCTCCTCCGCGTGCCATGCTTACGAGAGGTGGTAGAATAGACCTGAAAACAAAGAACAAAGCGTAAAGAACAAAGAACAAATTTTCAATGTCTCTTGTCACCTTGTCACCTTGTCATCTTGTCAAAAACAGGAGCTTGCTCATGTTAATCACGCTGCAGGAGACGCCTGCGCTGCGCCTGCACCCTGACGATGATGTGGCCGTGGCGCTGATGCCGCTCCATGCCGGTCGGCAGATCAATGTTGCGGGTCAATCGGTTCGACTCCATAGCGACATCACTGCCGGCCACAAGATCGCGTTGCGCGCGGTGGAACAGGGCCAGCCGGTGCGCCGCTACGGGCAGATTATTGGCTTTGCGACGCGCCCGATCGCACCCGGCGATCATGTCCACACGCACAATCTTGCCGTCGGCGACATGACGCTCGATTATCAGTTCGGTACCGACTTGCGCCCGGTCGAATACGTGCCGGAGGCTGAGCGGCGAACGTTCATGGGCTACCGGCGCGCTGACGGGCGGGTCGGCACGCGCAACACCATCGCGGTGCTCGGCACGGTGAACTGCTCGGCGCATACGCTCCGGCAGATTGCCTCCCGCGCCCGCGCCGAACTGCTGCCGCGCTACCCAAACGTGACCGATGTGGTCGCGCTGGCGCACAAGAACGGCTGCGGCACCGCCGCCGATAGTCCCGAACTTGCCGTGCTCCAGCGCACGCTGGCTGGCTTCGCCAACCATCCCAACGTCGCCGCGTACCTGTTCGTCGGCCTCGGCTGCGAGGTGAACCAGTTCGAGTCGGTGCTGGAAACGACCGGCCTGAACGGCTTCGACCTGCCGCCGTACATCGGCATTCAGGATACGGGCGGCGTGGCGGCGACGATTGAGGAAGGCTTGCGCATGCTGGTGCCACGCCTGGAATACGCCAATCAATTCACGCGCGAGCCGGTGCCAGCCAGCGAGCTTGTGCTGGGTCTGCAATGCGGCGGCAGCGACAGCTTCAGCGGCATCACCGCCAACCCGGCGCTCGGCCACGCGGTCGATTTGCTGGTCGCGCAGGGCGGCACGGCGGTGCTGAGCGAGACGCCGGAGATTTATGGCGCGGAGCACATGCTGACTCGTCGCGTCACCAGCCGAGCAGTTGGCGAGAAGCTGATCGAGCGCATCCATTGGTGGGAAGATTACACCGCGCGCAATGGCTTTGAAATCGATAATAATCCTTCACATGGCAATAAAGTTGGCGGCCTGACGACGATCTACGAGAAATCGCTGGGTGCGGTGGCAAAGGGCGGCAGCCTGCCGTTGGAAGCGGTCTACGAATACGCCGAGCCGATCACCAGGCGCGGCTTTGTCTACATGGACACGCCCGGCTACGATCCGGTTTCTGCGACCGGGCAGGTGGCGGGCGGCTGCAATATTCTCGCCTTCACAACCGGGCGCGGCAGTTGCTTCGGCTTCAAGCCCGCGCCGAGCATCAAGATCGCGACGAACAACGTGACCTACGAGCGCATGCGCGGCGACATGGACATCAACGCCGGGCGCATTCTGGAGGGCGGCAATGTCGAAGAGGTTGGGCGCGAGATTTTCGAGAAGCTGCTGGCTGTGGCGTCGGGCGAAGCGAGCCTGAGCGAGGCGCAGGGCATCGGCGAAGAAGAGTTTAATCCGTGGATTCTCGGTGCGACGATGTAAATTACACCACCAAGACACGAAGAACACAAAGATTTTGATTAGAAGAATCTTCGTGCCCTTGGTGCCTTTGTGGTAAAAGGAAAAGAGCATGAAAATCAAGCAAATGGGCCGCACTGGCCTGAAGGTCAGCGAAGTGTGTCTCGGCACCATGACGTTCGGCAACCAGGCCGATCAGGAAACCTCGTTCGCGATCATGGACGCTGCCGATGAAGCGGGCGTGAATTCTTCGATACCGCCGACGTGTACCCGCTGGGCGGAGATCCCGGCACGCAGGGCCGTACCGAAGAGTTCGTCGGCAACTGGCTCAAGGAGCGCGGCGCGCGCGAGCGGATCGTGCTGGCAACCAAGTGCCGTGGCGCGATGGGCAGCGGCCCGAACGACGAAGGACTGAGCCGCAAGCACATCATGAGCGCATGCGATGCCAGCCTGCGCCGCCTCCAAACCGACTACATCGACCTGTATCAAGTCCACTCGCCTGACCCGACGACGCCGATTGAGGAGACGCTGCGGGCGCTCGACGATCTGGTGCATGCCGGCAAGGTGCGCTACGTCGGCTGCTCGAACTACCTGGCATGGCAGTTGGCCGAGGCGCTGTGGACCAGCGATAAGCTTGGGCTGGCGCACTTCGATTGCGATCAGCCGCGCTACAACATGCTGTTCCGCATGATCGAGGACGAAATTGTGCCGCTGTGTCAATCACAGGGAGTCGGCATCATCGCGTACAATCCGCTGGCGGGCGGCATGCTGACGGGCCGCTACCGCGAGCGGCACGAGTATCAGGAGAGTCAACGTTTCGGTCTGAAGAACAGCGGCGAGTTGTATCGCAAACGCTACTGGAAAGACGCCGTGTTCGAGGAAGTTGATCGGCTCGGTACGTTCTTCGAGGCGCGCGGCAAGAGCCTGACGCACGTTGTGCTGGCATGGGTGCTTCAGCAGCCCGGCATTACCTCGGCCATCCTCGGCGCGAGCAAGCCGGAGCAGTTGCGCGATAGCATCAAAGGCGCGGACATGACGCTGGATGCGGAAGAATTGCAGTTCTGCGACGAAGCGTGGTACAACCTGCCGCGCGATCGCGACACCCAAACTGCTCGCCGATAAACACGACAGCCACAGAGGTCACAGAGAACACCGAGTAAAATCTACAAGTTTTTCTCGATACATTTCTCTGTGACCTGTGTGTTCTCGGTGGCTAATGTGAGCGGCGGCGCGTAAATACATACGCTATGCCTACAGCTGCCAGCAGCGTCGGCACCGGGTGGCGGCGCACGAACTCGACCATCTCGCTCGCGAACGTTTCCTTGCCAGTAGAGTCATCGCCGACCACGTTGACATCGCGCGGCGCGAGGGTCGGCGTGCCAGCCTGGTTGGCTTCACGCAGCAGCCGTTGCTCCTCGCGTCTGCTGATGGGTGGTTGGTACGACGCTGTGGAGGAGTCCGGGAGCGTGTCGGTGGTTTGAAGTAGGTTTGTCAATAATTCATCTTCGCGCTGTTGTTCGGTCATGGCACTCACCTATATTTTTGAATAGCGTGTTCTTCTATGTGAGCAGGCAAGATTAGTGCCGCCATGAACAGTTCATGGGCGAACACGAGGTTCTCGGTTCATGGGCGAACGAGGTTCTCGGTTAATGGGCAACACGAGGTTCTCGGTTCATGGGCGAACACGAGGTTCTCGGTTCATGGGCGAACACGAGGTTCGCCCCTACAAAATTCTACAAGGGTCTTGGTTCTTGCATATGCTTGATCATTTTCCAACAATTCAACTTGTGCTCCGGCCTGGCATCATTGATCTTGGCTGGGGCCACCCCGACCTATTGCTCATGCCGGTTGAGGCGATGCGCCGCGCAACTGCCGCCGCGCTCGATACCTATGGCGCAGACGCGCTGATGTATGGCGCTGACCCGGCGCGGGGCCGCTGCGGGCGTGGCTGGCAGAGCGAATTGGCCAACGCGAAGGACGCACGCCCGCACCGGCAGAGATCATGATCACCGGCGGCTCGTCGCATGGCCTCGACCAGATTTGTACGCTCTGCACAGAGCCGGACGACATCGTGCTGGTGGAGTCGCCGACGTATCATTTGGCTGTTCGCATCCTGCGCGACCACCCGCTCGAACTCATGTCGGTGCCTGCCGATGAGCATGGCGTGCAGGTCGAGGCTGTTGCGGCGACGTTGGCCGCATTGCAGCGCGAAGGACGGCGGGCGCGCATGCTATATACCGTGCCAACGTTTCACAACCCGACCGGCGTGAGCCTGAGCATGGAGCGGCGCACGGCGTTGGTGGCGCTGGCAGCTGAAACATAATTTGCTAATCATTGAGGACGATGTGTACCGCGAACTGGCCTACGATGGCGAAGCGCCGCCCTCGCTGTGGAGCATGGCTGTGCCGGGAACCGTTGCGCGGCTCGGCTCGTTCGCGAAATCGCTCGCGCCGGGGCTGCGGCTCGGCTGGCTCACAGCAGATGCGGCGCTGGTGCGGCGAATAGTTGGCGGCGGGCTGCTGGACAGCGGTGGCGGCGTGAATCATTTCACGGCGCTCACGGTCGCGCAAATGGGCATGCTCGGTTTGTACGACGAGCAGGTGGCCACGTTGCGGGCGACCTACCGCGCACGGCGGGATGCACTGCTCGGCGCGCTGGCGGAATATTTGCCCTCCGGCTGCACATGGACCATGCCGCATGGTGGCTTCTTTGTGTGGGTGCGGCTGCCAGAGGGAACGGACGCGGCGGAACTGTTGCCGCATGCCGAAGCGGCTGGTGTCAGCTACGTGCCGGGCGCGCGCTTCCACCTCGACGGGTGCGGCGCGAATACATTGCGGCTGGCATGGAGCCTGTATGGCGAAGAAGAGTTGCGCGAAGGCGCGCGGCGGCTGGGACATTGTTTGCGTGACTTCCTCGGTTGATCTATTGCTTCAAACCTCCTCAATCATGTCATCTGCTACCACTATGTAATGATATGTAATGAAGTCTTCACGCTAGGGTGGAGACTTCTTTCTTCTGCGATCAGCATACAAAGATATACTGGAAGAAGGAATTTCATTTCTTGATACAAGGTGCAGCAGTAGCAAAGGAGGTGCTGTATGCATGCCACCACGATCACCAATCGTTTCACTAGCTGGGGGTGTCTGCTGGTCATCGGCCTGCTGATGGGCGCGTTTGCGTGGACACCACTGATGGCGCACGCGGCCAATATCAATGTTACGACCTCAGCGGATGAAATCGCTACAAATGGAAAATGCTCGCTGCGCGAAGCCATCCGGGCAGCGAACCTGAACCAGAAGGTGGACAGTTGTCCGGCGGGAAGTAGCGGCAGCACGGACAACATCACCATTCCCGCAGGCACGTATACCTTAACGATCAGTGGACAGGATGAGAACGACGCACTGAAGGGCGACCTCGATCTCAAAGGCGCACTGAGCATCACTGGCGCGGGCGCGGGCGTGACGATCATTGACGGCAATGATCTGGATCGGGTCTTCGATGTGCGTGATGGTGCGACCGTAACAATCAACAATCTGACCATTCGCAATGGTAACTCCAGAACGGGCACCGGTGGCGGGCTGCGTAACAACGGCACGCTCACCGTCACAAGCAGCACCATCAAGCAGAACCACGCCGATGCTAGCTACGGCGGCGGCATCTCCAATGTTGGAACGATGGCGTTGACGAGCAGTACCATCAATAACAATTCATCGAAGTATGGCGGCGGAATTCGCAATAATGGCAAACTGACGATCGACACGAGCACTGTCAGCAATAATTACGGCGACATGATGGGCGGTGGTATCTACAATACCGGCACGCTTATTGTTCAGCACCAGACTGTCATCAGCCAAAACGGCTCCGAGGGAGAATCGGATGCCAGTGGTGGCGGCATTTATAATAGCAACAAACTGACGGCCACCGATAGCACGATTAAGGAAAATCGTGGCGACTACGGCGGCGGCATGTTTAACACTGCAACCGGCAGCGCGACCTTATCCGGTATGTCAATTCGCGCCAACGTCAGCACGAGCGATCTCAACAGTATCGGAGCTGGCATCGCAAACTTTGGCGATCTGATGCTGGCGAACAGTGCTGTTGTCAGTAACACCACAACAGTAGGTTTAGGCGCAGGTGGCGGCGTGTACAACAATGGTGGGGCGACGATCAAAAACACATCGATCATGAGCAATACCGCAAGCTATCCGCCGCCGTACGATTTTTCGAAGCGCACCATGGGTGGTGGAATCATGAATGACGGGACGATGACGATCAGCACGAGCACCGTCAGCCAGAACACTGCCTCAGACGACGGCGGAGGGATCTACAATAATGGCACGCTCACGCTTGACAGGAGCATGGTCGGAGAGAATATGGCGGGAGTGCGTGCGGGCGATGATACCAGGTGGGGACACGCTGGTGGCATCAAAAATGATGGCGCGCTGACGATTACAGCCAGTATTATTCGAGATAACGGCAGCGTGGACCGTGCTGGCGGCATCTGGAACACGAAATTGCTGACGATCGATAGGAGCACGATCAGCGGGAACACAGGCGGGGACTATGCTGGCGGCATCGATAACGAGGGCACCCTGACCTTGACCAGCAGCACGATCAGCGGCAACCGCGGCTACAACGGCGGCGGACTTGCGAATTATGACACTGCAACATTGACCAACGTGACCGTCAGCGGCAATATCGCCCTCGACGTTGCACCGGGAATCCTGAACCAGGGTGACACGCTCACGATTGCCAACAGTACGATTGTAGGCAACCGGTACGGTTTCGCAGACGATGGAGTCACCGGCGCTGGGCTTGACAACCGGGGCGGCAAGGTGCTGCTCCGCAACAGCATTCTGGCGGCCGGCACCGGCAATATCCCGAGCGGCGACTGTGAGGGCACGATTACCTCGCAGGGCTATAACCTGATCCAAAATCCGGGTTGTACCATCGTTGGTGACAAGACCGGCAACAAATTGAATGCCAACCCTAAGCTTGGTCCATTACAGAACAACGGTGGCCCGACCTGGACCCACGCACTGCTGAGTGGTAGTCCGGCAATTGATTCGGCGAACCCAGCGACGCCTGGTAGTGGCGGTAACGCCTGCCCCGCAAAGGACCAGCGCGGCTATGCCCGCCCAAAGGATGGCAACGGCGATGGCAAGAGTCGTTGTGACATCGGTGCCTTTGAGCGCCAGAGCGCCAGCAGCACTATGACCAGCACGGGCAGCGCCAGCGACCTGGCAAATCCACCCGATCCGGCCAGCGAGCCGAACGTCACCGACATGCCTGACCCGACCAACGCGCCTGATCCAACGAGCGAGCCGGACGCGGCAGTGCCGCCAGAGAGCACTCAGGCGCTGTACCATGTCCTCTTGCCGTATGTCGCGGCTCCGTAACTGCATGTCTATGCCTGCCAGAACTGGAACCAATATAGCTATATTGGTTCCAGTTCTGGCAGGCACTTTTCAGCAAGGGTTTAAATTTCTCGTTTCAGGACATTGCGCTCGATCGACAGCATGCCGGAGCCGTAGCCGAATAGCACCAGCGCGCCCGCGAGCAGCAGCAAGTCCAGTTCCGCGCCCACACCTTTGCCCTGCGGCGCGATGAAGCCCGCATTCGGCATCTTCACCATGAGTGTGGTCACCAGCATTTCAATTGCGAACAAGATGCTCACCCAGCGGGTGCCAAGCCCGACAATCAGCAGCAACCCGCCGACGACCTCCAGCGTCGCGATGAGCGGTCCCACCGCACCAGCCATGGGCACACCCAGGTTTCCTACAAATCCAGAGAAGCCAGCAAGATTTGAAAACTTGGGAAGCCCCATGAGCAGGAATGTGAGACCGACGATGACGCGCAGGATCGTCAACGTGTATGGCGCAACCATTTCGGCGTACCGACTCAAGCCAACAGTTTTTCGTGCAGGAACAGCCAATTCTCTCGCCATGTCATGCCTCCCACATAGGAAATGTATGCTGCTTACCCATTGTAAGCCGTCTTGTCATGGTATACGTAGCATGGATTTGGTGTGAATTTGTCGGTCATACATTAGTATATTTTTACTTGCCAACCTCTCTTCTCGGCTGTAAAGTACTCTGTGAACATGCCCAACTGACTCCACCTACATAGAAAGGGATGGCAATGGTAGGTACTCTGCCAGCGGGTATGGTTGCCTTTCTATTCACAGATGTTGAAGGAAGCACCAGACTATGGGAGCAGCAGCCTGCCGCAATGCAGCAGGCGATGCAGCGCCACGATGCTATCCTCCGCAATGCTGTTGCTGCCCACGCAGGCACGATCTTCAAAAACATTGGGGATGGTATGTATGCAGTGTTTGCTACTGCGCATGATGCGCTGGATGCCGCAATGGCTGCCCAGTGCGCGTTAACTGGGGAGGCCTGGGCGACGCAGCAGCCGTTGCGGGTGCGGATGGCACTGCATGTGGGAAGCGCCGAGGAACGTGATGGCGATTACTTCGGCCCGACCCTCAACCGCATTGCTCGGCTGCTGTCGGCGGGACACGGCGGCCAGATTCTGCTTTCGCATGCGGCGGCGGATGCAGTGCGCGAGCAACTTCCAACTGACTTGCCGCTCCGCGACTTGGGTGTCCATCGTCTGAAGGATCTTACCCAGGCTGAGCATGTTTTTCAGATTGTCGCTCCCGATTTGCCTGTCACCTTTCCGCCGCTCAAGACGCTCGACTGTCAGCCGGGTGGATTGCCAGCGCAGCCAACTCCGTTTATTGGACGCGACACGGAACGGATGCTCGTGCGGGTGCTCCTGCGGCGCAGCGATGTGCGCCTGCTGACGCTGAGTGGTCCTGGTGGTGTTGGCAAAACGCGGCTGGCCCTCCAGATGGCAACGGAACTGTGTGACGATTTTGCGGACGGCGTCGTGCTCGTCGAACTTGCGGCTATTAGCGATTCGGCGCTGGTCATCCCGACCATTGCAAAGGCGCTTGGCGTCATAGATGCGGGCGATCAGCCCTTGCTCGCGTGCGTAGGTGATGCACTGTATGGCAAGCAATTGCTGCTTCTGCTGGATAACTTCGAGCATGTGCTAGCGGCTGCTCCCGGTGTTGCCGCACTTCTGGCCGCCATCCCAAATCTGAAGGTACTCGCAACCAGCCGCGCAGCACTCCGCCTCACATGGGAGCGGGAGTTTCCGGTGCCGCCGCTCGCGATTCCTAACCGTGGTATGCTGCCATCGCTTGATCAGTTACAGCAGTATGATGCGGTACAACTATTTGTCACACGCACCCAGACTGTGCGGGCCGATTTTGCGCTTACCGACGAGAATGCTGCGGCGGTGGTAGACATCTGTCGTCGGCTCGATGGGTTGCCGCTGGCGATTGAATTGGCCGCTGCGTGTAGCAAACTATTTTCTCCACAGCTTCTGCTAGCCCGGTTGGATCGCCGCCTGGCATTACTTACCGGCGGCCCGCAGGATGTTCCGGCGCGTCAGCAGGCCCTACGTGCCACAATTGACTGGAGCTACGACCTGTTGGAGCCATGGGAGCAGACGTTGTTTGCGCGGCTGGCGGTGTTTGTGGGCGGCTGCACAATTGAGGCAGCTGAAGCTGTCGTCGCGTTGGATGTTCACACGTTTGAGTATGCCAGCGTGCTCGACGGGCTTGAGTCGCTGACTAATCAACACCTGCTGTATCAGGTACAGAGCCACGCAGTCCAGCCGCGTTTTGGCATGCTGGAAACGATTCGTGAGTACGCGCTGGAGCAGCTTTCCGCGAGCGGCGAATTGCCAACCATCCGGCGAAAGCACGCGGAATTTTTCCTGACGTTCGCGGAGACGGCGGCGGCGGCGCTGGAAGGTGCGGAGCAAAGTATGTGGCTGAGCCAGTTGCAGCAGGAGCACGACAACCTGCGGGCCGCGCTCGGCTGGGCAGTGGAACAGCAGGAATCCTCGATTGGCCTGCGCTTCGCCACGGCGCTACGGCTTTTCTGGTTCATGCGTGGCTACTTGACGGAAGGGCGTGAGCGATTGGCACAGATTCTGGCACTCGCTCATGGTAATGCCAGCGCTCGTGCAAAGGCGCTCGATTGTGCGGGGTTCCTCGCCCGTTATCAAGGTGATTATACAGCAGCGGCTAGCCTTATTAGTGAAAGCCTGCAGATTTGGCGTGGTCTGGGGCACATCCAGGGGGCGCTGATGCGTTAAGCAACCTGGGCTATGTGATGCTCCACCAGGACAATTATTCTGCCGCATGTGCATTGTATGAAGAAAGCCTTGAATTGAACCGCGTGTTGGGCAATGAGCAGGGCTGCGCTGATTGTTTGAGCCACTTGGGGACTGCCGCTTTCTATCGTGGTAACATTGCCGCCGCCCAGCACCTCCATGAAGAGAGTTTAGCGATCTGGCGCATGCTGGGAGACATTGAGGGAATCGCCTACGCGCTCTACCATCTTGGCGATATGGCATTAGCTCAGTCAGACGCGATGACGGCAATGCTGCGGTTTAAGGAGAGTCTCACAGCATCGGTTGCGCTTGAGTGGCCGTGGGGGATCGTGTGTGCAATTGAGGGGGCAGCGGGGTTAGCGGCGCTTCATCGCCGCCCACACGTTGCACTGCGGCTTACCGTATTTACCGCTCAGCTGCGTTCGACGGTTGCGATTCCACTCTCGCCTGCCCGCGCACAGATGCTTGCGGCCCGGCTGGAGCCGGCCCAGAGGATGCTGAATGAGTCGGCATATGCGGCAGTATGGACAGAGGGAGAAAACCTCACGCTGGAGCAGGCCGTTGACGATGCCTTCGCTGAACTGGCTGCCAGCGAAGCAGATGGCGCTACGAATGCTGAGCCGAGCAGTTTGCCATCGAAAGAGGTTGGCGATCTGACTGCACGGGAACATGAGGTGGTGGTCTTGATCGCAGCAGGTTATTCCAATCGCATGATCGCTGCAGAACTCGTCGTGGGAATAAAGACGGTCGAAGCGCATGTGAGCCACATCCTGACCAAACTAGGGTTTTCGTCGCGCGCTCAAGTCGCCGCCTGGGCAGTGACACGTGGTTTGGCACAAGCGCCACAAGATCTAATGGCCCAACTGCGCAAGCTGTAATTCCCAGCGTATTAAGCTTTTCCGCTCACTCGTTTCCCCGCTACACACCGTGCGCATGGACGATTAGGGTATCCCGTATTGCGAGTATAGGGTTTTCCCTGACGACATGTGGATCGCCTTCCTGTAAGATGAGCAGACAGAGCAAGCACCTGAATCAGGAGGAAACGGCCATGGCAGAACAAATCATGCTCGGTCCAGTCCACCACGTGACACTGCGCGTAACCAATCTCAGGCGCTCGACCGCATTCTATCAAGACCTTTGTGGGTTTCAGCTTGTGGCGGAGCTGCCGGATGTGACCTTGCTCAGCAACGGCACCTTCATTCTGGGCCTGCGCCGTCAGGTGGATACGGAAGGCGTCGATCGCTTTGATGAGTTCCGTGTTGGGCTCGACCACCTCAGCTTCGCAGTCGGCAGCCGAGCCGATCTCGATCGCTCAGTCCAGATATTCGACCAGCGCAACGTGCCACATGGCGAGATCAAATCTCGGGAAAGATTTTGGGATGTATGTCCTGGCGTTCCGCGACCCGGATAACATTCAGCTTGAGTTGACGGCGAGCTACGGGTGAGAAATAGGAGGAGCACATGGATGCTCGTGAGATATTCTTAGCTCGGCATGCCAGCGTCCATTCTGCAAAGATGGAGCCGGATGGCTGGTGGAAAGAAGAAGATACGATCTGGACAGATTTAACGGAGGATGAGTTGCGGCGACGCCCAACGCCGGATCACAATACGATGGCCTGGCTGGTCTGGCACATGGCGCGTTGCGAGGATGCCGCGGTCAACGCCGTCCTCCGCGGTACATCGGAGGTACTGGACCGCGGTGGCTGGCTGCCAGAACTTGGCATTACGTCGCGCCATATTGGCACTGGCGCTACATTCGAGGAAGTCAACGAGATTAGTCAGATGATCTGTTTGGACGCCTTGCGGGCATATCGGGCAGCTGTTGGCCGCGAGACCCACGCCTGGGTGGAAATACTTGACTTCCGCATGCTCAACGGCACCATCTCTGCCGTCGATGCACGATGCGCGGCAAACAAGAGTGACTTCGGTGAACATGGGCATGGGTCGAGCACTACTGGGCTGAGAGAGGGTGGCCACGCGGCGAATTCCTGTTTTGGTTAGCCATTGAACATAACTGGTTTCATATCGGTGAGGCTTGGGTCATTCGCGGCTTGCTGCACCACGCTGGCGTCTAACATGTTCAATGCGATTATCACGTCATGTTTGGTAACCGCCGTCAGTACGTACGCTATCGGCCCACTGCAGCAGAATCAACCTCAGATGCGTAATGCCGACCTGATAAAGATTAACGCCGCACATATCGCACAATGCAATCAACCCCGAAAACGGCCAGCGCATCATTGCGCTGGCCGTTTTCGGGGTTACAGGGAAACTGTTTGCTATCTGCTACCTTGAACAATCGCTTGATCGTAATCCAACGATGATTGCTTTACATCATAGCCAACGCTCGCAAAATCTGCCGTATAATGGTCTATGTTATCTGGGTCATTATATTTCATTTGTTGCAATGATGGAACGTCGAGACGGCGCATCTGGAGGCCCGGATGCATCCTTCGCCTGATTACGCACTGTATGAAAAAATCTATGACGTGGTTGCCCAGGTGACGCATGGCGAGGTGTCAACCTACAGCGACATCGCGGCGATTGTCGGCGGTGGCTGCGACGCTCGCACGGTCGGCTTTGCACTGAACGAACTGCCGGAAGGCCGCGAACAGGATGTCCCATGGCAGCGCGTGATCAATCGTGAGGGCGGCATCAGCACGCGCGGCCTGCGCCAGCGTGAGTTGCTGGAGGCCGAGGGCGTCGCGTTTGACGGGCAAGGACGTGTGATTCTGGCGCGCTTTCGTTGGGCCGGGCCAAGTGCCGAATGGGTGGCGGCGCATGGGTGCAACACCTTGCCGCCGCGTGATGACGCAGAACAGTTAAGTCTGTTTTGAAAGAAGGGAACTGAGGAACTAAGGAAACCTCTGGGAACTGCTCTAGTTCCTTAGTTCCTTAATATTCACCATGAGTACAATTGCATTACAACACGCCGAGCCGCCGTTTATTCTCTCCATCGACATCGGTACATCCTCCACGCGGGTGCTGCTGTTTGACGCGCGAGGTCGTGCCGTCGAGGGCGTGCTTGCGCAGGAAAAAACCGTGATCGCCAGTGACGGCGAAGGACGAGCGGAGGAAGACCCGTACGAGGCCATCGCGCGGGTGGGCCGCTGTGTGGATACCGCGCTGCTGCAGGCGGGTGAGCGGGCCGCGCAGATCGGCGGTGTGGCGGTGGACACGCTGGCCTCAAGCGTCATGGCTGTGGATCGCATGTTCCAGCCGCTGACGCCGCTGTTGCTCTATGCTGACACGCGCAACGCCGACGATGCTGCCGCGTTGCAACAGCTATTGAACGAGCGCGACGTTCACGAGCGCACCGGCTGCATGCTGCGGACCAGCTACTGGCCCGCGCGGCTGGCATGGTTTCGGCGAACGCAGCCCGATGTATGGCGGCAGGCCGCGCGCTGGATCACGATCGGCGAATATCTGGAGCAGAGCTTGTTTGGGCAGAGCCGCGCTAGCTACTCAATCGCGTCGTGGAGCGGGTTGCTCAACCGTCAGACGCTGGCATGGGACCAGCCGCTGCTCGATGCTGTCGGCGTGACGACACAGCAGCTTGCGCCACTTGTGGATCTTGACCAGCCGCTACGTGGCTTGCATGGCCCGTATGCACAGCGCTGGCCGACCTTGCGCGATGTGCCGTGGTTTCCCGCGTTGGGCGATGGAGCGGCGGCCAACATTGGCAGTGGCGCCGTGGGAGCCAGCCGGGCGGCGCTGACCGTCGGCACGACCGGCGCAGTGCGGCTGGTGCTGCCGCATGTCGATCATGTGCCAGAAGGCTTGTGGTGTTATCGGGTCGATAAAAATCGGGCGCTGCTGGGTGGCGCAACGTCTGAAGGCGGCAACGTGTACGGTTGCGATCCGTGGCATGGCGCAGCTTGGTGCGAAAGAGCGCATCGAGCCGCAGCTGGCTGCTATGCCACCCGACGGCCATGGATTAACCGTGCTGCCGTTCTGGGCGGGCGAGCGCAGCCCTGGCTGGGCGGGCGATGTTCGCGCGACGATAACAGGATTGTCGCTGAGCACTACACCGCTTGAGATCTTGCGCGCCAGTCTGGAAGCGGTGGCATATCGTTTCGCGATTATTCTCGATCGGCTGCCGCATGCTGAAAATCGTCAACTCATCGCGAGCGGCGGTGGGCTGCTCAGTTCGCCAGCGTGGATACAGATCATGAGTGATGTACTTGGCCTGCCAGTGGTCTCGTCGGAGGAGCAGGAAGGCACGAGCCGTGGCGCGGCGCTGCTGGCGCTTGAGGCGCTGGGGCAGATCACGTCAGTTGAGCAGCTGCCAAGCGATGATGGCGCAGTGTTCCAGCCGAATGCGCGTCACCATGCTGTGTATCGAGCGGCGGTGGAGCGCCAGCAAACACTCTATCATAAACTGGTTAGTTGAGGTATGATCATCTCGCGGCGTGGCCATGATTCATGTGTATATGGTTGTGCGACTCATACAGCACCACAATCATGTACATGATCGCAATAGTGGATATTCTCATCCACTCTTTACCTCTTTAACCGTTGACGTTGCATGCCAAGACTGAGTATAATAGATTCTGAAAGTCAACATTATCGCGCCGCCTTGCGCCAGGCGGAATTCCCTGGTGGCGCGCGAAAGTTGGCATGTGCAGGCTGTGTCTCATGCAGTTTGCTCTTGAAACAATAGTCATGACACCAATGGAGAAACCTCATGAGTGTTCGATCTCAGCGCGGCCGGGCGGCTCAGGCTCGGCAAAAATCCAATCAGATGAAGATTCTCTACATCGTTCTCGGTGTAGTCATCATTGCAGGTATCGCATTGTTGGGGTTCATATTTGTGCCGAAGAGTTCACCCGTGATTCCTACCAACGTTTCGCTTGATAGCTTCCCATCAAAAGGTGACGCGAATGCGCCTGTGACAGTTGTTGAATATGCTGATTTCCAGTGCCCATCATGCGGCGCATTCGCGAACTACACCGAGGCGAGCATTGACCAGAAGTATGTTCAAACCGGTAAGGTGCATTTTATCTACCATGAATTTCCGTTGTCGCAGCACCTGAACGCGGTGCCTGCGGCTGAAGCCGCGCGCTGTGCGGCAGATCAGGGCAAGTTCTGGGAAATGCACAATCTGTTGTTTGCCAATCAGGCGCAATGGTCAGAGGTGTCGCGGCCACTCCCCATGTTTGACGCCTATGCAAAAGAAATTGGCCTCGACATGTCCACATTTGATCAATGCTTCAATAGTGAGAAATATAAGCCAACCGTTCTCGCGGCACAGCAGGATGCCATCAACGCTCAAATTAACGCGACCCCGACCTTTGTGATCGACGGTCAGAAGTACACCGCGCAGAACCTGAGCGATGGCATTGATGCGGCATTGGCGAAGGCCCCCCAGAAGTAGTGTAGCGACCATGAGAGGCACAGCTTGCTTTATGAAAGTGGCGGTTGTGCTGCCATGTGCGCGTTGACAGGGGCTAGGAGTACGGTCTATAATTTGACTGAGAATGCAAGGGGAGCTTGAGCGAGCCATGGCCCGTTCACTCCCCTTTTGCCTGATGTTTATGGATGGGCAGCAGCGTGTATGTCGCGCTACGGCGCAATGATACGACTAGGTGTAGTGCCGACGCAATTGGCACTGGAGGAACAACAACCGTGCGGAATCGTGAAGTAGCTTTTCTTGTATTGATTGTGCTGGTCGCCGGCCTGGCACTGTGGATCGATTTTGCGCCTGCTGGCTCGGATGGGCGGCAGACATGGCTGAATCGTGACGTGAGCACGCGCCTTGGCCTGGACTTGCAAGGTGGCACGCAGGTGCTGCTCAAGGCACAAAATCCTGATGTGACAGCGGAACAGATCAGCACAGCGGCGGGCGTGATCGAGCGCCGCGTCAACGGTCTGGGCGTGAGCGAGGCGGTAGTGCAGCGCTCTGGCACCGATCGTATTATTGTTGAGCTTCCGGGCGTAAAAGACCCGAATCAGGCGATCAACACCATTCGTAGCGCCGGTCGCCTTGAGTTCATCGACTCGAATGGGCAGTACCTGCAAGATGGCACGGTGGTGCGTACCGAGGGCAACCCGAACCCGAGTGCCTTACAATCCACCGCCACGCCAGTGACAGGAACGGAAACACTGACGAATACCGGGACGACGAGCAGCACTGGCGCGTTAACAAGCACTGGAACGACGAGTAGCACCAATGCGCTTTCTAGCACTACTCCGCTGAGTGGCACAGCTCAGACGCCGAGCGGCCCAGTGTATCAAAGCATCACCGACGGAAGCGATTTGGACACAGGCTCGGTGCAGCCGCGCTTTTCCAGTAACCAGCCGGGCGCGAATCCGTTCGCGGTTACCTTTGCTTTCAAAGGCAACTCGGCACAGAAGCTGGCGCAATTCACTGCGCAAAACGTTGGCAAGCCGATGTGTATTGTGCTTGACAACCGGGTGGTGAGTTGTCCAACCATTCAGTCGGCGCTGGTGAACGGCCAGGGTGAAATCACGGTCGGCTCGCGGGCAGCGGTTGATCAACTGTACAATCAGCTGAAGTACGGCGCGCTGCCGGTCAGCTTCGACATCGAATCGAGCCGCACCGTCACGGCGACGCTTGGGCAGAGTTCAGTCAACGCCAGCCTGATCGCTGGTGTGGTCGGCCTGATCGTGGTCGGCCTGTTCATGCTGCTGTATTATCGTCTGCCAGGTTTGCTGGCGGCCATTGCGCTTCTGATCTATACGGCGATTACATTCGCGCTGTATAAACTTATTCCGATTACACTGACGCTGGCTGGTATCGCTGGTTTCATTCTCTCGATTGGTTTGGCGGTTGACGCGAACGTGTTGATTTTTGCCCGTTTGAAAGAAGAACTGCGGCACGGGCGCACGTTGCGCACAGCGGTCGAGCTTGGCTTCAAGGAAGCATGGCCTGCCATCCGCGACTCCAGCGTTTCAACGCTGATTACATCGATTATTCTGTTTTTGTTCGGCAACAGCTATGGTGTGAGCCTCGTCAAGGGCTTTGCCCTCACGCTGGGTCTTGGTATTCTGATTAGCTTGTTCACCGCGATTACCGTCACCCGCACATTGCTGCGCGTTATTGGACCGCTTTCGTTTGCCCAGAATCCATGGATGTACGAATTAGAAAGCGCGCCAGCACTTGAGCATGAGCAGCAAAGCACAACCGCAGCATAATGAGCGGCTATAAGGAGCTAGTTTCATGGAAGGTATTGTTCGACATCGTTATACCTGGTTTGCTATTTCATTGATCATTATCATTCCTGGCCTGGTGTTCTTGCTGCTGTACGGCCTGCGCACCGGCATTGATTTCGCGGGCGGCGCGCTATGGGATGTGCAGTTTTTAGAGCGGCCTGCCAGCCAACTGAACACTGATGCCATCGCGCGTGTATTCGAGCAGCAAGGCTACAGCGATGTGCGCGTGCAGTTGAGCGAGACCACGGTGAATGGCAAGACCTACCCGCTTGCTGTGGTGCGTACCTCGGTGGTGCGGAACCCCGAAACCGAGCAGCCGCAGATGCAGCAAGCGCTGCAACAACAGTTCGGTCAGGTGCAGTTTGAACAGGTGCAGAGCGTCGGTGCAACAGTGAGTAGTGAAATCGACGCGCAGCGCTGTTATTGCTGTGCTGGGGGCATGCGTAGCTATTCTGATTTATCTGACACTGGCCTTTCGCAAAGCACCCAACCCGGTGCGCTACGGTGTCTGCGCCATTCTCGCCATGCTTCACGATGTGTTGGTGGTGCTCGGCGTTGCCGCCATTTTGGGCGTGGTCACTGGTCTGGAAATTGACGCCTACTTCCTTACGGCGCTGCTGACAATTATTAGCTTCTCGGTTCACGATACGATTGTCGTATTCGACCGCGTGCGCGAGAACCTGATCGCCCGTCGATCCGGCGAGACGTTTGAAGCTATTGTCAATCATAGCATTGTGCAGACGCTGCCGCGCTCGATTAATACGCAGCTGACATCGCTGTTTACCCTGACGGCACTTTTGCTGTTCGGCGGTACCAGCATCTTTAACTTCGTGTTGATCCTCATGATCGGACTAATCAGCGGCACGTACTCGTCAATTTTCAACGCGGCCCAGTTGCTGGTGGTGTGGGAAAATCACGAATGGCGGCGTTGGTTCCGTCGCGGTGAGGCTCCCGCAACGGCATAAGGTTGAACTTTTCCTTCACCCTGCGGCTGCCGCAGCTTCCCTCTCCTCGTGGGAGAGGGACGGAGGGTGAGGGCGCAATCAAAGGAACAATATCATGACCGATGCGGCATGGATCTGGCATCGCGGCGATAAACACAAGCAGACAGGCGACGCAACCGAGGTAAACTCGACCACCGGCGGCGACGGCGAAGGGGTTGCGCCGGTATGCATCGGCGTGGTCGAGGGGCCGCTGCGGGCTGAGATCGCGCGAGGCTACATGGAAGACGCTGGTCTGACAGTGTTTCTGCAGGGCGAGTCGGTGGCAGGCGTGTACGGCATGGTCAGCGGCCCGCTGAGTACTGTGCGCGTGTTTGTGCCAGCCTCGCAGGCCGAAGAAGGTGCGCGGGTGTTTGCTGAGCTTGATTTTGATAGCAGCGGGAATCTGCCGCCGGATGATGAATAAATCAGGGCGTGTCGCGTGACAATGGCTGCAACTGAGCTACCTGCGCGATGTCGATGTGCGCGCCGAGCACAATGAGTGTATCGCCGACCTGAAGCACGAAGTCTGCGTTGGGATTGGCAATGATGTGCCCGTCAGCCCGCCGCACTGCCAGGATCGTCACGCCAGCACGCTGGCGCATCTGCGTTTCGCCAACGGTTGTTCCCAGCAGGCTCGATCCTTCTTCAAGATGCACCTCTTTCAGCCACATCTCGAAGTCATCGCTATGCACAAGCAAGTCGATCAGATCCATCACTGCCGGGCGCAGCGCCATGCCCGGCCATGCTACGGCCACCGAGCACATACGGCGACATCACGCGGTTTGCTCCGGCGATACGCAGCTTGTGTTCGGCCTCGGCGGTGGCGGCGCGCGCGACGATAAACAGCTTTGGGTTCAGCGCCCGCGCCGACAACGTGATGTACACATTGCCCGCATCGCTCTGAACCGCAGTAAGCAGCCCACGCGCTCGTTCGATGCCTGCATGCAGCAGCACGTCGTCGTTGGATGCATCGCCGCGGATGTACATGTAGCCAGCGTTCTCAATCATCTCAAGGCGCTCGTCGGAGGCATCAATAACTAAAAACTTGCTCTTCTCGCGGGCAAGCTGGCGGCAGGTTTGCTGGCCGACTCGGCCAAACCCGCAGACGATGAAATGGCCGCTTAATTTTGCAACGCGCTGGTCCATGGCTCTTCTCTTTCCTCGGTCAAGCTGGCTCTCGATTACTCCTTGTGCCAAAATACCGACAAGATAGTACAAGGTTCCCACGCCGCCTGCGATCAGCCCAATTGTCAGCAACTCGCCGGGCAGGCCGGTCGGCCGGCGGTCGCTGAAGCCAAGGGTGGAGACCACCAGCACTGCCGTATAAAAGGCGCTGATGACGTCCCATCCTTCAATCAGCATGAAACCAACCGTGCCAATCACGAGAATGCTGGCAAGTAGGAGGCAGCCGAAGCGTAACCGGCTGAACGGAAGCACAGGTGTACGTTGCATGGATATCTTGTGTTCGTAATCGCGGCTACACGTTCGTTTAGGCACAAACAATAAACGTCTACGAGTGCAGCCGAATACATATTATTGAGAGTGGCAACTACAGTCTAGCAAAGAACTGGCGGCTGGTCAATGATTGTCAGCATGGGCGCGGTATGCTAGAATGACCGTTCTGGAGGGATAAAATCGCGCATGCGACGTAGTTTATTATTAGCGATCCTTATGTGTGTTGTGTTCGCCGTGGGTGCCATGGTGATGGTGCGCACGCGGCTGGAAGGCTGCCAATCGGTGCCGGTGATCGCCGACGAGCGGCTGCCAAATGCCGATCTTGCAGACCCGACGGGCGCGAAGTTGCCGACCGGCTGGTCGAGTTTTGCGAACGGCGTTGAACTGCATGGTCCGGCGGTGGACGGCAAAGGCTTCGCGCTCACCAACGGGCGCGCGCTGCAATTGATTGGCATCAACAATTATGTGCAGACGCCCGACATCGCGGTGAGCGGTGGCAAAAGCTACTGCTTCACCGGTCAGGCGCTGACGGATAGCGATAAGAGTTCTACCACGCGAGTGAGGCTGGTATTTCGCTGGCTTGATGCCCAGGGCAAGCTGCTGAGCGAGGGTATCAGCGCATGGCAAAAGGTTGTGTTGTGGCAGCCGAAGCTAACCAGTTGGGCACCGATCGAGGCGACATTTCGCGCGCCAGATAACGCAGCCACGCTGCAAGTGCGCATCCAACCTGCCTCGGATGACCGCGTATATCTTGACGACATGCATGTGCGCTGGACCGCAACGGAAGTGAGCGACGGCTCGCCGATGCTCGGCGTTCAGGCGCCTACTGCGCAGCAGATCGACATGAGCCAGCCGCCTGACACATCAGCGGTAGTTGTGCAGCCGTGGCCGAATGGGCAACAGGCGGCGCTATCGTTCTCATTTGACTGGGAAACCACCATGGGCGGGCCGATTCACACCCGCACCGGCCTGGACGATCCGAACAGCGCACAAGACCCAATCACGCGCGGTTTGCGCATGCGGCAGGGCGTCACGACAACGCTCGATCTGTTCCGCCCGTATGGCATTCAGGCGACCTATTACGCCACTGGCTATGATTTTCTGCTTGGCAACACCGAGCAGCAACTGTTTATGGGCAATCCAACCTTTACATGGGCTACGCCGGAGCATGGCTGGCCGAGCGATTGGTCGCAGCGCCCGTGGTTCTCGACCGACCCGTACGGTACGACAGCGAGCAACCCTGATTATTATTTCGGTGATCTTGTGCCGCTCTTGCAAGCCGAAAAGCAGGCAATCGAGAGCCACACGTTCAGCCATCTCTATGGCGGCTACGCATTGTCAAGTCAGTGGCGCGCTGACATCGCCACCTGGGAAACGGCTGCCGAAGCGCGCGGTGTGCAGTCTGCCCGTTCGCTGGCCTTTCCATGGAGCAGCAGTGCTGGCATGAGCGATGCAAGCTGGAAAGCGCTGGAAGATGCAGGTATCACGGCAATCACGCGCACCAACTGGTCGCAGCCGCAGTACCAGCTTGCCGACCGAGAACACTGGCAGTGCAAGCCAGTCACAGGTCATGAGGCAATTCTGGCATGTCCAGACTTCTACCTGTTGTCTGGCCGCACAGTCGACTCAAACAATAAAATGGTTCAGTCCCACGCTGGCGGCGACGCAGCGCAAGCCGTTGCCGAGATCGACCGCGCGATTGCGGCGAACGGCATGATCGATATATGGTCGCATACTGAAGAAGTCACTACGCCGCAACAGATCGCTGATTGGGGCACAGTGATTAAGTATGCCGCCCAGCAGCGCGACGCAGGCAAGTTGTGGATTGCACCTATGACCCACATCGCTGATTGGCAGCAGGCGCTTGCACAAGTGAAAATTACCAAAGAAACGGGTGACAATCAGCAAGGCAGCCCGTTGCGATTCCGCGTGACGAACAGCAGCACGCAAAATCTCGATGGACTGACGCTCAAACTGCCGTTTGCTGCGGCGCGTGTTGAGGGCAACGTGCAAATGCGTGGGTCAGCACTGATTCTTCCTTCTTTAGCCGCCTGGGCAGTCGCTGGAGGTGACCGCATGGCCCGCGTAGCGCTGCCGACACGCTGGACCGGCGCGCTGGTGCGCCGCCATGGGCCGCTGCAACTCTACCAATGGCTGTGGCTGGTGCTGTGTACCGTTGGCGCGCTCGCTGCCGCCGCGCCGCGCATCCTGTCGCAGCCTGTGATTTACCAGACTACCGCGACAGTACAGTTCGATCCATCGCGCTACGGTGGCCTGTTCACTAATGGTACGCCGAATGCGCAGTTTACCGCGATCGACAACATTGCGGTTGAACTGCTGAAGTTTCAGCTGAACGCCAGCGGTGACGCGCCGCGCTACCCCGACCTTGGCTCACCGACGTTGGGTGTGCGCTACGAGCCGCAGCCGGACGGAAGCATCCGTGTGCTAGCGGTGGCGCGCACGCCGGAGCAGGCGCAGGTCTTGGCAAATGATGCCGCCGAATCCATGGCGCGTAGCATCCGCGCGGCGGGTGGGCGCGAGATTTTTCGGGTGCTGACTGGATCTTATCTTGTTAATGCCTTGCAGCAGAACGCGCCACCGCCCACACCATTCGAGGAGCAACTGCGCACCATCTTTCTGAATTCAGCCTTTCCACTCAACACGCCGACCGATCCGGACGCGCGTCAGATCACCGTGGCTCAGCTTGCGCCGAACGACCGCAATGACCTCGCGCGGGCGTTTGAGGTGCGCGACGTTGAGTTGAGCCGCGTGGACTTGCCCGCTTTGCAGGCGCAGATCCAGCAGGCAGGGCTGGACTGCCGCGCGGAACTTCGCGCCAATGCACAGCGCGCGCCGCAGCTATGCCTCACCGAACAGCGGCTGACAACAGGCTTAGAAAGCATCCGTCGCGCGATCAATCTGCTTAACATGCCCTTCAATCCTGATCAGCAATCTGAAGCATACCGCAGCGCTCAGGCACAACCCGGCTCGCTGGTAGCCCGTCACATCCCTGAGTTGCTGGCACTGGCGGCGATCATCGGCCTGGTTTTCGGCGGCGTGAGCGTGGCGGTAGATCGCAGCGCAGGCATCATGCCGAAGCTGCGCGAGATGTGGGCGTATCGCGAGCTTGTGCGCAATCTGGTGCTGCGCGACTTGCGGGTGCGCTACAAAGGCAGCGCGCTCGGCTACTTATGGACGCAGTTTGCGCCGCTCTTGCTCATGCTGGTGTTTCTGTTCGTGTTTGGCGTGCTCATGCCGAATAGCATCGCCATGTTCGCCGTGTTCCTGATCGTCGGCCTCTTGCCGTGGAACTTCTGCGCCGAGGCGGTCAACGGCGGCACTCGCAGTGTGATCGACAACGCCAACCTGATCAAGAAGGTGTTCTTCCCGCGCGAAGTGCTGCCACTTGTCAGCGTGCTATCGAGTTTGGTCAACTTTCTTTTATCGCTACCGATGATGTTTTTGGTCATGGCAGTGGTGCAATGGCTTACGCTCGGGCGGCTCAACTTTTCATGGACGCTGGCATATCTGCCGGTGCTACTCGTGCTACAGCTACTGTTCCTGGCGGGCGTCGCGTTCTTCACCAGCGCGCTGGCGGTGTTCTTTCGCGACTTTGTGCATCTGGTCGGCATTCTGCTGCAATTCTGGTTCTTCTTGACGCCGGTTGTGTACGCGATTGGCGGGTTCAATCCGATTGTGACGCAGGCGATCCGCTGGTTTAATCCCATGGCGTCGCTGATCGAGTTCTACCGTGAGATTTTGTACGGCACAGCGGTGCCAATCGGCCAGGTGCCGACGCCCGGGCTGCCCGCGCTCGACAGCATCTTTCGTGTGCTCGTTACCGCGCTGGCGGTGCTTGCAGTAGGCTACTGGTTTTTCCAGCGCCGGAGCGGCCAATTCGGTGAAGAGATTTGATTTTTAAGTCGATGTGGGCGGGTACGTCGATCCGCTCCTACAGCATGGTGTTTCATTGATGCACATTGCGTAGGGGCGAACCGATGTGTTCGCCCACGATGCAAACAATAACCATGACCAACACCGTTATCGAGTTTAACAAGGTTTCCAAGCGTTTCATACTTCATCGTGATCGGCGCAATTCCGTGCAGGAACAGGTCGCCGGACTTTTTCGTCCGCGCAAGCAGGGCGAGGAGTTCTGGGCCTTGCGCGATATTTCCTTCCAGGTGAACGAAGGCCAGAGTCTTGGCCTGATTGGACATAATGGCGCAGGCAAGAGCACCGCGCTCAAGCTCATGACGCGCATTTTGGAGCCGACGAAGGGCAGCGTATTTTTGCGCGGGCGCGTGGCGGCGCTGCTGGAGCTTGGTAGCGGCTTCCATCCCGATTTGAGCGGGCGCGATAACGTGTTCCTCAACGGCTCGCTGATGGGCTTCAGCCGCCGCGACATGGCGGCGCGTCTCGATGGAATCGTAGATTTCTCTGGCATTGGCGAGTTCATCGACATGGAGGTCAAGCATTATTCGTCGGGCATGTACACCCGGCTGGCCTTCGCGGTCGCCACGGCAGTAGACCCCGACATTTTAATCACCGACGAGGTGCTGGCAGTCGGCGACGAGTCGTTTCAGCGCAAGTGCATGGAGCGGATCTACAGCTTCCGGCAGCAGGGCAAGACGATTATCTTTGTGTCACACGCGTTGGAAACGGTGCGGACGCTGTGCGATATTGGTGTGTGGCTCGACCATGGCAAGGCACGCACGGTCGGGCCGGTCGGCGATGTGATCGACGACTATCTGGCCGACACCAACAAGCGCGAAGCTGCTGATCGACGACACGCTGCTGAGAATGAGCCACAGGGCGACGAGGCGGCATGGCGGCGCGGCTCGCGCGAGATCGAGATCGTCAAGGTGGAACTGCTGGACGCCAATGGCGAGCAGCGTGATGTGTTTCCGACCGGCGCGCCGGTCACGGTGCGCATGCACTATGTCGCGCACAAACCCATCCAGCGGCCAGTCTTCGGCGTGGCGCTGCATCATGAGGGCGGGCTGTGGCTCAGCGGGCCGAACACACGCTTCGACGGCGTGGACATTCCGGAGGTACGCGGCACAGGCTGTATAGATTTTACAATCGGCGCGCTGCCGCTGCTCATGGGCCGCTACATGCTCAGCGTCGCCGTAGTTGACGACACCATGCTCCACACCTACGATCACCATGATCGTCACTACCTTCTAGTTGTTCAGAGTGAAGCCATCCGCGAACGCTACGGCATTCTGTCCATGCCCGCCAAGTGGCAGTGGCGGGAAGGCTGATAAATTGACGTTGATGCCTACTCTTTCCGTCATTATTGTCGCCTACAACAGCGCCGATCACATCTGCGCATGCCTCGACGCGCTTCAGCGCCAATCCGCTGCACACGAAGTCATCATTGTAGACAATGCCTCGCAGGACGACACGGTGGCGCTGGTCCGCGCGCACCCGCTGACAGTCCGGTTGCTTCCGCAAGAGGAAAATCTTGGCTTCGCAGGCGGTGTCAACTGCGGCGCGTCGGTAGCGCATGGAAACATCATCGCTCTGCTCAATCCCGACGCCTTGCCGGAAGCTGATTGGCTTGAACAGCTTGCCGCGCCATTTGCCGATCCGCAAATTGGCGTAGTGGGCAGCAAGGTGCTGTATGACGATGGGCGCATTCAATCGGTCGGCTCGTTGCTCCAGAGGCCTGTGCTGCTGACGGCGCATCGCGGCGACGGCGAGCAGGATGCCGGTCAATACGATGAATTGACCGATGTGTGGGCCGTGCATGGCGCGGCTATGGCCTTCCGCCGCTCACTCTGGGAGGAACTCAGCGGCTTCGACGAGGGCTTCTTTCCGGCGTACTGGGAAGAGAGCGACTTCTGCGAACGCGCCCGGCGAGCAGGCCAGCGCGTCGTCGTTGCGCCGCATGCGGTTGTGCGCCATGCCGAGGCGACGACGACCGGCAAATACAGTTCAGAGTTCTACTTTTACTACCATCGCAATCGGCTGCGTTACGCCGCAAAAAGGCTTCCCTTTTCTATGCTTTGGAGCGAGTTTCGCGCCGCTGAGCATGCGCGGCTTGCCACGGCACCGCTGCTCGACCGCCGTGTGGCGCGGCTTGTGTATGAGGCAGGCGTGCCATCACTCGCCGCCATAAGCGCCGACGAACGAGCGGCAGTGCTCGCGACGGGCCGTGGCTTGCGCGACGGCGTGTTACCTGACGATGGCTGTGATATTTTGGAACGCTATTGGCGCGAACTTGACTCCAACAGCGTTCTGGAGGAAGTCACGTTCCAGTCGCGGCTGCCGCTGGTGGTGCGGCTGCGCACAGCTTGGAACAACGTCGCCACACGCTGGTATGTGCGACCCAATTTCGATCAGCAGACGCGCTTCAACCTCGCCGCACAGCGTGCGCTCACGATGTTTGCCGAACAGCAGGCCGCCCGCGCTGCCGCCGATGCGCTCGATGTAGCGCTGCTGGCATGGCGGCTGGTGGAGGGGAAGTGATCGCTCAAACCTATAGCAGAAATAGTGCTTAATGGCTGTTGATAGAGGAGTTGTGGTATGATGTTCTCGTCAGCTAACGTGTTGACAGCACGAATGTTCTTGTGATATAATCTATCTGAAAACGTGTAAGCCTACGTGTAGAGAGAATTATCATGGTACAGACGGCAATGGAACTTTGGCGCGACTGTGAGGCAGTTGTCGAATGTATGGACAACATGAACTTCATGCGTGCGCTGCCGGACGAAAGCATAAAGCTCATTATCACTTCGCCGCCGTACAACATTGGCAAAGCCTATGAACGGCGTAGTTCACTTGACATGTACCTTGAGGTGCAGGCTGAGGTAATTGCCGAATGTGTGCGTCTGCTGCATCCAGAAGGCTCACTATGTTGGGAAGTAGGCAATCATATCAGCAAGGATGGCGAGGTCATCCCGCTCGATATGGTGCTGTATCCACTCTTCAAACGTCGTAATCTGCGACTCCGTAACCGAATAGTCTGGCACTATGAACACGGCCTGCACTGCACAAAACGCTTCTCAGGACGCTATGAAACGATTCTTTGGTTTACAAAAACCGATGAATATACATTCAATCTTGATCCTGTTCGTGTTCCATCAAAGTATCCCAATAAAAAATATTTCAAAGGGCCGAGGGCAGGCGAAATTTCTGGTAATCCTCTCGGGAAGAATCCTGGTGATGTATGGATCATTCCGAATGTTAAATCAAATCATGTGGAGAAAACAATTCACCCGTGTCAATTTCCCGTGGAACTCGTTGAACGGCTCGTTTTGTCCATGACAAACGAAGGGGATAAGGTTCTCGATCCCTACATGGGCGTCGGTTCCTCTCTTATCGCCGCATTAAAACATAATCGGCATGCCTACGGATGTGATATTGAGCAACAGTATGTCGATATAGCAAAAGAGCGTGTTGAGGCTCTTCGCGCAGGTGTTTTACGAACACGCCCAATGGGGAAACCTATTTACGATCCAGCCCTTCCATATGGGGGACATAAGTGAGGATTGTCGAATTATACTCCCATTTGAACGGCCAAGAACACATTTTGGTGCATAAGCCAACGCTTTGGAGTGAGATTGAGGATGTCGTCAGTGCTGTTGACGCCGAGCAGTGCCGCACCAAAGTTTCACAGGAACAACGAACAAAAGGTCAATCGTTTTACAGCCCTGTTGATATGAACAAGGCTTTTCATGGCGAACTAACACTGCGAGATTGGCACGAATCACGCACCGCTTACTGGGTTACATCAGATTATCGTCTCATTCGCAAAACCATGCAATTAACACCTGAGCAACAGTACCAAGAGATTACCGGCGCAGGCGCATCTCCTATTCGCTCGTATAACCAAACCGATTTCGTTAAAGATCGTATTGCTATCGAGGTGCAGTTCGGAAAATACACCTTCGTGGCATATGACCTTTTTGTAAAGCACATGGCCTTTTATGTGGGCGATGTTATTGATGTTGGAGTCGAGATTTTGCCGATGAAGTCACTTCAGTCGCACATGTCTTCCGGCGTTGGTTATTATGAAGGCGAGCTTTATAACCTTATTCGCCAGGGGCGTGGTGTGCCAGCTGTACCTCTGGTCATGATCGGCGTAGCGCCTTAAAGGCTTCGTTTTTCATGCGTAACGATATTCCCTTCAGTGAACGCTATTTTGAAGATTACCATGTCGGTGAGACTTATGAGTTCGGCGCTGCGGTTGTTGACGAAGCCGAGGTGCTGGAATTCGCCCGCCGCTACGATCCGCAGTCCATCCACACCGATCCGGCGTTTGCGGCCACAGGGCCATTCGGCGGCCTGATTGCGAGCGGTTGGCACACTACCGCGCTGATGATGCGCATGATCGTCGACAATTATCTGTCACCCGTCGCAAGCATTGTGTCGCCGGGTATTGATGAACTGCGCTGGCTCAAGCCGGTGCGTCCCGGCGATACGCTCTCGTTGCGCGCCACCGTCGTAGAGGCGAAGCGTTCAAACTCGCGGCCCGATCGTGGAGTAGTGCGCACGTTCGTCGAAGTATTAAACCAGCATGGCGAGGTAGTGATGAGTCTCACAGCGATGAATTTGATGCTCTGCCGCGAGGTGCAGGCATGATGAACAACATTGAAATCGCTCAGCTCGTGCATGATCTGGTCGCTATCGACTCAGTTAATCCTGATCTCGTGCCCGGCGCGGCGGGCGAAACCGAAATCGCGCAGTTTGTGGCGCGCAGGATGGAGCGTGCCGGTCTGGAAGTGGAATTGGATGAAGCCGCGCCTGGTCGCCCGAATGTCACCGGCATAGCACGCGGTAGCGGCGGCGGGCGCTCGTTGATGCTGAACGCGCACATGGACACGGTTGGCGTAGCGGGTATGCAGCGCCCGCACGAACCACATATTGAAGGCAATCGGCTCTACGGGCGTGGTGCGTTCGACATGAAGGGCAGCCTGGCGGCGATCATGGCAGTGGGTGCAGATGCCAAGCAGCACAGCTTGCGCGGCGATGTAATTGTGACGGCGGTGGTTGACGAGGAATATGCCAGCATTGGCACCGACTCGATTGTGAAGCGCTGGCATGCCGACGCTGCGATTGTAACCGAGCCAACCGATTTGCAACTTTGTGTTGCACATAAAGGCTTTGTGTGGCTGGAAATCGTGACCAGCGGCGTGGCGGCGCACGGCTCACGGCCCGACCTCGGCGTGGACGCCATTGCCAAAATGGGGCATGTATTGGTTGCGCTGGAGCAGCTTGATCAAGCGTTGCGCGCTGTGCCATTGCACCCGCTGCTCGGGAGTGGCTCGCTTCACGCCTCGCTCATCTCTGGCGGGCGTGAGTTGTCGAGCTATCCCGACCGCTGTTCGCTAGCGGTAGAGCGCCGCACGATTCCCGGTGAAACGCGCGCGATGGTGGAAGCGCAGGTGCAAGATAAGCTTGATTGGATGGCCGCGCGCGATCCGGCGTTCAAGGCCGTGCTGCGGACGACGTTTGAGCGCGCGCCGTTCGAAGTTGCTCCTGATGCGTCGATTGTGGCCGAACTTCGTCGTCAAGTGGTGAGTGTGCTTGGCACCGAACCGAATCTGGTTGGTGAAACACCCTGGATGGACTCGGCGATTCTATCAGCAGCGGGCATTCCAACGGTGGTGTTTGGGCCGGGCGGCGCGGGCGCGCACGCGGTGGAGGAGTGGGTTGATCTTGATTCGGTCGCTCAGTGCGCGCAGGTGCTCTTGGAGACAGCCAGAGCGTTCTGTGCATGAAACATGGTGACGCCCGCATTGAGCGTCACCACATTGATGGACTGCTATGCCATTTTGGCCGGCTCGGACTTGGCAACCTCATCGATCTCGGGCTGCATGCCGCGACCAACACCCCAATAGATGAAGCCGCGCTTGGCCATGTCAGCCTGCTCGTACAGATTGCGGCCATCCACCACAACCGGACGGCGCATGAAGCGGTGCAGTCGCTCCCAGTCAATCTGCTTGAACTCGTTCCACTCAGTGACGATCAGGATCGCGTCGGCGTCCTTGGCGGCATCGTAGGCTGTAGCGCAGAATGTGACGCTTGGCATCAATTCGCCCGCGCGCTCCATAGCGACCGGATCGTAGGCCTTGACCCGCGCGCCCTTGGCCTGCAACAGCTCAATGATCTCGACCGATGGCGCTTCGCGCATATCGTCGGTGTTGGGTTTGAATGCCAGCCCCAGAACGCCAACGGTTGTGTCCTGAAGGTCGCCCAACACCATCTCAACCTTGTCCACAAAGCGGCGGCGCGCGTCATGGTTAATGTCCATGACAGCCTGAAGTAGCTGCGGATGGCAGCCGCCGTAGCGGCCATGTGGTGCAACGCCAGCACGTCCTTGGGGAAGCAGGAGCCACCGTAGCCGATACCGGCGTCCAGGAAGTGTGGCCCGATGCGCTTATCTGCGCCCATGCCACGTGCGACCTCTTTCACATCTGCGCCAAGTTTCTCACAAATCTGCGCAATTTCATTGACGAACGAAATGCGCGTCGCCAAAAAGGCATTCGAGGCATACTTAATCATCTCAGCCGTGCGCAGGTCGGTGATAATAACGTTTGCGCCCAATGGTTCGTGGAGCGCGGCCACCGCCTCCGCGGCTTCCTGGTCGAGTGAACCGAGCACAATGCGGTCGGGGTTGAAGAAGTCCCGCATGGCCGAGCCTTCGCGCAGGAATTCTGGATTCGAGACGATTCGAAACGGGACTTCGGGACGGGCATGCTCTTTGATGATTTCAGCCACCATATCGCCCGTGCCAACTGGAACAGTGCTCTTATCAATTACGATCACCGGGCCAGAAATAGCCTCGCCAATGCTGCGAGCAGCCGCGCGCACGTAGCGTAGGTCAGCTGCACCCGTGTCACCCATTGGCGTGCCTACCGTAATGAACACAAAATCAGCGCCGTCTATGCCAATGGTATAGCTATCAGTAAAGGTCAGGCGGTTCGCGCGCATGTTGCGCTCAAGCACTTCCTCAAGGCCAGGCTCATAAATGGGCGACTTGCCCGCGCGCAGCATTTCAAGCTTGTTCGGATCAACATCAACACACTTGACGTTGTTGCCGAGATCGGCAAAGCAGACACCCGTCACAAGACCGACATATCCGGTTCCAATCACGCAAATGTTTTTCAAGAGGTTCCTCCAAAAGTAGTGAGTTGTTGCGATAACAGCTCATCGCAACCTACTAGGCTGTAGTATAAATGATGAGTGTGACAGAACTATTACAACGATGTCACTATTCATCGTTGAGCCTATCATGATTCGAGCCTTCTTCATCATTATAAATCCGTATTCAATGAATAATTTGTTATAAATAGGTAATATGCATGCGGGAAATGACAATTTTGTTATGTATGGCCGATTCTCTGTTAACGAGATCATAATACAACAGTGCTGAGTTGTCTATACCGTAACATACCGGTGTAGGTGGATATATGTCATGGGGGTGTGCTCATGGTACTTGTGGGAAAAGTGGCGCTTGTCACCGGCGCAGCGCGTGGTATTGGGAGGGCAATTGCCCTTGCGCTCGCCGTCCAGGGCGCGCGGGTAGCGGTGAATTATCAGCGCAGCGCCGATGAGGCGGCGGCGCTGGTCGAGCAGATCCGCGCGCAGGGTGGCGAGGCGGCGAGCTTTGCGGCGGACGTGGCCGATGAGCAGGCGGTTGCCGCCATGGTCGATGATGTCATCGCGCGATGGGGGCAGCTTGATGTACTGGTGAACAATGCGGGCATCACAGCCGATGCGCCGTTCGTGCGCATGAGCGAAGCACAGTGGCATGCTGTGCTGGAAACGAATTTGTCGAGCGTGTTCTTCTGCTGCCGGGCCGCGCTCGCGCCGATGCGGGCGCAGCGCTACGGACGAATCGTAAACATTGGCTCGCTAGCTGGGCTGGCGGGCAACCTCGGCCAGGTCAACTATGCGGCAGCCAAAGCGGGGCTGGTCGGCCTGTCGCGGGCGCTGGCGCGCGAAGTGGCGCGCGATGGCATCACGGTCAATGTGGTCGCGCCGGGCTACATCGAGACTGACATGCTGGCAGGCGTCTCGGCGGCGCAGCGCGCATGGGCGCTCGACGCGATTGCCATGGGGCGCTTTGGTACGCCGGACGAGGTCGCGGCGGCGGTTGCGTTTCTCGCCTCTCCGGCTGCCTCGTACATCACCGGGCAGGTGCTGGCGCTCGACGGCGGCTGGGTCATGCCATAGCAGATACGCGCTGCAAACGCTATCTTATGCTTCCACTATCAATTCCTCAAATAGACTTGTAAGTGTCTGCACATACTGCCGGTCAACCGGCTCGGCTTGCGCTTTATTGAATGCCTGCCCCACTTCGCCCATGAAATCGAGACAGAACACAGCAGTGTAGAACCTGAGCACGGCACGTTGCTCGTCGGTCAAATCAAGCGCGTCGCACCAGTAAGCAATATAATCAAGGTCGTGATCACGGCTGAGTAACGCCATCTGTGTCAGCGCCACGGTCCACAGCGGGTCGCCAAAGCAGACCACGTCCACGTCCACAATGCCGCTCAGCCGCCCCTCATGCACAAGTACATTCTTGGTCGTTGTGTCGTCGAGAAACGGGCGCGGCTGAATGCTTGCACAATACGGCTCAAAGCGCACCAGCACTGCTTCTGCGCGAGCGACAAGCATACTATCGAATACATTTGCCTGCTCGATGCGCTGTCTGCTACGGGCTAGCGAGGCACGCACCACGTCGGTCCAGGCGCGGTGCGGCAGCGAATCTTCATAGCTTACTGCATAGCCGAATCCGTGACTCAATGGGAGGCTTGCTGTTGATTCTTGTGCTTGCACGACGCCTCTAGCAATCGCTCGCTTTTCGTTGGATGACAGCGTTGGATAGACATGGCCGAGGTCGGTGCCGGGCAGCCGCTCCAACAGCAGAAACGCGAAGGGCGCAGTTTCAGCATGCAGGTCCGCATGTAAGATGCGCGGCAGCGGCACGCCTCGCGGGCGCAAGTGTTCGGACCAGTATACTGCTCCAGCGAGCGCTTCATGCGCGTCCTCGCGCGCGATTCGCACCACCATCGCGTCGCCATGCTCGGTGACGACGTCGTACACGTAATGCGCCAGCCCGGTGCTAAAGCGTTGCACGCTGCGGGCGCGCTGCCCAAGCGTTGCCTGGACGATATCGGCGGCGTGCTGTTCGGTGGGGATGATCACTCTCGCTTGCTTCAAGATGGTACGGTTTCTTTTATTCACCTGTTTCAGGCTGAGCGTCAGGGACTCGTTGATGGCGCTTTCTGTTTGCGGTCGCTGGTGTGCGCTGGCGCGCTTGCGAATTGACGACATCCCAAACGGCATCCGGGTGCTTCGCAGCGACTTGTAGAAGCACGCGGGCCGGGCCTTCCGGCAAGCGCCGGCCCTGCTCCCAATTTTGCAAGGTCTTTGCGCTGATGCCCATCAGCGACGCAAACTTTGATTGTGATAGGTTATATTGCTTGCGAATGCTACGCACATCGGCGGCCTCGATCTCAAACGAACGCGATGGTTGCGCTTCGCCGCGCAGTATCGCGCCACCTTCGCGGATGCTCGCCAGCAGCTCATTAAATAGCTCGTCATTCATGACGAGTGTCTCCTCAACGACCTTCTTGAGCACTCGTAGCTGCTCTTTGGTCAATGTAGTCTGCTCATTTTTTGCATAAACCATCTGCATGAGAATTGTGTTTTCGCTGGCTGCCCAATAGTAAATCATGCGTACACCGCCGCTTTTCCCACGTCCTTGCGCCTTCCAGCGTACTTTGCGAATACCGCCGCTGCCACGAATCACTGCGCCCATCTGTGGATTACTGCTCAGTGCGTCCCGGAACTCCTGGTATTCGTTGGCTGTCAGCAGCTTCGCAATGCGGCGTGTGAAGAACGAGGTTTCAACGGCAGAACGATACCATAACATTGTACGCCAATGACGTACAGTATACGCCAACGGCGTATACTTGTCAAGTATTCCTATTTCATGAGAATGTGCATGTCGTTGAAACGCACCAGTTGCCACACGCCGTCGCTGAAACGTCACTCCGTCAGAGACATGTATTGACTTCTACATTAAGAGCTAAAGACGAGCATGGGTGATACAGGCTTGAATGACTGAGCGTTTGTGGCGCAAGCGGGCAATGGCAAGTCGCACTTCATAGCGCAACTCTTGCACTGTCTCACACACCACGTTGCGAAGCTCAACGTTCTTCAAGTAGTTTCTTCAAGTAGTGCCAAATACCTTCATCCGGATTGAGGTCTGGCGCATAGGCTGGCAAGCGTTCGAGATGTAACCGGTTGTCAGAGAGTGTGGAGAGGAACTCTTGGACCGCCTTGCAGTGATGGATTCGCGCACCATCCCACAGCACCAGCACCTTGCCGCGCACTTGGTTGAGCACGTGACGTAGAAAGCCAACAATTGTCGGACCGCGATAGGCTTTTGCTTGCATTTGCGTCACCAATTGACCGCTGTGCGTGATGCCGCTAATGACGGAGAGGTGCTGATACGATTGGGGGACCACTAAGATAGGTGTTTGTCCACGCGGTGCATACGTGCGAACCACCCTTGGAAGCAGGTTAAATCCGGCTTCATCAACATACACAATCGTTCGCTCCTCAGCTATGGCTTTTTTTTGATCTCCGGCCACTTCTGATCGCGCCACTCACCTATCGCGTCCGCGTCACGCTGTGAGGCGCGTTGCAGCGGCTTCTGCACGGTCCAACCTATCTGGTGCAGCAGGCGACCAATGTGGTCACGATGGTAGGAAACGCCAAAATGACGTGTGATGATCTGACCAACGCGCCTCTGCGTCCACACCTCACCAACAAAGCCGTGAGCCTCCGCACCCTGTTCGAGCAGCTTGACAAGCTGCTGATATTGCTCTGGTGTCAGGCGGGCGGTTGCGCCGGGAGGCGGAGAGCGTTTGAGTGCGGCTTCACCGCCCGCTTCACCACGCTTCATCCATTGGCTGACTGCACCTTCCGTCACCCCAAGTGCGTGAGCAATATCCTTCTGCCGCCAGCCTTGTTTCTTGAGTTGCCACGCGCGAAGCCGTCGTCCTTCGCGCCAATCTGTTGGTTCATCGTTTCGTCGCATGCCCAACAGCATATCATACTTTAGTGCGTAGTGCAGAGGTCAGTACGCTGGCTCAAGCCGCGCCCCTGTACCCGGTCGTGGAATGTCGAACAGCGCCAACACAGTGCCGACAATGAATCCAGCATGCGTGACAGCAATCACCGTTTTACCATCAAACTGCTCTGCCAGCAGCTTCATGGTCGTGCGCACTCGATCGATAAAATCTATCCAACTTTCGCCGCCCGGCGCAAATGGTCGGTCAGGTGAGGCGACAAGATCGAACGCACCAAAAGTTGCACCATACTCTTTCCACGTCAATCCATCTGCCACGCCTGGATAAATCTCATGCATGTCGGGCGCTATAGTTACAGTGCGTACCGACAATGCTGGTAGCAACGCATCAGCGGTCTGGCGGGCGCGCAGGACCGGGCTGGAAAGAAGGGCAGTACAATCGTTGGCCTCGCCGGTTGCACGCAGTCGTTCGGCCAACATGTGCGCCTGCTGGAATCCGCGCTCTGTCAGCCCGGTGCAGCCCTTCACGTCCGATAATTCCACGAAACGCATGCTCGGATTCAGCATGTCTCTACAAGGATGATTCTGCATGCTCCGATCCTTCCTCCAACTTCTGCGCTTCGATGATGTACTTTCTGTCGGTGAACGCCAGCTGTTCGCCGCGCTCCCGTTGCGCTTGCAAACGCATAAAATTGTCGGCGTATCTATCAACGGAAAAGTCAGGCACAACCCAGGGCATGGCCTTCAGGTAGTACACCAGCGCTCCGACATCAGCAAATGTGAACGTGCCAGCCCATTCTTCGACATGAACAATTTTCATGCCCGCTGCTTCCAGACGCGGAATGTATTGTTGCGGCGTCGCGTTTGGCCACTGCGGCGACGCGCCAAACGCGGCATGTAAATCTTCGCCCCACAAACCATGCACCTGCTGCGTGAAAAACGTGCCGCCGGGCATGAGTACGCGGGCAACTTCATGCGCGTTGAATGCAGAATGGCGGTTGATGACAAGGTCGAATGCGCTATCTGCCAACGGTAGTAGTCCGTCGTCCGTCACATCAGCTTCGATCACCTGCGCGCCAAACGGCGCGAGCCGCTCGGTCGCCAGCTTGACGTTGGGCGGGTAATCCTCGGTTGCGACGACTTTGTGCGGCCAGTGCTCGCGCAGTTCGAGCAGCCGCTCGCCGCCGCCTGTTCCCATGTCGAGCACTGCCGACGATTGCTGCATGAGTTCAATAACGTGGTCTGTGTACGACCATGGCGGCTGTTCTTCCGTCATGCGGCCCTGAAGGTAAGAAAAATCCCAGCCGCTGAACGGCTGCTGCTCCTCGCGCTTCCATTGAGCGATGAGGTTGGCTCGTTCTGACGCCTGCATCATGAAAAACTCCTTTGAGCTTAGATTGATGTGCGGCTCAGCTGACGCTGACTTTGTCGATGTGTCATCGTGTCACTCCTATGTCATCCGTAGCCGCAGCGCGTCCAGCGCGCTACCGAGCAGTACGAGCAGTTGCATGGCAGCAAAAATATTGTATGCCACCGCCCAGCGGCGGGTGCAGCCCTTCGCTATGCGGTTGAACAGCCACAGCAGCAGCGCAATAATAACTGGCGGCAGCGGGCGCAGCCAGGCGTTATCACCAAGCAGCGGGAACCATGGCAGTGCCGCTAGCGCAAGATAGCCGAGCAGCCGCAGCCGCATCCCGATACGTAATGCTGGCTCGCCCGGCGGCATGGCAGCGAACGGGCAAAGGCCGAGCACTGGCGGCAGCGCCAGCAGCAGCGCGATCGCGCCGAACCAGTGTAGCGCCTTGACGATCAACGTAGCGAGATCGTTCGGCGGGCTGGCGAGCGTATTGAGTTGCAGCGAGCCGCCGCTCCATGCCAGCGTCAGCAGCGCCAGCAGAAGCGACGGGTAGCCATTCAGCACAGCGGCGGTACGTCGTCCGGCTGCCTGCCAAGCAGCATGATCGGCAGCCTGTACTTCGGCGGCAACCGTCAGCAGGATTGGCCACTCCAGCAGCGCCAGCAGCGCCACGGCGTCAAGCGGACGCCCAAGATTGACGACGCGCGGCAGTGGCGTAAGCGCCAGTGCCAGCCAGGGCGCAGCTACGGCGCTCACTCGCGCAAACAAGTCAGACGAATACTCGGTTTGTAGCGCGGGATGTTTAAATCTGCCGAGCAGCCAGACCAACGCGAACGCCGTCAACCCGCCCGGATAGACCAGCAACGGCCACCATGCGCGCCCGAGGAACGACAGGAGTTCATTTGCCGTCAACTGGTCGCTCCTCAGCCGGGTGGCCTTCCGCGCCGCCGAGCCACGGCACCTCATTGCGCAGCCATGCCGTAATGGTGTGAGACGCCGTTGATGCTTGGGCTGGCGGAGCGTCGTTATCATCTGGTGTGTTGCGCAGGCGCGCGACAAGGTAGACCAGCGCCAGCAGCACTGCCATCAGTCCGGCGATTGTGACCGAGGGCAGTGCTGCGACTTGTGTTTTCGCGGCGTCAAGCGCCGACAGGCCAATCCATGGCCAAATGTTTACGTCGCCGTACACCGTCAGGCCGCCCTGCATCTGCTGCACCACTGGCTCGATGAGAAACAGTACGACTGCTGGCGCAGCAATGCCGAACATCATGCTGAGGATTGCTCGTAAGCGATACGCTTGTGTTGCCGGGCGCGGATGGAGCGCCCATGTCAATCCGCCGAGCAGCGCGACCAGCCACGCCACGCCGGCCAGCGCCACGACGCTTGCTGCCGTCGCCGCGCCGACGAGCATCCACACGCCGACAAAGGGTGCCGCAAACGGTAGTGCGCCAAGTAGAGTCCATGTCGGTGGCGCTACAGCTTCGCCGTTTGTTGCAGGTGCGGGAATGAGCAGGCTGGCCAGCATCAAGTAACAGCCTGCCGCCATGCCCGCGCTGGTGCTGAGCGCAAAGCTAGTGAATGTCATGGCCGCGAAGCTCAGCCAGATCAGATGCAAACGACTCGCATCGTCAGGCGTCGTGAGGGCTGAAATAGCAGCCCAGAGCGCTGCCGCCCCGCCGAGGAGCAGCGCCGCGAACGACCAGCCAGCGTTCCACGGTCCTAGACTGGACAGCCGCACCAATGGATACAGCCATGCCAGTCGCCATGCGCGCGCCGCCAGAGTGTCGCGCGCCGCAAAGAGCCGCAACTGGGGCACAAGCGCGGCCAGCAGCGTAAACCAGAACACAAATCCGTTCAGCGCCGCGCCCGCCGTGCGCGCATCGTAGCGCCATGTGCTGCCTAGCACCAACGCGCCGTAGCCGAGTATCAGGCAGACCGCTGCCACGAGCATGGGGCTGGCGAACATCAGGCGCTGCAACAGCGCGAGCCAGCGCCAACGGGTCGCAATCGGCTGCGGCGCACCGCCGGGGAGCAGCACAGCCAATGCAGCGAAGGCTGCAACGATTGCTGGTATCCATGTGGTGAATAAACCGACACCCAATGCGCCGAGCGGCAGCCAAAGCCACCGCCATGCCCGTTCTTTCTGCTTCTCATAGGCGGCCAGCAGCAGACCGGCAGTTACAACAAGCAGAAAGAACGTGCTGAGCGCATCGACTCGAACGATGCCGCGCTGGTGTGGCCGATCCTGTACGAGCCACATCAAGCCTAGCGCGGCCAGCAGCACCGCGACGAGCAGAAGATTTGAGCGGGAACGAACGAAACGATTGAGCATAACGTTGAGCATCATCATAGCGGTCGTGTATACCAAGGCCGGATCGTACCACTGAATGGACCTGCATGTCAACGCAAATTCATTCTGTTCATGCTACGATTTTGCATTCTATAAAGCGCTTCAGGATGCCATGAAACACGCTTTTGTGTTTCAATTTGCATTCTCTAAAAAACCATGTTATAATCTCAAACGTTGCGCGGGAGTGGCTCAGTTGGTAGAGCGGCACCTTGCCAAGGTGCAGGTCGCGGGTTCGAACCCCGTCTCCCGCTCCAGAACAACCCCTGTCCTGCCATAGAAATGGCGAACAGGGGTTTATACTATAGGTTTGGGCGTGTTGTTAACGTGCAAGCCGAACGAAACGCCTCAATCGTGTAGTTGTCTAGGCTGCCGCGATTGAGGCGTAACTGTTCCCCTCGGGCGTTCCTCTGAGCTTCGCGCGAATGCGGTCAATCTCACGCTGCGGGATTTTGTACGATTTACGCAGCAAGCCGCGCGGAGTTACCTCGGCCTGAATCTCACCACTTTGGATATGGCGGCGGACAGTTTCCACAGCCCAGCCTAGTGCCTCAGCAGCTTCGACCAGGTTGTAGGTTCGTTCTTCCACGCTGCCCCCTTCCTGCGTTATCAGAATGTGAGAATAAGAGAATATTATCATAGGCTCAATGGCACGTCAACTGCGGCATCGTTCACGGCGGGCGATAGCACCGGCAGCATCGCTGTGCGCGTCGGTGACGGTCGGAGCGGGTGTGGCCGTGCAATCATCTGGAGCGCATCCTTGGGCGCGCAGCGTTCATGACTGGCGCGCCATTGCCGCTTTAGAGGGGCCGCACGGCGCTCCGCTTTTCTGGGAGCCACCGAGTCCCCTTTGGGTATAGCGAAGCCCCAGGCTGGAACGGCTTGGGGCCAGGAACCGCCGCTGTGGCCTAGCTTACGACAGGCGCTGTGCTGTCTCCAGCTCGCGCACCGCAGTGCGCCACTCCGTCTCGCTGGCCTGTGGTGGCAAGCCAAGGTACAGCACATCAGGGTCAATATCGGCACCGTTGGGCCATGTGATCGTGTGGTTCTCGACGGTCATCTGCTGGAAGAACGCGGGATCGCTTCGCACCGGCTCAAAGACGCCGCCATGATTCACGTAGGGCCACAGATTGATTTCACGCGCGGTGCCGTCGCTGAAGGTCACGCGGGCGTGAAAGTGCTCCAGCGGCACGGCGGCGATAACGGTTGCGGGTTCATACATAGCTCCTCCTTATGGCAGTGGGTCAATACTTTGCGGCGCGTGGTGGGCGCGCATGGCATCCCAGTTCGCTTGGAGGTCGTCGCGGTGGATCGCAAGCCAGTCCAGCACCAGCGTTTCGGCTCTCCTGGGAAGATGGCCCGCCAGCAACGCACCGTCGGCAATCGCATACTCGGCCTTGTATTCGGCATAACGGGCATGAAAATGCGGCGGTACATGATCGTTGTAATACATGGTGATGATAATGCCGTAAAACACACTGATCTGCGGCATCACGCGCTGCCCTTCCGCGCAGCATCGCTATCAACCAGCGAATTGCGCTGCTGATCAGCGTCGTTCGCTGTGTCCTCAGTGATCTCCTCGAACAGCATTTGCATGGCGTGATCTTTGGTTGTCCTGGCAAGGTCGGCGAACGCCTGTGCGATGTTGCTGGCACTGGCGTGCCGAACCACACCACGCCGATTGAGGCGCTTGTTGAGTTCCTTGCGGTCATAGCCTGCACGCGCTGCGAGCGCTGCTTGCGTCAGTCCGGCGTCGCCAATGGCATCGGCGGCAGTGTGTCGAAAGCGATACATCTTCATAGCCTCCAGTATACCACGACAGCACACACCATATACCACAGCCCGCAGCATCAGGGCTGACGCTGCGGGCTGCTGGCGAATCCTATGCAGTGTATTCGGTGGATTGGGGGAATACAGATCGAAGGGTCTGACGGCTAGTGCTTGGCGAGTTCCTCGGTCAAGGTCCATAAGCGCTTTATTGAGCCGCGTATGCTCGCCAATATCGCGGATCGGGCTGGTGCGGCGGCGCTGGTGCGTCTGCGGCGTGGTGTAACTATCGCCGCCTTTAATCAGATGCTCCTGGATGCGGTTCATGGTCGTCCAAGTGTCGTTGCCGCGGTCGGCGCTGCGGCGGGCTTCCAGCAGGCGCGGCGCTTCAATCGGCGCCTCGGCTTCGTCCCAGCGGAGCACGCGCGCGGCGGCGGCAAAGGCGCACTCGTGACTGTCGGGCAGCTCGCGGCGCTGCCATCGGCTGATCTGCTCTAACACTTTCGGCACCTCGGCCATGATGCTGTTGGCCCCATAGACAAGATCAGCGTCAAACGTTCCGGTATGGCGGAGCGTGATGGTCTGCATGGTGGCTTCTGACACGCGCATGCCGTTGTAGCAGACCTGCCGAAAGAGACCGGCGTGCAGCTTGTAGGCGCTGCTGCCATCGTGCGCGTTGCGTCAATACAATCTCGGCGGTGATCTGGCCCAGCAGTAGCTCTGCCCCTTGGCGGCGAAAAATGATCATGTGGCGGGTGTAGCCTGCGCTTTTCCTCGATGCGGGTGCGGCTCTCGGCGACGTGGACGGGCGCATATCCTTGGCCGCGCATGAGATCAAGTACATGGCAGGTGGGTATAAACGTATAGCTTGCGCTGGTCGTCGGCGCTGGGCGCTCGGCGAAAATCGCGGGCGCGCGCTGCATGATCGTCGTGTCGTCCATGGCGGCGCCCGCTGCGTTCGTCAAGGCTGATACGGGGCGCGGTGTGTGTCGGCGTGGCATGGTCGTTCTCCTTGCCAGGTTGCCCGTACTAATCAATAAAAATGGTGGGCTTCTTCGGCTTCCGCCCTGAGCGTGTCGAGGGTTCTTCTTCCGGCGCTGCTCGGCTTGCTGCTTCCTGACGATATGCTCCCAATCGACCGGGGGCATGTCGGGCATGGTGTGCTGTACGGCGGCGCTGGGTGTGAATGGCTGATCTGTGGCTTCCTGGCTGCGCAAGATCAAGCGTTCGCGTTCCTCGAATAATTCAGGGAACATGTAGCCCGCTGCAAGGTTGGCGGGGTCTATGGGTTGCTCGGCTGGCTGGCTCTTGCGGCGGGCCATGGTCGTTCTCCTTCGTCAAGCTCAGGACAGGCTTTCAATCGAGCAGGCCGCGCCGTTCGACAGGCTCACGATGTACGGCTTGCGGCGGCGCGGCTGGGCGGCTGGCTTACTTACTGCGGTAGATGTTTAGCCCGATCTTGGCGTCGGTGCCGGGAATCGTCTGGTTGCCTTCGCTGCTGGCGATAATGATGCTCTTGCCGCTGCTGCTGGTTCCAACCGTCTTTGAGAGGTCAACGCGGATCGTCAACATGTCGCCGTCTCGCTCCATGCTGATGTTCTTTCCAATGCTGGCGGCTGGGCGGTTTCCGTTCGTGGCTGCCATGGTGGTTCTCCTTGTGTGTGATCTGGCTCGCAGCACAGCGCATGCAAGCAATGGGCGGATGTTAACGTCTCCCGCGTGACGGTCGCGGCGTGTTAGGCGGCTGGCGGGCTTACTATTTCATGCGGTTCCTCCGGTTCTCGCTCGGCGTCGGCGGTGGCTTGGGCGTGGTGTAGGCGGTTCCATGCCGCGTGATCAATTGCGGCTTCGGCTTCCGGGTAGGTAGCGCGGCTGCCGATGTAGTCGCCATCGAGGTACATGGCATAGTCGCGGGTTTCGCGGTTGTAGATAATGGTTTTGATACACATGGCGGTCGTTCTCCTTCGTTAAGCCCTTCGACAGGCTCAGGACGGCACTCAGGACAGGCTTTCGATTGCTAGAATGGGGCGTCTTCGTCGTCGGGCGTCTCGCGGTAGATGCCGCGTTTCTGGCAGATGGGGCATAAGCGTTTGCCGTTATGCCAGCGCTTGATCTGCTGCTCCGTGTCGCGCGTGCCTTCCCACATGCGCGCGAGTTCAAATGCGATGCCGCGCTCGTGCGCGACCTGGGTCAAGCGTGCGCCACCACCGACGCGGTGTTCTGCGAGGCGCGCATTGAGGCGCGTTTCAAGGCATGAGCCGGTGTAGTGCTGGGTGGTGTGGCGCTCGCTGATTGGGCGCTCAAAATGCAGCAGGTAGATAACGGTTTTTGGTTTGGCGTAGAAGCTGCGGGCCATGGTCGTTCCTTCGGTTGCAGGTGCCGCGCCGTTCGACAAGCTCACGATGTACGGCTGTCGGCGGCGCGGCGTGGCGGCTGCTAGGTGGCGGCGTCTGCGTCTTGGGCGGCGCGGGCGTTGGCTTCGTCGCGTACAATCATGGCGGCGTGCATCCATTCGTCTACGGTGTGGGGCTTGGCCATGGGTTTCCCCAACCAGCGCGTTACCTGCTGCCATGTGCGCGCGTTCGTGGTTGCTCCGTAGCGTGCATAAAAGCGCTGCTCGGCTTCTTCGGGCGTCTCTGGCGGCTGGCGCTGCGGCTGGGCGGCTGGCTGCATGGCGTCGTGTAACCATTGGCGCGCGAGGGTCAACGCTTCGCGGATGGCTTCAACAGGCCGATCCTGGGCTGGCTCGTCGCGCTCGAACATGACGGTGAGGATGGTTTCACCGTGGGTAATCATGAGGCGTTCGAGGTACATGGCTAGTTTCCTTTCTGTGCTTGGCGGCGGGTCGGCGGGTACGTGTAGGCGCTGGCGGGCGGGCGGGTGATCGGCTGCGTGGCGGCGGCTTGCATCGCTTCCAGTGCGCAGCGGGTGCAAATGTCTAGACCGCCACCGGCGCGGGGCTGCTGGCATTGGCGGCAGATGGTTTTCATGACTCCTCCTATTAACACGACAAAACACGACAATAGATTAAAAAAAAGACGACTGGACGGATGGCACGAGCCGCCAGCCACGCGACCAGCGACCAGCGGCGGCGGCTGGCTGCCAGGCTCCCCATTGCGGCAGCATGGGCGCGGCCATGCCGCACCAGAACACGACGACCGGCACACCCGCACCAGCGGCGGCGGCAAGGGTGGCCCAGGTGCCCGAACCGTGCCCGCGAAAACAGCGGCGTGGCGATGCAGGCACCAGGCCAGCCGGGCAGGGGCTGACGACAAAGCCGACGAAACCAGCGCCCGCGCCAGAGGCGGCGACCGAACGCACCAGCGCCGACGAGCGCGCGACCAGCGCCGCATGGGGCGGCAACTGGGCGAAGGCGGACGCGCGTACCGAGAAGATCAGCGCCTGTGGGCAGGCGGCGCGCACGAACTGATCTGCGCCGCCCGCGCAGCCGACCGCGACCGACCGCCCAGCGGCGGCAACTGAGCAGGCGAGCTGCCCGACCAGCGGCGCGAACTGCGGCGACAAGGACCGCGACCCGGTGAACCCGACGAGTACCATAGCGAACCTCACTTCTTTATCAACCTACCTATAGTATAACACGACAAAACACGACTGTCAAGGGAATAGCGCATTAGGACGCGGAAAAGATGGTGCGGGTTTCTGATCAGAGCGCAGCGATGCACTGCCCAAAGCGGCGCGCCAAGACCACCGGCCCGACCAGCGGCGGCACGCGCACCAGCGGGGCACGGCGCGGCGACCACCCACGCTAGTCGGTAATCGCTGGGGGCTGTGTGGATGCACTGCGGTTCGTTGTGGTTCGCTGGAGCGGGCTGGCCGCGCGCCCATCCGGCAGGCTGACCGCGGCCCGGACGCTTCTCGCGCTGCGCGTCATCGCGCAGGGCGACACACCGGCATGCCTGACGAAGCAGGTCGGGTGCTTGGGGGCGCGGCCTGGGTGCCCGAACCGTGCAGCGTGATTCAATGATTCGTTGCAGATCAGTGTGCAACGGTGACGCGATGCAGGAAACACAGCCATGCAGCGTGGAAAGGGGACGGCTGCCCGACACACGGCACGGCTGCTCGATGGGCGGGTGGTGATGGAGGCCCCCAACGCGTACGAACGGCGGCAGCGCTTGAAATGGTACGCGCAGCGCTCCTTTGGCATGGCCGCGGAGCGGCCGCTGCGTGGCGGATGCCAATGCAGCGGCAGCGCGCGTGCTTGGCGTGCGCTATCCTCAGTGGGTGGCGGTGGCGCGCGATACGTTTCCCTTGCTACTGCGGCTCGTTGGGATGCCGGGCAAGATACGCGCTGATCTGCCATTTCCAGATCAGGTCAATCATGGGCCACAAGTGGACGGGGGAGCCGGCGCTTTAAGTGGTGCATGCGCGCGGTCTGGCGCATCAGTCTATCGAATTCGGGCATGGGTCTCCTGGGCTACCTTGCTACCAAAGAGACCACGCCTTGCGGCATGGCTCGTCGGTGTCGCGCGTGGGGCTAGGTTGTAGTGCTTGGGAGGGTGCGAAGGCGAACACACTCGAACGGGTGTGCTGTGTTTCTTACGCATGATACTAAACGCAAAATAGGAGCTGTTAGGTTATGGATTGGAAATGACAAACTGCTATAATGAAGAAGTCACAGCAGCATGTCGCGCGTGGCTGGTCCTTTCGGGGATTGGCTACGCGCTTTTTTATTGCCAACAATCGATCGAGCAACCCAACGAGGCCGCCACGATGCACACCATGCCGCACGCCATACAAGCACAGCTCTCGGAGTATGGGTCCGAAGATTACACCTACTCGCCCGAACCAATCCGAACGGCTCAAATCAACCTTTACCCGCACCATTCGACCCGTCTGACAACGAAACAAACAGCCAGTTTGAGACGCGCATGGACCGCATGGCGCGCGCGCTGGTCAACCAGCATGGCTGTCTGCACGTCAATCTCAAACTGCATCCGCGCTGATGGCGCAATCGTGGAGTGCATTGTGACGGTGATCTACGACGCACCGAAGGAAGCGCCGATTATGCTGGACCAGCGCAGAGCAGGCGGGCGCGTCCCTGGCCGTGGCGCTCGCGGGAGTGGCGGCAAATTGGCGGCGTGATAGAAGGATTGAACCGCCGATGAATACCGATACACGCAGATAAATGGCATTTCATTGAGCGTTTCATTCCATAGACCAGCAGCGGATCGCGCGGTCACTCTCAACGTGAGGGTGGCCGCTTTTTTATTTGGCTCATTCTTCAAGAAAGGACGGAACGAACCATGACCGAAGCGGAAATCATCAATCTGGTGGTGCAGAGCCTTGGGAAGTACGGCGCGCTGATTGTGCTGCTGGTGCGCTACGTTGGTCCGGCTGTGCGCGAACTCACGCCGATGCTGAAAGAATACCTTGACGTACAAAAGGCGAACATGAGCAAGATCACTGACCTGTGCGCGTCGATGGATAAGCGACTCGGGATGCTGGAGCTGCGCGTGTCACGGCTGGAGGGCTTTCACGCGGTTGAGGTGCAGACGGTGCATGTGCTGTCACAGCCGGCCCTTCGACAGGCTCAGGATGGGACGGTGCAGCAATGAGGGTCGCAATCAACACCGGCGCGCTGGCCGCGCTGCACATCGTCGACATGCGCGCCCAACTCACCCGCCACTGAAAAAACGAGCGCGACGGGCGGGCCGCAAGTCCGGCGCGTGCATACCGAGAGCTGCGTGCTGCACTACAACGGGCCGGAAGACAACGCGGCGGCGCAAGGCGCGCAGGCGCAGATCGTCCACTGGATTAATAGCGGTCATCATCCCAACCACATCGCGCGGATTGGAGCAGACGGCGTGCAGTATCACTTCTGGATCGCGCGCGGATGGCACGATTTACCAACTGCGTGATCTGGACATGTTTCTCTGGCACTGCGGCAACCTGGACGCCAATAGCCGAACCGTCGCCGTGCATCTGCCGATTGGTGGGCATGCAATCTCCTACGGCTGCGATGTGGGATGCCTTTACACGCCTTGCCGATGCGCTCATCGCTGACTATGGCATGAGCGGTCGCCCGTTGTGAAGGGTCATAAAGAGTACGGCGCCTCCGCCTGCCCTGGCCCGATCCTGATGGCGAAGCTCAAAGCGTGGCGGGTGCTGCCAATGCAGGGCGCATCTGCGTATGCGCCCCTACGGTTCGTGGCCGCGCCGCGCATCAGTGCGGCGCAGTTCGCGCGGGTGTTGTTTCGGGCTGGCTCGCCGGCCGCGGCGCAAGCGCAGCAGCTCTACCAGATCATTGTGGGCTATCGGCCTCGACCCTGCGGTAGCGCTGGCGTTCTTCGTGCATGAAAGCCAATGCGGCACGGCGGGGCTGTGTCAGTCGCTCGACTTGAAGAATTGGGGCATGGTGCGCACGGCGTTCGATGCCCGGCGCGGCGTGCAGCTCCTGCACGCCGCTGTTCTTCCGGTTCACGAGCTGGGAAGCTGGTCTAACCGATTGGTGCGAGCGCATGCTGCGGCGCTACGTCGAGGAAAAGGGGCTGGCCACGGTCGCGGCTGCGCTGGTGGTCTATGCGCCAAGTCAGATGGCAATGCTCCGGCTGCCTATGCGCGAAAAGTCGCCGAGCTGGTCGCGAGCTGGCAGCGCGAGGACGCGGCGGCGGATGGGGCGCATACACAGATGCGCCCGTACAACGTCATCGCCGGGATTGATTTTGCGGCGGTGCGCGAGGGGCGGTCAACGGGCTTTCCGATTGCGCTCCATGGCGCGTGCAAACTCAGCCCCGGAACCATCATCAGCATTGACGATATAACCGACGGGTGGGCGCATCTGGCGACGGGTGAGGGCTTCGTGTCAATGAGCTTGCTCGAAGCTGCGTAGCGGGGCGCATACGCAGATGCGCCCGTACATCGGCCCAAAAAAATGCGCCGCGCGGCGCAATGAGCCGTGTGTGCAGCCTGGGGGCCATTCCGTGCGGGGTGGCCTCCTGTTCATCTGTTAGCAGGAGTGAATCATGGCAAAGTTTCAAAAAGGACAGTCGGGCAACCCCAACGGCGGCCGCCGCGAGCCGTTGAGGACGCGCAAAAGTCGGTACTGGAAAAGCTGTTCGACGCCCGAACCGAGGAGGCGCTGATCAGGGCCATGATCAGGGCGCGCGAGTGAGGGCGATGTGTAGGCCTTCAAAGCGCTCTACGAGCGGAAATATGGCAAGGTGACAGCACCACAGGAACAGGACACGGTTACTGAGGTTGTCGTCAGCTACGAATAACAGAGGTCGATCGTAACAGTTACGAATAATAGCAGGGCAGACACATCGGTCTGCCCGTACACAGCCAGCAGCGAGCCGCGCGGCGTTTCAATGAGGTCATTGGGATGCCGCGTATCAACCTGGTTCTTCCACGCCCGCACGCTGGACAGCAGCGGGTGTTCGCTGAAAGTCAGCGCTTTAATGTTGCCTGCATGGGCCGTCGCTTTGGCAAGTCGGTGGCGGCGGTGGATCGCCTGGTGCATCCCGCGCTGGCTGGCCGTCCGGTCGCCTACTTCCTTCCCACACACAAGATGATGGCCGAGGTGTGGCGCGCGACAAAAACCGTGCTTGCGCCGGTGATCTCGCGTATCAGCACCACGGAGCATCGCATCGAACTCATGACGGGCGGGGTCGTGGACTTTTGGAGCCTCCAAAACGCTGACTCCATTCGTGGCCGTCGCTATCAGCGGGTGATCATTGACGAGGCCGCGATGGTGCCGAATCTTGGCGATGCCTGGCAGCAAGTCATTCGCCCAACGCTCACTGACTTCAAAGGTGATGCATGGTTTCTCTCGACGCCCAAGGGTCGTAACTTCTTTTGGGAGTGCTGGCAGCGCGGGCAACCGGGCGGCGATCCAGGCTGGCAAAGCTGGCAGATGCCAACCACCGCGAACCCGTTCATTGACCCTGCCGAAGTCGAGGCGGCGCGGCGCGAACTGCCGGAATTGGTCTACACACAAGAATACCTCGCGGCGTTTCTCGAAGATGGCGCGGGCCTGTTCCGTAAGGTCTTGCAGTCCGCTATCGCCGAACAGAGCGAGGCTGGCCAGCCGGGCGGCTCCTACGTGTTCGGCGTGGATTGGGCGCGCAGCGGTGACTACACGGTCATTAGTGTCATCGACACACGCACGCATGCAGCAGGTCTACCTTGACCGCTTTAATCAGGTGGATAGCGCGCTCCAGATTGGCCGCCTGGAAGCGCTGTACAATACGTTCAGTCCTTCGGTGATTGTGGCTGAAGAAAATAGCTTCGGCTGGCCCTTGATTGAAAATCTGCGCAGCCGTGGCCTGCCGATCCAGCCGTTCACCACCACGAACGCGAGCAAGAAGGAGATCATTGACTCGTTGGCGCTGGCGTTCGAGGGCGGCGCGCTGCGCATCCTGAATGATGCGATGCAGATTGGCGAGCTGATGAGCTTCGAGCAGACCCGGCTTAAAGAGTGGGATGTACCGCTATGCAGCGGCGGGCAACGGGCATGATGATACCGTGATGGCGCTGGCGCTCTGCCATTATGCGGCGTCGGTCACGCCGGCGACGGGCGCGAGCGTGGGCGTGTGGAGGAGGTAGCGATTGCCCTCACCCCCGGCCCCTCTCCCATAAGGGAGAGGAGAGTAGGAGGGCGAACACACAGGTTCGCCCCTACGGATGGCAATGCGTGCGATGAGGGGAGGGCGAACACGCCGGTTCGCCCCTACGGCACATTGTGCGGCGAGCGTGGGGCTGTAGAGGCGGGAGTGCTGTATGGTGAGACGGTCTGCCCCGCAACAGACCGCCCAACTAGCCGAGGCAAACAGCGGTTTACAATGCTGGTCGGCGCAGCTTATCGATGGTTCTCATTCTGCTTCCTGATTTTACTGAAATTGCGTAGGAAGCGTCCCAAACTCCGTAATATCTCTAAATCATTTTCACGATCATCATTTTCACGATGGTCATTTTTGTGATGGTCATCCGGCTTGAAATGCATCACGCGATTTCTGATGTTCCGCACTGTATGCAGATGCTTTACAAAGGTTACCCGATCGAAGGGCAGGCCAACTTTCGCCCATAAATTCGGATCCTCAAAGAGTCTGATGTACTCGCCGAGCGTCAGGTCGGTGACGCTCTGCACAGCTCGCTCATCATCACTCGGATCGCGCAGGGCCTGGAGCTCTTCACATGTAAACTTATTGTCGATGAGGCATCGTATATAGTTTTCGATCTCGCCAATCAGCAAGAAAGGCTCTCCTAACCGGTGAAATTGGAGCCCTAAATCGCTCGCCGTAACAATCCCTGTAATCCGATTTTCGGCATTACACACCAAAACGTATTCATGTTCCACAATCGTTTTGATGGCATCAGGAGCGGCCGGTCTGCTGGTACCACCTGCTCTTTTTCCATACAGTCACGAACCTTCATGCAAGCAGAACCTAGCGCTAATCGAGAACCAATTGATTTCCAGCTGATCACGCCCTTGACTGTCCAAGGTGATTGCATCACTGGCAGTTGGGAAAAATCGTACAACAACATCAAGGTGACGGCTTCCTTGAGATCGGTGTCTGGCTTTACTGAGATAGGTTCTTTGTTAGTGGCAGGTAGATCCCCGATCCGGGATGTTGGATCGTCGCTTGAACCGCCAATGAAGGCTGGTTCAGTACGTAGCAGTTCTTCGTTGGACATGGTGAAACCTCGTTGCATTGGGACTGGCTTTTTTCAATATATACCAACCTGGCCGGTAAACTTCAAGAACATTATAGAGCGGGAGATGGCCTGTGTGAGAAACACTTTCTCAACGCACTATGAAGACATGTTTACAACAAGGAGGAATTGGTAAGTAGTGGGCACGGTGGTACCAGACAGGTTCGTACTGATTGCATTTATGTAATCTGACACCGTTGTCGATGCTATGAGGTTAATGCTATACTGAGTACCAGGTAACACAAAACCCGCTCTGCCTGGGAAGCGAGGAGCGGGTCTTGCCGTTTCGTTTTGAATTGTGCTACGCCTCTGATTATATCACCTCGACCATCCCTCTGGCAAGGTGTACCCGGCGTAGTGCGCTGTGGGTGTATTTCGCCGTGCTTTGATAGAAAATAGTTCTCCACATGGCAACAGATCAATCTTTTTCCAGTCCTGACGATACGCAGGATCTTGATCAGAGCGCGCTTCCGTTTGCGGAGGCGACCGATGATTCATCGAATCAGCGCGGGCGAGGAGCCGAGGCCAAGCGCGGCAACGGTGCGACCCTTGATTTCAGGGCGCAACTTTGGGCTGCCGCGGATAAGCTGCGGAATAACCTGGATGCCGCCGAGTACAAGCATGTGGTGCTGGGGCTGATTTTCCTCAAATATATCTCGGATGCGTTCGACGTGCAGTACCAGGAGTTGTTGGCAGAGCAAGAATTGGGAGCCGACCCGGAGGATCCGGACGAGTACCGGGCAGAGAATATCTTCTGGGTGCCGCAGGAGGCGCGCTGGCCAGGGCTGCAAGCGCAGGCCAAGCAGCCGAAGCATCGGCAAGCTGATCGACGACGCGATGGACGCAGATCGAGAAGGAAAATCCGTCGCTCAAGGGCGTGCTTGCCGAAGGACTATGCGCGTCCGGCGCTGGACAAGCAGCGCCTGGGCGAGCTGATCGACCTGGTCGAGCAAGATCGGCCTCGGGCGACAGAGAGAACCGCTCGAAGGACATCCTGGGGCGGGTGTACGAATACTTTCTGTCAGAGTTCGCGAGCGCAGAGGGCAAGAAGGGCGGCGAGTTCTACACGCCGCGCTGCGTGGTGCGGGTGCTGGTGGAGATGCTGGCGCCATACAAGGGGCGGGTCTACGACCCGTGCTGCGGCTCGGGCGGGATGTTCGTGCAGAGCGAGAAGTTCGTCGAGGCGCACGGCGGGCGGATCGGCGACATCTGCGTCTACGGGCAGGAGTCGAACCCGACGACCTGGCAGCTGGCGAAGATGAACCTGGCGATCCGCGGCATCGAGGCGAACCTGGGGCCGGAGCACGCCGACAGCTTCCACCGCGACCTGCACAAGGACCTGAAAGCCGACTACGTCCTGGCGAACCCGCCGTTCAACGTCAGCGATTGGGGCGGCGAGCGACTGCGCGACGACGAGCGCTGGAAGTACGGCGTGCCGCCGGCTGGCAATGCGAACTTCGCCTGGGTGCAGCACTTCATCCACCACCTGGCGCCGAATGGCCTCGCGGGCTTCGTGCTGGCGAACGGCAGCATGTCGAGCAAACCGTCGGGCGAGGGCGAGATCCGCAAGAACATCATCGAGGCGGACCTGGTGGACTGCATGGTGGCGCTGCCGGGGCAGCTGTTCTACTCCACGCAGATTCCGGTGTGCCTGTGGTTCCTGGCACGCGAACAAGCGCAACGGGCGCTTCCGCGACCGGCGGGGCGAGACGCTGTTCATCGACGCGCGGCAAGATGGGAGTGCTGGTGGACCGGGTGCATCGCGAACTGACCGACGAGGAGATCGCGCAGATCGCCGGGACGTACCACGCCTGGCGGGGCGACGCGGGCGCGGGCGAGTACGAGGATGTGCCGGGGTTCTGCAAGACAGCGACAACCGAAGCGATCCGCGGGCATGGCGATCGTGCTGACGCCGGGGCGCTACGTGGGCGTGGCAGAGGCAGAGGAAGACGCGGAGCCATTCGAGGAGAAGATGGAGCGGCCTGACGGCAACGCTCAACGAGCAGTTCGCCGAGAGTGCGCGACTTGAAGCAACGATTCGCGAAAGCCTGCGGAGGGTGGGCTACGCGGTGGAGTAGGTATGGAGCAGGCTGCTGCACAATTGCGGTCAGGTCACTGGATAGTCACCGTTCGCACATCAAGACCCGCAATGCCATCAAAGTGTTTTGGGTTATGGGTCACAAGCGGCAAGGAAAAGTGGAGCGCGGTTGCCGCAATCCATGCGTCCTGTGTGTCAATAGTTTGACCGGCAAGCTGCCGCTCGGCCCGTAGTCGGCCCCACGTGCGGCATGTCGCAAGGTCGGGCGGGATGAGCAGATAGGTTGTGATTTGTTGTTCCAGGCGTTCCGTGCGGGCGCGGCCCCAGTTGCGGGCAACGGCCCATTGGTACAACTCGGCGGCGGTCATAAATGAGATTGCTAGCCGGTTGCCCTGAAGCAGCGGTGCATACGCCTGGGCGCGGCTATCGCGTTTGAAGAGGTACGAGACAATGTTGGTGTCGAGCAGCAGCGTACTCATCGGCGCGTCTCACGGTCGGCGCGGCGCTGGGCCGCGATGTAGGCGTTGAAATCGTCGGCGCTCTCGTCGTCGGGCCAAAAGTCGGCACCGAGCGCGTCGATATCGTTCACAACGGGCGGTTGCTGCTCGGCGATAAGGTCGTTCAGCGTGCGCCCGCGCACAAACGCGTGCCGAACGTGCTTCCAGCGCATCGGCTTGCGTGAGCGAATGGGCGACGGCCTCGATGAGTTGATATTTTTCGCGCGACGAAAGGCGCTGTGCCATGTCGATTGCCTGTTGGAGTGTTGTACTTGTCATCGTGGTGCTCGCTTTCTAATTACGTTGATTGCATTATACCGGGCGCGTGGGTTCCTGTGCAAGAAGCGTTTGTTCAGCTTTTGATATGTGTCGCAAGGATTGCAGATGTTTGATGCGTGGAATATATGCCCTGTTGGTGAGGTTGCCTCACCCGTTACACATGCTCTGGTTGGTGGGCCTTTTGGTTCTCATCTAGTGTCGGCTGATGATGGAGAGACGTGCCTGGTGGCAAGGCTCAATGAACAGTTCGCCGAGGCGGACACGGCTGGAGCAGGTCATTCGTGAGAGTCTGCGAGGGGTGGGTTATGGCGAATGAGCTTCCGATTGGTTGGAGTAAAAATTCTTTAGGCGCGATTGCAAGGAAGGATGATTACGGTCTAGTTGATGGTCCATTTGGGTCTAATTTCCCAGCCTCTGATTACACAATGACAGGAATACCTGTTATTCGAGGAAATAACCTGACTTTAGGGGAAGCTCGTTTCAAAGATGAAGAGTTTGTATTCGTATCAGGAGATACAGCAAAAAGGCTTGCTCGCAGCTTGTGCCGACCTAACGATATTATCTTTACTAAGAAGGGAACGCTAGGTCAAACGGGTATTGTTCCGGAGGATCATCAGTACAGCGAGTTCTTACTATCATCAAATCAGATGAAACTTTCAGTGGACAGAGATGTCGCGGACCCTCTCTATGTTTACTACTATGTCTCTTCGCCGTCCAGTAGAGAGAAGATTGTGCGTGATGCTGAAGCAACAGGTGTTCCCAAGACAAACCTAGTATATCTACGCACGTTCCCAATTTTGCTTCCTCCTCTCTCCGAACAACGGGCCATCGCCCGCATCCTTGGCTTGCTTGACGACAAGATCGAGTTGAACCGGCGCATGAACGCCACACTCGAGGAGACGGCGCGGGCGATCTTCCAGTCGTGGTTCGTGGATTTTGAGCCGGTGCGGGCGAAGGCGGAGGGCCGCGTACCGGCTGGCCTTGATGAGGCGACGGCAGCGCTGTTTCCCGATGGGTTCGAGGATGTCGAGGGGCGGGCGGTGCCGAGAGGGTGGAGGTTGCGCCAATTGGGGAACTGGTAAGTGTTGTAGGAGGAAGTACGCCGAGTACGAAAGAGCCTGCTTACTGGGATGGCGGGGACATTCATTGGACGACGCCGAAAAATCTTTCTCCTCTCACAAGCCCAGTTCTCTTAGGTACTGAGCGGCAGATTACACAATTTGGATTAAATCAGATTAGCTCAGGGCTGCTACCTAAAGGTACGGTGCTTCTGTCATCACGTGCCCCAATTGGCTATCTCGCAATTGCCGAGGTGCCGACAGCAATTAATCAAGGCTTTATTGCAATGGTTTGCGATAAGGTGGACTGCACCCCAATGGCCGGACCACAAGGATAGGCTGCTTCTCCAAGCTGGTGTAAACTGTTTAACCCAGAAGGAGAAATGCGATGACTCGCAAGCACTATACCCGTGAGTTCAAGCTTAAGGCCGTCCAAGCCGTAGAATCCGGTGAGTTGCGTCCCGCGCAAGCTTGTCGTGAATACCAGTTGGCTGAAAGCGTCCTGGCCCGTTGGCGTCAGGAAGTGCGAGAGCGTGGTGAAGCTGCTTTCACGCCGCCTACTGTTTCGCCAACTGATGTTTACGAACAGCGTATTGCTGAGCTAGAGCGGGTGTGTGGTCAACTCGCCATTGAGAATGCTGCCTTAAAAAAAGCGTTGCAACGTGCTCAGTCTCGGCTCGCCACCAAATGATTAAGGACGTGCAGCACCGGTACCCAACCTTGTCACTGCGGCACCTCTGTGCGCTTTTTGGTGTGAGCCGCTCGTGGCTCCACACTCGTCCAGATGTGCCAACTCAAGCAGAACGCGACGTCGCGTTGCGTGAGGCAATTGAAGCAATTGTGCTGGAGTATCCCGGCTATGGCTACCGGCGGGTGAAGGCACAATTGCATCGAGACGGCTGGACAGTCAACCACAAACGCGTAGTGCGCGTGATGCGCCAAGAAGCCCTATTATGTGAGCTGCAGCGCCGTTGGACACCAACAACCGACTCACATCATTGTCTGCAGACATACCCAAATCTGCTTGCTGGGCAGGTTCTTACGCGGGCTAATCAAGCGTGGGTAGCCGATATCACCTCTATTCGCTTACCGACGACCTTTGTGTATCTCGCGTGTGTGCTTGATGCCTGGTCACGTCGTTGTGTTGGCTGGCAGTCGTCACGAACGATTGATACGCAGTTGACGTTAGCCGGACTTAACCAAGCGATACACACACGCCAGCCAGAAGCAGGCTTGATTTATCATTCCGACCGCGGTGTGCAATACGCGAGTGCGGCGTACGTGGAGCGGCTTGAAGCTATCGGTGCCCAGGTCAGCATGTCGGCCAAGGGCAATCCGTATGACAACGCTAAGGCCGAAAGCTTTTTCAAAACGCTCAAACGAGAGGAGGTATACCTTAAAGACTACGGAACGTTTGCTGATGCCGAGGCGAATTTAGGGCCTTTTATTGATGCGGTCTATAATGAAAAGCGCCTACACTCAAGCCTCGGCTACCTGTCACCCGCTGAGTACGAAAGCCTTTACAATGCTGACGAGAGCAACCCTTCGTTAGTGGTCCGGTGAATTGGGTGCAGTCCAAGGTCCTCCCGAGCTACTACGTTCTGCTGTGGGCGCAGTCTAGTATGGACATTATAAAAAGCAGAGCTAATGGAACGACATTCTTAGAGGTCAGCAAGGCTAACTTTCGCCCCATAGAAGTTGTAGTGCCATCAGAAGTTGTTCTCCAGTCATTTTTCGAAGTAGTTGCTCCTCTTTTTCAGTTGATAACACGCAACCTAGAACAATCCCGTACCCTTACCGCGCTCCGCGACACGATGCTGCCCAAGCTGCTCTCTGGCGAACTGCGGGTGCGCGACGCCGAACGCTTGTGGAGGAGCAGCTATCATCCTCAGCTGTAACGCTTCCGCCGTGGGCCGAAGGCCCGTTTGAGCTGATCCTTCATGCCGAAACTGCAGACTTCCAAGCAGGCGAAGATTTCGATCGGCGAATTGCAATGATCAGCTATGACAATGCGGTCGAGGTGGCGATTACAACATATCTGTCATTACATCCAATGCACCGTCAAGGGCGCACTTATCAAGGAGCACAGGTGAACAGTGGCTGAGCGAACTATCATCAACAAAGTTGAATTTTTCGAGACCGAGTGCGGAGCGCGTGGGATTGCAGTCACTATCGAGCGAGCCATATCATCTGGTATCACCATATTCGCAATCGACAGTACCATGAGGGCGGCAGCTTCCATGCGCAAATACGTCTGATCTGACGCGGTAGTGCGGCAGGCGGCGTTGTGGGTTTTCTCTGTACTCTATGATGTGCCAGATGTTGAACAGGTGTTAGCAGATCGGATTGCAGCGTTTGGTCCAGCCCATTACCTACCCGTGATGACAGTTTGGATCGAGCGATCGACGATACTCATGGATTGGTGGAAGTTGCGGGCAATCTCTACTACACCAGCGAAGTGCTGTTTGGCATGGATGCCGATTTGTACCGTGAGATGGGACTGGAGCTACAGAACAAGCACGGCGATAATGGGGCGGAGGCAGCATGACAACAAGTTTTAGTGAGTCAGTCGTCGAAGAAGCAGCGCTGGCATGGCTGAGAGGCGCTGGGCTACAGCGTGCTGTCAGGGCCGGAGCTTGCGCCTGATGAGCCGCGTGCCGAGCGAACAAGCGCCAGAGAGGTGGTGCTGGCCGGACGGCTGCGCGAGGCGCTGGCACGGCTAAATCCACAGCTTCCGCCAGAAGCAATCGACGAAGCCTTCCGCAAAGTGATGCAGCCGGAGTCACCGGCGCTGTTGCAGAATAACCATGCCTTTCATCACATGTTGGTCGAGGGCGTGCCGGTGGAGTACCGGCGTGAAGATGGCTCGATCGCTGGTGACCAGGCGTGGCTGGTGGACTCTGATAATCCCGCAAAGAACAACTGGCTGGCGGTCAATCAGTTTGCAGTGCAAGAGGGGCGACAGACGCGGCGGCCTGATATTGTGCTGTTTGTGAACGCGGCTCCCGCTGGTGGTCATTGAACTCAAGAACGCGACGAACGAAGGAGCGACGATCTGGAATGCCTTTCAGCAACTGCAGAATTATAAGCAGCAGATTTCTTCGCTGTTCGTGTACAACGCCGCGCTGGTGATCTCCGATGGTGTCGAGGCGCGGATGGGCACGCTGACCTCGAACCGCGAGCGCTTCCTGCCATGGCGCACGGTCGATGGCCAGGTGCTGGCACCGGCAACGATGCCGCAGCTGCAGGTGTTGATACGGGGGGTGTTGAGCCGTACCGCTTCCTTGACCTGCTGCGCTATTTCATCGTGTTCGAGGCCATGGGCGGCGGCCATGTCGAGAAGAAGCTGGCAGGCTACCATCAATACCACGCGGTGAACAAAGCGGTTGAGTCAACACTTGCAGCCAGCAGCCAGGAGGGCAACCGACGGGCTGGCGTGGTGTGGCACACGCAGGGATCGGGGAAGAGCCTAACCATGGTGTTCTACGTTGGGCGGCTGGTGGTGCATCCGGTGATGGCGAACCCAACAATTGTGGTGCTGACCGACCGGATCGACCTGGATGACCAACTGTTCGGCGTGTTTGCGCGCTGCCACGAGCTGCTGCGGCAGAACCCGGTGAAGGCCGACAGCCGCGAAGCGCTGCGCGATCTCTTGAACGTTGCGTCAGGCGGGATTGTGTTTACGACGATCCAAAAGTTTCTTCCGCCTGAAGATGGGCATGACGCGGCGCTATCGGAGCGGCGCAACATCGTTGTGATTGCCGACGAAGCGCACCGCAGCCAGTATAGCTTTGGGGCAACATACAATCCTGAAAGTGGAGTGCTAAATTATGGCTTTGCGCAGCGGGTGCGCGACGCACTGCCGAACGCATCATACCTGGGCTTCACCGGCACGCCGATCGAGCTTAACGACCGGAACACGCGGCAGGTGTTCGGCGACTATATCGACATTACGACATCCAGCAGGCGGTGGAAGACGGCGCGACGGTGCCGATTTACTATGAAAATCGCGTGGTGCCGCTGGACCTGAATGAAGCGAGAACCGCTGCTCGACCTCGAATTCGAGGAGATCACCGAGGCCGAAGAGGATCTGCGCAGGCAGGAGCTAAAGAGTAAATGGACAGCGTTGGAGGCGATTGTCGGCACTGAGAAGCGATTAAGCCGGATCGCCGCCGACCTGGTGCGACATTTCGAGCAGCGCAACGAAGCGATGGTCGGGAAGGGCATGATTGTGTGTATCAGCCGCCGGATCTGCGTTGATCTGTACCAGCAGATTATCGCGCTACGACCGGAGTGGCACAACGACGACGACCAGCAGGGCGTGATCAAGATTGTGATGACTGGCTCGGCGGCAGATCCGGAGGAGTGGCAGACACATATTCGTAGCAAAGCGCGACGCGAGGCGCTGGCCGATAAGTTCCGCGATCCGGCCTCGTCGTTTCAACTGGTGATTGTGCGCGATATGTGGCTGACCGGCTTTGATGCGCCGAGCTTGCACACGATGTACGTCGATAAACCGATGCGCGGCCATGGATTGATGCAGGCGATTGCGCGCGTGAATCGTGTGTTCCGTGACAAGCCGGGCGGCCTGGTAGTGGACTACATCGGCCTGACGGACCAACTACGGCTGGCGCTGGCTGACTACACGATGAGCGGCGGACAGGGCCGAGCAACGATTAACCAGGCTGACGCGGTGGCGGTGATGCTGGAGAAGTATGAGGTCTGCTGTGATCTCTTCCATGGGTTCGAGTGGTCGGCCTGGACGGAAGGCAACCCGAGCGAACGGCTGAGCCTGCTACCAGCGGCGCAGGGGCACATCTTCGACCAGGAGGATGGACCGGCGCGGCTGCATCAGGCAGTGACCGAGCTATCGAAAGCCTTTGCACTGGCGATGCCTGACGAGGCCGCACTGCGCATCCGCGATGATGTGGCGTTTTTCCAGGCGGTACGCACGGCAGTGGTCAAGACGACGGCAAGTGGGCGTTCATTGAGTGACGAGCAACTCGACCATGCCGTTCGTCAGCTTGTCTCGCAGGCAATCGCGCCGGGTGAGGTCATTGACGTGTTCGCGGCGGCGGGCCTGAACAAGCCAGATATCTCGATTTTGTCCGACGACTTCCTGGCGGAAGTACGCGGGCTGCCGCAGCGCAACCTGGCGGTTGAACTGCTGTGCAAGCTCCTCAACGATGAAATCAAGACGCGCGCACAAACGAGCCTGGTGCAATCGCGCAGCTTCTCAGAGAAACTGGAGCAGTCGGTGCGGGCATACCAGAACCGCGCGATCGAGACGGTGGAGGTTATCGAGGAGCTGATCAGGCTGGCGAAGGAGATGCGTGCGGCAGAGCGGCGGGGCGAAGAGAGCGGGCTGTCAACTGAGGAACAAGCCTTCTATGAGGCGTTGAGCGTCAGTGAGAGCGCGCGGGATGTGCTTGGCGATGACACACTGCGGGCTATTGCGCGCGAGTTGGTACAGGCGATTAAGAGCAATGTCTCTATCGACTGGACGGTCCGCGAGTCGGTGCAGGCCAAGATGCGGGTGTTGGTGAAGCGGATTCTGCGCAAGTATAAGTATCCACCAGACAAGCAGGAACAGGCGGCGCAGACAGTGCTGGAGCAGGCGGCGCTGTTGAGTGAGGCGTGGGCGGTGTAGGCTGAAGTAGAACGTCACATGGTGCTTTGTAGTGCCCCGACAGGAGGTACGGTGCCATGGCTCATCAATCATCAGAACCAGCCGATATTCAGGCGCTGATTGCATGGGTTAATCATATAGCGGCAGATTACGACGCGCGCATGGTCGGGACTGACTTCGCACCTGAGGTGCGCGTCGTGCGGCATGAGATTGACCAACTGCGGGCAGCACTGACCAATCCATACACGTATATGGAGAAGCCCGACGACTTGAGACGACTGATGATAGGCGGTTTGCTAGAGAATCCTATTGCTAAGCTCGACCCTGATGCCGATACATCATCGCTAATTATTCAGCAGTTTGCGCTTGCGGCCCTGTGGCCGCTCGTTACGGCGGGCATGCTCCAGCTGTCGTTTATGTGGGGGCACACGATGCGAACGCTGAGTTCGTCTGAGCTGGCCATGCTGCTCCAGGCGACGCATTTCGAGCATGCTCAGGCACGTACCAAATCTCGGCGTATCGAGATTAAAGAGCGCTTTGTGCGTGAACTCATGCAACCACGCTACGCAGAGGGTATCCGTAATTGCTTGAAGACTTCGCGTACGAAAACGGAGGTCAAGCAATATTTGTTGCTTTAGCCATAGCACGCGATGGAGAAAAGCCACCTGTGTGGGAAAGCGTCCCAAAACTGCTGGAATGGCTCGTAGTGGGTGGGGCGAGTGGGGTGGTGGGCAATCGTGCAGATTCGTTGGTGATGGATGCTTGGGACCGTATTCGAACGGCACCAGAAGGCGGCAGTTTCGGACGTACTGGTTAAGCGTAGTGCTGCCTTTACAAAGAAGCAAGCGTAACTCAGCAGAAGCTATTGCCGTCTTTAGCAATGCAATTGAGCTGATCCACAACATGCTAAGTGCTTACATGGGTCGTAGCAGAGCGTATCGCAACAGATGGACAACAAACTAGCTATTGCGGATTGTCCGAGTGCTATCGAAGTTTGACTCCCAGAATGGCATGTTGCATATTATAATCGTGGTACTGCTCTTATAAGATAAGGGGCAACATGACCAAGCTATCGCTGATTACACTCGCAATTAAACTCACCGTAGGACCTGCTTAGCATACTCCGATCGGGCGTAGCTGCTATGCTAATAAAGGGCAATATGACCAGGCTATCGCCGATTTTACCCGTGCCATCGAACTTAACTCCAGTGCATTCTGATTACGTACTATAACCGCGGTAATTGCTATAGTAAAAAGGCGCAATATGACCAAGCATCGCTCGATTTCACTCGCGCCATCGAACTCAACCCACAACATCCTTGGGCTAGCTTATGCGGTAAAAGTTTCATATGAGACAAAGGATATACTGAACCAAAACCTTAAAAGTTATAGCGATGCAATTAAGAATGACCCCAGAATGCAACATTTTATCCAATCGCGGTAGTTTCTATACGGCTAAAGGACAATATTATCGTGCTATTGTCGATTTTACTCGTTCGATTAAATAGACCCACAAAATGCATCTATCTATAATAACCGTGGTCTATGCTATGAGTATATAGGCCAGTGGGGACAGGCTATAGCTGATTATACTCGCGCCATCGAACTCGACATGGGCGCGGAGCTATACTTTAACCGTGCGTTGTACCTACGATAATGCATGGAAAGCTTGAGCAAGCTTTCTCAGATGCAACCTATGCATTTCAACTCAGTCCTAATGATAGATATTATCAAAAATTAAAGCAAATCTGCGGTAAAACGAGGGAGGTATGAACAAGCTGAAGCGATTCGTCAGAAGGTTCAATCAGGCAACACTCGTAGCTAATTCCAAATTCTCATAGTTATGGCAAAGTGGGTTTATTGCTATCTCGCTGCTTTTTTGTATACGTTCGGCGATTTCATGGCCTTGCAATGCCATGCTATACTCTGCAGGTATGTCGAAGCGAACGAAAGTGCTGATCTTGTCTCTCCGTCGCGCGCTGCTGCTGGTCGCGGAAGCGCTGAAAACGTACTGCGATAGAGCCGACGAGGACGTAGCCACGACATGGGCAGACACACAGGTTTGCCCCGACGATGACATATGGGCAGACACGCAGGTCTGCCCCGACGATGACACTTGAATGGTCAGCCGCCGCACCGCGCCTGCTGATTGGGCAGACACGCAGGTCTGCCCCTACGCGCTCGTCCCGCTGCTGATCCGAGCCGCCGCCCCTGGGTAGACACGTAGGTCTACCCCTACACGCGCCCGCTCGATCTGATTGCAGATTGCAGATTGTAGATTGCGAGCGGCATGGCGTCTATTCTTCAGCTTTCTCCATACAACCAGTTCCAACCGGCATGGGCGGGCCGCATCGCCCGCTATCAGCAATACCGGGCCTACTACTCCGGCACGGCCTACCAACGGCTCTCTACGTTTGTCCAAGCCAATAAGCTGTACAGCGGCACACGTATGCTGTTTAGCCCGCTGCGGCGCTGTGTGCGCGTGGATGTGGCGAAAGTGCCGGGCGGCTGGGCGCTGGCGGAAACGCGTAGCGACTACACCCGTGCCGAAGTGGCGGCGCCTGCGGCGTCGGGTCGATGCCGTGCAAGCCTATGACCGCTTTGTGCTGTACGGTGCGGTCGCGGGCGATGCGGCGCTGATGCTGGCCGGCGCGCCGGATGCGCCTGAAGTGCTCGCGCTGCGCCCTGACGAGGTGGTGACGGGTGCGATCGCGGGCATGCCTGGCGGCCATGGTGGTGAAACGCTCGGGCCTGGAAGAATACGCGCAGCTTATTACGCCGGAGTGGGTGCAGGAAGTGGCATGATGGCGTGGCGCGTGCGCGAACCCCGAACGCCTTTGGTTTTGTCCCCGTTGTGTTGTCCCACTATATCGAAGCTGAGGATGGCAGCGGCGAACCAGCCTTCGGCGGCGTGCTTGAATTGCTCGACCGCGTGAATGAGTTGGCCTGCCTGACGCTGGATGTGGTGACTCGCAATGCCGAGCCATTGCTGGCCGCAACGGGTGTGCAGGATATCAAGATCTCCCCTGGTCAGGACACCATCGTCGAGCGTAACGAAGCCGCGAAGTTCTACACGATTGACCCCAATTTAGCCATTGCCGGGTAGTGGCGCAAAGCAGAATGATAAGGTATAGTGAAGGCAGAAAAGGAAAGAAAAAGTGTCAGGAGTTTTGTGATGATGTGTCGCCATTGTGGGAGCGAGAACTTGGTACGAAATGGTCGTAGCGCAAATGGTAAACAGCGTTACATCTGTCGAAGTTGCAAGCGACAAAGCCGTAAATCACCCCAACCCAATGGCTATACTCCTGAACGGCGCGAGGAGATTTTACGGGCGTATCAGGAACGCTCAAGTCTACGCGGCCTCGAACGAACGTTTGGCATCTCCCGCAACACGGTTACGGCGTGGTTGCAAAAAAAGGGGCCGAACTCCCGCCACTAAGTTCCACGGTCCTGCCACCCGACCCGTCTGACCGTAGCACTCGTGACCTGGAAATCGACGAGGTATGGTCATACGTGGGCAACAAGAAAATCAGGTCTATGCCTGGGTGGCGTTGTGTCGCGCGACACGTCAAGTAGTTGGTGTGGCGATAGGCGACCGTTCTCGGGCCACGTGCTGGCGGTTATGGATTTCTATTCCACTTGAGTATCGAACTGATTTCTGTTATACCGACTTTTGGGAAGCGTATCAGGAAGTTATTCCCGATGGGCAGCACGTAGCGAGCGGCAAGGAGCAGGGCCAAACCAATCACATTGAGCGGTGGAATAACACACTTCGTCAGCGGCTTGGTCGCTACGTTCGCAAAACGCTCTCGTTCTCGAAGTCGTTTGTGATGCACTGGATTTGTTTACACCTCTTTTTGCAGCGCTACAACCTCGAGATTGCTATCCGCCGCCGTTGAGCCACTACCCCATTGCCGAAACCCTGCAAGTCATTCAGGACGTGCGCAGCGAATACAAGGCGCTGCTGCCCCAACTGCATCTCGATGAACTACGCGGGCGCAATGACCTGGCGTATGACACGGTGGTGACGCTACTCTCCGAGCTGGGCGACCATATCACGGCGGTGCGCGCCAGCGTGGATCGGACGGTCGAGACGGTGGAGCGCTGGTTGCTGGACGCCACAGGCGGCACACCCAGCGATTACGCGCTCAACGCCGAACGGCGCTGGATGGCACTCACCGAGGCCCAGGCGCTTGACCTCGCGGCCAGGCGATTGAGCATAGACGAACGGCGCGCGGCGCTTGATGCGCTGCCGTCGCATATGCTGGCAGGTCCAGCAGAAAGGACGTAGGACATGTCGGACCCGAATGAGCAGCAGGGCGGCAACCGCGAAGAACGCGAAGGACGCGAAGGGGTTGATGTCACGGTAAATGTACCGCAGCCCGCGCAGCCTTTCGCTAACTTGGCAGCGGCGAACGCTGAAATCCAGCGCTTGCGCGGTGAATCAGCCCGCCGGCGCACGGAGCGGAACGATGCTCGCGCACGGCTTACTGAGCTGGAGCAGCAGACCACGGAAGCACAACAGACCGCACAGCAGACCGCGCACCGACTGGCACGGCTTGAAGCCGCTGCCAAAGCTGGCGTCTCACTGGAGCAGCTTGACGCTGCGGAACAGTTAGCGGCTGCCACAAGTGCGGAGGACATCACGGCGGCCCAGGAGCGGTTAGCGCGGGCTTCCACGACGCAACCAACCAGCACCGCGCGCAATCCCACGCCGCCACGCGAGCCGACGCAACCGCCGAGCCGTGAGGAACAGATCAGAGCTGCCGAGGATGGCGGCAACTATCGTGAGGCCATGCGCTTGAAAGCGCAAGAGATGGCCAATCAACAGGAACCGTAGGACGGCCAGCGGCGGGCGGCGGGCGGCACAACCACCAACCTATTTCATGGGGCATGTGTGCGCTACCTTCAGGGCCGATACGGAGATCGGCCCCTCCGCCACCCGCTGCCCGTCGCTGAAACAAGGAATACATCCATGCCAACCATCAATGAAATGGCGACCACGTTTACCTTGCCGCAGTTTGGCGGCGAGCTGATCAACCTGACCCCAACCGAAACGCCGTTTTTTAGTGCGATCGGCGGCCTGTCGCTGGACGATCCTGATCTGCTGGTCAACTCGCTGGCCTTCGACTGGCAAACGGAGGACTTACCGGCCCCAACGGCGCCGGGCGCGCTCGAAGGGGCTGACGCGACGAACACCGCCAACGCGCGCGCGGGCGGCTCGAATATCGTGCAAATCTTTCAGTATGGCGTCTCGGTCAGCTACTCGCGCCAGGGCGCAACCGCGGCGGTTTCGACGCAGCGCAACCCGGTGACAGACGAGCTGGGGCACCAGATCGCGCTGAAAATCCCCACCGCCAAGCGGGATATGAACTATGCGTTCTTGAACAACACGTTCAATCTGCCGGCGGACAATGCCACGCCACGCACGACGCGCGGCCTTATCCCGGCGATTACCACGAACGTCACCGCTGCGGGTGGCGCGGCGCTCACGCAGGCCATGGTGTTGGACATGCTGCAAGGGGTGTTCACCACGCGCGGCATTCGGCAGGACCAGGAGCCAACGCTGATTGTGGGCGCACCACAGAAGCGGGCGCTCTCGGCGATCTTCATCACCGGCGCGAACTATCAGCAGCAGAGCCGCCGCGTGGGGGGCGTGAACCTGCAAGCCTTAGAAACGGACTTCGGTGTGGTCAATATCATGCTGGAGCGTGCCATGCCAGCCGATACGGTGGTGTTTAGCCACTTGCGGCGCTGCCGGCCCCGGTTCTTGTATGTGCCGGGGAAGGGGTATTTCTTTGGCGAGCCATTGAGCAAGACCGGCTCGGCGGACAATTACCAGATCTACGGCGAAGCGGGCCTGGAATACGGCCATGAAAGTTTCCACGCCAAGATTACGGGCCTGGCGTAGTGCATAGATGGCCGGCGCGTGTCGTAACGGGTGCGCGGGCCGGCCTGGGGGCAGCGGTGGGGTGTGGCGTATGCCGCGCGGGGTGCCACGGCTGCCCCTTTTTGATTGCACGAGTGCAGAAAGAAAGAGACGATGCCAACCGCAAAGAAAACCACTGAAACACCGCAGAACAACACCGCAGATCAGAACGACGAGCAGGCCGTAACCACAACCGTCTTTACCTCACCGAGCGGCTCCCTGATTGTGTACCGCGACGGCCAGAAGGTGGCCGCGTTCGTGGACGGCCGGTTTGAAACAACCGATCCGGATGTGGCCGCGTACTTGCGCGAGCATATGCGCCAGATTGTGCAGGAGCAGGCCGACGGCATGAACGGAGCTGGTCGCGCGGCTGGCGCGTGACCTGGGGCCGCTGGCGGCTGATGCGCAGTGGTCCACCGTGGCGGCGGGGTCGCTGATCTACGGGGATTACACCGATGCCGTGATGGATGCCTTTGGCGAGCTGGCGATTGTCGTGCCGCTGGCTGAGATCACGGACCCGCTCCAGCAGCGCGAAATCCACGAAACGGCGCTGATTAACTGCCTGCGGCGGCTGGAGCTGCACTACACACTCCTGACCGATACCAGCACTGGCCAGGGCGCGGGCGGTGTGACGCAGAAGCTCTCACAGGTCCGGCTTGCAATCGGGACCGTGGCGGCGCGGCTGGAACTGACCAAGGCGGCGCGCGGGACCACTACCACCGATGCACCACCGGCGCAAGGGGTTTCTATTCGGGGCCGCTCGCGGCCTGATTACACGGTGGCCGAAGGGGATGAGGCGACGACTGATATCACGGAGCCGACGCCATGACGCTCGGCTTTCGGGCGCGGACTGATGCACTGCAACGCTTTGAGCTACGGCGCGGGGCGTGGGCGCTTGGCACGCTGGCCGACGATGGCAGCACGACTGATCTGCTCGACCTCGCCGGCGCGGGCGTGACGGTCTATGCGGTGGCGGGCGCGGGTGCGGTGGACCTCCAGCAGCCGCGGCGGCTGGTGCTGCGACTTTGCGGGCCTGTACGAACCGGCTGCGGCGGCGGTGCGCGCGCGGCTTATTCCGGGCGCGGTCGTGGTGGTGCGCTACACCGGCACGCTGCGCACGCTTGATCTGGTGGCGGTGGTCGAGCCGCAGGCGCTAGAGACGGAGGACACCGACCGCGAGGTGATGACGCTTCCGGGCCGACGATCCGGCGTGGCGCGCGGTGGATGCGGTCACGGCAAGCTATCAGGTGGACAATCATCTGACGCATGGACTGTTCGGCTTCGAGCGCGGGCTGGATGGGGCATGGCACACGCTGGGCGCGGGGCCGGGCGTGGGGGTGAACTGTGCGATGTACGGGCTGGATGGGAAGCTGTACGTGGGGCTGGGCGCGGCTCCTGGGGTGAAGGTGTGGGACGGTGCGAGCTGGGCGACGTTGGGGCGCGGCGGCCAATGGTGCGGTCAATGCGCTGTGCTGGGTCGGGACGAGATCTGTACGTGGGCGGGCGTTTACCACAGCGGGCGGCGTGGCGGCGAGCCGACTGGCGCGCTGGGATGGCGCGGCGTGGTCTGCGCTGGGGGCGGGCGTCACCAATACGGTGTACGCGCTGGCGTCGTGGCGCATTGACGGTGATCTGTCGGTGGCGATTGGCGGCGCGTTTACGGGCGGGCTGGCGCGAATGGTGGCCGCATGGAACCAACTGGACATTGCAGATCAACCGCTGACTGGCACGGTGTACGCGCTGGCGGTGTTGGGCGGGCGGCTGTACCTGGGCGGGTCGTTCACGGCGTGGGGCGGCGCGCCACTGCTGCGGGCAGCGTCAACCGTGAATATTATGATGAGGTCGAGCAGCTTGGGGGCGGCGTGAGCGGCACGGTGTACGCCATGGCGGTGCTGGCGGATGGTCGGCTCGCGTTCGGCGGGAACTTCGATTATGCGGGCGGGTTGGCGGCGCATGATCTGGCGCTGTGGAACGGTGTGGGCTGGTCGGGGCTAACCGCGCTGGGGAACTTCATTAGCGCGCTGGTGGCGCTGCCGGATGGCCTGCTGATACAAGGAAATGATACCTTTACAGGGGTCTGGAACGGCAGCCGGATCGCGTATCTCGACATGGGTTCATGGGTCACATGCCACGGCAGCGGCTGCGGAGGATGGGCGCATCTTCCTGGGGCTACAGATAGACTACGAAGTGGGCCTCAACCGAGCGTATACCGTGGTGAACAGTGGCACCGCTGACACGCCCATGCTGCTCACGGTGCGCGGCGATGGGTCACTTGATCAGGTGGCGGTGGGGGAGCGGCGGCTGTACCTGTCGGTGAGTGTCGCTGGCACAACCACGGTCACGATTGACACCGCAACCGGCGTGCTGCGCAGTTCGGCGACGGGCGGCGCGGGTGGACAGGTGCGATCCTGGTCGCTCTTGCCGGTGCTGCGGGCGGGTGAAAATATGCTGGTGGTGTATGGGCGTGGCAGTGTGACGCTTGATGTGACCTACACACCGCGCTATGTAAGCATCGAGGCGGCGGATGGCTGAGTATAGCGTGACGTTTATGAACGTGGTGGGCGGTGCGCCGCTGCAACTGCGGGACTGGCGCACGCTGGACGTGCGGCGGCGGCAGAACGCGGCGGGCGAGCTGCGGCTGGAGCTGCCGCGTGCGGAGCTGCCCGGCCTGCGGCTGGTGCGCGATGCGCGGCTGGAGGTCATACGGGACGGTCGGCGGCTGCTGGATGGCTTCTGGTTGCTGCGCTGGGTGGAGCGCTTTGAACGGGATGGCGAGCGGCTGTACCGGCTGCATTTCGTGGACCAGATCAGCATTCTGGATAACCCGATTATTGCGTATCCGGCAGGGACCAGCTACACCTCGAAAAGCGGCAAGGCGGATGACCTGATCAAGCAGTTCGCGCGCGAGAACCTTGGCAGCCTTGCCACGGACCCGGCGCGCAACCTGTCGGCGTACATCAGCATTGAGGCCAATACGGGACAGGGCGCGCAGACCTACAAGGTGGCCACGAAGCGGCGGCTGCTGGGCGTGTGCCAGGATTTGGCGCGGGCAAGTACACAGCTTGGGACACCGCTGTTCTTCGACCTCGTGCCGCAAGGGACGAACACGCTGGCGCTGCGGACGTTTGCCCGCTGGCGCGGGGCAGATCACCGCAGCGGGGCGGCGGTGCCGGTGGTCCTGTCGCCGGAGCTGGCGACCATGGACACGGCGGAGCGCTCCGAAGATTACCGCTTTGACTTCTCGGTGGTGTATGCCTCTGGCCAGGGGGCCGGCTCGCAGCGGGTGACGGTCACAACCTCGGACGCCGCGCGGCTGGTGGCCTCGCCGTGGGCGCGCAAAGAGCGGTTTGTCGATGCGCGCAACCTCAAAACGCTGGATGCCTTGAACAGCACGGCGGCGGCAACGCTCTTGCAGGGCCGGCCGGCGCTGCTGATCACCGGCGTCGTGCGCGACCGGCCCGGGTGCATCTTCGGCGTGCATTGGGGCTTTGGTGATCTGGTGGATGCCTCGGTTGATGGCGTGGTGGCGAGCTGTCGGGTGGAGCAAGTGACGGTCGAGGCCACGCCGGACGCCGAGACGGTCAGCGTCGAGCTGCTGGACATGGCGGCGGAAGCCTCGGCGGGCCTCTCCATCGCGCAGCAACTCGAAGAACTTGGCACCTCGGATGCGGCCACGATTGGGACCGTGCCGGAGCCGTGGGGCGTGCCACAGGCCGATGCGAGACGGCACGCTGGCAAGTGGCTGGCTGTCGGCGACATCGGGGCGGGGAGCGGGCAGGCGGGGCGGGTGGCGTTCTATGGCAGCAGTTCGCTTGATGGCGATAGCGGGCTGGTGTGGGACACCACGAATAAACGGCTGGGCGTCGGAACGAGTAGCCCAGCGGGGCAGCTGACGATTGTCGATGAAAATGCGAGAGCTGCGCGCGGCTTATACATCAGTGAGCATCAGAACACGATTGCAGGCGCAACGGTGGCAGCTATGGCGCGCGAGCCTGGACACGGCGGCGGCTCCGCTGGCGTTTGCAACCAAATGTGACTCGCGGCGTGGTTCGCAGCGATGGGCCGCTGCAATGGAACCACAAGATCGTGATTGCTGATGTGTGGCCGGTCGCCATGGGCCGGTGCTGGCCAAGAGCAACGATCGAGCGAGCTATCATTGGCCAGAGCAGCACGGCGCGCTTTTCGTTTGCGTGGATTTACAACGCCGTGGAAGCCAACGCCTATGCAACCTTTGGCACCGCGACCTACAACCCGCTTACGGTGTCGGTGTGGGGCAACGAAGCCGCGCGCTGGACCACTGGTCGCGCGCGTGTTGATCGGCAAAACGAGCGGATTGAACGGGCGCGGGCGCGCTGGATGTGGGCGGCACACTCCGCGCGACGGCGCTCAACTTTGTGAATAGCGCGGGGCAAGCGGCGCTGAGCTGGGATTGGGGCAGCGGTCTGCTGACGTTGAACGGCTACGGCTATGCGAACGCGCTGGTGCGGCTGATTGGCACCAATTACTACACCTATTTCCAACTGACCAGTGATAGCCGATCCTATCAGTTCGCGGTCGGCGGGTCGTCAACGGGTGGCTATAACGGCATGTTCTACATCTACGATGAGAGCGGCGCGGGCGTGCGCTTGCAGATTAGCCCGACGCTGGTAGACCTGATTGGGCGCACGCGGGCCGGAACGCTGGAAACCGCGAGCGGCAACAAGTGGCAGCTTGGCGGCTATGCGGCGGGCTAGCTGTGCGCGTATGGCTACATCAACGTAATGATTGATGGCGTGGCAAGAAGGTTATTGTGGTAGAAAGTAAGGAACAATGGCAAATATTCAGGTGATACAGCAGGGCGATGGCACATACATTGTGCTGGTTGATGGCGTGGCGTTTCCGGCTGCGACGGGAGCGGAAGCACTGAGCTTGCGGCAGGCGCTACGAGCGGCCAACCGCGATCGAGGATTGGGAGCGGATCGGGCGGCCTATTCTGGCGCAGTTCGAGCATCTGATTGATGCGATCTGGCGAACCGGAGCGGCTGTACACCGCAACCGAGATCAGCCAGCAGATTGCAGACACGCCGGCAGGGCGGCTTCGTGGGCGCGTCGTAGCCTGACGCGCGAGCGGGCGTTGGAGTGGGCCGAATGTTTCAGCGTGTTTCGGGCGTTCCTCGAAACACCCATGGCGATTTCGCAGCGCACACCGCTGCAAGTCGTGACGACGAGGGACTGATGACCCAGCAGCAGCTCCAGGTCTTGATGGAGGTCTTAGCGGCGTGCCCCGGCGACCTTAGCGGAGCAAATCGTGGTCAATCAGGTGATGGCCGAACTGGTGGAGCAGGTACACAGACCGGCCCTTCGGCAAGCCCTTCGACAGGCTCAGGACGGCACTCAGGACAGCACGCGTATTCCGCGTAGCCAATCCGCCCTTCGACAAGCCCTTCGACAGGCTCAGGACGGCACTCAGGACGGCACGCCGATGGCCGCAGAGGGTGAAACGGTGCCCCTGTACGTAGACGAGGCCGCGCGCTCGAACGGGGCGCAGAATGGTGAGAAGGAGCAAGATACATAGCAGCTTACTCTTTATTACTGTCGTTCTCAGCTTCGCGGAGCATCGCTAGCATTTCATCAATGCCTTCTGGCGGCTGGGGCGCGTTGGCGAGCAGTTCATAGAGATCAAGTTCAATCGTATCACCAGTGCGGCGCTGCTCTAGCGCCTCTTTCAATGTCTCCAATGCCGCGCTGCGCTGTCCTGTGCAAAGCAGGGCAATGGCCTTGTGTTCGAGCAGTTCCATTGGGCTTTGTAATCGCTTTTGCCAAGCTGTATACCACACTGCTAATGCTTGTTGGAAAAAACTATTGTTCTCTGCTTGCTCTTGATACCAAGCAATGACCCCAAGACAGACGAAGGCCCCCAGCGCTGTATCAGGCTCCAAACGAACCCGCTCTTGAAAATGCGGATAAGCTTTTTCGAACTCGCCATGTTTCATGTACATGTCCCCCAAGTTGTGATGCGGAGAGGCATATTTGGGGTCGAGGGCAATAGCGTGCTGGTAGGCGGCGATGGCCTCATCGTAGCGCCCCTGCTGTCGATACACGTTGCCCAGGTTATTGTGCGGATAGGCATATTTGGGGTCGAGCGCGATGGCCTGTTGGTAGGCGGCGATGGCCTCATCGTAGCGCCCCTGCTGTCGATACACGATGCCCAGGCCATGGTGCGGAGCGGCAAGTTTCGGGTCGAGGGCGATGGCCTGCTGGTAGGCGGCAAGCGCCTCATCGTAGCGCCCCTGCTGTCGATACACGATGCCCAGGCCATGGTGCGGAGAGGCATATTTGGGGTCGAGCGCGATGGCCTGCTGGTAGGCGGCGATGGCCTCATCGTAGCGCTTCTGGTTCGCGTACACGATGCCCAGGCGATGGTGCGGAGCGGCAAGTTTCGGGTCGAGGGCGATGGCCTGCTGGTAGGCGGCAAGCGCCTCGTCGTAGCGCTTCTGGTTCTCGTACACGATGCCCAGGCCATGGTGCGGAGAGGCAAGTTTCGGGTCGAGGGCAATAGCCTGCTGGTAGGCGGCAAGCGCCTCATCGTAGCGCTTCTGGTTCGCGTACACGATGCCCAGGCCATGGTGCGGAGAGGCATATTTGGGGTCGAGGGCGATGGCCTGCTGGTAGGCGGCGATGGCCTCATCGTAGCGCTCCTGCTGTCGATACACGTTGCCCAGGCCATGGTGCGGATAGGCGTATTGGGGGGCGAGCGCAATCGCCTGCTGGTAGGCGGCAATAGCCTCATCGTAGCGCCCCTGCTGTCGATACACGTTGCCCAGGCCATGGTGCGGCTGGGCGAGTTTCGGGTCGAGGGCAATAGCGTGCTGGTAGGCGGCGATGGCCTCATCGTAGCGCTTCTGGTTCGCGTACACGATGCCCAGGCCATGGTGCGGAGAGGCATATTTGGGGTCGAGGGCGATGGCCTGCTGGTAGGCGGCGATGGCCTCATCGTAGCGCTCCTGCTGTCGATACACGTTGCCCAGGCCATGGTGCGGATAGGCGTATTGGGGGTCGACGCAATCGCCTGCTGGTAGGCGGCAATAGCTTTGTCTAACTTTTTAGCCTCTGCAAAAGCAACACCTAAACGGTACCACGCAGATTGGTTCTCTGGCAGCCACGCAACCACCTTGGGTAGCAGGCGTTCTGCCTCTACTGAATAGACGGCAGATGAAGCGTGTTCAGGCCAGATCAATGCTCCTGCCAGTTCATCTAATGCTTCTCCCAGCCGCCGTTTCAGCATCTCGCCCTGCTCAGGCAGCGCCTGTTCCACCTGTTCATACCAGCGCTGCGCCTCAGAGTACTGCTTACGTTGGACGCAGAGCAGCCCACGGCGGAGATCGAGAATAGCGTGGCGTTCGACTTCACCTTCACCTGCAAACCATCCACGGCGCTCCAGGCGTGTGAGTTCATCGAGCAGGTCTGACTCTGCCTCGCTCGCTGATACAGACCCAAGTGTGGAGTCGGATTCACTCAGGAGCTTGAGTCGCCTCTTGCCGCCTGTGCTCAGCCATGGTTTCCAGCCCTCCACCACTTTGATGAGCCCACGTCTCAGATCACGACTGTACACCAGACTTTCTACAAAACGGGGCAGCACCCAGCGCCAGGCGTGCTCCTCATCGATCCAGAAGAGATAATCGGCCAGATCGAGCGCGGCGGTGGCCCAATCCTCATCTTCGCAGCGTTCCTCAATCAGCGGCAGATTGGCCTCTATGCGCTCAAGGTGCATACGGAGCGCGTCGACGGCGCGCTGCACGAACTGCTGTACCCACGGTTCGGCACGTTGTACGTCGGCCTTGAGTCGTTCTCGAAAGAACAGCGCAGGATCGTCGTGCAGGCGGGCGCGGGCGCGATGCACGGATGCATACTTGCGCTCCAGATCGCGCAACCTGGCATCGAGGCTCCAGTTCGTCACGTCCTGGGGCTGGAGCATGGCCCGAAGGACATTTGTATTACCGCGGGCCAGTGCGAGCGCGTAGAGGGCGCGACGATCATCTTCATTGTGCATGCAGTGCAACTCGTAGCGCTCGGTCATGGTACGCACAATCTCGTGAGATGGAACACTATCATCAATGCCATGGACGATTGCGTCCAGCGGCTGGCCACTTTCCCAGATCGCGGCGGCTTCGCGCACCGCCAGGGGAATGCCACGGGTGGCGTGGCTGATCATCATGAGTTCCTTATCAGAGAGCGGGCGGTGGGGAACGTAGGCCGCAAAGTAGTCGCGAATATCATTCAAAGCAAGCTGGCGCATGTCGTAGCTCAGCAGATTGCGTGGCCACTCATCAGCGTAGCCATTCAAATACTCGTCACCGTACTGACGTCTGCGGAGCAGGTTATCACGCCCGGCGATAATCCAGAGGACGCGCGGGCCAGCGGCATGGATGACCAGCCGCAGCCACATATCGGCACGGTCGACAATCTCGTAGGTGTCGAGCACAACGGCCAACGAGCGCGAGCGAGTGACCTTGCGAAACCCATCGGCTAGTGCCGCGGCGAGCTGTTCGTGCGGGCGCAGGTACAACTGGAACTGGTCGGGCTTGAGTTTGGACTCCAGGAACGAGCGGGCGGCCACACGCGCATGTGCAAGACCTTCCGCACCGCCCTTGATGCCAACGTCGGCAAAGGCTTTGACAAAGTTTTCGCCGGTTTCGCCGATGAGTGGGGCTTGGAAACGTATCAACTTGGCAATTGCCGCCGCGCTGGCGCCACGTAGGGCGGCAAACTCGTCCTTGCCTTCCTGCGCCGCCAACACCGCCGCGGCATGCTGCTCGGCTGCGTGGCGGGCGTCTAGCACCTTGCGGTAGGCATCGAACGAGGATGCCCACCCTTCGCGCGTGACAACCGCATGCAAGGCGTCGAAGAGTTCCTCCGCGCCGATGTGCTCGCGTCCGATATTCAGGCGTGGCGATTTCTTCTGCTCTTCTTCCCAATCAACCCAGAGCGTGGTGAACTGATTACGGTACTCGGATATAACGATGTCGAGAAAACGGTGGGCGAGCGTTGTTTTGCCAATGCCGCCATCGCCATAAAGCAGCACGACATAGGGATACGGCTCGTCGGGCAGCAGGTTCTGTGCGTCCACAAGGACACGTCGAAACTGGGCCTGCTCCTCGACGCGACCGAAGAAGGGCTTGCCTTGTACCGTGATCAGGGGCTGGGTCATGGAAACTCCTTGGAACTAGCGATGGCTACGATATACGCAGCGTTCGTTCTGCATGCTTTCCTATGGGTATAAGCGTCACCGGCAAGGTAAGGCGGCGGCCGGGCTTGAGTTGTCCAGCAAAGCGGAGCGCCCACGGCTCGTAGCCGTCTGACTCTACCTTGAGCCAATGACGCTGGCCGTCAGCAGGCACTGGTACATCAGCGACGCTGACCTACTCGGCCATGCGTTGATTATCGACATAGATCACTGCCTGCACGAGTTGGCCGGTGTGCTTATCGGTAACGGTCGCGTGCCAGGTGATACTGATCGGTGCGAGTGGCTGCCCTTCGGCTGGCGCAGAACGCGGCTGACCACACGTGGCGAGCAGCAAGGTGAACACAATGAGGAGTGGGGTGAGACGATGCATGGATGACTCCTTAGCTGTGACATATGAAAGCGTACAGAATTATTTTGTGACCGTGACTGGCACCCGGTCGCACTCAACAACATCTTCTGGAAATGCCGTTATACCTGTATATTTTTGACCATTTTCTTGTCCTACTGTTTCGAAATACTGCGCGAGCAGACGTCCATTTTTACCCATAACATCGATGCTCGCGAAATAGTCATCATCTCCATAAGTGGTTCCAGCCCAGGTTTTGTGCTGAATATCAAAGGTCACGTAATCAGGCCTTGGCCAGAACTTGTTTCCAGAGGTAACGACCAGCTTTACTGTTTGCGGTGGCGGTAATGTGGTATAGGTTCCACTAATCACCACGGTTCCATTAGCTGTGGCGTATCCACCTGCTGGTTGCGTTATTTGTAGTCCATACCTATTGCAAGCAGCCTGCGGATCTTCTGGAAGCGTAGAAATCACTTGAACAGCTAATGTTAAAAGCAAAATAATAAATGACGTAATAGCGACAGCACGTTTAAGCTGAGGTTTAGCATCGAGTTCCTTGGTAAAGAGGGCAAGGTATGCACCACCAATACCAATGAGATTTATAACGGCACCAACTATAACGGTCAGCATTATCTACTTCCCACACAAGTAAAAAGCGAATAGGGTGGAATTTGAAATAGCATAGCTTTTATGCTGCCACAGCTTCATTCTTCATATCTCTACCCTTCGCGACCGCCCTGACCTGCTCGGTCATCGCTGTGTCGAACAGGGCGCTCCACTTCTGGTACTCCTCGCCCGCGCCCTTGGTCGCGCCGGTCGCGCCGTTAATCGCCAGCTCCTTGTTGGGGCGTTTGGCGTACAGCGTAATGATGTGGGCGAGGGTTTGCAGGTCGGATAGTGGCAGGCTTGCAGGTAGCATGGGCGTGGCGGGAGCGTTCAGATCTGAACGCTCCGTGAACGGCTGAACGGATTGAACGCCCGGTTTTTCCGCGTTCGGCTGCGGTGAACGTGGTTGAACGGCGTGCGAACGCTTCGCTGCACGGACGCGATAGATCGCGCCCCTCCTTGAGCGGGTCGGCTGGCACGGGCTAGTCAGACGCTCATGGGTATAGCCGACGAGCGCAATCATGCCGACGATGCCCATGATCAGCACAAAGAGCAGGCCGAAGATCAGCAAGCCGGATGGCTGCGCAGCCGATTGCAGCAGGACGAGCGTTCGCATAGTTCCTCCCTTACGTAGCAGCTTTCGCCGCCGTGAGCTTGCGGCGCTGGCCGAAGATCAGCGCCTCGCCGAAGCGGGCCACGATGTAGCCAAAGAACAGCGCGTAGGTGCCAGCGGCGGCAATGGCTGCGTAGGACGGACGATCCAAGGCGACCAGACCAACGTCGACCACGCTGGCGAGCAGCCAGAGCGCGAGCCAGGGCGCTTTGCGCCAGTAAGCGGCGTAGACGGTCAAGAACACCAGCAGGCCCAGCAGCCCGCAGACCAGCACCGTCGCGCCCACATCGACGAACAGGATGCGGAACGCCTCTGCGAGTGTTGGATACAACTGGCGGGTGGTGTAGATCGTATCTGGCACGATAAAGAACATATAGGTGCGCGGGTAGCGCTCGGCGCTGGCAATCTCGCCGAGAAAGAACACCACCGCGGCGCAGAGGCCAATCCAATAACGGTCGGCAACCAGTCCGAGGCTGACGCGATCGGCCATGGAGCGGCTAGATCATCCGCCAGCAGGAACACGGTTGCATACGACGAATAGGCGACGAACAGACCACCAAGCGCGGCGCGCAGCACCGGCGAGATGGTGTCGATCCATTTGCGCGGCACCGGAGCCAGCGCATCAAGCGAGCGGGCCATGAATGGTTTTGCTCCTGGTGGAGAACGACGCAGGGAGCCATGCGCGGGGCCCTTCGACAAGCTCAGGGCGAACGCTGGGCCAACGCTGCATCGTTGTCCAACACTGTTAGTATAGCGGAAAGCGGGTGCGTTGTGAAGATACTTCTCGATGTCATTCTGTACATCTCAGGATGCGGCGAGTAGCCTGGGCCTCACTGAGTTCGCGGGCCTGCCGGAACTGGTCCGCGCTGGTGGGCGGCTGGCGCCCTTCGTCACGCCCTTCGACCGGCCCTTCGGTGAACTCAGGACGGCGTTCAAAGCTGACCGCCTCGCGGCCTGGCTGCGGGCCTGCGTCGTCAGAACTGGCGAGCGCGGCGGCGAAGGTCGGCACCTCGGCGAGCTGCGATGCTTCCATGAGTTCAACAGCGCCCTTCGTCAAGCTCAGGACAGCACGCTGGATTTCAGCGCTATTCGCTGCGGTCCAGCGCATGCCTGATTGCCTGGCGAGTGCGGCGAAGTAGTGATTGAGAATGTCGGCGGCGTTGTTCATCGCGCACCTCGTGGCGCTCGGCGGATGTACTGCGGCGCGGGGCTGTCGTCGGGTAAGGGCTGGCCACAGCAGCGGCAGCGCTGCGGGCTGCGCGCGCGTGCCAGGACGTGCGAGCGAATGAGGCCGGACTTGCCAACGTGCCGCGCGGGTTCCTCCAGACCGGCGCGGGCGCACTTGGCGCGGATGTTCGAGAGCGTGGTCCGGAGGCCGTTGTGGGCGTCGGGGCCGTGGTTGCTCCAGACAGCGGTACAGATCGCGTCGGCGCTCACCACGTCGCTCCCGCTGGCCAACTGCTCGACCACCAGGCGCTCTAATTCGGTCAGCACGATGGCGGTGCGGTCGTCGGTCAGGCAGCGGCGCTGTTTTGTCGTAGTACAGGGTCATTGGTCGTTCCTCCTTGCGGGCGCATACATCGATGCGCCCTTACGCTATACTAGGGCGGGCGCGGGTCTGCGGCGGTTCTTGGTCGTTCCACCGCGTGCGCTGTGTTTGGGCGCACAGCGCGCCGCCCGCGCTTCCGTCATGCCTCCGGTTCTTCCAGCACACCGTACACCTTCGCCATGGCCGCCGCGCACTGCTTGCACATCGGCTGCACAAATAAACTGCCGTCGCCGTTGCTCCAGAAATAGCCCGTGGTCGCGGGCTGGCCGCAGCGTCGGCCAATGGCCGCGAGCGTACAACAGGGCTGGGGCGGGTCAAACGTCATGGTTCCGGTGCGTGGTGCGGCGTGCTGCGGGCCGCTGTCGAGCTGCGGGCGGGTGTGTCGTCGGTTCATGGTCGTTCTGGCCTTTCCCGCAGCACTTCATTCCGGCGTAACAGTTCGGGCGGTGCGTCCGCACGGACGGGGCGCAGCCGCATGATCCAGTGCCCCAGGTTCTCAGCGATCGGGCGGTCGGGGCGGTCGGGTGCGCCCCGTTGATCGGTGGGCATGGGTCCGCGCTTTCACCAGGCGGCGCAAGGCGCGCCCGCTGGCCCAGACGCTGCCCGCGCGGACCCGCGGCGGCTGGTCGTAGCGCAGCAGGCCGGTGCGCCCGTAGTTGGTTGCAAGATTGGCGAAGTCCTGGGCGTGCGCGCCGCTGACGAAGAACTGCACCAACTGGCCCAGATGCGCGCTGATCTGCACGCGGTAGGTGCCGCTGGCGGCGTCGAGCAGTTTGGCGGCGGCGGGGTAGGCCATGCAAAAGCTGATCATGACAGCATCCTTTCTGGCTGGAGCGTCGGCAAGTGTTCAGCCTGCCAACGGCGGGTATACAGTCCATCAAGCGCCTGGTCCTCGCTGCATCCAGCGGCAAGGTCGCTGATCAACAGCGCCACTTCGCTGGCGTCAGCGTCCGCCGGCGCCAATCGCCTGGGCGCGGCGCGCGGCCTCGTCCGGGCTGCTGGTGGGCGCGGCTATCGCCATGGCTGACGGTGCGAGCGGGCGGTGCAACTTCCCAGCGGTCCAGCAGGCCGCCGATCCGCTTGTTGCGCTCGTCGGTGGGCATGCTGCCTTCGGCGGGGATCGTCGCGTTCCAGACCGCTTCAATGGCATGCGGATTGAGGTCGCGGAGCTGGCGCGCTTTCTTTTTGCTCACACCCTGCCCGCGCAGCCAGATTTCGGTTGCGGTCGGCGCTGTTGTTGTTGATCGTTTGATCATGCAGAATTAAACAACAACAACATGATCTCAGCACCTTTATTTGACGCATCAGGATGCGCTAAATCGGCACCGATTGTGTCATGTATGGCACTCTGAGTGATCCTACGATCACCGATTGTGCCACTGGTGGCACTCTGAGTGATCCTACGATCACCGATTGTGTCATGTATGGCATCCGTGCCATCTATGGCACTGGTGCCACTGGTGGCACTCTCGCGGTGGTTTGTGCCATTGATGGCACTCTCGCGTGGTTTGTGCCACTGGTGGCACTCCTGACGAGGCGCGCAATGTCCTCAATCGTGGCCTCGCCGCTGGCAATCAACGCGCTAATCTTTTCCAGGGTGATGCTTTCCAGCGCGCTCGGACATGTGCGTAGTAGATAGCGCTTGCGCGGGTCGGGGTGGTTCTTATTCCAGGTCAGCCAGCGCTCGCGCTGCAATTCTTCGAGCCAACGAAACACGCTGCGGCGTCCGGCTCCGGTCAAATGCGCAATCGCATCGGGTGACGGTTCGATGTGGTTCCACTTCAAGAGGTGGATGATGTTCCACGCGCGAAACGCGCCATTGCTGATCTCGCGGTCGGCGGCCAGCGCGTGCGGCGCGGGCGCGTGGGTAGACATGTCGAGATCGCTCATACTCGCCTTCTGTTGCATGACGTGGTGTTTCTCCTTCCGCGCGTTGTACTGGCGTGGTACAATGGCGGTGTACGGTTCAATTCCGATTGGACCCACGGCCCGGGCAGCGCCGCATCCGCTCCGGGCCACTCCCTTGCCGCTGCATCCGGCTACCACTTCATCTCGTCGCTCCTTTCTTCGTGGGGTTAGAGCTTTCCAGCCGTTCGACAGGCTCACGATGTACGTCCCACGCCGCAGACGCCGAACGGGTACCCTTTGGGTGCGGCGGCTCCGGTGTGCTACGCTGTGTCGTTTTTTGCATGAAGAAAGAGGGTTCTGGTGACAGCAGACTTCAACCGGCGCAGATCTGCGCCTCCACACATCGCCGCTGGGCGAAGCGACACTGGAAAATTGGGAGAGTTGGCTGGCAGCACGCAACGTGCGTCCACGTGCGCGCGATACCTATCTCCGAGAAGGTGCGAGCATTTCTGGCCTGGCTTGGCGATGAGCCGATGATTGTGGATGTGACTGGTGAGGGATTGGGCCGCTACCAACTCACGCTGGCGCATCTGGCATCGTCCACGATCCGCAAGAAGTTTTCGGCAATCCGTTCATGGTGCCGCTGGTGTCAGCGCGTCAAGCTGCGAGAGGACGACCCAACGGCAGAACTGGACTGGCCGAAACGACGCAAACGGCTGCCACGTGCGCTCAAAGTTGACGAACTGCGCACACTGGAAACGATTCTGGCGCGCGAACCAGCGCCCGACCTGCATGCGAAAGCACGGCGGCTGTGGTGGCGCAATCGACTGATTGTGCTCTTACTCTTGTATGGAGGCTTTCGTCGTGCCGAGGTGGCCGGACTGCGCTGGGCTGACATTGATCTCGATGCGGGTACGGCGCTCGTGCGCGAGGAAACGGCGAAGGGCGGCAATGAACGTGTTGTGCCGCTTCATCCGCGCGTTGTCGCTGAATTACAGCGCACGCCGCTGCGTGAACAGCGTGGTGCTGTAGCCGGACACCCTGACGGGCGCTGCCTCTCGCATAAGAGCATTGGGCTGGTGTTCGAGCGCTGGCTGGCTGCTGAAGGGTTACGGATTTCCGCGCATCGCCTGCGGCACACCTGTGCCACACAACTGCTGAAGCACGGTGCGAGTTTGCGCGATGTACAAGCCACACTTGGCCACAGTGACATTCGCACGACCGAGGGCTACATTGATCTGCTCACCGACCAGCAGCGGGACGCCGTGCGACGGCTGCCGGATCGGTTCGGGTAAGAGTCGGAACCCCGTCTCCCGCTCCATTAAAGAAACCGGACGATTGAACGTCCGGTTTCTTTTTTGTCTTGACATGTGTTGTGCTTGTAGGGTGTGGCTACAGCGCCTCAACGTTCGCACGGATGCGTGCCAGGCAGCTTCGCACCACCGCAATCTCCTCGGCGCTCAGTCCCTCAGTGGCGCGGGACTCGAACGCTTCGCGCTTGCCGCGCCGCTCCTCGATGAAGCGCTGCCCGTCGGGCGTCAGCGTCACCAGTGTGAAGCGGTTGTCGTGCGGGGCCGCCCGGCGCGTGATCAGCCCTTCTTCCTCAAGCTGTTTAACCTGCCGCGTCACTGCCGCGCCGTCCACCTGAAGCGCTTGGACTAACTCCGCCTGACTTTTCTCTCCGCTACGTAGCAGCATCGTCAACATGTGCCAGCGCGCCCGGCTGACGCCCATGTGCCGCTCGAACGCGGGCACAAGGGCGTAAAAGGTACGCGTGATTTGTGGCAGCAGCGACTCGTTCAGCATGGCGACCATGCTGTCTGCTGGATCAACGGTCATCGCGTGTTCGTCCATTGCTATAATGCCTCCATGGTGCCTTCGGCTGGCCGCACAGGTGCCGCCGAGTCGGCGCGGAAGTCAGGTGTGCGTAGCATCAACAACAGCAGCAATACCAGCACTGCAACAGCCAACGCCATGATGTAGCCGGTGCGAATGCCGCTAATCAGCGCGTTGTGCGAAGCGATCATGAGTTGTTGAATTTGCGCAGCGCCAGCGGGTCCAAGCTGTTGGCCCAAAGCCTGAATCTGCGCCTGAGCCTGGGGATTGATCAGCGTTTGCGGGCTTTCGAACGCGCTGGCAACACGCGGGTCAGCATTAGCCGGAATCGCGGCAGCCATTTGCGCGGCGAAGATAGCGTTTACTGCCGCGCCCACCACGGCCGTGCCGACTGTGCTGCCGATCAGTCGCAAGAACTGAATCGTCGCGGTGCCGACGCCCAGCCGTTCGCGCGGCACAATCGACTGCACAAGAATGGTAAGGAGCGGTAGCTGCATGCCGACGCCGATACCGGTGAGTGCAAGCTCCGCACTAAGCAATGTGGGGCTCACCTGTACACTCACACCGAGCAAAAGCGCAGTGCCGGCCACCAGAAACGCCGCGCCCGTGAGCATGAGCGGCTTCATCTGACGGATGCGCGCGAAGATTTGGCCGCTTGCCAAACTCCCCACCGCTGTGCAGACCGCCAGCGGCGTTTGGAGCGCGCCTGCCGCACTCGGGCTAAGGCCGAGGCCGCCCTGGAACAGCAGCGGCGTGTAGTAGACCAGCGCGAACAACGCAAAGCCAATCAGCAGTGAAATGACGCTGCTGAGCGCAATCGTGCGATTTTTGAACAGATCAAGTGGCATGAGCGGCTCGGTCGCGCGCCGTTCGATGTAGGCGAACATGATCAGCGTCAAAACGCAGAGCGTCAGCAGCCCAATGATCGTCGGCGAAAGCCACGGCATGACTTCGCCGCCCCACTCAACTGCCAGCAGGAATGCACTGATCGCCAACGTAATGGTGGCTGATCCAGCCCAGTCGATTCGCGCTTTTGGTTGTCGTGGCGATAAATCAGCTGGCAGCGTGAACCAGATCAGCGCAACTGCTAATACGCCAATCGGAAGATTGACGTAGAACACCGAACGCCAGCCGAGCGTGTCGGTCATCACGCCGCCAAGTGATGGGCCGACCACGCTGGCGATGCCAAATGTGCTGGTGATCAACCCTTGCCAGCGCGCCCGTCGCTCCGGTTGGGGAAACATATCGCTGACGCTGGTGAAGGCAGTGGCCTGTAACATGCCAGCGCCGATGCCCTGCACGCCACGCGCAAGGATTAAAAAGATCATGGTCTGCGATGCGCCAGCCGCCGCTGAAGCGCCCACAAAAATAATCACCGATGCCAGCAGAAACGGCTTGCGGCCATACAGGTCGCCCATTTTCCCCATGATCGGCACCATGACGGTGGACGTGAGCAGGTATGAGGTGGCCACCCATGCATACAGACTGAAGCCTTGCAATTCCGCAACCACGCGCGGGAGCGCCGTGCCGATAATCGTTTGATCGAGCGCAGAGAGTAGTACCACGGCCATGATGCCGAACATCGCCAGCAGGGCCGGTGTGCCGTGCATGCCTGCGTCGGGCGGCACGATGATGCGTTGCACATCGTTTGCCCTGCGTGTGTTAGTTGGTGTCGTGTGTTTCGTTTCGTTCCTGGCTGCCATTACCTTCTTCCTCTATTGCTGGATCAATTATTGACGTATCAACTATATCATGATTTATGCCAAAGCAGCATACGACCATAGACGGATGTGCGGATTTTCACACGTCATTGATGATAGTGGCGCAGTCGCCAGACGCGTAGAAGTCATGCTATACTACGGCACGTCCACGAACGCGATTGTGCGTGTGCCGTGCTACTCAGCGAACTGTACGCGCCTATCGTAAAGGAGCGAGTGTGCGCATACTGCGCCTGGCCGGTCGGATATGGACCGGCGTGCTGCTAGTGACTGTTCTCCTGATTGCGTTGCTGGCGGGATTGCGCCTGATCTTGCCGCTGGTTGCCACGCCACCTGTGTTGGTTGCCACCGTCCCCGCCGATGGTGCAACGCGCATTTCTCCGCGCGACGCGGCTGTGCTGCGATTCAACGTGCCTATGAATCCTGCGTCGGTTGAGGGAGCGCTCCAGCTCGATCCGTCGTTTCCGGCGCTTTTGCAGTGGAGCGATGATTATACGACACTGACAATTTCGCCGACGGTGGTGCTGCGCACCGACACGCGCTACACGGTTTCTATTGGCACGGCGGCGCGCAATCGCTTGTTTCGCTCGCTTGATCAGCCAGCGCAATTAGTGTTTAGCACCTCGTCTGCACCGGCCGTGGTGGCGACTATTCCTGCTGATGGGGCGCAGGATGTGCCGGTTGATACGCCAATCAGTCTGAGCTTCAGCCGGGCAGTGGCACCAGCCGTAGACATGAAGCAGTCCGCCAGCCTGCCGCAGCTCCAGTTCGATCCGCCGTTGTCTGGCACGACCACATGGCTGAACCAAACCATGGCGCTGTTCCGCCCTGCCGAGCCATTGCAGCCAGGCACGCGCTACAAGGCCACACTTGCTGCCGGATTGGTTGACCAGACTGGCGCGCAACTTACCGAGCCGTTTACATGGCACTTCAGCACGCCCGCTCCTGCCGTTCTGACGACAGTGCCGCGCAACGAGGCCCAGGGCATTGCTTCGCGCGCGCCCATGGTACTGCGCCTGTCTCAGGCGTTTGACCCGGCGGTACTCCAATCCAGTTTCACAATCAGTCCCAACATTGATCTAGCGATGAGTGCTGCAACATTGCCGGACGAGACACAGGTGGTGACATGGACGCCAACTGTAGACTGGCAGCCCGACACCACCTACACCGCTGCGCTGCGGGGCGGCATTCCCGCTGTGGTTGGCAATCTTCTGCTCGACAAGGGCGTGACGTGGCGTTTTCGCACTGCGCCCCAGCCGCAAGTTATCGCGCGCTTTCCAGGCGAAGGTCAGACGCTGCCGAACGGCCAGGACATTCGGCTGATCTTCAACACGCTTGTAGATGACAAAGCGCTTCGGGCAGCGCTCCAGTTTGTGCCAGATGTCGCCAATGTGCGTGTGACGACGCAAGGTTCTGAGGCGCGTATCACCGCCGATTTACATGCCGCGACGACCTACACGATGACGCTGGCTCCCTCGTTCCAAGACCAGAATGGATTGCCACTTGGTCAGGCATACCAGCTACGCTTTGTGTCACCGCCTGCGTTGCCCAGGTTGGAGATTGCGGATGCGAGCACCCATGTTATACAGCTGCCGTCGAGCAGCAGTGCCATGGTCATCACGCGCACCAATCTCTCGGCGTTGAGCGTTGACATTTTTCAACTGGACGAGCCAACGGTCGTGCGCGTCGCCGAGTTCGGAGATAGTGAGTGGGAGCAGTTTAGCCCCCAACGCTACAATCAACGGCTGGTGCGCTCATGGCGCGAGGCAATTGCCGATCCGCTGAACGTGCCGACCGCCGCGCGCCTGCCGTTGGTTGATGGTAATGGCGCGCCGCTGCCGCCAGGCGCGTACTTCGTCCGCATGCGAACGCCGGAAGGTCCGCGCGTTGATGTACTCCTATTGCTTTCGCAGGCGCGGCTGGCATGGCAGCAAGGTCAGACAGGCGCGCTGGTATGGGCCACCGATATGATCAGCGGCATGCCGTTGGGCGAGCTGCCGCTGGCGGTATACCATCAAGGGGTGCTGGTGCAGCGCGGCGCCACCGATAAGTCCGGCATGTGGCGGGTAGATGATCCCGCCAGCGCGCAACAGCCTTCTATCGTGGTGGCGGACGGTGGCGCGAGCTTTGTCAATTCGATGCGCCAGATCATGCAACAAGTCGCGCCACCGCCGCGCTTCCAGACATTCCTTGCAACCGACCGCAACGTGTATCACCCTGGCGATGAAGTGGCGCTGGCAGGTTTTGTGCGCGTCGCGGCTGGCTCACTGGTGATGCTGCCGCCGGCGGGCACGCCCATGGAACTCAGTGCCCGCCAGATACAGGCGTCAAGTCGAGCGTACGAAGCAACAGTGGCACTGAGTACCACCGGCGTGTTCAGCACTGTGTTTACACTGCCGCCGAGCGCGCTGCTGGGCGAGTACCTCCTGTCTGCGCGGATTGGAACTGAAACATTTACTACGCGCTTTTCTGTACAGACTGCCGATGAGCCGCTTGATGTGTCAGTGCGTGCGCCGACAGCAGCAGTTGCTGGCGCGCCGGTGAATGCACAAGTGTTGGTCCAAATGCCGGAGGGCCTGCCCGTTGCCGACGCAACCGTGGTCTGGACGCTGCGGGCCACGCCCGCGCCGCCCCTGCCGCTACCCGGCTATGATGTTGGCAGCATAGCGCAGGCTGAGATACAAACGCTGCGCAACGGCACCGCGCAGACGGACGCTGCCGGGCGTCTGATGCTGTCGATCACCGAGACGGCGCAACTGGCTGCTGTGCCGTTGCGCTACCAACTGCTCATGACTGTTACTGAGCCGCACGGTTTGTCAGTCAATGCCCAAACAACGTTTACGGTCGCGCCAGCCAGCGTGCGCGTCGGCATGCGGCTGTCGAGCCATGTCTGGATGGCCGGGCAGCCACAAACCCTTGCGTTGTTCACTGCCACGCTCGACGGCACGCCCGCGCCGCGCACCAACGTGCGTGTCGAAGCGTTCCGGCAGCCGGGTGGCGCGCAGCCCGACGAGCGAGTGCTGGCACACACGCTTGTAACGGACAACGCCGGACGTGCTGAGTTACCCGTGGAGTTGCCCGGTGGCGGCGCGTACCATCTCGTAGTGACGGCTATTGACTCCAGCGGACGCGAAACATCAGCAGCCGTGCCGGTATGGGCTGCCGCGCCAAGTTTTGTAGCGTGGGCCGGTGATCATGTGGAGCTTATCCCTGATCGTGATATGTACCAGCCTGGCGACACCGCCAAGCTGCTTGTGACCATGCCGTTCGAATCGGCGACGGCGCTCGTCGCGGTGCAGCATGGCGCGACAGTATCTGGCGAAACTCGGCTGCTCCATGCCGGCGACTTGATCACAGTGCCGCTGGCGCTTGATGAACACGACTCGGTGCGCGTTGGTGTGGAGTTGGTCAATCGACGCGGCTCTTCTGACGAGATAACCGTTGCAGCAACTGCGAGCGCAGCAGTGTTATTGCCGCTGCAACAAGCCGACCGCGCGCTGTCCGTTACCATGGCGCTCGATCAATCCAGCTACGCACCAGACGCAACGGCGCAACTGGTGATGCGCACAACTGATGCGAACGGCCAGGGCGTGCCGTCGGATGTGGTGCTTGGCCTTGCCAGCACCAGCGCAGCGTCACAATCTGCCACTGCTTATTGGAATTCCGCACTTCAGACCGATGCGAGCGGCGTATTAACCGTAACCGTGCCACTGCCGTCGCTAGCGGGTGATCTCCGTGCTACGGCATGGGCTGCTCGGCGCGACCTCGCGCACCTCAATGTTGCTGGTTTTGGACAGGCGCAGCAGACGCTGGTCGTGACGCGCGCGCTGAATCTTGATCTCATGCTGCCGAATCAGTTGCGCGCTGGCGACGCAGTTGATGTGGCGGCGCGCGTGCAGAATACCAGCGCTACGTCTCAGGCTGTGCGCGTGCTGTTAACGGCAACTGGCCTGCACGTGCGCGGCGATGTACCGCTGGCACAAGACATCAAGCTTGCTCCGGGCGCGAGTGACATCGTGCGCTGGCCAATGACGGTGAGCAATGCTGCCGGCGCAAGTCTCAGCGTGCGCGCCCGGGCAAACATGGGCGATGAGGTGGTGGTGACGCAAAGCCGCCCAATTGAGTTGCTGCATATGACACAATCTGAAGGTGGCATGCTGGCGCGTCCAGATCAATCGAGCATGCCCCTTGATCTGGATGGGCAGCAGGATGGCGCTCAGCTTGTGGTGGAAGCAGCACCGTCGGTGGCGGCGCTGGCGCATGGTACGCTTGCGGCGCTGGCATCGAATCCGGATCGCAGCACACTTGATGATGCTGGCATACTGCTTATCGGCGATGTTGTGAGCGGCACGCGCGCACTGGCGCACCCTGCGCTGGATCGTCTGCTGGCTGCTCAGAAGCTTGACGGTACATGGGGCTGGTGGCCGGGCAGCCCATCCAACACGTTTGTAACCGCAAGCGCACTGGAAGCGCTCGCGGCGGCACGTCATGCTGGCATGCCAGTGCCGCAGGATGCGGTGCGGCGTGGGCTTGACGCGCTGCATCCTGCCGCTGATGTATCATCGACACTGAGAGCGTACATCGAATATGTTCGGGCGCTCTATGACCGTGCGGATGCGGCTACGATCACCGCACTGGCCAGCGATTCTGTGGCGCTTGGCAACGAAGGCGTAGCGTATCTATTGCTGGCAGGCGCGTCTGGCGATGCCCGTGATGCGCTGCTGACCCGCTTGAGCGAGCAATCGCTGCGAGATGCCAAAGGCGCATTCTGGGCCGTAGGCAGCGCCGATGCTATGTGGAGCACCCGTGTCAGCACAACGGCACTGGCCGCGTTGGCACTCCAGAAAGCCCATGGTGGCGGCTCGTTGCTGCCCGCTGCGCAGGCGTGGCTTGTGGCAGCACGTGGCCCTGGCGGGTGGGATGATGGCTGGAGCAGTGCGCGGGCATTGGCGGCGTTGCATTCAATCACAGCTAGCGCTATTGACTCCACAGTGATGCTGAACGATGCGCCGCTGCTGTCGCTCAACAGCAGCGATGTCCTTACCACTACGCGCCAGATTACGGTGTCGAGCGAGTTGCTGCGCCCGCACAATACACTCACCGTCAGCGGCGGCCCATTATTTCTGAGCTATCGTCTTCTTGTGCCTGGTACGCCGACAGCGCGGCAGGAAAATGTGGGCGTGCTGCGCGAATACCTCGATCCGCAAACTGGCGTGGCGCTGGATCTCCGCACTGTGCAAGTCGGGCAGCTTGTACGCATCCGGCTGACGCTTGTGACCAATCGCGCGTTGCGCTTCGTCGCGCTCCGCGACACGCTGCCCGGCGGCATGCGCCTTGTCTCCGCAGGTAAAGGCGATTGGGCGCACGTCGCGGGCGTCGACAATCAGGTATTCCTGGCCCGCGCAGCGCTTCCACAGGGTATCTACGAGCATAGCTATCTGACCCGCGCGACATCAGCAGGCACGTTTGCTGTCCCGCCAGTGGTGGTTACCGCAACCGGCGCGCCGCTTGCAGTGGGGCACTCCAGTACCATGATCGTTGCGCCAAACTGATGAAATTGTTATGAAAAAGCCTCGACAAGCCTCTGAAACATCGGTATAATCCTTCCGATGTACTACAAAAGGGCTGGACATCTCTGCATGCAAAAATTTAGTTGGCTTTTTTTCATGGCGTCTTGGCTCCTGTGCGTTTCTATAGCGCCGCCATCTGCGATCAAGACGCCTGCTACGTTTCCATCGTCCACTATCACCGTGCCGCCGCTTGATGTCGCGCCGTTTGGGCTGAACACGCATCTCGCAACCCGCTACCCGGACCCTGGCTCGATGAACATTCCTGCCGATGTTGTCAAGAATGCGGGCGTGGGCTGGGCGCGCGAGGATATTCACTGGTTTCGCGTGCAGCCGAAGCCAGGCGTGTTCGATTGGACGTTTACCGATGCGGCGTTTCGCGAATTGATCAAGCGTAACATCCAGATCGTCGGTGTGCTTGGCCACCCGCCCGGTTGGGCCACGCCATACTCGGGCGATGCGGCAGACCAGCCGTCGTTCTACGCGCCCGATACCCGGTTGTTTGATGCGTATGTGCAAGCGGTGGTCAAGCGCTACGGGCGCTACGTTCATCATTGGGAGGTCTGGAACGAGCCGGACAATCCCATGTTCTGGCAGCCCGCGCCCAATCCGTCGGCCTATGCAGCGCTGTTGAAATCCACGGCAGCGACCATCCGCAGCGTCGATCCCAGCGCACAGATTTTGCTGGGCGGCATCAATCCGTTCGATACGCGCTTTCTGGAGCAAATCGGCCTGAACGGCGCATGGGATAGCTTCGATATTCTGGCGATTCACCCCTACGTCGATCCCATTCGGCCCGAGGCGGCCGGCATCGGCGCGGCGGCAGATAGCGTGCGCACTGTAGCCGCGCGGTTTGGGCAAAAGCCGCTGTGGGTCACTGAGATCGGCTGGGCCAGCGGGCGCAGCGACCATGACAAAGCGGGCCTTGGGAATGAGCAGCAGCAGGCCGATAATCTTGTGCGCGCCATGGTGCTGCTGTGGCGTGCCGGCATCGAGCGCATCTTCTGGTATACACTAAAGGACGATCCCGGCAATCCTTACGGCCTGGTATCGTATGGCGATGGGCGGGCCGATTTCAGCCACCTGAAGCCCGCCTACTACGCGCTCAGTACCCTAAACCGCGAACTAAGTGGCGGGACATTTGTGGGCCTGCGCGATCTGTTCACGCGCACCAACATATTTGACTTCGAGAGCATGGGCGGCTGGCAGCGCGGCATTCAACCGAATGGCACGCTATCGTCTACCACAGCGTTTCAGCATGGCGGTGCCATGGCCGCGCAGCTGGATTATACATTTTCCACCATCGATAACGATTACGTGGTGTTCACGCGCCAGCGCCCGCTGCTCATTCCCAGCCAATCGTATGCACTGGGCATGTGGGTCTATGGTGACGGTTCCGGCCACACAATCAAGGTATGGTTGCGTGACGCCGAGGGCGAAATCCTGCAGTACGCACTTGGCACGGCTGGTCCGGCGGGCTGGCGGCTGCTCCAGGCACCGATCGGCGGCACGGTGCCAGAGTGGAACCGCATTACCAAAGGTGGAAATGGCCAGCTTGACTTCCCCGCCGCCGTGTATGCGCTGGTGCTGGACGACGCGCCTGACCGCGCGGTGAGCAGCGGCACGATCTACCTGGACGACCTGACCGCGATCAGTGGGCCGGAGGCGTATGATTTGCAAGTCGATCGTAACGGGCAAGCGCTGGATGTGCTGTGGGCACCAGACGGGTTGCGCGCGCGTCTGCCAACGTATTCAGCCATGGGCATTGGTGCGGACACCAGCGGCAACGAGCAGACCTTGCAAGCTAATGACAACTACTTTTCACTGAGTTCTTGGTCCAGCCCCGATCTACGTGTATCACCAACGCACTGCTCCTTCGCGCGATGCGCCCTGATGCGCTCATCTCATTCGTAACATGGCGAAGCACGCATGCGTGTTTCGCCGTTTGTTTTGTAGTACATTAGTCCTAAAGTAATCAAAATGTTATCTGATATCAGGTAACCTATCTAGTCGGAACAAGGCTGTCATGCTATAATTTGAAATTAGCAGGAATATGAGGTGGTCCGCGCCGCATCAATTGTCTACAAGCCTGTTCTTCGTTCCCTTGCCACCAAATTAATATTACATAAAGTGCAGTGCCATGTTTGATCATGAAAGCTGGCGACAACAGATAGCTGAAGCGTTGAACGGCATGGCGCGCAAGCCATGGCAGGAATTGCAACTGGCAGGTACGCCCACTTTGCTGAGTTTCCTGGTTTCGCGGACACTCGCGCCGTTCTGGGATGCCTTTCAAGAAGAGCCGATTTCGGCGGTATTGGCGTTGTCTACCATCACGCGTGGCGTTGGTGCAAACATCCTGGTGCGGCGAGCCATGCGCATGCGCTATCAGTCGGCGGCACAGATGGACCGCGAACTGCGCGCCAGCCATGATGTGCGCACTGCTGTGGAACAGCTTCTGGTTGAGCTTCAAACCATTCCCATGGCCCGCCAACGATTGAGCAGCGGGCATGAAAGCTGGTTGCGCAACACGCTTGAGCGCGAGCTTGATCAGTATGCGGGCGAGTTCACGCAACTCCGTCGGGTGCTGCGCGATCCCGGGTGGCAAACGCGGTACGAAGCGTTGCGAAGCTTACGTATGCGGCAGGGTGGCTACACGCCTGCTGATCTGGTGCTTATTCATGATGGCCTGAGCGACAGCGCCGCGCATGTGCGCACAGCGGCGGTGCGCGCGCTCAGCACTATGGATGAGACCCCGCCGCTCTTGTTGGTCCGGGCGCTGGTGCGCGTGGCTTTACACGATCCTGATGCCGAAACGCGCTTTGCCGCCGCACGCTCGATTGGCACGCTCCGGCGCTACCTTGCGTCTCCGCAACTGCTCGATCACCTGGTGGATTATCTCGGCAGCCCAGACAGCTTTGTGCGCTCTGCGGCGGCGCTGGTGCTTGGGCAATTAGGGGACTACGCTGGCTCATCCGAAGCGGTGCGCAAGCTCACACGCCTGCTGGAGGATGCGGATGCGTACGCGCGTGAGGCGGCAGCACGCGCGCTGGGGCGGATGGGACTAGCGGCTGCAACAGGCGAAACCATGGCGGCGCTCCAGCGGGCGGCGTCCAACGGCGACGTAAATTTGCACGAGGCTGCCACTGAGTCACTGGTGTGGCTGCGCGAGGTGCGCACGGCTAGCCTGCCGCTTGCGATAAATGGATGAGTGCATGCGCCGCCATGGCTGTCGTCATCTCCATCCTCAGTCGCGCAGCAGCTTGACCAACACGCGGCGCATGCGCGGCCCATCAAACTCCGTGAGATAAATTGCCTGCCAGCGGCCCAGCACTAGCTTTCCTTGCTCTACAAAGACAAAGTGTGAAAAGCCCATGGCGCTGGCCTGCATGTGCGACGCCGAGTTGTCCTCAATGTGGCGGTAGCGCTGGTCTTCGCGCGGTGCAATCTCACGTAGCAGCATCAGCATATCATGCTGCACGCCGGGATCAGCATTCTCCTGAATGGTAATGCCGCAGGTGGTATGCGGCACATATATCAATGCCACGCCCGCCGCCACGCCACTCTGACGCACGACATTCCTGATCTCGTCAGTGATGTCGACGAAGCATTCTTGCGCGTTGGTTTGAACGCTGAGTTCATGCAACATACTATTGTCCTTCAAAGCGAAGAAGATCAAAACGTAAAGAACACAGCACAAGACCTAATGATAGTTTGATCACTCGTTGAGCGCGGTTCGCGCAGCTTCCAGCACCTCAAGCAGCCGCTCGTCGTCGGGTAGGCCACCTTGCGCCAGCGTGCGCTGTCCGCCGCCGCGCCCGCCAAACGGTGCAAGCGTCGTCCGCAGCAGCGTGCCGCAGTCAACATCGGCGCTTTCCGGCGCAGCAAAGACGATCTGGGTGCGCGGCCCGTGCAACCCCAGCAGCGCCACGCCGCCGTTCTCCGCGATAGCGCGCGCCAGCATGCGCACTTCCTCAAGCTCGCGCCCTTCAAATGCTTGATGCACGACCTGCCGAATGCCTGCCATGTCGGCGCGGGCGATTAAATATTTTGCTTCGAAGCCAATCAACTGCTCGGTTATTTTGCGTATGTGCTTGCGACCCTGTTCCTCGCTGTTGCGCAGCCGCGTCACCGCTTCCGCAAGCTCCTCGACACCGACACTGAAATCGGTCGCGAGTTGTGCCACCAGCGCGTCACGTGTGCGATAATCACGGAGCGCCCGCTGCCCGCACAGAAATTCCACCCGTGTGGTCTCGCCGCGCCGCTCCCAGCGCCGGATGTGCAGCATACCGACGCCGCCGGTCGAGCGCGGGTGCGTGCCGCCGCACGCCGAATAATCGAAGTCCGGCACTGAGACTACGCGCACATTCTGTTCCTTCGTGGGCGGCTTGCGGAGCGGCATGGTCGCCAATTCCTCCGGTGACACAAACCGAGCCTCCACTGGGCGATCCTCCCAGATCATCTGATTAACAAGATCCTCAATCGCGGTCGCCTGCTCGGTTGTGAGCGCGGGTGTGTCAAGATCGATCGTTGAGCTGGTTGTACCAAGGTGAAACGAAAGCGTGCGAAATTGAAATAGGTGCTCGCATGCCGCAGAAAGCAGGTGCTGGCCGTGGTGCTGCTGCATGTGGTCGAAGCGCCGCGCCCAATCGATCTCGCCATGCACGCTGTCGTCATCAATTGGCGCGGCAAGCGTGTGCCACATGTCGCCATCTTCGACCTGCACATCTTCCACGGCAACGCCATTCAGCATGCCATAATCGGGTGGTTGGCCGCCGCCTTCCGGGTAAAAGGCGCTCCGGTCGAGCAGCACAGCCGGCTGGCCGTTGCGCTCACTACGCGCGACAACACGCGCATTAAACTCTGTGAGATATGGATCAGAAAAAATAGAGCCGTTCCGTGGGCATGGATGACATCCTCTCGATGTGTTTAATGGTATTCGATGGTATTATACTCATTCTAGCGCATCGCTCCATTATTAGGTCAACATCAATGTGAGGAAATTCATGACGTTTCCATCCTATGTACATTCCGTGGTGCCGCACAGCGATGCAGACGCATGGCCAGTGCAGGGCCAGGGTGTGAATGAGTGCGGCATTACTGTAGTTGCCAACGCGCTGAACATGTTGGTGGGCCGCCACGTGTACGACAAAGATGATCTCATTCGTGAGGCGGGGTGGTTGTTTCAACGACGTTTGGGCGGCTCGCCCAGTCCAGAGACAGGCCGCCTGTTGCAGCGTCATGGCGTGGGGACGCACTTCGGCAACTTGCGCCGCACAAATGTGGAAGCCGTGCTGCGCGATCTGATTGACCGGCACGTGCCAGTGGTGGTGGAAATTGGCACGAACCGTGTCGGGCCATTCGAGATCTACGGCCAGCACTCCATTCTGCTGGTTGGCTACAGCGACCCGCACCCTGACCGCAACGGCGCGCTGCATGAGGAATATTACTTCGTCGACGCGCAGTGGCCGAGTTTGGGTGCGTTTACATTAACTGCCAACGACGCGGATGTGGATGGCAATTCGATGTCCATGCCCGGCAATCGCACCATGGCGCGCGCTGAGTTTCTGCAATGGTTCCAAACCGGCATATATTTTCCGGTGTTTCCGTCGCAGGCTGCGCACGACCGCTGGTATAACAGCCACATGCTCCAGATCAAAACAGCCATGATGCTAGGCAGTATTGCGAGCGCACTATTCACCGGCACCTCTGACATGTGGAACGACACGCAGCAAGCATGAAAAAAGCCTCATCGCTTTAGCGATGAGGCTTTTTATTTAGTCAGTACAACGTGTTTACTGTACTGTCAATGTACCCTTCATGCCAGCTGCATAGTGGCCGGGAACGGTGCAAATATAGGTGTAGGTGCCTGGCGCGGGAGCCTGGAACGAAACCTGCTCCTGTGCGCCTGGATCAAGCAGACCAGCCTTGGCAATCACGCCGTCGGTGCCGTCGGGCACTGTGCCGCCGTTTGCCGCTGCGGCATCGTCCACCGCCTGCTCCTGGCCTTGCTGGACCAACACCCAGTTGTGCTGATTGGTGGTCGAAGTGTTCTTGAATGTCACCGTGATCTGCTGATTCGCGGGAACCGTGATGCTTTCAGGATCGAACTTCAACTGCTCTCCCTGCACGCTCACAGTCGGCGTTGCTGACGCCGAACCGCCACCACAGCCAGCCAGCACAAACGCGCTGACCAGCACTACGCCGAGAAATTGTACAAATCTCTTGATACTCATGCAATCCTCTTTCTGTATATATGTTTGCAGATAGTAACCTTGCAGTTGTGGATTTTATCACAAACTGGTCGTTTGTCAAATGGTTTGGCCCTAAAACAGCAGATTACAACGCCTAAATTCAGCAAGAATGGTGCCATAACCCGTTCGATTTTTGGTTTCAGGGCAGGGCTGCCGTATGGTTGGACGTTTACAAGAAATCGATAGTTGCGACGATAGTGCGCATGCGTTGCTCATGATCGGCCAGTTCTTCCATTACTTTCGTCTGTTGTGTTGGCATGCCGCGTAATCGCCTGGCCACTTGCAGCCGCGCGCCTGACACAGCGCTATGCGCCAAATGCGCGATGGCGGCCATTTGCATTCTGTCGTCGCCTGTGGCCTGCTGAGCCGTGAGTGTCTCGGCCAACTTTGCAGCCAGCCGTGCAACAAGCAGCAGTGCTCGTATGGCTGGCACATCAGCATCGGTGCCTACTTGTTGCAACAGTGGCGGCAGCGTTCGGCTGATGGTATGCAGCATGGAGCCGCGCCAGTGGTTAGAGTCTCGACCACCAAGTTGGTGGGCGGCGTCGGCGAGCGCCACAACGCTAGTGCGCCATAGATCATCGGTCTGTGCTGTAAACGGAATCTCTAACTCGGCGCTAGGTCGCACCTGCTCAAGCCGCCGCTCAAGAATCTGTGCGTCGCTGATGTAATCGATCCAGAGCGCATGCCGCCCGGCTTGGAGCAGCGCGTCTTCTGGAATCAGGCCGACCAATTCGCCCGCGGCAATTGCCGTGCCATGCTTTGCGGCTTCGGCGGCGACCCGCTCCACTGCCGCATGCACCGGCGTGACGCGATAGTCGGTCAGGTTCATGGAAACCTGCGCCCGCCCGCCAACCAGCAGCCCCAACGCTCGTACGTGCGGCAGCCCGCCCGACGAGTCGCGTACCGCCCGCGCGATCTGGCGAGCGATCTGCACATCGTCTGTGTCGAGGTACAAATTGTAGGCGATCAATGGCGGGCGCGTGCCGACCACCACCGCGCCTGCTGGACCAAGCGCATGCGGGCCAAAGTCGGGCGCGCGGGCTGGGTCCACGTCGATGGCGGAGCGCAGTCCCTCGTACCCGCCACGCCGAATATCGGGCAGTTCGGTGCGGTCGGGGCGCAGAGCCGCCGCGCCGTACAAGTAGACCGGCAACCGCAATTCTGTGCCGAGCCGCTGGCCGAGCACCTGCGCAATCTGGACGCACTGCGCCTCGGTTGTGCCATGCAGTGGGACGAATGGCACCACATCCGCTGCCCCGATGCGCGGGTGCTGGCCGCTGTGCCGCGTCAAATTAATCAGTTGCGCGGCGGTTTTGATGCCCTGAAAGGCGGCCTCGCCGACGGTTTCGGCGGGCGCGGCAAATGTGATCACCGAGCGGTTGTGGTCCGCGTCGATATGCATGTCAAGCAGCTTCACGCCTGGCACGGCGGCAATAGCGGCGGCGAGGGCGTCGATAACGTCGCGACGGCGGCCTTCGCTGAAGTTGGGGATGCATTCGATCATGTTGGCTCAAACCCCAGAATATCCACCCGCGAGCGGCGCACTTCCAGCCAATCGCCCGGCTCCACCTGCGCGGCCCCAATCGCGGCAGCAAGATCAGGCGCGGTCATGCTGGTTCGCACGCCGACCACGCCAACGCCAATATCGAGCAGCAGTTCGGCATAGAGCGCCTCGTAGGGCAAATGCCCGCGCTTGACCTGCCATGTCAATACCTCACGGACCTGCCCGAAGGCGACCGGCGCAGTGCTCGCTCGCCCGGCAGCAAGGTTGGACTCTGGCTGCAAGCCTTGCATGAACGGCTCGTGCTGTACATGGAGCGTGCTCAGCAGCAGCACCAGCCGCGCCACACCGTCGCGGCCTGCCTGCTCCGGCGCAACGACATGGTGACGGTCAACGATGCCTAGTCGTTGCACTACATACGACGGTGCGCGCTCGCCGGATGGTTGCGGCATGTTCAGCACAATCAGCGGCAAATAGCGCCGTCCATCGGCGTGCGGCTTGCCGGGCACGAATTGCTCGAAGCGGCAGGGCAGGTTCAGTTTTTCAAAAGACGGAAAACGCATGGTCGTTTGAGAACAAAGAACAAAAAACTAAGCGCTGCTGATTGGCAGGTACAACATCAATCATCTTGCCACCTCGTCGCCTTCCTCAATCGTATTCCGCGCGATCAGCGCCTCGCGCAGCGCCTCTACGAAGTCACGCGGGCGGGCCGGACTGAGAATCAGCGGCGGGTCCACCATGCGCGCCACGGCGACCAGTCGTTGGCGATTGGTGGCAATGAAAAACACGGTGCCATACGGGTCAAGCTGGAACGGCCCCTGATAGCCGAACACGCCAGCGTTAAACGCGCGGCGCAGCCCCGTGCGCGGCACGTCGGCCAGCATGGCGGCAGTCGAGACGCCAGTGATATCCTTCAGCGGCACGCGCAACGCTCGCATCCAGCGCCGCTTTACCACAAACTGCTCGCGCTCGATCCGGTAGCTGGTTGGCTGGAGCGCGTAGGCCAGCGTCAGATACACGGCCAGCGCGGCGGCGATTGCCACCGGAATGAGCAAAAGATTCGTGAAGCGCAGCCCGCTGAAGTACCAGAACAAGATTGGCAGCATCAACACGCCGCCCAACATGGCAAATCCGGTCGTGATTCGCTCGGAGTATGGATCAAATGGCGCAACGTCGAACGCCTGAGTTGTTGGTGTTGTCATAGAGTTATTTCAACATGTTTATACAAAGACTGTCTCTATGATACCACGTGTCACATGCTTGACCACTTGGCCGCCCTGCGGTAGACTACTTGCCACACTGATCGACGCACAAAGCTTCACAAAGAGAAAAACCATGAATGAGGTAGCAGGCAAAGTGGCGGTTGTCACTGGCGGCGGGCGCGGCATTGGCCGGGCGATTGCCGTGGCGCTGGCGCATGCTAGCGCGCGTGTGGCTGTGACCGGCCGCAGTGCCGATGTGCTTCATCAGACATGCGCCGAAATCAGTCAGCATGGCGGTGAGGCGGCGGCCTTTCCGGGCGACATTGCCGATGCGGGGACGGTGCATAACACATTCGAGCAGATTCGTTCCACGCTTGGCCCGGTTGATATTCTGGTGAATAACGCCGGCATGACTGCCAGCGTGAAGTTCACTGACATGGACGACGCGCTGTGGGAACAAATCATGCGCGTGAATGCGACCGGGCCGTACTTGTGCTGCAAGGCAGTCGTGCCGCACATGATCGAGCAGAAGTGGGGCAGAATCGTCAACATCGCCTCGATTGCCGCCTTGAGCGGTTTGCCTTACTCGGTCTCGTACAGCGCGTCAAAGCACGCCCTGCTCGGCCTGACACGTTCGCTAGCGCTTGAACTTGGGCGCTACGGCATCACGTCGAACGCGATTTGTCCCGGCTGGACTGATACCGACATGCTGCACACCGCAGTTGCAAATATTGTCGAGAAGACGGGCCGGACCGAGGACGAGGCGCGCGCGAGCGTGCTGGCGCTGTCGAAGCAGCCGCGTGTGATTACGCCGGAAGAAGTCGCTGCGGTAACGCTTGAACTCGTGAGCGCGGCGGGCGCGAATCGCAACGGCGAGGCGATTGTGCTTGATGGCTCAGAGCAAGAGAGGAATTAGCTAGATGTTATCACTGTATAACTTTGTTCAGGGCGGTGTCTGCGTAGCGCAAGGAATTTCTCGATCAAAGAAATTGCTAAATTAATAGCGAAGATCTAATCTCGCGCGGGTAATATATTCTTCTGGTTCTTTGTCTAAAGTGATGGGTATTACATAGTACGGGCTAAATATAATTTATGAACAACTCTACACGTTTACAAGAGTCTTTGGACCTGAGAATTCCTGATTCCGAATTAAATGAATGGCAAGGGTTTACGAGGGAAAATGTAGCTTGGAAGGTGTATAGAGGTGATGCTCAGGAGGTACTTATAACTCTTCCTGAAAACAGCGTAAATTGTGTAGTAACTTCTCCTCCTTACTTTTGGTTACGAGATTATGGAGTTAAGAATCAAATAGGATTAGAGGAGACTGTTACTGATTATATAAATGCTATTGCTAGTGTAATGGATGAAACATATCGAGTACTTACTCCAGATGGTGTATTATTTCTTAATCTGGGAGACACTTACTACTCAGGTAAAGGAAAATCTCACGGAATAGATCCGAAGAGTAGCAAACGTCGTTTTGGCTTAAGGGCAGTAGACAAGAGTGGGGGCTTAGACTTAGGTCTTAAGCCGAAAACCGTTATTGGGATTCCATGGCGGGTTGCTATTTGCATGTGTGAAAGGAAATGGATACTACGCAGCCCTATTATATGGCATCGTAAACATAGTCTACCTGAGTCGGTGATGGATAGACCACGGCGAACATACGAGTACATTTTTATGTTTGTTAAGCAACGTAAATATTATTTTAATCGACAACCATTAGTAGCGGAAGCAGCAGAAGATATGTGGACAATTGCTGCACGTCCAGAAGCGTCTGATGTGAATACTGCTCCTTTTCCCGACGAGTTAGTGCAAAGATGCCTGGATATTGGTTGTCCTGAAGGTGGTTCAGTTCTCGATCCATTTGCAGGAAGTGGCACTACAATGCGAGTAGCTGTTCAGTCTGGTCGATCAGCAGTAGGTATTGATCTAAACTCAGATTTTTGTACTTATATTGCTAATAAACTACGTATGATGTAGGAAAAGTATGTTTTTATCTACTAAGCTGCTTGAGAAAGCTCTCGGTGAAATAGTTGTTTTTCATATGTTTTTTGGGACGACCTTTTTGGTATTCAAGAAGGGCGAAATACCAGTCGGTTCAACCAAGAATTTTGCAATTGATACAGAAGAAAGAAAGTTTCTTGATCAATACTATAAACCTAAAAGAAGTTCAAGTTATTACTATCGACCTATGCGACCGACACAAAAGGATAGGTTCTGGCTTGACGCACGCTATCCTGGGTCTGGTTCACAAAGCACAAGGACACGAGGCAAAATTGCAGCCGCTTTGATGCACGAAAGTAATACGCAGATTTGGGGTTGGCAAGAAAATTATATAGATATACTTGCTGCACAGCTTCCGACTAATAAGAAAATACCTGTGTTTTACTTAGCTGTATGGCTGTATAGGGAGCGGGAGTGGAATAGTAATACCATTGCAGCGGATATTATAGAACTATTTATACAAGAGTTTCATATTACGGAAAATGAGAATGGTGCGCTCTTTGATAGCTCAGTTCCAACCGATATTCCTAGTCCGCTCTTGCAAGCAACCAAAATCACTTGGGAGGATTTGGAAGAAGTTATCGGTCCGCCGCCTGACGCGCAACCTGGTGAGGGCGGGACGTTAACTTACTTATGTATGCGAGGAATTGGACCAGCAGAGGAGCTAGAGTTTGTCCCGGCTGAACGGCTAAACCTAATAACAGGTGATAATGGTCTTGGAAAAACATTTATTCTGGAATGTGCATGGTGGGCGTTGACTGGACAATGGCCAGGTCTGCCCGCTTATCCACGACGAGGTAGCGCAGATGAAGCCTCAATTACTTTTGAAATATCAGGAAGATCTAGCAGACCTGAACGACGTACAATTTCGTATAATCGTAGAACGCAAAGCTGGATATCACCTCAACGGCGACCAACGATCCCTGGTCTTCTCATTTATGCTCGTGTAGATAGCTCTTTCGCTGTATGGGATCCTGAGCGGTTTGATGACGATGGTGGCGAAGATGTACCTCAGTCTTTACTTTTCTCAAAGGATCAGGTCTGGCAAGGTCTTACTGAGCAATTTAGAGGCAACTTCCGTTCGTATAGCGAAGGATTGTTGCGGGATTGGATAAAATGGCAAGCTAATCCTAAAGAATCGCCTTTCAACACGTTTAGGCAAGTTCTACGGCGTCTTTCTCCGCAGGATATGGGGCCTTTGGAACCAGGTCCGCCTATGCGGGTTCCTTACGATGCGCGAGAAATACCCACGTTAACTCACCCTTACGGCATAACACCCATAACGTACGCTGCCGCAGGTATTCGAAGAATTGTTGCAATAGCCTACTTCATTGCCTGGGCATGGACAGAACATCAGAATTTGTCTAAGGATCACAATCGTGAGCCTCAAAGAAGAATGGTTGTCCTAGTAGATGAAATGGAAGCTCATTTGCATCCTCGGTGGCAGCGTATTATTTTGCCCGCGCTCTTAGATGTGAGCAAAGATTTTCATCTGACTTAGAAATACAATTTATTATTGCAACTCATTCGCCGCTTGTAATGGCTTCTGTCGAACCATATTTCAAACCTGCTTCAGATAAGCTCTTCCATCTTGACCTTGTGCATGGGAATCTGTTTGAAAGTGAGGTCTTCTTGGAAGAAGTACCTTTTACTCGATATGGACTTGTAGATAATTGGCTTATGTCTGAGGTATTCGAGTTGCCATCAGCTGAATCTTTAGAAGCTGAACAGGTCATCGCAAAAGCTATGGATCTGCAAAGGCAAAAGGATGTTAGTGTTGAACAAGTTAAGTCTGTGTCAGAGGAATTGAAAAGGCTTCTAGCTGTCGATGATGAATTCTGGCCATTATGGACCTACTTCGCGGAGCAAAAAGGAGTTGAGGTTTGATTCCGATATCGCTGCAACCTGAACCACAAGATTTCTCAGCGAGGGTAAGAGAACCAGGTCAAAGATTTTTAGCTACTACACCTCATCCTACAGGTAAACAATGGCGAAATAAAGAGTATTGGCAAAACATTATTGAAGATTTGTACGACGCTTATAATGGTGTATGTGCATATAGCGGTGAGTGGATTCCTTGTACAACTGGAGATCCGACAGTAGATCATTACATACCGAAATCTGTAAATCCACAACAAGCTTATGAATGGAATAACTTTCGGCTTGCTTGTCTAAGGTTCAATAGATGGAAACGGGAGTTTCAAGATGTTGTGGACCCTTTCACAATAGAAGAAAACTCGTTTCAATTACTCTTTCCATCTCTTCAGGTTGTGCCTAATCCCGATTTTACAAACGAAGAGAAAGAGAAGATTAGTAAGACAATAAGACGACTAAGATTAAATGGAGGACTTAGTATCAAAGCGCGAAGAAGATGGATTATGCCTCTCAGTCTGGGGAGAATAACTTTCGATTTTGTGAAAGAAAAGGCTCCATTTCTGGCTCACGAGATCGAACGTCAGGGATTAGTTGACAAAATAGCAGAGGTTATGGGAGTTATTTGAATTCGATAATTATTTACTAGTTCTGATCTCAAGGCGAATAAAAAATGACTCAATATATTGTCACGGTGCGCGCGCGACACGACCACAGCGCGCCGGATCATGTGTATCTGCTCGACGGCGAGCTTTTGCCCGACCATGTGCAGCGCCTGGCGGATGAGTTGCTGCATGACGCGGTGACTCAGCAGGCGACGTGGTGCAGGCTTGAAGACCTTGCTTCGACGAGTGCAGAAGATGATCGGGCAGCACGCATCGAGGTGGCCTACAAGCCGGGCGTGACCGACAACGAAGCCGAGAGCGTGCGCATCGGCGCGGAACGGCTTGGCATGGGCGGGCTGCGCGCGGTCAAGACGCTGCGGCGCTACACGCTCCATGCAGGCGATGATCCACGGCGCTACTACAATGACTTGGTGCAGACGGCGCTGGTGGCGCAGCCCGGCCAGAGTGTTGAAGAGCGACAGAGTTGGTACGTTATGCTGCTCCAGCCGCCGCCCGACAGCAGGCCCGTTGTCGCGCATGTAACGTTGTTGGATGCCGGCGATGCCGAGCTTCAGCGGATCAGTCAGGCGGGCGTGCTGTCGCTCGATCTACATGAGATGCGCGCGATTCAAACATATTTCCGGCAGGAGGAGCGCGCGCCGACCGACGGTGAACTGGAGACGCTGGCGCAGACATGGAGCGAGCATTGTTCGCATAAAACATTTAAGGCGCGGGTGCAGTATCGGACGACCGACGACCGACGATGGACGATGGACGAACAGTTATATTCTGGGCTGCACATGCTCCAGCAGGATTGCGAAATCGATAGCCTGATCAAGACGTTTTTGATGATGGCTACCCAACGCGTGCTGGCAGCGAAAGAAAATGAACAGCAATCTGATTGGGTGCTCTCCGCCTTTGTCGATAATGCCGGTATTCTCGCGTTTGGCGACGATCATGAGATTTCGTTCAAGGTCGAGACGCACAATCACCCGTCGGCGCTGGAGCCGTTTGGCGGCGCAAATACTGGCGTCGGCGGCGTGGTACGTGATGTGCTCGGCGTGTCAGCGCTGCCGATTGCGAATACTGACGTGCTGTGCTTTGGCCCGCTCGACATGCCCGATGAGCAGTTGACTGCGGGCGTGCTGCACCCGCGCGTCGTGGCCGAAGGCGTGGTCGCGGGCGTGCGCGACTACGGCAACAAGCTTGGCATCCCGACCGTGAACGGCGCGGTGCTGTATGAGTCAGGCTACACCGCCAACCCGCTGGTGTTCTGCGGCACGGTTGGCCTTGCGCCGCGCGGGCGGCATCCGCGCAATGTGCAGCCGGGCGACGCGGTGGTGGTGCTCGGCGGGCGCACCGGGCGCGACGGCATTCATGGCGCGACGTTCTCGTCGGCAGAACTGACCCATACCACCGCGCAGGATGTCGGCAGCGCGGTGCAGATCGGCGACCCGATTACTGAGAAAAAGACGCTCGACATAATCTTGCAAGCGCGCGACGCCAGGTTGTACAGCGCCATCACCGACTGCGGCGCGGGCGGCCTGTCGTCGGCGGTCGGCGAGATGGGCGCAGAAACCGGCGTCATGGTCGAGCTTGAGGACGTGCCGCTCAAATATGCTGGCCTCCAACCGTGGGAGATCTGGCTTTCCGAGGCGCAGGAACGCATGGTGCTGGCCGTGCCGCAGCAGCATGTCCGGTCGCTACTTCAATTATGTGTCGATGAGGATGTGGAAGCGACGGTAATCGGTCATTTCACTGGCGACCACCGTTTGCTGGTGACACATCGTGGCACGACGGTTGTGGACCTGTCGATGGACTTTCTTCACGACGGCATGCCACAACGGACCTTGGAAGCCGTTTGGACGATCGACGACCGACAACCGACGAATGAAAATGTCGATCTTCGTCAATCAACCTTCGTCGATGCATTACAATCGCTGCTTGCGCATCCCAACATCGCCTCGAAGGAGTCAATCGTCCGCACCTACGACCATGAGGTTGGCGGGCGCACGGTCGCCAAGCCGCTGGTCGGTGTGGCAAGCGACGGGCCGGGCGACGCGGTGGTGCTTCAGCCGCTGCGCACCAGCACTGAAGGGATCGCGCTCGGCTGCGGCATCAATCCGCGCTACGGCGAAATCGATCCGTACTGGATGGCGCTGGCATGTGTGGACGAGGCCATGCGGAACGTCGTCGCGGTCGGCGGCGACCCGGCGCGCACAGCCATTCTTGACAATTTCTGCTGGGGCGACCCGCGCCTGCCTGACCGCATGGCTGGCCTGGTGCGCGCCGCGGCAGGCTGCTACGACGCCGCGCTTGCGTATGGCGCACCGTTCATCTCTGGCAAGGATTCGCTCAACAATGAGTACCGCGATGCCAGCGGCGCTCGTGTTGCTATTCCGCCGACGCTGCTCATCTCAGCGCTGGCGCATGTGCCAGATGTGCGGCGCACCGTGACCATGGACCTGAAAGCAGCGGGCAATGCAATATTTCTCGTCGGCGAAACGCGCGACGAGTTGGGCGGCGGCCATTACGACAGCGCAAGTACGTCATCTGTCCCCAGGGTAAATCTCGCCACCGCGCCGCGCATCATGCAGACCGTCCACACGGCCATCCAGCAAGGATTGGCGCGGGCTTGCCATGACTTGAGCGAGGGCGGGCTGGCGGTCGCGGCGGCGGAGATGGCCTTCGCCGGTGCATTGGGTTTGCAGCTTGACCTGCGCGCCGTGCCGCATGCCGCTGATGTTAACGACGATGCTGTGCTGCTGTTCTCGGAATCGCAGACGCGCTTCCTGGTGGAGGTGCAGCCTGCGCATGCCGACACGTTCGCGACACTGTTCGACGGCCTGCCGTGCGCCCGTGTAGGCGACGTGCGCGCCGATGAAGATTTAACCGTAGTTGGCCTTGGTGGCGACGAGGTGCTGCGCGTTTCGATTCATGAACTCAAGGCTGCATGGCAAGGAACAAAAGTTGTTTAGTTTATTTGCATAAAACCTAAAGAGATGAGCGATGAGTGATCATAACGGACATGCCGACGGCAGATCTTCCTTCCCCCTGAACCCGGAGCAGTTTGCACAGTACCTTGAGCGGCGGCTGGTGCTGAACGACGACGAAATTGAATTACAAGGCCGCACCGGTACACAGTTGCGCCTGCGGGTGAACGGCAAGGATGTTGTCGCCGACGCGATGAATTTCTATCAGGCGTACGCCAACGACCCTTCACAGCTTGACATGGTGGCGCGCAATTTCGTGCAGGCACTGTTGAGCGGGCTGCCCGACCGCACGGTGCAGGATTTCAATGTGCTGTCAGACCGGATTTTCCCCATGCTCAAGCCAATCGCTATGCTGGCGACAGTGCGCGAACGTAACTTGTCCATGCTGGTGTATCGTGAATTTCTTGCAGATTTGATCATTACCTACGTGGTCGATGAGGCGCGCAGCGTGACGTTTCTGAATGAAGGACACCTCGCCAAATGGGATGTGAGCGCGCAAGATTTGCATGAGAAAGCATTGCGGAATCTTCAGCGGCGTACCTCCGAAGGCGCGAACTACACCACGGCTGGTTCTGGTGACCAGACATTATTTATCTTTAACACCAATGATGGTTACGACGCCACGCGCCTGCTACTGACCGATGTGCTCGCGAGTTGGGTTACTCATATGCGCGGCAATCTGGTAATTGGGATTCCCAATCGCGACTTTTTAGTTGCCTTCAGCGACGCCGATCCGGATATTGTGCAGGCGGTGGCGCAGCAGGTGCAGGCCGACGCGGCACAGCGCGAGTACGGCCTGACCGATCAGTTATTTACGTTTGCGAACGGGCAAGTGCGCGAATATAGCTGGGACTGAGAGGGACGTATGCAGTTTGGGATCTTTTTATTGACGTTGATAGCCTATGGATTAGCTTTTTTTCTCTGGTACCGCGAGCGCACGCCGAACTATGTCGTCGGTTTGCTCGCCGGGCATTTGTTCTCGCTCGCGTCGCCGCTGTGGCAAATGCTGTACCGCTTTTCCTACGATCCGCAATGGGCACCGTTGTACACAGCGTTCGGCCATACACTGCCGCGCCTGACATTTGTCGCCGCGTGGACCTTCATGATCCCGCCGTTGGTGATCTTCTTTCTGTACCGCAATCGTTGGTGGGAGCCGAGTTATCTGCTAGGGCTGCTCACGTTCGTGCTGTTTGTGGTGTACTATCTGATCATCGAGTCGTTTGGGCTGCGTTCTGATTGGTGGCACTACAGCAGTGTCGATACGCTGCCGCTTGGCTTGCAGGTCACGTTGTTGTCGGCCTTGATGAATGGATTGGTCGCGCTCGGCTCGCTCTCGATTTTGATCATGACGCGCCGTTACGCCTGGCTCAGCTTGCTGCTGCTGCTTTTGCCGATGCCGCTGATTTTGAGCTTGTTTGTGAATGGCTTGCTCGGCGCGCCGCTGTACACGGTATTATTGCTCCAGGCGCAAAGCTGGGCGGGCATTATCGGCATGATCGGCACGCTGGGACTACTGTTTTGGGGCGCGCACATCGTCGCGAGCGCGTTCGAGGGCCAGCGTGTCGAGCATGGCATTGTGTAGCATGGGCCATGCGTGCTTCAAAGGTGAGCGATGAAAACCAAAGCTGCTGTTTTATATGAAATGGGCATGCCGCAGCCGTATGCGGATAGCACGCCGCTAGTGATTGACGAGATCACGCTTGCCGGGCCGGGGCCGGGCGAGGTGCTGGTCGAGATCGTCGGCGCGGGGTTGTGCCATTCTGATCTTTCGGTGTTGGATGGTTCGCGCCCGCGCATCATGCCCATGGTGATGGGCCATGAAGCGAGCGGCATTGTGCGCGAGGTCGGTTCAGCGGTGACGGAGTTCGCGCCGGGCGACCATGTGGTGTTTAGTTTTGTGCCAGTGTGCGGCCAGTGCATTTACTGTGTGTCGGGGCGCGGGGCGCTGTGCGAGCGCGGCGCGCAAGCCAACGCTGCCGGGACGCTGCTTTCTGGCGCGCGGCGCTTCACCGACTCGCATGCGCGCACCTGCAATCATCACCTGGGCGTGTCGGCGTTCTCGCAGTTCACCGTCGCCGCGCAAGAATCGCTTGTGAAAATCGATCCGGCTGTGCCGCTCGACACAGCGGCGCTGTTCGGCTGCGCGGTCATGACCGGCGTGGGAGCGGTAGTCAACACGGCGCGGATGGAGCCGGGCATGTCGGTTGCTGTGTTTGGCATGGGCGGTGTCGGGCTCAGTGCCGTAATGGGCGCGCGAGCGGCGGGCGCGTACCCGATCATTGCCGTCGATCGCGTCGAGGACAAGCTGACGCTGGCGCGCGAGGTGGGCGCGACGCACACCGTCAACGCCGCACAGTCCGATCCCGTCGAAGCGGTGCGCGAGATTACGCATGGCGGCGCGGTCTACGTATTTGAGAGCGTCGGTAGCGAGGTGGTTTTGATTCAAGCGTATCAGGCCACGCGGCGTGGCGGCACCACCGTAAACATCGGCCTGCCGCATCCCAGCAAGATGTTTACCATTCCCGCCGTGAGCATCGCCGCCGAAGAGCGCACGATCAAAGGCTCCTACATGGGGTCGTCGGTGCCGCGTCGCGACATTCCGCGCTACATTGGCATGTACATGGCCGGGCTCCTGCCGGTCGATAAGCTGCACACTCACACCTTGCGGCTCGACGAAATCAACGCCGGTTTTGACTGGCTCGCGCAGGCGCAGGCCGTGCGGCAGATTATTTCATTTGCGGACCAATGACCAACAAACCGCAGATAACGCGCGCCGAGTTCGTGCATTTCGTCGCTGTGCCGACGCGCTGGATGGACAACGATATTTACGGGCATGTCAACAATGTGTTGTACTACGCCTTTTTCGACACGGCAATCAATCAATACCTGATTACAGAAGGCGGGCTGGACATCGCAGGCGGCAGCGTCATTGGCGTGGCAGCGGAGACACACTGCCAGTTCATGCAATCGCTGGCGTTTCCTGAAATTGCTGAAGTTGGCCTGCGTGCTGGCAAACTCGGCAATTCAAGCGTGCGCTACGAACTCGGCATTTTCAAGCAGGGCGAAGCGACCGCCGCTGCAATTGGCTATTTCGTGCATGTGTTTGTGGATCGCGCAACGCGGCAGGCGGTGCCCATTCCTGCTGGCATTCGTGCGGCGCTCGAACGGTTGATCCCGTCCGCTCTGTAGTTGTACTACCGCTATTCAGGACTTCCGCGTGATGGCATCGCACATAGTCATGCGCTACGATTCAGCGTATGCTTAACCACATCATCGATACATGTCGAGAGAAGCGCGTGCGGCGCGTTGTTGTCGGTCTGCTTGTGATTGCCTGGATCGGTCTGTTTTTAGCCATCCCTTCGATCACGATTGCTGGCGATTTCTACTCGGTATATCATGGCGCGCGCACAGTGCTTGCCGGCCATAACCCGTACAGCGACGCGGCGGTGCGGGAACTGCAACAACTCTGGCCCTCGCCGCATGCCGCTTCCGGCTTCCCTTACCCGCTGCCGATTGCGATGGCTGTCGCGCCGCTGGCATTGCTGCCCGTGTCGATAGCCACAGTTCTATGGCTCCTTATCGGCTGCGCGCTGGCTTTTAGCGTGGTACGGCTACGCCCTGATTGGCCGGACGCGCCGTTGTTGCCGCTGCTGTGGATGCCGCTGTTCGATGCCGTTTGGTCGCGGCAAGTAACGCTGGTATGGTTTGGGTTGGTTGTGCTGCTGCTGCTGGCGCTCCGTTCGCGCCGTGCGTGGGTTGCCGGTTTGTGCATTGCGCTTTTGCCAGCCAAGCCGCAAGTTGGGCTGCTGTTTGCGCTGTATGGGCTGGTGCGCGGCTGGAATGAGCAGCGCCGCGTGCTGGGTTGGGCGCTCGCGTTTGGCGTGCTGGTGTGGGGTGGCAGCCTGCTCATCCAGCCGACCTGGATTGCTGACTGGCTTGCAGTGCTGCCGCGCTACGAAACGATCAACAATAGGGTTTCGCTCTTTCCATGGAGTTTGATTTTAGTAGTGATGACGTGGCATCTGCCGTGGCCGTCGCGGCTGGCCGCCGCGCAGGTTGCGTTGTTCCCGCTGAATGCTGTGTATACGCCGCTGCCGCTGCTGCTAGTCGGTATGAGCATGGGCAACCGGCTGGCGTTGATCTGCATGGCCGTATCGTGGCTCTACCTGCCGTTTCGTGGCACTGGATCGGCATTGATTGTGTATTTAACCATGATTGTGCCGATTCTTATCGGGGCTTACCTTGACCGGCGACAAAAAAACGCGAGTATACGATTATCGCGTGCCACCAACAATCTGCCTTCAGGAGATTAGGTTAGCTACCTGATTCGCGTTCGCGCTTGATAATCACCAGCGTTATGTCGTCGGCCTGGGGTGTGCCGGCGGCGAAATGGAGCACCGCGTCGGTGATGCGCGTGATGATTTGCTCAGGCGGCAGGTGCTGGCTGCGGCGCAACACCTCGCTCAAGCGACCGTCGCCAAATAATTGACGGCGCGGATCCATTGCCTCGGTCACGCCATCGGTGTAGAAGCACAGCACATCACCCGGCTCCATAGTGACACTGCGCTGCTCAAAGCGCGGCTCCGGCACCACGCCCAGCACAATCCCAATCGCTTGAAGCTGCTCCACGGTATCTGTGGCAGCGCGGTACAGCAGCGGATAGTTATGGCCGCCGTTTGCATACGTCATGTGGCCCGTCGCAGTGTCAAGGATGCTGTAGAACGCGGTCACAAACATGCCCGAACGCGCGTCGGCTAGAATCAGCCGGTTGGTCTGTTCCATCACTTGAGCGGGTTGACGTCCGTCGCTGGCGGTGGCGCGCAGCAGCGTACGTGAAAGCACCATGAACAGCGCGGCAGGCACGCCTTTGTCGGTCACATCCGCGATGACGCAGCCGATTCGCCCGCTCATGCCGTTGCTGCCGAGCCGCTGCCCGCGTGTGATTGGCGCGCCATCGGGCGGCAGTTCGATGAAGTCGTAGAAGTCGCCGCCGACCTGCCGCGCTGCCTGATACAGTGAAGCGATGCGATAGCCGGGCACGGTTGGGCAGCAGTCCGGAAGGAAGCTGGCCTGAATGTCGCGCGCGAGGTTGAGTTCCTGCTCCATCCGCTGGCGGGCTAGTGCGTCCTGATGAAGCCGTTCGCGCTCCAACGTTTGGGCAAGCTGGCTGCCAAGCAAGCCCAGCAGCTGCGCCTCATCCTCCAGAAACGTGCGCGGCGCGCGCGTGTTGACCATGAGCGTGCCAACCGGCACGCCGCCGATAGTCACCGAGATGCCAAGATGCCCGTGAAACTCTTGCGCCTTCAACAGCGGCGGCAGTTCGTCAAGCGTATCGACAGGTAAGTTGGCGCTTTGCTCTGGAAGATACCACAGGTGCGGATTGAGTTGATCGAGCGTCACCGGCAGGCCAGACGGCGGCAGAAAATGCCAACCATGCGCCGCCAGCAGCGTAGCGGTGCCATGTTGTTCGTCTGCCTCGATAAACGCGCATGCGTCGGCTTCAAGCAGGCGCGTCCCAACGCGCGCCAGCCGCTGCAACCCCGACTCGAATTCTGTTGCGCCGAGCAAATCCTGCGAAAGTTGCAGCAGCGCGGCCTGCTCCTGCACCCGCCGCACCTTGACCTGCTCGTACAATTGCGTGCGCGTAATGGCGGTGCTGAGGAGATGGCCGACTGCCGAGAGCAGTTCAAGCTGTGCAGTGGAAAAGCGCCCGTATTCGCCCGTCGCGACGTTCAGAATGCCAAGAAGTTGCTCGTCATTGTGGAGCGGCACTGAGGCATGCTGCGCAAGTCCGCGCTTGTCGCCGACGGCGTGCCGCAGCCGGCTGCAACGTACCATGTTGACCGCTTTGGTCAGCTTGCCAGACAGGCACTGCTCCTGGCAGTTGCAGGTGTCCTGCCATGCCGGGCCGGGATAGCTGATGGCGGGCGGCAGATTGTAGCGCGCCGCCAGGCGGAACGGATCGTGCTCGTTGTACAGAAAAATCCAGCCGGTTTGCAGATTCATCAATTCGACGATGTGCCGAATAGCCCCCTCAAGCGCCTCGCGGAGGTCGGCGGCGCGGTTCAAGGTGTGCGCCAACTCGTTTAACGTTGTCAGTTCGGCCACGCGCCGCTGTGCATCGGTCATGGGAGGCATGAATCACTGCACACTAGTTCAGCTCTTGGTTGTCTTCTGCTGTGCGCTTGCGGCAGATTGCCACGCCATCGCGCAGCGGGACGATCACCGAATCAAGCTCAGAATGGTTCATGATCGCGCGATTGAATTGCTGAATGCCGCGCACAGTTGGTGCTGCGTCGTCTTCCAGCACCAGCGCGTTGCACAATACATTGTCCGCGATCAGAAGGCCGCCCGGGCGCAGCAGCGGCAGGCACTTTTCCAATGACTGCATGGCCTTCTGATCATCTGGGAAAAACCGTAAAATGTCTAAAAAGATCAGGTCGTACGGGCCATGCTCGTGATCAAGCTCCACGAACCAATCGCCTTCGCGGATCCGCAAGCATTCGCCGTAACCCGCGCGGATGGCATATTCATGGGCAAGTTGATAGCGCTCGGTTTGCCGCTCAATAGCAGTCAAATGTCCACCGTCAGGCGCGACGGCGCGCAAGAGCCAAAGTGCGGCGTAGCCTGTCGCCGTGCCGATCTCAAGCACCTCGCGTGCATTGATGCTTTTGGCAAGCAGATACAGAAACTGACCTTCGACCGGCCCAATCAGCGGCAAACCGCGCAGATGGGCGCGCTGCTCAAGGTCGGCAAGCGCCTCGGGGCGGGGCGGCATCAAGCTCGCCAGGTAATCTTCAATCGCAATGTTGGTGATGTCGTACGCCATCGCCATCCTCCTCACGCACATATTGAGCATCAGATCGTGTACGATGATTGTACCATGAAAATGGGGACATAGAGATGCAGTATGGTGTTTGCGATGGGGTAGAGCCGATGGTATGCTTGGAGTCCACAATTGGTAAAGCTGCTCCCCAAAGAAAGCTACAAATTGAGGTATTAATCATCATGCCACATCTTCAACAAGCCCAACTTGCATGCGCCTGCGCTTCCGTGGCGTTTCCATCCGGCATCAGCATTCGCGCTTGGAACGACGGCGATTACCCAGCCGTGCGCGACTTGGCCGCCGCTGAAGGCTGGACTACGTTGCGCGACCGGCCCGCCGACGGTTTGCGCGCATGGCAAAACTCCTGGCCGGCTCTCGTTGCCTTTCATGATGATGAAGTGGTTGGCTTTCTGCGCGGGCTGACCGATGGCGCGGTGACACTATACGTCGCGGATCTGCTCGTTGCTCCGGCGTGGCGCGGGCGCGCCCGCGCCACGCGCTGTACCCAACGGCACGCTTCGATCTGCTCTCCACCAGCATGGCGCACGCCTTTTACGAACGGCTCGGCTTCCGTCCGTTTCAGGGCTTTCGCAGAAGCTATGTGTAATATGTACATTGCTCGCCGTTCGCCTCCTGTTTCTCACTCCCGTCCTACATCGCGCAGATCGAAAACCGGGCCGTCGCTACACAGCATGCGCGGGCCGCGCCGCGTCTCGACCATGCATACGCCGCATGCGCCCACACCGCAGACCAGCGGCCCTTCGAGCAGCACGCTGGCAAATCTGCGCTCCCAGCGGTACTTGACCGCACGGATCGCGTCGCGCAGTGCCGGTATCTGTTCATTTGGCAGTGCCGCGCAGATCTGGTCAGCCCATCGGATTGTAGATTGTAGATTGTAGATTGTAGATTGTGATGCTGGTTGATTACTCTGCAATCTGAAATCTGCAATGTGCAATCCGACAATGCTCTGGTACTCCACCTCGCCCGGCAGCAAAAACGGCGGCAGTAGCATGGCTTCATCGTCTGCGCCGACGACAAGCGTCACGGCACAGTTTTGATTTGTGGCTTGCTGCGCCAGCAGTAAGAGTGCAGGTAGTCCTGCGCCCTGCCCGATAAGTAGCAGGTTGCGCGTGCGACGGTCCAGCGCGAAGCCATGACCAAACGGCCCAATCGCATCCACCACATCGTCTGCATGACCGCGCGCCAGCCATGCCAGCCCGGGGTCGCCTTCTGGCGCATACAGCAGCCCGATCTGACCGAGCGTCTCTTCCGCTGCCGCAACGAATAAGGGCCGGCGCAGCAGCGGATCATAGCTGCCCGGCGGACCGCCGCGCACGAGCAGATATTGCCCGGCGCGAATGCTGCGGGCCAGCGCCGGCGCGTGCAGCGTAAGCCATCGCAGTCGTGGCGTCACCGGGCGCTGATCAGCGATTGTGAGCAAATGTTGCTGGGCCATGTTCTTCCAGTCGGAATTATGCAGCAGCAGTATGCAGTCATTACTAGACGGGCAACTGGTGACTGGCGACTGCCGATTGCTATTCTTCCTCTTCGTCCAGAATGCCTTCGAGCTTCGACGCTTGTTGCAACATACCGGTGGCAATGCCGAAGTTGCCGCGCCGAAAGACGATCTTTCCGCCGCACATTGTCAACATAACCTGTCCTTTGAGTTGCTGTCCGGCGACCGGCGTGTTTTTGCCTTTCGAGGCGAACTCGTCTGGCTTCACCGTCCACAGCTGGTCTGGATCGAAGATAACAATGTCGGCCGGCAAGCCGGGCCGCAGCGTGGCTGGCGTGCGCTCCAGAATGCTTGCTGGCCCCTCAGTTAGCTTGGCGAGCATGGTCACGAGGTCGAGTTCGCCGCGATGTACCAGCGTCATAACCAGACCAAGCGCCGTTTCCAGCCCGGAAATGCCAGGTGATGCGAGACCATATTCTACTTCTTTATCGACCCGGCTGTGCGGCGCATGGTCAGTTGCGATGATGTCAATTGTGCCGTCGCGTAGGCCCTCGATCAGCGCGTCCACATCTTCTTCGCCGCGCAGTGGCGGGCTGACGCGCGTGCTGGTGTCGTATGGCGGTAGCAGCGATGGATTCAACCAGCTCGGCAGGCCAAGTTCCGGCTCCATCTGCCGCCGTCTGCGTCCACGCCCGCTGCCACCATCGCGGCGGCCTTTGCGCGGTGGCGGCTCCCATGGTTCCAGCGAGCCAAGCACCCAGCGGTCGGTCAATGTCAGATGGTGCGGCGATGCCTCGGCAGTCACGTGAACGCCGCGCTCCTTGGCGGCCCGAATTAGCGCCACGCCGCCGGCCGTGCTGACATGGCAAATGTGAATATGGCCGCCAGTTTGCTCTGCCAGCGTAATGTCGCGGGCGATTTGCACTTCTTCAGCCGCAGATGGGTAGCCCGGCAAGCCTAGCCGCGTGCTCACTGCGCCCTCGTGCATGGCCCAGCCATGGCTCAATGTCAGGTCTTCGCAATGGCTCATAATCGGTACTTCCAACATGGCCGAGTAGGCCAGCGCATTGCGCATGACTGCCGCGTCGCTGACCGGGCTGCCGTCATCACTGAAGCCGATGCAGCCGGCCTCGACCAGTTCAGCCATCTCGGTCAGCTGCGTGCCGGAGCGCCCGACCGTCACCGCGCCGATTGGCTCGACCCGCACCACGCCCTGCCGCCGGGCCGTCTCAATGACCTGGCGCACCACACCGGCCGCGTCGTAAGGTGGGCGCGTGTTGGGCATGGCGCAGATTGTGGTGAAGCCACCGTGTGCCGCCGCCTGCGTCGCCGTGGCAATCGTTTCCTTGTGCTCCTCGCCCGGTTCACGTACATGGACATGGATGTCAATAAATCCTGGCGCAATCACCGCGCCGCGAGCGTCAATCACCTCGACCTCGCCTTCTGGCAGGTTGATCTGTGTGTTCAGGTCGGCCATGTCGAAGACTTTAGTGACTTTGCCATCCTCGACCAGAATGTTACCGACGGTTGCAACGCGCTGTGCCGGGTCGATAATCGAACCATTTTTGATTAAATAGCGCATGATAGCTCCTAGAGAACGACTATAGATGATGGACGATAGACGATGGAGTAAGAACCTAGAACCGAGTTCATGGGCGAACCTCGTGTTCGTCCATGAACTGAGAACAAACAAGTTCCTCAGTGGCTTGCCTCTCCTGTGCGGCGCAATGACAGTAGCAACCCAATTAGCGCGCCGCAGGTCAACATAATAAAGCTCCATGAGATCAGCGTCGCGGCGGGCTGCCCAAAGCCGATCTGCGGGCGGTCGAGCGCAAAGCTGACAATTGGCACGTTGCCAAAATTAAGCTGTTGCAGATGCGCCACAAGCGGCGAGTAGGCTGGCTGGAATAGATAGATTGCGGCGCGGCTCAGATCATCGCCAGCAATCTGGTTGATGTACGTGTTGAAATCCACCAATATGCCAAGCGCATTTACGAATAGTGAGAGCGGCAGCAGCCCCAGTCCGATCACCAGCCGCCATGCCCGCTGACGAAGCAGCACGCCGAGCGGCAGCACCAGAAACGGCATGAGCGGCACGAGAAAGCGTGGCCCCCAATTGTGTCCGCCCCACCAGATCCACCATGTCGCGCTAGTCAGCAGCGTGATCAGTGTCAGCAAGCCGATGAACAATGCTTCTACTTTGAAGCGGCGCGCAAACGGCCACGCAGCAAACGGCAGCGCCAGCAGCAGTGGCACATATAAAAACAACGACTTGCCGGGACTCAGGAGCAGGCCATACAGCCCGTCCCACAGATTGCCGGTGAAGCCTTCGCCCGCGTAGCCATGGTCGGCAAGCGAGCGGAAGCGCACCCAATTATAGCCCAGCCACAACAGTGCGGCGGGTAAGGTGCCAAGGAGAAACCAAAGGGTAGGACAAAGGACAAAGGACGAAGGACGAAGAATCACAACCGCTTGTTCGTCGTTCGTCGTTCGTCGTTCGTCAGAGAATTTGAGCCACAAATACATCACAAACGCAGGTACCAGCGTCACGCCGACCGTACGCGTCAGTACAGCATAGCCGAACGCCAGCCCGGCCAGCAACGGATGCTGCGCGTAGATGGCGTAGGCAGCAACAAGCAGGCACGCGCCGAACAACGGCTCGCTGAAGAAGAAGCGGCTGTATGGCCATGCCAGCGTGCCGAGGCCGAACAGCAGCGCCAGCGCCACGCCAATCCAAGCCGATTTGTACAGCCGCGTCGCCCACATGCACAGCACGCCGCCTGCAAGCGCCGTTGCCATGGCAGGCAGCAGCAGTGCCACGAACTGTCCAACATAAAATGCCCGCTCGGGCGCGGCCAGCCAGCGACCCAGTACGTAGCGCCCAAACCAATGCAGCGGCGCGGCCAGCAGCGGCTGGCCCAGGCCGTATTTCGAGAACAGTACACCGTCGGCGCGCCGCACGACCTGAGGGTACACTGCGGCGGCGGCGGGCAGCGTCACAGTGTGATTCTCTGCAATGCGCGTCGCCGTGATGCGCATGACCTCGCCGTCGCTGATGAATGGCTGCCCGCCCGTCGAGAGCAAGTACACGCCGAGCAGCAGCAGCGTCACCCAGAAGGCTGAAGATCGAGCGTGGAACAGAGAAAATAGTGGTGTACGCGACGCTTGTCGCATGAACTACTCTCCTGCCAGCCGGTACAGCATCGCCATGCGCACCGCCACGCCGTTCGTCACCTGTTCTTCGATCACCGACTGCGCCCCGGTCGCTACATCGGGCGTGATCTCGACGCCTTCGTTAATGGGGCCGGGATGCATCACCAGGCAGTGTGGTGCGGCGCGCTTGACGCGCTCGGCGTTGACGCCAAAGAAACGGCTGTATTCGCGCAGCGTTGGCAAAAGGCCCGACTGCTGCCGCTCCTTCTGAAGTCGCAAGGTCATGATCACGTCGGCATCGCTCACGGCCTCGTCAAGATCGGTGGTAATGTGAATCTGCGGCCAGGTCGTTTTCCAGAAGGCCGGGCGACCGAGCAGCGTGTGCGGCGCGCAGAGCGTCACATGCGCGCCCATGGTCGTCATGCCCCACAGGTTCGAGCGGGCGACCCGGCTATGAACAATATCGCCGACGATCACGATCTTCAGCCCCTCAATGCGCCCAAGCCGCTCATTGATGGTGAACAGGTCGAGCAGCGCCTGCGTGGGATGGGCGTGTCGCCCGTCGCCCGCGTTCAGCACTGAGCCGCGAAAGTGCTGCGCGACAAAGTACGGCGCGCCCGCCTGGCTGTGCCGCATGACCAACACATCACCGCCAAGCGCTTGCAATGTCCGCACTGTGTCGAGCAGCGACTCGCCCTTCTCCACGCTGCTGCCTTTAGCCGTCATGGAGACGACGTTGGCCGACAATGCGCGGGCGGCAAGTTCGAACGAAATACGGGTGCGGGTGCTCTCCTCGAAAAACATGTTGACCACGGTTTTGCCGCGCAGCGCCGGCACCTGCTTGATCGTGCGCCCCAGCACCTCCTTCATGCTTGCCGTGGTTTCCAGCACTTCCTCGATCTCGATGCGTGTAAAATCGTCCAGATCGAGCACGTGGCGGCGCTGGCCGTTGCGGAACGCGGGCCGCGTATCAGCTGTTGGAGGGGCAGGTAGCTCAAGGGTCGTCATTGATTAACCTCCATTGGTTTCTTTACGAAAGATGAACACGCCATCGTCGCCGCCGTCAACCTCGTGCAGGCGCGCCAGCACGCGCTCGTCGCGACTGGTCGGCACATTTTTGCCCACGAAGTCGGCGCGAATCGGCAACTCACGATGGCCGCGATCCACCAGCGCAGCGAACTGAATACAGTCCGGGCGGCCAATGTCGGCCAGCGCATCCAGCGCGGCGCGCACCGTGCGTCCGGTATACAATACATCGTCTACCAGAACCACAATCCGTCCGGTGATATCCATGGGAATGTTGGTCGAGCGGACGATTGGCGAAGGGCCGCGCAGCGCCAGATCGTCGCGGTACAACGTGATGTCGAGCGTGCCGACTGGCACCTGCACGCCCTCGAAATCGGCCATGGCGGCGGCGATGCGCTGAGCAATCGGCACGCCGCGCCGCCGAATGCCGACCAGCACGACATTGCGGACGCCCTCGTTGCGCTCGGCGATTTCATGCGCAATGCGGGTGATCGCGCGGCGAATATCATTGGCGGAAAGAATCTCTTTTTCGCTCATGCCATTTCCTTTATGCAAGAACAAAGAATACGGGATGAACAGGCAGCAGGGGAACACGCACCAAAAGCATGTGAGCAGAAAGCACAAAAAACGCCGCTTCTGCCAACGCAGGAAGGGCGCGGAAAGGCAGCACGCTGTGAATAAAGTTGTGGGGCAATGCGGGCCATGGTGTTCCCCTTTTCAGCCTCACGGGACTGAATTTAAAGGTCTTTTTTATCTTAGCACGGTTCGTGCAGCATTGTCAATGTTGTCATGTACACTTAATGTGCAGCGCGTTGGAGTTGACGCAGCCAATTAAATCATCTAGACTTCGTGTAATAAAAACATGTACAGAAAGACAATCCATGCTTGCTCCCAACATTGAGGAAGACATTGCCGCGCTGGCTGCCCGCTACGGTGAGCCGCGTCACATCCGCGTCACGCTTACCGGCGCGCCCTTTCGCCCGCTCTCCTCCGACGACCGGATTGGGGAGGTGTGCATGGTCGTGCGCCGCCTGAACGGCAAGTTCATCACTGCTATCAAGACCTTTTACCCGCCCGGCGCGTTTCGCCTGTTGACCGGCGGCATCGATCATGGCGAGGCGGTTGAAGCGGCGCTGTTGCGCGAAATTGCGGAAGAAACTGGCCTCGATGTGGCAGTGCGGCGCTTCCTGGCGGTGATTGAATACGCGTGGGCAGATGTAGACAAGGCTGTCGGCGCAAATCCGTCGTTTGCGACGTTCGCGTTTCTGGTGGATGAAATCGGCGGCACGTTCGGCGTCGTTGACGAGGACGAGCAGATCGGCGCGTTTCGCGAGGTTGCTGTGGACGAACTGCCCGCGCTGGCCGATACCCTCGACACGGTCGCCGACGGCTACCATCCTGAGATTGAAGGTTCGTGGGCCGATTGGGGCCGCTTTCGGGCGGTGGTGCATCGCGCTGTGTACGCGGCGCTAACAAATATGAGCTGATGCTGATCTATTCCGCATTGCGGCAATCTGATGGCATAGTTGGGCATGTGCTGTCACAGCTTGGCGCATATCCTGACGTGATCGCTCAACGTATTGAGCGTGAGTAGAAAATGCTTACAAGGAGCAACCGAGCCGCATGACGCCACTAACCAATCTGCGTGAGTTGCTGCATTACGACCATGAGCAAGGCGTGCTGCGTATTCGCGATCTCGCAGGCTTGTCGGAGCAGCAATTCGTCGAGTTCCGCGACGCTGAAACAGTTGCCGCCACATTGGCCATGGGCGAGTACAGCAGCACGGTGCTGAGCTTGCTGGCAGGCTACGGGCTGGCGCTGGCCGCACGGGCATGGCAAAGACGGCAGCCAGACGCACGCCGCGCTGCCATGATTCAGACCCGCGAGCAACTCCGAAGCGCACATCCATCGATCACCGTGGAGCGCATGCTCAACGCGGCTTTGCAACGCGCCGACGCTGCGGTGTTCGCCGGGGCGGATGCCGAGCGCGCCGTGACCGAGGTGGTGGACGAGGCGCTGCGGCAGGCTGACCGCGCCGCCGAACGCTGTGGCAGGCGCGCCGCCGAATTGCTGCAGGACAATGATGTGCTGGTGACGCATGGCCCGTTCGGCCCGGCATGGTGGTGGATGATCCACGCCGCGCAACAGGAAAATAAGCAGTTGCGCATAGTGCTGGCCGATGAGCCTGCTGCGCGACAATCTGGCTCGCAGGCTCAGCAATTTGGCATTACATTGTTGTCGTTCGAACAGACCGCGCCGCGCACATGGAGCCTGTTTATGGTTGAGGCTGAGCAGGTCGCCCGCGACGGTAGCGTGTCTTCCCTACGTGGCACGCGGCAGCAGGCCGAGGTGGCGCGGCAGCACAGCCTCCCGTGCTATGTATTAGGCGCGGCTGGCCCGGACGCAGACGCCGTCACTGCTGCAGATTTGTTTGTTGCGCCTTCGCTCGAAACTCTATCTCCAGAGCTTGTCAGCGCCATCGTGACGGATCGCGGCATTTACCGTCCCGCCATGGTCACGCGCTATTTTGATGATGGTAATGCACCGCTTGACGTTATTCCGTTGACGTAGTTTGAACGGACAAGTTGAGTAATCCTTGCACGCTCGGCATGCGGCTGCTACAATACTAATCAGCTAACGTGTGAATATTATCAGCGAGTGCGCCATGCCAGAACATATTTTGATTGTCGAGGACGAAAACGAGATTGCGGGGTACCTGCGGCGTGGTTTGGCGTTTGAAGACTTCAGCGTCGAGATTGCTGCCGATGGCGTCTCGGCGCTGACATCGGCCCGCGAACGCCCGCCTGATCTCGTCATTCTTGATCTGATGTTGCCAGGCATGGACGGCCTTGAGGTGGCGCGGCGGCTGCGCACTGTGTCGCAAGTGCCTATTATCATGCTCACCGCGCGTGAGTCTGTGCCAGATCGCGTAGCTGGTCTGGAAGCGGGCGCGGACGATTATCTGGTCAAGCCGTTTGCCTTCGAGGAGTTGCTGGCGCGCATCCGGGTGCAATTGCGCCGCCGCTCGCGCGATTCGCATTCCGCGGTGTTGCGCTACGGCCCGTTGGTCATGGATACAGCGGCACATTCGACATTTATCGGTGAGCGGCGTATCGAACTGACGGCCAAAGAGTACGAACTGCTCGAACTCTTCATGAACCATCCCCAGCAGGTGCTTACCCGCGAAGTGATCTACGATCGCGTATGGGGGTATGATTTTGGTGGCGAAAGCAACATCATCGAGGTGTATGTGCGCTACCTGCGGCAAAAGTTGGAGGCCGCCGGTGAGCCACGGTTGATCCACACCGTGCGCGGCGTCGGCTACATTCTTCGTTCGGATGAGTAAGAAGCGGAGAATCAGGCGACATGGGATGTTGATCTGCTCAATTTTGCGCCTCGGTTCGCCGTTGTCTGCCCCTTGTTCTTTATATCAAACATTACAATTCTGTCATCTTGCCGTAATCTCCGATTCTCGGTAGAACCTGTGTGCGCGTGCTATGCTCTACGTCATCGTACGGAGAGATTACACGGCATTTATGAACGGAATAATTGAGGCTGCTCGACAGAAGCAGCGCGTACTCATCCTCATCGCTATCGTTGTCGCGTCGATCAGCATGGCTCTCTTTGTTGTCAACCAATCAATTGCCGCGCTGCTTGTACCGCTGGTTGTCGCGCTAGCGGTAGAAGTTGTCTGGCGCGATGCGCGCGCGCGCGTGCTGGCTCAGCAGATTGTGGCCGGGCAACCAAGCGAAAAGCTTGAGGTGCCGCATGGCGCATGGGGCGAACTGAGCCGCGCCATCAACGGCATGGTACAGCAGCGTCGCTTGCAGCAGCGCTTGCAATTGGCTGCGCCAGCAGGGCTGCCCGACGTGGCCGTGCAGGCAATCCTCAGCGGCGAGCTGTACGGCGCACATGAGCCGCGCGTGGTTAGTGTGCTGCTGCTCAGCGCCGGCAAGCAGCGGGCCGAAGACTGCGCCCAACGCAGCGCCGTGCAGGCATGGCAGAAGCTGGCTGCAACCGCCCACGAGCATGCCCAACAGCATGGCGCGCTGCTTCAACCCTACGGCGATGCGCTGTTGTTAGTGTTCGGGGCGTTTTCTGATCAGGGGGCTGATGTGACGGCGCGGGCGGCGCTGAGCGTTGGCGCGGCGCTGCAATGCGCGTGGCACGCCTACACCATGGGCAGGGAAGCACCACTGACCTTCAGCATTGCGACTGGCTCGGCGTGGGTTATGATGCTGCCAAAACTTGGTTGCAGCGTGATCGGCACGCCAGTGCAGCAGGCCAGCCGCATGTTGCAGCTTTCGCATGAAGCGCACTACGATGGGCCGCTGTGCAACGAAGAAGTATACTACGCGCTCCGCTCGCGCTCACGGGCGAACTGGCAGCCGACGCCGCTCCGCCTTCATGGGCAAAATCGCTCGCCGCAGCCAGTGTATTGCTGGCGTGAGGCGGCCTGAACAATTTGTCTGTATGTTGCTCTGGCCGATCCCATGTACGGATCGGCCAGTTGTTTGCTCCGCCACCTCTGCCCCATGTCTCCATATTGTGTTAGCTCCTTCGGTATCGAATGTGCTATCAACGCTGCTAATACTTGAAACAAAAGGGAATTAGCATAGTTGATGGCAACCGTTGAACTTGTGATTGGACTGCTCTCCGCAGTGGCGGCGTTGGTACTGATTGCCGACCGGATTGCCGTGCCATATCCGGTACTCCTCGTTATCGGTGGTCTCGTGCTTGGGTTCATTCCCGGGTTGCCCAGCGTCGCGATTAACCCAGACCTGATTTTCTTGCTCGTGTTGCCGCCGCTGCTGCAAAATGAGGCTTTTTTTACCTCGTTGCGCGATCTGCGCGCGAATCTGCGGCTGGTCGGCTCGCTTGCTGTTGGGCTGGTGCTTGTGACCGCTGCTGTGGTTGCTGTGGTTGTCCACGCGGTCATTCCCGGGTTGTCGTGGGCGGTGGCCTTTGTGTTCGGCGCAATTGTGTCGCCGCCCGATCCCGTGGCGTTCTCCGCTATTTCAGATCGCATTAGCCTGCCGCAACGCTTGATTGTTGTGCTGAAAGACGAGGGCTTGATCAACGATGCCACCGCGCTGACGGCCTACCGTGTCGCAGTGGCGGCGGTGGTCGCCGGAACATTCTCGCTCTGGTCTACAGGCGCGCAGTTCGTTACGACGAGCGTGGGCGGTGTGCTAATTGGGCTGGCAATGGGATGGCTGGTGCAGCGGTTCATCAGCCATGTGGACAACACCGCCATCTCGATCACTATTGCATTGGCCGCTGCCTTCGCGACGTATCTCATTGCTGATATGGTGGGCGTATCGGGCGTGCTTGCCGTGGTCACGTCCGGTTTGTACCGTGGACGGCGCGAGTTTGTCCTGTCGGTGAACACGCGCTTGCAATCGCATGTCTTTTGGGAAGTGCTGGTCTTTTTGATTAACGGTGCGATGTTTGTGCTGATCGGCCTTCAGTTGTCGCGAGTCATGACAGGGCTGACTACGTCGTCCACGTTGCTGTGGTATGCAGTGATCGTTTCGCTTACCGTGATCGTGACGCGCTTCATCTGGGTGTTTATGGTGACGTACATACCGCACATGCTACGCCGTGGCACATCCGACGATGTGCCACCATGGCAGCAAACAACCATTATCGCGTGGGCGGGTATGCGCGGCATTATTTCGCTTGCTTCGGCACTGGGTCTGCCGCTCCTCGCCGCCAATGGACAAGCGTTTCCTCATCGCAATCTTATTATTTTTCTGACGTTCTGCGTCATTCTTTCAACATTGGTTTTGCAAGGCTTGAGTTTGCCCCTCCTCATTCGCTGGCTTCATGTTGCCGGTGACGACGGCATGGAACGGGAAGAGGCTCAAGCACATCTTGCTGCCATTCATGCCGCCCAAACGCGCCTTGATGAACTTGCGGATAAAGAATGGGTGCCGCAAGACTTGGTGGATCAGTTGCATACCTTCTATGACCGCCTTTCAGCTCGGTATGCAACTCAGACCAATGGCGATCATGATGACGGCGTCATGGCCCGCGCCGAAGCAGCTACACGCCTGCGCCGCGAAGTTCTTTCTTCCAGCCGTGATGCATTGATTCAGTTGCGTGACGAAGGCGCGATTAACGACGAGGTGTTGCGCCATGTCGAACGCGCGCTCGATCTGGAAGAGCGACAGCTCGATCTGCGATGATGCAGGTACATGGCTTACTCCATCGCGCGCCGGCTGGCCTCACAGAATCGCTCGTCCATGATGGCGAAGCCGCGTTGACAATGTGAGAGAAAAAACAAACGCCAGCGCATTGCGCTGGCGTTTGTTGCGTAAGAAGAAGGGTTTTACGTGCGTGGGCGCAGGCCAGCATAGTAATGTGCGGCCCAGTAGCCGCCGCCGAGATTAGCGACACCAACGCCAAGACCGGGCGTGAGCGCCTGGACCACATTGCCGCCGCCGACGTAGATCCCACATGGCTGATGCCGCGCGTGTAGGTGTTGGCGAAGAAGACCAGGTCGCCAGGCTGTAGGTCAGCCGCGTTCGATACAATCGCGCCATAGGCGGTGTTGAACTGGCCGGCGGCGCTGTGCGGCATGTTCAGACCATACTGCCGGTACACATAGCGTGTGAAGCCACTGCAGTCAAATCCGCCCGGCCCTTCGCCGCCCCACGCATATGGATAGCCAACGAACTTCATGGCGAACCCGGTGGCGCTGCTGCCCGACGCCGACGGCGCTGGTGGTGGCGCTACCGCCGCTTTGGGTGCTGCGGCTTGTGGCTTCGTAGCTTGCGGTTGGGCTGCGGCTTGCGGCTTGGCCACCTGCCTTTGAGGCAAGGCCGGAATATCGCGGGTCGTGACAACACGGCGCGCAACAAAGTCGTCGACGTTGACCAACTCCATTGAGATCCAGCCAGTCGCGCCGTTCGATGCACGCACCTTGTACCAATCGTCATAGCGTCCGAGCAGATCCAGCTGCGTGCCTGCGCCGAGCGAACCCAGCTTATCGTATGCGGTGTTCGGGCCGCCGCGCAGGTTCACGTTTGGCTGGCTAACGCTGCCGACCAGCTTGGGATTGGCATCCGGAATGCTCGTCACCGTTTCCACACGATCCAGCACGCCGGGCTGCAAATTGAGATGCTGGTCGAGTACCCATCCGATACGGCCATTGTCGGTCTGTACTTGCAGCCAGTCGCCGTAGCGCGCCAGCAGATCAAGCGTTGTACCTGCATTGAGCTTGCTCATGCCAATGAAGTTTGTGCCGGGGCCGTCACGCAGATTCAGATTATCCTCAGCGACCGTGCCAACCTTTGCAGGTGGCGGCGTGGGAATATCGGTTGCATCGGGCAGCAAATCTGCCGCAGCCTGATTCATCGCAAGAAGCTCAGCGGCGACCCAGACGATGCTGCCATCCTGCTGCTGGGCTTTGTACCAATCATCATGGCGAGCGAGCAGTGTAAGTGGCGTGTTCTGCGCCAGCTTGGCAACCTCATCGTAGTTTGTACCCGGACCGGTACGAACCCTGCCAGCCTCCGCCACAATTGTGGCCGCGACTGGATGCACCTGAAGCTGGCGTGGGTCGAAGTGCGTTTGCGGCAGCGCGTCAATCTCCGCAAACGCTGAGTCAGGCACGGGTGCATCGGCATGCGCGTTCAGCGACAAGGGCGCGACCGGCATCATGAGGTCGTCTGGGCGGGTGTGTGCAGCGGGAATGGTGACAGGCGTCGCTGACCATTGCTGCAACAACGGGCCGCCAACGGCGGCAAGTGGCACCAGCAACGCGACCAGCAGATGCAGCACCACGCGTGCTGGCATGTGTTTGCCGTGGTCGCGAAACCATGTGCTATATTGGCTAGCAAAGGGTGTTTCAAGTGAAAGGGCGGCGAGGCGACTGCGGCGGTGCTGCTGGTGAAGCGTACGGGCATGGAGTGATGCCGCATCGAGCTTCGTAGCAGGATCGTGGAGACGATATGTCACTATGTGTCCTCACTAAAGAGGAGCTACAGCTTGCCACAGACGAACAACGGACAACCGACGCCTTCTTTCCATGTCATACGTCAACAACAAGAACATGAGTAGGCCAAAACGTCTGTGACGACCAACGCTGCAAGCTCACAGAGTAAAGTATAGAACGATTGCCGAACATGTACAGCGCGTATGACATCTGGTAAAAAAGCGGTTACTTCTACCTTGATGAAGCGGAGCATACACGCAAACCTGAAAATTGTCAAATATATTTGTCAGATATTTCTCAGATTGTTCAGCAAACCGCCCGTGCTATTGTACTGGGTGACTGCTGTTTGCACAGTCACCTGAAGGTACTTACTTCCATGGCTCTCTGCTAGGACGTGTAGGAGTGACCAAAGTATCATGCGCGGCAGTTGCCATGTATCCCATGGTCGCTTGTGTGACGCGAGCAGGCGCGCAGCATGCTGCCGCCAGTGAAACATCGTATATCATGCCAGCGTCTAATAGAGCAACACATGTATATTGGAGATCAACCATGGATATTTTGGGGAACTTGAATAAAACGCTCAGCCAGGGGATTGATCGGGCGCGTTTCGAGGCCGAACGTCTACAAAAGACGTTGCGACTGCAAGGCGAAATCAGCGAACTGAAGCGCCAGATTGACGCCAAACGGCAGGAGCTTGGCGATCGCGCGTTTGATCTGTACAAAGCCGGGCAAATTCAGTCGCCGACGCTTGGCACGCTGGTGCAGAGCATGGATGCGTTGCGATCGCAGATTACGCTCAAGGAAGAGGAACTGAAACACGCGCAAGCTGAGGAGTACGTGGAGCCACCCCAGCCGAGCGCCGGAGCGCAGCCGGGGCCGGCCAGCAACACATCAGCGCCTTTCCCCAACCAAGCATCCACTGCACAGGCAACTCCCTCTGACACAAAAGCGTGTCTGAACTGCCAGTTCGTAATGCCACGCAATGCGCGCTTTTGCCCGCAATGTGGCGCGCGCATGAGCGCGTAGCTGTCCGCTGCAAAGTCACAGCGGACACAGCGCATTTGCAACGCAGCTTCGCGTTCTGTGGCTTTGCGGTGAAATATTAGTTTCCGAGCGCGTTCTGCTGGTCGCTGTCGTCAATCGGCTCAACATGATCTTGATCGATCAGCGCGGGCATGCGGTCGTGGCCGGTCAGTTCGCGGTATTCCGGCGTCGGCGGCACGGTCAACATGTACACCCGCTCCACGCCATCGCGCCGCACCAGATAGCCGCGGATGCCGTGCTCGATCTCGAACCAGACCCTTTTCTCGACACCTTGAAAGGCTGGAATGATCACCTCGCGCGGGCGGAGGTAGTTCCATTTGCCTGATTCCAAACTTTCCACGCGCACCCAGCCAGTCCTGGGCAGCTTCAGTCCTTCGTCGCGGTTGCCCCAGTCCAGCAGCCGTAGGTCGTCGCCCATCTGCACCGGCAGCACCGGGCGCGGTTGCCAGAATACTGACTGCACCACCCCGCGTTGCTTGGCCTCTGCAAGCTGTTCGCCCGTGAATACCTCTTGCAACGCTGGCTCCAGCCGTTCATCATAGGTAAAACGTATGCCGCCACACATCGCATGCCCCCTCTCTTGTAACCGTATGTGTATGCGTTTATTGTACCATTTACGTCAGTATAGTGACACAAAAAGGCATGCAGCGCGTGCTGCATGCCCTGGGAAGATGTTCTTGATCTGCGATGGTTAGTTGGTGAGCATGGCCGTGCGTGTATAGTGCTCCAGTGCCTCCTGTGGGCTTGGCATGGTTTGCACACCACTAAGCGTGACCTGCTGGCTGGTCAGTGTGACGGCCACCTCGGCGGAGATGCCGCTGATTGCGACCTGGCAGCCTAACAGCCGCAACGCCTGCACCGTGTCAAGCAGCGCCTTGGCTACCTGCGTATCTACCATAGCAACGCCAGCCACGTCCAGCACAACCAGCCGGGCGCGTTGGACATGCGTTTGCTCAAGCAGGCGCGTCATCAGCGCCTGCGCACGGCGGCTGTCAAGCTGTCCTACAATAGGTACGAACAGCACGCCATCTGCCAGCACAACAGCGGGAACTTCCAGTGTACTGACCAGATCCAGCAGGCGGCGCTGCTCATCAAGCTGCTGCTCCTGCTGCTGATTGGCGGCGGCGAGTTGCTGCGCCTGCTCTTCAGTGTGAATCAATGCTTTTTCTGCGCGGCGTACGTTCTGTTCAACATCCTGCTGCACCGTGTTCATTGCGAGCCGCGCCACAACCATGCTGCCAACGCTGAGCGCAAAGACCGACAGCGCCCGTATGTCCGTTACGACACCCTCCCCACCTGTGCGAACCAGAAGAATGGCGATCAACGCCACAGCGCTGCCGATGATCCACACTAAATCAAGGAGTACCAACGCGAGGACAGGTGGCATAAGCGTCACAGCGAAAAGAGCCGGATTATCCAGTACGTTGTAGCCGAAAGCCACAAACAACGTAAAAAGAGCCACCGTCACATGCCGAACATAGTACCATCCGTTCCGATGCGCAAAAAAGAGTGCTGCGTAGACCAGCGAGGCCGCCCCCGCAAGCAAGGCAGTTCTTGAATCTTCTCCAAGTGTAAAGGCATAGATTGTCGTCAGCACGCCTACAACGAGCTGCAGCCCCAACATGAAAGTCACACTTTGCCGCGCGGTAATCCTCATACGATATCTCCCAACGAGTGCAGGAGCAGCACAAAGCTCCTTCTGTATTAGAACTATTATCGCATCTGTGTTGGTATATGAGAAGCAAGATTAAACGGCAGTATGTAAACAACTGCGTAACATCCTCGCTAAGTAAGGAACATGGTAGTAGATTGTTGCGAAAAGTTATCCACAAACCGTCCCATAAATTGCTTACACATTACACCAGTTATCCACAAGACCAAGGCGCATGGGTGTGCTATAATGCTAGAGCAGCGCCAAAACCACTGTGTTAGTTCGTCTCCATTATGTTTATTTATTGCTTTCTGATGCATTTCCTCCGACATTTATTTGAGAAGCGCGTTACATGTGAAGCATGTAGAACTTTTTGAGGTGCTGAGGAACAGATAAAAGTGTAAAATGTTTTGGGTAATGTTCACGAGCTGTGTGCGTCCTGGTGTTTTGCTCTGTGGTTCTTCCTGGCGGGGTTTTTTATGAACGACTTTGTCCACCTCCATGTCCATTCTGAATACAGCCTGCTCGACGGCTATGCGACGACCAAGGGCATCGCCCAGCGTGCCGCCGATCTTGGCATGGACAGCATCGCGCTGACCGACCATGGTGTCATGTACGGCGCGATGGAGTTTTACGACGCCGCGAAAAAGGCGGGCATCAAGCCAATCATCGGCATGGAAGCCTATATGGCGCCCAACTCCATGAAGGATCCTATGGTCAAGGGCGGCAAGAATTATTATCACTTGCTGCTGCTGGCCAAGAACGAAGTTGGCTATCGCAATCTCGTCAAGCTGACGACCCGCGCGCACCTCGATGGTCTGGCCAACCGGGGCGTGTTTGCGCGCCCGCGCATCGACCGCGCGCTGCTGGAGCAGTACCATGAGGGCATCGTAGTCACTTCGACCTGCATCGCCGGTGAAGTTATTCAGAACATTACGCAGAAGCAAAAGGACAAAGCGCGCGAGGCGGCAGCCTGGCACCGCGATTTGCTCGGTGCCGACAATTACTTTCTTGAGTTGCAACTGCACGACAACACGCCTGAACTGGAAGAAATCAACGACGAACTGGTAAAGATTGGTAGCGAACTTGGCATCCCCATGGTCGTCACCAACGACACCCACTTCGTGCGGGCCGAAGATATTGAGGCGCAGTCCATGGTCATGGCTATGGGCTTCAACCTGACCTATCGCGAGCTGTGCAGCAAAAACTACCAGATGGACGGCACCTACCACATCGCGTCGGGCGACGATATGTGGCAGCGCTTCAAGAAGTACGGCACCGCGCCACTGGAAAATACCCGCCGGATTGCCGACATGTGCAACCTCAAGCTCGATTTCGGGCGCGTGCAGCTGCCGGAGTTCGAGATCCCGGACGGCCATGACGCGGCTTCGTATCTGCGCTTTGTGTGCGAGGAAGGCTTGATGAAGCGTTTCGCTGGCGCGCCGACTGAAGAATACATCAAGCGGCTCGATTACGAGCTTGACGTAATCAACAAGACCGGCTTTCCCGACTACATGTTGATTGTATGGGACTACGTGAAGTATGCCCGCAGCCGTGGCATCCCATGTCTGCCGCGTGGTTCGGCGGGCGCGTCGCTGGTGCTGTACTGTTTGTTCATCACCGACGTTGATCCGGTCAAGAACAAGCTGCTGTTCGAGCGCTTTTTGTCGCCAGAGCGCCTGGAGATGCCGGACATCGACACTGACTTCGCCGACTCGCGCCGGGGCGAGATTCTGGATTACATCGCGGGCAAGTACGGGCGTGAAAATGTCGCGCAAATCATTACCTACGGCACGCTGGGCGCGAAGGCGGCGCTGCGCGATATGGGTCGCGTGCTCGATATTCCGCTCAGCGAGGTTGATCGTGTCGCCAAGCTCATCCCGACGCTGCCGGTCGGCACGACGATCTCCTCAGCACTGGAGCGCGTGCCGGAGCTGAAGCAGATTTACGATGGCAACGGCGAGTTGCGTAACATGATTGATTGGGCGCAAAAGGTCGAAGGGCGCATGAAGAACGTTGGCACGCATGCCTGCGGCGTAGTGGTCAGCCACAACCCGCTCGAAAACATTGTGCCGCTTCAGCATACTACCAAAGATGAAAACGCGGTCATGGCCGCCTTCGAAGGGCCGACGCTGGCGAAGATCGGGCTGCTCAAGATGGACATCTTGGGCCTCACCAATCTTTCGATTGTGGCCGAGGCGCTCAATTACATCGAGCAGACGACCGGCAAGCGCATCGAGCTGGCCGACATTCCGCTGGAAGATCAGGCGACGTTTGAGGCGCTCGGGCGCGGCGAAACAACCAATGTATTCCAGCTTGAGTCGGTGGGCATGACGCGCTATCTGATGCAACTCAAGCCGACCCGCGTGGATGATCTGTACGCCATGGTCGCGCTGTACCGGCCTGGCCCGCTGGAGCAGATTCCTGTTTATATTCAGAACAAGAATAATCCCAAAGGCATCAAGTACCTGCATCCGATTCTGAAGCCGATTCTTGAAGATACCTACGGCGTGATTGTGTACCAGGAGCAGATCATGCAACTGCTCCAGACGGTCGCTGAATACACGCTCGGCCAGGCGTACATCGTCATCAAGGCGATTAGTAAGAAAAATCGCGAGTTGATGGCCGAAAATGAAGTGCGCTTCAAAGATGGCTGCCTGCGTAAAGGTATCAGCAAAGACATTGCGAACGAACTGTGGGATCTGATTTTGCCGTTCGCGGGCTATTCGTTCAATCGACCGCACGCCACGCTCTACGGTTTGCTGTCGTACCAGACGGCCTGGCTCAAGAACAATTTCTCAACCGAATACATGGCCGCCGTGCTTTCCGCCGCTTCGGGCGACATGGAGTCCGTCACCAAGAGCGTGAACGAGTGCGGTCGGCTGGGCGTGGCAGTGCTGCCGGTGGACATCAATCAAAGCAGCACCGGCTTCACGATCGAGCCGCTGCCCGACGGTCAACTGACCGACTTCGACAACCGCATGGGCATTCGCTTCGGTCTGTCGGCGATCCGTAACGTCGGCGAAGGCCCGCTGTCGGTGATTCTCAAAGAGCGTGAGGAGAACGGGCCGTTCAAGTCACTGGAAGGATTCTGCGAGCGGGTGGACCGCACGGCGTTGAACAAGCGCGTGCTTGAAAGCCTGATCAAGTGCGGTGCGATGGATTCGCTGCCTGGCACGCGGCGACAGAAGCTGGCGATCATGGAGCAGGCGCTGTCAATGGGCATTGAGTCGCAACGCGCCCGCGAGGCCGGGCAAGTCACCATGTTCGACTTCCTGGGCGGCGACGCAAGCACGTCTGGCTCCAGCACGCAAACCATTCCGCTGCCATCAATTCCCGAAGAGCCGCACCATTATAAAGAGCAACTTTCATGGGAAAAAGAGTTGCTTGGTATGTACGTGTCGGCGCACCCCATGGTCAAGGCGCTTGAAGGCGTGGACATGAGCGGCATTACCTCGCTGGGCGACATCACCGATGAAGCGGTTGGGCAGGTGCGCACGTTCGTCGGCATGATCACGGGCGTGCGACGGCTGGCGACCAAGAAGGGCGACAGCATGCTGGTCGCGACGTTCGAGGATCAGGATTTGCTCACCATTGAGCTTGTCGCCTTTCCGAAAAGTTATGAGAAGTATCGCGAATTGTTGCAGGACGATGCGCTGCTCCGAATTACCGCCAAGGTTGACCGTGGCAAGCGCGACGACACGATCCAGTTATTGCTTGACTCAGCAGAGCCGCTTGAGGCTGCCAAACAAGCCTCACCCAACCAGGAAGCCCCACTTGCTATGGATTTTGACCAGCTTACAGACGCGCCCAATGACGCGCCACCGATTGATATACCAACTGCGCATGTGAGCCAGCCTCTCGCTGCAATGGAATCAGCGCCGCATGCCGAGGTGAGTGCGCCGGAGCCTGCGGCACCAGCGCCTGCCGCGCCATCAAACGGCCAGCCGCTCAGCGCCATCCGCGCGCGCACCAAGGTCGGCGCGAACGGCAATGATCATAGCAACGGCCACAGCAATGGCAACGGTGGTGGCTACGAGCCGCTGCACCATACGCTGCGGCTGTTCCTGGCACGCACCGAAGACTACGACGCCGATGTGCGGCTGATGCAGCATGTCCATGATGTGCTGTGCCAGAGCGAAGGCGACGACTCGGTGCTGATCCACATTCCGAACGGCAGCACTACCGTGGTATTACAGCATGGGCAGGCGGTGCGCTGTGACGACGGGCTGCTCCATGCGCTACGCGATGTACTCGGCACGGAGTGCGTGGTAGTGGAGTGATGCTAGATAAGATAAACAAAAAATGCCAGACGATAGTGATCTTGATGGGATTAACTCAGAGGCCTTTAGTGCCCAAAATAATGATATGCCTGAACAACTTCCATCTGTTAGGCTAGACAAGATACAATTACTTGAAGCGATGCGCTATTTGCGTGAGTTTAAGAAACTCGAAAGTATGCGTGAGTATCTTGGCTTGCTAAAAAAAAGGATCGACGACTCTGGTAGTCAGTTGCATGCGCATGACGATGTCGACGCAGTAAATTTCCCTTACAGGTTGCTTCTACAGGATCTAAATCAAATAGCTGCGTCACAGACGCTTGAGCGTGCTCATTACTACGTTGATCGCTTTGTTAAGGCCATAACTGAGGAGCGTGTAAGTCCAATTAACGATATTAAGCTTAATCGTTGGAAAGAATACAACGATATTTATACTGATAGCTTTTGGCATATCAAGCGGCGTGATAGCTCCGGTGCGCACACGGCAGACTACTGGGGCAACTTCATTCCGCAGATACCGTATCAGATGATGCAGCGTTACACCAAGCGCGGCGAATGGGTGCTGGACGTGTTCGCTGGCTCCGGCACCACGTTGATTGAGGCGCAGCGGCGTGGACGTAATTGCCTTGGCATTGAGCTTCAGCCGAATGTTGCTGATCGCGCTCAGAGATTGATAGATGCCGAGCCAAATCAGTATGGAGTCACCTGCAAGATCATTACTGATGATAGCACATCAGCCGATTACAAGGAGTTGCTCCAAAAGAATGGCGCAGAGTCGGTGCAGCTCGTGATAATGCATCCACCCTACTTCGATATTATTAAATTCAGTAACGATGCGCGCGACTTGTCGAACGCTGGGTCAGTTGAATCCTTCATAGAGCGCATGGGACAGGTGGTCGAGCGCGCCGCCGCCGTGCTCGACCGCGGGCGCTACCTGGTGCTGGTGATTGGCGATAAATATGTCAAAGGTGAATGGATACCACTCGGATTTCAGACCATGAGCGAAATACAGCAGCGTGGTTTCCTATTGAAAAGTATCGTCGTCAAGAACTTTGAGGAGACAGCTGGTAAACGTTCACAAAAGGAGTTGTGGAAATATCGTGCATTAGTTGGTGGGTTCTACGTTTTCAAGCACGAATATATTTTTATTTTTAAGAAACTATAGCAATCCTAGAGAAGTTGTAAACTGTGCTACACTTGGCATCGAACTGATGATCAGATTTGAACCAAGGGTATGAGGAGCACAGCGATGAGCGTGGTACCGGCGGATCTGCAAGCCTTTCTGGATGAGCATCGGGACTCACGCGAGTATCGGCGGGGCGTGGCGGTCAAGCTGGCACTCCAAGGCTATCTGTACGCAACGATCTGCGCGATGTTGGATGTAAGTCCAGGGTTCATTAGCCAGGCGAAAATAGCCTATGAGACCGCTGGCGTCGATGGGCTACGACTTAAGTATCAGGGCGGGCAACCCTTTCTGACCGATGAACAACGACAGGCGGTCATTACCTGGCTCAAAATCCAGCAGACCTGGTCGGTTGAGCTGCTCCGCTCGCATATTGAGACCACCTATGCGGTGGTATACCAGTCCAAGCAAAGCTATTACGAACTCTTGGCCGAAGCCGGTATCACATACAAACGCTCGCAAGCGCGCAATCCAAAGCACGATCCCGAACAAGTTGTTGCGAAAAAAAAGCCATCCGAGCGCTCGTGATGCCCCTAGCAGCACAAATTGCCGCCAAGGAGGTAGTTGTCCTGTATATCGATGAATGTCACCTCAGTGCTGGCGACGCGTGTGGATATGTTTGGGGCCCAAGCCATCAGCGCATGTCGGTTCCGATCCTCAATCAACGCGACCGCCAAACCTACTATGGTGCTATCGATGCCTATACGGGTGAGTTGATCGTCGTCCCGCTCCAAGCCGGCACTACTGAATGGACACGGATCTTTGTTGAGTATTTGCGTGAGCAATTTACAGGGAAACGGCTGATCCTCTGTTGGGATGGAGCCTCCTACCATCGTAGCACCGAGATGCGAGAGTATCTCGAAGCCGTCAATCTTGGTCATGCGCACGACGATTGGCCGATCACCTGCATCCAATTTGCGCCCTATGCGCCAGAACAGAACCCAATCGAGGACGTCTGGTTACAAGCAAAAGACTACGTTCGGAAGCGCTGGCATCGCTGTAAGGATCACTTTCAGAGCATTACTGACCTGTTCGAAGAAGCACTTAATACAATCGTCTTTGACTTTGAGAAGCTTCGTATGTATCTGCCAGATTTACAAATCGCGTAGGACTGCTATATAATTTATGTGTATATCGTGACATTAAATTTTGTAACTATAATATAATATAGCTCTACTTAGAGTCCTATTAGCTGCTTCTCTAAGTATGCTACAAGGATTTTCAACGCGCTCTCGCCAATAGGACCGCTTATCTTATAAAGAAATTCTTTTATTTTCTGTGCTGATAATTTCCGTTCTGCTTCAGGTGCTGAACTATCTTTCACTTGGCTTAACAGTGTTTGTAGAGTTAACGCTTCAATCTTATTGGCATAGCTATTGAATAGCTCTACTAGATGGTTATCTTCGAGTGTGAATATAATATCACCATTTAATTCATTGGCAATAATGGATTGTACTTTTGCTTCCTGTTGGACTGAAAAATTGGAGATATTCACTGTAATCGGTGCCGAGTTATTTGCAAGCGATATTAAGTTTAATGATTGTCTGTCCTGATCTATCTCTACTATACTGTTTGGCACTATATCAAGTAATTCACTTTCAAACTGCTGTCTAAGTCGTAGTAATTTATTTTCATTTTCGTGCTTAAATCGAGTTTAATTCTTTGATACTGCTTAGTAAACCTCGATATAGTACTAATGGCATCTAATGAAGATACTCCTCGCGATAGTAAAAGTGCTTCTGCCTGAGAAGGACTGTTCTGGGATAGCTCCATAAATGATTCAAATCTTGCTATAGAATTATCTAGCTCTTCAGTATCAGTAGATGTACTTTTATCTTTGAATATATAAATTATTCCATAATCTGTCTTTCTGCTATCAATAAAAATTGATTTTCCTTCTACATTTTGTAGATAATTCTCAAATAGTTTTAATATACTTTCAAACTGTTCAGCTTGAAACCTTCCATTTGGAACATACAGTCGTAGAAAAATTCCTCCTTCGATTTCATCAAGAAAATCTTGTATGCGAAGTGTAATATCTAAGTTTCTCTTATAGGGAACAATAGAAACGCCACTCTCATATATAAAACCTAGCAATCTATCCACCTTTTCAGCAGCTTTGGAAAGCTCTTCAACCTTGTTGAAAGATGCTCGGATTTCAGCATCATACGATTTAGACGGATTAATTATGTCATGAAAGTTAGACTGTTGGTACGGTGAGATTGTCTGAACTGAAGCAAGATGTTGCTTGGCATCATTTACACGAGTATACACTCCATTCAGGTTATCCTCATAAATAAAGACTAGAGATTGAGATTGTCTAATTTCATTTAGTAGATGAGGCCAGTATGCCTCATACTCTAGGGTAGAGGTCTTAAAAAGAGTTTCTTCAGTAAAGTTAGCGAAGAGAGCTACTAATGAGCCATTCTCACGTTGTTCTCCGATATAGTTAATAATTTTTACCCAGTTCTCTACTTTAGAAGTAACAACTCGTTTTTTATAATCGTAGTCCATTGACGTAATCTTATCAGCTACTCCCTCTCTGATATAGCCAGATAACAATACTACGATTTTCTTCGAGATGTTTGAAGTAGATGTCTGGTGCATGCAGATGTTCCTATATAAATACAAGACGTTAACACTGAAGACAATTATAGCATAGTTAATTCAGCTTATCTAGACCGATTTACATGTACTTTCCATGAATAATCTCGCTATCCTAAGTGCTCTAATCGGTGCGCCTGTCATCGCTGCTGAACGCTGCGCCATGGGCTTCGAAAACCGCACTGATCTGGTGACGTTGGCCGACGGGCAGCAACGCATTGTGCAGCAGATAACCAGCCGCGCGCTCGCGCCGCACAAGATTCGGCTGGCGCAGCAGCTACCGGAGCGGTTCGCCGCTGTTGGTGTGCGGCTGCCGCGTGTGCTTGTCGCCGATGCGCATGCCAATCCTCCATACGTGGTGCGCGAATACCTGCATGGCACGCCCGGCAACGTGCTGCTGGACGATGATGTGTCTGCCGTGGCGCTGGCTCGCGCCATGGGTGCGCTGCTGCCGCATTTGGCGCAGGTTGACACGGCAGGGCTTGGCCTTCATCGCGGCTGGGCCGATGGAGAGCGGCTCGCCCGTCAGTCACTTCAATATCTCAACCGCTGCCGTCCGCTGCTCGACGTTGTGACGGTGCAGGCGCTGGAGCAGACGATTGCTGCTGTTCCGTCGCAATTCGCCGGGCGTGGCGGATGCTTTGCGCATGGCGACTTTTGTCCGGTGAATGCCCTGATTGAGACGACCGACGACCGGCGACCGACGACCGACGTAGGTCTGACAGAACATTCATTGTCTGCCATCAGCCTGCTTGACGTGGAGTTTGCTCGCGTCGCCGACCCGTTGTTCGACGCAGCATGGTGGGGCTGGGTCGTGCGCTACCATCATCCGGCACGCTGGCGGGTGGCCTGGCCAGTGCTGCTCGACGCTGCGGGCATACCTAATGATGTGGAAACTAATGTTCGTGCGCATGTGCTCCAGCAACTGCGCTGCCTGGAGGCGCTGAGCTACTACCTTGCGACGCGCGGCACAGACGGCGCGGCCATGTGGGCGCAGCGCCTGACCGCGACCGTCGGATGGGAAGCGTAGACGCGCCTGCTTTTCGCTTACTTTTGAAATGTTCCTACTGCCGTGATTTCGCTCCACTCGCCCCGAGCGACCATGGAGTACGAGCCAGCCGGAAGCATGGCGGTGTCAAATGTAAAGTGAATGGTGCCATTCTCGTCGGCATGGGTTTGAGGAACGGGACCAACGGTGCCATTCGGCGTGTTGTACCACAGCGCCACTGGCTCGTTTGGCGCAAACACCCCGCTCGCGAACATGCGCATGCTGCCTTCTTCCTCAATTGTTAAGTTGTAGAACTGCTGTTGAGTGGTTGTGTCTGTGGCAACAAGAACCGGCATGTTACTCTGTCCACTGCCGCCACCGCGCCCATCTGCCCAACGATAAGTCAGTCGTTCACCGAGTTGTGTGCCTGTCATGAGACCTGGCTGTGTGATCAAACGCACCGTGGCTGTTACTGCATCACCACTGCTGCCGAGCCGTCCGATTTGGAACACGAGCGCATCTGCCTCAATGCTGCTGACCCACGCTTCCTTGCGGCTAAAATTGGCATCCAGCACGCGGAACTTAGCGGGATCGAACGGCAGCGTCACAGTCGCATTGCTGGCCGCGCCCTGGCCGCGATTGGTCGCCACGATAGTGTAGGTCACGGTATCACCGGGCCGCACCGCAATGTTGGGACTGGGCCGCTGCACCACGGTAACAAAAGCAGGTTTGCTCTGTGTATTCATGATGGGAGCCGCGCCACGCTCAAAGAGCAGCACTCCAGGCCCAAAAAGGTTGCCTGTCGCTGCGTTAATAAGCACACCCCTAAATGCTCCCGTATGTCCGTCATAGCGCAGCACCTGGCTAAACCACAAGCTGCTCACATACAGATTGCCATCAGGGCCAAAGGCCAGACCCGAAGGGTGTGACAGGCCAGTTCGTGGGCCGCCGGGGATGGGATAGGGCGCATTGCTGGGACTTCTCGCAAATACATCAATAAAAGCGCCAGTGCGCCCATTGAAGCGCAGCACCTGATCCGTTTCATAGCTGATGACGTACAAATTGCCATCTGGTCCGAACGTGAGATGCGTTGGAAAGCGCAAACCGCCACTGTTCGGCGCAACGAATATACCAAGAAACTGGCCGGTGTGACCATCGAAGCGCAGCACCGTATTGTCCCGGGCGACGCTGAGGTATAAATTGCCGTCCCGCCCAAATGCAATGCCGGAAATGTAGATCGATTTGAGTTGGGATAGCCCAATTGTCGATGCGGCAACGCCCCCATACGTACCAGTCCGACCGTTAAATCGCAACACACGGCCAAATTCGTCAACAACATATACATTGCCATCTGGCCCAAAGAGCAAATCACCTGGCCTCGAAAGACGATATGTACCTTGATTCAGGTGACGGATACGGCCCAATTTCTCCAGCAAACACATCAACGAATGTCGCTGTGCGTGGATTGAAGCGCAGTATCTGGTTGGTACTAGCGCTGCTAACGTAGAGTAAACCATTTGCCCCAAGTGCTAGTCCTGATGGCCCGTCAAGCACGTACCGATTGGGATCGTCAGGTGGCGGATAAAACAAGGCGACTGTAGATTTAAGTTGACCTGTTGTTCCGTTAAAACGTAAAACTTGATTCGTGCCGAGATCAGCGACGTACAGATTGTTATCACTTGCACTTTGTGCTGATGGGCCGCCGGGAAACAAAATGCCTACGGCGATAAGCATGGCGGCTACTATGGTGATCCACACTTTTACGAACTGCCAGCGTTGCTCTGCACGCTTTGAGTGAGATGAAGAAGTACCATGCAGCATACTTACTCCTTTGTACGTGGATCTATTTGCGGGAAGAATAAGCAGAGTATAGCATGAAAATCGGTAGCTCCATGCGCAAACTGTTCGTGAAGCTTCTGCGAGGATAGCAATGATGTGCTACAAGTGCCGCGTGAACGGCAGCCATGTCTTCTGCGGTGGCGTAGTCACCTGTACGTTTAGCGGCTCGCTGTACGGCCCGCAGCCGCCCTCATTGCAGCCACGCACGCGGAACGTATAGCTGCCAACATCCTCGACTGTAGTGAAGCTTGCATCAATTGTCATGTACATTGCCTTTGCTGTACCTTTGCCGGTTGGTGCAATGATCTGCTGCTCAATGTCGTAACGGGTAGCACTTGGTGAAGCGTTCCATGCTAATGAAATTGTTGGGCTGCCAGCCATGCCAATCGAGCGTAAGGTCGGCGCGGGCGGCGGCGCTACTGCAACGATCTGCTGTGCTCCGGCGACCACCGCGAATGGCTGTGCGCCGCCCTGTGCCACCACTGCCGCATGGACGCGAATGGTATAGGTGCCAGCCTGCGGCGCGGTAAGCTCGATGCTCTCCATGACATTACAGCGATCAGCGCCTGCTGCGTTGCGACAGTTCGCTGGCAAGTCAGCGCTTGCGTTGCCGAGCACCATACCGCCGGGTGTCTGCACTTCCAGATCAAGGTCATTCACCAGCGTCTTGAACACAACAGGTGACGCGGGATAGTCGGTCCATGCCAGTGTCACGCGCAGCGGCTGCCCGGCGCTGACATGAAGTGTATAGCTCATTGTCTGGCCGGTCTGCAAGCCAGTGTCATTGTCGGCAAACCACACCCGCTGCGGCTCACCTTGCCCCACTGTGGCGGCAATATCGGCCCGTCCCCAACCCTCGACATTGTTCGGCCATGTTGATGGAATCTCGCGTTGCCCCCCCGCGCCGTACTGTCCAGGCGTGATATTAGTCGCGCCGTTCAGCAGCAGCGCCTTGACCAACGCCGCGCTGGGCGTGACGACATCGTACTGCTGAGCCAGCCATTGTCGCGTGAGCGCCGCCAGTCCGCTCACCATTGGCGTCGCCATGGACGTACCGCTTTTGTAGGCATAATCTTGATTGTAGGGCGTGTCATAATAGGCGTTGGGGTCGTGCGACCGCGACGAAATAATGTTGGTTCCCGGCGCAACGATCTCAGGTTTAATTCGTCCATCGTCTGCCGGGCCGCGGCTCGAAAAAGCCGCCATGCCGCTGGGATTATTGCTAATGAAATCATCAGCGAGTGGTACATGCGCGAATTGCAGGCTTTTCCAGCAGACATTTTGCGGCCCGTTCGACGCACAGGTGCTGCTCGTTGGTGGGCGATTGCTTTCGCTGGCCCCAACGCTGAGAACATTCTTAGCCGTGGCAGGCTGCTCTGTCGAGTCGCTATCTACAACACCATCGTTGTTTGAGTCGGTTCCACCATTGCCAACCGAGGCGATTAGCACATGATCTTTGTGTTGCCACAAAAACGTATCCATAACCTGATCCAGCATGGTGTAGCGCCCAAACATGTCTCCACCATACTGGCCGGTTGGGCCGCTAAAGCTTGCGTTTTGGATACGTGCGCCTGCGTCATAGGCCAGTGCCAGAAACGAGTCGTCATCTGGCAAACAGTCCAGGTGATCGCTGCCGCCCGACACGGCCTGCACGACAATGCCTGCTTTCGGCGCAACACCTGCGAATGACATCCCCGGCGGTGATAGCGCGCCGGTGCCGAGCAATGTCCCGGCGACATGTGTGCCATGGCCGTTGGCATCGCTCCATGTCGCGCCGTTGCTATAGATGGCGCAGGATGGGCTCATTTCCTTCCGTGAGAAGCCACGCACCACGCGCCCGGCAAAATCGGCGCTCAGGTTGCCTTGCACGTCCAGCCCGGTGTCGGTCACGGCAATGATCTGTCCGCTGCCGTCCAGTCCGAGCTGCTGCCGTACGACCGGCACGCCCAGGATTTCGTTCGCTTTGTCATTGGTGATATGGAGTGCAGCAACCGGCTCGATCCACAGCACATCATCGCGCTCTGTCATAGCCTTCAGCGCAGCCGCTGGCAACCGCACATGGAACGCGGTGCCGGTCATGCTCACAACTGTGCCACCTGCGGCTGTGACTGCGTCCGCAAGCGTGCTCGGCTGTGCGTCAGGCGTTGTCAGTACGTGCAAATCAATGGTTTGCTGAGGCGGATCGCTCATCTGCATGCTACTGTTGACGAGCGGGTCCAGGTCGCTCGAAAGCTTGTAGCGCGACTCGACCGGCCCACTCCAGCGCACCCATGACGCTGACAATTGCGCAGCAGGCTGTGTAGCGCGCACAATAAATGCGTTGTCGGGCACATAGACCAGCGGTTGAAGGCCCGCCGATGCAAGTTGGGCAGGAGTGTTGGCATCCGGCGCATGCTGAAGCTGCACAAGTAGCAACGATGACGTAGCTTGGGTACGCGCTGTAGCGCGTATTGGGACTTGCTGGAGCGGATCAAAACGCGCGCGCCGCAGCGAGATCATGGCGGACGCGCGGGTGCTCTGAGCGGCAACAGGCCACCCGCACCATGGCAAGCATGCCAGAACAATGAACAGTAGCAACAGATGATGCTTTGGCACGGGTGTTCCTTTGTGGCACCGCGCATGGTGATAATGTCTGTACATATATGATAAAGATGCTGGCTGCCCATGTCAACCGAATTCAGATGAGATGTTGGTACCAGATGATCTGCGTCGAGCCGCCAAAGCTTGTACCAGCGATAGTACCTGTCAATTCTTTGTTCGGGACTAGCGGCTGATGGTCACTATGAGGTTCCAGGCGTATACTGATGAGCGCGAAATCAACCACATGTGTGATGTACTATGCCGCAGTCATTTATCGAATCACTTCTGTCTACCTTGTTTCCAGAGCGCTGCGTAGGTTGCGCTCGATTGGGCGCACTATTCTGTGAAACCTGCCGGGCGGCGCTACGCCCGTACCACTTGCAGCGCCAGCTCCAGCAACCAGAGCTTAATGGCATTGACATCGGCTTTGTGTTCGAGGGGCCGCTGCGCGAAGCCATTCATCAATTCAAATATCAACGCCGTCGTCGCATGGCAAAACCGCTCGGCGCGCTGTTGGCAGCGCATGTCTCGCCCAGCTTTGCTGCCAACGCAACCATTGTGCCGGTGCCGCTCCATGCCACACGGCAGCGTGAGCGCGGCTTTAATCAGGCTGAGGTGCTGGCAAGAGAAGTGGCACGAGCGCTCATGCTGCCGCTTCTACGCGAAGGACTGGTCCGGCAGCGTGCTACCGAGCAGCAGGCGCACCTTGATGCGCGTCGGAGGCATGAGAATGTGAGCGGCGCGTTTGTATGGCAGAGCACAGCGGCGCCGCCGGAACGTGTATTGTTGCTAGACGATGTGATCACAACTGGCGCGACAATCAGTGCCTGTGCGGCGGCACTGCGTCGTGCAGGCACGCGTGAAGTGTACGCGCTCGCGTTGGCGCGCAGCCGATAAAAAAGAAGAAGTAAGAAAGAAGAAGTAAGAAGTTAGTCGTTCACTCCTCTTACTTCTTCTTTCTCCTTCTTACTTCATGCTTACCAGCTCCGCTTCTGCCCCGGCCCAACTGTACCGAAGATATGCGGCGGCAGCTTGAAGCCGTGCGCTTCCAGGCGCGAGCTAAAGCGCGGGCGCGTGCCGGTCGGGCGCAACTCCGTGATGAGTTTTCCTTCTGGCGTCTTGCCCTTGATGTCGAGGACAAAAATGTCTTGCAACACGATCACGTCGCCTTCCATGCCTTGCACTTCACTAATGTAGGCTACCTTGCGCTGGCCATCCTCCAGACGGGTCTGCTGCACAATCAGGTCAACAGCTGACGCAATCTGCTCGCGAATGACCTTGAGCGGCATGTCCATGCCCGCCATCATCGCCATTGTTTCCATACGGGAGCAAGCGTCGCGCGGCGTGTTGGCGTGGAGCGTTGTAAGCGAGCCATCGTGGCCAGTGTTCATGGCCTGGAGCATGGCCATGGTTTCGCCGCCGCGACACTCACCGATGACAATGCGCTCCGGGCGCATACGCAACGAGTTGATCACCAGGTCGTTGATCGACACGCGCCCGGTGCCATCTACCTCGGCAGGCTTGGCCTCCAGCCGTACCACATGATCTTGTCCCAGCTTGAGTTCGGCGCTATCCTCAATCGTGACGATGCGATCATCTTCAGGAATAAAATTCGACAGCACATTCAGCAGCGTAGTTTTACCGGAGCCTGTGCCGCCCGACACGACGATGTTGAGGCGGCTGACCACGCACGCCCGCAGAAATTCTCCCATTTCAGACGTTACCGAGCCAAACCGAATCAAATCCTCGATCTGCAGTTTATTCTTCCCAAACTTACGAATGGTAATCGACGGCCCATCGATTGCGCATGGTGGAATAATGGCGTTCACACGCGATCCGTCAGGCAGACGCGCGTCTACCATCGGCCACTTGCGGTCTACGCGGCGACCAAGCGGGCGAATAATGCGGTCGATGACCTTCAGCACATGGTCGTCATTGGCGAACTTCACCGGGCTCAAGGTCACTTTGCCGCCCTGCTCGATGTAGACCGCGTCTGGGCCGTTGACCATGACTTCAGAAATACTATCGGTACGCAAGAGCGATTCAATCGGTCCAAAGCCGAGCAATTCGTCGGTGACCATTTCGTACAACTGGCGCACCTGTGCCTCACTCAGGTTGACGCCCGCCTGACGGTAGTAGTTTGTGAAGCGCTCCTGAATCAGGCGCTCCGACTCGGGCGAACGCTTTAGTTCCGTCTGGTTGCTCAGCGATCCTTGAATGCGGTCCACAATCCAAAGCGATAATTCAAGCATCCGCTTCATGGTGACGCTGCCATCGCCACTCACACTTGCGGCAACGCTGCGTTGCTCTGCAGCGGCAGTCTGCTGAACGGCTTCGGGCGGGAGCGGCGGCGCGGCAGCGGGCACGGCACTGCTCACGGGTGCTATGTGTGGCACCGGCATGGGTGGCATGGAGCTACTCTGCGGTGGCACAGAACTGCTCATGGGTGGTGCCGTACGCGGCGCTGGCGTGGCTGGTTGCGGCGCTGGCACTGCAACTGATACAGTACTTGTCGCAGATGGCGAGCTTTCGCCTGGCTGTGATGGATTACCGAGACGTTTCAAAAGCGACATCGAGAATGCTCCTTGGAAACAACATCATTGTTAGAGATAATTGCGACAATAATGTTGAGAGTTACGAAAGTTTGACGAAATAAGCTTCACACGCGCGATTGATCAGGTCACGTGACATAGCTGGTACCACACCGCGATACTTTGCTTCATCCAAAATTTGATCGCAAATATCACGCGGGTGGCAGGATCGCAGATCACGATTGATTTTGAGATAGTGTTCCTGGATCAGGTAGCGCAGCCCTTCGTCACTATATGGAATGTGTTTCGCTTTACATACCCGCCGGAAAATCTCGCGGTATTCGTCAGGTGTTGGGTTCGGTACCTCGATTTTGTGGCGGATGCGCCGTAAAAATGCATCGTCTACCAGATCTTTCGGTGCAAGATTTGTCGAGAACACAATCAACACGTCAAATGGTACCTGGATCTTTTTGCCGGTTTGCAGCGCCAGGTAATCAACCTTCTGCTCCAGTGGTACGATCCAACGGTTGAGCAGGTCTTGCGGGCGACACTTCTGCCGTCCAAAGTCGTCGATCAGGAACAATCCGCCATTGGCCTTCATCTGGTATGGCGCTTCGTACACCTTGACGATCGGATCAAAGATCAATTCAAGCTGCTCGGTAATGAGTTCACCGCCAACGACAACTTGAGGCCGCCTGCACAACACCCAGCGCCGATCTGGAAGCTGGGGGATGCTCAGCAGACATGCCATTGAAGTTGGTATTCGGCTCCGGCTCAATGCGCATCCGGCTGCGCAAGCATTTTGTGGTTGAGCGGATCGAATACCTTGATGATCTGCCCGTCAACCTCAACAGCATACGGAATAAGCACATTGCCATCAAGAATGTTCGCGATGCCTTCCGCAATGGTCGTCTTGCCATTGCCAGGTGGCCCATACAAAAACAGCGAGCGCGCCGAGTTCGCCGGCCGGCCCGACTTTGTCAAGCATCTGCTCGCTGATGACGAGATGCGAAAATGCTTCACGGATGCGATCCGTATTGATAACCATGCCACCAATCGATTGCCGATGCACCATTGCAATGTAATCGTCGAGCGGTACCGGCGCTGGTCCGGCATACTGCGTCCGGTCAAGAATCTCGGCGACCTTGACACGACCTTTGGTTGCAATAACATACTGGAACGATCGTTCACTGAAGCTGCCTTCTGCGCCAGTAATATCGACATATTCTTCAAGTTTGAGGAAGTCAAGCACTTTATCGAGCACGTTCAAGAACGGCAGCTTGGTGACCTCGGACAGGCGTTGAGCGGTGATGTTGCCCGAAAAATAGATGACCTTCAGCACCAGGTCCGTCAGAAACCCAATTGAAAGACCAGTTTCCGCGATGGAGGTTGCCTCTGGAGGAAACAGGGAGGCTACCATCGTAACTGGCGACGCAGCCGACTGCGGTGGCGCAGATGGCACAAATTCACGTAGCTTGAAGCTCATTCTGTCGGCTCCTGCGCAAACTGACCTAGCCATGGCGCGTCACCAAACTCGGTGAACGCTTCGAGCGGCGCAACCATGACAATCTGCTGGTAGGCAATCAACATGAAGCTGGTGCGATAGAGCAGTTGTGTTCCTGTGGCGTCATACACTGTTGCCTCTGTAATCGGCAGGAAGCGCGACTGAGTGTTATCGAGTTCGTCTTTCAAGCGGCGGTCTGGGCGAACATGAACATCGCCAATAATAAAATAGTCGGTCGTGCGCACGACTGCAATAACAGTATCCTTGGAGACGCGCTGGGTAAATATTTTGCCTTTGTCATCAATGCGTGCATTCATGGTTGCTCCTCTTGGGACGATGGTAAAACGAAAGCGCAAAGCAATTTAGCAATATATAAAAGGCTGGATGGTTCAAACCACCCAGCCTCAAGTATAGGCGCGTGCTTCATATTGGACAATAGTACAGCGGAGCTACATGCACCTAGCCATTTCGTGCATCATGAACAGGCGCAGAAGCGCACTTATTCTTCATTCATATCCTCATCGTCGCCCATGTCCTGCTCGATGTCATCGAGTCCCAACTCTTCTTCCTCGTGCCCAAAGGCTTCTTCCTCGATCTCCTCTGGCTCCTCACCAGAGTCGTCCTCGTCCAGCAGATCTTCGGCGAAGTCCTCGTAGGCACCGGTTGGGTAGTAGCCGCGTAGCGCGCCCTCGCTGAATTTACCGGGAAACGACACACGGTTGCGCTGGCTGGGATGCTGAAACGTTTCGCGGATCAGCACGCGAATCTGATGACCACTCGCCTGCGCCACTGCCGCAATATATTGATTGCCGCCATTCATTAGTTCGCTCAGCCGCTGCGCCAGCTTCGGCTCCAGCCGCCCGATCACCTCGCCGTCGGTGTTCAGCACTCTGACATAGCGACCATCGAGTTGCAACTGAACCTGCTCGCCTGTCACCAGTGTGCTGGCAAGGGCGCGGTTCACATCGACCAGTGTCGTCAACGCGGTCTTGCCAGTTTCAGCAATGAACAGGCGTAGATCAACTAATTGTCGTCCGGTGCGGTCGATACGGTTTGTATCGCCACGGCGAGCGATCAGATCTTCAAGGCGCTCAACGTTGCGACGGGCAATCATATTCGTTGGCATGATACGGAGCGTGTTCTGATATGCCTCACGTGCATCGTTGAGTTGTCCCAACTCAAAGTACGCCTTGCCAAGCCGATTGAAGGAATCAGCATCTTCGCCGAGTTCGATAAGTTGTTGATTGATCTCAACAGCTTTTTCCCACTGGCTTTTGGACGCCAGTTCAATCGCCTGGTCCTGGAGGCGACGCCGCTGGCGCATTTTTTCGTCATAATGCCTGGTCAAGCTTCGCTCCTTCTATCTCAAAAATCATGTCACATATTGGTCCCCTCTTCTGTATGCCAGAAAAGGGGTACATAAACTATCTATACCATTAGTGAGTGCGTACGCAGCTACAAGCCGCATGCTGACGAGCCGGGATTATTGATGCAATACGTCAGCAGCACGAGCGCTACACCGTTGTTGATTGCATGGGCTAAAATACTTGGAATCAAACTGCGGGTGCGATCCATAGCCCACGCAAACAGCAGTCCCATGACAAATGCGGGAACGAGCAGCCCAACAAGTCCCTCAGTTGCCGCCAGTGAGTGCGCCAGCATGAACAGCAGCGCGCTGATAATGTAGGCTGCTGGACGGCCCCATGCGAACCGTGCCCAGCTTTGCTTGAAGGCATTGAATGCATAGCCACGAAACAGTGTTTCTTCACCCATAGGCACAATCACGGCTGCGCCAATGAAGAACAGCGCCTGCCCAATATAATCGCCCGCGTAGAGAGGATACTGCGCCGACTGGTTCTGTTGCACGCCGAATGACGAAAAGATTGCGCCGAACATGCCATTGCTGATCAGCGTCACCACGCCGAGGCCAATGCCAAGCGCAACGAGCTTGAGCGGCTGTGGCGCGCGGAACCCGATCGTACTGATTGGCTCGCGCCGCAACACACCGACGCGTAGCAGTGGCACAGCGATAAAGATCAAATTCTGGACAACCAGCGTCGCGAAGATGCCTGGTACGCCAATCAACCGAATGGCATATTCCGGGCTGACGTTGCCACCACTAAAGAGTTGGCCACCTTGCCGCATACTGTTGCCAATTAAAAACACTGCAGCAATGATGGACGTGATAATGATAACGCCAATCATGGTCACCACGAAGTCGATGAAAAAGACGCCGGCGAGCGGCCAGCGCCCTCTACTTTGTGGTTGCGTCTCATACGCCGGATAGTCGCCTTCGTACTGGGCCATCAGGCCAGTTCTCCCTCTGCCACGAGGTCGCTTTGGAGTGACCATGGGCTCGTGTGCGTGACGCGGACACGGGCAAGCCGTCCGGTCCAATCGCGGTCGTCACTGAAGAAGACGAGCTTGTTGCCGGGCGTGCGACCGCGCCACTTGCCCTTGCTTTCGCCCTCAACCAACACTTCCACAATGTGGCCAAGCAGTTGTGCGTTGCGTTCGGTCGCGATGCCTTCTTGGATGCGTTCAAGCTCGACGCGGCGGGCCTGTTTTTCGCCCTCTGGCACGGCCAGCGCAGGGTCTTCTTCCATTGCACCAGCGCGCGTGCCTGGCCGCCATGAGTAGGCTGCAATATGCACTTTGTCGAAGCGTATCTCCTCGATCAGCGCTTTGGTGCCTTCAAAGTGTTCGCGCGTCTCACCCGGGTGGCCGACAATAATGTCGGTGACCATGGCAACGTGCGGGATGGCTGACCGAATGCGCCCCACCAGGTCGCGGTAGCGCTGCACGGTGTAGCCGCGCCGCATGACCTTGAGCATGGTGTCGTGCCCGGCCTGCACCGGAAGGTTGATTTCCGGCATGACGCGCGGCAATTCAGCAATGGTCGCAATCAGCTTGTCGGTCATCCATGCCGGATGCGACGTCAGGAATCGCATCCGAACCAGGCCTGGCACCTCGTGTACGGCACGCAGCAACTCGGCAAGATTAGGCCGTCCCGGCAGATCGTGGCCCCATGAGCTCGACAATCTGGCCCAGCAGCGTAATCTCTTTCGCGCCGCGAGCGACGATGCGCTGCACTTCGTCCACAATTTCTTCCAACGGGCGGCTGCGCTCGCGGCCACGCCGCTGGGGAATCACGCAAAAGGCACAATTCATGTTACAGCCGTACTGGATTGGCACATGCACCGACACCGGTGGATGCGTCCAGTTGGCGACTGGCAGCGCAGGCTCGTCGAGCTGATAGATGGAGTTGGGTGCGAGGGCCAGCACCTCATCCACTGCCGAGGGCGACACGAAATGATCGACCACCGGCAGGCGCTGCTTGAAGATCGACTGGTTGTTCGGGCCGACCATGCAGCCCCATAGCACCACCGTGGTGTCTGGCAATTCGCGCTTCACACGCTGCAACTCGCCCAGCTTGCCGATGATGCGCTCTTCCGCCGAGGCCCGCACGCTGCATGAATTCAGCACAATGAAGCTGGCCTCTTCAGGCCGGTCAGCCGGCGCATAGCCGACGCCTTGCAGCGCCGCCTCAAGCCGATCTGAATCGGAGATATTCATCTGGCAGCCGACCGTCCAGACATAATAGCGCCGGTCGCGCGGTGTAGTGTCACGCGAGGGGCGCGGAATCAGCGGCTGGGCTGCATCTTGTGTGAGTAAAATAAGATTTTCCATAATTGTTGTTGCGCGGCGTTACGCGCCGCAGCCAAGCATTATAGCGCATATGAAAGCCATGCGCAAACAGATTTATTGCGTCAAACATAAAACGTAACGAGAGCTCTGCCCAGTTACATTCTACATTCTACCAAATAATAATCGGCAGTCCGGTGCTAACGCTCTTGTCGGCAGCATCGCGCAGCACTTTGAGGCAGCGGTATGGCCCGCTCTTGGTCGGAATGCTGGCCGACTGGAGCATACGATCTAATTCGACCAACTCGCGCTGAAGCGCCACCGACGAGCCGAAGCTAACGACATGCTCCTCAATGTTTTCGGTGGTATCTGCGTCATCGCTGTCAAACTCCAGCCAGATTGGCTCAGGGAAGTCCGTCGGCAGGTAGTAGCCACCCTCGGCCTGGTGGTTGATCAAGTGCGGGAAGCGGGTCTTCTCCGTGCCTTCCCAGATGCCGGCCAGAATCGGGTCGGGTTCGCCGTCCATGTCAACCTGGTCAAGCACGCCCGACACGTCCCGGTTGCGCTCCAGATATGCCGCCAGAATGCGCAGTTCATACAAATCCATGAACCGATCGATGCCGCCTTCCCACACTTCGGTGCCAGGACTCGACAAAAGGTCGGCTTCTACGCCCTCTTCGCGCAGCAGATCCTGAATATCAGACAGCCACTCACGCTCTTCTTCGTACTGCGCGCGGTCTTCCTCAGGTGTGGTCGTGTGGAGCGACCCGACCACCAGATCGAGCTCGGTCGCGTCAGAGCCATTGCTCATAGTTGCATTCTCCATGTAGAGATATATTCCTCCATTGTATACGCGCAGTATACCACCGACCTGTAAGTTGTGGTATAGTTGCACAGATAGCGACCAAAAGAAGATAGAAGGATCACAGCGACAGTGCCATAATTTATCTTCTATCCTCAATCCTCTATCTTTATCCATACTCTTTTGATACTTTTAAGTGAGTTGAGGAACGCGATGATTGCAGAGCCTCAAGTGCAGCCGGCGCATGTGCCCTTTGCTGGCCCCGATACGCCTAGCGATGATGTGATTAATACATGTGTTCATTGTGGATTGTGCCTGTCTTCATGCCCAACGTACCGCGAAACGGGCGTCGAAATGTCGTCGCCGCGTGGCCGCATCTACCTGATGAAGGCCGTGTCGGAAGGGCGGATCGGCATGGAAAGCACCGTGTTCCAGGAGCAGATGAGCCAGTGCCTGAACTGCCGGGCCTGCGAGGCGGTGTGTCCCAGCGGCGTGATGTACGGCCAGATTCTTGAAGCGTCGCGGGCGCAGATCGAGCATGCCCGCGATCATGATAACCTGCCGCCACACCCATTGTTGGTGAAGCTCATCCGCAGCAGCGTGTTCGGCGTGATGTTCAAGCGCATGGAGATGTTCCGGCTGTTTTCGCGCGCCATGTGGTTGTATCAACGCACCGGCGTGCAGTGGATCGCGCGGCGTTCTGGCATGCTCAAGGCGCTCAAGCTTGACGAGAGCGAGGCGCTGCTGCCACGCATGTGCGACGAATTTGTGGTGCCGCAGGGCCAGATCTTTCCAGCGGAAGGCACTGAGCGCTATGTTGTAGCGCTGCTCAGCGGCTGCATCATGTCCACTGCATTTGCTGACATTCACGCCGCGACCATTCGTGTGCTGCAAAAGAACGGCTGCACCGTAGTCATTCCGCCTGATCAGGGCTGCTGTGGTGCCTTACATGTGCATGGTGGCGACATGGACGGCGGGCGCGATTTGGCGCGGCGCAATATCGCGGCGTTTGAAGGGCTGGGCGTGGACGCGATTATTGTCAACGCGGCGGGCTGCGGCTCGACCATGAAGGAGTACGGCCATCTGCTGCATGACGATCCGGCATGGGCGGCGCGCGCGCATGCCTTCGATCAAAAGGTCAAGGATGTCAGTGAGTTTCTGGCGGCGATCGGGTTGAACACTGCTGACCTCAAGCCGGTTGATGCAACCGTGACATACCAGGAGCCGTGCCACCTCGCGCATGCCCAGCGCATCACTGCCCAGCCGCGCAAGCTGCTCAATGCTATTCCCGGACTGAAGCTGGTGGAGATGCATGAGTCGGCGCTGTGCTGCGGCTCGGCAGGCATCTACAACGTCACGCAGCCGGAGATGGCTGCGCGGCTTGGCAACCGCAAGCTCGACAATGCTGAGGCGACAAGGGCCGACATGATCGTGACAGCCAACCCGGGCTGCCATTTGCAGCTTGCCAGCGGCTTGCGTGCGCGCCACAGTGGCATGAAAGTGTATCACATCGTCGAGATGCTGGATCGCTCGTATCGCGGCGCGTAGTCATCCGGTGTGAGAATTGCAGATTCAAAAAGGGACGAGAACATCTCGTCCCTTTTGTCATTTCGCCGCCTGTGCATTCGCATGTCACACAACGGCCTGAGCTGCGAGCGCCAGTGTGCAGAGTTCGATATCGCTGGTCATGGCGGCTTCATCAGCGGCGTGGAGTGTGCTATCGTCCAGATAGCTGGCAACCGTAGGGCGCAGCCTCTGCCATGGCAACAGCGAAAGCTCGGCCTGCGCAAGGTTTGGCATGTCGAGCAGAAAGGCGCGAATGTGCGGCGCGGCGAAGCCTGCGGCAGTGAACTGCGCGGCGAGTTCGTCGCCAACATCTGGTGCAGAAGCCAACAGCGCGCCCGCTGCCTGCGCTTTCATGCGAGCGGCATGAAGCTGCGCGGCCAGCGCGGGCGGCCAGCGCGTGATCTCGGCCCATGCCTGCGTGCCGCTGACGACCAGCACCTGGCCGCCAGGCTGCACAACTCTGCGGAGTTCTCGCAATGCCATCACCGGATTGCCAAACAAGCCGAGCGCCGCAATGCAGCATGCCGCCGCGATGCAATTGTCAACGAGTGGCAGGGCGTGGGCGTTGGCAGTGAGCAGGTGAACGGGCGAGCAGGTGAATAGGCGATGTGCTGCTGCTGTGCAATCTGTAATCTGCCATCTGCAATCTGCAATTGCTGAGTAGTCGTGGTCGAGCGCGAGCAGACTGACATGCGGGCCGCATGCCTCGCGCAGGAGCGGCAGCTTGAGGCCGGAGCCGCTGGCGAGATCGAGAACGATGCCATTACGGGGCAGTCCGGCGGCGGCAAGCATGTGTCGCAGAATGGGAATGAGTGGCTCGTGTAAAATATCCATAGCGATTAAGAAGTCGCCACAGAGGGCACCGAGCGCACCGAGAAAGTACCCATCAGTATATACTATGCTCTGTGATCGCTGTGTGCTCTATGGCAAACATTCAGTGGTTGTCTGTGCAGAATACAGCATCTGACAATACGTTGCGTTCTTCGTGCTTGTGTGGTGAATCATGCCAATAGATTCTTGTTCGCGTGCTTGGTTTTAACGGACCAAATATCTACGGCCCGCAGCCGGGCGTGCTGTTGCAGGTCCATTCTGAGCGGGATCGCAGTGTGTTGTTGCGCGATAGGCTCAAAGACGGCGCGCAGCGAGTCGGCATGGTGCTCGGCTACCTCGATGTGGCCACCGTGCCAGTTGACGAGGGGTATGTTATCACGGCCAGCTTTGTGACGCCAACGCCTGCGATCGGTGTGGAGCTTGCGCGCCACGCTATTGAGGCATTGAACGCCCATGAAAGCGGCGATGAGGCATATGATTTCGATGAACAGCTTTGGGATTTGCAGAAGCGGCGGCGCGCCGAAGCGCTGCCGGTTGCGGCGCTGCAAGTTGTGGCCGAGGCGGCGCAACGTGGCCTGCCCAGCTACGTGCGGGCGGATGGCCGGCTTCAGATCGGCTACGGTGCACGCGGCTGGTCGCTGGATATAGAATCCATGCGCGGCAGCACGATGCGCATGCCAGGTGTGCCAGGACGTGATGCGCCGCAGTTCGCCGCGCCCGCTGTTGCGGTGCCCTGGGAGCAGATTAGCGTAATTCCAATTGTCGCGCTGACGGGCGGCATGGATGCCGATACGGCAGCCCAGGCAGTAGCGGCGGCACTCCGGGCCGATGGTGCGGCGGTTGGGCTGGCGGTGGCGGCAGGGTTTGACGCGGCGCGGGCATTGCTGGCTGAGCGGTCGATTACATGCGCGGTGCTCAGTCTTGACGTGACGGATCTGTTACAACGCGGGCTGCCGTTCGATCAGTGCGCTGCGAGCGCGGTGCTGTCACTGCCGGATGCGCTGCCGAGCGGTGCTGCCGAGCGGGAAGAGCTTGTGCGGGCATTGGGATTGCCCATGCTGGTGACAGTGCCGGATGGCGCAGCGCTGCTGAACACTGCCGTGCCGGAACTGGCCGCGCTGGCAGAGTACGCGCCATGTCCGGTCGTGCCATTCGCTGCTGGCGCTGATACTGTGGCGACGCTGCTGCGAGTGTTGCGCCAGCGGTAGCCGGGCAGGCTCGTCATGCGCATGGTAATGATGGTACGACGACGTTTCGCTCATTGAGTGCAGCGGGCGTGGCAAGCCATATTTTTTCCCTAACGAGCAGCGACATGTACGATGTGACTATTTTTTTGTTTTTTTACCCTTAACTACCAGCACCGGCACCGGGCTGACGTGCATCAGATCGCCGGTGATGTCTTCCAGCAGAATGTGGTCGAGGGCACTGGCGATGCGATGCGCGCCGATGATCAGCAGGCCGTAGTTGGTAGTGTGCAGTTCATCCAGGATCTCATCGATCACCGGGCCGTAGCGAATCTTTGGCTTCACAACAATGTCGTGATCTTGCAGATGCGCCATGGCCTCACGTATGGCGGCGGCTTCGGGCGTGTCGCTCTCGATGAATGCCCGATCATGGTTGTGCTGCCGTGGGGCCTGAAACGTGATCGATTGTTGCGAGTCGACGTGGAGGATCGTGACTTCAGCTTTCAATGGCCCGAGCAATTGGGCGGTAATAGCGGCGTTGTGGAGCGTGTTGGCGTTGCCGCCGCTGGCGATCAGCGCGCGCTTGATCGGGCGCACGCTGCCCTGCACCCGCAAGACTGACGGCTCAAGCTGTGTAGCGATGCGGCGGCTGGTGCGCCGCCTGAACAGCATGCGACGAATGCGGGGCCGCAGCCGTCCAAGCATTACCAGATCATAGACGTGTTCGCGCGCCGCAGCGATGATAGCGTTCTGCGCGCCGCCGGGCAGCGCACACAACTCAACCGGTATATGCTTCGGCAGTTTGAGTTGGGCAACAGCGTCGTCGAGCATGGGCTGACCGCCAGCGCTTTTGCCAGCGACAAGTGTGACACTGGTGGCGACGCTGGGAACAATCAGCTTGCTGAACGCAAGAACGTCAGCACGCGACGGTGCCTGGCCAACATAGATCATGATGTTCATACAAGATACATCATATCACATAGTGAGAATCACAGAACCATTGTAGGGGCGAACCTATGTGTTCGCCCTTGAGAGCGCCCATCATTTTACAAGCAAAAGCACGACCGGAATCAGCAACATGATAAACAAAAATATACCGAGCGAGCGATTCGTATGAATAATAACCTCTTGCGTGCGGAGAATGGCGCGCTCGAACGGGCGGTACATAAACAGCAGCACAATGAGCGATAGCACCGCCACGCTCAGCATTTCGGTCAGCACAATCGTGAAGGCTGCCGGGCCGCCCGTGATCAGCGCGGCAATCAATGTGTCGATGAACGTCGTGATGTTCGCTCCCATGATGTAGGGCAACGTGTTCTCGCGGCGTACCAGACCACGCGCTGAGAGCGGCACCAGAATCGACAGCGACACTGAGACGGACAGCGTCACTGACGTGACTGCTGCGCCCAGCAGGAACATGGCAACCGGTCGGTAGACCACGCGCCCGATGCGCTGGAACGAGCTACGCTCCGCATGCATTTCCGGAAGTGCGCGATCAAGAAGGCTGAAGGCCACCAGCAGCGTGCCGATGCCGCCGAGCAGCACCAACCAACCCGGCAGCCCCCACACTTTGATCATGCCCATGATTGGCCCGTACACTACATCAAGAAACGAAAACACAGGCGTGGCGTCCTGCATTTGCAGACTACTCAGCGCGCCCGATGTCAGCAGCCAGTAGCCAATCGCCAGCGCGGGCAGGTAGATCGCGGCGGTGGTCAGCATGGCTAGCACGCCAATCGCAATGCTGGCGGCGCGCGGCTGACCGCGCAGGTAATACAAAAAGCCGACAAATAGCACAATAAATGACGCGCCCAGCCGCGAGCCAGTGATCATGGTGAAGGCTTGCAGCGCGGTGATCGTGCCGGACGCAAAGAACGAAACGGCGATGGCAGCAACTGGCGAGCCGCTAAGAAAAATGTAGGCCAGCAACCAGCCAAAGCCCATTGCGTTAGTGGCATTGACGATGTTGAGTAGCTGCATAATTGTGCGGCCATACTGGCCAGTGCCTTGCTTTAGCAACTGCAAAGCCAGAATGAAGAGAAACAAGCCGACCAGCATCAGCGCAACTTTTTGCAACCAGATGGCGGGCGCGCTGCGGGTGCGCGCTTGCTTCTTCGGTGTATCAGTGGATTGCGGCAACGATTGCAGCAGTGCAGGGTTGCTCTCCGTCGCATCGTGTTGGGAATGAGTCACGAGCGGCCTCCTTTATGCGTGGCGGCATGTCAATAGGAATCGTTGAGCAACGAACTAGATCAGAGTTGGGTGTGGTGTGTTCAAGGCGTGCAGGGCTTCCTGCAAGTCATTTGGCAGGCGGGCCGGGCGACCCGTCGCGCGCGCAACAAAGACATGTTCACTGCGGGCGGTGACAAGCAACGTTCCGGTTTCGGCCAGACGCAATGTGTAGGTGAAGGCAAGCTGGCGACTGCGTATATCGTCCAGTGCCGTGTTGATGACGACCTCGTCGTCGTAGCGGGCAGCGGCATGGTAGCGCACCTGCAAGTCCGTCAGAGCAGCAAAAAAACCACGCGCCTCGATCTCGCGGTAGCTTGTGCCGCTCGCGCGCAGCAGCTCTGTACGGCCCTGCTCCAGCCACACGATGTAGCTCGCATGGTGGACAACGCCCATGGCATCGGTTTCAGCGTAACGAACGCGGATAGTTGTCGTTATATTCATGGCACCATTACAGAATCAAAACTATGATCGAATTTATACGTGCCATTATACATGACTTTTTTAATCAAGAAAATAAAGTTTACCCCCGTTTCCAGATCAATGCGCCGTCCTCAAGTATAATTTGCGCCATGCCTTGTGTTGTCAGATAGCTGAGATGCGCTGAGACCGCCGATGTAAATACGGCGTGTTGGGAGATTCCTGCAAAAACAAGGCCAAGCGTTTGTGCCACGCGCCGACCGATAGTTGAAAGGTCGCCCGGCTCATGGAGCGCGGCCTGCACCGCCGCCGTCGAGCGCTCGATGGCAGCTACATTAGCATGCAGCACATCAGCCAATTGCTCGCGCATCGTCAAATCGCCATGACCGGGCACGAAGAAGCGTTCCTCGCGCTCAGCCAGCGTCTGGAGGCTACGGAGCTGCCCGGTAACGTCTTGCGCGTAGGGAATGCCGTGCTTCTGGAGCACCGCCGCGCCAAAGAAGCCATCGGCGGCGAAGCACACACCGTCATATATCACGCCAATCTGATTGAGGCTGTGGCCCGCGAGCGACACAACATTGAGCATGGTGTCACCGATTTCTAGCTGCGCGCCCTCGATGATGTGGTGAACTGGACTTGGTTTTGCCATGACCCACTTGTTTTGCAGCGCCTTATATGGTGCGGCACCCATGTTGAGGTACAGCGGCTCCAATTCGGGATGCTCGATCAGCGCGGCCTCAAGCGGCGGCGCATAGACTTCCACCCCCGGCATGTTGCGCACCAGGTAGTCATTGCCGCCAATGTGGTCGGCATGGTGATGCGTGTTGATGATCGCGCGCAGGTGCAGCCTGGCCTCGTCGAGCGCCTTGCGAATGAGCCGCCCGGTATCTTTGTCGATGCCAGTGTCAATCGCAATCGCGCCGCCATCATTGGTGACGATGATGCCCAGATTATTCGCGCCGGGAAGATAAAAGGCGCGCTCAGTGATTGATTGCAGTAATGACATAACGATGTAACCGCCGATAAATGTAGATGAACGCCGATAAGGAGAAATATACCTACTATTATCGGCGAGTATCCGCGTGTATCTGCGGGCGCTAAAAGTTAGCTTTCACCGCGTACATCTGGATTGCTCGACGTGGTGGCCGGATCGATACGCACCTTGGGATCGGTGGGGTGGGCTGGCTCGGTGTTGGCGACTCCGGTTGAGCCGGATGGGTCAATCGGCATTGGTGCGGAGCCGGAGCCGGTGCCAGCTGATTGGTCAAGCAAATCTTGGAGCAGGTCTTTGTCGGACGGCGCGCCGCTTGCGTTCTGCGCACGCCCTTCTCCTGCCGTACCTGTGGCGAGCGACGGATCGATTGGCGCGGGGCCAGCACCAGTGTTAGCAGTCGTTTCAGCTAAACTGGCATGCGGGGCGGCACACCACTGATCGAGTCCGACGCGCACGATCCACAGCGCCACGAGCGCGCCAATCGCGGCCGGGTTGATAAACGATGCGCCGATGCCGAGCGCCGTCAGAACATACGGCACGAGCGACTTGACCTGATCGGCTAGCGCGAGTCCGCCAATCGTGCCGCGATATTCGTCCTTCAAGCGGCCCTTTTCTGGATCGCAGATTTCCTTGTGGATCGCATCGGCGTAGAAGGCGATGAAGCGCTGCGCCGCCGAGCCGCCCGCTGCTTCGCCGCCGAGCCATGGATGGGCGTCGCCTGCTCCAAGCACAGCGGCATGACCCGAGGTCTGTTGCTTGAGTTCGGCATCGAGGCGCTCCAGAATCTGGGCTTCGCTGGCATGCTCAAGCCCTTCGCCAAGTACCTGGTCAACAGTCTGGTCGATGTCGTTCGGCATAGTTCGCTCTCCTTGAAAATTGCTGCTGATGGAGATTTTACAGGGATAATGGCACGATTATAGCACGAGCGTCAATGCGAGTAATCGAGGAACAAGCGCGGCATTTCTTCCCATGCTATCTGTTCCACATGGTCTGCTAGCAGCGCACGCAAGACGGCAATGTAGTCGCGGATGGCAGCGATGGGAAGCCCGGCATGCTCATCGGGGAGCGGCGCAAGCAGCCGCGCCGCACTGGCAAGGTTATGGCGCGGTCCACTTGTTAACCCGAGGCGTAGCTGGTTCAGTGCGTTGCAGAGTTGGATCATGGCGCGAAGTACATCGCTGCGCTCGGTATGCCACTGCTGTTCGAAAAGCAGCAAGGCATCGCGATACTCTTCCGCGTTGAAGTGGGCCATGGCGGCAGCAATGTAATTTGACATAAAATCTTGTAAAGGCAGCGGGCAATAATGTTTATGGTCTTTCGTCAATCGAGCGCTCTCGCTCCTCGGTCTTCTCGCGCATGGCATCCCGGAACTTATTGTGCTGCTGCAGTTCTTCGCCGCTGCGCCATGCCAGCACAAGTGATGCAAGCGCGCCGAGGAACAGCGCCGCCGTGACCGCCATCAGCGCCCACGCGAGCGGTCCGATGCCCATGCCCGCTGCCAACGCGATGTTATAGCCCGTCAGCAGCAGCACTGCGCCTGCCGCAAGCATGAATGCGCGGCGGCGGTGGGGCTGCGTGGACGCCCGGCGGGCCTGCGCCCATAGTAACCCAGCGATGACCATGCCGATGATAATTCTAATAATGTCACTCATGTATTTTTCTGACATGATGATACGATGACAAGATGAGGCAAAAGCCAGCAGATTATCCTGTCATCGTGTCACCTTGTCATCGTGTTAAACTCCCGCCTTCTCTCGCAGCCGCGCCAGTTCCTCCTCCGCCACGGCCTCGTCCAGCTTGCGGAACAGCGGCGTAGGTGCCTGGAGCACCTGCCCGACCGGAAGCTGGCTCGGCTTCCAGCCGCCTGTCGTGACGTAGTCGCCGGTCAGCACCTGCCGCGGCGTGCCGTCGGGCGCTTCGGCCTCCTCGATGTGTGGCTGTGGCGCGAGCACGCCTTCATAGCCAAGCAGTTCATGCAGGCGCTGGCTGCTCCATGGCAGGAACGGACTAAACAGCGTCTTGAGATTGTCGATCACCCGCAGACCGGTGTAGATCACGGCTGCCGCGCGTTCGCGGTCATTCTTGACCAATTTCCATGGCTCCTGCTCGCTGATGTACTGGTTGGCGCGCTGCGCCAGTGCCAGCGTCTCGCTGAGCGCGGCTTTGAGTTTCACCGCGTCGAGCAATGCGCCGATGCGCTCGAATGCTTCTTCGGCGGCGGCGAGCAGCTGCCGGTCGCTTTCCTGCAGCTCGCCCGGCTCCGGCACCTCGCCGAAGTTCTTGTGAGCGATGTTCAGCACGCGGTTGGCGAGATTGCCCCATGTCGCCACAAGCTCGTCATTGTTGCGCCGCACGAAATCGGACCATGACCAATTCGCGTCGCGGCCTTCCGGTGCGTTCGCAGCCAGGTAGAAGCGCAACTGGTCTGGCTGGTAGCGGGTTTCCAGATCCGGCATCCAGAGCGCCCAGTTACGGCTGGTGCTCATCTTGTCGCCTTCCAGGTTCAGGAACTCGTTGGCAGGCACGTCGTACGGCAGCACGCGGTCGCCATAACCGAGCAGCATGGCCGGCCAGATGATCGTGTGGAACGGAATGTTGTCCTTGCCAATAAAGTAGTACGAGCGCGCGGGCGACGTGCCATCTGGATTACACACCCACCAATCGCGCCATGCCTCCGGCTGGCCGGTGCGCTTGGCCCACTCGATCGAGGCCGAGTAATAGCCAATCACCGCGTCGAACCAGACGTAAATGCGCTTGTCCTCGAACGCCGGATCATCCACCGGCACCGGAATGCCCCACTCAAGGTCGCGGGTGATCGCCCGCCCGCGCAGGCCGTCGCGCAGCCAGTTTTCGGTGAACACCACCGTATTTTGCCGCCAGTAATCGCGGTTCACGCTATTGAGCCAGTCGCGCAAACCCGGCTCCAACTTCGCGAGATCGAGGAAGAAGTGCTCGGTCTCGCGGAACGTCACCGGCGCGCCGTCCAGCGTGGAGTGCGGATCGCCAAGTTCCCATGGGTCGCGCAACTGGCCGCAATTGTCGCATTGGTCGCCCCGTGCGCGGGTGAAGCCACAGTTCGGGCACACGCCCTCCACGAAGCGGTCGGGCAGGAAGCGGCCCAGCGTTTCGGAGTACGAGCCGGTCATGGTTTCCGTGTACAGATAGCCGCGCTCCAGCAGCCGCAGAAAGATATCAGTCGTCACCTCGTAATGGTTTTTGGTGTACGTCTGAGTAAACAGGTCAAATGTGATGCCGAGCGTCTCGAACGTCTTCAAAAACAGTGGATGAAAGCGCTTGATAACCTCTTGCGGCGTAATGCCCTCACGCTCGGCCAACAGCGTAATCGGTGTGCCGTGGCAGTCCGACCCGGACACCATGAGCACGCGATTGCCTTTCAAGCGTTGGTAGCGAGCAAAAATGTCGGCGGGCAGGTACGCACCGGCGATGTGGCCGACATGAAACGGGCCGTTGGCGTAGGGCCAGGCTACCGAGACTAAAATATTTCCAGGCATGAATGCCTCCAATTAACTATTCAACAGGCGATACAACGTGGTTATGCCACCAATCATGTATCACAAAGAACCAGGAATTGGCGAAAAATGCGAACAACAAAGTTGTTGGCAGTATAGCTGCATAGAGCATACCACGTTTTTGCGTGGCATCCGCGCTCATGGGCAGGGAAGAAGAAACTGGGGAGATAGGTATGGCGGGCTAGGCCGCCATGAAGCCGCAGGTGGTCAGGAGCAGACCGGCCCAATGCCAGTGGCATGCCACATGAAGGCTGCGCGGCGTACTGAATGAGACGCGCGCGATGTTAAATTGTGGCTGCTGATCGAACACGGCCTTGTCCTCTGCATTTACTATGTATGAGCCATGATAGCACGAAGCATGGCGTAGCGTCAATGCGACCGCAGACCGACATGCGAACAACAGAATTATCGCTGTGCTTCTCAGACTTTGGTCTATCGTCAGGTTGCGTAGGATATGGTATTATTATGATGAATTGGATACGTCTTTATACTGGCTGGAGGAATGTATGCGGCAACGAGTAGCTGCATTTGGTCAACGGACATCGGCGCTACGCAATCGCTTTCGTCCGTCCGAGCGTCGAGCAAATCAGTTGTGGAAAGCACTCATCGTTTTTGCTATTCTGCTGCCTCTTGTGTCAATGGCATGGGAAATGGCTCGCCAAAGCCCAATCTCAGTGATTGTATTTGCGCTGATTGTTATCACCTGGGGTGCTGTGATGTGGTGGGGCTGGCGGCAAGGCAATTCTGGCGGCTCCGCGCCAAACGCATCGAGCATGGCCGCGCAACCGCCGGCGGCTACGCAGCAGCCACCACAACGACCCACACAAACGGATGCGCGCAAGACGAGTGGCCGTCAGGCTGGACGTAAATAACGTTGGGTAGTGGATGTTCAAGGAGGTCATGGCTATGGACATTGCGCACAAACGCTTCAATCGGGCGGATTTACTCACGCTCAAAGGAAGGCTGGATGCTGCTTCTGCGCCACAGCTCAAGCAGCATATTGAATCGCTGTTCGAGCAGGGGCGCTACCGCATTGTGTTGGACATGGCCGAGCTTGAATACCTCGCCAGCCCTGGCCTACGTGTGCTGATCGAGGCACGCAAGCGCGCGCGTGATTGGAAAATTACCGATCTTGAAGGCGGCGATGTGCGTATTGCCAGTATGCCGCCGCGCATCAAAGAGGTTTTTGATTTAACAGGGTTTACTGCGTTGTTTGAAACATATCCTGATGTGACCGAGGCAATCGGTAGCTTCTAGGTCTTTATGCGGCGCGCACGTGGATGAGCATGCATTTGGTGTATTCGCGAAAAGCAGCAGATAATCAGGCTACTGAGGTGCTGACAGTGCCTGCGACGCTTGAACTCGTTGGCGCATATCAGCGCATTTATTGCGGGCGCGACGGCGCAGGCTGGCCTGGATGAACATACCGCCTGGCAGGTGGAGCTTGCGATTGATGAAGCGGCGACCAACATCATTGAGCATGCCTATCACCCAAGCGCGCCGGGTGCCATTAAGCTGACATGGCAGCTTTCAATTGATGAGTTGATCATCACGCTCCACGATTGGGGGCGGCGTTTCGATCCGGACACTGTTCCTACGCCAAACGTGGAATCCTCGCTTGATGATCGTCAGGCTGGTGGGCTGGGCATCTTCTTGATGAATAAACTCATGGACACGGTGCGCTACGAATTCGATGAGCAGCATGGCAATGTGCTGACCATGACCAAGCACATCAACCGCTCGGGTGAAGCGCCGCAGGTGTTTGCCTTAAACGGTCGTCTGGATGCATCAAGCACCGATCAGGAGTTGGAGCGGGTGCGCACCGCGATTGACGGCGGTCTACGGCATATTTTGCTCGACATGGCCGAGGTATCGTTCATGAGCAGCAGTGGCTTGCGGGCGTTGTTGTTGCTGCGTAAAAATGTGCTGGCGCACAACGGTGTGCTGCGGCTCTGCGCTTTGCAGCCACAGGTGCTTGAAGTGTTCTCGATTACCGGTTTTACACAAGTGTTCGCAATTCACCGCACGCGCGAGGATGCGCTGGGTGCCTTTGGGCAGGGCGCGCCGTGAGTCGTGAGCTTCGGCTAATTGTCTACTGCCTGGTTGTTGGGCTGCTCGGCTGGTTGTGGCTTCTCAGCAGCACTTCCGGCATTGTCGTAACACCAATTCTGGTGTTTTTTCTTTTTGTGGCGCTGTTGATCGAGAGCGCTGGCTTTCGTGTGCCGCCCGCCGACCCGCATAGTCTGGTCGGCATCGTGTTGCTGTCGGCCGCCATTGTGTTTGGTCCGCAGAGTGGTGCGCTGGTCGCCGCGCTGTCGGGCTTAATCTTTGGTGCTGTCGCGCCCTTAGTTTATGGACGAGCGCGAACCGTTTACTTATTGGTGGCGCGTCCGTTTCTTCGCAGCGGCGTGCGCGCGATTGCAATCCTTGCCGGGGCGGTGCTGGCGGATGCGCTGCTTGGCATGGCGGCGAGCGGCCTGGCGCGCTTTGCAATCGAGGCGGTGTGCTTTGCGCTGGTGATTCAGTCAGCGCGGGCTGTACGCGAATATTTGCAGGGTGGCTTGAGCGGTCTAATGACATGGTGGCGCTCCGCATGGCAGCCCATGCTTAGCGCCGAGGTCGCGCCATTGCCGCTTGCATGGCTTGGCGCGGCAATTTATCAGCAGCTTGGCGTCGCATATTTTGTGTTAGCAAGCGTGGCGCTGCTTGCGGGCAGTGTCAGCGTGCGGCGCGCGTCACGGCGGGTGCAGTTGCAGCGCCGCTCGGTACGTGAGCTTGGGTTGCTGAATCAAACCAGTCGGGCGATCAACCGCGCTGCCATGGACGTAGAAGCGCTATGTGATCTCATCTATCGCGAAACATCCAAAATCGTTGACACGTCATCATTTCATCTAGGGCTGTTTGCGCCCAGCGGCGATGCGTATACGTTGGTGGTGCGCGTGCAAGACCGCGTGCGCATGCCGCCGCTGACGGTGCAGCTTCCGGCGGGTGATGGCATTATCGGCTGGATGCGGACCACCGGCCATTCGCTGCTGGTGGAAGATTTTGCGGTGGAGATGAACCAGTTGCCTGCCCGGCCGCGCTACCAGAGTGATCGTCCGCCGCGTTCCGGCATATATGTGCCGCTGCTGGTTGGTGATGATGTGATCGGCACGATTTCGATCCAGAGCTACCGGCTGCGCACTTTCTCTACTGATGATCTGCGGCTGCTGTCGCTGATTGCCGACCAGGCGGCGGTGGCAATCTCCAAGGCCCGCACCTACGATAGCGCGCAACAGCGAGCCGTGCAGCTTTCTGCGATTCTGTGAAGTGGGCGAGCGAATCACCGCCATCTTGGAAATTGACCGTCTTCTGCCCTCCGTGGTACACCTCATCCGCGAACGATTTGGGTACCATCCTGTGCATATTTTTCTGCAAGAGCCAAATGGCCGCCTTGTGTTCCGTGCCAGCACGGTCAGCCCCGCGAGCTTACAGCGGTTCAATGACTGGACGTTGCGTCCGGGTGATGGACTGGTTGGCGTGGCGGCGCAGGATGGTCAACCGATCCTGGTCAATGATGTGCGTGCCGATCCGCGCTACATCAGCGATGAGCGCAACACGCGCTCCGAGATGGCTGTGCCGCTGCGCTTCGGGAATGAAAATCTGGGCGTGCTCGATGTGCAGAGTGATTTGCCAAACCGCTTCACCGATGCTGACTTGTTTGTCATGCAAACGCTGGCAGGGCAGATCGCGGTGGCAATCGAGAGTGCGCGGGCTTTCACTGCACAACGCGAAGAAGCATGGACGATCAATGTGCTGTTGCAGGTGGCGGAAAATCTGGCGCAGGCTTCGTCACTTGGCGAACTATTATTGACTATTGTGCGTTTGCCGCCGCTGCTGCTTGGTTGTGATCGCTGCTATTGTCTGGCATGGAACCGCACTCAGGGCGGCTTTGTGCCTCTGGAAGTGTACGGCCTGAACCCTGAGCAGCGCATTGAATTCATCGGGCGACGCATCCAGGAAGACGCGGTGCCGCCACTGGCAGAGGCACGGCGCACGCTTGCACCGGTGACACTCCGCGAAACAGCGCGGCCCGCGATCTTTCCGGTGCTGACTGCTCCAACTGCGGATGGCGTGATCCTGGTCCAGCCGCTCACCGCGCGCGGGGCAGTGTTGGGCATGCTGGTTGCTGAACATGACGGTGTGACGGCGCTCAGCGCGCGGGCGCTCACGTTGTACACCGGTGTCGCCAATCAGGTGGCGGGGGCATTAGAAAGCGCGCTGTTGGCGCAGGAAGCCGCCGAAGCCTCGCGCCTGGAAGAAGAGTTGCGGGTCGCCCGTGACATTCAAACGGCGTTGCTGCCCGCCCACGTGCCTGTCCTGCCCGGCTGGGATGTCGCCGCCGATTGGCGCTCGGCGCGGCTGGTTGGCGGTGACTTCTACGATTTTTGGCGGCTGCCGATTACCCGTAGCGTTGGCTCATCCAATCTTGACGCGCCGCCATTTGGCTTTGTAATCGCTGATGTCAGCGACAAAGGTGTGCCTGCCGCGCTGTTCATGGCTTTGTCGCGCAGCCTGGTGCGGGCCGCCGCGCTCGATGGCTCGCCGCCGGGCGTGGCGCTGAGCAAAGCAAATCGCTGGATCAGCCGCGACACTGACTTGTCCATGTTCGTCACGCTGTTCTACGGCGTGCTCGATCCTGAGCGCGGTGTGTTGCGCTATGCGTGTGGCGGCCACAATCCGCCGCTGCTCATGCGCGCCGCCAATGGCGATGTGACGCCGCTGACTACGCCCGGCATCGCGCTTGGCGTGCTGGACGAGGCGACGATTGGCGAGGCTGAGGTTGAGATACAGCCGGGCGATGTATTAGTCTGCTACACCGACGGCGTGACCGAAGCAATTGACGCTGACGAGCAGCCGTTCGATGTGGTACGGCTGATCGAGGTGGTAGCGCGCCACCGCACCCGCAGCGCCGCCGACATCGTCAACGCGATTGTTGTTGCATTGCAAGCCTTCACCGCCGACCGCCCGCCGTTCGATGACATTACATTAGTGATCATCAAGCGGGTGGATCACTGAGCTTTGGCATGAACCAGGCGGCCTGTACCCGAACTGCTGTGCTATACTATACATGCGATACAAGAGGAGGTTCGGGTGCATCTCATCAAGAAATACGCCAATCGTAAGCTGTATCATACCAACCGCAAGCAATACATCACTCTTGATGGGATTGGTGAATTGATTCAGCATGGCGAAGAAGTACGCGTTATCGATAACGAAAGCAGCGAAGATATCACTGCGTCAATTCTCGCGCAGGTTGTTTTGCAGGCGCGCGGGCGCAAAAGCGCATTGCCGACACATCTACTGACCGACATGATCCAGGCCGGCAGTGGTCGCCTGGCAGGTCTCAGCCGCTCAGTATGGACGGTGTTCGGCGGCATGTCGCCGGTAGATGATGAAATCATGCAGCGTATTCAGCATCTCCAGGACGAAGGCACGATTGACGCCACCGAAGCGGCGCGCATGCAGCGGCTGCTGATCGTCCGTCAGGCAGAGCATGAAGCGAACGGCAGCTTTGCAACCATTCCCAGCGCGAGTGATATTGCGCGGCTCACTGCGCAGGTTGATGCGCTGACTAGCATGGTCGAGCAACTATTAGCCGAGCGTGCCGCTAACACCACCAAGCAGCCTGGAACGGAAGCGTAGCAGCACATGGACGAGCGTACCGCGCTGCTGCTGGATCGCCTGCAGGAAGATGAAAGCCTGCGCGGCGATCTGGAGGATCCTGCGGCTACTGCGCTGCTCGCTTGGGCCAGCGCCCGCATTCGCGAGGTTGCTGCTGACGAAACGCGTGCTGATGTGTTGGTTACTGCCAACGTGCAAACGATTCGGCAGGCCGCCCGCGCGGCGGCCCGCGCTGGCATGAACGACCCGCAGCAGGTCGTTGCGGCAGCAGCAATGGCGCTTCAACACGCCTCCACGCATGAAGATGTGCCGAGTCCGGCTACTCCCTCGCCAATTCCGCGCCTCTTTCGAGCATTTCGCCCGCGCCGCCCAACGCCTCGATTTGGCAAGCGGCACGCACCACGGAAGGAAGACCCATGAGCAGCCGCCGAGGCTCACGTTCATCGACTACTATTTCGCCACGCTCGGTGCTGATTGTTGTTGTGTTACTGATACTGGTGTATTTGTACCAGATTGGCACATTCGACCGCTTATTGGGTCAGGTTGGTCTTGCGCCTGCCCGCCCGTCTGCCGCAGCGCCCGCGCCACAGTCTTCCGCAGGCACCGCGATTACGGTGTTCTTCAACACGCCCAACCTGGTGTACCCTGATGTTCCCGCGCAACGTGGCCGTTCACCGCTTGCCGATGCAGTTACTGCCGATTTCCATGCAGCCAGGTCGAGCATTGATGTAGCGGCATTCGATTTTGATCTGTCAAGCCTTGCTGATGCGTTGCTCCAGGCGCATCAGCGCGGCGTTGCCGTCCGCCTGATCGTCGATAGTGAGAACTTGCAGGACACCAATGTTGCGAAGGAAACTGGTCGCCTGCAGGATGTTGGCATCCCCATCACCTTCCAACGCACCGAGCCGTTCATGCACAACAAGTTCCTGGTCATCGATCAGGCCGTTACATGGACGGGCTCGTGGAACGTGACATTTAATGGCGCGTATCGCAACAACAACAATGTTCAGCGCTTCGTCAGCAGTGAGATGAGCGCGGACTACACGGCGGAGTTTGGTCAGATGTTTGGTGGGCGGTTTGGCAAAGACAAAGCGCGGCTCACACGCTACCCGCATGTGCAAGTCGGCACAGCAGCAGTAGAGGTTTATTTTTCACCAGAGGATGGCGTTGCGCAGCATGTGCTTGAGCGGCTCACCCAGGCGCAACAGAGCATTCGCTTCATGAGTTTTTCATTCACGTCCGACCCAATCGCCGACGCCATGATCGCGAAGCGCGCAGCGGGCTTGCGCGTGCAGGGCGTGTTTGAGTCACAAAATGCAAATGGAACTGGCTCGGAGTTTAAACGGCTGCGGAGCGGCAAGATCAGCGTGCTGACCGATGGTAATTGCTACGTCATGCACCACAAAGTAATTATCATTGATGATCGTACGGTTATTACCGGCTCGTATAATTTCACGAATAGTGCCGAGCGCTACAATGATGAAAATCTTGTGATCATTGACGATCCGGCGGTGGCGCAGCAGTATATCGAGGAGTTCAACCGCGTGTATGCCCACGCGCAGTCGCCCACGCGCTGCCGCTAGAACTTCTGCCTTTTCGGCGCGTATGGCCCGCTATCCGAACAAGCCAATTGACTGCACAATAGTTTGGAACCAGAACACGAGCCGCCCGCCGAGCGTCAGCGTGTCTGCCGATTGCAATTGCGTGCTGGCTTGGTTGTTCAATACGTCCAACTCGGCGACCAGCTTATGCTCCGGGTCAACTTCAACGCGCACCACTGGATCGTCGCTGCCAACATCATAGCGCACACTGGTGAGCACGCCATCCCAGTGGCGCGTCTCCTCCTTGCCGCTGCTTCGCGTGATACGCACATCCACTGGCACAATCGCCTCGCCCAGCCGCTGAATGATCACGGCGCTGCCGCTGTCCACAATGCCGCCAACTGCATAGTCGATCTCGCCAGTGCCGTCCATGTAGTCGAAGAACCAGTTGGCGTCGCCGCCGAGCGACTGCTTGATCGAGGCCCGGAAATCATCGCCAGTCGGATGCTTAAAGCGGTACCGGGTGAGATAATGTGCCATGGCCTGCCGGAAGCGCTCCGTGCCGACGCTGTTTTCCAACGTCCATAACGCCAGCGCCGTTTTGCTGTAGACCGCCGAGCCGTAGCCCGCGCCGGTATACTGCCAGGCCGGCAGTGTACCTGGCTCGTTTGGATCGACAGCGTACTGCGTGCGGTCAAGCTGCAAGGCGCTGATGCCAAGGCTGCCAAAGCCAATTGTGCGCCCTGCCTCCACCATGTAGCGCGAGCCGCTGTATTCGGTAAGTCCTTCATCGAGCCAGGGCGCGCGGCCTTCGTTCGTCGCGGTCTGCATGGGCCACCACTGATGCCCAATCTCATGCGAGGTGACCACGCCGACCAAGCCTGATCCAATCGGCGCGCCTTCCGTGCCGCCGGTGACCAGCGTTGGGTATTCCATTCCGCCTGCGCCAGTCGCGTTGTCGGGCACGTCCACCACCGTCAGGCGCGGGTGCGGGTACTGGCCGTACCAAGCGCTGTAGTCCTGTAGCGAACCCGTTGAAACCGCCATATACTCGTCCACCGCCGCTGCATGCTCAGGCAAGTAGAAGAGCACGACATCGACAGTGCCAGCCTTGGCTGTGCTCGTTTGAAAATCAGGCGAGGCTGCAAAAGCAAAGTCGGTCACGTTGTCGGAGGCGAAACGCAGCGTCTTGGTGCTGTCGCCGTTGGCCTGCTCACCTGCCGGAACGCCCGCACCCGCGACGATGTATGCTTGCGGCACCGTGATGCTGACATCATACGTGCCAAAGTCGCTGAAAAACTCCGAGTTGGCATGCCATGGCTCGGTGTCCCAATGGCCATGATCGTACACCGTCATTTTGGGATACCACTGGCCGACCATGAAGAATGTGTCGTCACGCCCGCCGTAGCCGGTTCGAGCAAACACGCGCGGTAGCTTGCTTGTCCACGTGGCGTTCATCGCGATGCTTTGGCCGGGGCCGAGCGGCTGTGGCAATGGCACGCGAAGCAGCGTGTCGGTCAGCGTGGCCGACGCCAGCAGGTTAGTGCCGTCGGGCAGCGCGAGCGAGTTCATGGTGATGTCACCCAACGCGTTGGGGTCCATCTGGTCGCCGCGCAACTGCCCGCCTAACTCGCGCATCCAGATCGTGTCGCGGCTGCTAAAGGCTTTGAGATACAGGCGCAGCCATACTTCATGCAACGTATCCTGTGATGGGTTGCGGTAGGTAATCTGCTCGGTGCCGCTCACTGTTTTAGCTGCCGGGTCGAGCCGCACGTTCATGACATATGAGGCAATATTTGGCGCTTCAGGTTGCTGCGCGGCAGGCGTTGTTGACATTGTGGCAGACGCAGGCAGCGCGCCGCTCCCGAGCAGCACCGCCAGCAGGAGAAATGACATAAGATGGCGCATGAACGCTCCTTTAGTAGGGCTGGTCATTGGTCCATGCCTATCGGCGTCGCAGCCGCCCAGCCGCGTTCAGCGCTCGCATGACCTTGCCGCCCTCAAGCTGGCGGATCAGGTTTTCGAGATAGGCGATGTGCTTGTTTTTCTCCTCGACCACCTTGTCAAGTTCGTTCATGCGCTTGACAAGGTCCGGAGAGGTAAAGAACACGTCGCCCTTGGCCTCGGTGTGGCCCGGCGCGCCATGTGGGCGGCGCACGAGCGCGTCGGCGGCATGGTACGGGTTGCGGCAGAACTCCACCAGCGGCTGCAACGCCCGCTCCCATGTGAACTGCTCGCGCACCTGCGCCATGGCAGCGGCCCGGCGGCTGCGGCGCTCCGAGTCGGCAGCGAGCTTCAGAATGGCATCAGCCACCGCGTCCACATCCTCGGTCGGCACGACGCAGCCCAGCTCGCGCTCGGCCACCAGTTTGGAGAGCGTGTCGCCCGCCGAAACGATCATCGGCAACCCGGCCCACAGGTAATCCAGCACGCGGGTGCGGAACGCAAAAGTTGTCTCGGTCGAATCGAAGTGCATGCTCACGCCAATGTCGGCCTCCAGCAGGTAGTTGGCGCGCTCGCGGTACGGCACCCATTCGGTGTTAAAAAAGACGATTGTATTCGTCAACCCAAGCTCATCGGCCAGCGCCACTGTGCGGTCATACATGAGCATCTCCGGCACGTCGCGGGTGTTGGGATGGCCGCGCCCCAGGAAGAACAGCTTGATGTCGGGCCGCTGCTCCCTGATCTGCGCCATGGCGTGCAGCAGCGTCAACGGATCGAACCATTCCCAAATGCCGCCGCCCCACAGCAGCACCGTATCATCGTTGCCGATGCCGGGCACCACGCCCTTCAACACCTGCCGGGTGTGCTCCGGCGACGTGTCGGACAAACCAAATGGCGCGAGGTCGATCAGCCGCCGCAGCGATCGGTCGTCTTTGTACGCTTCCGGACTGAGGCGACCCGCCATGGTCAGCGCGCCCAGCCAGAAATTACGCTGCTCCTCGCTGGCACACAGGAAAAAATCGCCCAGGCCGAGCAGGTAGCGCAGCACCATCTGGTCGATGCTGTGCTGCATATGCGCGCCTTCCAACGCACGGACGCGAAAGAACTCCAGGTTGCCGAGCGGAAACGGATCGTACAGATCCACCACGACGATCTTCTTGGTCGTTGTTAAAAATGGAAAGCTGGTGACGATAAAGCCCTGCAAAATCACTACGTCCACACTGGCGACCAGATGCTCGATCACCTCCGGCTCGTCATAGTTGAAGGCCAGCATCTGCACGCCCTCAATCGGGTAGTCGGCCTGGTCGTAGGCCGCGACGACCACCTGGCAGTGCTGGCTGAGCACGCGCGCCATCTCCACGGCGCGGATGCCAGTGCCCGCCAGCTCAGGGCGGAGCGGGTCGCTGCTGATGATCAGCACGCGGGTCGTTTTCACATCTTCAAACATGGCGGGCAGTCCAAATTCTTTCATCACCTGCTCGAACGTCAGATTGTACGGATAATAGTCGCCGAAGTTGGCCGACAGCGGCGTGCGAAACAGCGGCAAAATCTCGGCGTCGTCACGGCGGCGCATGGCCTGCACGCGCGCCCGCTTCTCGAACACATGCGGCAGGTCGTCCACAATGTCGCTGACCGCCAGCAGACAACTCATGACGCTTTTCGGCACTTCCATGCGCGGAAACAGTTCTTCGCCGGAGCGCTTGCGCAGGTCAAAGTCCTCACGCTTGACCAGATCGCCCGCTTCCAACACGGCGCGCTTGCACAGGAGCATCAGCGCGGCGGGCAGCACCTGCTGGAAGTGCTGCTCATCGTAGTTTTTAATGATCGTCAGCAGGGCGTTGCGCTCGAACAGCAGGCGCGTCTGGTACGGATACATGGTGGAGGCGGTGGCATGGTGGCGGTGATACGCCACGGCGCGCGGGTTCAGCACGACTTTGTAGCCACAGACCCACAGCCGCCAGCCCAGGTCTACGTCCTCGAAGTAAGCGAAGTAATCTTCGTCCAGCCCGCCGATCTCAAGGAACACGCCGCGGTCCACCAGCATGGCGCCGCCGTTGGCAAACAGCAGCGGCTCCTCGTCGGCATGGTAGCGCTCGGCTGGCAGGCGAAAAAACGGTTGCGCGCCGAAACCGTGGAAATTCACGCTGCCCATGACGAAGTCGATCCGCTGGCCGTGCCAGTCCAGCACGCGCGACGCGACGCAGGCCACGCCGTCGTCCTTGTGCTGCTCCGCAAAGCCGACCAACTGCGCCAGCCAGTCGGGCGCGGCATAGGCGTCGTTGTTCAGCAGCGCGATGTAGTGACCGCTGGCATGGCGAGCAGCCTGGTTCACTGCCGGTGCAAAGCCCATGTTTTTCTCGTTGACCAGCAGCCGTACCTGCGGAAAGGTCTGGCGCATGAACCCGACCGAACCATCGGTCGAGCCGTTGTCTACCATGATGATTTCGACTGCGCCGCCGTAGTCCTGTTGTAGGAGCGAACGAAAGCACGCGTCGAGGTGCTGCCGTCCGTTGAAATTCAAAATAATAATCGAGACCGTGGGGAGAGTCATGAAAGCCTCAAACTCATAGAACTACCGGCCGAACCGCCGCAGCAGCCGCATAATCAAGCCATTTTGCACGGTTGCCAGTTGCTGCCGGGCTGAGGTGGCCTGTTCTTCCAGCCAGTGCGCCCGTCCTTCCAGGTCGGCAATGTGCGCCGCGACCTGCGCCTCTCGCTCGTCCCAGCGCTGCTGCATGGCCGCCACGCGCTGCTGAAGCTGGGCATTATGCACCTGCTGGTCGGCGATGATTCGGTCGAGGTTGGAAACGTGGTTGCGCTGGCCCTCGATGTAGCGCTGGAGCATCTGGGCGCGCCATTCCTCGCGCCGGTCGTCCTGCCCAATTTGAAGGAGCACCAGTACCTGCGTAGCCAGCCCATGCCAGATCGACGGGTCAAGTTCCTCGGTGCGTTCCACAGTTGGCTCCAGCGAGTCTTCGACGGCATTGAGCCAGTTGTTCTCGTTCTGCTTGGCCGCGACGACCAACCGCCGGTAGCTCGGTTCGCGCCGCTCTCGCAAGGCATAGCTGCGGTTGTACAGTTCATCGAGACCGAACTGCAATTCCGGCTGGCTTTCAGCGAAGCGCAGCATGTAGTGCTTCGCCAGCATCATTGGCAGCCATGCGTGCAAATCGCCTGATGGATAATCTTTGAGCGCGCAGCCTGCCTGCTCGAACGCTCGGCGCACCAGCGGCATCTGCGGCAGCCCGTACTCACGGTGCTCACGCAACTGATCATGCTTGGCATGCAGTTCGGCCTGAATGTACGCGAACAGCACCTTCTCGGCCAGTGCCGTACGGAAGTCGTCAATCGGGCAGATCAACACTACGCCGTACCGCGCCACCCGCACAAGCTCGCCGATGAAGCGGTCACGCAGGTCGGGCGGGATGTGCTCCAGCGTGTCGCATGAGATCACCAGGTCGAAGCTGCTGTCACCGAACGTCATGTTGGTACCATCGCCCTGCACGTAGCCCGGCAGTGGACATGGCGGCAGATCGAGCACCGTGAGATCCTGGTCGCCAAGGAACTGCTGCGAGGGCAGGCGCGGCGTGCCGTCGGCCTCTTGATAATAGCCGCCAACATCCAGAATGCTCAGGCGCTCCTTACCGAGCGCTTGTCGAATCGCCTCGACAGCCTGCTGCACCATGCGATAGCGCCCGTACTGATCGAAGGGCAGGCGCAGCAAGGCATCATCAGCCGCCGCAGAAGCGGATGGAGATAGCTGCATCATTTCTTAACAACTTATACCACTATAATGTTTTACCGCAGGGGCTGATTATACTGCTGTTCTGCTCATTCGCGCAACGTGGTATACTCCGCGCCATAATTCAGGTTCGAAGATAGACTCAGGAAATACATGCACGCTTTAGCTTCCACGCAGCCAGCAGCAGTGAACCGCCATTGGTCGCTCGCTCGCGCCATGTTTCACCCTTTGGCGCTGCTGTTGCTCGCATTTCTGTGCAATACGATCTTGTGGGCATTGGTCGTTCCGCCAAACAGCGCGCCCGACGAGCAGGCCCACTTTGAATACATTCAACATCTTGCGCTCCGGAACACGCTGCTGGTGTATGGGAAAACACCCTACATCTCGAATCCGCAGGCGCTGAACCCGCAGGCGATGCAACCGCCACTGTACTATCTGCTCGCCACGCCAATCGCGCTAGTGTTGCAGGGACAGCCAATTGTCTGGCAATACGCCGGGCTGCGCGCTCTCTCGGCGCTATTCGGCATGTTGACCGTTGCCCTGAGCTACGTGCTCGGACGTGAGCTTGTCCCCGAACACCCTGCGTTTGCGCTTGTCCTCGCAGCGCTAATCGGATTAAATCCCATGTTCACGTTCATGAGCGCGGCGATCAACAATGATAATCTGGCAACGCTGATTTACGCTGCACTGTTGTTAATGTTCTGGCGCGGGCTACATCGGCAGCGCGTCAGCCGCGCATGGCTCGTTGGGGTGGGCGCGTTGCTGGGCATTGGGTTGCTGACCAAGTTTTCGATTTTGTCCGGCTGCGCACTGAGTGCGGTGGTGATCGCGTGGCTGGCTCTGCGGCGGCCGGAGCAGCGCGTGCGAACGCTGGCATACTATAGTGTGTGGACCGGCATGCCTGTGCTGCTGTTGAGCGGCTGGCTGCTCGTTCGTAACTGGCTGCTGTACGGCGACCCGACCACGCTGTTGATCTTCAGCAAGTATCCTGACCTTTATCCGGCGCATGGGTACAACGAAACGGGTTCGCTGTGGCAAATGCTGACGGGAGGTCATGCGCCGCACATCAACTTCTGGCATGGCTTGCTATACGGCTTTTGGGGCATCTTTGACTTTTACACGATCTGGATGTCGCAGCGCTATTATCTGACGTTTACTATATTGTTGCTGTGCGGTCTGGCCGGCTCATTGATTGCGGGAGTCGTGGCATGGCGGCAGCGCCATGATGCTGCAACACGGCAGCGGCTAGTATTCGGCGGCATGTGCGCGCTACTGATCGCGCTGGTGCTCTGGTCGAACATCAGTCGCTCGTACCAGATCGATTTCCAGCCGCAGGGACGCTACCTCTTCCCCGCAATTGTGCCGCTCGCGCTGGCAGTTGTCGTTGGCTGGCGGCGGCTCGCCTGGACTGCATCGTTGCGAAAGCTTGTGATGGCGGTGCTTGTGGCGCTGGTGCTCGCCGCGAATCTGCTGGCGCTGTTCACCGCGCTCATGCCAGTATATCGCGATCAGCATGCGCGAAACATGCTTGGCCAGACGCAGAATAGCGCGCAGGCGGTCTACGGCTCGTTTGCAGCGAAGAGCGATTTTATCGCCCAGCAGCCGACAATCGCCTATCTGGATGTGCTGCTCGATGTATCGAAGCAGGGCAAACAGCCGCTGATCTTTCGACTTCAGCGCGCAGACGCGTCGCAAGCGCTTGCGACGGCGGTGCTGGCACGGCCCGACTCAGGACTCGCGCGTTACCGCATTGACCTGTCATCAGTGCGCTTCACAGCAGGAGCGCACTACCGGCTCGTCGTTCAGGCTCCCTGGACGACCGAAGACCACGCGACACGAACCTATTTGTCTGCTGTCAATGCACCACCTGATGCCCGTCTCCAGGTTGTCTATTCTACGGACGTAATGCAGCAGCCGGTTGAACAGGTTGCCGCACTACTCCGCGCGGCTGACGCTGGTTCGTCGTTGGGCAGCATTCAACAAGTGCTGTGCGCCAGCGTAGTGCTGCTGATGTTTGGGTTCGCAGTCGCGTTCGGGCGCATGCTTGGAGGAGTAGGATGGGCGGTCCTGATTGTATGCGCGCCGCTGCTAGCGGTGCTGCTCCTGGCAGGTCCGTTGCTTAGTGTTCCTAGCCAAAAGGTAATAGCAACCAAAGCGATCACCGCAATGCCCGGCGAACCGCTGACACTCAACGATCAGAGTGACCAATTTGCCAACTTAATCTTATTGTCAGGCAGCATGGAGGCGCAGAAGAATCCATCTGACGACCTGGCGCAACAGATCAGCATTATTCAGCCCTATCGCTTCACGATCAACGACGACACGCGCCCGGTACTGACCATGCAGCCGCCCGCAGCAATCACCTACACGATGAAGCTCCCACCACAGGCCGTACTCAAAACCGCGCTTGCGTTGAACCCGCAGGTCTGGCAGCCAGATAAGGGCGATGGGGTGGTTTTCATTGTCGATGCATGTGGGCCAAACGGCTGCCATGAATTACTGCGGCAGGAGATCGATCCAAAGCATCGCCCGGAAGATCGGCACTGGAATGATGTGGCCCTGGACCTGCATTCATTAGGTGGACAAACAGTGCAACTTGTGCTACGAACGTTGCCCGGCCCGGCAGGGGATGCAAGCTACGACTGGGCCGGTTGGGGCGAGCCGGTGATTGTGCGACGTTAACTGGTTTGGATACAATAGCGTATGCGATATAATAGAATGCATGCAGATGGAGCAGTCGAATGAGTCGCTTCGAGGTCAATTTGCCTTGAGACTCCGCGTTTGGCATGAGCTGTACTCGCTACACAGGCGAGTAATCCTCGCTGATGTCGGCTTCGCTCTCCTCCTCGTCCTGATGGCTGCCATCGTTATTCCTGTGCTGTACGGGTTCCCGCGTACCATCCTCGTTTCACCAACTGCATCGCTTCCATTGGTTGGACGCACTGGTTTCTACCAGACCGAAACAGTGTTTTCACCCCAAACACCCTACCGTTGGAGCGAACCGACAGCTGCATTAAATCTGCCCTATCCTGACGGACAGCTAGAACTCATTCTCACCCTCGCGCGTGTCAGTCCGCCAGCCGCGCCGGTGCAGTTGCATGTCGGCAACACGACTTTTCAGTTCACAGTTGCATCAGCGCCACGTAAGTATCGTCTCCTTATTCCGAAAGCGCCAGGTCTTGCGACCCGCCTTCATCTGGATTTTATCAGCCCTCAGCTTGCAGAAACACAGAGTAATGAGCAGCGGAAACTCGGTGTGTTGCTGGGAAACATCACTATTCAGGGATTATATGAATTCGGATTGAAGGTTGTGCATAAATTTGCTATACTTCTGCAAGTGGTTAAGCTGAAAGGAGAGCAGTCTATGCGCAAGTCCATTCCACCCATTGTGGAGACGGTCGATGAGCTGAAGCAGCGTTTGCATCAGGAGCGGAACGTCCCCAAACAGCAGCGGCTGCAGATGCTCTACCTCTTAGCTAGTGGTCAAGCACACGAGCGCCAGCACGTGGCCGCCTTACTCGGTGTGCATCGCAACACCATTGGCCGGTGGCTGGCCATCTATGCTGCTGGCGGCGTGGACGCCTTGCTCGACATCTACGTCGCTAAAGGTAAACCGCTTTCCTTGGCGCCCGACGTCCTCGCCAGTCTTGAGCAGGCGCTCCGGCAACCCGCTGGCTTTGGCTCCTATGAAGCATTACGCCAGTGGGTGCGCCAGAACCATCAGCTCGATGTCAAGTACAAGACGCTCTATACCATCGTGCGCACGCGCTGCAAGACCAAGCTTAAGGTGCCACGACCCAGCCACACACAAAAACCCTGATGCACTCACGGCCTTCCAGACCGATTGCAGTTCCCACCTCCAAGCAGCCATTCCAGCCGCCAATAGGCGACCGGTGCGGGTCTTTAGTCAGGATGAGAGCCGCTTTGGTCTGCTGACCATTCGGCGCCGTCGGCTGACGGCGCGGGGTGTGCAGCCGGTCGGCACTATCCAGCACGTCTTCCAGTGGTTTTACGTCTACGGTGCCGTGGCGCCCACGACTGGCGAGCACTTCTTTCTCGAATTGCCGTACCTCAACGCCGCCAATTTCCAGATCTTTGTCGACGCGTTCGCACAGGCCTATCCCGATAGCCTCAACATCCTAGTTCTAGACAAGAGCGGCGCCCATACGGCCCACCGCCTGAAGCTGCCGGACAACGTCCGACTGGTCTTTTTACCGCCCTATTGCCCGGAACTGAATCCGATCGAGCGGTTGTGGCGCGATCTCAAGGATGATCAGCCTTCGAGCAATTCCCTGATGTGGCACTCCAGCGCGAAGCCGTTGCGGATTTGCTCCGCGCCTATGATGCGCCGACCATTCAATCGCTTACCAGTTTCACCTATCTAGTGGAAGCAATCCATGCACTATGTTCATAGCGAAATCATATTAGATGGTGCGAATCTCATCCTTGTCAGCCTTTTCATCCTCATCATGGTTGGCAGCTATGGGGCACTGCGTGCCAGTGGCTTTCAACGCGGGCCTGCACTAGCGATCCCCATGCTCGCATTGGCGCTTGTAGCCTGGATACGGTTGGTGTGTTATTGGCAACTCCGTTTTGCCGTGCTGTCGAGCGCAATCCTGGTTGGAATTTGTGTTGTTGTGCCGCTGATCGAACTGCGCTTTAGCTGGCGACTGCCTATGATGAAGACGGGAATGTTGGCAGCGCGACGGCAAGCAGTTGCGCTGCTTTGCGCGATAACACTTGCGATGCGCCTGCCGCTCGTGCCCTTGCCTGAGATTGTCGGCGACCACACGACGTTTGCAGTATGGGGCGACTGGTTGCTCAATCACGGCATCCACCAGTTCTATGCCGGACTGATCGATTATCCGCCACTCTGGCCGTACACTCTATGGGGATTGACGAGGATCGCGACCTGGTTGGACAGTCCGTTTCTCCTGCCGCTTCCCGTGCCGCTCGTCAACACGCTGTTCCTGAAATTACCAGCGATCCTCGCCGATCTGACACTGGTCATGATCATCTACCGCACTGCGTTGCGCTGGCGCTCGCCAGCAATCGCATGGTGGGTCGCTGCTGGTTGGGCACTCGTGCCGGCAGTTTGGATCAACAGCGCCTGGTGGGGGCAGGTGGACGTCTTACCAGCTCTCATGGTGGTGTTGGCGCTGATCTTCTGGAATAAAGCGCATGGTACATGGAGTTGGGCCTTCTACACAGTAGGGTTGCTGTTCAAAGCCCAGATGATTATCTTTCTTCCAGTCATTGGAATTGCAACGCTTCAAGAGCGCGGAATCCGTGGCGCTGTGCGCGGCGGTGTAACATCACTTCTTGTCGCCGGCATCCTGTGTGCTCCGCTGCTGGCAACGGCTCAAGCTACGAAACTGCTTGGTGTGTATACGTCGTCCGTGGGGCGTTACTCATCGATCGGGCTTAACGTCTATAATCTCTGGTATCTGCTAACGTGGGGGCAAGGGATTAATGACTATTTTCACGGGCAGGCGGGATGGAGCGACACCGACGTATGGTTGGGGAGCATTACATATCATACTGCTGGACTATGCCTGTTGGGCGCGCTCGTCGTGTGGGGATGTGCGGTACTCGCATGGCGAAGTACCGACGAAACGCGGCTGCTGGTCGTAGTGCTGTTGGCGCTTGGGTTCTATGTGCTGCCGACACAAGTTCACGAGCGCTACCTGTTCCCGGTGTTCCCACTGCTCGGTCTGTGGGCCGCCCGCGATAATGACGGGGTTATACTCCTGATCCTGGTGGCGATCACAGGCTCGATCAATCTCATCCGCGGTGTCCCGTTTATCCCTGATCTCTTCGCCATGCTGTCACCCCCTGCCATACCGCTCTTGGTGTCAGCGCTTAACGTTGGGCTGGTCGGATTCGTTGTGTTAAGAAGTTACCAAGTACTACGAACGTCGGAGCATAGAGTCACTGCCTCATTTCCCAAACCTAGATAATTCTCAGAACAACAACGCCGCTCCATAGATAGGGGAGCGGCGTTGTTGTTCTAGAAACGCAGCAACGGCTTAATGGCGCACGATCACCGGCGTCTGGCTGTACACACGAGTCATGTTCGTTCCATCGGTCGTCACACCGTAGATGTAATAGGTGCCAGCTGCAACGCTGGACGTATCCCAACGGCATGAGTCACCGCTCACTCCGCTGCCGGGCGTGCCCGATTGTGTCAACGCTGGTAGATACAGCTTGTACTTGCCGTCGGGGATACTGATCTGTGCCGATGCACAGGTGATTGGTTGGCCGTTGAAGCTCTGGGCATCGCTGTCATAGTAGAACGTGGTCCTCAGTTGATTGTTTTCGGCGTCGCTCGCGTTGTAGCGAATGTCAAAGCTGCCATCCGCCTGGTTATCGCCCGTCAGCATAATAGAGTCGATCTGGAACGATTTGGGCGAGGTGAACTCATGTGGGTCAAAGCGAAATGTACTGGGATTGCTGTTCGCCCATGTTGCAAAAGAATTCGGCTCAAGTTTGATCTTTGTCAAATCAAATGAGACTGTGCGCCAGCCCTCGTACACGACGATGTCACGGGTGACGCTAGACTGCTCCGGAACGCTCGACCACCATAGGTAGCGCGCGACCGAACCAGCATTCGTGTCCTGCGTGCCATCCAGCTTCATACGATAGGTCACATACTTGTACTTGCTGGTATCAATGCGTGGTCCAACATGAAGGATGATCTGCGGATCACCACATGCTGTGCCGGAACAGTTGCCGGTGCTGGCCGACATTACCCCGTTGCTGAACGAAACATTGCCAAGCGCATGTGTTGCGCTCACATCGGACGCATCGCTCATGTCCCAGGGATTGCCCATCTCCGTCGTCGCGTAATCAGGGCCGCTGATGTAGCTCGGCGCGGTAATCTGGAGCACCGGCGGCATGTTGTCAGGATTTGCCAGCGGCGCGCCCGACAAGCGGACGTAATCGATTTGGAAATCGCCGGTGGTCATCATGGGGTCGAAGTACAAGCCTTGCACAGTGCCTGACCACGAGCCGCTGCTGCCGTTGCCACCCGCCTTGAGATCAAAAGTGATTGTCTGCCAGCCGGGATTTACCTGCTGAAATGCCGAGCCGTTGAAGGGCGTGCCAGCGCCGGCCTGCCAGAAGACCTGCGCGTAGGACTGCCTGGAAACATTCACGCGCACTGTGAGGTAGCGGTACAGGCTGGTATCGATTGGGCTGTAGCCACCCTCTGGCACCACCGGATTGACATTCGGATCGGAAGGCAGCAACAATGTTACGCGCGGGTCGTTGTTCGTCGCGGTGGCAGACAAGATGCTGTTTGCCACTGACAGGTTAGCAACATTACCTGCCCGGCGGGTGTATTCAAGCGGCAATACATCAGTGTTCGACATGTCCCATGGCGCGCCGAGATGTTCAGTAGCATAATCATCCGCGCTGGCACTTTGCGCGGGTAGGGCGGCACGAGTGGCGCTTGGAACGACGAGCATGACCGCAAGTGCCATGATCGCGAGCAGCACAGATAAGCGAAGGCCCAAAAAGTGATACGTAATCGAAGACATACCGTTCGAATGATCCTTTCTGATATGATTGAGATAGCACATTGCTTCTTACAACATACGCACCATAGCACGGCAAGCCTGAGCGCATGCCCAAGCTTCGCACGGAGTCGCGATATAATCTCAAGCGGTGAACAAGGCGACGAGCACCGGCCACATGGTGCAGTAGTATCATACATGCATGAGCATACCAAATTAACCAAGTATTGACAATAGATTAAGGAGGTTGTGATCATATTGTGACCATACTGCAATCATTGTATGTTGGCGACCATGGCTGTGGTAATATCTACTCCGATGTACCTGTTGCTCGATTGAGGATGTTGTATGTTGAATGAGTTTATAGATCAATGGTATCACGCCGTCATTGCATTTCTGCCCACCCTCTTGATGATTGCACTGATTGTGGTACTAACCAGCGTCATGTCGCGCCGTGTCCAGGTGTGGGTACAGGCGTTAGCAGGTCGCACGCACGCCCCACCTGAAATCGGGCTGCTGTTGGGGCGTGGGGCGCGGCTGATCGTACTCATGATCGGTGGATTGCTGGTATTGCAACAACTCGGCTGGACCAGCGCCGTGCTGGGGTTTGTCACAGGGCTAGGGGTTTCGGGCATTATCATCGGGTTTGCATTGCAGGATATTGTGAAGCAGTTTGCCGCCGGAGTGCTGCTGCTCATGCTGCGGCCATTCAGCGTCGGCGACATAATAAAGGTATCCGGCTACGAGGGTGCGGTGCAGGACATTCAGTTGCGCGCCACAGTGCTCAAAACGGCGGACGGCGAGGAGGTGCTTATCCCCAATGCGGATGTGTACACCAACGCGGTGGTGAACCGCAGCCATTACGGCAGCCGCCGCCGCACATTTACATTGGATATACCAAACACGATCGAACTGGAACAGGCACAAGCCGCGATCACTGTGGCGCTTCAAGCAACGCCCGGCGTAGCAAACATGCCTCCGCCCATGGTCGTCGCTACTGGCGTCACCGCCAATGCGATCACCGTCGAGGCGCGCTTTTGGGTAAATACCAATCAGGCTAACGCCGACCGCATTGCAACCAGCGCAATCGTTGCCGCACGGCGTGCGCTCACGCCGATGCATGCAGGGCAAGAGAACGGAAAAAGCTCATAACGAGGAAGAAAAAGCAGATGGAGACCGAGAGCGGCAGATAGGTCGTATTGCACTACCTGCCACTCTCGATCGTTCCTTCACCACAGAATCTGTTATTCCACCATGCCGTTGCTGTTCAGTGGCGTTTCTTCGCGAGCGAGATAATAGGTCATGCTGTGCATCAGTGCCACTGGATCAATGTAACGCACCAGCACATGCTCCGGCACCTGCACCACCATCGGCGCGTAGCTCAGAATAGCGCGGATGCCTGCCTCCACTAGCCGATCAGTGACTTCCTGAGCGCGAACGGCAGGAACGGCGATGATGGCAAGCTTGATGTTCTGTTGCTCGATCACGCTCCGAATCTGGCTATCGTTTTGAATAGTCATGCCATTGACTTCATGACCAACCTTCTGAGGATCGGCGTCGAACAGCGCCACCACGCGGATGCCCTGTTGCGGAAAGCCTTCGTAGTGGGCAATCGCCTCGCCAAGGTGTCCAACGCCAACCAACACCACCGGCCATTCTTGCGTCAGGCCAAGAATGCGCTCGATGTGGTTCAGCAATTTTTCGACATCATAACCAATGCCCTGCTTGCCAAATTCACCAAAATAAGACAGATCCTTACGGATCTGCGCTGCTGTGACATTAATGCGCTCACCCAATTCTTGCGAAGAGACGGATGTAATGCCCTCATTTAACAAGTAGCGCAGGCTACGCGCATATAATGGTAGTCGTTTGATAACGACATCAGGCGGGGTCTCGATGCGATCCACGCATTGCTCCGAGGAAAATACAAACGGCACAGGCCGCTAGGCTCTTTCATACGCTATATTGTGAAGTGTAGCACTACCATGACCAGAACGCAAGTTTTATGAAATTACTGACACCCATTCCTGCACATCGCACATCAGCGTGCTATAATATCGGCTGTCCGAGATTATACGTTCGTATATCAAAGGTTCTGCATGCGCTTGGTGTACACCGCCGACGTACACGGTGACATCACCTCATACCAATCTCTCTTGAACTTTGCCACGCAAGAAGATGCACATGTGGTCATTGTTGGCGGCGATCTGCTGCCCCGCGCAATCAGGCGCGACACTGCAATTGCCACACAGCGCGCCTTCGTGGAGCAGCAGTTGCATCCCCTGCTGCATGAATTTCGCGTAATGTATCCCCATATTGCAGTGTACTTGCTGGCGGGCAATGACGATTGGGCAGCAGCGGTGCAGGCACTCGATGTATTGGAGGCGGATGGCCTGGCATGGCCGCTCCACGAGCGGGTGTACGCTCTCTCCCCGTCGCTTCGCGCCACCCCACTCACAGGAGCGGGGTCGGGGGTGAGGGGTGATCTGTGGCTGGCTGGTTACGCATGCGTGCCACTGACGCCATTTAGCATCAAAGATTACGAGCGCATGGACAACGGCGTGTCGCCAGACTATAGTTTTGGGATGGCGTACACAAGTGTTGATGGTGATGTTCGCCCGCTGAGCAGGGCGGAGTTCGCGGCCCGGCCGTCGCTCGCGGATGACCTGGCGAGGGTAGCACAACGAAGCGATCCGGCGCGGACGATTTATGTGTGTCACACGCCGCCCGCCGACACGCCGCTAGATATGACCGGGCGCGGTAAGCACGTCGGCAGCCGGGCGTTGCGGGCGTTCATCGAGCGGCACCAGCCGCCGCTGACGCTCCATGGGCACATTCATGAAGTCACCACAGATGACCGGCCAGTATGCTACGCGCATCAGTCAGACGTGGTGCATCAATCCAGGCCATAGCGAGCGCCAGTTTCAAGCCGTCATGCTCGACACTGACGACATCGCTGGAACGCTGGAGCACACAATCTTTGGGAAGTTTATCGTTCGTAGTGAATAGTTGCAAGCTATCTACCACATGACGTTCCACCCTGCTTAGCTTTTGACTGGCAACTGGTAACTTGAGAAGAAGGGAAAGCAACGTGTCAGACGGAAATTTTAGCAGTATCAATGATGTCAAAGAAGCGTTGGGGACGCAGCAATACATCGCGTCCGACGAGATTGCCACGGTGATGTACCTCGCGCAGCGGCTAGGCAAGCCGGTGCTGGCCGAGGGGCCGGCAGGCGTCGGTAAAACTGAACTTGCCAAGGCATGGGCGGGCGCGACCGGCCATGAACTGATTCGCTTGCAGTGCTACGAGGGGCTTGATGAAACCAAGGCACTTTATGAGTGGGAATATGCCAAGCAGTTGCTGTACACACAGTTGTTGCGCGACAAGCTGAATGATGTGCTCCAGGGCGCTCAGACGCTTGGTGAGGCAGCCGACCGGCTAGCGGCGGAAGAAGATGTATTCTTCTCGAACCGCTTCCTGCTGCCGCGCCCGCTGCTCAAAGCCATCACCAGCGACCACCCGGTGACGCTGCTCATTGACGAGATCGACCGCGCCGATGCCGAGTTCGAGGCATTTCTGCTCGAAGTGCTGTCGGACTTCCAGGTTAGCGTGCCGGAGCTTGGCACGATCAAGGCCAAGTTCCAGCCGGTCGTACTGTTGACCAGCAACAACACGCGCGAGCTATCTGAGGCGTTGAAGCGGCGCTGCCTGTACATCCATATTGATTATCCGAATCTGGATGCTGAAGTCAAGATTGTCAACCTGAAGGTGCCGGGCCTGCCGCCTAGGCTGGCGAACCAGGCGGTTGAGCTGGTGCAACGGCTGCGCGGCTTGGACCTCAAGAAGCACCCCAGTGTTTCTGAGACAATTGACTGGGCGCGCGCACTACTTGAGTTGAACGCCAAGAGCCTTGACCGAGAGACGCTCGAAACCACTTTGAGCGTACTGCTCAAGTACGAGAGCGACCTGCGCAAGGCTCGCCGCGCCACCGGCCGCGACAACAGCGGCTCGTCGTCCATATCACGGCGTGGATATTAACGACACGCCGCTGGTAGAGACGCCCCTCCGGGGCGTCTCTACGCTTTTGCGCGCAAATACAATTCCTTCAGCTCCACGTAATTCTGCGCCGTGCGTTTGATGCGCGCCGCCTGATCTTCACGAATTGGCCTAATTTTCCCGGGAATGCCCATCACAATCGAGCCGGGCGGCACGACCATGCCTTCCGTCACGAGCGCCCGTGCCGCGATCAGTGAGCCGTGTCCGACCTGTGCATTGTTCAAAATTACCGCGCCAATACCTATCAGCACCTCATCCTCGATGGTGCAGCCATGCACCACTGCCGCATGGCCGATCGACACATCATCGCCAATTGTCAAAAAGGCGTCCGGATCGGCGTGCAAAATGCTGGCATCCTGAATGTTGCAGCGTGCGCCGATTGTGATCACACCTTTGTCGCCGCGAATCACAGTCATCGGCAGCACGCTGCTGTCAGGGCCGATCATCACGGTGCCATGAACATACGCATGCGGCGACACAAACGCCGTCGGGTGAATGTCGAGCCGGTCGGTGATGTCGGGAAACGAGGGAATGGACATGAGGTTACTCCTTCTTTCGACTAATTTTATCGCTATACGCCATTATAACCGCTTGATTTTCCTCATTCGCTCTTTAGCACTCTATTCCGCGGATCGACATATCGGAACTGCTAGGCCGCATCAGCGCGCTCAACGATCAGACACGTCTGCGCATGCTGGAAATGTTTGCCACGCGTGATAAAATTACGGCACAGGAAGTGATGGATGCGCTCGGACTTACGCAATCGACCACCTCGCGCTCGCTCAATCAGCTCAGCGCCTTTCTGCAAAGCGGGCGCGGCGGCGACGGCAAGAAAACGTATATGCTTATGCCAGCCCAGATCGATCTCATGTTCGACGCCATCAGGCAGTTACTTATCGTGCCGGAAACATACGTTCCGTCGAAAGAGCCAACGAGTGATTATTCGCCTGAACTGCGAAGCTTTCTTGACAGACGTGAGCGGGTGACCAACTGGCCGTCGAAGCAGAAAGATCGGCTGCTGGTACTCGACTACCTGGCATCCAAGTTCGAGCCGAACACCGAGTATACTGAGCGCGAAGTCAACGCAATCATCACGCGCTATCATGCTTATGGTGATCATGCCACGCTGCGGCGCAAACTGTACGATTATAGCTACCTGCATCGCACCCGCGACGGTTCGCGCTACTGGAGGGCTGAGCCTGAATTGTCACAATGAAGCGTCCAAACGTAAGCCACAGAGAACACAGAGAGCACAGAGAAAAAATAATCCCTCTGTGTCGTCTGTGCTCTCTGTGGCTGAATAAAGGAGAATGTCATGCTTGAAGCGCAAACAGGCTTCGTCAACGTGGACGGCATGCGCCTGTGGTACGAAGCGGCGGGCGAAGGGCATCCGCTGATCATGTTGCATGGCCATCTGCTCGATAGTGGCCAGTGGGATAATGAGTTTACCATGTTCGCACAAGAATATCGGGTGGTGCGCTTTGATGCGCGCGGCTACGGTCAATCGGCGGATATGCCCGCAACGCCGTATGCACATCATGCAGAATCTCCAAGGATTGATGCAGGCGCTCGGCATCGAGCATGCGTTTCTGATGGGCTGCTCGGGCGGCGGCGCGACTGTGATCGACTTCGCGCTGACCTATCCAGATATGGTTGACGCGCTCATTCTGGTCGGCGCAGGCATCAGCGGCTTCAAGCCATCCGGCCCACCGCCGCAGGCGCTGATTGGGTTTCAAGAGGCGCTTGGTCGCGGCGATATTGCGCAGGCAGTTGAATATTCGCTCCAGGCATTTACCGACGGGGAGCGCCGCGCGCCCGATCAAGTCAACCCCAAGGTACGAGAGCGCACCCGCGCCATGACCACAAAGCTGTTCTCGCGGCGGCCTGTGCAAGCTGAGCAGCGCACGGCTGAACCACCGGCTATCGCGCGGCTGCATGAACTGCGCATGCCGATCCTCGCGATTGTCGGCGGCGAAGACAATGCCATGCTGCACGAATTGGCCGATACATTAGTTGCACAAGCACCCAATGCGCGCAAGGTCGTGATTTCTGATGCTGGACATCATCCGAACATGGAGCATCCAGAGGAGTTTGAGCGCGTGGTGCGCGAGTTTCTTGTATACTGTAGCCATAAAGAACTGTAAGCTTGCAAGATTGTGCAGCGCGCTGTGGCTTCATAGCTGCGCAAAGGAGAATAAGCATGGCTGAAATGCAGGCTGGTTATGCCGACGTGAACGGCGCGCGGCTCTACTACGAGGTCGCGGGCGAAGGCCAGCCGCTCGTGCTCATTCACGCAGGCATCTGTGACAGTCGCATGTGGGATGAACAGGTAGCCGTGTTTTCGCCGCATTTCCGCGTAATCCGCTATGACGCGCGCGGCTTTGGGCGCTCGCACATGCCGGATGACTCGTTTGCACACTATCAAGACCTCCATGCGCTGCTCGATTGCCTGGAAGTGAAACAGGCACACGTCGTCGGCGTCTCGATGGCGGGTACCATTGCCCTCGAGTTCGCATTGGCCTACCCGAATATGGTAAGCTCGCTGGTACTGGTCGCGGCAATGGTGCCTGGCAGAGAGCCATCCACTGAGGTTGTGCGCTGCTGGGAAGAAGCCGAAGCCGCGGCGGATGCGGGCGACATCGCGCGAGCAGTCGAGCTTGAGTTGCGGCTGTGGGTGGATGGGCGCGGACGTACGCCAAAGCAGATCAATCCACAGGTGCGCGAGTTGGTGCGGGTGATGAATACAGGAAACTTTGCCAATACTAACGAACATGCTGAGCCGCAGCGCCTCGATCCGCCGGTCAGTGAGCGCCTTAGTGAGATCTCACGTGCCAACGCTGATTATCTACGGCAATCTGGATGTATCAGACGTATTGGAAAGTGCCGACATACTGACGAATGGCATTGCTGGCGCGCAGAAGGTTGTCATGCCCGGCACAGCCCACTTGCCTTCGATGGAACAGCCGGATACATTTAATCGCATTTTGATGAAATTTCTGGATTCGCTCAGCCTGGCCAGACACAGCCACAATCCTATAACGATGTAGTGCCAATGGTACGTTGACGTCGCTCCGCCGTGATGCTACACTTCGCTTGGTCAAAAAATGGGCGGTTTGTTTCTCTGGGTTCTTTGTGGCTACCATGATGTTTACGCAGGTTGATCATATCGGCTTCGTTGTACGCGATCTTGACGAAGCAGTTGCGTTCTACAGTCGCACGTTTGATGTGCAGGGATGGGAGCGCATCGCCATGCCGGAGCGACACCTCGTCGCGGCAGTGGCGCGTGTCGGCGAGACGCTGCTGGAGTTGATGGCTCCAACCTCCGAACAGGCGACGTTCACGAAGTTTCTGGCCGAGCGCGGGCCGGGCATGCACCACGTTGCCTACCGCGTCGAGGATATTGCGGCAGCGCTGGATGATCTGAAAGGGCGCGGCGTCCAACTGATTGACGAGCATGCGCGGCCCGGCATGCACAACACGCTGGTCGCCTTTCTGCATCCCAAAAGCACTATAGGCGTTTTGACTGAATTGGTTCAATACGTGTAACACGCACGATTGTCAGTACACAGGCAAAACGATAAAATAATCTTCAATTATGCTCACACAGCTTCGCGGTAAAATTATTATTTCGGCGTTGATAGGCCTGGGTGTGATCATCGTTCTGGGCCTGTTTAGCGACATTCGCGAGGTCGGCCAAAGCTTCGAGACGTTCGCATGGGAGACAATTCCGGCCATTCTTGGCTTTACATTGTTCAACTATGTTCTGCGCTGGCTCAAGTGGGATTACTACCTGCGTCGGATGGACATGGGCGATGACGTCAGCCGAACCGACAGCGCCTTGCTGTTCACCAGCGGCATGGTTATGGCCGTCACGCCCGGCAAGGTCGGCGAGGTATTGAAGTCGTTTCTGTTGCGGCGGATCAACGGCACGCCGATCACTGCCTCCGCGCCGATTGTGCTGGCCGAGCGGCTGACCGATGGCCTGGCGATGCTGCTGCTCATGGGCTTCGGGCTGACGCTGTACGCGCCAGCCCGCCCGGCGTTCATTGCCCTATGTGTGTTGAGCATCGTCGGCGTTGCCGTGTTGCAGTTCCGTGCCTTGTACGAGCGGCTGGTTGGCATGATCGCCCGGCTCCCGTTTGGCCGCAAGATTGCGCCACGCCTGCTGACGCTGTATGAAAGCACACGGCGGCTCTTGCAATGGCGCATCCTGCTCGTCTCGGCGTTGATTAGCCTCGTGTCATGGTTTGGCGAGTGTGTGGCATTCTATTTTGTGCTGCGCGGTCTTGGCGAGCCAGCATCAATCTATCTGCTACTGGTGGCGACGTTCGTGTTTGCGGCTTCGACGTTGTTCGGACTGGTGTCGTTTCTGCCGGGCGGACTGGGCGTCTCGGAGGCCTCAAGCACGGGCCTGCTGGTCGCGCTGGTGCCCATGGCGCTTGGCCCGGCAACCACGGCCACGATTATTATTCGCTTCTGCACCCTCTGGTTTGGCGTGACGCTTGGCGCTTTGGCGCTGGCGATCTTCAGACGGCGCTACGGCGATGAGCCGGTGGTTGATGACACAGTGCCAACGGCCAATGCCTCCCATGCCGAGCAGCGCAGTGTTGATGAACCAGCCGAGGTGGGTGGGTGACGCGCATAAAATCTTCTTCGTAGCTTGCTGCGCCGTGTTTCTCAGCAGGTATCAGCGCTTTCAACCGACTAATGGTATACTACGACCTGTTACGACAACGTAGCAGGTTTTTTACTATGCACTTCGAGGTTATGTACCAAAGATTGTTACTTATATGTGTGCTGCTCCTTGCGCTGCTGCCGCTTGGCGGTTGTGGAACGCAAACGCTGCTCTCCAACGTCAGCGTCTCGCAGCCAGTCCTTCAGCCGAGCGGCGCCGGCGAGCATGTGAATATTAGCTATCAGGTGGGGCAGCCTGCCGACGTATGGGTGTATCTGCAGAACGCGCAGGGGACGCGCTACACACTGCGCAACGGCGATCAACGGGTGGCTTCATCCGACCCGTACACCTTGCAATTCGACGGCACCGCGCCGACCGATGATCCGACTTTTGTGCGCAAGCTGCTGCCCAGCGGCGAATACAAAGTGGTTATTGAGGCAAAGAACGCTGCCGGGCAGACGCAGCAGCAGCAAAGCCAGTTGCGCATCGCAGGCAGCGATGTGCAGCCGCCACAGATTGAAAATCTGACTGTTTACCCGCAAACCATTTCGCCTAACGCCGACGGCGTTGATGATCTGGCTGAAATCACGTATCAACTGCCGGTTACGGCCACCATGAACCTGACGGTTTCGGGGCCGGAAGGCGCTAAACAGCCCTACGTCGTGCCGGTTGTCAGCGACTACGAGGCCGGACCAACGCCGCAGCACCATGTATGGGATGGCAAAGATAGCAATGGCACCGTGCTGCCCGACGGCGTGTACACCTACACGCTGAGCGCGCAGGACCGTTACGGCACTATCGTACAGAAGCAGGGAAACATTACGTTACAAGGCGGTGGCCAACCCGAAGCAACGATCACGTTCGTCTACATGGCACCGCAACAACTCATGCTGGGCGATGTGCTGACCGTAACCATGCGGGTCAAGAACACCGGCAAAGTGCCGATCCGCACGTACGGACCGCCCTCCGGCTACGAGTACAGCACGCGCGAGGTATTTTCGTCGATTGCAAATGGTCAGTATGATGCAAAATCGGGCGGCTTCTGGCGCGTCGGCGTGGATTGGGACGCGAACAGCGGCGGCGCACGGCGCTATCCGTTCCGCTGGGCGATGACGCCGCGCCCACCGGAGCAGTGGAAGATCCCGAATAAAGAGGACGTGCTCATGCCGGGCGAAGAAGCGCAAATCATTGGGCGCATTCGCGTCGATCAGCAGGAAACCAAAATGTATTTTTACGCCGGGTTGATCTGGGATGGCGTCGGCTTCCGGCAAGATCGTATTGGACGAACATTAATCAACGTTGGCTTTTAGTTATTGCCACAGAGGGCACAGAGATCACAGCGTTAAGTATTCGAAAGCAGAAGAACGATGGCAACTGCCCGCGCTATACTCGGTTTTCTATCTTCAATCCTCTGTGTGCTCTCTGTGCTCTGTGGCTTGTAAGCAGAAATAAACATGATAACTCTTTCACATGATCCCGAAGCGGGAACACTTTATTGGTATTTCACTGATATTCTGGCTGGTAGCACCATGGGCGAGGGCGAAGCCCCTGCGACGCTGCTGCTCGATGGTGACGGCCAGATCATCGGCTTGGAGATCGAGCTTGACGAAAGCGTCACGCCCGATGAGTTGGTGCTGGCGCTGGAGCATCCGGAAGTTACGCATGACTCAGAGAGCATGCTGCTACGTGTGCTGCTATCCGATGAAGAACCGGCCCACATCCAGCCGCTCGACGAGTTGGCAATTCTTGACTTCAACGCTGCTGACCAGATTCAGGGCTGTGAGGTGCAGCCAGCAGCCGAGTTCGATCTTGGTGCGCGGCTTCGCCGTGTCGCACCGTTTTTGGTGGACGTAGATGAATTTGATGAGGGCGGGGAAACGGGAGCAGCTGAAGAAGAGGATCTTGCTGATGAAGTGTCGGTGCTGCCGCCGCTGCCTGAACCAACAACTGCGCTATTCACGCCGTCTGAGGACTTTCGCTCTGGCTTTGTGGCAATCATTGGCCGACCCAACGTCGGCAAATCCACGCTCATGAACGCGCTCCTCGGCCAAAAGGTCGCAATTGTCTCGCCCAAGCCCCAAACCACGCGGCTACCAATTCGCGGGCATCCTGACACGTCCCGACGCGCAGATCGTGTTTGTTGATACGCCCGGCATCCACGACCCGCGCACGCGCCTGAGTTCGTTCATGGTTGAGCAGGCGCGTCGCACCATTCCGGATGCGGATGTGGTCTGCTTTGTGGCGGATATCACTGTGGCCCCCAATCGCCAGGATCGCCGTATCGCGACCATGATCGACAAAGCGCGCGTGTCACGCATTCTAGTGTTGAACAAAGTTGATCGGCAGCAGCGTGCCGGACAAAGTCATCTTGATGCGTATCGCGCACTTGCCGATTGGGACATGGAAGTGGCAATCTCAGCACTGCGGCAAAAGGGTCTGGAAACGCTGGTTGATGAGATTGTCGCGCGCCTGCCGGTCGGGCCGCCGCTTTACCCGGCTGATCAGGTAACCGACCAGAACATCCGCGAGCGCGCTGCTGAACTTGTACGCGAGCAGGTGCTGCGCTACACGGAGCAGGAAGTGCCGCACAGCGTCGCAGTTGAGGTCGAAGAATGGCGCGACGAAGCGCATGCAACCTACATGCGCATGACGATTTACGTCGAGAAAGATTCGCAAAAAGGCATCCTGATCGGCGCGGGTGGCGCGATGCTGAAGCAGATCGGCAGCGCCGCCCGGCAGCAGATTGAGGCGTTGCTTGGCCGCACCGTGTTTCTCGATCTGTGGGTCAAGTCGCGTCAAAACTGGCGCGATGATCCTTCATCGTTGCGCTGGCTTGGGTACAGTAATTAACGTGGTGCGTATTTGGTGAGAGGCAGCCTGGCGCGCATCCCGCATGTGTGCCAGGTTGCATGTGCAGAATCTGTATGAAGCTTTTTCTCAATAGTGCGAACGCACGCCAGGTTGAGCAGGCACTCGATCAGTGGAACATCGACGGTGTGACCACAGATCTATGCCTGATTCGAGATACAGGCAAGCCATTTCGCACAGTCATCGACGAAATCTGTAAACTACTTGACGGCACCAATAAAACCGTATCTGTGCCTATTAACCCGCACATTACTGACTGGGAAGAGATTGTCGACGAAGCCGCCACGATATCGGCGCTGAGTCCACAGGTTATCGTCAGGATACACTGCCTTAAATCAGTGTATAAAGCTATCCCGATTCTGGCACGTAAGGGTATTCGTGTCGATGTCGGCCTTGTATTTTCTACCATGCAAGCCTTCAAAGCTATGCGATCTGGCGCATACTATGTGTCGCCCGAACGCCGTTTGGAAAGCCAGCGTGGTGATGACATGCGCGATTTCATCAATGACATGGTTGTTATTCGTGATAGATACTCGTACAAGACACAGCTTGTAGTCAGTGCTGTGGGCAACATCGAGCACATGGTTGAAGCACTTATAGCAGGCGTGGATGCGGTAACTGCACCATTTGACCTGTATCAAGAAGCATTCAACTGCACTGATACGCATGATGCATTGTTGGAGCAACAAGCATGCTGGAATAGCATTGCGCGTGAAGAATAGTTACAGGTCTTGTTTCAACCAGAAGTTATTGTTTACTGCTGCACTTCCTGTTCTGCATCAACTATTTGCCGTTGTCTCGCATGCGTTCGCCTACAATGGCGAGAATCCCACGCGCTTCCTCATCTAGTCCCATGGTCAAATCCTCAACTTGTGCCCGCACCTGGCGTGTGAACATCTGATCTTCCAACATGTTCAAATTGATGCTGACGTTCAGCAGGGCTGATGGCACTGCCGCCTGAATTAACAGCACCGCTACGCCGACATCGCTGATTGCCATGCGGTTGCCACGGCGGGCCAGCGGCGCGCACAGCGCCAGCAGCGACACGGCGGCGCGGGCCGTGCGCAGCGGCACTTCGGTAGCTTGCTTGGCGACCGTCTGGATGGCGGCACGACGACTGGCGGCATCAGCCTCTGTGGTACGCGGCAGCTTGTAAGCAGCTCCGAAGCGGTTGAATACATCTACATCGGCCTGCACAAGTTGCTGAAGTTCAGTCCGTAGTGTTTCGGCGCGAGTACGCAGCGATTTGGCATCTTCCTCAAAATCGGCGTACTGCGCCTTGCCAATCGTCAGGTCGCACACCATGGTGAGCAGCCCGGCAGCCATCGCGCCGGACAGCGCGGCAACGCTGCCGCCGCCGGGCGTGGGTGCGCCACTGGCAAGCTCATCAAGAAATGCACTTAGCTTTTTATCAAGTACCTGTTCAGACATGCTAACCTCCTGTGACATGTGCGGCATCGATTGTCTGTCGTGTCAGTCGCGCTCATATTCTCGCTCAACGCTATAACCAGCGCATTACAAGAGCATTGCGTTTAGTGTGCCGCTACACCACTGTCAAATACGGCATCCACATCGACTTCAAAGCCACGCAGCAGTGCGGATGTTGCCAGCGTGCCGCGCTTGAAGGAACCATGCTCGACATAGCGTTGGTCTTCGAGACGCAGCATTGTAATGGTTTCCGTTTTCGGCTCCACAATCCAATACTCCGGAATGGCAGCTCGCGCGTATTCGTCGCGCTTCGTCACAAGATCGGGCTGCGGGTCGTCCTCGCTGACGACCTCGACAACCAGATCAGCACCTTCGAAGTAAGCATCATGTGCCCGGTCGCGGTGTGCTGCCAACATCACAACGATATCTGGCTCACGAACTTTTCCTTGCCACAATCGTACCCTCAATGGAGACGTAACAACAATTCCCTTACCTGATTCCATGACAAACTGGAACAGGAGGCGATAGAGAAAAAGCACGATAAGTTGATGACGCAGAGTTGGCATGTGCAATACCTCTACAAAGCCATCTGAGAGTTCGACAAGGTGATTTGTTCCATTTGTAAGAGTGATATACTCGTCCTCAGACCACTCGCCCTGCTCAGGAAACAGGCGCGCGATATCCCATGCCGGTTCGCCCTTGCGGCTTGTTTTTGATGCTTCAACTGCTGCCATGCGACCCTCCATTTGCGCGCAACACCGCCACAATGTTGCTGCGCTCGATGTTGCGCTGCTCGCCGGTACGCATGTTTCGCAGCACCACTTCGTTGCGGGCTGCCTCGTCTGGGCCGAGCACTAGCGCCAACGGAATACCCTTGCGATCAGCGTATTTGAACTGCCTGCCGAGTTTTTCATCAGGATTGAGCGCCGTCTCGACATTGATACCTGCTGTGCGTAGCTCGGTTGCCAGCCGCAGCGCCGCGCCCGCCGTTTCAGGAAACAGCGTCACGAACACTTCCGACAAGGTCGCGCTTTGTGGCCCCATGCCAAGTTCGGTCATAACATCGTGCAGTCGCTCGATGCCGAACGCCAGCCCAATGGTCGGGACGGACTGCCCGGCGAACATACCCACGAGTTCATCATAGCGGCCGCCACCCAGCAATGATCCCATTGGCGGGTTATCAACCACCGTTTCGAACACCACGCCAGTGTAATACGACAGTCCACGTGCCAGACGCGGCGCGACGGTGTAGCGTTCCGGCGGCATGCCAATTTCGCTGAGATAGCGCGTGATGGCGCGCAGATTCTCCAATCCACGGCTTGCGCGCTCATCACTGCCGAGCCGCTCTGACAGCGATTCGAGCACATCATCAGTTGCGCCTTCGAGCAACACAAGCTCAAGGATGCGCCCAGCGGCTTCGGCATGAACGCCGCTCTTGATGAGTTCCTCGCGTACACCATCCGGTCCAATCTTGTCCAGCTTGTCGATCGCGCGGTACACGCCGCCCGCCGCTTCTTCGTCCAACCCAGAGACACGCGCAATCCCGCCCAGCACCTGCCGATGATTCAGGAATGTTGTAAAGCTGTTGAAGCCAAGCGCCTGCAATGCCTCGGTCAGCACCGTAATAATCTCGGCATCGGCCAGGGGCGAAGCCGAGCCGACAATATCAACGTCGGCCTGCCAGAACTCGCGATAGCGCCCGCGCGCCGGACGCTCGCCACGGTAGGACTGGCCGATGGCGTAGCGCCGCCATGGGAATGCAAGTTGGCCCTGGTATTGTGCGACCACGCGGGCCAGCGGCACGGTTTGGTCATAGCGCAGCGCCAGCCGTCGCCCGCCATGATCCTCAAAGCGGTAGATCAGCTTTTCCTCGTCGCCGATTTTGCCTTCCAACGTTTCAGCGTATTCCAGGATCGACGTTTGCAGTGGCTCAAAGCCATGCCGCTCGAACACTGTTGTCAATGTTTGAATGATATGTTGGCGCAAAATCATCGCCTCTGGCAGATGATCGCGCATACCTTTGATGTTTTGGGGCTTGTTGCTCATCGTTTTTGCCTATGTAAACACGTCTTTGTACTATCATACCATAGCTTCCAGGCGGTTGCCGGTGTATAATGAAAGCGATGGACGAGCCACGAGGGACATTCCAATGACTGTGACAAAGCGGACCCAACAACGCGCAACGATACGTTTCGGCGAGCCACCGCCACTTGAAAGCGGCGACCGGCTCACGCGCCGCGAGTTCGAGCGCCGCTATGACGCCATGCCGGAGATAAAGAAAGCCGAACTGATTGAAGGAGTGGTCTACGTGGCATCACCAGTACGATTTCAGAGCCATGGCAAGCCGCATAGCCAAGTTATTGGCTGGCTTACAATCTATGTTGCCGCAACACCCGGTGCGGATGTAGCTGACAATGCAACCGTCCGGCTTGACGCTGATAACGAGCCGCAGCCTGACGCATTGTTGCTGCTGCCGGCATTAGCCGGGGGGCATGCATCGATCAGCACGGACGATTACATCGAGGGGCCACCTGACCTGGTATTTGAGGTTGCGGCTAGCAGCGCCGCCTACGATCTGCATGATAAGCGCGATGTGTACCGGCGCAACGGCGTGCGCGAGTATGCGGTGTGGCAGGTGTACGATGGGCGAATCGACTGGTGGACGCTGGAAGACGAAGTGTATGTTGCCATCGAGCCAGACGAGGCGGGCGTGATTCGTAGTCGCGTCTTTCCCGGTTTGTGGCTTGATTCAGAAGCGCTGCTCAACGACAATATGGCGCAGGTGCTGGCGGTCCTCCAACAGGGGCTTGCCACTGAGGAGCATGCCGCGTTCGCCAAACGACTGGCTGAGAGCAACCAGCCGAGTGCCTAGCGCGTCGGCTGTTTCCACATAGTTGAGTGCCCATGCCAGCCGCAGCGCCTTGACCCATGTCCATCCAAACGCAAGCACTTGCTGCACCACAATCGCCAGCACGCCACCTGAGACCAGCGGCAGCGCTTTGACCGCAACAAACGCCAGTACCAAGCTGAGCAGCACGCCCACCAAGGCCAGCACAAGCGTCCCTGGCCGCCGCGTGCAGAATGCAAATGCGCGGCCCAGCAGCACGAACGGATTGCGCCGATTCTCGATCACAGCAAGCGCGCGGGCATATTCGCCCACCATGTTGATGATTTGCAACATTACGGCGGCCAACACTACGCCCACCTGCAGGCCAGCGCCAACCGCAGCAACAGCCGCCGCAATGCCAATGGCAACCAGCGCCAGAAGTATTAGCAGCGCGCCCAGCGCCGTGAACGACCAGAACGCCCACATGCCGCCGCGCCCGAACGAACTTTTGTCTGCCCAGACGTTCAGCATGCCGCCGGACAGAAAATTGTAGCCCAGACTATACACAAGCAAGAGCAGCAGCAGCATGCCACCCCAGACGCCCGCCTGCGCGCCAGCCGTCGGGCTGCCAAGAAACAAATTGACCAGTGCGTCCGCGCCGCCCGCCACAAGCTGTCCTGCAAACGGATTGTTCAATGCACCGTGCTGCGCCGCGACGAGCAACGGCCATGTCTGCACTAAACCAAGCAGCAGACCCCATATGTATAATGGCAGCACAACATCAAGACGCAATGCATCACGGAAGCCATATTTCAGAGCAGCCAGCATTTAATAGTCCTTTGCTCGTTTATTTATGCCATGTTGATGAACACACGTATAACTGATAATGTGACACTGGCGCAGCATTCTGTCAAGGAATAATGCTCTGACACATATACAAGCGTCTCCATGCCGCTATACGCGCCCCTATTGAAGGAAACAACGTTAAGAAGAGCTGAGTCAAGCAGTGTAATGGGTTTGCTGCTTGTCCCAGCTCTTTCATGACTATATGGAAGCTCTTCTTACGCAACCTCTGTTTTCTTTTGGCGTCCGCGCTTCTTAGGCGGCTCTCCAGGCACAATTGTCGGCTCCGGCGCGCCATCAGCAGCTTCATCGTCCATGTCCTCATCGCCTGGCACGACTTTGAAGCGCAATGTGTTGCCGCGTGTGCGCCGAAACTCCAGCCCTACATCGCGCCGGTGCGCGGCGGCACGCAGCCGATTGCGCACTGTGATGCGCTTTTCATCTGGCGCAAGCTCCGCTTCGCCATAATCTCCAATATGATAATCCTGCAAAAGTGCGTCATACTCTTCTTCAATAAGCTTACGCTGACCTTTGATACGGCCCTCGATGTCGCGTACTTCTTCTGGGGTAAGTTTGCGTACCTGTGGCATTTAATTTCTCCCGTATTCATACGTTGAATAACTAAACATATCTTACCGTATTTTTATGGTTGCTGCAAGTTAACCATACTATCATTGTCGAATGAGCATAAAGTACCTGCGGGTACTATTATACTTAACTGAGTTCCTTTTGTATAAAATGAAGAAAAACATAATGTATGAATGAAGACCTTTTAGCATATTCTTTCATCGAGTTAAAGAATATGGTTTGCAATTAAAATTTAATGATAGGAATTTCCTGTGTACAAATATAGTTTGATGTCAGATGCGCGCATGCACGTGTAGTTTTATATATCCAAAGAACATGTATGAGTCTCTATAATGGCGCGTCTCTGCCATTAGGTCATGATTCTGGGTGCTTTGCTGGCGAACAGATGCCAGTCTTGTTCAGTAGCGTCTCCGTTTATGTTGCCAGATGCGGTAGCAAAGTCAATACGACAGATAATCGTACATGAATCCCCTTGTCGCCGTCGCGCTTCATGCGGTACCATGGCATAGTACATTTGTGAATGCTCATTGTGCATGATGGCGAGGAGGTACGTATGCGGTCAACATTGCAGCACATTCAAGCACACCGCACCGCTTTGCGCAGCCAGTTGCTCGATCTGCTCGCTCCCCATGTCGCTGAGCGAGCGGAGCTTGAGCAGCATATAGAGGCATTATTGCAGGAACATTTTCCTGATTCTACGTATGATGAGCATACGCGCATTGTTGTGACAGGGATGGGCCTTGTGACGCCACTTGGCTCCGATATTGGCACATTTTGGAACGGGCTGGTAGAGGGACGAAGCGGTGTCGCTCCGGTTTCGCTGTCCGACATGGATGGCGTGCCGTCGAAGATTGCCGCTGAAGTGAAAGACTTCGAGCCGTGCGCCTTTATAGATGCGAAGGATGCCCGGCGTATGTCGCGCGCCAGCCAGTTTGCAGTGGCGGCGGCGCATATGGCAATTCATGACGCTGCACTGACGATAACGGACGCCAATCGTCGCGAGGTCGGCGTGCTCATAGCGAACGGCAGCACCTCGCCCGCCGACACTGAACAGTTCGTGCGGACAGCGTTGGAGCGCGGCCCCGCGCGTGTGAATCCATTTTACATTACGATGGCACTGCCACACATGCCCGCATGTCAGGTCGCCATGCAGCTTGGCCTTATGGGCTATACCACGGCCATTTCCACCGCCTGTGCAGCCAGCGCGCAGGCGATTGGCGAGGCCGCCGAGGTGCTGCGGCGTGGCGATGCGCAGGTCATGCTGGCGGGTGGCACTGAAGCGCCGATCAGCAAGCTTTCAATGCTCAGTTTCTGCGCCATCCGCGCTCTTTCGACGCGCAACGACGCACCAGAGCGCGCCTCGCGCCCGTTCGATGCCGAGCGCGACGGCTTTGTCATTGGCGAAGGCGCAGGCGTGCTGGTGCTGGAAACGCTGGCGCATGCCCGGCAGCGCGGCGCGCGCATCTATGCCGAGCTCGTGGGTTACGGTGCCAGCAGCGACGCGCATCACGTTACCGCGCCGCATCCCGAGGCAGAAGGGGCAGTATTGGCGATGCGGCGCGCGCTGGAGCGCGCTGGCATAACGCCACAGCAGGTGGACTACATTAACGCCCATGCCACCAGCACGCCGACAGGCGATGTCACTGAAACACTGGCAATCAAGCACGTGTTTGGCGAACAGGCGAGGCGCGTGCCGATCAGCGCGAGCAAATCTATGTTGGGGCATTTGACCAGCGCGTCAGGCGCGGTGGAGGCTGCCGCGACCGTTTTGTCGCTCGTGCATGGCGTTGTGCCGCCCACGATCAACTACGAGCACGCTGACCCGGACTGCGATCTGGATTATGTTCCGAATCGCGCCCGCAAAGTGCCGCTGGATCTCGCCATGTCGAATTCGTTTGGCTTTGGTGGCGTGAATGCAGTGCTGGTGTTTCGCCGCTGGCAGTAAATGTTTGTCACAGAGAACACAGAGGGCATAGAGGTTGTTGAAATAGAGAATAGAAAATGGAGAATTGCAGATGCTGACAGGCGTTTTCACTGACTGCCCAATGTGCTATCTTCTCTATCTCTTTACGCTCTGTATCCTCGGTGGCTACAATCATGCCGAAAGCGTGGTAGGCAACAATTGGTTGATGCGGTGCAGCAGGTAATCGATATTGAACGGCTTTTCGACGTACCCGGCGCACCCAATGGCCTCGGCGCGTGCAGTGTGAATCAATGTGTTGTACACTGTCGTGCCAAGCATTGGCGTATCAGCAAGCGTCGGCATGGCGCGTAGCGCGCGGGCTGCTTCCCATGCCGCCTGGCCGGGCAGCGATAGTTCAGCCAAAATCAGGTCGAGTTGCTCGTACTGTGCGCGGGCGGCTGCCTCGGCGGAAGGGGTGGTGATCACACGGTAGCCCACAGCCTGGAGCAGAAGGCGCAACAGGTCGCGGTGATCAGGAGTATCGTCGATGATGAGAATGGTAATATCTGCCATGGCAGTGCCTTCTAGCAAAGTACTCACTATATATAACGCAGACAAGTGGCGAAAAGATTCGCTTCATATGACAAAATAATGAATGAATTACAAAACTGGGGCATAGTTGGGCACGAATGGGCGGTGGAGTTTTTGCGGAGTTCGCTACGTAGCGGGCGCATGGCGCACGCCTACTTGTTCAGTGGGCCGTCTGAGATCGGCAAGGCGCTGTTGGCGCTGCGGCTGGCGCAGGCGCTGAACTGCGAGACTGGCGGTTTCGATCCATGCGGCCAGTGCCGTGCGTGTAAACGGATTGCGCGCGGCAACCATTCTGATGTGCGAATCGCGGGCATGGCGACGCAGGCCGAGGGATTGAAGGCGGATGAGGCCGCCCGCCAGCGCGATCTCAAGATCGACACGGTGCGGGCATGGCAGAGCGACATCACGTTGCGACCTTATGAAGGGCGGCGGCGCGTGTTCATTTTGCACGACGCCGAGCGGCTGAGCGAGTCGGCGGCCAACGCCATGCTCAAAACGTTGGAAGAGCCGCCGCCGTACGTCACGATCATTCTGGTGGCGAACACTAGCAGTGATCTGTTGCCGACGATTGTGTCGCGCTGCCAGCCGCTGAAGCTGCGTCCCGTGCCGCGCACGGAAGTGGCGCGGGCGCTGCGGGAGCGCTGCAATGTAGCTGCTGAGGATGCTGACTTGCTGGCAGCCTGGAGTGGCGGGCGGATCGGTTGGGCGCTGCGCATGGTCGACACGCCCGATGAGCTTGCGGCGCAGCAGGCGCAGCTTGATAGCTTGGTGGCGCTGACGAATGCAGGCCGGGCCGGTGCGTTTCGTTGGGCCGAGGAGCGCGCCAAGGAGTACCGTAGCGGCGAACAGGCGAATGTCATGGCGCAGCTGGAACTGTGGCAAAGCTGGTGGCGCGACATACTGTTGGTCGCGGCAGGCTGCCCGGAGCAGATCATGCACATCGACCGCGCCGACGAATTGCGGCAGGCGGCGGCGCGCTACCGCGTCGGCGACATCCACGTATTTATCGAGCGCCTGCGCGAGGCTCCACAGCACCTGCGCGAAAACGTCAATCCGCAGCTTGCGTTAGAAAATGTGCTGTTGCATATGCCGCAAGTGGCGTCGGGACGGGTGCGGGCGTAGTTTTACTGCTGGCGGTGCTGCGGCTGCTGCGATTCCGGCAGTGAGGCGGCGACGAACATTTAAAACATCATGTATGTCGTTCCAATTGTAGGGGCGAGGCATGCCTCGCCCCTACGGATATATGGATCAGGATGTGAAAATTCTTAGAAAACGCCTCTTTATTCGCCCTTTACCGCCGTCCACAGGTCGGTAAAGGCTGCGGTCTTCTCGTCTCGAACAGCCCATTCGAGACGTTTGTAGGTTTCCTCGTCGGGCGCAAAGCCTTCCTTGTACAACGCCTGCGTTTCTGGCGAAAGCTGCTTCTCCGCCTCCGCATTGGGCGTCAGGTAGCCAATGTATTCCGTGTTGCGCGCGGCGATGTTGGGACGCATCAAGTAGTCCATGAGACATGCGCCGTGTAAGCGTTCGGCGAGCTTGCCAGCACCACCAGATTATCCTGCCAGATCATGCCGCCTTCTTTTGGTATCAGGAAGGCAATGTCAGGGTTGCCGGAGAACTCATCGCCGAGACCCTGGCGCGCCTGCATGGCCGAGCCGCTCCAGGCATGGGCGATGATGTATTCGCCGCTGGCCAGTTTACGGTTGGTGTCGGTACTGTTGTACGCCGCGACGTATGGCTTCTGCGTTTTCAGGATCTCCTCGACCTTTTTCAGATCGGCGGGATCAGTGTCATTCAGCGACTTGCCGATGTACTTGAGCGCCGCACCAGGTGTTTCGCGCTCGTCGTCCAGCATGCTGAATTCACCCTTGTACTTTTCAGCCTGCTGTGGATCGAGCAGCGCGGCCCAACTGTCCGGCGGCGTCGAGAATTTGCTCTTATTGTAGGCAATGCCAGTGATGCCGAACATGTACGGCACAGAATAGGTATTGCCTTTATCGAAGTACAAATCCATGTTCTGCTTGTGCATGTACTGGAGATTCGGCAGCAGAGTTTTGTCGAGCGGCGCGAGCAGCTTGTCGGCGGCCATGATCTGCACCGCGTAGTCGGAAGGCGTGACCAGATCGTAGCCGGAGTTGCCAGCCCGAATCTTCGCCAGCATGTCCTCGTTTTGGTCGAACAGGTCGACCGTGACCTTGACGCCGTACTCTTTTTCAAAATCGTCAAGAATGGACGGATCGACGTAGTCACTCCAGTTGTACCAGTGCAGTTCTTTAGCAAGCTTGGATTTATCGACCTGCAACTCGCCGCTCGCCGCAGGGACACTGGTCGCCTCGCCGCCTGCGGTTGCTGCCGGTACGGCAGTGATGTCGCTGCCTGCGGTCGCCGCTGGAGCATTGGTGGCGACTGGAGCGCTGGTCGCCTCGCTGCCTGCTGTGGCTGCCGGGGCGCTCGTCGGCTGGGCCGCTGTGTCGTTGCCGCCGGTTGAGCTACCTGCCGCCGGAAGCTCTCCGCCGCTGCCGCATGCCGAAAGCGCAAACAGCGCCGCAAACAGCAGCCCTCCAAATCGTGCTCGATCCATGAAGAAACTCCTTCTAATAGCATCTGGCATCGCGGCGACACAATCAGTTGCGCCGCCGCTGCACAAACTGAGACAAAAAGACAAGCGTCATCGAAAGCACCAGCATGACCGTCGAAATAGCGTTGATCTTGGGCGTGATGGCACGTTTGACCTGCCCGTACACCTCAACCGGCAGCAGCGAAACGCCCGGCCCGGTGGTGAAAAAGCTAATGACGAAATCGTCGAGCGAGAGCGTAAAGGCCAGCAGCGCCCCGCCGATGATGCCCGGCAGAATTAGCGGCAATGTGATATGCCGAAACGTCTGCCACTCATTCGCGCCGAGGTCTTGCGCCGCTTCCTCCAGCCGTTGATCAAAGCCCTTCAGGCTGGTGCGCACCACCACAACCACGAACGAGATGCTGAACGCGATGTGCGCAATCGTAACGGTGACAAGGCTGAAGCGCATCGGTTGGCCAGTAATGGCTTCGATGATGCCGAGCGAAAACGAGAAAAACGCCAGCAGCGCCAGCGCCATGACGATTTCAGGAATCACAATCGGCAGGTACAGCAGCGCGTCGAAGCCAGTGCGCCCGCGAAAACGGTAGCGCTCCATCGCCAGGGCCGTCATGGTGCCGATGATCGTCGAGACGACGGTGGAGATCACGGCGACTTTCAAGGTATTCAGCGCCGCTCCCAGCAGCCGCGAGTTTTCCAAAAGACGCGCGTACCAGTCGAACGTGAAGCCGGTCCAGCGAATGCCAAATGAGTCCCTGGTGAATGAGAACACCACCAAGACAAAAATCGGCGCGTACAAGAAGATGAACGTCAGCACCGAATGTGTGCCGAGCAGCGCAGTGCGCCAGTTGCTGCGGCGGTCGGAGGTGCGGATGGGCGCGGCTGTCTGCGTCTGCGTTTGCGATTGAGCCTCAATCATGCGTCAGCCTCCGCCGTCTTTCGGAAGTACAGCACCACGCCAATCGTTAGCACGGCCATGAACACCAGCGCCATGGCTGAGCCAAGCGGCCAGTTGGGCGGGTTCGAGCGCGTGAACAGGCGTTGTAAGAGGTTGCCCAGCATGTCCACTTTCGCGCCGCCTAGCAGGTCCGATACGACGAACTGCCCCACGGTCGGCACGAACACCAGCACCGAGCCAGCCGCCACGCCCGGCATGGTCAGCGGCAGCATGATCCGCAGAAAGGCGCGGGTGCGGTTTGCGCCGAGATCAGCGGCGGCTTCCATCAGCGTGAAGTCAAAGCGGTCGAGCGATGCGTAGATCGGCAGCACCATGAACGGCAATTCGCCGTAGATTAATCCGACAACGACCGCGCCGGTCGTGTTCAGTAGCGTCTGGCGCGGCAGCCCGACCGCCTGAATGAGGCTGTTCAGCACGCCATTGTTGCTTAGAATTAACATCCACGCATAGGTGCGCACGAGAAAGTTGGTCCAAAATGGAATCAGAATTAAAAACAGCAGCACACTGCGCCAGCGCGGCGACTGTTGCACGATGTACAGTGCCAGCGGGTAGCTGATCAGGAGGCAGAGCAGCGTGGTGACGATGCCGATCCAGACCGAGCGCACATAGGCATTGACGTACAAATCTTGCGTGAACAGCTCAACATAATTATTGAGCGTGAAGGTGAACAGCACGCCACCGCGCGGTCCCGGCGTCAGCACGCTGTACAGCACAATCACCAGCAGCGGCAGCGCGAAAAACAGCACTAGCCAGAACAGCCCGGGAAAAATCAGCAATCCTAGCCGTAGCCGCGCGCTGCGACGGAGCATGCCCATCAACCCTGTGCCGCGCTGCTCCGATGGTGAAACCGTGTCAACAGCCATGGCAATCCTTTATTCTGTCAGCACCAGCGCATTTTCGGGCGGCCACCAGAGCAGGCCTTGCTCGCCCTGCTGCCAGTATTCGCTGCGGTCGAGCGTCGAGCGGGCGTTCTGCTCCCATACGTTGAACGACTGTTGCGTGCCGAACCGCACCTGAATGCGCGTGTCGCTGCCAATATATGCCACGCGCTCCACCGTCACGGGGAATGGCTTGGCATCGTCAGGCAGGCCGCTGGCATCATCGGTAGACACGAGGCGCGCCTTTTCTGGCCGAATGGAGACGACGACATTTTCGCCAGGTTGGACCGGGCGCGCATGCTGCCCGCGCACGACAATTCCGTCAGGAGTCTCCGACGGCGACGTTCGTAGCGCCGGCCTCCACCACTTTGCCAGCAATAAAGTTCGTTTCGCCAATGAAATCGGCGCAAAAGCGGTTGTTTGGCCGCTCGTAGATTTCGGTCGGCGTGCCGACTTGCAGCACCCTGCCTGCGTTCATCACGGCGATCCGGTCGCTCATGGTCAGCGCTTCTTCCTGATCGTGCGTGACGAAAATAAACGTGATCCCGACCTGCTCCTGAAGGCGCTTCAGTTCAAGCTGCATCTCTTTGCGCAGCTTCTGGTCCAGCGCGCCGAGCGGCTCGTCCAGCAGCAGCACGTCCGGGCGGTTGATCAGCGCCCGAGCGAGCGCCACCCGCTGCTGCTGCCCGCCCGACAACTGGCGTGGTCGCCGGTCGTCGTAGCCGTTGAGTTGCACCATGTCGAGCGCCTCGCCGACGCGCCGCCGAATTTCATCTTTGGCGACTTTTTTCATCTCCAACCCGAAGCCCACATTTTGCGCCACGGTCATGTGCGGAAACAACGCGTAGGATTGAAAGACCGTGTTGACGTTGCGCTGAAACGGCGGCGTATTGGAGATAGATTTGTTGTGCAAATAAATGTCGCCGTGGGTGGGGCGCTCGAAACCAGCGATCATGCGCAGGCTGGTCGTCTTTCCGCACCCGGATGGTCCGAGCATTGAGAAAAATTCACCATCACGGATGGGCATGGACACATGATCAACGGCAGTTACATCGCCGAAACGCTTTACAACATCGCGCAGTTCAACTGCGATGCCATCGGTCACAGCGGGTCTCCTTTAGTGCGGCATGGCGTTGTGGAACGCATCCTTATTGTTCGGGCGCATCGTTGCGGTTGGTTTGCGGCGCAACATCGCGACATAGAGAGTTGCACCCTTCATCAAATCCAGGAAAAGAGGTTAAAAAGATTATACCATGACTTAACGGGCGCGCGTCCATGCATCGTTCGTGTAGCGGGTTGCACGTAATTCGTTCTCTAGCGTTTGCTCCTCGGCGGTCAGCGTGCCGGGTTCCAGCGCGATGTTCCATGCTTCCTGAAATCCAGCGACGAGTGCATCAGCGACGGCAGCAGCATTGGCAGGCCGCCCAAGCGCTTCGTCGAGCGTCATCATGGTGGTATTGAGGTCAGGGATGGGGCATGTCAGCAGCGATTGAAGGCGCGCGGCGTGCGGGGAAAAAGGCAGTGCGCCATGTTGCAGCAGCACGCCCTCGCGGCGTGCCTGGGCACTGCCGACCAGCTTGCGCCCGCCGACGGTGAGTTCAAACGCGGCGGGCGTGTCGAAGCATGCTGCTGATACGCCGCGCCGCCGCGCGGCGGGCGCGAGTTCCGCCGCAATGCCGAGATAGCCGAAGACCGTGGAGCAGCGCCAGACTGATGTCATGGTAGCTATGCAGGATCGATCCGCGTCCGGCAAACAGCGGGTGGTCGGTGCGTGCAATTACCGCATAGGTAAGTTCATCGGCATGCAGCAGCGCCCGCCCGCCAGAAGGCCGCCGCACGACATCGACGCCGCCGCGCTCGCATGCTTCCCAATCGATATCGCCGCTGCGCTGAAATCGGCCCAGGGAAAGGCATGCGGGCTGCCACTGATACAATCGGATTGTCGGTGGCGTCATGCCAGTTGCATGCGCTTGGAGCAGCGCCTCGTCGCGAGCCATGTTGGTCGCGCCATCAGTTGGTGCGTCAATAAGTAAACGCCATGTTTCCATGTTGAGGTTCTGCCACAAAGACACGAAGGCGCAAAGACAACGAATGAAGTCATTCCTACTTTATACCTTGATGTTCTTTGTGTCTTTGTGGTTTATTGCTTGAAAATCGAAGTACGGATGTGCAAATCCGCGCCACATGAGGCACAATGGCTGCCTTCCAGCGCAACTACACGTGTGCCGGTTGCGCTGCGCTCAATCACGACCGTGCCACATGAGGAGCAGTGCGTTGGCTGGTACGGGTCGGGACCGTAGATGAACTGCAAGCCTTGCTCATGGCCGAGCCGCCGAGCGCGGTTCACTGCCGCCGCCGCCGCCGAGCCTGCGTCGCCCGGCAGCACATGCCATGCAGCATGCGCGCCGAGTGTCTGGCGGATCCAGCCCGCGAGTGCCTCGATTTGATGGGGCGTGTCGTTGACGCCGGGATGCATTCGTGTGGTCACCTCGACATGGCAGTGCCAGCGATGCTGGGCATGGGCAGCAACCTCTAGAATGCCGCGCCACTGCTCGATGCCGGCCAGCCGTGCATACGCACTGTCATCAAAGGCGCGCAGGTCAAGGCTGATCGCATCGAGATAGTTGCCGATCTGGTCGAGCGACTTGAATCGAATGATACCCGGTCGTGACGATGGCGGTGTAACGGCTGTTGGCGCGGCTCAAGCTGAGCACGTCTAGCAGGTATTCTTGCGATACCGATGGATCATTGTATGCCCACACCACGCCGCGACACAACTGATCCAGCGCCACCAGCGCCACGCGCTCTGGCGCGAGCTGCCGCCGCTTGGTTTCGTCGCCTGGCAGTCGGGCATACTGACTACGCTGCTGGTCAGTGGGAAAGGCACAGCCCCAACTTCCCACCGCCATGACAGACGTGCCGGGTAGCAGGTGCCAGAGCCGATGATCCTCAATCATGCCGACCTGCGCTGCGCTGATCATGCCGTCATTCTCAGCCACAATGCCGTCGTCGATGGCGCTTCGGACAAGGCAGCGGCCAACCTGTCCTGGTGCTAACACACAGTGCCACTGACACACATCACAGCGAAATGTATTGTCGAACTGCTCTGCAAGCTGGGTGAGACGCATAGTTGTTTCCTCTGGCTTTATCCCATGCGATGGAGTATAATACAAGTCGTGATTGAAAGAGCGGGCAGTACGCGCGCTATTTCGTTCCTTTTTTGTTGCTATTTGTGGCACTGGCTTGTGTGCCATGCCCATCACAGGCTTGAAAAAGATAGAACCTCATGGACGAAACTCCACTTCGCGATCGTATTGGCCTTTCTCCTGATGCCAAGGCAGTGCCTGCCGACGATCGGGGTACCACGTTTGGACATGGCCCGAATGTGTATGACACGGAAGAAACGCCCGCAACGCCATCGGTGCGTGGGGTGGTGCGTGAATTGTTTGAAACGGTGCTCTTTATTTTGCTGGTTTTCTTGATTGTGCGCGGGGTGGTGCAGAACTTCAAGATTGAGGGGCAAAGTATGGAGCCGAACTTCCATTCGAGCCAATACATTCTTGTTAATAAAATTGTCTATTTTCATTTCGATCTCAATGCACCGTTGCGTTTACTGCCTGGCGATGGCAATCTACCTGCCCGTATTGTGTATCCATTTCACATGCCGCGCCGTGGCGAAGTCGTGGTGTTTGAATACCCGCGTGATATTAGCAAAGATTACATCAAACGCGTCATTGGCCTGCCCGGTGAAACGATTTCGATTTCATGATGGTCATGTGTATGTCAATGGGCAGCTTCTTGATGAGCCATATCTCCAAGGCATTCAAACAGATTGTCGCATGGGCGATGTGTGCGAGCAAGGACACAGCTTCATTGTGCCACCCGGCTCGATCTTTGTACTTGGCGACAACCGACAAAATAGCAGCGACTCGCGCGAATGGGCCGAATTGCCATTGGATCAGGTGATCGGCAAGGCTTGGGTTTCATACTGGCCGCGCGATTACTGGGGTGTGATTTCTTCCCCATCGTACGCGTCACAACCGTAAATTATAGTTCTGTTTGGTAGATGCCGTCAATAGTTATCTAACGCGTAAAACGTAAGGCTCTTGCTATTTCTTACGTTTTACGCGTTCGTTTTTGTGTTTTCTGTATGCACGTTGCTATTAATGCTCATCTGTTGGCACATACTCGCAGCTTCCGGCGCGCCGGTGTCTCGATCTACATCGAAGAGTTGCTGACCCATCTCGGCCAGATCGATCGTCAGAACCAGTACACTGTTTATACAACTCTGTGGTCTTGATGCGCCCAAGTTGGGTCTACCACCAAATTTTCAGGTGCGCGCAAGCCGTTTGCCGACGATTAATCCGCGCGTGCGTGTGCCATGGGAGCAGGTGCTGGCGCCGCTGTTGTTGCGACTTAATGGCGCTGATGTGTTTCATGGAACACAGATTGTCGCGCCGCTGTTCTGCCCCGTGCCGAGCGTCATTACCATTCATGATCTTTCGTCAATCTCTTTCCCCCAGACGTTCCGTTGGTACAACAGAATGTATTTAACATGGGCTACGCATGTTTCCGTGCGGCGCGCGGCGCGCATTCTGGCTGTCTCAGAGTTTACCAAGCGTGAAATTATTCGGCTGCTCGACGTGCCAGCGGAGAAGATTGTGGTAACGCATAACGCCTGCGATGCGCGCTTTCGCCCGCCTGATCCAACTGAATTGGATGCGTTCAAACGACGACACGGCCTGCCAGAGCGGTTCATCTTGTTCGTCGGCACGATCGAGCCGCGCAAGAACCTGCCAACGCTATTTGAGGCATATGCGCGGATCGCAGCATCGACGGATGTCCCATTGATCATTGGCGGTGGCAAAGGCTGGTTGTACGATCCAATCTTTGCCAAAGCAGAATCACTTGCACTTGGGGATCGCCTGCGTTTTGTCGGCTACATCGACGAGGCTGAGAAACCGCTCTGGCTTGCGGCGGCGACTGTTTTCACTTACCCGTCATTGTTCGAGGGCTTTGGCATCCCACCATTGGAAGCCATGGCTTGCGGCACGCCGGTGGTTGTTTCCGATAGTAGTAGTTTGCCTGAGGTTGTCGGCGATGCCGGGCTGATTGTTCCCACTACCGACGCTGAGGCGCTGGGCGCGGCACTGCTGCGGTTGCTTCAAGACCGCGAATTGCATGCTGAACTGCGCGAACGCGGCTTGCGGCGAGCGCAGCGCTTCTCATGGCGCGAAACAGCCGAGCGGACGCTGGCGGTGTACGAGGATGTGGCGGCAGGTCGGGCGGCTGTGCCTGCATCATAAGATTTGTATATAGAGTTGACAGCCCCCCACCGTAGGGTATAATACATAGGCGACATATATCTCCGCGCAAAGCTCACCGCAATGGAATGAAGGCAGTGGAGCCTTCGACATGCATATCGAGTGGCGTGGAAAGGAGCACAAAGATGTTTGGTCTTGGTCCAGTTGAGCTTATCATCATTCTTCTGATTTTGGTTGTGCTGTTTGGTGCCAGCCGCTTGCGTGGCCTTGGTGGCGCGCTTGGCGGTAGTATTCGCGAATTCAAGCAGGCTGTGCGTGAGGAGGACACAACCACGCCGCCCACAACGACGACGACAACGACGACGAACAACACCGTTCCACCGATTGAGCGCATTGATCAACCGGAGCGGCGGGCGTAATATTCGTATGCCGGTACGTAGTACTGGTAGTGCGTTGTTGGAATGGATCGAGGACATGCAAGCAGCGGCAGAGCGCAGCCCCTGTGCGGCGGTGTTCTGTCGCTGTCTGTTTTTTGTGCCTTTTGACGTGAGCACTAGCTCCCATGGTTATGGTGATAAAATTTATGCAAAAACACATCTTTTTTGGCATTATTCTGGGATTGTTGGCGCTGAATGTGGCGATTGGTGCCTATATTTACATTGAAAAATGGTCATTGGCTGCCAGCGCAACGCGGGGCGCAATGGTGCAGCAGCCCGCACCAGCGCCTGTTGTTGGTAGCGATGTGCCACCGCCCAATCCACTACGTGATGGCGGCCCAGCACAGTCAATTTTAGAACTGCTGCCAGTTGCCATGCTCCTACTGACCGTGGGGGCAGTAGTGTGGTATCGCTTTCAGAAGCGCTCTACAAAATCAGTAGATATTAAACGTACATCCTTGTAAGAAAAGCTGTATTATGGCTGGTGAATTTTACGACCACGCGACAATTTATCTCAAAGCGGGCGATGGCGGCGATGGCTCGGCTTCGCTGCGGCGCGAAAAGTATGTACCGCGTGGCGGGCCAGACGGCGGTGATGGTGGTCATGGCGGTAGTATCTTTATCAAGGTCGATGAGCAACTGAATACACTATTGCGGTTCAAGCATCAACGGCGTTTTATTGCCGATCGTGGCGGCAACGGGAGTGGCTCGCGTAGCCGTGGGCGTAGTGGCGATGACATTGTGATCAACGTGCCGCCCGGTACGGTGGTACGGACCGAGATCGGCGGTGAGACGTACGAGGTCGACCTCGATGCGCCGGGCATGCAGTTGCTGGCGGCGCGTGGCGGTAAGGGCGGCCTTGGTAATGTTCACTTCGTCACATCCACCCGGCAAACTCCGCGCATTGCTGAGCTTGGCGAGCCAGGCCAGGAGCTTGAGGTTGAGCTTGAACTGAAGCTGCTGGCTGATGTCGGCCTGGTTGGCTTCCCCAACGCCGGCAAATCTACGCTGCTGTCGGTTGTGAGCGCGGCGCGGCCCAAGATCGCAGATTACCCATTCACAACGCTCCAGCCGAATCTTGGTGTGGTTGGCGTCGGCGATTTCTCGTTTGTCATGGCTGACATTCCCGGACTGATCGAGGGCGCACATCTGGGCGTGGGGCTTGGCTTCGATTTCCTGCGCCATGTCGAACGCACGCGGCTGCTTGTTCACCTGGTGGACGCCGCAGGCACTGATATGCGTGACCCGGTTGATGATTATCATCAGATTGTGGAAGAATTACGGCAATACCAGCCGGAGCTTGCCGAACGTCCTCGCATTGTTGCGCTGAACAAGGCCGATCTGCCGGAGGCGCAGGCTAACATGGCGCGGCTCCGCGATGCGATTGATCTGCCAGACGAGCAGATTTTTGCTATCTCGGCTGCGACACGTCAGGGCGTTGATGAATTGATCGATGATGTGGCTGCCCGCCTGTCCGAGATGCCTGCGCCACAACGTGAGCGGCGTGAAGAAACGCTTGAATGGCCGCTGCCCGACGAAGATCCGAATGTGTTTACAATCGAGCGTGAGGGCGAGGGTTGGCGCGTACGTGGCAAGAAGATCGAGCGCTTGATCTCCATGACGAACTTTGCGCAGTCTGAGTCGCTGTATCGTATTCAGCGGGTACTCTATGCGAGTGGCATCAGCGATGCGCTGGAAAAGGCTGGCATAGAAGAAGGCGATCCGGTTTATATCGAAAAAGCCGAATTGACGTGGTCGCATGAGTACGAGCTTTGATGTAGTGTACTTGAAATCATTGTGATAGTTGTGCTTGCAAATGACCTCATGCCGCTGGCTGCCATTATGACAGAGCACATGAGGTCATTCGTTTATTGCTTATGACACATCCTTTTCTTCTCCATCCAATCAGCCTGCTTGAACAGGCCGTCCGTGTTCCAAGTGTTTCCGGCCATGAGCAGGCGGTCGCGCAGTTTCTTGTAGACGCTATGGCGCAGTTGGGCTTCCACAGCTATGTGGATGAGGCGGGTAACGCGGTTGGGGAGGCGGGCGATGGCCCGACGATGGTGCTACTCGGTCACATTGACACCGTACCTGGCGAGGTGCCGGTGCGCGTCGAAGATGGCAAGCTGTATGGGCGCGGCACAGTGGACGCTAAAGGCCCGTTCGTGAACTTCATTGCTGCAGCGGCGCGGCTGATTAAAAGTCGGGCAATCACGCAGGATTGCCCCTACGCTTGGTGCTGGTTGGTGCGGTCGAGGAAGAGGCCGCCTCCTCAAAGGGCGCTCACTATGTGGTGGACCGTTACGCGCCGGTTGCCTGCATTATCGGCGAGCCGAGCGGCTGGGACAGACTGACGTTGGGCTACAAGGGGCGGCTGTTGGTCGAGGGGCGCTGGGAGCAGCCGATGGCGCACAGCGCGGGCAAAGACATCGCCGTGGCCGAGCGCGCTGTGACGTTCTGGAACGCTGTACATGCGTACTGTGACGCTGCGAACGAGGGAAAAACACGATTGTTCGACCAGATTATTCCTTCCTTACGCTCGATCCATTCTGGCAGTGATGGCCTTCAAGACTGGGCGGAGCTAACAATCGGGTTGCGGCTGCCACTTGGCATCATGCCCTCCATACTGGTGCAGGAGCTATCGTTGTTGACTGATGATGGAACCGGGCGAGATGATGGAACCGGGCGAGATGATGGAACCGGGCGAACACAAGGTTCGCCCCTACAGTTCCGTGGCGGCTGCGAGGCGTACCAGGGCGAGAAGAACACGCCGCTGGTGCGGGCGTTCCTCAAAGGTGTGCGCAGCGTTGGCGGCACGCCTGGCTTTCTCCTCAAAACCGGCACGTCTGACATGAACGTTGTTGGCCCGGCATGGCGCTGCCCGATTCTGGCCTATGGTCCCGGTGATTCCTCGCTCGATCATACTCCAGAAGAGCATGTCGAGATCGCTGAGTTCGAGCGCGCGGTCGACGTGCTGGAAGCTGCGCTGCGTCAGTTTCAAGCGTGACCTATTTTGCTAACTACCATGAGCAGTCATTAGGATGATTTGTACAAATATCTGCGCATGACCTTCGTATCAAACTGCTATAGCCATCCTCCCTTCTTTACTTTATCCTAATATATCGAGATCACATCCGCTGGCACAATATATATTGAGTGCAATGAACCGCACCAGCGAAGCTCTTTTGAGCTTCATCTGGTGCTTTTTTTATAATATTCCATCAGGGTGTGAAAGGCGTTGTGAAGCATTATTATGCTCCACACTATGTGTCGGAAACGATTAGGAGGAAACCTGACCATGACCACGACGTCACCACTTGACGCCAAAGGGGTGTTAGAACTCATTAAAGAGAACGGGATTCAAATTGTTGATACCCGCTTTACCGATCTTGTTGGCGGGTTGCAGCACTATTCCCTGCCTGCTTCACGTTTGAGTGAAGATATGTTTGAGGACGGGCTCGGCTTCGACGGTTCATCCATTCGTGGCTTCCAGGTCATCAATGAGAGCGACATGTTGATGGTACCGGACCCTGCCACGGCGTTTGTCGATCCATTCTGCAAAATCCCTACGTTGGTGCTGTTGTGCGACATTATCGATCCGCTGACGCGCGAGCCGTACAGCCGTGACCCGCGCCACCTCGCCAAGCGCGCCGAGGCGTATCTGAAGACCACCGGCGTCGCAGATACGGCGTATTTCGGACCGGAAGCAGAATTTTTCCTGTTCAACGATGTGCGCTTCAACCAGAACATCAACAGTGGCTACTACTATATAGATAGCGACGAGGGCTTCTGGAATACTGGTGCCGAGCGCGAGGGCGGCAACAAGGGTTACCGCATCCGCAACAAGGAAGGCTACTTCCCCGTTCCACCGACTGATACCTTGCAGGACATCCGCTCGGACATGATCCTCAAGATGATGGCGGCCGGCATCGACATCGAGTTGCACCACCATGAAGTGGCGACCGGCGGCCAATGTGAAATCGACATGCGCTTCGACTTACTGCTGAAGATGGCCGACAACCTGCAAATCTACAAGTACATCGTGAAGAACACCGCGCGCGATTACGGTCTGACGGCAACCTTCATGCCCAAGCCGCTATTTGGCGACAACGGCAGCGGCATGCATGTCCATCAAAGTCTGTGGAAGAACGGCGAGCCGCTGTTCTTCGATGAAGCGAAATATGCGTTGCTGTCTGATACAGCGCGCTACTACATCGGTGGTATTCTCCACCACGCGCCGGCGCTGTTGGGCCTGTGTGCGCCGACGACCAACAGCTATCGCCGACTGGTCCCGGGCTTTGAGGCACCGATTAACCTGGTATATTCACAGCGCAACCGCTCGGCGGCCATCCGCATCCCGACTTACTCATCCTCACCGAAGTCACGCCGGATCGAGTTCCGCGCGCCGGATGCCACCTGCAATCCGTATCTGGCGTTCTCGGCCATGATGCTGGCTGGACTTGACGGTATCCAGAGCAAGATCGAGCCGCCCGCGCCGCTTGACAAAGACATCTACGAACTGTCGGCGGCAGAAAAGGGCGACATTCGCGGCACGCCCGGCTCGCTGGCTGAGGCGCTCGACGCGCTGGAATCCGATTACGATTTCTTGCTCAAGGGCGGCGTTTTCACCGAAGACCTGATCGAGACACATATCGACTACAAGCGTAGCAAAGAACTTGTGCCGCTGTCGCTGCGCCCGCATCCGTATGAGTTCTCCATGTATTTCGACGTGTAGTTCGTTGTCGTAGAGACCGATTAAAAAGGCAGAATATCACGATCCATGTTCACCATGCCTGGCTATGTGTTCTGCCTTTTTCTTGTATAAAGCACATTCAAAGGACGGTATGGACGCAATCAACGGGGCGGACACAGCCTGGATACTCGTCTCAACATCGCTCGTCATGTTGATGACACCGGCGCTCGGTTTGTTTTACGGCGGCATGGTGCGCGAGAAAAACGTGCTCTCGACGATCATGCACAGCTTTTTCATGCTGGCGCTGATTAGTATTCAGTGGATCTTGTTGGGCTATACACTTGCGTTCGGACCGAGCCAGAACGGCCTGATCGGTGGGCTGAACTGGCTGGGGCTGAACGGCGTCGGCCTGGAGCCAAACCCTGATTACGCGCCGACGATCCCGCATCAAGCCTTCATGGTGTATCAGATGATGTTTGCGGTGATAACTCCGGCGCTTATTTCTGGCGCATTCGCTGAACGCAAACGGTTCAAAGCATTTGTGCTGTTTTCCCTGCTTTGGTCAACGCTGGTCTACGCGCCGGTAGCACACTGGGTGTGGGGCGTCGGCGGATGGATTCGGGCACTTGGCGCGCTGGATTTTGCGGGCGGCACGGTTGTACATATTACGTCAGGCGTTTCAGCGCTGGTTTGTGCATTAGTGCTAGGCAAGCGGCTGGGGCTTGGCGAGACATCGATGCCGCCACACAACGCGACCATGACCATTCTGGGCACGGCGCTGTTGTGGTTTGGCTGGTTTGGCTTCAATGCTGGCAGCGCGCTTGGTTCCGGGGCGCTGGCCGTAAGCGCGTTCGTCACGACGAACACAGCGGCAGCCATGGCGGCATTGACATGGATGACGGCCAGTTGGATTCGCCACAAGCAGCCAAGCGTGCTCGGCGCGGCGGCGGGCGCAGTCGCCGGTCTGGTCGGTATTACTCCAGCGGCAGGGTTTGTAACGCCCATGGCCGCGCTGATTATTGGCTTTCTGGCTGGCCTTGGTTGCTTCCTGACCGTGGAACTCGTCGTGCGCCGCCGTGTTGACGATGCCTTGGACGTGTTCGGCGTGCATGGCGTCGGCGGCATCATTGGTGCGCTGGCAACCGGCATTTTCGCCACCAAAGCGGTAAACAGCGCGGGTGCCAATGGCTTGCTGTATGGCAATCCCGGGCAGTTTGTGACGCAAGCAATTGCTGTGATTGTCGTCGCAGCCTACGCAGCAGGAGTGACATGGGTGCTGCTGAAACTTATCGACATGACTGTTGGGTTGCGCGTTTCAGAGGACGAGGAGCAGCTCGGCCTGGATGCGTCGCAGCATGGTGAAGTTGCCTATCAATCATAGTCATTAGCAGAGTGAATAAGTAGAAGGAGACAAGTCATGGACCCTATGATTTTTGTTGCACTGGTGCTGTTCGCCGTGATTGTTGCGTTGTGGGTGGCGCTTCCGGGCAGTGTTGAAGCTGAATTTGTATCATCTCCTGCATCACCTAAAGATGTCGCGCCTTTGCTTCCACATCAACAGCAGGCGTAATCTCCATATCACCCTGTTCTTATGCGGCGTTCTCGATTGAGAACGCTGCTTTTTCTTTTCACATATTGGTGATTTGTGCTATACGCTCACAATATGTTATGTGCCTGCATTTGTACAAATTGTATAAAACAAAGTCCTAACAATTAGATCCTTTGCTGTAGCATCTTGTGCAGTTTACCAGTAAGATACCTGCATATTCAGTATTTCCCACAAGAGAAGTTGCAAGGTTGCAAACCGGACGAGTCAGTGGTTGACTTTGCCGGTTTTATTATGCTTTGTACCTTGCAACGGGTGAGTAGCAACAACGTTAAGGAGGAAACACACATGTTGAAACGACGACGCAAACTTATGTTTACTGGTGGGAGACTTATACTTACTGGTGGGGCTGCACTGGGATTAATGCTTCTCACTACTGGCGGAGCCTTTGCTCAGGGGGAAGGTCCAACGACGTCAGAACTTGGCGTTGCCATGAACACGATGTGGCTGCTCATTACCGCGTTCATGGCGTTCTTCATGCAGGCTGGCTTCGCGCTGGTGGAGGCTGGCTTCACGCGTTCGAAAAACACTGTCAACATTCTGATGAAGAATTTGATGGACTTTGCCATTGCGGCAGTCGTCTTCTGGGCGATCGGATGGGGCTTCGCGTATGGCACCTCGGCGGGTGGGTTTATTGGCACTGATCAGTTCTTTCTCGGTAATGCAACCGAAGCGGGCAGCGTGCCAACTCTGGCAAGCTGGTTGTTCCAGGTAGTCTTTGCCGGAACAGCGGCCACCATTGTTTCCGGCGCCATGGCCGAGCGCACCAAGTTCAACGCGTATCTGATCTACAGCTTCCTGGTGTCATTGATTATCTATCCGGTTGTTGTTCACTGGGTGTGGAGCGGCGCGGGCTGGCTCAATACCTACAGCGGCAACACGACCGACAGTTGGGGCTTTACTGACTTTGCAGGCAGTACGGTTGTCCACAGCGTTGGCGGCTGGATCGCGCTGATCGGCGCGGCGATGCTTGGCCCACGGCTGGGCAAGTATGGACCGGATGGCAAAGCACGTACCATTCCCGGCCACAACATGGCGCTGGGCGCGTTGGGCGTGTTCATTCTGTGGTTTGGCTGGTACGGCTTCAATCCCGGCAGCCAGTTGGCGCTTTCTTCGCAGACTGATGCCGACGCAGTTGCGCTTGTTGCCGTGACGACAACGCTCGCGGCGGCGGCGGGTGCCATCGGCGCGATGTTTACCACATGGTTCCGCTCAGGCAAGCCGGATCTTGGCATGTCGCTGAACGGCGTGCTCGCTGGTCTGGTTGCGATCACCGCTCCGTGCGCGTATGTCACGCCGGCTGCGGCGGTTATTATTGGCCTGATTGCTGGCCCGATAGTGATCTTCGGCGCGGATCTGCTCGACAAGTTCAAGATCGATGATCCCGTTGGCGCGGTGCCGGTTCACTTGATGAACGGCATCTGGGGTACGCTGGCGCTTGGTCTGTTCGCCTCCATCGCAGGCAACACCGGTACAGTTGGGCTGTTTTATGGCGGCGGCATAACGTTGTTTGTTTCGCAGCTGGTCGGCGTACTGAGCGTCGGCGGCTGGACGGTAGCGTGCTCCTTCGTGATGTTCCTGGCTATCAAGGCAGTCATTGGCCTGCGTGTAAGCGCTGAGGAAGAAGAGGCTGGCCTGGACGTTGGCGAACACGGTGCATCAGCCTACCCAGATATTCTGCCCGCGCCAGGCATGAGCGCAGAAACACCAGTTCCGATGGGCGCGGCGGCCATGAGCGCAAGCGGCGATTAACGACGCATCTCTTTCTGATGAAGCTGGCCTTCCTGGCGACCGTGCTAAGAATGATCAGCTTCATCCCGTTTCATAGGATATTCGATTGTAACGCAACATAGAGAGGTGAATCGCTAACAACACAACTTTCTACGCAGTGGTCGGGCCGCCACTGCACTCGCTGGCAGGCCGGCGAGTGGCCGAAGTGCCGAAGGGGTCGCCGTAGCGCTGACATGCTGTGTTGTGTACACATCATGTCTTTTTGCTGATATATGCGGCGAGGTTAAAGAAAGGATATAACCTATAATGGAACAGCAGTTTGCAAACCTAACTGTCGCAACGAACATTCTGTGGACGCTTATCGCTGGTTTTCTGGTCTTTTTCATGCAGGCAGGCTTCGCGCTGGTCGAAACTGGCTTCACCCGCGCGAAAAATGTCGCCCATACCATGATGATGAATATGATGGTATTTTGCATCGGGGCGATTGGCTACTGGATTTGCGGTTTCGCATTTCAGTTCGGCGCAGCGAACTACACCTACCCGGAAGTAAACGGCCACGCCGCATGGGCATTCTCGCCGACGACGCTTGGCACATGGACCGCCGACGGCACGGCGAATGGCGTGCCGTTGCTGGCTACCGGGTTGCACATCGGTCAGGCGGGTATCATCGGCCTTTCCGGCTTTTTCCTGCAAGGTTTGAGCTTGAGCGCCGCTGGAATCTTCGCCTTCTTCCTGTTTCAAATGGTGTTTATGGACACCGCCGCCACTATTCCAACTGGCTCCGGTGCCGAGCGGATCAAGTTCATCGGCTTCGTGCTCATGGGCTTCTGGGTCAGTATGCTGGTCTATCCCGTTGTTGGCAATTGGGTGTGGGGCGGCGGCTGGCTTGCTAACCTGGGCCGAATGACCGGCCTTGGCAACGGCGCGGTCGACTTCGCTGGCTCAGGCGTGGTCCACATGACGGGCGGCGCGGTGGGCCTTGCAATCGCCATGGTGATAGGACCGCGCATCGGTAAGTTCAACGCCGACGGTAGCGCTAACGCTATTCCCGGTCACAACATTCCCATGGGCGTGCTGGGCACAATTATTCTGTTCTTCGGCTGGTTCGGCTTCAATCCCGGCTCGGCGCTGGGCATTCAGGCCAACCTCGCGGATGGCACATCCTTCCCCGCGATCAACCTTGTAGCGCTAGCGGCCGTCAACACGCTGCTGGCTGGCGCGGCAGGCGGCATCAGCGCCATGACCTACATGTGGCTGTTCGGCCCGGCGAAAAAGCCCGATCCGGGTATGTCGGTGAACGGCGTTCTGGCGGGACTGGTTGCCATCACTGCGCCATGCGCATTCGTGGACGGCTGGTCGGCAGTAATCATTGGTCTGGTCGCGGGCGTGCTGGTTTGCCTGGCGTCGGTATGGCTGGAGCGCTCCAAGATCGACGATCCGGTTGGCGCGGTGCCGGTCCACTTTGTGAACGGCATGTGGGGCGTGCTCGCAGTCGGTTTGTTCGCCCACGCGAACCCCGACACGGCTGGATGGAATGGCATGGATAGCGCGGTGACTGGCCTGTTGTACGGTGGCGGCTTTGGCCAACTCATCGCGCAGGCCATTGAGGCGCTGGCGGTTACGGTATTTGCTTTCGGTTTGTCGTACGTCTTCTTCACGGTGCTGAAAAACGCGGGCCTGCTGCGCAGCCGCGCCGAGGACGAGGTCGGTGGCCTGGACATGCCAGAGATGGGCGTGCCGGGTTACGCGCCGGATGTCGAGGTGCCCGGCGGCCAGGTTGGGCTAGTGCCACAGCCGACCTTTAGCCCGGCTGCCTCTGCCAACATGACAACGCCGCGCGAGTAATCCTGCTAGTGGCTGACCCCTATGATTGCGATGGATATAAGCGGCGCAGCTTCTTGCGTGCAGTTTCGGTGGTAAAGCGCCAATTGACGGTTCCTTTGGCATCATTGCGGGCGTGCTCCCACACCAGAACCTCTTGGGCGACAAGGTGTTGTGATGCCAGCCGTCGGTCGAGACATTGGCGTGAAAGGACTGCAAACTCACATTCGGCCATGTTCAGCCAACTGCCGTGCTTAGGGGTATAGCGGAATTCAAGTTTGTCCGCAATCCTTTTCGCTTCACGTGGCTCGAAGGCTTCATACAATGCAGCTTTCGTGTGCGTGTTCAGATTGTCCAGCACCACGCTAATGAGTATCGCTTTGGGAAAATGCACGTCAACTAACGCACGCATTTGTAGCGCAAAATCCTGCTTGGTCCGTTGTGCTGTGACGGTCACGTGCCGCCAGTTCTGTAGAGGTTGAAACACCACAAACAGATTACAGGTTCCTTCGCGTTTGTATTCGTAATCCATCCGCTCGACGTGGCCTGGCTCTGCTTCAACCGCAGGACGGGTCTCGCTGATGAGTTGATAGGGGCTTTCGTCAAAACAGACCACCGGATAGTCAGCCATATATTCCTCGGCATAGAGGTCAAGGATGTCCTCCATATGGCAGACGAACTCAGCACTCACCGTAGGCAGGCACCATGCGGCTACAAGCCAGGGCTTGAGGGCGTTTTTTTCAGCGTGCGGCGCACAGTTTCATCACTCAGGCCTTCAAGGTCAGTAAGGGTAACAAGCTTGTCGGCAAGCAGTTGCATGGTCCAGCGAGCACGTCCTTCTGGTGGCGTGGAACAAGCGGTTGCAACGAGTAGCGCTTCTTGCTTGCCATCAAGCTTGCGCTTTGCACCGGGACGTTTGGCATCATTGAGCGCCCGTGCGAGATTACCCTCAACAAAGCGCTTACGGACACGCTCAACCGTTGCCCGACCAATATGCAGCGTGTCAGCAATGGTTTGATCACTCGCACCATCATTGGCTTGAAGCAGGATATGAGCCCGTGTCACTTTGCGTGCTGAGGCCATGCCTTTGCGAACAAGCTCACGTAGTGTTATGTGTTCTTCATCAGTCAAGTTGACCACGTATAACTTTCGCATTGCCCTCTCCTCTATCTCACCAAATACTGAGGAGTAGGATACATCAAAATCACCGTGGACGACCACTAGAGCACATCGAAGCTCATACGATGCGCCTTTTAGGCACTGGTTTAGCTAACAAAATAAGTAGCGGAACAGATTTGTTTGAGGCCGATGATGTACTTTACGGTCGTCTACGACCCTACTTGAACAAAGTTTTTCGACCAGATTTTGAAGGGCGGTGTTCGCCTGAATTCATCGTCTTTCGAAGCCTACCGTATATTGAAAGTAAGTACCTACAATACCTTCTAAACTCATCAGAGTTTGTTGCTTTCGCATCGCAGTTGACACAGGGAGACCGTCCTAGAGTCAAATTTGAACAACTAGCCAGTTACCCTTTTCCACTTCCACCGCTCGCCGAGCAGCAGCGCATTGTCGCCGCAATCGAGAAGCGGCTTTCACAGATTGACGATGGAGTTACGCTACTACAACGAGCGCAGCAGCGCCTCAAGCGCTACCGTGAAGCTGTGCTGCAGGCTGCAAGCGAGGGCAGACTTGTCCCACAAGATCCAACAGATGAACCTGCATCTGAACTGCTGCAGCGCATTCTGGATGAGCGGCGTGCAAAGTGGGAAGCTGAGCAAATCGCCAAGATGCACGCCCAAGGCCGAATGATTTTGGATGATGAATGGAAGGAGCAGTACCAAGAGCCTGCGCCGCCAGATACAGAAGAATTGCCGGAGTTGCCAGAGGGATGGGTATGGACAACACTTCAAGCAATCACTGACATAAAAGGCGGCATCACAAAATCAACTAATCGCCGTACAAGAGGTCCTACACGCCAAGTGCCGTATCTGCGAGTCGCAAACGTGCAGAGAGGTTTTCTTGACTTGAGTGACATTAAAACTATTGACGCAACAGAGGAAGAGATTTGGCAACTTCGCCTGATGCGATACGATATCCTCTTCAACGAAGGGGGCGATCGAGATAAGCTGGGACGAGGATGGATATGGAACGATGAGTTGCCTGAGTGCATCCACCAAAACCATGTATTCCGTGCCAGGTTAATTTCGTACGATGTACAACCAAAATATATATCCTGGTATGGCAACTCTATTGGTATGGATTACTTCTTTGAACAAGGCAGACAAACAACAAATCTGGCCTCAATTAATTTAACAAAATTAGGGTTATTGTCAGTACCGCTTCCTCCTATGAAAGAACAACAGCGCATCGTTGCCGAAGTAGAACGACGTTTATCCATCATCGACAATGTCGAAGCCACAATTGAGGTAAACTTAAAACGTGCCGACCAATTGCGACAGATTGTGTTCAAGGAAGCCTTTACTGGTAAACTCGTACCTCAAAATCCTGACGATGAACCAGCGGCTGTGTTGTTGCAACGCATTGCCGAGGAGCGAATAAAGCGCGAAACCAATCTACAAGCGGCGCGCGAGACTAAAGCCAAGCAACCAAAACTGCGAGGAACAGCCGTGAAAACAAAGAAGTCCCAAGAGCGCCGCAGTCTCTATGACGTTTTAGTTGAAGCAAAAGTCCAGTTAACCCCAGAAGAACTCTTTCAGAGAGCAGCATACCATGTGGAAGAGGGGCTCACAGCCGAAGCAGTTGAAATGTTCTTTGATGAGTTGCGCAAAGAAATACCAGCCAGAATCACGATCATTCGCCCCAATATGAGCGATGTTTATCTAGAAGCAGTACACCAATGAAACTTGATAAACTAACAATTGCCAGCTACAAAAATCTTCAAAACTTCTCGATAGACTTCGATGAGACTTCGCTCACTACAGTTATTGTCGGCGGAAATGGAACCGGCAAATCAAACCTACTTGAGGCGATTATTCTTATCTTCCGTGACCTTGATTTGCAAGAACCACCGGCTTTTAAGTATACGATTGAATATACATGCCGCGGCAAGTGGGTGCGTATTGAAGCCGACCCAGATCAGGCGACGGGCCGGGTTCGCGTAATGGCTCGCGATGTCAAAGAGCCACCAGGCAGTGAAAAACCTCTGTCGTATACAACGGTTTGGCGGCAGGAGCGCCGTAACTATCTACCAAGCTATGTATTTGGCTATTACTCTGGCCCCAGCAATCGAATGGAAAATCATTTTGAAAAGCACCAGATGCGTTTCTACAACGACTTACTTAAAGGTGTTGAGCAACCTTTACGTCCCCTTCTGTATGCACGTATTGTTCACAGTCAGTTCGTGCTTGGACTGCACCCCAATGGCCGGACCACAAGGATAGGCTGCTTCTCCAAGCTGGTGTAAACTGTTTAACCCAGAAGGAGAAATGCGATGACTTGCAAGCACTATACCCGTGAGTTCAAGCTTAAGGCCGTCCAAGCCGTAGAATCCGGTGAGTTGCGTCCCGCGCAAGCTTGTCGTGAATACCAGTTGGCTGAAAGCGTCCTGGCCCGTTGGCGTCAGGAAGTGCGAGAGCGTGGTGAAGCTGCTTTCACGCCGCCTACTGTTTCGCCAACTGATGTTTACGAACAGCGTATTGCTGAGCTAGAGCGGGTGTGTGGTCAACTCGCCATTGAGAATGCTGCCTTAAAAAAAGCGTTGCAACGTGCTCAGTCTCGGCTCGCCACCAAATGATTAAGGACGTGCAGCACCGGTACCCAACCTTGTCACTGCGGCACCTCTGTGCGCTTTTTGGTGTGAGCCGCTCGTGGCTCCACACTCGTCCAGATGTGCCAACTCAAGCAGAACGCGACGTCGCGTTGCGTGAGGCAATTGAAGCAATTGTGCTGGAGTATCCCGGCTATGGCTACCGGCGGGTGAAGGCACAATTGCATCGAGACGGCTGGACAGTCAACCACAAACGCGTAGTGCGCGTGATGCGCCAAGAAGCCCTATTATGTGAACTGCAGCGCCGTTGGACACCAACAACCGACTTACATCATTGTCTGCAGACATACCCAAATCTGCTTGCTGGGCAGGTTCTTACGCGTGCTAATCAAGCGTGGGTAGCCGATATCACCTATATTCGCTTACCGACGACCTTTGTGTATCTCGCGTGTGTGCTTGATGCCTGGTCACGTCGTTGTGTTGGCTGGCAGTTGTCACGAACGATTGATACGCAGTTGACGTTAGCCGCACTAACGAAGCGATACACACACGCCAGCCAGAAGCAGGCTTGATTTATCATTCCGACCGCGGTGTGCAATACGCGAGTGCGGCGTACGTGGAGCGGCTTGAAGCTATCGGTGCCCAGGTCAGCATGTCGGCCAAGGGCAATCCGTATGACAACGCTAAGGCCGAAAGCTTTTTCAAAACGCTCAAACGAGAGGAGGTATACCTTAAAGACTACGGAACGTTTGCTGATGCCGAGGCGAATTTAGGGCCTTTTATTGATGCGGTCTATAATGAAAAGCGCCTACACTCAAGCCTCGGCTACCTGTCACCCGCTGAGTACGAAAGCCTTTACAATGCTGACGAGAGCAACCCTTCGTTAGTGGTCCGGTGAATTGGGTGCAGTCCAGCTGCTATCTTTCTTTATTGAGCAGGATCAGAAGATCCACGGTTTTTAGAAAGACATTTGCGGATTGTGGGGTTGGAGTCAGTTTTGTTCGTCATGCGTGAACCACCGTGGAAGAGCAAAGAAGGTGATCCAAGGTTTTGGAATGCGCGGGGTGTTGTGCGGAGATTTCTCAATGAATTGTACAGTTTGGCGCTCGCACCGTACGCATGAAGCACCGCCCAGAAACAGCATACGTGGAAGGGAATAAACCAGTTGAGCATTTATATCTTTATCTATCAGATTTGAAAACGCTACAGGAATTGGCTCAACGCTTTATACAACAGAGCGCAGCGTACACAGCCCAAGAAACTGACGTAGGAGATGTGGAAGATACAAGCCAGCAGCAGTTCTTCAAAGCACTCGAAAGCACATATATTGCGCAGTTGATTAGCGAGGTACGCACACGAGTAAAGATTAAAGATGCAGACGGCGCACTTATCTTTCGCGATCTGAGCGAGGGCGAACAGCAATTATTGATGGTCCTCGGCTTGTTACGATTTACCCGTGAGAAGGAAGCGCGATTTCTTCTAGACGAGCCAGATACGCATCTTAATCCAGCTTGGGGTATTAAGTACATCGACTTTCTGAACGAAGTTGTTGATATGCCAGACACAACCCATATTATCATTACGACGCACGATCCTTTGGTTCTCACTGGACTGACTCGATCTCAGGTGCAAGTCATGTGGCGCAGTGAGCAACAGGAGCGCATTGTTATACAACCGCCAACCGAAGATCCGAAAGGAATGGGCGTTGAGTGGATTCTTACAAGCGAGTTGTTTGGTCTGAAAACTAGATTAGATCCGGGAACACAAGACAAGCTTGATCGGCGTAATGCCCTGCTTGTCAAGCCAAACCGCACAGAAGAAGAGAACATCGAGATGATGCACCTCTCCGATGAGTTAGCAGCAAAGGGCTTTGCCCGAACGATCCGCGATGCGATGTATGAAAAGTTTATTCGAGCAGTATCGCAACATCCAGAGTTCAAGCGGCCAGTTTCGACTCCAGAAGAAAT
>CAWIPL010000016.1:0-449452 GCA_963838085.1 uncultured Chloroflexia bacterium
GCGTAAAGAAGCATGGAAACAGCTCCTACCCTGTTTCTCAGGGCAGTCCGGAAGCGCCGTCGATAGAAACTGAAATCCAAAGCCGCCGGAGGATCAGCCTGGCCCGCTGCGCCCCGGCTGGAGCCGCCCGCTGCCGCATGAACTGCCGCCGCCCCTACTGGCCAATGATTGTGTCGGTCGGAGTGGTGTTTCGGCATGGGGCGCGGTAACGTCGTGGTTCATCATTGGCGCGGGGCTGCTCATGTTCGTGATCGGCATTGTTGGCTGGATTGGAGATTTACGCCATGACACAACGCCCACGAAGAGCAGTAAGGTGGAGAATGAACCTTGCAAAAACTGCCAGCAGACAACAACGCGGCGGCAGTTTTTAAACGCATTCAGCATTGCGGTCGGTGGGCTGGCCGGACTCCTGGCAGGCGTGCCGGTGATTGGCTTTGTGTTTGCGCCGCTGCTGAACCAGCAACCCGGCATCTGGCGGCCAGTCGGCGCGCTAGAAAAATTCCAGGTTGGCAGCACGGTTGAGGTCACTTTCGAGACAACTCGCCCGAGGTATGGGCGGAGTATACGGCGCAAACGGCGGCATGGCTGCGGCGTGACAGCGAACAGCAGTTCATCGCCTACTCGATCAACTGCACGCATCTGGGCTGCCCGGTACGCTGGGAATCACAAGCCAACTTATTCATGTGTCGATGCCATGGCGGCGTGTACTACCAGGATGGCACCAGTGGCCGCCGGGCCGCCGCCCAGGCCGCTCGTCCAGTATCCGGTACGTATCAACAACGGACAGGTTGAGATTCAGACCAGCCCAATTCCGATTACGTAACTACATACAATTCTTTTTCGCATGGCTGTCGGCCCACACCCTCGGTCCCTCCTCCCACTGGGAACGGGAAGCGGCTGCCGCCGCAGGGTGAGGGCTAAGTGAGAGCACGCCATTATCAATGTGCAGCGAAAATGAGCTAGAGAGATGTGTTCATGCATGTCAAGCTATCTGGCGCTGGTTCGACGACCGCACGGGTCTAGCGGGCGCGATCTGCCAATTATCCGGCACCCTATCCCGCCGAATACCGGCTGGAATGTATGTGTTCGGCAGCGCGACGCTAGCCGCGTTTCTGCTGCAAGTCGTCACCGGCGTGGCGCTGACCAGTTCCTACGTGCCGTCCAGCGGCCAAGCGTACGAAAGCCTGAAGTTCATTACGAATGACGCGCCGCTCGGCAACATGCTACGCGGCATGCACTACTTCTGGCGCGTCGGCCATGGTAGTGCTGATCGGCATCCACATCATTCGCGTGTTCCTCACGGGCGCATATAAGTTCCCACGCGAAATGAACTGGCTGTCGGGCGTGGGGCTGCTGGTCTTCACGCTCGCCATGGCCTTTACCGGTCAGTTGCTGCGCTGGGATCAGAACGCCGTCTGGTCAGTGGTGGTCGGCGCGGAGCAGGCTGGCCGCACGCCGCTCATTGGCGACTGGCTGGCGCGGCTACTACTGGCCGGGCAGACGATCGGTGCGGCGACGCTCAGCCGCTTCTTTTCGCTGCATGTGTTCATCTTTCCGGCCTTGATTTTTGGCACGGTCGGCTTTCACCTGTATCTCGTCATCCGCAACGGCATCTCGGAGCCGCCTGAGCTGGGGCGCGTCGTAGACCCCAAAACCTACCGCGCATGGTACGAAGACCTGCTGCACCGTGAGGGCGAGCCGTTCTGGCCCGACGCGGCATGGCGCGACGCGGTGTTCAGCCTGGTTATCATTGGTGCCGTGGTAACGCTGGCTGTAATCTTCGGCCCGCCCGCGCTCGACAAGCCGCCCGACCCGACGATTATACAGGCCCAACCTCGTCCGGACTGGTACTTGTTGTGGTATTTTGCCGTTCTCGCGATCCTACCGCACGGCACGGAAGCATATGTCATCATTCTGGCACCGTTGACAATTGGCCTAGCCTTTATACTGTTGCCGTTCGTCGCAAATCGCGGTGAGCGCAGCCCGCTGCGCCGTCCGTGGGCGATTGGCACGGTGCTGGTCAGCTTGACACTGATTGCTACGCTCACAGTGCTCGCCGTGCGCGAACCGTGGTCGCCGCGCTTCGACGCGCAGCCGCTGGCACAGCAAACGATCGGCGTCAGTACCGGGCCAGTTTACCAGGGCGCGCTCCTGTTCAACGCTAAAGGGTGCGAGTACTGCCACATGATCGCAGGGCAGGGCGGCATCCGCGGGCCGAACCTGACCTACGTCGGCGACCGGCTGTCGGCGGACGAACTGACATGGCGCATCCAGAACGGCGGCTACAACATGCCCGCGTATGGCGGCAACATGACCACCGAGGAACTGAGCAAACTCGTCGCATTCTTGCAATCGCGCACGCACAACACCTATCAGCAGGCCGCATCAGGCCAAAAGCCGTAACAACTACACACATCGTCCACCAAAATGACATCATCACGTTGATAGTTGCTCGTCAATGAGCAGCGTCAGCGCGATTGTTGTTCTTGGACATGGTTCCAAATGATTGCGCCAGACGCCGCGACGTTGTGGCGGTGGCCTAATGACACTAAATAGAACCACAAAACTGTCGCGGAATCCCCTCTCCCTGCTGCTTGCGCAGCTTCCCGCTCCTAGTGGGAGCGGGACCGAGGGTGAGGGCCGATGGCAGTTCCGGAAAATGTATCTGGTTCTATTTAGCGCCGCTGTGATTTACACTGACGATTGAAGCGCACCAAAAATAGTGCTGAATAGCGCGTTCAGCGCTCATCATTGGTTTGAATAGTGCAAAATAATTATTGAGCCAATTGTAATGCTGCATGTTCATTGTAGCTTAATATTACAATTCTTTAGCTAACACTTAGATAGTGTGGATCATGCTGGTAACGAATATGCATTACTACGCGATGGAACGCATAGATGAGAAGAAGGAACGTAACTCATGAACAACGACCGCGCCGAACGGCTTAGCAGAGCCATGCAACGTGCAGGGTACCAGGCGCTCATATGTCGTGAACCGCAGAACGTGCTGATGTTGACTGGCTACTTGCCCGTCCTGGGCAACACGTTCTGCCTCGTCTCGCTTGATCAGCATGGTGCGCCAGAGATTCGGTTAGCGGTGCCAAAAGCCGAGACAGATCTGCTGCCATCGAACACGGCGGTGGAGGTACAGACGTTTACGGAAGAAACGTTGAAACAAATCGGCACGACGCTTGAGGCAGTGCGGGAGCCGCTCAGCGGTCTGCTCCGTTCGGCAAGCTTGAACAGCACAGCTACCATCGGCTACGAAGGCGGCCATGCGCCGATTGCCCCAGCCTACACGCAGGTCGGCGTGGCTGGCCCGGCGACGCTGGACATGCTGCGCGAGTTGCTGCCGCAGGCCACCTTTCACGATGCCACGCAGGTGATTGATGAGGTTGCTGCGATAAAGACCGACGCCGAGATTGAGCATATCAAGCGTTCCGCGTCGGTCGCCACGGCTGGCTTCGAGGCTGTCCGTGGGGCGGTGCAGGTCGGCGCGCCCGAGGCGGACGTGCATGCGACGATGCTGGCGGCGATCACGCGTGCGGGCTATGCTGTTGCCGAGACCGGGCGCGTGCTGGCGTACGTCCATGTTATGTCCGGGCCGCGCTCCGCCGATGCGTACAAGGCGTACAACCTGACATCGAACCGCCGTCTGGAGCGCGGCGATCCGGTGCTGGTGCAGATGGAGGTTGGCGTGGATGGCTACTGGGCCGAACTGACGCGCACCTTTTTCGTGGGCGACATAAGCGACGAATGGCGGCACATTCATGAGGCATGCGTCCAGGCGCAGGACGAAGCGCTGGCAACCATCCGCGACGGCGCGCCCGCCCGGCATGCCGACGAGGCCGCCCGAAAAGTATTGCAGACTGCCGGGTGGGGCGACGCATTCAAGCATGGCCTCGGCCATGGCGTCGGATTCCAGGCCATTAACCATGGTGCCGCACCAATTTTGCACCCGGTTTCCAAGGCTGTGCTACATACCGGCATGGTTCACAACGCCGAGCCAGCGGTCTACCTCGACGGCAAGGGCGGGCTGCGCCTGAACGATGATATAGCAGTGCGGCATGATGGAGCCGAGCGCCTGTCGGAAAGCCTGCCGCGCGCGCTCGACTGGCTGGTGACGGCAGGGTGAGCGCCGCGCAGAAGGAGGAGCATATGAGCAGCACAACAAGCAGCCGCGTCGAAGTGCCGGTCGAGCATGTCGCCGTGTCTGTCTACAAAATCCCAACTGACTTCCCAGAATCAGACGGCACGCTCAAGTGGGATGCGACCACGCTGGTGCTGGTCGAGATCAGCGCCGGTGACCAGCAGGGCATTGGCTATACCTACGCCGATACGGCCACCGGGAAGTTAATCAAAGATAAACTGGCCGACATCGTTCAGGGCCGCAACGCGATGGATGTGCCTGGCGCATGGCAGGCCATGGTTAATGCCATCCGCAATCTCGGGCGTCCCGGCATCGTCTCTATGGCCATTTCTGCCGTTGACGTGGCGCTCTGGGATCTTAAGTCGAAGCTGCTCGACCTGCCGCTGGTGACGCTGCTCGGCGCAGTCCACAATGGAGTGGCAGTGTACGGCAGCGGGGGGTTCACCTCGTACTCGATCGAGCAGCTCCAACAGCAGCTTGGAGGCTGGGCAAATGATGGCTTCGGCATGGTAAAAATGAAGATTGGCCGCGACCCGGCTGCCGATCGACAGCGCGTCCGAGCCGCGCGCGAGGCGATTGGGCCGGATGTGAAGCTGTTCGTGGACGCGAACGGCGCGTACACCCGCAAGCAAGCGCTGGAACAAGCTGAGAACTTTGCCGAAGTGGGCGTCTACTGGTTCGAGGAGCCGGTCTCGTCCGACGATCTTGCCGGGCTGCACCTCATTCGCGACCGTGGGCCGGCTGGCATGAATATTGCTGCCGGAGAATATGGCTACGACCTGCCGTATTTTCGGCGCATGCTGGAGGCCGAAGCCGTAGATGTGCTTCAGGCCGACGCATCGCGCTGCGCAGGCATTACCGGCTTTTTGCGCGCCGGAGCGCTGTGCGAGGCGCGTTCGCTACCGTACTCGGGCCACTGCGCGCCCTCGTTGCATGTGCATCCCGGCTGCGCCTTGCCGCAAATGCTCAACCTTGAATACTTCCACGACCATGTGCGGATCGAGCACATGCTGTTCGATGGCGCGCTCACGCCGCAGAACGGCATGCTGTGTCCCGACCACTCGCGTCCCGGGCTGGGGCTGGAGTTCAAGCGTGCTGATGCAGCAAAGTACGCGGTGTGAGTGGTTCTATGGGCAGCACAACCCGGCCCGTGATAACGGATGAAGTAACTGAACACTTCATCGCGCTGCGTAACATGCTGCTGCTCCTGCTTGCCTGTGCTGCTGGTGGCGTGGATGCAATAAGTTACGCTGGCCTCGGGCGCGTGTTCACCGCCAATATGACCGGCAACACCGTGCTGCTTGGGCTGGCGCTTGCGCAAGTCGAGCCGCAAGCCATCACACGGGCGGGCGCGGCATTGCTGGGTTTTGTCATCGGCACAGCCGTAAGCACATGGATCGTGGGACAGCAGACGGTGCAGTCGGTCTGGTCGGTGAAAGTGACCAGGGCGCTGGCAGTCGAGAGTGCCATTCTGGTTGGCGTGCTGGCGTGCTGGCGCATCGTCAGTGACCCAATTCCGAGTGAGTTCTGGCAATTGATATTGATCGCGGGTACTGCGGTGGCCATGGGCGTGCAAAGCACTGCAATCCGCGATTTATCGATTTCCGGCGTCGCGACCACGTACATCACCCCCAATTGCCAGCATTGTGAAGCGGACTCTTGCACGTGCTCGGAGCACGTCACTTTCGCAAGCGGACCCCGCGCACACCGGAGACACGCGGTTGTTGTTGGCGCTGTGGCTGGTGTATATCGGCGGCGCGGCGGGTGCGGCGGTGCTGCTGGAGCGGATACACAGTTGGGCCATGCTGGCACCGATTGCGTTGGTAGTGCTGACAATCGTTGGCGCACTAGCGCGATTTGGCTTCGGTGATGGCACACCGGGTGCAGTATCCTCATAAGCAAGGGACAGACAACATGACCCAACAGGTTTCGCCACGCCGCGCTGTCCGCTATTTGAGTTAATCAACGAAAGGAGCAAGGCATGTATACAGTTAGTGATTTCGTCGTTGACCGCATTATTGAATGGGGCGTTCACCGCATTTACGGGTTTCCGGGCGACGGCATTGGCGAATTCGACGGCGCGTTGGGCCGGGCTGACCGCGAGGACAAGCCGTTAAGCTATATCCGCCCGACCCACGAGGAAATGTGCGCGCTCATGGCGACGGCCCACGCCAAGTTCACCGGCCAGGTCGGCGTCTGTGCCGCTACCTCCAGCCCCGGCGGGTTTCACATGATCAACGGCCTCTACGACGCTAAGATGGACAACCAGCCGGTGGTCGCTATCGTCGGGCAGCAGGGGCTTGCATCATTCGGCACCGACAACCAGCAGGAAAGCCACCTCGAACGCACCTTCCAGGATGTGGCCGCCTTTGTCCAAACCATTGTGGAACCCGCGCAGGCTCAGGTGGTCATCGACAAGGCTTTTCGCGTCGCTATCACACAACTTCAGCCATGCGTGATCGTCTTCCCGCATGACATCCAGGCGATGGAAATGAAGCAGCCGCCCAAGAAGCACTGGTACGCGCGCAGCAGCGTCGGCGCACCCGCGACGGCCCTCACGCCACCGGAGTCCGAAATCCGCAAGATGGCTGAAATTCTCAACTCGGGCAAAAAGGTGGCGATGCTGGTGGGAGCCGGCGCGAAGGGGGCGACCGACGAGGTGCTGGCGGTGGCCGAGAAGACTGGCGCAGGCGTCATTACGGCGCTACGCGGCAAGCAGGTGGTCCCAGCAGAGGTGCCGTACCACACCCAGCAACTCGGTCTGCTCGGATCGTTGCCGAGCTACAAGATGATGCAGGAATGCGATACATTGCTGATGCTTGGCTCGAATTATCCATATACCGAGTTCCTCCCCGCTACGGGGCAGGCGCGCGGCATCCAGGTTGATCTGCGCCCCAGCCACCTCGGCATCCGCTACCCAATGGAACTGAATGTCTGGGGCGACGTGAAGTCTACGCTTCAGGCGTTGATACCGCACCTCGAACAAAAGAAAGACTTGAGCTGGCAGAATAAAATTGCGGACGAGATGAAGGACTGGGACAAGGTGCTGGATGAGCTTGCCGATGTCAGTGCCGACCCGATCAACCCGCGCAAGGTGTACGTCGAACTGAACAAGCGCCTGCCCGACGGCGCTATCGTCACCTGCGACGCCGGCACGACCGCCGACTGGTACGGGCACCACATCCGCCTGCGGCGCGGCATGATGGGCGACCTTTCGGGCATGCTGGCGACAATGCTCGCGGCCATGCCCTATGCTGTCGCAGCTAAGTTCGCCTTCTCCGATCGCTGCGTCGTCTGCACCATTGGCGACGGCGCGTTCCAGATGCTTGGTATGAATGCGTTGATCACTATCAAGAAATACATGGAGGAGTGGACGAATAAGCAGTTCATCATCCTGATCGTCCACAACAACGACCTGACCCAAGTCTCATGGGAGATGCGCACCGAGGATGGCAACCCGCGCTGGAAGGGTTCGCAGCAGCTTCAGACGATGGACTACGCGGCCTACGCGGACCTCTTTGGGTTCCAGGGCATCAAAGTCACCAAACCAAAGGAGATCGGCTCGGCGTTGGATAAGGCGTTCGCACACCAGGGCGTCACGCTGCTCGATGTTCATTCAGACAAGAATGTTCCGCCACTGCCGGCACATATCAGCCAAAAATTCGCGCTGGACACGGCAGAAGCGCTGCTTAAGGGCGACCCGAACGAAGTGGGCGTGATCGAGCAATCGACGAAGGGGCTGGTGGCCGAGAACGTCCAGAAGGTGAAGAACGCGCTGCACATTGGCAGTGATGACGACGAGGACGCCAGCTAGGTAGCCAAGCGTACACCGGCGGCGAGTGGCTGTAACAACGCTTCGGGCGTGCATGAGAGCCCAGGCATGCTTGCTCTGTCACGCTCGTAGCAGTCGCCGTCGGTGTACTATTTGTGCCATGTGTGGCAGCATACAAATAGAGTAAAGGTAAAAAGCAAATTCTATGCTGACGTTTATTCACTCATGGCCCACTGATATACGGGCCGCGTTCTGGGGCTTCATCGCAGGCGCGGCGCTGCTCATTGGCGCGGCAGTTGGCTACTACGCGCATGTCCAAAGTAGGATCATCTCGGTCATCATGGCGTTTGGCGCAGGCGTGCTGGTTTCGGCACTCGCCTTCGATCTGATGGAAGAAGCGTATCAACAAGGCGGCCTCGACTCGGCTATTGCCGGGCTGGTTGGGGGCGCCATCATCTATGTCGGCGCGAATGTTCTGATTGAAAAGCGTGGCGGCAAGCATCGCAAACGGTCGGGCAAGCAACAATCCGGAAGCCAGGAAGCGGGCACCGCAATCGTCATCGGCTCGCTGATTGACGGCATTCCAGAAAGCATCGCCATCGGCGCAAGTTTAGTCACCGGCGGCGCAGTTTCACTGGTGACGGTGGTGGCCGTGTTTCTGTCGAACGTGCCGGAAGGATTATCGTCGTCAGCTGGCATGCGGCACGCCAATCGCTCGCCGCGCTATGTGTTTGGCATCTGGATTGCAGTGATTGCTGTATCGACCATTGCCGCGTGGTCCGGATCGGCGGTCTTCAGCCACTTCAGCCCTGATGTGCTCGCTGCTGCGCTCGGTACCGCCGCTGGTGCCATTCTCGCTATGCTGGCCGACACCATGATGCCGGAAGCTTACGAAGAAGGCGGGCATTGGGTGGCGCTCTTCACGGTGATCGGGTTCGCATGCGCTTTTTTCTTGAGTCGTCTGGGACAGTAAAAAGTATAGTTAGAAATGGAGTAGATGGACTATTTTTTGAGGGAAGATAAGATAAAAATCAAGTTATGGTGTGCCTGATGACAAATCTATTTGAGAAAGAGACCTTGCGCGACACGCGCGGGGCATTACTTGGGCGCAAACGGTCGGGAGTGTTGGACATGTTGCCCGCCGATCTTACCCATGAGGGCGTGGTGCTGGCGCAGCACATTCGTGAGGGCCGCTTTCAGCGCAGCCTGTCGCTGATTGCCGGGCTGTCGAGCGTGCTCAGCGGGCTGGAAGTACTTTACGAGCACTACCGTGGCAGCTACAGCCGCCGCGTTATGTACAGCCCGGTGCTGCTCAGTCCGGCGCTGCTGATTGCAGGTATTCTGGGCGCAGTCAACCGCCGGGCGGCGCGCACGCTGCTGCCCATCGTTTCGCTGATCACCATGGGCGATGGACTGCTCGGATTTTACTTTCACGTGCGCGGCGTAGCCCGCAAGCCGGGCGGCTGGCGCATTCCGGTGGTCAATGTCGTCATGGGGCCGCCGGTGTTCGCGCCGTTGCTGTTCGCAATCAGCGGCTTTCTGGGGTTTCTAGCCTCCCTGCTGCGCCGCGAAGATGATCCGCAGCACACGACTTTACCCGGCATGCCGCGCCCGCGCTCGGCATGGCTGGGGTGGCTGCCGCGCGACATCACCAGCGAGGGCATTGTCTTCGATCAGGACATCCGCGAAGGGCGATTCCAGCAGGGGCTTGCGGCGGCGGCGGCCATCTCGGCCTTTTTCAGTGGCATGGAGGCGTTGTATTCGCACTACAAGAATAATTTCACCTATAAAGTGGAGTGGATTCCAATCGTACTGACGCCGATTATCATGGTCGCTGGCATTGGCACTGTGTGGAGCAAAACGATCGCTCGGACCCTGCTGCCGCTCTCATCGCTGGCGGCGTTGCTGGCGGGCGGGATCGGGTTCTTTTACCACGTGCGCGGCGTGTTGTGGCGGCCCGGCGGGCTGAAGAAGCCGCTCTACAACATTATGTACGGCCCGCCGGTGTTCGCGCCGCTGTTGTTCGCGGCCAGCGGCTTTCTTGGCCTGCTGGCAAGCTTGCTGCGGAGGGCCAAATGAAATCGTTGCACCACTTGATCGAGCGTATGAATGGCCACAAGCCAGCGGAAAGCACCGCGCCCGCAGACGAGTCCAACTTGCCGTACGATCCGCAGACTGGTAAACCGCTGCCGCCGCGCGCCCAACCCGGCTACTATCCCGGCTTCAGTACGCTGAGCCAGCAAGCCTTCTGGGACGAAGCGACCCGCAAAGTCGTGCGCGAGCGCATGGAGCATGTGCCGCCGGTCCGCTTCTTTTCGCCCGACGAGGCGCAGCTCATGGAGGCGGTCTGCAACCGTATTCTGCCACAGGACGACCGCGACGAGGCGCACAAGATTCCGATTGTGCCACGGATCGACGAGCGGCTGTGGAGCGGGCGAATCGACGGCTACCGCTACGCAGATATGCCGCCTGACCCGGAGGCGCACCGGCTGGGTCTGCAGGCGATTGATGCGATTGCGCAACATTTGTACGCCACATCGTTCGTCAATCTCATTGGGGAGGAACAAGATCGCGTGCTCAAAACCATTCATGACGACGAGCCGCCCGCCGCTCACGACATCTGGAAACGCATGTCGGTCAAGCGCTTCTGGCTGCTGCTGGTCCAGGATGTCGTGGAAGCGTACTATGCCCACCCGTATGCGTGGGACGAGATCGGCTTTGGCGGCCCGGCCTACCCGCGCGGCTACATGCGGCTGGAGCATGGCAGACCAGAGCCATGGGAGGTCGAGGAGCAACGCTACGAATGGGCTGCGCCGCGCGACTCGCTGTCGGACTGCTATGAGATGGTTGGCAAGCAGGAATCATCACAAGAAACCATGACGCCAGGACAGGAAGGCTCGCATTAAAGCAAAGATAAGGAGAATTACATGGGTTTCAATCAATATCACGAACCAGCCAACGAACTATCGCAGGAAACACGCACATTCGCGCGCATGATCGCCTCGCTTACCGAAGAGACGGAGGCAATTAACTGGTACGAACAGCGCATTAGCATTGAAAAGAACGAGCAGGCAAAAGCGATCATGCGCAACGCGCAGACGGAAGAGTTCAAGCACTTTGGCATGGACTTGGAGTTTTTGCTGCGACAGAAACCGGAATGGCGCACGGTGTTGCAGACAATCCTGTTTAAGGAAGGCAATATTACCAACCTCGGCGAGAAGGCCGAAGACAAGGTCGATTAGCTTTACTATGACAACGCCACTGACATTCAGTCCCTATCTCCCGATCGAGCAGCATGGTCTGGTAGGCGACCGGCGCACCGCCGCGCTGATTGCCGCAGATAGCACGATCAACTGGCTGTGCCTGCCCGATTATGATGGGGCCAGCGTCTTTGGCGCGCTGCTTGACGTGGAGCGCGGCGGCTACTGGTATCTCGGCCCGCGTCGATGCATGATCGGGCAGCAGCACTACCGCGACCATACGCCGATGCTCGTGACAACATGGACGCATGCTGACTGGCAGTTGGAGCTGACCGATGCCATGATCTGGCCGGAAAAACAGCGTCCGGACCAAACGGATGCACAGCGGGTCGTCGTGCGGCGGCTGCGCTGTCTCCGTGGCGCAACCACTTGTGACATGCATCTCTACCCACGTCGCGATTTCAAACAGGATGCGTCTATCAACAGTACACCGGGCGGCCTGGCGTTTGTTGTTGCTGACTGGCAGCTTGGTTTGTGGAGTTCGTTCGCGGTCGATGCCGATAACACCGGATCCAGCGCGACGATCCAACTGGCGGAAGGTGATGCATGTCGGGCGGTGTTTGGGCTGCATGTTGTGCCAGAAGAATGGTCGCCCGCCCGCGCGCAGCAGGCATTCGATGCGCTCGTGGAGTACTGGAATAACTGGCAGCGCACCCTGACGTACACGGGCCAGCGCGAGGCATTGGTGCGGCGCTCGGCCATGTTGATTCACATGCTCGACCATGTGCCGGGCGGCGCAGTGGTGGCCGCTCCGACGACATCACTTCCGGAGCGGATCGGTGGCGACCTGAACTGGGATTATCGATTCGCCTGGGTGCGCGACACGTCGCTAGCGCTCGCCATTCCCTCGCTGCTCGGCAATACCGAAGATGTCGAACACTTTCTCGACTGGCTGTCGGAGCGCGGGTCTGCAACCGACGCGCCGCTCCAGGTCGTCTACCGCATCGACGGCGGCACAGATCTGACCGAACAACAGCGTGCTGATCTTAGTGGCTACCGTAGCTCACAGCCGGTGCGGATCGGCAACCGTGCTGCCGGACAATCCCAACCTGGCTCGTTTGGCTATCTGGCCGACTGTGTGTTGATTTACATCAACAACGGTGGCGAATGGAAAGAGGCGCATTGGGATCTCATTCGCTGCATTGCGGATTACGTCGCCGCCAACTGGCAACAGCCCGATAGTGGCATCTGGGAGCTGCCGGACGAAGCGCATTATGTGAGCACCAAGGTGATGAGCTGGGTCACGCTCGACCGGGCGATCAGCATTGCGGAAAAGACGCAGCATGCCGACGAGACCGACCACTGGCGCGCAACCCGTGACGCGATTCATGATCAAGTGATGGATCAGGGGTGGAGCGAGCAGATCGGCGCGTTTCGCCAGCGCTACGGCGCTGACACGCTTGATGCCGCGACGCTGCTTATTCCGGTCATGGGCTTTCTTCCGGCGGATCATCCGCGCGTCCAGGCGACCGTCGAGCAGATCGCGCAAACGCTGACGATCGACGGTCTGGTATATCGATTCATCGCGCAAGACACACCGGGGCGAGCACCGCTGCCACTCGGCCAGTTTGAAGGCGCGTTTTTGCCTTGCACATTCTGGATGATCATCGCGTACTGGCGCATGGGGCGCAAGGCAGAAGCAGAAGCACTGTTGCAGCGCGTCGAGGTGATCGCCGGCGAGCTTGGCCTGTTTGCCGAGGAGGCCGACCCGCGCAACGGGGCGTTTCTCGGTAACTTTCCGCTGCTCTTTTCGCAAGCCGAGTACGTGCGGGCAATTTTGGAATTGGACGGCAAGCAGCGACAATGATGACAAAACGAACAGATTATGAGGCGACCATGACACCTACTGAACTCAGCTGGCAGCTCCGTCACAGCCACGCGCCGTACATGAAGCAACGCCGCGCGATTGCCGGGCTGTCGCTCACTGCAATCGGCGCGATGGGGCTGATTGCGCTGCATCAACTCGGCATTCTGTCGCGCCTGCCAGACTTGCCGTTCGCCAAGTTCGAGACCAATCGCATCACCACATCGGACACAGCGTACGCGCGCCTCGAAACGCCCGACGGCGTGCTGGGTCTTGGCAACTTTGCAGCCACACTTGGCCTGGCAGCCATGGGCAGCCCGGAGCGCGCCACCGAGCAGCCGTTGATTCCGTTGGCGCTGGCGGCCAAAACGATGTTTGATGTCGCAATGGCTTGCAGCCTACTCATCAAAGAACGCAAAGAGTTTCACGCGCTGTGCCTGTGGTGCCTCCTGGCATGCAGCACCACCGTGGCCTCGGCGGGGCTGGCACTGCCGGAGGCGCGGGCGGCATGGCGGCATGTATCAGGAAAATAATGCATGAACACTCCAATTTTTGGCAAATTCAAGAAACCAGACACTGACGCGCACATTCTTGGGCCGATGGAGCAGATCAACGTGCCCATGCGCCACTTCCGACCCGACGAAGAAGTCGATTTCTGTATCGTCGGCGTTGGCTCGGCGGGCGGCGTGCTGCTGCAACGGCTGGCGCGCGCTGGCTTCAACGTGGTTGGGCTGGAGGCCGGGCCGTTCTGGGACACCGAGCGCGACTGGGTGAGCGACGAATCGGGATCGCATCAGTTGTACTGGAACGATTTGCGCATCACCGGCGGCGAGCATCCGCTGGCGTTCGGCGCGAATAATAGCGGCAAAGGCGTTGGCGGCGGCTCGGTTCACTGGGCGGCCTTCACGCCGCGCTTCCATCCATCCGACTTCCACATTCATGAACTCGACGGCGTCGGCGTAGACTGGCCGATCTCGTACCAGGACATGAAGCCGTACTATGAACTGCTGGAAAAGGAGATCCCGGTTTCCGGCCCGGCGTATTACCCATGGGGCGACCCGCATGGCTACCCGTACGGCCCGCATCCCTTGAGTGGCGTCGGTGATGTGCTAGTCACGGGCTGCACCAACCTCGGCATCGAGGTCGTCGCGGGTGGCCCGGTGGCAATCCTGGCCGGCTCGCATGCCGACCGACCGCACTGCATTTATCGCGGCTTCTGCCTTCAGGGTTGCAAGGTCGGCGCGAAGCAGAGCACGCTGATCAGCCACGTGCCTGACGCAATTATGTCCGGCGCGGAGATCCGCGACCACTGCATGGTCGCGCGGATCAATCTGGGCAAGGATGGGCTTGTGACTGGCGTGACCTACCTCGATCCTCAGGGCATCGAGCGGGAGCAACGCGCCAAGGTTGTGCTGGTATGCGGCTATTCGATCGAGACACCGCGCCTGCTGCTAAACTCGGCATGCCCTGGCCACGAGAACGGCCTGGCGAACAGCAGCGACATGGTTGGCCGATGCCTGATGGCCCAGGCGGGCAACGTCATCCTGGGGCGCTTTGAGCAGCCGGTGCGCATGTATAAAGGCCCGCCCGCGCACGCGCTCACCGAGGCGTTCTACGAAACCGACCCGAAGCGCGACTTTGCGCGCGGCTTCGCGATCCAGACTGTCGGCCCGCTGCCGATTTCGTTCGGCAAGCAGATGATGACCGCCAAAGGCGCGTGGGGCTGGGGTCTGCGCCGCGCGATGATGGACTACAACCATTGGGCCGCGTTCGGGCTGCTGGGCGAAATCCTGCCATGGGACGACAACCGGGTCGAACTGGCGGATGCATACGACCACTACGGCCTGCGTGTGGCCAAGGTCACATTCGGCCTGAAAGATAATGACAAAAAGCTGATCGAGTTTGGTAAAAACAAGGTCATGGAGGTGATGCAGGCCGCCGGCGCGGACGAGGTCGTGCAGGAGTCGCGCTATGCCCACCTGATCGGCGGCGCGCGCATGGGCAGCGACCCGCGCACATCGGTCGTGGACAAATTCGGGCGCACGCACGATATTCCGAACCTGTTCTGCTGCGACGGCAGCATCTTCCCGACGCAGGGATCGGCCAATCCTGGCCTGTCGATTCAATCCATGGCGGCGCGCATCGCCGATTACCTGATCAGTGAAGCGCAGCGCGGCGATGTGCGCAAGCGCCCGCAGACGCTGGAAGAGCCGCGCATCCGCTACGATCTTTCGCCGCCGACAACGTGGGGGCATGGTGTGCCGCGCCTCTCGACCATAAAGAAGAAATTGCATATGTAAGGCTTACATGTACTGTTTCGATAGGTTAGCGCATGTGGCCCTCACCCCGGCGCTGGCGCGCCATCCCTCTCCCGTGGCGGCGGGAGAGGGGCCGGGGGTGAGGGCCTGAGCCACCGCCATGAAGCATTACAGCTACACGCGGAGATCGTTATGTCAGGCTCACACACGCAGCACAAATCGCCCAGGAACACGCACAACATCGCCAGCGCGGTGGTGATTAAAGATGAGGATATCTTCTTCTTAGCCAATCACGATGGCGACGTGCCGCTGCAGGGCGCGCATGGATTCGGTCTGTATTATCATGACTGCCGCTTTCTGAACGGCTATGAACTGCGAATTGCCGACACCAAGCCATGCCACCTGACCTCAACCGCCGCGCAGGGCTTCCAGGCCGTGTTTGAACTGGCCAACGAAGAATTGCACGCCAACGATCAGAATATTCCCAAAAATCAACTGAGCATGAAATGGGAGCATCTGATCGACAGCGGCAAGCACGCGCTGTACGACGTGCTGACGCTGCAAAATAATGGCGCGCAGGAGGCCGATGTGCCGCTCACTCTGACATTCCAGGCGCACTTCGAAGACATTTTCGTCATTCGCGGCATGCCGCAGCAAAAGCGCGGTACGCTCCACAAACCAACGTATGACAACGGCGTGCTTAGCTTTGTCTATGACGGCGCGGACGGTATTCAGCGCGCACTGCGGGTGCAGTTCTGGCCCGCGCCACAGCATGCCGACGGCGGCACTGTGACCTTTCAGTGTACATTACAGCCCAAAGAGCAGCAGCGGATTCAGCTTGCGCTCGCGGTAAGCGAGTCGAGCGATACCACGAACGATCGCCCGCAAGCGCAGGCGCAGCCCGACATCGCCCATGTGCAACACGCGCTGCGCCAATCGTTCGACGACTGGCTGACCGAACATACGACCGTTCAGTCCAGTAGCTCCACCCTCGATCATCTGATCGACCGCTCGCTGCGCGACCTGCGCATGCTGCGCAGCCACCTCCGGCAGCGCGAGTTCTTCGCCGCTGGGACGCCGTGGTTCGTAGCGCTGTTCGGGCGCGACAGCCTGATCTCCGCCTTGCAAACCCTGGCCTACGCGCCCGAACTCGCCGCGCAGACGCTGCGGCTGCTGGCGAGCTACCAGGCGCAACAAAAGGACGCTGACCGCGCCGAGCAGCCCGGCAAGATTCTGCACGAGCTACGGGTCGGCGAGATGGCCCACCTGCACGAGATTCCGCAAACGCCCTACTACGGCACAATCGACGCTACACCGCTTTTTGTGATTCTCGTCGCGCAGCACGCCGCATGGACCGGTGATCTGTCGCTGTTCCACGATTTGCGCGCGCATGTTGACCGCGCGCTCGAATGGATGGACACGTACGGCGGCCTTGCCGACGCTGGCTACCTGTGCTACAGCGGTGGCGGTGAGAGTGGCGGCGGTCTTGGCAATCAGGGCTGGAAGGATTCCGGCGATGCGATTGTCAACGCGGATGGCAGCCTGGCGACGCCGCCAATCGCGCTGGTCGAGGTGCAGGGCTACGCGTACATGGCAAAAATGGGCATCGCGGAGCTTTACGAGCGCGCCGGTGAGCATGATCGCGCCGAGCAACTGCGACAGGAAGCGGCGGCGCTGCGCGAGCGCTTCAACCGCGACTTTTGGCTGCCTGATAAGCACTACTACGCGCTGGCGTTGCAAAAAGACAACCGGCCAGCCGCAGTGATCGCGTCGAATCCGGGGCAGGCGCTCTGGACCGGCATCGTGGACGAAGGCCATGCGCAGCATGTCGCTGAGCACCTCATGGCCGACGACATGTTCAACGGTTGGGGCGTTCGCACGCTGTCGAGCAACGAGCATCGCTACAACCCGGTCGGCTATCACCTCGGCGCGGTCTGGCCGCACGACAACTCGATCATTGCGGCGGGGCTGCGGCGCTACGGGCAGGATGACGCGGCGCGCAAGATCTTCGACGGTATCAGCACGGCAGCCACCTACTTCAGGCATGAACGGCTGCCGGAGGTGTTCGCCGGGTTTGCGCGGGATACGTACAGCAAGCCGGTGCATTATCCGGTCGCATGCCACCCGCAAGCATGGGCCGCCGGAAGCACGCCATTTCTGTTGACGAGCATGCTCGGCCTGATGCCGGACGCGTTCGCGAAACGACTGCATGTCGTGCGGCCTATGCTACCAGACGGCGTGCAGCAGCTGCATGTGCAGCAGCTACGGGTTGGCGCGGCGCGCGTCGATCTGCGCTTTGAACAGGCGCCCAACGGCGTTGCGGTTCAAACGCTCCATGTTGATGGCGATCTGAAAGTCATCGTCGAGGCGTAAGGTTTTTTTGAAACTTTCCCTTACCCCGACGCTAGCACGCCTCCCCTCACCCTCAGTCCCTCTCCCACTGGGAGAGGGAAGCGGCGGCAGCCGCTGCGTTGCGCCCTCACCCTCGGTCCCTCTCCCAGTGGGAGAGCTTACAAGGGTAGGTAAACATGCTATGGGTCGGAAACAATCACCATGTTCACCCGCTCAGGAGGATCAGGCCATACTTCTGGACGCAACCACAAGCGCGTCCATATACGACCACGCCCCAGTTGATGACGCAACCATCCCAGACCGACACGAAACACGCTCGCGAGCCGCGTGCGCTTGGCTGTCTGTGGCGTTGGTGGTGTTCGCACGCGCGCTGGTTCCACACCGACTTCGTCGGCATCTTCTACTCGCGTTCCCGTTGCCAGCGTCCACAGTGTTGCCACCGCCACGATCAGCCAGTAGCGTTCAATTCGCCTTGGGTCGCGTCTGCGTGTATGCTCCCATTTCCAGCCCACACCTTTGAGCGCTCGAAATCCCAACTCAATCCACATCCGCAACGCGTACCAACTCGCCCCGACCCGATGCGGCGCCAGGTCGCTCACCACCACCCACGGGTCCTTTTGACCTTCCCTCCAGATTGCCGCCAATGTCACCGACAGTTGTGGCTTCTTGGGGGTGCCCAATCGTCCTCGTCCAACCCACCCCTGTCCTGGCTGAACCAGGCTGCGACTGGCTTGACGCTTCCCTCCGGCAGGCGTGAATGTCGTCGTGTCTTGAATGCGCAACAGCGGATGCCAGCCCAAGTCGCGGATACGTTTCCACAAGCGTGGGCTCCACAAGCCACGGTCAGCCAACACCAGCACCGTCAGATGCGCAGGAAGCGCCGGGCGGATCAACCGAAGCAGGCGCATGATCGGTCCCATCCAGGCACCTGGTTGATTGGCAGGCAGGATGGACCACGCAACTGGGATGGCGCTGCCACGATACAGCACACTCACGACCAGCGCAACAATCTGATCAGTGTGCAAAGTCGCGTCCACAGCCAGCGCGATCTCTGTGGCTTGCCACCACTCGACAATCCAGCGCAGGAGCGGGACGAAGCAACTCTGGACCTCGATTTGGGTTCGACAGGGAGCGGCTTTGTCAGCACCATCATACAGCCATTCGCGCAGGCGTTGGCGAAGCGTGTTCCAGTCGTCAAGAAACAATACGGCGGTAATAACCGCAGACTGGCAAGCACTCTGCGCCAGGATGGTGCCATATACCCACAGCGCTAAGCCACGCTGTTGGGCAGGACGCAAGCTGGGAAACCGCTGTGCCATCACGCTTTCCATTTGGTACAATTCGTGGGGAACGCGCATCAATCTCCTCCGGTATCACGATGCGTAAGCACATCCATGATGCCAGAAGATATTGCGCGTTCCCCATCCGTTCAATCCCTTCTCTACCTACCCTTGTAAGCTCCCCAAGGGAGAGGGAGCAAAGGCGCTTCGTCGGCAGCGCGAGTTGCTGCTCGACTTCGCCGGGGAGATTGCCAGCGTGCGGGTGCTCGATCCGGCGTGTGGCAGCGGCAATTTCCTGTATGTGGCGCTCAAGCAGTTGCTCGATCTGGAGAAAGAGGTGATCCGGTTTGCCGCCGACATTGGCGTGGGCGGCTTCTTTCCCAGCGTCTCGCCGGAGCAACTGCGCGGCATCGAGGTCAATGATTACGCCCATGAACTGGCGTCGATCACGGTCTGGATCGGCTACATCCAATGGCTGCGCGACAACGGCTTCGGCCAGCCGTCCGAGCCGATCCTCAAAGCGCTCGATACGATTGTGCAGATGGACGCGCTCATGGCGTTTGATGCCGACGGCAAGCCCTACGAGCCAGCATGGACGGAGGCGGATGTGATTGTGGGTAATCCGCCGTTTCTGGGTGATAAGAAGATGCGCTCAGAAATGGGTGATACATATGTTGAAATGCTGCGCAAACTCTATGAAGGGCGCGTGCCAGGCGGTGCTGATCTGGTCACGTACTGGTTTGAACGTTCACGGGCGTTGATTGAAGCAGGCAAGGTGCAGCGGGCCGGGCTACTGGCGACACAATCCATTCGAGTAGGAGCTAATCGAAAGGTACTCGATCGTATTAAAGCCACAGGCGATATTTTTATGGCGTGGAGCGATCGTCCTTGGATTTTAGATGGAGCTCAAGTCCGTGTGGCAATAGTTGGTTTTGATAACGCGAATGAGCATCAGAGACATCTTGATGGTCGAGAGGTTTCCATCATTCATACTAATCTAACTGCGAATTTCAACCTTACTGATGCGCAAATACTGCGAGAGAATTTGAATCTTGCATTTGTAGGAAACAAAAAGGAGGAGGTTTCGATATTCCTTCAGACGTTGCTATGCAGATGATAAACGCGCCTATCAATATCAACGGAAGATCAAATGCAGATGTAGTACGGCCATGGCTAAACGGTTCTGATATTACTGGTCAGCCCAAAAGAAAATTTATAATTGATTTCCCGCCCGATACTCTTCTGGAGGATGCGGCTTTATATGAGCAACCCTTTGCTTACCTCGAAAAAGTAGTAAAACCTGAAAGAGCACAGAATAATCGTGCAGCTTATCGTGACAAATGGTGGATACATGCCGAAGCTCGTCCAGGGTTACGACACGCATGGGCTGGATTAAGTCGTTACATAGCTACTCCTCGGGTCGCAAAACATCGCATATTTGTATTTGTGCCTATGGGAACAATTCCTGATAGTCGCATTGCTATTATCACGCGTGAGGACGACTATTTCTTTGGCGTACTGCACTCACGCGCTCATGAGGTTTGGGCACTCGCAACATCACCACGCCATGGTGTTGGCAACGATCCTACCTATAATGCACAAAGTTGTTTTGAAACCTTCCCGTTCCCATGGCCGCCGGGCACGGAACCCGCCGACGAGCCGCGCGTGGCGGCGATTGCCGAGGCGGCGCGCGAACTCGTGGAGAAGCGCGAGCGCTGGCTGAATCGCCCGAAACCCCTCACCCCGCCGCTGCCGCGTCTTCCCCTCTCCCATTGGGAGAGGGGCCAGGGGTGAGGGAGAAGCCAGGGGTGAGGGAAAAGAGCCGCACGCTGACGAATCTGTACAACCAGCGCCCGACATGGCTGCGACATGGCGCACCGCAAACTCGACCGGGCGGTGTTCGCGGCCTACGGCTGGCCGGATGATCTAACCGACGAGGCGATTCTTGAGCGGCTGCTGGCGCTGAACGACGAGCGGGCCGGATGACGAACATTGAAAACATAATCCGGACATTTTGTAGGGGCGAACCTCGTGTTCGCCCCAGGGCTGAACGGCGAGCGGGCCGGATGACGAACATTGAAAACATAATCCGGACATTTTGTAGGGGCGAACACGAGGTTCGCCCCAGGGCAAATACCGTGGGAGGCCGCAGTATGTTGTACAAGAGCATAAACCTGCGCCACACCGCATATAGAAAGGGACAAGAGGTGCGGGATACGTCGTCGGCACGGTGCTACATGGACGACGATGGAGCAGCAACGTCTTCAACTTGTGCGCCCAGCGCATTCAGCCGATCGAGCACCGAGGAGGAGGGCTGGTAAACAAGAAAATCACGGCAGCACCGTACTGAGAGATAGCATTGCCACTAGCTTCCAGACCCGCTCCGGTCGCCTTGTGATCCTCCTCATCGATGTCGTTGAATTCGCCAACAATCTTATAACCGTGCGTGTTAGCATAGGTATGACACGCTTTGAATTGATCAAGCAGGCTGGGGCGTGTTTCCGAGGGAGTGATGTAGGCATAGGATACAGCGTTGGTCATCGTGCGATCCTTTCTACCCAGGTGTCTGGGTACCATAGTCTCACAGATCACATTGCCATACATGTTTGCCAGCAGATCATGTGCCATGATGCCGTAGAACTTATCTGTACTGTTGCAAGAGCCTCACCCCGTCGCTGCCGCGCCACCCCTCTCCCAGCGGGAGAGGGGAAGGGGGTGAGGGAAAGCACTGCGCGCCAACCTTGTGAAACCGTAGAACGCACCACATAGAACAGGGAGCAGGAGGCGATAAGGGCGATGTCTCATACTGTGCGAACTACTGCTGTACTTGTGGCGGCCAGCATGCTCATGCTGGCCTGCGCGGTCGGATGGGTGGCTACGCACATTCAGCCAGCTTACCAGACGGCGCAGGCACAGTGGGCGCAGCACCGGCCACGCCACTACGTCATGGACGCCTCGTGGCGCGACGGCTTCGGTGATGGCCGCAGTGTGCATGTTGAAGTGCGTGACGCGCAGTTTATCGCCGGGACGGACAGGACCACGGGGCGACCGCTGAGTGCGCTCGAGCTGGCCACGGCAACCAAATTTATCGCCATTGACGGGCTGTTCACGGCGATTGCGACCGCTGAGCGCCCGCCCGCCGGCTGGCGCGACCAGATTGCGCGGGCGCTGCCGCCGCTTGCGCCCTGGCTCAGCCCGTGTGTCCGACCGCTTCCAGACGTGCGCTACGATCCCATGCTGGGCTACCCGGCCAGCCTCGATCTCCGCACAAGCCCCCATGCACCGCAACGTTCCTGTATTCGGCGGATATGAATATCCACATCCAGATCGAGCGACTCCAGCCGCTCCCCTAGCGCCGGGGCGACCCGCCCATTTCCCCGTTGGGAGCTGGTTCACGCATGCTGTGTAAAGAGGCTTTCAAGAATCGGGCAATCCTGCGTCAGCCCGCCAACGCACTGCGAAGATATACTGACTAATGCTTTCTCCAGTTTACGCAAATCCTTCATCTTCTGGCGGACATTTTGGAGATGCTGCATGGTCAACGTCTTGACCTCCTCGCATGTGTAATCGCCCCCATCCACTAATCGCAGCAGCGCGCGGATTTCTTCAAGCGAGAACCCTAATTCCCGGCAGCGCCGCAGGAAGACAAGCCGCGCCCGATGCTCCATGCTGTAGAGCCGATGCCCGCCTGCTGTACGAGGCGGCGCGGGCAGCAGCCCAATTTTTTCATAGTAGCGGATGGTTTCGATATTGACACCTGTACCTGCGGACAATTCCCCAATGGCACATGTTTGATACGTTCCAGACATAAAAAAGCCCCTTGAACCTGTAGTGGCTACAGGTTTTATAATAACTCGCAGGACGATACTTGTCAACGTTCTACGATGATTGTTGCGTATCAATCAAGGGGGGAAGATGTGAGCGAATTACAGTCTGTCATCACATGCCCGCACTGCGGCTGCCAGGAAGCAGTGACGATGCCAACCGACGCGTGCCAGTTCTTTTATGTCTGCAACATGTGCGGCGAGCTTCTCCGGCCAAAGCCCGGTGACTGTTGCGTGTTCTGTTCCTACGGCAGCGTTCCCTGTCCTTCTGTGCAGCAGGCAAAACAAGAAGGTGATCCGGGATCGTCATGCGACGCCGTGTAGCGCCGGGTGGTGGGGTGAGGGAACAGGCAATTTGCACATCAATTGCCTAATCCGCGCTAACTCAGAGCAAGGCACCCGCATTGCGCAGCCGCTTGCGGCATGTGTGATGGAAGCTATAATATGCCGGATACTATGGCAGGATTGATGTGGAAGGACAAGGAGCAACAGCTATGGGATCTGTGCTGGTTTTTGAGTCGCCGCGCACGGTTGGTTTTGCCGATGAGGAGGAAAGGCCGCTTCAGCCCGACGAAGTGCGCCTGCAGACGCTGTTTTCCGGCATCAGCGCCGGGACGGAACTCACGGCCTATCGCGGCACCAATCCCTACCTGCACAAACGCTGGGATGCTGATCGGCGTTTGTTCGTTGCCGGCGAGGAGCCGCAGCGGTATCCACAGCGCGGCTGGGGCTACGAGGAAATCGGCGAAATCAGCGAACTCGGCGCGGAGATCAGTTGATCTGCAAATCGGCCAGCGCGTCTACGGCACATGGGGCCACCGCACCAGCACCATCGTGACGGCGAACTACGCGCGGAAGCGCATCCTGCCGCCGCATGTTACACCAATGCTCGGCATTTTCTCACAAATTGGCGCGATTGCGCTCAACGGCATTCTTGACGCGCAAATCAACGTGGGCGAGACCGTGGCAATCTTTGGTCTCGGCGTCGTGGGCCAGCTTGTGGCCCAACTCGCGCGGCTGTCGGGCGCGCATGTCGTCGCCGTCGATCTGGTGCCGTCGCGGTTGGAGCTTGCACACAAGTCGGGCGCGCACACCGTCATTGACGGACGGCAAGGCCCGGCGGCGGAGGCGATTAAGCAACTCACCGACGGGCGCGGAGCCGACGTATGCATCGAATGCTCTGGCGCAACCGCCGCGCTGCACGAGGCGGTGCGGGCCTGCGCGTATTCTGCAAAGGTGGTGGCCATGGGCTTCTTTCAAGGCGAGGCCAGCGGGCTGTTCCTCGGCGAAGAGTTTCACCACAATCGGATCAACATCGTCGGCTCGCAAATCTCCGGCGTCAGCCCCGCGCTCACCAACCGCTGGGATGTGCAACGGCTGGTGACGACATTCATGAGTCTGGTTGCCGATGGACGGCTCGACCTCCAGCCATTGATCACGCATGTGCAGCCATTCAATGAAGCAGCCTCACTCTTTGCGCTGCTCGACACGCAAGCCAATGACGTGATGCAGGCGGTGATTCAGTTCTAGCGCATGCTCGATGCGGTCATCATTTTGACATAGCATAGGAGTGGACAGTGGATATTGTGATTGAAAAACCCCATCTCAGCGTGCCGGTGAGTTTGGTCGTGGACGATCCCACGCCCTGCATTAACCCGTTGTACTATTACCGGTTGCAGGTCAATCAGGCCAATTACCAGCAGCACGAACAGCTTATTCCCCTGGCCTTCTTAACGGAATTCATTACCACATGTCATCAGCACGGTATACGTGGCAAATTCACGGTCATCCCCTATCCTGCTGGCCTGAGCAGTATCCTCGATGGATGGGATGGCTGCACCCGCACGGAAATTGGCCACTGGCTGACCCTTGTCCGAACGGAGCTTGTGCCGGACTTCGATATTACCCCCGAAATCCTCACCCACACCCGCGCGCTTGACCTCATGACACGCCAGTTGCTGCCGCAATCAGAAGAAGATTGGATCACGGCCAGCACCCCCGACGTCATGACCCGCTACTTCACGGAAGCGCTGCACATGTTAGTGGCGGCGGGCTTCCGCCCCGTTGGAATCACCCAACCATGCTACTTTCACGGTTCGCATGCCGATTATGCCGATGCGACACTCAGGGCCATGCGGGCGATTGGCGGCCCGAACATTACCTATTTCTTTATTGATGCGTATGTTGATGATCTGCCTGTACCGCCGCCCGAAGTCGTATTTGCCGACCGCGACCGTGGCGAGGCGGTGGTCCATATTTTTGATTACTGCCATGACTATTTCTGGCAATCCCAGCGACCAGAGAGTCGTCGTGCCGCCGATATTGTCGACCGCTTTATCAGCGCAGATGGTCAATCTGGTCGCCTCGCTGATCTTGCGGCGCATGATGCCTGGTTAGTCTTTGTTTGTCATTGGCAGTCGCTGTACTCTGATGGGAGCCGCGAGGGATTGGCTGCGCTCGGTGAAGTGGCGGCCCGGCTCAAGAACACCTATGGAAATAGGTTACGCTGGATGCCATTAAGCGAGATTGCCCGCTATTGCGCGGCAAGCGCGATGTGCGAGATGCATGGCGAGCAGGCCGGAGATACCTGGATCATGACCTTTGACTCCGCAGTGGAATGCCCCAACTTTACTGTCAGCATCAATCTCCCAGAGAGCACCGCATATAGCATTGATCACATCCAGGCGCAGACGCCAAACGGAGCAACGTATGTACTCCAGCCCGAAGAAGACTTTCATGGAATACTGGGTACATCGAAGTGGGTCCGTCAGGATAGCAGAGTATTCATCTGTTTCCATCTTCAGCGTGGCATCCAGTCGCTGCAGATACACAACGAATAACACGACCACATGCGCAGGCGTATGATCGTGAGAACCGCGTTCTGCATCCGGAGCAGCGTGACAACGACCAAGGTAGCAGCGGCACCGCTCCTAGCATGACAGATTCAGGAGGCATAGATATGAAGCGCACGCTCGCCGTGCTGGGAGCATTGGCACTCATCGGCATGTGCAGTGCTGGACTATGGATTACCGCCCGGCCGCCCATTCAGCCGTTCCTCGTCCCTGGTGCAACCGACGTACAGGTCGATATGCGAGGATTAGGGACGCAGGAGATTCGCTATCGTGTGCCGGGATCATCCGGCGTGTGGTATTTTGCCGTTGGGCACACCCTGAGCGCGCAAGGCTGGCGCTCGCCGACCCGCTACACAGGTGGGCCGCAATCCGATCCCGATGTCTACGTCCGCGTCACTCCGCTTTGGCGCGCGGCACTCTGGGAACGGGCGAACCTCGGCGGCAATGTACAGGCGGCACAAATAACTGTGCAGCGCTGGATCGAAATTGCATGGCCTTAGGCCGGAATGCTCCATTGCCTACGGACACAGAGATAGTGGCTCAATCGAGCGCAACCGGATTCAAGACTGTATCCTTGACAATATAGTCCTTGACAATATAGATGGACGTCTCTAATGAATTTACCCTACAGGAGCGGTGTCGTCACATCCGAACTGCCAGTTTCCGAGGGTAATATCAAGAAAGAATTGACAACAATGTGCTATACTCCGTATACTTCCTTATACTAATAGGTTGGCCTTTCAGTTTGCGATAGGTAAACTAATCCTTGACTATTAAGCGAAAAGAAACGGTTCAGTCAGTTGATCGTACACTCGATATCCTGGAAGCGCTCGCTGGCAACGGCGAAGATATCGCGCTCTCTCAGTTGCACGAAACGCTGCATCTGTCGATTGGCACGATTTATCGGTTGCTCCGCACATTGATCGAACGCGGCTATGCTGCTCAAGACAAGAATACGCGACGATACGGACCTGGGCCAAAACTGCTTGAGATCGCCGCGAGTGCAGCGCGCAACAGCCGGTTCAGTCTACGGCGGATCGCCCGTCCATGTTTAGAGCAACTCACGGCAGCAACAGGTGAGACAGCGAATTTGGTCATGCTTCAAGGCAACGAAGCGGTGTATATCGATCAGGTGATGAGCTCACACCTTGTGCGGATGTTTACAGAAGTTGGGAGGCGCTCGCCGCTTTACTGCACGGGTGCAGGCAAAGCGATGCTTTCCAGCTTTTCATCGCCACAGTTTGAGCACTACCTCCACACAGTTCAGTTGGAAGGCATAACTCCACACACCATCACATCACTCAATCAACTGAGGGAGGAAATCATACGGACGCGCAAGCGTGGATTTGCGATTGACGACGAGGAACGTGAAGAAGGTGTCCGCTGTGCAGCGGCACCTATCTTCGATCAATTTGGGCTGGGCATCGCGGCAATCAGCATTTCCGGCCCGACCACACGTGTGAGTCGCGAGCGTACGTATGAACTCGGGCCGCAGGTTCGAGCAATGGCAGATGCATGCAGTGCTGGGCTTGGCTACCGCCCGAGTGTTGTGACGGACTAGCTACCCTGCAGCACAACTAGTGCGTGCTCGCCACATTCTTCCGGTAGCGAACAACCACATAGCCCTGCTTCGCGGAGTATTCCCCTCCTGTTCAAGCGAGCATTTCCACGCGCTCGCTTTGTCGTTCTGCATTCCATAATCGACGCGAAAAGCCTCTACTTCATGCCAGTCAGTGTAATGCCTTGGATGAAGTATTTCTGCATCGAGAAATAGAGGACCAACACAGGCAATACGGTCAATGTGGCGGCAGCCATCAAGAGGTTGACCTGCGTGAAGAACTCGCCATGGAAGAGCGCGAGCGCCACCGGCAGGGTCTGTTTCTCAAGCGAGTTAATAAAGATGAGCGGACCAAAGAGGTCATTCCAAGAGTCGAGAAATGTGAAGATGCCAACCGCTGCCAGCGCTGGCTTCACCTGCGGCAACATGATCCGCCAGTAGATACCGAAGGTCGAGGCACCATCGATCTTCGCCGCATCTTCCAACTCTTGTGGCATGGTCATGAAAAACTGCCGCAAGAGAAACGTGGAGAAAACCGGAGTTAACACCCGCGGCACCCACAGTGGATAATGTGTGTCGATCCAGCCGATGTTCCGGTAGATGATGTACTGCGGGATGAGTGTAACGATGCCTGGGATCATGATCGTGGTTAGCAGTAGCGAGAAAGCCAGATTCGACCGACGAAGTTAATCCGAGCAAATCCATACGCAGCCAATGAAGAAAAGAAGGTGGTGCCAATGACATTAAGCAATGCCAGCTTGGAACTGTTGTAGACAAAGGTTGGGAAGATGTTCGACCGCCACATGTCTACGTAATTATGCCACTCAAACGAGCGCGGAATAAAGGTCGGCGGAATGGTCAGGATATCGGCCTCAGTCCTTGAGTGAAGCTCCCACCATCCAGATTAACGGCAGCAGAAAAGCTATGGCCAGGACCGACATCAATGCGTAGAAGAAAAGACTCGACACTGATGCGGCGGGCGCGAACAGCGATGTGTGTCCTATTATAGAGCCGGGACTGTCCACGCTCCCATGTAATCTTGGCCATGCCAACGCTCCTTTCCCGGGAAACCTTAACCCTAACCGTAGAAAACCCAGCGCTTCTGGAGTTTCCATTGAATGACGGTAACCAAGGCAATGATGGCAAAGAGAATCCATGCCATGGCGGATGCATACCCCATTTTCCCAAATGCAAACGCATTCTGATAGAGATAGTAAATATAGACGTTCGTGGCGTTAGCTGGTCCGCCTTGAGTCATGACGTAGATGAGGCCAAAGACCTGAAATGACGAGATAAACTGGGTAATCGTCAGGAAAAAGATCGTGGGAGTGAGGAGCGGGATCGTCACATGCCGGAAGCGTTGCCAGGCCGAGGCACCATCGATTGTTGCCGCTTCGTAGAGCATCTGAGGAATACCCTGAAGCCCCGCCAACATGATGACCATGGGATATCCCGCCGCATGCCATGCACTCACGAGAATGACTGCCGGCATAGCCCAATGGATATCGGATAGCCATGCCGGGCCAGGAATGCCGACCAGTGAGAGCAACCAGTTAAAAATCCCTACCTTCGGCGCGTAGAGCCAGACCCAGACCAGACTAATTGCCACGGTGTTAGTGACGACCGGCGTGAAATAGGCAGTGCGAAACAGGCTAACACCAACCATCTTACGGTTGCATAGGAGGGCAAGGCAGAGCGCAAGGCAGAGCGTGAGCGGGATGTGACCAAAGGTATAGTAGAGCGTGTTCTTGAGCGTGATTCTTGAAGAACTGATCGTTGGTGATCAGGCGTACGAAATTGTACACGCCGATGAACTTCGAAGGGTTAATGCCATCCCAACGCGTGAGCGAGGCGTACATTGACACCAGAACCGGAAAGAACTGGAACCCTAGGACACCCAGAATGACTGGCCCAATGAAGAGCCAGCCCTCAATATTTTCGCGCACGCGCATCGGAGATATTCGCCGACTCTGCCTCCGTTTCAAGACCTTTACTGCCATGCCGCCCTCCTATCTCAGTGCTCCACGCTGACGTTAGAACTTGCCGGACAGGGCATCTTCCACGTCTGGCCGTACCTGGTTAAGGACATCCTGCGCCTGTGATTGACAGGTCCAGACCAGATCGAGTTGCGGCCGGTAAGATCTGGCGTCCACGCTCGGTGTTCTCGGTAAAGTTCGTTGCCGTATTATGATTCATCGCCTCAACGAACAGCTCAATGTGCTCGGGCGGCTCTGAGGTATGCTTAATCGTTGCCGCAGTTTCTTTAAGTGCAGGCACAAAAGCACCACTGTCGGCAAATATCTTGCTGCCAACAGGCCCACCGAGAAACTGGAGCAGTTGCCAGGCGCCCTCAGGATTTCTGGTAATCCTCGGTGCGGTGAAGACGACGAGACTCCCTTCAGTTTTCTGCTCCACCTTGCCTGGGACCGGGGCAACATCCCAGGTAAAATCTTTCGCGTTCTTGCGCATGTAGGGCACGACGCCGAACGTCCGGAAGATCATACCGATCTTGCCTGACACAAAGAGTTGATTGCCAGCATCAGACTGAGTCAGCAATGAGCGCTCAGGCTGGACATGCTCTTTGCAGGTCAAGTCAGCGGCCCACTGAATTGCCTCGGCACCCTTTGGATCAGCCAGCGTGAACTTCTTGCCGTCTTTGGACCAGATACCGTCCGCATCACCGTTGTTCACAGCGAATGTCTGTTCGACGCCGGTATCATCGTAGATGAGGGCACCCCAACGCTCACCCTCTTTGGTCAGCTGTTTGGCGCGGGCCAAGAAGTAATCCCACTTCCATCCTTCGTCTGTCCATGTGGTGGGTGGGAGCGGTGCGCCTGCCTGCTTAAACATGTCAATGTTGTAATAGATCAGGCGCGGCGCATTGCCGATAGCCCATGCCGTGTACTTTCCATCAGGTTGCTTTGCGAAGTCGTAGATGGGGGCAAAGTAGTCGTCGGGATTGACTTTGCTTTCGTTGATGTAGGGGGTAAGGTCGAGCAAGAGATTATCCACCGAGTACCCACGCACGAAGTCATCGTTGATGCGCATCACGTCAGGGGGCGTACCGGCGGCCAGCATCGAGCGAATCTTGGTCTCGTACTGATCACTTGGCGTGGGCAGTACCTTTACCTTCTTCGATGTCTGCTTCTCAAACTCCTTGATGGCTGCCTCGTACGGCGTACCCTCGATCGCATCCCAATTGATGAACACGATTTCGGCATTCTCACCGGCTGGAGCAGGACCAGCGGCGACTGGCTGTGTGGGCGTCGTGCCACTGGACTCAGCGCTGGAGGCTTGCGTTGCACTCGTCTGCGTAGTGCTCGGTGCCGAACTACCACAACCGGCCAGGATGGTTGCCCCAGCCGCCGTGGCAAGTTGTTCCAGGAAGCGCCGTCGCGACATCTGTGTGCCAGAGTTCTTCATTGATCTCTCCCTTCATATATATTCCAGAAATCCGGACGAAGGAACGCCGTTATAGAAGGATGCTTAGATTATGGTCCCAGCGTGAATTACTGTCAATCAAAAACCAGACCGCAGTTGTTTTGGAGTACCTTTGCTTCAATTTCACTTTGTGAAGCAGCACTCCATCTAGCGGAGAGCCGAAGGATACTCGCGAATAGTGTTGTTGTCAACTACAGTGTTAATATACCTTGTTCTTTCAAACTATTGGGAAGTCTACCTTGCGCATGCTCCCCGTAGAGAACAGTTTACTCGTCCTCGTGTAAGAGTTAACGGCGACCAATTTTCCACATTGTGAAAAATACTTCTATGAGACGAAAGAAGTATAGCGAACACCCGAATAGTTGTCAAGCAGCCATTGCTAACCGCTACTTGACAACTTTGGTCACTACATTTTATACTATCTCCACCTTATAAAATATGTTTCCACATTACGGAAAATAACTGTTAGAAAATTGTAACGAGTGTTCGGGCTGCCTTCATTCGGTTGGACGCAGATAACCCAGTGTACACCTACAGGGAGGGATGTAATTTATGATCGAGACTGAAGCTCAGCAGGTCGTTGATACGCGCGCCGTCCGTCAGGGCATCATCGACTGTGATGTTCACCCATACCCCCGCAGCAGCGACGAAATCAAGCATTATTTACCGATGCCCTGGCGCGACCGCTACTCTGGCGGTGGCCGAGGCTTCTTTGGGAACCCGGTCCACGGCGCACGGCTCGACAGTACGCCTCCAGATGGTGGTCCAACTGGCTCCGATCCTGACTTCTTACGCAAGCAGTTGATCGATGAGTATGATCATGCCTACGCTATTCTCCTGCCACGCGCGTTCTGCAACCTGCATCCCGATCCCGATTTTGGATCTGCCATTGCCACAGCCTACAATGACTGGCTGGCAGATACCTGGCTCTCCAAATACAACCACGATGGGGTTTTCAAAGGTTCGATCACTGTTAATGTACAGGATCCACAGGCAGCAGCACGTGAAATTGAGCGCTGGGCTGGGCATCCACATTTCGTGCAAGTCATGACCGACTCAGGCGCGCGGGCACCCTTTGGGCAGCGCCAGTACTATCCCATCTACGAAGCATGTGAGAAGCATGGTTATCCGCTCGGAATCCATCCCGGCACCGACGGCATGGGCATCAACGTGCAGCCTAGCCCCGGCTATCCGACTCATTATATCGAGTGGCATACCTGCCTGTCGCTTGCCTTTCAAGCGCACCTGGTCAGTTTCCTGACTGAAGGTGTCTTTGAGCGCTTCCCTGGCTTCAAGGTCGTGCTGACTGAAGGCGGTGTCTCATGGCTGCCAGGACTTATCTGGCGGCTGGACGCTGAGTGGAAGGCGTTACGCTCCGAGGTTCCCTGGCTCACCAAAGCACCTTCGGCGTATCTACGCGACCACGTGCGGCTATCGAGTCAGCCGCTTGAACGACCGGACAACGATAAACATTTGCTCCAAATGCTCGACATGCTTGACGCAGAGCACTTGCTCATGTTTGCGAGTGATTACCCGCACTGGGACTTTGACTCGCCCACCCACGCCTTCCCGCGATTGCCCGACCACATGAGTGAACGCATCTTCTCAGAAAATGCGCGCGAATTCTATGGACTGGCGTAGGGGGAGCTATGGGTCAACATATTGTTGGACGCGTGAGTGAACTGCTGCCGGGCGAGCGGAAGATCGTCGAGGTGGAGGGCCGCTCAATCGGTGTTTTCAATGTCCATGGGCAATTCTACGCCCTACGTAACCGCTGCCCGCATCAGGCGGCGCCGCTCTGTCTGGGCGCGATCAAAGGCATGACTCTCCCGAGCAGGCCGGGCGAATACATCTGGGCACGTGATGGCGAAATCCTGCGTTGCCCATGGCACGGTTGGGAGTTCGATATCACTAATGGCCGGTCGATCTTTAATCCCCATAAAACGCGCGTGAAGGCGTATCAGGTCACGGTCGAGCCGGACAATGCGGTAACCACCGACGCAGTCTCGCACGAGGGTTCAACGACCGACGCTGAGTCGGTCGAGACCTACCCTGTAAGCGTCGAGGATGGTCTGGTCATCCTTCACGTGTAGCGATATAGGGCTAAGCTCGACTTTATCCATTCTGATATGTACTGGCGAGCGCATGGGAATCGAGTATCTTTGCGCGTGTTCACCTGTATGTTACTCAAAATAGGGGACCATGCAAAAACCTATTTTGGTCCTTTTCAAAAGCTCATTCGCGGCATTCTAATGCCAAATGATAGTTTTTGGCAGTAAAAATCAGAACTGTCATTCGGACAGAAATGGATAAAGTCGAGCTAAGGCATGCGACTGAAAAGCGGAGAAATGTGGTTACGTTGCCGCTGTAAGTTATGCAGGCGCTGGATACTGATCCAGCGCCTGCATTTGTGTTGAGCTACAGATAGCAATATTACCCTTGCACGCATCCATTGAGACAAGAAAGTAGTTGTCGTGCCCCGGTACGACGATGGCGGCCTTAGCACGGATTGCATCAATCGAACGCACGGCAGCTTCCGCGTCAACCGTGTTGAAGTAATAATCACGAGCCATGAAGAAGTCGCGGGTCATCACCGCATCGCCACTGACTACCACCTGTTTGCCATCAGATACAAAGGTGAGTGAGTTGTGCCCTAGCGTGTGCCCAGGTGTCGCAAATCGTTCAATGCCAGGCACAATCGCTTTCGGTGCTGGAGCAATGCGAGCAAGGAGGTCTGCTTCGCTGCCTTTCGACATTCCTCGGTTCTGCCAATCAGTGATCTCTTCCTGCGCCATGTAGACAACAGCGCGAGGAAAAGCCGCAACACCCATGCGGTGGTCGCCATGGAAATGGGTAAGAAACACAATACTGATGTCTTGAGGCTTGAGCCCAGAACGCTCATCGAGCATACGCACCATTTCATCTGGATCGCTCCCGGGATCGACAATGATGTTGTGATCTGGCGTGCGGATCAGTGTGGCAGTGCAGCGTGGAGTCCGATACGACTGTGCGTCAAACTCACCCCAAAACTTATTGCGGCTCAGATGGCCAATAGTGAGCACATCCCAGCGAATAGAATCCATATTGCTACTCCATGACAGTGAGGTTCACACTCGCACTTGCCGTTCGTGTAGCCAGTCCAGATCGATGCGTTGTTCAACGGCGTCCGAAATGGCGTTGTTCTGCTCGACTTCGGCAACCCGCCGCATGCCCACAATCGCCGTGGAAACATTGGGATCGGACAGCACGTAATTCAAAGCCAGCGCATTCAGATCGACATGCTGATCAATGTCAGGGTTCGCCATCCGCATGAGCTTTTGAAAGATTCCACTAGAGAGCGGACGCATCAGCACCACGCCAAGATTGCGCTGCCGCGCTAATGGCAAAATATTGTGCCAGGCGTTCTGGTAGATGATGTTATAACGAACCTGAATGACGTCGAACAGGTCGGTATCGATAAACGGACGTAAGGTACTCGGTTCCTCTGCCGTGATCCCAATGAAGCGGATTTTGCCATCCTGTTGCAGGCGACGGTACGCGTCCATTGGGCCGCCATGTATGATCCACTGGAAGTCCTCCGGCGTGTAATCGCCACCATGGAACTGCAATACGTCCAGGTAATCAGTTTGCAGCCGCTTGAGCGATGCTTCTGCACGTGCGATCGCCCATGCGCGATCTTTCCCTTGCCACTCAGTTTTACTTGCCAGATAGATGTGCTGCCGACGACCGGCAAGTGCCTGACCCATCAGTTCTTCGCTACGCCCATCGCCGTAAGAAGGCGCTGTGTCAAAGTAGTTATAGCCGATGTCGATCGCATGGTTCAGCGCATCAATAACCGATCGACTTTCATCACTTCCTTGAGGGTTCCAGCGTTCGTTGTAGTTGGGAATCCCCAACGGCGCGCCACCGCACCCGACCTCAGCAACACGCAAGCCCGTGCGCCCCAATATTCGATATTGCATGATGTCCTCTACGTCATCTACAGTGCAGTTGAAGAACAATCAGCTGCATGCGTCCGGCAAGAAGTACCGTCTATTCTACTCCAAATACCTGTGTTAGACATCCATTACAAAAGCATGAAGGTATCGCCCGAGGCGTGCTAGGTTGAGTTTGACAACGTTTCGCACTGCAACTATACTCTATTCACTTTGTAAAAGCAAGTTCCACAATGCGAAAAACATAGTTGTGAGTTTGCATTTTGTACTTATTTCAAGGCATGTTAAAGGAGGAAATCGATTTAGGTCTGATGTAAGTCAGTGTTCCACCATGTCGCGCAGCGACAATCGCTGCATCGTTTCTGATACAGGGTTTCAGTGCTGAAGAACCAGGCAAAACGAGGAGAACGCCATGACCGAACGTGTCATTGCCATCCAAGTTGGAGCGGTATCGTTTGTCGACGAGGGAGTCACGGCCGTGCTCGATACATTTCAGGAGCGCGCTGGAGTCAACGCCCTCTTCTTGGCTACCCCAACATGGACGCGTGGGACCGGTGGACGACAGCTTCCGGGCCACCCGCTGCCCGACCACGGCCCGCAGGAGTATGACCACGACTGGGTCGGCGGGAATTATGCCACCGTCCATCCGCAGTTCTATGATGGCACAATTCTTGGCCCCGTTGGGCGAGCACCAGAGCATCCAGATTGGGATCTATTCGAGCAGGTACTGCCGGAGGCGAAACGCCGTGGGATGCAAAGCTTCGCATGGATCGAGGAAAGCAGCTACGCGCAGGAGTTGCGGAACTACCCAAACTTCCCAAAGTGTCTAGAAGTTGATGCCTGGGGACGGCCCGCGCCGCGCCCATGCTTCAACAATCCCGATTACCGTACCTGGCATCTCAGTATCGTCGAAGACTATGCAAAGAGCTATGATTTAGACGGGATTGCGTGGTGCTCTGAGCGGCCCGGCCCACTCAACCTCCTCATCCAGGGACCGCTGCAGACTGGCTCACTGAATCGAGGGCCGGAAGCTGTAACGTGCTTCTGTCAGTACTGCCAAGCCATTGCCCGTGACTGTGGCATCGATGTACGCCGCGCTCAGGAAGGGTTCCAGCGGGCGATCGAGTGGAACGCGCAGGTCGCGGCCGGTGATCGCCCCCGCGATGGTGCATTCGTCAGCTTCTGGCGCTTGCTGCTGCAGTATCCAGAATTGCTCGCATGGCAGACGCTTTGGACGTCCTCCCAGCATCAGATCTACCGCGACATTTATGGTGTTGCCAAGGCCTGCAAGCCTAATCTACAGGTTGGCTGGCATGTCTACCATAACATCTCCTTCAGTCCTTTCTACCGTGCCGATCAGGACTACGCCGAGATGAGTCGCTTCTCGGACTTTATCAAGGTGGTCACGTATAACAACTGCGCCGGACCGCGCTTCCATCGTTGGGTCGAGCACATCTGCCAGTCGCTCTTCGCTGATGCCTCACCTGCGGAAGCGTATCCGTTCTTGCTCAAACTGCTTCAGCTTGACGAGGGAGCATTTGAGGCACTGCCGACCACGGGTTTTTCAGCGGAATATGTTCGTCGTGAGACCGATCGCGCTGTCAGTGGAGTGGCGGGGCGCTGCGCGATTTATCCCGGTATCGACATTGACATTCCAACCAATTCGGATCTGGCCCAGTGTAGCCGTGAACAAGTGAAGGATGCAGTGCTGGCCGCCTTTGCAGGTGGCGCGCAGGGCGTTGTATTAAGCCGCAAATATTCGGAGATGCAACTCGATCATTTAGCGGGTGCTGGTGATGCATTAAAGGAGCTAGGGGCATGACAACAAACAACCGTGAGCCATGGTATCGACGGACGTATCGCTGGGGGCAGACGAACCTGACCGAAACCGACCCGATCCGGTACGATGCCGCGTGGTGGCGCGAGCATTGGAAGCGCACGCGCGTGCAAGGCGTGATCATCAACGCGGGCGGCATTGTCGCGTATTATCCGAGCGCGTACCCGCTGCACCACCGTGCCGAACATCTTGGCGACCGCGACCTCTATGGCGAAATCGTGGCGGCGGCGCGCGAGGAAGGTCTCGTGGTTCTCGCGCGCATGGACTCGAACCGTGCCGACGAGCGGTTCTATATCGAGCATCCAGATTGGTTCACTGTTGATGCCGAGGGGAAGCCGTACCGGGCGGGCGATCTGTATATCTCGTGCGTGAACAGTCCTTATTATGACGAGTACCTGCCCGGTATCCTGCGCGAGATCATCGAGCGCACGCAGCCGGAAGGTCTCACCGATAATAGCTGGAGCGGCTTGGAGCGCGAGCGCATTTGCTATTGTGATAACTGCGCACGGTCGTTTCGAGATGCTACGGGCATGGCGTTGCCGCGCGCCAAGGATTGGGAGAGCGAAGCATACCGCCAGTGGATTGTCTGGAATTATGCGCGTCGGATTGAAATTTGGGAGCTGAACAACCGCACGACCAAGGAAGCAGGAGGCCCGGATTGCCTGTGGATCGGCATGAACGGCGGCGATGTAATTTCGCAGGCCAGCCGCTTCCGCGATTACAAAGCGATCTGCGAGCACACCGAGATTATCATGCTCGACTCGCAGTCGCGCTCCAATTCGCACGGCTTCCAAAGCAATGGTGAAATGGGCAAGCTCATCCACGGATTGCTGGGATGGGACAAGCTCATTCCCGAAAGCACGGCGATGTATCAAGGCGGCCAGCCCACGTTTCGGGTTGCGAGCAAGCCCGAACCAGAGGTGCGCATGTGGGCAGTGGAAGGCTTTGCTGGAACGATCCAGCCCTGGTGGCATCATATCGGTGCGTACCACGAAGATCGCCGCCAATACCGTACAGCAGAGCCGCTCTTTCGCTGGCATGAGGCCAACGAGCAGTATCTCGTCAATCGCCGACCAGTTGCGACAGTAGGAGTTGTCTGGACGCAGCAAAACGCAGACTTTTACGGTCGCAATGCGGCTGAAGATCGCGTCGGGCTGCCATTCCGCGGCATGACTCAAGCGCTGATTCATGGCCGTATTCCGTACCAGCCAGTTCATGCCGACCACATCGACCGCGACGCAAACAACTTTTCGGTACTGATTCTTCCGAATATTGGCGCAATGACTGACGCGCAGTGCGAAAGCGTGCGGCGCTTCGTCAAGCGTGGTGGTGGCCTCGTCGCATCGGGGGAGACAAGCCGGTACGATATTTGGGGCGACCCGCGGCCCGATTTTGCCCTAGCCGATCTCTTTGGGGTTAATGCCACGGCCGCTCATCACGGTTCGTCGGGCACAGCCGACGTGAGCTGGGAAACGTGGTCAAAGCACACCTATCTTCGGCTCGCGCCCGAACTCCGCGCGAATGTGTACGGCCCGCAGGTGGGAAGCGAACCATCGGTTTCAAGCCAGCGCCACCCGGCATTGAATGGCTTCGATGATACGGATATTTTGCCCTTCGGTGGCCGGCTTGAAGTCGTGCATCCAGAGGAATCGGTGGGGATTCCGCTGTCGTTTATTCCTCCATTTCCAATCTACCCGCCTGAGACCTCGTGGATGCGCCACCCAAACAGTACACTTCCTGCCCTGGTGCTCAACGCGCCGTTTAAAAACAGCCGCGTTGCATATCTGCCCGCCGATATCGATCGTTGCTTTGGTCGCGACAACCTGCCTGATCATGCCAATCTGCTTAGCAATCTCGTGCGTTGGGCGGCCAACGGTCGGATTCCTCTGCGGGTTGATGGACCGGGATTCCTCGATTGCTACCTCTACCAGCAGCCAGATCGCTTGATTCTCCATGTGGTCAACCTGACAAATGCTGGAACGTGGCGCGCGCCTATTCATGAACTTATTCCGGTTGGCCCACTTACCGTACATGTGCAACTGCCTGAGAAAATGAGTGGAAACACCGCGCGATTGCTGGTCAACGACCAGACTAGCAATACGACCCTGAATGACGGATGGATAAGCTTCGAGATTGCATCAGTGCTCGATCATGAGGTCGTCGTGATTGGCTAATATATTGTCCGGGGCATCATGCAACTGTAGTGGTGAGATCATACCACCATTGGAGTGTCGTGGTGGATGAAATACTAGGGCGTGTTTGCAAAGTCAGACCCAAAGCAAGGTGGCAACGATCGTCAGCATGGCGAGATAGTTGACAGCACGTTTTTCGTAGCGCGTAGCAATCCGACGCCACTGTTTGAGCCGATTGAACATGCGCTCGATCTTGTTACGGGCTCGATACGCCTGACGATCGAACGGCCCGCTGCGGCACTCGTTGCGCTTGTGTGGGATGGTGATACGGATGCCACGGCGACGCAACAAGGCCCGATTCGAGCGAGCACTGTAGCCTTTGTCGCCAACTAAACGGCGCGGTCGACAGCGTGGGCGGCCAACCGTTGGGCGCTTGACTTTGCCTTGCTCAAGCAGGCGTGGTAGGACTGGCGCTTCGTGCCGTTGCCCAGGCGTTAGCACAAAGGTGATTGGCTTACCTTGTCCTTCGGCACGGGCGTGGATTTTGGTTGAGAAGCCACCCTGACTGTGACCGAGCGCTTCGGCGTGCGGGTCCCCTTTTTTTGCCCCAGCCGCGTGCTGATGGGCACGGACGACGGAGCCGTCGACACAATGAACCGACCAGTCAAGCTGTTGCTCAGTGTCTGCCGCCTGTTGCACGGCAGCAAAAACCCGCTCCCATACGCCAGCCGCTCGCCAACGGTAGAAGCGGCTGGCTACGGTCTGCCAGGGGCCAAAGCGCTTGGGCAAGTCGCGCCAAGGCGCTCCTGTTCGTGCCACCCACAAGATCCCGTTGATGATCCGCCGGTGGTTAATTGCTGGGCGTCCGGTCGTTGGTCGCTGTGGTGGTAGGTGTGGTGCTATCGCTGCCCACTGCTGCTCGGTCAAGTCTCCTCGTGCCATGGCCCATACTATAGCCCTGTAAGCCTACCTTTGCAAACACGCCCTAGCTCACAGCGTTGCGGAGGGGAGTAATAGCTATATCAATAGGGCAATGCATGCGTGTGTTGTAACGTTACAGTGTAACAAGCGTGACCCCGACTGGGTTCGAACCAGTAGCCTTCAGCTCCGGAGGCTGACGCTCTATCCAATTGAGCTACGGGGCCAGAAGAAAACGAAAGGTTGCAAGTTCTGAGATTCAGTTGAAACTCAGAGCTCAACCTTGCGTAACTCGGGATATTCCGGATGGTCGGGGCGAGAGGATTTGAACCTCCGACCTCAGCGTCCCGAACGCTGCGCTCTACCAGGCTGAGCCACGCCCCGATATGATCTAGTGCCGAAGGTGGGAGTCGAACCCACATGGAGTTGCCCCCAACGGTTTTTGAGACCGTCGCGTCTGCCATTCCGCCACTTCGGCAACGTGCTTGATATTATACTCTACTCACTAGCAGGCGTCAAATTGCCCATGACGTACGTGTTCAGATCGAGACAAAGAAGGGTAACAACGCTGTCATCCTTCTTTGCCTGTTTGTACATGAACATGACGGTAGGCTACCGCTGCACGCGCTGCTAAATCGCAGCAAGGCTTACAGCAACAACCGCCCCGAGCCAAACCAGCCCGGCATCGACTGTTACAAATGCCAAGCTTATCGCAAGCTCACCAGCGAGAAAGCTTGCCAGCGCGCCGACCACGGCGCAGAGCAGCACGAGCGCAAGAACGCGCAGCCGGATCGAATGAATGCGCAACACCAGCAAGCCAATGATCGCACCAGCAGCAAATGGAAAAAGTTCCTCCATGGGTTTCCTCCTTGTATATGGATTGACCCGGCGCACAGTACGCCGGGTTTCACTTATCGTGGCAAAATAGCGCCAAACTGGGACTCGGCAATCGTGCGATTCAGCTGTGCCAGTTCGGTATCGATCAACTGCTGAAACTGCTGAATCTGCGCGTCAATCTTGCCAGATAGGTACTCAAACACGCTGTATGCAGAATCGGTTGGCGCGTACTCACCCAGTTCCAGCAGCGGCGAGAGTTCAGACAACTGTGCTAACAGCCGCACGCCATGGTTGCCGGTGTCACCCCAACCCGGACGCAGATCAGGAACGAGCAACGTCTTCTCGATCTCCAACACCTTGTCGCGCAGTGCAGCCGCCGCCGTAGCCACTGACTTGCCGTTCGGCAGCTCACTAGTGCGCTTGTTCCATCCGTCGAGTTGTTGCCGCAGATCGCGCATGCGGTTGATTGCGGTGACCGTTTCGCTAAGTTTGTCGTACACGCGCTTGCGAAGCTCGAACTGCTTCTGCAAATCTTCGTTGCTGGTGGTAATGCCCGCGTCTTTCACCACCTCGAATGACTGGTCAAAGCTTTGATCGCCAACTGTGAGCGTCACCTGATAGGTGCCTGGCGGCACAACCGGGCCTTCGAACTCCACCTCGGCAGCCGGATCTGTGCCCTCAACCTTTGGCGCAGGTGCGTAACGCAAATTCCATACAAAGCGATTCCAGCCAGCTTTCGCCGGAACCTTGGGCGTCTTGTCCTCACCTGCTGGCATTGTGGCAGTTGCAGGCGTTACTTCACCCGTGCCTTCAGTTGGCGGGGTCTCCGTCACGCTCAGCTCACTGACCTTCGGCGCATCCTCGACAGGCTCGTCAGCTTGCTTGCTGGAAAAGCTGTGAATAACGTTGCCCTGCCCATCTTTGAAGCTCAACGTAATTGGCTCCTGAGGCGCATCCTTGAGGTAGTAGGCGATCATGGCACCTTGCGGCGGATTTTCACCGATGTCGAGAAACTTCCTGGTCGGCTCGCCTTCAGGTGTTTTCGTGGATAGAAACGCGCCGCCAGTATGACCAAAATAATTCTTGCCTGGAACGTTGCCAGTCCAGTCAATCATGCCCAACGGACGCATAGTAGCCTGTGGCTTGAACAAGTATGCAGCACCACTCGTCACCTGGTCCGACATTTGATGCACTACAGAAAGATTATCCAGAATCCAGATCGACCGGCCATGTGTGCCAACGATCAGATCGTTGCCGCGCACCAAAATCTCATGCATAGGTGCGATTGGCAGGTTCGATTGGAATGGCTGCCATGAGGCACCGTTGTCGAAAGAAATGTATAGTCGTGTCTCCGTGCCAGCGTACAGCAAGCCCTGCCGCGCCGGGTCTGTGCGAATGACGCGCGTGAAATCGTTCGCGGAAATGCCGTCATTGATACGCTGCCACGTCTGACCGTAATCCGTCGTCTTATATAGATACGGCTGGTAATCGTCGAGCTTGTAGCGCGTCCCGGCAACGTAGGCCGTCGCTTTGTCCAACGGCGACAACTCGATGCCACTGATCAGCATCCATTCTGGCCAATCTGCCGGCGTGATGTTGCTCCAATGCTGGCCGCCGTCACGCGAGATGTGCAGCAAGCCATCATCCGAACCTGCCCACAGCACACCCTGCTCGTGTGGCGACTTAACCAACGAAAAGACGGTCGCATAGATCTCTGCGCCAACCGCGTCGCGATTCACGGGACCACCGCTCGGCTTTAGCGTCTCCGGGTCAGCACGGGTCAAATCGGGGCTGATCGGCTCCCATGTCTGGCCTTCGTTTGTGGTCTTGAATACCAGGTTGCCGCCAATATAGATCGTGTTCGGATCATGCGGCGAAATAATGATCGGATAGGTCCATGCAAAGCGATATTTATCCGCCTCCGCTCCGTAGCCGCGCATGGATTCCGGCCAGGTCGTGATCAAACGCAACTGTCCGGTGCTATGGTCGTAGCGCTGGAGGCAGTTGCCGCCGCCGGGCGACGAACCGATCGCTCCAACATACACAATATTCGGGTTCTCCGGATGCACAACGATATAGCCGCTTTCGCCCGTTCCAGCGATGAAGCAATCGTTCCAATTGATTGCCGTATCATGCGTGCGGCTCGGCACAGCGATGCTCGTATTATCCTGCTGGGTCCCGTAGACATAGTAGGGATGGCGAGAATCAGTCGCAAGATGGTAGAACTGGGCCGTCGGCTGGTTGTAGATTGTTGACCAGGACGCACCCCCGTTCAGCGACACATGCGCACCGCCGTCATTGCTCTGAATCATGCGCTGATTATTGCGCGGGTCGATCCACAGGTCATGGTCGTCGCCGTGCTGCGTGTCAATTTCAAAGAAATTGCGCCCACCATCGGTTGACTTCCAGAAGCTCAAATTGTTTACATAGATCGTGTCGGCATCCTGCGGATCAGCCGTGAGATGAATGTAGTACCAGGCGCGTGAAACCAGATTCTGATTATCGCTCACCTTTTCCCACGTCACACCAGCGTCGTCAGAGCGGTACAAGCCGCCCTCGGTCTTGTGCTCGATCAGCGCCCACACACGGCCACTCTGCGCGGGCGATGCTGCTACAGCGATCTTGCCCTTGGTACCTTTGGGCAAGCCTGGCCGGTCAGTGATGTTCGTCCACGTTTCGCCGCCGTCAGTGGACTGCCAGATGCCACAGTCGGGACCGCCGCTGGAAATTTGCCAGAAGTTGCGATACGCTTCCCAGATTGCTGCATATATGATGCGTGGATTTGCAGGATCAAGGCTGAGATCGACCGCACCGGCCTTGTCGCTGACGTACAACACCTTGCGCCAGGTCGCGCCGCCGTCGGTCGACTTGTACACGCCGCGCTCCTCATTCCGGCCAAATGCATGACCGAGTGCCGCGACGTAGACAACATCAGGATTGTCAGGATGCACGCGGATTTTGCCAATGTGCCGCGTATCTTCCAAACCAATGTGTGCCCATGTCTTGCCAGCATCAGTGGACTTGTAGACACCGTCGCCATGCGACACGTCAATGCGAATAGTCGATTCACCTGTGCCGGCATAGATCACATTCGAGTCTGACGGCGCTACCGCCAACGCACCAATCGATGCCGTGTGAAAGAATGAATCCGACACGCACTCCCAGTACGTCCCCGCATCATACGTTTTCCATACACCACCCGCCGCAGCGCCAAAGTAAAAGACATTTGGATCATCATACGAACCAGCAACAGCTACAACGCGCCCGCCACGGAACGGACCAATGCAGCGCCATTCCAAGAGCGCATTGAACTGGTCTTGGTCGGTCATTTGGAGACTCCTTGCCATTCAAAAGAGGCATCATCACCACGAGGCTTCTTTGCGTCAGGCTATCTTACACCGGAGTGCGAATCAGCGCAACGTGAACTTACCTGTCACCAACACTTCATGATCACAGCTTGCCGCTGTCAGTGAACCATGGTAGCATGAATAAAGTTTCCGCACTATAATGTACCGACAGAAGCAATGACTCGACCAGCAAATGGTGGCCGCATTGAAGTTATCTGTGGCTGCATGTTCAGTGGCAAGACTGAAGAACTGATTCGCCGCCTGCATCATGTGCAGATTGCCCGCCAGCGCCTTCAGGCATTCACGCCGCGCCGCGACACACGCTATGCCCTCGGCAACCTTGTCAGCCATAACGGTGTGCGGATCGAAGCGCACATCATCGACTCCATCCACGACGTGCTCGACCATGTACAGGATGATATTCATGTCGTTGCGCTTGATGAGTTGCACTTCCTGGATGATGATCCCGATACCATCTGCGCCGTTTGCCAGGAGCTTGCCGACCGTGAGATGCGCGTGGTTGTCGCCGGGCTTGATCAAGACTTTCGCGCGCAGCCGTTTCCTGCCATGTCGCGGCTCATGGCGGTGGCCGAGCAGGTTGATAAGCTGTACGCGATCTGTGTGCGCTGTGGCGCCTATGCGACCCGCTCGCAGCGCCTGATCAACAACCTGCCCGCGTCGTTCGACGCGCCGACGATCGTGGTCGGCGGACTTGAATTGTACGAGGCACGCTGCCGCTCATGCTACGAATCCGGCATTAGCCTGGCATCTCACACCTGAAACAGGCAGCTTTTACATCATGCTTGCTGACGATTTCATTGCCACCAAAAAGCCGAACTGGGAGCGCCTGACCGAACTGCTCGCACAATCACGGCGGCGCGGGCTCGGCGCGCTGTCCGCTGACGAGATCAACGAACTTGGCCGCCTGTACCGCAGCGCCACGTCGGACCTTGCGGTGGCGCGCCGCGACTTTGCCAATCACCGCGTCGCAGACTATCTAAACGGGCTGGTGGCGCAGGCGCATGCCGCCGTCTACCAGAGCCGCTCCACGCGCGGGCGCGGCGTGCTGGCGTTCTTCACACATACCTTTCCGCGCACCTTCCGGGCAACATGGGGCTATACGCTGGCGTCGTTTCTGATGTTTTTCATTCCGGCGCTGGTGAGCTTCACACTGGCCTACCGCGACCCGGCCGTAAGCTCGCAGATTGTGCCAGGCATTGATGCACGACTACAAGATATTCGTGACAAGCATGAATGGTGGAAAGACATCAACAACGACGGGCGCGCCGCATCGTCCGCCATGATCGCGACCAACAACATTCGCGTCGCGATTATTGCATTTGCGGGCGGCATGTTGCTTGGCACGCTAACGCTATATATTCTGGCGCAGAACGGGCTGATGCTCGGCACAATCGCAGGGGTAGCGCAGGCGCTCGGCTTTGGGGGCAACCTGTGGAGCTTTGTGGCAGGCCACGGCATGATCGAACTCAGCGTGATCTTTATTTCAGGCGGCGCGGGCTTGCAGCTTGGCTGGTCGGTCATGCGGCCGGGCCTGCTCACTCGCCGTGCGGCCTTGACGCTGGCAGCTCAGCGCGCCGCCTACCTGCTGCTGGGCTGCATCCCGCTGCTGCTTATCGCTGGCGCCATCGAAGGCTTTGTGTCGCCGTCGAACCTGCCGCTGGCGGTGAAGATCGCCGTGTCGCTCACCTCCGGCGCGCTGCTGTACGGCTATCTGATCTTTGCTGGCCACGAACGGCGTGGGCGGCGAACATGATCACATCCACACTATTTGGGCACGAGCCGCACCCACTCTAACGTCATTTCGCCACCGTCGCCCACGCCAACCGGATCAAGCCGCAATCGCATGATTGTGCCCGACCAGCCGGGCGCTGTGCGCAAATCAATGCGGTAAGTCACTGGATCGGCGGTTGGCTTCAGCGTCCAATGAACAGAATGTTGCTCCGTAATCTGTTCATCAGGCCCGGCGTAGAAAAGCTGAGCATCCCGCGCCTTGGTGCCGTTTGCCAGACGAATCTCAATAGCTTCGTAACGATCCGCCTGAAGATCGAGCAACGGACTGGTCAACCAAGGATCTACTTCAGGGCGGAAGTGCCAGGCCGCCGCAAATCGGCTGTCGGCAACATTCGCGGCCTGCCAACCCTCGGCCGCCGCCATGAAGCGCCAGCCGGAACCCTGCGCCTGCTCCTGCCCGCGCGGCAGCCGCCAGTACGTCGGCGCAGCAGGTGGCATGGGAAGTGGAAGCAGTTCAGCGCGATACGGTGCAAAGCACGCAGCTACCTCGCTCTGCTGAAGGTGATGGCGCTGCAGGAAATCGGCGAGCGGGTGCAGTACCTCGTCGGCAATAAGCACTGTTGCGCCCGCATGCCGGGCTGCCTCCATGCGCTGCTGCACAGCGTTACATGCACGGCTCCAATCGTCGCCATGATCGAATAAAGCCTGATTGAGCGACAAAAAATTGTCATGCTGCTCGTAGTACGGCAGGTACAATTCGAGCAACCCATCGGGGATGAGCAGCAAGTCGGCGGGCGTACTTTGCGATGCAAGTCCCCGCGCAATAGTGCGCTGAAGATCGGTCGCCGCATTGCCGCGCTGCCGAATTGAATCATAATTCAATCCAAATGCGGTAACGGCCACCGCCAGCGCAACCAATACACCCGCGCCCCAGCGTGGTTCAGCGCGCATGGCCAGCACAGTCAGCAGCAGCACTGGCGGCAGGCTCGCAATCCAAAACTCGATGTTGTCCGGCTCCCACCAGAAGAAAAATGCACCGTAAACCAATAACCATGTTAAGAGCAGCGCGACGAGTACAGGCTGTCCACGGAATAATCGGTTTCCATGAAGCACCAGCAATCCTGCAAGCAGGAGCCACAGCAGTGCGCCGCCGGGCCGTGCCAGTGTTTCTGTCACGCCCGTGCCAAGGTCAGCCCATTTCTTCGCCGTAATTGGCCCGCCCCACCAGCCGGTACGCGCGTATTCAGTCAACCATGCTGTAAACGCATCAACCGAACGAAAGCCGCTGACCACTACGCCGACAAAAAAGTACGACAACCCAACAAGCAGCGCCAGGACAACCGCGTACACCAACCAGCGACTGAACCATGCGCGATAGCTCTTTTGCGAGAATTGCTCATGACGAACCGCTTGCAGATCATGCATGGCACACACCAGAATCGGCGCGCAGAGCAACACATTCGTTTGATGAAATAAGATCGCGCCACCTTGCGCCAGCCCGAGCAGCCCTGTCAACTGCAGTGATGGCCACCGAAGCATGCGCAACATGAGATCAAGACATATGAGCAAAAACACTGCTGCAACGGTGTATACCTCAATCTCAACCGCGTAGTACCAATACGCGTAGGCGCAGCCAAGCAGCGCGGCCGCAGTTAGCGCCAGGTCAGCACGCTGGCACACCCGCTGTACAAGTGCAAAGAAGTATGCGACACCGATTGCGCCAGCAAGCGCATTGATTACTTGCATGGGTAACGCCGCGCCACCATGGTAGCCGAGTGCAACACTCGTGGCGAGTGCAAGCTCCCCAAGGGGACCGTACGCCAGATGATGAGGATGAAAAACTTCGGTCCAGGGCTTGCGCTCCACACTCGTCACATAGGAAAGTGCATCAAAAGTATGCACCTGCGTCAACGTAAAAAGGTACAGGAGCAGCGAGGCAAAGAAAACGCCGATAGGCATCAGCATGCGCGCATGGGCCAATCGACGGCATGAACGGCGGGTAACCGTTAGTGAAGGAGCAGCCATGACCGCATTATACCAGACTGGACGGCCATGCAGTTAAAGGGTTGATTAAATGAGCCGGTTCGTGTCCATCCGAACAGCACTCTTTGATATTGCTCTTCGCCCTTCACCATACATAGGACAAGCGCTACTCGAAATACTTTTCGGATGTACCCATACACAATCTAAGGATGTGGAGAAAGGTGGAGTTGATCGCCTAGAGCAGTGCCGGTTTCCTCAATAACGCCAGCAGGCAATTCAATCACATAATGGCCGCGCCAGGGCGCAACACCCGCATATGGGCGGTTGGGTGGCATGGCCGCACGCAACCCAATGACGCAATCCGTGCGATCAACAAAGAGCACATCGATTGGCACACGCATGAAGAACGTATGAATGCTCCATTCAGGATAGATGACAAGCGCATACTGCTCCGGCAATGACTTCCGGCCCATCAGTCCACGACCGCGAGCGAGGAACGAACGCGCAAGCTCACCATAAGCAGCGATAACACAGTTGCGGGTTTGGTTGGCGATATGAATAGACTGCATTGTTCACCCACAAAAAAGCATGTTCGAGCGCATCATCTACACTCAAACGTGCTGCATGTACAACTATTACAGACTGCCGAGCGACTCCATGAGGCGCGGCACGGCCGGGCCGAGAATAACGACAAAGAGCGACGGAAAGATCAAAAACACCATGGGGAATAGCATCTTGATCGGCGCTTTTTGTGCAGCCTCTTCCGCGCGCTGCCGACGCCGAATACGCATCTGGTCGGCCTGCACACGCAAAATCTTCCCAATCGAGACACCAAGCTGCTCAGCCTGAATAATGGCGGCAGTAAAGGTCTGAACATCCTCTACGCCTGTGCGCTGTGCCATGTCCTTGAGCGCCTCGCGCCGCGATCGCCCCAACCGCACATCAGTGAGCACACGGCGAAACTCCCGCGAGAGTTCATTGTCCCACTTCTCAGAAACACGCTGCAACGCTGAGTCAAATGCAAGGCCAGCCTCGACGCTAATCGTCAACAAGTCCAAAGCGTCTGGTAGTGCCTTGACAATGTTCTTCTTGCGCTTCTTGATCTGCTGGCCAAGCCAAATACTTGGCAACAGGTAGCCGATAACACCACCAAGCGCGGTATACATCAGCGCCTGGAAGAAATCCATCGAGCGGAATGTCGTCAATCCAAAGATAGCAACCAGCAAAACAGCCAGAGCCAACCGGATGCCACTGAACATCACTGGCGTCATATTGCCAGGATTGCCCGCCTGCTGCAAATTCACTCGCGTCTTTTCGGCGGCTTGCTTTGGACTCGCCTTGCCAAGCAACATGAAAATCGAGCGCGCAAGCGGCACAATCACACGCTGGCTGAAAGGCTGCTGAAGCTCTAGCTCAGCTAACGACATTGGCCGCTCAGTGAACTGGCTCAAACGATCATTGATTGTGTCAGGCTGCGACGTTCGGGTGAACCCAACAATGATCAAGATGATACCAAACAGCAATATCACTCCAACAATGATCGCCAACATCATAGTAGCACCTCACACATCAATATCAACAATTTTCATAATTGCGAGATAACCCAGAACAATCATAAACAGAGATGCCACCGGCAAACAGCACCATGCCTTTGGCGGAAGACCAAAGGTAAAGATGGGCGACATGTAGTCTGGATTAATAATAGTAATAAAGATCGCAAGAGCAATTGGCAGCGCCGTGATAACATAGCCAGACAAGCGGCCCTGTGCGGTCAAAGTACGAATTTCGCCTTTGATGCGCACACGTTCACGAATAGTATGACCGATGGTTTCAAGAATCTGCGCTAGATTACCACCAACTTCATGCTGAATATTGACGGCGGTGATAAGCAAGTCAAGGTCTTCAGAGGGAACACGCTTTAGCAAATTCTCAAGCGCATTCTCCGTTGATAGGCCCAAGCCCACTTCCTGCACCACGCGCCGGAACTCCTGTGCCATCGGGGGCGGCGCTTCGCGTGAAACCAATTCCATTGATTGCAAAAAGCTGTAGCCACTACGGAGCGAATTTGCAAGCAGATTAATAGCATCACCAAGCTGATTGTTAAACGCACGCACGCGCCGCTTGGCAGCAAACGAAACATACATATCAGGGACAAATGAGAACAACACAGCCCCTACGAGCGCTGAAGCAAACATCGCTTGTGTGCTCGCCCGACCAATAATGGCCCCTGCACCCGCGCCGATGGCAGCCGCAAGGATTTTCGTCCCAATGAACTCCGTAACGGTGAGCTTTAAGTCCGCCCGCGCTAGATTGCGAGCAATTTGGCTTCCGCGCTTGCCTTTGGCAACCGCAGCGTCAATCCGCGCAAACGGCTTGCTCGCATCATCCGTCTGAACGCGCTGATCACGCCCGGCGAATTGTGTCAGGCGATTACCGACATCTGGTGAACTCGCCCGGCTTCGCGAAAGAACCGCAAACACACCGATGATAAGGAGAAAAACAATCCCAGCGCTCGCCAGCGGCACGATGTTCGCGCTAAGTTCAAGAGGAAGATTCATCGTGCGCTCCTTTCCAACAAACGATTATAACAATAGTGCATAGAATAGTAACTGTCCATGTAATGACTATTCAGAAGCTTGTCGTGTGGTTCGATTAAGGGTTGTTCAGGCCGGACAGCTTGAGAGCCATCCAGCCTTACATATTAGAAGAAACGCTCACCCGCGTAACCAAAAATATTCGGTGGCAGGTAAATATTATTCTGCTCAAACTGCTCAATGAACTTCGGACGAATACCTGTTGGCCGTAGCTGACCAACAATTTTACCCCGCTCGTCAATACCTGTCTGCTCAAAGGCAAACACGTCTTGCAGCACCACCACATCGCCTTCCATGCCTTGTACTTCGGTAATATTGGTGATTTTACGGCTACCGTCCTTGAGGCGCGATTGCTGCACAATCAGATTAACTGCCGATGCAATCTGCTCGCGAATAGCACGTACCGGAAGGTCCATGCCAGCCATCAGCACCATGGTCTCAGTTCGGGCAATTGCATCACGCGGTGTGTTAGCGTGCAGCGTTGTCATCGAGCCATCATGGCCAGTGTTCATGGCCTGAAGCATTTCCAATGCCTCGCCGCCACGGCACTCACCAACCACAATACGCTCCGGACGCATACGCAGACAGTTGATGACCAGATCGCGAATGGTGATCTCACCGCGACCTTCAACGTTCGGTGGGCGCGACTCAAGTGTCACCACATGCTCCTGGCGCAACTGCAACTCAGCCGCATTTTCAACCGTGATGATACGCTCATCTTCAGGAATAAATGACGAGAGCGCGTTTAATGTGGTTGTTTTCCCAGAACCAGTGCCGCCAGCGACAACAATGTTCAGGCGTGCTCGCACGCAGGCCGAAAGGAACTCCGCCATGTCGCGCGTCAGCGTGCCGAAGCGAATCATATCCTCAACGGTGATGCCTTCTTTTTTGAATTTACGAATACTCAACACAGGACCGACCAGCGAAATCGGGCGAATAACTGCATTCACACGACTTCCGTCTGGCAGACGCGCATCGACCATCGGTGACGATTCATCGATGCGCCGGCCAAGCGGTGCCACAATGCGGTCAATGACCCGCATGACATGCTCATCATTGTTGAAGATAATATCGCTCTTCTCAAGCCGGCCCTTGCGCTCAACATAAATTTGGCGCGGACCATTGACCATAATTTCACTAACTTCTGGATCGTTCAGCAACGGCTCTAACGGACCAAATCCGAGAATATCTGCCGCGATACTCTCAAACATGCGAGCGCGCTCGGCCCGACTCAACACAATGCTTTCGCTATCAAGAATAGAGTTAAAAATATCTTCTACCTGGCGACGCACCCGCACCGCATTTGATAGATCAAGCTTTGGGTCAAGCTCGCTAATCAACCGATCCTGCACACGCATGCGGAGATCAACAAACGTTGTTTCCTCTTGCTCGCGTGGAGCAGGCCCTAGACGACCAATTGACTCAGGCCGAGCACCAGACCGTCCAGCAGTTGGAGCACTTGTTTCTGCTCCTTGTGACGTACTTCCGATCCGTTTGAGAAGCGACATGACTGAATTCCCCTCCCGCGGCTAGCGCTTGGTCAGCAGCCGCGCGAACAATCCGCGACCTTCCTGTTGAGGCCGTTCTGTTGGTACATTAGACGATTTAGATGATTTCGGCACCACTGCAGTACGCTCATTCGCGAAGATATTTGCCAGGGCAAAAATATCTTTGCTCGCTTGATGATTGCGCCGCTCAATGACAAGCGGCACGCCATTATTAATTGCCAGGGTCATGTCGTTGCCGGCATTAGCAATTTGCAGCGTTACCTTGTGGCGCAAACTTTCTTCAACATTCTCAACACGTAGATTTAAGCGACTATCCGACTTATTCAACACGAGCATGATCTTGTCGTCGGAATATTCAAGCAGATCGGCGACTTCCAAGAACAACTTCACGTTCTTGATGCACGACATTTCTAAAGTTATCACCACAACAATGCGATCGGCCATGTCCATGACGGCCAGTGCTCGGTCTTGAAAAGATGACTGCGTATCAACAACCACATAGTCAAATTCTTTGCGCAACAACTCAAGAATTGTTCGCAAATGGTCTGACGTCACCAATTCGCCGGTTTGCGGATTTGGTGGTGCAAGCAACACTTTGACTTGTGTTGTGTGCGTGGCAAGCACATCATTCAGCAACTCGCGATCGAGTTCGTCGATACGATTGGCAAGATCAGCAATCGTCTTGCTTGACACAAGGTTAATGATAACGCCCAGATCGCCAAGAATAAGGTTGCCATCAACCAATGCAACTTTCTTATTGGTGAGTTGGCGCAGTGCAACAGCAACATTGGCAGCTACCGACGATGTGCCGACACCACCCTTTGGGCTAAATAACGCGATAATTTGCCCCTGCGAACCACCGCCATCTGCCGCCGAAACAGCATCCACCGGCCCGGATGGCATGTAGCGTCCCTGCGTTGTGCGCAGACGATGCACATGCCGAATGGCGTTATAAAGATCGTCTGCGCTAATAGGCTTGATCAGAAACTCACGAGCGCCAGCGAGCATGGAGCGACGAAGATAATCCTGTTCACCCTGCACGCTCATCATGATGACTTGCGTAGTGGGAAGCTGGCTAATCAGCGCTTCAGTCGCAGAGATACCGTCCATGTCAGGCATGTTAATGTCCATCAGGACGACATCAGGCTTGTACTGCTTCGCCATCGCAATGCCTTCACGCCCAGTGCTAGCTTTTGCGACGACCTCTATGTCTTTCTCGAAGAACAGCAGTTTTTCGAGATTATCTCGTGTTTCAGTAATATCATCAACAATAAGAACGCGAATTTGCTCGGCCATGAAGCTCTCCTTGTATGGTCAAGGTGTCGGGGTTCCGGTTGGTGCCGCTGGTGCTGCTGGTGCAGGTTGACCCGCAACCGGCGTTAACTGGCCACTGGTAATCACTCCAGGCGCTATGGGTCTAGGCTCCGGCAAGCCAAACTGACTAATGAGAATATCGAGAGTTGTACCAATCGTGTTTTCAACAGCAGTGTCACCACGACCACGTAGCACCAACGTCATTCCGTTGCCACGCTCAACAGCATACTTGATAACTTCAGCCTGCTGATCTGTGACTGCCAGTACCAGTAACCATGTGCCAGGAGCGAATGTATTCCCTGTGGGTGCGCCTTGCCCTTGTTGGCCTTGTTGACCTTGCCCGTTCTGCACGGGCTGCCCGCTCGCGTCAGTCTCAGGAGCCGCACTTCCCTGACCACCGGGCGTCGGTGTACCCTCCGGCGGGGCCTGCGGCTTCAGGATTTTGAGCACTTGAACGTTTTGCACAAGCGTCTTCGTCGACGATGCAGTTACATCTTGCTCAGTCGTAATCTGCGATCCATCGGGGTTGAACGATGGGCGGAATACCGGTGCAGTGATATCAAACGTTGCAAGCACATCAACAAAGTCGTTTGGCCTAATTTGATCGGCAACACCGGACAGGTTATTCACTTGAAACGCAAATGCCTTTGGCCGCGGCTGACCTTCTTGAGCCGGTGGTATTTGCAACGACAAGCCAGCGTCAGTCACATCATCTTGCCGAATAGGCTGGTTCGCGGCAATAGCACGCAGCGTTATTTTGCGCTGCAGATCACCTGCGCTAAGAAAATATTGATTCGGGTTTGCATTATACTGGCTCTCCGGGATATCTTCAGTAGCGAGCAGTGCTGTGTCGCTCAACACTGTACCCGCAGGAATGTCAGCTAATGCGGTCACAACCGAACGACGTAGCTCTACAGTCGGCGTTGTCAACTGTGCGGTGTTCACCGGCGAGCCATTTACAAGCACAACATATAACACGAGAGCAGCAAGCGCGGCAATCAGAACGCCGAGCAGCAGCAGAAGCCTACCTCCACGCCTCATTTAACAATCACCTTTCTTCGATCAGAGTCTGTCGTAGCATGAGGCACCCAGCGCGCCTCATTATAGCATAGTGCTACAGCCGGTAAGATGACAAATTACACATCTTCAGATATACGACTGCGAAAGCTGGTGAACAACCGGTATGTTCACCAGCTCTGTTCTATTACTTGCCTATCAGTGGCAACAAAATCCGCAATCTATCATCGGGTAGCGGTTGTGGCTCCGGTGGCAGCGGCTGGCCGGGATTAGCGGTATTTGCCGGCGCATTGTACGTCACCGTTTGAATATTATTATTCTCGCCGCCCGGTGACGTTTCACGCACCAGAACATACGGCGCAGGGCCACCTGTTGAGTCAACCACAACCACAAAAGTGTATGTACCGACTTTTGTGATCACTTTGGTTATATCATATGGCTGGCATCCGTTGACTGCTGAATCGCACCAGTTTTGTATCGACACAGTTGCATTTGGAGTCAGCAAATCTTTCGACACATTCGCATACGCCTTGCTATGCGCTTCGTCTGCGCCGCTCAACGGCAATGCTGGAGAAAGATTTGGGGTTTCGCCTGGCTCGTACACCAGCAAGTCTACAAAGAACGAGCCGCCGCCTTCGGCACTCGCCGGCTGGGTTTCTTCGGCGTCGTTCTTATTTGTGATGGCAATATCAAGCCCACCGAACGCTTCCGGGTGTATCTTACCAGGGATGACATTTGCTCGCGCAACTTTGAGGTCGGGACTACCGGGAAGAATAATCTTGATGCCGAGGTTCAGTAATGACGGTGTTTCTTTAGCTCCCACAGTTGCGCTCCCGCTGGTCAGCTTTGCACGATACTGGAAGCAGCGCGCTGGCAGTTCGCCTATCTCAAAGGAATTCTGCCCATTTACAGAACGGATTGCATCATCCGGTGACGTTCCATCAAGCGGACGCCAACCAGTCGGGTCGCCTTCGTTGTCCGAGAAGCCGGGATTGTCGCAGGTGTTTGCCGTTGAAATACGATAATCCAACGCGATATCAGGGTTCAAACCAGTTGTGCGCGTGATCAACGCCGCCCAGCTAATTTCCTGGATTTCGGCGTTTGCAAAATTGATCGGGTAGGTCTTGGAATAAAACCACCCATCCGGCGGGTAGGCATATTCCTTGGTATCATCACCACCAATGCGACTGAAAACAACATCAGCAGTACCATTATCATCACCAGGATTGGCGTCTTGTGTATCGCCGCGCCCACCCAGCATGTACAGATAGGCTACACTGTTTGCGCCACTACCAGCCTGCACCAGTACCATGGAATGGAAAGTGCGCCGCACTGGCAGGACATCGCTCTTATAGAAATTATTCGTGCCGAGAGATGGCAGCGTAAGATCATCTTGCACATAGCTAGCGAGCATATTGTTGTCGGGTTGGTTGCCACTCTGCGCAGGAATACCGCCAGTAACATACAGATTGCCATGGTATAGCACGCCCTGGTGTCCGATACGCGCCTCCGGCATGGTGCCTGACCAATCGCTCCAGATCAGCTTGCCATCGGACAGCACGAACGCCTGGTACACGCGGCTGGTAAACACTGCCGGAGCACTAATGTCTTTGTTTGGCGCAACCTGACCACCAAGTAAATAGATCGTGTCGGTATCGGCAGCACCATCAGGCTTGAGGTCGAAGTGGCCTGTTACAGCCGCTGAGTCCCACAAACCCGCATCATCGCGAACTGTTCCAGAAAATTCGCGATCAATCGGAATATCAGGCAGCACGTCCCAGCCTTCCTGGCTTGGATTGCTGGGCTTGTACAATCCACCGTTGCCGGTGTTGATTTGCGCGTAGAACACCGAGCGTGAACCTAGCGATGCGGTATTTGCCTGACCGCCAGCGCCTTCAAGGTAGCGTTGCACACCGCCGAACAGGTAGATAAATGTCTTACCGCCAATGGTGTATGTCACTGCCGAGGCTGATGCAAGGCCAAGCTGATTGAACGTGTCGCTGCCTACCTTGCCCTCCGCATCAGGAATCTGGGCATTCGACAACTCACGCCAGCCAGTAATAGCACCATTCCCATCTACGGTTGCCACACGAACCGCGAAGCTGGAAACGCTGTTACGGCCTTGACTGACATTGCCACCAATAACGTAGATATAGCCGCTATTGCCGCCCATGGAATACGACGTTACTGCCGCCGAGTCGGTCGCAGAAATCGGAGTTGTTATTTGCGTGGAACCAACCGCAGGAATTAGCGACGGCTCAGCGCGCCAACCCTCCGGAATTTGCCCGTTTGTTACAGATACTTGAGCAGAGTATACATCGGCGATGGTTTCTGATCCGCCCGCAGCCGATGCCTGTCCGCCAATCACAAAGATGCGTGTGCCAAGCGCAGTCGTACCCATGTGATATAACGCGCGTGGCAAACTGGTTGTGTAATTAGTCCAGTTGTTAAGAATGCCAACCGCCCCAAGTTGCACCGCGCCGGGCTGGTCGGCGAGCTTCGGCGATTGTTGTTGCGTGCCTTGCAGCAAACCGAGTGAGGTGCGTTGGAACGAGCCACGGGTGAAATCATTCACAGTGTTGTCAATGGGCTGCGTAATTGTGACATCAGCAAGTGCTTGACGTGCAGGAATGCTGCTTAGCAAGAGCAGACACATGCCAAACAGCAGCAGCCATCGACGCTGTCGCTGTGCTCCGAGTGAAGCCATGGAGATACCTCTTTGAATGAATTATTGTAGTATTTTGCATGCTTGGACATTGGGCAGACGCGCGAATCACATGGACATGAAGATAGCATGGAACAGCCGGGCCGGAGGAACGACGTTGAACTGTCGTTTGCTCGCGGCCCGGCTGTTCGTCATGGGACAAGCCGGTGCATCATCCTAAGGGGCAGCACACACACCCTTTGTGGGATCAAGATCCAGATTTTATCTGAGAAATCACAAGCTCGTTGCCAAGCACGTTCTTGTATGAAACCGAGAACGCCATCGTCTTCTCGTATTTCAGCGTAGACTGGTTTAAGAACGTATCATAGACGCGCGTCACTCCATCATCGCCTTTGTAATAAATCCACGCTTTGGCGATGTAGTTACCCGGAGCAAGCCCCTTGCCCTGAGGCAGCGACCATGTCAGATGATCATTGCCGCCAACAGTCTTGTGTCGGATCGGCTGGCGAGCAATATCGCTCGGCAACAGGTTCATGTTCTGATCGTACAGTTCGACATAGCCGACAACCGTCGGATCGCCTGCGTTTGGCAGAGGATTGGGCCAGTTCGCCGGCTTGATCACATCAATATACCCTGAACCTGAAGCACCCGCCTCTTGACATGGACCCGTTATCTCACCCTTGATCTGGAACAAGATGCTCTTGATACCATCGGGGTTCGTTACTGGATAGAAATTATTCGGCGACGAAGCCACCTGTGGAAGACCAGCCGGATCCATCTGCGACATACCAACAGTGTAAAGCACCACATCCGAATTCGACTGCTTAATCTTGTTTGCTTGATCAATCATCGCCGAAATTGGTCGTAGTTTACCACTGGCAGTTGTGCCTGTCTGACACTTAGCTGTCACCCAACGGGCGCTCACCGGAGAAACATCACCACAAATATCATCAGCGTTATTTGGCGAACTACCATCTAAGAAGAAGTTTGCCATGCCGTCGGTAAGATAAATGATTACCGGTTTGTAATCACGCCCATCAGGGGCAGTCGAGGGAGCAATGCTCAACGACTTACTGGCTTCTTGCAGACCGTCTGCACCCGGTGTACCACCCTGGGTACGGTATGGATCGTTATTGTATGTACCAGCGTTCTTCACAGCATCCTTCAGGATACCGCGATCACGTGACCAACCGCTCGTAGGATATGATTTGGCCGAACTACTGACACCACTACTAAAGACTACCACCCGCATAGTGTCTGCCGGATCCATCGCATCAATCAGCGAGTAGATTGCATCCTTAGCTTTGTAAATGCGGCGTTCTTGATACTTGCGCCACACACCATTACTACCACCTGCCTGACATGATCGATCGCTTGGAAGTGCGCTAACGTAAGCTGGAACACCAGGAACATCCCAATCGTTACACCGAACATCAGTACCACCAGACGTATTCTGTTCGACCTTGACAGTACCACCTTTTGTCGCCAAGCCGTAGTAGTCCATTGACATGGAACCACTGACGTCCAAAACAATTTGGTACGCGATTGGCTTCTGCGTTGTCTTGGTTAAGAAGCGCGGGTTCAGCGCCACCGGGCCACGCACGCGGATCAATTGTGTCTGAGTATCTGGTGGCGTCACGTTGGTCTGCAAACAGGCCGTTTCTCTCGCCTTGCCAAGATATACCAGATCAAGATACGCGTTAGCGCCACCCTGCTTCGACACGCCATTGATATAGAACGCACCCAGCCGCTGCAGATGGAAGGCCGAATTATTGCCGTTACCCTGATAGTTATCAACAATCGGCAGGATCACCACGGTGCGATTGCTAGCTAACTTCTGCAACGTGTCTTGGATTTTCCAGCTCAAACCAGAATTGCCGTGGATCCAGTCACCGACCGAAAGCACATGCGGCGCGAGCGGATAGTGAGCAGGTGCGGTAGTCTTTCGGTCGGCCCAGTCTAACTCATCAAAGCCCTGCGACAGGTTACCATCACCGGTCATCGCAGCCTCTAACCAGGTCTCGTTGCCGGCATTATTATCAGAAGGCCACCGCAGCCAGCTGAAGTTACCGGGCGCGCTACCATTATCTTTCAAGTAAACGCGCATCCAGGTCTTGTTCTTATAACGCCCATCACTGTAGTTATTACCCCACGGAATACTTGTGTCAGTCGGCTTTTTGAAGCCATTAGCATCCAAATCACCACTCTGTATGGCAATTGGATACACACCATTGACTGGCAGACAGCGCGCAGCCCAGGCAGTCGAACCGACCGGCAAGGTTGGCCGCCCAACCACACGTGCAAAGTAAGTAGCTACAGTACCAGAAACATCAACTTGTATGTATGAGACGCCCTGCGGAATAGCGCCACATTGACCAACATTACATGTTGCAAGCGCGTTACCTGCTGGATATAAGTACAGCGTTCGCACTGAACGCGCGTCCGGATCGTTCTGCGCGCTGCTTGGATCAGCGACCTTTATACCGTTTGATGCAAGCGACTGCTTGATCGCCTCTGCAACCTTCTGATCCTGATCGGCACCACCGATCAATGCGTCCATGCCAGCTAGCGCCGCAGCATTCGATGCGCGCACTACGCTACGCTGCTCGGCATAGGTGTTGCCGACATCAACCGACAGGCCAACCATCCCGAACAGCACCACGATCATCAGCGCGATCAATGGAATACTTTGTCCGGGTTGCTTGTCTTTCAGACGGACCTTCATGACTTCCTCCTACGTGTGTGAGTAAATTGTTGTGCTAGAATGTATACCGAACACCGAACAAACTTCCAAACATTCCACATTTCGTTGTCAGTTCGCGCGGCGCAACCTTTATTATTGATTGATAGAAAACGTGACCGAGGCAGAGGCCGTCATGCCACTTTGGGTCGTTGCAACCACATCCATTTGATAGACACCGTTTGCCAAACCTTTCCACATTGAATTACCCATACTGCTACAACTGCCATTGCCAAATAAACAATAGGGAGCACTGAGTCAGTACTTGTACTTATAAGACTACTAGTTCCATTGACAACATAGTACAGATTGAGCGTAACGTTTTTCACGGTTGAACCTGTGTTATTAGTATCGATATTAGCTTGGCCAATCATGCTGCCTCGGCTGGTGATATTTGCACCACTAGATGGTGAACTGATCGCCACTTTGAAATCATTTGCACTGGGCTGCGTCGGCGTTGGCTGCACCTCCGGCACTGGTGTCGGCGCAGTGCCAGAACCCTGAGCATAACTATCACGAATAGGGACCAGGAACGATGATGTAATCTTCACTGTATCGGTAAACACCGGCGACAACGGGAAAATGAGCTTGTGATCAGCACTCACCGTGACGTAGGCGTAACACTCACCTGGCCCAGCCGTGGCCGCATCTACACATGGTGTATAGTTTGGCGCAGTGCCATTGTTCAACGGATTGCCATCATAATCGGGCGAGTCGGACAACATCTGGACATTGATGTGCGATGCGATTACGCCCGACTCCTGAGCATCGTTGATGCCATTGCCATTAAGGTCAAGCAAATTCACAAACCCCATGCGATTGCCAGTGCCAAACTCTGTACGAACTTTGTCACGAATAAGATTCACATCGAGTACGCGATGCCCCGCGCTATCAAAGATCGGCCAGCGACTACCGTAGGTTGCTCCTTCCTGGGCTGCATTGCGCAGACCTTGCACCGCAAAGAAAATCATACCAAGATCGAGTGCTGCACACAGCATAAAAAACAGCAACGTAGCCGAAAGCGCGAACTCAACAATCGCCTGTCCACGACGACGTGTGCGTTTCATCATTGCAGGCTTCGGATTGCACAGGTGTCTTCGAATGTTCATCTGCCTCTCTCCCACCAACTACGGCTGACAAGCGATTAGATTGGGCGCATAATTTGGGTTTGGGTTAATGCCCAGTGACTCGATTGAGCGGCGCGAAACAGCACTCACCCGCATGGTGCCGCGCTGTCCCAATGTAACAAAGCGCCACAATGGCGTCAGTGGCTGAATATCATAGGTAATACGAACTTCAATCGGGGCACCAAGCTGCCGGCCTGTTGGCCCCGAAGTGTCCGTCGGGTACACAATCTGAATGCGGCTATCGAGCTGCCCATCATTGGCCGTCAGTTTTGGAAACAGTGTCGCCTGGCCTTGGACTGTCTGCAAAATGTTGCGGACACATGTTTCTTGCTGGTCCAGTTTGGGAGTAACTCTTGTGCTATACGGTGGAATTTGTGATGCCTTTTCAGAACCGTTACGTGCCGCCTGATAAATGGTGGCATAGCCATAAACATAATAGCCAAAATCGATGATACCGAACAACACCAGCACCAGCACCGGCAGCACGAAAGCCATCTCTACCACAGATTGTCCTCTAGAACGACGCCGCATACAGTAGCCTCCAAAGCTTTTCTTGCTTGTACTTTGAATTATAGATTGCTCCATGATCAGCAACAATAGTCCGTTGGTACTGAAAGGCAGCTTCATGACAATTTGATGACAATGTTTTGATAATAACGGGCTTTCAACACGCGCTGTAGTATACCGCATGCTGGTTAACTCTTGACAAGCCATCGTCGCACGGCTATAGTGAACCCTATGGCTGATAAACTTGTAATTGTTGAGTCGCCTGCTAAGGCGAAAACCATTCAAAAATACCTCGGGCGGGGCTTCCGCGTTGAAGCTTCGATGGGGCATGTCCGCGATTTGCCGAAAAATGGGCTCGGCGTTGACGTAGACGGCGACTTTGCGCCGGTCTATGAGATTGCCAGGGGCAAAGAAAAAGTTATTGCTAGCCTGAAGAAGTCAATTCAGAAGGCTGACGAAATATATCTCGCAACTGACCCTGACCGCGAAGGCGAGGCAATTGCCTGGCATATCTCGGAGGCGGTAAACATCCCGCGATCCAAATCACTGTACCGCGTGACATTTACGGAAATCACGCGCAATGCAGTGCAACAGGCGATTGCGAACCCGCGCGAGATTGATAGTAAGCTAGTCGATGCCCAGCAAGCGCGCCGCGTTCTGGACCGGCTGGTTGGCTACAAATTGTCGCCGCTCTTATGGGAAAAGGTGCGGCGTGGCCTGTCAGCAGGGCGCGTGCAGTCAGTTGCGGTGCGGCTGTTGGTCGAGCGCGAGCGTGAGATCGAAGTCTTTGTCGCACAGGAATACTGGACGATCGAGGCCGATCTGCAGAAGCAAAACGGCGCGCCAACCAAGGGCGATGGTGTATTTCGCGCTGTGCTCATAGAACGTGGCGGCAAAAAGCTCGATAAATTTGCGATTGGCTCACAGGAAGCCGCGCAGACCGTCGTTGATGACCTTGATGGCGCGGAGTATGTGGTCCAGAAGGTCGTGCGCAAGGACAAGCGCCGCACGCCCGCGCCGCCATTCACGACCAGCACACTGCAACAGGAGGCGGCGCGCAAGCTCGGCTTTTCCGCCAAGCGTACCATGATCGTTGCACAGCAACTGTATGAAGGCGTGGACGTTGGCGATGAAGGCACGGTCGGCTTGATCACCTACATGCGAACCGACAGCTTCAATGTGTCGCGTGATGCGCAGCAGGAAGCCCGCGAGCAGATCGAGAAGCTGTATGGCAAAGACTACCTGCCAGACAAGCCGCCGGTCTATAAAACCAAGGCGAAGGGCGCACAGGAAGCACATGAGGCTATCCGGCCAACGTCGAGCCTGCGGGTGCCCGCTGCTATGCGCAACTTCCTGACCAATGAGCAGTTCCGGCTGTACGACTTGATCTGGAAGCGTTTCATTGCAAGCCAGATGGCCGCCGCCGTGTTCGACAGTACTACAGTTGACATTGCAGCATGGACGACAGCAACACAAGGTCACGCTCAGACCGAGCCGCCGTACACGTTCCGCACTACTGGCTCAGTGCTGAAGTTCCCCGGCTTCCTGGCAGTGTACAACGTCACACTCGACGAAGGCGAGGAAGATGAGGACAGCGAACGCCAACTGCCGCCGCTGAACGAACGCGATCCGCTGAACCTCGTTGCGCTGTTGCCGGTGCAGCATTTCACCGAGCCGCCGCCACGCTTTACCGAAGCGAGTTCTGGTCAAAGAGCTTGAGCGGCTCGGCATTGGCCGGCCATCCACGTATGCGCCGACGCTGGCGACGATTGTTGATCGCGAGTACGCCGAAGCGCAAAACAAGAAACTCATTCCGACAACACTCGGACGGATTGTGACCGACCTGCTGGTCGAGCACTTCCCGAGCATCGTGGATTACGGCTTTACCTCGGAAATGGAGCAGCAGCTTGATGACATTGCCGAGGGCGAGAAGCAGTGGGTGCCGGTGCTTCACGCGTTCTACGGACCATTCGAGCGCAAGCTGGCTGACGCCAAGGAGACCATGCGCAACGTCAAGCGCGAAGAAGTGCTGACCGAGCTAGCTTGTCCAAAATGTCATGAGGGGCAGCTTGCAATCAAGTTTGGGCGCAACGGCGAATTCCTGGCATGCAACCGCTATCCGGACTGCGATTTCACCAGCAACTTCCATCGCGACGGTGACGGCCAGATCGTGCTTGACGCGGCAAGCTCGCCCGAAACAAGTGATGTGATGTGCAACGTCTGCGGCAAGCCCATGGTCATCAAAAAGAGCCGCTTCGGGCCGTTCCTGGGGTGCAGCGGCTATCCAGAATGCAGCAACACCCGCCGCATTGGTCGCGATGGCAAGCCAGTACCGCTGCCGGAGCCGACCGGCGTGCAGTGCCCGAAGTGCAACCAGGGGCAATTGCTCCAACGGCGCGGCAAGTTCGGGCGTCCGTTCTTCGGCTGCGAGCGCTACCCGAAATGCGACTTCATTGTGAACGACCTCGCCCTGGCGACACCCGAAACTGTGAAGGAGCAAGAGGCTGCTGCACAGGCCAACAATAGCGCAGCGACTGGCAAACCAGCGGCAAGCGGTAAAGCAGCCGCAGGTGGAAAGGCGGCAAATGGCAAAAGCGCCAGCAAGAGCAGCGCCCGCGCCAGCACGGCCAAGAAGACAGCGAGCACCACGGCAAAAAGCAGCACGTCGCGCGCCAGCACGGCCAAAAAGAGCAGCGCGCCACGCCAAGCGGCTACCCGCAAAAAAGCGTCCTAGCACATCCATTATTGGGACAGGTGACATGGCCCTCTTCTTGCCATCACGGCAGAAGAGGGCTTTTTACATCAACGACCATGACGAATACTGAACGATCTTTGCGCCGCAAACTCACCTTCCATGCGCATGACCACACGCTTGTGCTTGTGAAGCGCCCCAATGAAAAGCTGGAACATCGAACTCATGATGGCGCTGCTGTGGGCAATGTATCTGCCAAAGTATCCTGATGTGCGCGTGGAAGTTGCAATCGGCACGCGCTACAAGCCCGATCTCGTCGCACTCGATACTAGCGGGCAGCCGACTTTCTGGGCCGAGGCAGGCGACGTCGGGCTAGACAAGCTGCGAACACTCTGCGGGCGCTACCGAGCGACGCACCTGGTGTTCGCCAAGTGGGCGATGAACACTGCGCCGTTCGCAGGGCTGATCGAGCGGGCGCTGGATGATACACGCCGCACTGTGCCGGTAGAATTGATCTGCTTTGATGCTGACGCCGCCCGCTTTGTGGATAACACAGGCAATATTCACATAACCTTTGCCGATGTTGAGCGAAGAACATGGCCATGAATCACTGCTACCTTATACGATACGACTTATTAAAAACCGCTGTGCATGCACACTTCAGCAGAAATCGGACTACGTTCCTGTAATGAGCGAGTGTAGTATAATAAATTGAATGCTTTCATAACAATGATGTTCAGGAATTTACTTCCTTGATCAGCGCTGCCGGCTTCTCGCGGCGCTGTTTTGTACAATCCTGTTCGCTCCTTGGAGATATGGCTCGTGGATCAAACACCAGGTGCGCTCCTGCTCATCGGCGGCGCGGAGGATAAAGTTGGCAGCCGGACGATTTTACGGCGCTTTGTACAACTGGCGGGTGGCGCAACAGCACGTATTGCAATAATCGCCACGGCATCAGCGCTTTTCGACTATGTTAGCCAGCGTTATGCCAAGCTGTTCACCGATCTCGGCGTTGCACATGTTGAAACGGTGCGCGTGCGCAACCGCGCCGAGGCCATGCAGTCCGAGCCGCTCGCGCAACTCGATCAGGCTACCGGCATTTTCCTGACCGGCGGCGACCAACTTAAACTGACGGCGATGCTCGGTGGAACGCCAGTAGCACGTCACATCCGGCGGCGTCACGCTGCGGGCGCGGTGATCGCAGGCACCAGCGCCGGCGCATCGGCGGCGACCGAGCACATGCTGGCTTACGGCGCAAGTGGCTTCCCACCTCGCAAGGCTATGATGCAGTTCGCCCCGGGACTCGGACTGATCAGCGGCGTGGTGGTCGATCAGCACTTCGGAGCGCGCAGCCGGGCTGGCCGCCTGATGACGGCAGTGGCGCATAACCCCGACTTGCTCGGCATTGGTCTGGACGAGGACACGGCTGTCGAGATTGACCCAGATGGCATGCTGACCGTGCTGGGGCGCGGCTCAGTCATGGTAGTCGATGGCTCCAGCGTCGCGTACACTGATATTCACCGCGTACCGGAGAATTTGCCGATTGCGGTCTTTGGGTTTGTGGTGCATGTGCTGGCCCATGGATACCAGTATGATGTACGCGCCCGCACGCCGTGCGTACCAAGCATGCTGCCACTCATACCGCCGAACCAGCAAGGGATGGAAGGCGAAGGAATTTGAATCCAACATGTGGAGAAATGTATGCGCGTTGAAGAAACTCGCGTCTACCGCGGCCCGAACATGTACGGCTACCGTCCAGTTATTCGCCTGACGCTTGACTTGGAAGAGCTTGAAGAGTACAACTCGGCGACGCTGCCCAACTTTACCGATCGCTTGATTGAACTGATCCCCACGCTTCACGAGCATGGCTGCTCCTACCGCGAGCCGGGTGGCTTCATCAAGCGGTTGCACGAAGGCACCTGGGCCGGCCATATTGTGGAGCATATCGCGCTCGAACTCCAGAGTCTGGCGGGTACGGAAGTAACCTACGGCAAGACGCGCTCGATACCTGACCGCCCGGGTGTATATTATGTCGTGTACTCCTACATTGAGGAGCAGGTCGGGCTGGAGGCTGGCGAGTTGGCCATGAAATTAGTTCGCAGCCTTTTGCCGCCCGAACTGCTAAGCGCGCTGTCGTCTCAAGAACAGGCCGCGTTTAACTTCAAACATGAGCGCGATGACCTGATCGCCCGTGCGCAAGATATTGTGCTTGGTCCTACCACGGAGGCGCTGGTCAATGAAGCGCGGCGACGTGACATTCCGGCGATCCGGCTGGACGAGCACAGTCTGGTACAACTTGGTTATGGCAAATATCAGCAGCGCATCCGCGCCAGTGTCACCGGAAAAACCAGTAACATTGCCGTGGAAACTGCCAGCGATAAAGAGTTGACCATTCGGCTGTTGAGCGATGTGGGCGTGCCGACGCCGCGCCATGTGCTGGTGCGTAGCGCCGACGAAGCCGTGGCAGCAGCGGAACGGCTCGGCTTTCCGTTGGTGGTCAAGCCGCTCGATGTTAGTCATGGGCGCGGCATTTCGCTCAATCTCAAAACGCTTGACGAAGTGCGGCAAGCATTTGAAATTGCGCATGCGTTCACCAATAGCGTGCTGGTCGAAACGTTTTTGACTGGCAAAGATTATCGCGTGCTGGTGATTAACAACAAAGTTGTGGCAGTAGCTGAGCGCGTGCCAGCGCATGTCATCGGTGATGGCGAGCACACCATTGCGGAGTTAATCGAGCAAATCAACAGCGATCCACGGCGTGGCTTCGGGCATGAAAAGGTGCTTACCAAGATCAAAATTTCGCATCAGAGTGAACGGCTCCTGCGGCAAGCGGGGTACACACTCGATACGGTACTGTCAGCGGGCGAAGCGTTTTATCTCGCCAGCACCGCCAACCTTTCGACCGGCGGCACCGCAATTGACCGCACCGCTGAAATTCATTACGAAACGCGCGAGATCGCCCGCCGCGCCGCCATGGTGATCGGCCTTGACATCGCCGGGATCGATATTATCACACCTGACATTTCGCAGCCGCTACGCGAGGTAGGCGGCGGCATTGTGGAAGTCAATGCCGGGCCAGGCTTTCGCATGCACTTGCAGCCGAGCGCAGGCCAGCCGCGCAATGTTGCTCGCCATGTCATCAACATGCTGTTTCCCGCGAACACTCAATCACGCATTCCCATTCTGGCAGTGACCGGCACCAACGGCAAGACCACAGTGGCGCGCATGGTCGCGCATATCCTCAAAATGACTGGACTACGGGTCGGCTTGACGACCACTGACGGCATTTATATTGATGGCCAACTGTACATGCGCGGTGACATGACCGGGCCATGGAGCGCTCGCATGGTGCTGAAGAATCCAAGCGTGGACGCAGCAGTGCTGGAAACGGCGCGCGGCGGCATTCTGCGCGAAGGGCTGGGCTTTGACCGCTGCGATGTCGGTGCAGTGCTCAACATCAGCAACGACCACCTGGGCATGCGCGGCGTGGAAACGCTGGAACACCTGGCCGAAGTCAAATCGCTGATTGTCGAGGTCGTGCGCGACAATGGCAGCAGTGTGCTGAATGCGGACGACCCGCTGGTGGTCAACATGGCTGAGCGCGCCGAAGGCCGCATCGTCTATCTGGAGCATGCATGGTGGCGAGAACGCCAGCGAATTGGTCAAGAATCATATTGCGGAGGGCGGCTGCGCGGTGGTGTTACAAACCGGCGTGCGCGGCGAGATGATCGCGATCTATGACGATGAGCAGTACATTCCATTGCTGTGGACACACCTGATTCCGGCGACACTTGAAGGCAAAGCGCGGCACAATGTGGCAAACGCGCTGGCCGCAACGGCCATGGCCTACGCGCATGGCGTCAGCGTCGAAAATATCAAGCAGGGCTTGCGTACGTTCACAACCAGCTTCTTCCAGGCTCCCGGACGGCTCAATGTGTTTGACGAGCACCCGTTCCGCGTTATCGTGGACTACGGGCATAATCCGGCGGCCATGGGAGCCATGCGCGATCTGGCGCAGCGCCTGCGTTCACAGCACAAGCGTATCATCGGCGTGTTCTCTGCGCCCGGCGACCGGCGCGACGCCGACATCCGCGAACTGGGACAGATTGCAGCGCAGATGGCCGATGTGCTGGTGCTGCGCGAGGACGACGACCGGCGCGGGCGCGAAACCGGACAGATCGCGGCCATGATGCGCGAAGCTGCGCTGGAGACGGGCTTCCCGGAACAACAGATCGTGACTGTGCTGGATGAACTTGAAGCAGTGCGCTATGCATTGAGGCAAGCCGAAACGAATGACCTTGTTATTGTATTTGCCGATAGTATTACCGCAGTGTGGAAGGAAGTGATCTACTATGGCAAGCAAGCGCCAAACGACGGCGGGCTACCTGAGCCAGAAGAAGTGCTGGCATAGCCGCGCAAAAACGGCGTAAGAAGTTGACGAAACCGGTGGCGAGTGCTATACTAGCACGTAATCCCCCGATCTGGTCGGGGTTTGTTGTGTCTATAAATGAGCAAAGAAGGAGCGTTACAATCAGAGATCGGCTTCGCGTAAACAATCGCATCCGCGCTCGTGAGGTGCGTTTAATTGATGAAATGGGCAATCAGGTCGGCGTTATCTCGGCGCGTGATGCGATGGCGCTTGCAGAAGAGCGCGGTCTTGACTTGGTTGAGGTTGCGCCGAATGCAACTCCGCCTGTCTGCCGCATTCTTGACTACGGCAAATATCGCTATGAGCAGGGCAAAAAAGAGCGAGAAGCGCGCAAAAATCAGAAACAGGTTGAATTAAAAGAGGTACGCCTCAAGCCACGCACGGACAAGCATGACCTTGAAGTGAAAACATCACAGGCGCGGCGCTTCTTGATTGATGGTGACAAAGTAAAATTCACGGTTCGCTTCCGTGGGCGCGAAATCTTTCACTCAGATATTGGGCGTGAGATGCTTGACCAAATCGCCGAAAATCTAGGCGATATTGCGCTTATTGAGCAACGTCCGCTAATGGAAGGTCGCGCTATCTCACTCTTGCTTGCGCCGAGCCCAAAAGCCGCCAAGCTGCAACAGCAACAGCAGCGTGAGCGTGCGGCAGAGGGGCACAGCGAAACGCTACGCCCGTGAACACCGCAGCTGATAACAACGATGATGATGACAACGATGATGATGACGACAGTGAGGAATAGTTCATGCCGAAGATGAAAACACATAAAGGTGCGGCGAAGCGCATTCGCTTTACGGGCACTGGCAGTATGGTCCACGCCCATGAGCGTCGCGGTCACTTTCGCCGCCGCAAGGCCACCCGGTTGTTGCAGCAGCTTGACAAATTGCTGCCGCTACACCCAACCAAGAAGCGGCTGATCCAGAAGGCGTTGCCATACGGCAAACAGTAGCACGCATTGCACAGCCAAGATGAAGTGATGGAGGGGGCGCTCCAACGCTCCCTCTTCCGTTGTAAAGCATTGGTTTTAGAAACACTAGTTTTGCAGGAGAATACCCATGGCCCGTGTGAAACGTGGCGTAATGGTGCGCAAGCGCCACAATAAGTTGTTGAAGCAGGCGAAGGGCTTTCAGGGCAGCCGCAGCCGTCGCATCAAGGTCGCGCGCGAAACGCTGATGAAGGCACTGTGGTATGCCTACCGCGACCGCCGCAACCGCAAGCGCGATTTCCGCCGCCTGTGGATCATTCGTATCAACGCTGCGGCGCGCCAGAACGGTATGTCGTACAGCAAGCTGATGAACGGCTTGAAGCGCGCTGGTATCGACATCGACCGCAAGATTTTGGCCGACATGGCCGTGCGCGATCCGGCGGCATTTACCAGCGTCGTGCAGCAGATTCAGAACGCGTAACAGCGAGTTTGGGTTGTCAGAGCATTCTTTGCCGGTGATCACCAGCACGGCCAATGCGCACGTGAAGCGCGTACGGGCGCTGGCTGCGGATCGACGCGAACGACGGCGCGAGCGATTGTTTGTGTTGGAAGGCGTGCGGCTGGTTGCCGATGCGCTCGAACATGGTGCTTTGCTGGAGTTGGCGTTCTACGTACCTGATCAGCTTGCTACAACCGAGGCTGGCACTGCCTTACTCGATCAGTTACGTGGTCGCCGCGAGGTGTTCGAAGCCACGCCGCAGGTGCTGGCCGCCGCCGCCGACACGGTACACCCGCAGGGCGTGGTAGCATTGGCACGCTGGCCAGAGGTCGAACCGGGCAGGCCGGGGCTGGTGCTGGTGCTCGACGCAGTCCAAGACCCTGGCAACGTTGGGACGCTGCTGCGCAGCGCCGAGGCGGTGCAGGTGGCTCAGGTGCTCTGCACACGCGGCACAGCGGACATATACAGTCCGAAAGTCGTCCGGGCTGCCATGGGCGCGCACTTCCGTCTTGCGACCGAGCAAGATTCTCGGCTGGGAGGAGGTTGCGGCGCAGCTCGCATTTGTGGATCATGTGTATGCGGCAGATGCCGGCGCGCAAATGCCCTACTTTGCTGCTGACTGGCGTCAACCAAGCGCGCTGATAGTTGGCAACGAGGCGCAAGGGCTGAGCATGGAAGCGCGTGACTACGCAACCAAGCTTATCAGCATTCCCATGCGCGGCCGCGCCGAGTCGCTGAACGCGGCAGTCGCTGGCAGCATTGTTTTGTTCGAGGCGTTGCGGCAGCGCACGTTGGGCAGAAGTTAGCGAGTTTAACAATAAAAGATTTGGCTGTGACGAAGCGAGTACGTGGGTTGAAGCGCACAGAGAGCATTGGCTAGAAGCTGAAAGCCGATGCCGGGAACGCCCGCCGAAATTCCCTTCTGAGCCGAACGGGGAAAGATTACTGATACTTATTACGTGATACTTGAAGATTTATCCATGCATCACGTATCAAGCATCTGCGTCGAGTAGTTGTTTCCGGTCGCCTACCGTTACATGGGCCGAGGTGCGCGAGCGCCTCATGAGTGCAGAGCCATTGGCTATTGTATAATTGTAGATTGTAAATTAAGCACTTCCGAATTTACAATTACGCAATATACAATGTGCAATCTCTGAATCAGGGTGGTACCACGGGCCACGCTTCGTCCCTGACGAATGCGTGGTTTTTTGTTTTTCGGGAAGGAGTGAGCATGAGCATTGCTGAAGACTTACACGACCTGCGAGAACGAGCAGTGAAAGCATTAGCTGCCGTGCAGGATCAGGACCAACTTGCCGAGTGGAAGAGCGCCTTTCTAGGCAAAAAGGGCACATTAACGCAACTCAGCCGCGGGTTAGGTGCGCTGCCAGCCGAGGAGCGCCCAAAAGCTGGCCAGCAGTTCAACGTCGTGCGGCAGGCGTTGGAGCAAGCCTACGACGAGAACGAGGCGCGTATTACACAAGCGGCGCGGGTGAACGAGCTTGCGACCGACCAGGTAGATGTGACCATGCCAGGCCGCGCGCCCAGCCTCGGCCATCTGCACCCGACGACCAAAATGTTCCGCCAGATTTTTGATGTGTTTCAGGACATGGGCTTCCAAATTTGGGACAGTCCAGAAGTCGAGACCGATGAGTACAACTTTGAGCTACTGAATTTCTTGCCCAATCATCCGGCGCGCGACATGCAGGATACCTTTTATGTCGAGACTCCGCCGGATAGCCCGCGCGTTATCATGCGAACGCACACCTCGCCGGGGCAGATTCACGCCATGCGCCGCTACGCGCCGGAGCCGGTGCGCGTACTGCTGCCAGGCAAATGCTACCGCAACGAGCAGGTGACGGCCCGCTCCGAGATGCAGTTCAGCCAGTTCGAGTTCCTGGCAGTGGGGCGCAACATCTCCATGGCTGATCTAAAAGGCACACTGTCGGTGCTGGCAGTCCGGCTGTTTGGCCCAGGTACACAGGTGCGGCTCCGTCCCAGCTATTTTCCGTTCACTGAGCCGAGCGCCGAGATGGATGTGAGTTGCACGCTCTGCAAAGGTAAAGGCTGCCGCATGTGCAAGTACAGTGGATGGCTGGAGATTGGCGGCTGCGGCATGGTGCATCCAGTCGTGCTGCAAAATGGTGGCTACGATCCAGCCGAGTTCAGCGGCTTCGCGGGTGGCTTTGGGCCAGAACGTATCGCCAACCTCAAATATGGTGTTGATGATATTCGTTGGTATTACAGTGGCGACGATCGTTTCATTCAGCAGCTCGGCTAAATGTGGCAAGATGATCAGGTGACAGGATGACAAGGTGACTGTCCAAGAACAAGAAATAAAGGAAGCGCCCGCTCACCTGATCACCCGATCACCCATTCCAATGAGTCGTCGCTGGGTAGCAAAGGTCGTGCTCGGCATCGTCGTCATGGCCTATCTTGCGCTCGCCACACTGTATAGCATCGTGATACCACTCGGTGAAGGGCCAGACGAGCCGGGTCATGCTGATTATGCATTTTTTCTGGCGCGCGAAAACCGGCTGCCGGTGCAGCGCTATGACCCGAATCAGAGTGATGTGCCGGGCGAGGGACATCAGCCGCCGCTGGCCTACCTGCTGGCATCAGCGGCAGCGCGACTGATCCCGCAGGAAGCCCGTACGACCGATGTCGTTGGAAACCCACGCTTTGTGTGGACGGGCGGCACGGAGGTGAACGCGCTGATACATGGCAGCCGTGCATACTGGCCGTGGCGCGACAGCACGCTGGCATGGCATGGCGCGCGGCTCGTGTCGGTCGGGCTGGGCGCGGTAACGGTGGTGTTTACCTATCTTGTAGCAGGCGAAATGGTACGACGATGGACATTGGACGGCGAACGATGGATACAAGAAGCACAGCTATCGTCTATCGTCTATCGTCCATCATCATCTGTCCCGCTGCTTGCGGCGGCGCTGGTGGCGTTCAATCCACAATTTTTATTCACCATGGCGCTGGTGACGAATGACGCGCTGCTGGTGGCGCTAAGTGCGGCGCTGCTCTGGCTGGTCGTAACGACGGACGACGGGCAACAAAAGCGATCTGGAGCCAACGAATATAAATGGATAATCCGTTCACTCGCTATTGGGATCGTTCTGGGGCTAACACTGATCACCAAACAGAGCGCCATGCTGCTCGTGCCTGTTGCAGCAATTGGCGTTTGGAGGCAGTGGACACTTGTACAGCGGAATTCTACGCTGATGAAGATTCTGGTCACCGTAACACCATGGCTTCTGACCATGAGTGTGGCGGGCTGGTGGTACGCACGCAACCGGCGGCTTTACGGCGATCTGCTCGGTCTGACGGCCTTTCGGGCCGAGTTTACCACGCAGCCGTTTGTATTCGGGAGCGTGGCGGCATGGGTAAGCGCATTAGCACAGTTACATGAATCGTTCTGGGCGCGCTTCGGCTGGATGAATCTCGCGCCGCCTGCATGGGTCATCGCAGTATTCGTGGCAGTAGAGGTACTGGCGCTGCTCGGCTACGGCGTGCTAGCAGCGCGACAATGGCGGACATGGCACTTCAACGCGCAATCGTTTGCCATGAGCAATATGGTCGTGTTAGTGCTGCTCGTGCTGCTGGCGCTGGCATGGGTCATCAGCTTCGCGCGGACGGCCGGGTTGGTTGCATGGCAAGGGCGGCTTTTGTTTCCAGCGTTGCCAGCCATTGCAGTATTGCTGGCGCGTGGCCTCATGGCACTTGGCACTTGGCAGCCGGCAGTTGCCAGGCGGATACGAATGATCACGTACTGCTTACTGCTTACTGCTTACTGCTTACTGGCTATCTGGCTGCCGTTCGGCGTGATCCGCCCGGCGTACTCAAATGAAACCGTGTCGGAGCAAACGGCACAAGCCACACCTGGCACGCCGGTGTACGCCCACTTCACTGACGGGCGAGAAAAAGGTGTCGAGCTACACGGTTGGCATGTGGAGGGTGACACAAGCCCAGGTGGTACACTGCACATTACATTGACGTGGCATGCACTCGGTCGCGCAAGCCGAGATTGGTGGGTGTTCATTCAGCTTACTGATGCACAAAAGCAGGTCGTCGCCAACACCGACGCGCCAGCCAAGAGCGTCACGTTCCCGATGACCGAGTGGACCACCGGCGATTGGGTTCAAGGCCAGTACATGCTGCAACTGCCGCCCCAACTTGCGGCGGGAACGTACACATTGCAGGTTGGGCTGTTTGATCAGCAGGGCGATGGCCGGCGCGATGGCATATACGATCAAGAAGGCAAACTGCTCGGTGATTCGTTTAATCTTGGCACAATCACCATTTCTCAAAAATAAGCAGCCACAAAGATCATGACGATGACTATGTATTCATGTTTCTTTGCGGTTGGTGGTAAAAGAAAGGCGGGAATATGCGTGTTCCACTCTCGTGGCTTAAAGAATTCGTTGATATTACCATGGCACCCGAAGAGTTGGCGCAGCGGCTGACACTGGCGGGCCTGGAAGTTGAGGCGATTGACTATGTTGGCGTTGAGGGCGCGGAATTGCCCTGGGATGCTGACAAGGTGTTGATCGGTAACATTTTAGAAGTGCGCCAGCACCCCAATGCTGACCGGCTGGTGCTGGCAGATGTAGATTATGGCGCGACTGAACCGCACACGGTTGTGACCGGCGCGCCGAACCTGTACGAATATCGTGGCAAGGGCCGCCTGCCAGCGCCGTTGAAAAGTGTGTTTGCGAAAGAAGGCGCAGAATTATACGATGGTCATGCCGAAGGCTGGGTCAAAACCAAGCTGAAAGGCCGCCCGGTACGCGGAGTCATGTCGGACGCCATGCTGTGCTCAGAGAAGGAGCTTGGCCTCTCGGAGGCGCATGAAGGCATTCTGCTTTTGCCAACGGATGCTCCAACGGGCGCGCCATTGCGCGATTATATGGGCGATGTGGTGATTGAAATTGCCATCACACCAAACTATGCTCGCGCGCTTTCGATTTTAGGCGTTGCGCGTGAGGTGGCCGCGCTGACCGGCCAAACGCTACGTATGCCAGAGATGCCGGTTGAAGAAAGCGGTGCGCCGATTCAAGGCCGCGCGCAGGTCACGGTTGAAACACCTGAGCTATGCCCGCGCTTCACCACCACGCTGGTTGAAGGTATCACGGTTGGCCCATCGCCACTGTGGATGCAACGCCGCCTCATGATGGCTGGCATGCGCCCAATCTTCAACATTGTTGACATCTCGAATTATGTCATGCTGGAGCTTGGCGACCCGAATCATACCTACGATGCCGACAAGGTCGCCGACCAGCACCTGATCGTTCGCAAAGCGCGGCCCGGTGAAAAACTCACTACCCTGGATGGCAAGGACCGCACGTTGACGCCCGACATGTTGCTGGTGTGCGACCCGCAAGGGCCGTCGGGCTTAGCGGGCGTAATGGGAGGCGCGTATAGCGAAGTGAGCGAGACGACCACGCGCATACTGCTGGAGGCGGCGATCTGGGAGCCGACCATTATCCGTAGCACTGCCCGCGAGCTGAAGCTTCAGTCGGAGGCGTCGCGTCGCTTCGAGCGCGGTGTGGATCACGAAATACCGCCGGTTGCACAGCGGCGCGCACTGAGTTCTGATACAGCAAATTGCTGGCGGCACAGTTGCCAAGGGCATGATCGATGTATACCCGCAGCAATGGCAATCGCATGTGCTCCACCTGCCGCCGCGCGAAATCACACGCATCGTTGGGATTACGTTGAGCGCCGACGAGATTGCTGGGCTGCTGCGGCCACTCGGCTTTGACTGTGAGATCGTCCAGAGTGAGGCGGGCCAAGTCGTGCGCGTTACGGTGCCGAGCTTCCGTCAGGATGTGACGATTGTAGCCGACCTGTGCGAGGAAGTAGCGCGCATGTATGGCTATGATCGTGTGCCTGCTACCCTGCTGGCCGACTCTTTACCGGAACAGCATAACAACCCGGTGCTTGAGTTCGAGGAGCAGACGCGCGACGTGCTGGTTGGCTGTGGGCTCGACGAGGCGATTACCTACTCGCTGACCAATATGGCGAGTGTGGCGAAGCTGGCTCCAGCAGCAGCGGTGCCGGAGCAGTATCTGAAGCTTGCTAACCCGGCTACGCCCGAGCGCGAGTACCTGCGCCAATCGCTGCTGACGACGCTGCTGGAAGCGCTGAGTACCAACCTGCACGAGCGTGAGCGCGTGCAACTGTTCGAGGTCGGGCATGTCTATCTGCCGCATGCGGGCAGCGTGCTGCCTGACGAGCCGCGCCGCGTTGCAATTGCCATGGCTGGCCGGCGATCAAATATCACATGGAACAGCCTTGATAATCAGCCGCTCGATTTCTTTGATCTCAAGGGTGTTATCGAGGCGCTGCTAGCGCGGCTCAACGTGGCATCCGAGGTGCGCTTTGTGGCAATTAGCGACGACCCGCGCTTTCATCCGGGCCGCACTGCGCGGCTTGAATCGCGGAATGATGGCACATCACTAGGAGTGCTGGGAGAACTGCACCCAGAAGTGCGCGACCGGCTAGAGATCGACGCACCACGCGCCATGGCAGCCGAACTCGATCTTGATGGGCTGCGCAAGCTCGCGCAACCAACCGTGTACCGGCCAATCTCACGCTTCCCGGCCACCATCCAGGATCTGGCAGTGATCATCCCGCTTGAAACGCCCGCCGAGCGCGTGGCCGAGGCGATTCGCAAGTACGCGGGCAAGCAGCTTGAGTCATTGACGTTGTTCGATGTGTATGAAGGCGAGCAGATTGGCGCCGCCAAGCGCAGCCTTGCGTACCGACTGGCCTTCCGCGCGCTCGACCGCACATTGAGCGACGCTGATATTAGCAAGACACGCGCAAAGATTATTCGAGGGCTGGAGCATGAGCTTGGCGCGACGATTCGGAGCTAACACGAGATAAGCATGTCACAATACGAAGCGGCGGCCCATCGGGCCGCCGCTATGCATGAATGAAGCAGCTATTATGCGCGCTTCTCTTCGCTATTCAGACCAGCGCCGAGGTTTTGGGCATTGCCTTGCTGCCCCTGCTGCCCCTGCTGGCCACCAAACAAGCCGCCAATACCGCCACCAACACCACCCTGCTGGCCTTGCCCGCTCAGCACGCGACTAGCGAGGAAAGCTGCCGCACCCGCCAGGGCGGCCTTGCCGACGGTGCTGTTGAGCGGTGAGTTCTGGCCAAACAACTGGCCAAACAGATCAGGATCTCTGGTTCTCGGCCTGCTGCGTCATGCGACCAAGCTGGCGCGGGTCCGCTGCATCATTTGGATTGTTGGAATTGTAGCCATCAAAGGGACGGCCAGGATTGCGGTTTGCATCCTGATACTGCTGCGCCAACTGCTGTCGATCCTGCTCTGGCATCTGCCCGAAGCCGTGCTGGTGTGCCTCGTCTGCCAGATTCTGGGGCGCGTTCCGCATCAGTTCGCGGTAGCGGCGCGCGGCTTCTTCATCGGAAATACTATTCGGATCGTTCTGATAGCGTTGAACAAAGTCCGCATAATCCTGCTGCTTTTGTGGATTTGAGCCAAGAAACTTTTGTAAGAGATCCATAGCCATGGTGTCCTCCTTTTATTGAACACAGACTGTTAGAATATATATGCAACGAATATGCCACCATACCACGAGGGCTGCATTGCATCTTATTGAGCACTGCCTATTGCAAAGCGCTATCAGTTAGCTCTGTAACATCGGAAAATTCGCCTGGCATCTGAACCTGGCGCAAATGAGCCGCGAACTGCTCGACTGGCGCGAGCGCCGCAAGTACATCCGCACGCTGTCTGGGCGACATAGCATCGATCGGATGCGCCTGCATAGCTGTGGCGAGCGCCTGAATTCGGTTGAGAAGGCTTCCAATCATAGCGGTAGCCGGGGTGGGCGCATCATCGGACAGCTGCTGAAGAAACGATTGGCGAGCGTCACTATCGATAGCGGGAGGCAACGCGGGCCAACGCTCCACATCAGCCCACTCTGGCAGCACACAGCTCACAACAACCAGCCGCAAGTCACGCCGTTCGCGAGCATGCAACAGCACATCCATAATGCTCGACAACTCATCGTCAATAAGCTGCTCAGCACCTGCAATTACTATAGTCCAGTGGCGGCCAGCCAACGACTGCGCCAACATTTCAATCCGGCGTGTCCACGGTAATGGTTCACGCAGCTGGTTCCACAAAGTATACTGACCATCGCGCGCCAAAGCAGCCGCAAGTGTCGCAAGCAGATGCATGGCAACACTTGTGTCATCATTCGCCGGGTGGCATGTGTGCCACACCACCTTCTGGCCGCGCGCGCGCAGATGTGCGGCCAACGCAGCCGCAAGATCATGCGGCTCTTGCTCGACAGTGCCCCAGATCACCGCCAGTCCGTCGCGCCGCAGCCGCTCAAAGTACACCTCCAGTTCAGCGCCAGCAGTGAACGATGCGGGCGGCGCGGGTGGCGTAAACAATGATGCAGGCGGCTCAGGTGGGGGCATGGCGCTCAGCACGTCAGGCAGCAGTGCAAGCAATCGCGCCATGCCTTCACGCTTGGCGCGGCTGTAGGTGCTGGGGCTCAACGCCAGTGCTGACTGCAAGGCCGGGCGCTTCTCGCCGACCTCGTACTCACCGGCAACAATCAGGTAATGTCGCCAACGCGGATCATCAATCACCGGGCCAGCCTCAGAAGGACGCAGCCGCTTGATAGCGGCGCGGATGGCGCGCTGCATCCAGCGACCACGCTGCAATGGATCACGCACATCAGGCAACAGCAGCAGCGCCAGATCACTCTTGCCAAGCGCCAGCGGCGGATCTTCCGCCAACGCACCGAGCGCATCGCGCAGCAGATCCACAGAAAGCTGGCTGCCGGTGCGGGATAACTCCGCCTCACGCATCTGTGTCAGTAGGCGATAAAATGTGCTGCGCGGCGCCTGAAGGCCCTGCGCATGCAGGTTGGCCTGCACCCGCCGCCACAGCACCGCCGACGTTGCCGCAGGATCGGCCAGCATTGCCTCTTGCAGCGCCGTCGCCAGTGGTGTGCCATGCATGAGATGACCACCACCACGTTTGCGCTGTTGCAACGCCGTTAACCCATGCTCAGCAACCGCATGCCGGAGCCGACGCAGGCTTTCGCGGCTCACGCCGAACGAGCGGGCAACTTCACCGGGCGAGCGGCCTTCGCGCACCAGCGCCACGAGCATGCGGTAGCGGCGCAGCGCAGCTTCGTCATGGCCAAAGCGCGCCACAAGCTCGGCACTACTGAGCAGCGGAAGCTCAAGGTCCATGATAGTGGGCTACCCGAGCGCAGGCGAGCGCGGACGAAAAATCGTGTCGACCGAGATGCCGCTATGAATGCGCTGGATCACTTCGGCAATCATCGGCGCGACCGAAAGTACGCGCAGCCCTGGCCAACTCTGTTCTTCCGGAATGACCAGCGTGTCAGTGACGACAAGCTCGCTAAGCTGGCTGTTTTGCAGCCGTCGAAGTGCGTCATCAGCGAGCACCGCATGAACGACCCCGGCATGCACTTCACGCGCGCCATGCTCCTTCAGCAGCGCCGCAGCCTCGATCATCGAGCCGCCGGTCAAAATCTCGTCGTCTACCAGAATGCAGTGCCGCCCTTGTACATCACCAATCACACTCAGTGCCTCGGTGCGTGAAAGATTGCCGTCCTGTTGCGAAAGCTGCTGAATGCGCCGCTTTTCCACAAAGGCCAGCGGCAGGCCAAGCTGCTCCGCGAAATTACGCGCGCGCTTCGCAAAACCAAGATCGGGCGACACGACAACCGCATCATTCCAGTTACGCTCAGCGAAGTGGCGCACAAGCAGCGACATGGCGCTCAGTTCATCAACGGGCGTACTGAAAAAGCCTTGAATTTGACCGGCGTGCAAGTCCATGGTGATCACCTGCTGCGCGCCCGCCACCTGAATCATGTCGGCCAGCAGACGGGCGGTGATCGGCACGCGCGGCTGATCGCGTTTGTCGGTGCGGCCATAGGCGAAGTACGGAATCACCGCAATGACGCGACCGGCAGCGGCCCGACGGCATGCATCCAGCATGATCGGCAACTTCCATGATGCGATCGCTCAGTGGCAGCCCCAATGATTGAACCACAAACACATCTTTTTCGCGCACGCTTTCATTCAGTCGCACAAAAATATTATCATTTGGAAACTTGGCAATGGTCACATCACCCATCGGAATGCCCAGCCGAACAGCAATTGCCTGCGCAAGCTGTGGGTTGCCATTGCCAGAAAAAATACGGAGTTCATCAAAGCGGCTACTCATCGTTACTCCATGGTGTGAGGAACAAAGAACGCACCAAATAGTTCTTTATTCAACGATCCGTCTGAATAATGTATTAACATGTTCGCTCACCCAACTATACCACGGGTTGCATCTCAAGGTAGCTCTATGGAGCGCGTATTTCAGAAAATAACATAGCGTAGGAGTTGGAACACAGCATGCTATGTCCGCATTCCTACGCTGGAGAGGCTGGTCTTTGACTTGATCAACATGCCGCCTGCAAACTCAGAGCGCGTGTGGATTACAACTGCAAGCGCCGCAGCATCTCTTCTCGTTCAACAACAATACCATCTGGAAGTTGGCCTGCAACTGCGGGCACGTCGCCATCATGCACAAGCAGCAGCCGTGCAATTGCAGGCTCGCGCGCCATGGCAAGCAGCAGCCGCGCAAGGCTAAGCCGCCGCAGGCGCGGCCCATTCGCCACATCGATGAGATTGTTGCGCTGCGCGAACGCCATGGCCGTGTCAGGCGTCGCAAAAGCGAGCACGCGTCGTGAGCGACTGCTTAGGCCGCCCTGCCCCGCCCGACCTGCCACCCAGAACACATAAAACCATTCTCCGCCCGCCTGCACCTGTAGATCGTCAACAAATGCCTGCGCGGCCGCAGAGCTGCAGCCGGCAAGCTCAGCAAGCTCACAAAGTGCATCTTCCATGCTCGATAAATCACCTGTGTTCAACGCCTGTGCAAGTACACGCAATACATCATCCTGATTGAACGGGCGCGTAATGGTCCATATAGCCGGAACATGCTGCTGTTCAAGGCGTTTCTGGCTTGCTTTAATGAATGGTTCATCCTGCGACGTGAGCAAAACAGGGATGTTCCGCGTTGCTGGCTGAAGCTTCAGCAGCGTCACCAAATCCAGCCCATGGCGCTGTGCAGGAAAGTGAAGTCCAAGAATAATGGCAGCCGGAGGATCAGTAACAAGCGCATCATAGGTACCTTCGAGGCGCGTGAAGGAGCGCGTAGTGTACCCAGCCTGCGCTAACAACTGTTCCAACTCTTGAATGACACCGGCATCTTGTTAAATCAAAATAATGGTGTCGTTCGGCATGCGGATAACTCCTTTCCATGCTCACTGCTGCGTGGGTAAAGGTGTTGGTAGCGGGACAAGCGTTGGTGTTGGCGCGGCCGTAATGCTCGGCTTATCCGTTTGCATATGAAGGGCGATGCCGATCAAACCAAGCTGCGTAGCGTATGGTGTGTTTGCAAACTCCGGATGATCCTCAAGACGAGCACGCTGGAAGTATTGCACCCTATGCACACGATTATCGTCGAGCATCTCCTGAACCTCATTGCTTATAGGGTAGCCCAAGACGTTCAGGCCGCCATGCTGCTCCCAAAACTGCAAGAACTGCCCGCGCACGCCGTAGCCTGTTTCTGCAAAATAGCGGTTTGTTGGTGTGCTGACAAACGGCGCTTGCTGCGGGAACGTGCGATCGCCGGTATACTCTACGCCAACAAGGCCGCCTTGAATTTCGTATGGAGTACCCGCATAGCCAGGCTCCGACCAGTGTTCGAGCCGTGCCCGCTGGAACCACTGCACAGAACGACCGTTGACCTGCATGAGGTCACTGATCGGATAGCCAAATATTGGAAGCCCGCCATTGCGATAGTAATAATCACTAAAGATCGGCGCAATCGTGTAGTCGAGGATGGGGACACTGCCAGGCGCCCCAACATTGCCAGGATACGTTCCCGTCAGGCCAACCAGCGAATTCGAGAGCGCGCCGTTCCCAAGCACCGGATTGAGATCGGACGGCGCATTCTGACTGCCGAAAAACTGGATAATGTTGTAGTGACCGGTGGCTGCAGCGATCAGATACAAGATTAAGAATAACATGATGAGCAGCAAAATGATTGGCATAGTCTCGCGGCGCGCGCGCGCTTTCTCCTCGGCTGGATCCTCGCGCATGACCGACGCCTCGACCTCATTAGCGAAGGAAAAGCTTTCGGCGCGCTCCTCGGCCACTTCTTCTGCAATGCCGCGATCAATGGCCTGCTGGGTGATGTCACGGCGCTCTTCTTCAGCTTGCCGTTCGGCTTCACGACGACCTTCTTCGATTCGTTCGTTGAGATTGGATGTGGGTTTGTCGCTCATGAAAACCTCTCATGCACACACACTGAATGCAGAATGAAGCAGTTGCAAGTAGCAATCTCGCCGCAAGGGAAACGAATTATGATAAGTGCGCAAGTGATTGGCGAAGCTGTTCTGCAACCGTGTCCAAATCATGTTGATCTGCCTCCTGTGGTCGCCACAGGCGCACAGCACCGTCGCCATCCCAACGCGGAATGAGATGGACATGGTAATGAAAGACGACCTGCCCAGATGCTGCGCCATTGTTTTGAATGATATTGATACCATCTGGCTTCAGCGCATCGCGCAGCGCCACGGCAACCCGCTGCGTTGTACGCGCCGTCGCCAACAACAAAGCTTCTGGCAGGGTAAATATGTCAGGATATTCTTCCTTGCAAATCACCAGCACATGGCCGCGCGAGGCTGGATTGATATCCATAAATGCCAGCGTATGATCATCTTCATACACCTTGGTCGAAGGAATATCACCGCTGACAATTTTTGAAAAGATTGATGCCATCATGTGCCTCTTCGAGTCTGTGTATTCTGCTCAATAATAAAAGCCGTTGCACTATTTTGCGACGACGCTAAATTCAGGATTAGCCATGCTGTGCCAGCCAGGCTTGCAGACGTTCCAGCGGCCATGTGTTTGCGACGCGCTCCGCTTCTGCCCAGCCACGCCGCGCCGTCAAAACGCCCAGGCGTATCCAACCGAAATTATCTGGATGATGAGCATCGCTGTCAATAACGATATGCGCCCCAAGCGCCAGCACGCGCCGCACCGCAGCCGCTTCAAGATCGAGCCGGTTGGGACCGCTGTTCACCTCTAGCAGCGTGCCAGTTTCCGCCGCTGCCTTACCAATCGCATCAATGTCCACCTCTGCGCCCTCGCGCCCGCCAATCAACCGCCCGGTCGGGTGGCCAATGATATCAACATGCGGGTTGCGGATGGCGCGCAGAATGCGTTCAGTCGCTTGATCCAGCGGCTGGCGCAGCTTGGCGTGTGGCGACGCCACGACAATGTCAAGCTCGGCCAGCACATCGTCCGGCAGCGCAAGGTCGCCATCGGGCGTGATGTCCACCTCGACGCCGCGCAAAAGCCGAAATGGCACTCCTTGCGCCGCGTATTCATGATTCAGCGCCTGAATTTCTTTGGCTTGCTCACGCAGCCGCGCGCCATCCAGCCCGTTGGTGATGCCAAGGTAGGCGCTGTGGTCAGTGACAGCCATGTAGGCATAGCCACGTGCCCGCGCTGCTTCGGCCATGCAACGGATGCTAGTCGTTCCATCGCTCCACATGCTATGCGTGTGCAGATCGGCGCGGATGTCGCCAAGCTCAACCAGGCGCGGCAGGCGTCCCTCGCGCGCCGCCTCGAACTCGCCAGCGTCCTCACGCAACTCCGGTGGAATCCACGGCAGGCCGACCGCTGCGTAGACCTCTGCCTCGGTGGCACACGGAATCGTCGGGCCATCGGCGCGCTTGAAACCATGCTCGCTGAAGCTCAGACCGCGCTCTAATGCCATGGAGCGAAAGTGAATATTGTGCGCCTGGCTGCCGGTGAAATGCTGCAGTGCCGAACCCCACATCGCAGGCGGAACGGCAATCAGGTCAGCTTGCATGCCGCTGTGGAGGTACACAGTGGCTTTTTCATCGCCTGACGACTCAACGCGCGCCACAAGCGGCAACTCACGGAAGGCACGCACCACCGTCGACGGATCGTCAGCAGCCACAAGGATGTCAAGGTCACCAATCGTCTGCCGAGCGCGGCGCAAGCTTCCGGCGTAGGTTGCCTCTCGCACAGGCACGACCTCCCGCAGCGCGGCGATTACTTCCTCGGCAATCTCCAGCGCCCGCCCCAGCAGCGTGCGCTGGTCGCGTCGCTCGGCAGCTGCGATGCCCTGCAAAATGCTGTCAACCGTTTTCGTGCCGAAGCCTTTGATGGTACTAAGTTTGCCCGACTCAGCTGCGGACTTGAGATCTGCAAGGCTGTTAATCCCAAGCTCCTGATGAAGGCGCGCAGCGGTTTTCGGGCCGATATTCGGCACGCGCAGCAACTCCAACGCGGTGGCAGGTACCTGCGTCTTCAGATTCTCGTAAAAGGTGAGCCTGCCGGTATCGAGCAGTTCACTGATTTTTGCCGCAATCGCAGGCCCGACACCAGGAATACCTTCAAGCTCGCCGCGCTCACGGTAGGACGACAACGATGCGGGCAGATCGTTGACCACATCGCCCGCGCGCCGGTAGGCCTGAATGCGAAAGCGGCTTTCGCCCATGATTTCCATTGTGTCGGCAATCGCGTGAAACACGTCAGCGACTTCGCGATTACTTAAAGTGTTAGCCATACACCAAGCTCACATGCTGCTTTTGAGCGCATTATAGCATACAGCAAAAACGATGCCCGAACAGACGCGCGCTGCCACACGAAGCACGGGAGTGCTGCACATCATGGTGATACACATTCGCCGATCGAGCGACGATAGTGCGGATAGCGAAAGTGCTGCAACTGCCGACGGTTGTAGGCCGCGACAAACAGGCGAATGGTATCGCGCACTGACGCTTCAGAACGGGTGACACAGCGCGTCGTACGGGCGAGAACCGCGATAGAGTGTCGCACATCAGCATTACAGCCCTCCACAGTGTACGTATCCTGCTTGCCCACGCGCACCGTATGGATGCCGGGCACGTACACCACCTCCTGATACACCTCCAATCCATCCGAGGAGTAGCGTCGGGCTTGGGGGAGCCGGTCAACCAGCGCTTGGAGCCGTTCGACGGTCCGCTCGGTCGTCAGTGCCCAAGCCAGAATCGTATGGGTCACGCGGTCGACCGCCGTGATCAGATAGAACCGGTTTTTTTTGCCTGCACAAAGGTGGACAGTTCGTCGAGTGCAATCTCGTCGCTGCTGCTTGGCTGTGGTAGGCGGGCGGCTACCCGCGCTGCAGCTTGGCGTTTCCACCGCAAAATGGTGGTGTGGTGAACCAGCAGGAGGCGCTCAGCACGCCGAAGATTGATCCCATCAGCGACCATACGGAGGGCCGCGGCCCGTGTGGCCGGGTCATACCCATGCACGTTGGGGTGCGGCGTGTACCGTTTCTCGCACGTACGGCAGCGCACGCGTTGGCTGCCTGCAGCCGTCTTCCCATCACGAACTTGATAGCGTTCAGCACCACATCCAGGACACGCCATACATCCCTGCCAGTCGCAAATGGTATTTCCGTGGCTATTCTATCACCACGCTTCGCAGCACTCCCCGAAGCACATGGCAGTTGACAGAAGGCCCGAGGTTTGTTATCATGTAGGCTACATTAGATGGGGAGTAGCCGCCCGCTTGCGCGGGATTGGCAGCCGTCACTACGGCGAAGCGTATCTTCGCCCGGCTGCACAGCCCTGAATTTCAGGAATGGCGAGACCATCACGGCCAATTGACCGTGGGGCTCGTTTTTTTTGTGCCCACGGTCCATGCAAAGGAGTTGCTGCTGTATGGACGGTTCACTGTGGATCTGGGTGGGCTTCAACGCGTTTGTGCTCGCCATGCCAGCCCTCGACCTCGGCGTGTTTCATCGCCACGCGCATACCGTTTCAATCAAGGAAGCTGCAATCTGGAGTGGGGTCTGGATCGCGCTCGCGATGGTCTTCAATGTCGGAATATATCTCTTCTGGCATCAGTTGTGGCCTGAGAGCAGCTATTCGAACTCCGACGCGTCGCTGGCGTTCCTCACCGGCTACTTGATTGAAAAAGCGTTGAGCATCGACAACATCTTTGTGTTCGTGCTGATCTTCAGCTACTTCGCCGTGCCAGCCCAGTACCAGCATCGCGTGCTGTTCTGGGGTGTACTTGGCGCGCTGATTATGCGCGGCGTGATGATTGCGCTCGGCGCGACGCTGATTCATGAGTTCCACTGGATCATTTACATTTTCGGCGCATTTCTGATCTTCACCGGCATCCGCATGGCAACTCACCGCAGCGAGGAAGTCCACCCTGAAAAGAACCCGGTGGTGAAACTGGCGCGGCGCATCATGCCGTTCTCTGAAACCTATGAGGGACAAAAGTTCCTGGTGCGCAAAGCGGGCGTGCTGACTGCGACACCATTGTTGCTGGTGCTGCTCATGGTGGAAACCACTGACCTCATTTTCGCGGTGGACTCGATTCCGGCCATTTTCGCGGTGACGGAAGATCCGTTTATTGTGTACACATCGAATGTGTTCGCCATTCTGGGCCTGCGCTCGCTGTACTTCGTGCTGGCTGGCGTCATGCACAAGTTCCACTATTTGAAACTCGGCCTGTCGGTGGTGCTGACGTTCGTTGGCGTGAAGATGCTGCTCACCGACACAGCATATAAAATTCCGACTGGCGTATCGCTTGCGATTGTGGCGACTATTATCGGCGTGGCAGTTGTGGCTTCGCTGATGCGATCGCGGCGGCAAGAGCGGGCGGGCAAGGCGGTGCAGCCATAGTAACACATACAGCCGCAGCCCTGTTTAGGCCGACGCATTGTTACCATTGGTATAACCAGACATAGGTTGTGTAGTTCGCTGGCGGGCAGTCATGCAGCATCTTGCCTTCAAGTTCCTCACCGCAACGGCAAGTCAGGCGCAGGCCGCTCTTGAAAAATACTGGATCGTCCTCATGGAACCGATAGGCGGAAAACTCATTCTTGGATGGATCAAAATGCGTGAGACCGGCCACCGGAGTCGCGTAACGACCGCGATTGAAATAGTACGTTCCCAAGAAGTAGTCCTCCAAACCCGACGACAGCATCAAAGGAGCCTTCGCGCCGTCGATGTAAGCCCTCATACATCCCTCCATAAAGCTCAAATCCTGCCAGCGCTCCTGCTCGTCGGGCAACGTGCGCAGACCTTTCGCTGCCATCGTGACCTGATACAACTCGCCGCTTCCGCTTACGTCGCAGAGGGAAAATTCTTCAAGCGGCTTGGCTGTGTGGTTTTCCAGTTTATGCAAACACAAACGCACGGTATCAGGCAGTTTCAGCCCGCCGATCTCCACGGGCAGATTCTCCGTGCCGCGGATGATCCACCAGAATTCCGGATGCCCTGTCACGCCAGCTGCGAGCTGTGCCGTGATCCGAACGCTCTTTCCGAACGGAATGCGATAGGTGTTATAAACACTGGTACCTATGCCAGTCTTGCCTATGCGGGCGATTCCCCATGGGGAAAAGTCATCGCTAAAGCCTATGCCGTGGCCGAGATGGAGTTCCATGTCAATCGAAGGGTTCGTCTCGCCGTCCACATACAGGCGGAGGCGCGTTTGCTCGCACCCCTTCCAACCACCGCCAAACCACATGTGCGTCAAGCAGCCCTTGCCTTCAAATTTGAAGAGATCGGCTTCCTTCTCAACGCTCAACGGCGTCACCTGCTTGCCCATCGTGCCGAAAGTCTTGAACTTTGAGATGTCAAAGTCAGTAGCCTGCGAAGCTGAGGCTGCGATACTCAACGAGTGTTGCATTTTCATGATGTAATGTAGCCTAATGCGTTGGAACACTTTACGCTTTTGCCCATCGTCCTTTGTCAGCTAATCTGCGCCAGCCGCTCCTTCAATGTTTGAGCAGAGTTCTGAAAATCATCCTGCTCAGTCTTACTGAGCGGAAGCGGCAGCACTTCTTGAATGCCGTCCCGCCCGACAATCGTCGGCAGGCTCAGCGCAATACCTTCCACGCCATACTGGCCACTCATAGGGCTGCTGACGGTGAGCACGGTGTTCTGGTCACGCAGCACCGCCTCCACAATCGTAAGGAGGCCGAGGCCAATCGCGTAATAGGTCGCCTTTTTGCGCTTGATGATCTCATACGCCGCGGTGCGGGTTTGCTCAAAATGCTGTCCATGGCGGCTCTGGTCGTATCCGCGCCCCTTTGGTGACACGAACTCGGTCAGCCGCACGCCCGCAATATTCGCCAGGCTCCAGAGCGCCAGCTCGGTATCACCATGCTCACCGACGATGAAGGCATGGACCGAACGCGGATCAACATCGTAGTGCGCGCCGAGCAGATAGCGGAAGCGCGCCGTGTCGAGAATTGTGCCGGAGCCGATCACGCGGCCCGGCGGCAGTCCGGCGATTTCAGCCGTGATCGAGGTCAAAATGTCAACCGGATTGGTCGCAATCACCAGCAGCGCGTCGGGGCTGGCACGCACTACCTGCGGCACAATATTGCGGAACACATCGGCATTGCGCTGCAGAAGATCAAGCCGTGTCTCACCAGGACGCTGGTTCGCGCCCCCCGTGATGACGACCAGTTCGCAGCCCGCGAGCTGATCGTAATCGCCTGCCCAAATGCGCATGGGCCGCACAAACGGCATGCCGTGGTTGAGGTCCATCGCTTCGCCCTCGGCGCGGGCATGATCGAGATCGACCAGCACCAATTCGTTAGCGAGGCCGCGCTGCATCAACGCATAGGCGAACGACGAACCGACCATACCGGTACCAACCAATCCGATCTTTCCCGATGCTCGTGCTCCTACCATTCGTCCCTCCTTGTTGCCAGCTTTGCAGGGTTAGTATATCATCGTGGCGTGGAGTATGCGAGTAGACATGCGAAACCAAAGGTTGAAAAACATCAACACACGGGTACGAGCATGACCACTACGGCTAAACAATACACGGATTTCCGAACTGCTCCCCCACAGGCGCAGCTACAACATGCCCGTGACCTGGTGATGCAGCACGGCTGGAACGCCATGTCGTACCAGATTCTGAACCCTGGTATCGCATGGTGGTTTTCGGAAGATGGGCAGGCGGTGGTCGGCTATGCCGCGACAAGTGGCTACCGGGTTGTCGCGGGCGCGCCGATCTGTGCGCCGGAGCGCATGGCAGCCACGGCGCGCGCGTTCGAGGCCGATGCCGAATGTGCCCACAAGCGCGTGTGCTACTTCGGCGCACAGGAGCGCCTGGCCCACATGCTGACGACGCACGGCCCAGAGGCGCGGCTCGTAATCGGCGCGCAGCCGGTGTGGCAGCCAGCGCACTGGGCTGCGATTGTGAAAGGTAAATCATCGTTGCGCGCGCAAATATCGCGCGCGCGCAACAAAGCAGTCCATGTGTCGGGCATGGCCCTCTGAGCGCGCCACAAACCACCCAGAGCTACGGCGCTGCCTTGATGAATGGCTCCAGACACGCGGCCTGCCACCCATGCACTTCCTGGTCGAGCCAGACACGCTCAACAACTTGAACGACCGTCGTGTATTCGTGGCAGAACGCGAAGGCCGGGTGATCGGCTTTCTGGTGGCGTCGCCGGTCCCGCTGCGCCATGGCTGGCTGGTGGAACAGATCATTCGTGGAAGTGCTGCGCCGAATGGCACAGTGGAACTGTTGCTGGATGCAGCCATGCGCGACATGGCTGCCGACGGCGCGGAGTACGTCACGCTTGGCCTGTCGCCGCTCTCACGACACGGCGGCACGAACTCGCGCCAATCCCCATGGACGCAGCTGCTGCTACTATGGACGCGGGCGCATGGGCGGCGCTTCTATAATTTCGATGGGCTTGATACCTTCAAAGCCAAGTTTCAGCCAGAAGCCTGGGAGCCAATTTATCTAATCAGCAACGAGCGGCTCACATCAATCCGTACAATGTATGCGATTGCCGAAGCGTTCAGCGGGCGCTCGCCAATGCTGTTCGTCGGCGCGGCGATTGTGCGGGCGGCATGGCAGAGAAATTCAGTGGATCCGGCGCAAGAATTCGTGCGGCACGCGCTATGCGTAACAGCAAGCTGGCATGAGTTGGCCAACTATAGATAGGTAATAATTCTCCTTCCAATGATGCTTGTTGTCGTGAATAAGACCTCTCACAAAGGAGGTATCTCCTGTGGCTCCACTGCCTCAGCTTAACTCAGCAGACCGTGATGCAGCAACTATGCTTGCCGCGCTGGCTGCAATGCATCAAACAACCTTTACCAACTTTCGTGACACGGTGGATGCCTACCTCGCCGTGCTCATGCGGGCGATTGGCGTACGCAGCGCCTTTATTGCCCAACTCGATCCACGTGTCCTGCGAGTGATTGCTGCGCGTGACGAGCAAGGATGCATGATTCCCATCGGCGGGGTTGTGCCACTGGAAGCAACCTTTTGCCAATACGTGCGCGCGAGCGGCGCGCCGGTGGTTATCTGCGATGCGTCGAAAGATGATCGCGTGAAGCATGTGGCAACTCGCACGCAGTTCAACATTGGCTCCTATCTCGGCGTGCCGCTGCTCCACAGCAGTGGTGAAATCTACGGAACGCTGTGCGCGCTCGATCCTGAACCACAACAGTTCAGCTCGATACAGGTTCATTTCGCTCAGATCGTGGCGCGCCATATTGCCATGCTGATCGAGCGCGAGCAATTCGTCGCTGCTGATCAGGATGTGGTTCAAGATCTTGGTGCAGCATTAGGCGCGCTTGATGAGCATGCCTTGCTGCTGAAGACGACTGCGCATGATATTCGCTCGCCGTTAAGCAGCATTTATGGGTACGTTGAGATGCTGCAAAGCGGATTCTATGGGCCGATATCTGAGGAACAGCATGCAATTTTGAGTCAAATTCGCACCTTTACGCATTTTATCAATCGTCTGACAATCGATTTGAACGATGCGATGGCGGCAGAAACAGGCATGCTGACGGTGTTCTCACAGATGGTTGATGTTGCACAGATCAGCCAGACGGTGCTGGAAGTCTACCGCCCGCAAGCTAGCGCCCGCAACATTGCGCTGCATATGGAGCAGGATGAGCCGGTACCGCACATTGTGACCGATGCCGATCGGCTCCAGCAGATTTTGCTCAATTTCATGAGCAATGCGTTGCGCTATACGTCCACAGGAAATGTCACGTTACGGATCGGCATGCACAAGGACATGGTGCAGATAAGCGTGGAGGATACCGGGCCGGGCATTCCGCACGAGGCGCAACAGGCGATTTGGAGCCGCCATGTGCGCAACAGCACGGAAGGCCCAGGTCAAGGGTTGGGCCTGTACATTGTGCAGCGACTGGCAGAGGCCATCGGCGGCACAACAGGATTGGAGAGCACACCCGGTCAAGGCAGCACGTTCTGGATTCGAGTTCCGGTTGAGAGGCCACCGCATACAACGACATGGGGCGAGCTAGAATGAGAGGAAACATAAAGGCATGTCGGGCATGCCACCCGCGCAAGCTCAGGTTTCATGATCATGCCTGAGCGCGCGGGCAAGGTGCTAGAGATTTTCGATACGGTGACCCCAAGCGTTAGCAGTTCGCATGTGCGGTGTAGGACAGGAACTGCCCCAGATCTCATCAATTACTTAAAATCGGCTGAATAGCCAGGTCACAGCGGCTCAGGGCGTAGGCAATGCCTGCCTGCAAATTAGCCCTGATGCCGATGCTACTCAAATCGATGCCGAGTTGCACCAGCGTTTGAGCAATCTCGCTGCTAATGCCAACCAGCACGGTCGTCGCGCCGAGCAACCGTACAGCACGCGTCATCTGAAGAATATGATTAGCAACGCTGGTGTCGACTACCGTAACCCCCGTGATATCCAGAATAAACACGTCTGCCTGGTGCTCGACAATCTGCTCCAGGACAAATTCGACGATCTGCATCGCGCGGCGCGTGTCGATGGTTCCGACGAGCGGCAGCACCAGCACGCCTTCATGAAATCGGCACAATTGGCGTTGAAAGCTCCTGAATCAGCTGCTGCTGCATGCGCAATGCCTGCTCGCGCTCATCCAGGCGCTGCTCGGCCATACGCAGCGTTTCGCCGTAGCTGCTCACTGTGCTATTCCGCATGGCGTGGAGCCAACTCTCAAGCTCCGCCACCACTGCGCGGTCCCACTCATCTGAAGCGTAGATTTGGTCTAAAATCTGCCGCAATCTGGCGCGAACAATGTCGATGACGGTCATGATCTCATCGACCCCGACATGATCCTCCGCGCGCCGGCGCCCCATTGCATGGGCAAACGCACAAATCGGCGCGCTGTCGTTATGATCAAATGCTGCTTGCCATGCATCAATCAACTGCGTAGATGCGGCGATCATTTGATCGCGCGAGATATTCGTATAAGATGGCCCCGCCTGCGCGAGGATGTCGTCTGAGATCTGGTCAATTAATGTAGTCCGTTGGGTGCGCCAGACATCGCTAACATGGTGCAAATCTGCGGGCATGATTTCTCCTCCCTGAACAATCCTAGCTCCATGCTACACATGACTGCGCGATCACAAGTGTACAACTTGATTGTCACTGGATAGCAAAGTTGCACACATACGAGCACGCAGCGTACGCAACTTGCGCAAATAAGCGATCTCGCATACCCTACGGCCATGCGATCGCCGTACATGCGATTGACAACGTTGCAGCCAGAAGCACGCGTGTGCTCAGGATGAAGGAGACGGCTTGGTATGTTCGACGACGCGCCATCCGCAGAACTTGCCCCACCACTGGCCCTACGCCGCCTGATATTTGGCCACCGGATCGCCCACATTATTGGTGTTGCTGCCGAGTTAGGGATTGCAGATCACCTGGGCGCGACCGCGCAGCGTGCGGTTGATCTGGCGCCCAAGCTGCATGTGGATGCTGAGGTTCTGCATCGGCTGCTACGCGCGCTCGCCAGCATCGGCGTGCTGAAAGCGCACGAGGCTGATCGATTTGCACTTACGCCAATGGGAGCCTGTTTGCGTCGCGATGCCCCCGATAGCCAACATGCCTGGGCGCGCATGGAGCATGCCACGTTTTTCCAACGGGCCTAGGGCGCGCTAGGCAAAGCAATCGAGACTGGCACACCCGCGGCCACTCACGCGCTAGAAATGCCGTTCTACGACTACCTTGCAACCCATGGGAACGCGGCTGCCCTGTTCCAGCAATCCATGGGCGAGGCATCGCAACTTGCCGCCGCCGCAATTGCGGCTGCCTACCCCATTACGCCCGGATCACGGGTCGTTGATGTTGGAGGCGGGTACTGCATCTTGCTCACTGCCATCTTGCAGGCGAATCCCACGGTGCAAGGCATCCTTTTTGACCGCCGGGAAGTACTCCAAAGCGCGCAGGCTCGATTACATACGGCGGGCGTGGCGGATCGCTGTAATCTGGTTAGCGGCAACTTTTTAGAAGCGGTGCCGGAAGGTGGCGATGTATACATATTATCGCGCGTGCTGATGGATTATGACGATGCTCGCTGCGTGCAGATTTTGCGCACCGTCGAACGCGCCATGCCCGCCCATGGGCGGCTGCTCATTATTCAGCAGGTGCTACCAGATGGAACGGACGCGACGGGGCTGTTCGACGGTGTCATGTCCGATCTCAACATGCTGGTCATGCTCGCCGGGCGCGAACGGGCGGCCGCGGAGTATCAGCACCTGATTCGCACGGCAGGCTTAACAATGACTGAGATGATTCAACCCGCATGCTGATGACCATTCTCGAATCTAAGCGATACATTGAGAAAGCTGTGGGTGATGATACCTAAGGACGTTGGCCATAGATCATACTTCTGGCCTCGCGCCCTTCAGGCACAAAGATTCTTACTCTATTTGTGCGCGCCGGCGTCACCCGGAGGCTGCCGGCGCACATCGTCGTCCTGGTACACGCGGCGATCTCATCCGCCACTTCGGTGTTGTCAGTTTCGCGCAAGCTCTGAATGAGATCCCGCAGCGCATTGGGATCGAATGATGTCGAGAACGACGCTTGCTGCGCACAACCGAGCCAATGCTGGGAACCTTGACAGGCCCATCAAGCGGCGCGAGATCCTTGCGCCGCTTGCCGTATCGATGCGCGCTAGTTCAGCTTGCAAGTGTGTGATCTCGTCTTTAATCTCTGCCCGGTTGCGAGGATCGCTACGGTATACTGAGGAGTTGATTTCATGCCGTGATCAAAAGAAGCATGCTCGTCCATTGGTCCTGGCATCAAGGCACGCCGCATCGCTGAAACATGTTGTTACGTTCCAGAGGGCATGTCAATTGAAGGTGCGGCGACGCATGATCATGATGCAGGAGCAAACATGTACAAGCACAGAGGTGGCGGGGAGGGAGGGATTTGAACCCTCGAGGACGTTGCCGCCCTACGGCATTTCCAGTGCCGCGCACTAGGCCACTATGCGACCTCCCCGCAGCGGATGGCCGAATTATAGCAAACAAGCATCAGATATGCAACGTGCCTACGCTCCCTGCGCTCGGTCAATGATACCGAACATCAGCTCGCCTTCGCAGGCCAGCTCGCCGCCAACCATGGCCGTGCCATGCGCAAAACCGATGCTGCGGCGCATCTTGATGATCTGCACTTCCAGCCGCAACGCGTCGCCTGGGCGCACCTGTCGCTTGAAGCGTACCTTATCAATGCCAGCAAAAACCCCGAGTTTGCTACGATTTTCTTCCAGGCTGAGCGCTGCCACGCTGCCGGTCTGCGCCAACGCCTCGACAATGAGCACGCCCGGCATAAGCGGATAATCAGGAAAATGACCCTGAAAAAAAGGTTCATTGATCGTCACGAGTTTCTCAGCCACTGCCCGCGCGCCTGGCTCTAGCTCAAGCACGCGATCGATGAGCAGAAACGGGTAGCGATGCGGGATGATCTTCATGATTTCGTCGATGTTGAGCATAGTTCACTCCATGCAGTAAGATATAGCAACTCTTTTCATGTAAGCAAAGCCGACGTATGGTAGCATTGGACTGAATGACACGCAAACGGACAGTGATTGCACAGGTATAACGTATTTATGCGCATTGTTATCAATGGCATGTTCTGGCGGGAACCGACCGTCGGCAGCGGGCAATACTTGCATGGCCTGTTTGAAGGATTGCAGCAGATCATGCCGGAGCACGACTATGTGCTGGTGCTGCCAGCTTTTGGAAAGCAGAAGGAAGAAAGCAGAAAGAAGAAGGAGGCAACGCACGGTTCTTCATCCTTCATCCTTCATCCTTCATCCTTTATTCTGCCCACGCCCTTCGACCAGCGCAACGAAAATCTTGCCAAGCTGTGGTTCGAGCAGGTTGGCGTGCCGCGTGCGGCGCAGCGGCTCCAGGCCGACCTGCTGCATGTGCCGTACGCCGCGCCGCCGTTATACTCGTCGGTGCCGGTCGTCACGACAATCCACGACATTATCTGGTGGCTGCTGCCGGAGTATCGCGGCAGCCGGGCAGCGCGGGCCTACTTTCGACTTATTCCGCCTGCCGCGCGCAGGGCGGCGCACATCTTGGCCGACTCGGAGCACTCGCGCCACGACATTATCGAACACTTTGGCATAGCGCCAGAGCGCGTGACGACCGTGCTCCTGGCCGCCGGAAGCCAATATCAGCCAATTGACAAGGCCGAGGCGCGCCGCATGGTGGCCGAGCGCTACGGCATTCGCGAACCGTTCATATACTACGTTGGTGGGCTGGATGCCCGCAAAAATGTGTCGACGCTGCTCCATGCCTGGGCGCGACTACGCTCATCTGGCGGCCCATGCGCCACGCTAGCCGTCGCCGGGCGGGCGCTCGGTGGCGATGCACAGCTTTTTCCCGACATCGATGCATTGATTGCCGCGCTTGGCATTGCCGACACAGTGCGGCGGATCGACGTGCCCCGCACTGACAATCCGCTGCTGTACAGTGCAGCAACTGCATTCGCCTTTCCGTCGCGCTATGAGGGCTTCGGCCTCGGGCCGCTGGAAGCCATGGCGTGTGGGACGCCGGTGGTTGTAGCGGACGCGAGCAGCCTGCCGGAAGTCGTGGGAGACGCGTCATTGCGCGTGCCGCCCGATGACGTAGCAAGCTGGACAGCGGCGCTGTGGCGGCTATTGGCCGATGGACGGCTGCGCGACGATTTACGGCAGCGCGGCCTGAAACGCGCGCAACAGTTTAGCTACGAGCGTGTCGCCCGCGAAACGCTGGCGGTGTACGAACAGATATCGTTACGGCACTAATTTGACTCACGGCGGCTATGCTATACTCTGCTACACTCTCACTTGATGATCACTCGGCTTTATTGAGAGAGCAAACATATGCGTTCACGCCGTTCGTTTATTCGCGTTGGCACTGCCGTGCTGCTCGGTGCAACTGTGCGCGCCGTGGACATGCAGGCGAGTATGACAACACTGCAACCTGTTTGGCTACCGATGATCCAGGACGCACCGCCTCCACCTGCCATTGACGCAATCGCAGCAGATGCGCCACTGCTCGGGCCGCCGTCCGGCACCGCTGTGCAGGCTATCGCGTACCTGTCCCGCCGCGCGGCTGGCTATACGACGTACGATATCACATCAATCGTTCATGCCTACCAACAGCAGGGCGAGCCGGTCGGAGTAGACTGGTTCCTTGCACTGGCGCAGATGGCGCACGAGACCGGCGGCCTGACGAGTTGGTGGTCGCAGCGCCCGCGCCGTAACCCGGCAGGCATTGGTGTCACAGGAAAGGTGCTGCCGGGCACACCGAATGCGCCGCCGGGCCGCGATTGGGCATGGCACAACAATCAGTGGGAAGAGGGCGTCAGCTTCGCCACCTGGGCCGATGACGGCATCCCGGCGCAGATCGGTCGGCTACTGGCCTACGCCCTACGCGACGAGCAGATGACCGATGCGCAGCGGGCGCTCAGTGCCACGGCGCTGTCGTACCGCGCCATGCCCGCGAGCTTGCGCGGCATCGCGCCGACAATTGTCGGACTCAACGGGCGCTGGGCGTGGCCGGGAACAAATTATGGGCAGACAATTATAGATTTGATGCAACGGATGAAAGCAGAAGGAAAGTAAGAAATAGGAAGTAAAAAGTAAGAAACAATCAATGAGGACTGCAAGATGGATTCAATGAGGACTGCAAGATGGATTCTCAACGTGAAGATTTGCGCAAACGCACGAAAGTGTTTGCACTACGCGTTATTCGCCTGTTCGCTGCACTCCCTAAAACGACTGAGGCCTATATTCTAGGAAAACAGGTGCTGCGTTCTGGAACATCGATTGGTGCGAACTACCGAGAAGCTTATCGCGCTCGATCAACGGCTGAGTTCTTAGCAAAGTTAGGAGACTGCTTGAAGGAAGCTGAGGAAACAGCCTATTGGTTGGAATTGCTTGTTGAGGGCGGTATTGTTCCAGCTATGCGGCTTCATGAACTGCAAGACGAAACAAACCAACTCATTGCCATTTTTGTTGTCTGTATTAAGCGTGCCAAAGGACTCCGTGAAGGTAACGAGGGATATTTCGTCCAAAACAATGATTCCATTGAATGATTCTTCTTTCTTCCTTCATATTTCTTACTTCGTATGAACATTCTTTTAATTTCGCATTCGCTCGTCACGCGATCAAATCACCGCCTTCCAGAGGAACTTACGCGCTTTTCTGATGTAAATCTCCACGTATTCGCGCCTGAAAGGTGGAACGAGGAAAGCCGCATGGTGCGGCAGGAAAAGACATCCGACCCGCACTACAACATCCGGCTTGGCAAAACGGCCTATTTTCGCCAGCCCATGCCGAACCTGTTCCTGTTCCGCACCGGACTGGCGCGAGCACTGCGCGAGCTCCAGCCCGATATTCTCGACGTTCATGAGGAGCCATTCAGTCTGGCGATGGGGCAAATCCTGCTGCTCCAGCGCGCATTCGCGCCACAAGCAAAGCTCATATTCTATTCATGGCAGAACATCGTGAAGCGCTACCCGCCGCCGTTCAGCATGATCGAACAATGGGCCTTCCGTGCGGCGAGCTACGCCACCGTGCCAGTCAGCGAAGTCGGTGATGTGCTACGGCACAAGGGCTACCGTGGGCCGCTGGCGATCAATCCGCCAGGGATAGACGAGCAGGTGTTCAAACCCATGCCGGAGGTGCGCGCAGAAACACGCGCCGCGCTCGGCATTGCGCCGGACCGGCCGCTGCTCGGCTACCTGGGGCGCCTCACGCCCGAAAAAGGCATTGGCGACATTGTTGCAGCGCTGCCCATGCTGCCAGCCGCCACCCACCTGCTTATCGTCGGCGGCGGCGACCGAACGGCAGTGGAAGCGCAGGCCGCCGGGCTTGGCGTAGGCAATCGGCTCGTGTTCACCGGCGCGGTCAATCGCATGGAAACGCCGCGCTTTATCAACGCGCTCGACATGCTGATAGTCCCGTCACGTACCACACCACGCTGGAAAGAGCAGTTTGGGCGAGTGATTGCCGAAGCGGCGCTGTGCGGCGTGCCGGTGATCGGTAGCAGCAGCGGTGCGATTCCAGAGGTTGTCAGTCCAACCGGCCTGGTGTTTCCTGAAGGAAACGTCCATGCGCTTGCCAACGCGGCCCGACTGCTGATCGAGCAGCCAGACATCGCGCGACAGCTTGGCGAACGGGCGCGCGTGCGGGCGCTCGAACATTTCACATGGGCAAAAGTGGCGGCGGAGCGCCACATGATCTATCAACGAGTGATGGAGAGCGCATCCTGAGCACAGGCGCTGAAGATCAATCATCATGTAGACGTCTAAACAGTATTGGATTAGACGTCTACACGACTCCATAGTGCCAATTCATTAAGTATTGGCGTCTCATTCCGGCACGCATGTTGCTCGCGTGCATACAAAACGTGCAGCAACATGCGGAGTATCATGACACTTCCTTCCTCGGACCCACAATTTGCTCTTGACGCCTACCGCGCCATGCTTGAAGAGACTATCGGCAGCGGCGCGCTATATGAATGGAACCTCGCGCGGTTCGACCGACTCGATTTGCCGGAACACGGCGTGGCGCTGTTTACTCACGAGAGCACGCTATTCAGCGGCACCGGCTGCGGGCCGTCGGACGCGGCGGCACAGGCGAGCGCGTGGGGCCAGGTTGTCGCGCTCATCTCGGCCCATAGCGCATTGCGGCACATGCCAACTGTCTCAGCAACATACTACGAACTATGGCAGCAGGGCCGCGCCGCTGCCGACCCGATTGCGCTGTGTCTTGCGGCAGGCAGCGACTACACGCACGCGCAGACACTGCAATGGGTCGAGGCGCGCCGTTATCCATCCAATGAAACAGTGCTGGTACCGATCGAGACGGTTGCGCCACATCTGGCCGATCTCGGCACCGTGGTGGATCGCAGCGCGTTGGTGCAGCAGCCCGGCGCATACGGCCTGGGGGTGGGGCTGACGATGAAACACGCCATCCTGAGTGGGCTGCTCGATCTGGTGCAGCGCGACGGCAGCAGCGTGAACATGGGCGCGCTGGATCGCGGCGGTCTCGTCGATCTGGACGATGTGCGCGACCAGACCACTCGCGACCTGCTGCGTTATCTTGATGAAGAAGGCGTCGAGATTATGGTCAAGCTGGCAGGGCTTGATTTTGGCATTGCGAACCTGTATGTGGTCGGCTACGATCTGCCGGTGACTGAAGCGCCGCATCCAATCATGCTGGCGGCGCATGGCGCGGCCGCCCATCCTGACCGCGAACAGGCGCTGGCGTTGGCGCTGCGGCGCTTCGCGCTAGGACGGGCGCGGCTGGCCTTTGCCAATGCGTCACCCGCCGCAGTGCGCGCCAACACGCCGTCGGGATATCTTCATGCGCTTCAGACAGCCAAACCGCGCCGTGAGAGCGAGCCTCCATTTGAAACCATGCGCCAATGGAATGCGCTCAGCCATCAGCGCATCTTCGCCATGCTGTCCGACACGACCTTCAGCATGCGCGAGCAAATTAGCTTTGCCGATCTGCCCAGCGACGACATGCTGATTGACGAAATGCTGCCGTTGCTCGCTGATCGGGTGGCGCAGGCTGGCATGGAGGTGCTCTACGTACCATTTACGTCGCCGGACGCGCCTGTGCAGGTGGTAAAGGTGGTTGTTCCAGGGCTGGAAGCGAATACAATGACTGAACATCGTATTGGACGGCGCAACGTCGAACGATTGCTGCGGCGCAATTCACCACTGGTTACAATTGGCGAACTTCCCGACGGCGCGCAGCGCGTGCGGCTCACACCCGAAGACGAATACGCGCTCGGTGGACCAGCATGGCTCGATACAGCGACACTGGATCAGATGGTGAAGCCGCTTGCCTTCCTGCATCGAGAGCCTGCTCTATATCCATTCGGCGTGTTGCGCAAGGATTGAACGTGCGATGCATGTAGCTTTATAAAAACAGTCACAACACGCGACAAGCTAATAGCCACGCTGCTCTTCAACTAGACGTGCCCCATAACCGATCCATTGGCCGAGCCGCAGAGGATTGTGGACTAACGCTTGCACAATGGCTATCACTTCTGGTGGAACCTCAGAATCACAGCTTTTTATTGGTTCCACAGTCCGAGATGCAGAAGGCTGCGTAGTCACAGAGGCAAGCAGTTGTGAAAGCGGCAGTTCAGGCTCATTGAACAAAGCAGGCCGACGTGCAGGACCAGGATCATGGGGAAGTGACAACCCAGCGAGAAGATCGGGTCCGAACTCCAAAGTCATTTGTATACAGTAACGACGTTCTTCTCGCGTCGCAACGGCATCAGCCAGCCACAGCCAGGCACGGGCATGATGAGGATCACGACGCAACGCAGCAACAAGAAGTGCCTGTGCATGGTTATTGTGACGCTGCTTGGCAGCCTTGATGCCCATGCGCACCAATTCGTCAACATTGGTGATTGTAGGTGGTGATGGCACAATCATATGGTTGAGGCTTGAAAACTCTATTATGTTTCTCTACTTCTATACCGCTGAACAAACCTAAAAGTTACGCAATGATTTATTATCTACCAGCAAATTGAACTCGCCTAACACTGTAGTAAGGCAAGCGCCACAATTGCTGCCCACGGAAGCACCTTGAATTCGCCCGCGCCTAGCGCCGCCACAACCTCGTCTGGACTGAGAAAGAGCAACTCTTGTTCCTCCAAATCATCGGCGTTTCGCTCGGCAATCTGGCGCGCGCCACGGGCCAGAAAGAAGTGTGCCCGCCCGGCACCACGATTACCGTCCACGGCGTAGTTGCCAAGCGGGAGCCATTCAGCTGCCTCGCAGCCGGTCTCCTCGCGCAACTCGCGCTGCGCTGCATGGAGCGGCTCCTCATCGGAGTCAATGTACCCACCAACCGGCGCAAGCGAGGTACCGTCCACAGCATACTTTGTTTGACGAAAGAAAAGCCAGCGCCCATCTTCCATTTCGACCACAATGTTGATAAAGTCTGGCGTGATGATCCATGGCCAATCATCAATAACACGACCGTCCGGCAATTCGACGGCATGCTGCTCGACGATTAGAAAAGGCGGCTGGCTGAGCACCGTTTTACGGTTGCGGGTGTTCCATGACTGCATCTGACATCTCCGTAACAAAATGGTTCTGTTGTGTAATTGTACATTGGTTCTTGTCTGTTACTCGTCAACGCATTATGATCATTATGGCAGCATGATCTAACCAACGTATAACTACCTGGAGCCGCTATGTATATACCGAATACGTACCGTTATGACGACCATACCGAGCTTATCGAGTTCATGCAGGCACACAGCTTTGCCACACTAGTGTCGATACTTGACGGCGTGCCGATAGCTTCACATGTGCCGCTGGTGGTACATGCTGATGGCGAGCAAGTGAGGCTGAGCGGGCATGTCGCCAAGGCTAACCCACACTGGCAGGCATTCACTCAAGGCGAAACGCTGGCCATCTTTTCTGGGCCGCATGCTTTTATTTCGCCATCGTTGTATGACAAGCGCGAGAGCGTTCCGACATGGAACTACATCGCCGTCCATGCCTATGGCATACCGCAGATTGTGACGCTTGTGGAGCGCATGCTCGATGACATGATTGCTCACTATGACCCAATGTATCAAGCGCAATGGAATGAGCTTTCTGCAAAATATCGCGATGGCATGATGAACGGCATTGTGGCGTTCGAGATGCCAGTGACACGGCTGGAAGGTAAAGCCAAGCTGAGCCAGAATCGCTCACATGCCGACCAGCAGCGCGTGGCCAATGCGTTGTCAGAAGTGACGACCCGGACGCGCGGGCGATTGGCGCGGCCATGCAGCACAATCTCGACATGGCCACACGCTAAAGTCTACTGATCGCTTGGCCAACTGAGCGCGATACGCCCGCGCTCGGCTTCGACGCGCTGAATTTCAACGTCGATCACATCGCCGACGCCCAGCACTACGCCGCGTGGTATCTGGCTGCGATGCAGCAAACCGTCTTGCTTCACACCAATGTCCACGAATGCGCCGAAGTCAACCACGTTGCGCACCGTACCTTTGAGCTGCAAGCCCGGCATGAAGGTCGTCCATGGAAAGCACATCGCTGCGCAACATGGGCGCGGGCAAGTCTTCGCGCGGGTCACGACCGGGCCGCACGAGTTGCTCGAAGATGTCGCGCAGCGTCGGCACGCCGGTGCCTAACGCGGCAGCCAATTGCTCGACTGGCTCAACCTGAAGGCGCTCGATTGCCGCCCGGCGCTCGGCCAGCGAGGAGCGCACCATCAGGCCCGCCCGCCGCAGCACGGCCTCGGCCACGGCATAGCTTTCGGGGTGAATCGCGCTGGCGTCAAGCGGGTTGGCGCTGTCCGGCACGCGCAAAAAGCCCGCCGATTGCTCGAACGCCTTTGGCCCCAGCGAGGTAACCTTTTTCAGTGCGGAGCGACTCCCGAACGGCCCGTTGGTGTCGCGATGAACCACAATCCGCTCAGCTAGCTTGGGGCCGATACCTGCGACATACTTCAGCAGCGCGGGCGAGGCGGTGTTGACGTTGACGCCGACGCGATTCACCACGCTCTCGACGACATCACCGAGCGCCGCCGACAGGCGCGGCTGATCAACATCGTGCTGGTACATGCCGACGCCGATTGATTGCGGGTCGATTTTGACCAACTCGGCCAGCGGGTCTTGCACACGCCGCGCAATTGAAACGGCACCGCGCATGCTCACGTCCAGATCGGGCATCTCCGCACGGGCAAGCGGGCTGGCGCTGTATACGCTCGCGCCCGCTTCGCTGACGATTAGATAATGAACTTTTTGTGTAGCCACAGAGGTCTCAGAGATTGCGTTCCTTAGATGATTATGCTCTGGGTTCTCTCTGCGCTCTGTGGCTAATAACTTGATCAAATCGGCCACAAGCTGCTCGGTCTCGCGCGAGGCAGTGCCGTTGCCGATCGCGATCAGCGTAACGCCATGCCGCGCAATGAGCGCGCGCAGCGTGCGCAACGCAGCTTCGCGCTGGCGTTGCGGCTCATGCGGATAAATCGTTGCCGTGTCCAGCAGCCGCCCGGTCGCGTCAATCACGGCGACCTTGCAGCCAGTGCGGAAGCCCGGGTCAATGCCGAGCACAATCTGGTTGGCAATCGGCGGCTGGCTGAGCAGGCCTCGCAAATTGGTGGCAAAGTTTTCGATCGCATGCACTTCCGCGCGATCGCCGAGCGTACTGCGCACATCGCGCTCGATTGCTGGCAGCAGCAACCGTTCTGCTGCGTCGGCAATCGCTTCCTCGAACTGTTCAGTGAAGGGCGAGCGCGGGTCGGGTCGGAACACCCGCCCAACCGCTTCGCGCCAGTCGCGCTCCTTGATCTCGACCTTGACGCGCAAAATCTTCTCGGCCTCGCCGCGGTTAAGCGCCAAAATCTGGTGCGGGCGCAGGCGACTGACCATGCCTTCGAATTCATAATACGTCTGGTACACGCCGCGCGGATCGTCGGCCTTGGCGATCTTCTCGCTGCGCAGCACCGCCCATTGCAGCGCCTTCTCGCGAGTGAGCCGCCGCACGTCCGGATGGTCGCTCACCGCTTCCGCCACAATGTCGCGCGCTCCGGCCAACGCGGCTTCCACATCCGGCACCGCGTCGGACAAGAACTGCATGGCAGCCTGCTCAGGCGTTTGGCTGCCGCGTGGCTGCTGCATGAGCATGTCAGCGAGCGGCTGCAAACCCTTTTCGCGGGCCATGCTCGGCGCGGGTGCGGCGCTTCTGCTTGTATGGCTGATACAAATCTTCCAGCCCCGTGCGCGTCTCGGCGGCCAGCAATTGCTGCTGAAGCTCGGGCGTCAGCTTGCCCTGCTCTTCAATCGAGGCGATAATCGCTGCCCGCCGTTCATCGAGCGCCCGCAGCTGTTCAAGCTGCGCACCGACCGCGCGAATTTGTTCCTCATCCAGGCCGCCGGTGCGCTCCTTACGATAACGGGCGATGAACGGCACCGTGTTGCCGGCGTCGAACAACTCAATTGTGGCCGCGACCTGCTCGACCCGCACACTAAGGTCTCGGGCAATGCGCTGCGCGTATGGTCCTATATCTGTCATCGGTGTATCCTTGATATGCATATTTATGTGCATGATACCGCATGTTTACCAGACTACAATGAGACATGCGCATGAGCATACAGTGTGACACTTCAAATGTTAATACATTTCCAACATATGCTATTTGCCGCACGGTCAGACGTGATGTACAATAGTTGTACATATTTTCTTGGTTCCAGGAGGAATAAACGGCTATGCCGACTTATGTGTATGCCTGCAACTCATGTGACGCGCAGTTTGAACAATTTCAATCCTTTAAAGACGAACCAGTGCGTACATGTCCAGCATGCGCCGGCGCAGTACGCCGCGTCTTTCAGCCAGTAGGCATTGTGTTCAAAGGTTCTGGTTGGTACATCACGGATAGTCGGAAGAGCAGCGAAGCAAGGGTTCCGTCAAGCGAGTCGTCTGCGAAGAGCGACAAGAGTGACGCCAAGAACGAGACGAAAAGCGACACAAAGAGCACTGCTACAAGTGAGACCAAAAGCGACACGAAGAGTGAAACGAAGAGCGAAAAAGCTAGTGCGCCAGCCGCTGCGAGCTAATCTGCAAACCAGCGTAAATATCTATCGTACCTCTCTGCCGTGGCACGGAGGAAGCAAAGAAGATACGTGCGTCTGTCATTAGGGGCGTTGTCAGCTTGGTGACGCCCCTTTGCCGTGCATTCTTTGGCATCCTTGGTCCACATGGGGAGGTTTTTCTATGTCTTTCCACACGCAACTGATACTATTGCGCGACGATGTACGAGCGATTTTCAAAAATGATCCGGCGGCGCGCAATCTGGCCGAGGTGCTGCTGTACCCCGGCCTTCACGCAATTCTGCTGCATCGCGTGGCGCATGCGCTCTGGCAGCGCAACATGCCGTTTGTTCCCCGCTTGATTTCACAAGTTGCCCGCTTCCTGACCGGCATCGAAATTCATCCTGGCGCAACGATTGGGCGCGGCTTCTTTATTGACCATGGCATGGGCGTGGTGATTGGCGAGACAACCGAGATTGGCAACTGGGTCATGCTGTACCAAGGCGTGACGCTGGGCGGCACCGGCAAGCAGAGTGGCAAGCGCCATCCAACGCTCCAGGATAATGTGATTGTTGGTGTGGACGCCAGCGTACTCGGTGCGATTACCATTGGCGAGGGCGCGCGAATCGGCGGCGGCGCAGTGGTGGTCAAAGATGTGCCGCCGCATTCGACGGCTATTGGCGTGCCCGCCCGCGTGGTCGTCACGCGCGACCCGACGACCGGCACAACGCGCCGCGTCGAAGAACTGCCCGACCCAGAAGGACAAATGCTGCGTGGACTGCGGATGAAGGTGCTGGAGATTGAAGAGCGCATGTCCGACCTTGAGGATGCGACCAACCACCACCAGCTAGAGCACCATCTCAAGTTCGACGCGCTGCCTGCCAGGCTATGGGATTCGCTCGGCGAGAACGGCCAGAACGATGACGCCGAGTGGATGATGGGCGGCGGGATTTAGCAATTTAGGTAGCAACAAATAGCGGAGTGGCATCATGGACGATTTAGCCTACACTGCATTAACACAAGCCATCGAAAATTTTCGGCCCGAACGCTCACTGCATACACAAGAGGATTTTGACCGCTTTTACGTACCGCGCCCACTCTCACCTCTTGCTGAACTCGCTGAGCAAGTGCGCGCTTCATCATCACAGGCAAAATTCTTAGTGTATGGTCATCGTGGATGTGGCAAAACATCAGAGCTTAATGCACTCGCACATGAATTACGTGATACATATTTCACCATCATTCTCTCGCTGGAACAAGAGAATGACTTGGGTGATCTGCACTATACAGAGCTACTAACATCGCTCTGTCGCGCAATTTTGTATACTGCTGCATCTCATCAAGTAAATGTCAGTAAGAAATTGCTTGATAACGTGCTCAAATGGTTTACTGATGTGGAGGAAGTCACTGAGGGCAAGCTCAGTGCAGAAGCAGCAGCGACACAAAAAATCAGTGTCATTTTTGCAGAACTATTCAGCCAACAGAAGGCTGAAGTAAGTAAGCGCGAAGAACGCCGCTTGAAACGCCAGAAAATGAAGGCGAACTGCTCAACTTGATCAACAAACTTATTGCTGAAGTTCAAGCAGCAGATACCAAAAAGAGTGGTAAAAAGCGGCCTATTGCTTGCAATCGTAGATAGCTTAGATCGTTGCAATCTTGACACAGTAAGAAAAATGTTTGGCTACACTCAGGCATTGATTGCTCCAAACATGACCATGATCTACACGGTGCCGCTTGCCTTTTCTCGTGATCGAGTATTTCCTGATGTAGCGCGTGACTTTGGTGATTATCGCTGCACCATTCCTGTTCTGCGCCTGTATACCCTCAACCAGCAGCGTGATGAAGAAAGTTGGGGTTTAGCACACGCTATTTTAGTGCTGCGCCGATCTAGAGTTGACATGCCGAACGAAGTGCAAGATCTTTTAATCGCTCAAAGCGGCGGGGTCTTGAGTATTTTGTTCTCACTTTGTTACAATGCGTGTGTTGCTGCACGTGCTCGTAAATCGTCTGTCATCACCAAAGACATAGCGCAAATAGCTTTGAACGACCGACGCGAACGCTTTAACGAAGGTCTTGACGAAGAAGATTTCGAAACGCTCAATCAGAAACTGCCAAGTCGCATGCCCAAGAAAGATGACCGCTTTTTGAGACTCGTTTATGAAAATTGCATTGTAGAATATGTAGATCATGAAGACGGCAAACGGTGGTATAACTTACACCCACTCTGTGCGTGAACTTGTTGAAGAATGGCGCACCGAACGTGGAATGACCTAAACAATTGTATGGCTACAGTACCAAAAACACGTCGAAGAAAACAGCCACGCCCGCTCGCTGATGAGTTGGCGCTGCTAACAGAAGCGCTGCGCGCCTCACGCAATGGTGGCTTTGTGCTGATGAGCTATGACGCTGCTGAGCAAGAGCAGCAGTGGCTTGATGTGCTTGGGGCTGAGCTTGACGATGTTCACTTTCACAGGCTATCGCTGCCGAAGGATGGTGTTGGTCTCGCGCAGCAGATAGAGGCAGCAGCAACACGAACTGATCTTGCACAGTATGATTTAACCGTGCTTGTCGTTGGCGGCATTGAAGCGCTGGATTCAATAGCCCAGCAACAGCTTATAATCAATTTAAACCAAATGCGCACACGCCTTGCTGCGGTGGCGTATCCGCTGCTATTCTGCGCTGACCAAGATACACTTAGTCTGTTCGTGCATAACGCTCCCGATCTATTTGACCGCATTGGTATCTGGGCTGATCTGCGTGGTCATGTACCACCAATGGTGCCTGCACACTTGTCAGCCAGCCAGGAGCAGCGCTATCTCGATACGCTCATTCGGCAATTGCAGCGGGTAGAGTTTCGCGGCATTCTAAGTATCAATAAACCTGTCACACTGCCGCTGATTGACTTCTATGTACCGCATCAGGCCACGCAGAAAATTGAGAGCAAGTCTCACAGCAACTTGGTTTGTTTGACTTCATGGAAGAAAAGCTTCAACGCGACTTGAAGCAAGAGAAAGAACTGCGCGCTCTGAGGCCAGAGCGACGTCGTGAGACACGGACACTAGCCGTTGCCGCCGCTATCAAGGATAATGCGGCGCTAGTCATATTGGGCGATCCAGGCGCGGGCAAATCCACACTGCTGCGCTACCTTGCGCTTTCCGCTGCCGAAGACCAACCAGAACGGGCAGGATTGCCCGCTAACAACGCTGGTTGGCTACCACTGCTGGTGCCATGCGCCGCGTTTGACCGCGCGCTTCAAACTGAGCCGAACAAAAAAGGGCTCGATGTAATGCTGAGTTATCTCGAACATCAATATGATGTGCCGGAACTTGGCACCATTGCACGGCAGGCGCTCGAATCTGGACGGGCGCTACTACTGTTCGATGGCATGGACGAGGTTCGGGTCAGGCGAGCACCGCGTAGTCGTCGCGCAGACGATCAATACGCTACTGCGAGAGTGGACGCAGCGCGGCAATCGCGCAGTCGTTTCTAGCCGCGTAGTTGGCTACGATGCGGCAACATTAAGTGCTGCCGAAGCTGTGGTAACGCTGCGCGATTTCGAGCAGTCCCAACTTGAGCAATTTCTAAAGACATGGTGCGTCGCCTATGAACAGTTCGCGCGCGGCGACATTCCTGAAGCGCGGCGCGATGGTGAACAACAAGCAGCGCAACTCATTAGTCAGCTTGCTCAGAATGCCGGAGCGCCGTGGCTGGCTGGCAATCCGCTGCTGCTAACAATCATTGCGCTGATTTATCGCCAGGGCATGCAGCTTCCAGCGCGGCGCGTGGAGTTGTACGACATTGCATCGCGTACACTGATCGAGACCTGGAACCGCGCCCGTAATCTGAGCGACAATGTGTTGCTTAACCTGCCCGATCCGCGTTTGACAGCGGAATTATTGAGCGATGTAGCACTCTGGATGCAGCAACATGCTGTGGTAGCTGCCCGCGCCGACGACCTGTTGCCAGTGTTAATGGCGTCTCAGGAGCAACGCGGCCATAACATGTCCGAGGGCGGCGCGCGCATTTCTTGAAGATGTGAAGCGCTATGTCGGCTTGCTAATCGAGCGTGGGCCAGATATGTACAGTTTTCTGCACCTGACGTTTCAGGAATACTTTGCCGCACGTGCGCTCGCTGACATGGGTGATGCTGAGCAACTTGGCAGATTATTTTCCCGCACCTTCATGACCCACGCTGGCGCGAGACGATTCTGTTAACAGGCGGCGAATTGGGGGTGATGAAGCGGCGCAAGGGTGAGATGACGGATCTGGTACGACGGATCCTCGCGGCGACGGCGGAGCCTTCACGACTAACGATGTGGTTCTTTAAGTGGCGCTGGTGGTGGCTGCTGAGCGAAGTGCAGGTAGATCAGATTGAAGAGCACTATGTCAAGCGAAACCTGCTGCTTGCAGGAGAGGTGCTGGCAGATGATTTGGATGTGGAGCACGAGATCACACAGCAAGTCATACAACAGTTAATCCGACTCGTCTTTTCAAAGGTCGATTTGCAGCAAGAGGATGCATTGGTGATGCTTAGTAAGCTACCTGAGAGGCTGCGGAATCAGTTTATCATCCCACACCTGTTAAACATTCTGTCTGGGCCAGAGTGGGACATGCGATGTCAAGCTGCACTGGCGTTGGGATATCTGGGACTTGCGTCACCCGACGTAATAACTGCTCTGAGATTCTGCTAAACATCACCCGAGGTTATACGAGCATGCTGGTAGGATGTTAAAACAACTTGATCAAGCTCCGCCTAGCTCAAGTATTCCTCTTGCTACAGCGGTACAAGATCCTGACAGATCGATACAAGAGAAGGCAAAAGAGAGTAGGGAGCATCAAGATGCGATAGTGACAGTGAATGCCGTGCTTCGAGAAGCTCTCCGTGACCGAAAGGGTGACGTGCGAGCAGCGGCTGCCCTTGCCATTACGCAGATAGACCGTATACCAGGATACTTAGCTGCTCTCGTTGAGGTAGATACGGATAAACGCGCTGCCGCGTTTCTTACAATTAAGCAAATCTATCAAGAGTCGCCCGAAGTCATCAATGCCCTTATTGTTGCTCTACATGCATCTGATACAAACGTGCGTATCAAAGCGGCGTGGGCATTAGGTAAGCTCGGCAAGGGCACATCTGAGGTGACTGGATTCTCTCATCACCACTCTAGCAGACCCAACTAGTGGTACACATGGGCTAGCTGCCTGGGCATTAGGACAGCTAGGTCATCCAACCCCAGAGGTAATTGACGCTCTCCTCGGTGCCCTACACGACCGTGACGCCACAGTACGTAGCGAAGCGGCAAAGGCATTAGGACAGCTAGGTCATCCAACCCCAAAGGTAATTGACGCTCTTAGTGCTGCAATCCGCGACTCGGAATGGTCTGTACGACTAACCGCAACTTGGGCGCTAGGTCAATTTGTTCAAGCGTCGTCCGAGGTAACTCGCATAATCCTGGTAGCCTTGCAGGATTTCAACTAATTTCGTACGGGACACGGCTTCCCTCGTCCTTTGGAACTTTGGTGTTCGCACTCGGGAGGTACGCCTGGAGTTAATCTTTGCATTGGCTGAATATCCTGGGATCAGTGATAAAGCCTACCGTGTCCTTACTGATAGTGAGTCCTTCGATACAACCAAGTTCAGCATCTAGACTGTGCTAGCGATGTTGTTGTGTCCTATTGTCAACGAAGGATTTACAAATGGCTGCAGCTTGCTCCAAGCCACTTAGTAGAGAGAAAAGAGCATGTTTTTAACATGTGTTACGCCGCTGGATCGCGTTGTCACCACAGCATAATACATGTTCGCTAAAATTCTTGCCCTCGAATGGCGTCCCAACTGAGTTGCTGAATTCCAGTTGATAATTCTTGAAATGATCAACTTGTCAATTCAAATTTATAATACACTTTCGCGTGCCAGCGGGCCGCTGGAAACGGTTGAGCCAGGCGTAGTGCGCATGTACGTCTGCGGCGTCACTGTGTACGACCAGGCGCACATCGGCCACGCCATGTCGGCCATGGTGTTCGATGTGGTGCGGCGTTATCTTGAGTGGCGCGGCTACCGCGTTCACCACGTCGTCAACTTCACAGACGTGGACGACAAGATAATCACTCGTGCCCATGAGCGTGGCCTCGATCCGCGGGCGCTGGCGGAGGGCTATATCGCTGAATTCATGGAAGATCTCAAGGCGCTCAACGTGCTGCCCGCCACCGAGTACCCGCGCGCCACCGAGACCATGGACGAGATCCAACGCTTCATTGCCGATCTTATTGAGAACGATCATGCCTATGAGGCTGATGGCGATGTCTATTTTCGGGTCGCATCTGACCCGGATTATGGCAAGCTGTCGGGGCGCAAACTTGCCGACATGCTAAGCGGAACGCGCTTCGACGTGGATGAGCGCAAGGAAAGCCCGGCTGACTTCGCACTGTGGAAGGCAGCCAAGCCCGGCGAGCCAGCATGGCCAAGTCCGTGGGGCGAGGGGCGGCCCGGCTGGCACATCGAGTGCTCGGCCATGAATCTCAAGCACCTCGGCGAGCAGATCGATATTCATGGCGGCGGCACCGACCTTATCTTTCCGCATCATGAGAATGAGATAGCACAGACCGAAAGCTTGACAGAGAAGCCATTTGCGCGCTTCTGGATGCACAATGGCATGCTTCAGATTCAGACCAAGGCTGAAGATGGATCGTACAAGCTGGAAAAAATGTCGAAGTCGCTCGGCAATGTGGTCACGATTCGCAGCTTTTTGGAAGAACATGATGCTGACGTGCTGCGGCTGATTGTGCTGTCGAGCTCGTATCGCAGCCCGTTGGCATACGGTGAGGACATCGTCGCGGATCAGGAGCGCAAGCTGGCCAGACTGCGCGGCGCGCTGGAGCCTGCGACTGGTGATGCTACCAGCGGTCCTGCGGTGAAACAGCTGACCACAGCGTCCGAATCGGCTCGCGAGCGCTTTGTTGAAGTCATGGACGACGATTTCAACACGGCAGGCGCGCTGGCGGTGCTATTCGAGTTGGTGCGGTCAATCAACACGGCTCGCGATGCTGGAGTGGGCGGCGAACCATTCGCGAACGCGCAAGCCACGCTGCGCGAGTTGGCGAGCGTGCTGGGGCTGCGCCTGGAAAGCGCCAAAGCGCAATCGCAAGATATCGCGCCATTTGTCGATTTGCTGGTCGAGTTGCGCACCGAACTGCGCAAGGCCAAGCAGTTTCAACTGGCTGATAGCGTGCGAGCGCGCCTGGCCGACCTCGGCATTGTGTTGGAAGATGGCCCGCAAGGCACACGCTGGAAGACGAAATAATATGAACTGGCTAGAACTTGCAGTAGATATCGACCCCGAAGCCGCCGAATCGGTCAGCGATTTATTGGCGCAGTATGGCTACAACGGCGGCGTCGCCATGGACCAGCCAATCGTCCATGGCCCGGAAGGCCCGGAATACGCCTACGACATGCAGCGGCCCGTCACGCTGCGGACCTACATTCCTGTCGATGACAAGGCCGAGGAGACGCGAGCACGGCTGGAGCAGGCGCTGTGGCACTTCGGACAGATGCGCCCGGTCGGGCCGCTGCGCGTGACGTCCATGGAAGAAGAGGACTGGGCGAATGCCTGGAAGCAGCACTACACCGTGCAGCGAATTGGCGGGCGCACCGTGATTGTGCCGTCATGGCTGGAGTACGAGCCGCAGCCTGATGATATTGTGCTACGGCTCGACCCCGGCATGGCATTCGGCACTGGCCTCCATCCGACCACACAGCTCTGCCTGCGCTTTTTGGAACAGCAGCATGTGACCGGACAGCGCGTGCTTGATCTGGGCTGTGGCTCGGGCATTCTCGCAATTGCCGCCGCGCTTGAAGGCGCGCGTGAGGTGCTGGCGCTCGACACTGACCCGATTGCGGTGCATGCGACGCAGGAAAACGCCGCGCGCAACGACGTTGCTGACCGTATCCATGCGGCGGAGGGTAGTTTAGGACGCGGCGCGACGTTCGGACACTGGATGGGCTGGCCCGAGGAGGCTAAGCCTGCTCAGCAAGAAATTGCCACGCAAACCTACGAAAATTATTTCGACGTGGTGATCGCCAACATTATCGCCAAGGTGCTCATCGCCGTCGCCGCCGACATGGCCGCCGCGCTCAAGCCGGGCGGCACACTGATCAGCTCTGGCATCATCGCCGAGCGCGAGGACGAAGTGGCGCTGGCGTATGCGGCGGCGGGTCTCACGCGCATCGACCGGCAGCAGGAAGGCGATTGGGTGGCACTGGTTCACACGAAGTAAGTCTCAAGCATGATAAAACTTCTTTGTCATGCTTCTTCTGTTATGGCTAAATCATCGCGCGCAAAGCGCCAAACAACCCACAGCAACACCTACCGTTTTTTTGTCGCGGCCCCAATCGACGGCGACATGATTGCGATTGACGACCGTCAGCTTGCACATCAATGCAACAACGTGCTACGGCTTCAGCCCGGCGACGAAGTGGTGCTGCTCGACAACAGCGGCTGGCAGTACGTCGTCGCGCTACAGCAGCTTGGGCGCGATCATGTGAGTGGCACAGTGGTCAGTCGCGCGCCAGCTAGCAGCGAACCACAGACACATCTCACGCTGTATCTTGGTCTCATGCGACCGGAGCGCTTCGAGTGGGCGCTGCAAAAATGCACCGAGCTTGGGGCTACTGCGTTTGTGCCGCTGGTGTGCGAACGAAGCGCTGACGCCGACATGAGCGAACGCAAGAGCGAACGCTGGAGCCGCATCGTGCGTGAGGCCGCCGAGCAATCGCGCCGTGGCAAGCTGCCGCCGATAGCTGCCGCACAGTCCTTCATCGAAGCTTGCGCCGCTACAGCCCAATGTGATCTCGCGCTGCTGCTGTGGGAAGGTGCTGGTGTTCAGTCATTGCGTCACACGCTCCGAACGCATGCCGGGCCGCTGAATACTATTGCCATGTTGAGCGGGCCAGAGGGCGGATTGAGCGATGACGAGTTCAAGATCGCCAGTGAGCATGGTATCATACCAGTGACGCTTGGCCCACGTACGCTGCGCACAGAAACCGCGCCAGTTGCCGCCACTGTAGCCATTCTATACGAGTGCGGCGACATGGAAGCAACAGTGCAAGCGTAACAACATACACGCTATCAATCTCAAAAGGGCGACTTTTATGCGGCGTACCTCCTCAACGCTTCGGCGAAGCATAATATCTGGGATCGTGTTTCTTCTCTTTGGCTTCATGATCGGTTGGGTGAGCGCTACGCAGTTCAGCAGGCGCTTGCCCACAAGTGGCAACATTGCGGCACTGTGGACCTCTCATCAGTCACTTAATGCTGCGCCACCGAGCGACATCAGCAATCAATTCAGTGTGTTCTGGGAAGTGTGGAACCTGGTTGACAAAGAGTTCTATACCAAACAGCCGCTCGACCACACGCGCATGCTGCGCGGCGCGATCAAAGGCATGCTGGCCGAACTTGACGATCCATACACAGTGTACCAGGAACCGGACCTTGCAGCACAGAGCAATGACTACTTGCAAGGTACCGTTGAAGGCATTGGTGCATCCATTCGGGTAGCTGATGGCAAGGCGTACGTCGACAAGCCAATTGAAGGCTCGCCAGCGGTGCGCGCCGGACTGCAACAAGATGATGAAATTGTTGCCATTGATGGGCATGACATAGCGACGCTTATTGCCGGAGCAGATGTCAATCAGGCCACGACGCGAATTTCCGCCAAGCTGCGTGGGCCGAAAGGCAGCATGGTAAAGCTGACAATCCGGCATGCGGGCAGCGCTCCGTTCGATATTAGCATTGAGCGTGACACTGTAGTGATTAGCAGCGTCAAGAGCCAGATGCTCGACAATCACCTGGCATACATACAGATCACGGATTTCAAGGCCAGCACCACTGCCGACTTCGACGCAGCGCTCGGTGATCTGCTATCGCACAAGCCTGCCGGAATCATCCTCGATCTCCGCAACAATCCAGGCGGCTACCTGACACCCGCACAGGAAGTGCTCGGGCGATTGTACAAAGGCATAGCGCTCTATGAAGAAGATGGTAACGGCACGTTGAAGGAGTTGCAGACGCTCGGCAGCCCACCGAACGCCACAGCCTTCAACATCCCCATGGTCGTGCTGGTTAATGGCAACTCAGCCAGCGCCAGCGAGATTGTGGCCGGAGCGCTGCACGACGAGCGCCCGGCAACCTATCTGCTCGGTGAAAAAACGTTTGGCAAAGGCTCCGTGCAGAACGTGCAGGCACTGAGTGATGGCGGCAGCGCGCGCATCACAGTGGCGCACTGGCTGACACCGAAGCGCAATGAGATTAACAAAGTTGGTATTACGCCGCAATACGTTGTGCCCTACAGTGAAGATACATCGCTACCAGTGCCTTGCATCGCCGACCATGAGCCGGCAGCAGGCCAACAAACCTGCACTGATAATCAGCTTGCCTGGGCCATGAAGCTGCTGACGACTGGCGCAACACCACCCACGGCCATAAAGTAAGAAGTTAAAAGCAAAAGGGGAAGAAAATCTCTTCTACCTCTTCTTTCTTCCTTTTTACTTCTTATTTTGAGGCATGCTCCCTCTTGACACAGAACACCTGTTTCCTTTATAATAAAAATTGCAACATAAGTTCTAATCTCACTTTGCAACCATCCGTCAGCTGCTTGGGTTGTAGCCGCGGCGGTCAGCGAAAGGACACAGGCGATGCGTACGGCTGAAAGTTTATCACCTCGGCAACAAGACATTTTAACGTATATTCAGGGCTTTGTGGATGAGCATGGTTACCCACCAGCAATCCGGCAAATCCAGGACAGCCTCAATATTTCTTCCACATCTGTTGTCGCGTATAACCTCAAGGCATTGGAAACCAAAGGGGTGCTCCAGCGCGAAGGCAAAGTATCGCGTGGCATCAAGTTGCCACCGCAGGCAACGCCGGTGACGCTGAGCAATCAGAGCCCGTTCCAAGTGCCACTGCTCGGTGTAATTACGGCTGGTCAGCCGCTGCTGTTGCCGCAAGAGGCGCAGGAGACACCAACCGAGTTCGTGGAGGTTTCGCCCGAGGTTGCGCCGTCCGATCGACTCAAGGACGTGTACGCATTGCGGGTGCGCGGCCACTCCATGATCGATGCATTGATCGACGATGGCGATATTGTGCTGCTACGCGCCACCAGCACAGCTGAGAACGGCCAGATGGTTGCCGCGCTGATCGAGGATGAAAACTCGGTGACGCTCAAGCGCTTTTACAACGAAGGCAGCCGCGTGCGCCTCCAGCCCGCAAATGTGACCATGGATCCCATTTATGTCAATGCTGATCAGGTGCGCGTGCAGGGCCGCGTCATTGGCGTTATTCGCTCAATGTTTTACTAACGCCCGTTTGGCTTTTGCTGTATGTCAAAGTGGTGATGTATTGGTACGCCACCGCTTTTGGATGTTTGTCATCGCACAACATATATAGCACAAATCGCCCATGATGTTCATAGTCAACATCATGGGCGATTCTGTAGGTGTGCTATGTGCAACAAGCACAAGCCCTTATCCCAAGCGCGGACGAAATTTATAGCCGTACAGAATTAACCCTTCTGGACCCAAATCACGCAGACGGCGCGTTGTGGCCTCAACGGGCATATCAATCTGCACCTCGGCTGCGTCACAGTCGGTGAGTTGCGCGCTGATCATCGGCCCTTCATCGAGTTTAACCAGCGCCACAATATACGGCGTCTGCGACTCGTAACCGTCCGATGGCTGCCGCACTACCGAGAATGAGTACACCGTGCCACGCCCGCTGAGCATGAATGGCTCCCATGCACTCGCATCGCCTGCAACTGACGCGGGCGGAAAACGGACTTCGCCAGTTGCAGTGTGGCGCTGGCCTTCCAAACGGTAGCGGGCGGCACGTTGTCGCCAGTGTTTTGCTAAATCCATACAGTTCACCTATAAACTACAACGATACAAAAACGTAAAGCTCTGCTTTTCCTGTCGTTGTGATGTGTTACTCTGCTACTAAAATATGTGTAGCCGCTGTTGCGCCCACACCACCAATACATTGCGCCAACGCCACCCGTGCGTTCGGTACCTGCACCGCATTCGCTTCGCCACGCAACTGTTTCACTACTTCCACAACCTGATACACGCCATTCGCGCCTACGATGTCGCCGCGCGCCTTGCAGCCGCCACCTGTCGCAAGCGGGGTGCTGCCTTGCGGTGTGATCGCACCCTCACGCGCCAATTGCACGCCCGCGCCACGTTCGGCAAAGCCGTTTGCTTCCAACGCTAGCGCCGCCGCAATGCCATGCGGATCGGTCAGTTCCAGCACATTGACATCAACAGGCGAAAGTCGGGCAGCCCGCAAAGCCGCCGCCGATGAGCGCGCCGCCGCATCGAGCCACAGTGGATCGGCGCGCTGCCCAATTGCCAGGGCGTCTGTCATCACTGTCGATCCGGCAATACGCACCAGCGGAGCACTAAATTCGCGGGCAAATCCTTCATTCGCGATCAGCAGCGCCGCCGCGCCATCTGCAACTGTTGAGCAATCCAGCAGACCCAGCGGATCAGCGACCAAGGTGGCAGTCTGAACCTTCTGCGGGTTAATTGGAAATCGGTACAGCGCATTGGGGTTTGCGGCTCCATTTGCATGGGCATTCACCGGGAACGGCGCGAAATCCGCCACGGTGTAGCCATACTGGTGCATGTAGCGGCGCATCAACATGGCCCATTGCGCTGTAAGCGTCACACCGTGTACAGCCTCCCAATCAGCATCAAGGCTCAGCGCCAAGCCGGCCTCAAGTCGTCCGTCAAGCACATCGGTCGCTTTCTCAACGCCGACCACTGCCACAAGGTCATACGCGCCGCTCGCAACGGCCAGGTACGCCTGCCGCAATGCAACGCCACCCGATGCGCCACCTGCCTCCACAACATGCGCCTCCACGCCGCGCATGCCTGCGGTGGCAGCTACTGCTGCGCCAAGCTGCGTTTGCATGCCCAACGCGCCACCAAGCGCGTTCGCCACATACAACGCGCCCACACGCTCCGGCGCAACATCGCCAAGCGCGTTGTGAAGCGCCTGTTGAGCAAGTGCTATCGCTGTATGCTCCCAATGCTCAGCAACCGGCGTTTGACCGATGCCCACAATGTACACATTTTGCATAATATTCCTCGATCTGCCATGACGTTTAGTCACTATCACATCGTCATCCCATCGCAATTTTGCCGCGCCACTTGGCATAGATAGCGTAATCAACAAATGTTTCGTGGGCCAGGTAGGCCGCCGTCAGCGGGGCGCGTTCGCGCCGCTCCGTAATCGCGTCCGTCACCCGCAGCGCGTAGGCATCTGCACCCGCGCCCGAGCCGTAGGATGTGACGAAAATAGTTTCGCCCGGCTGCGCCACGTCAAGCACCGCGCACAGTCCCAGCAGTGCCGCCGCCGAATATGTATTACCGATGCGCGGCACAAGCAGCCCCGGCGCAAGCTGCTGTGCGGAAAAGCCGAGTTGCTTGCCTACCGCCTGCGGAAAACGCGCATTTGGCTGATGGAACACCGCGTAGGTATAGTCGCTCGGCGAGGTGCCAAGCTGCTCCAACAGATGAGATGCCGCACTGCGAATCTGCGTAAAGTAGGCTGGCTCGCCAGTGAAGCGGCTACCATGAACTGGATATGCCTGCTCAGCACGCCGGAAAAAGTCGGGCGTGTCGCTAACATGCGAGCAGGTCGCCTCGACCACCGACAGCGCATCATCTGCCGGGCCGACCAGCAACGCCGCTGCGCCAGCCGCCGCTGTGTATTCCAGCGCGTCGCCGGGCCGGCCCTGTGCAGTGTCAGCACCGATTGCCAGCACATACGACGCCATGCCGCTCCCGACCAAGCCCATCGCCGCAGTCCATGCCTCGGTGCCAGCCTTACACGCGAACTCCCAGTCGGCAGCGCTGATCCACGGCCCGGTGCCAAGCGCCTCAGCCACAATTGTGCCGGATGGCTTTACTGCATATGGATGACTTTCACTGCCAACCCACACTGCTGCCAGTTGCTCCGCACTGATCTGGGCGCGCGCCAAAGCACTCCGCCCCGCTTCAATTGCCATGGTAATAGTATCTTCGTCCGGGCCAGCAACGCTCTTCGCGTCAACCGGCACACCGCCATTGCCATCAGTCCACACTCGCGCAATTTCGCGAGCAGCGATCCGGAAACGCGGCACATATACGCCATAGCCGGTTATTCCGACCGGCTTGGTGGGTCGCATCATTCTTGTTCTCCTTTGAGATTGGGATGTAGAGAGGAAGCAGGCGGAGATTCCCACCCGCTCAACTGGTTCTATTAATCTGCCGCAACGCGCCTGCGTGAACGCAGTTCTTGCAACAACGTCTCGGCGCGAGCGAGCTTGATATTCTTTTCCTCAATCATGCGATGGGCGATCTCATCAACCTCGGCATGGTGCGCGCCGGCTGCCATCGCCATCTGCCGGGCATGCAGGCCCATATGTCCGCGCTGAATACCTTCCGTCGCCAACGCACGCATGGCCGCGAGATTGGAGGCCAAGCCAACGCACGCGCAGATCTCGGCCAACTCATGGGCATGCTGCACCTGAAGCAGCTTCAGCGCCACCTGCGCCGTGGGGTGTACTTTGGTCGCGCCGCCGACAATGCCGACAGCAAGCGGCATCTCCAGCGTGCCAACCAAGTTTCCGGCGTCGTCGCGCTCCCATATGGTTAAAGACGTATACTGACCATCGCGGGCAGCATAGGCATGCGCGCCAGCCTCGATCGCGCGCCAATCATTGCCGGTGGCAATCAATACTGGATCAATGCCGTTGAGGATACCCTTGTTGTGAGTCGTAGCGCGATACGGATCAACTGCTGCAAAAGCGTAGGCCCACAACATGCCCTCGACAACTTCGTCACCGCTCAATCCATCACGCGCAAGCGCGATGGCAGGCACCACCGCCCGAACAGACACCAGCCGCCGGTCAGTCAAATTCGACAGAATGCGCAGGTACGCCCGCCCACCGCTAATCTCCTCTAGCAGTGGCGCAACTGCCTCGGCCATAGTGTTTATTGCATTGGCACCCATGGCATCACGGCAGTCGATCAGCAGATGCACGATCAGCATCGGGCCCATCGGACTTTGCGGAAAGGAGCGAACTTCAACATCCTTTGCGCCACCACCTAATGAGATCAGGCTGCTGCGGCGATTTGCATGATCAAGTATCTCCGCTTTGCGCGTAAGAATAGCGGATTGTGCCTGCGCATGATCTGCCACATTGACCAACTGCACCTGCCCGATCATCAACGGCTCGGTTGAGTGCGCCTGGAAGCCACCACCTTCACGCACAAGCTTTGCTGCAAAGCTTGCGCCCGCAACAATCGATGGCTCTTCAACCACCATGGGTATAAGATAATCGTGCCCGTTGATCAGGAAATTGGTTGCGACACCCAGCGGAAGATTGAATGTGCCAACGACATTTTCAATCATCTTATCCGCACGCTCAACGGTCAAGGCGCCATTGCCACCGTGAAGCAATCGCAGATCATCATCGTTCAGCCCATCGAATGACCGCACAGATTGCAATCGCTCCAATGGACTGAGTTGATAGAATCCACTAAGCCGTGAGTTGCGCGTGCCCATACATTATCACCTCGTTTACATGAAGAAATGGCAGGAAGTTTCCTGCGACAATATCACTTTGTAGCATAGCATGCATACGTTCCCAATCACAGAAAAAGAACTGTCAAAAGCTCTCAAATATGTGTCTGAGGCTTGCAGAACACTACGAACAGACTACGACATAGGGAGCGATTTTTATGCTATGATAATTTTTCATGAGCATATACGCATTTTTTCGTCCATCCGTTTTCCGTCTGTTCCTCAGTGTCATGTCCATACTTGGAGCCATGTTGGTGCTTACCTCCTGCATGAATGTAGCCCCCGCGCCAGTGCCCATGCCTACAAATACAGGTGCCGAAGCGTTTACCCCACTCATGCAAATCATGCAGCAAGGAGATGCACGCGCCAACACACTGGTTACCACAGTTGGCTATGCGTATGCCGACGATGCCGGGGTACGATTAGTTGATACATTGAGTTTCAGTGCAGGGCCGACACCACAACCGCTTGCGCCACCACAGCAACAGCTCTGGCTTGGTAGCACATCGTCAGACCAACTGGCCGTGCTTCTTCGCACGGCTGGTACAGCGCGGGTTGCGCCGGTTCGCGCGCGCGGCACACTGCAAGGCCCGGCACAGTTCGGCCCCCAGGGCAACCACCAATACCAACTCAACAATCCACACTTCGATCTGCTGGTCCCGCAGGATGTGACATTTGAAACACTCTTCAAGAACGATACCATATATGAAAATCGCTTTGTGCGCATTGTGGGGGCGCTCTTTGTCCAAGGGAGTTCAGGGCTGCTGGTCGAAAAGGTCGATGCGAACGGTGTGCCAGCTCCTGGCGCGCGACAACTCAAGCTTAGCACGCCCGTGCGCGACACAGCACTGCTGGCTCGCCTGCACCAAGCACGCGATCAGAATGTTCATTTTGGCTCCGTACAAATCGAAGGATTCTGGCGCAACGGCGCGCTGTTGCCACTTGCGCTATTCCCCACATCCTAATCTCGCTGGTACGTCAAAAGCTCGTAAATAGATGTAGTACATTATGACTAAAGAGTCATTAGGACGTACCGGCTGAAGGACGTCAAATCGTCGGTACCGTTGGCATCTTCTGAAACATGCACTCCACTGCTATGCTGTTGGTAACAACCAGACGCTGCATCGCGCGTCACACCACAACACTCTACCAACAAGCGAGCAGTTATGAAAACTATCTATATTCTTCTTGCAGCTATTCTCTCCTTTCGCCTTCTTCTTCCGACATCAGCCGCTACTGCTCAAGAGCCGCCGCTTACCGGTGACGCGCTACGGGCACCGGTGCCACAGCAAACACACGCGACTCGCAGCACCAATCTTCCAACGCGCTACCAGCCAAGCGCGTTAATGGCAGGCCGAGTCGCTGTGCAGGTGGTGTTTGTTGAAAGCGATGGCAGCAAGGACGCATCGACCGAAGATTGGACTACGGATCAGATCAACGCTGTCAGTGCGCAGATCGCCGCAGCGCTCAACTGGTGGCATGATCGCCTGCCGGATGCACACCTGAACTTTGATCTTTCCACACAAGTCATTGGGTCAGGATATGAGCCGGTGACACATGGGCTTGGCGGTGAGCACCTTTGGATTGGCGATGCACTCACCCGTATGGGCTACGCCGGCAAGGATTATTTTGAGCAAGCTTACACCGCCGACGATGCGCTCCGCCATACGCATGGTGCCGATTGGGCAACCACGCTGTTCGTGGCCAACAGCGCCAATGACGATGATGGCCGCTTTGCAGATGGGTTATTTGCTTATGCCTATGTAAACGGGCCGTTCATGGTACTCACGTCCGATGCCGGTCCATATGGCACCAATAAAATGGCGTCTGTTGTCACGCATGAGCTGGGACATATCTTCGGCGCGCTTGACCAGTATGCCAGCGCATCGACACCTTGCACCGAGCAAAGCGGCTATCTCAGCGTTGCGAACACCAATAGCCAATACAACAACTGCGGCACACACTTTCCGTCCATTATGCTGGACGCGCTGCCATCATATGAAAACAGGCAGATCGACGAGTCAGCGCTCGGACAGCTTGGTTATCGCGATACTGATGGTGATCACATCATAGATCCAATGGACACAACCCCGACCCTGCAAGTTACCTGGGCACAACCAAATGATGGACGTCCCGTTGTCATAGGGCAGGCTGTCGATCAGCCGCTGCCGGCCACGCGCCAATCTTCAGCCACAATCAATTATATCGGGCGCGTAGAGTACCGAGACAACGGTAGTGCATGGATGCTGCTTCCCGCCGCTGATGGCAGCTACACCAACATGAGCGAGACAATTTCCGCGACGCTGCCGCTGTACGATGGACAGCACAATATCGAATTACGCGCCATCAATAGCGTCGGCAACGCATCTGCGACAGTGCAGCACAACGTGACCGTTAGCGGCGTGGGCAAGGATCCTGGCTACGCCATGAGCGCGCCGCGCATTAGCAACAAAACTGATATCCCTCTTGCGCTGCATGCGCCAGCCAACATACAGGTACAAATCAGTGAGGATGTAACATTCGCCAATGCTACGTGGCAGACAGTAGCACCAGAGTTGTCATGGCACGTCAGCGGCGAAGGTACGCATATGCTCTATGTGCGCTTCCAGGATGCTGCTGGCACGCTTTCGCCCGTGTACACCACTGCGGTCTTGCTCGACACCGAGCCGCCAACTGGCGTGGCTATTATCCGCGCGGGCGCACCGCCGTTGCTCCAACTTGAAGCGTCGGACAACGAAAGTGGCGTGGCAGATGTGCAGATTGCCTACAACGATAGCGCAACTGGCAATTGGCAGCCCTTCCAAACAACCATGACGCTGTCGGACCACATTCAATCTGTGCAGGTAGTGCTTCGCGATAGTGCTGGCAACGTTTCTCCGCCCATCATCGCACAAAGCAGCAGCCATATCATTTTTCTTCCCCTCGCGCTCGGGCGTTAGCAAAACTGTAGAGTTTGCCACAGCGCCGCAGATTGGCATGGGATTGTCAATTTGCGGTTCATGATTCTATATTTCATTGTTGAAGCATACTCAAGCTCAAACAATACTGAAAATAATGCATGAAAGCAGCATCGCACACGTTTGCACGATTTGACTTTTACTTTTCTTTGTGCGAAAATAGCGCAGTTCGATGGTGGTTCGGACATAGTGTACGTTGACGGCTTCGCGGGTGTTCGTGTTTGATGTTGGCTCCACGCTGCATCCTGATCAGAACGGCGTTGTCGCTTCTGCCTCCAGCCGCTATGTGGCTGAGAGGCTTTATTGCGTGAGTAAAATGACGGTTGTACGTCCAGTGTATCCCTTCAGCGCGATTGTTGGGCAAGAACGGCTGAAGCGCGCGTTGATTCTCAACGCGATTAACCCACAGGTTGGCGGTGTGCTCATTCGGGGTGAGAAGGGCACAGCAAAGTCGACAGCGGTGCGCAGTCTTGCGCGTTTGCTGCCCCATATCAATGTTGTGGCTGATTGCCCGTATAGTTGCCCACCCGACCAGCCAGGCATGATGTGTGCGGTCTGTCGCACGCGCTATGAAGCTGGCGAAGATCTGCCTGTGCTTTCGCGCTCAACGCGATTGGTAGAATTGCCGGTTGCTGCGTCGGAAGATCGTGTGGTTGGAGCGCTTGACCTTGAGCATGCCATCACCGAAGGGCAACGACGCTTTGAGCCAGGTCTGCTCGCTCAAGCAAATCGCGGCATGCTGTATGTCGATGAGGCTAATCTGCTCGATGACCATTTGGTGGACGTGCTCCTCGACGCGGCTGCCATGGGCGTAAACACCGTTGAGCGCGAAGGTATCAGCATTTCACACCCGGCGCGCTTCATTCTCGTCGGCACGATGAACCCCGAAGAGGGTGAGTTGCGTCCGCAACTGCTCGATAGATTTGGTCTTGTTGTCGAGATTAGTGGCATTGAGTCGATCGCTGGTCGTGTGGCAGTGATTCAGCGGCGCATGGCATATGAATCACAACCAGAGCAGTTCGCCGCAGAATGGCAGGACGAAGAGCAAGATCTTGCCCAGCGCATCGTCTCTGCGCGCGCCATTTTGCCACTCGTTCAGATCAGCGCAAGTGACATGGCAACTGTGGCTGCATTGGCGCTCGAACTTGGCGTTGATGGCCACCGTGCCGACCTCGCCATTCTTGAGACAGCGCGCACACATGCGGCGTGGGCTGGGCGCAATCAACTTACAACTGACGATATTCGCCTGGCTGCTGAGCTTGCTCTGCCACATCGTATGCGCCGCCAGCCGTTCACTGAAGTGCGGCTTGACGAAGCACGGATGAACGCTGTGCTGGAACGGGCCGAGAGCGAGCAAGATGGACAAGCTGCAACAGCTGCTGAAGGTGTAAAAAAAAAGATGTTTTGAATCAAGCGTCGGCTGAAAGCGAGCAGCGTGAGGGCGAAAGCAGCGAGAGCAATGCTGTCTCTGGCATTCCGGCAGGTCAGGCAGCTGATGGACAGCAATCGAGTGATCATCAGGGCAGCGGCGAGACCAGAGATTCAGTCGGACATGCCGTACCAGACCAAGCGATTGGAGGGCGCACGCGATCGTATGCAGCGCCGCTCACCTGGTAAGCGCACCCGCACACGCACGACACGTAAGCAAGGGCGTTATATTGCCAGTCGGCCAGCACGCCGCGTGACAAATCTTAGCGCTTGATGCGACGCTGCGCGAAGCAGCGCCATTTCAGCGTCAGCGCCATGATGAGGCTGAAGCCGAGGGGCAGACACCACGACGGGTGATGTTGCGCAAGAGCGACCTACGGCAGAAAATACGTGTGCGCAAAACACGAAGTGCCATCTGTTTCGTGGTTGATGCGAGTTGGAGCATGGCCGCCGAAGAGCGGATGCGATCCACCAAGGCAGCAGTGCTCGCGCTGCTGCGTGATGCCTATCAACGCCGTGATCATGTTGGACTGGTTTCGTTTCAGCGCGATTACGCAACATTGCTGCTGCCGCTGACTAACAGCGTCGAGCTTGCACAGAAGCGGCTGCAAGATATGCCAACTGGCGGCAAAACGCCGCTGTCACGCGGGCTGATGATGGGCTACGATGTGCTTGATCGCGCGCGCCGCCATGATCCAGAGGTGATGCCGCTGATGGTGCTGCTCACTGATGGACAAGCAAATGTATCAATGGGTGATTTGCCGCCACAGGCAGAAACATATGCGTTATCTGATTTTATCGCGGCACAGGAAATACACTCTATTGTGATAGATACCGAGCATCCTGTCTTTGAACGCGGTCTGGCCAAGCAGCTGGCGCATCACTTGCGTGGCAGTTACTATCGGCTAGAAGATCTGCGTGAAGGCGGGCTAGCTGAACTCGTACGTTCAGAACTACGTCGTTAAGGATCAGCATGTTGCTGATTATGTATGTTTTTTGGAGACCGAACCAGGAGGACCGTCGGCCATGACCAACCAGGAGCGCCCCACCGGGGAGCAAGAGCAGACGCGTGACGATCTGCAAACTGCCGCAGACGTTGCTGCGACGACACAAGAGCCACAAACATCAGCAGAGTCAAATGCTTCATTGCCTGATGACGTAGTGGCAAGTACCACCACCGAAGCAGACGCAACGCCTGCGCCCGAGGAGGCACAGGCGGACGAAACTTCAGCAATCAGCAGCGCTGCGCCAGTTCTTGAGCAGTCTGAGGATGCCGTACCAGATAGCCAATTAAGCGATGCTGGTAGCGTCAGCGGCACGTCGATTGTGGATGAAACTGTTGAGGCAGCAGCTACTACCGACGAGACAAGCACATCACCAGCGCTGGAAACACAAGCTGGCGAAACTGATGCAACCAGCAGCACTGCACTAGTCGCGGAGGTAGCTTCAGCAGAAGCAGCGGACGTGGCGGAACAAAGTGCGGATGTAGCATCGGCAGAAGCAGCGGATGTAGCAGAGCAAACTACGGAAGGCGCAAGCTACACGCCCGTTGCCGAAGAAGAGGAAGGCCGCCCGCGCCGCCTCAAAGACCTTGAGCCGGGCATGGAGCTTGAGGGCCGTGTAACGTCTATCGCGTTGTATGGCATCTTTGTAGATGTCGGCGTTGGGCGCGACGGACTGGTGCATATCTCTGAGATGAGCGACACGCGCATTGACTCTCCAAGCGATGTGGTTCAAATTGGCGACACAGTAAAGGTTCGCGTGAAAAGTGTTGACCCGGATGGCCGGCGCATCAGCCTGACCATGCGTTCACCAGAGCGCGAAGGGCAGGCACGCGGCGGACGCGGGCGCAAGAAGCCGGAGCTTGACCGCGAGCGTTTGGCGAGCCTGCGCGTCGGTGATACCGTTGAGGGCACAGTCACAGGCATTGCGCCGTTTGGCGTGTTCGTGGATATCGGCGTTGGCAAAGACGGCCTGGTGCATATTTCGGAGCTTGCCGAGGGCCGCATCGACCGCGCCGAGGATGCTGTGCAAGTGGGGCAAACTTACACCTTCAAGTTGCTGGAAGTGGACGCGGAAGGCACGCGTATCAGCTTGAGCCTGCGCCGTGCGCAGCGTACACAACGCATGCAGCAACTCGACAAAGGCCAGATAGTTGAAGGCACCATCAGCGGCATTGCGCCGTTTGGTGCATTTGTGGACATCGGTGTTGGACGCGATGGCCTGGTCCATATTTCGGAGCTTGCGTCGGATCGCGTGAATCGCGTGGAAGATGTCGTGAATGTTGGCGACAAAGTGACCGTGCGCGTGCTCGACGTTGACTCTCAGAGCAAGCGGATTAGCTTGAGCATGTTGCTTGAAGATCGCCCGCGTGAGGAAACTGAGCGCCAAGAGGAGCGTCCGCGCCGTGATCGCGGCAGTCGTCCGCCACGTCAGGCAAGTGCAGAAAACGAGCCGGTGCCATCGCAGTACACGGTGGAGTCGGAGGATGACGAGGACGAGGTACCGGCCAATGCAACGCTGGAAGATTTGCTGTCGAAGTACGGCAATGGTGGCCGCCGCGATAACAAGCGCCGCCGCCATGACGAAGGCGAAGAGGAAGAGGACAGCGAGGATCGTTACTCACGCCGTCAGCGTGACGCTATTCGCCGCACACTTCAAATTGGTGACGACGAATAAGCTGCGTTCTGGCACTTGTCTCTCGCCATGAGCAGGGTTGAGTAGTAACATGCGCGGTGTGATTTGGCGGTACGCCGTCGCATCACACCGCGCTTTATTTGACAGTCAGCTTTCATCCTGAGTATAATGCAGGGTGAACATGCGATCTGCAAAAGTAGTGCTTTCAAAGATTCCATATTAGCATTATCTCATAATAGCAAGGATACATTACTATGCCAAAGCGAACATGGCAACCAAAGCGCATTCCACGCCGTCGTAAGCACGGCTTTCTTCATCGTATGTCAACCAAAGATGGTCAGGCAGTGCTGCGCCGCCGCCGTCAGCGTGGGCGCTGGAGTTTTTCAGTGAGCGACGAGCGCCGTGCAGTTCGCCGCAGCCATCGTTAGAGTTCTTAGTTACTACCTATCACCTGCTGATGAAACGCGCACATCGCCTACGTCGTCCGGAGCAATTCTATCGTGCGCGACGCCAAGGTTGTAGCTGGGAAACACGGCTGCTTATTCTGCAAACCGTGGCAAATCGGCGACGCACGACACGTTGTGGGTTTGTTGTCAGCAAGCGAATTGGAGGATCAGTCGAGCGGAATCGCGCAAAACGACGTGTGCGTGAAGCCGTACGGCTGATCTATCATCATATAGTGCCCGGTTGGGATGTGGTTTTTATTATTCGCACACCCGCTGTTCTAACAGTTAACTTTACACAGCTACAGTCCCTCGTTGAGCAATTATTACGCCAAGCATCCCTTTGGCAGGAATTGCCACCGCAAGAGGTATAACATTTATGGGAATTTGGAGTGCATTTGTTGGTCTGCTTGAAAATATCTTGCTGACCTTTTATAACTGGACTGGGAGTGCCGGTCTAGCAATTATTTTATTTACTATTATTGCCAGACTTGTTATTCTGCCGCTTACGCTCAAATCGCTTCAGTCGAATCGCAAGATGCAATTGCTTCAGCCGCAAATCAAAGAGTTGCAGCGGAAGTACGGAAAGGAACCTCAGCGGCTCAGCGAAGAGACAATGAAGCTGTACAAGGAGTACAAGGTGAACCCGGCCGGCGGGTGTCTTCCGATGATTCTTCAGTTTCCGATCTTTATCGGTGTGTATCAGGCTGTGATTAACCTTACGCCCAGCAGCATTGGAGCGCGTCTAGCGGAGCCTGTGCTTGGTGTGCTGGCATCAAATGGCCTGCCACAGGCAAGCACGTTAGCCCAGACACTGACACAAAATCAACTTGCAGGTGGTTTCCTGTGGCTGCACGATCTGGGAACTCCTGACCCGTACTATATTCTGCCGGTTTTGTCAGTTATCTGCCAATTGTTTGTGCAGTTGATGGCAATGCCGCGTGTACAGGACCAGCAACAGAAAGTCATGTCGCAGTCGATGCTTGTGTTGCCGCTTGTGTTTGGGTATATTGGTTTTGTATGGCCGAGCGGCGCAGTGTTGTACTGGGTGGTCGGTAGCTTCTTCTCAATGATTCAGCAGTACCTTATTTCGGGTTGGGGATCATTGGCCAATTACCTCAAGTTCTTGCCAGCTGACCGTGGTCGTTTTCAGCCAGCAACGCCCGCCTTGGCAGGTGCTGGGGCAGGGGCGTCAAGCACGTCGCAAGCTGTTGAAGCAGTGCCAGAAGAAAGGCAGAAACTCTCTTTTTGGGATGTGCTGCAACCATTGGTAGATCAAGATGGTGATACGGCAGACCAGGCCGATGGTGGTTCAGATGAAGTCAGCGCTCCGGATATAACTGATACAGGCCGCCGTACTTCGAACCAGATGAACCCACGCCGGCGAAAACGGCGCTAGTCTGTAAACTTTGCGATGTGGGAAAACCCGCATGAGGACGATATGAAGAGCATTGAAATTAGCGCGCGCACCGTTGCGGAAGCCATTCAACTCGCACTCGCCCAGCTAGGTAAAGATCGTGATGAAGTCGCAATAGAAGTGCTGGAAGCTGGCAACGATGACGAAGAGGCACTGGTACGCGTCACCGCAGTGGATGACGAGGAAGAGCGAGCTGCCAGTAGTCCGCTGGCTGGATCAGTCGAGATTGATCAGATTGCGCGGCGAGTCCTCGAAGATTTGCTTGAACGCATGGATATTCATGCCTATGTGACAGCTGTGCGCGGAAGCGTGCCAGATCAGCGGGGCGAGCCAGAGGAAACCATCACCCTCCATGTGGAGGGTGCAGATGAGGACGCTATGGGTTTGCTCATCGGACGACGGGGCGAAACGCTGCGATCTCTGCAATTCATGGTCAACTTGCTGGTTAGCCGCAAAGTACAAAAGTGGCCTCAGATTGTCGTAGATGTTGGTAATTACCGGCAGCGGCGGCAAGAGTCGCTTGAAGGTCTCGCGCGACGCATGGCCGAGCGCGTGCGGCAAAGTGGCCGAGCGTTGACGCTGGAGCCGATGGGTGCCTACGAGCGACGCATTGTGCATCTTGCATTGCGTAGTGATCCGACCGTGTACACCCAAAGCAGCGGCGAGGGAGACAATCGCAAGGTTGTTATTCACCCTGCCAAGACATAGGCATCTGCCCAACCGGGCATGATGTTTTGCCGTAACCTGAACAGGTTGTCGTATTTCCAAGAAAAGAGTAGGGAGCAGAGAAAAGCGTTGCGCCGTTTCTTTGCTCTCTACTCTTTTCTAGAATGATGAGCTTCTCATGACACCAGATTACTTGCTGCTTGGACACATCACCCGTGATGTGCTACCAGATGGTTCACTTGTTCCGGGCGGAACATCACTGTACGCTGCCCGCACGGTACACCGCCTTGGAAAACAGGTTGCGCTTGTGTCTGCGCCAGCTGAACTTCCACCGGACTGGCCTGACGACATTGCTATTGCACATCACCCATCACCAGAACCACCGACATTTGAAAACCGCTATACAGAATCTGGTCGCGAGCAATTGCTCCATGCTGCCGCAACACCGATCAGCCTTGACTCGGTGCCCAAAGCCTGGCGTGCAGCGCCTATTGTACATCTCGGGCCAATCCTCGCGGAAACACCGGAAGACCTTGTGTTCGCATTTCCACATGCGTTAATTGGCGTCACCCCACAAGGATGGATGCGCGTATGGGGTGCAAAACTACCCGCCCCTATCAATTATCGTCCATGGCAGCCCTCAGCAGCATTGTTGGAGCGCATTAATGCCCTGATTCTCAGCATTGAGGATGTGCGCGGCGATGAGGCGTTAGCCACAAGCTATGCACAGCACTGCCACCTTGTTGCTTTGACGCGCGGCTCGCAGGGTTCAACGCTATTTATCAGTGGACAGCCGCATGCCATTCCTGCGTTTCCCGCAAAAGAGCACGATCCCACTGGCGCAGGCGATGTATTCGCAGCAGCATTGCTCGTTTGTTTACAGGAAACTGACGATCCACTGACTGCCGCACGATTTGCCGCCTGTGTTGCCGCGGCAAGCGTTGAAGGACGAGGCACTAGCTCCATTCCAAGTCGCGCTGAAATTGAGCAGCGACTGACAACACAAAAGTACCCCATGTCTGCAATTGAGCATGAAACAAACAAGACCTGACGTGTGTCAGGTCTTGTTGCCATGCCTTATGACTAATACTAATCGCGATCCAAACCAATACCCCGACGCGGTGTAATACGTGGGCCACGGATGCCAAGCGGCCCGGCAGAATGCTCAGCCACTTGGCCGCCTTCGGTCGACAGTCCAACACTTGGCTGCTGTGGTCCCTCGCTCGCTGAACGGCCGACCTCAGCTGCGCGTAATTCCTGCGCCTGCTGAATGAGTTCAGGCGCAGGCGCAAAGAAGAAGTCGAGCGCTTCGCCATGCTTATCAATGCCGGTGTAGCTCACCAGCACCTTGCTTCCTTCAGGAATACCACCTGACGCCATCAGATCAGCCAAAGGAGCTTCGACCAATTTGAGGAGCTGCTGGCGCAACGGGCGCGCGCCAAAACGTGGGTCAAACCCTTTGTGCAAAAGGTAATCCTTGGCTGAACTTGTGATCTCAACCTGAATGCCATGGCGAAGATATTGCTCATTGGATTCGTCAAGCATGCGATTGAGTACATCGCTGAGTGTGTCGCTTGAAAGCGGGCGGAAGGCAACAATTTCGTCAAGCCGATTGATCCACTCCGGTTGAAAGACCTTCTGCAGTGACTCGAAGCCAATCTGGTAAATCTCTTGTCCGGTCGCCTCGACATCTTTATTGGCAGTGCGGAAGCCAATGGTACGCCGATCAAGGTAGTCTACCATTTCCTTCGCGCCAACGTTGGTTGTCAAAATGACAATGCTGTTTTGAAATGAGATCCGGCGACCACCATTGAGGAGTAGAATTTCGCCATCCTCCATGATCTGTAGCAGCAGATTCCACAGTTCAGGTTGGCCCTTCTCGATCTCATCGAACAACACAATGCTGCCATCCTGCTCAATAATATCGGGATTGAGCAATGGCTTCTGATCACGCCCAACGTAGGAAGGCGGCGCGCCAACAAGCGCCGATACTTCGTGGCCCTGGCTGAACAGTGAGCAGTCGATCTTCAAAAACGCATCGTGGTCGGGATGGAGCATCTGCGCCAGACGGCGCGCGGTCTCAGTTTTGCCTACGCCGGTGGGACCGAGGAACAGCAATGTAGCACGCGGACGCTGGCTCGTGCCAGCAGCAAAGCCGTACCGCGCACGATTGAGCAGGCGCACCACAGCTTCAATCGCGCGATCCTGACCAAAAATAGCGGCACGAAGCTTCGATTCAATTTCATCAAGTGGATTTGCATTGCCACGCGTAGCACGAGTCATCGTTGCGGGTATCTGATCCATGGTACTTCCTTTACATTGTGCGAGGGTTAGTCATCAGTGTGATGCTCACTGGCAGCTATTGATTGTGACATGTACGATGAACTTATGGCGTTTATTATAGAAAACAGGTGATCGCAGAGTCAAGCTAAAGCTGTGACAAAACACAAGCGGCTCGTCGTCAAATTCGCATCTTTCTCAGAAGAGATATTAACGATGAGATAATAACCCCTTAACACGAGCACGCTATTATTGAGTTTGTAACTATCACATGTATGTCTGGAATGGATGCGCCATGTCAACGCTTTTGCTTATCGAAGACGATGAAATCTTCCTTGAGACGCTGCGGTACAATCTTGAACAATCAGGGTTTTATGTCGAAACAGCAAGTGATGGAATCGCGGGTCTTAACAAAGCGCGGCAACTCCGTCCAGATTTAATTATTCTTGACGTCATGTTGCCGAAACTTGATGGTTTTTCCGTGTGCAGTGCCATCGCCCATGAAATGGCTGTGCCAATTATTTTGCTGACTGCACTGAGTGACGAATCGAACATCGTCGCAGGGCTTGAACTTGGCGCAACTGATTATGTTGTGAAGCCGTTTAGCGTGCGGGAATTGCTGGCGCGCATTCGAGCGTTGTTGCGTTGGAACGAGCGCCAGGCGCACTGGCCGGTTGAAGGAGAGCTTGTGATCGGTCCATTACGCCTTGATCGTCGTAGCCGACAGGCATGGTACAATGAGCAGAGTCTCACACTGTCGCCAAAGGAATTTGATCTGCTGACATACATGATGCTGCATGTGGGTGCGGCGATCTCGCGCGATACGCTGCTTGAGCAGGTGTGGGGCAGTGATTTTGTGGGCTCGTACCGAACAATTGACGTGCATGTGCGCTGGCTGCGCGAAAAGATCGAGCCGAATCCATCGGAGCCACGCATCATTCAAACGGTGCGTGGCGTAGGATACCGGCTCCATGGGTTAGTCGATGAGCCGGACGAACCACACTAACGGATGCTTAATCTTCGTAACGTCGTGACTTCATGGCACGATCAATGTCGCGCTGTGCCTCGCGCTGGGCAATCGAATCGCGCTTGTCATACGATTTCTTCCCGCGCCCAACGCCAAGATCCAATTTGGCGCGACGACCTTTAAAGTATATCCGCAACGGCACCAGCGTGTAGCCCTGTCGCTCGACCAGTCCAAGGATGCGACTAATCTCGCGCCGGTGGAGCAACAACTTCCGTGGGCGGGTCGGCTCATGATTGAAGTGCGTGCCGGATTGCTCATACGGCGAGATATGCACGTCATACAGCCACACTTCACCATTTTCCACACGGGCATAACCACCACGCAGGTTCACGCGTCCAGCCCGCACTGATTTAATCTCGCTGCCGGTGAGCGCCAGACCAGCTTCGAACTGCTCTTCGATGAAATAATCGTGGCGAGCCTTCCGATTGTCGGCAACAGTTGGATTTGCGTGTGTAGCGCTTGCCATAGATCACTCCAAAAAAGAACACGCCCCCGCTGCTATGCGGAGGTGACGTTTGCTCTTCTATTATAACAAACCACGCATCAAACGTAAAACACCACTATTTCGATGGGCACTTCATCATGCTAAGCACTATCCGCGCCGCGCGCCCGACGCACGAACAACGAGCCGCTCCATGTCATCAAGCGCCCTATCACGGAGCGCCTGTGCATCATCCAAAAACTGTGGATTGTTCTGTTTGAGGTTATTCATGCGCGCAATGAAGGGCCACACATCGCTCCAGCGACCGTCAAGCCAACGAACGTCAAGCATGCCCGCCAACTCGTAACGCTGCAACAGCACCTGCAAGTCGGTGCGAAACGCCGAATATACCAGCGCAGCCTGTTGCTCCACCGATGAGCGCTGGTCGCGCTGTCGCGCAGCAGCCACAAGGCCATATGCAAGCACCTGCTTGATGCGCAGGTTAATTGTGTGCGCAACCAGATGCTCAACCGCATTCATGCCGGGCGTAGTGGACAGCAGGAAGCCATCTACAAAATCGGTGCGCGGCCCCTTTGTGCGCCCACGCCCACCCATGTCATCGATCACACCACCGCCACTCATCACAAACGGGCGCTCATCGCCGCCAGCACGCCCGGCGCGCTCCTCCATGATCAGCGGCATCGCAGCAAGATGGATCAGACTCAGCGTCTTCGCCTCTTGTCCAAGATTGCCCTGAATAGTTAGATGATGCGGTAGCACCGTACCAGCAGGCGGTAATCCAAGCGCGACTACGGCATCGAGCAGCCGCCCGGCAACCCGATACGAGCGCGCGGGCGGCAGGCGCACCAGCCAGGTGCCAAGCGTTGCTGAATACGCGCCATCCATGCCGAGCCGACGGGCTGTCGCGCCCAGCAGACTAGCCAGCGCGCCGCCAGCCGTAACGGGCAAGTACAGCTTGCCACCGACCGGTGGCAAAAGCCAGTGGCTAATCTCATCATAGTGCGCCTCGTGCGCCAACTCATTTAGCGTGACACGAAGATCATGATCTGAAATGTCGGGCTGATCGCGCAAAAGCACGTAGGCTTCGGTGCGTAAGAGCGCATAGGCGGCAGGCGACAGCGGCAGCACCGGCAGCGGCAAGCCGTTGATGCGCTGCGCCAGGGCTGGCTCCAACAACCCATCGCGCGCGGGCGGGCGAATACTAACCGGCGCATCAGGCAGCGTCGGTGGAGATGCGGGACGAACAGCAGCAAGCCGTGTGTCCAGGCTATCCAGCAGTATGGAGATTGTAGAAAAACGCTGCCACAGCATCCACAATGTTCCTAAACCTAGCAACAGGGCTACAACGCGCTGCCACGGTGGCGCATCTGCTAGCACATTCGGGAGAAACAGCGCCATGCTGAACACCAAAGCCAGTGCGGAAGGAACAAGCAGCGGCACCACCGGCGCGAGCGATGGGGAAGCATCAACCGATGTGAGGCCGAGGTAATACTGAGCATCACGATCGCTAGTACGGATGCGTGCAAGCGAGGGGCGCAAAAAGAGTTCAATTTGTACCAGCAGCACAATGGCACTGATGCTTCCCACAAACAAGCCGATGCCGCCATGCGAGATTTGCGCCAACGCGAAGCCAATCGGCAACAACAACAATGGCGCGACGTAGCGCGCAATGCGCCGGACCAGCACCCGCTCGCGTCCGAGATGGTCGCGGAGGTAATCTATCAGGTAATCAAGCCGCATCCCGTCCCCGGTTGATGAGATCATGTAAACGCAGCGCCTCAGTCCGGGCCGCTTCGGCAAAGTCGCTGCCGGAGGAGGCGTACATGATACTGCGCGATGCATTGATAATCACGTTTTCGCCAGCCGCATCGGTTGCCGCCCGCACGGCCTCGATCACATCGCCGCCCTGTGCCCCAACACCAGGCACCAACAGTGGCATTGTAGGACAGAGTGCCCGCACCTCGCGCAGCACCGATGGGTGGGTTGCGCCAACCACCAGACCAACATTCTCATAAGCATTCCACTGGTCACGGGCACGCTCCGCCACATGCATGTACAATGGCCGACCGTCAGTAAGCAGAAGATCCTGCAAATCAGCACTGCCAGCATTCGATGTTTTACACAGAAGGATGCAGCCGCGCTCATGGTAGCGTAGGAACGGCGCAAGTGCATCGCCACCAAGGTACGGATTGAGTGTGACGGCATCGGCATCGAGCAGGTCAAATGCGACCTGCGCATAGGCTTCTGCCGTGGAGCCAATGTCGCCGCGCTTGGCATCGAGAATCACCGGGATGTGCGACGGCACAGCAGCAATCACGCGCCGCAACGTCTCGTAGCCATGCGAACCAAGCGCCTCAAAGAATGCGCTGTTTGGCTTGTAGGCGCACACAAGATTCGCAGTCGCTTCAATCAACGCAGCACAAAAGGCATATACTGGATCACTGTCACTATTCACGACAGCCGGAAGCCGCTGCGGGTCGGGGTCAAGGCCAACACATAGCAAGCTTGAGGTTCGATGACTCGCAACACGCAATCGTTCAGCAAAGTTCATGAAACACCTCCTTCTTCAAAAATGCTACAATGTCCACTAAACACTGTCAAGCAAAATGGCACTGTTGTGTGGAAATGTGGATAAGTTGTCGAATAATTTGTTGACAAAGGGGTTGACTTTAACCACTCTATAATGATATAGTAATTCAAGACAAACGGGGTGCGCAGTTGCACCTCTATTTCACGAAAAACAATCTGGGGCTTTGAGCACCTTCTCTCAGCCCCGTCTTGTTGCCCAAAAAAGGCCCCGATTGGTGACTAACTTCACAATTGGGATTATGTAGGTTTTGACAGGTTGTGTAATATGTCAATAAAAGAAACATCGTTAGCCACTTCGTTCGAGAAAGCGACCATACAGCAATGGTCACACACGCTAGAGCAATTACTCGAAGTAGCGCGCGCCCAGGGATACCTTACGTATTCTGATATCCTTCAAACTATGCCTCAGCCAGAGCTCCACGTTGTTGATGTGGATCAACTCTATGCTGCGCTTCAGACTGAAGGCATTCGTGTTGTGGAAAACAAGGCCGAGGCAGAGGCTTCTACGTCGGCCAATTCCGACGACGAATTGCTTGTCGAACTGCCTGAACTTGCCGACGTCGCGCTTGACGATCCGGTTCGCATGTACCTTCAGGAGATTGGGCAAGTGCCCCTGCTCTCAGCAGAGCAGGAAGTGACACTCGCTAAGCAAATGGAGTCTGGCGATATCGCCTGTACGTCACTTGAGCGCATGGCGTATGAGACGCTGCAAGAGCGGCTAATGCTTGAGCGACAAGTAGCGACTGGGAAAGAAGCACGCCAACACCTCATTCAGGCAAACCTTCGGCTTGTGGTTTCGATTGCGAAAAAGTATACCTCTTATGGCCTGACCATGATGGACCTTGTGCAGGAAGGCAACATCGGGTTGATGCGGGCCGTCGAAAAGTTTGACTACACCAAGGGACATAAATTCTCGACCTATGCAACATGGTGGATTCGGCAGGCGATCACCCGCGCCATTGCTGACCAGAGCCGCACCATCCGCCTGCCCGTCCACATGGGCGAGGCAATCAGCCAGGTCAAGCGGGCCTCTCACAAGCTCCAACAGACCATGCAGCGCGAGCCAACACCTGAAGAAATTGCGAACTCCATGGGCATTAGCTCTAACAAGGTGCGCCGCACACTTGAGGCCTCCATGCACCCGCTCTCGCTCGAAATGCCGGTCGGGCAGGAAGGCGAAGGCCGCATGGGCGATTTCATCGAGGATGACCGCATTTCGGCCCCAGCCGATGCTGCTGCGGCATTGATGCTGCGCGAGCAGATCGAAGAAGTGCTCCAGAAGCTGCCGGAGCGCGAGCGCAAAATCATTCAGCTGCGCTATGGCTTGAAAGATGGCCGCTATCGCACGCTCGAAGAGGTTGGCGTCGAATTTGGTATTACCCGCGAGCGCATCCGCCAGATCGAGGCGGTTGCGTTGCGCAAGCTGCGCCACCCGCACCTTGGCAAGAAGCTGCGCGGCTACCTCGAATAGTACGTAATCACATGTAGGGGCAAAGCATTTTGGCATCAAAATGCTTTGCCCCTACTCTTGTCATTGTACGCTTCCTTGCCACCTGCATCATCTATTCGCTACCGCCTTCAGCAATTTGCACGCGCGCTTGTCGGACCCGTGTCGCCTGCCGAGCGCGCCCTTGTGGCCAAATATCTTCTGCCCGGCGAACTACGGTTGTTCGCGTCTATGCCGCGCTTCGACCAGCGCCACTGTCTGGATGTGTTTCACACCTTAGTGCAGGGCGGCCATGCCAATCCGCTGCTGCTGCGGGCTGCGCTTATTCACGATTGCGGCAAGGTTGATGATCATGGACGGTCAATTCCGCTACTCTATTATGGCTTGTTCGTCGTGACCAGGCGCCTCGCGCCACATGTGTATATACGGGCTGCACGCAACGGGCGCGGTCTGCTCTGGCCGTTTGCCCTCCATGCTACTGCATGAAGAACGGAGCGCACACATGGCCGAGCAAGTTGGCAGTCCGCCGCAGGTCGTTGCGATTCTGCGCGACTACGCTGGCCACTGCGAAACGTCCGCCGCGCAGGCGCTGCGCTGGGCTGATGATCAGCACTAATCCGTAGGGCAGATGTGCTACAATGACATTCCATGATGTTGCAAGAACGCCCGGACTATCATTTTCAGCTGCCGGTCTTTGAAGGCCCGCTCGACGTGCTGTTGCGGTTGATCGAGCGCGAGGAGCTTGACATTACCACGGTCGCGCTGGCGCAGGTCGCTGACCAATACCTCGCGCATGTGCGGGCCATGGAAGCGCCAAATCCAGCTACACTGTCCGCCTTTTTGGTCATGGCGGGGCGGCTGCTGCTGTTGAAGTCGCGGGCGTTGTTGCCACGCCCCCCAGCCCCACGCGGTCCCGACGATCCGATTGACGAAGGGGAGCAGTTGGCGCGGCAACTACGCGAGTACCAACGCTTCAAGCAAGTTGCCGCGCTGCTCCATGCTCGCCAGGAGCAAGGCCAGCGCACATATGGACGTGTCACCGCGCCACCACTGCCCGCGCTGCCGCAACCTGACAAGATCGATGTGACACTTGATCAAATGATTACGGCCATGCAGCGCCGGTTGCGGCTAATGCAAGAGCTTCAGCCGCCGGACGTGCCGCTCCCCACACCGAAGATTCTGACCGTGCCGGAGATGAGCCAGCAAATTCGCATCCGACTCCAAACACAGGAATGGCTCGACTTTACTGATCTTCTGTCGCTCGCCATCCAACGTGTAGAAGTAATCGTTACACTCTGGTCGGTGCTAGAGATGCTGAAGCGCCGCGAGGTGACAGTGGAACAGCACGACTTATTTGGGCCGATCATGATCGGACGTGGAGCAGAGTTGCACATGTAGCGCCTATTTGTGGAACATGCGCCACATTGCACAGACTGCTATAATGGAAAAGCAATCCGCATGCGCGCATTCTGGTGAAATCATGGCACGGCAAGCTCTCGACATGGACCAACAACCTGCAGAGTCAGCCGATTTGCCGTCGGCTGACATGATACGCAACTTGCCGCTCGGCGACCTGCTGGCGCTGGGCGCGCAGCTGTGTGCCGAGATCACGCCTGAAGCGCTGATGCAAGAAACGGCTGACGCCATCCACGATGTGCTTGGCTATCCGTATGTGTATGTGCGGCTGCGCAACGCTGACACTGATGCACTTGAAGCATGCGCGTTCGCCGGTTTGTCGAACGAGGACATCGCGCATGTGCAAACTCATCCAACTCCGCCGGGTGTGTACCGGCACATGCTCCACCCGCGTTATAGCATAAGTGAGTCGTATTTTGTTCCCGCTGAACAAATGGCGCGCTTTGCCGAGCACCCACCACTCGCCGACACAAGCGGTACGCTGTTGGTCCCGTTACGGGGGCGAAGCGATCGCATCATTGGCGTGATCTATGTTGTGACGCACGCTGACCCACACGCACAACCGCTCATTCGCATGCAACAGATCGAAGTCATTGCCCGGCAGAGTGCGCTCTCGCTGGAGAATGTACGGCTCGCCAACCGTGCCGCGCGGCTGTTGGAGAAAGAGCAATTGCTGGTCGAACTGGGGCGCGATGTCAGTAACACGCTGGAACTTGACGCGATTCTTACCAAAACGATGCAGCGGCTGCAAGGCGCGTTTCAAAGTGGCAGCATTGCATTGCTGGATGAGCGTGATGAACTGATCATAGCCGTGTCATTTGGCAATGTTGACGCCGAGGCGCAGCAGGTGCGGCTCCGTACGGGCGAGGGCATCAGCGGATGGGTGCTGCACCATGGGCTGCCGTTTTTGTCGAACGATATTACCAGGGAAACGCGGGTACGGCCAGCGCGGCGTGACGCAGGCACCAACCGATTGATCCGCTCGTATATCGCTGTGCCGGTACGCTCTGGCGGCAAAGTGATCGGCACGCTGAGTGTTGAAGCCAATTATATCAATGCGTTTACGTTTGAAGATGTTGATATTCTTGAGGCGGTCGCAGCGCAAATTGGCGGGCCGATTGCGAGCGCGCGGCTGTACCAGGAAGCGCAACGGCTGGCCGCGCAGGTGGAGCAGCGCAACGAGCAACTCACTGTGCTCAACACGATTGCGCGCACCGCTATTTCCACCGTTAATCTCGATTGGATGGTTGCCACAGTTGTAAATCAACTCCAGCGCGGCTTTGGCTATGATCATGTCGAATTGTATTTGGTAGATGAAGATACGCGCTCATTAACGCTGGCGGCGCGAGCTGGCGAACACGGCTCAAGCATTGCTGACGACAGCCAATCCGTGCAGGACGGCCTGATAGGCCGCGCTTACCGCACTGGACAGGCAGTGCGCGTGGATGACGTACAGAGCGATGCTGATTATCTTGCCTATAGCTCAGTTGCTACGCATTCTGAAGTGTGCGTGCCAATCAGCACTGGCGGGCGTGTACTGGCCGTGCTAAATCTGGAAGCCGAGCAGATTGGCGCGTTCACTAATGAGGATGTAAGCGTGCTGCAAACCGCCGCCGACATGCTGGCCGGAGCGATCGAGAGCGCGCGACGTTACCGGCGGGCGCAAGAAGCCGCCGTGCTGGAGGAGCGCAGCCGTCTGGCTCGTGACCTTCACGACTCGGTTTCACAGCAACTCTTCAGCATGACGCTCACGGCCCAGGCCGCCCGCGCGCAGCTTGAGAAGCAGCCTGAACGTGCCGCCATGCAGCTCGAGCGGATTCAGGAAACCGCCACTGCTGCCCTGACCGAAATGCGCGCGCTGATTTTTCAGTTGCGCCCGCCGGGACTGGCAGAACAAGGGCTTGTTGGCGCGCTGCAACGCTACGTTGCAGCACTGGGACGACGCGAAGGGTTGGCTGTGAGTTTGTCCATTTCCGGTGACGAGCGCAATGCGCGCGGCGTCGATCTGGCATTGTACCGCATCACGCAGGAGGCGCTGAATAATGTGGTGCGCCATGCTGGCGCGCAATCTGTGACGGTTGACCTTTCCATGCAGCCGGACGCGATCATGCTGCGGATTTGCGACGATGGACATGGCTTCGACATAGACAATCCAACATCGCCAAACGGTCAGCACCTCGGCATGACGAGCATGCGCGAGCGCGCCGCCGAACTCAACGGCACCATGGATATTCGCTCGGTGCCAGGTCAAGGCACCGAGATTGTCGTGGTAGTACCGGGCCGCGATGCTACTAGATAAGAAGCTATCGAGATAATTAAGCATGGAGCAGGAGACAAGCGTATGGAGCCGATAAGCGTGCTGCTAATTGACGACCACCGTGTGGTGCGGCAAGGCTTGCGTGATTTCCTTGAACTGCAAGACGACATCGAGGTTGTCGGCGAGGCGGGCAGCGGCGAAGAAGGCGTCAAGGCCGTGCAAGATAAGCTGCCAGATGTCGTGTTGATGGACATGGTTCTGCCCGGCATTGATGGAGTCGAGGCGACCCGGCGCGTCAAGGCGGCCAGCCCTTCCACGCAAGTCATCGTGCTAACCTCGTTCGCAGATGATAACAAAGTATTTCCAGCAATCAAGGCCGGCGCAATCTCGTATTTGCTGAAGGACGTGCAGCCAGAGGAGCTTGCCAAGGCGATTCGCGCCGCGCAGCGCAACGAGGCCGTGCTGCATCCCGAAGTGGCCGCCAAACTCATGCAGGAATTCAACGCGCCACGCCCGGCGGAGAACAGCGCCGAGCAACTGACCGAACGCGAGATGGATGTGCTGCGGCTGATTGCGCGCGGCAAAAGCAACAAAGAGATTGCCGATACGCTAATCATCTCAGAAAAAACCGTTAAGACCCATGTTAGCAATATTCTGTCGAAGCTGCATCTCGCCGACCGGACGCAAGCGGCGATTTACGCGCTCCGGCAGCGGCTGGTGCCAATGGAGTGATGGGCATCGGCATCACCCAAGTAGCGTGCAAACAACCTTAATTCATCGATTATCACAGCTCGCTCTACTCATGGTCATAGCTCTGCTTGTTTTCGGCGGCGCATGTGCATCAGTGGCTTCAGCACAGGGCCAGGAACCTGACCTTGCAAGCTACACCGCTACTGTGCGTGAAGCGCTCGCGGCAGCCCAGCGCAGCGACCGCTTTGGCGTGCAAGCGGCGGGCAAGCGCCTCGTACACACAGCCAGTGTGCGGCTGCCCGACGGCACGCGCCTGCCGGTTGATAATCGCTGGCTCCAGGCCGAAATCCAGAAGCCAGAACCCGACTTCACGCTGCTGGCCAATCAGCTTGGCGCGCTCGTGGATGCGTTGGCGCAGCCCGCCAGCACTGCACCCGCTGACGCCCGCACTCGACTTCAGCAGATTTTGAGCAACCCACCATTTCAACGCAGCCAACCAGCCGAGCGCTCATGGCTTGGCCAATTTCTTGACTGGCTTGGACGACTATTGGAACGCTTGCTGCGCCCGGTCGGCGAGACGGCCCAGAACCATGGCGGCGTGATTACATTGACCGTTGCGCTGGCCGGCGGGCTGCTGCTGGCAGCAGTGATTGGCTACCTGCTGCTGGGACTGCGGCGCACCCTCACACGGGAGGCGAAATCTTGGGCAAGATGATCCAGAAGCTAATCTGACCGCCAAAACGGCATTCGACCAGGCGGGCGCACTGGCACGTGATGGTGATTACCGCACGGCTGTGCGCTTCTTGTATCTCGCAGCGCTGCTCCGGTTGGACGAGCGCGACCTGCTGCGCTACGACCGGGCCATGACCAACCGCGAGTATCTGGAGCAGACCCGCGATAATCCTGTGCTGCGAGCGCGTCTTGCGCCAGTAGTGGATACATTTGACCGTGTGTGGTACGGCCATGTGCCGCTCGATGCGACTGCGTTTGCGGACTATCGCGCGCAGGTCGAGGCGCTGGGGAGTGACAGGATGAAGATTGAAGATAGAGGATAGAGGATAATCAGAGGCGTGGCTGCGATCCTCTATTCTCCATCTTTCATCCTCGATATTAGTTCTCGGTTCTTTTTGCATGAAAAACCGTCGCGATCTCATCATCATCGGCTTGCTGTTCGCGGTGCTTATTGCATTTGTGGCCTATGTGCCGCGCCTGCAAACGCCGAGCGAGCCAGACAGCCCCACCACCTACGCAAGTGGCGACCATGGCGCGCTGGCATTGTATCGTTGGACGCAGGCGCTCGGCTACGACAGCCGCCGTCTGGAATATCGCGACTTCATGCTTGATCAGAACGACGCCGCGCTGGTCATGCTCAATCCATCCGAAGCGATTACGCTTGATGAGGCGGACAAGATTACACAATGGGTTAAAAATGGCGGCGTGCTCATTATGGCCGACAACTCATCATCGCTGTTTGGCGCATCGCGCACACTGCTGCGCGAGCTTGATGTTCGGCGTGATGTGTATAGCAGCACGCTCACGCTTGATCATGCCACTGTGGCACAGCCGCTCCTCGATCAGCCGCCCGCTGGCACTGTGCCGGTTGATACCGGCTATATACTCGTGCCAGAAACAAACGACTATGTCACGATTCTCAGTGCAGACAGCGCAGCGGTGCTGGTCGGCAGCAAGCGCGGTGCAGGCTACATATATGTAAGCTCTTCAACAGTTCCATTTACCAACGCCGGGCTGCGCGACACCAATAGTGCCGCACTGGTGCTCAACCTGCTGCGGCGCGTGCCGACTGGTGGACGCATTCAGTTCGATGAATATCACCATGGCCGCATTGCGCCGCCATCAACTGGCGGCGTGCTGCTCTCAAATCCATGGGGCTGGGCCGCGTTGTACGCTGTGCTGGCTGTGGGATTATACCTCGCGCTCAGCGGGCGGCGTTTCGGCGGCCGGTGCCACTGAAAGCGGAGATCGCGCGCCGTAGCAGCGCTGAGTATGTCGAGAGCATGGCTGACCTCTTTCAGCGCGGCGGCAAGCGCTCGTACATCTTGCGCCACTTCTATCAATCCTTCAAGCGGCGACTGGCGCGACCTGCGGGAATCAATCCGCAGCTCGACGACTCAGCGTTTGTGCGAGAACTTGGACGCTCCCGCGAGGTGGACGAACCGGCGCTGCTGGCGCTGCTCGGGCGGCTGCGCAACGAGCGGATCGGTGAAGCAGATTTGGTGCGCACTGTGGCCGATGCCGAGGCCATGCTTGCGCAATTGGAACGAAAATCGTGACAATCACTGCTCGACGCCAGCGCCGTGCCACACGCATGGCAAATACAATCATACCGCTGCTGGCACAATTCGATGAAGGCATCACCATGTACCGTCGCCACTTCGTGCCATTTCTGCTAATCTCGCTAAGCTGGTTTGTGCCGGTTGCCATTGCGCTCGGCCTGAGCTACGTGTATGTCACACAGCGCGAAGGTATTGGTATTTTGCTGGGCATCTTTGGCATGCTGGTGCTCGCCATCCCGCTGTTTATCTACTTGGTTGGCGGCCTGTCGCGGGCCGCCATCGCCGCCGATGACGGGCGACCCGTGCGCCTTCGCGACGCATTTGCGATTGGCCCGCGGCGCGCGATCAGCATGATGGTGTTCACGGTTGTGTATTATGTGATGGCGCAGATCGCCACGTCCATGATAAGCATCATTTGTATTTGCCCGCTGTATCTCGTCAGTATTTTCGTCGCCACTGGCTTATCATCATTCTCAGAAAGCGTTGGCTATGCCGCGATTGCGCTGTTCGGCATGGCTTTTGCGGTCATCTACATCGTGCTGTTGGCGATTGGCGGCGCGACATACAGCAGCCTGATCTACGCACTGCAACCATGGGCACAAGAGAAGCGCTCATTTGGAGATTCGATTCAGCTAAGCTTTGACATGATAGGCTATCACTTTGGGCGCAATCTATTGGCATGGGTGCTTTCGGCGCTGCTTGTCACAGCGACGGGACTGTCGGTGACGCTGGCAATTGGCGTCGTGCTGCCGCTGCCGCTGTCGTTCGTGCTGGGCGGTGAGTCGCCGGTCACGGTTGCGGTTTCTGCCACCGCGTGGCTGCTGGGGCTATGCGTCGCGCTGCCGCCGCTGCCAATCTGGATGGCGCTGCTGTACCGGCGTAATCTGGCTGCACGAGCCGGCGCGGATACTAGAGGCAAAAATACAGGCATGGTCTCACGAAATCAGTCGTGCCACATCATGAGTTTAGAACAGCAGTTCCATCCACAACATCGCGTATTTCACCATTGTTCCTAGCACTCCAGAGAGGAAACATGCTCGTTCAAGATATTACAACCCAAATTCGCCGCGAGGCCGCCAAGGTGCTGGTCGGGCAGGAGGAGCCGTTCACGCACATGCTGATCGCGCTGTTCAGCGGCGGGCACGTGCTGCTGGAAGGTGTGCCGGGTACCGCCAAAACGCTCATGGCGAAAACGCTGGCCATGCTCATTCAAGCCGACTTCAAGCGCGTGCAGTTCACGCCTGACCTCATGCCCTCTGACGTGGTTGGCACGCAAGTGTATGAGATGGGCAGCGGCGAGTTCCGGCTACGCAAGGGGCCGATCTTTACCAACGTACTGCTTGGGGATGAGATCAACCGCGCGCCCGCCAAAACACAGTCGGCGCTGCTGGAAGCGATGGAGGAGCAGCAGGTCACGATTGAGGGCCAGCGGCTGCCGCTACCGGACCCGTTCTTTGTGCTGGCGACGCAGAATCCCGTCGAATATGAAGGCACCTACCCGCTGCCGGAAGCGCAACTCGACCGCTTTCTGTTCAAGGTGCTGGTAGACTACGCGCCGCAAGAGGTCGAGATCGAGGTGCTGCGGCGCTACCATCGCGGCTTCGACGCCCATCATCTGGAGCAAATCGAACTCAAGCATGTTGCCACATCTGACGTGCTCGCACAGTGCCGCCAGGAAATTCGTGAAATTGAGGTGGACGACGACATTTTCAAGTATATTAGCGACATTGCGCAGGCCAGCCGCAAGAGCCTTGACCTGCTGCTGGGCGGCTCGCCGCGTGCTTCGATTGGCCTGCTGCTGGCGGCTAAGACATGGGCGGCCATGCAGGGCCGTTTGTTTGTCGTGCCAGACGACGTGAAGTTTCTGGTGCGCCCGGTGTATCGCCACCGCATTATCTTGAAGCCCGAGGCCGAAGTCGAAGGACTGAACGCCGACACAGCTATGACACGCATTCTTGCGCGGGTGGAAGTTCCGCGCTAACAACGCAGCGAACCATGACAACACAGTCGTACATTCGCAAACGTGTGGCTTCGCTGATTTTGCGTCGCCAGAACCAACGAACACCCCAGGAGCGCGAAGCTGTTCTGGACGAACTTGTCGCGTTGTATGACTCAATCGATGACGAGAAGCAGGCCCAGGAAGTACGACGCGCGTTTTTGCATAGCCTTCAGGACACGCCAGAAATTCTCAGCAACGAGTGCTACTCAAGCTTTGTGGCCGAGCGCGTCCAGCCCGAGGATTTCGCCGCACTTCACTGGGAGAAGCCGCGGCAAGTGATTGAATATTGCGAAATTTTATACAGCTTCAGCTACGAAACCGACGCCATGGCCGAGCATGTGCGGACGCTTGTGCAGAATTTGCTGCTGTTTGCGTTGCAGGGATACGAGCGGCATGGCGACTATAAGAACATGTTTCAGCTGTTGCAGCTTGCACCAGAGCTGCCGACTGGCAACAGTGTGGAGTTGTTGCGGCTGCGCAACCGCGCGCATTTATATGAGATGCGGCGGGTTCAGCGCAGCAGGCGTTTGCTGTATGGCTATCTGTTGGCACAGGCCGTCTTGATTCTGTTCATTTTCCCACTTTTATTTGTCAATGCCGAAAACGGGAAGTTGCAGGCCGATGCGCAGAAGGCTGGCGTCGAGTTGCCATCGAAGCCAGGCGAGCAGCACCAAACGCTTTCGTACAGCGATGGGCTATACTGGTCGCTGATCACGGCTGCGTCAATCGGCTATGGCGATGTGACGCCGAAAACAACGACTGGTCGCATCCTTGCGGCGACACTGGGCGTAATGGGCGTGGTCACTGTTGGCGTGATCGCCGGGTTGATTTTAAACTGGATTACGGCAAGAAGTATTGAGTAACTACGTGGGGAGTTTTTGTGTCAATATTGCCAAATCGGCATAATCATATGGCGGTCTGCGGCGCAAGCCAAGTATCCATATCCATTGTTCTGTGTCTTGAATTGCGTACACGAGCCGCCAACGATCCAAGCGCAGGCGACGAAGCTCGACGCCAACAGGTATATCAAGCGATGATGTATCCAGCACGCGACTTCCCGCAGGCCGTGGTTCGGAAGCCAGCGCATCTATTGCACGCCGCATGCGCTGACGCATATGACCGGGAAGTTCAGACCGTGCAGCATGCACAGCAGGCTCGATGTACAACGTATACACCTCACTGCCATTCATCTGCAACTGCGTCCCAGCGCAATGCGCCACTCACTGCCGGTCCTTGCGTGAGACGTAATTGCAGTGAGCGCACAAGCTCACGGTCTTCGGCATCTTCGAGAGCATTCATGATACGATGCCAGAGTTCAGGTGAGATAACTACAGCAGTCACAGAGCCACTGCTGTCCACTGTAAATTGAACACTTTCAGCGAGTTCTGCAGCAGTCATAATGAACTCCTTACACGAACAAATATCTATGCCATGATAACACATCTACCACTCGCTTCAGTACCATTCTGTACCGCCATCACTTATGATTGCTTAATACCATGATCCCAACCTTCCGCCTGCTGCTGTTTCTGCTGCTCGGCTCGGTGCTCGTCGCGGGCGTGGCGCTGGTCCCCGCACTGCTCTGGCTGGCGGTGGCCTACCTCGTCGCTGTGGCCGCCCTGGTCGCCGCCGACTACTGGGTGACGACCAAGCCTGCCGAGCTTGAGCTTGAGCGCATTAACGACAGCAAGCTTTCACTCGGTGCAGACAATCTCGTCACAATTTTGCTGACCAACCAGAGCCGCCGCTCGCTGCAGTTCCGCATCCGCGACGAATACCCGTACCAGTTCAATTCCGACACGACGATCATGAGCGACGAGGTCGGGCCGCTCGACCTTTACGAAGCGCGCTACCATGTGCGCCCGCTACAACGCGGTGATTACACCTTCGGCGACATCAACGTGCGCTACGACAGCGCGCTGAAGACCTTCGTACGCCAGGCGCGCTACCCCGCCGCTGCCGCAGTCAAGGTCTACCCAAACGTGCTGGACGTGCGCAAATACGACCTGCTGGCGCGCAAAGGGCTGCTGTTCGAGCTTGGCCTGCGCCCGCAGCGCGTGTTCGGTAGCGGCACTGAATTCGAGCGGCTGCGCGATTACAGCACCGACGACGAGTTCCGGCGGATCAACTGGAAGGCCACCGCGCGGCGCGGCAAACCAATCGCGGTCGAGTACGAAACCGAACGCAGCCAATATATCGTCAGCGTGATCGACACTGGACGGCTCATGCGACCACCGGTCGGCGACCCTTCGACGGCTCAGGGCAAGGCCTTGCCAAGCTCGACTATGTGATCAACGCCGCGCTGCTGCTCTCCTACGTCGCCACGCTGAAGGGCGACCACGTCGGCATGTTGTCGTTCGCTGACGACGTAGGCACCTACCTCGCGCCCAAGCGCGGCACGCACCAATTCTACCGCATGCTGGAGGCGCTCTACAACGTGCAGGGTCAGCCGGTCGAGGCTGACTACGCCCGCGCGCTGGCGTACCTCGACGTGAAGCACAAGCGCCGCTCGCTGATCATTCTATTCACCGACCTGGTGACGCTCGACGCTGCCAAACCGCTGATCGACTACATGGCCCGGCTGGCGCAGCGCCATCTGCCGCTGTGCGTGGTAATCTCCGATCCGAATATTACCGGGCTGGCCGAGCAGCCGCCGGTTGGCTCTACAGCGGTGTACCAGCGCGCCGTAGCCGAAATGCTGCTTCGGGAGCGCCAGGTCGTGCTGGACACACTGAACCGCAGCGGCGTGCTGACACTCGACGTGCCCGCCGACAAGCTAAGCGTGAGCCTGATCAACAAATATCTGGAACTGAAGGGGCGCGGGGTGTTGTGAGCGGGTGACAAGATGACAGGATGAGCGGATGACAACGAAGACCACTTTGTCATGCTGAACGAAGCGCGGTCCTGAGCGCAGTCGAAGGGTGAAACATCTCGTTGTGTACTCGCTGAGATTCTTCGCGGCTACGCCACTCAGAGTGACATGGTTTTGCTTTGTCATGCTGAACAAAGTGAAGCATCTCGTTGTGTACTCGTTGAGAATCTTCGCATCCTCATTCCACGGTCGTTATTTGATCAGCGCCTGAATATGTCGCGCGATTTGGTCAGCGAGGGGAAGAACAATGGGCAGCACTGCGGCAATATTTTCAGCCGCCTTCTTCAGGCGCTCAAGGCTGAATGTCACGAGTTCCTTATCGGGCTGATCCTTTTTCACTTCTTCAATGAGAGTAGCAGCGCGCCGTGCGGCGAGTTCGGCATCTTCCTTGTGCCCCTGCGCTGCGGCTTGTTGAAGATGCATGCTGAACTGCTGCAGCAATTGCTCTAACTCCTGCCGTGTTACAAGGTCGGCAGTAGAAAGACTGGTAACGCTTTGAATGGCATCATCTATCTGCGATTTAATAACGATGTTCCCGCCCGCCTGCCGCATGCTGCCCTTGACGGTAACACCCTGGTTCTTGAACACGGTTGAGGTACCTGGCGCTGATTGTGCTGGTTGCGTAGGTGGATTAACGCCAATGTAAATATCCCTGCCTGCCTGATCAAAATCCTTCTCAATCTCTACGTCAGTGTTCTCGAACGTGGTTCCGGCAGGCGAAACCTGTTTCAGTTGTTCAATCGCGTTGTGCAGTTCATCGCGCAATTGGTTGAGCGCTCCGGCGGAAGCGGCCAATGCAGCAGCGGCGCGTCCCTGGTCCTGAAGTTGGGACAGTATCTCCGGCACACGTGCGAAGTGCTGCTGCAAGGCCGCCATCTGACTCTGTGATCTGTTCGAACAGCCAGCCGTGGAACAGCCGCCATGCCTGCTCGTCGGCAGCCAGCGCCTCACGAAAGGCGACAGTGACCGCGTCGAGCAGCCGATCCTCCAGAAACTGGCGCGCTTCATGGCCGTACAAGAGTTCGTCCAGAGTGACTGCCAGTGCTTGTTGGGCTGCTATCGGACTCAGTGATTCAGTTGGGTATTGCGCCTCAGCGACGGCAGACGCGCACTCGCGCACCAGCCCGAAAGCCGACTCGTCGGCATGAGCGCCCGACTCCTGTTGGTAGGCGTGGCGTAGCGTCTCGACCGCTTGTTGGATGGATTGCTCGCCCGCGCGAATGAGGGCAGCGCGCGGCGTGGGCGGCTGCCCAACACGGCTCCACAATCCCATCAAACCCTCTGAAGCCCAATTTACACCTACACCACTGGCGGCAGTCAGCAGCAGCGCATTGCCAGTTAGCGCGCTTGCACCGAGCAACAGCGCGCCGGCAATGGTTTTTTGTGTATCAGTCGGCATGGTCAGACTCCTGTTCGTTTGCAGGCGTGCCGTTGCGCGCCCGCCGCAATGCTTCGTCCAATTCGGCCAGACGCGGCGCGTCCGGCTCCAGCTCGCCCGCCCGCCCGATCTCGGCCTCGGCTTCGTCCAGCCGCCCAAGTTCGATCAGCAGTGCCAGCCCGGTTGCGCCGCCACATGGCGAAATCAGGTTGCAGTTCAATCGCGCGCTCGAATGCTGCCAGCGCTTGTTCTTTATCACGTTCATCCAGTGAATTGCCGAGCATGTTATATGTCGAGGCCAGGTTAGCCCGCAGCGCCTCCCAGCTCACGCCCGGTGTTTCTGCCAGTTCTGGCGCGAGCAGCACCTCGCCTGCCTCAACAGCAGCCCGCCATGCCTCGGCGTTCTGCGCGTCGGCTTCGGCAGTCTTATGCAATTCCAGATAGTGGTCGAGCGCATGCTGGAACGGTTGAACCTGTTGCGTCTGTTCGAGTTCTTGTTGCATCTGCGCGAAAACCACTTCAACTCCCTGATCGCGGCATGCGTGCAATAACGCCCTTCGCGATTCAATCTGCGCCAAACTCCCCTGATCATCAGCGTAACGCTCCAACAGCGTAGCAAAGAATGGCTCAACCGAGTCGCTGAGCAGCAGCGGATGTTCATCGAGCAGGCGGCGCAGATCCTCCAGCGACCTGGCGTTGAGGAAATCGAAGAATACCTGGTTGAGGCTATCAAGCTCTTCTGCTGCCTGCTCGCGCTGCATGATCTGAATTTGCTTCACGCCTTCCAGCCGCTGCTGCAATGCTCTGGCCAACTCCGTGTTGCCCTGCTGTTCAGCCAGCCCAATCTGCTGCTCGACAGCGGCGATAAACGGGTCTTCGAGTTCCAGCGGCACCTGCTGCCAGAACTGCACCAATCCATCGAAGTTCGGCACCGCTAGGAACGTCTCCAGGAGCCGCTGGAGCATGGCAGCGGCAGCAAATGCCTCGAAGTCGCGCTTGAGTGCTGGATCAGCATCAAGCGCCTGCTGCAAGCTGGCTTCGTCGGTGACGCCAGCGGTGTCGAGGCGCGCTTTGAGGTCAGCAGGCAGCGCAGGTGAGCGCCTGTCATCACCCGATTGATCCAACCACTCCGGCAGCGGGCCGACGGCCAGTTCCTGCCAGAGTTCGTCGAAGTCCGCGCTGCATGCGCTGCGTAATCCGCGAAGCTGTCGCGCCGCTTGTTGCTGATAATAACTGTGCTGAAGCCGGCCAAACAGATCGAAAGCGATCCATCCTGCATGGAGGGCATCGGCCAAGCGCGCGCGACGATTTTCTTCCGGTAGATCGGCCATGGTTTGATACAGATTGAGCAGATTTCCATGGGTCATGGCATAATCCAGCGGCGCGGCCTCGGGCGTGTAAAAGCGCAAGGCTTGCTCGTAGGCCGCTAACGCCTCGCGCAGCCGTGCCCCGCGGTCCTCCTCGCCTAAGGTCGCCAGATCGCTCAACACAGCGCCACGATTGTTCTGGGTCATGGCATAATCCAGCGGCGCGGCCTCGGGCGTTCTAAAGCGCAAGGCTTGCTCGTAGGCCGCTAACGCCTCGCGCAGCCGTGCCCCGCGGTCCTCCTCGCCTAAGGTCGCCAGATCGCTCAACACAGCGCCACGATTGTTCTGGGTCATGGCATAATCCAGCGGCGCGGCCTCGGGCGTTCTAAAAGCGCAAGGCTTGCTCGTAGGCCGCTAACGCCTCGCGCAGCCGTGCCCCGCGGTCCTCCTCGCCTAAGGTCGCCAGATCGCTCAACACAGCGCCACGATTGTTCTGGGTCATGGCATAATCCAGCGGCGCGGCCTCGGGCGTTCTAAAGCGCAAGGCTTGCTCGTAGGCCGCTAACGCCTCGCGCAGCCGTGCCCCGCGGTCCTCCTCGCCTAAGGTCGCCAGATCGCTCAACACAGCGCCACGATTGTTCTGGGTGGTGGCGTACGCCAGCGGCGCGGCCTCGGGCGTTCTAAAGCGCAAGGCTTGCTCGTAGGCCGCTAACGCCTCGCGCAGCCGTGCCCCGCGGTCCTCCTCGCCCAACGTAGCAACCCGGCTAAGCGCATTACCCAGCGAGCCTTGCGCGCGGGCGATATCTGCCGCTGTGCCACGCTGCTGCGCTGCTGCTAATGCCGCCTGGCTCCATTTGAGGTTATCACGCGTGATACCGAAAAACGCCGCCTGTAGCTCTTCACAGTTGCCGATCAGGCTCTGGGCGCGGCCCAGAGCGTTCTCGATCGCCCATTCGAAAGCATGGCGCAGTTGCGCGTAGTCTGGCTGCATGCGATAGAACTGGCTGCTGTCCCTGGCCTGGCGCATGGCCTCGTCGTACACCGCGGCGTGGCGCGCTGCGGCGGCTTCGTATTCGCCCGCGCGGCGCAGCAAAGCCAACGCGTAGCCACGTAGCAGGCCATGCTGGCTCCAACGTCCATCACCGATGCGGTTCAGCAGCGCAGCGTTGACGAACGTGTTGAGCTGGTGACGGGCTGCCTCTTCATCGCACTCCCATAGCTGTGCAGCCAGCGCGGTGCTGAATGAGGCTTCGGGCGCGAGCGCGCCAAGCATGCGGAAGCGGCGCTGCGCGTCCGTCTCCATACGCTCGTAGCTGAAGCGCAGCACGTATTCGACATCGTCTTCACGCTCGCCGTCCTCCAGCCGCAGGTCCTCGAAGCGGCGGCCCTCACGCACAGAAAGCACAATCTCGTCTGCCACCGGGGCCCACTCGTCAGGCGTACCGCCCTCCAGCGCCATGCGACTCACGGCGATGTCGAGCGCCAGCGCATGGAAGCCAACGCCCTTGAATAATTCACCGAGCCACTGCTGGTCAGCTTCCGCATCTGGCTTCCAGCCTAAACGTAACTCGACTAACTTCAGCGCCTCGCCCTCGTCGAGCAGGCCAAGTGGGTAGACCGCGCCACCCAGCCGCTGCATGACCTCACGTGAGCGGGTGGTGACGACCAGATGCGCGCCGTCCGGCAGGGCGTCACGTAACAGCGAATGGCATCCAGCGACCAGACATTGTCGAGCACCACCAGCATGCGCGGGTGCTCGGCCAGCAGCATGCGGACCGCCGACGCTTCGAATTGCAACGGAGCATCAAGCTGTAGCGGGAGGGCAACCGCCATGCTGCCCCAGCGTCCCAGAATACTTTAAATCAACGGATCATCACGCCGCCGCACGGTTGAGCCAAGCTCCTCCCACAGCACACCATCAGGGTAGCGCTCCTGTGCCTGCCGGGCCAGCAGCTTGCCAAGCGTGGTCTTGCCGACGCCAGCAGCGCCCTGCATAGCCACCGCCATCGTGCGTTCACTACCAACGATTGTGACCTCGCCACGCGCTTCGAGCAGGCGCGCTACCTCAGCAACCTTCTCCTCACGCGGAACCACATCTTTAGTTAGAGCGGGCGGCTGCGGGCGTGTCCAGCGGCGCTCTAACAGGTGGATGTTGCTGGTGTTGTAAATCGTAATGTTGCCGCCCGCCTGGTTCAAATCGCGTTGAACGGTGACGTTCTCGTTGCTGAACGATGGCGCACCGGACTGAGTTGACGACGTAGGAGGTGCAGTATCAGGCATTGGCGTTTGTTGATCTGTCTGCGGCGCGCTGCCGCGCAGCATCCGCAGCAGTTCATAGCGTGCGGTGAAACGTTCGCGTAATTCATCGGGCGCGTCACGCACGAACTGTTTCAGCAGCTCCTCCGCTTCATACGGCTGCAGCAGGGCACGCTGTTCGGCGAACACCAGCCGGGCCGCGTCGTCAGTCTCAGCACGGAGAAAAGCTAGCAACGCCCGCCGCGTCGGTGAATTGCGTCGTTCGCGTTGTGCTACCTGAATCTGGCGTAGTGCGGCAACACGAGCACGCAGGCGCTCGGCCAGCGCAGCGTCGCCAGCTTCTTCGGCATCGGCGGCGTGCTGCTCGGCGGCTTCGAGAAATGCGTCTTCAAGGTCGAGCGGGATGCCATTCCAGATCGCAGGGAGTTGTTCGTCGTCACAGGTCGCCAACGCGTCGAGCGAGCGCGAAATGAGGGCGACAGTTTCGCGCTGCTCGGCCTGCAACTGCCGCACTACATCGAGCCGCTGGCGCAAGCCTTCAGCCAGATCAGTGTCGATACCTTGCTCGGCTTCAGCGATCTTTGCCTCGACCAGCGCAATGAACGTATCTTCAAGCTCCAGCGGCACCTCGTTCCAGAACTCGGCCAGCGCGCGGCTGTCAGGGACGGCGGCAAAGGCAGACAGTAATTGTGCCATGAACGCCTGGGCGAACTGCTCCTGATGCGCTTCGATGAACGCCGCGTAGGCAGCGCGCAACTCCGGGTCGGCGTCAAGCGCCTGCTGCAAGGTGGCGGCATCGGTCACGCCAGCCGCGTCAAGACGGGCCTGAAGGTCGGGCGGGAGATCGGGCAAACGCGAATCATCCATGAGTATCTCCATTGGCTATCGCACGACAACTGGAACCGCGATCCGCGCATCGCCGCCAGCAATCAACCAGAAACTACCAGATGCTGAGGTGCGGTTCTTCTACCGAGGAATTATTGTCATTACAATACCATCATAGCATGCACCACCATCGAGTTCAATGCTTTAGTGATGAATAAATGGACATTAAACAGCATTCACATGCGCTCCTCCTCACACACTATAGTAAAAAACTCCCATTGCATCATTGTACTATCACGTATATCATAGGTCTGTGCTCGTTGCGAACCGCAACATTCCTGATTTGAAATAAGCCTGAGGTTATCCATGCGCCAACAGCACTCGCACACATCGTCCGCCGCCCGTCTTGCCTTGCTTCGTGCGTGGTGGCGGCACACTGGCGAGCCAGCCGTGCTGACCATGCTTGGCATTGCCCTGTTCACGCTTCCGGTGCTGGTATTACTTGACTTGATGACGCCTGGCGGGGCGCTGCGGGCTGCCGCGCTGCTCGGCTGGCTGGCGGGCGGGCTGCTAGCGCTTCGGCTGCCGCGCATCCTGCCGGGCATGAGCGGCATCGCGTTGCAGTGCTGGCCGCCGTGGGCGTCTTTGCGGTCGTCGCCGCGCTGATTATCAGGGTGTTTCCTCAGCCACTGAATCAGGCGCAACAGACGGATGCTGCCGAGCTGGCCGCAGCGCTGGCCGCCATTCAAGAAGAAGTACAAAACAGCACTGCAAATGGTGGTTCATCAGCCCCCAACGCACAAACCGGCCAACTCACCTTCGTCTCGCGGCCGCGCATCTCAGCCGACATGTTCGCCTACGTGCTGCAACGCGGGATTGGCGCAGGCCCGTCGCCTGCCGCGCCATATGCGTACGAGCTGTACAACATTGTAACAAGCTACGGCCTCGATCCGGCGGTGGCGCTGGCATTCTTTGCCCATGAATCACAACTCTGCAAAACCGGCGTATGCATTTCTAACGATACAAAGGGCTGGGGAGCACAGCGCGCCGCCTACCGCAGCAGCCGCGCGATTGGCTACGCGCCGGGGCCATTCGTGCGCTACCGCACATGGCAGGACGGCCTGCGCGATTGGTGCGAGTTGATTTTGTACGGCTATGTTGGGCGCGGGCTTGATACGGTTGAGAAGGCTATCCCGGTGTACGCGCCCACAGGCGATGGAAACGTGCCCACCTCGTACATCGCCATCGTGCGGCGGCTAGTGGCAAACTGGCAGGGGCGCGCGATTGTCGCCGCGCCGCCAGCACCCGACGTGCCGCGCGTCTACACTGGCGGCCTGGAGAATGCGCTGATTGCAGAGACATTCCGGGCCACGGGGCTTGAGTTTCATGCAAACTGGGCATTCCACCGGTATGTCATGGATGAGACACGCGCGGGGCGCTCGCTCGGCTCGCCGCTGGACGAAAGCCGCGTCATAACTGTGGACGGCAAAAAATACGCCGTGCAGACTTTCGCGCTCGATACGTTGTACACGCCGCTGGCCGATGACATGAGCAAGACGAATTGGAACGACGTGCAGCGCTTCAGTATGTTGCTGAAGCAAAGCAAGCCCACTGAAACACCTACGCCCGCATCCACCACAGCGCCCACATCACCACCAGGCACGCCAACGCCCACAGCACGACCACGCATTGTGACGCCCGGTTCAAAGTCATAGCAGCCCCAAAAGAGGCGGACCCAAGATCCGCCTCGCTTACATGAATATCAGGGTGTTGTAACCGTGCCAGTCAATGTGGTAGTGCTGGAAAGCTCTGGTGTTGCGGTGAGCGTCGGCGTCGGGGTCAACGTCGGCGTGGCCGTCGGGGTAGCTGTCGGCGGCAGCGTTGGCGTTGCGGTAAAGGTCGGCACCGGCGTCGCGGTCGGCGTCGCAGTCGGCGTCGCCGGCACAATGATCGCGCGCGCGCGGCCCGCCACGTTGGGAACGAAGCCGGGATCAAAGGCATAGATGCCACCACAGCTCACCAGCAGCGCGAGTACTATCGCTGTGACTGGTATGAGCCAGGCTGGCAACTGGCGCGGCTGCGGCGTGCCGCCGAGTGAAGGCAGCGGCGCGGCTGATTCGCTGAAATGCTGCTGACGATATTCCTCCAACGCCCTGCTTGCATCTAAGCCGACGTAACTCGCATAATTACGCACCATCTCCTCGGCGAAGGGGCCGCGCGGCAGCAACGCGAACTTCTCCTCCTCCATGGCCTGGATGTAGTGCATGCGAATCTTACTCTCAAGCTCGGCCTGCACCAGCGTAATGCGCCGACGCTGCCGGGCGGTGCGCAACCGCGTGCCAAGCGGCAGTTGCGCCAGATCGTCCTGGCTTAAATCGGCAGCTGCTTCCACCCCCGGTTCGCTGAGCAGCGCCTGCTCTTCGCTTGAAGGAATAAAAACAGGATCATCCTCTTGCTCTTGCCCTCGGCGATACACGCGACGTTGTGGCCGCGACTCGGCTGCGTCAGCATGTTCTTCCGCACTGAGCGCGGTACCAGATGGCATAGCAGGAGCGGCAGGAACGCCCTGTTGCGCTGGCGTTGTCGGCTCTGGTGCCCGACGTGCGGAGGCGCGCAACTGCACCCGAATGCGCGCCAGCAATTCGCCGCTGCGGAACGGCTTGGCAAGATAATCAACCGCGCCGGCATCAAGCCCCTGTACAACATCTTCTTCAAGACCTTGATCGCTCAGAATAATGACTGGAAAACGCGGAGTCAATACCGGAAGCAGCGACCAGCCATCCTCCGAATTAATGCCAGTATCCAGCAGAATAAGGTCGGGCTGCTCCGTCGTCGCTAATGCCTCGGCAGTGCGCGTGTCGGTTGCACGCACAACCTCGTACGAAGCCACCTCAAGCTGTTCGCTGAGGCGCGAAAGCAGCTTCACATCACTATCAATGACTAAAATCTTCGCCAAAAGAAACTCCTGCGACGCGACAGCAAAACACTGCCGCACCATGGCATTGACATCGACCAGGCAGCGCGCTATTATAGCATACCCATCTCAAGTGGACAAAGGAACTGTCATGACAACGCGTGTGCTATGCTACGGCCTCGGGCCTATTGGACTTGGAATTGCGCGGCTGGCGGCCAGTCGCCCAAACGTGCAAATCGTCGGTGCAATCGACATCGACCCTAACAAAAAAGGGCGCGACTTTGGTGAATTGATGGGTGGCGATCCTATCAACGTGCAGGTCAGCGACGATCAGGCCGCGCTCGAAAGCAGCAAGCCTGATGTTGTGCTGCATGCAACAGGTTCGTCTCTTGCGCAGGTTGCGCCACAATTACGTGAAATCATTGCTCATGGCGTAAGCGTTATTTCAACCTGCGAGGAGCTGTCGTTTCCATGGACTGCGCAGCCGCAGCTCGCAGCCGACCTCGACGCTGCCGCGCGCCGCGCAGGCGTAACGCTGCTTGGCACTGGCATTAATCCCGGTTATGCGATGGATGCCATGCCGCTCATGCTCACTGCGCCATGCACCAGCGTGCAAGCAGTGCGCGTGCTGCGCGTAGTGGATGCTGCTCAGCGGCGCGGGCCACTCCAGCAGAAGATTGGCGCGGGACTGACGCCCGAGGCGTTTGCGCAAAAGGTACAGGAAGGTACGGTGCGCCATGTCGGGCTGCCTGAGTCGCTGCACATGCTGACGACCTCGCTCGGTTGGCGGCTCGACCGCTCCGAAAACACGATTAAGTCAGTGCTGGCCGACGAGCCAATCACGACCGACTTCGTAAGCGTGCAGGCCGGCCAGGTCGCCGGCGTGCGGCAGGTTGCCAGCGGCTTCATCGGCGAACGTGAAGTGCTGCGGCTGGAATTGCGCATGTATCTGGGCGCGCCCGATCCGCAAGACACCGTCGAGATCGATGGCGAGCCTCCGGTCCGCATGACGATCCAGGGCGGACTGCACGGCGACTACGCCACAGCGGCAATGATTGTGAATGCCATTCCCAGCGTGCTGCGCGCTGGCGCGGGACTCGCCAGCATGGCCGACATTCCGCTGGTACATGTGTGGTAACGTCACCTGCCTTTCCGTCACACCATGATTGCGCGAAAAGGCACGCCGCACTACGACCTCTCGAAAAATGATCGCAGAACGAGCGGCTGCCCCAAGTAGCAGCCGCTTAGCGCTTCATTTCCGTCATGCTTCATCAAGGTACGCGCTTGACCATGCCAGCTTTCACAAAACTATCAACCCAAATGCATCGTTATACATTGCTCATCATATTGCTGGCATGCTGCATCATAACGCCCGGCATAACTTATGCTGCCCGCCCTGACGACACGCCGAATCTGCCGCGCCAGACACAAGCGGTGAAGTCGCCGCTTGCACCGTTTACCGCTGCCATGCGCCCGGCGTTCGTCGGCGACGTCGCTGCCCATGCGGACATGCCGCGCTACGATCTGACATTGCGCATCGACCCAACGGCCCGGCGGCTCGATGGAACAGAGCGAATTGACTATCTCAACCGCAGCGACGCGCCGCTCGACACTATTGCGTTGCGGCTGTATCCAAACTTCCCGCGCGATGCGTTTGGACAAGGCGGCAATACGCGCATGGACGTGACCGACGCGGCCGTACATGGCCAGCAGGTGAGCATACGCACGGCTGCCCGGCAAACTGCCGTGCTTGTTCCGCTCGACCCGCCGCTCGCGCCCGGCGCATGGACGACGCTGGACGTTAGCTTCACGGCGACGATCAAGCAAGAGGTTGATGGATCATGGCCACTGCCATCATACTATCCCATGCTGGCAGTGTACCAGGACGGCCAGTGGCGGCTCGACGTGACCAATTTTCCCGACAAGGTGTTCGCCGAAAGCACCTTCTACCACGCCGATGTCACCGCGCCCGCAAAGCTCAGCGTCGTGGCAACCGGCAGCACCATTGCCACGCAGCCGCATGATGATGGTACTACGACGTACACGATTGTTAGCGGGCCGGTGCGGGAATGGGCGCTCACTGTAGGCGACTTCCGAGCTGCGCATGCCAGTGCTAAAGACGTTGCAGTGAACGTGTACACTGTTCGTGGCAGTAGCCTTGACGCGCAACAGATCGCCACGGTGGCCGCCAACGCACTGCAAACATTCGAGCGGCGCTTCGGGGCGTATCCGTACCGCGAGCTTGATCTACATCTGCTGCCCGGCCCGTTCGACGGCGGTGATGAGTACCCCGGCATGATCATCATGACCAGCGATGGCCAGGTGGATGCTGGCACGCGCTACGTCGCCGCGCATGAGGTGGCGCATCAGTGGTGGTACGGCGTGGTCGGCGATGACATTTTCCACCAGCCGTGGCTCGACGAAGCCTTTGCGCAATACAGCGCCATCATTTATGATGAAGACATGGTGGGCGCGGCAGTGGCGCAGAGCGACTGGCAACGCGAGGTTGTGCGCCGCTATCAGGGCGCGCTCGCCGATGGCGACCTGCCGGTGGGCCGCGCTATCAACCAGTACCCCAACTTCAACGTCTACTATCGCACGGTCTACGGCAAAGGTGCAGTCTTTCTCCGGCAGCTCCGCCATGAAGTCGGTGATGAGGTGTTCTTCAACGCACTTCAATCGTACTTTCGGCAACATCGCTACGGCGTTGCGACAACGATGGATGTACAACACGCCTTTGAAGTCGCCAGTGGACGCGATCTTGCTGCATTGTTCAATACATGGGTTCAGCCATAACACAGGAGCGAAAAAGAGCGATGCTTGACCACATCGATCTGGCGCACACAATCAGCAAGCGTGAGTACAAAGAACGATTGCCCGATCTGCAAATGCGTTTGCTCAACATCGAACAGGCTGTGCAGCGGGTGAGCATACCAGTGCTGATTCTTTTTGAAGGCTGGGCTGGCACGTCCAAAGTCGGCGCAATCAGTGCGCTTACGCGTCGCCTTGACCCGCGCGGCTTACGCGTACACCCGATTACGCCGCCGCGCACATTTGAACAACAGTACCCGTGGCTGTACCGCTTCTGGCTCAAAATCCCGAGTTATGGCCAACTTGCACTGTTCGATCGCTCCTGGTATCGTCAAATCTTGACTGAGCGAACACGTGAAGATGGCTCACCTGAAATGTGGCGTCACCGTTGCGAAGACATCGCCGCCTTCGAGCGCCAGCTTGCCGACGATGGCACGTTGATCTTGAAGTTCTGGCTTCACATCTCGAAAGAGGAGCAAGAGCGGCGCTTCGAGGAGTTGCAGAGCGATCCACTGACCGCGTGGCAGGTCACGGAGGAGGATCGCTGGCAGAGCAAGCACTACAAAGATGTTCGCACCGCCGTCGAGGACATGCTGTCCCGCACGGACACACCGCATGCCCGCTGGATCGTGCTACCCGCGACCGATCGACGCGCGCTGCATCTCGCCGTCGCCGAAACGATTGAGCAGGCGCTTGATGCTCGTCTGGAACTTGTCACCAGTGTGCAAGAGCAAACAAGCGATGCACAGCACAACGGCCACACCAACAATCTGATGCCAGCGACAGGCAGCAGCACCACAGTGCAGCCACCGTTGCCAGTGCCTAACGTACTCAGTCAGACAGATCTTAGTCATACGCTCGATAAAGGTACTTATTCCAAAAAACTGAAGAAATTACAGGCCAAGCTCTATCTGCTTGGGCTGGAAGTGTACCGGCAGCAGCGCCCGGTGGTGCTAGTGTTTGAAGGTTGGGATGCTGCCGGTAAAGGCGGCGCGATCCAACGCATCACTACCCGGCTTGACCCACGCGCGTATGTCGTTCATGCCAGCGCCGCACCCGCTGGCGAAGATAAAGCGCACCATTATTTATACCGCTTCTGGCGTCGCTTGCCGCCACGCGGGCAGATCGGCATTTTTGACCGCTCATGGTATGGGCGCGTGCTGGTCGAGCGCGTCGAAGGTTTTGCTCGTACAGATGAGTGGCAGCGTGCCTATGCCGAAATCAATGAGTTCGAGCGCGAGCTTATCGACTTCGGCACGGTAGTCTGCAAGTTTTGGATGCATATCAGTCCAGAGGAGCAACTGCGCCGCTTTGAGGAACGCCAGACAGTCGAATATAAGCAATGGAAGCTGACCGACGAAGACTGGCGCAACCGTGAGAAGTGGGGTGAATACGAGCAAGCCGCCGACGAGATGCTAGTGCGCACATCCACGCCCGCCGCGCCCTGGACGATTGTGGAGGCCGAAAACAAACGCTTCGGGCGCATCAAGGTGCTCCAAACTGTCGTGCAACGCCTGGAAGATGAGCTAGGTCGCGTGGAGTTGTAACGCCAACGGGATTGATCATGCCAGCCTTTGAAATTCCTGCCTCCCTCGCAGCAACCCTCCGCAACGCGCAGCATGTTGCTGTCTTAACCGGCGCGGGCGTCTCAGCCGAGAGCGGTATCCCAACGTTTCGCGATGCGCAGACTGGCTTGTGGGCGCAATACGACCCGCGCGAACTGGCAACGCCACAAGCCTTCCAGCGTGACCCACAACGCGTGTGGGAATGGAACATGTGGCGGCGTAGCCTTGTGGCGCAGGCTATGCCAAACGCCGGCCACATAGCCCTCGCAGACCTTTCCCGGCGCGTGCCGCGCCTAACGCTGATAACGCAGAACATCGACGGACTGCACCAGCGCGCAGGCAGCCCCGATGTCATTGAACTGCACGGCAACATCATGCGCACCAGGTGCTTCGATGAAAACGTTGTGATTGACGCATGGTATGATAACGGCGATGTGCCGCGCTGCCCACGTTGCGGCGGCTTGTTGCGTCCGGACGTTGTGTGGTTTGGCGAGATGCTGCCGGAGCAGGCCCTTCAGTCAGCCTTCGACGCTGCTGCCGATTGCGACATATTTCTTTCAATCGGCACATCTGGCGAAGTCGAGCCAGCCGCTTCGCTCCCACGCATTGCCCAGCAGAGCAGTGCAACCTTGGTAGTCATCAACCCCGCAGTTGAGCCTGCCGTCTCTCCGCACTATTATGCACTGAACGGGCCGTCGGGCGGAGTGCTGCCCGCGTTGCTTCAAGCAGCCTGGAACGCGGCGTAGCGCCACACCCGGCTGGCACACGCCCTGTATGATTGGTCCCAGAACCTGGACCACATGCGACGTAAAGATCTGTTAGGATCGATACACGGCATGTGGAGGGGCTATGACGAAGAAACGCCAGCGGCGCAGCGCGGATTTCAAGTTCCGGGTCGCGCTTGAAGCGCTGAAAGAGCAGAAAACGCTCAGCCAGCTCGCCAGCGAGTATGCAGTACATCCCACCCAGATCACGCAGTGGAAAAAGCAGGTGCTCGATGGCGGCAGCAGCCTGTTTGGGCAGCAGCACCTCCGCGATCAACAGGCCCAAACCGCCCGCGAAGCGGAGCTCTTTGAGCAGATTGGCCGGCTCCAGATGGAACTGGAGTGGCTGAAAAAAAAGTTGACCGGTTCAGTTGAGGCCAAACGGGCCCTCTTGGAACCGGATCATCCGACGTTGAGCCTGCGGCGCCAATGCACCTTGCTAGGACTGAATCGGGCGTCGTACTACTATCAACCAGTAGCCACCGACCCGCTCAACCTGGAACTAATGCGGCGCATTGATGAGCAGTATCTGAAAACGCCGTTTTATGGCTGGCCGCGGATGACCGCCGTGTTGCGCGGCCAGGGATATGCCGTCAATGGCAAGCGCGTCCGCCGGTTGATGCGCCAGATGGGTATTCAGGCGGTGCAATTGCACAAACGTCCGGCGACCAGTACGCCCGGTCACCGGGTCTATCCGTACCTGCTGCGCGATCGGGTGATTGATGCGCCCAACCAGGTCTGGTGTGCGGACATCACGTTTGTGCCACTGCCGCTGGGCTTTGTCTACCTGGTGGCAATTATGGATTGGTTCAGTCGGTATGGCATCGCCTGGGAGGTGTCGAATAGCCTGGAGGGCAGTTTCTGTTGCGCCGCGCTGGATCGCGCGATGCAACGACACACGCCAGTGATCTTTAACACTGATCAAGGCAGTCAATTCACGGCCCAGGCATTCACGACGCGCTTGGAAACCGCAGGCGTGCAGATCAGTATGGATGGGCGCGGGCGCGTATTCGACAACATCTTTATCGAACGGCTGTGGCGCAGCGTGAAGTATGAGCATCTGTATCTCTACGATTATGAAACCGTGCCAGCCGTCATCGCAGGGCTGAATCGCTATTTTGCGTTCTACAACACCGAACGACCACATCAAAGCCTGGACTATCAGACACCAGCGGTGGTGCATAGCAGTGGGTAAGGTCATCAGTATCGCGCCACGCGCTGAACCAGCGATTGACACACCTTTACGTATTTTCGCGATCATGTGGTCTTGACAATGGGACCAAGCATACTGCTACATACTTCGACAGTATGATTAAAGCAGGAGGCACATTCATGCCTGACGCAGCCCAGCCGTATACTTCGTTCGAATGGCCGATCTACGCCGATGCTACACTTGCCGGTTTGTCGGTACTCGTACCTATTCCGCTGCTTGATTGGTTTTTAGAAGAGCAATTTCGGCGGCGTATGCCCGCAGCGATTGCCAGAACCCGCGGACAGCGACTTCCACGCTCGGTTGTGCAAACGCTCAATGCATCACAACAGGGTTGTCTCATCAGCGGATTGCTGTTCCTTGTAAAGTTGCCGCTCGAACTCATCAAGCGTCTGTCGCAAAAAATCCTGTATTTCCTCACAATCAAAGCCGCAACCGACCAGGTAAGCTATTACTGGCAACGCGCCTTCCTGATCGACTATGCGCTACGTTCAGGACATCTCGGCAATGTGGAATCGGCGGAACGGGCACGCAACGCAATGGACCAAGTGCTTACCGCCACAGCATCGCCATTCACGGCGCTGGCACAACGCGTCATCCGCAGCGTCCGCAATATTTTGCCGCTGCTACGACGCGGGCGGCGCGGGCAGGAGGAAGATATTTTGCCGCAAGAGCGCGCCACCATGCAACAGCAATGGGGTGCATATGAAGGATTTCTTCGTTCGCTAGCCGGACAGTATAATCAAGCCTATGCTCAGCAGCAGTAAGAGCTTATGAATCGTGCCGTGCTTTGTGTGTAGATTTCTGGAATAATCTGAAGCGAAAAAAAGAGTTTAGCCTGCTTCCAATGAGTGGGTGAAACGAGGCGCGTTGCTGCCACAGCACCAGACAAAGCGCCGGAAGATACACGCCGAGCATAATCAACGGCACAGTTGGCCAGTTAGTCGTGTAATCCTCATTGATACAGAAATACGCAACCCATGCAGCAACGGTCAAAAAACTCATCTGGCGCACGTTTTGTGGAATCATCCAAACAAGAAGTTGGTCATAAAACATGTAGTGCTGCGGCGTAATAGAGAGGAGGAACAGGAAACGTGCATGCCAATCGCGCCAAAAGAAAAGCGTGATTGCGAGCACTGGCCCGAACAGCGTAAGCAAAGGAATAAAGCCACCGTACTGCCCCGTCTGTGACAACCAACGCCACGGCCATGCAGGCATAATAAGGAGCGAGACCACCACGAGCAGCAGTGCGCCCAAAACGCGCTTCCATGTCCACTGTACTGACAGTGCCACCGGCAGCGCAAGTGTCGGTTTGGCGACCAGCACCGGAAATAGCGCTGGATAGAGCAACACAGTCATGAATAATGGCGACCATTGCATCGCCCGCACGGCCATCCAAAACGCTGGCGAGAGAAATATCAGTAGCCGCCAGTACTGTCCTTCTCGCAGCAGCCCATATGCTAAACATCCACAGATAAGGCCATAGCCTCCAATAATCGCAAGTTGATCGGGAAACAATGCCAAAGGAAGCACCACAAGCGCAGCTGGAAGCGGATACGGAATGAGTACAGCGGAAGCGGCATGACGGTACGGGTCACGCCCTGCAAGGAGATCGTGAGCAGCGTTGAATGCCCAGCCCATGTCAACGAAAACGTTCTGAAATGAAGAACGAACAAGGGAACACATAAGACCGCTGCCCAAGCCGATAAGTACAGCGAAAAGCAGCCGGCGATGGAGTAATACGGTGTTCACGAAAATCTTTGTTCTACATCATAAACAAGAGCAGCATATGCTACTGTCATAATACACAACATTATGAGCTTGGGATATGCCTCTTTTGTCCTAGAACGCGCATGACCATAATGTGGTCAAAAAAGCTGGACTTACAGCATGCAAAAACCGCAAAACCCCGAAGTAGCATGTTAAGGCACATGCCAATGCTCGGGGACTTTGCGGTAATAAAGCAGCCTACAATGTTAACGCTGTCCAGCAGCCATTCGGCGGAACAAAGCGCTCGTGTGGTCTCTTAGCGCTTTGTATACTGTGGCCGCTTGCGCGCACGCTTCAAACCAACCTTTTTACGCTCTTTCATGCGCGGATCACGTGTCAGAAAACCTGCAATGACGGAGCGTCGGGCGAAGCTCCTCATCCAGGTCAAGGAGCGCGCGTGCAATACCATGCCGCACTGCAATCGCTTGGCCAGCCAAGCCACCGCCACGAACCTTAACGAGAACATTGAAGCTCGACGCATTGCCGGTTAGTTCAAGCGGCTGCACGATCTCTGAATGAAAAATTTCACGGGCACCGAAGTAATCACGCGGTGACTTGCCATTGACAACAAAGTCACCACTGCCAGGGAACAGCCGCACGCGCGCAACAGCAGTTTTGCGACGGCCAGTACCCTGGTAATATCGCTTATCAGTCATACATTTCTCCAGTTGATACTATCAATAGATCTGTTGTCATGCTACTCTTAACCGTTAGGGCGCGGCGTGTACGCCTTTGGTTGCTGAGCTGCGTGCGGATGCGCTGCTCCAGCATAGATCTTGAGCTTCGTAATCTGCTGGCGGCCCAACCGCGTCTTCGGCAGCATACCCTTCACCGCAAAGCGCAGAATACGCTCGGGATGCTGCGCCAGCATTCGCCTGTAGGGCGTCTGCTTCAGACCGCCCGGATAATTAGAATGCCGATAGTACATCTTTTGCTCTGGCTTGCGTCCAGTCAAGCGCACCTTCTCGGCATTCACAACAACTACAAAATCGCCCCCATCCAGATTAGGGCTAAACGTGGGCTTGTGCTTACCGCGCAGCAACGTTGCAATCTGGGTTGCCAGCCGGCCTAATGTCTGCTCTGTGGCATCGACCAGATACCATTCGCGCTGCACTTCAGACGCTTTTTGCGAATAGGTCTTCATTATCATTCCTCAATACGAGTAGACTCTTGTGTGATGTTCGAGTCTTCTTTTCCTTGATCATGCGGATAGAATACCGACATCAAGTATAATCCATGTGCCGGTGCCGTCCGCCCTGCCTTACGCCGGTCACCGCTTGCTACAATGGCTTGCCAGCCGTCAAGATCAAGCTTGTGTTCGCCAACGAGTAGCAGCGTTCCAACAATGTTGCGCACCATATGGTGCAGAAATCCATTTGCCGCAATATTTACAGCCAGAAGCTCGTAACCAAACGCAGCAATCATGCCCGCAGCTCGCAGCATAGCATGTACGAACAGTCGAACCTTCCGGCGTCCCAGCGGCAAACGCTGCAAAATCACGCGGGCCTTGAAGCATCTGAATTGCTTCGTGCATTGCCGCAACATTCAACTTCCGCCCAACATGAACCACATGGCGACGCAACAAGGGTGAAGACACTCGTGCAACGTCGATGAGATATTGATAGCGACGTTGTACTGCATCGTAGCGCGCATGGAAGTCAGGCGATGCCTTCCACACATCACGCACGGCCACATCTTCAGGCAGAATAGCATTCATACCACGCATGATCGTTGAAAGATCATGCTGTGCCTCGGTACGTACGTTCGCAACTTGCCCACATGCATGTACGCCAGCGTCCGTACGACCGGAAAGAACAAAACGTCGCCGTTCCTGGGTAAGTTGCTCCCATGCGCCTTCAAGTTCACCCTGAACAGAGCGGCCGTTGTTCTGCCATTGAGATCCGACAAAGTCAGTGCCGTCGTACTCGATCCGAAAGGCTATATTCCGCATAACGATTTACGATTTAGGATGGACGATGAACGATTGTGCGTAGAATAATCGCAGATCGGAAATCGCAAATTACACAAGCTCCAGTACCGCCATCACCGCGCCATCGCCCTGCCGTGGGCCAAGCTTAGTAATGCGCGTGTAACCGCCGTTACGGGTCGCATACTCCTGCGGCGCAAACGTAAAGAGCTTGCGCATAGCGTCTTTGCTCGCCAATCGTGAAAGAGCCATGCGGCGGGTATGTGGTGTGTCTTCGCGGGCCAACGCGATCAAGTGTTCAATCTCTGGCTGCACCACTTTGGCTTTTGCCAATGTCGTCTGAATACGCCGATGATCAATGATGGCGATCATCTGATTGCGAATCAAAGCCTTGCGGTGCTCCGCCGACGTTACCTGGCATGCGCCGTGCTTTTCGGTGTCGCATCGTTCTATCCTTTAACTTTCGCTTGCAAGCGGCTCAGTGCCGTTGCTGCTGATCTGGCCTGTTGGTTCTGGCAAGTAGCCTCGCTCAACAAGCTTGTCCCGAATTTCTTCCATGGATTTTTGGCCAAGATTGCGTACAGACAGCAACGCCTTCTCGTCCATCTCCATGACCTGACCTACCTTCGTGATATCAGCTCGTTTGAGGCAGTTATAGGTACGTGTGGTAAGGTCAAGCTCCTCGATTGGCGTATCATAGATATCAGCCGGAATCGTTAGACCGCGATCAACCGTTGGCTCTTCCTCTTCAGTAGCCAAGCGATTGAACTCTGCAATAGTTTGACTGTATTGAACCAGAACTTGGGCAGCATGACTTAATGCATCACCAGGTTTGATCGTACCGTCTGTCCAAATTTCAATCAGCAACCGGTCAAAGTCAGTCGTCTGGCCAATACGTGTGTTTTCGACCACATAATTAACTTTTGGAACCGGCGTAAAGATAGCATCAACCGGTATCTCACCGATTGGCAGTGCATCACGTTGATCAGCCGGTAAGTAACCCTGGCCGCGTTCAACCGTCATTTCAATCTCAAGATGAGCATCATCAGAGTCGAGTGTACAGATATAGTGATTGGGATTAACCAACTCGACATTACTCGGCGCATCAATGTCAGCAGCACGCACCGGCCCAGCGCCTTGCTTGATCAGCAACACTTTTACCGGGCGCTCAGCATATGAGCGCAGTCGGATACCTTTGGTATTCAGTACAATTTCCGTGACATCCTCACGAACACCCGGCACCGTTGAGAACTCATGATACACGCCATCAATTTTAATTTTTGTAATTGCTGAACCCGGAATAGACGAAAGCAGCACGCGCCGGAGCGCATTGCCAAGAGTATGTCCATACCCCGGATCCAACGGCTCTATTTTAAAACGACCATAATTTTCGGCCGCCTGCACAACCTCAATTTTGGGCATGGCGATGTCTAGCACAAATCGCCTCCTCTATACTATTTCAAATTGTGAAATTGTAAATTGTAAGTTGATAGTCAATCCATCTATCAATCTACAATCTACAATTTACAATCTGCACTTCTTAGCGGCTGTAAAACTCAACGATAAGTTGTTCATTAATACCCGGCTCAGCATCCTCTCGACGCGGCATAGCCACCACTTCTCCCGAGAGTTCATTCGGGTTAAGTCGCAACCAGTCTGGAGCTTTCACACTGTTCAGCTGGCCACTATCAACAATATTCTTGAAGTAATTCAGGCGGCGGCTTTCCGGACGCACCGCAATTACCTCACCGATTTTTACGGTATACGAAGGAATGTTCGTCTTACGACCATTCACCGTAATATGCCCGTGTGAGACAAGCTGCCGCGCCTGTGAGCGTGTAGTCGCCAGACCCAGACGGTATACGACGTTATCCAGGCGGCGCTCCAACAGAATAAACAGGTATGCACCAGTTTCACCCGGGAAGCGCTGCGCTTTCTCAAATGTATTTCGGAATTGCCGCTCCAACAGGCCATATACGTAGCGCGCCTTCTGCTTTTCAAGCAACTGCACACCATAATCTGAGACTTGACGACGGCGCGCGCTCGGACCATGCTGACCAGGGGGGAACGGACGCTTGTTCAGAATCCGCTGACCCTTTTCAGTAATGCCAATGCCAAGTCGTCGGCTAACTTTTCCTACAGGTCCACTATAACGAGCCATGAAACTATCTTCTCCTAATGCACTAAACGCGACGCCGCTTTGGTGGACGGCACCCATTGTGGGGAATAGGCGTCACATCAGTAATTGCTACCACTTGCAAACCATTCGCTTGCAGTGAGCGGATAGCTGCTTCACGCCCGGCACCTGGACCTTTAACAAAAACCTCAACCGAGCGCATACCATTTTCCATTGCACGACGTGCTGCTGCTTCCGCAGTAAGCTGTGCTGCATACGGGGTACTCTTACGTGACCCCTTGAAACCATTTTGCCCGGCGCTTGCCCAGCACACAACGTTGCCTGCAGGATCAGTAACGGTAATGATGGTATTATTAAACGTACTCTGAATGTGCGCCTGACCACGTGGCACATTCTTTCGCTCACGGCGCTTGCCGCGTTGGCGACGGCCTGTCGCCGCTGTTTGCCTTGCCATTATCCCTCCCAGTATTCGCAAGTAACGTATATACGCTCGAGCGAATTACCAATACTGCTACTACTTCTTTGTCTTCTTCTTGATACCGATCGCCTGGCTGCGGCGACCACGTCGCGTTCGCGAATTGGTACGGGTGCGCTGACCATGTACCGGCATGCCGCGACGATGGCGCAATCCGCGATAGCAGCCAATGTCCATCAAGCGCTTGATGTTCAACTGAATTTCGCGGCGCAGGTCACCCTCGACGCGATATTCACGATCCACTACTTCACGAATGCGGTTCACTTCCTCTTCAGTAAGCTCACGCACACGCGTATCTGGGCTTACGTTTGCTTTGTCAGAAAATCACCGCACCATTCGAGCGCCCAATTCCATACACATAGCTAATCGCAATCCCAATCTTTTTGTTTCGCGGAATGTCAACTCCAGCGATACGAGCCATATATTCCTCCAGTTATACTAAACGGTTTATTAGCCTTGACGCTGCTTATGCTTCGGCGTACGGCTACAAATCACTCGCAGCACGCCCTTCCTCCGAATAATGCGGCAGTATTCGCAGCGTGGCTTGACCGACGCTTGAACCTTCATCTGAACTCTCCTTACTTCATTGCTGACAACGAGCGCCATGATTTTCATGTCATTTGCAGTATGCAACTAGCTTGTGCTCATCAGCTTGATCAATACATATCATTATATCAAACACACAACAAGCCGCCCCAACCTGACGGCGGGCAGCACGTTTGCTTTTGCCCAATTTTATCGATACCGATAGGTAATACGTCCGCGTGTCAGATCATACGGGGATAGCTCTACCTGAACACGGTCACCTTTCAGAATGCGGATGTAATTCATACGCATTTTACCAGAAATATGCGCTAACACTTCAAGGCCATTCTCAAGTTGTACCTTGAACATCGCATTTGGCAACGGCTCCAGAATAGTCCCCTCCATTACAATAGCATCTGTTTTCTTCGCCATATTTCTCCTAGCTACAAGTCTTGTCGTGTAAGAATTTCTGGTCCATTGTCAGACGTTATGGCAATAGTATGTTCAAAATGAGCAGCTAAACTGCCGTCAGCAGTGACAACGGTCCACCCATCAGCAAGTTCGCGCGTATCATAACTACCAAGTGTAAGCATGGGTTCAATGGCAAATGTCATGCCTGCGCGCAGACGTGGCCCGCGGCCTGCTGGACCATAATTCCGAATATCAGGAGCCTCATGCATTGAACGGCCAATACCATGGCTGATATATTTTCGAACAACGCCGCAGCCTTGTTTTTCTGCAAAGGACTGAATAGCGTGTGAAATATCACTCAAACGGCCATCATTCTTTGCAAACTCAAGCGCATGATAAAGCGTTTGCTCTGTTATATCCAGCAAGCGCTGTGCCTCGGGTGATATACGACCAACAGGATACGTCCATGCCGAGTCGCCATGATAACCTTGCCAGATTGCACCAATATCGACACTAATAATATCACCTTCATGCAGCACGCGCTGGCCTGGAATGCCATGCACTATTTCATCGTTAACCGAGGCACAGATCGATGCAGGAAACGGTGTTGGACCAGGATACCCCAAAAACGAAGGCACGCCACCCTGCTTGACAATATGGTTATAGACTAGATCGTTAAGTTGCTTTGTTGTCACTCCTGGACACACGGCTTCGCGTAACAGTAAATGACATTCACCAACAATCCGCCCGGCGCGGCGCATCTTCTCTAGTTCAGTATTATTCTTCAGCGTCAGCGCCATTTACACCCATTCCAATCAGAATCAAGCATCACATCTGTAACCATCGACATTTCGCGCTGACCATCTACTTCCACTAAACTACCCTGCTCATTATAATACTGAATTAATGGCATTGTCTGTGAAAAATAGACCTCCAAACGATGACGCGCTGTTTCCAAATTATCGTCGTTGCGCTGATACAGGCGACCACCACAGTGATCACACACATCAGGTCGCTTCGACGGGAAATAGTATATATTATATGTAGACCCGCAAGTTTTGCAAGTTTGGCGCCCAGCAATTCGCCGCATCAGAACGTCTTCTGGCACGCGCAAGTAGATAACGTGATCTATCTTGCGCTCATGAACTCTGGAGTTCTTCCTCAAGTGCGTGGGCTTGCTCACGCGTTCGTGGAAAACCATCAAAAATAACTCCGCCTTGGCAATCATGCTGGCTTATGCGTTCCATGATCATGCGTATAACGACTTCATCAGGAACAAGTTCACCACGATCCATATACGACTTTGCCAACATCCCCAGTTCAGTACCTTGACGAAGTGCAGCTCGGAACAAATCACCACTTGCAACATGAACCAGCTTACTACGTTCTTCCAGAAACTTTGCCTGCGTTCCTTTGCCTGCTCCTGGCGCACCTAGCAAAATAACATCCATGCTACATCCTCTTTGCTCATCATCGAGCGACTACTCAAACGCTTTTTAGATGTTATCGTTTGATAAATCCCTCGTAATTTCTCATTACAAGTTGAGCTTCGAGCTGACGCATGGTATCAATCGCGACACCAACAACGATAAGCAGTGCCGTAGCGCTTAAACCAATTTGCACACCGGTGATTTGCTGCGTAATAAACGGCAAAACTGAGACAAGCCCCAAGAAAAGCGCGCCAACCAACGTAATACGATACACAACACGGGTAAGATATTCCTCGGTACGACGGCCAGGCCGAATACCAGGAATAAAACCACCGTTGCGCTGCAATGATTCTGGAATATTCTGCTGCGAGAAGATCACCATGGTATAAAAATAGGTGAACGCCACAACCAGCAAAAAGAGCAAGAGCGAGTAGACTAACGACCCCCCACGATACTGCGGGCTGAACGTTTGAAATGTATAACATGCTGCCTGTTTGAGAATACTAGCGCCAGCAGGCGCCGTTTGCTCAGGACAAGCGTACGAAGCAATCGTACCAGGAAATATAATAATGCTTTGTGCAAAGATGAGCGGAATCATGCCCGCCATATTGACCTTGAGCGGAATATGACTCGCCTGCCCACCATATACTCGTGTGCCACGCATCTGCTTTGCATACTGTACCGGTACACGGCGCTGTCCTTCCTGTACCAGCACAATCCCAATAATAGTGAGCAGTGCAATCACTACAAAGGCAATAATACCGATTAATTGCTCAACACCAACAGTTGCCGTTGTGATAGCTTGATACACGAGCACCGGAAGACGGGAAATAATACCTGCAAAAATAATGACAGAAATACCGTTGCCAATACCACGCTCTTGAATTTGCTCACCAAGCCACACGAGCAACATTGTTCCCGCCGTCATGGTGACAAGCACAGTGAAAGTGGGGAAAAAGTTCGCAAAAATATCAAACGGCGAGCGGAACAAAGATACACCACCGGCAATTTCGAGCGTACGGGTCTGACCGTAGGCCTGCAAGAATGCAAGTGGCACTGTTAGCCAGAACGTGACGCGGTTAAGCTTCATCCGGCCTTGTTCGCCCTCTTTGCTTAATTCCTGGAGCGCAGGAATAAGCGGCGTCAGCAACTGTACAATAATCGACGCGGTGATGTATGGATAAACGCCCATGGACGCAACAGAAAGTTGTTGCAACGCGCCGCCTGCAAAAAGGTTAAGCAACTGCGCTAACTGATTATTCTGTAATGCCTGCTGCAGTGAGCCAAGAGCCGTTGGATCTATATTTGGAACCGGAATATGGGCAATGAAGCGGAACACCAACAACATGCCCAAGGTAAAAATGATTCGCCGACGTAAATCCGGCAGTTGCAAAGCTCGTAAGACCGATTGTAACATCGGCGCGTTCTCCTCGTTATAGGCTTGCGGCACAGAGCCAAAGCTCTCGCGCCGCATATATAATCATCGAAACACAAAGATGAATAACAGCGAACTGGATATTACTCCTTAGTTGCTGTTTCTTTGCGCAACGCTGGCCTGCGGCTCCGCGGACGACGTTCTTTATTCCACGGCACCTCTACAATTGTTCCACCAGCCGCTTCAATTTTTTGCCGTGCGCTTTCGCTAAACTTATGGGCATGGATGGTCAACTTCGCAGCAAGGTCACCATTACCAAGAATCTTTAATGGCTTATTCTTGCTAATTACGCGACCATTTACTAGCGCCTCAATTGTCACATCCTGGCTCTCATCCCACTCACTCAAATCACCAACATTGATGATCTGATACTCAGTACGCCAGCGATTAGTGAAACCTCGCAAGTAAGGTAAGCGACGAACCAGTCGATTTTGACCACCTTCAAAGGTACGATACGGGTTTGGACCTGAACGTGCCTTCTGACCCATCATACCCTTACCACTGGTTTTACCCTTACCCGAACCTGGACCGCGGCCAACACGCTTGCGTTCCCGATGTGACCCAGGAGCTGGTTTCAAATCATGCAATTTCATAACACTATCCTCTACAGCGGATTTACTACGTTTTTATCATACTGAATAGTAACACATCGTACTATTGTACCACTAAGCAAACAAGTTTTAGCAGTATTCTTTCGTATGTATGCACAACGACATAGCAAATCACGTAGCACTCTTATCAAAATCCGGAGGTTACATACCCTGAAGTAAGTCCGTCACTATTCTTATAAGCTGAATAGCCACAAATTTCTTGTGCAACTCGCTCTCAAGCGTTACCGGCATCACCTGCCGACGATGGAACATCAGCCTCCACCGTTTCCACCTCAGTTGCTGTTGTAGAAGTAGCAGGTACCGATACTGTAGAGTTTGTGTCACGAGCGCGCACAACTGTGGTCTTGGAAACCGCTTTCTCTTCAGGCTGCACGTCGCCGTTTACTTCCTCAACAGTAACCAGATGCTGCACTTTGAAGATCATGCCTCGAATAGCCGGCGTATCTTCCTGAATAACAACACTGTTTAGCTTACGTAAACCTAGCGAACGCACCGTCTCTTTTTGGTCCTTGCTAAAGCCAATAGAACTCTTACGGTACGTGATACGTAGTTTTGCCATACTATGCCTCCTGCGCTTCACGGCGCGAGCGGCGCTGAACCAGTTCACGAGTGGTCATGTCACGAGATCGTGCTTGCTCGTCTATCGAAGTCAGTTCACCGAGCGCCTTGAACGTCGCCTTAACCACGTTCACAGGGTTGTTGCTGCCGTATCGCTTTGAGAGCAAATCTCGGATACCCGCAGCCTCCACAACTGGACGTACGCCGCGGCCCGCAATAACACCCGTTCCAGGCGCTGCTGGTAAAAGCCGGACGCGTGACGCCGAATAGCGCGTCTCTACCTCATGTGGAATGGTGGTGCGCGTGATTGGGACGCGAATAACGTTCTTTCGCGCTGCTTCCACACCCTTGCGAATAGCCTCGGGGACTTCGCCAGCTTTCCCCATGCCCACGCCGACATGGCCTTTGCCATCGCCAACAACAACAACGGTGCTAAAACTAAAGCGACGACCACCCTTGACGACTTTAGAAACCCGATTTATTTGAACAACGCGCTCTTCGAGTTCCAAATCGTCAGCATTACTGATACGTCTGCGATTCACAGTTTCCCCCAATTAAAACACCAAGCCTGCTTCGCGCGCTGCATCAGCCAGCGCCCGCACACGCCCGTGATATTTGTAACCGCCACGGTCGAACACAACCTTTTCCACACCAGCATTGCGTGCGCGCTCAGCAACAAGCTTACCAACGGCCTTTGCCTGCTCGGTCTTTGTTTGCCCATCTAATGATGATACGAGATCATGATCAACTGTTGAAGCGGCGGCAATTGTTCTGCCAACAGTATCATCTATGATTTGCGCATAAATATGAACATTGCTGCGAAACACACTCAACCGCGGTCGGTCACCTGTCCCCTGGACACGCTTCCGCACACGCAGGTGGCGACGCAGGCGCAATTCGCGCGGTAATCGTTTTGGCATGTCTTTTATCCCCCTGCAGCAGAGATTATATCCCCTGCCCTTTCTGATGTTTGATACTTGATGCTTAATACATAATCTAACTTCAAGCATCAAGTATCACAAATTACTTCGTCTTGCCAGCCTTGCCGGCTTTGCGCCGAACCTGCTCACCCTGAAAACGAATACCATACCCCTTGTACGGCTCGGGCGGTCGTAGGTTGCGTACTTTTGCGGCTTCCTCACCAACCATCTGCTTGTTGATACCACGAACAACAACCCGCTGTGGCTCGTTACCACTGCGGCGCTCTGCAATCTCAAAAGTAACACCTTCAGGAGGTATCACACGGATAGGATGCGAGAAGCCTAGCTGCAGAATAAGATTTTTTCCTTCGCCCAGCGCACGATAACCAACACCGCTAATTTCCAGAACGCGCTGATAGCCATCAGTTACACCTATCACCATATTCGCCAGCAACGAGCGAGTTAAACCGTGCAAGGCCCGATGATTACGATTGTCGGAAGGACGGCTGACATTAAGTGTGCCATCCTCCAGGCGAATGATCATCTCAGACGGAAGCTGTTGCTCCAAAGCGCCCTTCGGCCCTTTCACCCGCACGTAATTATCTTCACTGATGTTAATATCGACGCCCTTCGGGACGCTGATTGGTTTTCTTCCAATACGCGACATCGCTTATTCCTTTCTGGCTACCAGATGTAGCACAGCACTTCGCCGCCAACATGCTCCTGCCATGCCTCATGGTCAGCAAGCACACCCTTTGGCGTCGAAAGAATGCTGATTCCAAGGCCGCCGCGCACACGCGGGATGTCAGCACGCCCGCTATACACGCGCAAGCCAGGGCGACTCACACGCTTCAAGCCTGTGATCACCGGACGGCGATCAGGCATGTACTTCAACGTCAGCGTCAACGTGTCGAAAGGCTCTCCGCTCTGTACGTCATAATCGCGAATAAATCCTTCACGCTTCAAAATATCTGCAATAGCCCGCTTCATCTTTGATGATGGCATTGCGACTGACGTGTGTCGCACCATGCATGCATTTCGAATACGGGTTAGCATATCGCCAATTGGATCGTTTACAACGCTCACTCAGATCCTCCTTGATGCCCAGCTTCTGGTCTCAAACCGACTCTCCAATGAAAGCCGTGGTCACCTCAATGAACATTACCAGCTGGACTTGGTAACGCCAGGAATAAGTCCCTTCAATGCGTGCTCACGGAAGCAGATACGACACATACCAAATCGTCGTATGTATGCGCGTGGCCGCCCGCAAACTTTACAGCGGTTGTAGCCACGTACTTTATACTTAGGCGTCCGCTGAGATTTAACAATAAGCGCCTTCTTAGCCAATGTTCAATCCTCCTTAGAGTATCAAGCCAGCGCGTATCACAGCCAGTCTCTTGCTGGACAACACTAACCTGTTCAATCGCGAAACGGCATACCTAGACGCTTTAACAGAGCGTAGCCTTGTGCGTCATCGGGGGCCGTCGTGACAATCGCCACCTCAAGACCACGGATGCGGTCAACTTTATCGTAGTCAATTTCTGGAAAAATGATTTGCTCACGCAAGCCCAGGCTGTAATTGCCTCGCCCATCAAATGAGCGCCGGCTAATGCCACGGAAGTCACGAATGCGTGGCAGCGCCAAATTCATCAAGCGATCAGCAAATTCATACATCATGTTGCCGCGCAACGTGACCATTGCGCCGATTGGCATGCCTTGTCGCACTTTGAACGCCGCGACAGATTTCTTCGCACGCGTTATGACTGGCTTTTGCCCAGTAATAGCAGCAAGATCACCCACAGCAGCATCGAGCACATTTGCATGCTGAATTGCCTCACCCAAACCAATATTGAGAACCATTTTATCCAGGCGAGGAACCTGCATCACTGATGTATATGAGAACTCCTGCATAAGTGCAGGAACAACCTCATTCAAATACTGTTCTTTTAACCGCGGTGCCATACTATCTCCTCAAGGGCTTGGAAAGCCACTTCAAGCTCTCCGGCCTTGATTGGGCTGTAAGATGCGAACGCTAGACCAAGCTTTCGCTCACATAACTCACAACTATACACTTTTACTCATCGATATTTGCATCACAAGCTTTGCAGAACCGCACCTTGCGTGGACGACCTTTATGATCCGTTTCCTCAAGAAAGCGATGTCCTGTGCGTGATGCACGACCACAACTTGGACAAATCAGCATCACATTTGATGATTCAATTGGAGCCTCGCGCTCAATGATACCACCCGGCTTATTTGGGCCGCGTTGTTTCATGTGGCGCTTGATCATGTTCAAGCCTTCGATCACTACCCGGCTTTCTTTCGGCATCGCTTGCTTAATCTTGCCGCGCTTGCCTTTGTCTTTGCCGGTGATGACCAGAACTTCATCGCCAGTTTTGACGTGCATATCCAACCCCTTAATCAATTACGACGATAGCTACATAGTCGCAATTAATCGTCAATCTATAAAACTTCTGGTGCAAGCGAAATGATGCGCATAAATGCTCGCTCACGCAACTCACGAGCTACTGGGCCAAAGATGCGTGTGCCGCGCGGATTATTTTCTTTACTAATAATCACGGCAGCATTGTCGTCAAAGCGAATATGCGAACCATCTGTGCGCCCGTACTCTTTCGCTGTTCGCACAATCACTGCGCGAACAACTTCGCCTTTCTTTACCGCGCCGCCCGGCGAAGCATCCTTGACGGATGCAACGATAATATCACCAACAAAACCATAGCGAACACGCGAACCGCCAAGCACGCGTATACACATAATTTCCTTGGCACCCGTATTATCAGCAACCCTGAGGCGTGTTTGTGGCTGAATCATCCTACACCTCCTCGCTGCGCTGTACGATCTCAAGGACTTCCCAACGCTTGGTCTTGCTCATCGGGCGCATTTCACCAATCCGCACAACATCGCCGATACCGCATGCATTCGCTGCATCATGCGCGTAGAACTTACTTGTTTTGCGAATGGTTTTGCGATAGAGCGGGTGTGGCTTCAAGTAATCCACTGCCACAACCACTGTTTTATCCATTTTATCGCTAACTACGCGGCCAACTTTCATCTGCCGTCGTCCCTCGGCCATCATCGTTCTCCTTGCGCTACAATCCTAATTCGCGCTCGCGCATGATCGTCTTGATTTGCGCAATTTCACGCTTGACGACTCGCGGGCGACTCGTCGCTGTCAACCTACCCATGACCTGTTGGAAGCGTAGATTGAACAACTCTTCGTAACGCTCGTTTAGCATACTCTGCAATCGCTCGTTCTCCAGGCTGCGTATTTCGCTCGTTTTCATTCTGCGGCCTCCGCTTCCTCACGGGCGACGATTTTGCATCTGATCGGCATCTTTTGGATTGCCCGATCCAACGCTTCCTCTGCAATATCCTGACGTACACCACCGAGCTCAAACATAATCCGTCCCGGCTTTACCACGGCAACATAGTGGTCCACAGCACCTTTACCAGAACCCATGCGCGTTTCCGCAGGCTTCTTGGTCATCGGCTTGTCTGGGAAGATGCGAATCCACACCTTGCCACCACGTTTTACGTGGTGTGTGATAGCACGACGAGCAGCCTCGATTTGACGACTGGTAACCCATGCTGGCTCAAGCGCCATGATGCCAAACTCACCAAACGCGACAGTATTGCCGCGATGCGCCATGCCTCGAATGCGCCCTTTTTGTTGCTTGCGATATTTAACGCGCTTAGGCATCAACATATACGTTGCTCCTTCCTATCCGCGTGCTCGGGCACCACCACGGTTGCCACCACGGCCGCTGCCGCGATCACCACCGCGGTCACCACCGCGGTCGCCGCCGCGATCACTGCCACGACCACCACGGCCGCCACGCCGACGCGGACGCTCTTCTTCCTGCGGGGCGGCTGTCACGACCGGCTGCATTGCACCTTCCTGGCCCGGGAAGATGTCACCTTTGTAAATCCAAACCTTAACGCCGATGCGCCCGTAGGTTGTATGTGCATGCACCTGCGCGTAGTCAATATCAGCGCGCAGTGTATGGCGTGGAACCCGTCCATCAAGTTCAGCCACAGTTCGGCTCATCTCAGCGCCGCCAAGTCGTCCGCTGCACTTCACCATGACACCCTGCGCACCAAGACGCATTGCCCGTTGCACAGCTTGCTTCATGGCCCGCTTGTACGACACACGCTTGTTAATCTGTTCAGCGATGCTTTCAGCAACAAGCTGCGCCTCAAGCTCTGGCTGGTGAATTTCCTGAATGTTCAGCTTGATTTTCTTGCCCGTGCTCTTCTCAAGCTCGTTCTTTAGATCGTCAACCTTTGCACCCCGCTTGCCGATAACAATACCAGGCTTTGCAGTATACACAGTCACTTCGATCCGGTTTGCCGACCGCTCGATTTCGACACGTGCAACACCTGCATTCTCCAGTTCCTTGATGATCTTGCGGCGCAGGCTAAGATCCTCATGCAACTGGTCAGTGTAGTTGCGATCAGCAAACCACTTTGACTGCCAGTCTTTGATATATCCAAGCCGGAAACCAATTGGATGTACTTTTCGACCCATACGACCTCACAAATACTGCGGCAAGCCGCAATGCTTAATATTCTTCGCCATCATCTACAACTACCGTGATATGGGTCGTCCGTTTGTTAATACGGTCGGCCCGGCCACGTGCACGCGGCATGAACCGCTTCATCGTTGGCCCCTCATCGGCATAAATCGTCTTGATCACCAAGGCTTCTGGCGACATATCAAAGTTATTTTCGGCATTAGCCGCCGCTGATTGAACGGTGCGAGCGACCTCACGCGCGGCCTTTTGTGGCATGTACTGCAACATGGAGAGCGCACGATCAACCGGCTTGCCGCGGACCACATTAAGCACTTGCCGCACCTTTGTCGCTGAGATTCGCACGTTTTTAGTAACTGCTTTTGCTTGCATGGTTATTTCATCTTCCCGCGCTTATCAGCTTTCTTGCCTCCATGCCCGCGAAACAGGCGTGTCGGCGCAAACTCACCAAGCTTGTGTCCAACCATGTTCTCGGTGACATACACCGGAACATGCTGACGTCCATTATGCACAGCAATCGTATGACCAACCATCTGCGGAAATATTGTTGAATCACGTGACCATGTCCGCAGGACACGCTTGTCATTCGTGCGGTTCAAATCTTCAATGCGTCCAAGCAGCCGTACGTCAACGTATGGTCCTTTTTTTGAAGAACGTGACATTGATTCCTTCCTTTATGTGTGGGCGAAGGATGAGGAGGAGCATAAGCCCCTCTCCTCCGGCGAGCACGTGCTCGCGGCCCATAGAACTAAATCTTTCGCCGACGAACGATAAAGCGATCCGTGCGCTCGTTGTGGCGTGTCTTCACACCTCGCGCCGGCTTGCCCCACTTGGTCTTCGGCCCCTTCAAACCAATTGGTGCGCGACCTTCACCACCACCATGCGGATGGTCGCGCGGGTTCATTGCAGAGCCGCGGACTTCAGGCCGCCGGCCCATCCAGCGCTTACGCCCAGCTTTACCAATGCGAATGTTCTGGTGATCAACATTGCCAACCTGCCCCACTGTTGCCATACAGTTGAGATGCACCATGCGCATCTCGCCAGATGGCATGCGGAGCGTAGCATAATCGCCTTCTTTCGCCATGAGCTGTGCTGAATTGCCTGCACTACGTACCATGACACCACCGCGCCCGATTTGCAATTCAATATTATGAACTTGGGTACCAAGTGGGATGTTGCGCAGTGGCAATGCATTACCTACGCGAATATCTGATCCAACGCCACTCATCACACGGTCGCCAACGTTAAGGCCGACTGGTGCAAGAATATAGCGTTTCTCACCATCAACATAGTTCAGCAAAGCGATACGCGCGCTACGATTGGGATCGTACTCAATTGCCGCAACTTTTGCCTCAATACCGACTTTATCACGCTTGAAGTCGATACGGCGATATGCACGCTTGTGGCCGCCACCGCGATGTCGCACGGTGATACGACCATTATTGTTACGACCACCCTTCTTGCGAAGTGGTGCGAGCAATGATGGTTCAGGTTTTTTCTTAGTAATCTCCTCGAATGTCGACGCAGACATGTTTCTGCGCCCTGCCGAGGTTGGTTTATATCGTCGAATAGGCATCGTTTCACTCCGTGCTGCGTGTCATGTGTTGCGCGAGCGCGTACTTACACCACGCAACACGTCTCACGTGTTCCTAACTCTCAAACAGTTCAATCCGATCGCCCTCAGCCAGTGTAACAATCGCCTTTTTCCAATCAGCAGTGTAGCCAATCTGACGACCGCGCCGCCGCATTTTACCACGCACGTTCATCGTGTGAACTTTTTTCACCGACACGTTGAAAATGGAACTCAATGGCATGCTTAATTTGCGTCTTATTCGCATTGCGATCCACTTCGAAGCTATACTTGTTGAGAGACATCAAGTTCGTATTCTTCTCAGTAATCAGCGGGCGAATAATAATCTGGTGTGGAGTCATACGGCCTCCTCCTGACCATCGACGGCCCCAAACGTGGCTTCAGCATTGCCAAGATAATTGCTAATCGTATCAACCGCCGATTGATCAATCAGCACATTGTTGTACTTCAACAGATCAACAACGTTGAGATAGCCAGCCAACAACATCTTAACATTTGATAGATTGCTCGCTGACTTGTACACAAACTCGTCTTTTGTATCAAGGACAAGCAAGGTACTACCTTCGAGTTGCAACGCTTGCAGACAAGCCATCATATCTTTTGTACGTGGCTGGGCAAATGACAGTCCATCGACGAAGCGAATAGCATTATCGGCGTGCTTCGCTGAAAGCGCAGACCGAACTGCTAAACGTCGCATCTTACGTGGCATATCCTTAGCATAGGAGCGTGGATGCGGGCCATGTGCGATGCCGCCACCCTTGCGATGCGGAGCACGAACAGAACCTTGCCGCGCGCGGCCTGTACCTTTTTGGCGGTACAACTTGCGCGTACTCCCAGCCACCTCACCGCGACCACGAGTATTATGTGTGCCTTGGCGGGCGTTAGCGAGCTGGCAAATCATAGCTTGGTGCATCACTGGAACATTTGGCTCAATGCCAAAAATATACTCATCCAATTGAAGCGTACCAACCTGATCACCAGATTGATTATACAGTGGTGCTTCCATTGCTTATGCCCCTTCCTGAACTTTCACTGCTCGGCGCACATACAGCAGGCCATTTTTTGGTCCTGGCACAGAGCCGCGCACCAGCAGAAGGTTCTGATCAGGGATAATTTCAACAACTTGCAAATTCTGCACAGTCACACGTTGATTTCCCATGCGGCCAGCCATACGTGTACCTTTGAAGACACGACCTGGCGTTGTACCAGCACCGATTGAACCCGGCGCACGTGCACGGTCGCTTTGGCCGTGGGTACGTGGACCACCACGGAAGTTATGCCGCTTCATGACACCGGCGAAGCCGCGACCTTTGGACGTTCCTGTGACATCAATGAACTGGCCCGAAGCAAAAAGATCAACTTTCAGTTCTTGCCCAACGTTGTACTCATCAACATTTGTTGCACGGAACTCGCGTAGATGGCGCACCAATCGGCCAGCTTTCGCAAGATGGCCCTGGCGCGGCTTATTCAGGCTCTTTGGCTTGGCCTCACCGTAGCCAATCTGCACGGCCTCATAACCATCCCGGTCCTTGGTGCGAATCTGTGTCACTACACAAGGACCAACCTCGATAACGGTCACGGGGATAGCTTCTCCATTTGGGCTGAAGACTTGGGTCATGCCGATTTTGCGACCCAACAATCCATCAATCACAATCACACCTCCACAGCATGCAACAAGTGCAGCGGCTGTGCTCAATGAAAGAGCAAAGAATACCGAACAGCTTTTCCTATAATACTCAAGGCATTTGTCATATGCCGTCGGTTCTTTGCTCTTCCTACAACTTAATTTCGATATCCACACCAGCAGGAAGATTGAGCTTCATCAGCGCATTAATAGTTGCTGGCTGCGGATCGAGCACATCAATCAACCGTTTGTGCGTTCGGACCTCAAATTGCTCTTGCGAGTCTTTATCAATGAACGGTGAGCGAATGACGCTAAACTTCTCAATACGTGTTGGAAGTGGCACTGGTCCTGCGACGAGAGCGCCAGTCCGCTCGGCTGCTTCAACAATTTGACGCGCCGATTGATCAAGAATTTTATGGTCATACGCTTTGAGGCGAATGCGGACTTTTTGCTTCGCCATAGCAACTCCTCATGCTACTAACAGTTAACATGTCACAGGGAACAAGAGCAACGTAAATGCGCCCTGTTCCCTGTAATAGTCTCCCAAATAACTAACTACTCAACCGACGTGACGACGCCAGCCCCCACCGTGCGACCACCTTCGCGGATCGCGAAGCGCAACCCGACCTCAATCGCCACCGGCACGATCAACTCCACCCCCATCTCCACATTGTCGCCCGGCATCACCATCTCCATCCCTTCCGGCAAGGCAATGCTGCCGGTCACGTCGGTGGTCCGGATGTAGAACTGCGGCCGGTAGCCCTGGAAGAACGGCGTGTGCCGCCCGCCCTCTTCCTTCTTCAACACATACACGTTGGCCTTGAAGGTCTTGTGCGGCTTGATACTGCCCGGCACCGCCAGCACCTGCCCGCGCTGAATGTCGGTCCGCTCAATCCCGCGCAGCAACGCGCCCACATTGTCGCCCGCGATGCCTTCGTCCAGCGTCTTCTGGAACATCTCCACGCCGGTCACCACCGTCTTGCGCGGCAGGGCGTCTTCCATGCCGATAATCTCGATCGTATCACCGACCTTGACCTTGCCACGCTCGATCCGCCCGGTCACCACCGTCCCACGGCCCTTGATGCCAAACACGTCTTCAATCGGCATCAGGAACGGCTGGTCAACGGCCCGCTGCGGCGTGGGGATGTAGCTATCGACCGCCTCCATCAAGGCCAGAATCGGTTGGTACTCCGGCGCACTCGGGTCGGTCGCCTTGGACTCGAGCGCCTTGAGGGCCGACCCGCGAATAATCGGAATGTCGTCGCCGGGGAAGTCGTACTTGGACAGCAGTTCGCGCAACTCCAGTTCGACCAACTCCAGCAGTTCCTCGTCGTCCATCATGTCAACCTTGTTGAGGAACACGACCATGGCCGGCACCTGGACCTGGCGGGCGAGCAGGATGTGCTCGCGGGTCTGGGGCATGGGCCCGTCCGGCGCGGAGACCACCAGAATGGCGCCGTCCATCTGGGCGGCCCCGGTAATCATATTCTTGATATAGTCGGCGTGGCCCGGGCAGTCGACGTGCGCGTAGTGGCGCTGGGCGGTTTCATACTCGACGTGCCGAATGGCAATCGTGATGCCGCGCTGGCGCTCTTCGGGCGCATTGTCAATCTGGTCATACGAGGTAAACTTGGCGCCGCCTTGCAAGGCCAGCACTTTGGTAATCGCCGCCGTCAGCGTGGTCTTGCCGTGGTCGACGTGCCCAATCGTGCCCACATTCACATGCGGTTTCGTCCGCTCAAACTTCTGCTTTGCCATAACAGCGTGTACTCCTTATAGCATTACGATTTACGATGAGCGACTTACGATTTTGGAGTGGCAGAACGCTGTCGTAAATCCAAAATCGTAAATCGTAAGTGACCTTATCCCTATCCCTGTTGTTTTTCGATGATTTCGCGCGCTAAATTATCTGGCAACGGCTGGTAGTACGCAAACTCCATAGAGGATGTCGCACGGCCCTGCGTTGAAGACCGCAGGTCAGTTGTGTAGCCAAACATTGACGCTAGCGGCACGTAGGCCCGCACAATCTGTGCATTTGCCCGTGATTCCATGCCTTCGACGTGGCCGCGCCGTGAGTTCAAGTCGCCAAGCACTGTGCCAAGGAACTCCTCAGGTGTTGTGACTTCAACCCTCATAATTGGCTCAAGCAAGATGGGCTTACCCTTACGGACAGCATCCTTGAGACCCATTGACGCCGCAATCTTAAACGCCATTTCAGACGAGTCAACTTCGTGGTACGACCCGTCGTATAAGGTCGCCTTGAGGTCAACTACCGGGAAGCCAGCGATAACGCCGGTCTCCATGGCTTCCTTGATGCCAGCTTCAACTGCGCCAATGTACTCACGCGGCACAGAGCCACCAACAATCGCGTTAACGAACTCAAAGCCTTTACCGCGCTCTTGAGGCTCAACCCGCAGCTTGACATGGCCATACTGACCTTTACCACCGCTCTGGCGCACGAACTTGCTGTCTACATCAGCCAGTTGGCTGACCGACTCGCGATACGCCACCTGCGGCTTACCAATATTCGCCTCAACCTTGTACTCACGGCGCATACGGTCAACGAGCACCTCCAGGTGCAACTCACCCATACCGGCAATGATGGTCTGTCCGGTCTCCTGATCAGTGTTGACACGGAAGGTTGGGTCTTCTTCACTCAAGCGTGACAGAGCAATACCCATCTTGTCCTGGTCAGACTTGGTCTTTGGCTCAACCGCCAACTGGATAACTGGCTCAGGAAAGCGAATATTCTCCAACACGATTGGATCATTGGGATCGCACAACGTATCGCCAGTAAAGCTCTGCTTCGGACCAACCATGGCCGCAATATCGCCTGCGTAGACCTCCTTGATCTCTTCACGGTGATTTGCGTGCATCTGAAGCAGACGACCAACCCGCTCGCGTTGATTACGCGTCGAGTTAAGCGCATAGCTACCAGCCTCAAGCTTGCCTGAGTAAACCCGGAAATATGCCAGCTTACCAACATACGGATCGGCAACAATCTTGAAGACCAGACCAGCGAACGGCGCATCCTCTTCAGTTGGGCGTGTGATTAACTCCACACCCTCATCGCCAGCCACCTGACCGGGCAGCATGCCCTGAATAGGCGGAACATCCAGCGGCGACGGTAGATAGTCAACCACTGCATCGAGCACACGCTGCACGCCCTTATTGCGAAGCGCTGCACCACAGAGCACTGGCACCAATTGATTTGCAATGGTCGCCTTGCGTAGCGCACGCTTCAACTCATTGATGTCAAGCTCCTCACCTTCAAGGTAGAGCAACATGAGTTCATCATCAGTCTCGGCAATAGCCTCGATCATTTCCTGGCGCAGAGTCGCCGCTTGATCAGCAACTTCTGCCGGAATCTCATCGAGCTCCTCGCGCTTGCCCTGATCATCTAGATACATCACGGCCTTGTTTTCCATCAGGTCAACAATGCCACGAAAGCGATCCTCAGTACCAATCGGCAACTGGATCGGCACAGGCTTTGCGCCAAGACGCTCTTTGATCATATCGACCGTACGATCAAAATTAGCACCAGTGCGATCCATCTTGTTTACAAAACAGATGCGCGGCACATGATACTTATCAGCCTGCCGCCACACCGTTTCTGACTGCGGCTCGACGCCGGCAACAGCATCGAACACGACTACGCCGCCGTCGAGCACACGCAACGAGCGCTCCACCTCAGCCGTGAAGTCTACATGTCCTGGTGTATCAATAATATTGACACGATTATCTTTCCACTCAGCCGTAGTCGCAGCCGAAGTAATCGTAATGCCTCGCTCGCGCTCCTGCTCCATCCAGTCCATCACAGCCGTACCTTCATGGACCTCACCAATTTTATAGGTACGCCCGGTATAGAACAGAATACGCTCTGTGGTGGTCGTTTTACCAGCATCAATGTGGGCAATAATGCCAATATTTCGAATTCGTTCTAATGGGAAATCCCGAACCATAATAGTATTTCTTCTCCTCGGAGACGATTTTCATTTGCCATGCCTTGAAGGCACTGCAAACGGATTAGATTAGTAAGTTCAGAAGCGACCGTAATGTGAGAACGCGCGATTAGCTTCCGCCATACGCTGCACGTCCTCGCGCCGCTTGATGGTGCTGCCCGTATTATTGTACGCATCCATCAACTCAGTCGCCAGGCGCTCGTACATAGGACGGCCACTGCGGCTCCGCGCCGACAAAAGCAGCCACCGCATTGCCAAAGCCGTGCGCCGATCACTCTTCACCTCAACTGGCACCTGATAAGTCGCGCCGCCAACACGCCGCGGCTTCACTTCAATAACCGGACCAGCATTGCGAATTGCCAGTTCAAGAACCTCCATAGGAGTTTTATTTAAGCGATTCGCTGCGGTGTCTAGCGCCATATACACAATTTTTTCTGCAACGCTCTTCTTGCCGCGCTGCATCACCTTATTAATAAACTGCTGCACCAGCACGCTATTGTACCGAGCGTCCGGCGGCGTCTCACGTTTTTCGATGGTTCCTCGACGTGGCATAACTACCTCTCAAACGATGGGCGCTGCTTATGCTCACAGCACCACTGCACAATTCTTACCTTCTGCCGACCGGACCGCCAGCCTTCTTCGTGCCATACTTTGATCGCCCCTGCTTGCGGTTCGCGACACCCTGCGCGTCAAGCGTGCCACGCACGATGTGATACCGCACACCCGGCAAGTCTTTCACACGACCACCGCGAATAAGAACAACTGAGTGTTCCTGCAGGTTATGACCCTCGCCCGGAATGTACGCCGTCACTTCCAACCCGTTACTCAAGCGCACTCGCGCAATCTTGCGCAACGCCGAGTTCGGCTTCTTTGGCGTCATCGTGCGGACCTGTGTACAAACACCACGCTTCTGCGGTGCCCCCGAAACGCGCGTGAGCTTTCCTTTCAGAGAGTTCAAATTAAAGCGCAACGCCGGAGCCTTTGTCTTCTTCATGACCGGCTTGCGTGGCTTGCGAATGAGCTGATTAATTGTCGGCATGCTGTTGTGCTTCCTCCGTTTGCAGCGAACCTTTCAAAGGTACCCAAGCTCTTGTTACAAAATACAGCTACTTTATACTTACTAACCTATGTATTTTAGGTTCTTTACAAAATAAAAGCGTGAACCCAGTTCTGGTCACAGCATAAGCCGTGCCTTAGATAGGGTCCAACCTGCGCAGGCAAAATAGAATGTGTTTGCACAGCGATTTAGGAGTATACCATGAGCAGTAGCGCTTGTCAAACGGGCAAACGCATGTTTCGGAGCTAGCCATCGTGCCAATAAGTACCACCGTAAACTCACATATTATCACCGGAGACTCACATAATAGTTAAAAAGTGGTAATATGCTGGTTGGTAGGACGAGGTAAGATAGCAGATAAATAGGAGCATTGCACTATCGCCCTTGTTCAAGGCGCATGGTACCATACAAACAGCGTCTTAGGAGAACATTTTATGGTTACATCAGGATCAATGCAGCTGGAAAGCACGCTTGATCAGTTTCCACTTGATGAACTTATCGAGCTAGCTATAGCCACCGCTGTAACGGGAGTCATCGAGGTAGGCCACGACGGGACAGCCGGCCATGTCTTCTGTCGCGATGGACGATTGTACCATGTTACCACGCGTAACCATCAGGGATTTGATGCGCTCTGTCAGCTCTTTGAAGAATGCGACGCGCCATTTCGCTTTGTTTCAGGCGTAACAAGCGATACCATTACACTCTGGCATGATTCTTATATCCTGGTGAGCCAAGCCAAGGAGCAAGCCCAGCTCTGGCAACAAGTGCGGCAGCATATTCACGATTTAAACTGGGTGCCGGGGCTGATCGACCATGGCCCGCATGCGAATATTCAAATCAGCGAGTCAACATGGCCTATCCTTGCTGCTGTCGATGGACAACGAAGCATCACTGAAATTGCTATGGCACTTGGGCAAGTGCCGCTCGAGGTATGCGTTGGTCTATGCGAATTACAACAACAAGGTGTCATTACCTTTGCTAAGCGACCATCTACTGGCCCACAGGCGCGCTCAGTGCAACCAACCAACGAGCTATTCTTCAAGCGTGTTTTATCGGCAACAGGTGGTGTGCCAACCCGTGATACATCTTGTTAAAACAGGACCGTGTTGTTGCAACAAAAAACCCGTCTCGTTACAGAGGCGGGTTTTTCGTATCCCGGCTTTTCGTGCTCAAAATGCGGTTAGCAGCTTTGTCACCGCCCCACCGTATGGTACACTATCGGGCATGTCGCTTCATCGCACACTTGCGCTTATTATCCTTCTATGCGCACCGCTTGCATGGACCGCTGGACCATCCGGACGCTTTATTGTCGCGCTGCCGCTGCTACTATTTGGCCCCGGCTTTCTACTTGACTGTTTGCTGCATCCGCTGCCAGTAACAAGCACTTTTGCGCGCCCAACATTATGGCTAGGCTACAGCTTGAGTATCATTCCTCTGCTGTATCTCTGGATTACGACGATTGGTCTCGCGCTTTCTGCTACCACGCTCACTGTACTGTCGATCATGTGCGGTGTGGCAGTGCTAGTGTACATATGGCGCAGCGCTTCCAGTGAAGCAGCACCCGCTCATGCCGTTGTGCGCCGCGCTCAATCATCCACACAGTTTGCAGCCCTAGCAATGTTGGTACTGCTCGGATTAACATTGTGGCTGCGATTCGTTCAAATTGAGCACCTTGCACTGCCCGCGTGGGTCGACTCGGTTCATCATGCGTTGATGATTCGCGTGGCGGCTGAGCGTGGGCAGGCACCGTTGTCGCTTGTGCCGTACATGCCCGTTGAGCAACTGCCATATCACTGGGGTTACCATGTCGTCCTTGCGACAGTGATGCAGGTCACGCGCCTTGATCTACCAACCGCCATGCTGTGGAGCGGGCAGGTGCTGAGTGCTTTGCATGTACTGACCTGCGGCGCGCTGGCAGCATACCTGTGGCGCAAGCCCTGGGCTGGAATTGTCGCAGGCGTTGTTGTTGGTGCGCTCTCGACCTTTCCCGCGTATTACACCAGTTGGGGGCGCTACACACAATTGGCCGGGCTGTTACTGCTGCCACCGCTCGCAATTGCGTGGCGAGAGGCGCTCCGTACCGCGTCACTGCGATGGTATGGCTCTGTTGCATTACTATTAGCAGGGTTAAGTCTCGTCCATTTTCGCGTGCTGCTATTCGCGTTATGCTTATTAATGGTGATGGGAGGGGCGCAGCTTGCAACACAGGAGCATGTGCCATGGCGAAAGCATGCACTTGGCATGGTGCTCGGTTTCGGGCTGCCGCTCATTCTGACAGCGCCATGGCTGTGGCTGCTGGTTACTCGCACGCTAGAGCGTGTAGCGCAGAGTTCGAGTTATGTCATTAACGAAGGGGGCAGCGCAATTGCGCCGGGGCTGCTGTGGGCCGGATTGAACCGCTGGCTCATTCCGCTGGCACTGCTGGCGGCGCTGTGGAGTCTAGCGCGCCGCTCACGGGCTGCCGTCGAACAGACAGCATGGGTAGCGGCCATGTTTCTTGCCGCTAATCCATGGCTTGTCGGGCTGCCATCGCTGTGGCTCGTCTCAAATGAGTCAGTTGTGATCAGCTTGTTCGTACCTATCAGCGTCATGATTGGTGGCGGGGCATGCTTTTTGGCAGAGTGGCTGGCGGGAAGTGCGGGGACAAGCCGACAAGGCGACAAGGCGACAGGGAGACAAGAAGCGACAATTGAGAACCGTGAACCAATCCACAGTACAGATGTCACCTTGACATCAAGTCATCTGAGCATCTGGGCACATAACGCCATTGCTCATCGGCGCATAGCAGTCCATGCGCTTGCGCTTCTCGTACTTGTGAGCATAGGACTCTGGGGCGGGTGGCGCATGCGCGGCATCGTGAATCCCGCCACCGTATTCGCAACCGCTGCTGATCTCAAAGCCATCCATTGGGCCGAGAAACACACCGCGCCAGACGCACGCTTTCTTATCAATGCAACCGCATGGCAGCCCGGCTCCGAACGTGGCACGGATGGCGGATGGTGGTTGTTGCCGCTCGCAGGCCGTTGGGTTAGCACACCACCAGTGCTGGCGATCTACGGCCCGCCTGACTATATCCGCGCTGCACAGGAGCGAAGCCAGTTTATTGCCAATTTTCATGCTGGCCAAGAACAACAACTATTCAACCTGATTGCATGCGACCATATCAATTATATATACTTTGGTTCGCAACGCGGCGCGATTACGCCCGAAGTGTTTGCAAACAGGCAGGGCTACCGTACCGTGTACCATGACGATGGTGTCACAATCCTTGCCGTCCCACAAGAGACGTGCTATGATCGAAACAACGAGCAACAAGGCAACTGACGAACACTTTCATGACCACCGATATACAAATCAGCGATCGCGAGCTTGAGATTTTACAGCTCGTCGCAACTGGTGCGACGAATCAGCAGATCGCGCAGCAATTACACATCAGCGTAAACACCGTCAAGGTGCATCTCCGCAATATTTTCGGCAAAATTGGGGTGGCATCGCGTACAGAGGCGACTGTGTACGCGATGCGCATGGGCCTGGTGCCAATGGCGCACGAGGGCGCGCCGCCAGCCGAAGCTGAGCAAGCGCCTCCGGCAGATGCGCCGACTGAACAGACTGCGCCCGATACAGCCGTTGAAGAAACGGCCATAGAGCCAGGCAGCGCGCCGGACGAGCCAGTTCGTACAGTACCAGCAGATCATGCTGTCGCTACCACAACAAACGATCCCACACCACCTGTTACAGTCACGCCAGTGTTCGCTGCAAACCGACGTTTCATCGTAGTAAGCGGCGGCATGGCAGCGCTGCTTCTGCTCATCGCCGTTGTTGTAGTGGTGACACGCCAGTTTTCCGCCGCAACTCCAACGCCCACCACCGGCACGGAAGGCTTGAATGTGCCGGTGCCGGATAAGCCATGGCGCGAACTCGCGCCACTGACCGACGGGCGGGCCGGTTTCGCCATGGCCGATGTTGCCTATGGTGGCCGTTCATACATTTATACGATTGGCGGTGAGGACAGCAGCGGCGTCGGTGACCAGGTGCTGCGCTATGATATTAACGCTAACACATGGGTGCCGCGCCGCGCCAAGCCGCAGCCGGTCAGCGATGTGCAGGCGGCGGTAATCGGCAATAAAATCTACGTGCCGGGCGGGCGGCTCGCTTCGGGACAGCCGACGAATGCCTGTGAAGCATACGATCCGAACCGCGATACGTGGGCCACCTGTAAATCGTTACCTGCGCCACGCAGCGGCTACGCCCTGACCGCTGTTGAGGGCAAGTTGTACATGTTCGGCGGTTGGGATGGCACGAATTACAGCGACGAGGTGTGGCAGTACAACCCCGACACCGACGAGTGGGCGGCGCTCAGCAAGATGCCGACCGCGCGCGCCTTTGCCGACGCAATAGTCATGGATCGTCAGGTGTATGTGATCGGCGGAGAGAACCAGCAGGGCGCATTGCCACAAACGAGCGCTACACGCCCGCGGAAGATGGCAGCGGAACCCATGGAACACGCAGACCTCACTCGCGATGCCGAGCAAGCGTCCAAGCGCGGCTACTGTTGGCAACCTGATATTTGTGTTCAATGGCTGATCAAGCAATCGAGAATAAAGCGGCAGTATATAACCCCGAAACCGATTCATGGCAGTCGCTCACCACACCATTCACTACAATCAGCGAAGCGCGCACACATGCCGTCGGTACCAACAAACTCTATATTGTTGGCGGACGCAACGAAAATGGCTTCAGCACGCAGGCCTATGAATACCAGCCAACCTTCACCGTGTTTCTGCCGGGAGTGCAACAGCCCTGATGCATGTCGCGATGCTGGTGTTCAATCAGCCCTTCAAGGGAACCTACTGGCGCGCCTATTACATCGGGCGCGAACTCTGCCGTCGCGGGCACACGGTCACGCTGCTTGCAACCGCGTCGCAGGAGCACTGGCGTTTTCGGGTGACGTATGAGGAGCAGAAGCGGCTGGCGATTGTTGAAGCGCCGGATTTGCTCAACGGCAGCATGCGCTCGGGATGGATGTGTGGGCGAGTATGGCGCGGGCAGCATGGTTGCAACTGGCGCGCTTCGACCTCATCCATGCGTTTGAGTGCCGCCCATCTGTGATCATGCCCGCGCTCGCCGCCCGGCGTCGTTCGGGCGCGCCGCTGGTCATCGATTGGTGCGACTGGTTCGGGCGCGGCGGCTCGGTAGAGGAGCGACGTAGTTCGTTACAAAAAGTGCTGCTGCGGCCCGCCGAGACATTCTTCGAGGAGCATTTCCGCACATATGCCGATGCGACCACGGTAATCAACAACGTACTGGCGCAGAAGGCGGTGGCGCTCGGCGTTGATCCGGCCTCTATTACATTACTGCCCAACGGCAGCGACACGGCGGGCTGGCCGCTCGAAGACCGTCATGCCGCGCGGGCGGCGCTTGGCCTGCCTGCCGACGCACCGTTGATCGGCTACGTTGGAGCAATCTTCGAGCGTGATGCCCACCTTATGGCCCAAGCGTTCGACCGCGTGGTGGCATGCATGCCAACCGCGCGGCTGCTGGTGTTAGGATATTGCAATGTCGCTATTGAGCAACTTGTTGCGCGTCCAGAGGCAGTAATTCGAACTGGCCCGCTCGACACAGCAACGCTACGTCATTATCTGCATGCCTGCACCATCGGCTGGGTGCCACTGTGCGACACAGGCGCGAATCGGGGCCGCTGGCCGCTCAAGCTCAACACGTATATGGAAGCGGGTTTGCCGTTCGTTACCACACGTGTCGGCGATCTCGGCGCGTTCGTGGAGCAGTATCACGCTGGCACGGCTGCCGAACCAACACCCGACGATGTCGCCGCCCATGCTCTGCGCCTGCTGCGCGATCCGGCGCATGCTGCTGTGCTCGGCGCGGAGGGCCGCCGCCTATCAGAGAATGAGCTCAGCTGGGCGCGGGTGGCCGATGTTGCGGAAGGTGTGTATCGGCAACTCCTCAGCTAATTTTTGCACTTTTCTTCATCATCGGCTACTCTACGCAAGGCATTCAATGAATTGAGGGCACGGCGTGCCGCGCTCCTACAATCAATCCACGTTTGGAAAGGCACAAGGGTGTCTCAACTATCGACATACGAATTACCCGGCAATACCACGTTTGAAACTATTCCCTGTCCCATGTGCGGCAGCGATCATGCGGCGCTGCTTCTTGAAGGACCGGATCTGCTCCACGCAGGGGACGATCAATTTCGGCTGGTCACATGCCAGCAATGTGGGCATCTTTATCAGAACCCGCGTCCAACAGTTGCCGCAATCGACCGCTATTACCCTGAAAACTATATCCCTTTTCAGCATGCGATTGAGGACGAGACGCACTGGTGGCGGCGATGGGAGCGGCGCTACGGACAATATCGGCGCGCGGCAGCCGTGCATGGCGCTGCGGGAAAGGCAGGCCGCGTGCTCGACGTTGGCTGCGCAACTGGCATTTTCCTGGACGGCATGCGCCGCATGGGTTGGGATGTGCAGGGCGTTGAGCCATCTGAGAGCGCGGCGCATTACGCGCAGGAGCGGCTTGGGCTGCCGGTGTTCTGCGGGCGGCTGGAGGAGGCAACGTTCGCTGACGCCAGCTTCGACGCGGTGACGCTGTGGGACGTGCTCGAGCATGTGCATGATCCGCCGGCCGTGCTGCGCGAAATTCAGCGTGTGCTGCGACCTGGCGGCCTGCTGGTCATGAGTTTGCCCAACCCGGACAGCCTGGAAGCCCGATTGCTTGGGCCGCATTGGCTCGGCTGGGATTTGCCGCGCCACCTGAACCTGTTCCGCCCACCCTTGCTGCGCATCCATCTCGAAAAGCTCGGTTTTAATGTTGACAGCATTCGCTCGTTTACGGCAGGTTATTCTGTGCTGCTCATGAGCCTGGAACAGCGCTGGCGCGACAAAGGACATGATGCGTCCACGCTCATGCGCGTGCTGCGCTCATGGCCGATGCGGCTGCTTACGAAGCCATATTACGCAGGTCCGGCCAATTGGTTCAATCTCAGTTCGATCATGGTAGTATTCGCACGCGCCAATGCATCATCGATCACAGTAGATGCGTAAAAATGGACGATACATATATCTGTTGCATCTGAGAACACTTGCTGTTCTTGGTTCTTGACTCTTTTACACTATGACTTATTCACCGAACAATCTTGATATTCGCTTCGAGATTCGATTGGCGCAGCCCGAAGAGGGCTGGACCCGCGCCGCTTACGACGACATCTATGAAGGCGATGGCATTCGACAACTCAATTCGTTTTATCGCTGGCTGCTGCGCCTGCTCGAACCCATCCCTGGCCGCCGTTTATTAGATGTAGCCTGTGGCGAGGGCGTGCTGCCGCGCATGGCTCGACAGTTGTATGCCCTTGAAGCATATGGAATTGACATTTCGCTATCCGCATTGCAAATCGCGCAGCAGGAGACGGGAAGGGCGTTCTCTGTGGGCAGCGGTGAAAGCCTGCCGTTCGCAACGAACAGCTTTGATTATGTCACCTGTATTGGCAGCCTGGAGCACTTTTTAGACATGCGGGCTGGCGCTGCCGAGATGCGCCGCGTGCTGCGCCCCGATGGACTAGCATGTATTCTGCTGCCAAATACGTACGGCTTGCTGAATAATGTGTACAAAGCCTTCAAAACGGGCATGAGCACCATCGATGAACAGCCGCTTCAGCGCTACGCCGCCCGGCACGAGTGGGAACTGCTGCTCGAAGCAAGTGGCCTGGAGGTTGTGCGCACAGTGAAGTATGAGCGCGAGTTTCCTGAGTCGCTGGCAGATGGGTTATGGTATGCTCGTCACTGGCGTGAATTAGTTAAGTTAACGCTGACACCGTTGATTCCGCTCAACCTTGCGACGTGCCTGGTCTATTTATGTCGCCCAGCGGAGAAGCCTTCATGAGTAACTGGAACGAACGCCTGCGCTACATGATGCGCCGAAAGCGCTTCTGGGGCGCGCTGGTCGCCATGTTCGTCGTGAGCGCGCTTTCCGTGTATGCCTTGTACGGCGTGCTGCGCAGCGGCGGTCAAATTAATTTATGGCAACTGCTCGATCGTATCGATGCGCGCATGTTTCTGTTCAGCAGTTTGGTGTATGCAGTGGCGTTGGCTCTTGCGGTGGTTGGTTGGGGCTGGATCATCAGCGCGCTCAGCGGCGTGTGGAATTGGCCGCAACATGTGCGTATCTACTGCATCACGGCAATCACGCGTCGGCTACCCGGCACCATGTGGTACATCCTTGGGCGCGTGGTGATGTACGAGCGCCTCGGCGTGTCGCGTACGTTGGTGGCGGTCGGCGGCGGCTTGGAATACGCCATGATTCTGACCAGCGGCTTGCTGGTGGCGCTCCTCATGTGGCCGCTGGCATTGCCTGGCCAAAGTATCAGCCTGTGGTGGCTCGTGGGCGGTCTGCTGCTGGGCGGCGCGGCGCTGCATCCGCGCACGCTGCGGGCTGTTGTGGGGCGGCTCAGCCCTAACAGCGCGCCACTGTACATTCGCTACCGCGATCTCCTCGGTTGGACGCTGGTATACGCGGGCGTGTGGTGCTTCGGCGGCGGCGTGCTGTATGTGCTGGCGACAACGATTCACCCTCTCGCGTTGTCAGCACTGCCGGTAATCATCGGCATTTGGGCAACCGCTGGCATTGTCACATCATTTACCACGTTCATTCCATTTGGACTCGGCGTGCAGGAACTAACGCTTACAGCGCTGCTCGGCAGTATGGCTGGCAGCCCGGCAGAGGCGCTCGTCGTCGCGCTGCTGATGCGCCTCGTCCTTACTGTAAATGAGGTGCTGTGGGCGCTTGTCGCCGGACTTGGCGGGTTTGTCGCAACGTTGCGCACACCTCAGGATGAACAAACTGTTAGATCAGATCCAGATCAGCCATCATCCCTTTTTGATGAGCAAAAACCGGACGAAGTATACAAAATAACCCCTCTATTACCCCGAAAATAACCCGCATGGATTATTGAAAATACGGCTAACTTTAGCGATACTAGGGTCGTACAAGTTGTCGCGTCCGAAATCATTCACTAAAGGAGTTCGGTTAATGAAAGCACCTCGAGTCATTATGGCGGCAGCCATTGCCGCCGCGGCGCTCGCGTTTGGCGGCACAAACTCCGCCTCCGCAGCGGCCACCTCATTCTCGACTGGCTTCCAGATTCAAAATCTGAGCAACGCCACCGCGAATGTGTCAATTTCGTTCGTTCCTTCGGGTTCGAGCACGCCGTCGGCAACAGTCACGACGACCATTCCGGCAAACGGCGCCAAGACCTACGCCACCTTGCCGGCTGACGTTGCCGCTGGATTCACTGGTGGCGCGGTCATCAACTCCGACCAGCAGGTCGCCGCAGTCGTCAACGTGCTCGCCAACAACAGCTTCTTCTATGGTGAGGCGTACGGCGGCTTCAGCGCTGGCGCGAACTCGGTCACCGTTCCGCTGTTGTTCAAGGGTAGCTTCGGCTTTAACTCGTTCTTCAACGTCCAGAATACTGGTACAGCAGCCACTGACGTGACTGTGACCTACTCGGGCGGCGGTCTGAGCGCCTCGGTCACTGAGACCAAGACCGTGCAGCCAGGTTCATCAGAACGCTTTGATCAGGGGGCGAACGGTCAATTGCCAGCTGGCTTCAATGGCTCAGCAGTGGTAAGCAGCAGCAGCCAGCCAGTTGCGGTTGCGGTTGTTGAGAATGGCCCAACAACATTGCTGGCGTACAACGGCTTTGTTGGTACCAGCACTGCACCGGTCATGCCGCTGATCAACGCCAACAATTCAGGCTTCATCACTGGTATTTCAATGCAGAACGCAGGCACGCAGGCCACCAACGTCACGGTCACCTACACGCATAGCGCGGCGGGCGCAGACTGCACCGAGACGCTTCCGGTCCCAGCGGGCGGCACGGCATTCTTCGCCATCAATGCCTTCGCAAAGGACAACAGCGGCGAAAACTGTGCAAATGGCGCAACGTTTGTCGGTTCAGCTCGCGTGACAGCGAACAGCGCAAACCAGCCACTAATTGCAGTGGTCAATCAGTTGAACCAGACCACGAACAAGGGTGGCGCGTACGACAGCTTTGATGCTGCTGCTGGCACCAGCACGGTGGTGTTCCCGCTGATCCAGGACCGCGTTGCTGGTTACTTCACCGGTTTCAGTATCGTGAATGTTGGCTCGGCAGCAGTGAACATCAACTGCACCTACAGCAACACGTCGGTTACACAGTCGATCTCAAATCTGGCGCCAAACGCAACTTGGACTGCTGTTCAGGTAAACGCGATTAGCAACGGCTACAACGGTGCGGGTGTCTGCACCGCGACGGGTGGCACACCCAAGATCGTCGGTGTGTTGAACCAGGTTGCGACAAGCTCGGCGACGGACGCCTTCTTCGTCTCTGAGGCTATCAACAAGTAAGCACTCTCACATCATAGCAAGCGGACGCGTAAAGGGGAGCGATATATCGCTCCCCTTTATCACTACAAGGTATTTTTCTATGCGACGAGTTTCATTTGTTTTGCTTTGTGCATTGTTTTTAGTTTTGACTGGCTGCGCAGATCAAGTAGCGGTTCCCAACAATGCTACACAACCATCTGCGGATACAATCAATGCAAATACTCAAAGCCCCGCTGCTGCTCAAGATATCCCTAATCCAACACCTACATCTAACAAGGTTGGAACTGTGACCGGACGAGTAGTGAGCGTCACAGACAAGCATGGACGCAAACCAATAACCGGTTTTTCCGTTTATCTCGGCAATATTTTAAAATCTGAAAAGGGCGTTGAAGGTTTGGTGGAGCTAGATAAGGGTTCAGCACCATCAGCTAAACTGGACGCACAAGGCAACTTTGCCTTCACTGATGTACCACCGGGCCGCTATGGCCTCATGTTGGATGGGCCGCAGGGAGCTATTCTGCTCAACACACCCGCAACTGGCAAGTCTATGATTGTGGAAGTTCAGGGAGGAAAATCGGTTAATCTTGGCGAGCTTCAGTATCCAATCGATATTGGATAGTGTATGCAGCGGAGTTTGCACACGCTTACCTGGAACGTAGATAGCCCATTACAATGCTGTAAAGACAACTAATACTACTTTCGGGTTATGTACAAAAATTAGGTAGTATTCCTCACACAACCCTAACTTCAACGTGTTGCAACAGATGCCTCACATGGCTTCAACTTATAAAGCTCTGCATCGCCCTGCTTCAACAACGTCTGACCGCACGCATCACGCAACTGTAGCATGAGCGTGCGGTCATGGTTCCAATAGCGCGTGCCATCATACGACCAGGCAGGATTATCAATCACGTAATTAATGCCAAGTTGCTCCAACCGCGCCTCAAGCTCACTGGCATTGTCGAACTGCTCAAAGCGAATGATGCGCTGCGAAATAGGATGCCCCCAGATGTAACTACGGTCGAGATAGTAGCTGCGGTTTTCATACGGCAGCAGCAGAATACGCGCGTCCTCTGGTAATTCGGTATTGGCATAGCGGAATAACGGCATGCTGTCGATCTGCGTGTCGAGCCATGCCTCCCGTGACATCTGACCTGTGATGTACGGCCAATGGGATGCAAGCAAGCCTCGCTCGCCTGTATCAACCCACGGCCATTGCTGTACCAAAAGCAGAATGAACATGCCGCTCAACGCGAACTGCACCGTATGTACGCGCACATGGCTGTAAACCCACACAAATGCGTACGCCGCCGCCAACACCAACAGCGGCACAATTGGCAGCAAAAAGCGTAACTGAGGGCTAACGAACGCAAACCAGAGCAGGTAAAAGCCACCACTTACCAACAAAGCCCAGTGAAGCATCCGCGGTCCACGCCATGCCAGCAGCGCAGCGCATACCGCTCCTACCGGACCAATAACGCCAATGCCGCCTCGATAATCACCCAACTTCTCAGGCTGTGTGATCATGTACCAGAATGATTGAAGTAAACCAAGTGGAGTATGCGGAATTTGCAATGCCCATATTTGAAACAACGAATTGGTGTGATACTCGTCGCCTAAAGCGTCCCAGTTGCGGCCACCAAAGATCGAAAAGGCAAACGGATAAATTGGGTTACCCGTAAATAACCAACTTCGCAAGTACCACGGCCCGACCACAAGTAAGCCAGTCGCCCCAAAAAGCGTGCCATAACCAAGTGCCGCTTTGAAATTATGTGGACGCTGCCGCAGCACCACAGCTAGCACCAACAAGCCAAACAGTAGCGGAAAGGCACCGCCCATGATCTTGCTGCCTGCCGCAAAGCCGCATAGCACACCACACAGTACTAGCCATGTGCGTCGCTGACTGGTACGCCAATGTTCAAATACAACCAAGGCAGCTAGCACATACATGCCCATGGCCACATCGATCAGCCCTGTGCCAGCCAGTCGTTTGACCAGCGGCACAGCAAGAAACAGCGCCGCAGCGACAATACCAACGCGGTCGTCGAACCAGCGGCGGCCCACAATGAGCAATCCCCAAGCGGCGAGCAGCGCGGTGGAGAGTATCAGCAGATGCGGAGCAAGGTCGGAGCCAAACAACAACGCGATCGAAAACAGCATTTCGCTGTTCATTGGCCAGTTAGAATGCACGATAAACGGCACGTAGATAATGCGATGTGCATCAACATACAGTTTGGCAAGCGTCAGATGATAGGCCACTTCGTCCCACTCGTGTGGCGGCATGAGCGCATGGGTCAGCCAGATCCACAGCACGCTTCCGAAGCTGAGCGCAAGTAGCAAATACGCCATGACACGGAACCAGCCGACATGCTTCCATGCAAGCCAGTCGCGCGCCGCCCGCACAATGCCACTACGCGCCAGCAGCCACATGCCGCCCAGCGCGCACGGCAGCAACAGCACGGCAAACAACCATGTGTAGAGCAGGCCCACCATGCCCAACAGCAACGTGCTAACCGAGAGTATACCTAACCCACCGACCCAGGCTAGCCACAGCCGTTCCATTCCCTGGGATGGCAGCCGTAGCAGCCGCAGCGCGCCGCCACCAAGCCCAAGCCCGGCCAGCAGAATATAAAGCGCGACGAGGTGCGCTTGCACAAAAGCGGAAAGTGTCATGGCAGTATTGATTGCTGCGCTTCTTCAACGGCCTTCACCAGATCGTCCCAGGAAAACGCATGTTGTTGATTATGTTGTGCAAGCTGCGGTCCCAGATTTTCATCATAGAAACGTACAATAGCATCGGCCAGCGCCTGCTCGTCCTGCGGCGGCACAAGCAGGCCGTTAACGCCATCCTCCACCACTTCGTAGAGGCCGCCAACACGCGTGGTGATCACCGGCTTGCCAAAGCCAAACGCCAGCTGTGCTACGCCGCTCTGCGTCGCTGACACGTATGGTAGCACCACTACATCCGCCAGATCGAAGTACGGTTTGAGTTCTTCGTTCGGCACGTAGCGGTTCACAAACGTCACTGCATGCTCGACATGAAGGTCGTGGGCGAAACGCTCGTAGAACTCCGGCGACGACCAGAATTCGCCGACGACCAGCAGATGCACCGGGCGATGCTGCCGAACCAGCGGCATGGCTTGAAGCAGGTATTCAAGTCCTTTATAGGGCCGCACGAAACCAAAGAACAGGATTATCGGGCAATCGAGCGGCAATCCAAGCTGTTCGCGCAGTGTCGCATTCGTTGCGGCGCAGCTCTGCTCAGCCAGCTCGGCGTAGGTCGGGTGATGGGTCTTGATCACATGGGCACGCGGCAAGAGCGCCTGCAAGCGGCGGCGGTCCTGCTCACTGTGAACGATGTAGGCATCACCGCGCCGCAGCACAGTGGTAGACAAGCGGCGGTCGAGTGTGCCACCGCCATCGTGCGGCACAACATTGTGAACGATGTAGACAATTCGAATGTTGGTATTACGCTTGATCCATCGCGAAATAAACGTTAAGCAGGGCGTCCAATATGGCTGCCACCATTGCAGCACCAGCATATCCGGCACGTCGGCGCGCACCCGGCGGCACAGCTGCCACCATGTCAAGGGATTCATGGGGTCGAGCACATATTCACAATCGACCTTGAGCGGCGTTGTACTCGGATCTTTATCCGTTTTGCCAGGAAACAGCCAGCGCGGATACTGACGAGTAAATGAATACAGCTGCGTCCAATGACCTGCTTCGCGCAGGTGCTTGACCAGCAGCGTCGTGTAATGGGCGATGCCGCCACGGTAGGGGTAGGTTGGGCCGACGACGCAGATTCTCACTACCGCACCTTCCAGATCGTCACGCCATCTTTGCTATAGACAAGTTGGTAATTTGGCGATTGTGACAACGCTTGTGGATCGATATATTCTTTGCCCGGCAGCGATGCAGCGGGGCCATCGTACAGATAGGAATAGCCAGCCGCACGTAACGCTTCGGCCTCCTCACGTGAGCCGATCAGGTGGGCTTCCAGCGCGCGGTTGGCCGCCGTGACCACAAGCTGATAATTCGGCTGCTCGCCCGCCTCATGGCCTTGCGAAATCGGTGGCAGGTTACTGTGCCGCCCGGTCATGAACGGCAGCCACCAGCCGCCATCCGAGCCAACGTACACCGTGTTGCCATATGCGCCAAAACTATTGACAAAGAATTGGGCGCCGGAAGGTGTGTTCTGCTTAATCCAATCCATAGCAGCCGCATCAGCAGGCGTGAACAATTCGTTGGATGTGTCAAGAATGCGCGCCTGCCAGTGAAGTCCCCACACCAGCAGCGCTGCACCAGCTACCACTTGTAGGGCATTCAGCCCGTGTGCGGCAACTGGCGAACGGCTAAGCCACTCACTAAGCACGGCTGGCACTGCGCCAGCCAACGGCGCGAACACCATGTACACCGCAATCAGCACGGCAAAGTTCGAGATGATACCCGCGCCATTCAGGCCGACGAGATACGGATTGGCAGCTAGCCAGACTGCGGCCGCCCAACCGACCAACAGTAATGCCCACCAGTTACGCTGCACCAGCAACAGCAGCAAACCAATTGCCGCGAGTGGCGTCAGATAATAGCCAGCGTAGCTCGCAAAAAAATCGGCCACTGTTGGCAGCGCGTTGGTGTCGTCCGCGCCAATGTTCTGTGAAGCGTAGTATTCACCGATTTTGAGCAGCGAGCCTTCGCGCAGCCGCACCAACCATGGCGAAACTAGCAGCAGCACCAGCCCGCCTGCTAGCAGCCCGCGCCCGACAAGCGCGCCAAACGCCCGCCATGATCGCACACGGCTTGCAAGAATGTACATGCCGTACACGACCACAAAACAAGCAGCAAATACCGCGATACGATAATGCGTCAGCACCAGGCCGGACGTGGCGAGAACTGTCAAAAGGACGATGGACGCTTGTCCTGAGCGAAGTCGAAGGAACAGACGATAGACGATAGACGATGGCAAATACGCTCCACTCGTCGTCCGTCGTCCCTCGTCCGTCGTTCGTCGTCCGTGGTCAAGTAGTTCCATCCAGCACACGCACACTGCCGGAAGCACAAGTTGCCCGGCCAGCTGTGTATAGCGGCCCCAGTTCACGTAATACGCTGGCATGATCGCCACGAAGCCAACTACCAACGCAGCCCACAGAGCCGCGCGCTCGTTGCCCAGCACTCGCCGTGTAAATACAAACGTCAGCGGCACCACCAGCGCGCTCTGCAACTGCCCGACAATGAGCAGGCCGCGCGTCACCGGCACGCCGCTCAGCCAGTGGAGCCATGCGACATTGCTGTGAAAGCCGTAGTGATAAGTGAAAGTGCGCAGCGCGGCATACGGCTGCCATGATGAAAACAGGCCGCCATGGTCGACCAGCAACTGCGCGATCATGGTGTGGTGATAGGAGTCGCCGTACATACCGACCGGCAGATCGCGGGACGGATACAGTCGTGCGGCCACGGCAATCAAGGTCAGCGTGATCAACAGCAGATTGGTTCGGTCAAGCCACGACCGCAGCCCGGCCATGCGCGCTTTCACTGTTTCGCCTCGGCGCGGCCACGCGAGCGCCACGGCAGACAGCGCCAGATAGCCCCAGCACAACAGGCTATTCCAATGCACCCCAACGAGCATGCTTACAAGCAGCAGGACCGGCGGCATGGCACAACTCAGCCCAACCGCCAGCGGCCAGCGTTCGGCAGGCGCAAGCGTGGTGGGCCACAGCCAGCGCAGCAGTGCCAACCCCGGCAGCAGCACCATAAGTATCGCCGACATAAACGTGAGCGGCACCGCCGCCGGACGCAGCAGCGCCCAGCCAATTACCGGCCAGCCCAACACCAGCACAGCCACCACGCACAGCAGCAGCACTACCACATCAAAGCGTAACCATGATTGCCAGGATGTGCGGGGTGCGGTCGGCGCGACGTGTTCCATGCGTTCAAACCTTATGTGAATACCAACGCGACATTATACGTGCGCCCCAAAACGCTGTCAACGATTTCATGCGCAGCGCGAACAGCAACGCAACTATAAGTATAATACAGGTGCAGTTGTACATGGTACACGTAGGTCTGACAGGCTGATGACACGGAGGCATAGGTGCAGGTATTTTCTTTTTCGCGTGAGCACGCTGAGCCGATCGAACTCTACAACAGCGTGGCAGCGAGCAGCGTCCGCTTGGGCGGCGCGGGCGAGGCGCATGTGTATTGGCAGGTGGTCAGATTGGCGCACACCATGCCGGACCAGGGCAGCTTTTTCTCGTGGTCGCAGGCGAAGGTTGGGCGGCAGGAGCCGACGGCAAGCGGGTCGCGCTCAAAGCCGGACAAGGTGCCTTCTTTGCACCGGGCGAACTTCATAGCAAAGGCAGCGCGAGCGGCATGATGGCGATCATGGTGCAAATTTCAGAAATGCGTTTTGTGGCTTCAGAGGCGGGATAGGTTTGTGGTTATCCTAAAGCTGATTCAGCCGGAGAAAACTTGATATAAAAGTTTCTCTAAGTGGCTTTATCTGCATGAAGACTCCATACTTAAATTTTAAGCATGGAGTCAATTAGCGTACAACGCAGGTGGTTCTGCGGGCCTACTGCCTGCTTAATCTTACTGGCTGCCCGGTTCGGCCCGACTCGAACACTGCATCGAGCACGCTCAGCACCCGCCGCCCATCAGATGCGGTGATGGACGGTGGGCGGCCCTCGCGAATGGCGCTGGCAAACTCCTCAAGTTCTGGCACGAGCATCATGGTAATGTTGTCGCGGCGAATAGCCGGACGGATGATGGTTGGCTCGGCATAGGCCGGGACTGCCTTGCTCGATACCTCGATCTCAAACTGCAAGAAATTGCGTCCGCGCAGGGTAATTTTCCCGGCATTTCCGTGAATATCAAGCTCATAGAAGAATGTGGATGCGGCCTGGGTCACGAGGCACTGACCCAGCGCACCTCTTAAAAATCGAATTTGGAATACTGTCGTATTATCCGCACCAGTATCGTCGCGCCGCTCCATGTCCGCATACACGGATATCGGGACATCGTTCAGGAACCAGAGGAACAGGTCAACCATGTGGCAGCCGACGTAGAGCAGCGGTCCACCACCCGTTTCAGGGTAAGCGATCCAATCCTCGTTCATTGCCCCACAGCTGATGCTGCTGGTAATCGCCTGTATATCGCCAGCGACCCCTGCTGTTAGCAGATCTTGAACGTGGCGCGCCATGGAGAAGCGAAACGAGTAACCGGCCATGTAACAGACGCCAGCATGCTTTGCTGCTTCCTCAATCTCTGCTGCTTCGCGCGCGTTCAGCGCAATCGGTTTCTCAGCCATCACATGCTTGCCCGTGCGCAGCGCCGTGAGTGCGACCGGGGCGAGAAGGATATGCGGTGTCGCAACGACGATCGCATCGACCTCACATTCGGCGAGCAGCGCCTCGATTGATGCATGCGTGCTGACATCAGGCGCAAGCGCAGCAGCCCGGCTCGCCGCTGCTTCGTCAGGGTCGGCGCACGCAACGAGTTGCAAAAACTCACTCCGAACGATTGCCTGCACCAGCGAGCTGCCGTGCCTGCCGCAGCCGACCAAACCAGTGCGTATCAATGTGCTATTCGCCACGATACTACCTTCCTTTCTTGGATTATAAAGGCGTCATGGCAGTGAGCAGCGAGCGATAGCTTACGCATGCGCTGGAGCGGGCATTGCGCCAAGCTGCTGCATCAGGCTCATCACGTCCGCCAGCATCCAGTGCTCGATGATCTTGCCGTTTGCAATCCGGTAAGTGATCATCAACGGGAAGCTTACCTGCTTCCCAGTTGGTGGAATGCTCATGAATTCGCCCTTATGAACGCCATGCACGGTTGAACGAACCGCGACCTTATCGTCCTCGGCAACCATGTCTTCCAGTTCGAGGTAATAGCCTGGCAAGACTTGCTCGAAGAACGCGATGTGCTGCTTCAGATCGTCCTCCTCGATGAACGTGTCCAGCGTGGCGAGGCTTTTGTCCTGGCGCAGCGTTTTGAAGTAGCGGCGGATGAGAGCCTTGTTTGCTTCTGTGGACATGGTGAGGCCTCCTTGCTTGTGTTCATTTCGGTTCGTTGAAATGAGTGTAGCAGGGGCAGCGTTTCACAAGCGTTTCATGTGGCGTTTCATGCAAAAACGGGCTGGACGCAGTAGTTGCCACATCCAGCCCACATTCAATCAGAGGGTTCTTTACAAATATCCTTGCTCGCGGGCTAGATCAATCACTGGCTCTAACTGAGCATAAATTGCATCCCAATCGCCATCGTCCGCAGTGCCAACAACTGCTTCGAGCGCTTGCTCAAGAACCTCCGGCAGACGTGCCTGCCGTTCATCAAGTAAAGCGCGGGCGTGTGTCCTGATCTCGGCAGCGTCTTTCTCCGCCAGCGCAACGCCAATTAGCGGCCAACGGGCAAGCGCCTCGAACATGTAACTGGCTTGCAATTGAGACCAGGCAGCCAGTGCCGCGGCTCCGTGCATGCGGGTTTGTTCAAGGTCTCCAGCGCGGAAGGCCAACCATGCGAGATTGCCTTGCGCCGCGCCAATGTAATCGAGCATGTTGCCAGCCGTGGCGACGCGCAAACTGCGCTCGGCGTAAGCGCGTGTTTGCTCTAGCTGCCCATGCTTACGAGCGATAACTGTGAGGTAGGTGAGGCAGCGCCCTTCGAGCGAAATGTCGCCGCTCCGTTCTGCAAACGCAAGCGCAGTCTGGATTTCCTGTTCAGCAGCGTCAAGCTTATCAGCCCAGAGCAGCACGAAGCCAAGCTGAAAGTGAGCGGCGGGCAAGAGATCAGGAGCGGATGCCTGTTCGATTGCCGACAAGTAGGCTTTCGCATGTACGATAGCCGCATTGGATGCGCGGTACCGACTGCCGCGCAGGAGTCCGATACTGCTCAGTTGGTGTGGCCGCGCTTGCAAGATCAAGGAACCATGCTGCTTGATCACCGGCTGGATCTGCCCGATGATCTGAAGCATCTCGACCGCCTGGCCCAACCAATAATGAGTCATGATTCGTTCCAGGTTGATCTCGATCCAGCAAAGCCAGGCAGCCTTGTCAGCTTCACTGGGCATGAGGTTAAGCATAGACTCTGCCGCATCATACATGCGCATGGCATGGTCATGGTGGTATTGATCGCGCCAGAGATTGCCGAGCCGGCGCTGGAGATCAGCGCGGCCAATCCGATTGTGTTCGGGCATGCGATGCAATGCATGTTCCCAGGCATCCCGCGCCTCGTCATACTGCCCAAGCAGATGCAGCACATCGCCTATCTGGCTGTACAGATAGGCCGTTTCCTGTGTCGTGCGATCTGTGAGCAGGGCCAGCGCGCGCCGATAGTAGGCCAACGCATCTGCATTTGCATACAATTGCCGGGCGGTCTCAGCAGCTTTACAGTACCAGGAGACAGCGAGCGTGTGCTTGCCGGCCTGCTTATAATGCGTTGCAATCTGGGCGCTGGCCGCTTCACGATCTATGTTGGGCGCAGCCTCCAGTGCTTCAGCCACGCGGCGGTGGAGTACGCGCCGTCGCGCCGTACTTAGCGCCATATAAGCGGCAGCGCGTAGCTTCTCATGCGTGAAATCATATGCGTCTGGCCCCTGCTCGCGCACGATTCGGCGCTGCCATAGTTCATCCAGTCCGCGCACAAGCGTGTTTTCGTCTGTATCAGCTACCTGCGCAAGGATATCAAAGGTAAACGAGCGTCCGAGAACCGCCGCTACGTCGAGCAGTTGGCGTGCGCTCGGTGTTACCTGGCTTAGCCGCCGTGCGAGCACAGCTTTCACGACGGGTAGCAGCATTGCTCCAGATTCTGCTGATTCACCGTTAGCTAATTCAGTTACAGGAGGGTTGGTGCTGCCTCTGCTCTCCATGAACTCCAATCCGGCCTGCACAGTCTCGATAATGAAGAGCGGGTTTCCCTCAGTCTCCTGGTACATGCGCGCAGCTTGCTCTTTGCTGAGTACATGCCCCGCTGTGTGACCTGCGAGTTCCACAGTCTCCTCTAAACTCAGTGGATCGAGTGAAATCTCTGACATGCGCCCCTCACGGCGAAGCGCATGCAGCACATTGTTTAGCGGATGGTTGACGCCGACCTCCTCCACGCGCACCGTCCCAACGATGAGCAACCCCACGTGCGTTTCACTACGTAACAGATAGTGCAGCCATTCAAGCGAGTCATGATCGCACCATTGGAGATCATCAATCAGGAGGATCAATGGGCGCTTGGTAGCGAGAATGGCTCGTGCGAGGCTTTCAAACAGACGTTGCCGTTGCCACCTTTGAGTCAGCGGGCCAGCCGACCGCACTTCAGGATGTGCAGCCAGAATTTCAGGCATTAGTCGAGCTACCTCAGACAGCCATTCCACATCGAGACGCATGAAGTCCTGATCGTAGCGCATCAGCACGCAGCCAGGTCGTTACAGGGGCATATGCTAACTCACCCTCGGCAGCGTAGCAGCGCGCGACCGCAGTAGCCGTGCCCTGGCGGCCCGCCCAGCGCAGTAGCTCGTCAGCGAGGCGGGTTTTGCCGATGCCAGCTTCGCCGGAGAGTATCAGCAGCCGCGCCTGTCCAGCACTCACCGTTTGCCAAATCGCTGTCATCCGCCGCCATGTGCCATGGCGGCCAACCAATGGGGCGCTAGACATTGGGTTCGTAGGCGCTGTGTCAGGTAGTTCTGCAGCCAGCAGCCGCTCGTATGCGGCCACAAGCGCTGCGCCCGGTGAAGCGCCAAATTCGGTCTGAAGCATGGAGGCACAGGCGTGATACACGCGCAGCGCACCAGCGCGGTCGCCGTTTTCAGCATGCAAGCGCATAAGCGTCAGGTATTGCGCCTCGTTGAGCGGATCGAGTTGCACCAGGCGGCGCATATGCGTAATTGCTGCTGCATACGCGCGGCGCTGCTCCAACAGCATCACCAACTGGGTTATTGTTGTAATCAGCAGTTCGCGCAGTCGCTCCCGTTCAGGCAGCACCCATTCATCGTAGCAGTCCGGCAGCAGGTCGCCAGCATAACAAGCAGCGGCATGTTCGAGCGCCGTGATAGTGGCTGCTTTATCTCCGGCCAGCAAGCCGAAGTTTGCCTGCTGTACCACTTCCTCGAAATCATCTACATCCAGGCTCATCGTGACAGCGGGCTGCCAGGCAACCGTTTGCGCGTCAACATGGATTAGCTGCACCGTGCTGCCAAGCGTCGCATGTAGGCGATGCAACAGTGTACGCAGATTGGTTTGTGCCTGAGCATCGGACGACTCGGCCCAGAGAAGGAAGGCGAGCCGTCTGCGCGGCTGCGGCTCATTGCGATGCAACGCTAGATAGGCCAGCAACGCCTGCATGCGTGGTGAAGTAATGGGAACTGGCACGCCCTGAGCCTCCAGAGCAAAGCCGCCGAGCAGCCGCATTTGTACAGCCAGACTCATCCGCCGTCTCCTTGGATGCGCCGTAGGAAAGGAATGCGGCACAGCCATTGAGCGTATGATACTGATAATGGCACGCGAACGGACAGGCAGGAGCGTTCCTGTACATACATCTTACTATGAGGGAGCGAAAAATCAAGCAGAGCACCCAACGGAGTCAATCGCAGAAGTAAAAGTGCGGGCATGCGAGCCAAGTCACGGCACACCCGCACGTTGTAGACTACACTGAATACGTCTCACCAAGCCGGTGGAGCAGATTGCAATAGCCTTCCTGCCCGCGTCGGAAGCTTTCCAACCGCCAGAACTCATTTGGCGCGTGGACCTGCTCGTCCGACAGGCCGAACGCGAAACCAACCGTATAGGCATTGAGTTCGCGCAGGAACAATGCGCAGACCGGAATGCTGCCGCCCGTGCGCACATAGTACGGCGCGCGACCATAGAGTTCCTCCAGCACAGCATGGGCGGCCTGGTTGCCGGGATGATCGGCGGGAATGAGGTACGGGTAGCCGGTGAACGGCAGCCGCTGCACATTGACGCGCACACCCGTCGGTGCGTGCGACTCGACATGCGCGCGAATCAATTCAACAATCTTGGCCGGGTCCTGGTTGGCTACCAGGCGGCAGGTGATCTTGGCATGCGCTTGGTTCGGCAGCACGGTTTTGATGCCTTCACCCTGAAAGCCACCCCAGATACCATTGATTTCCAAAGTCGGTCGGCCCCATGCCCGCTCCACAGGTGTATAGCCTTGTTCGCCCCACAGCGCATCGACGCCAAGCTCGGCCTTGTACGTTTCCTCATCGAACGGAACCTCGGCGATCCGTCGCCGGTCGTCGTCGCTCAGCGGCAGCACGTCGTCATAAAAGCCTTCGACCAGAATCTTGCCATCCTCGCCGCGCATTGAGTCGAGCAGTTGCACCAGGCATGGATAGGATTTTGCACCGCGCCGCCGTACATGCCGGAGTGCAAGTCGCCGTTCGCGCCCTGCACATCGATCTGTACTGCGCACGCGCCTTTCAAGGCAACCAGGATCGACGGCTCAGTTTCGCTGTGCTGGCCGCCGTCGGCACTAAGCACAAGATCGCATGCCAGCAGATCGCGGTGCGCGGCGACAAACGGCGGAATATACGGGCTGCCGATCTCTTCCTGGCCCTCAAAGAAGAACTTGAGGTTGACTGGCAGCGTGCCCTCGGATTTGAGCAACGCCTCGACTGACAAAATTGGCACCAGCATGTTACCCTTGTCGTCTGACGCGCCGCGCGCGTACACCCGCCCGTCGCGGATGGTCGGCTCGAATGGCGGCGTTTCCCACAGATCAAGAGGATCGACTGGCTGCGTATCGAAATGGCCGTAAATCATGATCGTTGGCTTGCCCTCGCCGTGCAGCCAGTCGCCGTATACAACCGGATGGCCCTCAGTCGGCAGCACCTGCACATGCTCCATGCCAGCAGCGGTAAGGCGGCGCGCTACCCATTCGGCGGCCTGTTGCACCGCGCCAGCATTCTCCGACAGCGACGAGATGCTGGGGATGCGCAGGAAATCGAGCATTTCATCCTGAAAACGCCCGCTATTCTGTTCGAGATAATCGGCCCACGTGGTCATCGAGTGCTCCCTTTCAATAAAGAAGGGCGGTTCATAAACCGCCCTACATCGCGCATCATATAGTAGCATGTAAATTCATGAAGATTTACCGCTCGGTGTCACCCGCCACAATTAGACCATAATTGCCATCTTTACGGCGGTACAGCACATTCACGAAGTTGTTCTGTGCGTCGCGGAACACAAAGAAGTCATGGCCCAACAACTCCATCTGCTCCAGCGCTTCTTCGCTGTGCATGGGCTTGACCGCGAACTCCTTGGTGCGCACGATCTGCGGCACATCTTCCTCGCTATCTTCGACGTCCAGCGCACCATCGCCGCCACTAAGTGTCTCCATGATCATCGGCTGTTCGCCACCGCGCCGTGGCTTACGCCGCCAGTGCTTATCCTTGAAACGCTTGATCTGGCGCTGCAATGTGTCACTGACAAGGTCCACCGCGGCGTACAGCTCTGGCGCACGTTGTTCGGCCCGCAACAACATGCCACCGTTGCCTTGCAGCGTCACTTGGGCGCGATGCACCAGACCATCATTGCGGCGTTGCTCCTCGGAAACCTCAATCGTGACTTTGTTGATCTGGTCGAGGTAGCGCTCGAGCTTGCCCAGCTTTTCTTCGATGTAGGCGCGCTGCCGCTCAGAAATCTTGCCATTGCGACTTTTAATAACGAGATCACATGATTGCTCCTCCTCATTGGGGATTCATCATTTTGCTTTGACGAAACGGCGTTGCAATCAAAACACAAAGTCCCCATGCCACAAATGTAGCTGGGGACTATTGACAACAACAAAGCGTTTGAACCATTTGATCTTGCGCGGCCAGATTGCTTGCAGACGACATGGGTCATTCTGTTCGCTCCTTCTAGGCTGCGATCAAGGTAGCACATGTGCCACTGATCCTTTAAGATCGTATGACTCATTGTACTACCCTCAGAGGGTGGACGCAAGTAACGAGATCACCACTTAGCGTTATCGAAGTGCGAAAAAAGATACCATCTCTCCGCCAATCTGCCACATTTGGTCGCCGCGACGGCCTTGACAAGCGGCAGAATCAGTGTATAATACTAGACCGGTGAATAATTTCACCAATGAATACGTGCTCTCCGGCGCACGCCGCTCGCATCGTGCGGTGGTTGTGGCGAAATGCCTGGAATAGCCATGATGGCTGTTTTGGTCGGCGCCCCGGCAGAGCTTTCACTGAGGTTATATGGACGGCAAGGCCAATCGAGTTTGCTGCGAACTTTTTCGCCGCTCGCTGCTTCACGCGGTGGGTATACGCGCGCCTGCTGTCGCATGGTGGTGCTCCTGAGCATCACCACATTGATATGCGCCCCAAGCCCCTCCTCGTGGAGGGGATTTTTTATGCCCTCAAGCTCTGCGGTGGAAGTGGTCGCCCGATCTGATCCGTCGTATTGAAAGAGCTTGGAGGGAAGCACAATAAACACCCGGTTTTTTCTCGATTTCACTACAATCAATCAACATGCGCGAGGTGATGAGACATATCTCACCGCTAGCAACGCTGTGTGTTTCGTTCGCCGTTTGTAATGTGTATGAATCTTTATTGCACTCAAGGAGGGCCGTTAGATTGAGCAAGCAGACCTATCTCGACTACCTTCGTCAGGAGTTTGGCGTTGATGCTGTTGGTAGCGTGACTGATTTCGTCAGTCGCAGGGATGGACGGCTGCTGCTTGCAGACCGGATCGATTTGAACGCGCTGGCACGGCGCTACGGCGCGCCGCTTGAGGTGGCCTACTGCCCGCTGATCACTGAGCAGGTGGAGCAGATGCACAGCTGGGCCAATGCCGCGCGGGAGCGCACCGGCTACGCAGGCGCATTTGTGTATGCGTATGCCACCAAGGCAAATTTTGCCGAAGAGGTGGTTCGAACAGCACTTTCCGCTGGCGCACACTACGAGACTTCATCCGCCGCCGACGTGGTGATTGCACACCACCTGTGGCGGCAAGGTGTGCTGCCAGATGAGCGATATATTTTCTGCAACGGTTCCAAAGAAGATTTCTATATCGACGCAGTTGTGGCGCTGCGCGCGGCTGGCAACGACCATGTTGTGCCAATTCTGGACGATCTCGACGAGTTAGAGGTGCTGATCGAGCGCTGCCATGAGCCGCTGCTGCTGGGCGTGCGGGCGCGCTTCTATCCGGATACGGTCGATCCTTCGCACCCCGGCGGCGACCGCTTTGGCCTGACGCCAGACGAGATTCTTCAAGCCGCCGCGCGCGTGGAGGGCACACCCCACACGATCATGGTCTACCATGCGATGGTCGGCAGCCAGATTGAGAATCTGGATGGCTGGATGGCGCGGCTGGAGCGCTCTGCCACGGCGTACTGCGAACTGCGACAGCAGGTACCGAGCTTACACGCCTTCAATTTTGGCGGCGGCATGCCAACCTCTGCCTACGAGATTGGCTTCTCATTCGATTATTCCGGCTTCTGGGAGCGTCTGTTGACCGGCATGGCGCAGACCTGCGCGCGCTTCGATGTGCCGCAGCCCGACATCATCGGCGAATTCGGGCGCTACACTGTGGCGTCGCACAACGTGCTCCTGATGGAGGTCGGCGCGGTCAAGGAGCGGCCCGGCGACGAACCAGCATGGTACCTGGTGAACGGCAGCATGATGGTTTCGCTGCCGGATACGTTGTTCGTGGAAGGACAGCAGTTCGTCATGCTGCCGTTGGACAACTGGGATGCGCCAGTGCGCGAGGTACGGCTGGCTGGTCGGCGCACATGTGATACTGACGACATCTTTCCGCGCCCGTCGCAGCCGCCGCTCAAGCTGCCTGAGTATACAGACGGCATGGTATTCGCGGTGTTTGGCGTCGGGGCCTACCAGCAGATGATTTCGGGCCGTGGCGGCGCGCACCATTGCCTCAACCCGGAGATGCGCCAAATCATCATCGAGCGCGAGGGTGACACATTGGCCGTCCGCGAGGTTGCGCCGCAGAGCGTCGGCGCGATCATGGGGCTGCTGGGCTACAACCGCGAGACGCTGGAACCAGCGCGGCCCACCGTCGGCCAGCGCCGCAAGGCGCCGGAGCGCGCACCCGCGCCGGCTCTGCGCCTCCCAAACGCTGCGCTGCGTACACCCCGCAAGGTATCGTCACGCCTGCGCACTGCCACGCCACCGCGCGACATGCGGCGAGCATTGGCGGGATAATGATCATGTTTGTGTTGTGAAACACCGTAGAGACGCCCCGCGGGGCGTCTCTACCACAATGAATGTCATTGGGCAGACACATAGGTCTGCCCCTACGTCAATGAAAATCATTGTTCGCAATGATGTAGGGGCGAACCGATGTGTTCGCCCCCTTCGTATCATCAATTCACTGTGATCCCTCCGGCACCAGCACAAAATCAAGCGTCGCCGTGCTCTTCGGTTGAACGACAACCTCCTTGGTTTGGGAGATATAGCCGGTCTTCGTTACGGTAATAGCATAGCGACCAGGCATGTCAAACGCCCATGTATAGCGGCCTTGTTGATCAGTCAGGAACACCACCGCTGGAAGAATCGCTCCATCCGGCGTCTTCGTAGGGTCCACACCAACGCCTGATAGTGGCTTTCCATCAGGCGTAGTCACCGTTACCTGCACGAATCCGCGCGAAGCCGATGGCGTCAGGTCCAAGCGAGAACCACCACATTGGCACAGTATGAGCAGTATGAGCAAAAGGAGAATGAAAATTGTGATGCGCTTTCGCCAACGCCGCCTGCGTGTCATACGCTACCTGTGGATAGTAGAAACGTTCATTAATACACTACTTGTGTAAGACTATTTTACTCTACGAAGAGCAAAAATCAATCCACAACCTTCTCACCTCCCTCTCATCTTGCGCCGCAGTGCGAAAGCAACGCCACTGTGGTAAAATCTTCCTGAACCATGGGAACCCCCGAGTGTTCGCAGGCGTCTTTTCAGCATCACACGGCGCATCATCATTATTTCGCGTCGCGCCTGACGACCTCAAGGAGCATCGCCGCATGCATATTTCGTTTGTTGCGCCAACAGCCCTCTGGCTTTTACTCATTCTGCTGCCCGTCTGGGCCGTGGCTCTGCTGACGCCGCGCCGCCTGAGCCGCACCCGCTTCTGGGGCAGCCTGGTCTTGCGAACAGCCATGATCGCCGCGCTGGTACTGGCCGTCGCGGGCTTGCAAATTGTCCGCAGCGTCGATGATTTGACCACTGTTTTTTTGATTGACAGCTCAGAACTCCGTATCGGCGTCGGCGCGCGGGCAGGCCGAAGCGTTTGTACAAGACGCTATGAAGAGCATGAAGCCCAACGACAAGGCGGCCGTGGTCGTGTTTGGCGAAAACGCGCTGGTCGAACGCACGCCAAGTGACACGCCAGTACTTGGCCGCCTTTCATCCGTGCCGGTCGCGGCACGCACCGACATTCAAAGCGCCTTGCAGCTTGGCATGGCAATGCTGCCCGCCGACACGAAGAAGCGCATGGTGCTGCTGTCGGACGGCGGCGAGAACAGCGGCAACGCTGTCGAAGCGGCCCGGCTGGCAGCCGCGCGCGACATCCCGATCAGCTTCGTCGATCTCGGCTCGTCGAACGGGGGCGAGGCCATGATCGACAGCCTCTCGGCCCCGGCGAACGTGCGTCAGGGTCAGGAAGTCGAACTCGTCGCAACTGTCAACAGTACCGTGGCGCAGCTCGCGCAATTGCGCATTTTCAACGGCGACAAGGTGATTCTTGATCAGCAAGTGCAGCTTGCGGTCGGCACAAACAGCTACAGCCTGAAGGTGCCCACAAAAGATGTGCAGGGCTTCCAGCGCTTCCGCGCCGAAATCCAGCCGCAGATCGACACCCGCGCACAGAATAACCAGACTGAAGCGCTGGTACATGTCAACGGCGTGCCGCGCGTGCTGCTGGTGGAAGGCCAGCCCGGCGAGGCGCAGAACTTCAAGGATGCGCTCACCGCCGCAAACGTTACTGCGGAAGTCACCGCACCTGACGCCATGCCGACCGAATTATCCGGCCTCAGCGATTATGAGGCGGTGGTATTGGTCAACGTGGCAGCGCGCGACCTGCCGGTGAAGGCCATGGCGAATTTACCAACTTATGTCAAAGAGCTTGGCAAAGGGCTGATCATGATCGGCGGCAATCACTCGTTTGGCGTGGGCGGTTACGGGCGTACACCGCTTGAGGATGCGCTGCCGGTGTATATGGACGTGCGCGACCGGCAAGAGCGGCCCGACCTCGCGTTGGTGTTTGTGATCGATAAATCCGGCAGCATGGACGCATGCCACTGCTCCGGCCCGAATCGTCAGACATCGCAGTTCCGGCGCGGCGGCACGCCCAAGATCGACATTGCCAAAGATGCGGTGGCGCAGGCGACAGCAGTACTGCGGCCCAACGACACGGTTGGTGTGGTTGCGTTCGACGGCAACTCACACTGGATTGTGCCAGCCCAGCGCGACCTCACAGTTGATCAGGTGACCAGCGCGCTGGCGCCCGTTGCGCCAGAGGGCGGCACCAATATCAAGTCGGGCCTGCTTGCCGCCGAGGACGCGCTGAAAAACACCGACGCGCGCATCAAGCATGTCATTCTGCTTACTGATGGCTGGTCGGGCGGTGGAACCAATCTTGACGTCGCCAATCGCATGCGACAAGAAGGGATGACCCTGTCAGTCGTAGCGGCAGGCGGCGGCTCAGCCGACCAACTGCAAACGTTGGCGACGCAGGGCGGCGGGCGCTATTATCCTGCCGAGAACATGGAAGATGTGCCGCAGATTTTCGTGCAGGAAACTATCACTGCCGTCGGCAATTACCTGATTGAGGAACCATTCACACCGAAATACGCGGTTTCCAGCCCCGTGCTCGATCAATTGAACCAAGGTCTGCCTACTCTCTATGGCTACAACGGCACAACGCCCAAAGACACGGCAACCGTTTCGCTCACCAGCGCCGACGATTCGCCGGTGCTCGCGCAGTGGCAGTACGGCCTGGGACGAGCAATCGCATGGACGAGCGATGTGGAGGGCAAGTGGGCCAAGGATTGGGTGCGCTGGCCGGAGTTCCCGCGCTTTGCCGCGCAGATGGTCAACTGGGTGCTGCCAAGCAGTGCCACAGCAAGTAGTAGTTCATCCGCAGGCATGCAGGCCAACTTCCACACCGAAGGCACGCAGACAATCCTTGATGCGACGGTGCAGGACGCAGGCGGCAAACCGCGCAACAATCTCGCCATGCAGGCTACGATCTTACAGCCTGATGGCAGTTCGAAGCAGGTGCCGCTGACGCAGATTGCGCCTGGCGAATACCGCGCCAGCATCGCAAGCCCGACCCAAGGAACCTACATCGTGCAGATGGTCGGTTCGGAAGGCGGGCAGACGGTGGTGGAGGACACGGCTGGCATGGTTGTGCCATACTCGCCAGAATATCGCCAAGGGCAGAGCAATCCGGTGCTGCTCGAAACGCTGGCGAAAGAAACGCATGGCACGCGCCTCACGCAGCCCGCCGATGCTTTTTCACACAATCTCGCGGATGTGTCGCGGGCGCAGGAGATTGGGATGCCACTCCTACTACTGGCACTGCTGCTCTTGCCGATTGATATTGGCATGCGGCGACTGGTGCTGCGCCGGAGCGATGTCGGCATGACGGCGGCCATGCTGTGCGGGCAGCGGCCATTGGTGTCCGCCGCCTCATCGAATGAGCGCCCGGCAGCACAGCGCGCGCGCGGCAAGCGCACCGAAGCCGATGACGAGACGCTAGAGAGGCTATTAGCTGCAAAACAGCGAGCGCGCAAGCGGGCGCGGGGCGAGGATGAATAGATCGCTTTAGCTTAATTTAATAGTGATAACGGCAGGCTAGTACTCTTATTTTATCCTCTTGCACTTGATACACAAGACGATGCTCATCATCAATACGCTTTGACCAACAACCAGCTAGCTCGTGCTTAAGTGGCTCAGGCTTGCCTATACCGCCAAATGGCTCATTTTGCGTTTCTTGTATGAGCCTGAAAATACGTAGCGCCTTTTTACGGTCGTGCTGCACCCACCACGCTAAAATCTTCAAAAGCCGCCGGATCAAATTCCAAGCTTCTCACGAGCTTCCTCAAGTGAAATACCTTCACTCCGATTTTTAGCTTCAAGTAGGCGCTTCTTCATTGTCTCGCTTTTAAGTAGATAAGCCGTTTCTCGCTCTGACGCTATTTCACGCCATAGGTCAATTGGCACAATTACGCTTACAGGATTACCCTCCGCATCAGACACATATTGAATGTCTGTTTGTGTTGTCATCGTTTACTCCTAACGCAATCCAGTACATTTTTGCATTATAGCCACGTCTCATGCCAAAAGCAAGGCTATGATTCACCTCGACCTTCCTTAGTGAAACTGCTTGTGTAGAGCGAAGCGATCGCGCCCTGATCCGGCTCAGTCAGCACCTCAATGCACGTAACCCACTTGACCCACTCGAAGCCGCGATGCCCCGGCGCGACAAGTCGGGCGGGCGCGCCATGCACATGCGAGAGCGGTTCGCTGCCGACGTGCGTCGCCAATAGCGCCGTGCCTGCCTCACTGATTGGAATGTGCCAGCGGTAACCAGTGACCGACACAAAGCTGATCCAGCGCGCATCAGCATGCGTCCCGGCAGCATAGAGCAAGCGGTCGATCCGAGCGCCACGCCAGCTCTGCGTGCTGTAAAAGCCGCCGGTGCAGTCGAGCGTCGCCTCGATCTCGTCGGCATGGCGAAGCAAATCGGCGTAGCTAAGCTCCAGCGGGCGGGCGACCGCGCCACCGATCTGGAGCCGCCATGTCGCTGGATCGATTGGACGCGGCCGGTCAGCCACCCAACTCGTCGCAGGAAACGCATTGCCGACGAAGCTGCCCGCCTCGCGCGAGCCAGTAAAGCGCCGCTGCGCGCCTGATAGATCGAGCACTCGCTCTAGCGCTTGTTGAGCAGGCCACAGCGCCGCGCCGCCGAGCAGCAGCCCGCTCCAGCGCAACATCTGCCGCCGATTACCAACATCACGCGAACGTAACGGCTTTGCGCGGGTGATCATGTGGAGCGAGACGAACAGCGTCAATGCCAAACCAAGCGCGATGTGCCAATTCAAAAGGTTAAATCCGCCAACGAACAGGTCACCGCCCGCAACCCACCACACGCCAGAAATGCCAGCCAGCAGCACCAGCAGTGTTGCGGCGAGTCCTAAAATTGTACGGCGATCCCACGCGGCGGAGTGAACCACGCGCCGCCAGACGCGCCGCAGTTTGCTCCATGTCAACAGGAGCAGCCACAGACCGCCCGCGCCATGCAGCGCAAACACCAGCCACTCGTCAGGTCGCCCGCTCACCAGGCTAATAATGCCCGTAGCGAATGCGAGGCCGACGGCAAGTGCTAAGCTCCAATCTGTGAGGCGTGGTGACATATACCGATTTACCATTTGCAATTTACGCTTATGTAGAAGTATACCAACCGCGCGGCTTGACAGCAACGGACTTGATGCTATAGTTGAAGCAGAACGTACGAACGAATGTACGACTGTGCAGCGTACATTGGAGCAACCCATGGAATTAATCTCACGGCCACGGCTTGGCCTTGTCACGAGTGGTTCGCTCATAGAAGGGCTGAGCGCCCGCCTCGACGGCGACGGCAGCGTGGAAGACATGGCGGTCGGTAAATTCGTCGTGATTGACGGCGAGCGGCATATCTTTTTCTCCATGATCACCGACGTGATTCTGGAAGCAACCAATCAAAAAGTGCTGGCCGACCCGCCGAGCGGCGATCCGTTTTTTCACGACGTGCTGGCTGGCACCTCGACCTATGGCTCAATCACGCTGAAGCCCATGCTGGCGCTGCCGCACGATCTCAGCGCCGGTCTGCGCCCGGTCAAGACAGTGCCGCGCCATTTCGCGCCGGTGCTTGAGGCCGACGAGCAGGATTTCGCGCGCATCTTTGGCGCGGAAGACAGAACGCACTTCGAGCTTGGCCGCCCACTCGACATGGACGTTCCAGTGTGCATCGACCTTGAGCGCTTCGTGGAGCGCTCCAACGGCGTGTTCGGCAAGTCGGGGACTGGCAAGAGCTTTCTGACGCGGCTGCTGCTGTGCGGCGCGATCAAGGCCGGCGTGGCGTCCAACCTGATCTTCGACATGCACAGCGAGTACGGCCACTCCGCCTCGTCGGAGGACGGCACGTTCGTGAAAGGCTTACGACAGCTATTTGGCGCGCAGGTGCTGGTCTACTCGCTCGACCCGGCATCGTCGCGCAACCGTGGCGTCTCAGTGGATGAAGAGGTTGTGATCGGACTGAACCAGATTGAGGTCGCTGACATCGAAATCATCAAAGATGAACTGAACCTCAACCCAACCGCCGCCGAGTCGGCCTATCTGTTAGTGGATCGCTTCCGCGACAGCTGGCTCAAGGCGCTGCTGGCGATGGATGCCGAGCAGGTCAAAGAATTTGCGGAAAGTGCCGGAGCGCATGCTGGCGCAATCAGCGCGTTGAAACGCAAGCTGGAGCAGGTCGCGCGGCTTGGCTTCGTGAAGGACGTGGTGAACGCCAACGTGATCGACCGCATGATCGACGCGCTGTCGCATGGCAAGCACATCGTGCTGGAGTTCGGACGCTATGGCGACGCGCTGTCGTACATGCTGGTTGCGAATATTTTGACGCGCCGCATCCGTAACCGTTGGGTGCAGCAAACTGAGCAGTACATGCGCACCCAGAATCCCGGCGACCGCCCTCAGCCGCTCATGATCACGATTGAAGAAGCACATAAGTTTCTCAATCCGGCCACAGCCCGACAGACAATCTTCGGCACGATTGCCCGCGAGTTGCGCAAATATAGTGTGACGCTGCTGGTAGTGGACCAGCGCCCGTCGTCGATTGACTCTGAGGTGATGAGCCAGCTTGGCAGCCGTATCACAGCGCTGCTCAACGACGACAAAGATATCGACGCGGTGTTCACGGGCGTGAGCGGCAGCAGCAGCCTCAAGGCCGTGCTCGCCAGCCTTGATACGCGCCAGCAGGCCATGGTGCTGGCCATGCCGTACCGATGCCGGTCGTCGTGCGCACACGCCCCTACGACGCAGCCTTTTACAAGGCTATGGGCGCGCAGGAGCGCACGATTGAGACAAAGCGAAAGGCCATGGCGGAAGTGGACGAGCTATTTCCAGATTAGCTTTGAAGAAGAAAAGAGACAAGGAGTGCCTTTGATTATGTCTACTCCTTGTCTCTTTTCTACGGAGTTGCTGTCGGTGGCAGCCCGCCACCGCTACCCTGGAGCAAATAGCCCATGCGCGTGCGCGCCGTGACGGTGAGTTGTGGATTATTGCTCTGATCAGCTAACGTGGCGGCTTGCTGGTAATCTTGGAGCGCCTGTTGCGTTTGCCCGCGCACCTCGGCAATCTCACCACGTATGTAGTAGCCAAATGCCGCTCGATCTGGCATGTCGACTAAGCGTTGAGCATCCTCAAGCGCAGCATCAAACTCGCCAAGCTGCGTCAACACATTTGCCCGGTCGAAGTAAAACGCACCGTCATCGCCAGTAAGCTGTCGCGCCTCGTTCCATGCGGCCGTAGCCGCCTCCGTATTTCCCTGCTTGAAGTACAATGCGCCCGCCCACACCGCGCCCGCCGGGTCAGTCGGCACGCGCGTGCGCTCGGCGTTCGCGGCCTGAAGCGCCACCGCAATGTTGCCCTGCGCCGCATCCTGCATGATTGGTGTGGTATTGGCCTGTGGCGTCGGCGGGAATACCCATGGCAGCACCACGAACAACAGAAAAGCCACAATGATCACCGACGCGCTACCAATCAGCAGTCGTCGCTGCTGGCGCTTACGCTGTGCTGTGGCGGTAGCCTGCACGTCCTTCCATGTCGGACTGTCAGCCAGCGCGGCAGTATGGTCATGTTTGCGAACCAGCTTTGCGACCTTCGGCGCATCGCGTTCGAGCCGCTTGTGCAGCGACTCAGCGCGGCCTTCCTCGGCTCGCGTGTCGTAGAGCGGGCTTGCAAGCTCATCCAGCAAGCGGTCAATGCGATCAACGTTCTGAATGACATCACGCACACCGTTGGGCGTTTCCTGCATGATCACAACTTGGCGCTCAGTCGTGTCTAACAGACCGCGCAACTGGCCGAATGTTGAGGTATCTGATGTAATTTGACGGACAACGTGCTTCACGATTGATGTAGCTCCTGCGCGGCTGCTTCGTCCAGCAGCCACTCCAACGTGCCTTCCGGCTGCACACCCTGCGACGGCAACTCCGCCACGCGGCGCGGCCCTTCAAGCACCTGCTGCACGGCTGCGGCTTTGTCCGCACCGCCGACCAGAAACAGCACATGGTGTGCAGCGTTGATCAGGCGATAGGTGAAAGAGATCCGATCTGGCGGCGGCTTGGGCGAATCATGCACGGCGATAACCAGTGCATCGCCAGGCGCGCGAGGCTCTGGATGGCCGGGAAACAGCGAGGCTGTGTGACCATCCGGTCCCATGCCAAGCAGAATCAAGCCGAAGCGCGGCGGTTCGCTGTTAAAAAAGGCTGTGATCGTCTCAGCGTAGGCTTGCGCAGCCTTTGTGGGCGTGCTGCCAACCGTCGGCACCGGAAAGATGTTGGCGGCAGGCAATGGCACATGGTCGAGCAGGATTTCGCGGGCCACACGGTAGTTACTCTCCTCGTCGTCAGGCGGCACAAACCGCTCATCACCCCAAAACACGAACACCTTGTCCCATGCAATCGCATCGCAGTATTGCGGCGACGCAAGCAGCTTGAACATGGCTTTGGGTGTGCTGCCGCCCGACAGCGCCACGCTGAAGCGCCCGCGCGCGGCGATTTCGCTTTTCGCCAGCGATGCAAAGCGCTGCACCGCAGCGTCCGCAAGTGTTTGGGGCGGCTGCACCACTGTCACATGCTGATCGGGCATGATCTTCCTTCTCCTCGTAGCATAGCTGTTCTCATTATTCACTTCACATACTTCCGTCATGGTACCACACCTGAACGCCCACGAACGCTATTTCGGCTATAATGCGCGTGGTTTTTCACCATCTGCACATCCATGAGTACGGTCTATGTTGGCGGGGGAGGCGCGTGATTACACAAGCAACGCCGCAGATGGGCTTTTCATATAGCATGATTTGCTATGAGTTAGGAGCAAACAGTATGCGACTTATTATTGTTCGCCATGGCGAAAGTGAATGGAACCGAATCGGGCGCTATCAGGGGCAGGCCGACGCGCCTTTGTCAGAGGTCGGATTGCAGCAGGCCGACGCGCTTGCAGAGCGCCTCCAAAAAGAGCCGATTGACGTGATATTTGCAAGCTCGCTTCAGCGCGCCGCGCGCACAGCGCAGGCGATCGCCCGTTTCCATCCGCATGTACCATTTCATACCGAGCCAGCGCTGCTTGAAATTCATCATGGCGAGTGGCAGGGACTTATGTCGGATGAAGTGGTTACGCGATACGGTGACGGCCTGCGCGAGTGGCGCGCCCATCCGACCCGCGTGCAGATGCCGGGCGGCGAAAGCTTCAGCAACATTCTTAAGCGGGTGCTCGATTTCAAGGAACAATTGTTGCTAAAGTATACCGACAAGAACGTTCTCATTTCGACGCACGATGTCGTAGTTAAAATTCTTGTCGCCGATGCGCTCGGCATGAACATGGACCGCATCAACCGCATCTGGGTCACAAATGCCAGCATCAGCGTGATTGAATATGGCAACGACTTGCCCTATCTCGTAAGTTTGAGTGAGGCATGCCATCTTGGACGGTTAGAGACCGCGCGTGAGAACCAGCAAGCGCTATGATACGTATCATCAATAGTGTGTGTGCGTAACGTTCATGACTACACACGCATATAATCGGTGCGCCGATACGCGGTACCGTAGCATTCCACACCTTTGGTTTCTGTTTTCACATGCATGTTCTTTGAGGTGCAGTGTGGGCTACCATAGCTTTGCATTATCACGAGATACAAAGTATTATTCATTGACGTTGATCGGAGATTGTGATATATTTAACATAGTCTCACTGTACAACAGATTTTCTGAGATTCTTGAAAGGCGGGCGTAATGGCCCTTTCTACATTGCAGCGAAGAGACACAACAAGCGCACGTATTGAACAGCGGCGGTCGCCAGTTGCGAGCCTTGAAGAGATTTTTCGCCGGGCTAGCATTGCTGACGATTTGGCGGCGGTCGAGCGGCAGCTACGTGCGCGCACTGCGTCACGCTCGTCGTTGCTGGCGGAGTCGGGGGCCTACATTATTGCTGCCGGTGGCAAGCGGCTACGGGCTGCACTCGTATTGCTGATGGCCCGCCTGGGCGAGTATGACCCTGAGCGCGCCGTTCATCCCGCTGCGTCAGTTGAACTACTCCATGGCGCATCGTTAATTCACGATGATCTGGTGGATCATGCCGACCGGCGACGCGGCCATGTGACGGTGCATACACGCTGGGATAATGGCGTCGCGCTGATGCTGGGCGATTATTTCTTTGCGCTGTCAGCTGATGAGCTTTCTGCTGAGCCAGACTCGCGCATTATTCGCTTCTATGCCGATGCTGCTCATACCATTGTCGAAGGTGAACTCAGCCCGGTGACACGGCTGGAGCCGCTCAGCACTGCGATTGATCAATATATTTACAAGATCGGCTGCAAGACGGCGGCGCTGTTTGTGGCAGCGTGCAAAGCTGGCATGACCGTGGCAGGTGGCACGCCTGAGCAAATCGAGATTGCAGGCCGCTTTGGTTACGATCTTGGCCTGGCGTTTCAAATTGTTGACGATGTACTCGACTTTGTTGGCGACGAGGCGACACTCGGCAAGCCGGCTGGCAATGACCTGCGGGAAGGTACATGGACGCTGCCGCTGCTTTATACGGTGGACAGCAGCGATGATCCGATGCTGCGCGACGTTGTAGAAACCGGCCATGTCAAACCAGAACAGGTAACACATCTCGTCGATCTGGTCGTAAAAAGTGGCGGTGTCGCCCGCGCCATGAGTGAAGCCCACTACATTGCCGACCGCGCATTCCGGCAGCTTGACGGGTTTCCACCATCGCCCACCAAGCGCGCGCTCGCCGATGTTTGCGAGTTCGTCCTCGCGCGGCGCGCCTAACCAAGTTCATTCCTCAGAACATTTTGTGAAGCACCGTTGAATACATCAACGGTGCTTTATTGTAGCTTGCCAACACTTTCTCCAAAACAACCGTCTTTGCGCGCATCTTTTTCGACGTTCATGCGGTATACACATAAAGCGAGTACACATTCGCTCAAGTTTGCCGCACACGCGTTACATGCTCGTATCAAAGAGCAACGTCACATATTGGAGAATAAACATGACCGTTTTTGCCCGCGAAGACCTGCAACAGCGTCGAACAGGACTTGTCAACACTGAAGATTTACCTGACATACAGTGGCAGGATGCTGAGCAGAACGGCGAATCCGAGACACCTGTGCGCCGGGGCAGCGCCCATGACTGACTCAGTACAATTATACTTGCGTGAGATAGGACAGGTGGCGCTACTTACTGCCGACGATGAAATCTTCCTGGCACAGCAGATCGAGCGCGGGCTGTTGGCGCAAGAGCAACTCAGCAGTCATGCTGCGATTACCGCTACCGAACGGCTGGTCCTACAGCGCGATGTGCTGCAAAGCGAAGAAGCGCGGCGGCAGCTTATTCAGGCGAATCTGCGGCTGGTGGTCAGCATTGCAAAAAAATACATGAATAGCCCGCTGTCATTCATGGAATCTGATTTAAGAGGGGAACATTGGCTTGATGAAGGCAGTTGAAAAGTACGACTACCAGCGCGGCCATCGCTTTTCAACCTATGCCACATGGTGGATTCGCCAGGCAATTACGCGGGCCATCGCTGAGCAAAGCCGCCTTATTCGCCTGCCCGTCCACCTCAGTGAGACAATCGGGCAATTGCGGCGCACCGCTCGGAAGCTTGAGCAGGCGTTGGAGCGCGAACCATCATCGCAAGAGCTTGCGGATGCACTGAACATGAGCGAACAAAAAGTGCGTCGCTTGCTGCAAGCGTCAGCCCAGCCGATCTCGTTGGAGCAGCCGCTGAACACCAACGGCGAGGGCCATGTGCGTGACATGCTGGCCGACGATGAACAGGACGTGCCGCTGCGCATGGCGGCGCAGCGCATGCTGCAAGAAGAGATTGTTCAAGCGCTGGCGGCACTGCCAGAACGTGAGCGCCAGGTGCTGCGGCTACGCTATGGCCTGGAGGATGGCCGCCGCCATACGCTGGAAGAAGTTGGCTCCACATTTGGAATCACCCGCGAGCGCACACGGCAAATCGAGTCGGAAGCCTTACGGCACCTGCGCCGCCCAAGCATCGGCGCGCGGCTGCAAGCCTATTTGGAATAAACGCGTACGCGCATCAGCGTAGCAGGGTTGGCGAGATTATGCTTACGTACTACGCGCCCGCGCCATCTGCACCGCCACATCGATCGCGGCGATCATGCTTTCCTCGCTGGCGATGCCTTGCCCGGCAATGTCAAAGGCCGTGCCATGATCGACCGAGGTGCGAATGATCGGCAGCCCAACGCTCACATTGACACCGCTGTCGAAGGCCAGCAGCTTCATCGGCACATGGCCCTGATCGTGATACATCGCCACCACGATGTCAAACTCGCCCTTAACAGCTCGCAGAAATACCGTGTCGGGCGGCTGCGGGTCGGACACGTTCCAGCCGCGCGCCCGCGCCGCTTCAATCGCGGGCATTACGGATTGCGCTTCTTCATTGCCAAACAAGCCGCCTTCACTGGCATGCGGATTCAGTCCCGCAATGGCAATGCGCGGCTCGGCAATCCCAAGCGCCCGGCACGACTCGTATGCCAAGGCAATCGTCGTGCCGACCCTCTCAGGCGTGACGCGGCGGATGGCTTCGGCCAGCGACACATGTGTGCTGACATGGACCACTCGCAGCTTCGGGCCAACCAGCAGCATGCTGACACGTTCGGCATTCGTCCGCTCGGCAAGTAACTCGGTGTGCCCCGCATAATGAAAGCCAGCCCGGTTCATGGCCGCTTTGTTGAGCGGTGCGGTGACAACGGCGTCAACAGCGCCCGCCAGCGCGAGATCACATGCCTGAAAAACGTACTCGACCGCCGCTCGACCTGACGCCTCGTTTACTTGACCGACAGGACAAGCATCGGGAGCAGCGTTGTGCAGATCGAGCAACGTTATGGCGCCGTGTTCATAGCGCCCGTCTGTCGGAGATACCACGACATCATACGCAACATCGGACCAGCCAACCCATGCAGCGGCACGTTCCAAGATGCGCTGATCGCCGATGATCAGCGGGCGACTCTGCTCATACACTTCTGGACGGCGCAACGCTTTGAGCACGACTTCCGGGCCAACTCCAGCCGGGTCGCCCATAGTGATGGCAAGCAGTGGACGTGTGTTACTTGACATGATATGTCCTCTCGATAAACAACGGGCGAAGCATGCTTCGCCCCTACCGATTACTGATCACGAACGCGGCGCAAGATCGTGACCAACGCTTCCTCGTCGCCATGGCTTCCAGCCTTCAGCACGACGCTGTAGCGCTGGCCATCAGTGCCACAGCCCTCAGTTAATGGCACGCCGGGCAGTACCTCGCGCAGCACGTCGAGGCGATCCACGCCCAGGCGTGTAAGCACGGCCATGGCCGTATCGCCGCCAGAAAGTACCAGCAGCGCAGGCTTATGTCGAGCAATCCACCCCGTCGCAGTATCAGCCAGCCGTTCAGCCAGTCGGCGCGCTTCGGGGCCATCGAGCGCGAGATGCTGGGGCGCTTCCGGCAAACAGATTAATGTATCGCCAGCATGGTGCGTCCACCCCGCTGCATCAACAACAGCGACGTGGATACCATGTTGTCGCACATGGGCAATCTGACGATGAGCCATTGGGCTGGCGCTGCCAATGACGAGCAGCGCCGGGCCAGACTTCATCGACCATGACGCTCGGCTCGGTACAAGGCGCATCAGCATAGCGTACCACCAATGCACCGATCAGGCCAGCACTGCCACACAGCAGTGCCATGGGCACTGCTCGCTCCGTCGCAGCAACAATTGCACGAAGGTCATCGTCGGTTGCGGCGTCCACCACCAGCAGCGCAGCTTCCGCAGCGTGCTGCGCCAGTCGCTCAGCCAGAGGGGCCACACCAGCCCGCACCTCTCCCAGCGGCAGCGCAACAACCGAACGACGAGACTGTGCTTCCAGCAGCGTCGGCAGGTGCGGCGCTGTCGACGCATGCGGCGAGACAAGGCTACCGTCCTGGAGGCCGCGCCCCTGCGCCGGGAAGGTCGAACAGATCACGGCGTGTGTGCGTTCAAGCGAATCAAGCGCGGCATCAAGCTCGCTACCGAGATTGCCGCGCAAGGTCGAATCGATCTTCTTGTACCAGATAACATCCTCATGACTGTGCCACGCCGCCAGGCTGCGGCGCACCTGTACAGCGGCGGCGGCCGGGTCAAGATGGCGCGAGTCGCTGGTGAAGGCCGTCACGTCAGCGAGCGGGCCAGCTGGCGGATGGAGTGCGATGGCTGCCGTAAGTCCGGCATGGCGGCAACGGGCGGCGCTGTCGGCGGCACCGGTCAGATCATCAGCAAGAATGACGATCACGATTGTTCACCACAAAGAAACAAAGCACACCAAGAAATGAAAAGGGTTCCATCAAAACATGCGCTGCTGTTCAAGGCTTGACTCACCTTCGTCCCACGGCAGCGGCGGCACATCGATAAGCTGCGCCAGCCGCCCATGGAACATGCGGCACAGCGCGGGATCGAAGTCGTTGTTGGGACAATGCATGAACATGTACACATCAACACCGTCGCTGAGCCAGCGCGCCACCCGCACAGCCCACTCATCGAGCAGCGGTTCGTTCAATGGAAGATCAGGATGGCCGATGTAGCGCACAAGCGCGAGATTGCTGCTGTAAAGCGCATGGAGCGGCACATCGGGTTTGTTGTCGCGGGCGCGCTGAAGGTCTTCTTCCGCGCCGGGCAGCGGGCCGAAACTGAGCGGACGCACGTCCATCAGCACGCGGCCAGCATTGTGCTGCTCCAGCAGGTTTTGGAGCGCCTGTTCACCGGGAGGCGCGAACCAGTCATCATGGCGCACCTCGACGGCGATGCGCTGCTCGGTTGGCCATGCAGACAGCCATGCATCCAGGTCATCGATGTGGGCCGGGCTGAAGCGCGGCGGCAGTTGCAGAAAGAACGGGCCGAGGCGCGGGCCAAGCGGCTCCATCTGCACAATAAATGCGTGCGTTGCCGCGACCTGCGCTCGCAATGGCGTTTCATGGCCGATGTCACGCGGCAGCTTCAGGCAGAAGCGAAACGTCTCTGGGGTTTCAGCGACCCAGCGCTGCACAATTTCATCTTTCGGCACCGCATAAAAAGTCGTGTTGCCCTCGACGGTGGTCAGTCGCTGGCTGTACAAGCGCAGGAAATCGCGGTTGGCGCTTCCGGGCGGAAAGAAATCACCGACCCAGCCAGCATACGCCCAGATCGGGCAGCCGATAAAGTAGTCTCCCATACACGCTCCTTCTTCAGGTGCGTACTATCGTACTGCAATGCATGCGGGAGGTCAAGAGTTAGCCTTGATACACTTCACGGAAGCGAGCGCGGGCGCGGAACAGGCGCGTCTTAACCGCGCTGTTAGAGCAGCCGAGCTTGAGCGCAATTTCCTGGGTGCTATGGCCACCGCATGAGTGGAGCAGCAGCGGCAACCGATAGATTGACGGAAGCTGTGCTAACGCCTGCTGCACCGGCTCCTGATCGCCAATGTGCAACTCCGGCGACTCAGCAGTACAGTATGCATGCATAGAGTCGCAGAGCGTCGTGAAGTGAATGCGACGGCGGCGGCGCAGAAAATCGTAGGCGGTGTTGGTAGCAATCCGGTACAGCCAGGCCGAAACGCTCGCCTCCGGGTCGCGGGTGTCCCAGCGCCGCAGTGCCTTGATGAACGTTTCCTGGCATAAATCCTCGGCCACTTCGTAGTCGCTCACGAGGCGGCGGAGATACACCAGAATTGGTCGCTGGTATGCCTCATACAGCGACGCAACGCCCATGTCAGCCTGCATTGGTGATTCAGTACGTACCAGCATGGCACCACTTTCGTTGTTTGCTTGTTTATTGCAGAAGAGAAGTATATGTGCCGCAACACATATAAACTGTAGCATGATGCGCAACGAATGTCATCGGCCCTTGGGCTGATTTACATTCCTGTAGTTTAGAACGAGATGCGCCACCCGTCTGTGATCTGCTATACTTTCAGGTTGGAAAGCATTGGCCAAGGAGCGCACAATGACCAAGGAAACACATGAAGCGGGAACGCCTGCCACGTCACAGACGATTGCTGCGATTATCGAGCGAATAGAACAAGCGAAGAACGCGCTGGATCAGCGGTTGGAGCAACTGAGCGAGGAGCAGCTTACTACGCTGCGTAGTGAAGACGGCTGGACGGCGCGCGACCACCTGCTGCACTTAGCTGTGTGGATGAATGGCCTGGCGGCGATGCTGCGGCACGAGCCACGCTGGGAGATCATGAATGTGGGCGACGCCAGCGGCCCGGCTCATTCGATTGACGAAATCAACGCTATCTTTCAGGAGCGCTACCGCGACAGCTCGCTGCCGGACGTGCTTGCTATGTACAGCAATGCGCATCGGCAGGTGCTGAACGAGCTTTCAACAATGGATGACGCCGATCTCCAGAAGCCATACGCCGCGTACCAGCCGCAAGAGCAGCGCGACGACGCCAACCAGCCGATCGTGAACTGGGTGGCCGGCAACACCTACGAGCACATGGATGAACATCTCGGCTATATCGAGCAAATTCTTGCTCAAAAGGGGTAGTGCGGCGAGCAGCACACAGCTTTTTCAACATGTTGTGCCTGGCCACGTACCTCTATGATGTACTCGTCGGCGCAGCAGTGCCATTCGTTGGGTTTGCCGTGCTGTCCGTTGGCGCAACTGGAGCACTGGTCGGCACTGGCACACCGCCCGGCGGTGACGGCACCAGTAGGAACGCTGGCGTTGGCGTTGCGGTTGCGGTGGGCAGCGGTGTATCGGTTGGAATTTGGCTTGGCGTCGGCGTGGCTGTCGGCGTAACTGGCGACGGCGTGGGCGTGACGGTAGGCAGCGGCGTATCAGTGGGCGAGGGCGTGCGCGAGGCGGGCTGCACCGTGACCGGCGTGCTCGTCACGGCAGGGACTTGTGTAACTGCTGGAGTAGCATTAAACGATGAACATGCGGCCAGCAACGCCAACGGCATGACGAATGAAACAAGCAGACGACGAGGCGACACGCAGTTTCCTCTCACAATTCTAACAAAAGATCTTACGCTTTCACGCGCGTATGATAGCATAAAATAATGGAGCTACGAACCGAACAATCCAACTACTGTCGCAACGCTGGATACGGCGTAACAGGTATAATGCGCGCTGAACGTTTTAGGAGAATCCATCATGGCACAACAAACATGCCTCTTTGAGCGCGCTATCACCAAAACAATGCGCCTGCCATATCTTATGTTCACGCCGCGTGGAACGGAAACTGCGCCAGAGCAACGCTGGCCGCTTGTGTTATTTCTGCACGGCTCTGGCGAGCGCGGCGACGATCCTTCACGGGTGCTCGCGTATGGTCTGCCCAGGATAATGGCGGAGCAACCGGACATGCCGTTCATCATGCTGGCACCGCAATGCCCTGCCTACACGACGTGGGCGACGCAACTCAATGCGCTCGATGCCTTACTGCACGAGGCGACGAGTACGTTGCCTGTTGACGAAGACCGCGTGCTTGTCACCGGCATGAGTATGGGTGGCGGCGGCGCGTGGCTGCTTGCCAGCACGTTCCCCGATCGCTTCGCAGCGCTGGTGCCAGTCTGCGCCAGCAAATGGTATGCAGGCAACGTCGATGAGCAGGTCAGCCGCCTGACACATCTGCCAGTCTGGGCCTTCCATGGTGAAGCAGACGACATCGTTCCATTCGCGGAAACGGTGAAGCTCGTCGATGCATTAGAGCACCAGGGGGGTAACGTACAATTCACGCGCTACCCGGGTGTCGGACACAATAGCTGGAACCAAGCCTACGCCGAGCCGGATTTATATCCATGGCTTTTGCAGCAAAAGCGCACGTTGCACAGCGCGCAGGAGAACTAACCCATGACATCTTCCATCACAATCACGCCCGACGCAGTTTTCGGTGAAGCAGATGGCACGACGCTGCTGCTTGATATTGCGCAGCCGGACATGCCGCCAGTGCGTCCACGGCCAGTGATTATCTATATTCATGGCGGCGCCTGGATGGCGGGCGACCGGCGCACCACGCGCAACAATCTATTTGCCGCGCATGGATTCTTTACCGCAAGCATTGAGTACCGTCTGAGCCAGCAGGCACTCTTCCCGGCACAACTGCATGACGTCAACGCAGCCGTGCGCTGGCTGCGCGCCAACGCCGAACAGCTTCGCATCGACCCACAACGAATCGGCGTGTGGGGCCACTCAGCCGGGGCGCACCTGGCGGCGCTGCTTGGCACGACGGGCGATGTTGCCGAGCTTGAAGGCACCAGCGGATCGCCCGGCTACTCGTCACGCGTGCAGGCCGTCGCTACGCTGGCCGCGCCAACCGACTTCCTCCAGATGGGCGGCTCACATGACAATCCTGACTCGCCGGAAGCGCGGCTGGTCGGCGGCCCAATTCACGAGCGTGTTGCGGAGGTTGCGCGCGCCAATCCCATCACCTATGTGAGCCGTGATACGCCGCCATTTCTGCTCCTGCACGGTGACGTGGATGACACGGTTCCGGTCGGGCAGTCGCGGCTGCTTTTTGAGGCGTTGCAGGCTGCGGGCGCAGATGTAACTATGTACATTTTTCCTGATACTGGACACGGCTTTGACGATGCCGACCCGGCATGGCACAATGCACAGGAACGCATGCTAGCGTTCTTCCAAGAGCATCTTGTTTAGAACACACATCGTATGGGAACAACATTTTTAGGATTTTCATGGTATGTTTGGGGCAGTTTGTGCCTTATCATTGCGGCAATCTACACAGTGCTGTGGCCACGCTCCAGGCAAGGTGTCGAACGGTCGCTGTGGCGCTACATCGTGTTGCGCTGGTTTCATGCATTGGTGTGGCTGCTGCTGGCAGCCTCGTGCTTTCTGCGGCCTGCGTTGCTGCCGGGTGGACGCATTATCCCGAATGTGCTGGCGATACTGGCGCTGGTTGCATACTTTACCTTCATGGGAACGCTGATGAGCGACTTCAAGTATCAGCGCCCGAAGTGAGACGATCATGATTTCGATGGATCCAATCGGCACAGTTCACTCCTCTGTAACCGAAGCAGTAGACGATAACTGGGGTGCGGTGCGCGCCGAAATTCACGTTACGGCAGAGTTCACAGCCGGGCTGCGCGGGCTCGATCAGTTCTCGCATGTGCTGATTGTTTTCCTCATGCACCAGTCGTCGTTCACGCCCGACGCTGACCTCGTGCGGCGACCACGCGGGCGGGCGGACATGCCAGAGATCGGCATCTTTGCGCAGCGCGCCAAGCATCGCCCCAACCCGATCGGCATCACGGCAGTGCAACTCATTTCAGTCGAGGCCAACATGATCGTTGTGCAGGGTCTCGATGCCATCGACGGCACACCTGTGCTGGACATCAAACCATATGTGCCAGCCTTTGATCGTGTTGATGATGCCAATGTACCTGCCTGGATGGAGCAGATCATGGATGGGTACTTCTGAAAATTCTCCGACTAAAGTCTGGTGTGATACTCGATCATTTGTGCTATGATTAGGTAAGATAAAGCGGGGCAATACTTGCCCCTCTTTTTGTGGTCTCGTCTCAGCGTCGGCATGACTCCGCCGCGCTTTACGCACGGAGAACACCATGATCAAGAGCGAGTTCAACGTTCCCACTGCCTATCGTTACAACCAGCGCAGCCCCGGACGCTGGATTGTGTCACACGTGCTGCGCTACAAAGGCTTTCTGCTCATCACTGTGATGGGTTTTATGGTAGGGTGGACGGTTTTCACACAGGCGCAGGTGCAAATTGGGCATGCCGCCGCAGCAATCGCGCAGCCCGGGAGCGGTTCGCTGATTCGCATCGCACTGACCATCCTGGCACTGCTTGCGATGGACGGGATCTCGATGCTCACCGCCAGCCTGTCGGCAGAAAACATCGCCAGCCGCATTGCGACCGACGCCCGCGAGGAGTTGTATATCAGCCTGTTGGGCAAAAGCAAGACCTTCCATGATCGGCAGCGCGTCGGTGACATCATGGCCCGCGCCACTGAGGACGTGACACAACTCAGCAGCATGATCGTGCCCGGCGGCACCATGATCTTCGAAACGGTGCTCGGTATCACAGTGCCGCTACTGACAATCGCGTCGTTGCGGCTGGAACTTGTGGCCGTGCCGCTCTTGTTCGTCGTGTCATACATTGTCACGGTGCGCTTCTATCTGCGCCGCCTCAGTCCGATCATGCTGAACCAGCGCAATCAGTTCGGTGTGATGAACGCCGGACTGGAAGAGACGCTTTCCGGCATCGAGGTAGTAAAGGCCAGCGCCCGCGAGTTGTTTGAGCAGCGGAAGTTCCGCACCAACGCCCGCAAGTTCCGCGACTTGTTCGTGCTACAGGGCCGCACCGAGGCGCGCTATCTGCCGCTGTTGATCTACGGCGTGGCGTTCGGGCTGACGTTCTTGCATGCTTTGTATCTGTACCAACAGGGCCGGATCGGCATCGCCGAGATCATCAGCGTCATGGCGCTCATGAACGTGCTGCGCTTCCCGACCTTTATCTCGGTCTTCGCGTTTTCAGTGGTCCAGACCGGTATTGCAGGCGCTAAGCGCATTCTACACATCTTGCGCGCCGAGACCGACCTTGATGAGAATATTTCGGGCTACAACGCGCCGATTTAGGGCGCGATTACATTCGAGAACGTCAGCTTTACATATGACGATAGACCACGGACGATAGACGATGGGCGAGATGAATCAACGTCCTTCGTCCTCAAGGATATTTCCTTCAGCATCCAGCCTGGACAAACGGTGGCCATTGTCGGGCAAACCGGCTCCGGCAAAACCGCGCTGACTCAGTTAGTGAACCGCACTTACGACGTGACGGACGGACGCGTGCTGGTTGACGGCGTGGACGTGCGCGACTGGAGCCTGACCGGACTGCGCTCGCAGATTGCAAAGATCGAGCAGGACATCTTTTTATTCTCGCGTTCAATCGCTGAAAACATCGCGTTTGGCGCGCCGGAGGCCACCCGCGAACAGATCGAGCAGGCAGCTCGCGAGGCACAGGCGCACGAGTTCATCATGAGCTTTCGCCGATGGCTACGAGACGGTGGTGGGCGAGCGAGGCACGACGCTGTCGGGCGGGCAGCGGCAGCGCATCGCCTTGGCACGCGCCTTTCTGAATGATCCGCGCATCCTGATTCTCGATGACTCGACCAGCGCCATCGACAGCGCGACCGAGGACCAGATCCAGCGCGCGATCCGGCGGGCGCAGCAGGGCCGCACGACATTGCTGATCACGCACCGGCTGTCGCAGATCCGCTGGGCTGATCACATTCTGGTTTTCGATCGCGGGCAGGTAGTCGCTAACGGCACCCATGACGACTTGCTCCGTCGATCAACCCATTACCGTCGCATCTTTGCCCGGTACGAGATCGAATCTGCCACCGCTGGAGGAAGACGAGGAAGACATTGTAGTGCAAATGGCAGATTAGCTTCGGTATATATCAATCCGCTACTTGCAAGCTGAAATGGAGCAGCAATGGGTTTTCTCATGGACGGCCTCGACCCGGAGGCATACGACCGAGCCTATAGCGACCGCGACCTGGTCAAGCGCATTCTCAGCTATTTTCGCCCTCAAAGCCGAAAAATGGCCGCCGTGGCGGCCATGGTCGTAGGCATCTCGCTGCTCGACACCGGGCTGCCAATCGTCATCAGCCATAGCATTGATCTCATTCGCGTCGAATCGTCATGGCCAACGATTCTGCGCATTGCGAGCTTGGTGGCGCTGCTCGCCTGCACATCCTGGGTGTTCAACGCAGTGCGGCAGACATTTGCCGCAAAGGCTGTTGGCGATGTAGTGCTCAAAATGCGCGAGGACGCCTTTGATGCCGTGATTCAGCGCGACCTGTCGTTCTACGACAGATCCCGTCAGGCAAAATCGTCAGCCGTGTGACCTCCGATACTCAGGCGTTCTCAAAGGTGGTCACATTGACCATGGAGCTGGTAAGCCGCTTTCTGTTCATCTTTCTGCTGGTCGGCTACCTGTTCACCGTGGATGCCAAGCTGACGCTGATGCTGCTGGCGCTCGCGCCGTTGATCGTTGTCGCGGCGCATGTGGCTTCCGCGCAATCGCGCGCATCACCATCACCCAGTCGCGGCGCATCAACGCGACGGTCAGCTCGCACATCAGGAAACAATCAGCGGTATCGGCGTCGCCAAAACCTTCCGGCGCGAGCGGCCGATCTACAACGAATTTCTCGAAGTGAACAAGCAATCGTATTACGTCACCGGCGGCCGAATCGTCTTCAGTGGCATCTTCCCGATCCTGAACATCATGGCCGGGATCGGCACCGCCATGCTGGTCTACTTCGGTGGCGAAAGCGCCCGGCGGCGCGATCTACGACCGGCGAGTTGGTACCTGTTCATTCAAGGGCTGGCGCTGTTCTGGTTTCCGCTGACCAGTATCGCCTCGTTCTGGAGCCAGTTTCAGCTTGGTCTTGCAGCGGGCGAGCGGGTGTTCGGGCTGATTGACGCCGAGCCGAAGGTCGTGCAGACCGATCGGTAAAGTGCTGCCGAGCATCCGCGGCGCGATCGCTTTCGATCACGTTGTCTTCCGTTACACCGACAAAGAGACAGGTGTTGAGGACTTCTCGCTCGACATCCGCGCCGGCGAGACGTTGGCACTGGTCGGGCATACCGGCTGCGGGCAAGTCGCGCATCGGCAAGCTGGTCGCGCGCTTCTACGAGTTTCAGGATGGACGCATCCGATTGACGGTCATCGACATTCGCAGCGCTCGACCTGGAGCGATTATCACGCCAAGCTCGGCATCGTCACACAGTCGCCATTCTTGTTCGATGGCACCGTGCAGGAAAAATTCAGCTACGGGCGACCGGAGGCAACCGACCAGGAGGTGCACGCGCCGCCCGACAGATTGGCGAGCGGCGACTGGATTGCAAGCCTGCCGAACGGCTTGGAACGCAAGTCGGCGAGCGCGGCGGCAGCCTTTCGATGGGCCAGCGCCAGATCGTCGCCCTGGCGCGTGTGCTGCTGCAAGATCCGGCAATCGTTCATTCTTGACGAGGCGACCGCCAGCATCGATCCCTTGACTGAGACGCTGATTCAGGAAGGACTGGACACGGTGTTGCAAGGCCGCACGTCGATTGTGATCGCGCACCGGCTCTCGACCATCCGCCATGCCGACCGCATCATCGTATTGCGCAAGGGCGCGATCATCGAGCAGGGCACGCATGACGAACTGCTCCAGCGCGGCGGCCACTACGCCGAACTGTACAATACATACTTCCGCCATCAAAGCATCGAGTACATCGAGAATATGGGCGCGCTCGCCGCGGATTAGTATGTATCACAAAGGCACAGAGAAGCCATGCTCTGTGCCTTTGCCACACAACACAACGATCGGTGACTGAATCGACTCCCCGGTCGCCATTTAGCAATTGCTTAGTTACGCTTTAGCCACCTCTTAACTCTGCCATTTATACTTATTTTTGTTGCACAGCAGCGCGCCGATCCAATTTCATGCATAGATCACGATGCCGCTGTACGCACCATCAATTCGTTCGCAGAAAGAGGAGGCACGGGCATGGGCGACATCGGCATTCCAGAACTGCTTATCATTCTTGCAATTCTGCTCATTGTATTCGGCCCAAGTCGTTTGTCGGGGTTAGGGCGCGCGCTTGGTCAGAACATTCGTGAGTTCCGTAGTGGCGTTCGCGACGAAACGCAGAAAACGGAACTGCCTGCCGCGGATCAAACTGAGCATAACGTGTGAACAAACAGTCATATGGCTCTTAGCGTACCTTTATCTTGCACTAAGGTACGTTTCATTTCACTCAAGTAAGATTGCCATAGTTAACAAAATATTGTCATAGTGAGCACAGCCTTAGTTCATCCTCCTATGCGCCTCATATGCGGAAGCGATCATTCAGACCCTCTCTCTGTGCTCACATCTAGTGTATATGATTGCTTCTGCATTTTCCTCTTGAAATCCATCAATGTGTCGCAACGACATGGCGATGGATTTTCTTTGTTGTTGATCAAGGGATACGATTGATGACAGCACAAAAATCATCACCATGCCTCTTTATAATACGAAATCAGAAAACGACTTAGTTGCTTTGCGACAATTACATATGCGCCGGCATCTCACATGCCCGCGCTCTGCTGTACCGCCAGCACCTCTGGCTCCGCGAGCATGCGCTCAGCCCGGCCTGCCACGACGATCCCAACGAGCAACAGTACAAAGCCAACGAATTGCAACGGTGCGAAGCCTTCATGGAACAAGATCAGCGCCAGCAGCGCCGAGCCAATCGGCTCGCCAAGGATGGCCACGGCGACAAACGTAGCCGACAAGAAGCGTAGCGCCCAATTAAACGACGTGTGGCCAAGCAGCTGCGGGCCAAGCGCCAGCCCCAGCAGCAGCAGATATGCCACAAGCGGGTAGCCAAACACAACCGGCTGCCCGGCTGGCCCAGGCGCAGCGCCCCACCCGCGCATGAGCGCGATGCCGAGCAGCACCACCGCCGCGCTGGAATACACCAGCCAGATGTAGGTCAGCGTCGAAAGGCGACGGCGCAACTCGCGGCCAATCAGAAAGTAAATCGAACCGGCCAGTGCGCCAAGCAGTGCCAGCCCATCGCCGAGCAGCGCATTGGTCGCATGCGAGCCGCTGCTGTCACTCAATCCAATCAGCAGGCTGCCGCCCACCGTCAGCAGAATGCCCAGCAGCATCAACGGGGCCAAACGCTCGCGAAACACAACCAGGCTCAGCAGACCAACCCACAACGGATTGGTGGTGACAAGTGCTACCGACGACGCCACCGAGGTATATTCCAGTGACGAAATCCATGACACAAAGTGAATGGCGAGAAACACGCCCGACACAATGCCAAACAACACATCGCGCCTGCCGAGCGCCCGCACCTCATCCCACGTTCGCCAGAGCATGAGCGGCAAAAGGATCAGCGCCGCCAAAAGCAGCCGCCCCGCCGCAATCGTTGTGGACGACATGCCAAGCTGCTGCGCGAGCCGAATCATGATCGAGGCGGAAGCTGTGGCAAAGACACCGCCGAAAAGCACTAACAACACAATTGATGAACGAGGACGGGCTTCATCCACCACTGTCTGGGATCGCTGACTCATATTTTCTCTACCTAAAGCTTTCATGATGCAGGCATATACCAGCGGCATTATACTCTTCTTGCGCCAGCATCCCGCATGGCGATACGCCATATATCAGCATGCTGATGCAAACCTGACATCTTTGTTAGGTTTGTTTTTTTGCCTAGAACTACATTCTTAACGATGGTATAATCAAAGGAGGTATTTAGTTGAGGCAACCATGCGCGTGTTGATGTTATCTTGGGAATTCCCGCCACACATTGTCGGCGGTCTTGGGCGGCATGTGATGCACCTTGCACCAGCGATCGCGCGCTTGGGCATTGAGGTGCATGTGCTCACACCGCAACGGCGCGGCGGCGCGACGAGCGAAGTCACGCCAGAGGGTGTGCATGTTCATCGTGTTGTGCCACCTGCAATTCCCGAGGACGATCTGGTGACCTTCACTCAGCAAACCAACATAACGATCGAGGCTGCTGCCCATGCCTTGCACCACAAGTACGGCCCGTTCGACATCATTCATGCCCATGACTGGCAGGTCGCTAACGTCGGAACGGTGCTGAAGCATGCATGGCATATTCCACTGATCGCCACCATCCACGCCACAGAGCGCGGGCGCGGACAGGGTTACATTTGGTCACGCCAATCCGAGCAGATCAATCATACTGAATGGCAACTCACCTTTGAAGCATGGCGGGTGATCGTCTGTTCGCACTTCATGGCCGATCAGTTATTTCAATATTTCGGCACACCGTCCGATAAGATCGATGTGATCCCCAACGGCATTACCATTCAGCCGTCGCCGTTTCGCGGGGCAGCTGAGCGCGCTGCATTCCGCGAGACGTTCGTAGAGGATGGGCAGCCACTGGTATTCAATGTCGGGCGCGTGGTGTTTGAAAAGGGCGTGCATGTGTTACTGGAAGCATGGCCGGGCGTGCTCGCGCAGCAGCCGGGCGCGCGCCTGGTTATTGCTGGCGTGGGCAGTCAGCTTGATCGGCTCAAGGCGCGGGCATGGGAACTTGGCATTGCCGAACAAGTTGACTTTGTCGGCTTTATTTCAGATGAGCAGCTCGACCGGCTGTACCACGCGGCCGATGCGGCGGTGTTCCCGTCGCTCTATGAGCCGTTCGGTATTGTGGCGCTAGAGGCTATGGCCGCCCGCTGCCCGGTCATTGTGACGCAGACTGGCGGCCTCATGGAAGTTGTACAGATGCATCGCACCGGCCTCGCCGTTCCCCCGAACAACCCGGAAGCGCTGACATGGGCCATTCTCCACACGACCCAGCACACCGATTGGACGTCAGCACGTGTGGAGGATGCCTTCGCAGAGGCGCGCGACATGTTCAGCTGGCAGCGGGTGGCGATGGAGACTATCGAGGTGTACAAGCGAACCTACGCCGCATGGGAGCAGAACGATTGGGGGAAGCAGCCGGTGTTGGTCTAGATAGAACCACAAAACTATAGCGCATGGCCCTCACCCTCAGTCCCTCTTCCGATGGGAGAGGGACTGAGGGTGAGGGCCATGCGCTATGACAGAAAACATAGGCGATTTTACTTCGTCTCGCCCCGACACGCGCCAAAACTTCTGCATGAACGGGTCAGCGCCGGTTACTCGCACGCCTGGCAGGCATACCGTACCGATTCGGCCAGCGTTGGGTACGGCAGAAGCGTGTCAGCCAGAGCAGTGACCGGCAGCTTGTTGCGCATGGCAACCACCAGCGGCGCGATGATTTCGCCGCCGTGCGCAGCCAATACATGGCCGCCAAGCAGTAGGTCATCGTCACCGACCAACATCTTCACCATGCCTTCCGTGCGCCCAATCGCTATGGCGCGATCATTCTGCTTCATCAGATGGCGCACCACATAGTACGGCACGCCATCCTGATTGAGTTCGTCCTCGGTTTTGCCGACATGCGCCAGTTCCGGGTCGGTGTAGGTGGCCCACGGAACGGCATAATCATTGAACGGGCGCGGTTGTTGCGCAAAAGCGTTGTGGACCACCAACTTGCCTTGCGCCTCCGCAACATGCGTGAAAGGATACTGGCTGGCAATATCACCGGCGGCCCAGATGTGCGGCACGTTGGTGCGTAAATATGCATCAACCTCGACACCTTTTTTAGTAGTCTCAACGCCAGCGGTCTCAAGATTGAGCGCATCAAGGTTCGGGCGACGACCAAGCGCCACCAGGATTTCATCAACATCGGCGGTCAGCGTTTCGTGGTCGCGCTTGAAGGTAATCCGCTTGCCAGTGTCCGTTTGCGCGACGTTGGTCAGTTCCGCGCCAAGTTCGATCTTAATGCCCTCCTTGCGCAGCAGGTCGGCCAGCATGTCGCTGAGTTCGCTGTCTTCTGTGGGAAGCAGCGTCTCGCTCTGCTCCACAACGATGATCTCGACGCCGAAGCGGCGAAACAACTGCGCGAACTCCGCGCCGAGCGGCCCGCCACCAACCACCGCCAGGCGGCCCGGCAGCTTCGGCAGTGACACAGCTTCCACGTTGGTGATAAAACCTGTTTCGCGCAGCCCTTCGATGTCCGGCACCACCGCTTGCATGCCAGTGGCAATTAAAATCTGGTCGCCGCTTAGCGTTTCGCCGTTGACTTCGACTTCATGGGCTGACACGAAGCGCGCCTCGCCAAACAATAAATCAATCCCCTTATCGCGCACGGATTGGCGCGCTTCCTCGTCCGTGCCGCCTTGCATCTCCTCCAACACCTTTTGAACCCATGCTTGCACGGCATCCCAATCGACCTCAATGCTGCCGGTGCGCAAGCCGTAGCGATTGGCATGGCGCGCCCGGTAGCGCAGTTGGCCGACGTGAAGCAGAGTTTTTGTTGGGTCGCAGCCGTAGTTATGGCACGTGCCGCCGAGCTTGTCACGCTCGATCAGCGCAACGCGACGACCTTTTTCGGCAGCAGCGAACGCGGCACTATTTCCCGCCGTGCCCGCGCCAATGATCACAAAATCATACTGCGCTGTCATGGTTATTCTTCTTTCCGTGAGGCATTGTTCTTGCGACATGAGCAACAAGAGTTATGCCAAAGGCGTGTGCTATACTTTTCAGCGCACAACGAAGTGTGAATGACGTTCCAGGAGGGAATGACCATGTCACGCATTAAATCGAAGCGGGCAGAACTCACGTCTGCCCACAGCCACAACGACCATGACAGCCACGATGATCACGTGCCCGACCACGATGATCATTCGCACCCGCATGGCGAGCACGCGCACGATCATGACGACCATGATCATGGCGACCATGCACACGATGATCATGAGCACGCGGGTGGGCTGCTCGGCTTCATGGGTGAACTCTTTCATTTTCACGGTCACAGCCATGAAGGGCCGCAGGTCGATAAGGCGCTCACCAGTAGCGAGCAAGGTATTCGGGCAGTCAAAATCTCGCTGGTTGGCCTGTTTGTGACGGCGATATTGCAGGTCGTGATTGTCGTGTTCAGTGGCAGCGTGGCGCTGCTGGCCGACACGATTCATAACTTCGCCGACGGGCTGACTGCCATTCCGCTATGGATTGCGTTTTCGTTAAGCCGCCGCCCGTCCGACCGGCGCTACACCTATGGTTGGGGGCGCGCCGAAGACATCGCAGGTATTTTCATCGTGCTCGTGATTGCGATCAGCGGTGCAGTGGCGGCCTACGAAGCCGTAATTCGCCTGCTCAACCCGCAGCCACTTCGCAACATTGCCTGGGTTATTGGCGCGGCAATCATCGGCTTCATTGGCAACGAAGTGGTGGCAGAGTACCGTATTCGGATCGGGCGGCAGATCGGCAGCGCGGCGCTCATGGCCGACGGACAGCACGCCCGCGTGGATGGCCTGACATCGCTGGCGGTGCTTGGCGGGGCGATCGGTGCGGCGTTTGGCTGGGAACTGGCCGACCCAATCATCGGCCTGCTAATTACAGTTGCGATTGTGTTTGTGCTCAAGGATGCGGCTGGGAAAATCTGGGAGCGGCTTATGGATGCGGTTGATCCAGCATTGGTCGATGCGGTGGAACAGACCGCGCAATCGGTTGATGGTATCAAAAATGTTCATGAGGTGCGCGTCCGCTGGATCGGGCATAAGCTCATGGCAGAATTACACATTGGTGTGGACGGCACGATCAGCACGATCGACAGCCACGCCATCGCAGAAGAGGCCCGTCACAAACTGCTGCACAAACTCCCGGCGCTTTCAGATGTGACGGTTCATGCTGACCCGTGGGATGGTGACGAGACTAAGTATCATACAACGACGGCACATCATTTTTCATGACAGAACACGATTTAATTACAGATCTTCGCGCTTCCGGACACCGACTGACACCACAGCGGCAGTTCACGCTGGAGGTACTGCAGCAGAACGATCATCACATCAGCGCTGACGAAATCGCGGAGCAGATCGCAGCGCGCTATCCACAGTTGCGCATTGATACGGCGACGATTTACCGTACATTGAAATGGCTGCGCGATATCGGCCTTGTCAGCGAGATGAGCCTGGGGAAAAATCGCATGGTGTACGCGCTGACGAGCCAGCATCAGCACCATCATCTGATCTGCCAGCGCTGCCATGCCATGATTGACATCGATTCTGCGCTCTTCGATGATGTGCGCGCTGAGTTGCAGCGCCGCTATCGGTTTTCTGCCCGCCTTGACCACCTCGCGATCTTTGGGTTGTGTAAGCATTGCCAGGAGAGCGAGTGAGAGACGGCAACGGCGTAGCAACGCAAATATCCGTCACTTCACATAGCATTCCTCACCCTCAAAAAACAATTTTCTCAATATGTGCGTGCCAGGCATCCGCGCAACACTGCTACCCGTATATATTGACGATGAACTTATTGCATCGTATAGTATCTGCAACTATTTGCATCTAGCACCTAGCAGCATATAATGCGCGCTCGCGCCTGCTGAATGGAGATCTTGTATGTTCTTCGGAAACGTTGTGCCGGCCCTACCATTTCGGCCACCGGAAATGCACATTCCAGATGGCTTTCTTACCATCACCACGTCGGTTATCTGCTGGATCATTACCGTCGCATTTCTGGCTGTTGCGGTGCGCCGCGCGCAGCACGAACTCGGCGAGCGGCAGGTACCGCTGATGGGCGTCATGGCCGCTTTTATTTTCGCCGCGCAGATGATTAACTTCCCGGTCGCTGGCGGAACATCGGGTCACTTGCTTGGCGGCGCGCTGGCGGCGATCATGCTCGGCCCATGGCCGGCCATGCTCGTAATGGCGAGTGTGATTGGCGTGCAGGGCTTGCTGTTCCAGGATGGCGGCCTGCTGGTGATGGGCGCGAACATTTTGAACATGGGCCTGCTCACCGTGCTGGTCGGCTACGGCCTGTTTCGCGGCGTAGCCGGGCGCTCGCAAAGGGTGCAACTGACTGTCGCTGGCGTGGCGGCCTGGCTTTCTGTCATGACTGGCGCGCTGGCGACCTCGCTGCAACTGTGGCTCAGCGGCACAGCGCGGCTCGATATTGTCGTCCCGGCGATGCTCGGCATCCATGCGCTGATCGGCGTAGGCGAGGCGCTGATCACGGTGGCGGCGCTGGCCTTCGTCATGCGAACGCGGCCTGACCTGCTGAGTGCCGAGGCCAGCGCGTCGCGCGGCGGGCGCGGGTGGGTGGCCGCGGGTTTGCTGATCGCGCTGGCGGTGGTGGGGCTGGCCCCCTATGCTTCGGCTAGCCCGGACGGCCTGGAGCGCGTCGCGGAGAATCTTGGTTTCGGTGGCCGCAATGCAGCAGCACCATATCAGATTTTGCCGAATTACACCATTCCATTCATTGGTCATTCCGGCCTTTCTACTGTCGTCGCGGGCGCAATCGGCGTGCTGGTCGTCGCAGGTATTGCGGCGCTGCTGGCGCGCACTGCCCGACGTCGTTCCCATGGCACACAGGCGTCCCGCGTTGATCCACGGACGCTGCCGCGATGAACACATGGACGTTTGACCGCTACGAGGCAGGCACAAGCCAAGTTCATAGCCTGGACCCGCGCGCCAAGGTCGTGATCACGGTGCTGTACATCCTGTCGAATGTGCTGCTGCCGGACGGTGCATGGCTGGCATTTCTGCTTTCGTGGGCGCTGGTACTCGCCGCGAGCGCCCTGTCAAGCTTCGGTGTCGGCTATCTTGTCAAGCGCTCATTCGTGGCGCTGCCATTCGCACTTGCGGCAGTGACAGCTATTTTCGCCATTCCCGGCCAAACGCTGTGGAGCTTCACGCTCGGCCCATGGCACCTTGTGGCGACCGATGCCGGGTTGGTGCGCTTTGTCAGCATAGTGATCCGTAGCTGGTTGTCGGTGCAGATGGCGATTTTATTGACGGCAACAACGCCATTTCCTGATTTGATTCATGCGCTACGGCACCTGTACGTACCCAGCATCATTGTCGCAATTATCTCGTTTATGTATCGCTATCTGGCCGTGCTGACGGACGAAGTTGGGCGGCTCCTGCGCGCCCGTGACGCACGCAGCGCGCGGCTGGGCAGCGGTGGCGGTGGCGGTGGCACGATTCGCTGGCGGGCGCGCGTGGCAGGCAACATGGCCGGGCAGCTATTTCTGCGCAGCTATGAGCGCAGCGACCGAGTCTACAACGCCATGCTGGCGCGCGGCTATCAGGGTCAGATGCTGACCATGCGCCCGCACGTGATGCATGCGCGTGACTGGATGTATCTATTCGGCACTGTGGCGCTGTTGGTGCTGCTTCAAGTGATTGGCCGCGTGTTCTAATATGGATGAAGGAAGAAGCAGAAAGTGGTATGTTCCAATAGTTCCATTATTGCTTTCATTCCTTACACAAAGAAGATTGAGAGTTGTTCATGCCTGTTGTTCACGAACGCCCCCCCGCCAAGCAGCCAGCGCCGAGCAATGGCTACGCATCGCCGAATGCTACGCGGCCCACGCTGTTGGTTGATGATGTTCGCTTCAGCTATCCTGATGGGCGCGAAGCGCTGCGCGGCGTGTCTTTTACCATTCAGCATGGCGAAAAAGTCGCCCTCGTCGGCCCGAACGGCGCTGGCAAATCGACGCTGATGCTGCACCTCAACGGCATTCTAGAGGGCAAAGGCCGGATCGAGATTGCCGGTCTGCCAGTGATTAAGCAAAACCTGGCGACGGTGCGCGCCAAAGTCGGCGTCGTATTTCAAAATCCTGACGACCAGCTTTTTTCACCCACTGTGTACGAAGATGTCGCCTTCGGGCCGCTGCACATGGGCTTTCCCGAAGACGAAGTTGATCGGCGTGTCAAGCAGGCGCTGGCGCAGGTTAGCATGAGCGAATACATTCAGCGCCTGTCGTATCATCTCAGCGTCGGCGAAAAGAAACGCGTCGCGGTTGCCACCGTGCTGTCGATGGACCCGGAGCTGCTGGTGCTCGACGAGCCATCGGCCGGTCTCGATCCGCGCGCCCGCCGCACATTGATTACGCTGCTGCGCGACTTGCCGCTGACCATGCTAGTTTCAACCCATGACATGCTGATGGTGCGCGAGTTATTCCCGCGCATGGTCATCATGGACGATGGGCAGGTGGTCGCCGACGGACCGACGGAAGATTTGTTGAATGATCAGGAGTTGTTGGAGGCCCATGGGCTGGAGAAGCCATGAGCGGGCGAGCAGGCGCGCCAGCCACAGGACTGCACCACCAAGCCCAGGTTGTTCATGTGGTAGAATAACGCGTACACAATTCTCTGGTTACTGTGGCAGTTGCTGTTTTGAAACATCTCTTTTTTCGCGCCGTCTGGCCTTTGCTCCTTCTTATCGCCTTTGCCGCACCGGTGCGCGCGCAGGCACTCATTGCATCGACCGCAATCAGCGAGCTAACGATTGGTACCTCGGCTCAGGGCCGCCCGATCACGGCGGTGCGCATCGGTGACGGGCCGCGCAAGTTGGTCATTATCGGCGACACGCATGGCGGCCCGGAAGCCAACACCAACGTTTTAACGAACCAACTGATCGACTTCTTCAGTGGCAACCCGGCTGCCGTGCCGCAAGATGTGCGGCTATATCTCATCCCAACGATCAATCCCGATGGTTTGGCGCTCGGCACGCGCTTCGATGCGAACGGCGTGGACCTCAACCGCAACATGAACACCGACCTCGACGCCTGCCCAGAGAACGACTGGCGCAATGAGGTCGAGGGAGCGTACGGCGTTATATCGGACACGGGTGGTCCATACGCCGAGTCAGAAGTTGAGAGCCGCCTAATCCGCGATTTTTTGTTGGACGCGAGCGGCGCGATCTTCATCCACAGCAACGCTGGCATGGTGTTTCCTGCCTTTTGCGAGCACCAGCCGTCGATCACCATGGCGCAGGTCTACGCACAGGGCGCGGGCTATTTGTACACGCGCTTCTGGCCAAAATACTTCATCACCGGCGGCATGCACGACTGGGCGGGCAGCATGGGCATTGCGGCGATTACGCCGGAACTGGTGTCCGGCGACGACAGCGAGTTCGTGCAGAATCGCGACGGGCTGCTGGCAGTGCTGGAGCATGCTGACCAGATTTTGCTGCCGCCGCAAGACCATCAGGAAGCCAATATCACTGTGCCTGCCGAGATCTGGCGCTACTGGCGCGTGCATGGCGGCGCGGACCGTCTTGGCCAGCCGCTCGCGCCCGCAACACAGGATGGACAGATCACCCGACAAGCGTTCGAGCGCGCAACGATTGAAATTCACCCCGATCAGGCCGACACGCCGTACCTGGTGCAATCCGCGCCGCTGGGCCGCGCCATGCTGCCCGGCACCTTCCCGGCGGTGGAGCCAGACGGCGCGAGCCGTTTCTTCCCTGAAACCGGCCACACGCTGCGCGAAACGTTTCTTGCTTACTGGGAGCGCAATGAAGGCATGCGGCTGCTCGGCTTCCCGCTGTCAGAAGAGTTCGAGGCGCGTGCAGCCGACGGGCAACTGCGCATTGTGCAATACTTCGAGCGAGGCGCGCTGGCCTATTATCCTGAGGATGGCAGCGCCCGGCTCGAACCGCTCGGCTGGTACGCGAGCGTTCGCGCGAGCGTCACCGCGCCAACCGTAGCACAACAGATTCGTTAACGCCAATCTTCACGCATTTCTCATCTCCACGATTGCGACTTTCTCCGCGTTTTATCGTACATGTCTTACAACATGGTAAAACGTTTGTACCGCTACACCAGAGCATCTCATGTCATGGATGTTCTGGATGGGGCACAGGAGGTGTGGAGATGAATGTGGTTATTATTTTCGCCGCGAGCATTCTCACCGTGTTCGTCGCAGGCCGCCTGGCCCACCGGACAGACTTCACGCGCGCCGATGTTGCGCTTGGCATCATCGCTGGCGTGCTTGCCATGGGGTTGAAGCAACTCCTCGTCAGCGAAAATCTCGCGCCGAGCAATCTGGGGCTGCCGTTGGTTGTGGCGGTCGTTGCGGCACTGGGGCTTGCATCGCAGCGGCGTGGCGCAGCGCAGTAGGTAGATGATCCGCGAAGGACGCGAAGATAAGAAGATAACGAAGAATGGCATGCCATGTGGTAGCACTGCCACTACGTAACTCCTCCATCTTTTCGCGTCCTTCGCGTTCCTTCGCGGATTACTTTTTTCTTCGCGTCTCGTTTTTCCACATTTTCCACATGCTCCACATCCATTTTCATCTGGTACAATACTTTTGTGTGAACTCCTGTGACCGCCCCTGTCACACATTTGTGCTAACATAGGAAGCAACATGCCAACCATTCAGTTCAAGGGCAAGCCGCTTGTCCAAACGCATCATCTGACGCTGCCGTATCGCCAACTGCTGCCGGATGCCGCCGCGTCGATGAACGAGACGCCGAGTCTGGACGACAACTTGATTGTTCATGGCGATAATTTGCTGGCGCTCAAGGCGCTGCTGCCGTCCTACGCCGGGCGGGTGAAATGCATCTATATCGACCCGCCGTATAACACCGGCAACGAAGGCTGGGCCTACAACGACAACGTGAACAGCCCGATGCACCGCGAGTGGCTACAAAAAGTGGTGGACCGCGAAGACCTGACACGGCACGACAAATGGCTGTGCATGATGCTGCCGCGTCTGAAGCTACTGCGGGAATTGCTGCGCGAGGACGGCGCGATCTTTGTGAGCATTGACGACAACGAGGTGCATCATTTGCGGATGCTCGATGGATGAGATTTTTGGTGAGCAGAATTTTGTGGCGACGGTGATCTGGGAAAAAGTATACAGCTCACGTATGGATGCAAAAGGGTTCAGCAATGATCATGACTATATAATTGTTTACCAAAAGTCTGAAGCATTTCTGTTAAACAAAGTTGAGTTTGAACAGAACATTAGACAGTTTACTGGTACTGATACAGAGTTTAACAAAAGGTATAGACTCCGAAATTTACGTAAAGAAGGTAGTAGTTCTCGCAGAAGTGATCGTCCAAACATGTTTTACCCGCTAACAGCCCCCGATGGCTCCACAGTTTTGCCAATACGACCCGATGGTTCTGAGGGACGCTGGCGTTGGTCTCGTGAGACATTCGAATTTGTAGATCCTAATATATTAGAATGGGTTAAAAATGAGAATGGTTGGCAAATCTACGTAAAGCAATTCTTAGAAGATGTAGCAACCAAACCACCCAGTACAGTGTGGTCTCATATTGAGGTTGGTCATAATCACAAGGCTGTTGAAGAAATAAAAGAGATTTTCGGAGAGTCGGTCTTCAACAATCCTAAGCCAACAACACTCATCCAGCGCATCCTGCAAATCGCCACCGACTCGGACAGCATCGTCCTCGACAGCTTTGCGGGCAGCGGGACGACAGCGCATGCGGTGCTGGCGCTGAACGCTGAGGATGGCGGCAACCGGCGCTTCATCATGGTCGAGCAGGAGGACTACGCCGACACGCTGACGGCAGAGCGCGTGCGGCGGGTAATACGTGGCGTGCCGGGCGCAAAGGACGAGCGGCTGCGCGAAGGCTACGGCGGCACGTTTACATTTCTGCGGCTGGGCGACGCGCTGGACGAGGGCGCGATGCTCACTGGCGATGCGCTGCCATCGTACCGCGACCTGGCACGCTATGTGTTCTTCACCGCCACAGGTGAGCAACTCGACGAAGCGCAGATTGACGAGGAGCACTTCTTCGTCGGCACAAGCCGCCAATACGACGTGTACATGCTGTACCGGCCAGATATTAGCTTCGTCAAGCGCACGCCGCTCACGTTCGACTGGGCCAATCAGTTGCCGCACAAGGGCAAAACGCGGCTGGTGGTAGCGTCGCACAAATACCTTGATGATGATGTGCTCCATGATCTGAACATGGAATACTGCCAACTCCCGTTTGCTATTTATCGCTTTCGAGGGTAAAATAAATACCGGAAACGTGTAAAGCTATTTGATGTTTCCGCTAAGGAGCAACAGCATGGACGCAACACTGACTGCGACCTATATTCAGGATGGCGATTGGATTGTAGCGTGGATTGACGAGATACCAGGCGTGATGACGCAAGGGCAGTCACTTGACGAAGCGCGCGACAATCTGCGCGACGCGCTCGAACAGACCATGCTGGCGCGGCGCGAACTGGCAGCACGTGAGGCAGAACAACAAATTGTTGTTCTGCGTGAAGCTATGCAAGTACAACTTTAGATGCAGCGTAGAAAACTTATTCAACACCTACAGCAACACGGCTGCGAACTGGTGCGCGAAGGTGGTAGTCATAGCATCTACTGGAATCCAAAGAACGGCAGCACTGCACCTATTCCGAGGCATCGTGAGATAGCTGATCTGCTGGCACGGCGTATCTGTCGTGAACTTGATATTCCCAACATGACGTAAGCATTTATGGAACTCAAAAGCTACCAACAAGCCACGCTCGAAGCACTGCGACGCTACCTTGAGGCGCTGCGGGAAGCGCGCGCCAAAAGCCAAAAGATCGCAGAGCTAGGGCTTGAGGTAGATTACGAGTGGGATCGTGACGCATGGCGGAAAGTTACCGATAATCGGCCCTATTCCCCACGCCGCAACGGACTCAATTTGCCGACGCCGCCGTCTGCCTCAAAATTCCGACTGGTGGCGGCAAGACATTGCTGGCTGCCCATGCTGTTGGCACGATTAACAACCTGCTGCGTGGCACAAATAGCGGTCTGGTGCTGTGGATCGTGCCGACTACGCAAATCTATCGGCAAACACTGCAAGCCTTGCGTGACCGGGCGCATCCCTATCGCCAAATGCTCGATCTCCAAAGTGGCAACAAAACCATTGTGATCGAAAAGGATGCTGTGTTCACGCCCGACGACGTACACGAGCATCTTGTCGTTTTGTTGCTCATGTTGCCCTCGGCAAGCAGGCAAAACAAAGAAACGCTGCGCTTGTTCCGCGATCGCGGCGGCTTTGAGCAGTTCTTTCCTGCCGAAGACCGCTGGCAAGAACAAGCGGCGCTGCTACGCGATGTGCCGAACCTCGACACCTATGCCGCCGATGATAGCCTTGCCAGTCCAATTATCAAATCGTCGTTGGGCAATACATTGCGGCTACTGCAACCACTGATCATTCTTGACGAAGGCCACAAAGCCTACAGCGCCACTGCCCAGGAAACGCTGCTCGGATTCAATCCGTTTTTCGTGTTGGAACTGTCGGCCACGCCATCACCCGGCAGCAACGTGTTGGTCAGCATCAGCGGGCGCGATGTTCACCGGGCTGGCATGATCAAGCTCGACCTGAATCTATACAACAAGGCGAGTCCTGATTGGCGCGACACGGTGTTGGCGGCACATCAGAAACGCCTTGAACTTGAGCGAATAGCACAACGCTACAAAGCTAACCATGACGTTTATATTCGTCCGATTAACCTCATTCAAGTTGAGCGGACGGGTCAGAAGCAGCGGCTGCCGGGCTTTATTCATGCCGAAGATGTGCGCGAATTTCTGATTACAAAGTGTAATGTCCAGCCAGACGAAATTGCTGTTAAAAGTAGCGAAAAGGATGAGATCGAAAATATCGACCTTCTCAGTGCTGAAAGTCCGATCCGCTACATCATTACTAAGCAAGCGCTGCAAGAGGGTTGGGATTGTCCATTCGCCTACGTGCTAACGGTGCTTACGAATGCCGAAGCCGCTATGGGCATTACGCAACTGGTCGGACGGATACTTCGCCAGCCATATGCGCGCAAAACCGGCTACGCTGAGCTTGACGAGAGTTATGTCTACAGTTACAGTGACAAAACCGGCAACTTGCTCAGGATTATTCAAGAAGGATTGCAGCAGGAAGGACTTGGCGACCTTGCTGGTCATGTTGTCGTTGATCATGGTGCTGAACGTTCGGTTGGTTCGCAGATTGCAGAGGTTCGACCAGCTTTTGAGCACTACGCTGGCAAGGTCTATCTACCATGCTTTGTTGTAGATAATGGGCGCGGTGGCTGGCGTGAAATCAAATATGAAATTGATGTGCTGAGCCGGATTGATTGGGAGCAGGTGGATATCAGCCGTTTTGATACATTGCAACTCAATCCAACAGAACGGCAAGATAGCCTCACTCGGATTAGCCTAGCTGAGCCACTCAACGCAATTCGAACAGCGACAGCAGACGATGAGCCGCTTGATCTGGTGTTCATCACTCGCCAACTCAACGAAATTATTCCTAATCCCTGGGTCGCCTACGACTATGTGCGCGCAGTGATCGCAAAGCTGCAAAAACGTTACGATGACGCAGCCATACGGCGCGATCAGGGCTTTGTCATTGAGGAACTTCGTAAGCTGCTAAGGGAAGAACGCTCGCGACTGGCAGAGCAGGCGTTCCGCGCACTAATTAATCAAGGTGCGCTACGCTTTTATCTGCTTAAGGGCCATGCCAACGGCGCAATTCCAGAGCGGATCAATGTGCGACAAGGAAGGAAATTGACGACAGCGGCGGGCGATCATGTACAACGATCACTGTTCGACTACGTGCCAGAAGACGACTTCAACAACACCGAACGTGCAGTTGCGCTGTATCTTGATGATCAATACTGGGTGTTAGCGTGGTATCGTAACGCAGTGCGTCTTGGCTACAGCATTCAGGGCTGGCGCGAACATCGCATCTATCCAGACTTTATTGTGCTTGCTAATGATCTGCCGCAAGGTGAAACGCACGGTGAACTTTCAAAAATCCATGTCCTTGAAACCAAAGGGCTGCACCTGAAGAACGAAGACACCGACTACAAAAAGGCCGTTTTCGATCTGTGTAATCAGATGAGTCAACCAACCCCGTGGGATGTCATTGAGGAAGAGTTTAGTAACCACAAAGTGCATTTTCAGGTTATCTTTGAAGATGAATGGCAGCGCGTTCTTAATGCCTTGCTGAATGAGTGATCCGTTCGCTTTTGACAGCGTCGGCAAGCTTGAGTAGAAACGCATGCCACTCACATCAAATACTTGTTCGTTCATTCCCTGAACGTCCCTCGCATACTTCACGGACGATTTTGCTGTCGCGGGTCAGGCAATCCGCAAGTTCGGCTGCACGTCTAAATCCCATGCGCTCTGTAAGACCCGCCCCGAAGCGATAATATGCGGCAGCGCCGACCATGGCCGCGTTGTCGGTGCAGAGTGCTACAGGTGGAAAGCGCACCGGCACCGGCGCGCGGCGGGCCAATTCCTCGCGCAGCCGCGCGTTGGCTGCCACGCCACCCGCCAGCAGAATCTCCGTTGCATCGTATTTCTTCGCTGCGTCAATCGCTTTTGAGACCAGCACATCCACGACTGACTCCTGGAAGGCATGAGCAAGCTGCACTGTGAAGCGGTCAGGTAACTGACGCACATGCTCATTGTCCCCTTTGTGGACCACTGAGCGACCCTTCGCCGGCACGAGATTGCTTTCGTGCTGCTGCCGGCCTTGCACCTGATGGAGCACGGCCGTTTTCAGCCCACTGAATGAAAAATCGTAACTGTCGCGCAGCCAGGCACGCGGCAGAGTCATGCCGCCGTGAGTCCCCGCCGCCGCTTGTTGAATTGCCGGGCCGCCCGGAAAGCCAAGCCCCATGATCCTAGCCACTTTGTCGAACGCCTCGCCCGCTGCGTCGTCGCGGGTCTGGCCGAGTACCTCATATTGCCCGTAGCCTTGCAACAATACCAACATGGTGTGACCACCAGAGACAACCAGGGCAACGATTGGAAACGTCGGCTGCTGCTCGTCGCTGGTTCCAAGCCAGTTCGCGTAGATATGCGCCTCGATATGATTCACGCCGATAAACGGCAGGCCGCGCCCCCATGCGATGCCTTTCGCGGCGTTGAGGCCGGTCAGCAGCGCGCCGGACAAGCCAGGGCCGTAGGTTGCCGCTACGGCATGAACGCATCCCATCCGCCCGGAAGCTGCGCGAGCGCCTCCTCGACCACGGTGGGCAGCGCCAGAATATGCTGGCGCGAGGCAACCTCGGGCACGATTCCGCCGTAACGCCGGTGCTCGTCGATCTGCGAGGCGACGACATTGGCGATGATTTCGGTGCCGCCGCGCACAATCGCGGCGGCGGTTTCATCGCATGAGGTCTCAAGCGCGAAAATAGTGTAATCAGATGGTGGTAATTCCATAACTTGCTCACATGTGTTTCTTTCGTGGGCATTGTACCATTTTCTCTGACAGGATAGACGAAGGACGATGGACGAAAGACGAAAGTGAGAAGCGTAGAGCTTAAAGCATCCGTTGCTCGTTCACCCTGTCATCTTGTCATCTTGTCATCTTGTCATCCAATTCCCCAGTTCCTCAACCTCCTATGACAGCAGAATACGACACAGCGCCGCATTTCATCTCGTTATCAGCAGGTTCTCAGTTCAATCAGCCAGTCATTAACGTTAGTATCATAGGGTAAGGACGAACCACGCTCCTACATCATTCCTTACATTTTTGGTCCAAGAGGAGAACCATTCCATGCCCAAACGCCTAATGTACCCTGCTTTGCTGTGCCTGCTCCTGCTCGTTGCTACGCTTCCACCAGCCGCGAAGGCACAAGCATCTGATGATGGCCGCCCTGATCAGATTGTGCTCACACCGCCTGAGCGCAATCAATCGCTGCGCTCCGCCGCAGGCACCGACTATCTTTCACCATCCACTGAAGCGCCACATGCCTTCACGCACATGCTGCTGCGCTGGCAAGCCAGCGTCCCGCAAGGCGCGGCCATGCAGCTTGAGGTGCGCGCTTCAATTGATGGCAGCACATGGACGCACTGGACAGCCGTTGAAGAAAACGATGATCTCTGGATGCCAGACGACGGACCAGGCGTCAAATGGAGCCAGACGATTGACGCTGGTTTCGCGGCGCGCTTCTGGCAGGTGCGTGGCAGCTTCACGCCCGCTCCAAGCGGCGCGCTGCCTGAGCTTCAGCGCGTGGACGTGAACACGGTCGACGTGACAAACTTTGTGCCAAAGCAGAGCAACGACGCCGCGCCGCGCGCGCAGCCAAACAGCGTGCTCGGGAAGCCAGACGTGATCCCGCGCACCAAGTGGGGCTGCCCGGACGGCGAAGGCAGCCGCGTCAAGCCAGCGTACTATCCAGTCAATCACATGGTGGTACATCACACCGCCGACAGCAACACGCTGCTCGATGGCGAGCCGAATTGGGCGGCCCGCGTGCGCGCTGAATGGTCATTCCACACCTACACGCGCGGCTGGGGCGACGTGGGCTACAACTACCTAATCGACCCGAACGGCGTGATTTATGAAGGACGCGCGGGCGGCGACGACGCCGTGGCGTTCCACGATACAGCCAACTACGGCTCGATGGGTGTGGTATTGATTGGCACGTACAACGCGGTTCAGCCCACAGCCGCTACGCAGAATAGCCTGGTGAACCTGCTGTCATGGAAGGCATCGCAGAAGCGAATCGATCCGCTGGGGCGATCGTATTACTACGGCTGCGCGATCTCGACCTACTGCTATCCATACAATCCGGGGCGATCGTTCTCAACATCGCCGGGCATCGCAATGTCATGCCCGGGCAGACAACCTGTCCGGGTGATAAAACGATCGATATTTTGCCGAACATTCGCAACCGGGTGAAACAAGCGCTTGACGGCACACCCGCCGACAATGGCGACATGGAGATCGACGAGCTTGAAACCAGCTTCGCCCACAGCAATGCCAACTGGCACGATGCGTCATGTGGCGCGGGCGGGCACACATACTACACGTTTGGCACTGATAATCCGGCAGAAAGTACCAACAGCGCGACATGGCGTCCAAATGTGCCCACTTCCGACACATATCGCGTGTTCGTGCATATTCCACAAGGCTGCGGCCTCGGCACTGCGCCGTACGCAACCCAGAAAGCAGTCTACAAAATTCACTCCGCCGACGGCGACTTTCAACGCACGGTTGATCAAAACACTGCCGATGAGTGGGTTGACCTTGGCCTGTACAACTTCAATGCGGGCACCGATGGCGCAGTGGAACTGAGCGACATGACCGGCGAGCCATTCAGCGCCCGCAAAGTCGTCTTCTTCGATTCGGTGAAGTGGATACCGGAAAGCGATAGCACCAACGTCGCGTTGGTGAGTACGGTGTATGACAGCAATACCGTCGCGGCAGGTGGCCTTCTGCGCGTTATCTTCACACTTAAGAATATTGGCAGCAGCACGCTGTACAGCCAGGACCCGCAAATCGATCCAACGGCCAACGGCGGGCTAGATGGGCCAGACAACGGCTACGTCTACGACCAGGACGAGTGCTTTCTTGGCGACGCAAGCGGCAGCTACCCGGCGTATCCCAAAGAAAGCGGGCGCTTTCGTGTAGCGCTTGGCCTCACGGGAGCAAGTCCAGCGTCGGCCAGCAACATCAACTGCTCAAGCAGCTTCGGCGATTACCCATGGCGCTGGGGCTTAAACCAGCCGCTCGCACCGGGCGCGCAGCAGACGGTAATCGGCTACATTCGCTTCCGTACGCCGGGTCAATACACGCTGCAAGCAGGCATCGTTCAGGAGTACTTCAAATATTATGTCGAAGGTGCCAATACCGCAACGGTGACGGTGACGCCGGAACAGTTCTCCCCAGATGTATCGGCCTTTGACGCGCAGTTGAGGCCGGTCGCCAATGTGTACCGCATGGGTAATGTGCCAGATAATATGCTCGCCCGCACACACAATCCGCTTTCTATCCCGCGCGGAGATTACGTTGGCAGCTTTGCATGGGACGGCAGCTTCATCGATTGGGGCAACGGTGGCCCATTTGATGTTGCAGACAATTTTGTGATTGAGCAAACCCGCAGCTTTATCGCTCCAGTCAGCGGTGATTACACGTTCTTAACCAGCAGTGATGACGGCTCATGGCTCTGGGTGGATGGCAAGCTGGCGGTAGACAACCACGGCCTGCATGCACCAAGTGCATTCACCGGCACCATGACTCTCAATGCTGGCATGCATACGCTTTCGTACAAATACTTCGAGCGGAGCGGGCAAGCCAGCGCTGGCTACGCCATTCGCTTGCCGAGGGCAAGTGGCAGTCGAACCACCGCCAGCACCGGCGATGATGCTGGTATGCCGCCCACGGCAACAAACGGGTTCGCCGCGATCAATGACGAGCTTGCGGCTGGCACGCCGCGTATCGGCAACACCTTTGCCATGCCGCCTGCCATCACAATCGGGGCTGATGATCAAGGCGGCACGGGCGTAAACCGCGTGCGCGTGCGGATAAATGACGGCGCATGGCAAGAAACGCTTACGTCGATGATACAACTTAGCCCGAGCCTCTTCCCAGATGGCAGCTACCGCATTCAGTATGGCGCAGTCGACAACGTGGGAAATATCAGCCCGATGCGCGAGGTCGACTTCAAAGTTGACACGACCATGCAGATCGCGCATACCTTCCTGCCGTTCATGAACACAGCCAAGAAGTAACAGCAATAGGGATGGAAGCGCAACGCTCCATCCCATTACACTTCTGACATCAGATCAAGCCTTACTTGCGCGAGTCTGTAGTTCGGTTGGCAGCAGTGTTGTCGCTCGGCACTTCAGGATTGCCCGACTCAGTTGGCGGCGCCCAACCAGCCTCTTTTTCGACAACCTGCTTTTGTTCAAGGTACTCTTTGCCGTCTTTGGGGCGCGCTTGTTCCACGGCTGTATCGCTCGATATGTCAGTGTTTTCTTCGTGCTGCGAAACTTCTTCGGGCCTGTTCTGTGTGTTTGCAGCATCATGCTTCTGTTGTTGCGATGCCATTATTTTCTCCTTTATGTTGGCGCGTACTCTTCATGTAGCAACCGCCATGCCAGAATGAGCAAGCCGCGCGCGGGCAAGCGGCATCATCTAACATTCAGTTGGAGATCAGCCTGTGTCAATTTGACACTTCAAGGCTCTATGCTACACTCTGCGAACAACAACCAATTAGCGCAACTTCAATCATATAAAGGAACATTATGAAAAATGTGCTTGTGACAGGTGGTGCAGGCTTTATTGGCAACAATTTTATTGATCTGATGCTTGAGCGTTATCCCGATTATACGATCGTGGTGTACGATAAATTAACGTACGCTGGGCGACTGGAAAATATTCGACGTTTTGAGGGTAATGCACATTTTGCCTTTGAGCAAGGCGATATCTGCGACGCGCCGCGCGTGCGCGAGGTCGTCAAGCAGCACAACATCGACACCATTGTAAATTTTGCCGCTGAAACGCATGTAGACCGCTCAATTCTCGATCCCGACGCTTTTGTGCGTACAAACATGAATGGTCCATACGTATTATGTGAAGCTGTTAAAGATCTTCAGTTAGAGCGGCTTCATCATATTTCCACTGATGAAGTGTACGGACCTATTCCAAGCGGCATGTTCAAAGAAACTGATGCCTTCAACCCCACCAGTCCGTACGCGGCGGCAAAGGCTGGCGGTGAGTTGTTAATAATTGCTTATTTCAAAACCTACAGTTTGCCGATCACGATTACACGCGGGGTCAACACGTATGGACCTTACCAGTATCCTGAAAAGGCGATCCCGCTGTTTGTCACAAATGCGATTGACGACCAGCCGATTCCATTGTATGGCGATGGCATGCAGGTGCGTGATCGCCTGCATGCCCGCGATCACGCGCGTGCCGTTGATGTAGTGCTGCATCGCGGAAAGATCGGCGAAGCGTATAACGTGGCCGCCGACATGGAGCACACCAATATTGATGTCACGCAGCGCATTCTGAAGCTTCTGGGCAAGCCTGAGTCGCTGATTCAGCCCGTGAAGGACCGCGCCGCCCATGATGTTCGCTACGCGCTTGATGCGAATAAACTTGGCGCGCTCGGGTGGGAGCCACAGATTACCTTCGATCAAGGCTTGGAAGAGACGGTGCGCTGGTATGTCGATAACAAGGATTGGTGGCGCTCGATCAAAGCCGGTGACTACCGCGAGTATTATCGCAAGCAATACGTTGAGCGCAGTTAAAATAAGCGCTCTATACTCCTCTATTTAAAGTAGTAACCAACACGCCAGTAGATGCTGCTGGCGTGTTGGTCATGTCCGGGGTTGCAGTCGGCGGCTCTGCTGTAGGTGTTGGCGTTGGCATGGCGGTTGGTGATGCCTCTGTAGGTGTTGGCACTGGCACGGGCAGCACTTCTGTAGGTGTCGCTATAGGTGTTGGCATTTCAGTTGGCAGTGCTTCTGTGGGCGTGGGTGTCGGCTGGCGCGTCTTCACTGGAGTTACGGGTGGCACTATAGGTGCTGATGGTTCCGGCGGAATGCTTGCCGTTAGTGTTTCGGTTGGCAGCGTCTCCGTGGACGTTGGCGTGGGCGTTGAAGTCGGGGTATCGAGTAGCAACGTTTCGGTTGGCGTTACAGTCGGGGTATCGAGTAACAACGTTTCGGTTGGCGTTTCAGTTGGCACCACTGTCTCAGTCGACGTTACAGTCGGGGTATCGAGTAACAACGTTTCGGTTGGCGTTTCAGTTGGCACTACCACTACTTCGGTTGGCGTGCTAGTCGGCAGCGGCGTCGGCGTCGGGTGAATGATTGTGAAGCGGCGCGTTACAAAGGCACTACCGCCATCAGCCGCCCGCGCCACAACCTCTAGCCGGTAGCGCCCATCGGCAATGCCCGCCCACCATGCAGCAGGTGGAATCACACACTTGTTGCTGGTGGTGCCAAACGCACAGTACGGCACATAGTACTCGATCCAGTCCCATGCCACCTTGTCCGTCGCTTCATCAATAATAGTGAAGCTCACCCAGGAAATGCCTTCACCATTGTTGCCACTGCCACTCTTTACAATCGCTTCAATGGCAGCTTCTGAACGATTGGTATACACCTGTCCATTTGAGGATGGATTCACAAACGTGATCGTAATTGGCTGGCCACCGCCGCTGGGTGCAGGCGGAAACGCGCCACTCACAGCACAGTTGATGCCCGCCACCGAGAAGCGCACGCGAAACGAGTCATCGCTGGTCAACGGTGTGGCAGTGCTTTGATAGACTGCCTGCACATGGACTTCTGCGCTTGAAATAGCGTTCGTGTTGTAACCATAATCGATTTTGCTGGAGCTATTAATTGGCGGTACAGCGTTAATTGGCGAACTCGCGCTGGTTGATGGGTTGTTTTCGTCGGTGTTTTTCAACGCGCGAATGAGCAAATCAAAATTATCGATTGATGTTGTATTTGTACTTCGGATCGTGATCATGAGCATGGTTTTATCGCCAACTGCTGTCACCTGCGGCTCGAATGTCACACTTTGACACCCCACCACGCCTGGCGTTGCGGTCAAAGAAGGTGTCGGTGTAGAACTTGGCAGCACTGTTGGCGTTGCAGTCCACGTAGGCGTCGCTGTAGAGGTTGATGTAGGCCGGATAGTTGGCGTCGCCGTGCGAGTGGGCGTGCGAGTAGGCGTCGCCGTGCGGGTAGGCGTACGGGTTGGTGTTGCTGTACGAGTGGGCGTCGCCGTGCGAGTGGGCGTGCGGGTAGGTATCGCCGTCGCCGTCGGTGTCCATGTGGGAGGTACAAATGGCATGACTGTGCGCGTTGGCATCCATGTAGGAGAGGGCGATGGCACAAACGGAATCAGCTGCACTGCTGTTGGTATAGTTGTTGGCTGTGACACTGTTGGCGCAGTCGTTGGTACAATCAGCAACTGTGTTGCCACTGGCACAGAAGTCGGTTCGCTGAAAGGCGTTGAAGCTGGCACAAACACAACAATGGTTTCGGAAGGTGGGTCAGAACGCGCTGTTGCACGCTCTGTCGCTTCCGGCGAGATAGTTGATCCGGGCATACCACCAACTGGCATGCTGAGCGGTTGCGTCGTCGGCATGCGTGGCGTGACAAACGGTTCCTCGGCTGCATTCGTTGGTGGAAGTGATGTGCTTACTGGCGACACGGCTTCAGTGTTAAGCTGGGTGGACGATGGCGTCAGTGCCGGCTGCGCAGTCGGGTTGAGTGCCATCTGCTCTGGATCAGATGGCAGCACAGCGGCTGGAAGCACCTGCTCTTGCGCATCAGCACCTTTGTCATGCTCAGCGGCCTGCACTATCTGCGAGTTGAGCGGCGGAAGCAGCGGTTGATTTTGCTCGCTCCATGGAGCGTAATCGGCCCGAAGTTGCGCAATCACTCCATGTGGATAGACATCCCACACCGGAATGACGAATCGAAGAATAAGAAGAGAAACAAGCCATGTTCCAAGCAATGTCACCCACACAGCAAGAACAATGACCTTTCGCAACGCGCGCGATGAAGATCGATGAGGAACATTGTTGTCCACGATAAATCGTCTCATGATTTTCTAAACGTGCGTTGGTTGATGGACGAAAAGTTACGTTATGATCAAAAATGGTTGTGACAGAGTGTAGGATCGTGGCTAGCTGTCATGGCGGCAACCGCTACGCTTATGATACTGCCGCTATGAACCGCGCATGAGGCAGTGGCAGATACTCATGCTGCCATCGTAAGCTCTTTGTCAGGCTGAGCAGTTTGCTCCAGGCATGGCAATGTGAAACTAAAGGTACTCCCGCGTTCTGATGTGTAGTCAAGCCAGATCGCCCCACCCTGGCGCTCGATCAGGAGCTTGGCGATTGCCAGGCCGAGGCCAATACCGCGCTCGGCCGAGTTAATGCCTTCCGCGCCGCGCGTGAAGCGCGTAAACAGGTGAGACGAAAGATCGTCGCTGATCCCCGGCCCGGTGTCGCTCACATCAACCCGCACTACAGCATCATGCTGCTGCGCCATGATGGTAATCACGCCGTCGGTGGTGTAGCGACGCGCATTGTCAATGAGCTGCTGCAACACGTTGCGCAACTGCTGCATATCCGCCAGCACGTCCGGCAGGTCTTCAGGAACACGCACCCTCAAATCAAGCCCCTTCAACTTGATTGCGGCATGCTGCGACCATAACACTTCATCGAGCACGTGCTGCAACGAAAGCGGCTCGACCTCGAACTGGAGCGATCCCAATTCAATACCCGCCAGTGTGATCATGTTGTTCAACAACGTTGTCATGGTTTGAGTATGCTTGCGCATGCCCTCGATCAACATGCGCTGATCCTCATCAAGCGGGCCAACAAGGCCGCGCAGCAGCAGATCGCTGCTGCCGCCCAAAACCGTGAGCGGCGTGCGCAACTCATGGGAGATCGTCGAGATAAAATTGGTCTTGGCACGGTCAATCGCCACTTCGCGGGTCAGGTCTTGCAACACATATACATCGCCAAGCCGCGTGCCATCCTCTGCTACAACAGGCGCGGCGTTGACACGCACAATCTTGTCACTCAGGTTAAATAAATCGGCGGCATGCGCATCGCCAAAGGTCATCACGGCTTCTTCGAGTGGACGCAGCGGAATGTCGCTAAAACGAGCAGGTGTGGGCTGTGCATCGGAAAGATCGAGCAATACCCGCATGGCGCGATTAATTACAATCACTTCGCCATATGGATCACAGACCATCACGCCGTCGGTGATGCTTTCAACAATAGCGGCACGCTGCTGTGCATCAGACTGCACAACTCGATAAAGATGCAGCAAGTGCTCGGTCATGTCGTTGAACGAGCGCGAAAGAATGCCGACTTCGTCATGGGCGCGAACCTGGCTACGGCGATCCAGATCGCCAGCCGTTACAGCCTGCGCGGTAGCGACGAGTTCGCGGAGCGGCTGCGTAATCTGACGCGCGACGATCGTGCCGAGCCCAATAATGGCGAGCATGAGCACAACGGTGAGCACGATCAGCGGAAGCTGCGCGTCTGACCATGGGCCGGTTACGTAATCGGTAGACAGCGCCACCGAGATGACACCGACCACATCTCCACGAATACGCAGCGGCGCATACGCAAACTGATACTCGCGCTGGTTAATGCGCTCGACATTGAAGACACTTTGCTGCTCAGCAGTATTCACATCACGAATGTCTGACACAAGAGCAGGGCGAATATCGAGCTTTGCCAGGCCATCAACGGGGATCAGCGAGCTTGCAAACGTTTGGCCGCTATCAGCCCGATACACAGTGACAATCGCGGCAAGCGAGTTTTCGCGCAGGTCGCTAAGCAGCGTGTCCAAACGGGTGGCAATGATAATGCCCCCAACAATCGCGTCGCCTTGCTTCACCGGTGCAACGGTGAAGAAATAATTGGTGGTTGTGTCGCCAAGATCGAGCAGACCTGCGTACTTATCACCGAATGCGTCCTGACTCCCTTGCAGCACGCGTGGCACAAACCAGAGTTGTGAGATATCACGCAAATCGCGGTTGACGCGCTGCCCATCGCCGCCATTCGGTGAGCGCTCCCAGTCGAGCAGCGAACGTCCAGTTGAGTCAAACACGATCATGCCGATCGGCTCGGATGCCCTGGCGCTGTGTGCTGATTCGGTAATAGGGATCCAACGCCTGCCTAAGGCCCTTGCGGTCGCCATTGCTGATGGCCGCCGCAACCGCCGGCGCGCCGGTCTGGGGATTTGGCGCGGCAAATGCAATTTCGCGAAGGAACTGGAGATTCGCCGATTCAAGCGCAACTATGTTATCGCTAGCGGTACGCGCAACTTCGGCCAGTTGATTGTTAAGACGATCCTGCGCCGTGCCGGTAATCAAGAGGAAGGCAACAGCGGAACCAGCTAGCGCCACCAACAATGTTAGCAGTAAGAACGGGACAATAATTTTGTACTGGATATGTGAACGTAAATCGCTAACTAGGCGCATGGTTGCACTTGTAAACTCCAACGAATATGCATACGACACATTAGCATAGCTGCATGGAAAAGGCTCTTGTCATGTAGTATACCTGCTGCGATACTGTAGCTCAAGAGGTACCAATAAAAAAAAACTTACATGGCGCTAACGATTTATTCATAAACCAAAATAACGTAGTGTATTCGTACAGTTGACATGAACATTCTTTCAAGACACATAGCAGTCGTGTACATCTGGTTGTATACGACTGCAGCACCAGCCTTGCATCGCCACATCCCTGATGCTATACTCTGTACGACTGCCCGTCATATTTTGAAGTTTTCGGCATTCGTATCACTGCAATGACGCCTGATCTGCTTCCAACCTTTGTCATGGCGGTGCTCGCGTCCTGGCTGGGCTTGAGCCTGCTGGCACGCGCGCCGCGCGACCCTGCGGCGCAGGTGTTCGGCTGGCTGTGCTTCAACCTGACGCTGTATGCCCTCAGCATCACCCTTGCCAAGATCAGCGCATCGGCGGCGGTGCGCATGGCGTTTGAACGGCTGCAAGTGATTGAAACAGTGGTGCTGCCACCTGTCTGGCTGCATTTCATCAGCGTTGTTACCCAGGAACGCCAAACGCGTATGCTGCAACGCAGCACGCTACTTAGTTCATACGCCGTTGGCGCGGCCATGGCGATCTATGCTTTATTCGGGTTCATGCCGCTTCTGCCGAATGGTCAACTCAGTTTTCCGCCGGGCCTGCTTACCGCGATCTGGACGCTGCACCGCGCGCTGCCGTTGCTGCTCTCGTTGGTCGTCGTGGTGGTGAGCTACCGCGCCGCGCACGACAATGAATTGGAACGACGGCGACGCAGACTATTCGCTATCGCAGTGTTCGTCGGCGTGAGCGGTGCGCTGTGGTCCACCCTGGCGCGCGAAACGAACCACGCCCTGGCTTGGAGCCACCTGCTGTGGGACGCCGCGCTCCTGCTGATGGGCTACACCGTGCTGGCCTACCGCATGCTGTTGCCGGTGCGTGTAGCCCACCGCGCCTTTTATCGCTCGCTGCTCGGCGGCATAGTGACGGCAGCCTACGTTGGCGGGCTGCTGCTGCTGGAGCCATGGGTCAACCGCACGTTTGCCATCTCGACGCCCATCGTTTCGATTTTTGCTGTGGTGTTCTTGATTGCACTCTTCGGCCCGGTACGCGATGTGGCCGGCGCATGGCTAGACCGGCGCTTTTTTCACCGTGAGTTCGATTATGGACAAATGCTGCGGGCCTTCAGCACCGATCTGCTGGAACGCGGCAGCCTTGCCGACCAATTGCGCGCCGCCCTCGCAGCGATCTGTCAAACGCTGGGCGTACCATCCGGCTTCGTGCTGGCACAAGAAGGCACTGGCCTGCGCATGCTGGCGCAGCATGGCGGTGTGGCGCTCGATGAGGCTGCTCTGCCGCACGCCAGCGTGCCACGCGAGCCAGAAGATCGCTTCGACGATTGGGAGCCGTGGGCGCATGCCCGGCTGTTGCTGCCGCTCCGGCTTGGCGAGCAGACACTGGGCATGCTGGCCTTGGGCCGCAAGCGCTCCGGCGAGCCGTACAAAGATATCGAGCGCGAGCTGCTTGACTCGCTCAGCCGCTATCTTGCGCTTGCTATCCGACATGCGCATAAACAGCAGGAGTACGAGCTTGAACTGGCAGCCGTGGCGGAACAGGCACGGCAGCTCCAAACCATGGAAGAACTGCTTGCCACGCAGATAACCGAAGTGCAAGAAGCGAGCGACGAACCCGCCGCCCAGCCCTCTGCGAACGATGCGCCCGGACTGCATTTGTACGCGCTGGGGCCGCTGCGGGTCGAGCGCGACGGCGAACTTGTGGATCGCTGGGGCGGCAACAAGGCCGGCTCCAAGCAAGCCGAGGCACTGTTCGCATTTTTATTCGACCGCTGTGGCAAAGGCGTAACCAAAGACGAGGCCGAGGAAGTGATCTGGCCCGATCTCGACCTGGATAAGGCCGACATGTCGTTCCATCGTACGCTGGGCGCGTTGCGGCGCACGCTGGAGCCGGGGCTGCGGCGCGGCAACCAGAGCCGCACCATCACCTACCGCCATGAGCGCTACTGGCTCGACCCGGCGACGGTTGGCTGGTCCGATGTGGCCGCCTTCCAACTCGCCTGTGAGCGCAGCCATACATTGCTACGGCAGGGTGAGCTTGAAGCCGCGCGCGAGCATTTTCAAGAGGCTGTGGCGCTGTATCGCGGCGATTACATGGACGACTGCCCTATGTTCGGGGACTCGGCGTATGTTGAGGATCGGCGGGCCGAACTGCGCGAGCAGCAAATCGACGCATTGCTGCGCTCGGCAGTGTCTACGAGCGGCTCCAGCAGACGGGCGAGGCGGCGACATGCTACCGTCGGGCCATTAGCACCAGTGTGGACGGCTGCCCGCGCGCTGAAGAAAGCCTTGCCCGTCTGCAAGTTAATATTTTTTAGACTTTAGACCGAACAGGTTACTACAAACCTGTTCGGTCTAGCCGGAATTAAACTACTTCAGCACCTCGTTGACATGCGCCAACTCGTCTGGAGACAGCGTCCATTCGGCGGCACGGGCATTCTGCTGCACCTGCTCCAATTTGGTCGCGCCGGAAATCACAGAGCTAACCTGCGGATGCGCCAGCAGCCATGCGTGCGCCAGTTCACTCATGGAATGGTCGCGCTCCTCCGCCCATTTGGTGAGCTTAGAGGATCTTGCTGTAATTTTCCGGCGTCATGTACTGTTGCACGTAGCTGTTATTTTCGCCACGCGAGCCAGCCGGAGCAGGTTCGCCCTCTTTGTACTTGCCGGTCAGGAAGCCACCAGCCAGCGGGAAGTACGGCAGAATGCCGACATTGTACGCATTGCAGTACGGCATCAACTCCTTTTCGATCTCGCGCTGCAACATGTGATAGTGCGGCTGAATCGAGACAAACGGCGTCCAGCCGCGCACCTCGGCCAGCAGGTTGGCCCGCGCAAGCTGCCATGCAGCCCAGTTCGACGCGCCGATGTAGCGCACTTTGCCCGCTGTGATGAGATCGTCGAGCGCCCGCAACGTCTCCTCAATTGGCGTATCTTCATCCCAGCGATGAATTTGATACAAATCGATATGATCGCTTTGCAAACGCTTCAGACTAGCCTCGACGCCTTGCGTGATGTGGTAGCGTGACGCGCCACGGTCGTTTGGGCCTTCGCCGGTCGAGCCGAATACTTTGGTTGCCAGCACAACCTTATCCCAGTGGCCCTTGAGCGCCTCGCCGAGCGTTTCCTCGGAGCGGCCTTTGGTGTACACGTCGGCAGTATCAATGAAGTTAATCCCCAAATCAATCGCGCCCGCGATAATGTCGTTCACGCCCTGCTGATCGACCTTGCCGCCAAATTGATTGGTGCCAAGGCCAATGGCTGAAACGCGCAAGCCAGAGTTGCCGAGTTGACGGTATTCCATCAATTGTTTCCTTTCATGAGCAAGTTTTACAACATACGGAGAATGTTACACAAAAAGGGCCAGCAGACATGCTTACTCCAACTTATTTTGTATTACGCGGTCACCCTGAGCAAACACAAGCAAACACAAGCAGGGCAAACCTTGTGTTTGCCCCTACAGATGGACTCTGCTTGCTTCATGGGGCTGCCGGAAACTGATCGCTGCCGGGTATCTTGACATCATTGGCGACTGCGATACCACTATCGGTGATTGTGTTGCCGTAAATGTCGGTCACGCGAAACGTCAGCGCGCCATACGGTTCAGGAATAGCGCCATCAGGGATCACGAAGAAGTTATCGACAACGCGATCGAGCGCCACCCAATCGCCAGATGGCGATTGCACCTCCATGCGATGCACCGGATTGCGGTGATTCAGCACCTGCACCTTGGCATAGAACGGATTGCTGCCCTGAAAGCGGTAGGCAATCGGACCGTCGAGCGGCGGGCTGATGATGTGCCAACTGACCGGAAAGCGCCCGGTCGATTCACCCGTCAGCGCCTGGAAGGCCGGCAGGTTGAAATCGAGATCGCCGGGGCGGCACTCCGGGCAGCGGTCTGCCACAATCACCTGAATCGTGCCGCTCGGTCCGGTCGCTTCCAGGTACGCGCCGCACAGCCGCGCGCCGCCGTAGTCAGCCTGATTCATTGCCACCAGGAATGTGCCTTCCGGCAACGGATCGAGCGTGCAGTTCCCAACCTTGTTGTAGTAATACATGGTAGCATCGCCGGTGTGAGTCGCATATGGATCGAATGCTAATGTTGGAGGAACAGGCGTCGGCGTGTCGGTGGCATGCGGCGCGTCGGTGACGAGCGGCGTAACAATGGTTGTAGCATGTTCGCTTAACGCGCTCGTGGGGGTCACTGTGTTGGTGGTGGACGCGGCCCTTGGTTGAGCCACCATATCCACTGATTGAACAGCGACTGTCCGCTCAGCAGTCACTGTATGACTGACGCGCGCCACACGATTGTGGTCACGTTGTCTGGTCCACATCAACGCCAGCGTTCCAACCAGCACGCAGAGCGTAATAGTGAACCCCAATGTTCGCAACATGCAGTTCTCCAAGCCCAGCACGGGGCTACATTTGTGCATCCTAACTGAGCACAAACCACGTCATGGTGTTGACTCACTATACACGATGTCGTCAAGATGCGTGCCAATGCGGTCGTTAGCCCATGGTGAACGATTGACATGCCAGGCATTATTGGTCATAATCGCGCATGGCTGCCACGGTAGCGCAGTTCTTGCAACAAAAGGTACCAAGGCGCGTTGCTCGCCATGATACGGTATGAGTGGCGCGGCATGATCGCATACATTGTAGAAACAGGAAAGGTTAATGACACAGTCAGATGAGACCAAGCGCGCGCTTGTGATCGGCGCGCACCCGGACGACAACGAATTTGGAGCGGGCGGCACCATCGCCAAGCTGAACGCACAAGGCTGGGAAACAACGTTTATCATTGTTACCAACGGCAACAAAGGCACCCATGACCAGAAGATGTCGCCATATGCGCTGAGCGACACGCGCGAGCAGGAGCAGCATGCCGCTGCCGAGGTGTTGGGCGTCAAGAATGTGCTGTTTCTCCGCAATAACGACGGCGAGTTAGAGCCAACATCTGCGCTGCGCACGGAGATCGCGATCTACATTCGCCATTTCAAGCCGCATTACGTGTTCACCCACGACCCATGGAAACATTACATGCTGCACCCCGACCACCGCACGGTTGGCTTCGCTGTGATCGACGGCATCGTTTCGTCACGCGATCACCTGTTCATGCCGGGCCTGGGGCAGATCGGCTTCGTGCTGTGGCGGCCCGAGGCGGTGTTTCTATGGGGTGCCGAGCAGCCCGATTATGTGGAGGATATTTCAGATTTTATTGAGCAGAAAATCAAGGCGCTGCGCGAACACCACACGCAGCTTGACCGCATTGATGATCTGGAAGATCGGATGCGCGAGCGCGCGGCGACCATCGGCAAGGAGAAGGGCTACGCGGCGGGCGAGATGTTCAAGAAGCTGACAGTGTAATTCACAAAAGTCCGAACAGGGGTGCCCTCACCTTGCTGCCACAGCTTCCCGCGCTTAGTGGGATCGAGGGTGAGGGCAAAGAACGCGCTCATGGAATGCCATCAAGGGTAGCATAAACAAGGAGGTACCATGATAACTGCTGAGCAGAAGCGCATGTACGACGAACAAGGCTATGTCGTAGTGCATGGCCTGTTTTCTCCAGAAGAAGTGGCTCGGTTTCGTGACCATTTCATGGCCTTGCGTGAAAACGGCATCTGCCCCGGCGATGACGTTCCCGCAGACGCAACCAGCGACGATCCGCTGCGGCGCTACCCGCGCATGTTGCAGATGCACCGCTGGGACGAACTTAGCCTGCGGTATCTGCTCGACACGCGCATCCGCGACGGATTGGTGAGCTTGCTCAACAAAGAGCCGTATGCCGTACAAACCATGATGTACTTCAAGCCGCCCGGCGCGCGCGGGCAGGCGTTGCATCAAGACCAGTATTTTCTCCGCGTGCAGCCCGGCACATGCATGGCAGCCTGGATGGCACTCGACCGCTGTGACGAGGAGAACGGCTGCATGCGCGTCGTGCCGGGCAGTCACACATGGCCGCTGCTCTGTACCACCAAAGCTGACACAACCCAAAGCTTCTCCGACATCACTGTGCCGATCCCAGAAGGCACGCCCATCGACGCCGTCCGCATGGAGCCGGGCGATGTGCTGTTCTTTAATGGCTCGCTGGTGCATGGCAGCTTTCCGAACACCAGTCAGGACCGTTTTCGTCGTTCGCTGATCGCCCACTACATTCAAGGCGAGGCCGAGCAGGTGTATGAATGGTATCACCCTGCGCTGCGAATGGACGGCACACCGATTGAACTGGGCTTTAGCGAGCGCGGAAGCAAGTGCGGCGTGTGGACTGATGTAGACGGCGTGTCGGTGATTGAAATGAATGGGCGTGAGGCAACGGCAACCCGGCGAGAGTAGCTCAATGGTACCGCTACTCAGGCCAACCATGCTGACGGCATATAACAGGTCGTGCCAACGCGGGCAAAGGAGGTAACTGTGGACGATGTACAAACGATCGTTGAACAGATGACGCTGGAGGAAAAAGCCGCGCTCTGCACCGGAGCTAGCGCATGGACCACGACGCCGGTGGAGCGGCTCGGCGTGCCGGAAATCATCATGTCCGATGGGCCGCACGGCGTGCGCCGCGTCCCCGATATCCATGCCATGGCTTCGCAGAGCCTGCCAGCAACATGCTTTCCTACAGCCTCGTGCATGTCGGCCACCTGGAACGTCGATTTGCTCCATGAAGTCGGGCAAGCACTTGGCGAGGAGTGCATCGCGCTGAACGTGGATGTGCTGCTCGGCCCCAGCAACAACATGAAGCGCACGCCGCTGTGTGGGCGCAATTTCGAGTACTTTGCCGAAGACCCGTACCTGTCGGGCGAATTGGCGGCCAGCTACATCAACGGCGTGCAGAGCAAGGGCGTTGGCACCTCGCTCAAGCATTATGCCGCCAACAATCAGGAGTTCGAGCGCTTCAGCATGAACGCGGTGGTGGACGAGCGGACGCTGCGCGAAGTGTACCTGCCAGCGTTTGAGACGGCGGTGAAAAAGGCGCAACCGTGGACGGTCATGTGCGCCTACAACAAACTCAACGGCACGTATTGCTCCGAACACCATGAACTGCTGGTCGATATTCTCAAGAACGAGTGGGAATTTGAAGGTCTGGTGGTGTCCGACTGGGGCGCGGTGCATGATCGCGCGGCGGCGCTCAGGGGCGGCCTTGATCTGGAGATGCCCGGCCCGAAACCGAGGCGTACGCAAGCTGTGATCGAAGCTGTGCGCAGCGGCGCGCTCGACGAAGCCGTGCTGAACGAAGCGGTGCGGCGCATTCTGCAAATTGCGTTCAAGGCCGCCGACAGGCCGAAGCAAGGCGAGTTCGACGCGGCGGCGCACCACGCGCTGGCACGTCGGGCGGCAAGCGAGGGCATGGTGCTACTCAAGAACGATGGCACGCTGCCGCTCCAGAACCCGCAGCGCATTGCCGTGATTGGCCGCGCCGCCAAAGAACCGCACTTCCAGGGCGGCGGCAGTTCGTACATCAACACCACCATGACCGACGTACCGTTCGACGAGGTGCAGAAGTTGGCGGGCAAGGCCGATCTGACGTACGCTGAGGGCTACCCGACCGACATGAGCTTCCAGCAAACATTGATTGACGAAGCTGTGAGCAACGCCAGAGCCGCCGATGTCGCGCTGGTGTTCGTCGCGCTGCCGTCTTTCAAGGAGTCGGAGGGCTACGACCGCGCCGATCTCGATTTGACGCCGCAGCAGGTCGCGCTGATTCAGGCGGTGATGAGCGCCCAGCTGCGCACCGTCGTCATCCTGAACAATGGCTCTGCAATTACCATGGCCGGTTGGATCAACGGCCCGGCAGCCGTGCTGGAAGCCTGGATGATGGGCCAGGCGGGCGGTGGCGCAATCGCCGACGTGCTATTTGGCAAGGTCAACCCGTCCGGCAAGCTGGCCGAAACCTTCCCGTGCAGCCTGACCGACACACCCGCGTACCTGAACTACCCTGGCGAGAACGGCGAGGTGCGCTACGGCGAGAGCATGTTCATCGGCTACCGCTACTACGACGCCAGGAATGTGCCAGTGGAGTTTCCGTTCGGTCACGGTCTGAGCTACACCACGTTCGAGTACAGCAACATCCGCACATCGGCGACGACATTCAAGGATGTGGATGGCGTGGAGGTTTCGGTGGACGTGACCAATACCGGCAGCATGGCCGGCAAAGAGATCGTGCAGGTCTACGTGCATGATCAAGCATCCAAGCTGGTGCGCCCGCCCAAGGAACTGAAAGGCTTTGCCAAACTCGAATTGCAGCCGGGCGAGACCAAGACGGCGACCATCGCGCTCGATTTCCGCGCCTTCGCGTACTATCACCCCGGCTACCAGCGCTGGATCGCTGAAGACGGCGCGTTCGACATTCTGGTTGGCGCGTCGAGCGCCGACGTCCGCCAGTCCACGACTGTCACGCTTGAGTCCACGCAGGAATTGCCCTCTATTCTCGACCGTGAATCAACGGTTCGTGAATGGTTCGACGACCCGCGCGGCAAAGCGGTGTTGGAGCCGATGTTCAAGCAGATCATGGCGCAGATGAGTGGCGCATTTGGCGACGAAGGCAGCGACGCCATTGGCATGGACACCACCAGCTTCATTATGGATCTGCCGCTGCTCAGCATGCTGCACTTTCAGGAAAGCGCGCTGTCTACCTCGCCGGACGACATGGTGACGCAAATGCTTGCTCAGGTGCATGGCGCTGACGGGCAGACCCACGCTGCTTCCACACATGATCAAGCACTCACACCTGCGGTGGCGGAGCATAAATGAAGATTCATAAAATAATTGGGGGCAACTGTAGGGGCGAACACAAGGTTCGCCCCGGGCTACTCAATTATTTTGTAAAAGACCATAACATTTGCAGGGACGACCCTGCGAAATCATGATCAGGTAACGCCGCAAACAAGGAACAGCTATCATGAGCAACACACCGAGGGGCACCGACAGCGAATTCACGTTCCGCGACCTCAACAAAAACGGTAAGCTCGACCCCTACGAAGATCCACGCCGCCCGATCGACGAGCGCGTCGAGGACTTGCTGAGCCAGATGACGCTGGAAGAAAAAGCGGGCCTGATGTTCCACGCCATCGCCGAAGTCGCACCAGACGGCAGCCTTCATGGTGAACGGCTGCTCAGCCAGGCCAGCATTGCCGAGATGATCACCGAGCAACTGATGAGCCACTTCAACGTTCATGCGCTGCCAGAGCCGCGCGTGGCCGCCACGTGGTACAACCGTGTGCAGGAATTGGCCGAAAACACGCGTCTCGGCATTCCGGTGACGATCTCGTCCGACCCGCGCCATTCCTTTTCGCACAATCCGGCGGTTGGGCTGAACGCGGGTGGCTTCTCGCAGTGGCCGGAGCAGCCCGGTTTGGCGGCAACAAGCGATCCAGCGCTGGTTGAAGCGTTTGGCGACATTGCCCGGCAGGAGTACATCGCCGTCGGCATTCGCGTGGCCCTGCACCCCATGGCCGACCTTGCGACCGAGCCACGCTGGGCGCGCTCCAACGGCACCTTTGGCGAGGACGCGGCGCTGGCGGCCAAAATGACCGCAGCTTACATCCGCGGCTTTCAGGGCGCGACACTTGGCTCCGAAAGCGTGGCCTGCATGACCAAACATTTTCCTGGCGGCGGCCCGCAGAAGGACGGCGAAGACCCGCATTTTTCCTACGGCAGAGAGCAAGTGTATCCCGGCAACAATTTTGATTATCACCTACTGCCGTTCGAGGCAGCATTCGAGGCTGGCACGGCGCAGATCATGCCGTACTATGGCATGCCAATCGGGATTGGGCTCGAAGAAGTCGCATTTGGCTTCAACAAAGAGGTCATCAGCGGCATGCTGCGCGGCAAGTACGGCTTCGACGGCTTGGTCTGCACCGATTGGGGATTGCTCAATTCGCGCAACGTTCGTGGGCGCGAGATGAAAGCCCGCGCATGGGGCGTCGAGCACCTGACGCCATTAGAACGTGCGAAAAAGGCGCTGGAAGCGGGCGTCGATCAGTTCGGAGGCGAACAAACTCCTGACCTGATTATTGAATTGGTACGAAGCGGGCAAGTGCCTGAGTCGCGGATTGACGAATCGGTGCGCCGTATTCTACGCGACAAGTTCCGGCTGGGCCTGTTCGATAATCCGTACATCGATCCAGAACAAGCCGCGCAGATCGTCGGCAAAGAGCGCTTCCGGGCAGCGGGCGCAACGGCGCAGCGCAAGTCGATTGTGTTGCTGAAAAACGGCGCGGCGGTCGATCAGCCAATACTGCCCCTCCAAGGTACGCCAAAGATATACATTGAAGACGTCAATGCCGACGTGGCGAGCCGCTACGGGCAGGTCGTCGACGACATTGCCGAGGCCGATGTGGCGATTCTGCGCCTTCAGGCACCCTACGAGCCGCGCGACAACGAGCCGCTCGAAAGCTTCTTTCATGCCGGGAGACTGGCCTTCACCGGGCAGGAACTCGCGCCGATCCTCGACATCATGGACAAGGTTCCAACAATTGTGGACATCTACCTGGACCGACCGGCGGTGATTCCGGAGATTGCAGATCAAAGCGCTGCGCTGCTGGCAAACTTCGGCGCGAGCGACGACGCTGTACTCGACGTGATCTTCGGGCGCTTTAATCCATCTGGCAAGCTGCCGTTCGAGTTGCCATCCTCCATGGAAGCCGTGCTGCAACAGCAATCAGACGTGCCGTACGACTCTGAAAATCCGCTGTTCCTGTTTGGACACGGGCTTTCCTACAAAGACCGCTGACCTGCTACAATACGCTGAGCCTGATTCACGCTGTGAACAACATAGAGAAGCAACGATGCGGCTCGGGGAGCCGCATTCTGTTTTGAGTTGAAAAGGACTAGCGGGACATGGAACAAGTCGATTCACGTCAATCAACCCTCGCAACAAATGATGAGCGCGACATTCACAGCGCGCCCGCACCCGGCCAGGGGCACACAAATAAATGGACCGTATTCGCGATTGTGGCGATTGGCGTGTTCATGGCAACACTCGATTCATCGATTGTCAACGTCAGCCTGCCGGCAATCGCGCATGGTTTCGGCATTCCGCTGAGTGGCGCAATCGAGTGGGTCGTAATCGCCTACCTTGTGACCACGGCAGCGGTAATTCTTACAGCCGGTCGTCTGGCCGACATGATCGGCCATCGCATCATTTGGGCATGCGGGCTGGTGCTGTTCACGCTCGGCTCAGCGTTCTGCGGCGCAGCGCCGTCGGTCGGGCTGCTCATCGCTGCACGCGCCTTGCAAGGACTTGGCGGCGCGCTGCTGTTCGCCGTCAGCCCGGCCATGCTGACGCGCGCCTTTCCTGCCTCAGAACGCGGGCGGGCGTTGGGATTCAATGCGCTGGTTGTGGCGCTCGGCACCAGCGCAGGACCAACGTTGGGCGGCCTGATTACCGAGTCGCTCTCATGGCGTTGGATTTTTTATGTTAATGTACCAATTGGCATTGTTGGCTTTGTTGCGACAATCATGCTGTTGCACACGCCCGTGCAGCATCGCGGCGGCCACTTCGATCCGCTCGGCGCGGTCTTGCTCGCGATTGGTCTCGCCAGCCTGACTGGCGGACTCTCGTTTGGTCAGGAGCTTGGCTGGACCTCGCTGCCGATTGTGGTGCTCGGCGCGGCGGCGGTGATCGCGCTGGGTGCGCTGCCATTCGTAGAACAGCGGGTGCGCTATCCGGTCCTCAACCTGTCGCTGTTCCGCAACCGCGTGTTTGTGTCGGCGCAAATCAGTCTCATGGTCTCCTTTCTGGCGCTGTTTGCTGTGAGTTTTCTGCTTCCGTTTTATTTCGAGGAATTACGCGGCTTCCAAGTGCTTGAGGCCGGTCTGCTACTCACACCGTTTCCGCTGACTATTGCCGTCATTGCGCCATGGAGCGGCAGCCTGGCCGACCGAATCGGCACGCGCTGGCTGGCCGCTGGCGGGCTGGCACTGGCGAGCATTGGCCTGGTGCTGCTCAGCGGCTTGAATGCGCAAAGCTCGATTGTAGACATCATCTGGCGGCTCTGCGTAACTGGCGCAGGGCAGGCGCTGTTCCAATCGCCAAATAATAGCGCGTTACTCGGCGCCGCGCCGCGCGATCAGCAGGGCGTCGCGTCCGGCTTTCTCGCCACCGGACGCGTCATTGGGCAGAGCGTAAGCGTGGCAGTGGCGGGCGCGATCTTCACAGGCCTCGGCGCGGCGGCCGCGGGGCAGGCGCTGGTAGCCTACGCATCGGGGCAGGGCGGAGGAAACGTTGCGCAATTGCAGCAAACCTTTTTGCTCGGCTTCCGCACCGCATTTCTGGTCTGCGCTGGAATTGCCATGCTCGGCGTGTTCACCTCGCTGGTGCGCGGCAAAGAGGAACGCGCAAAATTAGCCGCGTAATGTTCTCCAAGTTGCCTCAAAATTGTTCACATGGTATTGCGACTGCTATGCTATGCTGTGAGTAAATGGCCATACACACAGGAACATTTCGCCATGCATTTTTGCCCTTCCTGCGGCTCACAACTCGACAACGACGGCATTTGCGCTTCTTGCGGCGCGCTTTCGCGCGGCTTTTTTCGCGATCTTGATCTGGGCGCGCCGCAGATTGCCACCGCCGTGCAGCACGGGCTTGATTTTTATTTGCTGCTTGGCGTGTCACCTCGGAGCGACCTTCGCGCGGTGGCCCGGCGCTACCGGCAGTTGCGCGCGCTGTTTCCCGATGACCCTTCACGTTTGCGCGCGGCGGCTGCACGCCGGCTGGAATTATTAGAAGTGGCTGGTCGTACGCTGACCGACTCGTACTTGCGCCGCGTGTACGACGAACTGCGAGCCAAGCACGACGCCGTCGTCACCACCGAAGTGGTGCGCTGCGTTGCATGCGCCGCACCGCTGCCGCCCACCGCCAATGAATGTGAATTTTGTGGGACGCCGCGCCCAAGTGTTGCTGTTCCACCTGCAACTCCGCCAACAGAAGGCGTGCCGCCGCCCACCGAGCCGGTCGATTACTATGCCATGCTTGGGTTGAATGCAGTGCATTTGCTGCCCGAACATCGCTCACCAGTAATAAATCGCGACATCATGTCGCCGTTCGTCATGGCTGGTACTACTCTTACACCCGAGCGAACTGCACCATCGACCAACGACGTTGACATGGCCGCTTCGGAGCGCGAACGTGAGGTGTTGCTGAGCAATGGGCTCCCGCCAGAACAACGCGCGGCACGCCTTGACACTATTGAAATTGCCCGCCGCATTCTGCGCGATGACCGGCGGCGCGAGCTGTACGACCAACTGTTGCGCGACTTCCAGCAGGGGCGGCTCGATGGCGGACGTCTGGACGCGCTCCAAAATCTACAAACCGAAGTGCGGGCCGAGATTGCCGACGAGCGCGGCGAGCAGATCTCGGAAACAGAAGGGCAGGCGCTGCTCCGGCAAGGGCTGGGCTATCTGGACGCCGGACTGCCACGCGAGGCTGCCGCCGCGCTTGGACGGGCAGTGCGGGCGCTGCCAAACAATGCCGATGCCCATGCTGCTTACGTTAAGGCGCTGCTGACTGCTGAGGAGCCGCTTGACATGGGCGCGCATACGCTTCGGCAAATCCTTGCGAGTGTGCAAACGCTCGATACGCTTGGCGCGCCGCACGAGAACGGAGCAGCCCTTCGTGCGCTGTGCCGTGGCTTGCTGGCCCGCGACCAGGGCAGCTACACCGAGGCAACAACCGAATTACAGCGCGCCGTGCAGATCGACAAGCACCTCGCACCCGGCTGGCGTGGGCTGGCGGCCATCGCACTGTTTCGTGGCGACTATGATGATGCCTTTGTGGCATGCCGCCGTGCGCTGGCCTGCGAACCGCGCAACGAGCGCGCGCTGCTGATGCTGACCGGCATATGTCTGCGGGCTGGGCACACCCGGCAGGCGCACGAGGCCGCGGGCCAACTTGCTGCGTTGCGCGGCGGTAATTGGACAGCCGAAAGCGTGCTCCGCGAACTTGCATAAGTGGTCAAGTTATATATAGGCAATTGTGAAGATATGTGCTATCATAACCGCGCTTTGTACTGATTCATCTTGCTCTCATGTTGACGAGGTTTGTGTATGATCCGACGCCTGCTCTTGCTCCCATTGTTCGCGCTCAGCGTGGCGCTTGTGCTGCCGGTCGCGCCTGTGAGCGCCGAGACTACGCTGCGCACCACGGCTGCCCCAGGCAGCGCCTTCCGCTATTTTGCCGATACCGGCCATTCGATTGGTTTCAAGGTTCGCGATTTCTATGAAGCCAATGGCGACGAAGCCGTGTTCGGCAAGCCGCTCACCGACGTCATCAGCGAAGATGGCATGCGCGTGCAGTACTTCGAGCGGGCGCGCTTCGAGATGCGTCCCGGCGCGCCAATCGCACTAACGCGGCTCGGCAGCCTGTACACTGAAGGCCGCACCGAACCAGCCTTCCAGTGGCAAGCCCAATCACCCGGCGCGGACTGGACGTTCTTTCCCGAAAGCGGCCATTCGCTGACCGGCGCATTTCGCTACTACTGGGAAACACATGGCGGCGTCAATGCGTTCGGCTTCCCCATTTCAGAGGAGTTGAAGGAAACCAACCCAACTGACAACCAGACGTATACGGTGCAATACTTCGAGCGGGCGCGTTTCGAGTACCATCCAGAACTTGCGGGCCAAGCGGGCGAAGTACAACTCATGCCGCTGGGCCGCTGGCTCCTCAGTCAGCACTCGGACGCACAGAAGTACGCCGCGCCGCAGCCACAACTGACACTGCTCGGGCAGGCGACGACCGGCTACCGCACCTCGGCAGCCGAGCGTGAGTTCAATATCGCCCGCGCCACTGAGATGTTCGACGGCGTGGTAGTCGCGCCGGGCGAGGAATACTCGTTCATCAACAGTGGCGACTTTTCGGAGGAAGCTGGCTTCGTAGACGGCTACGCGATCGTGGATGGCAAGCTGGAGAAAGTGATCGGCGGCGGCCTGTGCCAGGTCTCGACGACCATGTTCCGTGCGGTGTCGAATGCCGGACTTGACATCACCAGCCGCACTGGCCACACCTACGTTGTGTACTTCTACGAAAATATCCTGGGCTTCGACGCCACCGTGTTCAGCCCGTACGTCGATTTTCGCTGGCGCAACGACACCAATGGCCCAGTGTATATTGCCACCTCGTCGGATGCCGCAGCCGCCACCGTGACGTTCCAGGTCTACGGCGTGGACGATGGCCGGACAGTGAGCTACCGTGGGCCGTTTACGAAAAACGTGGTCCAGCCGGGCAAGCCGGTCTGGCAATATGACGCCAAGCTCAAGCCGGGCGAGGTGCAGCAACTAGTCCATGGACGGGCTGGCATGGACGTGAATTACTACCGCACCGTCACCATGCCCAACGGCACGGTGAAGCACAACGACAACTTCTTCACGCGCTACAAGCCGTGGGAGGATTATTATGTCTATGGGCCGGGCGGGCGGTAGTTGCGGATGTAGCCACAGCCAAACGAGTGCAATAAGAGACGCCCACGAGGGCGTCTCTTATTGCATCAAACGCCCTTATCCATGGTCGAAATTCGAAGATTTGGTATCGTAATTGCTGTCAATAACTTGGATGAGCAAGCTGCATTGTTGATCGTCCATGTCGGGAACGAGCCGGGGTATGAGTATGCAATCCATGCTCGCATGAAAAGCCGGAATTGGCGCAAAAGTGCTTTACAAATAGTAGAGATGCTGCTAGACTATTAAAATATAATTCACACTATTCCCAAACACCCCCGCCGCCCACAACTTTCTTCTCCACAATAAATCTAGCTCTACGTCACCGATCTCAAAGTTGTCGGTATATCCCCAAACAGAGTAGAGAAAGGAGGCATGGCTACCATGTCACAGGCAGTAGCAACAGATAGTGTTTCGGTCTCGGTCCGCGATCACTGTTGTATTTCTGACTCCTTTCTCAAGCTATGCCGTTCCAGTGCCGGGGATTGCGAGCAGTTCTGCGTCTGAATCTGTCTATAACCCTGACATGATGGCATCAGAATTGTTGCTATTTTCTTAGAGTTACTGAGATACCCAGAACGTGAATGTGCGCGTAACAGGAGCGACGCTGCTTTACTGGCACTTAGTCACGACACCCGCTGTTGACTGCGCTCTCAGATAGTACCTGTGCTCATATGATGCCAACACAAGCATGCGATAGCCTTGATTGAAGGAGGTAGCAGCTATGGCAAGAGAACCTTCCGGAATCCCACGAGAGGCGCTTCCAGATGAAGCGCGGCAGCGGCAAGCAGTGCAAGGCGTAGACGAGGTTCACATCCTATGGACCTCAGAGGGCATGAGTTGCGATGGCGATTCAGTCTCCATGACGGCAGCCATGCAGCCCAGTATCGAGGACGTTGTGCTGGGGCTTATCCCTGGCCTCCCCAAAGTGCATCTGCACAACAAGGTGCTCGCAGCCTCGTTGGGCGGAATGCAGGGCGATTTCCTCGACCCGTTCTTTAAGGCCGCCCGCGGCGAACTGGATGCTCCGTTCATCCTGGTTGTGGAGGGATCGATTCCTAATGAGAAGATCAACGGGGATGGTTACTGGACATCGATGGGAAACCACCCGGACACTGGAGAGCCGAAGACCCTCAACGAATGGCTTGACGAATTGGCACCAAAGGCATGGGCCGTCGTAGCTGCTGGCACCTGCGCGACCTATGGCGGCATTCACGCGATGGCCGGCAATCCGACTGGCTGCATGGGACTTGCGGACTATCTGGGCTGGAATTTTCGCTCGAAGGCGGGCATCCCGATTGTGAATGTGCCGGGCTGTCCAATCCAGCCGGACAACTTCATGGAGACGCTGCTGTGGCTACTCTATCAGGCCGCTGGTCTTTCGCCCATGATTCCGCTCGACGAAGCGCACCGACCCACCTGGCTCTTTGGCAAGACAGTCCATGAGGGCTGTAGCCGCGCTGGCTATTACGAGCAAGGCGATTTTGCCCTGGACTATAACTCCCCCAAATGTCAGGTCAAGGTCGGCTGCTGGGGGCCAGTCGTCAACTGTAATGTACCCAAGCGCGGCTGGATGTCCGGCATCGGCGGTTGCCCGAACGTCGGCGGCATCTGCATTGGCTGCACCATGCCGGGCTTCCCAGATAAATTCATGCCGTTCATGGACGAGCCACCTGGCGCAACGCTCTCATCCACGATTGTCGCACCGTACGGCGCGCTCATCCGCCGCCTGCGTAGCATTACGAATAATACAGCGAACAAGGAACCGAAGTGGCGTCATAACCGTTCCGAGCTCACCACCGGGTACAACCCGCACTGGCCGCACTAGTGGAAGGAAAAGCAACGTGGCTATTCAAGAAGAGGTACAGCCCCAGACCAGAAATATTGTGGACATGGCCTGGGACCCGATTACCAGGATCATCGGGAATTTAGGGATTTACACCAAGATTGACTTCGATAACCGTGAAGTCATCGAGTGCAAAAGCACATCCTCGATCTTCCGTGGCTACAGTGTGTTCATGAAGGGCAAAGACCCGCGCGATTCCCACTTTATCACTAGCCGCATCTGTGGCATCTGCGGTGACAATCACGCTACCTGCTCGGTGTATGCACAGAACATGGCCTACGGCATCAAGATGCCGCCATTGGCCGAGTGGATCTACAACCTGGGCGAGGCCGCCGAGTACATGTTCGACCATTCGATCTTTCAGGACAACCTGGTCTTCGTAGACTTCTGTGAGCAGATCGTGAAGGAGACCAACCCGAGCCTGCTGGAGAAGGCCGAACAAACTGAGGCTCCGCACGCCGACATCCACGGACACCGCACTATTGCCGACATCATGCGGTCGTTCAATCCATTCACGGGCCAGATGTATAAAGAAGCCCTACAGATGAGCCGGCTCACGCGCGAGATGTTCTGTCTGATGGAGGGCCGGCATGTGCATCCTTCGACGCTTTATCCGGGCGGCGTGGGAACCGTGGCAACGCCACAAGTCTTTACCGATTATCTGGTGCGACTGCTGAAATTCGTTGATTTTGCGAAGAAGGCCGTCCCGCTGAACGACGATCTGTTCAATTTCTTCTATGACGCGCTGCCGGGCTACGAGAAGGTCGGGCAGCGGCGGATCATGCTCGGTTGCTGGGGTTCGTTCCAAAACCCCGACGTGTGCGACTACCGTTATGAGCACATGACCAACTGGGGCCGCGCGATGTATGTCACGCCCGGCATTGTTCTGGACGGCCAGTTACTGACCACTGACCTGGTTGACATCAATCTCGGTATTCGCATCCTTCTGGGCAGCTCCTACTATGAAGATTGGCAGAATGAAGAGACCTTCGTAACCCACGACCCGCTTGGCAATCCTGTCGACAAGCGACACCCATGGAACCAGACGACCATTCCGAAGCCGCAGAAGCGCGATCTGAACGGTGGAAATTACAGTTGGGTGATGAGCCCGCGCTGGTTCGACAAAAGGTCGGGCAAGCACCTGGCGCTAGATACCGGCGGCGGCGCGATCGCTCGATTGTGGGCAACGGCGCTAGCCGGCCTAGTCGATACCGGCTACGTCAAGGCCACCGGCCACAGTGTCCAGATCAATCTGCCGAAGACGGCTTCGACACCAGAGATGCAACTCGAGTGGAATATTCCAAAGTGGTCGAATGCGATCGAGCGCGACCGGGCGCGGGTCTACTTTATTGCCTATTCTGCGGCAATGGCGTTTTTCTTTCTAGATAAGGCGCTCGAACTCGTGCGGGCAGGCGATGTCAAGGTTTTCCAGGACTTCGAGGTGCCGGATGAGGCAATCGGCTGCGGCTTCCACGAAGCGGTTCGAGGCGTACTCTCGCACCACCTGGTTATCCGTGACGGCAAGATTGCCAATTACCACCCCTACCCGCCGACGCCGTGGAACGCCAGCCCGCGCGACATCTATGGCACGCCCGGCCCCTATGAGGACGCGGTGCAGGGACTGCCGATCTTCGAAGAGAACGGCCCCGATACCTTCAAAGGCGTCGACATCATGCGCGCCGTCCGCAGCTTCGACCCCTGCCTGCCGTGCGGTGTGCATATGTATCTGGGAAACGGCAAAATGATCGAGCAGCGGCATTCGCCCATGTTCGGTGTCCATGGCTAAAACCATGAAAGTTTCTCGGTATGGTCGTCAGCCCTCGCCCTGCTGCGCCGCAGCATCCCTCTCTCAATGGGAGCTTACAAGGGTAGGTAAACATGCTATGGGTCGGAAACAATCACCATGTTCACCCGCTCAGGAGGATCAGGCCATACTTCTGGACGCAACCACAAGCGCGTCCATATACGACCACGCCCCAGTTGATGACGCAACCATCCCAGACCGACACGAAACACGCTCGCGAGCCGCGTGCGCTTGGCTGTCTGTGGCGTTGGTGGTGTTCGCACGCGCGCTGGTTCCACACCGACTTCGTCGGCATCTTCTACTCGCGTTCCCGTTGCCAGCGTCCACAGTGTTGCCACCGCCACGATCAGCCAGTAGCGTTCAATTCGCCTTGGGTCGCGTCTGCGTGTATGCTCCCATTTCCAGCCCACACCTTTGAGCGCTCGAAATCCCAACTCAATCCACATCCGCAACGCGTACCAACTCGCCCCGACCCGATGCGGCGCCAGGTCGCTCACCACCACCCACGGGTCCTTTTGACCTTCCCTCCAGATTGCCGCCAATGTCACCGACAGTTGTGGCTTCTTGGGGGTGCCCAATCGTCCTCGTCCAACCCACCCCTGTCCTGGCTGAACCAGGCTGCGACTGGCTTGACGCTTCCCTCCGGCAGGCGTGAATGTCGTCGTGTCTTGAATGCGCAACAGCGGATGCCAGCCCAAGTCGCGGATACGTTTCCACAAGCGTGGGCTCCACAAGCCACGGTCAGCCAACACCAGCACCGTCAGATGCGCAGGAAGCGCCGGGCGGATCAACCGAAGCAGGCGCATGATCGGTCCATCCAGGCACCTGGTTGATTGGCAGGCAGGATGGACCACGCAACTGGGATGGCGCTGCCACGATACAGCACACTCACGACCAGCGCAACAATCTGATCAGTGTGCAAAGTCGCGTCCACAGCCAGCGCGATCTCTGTGGCTTGCCACCACTCGACAATCCAGCGCAGGAGCGGGACGAAGCAACTCTGGACCTCGATTTGGGTTCGACAGGGAGCGGCTTTGTCAGCACCATCATACAGCCATTCGCGCAGGCGTTGGCGAAGCGTGTTCCAGTCGTCAAGAAACAATACGGCGGTAATAACCGCAGACTGGCAAGCACTCTGCGCCAGGATGGTGCCATATACCCACAGCGCTAAGCCACGCTGTTGGGCAGGACGCAAGCTGGGAAACCGCTGTGCCATCACGCTTTCCATTTGGTACAATTCGTGGGGAACGCGCATCAATCTCCTCCGGTATCACGATGCGTAAGCACATCCATGATGCCAGAAGATCTGCGCGTTCCCCATCCGTTCAATCCCTTCTCTACCTACCCTTGTAAGCCGAGGGAAAGGGGATTGAAACATCTCGGCACCAAACGAACAAGAACCCATTGTAAGCGTAACGACCATGGCCCCGAGGGAAAGGGGATTGAAACTTGCGTGCCATGCTTCAACCTGCAGCCGTATGATGGTGTAACGACCATGGCCCCGAGGGAAAGGGGATTGAAACTCGAATCTCTTCGCGTGGCATGATTTTCCTCCTGATGGTAACGACCATGGCCCCGAGGGAAAGGGGATTGAAACTTCCTTGGAACCCCCTTTCCTCCTCGGACGGTGTTTGTAACGACCATGGCCCCGAGGGAAAGGAGGGGTGCGCTCAACATAAGGGGACAATTTGGGGATGCGCTGAACATAATCGCGCTCACCCGACCGTCGACGCGCCAATCGGCGCCCACGCGCGACCGATCCGGCATGCTCGGGGCAGACTGCTGGTAGACTAGGCTGGCGAAGTCAACCCGTTGGCGCACCGGCACGGCTCCATTCCTGCGTGCGGCACAACCGATCATGCCCCGGTCTCGCCAGCGGCGAGCAGGTGCTGCGCGGTCAGGGAGATGGCGGCCCTGATCGGCCTTGCGCTGGCGGCTCACGACCACCCCACCCACCGTCGGTTCCACTGAGCCGTCGGTCGCGTTAGCCAATCAGGGACGGCGGTTCACCATGCGGCCGCCGCTGCACGGCGGCGCGGATGCGCGCAAGCGCACGCACGTTGATGAGCACATACGTCAGGGTGTTGCGGTTGACAATCGCACTGCCACGCCGCACCTTGGGGTGCAGGATATCCAGCGCTTCGGCCTGGGCGTTGATCCGCTCGACCATGGTGCGCTTGGCGTACAGTTCCTTGTACGTCTTGCTCGCACGGTCGAGCGTATGCCGGAGGCGCGCGCCCGCTCCTTGTGCGATCTCGTGGTCGTGCAGCCGCCATTCGAGAAGTGCGCATCGGCAATGGGGCAGACGGCACCGGTCGCCGCTGGGAAGAGCAGTGGGCAGCGGAACTTCTCGCGCACTTCGGGATAGAGGCTGCTACGATGCTGGTAGGTGAACTGCAACGTCATCGGCAGTTCGGCCGCACACAGCGGCGTGCCATTCGTGGCAAAGTGGCGGTTCGCGCCCTTCTTGCCCGGATTTTTGGGCACCGCTGCCCAGCCGCCGGCCTGATGAAAGTAGTCGTAGACGTAGTGGGCGTCGAACGCCGCATCCCATGCTCCGTAGCGCGGGCGGCGACCCAGGCGCGCTTCAACCTGGTCCATCAATGGGAAGAAATGGCTGATATCGTCTTCATTGAACGGACGGGTGCGCTCGGCCAGCACGACTTCGGTGCCGTCGGGCAGACGGGTGGCAACCACGCCAGAAGCATAGCCCCACAGAATGTCGACCCCGACCTGCAGCGCGGAGGCCGGCTTGGCATCGCTGGCGGGTGTGCCACCCGTCTGCCCGACGGCGTTGGCAGAGGCGCAATTGCGGCGCTGCTTGACGCCCAGTTTGCAGTCCGGGTCGCCGGTGGGCTGGCGCGCCTTGTCGAGACGGCCTTCGCTGATGAACTGCTTGGGATTGTTCTCCTTGACCCAGGCGAGCAGGGCCTGCGTGTCGCCCGCGATGGTGTCGCCGAAGCTGGCCTGCTGGTCAGGTGGCAGGGTGGCTTTGAGCAACTGGACCGAGGCTGAGAGCAGGAACTGCAGGGCCTCATTGGGCAGGGTGCGCAGGACACTACTGAAGTGGCGGCGTTTGGGCACACTCGCGGCAACATCAAAGCCGTGGGGCGCAGCCGGATCGAGGACGCGTTCAAAGCCGAGGTAGTAGACCAGCGCAGGATGTTGAATGAGGAACGTGCGCAGGTCAGACATAAACCGCTTGCCCTCGTGCAGTTTGACGAGGTAGGCGGCCACGAAGGGGGCACGCGGGTCGGGGTGGGGACCGGGCCAGGGGTGGTCTTGGGGCCGCTCGGGAAAGTCGGCCCAGGGCAGGTCGCCGATGAGCGCGCGAGAGTGCGCAACAACAGGGTCGCTAGCGACCCAGGGTGGCAGGGGCCACGCAGGTTGTTTGAGCGGACAGGCAGGCTCAACCAGGACAGGCGGACAGAGCGACTGAGGCCGGAGGGCGGCGCGCAGACGTTTGAACGAGGTTGACAGATCGCGTAGCATGAGACTATCTCCGATATGGGGTGGATGGTTGGTGGTACATCTATCCTACCGCATATCGGAGACAGCTTGACGACGGCGATTGTGGAATGGGCGTCGCAGTGCGGGCGGACAGCGACGGCGATTCGGCCACTGCCGTCGCCCTCCGACGCCGATCTTATGTTTAGCGCACTCCTCAATCGAGAGCACTGAAACTTCACCTTTTCGTACATCTCCGACGCGAGAATACTGGTTCCATGTCCATCGGCTCAATCGAGAGCACTGAAACACACGCCCGACTCGGGGTTGTACTGCCACATGTCCTTGCTTCATGTCCATCGGCTCAATCGAGAGCACTGAAACAAGGCGACGCATCGTAGCGACCGCGTAGCGATACATAGCTTCATGTCCATCGGCTCAATCGAGAGCACTGAAACCTTACAGCGGTGTCGTGCAGGCGTTGCAGAGGTTGACAGCTTCCATGTCCATCGGCTCAATCGAGAGCACTGAAACTTGCGCAAGCCGCAGCAGTGTGTACACAATGGTATAGCGGTTCCATGTCCATCGGCTCAATCGAGAGCACTGAAACGCTCGTAGTCACCTGCTCACAACTTGGAAGTCGTCAGGTTCCATGTCCATCGGCTCAATCGAGAGCACTGAAACTCTGGACGCCGCGGTCACCGCTCGAGCTGCGATCTGGGTTCCATGTCCATCGGCTCAATCGAGAGCACTGAAACACACACGCCGCCGTCAATGACCGCTTCGACATGCGCGCAGTTCCATGTCCATCGGCTCAATCGAGAGCACTGAAACCGCAGACTTTCCTGCGTGGCTGACGGCGGTGACATGTTCCATGTCCATCGGCTCAATCGAGAGCACTGAAACCACAAACGCCGCGCACGTCTCACGGCCTGTCAACATGCGGTTCCATGTCCATCGGCTCAATCGAGAGCACTGAAACGCAATTGACACGTCAGTGCAGAGTTGGCGCATCAGAGTTCCATGTCCATCGGCTCAATCGAGAGCACTGAAACATCTTCGACAAACTCCGCAAGCCACTCTTGCGCATAGAGTTCCATGTCCATCGGCTCAATCGAGAGCACTGAAACACGCAGGCCACCTATGTGACCGCCGAAACAGCAGCGGGTTCCATGTCCATCGGCTCAATCGAGAGCACTGAAACATCCGGTATTGGTGATCGCAAAGGTGTCGCCGCTGCCGTTCCATGTCCATCGGCTCAATCGAGAGCACTGAAACGCGATAGTCCGAGAGCGTTGGCCTGATGACGAGGTTCCAGGTTCCATGTCCATCGGCTCAATCGAGAGCACTGAAACTGTCAGGCGCGCCATTCGGTTTGAGGATTGCTTTTCAGCCTAACAAGAGCGGACGCCGTTTACGCAGCCTTCTTGACAGACTCCAGTCCTGATTACAGGTTAAAACGGCGTTATTGTCATGCGGTTCTGATGGAGATAGCCGACTCAGGTTGACCAGCGCTGAACCGACGACGCGGTTCTACAGCTCCAGGACTGGAACGGGCCAAGCACAATACCAACCCCACAGCGCTGGCGGATTACGGGCTGCTGTTACGCCGCCAACCAACGAAGCCCCTCTGCGTTTGGAGATGGACGTTCTGTAAGCGCTAGCACCTACGCTTTTCTGGACTGGTGTTGCGAGCGATAGTCGCCGCAGGGCATCACCGGCTGGTTCCTGATCTGGACAAAGCCTTGTGCTATGAGCTAGCAGGTGCGTGACTGGATTCGCGCATCATCACGCTGGGAAGCCGACCAGCCAGGGCGTGCGGATCATGATGTGCCTGCTGCCCAACGCAAGTCCTTGACTCAACCCAATGGAGCAATGTGGATCCCATGGCAAACAGGCGATTTCGAAGGTAGAGCAGCTGTTGAGCGCCAATGAGTTGAAGGCACGCGTCGTGGTTGCTTTGCTGAGCGGCTGACAGCGAACGCACAGGCCACGCGGCGCTCCGCTGGCTGATGCCAGCGGAGCGCGTTAATCGGCAGTGTCAACAACTTCATATGTCTAACATCGGTCCATCGACACTGAGCAGCAGATGTGCAGGAATATCGTGAATAGTAGCCACACCCTCGGGGCTGAATGGCGCAATACAGCGAAATGAGCCCAACGAGAGCAGTAACACGCCAGTTGGCGGTGGCAGCATGCTGACGGTCACTTGCCAATAGTCGTGATTTGCTCATCTACGACCACCTTGAACTGATGTTGTTCCGGCTCATCGTCGCTGTCGTCGAATAACACAAACCGGTTATCGCCACTGCGCATAACCAACCCTGTATGCGCAGGCAGCACGCGTGCAAGGTGTGGCCGGGGTATGCGCATGTGCTTCACGATAGGCATGCGCTTCTGCACCACTTGCCTGCTCAGGCGGAGTGGACGCAGGAGACTGATCTGTTGAGCTTGCAGCAGTGTATGCGTCCACTCATAGGTTTGCGCGCACGTCTCACACTGCCACACATGCCACCAGACGTGGGGATAGATCGTGGCCGCCTGCGCCGGGGACTCGGCCTCGAGATCGATGAATGCCGCGAGATCAGCCTGGCACGCCGCACACGAATCGCGTATACCACTGCGATCAGGACCGGAGTCGAACGCGCGCACAAGCAGGAGCAACCCCGCGCGGCACCGGCTACACGCGGCGATGTGCTCATAGGCCGCTGTGCTCAACTCAGGAGCTCGGCCCTGGTTGAAGGCCGCAGAAAGTTCAAAGATAATCTGATTGCAATCTACTGGCTCAACTCGCATGCGCATGCCCCATCCTGCCCCATTGCCATCATCTCAACCACATCCATCATACCATAGGTTAGAGACGATTGCTCGCTCTTTGTTCATTCCCCCGCTGTGAGTTGGGCGCTTGCTTTATCGAAGGCGTGGCAGGCTAGCGTGGTGCCTAACTCCTCTTGCTGAACAGCCACCAACGCTTCATGATTCCAGTCACGCAGCGCGCGATCCGCCTGCAAGAGCTCCTGCGCTTGTTTGAGCAGCGCGTGGACGCGCGCGACGCTCAGATGCAATTGGTCGCCAATCATACGCAGGGTTTGCTCGTCGTACACCGCAAGGGAGAAGACCATCGCGAGCCGACGATCAGCTTGTGCGGCCAGGATACGATCCACCATGCCGGCCAGGACTTGGCTGAACGCCACCGTATCTGGAGCGAGCGTGCTGCGATCATGGAGGCTTACCCCATCAGCGAGCAACGTATCCAGCGACTCTGGCGGCGCGAGGGCACTCCGCTTTTGTGTCTGTTGGGAACGATACTGGCGCGCCAGACAATTGCTGATGACCCTGAACGCCCAGGTTTGAAAGCTGCTCTGGTAATTAACGTCAGTTCGGGATAAGAGGTTCAATCTCGATTACACTGTGGTGCGAAAACCAAAGATGTAGTCAAGAAGGAACCTCGCCATGAATGTACTCGAACGCTTTTGCGCTGTCGATGACTTTTGCCTCCAATTTGAACCTGTCTGGCACAAGCACTGTTTGACAAGCGGCACGACGCAGCGCCAGCGCAAGCGCGACCTCGCATTGAGTGAAATTATGACCATCTTGATCTTGTTTCACACCGCACACTACCGCACCTTCAAAGCGTTTTATACCGAATACGTGTGCGTGCATCTGTCGAGTGAGTTTCCGACGCTCGTGAGCTACAATCGCTTGGTGGAGTTCTTTCCGCAAGCGCTCGTGCCACTCGTTCTTTACCTCAACTCCTGTTTCGGGCGATGTACTGGCGTGTCGTTTGTCGATTCCACCAAACTTGCCGTGTGTCACAACCGGCGCATTCGTCAGCACCGTGTCTTTCGCGGACTGGCGGAGCGCGGCAAGACATCTGTTGATTGGTTCTTTGGCTTTAAGCTTCATGTTGTGTTCAACGACTGTGGCGAATTACTCACCTTGCGGCTAACCCCTGGGAACGTCGATGACCGTGCTCCCGTTCCAGCGTTCGCCAAACGGGTGTTTGGCAAGCTGTTTGGGGACAAGGGCTACTTGTCGCAAGCGCTCGTCAGGCAGTTAGCCCGTGATTTTGATGTCGCGTTGATTACGCCGCGTCGCAAGAACATGAAAAAGGTAGAACTGCCACGCATCGATAAAGTGCGCCTACGAAAACGGGTGATTGTTGAGACGATCATCGACCAGTTGAAGAACATCTCACAAATTGAACATACGCGCCATCGCAGCCCAGTCAACTTTTTGGTTAATCTCGTGTGTGGCTTGATTGCCTACTGCCATCAGCCCAAGAAACCATCGTTGCAGTTGGATAAACTGCCACCTACCATGCTTGCTTAACCCGAACTGACGTTAATTAAATTGTCCCAGCCCGCGCCACAGATCACAGACCGCCTCTTGCACAACATCTTCCATGCTCATCGCGTCATCACGAAATCCGTGAAGGCCGCCCGCCCGTGCGATCAAAATGTGCATGGCTTGCCGGGTCCATGTCATCCAGTTCTCAGCATGCTGTGGATTGGCGGCATCTCGCAACGCTTCAACCATCGTGTGATCTTTGTGATAGTAGCGCAGCGCCAGAGCGATCTGCACATCGCTCATGCCAGTCAGCGTAGGGCAACTTCCCAGAAGATACCGAACGTATCCCGATAATTCTTCACAGGAGAGGCCCCAGGCATGTTCATGATTGAGCGATATGGCGATCTCAAGGCATCGCCTGAAAGCAGGTTCGTCCGGCATATGCTCACCTGAATACAAATATGCGGCAATCCACGCATGCGCAGAGTATTGTGGCGGCCCAACGCTGCTGCGCGAAGATACGGACATGACGGTGCTTTTATCGTACACCATCTATTTATGAATGACGGTAGTCCCCTAGAAGTAGTGATATACTCATGGCAGGAATTTGAGCGAAGGAGAGAGTGGTGCCAGCCTGCCCACGTTGTCAGTCCGAACGAGTTGTCAAGAATGGACACATCCATACCGGCACACCGAAATTCGCGTGCCGCGGGTGTGGACGCCAATTTGTCGAAGCGCCAACGAAGCGCATGATCAGCCAAGAAACGCGTGAGCTTGTTGACCGCTTACTCCTTGAGCGAGTTTCGCTTGCGGGGATCGTGCGGATCACCAACGTTTCAGCGGGTTGGTTGCAAACGTACGTGAACCGCAAATATGCGGCGCAACCACGCCAGGCAGATGTCCTACCCCCAAAAAACGGCGGTTGACAGTTCAGTGCGACGAACTGTGGTCGTTTGTCGGGAAAAAGCAGAACAAGCAGTGGGTGTGGTTTGCTCTTGATGTTGAAACGCGTTTGATTGTTGGTTGTTTCATTGGGCCGCGTGACCGCAGCGGTGCAGAAGGGTTGTGGCAGTCGCTCCCTGCACGCTATCGTCAATGCGCCGTTTGCTCCACCGATTTTTGGGCCGCGTACGCAGCCGTTCTGCCTGCCAAGCGCCACCGTGCGGTTGGAAAAGAAAGCGGCAAAACCAGCTATATCGAGCGCTTTAACAACACCATTCGCCAACGTTGCAGTCGGCTTGTCCGCGACACGCTCTCCTTTTCCAAGAAACTCGCGAACCATATCGGCGCGATCTGGTATTTCATCCACGACTATAACAAGCAGCGTCTTCGCCATCTCGTCACTACTTGTAAATGACTACCAATATCTATTGCTGATTCGAACCGAAGACAGGGGACGCAGGATGAAGCGAGCGCTGGTCTTTGGTCCTCTGTCACCACACAGAAACGCACGTTAACCAAACTATGCTGGTGGATGTGGTTCGTCCAGGTCGTATACCTGGCTCCGTAGTCGTTGGTCGGGTCGCGGTAGATGCCATGGATGTGCAGGTCGGTTGCGACTGCGTTGCTTCCCGGACCACCGCCACCCTGCGGCGAGAACTCGATCACAATGGTGGGACCGGTGACGCGGAAGTAGGTCGCGCTGCCCACCATCGTCGGGCCATACCAGGCGAAGGCGGTCTGGTCCAAGGTTGCTTTAATTCCGGCCATGCGCGTGGCGGCGGTGGCGGCGTTGCCCAGACCGGTGTAGTGGCCGATCAGCGTGAGCAAGGCCGCCTGCTGGTCAGCGGTCATTTGGGACGCGAGCAGCCCCTGGGCATGGATGGTCTTGCCGTCCTGGCCGGGACCAAGCACCAGGTCGATCGCCGTGCTGCCCAGAATCGCGGCTTTCTGCTGCGTGGCGTCGAGCGCATTGACCAGCGCGAATGCCTCGTCCTCGATGTCGCCCAAGGGTCGCACTGTGGTGCCATTCGCGTCGGTGTATTGTCCCGGCTGTACGCCGATAAAACTGGGCGTCAGCGCGATGTTGGAGCCGACGATCGTGGCGTTGACTGTGACATGATGCCCACCAAATTACCATTGCCACGGGTCGGTTTCCGACGGCGTCCCAATCAGGGCAATGTAGTAGTTAGCCTTGCCGAATCCTCCGCCGGTACCTTCCTGCGCGAGCAGCGCGTCGTCGGCGTTCCATTCGGCGGTGACGCGGTTGTAGCCTTCGATGCTCAGCGTGGCCTGCATGACGGTCAGCCATGCGTTCTGCTGTGCCGCGCTCAGGTTGCCCCACATCAGGCCGGCGCGCTTGAACCCGGCAGGAGGAAAGTTGGACCAGCGCTGCTTCTGCGCGGTATCGCTCCAATCGAACAGCCCGGTACTCTTCTCGGCATCGCTCAACGTTGCTACGAAGGCGTTGGCGGCGGCGACGATCATGGGCGTCGCGCCTTTGATGTTGTTGACATCGTAGGTGCTCCTTCTGTCGGTGCGGTTGCCCTCGCCGTGGCTTCACTAATCGACGTGATACCGCTTGTTGCCGTTGACGCCACCGTGGCAGGCACCGGCGCATTGGTTGGTTGTGTTGTTGGCTGTTCCACGGCGGGCACTGCGCCACATGCATTGAGAAGTGCCGCACCAACGGACAGGCCGGTGAGACCCACGACCTGTTTCAGAAAGGCGTGGCATGTTATGCCCTGCCCCCGTTGCTTCCTTGTGACTGTTCCATACGTGCTCCTGTGTTTCCAGTTTTTGTCTATGATTGTTCCTGATGTGTGTGATGTTCCATCTATTTGTTTACTCCTCCTCTCTCCCAGGCCGCGCTGATCCTTTCAGGCGCACAATGTGTGCTTGTTGTGATGGCTACAGCATAGCTGGAGCGTCTTCAGAGATTGTGAAGAAGTGATGGGCAAATTATGTGGATGCCTGGCAACAGCATGACACACCCATCTGGGATGCAGAAGCCGTGGGCGCGCACCTGCTCCACCACGTTGTCTTTGCTCAAGGTCGAATTGCGCCAGAGGTCAGTGTTGGTCAAGGTGGTGGAGACGACGTATTTATGGACCGCTTTCATCGCATCGCCGAATGGGTCGCCGATCTCGTCATGCCAGTACGGGGGCTTCCACCCGCCGTGGGTGAAGCCTCCGTCGGTATCCTCGTCCGTACCCCACGCGCCTGAATGACGCCGTCCAACGAGATAAACTCCGGCACTACGAGCTTGCGCATTGCTTTCTCCTTTGCTATCCAAGTGCAGCTACCTTCGGGCTAAACACCAGATCGTCTTTTGAGCAGCCGGTGAATCGACAGAATCCCGCGGCAAAAAGCGAAACGAGGTGGGACTGTCGCCTCCACCCCGCTTCGCCTGCTCCTGCCACAGACCCTTATTTCTCCTCTTTCTCCTCAGGTACAACGACCGCTGGCACGTCGGTGCTGCGCACGAGCGCGTTGAAGGCCGGCAGGTCTTCGGCGAGCGCGGCGTCTACGGCGCGCACCTGCTCTTCCACGCGCGCGGCCAGGTCCTCACACAACTGCTCCTGCGCGCGAGTTGGGCCGCTCTCCGAGCCGCCGACGAGCGCCGCCAGATAGCTCAGCTTGGCGTTCAGCATGGTCGGGAAGTTCAGCGTGTCCTGGCTGCTCTTGGCCTTGACCTGGATCAGGTGCTCCTCGGCGGCGGCCAATCGCGCGTTGAGCTTCTTGCCAGCCTCGGCAATCTGCGCGCCCGCGGCATACTGCTCAGTGCGCTTGACCCAGCCGTCCACCTGCTCGCGCACCGCACGCACCTGGTTTATCGCCCGATGCGTACGGTTCAGCAAATCATGCAACCGGCGTAGCAGCGCGTATTGCGCCTCATACTCGGCCTGCGACGTGGTCGCGCGCGGGTCGGCCACCACATCGAATTCAGCATTCAGCGTGCGCTCGCCCACCGTAAGCTCCACGCGGTAGTGCCCGGGCGGCACGCGCGGTGCTGCCAACTCCACGTCCTTGTGGCCCTCGCCGCTGGCGATCTTTTGCGCTGGCGTGCCGCGCATGTCCCACACGAAGCGGTTCAGACCGGCCTTCGCTGGAGCCTTCGGCTCGTCGTCCTCGTCTTTTTTGCCAGTGGTCGCCTCCGGCAGCGCGGCGGACGCAGCCTGCACCGACTCGCCCGGTGCCACAGCGCTCTCACCACCGACGGCCACGTTGGACTCGACTGGCTTCGGCTCCTCATCTGGCTTCTTGCTCTTGAAGGTGCGCAACTCGGTGCCAGAGGCGTCGCGGAAGGTCAGCGTCAGATTACCCTCCGCCGCCTCCGGCAGCACGTAGCTCACAACCACACCGTCCGGTGGGTTGGTGCCAGCGTCCAGCCATGTGCGCTTGATCTCGCCGTCTGGCGTCTTTGTCTGATCGAAGGCTGGGATCAGGCCCGCGGCGAAGGTGTAGTTACGTCCGGCCTGCGGGGTGGCACCAAAGTCGGATAGCTTTGCGAGCCGCACTGCGTCGCGCGGAGACAGCAACGTCATCTCAGGTTGGGCGGACAGGTCGCCCAATTGCCGCAGCTGCGAGAGATCGTCCAGCACCCAGAACGAGCGGCCGTGCGTGGCAAGCACCAGATCGCCCTGAGCCACCACCATGTCGTGGATCGGCACCACTGGCAGGTTGCCGCCCAGACGCTGCCAGTTCGCGCCGTCGTCGAACGAGGCGTACATGCCAGTTTCGGTGCCGCAGTAGAGCGTGCCGCGCCGCGCCGGGTCCTCGCGTATCACACGGGTGAAATCATGCTCGGCGATGCCGGTGACAATCTTCCGCCAGGTTTTGCCGTAATCAGCAGTAGCGTACAAGTACGGCGCGAAGTCGTCGTGCTTGTAGCGCGTAGCGGCCAGGTAAGCCACCGCAGGGTCGTGCGGCGAAGGCTCGATGATGCTGATCAGCGCCCACTCCGGCAGATCCGGCGGAGTAATGTTTTCCCAGTTCGCGCCACCGTCGCGGCTGATGTGTACCAGCCCATCGTCGCTGCCAGCCCACAGCAGACCGGCTTCGAGCGGCGACTCGGCCAGGGCGAACACCGTTCCGTAGTTCTCGGCGCCGGTGTTGTCCTTGGTGATCGGCCCGCCGGACGGGCCGAGCGTAGATGGGTCATTGCGCGTCAGGTCCGGGCTTATGGCCTCCCATGTCTGGCCCTCGTCGCGTGAGCGAAAAACGTAGTTCGCCCCGGTGTACAGTGTGTTCGGGTCATGCGGGGAGATCAGCGTCGGCGAAGTCCAGTTGAAGCGGTACTTCTGCTCGCCAGCCGACCAGCCGCTGTACTCCTCAGGCCACACACTGACATGGCGCAGCTGGCCGCGCGCATGATCGTAGCGCGTCAGGTAGCCCTGGTAGCTGCCAGCGTAGATCACATTCGGGTCGCGCGGGTCCACGGCAATGTAGCCGCTCTCACCACCGCCGACCTCGTACCACTCCACGGCGGTGATTGCGTCGCGACCGCTGCGGCTCGATACGCTGAAGGTGCTGTTATCCTGCTGCGCGCCATACACGCGGTAGGGCGTGCGGTTGTCCACGGTGACATGGTAGAACTCGGAGGTCGGCTGATTGTAGAAGCTCGACCAGGAGACGCCGCCGTTCAGGCTGACTGTCGCGCCGCCGTCGTTGCCGAGGATCATGCGCTGCGGGTTAGCCGGGTCGATCCACAAATCGTGGTTGTCGCCGTGTGGTGCCTGCACGCGCCCAAAGGTTTTGCCGCCGTCCACCGAGCGCCAGGCCTCCATGTTTAACACCCAGACCGTGTCGGGATCGCGTGGATCGGCGTAGATGTGGCTATAGTACCAGGCGCGCTGGCGCAGGTTGCGGTCCTCGCACAGCAACTCCCAGGTCTCGCCCCAATCATCGGAGCGGAAGACGCCGCCCTTCTCGGCCTCGACCATGGCCCACACGCGACCGGGGCGCGCGCCCGAGGCCGCCAGCATGACCTTGCCCTTCACGCCTTTCGGCATGCCCGGCTTGTCGGTCAATTCGGTCCACGTGAGGCCGCCATCGTCGGAGCGGAACAGGCCGCTGCCGGGTCCGCCGCTCACCAGTTCGGATGGGCCACGGCGTGCCTGCCAGAAGCCTGCGTATATGATCCGCGGATTCGTCGGGTCGATCGCGAGATCGCTTGCGCCAGCGTCCTCGGAGCGGAACAGCACGCGCTCCCAGGAGCCGCCGCCGTCCGTCGAGCGATACACGCCGCGCTCGGAGTTCGGGCCATGCGCGTGGCCGAGCGCCGCCACCAGCACGATATTGGGATCAGTTGGGTGGACGCGCAGGGTGCTAATGTTGCGAGTGGCCTCCAGGCCGAGGTGTTTCCATGTGCGGCCCGCGTCCGTCGAGCGGTAGACGCCATCGCCATGGGAGACGTTGCCGCGAATGGTGGCCTCGCCCATGCCGACGTAGATCACGTTGGGGTCCGAGGCGGCTATAGCGATTCCACCGACTGAGGCGCGCTTGAAGAAGCCATCTGAGATGTTCACCCAGTATTGTCCCGCGTCGGTAGTCTTCCAGACGCCGCCGCCGGTGGAGCCGAAGTAGAACACCGCTGGCTCGCGCGGATCCCCGGCCACGGCCACAACGCGGCCGCCCCGGAACGGGCCGATGCAGCGCCATTCGAGCTTCTGGAGTGGGTTGTTGTCCTTTGTGTCCATGGTTAAAGAGCGTAACCGGAACGAACCGATCCGGCTATGCATCTTCCTTTCTAACTACGGTCTGCGAACCCGGCCATTATACACCGTTGCTCCCACTGTACCCGCAGTGCGTAGAAGGCAGCCACGGCCTTGCGCAATTACGCGTTGTAAAATTTAGCTCATTAGGATTCAATACTGTGCGCGCTCCCGCCCCAGCAGCCCGCACCAGCTACACACTTGCATGGTAGGCATCAGGCGGCGTAGGCTAAAGCGGAGCGCCGCTAACCACCAAGCGCCAGTGGTTGCCAGCAAGCCCGCCCAACCGTGGACAACGCGTGCTTACCAACCACGCGGGCGGTGTCAAGAACGGGTATAATTGTGCTATGTCTACGCCAATCTTAGCCACGAAACTCTATTCCCCCCACCGCGGCCGAACGTGGTTCACCGCCCGCGCCTGATCGAGCGGCTGAACGAGGGTCTGCACCGCAAACTGACCCTGATCTCTGCCCCCGCCGGCTTTGGCAAAACCACGCTGGTCAGCGAATGGCTCGCCGATTGCGAGCGGCCAGTTGCCTGGCTGTCGCTGGACGAAGGCGATAACGACCTCACCCGCTTTCTGACTTACCTCGTCGCCGCGTTGCAGACGATTGCGCCGACTATTGGCGCAGGAGTGTTGGCGTGCTCCAATCCCCGCAGCCACCGCCAACCGAAGCGATGCTGACGGCCCTGCTCAATGAAATCGCCGCCATCCCGGACAATTTCGTCCTCGTCCTCGACGACTACCACGTGATTGATGCCCAAGCGATTGACCAAGCCCTCACCTTTCTGCTCGAGCACCTGCCGCCGCAGATGCACCTGGTCATCACCACCCGCGAGGATCCGCAGCTACCCCTGGCCCGGTTACGCGCCCGCGGCCAATTGACCGAACTGCGCGCCGCCGATTTGCGCTTTACCCCCGCCGAAGCCGCCGAATTTCTCAACCAGGTGATGGGTCTCGACCTCTCGGCGGAGGATGTCGCCGCCCTGGAAGACCGCACCGAAGGCTGGATTGCCGGTCTGCAACTGGCCGCGCTCTCCATGCGGGGCCGCGAGGATATTCCCGGTTCATCCGGGCGTTCGCCGGCGACCACCGCTACATCGTGGACTATCTGGTCGAAGAGGTGCTGCAGCGTCAGCCCGAACCGGTCCGCAGCTTCTTGCTCCAGACCGCCATTCTCGACCGGTTGAGTGGCCCGCTGTGCGATGCCGTCACCGGTCAGGACGGATGGCAGCGCGCTGTTGGAGGCCCTGGAGCGCGGCAACTTCTTTGTCGTGCCGCTGGATGACAAGCGCCACTGGTATCGCTATCACCACCTCTTTGCCGATGTGCTCCATGCACATTTGCTGGCGGAGCAGCCCGATCAGGTCCCGACGCTGCACCGGCGCGCGAGCGCGTGGTACGAGCAGCATGGTTCGCCGGCCGATGCGATCCGCCACGCGCTGGCTGCCGAGGATTTCGCGCGCGCGGCGGACCTGGTCGAGCTGGCCTTGCCCGCCATGCGCCGGAGCAGGCAGGAGGCCACGTTGCTTGGCTGGCTTCAGGCGCTCCCCGACGAGCTGGTCCGCGCCCGGCCCGTGCTCAGCGTTGCCTATGCCTGGGCGTTGCTGAGCAGCGGCGAGCTTGAGGGCGTTGAGGCCCGGCTGCGGGATGCCGAACGGTGGCTGGACACTCCGACAGGCGTGAGCACCGAAGCTCAGGCTGAGATGGTCGTCGTGGACGAAGAGGAATTTCGCCGTCTGCCCGGTTCGATCGCCATGTACCGTGCCGGACAGGCCCTGGCGCTGGGCGATGTGGCCGACACCGTGAACTACGCCCAGCGGGTGCTCGACCTCGTACCTGAGGATGACCATCTCCGGCGCGGAGCGGCAGCGGCGCTCCTGGGGCTCGCATCCTGGACGAGCGGGGATCTCGAGGCAGCGCACCGGTCGTATGCCGAGGGCATGGCGAATTTGCAGAAGGCCGGGAACATCTCTGACGCCATCGGCGGCGCAATCGCTCTGGCGGATATACGGATTGCGCAAGGTCGTCTGCGCGAGGCCATGCGTACCTATGAGCAGGGATTGCAGCTCGCGACGGCGCAGGGCGACGCCTGTGCTGCGGGGAACGGCAGACATGTACGTGGGAATGAGCGAGCTCTACCGTGAGCGCAACGATCTGGATGCCGCCACGCAGCACCTGCTGAGAAGCAAGGAGCTGGGCGAGCACACTGGGTTCCCGCAAAACCCGTATCGCTGGCGCGTCGCCATGGCGCGAATACGAGCAGGCCCAAGGCGATCTGGACGGCGCGCTCGACCTGCTCCACGAGGCAGAGCGCCTGTATATGAGTGACTTCTACCCCAATGTGCGTCCTGTCGCGGCGTTGAAGACACGGGTGTGGGTCGCGCAGGGGAGGTTGGGCGAAGCCCTCGACTGGGTGCGTGAGCGGGCCTGTCCGTCGCATGACGACCTCAGCTATCTGCGCGAGTTCGAGCACATCACCCTGGCCAGGGTGCTCCTGGCCCAGCTATAAGAGCGACCGTGCCGACCGCTCCATGCTCGAGGCAATGGGACTCCTGGAGCGCCTCCTGCAAGCAGCGGAAGAAGGCGGAAGGACGGGAAGCGTCATCGAAATCCTGGTGCTGCAGGCGCTCGCCCACCAGATGCACGGCGACATCCCTGCTGCGCTCGTGCCGCTGGAACAGCGCCCTGACGCTGGCTGAGCCGGAGGGCTACGTCCGCATCTTTGTGGACGAAGGCCCACCCATGGCAGCTGCTGCTGCGAACGATGGTCGCGCGGAAAGCCATGGCGATCGCCCCGCAACTATGCTCGCGTCGACTCAGTTGCTCGCCTTTGGCAGGCAGCACAGCACAAGCCGGAAATGAGCGAGCGCCGATCAGATCAGCTATTGACGAGCCACTGAGCGAACGTGAACTTGAAGTGCTTCGGCTGCTCGGAACCGACTTGAACGGCCCGGAAATTGCCCGCGAACTCATGGTGTCCCTGAACACCCTGCGAACCCACACCAAAAACATTTACGCAAGCTCGGCGTGAACAACCGTCGGGCAGCGGTCCGCCGGGCTGAAGAACTCGATTTGTTGTAACGAAGCTGTACACACCAATTCCAGCCCTGGCAGGTTGCTCGAACCACCTGCCGGGGCTTTTTCATTCTCCACAATCTCCCGCATCACAAATCACCACATCAATCACCACATGTGGTGATGACTGCTCACCACATTACGTGTATCTTGTGATCAGTGAACGCACCAACGCAACGACATGAAGCTGCATCCACAGGAGGCACATGCACGAGGCGCAGAATGAGTGAAACACACACATCAACGGAGAACCATCACGAGCCTGGACTGTACGAAATTCGCCTCAAGGGACACCTTGATGACCGCTGGGCCGACTGGTTTGACGGCCTGACTATCACGCGAGCGGACAACGGCGAGACGCTGTTGACCGGACCGGTGGTCGACCAGGCCGCGTTGCATGGCTTGCTGAGGAAAGTGCGCGATCTCGGCATGCCATTGGTCTCGGTCATCACATTGATCCCACACAGGCGGACGAGCCGGATGGCAACGCGAACACTGATCACAATTATTCGAACAAGGAGACAAACCATGAACACCAATCGCCTAGCCCCAGTCATCAAGGAGCGCACCATGAAGCTAACAGCTCGAATCTCATCCGTTGGGCCGGTCTATCAACGATGATGGGAGGGATATGTTACGTAGTTGTTGGGATGTTCCATCAACCGAACATGCTTTCGTCCGTCACCACTCCCCAATGGACAATCGTCCACGTCCTGGCCAGCGCCATGTGCGTCTTCTTCGTGCTCGGCATTACGGGGCTCTACGCCCGGCAAGTGGAAGAGGCTGGATGGCTTGGTCTGACCGGCTTTCTCCTATATAGCCTCAATTGGATGCTCACCGCGCCGTTTACCTTCGCCGAAGTCTTGATCTTGCCGCAGCTGGCGATCAAGGCACCGACGCTTGCGGACGGCTTCCTGGGGGTCTTCACCAGCTCCGCCGCTGCGGGAACCTTCGGAGCCCTCGCACAGCTATGCGACGATCATCGGACTCCTGTATATCCTCGGCGGCGTGCTGTTTGGCATCGCGACCTTCCGTGCCGGCATCCTGCCGCGTTGGGCAGCCGCTTTGCTGGTCGTCGGGTCCGCCGTGGCCCCCGCGGCGGCGCTGCTTCCGCCCGAGCACATGCCGAAAGTGGCGGTGCCGGTGGGACTCGCGCTGGCCTGGCTGGGCTATGCGCTCTGGTCGGAACGGCGCGCGCCAGGCTCGGAACCCGTCCCTGGCACGGCCAGCCCCCAACTCCTCCCAACCGCAGTCAAGTAAGATCGTTTGAGACTACATGGCGTGGACAAGCGGCGACTCGGCTGCTTGTCGCACCGGGAACGCGATCGTCTCCCGATAATCTCCAGACAACAGTCAGTAAAAGAAACACCAAGGAGCGTCTCATGAAGATTACACCGTCGATCCTCATCCGTTGGGCCGGTTTATCCGCGATGGCGGCCGGGATCATTTTCGCGGGCATTCAGCCGATCCACCCACCTGACGTGCTTGCGTCCGTCAACACCAGCGCATTCATCATCATCACCTCCTTGAAGACGATCATGTGCCTCTTTGGACTGTTCGGCATTGCCGGGCTCTACGCCAGGCAAGTGGAAGAGACCGGTTGGCTGGGTCTGGCCGGCTATCTCCTGTTAACCATCTTCTATGCCGTCCAGATGTGCTTTGCATTCGCTGAACCCCTGATCTTGCCGCTGTTGACGACCGCAGCGCCGACGTTTGTGGAGAGTGTCATGGGGATGTCCAGTGGGGCCGGTGGCCCGATGAACCTCGGCGCCTTCGCGGTGATCTATCACCTCGTATCGGTCCTGTATTTGCTCGGCCTCCTGCTGTTTGGCATCGCGATCTTCCGGGCCGGCATCCTGTCGCGCTGGGCCGCTGTCCTGCTGGCCGTGTCAGGACCTTTGGCGATCATCATGTCGCTGCTTCCGCACCAGATCGCGCGTCTGGCGGCGATGCCGATGGGGTTCGCTCTGATCTGGCTGGGCTATGCGCTCTGGTCGGAACGACGCGCGCAAGGCTCGGCTCCCGTTCCTGGCACGGCCAGCCTCGAACTCAGCCCAACCGCAGTCAAGTAAGGTCGTTTGAGACGGCATGGCGGGGACAAGCGGCGATGTGGCCGCTGGTCGCATTGGGAACGCGATCGTCCCACGCTCCATCACCAGCGGTGGTGATGCCGCCGCACCACTTGGCCCTGTAGCGTCGGGACGCGCGGTGCAAGGTACACCGCACGGCGGAAACTGTCCAAGGATTCTGAACATGAACACTGAGTTAGGGAAATCTCTGTCTCAGACGCCCAAGACGCCAGCAAAAGCAGATTAGGCCTCCATCGACACCGGAAGCCAGGAGAAGACATTGATAGTTCAGATTCTTGCTCACACACCCATCTGGGTGTACGCGACGTTCTTCGTGCTGCTTGTGTTTGGCCTCATCCAGACGCGCACACGCACCGTCAGCAAACTTCCCGCACTGCTCTTGCCCGCCGGCATGATGGCCCTCTCACTTGCCGGCATCTACACGAGCTTCGGTCTCTCAACGCTACCGCTGGCCGCTTGGGGTATGGCCCTGGCCAGTGCAACGGTTGTTGGCTACACCTTTTTCCGGGATACGCGGATTCACTGCACGGCAACGGACGGCACCTTCTTCATCCCTGGCAGCTGGGTTCCGCTCGTCGTCATGATGGCCATATTCGTGACAAAGTACGTGTACGCGGTCATGCATGCCTACAATGCAGCAGGCATCGCTACGCCGCTGGTCATCGGCGCGCTGTCCGCGGTCTATGGCCTGCTGAGCGGCTACTTTTCTTCAAGGGCAGTTACCTTGATCAAGCTAGTTTAAAAGGCCTAACACATGCGTAGAAGCCTTCGTCGAGCAAACGCCGTATGCGTCCTGCGCGCAATCCCTTTGCTCGCGCACGTTGGTAGTGCGGCGGTCGTCTGGCGCATATCGGATCGCCCTACCGCCCAAGGAGCTGAACATGAACACTGAGTTCGGGACATCGCTGTCGCAGAAAACCAAAGCGCCGGCAAAAGCACGCTCGGCCGCGTGGCTCGTGGCCGCGCTGCTCATGCTGAGCGCCATTCCGCTCGCCGCCGGCACCGTCTACCTGATCCAGTTGGCCCGCGGTGGGCCGATCACGCCGTTCAACGCCCGGTTCTTTGCCTCGCCCCTGCCGGTGGTGCTGCATATCGTGGGCGCCGCCGTGTATATCATCCTGGGCGCGTTCCAGTTCGCACCCGGCTTCCGGCGGCGCTGGCCCGGCTGGCACCGCGTGGCCGGGCGGCTCGTGGTGCTCTGCGGGCTGCTGGTTGGGCTGTCCGCGCTATGGATGACCCTGTTCTATGCCTGGCCGGTTGGCGACGGCGCGCTGCTTGCTGCCTTGCGGCTCCTGTTTGGGTCGGCCATGATTGTATTCATCGTCCTCGGCTTTACCGCGATCCTGCGACGGGACGTACGGCGGCATCGCGCATGGATGATGCGCGGCTACGCGCTTGGGCTGGGCGCGGGCACGCAGGCGCTGATCCTGGCGGCCGGGGTAATGATCGTCGGCCCGCCGAGTGAGCTCAGCCGAGCGCTCCTGATGGGTGCCGCATGGGCGATCAATCTGGCTGTGGCCGAATGGGCCATCCGCAGGAGGCCGGCCGCTCCAGCCCGCACGGCACCGGCCGTTGTTGCCTAGTTGCACTGAGGTCAGCCTGATGGTGTGTTCGGCGGCCAGACCACCTGTTGGCGTGGCCAATGGCACAGGCTTGGTCTGTGTTCTTGCTGCATGTTGAAAAGAGCTTTCTACGCAAAGGGGTGTATCTCATGTCCGAAGTATCGACCTTCAGGCTCTACCTGTTGAGAGCCATGTACGTGTTCACGTTCGTTGGGTTGGTCATTTTCAGATGGCCGGGGATCCTCAATCCGCCGCCAGGCATCTCGAACGCGGGCACCGTCGTTGGGATGGTGCTCGGCGCGATGTCGCTCTTAGCAGCGCTGGGAATCCGGTATCCCCTCAAGATGCTGCCCCTGCTGTTCTTTGAACTGCTCTGGAAGGTCATGTGGGTGCTGGTTTGGGGGCTTCCCCTCTGGTGGACCCAGCAGTTGGGGCCGGACAGCCAACAAACGCTGATCTCGAACCTCTGTGGGCGTTGTGTTGGTTCCACTCGCCATTCCGTGGGGCTACGTCTTCAAACAGTATGTGAAGGCGCCCGGAGATCCGTGGGGTAAGCAGGTGACCGTGATCACGCCAACATCCATAGCGCGGGATACCGGCCGCACCTAAGCGTTTGGCCGCATGCATAGTGTGTATGCCACGCTGTGCACGCGGCGCCACTGTGAGCACAATGGTGTTCCGATAACACATGCTGGACGTCGTGGTACGCCCATCGGAGCGTCTCTATGAACGAACAACGCGAATCTCGAAATAGGCACCAAGGAGAAAAACAATGACGACTAAAACAACAATGAATCCATACCGAACGACCGCACGAATCGTGGGGGTGATATACCTCGCGGGGTTCGTGGTCGGCATTGGGGGGATGGGACTCTACCAATCTATTCTTGGCGCGCCCAATCACCTTTCCACGCTTTCCGCCAACAGCATGCTGCTGGCATTTGCCGCGATCCTCTGGCTGATGGCCGCGGTTGGCGACGCCGCTCACGGGGTCCTGATGTTCCCAGTCCTCAAGCCACACAACGAGCGTATCGCCGTCGGCTATCTCGCTTTCAGGATCATGGACGCCGTCTTTGTCGCGATCCTGGTGCTCTTCGTACTGCTGCAAATACCACTGGGTAGTGAGTACTTGAAAGCAGGAGCATCCGATACGTCCTATCTTCAAGCCCTGAGCACGGTGTTCGCGCAGGCGCAACTGTATGCCTACGAGCTCGGCATGATCGCGCTTGGGCTCTCTGGGCTGATGCTGTGCTCCACGTTGTACCGAGCAAGGTTGGTTCCGCGCTGGCTGGCCGTCTGGGGTCTGGTTGGCTACGCGATCATTTTGTGCGGGATGCTGTCGGCGGTCATGGGGTCCGGTCTAGGTGATCTTTCCTCGTACGCAGGCGGCCTGTGGGAGGTGTTCATGGGGGTGTGGCTGATCGTCAAAGGATTCAATGCATCTGCCGTCATTTCCCAGACTCCAAGAACCAGCACCCTGGCAGCACCGCTTGTACCGTAGCCAGATCTAGCACATGCGTGAAGAGCACCCAAGACAACGTATGACACAAGGTAGATAGTGGCTGAGGTCTCGGAGAACGTGGGGCGGCGTGAGCGGGGGCTGCCCCTGCCGCCCCAGGCAATCGAAAGTGACACATTGCCACTGATTGCAACACAGAATGGATCACATAAGGATAACCAAATGAAAGCGATTATCTACACAACATACGGATCACCGGATGTGCTTCAGCTCAACGACGTCGCAAAACCGACGCCCAAGGACAATGAGGTTCTGGTCAAAGTGTACGCGGCATCCGCAAATCCACTGGACTGGCATCTTATGCGCGCAGAGCCATTCTTGGCACGTTTCGCGAATGGGCTGCTCAAACCCAAAAACACGAAGCTCGGCGCTGACATCGCGGGGCGTATTGAAGCGATTGGCAGCAACGTCACGCAGTTTCATGTCGGTGATGCGGTATTCGGGGCCATCTCGATCAATGAGTTGGGCGGTTTTGCCGAGTATGTCTGTGCTCCTGAAGCGCTATTGGCGTTGAAACCCACCAAGCTGACATTCGAGCAAGCCGCCGCCGTCCCTATCGCGGCGTTCACCGCGCTGCAAGGGCTACGCGACAAAGGCCACATCCAGTCAGGTCAAAAGGTATTGGTCAACGGTGCGTCTGGTGGCGTGGGCACGTTTGCCGTGCAAATCGCCAAGTCGTACGGGACCGAAGTCACTGGCGTGTGCAGCACGCGGCATGTGGACATGGTGCGCTCGATTGGCGCAGACCATGTCATTGATTATACCAAAGACGATTTCACCCAAAATGGGCAGCAGTATGACCTGATTTTTGATGCGGTGGGCAATCGTTCGGTTGCCGATCTGAAGCGTGCCTTGAGTCCCGATGGCATCTGTTCCGTTGCCGGGTTTACGTCCATGGGTCATATGTTCCAAATCTTATTTCTCGGGGGAAAGAAGATCGGCATGATGGCGACGGCGAGCCCAAATAAGAACGACCTGGTCTTTCTCAAAGGGCTGCTCGAAGCCTGCACAGTTGTGCCGGTCATCGATCGAACGTACCCGTTACGCGAGGTTGCAAAGGCTATCGGCTACCTTGAAGCCGGGCACGCGCAGGGAAAAGTCGTCATTACGATTGGAACAGAACAACCAGGGCTGACAAGTACCGGAGAATAGAGACCAAGGAAGTAGGGACGCTGCCCATGAAAGAAACGTTGAACTAAGCTGCGTGCAGGTGAGTCTGTGCCTTTGCGCCGATGCCTACCTCACTCGCAAGCGTCCTCGATACTGCGAGGCGCGAAACCCAGGGAAGGAGCCGAGATGACAGCAACCAATGCCACGCCGCGCCGTGCGACTATCGCAGTCGCGGTCATGCTCGCCGCGAGCGTCGCCCTGATCGGCGTGCTCGCTCGGCCCCACCCACCGTCGCTCTCGACCACTGTGACTGGCGACTCGGCACTCGCCGCTCGGGCGCTCCCGCATCTGGCTGGGGCACTCGACCGGGTCAGTATCGCTACCATCGACGGCACGACCGTCATGTATGCTCATTTCGGTGCAAATAGCGACACGGTGTACGAAATCGGCTCGGTCACCAAGACGTTCACGGGGTTGCTACTCGCCGATGCCATCGCGCGGGGCGAGGTCGCGGCCGATACGAAAGTCGGCGGACTTCTGCCGCTCGGCGGCGCCCCTGCCGCCGAGGTGACGCTCGCCGAACTCGCTAGCCACCGCTCTGGCATGCCGCGCGGCGCGCCGCCGACAATCAAGGAGAACCTGCTGTTGGTCATCCACCGTGACCCCTACGTCCAGGATGTTGACGGGGTCATTGCACAGGCACGGGCAGCAACCCTGCGTAATCGCGGCACGTTCCGCTACTCCAACCTGGGGACGGCACTGCTCGGGCAGGCGCTTGCGTCGGCGAGCACGATGGACTATGCTCGACTGGTCCAAGAGCGCATCTTCATACCGCTCGGCATGACCACCAGCAGCGTCCCGGTGACCACCGAGAATCTGCCCGACGACGCACTCACCGGCTACGATGCGGGCGGCAAGCATGAGGCGCCCCGGACCATGAACGGCACGGCTCCAGCTGGCGGCATCCACTCGCCCCCCACGGACATGGTTCGGTACGCGCAGGCGCTGCTCGACGGCAGCGCTCCTGGCATGGCCGCGCTTACCCCACGCTGGGATGGAGGCAACGGGTCACAGGTCGGCTACGCCTGGTACACGGCAGAGGTCGGCGGGCGGATGGTCACCAGCCACGGTGGCGCGACCAACGGCTTTTGCTCGGCCATCGCCATCGATCGCGCCAACCAGCGGGCGGTGATCATCATGTCGAATACCAAGGTCCCTGTCGAAGAGGCAGCATTGACCCTGCTCGTTGGAGATCACTGATGAATACTATCGTCGTCGCGGTCTTGGCCAGTTTGGTGTTTGGCGCACCGCAGGGCATCATCTTCAGTCTCGCTGCGGCGGTGCTCGCCGCGGTGGTGCGCTCGCGCGGCACGCTCATGGAGCGCGCCAAGGGAATGCTGAGGATGGGCTTTCTGCGGGCCAGTGTGGTGTTCTCACTGGCGTGGCTGGTGTTGGACGAGTGGCAAATAGTGGCAATCGTCTGGCTCATCGCCGCGTTCATCATCGAGGCGTGGCGGGGGCAAGGGGCAGCGACCGATTGTGATCGCTGGGGGCTGATCGTGCGCTTCGTCGCGGCGCTGGCGGGCTTTGCCCTGGCGTGGCTGTCGATCAATTGGGTCACGACGCCAACCGTCATCTGGCTGGTCGCCGTCGCGCTGCTGGCAAGTGGTGTGTTCGGGGCGACGTTGCGCTGGTCGGCGCTCCCTTGGTTCGCGGGGAGGCTGTCGCGGGCGCGCACGCTTGGCCTTGTGGTCAACCTCGCCATCTGCGCACTGATCATCGCGGTGGCTTCCGTTTGAACGTGCCATAGGTTGGCGTCCAGGTACGTAGCCTATATCATCCCCCAGGAACAGGAAACCAGAGTTTTATTCAAGTTCAACTCAATGAAACGTGTCACGATCGCTCAAACTAAAGGAGAAACAATGATGACGACCGACGAACACATGAAATCAATCCAAAGGACCGCAAAGATTGCAGGAGCCCTGTATCTCCTGATCGCTGTATTATCCGGCTTCGTTCATTTTTATGTTCCCGGCGCACTTATCGTGCGCGGAGATGCCACAACAACAGCCACGAATATTATGGCTTCTGCGGGGATATTCCGTCTGAGTATTGGGAGCGAATTAATTATCTTGTTGAGTGAAGTTGTCTTGTCCGTCCTGCTTTACATCTTACTCAGACCAGTCAACAGCACCCTTTCTCTGGTTGCGGCGGTTTCCCGGCTGGCAATGACCACTATCCACGGAATCAATGTGCTCAATAACGTCATTGCGTTGCTGCTCTTGAGTGGCGCTGGATACCTGGCGGTATTCGCACCCAATCAGTTGCATGCACTCGTGACGCTGTTTCTCGATGCATATCGCTACGGATTCACGATTGGAATAGTATTCTTAGCCCTTCATGCCGCTCTTCTTGGCTATTTGATTTTCAAGTCCGGTTACTTTCCCAAAGTTCTGGGCGTCTTATTCATGATCGCAGCTTTAGGCTATTTCATAGATAGTTTTTCCCACGTTCTTTTGGCCAACCACGAAACCGGCGCGGTGTATTTCGCGCTTCCTATTGCAATTGCGGAGATTGCGTTTCCCTTGTGGCTTTTGTTCAAAGGGGTAAATGCCGATCAGTGGGAAAAGCGTGCGCGTGAATCTGACAGTGGGAAAAACGTGCGCGTGAATCTGCCTGTTATCACTCCCGCCGGGGGATAGAAATTTCGGTTGCAGTTCAGCGCCCGCGAGCCACTTAGGGCCGCGCCTGATCAAATCAAACATGGAGGAACCACATGAAAGCAATAGTTTACACACACTATGGATCACCGGATGTGCTTCAGCTCAAAGAAGTCGAAAAACCTACGCCTAAAGACGATGAAGTATTGGTCCAAGTGCATGCGGCATCCATCAATGCGGCTGACCTTCATTACCTGCGCGCTGCCCCGTTCTTGATGCGTCTCATGTCTGGGCTGCTCAAACCAAAAAACACCATCCTCGGTGCTGACATCGCGGGGCGGGTTGAAGCGGTGGGCACAAACGTCACGCAGTTTCAGCCGGGTGACGAGGTCTTCGGGGACATATCCGGGTGCAGTTGGGGCGGTTTTGCCGAGTACGTCTGCGCTCGTGAAGATGCCCTGGTGTTGAAACCGGCCAATATAACATTCGAGCAAGCAGCGGCGGTGCCCATGGCGGCCGTCACCGCCCTACAGGGCCTCCGACGTAAAGGACACATTCGGCCAGGGCAAAAGGTGTTGATTAATGGCGCGTCTGGTGGTGTGGGTGCGTTTGCCGTGCAGATCGCCAAAGCGTTTGGGGCTGAGGTCACGGCGGTGTGCAGCACACGGCATGTGGACATGGCGCGCTCGATTGGGGCCGACCATGTCATTGATTACACGCACGAAGATTTCACCAAGAATGGACAGCAGTATGACTTGATTCTCGCCGCCAACGGAGACCGCCCAATCTCAGCGTACAAGCGTGCATTGGCTCCTAAGGGAACGTATGTCACGAGCGGAGGCTCCGGGGCGCAAATGTTCCAGGCCATGGTCATCGGACCATGGATATCAATGACCGGCAGCCAGACCATGGGGAATGTGCTGGCAAGGCCAAACAAACAAGATTTGGCATGGATGAAAGAGTTGCTTGAATCCGGCAAAGTCGTCCCTGTTATCGATCGATGTTATCCGCTACGCGCGGTTCCTGAAGCGCTGCGGTACCTTGAAGAAGGACATGCACAAGGAAAAGTCGTCATCACTGTGGCACAGAACGACACAGCCGGACAAAGCGCTGCGCCTGCCGCCATTCCACTCCCATCTCTGCTTGCTTTCTAACCCACAGTCTGATGACCTTCAGGCAAGGCAGTGTCACCATTGCAGGGTGCGATCACTTGTTATTCGGATCGGTTGGGCATGCATTGTATCCTGACCTGAGATCACGGCGCGGGACTACCACTCACAAAGGAGGCGTTCATCATGCGCAAGCAGCAGCAACCGGACCAGGTGTCTTCGTGGAAACGTCGCGGCCGTGGGTGTCTCGTCTGGCTGGCTGGAAGCATGGCGATCCTCCTCGGATTGATGCTGCTGGGAGCGTGGTACGAATCGGCGGCGGAGGCGGCTGACGCGCGGGCGTATCCCCCGCCCGGTCAAATGGTGGACGTGGGCGGCTACCGCCTGCATATAAACTGTACCGGCGAGGGCAGCCCGACTGTGGTGGTAGAATCCGGCTGGGGAGATATGTCTGCCACGTGGGGGTGGGTGCAGCCCGAAGTTGCCAAGACCACACGCATCTGCACCTACGATCGGGCCGGGATGGGCTGGAGCGAGGCGAGTTCCGAGCCGCGAACTGCCCGGGAATTTACGAAAGAGCTGCACACCCTGCTGGCAAACGCGCATGAACCCGGCCCGTATGTGCTGGTGGGCCATTCGATGGGCGGGTTTACCGTGCTCGTGTATGCCCATGACTATCCGTCCGATGTCCTGGGATTGGTATTGGTTGACTCGCAAGACCTGCCTGCTTCGGATGGCGCTGCGCCTATGCCAGCTCCGAAACCGGGTAAGAACTCCTTGCCCTCATTCATAGCACGCATCGGCCTGGTGCGCCTGCTGGCGGAGCCGCTCGACTCGGTCGAAAACCTGCCTGAGGGAGTTAAGCAAGCCTATACTGCTTCGGCGGTGGCCCCTCGTGGCGTCCAAGCCTTTACGAACGAAGGCAGGGGGATGTCCGAAGGCGGGGCGCAGGCCAGGGCAGTGACCACGTTGGGCGCATTGCCCTTAATCGTTCTATCGCGCGGCAAAGATCAGGATGCAAAACACACCGCCGCACAGACCAGCCTCCTCCAGTTATCGACGGACAGCCAGCAGCTCTTTGCAGAGCAAAGCGGTCACCCCATTATGATTGAACAGCCCGAGGCCGCGGTTGGGGCCATCGTGCAGATGGTCGCGCAGATTCGTCGGCAGCCCATGCCGTGAGGACACGCTGGGAGCGTTGGCGCGACTGCATCTGCGGTTGCTAAATCGTAAGGAGCATAACCTCGGCATCCATGGTAGATGCCAAGCGCCTGGAGTATAGGACAGGAAACGGTACAGAAGGTTCTCGCTGGCTCCGGGTTGGCGCTCTGTCCGCTGCTGGTCACCCTGGCTCCGGGCCGTGTCCTTCGTGGATACGGCCCAATCCGAAACCAGCTAACGTCCAGGGTGGTCCAGGAAACGGGTGCGGTGCATTTGAGACATAGGGAGAATCATGCCCTACTACCCTGAAGCCTTCGCGATCCGTGTGATAGACTTCGCAATCCGTGTGAGAACCTACATACACAGTTCATTGGGTCATCCTCGCAGTGGGGCTGTCGAGCCAATCCTATGCCGGTTCCACCCCATTCGCAAGCACCAAATAAAAAAACGTGACGCACACCCGAGCAGACGGATGTTGTTGCTAGGTATGGTATACTATCCTTGTGTACGTCGTTCATTATTTCGCCAGGCATTGTGCTTGGTTCCTCACCTGGCGCCTGACTACAATCAAGCGGTTCGTGATGAATGTGAAGGATCGCTGTGAACTGTTTTGGTGCTTTGTCGCGTTCTGTTGCTTCAATTTCCACCTTGAAATCTTCACTGTCTGGCGCAGTAATTGATAGCTTGCCCGCGCCATCTGGTTGTCACCTTTGCATCACATAGCTAATCATTGCTTTTGTCTGAGCACGACGTTATCTGCACTGCGCTTGTGTAATGAGCAGATCGACGTCGGTACACACCCCTCTACAAACGTCTTTGTCGCCGACGTTTGTGAGAGTTGCAGCATTGGTGACATCATTCAAAGGAGAGATTATGAATCTCTATGTTGGTAATCTGTCTTTCCAGGCATCTGAGGAAGACCTGCAAGAACTATTCACCGCCTATGGCAAGGTTGACACCGCGACGATTGTCCGTGATCGCTTCAGCGGCGAGTCGCGCGGCTTTGGCTTTGTGGAAATGCCCGATCGTGATGAAGCAATGTCTGCTATTGCCGGTTTGGCTGGTAAAGACATGCAGGGCCGAGCCATTACGGTAAATGAAGCGCGCCCGCGTGAAGACAATCGGCGTGGCGGCGATCGTGGTGGCCGCGGCGGCGGTGGTGGGCGTCGCTGGTAAGATTGTGCTGTACGCCTGACAGGTCGCATAGCCTGTCAGGTTCGCCATGTTTATTGCTCCTCTAATTCCACCAGTGTCGCGCCCTTCGCCACCAGCGCGCCGGGCGCGTACAATAGCCGCTGCACCACACCGTCGTGCGGCGCGACGACGACATGCTCCATTTTCATGGCTTCCAGCACCAGCAGCGGCTGCTGCGCTGTGACCTCCTGGCCCTCTTCGACCAGCACTTTGATGACCGTGCCAGGCATCGGCGCGTCGAGCGAGGCATGACCAGCGCGAGCGCTACTATGCCCCAGTCCATCCACGCTCAGCGGCCCGACCCGCTCGAACCGGAATTGCCTGCCGCGCCAGCCAATCAATCGTGCATCCTTGTCATGAGCCAGCCAGAAGCGTTCGATTCTGGACGATGGATGCTCACGTGATGGAGCGGGTGCTATTCTGACAGTGAGCATGTTCGCTTGTTGCGCAATAATTATCGCCATGAGCGTCATTTCACTCGTAGTAATGCGCCAACTATCGCCTTCCGCCGTCGTGCGCGTGTTGTATTCCGCGTCATGCGCATGAAAGCGCAGCCAACGCTCACCAGCCAATCGCCATGGCCCGAATTCCCATGGATCAACGACGCTGTTTCTTGCTTCTGCTTTTTTCCTTCCGCTTTCAGTGAGCGCTGCTGCCACCAGCACCTCCGCAGGCACAGCCGCTTCCTCGAAACTTGCACCCTGAAGGCCATGCTCTTGCAGAAAATCGGTAGTGGTCGCGCCTTTAGCAAAGGCAGGGTGCGTAGCAATCGCTTGCAGCAGCGGTAGATTAGTTATTACACCTAACACGGCGTAATCGGTGAGCGCCTGCCGCAGCCGCGCAATTGCCGTCACTCGGTCGGCGGCGCTGACGATCAGCTTGGCGAGCATGGGATCATAGTTGACCGTCACCTCGTCTCCGCTTTGCACGCCGACATCGTTGCGGATGCCCGGCCCATCTGGCGGCGCGAACAGGGCGATCTGCCCGGTCGAGGGCAAAAAGGTTGTAGGATCTTCGGCGTACACGCGCACCTCGATGGCGTGGCCGCGCTGCGACAGATCGGCCTGCGTGAACGGCAGCGGCTCACCAGCAGCAATCGCAATCTGAAGCTGCACCAGATCGAGACCTGTCACCAACTCCGTCACCGGATGCTCGACCTGCAGGCGCGTGTTCATTTCTAAGAAATACGGGCGGCCATCACCATCCAGCACGAACTCCACCGTACCAGCGTTGCGATAGCCCGCCGCCTGCGCCAGCCGCACCGCCGCCGCGCCCATCTCAGCGCGCACTTGCGGGAGCAGCACCGGCGAGGGTGACTCTTCGATGATCTTTTGATGGCGGCGCTGAATTGAGCATTCGCGCTCGAACAGATGCACGCAATTGCCATGCTCATCTGCCAGCACTTGAATTTCGACATGCCGCGGGCGCTCGATCAGCTTTTCGAGGAACACGGCGTCGTCGCCGAACGCGGCGCGAGCCTCGCGCTGCGCTCCTTCGAGCGCGGCATCGAACTCGGCCATGTTGCCAACTGTGCGCATGCCCTTGCCGCCGCCGCCCGCGCTGGCCTTGATCAGCAATGGAAAACCAATTCGCTCCGCTTCTGTTCGCAGCCGCTCTGGCGATTGATCGTCGCCCAGATAGCCGGGCGCGGTCGGCACACCCGCCTGTTCGGCCAGCTTCTTGGCGGCGATTTTAGAACCCATCAAGTCGATGGCGTCCGACGGCGGCCCGATGAACACCAGCCCGGCTTGTTCACAAGCTCGCGCGAAATGCGCCCGCTCCGACAGAAAGCCGTAGCCGGGATGCACCGCTTGCGCACCGCTTCGCAATGCGGCCTCGATGATTCGATCAACATGGAGGTAGCTTTGCGCGGCTGGTGCAGGGCCAACCAGATACGCCTCATCCGCCATGCGCACGTGGAGCGCCGCGCAGTCGGCTTCGCTGTACACTGCCACGGCGGCAATGCCGAGTTCATGACATGCCCGCGTAATCCGCACCGCGATTTCGCCCCGGTTGGCGATCAGGATTTTGTTGAAATACATCGTCGTATGTTCCTAATGCCCAAGCTGGCTGTTTACAAAGATGCGCGCCGCACCCGCTGCGGCTGCACGTCAGGCACGCGCTCGATTAACCCACGCGCTTCGAGATCAAGCTTCACTGCGGCGGTATACCAACTCACCGAGCCCAGCGCCGACAGCGAATTGGACGGCAGCAGCTTCGCTACCTGCTCAGATAATGCGTCGAGCGGCACCCCTGCGGCATCGTCGGGAATGGCTTGCAGCAGCGCCGCGCGCACCGCATCATATTTGGATTGATCGATTCGCGGCGCGTCCTTGCTTGGGTCGGGGTGCAGCAGTTGAACTCGGTGCTCTGACATGCGTTGCTCCTTCGGAGATGCATCGAGCGCGTACCTTCATTGTACGCACATGGTGCGTGGTCTGGTAACAACCAGGTAGCTGAACACAGGCTAACTCCACTGTACCAGCAGCATGCGCGTAGCACGAAGGCAAAACGCCAAATCGAGTCAGTACGTGTATGATACCACAGCCATGTATGACAGGCGCTCATCCGCTTAAGGTCGCGCCTGCTGCAACCGTCTGCCACTCGCCATCGCCGATTGCCAGCGTGGCCGCGTTGCCCGATTTAACGCTGATCTCGGTTGCGCCGCTGGCTTGCGCCGTCACGCGCAACTGGCTCCCGCGCCACTGAATTGCCATTTGCAGTGCACCCCAGTGCGCCGGGATGTGCGGGCGGAAGCGCACGCCATGGCCGGTCGGCTGCATGCCCAGGAAACCAAACGCCAGCGCCTGCCAGATGCCGCCGATCGCCGCGATGTGAACGCCGCCTTGCGCGCCAGCCCAGCCTTTTCGCGTAAAATCGAGATCAATCGTGGCAGCCTGGTGCAGAAAGCGCTCGGCCATGGGCAGATCGCCCAGGCGGGCCGCAACCAGCGCGTGAAAGGACGGGCTGAGCGAACTGTCGTGCGCAGTGCGCGGCTCGTAGAAGCGGAAATTCTTCTCGCGCACCTCCGGCGTGAATTGCTCCCACAGCAGAAACAGCAGCATCACCACGTCAGATTGCTTAATCACCTGCGTGCGCTGAATCTCTTCCCAACCAAGTTTAATATCCATGGTCTGTTCGGCAGTGCTGTGGCCGGTCAGGTCAACTTCACGCAGTTTGTAATAGCCGTCGAACTGTTCAAATAACTGCGTTGCCGGATCGAAGCCTGTTACCATGCCGTCGGCTACAGTTTGCCATGTGTCCAACTCCTGCTGATTGATGCCGAGACGCGCTGCCAATGCTTGCCAGTGTTCTGGAAACGACGCGCGTAGTTCGTCGGCAGCTTCGAGACCGCGCCGCAGCGTCCATTGCGCCATCATGTTGGTGTAGGCGTTGTCGTCCACGCTCTCATGATATTCGTCCGGCCCGATCACCTTATGAATATGGTAGCGGCCATGCGCATCCTGCTCAACGCGGCTGGCCCAGAAGCGCGCGATCTCCAGCAGCATCTCCGCGCCATAATCGAGAAAGAACTGGTCGTCGCCGGTCGCCTGCCGGTACTGCGCCACCGCGTAGGCAATGTCGGCAGCGAGGTGGTGCTCCTCTATGCCGGTGAGCACCGGCTGCACGCCGCGCCCCGGCACGTGGATGAACGGCGGGGTGGTCTCCTCGCCGGTGTCGGTCGACTCCCAGGGGAACAGCGCGCCGCGATAGCCGAGCGCCTGCGCTTTGTGGCGCGCGCCGTCGAGCCGGTGATAGCGGTACATCAGCAACGCGCGGGCGGTCTGCGGGTCAGTGTACGGATAGAAGGGCCACACGAAGGTTTCGTTGTCCCAAAAGACATGACCGCGATAGCGCTCGCCGGTAATCGACCGCGCGCCAATCGAGGCCTGTTCATCATCAGGATTGGCCGCGCCAATCAGTTGATAGATCGCCCAGCGGGCCTGCTGCTGGCGCTCCTCTGAGCCGGTGATTACGGTGTCGCTTGCCTGCCAGCGCGCCGCCCATGCAGCTTCGTGCGCAGCAAGCAATTCGCCGGAACTGCCAAGTGCCGCCAGTTGTTCACTTGCTATGGCTAAAGGATCATCCACATCGCGCGAGGTGTACACGACGACGTGCTTGTCGAGCGCATACGTTTGCCCCTGCTCGGCCTGCCACGTCCAGCGCTGCCCGACACGCGCTTCCTCGACAAAGGGATTGCCACTTATCAGGTCCGCACCGGAAAGCGTCGCGTTGGCCGCGAAACTCAACGCGTAGCCAGATTGCAATGTTCGCATGGTTAGCGCCACACCAGCACCAATCGTATGCGCGCCAACCAGCGCGAGATGCTGTGTTTTGTTTTCATTCTTAATATTGCCGTTGACGCTCGCTTCCAGCATGATTTTGCCGCTGTAGTTTTCCGGCGTGATCGCCAGTTGCTGCACGAACACACGCCGGTCGTCGAGCGAGGCGAAACGCAGGCTGCGCAGGCTCGTCACATGCCCAGCCGTGTCGCGCACACGCCACTCGCGCAGCAGCACGCCGCGCCGCATGTCGAGCACCCGCCGCTGCTCCAACAGTTCGACATGGCCGATTTGTAGCTCCTGCCCTTCGACCACAATGCGGATGCGCGACCAGTCCGGCGCGCGCACAAGTTCAGGTATTGGCTCCTGCAATTCGTCGGCTTGCGGCGCGGCGGGCGTGTTGAAGATGCCCGCGATGTACAGCGCCGGGTAGGAAACATCGTCGCCTTCCTCCAGCGCGGCGCGCGTGCCGCTGTAGCCGTTCACTAGCGCAAATACCGACTCGACCATCGGCTCAGTTATCGGGTTGTAACCACGCGTTTCGAGTTGCCAGCGCGGGTCGTACGAAGCAACATTCATGTGTTGTTCCATGTCTCTCCTCCCTCGGAGCCAATCTAGCATAGCGTATACCACAGCAATGCGCATCTAAAAGCCATAAACACTGGCATAACATGTGCTACCTACAATTTGGTAGGTTAACTATGAGCAACGTGGCACCACAACATGAAGCCCGCGAGCGCGTGCTCGCCGCCGCAGAACAGCTTTTCGCCCAGCGCGGCTACGCCGCCGTGACACTCCGCGACATCGCCGCCGCCGTCGGTATTCGGCATGCGTCGTTGTACCACCACGCGCCGGGCGGCAAGGAGCAGCTGTACATTGAGGTGGCCGAGCGCAATTTTCAGCGCCACCGCGAAGGGCTGACGCGCGCCATTCAAGCAGCGGAACCAAACGCGCGGATGCAACTTCATGCCGCCGCCGACTGGCTCCTGTCGCAGCCGCCGATGGATCTGGTGCGCCTGACGCATTCAGACCTGCCGATGATCGCGCCCGCTGAAGCAGAGCGGTTGTCGCGCATGGCCTACGATGCCATGCTGTCGCCAATTCAACAAGCGCTGAAAGAAGCACAGCAACGCGGCGAGATTACGCATCCGCAGCCTGGACTGATCGCAGGCGGCATTCTCGGCATGGTCGAGTCGCTGCACGCCGTGCCGGACTTGGCGATTGCCGACAGCCGCACGGCCATGGCGCATGAGTTAATCGACGCACTGCTTCAGGGTTTGTATGCACGTTCATGATCTTTAGTAAATGTATGCAAGAAGGAGAACAGTGATGGCAAACAAGATGATCACTGACCTCAAACACGTAACGAACGAAGCGCTTTTTCCGAAGCGCTACCGCTGGTGGCACGCGCTGGGCTTCGGGCTTGGCGCAAACGCGATTTCATCGCTCAGCCTGAAGCGACAGGGACAAGAAGAGGAATTATACGAGCAGCAGCGCCAGGCGCCGTTCGCGCCGCCTGCGTGGGCGTTCGGACCGGCGTGGACGATCAACAACATGAGCGTGCTGTGGGGTAATTTGCGCTTGCTGAATTTGCCGGAAGAGACGCCGCATCGCCGGACGCTCCTGTGGCTTCAGGCGGCAAGTTGGGCGATCTACAGCACCTTTAGTTATGTATACTTCCGCAAGCGCAGCCCGATTCTGGCGTTCGTGTGGACGGCGGGCATGTACGCGCTTACTATTCCGAGCGCGCTGCTGGCGTGGAAGATCGACCGCAAAATCGCATGGTCGTTCCTGACGCTGCTGCTGTGGCTGACGATTGCCACGCCGACCGCGCTGTACCAGATGATCTACAATTCCGATCCGCTGTTCAACACTGCGCCCATGATCGAAACGGACGAGGCGTAGACAACACTAAAACAAAAATGTTGTGGACGAAGGCGCCCTCCGATTGGCACGCATGTTGCTGATCTTGTTGTAAATAGGCTAATCATGACTTCTACAGGATGCACGATGGTCATTCACGACAAACATGGACGGGTAATCCACACCACGCGCGACCAGCGACTTAGTCGCTTCGGCATGCTTGCCAGTGCTGCACTTCGGCGCTTTTCCCTGGTTGTGCGCGCGCAATAAATTTGCCAAACTCCCCTTCCTTTTTCCGGCCAGCATGTGTCATACATGCTGGCCGGAAGTGTTTTACACCGCAACTGCTCGCTAGGAGGCAGTTCGCTTCAGAACGAGTTACGCGCTGAGAACTCCGCCGGGCGCGACAGTCTGCCATGCGGCGTCGCCAACCGCGAGTGTCACCTCGTTGCCGGATTCCACCAGAAGTTCGATTGAGCCATCGGCTTGTGCCGTCACGCGCAACTGGCTGCCGCGCCACTGAATCGCTAGCTGAAGCGCGCCCCAGTGTGCCGGAATGTGCGGGCGGAAGCGCAGCCCTTCGTCGGTCGGCTGCATGCCGAGGAAGCCGCACGCCAGCGCCTGCCAGATGCCGCCAAGCGCGGCGATGTGGACGCCACCCGCCGCACCTGCCAGCCCCTTGCGCGTGAAGTCAAGGTCGATCGTGGCGGCCTGATGCAGAAAGCGCTCGGCCATGGGCAGATCACCAATCCGCGCCGCGCCCAGCGCATGAAACGACGGGCTGAGCGAGCTGTCATGCGTCGTTTTCGGCTCGTAGTAGCGGAAGTTTGGCTCGAACACGTCGGGCGGCAGGCTGTCCCACAGCATGAACAGCAGCATCACCACGTCGGCCTGCTTCAGTACCTTGGTTTTCTGCATGCCAACCCAGCCAAGCTTCGCGTCGATGGTTGCCACGCTGTTGTCGTGGCCTGTCAGGTCGATTTCCTCAAGCTGATGGTAGCCCGCGAACTGCTCGAACAAGCGCGTTTGTTCGTCAAAGCCGGTCACGAGGCCATCGGCCACGCGTTGCCAGCTTTCTCGTTCGTCGGGCCGCAGATCAAGCTGCGCGCTGAGTTCATGCCAGCGGGCGGGATATTTCGTTTCAAGCTCTGTTGCAGTATTCAGCGCCTGCCGCAGCGTCCATTGCGCCATGACGTTGGTGTAGGCGTTATCGTCCACATGCTCGTGGTATTCGTCCGGGCCAATCACTTTCCGAATGTGATAGCGGCCATCGTCTTCCTGCGTCGCGCGGCTGGCCCAAAAGCGCGCAATTTCCAGCAGCATCTCCGCGCCGTAGTCGAGGAAGAATTGCTCGTCGCCGGTTGCCTGCCGGTACTGCACCACGGCGTACGCAATGTCAGAGGAGATATGCTGCTCCTCGGTCAGCGTGAGCACTGCCACGCGCTCGCCGCTGCTCAGCATGAATGTTGGGCATGTTTCCTCGCCGGTGTCGGCGGATTCCCATGGAAACAGCGCGCCGCGGTAGCCAAACGCCTGCGCTTTGTGGCGCGCGCCATGCAAATTGTGGTAGCGGTACATCAGCAGCGCACGGGCGGTTTGCGGGTCGGTATAGAGGTAAAACGGCCATACGAAGGTTTCATTGTCCCAGAAGACGTGGCCGCGATAGCGCTCGCCGGTAATCGACCGCGCGCCAACCGAGGCGCGCTCGTCATCGGGATTGGCCGCGCCGATCAGATGGTACAACGCCCAGCGGACTTGCTGCTGCGTGTCTGGCGCGCCAGTGATCACGACGTCGCTCGTTTGCCAACGCGCCGCCCACGCTTCGGCATGCGACCGGAACAGCGCCACCTCATCAGTTAGCGCAAGCTGTTGCAGCAGCGTCGCCGCCGCGCCTGCAGGATCGTCTACATCGCGCGATGTCCACGCCGCAACAACCTTTTGCATTGTAACCGTCTTGTTCGGTTCGGCCTGCCATGTCCAGCGCATGCCAACCTGCTCAACATCAATAATCGGCTCACCGTCCAATAATTCATCCGCGGCTACGCTGCAATTCGGCATGCGCGGCGAACGCCATGCGGTAGCTGCCGTCCCTGGTGCGCGCTTCTAGCAACGCGCCGTCGGGCAACGGCTGCGTGCCAGTAATCTCGATGTTGCGCGTCTCGTTCTGGTTCGTGACGTTGCCATCAACCAGCGCTTCAAAGGTTACCTGCTCGCTGTAATTTTCCGGCGTGAGCGTCACCTGCTGGAACAGCACATGCCGGTTGTCGAGCGAGGCGAAGCGCAGGCTGCGCAGGCTCGTGATACGTCCTGGGCATCATACACGCGCCATTCGCGCTCCAATATGCCGGTGCGCAGGTCGAGAATGCGGCGCTGATGGAGCAACTCGACATGGCCGATCCGCAATTCTTCGCCTGCAACTGTGATGCGAATACGCGACCAGTCCGGCGCGACGACCAGTTCAGTGATCGGCTCGTCAAGCTCATCGGCCTGTGGCGCGTCGGGCAGGTTGAAGATGCCAGCGATGAACGCGGACGGGCGCGATACGTCGCTGCCTTCTTCCAAGGCGGCGCGCGTGCCGCTGTAGCCGTTCACCAGCGCCATGACCGCCTCGATTGTCGGTTCGAGTGTCGGATCGAATCCATCGACTACAAGGTGCCAGGTCGGGTCGTCGGCGGAAACAGAGGGATTGTGGTATGTCATATGCTGCTCTTAGAAATCACTTAGCATTTCCAATGTCATGTTGAGCGCAGCGAAACATCTCATTGTATTTGGCAACGAGATGCTTCACTGCGTTCAGCATGACAATGTTTTCATGTGTTTGTCAACTGTCCGCTAGCAAAGCATCCACGTCAATATCGTCGAGGCTCGTCACCACGTAATCGGCGTGGACGGCGCGCAGCAGCGCCTCATCGCCCAGGCGCGCAATGCCAATCGCCGCCATGTCGCCTGCCTTGGCCGCCTGTACGCCTGATTGCGCGTCCTCGATGACAACGCACTGCGCGGGCGGCAGGCCGAGTTCGGTGGCGCATGCCAGAAACATCTCGGGATCGGGCTTGCCATGCACAAAATCGCGCCCGCTGACGTTGGCGTCGAACACATCGAGCAGCGTCGCATCCGCCGGAATGTGCAGCGTCGCCAGCGCCGAATGATCGACGGTTTCGATGTCCATGCCCGTGTCAACGCTGGCGTCCATGTCACCGCCGAGCGCGCGCTGCTCGCGTTCGCGCGCCGCAAATGCGCCGATTGCAACGCGCTCCAAAAACATGTTGGCATTTTTCGAGGATGACGCCGCGCCAATCTTCACGCCTGCCGCTTTGAAGCGCAGCACCAGCCGCAGCGCGTCGTCAAAGGCGGTAAACTCGCCCGCCTCAACCAACTTCAGCAGGTATTCCTGCTTCGTGGCCGCGTACTCCTGCACGCGGCTGCCGTCCGGGTCGGGCATGCCGAAGAAATCAAGCGCGGCTTTTGCGCCCGCCATGCGCGGCTTGCCGGCCACGTATTCCTGGTACACCGAGGTCGTGAACGACCACGGCGTGTACGAGGTTTGCGGCGCAATGTCGCGCCACGCGCCTTCCATCAACTGCTGTAACGAATTGCGCCATGCCCGTTCGTGCGGCGAGTCGACGAGCACGCCGTCAACGTCGAAAATTGCTCCCTGATAGTTCATAGTCCCTACTTTGTACTATGGTCTTATTGTCCCGCCAGACCGCTGTAGCTCGAACCTTCCATGTAATATTTGCTGTAAAAAAGCAGCGGCTGATGAAGTCGATCCACACACCCTGTAACTGGATTATTGCCAACGTGAGCGCGCCGGATGGGCCAGCGGCAGTGTAATACACGAAGTGATCAAGATTGGTTTTGTCCGCTACCGTCCTGCCTGACACGCTCCTCGCGGCGATCGGGAATATGCACAGTTATTCCTTCGGGCGTCGCCGCCACCATAACACGCTGCTCCGGCATCAGCGCTATCTGGAGCCAGCGCATACCTTCCGCTTCCATGATCTGCGGCTCCGGCCCAAACGCAATGTCGTGCTGCAGCGGGCCGCTGTCATCTGGAAGCCGGTAGCGAATATCGAGCCGCTCGGGTCCACTCAAATGTTGAACGTCGATGCTGGTAGGTGTGATCTGAAGCGACAGGTCGTGCGTGCCAACCTTCAGCGCACTTAATCGAACGGCAGGCCAGTGCTGCGGCAGTTGCGCGTTGATCGAAAGTCGGTGGAGATGGGCTAGCGGCTGCAAACCGAGCAAGCCCTCAATGATGCCTTGCGTGTAGAGTCCAGCCGACCAGAGTTGCACAAAGCACAGCCCGATAGGAATAAGCTCTTTGAATGCACCAAGTGTGCCATGGTGGGCCGTTTCGGCGATATTCTGGAGTAGCCGTATGCCAAGATCGGGCTGGTTGTAACGGAATGCCGTCAGCGCCAACAGGCCACTCGGCAGCGTCCAGACGAGTTCTTCACGGTCGCGGGTATGGACCAGCCCCCACTCGTTTACCCATTCGCGCTCGATGCGTTCGAGCGAGCGCCGGGCGTGCTCCGGACTGGCCATGCCAAGCTGGAGCGGCAGCACCACCGTCCAGTAGCCGTCGAGCTGTGGCTTCTCATCGAAGCTCATTGAATCGGCATACATCTGCTCGTCTTCGAGCCACCAATCTTGCTCGAAGCGGCGGCGTAGTTCGACATAGCGCGCGGTGTAGCGCGCCGCATCGTCGGCATTTTCCAGCGCTTCGGCCATGTGCGCCAACGATTCCAACGCTTGATACAGGTAGCACACGCTGTCGAGCTTACGGTCGCCCATGCCGCCGCGCTCCACTACGCCGTCGCCGATCGGGTAGGCGCTGCCCGCACTGCCCCATAGCGCCGGCATGTAATCGTCAATACCTTCCTTACAAAGTGGGTACACGCGGCTCAAAAAAGCAAAATCACCAGTCCAACGGAAATAATCCCAACATGCCGCAGCAAACTGGGGTGTCTCCTGTGTGTTGCCAGGATGAAACACGCGCCCGTTGGTGGTAATCTCATGCGGAACGCGGCCACACGCCCGCCCGCCGTAATCGGCGAGCGCCAGCAGCGCGCTCTTTGAGGTTGTGGCGAAGCCTGCCGCCGTCGCGCCCGGCACGGTGTACTCAGTGTCGCAGCCGAACAGTTGCGGATACTCCGGCACGCCCGCCAGGAAATAGGGCGGCAGGTTCGGGCCGTAGTCGGCGCTCAGCAGGTGCAGATTTGCCTTAGCCAGCGCGAACGAGCGATTGACGGCCTTGTCAGGTGTTTCCAGCGCCACGCCGCGAAAGACCCGTTCATGGTAGCGCTCGACCTTTTCCTGTAGCACCTGCTCGCCACTCCCGGCAAGCTGGCTAAACAGGTGGTGCGCGCCTTCATGTCCGCGCTCGTGGTCGGCAGTCAGCACGAACTCCCATGTTTTCGTCGCGCCCGGTGGTAGCGTAAAAGGATAATCCATTTGCGCCACGCGCCCGACCGAACGCTCCTCGATGGAGCAGCGCTCCGGAGCCATGGTCGTGCCCACTGCGACGCCCCAACGGCCCTGCCAGCGGCGGTCGTAGCCGAGCACGGCGGTGTCCTCCAGCCAGTATTCGCCGCCGCCAGTCGCCATGCCGCCGAACCAGCAACCGAGGAACTTCAACCATGCGCGCAGGTGCAAATACCCTGTTTTTGGCAGCCCGCCCGCGTTGCGCAAGGTCAGGAGCGAGAAAAAGGCTGCATGATCTTCGGCTACGAAGTCGCGTCGCCGCACCTCCATGCCACCCAGCCGGTAACGCCACTCGATATGCGAGAGCAACTCGATGACTTCAAAGCTGTGGGCCATCGGCTGCTGACCATCGTTGTCGCTGATCAGCAGCGTCAATCCATCGGCGACCTTGACCGGATGCGCCCACACGCCGCCCATTTCGCCGACAAGGTGCTCCGCGCCGATCGGCTGAATGTTTCCAGTGACCATGCCAACGTTATACATTTTGTGTCCAGCCAGAAAATACGGCACGATGTCACTGCTAGTATCAGCAGAGGGCAGCGTGTAAGGGCCGAAGCGAAGCGTTCGTTGCGAAATAAACATGTTGCCACATCCTGTGTGCGCTCACGCCGAATACCACTCAGGTGGACGCGAGTCTTTGGCTGGATTGTTCTCAATTGGACGATGATTGCATAATTGCGGCCACACGCTCGAATGCACCACAAGCAGCTTTGCACAAAAAAAGCCAGCGCACTGCTGGCTTTTAACAACATAACCCGTGTTTGAAGAAATACGCTCAGCGCGCCTCTTTTTTGCGGCGTGCATCGATCACGCGCCGAATTTCCTCGCCAATGTGCCATTCGGCCTGCGCTTCAGCGTCCTCAAGGAGTAGCTGCGGCACCGGCACCGGGCGGCCCGCGTCATCCACAGCCACCATGCTGAAGTAGCCGGTGGTGCAGACCCGCCGCTCGCCAATCAGCGGGTGCTCGGCGTAGATGTGAATGCGAACGATCAGCGAAGTGCGCCCGACGTAGATCACGCGCGACACCGCCTCGATGATCTCGCCTGCCTGAATTGGCGTGCGGAAGTCGATTCGCTCGGTCGAGGCAGTGACCACCGGCGTGCGGCAGAACCGTAGCGCCGCAATCGCCGCCGCGCGGTCCATCAGCGCCATCACGTCGCCGCCGAACATGGTGCCATGGCCGTTCGTCTGGTTCGGCAGCACAATGTCGGCAGCACGCACTTCCGGCGCGACACGCGCGGCGCGCTTCGTCTGTTCATCTGAAGTCATAGCGCCTCCTCATGCAACAAAATGGCGCGACGAAGCTTCGTCGCGCCATTCTCGCTCTTACACGTGATGCTTTAGCTACCAGCCAACAACTCGTCTTCAGGCTCGCCAATGATTTTGTTGGTGAGAAACAGCGCCAGGCGTGTCGCCAATGCACTCAGCACAAGGCTCAACAGACCATACACCAACCGACGCTTGGTCTCGTAGTCCATCAGGCTCCCTCGCTCCTATGCTTAATTATTGCGCCGAGCGCCGCTCAGCACCATTACCCAGTAGAGCAATTGTAGCACGGCCTGTGCCGCCGCCGCGACGTAGGTTAGCGCTGCGGCATTGAGCATCTGCTTGACACCCTCAGCCTCTTGCGCCGTCACCAGGCCATTGCGCATGAGCATTTCGCGCGCGCGGGAACTGGCATTGAACTCGACTGGAAGCGTCACCAGCGAGAAAGCGACCGCAGCGCTCATCAGAATGACGCCAGCTATAGCGATCTGGAAGCCAAACTGGCTGCCCTGCAACGCGCCCAGAAACATGCCGCCGATGATCAACAGCCAGCCAAAGTTCGAGCCGATGTTGGCGATGCCGACGATGCCAGAGCGAACCTTCATCCAGGCGTACCCCTGCTTATCCTGCACGGCATGGCCAAGTTCGTGCGCGACGACCGCCATGGCAGCGACCGACGGTAACTGCGACGAGCCTTCTGACAAGCGCATGACTTTGCCGCGCGGGTCGTAATGATCGGTCAGGTTGCCAGGAATCTGCTCGATACCAACATAATCGAGCCCCTCGTTACGCATCAGCACACGCGCCACATCGAGTCCCGTCATGCCCTGCGCGTTGCGCACCTTTGCATATTTATCGTATGTTGACTTAACCTTCCATTGGGCGTAGAACGCCAGAAAAATGCCAGGAAGGATGAATAACCAGTAACTTCCAAAAAACATTGTCAGCTCCCTCACTCACACAGCCTGTTACACTGTCATGATTATGAGCATGTTCATGGTGCAAGCTACGTAAGAAATGCATTAGAACGCGCTACAACACTGCTGCACCTGCACAATAGTGTGGAAGCATCCGAACACTGTTTATCACACACTCTTCGTGCCGATGCCGGGCACGGACTGCTGTACTTTCGCGACGGCTTCCTGCGCGACCTGCTGGGCATGCTGCACGGCTTCTTCGGTGCGGTTGGTCAGTTCAAGACCACGCTCGTTCACATCTTCGTGCAGTTCCGGCCCACTGCGTGGCACCAGCAACGCCGCCGCAATCCCGCCGAGCACCGCGCCCACAACAAGACCAAGGAAAAAAGAAATATCGTCTTTGAATTGCTCCATCTTAGCACCTTCTTAATCTTAACCTGCTATAAAAAGGCGCTACAGACATATGTGTGATGTTGCAGCGCTTGGCAGAGTATAGCACGGTGGTAACGCCCCTGCAACTCTGCGGTATAATGGTTTTCATGCAATTTATACACATGCCACCAGATGCCAGTGAAGATGAGGTTGCCGCCGCGCTCGCCGTAGTCGCTTGCGCGCTTGAGCAAGCTGAGGCCGAGCCGGTGCCGCCAGCCCGCAGCGCGTGGAGCGCCGCCGCTGCGCTTGAAGTGCAGCGCATGCCAGCGACGCGCAACGCGGCCTATACCACGTGGGGCAGTGTCGAACGCAGCCGCCGCGCCGCACGCTGGAGCAAGGGCTTGGGAGGATTGTAGTTTTTTAGAGCCACAGAGCGCAAGGAACTCTCGCAGAATCAAACACTGTACCACTTTGTCATGTTGAGCAGGGCGAAACATCTCCCGGTGTTTCATTGAATACAGCGAGATGCTTCACCCTTCGACTGCGCTCAGGACCGCGCTTCGTTCAGCATGACAAAGTTGCCATGGGTTGCGTGGTACATACGTACTCTGTGTCCTCTGTGTCCTCTGTGGCTTAATCGTACTGTAGTTTTGCGGAAGAAACATGTTTGACACCGTTCTGATTGCCAACCGTGGTGAAATCGCGCTCCGCGTGATGCGGGCATGCAAAGAGCTTGGCCTGCACACCGTCGCAGTCTACAGCGAGGCCGACCGGGACGCGCCGCATGTCGCCTACGCCGACGCGGCCTACCTGATCGGCCCCGCACCCGCGCCGCAAAGCTATCTTGACATCGACAAAATCGTAGAGGTTGCGAAGCAGTCCGGTGCGGGCGCGGTTCATCCCGGCTACGGCTTTCTGGCCGAAAATCCGCGTTTCGCGCGGGCCTGCACCGAGGCTGGGCTGGTGTTCGTCGGGCCGCCAGCCGAAGCGATGGAGCGCATGGGCGGCAAAACCGAAGCGCGCCGCGAGGCGGTGGCCGCCGGGGTGCCGGTGGTGCCCGGCACATTGGAAGCCGCCGCAGGACCGGACGAAGTGCGGGCATTCGGTGACAAACATGGCTACCCGGTAGCAATCAAAGCGGTCGGCGGCGGCGGCGGGCGCGGGCTGCGCGTGGTACACAGCGCGGCTGATGCCGATAACGCCTTTGAGAGCGCGCGCCGCGAAGCTAAATCAGCCTTCAAAAATCCTGATCTGTACGTCGAAAAATACCTCACCAATCCGCGCCACATCGAAATTCAGGTGTTCGCCGATGCGCATGGCCATGTGGTCCACCTCGGCGAGCGCGACTGCTCGATTCAACGGCGGCACCAGAAGCTGATCGAGGAATGCCCTTCGCCCGCGCTGACGCCGGAGCTGCGCGCCGAGATGGGCGCAGCAGCTGTCGCGCTCACCCGCTCGGTTGGCTACGTCGGCGCTGGCACGCTGGAATTTCTCTTTCAAGATGGCGAATTCTTCTTTCTTGAGATGAACACGCGCATCCAGGTTGAGCATACTGTGACGGAAATGGTGACCGGCGTGGATCTCGTGCAGGCGCAACTCCGCGTCGCGCAGGGCGAACGGCTGTGGTTTTCCCAAAAGGATGTGCAGTGGCGCGGCCATGCGATTGAATGCCGCATCAACGCCGAGGATGCCGCCGCGAACTTCCGCCCGACGCTCGGCACGATCACCGAGTATAAGGAACCGTCTGGCTTTGGCGTGCGAGTAGATAGTGGCGCGCGAGCCAATTACACCATCCCGCAGTTCTACGACTCGATGATCGCCAAGTTGGTAGCATGGGGCGGCACCCGCGCCGAAGCGATTGCCCGCATGCGGCGGGCGCTGGCCGATTACGAGATCGGCGGCGTCACCACCGTCATTCCGTTCCACCAGCTTGCGCTGGCGCAACCGGCTTTTGCGGCGGGCAAGGCGACGGTCAACTTCATCCCGCGCTACCTGGCGGACGAACTGCCGAAGCTGGCAGTAAAGAACCAGGAACCGGCAGGGGCGAACCTCGTGTTCGCCCAAGACCAGGAAGCGCGCATGTTCACGGTTGAGGTAAATGGAAAGCTCTTTAATGTGCGCGTTGCAGAGACGGGCGGCAACGGCACAGCGCAATCGGTCAGCGGCGGCGGGCAACAGGCGGCGAACAGCAATCGTCGGGCACCCGTCGGTCGCAAAGGCAGCATGGCCGCGCCGAGCAACGGCGTGATCAGCCCGATTCAGGGCACGCTGGTCGCGGTGCGCGCCACCGCTGGCGATACTGTCGAAGCCGGGCAGGTGCTGTTCATCATCGAGGCGATGAAGATGGAAAATGAAATCACTGCGCCGCATGCTGGCACGTTAGCCGAGGTGCGCGCCGAAGCAGGCAAATCGATTGAGGCGGGCGCGGTGCTGGCGACGTACGAGCAACTATGAACCCGCCTTCAGACGGATTGACACGGCGATCTGGAGTGTGCTACAGTGTTGTCAATCTAAATCGAATGACGATGACGGTGATGAGAGGCGTGCGGTCGGACCCACCAGCGAACCGAGGAGAGTGAAAGCTCGGCCAGAAGACCAGCGCTGAAGCCCCACCTGAGTTGCGGCCGAACGTCGTTGACTAAGGCCAGCCGGTCACGTTCCCCCGTTAGCGGGACGCGCCCTCGCCATCCTGAGTTTATCGAAGGGTGGTCGCGGCGACAGAGTGGGAGCATGAATGCTCCAATCAAGGTGGTACCGCGAATCACTTCGCCCTTGAGCTTACAAGCTCAAGGGCTTTTTTGATCGCTTTTCATCGGCGGGTCATCACACAACAGGAGCACAGCAATGGACACGAACACACTTCGGCAGCGATTTCTCGATTTCTTTCGTCAGCATGGTCATGCCATCATCGGCCACGCGCCGCTGATTCCCGAAAACGACCCAAGCGTGCTGTTCACTACCGCTGGCATGCACCCGCTTGTGCCATTCCTGCTAGGCGAGCCACACCCGGCAGGCCGTCGCCTCGCCAACTACCAGCCGTGCCTGCGCACCGTCGATATTCTGGAGGTTGGCGACGCAGCGCACCTGACGTTGTTTGAAATGCTGGGCAGTTGGTCGCTCGGCGACTACTGGAAGCAAGAGGCGATCCGCCTGAATTACGCGCTGCTCACCGAAGTGTTCGGCCATGATCCAGAACGCCTGCACGTCACATGCTTCGCGGGCGATGCCGACGCACCGCGCGACGAGGAAACGGCAGAAATGTGGCGCGCGCTTGGCATTCCGCCAGAGCAAATCAGCTTCCTGCCAAAGGAGGACAATTGGTGGGGGCCAGTTGGCGCAACCGGGCCATGCGGGCCGGATAGCGAGGTATTCTACGACACCATGCCCGACGGCCCTCCCGATGAGACGCCCGCAGCCAACCCGCAGCGCTTCTGGGAGTTGTGCAACAATGTCTTCATGGCCTACGAAAAGCTGCCCGACGGCCGCTATGTGCCGCTAGCTCAGCGCAACGTCGATGTCGGCGTGGGGCTGGAGCGCAACCTGATGGTGCTGCAAGGCGTCGGCTCGGCGTTTGAAACCGACCTGTTTCAACCGATTGTCGCGGCAATCCTCAGCATCGCGCCCTATCCGCAGCCGTTTGCCGTGCGGGTGATTGCCGACCATGTGCGCGCGGCGACGTTTGTGCTGGCGGAAGGCGTGCGGCCCAGCAACACCGACCAACCCTACATCGCGCGCCGCCTTATTCGCCGCGCGGTGCGCTACGGGCGCGAAATCGGCATCAGTGGACCATTTCTCGCCCGGCTGGCTGAAACAGTTATCGCGAGCATGAGCACGGCCTACCCGGAGCTTCGGGAGCAGCATGATGCGATCTGCGCTGCGCTGGACGAAGAAGAACAGCGTTTCCAGCGCACGCTTGTGCGCGGCGAACGCGAGTTCGAGCGGGCAGTTGCCCAAATACATGATCATGGCGAAGCGATTTTGCCAGGCACCACAGCGTTTCGGCTGTACGACACCTACGGCTTTCCGTTGGAACTGACCGAGGAATTGGCACATGAGCGCGGCGTTGCGGTTGATATGACTGGCTTTCACGAGGCGTTTGCGGCCCACCAGGCGCAGTCTCGCGAGGGCGCAGCCGGTCGCTTCGCAGGCGGCCTGGCCGAGCGCAACCCTGCGACGACCAAACTCCACACCGCGACGCATCTGTTGCAGGCAGCACTGCGGCAGGTGCTCGGCCCGCATGTCGAGCAGCGCGGCAGCAACATCACCGCCGAGCGGCTGCGCTTCGATTTTAGTCATGGCGAGCGCCTGAGCGCTGAGCAGCTTGCGCAGGTGGAAACGTTAGTGAACGAATACATTCAGCACGCATTGCCGGTGACATGGAGCGAGATGAGCCTGACGGCAGCACGCGAGGCGGGCGCGCTAGGGTTATTCGAGGAGCGCTACGGCGACGAAGTCAAGGTGTATCGCATTGGCGACGTTAGCGTGGAGGTGTGCGGCGGCCCGCATGTCGAGCATACCGCTGAGCTTGGGCATTTTCACATCACAAAGGAGGAAAGCGTTGCAGCGGGCATTCGGCGCATCAAGGCAACGTTGAGTTAACATTACGTTGACTACCAGTTGACAGACATGCGTTCCTCTGGCACGATTCTGGATGCGCACACCGCATTGTCCGGCTCGTGCGCGTCACTGCCGGAAGGCCGGCGGACGAACTCATTCAATTGGACAAAGATCTGCTTCGCTTCATTCATCATGACATGAGTTCGTACAGCTATCATCAATGTAGAAGGGAAACCAATCCACATGCCAATTCGACTTATTCACGCTGGACTGGGCGGCTGGGGACGCAACTGGGCCCAGCACGTGATCAAGACGGTCAAAGAAGTAGAGCTTGTAGCGGCGGTAGAGATTGACCCTGCGTCTGCCAAACTTGCACAAAAGATCTGCAATCTTCCAACCAATCGATACTTCGGCTCGATTACTGAAGCATGTGCTGCCGTGGATGCGGATGCAGTGCTAGTGACTGCGCCGCTTCCCGCCCACATCCCGCTTACGATTGAAGCGCTGCAGGCGGGTAAGCACGTGCTGTGTGAGAAGCCATTCGCACCGTCGCTCGCTGAGGCGCGGCAGGCTGTCGAGCTTGCGGACGCACAGCAGCGCGTGCTCATGGTCAGCCAGAATTACCGCTTCTATCCGGCTGTTCAGGCTGCCGCCGATCTGATCCGCAACCGCGAGTTGGGCGCGCCTGGTTTCGTCACGCTCGACTTCCGCCGCAATGTCAATACCACGACATCGGAACGGCATCGCAATTTGCAGCACCCGCTGCTGAGCGACATGTCAATTCACCATTTTGATCTGATGCGCATGGTGCTCGGACAGGAGCCAACACAGATCACATGCCATGCATGGAATCCACCCTGGAGCACATTTCGCGATCCGGCCAGCGCTGTGGCAACCATTCTGTTCGACGGCGGCGCGGTGGTGAGCTATCGCGGCAGTTGGGTCAGTCCGCAGCCGCAGACAACCTGGGGCGGCGAGTGGCACATGGAGTGTGCTGAAGGCACTGTTGTGTGGACCGGCCGCGGCGGACCAATCATGAACGCTGGCCATGACCGCGTGTCGGTCACGCCGCTTGGCGAATCTACTGAAGTGCTCACGCTGCCGAAGCTGCCGTACCTCGGACGGGCGGGTAGCCTGGCCACTTTTGCGCATGCTGTTACGAGCGGCCAGGAGCCAGGTTGCTCCGGACGCGACAACATGCGCAGTCTGGCGCTGCTGTATGCCGCGATCGAGTCGGCTGCGACCGGAAAACCGGTCAGTATTGCATAGTTTTGCCGGTGAAGCTTGAGTTCGAGCACCGGAACCGCATTGTCATGTTGAGCGGAGCGAACCATCTCAGTGAGCTTACAATGAGATGGTTCACCCTTCGACTACGCTCAGGACCGCGCTTCGTTCAGCATGACATTGTGTCCCTTGTGTTGTCCGTTCACCTTATCATTATGTCACCCTGTCATCGTGTCACCCGCTCACCATGTCAACGTGTCAAAATAATATGGAGCCAGTCATGCTCGATCTTTCACAAGTTTATACATACATAGACCAACACCGTGATGAATATATCGAGCGCCTGTTCGACTACTTGCGCCGCCCGGCGATAAGCGCGCACGGCCAGGGCATCGCCGAGACCGCAGAGTTCCTTGTAGACACATTGCAGCGCATCGGCCTCGACGCCCGCACCGTGCCAACGGCTGGCTGGCCGGTCGTATTGGCCCGCCGCGACGACATGCCGGGCGCGCCGACCCTGCTGCTGTACGGTCATTATGATGTGCAGCCGCCCGACCCGCTCGATGCGTGGCACTCGCCGCCATTCGAGCCGACCATTCGCGACGGGCGCATCTTCGCGCGCGGCGTCGGCGACAATCGCGGCCAGCACTTTGCGCACATCCTGGCAATCGAGGCGCTGCTGGCGACGCAGCCCACGCTGCCGTGTAATATCGTGCTGCTGTTGGAGGGCGAGGAGGAGATTGGCAGCCCGCGCATGCCGCAGTTCATCCGTGAACATGGCAGCGAACTCGGCGCGGACCTTGTGATCACCGCCGACGGGCCGGTGCACGAAAGCGGGCGCTCGTGCATTATGTTCGGCGTGCGCGGCATCATCTCGTTCGAACTACGAGCGCGTGGCGCGAACCGCGACCTGCATTCCGGCAATTGGGGCGGCGTCGCGCCTAACCCAATATGGACGCTGGTGCATCTGCTGGCGACCATGAAGAATGCGCAGGGCGACATCACTATCGACGGCTTCTATGATGCGGTCGAGCCGCCAACCGACCTCGAACGCCGCGCCCTGGCCGACCTGCCGGTTGACATCGACGCAGTTAAAACTGAGCTTGGACTGCGCGAATTCGATCAGCCGCGCGAGCGGGACTTTGGCGAACGGTTGTCGCTCTGGCCGACGCTGACGATCAACGGCCTGCACGGCGGCTACGCTGGCCCCGGCTCCAAAACCGTGCTGCCGCATGAAGCATTCGCCAAGTGTGACATTCGGCTGGTCGAGGCGCAAGATCCTGAAGACATTTTCGCGAAAGTTGAAGCGCATGTCCGCCGCCACGCGCCCGAAGTTGAGGTCGTGCGGCAGGGCAGCATGGCACCGTCGAAAACACCGCTCGATTCGCCGTTCACCGCGCCCATCCGCGACGCCATCATGAGCGCGCAGGGCGCAGAGCCGCTGCTCGTGCCAGCCATGGGCGGCAGCCTGCCCGATTACGTGTTCACCAAAATGCTGGGCGTTCCGGCCTTCGTCGTGCCCTACGCCAATCACGATGAGTCCAACCACGCGCCCAATGAAAACATGGAAGTCGAGCGCTTCTTCGCGGGCATCAAGACCAGCGCGGCGCTCTTAGCACATCTCGGAGCCATGCCGCGTGGCTAATCTTTGTGAAGTTACAGCGATGTAGCAGGCGCATCCTGAGGGATTATCGCGGCGCGCGCTTCCGCTTGACGAGGCGCGCGCAACACCACAACAAGTGCTGGCACAAAAGTGCCTAGAAATGGAATAATGAGCGGCGACGACCAAAAATAATACCCCAACATTAGCCAGCCGGTTAAACCCACCAACCAGCCAAATCCATTTATCAGCAAAGCGTCTCGGCGCGTGCGCGTCACCAGCAATAGCGGTAGTTGATCATACCAGAGCATGAGCTGGGGAATCAGCGCATATAGAAGGAAGAAGCGCGCTTCCAAGTGTGACCGACGCAGCAAGGCTAACAGCAGGAACGGACCCACTGGCAGGATCAGCATTGGCGATGGATGATGTGCGTGAGAAAGGCTGTGGAACCAGCCTTGCAGCCATGTGGGCAAAAGCACAAAGCTAACAAGCGTCAGAGCAACCACAGCAATCCATCCCGAGCGACAACGAACAAGTTCTCTGGGGCGATGTATAAACAGGCCGGGCAACAAGAATTGGGGCTTGAAGATGCTGAACGGCAGCAAGACCGGAACGAGGTAGGATGCCAGAATCAGCGGTGACCAATTTGTGCTGAAGAACGACACCACGAACATGGGCGATGTCAAAAACCACCATACCTGCTTTTGTGCGCGTTGCAATGCCCACACCATCACAGCTGTGACAATGCCAAAAACAAGACCGCCGACAACCGCATCAGGCAGCCATGCGAAGGGAATAAAACACACGACCAGCGGCAGAGGATAGAACAGTGGATCATTGTTGAGATACGGCAGCGGCGCGAGCGATGAGGTGTACGGATCTTTGCCTTGTAACAGCAATTGCGCGCCACGCAGCGGCCAGGTAAAATCGCCAGCCATGCGCCCGCTGACAATGTTCCATGCCGTACATAGCAGCGCACCGCAAAGCCCAATGAACAGCGGCACTGCCAAACTGCGCAAGCGAGATGCGGCTATATGCGGTACAGGCTGCGAGGCATGAACGACGGACCGTGAAGCCATTTACTCCTCCTGAGCAAACACAAACCATGTGAGTAGTTAACCACAGATGCTCCACGAAATCAGTAGCCAATTATTACCACTCTGTATGCAATTTGGGTCTATGTAAGGTGCGGCGACAAACCTCATAAGTCCTGGCTTGCTTATAAAAGAGACGCATAAATGCGCTATCAAATAGCATCATTTCTGCATCTCTTTTACAGCTCCGCGCGGCGCACATCAGATGATTAATGAGCGGGATTTTTGGTGTGCGGCTTCTTGCCAAGGTCGTGCCAACTCGACTCGGCGACATCGATTCCGTAATGCTCAGCGGCCTTCTTGATGTTGGCAAAAGCAAGGTCGCGATCCGCATCTGAAACATCTTGCACCTGGTCGAAGCGCGCCAACGCATTCTTCACATGCGATGCGTCGGTGAGCGGCTCCTTGCGCTGCTCAGGAAACGCGTAGACGCTGTCCGGCAAGTCCTTGCGATCCTTGGTGTCGAGCGAGCCGTGCTCGGTGTGCGGCTTCCATGTTGTTTTCGGTGCCATAACTTCCTCCTGACTACTCGGCGTTTTCGTTGGGTATGTCGCGAACGCCATGGTCGGTCGAGGTGTTCATATTGTTAGCTTCCTCGCCTTCCATTGCGCGGCCAGTGTCTTCATTGCGCGGGTCGGCATTGGTGTCGCCGCCTTCGCCGCTGCCCATGCCGCCGCTGACCTCTTTGCCCATACCGCTCTCCATGCCACCACTCAAACCACCGCCCAGGTCGCTCTCGCGGCTGCCACCCGCGTTGGCGCTGCTCATGCCGGGCGTGAAATCGTCGGTCGCCATGCCAATATCGCCGCCGAGATCAGCGCCACGCCCGGGATCGACGGCCACACCACCAGCCGTCGGCGGAGTTGCCACACGCCGGGCCGCACCCTGCCCACCCGAGTCGCCGGTCAGCCCGCCGCTCAGACTCGTGTCGATGCTGTCCAAACCGCCAGTTCCACCGCCGCCCGTGGTCGAATGGGTGCTGCCGCCGATATCAGTACCGCTGCCGCGTGCTGTGCCGGTGCCCATGCCACCGACATCGTCGGCGCCTTTCTGATCCAGACTTCCCGCAATGTCGCTGCCTTTGCCGTGCGGCATGGCGCCAGCGACATCTGTATTGGTGCCTGCGTGGGTTGTGTTCTCATCGCCACCCATGCTCGGCGGCATTGGATTCGAACGAGTCTTATTCGTGTTTTTATCAGCCATAGGAGTTCCTCCTTTATGAGAAGCATAGCTATCAGTGTCGATATTTCAGACGAGGCAAAACGCATACCACAGACTAGCCATTATTTGCGGCTGCCGCCTCAGATGCCACTGGAATTTCCCACATGCGCAGCGCGGGCTGGCCAGCAAAGGTGCGTTGGAGCAACGCATGCGCGACGTTGTAGACCGAAATGCCGCTTCTCGTGCGCCCTTCTGGTGCGCCACTATGGGCATGGCCATGGAACACCACGTCGGCTGGGTAGCGCATGAGCGGCTCTTCCAGGCGACTACAGCCAAGGAATGGAAAAATCTCGGGTGGCTCGCCTTCCACGGTTGCAACAATGGGCGCGTAGTGCATGACGACGATGCGGTGCTCGTTGCGCAGCCGGGCCAGCGCTGTCTCCAGCTTGAGCGCCTCGTCAATCGCTTCCTGCACAAAGCTCTTGACCGTAGGCTCGCCCCAAAAGCCCAACGTGCCGCGCCCGAAGCCGCCGCCGAAGCCTTTGATGCCCGCGAACCCGATGCCGTGGATTTCGCATGTTTCACCATCCAACATGGTCACGCCTGCGTCGCATAAAATGTCATGCACTTTCTCGGGATGTCCGGCCTCAAAATCATGGTTACCAAGCACAGCAACCGTTGGAATGCGGGCCACAGGTGCTAGCTCTTTGACCAGAATGTGCGCCTCTTCCTCAAGCCCGTAATCGGTCAGATCACCCGCCAGCACCAGAATATCAGCCCGATCCGCTGCCTGGCGAAACAACGGCTGAAGTGCGCCTTGCGAGGTTCGGTTACAGTGAATATCTGAAACGGCGGCGATGTGAATTGTTGATGGTGTGTCGGTCATGGTGCTGCACCTTCTGCTGGCAAAATATACTGGCGCTATTGCAAGCGGGCAAGATGCGTGCCTTTATGGCACATGTTTTGCCTGTCACGAACTGCCCGCGGCACCGATTGTATCGATGTCATCTTTAGCTCTGGCAATGGCGTGATGCCAGTAGATGAGGAATGGTTTGCACTCGCGGTGGATGGTGAGGTGTTCAACTTCACTGTGAAGCTAGTACCGGCCGAGGAGATGGTGTGGCAGCAATATTTGATTGATGTAACGCGCTAGGGTTACCGTGATGCGCGCCGCGATTCCGACGTCGCCATGTCGCCCAAGGATATTAATCACTGGACGGCTGCCAGTGATAATGAGTAAGACTCAACGCGCCTGATGGCGATGCGTAAAGCCTTGGCGGAAATGAACCACAGGTTTGCCACCAAGACGCGAGGGCTCAAAGCCTAAATAGAGGCGTTCTCTTGCCTTCGCGTCTTTGAGTCTTCGTGGCAAGCAACGACGGGCGTATGTCGGTCAAGTTGTACTAGGCAGAAGGATTCATGGTTCTGCCACGGCGCACCTGCTCCTGGCAAAAGGCATAGAGTGCATCATAAACCTGCGCGCCAACCGCGAATAGCGCATGATCGTCGTCGTGCAGCGCCAGCAATCCCTCGGTGATAGCTTTCAGCCCAGGGCCTTCCGGCTGCTTGTCGGGACTCTGGCGAATATCCGCCGTGGTCACGATTCGACCCAGCAGCACCAGCGCCGGATCATTCGTCAGGTCGTACTTTTGGAGCATGACCTCGAACGACGAGCGATCGCCCTGGCGCTCCAGTCCCGACCCTTCGACATGAAACGGCGTCGCCTGGAGCCGCTCGGTTTCAGCTGTCATCTGCGCACCGGGCACAAAATACAATTCGGCATCCGGGTCAATAAAGCGCGTGATCAACCATGCGCATCCAACCCGTCCGACCCGTATTCGCTCACGTGTAATCCATTGCATCGTAGAACTCCATGGCGCGGCAGCGTTCGCCTCGCGCCGATCATCTTGAGACATCAGCCGATTGTAACATATCCTTTTAGGGCAGCACGTCGCGAATCGCCGCAGTAGTCTTTCCGGTCTCGACAACGTCAAGACGGCGCGTGGTGGTGCCATCCGGCATGGCCAGAACCGCTTGCACTACTGCGCTAGCCGGTCCCTGAGGCACAACCGCAGATTCAACCGAGATCTGTGCCAGGCGCGGCGTGGCGGACAGCCGCAGCCAGCCCTGCAATTGTGCCGCATTGGTGAGCGTAGCTCGGATCTCCGGCGTGAGTTGCTGCCGCGCCTCGTCAATCCGCCCGCGCTGCCATGCAATAAAGAACGCTTCCACCGGCGGCTCAGGGAACGCGATTGATTGTTTATCAGGCATGACATCGGTGCCCGTCACATCGTCGATCTTCCAGCCGCCTTCGTTGACCATCTGGAAGACGCGCGTGCTGGTTGAGCCGCTGCCCCATGTCCAATGGACCAGTACATCGCCGTGAGTGGCATCAAAGCTGCCGGCCTGGACCGTGCAGTTCGCGGTATTCTGCATGCAGTCGGGCGGCGTGTTCTGCATGCCGAGCAAACGTGGAATCCAGCCACTACCTTTGACATGGCCGGTGCCAACATAGCGCGATTTTGCGTGCTGACTCAAGAAGTCGGCCCAGCCAGTCTCGGCACTCGCCGGGTCGGCTGCAACATTGTGCATGAACTGGCGAACGAATCCAGCGGTCGCCTCGGGCGTATTTTGTGACGGCGGCTGCGGCGCCAGCCCCAGCATGTCCACCATGTCCGCGCCGATGTTGCCGCGCTCGACCTGCCAGCCCGCCGGATTTTGCAGATCGTAAGTCAGCACGGTGCGCTCGAACGCCTGAATCACAATGTCACGCGTCTGTCCATTCTTCACGGCCTGGGTACGGAAGGCGTCTGTCATAGGCAATCCGATGTCATGTAGCCAGCCGCCGGGGAACAGATTGGCTTCGTTGATGTAGGTCCAGAAATAGTGCGGCACGATGTAGCCCGACGCGGCGCGAAGCTGCGGATCGTATGGCACCATGATGCCGCTCTGCTCCGGCGTCTGGCCCATAGTTAGATTCAGTACGTCTTTCGCACTGAAAGGGTGGCGAAATGTAGGATCGGTGCGGCGCTGCACGTCGGCATAGCTGATCGGCGTGCCGGTGACCGAATGATTCGGCGCTGCATCGATCAGTTCAGCCGTGAGCCGCCCGTACATAAACTGCCATGTCCGGTTGGTTTCGGCGCTGCGGTGATCTTCGATGCGGCACTTCTCGAAGTATTGCGCTGGCAAGCCAGCAAAGGTCAGCAGATCGCTGAGCGGGTTGCCCAGCACGCGGATGCCCTGATGCGAGTTGTAATAGTTGCGGAACGGATCAGCGACAGCATTGGCTGCCTGGGTGCTCTGATATGTGAAGAGCAGCCTGAGCAGCAGCATGGCGACGAGCCATGTTTGAGTTAGTTTGTAATTGTGCATGATAAATTGTTCGTTTCGTTACAAATGTTGTGCTTCAATGCCGCGCGAAACATCGTCAACAAAACGGTCAAGTTGCACGCGGTAATCAGGATTTTCCCTATGAAACGCGGCTCCGGCCCAATTTGTTCCATCGCCCAAAGATAATCGTCGCCATGCCGTCACCCGCTCCGGGAACGACGAGCAGCGGAATAGGCCCGCCGCCAATTTGCATGTACGGCATGTGCGCGCCATCAGGCAAGCGTAATGTGTTAGTGGTGTACGTTGGAAAACGCATGTTCGTTATGGGTGTTTTGCATGGCAGCGGTGCCGCGACGCAAAACATAGATGCCGTAGGCGGTGAATGCGACGATATACACCACCGCCAGCACATACGTAGCGGTGTCCACTTCTGCCGCACCGGCGCGCCCGCTGCTGAGAAACGCCGCAACATCGGTCAGGATGTGCGTGACAATCAGCGGCCAGAGCAAGCCCGTACGTAGCACCAGTGCGGCATAACAAAAGCCAATCGCACATGCATAGCCAATCTGCAACAGCACGTAGGTCGGATCGGAGCCGCTCAACGCATTCAGCGCATGCGTCAGCCCGAACAGCCCGGCGCTCACCAGCGCGGCCCGCCATGCCCCGCGTGCGGCCAGTGCGCGCAGCATGAAGCCACGAAAATACACCTCTTCGACGAAGCCGGTCAGCACCGCCAGCACGATCAATGGTCCGAATTGCTGCCAGGCAGGAGCGATTCCGTAGAGCGCAAGCGGCATGATGATCGGCACGCATGGCAGCCAGAACCACCGCAAATTGGTAATCTGTGATGGCGTCCGGAAGCCAATCGCGCGCCACTGCCGCCGTGCAGCAAGGACAACAATGGCGATCATGGCTAGCACGAGATTCGCGCCGATGCCCAAAATGACGTTGGGCAAACCCAGAATCTGGACCGCTGCGCCGCTTACAATAAATGTCACAATGATGCCAAGCTCGATCAACCCGACAGTGAGATATGGATGGCGCTGCGACCAGGGAATATGCGTCATGATCAATGTATCTTTCAGCGTGAGCGAGCTGCTATGCACGGGCGACGATGATCGTCCAACCGAAGTATTGTCGTTCCCAACGCAGGTAGCGCGCCCGCCCTTCTTTAATTCTCGATAACAAAGCCTCGCGCTCAGAATGCTGCGGATTCGCATTTGCCCATGCGTAGGCCGCGCGCCACCAACCGCTCACATAGCGATCCCAATCATCCGCCGACGAGACGATCATGGTGGTAATGAAAAGCCCTTGCTGTTCCACGGTGGCAGCAAGCTGGCTCAGGCTTGGGATAGCTGCCGGATCAATGCCTTCGCGGGCGCAGACATCAGGTGGCGGCGTCTCGTGCAAGAATGGCTCGCCAATGACCAGCACGCCCTCCGGCGCGAGCGCCCGCTGCATCCATGGAAGCGCGCTGTTAAAGCCGCCCAGCGCAAATGACGCGCCCAAACACTGCACAATGTCGTATGCTGCCAGTTCGGGCGCAAACTCGGCTGCAGGGCCTTCCAAAAAGCGCAGCCGCTCAGCAACACCCTCCGCAGTTGCTCGCTCGCGCGCCTCGGCCACAAACGCTGCGTTGACCTCCAGCCCGGTCCCATCAATCGCCCAACGGGCGGCCCACTGGCGCAGCAGCCAGCCCTTGCCGCAGCCAATATCCAGCACGCACATGCCATCGCGCAGATTGCACACCTCGGTCAATTGGGCCAGCTTCTGCTCGGAAGTAGGATTTTGGAACGTATGCTCGCGCTCCACAGTCGCCCAGTAGTTAAGTTTATTCATACATCACCTCAACCCGCTAGTAGTAGCGCAAGATTAACCATCGTCAACGCAATGTCGAAAGAGTTGTCATAGACAATACCTGATTATTCTGCTTCTAGCGCAATGGAACTGCTTGTCGGCTGCAACCGGCGTGCCTCCCGTTCACCGCGCAACAGGTACAGGCCGTAGCCAGCAAGGAGGACATTCGTCCCGATCATAAAGGCGATCGCGAACCAGACAGGCAATGTATCGCCCGTGACCAGCGTGAGGACCAGATTGGTGAGCGCGTGCAGCACGATAAGTGGCCAGACTGTGCCGGTACGAATACGGATGGCGGCGTACCCCACACCGAAGAGTGTGGCGAACAAAACCTGGACGAGCGTTTCGGGCAAGGCTGCGCCAAACAAGAGCCGAATGAGGTGCAGCGAACCGAACAGTGCGCCAGTGATGATCGCGGTACGCCGCCATCCCGTCGGCAGCAATGCACGGACAGCAAGCCCACGGAACAGCGCTTCCTCGGCAAAGGCATTAACGAGTTGGCCCGCAACCATCACCACCAACGTCACCATTGGTGGGACTGCCATCCCAAACACGACAGGCAAGAGGGCGATCAGGGTCGGCAGCCACAACACGCGCAGCACGCGCCCATGTGTCGGCCAGGTGAACCCGGCTTCTGTCCACCACCCCATCCCGGTCAACAAGCTCGCGGCGATGAGCGCCTGGAGAGCAGTTACGACGGTTCGTTGGAACTCTTCGGAAACATTTGGGGCCAGGATAGGAGCCAGCAGAAACACAGCCAGCGCCGGCACAAGCGTGAGCATGGTCAACAGTAGGACAAAGGTCAGCGGACGGTGGGTAGCAAGCTGTTTCATGACGAGATTTCCTTCTAATTCAGTGAGTTGACTTGGATCATGCCGAACATCAGGCTGATAGGGCAACGGCATAAACGACTCCTCTCGGACGGCGGGCATGCAAAATCACACCGCGATAGACCGCTGCCTCCTCTGTGAGCTCTGTGGCGAAAGTCTCGGTGTAGTACTAACCAATGTCCGGTAGAATGCCAAACTGCGTCAGCATGGTCATGGATTACTGCTCTCCTTACGCTCTGATGTTCAGCGGCGCATCCGGCGCGTCAACTGCATGCTGGCCGCGCAACAGATACAGCCCGTAGAGTAGCAGGATCGTGTCACGGGCAACTTCGAGCGGAATGGTCGGCAAATTGGTGTAGTGCAGCGTCAAATCGCTACATGCGTGCAGGATCACCAGAAACCAGACCGTATTGGTGCGCAGCCGGAGCGCGCCCATGCCCACGCCGAAACAGAACGCACCGACTACCTGCGACAGCACAATCGCCGGATTGCTCCGCACCGCCAGGTTCGACAGGTGCGACAAGCCAAACAGCGCGGCCATGAGCAGCACGCCGCGCGTCGGGCCGAGCGGACGCAGGATGCGCAGGACAACGCCGCGCCAGAGCGCCTCTTCCCGCAGGCCGACCAGCAGGTAGGCGGCGACAAATAGACCCAACGATCCCAGTTCATCCGCGTTGAAGCCGAGGACGAACGGCAGCACAAACACGATGATAGCGGGAAGCCAGAGCAAGCCCAAATTGCGCCATGCCGCCGGGTGGTTGAACCCAATCGCCCGCCACCAACCAAGCGCGGTGATGAAGGCGAACGTGATCACGCTGATAACGCTAAGCGTGATATATTCTTCTGCATTCGCGCCAGCGCTTTGATAATGAGATGCAGCGGAATGATCATCACCATTTCAATAAGAAAAATAATCAGCGCCGAAATGACTGGCCGCCGCGCGAAAAAGGCGCGCAATCTTGCGGTCGCCGGGCGACCGTCCGAGCTTTCGACAGACAGATTCTCGGCTGCGGAAGCTTTGGATTGCATCACATGATCCTCCAAATAAGTATCATAAATTCCCATCTGTGTTTTGCTCCTTGGGTGCCATGCGGCGAATGGTATCGAGCAGCAGTCCGTCAGCGGCATGCTTCGGCACGAATGCTGCCGCACCAACTTCCCGTGCATGTCGATAGGCATGCGCCGTGTCATGGATGCTGAGCATAATAATTGCGCTCGCCGGCATGGCCGTGTGCAATGCGTCGGCGGCACTAAAGCCATCCATGCCCGGCATTTCCACATCCAGCACAATCACATCGGGGCGCACGCTGCTGGCGAGGACAATAGCTGATGCGCCATCTTCCGCCTCGCCGACCACCTGAATGTCGGATTTAAGGCTCAGCCGCATCCGCAGTCCTTGCAGCACCGAGGGTTGATCATCTACGAGCAAAAGGGTAATCATTGCGTTTCTCATCGTATTAATTACGTGAGATTATGATAGCGCGGGCGGTAGGTGGAGACCTGCGGTGCATGGCGGAATGTAGTCTCCGCCCTTTGGCGGATGAGGATTCGCCACCAAGACACGAAAGCACCAAGATGAATAACATGATCCTTCGTGTCTTGGTGTCTTCGTGGTTATGAAAACTAGATACTGTGAGATACCGGCACGGTGGCGCAGATGGTCGTGCCCTGGCCTGACGCGCTGGAGATCGTCAACTCGCCGCCGAGCCGCATCACGCGCTCGCGCATGGAGCGCAGACCGAGGTGGCCAGGAAAGTCGCCGCCGGGATCGAAGCCGACGCCGTTGTCACAGATGGTGAGAGCGATCTGCTGCGCTGTGCAGACCATGGTGACAGCGACATGCGTGGCGCGGGCATGCTTCACCATGTTGTGCAATGCCTCCTGCCCAATGCGGTACAGTGCCTCTTTGATCGGCAACGGCACGTCCGGCTCGGGACAAAGCGTGGTGGTCGCCTCAATACTGTGGCGCGCTTTGAGCGACGCCGCTTGCTTCGTAATCGCGGCCACCAATCCTTCCGTCTCCAGCGACTCAGGCCGTAGCTCAAAGATCAGCGCCCGCATTTCGGTCAAGCCGGCCTCGGCCAGCGACAGCACATAATCGAGCGGCTCGGCCACGCGCGCCGGATCGCGGTCGAGCAGCGTGCGGGCCGTGCGCGCGCCGAGCGCAATGCCGAACAACGCCTGCGACACCGAGTCGTGCAACTCCCGCGCGAGCTTCTGCCGCTCCTGCAGGGCTGCCGCGTTTTGTATCTGTTCATACAGGCGCGCGTTCTCGATTGCAATTGCGGCCTGATTAGCAAAAGCTACCGCAAGTTCGGCATGGCGTTGCGTGTAGTCGTTGGGCTTGTCATGGTCAACCGCCAGAATGCCGATAATATGATTGCGGTGGATGAGCGGCACGCCCATCCAGGAAGCAATATAGTCTGGCACTGCGCCAAGATCCTGAATTGCCTTCTCACGAAATGCGCGTGCCAGCGGGGTGTCAGCATCCACATCGTCGATGATCACGGCCTCTCGCCGCCGAACTACCTCATGGCCGTGCTGCACATCGGCTAACGACCACGTCCACACCAACTGCTCCTGTGGAATCGGGCCGCGGTAGCTCATCAGGCGCAATTTATCAGTGCCTTCCAGGATAAAAATAGCCGATGCGCGATGATCGACCACCGCCTTGAGTTGGTCGAGAATAACGCTGAGCAGCGGCTGAAGCTCCAGTGTGGACGCGACATCGCGTGACACGTCGAGCAGTGTTGTCAGTTCGCGGGTGCGTTCGGCGACGCGCTGCTCCAGAAGCTGGTACGCTTCGACACGTTCGGTGATGTCGCGCAGAACACTCAACACGGCAGGCTGCCCGTCGTAGCTAAAGCGGCTGCCCTGTACCTCGACATGCAGCAGCGAGCCATCCTGGCGCACATCGATGGTTCGGCGCTGCGCACGACCGCAGGTCTGAACTTCGGCCAGATAGCCTGGCAGTGCATGGCGCTCATCGTGGCTCATGACCAACACAACGTTGCGCCCAACCAACTCATCAGCAGCGTAGCCATGCATCTGACAGAAGGCCGGATTCACTTCAACAATCGTGCCATCCAGTGCGGTAATCACCAGCCCATCACTCGTCGCCTCGAAAATGCGCTGGTACTGTGTCTCAGCTTCTTTCTGCGCGGTGACATCTTCATGCTGAAACACAACTTCGCGCACCTGCCCGGCGTCGTCTTTCACCGGATACAGGACTGCCCGCACCCAGCGGTGCTGCACCCCGCCGAAGGTTGCTGCCGACCGGGCTGGCTCATACTGAATCGGAGGCAGCACGGTTGGTTCGCCCGCAAAACCCCGCGCGATCTCGTCGCACAGCCCCTGATCCATCAACTGCTCGTCGCGCAACACGTTGTAATCGCCGATCTGCTCCAGCGTTGTGTCCCACAATTTTTCCCAGGCATGGTCGACAAACACCGTGGAACCATCCGGCGCGTAGATCTGAGTACTCAGTGGTGACTGCTCGACCAATGTGCGAAAGCGCTGCTCCGCCCCGCGCAGCACGTCGATCTCGCGTTGGCATGCGGCCAGTTCGTTCTTGAGATGAGCATTGGTGTGGCGCAGTTCCGCTGCATGCCGGAGCGTTTGTTGGGACGAGATAATGCGCGGCCCGGCGGGCGTGTGGGCCACCTGGCTGGGCAACTTCGACAACTTCGCATGCGCCATGGTCAATGCTCCACCTCATCTGGCGAAACCAAACCGACCCGCACCGCATACAGGGCCGCCTGCGTGCGCGACACCAAACTCAGCTTCGCAAGCATGTTGCTGATGTGAGTCTTTACCGTTTTTTCACCAATCACAAGCTGAGCGGCGATCTGTTTATTCGACAAGCCCTGCGCGACCAGCCGCAGCACGTCCTTCTCGCGCTCGGTCAATGCCTCGGGCGAGTCCGGCACGCGCACCTCGTGCATCAGGCGAGCGGCGGCTTTGGGTGATAGCTGGACCTGCCCGGCGGCGGCGGCTTTGATCGCGCGGCACAATTCATCCGACTCGGTATCCTTCAGCAAATAGCCGATCGCGCCCGCGCGGATCGCGCCGACCACTTTTTCATCTTCCAGTACGCTGGTCAGCGCAATAACCTCGACATCTGGCAATTCCTTGCGGATCGCGCTTATCGCGGCAATGCCGTCCATCACCGGCATGAGCAGGTCCATCAGCACCACATCCGGCTGCAACGCGCGGGCCTGCTCGACGGCCTCCGCGCCGTTCGCGGCCTCGCCAACGACCTCAAGCTCCGGGTCGAGCGCCAAAAACATGCGTAACCCTTGCCGGACGACGCTGTGATCGTCGGCAAGCACAATACGAATAGTCATGAAATCTATTTCTTTCCGTAAAAAAACGCGCCTCATGCATTGACATGAAAAGGCGATTTCCGCTTTCTTATCGTGTAAAAAGCTATTGAAGATACGATAATTGTACCATATTTTCATCCAATCTTCAATGTGCATGCCAATAAAAAAGACGCCTTCTCATGGACAGAAGGCATCTTGAGAATTCAGATAGAAACCCAGGTTAAGGCAGCAACGCATAGACCAACAGCGCGGATGCCATGTCGGTGGCCCAGTGAGCTACGATTAACGGCACGAGGCGGCGGCCACGCAGCAGGTAGAGCGCCGTCATGATGAATGTGATCGACAGCGCCGACAGCGTGCGATACACCAGATAGCGACCGTCGGGGACAAACGGCAGCGCGATGTGCTGTATCGCCCAACAGAATATGACAATGACCGCCGCAACGGAAGTGCGCCCGGTTAGTGCTTCCAATCGCGGCAAAACATAGCCCAGGTAGGTCAACTCTTCGGCAAACGCCCAGATTACAGGCCAAATAATAACGCTGTAGATTGCACCCCACGGCGCGATGCCGCCGACGAGTTGTGGCGGCAGGGCATCACCATAGAACAGCCGCTGCAACAGCGAGCTGATGGCAATCATCGGCGCAAGCGCCAGCAGGTAGAGCAGCCCTGTCAACACCTCGCGTGGCAAGCGGCGTGGCTCCAGGCCGAGCAAAGCACCAGGGCGAATCCTTTCGCGCTGTGTCAGCCAGGCGAGCATGGCAAAGCAGCCCAGATCTTATCAACGTGCCATCGACCATCCACCAGGGTGCCGCAGCACGCCATGGCGACGGTGCACCGCGCAACAGGAACAGGCCAGCAACGAGTGCCTGCGCCAGAACGGCAAAGCTGAGACGCGCCACAAGCATGAACAACGATCCGATCCAGGAAATACGGCCAGCGCGCTGCGGCATAGCTGCCAGAGCATTCGAATTCAGCGATAATTATCGGAGCGCTCATCATGGTGTCCTTTCCCTTGCGTCTAGAATAGCGTAAGCAAAGTATCGGACAATGCATGCACCTCGTCATCTTCCCTTCTACGGAAACAAACCTCCGCCAAAAGGCTGAACGAAGCTTGGATCTCACTCATCAACGGCTCCTTCGGTGTCTAAGGGCATGCACGCAAAATCACAGCAACTCTGACCAAAATACATGACCAATGGTACAGATAGTGCTGCCGGTTCAGCCGCATTGCACATGCTTGTACATGCCCATGTACATAAAGCACATGCAACCTTGTGACAAATATTTAGCAAGGTTCGCGCTACGTCTTGCGCGTATGCCCTTTAAACAAAGGTTTAAGCATGAAGCTCAATCAGAGCATCGCCGAGCGCATGGTAGAGCGCTTCAGCGATGGTGTGCATGGCACCATCAGCGTTGTCAATCCTTCGGCAACCGTGCTGGCAAGCACAAATCCAGCGTTTGTCGGAACGTGCATGCCGCCATTGGATAGTGCAGCCGCTACCGGCATTAGCGCTGAGAGCATCAGCCTGCCGATTGCTTACATGAATCATGTAATCGGGGGCATTGTCATTCATACATTGCGCCAGCATGGGGAAGAACTTGCCTACGTTGTCAAGTCGCTTGCTGAACTAATTGTTCACCAGGCGGCGATCACCGAACAACTCGCCCACCAACAAGCCATGCTGGATGCATTCGTCTCTGATCTGCTGCATGGGCGCCTACAGGAATCAACGCGCGAGCCACTACATGAAGCCGCACTGCTGAACATTGATCTTGCCATACCGCGCACTGTAATCCTGTTCTCTATCGAGCCGCTTGCTCTCACCCGTACGACACCTACCGCTCAGTACGATGATCCGCAGCGCACGACAAGCGCGCAGCCTCACCAGTTGCACGCGTCCTTGATCCAACAGATACGCAGCGTGCTGCCGCCGAACGAAGCACATATATACAGCTTTATGGATGAGCATCACCTGGTTGGCTTGATGGCTTCCGATCTTGATGATCTGCGCACGCCGTGCCAACTGATGCAGCATGTGCAGCGATGTATTGACGTAGCGTATCGATGATGTGGCGTGCGGCTGAGCGCTGGCATGGGCGACCACCAGGCCGCATGGCCGGCGCTCGCACAAGCATACGCTGATGCAACATGTGCGTTGGAGATTGGCCAGGCGCTTCATGGCGCGGGTCATGTATACGCACTTGCCGATCTTGGGCTTGCGGCATTTATTTGTCACCCACGCCAACAGACAAAGCATGATCGCGCCAGTCAGCTTTTGCAACCGCTGCTTGCCGAAGCAGATCTCCTGGAGACACTTGAAGTGTTCTTCCAAGCTGAGCGCTCGTTATCACGAACTGCAGAAAGGTTGCATATTCATCGGCATTCGCTCGACTACCGACTTAACAAAATTACCACCTTAACGGGGCTCGACCCGCGGCAGTTCAACGCAGCCACACAGCTCTCGGCGGCACTTTTACTCAAACAATTGTTAGTAGCTGCGGATGCGCATGCATGATTTGGACAAATGGCGTAAGAGCAATCTATTTCTACGGTCTACCTTTTGGCACATGTCCAATGACAAGCAGCGATGTCTTTGCTATGCTCATGAAGGAAATATATCTGCTGTTCATTTCATGTTGACATCGAGCGCTACGCACGTGCCAACGAGAATTGGACAAGCGCGTTACTTAACCTGGTAGGAACAGCAATATAGGTCAGTCGTGTTGCATCTTCGCACTTGCGGGGAAGTCGCAGATTTTCATATCTATCCCACCCAACATTCTCGAAGCGACCATCGGTGTGTAGCCAAGACTGTAATTAACACCAGCATCGCAGAAATACGCTCCTGATAGTCCGCCAGCCCAACACGTACCATGTGTCGGGTGAGGCAAAGGAGGCTTGCTTCAACATGCGTACAAGTGTTTGTCGTTTGGTTGCATCGCGCCCGCGCATCAGTGGTATTGTCGCATTAGCAGTAGCGTTGCTGGTTAGCGGTTATATCATCTTTCTGACCGCGGTCGGCATGGTCTCTGAAGCTGTACCCGCAAAACCCGTGCGCTACCCAACTGAGACGCTACTGGCATTGGCGTACCTGGCCGGCGATACGATAAGAGACACATATTTCAAGGATCCGAACAAGATCATGGCATAACTATTGATGGGTTTTTTTCGTCAAGAGCCAATTCACATGCAGTTTTCGGTATTCTGGATGCCGCGAAGTATGCTGGAAACTGCACGTTCCAGATAGGCTCTTAAAGATCGACGCCGGTTGATAATCGTATCTGCAAGGCCTGAAAGCAAATGGGCAACTTTGGGCTTAGTGTAGAAGTAAGGAGGAATGAGTATGCAAAGGAAACGAACGTTATGGTCACTGGTTGCGTCCGCGCTCATCATAGCGGTGATAGGTGCGTACAGCTCGCTCTCCAGCACATCCGCGGCTCCAGAATCACCTATTCTTGCGCAGGTCACAGCCGTGCCCACGGCCCCGGCGAATGCACCGCCAGCACAAGCCTCGCAAGGGGTGATCGCGGCGTTTGAAGGCACGTTGGAGCAAATCTACAGCCAGGTAAGTCCATCTGTTGTGAACATTCGTATTACGCAAGTTGTAACTTCTCCAGCCTATCCCGATATTCCAGGCTTCCCCTTTGGGATGCCAGGACAGCAAGGGCAGCAAGGGCAGCAAGGCCAGCAGGGCCAGCAAGGGCAACAGGGCCAGCAACAATACCGCCAAGGATTAGGGTCAGGTTTCCTTTGGGACAACGCAGGGCACATCGTCACCAATAATCATGTGGTGGCGGGCGCAAATGACATTCAAGTCGTCTTCAGCGACGGCACAACCGTACCTGCCAGCGTTGTCGGCACAGATCCCTATAGCGACCTGGCGGTAATCAAGGTTGATACCGTGCCCAACAATGTGCAGCCAGTGGCGGTCGCTGACTCCACTAACCTGCGTGTCGGGCAATTTACCATTGCGATCGGTAATCCGTTTGGCCTCCAGGGAACAATGACCACCGGCATCATCAGCGCGCTGGGTCGCTCGATACCTGCAAGCGGGAACGCACAAGGACCAGCATACACCATTCCTAACATCATCCAGACTGACGCAGCGATTAATCCTGGCAACTCTGGTGGCGTGTTGCTCAACGAAGCCGGTCAACTGATTGGCGTCACGGCGGCGATCGAGTCGGCTACACAGTCCTCGGCAGGCATTGGCTTCGCCATCCCATCATCCATGGTGCAAAAAGTCGTCCCGGCGCTGATTCAAAACGGCCATTATGAGCACCCGTGGCTCGGCATTAGCGGGACGACGCTGACGCCGCAACTGGCGCAGGCCATGAATCTGCCACCTAACACGCACGGCGCGCTCGTTGTCGACGTAAACTCCAGCAGCCCGGCGGCTCAAGCAGGTCTGCAAGGCAGCAGCCGCCAGGTCACGATCAACGGCCAGCAGGCGCGCGTCGGCGGCGATGTGATCACGGCGATCAACGGGCAGCCAGTAAACAGCTTTGACGACATAGTAAGCTACCTGACAAGCTCAGCGCAGGTGGGCCAAACAGTGACGCTGACGGTGATTCGCAACGGTCAACAAGGGCAACTTCAGGTCAAACTGGCATCGCGACCGACACAGCAAGGGACATCCGGTGGTGCGCCAACCAACGGGGTACAACTCGGCGTTGCAGGTGTGACAATGACACCGCAAATTGCGCAGGCGATGAATCTGCCGCCCGATACACAAGGCGTGCTGGTTGAGGCGGTCAGAGAACGGAAGCCCGGCAGACCAGTCTAGACTGCAAGGCAGTTCGACCCTGGTCATGATTCAGGGCCAACCCCTGCGAGTCGGCGGCGATATCATCACGGCGGTCAATGGGCAACCTGTCGCCAATGTTGAAGGCTTGCGAACCGCACTGCAACAGGCGCAGCCCGGCCAGCAGATCACTTTGACGGTGATTCGCAACGGTCAGCAAGGGCAAATTCAGGTGACGCTCGGCGGGCAGGCAACAGCCACGCCCACACCTACGCCTTAATACAGGCCGGTACGCTATGTAGTAGTTGTGCTGTTTCACAAGGTGAGCGCATCCGTTTGCCTTCACCCCCGACCCCGCTCCCGCTGGGAGCGGGGTAGCGCGGCAGCGACGGGGCCGGTCCTGAGCGTGCCTGCGGTGCGCTTGTCGAAGCCGTCGCAGGGTGCGGGCTTGCGCCAACGTCATGAAACAGTACAAGTAATCTATACTCACGACTGACCACCTTCACCCGCCGCAAATGTGGCGGGTGAAGGTGTCCATACATCAATTCACTTTGGCTCGCTATCCACTGCAAGAGTGATGAGGAATGAATCAATCAGGTGCAGAATCGAAAAGAATCACAAGCATGCCAGCTGTGGTGCAAACGGATATGTAGTGTACTCTGGTATGACGGCGCACCTGCCAGGTTTGTAGCGCATGGCTTTTTCGGTTCGGTTTCCTGGTGCATGCCATGAGCGAGAGAAGGAGCATCAGCATGGATGAGGAAAATGCTGCAACAGCCGCCCGCACTGCGGTTGGACGGCGGCTATTGCAACTGCTGTTTCGGGGAGTGCTCGGCCTGTCCGTGCTGCCGCTGCTCGATGCCTGTCGCATGGCGACCTCGAAGCAGCGCTTTGCCGTCGCCATGACTGGGCCAGGGACAGGGCATTTCGATCCTTCTAGCCTGACCGTGCCACGCGGCGCAACCATTAGTATGGAAGAACATGAGCACAGCGCCCCACACTGCAACGTGTGATCCCGCACAAGCACCGGAAGACCAGATTATCAAACTGCCACAGGGCGCGCCTCCGTGGAATTCCGGTCTCCTCTATACGGGTCAAACATGAGCATATACATTCGATACACCGGGTACGTATGTGTATTTTTCACAACTAGATCGTTTGGGCAGCATGCTCGGCACGATCGTGGTACAGCAGTAGAACAAATTCCAATTCGTTGTCCCTTTTCTGAAAAAGAAAGATGAAGATGATGTCACAGGAACAACGCATTCACAAGCAATCGCATATCATCCATGAGCGCGTACGCAAACTCTTTCAATCCAGCAGGGAAGCTATACAAACGAATATCCTTCTACGGCAGGCATTTGAGGAGCTGACAATCGCTCTGGAGGCGCTGGAACGCGTTGAAGCGCATGCCGAGGCGTGTGAGGAGCAACGCCTGCATGATACTGAAACGCTGGAAGCGCTCAACAGTCATTATCAAGAGCTTTTTCAACACGCCCCTGCAGGCTATCTCATCACCAGTCTTGAAGGCACTATTCGAGAGGCGAATACCACGGCAGCCATGCTATTGCATACGACCGAACAACGACTCATCGGGCGCTCGCTGACTTTTTTTATGCCGCATGGAGAGCGCCGAGCCTTCCAATACAATTTGACGCAACTGCGGAACACAGCGGATGTGCAAAGCTGGCAACAGAGCCTCCAAACGTGGGACAATCTCCCTATCCAGGTCATGGTCCATGTCTCTACGGCATGGGGGAAGAGCAGCCAACCGCAGGCACTCCGTTGGCTGTTGTATGAATTGCCTGCCGGCGCACAATCCCTGGGGCTAAGTATCTCTATGGCGCGTGAAGACCATGCAAGAACACTCAACCACACTCAGTACGGCAAGTAGCTATAGCAACAGAGCAAGGTCTTGAATGTGCCGCTCGCAATTCGTGCATGCCGTGAATAAGAGCCCGCAGAGCATGCTACGGCGCTTCTGACGGCACGTATTCTGTTGATCCCACGCACAAGGATACACTTTTGCAACACTGAGCGAGTGTATGTCCACATGAACGAATTATTTATGTAAGTAAGGCCCGTATGGCAGTCATTGCACTCTTAATTTTTGCAATTACCTTGCTTGTTGCAGTCTTGTTTTCAGGAATCGCTGAGCGTAGTGTATTATCCATTTCTGTGCTCGTTCTCGCCGCAGGGTTTGTAAGCGCCAATGTCTTTGGCGTTATCGATGTCCAACCACAGAATCCACTTATCTCAAAGCTAATCGAACTTGCAATCTTCAGCGTACTCTTTACCGATGGCATGCGCTTCGATCTGCATGAGATCAAAGAGGTCTGGCAATTACCAGGCCGAGCGCTGCTGTTTGGCATGCCGTTGACATTCGGAGGGATCGCGTTGCTCGCGCACTTCCTGGCGCACCTCTCGTGGAATCAATCGCTCCTGGTCGGAGCAGTGCTCAGTCCAACCGATCCAGTGTTTGCCGCAGCAGTTGTCAAACGCAGGAGCATCCGCCATGCGGCTACGCGAACTACTGGATGTTGAGAGCGGGATGAACGATGGGCTAGCGCTGCCGGCTGTCGTGCTGATGCTCAGTTTGCTTGACAGCGCAGGACGAAGTGTTGGAACAACGCTATTTGAACTGACTCTCGGCGTTGTCTTGGGGGTCTGCATACCTTACCTGATAATCCGCCTGGCAGAACCCTGGTTTCAACCCCTTTCCAAAACATATGAGCCACTGAACGCCTTTGCTATCGGATTGCTTGTATTAGGGCTTTCCTATCTCACCCATGCGAATCTCTTTCTTGCTGCCTTCAGCGCTGGCATCGTTATCAGAACGTTCAGCCCATCAATGCACAAGCAATTTCAATCCTTCGGAGAATCAATCAGCCAATTACTGAAGCTGGCAGCGCTACTCATATTTGGCGCGTTGATATCAGTGCCAATATTGCTCTCACTATCGGTGTGGAGCTACGTGTTCGCTGTGCTGGCACTTATAGCTGTGCGCCCACTCGTTATCGAGCTTGTGCTGTTCAGGAGCAAGTTGTCCTGGCAGGAACGCGCTATCGCTGCATGGTTTGGACCAAAAGGATTCTCATCTATTTTTTATGCCCTATTGGTGCTAAGGCATGGCATACCAGAAGATAGACATGTTTTTCATATCATTGCAATTGTAATTGTTCTTTCAATCATTGCCCATTCCTCGACCGATGTTGCCCTTGTAAAATGGTTTAAACGGAGCAAGTCGCAAGCACAGCCGCACCGCGACGCCTCCAGTGGGAGCGGGGACGGAGGTGCAGGAGAACATGCGCCAACATAATGAAGCATTACAGCTAAGGCATAGATCATGCAATTGTGCAGAGTAGCTACCGCCTGGCACTATGCGCGTCCAGAGCGTTTCTGCTCAGTCATCCGCTTAGCAATGATACACATACACACTCATGATCTTTTTATTCTTGTTGCTGTTTGTTCCCATCTCATTGGCACTCGCCTATCTTTTTGATGTGCCACCGCTCTGGATTTTTGTCACCGCAATCATCGCAATCGTACCGCTGGCCGAATGGATTCGCCGCGCAACCGAGCAGATCGCGAACCGCGCCGGATCGGCGATTGGCGGCTTGCTAAACGTCTCTTTCGGCAATGCTACCGAGCTTGTTCTCGCGTTCTTTGTTCTCGCCGCCGGAAAAACCGGGGTTGTCAAAGGGCAGATTACCGGCTCGATCATCGGCAATGGCCTGCTGGGGCTAGGCATGGCAATTCTCATCGGCAGTTGGGGCCGTGAGAAGCAAACCTTCAAGCGCGAGCGTGCCGGGCAGCTTAGCAGTCTGCTGATTCTGGCAGTGATCGCGCTGCTGCTACCAGCCTTGTTCAACTACACTGAGCAGCGTGTTGCCGCGCCCGACGTGGGACGGCTCGATGAATATCTGAGCCTCGGCGTATCGGTGGTGTTGATCATTGTGTATATTGCCAACCTGGTGTATACCTTGTTTACTCACCGCGATGTATTCGCAACTGACGAGGAGGATGAGGAGCAGAAGAAAGCTGAATGGTCGCTCTGGAAAGCAATCCTCGTGCTTGTGGGCGCGACAGTTGTGACCGCAGTTGAGGCCGAACTCGTGTCAAACGCGCTTGAGGCGACGGCGGGCCAGCTTGGCCTTACCCCTTTCTTTCTCGGTGTGGTCGTGCTGGCCATCATCGGCAACGCCGCCGAATACGTCTCGGCTATGTACTTTGCCCGTCAAAATCGCATGGGTATAGTTATGACAACCACCGTCGGTTCGAGCATTCAAGTAGCGCTGCTGGTCGCGCCGCTGCTGGTGCTTGGCTCGTACCTTATAGGCAAACCCATGGATCTGGTGTTCAACAACACGATCGAGCTGATTGCAATCGCGGGTGTTGCCTTCGCAGTGAACGCGATCGCGCAGGACGGCGAGACGACATGGTTTGAGGGGGTGCTGCTGATTGCGGTGTATCTTTTGCTGGCACTGGCATTTTTCTTTGTGACGCCATAAATGTATAGTGCTATTGCTATTGCACTATTTGCCCGGCTTGACAGCGTCGTTTTACGCTTGGAAGCTGATGATGCTGCAATCACATGCAAGCGCCCAACCAGAAACAAGCTAATTAGACGCTCGCTGTGAACCAATGCCGAGTTAGTCGATCGACACCAGCTGAATGTCGAAGGTCAAATCCTGGCCTGCCAGCGGATGGTTTGCATCGAGCGTAATCTGCTCCGGCGTTACATCCTGCACCGTGACGATCATGGCCTGACCATCTGGCTGGCGCATCTGGTACTGCTCGCCAACCGACGGCGACATATCGCTCGGCAGCTGGCTGCGGTCCACATCGAAGATCAGGTCGTCGTTATGTTCGCCGTACGCCTGGGTAGCCGGGATGGTCGCTTCGCGCGTTTGGCCAGGCTCCAACCCAACCACCGCCTGCTCGAACCCCGGAATAACCTGGCCGGAACCAATCGTAAATACCAACGGCTCACGATTTTGCGAACTATCGAACACCGTGCCATCAGTCAATGTGCCGGTGTAATGAACGGAAACGGTATCGCCACTCTTTGCTTGAGCCATGTTCAACTCCTTGTGTGTTTTGGTCGAATAAACAGCCTGGTTGCGTGCAAGTCACGAAAAGGCTGCAATATATGTGCCAGACAATATATAATTTACAATACCATGCCCACTCTATGTGACACATGGTGTACCATTGACATGGGCTTTGCTGCTGTTGCAGTTCTTATCATATGACAAACAAAACGCCACATCTTGCGGCATTGGACGAGCGTATGGATTGGCTCGCGGCGCAGCCTGACGGCACCCTGCGCGACATGCAAACGCCGCTGCACCATATTCGAATTGTCAAGCATGCCGGCCAGATTCACTTTTATTTCGTGGACGAGACCGATGGCACGCTCCACGGTCCAATGTCGCGACTTTACCTCAATCGACCGCTGCACTTGCTGGCCGAGTACACGCAGGCTGCCATGCTGACGCTGCTGTGGCGACCCGCGCCAACCCGCGTGTGTTTGCTGGGGCTGGCGGGCGGGCGACTGACGCTGCAGTTCTACCATTATTTTCCCGAAACGGTTATTCATAATGTCGATATCGACCCGGCGGTGGGCGAGATCGCCGCGACGTATTTTGGCGTGATGTTCGATGAGCGCAACACGCTTGCCATTCAGGACGCGCGCGCCTTTCTCGAAGCCGGCGGGCCGCCGTACGACATTGTAATCATGGACGCCTTCCGCGGCGACAGCGACAACCTCGATCACCTCGCCACACGTGAGTTCTACGAAACGTGCAAGATTCGCACGGCGCGTGGCGGTGTAGTATGTGCCAATCTCCTGCGGTCCGATCTTCTTTTCTATGAAAAACTGAAAACGTTTCTTGCCAGCTTCCGGCATGTCTTTGTCGACGAATTGAAGTATGCCATCGTACTATTCGGCAACGATCACACGCGCTTCACACGTGACGACCTCCTGCGCCGTGCAGAAGCAATTCAGCACGCGCATGCCTTCGACATGCCGTTTGTGGAGCACGCCGGGGCGTTGCGGACCGCCCGCGCCGTGCCTGAATACAGCCGCGAGGCGCTGCAAAGTATCAGCATATTAACCGACAAATAAGAAACGCAAGTTATCTTGACGACAGGAGCAGCCATGAACCAACTGCTCGAGTATTGCCAGCCTGAGCACGGCGGCGCAGAACTTGCCGCACAGATAGCGACAACACGAGAACGCTATGAAAGAAGTTAACATTTATGTCAAACAACTGGACAGCAGAAGATATTCCTGATCTCTACGGCAACATCGCCGTTGTCACTGGCGCAAACAGCGGCATCGGACGGGAAACCACACGCGCGCTGGCGGCGAAGGGCGCGCAGGTAGTCATGGCCTGCCGCGACATGGAGAAGGCCGCCAGTGCTGCAGACGATATTCGGAGCACCCACCCAGATGCCCAACTCGACCTCATGCAGCTTGACCTGTCGAATCAGGCATCGATTCACCAATTTGCTGATACATTCAACCAGCGCTATGATCAGCTTAACCTGCTGATCAACAACGCGGGTATCATGGTGCCGCCCTACGGCACAACCGCCGATGGCTTCGAGCAACAGTTCGGCACGAATCATCTCGGCCACTTCGCGCTGACCGGGCTACTCCTTGACACGCTGCTCCACACACCGCGCTCGCAAATCGTCACGGTGAGCAGCATGGTGCATCGCCAGGGCAGCATCGACTTCGACGACCTGCAATGGGAGCGCCGACCGTACAAGGCATTTGCGGCGTATGGGCAGAGCAAGCTCGCCAACCTGCTGTTCACCTACGAACTGCAGCGCAAGCTTGCGCTGGCAGGCGCTGACACCATCGCCGTCGCCGCGCACCCGGGCTGGAGCAACACCGGCTTGCAGCAGAACTCCAGTATCTTTAGCTCGCTGAACCGTTGGTTTGCCCAGAGCGCCGCACAGGGCGCATGGCCGTCGCTGTACGCCGCCACCGCGCCGGATGTGGCAGGTGGCGCCTACTACGGACCGGGCGGCTTCATGGAAATTTGGGGGCATCCGAAGCGGGTTAGCTCTAGCAGCCGCTCGCATGATCGCGTCGTGGCCGCCCGATTGTGGCAGGTATCGGAGGATTTAACAGGCGTACATTACGATGCGATCGCGGAAGTGACGCAGGACGTATAGGAGCAGCAGCGCACAGATTGCTACTATTGCTGCGCGCCATAGCTAACGATATAATATACTAAGAAATCGCGTAAAGAAAGAACGACCATGGACGAACAAGCGCTTCGCGCCCTGCTTGGCGACGTGCAGCAGGGACGCGCCGACGTTGACGAAGCCCTGAACGTGCTGCGGCGGCTGCCATTCGACGATATGGGCTTTGCCAAGCTCGACTCGCACCGCGCGCTGCGTAATGGCTTTCCCGAGGTGGTGCTGTGTACCGGCAAGCGCACCGAACACATCGTCGCAATCGTGGAGCGGCTGGCTTCCGGCACTGCCCCGGTGATTGCAACCCGCGCTACCCCGGACATTGCTGCCGCCGTGCAACGCGCCGTGCCGGCTGTGCGGTACAATGAGGTCGCGCGCATGCTGATCCATGAGCCGCAGCCGTTGCCGAAACGCCCCGGCACGATCATGGTCGTGACGGCTGGCACCGCCGACGTGTCGGTGGCCGAGGAAGCCGCCGCAACGGCTGATATCATGGGCAACCAGGTAGACCGGCTGTTCGATGTTGGCGTGGCCGGGCTGCACCGCCTGCTGGCGCATGTTGACCGCATCATGGCCGCCTCAGTCGTGATCGTCGTGGCGGGCATGGAGGGCGCGCTGCCGAGCGTTGTCGGCGGGTTGGTGCGCCGCCCGCTCATTGCTGTGCCGACCAGCGTGGGCTACGGCGCAAGCTTCGGCGGCATTGCGGCGCTGCTGGGCATGCTGAATAGCTGCGCATCAGGCATCACGGTGGTCAATATTGATAATGGCTTTGGCGCAGGTTTTGCCGCCAGTTTGATGAATGCGTTAGGGGATCGCCCATTGTAGGGGCGAAGCATGCTTCGCCCTGTAAAAGGAGAAACACCAATGCTCGACCACGAGCTTCAAACAAAATACGAGCGTCTTCAGAATGTTCTGACCGACATGGGCAGCATCATTATCGGCATGTCAGGCGGTGTGGACAGCGTGCTGCTGGCCAAAGTTGCCCATGATACGCTGGGCGAGCGAGCGCTGGCCGTCACCGCCAATTCGCTGTCGCTGCCACGGCGCGAACTGCGCGAAGCCGAGGAATTGGCGCGGCTGGCGGACATTCGCCACATTGTCGTCAAAACTGAGGAGGTCAGCGACCCGCGCTACGCTGCCAATCCGAATAACCGCTGTTACTTCTGCAAATCGGAACTATTCACGCGTTTGGATGGCCTGGCCGAAGAATATGGCATCCGCTGGGTGGCGTATGGCGAAAACGTGGACGATCTGGGCGACCACCGGCCCGGCGCGCAGGCGGCGGGCGAGCATGGCGTGCGCGCGCCGCTCAAGGAAGCCGGGCTGACCAAGGCCGACATCCGCGCGCTGGCGCAGCAGCTTGGGCTGCCGGTCTGGAACAAGCCCGCATTCGCGTGCCTCGGCTCGCGCTTCCCGTATGGCACGGCCATCACACCCGAAAAGCTGGCGCAGGTCGAAGCCGCCGAGGATGTGCTGTGGGAATTTGGCTTCCGCCAGTACCGCGTGCGGCACCACGGCGAGGTCGCGCGGATCGAGGTCGAGGGCGCTGACATGCCGCGCCTGTTGGAGCACGCGCAGGAGATCGTCGCGCGCTTCCGCAAGGAGGCACGTTTTGTCCATGTCACCATGGACCTGGCGGGCTACCGGCGCGGCAGCATGAACGAGACCATGCCTGCATCAACGATTGAACTGGTTGAGATGCGCTAAATAGAATTACGAAATGCTTCGGAACCCCTCACCCTACGGCTATCACCGCAGGTGAGGGGAAGTCCGACAGTTCTCCAACCTGCTTCAGTACTCGCGCTGCGCCAGAAACGCAACCATTTCCTCAAGTTGGGCGCATGCCCACGGCGGGAGGCTGAGTTCTGCGAGCGCGGCCATGGCCTGGTCGCAGTGGCGCTCAGTCATGCGCTGGGCGTATGTGCGCGCCTGCATCGTGTCGAGAACGGTGAGCACAGTATCACGCGCGCATGCGTCAATCTCCTCCTGTTGATAGATGTCAATCAACGTATCCCGCACCGCGGGCGCTGCATTCTCCCACGCATAAATGATCGGCAATGTTTTTTTCTTGTGTTGGATATCGCTGCCGACCGGCTTGCCAGTTTTGTCTCCATCACCCCAGATGCCGAGAATATCATCCCGAATCTGGAACGCAAGCCCAAGATTTTGGCCGAAATCATGAAATGTTCGCACGATCCGTTCATCGTCGCTGCTGAGCAATGCGCCTTCTTCCAACGAACAAGCAATCAGCGCGGCTGTTTTTCGGTGGATCATGCACAGATAATCAGCTACGCCAACATCACATCGTCGCTCGAAGCTGATGTCGAGATACTGCCCTTCGATAACTCGCAGGCAGGTTTCTTCCAACAGGCGCAGCGCATGCAGTTGCTTTTCCGCTGAGATGCCACAATCAGACAAATGCAGCATCGTCAGGTCGGCAATCACGCACATGGCGGTGCCTGCGTTGATGCCCTGCGACTTGCCCCAGATGCTCCACACCGTCGGTCGATGCCGTCGCTCACGGTCGTCATCCTGAATATCATCATGAATAAGCGTGAAGTTGTGCAGCAGTTCGAGCGCGGTCGCCGCAGGCAAGGCATGCTGGTATGTGCCTGCCAGCGCCTCGCTCGCCAGCAGGCACAAGGTTGGGCGCAGCGCCTTCCCGACACAGCCCGGCTGCGCGTGGCCGTCAGCATCGACCATGCCAAGATGATAGCGCAGCATCTGATACATCGGCATGTCGTAGCTGTCGAGCGCACGCGATAATTCCGCGTCAATCACCGCACGATAGCGGGAAAACGCCGCTGGTAGGCTCATAGTTTGGATTCCCTCTCGCCAACGGCGACGGCGGCCTCCTCGCCATGCGATTGATTCAACACGAGCGGAATGACTTCGCCTGAAGAATGATTGTCTGATGCATCATCGTCGCCATGCTGTTCCTGGGCTTTGCCCTTGAACAAAAAGCCTTTCGCCAGCGCACCAAACATGCGCGGGCTAGTAAGTGCTTCCTGAATCATGCCGGCTTCAAAGCCGCTGTGCATCATGCACGACGCGCAGCGGTCGTCCTTGCCGACGCCGTACTGATTCCCGACAGAAATCCGCCATGAGTTCGTCGAGCGAGTCAGTGTGCTCATCGGCGATCAGGTAGCAGGGTTTGCGCCAGCCGAGCGCGGTGTAGGTCGGGTTGGTCCAGGCCTGGCACGGGAAATCGCGCTCACCGCGCAAGAACGAGAGGTACAGCGGATTGTTGTAGAAGTTGAAGTGGCGCGTCGGATCGAGCACCTTGCGAAACGTGCGAACCGACTCCTCGCGCTCCAGGAAGATGTCGCGCATGGAAACTGACGCGTACGGATAGCCAGCCGAAAGCATCATGCCCTCGACGCCGAGATCAGTCAACGTCTGGAACAGTTCTTGTACATCTTCGACGTTGCTGTCTTTGAAGAGCGTCGTATTAGTACACACGCGGTAGCCCTGGTCGAGCGCGTGCTTCAGCGCATCCATGGCCTTGTTCCAGACGCCTTTGCGCTCGACCCAGTAGTCATGCACATCCGGCATGCCGTCGAGATGCACCACCCAACTGAAATACTTAGATGGCTTGATCTTCTGCATGCCGCGCTCCATCAGCAGCCCGTTGGTGCAAAGAAAGACGAAGCGCTTCTGGGCGGTAATCCCCTCGACGATTTTGTCGATCTCAGGATGAATCAGCGGCTCACCGCCGGCGATCGTGACAATCGGGGCGTCCGCTTCTTCGACAACCTCCAGGCACTTTTCCACTGAGAGCATTTTCTTCTTCAGGATGACGCTCTCGCGGTATTCACGGATGCGGCCACACCCTTTGCATGTCAGATTGCACGTCTCCAACGGCTCGAGCATCATAACAATTGGGAAGCGCTTGCGCCCTTGCAGACGATTCTTCCAGATGTGCGCCGCGACGCGCATGCCCAGTTCGATCGGTGGTTTCTTCACAATGTGCTCCTTACTAGTTCTATTGATTACGTGCAATACTTCATTCCGTTGGCGCATGCCCGCACCCCGTCGCTGCCGCGCCACCCCTCTCCCAACTTGGGAGAAGGGATGGTGAGGGATATAACTCTGGCATCAGTCAACGTGTTGCAGGGAATGCTCGGCGGTGCGCGGCGCGGCAGGCCCAACGATTTCAAGCACGGCGCTGCGGGTCAGCTTGCGCTCGCCATGCGCAAGCGCGTTGAGCGTCGCGTAGGCCAGCGCGAGCGGGATGGTACACCAGTCGAGGGCCGGACCGGGTGGCAACTCCCTGACGTAGGCGTCGGCCAGACGCAGGTTACGGCGCGCGTATGCTTGCATCTGCTCTGGCGTCCATCCATCGGGAAAGAAATCGACGCCACGCTCAAGATCTTCGGCCTGGTTGCGCAGGATGTTGACTGCCTGCAACCCACGACCAAAGCCGATCGCATGGTAACGATTGGTTTGTGTTCCATCGTACCAGGCCCATAGCTCAGAGAGCAGCAGACCAACCGCAGCAGCAGTGACAAACGTGTACTGATCCAATTCGGTCTCGGTGCGGATGCGCCAATTGTTCGCCGCCCAGTGCGCCATACGGTCGGCCATGGCGGCGGTGGCATCAGCAATGCGTGGGCCAATGGCGGGCGGCGCGAGCAGCAGCCAGTCGTCCAGACGCAGTGTAACCTCTGGAAGCGTGTCTTGAAAGGCGCGCATCGGCACGGCGCATGAACCTGTGGGGTTATCTTCCGTTACGGACTGCAACGCCAGACTGACAGCGCGTAGCAATTCCGCCTTGCGGCTATGATCGAGTGTCGGATGATCCTCAATTTCATCAATAGCGCGCATGCAGAGATAGGCTGACGTAACGGCTTCGAGCAATCCTGGCGGTAATCGGCTGATCGGAATGAAAAAGGTGCGACTTGTCGCTTCCAAAACCCTCAAGGCATCACCACGAAGCTCCATGCTCCTCTCCTTTACTGATATCTGACACACATTCGTGCGTCGGGCACATCGAAGCCAGCATCGCGCCGTGCCACGCGAGTGGTCCACATCATTCACCATGTCTCCTGTCGATAGTTGGAACGTACACAGGTAGCGTGAGACGAGACACTGTGCCCGCAGCATACGGTATGCCATCTATGCTGCTTCTTTGGGGATTTATGCACTAAAATCAAAAAGTCGCCGCGCGTGCATTACAAAAACTGTTTCAATTTGGTCGCTTCACTGACGAATTGACGATCATCGTGGTCATGTTTTTGCTGGCTCGCCAATTAGCCTGCTAAGATGAGGAGAAAGCTATGGTGACGACGAACCACTTTCAGCGCACAGAGGTGCCTGTAGCCAGCCCGCGCGTAACCAGCACGGCGGTACTTCAGCACGAGCGCGTGGCAGACGCAATCAGGCGAACGCAGGGCTGGTTGCTAGAGCAGCAGCATGCCGCAGGGTACTGGGTTGGCGAGTTAGAAGCTGATGTGACCGTATCTGCCGGCTACGTTCCACTTATGCACTTCATGACCGGCAGCGTTGACGCCCAACGCCAGCAAAAGATCATTACCTTTGTCAAGAGTAAACAATTACCTGATGGCTCCTGGAGCACGTACTACGGCGGGCCGGGCGATGTGAACGTCAGCATTCAGGCGTATTTTGGGCTGAAGCTGGCGGGTGTGTCAGCTGAAGAACCGTTCATGCAGCGCGCATGTCAGTTCGTTCGTAGCAAGGGCGGCGTGAGTCAGGCTAACGTTATTACCAAGATCTGGCTGGCGCTGTTCGGTCAGTTTGACTGGCGCGGGGTACCGACGATCCCGCCGGAGATTATCTTTCTACCACATTGGTTTTACTTCAACATATATGAGTTTGCAAGCTGGTCGCGGGAGACGATCGTCGCGCTCATGGTGGTGATCGCGCAGCAACCGGTGTGCGCTGTGCCCGCGTCGGCACAGATTTCCGAGCTGTATGTCGAGCCAGAAGGCGAACGGGTTCCAAAAGTCGGGAAAGCAGACAAGCTTCTCAGTTGGGAAACCTTCTTCCTGGGCATGGACAGGCTGTTCAAGCGCTGGGAGCGGCTGCCGTTCAAGCCCGGGCGCAGGTTGGCCTTGCGCGAGGCCGAACAGTGGATTGTCGCGCATCAGGAGGCTGATGGGAGTTGGGGCGGCATCATGCTGCCGTGGGTGTACTCGCTGTTCGCGCTCAAAAGCCTCGGCTATACGACGAAGCATCCGGTGATTGCGCGCGGGCTGGCCGGGCTGGAGGATTTCATTGTCGAAGATGAGACGACATTCCGGCTCCAGCCAGCCGTATCCCCGGTCTGGGACACAGCATGGTCGATCATCGCTCTGCGAGAATCCGGCCTTCCGGCGGATCATCCGGCGCTGTGCAACGCGGCGCGCTGGCTGCTGGCCCATGAAATTCGGGCTGGCGGCGATTGGCAGATCAAGAATCCGGAAACCGAGCCGGGCGGCTGGTCGTTTGAATTCGAGAACAACTGGTATCCTGACCTCGACGATGCGCCGGTTGTCGCGCGGGCGCTATACAGCCTGCATTTAGATACGGAGGACGAGCATCCCAAAGCTGACGCGATCCGCCGTGCGTTGGCGTGGATCATGAGCATGCAGTCGGATGATGGCGGCTGGGCAGCTTTCGACAAGAACAATAACAAACAAATACTGGCGCATACACCCTTTTCCGATTTCATGTCGCCGCTCGACCCGACATGTGCCGATGTGACAGCCCACGTTGTCGAACTCCTCGCGGCGCTTGGCCGGTCTGATGCGCGAGCGATCGAGTATCTGAAGCGCACGCAGGAGCATGACGGTGCATGGTACGGGCGTTGGGGCGTGGATTATTTGTACGGCACGGGCCTGACGCTGGCCGGGTTGGCGGCGGCGGGAGAGCATTCCTGCCAGGACTATGTGCAGCGCGCGGTCGCATGGATCATGAGCAGGCAGAACGCGGATGGCGGCTGGGGTGAAACATGCCGCAGCTATGAAAACGCCGACCCGGCGTATCGTGGTAGCGGACCGAGCACGGCATCACAGACCGCATGGGCGCTGCTGGGCCTGATTGCAAGCGGCGCGGCGCACAGCCGGGCGGTGCAGGCTGGCATTGATTACTTACTGCGCACGCAGCAGGCCGACGGTACATGGCAGGAAGATGATTACACCGGCACCGGCTTCCCGAAGGCGTTCTACCTTCGCTATGATCTGTATCGCATATACTTTCCGCTGCTGGCGCTGGCGCGCTACCGTGTCTCTACTATGGGCGCTATGCCAAATTCGAGTGAATAGTGCTGTTTTTAACCTCGCCCCCGGCCCCTCTCCGATGAACGGAGAGGGGTGGCGCGGAGCGACGGGGTGAGGTGCAAGTTGCTTCGCCCGTCGATACTTCAGGCCGGGCTTTGTTCAGCATGACAATAGACATGTTCAGTAATTAGACGGCTGTACACGTCCTGATACCGCTTCGCCGTTTGAGACAGATCGTGGGGCTGGACGCGCGCCAGACTCGCCGCGCCCATGGCTGCCCAGCGCTCCGGCATGCCGCTGAGCTGAGCGATGCAGCGCGCAGCATCCGCGGCATCGCCGGGCTGAAACAGGTAGCCGTTGACGTCGTCGGTCACAATCTCCGGCAGCGCGCAGGCATTGGCCGCAATGACGGGTCGCCCGGTCGCCATGGCTTCGAGCGTCGCAATGCTCTGGAGCTCGACTTCGCTCGGCATGACAAAGATGTCCGCGCTGTGGTGCAAGGCGGGCAGGTCTTCGTCGGGAATGTATCCAGGAAGGACAACGTGCTGATCCACACACAATTGTTTCGCCAGCGCCTGTAACGCATGCAGGTGGCTCCCTTTGCCGGCAATCGCAAGCTGTAGATCATCGCGCTGAAGTTGCGCGAACGCGTGCAGCAGCAGGTCTAATCCTTTGTCTTGATCCACACGTCCGACATACAGCAAGAGCGTTTTATGCGGGTCCAGACCGTAGCGCTGCCGCAGCGCGGCCCGGTCTTCCGCTGAGATCGGGCGAAAGCGCTCAAGGTCCACCCCGGATGAGATCGCCTGAACCGGAACGCGCAGCCCTTGCGCGCGCAGAATGCAGGCGGATGTTTCTGTCGCTGCGGTCGCCATGGTGAGCTTGTTGAACACGTCTAGCACTGTCTTCCAGAGCACGCGCGTGACGAGCGAGTGGATGGGAGAAAAGATCGGCACTTGCGTGATGATATTGTCTGGCACGAAATTGTTGGTGCCGAGCAGCGGCAACTTGCGGCGCAGACTCTCGCGCACGACGCTGCGGCTAAGTGGATAGTGATCCTGAATATGTACAATATCTGGCTGGAAGGCGTCCAGCAGATCGCCGACCCGACGGTCGGTGTGGAACGTGACATGCACGTCGGCGGCGATGAACGACAAGGGCAACGCAGCGAGCGCATGGACGCATACGCCATTGCGCGTGATCTGATAGGCATGGGCGCTCTCCGATGGCACCATCACCATGACGTGGTGGCCGGCCTGGGTCAGCGCTTCCGCAAGATTTGTTGAAAAAACAGCCGGGCCGTTGGTAGAGGGGGAATACGTCTGTCCCGCAATAACAATACGCACGTTCGCCAATCCCTTTCAACGCTACGCCGCTTGCTCAGTTTGCGCCTCTTCTCGATTTGATTGCGCATCCTCATCTTCAGACTGCGAATTTTCCTGAGCAGACTCGGAGTCTTCCTGATCAGATTTCGAGTCATCAGAAAATGTTTTAATGCGATGCAAAAAGAAAAAGCCCACAATCAGCGGCAGCCAGTAGTTCAAGCCTCGATAGGTCAGGATAATAGTAATTGCCTTTGCCGATGGAATGCCCATCGATGTGAAGACGGCCCCCATGACACCTTCCACAGCGGCAACGCCCTGCGGCACCACGGAAACAACATAGAACACGATGCCCAGGCCAAAGCCCGCGATAAGCGTGCCCCATTGCACTGGCTGGGAAAAGGCAAGAAAGAGCGCGTAGAGGCCCGCCAGGTTCAAGACATGCAGCACAAGCCCCAAGATGCAGGTATGAATTCAACCGCTTCGGATGATCTGCGATGGCGTTAGAGGCATCGGTAAAGTCAGAGGCATTGTGTTCCGCCCAATCCTCGCCCAACAGGTCGGGATGTTTGAACCAGCCGCCCACTTTGTCAACTGTTCGCTGCGCCCAGTTCAGCAGTTGGTGCAGGCGATCAGGCTTCCATTTGGCCAGAACGAGAAGGCCAATCAGGATAGAGATAAAGATAACAAATATCACCGCGCCGATAATATCGTAAAATTGAAGGTTATGCTGAAGCAACAGAAAGACGACGCCAAACGCCAGAAACGGGGTTAATGTGGCCAGATCGGTGATCAGGACGAGTACTGTGCCGACGGCCGCCCGCGCGCCGGATTGACCGTGCCGGTTCGCGTCATCGACAAACAACGCGCCAGCCGCAGCACCACCCGACGGCGCAATGGCATTCACAAAGACCGACGCGAAGAAGAGCGGCAAGAGATCGCGCATGCGGCTCTTGACGTCTACCACGCGGAAGCCGACCTGATACAGGCGTGCGTACAGCACGAAGTAGATAAAATGAAGCGCGGCAGCCACCAGCACCCATTGCCATTTGCCCTGGAGCAGTGTAGAACCGAGTGACTTGAGACTTGTAAATCGCGTGATCACGACGAACATCAGCGCGACCAACAAAAGCCACAATAATATGCGGCGCTTACTCATGATATATTCTCCGCAATATTTGCATTCCTAATACTATCCCACCGCGCCTGTGGATTCAGCGTGGGGATAAGAAGTACCTGGAAAAGAAAAGCGCTGCTATGTCGATCCAGGGGTACTTTATTCTTCATAAAGAAAATTGAGCAATCCATGTGCCACGATCAGTACGATACGTCGCTCGTTTTCTTGAAAATAAAATAGTGATCGTATATCGCCAAGCGACAAAACCAAGCGCGCCTTTGCTACCGCACACATCTCTCGCACCTTTTGTGTAAAGTTTCCTCGACTCCCATGCCTGAGGGCTTCAGCACAGTTCGGTCAAAGGGATGAATTTGCGGTCGCTTGGAGCGGCCCGCTTGCCATCCCTTGGCACAAGCCTTGCTAGACATACTTAAATAGCAGATGTTGCACCGGTCCTGGTCAAGCATTACCCCTGGGTCATGATGATTGTGATCGAGTGGATGCGGCTCCAATCTCTACGGGCCCGATTTAGTTGACCTCTAATAATACTCAGAAAGCCAAATCTGCACCCGTTCACATCCACTATTCATCCCACATATTGACAAAATACTCTATAATCTCTAGCGAGCTAGTTGCTCATAAAAGTTACAGAATCCAATGAAGGAGGTAGTAATGACTACGCACGAAGATTCGAACGAAGGAGTATCGAAGATGGGCCACAAAGTATCGCGGCGAACCTTTTTACGAGCCTTGGGAGCTTCAAGCGGAGCCGCTCTTCTGGCCGCCTGTGGCGTGACGACCACCGCGCCGAGCGGCGGAGCGAGCACAGGTGGGACAAACGCCAATTCTGGGGCACCTACCAGTGCAGCAGCGAGCAGTGGCGCTGCTGCCGCTCCCGGAGTTACTGCAATCGCGGTCGGCCCAGCAGGTGGCACAGCCAAAACCACGCTTGAATTCTGGGCGTTCAGTAATGATCGCATCAAATTCGTCCAACAATTGCTTCAGTCCAAGACATGGGCGTCTATGCACCCCGATGTCGCGGTCAACTTCCAGGTCTATGCGTACGAGGATATGCACACCAAGCTTCTCACTGCCCTCGTCTCCGGTGTAGGAGCGCCCGACATTGCCGACGTCGAAATCTCGCGCTTCTCACGTTTCCTCAAGGGCGATCGGGTCGGCTTCGTGCCACTCAACGATCGGATTGGGAACGAGATCAACAACCTCTATACCGCGGCTGCCACTGCTCCCTGGTCCTGGAAGGACCAGATCTACGGCCTCGGTGACGAGCTCAATACCTGCGTTCTGACCTACCGTAAGGATATTATGGACAGCCTGGGCGTTACGACACCATTTGAAACCTGGGATGATACGATCGCCGCGGGACAGAAGGTCGTGGCGGGCGGCAAGAGCAAGATGTACGCCGTCCATGATGTCGCCTTTGGCGACTGGTACATGATAAGCCAGAGCGCGGGGACGACGATGTTCGACGCTCAGGGTAACTACCAGGGTACGAACGACAAGAGCGTCACCACTATGCAGTTCCTTCACGATCTCGTTTACAAAAGTAAGGTCGCAGGAATTGCGCCGACCGTAGGTGCTGACACCTGGGCTCCACCCACGTATTGGGCCGCCTTCCAGGCTGAGCAGTTCGTCGCGACCTGGGGGCCGCCCTGGCATCTGGCTAACTTCCTCTCCAAAGTCCAGGATCAAAAGGGCAAGTGGTTCGTGCAGCCGTTTCCGAAGGGGATTGGCGACGGCAAGCCGACGGCAAACTTCGGCGGCACTGGCCAGTGCATCACCGAGCAGTCCAAGAATCAGGATATCGCCTGGGATCTGATTAAATTGTGCAACCTGACCACCGAGGGCGTGCTGACCGACTTCAAGATCCGCACCATCTACCCGGCCTACAAACCCGCCTACGACGACCCATCGCTCAAGGCGCCGTCTGACTATTTCAGCGGCCAAAAGATTGGCGAAATCTACGCATCCGTTGCGTCAGATCTGCCACCGTTCCAGCAATCGCCGGTCTGGCCGGAAGCGACGCAGGCTATGGAGCGGATTGTCATTACACCAGTGATGCAGGACAAAGCGGATCCAAAGACTGCACTGACCGATCTTGGCACAGAGATTGAACGGTTGAAGCAGCAGGCCAGTTAGATTGCGCGCAATCTCGCTAATCGAGCATGTATTGTGCGGATAAGTGGCACTTTCACGGCTGATTTCCCTCACCCCGTCGCCGCCGCGACTCCCCTCTCCCAGTGGGAGAGGGGCTAGGGGTGAGGGGTGCTGCTCATCTGCTTGCCCCGCTGCGATCCTCAATGCGCCTGTCCTGAAGGAGGAAATCATGAAAACCCAACAGCCACGTGACGCAGCATCGGCGGCAACACCGGAACTGCGTCCACAAGCTCAACGGGCAACCATCACCTGGTGGGGTCGCCATAGCCACAATGTCGCTCCATATCTCTTTTTGCTACCGTTTTTTTTAATCTACGGCATTTTCTTCCTGTATCCAGTAGTTTCTTCGTTTATTCTGAGCTTCTACAGGGCGATCGGCCTCGGTTCGAGCACGTTCATCGGCTTTAACAACTATACGGCACTCGCCAGTGATCCGCGCTACCGGCATGCGCTGGTTAACACGACTCTATACACTCTGGCCAGCGTGTTTATCCTCAGCCCGCTCGCCCTGGTGCTTGCGCTCATGGTGCGCTCATTTATTGCGCCCTGGCCAAACCTGAAAAGTTTCTACCGGGTCACCTATTTCTTGCCGAATCTTACGTCGTTTGTCGTCATCGCCCTGATGTTTGCGCTGATCTTCAACAAGGATTTTGGTCTGCTGAACCAAGTTCTGATATCGGTTGGCCTGCCGAAAGTTGGCTGGTTGACTGAGACAAACCTTGCACTTCCTTCAATTATCCTGGTTGCCATATGGACCTTTCTTGGAATTAACTCGCTCTTTTTTCTGGCTGGCTTGCAGGCTATTCCGGATGAAATCAACGAGGCGGCGGCCATTGATGGCGCAACACGCTGGCAGACGTTCTGGGGTGTGACGATCCCGATGCTGCGTCCGACGATCCTGTTCGTGGTCGTGCAGGCGGTTATTTTTTCATATCAACTCTTCGACCTTCCGTACCTGCTCACCGCTGGCGGGCCGTCGGATGCGACGCTGACGGTCGCCATGTACCTGTACACCATGGGTTTCAGTCAGTTCAGTCTTGGCTATGCCGCGGCAATCGGCTATTCTCTGGCGGTGATTGCCATTGTAGTCTCGTTGATCCAGTTCGGGTTGTTCCGCCTGTGGGGCGAAGAATGATTGCAGATTGCAGATTGCAATCATACCCAATCTAAAGTCTGCAATCTAAAATCTGGTAAGGAGGAGATATATGGTCGGCAATCGAGCGGCAGGCGCGCGCATATGGCAGGTGCTAGGTAACATCGTGCTGCTCTTCGGCGTGCTGCTGATGATCATGCCGTTTCTGTACATGATCAGTGCATCATTCAAGCCAGGCAGTGAGATTTATACGATTCCGTTCCAGTTCTTTCCCGAGAACATTTACCTGGGCAACTATGTGCTGTTGTTCCAGCAAACGAGCTTTGTACGTTGGTTCGAAAATAGCGTCATCGTCGCGATTGGTCGCACGATCCTTGGTATCATCTTGTCGCTGATGGCCGGGTACGCGTTTGCCAAGTTCAGCTTTCGCGGACAAAACTTCTTATTTATCCTGGTCATAGCTACGCTGACACTCCCGATTTACGTCATTCTGATTCCGCTCTATTCCATGATGGTCCATCTGGGCTGGATTAACTCCTACTCTGCGCTGATTTTGCCGTTTGGTGCGCAGGCGATTGGCGTCTTTCTGGCGCGCCAGTATCTGCTCGGCGTGCCAAACGAGTTAATGGAGGCGGCGCGCATCGACGGCGCCGGCGAGTGGAATATTTTCATGCGGATTATTTTGCCCATCGCCCAACCAGTGACGGCGACCATGGCAATCCTGTTTTTCAGCGCAGCCTGGAAAGATTTTATCTGGCCGTTGATCATTTTGAATGACAACAGTATGTTTACCGTCAGCTTAGGATCTGCCCAGCCTGATCGGCCCATATACACAGGAATACGGCGCAGTCATGGCCGGGTCGTTTATGGGCACGCTGCCGATTTTGATTATCTTCCTGTTCATGCAACGTCGCTTCATCGAGGGCGTTATGGCCGGTGCGGTAAAGGGCTAGGAGATTTTTGATTGCGATTTAGATTGCTCTATATCACCAATCAAAGATCTATAGCGATTTTAAGCTCACTTGAGCCACTCGTATAGCGCGGATTCAAATCCGCGCTACCAAGGTAGCGCAACGGTTTTGCAAACCGCTATAAAATCTGAAATTCTTTAGGAGAACAGACTATGCCAGAGTTGGATTATCAAGAAGCGGTGCAGCTATTGATCAACCATCTGGGGCGTCAGAGGTATGGCTTGGAGGCCGATGGCCGCGATGAGATGGAACGGCTGCTCCGTGACGGACTGGGCTACGATAGCCAGCAAGCTAACGAGACGATTGATGCCATGATTAGCGCCGGCACCCTGCGCTATCACACATCGGCGGAGACGGGCGGTGCGCCACTCATCCCAACTGCTGCGTCGGCGGCTATTGGCTCGGTGAACGCGAAAATGAGCGGCGCTGCTCCCGGTGAGCCTGATGAGACAAGTGGGTACTGGCAGATTGGCCATGAGGCTGGCGAGGGACCAGGGCGCGCAGGGCAAGTACAGAGCAGCTAATGAGCAAGGGTGTACCAATGGGTTCCCGGCAAGCGGGTGATGGCGGGTGATGTTAAGGCGAACGGCACCTTAGAAGCAACCAACGCACGCGACTGAAGATAAGGAGGGTTCCATGCCAGTCATTACCATCTCGCGTCAGACCGGAAGTGGTGGAGCTGAAATCGGGCGACAACTCGCGGAGCAACTGGATGCTAGCTACCTCAATACTCAAATTATTCGTGAGGTGGCGCACCGGCTCGGCATGTCCGAGGCAAGTGCTGCCAGGTACGACGAGTGCGCCGAGGACTTCATCGAGCGCCTGGCGCGCGTGCTGTGGCTCACGAATATCGCCTATGTGCCCGCCAGCGACCCAAACGGTCCAACGCCGTTCGAATCCATTACCCAAAACTTTGTCACGGTTACAAAGGAAATTGTGCTGGAGGCCGCTCGCACCGGCAATGCGGTTATCTTTGGACATGGCGCGCAATTCATTCTCGCAAAGCAGCCGGATGTGCTCCATGTCCGCTTCGTCGCGCCCTTCCCAAACCGGGTCGAACGCGTGATGCGGCGCGCAAGCATCAGCCGGCAGGAGGCCGAGCGGCGTGTACGGGAGGAAGACCAGCGCCGCACGAACCACATCCGTCAGTTTTATCATGCTGATTGGCACGCCCCCGATCCGTTCCACCTGATACTGAATACCGCCTTATTGAGTCAAGAGGCTTGCATCCGGCTGATATTGCAAGCGGTCGAAGAACTCAAGCAGAATCAACGCGAGGAGGTAGCATGATAACTTCAGCGAATACCCCATAGTGGAAATGGTGGTGTTCGCCTGAATTGCAGTTTATGAGAGGAGGACGGAGATGTCCGACGCGCAACCACATTACAAAGACCCGGCCCAGCCGATCGATGACCGGGTTGAAGATCTGCTGAGCCAGATGACGCTCGATGAAAAGATTGCGCAGCTCGGCTGCCTGTGGAGCACTGCGCTGGTGCGTAACGACACCTTCGACGCGGATTTTACAGCGGAGAAGATGCCACATGGCATGGGCCAGATTACGCGCATTGGCGCTTCGACTGGCCTGCACCCGCGTGAGAGTGCGGAGTTAATGAATGCAATCCAGCGCGTTGCGGTCGAGCGGACGCGCCTGGGTATTCCGATTTTTGTGCATGAAGAGTCGGTGGGTGGCTTTTGCCACCGCGATGCGACGGTGTTCCCACAGGGAATCGGGTTGGCCGCCACATGGAACCCGGCATTGATTGAACAAGTCGCCGCGGTTATCCGAGATCAGATGCTGGCGGTTGGCGCGCGGCTCGCGCTCGCGCCCGTGCTCGATGTCGCCCGTGATCCACGTTGGGGACGTGTCGAGGAGACGTACGGCGAGGATCCGGTCCTGAATGGAGCGATTGGCGCTGCTTACGTGCGCGGCCTCCAGACCGACAATCTGCGACGCGGTGTCGCAGCGACTGGCAAGCACTTTTTGGGCTACGCCATGTCTGAGGGCGGGCGCAACTGGAATCCAGTACAGATGGGGCCACGTGAATTGCGCGAAGTCTATGCCGAGCCGTTCGCCGCCGCTATCCGCGAGTCCAATCTCGCTGCGATCATGAACTCGTACGCCTCAATTGATGGGGTGCCATGCGCGGGTAGCCATGCGATTCTCACGGAACTGCTGCGCGACGAACTGGGCTTTGACGGCGCGGTTGTCGCCGACTACTGGTCGATTCCGCAGTTGCTCAACTTTCATCGTGTTGCTGCCACTCAGGGTGAGGCGGCGCGGCTGGCGCTGGCAGCCGGCCTTGACATGGAGTTGCCCGCGACGGATTTCTACGGCGCGCCGTTGAAAGCCGAGGTCGAAAGCGGGCGGCTGCCGATTGCGGTGGTCGATACTGCGGTGAAGCGGGTGCTCCAGATGAAGTTCCAGCTTGGCCTGTTCGAAAATCCCTACGTTGAGGCGAGACGGCCAGCGCACACTTCCAGACGCCGGAACAACGCGCAATCGCCCGGCAGGCGGCTGCCGAATCAACTGTCATGCTTGCCAACGATGGCGTGCTGCCGCTTGGGCCGCATCTCAAGCGCGTTGCGGTGATCGGGCCAGGCGCGGATGACCAGCGGCTGCTTCAGGGCGATTATCATTATCCAGCCCACCTTGAAATCATCTATCTTGCGAAGGATGTTCCGGGAGAAAGTGGCATCAGCGGCAGCGAATCGTCACTCGCGCCGCAGGCAGGCGGAGCGTACAAACCTGGGCCATATTTCACACCGCATGTCACGCCGCTTGCTGGCCTGCGTGCCGCTCTTGGTGAAGGCGTGGAGGTGACATATGCCAAGGGTTGCGAGGTGCTGGGCGACGACCAATCAGGCTTCGACGAGGCCGTACAAGCGGCCCGCGACGCGGATGTAGCTGTGGTTGTGGTGGCGGGCAAGAGTGGCCTGCAACGGCCCGTCACCGTTGGTGAGGGCAACGATGCCGCCGATCTCGGTCTGACGGGCGTGCAGCAAGAGCTTGTCGAGGAACTGGCTGACACCGGAACGCCATTGGTCGTTGTCGTGCTCAGCGGGCGGGTGCATACGCTAACGCGGGTTGCGGACCGCGCGAACGCCCTCATTCAACTCTTTCCTCCCGGCGAAGAGGGTGGCAATGGACTTGCTGACGTGCTCACCGGCGCAGTTACTCCTAGTGGCCGCTTGCCGATCACGCTGCCGCGCATGGTCGGTCAGGTGCCGATCTATCACAGCTATCGCGCCGGTGGCGATCGCCCCATGTTCTTCAATGATTACACCGATTGCCCGCCCACGCCGCTGTTTGCCTTTGGCCACGGGCTAAGCTACACCAGCTTTGAGTACGCCAACCTGGCAGTGCGAGCATCGACGACCACTTCCTCAATCGAGGTGACGGTGGAGATACGCAACGCCGGGCAGCGTGCTGGCGACGAGGTTGTGCAGCTTTATTATCGTGATAACGTCGCTTCGGTAGCGCGGCCCGACCAGGTGCTGATTGGTTTTGCACGCGTGCCACTCGATGTCGGCCAAACCAGGCGCGTGACCTTCACGGTCCATCCTTCGCGGCTGGCGTTCTACGATCCGCAGATGCGCTTCGTCACCGAGCCGGGCGCCTTTACCTTCAGCGTCGGCGCATCGTCGGCTGACATCCGCGCCGAGCAGGTCGTCGAGTTGAGCGGCGAAGCTGCCGAGTATCGCCAACGCGAGGTTGTGGCGACCAGGATTGCAATCGAATAACTGTGCAGATGTGAATCGCGGCAGCCAGACAACGCCGCTTCATCACGGTGCTGCGTAATAATTCCCTGGAGCGGCCATGATTACAGCGCTGCTCCCGGTTGCATCACAAAGCCCTTCGTACGCGCATGTTTCACACGTACGTCGGCAATCAGGGCATAAGCTTATCCGATAGAGTTAGCGCAGCAGCCCAAGTTGCTGCGCCCGCTCGCGCAGCATGGCACTGAAGTGCGTGGCTGCCGCCGAAAGCTGCGTTGTCCGCGTGAGCCGCACCAGTGCCGTGTCGCGGTAGACCGGCGGCAGGTCCGCGACGGAAAGCGTCACTACACGACCGGACGCAAGATCTTCTTCGATCAAGATTGACGGAAAGAAACCGACGCCCACGCCCTGCAATACGAGATAGCGGCCGGTATGCTGTGGCACATCCGCGACGCTTTGCGCTTGCGAGGCCAGGCGAGCGATCAACGGCGGTGTTGACTGCCACCAACGCTGCAACAGGAACGGCTGGCTGCGCTCCAAAATATCGGCCTGCCGCACCATAGCCTCGTGCGCCAACGGATGGTCGCGTCCAGCTACCAGCACAATTTGTTCGCGCATGTGAAACAGCGGTGTCATGGCGGCCAGCACCGGATCAAGATACGGCCACACGATCAGCCCCAGCTCGATTACCCCATCGGTGAGCAACTCCACAATCTGCGTCTGGTCGCCCTCGCGCACGTAGCACTCCACGCCGGGATAGGTACGGTGAAACTCCGCCAGAGCGGGCGTCAGAAAGCTGCCGGTGAGCGAGCGCAACGCGCCGACTTAGGCGGCCATGCTGCCCGCTGTGCGCCCAGCGCGCCACCTCGCTGCCTTCGGTGAGCGCTGCAAGCGCCCGCCGTGCATACGGCAGAAAGCTCGCGCCGCGCTCGGTCAGACTGACGCGGCGGCTATTCCGCACAAATAACGACCCACCAAGCTCATGCTCCAGCGCCTGAATGCGTGCGCTGATCGTCGGCTGGGCAATATGCAGTTCCCATGCCGCCCGGCTGAAATTCCCTTCGCGCACAATCCGCTCGAACGCGATCAATTGATCCACATCCATCTTCAGCATCCTTGTATCGAAATATTCGATGCAACACATCAACAATGCGCTCTTGAATCATGCGCTCCAGCATTATACAGTGAGCGTGTAGTCTGATAGTGATCATGCTGAACGTATGGAGATTGTCTATGTTGCACTTACAGGGCCGCCGCAGCGAATATTGGATGACATGGGCCGCATCGCTGCTATTCTTCGGCGCGTTCTATACCTTGCTGGTGCCGTTGCCGCGCTACCTCGTCAACATCAATCTTCCTGACTGGCAAGTTGGCGTGGTACTGGGCGTGTTCGGCATTGCCTCATTGGTGGGGCGGTCCGCTGGCTGGCGCGTTGAGCGACATATGGGGCGTGCGGCGCGTGCTGCTGTGTGGTGCGGCGGCACTCATCGTGGGCGCGGCTAGCATGAGCGTTGTCACCGGCTTTGTGCCGCTGGTTGGGCTGCGCCTGCTGCAAGGGCTGGGCTATGTCTGCTTCACCACTGCGGCTACGGCGCATGTCGCCGAGCTTGCAGAGCCAGCCCGGCGCGGCCAGATGCTAGCATGGTTCGGTGCGGCGGCCAACGTCGCCATGACGCTGACGCCCGCCTCGGTCGAGGCGTCGCTGCCGGTGCTGACAGTGCGCGGCGCGTTCTGGCTGGTGGCGGTGCTAGCGACGGTGAGCGCCATGTTGGTGCTGCGGCTCCATTCGATGGCAAAGCAAACGCCCGCAGCCACGCGCTGGCAGGACATGCTCGCGATCCCGCGCCCATATGGCTGCCGATGCTCCTTTCTGCCGTGGCTGGCTGCGCGTTCGGCGCGTTCTTTCAGTTCATGCCGCTGCTGGTCGAGCGGCGTGGCGAGGTGAACGCGGGACTGTTGTACACATCATATGGCATCGCGATCATCACCACGCGGCTGCTCACCGGGCGTTTTATTGATGAAGCTGCGCCGCACCTGGTGCTTCGCGTTTCCTTTCTCGCCTCCGCCATCGGTCTGCTGCTGCTCGCAGCGACATCGGCCACGCCAGCGCTTATTGCGGCGGCGATCCTGATCGCGGCGGGCGGCGGCACCCAGACGCCCATGCTTATTCGCATTCATGTCGAGCGGACGCCGGAAGATGCCCGTGGTCGCGCGGTGGCGTGGTACTACCTGGGATTCGACCTTGGAATCGGCAGCGGTGCGTGGCTGCTGGCACCCGCACTGGAGTGGCTGGGCATCAGCACGATGTTCCTGGTTGCTGCCGCCGTCGCATGTGTCGGCATCGCGCTCGTCGGGCTGCTGGCTCGCGCAGCACAGTATGGTGTTTCATCAGACAATGTAACGTTGGCTCAGTAAAGGAACAATGCAATCATGAACATTCATGTACGCCCGGCGACGCGCGCTGATCTGCCGGACATTCTTGCGATCTATAATGACGCCGTGCTGACCACCACCGCCTCCTACGATGAGAAACCAAGCACATTGGAAGCACTGCATTGCATGGTTCGAATCCCATGAGCAGGAAGACATGCCGATTTTCGTTGCAGCAGATGATGATGGGGTGGTCGGATGGAGTTCACTTAGCTCGTTCCGGCCACGCTTTGGCTATCGCTTCACGGTCGAAAATTCACTCTATGTCATGGCGGATCGGCGTGGACAGGGTATTGGTCGCATGCTAATGCCGCCATTGATCAGTGCGGCTCGTGAGCGCGGCAAACACGCCATGATCGCCGTCATTGATGCAACCAATGCCGCCAGCCTACATCTGCATGCGTCGTTTGGCTTCCAGCAAGTTGCGTACTTCACCCAAGTCGGCTATAAATTCGGGCGCTGGCTCGATTTGATTTTGGTAGTGGCTCAACGGCGGCGGATAGCAATCTCGAGGTTGTAGCGCTGCAAAAAGAGGTGTAAACAAATCCAGTGCATCACAAACGACTTCGAGAACGAGAGCGTTTTGCGAACGTAGCGACCAAGCCGCTGACGAAGTGTGTTATTCCACCGCTCAATGTGATTGGTTTGGCCCTGCTCCTTGCCGCTCGCTACGTGCTGCCCATCGGGAATAACTTCCTGATACGCTTCCCAAAAGTCGGTATAACAGAAATCAGTTCGATACTCAAGTGGAATAGAAATCCATAACCGCCAGCACGTGGCCCGAGAACGGTCGCCTATCGCCACACCAACTACTTGACGTGTCGCGCGACACAACGCCACCCAGGCATAGACCTGATTCTTCTTGTTGCCCACGTATGACCATACCTCGTCGATTTCCAGGTCACGAGTGCTACGGTCAGACGGGTCGGGTGGCAGGACCGTGGAACTTAGTGGCGGGAGTTCGGCCCCTTTTTTTGCAACCACGCCGTAACCGTGTTGCGGGAGATGCCAAACGTTCGTTCGAGGCCGCGTAGACTTGAGCGTTCCTGATACGCCCGTAAAATCTCCTCGCGCCGTTCAGGAGTATAGCCATTGGGTTGGGGTGATTCACGGCTTTGTCGCTTGCAACTTCGACAGATGTAACGCTGTTTACCATTTGCGCTACGACCATTTCGTACCAAGTTCTCGCTCCCACAATGGCGACACATCATCACAAAACTCCTGACACTTTTTCTTTCCTTTTCTGCCTTCACTATACCTTATCATTCTGCTTTGCGCCACTACCTTGATTTTCATGGAGCTTTTGCTCGACGCGCCGCAATGAAGAAAAGAAAGGCTTAATCATGCAGGATAGTACACGCGTGGTGCGGGCAGGCATGCCGCCCGCCACGCAAGGCGAACCGTTCACGCCCGGCCCGACGTTTGCCTCCGCCTTCCACGCCGCGGGCGATCCCAAAGAGGTGGCCTATACCTACAGCCGCTTCCATAATCCGACATGGACGCGCTTTGAAGAAGCGTTGACCGAGCTGGAAGGCGGCCCGACGCTGGTGTTCAGTTCTGGCATGGCGGCAGTGGCGGCGGTGTTTGGCGCAGTGCTGCGCCCCGGCGACGTGGCCGTGCTGCTCAGCGAAAGCTATTACACCACACGCGTGCTGGCAGGCGGCTACTTCGCTGAGATGGGCGTGGACGTTCGCACCGCATCGGTGACAGAATCCGAACCTTACGTCACAACTTAAAGGCGTCAAGCTGCTGTGGCTGGAGACGCCGACCAACCCCAGTCTGGACGTGTGCGACATCGCCGCGCTGGCCGACGCCGCGCACGATTATGGCGCGCTGGTTGCGGTGGACAACACCACACCGACGGTACTCGGCCAGCAGCCGCTGCGGCTTGGCGCGGATTTCTCGGTCGCCTCGGACACCAAGGCCCTGACCGGCCACTCCGATCTGATTCTCGGTCACGTCGCGGTGCGTGACACAGCGCTGCTCGAGAAGGTGCGGGCTTGGCGCACGCAGGTTGGGGCAATTCCCGGCCCGATGGAGGTCTGGCTGGCGCACCGTTCGCTGGCGACGCTCGACATGCGGCTGGAGCGGCAGTGCGCCAACGCGCTCAAGATCGCGCAGTTCCTGGCGACGCGCCCTGAAATCAGCATGCTGCGCTATCCCGGCCTGCCCGACGATCCAGCACATGCCGTGGCAAGCAAACAGATGCAGCACTTCGGCCCGGTGGTCAGCTTTGCGCTGCCGAGCCGCGAACAGGCCGAACAGTTTCTCGGCGCATGCCAGTTGGTGAGCGAGGCGACCAGCTTTGGCAGCATCCACACCACGGCGGAGCGGCGGGCGCGCTGGGGCGGCGACATCGTACCGGAAGGGTTTATCCGCTTCAGCGCAGGCTGCGAAGGCGCGGAGGACTTGATTGCTGACATGCGGCAGGCGCTGGATGGGCTGCGGTAGCGGAGACGTCTGGCATAATCATAATCCCCTCAGTCCCTCTCCCATTGGGCGAGGGAAGCTGCTCGCGCAGCAGGGTGAGGGGTGTATCTTCTTTCACCGGCTGCGTGTCACGCCAACGCGCTCGCAGTAGTCCGCGACCGGACATGCGCTGCAACGCGGCGAGGTCGGATGGCACACGTTCTGCCCCAGTGTGACTAGCAGGCCGTTGATCTCTAACCAGTACTCCGGCGGCAGCTTCTCACGCAGCGCGAACTCCGTTTGCTCAGGATTTTTGGTTTGTATGTAGCCCCAGCGATTACAGATGCGATGAACATGCGTATCCACGCAGATGCCGGGCAAGCCAAAGCCCGCCGTCACCACAAGATTGGCCGTCTTGCGCCCAACGCCCGGCAGCGCGAGCAGCGTGTCGAGATCGGAAGGAACTTCGCCGCCATACTCATCGAGCAGGCGCTCGCTGATCTGGCGGATGGTGCGCGCTTTGGTACGATAGAAGCCAACCGGATAGATAAGCTGCGCGAGTTGCTCCTCTGACAGTTCCAGCATGGCCTCCGGCGTGTCGGCCACGGCGAACAGGCGCGGCGACACTATCGCCGTGAGCGTATCCTTGGTGCGCAGGCTGAGAATGGTCGAGATCAGGATGCGAAAAGGCGATTGGCCCTTCCGCGCCCATGGCGTCGATCAGCGGCTGCTCGAAAGATGGCATGGTCTCTCGCAGCAATGCGATCATAGCGTGAATATCATTATCTTGCATACGTGGTATCTTCAGACGCGCCGGTTGTTGCCCAACGCATAACTTTGCTTCGTGGTCAATAGAGAGAACGTAGCCAAGTCGGTTTTAAGCACGATCACCGGATCGGCCTTGCGATGGATGGCATTTGGCACCCGGCTTGCTATAGTACGTCATAGATGACAAAGTTTTCATTTCAAGCATTAGGTGGCTTATGATGCAGGTCTTCGCAAGCACACAACGCGTCAAAACTCAGGAGCGCAATGAGTTTGGCTGCGCGCTGCGCTTTCAGACCGGCGCGAACGCAGTAAAGAATTATGCTTCTGTGGTGGCAAACATGCCGCCAGAACTACGCGCCGCCTTTGAAGCCGAGCGCGCCGCGCGGCAGGCTGAATTCAGACTCATACGTGGAGGCCCACGGCTATCGCACGTAGACGTTTCGGGCTGCTCGGCTTGTCATTGTTGCAGCAAGCCGGAAACGTCCTGCGTGCTCCCAAACGTGAAATGCACCTCGCCAAATCCACTCCGCAGCACATCCACTTCCTTTGCAAGCTCCCGCTGTGCCGGATTTTTGACCTTCCACTCGCCGCGCCCCTGTTTGATAATCAACTCGTAATTGCTTACAACGTGTAGCACAACGTTCGCTGTGTTTGGCAGGTTGTTGGCCTCGGTCATGCCAGCCAGCAGCGCCTGGTACATCGCCGTCGGCTGCGTCACGCCTCGCACCACAACTTCGCCGCTGCGCCATGCCGCTGAGGTGCGGAGCGCCCAGCGTACCGGTCGGTCTCCAGCGGGCGACAAAAGCGCCAGCGTCCATGTTTCAGCGTCGGAAGCTGCTGTAGATGCGCGCTGCGTCGCCACGAAGGCGCGGTTCGAGGCCGCATTGGCCGCTTGATCGACTCGCTCGTTGCGGCGGTCGCCTGCATGGCCGCGTACCCATTCGAATGTAATCTGATGCGGCTGTGCGGCATCACGAAGCTGCGCCCACAGGTCGCGGTTTTTTTCCGGCAGCGCGCCACCACGTAAGATCCGCTCCAGGCCGTTCAACACATACTGCGAGTTAAGGCGCATCAGCACTGCGCATGGTCGCTTCAGCGATTTTAACGCGCGCGCGGCGGCGTAGATTTCCATGGCATTGTTGGTGGTCATTTCCGGCCCTTCGCCATGGAGCAGTTTTTCACGACCGTTGGCTTCCAACAGCGCGGCCCAGCCGCCCGGCCCGGGATTGCCGCGCGCCGCGCCATCGGACGTGATTGTTACCTGAGCTAAGGTTTTATTCATACATGTTCAGTAACCACAAAGAAAGGACACAGAGTTAGATTATACATCCTCTGTGCCCTCCATGTCTCTGTGGCGAAAATTACCGTTTGTTGAGCGGCACAAACGCCCGCGCAGCCGGGCCGTTGTAGTCGGCCTTCGGGCGAATCAGCCGATTGTCGGCGATCTGCTCGCGGATATGGGCCGTCCAGCCAGCCATGCGACTGAAAGCGAACGCGCATGTGAACAGGTCGAGCGGCACACCGACCATGTAGAGCAGCGGCGCGCTGTAGAACTCCACATTCGGCGCGAGCTTGCGCTCGATGAAGCGCGGGTGTTCGGACACCACCTGCGCCACGGCATCTGCTATCATTTGTGGCTGCGAGTCACCCTCGCGCCCCAGCGCTTCAACAGCCGCGCGCAGATGCCGAGCGCGCGGGTCTTCTACCTTGTAGATACGGTGCCCCACGCCCATCAGGCGCTCATGCCGTTCAAGCAACGCGTCGATAAACGGGGCTGCATTGTCCGGCGTACCGATCGCTAAAAAGGTCTCCATAGCCTTCTGGTTCGCGCCGCCATGCAGCACGCCTTTGAGGGTCGCAATCGCCGCGACGACCCCGCAGTACACATCCGCGCCCGCGCCAATCGCCACCCGCGCCGCAAAGGTCGAGGCATTCAGGCCGTGCTCGGCCAGCAGCACAAGGTAGGTGTTGAACGCGCGCGCCGCCGTGTCGCGGGGGCGTTCGCCGTGCAGCATGTACAGGAAGTTCGCAGCATGCCCAAGCTTCGCATCGGGCGCGACTGGCTCCTTCCCATGCCGCAGCCGATCCCAGGACGCAACCAATGTTGGCATCTTGGCTAGCAGCCGCGTGCCGACGCGGTCAGCCTCTTCCTGGCTCAAGGCGCCCATGCTTTCAAGCGCAGAGTCAAGTTGTGCCACGCCAGAAACCAGCGTGCGCAATGCATCCATGCCGTGGCCGCTGGATGGCAGGCTGCGCACCAGCGCAGCCTCGTCTTCGCTCAGCGCCCGCTCAGCGCGAAGCTGCGCGGTGAAGCTCTCAAGCTGCTGCGCGTTGGGAAGCTCACCATGCCATAAAAGGTAGCAGACTTCCTCGAAGCGGGCGTGCTTTGCCAGATCATGAATGTTGTAGCCGACGTAACTCAACTCGCCCGCTGTGCCATTAATGGCGCTGAGCGTGGTGCTGGTGATCACCACATTTTCCAGGCCACGCGCTGTTTGTGCCGTTGTCATGCTGCTCCTCCTGCGCCGTCATGGCGCATGTTCTGTGGTATTATTGATAAAGATGTACACTTTAGCTTAATTCACTGATAAAATCATAGCACCAAGCTTGATACATGTCAATACATATTGATTTATATTGATTACAGGATACATCATGCAGCGATACAATGATCATGAATATATCGACGGCGACGAGGCAGCCGCCTTGCTTGGGGTGAAAAAGGCGACGTTGTACGCCTACGTCAGCCGGGGCGTGCTACATTCGTTCAAACGTGGAAATGGGCGGCGGCGCGTGTACCGGCGTGCCGATGTGGAAGCATTGCGAGTGCTGCGCCCAAGCAACGAGCCATTCGCGCAGCATGCGGATGAAGAAACAGCGCCACAGCCACACGCCGATGACGACCGCGTGCTGCGCGACGTTGACCTACCTGATGCGGAGACGTGGGCGGGCGATCATTAGCGCAGTTTGCAAAACAGTGACTTCCGTAGCGCGGATTTGAAACCCGCGCCACACAGAGCTATGCGGATTTCGTTTGCAGAATGCAGCATCAAAATGTGTTACAACGCACTTGTAAACCCAAAATGGTACATCGAAAATGCATCAGCGTGCTTCCACCAGCGTGAGGATATTCTGGCGCAGCTTTGCAAAGCGCGTGTCAAGACCTTCCGGTCGTATGTACAAGTCGTCATGTATCTGGTTAACCTCACGGCGCAGCTCCTCGATCGGGTCTTTCGCCGAATCGGCAGCACGGTCATAGGCCAATGCGAGCGAGTCGTCCACGAGCAGCAGCGCCTGGCCAGTGTTTTGCCGATCATTGCTGCGCAGTGTGGCCTCGGCATCAGCGATCTGGCTGATGGCGCGGCTCAGGTACATTGCCGACCAGAGTTGATCAACATCGGCATGTAAATCGGCTACCTCCTGGCGGCTGATTCCTTCCGCAAGCGGCAGATCCGGGGTAGGGGAAACTGTAGGCGACAATGGGGGCGGCGTAGTGGGGTGGGCTGCCTGTGTTGGGGCAGCTACTGGCGCAGGTGTGCTCGGCGCGAGCGCCTGCTGCACCGCAATGCTAAGCACAACTGCCACAAGTGCCGTGATGGCGTACGGCAGCATAGCACGCCACGAGATAGGCTGGGGGCCACCCGATGCTCCGTCGGAAGGGGTGGTCCCGGAGTCCGAAGTTGCCACAGCACGTTACTTTTCGATCTGTGCCGTGAGCAAGATTGCCTGCGCAACCTCACGCATTGACTTGCGTGTGTTCATGGAAAGCTGCTGAATCTTGCGGAAGGCTTCCTGCTCCTTCAGACCCTGGGTGTCCATCAGGATGCCCTTGGCGCGCTCGACCAACTTGCGCGTTTCCAGCGTTTCCTTCAGATCGTCGATCTGCTTGTCCATCTCTTCAAACTCTGCGTACCGGGCGCGGGCAATTTCAATTGCCGGCAGCAGTTCGCTGTCGCGCAGCGGCTTGACGATGTAGTAGCCGACACCAGCCTCCAACGCGCGATCAACCAGTTCGCGGTCGGAATACGCCGTCAGCAACAGCACCGGCGCGATGCGCTCTTCGGTCAACACTTTTGCCGCCTGGATGCCATCAAGCTTCGGCATCTTGATATCCATAATAACCAGATCCGGACGTAGTTCGCGCGCAAGATTAATGACGCTGACGCCATCGCCTGCCTCACCAACCACAAGGTAACCCATGCCGACCAGGGTTTCCTTGAGGTTCATGCGGATCAGCGATTCGTCGTCTGCGATAACGAGACGTAGCTGCTGAGCCATGGGTGTCTCCTTTGGAAAGCGTTTTATATCTTAAATTTTAGTATAGCATAGCACTGATAACACGGTCAAGAAGGGTGAGGCTACATGAATGATGTCGCTGGCATGACTTTTGATACATCACGCTATGAGTTCACCACGAATAGAACCGTATAGTGCCAAAGGAGGTAGTGTCATGGCCGATGTGAATCTTGAGAACGCCGTTCGCATCCTACAGGATCGTCTTGGCGCACGCTATGAAGTGCCAGAAGCAACTGGCCATGATGACATGGTCCACGCGCTCGAAAATGAGTTGGGGTACAGCCACAAAGAAGCGAGCGAAACGATTGATGCGCTTATTGCCGCCGGAACGCTCCGCTATCAGCGCTCATCAACCGGCGAAGTTCCCAACCCAGTCGTGCCTGTCGCCGCGGGGACAGGTGGCTCGACCAGTGGCGTTGCATCAGGCGGCGTTGACTTCTGGAAGATTGGCGAAGACACCAACGAGGCCAGTGGACGTGCAGGGCAGGTGCAGCCAACATAGTGCTGATATGCAAGGAGAATGATCATGGCGGAGATCGATTACGAACAGGCAGTGCAGACCTTACGTAGCAATCTTGGCATGCGCTACGAGGGACTGGAGGCAAATGGACGCGACGACATGCGCGATGTGCTCAGGGATAAGCTGGGGTATAGCCACCACGAAGCAGATGAGGCAATTGATGCGATGATTGCGTCAGGCGCGCTGCGCTATCACCGCGCTACACCCGAGACTGATCGCGGCGCTGCTACTGATGAGCCAGTGGCCGGTGTGATTCCGGCGGTGCCAGCTGTCGCAGGTGCGGGCACCACGTCAACTAGTGGAACACCAGTTATGCCTATCCCAATTGGCGAGGGCTACTGGCAGATCGGCGCGGGCGACGAAGCAGAAGGCGGGCGCAAAGGACAAGTGACATCATCCTGATAGTGAGAACAGATCTCATAGTGGCAGTAAAGAGAAGTTACATGAGAGTCACATCGCCAACAATTTTAGCATATTTAACGTTCGATAAGACACATCTCACCGGGCTATAAATCGAGGAGGCAAAAGCGTGGCGAGTATTGATTACGAGGAAGCGGTACAGGTGCTACGTCGTCATGTCGGTGTGCAATATGGTGGCACCGAGTCGGATGGGCGGAGTGCCATGGTTGAAGTATTAGAGCGTGAGCTTGGTTACAGCAGCAGGCAGGCGAATGACGCGATTGATGCAATGGTGCAGGCTAACACACTCCGTTACCATCCACCTGGACAGAACGATAACGATGCGCCAGCATCGCCGATAGCGCGAGATGATACCGGCACTGCGCCATTCGCGGTTGGCTCGATCGGCCCGCGCAATCCAGGGCCAGTGGTGGTCGGTTCTGGCTACTGGCAGATCGGCACAAATGATGACGATGCGCCGGGCCGCTCTGGGCAGGTAACACCCTCCTAAACGGATGCTACAGAAGTTCTACCATCCTTCATGATACAATGCTTATGGGCAGACCCGCCGTTGGGTCTGCCCATCGCAGCGCAGCGTGCCATGAGGAGTATACGTATGACAGAAGTTGTGGTGATTGGCGTGCCGGTGGACCTCGGCGCGGGGCGGCGCGGCGTTGATATGGGGCCAAGCGCCATTCGCTACGCCGGGCTGTGCGAGCATGTGGAAGCGCTCGGACACCGCGTGCGCGACGCGGGCAACCTCCATGTGCCGCTAGCGGAGCAGTGCGGGCGCCCCACAGACGGCGAAAAGCTGCGCTACCTTGAGCCACTGGTTGAACTCAATCGTGAGTTGGCGCAGCGCGTGCAAGCTGTGGTGGCGGATGGCGGCTTCCCGCTCGTTCTCGGAGGCGATCACAGCATCGCCATCGGCTCGATCAGCGGCGTGGCACGGCACCATCGTGTGGGCGTGATCTGGGTCGACGCGCACGCCGATTTTAACACGCCTGAAACAACGCCGTCCGGCAACATCCACGGCATGACGGTCGCCGTCCTGACAGGACGCGGGCACCCGGCGCTGGTCAATCTACTCGGCAGCGGGCCGGCCATCCGCGAAACTGATGTCGCCATGGTTGGCATACGCGATCTTGAACTCGTTGGAGCGTGAGGCGCTGCGCGCCTCTGGCATTCACGTCTTCACCATGCATGACATTGACCGGCGCGGTCTGGCCACGGTAATGGACGAGGCAATCTCGTTCGTCAGCACCCACACCGACAGCATTCACCTTAGCCTCGACCTGGACGCGCTCGATCCGAAGGAAGCGCCGGGCGTCGGCACGCCGGTGCTGGGCGGTCTTTCCTACCGCGAGGCGCACCTTGCTATGGAGATGGTGTCGGAATCGACGCGGCTGCGCAGCATGGATGTGGTAGAGGTCAACCCGATTTTAGATCGTATTAACATCACTGCGACACTGGCGGTTCAATTCGCCGCGTCGGCGATGGGCAAGCGCATCTTCTAATGCGCTACAACAGCATACACAATACATGTAGGGGCAGGTCTGGGACCTGCCCCTACATACGGCATTATTTTATGCGTTAGAACGCCAATTCTTCTTCGTACGCCTCTTCGTGCGCATGCGCCTGCGCCTTCGCGCGCCGGGCCTGACGCCGCATGCGAGCTTCCATCACTGCCAGCACTTCGTCGGACGTGGTTGACGCAGCCTGCGTGGCCTGCCACAGCGACAAGCGGTTGGTTAAGTCAATACCGTAACTGCGCAATGTCGTGCTTGCGCCGGGAACAGCCGCCGCGACATGCGCAACTGATTGAGTTTCAAGGCTTCCGTTTCGCATGATCATTCTCCTTTTACATCATTGTCGAGCTTGTGTGTCTCGCTCGCAGGCTTCGTCGCCTATTATTCTCATAGCATAATTATAACAACCTTTTCGTATAATTTCAACAAAACAAATAGCCTTTGATTTGTGCATATTGTACGAAAACGATGACTTTCTCTGCCTTTGGCACCATGATGGCTCGTGCTATAATGACATCCGCTCGCTCGGCGAACGCTATACCATAACAGAGATGTTTGTAAAGTCTGAAAGGACCGCCCCATGCGTTACCTGCTCGGTCTCGACGTTGGCACCAGTGGCGCGAAAGCGCTTCTTTGTGACGAGCGCGGCACTGTGCTTGCCACCGCGCTTGCTGAATATCCGCTATCAACACCGCATCCACTATGGAGCGAACAGAATCCGTCTGATTGGTGGCGCGGCGCGCGCGAGGCACTCCGCGACGTGATGGCCCAGGCGCGCGTTGATGCCAGCCAGATTGCCGGGCTAGGGCTGACCGGGCAGATGCACGGCGCGGTGTTCCTCGATGAAGCGGGCGAGGTCATTCGCCCGGCGCTGCTGTGGAACGACCAACGCACCGCCGCCGAGTGTGACGAGATCACGCAGAGTGTCGGCGCGGCGCGGCTGATCGAGATCGCGGGCAACCCAGCGCTGACTGGCTTCCAGGCACCCAAGATCCTGTGGCTGCGCAACCATGAACCAGAGCATTATGCCCGTGTCGCGCAAGTTTTGCTACCAAAGGACTACATTCGCCTGTTGCTTACTGGCGAGCGCGCATCGGACGCGTCGGACGCTGCCGGGACGCTGCTGCTTGACCTGCGGGCGCGCGATTGGAGCGACGAGATTCTGACCGCGCTCGATATTCCACGCGCATGGCTGCCGCGCGTCTTCGAGGGGCCAGAGGTCACCGGCACACTGCTGCCGCGCGTGGCCGAAGCGCTCGGGCTGCCCGCCAATCTGCCGGTGGTAGCGGGCGGCGGCGACAACGCGGCGGCGGCGGTGGGCACCGGCATCGTGCGCACCGGTATTGTGAGCAGCAGCATCGGCACCAGCGGCGTGTTGTTCGCCCATTCCGATGAGATTGCGCTCGACCCGCGCGGGCGGCTGCACACCTTTTGCCATGCGGTGCCAGGGAAATATCACCTCATGGCCGTGACGCTCTCAGCCGGCGGCTCGTTCCGCTGGCTGCGCGACACCTTGCGTGAAAGCGACTCCGGCAGCCAGGCGCTCTCATACGACGAGATGACGCAGGCCGCGTCCATGGTGCCGCCCGGCAGCGAAGGGTTGATCTTCTTGCCCTACCTGACCGGCGAGCGCACGCCGCACCTCGACCCGCTGGCGCGCGGCGCATTCATTGGCTTAACCGCGCGCCATGGCGCAGCGCACATGATCCGGGCGGTCATGGAAGGCGTGACGTTCTCGCTGCGTGATGGGCTGGAGATCATGCGCGAGCTGGGACTGCAAATTGACCAAATTCGTGTCACTGGCGGTGGCGGACGCAGCCCGCTGTGGCGGCAGATGCAGGCCGACATCTACGGTGCGGAGGTCGCCACGCTGGCGGTAGAGGAAGGACCAGCCTACGGCGCAGCGCTGCTGGCTGGTGTTGGCACGGGATTGTTCAGTAGTGTCGAGGAAGCCGCTAGTCGATCAGTTGAAGTGACCAGCACCACCGCCCCGAACGCTGAGGATCAGGCGCGCTATGAGCGTGTCTATGCTATATATCGCGATCTATACGGGGCGCTACGCAACTACATGCGGCGGCTGGCAGAAGTATAGAATGTACTTCAGCGGATTTCAAGTCGCGGGGTGAAGAGCGGCATTTGGCTGCCAAGTTGTATGAATACAATGAATCAGGCGGCATATGTACAGTAAAGCCGCATACCACTCCTGTGAGAAACAGGGAGTGGCATGCGGCTTACCTACTACACTTAGAACTAACAAAGTACAGCAGGACTCTCCAAACTACTTACGCTCTACACGCGGCTCATCCCGCTACTACCTCGGGCGCTCCAGATACCAAGCGCTGCGATAATAATACCGACGATGATGTTGTTCCACATGCGGCCGGGGAACGTTGCATACCCAAAGACAAATGGGGCAATCACGACCCAGATGCCAAGCACAACATTCACCCAACTCATCCATGCCGCATCGTATGCACCAAAGGCGCGGATAGCTGCGAGAACAGCGACGATAATGCCGACAATAATGCTGTTCCACTCACCTGCTCCAGTCGCATACGCGAAAATCCAGGGCGATATAACGAGCCAGATACCAGCAATGATGTTGAGCCCACTCGCCCACTTAATCTGTGATCGATCATTCATAAGTCCCTCCTTTTATCATTCTCAACTCTCAGCCGAGTCCATCGCTGCACTTTTATCCATCGCATATATGATGCCAAAAGCTTACCGACGAGACCTATATTCGGTGTATTTTTGGCGGTACATCGTAACAAAAAGTAAACATGTGTAAACATGATGCCCTGTAGCCCGCTATCTTCGGCTTCGCCCTTGACCATATGCAGCGGACATGCTTCCGTGTTTCGTCGCGCCATGCTATACTTCGCACACTTGTTCCGCTTTGTATAAAGGTCTGCCATGACCACAGCTTTCATGCCCTTACCACAACCAGAAGCGTTGGACCCCGCCGCGCTGCCTGCCGCCGTGCTGGCGGCGATCGACGCATGCGCTAATGCCTGCCGCGACACGCTGACGCAATTGGAAGGTGATCGCGATCGGCTGCGTGAAGTGCTCAGCCGCCGCATTCACCGCGCGCCGGATGGGCCGATCCGCCGCCTGTGCGCCGTAGATGGCGCGCATGCCACTGTGCCTGCCGCGGGCGCGACGTTCGCCGCACTGGCTGCCGTGGCGGTGGAAGAGGCGACGCTGACCGACCAAAGCGTGCTGGTGCAACTCCTGCCGCCAATCGAAGAACTGGAAAGCATCATCGGCGGCGTGCGCGCCGTCATGGAATTGCAATTACTGGCTCGCCGCATCCGCGCCACGACGAGCGGCCTGTTCGTGCTCGATGGCTCATTCTACTCGACGCTACTGGAGGTCAACCGGCTGCTGGTGCGCTACGCGCAGGACGCGCGCATGCCGCGCCCGCCGGCATGGTGGCATGCGTTTCATGCGGTTATCGAACGCTTTTTTGCCGACGAAGACTGGCGCCTGGTACTCGAATGCCGCCGCGTAGTAGCGCACTCCAAGCAAGCCACCGCTGCCGACGATGTCGCCGCGCTCGCGCCGCATCTGTCTGGCTCTGTGACTGACCGGACGCTGTGGACCACTATTTTGGAGCCGGGCGAGTACGCGCTGCCGGTGCCGCTGATTAAACAGGATCGCCCGCACCTGCTGACCGGCTATCGCTCGCCGGGGTTGCCCGATTTCAAAGCGCGCCGCACTGCCATCGAGCATGGCTACGGCCAGTTGTACGTGATTTACTATCGGCCCGACGAAAATGGTCCCGCCTACCGCCTGGAACTGCCCGCTGCGCTGATCGCGCGCGAGCCGCTCGGGGCGGCGCTGGCGACCTTCCGCAACACGCTGCGGGTCAGCGCCGTGCAGGAGACGCTGCCACAGTTCCTGGCCGACGCGATCTGCAAACAGGTTGGCCGCGCACTGGAAGCGACCGCCGAAGGGGCGCGTACCACGTTGCAGAATCAATTCGGCTTGGCGCTCGTGCAGCGCTATCTGGGGCCGTACCGGACGCAGCGGGGGTAGTATCTTGCGATCATTCGTGGTATGATGCATTTATGCATTAACCCTTCATGTCAACTATGCGTAGTATCCCCTGACACGTATGATGTTGATCACCGAACAAACACAGTCACCGGGCGCGCTGCCTTCCCTCGAATGTCCCCTCGTCGGACGTGACAATCTGCTTGCCGAACTCATGCCGCATGTCGTTGCCCAACGCTTGCTGACGTTGACTGGCCCGGGTGGTGTCGGCAAGACCAGCATTGCACAGCACCTTGCTACCCATGTTGCAGCTACGCCCACCTTTCCCGATGGCCTATGCTGGGTCGATCTCGCAGCACTTGCTGATGAGGCTGCTGTGCCGCAGGCTGTTGCGGTCGCCTGGAACCTGACAGAGCAGCACGATGTATCCTGGATGGACACTCTCGCCAGTGCGCTGCATTCCATGCGAGCGTTGCTGGTACTCGATAACTGCGAACACCTCCGCACTGCCTGCGCCGAGATAAGCGCGCGGCTGCTCTCCGCCTGTCCGCAGTTGCATATCCTTGCGACCAGTCGCGAACCGCTTGGCCTCGCTGCCGAGATGCGTTACCCTATCCCGCCACTCGATGATGCTGCGGCCATGGCGTTGTTTGGCCTGCGCGCGGCCGCGCGCCTTCCATCGTTTGCGATCAATGATCAGATGGCGCCCGCCGTCACCGCGATCTGCACGCAGCTCGATGGCATGCCGCTGGCAATCGAGCTGGCTGCGGCGCGGGTTGCGCTGCTAAGCGTGGCGCAGATCGCCGAGCGGATGGGGCAAAGCTTGGGCCTGCTGGCGGGCCACGAGGCCGAGCGCCCGTTGCGCCAGCGCTCGCTGCGGGCGGCGCTGGATTGGAGCTACGCGCTGTTGAGTGCCGATGAGCAGGCGCTATTTCGACAGCTTGCCGTGTTCGCGGGCAGCTTCGATTATGATGCGGTCGAAGCGGTGTGCAACCTGCCATCCGCACTCGACGCGCTGGCGGAGCTGATGGACTCCTCCTTGGTGGAAGTGACGCAACGCACGACGACCGTTCGCTACCGGTTGCATGCAGTGGTTCGCCAGTACGCCGCCGAACGGCTCCGAGAGCAGGGCGAACGGGACACACGGCAGCGACATCTGGCCTGGGCAATCGCGCTGGCCGAACACGCCGATCAGACCTTCAACGACACACAGCACGACATATGGCTGGCGCGCCTTGCGTTGGAACACGAAAACATACGGAGCGCGCTTCAGACGGCGGAGGAGTGCGGCGACGCTACGAGCATGCTGCGGTTGGCGGGCGCGCTCCGGCATTTCTGGAATAGCGTTTCGATCAGCGAAGGCCGCGCCTGGCTGGCACGCGGGCGGGCATGCGGGCCGCTCCAGTCAGGTATCATCTCCGTAAAGGCATGGAACTGTGAAAGCTTTTTGGCCTATCGCCAGGGCGATTACGACGGCATGCACGCCGCCGCCATGGCGGCGCTACGCGAGGCAATGGCGGTTGAGTACGCCGAAGGTATCGCCACCGCCGCCTATCTGTTAGGCATATACGCCGAAATGAAAGGTGATGCACCGCAAGCGCGCGAATACTATCATCAGAGTCTCGGTCTTTACCGTGAGCTAGGCGACCGGCGCGGCATTAGCCAGACACTGAACGGGCTGGCACACGTTGCAAAGTTTGAAGGTCATCTGAGCGAAGCGCGTCAGTACTACAGCCAGGGCCTTGTACTTGCGCGCGCCGAGAACGATCGCCTGACGACGGCGCTGCTGCTGATTAGCCTGGCGAACCTCACCCTGGACAGCGGCGACCTGGACGCAGCGGAGGCGGCCTATGCCGAAAGCATGGCGCATCTCCGCGCCGCCCAGAATACCTCATATCTGCCCTATGCCGTGAACGGCCTTGGCGAAGTTGCCCGCTATCGCAAGGATTTTGTCACTGCGGCTGAGCACTACCGCGAAGGTCTGCGCATGGCGCGCGAACTGGGTCTGAAGGATATGGAAGCGCAGTTTCTTGGCCATCTGGGCCGCACCGCTACGGGAGCGTGCGACTATTCGGAAGCGGCGCGCTGCCTGAGTGAGGCGCTGCGTTTGTACCTGCCACTTGAGCGAACGATCCGCACGGCTGCCACGATTCACTCATGCGCAGACTTGATCGCCCGGCTTGGCTACCCGGCCCAGGCGACGACGCTGTTTGTCGCCGGGCTGCGCGCCATGGATGCAGAGGACTTCGCCTATCTGGGCAGTGAAAGCGCGGAGTATATGGCGGAATCGGCGGCAGTGGCCCGCGACGCGCTTCCGCCAGCCGAATACACGCTGGCCGTTGCTGACGGACGACTGCTGACCCTCGATCAAGCAGCCAATCTCGCACTGTCGGCGGTGCATCTGCCGCAGCGCCAGATCCATCCTGAACCTCCACCGAATCTGCGCATCTTCGTCTTCGGCCAGTTCCGGGTCGTGCGCGACGGGCGGGAGCTGACCCGCGATGATTGGGTCTACAGCAAGACGAAAGATTTGCTATTGTTTTTACTCCTGGTCGACTCGGCTGACAAAGCGGAGATTGGTGCGGCGCTGTGGCCGGACGCTTCGGCGGAGCAACTCAAGCAAAACTTTCGCATGGCGATCTACCATCTGCGCCGCGCGCTAGGCCGGGCTGAATGGATTACCTTCACGGGCGGGCGCTACGCGTTCAACCGCGAACTGCATGCATGGGTGGATGTCATGGCGTTCGAGCGCGCCGTGGAGCAGAGCATTAGCGACCCGGCCCAACGCACAAAGCACCTCCGCATCGCCGCCGCGCTGTATGCGGGCGATCTGGCGCTTGGCGAACTGGAAAGTGACCTGGCGCTAATCCGGCGCGAGCGCCTGCACCAGCAGGCATGCGAGGTGCTGCTGGCACTTGGCGGGCTGCACCTGGCCAGCGGCCACCACAGCGCTGCAGCTGAAGCGTACCGCCGTGCGATTGCGCTGGACAGCTACGGCGAGGCGGCACACCGCGGCCTGATGCGTAGCCTGGCATGTCAGGGCGAAGGCAGTGCGGCGCTCGCTCATTACCATCGATTTGTCGATCTGCTGGCCCGGGAATTAGGCGTGTCCCCCACGCCCGAAACCAACGCGCTCGCTGCGCAAATTCAAGCCAGCGCAACGCTTTAGCCACTTCTTTAGCCACCCCTTCGCTACGCTGTGAACATGCCACAGCAAACACTTGCGCCGCCCGATTTCGGTGCGGCACACGCATTTATCGTGCGACTGCGCCGTGAGCCGGGCAGTGACACATGGCGCGTCCAGATCATCGACGTGCATTCCGGCGAAGCCACCGTGCTAAGCATTACGCCGGATCAGGGCGATGACACGGTCATGCCGTTCGCCACCGCACTTGCTGCAGCTATCGAGCGATTGTTGGGATCTTAGCCTTCAAAGGAGGCGTACATGAAACCTCGCATCTCGTTTGGCCGATTCGCCATTGTGCTCGTCTACCTTGTGTCGCTGCTCGCGTTTGCGCCGCGCGTAGCCGCCCAATCCGCGTCGAGCACCGTCGCCAACACACCAGCGGCTGCGCCCGCCGCCGATCCTGGAACGGTGACATTCATGCGCGATCTGTTTGGCTCTGGGCAGATCGCTGTTGGCGACACATGGCTGATCGGCGGCGGCTACCTGTACTGGGCGCAGTGCAAGCTGTCCGGCCCGAACAGTGTGCCGCAATCCACGCAGGCACTACCTGATGCAGTGCAAACAGGCTATCTACGGCGCTGGCCGATCCGCGGCGGCGCGGTGGCCACACTTTCGAGCTATGCGTTCTGCAACACGAGTTCGTGGGCAGCTGACGACAGCGGGCTTTATTACTGGCAGGATGGCTTGATCTACCGCCGTTCGCTATCCAGCGCGCTCACGCCGGTGGCGGTTACTGATGTATACGGCATATCCGGCGCGCTGGTGGTGGATGGCGGCTACTTGTTCTACATCCTCAGCGATGGCCGCATCTTTCGCACGCCCAAGGCCCAGACCCATGTACCAGATGATCCGCGCTACGACGAAACAGCCTACGTCGTCGACGGCGGCGCAGGCGCGAATGGCCTGATCGTCAACGGCAGCGAGCTCGAATGGTTCGCTGGCGGCCAGATCAGAAGCGTAGATAAAACATGCACCGACACCTGCACCTTCAAAGGGTTCGCCAACGAGCCGGGCGTGTACCTCTCGAATGCGTCGATTGCGAGCCTCTTGCTTGGCTTTACCACTAACCCGCTGTGGGTCAAAGGCCCGCTCGAACAGATTACCGGCCAGACCTATGCGGGTAATGAGATTCGCGCCTACTATTGTAGCTTCACCATCATCAATGGGAAACGTTGCAACGCGGGCAATGTGTACACCGCGCCGAACCGCACCGATGGCTTTGGCGTGGAGCGCGTTTCAGCCATTGGCCCAATGGCGAGCGACGGCAATTATCTGTTCTGGGTCGAGAACCTCAAGATTTGCAGCACCGGCTCGCTTGGTACTTCATGCAGAGTGAGCAATCTGGGGCGGCTGATGAAATACCACATCGGCCGCTCATTGATCGGCTCGTCTGATCCGTTTGACACGCCGCAGCCGATTGCGACGCAAAACTCCTCAGGCGTATTCTCAATTGACGGCACGTCGCCGGCGGGCGTGGCCGATGGCTGGGTGTACTTCGACACCTCGAATGGGCTGAGCCGCATTCGTGCCGATGCGCCGCCGATTAGCTGGGATTTGGCATTCAACAGTTGGGAGATCACACAAGGCATCCAGAATCTGAACAATGATGTGCCGCTGGTGGCAAACAAGGCGACCTACGTGCGCGTGTACGGCACAAAACTCAGTGGCCCCAGCGCCTTCAATGTCGAGGCGATTTTGAGTGGCACGGCTGGTAACGGCGCGGCGCTCGGCGCGCTGCGTTCGCTGAACGGCCCGCAAAACTTTGCGGCAAACAATGGCACGCCCGACCGCGCGAACACAAATGGTGGATGGCTGTTCCAGTTGCCTGACTCATGGACAAACGCAGGCATCACTAAACTCACGCTGCAGATCGATCCGCGTGGGACTTGGAACGACCCCAATCGCGGCAACAACAACGCGAGCAATCAGCCGTTCAGCTTCACCCACAAAGCGCCGATCTGCATCGTGACGATTCCCGTCCGCACGCATGCGCCAGCTGCATCGAACACTGATCCAAGCCTGTTCCGCATGGCCGATATTACCCGACAGATGTTGCCGACCAATGATGTCTGGATGTACCACCAGGATGATGATGTTGCCCAAATCGAAGCGCGCTTCGGCATTCCGCCCTGGAAATACGAACCATACGCTGTGCCTGAGAAAAAGGATAACATCCTGCGATCGATCGCGCAGCGCAATACGTTTTCCGATGACCCTGACCACTGCGACGATGCCAATGCTGTCACGCATTATGTCGGTCTGGTTCACGCCGATACCAATACCAAAGGCAATTTAGGGTACGGTGAGACACCAGGTGACGACCTCTATGTCAAACTGATCGATCAGGCGACCCTTGACACGACGCCATTGTTCTGGCAGCAGCAGGTGTTCGGGACGCTGGCGCACGAGCTCTCGCACAACTATGGACGCCAGCACGTCAACTGCGGCGGCCCGGCTAAACCCGACCCCGGCTATCCCTACCGTGATGCGACAGGCACCAACTGTGTGTTGGACGACGGGATACGCGGCGGCCCGCTCTTCCCAATCCCCGCCTACCAGCGCTACTATGGCTTCGACACGCAAAGCCTGACGCCAATCGATCCTGGCACGACAGCGGATTACATGGCGTACCGCGCGCCATTCTGGATCAGCGATTACACCTGGCGCGCGTTGTTTGGCAGCATTAGCACGAACGCACGTGTGACCGCGCAACAGGAGTCAACCACAACAGCGCAAGCGCAGCGCGAGTTGGCCACAGCCGCAAACATCGTCTATATCAGCGGCGCAGTTGATCCGGCGGCGAACAGCGGCAGCCTGGATTACGCCTGGGTGTATCCGTCCAGCAGCATGAGTCAGGGCATCCGCGCGAAGCTCCAACGCAATGCGGCACCGCGCGCCGCGCCCTTGACGACCCAGGATGCTGGCACGTACACGCTGCGGCTGCGCGACGCGGCGGGGAATCTGATCGATGAGCGGGCGATCACATTGCAAAACACATCAGATGGCGATGGCACAACGCAGCCCTTTGTACTGACCTTCCCCGCGCCCACCGCGCCGGTCGCTACACTTGAACTGGTAAACGGCAATGCCGTGATCGCCACCCTTCAGCCCGGCAGCGGCGCGCCAACCGTCAGCATCCTCAGCCCGGCCGGCGGCGAAACAATCGATAACAGCATGACGCTTTCATGGCGCGCAACCGACCCCGACCCGAATGACAAATTGCTGTTCAGCGTGCAGTACAGCCCTGACAACGGCCAGCATTGGCGCGCACTGCTCAGCAGCATTCCGAACCGCTCCAACAGCGATACCGTCACGCTCGATCTCGATAAGCTGAGCGGCATCCCGGCTAGTACGACCGGCGGCCTGATCCGCGTGGCCGCCAGCGATGGCTACAACACAACCATGGCCGTCTCGCAGTCGTTCACCGTGGCGAACCGCTCGCCAGCGCCGCACATCGACGCACCCGGCAGCGCACCGCTGCCAGCCGGACAGACGATTGTGCTGCAAGGCAGCGCCACCGACGTGGAAGATGGTGGTTTGAGCGGCACGGCACTGCGCTGGGCATTGAACGGCGCGGACATCGGCAGCGGCCAGACCCAGACAATCGAGGGCCTCGCGCCGGGCAGCTACAGCGTGACGCTAACGGCACGTGACAGCGCCGGCAAAGAAGCGACGGCTACGCAGACGCTGACAGTCGCGCCGCTCGCCATCCCGAAGGCCGCGCCAGTGTTCGACGGCGACTGCAACGACGCCGCTTACGCCAACGCGGCGCGCGTCCCGCTCGCGCCCTACGCCGACGGCACGCAGGCATTTGTCTCGCTCGTCCGCACCGACGACGCGCTGTATGCATGCTTCAGCGGCATGAAGCGTAGTGCCGGAAGCTCACCTGGCACGCTTGCGGTGGTACGTGTCGACAGCGACTATGGGCGGCGAAACGCGCCCGGCGCGAACGACCATGTCTTTTATACCAACGAGGCTGGCGTGATCTCGACCTTCAATGGTAATGGCACGGGCTACGTCGCCTGGAGCGGCGGCGCGGGCGCGCAGATCAGCGCAAGTAGCACAAGTTGGAACGCCGAATTGCGGATCGACGCTGGCTCGATTGGCGGGATGAACCATGTCGTCGGGCTGAACGTGGAGCAGGCGTGGGTGAACTCGAACAATGATCGCTTCCCATGGCCGCAGCGTGCTGGGCTTGCTGACCCCAGCAGTTGGGGCACGACGTCGCTCGGCGATATGCCGCAGGTCAGCGATATCACGCCAGCAAGTGCGCCGGTTGGCTCGGGCGACATGCCGATCACCGTAAACGGTAGCAGCTTCGCAGCAGGCGCAACCGTGCAGTTCAACGGTGCGGCCATGGCAACCACCGTGGTGAGCGCCACGCAGCTACAAGCGACGGTTCCGGCGGCGAATCTCGCCACGGCTGGCATGGTCGCTATCACCGTCGTGAATCCAGGTCTGGAAGCCGCGCCGTCGAACGCGCTGCCGTTCAGTGTCACCAACCCATTGCCCCATCTCACGCAGGCCATGCTGTCAGGCACAACACTGTCGCTCACCGGCAGCAGCTTCGCAGCAGGCGCAACCGTGCAGTTCAACGGCACCGACTACCCGGCAGCGGGCAATGGCACGCAGATCAGCATTACGATAACTGACGCCGATCTGATTGGAAGCGACGACGCGCCCGTGTCGGTATTCAATCCAGGGCCAGGTGGCGGCGTCTCGAACGTCGTGACGCTTGGCGCGGGGCCAGCGGCGGGTGGCAGGAGCTTGTACTTGCCGTTGATCACCGCCAGATAAGGAGCGCTTCACGAGCGCGTGCAACGATCATCGCGGTGAGCATGGCCCAGGCAAAGCATGGTTGTGCTCGCCGACCCGCCGATATGCGTCGTGGTAGCGTGGATTCCATGGATTTTGAACCGTCTGCGCGAGCGGACAAGCGAAAGGCATACCGATGCAACAACTCATTCTGTCGTGTCTTTTGGCATGGAGCCTTGTCTATCTGGCACATGCCTATCAGCCGCGCACCCCGGCTGGGCTGTCGCAACCAAGCGCAGACACCCCCGGAACGCTTTCAGTCAATGGCTACTCCCGCAGTTTTGTATACGCAGTGTCGGCGGCAGAGGCACCGCCAAACGGGCGACCGCTCGTAATCCACCTGCATGGCGATGGCGGCACAATGGGCATAAGCGCGGCATGGCGGCAGGCCGTGCTTGCCGATGCCAGCGGCGCTGTGTTTCTCTCTGCGCAAGGGCGCAATAACATTCCCGCAGCAGCGGCGATTGACGGCTCAGCCTGGCGGTTTCGCATGGACGAAGCAGGTCAGCCCTATGACGACGTTGATTTTATCAATCAGCTCATCACCGAGGCCACCGCCAACACTACACTGTTGGGAACAGCGATTGATCCTGCCCAGGTGTATGTCGTGGGCGAGTCACGCGGTGCCGGGTTTGCCTATGTCCTCTACGCCGACCCGCGCACCAGCAACAAGATCCGCGCGATTGTGCCGATCTCTGGCACGTTTTATTGCGATGGCGACGCGGTGGCTCCCGGAACGCCTGGAACACCGGCACAACCGGGCAGCGATACGACCTGTGGTGAAGTGAGCGCCTACGGCTACTGGGGACCGAAAGCAGCATTATTTAGCGCGCCTGGCGTCACCCGCGCAGCACATATTCTCGCTATCCATGGGCAACTGCCGCCAGATGGCAATGAATTGCCAGAAACCGCCCCGCCAGCGCTGGATCGCGACTATGAATCGTCGCAATGGGCGGGCTGGGGCGATGCGGCGGGGTGCTATACGGTACGGGTCAGCGCGCAAACCGAGCAAACGCTGGCCCAGCCGGTCGGCGGAAAAACGGTTAAAACGTATGCTTACAGCCAGTCAGAAGATCAGTTAGCAACCCGCTGCGCCAACTTGGATCTCACATTTTATGTCGTGCAAGGCGGCGGCCATGTGCCGGGCGGATTTGAGCCGACAGCCTGGTGCTTCCTGAGCACAGTTGGGGGCGCACCGAGCACCAGCGCCTGCCAATCGTCGGTTACGCCCACGCCCACATCGAGCACGCCCACGCCCACATCGAGCGCATCCACGCCTACATCGAGCACGCCCACGTTTACGCCTGTCATGCCAGCCCTCCCTGGCAATCATCAGATTTACTTGCCCTTGACAACGCGCGGGTAGCGCGAGCATGGGTGATGGATGCCGGCTGGGCTGGCGGATAGTACTGCAAGCAGGTTAGCCGCGCGCTGGAAGCGCCAGCCGAAGGAGCGCGCACTACGCGCCTCAAGATCAATTCGGCTTGGCGCTCGTACAAAGGTATTTGGGATCATATTGGACGCAGCGAGGGTAGCATTTGAGTAATCAGTATTTTCCTGCTGCATACGTTCATGACGGCATCAACCCGGCCCGCCGCCGGTGGCATGTCAGGTACACCAGCGGCCCCGCCGTGCAACGAATAGCGCGCTTTGCGCCGCGCGGCAGCACCAGCGCCTGCCCGGCATGCAACGAGTATTCTGCACCATCAACCACAATCTGGCCGCTGCCCTCGAATACGACCAGCGCCACATCTACCTCGTTATTGACATGCTCCGCAATACCGTCGCCGGTCGGCAAGCGAATCAGATTCATATTTAACTGTTCGCTGTTCACGCTCCAGATTGGGCCATCGTTGGCAGCGTTGCGTAGTGCAGCCGCGATATCGATACTGTTCTCTGGTGGCAATCCCATGCTCCCTCCAATTTCATTGCTCCATGCGCTTTTGACGAGCCTGATCCTGCACCAGTGTCCTGCACATGTAACATAAGCGCATGATAACCCAAGTTCTCGACGTTTTCTCGACGTTCGAGGCCTATACTCACTGCACAAGAACAATATGGTAATGAGTATATTCGTGAAGGAAGGGAACCATGCGCGTTTGTTCGTTTTTCTCGCCGTGTATGCGCCTGGCGCGCCACGTCTGCGCGCTCGCCGTGCTTGCCATGTTCGCACTGCATGCCGCACCCGCCGCACATGCTGCCACGCCCGTTATCGCTACCAGCAGCGCTCAGGCAGCTCCAGGCAATCTCGACGACGGTCTGCTCAGCTACTGGCCGTTCGATGAGGGCAGCGGCACGACCAGCATCGACTACGGCGGCAGCGGCAACAACATCACCTTGCATAGTGCCGCTGGGTTTACGAACGTCACGCCCGCGCTCGATCATGCCAACCCGTCAGCCTTCAAGAGCGTGAGCGACCCGAACAGCTACGGCACTGCGCCCGGCACCAACATCGATACGTTGCAGCAGTTCACGATCGCGTTCTGGGTACGGCTCAATGCCACGCCGCAACATAGCATGTCGTTGATCACGCTGCCAGGCAAGGCCAGCCTTATATATGACACGAATGTGGGGACCAGCCCTCTTTTTTTCACCGTCTACGTCGATTCGCCCTTTATTGTAAGCCGGGGCATTTCGCTGAACGGCACGCAACCGGGCGCGTATGCCCATGTCACGGCGACCTACGGCGGCAACGGCATGCGCGTGTTTCTCAATGGGCAAGCCGTGAATAATTTGCTCGGTTCCTACCCGTTGAAGCCGGGCAGCGGCGTCATGTTCAGCGCCCCCGATACGCCATTTGACGGCGCGCTCGACGACGTGCGGATCTACAACCGCGTGCTGTCCGACACCGAAATTGCGCGGCTGGCGTTTCGCTGCGGCAGCGTCACCGAAATTCCACAGGCTGAATGCCACGCATTAGCCGATATTTACCTGAATACCAACGGCGCAGGCTGGACCAATCACACTGGCTGGTTGCAGAACAACACGCCTTGCTCGTGGTACGGCGTGCTGTGCAACAAAGGCCATGTCCTGGCATTGATCCTGACCAACAACGGGCTGCGCGGCACCCTGCCGTTTAGCTTGAACGATTTGACCGGGCTTGTTTCGCTGGGCCTGGGCAACAATCAGCTTTCGGGGCAGCTTCCGCCGCTCTATAGCGGGCTGACCAAGCTGCAAGCGCTCGATTTGAGTCAGAATCAACTGAGCGGGGCGCTGCCCGCGCAACTCGGCTACCTGTCCAGCTTGCAATCGCTCAATCTCAATTCGAACATGCTCAGCGGCGACATGTCCACGCTGATCACGCATCTGACAAACCTCATCTCGTTGAACCTGAGCTACAACGCGCTCAATCCCACCGACAGCGGCGTGCGCGACTTCCTTACCACGCATCAGAAGGACTGGGCCGCCACACAAACCGTGCCACCCACCAACATTCACGCGGTGGTTCAGTCCGCCACCAGCGTCATGCTGACATGGACGCCAATCGCGTACACCGGCGACGGCGGCTATTACGAGGTGCTTGCGTTCGATCCGTATGGCCCGCTGAAATCGCTGGGGAAAACAGCCGACAAAACCGCGACTGGCCTCACGATCACCGGACTGACACCCGATGCAACCTACGCGCTGGTCGTGCGGGCCGTGACGCCGAAACATGGCACGCAGCAGAACGATCTGACCAGCGACCTCAGCGACCCGATCAACATCACGGTCACGCTCCCGGTCAATCACCCGCCGGTCGCGCAGAACGACAGCTACACGGCCATGGCGGGCCAGACGCTGACGGTGGACGCGCTTCACGGCATTCTCCTGAACGATAGCGATCAGGATCTCACGCCGCTGACTGCGATCAAAGCGAGCGATCCGGCGCACGGCAGCCTGACGCTCAACCAGGACGGTTCGTTCAGCTACACGCCTGCCAATGGCTTTAGCGGAACCGATAGCTTCACCTACAAGGCCAACGACGGCGCAAACGACTCGAACGTTGCGACGGTCACAATCACGGTTGGCGCGCCCACCGCCGCATGCCTGACGACACCGGTGCGCGACATGTTCGACCGCGCTAACGGCAACATCGGCTCGAACTGGAGCGGGCGCAGCGGCGTGAATGGCTACCGGATCATCAACGGGCAACTGCATGTAATCGGCGGCGGCCCGCTCTACTGGCGCGGGAATCCTTCGTTCGAAAGCGCGCAGGAAGTGTTCGTGACGCTGGCGAATGTCGATCCGCAAGGCGGCGAACAGGACCTGCTGCTCAAAGTGCAGGGCAGCACGGCCAACTGGAGGCAAGGAGCGATCGAAGCGGTCTACGACGCGCGGGCGGGCGCGGTGCACGTGGAAACATATCGCCCCGGCCAGCGCCACTGGACGGTCTACCCCGCGACCACCGCGACATTCCAGAACGGCGACCGCTTCGGCGCGCAGGCGCTCACCGACGGCACGATCCACCTGTTCAAGAACTGCACGCCGCTCGGCACAACGACGCTCAACGCGGCAGATCAGGCATTCTTCAACAGCAAGGGCGGCGCGATCGGGCTGTGGTTCATCAACGCGCCCAACGCGGTGCTCGACGACTTCGGCGGCGGCGCGCTCGCCAATGCTGGGGCGGCGACAGCGGGCGTGGCCGATCCCGCGAACCCGCCGGACAGCGACGATCCCGTGCCGCCGGTCAACGGCGACAGCGACGAAACGACTACGACGAGCAGCAAGGATCCAAACAACGGCATCTATCTGCCGTTGATGCAGCGCTAGCATGGGCGCAGCGCCGGAGGGTGAGACTGGCACAAGATAGCCGGTTTCTTCTTCTTTTGATATGCGCAAACAGCGCTACGCGCACATAGGATAAGCCCCTCCACCTCTTGAACATAGGCCGCATTTGTGGTGAAATAGTAGCACATAGTAGCCACGAGGAAGAAACCTATGCGCATCATTATCCCGACCGAGATTGAGCAGGTCGCCTGGGAAGGCACGCTGGAGCCGCTCGAAGGCGTTTCATTCGGTGACACATCGGTCCGACCGAAAGTAACGATTGGTGAGCCAGCCTGCTGGTCAGCCGAGCAGGCGATGGCCGGAGAAACCGGCAAGCAGTGGTCGCCGCCGCCGATGACAAGCGCTATGCGCTGGTGCGGCTGGCATGCACGCTCCACCCGCTGGCCGCGCCGCGCGCCCGCTTCATCGATGCGACGCTGACTGCCACGCTCAGCCCGCGCGGCGGGGCGCGGCTGATTGTCGCGCACGACCTGTACCCGCTGCGCGTCACCGCCGACTCCAAGGGCACCTACACCGTCAAGCTCGGCCCCGAACTGAAGTTCGCCGACGGCACAGACATCAAACTGGGCGAAATCGGCGCGGAAATCGAGTACCACCAGGTATTTCCGGTGATCCAGGGCTTTGGCCTGGGCGAGCGCCAGCCCTACTGGCAGTTCGAGCACCACGCCGCCAGTCCGCTGCTGGGCAGCCAAAGCGTTTACCTGGTTGTGGCCGCCCCGCGCGACGCTGGCGACATCCAGGTGACAATCGCGCTGGTCGCGACCGTCGAGACGCGCTTCGGGCCGATCCGCGTCGGTACGCCACAGTCAGGACAAGCGGATTTAACGCGCACCATCACCATGTGAGCGGTAGCCTGTAGAACCACAGATGTTTTTCGGCATGATCGTTGGCCCTCACCCGGCTGCTGCGCAGCTTCCCTCTCCCAATGGGAGAGGGATCGAGGGTGAGGGACTTTCCAAAACGTTTTGCAGTTCTATGTAGCGTTACAAATTACTCATCGTTGACACAATCGAGCCGCTGGAGGCGTTTATGTAGTAGGATGCGCTGCCCGCCTTGCTACCAACTGGAGATCCCATGTCTACACCAATCGAGCTTTCACTGCGCTTTGCCTCTGACGAAAAGATTGAGGATGGACCGATCACGGTATCGCTGTTCCGCCCTGATACCGGCGTTTCGACGCCGCCCATGCCGTTCGCGCCGCCGCTCAATGATGCGGCGTTGGCCGACCTGCGCTGGTACCTGGAGGTCTACAGCGAATGGCCGACCGGGCCAGATTTCGAGCGCGCCGAGGAGATCGAGAACAAAATGGAGGATTGGGGCCGCGAGCTGCGCGATAGCGTCACTGACAACCGCGAAGCGGCGCGCTTGTGGCAGCAGTTCGTCGATGCGCCGGGCGCGGGCAAGCTGGTGACAATCGACGCGACCGACCCGCGCGTGTTGCGCCAGCCGTGGGAGCTGCTGGCCGACGACGGCGGGCATGTGTTTGCGCAGGGCATCGGCCTGCGGCGGCGCTTGCAGAAAGCGACCACCCCGCCGAGAAGGCAGAAGGCGTTCGGGCTGCCGGTGCGCGTGCTGGTGCTGGTGTCGCGCCCCGACGACGCTGGCTTTATCGATGCCGCGTGCCATGTCGCTGCCAATGCTCGACGCACTTGATGAATTAGGCGCGCGGGTCGAGGTCGAGTTCCTCCAGACGCCGACGCTGAAAGCCCTGAGCCAGCGCCTGCGCGACCGCAAGGCTCCGCCCGTTCACGTCGTCCACTTCGACGGTCACGGCGTGTATGATGCCGCGCTGGGCCTGGGCTTTCTGCTGTTCGAGAACGACGAGCACAAGAGCGACCGGGTGGATGCCAACCGGCTCGGCACGCTGCTGAACCAGTGCGGCGTGCCACTGATGGTGCTGAACGCCTGCCAGAGCGCGGCCCAGAAGGAAGCCAACCCGTACGCCAGCGTAGCCGCGCGCCTGATCCGCGCGGGCGTGGGCAGCGTGCTAGCCATGAACTATTCGGTGCTGGTCGTCGCCGCGCAGTTGTTCGTCAAGGCGTTCTACCAAGGGCTGGCCGATGGGCTGACGGTCGGGCAGGCGGTCGATCAGGGGCGCTTCGCGCTGCTGGAAACCTTGGAGCGCCACAAGCTCACGCGCACCAATGCGGAGGGCGAGCAGGTCGAGGAAACCGTGACACTGCGCGACTGGTTCCTGCCGGCGCTGTACCAGCAATCCGCCGACCCGGTGGTGTTCGACGCCGCCGCGCCGCTGCCGGAAGGAGCCACGAAGCCCGCCATGCCGCGCGCCCTCGTTGATCAGCATGCGCCCGGCGGCCTGCCGGAGGAGCCGGGGTACAGGTTCCACGGCCGCGCGCGCGAGCTGCTCCAGCTGGAACGCGCCTTTGCCACGCACCGGGTGGTTGTGCTGCACGGCTTCGGCGGGCAGGGCAAGACCACGCTGGCGGCGAATGCCGGGCGCTGGTTCTTCCGCACCGGGCGCTTCCCCGGCGGCGCGGCCTTTCTGTCGTTCGAGCATGGCGGCTCGTTGCAGCAGCTGTGCTCGTGGGTGGCCCAGGCGGTCAGCGGCGACCCCGACGCGCTGCTCGGCGCGGATGATCCGGTGGCGCGGGTGGCCGAACTGCTGCGCGAACGACCGGCGCTGCTGATCCTCGACAACTTCGAGTCGGTGCTGGGCAACGCGCCGCTGATGCCACCCGAGGAACTCAAGGCGGTGCTGGATGCGGTGTGGAGCTGGATTGGGGGAGACAGGGAGATAGGGAGAGGGGGAGACAAGGGGACAGGGAGCCGGGTGTTGATGACGACGCGCGATACGAACTTTAGCGACCGGCGCTTCCAGCCGTCGAAGCTGTGCAAGCATGTCGCGCTGGGCGGGCTGGCGACTGGCGACGCGCTGCAACTGGCGGCGGCGGTGCTGGACGACAACGGCATCGCGCGCGAGACGATCCGGCGCGGCGAACTGCTGGAACTGGTCGCGCGGCTGGGCGGGCACCCGCTCTCGCTGAACCTGGTGCTGCCGCACCTGCGCGACTACACGCCCGCCGCGCTGACGGCGCGCTTCGAGGAGCTGCTGCCGGGCTTTACCGCTGGCGCGGCCAGGGAGCGCAACGAAAGCCTGGCGGTCTCGCTGGAGTTTTCGCTGCGTCGCCTGGGCGAGGCGACCCGCGCCGCGCTGCCCGACCTGGCGGTGTTCCAGGGCGGCGCATGGGAGCCGGTACTTTTGCGGATTACGGAAATGGACCCCGAACTCTGGCAGGCAGCGCGCGCCGAATTGGAAGGTGCTGCGCTGATTACGACGGAGCCAATTCAGAATATCGCCTCGCCGTTCCTGCGCTTCCACCCCACGCTCGCGCCCTACCTGGCGACGCGGCTACCCGACGAGCGCCGCGCCGCGCTGGAGACGCGCTACTGGCAGGAATATTACGGCACTGCAAACTGGCTTTACCAACTCGACACGCAGCACCCGCACGAAGCGCGGGCGATCGCCCGGCGCGAACTGCCGAACATGCTGCGCGCCTTCGACCTGGCGCTGGCAGCCGGCGCGCACGACGTAGCGATGGACTTTGCCGGCAGCATCGCGCGCTTCCTCGACGTCTTCGGGCGCTGGCGCGAGCGCGACGCGCTCCAAAGGAGGATCGCGGCGATCCAGTTCGACAGCGCGGGCGGCATCAGCAAGGCCGAATTCCTGCGGCTGGATGGTGCAAGGCAATGCGCTCTTGCAGGCCGGTCGTGCCGCCGAGGCTGAGAAGTTGTTCCGCGACCTGCTGGCGCGGCTGGAGAGCCGGTGCGGCCTACGACGCCGCATACGACTATGCGAAATACGCTCATGGCGCTTGGCCGCTGTCTTGAGGCGCGGGGCCGACCGACCGAGGCGATGTATGTATCATCGTCGTGCGCTCGCGGGCTTCGAGGCGTTGAGCGCGACGAACGACGAACGCGAAGGAACATGCAAGGCAGGGTTTTGGGCGCATTGGGTGATACGCTCGCCGCGATCGGCAGTTCGACAAGGCGAGCAATCTTATGAAGAAGCCTGACTATCTTGAGAGAAGGTGGTGATCAGCGCTCTGTTGGCGTCACCCTCGGCCAACTCGGCACTCTCGCTGAGATGCGCGGCGACCTGGCCGAGGCGGGGCGGCGCTACAACGAGGCGCTCGAAACCTTTCGACGCGCTCGCCGAACCCCGGAGCGAGGCGGTCACCTGGCACCAGCTTGGGATGGTGGCGCAGGAGGCGCGGGACTGGGAGCGGGCCGAGCGCTGCTACCGCGAGAGCCTGCGCTAAAGGAGCGAATTGAACGATCTGCCGGGTGTGGCGGGGAGCTACAACCAGATTGCCATAGTCGCGGAGGGTGCCGGACGGCTCGCCGACGCCGAGCGCTGGTATCTACGAGCGACAGGAGATAAAAGACAAGCGTTAGCCCGAAGGACGGCCAGCGACTACTTGGCAACCTCGCCAACCTCTACCTCGCACAGGGCCGCCTCGACGAGGCCGAACGCTACGCCTGCCGCGCTGTGAAGATCGATGAAGAGATGGACGATCCCTCGGCTCGAAATTTGGAATGGCTACAGCATTCTGGCACGACATCGCAGCGGCACGGGGCCGCGCAGCGAGGCGACGGCGTGGCGGCGGAAGGAGCAGGACAGCTACGCGGCTTATGCGGGGTCGGCGTATGAAATACGCAATGGCAGCCGGTCATCGCCGATGTTGTCGCAGTTTGCCGTGCGAACGGCAGCTGGCCGCAGATTGGCGAGACTCCGCGGTATCGTGCAAGGGGAATATCGGCGAGATTGCGGCGGCTCTCGCTCTGGTGGCGCAGACCTATGGCGGGCGCAACGTTGCTGATGCCATTCGCCGCATCATCGCTGGCGAGCGCGACATCGAGCAGCTGCGTGGCGAGATCAACTCGCATGGGTATTCGTCATCGTCCGCAGCCATCCTGGCGCAACTCAGCGGGGCAGCGCCCGCACCTGCGCCCGCCGCGCAAGCGCAGCAAAACCAAGACGAGCCAGAAGGCATCACGCTGGAGCAGTTATTCGAGTACGTAGCGCAGGCATGCCGCCCGGACGCGCCTGCCGGGCTGGCGGCGCGACTCCATGCGCTCACGCAGCAGATTGCCACGGATGCCAGCGCGCCCGCCGAAATCCGCGCACTGGGCCGCGCGCTCAACGCGGTGCTCTCCGGCGACCGCGCGCCGGACCTATCGGCGCTGCCAACGGAACTGGCGGACGCCATGCGGGCGCTGATCGCGGGGATTGGGACCGAGTGATGCTAAATGCCTATCCGCATAACCGCCGCTTCGATCCGCGCTCCGCAGCATGCGGTTTTCGGCACCCTTCGATACGGCCTGCGGCCTACTCAGGATGCCGTCATAATCGTTATTCGGATAGACACTCAATAGAGCCACAAAACTGTCTTGGAATCCCTCACCCTGCTGCTTGTGCAGCTTCCCTCTCCCACTGAGAGAGGAACCGAGGGTGAGGGCCGGTGGTATAATCGCTCCAATATTCTTTGAATTGAGGAGCAAAAGATGCCAGACACTATTCCACCAGAAGCGATAGATCACGCCGTTGAGCAGGTCGAGCCGATTGTCGAGCGCGTCGCCGATGATCTTGTGGCAGCTTGCCGAACTTATCCGCATCAAGAAGTCAAGTCCGCCCAACTCGTTATGGACGTTCTGGAAGAGCAGGGCTTTGAGTTGACGAGCCGTGGCACCTCCGGCATTCCAACGGCGTTTATCGCCGAGTGGGGCAGCGGCGAGCCGGTGCTTGGCTTTCTGGCCGAGTACGACGCGCTGCCGGGCCTCGGCAACCAGGCCGTGCCACACAAAGCGCCGCGCCAGGATGGCGGCACCAGCGGCCATGGCTGCGGTCATAATCTGCTGGGAGCTGGAACGATTGGCGCGGCAATCGCGTTGAAGCAGGTCATGGCCGAGCAGGGCGTGTCCGGCACGCTGCGCGTGTACGGCTGCGCCGCCGAGGAAACCGAGGGCGCGAAGATTTACATGGCCCGCGACGGGCTATTCAACGATCTGGACGCCGCGCTGCACTGGCACCCCAACTCGAAAGCTCAGGTAACCAACATTCGCTCGGCAGCGGTCAACGCGCTCCGGATCGAGTTCTTCGGCAAGACGGCGCACGCCGGCATGTCGCCATGGCTGGGGCGCAGCGCAATCCACGCCACCGAGTTGTTCCTCCACGGCGTCAACCTCATGCGCGAACACGTCGAGCCGACCGCGCGCATTCACTACATCGTCGAGGATGGCGGCCTCGCGCCGAATATCGTGCCAGATTACACGCGGGTCAAATTGTTCGTGCGCGACGTTGATCGCGAGCATGTCGAGGCCAACACGGAATGGCTCAAGCAGATTGCCGATGGGGCGGCGCTCGCCACGCAGACGCGCGCCGAAACGCTGGGGTACAACGGCATGTACGATCTGCTGCCGAACAATCCGCTGGCCGAGCGCTTGCAGACCCACATGGAACGGATTGGCGTGCCAAGTTATTCTGACGACGAGCTGACATTTGCCCGCGAATTGCAGCAGAACTTCGGCGTCGAGCAGGCTGGCATGACAACGGCTCCGCAGCCGCTGCCGCCTGACGGCACAACTATGGGCGCCTCGACCGACGTGGCCGACGTGAGCTGGCTGACGCCGACGATGGGCTGCGGCATGCCAACCATGCCGCTTGGTGTGAGCGTCCACACCTGGGCGGCGACTGCCAGTCACGGCACCATCATCGGCAAGAAGGGTGCAGTGCATGCTATGAAGGCGCTCGCGCTACTCGGCGCTGACCTCGTGACCGATGCCGATCTCCGGCAGGCCGCGCGCGCCGATTTCGAGCAGCGCACCAACGGCAAAGGCTACACGTCGCCACTCGCACCCGACATGAAACGCCCGCTTTCGCTGGAGAAGAAGTAACGGCACGTCTGCACGTGCCCGCGTTTTCGGAGCATGCTATGCCCGCCCAGATTGACGATACAACCCATGATCAGATCGAACAGAGCCTGGCGGAGCTAGATTTGCACGCCTACGTTGCCGAGCGCCGCACCGCCAATCCGGCGCAGCCCTACCATCCCTCGCCAGCCCAATGGCAGGATCAGGTGCTGTACTTTCTGATGCTCGACCGCTTCTCGGACGGCAATGAGCAGGGCACGTTTACCGATGCAGCGGGCACGATGCAGAACGCGTATCGTGACAACGACGGCCAGCCGGTACCAGGCGGCACGACGCCACTGTTTCAGTTTCCGCAGGATGCGTACACAGCCAACATGGACCGTTGGATAACGGCGGGGGAGGCGTATTGCGGCGGGACGCTGCGCGGCCTTCAAAGCAAACTCGGATACCTGAAGCGCATGGGCGTCACGGCGCTGTGGATCAGCCCGGTCTTCAAGCAGATCGAGGCGACCTTCGACCTAAAGACCGGGCGCGCTCATCCCGGCCAATTTCTACCACGGCTACGGCGTGCAGAACTTTCTGGACGTCAACCCGCGCTTCGGTACCCGCCACGATCTGAAAACACTGGTGGCCGAGGCGCACCGCCTGGGCATCTACGTCCTGCTTGACATCATTCTCGACCATGCCGGCGACGTGTTTCAGTACAATCCCGATCGCTACAACGTCGATGAGTTTGGGCAATCGCTCGGCACCATGCCCGATGGCACGCCAATTCTGGATGCGCGCTGGGACCGGCGCGAGTACGATGTGCGCGGTTACCGCGATGCCAGCGGCGCGGCCAGCCTGCCATTCGACATCATCGACACGCAGGCGCAGCCGCAGGCATGGCCCCATGGCGCGATCTGGCCCACCGAATTGCAGGCGCGTGAAACATGGACGCGGCGCGGGCGGATCAGCAATTACGACTACGACCCAGAATTTCTGGAAGGCGATTTCGTTTCCCTGAAGGACATCAACCACGGCCAGCACCCGCGCGACGCGAACGGCAACCGCATCCTCGACGTGTTCGAGCCGACGCCAGCCCTGCAACACCTCGCCGCATGCTACCGGTTCTGGATCGCCTACGCCGACATCGACGGCTTCCGCATTGACACCGTGAAGCACATGGAGATCGGCGCGACGCGCTATTTCGCGTCCGTGATTCGCGAATTTTCCGAGAGCATCGGAAAAGAAAATTTCCTGCTGCTTGGCGAAATCACCGGCGGGCGCGTCCGGGCGTTCGAGACGCTGGAGTATACCGGCCTCGACGCCGCGCTCGGCATCGACGATGTGGCCGACAAGCTGGAGTTTCTAGCAAAAGGCCGCCGCGAGCCGCAGGATTATTTCAACCTGTTTCGCAACTCCGAGGTGATTGGCAAGGAGTCGCACACCTGGTTTGGCCGCCACGTCGTCACGATGTTCGACGATCACGACCGAGTTGGGCGCGCCAAGACGCGCTTCAGCGGCGACAAGACCAACCGCGGCTTTGACATGCTCGTGCCCGCGCTGGCGCTCAACTTGTTCACCATGGGGATTCCGTGCCTGTACTACGGCACGGAGCAGGGCTTCGACGGCAGCGCGCAGGGCTACACCGGACCGCTCAATCCCGACGCGTTCCTGCGTGAATGTATGTTAGGTGGAGCGTTCGGGTCGCTCCGCAGCACGATGCACCATTTTTTCAACGAAGATCATCCAATCTATAACATTATCGCCGCACTTACCGCGCTGCGCCGCCAACACATCACGCTGCGCCGTGGACGCCAATACCTGCGCCAGATCTCTGGCACGGGCAACGAGGGTGAATTTAGCTTGCCGCACCTGATCGGCGGCGAGATTCGCTCCGTGGTGGCATGGTCGCGCATCTTCAACGACGAAGAAATACTCGTCGCGATCAACACCGATCCTGACATCACCCGGCACGCATGGGTAACAATCGACGACGCACTGCATGAGACGGGCAGCACGTTGACGTGCCTGTATTCCAGCGACGCAACCGCCATCGGCCAATCTATCCAAGTTGCCGCCAGAAACGGCAAAGCGGTCGAGATCACCGTTCCGCCAGCCGGAGTTGTTGTGTACGCTTAATCGCCAAGTCCAATGAAAAAGACGCGCATGACAACGTGTTGCGCGTGAAGAAATATCAGGAGGATGTATGCCAATCGGCACCACCAACACGAAAATTCCCGGCAGCGGAGTCCATCATATCGCCGTGCAGGCCCGCGATTGGGAAGAATCGCTCAAACTGTACCGCGACGTGCTCGGCATGCCGATCGTCGCGGAGTTCGGCTCGCCGGAGCGCAAAATCGTGCTGCTCGACATCGGCGACGGCAGCCACATCGAACTGTTCCAGCCCACAGCCAGCACACCCGCGCCCGGCAGCGCCGCGCCCAACGATCCGATTTTTCACCTGGCGCTGGCAACAACGGATACGCGTGCAGCGACCGAACATGTGCGCGCCGCTGGCTACGAGATTACCACGGAGCCGAAGGATGTGCAGACTTGGGCCGCTCTTTGTGACGCTTTCCTTTTTCAAAGGGCCAAACGGCGAAAGCATTGAATTCTTTCAGGTCCACTAGAAAGCATACTTAAAAGCAGCGCGCGTCACTTCTGCCAAGAGTGACGCGCGGCACAAAACGGAAGACTAATCAATACCCCGCCTGCTTGTCGACCTGATTGCGAAGCGGCGCGCCATCGCGGAAGCGCCGCAGATTGTCGAGGAAGATCGCCATGGCGCGCTCGTTATAGCGCGGCGTCATGCCCGCGTAGTGCGCCGTGATGATCACATTCTCCATATCCCACAGCGGTGACTCCGGCGGCAGCGGCTCCTGGGCAAACACGTCAAGCCCGGCTCCGGTGATCCAACCCTTCGCGCAACGCCTGCACCAGCGCCGCCTCGTCCACCGTGCCGCCCCGCCCGATGTTGATCAGATACGCGCTCGGCTTCATTGCCCGCAATTCTGCCTCGCCAATCATGTGGCGTGTGGCCTGACTCAGCGGCACCGTTAGTACCACAACATCGGCATGCGGCAGCCGTTCGAGCAACTGATCCGGCCCGTACATAGCTGCCACATGCGCGACGCCCTGTGACGGATTGTTCCGGATGCCCTCGACGCGCATGCCAAGCGCCTCCGCGAGCAGCGCCGTCCGCTCGCCGATTGCACCGACGCCAACGAGCAGCATGGTTTTCTCAGCCAGCTCGAACACCTCCGCCGCAGTGCCGCGCCACCATTCATGCTTGGTCTGTGCGCGCACCGAGTGATGCAGCGCGCGCGCAAACATCAGCAGCATGCCGATGATGTGCTCGCTGATTTGGATGGGATGCACGCCCGAAGCATTCGTCAGCACAAAGTCCATCTCAACCGCTTCCGGATGGCGCAGCAGCCAGTCAGCGCCCGCGCCCCACTGCTGATACCAGCGCAGCTTGGGCATGCGCGGCACAAGCTCAGTTGGAACATGGCCCGCAGCTATTTCAATATCGTCCAGCATGCCCTCGATCTCGCTTCGGTCGCGCGTTATGACTAGGCGCAGGTCGGGAGCCAGCGACTTAACAGAATCAATTTGCTCATTTGTAAGTTCATCTGGCTCCAAATACATTAGCAGCACGCCCATATGGTTCTCCTTCTGCTACACTCATGCCGCTCATCATACCAGCGGAGGCATGGACACGCAAAAACAGCAGCGCGTTGATATACTGCGCTGCTGTATGTGGCTAACCAGAATGTTGGGCGACAACCATTCACGCTGAACTGGCCCCAAGTCCCTTCACCTTATGTTCACCTATTAGCACATCTTATGAACCTATGATATTATCATCCTGTATATGGTTCACTAGTTAGTGGAGTGTAAGACCTATGAAAAATCTGCCCATACCGAGATTAGACAAAAATCCAGAGCTAAGGTCTCATCTGCTACAATACTGCCGACTCCAACAAGGAGACATTTGGGTCGATCCTGATAACAAGCATCGAGTAGGATGCCTGGATGCAGCAAGTCACGAAGATACCACCACCTTATGGAAGGTCACAGAGCAGCCCTTGCTATACACGATCCTCCTTATAACTTGGTTGCTTTCGAAGAAAAAGAAATTGATATTTTTATTGCTTGGTGCAAGCAGTGGATAGACAACACCAATTTTGTATTATCGGAAGATGGATACCTATATGTATGGCTTGGAGCTGATCAAACAGCAGGATTTCAACCTTTACCAGATTTCATGATAATGATGCGTAAAACTCCTTTCATAGCAAGAAGTTACATAACCATGCGAAATCAAAGAGGCTACGGCACGCAGAAGAATTGGATGGCAGTACGCCAAGAGCTATTGTATTACACAAAGGGCGAACCATATTTTAATGTCGAGGCAGAATATACAGATATTCCCAAGATTTTAAGAGGATATTACAAAGAGATCAACGGAACAATAACTGAAAATACAGAGAGAGGAAAATCAGAAAACATCCGAGCAGGGAATGTTTGGGTAGATGTTCAACAGGTATTTTACAGAATGGAAGAAAATGTTAATGGATGCTATGCACAGAAGCCGCTCAAGAGTTGCGAACGGATAATCAAGGCGAGTTCTAAACCAAATGATTTAGTTATTGACTTCTTTTGCCATTCTGGTTCAACACTACTGTCGGCAGAAATGTTAAATCGAAGATGCTTCACAATAGATATCGATCCGGTCTACTGTGAGATAGCCATACGAAGAATTGAAAGATTTCGTAGGCTAGGTACCACAGGATGGCAAAATAGTAATCCTTTCGAAAAAGAAATAGTTGCAGATAAGAACTTCTTAAGACATGCTAGGCGTTAAAAAAGACGAGAGCTTAATGGTGCAAAATAGCTTGTTTGGAGAGTAGGAATATGGAAAAACTCAAGGTTCAGTTAGACGAACTAATCAACCGCCTTGATAATCCCACCAAATTACGCTCAGAACTAGGCGAACTCATTTCAATATATCCATTCAGTGAGTATGAATATATCATATCTCATCTTCTCGCTGCGCATAAATTCTCAATTGATGAGTATTATCAAATAAGAAATGAATATATCGACAGAAATCTGTATTTATATCTTTTTGAAATTAGTGCTCCAAGAGGCTTTGGGGAAGTTTGGGCACAAGGCCATCTTAAAGAATTAGTACCCAATTTGCAAAGACCAACCAAGAAAATTGACCCTAACTACTCTGGTGATTATGACTTCTTCTTGCCGCCTGATATTCGAATTGAAGTAAAAGCCTCCCGTGCCGTTGAATTCAAGACAGATGCCCCACTGTACTTAAAAGCGCTGTTATCAGATTCGCAAAAACAATTCGATATGAACTTTCAACAAATAAAGCCAGCACATTGTGACGTATTTGTCTGGCTTGCTGTATGGCGTGATGTCATCAAGCATTGGGTGATCCCATCATATGAGGTTGAACACAATCGATATTACTCTAAAGGACAACACCGTGGAAATATTGGAGAAGGTCAACTGCATTTGAATAGGGAAAATATTGGTAGTTTTGACAATTATCTTGTAAATGCAAAAGATATCGAAAATGCGATTATAGCAGCTGCTCAAAGAGAAAAGCAGCTACGTCGTTCTTGATCCACTAAGGCTTGCCGTTGAACAACACTTTGCAGCCGACCGCCCTCGGCGTGCAAGATCGCGGCTTTTTTGATGCCTTTCTATGTTGCACGCCTTCATGCGGTTGATATCTGGCCGTAGCAGCTACGTCCAGCTTGTCTCGATTTGCGGCGGCTTGAGCAGCGTCTGCGCCACAACGCAGTATTGCTCGGTCTTTTCACGGAGCGCCTGCACCTGCTCGCCCGTTGCGTTCGGCGCTTCGATTGCGAAGTTCAAGCGAATATTCTCGAAGCCGACCGGCACGTCGCGGGCGATGCCGAGCGTGCCGCGCAGGTCGAGATCGCCTTCGGCAGTCACCTCGATGTGCTCGGTGGCGATGCCCATGGCCGTGGCGACCATCTGGCATGTGATCTGCGCGCATGCCGCAAGCGCGCCCAGCAGCAAATCACCGGAGCATGCCGCGCCGCCCGGCCCGCCGACGCCGCTGTGCGCCTCGGCCTGATACACCGCCCGGCCAATATCGACCGAGCATGCGACCGGCGTGGAAAGCTGGCTGCTGCGCGCCGTCAGCGTAATGCGCGCCGCGTCGGGCGTGCTGCGGTATTGATCTTTCAATGGTTTTTGTAATGATCGAAGATCCATGACATTCCTCCTTTTAGCACCTATGCGCCTAATGTTTGATGCTGAAAAACTGCATCCTGAGTAGCGTAAGCGCATATCGAAGGATGCGGTTTTTGGATAGATGTTATCGTCCCTTATATGCATCGGTCAATGCAGCAGGCGCTGCTCGCCGTACTGCACCAAGACGTCCGTTAGCTTGCCGATCAGTGCTAATAACACAATGCTCAACACGATACTAACGGCCCGCCCGGTGTTTTGCCAGTCGATGAGCAAGAAGCCCAGCCCGCGTGACGCGGCGATCAGTTCGGCGGCGACCAGAAAGAGCCAGCCCTGCGTGCCGATCTGCACTGTGCCAGACGACGGCTGATCCAGCCCGGCCAGCAGCCGCAGCAGCGTGGACTTGCCGCAGCCGCTCGGCCCCAGAAGCACCAGAAACGAACCGGCTGCGACATGAAGCGACACATCGTGTAACATGCGTCAGCACCAACTGTTCGGCCATGACCTGCCATCAACACTTAGCGAAGGATTCCAGCAAGACGGTAGGTGTGTTCGCGCTGCCAGTGGGCGCCTCACCGAACAACGCGCAAAAAACACCCTCACCACCTACGATGAGAGTGTCAACAGCCAAACACAGCATGTTTAGCACGGCTACACTTGCTCATCTTCCAGGTGTACCTGCCGGATTTAGCACCTGCATGACAATCGCATGTGGTTGCTGGGGTTTCAAAGGGCCGGTCCCTCCACCCCTCTGGATAAGAGTTGTGCCGTATAAAGTGGCTAAAAATATACAGTAGTTTATCAACTTTGTCAAGAACGCATGTGTATCTTCTTCATGAACATGAAAAACGGCTGGCGCACACGCACCTGCCGTTTGGAGCAACTATGCTTGTTGTGCTACTGCATGATCGCTGGCAAATAGATGTGAACACTATCTGTGATCTTCGTATCGTCGTCAATGATCGTCAGCGTTGCATTGCCTGGCGCGGCAAGCGCGGCTCCGCTTGGATCGCTCAACGTCACTGACACCGTCTCATCGCCTTCGGAAAGCTGATCGTTCACAATTGGAACGCTGAACATAGCCTGCGTTTCGCCAGCCGGGATTGTTAACGTACCGGATGTTGTGACATAGTCGGTGCCTGCCTGCGCGCTGCCGTCGCTTGTCGCATAGGTAAGCGTCACGTCCGCATGCGGGTTCGCTACATCAAGCGTAACGGTGAGCGTTGCATTGCCATCCGCTTCGCCTACATGGTACATGGCGCTGCTAAAGTGTGCATGCGGCACGGTTGCTGTAAACGCATGTGCAGCCGTGTTATTTGCCGGGTCAGCGTCGAAGGTTTGGCTGGTAATAACCGCCGTTGCCGAGCCAGAAATATCTGCCGCCAAGGTTGGAGCAACCTTGCCTGTCACTGTGATCGTGCCCGCAGCACCCGGCGCGAGATCACCAAGTTGCCAGCCCAAATCCACGCCGATAGCAGGCGTAACTGGATCGCTGCTCGTCACATGCGCGTCGGCCAGCTTCACAGGCAGCGTGTCGGTCAGTAGCACGCCCTGCGCCACGGCAACGCCGGTGTTGCTGAACGCCAGTGTGTAGGTCAGCGGCTGCCCTGGCCGCAGCGCCTCGTTTGGCATGCCGACGCGCGCCACGCCCACATTCGATTGGAACGCGCACCAGTTCAGAATGCGCTGCATGGCATCCTGGCGGGCAGCGGCGGGCAGCCCTTCGAACCCAAAGCCCCAGAACATAGTGCGATAGCGCCCCGCGTCCTTCTGCACGCCACTGCCGATTGAACCCGCACCGTTGTCGCCGGTAAATGCCAGCACGGCGCTTGCATCGGGGCTGATCCGATCGCTGTGGTTTTCATGGGGCAGCGCGAGCGTGTACGATCCAAAGTCGCCAAATACTGGCCCGCTACCTGTCACCGTTGTCTCAATCGCGTCATCATCGGCGGAAGCAACACCGAGATATTGCTGCATGAACGGCGTTAGCCCGCGATTGTAGAAATATTCCTCACTGCTCATGAACAGACACGAGCCGCGATCGAGAAAGTTAGTCAATCCTGCTTCAGCGTTCTGTCCAGGATAACTATCAAGCCCCGCGGCCCAGATCACAGTGGCATAGTTGATCAACGCGTCGCCACTTGGCTCATTCGTACCGCCGTTGGCGTCCCATACATCGTACGCCACGCCGAGCGCATCCAGCGCATCGGTATAGGCGGAGCGTACCGCAGCGGTCGAATCGCCTTCGACCAGCAGCACGCGCGGCACAGTGCGCACGGTAAATGTTGCCACCAGAGAAGCAGCGCCTGCGCCACACCCGTTTAGCGGCGTCACACGCCAATAATACGTCTTGTCCGACAGTAAGCTGTGCGCCAGGGTATAGCTCGTCGCGCGCACCATGGCGCTGTCTACGACATTGGCAAATCCAGCGTCGCGGGCGACTTCGACTTTATAACGTGTGCCTTGTGATGCCGCGGCCCATGTCAAGGTTGGATGGGTTTGCACGCCTGTCGCAGCATCGGCAGGCGCCGCCAGCGTTGGTGTTCCCGGCATGGCGTTCGCAACATTGAGCGTCGCCGTTGCCGTGTAGGTCTTTGCGCTTGCACCGACTACATGGAACGCATAATCTCCAGGCGATAATCCGGCGATATTGCGGATCGTCAGCGTGCTGTTGCCCGGCGCAGAGACAGGATTTGTACTGAAAGCGACGGTGGTGCCTGCCGGTCGATCTGGCACGCTGAATGTCACCGATCCAGTCATAGATGGGCCAGCCATGACCGTATAGGATGCATCTACGTTCGTACACACATCAAGAATTGGTGGATCGACACTGATGGTGCATGTTGGCGGCAGGTCAAAGGCTTGTATGCCATCGGCCACGCTGTCGGTAGAGCCAGCCTGCGCGCTGTAGCCCAGGCCACGCTTGGCGAAGCCTTCCCAGATCGCGCACTGATCTGCGCCGTTGTAGTCGACCTGGTTGGCCGCCAGAATGGCGTCGCGCGCCTGGACAAACGTTGGATTACATTGCTGCAACGTCATGCCGTCGATCACAAGCTGGAGCGCACGATTGTTGCCACCGTGGCCGTTCACCATGTCGGCATTAAAGTCGTTCTTGTCAACCAGATTCCAGTACACTTCCCACAATATGGAAGCCCAGACTTCACCAACATCGTGTGGTTCAGGGCTATTTATTCCAGCATCATATGCCTTAATCGTGTCGTAGGTTTCAGGATTGACACTCATGTCGGTCGAGTACGGATAGCGCCGGAACCCTGGCCCATTCGAGCTTTCGCCATCAAGCCAGTTCCCTACCGTGCGTGGCGTCGTGCGAGTATCACCTGCGTGCGCCGTGAGTACCATGGAAAGGAAATCGCTCCAACCTTCACCAGCCTGCTCATAGGATGCGAGGCATCCTGAGTTCGACGGGCCGCCAGTCAGCCGATTCGAGAGACCATGGCCATATCCATGCACCACAACTTCGGTATCGAACGATCCGTCGCGGGTCGCGCCACGCTGCATGGTGACATTGACCGTTGCGCTGCCAAGCTGTGATTTCACTGCATTGCCGTCGCTCAATGACAGGGAGAGCACCGGAATAGTAATCGATGCGTCCGTGCCGCCCATGCCCATGGCACCACCAGCTGCATCATTGTTGATGATGATAGCCGCAATAGCGCCTTTATCTTGGGCATTCTTCACTTTTGCGGCAAACGTGCATGTGCCGCGATCAATCAGCGCGATGTTGCCCGCAAGCGCTGCGCCATTCGTCAGAGTCTCACAGCCATCCGTGGTCGTACCAGCGCCATCGTTGACAAGCACGACATTACCAGTCAGATCGAAGTGCTGTGGCCCAAAGGTCGTAGAAGTGCCAGACGTATAATTGCCAGCAATTGCGGCGGGCGCGTTGATTGTCAGGATATGCGAACTGCTGCCGAGGTACATCTGCATGCGGCCTGGTTGCCCATCGGGCAGCGTCCTGAAGTTGGCGTTGTTCGTGCCGCTGTAATCCTGCGCTTCGGCCTTGACGTAGTCGTCGCCAAGCCCGCCATGACCGTAGTTATTCTGCTGGAAGTTGCCACTCGCCTCATCGAAGCCATAGTGGTACAAAATATCATGGAGGGTATTGGTCGTGTAGAAGAGCTGCGTCAGCGTCGCGTCAGTGTATGCCGAAGGCTCCTGCGTGAGATCAATCGGCGGGTTGAACACCAGGCCGCTGCCAGCATCATACGTTTTATCGCCGTCATTAAAGCCGTCAGGCGCAGTCAGGTCGGCATAGGTGAATGTGTTGTTGCCGCGCGTGCTGGTGTATTCTGCCCCGGCCTGGCCGTCAGTGTCATGCCAGCCGTAAGGCGACGCGAGGGCGTCAGCCGGATCGGTCACCAGCGTGCGGGCGCCGTCGAACGGATTGCGCTTCGGAAATTCGTACACCAAGTACGAATTTGGGGGAGCTGCGGCGGCGGGCGCGTTGGCGCGTTGCGCCGGGACTTGCGAGCTGCCGATTGCATGCGCAGCCTCGGCATGCTCAGATACAGTGAAGTTGTTCTGCGCCAGAACATCGCCAGTCACCGCGTCGGTTCGCACGCTCAGCCAATCTTCACTATTGGTTGGCTGAATTTGCATTTCCCATGCGAGCCGCGCCTTGCCCGACGCAAGCGGCTGAAACATGAGCCTGACCGGAATGCTGCTGCGCGAAACGCCTCCGCCGCTGAACTGCGCTACGCCATTTTTGTCATTGCCCAGCGGCGTCAACGACTGCGACACCGGCATGCCAAGCGCCTGTGCCGTACGCCGAATGGCATCCGCTGCGGCAAGCGCGGGCGTGCTGGTATTGACAGCCTGCTGAAGGTTATGAACGAAGTTGGTGCCGACGTTAATAATCCGACCATCCTGTGTTACATTGACATTGATGTCGCCATTGAATACCTCGATGCCGCCGAGACGCTGGCGCAGGTAGATATGTGTCACACCATTATGTTTACTCACATAACGATCTTTGACCACCACATCGTTCAAATCGGCAGACATCAAACCAAAATCGGCCGTGTGCGCCCGGAGATACGCCAGCGCAATGTCGAGCGGATCGCCAGTGTTGGGGCCAGTCAAAAATCCGTCAAGCGCACGCTGAGCTTGGCGAGCATCCGCAACATCGTTCGTGCCGGTGGCGCTTGCAGCCATGGTTGATGGAGCCGGCATACTGGCAATTGCCATGACGACAAGCAGAAGCATGCTGAGCCAGCGCATGCGGGTGGATCGGGGTGTGGACAACTGCATACTATGATCCTTGTCAAAAAAGAACCTGTGCATATACAATAGCTTTAATGAAGTTCATGTCAATAAGCAATTTATGTTCAGCAAAGATGCAGATGCATAGCGTGGTCAAATCAGCCGCATTACGTAGCAACGTGGTACAATCGTGTGGAGCAGGAGACAGACGTGCTGCATGATCGGCACGCGAAGGAAACCACAATGCAGGTCGGATGGGACAATTGCCCCGCGAGTATCAAAGCACAGGTTGAGCAACTCATCAGCGGGGTGCGCGAGCTGTTAGACGACAACCTGCTGGGCATCTATCTGCATGGTTCGCTGGCACTGGGCTGCTTCTCGCCTGGCCAGAGCGACATCGATGTGCTGGTTGTCACATATCAGAGTATGGCGGAGGACACCAAGCGCTGCATTGGCCCATTGCTCCTGCGGCTATCGGGCAGCCCCGCACCGATCGAGATCAGCTTTCTTCGGGAGGCGGACGTGCAGCCATGGCAATACCCAACGCTATTCGATCTGCACTACAGTGAAATGTGGCGCGAGCATGTCGCCCGCGATCTGGAAAGTGGTAGCTGGCCAGCGTGGCGCGCCCCGCAGCGCGGTGATCCTGATCTCGCCGCGCACATCACGGTGACGCGCCAGCGCGGCGTGTGCCTCTATGGCGCACCGATTAGCAGCGTATTTCCCACGGTGCCGCGCGTCGACTACATCGATTCGGTCTTGAAGGATGTGGATGAGGCGCTAAGCGCAATCCACAAGAATCCAGTGTACGCCGTACTCAACGCCTGTCGCACGCTGGCTTTTCTGCACGATGGATGTGTCTTATCTAAGGATGAAGGCGGCGTATGGGCGCTCCAGCATGTACCAACCGAGCTTCACGAAGTCGTCATGATGGCTCTCGCGCAACGGAGTGGCACCGGCGAGGCGACATGGCAGCCGGGCATGCTCAACACGTTTGCAGAAGCGATGCGGAGGCTCCTCCGCGCGGAAGCGTTTACCCGCGTATAAGAGATTGTATGCCCAAAACCCTGACCTTTCTCCACACCGCGCCCGTGCATGTTGCCACGTTCGTCCGACTGCTGTCCGAAACTGCGTCTGATGTTGCTGCACGCCACATCGTGGACGAGCGCCTGCTGGCCGACGCGTGGGCATGGCATCACGCTGGAGATCGCCCAGCGTGTCGAAGCGCTGGTTCAGCAAGCATTTGACGATGGCGCGGCGCTGGTGGTTTGCACATGCTCAACGCTGGGTGGGTGTGCCGAGACTATCGGGCAACCTGGCATGCCAGTGCTGCGCGTAGACCGCGCCATGGCGGAGCGAGCGGCGGCGCTCGGCACCCGCATCGTGCTCGTGGCGTCGCTACGCAGCACGATGGAGCCAACGCGGGCGCTGCTCCAAGATGCAGCACAGCGGGCTGGTAAGGAAATCAGCATTGTGGACGTGGTGTGCGACCAAGCATGGCCACGCTTTGAGCAGGGCGACCATGCTGGCTATATCGAGGAAATTGCGGCCTGCCTGCGCGCAGCAGCAACCAGGGGCGATGTCATCGTGCTGGCGCAGGCATCCATGGCGCAGGCTGCCGCGCGGTGCGCCGACTTACCAGTGCCAATTCTGAGCAGCCCGCGGCTGGGGCTGGAAGCAGCGGTACAAGTGTTTCGCGCGCTGGCACGAAGCAGCGTAGCGAAGGGTTAGGCGATCACACATGCCGTAATGGCCATAGTACAGCACACAAAATGAGCGGATACCGCAAGGCACCCGCTCGTCCTTCTCTCAAGAAGCGCTGCTATGAAACCTTAAAACCCGGGATGACATTTAACTCGTTGACGACATCCTTCACGCCTTCGGTTTCTCGGACACACTGCTCGATCTGCTGGCTTTCTTCCTGCGAACGCACCGGACCGCGCAAGTAGACCACGCGGTCGGCCTGTGTGTTGATATTCAGACGCGCCAGGTGGTCGGCCTCAAGCAAACGCCCCAGATTAGTATTCACTCGATTGGTCACGGTCTCATCGTCGCCGTACTCGTCGAGCTGACCAGTAACAGTCTCATCCTTCGGCACAAAATTCTTTTTCTCGGTCATTGTTTTCTCCTTCTTGATTCTCAATGTGGCTACGCCGAAGCGCAGCGTACATATAAATGTGTTGCAAGAAAAAGGCCACCTTTATTACCTGGTTTCATGCTGTCATAAAAGCGGCGATCTTGGTGTTGTAGTAATGCGATGAATCGGCTAAGACGAGCAATAAACACACCACTTCTCAGAAGCTTACTGCGCACTGCGATCTGGCTCCTGTTGCTGGGCATGATCGGCATGGCCGGATTGCTACTCGCGCTCTGGCTACGACATAATCAGGATGTCGTGTTGCCCGCGCCAAGCGGCCCGTTCACAGTGGGGCGCGTCGGCTACGACTGGGTTGATCAGGCGCGCCCTGAAACACTGCGGCCCGACACCAACGCCAAACGCGAACTGATGGTGTGGGTCTGGTACCCGGCTGCCCCGCCGCCCGGCGCAGCGCCCGCGCCGTATTTACCTGAAAAGTGGGCGGCTGCCATCGAGCAGGACGGCGTCCTCAGCGCGTTCCTTACACAGAACCTCGTGCATGTGCATGCTCACGCTGTGGCCGACGCGCCGCTTGCGCCCGCGCCGAACACCTTTCCGGTGCTCCTGCTGGAGCCGGGCTACGGGCACATCGCCACCGATTATTCGGTGCTGGCTGAAGATCTGGCGAGCCATGGCTATGTGGTGGTGGGCGTGACGCCGACCTACAGCGCCAATATCGTAGTATTTCCTGATGGCCGCGTGGCGCGCCGGACGCCGGAAGGCAGCATTCCTGAAAACTCGCCTGACGCAGCACGGCCAGTGCTCAATCGGCTTGTGGCTGTTTGGACTGCCGACGACCAATTCGCGCTTGACCAGATGATGCGACTGAACGCCACCGATCCGGACGGCCGCTTCACCGGTCGGCTTGACATGGCGGAAGTTGGCGCCTTGGGGCACTCGCTCGGCGGCGCGGCGGCGGCACAGTTCTGCCACATAGACCGCCGCTGCAAAGCTGGCGTCGATCTCGACGGCACACTGTACAGCGAAGTGGTGCGCGCCGGACTGTCACAGCCGTTCATGTTCATCTGGAGCGAGCCAGCCAACCCCAATGATGCAGAGTCGCAGCGCAGCGCCCGCGACGCAAATGCCGTCTTTGCAACCCTGCCGCATGGCTACCAGATGACTGTGCATGGCGCGCGGCACTTCAACTTTGCTGATGTAGCGGTATTGTACGCTCCCGCATTCCATTGGCTGGGCGCGCTCGGCACGATTGATGGACAGCGCGGCCTGGCAATCACGACGACCTACGTGCGCGCATTCTTCGACAATTCTTTGAAGCAGCAAGCTACTCCGCTGCTTGACAACCCTGCTTCCGATCCTCCTGATGTCCAGATCGAGCGGCGCTAAAGCTGCCATGCGCTCCGTTCACAGCTTTTCATGGCGCGCTTATATTCTTAACTATGAACTGTACGGTGCAGTCAACTCTAGCTGAATATTATCGGGATCACGAAAGGCAAGGATCGAAATGCCGAAATCAGCGAGATCGGTGATATCGCCGTGTGGTACGCCATGCACATCCAGCACCTCCATGGCCTGCACCAAATCATCACGGCTACTGACACTGAAGGAGAGATGATCGAGACCAATGCGACCCTCATCGAAGCGGTCGCCTGCTCCAGACGTGCTGGATGATGGGCCAAGCCCCAAGAATCATGTGGCCGTTGCTAAGGAGCTTCTTCGGCCCAAACTCCGCCATCTGCTGAAAGCCCAGCACGTCCATGTAAAAGCGTACCGCACGATCGAGATCGGAGACGGTGAGCGCCGCGTGGTGGACTGTGCTGACGATGATCTGATTTGCCATGGATTCTCTCCTTGTATACATACAGATACAGGATACAGCGGACAGCAATGCAATGTTAAACAGGAAGATGAATTCATCACCTTCCTGTTCAAGTACCATATCCTACCGGACTATGCGCTGTGCGCCTCCTTCACCATGAATTGATTACCAGCCACATCGGTACAAACGGCGCACAGCGCGCCGGTGCCGGGGCATGCGTTAGCGGGAATGAGCACATCGCTGCCAAGCTCTTTGATCTTCTTTTCATATGCGGCAACCGAGTCAACCTTCAGTGATGGAAAGGAGTCTGCGAGCGGATTACCAGGCATTTTCTGAAAAAATATTCACCAGCGTTTCGCCATTGTGCATGATGCCGATGTATGGAATGCCTGCAAATACACCTTCCGATGCCTTATCATGTGGATAAAGGTCTATGTAAAACCGGCCAGCAGTCTCCATGTCTTTGACTGTGATCGACATGCCAAATGCATCTGGTAGCTGTGTCATGGGAGACCTCCTTGTGATAATCATCGCACCCTAATGTTGCTGCGAGTTCGTGTGAGCCGACGATATAATGTTTCCAATTAGGCTAATCATGCTTGTACGACACCTGCTGCAAGTGGACCATGCGTAATAGCGGTGAGGTTGTCTACAATACTGGACTGTGCTACGCGAAAATCGCTAAGAATTGGGGCAGCTTTCACCTGAGCGATCAGCGCACTGTCGAGATAGGACTGCGCGGAGGCTTCGTCGGCAAACAGATACACGCCGCCGGCAGTACGCTCGGACTCGTTCAGCAGCCAAACCTTCCATTGCAACCCGGGAGTGTCAGCAATCGTCTCGGCCAACGGGGCAACGGCTTGCGTGTATTCCGTTCCAGACACACTGATCGTGAAATTGATTTGTACAACTGTCTGCGCCATGAGTATGCTCCTTTCAGTTGAGCTAACTGCTTACGATGGAGCAAGTCTACACGAAGGCGAACTTCTGCACATCGGCAATATTGCCTGTTTGCATTGCCTAGACATGAGATGTCGCCAATAACACATATGTGTAGCCTGTCACGAAATAAATAGGTGCTGATGATTTATAGAAGCTGATTCTCTATAGCAACGCGCGTCGCGGCGGTGCGCGAGTTGACACCCAATTTGCTGTAGATCGAGCGTAGGTGACCATGAACCGTGCGCGGACTAATAACGAGAGCATCAGCCACCTGCGCATCCGACAAGCCTTGCGCTACCAGACGCAATATCTCGACTTCACGTTTCGTGAGCCAAGCCGGATAGGTTGCTTGAGTTGTTGCGCCAGTCGTTGGCACAGATACAGGATATGCAGATGCTGAAGCTGGCTCTTGAGCATACACAATCGCCTGTTCGAGCGCCATTGCCTGCCCGTCCAACCATGCTAAGGTTAGCTGTGCCTCGCTCAGTTGCGTGCGAACATGCGCCATGATGGTTTCGTAGCTACTTCGATCAGTCAGTGGCATGAAGCCTCGCATGGCTTCGAGATGCGGCTCTGCGGCCCCTAGCAGCCGGGCCGCTCGTTCTGGGTCACGCTGTGTTACGGCAACACCTGCCAAACCCACCAGACAGTCAGCAATCCCCGGTTTATAGTCAATCTCGGTATTCAGCGCCAAGCTCTCTGCAAACAACGCAAACGCATGCTCAAGATCTTCCTCGCGCTGAGACACCCGCCCGAGATTGTGGAGCACAGCTGCGGTCATACGGTTGCTGCCGATGTGGCGAAGAATGTCCAAACTCACTTCATAGTGTCGGCGCGCTTGTGCGTAGTTGTGCTGCAATTCCGTCGCTTCCCCCAGAAGATTTGACGCTTCGGCAATGCCGCCTTTGTTCCCCGACTTCTGCCACATGTCCAGGCTCTCCATGTAGATTGCCGTCGCTCGCTCGTAATCACCTTGTAGCCGCGCCAGATCGCCCAGCCGCTGCAAGGTATCGGCTATGTGATAGATATCTTCGACTTCACGAGAAAGCGCGAGACTTTCTTCGTAAAAAGGGACCGCTGCCGCATAGTTGCCCTGTTGCGAGGCAATCAACCCACAGTCCTTCAGCGGCAGTGCAATGTTCCGTTTATCGCCGGTTTGTCGAAACAGTGTTAAACTTTCTTCAAATACGGTACGTGCCGACTCAACATCGCCCTGATCCAGTATGACATGACCAAGGTAGTGCAGCGCATCAGCAATACCCCATGTGTGGTGTTCTTTGCGATACAGCGCCACACTCTGTTCAAAGTACGCCTGTGCTGCTGTTTGATTACCCTGGAACCACGCGTTCAGCCCGAGATTGCACAGCACGTGTGCTATATGCACAACATCCTGCAATGTTTGGAAGCGCGATAAACTATCCAACAATAGTTGTTGTGCTTGTCGGTAATCACCTTGGAGTTGGATCAACATACCAAGCCCATGGAGCGCCCGCGCCCGCAACAGAGTTGGCGCGCGACTATTCACATGAAGGAACGCCTGCAGCCACATGCGCCCTTCGCTGAGATGGCCGTGTAATTCCCAAAACCGCCACAATACGACGGCAAGACGTAGCCCGTGTTCTGGCGCATGTGCTTCGCACCACGCCAGCGCCGCGCGTATGTTGCCGTATTCTGCTTCTAGTCGCACTAGCCAGGTGCCTTGCTGTGTTCCTTGAAGCTGAGAGTCAGCCTCTTCCACAAAACTTAGATAGTAGTCGGCGTGCTGCCGTTGCACCTGATCAGCATCAGCACTCGCTAAGAGGCGCTCGATCGCGTATTCACGGATCGTCTCTAGCATTGCGAGACGCGGTTCTCCAGATGCATCTTCGACCTGATAGAGAAGATTCTGATCAAGCAGTCTTTCGACAAGCTCAACAATCCTCATAGTGAGTGGCGGGTGTACCAAAGCCTGTTCCTGGCACACTGCTTCAACTGCCACGATGGAAAAGCCGCCAACGAACACTCCCAAGTGTGTAAACAGCGCCTGCTCGTCTGCTGATAGCAGATGGTAACTCCAATCAATAGTCGCGCGCAGAGTCTGCTGACGCGCGGGCATGTCACGAGCGCCCCTCGTCAGAAAGGCAAGAGGGCTACGCAGCCGGTCGAGCAACGCTGATGGCGTGAATAACTTCACGCGTGCTGCCGCTAATTCAATTGCGAGCGGCAGCCCATCCAGCCGATGACATATATCAACAATTGCCGCGGCATTGGCAGGCGTGATGGTGAAATGAGTTTGTACAGCTTGGGCGCGCTCGACAAACAGGCGAACCGCTTCATAATGCTCCAGCCGGTTGGGTGGCGGCACATGAGCATGATCCGGGAGCGAGAGAGGTGGCACTGCAAACTCGTGCTCACCGGAAAGCCGCAGTGCGGCTCGACTAGTGACGAGGATTTTAATGTTGGGGGCAGATGCCAAGAACTCGGAGACAAACGGCGCGACTGTGAGCACATGCTCGAAATTATCGAGCACGAGCAGGAGGTGTTTGGATTGCAGATAGTTCTTGATCTGCTGCACCAGGTATTGATCTGGAACTTCCCAGATGCCAAGTGTCTGTGCAACGGTGGAAAGAACGCGATCTGGATCGCTGAGTGGAGCCAGCGCGACAAAGTAAACGTCATCCCCGAACTGATCGCGCAATTCGCTCGCAACTTGAAGCGCTAATCGCGTTTTGCCAGCGCCGCCTGCACCAGTGAGCGTTACCAGCCGCACGTCATCACGATCAAGTAAAGCACGCACATTTGCAACTTCCCACGTGCGGCCAATAAACGTGGTAGGCTGCGCCGATAGCGCATGGAAGCCACGATTGAGCATGGTGCGTGGCGGGAAATCATCAGGCAAATCAGGTGCCACTACCTGAAACACATGCTCAGAACGGGACAAGCCTTTAAGCTGATACGCACCGAGATCACGTAGTGTCACGTCTGGCGGCAGGTGATCGCGCACCAATTCTGTTGTGACCAGTGAGCTCAGAATCTGGCCGCCATTACTGATCGCGAGCAAGCGCGACACACGGTTCAGAGCCGGGCCAAAATAATCGCCAGTGCGCTGTTCGACCATGCCGGTGTACAGGGCCATGCGAACGCGGAGCGAAGCAATGGCCTGCCATGATTCTGCAAGAAGCTCACGCTGTGCAGCCAGGGCGGCGGCCATTGCATCCGTAGCATTGGCGAACACCGCATAGAAGCCATCCCCAACTGTTTTGAAGACATGTCCAGCATGCGACGTAATGGCATGTTGAAGGATGGCATCATGCCGAGCAAGCGCCGCCGCCATTGCAGTCGTATGTTGCTCCCAAAGTTCCGTGCTGTTGACAATATCCGTGACAAACAACGTAACCGTTCCGATTGGCGGATCCGCCATGGGCACCTCCTTATGTTGTGCCAGAGCGGCTTGGATGTATTATAGCAGCACATTTACGAATGGAAAGTATCTTGTTCAACGCGCTGTTGCTCAGCGCGCCGCCACCGCTAAACGGATATGAAACAAAAGTGAGTATAATAGAGAAGAATTGCCTTTATTGAATGTGATGGTGCTCTATCATGCAAGAAATAACTCCGCAACCTCCAATCCGACTGTGGAGCGAGCAAACGCCCGGCGCACACGGCCAGCAGCCGCACGACATTCCGACAATCACGCCCTATCTACCCAATGCAACGAAGCGCACGGGCGCGGCAATGGTTGTCTGCCCCGGTGGCGGTTATGGCAATCTGGCAGCACACGAAGGTCATGACTATGCGCTCTGGCTAGGCGCGCATGGCATCACCAGCTTTGTGCTCCAGTACCGGCTTGGCTCAAACGGCTACCGGCACCCGCGCATGCTTGAGGATGCTGCGCGGGCCGTGCGCATGGTGCGCGCGCATGCCGAACAATGGCAGATCGACCCAAAGCGTATCGGCATCATGGGTTCATCGGCAGGTGGGCACCTCGCCGCGACGCTGCTGACCCACTTCGATGCTGGGCAGTCTGATGCTGCCGATCCAATCGAACGGGAAAGCTCGCGGCCTGACCTCGGCATTCTGTGCTATCCGGTGATTTCGATGGGGCCGTTGGCGCACGAAGGCTCGCGGCAGAACCTGCTCGGCGATAATCCTTCTGACGAGCTTGTGCATCTGCTCTCGAACGAGCTCCATGTGACGCCGCAAACGCCGCCATGCTTTCTCTGGCACACCTGGGAAGATCCGGGGGTGAAGGTGGAAAACAGCCTGGAGTTCGCCGCTGCGTTGCGCCGCAATGGCGTTCCTTTCGACCTGCACGTCTATCAAGAGGGCCGCCACGGCCTCGGCCTCGGCGACACGCCGCCATTCCACAATGCACATCCGTGGGCGCATAACCTTGCCGTGTGGTTGAAGGTGCAGGGGTTTGTGAACGAGTAAATTTTCAAGAGGGAAGGAGAGGTGCGCATGGAGCTAGTGGTCGTCCACGGTGATTTTGATGTATCCTACTCCTCAGTATTTGGTGAGATAGAGGAGAGGGCAATGCGAAAGTTATACGTGGTCAACTTGACTGATGAAGAACACATAACACTACGTGAGCTTGTTCGCAAAGGCATGGCCTCAGCACGCAAAGTGACACGGGCTCATATCCTGCTTCAAGCCAATGATGGTGCGAGTGATCAAACCATTGCTGACACGCTGCATATTGGTCGGGCAACGGTTGAGCGTGTCCGTAAGCGCTTTGTTGAGGGTAATCTCGCACGGGCGCTCAATGATGCCAAACGTCCCGGTGCAAAGCGCAAGCTTGATGGCAAGCAAGAAGCGCTACTCGTTGCAACCGCTTGTTCCACGCCACCAGAAGGACGTGCTCGCTGGACCATGCAACTGCTTGCCGACAAGCTTGTTACCCTTACTGACCTTGAAGGCCTGAGTGATGAAACTGTGCGCCGCACGCTGAAAAAAACGCCCTCAAGCCCTGGCTTGTAGCCGCATGGTGCCTGCCTACGGTGAGTGCTGAGTTCGTCTGCCATATGGAGGACATCCTTGACCTCTATGCCGAGGAATATATGGCTGACTATCCGGTGGTCTGTTTTGACGAAAGCCCCTATCAACTCATCAGCGAGACCCGTCCTGCGGTTGAAGCAGAGCCAGGCCACGTCGAGCGGATGGATTACGAATACAAACGCGAAGGAACCTGTAATCTGTTTGTGGTGTTTCAACCTCTACAGAACTGGCGGCACGTGACCATCACAGCACAACGGACCAAGCAGGATTTTGCGCTACAAATGCGTGCGTTAGTTGACGTGCATTTTCCCAAAGCGATACTCATTAGCGTGGTGCTGGACAATCTGAACACGCACACGAAAGCTGCATTGTATGAAGCCTTCGAGCCACGTGAAGCGAAAAGGATTGCGGACAAACTTGAATTCCGCTATACCCCTAAGCACGGCAGTTGGCTGAACATGGCCGAATGTGAGTTTGCAGTCCTTTCACGCCAATGTCTCGACCGACGGCTGGCATCACAACACCTTGTCGCCCAAGAGGTTCTGGTGTGGGAGCACGCCCGCAATGATGCCAAAGGAACCGTCAATTGGCGCTTTACCACCGAAACTGCACGCAAGAAGCTGCGCCGCTTATATCCATCGCAATCATAGGGGTCAGCCACTAGCCGCTATTGCTGTAGGAACGGCTCCCGCCCAGCCTCAAAAGGAGAATCACTATGATTACCAATAGCTTGCATCGCATCACACTCATCGTCCTAAATACCTTTCTTAGCATCACTGCGGTTGCAGGTGGCGTGGGGCTTATCAGCGGCTGGATCACGCTCCCAGTTGAGTGGCTGCACGGCTCGCCCTTCCGCAGCTACACCATTCCCGGATTGGTGCTGCTGGTGGTGGTTGGCGGCGGTGGACTCATTGCCACGGTCACTATATGGCGGCGGCATGAGTTGGCTGCGTTGCTCTCAATCGTGGCTGGCACCATAATAATGTGTTTCGAAGTCGTCGAGGTGCTGGTGGTCGGATCAGAAGCTGGATTGATGCGATCGCTGCAAATTTTTTACTTCGGCCTTGGCTTGTTGATTGTTCTGGTGGCAGCGCCAGTCCTGTCCAGACACCGCCCGCTGATCCCGGCGCTGCACGACTGAGGCCAAATGCGCATGCGGATCGCACTTATCTGAAGTGTAGGACTGGTCGGAGTACTGTTCTGAGCGCGCCAAGCAGCGACGAAGAGAACGGTATGCTGGCCCTGACGTCCGAGCAGGGCTGTTCATACTGGCGCAACATTATGTCATGTTGCTGCATGCCATCGGTGCCTTGTGCATCGTGGCCTACGCCCTGCTCTCGACGTTCGCGTACGTATTACAGGATGCGTTCTTGGACTCTACGCTAGTCAGTGCCAACCACACAACCTGTTTCTCATTATCATGCCAGTCACCCTGCGATACCAACGGCACGATCCAGTTGCTGTACCAGCGCTTCAAACAGATCGCTCTCGGTAATAATGCCAATGACATGGCATTCATCGCTTACAACAGGCAGCCCACCAATTTTGTTCTCGATCATTAGCAGCGCTGCCTCGTGCAAACTCGTTTCCGGTGTGACAGCGAGTGGGTGTTCGGTCATGACCTGATAGATCTTCACACGGCGCAGCGCAGCGGCAATATCTAACATGTCAACACCCGCCATGCGGAGGACTTCTGCGCCGCGAATATCGCCCTCGGTAATGATGCCGCAGAGTTGGCCGGTATCAATGACAACAGGTACGCGACGAACGTGGTGTTCGTGCATCAACGCCAGAGCCTCGCTAACGGGGGCCGCCAGATTAATCGTTATCGCAGGCGCGTGCATCCAAAATCGAATCTCTTGTTCTGCCGGTAGGTGGGCATTCACCATCGTATGCTTTGCCATGGCAATCCTCCGCTCTCTGATACTCTGACATCTACTGTGGTTGGATCATAGCACGTCCAAAATCTGGTACGGCGAAAGAGATCATTCCTTTTCGTAGCGGTTTCACTACTCATGAGCGGCGGACTATGTGCCATACTGGACTCGATAGACGTGGCGGTTGGCGCACCGACGTGATTCACAGATGCAACAGGAGGGCAACAATGGAAACCATTCTGGTGCCGCTTGATGGCTCATTGTGTGCCGAACAGGTGCTACCGCATGTGCAGCTGCTGGCATGCGCGCTTGGCGCACGCGTACTGCTGCTCCAGGTGCTGCCGCCCGAGGAGCATTGGCACGTTCATCGCCCGCACCTGTTTCACACAGCGGAGGTGAACGGGCCGGCAGTTATAGATCCGCCGGTAAGCTTCAATCCACCGCTGGATCTGTTGAAGCGTAAAGCCGCCGATTATCTTGCAACCCATGCTGTTGCGTTGCAGCGCGCTGGTGTAGACACAATAACCGCTGTCCGTTTCGGCGGCCCCGCCGAGATAATCAGCGAGATCGCCGAAGCAGAGCATGTCGCGCTGGTTGCACTGACATTGCGGGGCACCAGCCGATTTCGCTGCGGACTCTCGGGGAGTGTCGCCGAGCATGTGCTCCATGCTTGCACAGCGCCGCTCTTGATCGTCCACGCCGATGCCCAGGCTCGGCCAGCGATTCAGCGCATACTTGTGCCGCTCGACGGCTCATTGGTGTCCCAGCAGGCGCTCCCACTGGCTCTACGGCTTGCGCGAGCGGCGCAGGCAACGCTGATCGTGGCCCATGCTGTTGCGCCGACGCTCGAAGTCTTTCCCGCGACCCCGCTGCCCGGTGCGATCCAGGAAGCGCTTGCGGCTGCCGCAATGACCGAGTTGCAGACGTTGATGCAAGAGATTCAAACACAGCACGTACCGGTCACAACCACAGTTATGTATGGAAATGCAGCTGAGGTGATCACGCAGATCGCTACAACGCATAATGTAGATATGATCGTGATGACGACCCACGGCTACAGTGGGCTGCGCCGCTGGGTTTTAGGAAGCGTCGCCGAACGCGTCTTGCAATTAACTCAGACACCGCTGTTGCTTGTGCATGCCGTGTTGGAAGCAAATAATTGAAGCATGCGCAGATGTTGACTGATTTGGTGGCTTTGCCGACTCAGCTATCGAACTGTTCAAGCAGCAAGTGGCGCAGCCACGGCAGGCCCGCGATCACTGCGTCGGCTGCGGCTTCAGGCGGCTGTTGATCTGTGTCCACCACAATTGCAGCAGCTTCGGGCGGTTCGTAGGTCTCGTCAACGCCTGGCAGGTCGCGAATGATACCGCTCTCAGCCTGATGATAGAGCTGCTTGGGGTCGCGAGCGCGACACACATCTAACGCACAGCGCACCCACACCTCGGCAAAGGGGTGCAACTGCTCACGCGCATGCTGTCGATAGCTCCGCCGGTTGGCCGTTGCGGCGATGATGACATTGACTCCATCGGAAGTGAGGTGTGCTGCAAGATCGGTCAGCCGCTGGTAGAACTCGGCGCGCCCGCGTGCTGTGTAGTCGCTTGCCGGGCTCAGGAGTGGCCGCATGGCGTCCGAGTCGAGTACCGTTGCCACAATGCCATGCTGCCGCAATTTGGACTGAATGGCGTGCGCCAGCGTCGTCTTGCCTGATGCTGGCAAGCCAGTCAGCCAGATTGTCCAGCCGTGTTGCTCGTTCATCGCTCACCTCCCGAGTCATTGCCAGGCCGCTCCTGTTCAATCCATATTCGACACTGAGAGCTGTGGTGTACGCATCCATTCGGCGACATGCTACATGTTCATAGCGCCGCCTTTTTTGTACAATACCACCCCACAGCATCTTGTAGCAGAAAGAGATCACAACCGAGCGCAGTGGATCGACAACAATGGATGCGGTATGATTTCATTACCGCAGGTAACGAAGTGTTCTCCACCTGTCAGAGGTGGCGTGTTAAGCTTGATATATTCGAAGGCATCAGCTATCAGTCATGACAATGCTGTCACCCACGCTGATGCCCGGCATCGGCTGTACGAGAGGAACGCCATGGAACTCACACAAGCTGCCCTTTTCAGCTACCTTCAACAACGACACGGCGCGCCGGTAGCGATTACGGACATGGCCCAACTTGGCAGTGAGGCAACGGGCGCATCAGCATTGAAAGCTTTCAGTTATGGCCAGCCGATTCGCGTAACATACCAAACCGCTGGCCAGCAATACGACATCGTCGTGCGTCAGGTCAATCGCAACGGGTTTGGGCGCGAGCGACGTGATGATCGCATTGCAGAAGCCTGGCTCGACTACGCAACCTTCAATGATCTGCCGAACCACGTCCATGCCGAAGATATTGTCGCCTGGAGTGATGCGGGTGTGCTGGCATCGGCAGGGCACGTGCGCGAGTTTCTCTTAGTTACCACCTACGTGAGCGGCCAACCCTACGCTGATGATTTGCTGCGCATCCGTGATACCGGCATCTGCACCGCGCGTGATGTGCAGCATGCGGAACGACTCGCAGCCTATCTCGCTACCATCCACGCCACCAAACACGACGATCCGCTGCTCTGGCGGCGCCGCATCCGCGACCTTGTCGGTCATGGCGAAGGTATCATGGGATTGACCGACAGCTATCCGCCCGACGATCCGCGCATCCCCTCACAAACACTGCAAGCAATTGAAGAAGCCGCGAACCGCTGGCGCTGGCGACTGAAACCGCTGATCCATCGCCTGAGTCAAGTGCATGGTGATTTCCACCCGTTTAACGTGCTGTTCGATGAGCAGGACCGCTTTATCATGCTGGACCGCAGCCGGGGCGCGTGGGGCGAGCCGGCCGACGATGTCAGTTGTATGACGATCAACTACCTGTTCTTCGGGCTACAGCGTGATGGCGCGCTCACGGGCGCATTCGAAACGCTGTACACAACCTTCTGGGAAACGTATCTACGGCAGACGCAGGATGCCGAACTGCTCGACGTGATCGCGCCGTGGTTCGCATGGCGGGCGTTGGTGCTCGCCAGTCCGCAGTGGTACCCGACGATCAGCGACAGCGTGCGGCAGGCTCTGCTGACATTCGCACAACGGGTCATGGCAGAACCATGCTTTCACTGGCAGATGATTAACACGTATGTGAAGGGATAGATCGGCTATGGCATCACAGCTTCCGCTGCCGCTCGATGGCGCATCCGTTTCTCAGATGCCTGCATTCTGGAGCGTTCCAATCGAACAATCCATGCAGCAGCTCGGCAGCACGCCGCATGGACTAACGAGTGATGAGGCACGCCGACGGCTGGCGCACGATGGTTCCAATCGGCTGACACAGCAGACGCAATCCGGTACATTGACGATGCTGCTGCGCCAATTTATCAGCCCCATTATTCTGTTGCTCTTGTTTTCGTCAGCATTGTCTTTTTTCCTGGGCGAGCGCACCGACGCGTTGATTATCTTCATTATTCTGCTGGCAAGCAGTCTGCTCAGTTTCTGGCAGGAATACGGTGCAGCCAACGCGGTCGCGGGGCTGCTCGCCGTGATTCAGACCAAAGCTACAGTCCTGCGCGATGGCACTGCAATAGATATTCCAGTTGAAGCGGTAGCGCCGGGCGATTGTGTACTCCTGCATGCCGGTGATACGATTCCTGGCGACTGTCAAATTCTCGATTCGAAGGATTTGTTTGTGAACGAGGCCGCACTCACCGGCGAAACCTACCCGGTCGAGAAGGCGACGAGTGTGCTTCCATCGGACACACCGCTGAACAAACGCACCAATGCCCTCTTCCTCGGCACGCATGTCGTGAGTGGCACGGCGACCGTGCTGGTCATCCACACGGGTGCCGAGACGGAATTTGGCCACATTTCCGCGCGGCTGCGCCTCCGTCCGCCACAGACGGAGTTCGAGCACGGCATTCGGCGCTTTGGCAACCTTCTGTTGGAAGTCACGCTGGTGTTGGTACTAACCATCTTCGCTGTCAACGTCTACTTCCAACGGCCGGTTCTCGACTCGTTCCTCTTCGCGCTCGCGCTGGCTGTCGGCCTGACGCCGCAGCTACTGCCCGCGATCATCAGCATTGTGCTTGCCCAGGGCGCCCAACGCATGGCGCGCGTGCAGGTGATCGTTAAACAACTAGCCTCAATTGAGAACTTCGGCAGCATGAATGTGCTCTGCTCCGACAAGACTGGTACCCTGACCGAAGGCGTTGTAAAGGTACATGCTGCACAGGATATCAGCGGAGGCGCTAGCGAACGAGTGTTGCGGGCTGCCTACCTCAACGCGGTATATGAAACTGGGTTCACCAACCCGATCGATGCCGCGCTCCGCGCCTTCCGTACGTTTGATCTCGCAAACGTCCACAAGCTAGATGAGATTCCCTACGATTTTCTCCGGAAGCGGCTCAGTGTACTGGTGGAGCAAGACGGAACACACAACATGATTACCAAGGGCGCGCTGACGAACGTGCTGGATGTCTGCACAACCGTTGAGTTGCCAGATGGAACAGTGAGCGATATTGCCGGTGTCCGCGACCAGATTCAGCACCACTTCGTTGCGTTCAGTGATCAGGGCTTCCGTGTCCTTGGGATCGCATGTCGCACCGTCGCAGTAAATCGAATCAGTAGGGCTGATGAAGCGGGCATGACATTTCTGGGCTTTTTGAGCTTTTTCGACCCACCAAAGTCAAACATCGTTGAGACACTCTGCGAACTACAGCGGCTTGGCATTCAACTAAAAATTATCACCGGCGACAACCGCGCTGTCGCCGCGCATGTCAGTCAGCAGGTCGGCATCATGGAGCCAGGCATCCTGACCGGCGCTGATCTGCATCGCATCAGCGATGAAGCGCTGCGCGCGCAGGTGAATGATATTTCAGTCTTTGCGGAGATAGAACCGAATCAGAAGGAACAAATCATTCTGGCCCTGCGGAAGGCGGGCAATGTGGTTGGTTATCTCGGCGATGGCATCAACGACGTGTCGGCGCTGCATACTGCTGACGTGGGCATCTCGGTTGCGAATGCGGTGGATGTCGCGAAAGAAGCGGCGCACATTGTGCTGCTCAAGCAGGATCTTGGCGTGCTGGTGCAAGGGGTACGTGAAGGACGCATGACCTTCGCGAACACGCTTAAGTACGTACTGATCGCCACCAGCGCGAACTTTGGCAACATGTTCAGCATGGCCGGAGCCTCGCTGTTCCTGTCCTTCTTGCCGCTGCTGCCCAAGCAAATCCTCATGACGAACATGATTACCGACATTCCCGAGATGACGATTGCGACTGACAGCGTGGATCCTGAGTTTGTCGAGCGACCGCTGCGCTGGAACATGACCTTCATCCGCAGCTTTATGTTAACGTTTGGGCTGGTCAGTTCTATTTTTGATTATGTGACGTTCGGGGTGTTGGTGTTCGTCCTGCATGCGGGCGTGAACGAATTTCGCACCGGCTGGTTCGTTGAGTCTGTGATCTCGGCGGCCCTGATTGGGCTGGTGGTCCGTACCCGCAGGCTGTTCTTCCGCAGCCGACCGAGCAGATACCTGCTTGGCGCTACGCTGCTGATCGTCGGCGTGACATTACTGCTGCCCTACTCACCGCTGAGTGGCGTGCTGGGGTTTACGCCGCTTCCAATCACGTTTCTGCTCATCCTGGCGGGAATCATTTTGCTGTACGTCTGTGCAGCAGAGCTTGCAAAGAAGCTGTTTTACAAGCATGTGCAGTTGTGATGGCATTTCTGCCAGGTCAACTCGATTGTTTGCCATTTCAGCAGCATGAGCGAGGCCAACATTTGGCAGATGTTAACCTCGCCACCAACCGCCAGCACGCGAATACGATTCTGAATGGTACGTGTTGCTACGGCTCATGATTCACCCCATGTGGTTGATAGACCAGCATTGGGAGCGATGACGCGCGGATAAGTTTGTCTGCAACGCTGCCAAGGATCAGCCGTTGCACACCGCTGTGCCCATGCGTAGCGATAGCGATCAGGCATGGTCTTTGTTGAGCGGCTGGATCTAAAATGGTACGCGCGGGCTGCTCTGCAACAACGACATGGGTGGTTACGGTCGCGCCCATGGTACCGAAACGTTTTGCAACGTCTGTTAGATATGCGTGTGCATCATCTTCAACATGACGAAGCAGATCTGGCGTGTGATATGCCGAGGGTTTTATGACTCGAAGCAATGTATACTCCGTGTTGAGTACAGTGCCGAGTGCTTGCGCCTGCGGAATTATCTGTTCTGCTATCTCCGAACCGTCGAGCGGCACAAGCATGCGGCAAACGCCAGATCCGCTCAGCAGATCGTGTGCCTCAGTGGTAGGACGCACCAGCAAAATCGGGGTGAAGCTCCGGCGGATCAGCGTGTCGGCCACGCTGCCAAGCCACATATGCTCCCAGCCGCTGCGCCCATGACTCGTCATGACGATCAGATCCACGCCAGTTGCCGCAATATGCGGGATTAACACATGCGCAACGGACCGATCCCAATCGAGCGAGGCGCACGTGACCGATAGCGCGCCATCAGCCCGCACGCGCTCGCACAGCCGCTCAAGATACACCTGTTCGTGTTCGCGCCCGCGCGAGTGCAACTGATCATCAATCACCGGCAGCCCTTCTATATAGATCGGGTCGCTCAACGTGTGGACATGCACAAGTTGGAGTGCAGCGCCTGAGCGCCGTGCAATATGGGCTGCCAGTGGCAAAGCGAGTTCGCTTGCCGGTGAACCATCTAATGGAACAAGAATCGCCTGATACATCGTCGTTTCCTTTCATCTTACCGGCATCATAAAACCACATCCGGCGGATTCAGGTGTTCAGAATCAAGTGTATCTGGTGTGTCCGCAGCGCAGATGGCCTCCCTGTACCTTGTACGATAAGCCAGGGGCATGCAGCATGGTCCATCTTTCATGCAAATTATATCGTAGCAGAGATGGGCTTAGCGGAAAGAGATATTCACCGTGGGGGGACAAAGCTCCATTTTCAAAGCGTCAAGAGAGGGTAGTGTGCATTCTTTTCAACCTCACTGGATTCTGCGCCCAATCACAATCACTGAGTATAGTGAGAGCAAGTACAACGCATACCACCTATCATTCTGAACGAAGTGAAGGGTGGCATGATCTTCCCGGGTCACAATGCTCTCACTAGTGGCTGACCCCTATGATTGCGATGGATATAAGCGGCGCAGCTTCTTGCGTGCAGTTTCGGTGGTAAAGCGCCAATTGACGGTTCCTTTGGCATCATTGCGGGCGTGCTCCCACACCAGAACCTCTTGGGCGACAAGGTGTTGTGATGCCAGCCGTCGGTCGAGACATTGGCGTGAAAGGACTGCAAACTCACATTCGGCCATGTTCAGCCAACTGCCGTGCTTAGGGGTATAGCGGAATTCAAGTTTGTCCGCAATCCTTTTCGCTTCACGTGGCTCGAAGGCTTCATACAATGCAGCTTTCGTGTGCGTGTTCAGATTGTCCAGCACCACGCTAATGAGTATCGCTTTGGGAAAATGCACGTCAACTAACGCACGCATTTGTAGCGCAAAATCCTGCTTGGTCCGTTGTGCTGTGACGGTCACGTGCCGCCAGTTCTGTAGAGGTTGAAACACCACAAACAGATTACAGGTTCCTTCGCGTTTGTATTCGTAATCCATCCGCTCGACGTGGCCTGGCTCTGCTTCAACCGCAGGACGGGTCTCGCTGATGAGTTGATAGGGGCTTTCGTCAAAACAGACCACCGGATAGTCAGCCATATATTCCTCGGCATAGAGGTCAAGGATGTCCTCCATATGGCAGACGAACTCAGCACTCACCGTAGGCAGGCACCATGCGGCTACAAGCCAGGGCTTGAGGGCGTTTTTTTCAGCGTGCGGCGCACAGTTTCATCACTCAGGCCTTCAAGGTCAGTAAGGGTAACAAGCTTGTCGGCAAGCAGTTGCATGGTCCAGCGAGCACGTCCTTCTGGTGGCGTGGAACAAGCGGTTGCAACGAGTAGCGCTTCTTGCTTGCCATCAAGCTTGCGCTTTGCACCGGGACGTTTGGCATCATTGAGCGCCCGTGCGAGATTACCCTCAACAAAGCGCTTACGGACACGCTCAACCGTTGCCCGACCAATATGCAGCGTGTCAGCAATGGTTTGATCACTCGCACCATCATTGGCTTGAAGCAGGATATGAGCCCGTGTCACTTTGCGTGCTGAGGCCATGCCTTTGCGAACAAGCTCACGTAGTGTTATGTGTTCTTCATCAGTCAAGTTGACCACGTATAACTTTCGCATTGCCCTCTCCTCTATCTCACCAAATACTGAGGAGTAGGATACATCAAAATCACCGTGGACGACCACTAGTTAACCTTCACAATAAGGCAAGGAGATAAACTCTTCCTATTTCAGCAGGCTAGGCTAACACGGACAGTGGCGATCAATCCGGCGGTTCACTAACCCAGCCACCGCTCGCACCCGCGCCCTATGGTGGGCACGATGATACCGATCCGTTTGCGCAAGCGATTGATAGCGGCGCATCCGCCCAATACTATGCTCGACCACAATGCGCCGCTTCGAGCATGCCCGATTGTAGACAATATCCGCAGCGGGACGATCTCTGCCCCGCGGCGTGCGGCCTGGTGCGGCCCCAGTCCACTCGGATGTAGCTTGTCGATCCCAAGGGAGGCCAAATCGCCGATCCCACCCATCCCTGCTGGCAAACGATCGAGCAAGCCCGACTGCTTGAGCAGCATGATGTCGCTGGTTGGTCCGGCGATGCTGTCGCCAACAGCTACAATTCGACCCGTATCTTCAACCGCCACTTGGCTCTTGAGCATATGGGTCTTCTTTTTACCACTGTAGAGCGCATCAGCGGCCTGCCGTTCAGGCGGGCGTTGCACACGCTGTTCACAGGTATCGATCACCACTGCCAAGGCGGGCGTGTCCGCCAACAACTGATCCAAACTGCGCCGGCGCTTCTTGCCAGGGTCAGGCATACGCCAGATGCTTCGAGCAGTGGCAGCATACGCGCCATTTATCGATAACGATCTGTTTCAATATTATGGTTGGTGCATGAGCATCATGATATTGGTGGCGAATCCCCTGGTATACCAATCAAGCCGTCATCTGGTAGAGCCGAGCAAACGTTGAGCGTGGCGTTTTTGCTTTCGGCTCCTCTGCGAGCCAGCGCAGCATTCGCATCACATTCATCATCGTTGCGCTCATCAGATGTTGCAGATGTGTCTTGGCTTGACCGATGTAGCGTGCGCGCCGCACCTCGGTGGTTCGAATGCTTTGTGAGATAGTTCCTTCTACACCCGCGCGTTTGGCGTACTCGGCTTTATACTGCTCGGTCTTCTCCCGTTTTCGTCCTGCCAGCAGTGCTTCGTGTTGCGCTTGTGGCCGAAGTGTGATCGTCCGGCGTGGCGGCGTTGAACGTGTGCATTTCTCGCAGCTTGGACACACCTGACAATCCGTCATCGCAAACTTGATCTTGATCACCTCGTTTTTGAGCTTGTCGATTGCTGGTGTCCAGCTGTTGCTGGGCTTCCCCATCGGGCAGATCGCCTGCTGGTGTTCCCAATCAATGGTGAAATCACACGCTGCGAAGCCTTCACCGTCCTTTGCCTGCCAGTGGTTATCACCGCGTGTCGGTCCAATCAGCTCGATCCCGTATGTGGTCTGACTGCTGACAAACAGCGTTGAGTTCACGTATCCCGTATCGGCAACGTGTTTGTCGGGAAGCAACTTGTGTTCGGCCAGCGAGGCATGAATGCTTTCGGTCACAGCATCATCCGATACCGCCGCTGAGGTTGTCTCCACGTTGGTGATCAGATTCGGCTGATCATCGCCATAGCTTTCGGTAAGGTGGATTTTGTAGCCAATCCAGTAGAATCTGGCGCTTGGTCGCATACCGTACCTCTGTGTCATAGGGCGAGTTGATGTAGCGACCAGTCGGTGGAGTATTGTCGTTTTCCCGCCAACATATGTGCTCATCGCTCATTACGAAGTTTTGAATCCAGACCTGACGCAGCGTTTCGACTGCCGGCAGGCCACGTAGGTCAGATGGTGTCGCGTCGCGGTAGAGTGCAGTGAGGAGTGCTTGGCCATCTTGCCCGACCTGTTCAACCCAAGCCTGTCGCTTGGCCTGGCTTTTGGGCAAGCGATATTCACTGGCTCGCAAGCCATACCGGTCAACCCAATCAGGAGTGGTATGGCTACGAAGCCAATCGGGTGCGTGTGTTGCCAGCGTATTGAGGGCGTGGCGGACTGTCTCGGTGACCGTTTCTAATCGGGTCATTGCACGCACCGCCCCCAGGACATGCGTTAAGTCGCTGCGCTGATAACCACCAGCCTTTAACAAACCACGGGTTTGGGCAATCGCAAGAACCGCATCAAAAACGCGCCGCTCGGCACCGTGGCGAAGCAAACGGGTGCGGAATTCACTCAAGACGGTATGATCAAAACCAAGGTCAGTCAGTTCCAAGCACAACAGATACTTCCAATCGATCCTCGTCCGCACAGCATCGGCGGCTTGGCGATCAGTGAGTCCTTCCCAAAATTGCAGCAAGGTGACGAGCGCCAGACGTACAGGTGCCTCAGCCGGCTGCCCTTCTTTCGGAAACAGATCGGCAAAATCAGTATCGCTAAGGAGCATATCCAGTTCGTCATACATGCGCATGACGAGATTGCCCGTAGGAAAGATCGCTTGGGCAACCCGAGCGGTTTCTTCCGGGACGCAATAGATGGCCTGTGGCTGTAGCGACATGAACTCCCTCCTTGACACTTCCTGCGGGGACGCACCAAACAAAGTTCTTGCGCATCCTACCGCAGAAATCTGGCACAAGTTTGGGAGCGGCGCTGCTGTATGAGGTTCGCCACCAATATCATCATGGTTGGGAGCCACTGGCGCGGCACCAGCGGCGAATTTATCCTGCTTCGTCCCACCACCGGAATGCCGATGATACCGTCGCCGCCAACGTCCATGCTGATCACGCGACCGCCAGTCCGAGCATCTGCGGCAACGCGCATATCTAAAGTGTAGCGCGCCACCTGTCCTGGGCCGAGTGTTCCACCAGAAAATCCGCTATCGCTTGCGGTGAAACCAACACCTGCTCCGGTGATCACACCAGTGCCGGTGATCACCGCGAAATCAGCAGGCAGCATCAGTCCCATGCCATTGATGCTGGTAATATCCACCGCGCCGACGTTGGTCATGGTCACGGTGAAGCGCACAGTGTCACCCGGATAGGCTGTGCCATCTGGAGCGCTGCTCAGGTCGGCGATGCTGCCAACCGCCTCCAGCAGTGGCTCGGCAGATGTAATTGATACGAGCGCGCTGGTCTCGCTGGAACTACCAATGCGTCCTGGATGGGACGGGTCGTTGAGTGTGCTGACGGCGAAAACCTGCGCATTACGGTCCGGCAGCACCCCGCTATAACTAAACTGGCCGTTGGCGTCGACAGTGACCGGCGGCTGTCGCAGAATAGTGACCTGCGTATCAAAGTAAATATCGACCAGCGAGTTCGGATTAGCCGTGCCCACGATCTGCACCGTTGCGCAATTATCGCTGGTCGTCGCGCTTGTAATCGTGGGTGTCTGCGCCCAATTATTCGCATGGCTCGGAACATCGTCGCCGCCCGCCCCGCCATCGCCAACCATGCCAAACAACCCGCGTGGAAACGGATCACGGATGGTCACGCGCTGAGCCGCGCTGTTGGCGTCGGCAAGCACCGTGACCGATGCGTCGCGGATACCGTCGTTGCCCTCGCCGCTGCCGCCGATTGCGTCCCCGATCAGCGAATCGCTGCCATGCGTCGTCACCACCACCGCTCCGTCAATGTCGTTGCGATGCACGACCGCATGATCGCCATAATGATCAATGCAACATGGTGCGGCGTCAGCACGCCAGTATCAGTTACCGCGTCGAG
>CAWIPL010000017.1:0-233110 GCA_963838085.1 uncultured Chloroflexia bacterium
ACCAGACTTCGTATCCTGGGCATTTTTTTCCAACAATCCCTCATAGATTGCACCCTTAACGTCGAATCCTAATCCAAACCATGTCTCGTTGTCAATTAGGTCAATGAGACGGCGCAACTTGATTGGATCCTGAATTCTGTTTTGTGCCTTACGAAAGATAACCGCTATAAGCCCACTACCCTCAGCAAGTTTAGCTAGAACATGGCGATAGTGTGTTTCTAGGTCGTCGCCCTTGCGCAGTAAAAGACTTTGCCAGTCATAGCCAGCAGGAATCGTATCGGCATGATCACTCCTACCATTCTGCTCGTCCGCCATCTTGAGGAAAAGCAGGTAGGTAAGCTGTTCTAGGTAGTCGCTGTAGGATACTCCGTCATCACGAAGGACGTTACAGTAGTTCCAGAGACGCTGTACAATTTGTTGCGGATTACTCATATGTGCTTGCTATTCACCTGCGGCTATGCGCTGAGCCCATGGGAGGCCACTACTAAGCAAACAGGCGCGAGCGGTAGCAGAAAGCTCAGCATTAGCTTTTACCATATCGCGTAGATCGTTAATAACCTCTTTTAATCGCGCCTTATCTGAGACGCTTACTCCAGCATTCTGCCGTTCCATGAAAACCTGGGCTTTGTTAAGAAGTAGTCTGCACTGTCCCCAGACTCGCTTGCGTTCATCTACAAGAGGCCTGTAGTCAAGATGAAAAAACCAGATCGTCTTGTCGGCACGCTCATACTCCCACGTTCCTTTTTCAGCGGCTGGCTTTGGTTTACCAGTCTCGTCAAAGGTGATGAGAAGCGGATCGTCTGGCTGAGTAGGATCAAGAAAGTAGGCTAACTCATCATCGAGATCGTGTAGTTCGGAGCAGGCAGGATTACTGCCCTCCTTAACTGGAAAGTAGTCGCTCTTCCCTCGCGTTTCTCCGTTGATATCTCTGTTGAGCCGATTACCAATAGCGCCAACAACTCGATAGTTTTTCCAGTTAAAAGCAAGCCACCAGTAACCATCTCGCACTTCACCATTCAATTGTTTTGCTGCATTCTTGGGTCGAAAGTGATCTACATCATAAAAGGAATAAATTTCACGAGCCTCGGAGTACCAGCATTTTCCGCTAGACAGTGAGAGGAGCCAATCCTTGATCTCACTCCAAACTCTCTGATTGTTCTTTATTATCTCAGATCGAGCCTCTTTATCTGGCGCTCGCCGTAACTCCTCTGTAAGTCTTTCGGCTTTCTTGAGCCATTTTTCATCAGGCTGACAGTTTTCAGTACAGATGTACCTCATCGATTTTCTCCTGCCAAGATTTCGTCAATGATCGCATCTGCTATTTGCTGCTGCCTTTCAATTTCTTCTGGAGTCGAAACTGGCCGCTTGAACTCTGGATGTTGCGATACTGCTCGAATAAACTTTTCATACATCGCATCGCGGATCGTTCGGGCAAAGCCCTTTGCTGCTAACTCATCGGAGAGGTGCATCATCTCGATGTTCTCTTCTTCTGTGCGGTTTGGCTTGACAAGCAGGGCATTACGCCGATCAAGCTTGTCTTGTGTTCCCGGATTTAATGTAGTTTTGAGACCAAACAACTCGCTTGTAAGAATCCACTCAACGCCCATTCCTTTCGGATCTTCGGTTGGCGGTTGTATAACAATGCGCTCCTGTTGCTCACTGCGCCACATGACTTGCACCTGAGATCGAGTCAGTCCAGTGAGAACCAAAGGATCGTGCGTCGTCATGATAATATGGGTTGTGTCTGGCATATCAACAACTTCGTTCAGAAAGTCGATGTACTTAATACCCCAAGCTGGATTGAGATGCGTATCTGGCTCGTCTAGAAGAAATAGCGCTTCCTTCTCACGGGTAAATCGTAACAAGCCAAGGACCATCAATAATTGCTGTTCGCCCTCGCTCAGATCGCGAAAGATAAGTGCGCCGTCTGCATCTTTAATCTTTACTCGTGTGCGTACCTCGCTAATCAACTGCGCAATATATGTGCTTTCGAGTGCTTTGAAGAACTGCTGCTGGCTTGTATCTTCCACATCTCCTACGTCAGTTTCTTGGGCTGTGTACGCTGCGCTCTGTTGTATAAAGCGTTGAGCCAATTCCTGTAGCGTTTTCAAATCTGATAGATAAAGATATAAATGCTCAACTGGTTTATTCCCTTCCACGTATGCTGTTTCTGGGCGGTGCTTCATGCGTACGGGTGCGAGCGCCAAACTGTACAATTCATTGAGAAATCTCCGCACAACACCCCGCGCATTCCAAAACCTTGGATCACCTTCTTTGCTCTTCCACGGTGGTTCACGCATGACGAACAAAACTGACTCCAACCCCACAATCCGCAAATGTCTTTCTAAAAACCGTAGGATCTTCTGATCCTGCTCAATAAAGAAAGATAGCAGCTGGACTGCACCCAATTCACCGGACCACTAACGAAGGGTTGCTCTCGTCAGCATTGTAAAGGCTTTCGTACTCAGCGGGTGACAGGTAGCCGAGGCTTGAGTGTAGGCGCTTTTCATTATAGACCGCATCAATAAAAGGCCCTAAATTCGCCTCGGCATCAGCAAACGTTCCGTAGTCTTTACGGTATACCTCCTCTCGTTTGAGCGTTTTGAAAAAGCTTTCGGCCTTAGCGTTGTCATACGGATTGCCCTTGGCCGACATGCTGACCTGGGCACCGATAGCTTCAAGCCGCTCCACGTACGCCGCACTCGCGTATTGCACACCGCGGTCGGAATGATGAATCAAGCCTGCTTCTGGCTGGCGTGTGTGTATCGCTTGGTTGAGTGCGGCTAACGTCAACTGCGTATCAATCGTTCGTGACAACTGCCAGCCAACACAACGACGTGACCAGGCATCAAGCACACACGCGAGATACACAAAGGTCGTCGGTAAGCGAATAGAGGTGATATCGGCTACCCACGCTTGATTAGCACGCGTAAGAACCTGCCCAGCAAGCAGATTTGGGTATGTCTGCAGACAATGATGTGAGTCGGTTGTTGGTGTCCAACGGCGCTGCAGTTCACATAATAGGGCTTCTTGGCGCATCACGCGCACTACGCGTTTGTGGTTGACTGTCCAGCCGTCTCGATGCAATTGTGCCTTCACCCGCCGGTAGCCATAGCCGGGATACTCCAGCACAATTGCTTCAATTGCCTCACGCAACGCGACGTCGCGTTCTGCTTGAGTTGGCACATCTGGACGAGTGTGGAGCCACGAGCGGCTCACACCAAAAAGCGCACAGAGGTGCCGCAGTGACAAGGTTGGGTACCGGTGCTGCACGTCCTTAATCATTTGGTGGCGAGCCGAGACTGAGCACGTTGCAACGCTTTTTTTAAGGCAGCATTCTCAATGGCGAGTTGACCACACACCCGCTCTAGCTCAGCAATACGCTGTTCGTAAACATCAGTTGGCGAAACAGTAGGCGGCGTGAAAGCAGCTTCACCACGCTCTCGCACTTCCTGACGCCAACGGGCCAGGACGCTTTCAGCCAACTGGTATTCACGACAAGCTTGCGCGGGACGCAACTCACCGGATTTTACGGCTTGGACGGCCTTAAGCTTGAACTCACGGGTATAGTGCTTGCGAGTCATCGCATTTCTCCTTCTGGGTTAAACAGTTTACACCAGCTTGGAGAAGCAGCCTATCCTTGTGGTCCGGCCATTGGGGTGCAGTCCAAGCACGAACTGACTGTGAACAATACGTGCATACAGAAGGGGACGTAAAGGTTGCTCAACACCTTTAAGTAAGTCGTTGTAGAAACGCATCTGGTGCTTTTCAAAATGATTTTCCATTCGATTGCTGGGGCCAGAGTAATAGCCAAATACATAGCTTGGTAGATAGTTACGGCGCTCCTGCCGCCAAACCGTTGTATACGACAGAGGTTTTTCACTGCCTGGTGGCTCTTTGACATCGCGAGCCATTACGCGAACCCGGCCCGTCGCCTGATCTGGGTCGGCTTCAATACGCACCCACTTGCCGCGGCATGTATATTCGATCGTATACTTAAAAGCCGGTGGTTCTTGCAAATCAAGGTCACGGAAGATAAGAATAATCGCCTCAAGTAGGTTTGATTTGCCGGTTCCATTTCCGCCGACAATAACTGTAGTGAGCGAAGTCTCATCGAAGTCTATCGAGAAGTTTTGAAGATTTTTGTAGCTGGCAATTGTTAGTTTATCAAGTTTCATTGGTGTACTGCTTCTAGATAAACATCGCTCATATTGGGGCGAATGATAGTGATTCTGGCTGGTATTTCTTTGCGCAACTCATCAAAGAACATTTCAACTGCTTCGGCTGTGAGCCCCTCTTCCACATGGTATGCTGCTCTCTGAAAGAGTTCTTCTGGGGTTAACTGGACTTTTGCTTCAACTAAAACGTCATAGAGACTGCGGCGCTCTTGGGACTTCTTTGTTTTCACGGCTGTTCCTCGCAGTTTTGGTTGCTTGGCTTGAGTTTCGCGCGCCGCTTGTAGATTGGTTTCGCGCTTTATTCGCTCCTCGGCAATGCGTTGCAACAACACAGCCGCTGGTTCATCGTCAGGATTTTGAGGTACGAGTTTACCAGTAAAGGCTTCCTTGAACACAATCTGTCGCAATTGGTCGGCACGTTTTAAGTTTACCTCAATTGTGGCTTCGACATTGTCGATGATGGATAAACGTCGTTCTACTTCGGCAACGATGCGCTGTTGTTCTTTCATAGGAGGAAGCGGTACTGACAATAACCCTAATTTTGTTAAATTAATTGAGGCCAGATTTGTTGTTTGTCTGCCTTGTTCAAAGAAGTAATCCATACCAATAGAGTTGCCATACCAGGATATATATTTTGGTTGTACATCGTACGAAATTAACCTGGCACGGAATACATGGTTTTGGTGGATGCACTCAGGCAACTCATCGTTCCATATCCATCCTCGTCCCAGCTTATCTCGATCGCCCCCTTCGTTGAAGAGGATATCGTATCGCATCAGGCGAAGTTGCCGAATCTCTTCCTCTGTTGCGTCAATAGTTTTAATGTCACTCAAGTCAAGAAAACCTCTCTGCACGTTTGCGACTCGCAGATACGGCACTTGGCGTGTAGGACCTCTTGTACGGCGATTAGTTGATTTTGTGATGCCGCCTTTTATGTCAGTGATTGCTTGAAGTGTTGTCCATACCCATCCCTCTGGCAACTCCGGCAATTCTTCTGTATCTGGCGGCGCAGGCTCTTGGTACTGCTCCTTCCATTCATCATCCAAAATCATTCGGCCTTGGGCGTGCATCTTGGCGATTTGCTCAGCTTCCCACTTTGCACGCCGCTCATCCAGAATGCGCTGCAGCAGTTCAGATGCAGGTTCATCTGTTGGATCTTGTGGGACAAGTCTGCCCTCGCTTGCAGCCTGCAGCACAGCTTCACGGTAGCGCTTGAGGCGCTGCTGCGCTCGTTGTAGTAGCGTAACTCCATCGTCAATCTGTGAAAGCCGCTTCTCGATTGCGGCGACAATGCGCTGCTGCTCGGCGAGCGGTGGAAGTGGAAAAGGGTAACTGGCTAGTTGTTCGAATTTGACTCTAGGACGGTCTCCCTGTGTCAACTGCGATGCGAAAGCAACAAACTCTGATGAGTTTAGAAGGTATTGTAGGTACTTACTTTCAATATACGGTAGGCTTCGAAAGACGATGAATTCAGGCGAACACCGCCCTTCAAAATCTGGTCGAAAAACTTTGTTCAAGTAGGGTCGTAGACGACCGTAAAGTACATCATCGGCCTCAAACGAATCTGTTCCGCTACTTATTTTGTTAGCTAAACCAGTGCCTAAAAGGCGCATCGTATGAGCTTCGATGTGCTCTAGTGGTCGTCCACGGTGATTTTGATGTATCCTACTCCTCAGTATTTGGTGAGATAGAGGAGAGGGCAATGCGAAAGTTATACGTGGTCAACTTGACTGATGAAGAACACATAACACTACGTGAGCTTGTTCGCAAAGGCATGGCCTCAGCACGCAAAGTGACACGGGCTCATATCCTGCTTCAAGCCAATGATGGTGCGAGTGATCAAACCATTGCTGACACGCTGCATATTGGTCGGGCAACGGTTGAGCGTGTCCGTAAGCGCTTTGTTGAGGGTAATCTCGCACGGGCGCTCAATGATGCCAAACGTCCCGGTGCAAAGCGCAAGCTTGATGGCAAGCAAGAAGCGCTACTCGTTGCAACCGCTTGTTCCACGCCACCAGAAGGACGTGCTCGCTGGACCATGCAACTGCTTGCCGACAAGCTTGTTACCCTTACTGACCTTGAAGGCCTGAGTGATGAAACTGTGCGCCGCACGCTGAAAAAAACGCCCTCAAGCCCTGGCTTGTAGCCGCATGGTGCCTGCCTACGGTGAGTGCTGAGTTCGTCTGCCATATGGAGGACATCCTTGACCTCTATGCCGAGGAATATATGGCTGACTATCCGGTGGTCTGTTTTGACGAAAGCCCCTATCAACTCATCAGCGAGACCCGTCCTGCGGTTGAAGCAGAGCCAGGCCACGTCGAGCGGATGGATTACGAATACAAACGCGAAGGAACCTGTAATCTGTTTGTGGTGTTTCAACCTCTACAGAACTGGCGGCACGTGACCGTCACAGCACAACGGACCAAGCAGGATTTTGCGCTACAAATGCGTGCGTTAGTTGACGTGCATTTTCCCAAAGCGATACTCATTAGCGTGGTGCTGGACAATCTGAACACGCACACGAAAGCTGCATTGTATGAAGCCTTCGAGCCACGTGAAGCGAAAAGGATTGCGGACAAACTTGAATTCCGCTATACCCCTAAGCACGGCAGTTGGCTGAACATGGCCGAATGTGAGTTTGCAGTCCTTTCACGCCAATGTCTCGACCGACGGCTGGCATCACAACACCTTGTCGCCCAAGAGGTTCTGGTGTGGGAGCACGCCCGCAATGATGCCAAAGGAACCGTCAATTGGCGCTTTACCACCGAAACTGCACGCAAGAAGCTGCGCCGCTTATATCCATCGCAATCATAGGGGTCAGCCACTAGTCCGATATATTTAAGATCAGAATAACCTTGCGACTGCGCCCGCCTACGGCTTGGGTCGGTCACCTCTCCCAAAGTAGTCCACACCCATCCCTCAGGCAGTGCAGGCAGGCGCGTATCACCGTTGAACCCATCTAATGTGTTCATGTCGTAGGCAGTTGCTTCAAAAAGTCAACCGGGGAGAAGATCTGAATTGCAGCATTTGTATAATCGCTGGTATTGCGCGTGACAATAGCATCAAGCTGGTGACTTATTGCAGTGGCGACTTGAACGGTGTCTTCGTAGTCCGTCATCGGCACAGTCAAAGCGGAGCGCAGCACTTGCTGATCGATGGCACATACGTGCAACGTGGTCACAAGAATATCAACTGCCTCGCGGGCAACAGCTGCTCCTTTGATTTTGCGTACAATATAAAAAACATTAATCGGCGTAATGGGAGCAACATACGCCGCAAAGCGACGCTGCTCGTGGGCAAGCCACAGTTCGGCAGCAGCATCAACAAACGGGTCGCGTGCCAACACAAGATCGAGAATGACATCAGTATCAAGCAGCGCACGAATCACGAATATTTCCTTGCAAGATAATCTGTGTAGTCTTCTCGGATCTCGCTATCAGTTGGCACTTTGCCATTCGGCTTCGCGATCCCACGGATGCGTGCCAGCGTTGATGCGTTCTGGCTTGGTGGATTGAGTTCGTCCTTCAACGATAGTGTTAGCACATGCAGCAAGTCGAGCCGCTCACGCAATGGGAGCTGCCGAACCTGCTCAGCAAGTTCTTGATATGTCATAGCGTTGCTCCTTCGTCTCCTGCTATTATACTCGAAAGCGTACAGATAATGACCGCGCTAACGAGAAAAGCGACTGGCTTTACGCGAAGCCAGCCGCCAGGGAGTCATGGACATGTCCAGCAGTTCGCGCTACTCCACCGTCACGCTCTTCGCTAGATTGCGCGGCTGGTCCACGTCCGCGCCGCGCCGCACGGCCACTTCATAGGCCAACAACTGTAGTGGTACCGTCGCCAGCAGCGGCGTGAGCAGCGGCAGCGTTTCAGGGATATCGATTGCCACGTCGGCCATCGCGCGCGCGCGTGTGTCGCCTTCAGTGACAACGGCGATGACCTGGCCGCCGCGCGCCTTGACCTGCTCGATGTTCGACAGCATCTTTTCATACAGTGCGTCGCGTGGCGCAATGCAGACTACCGGCAGATGCTTGTCGATCAGCGCGATCGGGCCATGCTTCATTTCGCCTGCCGGGTAGCCCTCGGCATGGATGTAGCTAATCTCCTTGAGCTTCAGCGCGCCCTCCAGCGCCACCGGATAGTTGATCTGGCGTCCCAGATACAGCGCGTTAGTGGCGCCCTCCAGCCGCTCAGCCAGTTCCTCGTATACCTCATGCTGCTCCAGGATGCGGCCGATTTTGCCCGGCAGTTCCATGAGCGCCTGAATGTGCGTGCGGATATCGTCGGGCGTGAGCGTGCCGCGCGCCTGTCCGAGCCGTAGCGCCAGCAGGTATTCGACCATGAGCATCGAAGTGAAGGCTTTGGTCGAAGCGACGCCAATCTCTGGCCCAGCATGCAGGTACAGCGCGCCGCCATCCGCAAGCCGCGCGGCCTGGCTGCCTACGGCGTTCACAACCGCTACACTTTTAACGCCCTGCGCGCGCGACTCTTCCATGGCAGCCAGCGTGTCGGCTGTCTCGCCACTCTGGGTAATCGCCAGCAGCAGCGTATCGTCGCCGAGCAGCGGCTGCCGGTAGCGGAACTCTGAGCCGTAGTCCACGTCCACGCGCACCTTTGCCAGCGTCTCGATCAGGTATTTGCCAATCAGCCCGGCATGCCATGCCGTGCCGCATGCGACCGTGTAGATCCGGCCCAACCGCCACAGCTCGTTATCGGTCAGCTGTAGTTCCTCCAGCAGCACCGTGCCGTTCTCGATATCCACGCGCCCGCGTAGCGCATCTGTCAGCGCGCGGGGCTGCTCTGTGAATTTCTTTCATCATGAAGTGCTTGAAGTCACCCTTGGCCGCTGCGACCGGATCCCATTGAATGGTGGTGATCTGCTTTTCTACCGGCGTGCCATCAAGGCGGCTGAACGTCACACCATCTTCGGTAATCACCGCCATCTCGCGGTCTTCCAGGAACATCAGGCGCTGGGTGTAATCAAGTATTGCAGGGATGTCCGACGCAATAAACATCTCATGCTCGCCCTGCCCAATCACGACGCCGCCAGCATTGCCCAGCCGCGCCGCGACAAGCGTACCCGGCTCGCGGGTGGTCATGGCGACTACTGCGTTGCCGCCGCGCAGTTCGGCCAGCGTGCGCCGCATGGCGCCTTCCAGGTTGCCTTCTTCTTCGTAATACTCGCCGACCAGCCGCGCAATCACTTCGGTGTCGGTTTGTGAGTTGAATGTGTGGCCGTGCTCGATCAGGCGGCCCTTTAGTTCTAGATAATTCTCGACAATGCCGTTTTGAATAACTACAATCTCGCCGCTTGCGTCGCGGTGCGGGTGCGCGTTCTCCTCGGTCACGCCGCCATGGGTGGCCCAGCGGGTGTGCCCAATCGCATAATTGCCCATGGTTGGCTGCTCGCGCAGTTGTGCAACCAAATTGCTCAACTTGCCGACGCTACGGCGCAGTTGGAGTTGTTTATTTTTACCTACGGCGATGCCCGCCGAGTCATAACCACGATATTCCAGGCGTCCCAAACCGCCGACGACAACATCAGTTGCCTCGCGCGGCCCTACATAGCCGACGATGCCACACATCGTTCATGCTCCTTTTTCAGTTAGCGAAAAGCAAAGAGTAGAGAACAAAGAACAAAAACAGCATGCGAAAACATACAAACAGCAGCAGGCTTGCTTCTGTTGCACCTTTTTATTCTTTGCTATTTGTTCTTTGTTCTGTTGCAGCCAGACGCTACGGAACGCAGAATAGCGCCGCAAAGCTGCAGAGATATGTGTGGTGCTCAACTACGCTCGGCTTGTTTGCGCCCGTCGCCGGGCGATTTTGCAAGAGCGTTTGCAGGCGGTGGCGCGCCTGGGAGGCTTCCGCTGATCTGTCGATTTTCGGATTGCAGATTGCACATTGCAGATTAAGGATAACACTAACTCAATCTACAATCTACAATTTGCAATTCCTTAGCCCTACCTCGCGGCAGGGAACCTCCACCTCGTCAACTGCAAACCGGCTGGTTCGCAGTCCATGCGCTTCATGGTGCTGGTTCTGCTCGTTTCACCTACCTTGCGCGTCCATCGTACTATTTGTGGGTAGAAGTATAGCATGACCGTCCATGATCATGAATGACAATTTGCTTATGTGGCGTTGCTCCTCGCAAAAGGCTGTGCTACCATGCGGTACATCGGCACACAATGAAGGCGTGTGAAAAGAGGTTTCATGCTTGATCTGACGGCTGCGTTTACCACATTTCCGGTGCTGGAAACCACGCGATTGCGCCTGCGCGCTGTGCAACCGGAGGACGTAGCGGACGTGTTTCGCATTCGTGCCGATGAACGTGTGATGCGCTACTTTGGGTCGCTACCGCTCACATCGTTGGAGGAAGCCGCTCAACAGGTGAATGACCTTACAACAGCATTTCAGGAGCAAACCGGGATTCGCTGGGCAATTACACAGCGCGGTGCAGATCGATTGATAGGCACATGTGGTTACTGGAGGATCGTCAAGCCGCACTTTCGGGCCGAAATTGGCTATGATCTTGCATGGGATTGCTGGGGGCAAGGTATCATGCCAGAAGCGATTGGCGCGGTTCTGACATGGGGCTTCACTGCCATGAACTTGCACAGTGTGGAAGCGCAGATCGACCCGGCAAACCACGGCTCGCGCCGCGTGCTCGAAAAATGTGGTTTTGTGCAGGAAGGTTATTTCCGCGAGAATTACTATTTCGAGGGGCAGTTTACAGATACTGCGGTTTTTTCGCTCCTGGGTTCAGTATGGATGGACCGTATCAGGTGATGACACAAGCTGAAGGAGTTGCTATGCGCGATCCGGTCGCCCGCCGTGTTGCAGGATTTGGAACAACGATTTTTACGGAAATGAGCGCGCTGGCTCTGGAGCATGGCGCTGTCAATCTTGGCCAGGGCTTTCCTGATTTTGGCGGGCCGGAGTTTATTAAACAAGCGGCTGCCGAGGCAATCGCCGCCGACCTGAACCAGTACGCGCCGATGGCCGGGCTGCCACGTTTACGGCAGGCAGTGGCTGCGCAGTGGGAGCGACAGCATGGGCGCGCAGTGGATTGGCAGAGCGAAGTGACGGTGACGAGCGGCGCGACCGAGGCGCTGTGCGACATTGCGCTGGCGCTGCTCGATCCGGGCGACAAGGCGATTGTGTTCGAGCCGGCCTACAATTCGTATGTGCCCGACATCACCATGGCGGGCGGCGAGCCGGTGGTCGTGCGGCTGTATCCGCCGATGGCAGTCAGCAGTAGAACCGGCGACCGGCAACTGGCAACTGGTGACTGGTACTTCAACCCTGACGAATTGCGTGCCGCGTTCGAGCAGCGACCGAAGTTCATCCTGATCAACACGCCGCATAATCCAACCGGTAAAGTCTACACACGAGCAGAGCTTGAATATATCGCTGAGTTGTGCCAGGAATATGATGTCGTCGCGGTGACTGATGAAGTGTACGACCAGTTGGTGTTTGGCGGAGCCGAGCATGTGTCGCTGGCGATGCTGCCGGGCATGTGGGAGCGTACGCTGACGCTTAACAGTGTTGGCAAGACCTTTAGCGTGACGGGCTGGAAGATTGGCTTTGCGGTCGGGCCAGCGCGGCTCAATCATGCGCTGCGGCAGGCGCATCAGTGGGTCACATTTGCGACGGCCACACCGCTGCAGGAAGCAACAGCGGTAGCAATTGAACAGGCGGCGACGAACGGCTACTACGAACAGTTGCGGATCGAGTACGACGAGCGGCGGCAGTTGCTCATGCGTGTGCTTGTGGCGGCCGGGCTGCCGACGCTGCCGACCAGCGGATCATTTTTTATCAACACCGATATTGGTGCGCAGGGCTATAGCGACGACCGGGCGTTCTGCCGCTGGCTAACCACTGATGTCGGCGTGGCGGCCATTCCAACGTCGGCGTTCTATAGCAACCCGGCAGGCGTGCAGCCGCTGGCGCGCTTCTGCTTCGCCAAAAAGCTGGAAACGTTGACGGCGGCGGGCGAGCGGCTCCAACGATTAAACATGCGCGCCACAGCGGCGCAGCGTCCGCAGAGATGAACGAGGTTACCATGAGTCAGGAAGCTGAACAGATTGGCGATTTGGTCTACATGCCGAATCCCGACTATCCGTATCCGATTGCCACCGAACATCCGCCGCATTTCTGGATGACTGAGCAGACCGGCAAGCTCGCGCCAGTGGTGGATGCCTACTTCAACGGCGAGCGGCTCACACCTGAAGAGCTTGACATCATGAAGCAATATTTGCGGCAGTACGTCGAGCGCGTAGTCATGGCAGGCGACGCAAACCGTCGTGTGCTCCTTACTCGGCTTGAAAAGTTGCGTAGCACGCGCGACATTGAGCACTTTGCCGATGACTTATCGGAGTATGGCGTCGAGCCGTTTTGACAGAAGCGCGCTGACAGGCTACAATGTGAGCGTGACGTCGGGGCGTGGCGCAGCCTGGTAGCGCACCTGAATGGGGTTCAGGAGGCCGCTGGTTCGAATCCAGTCGCCCCGACCAACTCACAATCAACACCCACTGTTTCTGAATAGTGAAGACAACGATAAAAACAGCCCGATAACCTTTTGGTTATCGGGCTGTTGGCTTTTTTCGTCATTCTTATCAGAGCAGCGGTGCGCCTGAAATGCATCAAAAACTGTAGTCAATCCACCATGATGTTTCCTGACGCGGTGCAAGTGTTCGCTCGAAAAAGGGTTCCCATGAGAACGTATGCTGGTTGCCCCAGATCGGAAAAAAGCTTGGACTGTAACTACACATCGCCGCAACCAGACCCAGGGCTGGGTGGCGCTGAAGGATGACTGATCCGATCCCGCGACATGATCGAGCGCCTGGTAATGGCCGCCTGGCGATGGCCATGCTTTGCGCGTAATAAATCCACTTTCAGCCATAACATAGCCCGGATTGTCGGGCATGCTCACCGGAATGTTCATGCGGCACAATTCGGGGGTTTCCGGCTGCGGATAAAACGGGTGCGGGAACCAGCAAATTGGCAGCGGGCGTTCGCCGGTGTTTTTGAGCCGGGTTGTCGAGCGGATGGTGCGGCCCGCCAGGCTGACGGTGCGATCAAGTTCAAGCGCAAACCCCTGGAAGCTTTGTGTCGTGCGCATGCTGATTGAGTTTGAGTTCGGCGCAACGTCCCAGCGGCAAAACTCTATAACCTGCTTCTGTTGCAGGTCGCACACGCCTACGCCAATGATCATGGCATGCAACGTTTCCGTCGATGGATCGTGAAGCGGGTGCAGGTTGAAGGCGTCTGGTATTCCCTGGCCGTCAAACCAATTGAAGCTGGCGGGATAGGTCGGTCCTGTGAGCAGCGGCCCATGGCGTGCATCTGTGACCTGAAAAATGTAGCCACCAGTACAGTAGCGGATTCCAAAGCGCGCCTGGTCAGCCAGTGGATCAAGAATGGATACTTGGAGGTCGTCGTTGCTAAGTGTATGCATGGTTTGCTCCATCCTTTGTGTGATGATGCCATGGCGAAAGTCAAGCGCAGCTATGATACCACATCGCGTCCATGCATCTACCGGCGCACCCTGCCCGCTGGCATGTTCCAAATCATTGCTAAATTGCTCGTTAATTGTACATGCTTCATTCCTTGAGTCGGGCATCATAATCGCGTAAGCTAGACACAAGCATCATTGTAGCTGCCTCAGACACGCGCGACGCGAGCGACAGGAATACACTCGTTCGCAGCATCTTTCGAGGAGAAACATACATTCATGATCGTCCAAACTGCTCGTTTTTTCACGACATCGTTCCGTGCAGTTCGTGGATTTCTTACGCTCATGCTGCTGGCCAGCAGCATGAGCGGCTGCGTAGACGTGCCAGAAAATGCCGCTTCATCGGACGGTACGCAGGCAACTGTCAGGCCGACGCGCGTTGCGAACAGCGCGTCCGCCGCATCAAAACCAACTGCCACAAAGCCGGCCAGTGGCAAAGCCAATTGGACTGTGCTGGTCTACCTCGATGGCGACAACGACCTTGAAGAGTCTGCAATTGATGACTACAAAGAAATGGCGAGTGTCGGTTCGACTGACGCACTAAACATCATCGTGCAGTTCGATCGCATTTCATCCAACGAAGATTGGGACGACACCTCGAATGGCGATTGGAAGGGTGTCAAGCGCTTTCGGGTCGAGCGCAACAAGAAGCCTGCAAAGAGCAATCAGATTGCCGACCTGGGTGAGTTGAACATGGGCGACCCGCACACCTTGTCCGATTTTGTCACATGGGGCATCCAAACCTATCCAGCACAACACTACGCCTTGATTTTCTGGGATCATGGCGCATCATGGCCGGGCGTTGCCAGCGATGACAGCAGCGATGGCGACATGCTCACGCTGCCCGAACTCGCAACCGCGCTTGCCGATGTACAAAAAAAGACCGGCGTTGGAAAGCTTGATCTGATCGGCTTCGACGCCTGTCTTATGGGCCAGATCGACGTATTGCAGACGATTGCACCGTTTGGCCAGGTCGCGGTTGGAAGCGCCGACCTGGAGCCGGGCGAAGGTTGGGCATGGAACGCATGGCTTGCCGATCTTATCCAAAAGCCAAATACGGATGCGGCGGCTTTGGCCCCAAGCATTATCAAGAGCTTCACGGCGTTTTACAAAGAAGAAGATGATCCATCGGTGACGCTGTCTGCGTTTGACCTCAACAAGATTGATCTGATGACCACGCAGCTTGATACGTTGGCAAACGCGCTGGTAAAGGCCATGCCTGACGCCTATGCCGCGATTGGTGCGGCGCGCGCCCATGCCGCCGAGTACGCTTCTGGCGATACTGACATCAGTGCCATTGATCTCGGCCATTTCGTAAATTTGCTGGCGGCTGCCAAGGTTGATACGCAAGTCAGTAGCGCGGCCCGCGCGCTCAATCAGACTATCAAAACGGCCCGGATTGCGCAAGGCTACGGCGCTGACCATCCTAAATCAAGCGGTATCTCGATTTATTTTCCATGGAAAAAGAAAAACTACGATTCGAGCTATCGCAAGAGCTCGCCCTTGACTAAGGCAACCCATTGGGATGATTTTCTGCAAGCGTTCTATAAAGCTGGGCGCAGTCATTCATCGCGTTCAGCCGTCTCCAAGCCGGAGTTAAATGACTCCACGGTCAGTCCAGACGCGCCGCTGAACCTTTCGGCAACGATTTCTGGCTCCGATACCGCGTATGTGTACTACTTCGTCGGCGCGCTTGCGCCCTCGATCCTAACACGGTGCAAATTTTGTCGATGGACTATCTATATCCACCCGGCACGACACTTAACAATGCGATTCCTTCCTGGCATGATGGTGATGATGTGCAACTAGCCTGGAACGCATCGAACTGGTACATTGGCAACGGTACAGATGTGGTGCTCGCGCCATTCATGCCGATTGATTACGGTTCGAGCACCTACAGCGTGGAGGGCACGTACACTGCTCGAAAGACGGGCAAGCAAACGCCGGTCAGCATGGAATTTGCTGTGACTCAAGGTCGTGGTACGTTGCAGCACATGTGGGCCTTTGATAAGGGCACGAGCAGCAATCCGCGCCCGCGTGAACTAAAGCCTAGGGCAGGCGATACATTTACTCCCGATATTCTGGCCTACAGCACGCAGAGCGACAGCGAGGAGGAGCGCACTGATGCCGGTGAATCGATTACCTTTGGCGACGCGCCATTGACAGCATTCGCGGGCGCTGCGCCGAGTGGTGACTATGTGATTGGACTCATGGTTGAGAATGTTGCTGGCGACATTAGCGACCAGTACGCCGATGTGACAGTGGACAGCCCTAACGGCGCGGAACTGCCAGCCATTCCTGATCCTGCGCCTGCTCCGCAGGCTGGCGCAAAGACTGGCATGCTGCGCTTTCATGATGAACAACTTGGCTTTCAGATCGATTATCCACAGCAGTGGAAACCATCTTCGCCTGGCACTGACAAATTAACCCTCGCCGATCCTGGTTCTGCTGAGGGCGCGCTCATGGGTGTTGATGTGTATGCGCTTGAAGGCCAGCCAGACGCTGCCAACCGCGCACTGCTGGACGACGTGCTGGCAACCGAACGCGAGGATGCGGGCTTTGAGCTACGCCAGAAGGTGGCTGATATCGAGGTGGCGGGTCGCGACGCACTGCGCATGGAATACATCTATGCGGATCAGGATGGCGCACGCTTCCATGTGATCAACGTAGCCGTGAGCGATGAGCCAACTGGAGCAATCTATCTTCTCACGTTTGACGCGCCTGAGGAAACCTTTACAACTGACGTTCGCATATTTGATCAAATGCTGGCAAGCTTCTCGATTGATTAGCGCGGCATAGTATTCTGAAGCTCGTTTTCTTGCTTTAGCAGCGTGTGGTTTGTGAAAGCCGCACGCTGTTTGCATGTCTCATAGGAGCAAGAGCGACATGCCGGCCAGCACGCTTACACCTATGACTGTGAGCATGCCAAGTGGCTTGTCAAGCGGGTGGGTTGATCGGGGCCACTGCGTCACGATCACCATGCCGACAAGTGTGGCCGGCAGCGCCAATCTGCTCGCGCTGAGCACCAGCGAAAGCACAATTATACTGACAACACAACTGCGCATGCGCGCCCATCCAGCTAACGCACCATGACGCGCTGCCGGATCGAGCCAGACCATGACTGTGATGGGTGTCGCAAACGCGGCGACGATGTACCCCACAGCACTCCATGTGATGTGATCGTAGGGCGCAGTTATGCTCCACAATGCAGAGGAAGGAAGCGCAGCGTATAGTACGACAATAATAGTCGCGATGTGGATACATTGATCGACAAGAAATCCGTAAATGGGATGATGAAAAAGTGCATCGCCATGGTTGACCTTCCACCAGTCCGTTGCAATGTGAACCGCTGTAATCGCGAGCATGACTGGCCACAGCGCAAGCGTCTGCGGCATGATCAGGGCTAGTGCCAGCATGCAGGCCAGTACGATGCTCCCATGGAGCAGCAACCCGCTCCAGAAACGCTTGCGCCGAATCAGCCAATAGGGTTGGAGAATGAAATCAGCCACAAGGTGAGCAACAAGAAAAAAAGCTATCATATGGCCTCTTTCTGAAAGACGGTTTTCACGAGCATGGGCGATTGAAACGCTTTCAAGTTTCATTTGTGCCGGGGTATATCTGATCGTACATTGTGATAGTTGTAGCATACATCTATTACTTGTGAATGACAAGACTCGATTTAGGGTTTGTACGCGGCATCACGAATGTGCGGGCAGGTCGTTTGATAAACGTGCTACGAATTATCGTCGCGCTTTTGGCGGGCGCGTTGTTTAGCGGCAAGCAGACGTGCGAATTGCTCGTCGCTAGTGGGAGGCGTCGCAGGCTGCGGGGCTGAATCCTTGCGTGTAGGCTTGGCAGGTGTTTGGGCAACGGGTGTCGGAGATGGCGATGGCACAGCCGCCATGCCTGTAGATGCGGAAGTTTGTTGTGTGGTGGTGGTAGGCTGGGACTTCGCGTTCATGGCATGCTTGCCTGTTGCGCGGCGCTTTGCTGATGCGAGACGGGCCATGGTGGCAGGTGCTTCGGTCATCGGGGCAGCTGGGCGCAGGCGGCGCAACCATGGAATCTGGGGCAGGAATTCGGCTGGGCGCAGGAACACGCGCCGCACGGCGATGTCGAACGGCCAGAGCAGCAGCGCCAACCAGAGCAGTGGCAGCGCAAGTTCCTGTACTGAGCCTATGTTCTGGCTCGTTGGCGCGAACGCGGCAGTAGCAGGCGCATCAACCTGGCCGCTGGTGATCGTGGCAAGATCGCGGAGCAGCTGCGGGTTCTCACGATTATCGCTGTATTCCGGCGAGTAGCTAACTACCACACCTGAACTAGCTGTGCCGAGCGGCAATCCTTGCGCGCTCGCGGCTACTTGCGCGAGGTACACGCCGGGGTCGGATGTGTCGATGGTTGCGCGGTAGCGGCCCGCGTCAATCTGGGTGAATGAGAGCGTCCGTCCGTCATTGTTCGGGCCGACCATGCGCCCTTCCAGCGTCAGGTTGTTGAGCGGCTTGCCGTTGGCATCCTGCGCGGTCAGTTCCAGCGATGTTTGCGCGCCGGAGGTTGTTGCCTGGAGTGAAAGCTGATCACCGACCTGTAACGGTTGAAGTAGATCAACCAAGCCGCTGACGAACTGCGGGAACTCAGCCCACTGCACCCAATTTTTGCCCCACTTGCCTTCCAGGTCGCTGGTCCATGCCACGGTTCGACCGAGACCGTACTGCCACTGCGCCAGCACTGGCTTGCCGTCGGGCGTGACGAGCAGGTTGCGCGCTGCCTGCTTGATCTCGGTGCCATTGTAGCCTTCCAGTGGCGGCAGGCCACCCAGGCCGCGGATGGCAGCGGTTTGCAGCGCGACCTGCGGCGTGAACTGCTCCTCCACAATGTCGCGTCCGGCGACTATCACCGTTTCGCGCAAAAAAATGCGTGGCACATCGGCGGCCTGTTGGACGCGGTACCAGCGACCGCCGCCGAGTTTGGCAATCTGTTCAAGATTAGCGTTGGCGTCGCTGCCGATTGCCACGGTCGAGATAGTAATGCCGTTGGCGCGCATCTGCTGAATTAAATCGCTATAGTTGCTGGGCGCATTGCCATCAGTCAGCAGAATAACATGCTTGATTTTGGCGTCGGCAGCGCTCAATGCTTGGGCGGCCCGCTCGACGCCGGGCCGAATGTCGGTACCGCCGCCAGAGTTGAAACTGCTGAGCGCCTGCTCCAGATCAATTGCTGATGGAAGCCGCTGGAGCGGCAGAATTGTGGTGGCGGTGTCGTCAAAGACAATCAGGCCAATCTGATCTTGTGGACTGAGTGCAAGGCTGGCTTGATAGACAGCCTCTTTCGCAAGATCGAGCTTGGTGCGGCCACCTGCCGCCGCTTCGTCCATGCTGCCGCTACGGTCGATTACCATGGCAAGCGCGAGATTGGGCTGTTGAGTTGTGTCGAGCGGGTCGAGGTTCACCGGCAGTGCAGCCTCAATTGGCGTACGCCGGTAGCCGCCCGCGCCGAACGAGTCAACGCCGCCCACCATGGCAAGGCCGCGGCCAAGATCGCGCACATATACTGGCAGTATCTCCATCAACGGGCGCGGTAGGTCGCGGGCAGGCGTGTTGACCAGAATGACGGCTGTGTAGTCGCCGAGTTCGGCAAGGCTAGCGGGTGCCTGGCCGGGCTGCCGTACATCAGGCCGCACGCCGACAGCAATCAGCGCGTTTTGAAGATTCTGAGCCTGCGCTGGCTCGCTGGCAATCAGGAGCATGCGGGGCGGCCCTTCGACCTGCGTGAAGGCTGCTGCCCGATTATTCTGCGACTGAGTGTCGCCTGCAACATCAAGATGCGCTTCGAGCCGCCGGAAGCCCGCTTGACCCGCTGGAACGCGGATGGGTAATGTGTTGAGACCCGGTTGTACTTGCACCTCCTGATCGAACACAAGATTGTTGTCCTCAACCACCTGGAGCCGCCCACTTGCCGCGAATGGCGAACGCACGACCACCTGCGCGGTGATCTGCTGGCCTTCGCGTGCGGTCGTCGGCGCTTCCAGAGCGGTGACAACCACGTCTGGCCCATGTTCACCAACCAGCGTTACGACATTGAGCGGGACGTTGCGCGCTGCTGTCAGCCGGGCGGCGTCTGCCGCCCGGCCGCTGTTCTCGCCGCCATCCGATAGCAGCACCAGCCGCTGCTGCGTGTCGGCAGGCAGTAATGCGAGTCCAAGCTGAATAGCATCTTGAATGTTGGTGCGCGTGGCGATCGGCACCGAGGCAAGCTGCCCAAGTGCTGCAGTAGTTGATGGGGCGCGTTCGACCAGCGCATTCTGGCCAAATACGACGACCGCCGCTTGATCTTGCGGCGCTTTGTCACGCAGTGCCTCCTCGACATAACGAATGGCGTTGGCGCGTTGTGCGGGCGCGACCGAGTCGGAGCCATCAATGAGAAATACGGTTGTCACGCTATCAACCGGGCGGATGAGTTGGACACCCGCCAGCGCAAATACCACCGCAACAAGCATGACCGTGCGCAGCAGCAGCCCTGTCCAGAAGCGCCAGCGCGCCACACGCCGCGCCGCCACAAACGCAAGCGCCCAGAGGAGCGGCAGTAAGAGCAGTAGCAGCAATGCTTCAGGTGTGATAAAAGAAAGTCGCGGCATGATGATGTATCAAGAATTGAGAACCGGACGATGGACGAACAAGGGTATCACTGCATCATAGCTCATCGCGGTGCCATGCTGCGCCGCTGACGCCAGCGCTGCCGCAGATACGCGATGCCGTTACGCTGATAAACAAGCCATTCTATCAACAATAGCGCCAGCACGACTGCTGCCAGCCAGCGCCACAATTCGTTTCGCCCGACCCGCTCACGCGTGACGGCCTGTTGCAATCCGCTGGTCTGTGGCACATTCAGGTCGGCTTTGGGCGCAATGCGCGACTCGGCAGGCGCGAACAGATTCACAGCAAAACGCTGCCGTGCAACCAAGCGATCACCTTGGCGCTGCTCGATCGTGTACGGGCCAAGCGCCTCGGTGTCGGCATACAGCACCTGGCCGTTCTGAATCGGCAGATTGATCGTTTGCCCATCTGGTCGGGTCAGCCGCACGTCGGTGATGCTGGCGTCCACCGGAATGGCAATCGCTTGTCCCGGCGTGATCTGTGATGCCTCCGCACCGCTTCCAGGCGCGAGATAGCCGATGATGTTCGATAGTAGCAACGGAAACGCCACTTGCAACGGCAGGTCGGAATTGTGCAGGTCGAACGCAAGCACAGCAATACGTCGCCCATCTTTCTCGCCAACAAACAACAGCGGCCCGCCGTCGCCATTCACGACCACACGCGCCCAAGCGCCGGGCGTCAGCTTGGCGGCCTTGTACACGCTGACCTCGCTCAGACTGACATTGCGCAGCAGCGGCTCGTCGCCGGGCGCGGGCTGGAGCGCGGGCCGGTCGAGCTCGCCGGTGACCGAAAAAAACGCGGTCGAGCGCGGCGGCGCGATAAAGAATAGGCTGCCCGGTGGCAGCGTCGGCGGCACGATCGAGTCAAAGATCGTGATCGGCACCTGCGCCGCTGTTTCAGTAAACGTGGTGGTGCTGGTCGGCACAAACGTCGTTTGAACGCCGGGTAGCAGCTTCAGCGCCACATCAAGGAAATGATTGCCAGGCGATACAACCCGTATAGTAGTCTGCTGCTCGGCGTTGCCGGTCGCCCATGCCTTATCGTCGAGTGGTAGCGCATCGTTTGCATCGCTGCTCAACCGCGCCTCGGCCACATGAACTTGTGCAGGCACATCCACAATCACCGATTGCTCGCGCCCGGCTGGCAGTGTCAGATCGTAGGCATTGAAGAGCGAACCGTCTAAATAAATGTCCATGCGGCGCGTGACCTGCTCTGGACCGTAATTCGTGGCCTGCGCAAACAGCGTCTGCCCGGCAGCGCTCGGCTGAAGCGCTAATGCGCTGACCGCGACATTCGTCTGCTTCTGTCCAACCGGAAAATAGCGCACCGTCGCCGGAACTTTCATGTCGGCAGGAATTGTCACATCGCCATCCGAAATAATCGCTACCTCACTGTCCGGCTCGCGCGATGCGAGCGCCGACGCTAATGTAAGCGCCTGTCCTAGATCGCTGCCGCCACCATTTTCCAGCTTGATGTTGTCGATTGCGTCATGAAGTTGGCGACGGTCGGTAGTTGCGGCGGCGGGTACGTCCATTTGCCCGCCAGCAGCAATCACGGTTGCGCGCCCACCATCCGGCAACTGATCGACCAACGCGGTGGCCTGCTGCTTTGCTGCATCTAAGCGCGTTGGCGAGCCATCAGTCGCAGCCATGCCAGCCGACCGATCCAGCACGATGATGAGGTTGCGCCCGGCGATGCCCGTAGTAAAAATAAACGGGCGCGCGAGTGCCAGAATGAGCAGCAAGGCCAGCAACAATTGGAGCAACAGCAGCAGGTTACGGCGCAGTTTTTGCCATGGCGCGTTCGCCTCGACATCGCGCACGGCGCGCCGCCACAGGAATGTGGACGACACGGTGCGTTCCTCGCGCCGCAGCCGAAGCAGATACATGGCGACGATCAGCGGGCCGATGATTGCTGCGCCCAGTAGCGCTAATGGTGTCAAAAAGGACATAGGTAATTTACGATGAGTAGGGGCAAACCGATGTGTTTTTCCCAGAAACCCTGGTTTTACCCAAATATACGTGCAACCGGACAGCGGAAGCCGGACAGCAATGGCGATTCGAGTTCGTCATGAGCTAAATAGGTCGCCGCCAACCGCAGCACTGCGCGCTCGCGCCGATACACTTCGATTTGTTGGATGCGCCAATCTACAATCCAGTATTCCTGCACACCATGCGACGAATACAGCTTGAGCTTGGCCTCGCGGTCGCGACGCTCGTTGTCCGTACCGGACGAAAGCACCTCTACGACTAGTTCCGGCGCGCCGGTCAGGTGCCCGCTCTCGTTCTCTAGCGCCGCCAGTCGCTCATTGCTAATCCAGATCACATCTGGAATGACGTTGTCGGATTCACCGAATAGCACGCCAGGTGCTTCGATGGGACGTCCCAATCCGCTCTCACGTGACCATAATTTCAGCTCAAGAAAGATGTTACCTGATGTTTCTTGATGTCGCCAGTTCGGTGCTTTGGCCATGAACAGCTCTCCGTCGATGATTTCATAGCGCGTGCCGTCGTCTGGCATAAGTTCAATGTCGGATGTAGTCCAGCGAATTTGGTCAGTTGCTTCGCTCATGGCTGCCCTCATGTTCATCAACGTATCACCGGAGCATGCCGCGCCGCCGCATGTTGGAGAGAATGAGTTCTTCTAGCGGAATGGACGTGTCTACAAAAAGGTAATTGATGCCGCGCCCGCTACAGAACGCCTCGATTTCAGCGCGCCATGCCTGCAAGCTCTCGTCGTACTGTCGCAGCGCATCGAGGTCAGCCGTGATCTCGACTGGCTCGCCGCCCTCGGCATCCACCAGCCGAAAGTCGCCGTCGATTTCGGGCCGAATCTCTTGCGGCGCGAGGATATGCAGCACTGTGATTTCGAACGGGCGCGACGAAAGCGCTCGCAACGCATCAGCCCAGTTCGGGTCCATCAGGTCGGAGCAGAGTAGCAGCGGGCCAGCGTTGCGTACCATTTGCACATAGCGCTTACATGTTGTCACCAGGCTGCCTGCGCGACCAGTCGGCAGTTTCTGCAAGAAGGAAAACAATGGCAACGCGCCTTGCTTGCCGCGCACGCCTGGTAGTTGCTGCGCGCCGCCTTCCGCAAACGACATGACTGTGACACGATCCAAACTTGAAAGCGCCATGTAGCCGAACGCCGCCGCGACTCGCTTGGCATACAGCAGCTTGTTTGGCTCGCCCCAGTCCATCGAGGCGGTATTATCCACCAGCAGATGAATGGTTAGCTCTTCCTCGGCTACAAACAGCTTCAGGAACACGCGCTCCATACGGGCGTACAAGTTCCAGTCAATCTGTCGGAAATCATCGCCATGGGTGTACGGGCGGAAGTCGGCGAACTCCACCGAGCTACCGCGGCGCGGGCTACGACGTTCGCCCTGCATGTCGCCCGCCATGGCGCGCCGAGTGAGCAGTGCCAGCCGGTCGAGCTTGCGAATGAATGCGGAGTCGAGCAGTGGTTGTTGCATTGTTGTCATGGCACCTGCCTACTGCCTACTCCGTTTTGACGGCTTCCACGATCTGTCGCACAATATCGTCCGATGACACACCTTCAGCTTGCGCTTCAAAATTCAGCACCACGCGGTGGCGCAGGGCTGGCAACGCGGCAAGCTTAAGATCGGCAAACGCAACGTTGAAGCGCCCATCGAGCAGCGCCATGATTTTGCCCGCCAGAATCAGCGCCTGCATGCCGCGCGGGCTAGCGCCGTAGCGCACGAACTGCCGCGTAATCGCTGGCGCATCGCGTTCCTCAGGGTGTGTAGCCGAGATCAGCCGGGCCGCGAAGGAGAGCACATGGCTCGCAATTGGCACGTTGCGGGCCAGATCCTGCATGTCGCTGATCATTTGGCCGGAAGCCACTTTGCGCGGCTGCGGTCTGCGTCCGCCGGTGGTGCGGTTCGCAATCTCAATCAAATCGTTTGTGCTGGGAAATGGCACAATGATCTTGAAAAAGAAGCGGTCGAGCTGTGCCTCGGGCAACGGGTAGGTGCCTTCCATCTCCAACGGATTCTGCGTTGCCATGACGAAGAACGGTTCTGCGAGGCGGTGCATCGTCTTGGCGACCGTGACAGTGCCTTCCTGCATGGCCTCCAGCAGCGCCGACTGAGTCTTGGGCGTTGCACGGTTGATTTCGTCTGCCAGTACGAGATTGGCGAAGATTGGCCCTGGCTCAAAGCGAAACATTTTGTGCCCGTTGTCGTCCTCGCTGATCAGCGTGGTGCCAACGATATCGGCGGGCATGAGGTCGGGCGTGAACTGAATGCGGCTGAACGAGCAATCGAGCACGTCAGCTAGCGTGCGTACCAGCGTTGTTTTTGCCAGCCCCGGCACACCTTCCAGCAGCGCATTGCCGCCTGCCAGGAGTGTAATCAGCGCCTGCCGAATCAGGTCGCGCTGCCCAACGATCACCTGGCTGACTTCAGCTTCGATGGCTGCGGCGCGCTGGCGGAATTCTTCGGAACTCATGCGTGGTTGAGTTTGCGGTTGTGGAGCAGTCATGCAAACACCTTATGTTGCTGTATGATATCCAATGTCACAGATACTTGGCGCGAGATGCGCCAAAGCAAGTGCTAGTTTCATGCAGTGCGGAGATACCGAGCCTAGTATGTATGCTGATGACAGGTATTGTACCCTTTTTTTGTACAATGTGCCCGGTCATCATACCGGAGTCTCACCAATTTCTTATATATTTTGAGAGAAGGGAAACATGGCACCTTGGTGAAAGGAAGGTCAAGGTGCCGTGATGAACGTACCGTGGTGGCACGTTGTATCTGTGAGTTGCTGCACTAGACGTTCGGAAACACGAACATCTTCACGGTGAAGCTGATAGTTAGCACGAGGAGCGCAACCCAGGAGGCTGCAGTAACAGCGAATGTAAGCGCCAACATGCGTGATGAAAGATGAATGTGGCGCACACCCCACACAATTGTTACGCTCCCGGCGACGACAAGAAACAGCAATGCTGTTTCAAATACATACACGAACATACCCCTCACTTTATCCCAGTGCAACATGGAACCGAGACACAGCCACTTCCGCTGCCACATTATGTCGTAAACTGACGTTTCTTGCAAATTGCCATGCGATGTGGTCAGCGTTGTGGCTCCAATTGCGAGAAATAATCTCGCACGTATTCCTTCAGATGCGGCGGAATTGCGCTTTGGTCGAGCGCCTGGCCTGCCGACTGCTGATACTGTGGCAGTACCTGGCTGTACGGCACGAGCGACTGGTTGTTTGTGCCCGGCATGTTTGTCTGCCCCTGTTGCGTTTGCGTTTGGCCACCCTGATTTTGTTGGCCTGGAATGAACTGCGACTGTCCTTGTTGATTATTCGGGTTATAGGGCTGGTACACAAGGTCATCAGAGCCGCTCCCTTGTCCATTGCCGTTAGTCCGTTGATTTTGGTTGACATTCGCTCGTCCGCCCTGGCCCTGTCCAAGGTTATTTGCATTTGAACCTGCGCCACCCTGCGTGCCCTTACCTTGTCCGGGTTGGCCCCCTTGTTGTCCTTGCTGGCCTTGTTGGCCCTGTTGCTGGCCTTGTTGCCCTTGTTGGCCCTGTTGCTGGTGTTGCCCTTGTTGGCCCTGTTGCTGGCCTTGTTGCCCTTGTTGGCCCTGTTGCTGGCCCTGCTGCTGGCCCTGCTGCTGGCCCTGCTGTCCTTGTTGCTGGCCTTGTTGGCCTTGTTGCTGGCCCTGTTGCCCTTGTTGCCCTTGTTGCTGCCCTTGTTGCTGGCCCTGTTGCTGCCCTTGTTGGCCCTGTTGCTGCCCTTGATTTTGTTGAGCGGTTTGCTGTTGCTGTCCAGCCTGAGCAATGTCCTGACGACTTTGCTGCACCTGCGATATTGAACGATCAACGGCCTGTTGATTCGCTTGTTGTTGCTGCGCTTGTTGCACGTTGTCGGCAGCTTGATTGAGCGACTGCTGTGCCTGCGCAGTGTTGCCCTGCTGCATCGCCTGCGCGGCGTTGGACAGGTTCTGCGCTGTCTGGGTATTGCTCTGTGCCATCTGCGCGGCCTGTTGCTGCAAGTTCTGCGCGAGCTGTTGTCGCTGCTCTGGCGTCATTTGATCGAGTTGCTGAGCAAGTTGGCGCAACTGCTCGGCGGCCTGCTGCAAACTTGGCCGCTGCGTTGGCTGCTCACCTGAAAGGCTTTGCAAATTACGCGCCAACTGTTCCATGGCAGCGCGTTGTGCGTCGGCATTTGGGTCGCGGCGCTGCTGCAAGCGCGCCTCGGCAGTTGAAAGATCGGCCAGTGCCTGCTCGCGGTTGCCCGTATTATCACGCAGCCGTTGCTCAAGCTGCGCAAGTTCCTGCTCCAGCGCCGCCCGCTCTTCTGGCGAAAGCGTTTGGTCTTGGGTGATCTGCTGTTGTGCCTGTTGCACCTGCTGAATGGTCTGCTGCACGGCCTGCTGTACCGCCGCTTGTTCTTGCAGCACGCGATCTTGCGGGTTAGGTAGCAGCGCCGATGCAACGAGCACCGCCAGCGGAAGCGCCGCCAGCGCTAGCCGTCGCTTGTTAACCAGCCATGAAAGCATACGCGGACGCAGCGTTGCAGCATGCTCGCGCGCATCACGCTGTTGTTCGTCGTCAAATTCGTGTGGTGTCTCATGTTGGCTGAGTTCGAGCGCTGTCGAGAGCCGCTCGCGCAGACCGAGCATGCTGTCCACCCGCTGCGCCACGCGCCGCAGCGGCATAGGTCGCAGCACAAGGTAGCCCAGCACAAACGCCAGCCAGACTGCCAGCGGCGCAAGCGTCCAGACGAGCAAGTTAGGAATTGGGGTCAGCCGACCAATGATCTGCACTAATGCGCCAATGGCGAGTGGCAGCCACAGCGTTTGGCTGATCAGAAGCAGCGTGTCGCGCAGCCGCAGGCGAAACGCCATAGGGCGCAGACGACGCCGAATATCACGAACAACAGGTGCTTGAGCCATGGAAAATCTCTTCTCTCGAACGAGGTGTGCATCAGCACGTCACAAGACGTGCTTCTTGATAGACGCGCACATCGCTGTGAAAGTTCCAGTGAGGGGAGACGTACGTTTACTGCGCCTTCATGTCACTCTTCGGTGCGCCGCCAGTAGCTTCGCTCCACCATGCGGCGGTGGCCGTCGCCGTTGTCCCATACATCAACCACGCGCTCGCTAACAATGGTGATGCCTTTTTGCGGGCGCGCCAGAGCCGTGCTTTCCTCAGCAGCCCGCGCGGTAGGTGCCACGCGCGTGATCTTCTGGGTGCCCGGTGCTGGCGCAGCGTCCATGCGGCGTCGCAGCCATGTCAGCCCGACCTCGGCAGCCAGTGCGGCGGCACTCAGCGCAACGGTACGCCCGAATTGCCCCCAGGTGACCGGCAACTGCCGCCCGGCGATGACCAGCCGACCCTGACCTGTACGAACGGGCAGTTGGCGCTCCAGCGGCGTACCACATTTTCCGCAGAAGCGATCGGTGAGAGAATTACCCTGCTGGCATGCTGGACAAATGCGTTCAACCATCATTCTCCTCCTCTGGACGCTGCTTGGAATAAAAATAGTATAGCATAGAAGCATGCGCTATGGCTAAAATGGCAACTCCACCACTTCGCCATGCGTGTCGGTGCCTGCGATGCCGACCATGCTACCCGGCGCGGCGTGGGCCGTCCGCACGTAAGCCAGCGTAATCGGGCCAAAGCGCGGTGACACCACCACGCTGGTCAAATCGCCTGCTTCTTTGCCGTCCACCTGAAGCTTTCCGGGTGCGACTGGCTGCTGAAGGCGCAGACCGCGCAGTTGTTTGGCCAGGCGGTTGCGGCTTTCCATGCGCGCAATAATCTCTTGTCCGACATAGCAGCCTTTGGTGAAGCTGATCGCGTCAAGCAGTCCAGTTTCGAGCGGAATATACTCCTGGCTCCACTCGCGGCCCCACACGCCGTAGCCCTGCTCCACGCGCAGCGTATCGAAAACATTGTCGCTGAGCGGCTGTGTGCCTGCCTCACGCAGCGTCGTTTGCACTGCCGCCACATGCTCGGCTGGAATGATTAGCGTGAAGCCTGCCCCGCCGATTGGCTCGCGGCGCGCCACCCGCACTGACGCGCCCTCCATCTGAATTTCGGCATGATGGTACAGCGGCATGTCGGGCAAACGCGTTCCTGCAAGCTGCTCCAGCACTGTTGGAGCCTCCGGGCCATAGAGCGCCAACTGTCCGTGCGAGCGCCCGGCTGGTTCTATCGTTACCTGATCGTTGAAGAAAATATTCTTCTTCAGCAACCCATAGACCGGTGGCCCTTGATCAAGACTAGTGGTAATCAACACGCTATCATCAAGTCGGTATGCCGTCAGAACGTCGATGATGCGTCCAATTGAAGTTGTCAGCACTGTGCGCGTGCCCTGTCCGGGCTGCAAGCCGACGATGTCATTGGTTGAAAGACGATGCAGCAAGCTGGCTGCGTCGCGCCCGCGTAGAAACATACGACCGGCTGGGTTTTCGTCGCGCATGGCGCTCTGCTCAAGCGCGGCGCGGTAATCCGGTGGTGCAGTGGTTATTGCCTCTGAGGTATTCACAACAACTTCTCCACAACATGATATTATTTACTGCCATCATGATACCATGTGCAGTATGATTTTGATGCTGGTATTTCAAATGCATCATTTCTGGCACGAGAGTTGCGACAATGAAGCCGGTTTACGCTACGATGCGTCACGGAGGAGCTGATGCGTCATCGACAAACCATGGAAGGAGCGGGAAAAGTTTATGAGCAAGCGCATTGGCGTTTTTGTCATCGCGTACAATGCTGAGTCGACTCTCACATCTGTCCTTGAACGCATTCCTCCTGATATTGTTGCCAAAGTTGAAGAGATTTTTGTGATTGACGATTGCAGCCCCGATAAAACGTACGAAATTGGGCGCACCTATGAGGGCGGCGAGGCGGCTGCCAAGCTGACGGTGCAGCGCAATCCAGTTAATCTCATGTATGGCGGCAATCAGAAGCGCGGGTATGAGTATGCGATGGAACGTGGCCTCGATATTGTGGTGCTGCTCCATGGCGACGGCCAGTACGCGCCGGAAGTGATGCAACGCCTGCTGGAGCCGTTGGAGCGCGACCAGGCCGAGATGGTGATGGGATCGCGCATGATCGAGCAAGGCGCGGCGTTGCGCGGCAACATGCCGTTGTATAAGTTTGTCGGTAACAAGATTTTGACGACCACGCAAAACTGGCTGCTCGGGCAGCAGTTTTCTGAGTTCCACTCCGGCTACCGGGCGTATGCGACGCGTGCACTGCGCTCTATGGACTTCAATCAGATGACTAATAGCTGGCATTTCGATACGCAGATTATTCTGGAGTTCTTGCGTCGTGGTCATCGCATTGTGGAAGTGCCGATCCCCACATACTATGGCGATGAAATTTGTCATGTGAATGGAATACCGTATGCCTATCAGTGCGTCAAAGCCTCGTTCCTCTTCGCCTGGCGTAATCGCTGGAAGCCATTTGCACTACGTCTCGCACAGCGATCCTCAGAGTAGTCATCAACAGATTTTGCGCCTGGTGCGGCGAATCGGGCGCGCGCCCGTGCTGGATGTCGGCGCGGCGCAAGGCATGCTCGGCCAGGCGTTGCAGCGCGATGGCATGATCACCGATGCGGTCGAGCCGCACCCGGTCTGGGCCGAACATGCGCGCAGTTTTTATCGCACAGTATATGCTGCCGGGATTGAAGAGGCCGATCTGCCAGAAGCCACGTACCAGACGGTCGTGTGCGCCGATGTGCTGGAGCACACCGCCGATCCTGTGGCGGCGCTGCGCCAGCTTCGACGCGCGGCCACGCCCGACGCCACATTCATTATCTCGCTGCCGAACGTCGCACACATTTCGGCGCGTCTACTGTTGCTCATGGGCCGCTTTCCGCAGATGGATCGCGGCATTTTTGACCGCACGCACCTCCATTTTTATACCCGTGCCACGGCGACGGCCATGCTGCACGACGCTGGCCTGCGCGTGGTGCGCGCCCGTCCGACGCCAGTGCCGCTGGAACTTATCTGGCCGAAAGATAGGAGCAAGCTGCCGTTGCGGGCGTTGATGTTCTGCCAACGAGTGGCGCTGCTGCTTGCACCGACGCTATTCGGCTTCCAGTGGATTTTTGTTGCACGATCAGCCGAATACATGTAAACTCTCACCATGTGAATGTCTGAAAACGCGCCCGGTACATGTTGTGCTGGGCGTTCTTTTATATGTGTCAGGCCGCCATGCAACGTTTTCTGCCTCCGCCCGCGTCTCGCTGGCGAGATGTCATCGTGCTTACAGTGTTGTTCCTGCTGCCGCTGCTGGTGTTCCTGCCGGTGGCACTCGTGCGCTCCACCTTCTACGTCCATGACGTGCAGCACTATTTCTATCCGTACCACGTCGTAACAGCTCGCATTCTGGCACAGGGTCAATTGCCGCTCTGGAATCCATACGCGTTCAGTGGCATCCCGCTGCTCGGCGACGGCCAGACGGCTATGTTCTATCCGCCAAACTGGCTGTTTTTTCTGGTTTCGGGCGTGGCTGCGCTGAACTATGCCGTGCTGTTAGAGTTCAGCATTGCGGGCATGGGCAGCTATTTGTTCGCGCGCAGCTTGGGATTGTGGCGCGTGTCTGCCTTCGTCGCGGCGGTGTCGTTCATGTTCTGCGGCTTCCTGACAGCCCGTGTGGTTCACCTGTCGATCCTCAGCAGCGCGGCGCTATTGCCACTCTTGTTTTTCTGTGTCGAGCGGGCACTTCATACCGGCGCACCGCGCTGGTTTGCGGCAGCCGCGTTGGCCGTGGCGTTACAGGTGTTCGCCGGACATCCGCAGGTGCCGGTGTACACGGCGCTCGCTCTGCTGGTATACACATTGGTGCGCGCCGTCGCGCGTGGCGTCCGCGTAGGCGATTGGCATGCGCTGTGGCGCATGCCGCTGCGGCTCGCCGGCATGTACGCGCTTGGTTTCTGCGTAGCAGCCATTCAACTTGTGCCGTGGGTCGAGCTTGCGGCGCAGTCGCCACGCGCCGCCGGAACGAGCTTCGATTTTGTGTTTGGCAGCTCCATGGCCGCCAGCAACTGGTTGTTGTTTCTGTTTCCTTACTTGTACGGCTCGCTTGCGTCAAGCATCTACGCCAGCCAGCCAATGGACATCGCGACATCGGTCAAGACCTGGGAGCACTCGGCTTATGTTGGCATGCTGCCGCTTGCGCTGGCGCTGGTGGCACTAATGAGCGTGTTCAAAGCCAGAAGCAAGCAGCAAACAGAACTGCGAGATCATCCATCTGGTCGCTGGACGCTGGTATTCTTTGCCCTGCTCCTGCTGCTCGGGCTACTTATGGCAGCAGGCAAATACACGCCGCTATCCTACCTGATCTATGCCACGCCGGTCCTCGGCAAGCTGCGCGATGTCGAGCGAGCGATTGTGCTGGCGGCATGGGCGCTGGCAATGCTGGCGGGTTTCGGCATGCAGCGCCTCGTAGAGCTAGCGAATGAGCCTGTTTCGCTCACCGAGTTCCGTGCTGAAGACAGCGAAGATCATATTGAAGAAAAAAAGAACGTGCGGCTCGCTCTTGCTATTCCTGCGGTGATCATCGGGCTGCTGCCGATCTTGGTCTGGCTCGTGACACGGCTGGCTTTTGTTCAGGCGGCGCTGGCATTAACAACCGGCGACATGACAAACCTGCAATTGGCTCACCCAAATACATGGATACCAATTGTGTTGGGTCTTGCCAGCATGGCGCTGCTTCTGTGGTGCAGCCGCCGACCAGTCACCATAGGCGTGGTCGCCCTGGCTGTGGCGCTGGTGCTGCTCGACATGGGCAGCTACGCCGCCATATTCAACCCGACCACGGATGCACAACTGTACAGCTACCAGCCTGAGTCGGTCGCGTTTTTGCGGCATGACCGGCACGCTTATCGAGTAGCAACATGGATCACCAACAACGCACCGGAGAACCGTGCCGCGCAGGAGCAACTGGCAGTGAGTTGGGGCATGGTGTACGATATACAAACGATCAATGGATTCAACTCGCTCCAGCCGCGCCGCTACACCGACTACCTGTTCGGCCCTGACGTGCCCGATGTGTCCTACGGCTACCTGGCCAGCCCGAGGCTACTCCAGCCGGACAATCCGGTTCTGAGCTCGCTGAACGTCAAGTACCTGATTGTACCAACGACTGATTTTCCGCCGCTTGGCAGCAATTTTCAGGAGGTCTTCTCGAATCACTATGTGCGCATCTACCAGAACACAGCGGTCTACCCGCGTGCCTTCTTCGCGGATCGTGTACAACTCATGAGTGATACCCAATCCATATTGAATGCCGTCACCGCACCGGGCTTCGATGGGCGGCAGGTGTCGATTGTGGAAGCGATTGGCCTTCCGGAGTTAGTGCAGTCGTCTGGCGAGCCTGCTCAGGTGAAGATTACAAGCTATGAGGCCAATCAGATTGAACTCATAACTGTTACGTCAGAGCCACGCTTTTTGGTCCTGAGTGAGATGTATTTCAGCGGCTGGCATGCGTATGTGGATGGCGAGGAGACGCCGCTCTATCGCACCAATTACCTGTTCCGGGGAGTAATCGTGCCGCCTGGCCAGCACGTAGTGGAATTCCGCTATCGACCATGGTCGGCAATTATCGGCACTGTTGTATCGATAGTGGCGCTCATTGTGGTGGTAGTGCTCGTACTATGGCGGCGCGGCAGCACAACGGGGCAACCTATCGAACGTGAATTCCTCACCCCGTTGCCTGCGCAACAGGATGAGGGCAATTCTGAAACCTGAAGCTACGCCGACCAGTCCGGTGCAAACGGCGGGTTATAGAAACGTTGACTCTTGTCGAGTTTATCAATTTGCGCCCGTTCGTCGTCGCTCAGCGCGAAGTCGAACACAGCAAGATTTTCCTCCTGGTGCTTGCGGCTCGATGACTTTGGGATGACCAACACATTGTGCTGATCCAGCAGCCAGCGTAGCGCAACCTGCCCGGACGTCTTGCCATGCTTCTTGCCAATCTCGACCAGCACCTGCTCATCGAGTACCTTGCCGTTGGCTAGCGGCGCATACGCGGTCAGGGCCATGTCGTTGTCGGCGGCCAGTTTCAGCAACTCGTTCTGTCCGAGCAGCGGGTGATATTCCACCTGGTTGGCGAACACCGGGCCAGCCTTCAGTGCTTGCCGCAACAGGCCGGGCGGGAAGTTGCTCACGCCAAACTCGCGGATCTGGCCTTCTTCGCGCAATGCATTCAACGCATCGATCGTCTGCTCGACCGGCACGTCTGAGTTGGGCCAATGCAGCAGCACCAGATCAATGTACTCAAGGCCGAAATCTTTCGCGACTGCCCGACGCTGCGGCGTACATCGTCGGGACGCGCCTCATCCTGGCGCACCTTGGTTGTGACAAACACCTGCTCGCGTGGCACGTCGCTGTCCCGCAGCCCTTGCCCGACGCCGCGCTCGTTCTCGTAGCCGCGTGCTGTGTCAACATGGCGGTAGCCCACGTCCAACGCCATGCGCACGACCTTGGGAGCATCGTTATTCGAAACGCGGAACGTGCCGATGCCAACTGATGGCACCGCTACGCCGCGAATCGTTTTTACCTGATCATTCATCCTTGCTTACCTTTACTTTTCCCTCAACTTAGCGCCAGGAAGCGATACCAACCGTCGGTATCCTCCTTCAAAGCCTCCAGACGCGCTTTCAGCGCCTCATGCAGCTTGGCATTCTCGATCGCGACTGCACCAAGATCGGCCACCGTAGTAGCAAACGTGATGGCCTCCGTGCTGAAGTGCCGCACCTGTCTAGAGTACATGCGCATTACGCCAATTGTCGTGCCGCGTACCCGCAGCGGCACGACCAACACCGAGTGGATGCCCTCGCGCTGCGCCGCCTCAGGATATTGAAACTCCGTCTGAATGTCGGCAATTGCGATCGGCTGCGCCTCATGGAGCACCTTCTGGTCGATTGGGCTCTGCGCTACTTTGACCGCGCCCTTCTCAAGGTAGGCTGCGCTCAGCCCATACGCGGCGGCCAAGTGTAGTGTCGCACGATTCGGGCCAAGCAGTCGAATTCGAGCCAGCCTTGACGTTCAAATGGTCAACCGACTCCAGCAGCAACGTCGCGAGCACCTCCTTCAACTCAAGCGTTGAAGATAGATCGTGCGCCATGGAGCCGAACGCATGGTACAGCCGCGAACGCTGGATGGCCTGCGCGCCGAGATTGGCAACGGCTTCGAGGAAATCTTGCTCTTGCGGCGTGAACGTATGTGGCTCGTCGGTATACACACGGAGCACGCCGATGATACCGTCCTGCAATGTCAGCGGCACTACAAGTGCGCTAGCGAGACCCTCCTGCGCGGCGGCAGCGCTGTACTGAAAGCGCGCGTCTTTCTGCACATCGACTAGAGTGACGCGCTCGCCACGCAGTGCTGCCTGGTCAATACGGCTCTGGCTAACCTCCACTTCGCCCTTGGAAAGGTATGCTTCACTCAGCCCATACGCGGCCTTCAAGTTAAGCGTTTGGCGCTCCTCATCCAGGAGCCGCACAGTGGCGGCCTTATAGTGGAGTTCACGACAGGTGTTTTCCAGCATGGTAGATAGTACCTCCTGCTGATTCGATCTGCCGCTTATCGCAGACGTAATGGCATACAGCGCGCGTACCTCACCCTGAAGACGTGTTTGTTCGTCCATGTATTGCCTCGTTTCCAAGCTAGCTAGCCGTGGCCCAGTAGAATGCTGATCATCATGACTGCCAGCACAAAGATGGTAATTGCCGCGTACCGCCATTCACGTTCGTACACAAATGCGCCAATTGAGCCAATCACCCGCAGAATGGGCGTGGCGATTAGCACTAGCAAGCCGAGTGCCAGGAAACCGGAAGGTCGTGCTGACAGCACCCGCTGGAGCACGGCACCAACGTCTGGCACAGTTTGTGGGATTTCGCGCTGCAAAAAGAGATCAAGCACTATGCCAATCACCATGAGACTTGTGCTGATGACAAGACCGATGATGAGTACCTGATGCACCACTTGGTTCAGATCATGCTGTTGTTTACGGGCGCTGACTTCCTCCGGTTCCGCAGATACGGTCACAAGATCCAGGAGATTGTCTGCGACATGCACCTGCGACCGGCGCTGGCGCGCTTCTTCCGGTGGCGCTTCTGGTGGCGCAATCGGCTCGCGCGCTTCGTTGGGCGTTGGCAAGGCCACGGGATGGGTGGGCGCCGCTTGATCAGTTTCACCATCAGTGGCTGGCTGATGCGCCGGCACATCAGGCGCATCAGAGAACGATTGTTGTTTGCGGGAAGTCATAATTATCGCACTGCCTGATAAAGCATCTGAATAGCGAAAATCAGCAGGAGACCTTGAAAGATTTGCTTCAGCCGGTGGCTCCGCACGCGCCCGCCGATGCGCGCGCCGATCTGCGCGCCTGCCAGCACGCCAAGCGCGGTGGGAATGGCAATCTGCGGGTCGATAAAGCCGCGCTGATAATAGATTACCGCGCTGGTGGCGGCGGTCACGCCAATCATAAAATTACTGGTCGCAATCGCGGCGCGCATCGGCATGTGCATCACCAGGCTCATAATCGGCACTTTGATGATGCCACCGCCGATGCCTAGTAACCCCGACACATTGCCCGCAAAAAAGCTTGCGGCCATGCCCGCAGGCAGCCGGTCGACGCCATACACTACCTCCTGTCCATTGGATGGGTCGATGTAGCGCGTGTCGAGCGTGCCGGTTGGGTGCGTGTGTGCATTTTCTTCGCGCGGAAGCCGCCGCATGCTGAACACAACGTACAGCAGCACTGCCGCAAAAATACCTTCGAGGAGATTGGGGCTAATAAGCACTGCGGTGATGCCGCCCGCTAGCGCGCCGAGCGTGGTCGCAATCTCTAGAATCATGGCCAGCCGGGTGTGACTTAAATCATGACCAACGTACACCGCGCCCGCTGCCGACGACGTAGCAATGACGCTCACAATGCTGGCCCCAATCGCATTTTTGATCGGAATGCCGAACAAGCCGGTAAGCAGTGGAATCAGCAGCACGCCACCGCCGATACCGAGCATGCTTCCAAGGATACCTACCGCCAGTGCAACAACAAAGATGAGGATGATCATGGTTGCTCCTTGCTGATCTGCTTCGATCATTCATGTAGCAGAAAGAGCGCCACCGTGCGCTGTGCTTCTGCTGTGAGACAGGCGCGTGCGACACATCGTTAGAATGGTAGTATACTATTAAAGGTTATTTTATGATACACAATCGCAAACAATTCACACGATCTCGCCAGTTGCGTGCAATTATTGGTGTGCTTAGCCGCATGCTGTTGTTAGGCGCACTCATGCTGCTTTTGATTGGCGTGGTGGCGTATGTAGCGCTCCATGTCAAGCCGCGAATGACCAGCAACCCTGCTCTGGCTGCCACGGCGACAGTGGCGGCGCAGTATCCGCCTGGCACGCGCGAGTATTTTTATTGGAATCAGGGCCAGCAGCAGCCTGTGCCCGAACAGCCGCAGCAGTAGTGAGCGGCTGAATGCATGTGATAGAAGATATAGGGAGAACCATGCTACTTCACGAAAAGGCCGACCAGGCGCAGGCGCTACTTGGGGAAACAGGACTTGATTGCTGGCTGACCTTTGCTCGTGAGACGAGCGTCACGCCTGATCCGGGCGTCCAATTTGTCGTCGGTTCGGATGTGACCTGGCCGTCGGCGTTTCTCTTTGGCCGCGATGGTTCGCGCGTGGCGATCGTTGGGCGCTACGACGCGCCGCCGATCCGCAATGCTGGTGTGTTCCATGAGGTTATCGCCTACGATCAGGGCATTAGTACTGATCTGACGGCTGTGCTGCAACGCCTTGATCCGCAGACAATTGGTCTGAACTACAGCGTAGATGATAAAACGGCTGACGGTCTGACGCACGGCATGTGGCTCATGCTTCGCGATCTCCTGCGCGGCACACCTTTCCCTGAGCGTTTTACGAGCGCTGAGACTTTGCTCAGCAAGCTGCGCGCCCGCAAAACGGGGACCGAGGTCGCACGTATCAAGGCGGCCATCGCAACCACTGAGGAGATTGTGCGTCTGACCAGCGAGCAGATTCGTACCGGTGTCAGCGAAGCGCAGATTGGCGATTTCATTCATGAGCAGTTTCGTTCGCGTGGCCTGCCGAGTGCATGGAGTTGGGATGCATGCCCGATTGTCAACAGCGGGCCGGAGTCGGATGTGGGGCACTCCCATCCCAATCCACGCATCAAGGTCGAGCCGGGTCATCTCGTTCACATTGATCTTGGCGTGCAGCAGGAGGGCTACTGCTCCGATATGCAACGCATGTGGTATGTTCGGCGGCCTGGCGAAACAGCCGCACCGTCCGAGGTGCAGCGCGCATTTGCAACGGTCATCCAGGCCATCGAAGCGTCGGCAGCGGCGCTCAAGCCGGGCGTACAGGGCCATGAGATCGATACGATTGCCCGCGAGGTAGTGGTGGACGCTGGCTATGATGAATACCAGCACGCGCTGGGGCACGGCCTCGGGCGGGCATGCCACGATGGCGGCACGCTGCTGGGGCCGCGCTGGGAGCGCTACGGCGCGACGCCGGACGGCATTGTCGAGGCGGGTAATGTATACACGTTGGAACTTGGCGTCATGACCTCGGCGGGCTACGTTGGGATCGAGGAGGATGTGTTGGTGACCGAAAACGGCTGCGAATTTCTATCGTCGTTCCAGCGCAAACTCATGCTGATTTGATTAAGTGGCAAACAAATTGCCGATGTTATAGCTGACCAAGGACACTTGATGGCACATCTTTCGTCCATTGTCCTTGGTCCTTCGTTAATGTATGCTCTGGACAATCTCTGACCTCCATCTTTCCGCTGTTACTTCCAAGCCAATGGATATTTTTGGTGACCAGTGGCGCGACCACCCGCAACGTATTGCGGCAGCGTGGCGTGACCGCGTGCATGATGATGATATCGTTCTGGTTGCAGGTGACATCTCCTGGGCGATGAAGCTGGAGGATGCGCTGCCTGATCTTGCATGGATCGACGCGCTGCCGGGCCACAAAGTGCTGACGCGCGGCAATCACGATTACTGGTGGCCGCGCACCGGCCTGAATACTGTCCGCAAGTATGCGCCGCCCTCGTTGACACTGCTGAACGCCAATGCCACTGATATTGGCGATGCGGTGATTTGCGGCACGCGCGGTTGGCTCGCGCCGGGTGCTATGGGTTTCAAGCCGCAGACTGACCAGAAGATTTACGAGCGCGAACTTCAACTGCTCGATCGCGCGCTTGCTGCGGCCACCAAGTTGGCGGCTGGCTCCAAGCCAATTGTTGTCATGATCCACTTCCCGCCCTTCCTCGATCGTGGCAAGCCAACCGAATTCGCCAACCGCATTGCTGCCAGCGGCGCGGCGGCCTGCGTCTACGGTCATCTCCACCGTCCAAGCGACTGGAGCGCGGCGACGCAGGGTATCGTTGAAGGCGTGTATTATCAACTTACCTCATGTGATTACCTGCGCTTTGGCCCGGTCGCTGTGCGCGGCCTTTCGTGATGTATTCCAGACCTTTCAGGTCTATGTAGACACACTTTTTGATAGTTAATCATAAGACCTGAAAGGTCTAAAACGAGTAGAAAACATGTTCTAAAAATATAGACAAACCGTCGTTTTAGTGCTATAATAAGCCAAATAGCACTATAGGGATGAGTATGTACACGACCGTTCGGTGGCGCGCTCGCCGCCGATCGTCGCGTTTGGAGGAAGAATGGAAATAGGCATTGTTCGTCCGCTCAATATTACTGAAGAGATGCGGACGGCTTACCTCGACTATGCGATGAGTGTCATCGTCTCGCGCGCCCTGCCGGACGTACGCGACGGCCTCAAGCCTGTACAACGCCGCATCCTCTACGCCATGATGCGCGAGGGTTTGCGCCACAACCAGAGCTATTCAAAGTGCGCGGGTATTGTCGGCGAGGTGCTCAAGAAGTACCACCCACATGGTGATGCATCAGTGTATGATGCGCTGGTGCGGCTGGCACAGCCCTGGAACATGCGCTACCTGCTGGTAGATGGCCAGGGTAACTTCGGCAGTGTGGACGGCGATCCGGCGGCGGCTTACCGCTACACCGAGGCGCGCCTGACCGAGATTGCCGAAGAGCTGCTGCTCGATATCGACAAAGAAACAGTTAACTTCAAGCCAAACTTCGACGGCAAGCATCTTGAACCCATGGTGCTGCCTGCGCGCCTGCCGAATCTGCTGCTCAACGGCGCGGCTGGCATTGCTGTCGGCATGGCAACCAATATTCCGCCGCATAACCTGACAGAATTGTGTGATGCGATCAACTTGTTGATTGATAATCCGGATATTACTGTTGATGATATTGTCAAGGTCATGCCCGGGCCTGACTTCCCGACCGGCGGCTCGATTCTCGGCACGGAAGGCATCATGAATGCCTACGGTACCGGGCGCGGCCACATCACGTTGCGTGCCAAGGCGCACATTGAGGAAGCGGCGCGCGCCTCGTATCATATTGTCGTCACTGAGTTGCCATATCAGGTCAACAAAGCCCGTCTGGGTGAGCGCATTGCGGAGCTTGCCAAGGATCGTAAGATCGAAGGCATCCGTGACGTGCGCGATGAGTCTGACCGGAGCGGCATGCGCTTCGTGATCATTCTCAAGCAGGATGCGCAACCGAAGAAGGTGCTGAACGCGCTGTACAAGCACACGCAGATGCAGACGACGTTTGGCGTTAACATGCTGGCGTTGGTCGAGGAAGGTTTGCAGCCGCGCGTGCTGCCAATCAAGCGCATGCTGCAGGAGTACATTGATCACCGTACGGTCGTGATCCGCCGCCGTACTGAATATGATCTGGCGCGTGCGCGCGATCGGGCGCACATCTTGGAAGGCTTGAAGATCGCGCTTGACAATCTTGACGCGATTATCACAACTATTCGTAACTCGCGCACCCGCGACTCAGCGCGCAACAACCTGATGAGCAACTTCAAGCTGACTGAGCGCCAGTCCAATGCTATTTTGGAAATGCAACTCGGTCGTCTTGCTGCGCTGGAGCGCAAGAAGATCGAAGATGAGTACCGCGAAGTTATCAAACTGATTGCTGAGCTTGAAGATATTCTTGCGAATCCGCGCCGTGTGTCGCAGCTTATCAAGGAAGACCTTGCGTATCTCAAGGAAAAGTACGGAGATCCGCGCCGCACCCGCATCATTCCCGATGCGTCAGGTGATGTAAGCGATGAAGATCTGATTCCTGACATCAAGGTGCTGGTAACGCTCACCGAGCGTGGTTACATCAAGCGCTTACAGGCCGATACTTACCGCACACAGCGGCGCGGTGGGCGCGGCATCAAAGGCATGGTCACACGCGAACAAGATCTTGTGCGCCATATTCTGACATGCAGCACGATGGATGATCTGTTGTTCTTCACCGATCGTGGCAAAGTGTATCAACTCAAGGCCCACGAGGTTCCAGACGCTGGTCGCACGGCGAAGGGCCTACCGCTGGTTAATTTGATCTCGTTGGAGCCGGGTGAGCAGGTCACGTCTGTGCTGGCGGTTCCGGACTTTGACGAGGCTGAGTACCTGGTCATGGCGACGGTGCGTGGCAAGATTAAGCGCACTATCATCAAAGAATACAGCCAGGTGCGCTCCAATGGTCTGATTGCCATTGGTCTTGAAGAGGGCGATTTGCTCGGTTGGGTCGCGATGTCGCAAGGCACCGAAGATATCTTGCTGACGACGCGGCGCGGCCAGACTATTCGTTTCCATCAGTCACAGGTGCGGCCACAACAGCGTCCAGCGAGTGGTGTTATTGGCGTTAATCTGGCTGATGGTGATCAGGTTGTCAGCATGGATCTGGTGCAGCCCGACGCTACTCTGCTGGTTGTTACGGCGCACGGCTTTGGTAAGCGCACTGAGTTGGATGAGTATCCCACCAAAGGGCGCGGCGGCGGCGGCGTGATTACCATCAAGCTGCGTGCGAATGATGAAGTGGTGGTGGCCCGCGTCGTCAAAGATACATCGCTGCTGACGCTTATTACCGCTGATGGTGTGGTAATGCGGACGCGCGCCGGTGAAATCTCGACCCTTGGTCGCTTAACACAGGGTGTCACCGTTATCAATGTTGGTTCGGGCAATCGTGTGGCAGGATTGTCATGCGAGGAGCCAGACGAGGATGATGAGCGAAGCGAGCGCGTGTTCGTCAACATGAACGGCGATGGTCTGGATCGTTAATGCTTCGGTGAAACGTAAATAAAAAGGAGCGCTGCAGCGCTCCTTTTTATTTACCCGACGCTTTACTTCATCAGTTCCGCGAGCATGTGATGTACTTGCTGCTCCAACAGCGCATTCACTGTCGGCTGCGATGAGCGTGGCTGGGGCAGCAACAATTCATTGTTTTCGTGGCTTACAATGCTGATAAAAACATCGACAAAATCGCCATCCCATTGCGTGCCACGTCCATCCTTCAGAATCTGGAATGCTCGTTCCATGCTCATTGCAGTGCGATATGCCCGGTTAGACGTCATGGCATCGTACGAATCTGCAATGGCAAGAATACGTGCTTCGGGGGTGATATCTAGTCCTTTTTTTCCAAAAGGATAGCCTCTGCCATCCATCCGCTCATGGTGACATTCGATCATCGGAATAACATCACGAAGCGATTTGATATGGCGTAGAATATCGGCACCAATCATCGGGTGGCGCGCCATTACCTCACGTTCCTCATTGGTCAACGGTCCTGGCTTCAACAGAACAAAATCGCGAATGCCTATTTTGCCGATGTCATGGAGAAGTGCTCCATAACGCACATGCTCAATGTGTTCTGATGGAAGCCCAATAACCTCTGCTAGACGCACTGCATAGCGCATGACTTGTTCTGAGTGTCCACGCGTGTATGGATCACGTGCCTCGATTGCGGCGGCGAGCGCCGCAATCGTTTGCAGATTTTGCTCTTTCTGTTGTTGATAGAGCCGTATATTTTCGAGCGATGCAGCGATTTGCGATGCACATACCGCAAGCATGGTCCGATCATCGGTGCCAAAGCTTGGTTGATTCAGATTGCGTGAAAGTTGTAGAACCCCGACCGGGCGATCATGAGTACGCAGCACGATAGATGCTCGATACCCTGGATCAAGCACTGCTTCCTCGCCAACAAGCTCGACATGGGCGCGTTCAATTTCGTCTTCTTCATTACGCGTCACACACATGCGCTGCCCCGCCAACGGGTTCCGCCGCGTGCCGCGTTGTGTTAGCAGTTCAAGTTCTTTATCTTCCGGATGAAACAGCGACAGTGACAGCGACGACGCCGAGAAGCGCCGCCACAGCAGTCGTGTAATTTCCTCAACGGCAGTGGCGATATCAAGCGTACTTGTAAATGTTTTGCTCAGTTCAAACAACGCAACAATTTCCGAGAGCCGCTGCTTCTCTTGTCGAACACGTCGCCATTCTAACGCACGACGCACAGTACGTTCCAGGTCGTCCAATCCAACGGGTTTAGTTAAGTAGTCTGCTGCGCCTAACCGGAGTGCTTCTTGTGCTGTTTCAAATGTGCCATATGCAGTAAACACAATGACATCAATATCGGAGTAGATCTGGCGTAAGCGTTGAAGAAGGGAAATGCCGCCCATTTCGGGCATCTGCAGATCGGTCAAGACAAGATCAAATGGTTTTTCTGTTAAGCGGTTGAGGGCGACACGTCCATTCTCCGCACCAGTTACCTGATAGCCAAATAGACGCAGTGCTCGCATACAGAGATCTCGTACACCGGGATCGTCATCAACTACTAAAACGTGGTAGGTAGATGGAGAAACGGTATGTTTATCGGTCAGCACTTCCATAGATGAATTAACTTGTGCTATATGGAGCAGTAGCTGCATATAACCTATAACGAGAAATCATTATTCACAAAGCCATGCCTATTTTTAACTTTTCTACTTTATAAACCGTCGTCACACGCAAAAAGATACGGTCCTGCTGAAGAAATGGTGCTAGAGCATTAAGAAGCAGGCTATATCGATCATGAGTGACATATCACCTCATGCCTGTGCTGTTAAGGCAGTGTGAATTCGTTGCTCTAGTTCTTCAAAATTAAACGGCTTTGGTAAATACTCATTTGCCCCGAGGCGTAGCGCCTGTCGTTCTGTGTCAGGTGTTCCAAAGGCAGTGACGACAATTATATGAATAGTGTTATGCTGCTCTCGGACTTTCTTGATCAACTGTAAGCCATCCATGCGCGGCATATTCATATCGGTGATAATCAATGCGCAGTGATGTTTTGCAAGCTGTTCAAGAGCTACCACGCCATCTTCAGCCTCTAAAACGGCGTACCCGCCATTTGTGAGAAGAAATTTGTACAAGCGGCGAGTCGCAACGTCATCTTCTACAATTAAAACGGTGTGATGTGTCATTCGGTCTTGCTCGGTCTGTGCGGGATTGTTTGCAAAGGACATGCGTCAGCCTCCATCAACGGAAGGACCAAGATAATCGAACTGTTCAGGGCTAAATTATAATTATATATTACCATACATGGGCTTTCGTGTCGTAAATTGGCAAGGTCAGGAAGAGCCGCTCGTGCCTGCTGCACCAACGGCCTTTTGCATGGGCATGCCTTTTGCTCTGTATACTATTAGCGGTGGGCGGCTAGCTCTTCTTCTTTTATCATCGGCATAAAGCGTGACATTTCAACCATCTTAAAAATCTTCTGGTGATGTGGACTGACGTTCATTGCGAAGAGTTTATAGCCACTCTTACGCGAAACAACCACAAACTTCAGCAGTGCCGAAATGCCAGCAGAATTAATAAACGCAACATCAGCAAAGTCGAGAACTGTGATAGGACGCATAGCCGTGCAGGACGACTGAATGGCGGCGGCGGAAACGGCATCCACGCTGGTGGTCTGGATGTGCAGCACTGCTACATCGCCAAATTCTTCACGGCTAATTACTTCATCAGTCATTATGGACATCCTTCGTGTAGAGATTCAAACGTAGGGTCATGACAGTCCCGTGTTGCGATGAGCTAATTTCACAGTCATCCACCAATTCACGGATGAAGTACAAACCAAAACCGCGATGCATTCCGCTTTCCAGGTTATGTTCTTCAACAACACGCTGTGAAAAATCGAGGTATCCTACGCCATCGCCTTGATCGCGAATACGGACTTCAAGCTTCTCCTGATCGAGAGCAAAAACAACTTCCACAAGCTTACTCATCTCGTGACGGTTGCCATGATCGATGGCGTTATTGACGGCTTCACTGACAGCGAGCTTGAGATCTTCAATACGTTCTGCTGAAAGGCCGATAGCTTGACCAACTTCGGTTGCACTTGCACGTACAACGCGCTCGAAGACTGGATTGGAAGGAATGTTGACGAGCACACGCTGCATGAATAGTCCTCTCTGGTGCGGTGTAATTATGTGGCGGCTGAGAGACTTCTGGTTCGTAGCACACTTCGCGGCCGTGTAGCAATGGTTTTGCGATCACGATCAACAAGATGATCATAGCGTCGTAGATAAGCCTTGCCAAGCGATGCATTGCCGATTTGGAGATAGGCAGCTCCAAGATAATATAATGCTTGCGCATGACGTGGATTGCGCCGCAGCACCTTCTCAAAGAGTGGTATGGCGCGGGCCGGTTCCATCAATTCTTTGTAGCATAGCCCAAGCATGAAATTCGTTTCAATATCTTCTGGCCAGTAGCTGAGAACGCGCTCAAATTCCTTTGCAGCAAAATCAAAGCGGCTGCGGCGCAGGTACATATAGCCAAGATCGTAGCGCAACGAGTGTGCTTCTGGCGCAAGTTCCACAGCTTTGCGCCACGCTGCAATTGCCCAGGCATCCTGGTTCACGATGGTGTACATGAAGCCAAGCAGATAGTGCGCCTGCGGATCATTCGGTAGCAACTGCACAGCGCGTTCAACCGAGCGCACTGCAGCTCTGGTATTGCCCATGTCATACAGTAGCTTCCCCATGTGTAAAAAGAGATGGCCTTCATGGGGATACAGGCGCGCGCAATGAAACAGTACATCGTATGCTGCACGCAGATTGCTCCGAAGCTTATGGATCGCACTCGTGCGAATACGCGAATCGACATAATACTTGTCGCCTGCCGGAATGATCATATAAACTTCGAGTGCTTGATCAAAGCGGCGTGTTCGTGCCAGCAAGTTGCCAAGTAGATACCGAGCGCGACTTTCTTCCGGACGCCATTGCAACAGCGCCAGGTAAATGCGTTCGGCCTCTTCTTCGTATCCTTGCGCTTTGAGATCGTCGCTCAGCCGATAATACCACTGCGCAACCTCTTCCTCCGAGCGTGTGACGAGTATTTCATCCTCAATTGCTGGTGTCACAAAGGTTGGCTCGACGCGCAAGGCTTCGGTGAAGCAGCGCTGCGCAAGCTCATATGCGCCGTGGCTTTGATGCATCAGGCCCATGTAGTAGCGCGGTTCGGCGGCCTGGGGTCGCGCCTCGCATGCATTCTGATAATGAATATAGGCCCGCCCTGCATCATCGAGCCGCTGATAGCAGCGCCCAAGCGAAAAGTGCGCTTCGTACAATCCTTGATTATGCTCAAGGGATTCTTTGAAGGCGGCAATGGCACGATCAATGCGCCCTAATGCTGCAAAGGCCACCCCAATATTGTAGTGTGCCTCAGCAAGTTGCGGATCGATTTGAACGGATTCGAGGTACTCGCGGAGTGCGCCTTCCCAATCTTCTTGAAACGCAAGGGCATTGCCATTGTAAAGGTAGATAATTGCGCGCTCACGTTCGTAGATCTGGGCCTGCTCTTCACCTTCAACATAGGCCGCAATCAGAGCTGCTTTGAAGTAGTTGATGGCATCGGCATATTGAGCACGCAGATACGCGCGAATTCCCTGGCTGAACGCGGCACCAAGACGAGTGCCAGCCATGAAACGCTCGCTTCCAGAAAAGGTATCGAGATCTAGCGGGCATGAAGTTCAGCGGTTCATTCACGTTCATTCGTCATCTACCTTTATGACCAAGCCTCTACGGCGTAGAGATCTATTTTGAGCCTCGTATAATATAATTATACAAGATTTATGTTGCTCCGCCGAGCAGTACATTTGTCACATTTAGCCCTGCCCCACCCACCTATGTGCCACTGCGAACTTCACGATATTCTTCAAGCGCAAGGCGCATCTGACTTTGTAATTCACGCGCAAGACCACGGCCATATTGCTCTTGCACCATGCGTAGGATATCGGCAAGAATCTGCGTCCAATCAGTAACAGATGCATCTTGGCTGGGCAGATTGAGGAGGTGCCATAGTTCCGCCGTGCGCTCCTCGCCGATAATATCGTCAGCGACGCTGCGTAGTTCATCGCCAACGCTTGCAAGGCGGCGGCGTACAATCACAACAGTGATATCATCGCTCTGGTCGGTTTGGCTCCAGGCGCGTAGCTCTTGGAGCAGCGTCGCAACTAGTGCACGTGGCTTGCGCTTGCTATGCCGTTGTAGTAGTTCAACGAGTTGTTCATAGCCGTACATTTCCTCGTGCTTGTTGGTCGCCTCGACAACGCCGTCGGTATAGAACACAACCGTGTCGCCATGCTGGAGCAACGTACCGCACTCTTCATATTCACTGTCAATGTCAACGCCGAGCGGCAGACCGGATAACTCAATTTCTTGCACATCGCCATTCACAAGCAGCGGATAGTTATGACCAGCATTGGCGATTTGCAGCCAGCCACTACGTGGATCAAGAATGGCATACAACATAGTGACCATACCCTGCGGCACTTCCGAGAGCACGCCACGATTTGCGCCGGCCAGCGTTACGCTCGGAGGCGTGCCGCGCCGCGCCTCGTGCCGAAACACTGTACGCGCAACCGCCATGCGCAGCGCAGCTGGCAACCCTTTGCCGGATACGTCTCCAATCATGATGCCATGCTGATGCTTTTGAAGTGGCAGAAAATCATACAAATCGCCGCCAAGATCGCGGGCGGGCAGTGACACAGCGCTTATCTCCCAACCCGCCAGACGAGGCACCGCTTCAAGTAGCAAACCTTGTTGAATGTCGCGGGCAAGCCGCATTTCCTGTTCAATTTCCGCCTGCCGCTGGACAGTGTTCGGTGGTGGCGTGGCCTTGCGACGCTGCTTCTGTCGTTGCGGATGTGGCGCATGCCCAACAAGCGTGCTGGTGCATCGCGATGATGTTTTGTGTGGAAGACGTGTCATAGCATTCAATAGATGTGCTGTCATGTGTATTATTTATATGTTATGTTGTGCGAGCTGTTGTTCGCATGCGCGACGAAGCCAATCTACCGTGACGCCATCAAGTTCGTGCGTCGCTTCGTAATGACGAAGCTTCCATAATGTTGCGCGATATTCGCGCGCTGCTACATCACTGTGTCCAAGTTGTGCATATGCTTCGGCAAGATAAAAAGAAACAAGTGGTGCAGCTGGTTGTAAATACCGCGCTTTTTCAAATTGATACACTGCCTGCTTCCATTCTTTCTGGCGCGCGGCGATCACGCCCAGAAGCATATACGCATCCTCAACCATCTGATTCAATTCAATTGCCCGTTGCGCCTCGGCGGCAGCACGATCAAGATCGCCGCGATCAGCATGTACCCGCGCCACAAGGCTCAGCGCCTGGGCCGCCACAGGTGAGCGGGGTACAATGCTTCGTAGCACGCCAAGTGCTTGCTCTGGCTCGCCGCGTTGAAGAAACGCTCGCGCTTGGCGTAACACATCGTGATCTGAGGCCGATGTTGATGCGCTCGTTGGTGGGGCGGGCAATGGTGCCGGTCGAACCTGTGACAGCTTGGCGGTTGCCGGCTTGCCGGCTGCGCGCGCGCGTGGTGCAGCCAGCGCAACGGTGGATTGCGCTGGCACATCCTTCGTATACACGTAGGCACCAAGCACCTCGCGTGATTGAAACTTATCGAACACGTTCCACAGTGTTTCAGAAAAGCCGAGGAACAACAATCCTTTCGGTGGCAGGCATGTATAGAAGCGTTCAAGCAGGGCGCGGCATGTATCAAGCTGAAAGTAGATCATCACATTCTGACAGAAAATAATGTCCACGCCCTGAGCCGCAGCCGGAAATGGATCGAGTAAATTCAGCGTATCGAAGTGCACCATGGTTCGCAGCGTATCATTGACGACGTAGCCAGCACCATGTGGCGTAAAATAGCGCGCCAGCATAGCTGGTGTCAGGTTGCCAAGCGCTCGCCCCTGGTAGTAGCCTGCGCGCGCACGGGCCACTGCGACCTGACTCATATCAGTTGCCCAGACGGAGCAGGTGCGGCTTGCTTGTGGTCCCAGTGTTTCCAACAGCGTAATAGCAAGCGAATACGGCTCTTCACCTGTGGCGCAGCCAGCACTCCAAATGCGAATAGGCTCGCCAATAGACTTGTGCCGTTGTAACTCAGGTAGCAGAACTTCCTGCAGCGCCCGCATGTGTGGCTTGTTACGGAAGAAGAACGTCTCGTGGTTCAAGACTTGTTCGGCGAATTTCCGCAATTCATCACGCCCGTGCGGTGCGCGCAAGCGCTGTTCATAGCTTTCCAGATTATCGCCGGTTGCGTGGAGGCGGCGTGCGAGGCCAATGGTCAACACGCGCTGCCGGGCGGCGTCAAGATACACGCCACTGTGAGTCGCAACCAGATCGCGCAGACGTTCAAATTGCTCATCTGTCAGCGTGAGCTCATGCGCCTTTGCATGCGTTGGCTCTGAAGCATGTGAAGATGTTGCAGCGCGATGGTCGTTCATGACAGTCCAATAACTCACCATGTATACAAAGCTGAGAACATATACTCACTGCTGTATACACCATAGTTGCTGATGCAATATATCAGCGTGAAAGCTGACGGGCTGGAACGCGCATCACATCGCAACTGATCTGCTGCGCTCCTGCACCAAGGCGATCAAGCGGGCCGCGATGTCGCTTGGTGGCAACAACGTTTCCACCGCACCAATCTCTTGGGCTGCTCGCGGCATGCCAAAAATAGTGCTGCTTGCCTGATCTTGCGCAAAGGTCATACCCCCTGCCAGTTTGATAGCACGCATACCTTCTGCGCCATCGCGCCCCATACCAGTAAGCAGCACGCCGATGGTGCGCTCCCTAAACGCCTCAGCGGCAGTACGCATCGTCATATCAATCGATGGATGCTGTAGCTGTGTTCGTTCTTCGCTCAGGCGCACACGACCGATTCGGCTTATCAACATATCGCGCTGATCGGGTGCTATTAGCACTTCGCCAGGCCGGATCGGTATGCCTTCAGTTGCAAGGCGTACCGGCATCCGGCATCCAGTTGCCAGCCAGGTTGCCATGCCAGCGCTGAAGCCTGCCGCGATGTGCTGCACCACCATCACTGCAGCTGGAAAATTGGGCGGCAGCGTGGCTAATATCTGATACACAATCCGTGGCCCGCCAGTGCTTGCGCCAATCACAATCAACGGAAAAGTAGGACCGTCTGCACAAACCACTGCGGCTGACGGTGCTGGCGCTGGAGCATGCACATGCGTTATGTGTTGGCTTACTCCAGCTGCTGCTTGCTTGCGTCGTCCACGCAAATGCGTCACAACTTTGACGCGCGAGAGCAACTTGACACGTTGCACAAGATCGTGAGCGGCGCGTCCCATCGCGCGCGGGTCACTCATGGCTGGCTTCTCGATTACTTCAAGCGCGCCTGCTTCTAGCATTTTAAAGGTAACGTCAACCTCATGACGCACAAGCGATGCTGTGAGTACCAGAATGGGTGTTGGACAGTAGGCCATGACGTGCTCGGTGGCCGCAAGGCCATCCATCACTGGCATGCGTACGTCCATGGTTACAACGTCGGGTCGCACGGCTTGCACCAGTTCAATGGCTTCCTGTCCATTGTTTGCGGTGCCAACAACAGAGATTGCCGGGTCGCGAGTGAGCAACTCAGTGAGTACGCGGCACATGAGAACTCGAGTCATCCACAATTACAACACGGATTGGCTGGCTAATGCGTCACCCTACTGCAGGTCAAGAATGAGCTTAACCCGGTTCGGTAGATTGAGCAAATCAATATCCTTGTTCAGGTAATCATCAACCCCAGCTTCAAATGCAGCATGCTTATCATCGCTTGAAGTGAGCATGACAATCCGCAAATCATCCAGTGCCGGGTTGTCGCGCAGGCGACGGCATACTTCGTACCCATCAATGCCCGGCATCTGCACGTCGAGCACCATCAGATCTGGCACTTCTCGTGCAATTTTGGCGAGCGCCTCTTCACCGCTATGAGCTAGCTCCACATCGTACCCTTGCATTTCGAGGCGCATGCGCACAATGTCGGTGACCAGGCGGCTGTCGTCTACAACTAAAATTTTCTCAGCCATTCTGTGCTCCAATGTTGAATTGATGACGATCGGTTGTGTATTCATGAACGATGTACGTCTACTTTCTATGCTTCGTTTCCGAGCAGTTGTCGCACTGTTTCCAAGAGATTGCCTTGATTGAATTGGCTCTTGATAATATATGCTTGTGCGCCAACTTCCAATCCTCGCCGGCGGTGCGCATCTGAAGCGAGGCTTGTGACAATCACAACTGGAAGGTTGGTGCGCCCAAGTTCTTTGCGGATACGGTCGGTGAGTGTAAATCCGTCCACGCGCGGCATCTCGACATCACTAACGACGAGATCATAGGTATTATTGCGAAGTTTATCAAGCGCGTCCAGACCGTCGGTTGCCGTTGTCACTTCATAACCTGCCGATTGGAAGATGCTGCGAATAAGTTCACGTGTCGTGAATAAATCATCAGCAACCAACAAATGCGAATTTCGGCGGGCGACCGGCTGCGTTTGTGGAACGTTGAGCGCCATGCCGCGCGCAAGTTGCACCAGATGTGTCGGGTTGAGCAGCAGCAGCAAGCTTCCGTCACCGAGTTGAATTGCGCCACCATAGCGACGCTGCCGCTCCATCAATGGGCCCATTGATTTTACGACGACTTCGCGCTCATCTAGCAGACGGTCAACCAGCAGCGCAAACAGGCGTTGGCCTGACCCGACGATGATCGTTGGAATGCGTTGTTGTGGGTTATGCAGCGGCTCGGTCGATATGTTGAGTAGATTGCTAAGGCGATAGATTGGCACCAGATGGCTTTCGTACGACATCATGGCGCGGCCTTCCACGGTTGGCACGCGACTAATTATCGTCCAAGTTGTGCCCTGACAGCCTGAGGCGGGCAGCGCAAAAGTTTGTCCGCCTGTCTCAACGAGTAGCACACGCGTTGTGACCAACGTCATTGGCAGCACAAGCGTGATGGTTGTGCCCGCCCCTACGGCGGATTCGAGCAGCACCTGCCCACCGATTTCGGCAATGTTAGTCCGCACAATATCCATGCCGACGCCGCGACCAGACAGGTCAGTGATCATCTGAGCCGTGCTGAAACCAGGCATGAAAACGAGTTCAAGCGCTTCCTGATCGTTTAGTTGAGCGGCGGCCTCTTCACTTATCAGACCTTTGTGCACGGCGCTCTGTCGCAAGCGTTGTGGATTTATGCCGCGCCCATCATCAGAGATGATAATGTGAACATGGGAATCGAGCGCTTGTGCTTGCACCTGCACATTTCCATGACGTGGTTTACCGCTTGCCTCACGTTCGTCAGGCTGCTCGATTCCATGGTCAACTGCGTTGCGAATAATATGTATGAGTGGATCGTTCAATGCCTCGATGATCTTGCGGTCGAGTTCGGTGGCCTCGCCGCTAAGTGTCAGTGTGACCTCTTTGTCCGTCTGATTGGCGATTTCGCGTACAACGCGCGGCAGGTGGGTGAACAAGGTGGAGACTGGCAGCAGCCGCACGGTCATGACCTCTTGTTCAAGGTCTTCAATAAGTTGCTTGGTTTGACCGATGTGCTGTGTAAACTGTTCGGTCTGACTGCGAAGCAGTTTGTGAGCACGTTCGCCAGTATTTAGCGCACTGTTGATATGCTGGCTCATTACTTCGCGCTGGGTTGGCGAAAGCTGTAGTTGCGCACATTCTGTTTCTAGGCTTAATACCATGCGCTGTTGCTGAGCGAGCAGCATTTTTGCCTCTTCAATAGCATGCAAATGCGCTGTTTTCATCTGTTGTGCAACTGCAAGCTCTCCAGCCAGATTGAGCAGACGGTCGAGCCGATCCACGCGCACGCGGATAGTTTGGCGCGCGCTACGTGGGCGGGCGGCGCTTGCGCTACCGGGCGCAGGCTGCACAGCCTCAGTCGCCGGCGCATCTGGATCTGGCGCGGGCGGCTCACCCGTACGTTCTTGCGGCGCTTTGGCCGCTACGGCAGGTTTTGCTGGTTCCGGCCCGTCGTGCTTGCCGCGGCCAAGAGTCATGACCAACGAGTCCACATCTACATTCGCCGCGCGGCCTTCAACCAGCGCGTTGACCATGTCAAGGATAGCATCGCCGCCACGCAGCAAATCATCGGCAAGCGTGCGGTCAATGGTGCGCCGCCCCTCGCGCACTGCACTGAGAATATGTTCGCAGGTGTGGGCAAGGCGGCCAACGTCTTCACAGCCGAGCACACGTGCTGAACCTTTAACCGTATGCATCGCGCGGAACACACTATCGATTTGTCCGCGCCGCGCGGCTTCGTCCAACTCCGCGCCCTCTAGCGCGAGAAGACCTTCGTTGAGTACGCGGATGTTTTCAACAGTCTCGTCACGAAATTGGCTGTAGAAGATCGATAAATCCATCGTGCTCTACCATTATGTGCGTTTGACGATTGACGTGGTGCCGTTCGTCGAGCGAAAGCCAGGACTATATCCTATTTGGAATCGGTGTGAAGCAATTGATGCTCAGTCTCTGCCGTGCTTTCTGTCGTCAAGCCATGCAGTCGCTCGGCAATAGATGTGAGCGTCTGAGCTGCCTCCGACATCTGGCGTGAGCCGACCGCTGTCTGGCGCGCAACATCCGATACTTCGCGCATGGTTTCGACAACTTGCTCGCTGGCACTCTGCTGCTGGGCGGTTGCCAGGCTAATTTCACTGGCACTTTGCGCAGTTCGCTCGGCCACCATGACGATTGAGTCCATCACTTGTCCGGCGCTATGGGCGAGTTCAGCGCCTTGTTCAACTTCTTTGCCCCCTTCTTCGGCTGCCAGCACTGCAGAGTTTGTGGCCTGCTGAATTTCCGCAATGACACCCTTGACTTCCTTGGCGGCGGCGAGTGCGCGGTTTGCGAGGCTCTTGACCTCGGCAGCCACGACTGCAAAGCGCCGGCCATGTTCGCCAGCGCCAGCTGCCTCAATGGCGGCGTTCAGCGCCAGCAGGTGCGTCTCATCAGACAGATCATTGATAAGGTCGATGATTTCACCGATTTGCTGCGAGCGCTCACCAAGGCTGAGCACGCGCTGCGACACATCGCGCATGCGCTCGCGGATACGCTCCATGGCCTGGATGCTGTTGTCGACGGCTCGATTGCCCATCGCTCAAATTTTCCAGCGTCTGGTGGGCGGCGTTCGCCACTTGCTCTGCCGCGATAGCAATCTGCCTTGCAGTTGCGCCAAGCTCCTCGATAGTAGTGCTGATCTCTGACACCGCGCTAGCCTGCTCGGTCGCGCCGCTCGATTGCTGGTGGGAAGCCGAAAGTAGTTGTGCAGCGGCACTAGATAACTCATTGCCCAGTAGCACTTGCTGGAAATTTTTGTCAATCAGCTTTTGATTTGATTGATACAATGCTTCTGATTGTTCTTGTGCCTGCTTGACAAAATGATTGGTGCTTGTGGCCCAGAGTGACACGAGATACGCTAGTCCTGCACCATTGATAATGTATGAAATAAGGGACAGTTCGATTTGTTGTGAGTCATAAATCGTGATGACTGGGCGAATGCCGCCAATCTGTTCGAGCACAGCAAAGACCACATAGCATGCCAGTGTTGTAAAGAAAATACGCATGCCATCTTTGGCACTGCTAAACATGGCGGCAAGCAGAATGGGAATGAAGTAGCCAGCAAAGATCGGGCCTTTCACACCACCGAACAGATACATAAAGAAGGTAATAATGATCAGAATGCCGTATAAGAACACCTGACGGGCAAGCTGGTAGCGTTGGGTGCGGCCAAGCCATAGCGTTCCGCTGCAGACGGCGGCGACGATGACAAGCCACAGGCTCAACAGCGGCATAACCTGTTGATTGATGATCATGCCTGCCATGACGAGCATGGTTAGCAAGCCGCCGATACCAATTCCCAGCACGCCGTACAGAGCGACAAAGCGCATCAGCAGGCGCGAGCGATCAGCTTCGCTGCCTTGGAGATCCTCGACCATGCGACGGAAATTGCGAGATGATGAAACGTGTTGCAAAATAGTCATGCTTTTACCTTCGAATGGCTACGACAATGTCGTTTGTAAAAGGGCGCTACGTGCGAGCGCCCGAATATCCAGTTGTACAACAAGGTTGTCTTCTATCATGAGTGCAGCGACCGACCATGGTTGTTGCAGACGCTCGGCAAGGAGTGCGGGCAGCACCTCCACTTTGTCAGTTTCTACGAGTTCCACATGATCAACCAGCAGTGCCACAACGCGCCGCCGCAATGCGACCAGCAGCGCGCGTTGACGTGTCTGAGTGCTGCGATCTGCCGGGTCGATCAGCGCGCCGAGTTCAACACCTATGTATGCGTTGCCACGCGCGTCGACGTGCTGAGTTGGTCCTTCTTCGCCAATCAGTTCGATGGAAAGCACATCGTCGCGTTTGATTGCATAACGCTGCCGGGCGGTTTGTGCTAGCAGCACCTTGCTCGATGTCATTAGTGCGCCTCCTCGCGCAATCGCGCAATAATGGCGTCGAGATCAAATAGCGCAATGAGCCGATCTTCATGCTGAATAACGCCGCGCAGCAAAGCCACGCGGCTGGGATCGATCGCGCTTGGTGCTGGCTCAATAGCGTGCTCAGGCAATTCCACCAGGTCAAGCACTTCTTCAACCACAAGCGCCATGTCAACATCATTGTGCTCCACCATGATGTAGCGCGCTGCACTTGTAAGCTCTTTCGCCTCGAAGCCAAGCAGCAAGCGTAACTCCACTACCGGCAGGATGGCACCACGCTGGCTGATAATGCCCGGTAGCGAGGGCGGCGCGCCGGGCACAGGCGTGTAGGCGCGCTGGCGCATAATTTCGCGGATGCTTACCACTGGCAGTGCGAAGTACTCGCGCTTCAGGCGAATAAGCACTGCATGGAGCACCGAAGCGTTGGTCGTATGTATGTTTGAGGGTGTTTGGCTACGTTCCAGCGTAATCACGGCTGTTTTCTTTCTCATGTCAAGTGGTTTGCACCTGTTTTGACTGCATCGAAAGCATACAATGGAGACGCGGCGAGGGTCAAGCGCGCAGTTGGTACTATGCCCTTATTCTTGTACAGTACTCTTGATGCAACAGTGCCTTGATGCGTGGCAGTAATGAAAAAAAGAGACGTCACGCCTGAACGTGATGTCTCTTGATAATGATAATTTACATGGCGCACTGCTGATCTAGCCAGCACCTGCTTGCGTCGCTGGGATGGTAAACGCATGTGTGCTCAACGGCAGGAACGTTTTCAGGGGCGTGGGCAGCCCGGTAACCGCTTCAAGGGCTGCGGCAGCGTTGATCAGGCCCGCACCATTTGCCTGCGGCGAACCATTGGTGATTGGCGATGCCGTTGACCGCAACACCTGCTCCAGCGTGGTTTGGCCAAAGATAACCTGGTGTTGATTAGCTAATTGCTTCATGAGCGCACCGACGGCGGCGGCATGCGGCGCAGCGGCAGATGTACCATAGAAGCGATGCGTGCCGCCAACAAGCTGTGCAAAAAAAGTTGTCTGCACGCCGTCTGTTGCAGCCACATCAGGTTTGTTCCGCGCCACCGGCTGGGCGAGTGCGGTAGCTGGCGTAGCGCTCTTTGCCACTCCAAAGTACACCGTCCGCGACCCGTTCGAGGTAAATGGCTCAGGTGTCGTTGCGTCATTGTATGGCACAGCGGCGATGCTCAGGGCGTTTGCTCCACCGGCATGGCCGTAGATCGATGGCCCAAATTGATCCACGCTATTGTTGGTCGCGTTAAATTGGGACTGTGCGATGCCGCGAGCAAGCGAAAACTGGTAGCGTAGGCGCGGCGTGGCTGTACCTGAGGCGCGTGCAATTACAACCGAAACCGTTTGTGGGCTGCCGGTCCGATTGACGTATTGAAAGCCCTCGAACGGAGTTCTGGCTGCCGTTTGTTCCGGTGTTCGTATCATTACTGCCGGTCAACACCCGGCCGCTTGCATCAACCAAGAAAAAGTCAAGATCAGTTTGCACTCCGAACCATGGTTCGGCCCATTGCAACAGCAGAATGAACTGGCCGCCTGGCGCAACAGTGTAGCCACTCGCATTGGTGTTGCCTGACGGATCGAAGTTATGGCAATCGTGGGCGTAGTCAATTGTGGGTGTGCCATTGGAGCCGATTAACGCTGGGCATGCCACCGGGCGATACGCTGCCGCCTCATAGGATGTGATATTGTTTCCCGCAGCGTCTAGTAGGTTGTCATTGCCTGCTGCAGTGGTATACAGCGCCCCCTGCGATACAACATCATCAATTGCAGCATCAACTGGCCCATCTTGAAAGAACGGCTCGGTGAAGTAGCCGATGTCGTCCACGATGACGTCGGCATGCGCTTGGTTACGGAGCGCGCGAATGTTGTCGGCAAAGCCAAACAACCCGTTGTAGGCCGTGGCAAACGCCAGATTCGCTGCTGGTGCAACGTCATGGGCAATTTGGAGCATGGCGCGGCCTTCGTCGCTGGTATCGGTGTCCATGCTTTCCGAGATAACATTGGTGGCATTGACAAAGCCACAGGGATTGCCAGGGCCGGGCAAGTCGCCACTCGCAATGTCTTGCGCGGCTGTTGTGGTTACTCCAAAAGCGCTATTGTATGAGTCGGAGACCACGCCGATCGTGATGCCAGCGCCATCTACATTGTAAGTAGCGCGCCCCTGCGCTACATTCATCTGCGCGTCGCCTTCGGAAACGACGCCGGTGGGACAACTGGCTTGCGCGGGCATGCTACGTGGCTGTGTCGCCGGATGCTCCAGCGTGCCAAAATGTTTTGGCTGTAGCTCTTCACGCACGTTTTGCACGGCACCGAGTGCGGCAACGTCGACAAGTCGATCGGCAGGTACATATGCCGTAACTACGCCATATGTTGGAGCAACATGGACTATCTTCGCACCTGCTTGCCGCAACGCAGCCAGTTGCGTATTGCTGGTGTCGGCCACACGAATGTAAGTGAGCACCGCGCCGTCTGTGGTACGGAGCAGGCTGCCTGGTCCCGTTTCTGGAAGGTTGAGCGCGTTCGCCTGCGCGGTAGCGCGGAGTGAGCGCACACTTGGCTGGGCGAGGCGCGTAAGACGTGCGCTAAGTTTGCCTGTAGATTTGTTGAGCAGACCAGATTGGCTTGTTTGTGCCGCTGTGCCCTGCGCGTGCATCACTGCATAAGGCCCAAATGGTACAAGCAGTGCCAGCGCAATAATAAGCGCCATGTAGCGAACGCTTCGGTATGCCGGTGGATGATGTGGCATGCCATCCTCTTTCATAGTGTAATTAAAAACGATTACGATGGCCGAGATTCTTCACGAACATTTTCGACGCCTGGCACGGCTGCTAGGTCGTTGAGACGCTCGGGATCAATATAAACGGTGACGCTCCGATATGCGTCGGCGGTGTTGACAACAGTCGCTCCGGCGGCCTGCAGGGCCGCAAGCGTGGCATCCGATACTTCACTAACACGGACAACAACCAGCACTTGTCCCTGGTCATTACGAATCAGGCTCCCAGGGCCGGTCGGTTGCATCCCAAGTGCTTGGTTCTGCTGCTCAGCGCTTTGTTTTGCAACCGACGGTTGAGCGAGCTGTGATAACACAGCGGATAATTTGCCAGTTGGCTTGGCAAGCAGATCAGGTGCCTGGGATGCTGGCTTTTGTTCGGCAACATTGGCCGGGGCAGAATTGGCGTCAGTGGATGTGGGAACATTTGCTGACTCTGGCGCTGCGCCACAGGCACCAAGCACCAGCCAACTCATGAGCATGATGAACAACCAACGCAAAGTAGCCGGCCTGCATACTGTAAATTCTCTATACACAGTTTTTCTCCTGCCAAGTAACCCATTATAATGTACGCTACGGCATTAAGACATGTCCGTACCTGACATAAAGACGAGATTATGCTGATAGGTGTTCCCCAGCCGTTGTTGGGTGTATGGCAACGCTGCTACGTATTGCTCGTCAGCTACATTATACCGATAGGTGGTATTCTCTACATGTCCATGTTCATAGATTCAACAGTTTGTAATGAATTTGTTACTAATATGCAACAATCTCTCGCATTCCCCCACGCGAACACCATGGTCAATCGGTTTCGCATGGGGCGCGTGGCCATTTGGGCGCTGAGCGCGCTGTCGTTGCTGCTGGCGGCGATTCTGGTGCTGGCTGCCGTGCTCTGGCACTCCGGTGGTCGTGTTCTGTCGCAGCATGGCGCGGTGACCAGCATCGCTTATGCGCCCACTGGCGATCTGCTCGCCACTGGATCGGGCGACAATGCTGTGCGTTTGTGGCAGCCGCAGACCGGCGCGTTGGTGATGACCTTGCGCGGCCATAGCGACTGGGTTTTCAATGTAGCTTTCTCGCCGGATGGCCGCACCATTGCCTCCGGATCATGGGATAGTACCGTGCGACTGTGGCGCGTGAACGACGGGGCGCTGCTCCATACGCTCCGGCATGCTGATCTGGTATGGCAAGTCGCGTTCGCGCCTGATGGTCAAACTGTTGCCACAGCGAGTCAGAACGGCGCAGTGAACTTGTGGCGCGTGGCAGATGGAACTCTTTTGCGGACATGGCAGGCCCATGTGCGGGCGGCGCATGCGGTGGCGTTCACTTCGGATGGACAGGCACTCATCTCCGGTGGCGAGGACGGCCTGGTGAAGGTCTGGCGGGTAAGCGACGGCACATTGCTCGAAACGCTCCAGACAGGCAGCCGTGTGCTGAGTGCCGCCGTGTCGCCCGACGGCAGCATGATCGCCGCTGGATCATGGGACGGTCTGGTGCGTGTGTGGCGGATTAATGATGGCGCGCTGCTCGAAACGTTACACGGTCACACTGGCCGCGTCTTCAGCGTGGCCTTTGCGCCGGACGGCCAGCGGCTCCTTTCGACCGGCGACAATGGATTGGCGCGGCTGTGGCGCGTGAGCGATGGCGCGCTGCTCGCCACCATGAGCGCCCAGCAGCACGAATTGGCGCAATGCGGCCTGAAGGAAGGCTGGCGGCTGATCCAGCGCTGCCATATCGAGCCAAGCTCCAATCGGTTGATGTATACTGCCGCGTTTTCGCCAGATGGCCAGCATATCGCTATTTCCGACGGGACAACACTGCGCATCGATCCGCGGAGTTCGCCCTTTGGTCTCCTGTTTACGCAGGGCGTACTGTTTGTCGGTGGCGGCATGTGTTTGCTGCTGAGCGCAGTGCTGCTCCTGATTGGACTACGACACAAGATTTTCCAATGAACTGAAAAGCGCAGTGCTGTCTTGTGTGACATTAAAAACGAAGGATGAAAGCAGAATGCTCTGTATCGGAAAGCAGCTTTCATCGTTCTCTTTTACGGCCCGCTGGTGACTTGTCCTGGCCGCACGACGACGCCGTACTGCGCTTGTTCGCCGCTGTGCGGGTCTTGCACCACGATGGTGTAATTGCCGGGCGCGAGATCGACCGCGCCGTACCAGCCATCCGTTGAGGCAGTGAACTCACGCGCCCAGCCACCATTCAGAAACAGTGTGATGTGCGCGTCGCCGATGGTTTGCCCGTTAATCGCCGCCATGCCTTGCAGGTTTCCAGTGGTTGGCGCGGCGATCCATGGCCAATCAGGCGCGACCGCTGGCTGCGCGAATACCGTCTCGCGTAACTGCTGCATGAACGCCTTCCGACGGTCGGGGTTGCTGCCGGCCAGCGGCTCATGGTACGAGAACAGTGACACACCGGCCAGGGCAGGACCGTTCGCGTCCGGCGTGAGCGCCCGCTGAATCTGTGCGATGCCATCCCAATCGGAGTTTAGCCACGCGCCGGTACCATCCACAATAGCACGTCGCCCAGCGTTCGCGCGGTCCCAGGCAAGCCAGCTATCGTACCAGCCGCGCGTCTGCTGGTCTTGCTCCGTGAAATAGTGCATGGGCACGGCGAAATCAAGAATGCCTTCTTGCAGCCACGCCTTCCAATCCTGAAATACGCGGCTGTATGCTGCAGAGTTAGGCCAATCAGTCGGGCTGTAACTGCCAACGCCGCCCCACGTAATCGTCGCGGCGCTGACCTGCACTTTGGGATTGATCGCCTTGATTCGAATGTACAGCCGCCGAACAAGCTCGGTGATGCGGTCGCGCCGCCACTGGCTCCACTGTGGGTCGGTGGGCGCGGGTCGCATGTTCTGTGGGCGGGCGTATGCGGCGTTGAAGCGTGCCAGGCTAATCGCATTGTAGCCGTAATCTTGATCGGCGTAGCGCACATAATCGTAATGGATGCCGTCGAGCGTGGGATAGTTGTGGAGTAGATTTTGCACCACCGATTCCATGTAGATGACAGCTTGCGGGTGGCCAAAATCAAGATCACCAACCTGTGTGCCATTGTAGGTAGCGGTCGTCCAGCGCGCCGGGTCTGGCGCGGAAGGCCCGTGCTGTGTGCAGAGATGTTGTGGATTGCCGCGTAGCGGGTCGCTGTTGCGGCATGCCACCGAAATAACCAGCCAGGCATGGACGCGCAGCCCGGCGGCATGCGCCTTCTGGAGCACCATGGCGAGCGGGTCGAACCATTCGACGGGCGCGAGGCCGGGAACAACCGCGCGTGGCTCCGGCCCGGCATTATACATTGCATCGCCATGCCGCCGCACCTGCACGAACAGCGTGTTCATGTGGGCGGCAACGGCATTGGCGACCAGTTCGTCAATCTCAGCAGGATTGTGGAAGCCGGGATTCGACTGGTCGACCCATAGAGCGCGCATCTGCTGGATCGGTGTTTGCTTCGGTGAAGCAGTAGTTGTGATGGGCATGCCGATCAAAATAGCAACGATGATCGAGGCGATTGATAGGAGCAAGCGGGCTAGACGGATGTACATCGACATACAACTCCTCTTATCGTACACAAACGTTGTACACACGTTAATATGTTCCGGTGGGTTGAGCATTATAAAGTGTTTTCATGATGCGTCAACTGTCTATTCCCTTCATGTAACAAGCTAACACGCGCTGACATGCAATTCATATCTCATGAACGAAGGCGCTAGATGTATAATGTGGTTGGGAGGATACCATGCAAGAACGATTATCACTGCGCCGTTTTGCGTGGCTTTCGATTGTGGCTGCTGTGGCTACCATCGGTTTTAAAGTTGCCGCTTACCTTTTTACCGGCTCAGTTGGACTGCTGTCTGATGCGATGGAGTCGTTTGTCAACCTTGTGACGGCGGTGCTGGCGCTGTGGATGTTGACGATTGCAGCTCGCCCGCCAGATGAAGAGCACGCCTATGGCCATGACAAGGCCGAATATTTTTCCAGCGGAATCGAAGGCACGCTGATCCTGGTCGCCGCAGTGAGCATTATTGCCTCTGCCGTGCCGCGGTTGCTTGCACCGCAGCCGCTGGAGCAGGTTGGCCTTGGCTTGGCGCTGTCGATAATCGCGTCGGCGATTAATTTTGGCGTGGCGCGGGTGCTGCTACAGGCTGGCCGCCATCACCGTTCGATCACGCTGGAGGCCGACGCGCATCACCTGCTTACCGATGTGTGGACATCGGCGGGTGTGCTGATTGGCATTGTCGCCGTATCTTTCACCGGCTGGCAAATCCTCGACCCGGTGATCGCGATTTTCGTCGCGATCAATATCGTGTGGGCCGGGGTGAAATTGCTTCGGCGTTCAGTACAGGGCTTGATGGATACCGCGATTGACCCGGAGCATCGGCAATCAGTGCAGCGTGTGCTCACGCACTACGAAGCAGAAGGTGTTCATCACCATGCGCTACGCACCCGACAGGCTGGCGGGCGCAATTTCGTAGAGTTTCATGTGCTGGTGCCCGACTGGTGGAGTGTCAAGCAGGGGCATACGATGCTTGAGCATCTGGAGAGTGATATCCGGCGGGCGGTGCCGCAGGTCACGGTGTTTACCCACCTGGAGCCGGACAATGATCCCGCTTCATGGCAGGATGTGGAACTTGATCGGGTGATTCAGCCGGAGTCAGAGGAAGCTACCACACACTAGCTGTCACTGTTTAAGTCACGGAAACGCCCGACGCCAACCTGGTTGCAGTTGGCGTCGGGCGTTTCTTTCTCGTGTGTTGAAGTGCTAGCGAATAGCCCAACTACTCTGTTGCGTTGTAGTATGTACGGTCGCCGCGAATGGCACTGCCTGCACCACCACGCGCTTGGTGAATTTATCTGGTCCGCTGCCCGGCCAGCATGTCACCAGCGTTACCATCTCATGATCAGTTTGTTCGATAAGTTTTGCGTTTTCAGCGTGCTGCTCGGGCGACACGCCCTCTTCCGTCACCAGCAAGCGATCTTTGACCACATATACGTACTGTTCGCCATTGCTGTACAGCGTAATCTGATCGCCGGGCTTGACGTAATACAACAGCTTAAAGACTAGCCCAAAGCCGCCCACATGCCCAGCCATGACAATGTTACCGCCCTCGCCGGGATTAGCTGAGCCCTGGTGCTGACCCACCGCGTACTTCGCGACCTGCCAGACCGGCACTTGCTGGCCATCCACGTTCTCCATATCCCAGCCCACTTCAACAACTTTAGAGTCAACTTTGATGCTGGGAATGACGACGCGCGTTACCGTGCCGTGATGTTCTGGCGCGGCTTGTGTCGCCGGGGTTGTCGCAGAGGAGCTTGGTGTATTCAGCACTGGCGCGACAAACGGCGCAGGTTCGACCTCTGCATCCGATGTCTCCGTTACTACTGTCATGGGCACGTCGCTGTCGCCGCGTGCCGCATAGCGTCCGTATACATCAATGGAATACAGGCCACCAGCATAGAGCAGTGTCAGTATGCCAAACAGCATCAAGCAATTGCCCAGCGTCCAGAGCACCTTGGCGCGCCGCGTCATGTACGATGCTGATGAGGTTTCACGTTTGTGAGAGCCGGCGAAAGCCAGCTTGGGTATGCGCAACACGGTGTTTTCTCCATACCACTTGTCGTGCCGTTTCTGCCGCGCAGACGCAGCAAGAAATGCACCGCGGTGATGTTACGATAAGTATACCATGCTACTCATTAATGGCGTATAGCAATTTGGCTCAGTTAAGTAGCAAGAACATAACAGATGTACAAGAGGTTAAATCTTTCGCGCACCATTCGCTCAAGACTGTACCGCTGCGGCATAAGATATCTTCATTTACTTCTCATTGCGGAGTGCATCAGGTTATGGTAAGATGCTTTTGATGCGCCCTGAAATGATATATTATCTTTACTGAACATCAAGGAATTGGCGTGGACCCGCAGATGCCGCCTGAGGAACAACCCGAACGAGATGTTGTCATCCGCTTCAAGCGCGAGACACTCATTCTTGCAGCATCACTGCTATTCTTGGGGTTGGCTGTGTTGCTTGCGGTGCTTTTCCCCGCCGATAGTTCCGGTTCATCAGCAGCTACCAGCACCACTCTGGCTGCTTCCACTGTTCGTGCAGTGGCGCAGCTTGATTCCACGATGACAATTGTTGGGCAGCAGCCATCTGTGCAAGGTTCAGGTGCATACCCCCAGCCAGAGGGAATGAGCGGCACCCAGCCTGAAGGCACTCAATCGAGCGGTAGTGAAACCGGTGGTTCTGGGGCCTATCCAGGCCCGCAAGGTAGTAAAGCAGATAGCGAAACAGCGACAAGTGATGTTGCTGCCATAACTGCGGAGCCATTTTCGCCCGAACGCCCGACAAGCACGCCGCCAAGCCAGAGCGGTTACCCTGCTCCGGGTGATGAACTGCCAGTGCCGGATGTGCCGGAGGCGACGGATGTGCCTGGCGCGAGTAATCCACCCACCTCTCGTACCATTGCGCCGACACAGCCGCTATCGCAGTCCGCGCCACAGTCAACGCCTGCGCGACAGCCCACGCCGGTACGGCAATCAACACCAGTTCAGGCACAGCCAACGCCGGAGCCTTCATTGACGCCTGTGCCACCAACACCAACCACGCGCCCATATCAAAGCACAGACGGTGGCGCAACTGCGACGCCTGCCGGTCCATCTGCAACGCCTGTGCCTCCTGAGCCTGCCGTGAACGTGCTGCGTGGCGAAGTGCGCTGGACGGCGGCGCAAAGCCCGCTGATCCTCGGCGTCGATCAGCAGGTTGCGCCCGGTGCTGCGTTGATTATCGAGCCGGGTGTGGAAGTGCGCTTGCTGCCAGGCGTCGCCATTTATGCCGAGGGTTCAATATTCGCGTTGGGACAGCCGGGTAATCCGGTGCGCTTTGTGAGCCATACTGGTCAGCGCTGGGATGGGATTTATGGTCGGCCCGGCAGCACCATTTCGTTGGAGAGCACAGAGATTCGCGGCGGTGGCGCAGGCGGTACGGTGCTCGGGAGTGAAGGCGGCACGTTGATTGTGCGTAATGGGCACATCACCGACAACGGTGGCCATATCTTGGTTAAAGATAGCAGTCTTGAAGTACGTAATACCGAAATTTCTGGTAATGATATGCCGTACGGCGCGGCGATTGACGCAACCTATATCAACGGCGGCAATGTGACGCTGACCGGCAACCGGATCGGCGGCAACCGCATGTCGGCGGGCGCGCCGCCTGGTGCAGATCAACAATCAGAACACCATGGCCGTCAATCTGACGATCCAGGGCAATCTGCTGATCGGGCAGACCGGGCCGGATCTGGTGCTTTCGACCAACGGACCGTTGCAAGGTGATCTGTCGTGTAACACATGGATCAACGGTACAAATGGCCTGAGCATTCGCAGCCAGACCATTCAGGTGCCGGGCTTTGCGCTGAATGTGTACAACAATGCGATTGAGGACCACACACCGCCGATCATTCCAATTTACCTTGAGTACGGCATTGGACGCGGCGCGACCAGCGAAGTAGTCCTTGACATGCGCAACAATTGGTGGAATAGCCCGCTCGGTCCCTACGATCCAACGCGGCATGCGGATGGGCGTGGTGAAGCAGTAGGCGATAACATTGCCTACGAGCCATGGCTAACGTCTCGTCCAGCATGCGCGCCAACGCCGTAAGGATTGCAGAGTGTAAATTGCACATTGTAGATTGACGATTGCACATCCATGTGCAGTTTACCGTAATGATGGCTTTAGCTTCAACAGTAAATACGCTCGTAACGAGCGCAATCGAACGGCGTATCTTTCCCGGAGCAGTTGTTCGTGTAGCGCATGGCAATGAGTTATTGCTCAACCAAGCCTATGGCAGTACCATGTATAATGCGCCTGGCTCAGTAGCAGTTCAGCGCGATACGATCTACGACATCGCTTCGCTGACCAAGATGTTTACTGCCACTGCGGTGCTACGCCTCGTTGATCAGGGCATGCTCGATTTGCACGCGCCCGTCGTGACATATGTGCCGGATCTGTATGCGCGCGATGTAACCGTCTTTCATTTGCTGACGCACACATCGGGGTTGGACATGCGCTTATCAGTGCTGCGCCACCAGAGCCGCACCGCAATTCTCAACGCCGTCTATGCAGCACCGCTGCTTCACCCGCCCGGCACGGTGGTCGCCTACACCAATGTCAATTCCCTGCTTCTCGGTGAAATTGTCGCCCGGCTGCATGGCACGCCGTTCGACCAGGCGCTCCACGATCTTGTGTTGGCGCCGCTCGGACTTTCTGAGACATGCTTCTGTCCACCCGCTGCCTGGCTGCCGCGTATTGCTCCCACCGAAAACGATGCGGATTGGCGCGGCCGCCTTGTCCATGGCAGTGTCCACGATGAGAGCGCTCATGCATTGGGTGGTGTGGCCGGGCATGCCGGGCTGTTCAGCACTGCCGCCGATCTGTTTGCATTTTGTCGAATGTGGCTCGATTTGGTGACGATGGACGATGGACGACGGACGACGGACGAATGGCTCATACGTCCTGAAACAGCACAACTAGCTACAACAAACCAGACGCCTGATCTTCAGTTCGCATGCGGTCTCGGTTGGATGATGGACCGCGCGAACTTCATGGGCAACGCGCCATCTGGCAGTTTCGGTCACACCGGCTTCACTGGTCCGGCCATGTTGGTTGTCCCGTCGCGTCAACTCATCGTCGTCGTGCTGAGCAACCGCGTCTACCCGCTGCGCCGCCCGCCGCCCTACGAACACCACGCCGTCACGGCATCGATCGTCAATGCAGCGCTCGATGAGATAGGATAGAGCGGCTGATTGTGTCAGCCTTTCGACGCATTGACAGTCATATACGCGCGTGGTATGCTTGGTATATAAGATTGTGTATTGAAGCGAGGAAGTTGGCCGTGTCTCACCTGCGAACCGCAATTATTCAGCTGGCGGTGCGATAGCTATATGTAGGAGACATGCGCCCTTTTTTGTGTTTACATAAAATATTTTGATTGATTAAGCCGTGGGCGCAGGCGACTGCCTCACGGCTTTTTGCTTTTTTGGAGTATAACAATGTCTGTTCTGAATGTGAGCGGCTTGACAAAATATTACGGCCCGGAGTTTATCTTTGGTGGGGTCAGCTTCCAGGTGGCGCGCGGCGAAAAGGTGGCGCTGGTCGGTGTGAATGGTGCGGGCAAATCGACGCTGCTCAAGATCGTCGCGGGCGTGGAGGACGCCACGGATGGCGCTGTGAGCCTGGTGCGTGGCGCGCGGGTGGCTTACCTTGCACAGGAGGCGCACTTCAGCGGCGAGCGCACGTTGTGGCAGGAGATGGAAGTGTCGCTTGATTATTTGCTTGCCTTGCGGCACGAAATGAGCGCATTGGAGCAAGTGCTGGCCGACACCGACGCGCCGGAGTGGGAAGCGCGCATGGAGCAATACGGCGAACTTCAGCACCGTTTTGAGCATGGCGGCGGCTACGAGATCGAGTACCGCATCGAGCGCACGCTGCATGGTTTGGGCTTCACGCCCGCGCAGTATCACCAGCGCGTCGCGCAGTTCAGCGGCGGCCAGAAGACGCGCGCGGCGCTCGCGGCGGCCCTGCTGTCGGACCCGGACTTGCTGCTGCTCGACGAGCCGACGAATCACCTCGACCTTGCGGCGCTGGAGTGGCTTGAGCGTTTCTTGAATGACTGGGACGGCACGCTCATAGTCATTTCGCATGATCGTTACTTTCTCGATCGCGTGACGCGCCGCACGCTCGACATGGCGTTTGGACGGCTAGAAGATTATCCGGGCGGTTACAACAAATATTTGCAGCTCAAAGCTGAGCGGCTTGAACTGCTTATGAAACAGTTTCAGGCCCAGCAGGACTATGTCGCCAAAACCGAGGAATTCATTCGCCGTTTCAAGGCCGGGCAGCGCAGCAAAGAGGCGCGCGGGCGCGAAAAGCAACTGGCGCGGCTCAAGGAAGGCTGGGAAGATGGCAGCGGGCGTGTTCACAAGCTCATGGATCGGCCTGAAATCAAACAGAAAAAGGTTGCCTTCAACATGACGACGCAGGCACGTAGCGGCGAGCTTGTTCTGGGTTTGCAAGGGCTAGTGGTGGGCTACGCTTTGGCAAAAGACGAAAGGCGAAAGACGAAAGACGAAAATACCTCTTTGAAACGTTCGTCCTCCGCCCTTCGTCCTTCGTCCTGTTCACAGCAAATCGGTCATGTACTCCTTAAATCCCCCGATCTCGAGATCGGGCGCGGGCAACGTGTGGCACTCATGGGGCCGAACGGTAGCGGCAAGACCACGTTGTTGCGCACGATCGTGGGCGAACTGCCGCCGCTTGGTGGGCGCGTGCGGCTGGGCCATAATGTCATCGTCAACTATTATGCGCAGGCTAATGAAGGGCTGCGCATGGACGTAACTGTGTTGGACGAGATTCGGCGGATCGCGCCGCGCATGGATGAGACGAACGTCCGCACGCTGTTGGGGCGCTTTTTGTTCAGTGGTGACGATGTGTTCAAACGTGTCGGTGATCTGTCGGGCGGCGAGCGCAGCCGGGTAGCGCTGGCGCAACTCACGCTCATGAAAGGCAACCTTCTGGTGTTGGACGAGCCGACCAATCACCTTGACATCGACGCCCGCGAGGCACTGGAAGGCGTGCTCAACGAATACAACGGCACGATCCTGTTTGTGTCGCATGATCGCTATTTTATTGATGCTGTGGCGGACACGATCTGGATGGTGCGTGATGGCACGATTCAACCATTCAATGGGACGTATAGTGAGTACACGGCGCACGAGGATTCGATCAAGGAGACAAAGCGAAAAGGAGACAAGGAGAATGGGAGCCAAGGCGCCAAGGAGCCTGCTACTGTAGAGGCGCAGCATGCTGCATCCAACGCGCCTGCAACAAACGGCAACGGATCTGCGCCGTCCAACAAATCGATCGACCGCGAAGCCGAGCGGCAGGAGCGCCGCCGTCAGCGCAGGCTTACCGCGCTTGAAGAAGAGATTGCCGGGCTAGAGGCTGATATGAAGCAGCTGGAGGCCGACATGAATGATGCCGGGTTGCATGGCGACGTTGACAAGGTGACGAGTCTGGGCATGCAGTACGCCGAGTTGCAGGAGATGCTCAACACGCGCTATGACGAGTGGGCGGCGGTGGCGGGGTAGCCATTGCAGATTGCAGATTGCAGATTGAGCAAGGGTTTCATGATCTGTGATCTATTGTCCATCGTCCATCGTCCATCATCAATTCCCGCAAACAATGATATAGTATCCTTCAACATCTACTCTAATCGTGCGGCGTAGATCATCTTGATGAGGAGGTATGCCATGCAAGGTCTGATGATGGACTATCCGCTGACCTTAACGCACATTCTTGAGCGGGCACGGCAACTCTTTCCCAGCAAAGAAATTGTCACCAAAACGTCGTCCGGGCTGCATCGATCGACCTATGCCGACATGTACGAGCGGGTCTGCCGCCTCGCGAACGCGCTCGACCGGCTTGGGATTGCGCCCGACGGTCGGGTGGCGACCTTCGCATGGAACAACCATCAGCACCTTGAACTCTACTTCGCTGCGCCGTGCTCGGGCCGCGTGCTTCACACCCTCAACATTCGTCTATTCCCCGACCAGATTGCCTATATTGCCAACCATGCCGAAGATGAAATTGTGTTTGTGGATGCTTCGCTGGTGCCTGCGCTGGAAAAAAACGCGCCAGAGCTAAACAGCGTGCGTCACTACGTTGTCATGACTGATGGCGCGCTCCCGGAAACTACTTTGCCACATGTTCTCAGCTACGAGGAGTTGCTTGCGGGTAAATCGCCTGAATACGCCTGGCCGCAACTGGACGAGAATAGCGCCAGCGCCATGTGCTACACCTCGGGCACGACCGGCAACCCTAAGGGAGCTGTGTACAGCCACCGCAGTATGTTCCTCCATTCGATGATGATGTGTTTGGCCGATACGGGTGCCATTTCCGAGCATGACGCCGTGCTGCCGGTTGTGCCGATGTTCCATGCCGAACGCATGGGGCCTACCGTATGCCGCAACACTGGCAGGCGCAAAGCAGGTTTTCCCCGGCCAGTTTCTTGATGGCAAGAGCCTGGCCGAGTTGATCCAGAACGAGCGCGTGACTGTGGCGGCAGGCGTGCCGACGATCTGGCTGGGATTGTTGCAGATTTTGGAACAAAAGCATTATGATCTTTCCAGCATTCGGCTTATGCCGGTCGGCGGATCGGCAGCACCGCAGAGCATGATCGAGCGCTACCAGAAGCAGTTCGACGCGTACATCATGCACGCCTGGGGCATGACCGAGATGTCGCCAGTCGGCACGGTGTCGCATCTCAAGAGCCACATGGCCGATTGGCCGGAAGATCAGCAGTTCAAGGTGCGCGCCAAGCAGGGCACGACCGTGCCGGGCGTTGAGGCGCGAATCGTTGATGCCGAAGGGCATGAACTGCCATGGGACGGCAAAAACTTTGGCGAGCTACAGGTGCGCGGGCCATGGGTCATACGCAGCTACTACAACGATCCGCGCGGTGCAGATTCGTTCCAGGATGGCTGGTTCCGTACTGGCGACGTGGCGACGATGATCCGGAAGGCTATATACGAGATAGTGGATCGCACCAAAGATCTGGTGAAATCGGGCGGCGAGTGGATTTCGACTGTTGACCTGGAGAATGAGATCATGGCGCACCCCAAGGTCATGGAGGCTGTGGTGATCGCCGTGCCGCACCCGCGCTGGCAGGAGCGCCCGCTGGCATGTGTCGTGCCGCGCCCGGACTGCAAAGACAGCATAACGTCAGCCGAGATCCTCGACTTTCTGAGCAGTCGGGTGGCACATTGGCAGCTTCCCGACGAAGTGATCTTCATCGAGAGCGTGCCGAAAACCAGCGTCGGCAAGTTCGACAAGAAGGTGTTGCGCGACCAGTTCAAAGATTATGAGCTGCCGACGGCGTAGTATCTACGGGTGCTGCGACAGCCAGGAACTTTTCGCATACTTGCACCGTCCTCTCAAAAGAGATGTCGTACAAATGAGGAGACGAGTATGCGCCGATGGAGATATCTTTACTTTGACCATGCTGATAGCAACACTTGGTATTGCAGCATCCGGCACAACGACCATGCCCGCTGCGGCTACAGCACTAGCACAAAGCGACGTGAGGCCAACCGAGATGCCACAACCTGTTGCGACACCCTCCGCTCCAAACACATCCTGGCAAACCTATCAAAATCAACAGTTAGGATACAGCGTCCAATACCCAAGTGGCTGGGTCGTGAATGAGCAGATCGATGCAAATGGCGCAAACGTGGTAACATTCGCACCCTCAGATGGTGGAGCCGGTATTTCGGTGACTGTTCAGGCTGGTAGGTCGGCTCATGAGACCCGTGATATTCCGAACATGCGTTGTCGTGAGGTGACTATCAATGGGTTAAGTGGCACACGCTGCTTCGATACAATTTCCTTTGGCGTAACGACGACTATCTTTGGGAAGGATAAAACCTACACAATCGGAACTTCCACCAAGCATATCGATCAGAACATCTACCAGCATCTTCTCGATAGCTTCAATCTCATTCCGTAAGTTTCTTCAAATCTGGTGGAGCCGCTTTACTAAAGCGGCTCCACCAGAAGTACTGCATTCGGTTACTTGGTCGGCACAGGAACACTCGTTACAAAGACATCCTGATCGTTGCCCTGGCTGGCATTCACCGCTGGGACAAGGCAGACATCGGGCGCGTTCGTTGTCGTGCCGGTGCCTGGACAGACAATGAGGTTCGGGTCGCGCGTGTCAGACCAGAACGGGTAGGCGGCGTCGTTGTGGATTGCTGATAGGCCAGTATAGTCGCCAAAGAAGACGCCTTCGAATTGGGTTGGTGGCGGCATGGACCCCGAGGTAACGCGCACCGTCCCGAAGTCTTTCAGGTTGTCGGACCCGGAAAGGCTAAAGTCCATGAAGCCGGTGATCTCATCATCGCCATACTGCCGATCGTAGTATGAGCTGGCGAGCCGGCCTTCCTGGGTAAAGACCGTCCACTGGAACCATTGGTCGGTGGTGTCTTGCCCCAATCCCTGAACGCTGGCGAGCTTGCGCGGATCAGTCTTCGTACCGGTGAAAGTTTTCCCACTGTCATTCGAAATGCTCAGCAGAATATCATTGTTGCAAGCGCCTGAAGTTCGCACGCCCTTATACAGGTTTTGTCCGGTGGTAGCACTAAATCCCATAGGCTCACAGCCATGCGACTCATTGGAATGCGGGTTGATGTACGAGCCGAAGCTGATCACGACCTGTTTCGGGTTCTTGGGGTTGACGGCACCGACCGGGTAGTTGGATGCGCGGAAGAAGGAGTTGACGGTATTACCCTTCTCGGGCACGCATGCACGAAACAGATCCTGGCCAGTGTACGTGTAGCAATCCGGGAGTTCATAGAAATCGGCTGCCTTGACTGGATCGCTGAAGCTGTTCCCGCCATCGGTTGATTTCGCCACGAAGATCTGGTTGCGGTTTTCGTTCCCCGTTACGACATTGTTGTAGTTGGCCCAGACTACGTAGAGCGTTCCGTCGGGCGCTGTGAAGGGCTGCGAAAACTGATTGGCGTTACACGGGCCTTGCTCGGTACTTCCACCGAAGTCCGTCGCACAGAGCGAACTGGCGCGGCTCACTAGCTGGCGCGGGCTAAAGGTCTGGCCGTAGTCGGCCGAGTAAGCCTCCCAAATGTACGCGCTCCCAGTCGCTGCAAACTCGGTCCAGGTCACATAGACGCGATCCTGGTAGGGGCTGCCCGGATGATTATCGACGGTCATGAATTGCTTGTCTTCAAAAAAGGCACCCGTGCCAGCAAGGTCGTTCAGTTCTGTCACTGTTCGAGCCGGGAAGTTCCATGAGGCACCGTTGTTTTGCGTTGAGCGGAAAATGAGCATAGCGCTCGATTGATCCGGGTTTGTAGTGACGGGTGCCCCGCGGTTAAAGACCTGGCAAGAAAAATAGACGTTACCCTTGGTATCCCATGCGACCGACGTATCACCACCGCCGCCCCAATACTGGCGTTCAGCCGGCAAGAAATTCGGCGCCCCGCGTGTGAATGAGAAGGGAATAGTGGTGTCATCCCAATTTTTTCCGCTGTTCAGGCTGTAGGAGCCGTAGCAACTGCCATCGCCGCGCCGGTAGTCGTTATAGCTACCAACAATGTTTTCAGGATGCGCTGGATCCTGGGCGATGAAGGTTTCGTTTTGAGCCTGCCCACGCCCCAGAAGGTCTATATCTGCCAGATTAAGACAGTTTTGGTTGACCTTGATATTGCTGCCTAGGCTCAAGGAGCAATCCCCGTCGGGGCCAGGGTAGTAGTTCTTCAAGCTGTCCTTAGGGAGCGTGGCAGGATTGGGGGCTGCGGGTCGCTCACTGATGTTCGGAGGTGTCGCTGTTGCATACGCAGGATTGAGTTCGAACTCGGCCAGACCGGACAAGAGCCGTTTCTGCATCGGCGTCAGGTGTGAGTAATCGAACGCGTTGACTGTACTGATGCTCGCGCTCGACTGGAAAACCAAAAGCCCGACGACTGCGAAAGCGACCGACATGCGCATGATCGATGTCTTCATCCAAACACTTCCTTCTTTCAAGTAGGCGTCATTGGGTCAGCCGTAAACCTGGATTGTGCCGATGGTATTCCTTGATTGCGTAGTGAGATGCTTGTGAAAGATGACAGCGATATTCTGCTGCGCGACCGTTATCACGTTCAGGTCATCGTTCTCCTCCTTTCAAGTAACATGAGCTATGCGATTGCACTTATCGAGGCGGCAATGGAGAGCAAAAATCCCTCTAAAAACCTTTCAACCTTTGTTGTTAGAAAAAGGGACTTTGGGAAGCCGCAGCCTCCCGCACTCTGTCACCATGTGCTTTGTTTCAGTCAGTTCATGGCATTGAGCCGCATCGATACCTGGCCGCTCGACTGCGCTGCTGATTGTGATAGATTGCTACATGAACACGCAAGATACTGGTCGAAACAGTTCTATCAAGTGCATGGGGTAATCAGGGGTGGCTAAGGTAAAGAAGAAGTGCCAACGAGGTAGGTAAGAAGATACCCCTGTTGGGAGTATATACCCTGCGTCAAGCTTCTACTCTGTTGGAGTTTGGCTATCATGAAGCATAGCATGGCTTTGTGAACACTACGGTCAGTAGTTGAGCCATTCCTCGGCAATAGTTATATGTAAAAATTGTCATTTTAGTTTCAATATTTTCGTTTTCAAACTCTTGACGCCCGCTGTATACTTAAGTCACCGAAGCTCGTATTTCCATATCATGCTCACGTCCTCCCCCCGATTCTGCATCACATCTGCGAGTTTGTCTCTTGCTACTGGTTTTTAGTAAGGAGGCACGGTCATGGCTACCGAGGGCAACGAGGCGCTCATCCACCGTCTGATTGATGAGGGCTGGAACCATGGGAATCTGGATGTGGTTGATGAAGTCATGGCAGATAATTTTGTCCATCACGATCCCATTGATCCCAACCGGCAAAGTCGCGCGGGTTACAAGCAGTGGCTCACGGAAGCGCTCAACGCGTTCCCGGATTTTCATGTCACGGTTGACGACATGTTCTCATCTGGTGAGCAGGTGACTACCCGCTGGACCATCCAGGGCACCCATCAGAGTGAATTGGTTAGCTCCATGGGCACCTTTCCGGCCAGCGGCAGTCATGTCATCACCACTGGAATCACGATTGGCCGCTTCCGTGATGGAAAGCTGGTCGAGGACTGGCACTACTGGGATGCGCTCGGCTTTTTGGTGCAGATCGGCGCAATTCCCATGCCGGGGCAGGTCAGCGCTTGAGCTACGCCCTGAAAACGCGGCTGCCACGCACAGCTTTGCCGACCACACCCAAGAACGGGTGTGGTCTTTTTATATACGTCATTTTCCCGCGCTTGACACTGCCGCGCATTCTGCCGTCCAGGCGCTCGCAGCTTGGCGTATACTACACCTCATATGACAACATTCTGCTGATTGTCGAGCCGGTGCTCATGGCCCTGTCACCGTGTAAGGATGGTATTCGGGTGAGTCGATCAACTATGGGCTGAGACGTGGGCATCATCGCGGATGTCCTCTTCCCCGGACATGAGAACCTCGGTCACAGCGCCATCTCGGGTCAACATCGCCTTTCGGTTCAGCAGTACGATAGCCAGCGCGACGATGGCGAACACGTAGTTCTCCCAGGGCTGAGCATCAGGCCATGCCGGGCCGTTCATCTGGAAGTGGAATAGAGCCGCGATGAGGATGCTGCCCCGCGCTGAGTTGAATAGAGGGGTCATGATGACTGAGAGCGCCAGGACCCCAATGATGAAGGGGCCGAACGACCAGGCACTCTGTGGGGTTCCGCTGAACAGGAAGGCCGGCAGGTGCCACAGCCCCCAGAATGCGCCCAGGATCAGGCTCGCCCAGAGCGGCGCGAACCGGCGCTGTAGGAGCGGGAGCGCCACGCCGCGCCAGCCGAACTCCTCAATTGGCCCAATAAGTAGCGCGGCAACCAACGCTGGCAGCACGCCATACCAGGGCGAGAATGGGAACACTGTCATCGTGCCGTTGATGGCTGCGCTAAAGTACTTCACAGCCGGTATGACGAGCAGCATGAACACCCACCACGCGGACGACATCCGCCACAGCGTGACACGCCGGAAGTAGCTGGCAAGGCCCTTGATGCCATAATGGTGCCAGACCAGTAATATACCAGCGATGGCCGGTGAATACACTACCAGGATGAACACCGGGTTCGTGCCGCTTATTTTGCCGAAGATTGCCTCGATCTGATCGGTGAAGAGGATCATCAGTACGGCGATACCCCATCCCAGGCCGAACGCGAGCGCAAAGAACGGGCCGAGTGACCCGAAACTTATGCCGCGCCGGATCGTTCCAATTGTTCCCGTGGAGGTTACCCTCGGCTCGTTTCAGTTGTTCTCATGGTATTCTTCCTTCGGCTCACCATTAACGTTCGGCGCTGCGGTCAATAAGTAATATTAATCAATCGTATCGAGCATAGCACGAGGAGCGCACGAGCAGCGACAAGATGTGAGTACGCAGTGTGGCGGATTCTTCACCATGCATCGATATGTGGAGGAACGATGAGGCGAGTACAGCGTCCGTATGAGCTATGGGTGCTTCGCGATACGTCGCTGGAAGATGCCCACGCTTCACGCCGACCTCCACCTTCGAGACGCTCATATACAACAAACGCCCCGACTAGCTGGTTGAATGAAGCGCACCGGCTGCGCATGGCGATGAAAAGAGTCATTGTCACGTTGAGCATTGGCAAGTCAAATGACAAAACGCAGGTAGCCCATAGGAGCGGGTCTCAGACCCGCTCCTACTTTAGCGATAAGGGCAGAGCGCGTCCTGAAGATAAGTACCCGATAGCCACAATGTTCGACGCGCGGCACAAAGCGTGCTACCATCCGTTTGCAAACCTGTGTATGAGGAGTGACTAATGGCTGATCTTCAATCTGCGCTCACCGACCGCTTACTGCGCTATGTGCAAATCTTTACCACTAGCGATGAATCATCATCGTCGACGCCGAGCACCGGCCGGCAGTTCGACCTACTCAAATTGTTACGGCAGGAACTTAACGATATCGGCGCAAGCGACGTGCAGCTAACCGAAACCGGCTTTGTGCTTGCGACGATTCCGGCGACAGAGGGCGTGGACAACGCGCCGCGCATGGCGTTTCTGGCGCATGTGGACACCGCGCCAGCCTTCAACGGCGAGGGCGTCAAGCCAATCGTCCACCACAACTACGACGGCACGCCGATCGTGCTGCCCGACGACGAATCGCAGGTGCTTTCCCCAGAGGTGTATCCGTATCTCGGCAAGAAAAGCGGTGATGATATCATCACCGCTAGCGGAACCACGCTGCTCGGCGCGGATGACAAAGCCGGCGTGGCGATCATCATGACACTGGCCGAGCATCTGCTCCAGCACCCTGACATCCCGCATGGCGAGATACGAATCTGCTTCACTCCCGACGAAGAAATTGGCATGGGCATCAACCATCTCGATCTCGACGATCTCAACGTTGATTTCGCCTACACGCTCGACGGCGGCAGAGTCGGCGAATTGACTTATGAAACCTTTTCGGCGGACAAGGCAGTGGTAACGGTGACGGGCGTTTCGACGCACACCGGCACCGCGCACGGCATCCTGGTCAATGCTCTGCACCTGGCGGCCAAAATCATCGACATGCTGCCGCAACATACGCGCACGCCCGAAACGACGCGCGACCGTGAAGGCTTTATTCATGCGTACCAGATGAAAGGCAGCGCAGCGCAGGCCGAAATCTTGTTCATTCTGCGTGACTTCGAGCGCGACGGGCTAGCCGCGCATGGTGAGCTCGTCAAAACCGTGTGCGCCGCTGTGCAAGCGACCGAGCCACGCGCGCGGATCAAATGCACAATTACGCCGCAGTACCGCAACATGCGCTACTGGCTGGAGAACGACATGCGTCCGGTCGAACTGGCACGCGAAGCCATGGTCGCTACCGGCATTGAGCCGTTTTCCGATCCGATTCGGGGCGGCACCGACGGCTCGCGGCTGACCGAGCGCGGTCTGCCGACGCCGAATCTGTTCACCGGCATGCAAAACCTCCACGGCCCCTTGGAGTGGATCAGTGTGCAGGACATGATGAAGTCCGTGGTGGTGCTGACGGCGTTGGTGCGCCGCGCGGCGGAGCAGGCGCAATAATCATAGGATAAGGACGACTGAATATTCTTTTCTTCGATGGTGGAGCCACCGACGAGTGAGCCTAGCCAAAGAGTTATCCAAGCTATAGGGAGAATTGATGAGCAATCCTAACAGCTTCAACCAGTCCATTATTGAAGAGTTTCGCGCCAATAACGGTAAAGTCGGCGGGCCGTTCGCTAACACACCCCTGCTTCTGCTTACATCAACAGGAGCAAAAAGCGGCCAGCCGCGCACAAATCCATTGGCATACGTCACCGACCATGGGCACTTTGTAATCATCGCATCCAAGGCTGGCGCGTCCAGCAATCCGGACTGGTATTACAACATTCTTACGAACCCGGAGGTCACGGTGGAGGTCGGCACCGAAACGTTCAAAGCACGGGCAACAGCGGTTACTGAAGATCCCGAACGCGCGCGCCTGTACGCCAAAATGGTCGATCATAATCCAGGATTTGCCGATTACGAACGCAAAACGACGCGTAAGATTCCTGCGGTGATTTTGGAACGGATGGCGTGAAATATGAACGAATAAGGTATAAACCTGAACCCCAGCCAGCGGCTGGGGTTCGCCTTTCTACAACATACGACATATAACTAACGAGCCTTTTACTATCCAGCTGCACTGGAAAGGGCTACGCTACGCGGTTGGCGTGCGTTGGTGATAAGCAGCGCGAAGATCAGCATGTGACCGACGAAAAAGGCGGGAACGAAGAACGTAGGGATGAACCAGACAGGGCCGAGATGATATTGCTGCGCTATGTTAAAGCGTATGCCCTGGGCGAAGGCTGAAATGAAATCCAACGTTCCGGCGATGTTGAACAGCCACACCACCGCTAAAGCAAAGCGCCATTGCGCGCGGAGCGCTCCAATCGCGGCGAGGGCCAACGCGACCGCCAGCAGATCACCAACTGCACCAGAGACAGCAAATCCCGCCGGAAGTGTTTCGCCGACAACCTGCGGCACGACAAAAGTTATACCCATCGTGCGCAATGTGTGGAACAGGAGCAACGGAATGAGAGCATCACGAAGTGGCAGCGCAGCCAAACGTGGCGCGATATACCAGCGAGCGACAAGTGCATAGACAGCGAGATTCGTGGCGATCTGCAATCCGAAAAACAGCGTGTTGTTCATGGACGCCTCCTTTACGTGTAATTACACCTATTACTCAAAAAATTACTTTTGCGCCAACTGCACCACCTCCTGCAATGCGTCATACAGCGTGCGCCAGCGTTCGTTCCCCAATCCACGGCAAACGATCTGCGCCTGTGCCTCCTGCCACAGCGGAATTATCTCGTCAAGTTTGGCATGCCCAGCTTCGGTAAGCTGCACAATCCGCGTACGTCGATCCTCGCCAGGCGTGACGCTGAGCAAGCCATGTTCAGCCAGCGGGCCGAGATCGCGAGCCAGCGTCGTGCGGTCCATGATCAACGTGTCAGCGAGCTGCGTGATGGTTGGCGCGCCCGCCGTAGCAACCGCCATGAGTAAGGTAGCTTGCGTCGCGCGCACTCCGGTGCCGCGCAGCACTGCGTCATAGCGGCTCGTCACCGCGCGGGCCGCCTTGCGAATATTGAAACACGCGCACATAGTTGCAAAATCAATGTTCTCCATGAAAGGAGTATATACACGTAAATACAATTTGTCAAGAGCTTACTTAGAGATGATACAATGCCTGTAATGCTCGTTTCAGAAAGAGCTATGACACTGCGCGCTCGTTCTCGCGTGTCGTGTGTACATCTTCAGCGCCAGCATTGCGCAGCGTTGTTTCGGCGCGCAGTATCTCATCAGTTGTATGCACCACCACGGCGTAGCGCCCAGCCTCTACTCGCTCGGCCAGCAGCCGCGCCTGCTCCGGGCTGTAGCCCATGTTGCTAAACGCGCCGATCAGTCCGCCTGCCAACGCGCCGCCAATTGCGAGCGGCCCCGCCACCAGCAACCCGATGCCAGGCAGCACCAGCGGCGCGATGATAATACCCGCCACCGCCCCGATTAATGCGCCCAGCCCCGCGCCTGCCGCAACGTCATTCAGCCGCTCGACCGATGTGGTCGTCAGTTCATCGACTGGCTGGCCAGATGCAGTTATTGCGGAAATGCTATCGGGAGGAAATCCGGCTGCGATCAGATCATCAATCGCCTGCCGCACCTGCTCGGTTGTCGCAAATAATCCTGTGACTGCCATAGCGCGCCCCTTTCTTCATCACATGACTGCAATTAGTGTTTGCAGAGCGTATGCCACGCGGTTGAAGCAACACGTACCAAGAAAACTATGTATGTCAGGCGATGCTTATGATTTTCGCATTTTTTCTTAACATTTTCTACATTTTTTTTTGCTACCATAATAGTAGTCGTTGTACATTTCGCTTTCAAGGCAGGCACATGCAGACAAAACGCAAACAACCAAACCGTAACAAAACAAATCTTCTGATCGACTTTGCGATCTTTATCGCCTTTCTGGTCGCCATGGCGCCGCACTTCAGTGGCATTGCGGTCCATGAATGGCTGAGCATCGCGTTCGCCGCAGCAATCGTCACCCATCTGCTGCTCCACTGGAACTGGCTGGTCGGCATCGCCAAAAACTTCTTCACCAAGGCGCGCTGGTCGTCGCGGTTGAACTACGGGCTTAATCTGCTGCTGTTCATGAGCATGACTGTGGTCATCTTCACAGGGATCATGATTTCCGAGGTAGCGCTGCCGCAGCTTGGCCTCCGTGTAGCGAGTGGCGGCGCATGGCGGCAACTCCATGACACTTCCGCGAACCTGACGGTCATTATTGTCGGCCTGCACCTGGCTGTTCACTGGCAGTGGATCGTCAGCATGACCAAGCGCTTCGTCATTGGGCCGCTCATGCCGCGCCGCACCCGGCAGTTGGAGCCACAGACCTACCGGGTGAGAGAGGAAGCTAAATGAGAATCATTATTCGCGCATGTATCATTCTTGTGGCCGCGCTGTCCGTGTGTGGCGGCACATGGGCGTTGGTTCATTCCAGTGGCACGAACGCTGGCTTCCCGCAACGTGGCGAGTTCGCACAACGACAAGGTCGTTTTGGCGAAGGGAACACGCAGGGTCGCTTTGGCGCGCCCAATACACAAGGCAACCCAAATGCGCAGTTCCGCCCGCGCGATGGTGGACGTGAAGGTCGCGGTGGTGGCGGGATCTTTGGCTTCCTGGAAGTTGGCCGACCGCTGATCATGATCGCCGTGGTCATGGTCGTGTTTTCGCTGCTGGCGCGCCTGTTCCGCCGTACGCCTGCCGCTCGGACAAAAACGGCTCAATCGCCACCCGATCCAACGCTGTCGGCTTGATCAATTACTTGCTTGACTTCATACAGCGCGAGGAGAAATCTTCGCGCTTTTGTTGTGCTAAAAGCGGTTCCACATTGCCCCACGTTTGCCAAATCGCGTTATACTGATGGCCGGTTAATTGTTGATTCAACGAGTGACGGAAGATCACGCACGCGGAGCGTCCGTCGTCATTCGTCGATCGTCCATCGTCTTTTATAAAATATGGCTGAACGTAAATCGTCGCGCCGCCCGGCCGCGCGCACAAGTTGGGATCCGGTCGCCGAATGGTATCAGGGCATGGTCGGCGAAGGCGGACACAAATATCACCGCCGTTACGCCATTCCAGCAATCCTTGATCTGCTCGCTCCACGCGCTGGCGAGTACATTCTGGACATCGGCTGCGGTCCTGCGCCGCTCGCGCCGTTCATCGCCGATGCCGGGGCGCACTACGTTGGCGTGGATGCCAGCCCGCGGCTGCTTGAGGCTGCCCGGCAGCATCATGGCCGCGATGGGCGCTTTATCCTCGGTGACGCGCGCGAACTGCATGACCTGCCCGGCATCCACGCAGGCGACTTCGACGCAGTGACATTTTTGTTGAGCATTCAGGACATGGACCCGCTCGACGCCGTGCTACGCTCCGCAGCGTGGGCGCTGCGACCTGGCGGCAACATCGTCATGCTGATGACGCATCCATGCTTTCGGGTGCCGCGTCAGAGCGGCTGGGGCTGGGACGAAGGCCGCAAGCTGCGCTTCCGGCGGGTAGATCGCTACCTGACGCCACTTCCAGTGCCCATGAAGCCGCCATCAGGTGGCGCGACCCGCAGCTTTCATCGCCCGCTCGAAGCATACATTAACGGGCTGGCCGCGCATGGCATGCTCACCGAGCAGATCGCCGAAATCCCAGCATTTGACGAGCGGGATAAGAAGGGACAGGTGCGTGCCGATAATCTGTCCGACCGCGAGATCCCGTTGTTTCTAGGGATTCGAGCGGTCAAACTAGATAAACGAACGACCAGCGGACAATCCTGATTATTAGTTGTAGCAAGAAAGAAAGACAGACACATCTATGCAACCATCATCAACGCCACTTCGGGTCGGCGTAGTCGGCCTCGGCTGGGCTGGCGAAACGCATGTCAAAGCGTACCAATTGCAGCCGAATGTTAAAGTAACCGCCTGGGCCGGGTTGGAGGACGATCGACGAGAGCAACTCGGCGCGCTGTACAACGTGCCGAACCTGTTCGCTCAGTGGGAGGAGTTGGTCGCCAGCGATCAGATCGACGCCGTCAGCATCGCCTCACCGAATTTTCTCCATGCACCAATCGCTATTGCGGCGTTGGAGCGCGGCAAGCACGTACTGTGTGAAAAGCCATTGGCGCGCACCGGACCTGAGGCCGAGCAGATGGTACAAGCCTCTATCAAGGCTAATCGCGTGCTCATGACATCGTTCAATCGACGGCATCGCGGCGACATACAGGTCGTGAAGCGCTGCATCGACGAAGGCAAACTTGGCCGCATCTACTACGCCAAAGCCTATTGGATGCGCCGCAACGGCATCCCCGGCATGGGCGGCTGGTTTACTAGCAGTGAGATGGCCGGTGGTGGCCCGCTGATCGACCTGGGCGTGCATGTGTTGGACATGGCCCTGTACCTGATGGGTGAGCCAGAAATAACCACCGTCAGCGCGTCCACCTACGCTGAGTTCGGGCCGCGCGGGCTTGGCGGACGTCATGATCAAAAGACGGGCGTCTCGCGGACTGATTACGACGTGGAAGATCTTGCCACTGCATTCATCCGTATGCGCGACGGCGCGACGCTCTTACTTGAAGCGAGTTGGGCGACTCACAGCAGCGCGAGCGATGATTTCGGTGTGATTCTGTATGGCAGCGACGGCGGCGCGGCGATCAACGTGGTCAATTATACGTGGGACAACACGCTGCGAATCTACATGAACGTTGGTGGTGTGCCAGCCGACATTGCGCCTGCCTCAGGCAAGGGCGACGATCATGTTGGCGTTATTCGCGACTTCGTCGCTGCCGTGCGCGGCGGCAACTGGTCGGCCTATGACGGCAGCGAGGGCATGACGCGGGCGCGGGTGATCGACGCCTGCTACGCCTCGGCTAGGCAGGGCCGCGAGGTGTTGTTCGGCGAGCAGCGGTAGCATACAAGTGTGCGCGCATTCAAACGTTCCTGCTTCATGCGAGGCAGGGACGCTTTTCTCTCCTGCGTTATCACGCATGCATCAGCGTAACAGCGTCATGAACCATCAAACTTTTTATCGATGTCACGGAGAAGAGTTGCAATCAACTGCAATGTCGTCAGAACCTTTGCCATCCACCAGACAACCAGTGCCAAAGCGCCCAGGTACAGCAATACAATAAGTAATGCCCCTATGCCCATTATATGCTCCTTTCGCATTCGATGAGGAAAACTTCCATAACCTTAGCACTACTTGTCAGCCTATGTCAACGATGAAACCAGCGCGAACGAATACACAATGCGTGGTATCATAGCCTCCGCTATGCATATTCGTGCCTTACCACTCATAAACAATCGCCGCGTCCTGTCGCATGTCAATGTCGACATGTCGCGCGCGCGGCTGCTCCTGCTACTTGTGCTTGTCGTCGCATGTACATTACCGCTGCTGTGGCGAAGCTTGGCATCCGCTCCGATGGTGCGCGTGAATATCGGCGCGTGGGGCGACCAGGCCGCGCTGTTCGGCGCGAATGGCCGCGAGCAAAGCGCTACCGAAGATTATCGCTGGACGACAGGCACAACGCAACTTGTGCTGCCAAATATCAGCAGCGATCTGCGGTTGCTGCGACTCCATGCCCACGGTTGGCGACCGGACGGCCTGCCATCCCCCACCGTGCGCCTCGATGTAAATGGTCGCGCATGGGGTACGTTCCAGACAACCCCCGATCTGCGTACCTACACGGTGTTGCTGCCCGCTGATAGTAGCCTCGATTATGTCCTCACGTTCCACAGTGATACCTACCAGCCGCCCGGCGACCCGCGTAAAGTTGGCGTTGCGCTCGATTGGGCCGCGCTCAGGTCGCTGAACCAGCCTGCCATGCCCGCATTGGCTCAGTATGTTGGACAGATGTTACTGCTCGTGCTGCTGGCGGTGCTCGTGTGGACATTGGTGCTGCCGCTCGGCTGGTCGCTTGGGGCGCTGGCGGCGTGGTGCGGCGCGCTGCTGTGGGCTAACTGGCAGCAGCCGCTGTGGGTCGGTCAGGCCATTGGTGCATGGCTACTGATTGCGGCGGTGCTGATTGGCCTGACAGCGGTTGTCGCGCCGTGGTTGCGCTGTCAGCTTTTGCCATGGTTGTCGCCGCGACAGACACATATCGCGTGGGCGCTGTTCATCGCGGCGCTTGGCGTGCGGCTTGCTGGTTCAGTACACCCGCTTTTCGAGTCCCATGATATTGTCACTCACACGCGCTGGCTCCAGGCGCTCATTCGCGGTCAGCTCTACATGTACTCCGATCCGGGCGAAATGCGCAACCGGCAGATTTTTAATCCACCCGGCGGCTATGTTATGCTCGCGCCGCTCACGCTTGTGCTGCCGTCAATACGGCTGGTCGTGCAGAGCAGCATAGCGCTGCTGGACGCCATTGGGTGCCTGCTGCTCCTTCCGATTGCGCGCGAACTGCGGCTGTCGGCAACTGCTGGGCTGCTGGCGCTGGCGCTAGCTGCCGCGCTGCCAATTAGCATGACCATGTTGTGGTGGGGCTTTACGACGAACGCCATGGCGCAGGCGATGTGGGTGCTGCTGCTGTGGGTGCTGCTGCGAGCTATGCGCCGCCCAACCAAAGCCACAATCGTTGTGTTTACCGTTGGTGTTGCCATCAATCTCTTGATGCATGCTGGCGCGCTGGTAATTCTCGTCGTCATGCTGGGCCTGCTTGTGCCGGTCGGGTTGTGGCGTCTTCCGTCGCGTCGCCGCTGGGTGCTGCTTGGTGCGGTTGTGGTTGCAGTGATCCTGCTTGTACCAATCTATTTTACTGGCGCGGTTGGTCCTGTTTTGTATCCCAGTGGCGACGCACGCGGTATTTCCACCATCGATATTGGAGACTCACTGACAAAGGCGTGGGCAGATCGCTACCTGCGCCTCGACTACACGCGGCGTGCCTGGCTCGTTGGATTCGGCCTGCCGCTGCTCGCGCTGCTGCCGGTCGGCCTTGTCCAACTCGTGACCGCAGAACAGCGACATGTGCTGCAACGCACTCTGGTGGGAGTTTGGATTGGCACATGCCTGCTCTTTATTGCCGCATATCTCAGCATGGCCACGCTGGCGCGCTACGTCTACTTTACGATACCGCTGGTCTGCCTGGCTGCTGGCAGCGCGCTGGCGACATACCGCCGTTGGCCTGCTGGTCGTGTCGTGGCGCTCGCGGTGGTGTTGATCACAGCCTGGGTTGGCCTGTCACTGTGGACGAGCGGTGTGCTTCTGGATTTAGAGCCATCCGTTATACCGCTTTCACATTAACCGGTGCCTGTACCTCGCGTCACCATATGTCATCCAAATATCAGCTTGTAACGCACGCATGATGTTTGACAAGCACCGCTCTTATCGTATACTCATCATGCGAGTTAAAAAACAACCATGGTGTTGTGATGCGCATATGTGCAATGCGCATGGCGTCATTTTTATACAATGACGCTTTTTTCATGAGTTGCATGTACGATGTCCATGTTGAACATTTTGTCATCTACTTCTTCATGGTACATCATGTGCAATACAAAAAACTGCTTTCGGCGCAACAATGTTCTCGTACATTCTTGAAGGAGAATCAGTATGCTTTGGCTCATCTGGATCGTCATGATGCTTGTTATTCCAACTATTGCCGGTATTTCTGTTTGGCTGCAACAACGCCGCGAGCCATAGCGTTGTAGCACATTAGTATTGATATCTGTGACGACTCCTGCTTCGCATGCCGATCAGCCGGTCGGAGATTTGGACATACACAATTCAACGTCCGATTGCACATATACGCTATCGGACGTTGTTGCGCCCTGGCCCGCGAACCGCTGCAAACGCTGCCGATATCCCTATCATGACTCAGTAACTTTCCTGGGACGCATGATGCAGCGAAGGCATGCCAATCAGCCGCATCGATCTCGTAGTGGCGCGCTTCTATGGCGCTTGCTTTGGGCGGCAATGGGACTCTTCTTTGCTGGCGTACTGCAGAGCTGCGGTCCGTCACCGGGCGTTCCCGCAACAGCAGCCACCATTCCCGCAAGTATTCATGCTACCACCGTGCTACATTCCACTATCGAGGCTGCCAGTCCGACGAGCCAGCCAGGCGTGCTCGCGCAGTTGCAGGCGCTGCTTGACGCTGGTGTGGCCGACGGTAGGGCAGAGCCGAATGGTGAAGCATTGCGTCAGACGTTCATGCGGGTGGCGCAGGCACTCAATGCCCATACTCAACAAGGAATCAACACCGCACGTATCCAACTACTGCTCATGCAACAGCAAGTGGTGCAAGGTCTTGGAACCAATACCATGACGCCTGATTTTGGACAGGCTGTTCTGGAAGGCATCAATAACGTATCGCGTGAGTACAATCTACGGCTCCCTCCGATCATGGCGCAGCCCAGTAATGCCGATAATGGGAATAAAAACTCTGGCAACGGCACAGACAATTCCTCCAAGCAACAGCAAAAATAATGAACGCTGTCTCTGCGTATCCATAGCATAGCCACTGCAGCCTTCTGAAAGATTTGCGCTCTTTTACTGCTCCAACATAGATGGGATCTGCGATGGTGCAGAAGTTGCACGAAAAGGAAGTATACTTCTCATAATTGCATTACGGACAAAGAGGTATACAAATGTTGAAGAAACAACAACACGTGCAACCAGGTGTAGCACCTTCCGAGCGTCCACGTAGGCGTGGACGCTTTCTTGATTGGCTCTTGGAAGGGCAAACCCGCACACGTGAAGGCCCATATGAAGAAGAAGCGCCAGCTCATAAACATAAATGGTGGCAGGTGATGTGCCTCACCGGTGTCGATTATTTTTCGACGCTCGGCTATCAGCCTGGTATTGCAGCACTGGCGGCTGGCCTTTTGTCTCCACTCGCTACATTGATTCTGATTCTACTGACGCTGTTCGGCGCACTACCGATCTACCGGCGCGTCGCTGCCGAGAGTCCACACGGTGAAGGCTCGATTTCGATGTTGGAACGTCTGCTTTCATGGTGGCAAGGTAAGCTCTTTGTGCTGATGTTGCTCGGCTTTGTGGCGACGGATTTCATCATCACCATCACGCTTTCTGCCGCCGATGCTACCGCACATATCACCGAGAACCCGTTTACGCCCGCCTTTTTGCAGAATCACGATATTTTGATCACCTTGGCTCTGGTTACGCTGCTTGGTGCGGTGTTTCTCAAAGGCTTCAAAGAAGCCATTGGCATCGCTATTTTGCTGGTTGGAACGTACCTCACACTCAACATGATCGTGATTGTGTACGGCATGTATGAGGTGTTGAACCATCCGATTAGTATTATCAACTGGGAACAGGCGCTGTTTACAACCTATGGCAACCCGCTGCCGATGATCGGTATTTCCTTGCTGCTGTTTCCCAAACTCGCGCTCGGCTTATCAGGCTTCGAGACAGGTGTGGCAGTGATGCCGCTGGTGCAGGGAAACACGGATGATGCCGCTGAAAAACCTCAAGGACGTATTCAAAATACGCGTAAACTCCTTACATCTGCTGCGCTGATCATGAGTGTCTATCTTTTATCCAGCAGCATTGTGACAACGATTCTCATTCCACATGAGGAATTTCTTGTCGGTGGCAAAGCGAACGGACGCGCGCTGGCCTACCTGGCGCATCGCGATCTAGGTGAACTCTTTGGCTCGCTCTATGATTTAAGCACAATTACCATTCTGTGGTTTGCGGGCGCTTCGGCAATGGCCGGGCTGCTCAACATCGTGCCGCGCTATCTGCCGCGCTATGGCATGGCTCCCAATTGGACGCGCGCATCACGTCCGCTGGTGGTGATGTACACCATCATTGCATTCGCTGTCACCATTATTTTCAAGGCTAGCGTGGACGCGCAAGGAGGTGCTTATGCAACCGGCGTACTGGTGTTAATGAGTTCAGCAGCCTTTGCTGTAACGCTGTCGGCATGGCGGCGCAACCAGCGAAGCCGAACTGTGTTGTTCACGCTTATCACGGTAGTGTTTATCTATACCACTGTGACAAACATCATCGAACGGCCAGAAGGCATCAAAATAGCAGCGTTTTTTATTGGCGCAATTATCATCATCTCGCTGATATCGCGCGTGTGGCGCTCAACTGAGCTACGCACTGAGCGAATCGAGATTGACGAGAAGGCCAAACAATTTATTGATGAGGCAAGTCGTGGTCCGCTTCGGCTGATTGCCAACCGTTTGAACGCCGGCGACGAGGCAGAATACCTCGAAAAAGAGCAAGAGGTTCGACAGGACAACCATATTCCCAAGAACGATCCAGTGCTCTTTTTTGAAGTACTCGTCTGTGACGCTTCAGAATTCGAGGACGTGCTGAAAGTAAAGGGCGTTGAAGTTGGCCCCTACCGCGTGTTGCGTGCCGAGAGCGCTGCCGTGCCAAATGCTATTGCGGCATTCCTGCTGTATCTACGCGACCAGACGGGCAAAATTCCGCATGCGTATTTCGGCTGGACCGAGGGCAATCCGATCAAGTATCTACTGCGCTTTATTTTGTTTGGCGAGGGCGATATCGCACCGCTCACACATGAGGTATTACGACAAGCCGAGCCTGATGCAGAGCATCGTCCATCCATACACCTTGGCTAGCGATGAAGGCACGCGAACAGGGAAGGGCGATCACAGAACAGACACATTCTGCCTCGCCCTTTTCATGCCTCACGCTTACGATCGCGCCCCACGCCATGCAGCGGCAGCGTAGCGACTTTCGGGGTCAAGCACCTCAACATAATGAAAATGCTCGCGGGCTTCTTCAATCTGGCCCTGTTCCGCAAGCAACTCGCCTAAATGAAAGCGAATTTGCGCCCCACGCACTGTTGAGCAGCGCATGAGCAATGTCTCCGCGCTACGCAGCGCCAGCGTCGCCTCGGCTACACGGTGCTGCGCCAGCAGATGGCCTGCCAGCGCGCACTGCAAAGCAGCAGTGATCTCCGGCGCAGTTGTGACAGCCAGCCCGGCGCGCAACCGATCTTCGATGAATTCCGGCGCTGCGCCATATACACGCTCTGCCTCAGCCAGGTATAGATGCGCCAGCCCGTAGCGCCGGTCAAGCCGCACCGCCTCGCGAGCGGCCGCAGCCGCCTCGCCGGGCCGGCCTTGATCGAGCAGCGCGCCACTCAACGCGGCATGAAAAGTAGCGCGATCCGGCAACAATGCAATGGCACGTCGAAGCGGCTCTTCAGCCACCTCGGCTTCGCCGGTGGCCAAAGCTAGCGCGCCGCGAAGTGCCAGCGCGTCCGCTGACCAGGGATACAGCAGCAACGCTAACTGCGACAACGCATCAGCCTCATGGTAGTGCGCGCCGTCGAGCGCCAGACCCGCCAGGTGCAAGGCTGCCGCGCGCACCATGAAGTTCAAGATGAGCAGTGCCGACAACAGCGCCAACAACGGCGGATGCCCCAGCACAAGGTACAAGCAGATAAATACAGCGATAGCGCCTACCTCAGGCATGAGCACGAGCGAACGGCTGAGGTACATCATTGCTGCCGGCAGCCATTCTTCTCGCAGCGTGGCGAGTGTGTTCTTTGCCATACAACTTCCTTTCCGCATGGGCGTGAGTGCATTTCGTACAGAGTGTAGCACAGCAGTGTGACATGTACTGTCACACAAACGCACATGTTCGCCAATATGTCGCACGTCCATGATCAAACAACAAAAAAGCAAACCGCCGAAGCGATCTGCTAGACAAACGGAATGCTGAAGTTATTTTTCGTACGGCTTGCCGACAGCCGCAGGTGGCCGTGCTCGCCCGATAATACCCGCCAGCACAATGATCGTGATCACATACGGCAGCATCTGGAGGAACTGCGAGGGCAACTCGAAGTTAAAGCCTTGGATTTTGATCTGCAAGGCGTCTGCCGAGCTAAAGATCAGCGCGCCGCCGAGCGCCCCAAATGGCGTCCACTTGCCAAAAATCATGGCTGCCAACGCAATAAATCCGCGCCCGTTCGTCATGAGATCGTCAAAGTTGAATGTGGCTTCCAGTGAGAACCACGCGCCCGCCAGGCCCGCCATCAGTCCTGAGAAAAACACATTCATGTAGCGCATGCGGTTGACGTTGATGCCCATGGTATCGGCGGCGCGCGGGTGCTCCCCAATTGAGCGGGTGCGCAACCCCCATGGCGTACGGAACAGGAGTAAGCTCATCACTGGCACCAGAATGAGCATGGAGTACGCGATTGGCTGGTGATTGAAAAAAATCGGGCCGAGGACCGGAATCTGCGACAGGAGCGGAATGGGGATTTGTTCAAATGGACGTCCGGTATAACCAGCAGCCTGTAGCCCAAGAATGACGTTGGTGCGCAGAAAGCCTGTTACGCCGACCGCAAGAATATTGATCACCGTGCCGCTAATAATCTGGTCGGTCTTGAATTGAATTGACAGCAGCGCATGCAGCATCACCGTCACGCCGCCAGCCGCAATCGCGGCAAGCAGGCCGATCCATGGACTGCCAGACAGCAGCGCGGCGATGAATCCGACGCATGCGCCCATGAGCATGAGACCTTCGATCGCGATGTTGATGACGCCCGAGCGCTCGCACAAAATACCGGCCAATGCACCGAGCGCAATTGGCGTCGCCAACCGCACCATGCGCGCGAGCATGTCAACAATATCAACACGAAAGCCCACACTGGCCCAGATCAAGATTACGAAGATTGTCGCCAGAATCAGCGCGCCGACATACACTGGCGCAGCGCGTGGGCTCTGTCGGAGAAACAGATACAGCGCGCCTGCAATCAGCAGCACGGCCACAACGCCCACGGTTGCGACAGTTGGCAGCGGGAAGTCAACCAGCGGCGGGGCATTAAAGGCTGCGCCGGGCCATGTGATTCGCAGTGTCGAAATCTTGTCCCAACCGACTCTGCTGCTCACCAGCAAAAACAAAAGTATCGCGATCACAACGCCGACGATTGCCACAATCCGCTGCCGGCCCAGCCGGAATCCACTAGTCATGACTTCCCCTTAGAGTTGACATGATGACAAGATGAAGAGATCACAAGATGATATACGTTTTATGAGGTTTGCATGTCATCTTGTCACCGTGTCACCGTGTCACGCTTAGCCGCCCCACCCACGTGTAAACACCACCTGACCTTCGCCGCGCTTGATCCGGAACAGCCAGCGCACGATCTGGTCAGCGGCAACAAACACGATCACCAAGGCTTGAATGATGTTGATCAGGCTGATTGAAATGCCGCTCTGCAGTTGCATCAAGCCCGCACCATTACGAAGCGCGCCCCAGAAGATCGCCGCTGGAATAATGCCAATCGGGTTGCTCTTAGCCAGCAAGGCAATCGCGATGCTATCAAAGCCGTAGCCCGCCGAGAATGACGCCTTGAGGTTATGTTCCAGGCCAAGCACGGTGCTCGCGCCCGCCATGCCCGCCAAGCCGCCGCTGAGTGCCATGGCAAGCACGAAGTTACGGGTGATGCTCATGCCAGCGTACTGGGCCGCGTCCGGATTTGCGCCGACCGTGCGAATCTCGAAGCCAATGGTTGTTTTGTTCAACAGCCACCACACCACGACTACCATGATCAGTGCGAGAATAAAGCCAGCGTGAAGTCGATAGTCTGCGCCGAACAGGTATGGCAACTCTGCTGATGGCTGGATAAACGGCGTGCGTGGCGCGCTGGAGGCGTGATCGCGAAACGGGCCTTTAATCAGATAATCGGTCAGGCGGATAGCGACATAGTTGAGCATGATGGTCGTAATGACCTCATGCGCGCCGGTGCGCGCCCGCAAAAAGCCAGGAATTGCGCCCCAGATTGCGCCGCCGAGCACGCCTGCAAGCAACGCCAGCGGCAAGTGAATGATCAGCGGCAGGCCGGTGATGGCATAGCCAGCGATCGCCGCGAACATCGCGCCCATGGCGAGTTGCCCTTCCACGCCAATATTGAACAGGCCGCACTTGAAGCCCAACGCCACCGCTAGACCGGCAAAAATATACGGTGTTGACTCCACCAATGTATTCGTCAGCGCCAGTGGGTTCCCAAGCGCGCCTTCGAACAAGCCACTGTACGCCTGTGTGATACTCGCGCCCGTCGCTGCGATAATCACTGCGCCAATCACCAACGCAATCAGGATTGCCAGCAGCGGCACCAGCATGCCAGTACCAATATTGCGCCAGTCAAAGGTCAATTGCGCAGCTTCAGTTGGAGAATAGCCCGGTTCTGACGCAGGCGCAGGCGGGTAATCGGCTCCCGCAGGCGGGGCGGCTTCATCTGCTTCGGGTGGCACGGTGCGGCGTGGTGCATCGTCAGGCGCGGTCGGCATGCTGTTCCTCCAAATCCAACTCGGTGCGCTGTCCATCAACAACGCCAGCCATTAGCAAGCCGAGTTGCTCGCGCGTTGCTTCAGCAGATAAAACTGTGGCAATAATGTTGCCTTTGAACATAACGGCGATGCGATCAGCCAGTGCCAGCACTTCATCAAGTTCGGCAGAAACCAGCAACACCGCCACTCCACGGTCGCGCTGCGCGATGATATTGCTGTGGATGAATTCGATAGAGCCAACATCAAGGCCGCGCGTCGGCTGCGCGGCGATCAACAGTTTGTTGGGCCGTGAGAATTCGCGCGCCACGACGCACTTCTGCTGGTTACCGCCTGACAGATTGGCGGCAGGCGTGTGGATGCTGGGCGTACGAACGTCGAATTCTTTCACCAATGTCTGAGCGTTACGATCAATCGCATCGGCGTCAATCGTGAGACCATGCGCGAACGGCTCCTGATAATAGCTACTCAGCACAAGATTATCGGCGATCGGGTAGCTCAGCACGAGGCCATGGCGATGTCGATCCTCGGGAATGTGACCGACGCCTTGCTCCAAAATCGTGCGCGGTGACGCGTCCGTTGTTTCATCACCGAGAAGATGCACATGCCCGCTTTCGGCCTTGCGCAGCCCGGTAATCGCTTCGACTAATTCGGTCTGACCGTTGCCCTGCACGCCTGCGATACCCAGCACCTCGCCAGCCCGCACGTCGAGCGACAGATGATCCACTGCGACAGTGCCACGGTCATCAAGCACTACGAGATTGTCAACATCAAGCACCACATCGCCGGGGGTGGCGACATCCTTTACAACCGTGAGTATCACTTCGCGCCCGACCATCATGGCCGCCAAGCTTGCTTCACTCGACTCAGCAGGCGTGGTGGTGTCAACAATTTTGCCGCGCCGCAGCACTGTGATACGGTCGGCGATATCAAGCACTTCATGCAATTTATGGCTAATAAAAATAATTGATTTTCCTTGCTCACGCAGCGAACGCACAACCACAAACAAATCGTCCGCTTCCTGCGGCGTGAGCACTGCCGTTGGTTCATCTAAAATCAACATGTCCGCGCCACGATACAGCGCCTTGATGATTTCCGCGCGCTGCTGCACACCAACCGATAAATCGTGTACCAACGCATCTGGCGGCACTGCCAGCCCATATTGTTCAGATAATGCACGAATGCGCTCATTGGCCTTGCGCTCATCGAGAAACATGCCGCGCGTAATTTCGGTGCCGAGCATGACATTTTCGGCTACCGTCAGCGTCGGCACGAGCATGAAATGCTGGTGTACCATGCCGAGACCACGCCGGATCGCGTCGCTTGGGCTGCTAATCTTGACCGGCTCACCGTTGATCAGGATTTCACCTTCGTCGGGGTCATACATCCCGTAGAGAATGTTCATCAACGTTGATTTGCCGGCGCCATTTTCGCCGAGGAACGCGTGGATTTCGCCATGCTCAAGGGTAAAACTAATATGATCGTTCGCAAGCACACCGGGGAAGCGCTTGGTGATGTTGCGAACTTCGAGGACAGGCGGCATACATCCTCCTGAATACGATTTTGGATGTCCGACGTGCAATTCGGCTCCTACTTCGAGCAACCGCACATCGGACATCGCAAAGCATGGTCAATTACTGGAGCTGCACGCCGGTAGTAATCGAGCCGTCCGACAGACCCTTGAGGATCTGGTCGAGTTTGGCCTTGACATCAGCCGGAATTGCATTCTCTGCGTCATGGTAAGGTGCGAGACCGACACCCTGATTTGCAGCATTGTTCAGCTGCGTGCCACCCTTAAACGAGCCGTCCTGGGCGGCCTTGATCGACTGGAAGACGGCGTTATCCACGCGCTTGATTGCGCTGGAAAGGATCTTGTTCGCGCCCGGTGCCTGACCATTCTGGAACGTCGTCACATATTCATCCTGGTCCACGCCAATCACCCAGACGCCCTGCTGCGCGGCAGCCTGGATACCACCGGAGCCAGTCTGGCCGCCCGCGCCGAAGATGACATCCGCGCCCTGGGAAATGAAGTTCCGCGCTGCCTCGCCGCCACGCGCGCGGTCAGTGAATGAGTCGATATACACTGACTGCACCTGCACATCCGGGTTGATTGCATGCGCGCCATTGGTGTAGCCCATGACATACTTCTGTACTGGCGGAATCTCCTGGCCACCAACCACAGCAATGTTGCCGGTCTTGGTCATGGAAGCCGCCAGCGCGCCTGCCAGATAGCCAGCCTGATCTTCAGAGAACACCAGGCCCTGCACATTCGGCAGCGGCGGGTCATACGAGAAGTCTACAATGGCAAACTTGATGTTCGGATACTTCTGCGCCTCGGCCTTGAGGGCGTCGCCCATCAAGAAGCCAACACCGATGATCATGTCATAGCCCTGGCTGGCGAACTGCTCGATGTTCTTCTGATAATCGGCCTGCGCCTGCGTTTCGATGTAAGCCGTTTGAACGCCTAGCTCCTTCTCAGCGCGCTTGAGCCCTTCGTAGGCAAACTGATTGAAGGTACCATCGTTGATCTTGCCAACATCCGTCACCAGACCAACTTTAAAGGGCGTGCCGGAGCCGCTAGCTGAGTTGCTATTGGCATTCGCGTTTGTATTGCTGTTCGCATTGGCGTTACTGTTGGCGTTTGTACTAGCGTTGCTGTTGGCGTTCGCATTGCCATTCGCATTCGCATTGACGTTGCTATTGGCATTGGCATTTGTACTCGCGCTGCTGTTGGCATTACCATTCATGTTGCCATTCAGATTCGCGCTGCTATTCGTATTCGCATTGTTGTTGAAGTTCCCATTAGCGGATGCAGTGCCCTCCAACCCCGCCGCAGCAGTGCTTACGCTACCACTTGCCGCTGCAGTTGGACCGGTTGGTGCCACAGCGCCTGGGGTGGCTGTCGTGGTGGGGCCGGGATTGCCACAGGCGGCCAGCACCGGAACAACCAGCGCAAGCAGCAGCAGCAACGCATAAAGAGTCTTTCGCATGAGCATTTTCCTCCTAAAAACAAATAACACTCAGAACAGGAAACACGCGTAGTTACATGTAATCTCTACCATCACATGCCGCCAACAAACATGAGGCTGTGGTGGCAGGTGCCGCACTACAAAGCGCCGTATTTGCAAGCACTGGATGGCCGGATTATAGCAGTCCAGCGCGGTTTTGGCAACCACTGCAGACGCATAGCGTCGCGCAACCAGCAATTGCTCATCCGTTCTTAACATAGCATGCTCTTCTTATTATGGCATGCTCTGAATTATCTTCGCGCCCATAGAAGGGCATGATGAAGTGTCACCGTATTGGCGAAGGTTGGGCAAATCGGGTGGCGCTCTCATTCTGCAACACAAAAACGCTCCACCCTGAATGAGGATGAAGCGCTTCCTGATGTGGTGGAGCAACGGGGATTCGAACCCCGGACCTTCTGCGTGCAAAGCAGACGCTCTCCCAACTGAGCTATTGCCCCATATTTGGTTTGTAGCAAACAGTAGGCAGTAAGCAGAGGCAACTATCTTCACTGCCACCTGCAAACTGCCTACTATGGATGGTGGGCGTAGGTGGACTCGAACCACCGACCTCAATCTTATCAGGATTGCGCTCTAACCAGCTGAGCTATACGCCCGTGTGTTTACGCGTGTGGATTATAGCATGTCGATGTGAGGCTGTCAAACATTGTTTGCGAAGCGCACGAGAAGCACCAGCGTTAGCAATGAACACGAGGCGAAACGTGTATTCAACAGCTAAACTCATGCTTGTTGTATACGAACGTTCGTGCTATAATACACAAGTAACTATCTGAATGCTGCTGCGTTGACATCTCTCGCGCAGTGGAGTACATTAAGGAGCAATTACGAGTGAGTACCAATAATGGAGGAGCGCAGGCAATGGCCATTTCTCCGGAGAAAGAAAAAGCTCTCGCAGCAGCCATGGGCCAGATTGACCGTAAGTACGGCAAGGGCTCAATCATGAAGATGGGCGAAGCTGGGTCGCGGATGGCGATTGAGGCGATTCCAACAGGATCTATTGGCCTCGACATTGCGCTAGGCGTTGGCGGTGTGCCGCGCGGGCGCGTTATCGAGATATTTGGGCCAGAGTCGAGCGGCAAGACTACGTTGGCACAGCACATCGTTGCACAAGCACAGAAGATGGGCGGCGTAGCAGCCTTTATTGATGCCGAGCATGCCTTTGACCCATTGTATGCCCAGCGCTGTGGTGTTGATACAGAGAATTTGCTCGTTTCACAGCCAGATTTCGGTGAGCAGGCGCTGGAGATTTGTGAAATGCTGGTGCGCTCCAATGCAGTTGACCTGATTGTCATCGACTCGGTGGCTGCCTTGGTGCCTCGCGCTGAAATCGAGGGTGACATGGGCGACTCACTGCCCGGCCTGCAGGCGCGTCTTATGAGCCAGGCGCTGCGCAAGCTGTCGGGCGCGATCAGCAAGTCGCGTGCGACGGTGATTTTCATCAACCAATTGCGTATGAAGATTGGCGTTATGTTTGGTTCGCCGGAAACAACCACTGGTGGTCAAGCGCTGAAGTTCTACGCCTCGGTGCGCATGGACATTCGCCGTATCGAAACGATCAAGTCCGGTCAGGAGGCAATCGGCTCGCGCTCGCGTGTCAAGGTCATCAAGAACAAGGTTGCGCCGCCATTCCGCCAGGCTGAGTTCGATATCATGGCGAACGAGGGCATCTCGCGCGCTGGCAACATTCTCGATGTCGCGGTTGACATGAACATCATTCGAAAGAGTGGCGCGTGGTTCTATCTGGGCGATGATCGTCTTGGGCAGGGTCGGGAGAACGTTAAAGGGTTTTTACAGGAAAATCCGGCGTTGACTGACGAGATCGAGCGACTGATTCGCGAGCAGACAATGACCACGGCTGTTCCGACTACCGTTCCTGAAGATGGCGATGTCGCAGGCGACGGCTTGTTTGAAGAAGAAGAGTAGCTTTGACGCTAAGTTGTACACCATACATTGCTGATCTAGCGCACGTACGGCGTACACCTTGAGATCATGCCAGCAGGAACTATCACCGGGCTGCGGGCGCAGGCCAACGATTCCCAACGAGTAAATGTCTTCATTGATGGCGCGTTTGCGCTCGGCGTTAGTTTAACGACGCTGGGCAAGGCGCGCCTCTATGTTGGCAAAACGCTCACAAATGAAGAGTTTGAACAGCTTGAGCATGCGGAACAAGGCAGCAAAGCGTATCAAGCTGCGCTGCGCTTGCTAGAGGCGCGCCCACGCTCCATCGCCGAAATACGCGACCGGCTGCGCCGGAAGGAGTTCACGCCGGAGGCCATCGAGCAAGCCATTGAACGACTCAGCGAGCTTGGGCTTCTCGATGATCGAGCCTTTGCCAAGCTATGGGTCGAAAATCGTCAAACATATCGGCCACGCGGTCTGGCAGCGTTGCGCAACGAACTGCGCCGCAAGGGCGTTGACCGCAGCGTAGTCGATCAGGTGCTCGCGAATGATGAGTTGACGGGCGACCAATCCGCGCACGCCGCTGAACTTGCTCGCAGCGTGGTGCATAAGTACGCTAACGCCGACAACCGTGTGACCTTCACCCGCAGGCTTGGCGGCTTCTTGCAGCGCCGTGGCTTCGATTTTGAAACAATCCGCCCCATTGTTGAGCAACTTTGGAGTGAGTTACAGGAAACAAGTGAAGTTGAGAATCAAGAACTTGATGATTAAAATGGATCTTCGTGTTCAGTTCCTGGTTCCATGGAGAAGTTATGCCTGATATTCAGTATCTTGGTCACTCGTGCTTCCGTCTGCGCGGGCGCGATGGAATCGTTGTCACTGACCCGTACGACAGCTCAGTAGGCTACGAGATTGGCAAGCCAACTGCACATATCGTGACCGTCAGCCATGCGCATGGCGACCATGCCAATGTTGCAGCAGTTCGCCCTATGCGCGACGGCGTGATTACGATAGAGGGGCCGGGTGAATACGAGGTCAGTGGCGTTCTCATCACTGGCGTGCGCACATGGCACGATAAAAAGAAGGGCGCAGAGCGCGGGCGTAACACTGTGTATGTCATTCATCTTGATGACCTGGTGTTTTGCCACCTTGGCGATCTCGGTCATGAACTGACGAGTCAGCAAATCGATGATATTGGTGAGGTCGATGTGCTGTTCGTTCCAGTAGGTGGCGGCGAAACAATTGGTGCCGCCGAGGCTACGAACGTTATTGGGCAAATTGAGCCGCGCATGGTCATCCCAATGCACTATGCCGAAGATGGGCAGCAGAGCTTTGAGGTGGAGCTTGCACCGCTCGATAAATTCTTGCAGGAGATGGCGCTGAAAGATGTGCAGCCTGAAGAGAAGCTCACGGTTACCAAGGCATCACTGCCAGCTGAGGGCGAGGAGACGCGCGTGGTGGTGATGAAGCGCACAGAATAGGTTGAACAAGACCGAAGATGGCTTCTGCACCATAGCGCCTTTTACTCTTTGCTCATGCCCAATGCACTTCCTGGAACATCAATCAGAGTGTGATGAGACCCTGGCGCGCGCCGCGGCTCACGGCATCAGTACGGCTTGATGCATTGAGTTTAGTAAACAGCGATGAGACATGAAATTTTACGGTGTGCTCGCTGATATTCAGCGCACGCGCAATGAGTTTGTTCGAGAGGCCCTGGCTAAGCAGTTCAAGCACTTCACGCTCACGGCTGGTCAGCGGCTCAGCGAGTGGCTCGGCCAGCTCGGTTGATGAATGTTGGGTATGCAGTTGCGCGGCTAATGATGACGGCAGCACAACAAAGCCCTGTGCCACCGCCATCACCGCCGCGCGCAGTTCAGCGCGGGCCGCATCAGGCGACACAATGCCCCATCCATTTAATGGCAACTGCCGCAGTGTCGCCATGGCGCGGTCATCTTCGGCAAGCACGAGTATGGAGAGCCGCCCTTCGTCGGCTGTGAGGTGCGCTGCATCCACAAGCAGCGTTGCATCGGCCACAACCACCACATCAACGTCGTCGCGCTCTACAGCATCCACAAGCATCGATCCCTGTGCAACAACGTCAAGCGGCGCGCTTTCAAGCAGGGCGCGCAAACCAGCGCGTAGCATTGGCGTTGGCGCGACGACAAACACCTGGATCGTAGATTGCTCTTGCATAGTCACGATACGACGCTCCAACATAGCACACTATCAGGATTGTACATCGATAGTTTGAATGATACCACCGCGCAGCACGTGCAGCCGGAGTGCTGCGTCTGCATGGTGAGCAAGTGCATCGCGCAAATCCTCTGGTCGTTCAAGCGCAGTGTTATTCATCTCAAGCAGCGCATCGCCAACAAATACACCGGCTCGTTCAGCCAGGCCGTTCTGCTCTACACCAACAACCAGCAGCGCTGCGGTGCGCTGGGCGCGCCCATTCTGGTGCAGTGTTGCCGGTAGCGGAACGGGCTGTACCTGTATACCAAGTTTGACACCACGGCTCGGCAGCCCAGCAATCCAACTGATTGCGACATGGCGCAGGTATTGCAACACCGAGATCGCCGCCGAACACCATGGCATTGATGCCGATCACTTCGCCATGGGCATTGATCAGCGGGCCACCAGAGTTGCCGGGCGCAAGCCGCACATCGGAGCGGATGTACTGTGCGGTGCGGTTGGTTCCCGTCATGTCAATCTCACCAAGGCCGCTGACAATGCCCGCTGTCACAAGGTCGCGCTGGCCCCATGGATGTCCAATCGCGAACACGAGCTCGCCAACGCGAAGCCCCGATGAGTCCCCGACCAGCGCCGCAGGCAGATCGTCTGCTTCGACCTGCAACAACGCGAGGTCGAGCGCAGCGTTGCGTGCTGCCACGGCTGCCGTAAACGTCCGGCCATCACGCAATGCTACCTCAATTCGCTCGGAGCGGCCAATCACATGATCGTTTGTTACAATCACCCCATTAGTGCGCCAGACCACGCCCGCACCGCCGCCGCGTCCGGCGCTCCGCACCTGCACCACACCCGGCAGCATGCGCTCGACCATGTCACTTGCGAGCGCTGCGAATGATGCTGGCTGGACCGGTGCTTCAATAGTACTTTCTTTTTCTGCTGTTGTCATGTCATTTCTCATATGACGAACGATGGAGGACGATGGACGATGGACGAAGGTTGTTCTCTCACATGCCGCCCATCGTCTATCGTCTATCGTCTTAGCTTCTCCGCCCAATTTTGACCTGTACCGTTTGAAGATTGCCACCGCGCAGCACGTCAACCGGCACCGTGGTGTCTACCCGCTCGCCCGCTAGCAGCGCCTGCAGGTCGTCAGTGTCGGTCACGGTCTGCCCATCAAGCGCTACGAGAATATCGCCAAGCAGCAGGCCGCCCTGCTGGGCCGGGCTGTTGTCCTCGACGCGCACGATCAGCAAGCCACGATCCTGCTCGCGTCCGGCGCGCTGTGCTTCGGGAATCTGCACTGGCTGGCTGCTGATGCCAAGGTAGCCACGCTTGATATAGCCCTGATTCGAGATTGTCTCGCCAATCCGCCATGCGATTGTCGAAGGAATGGCAAGCGTTACGCCGCCAATCAATCCGGTGGTCGTGATGCCTAGCACAGTGCCATTCGTACCAACCAGCGGGCCGCCTGAGAAGCCGGGATACGGTGTGGCATCGGTTTGAATAAAGCGCTCCAGCATGCCACCGCGCCGAGTGCGGAGCGGACCTCCCACACTGCTGACGATGCCCAGGCTCGCCATTACCCCATTGGGTGAGGGACGGCCAACCGCCAGCACAAACTGTCCGGCGCGGGCCTCCTCGCTGGCAGTTCCGGCGGGATCGATGCCAAGGTCATCCACCCGCAGCACCGCCAGGTCCGAGGATGGATCGCGCCCGGCAAACTGTGCTCCCAGCGAGCGCCCATCGCCAGTCATAATCGTGAGATTGTCCTCACGCTCCAGGACATGGTCGGCGGTCAGCACAAGATTCTGGCCAAACACCACACCACTGGCTGGCTGGCGTTGGCGGCCATTCACCAGCACCAGCGTCCGACCGGCCTGTTCGACAGCGTCGGCCATGTCGTTGGAGAGTGTGCTTAAAACATTGGTAGGCGTTTGTTCGCTCATCATCGTTCCTTTCTCCACATTAGTGGAAAGCTCATGCGCCGCTCATGTTGCTAGTGTCAGGAGGAAACACAAGCAGCAGGAGTGACACAACGAGAAGTGATGCTCATACTATACATGGCACCGCTCTCAAGCGTATCACCCGCTTGTGGAGCAGTCCGCCTAGACCTTCGGCTAGGTTCATGCACACTGAAGTGGCAGCTTTGAAGACGTTCTTTTCTTGTAAACTCACCCGATCTTCAGGTCATCGGAGAGATCGATGTGATATAATGAACTCATAATCAAAGAACACATGATCTTGGAAACACGGGATGGATAACAAGCGCACGCAACGTAATTGCGCAATCTACGTGCAGGGCTGCACAATCGCCAGGCGGCATCAAATCAGATTTCTCAACGGGGAAGGTGTCTCACCTTCCCCGTTCTACTGCCCTTTGTAGCGGCCCACATTGTGTCAAAACGTGTTTCCAATCGCAGTGCTTTATGACGTTTATACAGGAATAAGTATCGCTTTTGCTTGCAATTGATTTGGTTTCGTTATGACTACAACAGCCATGGTGCTGTGTATCATATGACAGATTTGTTCTGCTTTTTACAACGTACAACACGCACATCTCCACATTCCGGCGGTGGACGCGGGTCGCTTCGGCCGATTGGTTGAACGACCCGCTTTTTGTTGCGACATCGCCTAGTACAACCGTAGCAATCGATATAGTTATTAAATATTAGCTCGCACGAAAAGGAGCAGCGAAAAATGACAAAGTACATTTTTGTGACCGGTGGTGTTGCTTCATCTGTTGGAAAAGGTATCACTGTTGCAGCAATTGGCCGCCTGCTAAAGAGCCGCGGGTTGCGTGTGTCAGTGCAAAAGCTCGACCCGTATATCAACGTCGATCCAGGGACCATGTCGCCCTATCAGCACGGCGAGGTGTTTGTCACCGATGACGGTGCGGAAACTGACCTTGATCTCGGCCACTACGAGCGCTTCATTGATGAAAATTTGGAACGACTGAGCAACGTGACGACTGGTCAGATCTATTCTGCGGTTATTCAGAAGGAGCGGCGTGGCGACTACCTGGGTGGCACAATTCAGGTCATTCCGCATATTACGAACGAGATTAAATCGCGTATCGCGACGGTGGCACAGCAGACCAACGCCGATGTGCTGATTGTAGAAATTGGCGGCACCGTCGGCGATATCGAGGGGCTGCCGTTTCTAGAAGCTATTCGGCAGATGCGCAAAGATGTCGGGCGCGACAACGTACTGTACATTCATGTGACATTGCTGCCGCACATCGGCGCAACTGGCGAGGTCAAGACCAAGCCAACCCAGCACTCGGTTATGGAGTTGCGGCGCGTCGGCATCACCGCTGATGTGGTGGTCTGCCGGGCCGATCATGAAATCACTGACGAGGTGCGCGAGAAGGTGGCGCTGTTCGCCGATGTGGACACCGAGGCGGTCATTCCCATGGAGACAGTCGAAACTATTTATGAAGTGCCACTGGTGCTGGAGGAAGCCGGCCTTGGCAGATATTTAGTCGAACGCCTGCATCTGCCAACCCACGCGCCCGATCTTACGGAATGGCGCGAGTTAGTGGCGCAGATCAAGTCGCCCAAGCGACCGCTGCCGATTGCGCTGGTTGGTAAATATGTTGAACTGCGTGATGCCTACCTGAGCGTGGCGGAGGCGCTACGCCATGCCGGCATTCATCTCGGTGTAGACGTGGATATTCGCTGGATTTCATCGGAGCAGATCGAGCAGGATGGCCCAGAGCACTGGCTCTACGATGTGCATGGCGTGGTGGTGCCGGGCGGCTTCGGGGATCGCGGCATCGAGGGGAAAATCATGGTTGCCGAGTATGCGCGGACAACCGGCATCCCGTACTTCGGGCTATGCCTGGGCATGCAGATCGCGACAATTGCATTCGCTCGTCACATTCTGGAAGACTCGCAAGTGAACAGCACCGAGTTTGCGCCACAGACCACGCATCCCGTGATTGACTTTATGCCGGACCAGCTTGATATTACCGACAAGGGTGGCACCATGCGGCTCGGCGCATATCCATGCAAACTGGTGCCTGGCACACGGGCCGCCGAGGCGTATGGCAAAGAGCTTATCACCGAGCGCCACCGCCACCGCTTCGAATTCAATAATAAATATCGGGAGCAATTGGAACAGGCCGGACTGATTGTCAGCGGCCAATCGCCGGACGGGCGGCTGGTCGAGATCGTGGAACTGCGCGACCATCCCTGGTTTCTCGGCACGCAGTTCCACCCCGAATTCTTGTCGCGGCCCAACCGCCCGCACCCACTGTTCCGCGCGTTCGTGGAGGCGGCCAGCCAGACCTATCTCGAGGGCGACCAACGCCCGCTGCCGCTTGATAATATGGCGAACCGTAAGGACGAACAAGAGGTACTGGCGCTGGCAAAGTAAGTACGCAAGCAGGACCATGAGCAAGCAGCGGCAGGTGCGTCCTGCCGCTGCTTTTCTGTACAACAGGATGCATGCCAGGTCGGCAACCACGCACAGACAATGGTACAATTGAAATTGAGACGAACGCAGCGCGGGCGCGGTTATCCAACCGTCGGTGCGCTGCATGGTGTAAAGGATTGTTCATTTCATGCCAACCTCAGAGGCAATCAACGACGAGCTTCAAAAAGAAGTTCGCAAATACGGTATCAACACCGTTCAGCGACATATTTTTCTCTGTGCTGATCAAACAGAAGCCAAATGCGCGCCACGCGCAAAGACGCTCGAATCATGGGCATATTTGAAAGACCGGCTCAAAGATTTGCAACTTGCGCCCGCGCAGGTCTATCGTACCAAGGCCAATTGCCTGCGGATCTGTGAGTTCGGTCCAATCGCTGTGGTCTACCCGGAAGGTACGTGGTATCACTCATGCACGCCCGAGGTGTTAGAGCGCATTATTCAAGAACATCTCATCAATGGTGAGCCGGTCACCGAGTACGCTTTTGCGAGGAACCCGCTCCAAACATCAGCGGATTAGCGTGGCTGACGTGGGAAAACGCTATGCGCGACTTAACATTTTCTTGACAATCCTAGCTTTGAGTGCTACTATAGCACCTGCGCGGGCGATTAGCTCAGTTGGTTAGAGCGCTACGTTGACATCGTAGAGGTCAGTGGTTCAAGTCCACTATCGCCCACCATTTTAACATTACTACGTAAAGGCAGTGGTTGAAAGATGTACGCTTCACCCCTGTCTTTTTTGTTATTTGCCACATTTAGTGACTCCTAGGAAGACGCAGCAATGTTCCGCCTGCTTCGTGTGTTAGCACAAAGCCTGTGCCTGATCTGCCCCGCCTGTCAACATGGGCACATGTTCCGCTCGCGCTTTCAGATGAATGTGCGCTGCCCGGTCTGCGGCGTGATCTTCGAGCGCGATGGCGGTGAAATCACCGGCGGCATGGCGATTAATTCGCTAGTCACAAGCACCATTGTCTTTATTGGCAGCGGGCTTGCAGCTATTTTCACACAGGTTTCACTGCTGCTGCTGTTTCTCGGGATCGGTCTGTTCGCGCTGGTGTTCTCGGTGTGGTTCTATCGCTACGCGCGCGGACTATGGATCGGCATTATTTATCTCACCGGCTCGATGTTTGAAGATTAATCTTATTGACGTACTGAGGCCGCTCGTGCAACCATGCGCGGGCGGTTTTTTTGCGCTCCCTGGAGTGCGGTATACTGCACAGGTTTAAGGAATATCGAGGAGGCATTGTGGCAGAACTCCCCTCCGTCGCCGTAGAGGGCGCTGCGCCGCCGAGCGCGCAAACGGCGACGCTCAGCCCGTGGCTGTTTATCGCGCTGCAAGCCGCGGTGTTCATGGTCCAGCCGAGGCGCGGGTGGTTGTGCCGCTGCTGCCCGCTGTGGCTTCCGACTTTGGCACCACGGTTGCGGCTGCCGGGCTGCTGATCACATCGTACGCGATTCCGTACGGCCTGTTTCAGCTCATCTACGGCCCGCTGGCCGACCGCTTCAGCCGACAACGCGTGATGGGCGTGGCGCTGAGCCTGTTCGCGCTCGGCACCTTCGCAGGCGGGTGGTCGCCGAACTTTAGCACCTTGAACTTTTTACGGTTGTGTACCGGCGCAGCCGCGGCCGGCGTGATTCCGGTGGCGCTGGCCTACGTCGGCGATGCATTTCCGTATCATGAGCGGCAGGCCGCGCTTGGGCGCGTCGTCAGCGTGGCGGCGTTGGGCGGCGTGCTCTCGGCAGCGCTGGGCGGCATTGTGGCCTCGTTGGCAACCTGGCGAGTGCTGTTTATTGGCTACGGCCTGCTGGCGCTTGTCGTAGGTGCGGTGCTACTGCGGCTGCCGGTGCAACGTGTTGTGCCCCATCGAGAGCGCCGCGGCGTGCTCATGCCCTATCGCGATGTGTTTCGGCATGCGGGGCGACGTGCGGCGGTACTGTATGGACTGGTCTTTTGTGAAGGCATGGTTGCGACCAGCACGCTTGGCTATCTCGGCGGCCTGCTGTTCGAGCGCGACCACATGTCGTACGCCACAATTGGCATGCTTCATGCTCTATGGTGTCGGCAGCACGCTGGCAGCACGGATTGTTGGGCGGCTGGTGGTGCGGTTGCGCGAGCGCGGCATGCTATTCCTCGGGAGTATGCTGCTCGCGCTAGCTTACCTGCTGATGTCGTTCCAGCCGGCGCTGCTGTTCTTCCCGGTCGCTGTGCTCATCGCCGGAGGTGGCTATGTGATCGCTCACAGCACGCTTCAAACGCGCGCGACCGAGCTTGTGCCGTCGCAGCGCGGCACGGCGGTAGCATTGTTCGCGTTCTGTCTGTTCTTGGGCGGCGGTATTGGAACGTACATAGCCGGGCTGGTCATTGAAAATTCTGGATACACGCTTGCCTTGTACCTGACTGCGGCGCTGCTCGCGCTGTTTGGCATAGTGGCATGGCGCATATTAGATGTTGGACAGAAAGCAAGGAGTTGACATGCAAGCAGCAGAGCTCCACCGTATCCGTGACCTCCGTGTGCGAATCGGGCGACTGGAACCGGGCCAGTGGAACGCTATCACCGACGTGCCGGGCGTGCGGGTCGGCCACACCACGCTCATCCATGGCGACGGGCCGCTCGTCGTCGGACAGGGGCCGGTGCGCACCGGTGTGACTGTGATCGAGCCACGCCCCGGCGATGCAGCGCTCGATCCAGTGTTCGCGGGCTTTCATATCCTGAACGGCAACGGCGAGATGACCGGGCTGCCGTGGATTGAAGAGCTTGGCACGATTGTGAAGCCAATTGCGATTACCAACACGCATAGCGTGGGCGTGGTGCGCGACGCGCTGATTGGCTACGCGCTTGAGCATGGCGAGCGCAGCTACGAGACGACATGGAGCCTGCCGGTGGTGGCGGAGACCTACGACGGGTTTCTCAACGACATCAACGGCTTCCATGTCAGGCCAGAGCATGTCTTCGCCGCGCTCGATGCGGCTCAAAGCGGCCCGGTAGCGGAGGGCTGCGTGGGTGGCGGGACCGGCATGATCTGTCACGGCTTCAAAGGCGGCATTGGCACGTCCTCACGCGTGCTGTCCGAAACGGCGGGCGGCTACACCGTCGGCGCGCTGGTGCAGGCCAACCATGGTCAGCGGGCACTGCTGCGGGTCGATGGTGTGCCAGTCGGGCAACTGATCGGGCGCGATGTGGTGCCGTTGCCGGGCGTGCCGGAAGGCGCTGGCTCCATCATTGTGGTCGTCGCAACCAACGCGCCGCTGCTGCCATCGCAGTGCCGCCGTCTGGCTCAACGAGCCACGCTTGGCATCGCGCGCGTCGGCGGCCTGGGCGAAAACTCAAGCGGCGACATTTTTCTGGCCTTTTCTACCGGCAACACTGGTCTGTACCGCAGTGACATGAGCGCCGAGCCGCACACCGTCCGCATGCTGCCCAACGACGCGATCTCGCCGCTGTTCGAAGCGGTAGCCGATGCGGTCGAGGAAGCGATTCTGAACGCGCTGTGTGCCGCGACGACGACAACAGGCATCAACGGGCGCGTAGCCCATGCGCTGCCGCTCGACCGATTGCAGGAAATCGTACGTGTGTGGCAGAACGACATAGCGCGAAGGTAGAAGTGTGCTGACGGCGCACTTCTAGGTGCGTTTGGAGGTCAGTTCGAGGTGATCAATCACTTCGTTCTTGTACGTGATGAATTCCAGCGTCATCTGCTTGCGTGTGGCCTGGACACGCATAGCACCATGATCCTGGTTGAAAAACACTTCGCTATTCTTTGCTTCCTTGGTCTTTTCATACGTCTCAGCGCCGCCCAGCCCGTTGGTGATATACGGTGTGCCATTAATATTGAAGCGCTCGTACACATGGTCGTGACCGGCCAGCACAAGGTCAGCGCCCCATACAGCGAATGGCCAGCGCATGCGCTCCATTGGGCCATTTTCGCCAGATGAATAAGCGGCATGGTGAAACATGACAACCCGCCAGGGCGCGATTGACTCCGCGAGGCGCAGGCGCAGCCACTGGCCTTGCGGCGAATTCTCGTCCGCACCGTCGGGCGTCTGCTTGTTGCTATCGAGCATGAAGAACTGCACCGGCCCTTCGGCGAAGGTGTAGTAGTACTTCTTATCAGGCAGCGTGAAGTAATCGAGATACGGCTGGGCATCCTTCGCCAACCAGTCATGGTTGCCAACCACGGGCCAAAAACGATTCTCTGGCGAGCCACTGCCATAGCGACCATGGTAGTTACCAATGTAGTCGGCGTAGTATTGGCCAATATTTTCATCAATCGTCTTTGCCGCGCCTTCTGGATAATTGTTGTCGCCAGTGGTGACGATGAAATCGGGCTGCCAGCTCTTGACCAGATCGGCCACTTCCTGTTCTGGCTTGCCAGCCCGTCCAAAATCGCCTATTACAGCAAAGGTCACCGGCTCAGTGGGTGGCTTGGAAATGCCAAACGGTGCCTGACAAGACGCCAGAATCGAGCCGATTGCAGGCGCAGAAAGGCCCAATGCCACGCGCCGAAGAAACGCGCGACGGCTTAGGTGAGGTGCGATGTTCTGCTTATCTGGTGGCTGGTTTGGATCGTCGGCCATGCGCTCCTCTTCTTTGATTAACCACGGTCATGATAGTAGCACGTTTTCAGGCACGATGGATGAACATCGCCAACATGATGACAAAATTGTTATCGACAGAACATATGCAGTTCCATCGGCGTACGACGAAAGCGTGCAATCCGCTATCGCCCGTTGCTATCCGCTTGCCCTTACTGTCTGTCCCTACCTCAACTTATAAGCGATCGAGGGTGAAGGAGTGAATTGTGATCAGCATGTCACGTTGCATGCGGCCATGACCATGGTACACTCATATCCATAAGTAAAAATATTGTTAGCGTAAAAGGAGTTTTATGCGTCGTTCAATCATATGTTGTGCGGCAACACTGTGTATTATGTTCATGGTCATGACCACGTCGTTCGCCGCCGCGCAGCAGACCCAGCAGCCGACGATTTGGTTGCCGCTGCTCGCCAACGCGCCAAGCCAGACGACAAGCGAGATACATCACGGCGACGGCACGTACTACGATGCTGACGGCAGCGGCAACTGCTCCTTCGATCCATCGCCAAACGACCTCATGGTTGGTGCAATGAACCACGTCGATTACGCTAACTCTGCGATTTGCGGCGCGTACGTCAAGATCACCGGGCCGAAGGGTGTGATCACAGTGCGGATCGTTGACCAGTGCCCGGAATGCAAGCAGGGCGACATTGACTTGAGCCCGCAGGCGTTCGCCAAGATTGCCGATCTAGTGCAAGGGCGCGTGCCGATCTCATGGCACATCATCAGCCCTGATATCAGCGGACCGATTGTCTATCACATCAAGGATGGAAGCAATCAATGGTGGACGGCGGTGCAGATTCGCAACCACCGCAATCTCATTGCGAAATTCGAGTATCGCACGGCTTCGGGTGCATTCAAGAGTGTGCCGCGCACGGACTATAACTACTTCCTCGATACGAGCGGCATGGGGCCGGGGCCGTACACCTTCCGCGTCACCGACGTCTACGGAAATGTGCTGACCGACAGCAACATTCCCTTAAAGCCTGATACGAGTATATCGGGCAGCGGCCAGTTCCCCGCGCCGTGAGCATATCCTGAAAGACCGAAGACGAGAGACGAAGGATGAAAAGTTACCTTCGTCTTTTGTATTGCTTTAAAGAAGCAAGCATTAATGTTGCGCTGCATCGATCTCGTCGAGATCTTCGAGTTGCACGATGAGCGCGTCAATCGAAACCTGGATTTCGCGCAGCGACAGCGCCAGCGAAGCCAGCAGGAGCAACAGACTCGCACCAAAAATCCATTTGCCGAGCGTGAGCAGCCCGGCGAATAGCATGAACATGCACAGCACGCAGCCGAAGAAACTCGCGATGCCGAGCGCCTGCATGTTCCTGATAATCACAATGCGGTAGCGCAGGTTCGCAAGCTGAGTCTTGATGCGCGGATCGGGCTGCTCGCGGTAGCGCCGGTACAGCTCGCGCATCAAAGCTGCCAACGAGAGAAAACGACTGGTGTAGGCCAGCAGCAGTAGCGAAATTGCTGGAAAGAGCAACGCGGGCGTGGTCAGAGTGAGTTCCATCGGTGCCTTCCGTGCTAAAGCTCTATTATTGGTTTGCGGATTATAGCATGGCGGCTAGCGACCCATCTGCCACTGCTTGATTGCCTCAATTGGATGCACCAGCATGAGGATATTCAGCAGCAGGCTGTCTCTGATCCAGATGATCAAGACAATCTCGGTGATGATAAACAGCGCGGCGGTGCGGCGGAAGCCGAGCGAGCGGGCGATCATGAAGCCAACATGCACATGGCAATGTCGCTCATCGAATTCAAGATCGTGTCGCCATAATAGCCGAGCGCGAGCGTCGCCTCACGGTAACGCTGAATAACGGCGTCAGTATTCTCAGCAATCTCTCATGCGGCTTCAATGATCACTGCCAGCACCAGCCGCCACTGCCATTTGAGGCGCGGCAGCCCCCAAGCGAGCAGTCCGGCGAATATGAAGCCATGCAGGATGTGTGTGAAGCTGTAAGGGTCAAAGATGTGCTGTGAATTATCGGAACTCTTGATATCGCCCGACCAGAGCAGCACATAGCCGCAGCGGCAGATCCACAAGCGGCCCTGAATTCGTAGCAGGAGCGCCGTCAAAAGCAGGATGGCAGCGATGGCGAGCCATGGCCGCTGTTTTTTGAAGCTAGTTGCAGGGACGAATGAGTGCATAGGTATATTGCTGAGTATTAATGAGACCGTTCACTGCGTTCAGGGTGACAGTAGAAAGGGCAGGTCTCAGACCTGCCCCTACATTCAACCATTCCAACTTCGCGTCTTGATATCTTCGTGGTTAAAAATGCCTAGGCTACGACATTGACCAGTTTGCCTGGCACGACGATGATTTTGCGCACCTGCTTGCCCTCAATGAAGCTTTGTACGCGCTCGTTGCTCAGCGCCCACTCGCGCAGCTGCAATTCGTCGGCCTGCGCGGGCACGTTGATTTTGCCGCGCACTTTGCCGTTGACTTGCAGCACCACCTCGATCTCGGACTGCATCAACGCGGCTTCGTCCCATTCCGGCCAGCCCGCGTCATACACGCTGCCCTCACCGCCGAACCATGCGTGCAGCTCTTCGGCCAGGTGCGGCGCGAACGGCGACAGCAGCCGCGCATAGGCTTGCGCCACCTCGGTGAATACCGGCGTTATCTCGCCTACCTCGTTGCGATAGCTGATTGTGTCGTTCAGCAGCGACATCAGCGCCGAAATCGCCGTGTTGAAGTGGAACGTTTCGGTGTCCTGCGTGACCTTCTTGATCGTTTCATGCAGCCGCCGGTGCAGCTTGGTGTCGGCGTCAGTCGGCGTGTATTTGTACATGCGGCCTTTGCGCGCCGCGATCTCGGCCCGATCCGGCCCGAACAGCGCGACGATGCGATTCAGGAAGCGCTGCGCGCCCGCCACGCCTTCGTCGGTCCACTCCATGCTGTTCTCGGGCGGCGCGGCGAACAGCACCACGATCCGCGCGACGTCCGAGCCGTACTGTCGCACGAACGGTCCAACCGGCACGCCGTTGCCTGCGCTTTTGCTCATGGTGACCGGCCCGCTGACCGCTTCCCAACCTTCGCCCACGCGCTCCAAGACGTAGCCGTGCAGCTTCAGTTGTGCTCGCGCGGTTGTTTCGTCCACCGGCTCGCGCGGCAGGTCCAGCTTGCGGATCAGTTCCTCTGGAAACGTCACCATGTCGTTCTCAATCGTGACCGGTGTGCGAACGCGGCGCTGCACCATGCCTTGTGTGAACAGCGCGCGGAATGGCTCGTCGTCCGGCAGCAGTCCTTCATCGTACAGCACCTTGGTGATGAAGCGCGAGTACAGCAGGTGCAGAATGGCATGCTCGATGCCGCCGATGTACTGGTCGACCGGCATCCAGCGTGCCGCCGCTTCGGTGGAAAAGATTTCCTGGTCGTTAGTCGCGTCGGTGAAGCGGATGTAATACCACGATGAGTCCACGAACGTGTCCATGGTGTCGGTGTCGCGCCGGGCCGGTGCGCCGGTCTCCGGATCAGTGACGTTCACCCAGTCGGTGGCGGAGGCCAGCGGCGATTTGCCTTTCGGCAGAAAATCACTGATCTCCGGCAGCACGACCGGCAGTTGATCGTCCGGCACCGGCACGATCGAGCCATCCTCACGATGGATCATGGGAATGGGCGTGCCCCAGTAGCGCTGGCGGCTGATCAACCAGTCGCGCAGGCGATAATTGATGGTGCCCTTGCCTTTGCCATGCTCCTCCAGCCATGCGATCGCGGCCTTCACGCTTTGGCCTTCGCCCTTGCCTGCCGGTACGCCATCCAGCGGCCCGGAGTTGACCATCACGCCTTCGTCCGGCCATGCTTCGGTCATCTCGGCGGCGCTGATGTTCTGGCCTTCCGGCTGCACGACGACGCGGATCGGCAGGTCGAACTGCCGCGCGAACTCGAAGTCGCGCTGGTCGTGCGCAGGCACGGCCATGATCGCGCCGGTGCCATAGCCCATCAGCACGTAATCGGCGATCCAGATCGGAATACGCTCGTCGTTGACCGGATTGACGGCGTACGCGCCGATGAACACGCCGGTCTTCTCTTTGGTCGTGCTGGTGCGCTCGATCTCGCTTTCCAGCTTCGACTTCGCGACATACGCCTCGACCTCGGCTTGTTTGTCGAGCGTGGTCAGCTTGGCGACCAGCGGGTGCTCTGGCGCCAGCACCATGAACGTCGCGCCCCACAGTGTGTCAGGCCGCGTGGTAAACACCACGATCTGGTCGCCCTGCTCGGACTCGAACGTGACCTCTGCGCCCTCGCTCTTGCCGATCCAGTTGCGCTGCATGGTCTTGACGCGCTCCGGCCAATCGGTCAGTTTGTCGAGATCTTGCAGCAGCCGCTCTGCATAGGCCGTGATCTTGAAGAACCACTGCTCCAACTCGCGCTTCTCGACCTTCGCGCCCGAGCGCCACGAATGGCCCTCGGCGTCGACCTGCTCGTTCGCCAGCACCGTCTGATCGACCGGGTCCCAGTTGACCAGCGACGAAGCGCGATAGGCCAGCCCTTTTTTATACAGCAGCTGGAACAGCCACTGATTCCATTTGTAATATGCCGGATCGCAGGTCGTCACCTCGCGCGACCAGTCGTACATGATGCCAGCGATGCCCAGCGATTTTTTTGACTCGGCGATGTTAGTGTAGGTCCACTCGCGCGGGTGGCGCTTGAACTTGATCGCGGCGTTCTCGGCGGGCAGGCCGAAGGCATCCCATCCGAACGGGTGTAGCACATCGTAGCCGCGACTGACATAGTAGCGCGTCAGCGCGTCGCCGATCACGTAATTCTTCAGGTGGCCGACATGCAGATCGCCGCTTGGATAGGGAAACATTTCTAAAATATAGCGGTTCGGTGCGCTAGGCCGCCGCCCTGCTTTGAAAATGCCCTCGCGCTCCCAGAACGCGCGCCATTTCGGTTCAATAGACGGGTCGAAACGCTCCGTAGTGCGTCTGGTGGTCTCGGTTATATCGGTCATGGTGGTTCTCCAAATATAACAGGAAGCTGCCACAGAGGTCACAGAGCGCACAGAGATTCGGTACTTTTTCTCTCGATCCTCTGAGTTCTCTGTGGCTTCTCCTAAAGTCTCGCTTTCGTCAGGCGTTCGCACAAAAACTGCATGTTCTCATGGAAAATCATCGGCGCGTCCCAATCTTCGTATGGTGCCAGCACATCCATCGCTCCAACTTGCTCTGCCGACAGCCCGCGCTCGACGGCTGCGGCGGCGTGATGCTGAAGGTCGTGGATGTACTGGCGCGTAAGGTCGAGATCCTCGCGCCCGCCGAGCGGCCCGTGGCCCGGCACGATCCGTTCTATATCGAGCATGGCGACTTGTTCAAGCATGGCCGCCCATTGCTCCGGGTTTCCGTCGCTCATTGATGGGTGTGTCTGGACTTGCACGATGTCGCCAGCGAACATGATCTTTTCCTCCGGCAGATACAAAAACGCATCGCTTGGACTATGGCCTCCGCCGTACGTAATTAGTTCGGCGCTGCGCTGCGTGCCATGAAACACCATGCGCTCGGTGAACGTGACATTCGGCAGCGTGAGTTCAATCGTCGGCAGCGCCTGTTCTAGCGCCCGGTAGTCAGCCAGCGTGTTGATCATCTTGGCGCGCGTGCGTTCGTCCGGCTCCCGATCGATCTTCGCGGCGAACTCGGCCAGAAAAGTCGTATTAGCTTTGGCATGCGCGATGAATGCCGCGCCGCGCTCTGCAATCTGTTCGCGGGTCGTGCTCGTCGCGACAATCTGCGCCTCGGCAAACACCTGATTGCCCAGCACATGATCGGCATGGCGATGACTATTGATTACCCATGTTACTGGCCGTCCGGTCAATTGCTTGGCGTAGCGCCGCAGCTCCTGCGCGGCCTGCGGCGTGAACAGCGTATCGAACACCAGCGTCTGGTCGCCCAGATCGATAATGCCTGCGTTGCGCCGTGCGCCGCTGCCTGGCATCGCCAGCGCAGCGTACACGCCGTCAGCAAGTTTCTGCAATCTGAAATATGTTGTTTGGTAGCCAGTTTTCATTGCTGTTCCCGCACAAACGCAATCATGTCAATATCGCCGGGTGAGTGCCCAAGTTCGGTAAGCAGCATGGCAAGCTCGCTGCGGTGCTGCATTCCATGCGTCACCACATGTGCCATCATGTGCCAGAGCGTATTTGTGTACTGCTTGCCACTCATGGTCGTGTAGGCCACTGGCCGTTCGAGATCGTCATCACTGAGCGTGTCAAGAAATAGATACATCTGCCGCTTTTCATCATTCCAGCGTTCGCGCACAGCATCCAATGTCGGGAAGTCGCGTGGATCGAGCATGGCCGTTTGTGAGACACCCTGCCAGCGTGAGCGCCAGTTCCACTCTGTGCTCATCGTGTGGACAAGTGTCTCGTGCAGCTTGCAGTAGCCGAGCGACGCGCTATCAAACACATCGGGCGACACGTTGCTGGCGGACTGAAGGATGCGCGCGTTCGCCCAATAATTACAGTCGAACAGCATGCGCATGTCCTGCGTGTTCATGGTGTCACCTCGTCCAGTTGTTTTCGTAAAAAATGCTGTGCATGCCCACGCGGATAATTGTCAATTGTGCCAACGATCTCGTATCCGAAGCGTTTGTAAAAGTCGGGTGCCTGAAAGCTATGAGTCGTTAGTTGGGCCTGCGTGCAGCCACGCGCTTGCCCTTCTTGCTCGGCAGAGCGCAACAGTTGAGTACCATAGCCTTGTCCACGTAGCTGCTCGTTGACCCACAGAATCTTCAATTTGCAGGCAGCCACCCCAAGTCCAGCCGTACAGTCCGGCGACAATCGCGCCGCTTGCATCGCGCACGAAGATGCTCAGCAGCCTGCCGTCAGTGTACCCCGTCCGTGCGGCGTTGTACTCATAGATGCAATCTTGCAGAAACCCGATGTCTTGCTGCTCGGGCTGATCGTTCACACTCCAGACATAATCGTTCATCACAGCGCCTCAGTTTGGAACGTGTCTATCTTCCAAGCCATACGCTTGTCGCGTTTCCTTGCGCAAAATCCATGTCAGGCCAACAAACGGCAGCACAAGCGGCATGAAAAAGTAGCCGATGCCATATTCTGACCAGACCGACGCATACGCGAAAGGATGCCAGACGACATCAATTGTGCCGACCAGCAGCACGCCCGATAGCTCGATGCAGAGCAGCGTGAGCGTGATCCACCATGCGCGCGGCGAGCGGCGGCGCAGCCCAATGATAATGGCAATGTACAGCACACCGACAAACGCCGAGATATGCGTCGGCATGAAGTTGACCGGGTGCTTCCAAATATATTGATAGACTGCCCGTCCCAGCGCCGAGAACGCCCACAGGCCGTAGAAAAACGCCAGCGTGTCTGATGTTCCACTGGCTTTCGTCCGCATCGGCGCGGCGGGCACCGAGTCGTTTACCGGCATGATCTTTCATTGGCTTATTTATACTTCATTCCTCACGCCGCGCAACGTATATCATTCGTTCAGCATGGTTATGCTGTTCGACGATATGCAGCCCTGCCGTTGCGAGTGCCGTTTGTATATCGTTTCTGCTCCACGTGCGCAGTGTATGCGTCTCCTCGCCGCGCCACCAGCGCTCGATTTCGCGCACCAGCCAGACCACACGCCGGGTCGTTATACCGGTCTCCTCATCATGACTGAAACGGTGATACACGACACAATCAGTGTTGTTGCTAACTACGACATCGCGCTCGTCCTCGGTGAGCACGTCGGGATCCGGCATGTCGAATACAAACCAGCCGCTGGGTTGTAATGCTGCCGCAACTGCCGTGCATATGCGTTCTAAATCGCCGCCTGCGGTGATTTCGTTCAAAGCATCGAAGCAAGTGACGAGATTATATGGACGATGGATGTTCTTTTGATCTGTCGTCTGTCGTCTGTCGTCTGTCGTCAATTGTACATCCGCCTGCACAAACGTCACATCTGCGCCTGCATCACGTACCTTGCCACGCGCTATCTCAAGCATCGCCGCCGAGCGATCTACCCCGACGACATGGCAGCCGGCTGACGCGAACATGAGCGCCGCGCCGCCCGTGCCGCACGCCAGATCAAGGACGGAAGCTGGCATGACGCCGCGCTTGCGCAGCCAGTCAAGCGTCCATGTAGCCTGCTTCGCACTCCAGGTGTCTTGCGCGGTCGTGTCGTAGATCGGCGCGTATGCATCGTAGTTCATCTAGAAAAGTACATATTTTCAATTTTGAATGACAAAAAACCCCCGTCCCATGCCAGGGACGAAGGCATTGCTCCGTGGTACCACCCCGATTCAGAGTATTGAACAACGAACGATACTCTGCTCTCGTTTTGCGCAGTAACGGGCGCGCCCGAAGCCGACTACAAACTCATTGTAGATTATGGATTGCAGATCGCAGATTATCCATAGTTGGACATAATCTGCAATCCGCAATTTGAAATCTGCAATAAAGACTTCCCCGGCCCGGCACTGATTCAGGCGAGTTCGGCGCTGACGCAGCCTTGCACCACCCGGCTGCTCTCTGTAAAGGCGCACCTACTACTCCTGAATATGGCCTTTTATAGCCATGAAGTATAACATAAGATCATGAAAAGAACGAACGACTAAAGACTGATTTTGCTCAGCCAATAGTCGTTCATGGTTGATAATTTTACTATGCTTACGCCAAACTACTTCCGTTTTGCCTGCGCCTGCTTGCCACGCGGCACTGCGGCCTGTGCCTTGCCGCCGTTGCCATTGCCACCGTTCGCGGGCGGCGCCTGGCGACCACGCGGTGTGGCTGGCACAGGTGCTTTCCGCCCGCCGGTTGCAAGTTGCGCCGACACTGACGGCGCAGCAGACTTGGGAGCGGCAACTGGACCGGCTGCCTGATTCTGCAGCAGCGTAATAAGTTCGTTCTCTTTGCCGAGGTGACACTGCTTGAATTTTTTGCCGCTCCCACATGGGCACGGATCGTTGCGGCCAATCTCCACCGTCTTGCGGGCGGTGCGCGCCGTCCGTGCATGCTCCTGCTGCGCTTCCTCGCTTTCGCCAGCATGCTGAGCCATTTGAAGGCGCTGCTGCTGTTCGATCTCCATCTGGCGCAGGTGCTGCTCGTACTGGAACGAGACCGGAATAATGTTGTACACGATGTCGCGCTGAATATTGGCCTTCAGTTCCTCGAACATCATGAACGCGTTGCGCTGGTATTCCAGCAGCGGGTCGCGCTGCGCAACTGCTTGCAATCCGATCTCCTGCCGCAGCGCCTCCATGCCAGTCAGATAATCAACCCAGTGCCGGTCAATCGTCGCCAGCATCATGCGCCGCTCGACAAAGCGCATATTTTCTTCGCTGATCGTCTGCTCGCGCTCTTCGTAGGCTTCCTCAATCCGGTCGAGGAGCAGATCGTCAATCTCCTGGCGCTCCATTTCCTCCAGCGACTCGGGTGTGACATCCGTGGGGAACAGCGGGTCAATCGTGCGGATGGCCCGCAGTAGCGCTTCGGTGTCCCATTCCTGCTCGTCCTCCGGCAGGTTGCGCTCAAGCAGCGCTCCAACCTCCGCGCCAATCATTTCCAGCACGCGGTCGCGCATGTTTTCGCCGTTCAAGATGTCCTTGCGGTCGGCGTAAATGATCATGCGCTGTTTGTTCATGACGTCGTCGAACTCGACGGTATGCTTGCGGGCGTCGAAGTTGTAGCCCTCGACGCGGTTCTGCGCGCCCTCAAGCGAGCGGTTGATCAGCTTGGCCTCAATAGGCATGCTGTCATCCACGCCGAGCCGCGACATGATGCCGCCGATCCGCTCCATGTTGCCGAAGCGCCGCATCAAGTCGTCCTCAAGTGACAGGTAGAAGCGTGACGATCCAGGGTCGCCCTGGCGTCCCGCGCGACCACGCAACTGATTGTCAATGCGCCGTGCTTCATGACGCTCGGTGCCGATGATGTGCATGCCGCCCATTTCGACAACCTTCTGCCGATCAGTCTCAGTGCGGCGCTTGGCTTCTTTCAATGCGTCGTTCTTTTGCTCTGGTGTCGCATCCTCAAGTTTGATGCCGCGCTCGGCCAGAATCTCATCAACCAGGCCGTCCGGGTTACCGCCCAGCAAAATGTCGGTACCACGACCGGCCATGTTGGTCGCAATCGTTACCGCTCGTGGGCGCCCGGCCTGCGCCACTACATGTGCCTCGCGCTCATGCTGCTTGGCGTTCAAGACGTTATGCTTAATCTTGTGCTTGTCGAGCAGTCGGCTCAGCCGTTCCGATGTTTCCACCGAAGTGGTGCCAACCAGCACGGGACGCCCAACCTGCTGCATCTCCTCGATTTCACTGACCAGTGCGTTGAATTTGGCCTCTTCGGTGCGGAAAATCTGATCGTCAAAGTCCTGGCGAATCATGGGCCGGTTGGTTGGAATGACCACCACATCGAGGTTGTAAATTTTGCCAAGCTCCTCTTTCTCTGTCACCGCCGTACCGGTCATGCCCGACAGCTTGTCGTACATGCGGAAAAAGTTCTGGAACGTAATCGTCGCCAGCGTGACATTTTCCTGCCGAATCTGCACGCCTTCCTTGGCCTCGACAGCCTGGTGCAAGCCATCGCTCCAGCGGCGGCCAGGCATCTTGCGCCCGGTGAACTCGTCTACGATCACAACTTCGCCGTCCGCTTCAACAATATAATCTTTGTCACGCTGGTAGATGAATTCGGCCCGCACGGCATTATCGAGAAATTGGGTCAGTTCATAATATTTCGGATCATACAGGCTTTCGTTCTCAGGAATGCCCAGCAGCCGCTCAACCTTCGCAATGCCGTCGTCCGTGAGCTGAATGCCCTTGGAACGCAGGTCGATCATGAAGTCGCCATCCGGCTCAACCTGCTCCTTCTTGGCCTGGTCCGGCGTGTAGGAACTCGGCGTGAGGTTGCGCACCAGCGAAGCAAAGCGTTTGTATTCCTGGCTGCTCTCCTGCGCTGGGCCGGAAATGATCAACGGCGTGCGCGCCTCGTCAATCAAGATATTGTCGACCTCGTCGATGATGGCGTAATGCAGATCGTGCTGGGCAAGCTGGCTTTCGTCGATTGCCATGTTGTCGCGCAGGTAATCGAAGCCGAACTCGTTGTTGGTGCCGTAGGTGATGTCGGCCATGTAGGCTTCACGGCGCGTGACGGGCCGCCAATGCACCAGGCGCGAATCCTCCTGATTGACGCTCTCATCGACATAGTTCGGGTCGTACACGGCTGAGTAATCATGGGCAATCGTGGCGACCGTCAGGCCAAGCAGGTGGTAGAGTGGCCCCATCCAGCCCGCGCCGACCTTCGCCAGATACTCATTGACCGTAATCAGGTGCGCGCCCTTGCCCTCAAGCGCGTTGAGGTACAGCGGCAGCGTAGCAACCAGCGTCTTGCCTTCGCCGGTCTTCATCTCAGCGATTTTGCCCTCATGCAGCACAACGCCGCCGATGAGTTGCACATCAAAGTGGCGCAGGCCAATCGTGCGGCGGCTCGCCTCGCGCACGGCCGCGAAGGCTTCCGGCAAAATATCATCGAGAGTCTCGTCGTGCTGAAGGCGCTCCTTGAACTCCGCCGTCTTGCCGTGCAACTCCTCGTCGGAGAGCGCCTTGTACGTATCTTCAAGGCCATTAATCTCCTCGACCAGCGGCATGATCTGCTTGATTGCGCGGTCATTGCTGTCGCCAACTATCTTTTTAAAAATACCAAGCATGTATAATACTCCAGTGATTATTGTCAGACATCAATGCTACTGCTGCACGTTGATTCAGCGACGCTGACAGGTACTGGTAACAGTGCATATAATTAACTGTCACAAATGGAACACGAAACAGCGCCAAACGCTACAAAAGTAATTATAGCACACAGCCTCTAGAGACTTCGGAAGTACGCATAACATTCATCTATTTTTAACGTTAGACGCGTCCGTATTTACGTCTGCTAGGCCGCGTATTGAACCGACGGCAGTGGTGCTAAGTCAATTGGAATAGAATTAATTAGGTCATTGCAACAACCTTGACACAAAAAGGGAGCCAGGCAAATCCTGGCTCCTGCGTGCAAGCGCAATGCTCTCAGCAAATTCGCGGCAGCGGGTCGCCGACCAGCATATCCAGCACGCGTGTGCCGCCGATGTCGGTGCGCAGGAAGACCATAGCTGCCGGCTCGGCGCGCACTTCGCCAATGATTGTAGCTTCATGGCCCAGCGGGTGAGCTTGCATGGCCGCTAGCGCCGCTTCAGCCTGCTCAGCCGCGACAATCGCCAACAGCTTGCCCTCATTCGCAATCGTCAGCGGGTCAAGCCCCAGAATCTCGCACGCACCGCGCACGTCGGCATGCACCGGAATGGCATGCTCGTCGAGCGCAATCGAGACATCAGATGTTAGCGCAATCTCGTTCAAGGACGTCGCCACGCCGCCGCGCGTCGGGTCTTTGAGGCAATGAACACCTGCACCCGCCGCTGCGAGCACGTCTGCCACCAGCCCGTGAAGTGGAGCCGTGTCGCTCTGCACATCAGTTTCGATGTCAAGCTCTTCGCGCGCCAGCATGATCGCGATGCCATGATCGCCGACCGGGCCGCTGAGTAGCACCTTGTCGCCCGGACGCGCCTCAGTTTGCCCGATGCGCCAGGTGTTTGTAATCATACCTACGCCAGCCGTGTTGATGAACACGCCATCGGCCTTGCCACGCTGCACCACCTTGGTGTCGCCGGTGACGATTGCAACGCCCGCCTCGCGCGCTGCCGCCGCCATTGAGTCGACGATCCGGCGCAGGTCGGCAATTGGGAAGCCCTCTTCCAAAATAAAGCCTGCCGAAAGATAGAGTGGCTGCGCGCCGCTCATCGCCAGATCATTGACCGTCCCATGCACGGCCAGCTTGCCGATGTCGCCGCCCGGGAAAAACAGCGGGCTGACGACGTAGGTGTCGGTGGTGAACGCCAGCCGTACATCTCCATCGCCCACCGCAAAGATCGCCGCGTCGTCCATGGGGTCGAGCAATGGGTTCGAGAAGGCCGGGGCGAAGACGCCCTCGATCAGGTTGTGGGTTGCCTTGCCGCCGCTGCCGTGACTTAACGTAATATGCTCATCGCGCAGATAGAATTTGTGGCGGCGGTGCTGGCGCACGCGTTCGATCTTCTCCAGCACGTCGGGCATATCGGTGAGGCGTGTTGCTTTGTTGGGCTGAGTCATCGTTTCAATTCCTGGCCGTTTTCAGATTGCGTAAGCCACAGAGAACACAGGAGATCTGTTCATAATCTCTATGGCCTCTTTATAGCGGTTTTCAGATCGCTTGAGCGCTCGTGTGGCGCGGATTTCAAATCCGCGCTACGGAAGTGGCTCAACTGTTTTGCAAATTGCTATAATATCTGGCACCTTATCACCGTGTCATACGTTCAGGTCAATTATTGGCAGCTTGTCGCGCTCGGACGCCATGGAGAAACGGCCATAGTTGTAATAGGCAGCGCACGCGCCCTCGGACGAGACCATGCAGGTGCCGATCGGTGTTTCCGGCGTGCATGCCGTGCCGAACACTTTACACTCCCAAGGCTTAATCACGCCCTTGAGTACCTCGCCGCACTGGCATGCCTTCGGGTCGGCCACGCGGATGCCCGGCACCTCGAAGCGCAGCTCGGCGTCCCATGCCGCGAACTCCGGGCGCAGCTTGAGCGCGCTGTGCGTGATGAAGCCCAGCCCGCGCCACTCGAAGAACGGGCGCAGCTCCATGGTGCGCGCCATCGCCTCCAGCGCCTTGACGTTGCCTTCCGGTCGCACGACGCGCCCGTACTGGTTTTCGACCTCGGCGCGGTCCGCGCTGATCTGCTGCACGATCATGTACACGGATTGGATGATGTCGAGCGGCTCGAAGCCGGAGATGACCACCGGCTTGCGGTGATCGCGCGCGATAAACGTGTAGGGCCGCATGCCGATCACCATGCTGACATGGCCGGGGCCGATGAAGCCGTCCAGCCGCAGGTCGGGAGAGTCAGAAAATCGCTTTGATCGCCGGAACGATCATGACGTGATTGCAAAAGATCGAGAAGTTCCTGATGTTTTCGGCCTGCGCGCGCAGCAGTGTGACAGCGGTTGAGGGCGCGGTCGTCTCGAAACCGATAGCGAAAAACACCACCTCGCGGTCGGGATTCTGGCGCGCGATCTTGAGCGCATCGAGCGGCGAGTAGACGAAGCGCACGTCTGCTCCTGAGGCTTTGGCGTCGAGCAGGCTGCCATTGGACCCCGGCACGCGCATCATGTCGCCGAAGGTCGTGAAGATTACGCCCTCTGTGCGCGCGATGGCAATCGCGTCATCTATGCGGCCCATCGGCAGCACGCACACCGGGCAGCCCGGCCCATGCACCAGATCGATGTTGCGCGGCAATACATCTTCGATGCCATGCTTATAGATCGTGTGGGTGTGACCGCCGCAGACTTCCATCAGCTTTAGGGGTCGGCCACTGCTCAACGTGGCAATCTCGGCAGCAATTGTTTTGGCCAATTGCGGATCGCGATATTCATCGACGTATTTCATAAATCCTGCTCCTTATTCGTCATTCACCTGCCGTGGATCGTCACTCAAAATCGCGAAAACGACCGCCAAAAGCGCATGATAGACCGTTGCCTGCGCTTCCTGAATGCGCGGGATGTGATCGCTGGGCGCGACGATGCAATAATCCACGGCGGATGTACGGGTTGCCTTGCCTCCGTCGTAGCCTGCCAGCGCAATGGTTAGCAATCCCTGCTTCTTGGCCTGCTCCAGCGCGACCAGCACGTTGGCCGAGTTGCCGCTGGTCGAGATGCCAACCGCGATGTCGCCCGGTCGCCCGAACGCGATCACCTGACGGGCGAAGACGTTGTCGAAGCCGACATCGTTGCCAACAGCAGTGATAACCGCCCGATCCTCGGTCAGCGCTATGGCCGGCAGCGGGCACATGCCATGCTGTGGCGGCGCGATCAGGTCTGCCACGATATCCTGGGCGTCAGTGGTGCTGCCGCCGTTGCCAAATGTCAGCAGCATTGCGCCCGCCGCGAAGGCTTCCGCCATGGCGGTTCCGGCAGCGACGATCTGATCGGCGGCCTGCTCCAGCATTACGCGGCGCAGCGCGATGACCTCGCGGCACTTCTCCAGCGTCGAGTGGCGGACCTGCGCCAGCACATCCTCGGCGTTGGCAGTCCCGCCTTCGAACAGGAATGGGTAGAACAGCCGGTCGTATTCAGAACCTTCGCTCATGATTTTAGATTGCAGATTTCGGATTACAGTTGCCAAAAGTATCCAAGTTTTAATAGTTAACGTTTCGCGATGGCGATGCCAGCATGAACGAGTACCGTATCGCCAGGTGCAACATCGTCAATCAGGCTCAAGTCAATCTCTTCCTGCACGCCCTGCACGGCGACCACCGCCATCTGCGTTGTGGTATCAACATGCACGATCATGCATTCCACCGCCTCGTCCGAGCAGGTGATACAGTGGCCGACTTCGTCGGTGACATAGTGACATGATGACATGGTGACACGGCGGTCAGTAAACGACGGGAACTCCGAGGAACTGAGGAAGCTCGATTCTTGGTTCTCGGTTCTCGGTTCTTGGTTCTCGCTCATTTCAAAAGCCCCTCATGTTCAAAGAAGATATGCACCAATTCCCACAGCACATGATAGAGCGTCTCGTGCGTTTCCTGCACCGTCGGCGCATCGTGTGACGGAACGACGAAGCAGAAATCGAGTTGGGCGTGCGCGAACTGCCCGCCGTCGCCGCCCGCCAGCCCCAGCGTCAGCAGCCCCATGCGGCGCGCTTCGTTCAACGCGGCCAGCACATTGGCGCAGCGCCCGTCCGGCGAGAAGCCCATGGCGATATCCTGCGGGCGGGCCAGAATGGCGAGCAGGCGCGCGAAGTCTACCCCATCGCCGCCATGCAGCCCGCTCAGCGCTGCGCTGTCGTTCGTCAAGGCCAGGGCTGGCAGCGCGCGCTTGCCGACGATCACCGGATGCACGAACTCGACCGCGACGTGCTGTGCGTCGGTCGCGCAGGCGCCGTTGCCGAACGCTAGCAACCGCCCTCCTTGATGGAAGCGCTTCGCCATCGCCCAACAGCACTGCGCGATCCGTTCGGACTCAGCCGTGAAGAATGTCTCCGGCACGGCCATGCTCTGCTCGAAGCGGGCGGTAACGATTGTGTGGAGATTTGTGCTCATAATAAGAAGCTAATCTGGTAATACCCATTCTGAGAATGCTCTTGTCATGTTGAGCGGAGCGAAACATCTCAACGATATAACTTTGTGATGCGATGAGATGCTTCACCCTTCGACTGCGCTCAGGACAGCGCTTCGTTCAGCATGACAATGCAATTTGTTCATTGAGAAGTGTCTCACTCAATCTGGCTTGCGTGCAGCATCTGCATCTCGTCAGTGTAGGCCGCACCCATCTCGCGCAGCAGATCGAGTGTCTCCTGCGCCTCCTGCTCGTCGATCTTGCTCATGGCGAAGCCGACGTGGATGAGCACCCAGTCGCCTATTGCAATGCCGTCAGCACGCACCAGCGCGACATTCACGTTGCGTCTGACGCCGGAGACGTTTACTTTGGCGATGTGGTTGGCATCGTCTACGAATTCGACAATTTGGCCAGGAATACCAAGACACATAATTCCTCCGTGACTGTCTATTGTAGATTGAAAAGGTAATCTACAATGTGCAATGTGCGATCGGCAATGTTGCTGCGGCAACTGCGAGTTGTCCAAGGCTCAACCCGCCGTCGTTGGGCGGCACGCGCCGGTTAAAATACACCTGAAACGCCATCTGTTCGAGCCGCGCCAGAAGCTGTTCGAGCAGCAGCCGATTCTGAAACACACCGCCGCTGAGCGCGACCATGCTCAGGCCCGTCTGCTCGCGTGCGCGCTGGCATGCCACTGCCAGCAATTCAGCAACCGAGCGATGGAAGCGGCCAGCAATCTGCGGCACGGATGCACCCTGCGTGATGTCCTCGACGACCGCACGGATCAGCGGCGCAACGTCGAGTATTGCCGGGCTGCCGCTGTGAATATCAAAGGGATACACATGGTCACTCGGCTCGGCCTGCATTTCAAGCTCGATCGCCGCCTGTCCTTCATATACGACTTCGCCATGCACACTCAATAACGCCGCGACGGCGTCGAACAGCCGGCCCAGACTTGATGCAGGCGGGCTGTTGATCTTGCGCGCGATCATTTGAGCAAGCACATGCCAGCGCGCCCGGTCGAGCTGCCGCACGAACGGAATGTCGAGGTTCAAAAAATCGTCGCCGTAGGCCTGCATCAGATAGGCGGCAGCGACGCGCCATGGTTGCCGCACTGCCTGCTCGCCGCCCGGCAGCGGCACATAAGCGAGGTGCGCCAGCCGCTCGAATCCGCCCATGTCGGCGGCCATGATCTCGCAGCCCCAGATTGCGCCGTCGCTGCCGTAGCCGGTGCCATCCGCTGCGACGCCGATCACCGGGCCGGTCAATCCGTGCTCGGCCAGCACGCTAGCGATGTGGGCATGGTGGTGCTGCACGCCGATTTTGTGTGGCACATCCAGATCGAGCGCGTGCTTGGTCGCCAAATAGTCAGGGTGCAAATCGTAGGCGACGGCCTGCGGCTCGATGTCGAACAGGCGCTGAAAGTGCTCGATGCCCTCATGAAACGATGTTAGCGTCTCCAGATTTTCCAGGTCGCCAATGTGATGGCTGATGAACGCTTGCCGCCCCTTGGCCAGGCAGAAGGTGTTTTTGAGATGACCGCCGACGGCCAGCAGTGGAACTGGAACCTCGAACGGCAGCGGTAGCGGCTCCGGCGCGTAGCCGCGCGAACGGCGGAAGATCTGTTCTCCGCCTGCCACGATGCGCGTAATCGAATCATCGCAGCGCATGTGAATAGCGCGGTTGTGCGTTAGCATGCCATCAACGATTGTGGCAAGTCGTTCGCGAGCATCGTTATCATGGTAGGCGATTGGCTCGTCGCTCAGATTGCCGCTGGTCATGACCAGCACGGCTGGTCGATCCGCGCCAACCGTTTCCGCAAAGGCGCGCAGCAGCAGGTGATGGAGCGGCGTGTAAGGTAGCATGACGCCCAGGGTGGTGTAGTTGGGTGCGACGCCGTCCGCGACCGGGCAATCGGGACGCTCACGCAGCAGCACAATCGGGCGGCGGCGTGATTGGAGCAGCGCCGCTTCGTCCTCGCTCACGTCACAGAGTTGCCGCACCGTCTCCAGGTCAGGAGCCATCAGCGCGAACGGCTTGGCCTCGCGGTGCTTGCGCCGCCGCAGCCGTGTCACTGCTTGGGCATGCAGCGCGTCGCATGCCAGATGATAGCCGCCCAGCCCTTTGATTGCGATGATCTGTCCGGCATGCAGTGCGTCAACCGTGGCATGCAGCGCATCTTTCTTCTCTAAAGATTGCAGATTAACACTCGTATCATTCAATCTACAATCTGCAATTTGCAATCTGAAATGAATCTCTGGCCCGCATACCGGGCATGCATTCGGCTGGGCATGGAAGCGCCGGTCCAGCGGATTGGTGTACTCCGCATGGCAGGCCGGACACATGGGGAAGTCCTGCATCGCCGTCAAATCGCGGTCATACGGCACGTCGAGCACAATCGTGAAGCGCGGCCCGCAATTGGTGCAATTGATGAACGGATAGCGATAGCGCCGATCATGCGGGTCGAACAATTCATGGAGACAATCATCGCAGGTGGCCGTGTCGGGCGAAATCAGCGTGCGGCGCTCGGCACCGGCCTGGCTGTGCCGAATCACAAACGCTGTCTCGCCGCAAGGAAGCATGTTTTCTACATTGATGCTGTCAACGCGGGCCATCGGCGGCGGTGTCTCACGCAAGGCGCGCTCGAATGCCGCCAGCGCTGCGTGCTCACCCTCGACCTCGATCGTCACGCCAGTGCTGTCGTTCAGCACAAAGCCAGTCAGGCCGCAGCGCAGCGCCTGCCCATAGACGAAAGGCCGGAAGCCCACGCCCTGGACGATTCCCTCTACTGCGATGCGCCGTCGCTCGATTGTGACTGTTGGGGTCATGGTTATGGCTTTGCTAACGTCTATGTGTACTGTTTCACAAGGTGAGCGCATCCGTTTGCCTTCACCCCCGGCCCCGCTCCCAGCGGGAGCGGGGTGGCGCGGCAGCGACAGGGCCTATCCTGCGCGTGCCTGCGGTGCGCTTGTCGAAGCCGTCGCAGGGTGCGGGCTTGCGCCAACGTCATGAAACAGTACATCTATGCCAAACTTTACCACATTCGCTGGCTCTGTAACCAATGCGCCCATGCCGCCAGCCCCGCGCCGGTGCGGCATGAGATCTCGAAAATTGGTGCATCGGGATTGAGCGCGCGAACCGACTCATAGAACAAATCGCGCTCGAAATCCACCAGTTCGATTAAATCGATTTTGTTTAACATGATAACATCACTGGCGGCAAAAACATCTGGGTATTTAATCGGCTTATCATGGCCCTCGGCGGCGCTGACCAGGCAGAGCTTAATCTGTTCGCCCAGCGCCCAATGGGTGGGGCAGACCAGGTTGCCGACGTTCTCGATGAAAACGACATCGAGCTGATCCAGATCAAGATCGTCGAGCGCCTGCTGGACCATGCCCGCTTCCAGATGACAATTGCCGCCGGTGTTGATCTGGACAGCATCACATGCGCCTGCCGTCAGCACCTTCTCCGTGTCAATACTGCCCGCGATGTCGCCCTCGATAACGCCGACGCGCACCTGCCTGCGCAGCGCCGCCAATGTTTTGATGATCATGCTGGTCTTGCCCGCGCCCGGCCCGGCGATCACGTTCACGGCCAGTACATTGGCGGCGGCAAATCGCGCTTGGTTGCGTTCAGCTGCCTGATCATTATTAGCCAGCAGGTTCTTGATAATTTTGATGTGTTGAACACTCATGTTGCGATCTCGATACTTTCGATCAGTAACTCGCTGCCGTCATCGGTGACGCGCCCGACTGTGCCGCAATGCGGGCAGTGGAAACTGCCGTCGTCGGGCGTGTAGCTGCTGTCACAGCCCGCGCAGTGAAAGCGCATGGGCGTGCGACGGATGTTGATCTGCGCGCCCTCGGCCACCGTCCCGCTCGCCAGTAAGTCGAAGCTGAACCGCAGCGAGTCATCCACAATCCCGGCCCGCTCGCCAACGACGAGATTAATCACTAAAATGTGGTTTAACTCGTGCTGCTGTGCCTGCTCCTCAACCGCCTCTAACAGATATGCAGCAATTGATAATTCGTGCATCGCATCACCGGCATGATCACTGATAGAATCAAGTAAACTCTGGATCATGTCATTCCGAACCCTTCGACGGCTTCGACAAGCGCACCGCAGGCACGCGCAGGACCGGCTCCGTGAGGAATCGCTCCGGAGCGAGAAATCGCTCCGCTCGAAATGACAAAGTGTATGAATATTATTTGATCTCTCTATTGAGAAGGGCAGCCACGCCGCTCACATTGACTCCATTTTCAAGTATCGCATAATTTCGGGCAGCGATTTAACGAATGTGAACCCTGCAATAACTCCAATAGCAACGGTAGCTAGCATCGCAATTTTCATATCATCCCTCTTCTGTAGACGTTACATTCGAATGATCGGAGGCAAGCATGCGCCCGACCAGCGACTCGATCAGTGTGACCGCTTCATCCACCGCTGCCTGCACGGGTTCGCTCAGCCCCATTTCGCCATTCTGTGATACAAGTGGCGCCGGTTCACATCCGACCACCAGCATGCGCTTCGGCTGGCCACCGTAGGCCTTGACGAGTTGAAGCACCTTCACCGGATTCATGGTGTGCGCCTCGATATCCGGGCCGCCGATCTCAGCTATACTGTCCAACTCCGGCTCGATAACATAGAGGGTGCCCGGCGGCCCACCGCGTGGCACCGCATCGACCATAATCGTCACGTCCGGATCATCGAGGATTGCAAAGGCCAGATCGAAGCTGCGAATGCCGAAATCGGCCACTTGTACACCATCAGGCAATCGGCGTCTGGCCAACCGCTGCGCCACCTCGACGCCGAAGCCATCATCGCCGAGGAAAATGTTCCCGATGCCGGCGATTAGGATGCGCTGGGTCATTTCCTAACTTCCACTACGATTACAATGTATTGTTAGTACGGTTGGCCCTCACCACCAAGCGGTTCAACTTCGTCGGGCGAGAAAAAGAAGCGATGGCCGGGCATGCGTTCCATGCCCGGAATCTTGGCCCGGATCCGATTCGAGAATCACTGCCAGGTGAATCCGATCCTCGTAATCCTGTTCAATCGCCTCGATCGTGGCGACCTGCCCCGCGAGCGCGATGTCCCAGATATCGCCGCGCGAGCCGGGATGGAGCCGGACTTTGCTGCCCTTCTTTAGTGTAACACCTTTGACAACCACATGCGGAGGTGCTGGCCGCTCCAACTCCTCCAGGAGCGTCGGTAATGCAGTATCTGTATCCTCGCGGAGCACGCGGAACTCGCGAATCGCGCCGTGCAGCTGCATAAAATCTTCGGACGTCAGTGACTCCGCGCGCTCCAGGATCGCCCGCGCTCGAGGATCGGAGGCGCGCATCTCGGCCTTCTCCTCGTCTGTGAGCGTGAGGATGTTCAGGAGTAGTAGCTGATCGATCTCCGTTCCATCGAACAGATCTCCCGCGCTCTCTGGCGCGACCTGTGGATAATCGTAAAGGATGATTGGGGAGGAGAGCATGGTGTGCTTGTCCCCGACCTCGCCCGCGAGCACGGGCCACGTCTTGATGTTCTCGCATGACTCCGCAAGCTGCTGTAGCTCCTCCGGCGGGTCCGTCAGCGACGTGAACGTCCCATCATGCACCTGCAATATCGTATGCGTCGAGGCAAACGTCTGCCTGAGCGTGCGCTCGCGACTCTGACCATTCCACGGCGTCGTATTGGTAATCACGACTGTGAGCTTGAAAAGCTCATCCTGAACCGGCTCAGCGCCAATCTCTATGGCTCCTTGCAGCGCGCGCCAGCTCCGCACCAGCATTCCGGCGACCGATCTATCGGGAGCAATGATCGGCTCCTCATCGCTGCCCGCCGGAATGGCAATCGGGACACGCCGGGGAACCGCCAGATCTGCGAGTTGCAGGTCTTCGATCATGATCGTCCGCTCGGTTGCCTCGTCCCACGCGAGGTAGCGTTCCTGGCCGACCCGCAGTTCATCGACGAAATCGAGGGTTCCTGCCGCGTTCATTCGGCCAATCCGCCGCTCGACGACCTGAAGAAAGCGCACCTTCACCTGCACAATCGGCACCGAGCCGCGCACCAGACATTGAGTCTGCATGAGCCAGGGATCATCGCTGTGCGCCTCGCTATATGCGCGTGGATGGACACAGCCGAACGTCCAGCGCTGCTGGTTTTTCCTGGCAGAGCGGCGGTAGGGCCAGAGCACGTAGCCTTCATACAAGACAGTCGCCGCGATCTGCTCGACCGGGTCCATTACCGCTCGATCTCCTCCGCGCTCGCGCGCAGCAAGCTCTCCAACGCGTCTTCCCATGTCGGCAATCCTTTGCGAACCTTATAATCATAGAGTTGGTCAAAGGTATCCTTGCGCACGCGCAGCCAGGCGCTGTTCGGAAAGTAGTGCTCCATCATCTGATGCCACACGCGCACCGGCAGCCGGAACTGCGCCTCCTTCTCCCATGGGATCTGGACGATCTGCAGCGCACCACCCGCTCCTCGATAGAAAACCGTGCCGCTGAACAGAAACTCCAGTGGAATTTCGCCATCTTCCAACGCATAAAAATACTTTGCACTTACAACATCGAAGTCGTAGGTGCAAGCAACCGGCATGTCCACGATGGTGCTGCCGGTAAACGGCGGCACCTGCACGGTTGTGTGTGTCCACACCATGCTTTTCAAGGTGTCGCCCCAACGATACGCATCGCCGAACAAGTCCCGCAGGCGCTGCTGCTCCGCTTCGCTGTAATGCCGCTCGGCGGACATGATCCGGATCTGGGTGGTGAGCGCAACCGAGCGAATTGGCTCACCCTCGACGTTCTCAACGCGCAGCTTGAATAGCAGCGATGGGGCGGCGGCATATTCAAGAAGCTCGGCGCGCTCTACATAAAAGTTGAGATCGGGCACAGACTTGCTCCTATGGCGGCGTCAAGTTCGGGCTGTTTGGGTCGATCGGGTTCTTGGAGTCGGGGCTGATTCCTGTTGAGCGACGGGCTGTGCTCTTGCCTATATTCCCAACCTGGCGAAGGCCTGCCTGACGCTCGAAACTGCCCGTCTCGTTGCCCTGCCGCACTCCTTTTATATGCGAGGGCGCAGAGGGCGTGGTGTCGGGCTCCCCCACTCTGACATTAGCAATAATCTTCATCAAAACCCTCCTTCTGCATTTCACACCGTCTTCGAGCGTTCCCGTAGCGACTCGAAGAACTGGCTGATTTCCTTCCAGACCTCCTGTCCGCCGCTGAGACCGCGCCAGCGAAGGCGGATGAGTCCGACCAGGCTATAGCACTCGTCGATTGGGGCCAGGAAGTAGTCTTGCGCTCCTCGCGCCCGGTTGACGAGCAACGCTTCGACGTCTGGCTCCATCTGTTCCAGAATCGGATTGACTCGCGCAATATCTTCCCAGGTATGCAGCTGCAGGAGTGACTCGTTTGGCCCCATTGGACTGGGATACGCTGCCACAACCCGTTCAGCGGGCGTTGAGTAGAAGAAGAAGGCCAGCCCCACAGGTATCCGCAGCTGCTCCCACTGAGCATTGTCCAGCTTGAAGTCCTCAAGATACAACCGCCGCTTAGAGACCAGCCGATACTTTCCGTTGCTCGCCGCCTCTTGATGGAAGAGAATCGAGCACGCCTGGCAGACGCACAGGATCAGCCGCGTGTCGACTTCTAGCAGGTGGCGATGTTCGTGCGGAATCGGCTCGCCGCAAAGCTCACAGCGCTCTTGGGCTGCCATGGCTGCCTGGGTTGCCCGTCGCGCAAACCGCTGTAGTGTAGAAAAAGGTTTTGGCTTGTGCTCGATCATACGCTGTTCTGTACCGCGCTTGAAAGCGCAACTTTCGCAATACCGGACTGTCCGACCAGTAACGGAACAGGCTCCAGGTGCAGATTCGGCGCGTCCAGACACCTTCCAGCGCGGCGGGCATCATAGCGGTGTCGGCACTGCGCGCACGTAATCTCTGCCTCGTGCAGGCTGGCTCGCTCAAGCGATTCGCCACAATTAGGACATGTATGCTGGTAGGCGTAGTAATCGCTTGCCAGCTTCAGGAACAAAATCGGCTGACCGGAGATTTCCTTCACCAGCAAACCGCCCCCTGAGAGTTGGGGGAGCGCGCCGACAACTGCCCAGCCGGGCTGCTCCTCTGGCTGGCGTCTAGTATTGACCTGGATCGCATCGAGCGGAATGAAGCTGATCTGCCGATCTGGCTCGGCCATGCCATCAGCCTCGATGCGCTCTAAGTCCGGCGCGGCTTCCTGGACGGACTGCTCGATCGCCAGCTTGAGCGTCATGCTTGACGAAGGGCAGCCCTGGCAGCTCCCTTGGAGCCGAAGCCGCGCCACGCCGCCTTCGACACTCAGTAGCTCGACATCGCCTCCATGTGACGCGAGGTATGGCCGCACCTCATCCAGCGCGCGTAGCACACGGGTCTTCACATCCAATGGGTGCAACCCATGCAGGAGCAGCAAGTGTGAAATGAGTTCATCATCGGCAAAAGCGTCAATGATCTGCTCGCTGCCCAGCCGGACGACGTTCTCCATCATGCGGCCTAGCCCCTCGCCGTACAACTCAAGCAGCGCCTGCACTGCCTCCACGGCAATAGCCTGGGCCTGCGGATCTTGCAGCGCCTCGATCTTCTCCAGTAGTGCCTCGACCCTGCCGACCCGCTCGCGTACTTCCTGATCATCCAAACCCATCCCGATGCATCCTCTCTGCTCTGAAGTTCCACAAATTGTTGCGGAATACTTTCACCCTCAATCCCTCTCCCATTGAGCTTACAAGGGTAGGTAGAGAAGGGATTGAACGGCATGGGGAACGCGCAGAATCTTCTGGCATCATGGATGTGCTTACGCATCGTGATACCGGAGGAGATTGATGCGCGTTCCCCACGAATTGTACCAAATGGAAAGCGTGATGGCACAGCGGTTTCCCAGCTTGCGTCCTGCCCAACAGCGTGGCTTAGCGCTGTGGGTATATGGCACCATCCTGGCGCAGAGTGCTTGCCAGTCTGCGGTTATTACCGCCGTATTGTTTCTTGACGACTGGAACACGCTTCGCCAACGCCTGCGCGAATGGCTGTATGATGGTGCTGACAAAGCCGCTCCCTGTCGAACCCAAATCGAGGTCCAGAGTTGCTTCGTCCCGCTCCTGCGCTGGATTGTCGAGTGGTGGCAAGCCACAGAGATCGCGCTGGCTGTGGACGCGACTTTGCACACTGATCAGATTGTTGCGCTGGTCGTGAGTGTGCTGTATCGTGGCAGCGCCATCCCAGTTGCGTGGTCCATCCTGCCTGCCAATCAACCAGGTGCCTGGATGGGACCGATCATGCGCCTGCTTCGGTTGATCCGCCCGGCGCTTCCTGCGCATCTGACGGTGCTGGTGTTGGCTGACCGTGGCTTGTGGAGCCCACGCTTGTGGAAACGTATCCGCGACTTGGGCTGGCATCCGCTGTTGCGCATTCAAGACACGACGACATTCACGCCTGCCGGAGGGAAGCGTCAAGCCAGTCGCAGCCTGGTTCAGCCAGGACAGGGGTGGGTTGGACGAGGACGATTGGGCACCCCCAAGAAGCCACAACTGTCGGTGACATTGGCGGCAATCTGGAGGGAAGGTCAAAAGGACCCGTGGGTGGTGGTGAGCGACCTGGCGCCGCATCGGGTCGGGGCGAGTTGGTACGCGTTGCGGATGTGGATTGAGTTGGGATTTCGAGCGCTCAAAGGTGTGGGCTGGAAATGGGAGCATACACGCAGACGCGACCCAAGGCGAATTGAACGCTACTGGCTGATCGTGGCGGTGGCAACACTGTGGACGCTGGCAACGGGAACGCGAGTAGAAGATGCCGACGAAGTCGGTGTGGAACCAGCGCGCGTGCGAACACCACCAACGCCACAGACAGCCAAGCGCACGCGGCTCGCGAGCGTGTTTCGTGTCGGTCTGGGATGGTTGCGTCATCAACTGGGGCGTGGTCGTATATGGACGCGCTTGTGGTTGCGTCCAGAAGTATGGCCTGATCCTCCTGAGCGGGTGAACATGGTGATTGTTTCCGACCCATAGCATGTTTACCTACCCTTGTAAGCTTTCCCTCGGGGCCATGGTCGTTACCTACCCAGCTGATAACCGGGTAATGAAGGCCGGCAAGTTTCAATCCCCTTTCCCTCGGGGCCATGGTCGTTACATGAGCTTAAAGAGATTGACAGGATGACTGTTACAAGTTTCAATCCCCTTTCCCTCGGGGCCATGGTCGTTACAGGTGCGTTGCCGTTTGGTGTCGCGTTTTGCCGAGTAGTTTCAATCCCCTTTCCCTCGGGGCCATGGTCGTTACATCGAACTTCGGATGCTGCGAAGCTTGCGACGGTTAAGTTTCAATCCCCTTTCCCTCGGGGCCATGGTCGTTACTGCCTCGCACAACACCCCTTTCATTATAGCGCATCAGGAACACGTTGTACAACCTCGCCAATGACCACTTAAACGTCATGAATGTGCAAAACTGGCCAAAATCAACACCTCCAACACATGTTGACCACGTTAAGGTGGTCATTGGTGGTCGTCGGCCAGCAGCGCTGGAACAGCCAAGGCATAGCCGTAGTGAACGACCTCATCCTTGCCGGGCGCGATATCTTTCACCAGCCGACCGTACCATTCCGCAGGCGGCGCTCCGGTCCGGAACGACGAGCCAGCCGCCAGCATGATCAGCGGAAACTTGAACGGATTCGCGGCGTTGGCCCACTCCTCACCCAGCTTACCGTATTTCACTGTCGTCGTGTAGTAGCCGTCGGTCGGGTCGGTATGCGCGGGAACCCAGTTGCTCAAGCTGATGAAGCCATTTGCGTCCGGCAGATCGTCAAAGCCCGCGAACGGCTGCCAATCATCGAGCGCAAAGTGGCCGTAGCCTGCCGATTTTCTCGCGCCGTAGCCAGAGCGCGCCAGCCGTGCCAGCAGGTCGCGTGCCCGCTCTGCATGCCGGTCGTCCACCGCGCGCACGTAGATGCTGACCGGCAGCGCTGTCCGTTCCGGCGCGTCACCCGTAGCGTACCCTATTTCATGCACCGCATACAGATTGCCACCTGCGTCATCGTCAAGCGGTGTGGTGCCGCCGGTCAATCGATTGATGCTGTTCTTTAACACCGCCCGCTCGACCACCGGCGACTCTCGCGCTTCGAGTTGTGTGGTCGGATTGCGCCGCAGCGCGTTGAACTCCGCCATGCTGACCCAACGAATATCCTTGTCCTGCTTGGCTTCCTGCATGGCAGTCACCCGCTCGTGCTTCGGCTGGTGCGTGTCCGCATCAAACGGGCGCGGCAGCAGCGGGCGCGGCAAGTACTCGCTTGGAAAGCCGTCTGAAAACAGCAGCGGCGGCTGGCCCGCGCGGTACGGCTCCAGAAACGTTTTGAGCGCCTGCTCGCCCTCCTCGTAGCGGATGAGCCAGCACAAATGCCCGAACAACGTGTCGGCCTGCCAGGGCGAGCGTGTCACCCCGCGCGGGCGGATGGTGGCGCGGTAGGTGAGCATCTTACCCTTCCGACTCGTTAGCGGCTACGTCTGTCTCAGACGAAATGGGTTCTTCGACTTCTGTCTGCGCTTGTCCCTCCTTTATTTCGACTGTTGCGATATTGTATTCCAAGTGTACCTGGCTGGACTGCACCCCAATGGCCGGACCACAAGGATAGGCTGCTTCTCCAAGCTGGTGTAAACTGTTTAACCCAGAAGGAGAAATGCGATGACTCGCAAGCACTATACCCGTGAGTTCAAGCTTAAGGCCGTCCAAGCCGTAGAATCCGGTGAGTTGCGTCCCGCGCAAGCTTGTCGTGAATACCAGTTGGCTGAAAGCGTCCTGGCCCGTTGGCGTCAGGAAGTGCGAGAGCGTGGTGAAGCTGCTTTCACGCCGCCTACTGTTTCGCCAACTGATGTTTACGAACAGCGTATTGCTGAGCTAGAGCGGGTGTGTGGTCAACTCGCCATTGAGAATGCTGCCTTAAAAAAAGCGTTGCAACGTGCTCAGTCTCGGCTCGCCACCAAATGATTAAGGACGTGCAGCACCGGTACCCAACCTTGTCACTGCGGCACCTCTGTGCGCTTTTTGGTGTGAGCCGCTCGTGGCTCCACACTCGTCCAGATGTGCCAACTCAAGCAGAACGCGACGTCGCGTTGCGTGAGGCAATTGAAGCAATTGTGCTGGAGTATCCCGGCTATGGCTACCGGCGGGTGAAGGCACAATTGCATCGAGACGGCTGGACAGTCAACCACAAACGCGTAGTGCGCGTGATGCGCCAAGAAGCCCTATTATGTGAGCTGCAGCGCCGTTGGACACCAACAACCGACTCACATCATTGTCTGCAGACATACCCAAATCTGCTTGCTGGGCAGGTTCTTACGCGTGCTAATCAAGCGTGGGTAGCCGATATCACCTATATTCGCTTACCGACGACCTTTGTGTATCTCGCGTGTGTGCTTGATGCCTGGTCACGTCGTTGTGTTGGCTGGCAGTTGTCACGAACGATTGATACGCAGTTGACGTTAGCCGCACTCAACCAAGCGATACACACACGCCAGCCAGAAGCAGGCTTGATTTATCATTCCGACCGCGGTGTGCAATACGCGAGTGCGGCGTACGTGGAGCGGCTTGAAGCTATCGGTGCCCAGGTCAGCATGTCGGCCAAGGGCAATCCGTATGACAACGCTAAGGCCGAAAGCTTTTTCAAAACGCTCAAACGAGAGGAGGTATACCTTAAAGACTACGGAACGTTTGCTGATGCCGAGGCGAATTTAGGGCCTTTTATTGATGCGGTCTATAATGAAAAGCGCCTACACTCAAGCCTCGGCTACCTGTCACCCGCTGAGTACGAAAGCCTTTACAATGCTGACGAGAGCAACCCTTCGTTAGTGGTCCGGTGAATTGGGTGCAGTCCACCTGGCCATATCCTCGACTACCAGATGCACCTAAGTAATCATGTTCTAAAAGCTTTAATCCATCCTTCAAAAGGTTCAGAATAGCTGTCTCATCGTCATCATCAAAGATACGAACGGAAACCGCAAACTCAAACTCTGTGTTGGCAGGAACACGTTCTTGTGTACGAGGATTGGTGGCCACACCAGAACGACGGTCAATCATATTTTCAGTTTTAATTTCTGTAAATAGAAGACCTCGCTCTTTGCCAGCGTCGAGCAACATTGCGCGGGAGTCCTGTGTGAGTTGTGAATCTCTAAACAGAGCACGTGTTGGACCTAATCTATGTCTCGTATTCTTGTGAGGACCAAAGACACGACAAATCATACAATCGCCACATTGACATGGCTCGCCATCATCACTACCCGCACCTTTACTGCGCCCTCGGCTATCGCGTCTACCGTCTCGGTACTCTAATAATGAACGTACCTTGCCCTTCAATGAAGATCCAGGGATGTAAGGCTCATCTGTAATCGGATGCCGAATAATAATATTTTCTAATGCCCCAATCTCCATATTCTCACTCGATCCGCCAATACGCAAACCGGTGAGACAGGTGATTACACCTGAGATAGTGCGGTATTTTGTTATTAACTGTGGCATGGAGTCTCCTCCTTTTTAGCTGAACAATTATTCTCCAGAGTCACCACCAAAGTAGTAGACAAAGTATGCCAGCACACTTTGAAAGTGCCTTACGAAGCCGTAGCGAAAGCTCTTAGCATCTTGAACAGACACGTCAACATTCAATTCGATGAACCGTACAAATTCCAGCGGAACCAGTTCACGGCGCAAGCGATACACAGAAGCCCCTTTTAGCTCAATCAAATCTCCCTGTATTGCAGCAAACGGCTCCAGCCGTAAGCGTAACTCCAAGCGGCGCAATGCACTGAAGAAGCTACGCATTTGACCGCTTTTCATGCCTCGATTACCAAGTAACTTGGCAACCTCTTGCGCAAGTGTGTCAAGTAACTCACGTCGGATGTAAATTATTCTCGAAGTATCCATGTTGAAGATATGCATCATCGAACTTAAAAGATGTAGTTGTATTCAAAACGTCAACGGCTTGTGAATTTGGTCCACGACCTTTCGTAGCATAAGAAAGAAACATGCCTTTACGTGGCGTGGTTATTCGCGCGCGAATGAACTCACTTTGATTGAAAGGGAGTAAATGCTGCCCTTTTGGTGGCCTGATCATGCCTGTACGAGCTTGCTCATTAAAAAACTCTAGAATGCCAACTTCACGTCGTGCTGCCATAATTAGTTTCTCCATTGCTAACAGATGACGATTGTTCTCTCTCACGCCTTGTAAGCAAGACATATTTCGCAATTAGGCCGATATGCTCCATTGTACGTGAAGCACTGCTGTCATGCAGCGAACGCAATAGATCGTCAGCCCAATGGAATAACTTAATGTTGCCTCGGCGTAGATTACGAGCAATCTCGTAAGCAAACAAAGGTTGATAGCGAAATCCTTCTACAGTATTTCGACGTGCTAGTTGATAAAGACGCCCATATTCAATCAAGTGGTAGAGCAACGCGGAGCTAGTGGCTGACCACTATGATTGCGATGGATATAAGCGGCGCAGCTTCTTGCGTGCAGTTTCGGTGGTAAAGCGCCAATTGACGGTTCCTTTGGCATCATTGCGGGCGTGCTCCCACACCAGAACCTCTTGGGCGACAAGGTGTTGTGATGCCAGCCGTCGGTCGAGACATTGGCGTGAAAGGACTGCAAACTCACATTCGGCCATGTTCAGCCAACTGCCGTGCTTAGGGGTATAGCGGAATTCAAGTTTGTCCGCAATCCTTTTCGCTTCACGTGGCTCGAAGGCTTCATACAATGCAGCTTTCGTGTGCGTGTTCAGATTGTCCAGCACCACGCTAATGAGTATCGCTTTGGGAAAATGCACGTCAACTAACGCACGCATTTGTAGCGCAAAATCCTGCTTGGTCCGTTGTGCTGTGACGGTCACGTGCCGCCAGTTCTGTAGAGGTTGAAACACCACAAACAGATTACAGGTTCCTTCGCGTTTGTATTCGTAATCCATCCGCTCGACGTGGCCTGGCTCTGCTTCAACCGCAGGACGGGTCTCGCTGATGAGTTGATAGGGGCTTTCGTCAAAACAGACCACCGGATAGTCAGCCATATATTCCTCGGCATAGAGGTCAAGGATGTCCTCCATATGGCAGACGAACTCAGCACTCACCGTAGGCAGGCACCATGCGGCTACAAGCCAGGGCTTGAGGGCGTTTTTTTCAGCGTGCGGCGCACAGTTTCATCACTCAGGCCTTCAAGGTCAGTAAGGGTAACAAGCTTGTCGGCAAGCAGTTGCATGGTCCAGCGAGCACGTCCTTCTGGTGGCGTGGAACAAGCGGTTGCAACGAGTAGCGCTTCTTGCTTGCCATCAAGCTTGCGCTTTGCACCGGGACGTTTGGCATCATTGAGCGCCCGTGCGAGATTACCCTCAACAAAGCGCTTACGGACACGCTCAACCGTTGCCCGACCAATATGCAGCGTGTCAGCAATGGTTTGATCACTCGCACCATCATTGGCTTGAAGCAGGATATGAGCCCGTGTCACTTTGCGTGCTGAGGCCATGCCTTTGCGAACAAGCTCACGTAGTGTTATGTGTTCTTCATCAGTCAAGTTGACCACGTATAACTTTCGCATTGCCCTCTCCTCTATCTCACCAAATACTGAGGAGTAGGATACATCAAAATCACGTGGACGACCACTAGGTTCGTGCTTACTCGTCTCAAGTTGGATGTCGAGAAGTATTTGAATGTCGTTGAAAATGGTGGCGGTCTCATCCCAACTCAACGTATCACCTAGCACGGTGATCTGGTTACGATTGCTGCCGTCCGGTCGCTTACGCTCCTTGGAATGTTCCAACTCGTCTTCGGCATCTTCCGCTGCTCGTGCAATTGGGTAGCGCTCTTTGGTAAACAGCACGCCCGCCGAGAGCGAAACATCCTTGTTTTCTCCTGTGAAGGCATGCAGATTGTCATGGACTTCCATCGCCAGCGCTGCCGCCTGGTCCCATGGCCCAACCAGAAACAGGTCGTCGCCGCCCGAGAAGATCGTGTAGAACGCGCGGTAGCGCGGCGTGCGGCTCAGCAGGTGCTGCACCCAGCCTGAGAAGAACAAGTCGAACTCGCGGCTCAGCGCGGCGATATGCGCTGCCGTGTCGTAGCCGCCAGCGTCGCGCTGCAAGCCCTGGGCGAACAGCGTGCCCAGGTAATCCACGTCAGCCTTGACATAGCCCAGCAGCGCGCGGCCTTTCGCCTCGTTCGCAATGTCTTCAAAGGTCAGCGGCGCGCCGTACTGACCGAGCGGCACATAATTCGCCAGAAAGCGGAAGCTGCCCGGCAGGCGTCGCAGTTCATCAATCTGCGGGTCGTTGAGCTTAGCAACAAGATATGGAGCGCCGGAAATCTGGGTTGTCTGCTCGTACACATCTACTGACCAGCCGTTCCACAGCTTGATCGCGCCTGTATTGTCGCTGTAGTAGGCGACATAGCGAGCGCGCGGCAGTATCCGGCCCAGTTGTACGTCACGGTCACACTGTTCACAGATTGTGCTATCGGGTAGCGTTGGATTCTTTCGACAACTCATACATACGCTTGCGCCCCAGAAATCACGCGTGATGGCGAACGCTGTCTCACTCCAGCTGTTGCCGTCAGCCAGCACACTCTGGCCGCGCCGCCGCTTCTCGCGGTTGAGCTTACGGCTCAGCGCGCTCAACACCTCGCCAAAGCCGGGACGACCGAGCGCGCCAGCCTGGAACTGCTCCCCGGCGAAGCAGTGCTGCGCCAGATTGATCGCGATCTCGCCGTTGAACTGGTTGCGCAGCCATTCGTCAATCTCATGGCGCAACCCGCCAACCTCGGCCTCGACATCGTCGACGTTCGGCACGAGCACGTAGAACTTACCGCCCGAGGCCATGATCACATTGCCCAGCGGCACCTTGAAGCACTCCGCGATCTGATGGCTGAGCACATCAGCGAGCGCAGACAGATAGAACGAGCGCGCCCGCAGCCGCCGCGCCACGCCGCCCGCACCAATCGTCGAGATGTTGAAGATATAGCTTTGGATGCCCGATAAGTCACCGACCAGCAGGCAAAAACGCTCTGCTGATTCGGCGTTGCTGACTGCTTCAGCCGAAAGATTATGCGCGTGGCAGTGGTGCAGACAAACCGCAATCGCGCTCGTCAGCCGCGCATGGTCGAACAGCGACACATCCTCGCTGTGCGCGGAGAGGCACCAGCCGTAGCGCTGCAGTAGTGCCAGCAGGTGCGGATAGACCATCTCGAAGCGTGTGTCGCCGGTGCTGCTGAGGTTCACCAATGCTTCGTAGAAGCTTTTCAAGTGTGGTTGCAGTTCGTCAGTGCTTGCTTCATCAGCAGGAAACAGGGCATCTTGCGAATCATGTGCAGCGGGTAGCGGCGCAATTGTGCGAGAGCGCTCTTTGCGGGGAACACTCTCTTTGGACTGATCGCGAATTTGTACATACGAAAAGATCGAGCGGAGCGGCTGGGTGGCAACCGGCTGGGTGCTCTCACCGCGGCCCGCAGCATACGCCTCAGCCACACGCAGCAGCGCTGTCGAACCGCTGTTGCCCAAAACGGCATCGAGTGACGCGCGTAGCTCGGCAGGCAGCACGAATCCATGCTGCGCAAACAATGCTGGAAGATCATGGAGCAATCCCGCCAGCGCGAGGTGCTCCAGAGCTAGTCGCTCCTGATCATGCATGATGCTGTGCCTTCTCCAAAACGGGGCTCATCCTTATAAACGCAAAACATGCCTGATTTGGTACGCGTGCGTTCCTGTTTGCACACATGATTGACATATTGTAACCAATAACATGGTGATCCATCTGGTCACGCTGACCAGATAGGGTACGAGCTTGACTCATCAAGGTGGGCCACACGTCCCTCGCCCACCGTTCGCCAGGGTACCAGGCGTCCCGCTCTGAAGCGATCTAAGAGGCATCGACGTAACACTTGCGCCCCATCGACACGGGGTTAATCAGTAATCTTACAGGATGATTGTTCAAGTGAGTTGTATCGTGGCGGTCATGAGTCGCAGCAAACGGGTTATGGACATTGTAAAATTATTCGGGTATATCGTTCGCCATTCGTTGAAACGAACGGCTCAGATGAAGTGCTGAGGCAGATGAACAGTCCTTCACCGCGTATTATTACTGAGGAAGTCCTGACCCGCGTGTACGATCGGCTCAAACGCGCACGCGAGTAAGTATTGTGCATGAATTATTGCGTACTATGTGCATCGATTAATTTCTCAAATGCACCAATTTCTGCTTTTCCACACCACTTCCGATTTCCTGATTCACGGAACGGGGTCGTAGCCGCCCGGCCCCCAGGGATGGCAGCGCAAGAGGCGGCGCACGGCCAGCCAGCCGCCTTTCAGCACGCCGTACTTGCTGATCGCCTGGTAGGCATAGGTCGAGCATGTCGGCGAGTAGATGCAACTCGGCGGCGTCAGAGGTGATATAAACCGCTGATAAAAGCGGATGAGTTTCAGAAAAATCCAGCGCATACGTTTACTGCCGCACCGTCTCCCACACCAGATGGTCAAGTTCAGGCATGATTAATTTGTCCATCGCCAGCCGCACCGCGCCGGTCGAGCCGGGCAGGCAGAAAATCAGCGTGCCGCGGTACACCCCCGCCGTCGCTCGCGAGAGCATCGCCGCCGGGCCAATATCTTCATATGAGAGCATGCGAAATAACTCGCCGAAGCCGGGCAGCCGCTTCTCCAGCAGCGCGTCCACCGCCTCGAAGGTACTGTCACGCCGCGCAATGCCGGTGCCGCCGTTGGTAATAATGACCTTGCAGCCCGTCGCGTTAAGCTCATGCACGAGCGCGACGATCTGCGCTGGCTCATCTTTGACCACATTGTAGCCAACGATCTCATGGCCTTGCGCAGCGAGCGCATCGCGAATCGCCGTGCCGCTGGTGTCGTTTTCTGGCGTGCGCGTGTCGCTGATTGTGATGATTCCGCAACGAATTGATGCGGGCGCTTCCGCTTTGGCACGCTGTTCGTGTTCCTTGTAGCCCACAATAGTCCTCACTAAATCGAACATCTCTAATCGTACCACGCTGCCGTTTGGGCCGCAAGGATTGATGTGGCTGACATCGCCATAAAGATTGACAGATAACGCTTACTGTTCTAGCATGGCTCAATCTATGCAAACGAAATACTTTGTTTAGATAGCGCTTACTTTTACGGCGCGTTTTCAGTTGCATGTTGCGTAAGTGCCTATCCGAATAACCGCCGCTTCGATACGCGCTTCGCGCTCCTCAGCATGCGGTTTTCGGCATCCTGAGTAGGCCGCAGGCCGTATCGAAGGGTGCCGTCATAATAGTTATTCGGATAGGCACTAAGTCAGGCAGCGAGCGCCGTAGGACAAGGAGGTTCCTTATGACCGATTCATCCGCTGCATCTGTCGCCCCGCTTCGTATTGGCATTATTGGTTCTGCCGCCGGTATCGCTCTTACTCACCTCAAAGCCATCGACAAGCTTCAGAATGCAACCATTGTTGGCATGGCCGACGTGGTCGCTGAGCGTGGCGCGCCGCGCGCCGAGGAGTATGGCTGCCCGTTTTTCACCGACCACAGCACCATGTTGGTCGAAACAGATCCGAATCTGGCTGTGATCTGCACGCCGCACCCATTTCATGCCCCCATCGCAATTGACTGCTTTGCGGCAGGCAAGAACGTGCTGGTCGAGAAGCCCATGGCCGTCGAGGTTGCCGAGGCCGATGCGATGATCGCCGCCGCTGAGAAAGCCAATCGCGTGTTGGCGATCAGCTTTCAGCAGCGCTTTCAGCCTGCCGTCATTCGCGCGAATGAAATCATTCAGTCCGGCGAACTAGGCGAAATCATTCGCGTGCTGTGCGTCGAGCCATGGTATCGCACAGCAGCGTATTATCGTTCGGCGGGCTGGCGGGCAAGCTGGCGCGGTGAAGGCGGCGGCGTGCTCATGAATCAGGCGCCGCACACGCTCGATCTGCTCTGCCACCTTGCGGGCATGCCCAGCAAAGTGTGGGGCCAGACCAGAACGCTGAAGCACGCGATTGAATGCGAGGATTCCGCGCAAGCCATGCTGGAATACGCCAACGGCGCGATGGGCTATATTCACATCAACACGACCGAAGCGGGCATGAAGCGCCAGTTGCAGATCGTCGGCGACCGCGCGTCGCTGGACGTAACTAGCCAATCGCTAACTATTCGCCGCTTCTCGCCGTCGCTGAGCGAATTCCGCCAGAACAGCAACGAGATGTTTGCGCAGCCGGATGTGCAGGTCGAAACAGTTGATCTGCCCGACACGAGCGAAGGGCATGTGGCGGTGTATCGTGATATACAGCACGCCATCGCGACCGGCACGCAGCCCATGACCGACGGGCCAGAAGGGCGCATGTCGCTTGAGTTGGCGAACGCGATCATCTATTCGAGCTACGCCGAGCGCGCGGTGACGCTGCCGCTCGACCGTGCGGCGTACAGCGCCTTTTTGGCTGAACGGCGTGCGACAGAAGCAACCACATCATGATGTAGAAATCTTACAGTTCTTTGCCAAAGAACTTTGTCATGTTGAGCGCAGCGAAACATCCCCCTGCAAACTCGTGGAGATGCTTCACTACGTTCAGCATGACAGTGTGATGTTCAAGGAAGTAGATTCTATGTCTGATATCAACATTGCCATCGTGGGCGCGGGCATGATCGCTCGCTACCACGCCGAGGCGATCCGCAGCACGCCGGGCGCGCGCCTTGTGGCCGTGCACCGTGCTGACGCTAACCGCACCGAGGAAACTGCCGCGCAGTTCGGCGTGCCGTGCGAGACGGATTACGACACGCTGCTGGCACGCGCTGATATTGATCTGGTGTGCATTTGCACGCCGAGCGGCCTCCACGCTCAACAAGCGATTGCGGCGGCGCGCGCCGGCAAGCACGTGCTGGTCGAAAAGCCCATGGCGCTTACATTGGAGGATGCCGACGCGATGATTGCCGCCTGTCGTGACGCGGGCGTGCAGCTTGGCATCGCGCTCCAGCGCCGCACTGATCCCATTTTCTGCTCGGTGCGCGCCGCTGTGGAAGATGGCCGCATGGGCAAGATGGTGCTTGGCAGCGTCAGCATTCCGTACCAACGACCTCAGCAATATTACGAAAGCGCCGATTGGCGTGGCACATGGGCGCTGGACGGCGGCGGCGCGCTCATGAATCAGGGCATTCATCTGGTCGATCTGCTGCTGTGGTACATGGGCGACCTTGTGGAAGTGACCGCCCGCGCCGCCACACTGGCCCATAAGATTGAGGTCGAGGATTGCCTCGTGGCAACGCTGCGCTTCGCGAATGGCGCGCTCGGCAGCATCGCGGCAACCACCGACGCCGCGCCCGGCTTCCCGCATCGCGTCGAGGTGTACGGCGACCGGGGCGGCGTGCAGCTTGAAGGCGAGGGCATTGCGCGTTGGGGCGTGGAAGGTGACGCGCCTGAAACAGCGCAAGCTCCTGCCTCGGCGGGCGCGGGCGCGAGTCCAGGTGGCATCAGCGCCGAAGGTCACAAACGGATCATGGCCGACATGGTCGATGCGATTCGCAACAATCGCACGCCGCTAGTGCCGGGCGAAGAGGGACGGCGCTCGCTCCAGGCCGTGCTGGCAATCTACGAGGCGGCGCGCAGCGGGCAAGCTGTGGCGGTGAATAAGTAAATTGCTCATCGTCGTTCAAAGGAGACAATCATGCGCTTTGGGTGTTGTATTGGATCAGTCGATCAGATCGGCATTCTGGCCGACGCTGGCTATGATTTTTGTGAGTTGCCCGCCCGTTCGGTTGAGCCGTTCAAGGACGATGCCGCGGCGCGTCCGGCGTTGCAGGCGATTGAGGCCGCTCCGCTCCGCCCTGAGTCGTTCAACGTGCTGGTGCCAGCCGAACTGCCGTTGGTCGGCCCGCGCGTCGATCATGACGCGCTGCGCACCTATCTTCAGCGCGCGTTCAGCCGCATGCACGCGCTTGGCGGCGCGGTTGTGGTGCTCGGCAGCGGCGGCGCGCGGCGCATTCCCGACGACATGCCGCGTGATCAAGCACTCGCGCAACTCGCCGGTTCGCTTCAACTTGCCGCCGACGAGGCCGAGCGTGCCGGGATCGTGCTGGCGCTTGAGCCGCTGAACAAAGGCGAGAGCAACGTGTTCAATACGCTTGGCGAAGGTCAGGCGTTTCGCGATGAATATGGCATTGATAACATTCAATTGCTGGCTGATCTCCATCATATCGAGTTAGAGCACGAGCCGTTCGAGCATGTCATCGCTGCCGGGCCGCTCATTGCCCATGTCCACGTCGCTGATGGCGGGCGGCAGGCGCCGGGGCGCGGTGGCTACGATTATGCTGGCTTCATGACTGCGTTGCGGCGCATCGGCTACGACAAGCGTATTTCGGCGGAGTGCTCGTGGCAGGATTTGCAAGCGCAGGCTGCCGAGTCGCTCGCGTACATGCGGCAGGCGTGGGAGCAGTCGAGTAATAATAATTCTTAATAGTAGATAACATTGTCATGCTGAACCAATTGAAGCATCTCTACGAGTTTGCAGCGCGATGTTTCGCTGCGCTCAACATGACAATGTCTAATAAGGAGCATCACCATGCGTCTCGCATTTTCCACACTCGCATGCCCAAATTGGAGCATGGAGCAGGTTATCGAAGCGGCGAAACAGTACGGCTATGAAGGGCTTGAAATGCGCCTGATTGACGGCGAAGTTATCACCCCTGCACTTGACAAGGCGACCCGCGATCGTGTCAAGCAGCTTTGCCAGAATGCCGGGCTGCCGATCATGTGCGTTGACACGTCGGTGCGCGTGGCCCAGCCCGATGCTGACGTGCGGCAGGCGCAGATCAAAGATGGCATGGCCATGCTGGAACTCGCCGCGCAATGGGAATCGCCGCTCATCCGCGTGTTCGGCGGCGCACCGGAAGGCTCGTCGGATGCCGAAGCGTTCGCGGGCGCTGCCGATGCCTTATCGCAACTGGCGGCGCGCGGCAAGGAGCTTGGCGTGGCCGTCGCGCTTGAAACGCACGATGTTTTTGCAGCAGGCGCGAAGGTCGCCGAGGTGATGACGCTGGTATCCAATACCAACGCAGGCGCGCTGTGGGACACGCTGCATCCCTATCGCATGGGCGAAACCGCTGAACAAACGCTCGCGCTGATCGGCGAACGGCTGCTCCATGTACACGTCAAGGATGGGCACCGCCCGGCTGATGGCGGCCCGAACTGGGATTTGACGCTGCTGGGCGAGGGCGATGTGCCCATGCAGGATATTCTCGCCAAGCTTCGCGCGGCTGGCTACGACGGCTGGCTGTCGGTCGAGTGGGAGAAGAAGTGGCACCCTGAAATTCCTGAGCCGGAGGTGGCGCTGCCACAGCATGCTGAGTTGCTGCGCACGTATCTTGCGAAGTTACCATAAGCATGTGAGCAATCATTGCGAAGGGAAGGTAGTATGACTTCAATCTTTTGTGACCCTCAGCGCATTCGGCGACGAAATTGCGGACGATCTGGAAACACAGCTTGACGTGCTGGCGTCCGAGCAAATCTTTCATCTCGAACTGCGCGGCGCGTGGGGCCAGAACGTGCTCGATCTCGACAATGAGCAGTTGCAGCGAGCGAAAAAGCTGCTCGCCGAGCGCGGCTTCGGCGTGTCGGCAATCGGCAGTCCGATTGGTAAATCCGAATTGAGCAAGCCTGCGTCGTTTGAGCTTGGGCGGCTCGAACGTGCCATTGCGGCGGCGCAGGCGTTCGGCACGCGCTTCATTCGCGTGTTCTCGTTCTACGTTGCGCTCGACGAGGCGGCCCAGCAGCGCGACGAAGTGATGACGCGCATGCACATGCTGGCCGAGCGCGCGGCGACGGCTGGCATGACGCTGGTTCACGAGAACGAAAAGGGCATTTATGGCGACACGGCTGAGCGCTGCCATGATCTCATCACGTCGGTTGGCTCGCCCGCGCTGCGGCAGGCCTTCGACCCGGCCAATTTTGTGCAGGTCGGTGTGAAGCCCATGGCCGAGGCGTGGCCGCTGCTGGCCGACGCGACCATCCACGTTCACATCAAGGACGCGGTGTTCGCAGATGGCAGCGTGCGCCCGGCAGGCCAAGGTAATGGCGCGGTACCGGAGTTGCTGGCGGCGCTGGCTGCGCGCAACTACCGTGGCTTCCTGACGCTGGAGCCGCACCTGAAGGTTGCTGGCCATTCGAGCGGCTATAGCGGCCCGGACGGCATGCGTGTCGCGGCGCGGGCGTTGAAGGAACTCATCGCGCAACAGCCTGACATGACAATTGTTGGGAAGCAGTGAGCGGGTGTAGAGGTGATCGGGTGTAGAGGTGAGAAATTAATACCTCCACACCCCTACACCTCCACATATCTCCCATCCTGTTGCGTGGAAGCAAACGCCGCATCAATCACGCGGTCGACGTTTAACCCCGCTTCAAGGCTGGGATTCGGCTCTGCATCGCTTCCCAGCGCATCGAGAAACGTCGCAATCGATGCGGCATGCCATTGTATCCAGCCGCTTGACATTTCACCGCCTGGCAGCGACGCAGCAGGTGTGGTGCGGCTCCACGTCGCGATCTGCCTGCCGCCATGCTCGTCGGCGACATACAACTGATTAGGGTTGCGGGTATCAAAAATCAATGTGCCACGCGTGCCATACGCCTCGACGCGCAGGTCGTCGCCCGCGCCCGGCACCATCTTGGATGCTTCGAGCGTGCCGCGCGCACCGTTCGCCAGCCCAAGCTCCAGCCACGCCACATCATCGCTGGTCACCAGTTGCGGTTTTCCATCCGGCCCCGGCCGCTCTGGAACAACGGTGCGTGTGCGCGCGGCAACTGTACTGATCGAGCCGAGCAGATGCAGCGTCAGGTCGATCCGCGCTTTTGGAAGATCAGGGTAGGCCAATGGCAGCATCTGAAAGCACAACGCATGCAGGCGCCCAATCCCGCCGTAGCCTACCAGCCCAACGCCGTATGTTTTCGCCATGCGTTCACTCCTTGTCATGCGCTGCCATGTCATTCCGAACGGAGTGAAGCATCTCATTGATACCCGCTGAGATGCTTCACTCTGTTCAGCATGACAATGTCTCGCTGTGAGTACAGCAATAGGAATTATCCTCTGTGCCTTTGGCGTCCTCTACGGTTCAATCCTCTAGCGCCTCAGCCAGCACCTCGACCAGATGCTTTGCCCGCCGCTCGGTGAAATCGGCGATCTGCTGGCGGCAACTTGTGCCCATTGCCACCACCTGGGCTTCCGCTGGCAAAGCGCGCACGGCAGGCAGCAGCGCTCGCTCGCCGATCTTCTGCGAAATCTCGTAGTGTTCGGCCTCGTAGCCGAACGACCCCGCCATGCCGCAACAGCCACTGTCCACCTCGCGCACCTCCGCGCCGGGGATCATGCGCAGCAGTTCCAGCGCCGCCCCGCTGCCGACCAGCGCTTTCTGATGGCAATGGCCGTGCAGTAGAAACTGCTTTTTTGCCACAGAGGACACAGAGGGCACAGAGATGTGATTAGCTACGTGTTGTGCTTTGTTCTTTTGATTTCGTTCTCGTTCCTCTGTGTTCTCTGTGCTCTCTGGGGCTAACTTAAATGGCAGGCTTGCGCGGCCTTCGCGCACTTCGCGCGCCAGGAATTCGTCAATCAGGAACGACTGACTCGCCAGCGCGGCGGTGCGTGGATCGTCGATCAGGTCGGGGTATTCGTCGCGGAAGGACAGGATGCAGCTTGGTTCCAGCCCAAGGATTGGCATGCCCGCTTCGGCGTAAGGCGCGAGCCATTCCATCTGTTGCTGCGCCAGTGCTTTTGCCTCACGCAGCAGCCCTTTTGAAATCATTGGGCGGCCACAGCACACCGGACGGCTCGGCAGGATGACATGGTAGCCCGCCGCCTCCAACACGCGCACGGCAGCCTGCGCGATGTGCGGGTCGTTGTAGTCGGCGAAGGTGTCGGGAAACAGCACGACTGTTTTGGACGATGAGCGCTGCTCGGCAGGCGATTGCTTGCGCGCAAACTGCTGATGGAACGGCTTCGTGAATTGCGGCAGCGAGCGGTGGCGGCTGATGCCCAGCAATTTTTCACAGAGCAGCCCCACGCCCGGCATGCGCATCGCCACGTTCGCCAGCGGCGCAAATGCACTGCCAATCTGGTTGATGGTGCGGATGTTGCCGAATAGCTGCGCCCGCAGCGGCGTGCCATGCTCGTCATGATAATGCGAAAGCCATTCCGACTTGATGCGCGTCATGTTCACGCGCGACGGGCATTCGGCGGTGCATCCCTTGCACTCAACACACAAGTCAAGCACATCGTGCATGCGCTCGCTGGTCATTTCGCTCGGCGGCAGCGCGCCCGACAGCGCCATGCGCAACGCGTTGGCACGGCCGCGCGTGGAGTGCTCCTCGGCGCGCGTGACCATGTAACTCGGACACATCGTGCCGCTGCTGGTCTTGCGGCACAACCCGTTGCCGTTGCACAGTTCGATCGCGCCTGCAAAGCCATCGGTGTCGTGGAAGTGAAAATGGGTTTTCAGCGGCACAGTGACATGATACTCTTTCCCGAAGCGCAGGTGCGAATCCATTGGCAGCGCATCCACAACCTTGTTCGGATTGAGCATGCCATGCGGGTCGAACGTGCGCTTGACCTCCTGAAATGCAGCGTACAGCGTCGGCCCAAACAGTTCGCGGTTGAACTCCGAGCGCGCGATGCCGTCGCCATGTTCGCCGGACATCGCGCCGCCGAACTCGATCACCATGTCCTTGATTTCCTCAGCCATGCGGCGCATCTTGACGACATCTTCCGGCTGGTGCAGGTTGATCAGCGGGCGGGCGTGAATGACGCCGACGCTGGCATGGCCGTAGAACGACGCCACGGTGCCGTTGGCGTGGACCAGGTCGCGGAAGCGGCGAATGTATTCGCCCAGGCGCTCGGGCGGCACCGATGTATCTTCGGCAAATGTTTCCGGCTTGCGCTCCGGCGAAATCGACATCAGCAGCGGCATGGCAGCCTTGCGAATGTCCAGAATCGCCTTTTTGTCCTTCGCTAAAATGGCTTTGGTGTACGGCTCGGTCCAGCCGGTAGCGCGCAGGTGCTGTTCGAGATCATCGAGTTTCGCATCGACCTCGTCGGCGGTGTCGCCGAAGAACTCGACTTGCAGCAGCGCGTGCGGGTGACCCTGAATGAACGAACTCAGCAGCGGTGCGTATTCCAGCGATTTGCGGGTCAGATCGAGCAGCACGTCGTCCATCAGTTCCACGGCGGACGGCTTGCATTCGAGGCACGCCATCACTCGGTCGAGCGCATCGTCAAGCGTGGCGAAGTGGAGCACGCCAATGCCTGTGTGCGCTGGGCGCGGCACGAGCCGGAGCTTAGCGGCGAGAATGATCGCCAGCGTGCCTTCCGAGCCGACGATCATCCTGGCGAGATTGAAGGGTTGTCCATCATCCGATGTATGTACGAACGAATCGAGATTATATCCTCCCACCCTGCGCAGCACCTTCGGGTAGCGCTCGGCGATCTCGTCGGCATGCTCGCGGCTGAGGCGGCGCACCGTGCGGTAGGCGCGGCCTTCCCGGCTGTCGGCGGTCAGTTTCTCGCGTAGTTCATCCTCGCTGCACGGTCCAAACGTCGTGACGCTGCCGTCGGTGAGCATGACCTTGAGTTCAAGCACATGGTCGATTGTTTTGCCGTACACCACCGAGTACATGCCAGCCGCGTTGGTGCTGATCATGCCACCGATCGTGGCGCGGTTGGCAGGCGAGACATCCGGCGCGAACTTGACGCCTTGAGACGCGAGCGCGGCATTCAGATGGTCGAGCACCATGCCCGGCTCGACCCATGCCCAGCCTTCGTCGGCGTTGACTTCGAGCAGCCTGTTCATGTATTTCGAGCAATCAAGGATGATCGCTGATCCAATCGCCTGCCCGGCCAAACTGGTGCCACCACCACGCGGCACAATTGGCACATGGTGCTTGCGGGAAACACGGACCACCGCTGCAATGTCGTTTTCGTCGCGCGGCAGTACCACGCCGACCGGCTCGATCTGGTAGATACTGGCGTCGGTTGCGTAGAGCGCCCGCGAGACATCATCGAACTGGACATCACCGCGCACTGTCGCGCGGAGCTCGTTGAGAATGGCTTCGTTCATAGTTCTTTCTTATCGTAAAGGATGCAAAGAGTACAAAATTACGCTCGTTCGAACATGTGACGACTTGCTATTCCTGTCAAAACAAGGCCAACGATAGCGCCGATCAGTGTCGCAGCGCCATGAATATCTTTCACCAAGAGCAGTGGCACGCCTGCGAGAAGCGCCACAGCGGCTGTGATGCGAACGGGCAGTTGCGTGGCCGACACGAGGCACCATGCGGCGACGCTGGCTGCCAATCCAAAATTCGCAACCGAATTGCCCGCGCCGACCGGCTGCCACGCCAACGCAACGATTTCGCTGAGCACGCCGCACCCAAAGAACACGACGAGCCAGCGACGGCTGCCCCACACGCGCTCGGCCACGCTTCCGACGAATAGCAGACTTACGAGATTAAAGACGCTGCCTGTTACGCCACCGTCCTGCACGAAGAGCGCCGTGACGATCCGCCACCAGTCGCCTGCGAGAAACCTCGCCGTGTCGCGCTCAAGCGTCGTCAGAATTGCTGGGAATACAAATTGCAGCGTTGTCGGTATGGCAATCGCCACTACCATGATAATTGTTGTGAACGGAATTGCGGCGCGCTGGCGTGGCGTATCTGTGGATGCTGATGCGCGTAGCTGCAAGGAGCCAGCGATAAACGCGCCGTACAAGACGAGAATATAGAGAAATGGTGTGAGTGATTGCATACCAATCCTTTTGACGCAGCGTTCACCCCTGCATGCATGTGATGTTGCGCAGCGTTCACCAGGTAATGCCGCTCCTTATCTAGTATACCATTTGAGATGTACTTCTTTATTACTTGCCTGTAGGCTGCGCGATGAATGTAACCTGATGGCAGCGTGCTTCGTACTCATATGTGAGTCAGGGTATCGGTGCCAAAATCACGGCTAGCGGGATATCTTGACATGGGCATCAGAAACAGGAGAAAGCCTTGAACAATACAACGACTCTGCCGCATGACCTTGAAATCGCCGCCGATCGAAAAACATTCGCCGAGGTCATCCAGGTCGAGAATCTGCTAAAACATTATCCGGGCGTCAAGGCGGTGGATGGCGTCAGCTTCAGCGTCGCGCGCGGCGAAATATTCGGGTTGCTGGGGCCGAATGGTGCCGGAAAAACCACGACCACCGAGATTATCGAAGGGCTACGTCAGCCTGACAGCGGCACGGTGCGCGTGCTGGGACAGGACATGCAACGCCATGGTGATGCTGTCAAGCAGCGTATCGGCGTCCAGTTGCAGACCACGGCGCTGTACCAAAAATTGACGGTACGCGAGATTGTCGCGCTTTTTGGGAGTTTCTTTCATCACGCCCTTTCGCCTGACGAAGCCATTGCGCTGGTCAATCTGGAGGAAAAGGCCAACACGCGCAGCAAACAACTTTCCGGCGGCCAACGCCAACGGCTGGCGGTCGCCATCGCGCTGGTGAACGACCCCGAAGTCATCTTTCTTGACGAGCCGACGACTGGACTCGACCCGCAGGCGCGGCGTCACATGTGGGAAGTGATTGAGAACTTGCAGGCGCGCGGGCGCACGGTCTTTCTTACAACGCATGCTATGGAGGAAGCCGAGCGGCTGTGCGACCGCGTGGCGATTATGGATCGCGGCACGATCATCGCGCTCGGCTCGCCGCAGAGATTGATCGACGAACACTTTACTTCTGCGGCGATCACCTTTCCAACGGCGACGTCGATTTCTCAGGATGAATTGCGCGCGCTGCCGCATGTGGAAAGCATACATGCCCAAAATGGAACGACCACGCTGTTCTCCAACAGCGTTGCGCAAACCATTGCGGCGCTGACTAGCATGGCCGCCGTGCGTGACGAAGAACTGCGCGGTTTGAACGTCAATCGAGCGACGCTCGAGGATGTTTTTCTTCAGTTGACTGGCCGGAGGATTCGCGAATGAAAGCCTTTATTCAACTGTTTCTCGCTAATCTGCGCGAATTCGCGCGCGATCGGCATGGCGCTGTTCTGGACGATCGCGTTTCCGGTGCTGTTCATGCTGATCTTCGGCCTGGTCTTCGCCCGCGACAATGGCTTCAGCGCCGACCTCGGCCTGGTGGTCGAGGATCATGGCGCGGCCGCCCAACAGTTAGCGCAGTCTTTCAAGCAGATGGACGTGTTCAAAATCAGCGAAGGTGCGCGTGAGGATGAAATTGACGGCGCTGTGCGACGGCAAGCGCGATGCGGTCGTGATTATTCCGGCAGGCGCGAGCGATGCCATCAGCCGCCAGCAGACCGCGCCGATTGAATTGCACTACGATCCATCGCGCTCCAACTCGCAGATTGTGCTTCCGATAATTGATCAGGTGCTTCAGGATGCGGCGCAGCGCATCAGGCCGCAGCCCGACGTCTTTCAACTGAAGCCGGTGACGGTGCAGGCCACCGCATTGCGCACGATTGATTTCCTTATTCCCGGCATCCTGGCAATGTCGATTTTGAATCTGGCGCTGTTTGCCACGGCTCAACCGATCATTTCGCTGCGCACGCAAGGCGTGCTGCGGCGGCTCGGTGCCACACCGCTGCCGCGCCCGATCCTGCTAGCGGCGTACATTTGTATGCGGGTGGCGATCGCACTCTTTCAAACCGGCGTGATTGTCGCGGTCGGCATTGGGCTATTTGGCATGAACATGGCTGGAAACTGGCTGCTGTTCATCGGCATGCTGCTGCTCGGCACGCTGGCCTTTATCGCAATTGCGTTTTTGATCGCCGCAATTGCGAGAACCGAGGAAAGCGGCTCGGCGCTGACCTCGGCTATTCAGTTGCCCATGCTATTTCTTTCAGGGATTTTCTTCCCCGTCGATGCGTTGCCCGGATTTCTGCGCCCAATCGTCGACGCGCTGCCGCTCACCTATCTGGCCGACGCGCTGCGCCAGGTGATGATCGGCGCGACGCCGTATCATAGCATGGTGGTGAATAGTCTGGTGCTGCTGGCATGGCTGATCGTGTCGAGTGTGCTGGCAATTCGATTCTTTAAGTGGGAATAGGTGATTATTGTAGGGGCGAAGCATGCCTCGCCCTTACGGCTGGCGATCCTCAACTGACGCCCGCTACGCCCCGCCAGTCAGCGCCTCACGCTCCTGCTCCAGCAAATCGCTCACGCTGAACGCCTCCTTCGGCTTGATATAGCCGGTGTCCATCTGCGCCAATTGCAGCTTGCCGCTGATGTCGTCGTTCACGGCGTGCCAGTAGGTGTAGCTCTCGATCACCCAGATGCCGCTTTCGCGCGTGCCGTTGCCGGAACCCTTCACGCCGCCGAACGGCATGTGCGCCTCCGCGCCGGTGGTCGAGTTGTTGATGCTGGTCATGCCCGCCCGGATGCCGTCCTTGAAGCGGTAGGCCCACTCGCGGTTGTTGGTGTAAATCGCTGAACTGAGGCCGTAGTCTACGCTGTTCGCCGTTTCAACCGCCTCGTCGATGCCGTCCACCACGACGAGGTTGATCGTCGGGCCAAAAATCTCCGTCTGGAACAGCTTCATGCCCGGCTTCACGCCGCCCCAGATCGTCGGCCAGCCGTAGAAGCCCGCCGACGGATCGCCCTGGAAGCCTTCCGGTTTGTTGTCGGCGGTGATTCGCCTTTTTCCATGCAGCAGCGTCGCGCCGTCGGCACGGCCCCACTCGTAATGCTGCTCCCATGTGCGGAAGAAGCGCTCATTGATGAACGGGCCGTACAGCACATCTTCATGTTGGAGCGGGTCGCCGATCTTGATCGCCCGCGCGGCTTCAACAAAGCGGCGCGTGAACTCCTCGGCAATCGGCGCGTCGAGGATGATGTTGCCCGCCGAGGTGCAGCGCTGCCCGGCCGTGCCAAACGCCGCCCACAGCGCGCCCTGAATGGCATTGTCCAGGTCGGCGTCGCGCATGACCGCCAGCGGATTTTTGCCGCCCAGTTCTAGCGTCGGCATGATCAGGTTGCGCCCGGCGACTTCGCCGATCTGCCGCCCAACCGCCGTGGAGCCGGTGAACGCAAACTTGTCGATCCGCTTGTTGCCCTTTTCGTCGCGCTCGTCCATGAGTTCGACCAGGAACTGGCCCGCACCGTCTTTGCCGCCGCCGAACACGACGTTCAGCACGCCAGTCGGCAGCCCGGCTTCCTCCATGAGCTTGGCGAAGGCGTACGAGGCTGCCGGGCAATCATCGGACGGCTTCCACACGATAGTATTGCCGGTGAGCAGCGCGGGAATGATCTTCCAGCTTGGCACGGCGATCGGGAAATTGCCCGCCGTGACGATTGCGACCACACCGAGCGGGCGGCGATAGGTCATGAGTTCCTTGTTCGGCATTTCCGACGGCACGGTCTGGCCGTACAGCCGCCGCCCTTCCGACTGGAAGAAGTGGCAGGTGTCGATCGCTTCCTGCACATCGCCGCGCGCCTCCTTGAGCGTTTTGCCCATTTCGCGCGTCACGAGGCGGCTGAGCGACTCTTTCTCGCGCTCGATCGCCTTGCCGATATTGCCGATGATCTCGCCGCGAATCGGCGCGGGCGTGTTGCGCCACTGCTCGGCGGCGTCACGGGCAGCCTGGCATGCCTGCCGCACCTGCTCCTTGGTCGCTTCCGGAAATTCGCCGATCACATCCTCCAGGTTAGAGGAATTGTGCGACAGAAATGTTTTGTCGCTGGCGACCGTCTGGCCGCCGATCAGGTGAGAAAACTGTCGAGGCATAACACAGTCCTTTATGTACATAAACAATATAACTTGTGCTTCACCTGTGATTGTACCACTGGAATGCGAAACTTCGAACATGCGTCTAACTTGTTTCGCTCATTCAACCATTTCTTGCCCAGCACGCAAAGCTGTGTCACAATAGATTCAGATTCTGAAACATGTCAGGTTTGAATACCAGGGAGCGCATATGAGCGAAACCATTGACGTGCTGCTCACCAATGGTGCCGTCGTCACGATGGACCCCGGCGGCAATATTTTTCCAGATGGCGCGGTGGCGCTGCGTGGCAACGAGATTGTCGCGGTTGGCAGCACCGCCGAACTCGTTGAACGCTATGAAGCCCACGAAGTCGTTGATTGTCGCGGCTGCGCGATCATGCCCGGCCTGATCAACGGTCATGCCCACGTGCCGATGAGCCTGCTGCGCGGCCTTGTCTCCGACCAGCAACTTGATGTGTGGTTGTTCGGCTACATGTTTCCGGTCGAGAGCCGCTTCGTGAATCCGGATTTTGTCTATACCGGAACGCTGTTGTCATGCGCCGAAATGATTCGTGGCGGCACGACGACCTTTGTGGACATGTATTATTTCGAGGAAGAAGTCGCGCGCGCTGCCGACGAAGCGGGCATTCGCGCGATTTGCGGTCAGACGGTTATGCGGCTGCCGACGCCCGACGCTTCTTCATATGATGAGGGGCTGGCGCGTTCGCGGCGCTTCATCGAGCAATGGCATGGGCATGGCCGCGTGATTCCGACGATTGCGCCGCACGCGCCCTACACATGTACTGACGAAATTTACCAGGAAGCGGCATCGCTTTGTCGCCAGTACGGCGTGCCCATGACGACGCACCTGTCCGAAACGGCCCGCGAAGTAACTGAAAGTCGTGTCGAGCGCGAAGCCACGCCGATCAGGTACGCCAACAACGTCGGGGCGTTCGATGTGCCGTGCATTGCCGCGCATTGCGTCCACGCGACCGAGGACGACATGCTGCTGCTGCGCGAGCGCGGTGTCGGCGTGGTGCCATGTCCATCCTCGAACCTCAAGCTCGCCAGTGGCATCGCGCCAATCAAGCGCTTTCTGGATGTCGGCGTGCGCACCGGCGTCGGCACGGACGGCCCGGCGTCAAACGACGATCAGGACATGTGGACTGAAGTGCATCTGGCGGCGTTGCTGCCGAAAGGCGTTTGCGGCGACCCGACGGCCATGCCCGCCCGTGAGGCGCTTGCGCTGGCGACGAGTCGCGGCGCGGAGGCGATTCATCTCGATCATTTGATTGGCTCGCTGGTGCCCGGCAAGCGCGCCGACATTACGATTGTCAACCTTGCACGATTGCATTCCGCGCCGCGCTACACCTATGCGGCGGACGCGATCTACTCGCACCTGGTCTATAGCGCCCATGCCAGCGACGTGCGCGATGTCATGGTGGATGGCCGCTGGCTGCTGCGCGATGGGCGGCTCTTGACAATTGATGCCGAAGCGATTACAGCGCGAGCGCAGGCGATCGCTGACCAGATCAACATCTTTTTGGCCGGGCGTGAAGTCAATCTACTCGACAAGATTTTGGCGATCGGCGGCGTGCATCAGACTGAAATCTTTGAAGTGCAGGTCAAAGCGCTGATTTCCGATGAGCAAGCGCAGCATATTGCCGATCTGATACGCGAGCAGCCGATCCAGATCACCAAGACAAGCGAGCGCGTGCAGCATGACACCTATTTTCTGTGGGACGATGTGGACAAAGGACGCATTCGGCTGCGCGAAGATAATCGCACTGATCCCGGCGCGCGCGAGGTGCCGAAATATACCATTACGCTCACGCCCCCCGCTGTGCGCGATGTATATCCTTCGGCTATTCTGCTCGGGCGGGCGCGCTACACCGCCATGGCCGATCGGACGTTACGCTTCTACCGCGAATATTTCCAACCAGATCAGGTGGTCGAGATTGAAAAGCAGCGGCGACGCTGGCGGATCATTTTCGAGAACGAGGATTTTGCCGTCAATATTGACTGGCTCGTTGGGCACAAGCATCCTGGTCCGTATCTGGAGATCAAGAGCCGCACCTGGAGCCGCAAGGACGCGCAAGATAAAGCCGCGTTGATTGGCAAATTGCTCGAGTATTTTGGCGTGCATGAAGATGCACTAGTAAAACATGAGTACGTGGAGTTGTGACAAGATGGCAAGGTGAGGGTAGCGAAGGCGACATGGTCTTGTCATCTTGTCAAAAGAACTATGCTTTTCAACAATGTTTATTTAATTGGTCTGACTGGCAATATCGCTTGCGGCAAGAGCACGGTGCTGGCGATGCTGCGTGAGCGCGGCGCGCATGTGATCGACGCCGATCAGGTCACGCGCGAATTGCAGCAGCCCGGCCAGCCTGTGTACCAGCAGATCGTTGCGACCTTTGGCGAAGCTATTCTGGTTGCGCCCGGAGGCCCAATCGACCGGCCCAAACTCGGCGCGCTGGTCTTTTCCGACCCGGCGGCACTGCGTACGCTGGAGCAGATCGTTCATCCGGTGGTGCGCGAGCGGATCATGGCGTGGCTGGAACATGTACAAAGACAAGATGACAAGATGACAAGACGGCAAGATGATGAAGAGAATCATTCCGGTACCTCCGTCACCTTGTCACCCGGTCATCTTGTCACCCGGTCACGAACGGTTGCGGTGATCGACGCGATCAAACTCCTCGAGGGCGGCTGGAAGGCGATTGTCAACGCGGTGTGGGTCGTGACATGCCCGCCAGAGCAGCAGCTTGCCCGCCTCATGAGTACACGCGGCATGAGCGAGGACGGCGCGGGCGTGCGGATCGCTGCTCAGCCGCCGCAGGCTGACAAAGTTGCGCAGGCTGACGTGGTGATTGACAACAGCGGCACACTTGAAGCGACTCGCGCCCAGATTGACGCGGCATGGCAAGCTATAGCGGGGGACAAGGCGTGATTCAAGCTCTTTCGTGGCCTGCCCAGGCGCTCGCATCTTCGCGTCAGCGCGTGGGTAGTCGCAAAATATTGCCAGTGCTGCTGCTGTGCGTGTGTGTTGTGTTGTTGATGTGGGCGCTCGATGCGCTGTTGGCGATTGGAAGTGCGCCTTTTCATCTCACAGCCGACCAGCGGGCCACAGCCTTTTTGCTCGACGGATTCAATGGCATCGAGTCCGACAACGGCGTCGCATTCCGCTGGACGGCTGGTGAAAGCCACGTCCGCATGTCTACAACGGGTGCTGGCGACCAGATTTTGAATCTGGACCTTGGCGCGCCGCCGCCCGTTCCCTCGGCATCCACGTTCAGCATGCAACTCGGCGAAGATGCGGCCACAATGCTGCCAGTGGGTACGCAGCCGCGCCGCTACATGGTGCTCGTGCCGCCCGATGCATTTCAATTCGGGATGCTCACCGTCGGTCTATCCAGTGCGACGGTGAGCGTGCCTCCCGACCCGCGCGTGGTCGGCCTGCGCTTTCAATCGGCCACGCTGCGCGCTACCGATGCTTCGTGGATGTGGCCTGCGCCGGTGCTATTTGGCGCGCAGGTGCTGCTGCTTGCGCTGAGTGTGGCGCTGCTGTGGCGCGTGCGCATGCCGCCCTTGTGGATCGGCGTGGTGGCGGCGCTCATCGCGCTGGTGCTGGCGGCGCTCTACGCACAGCAGCCATTGATCGCGCATCCATACGTGCTGCGGTTTTGTGTCGCCATGACTTTGCTGGTTGCGCTCACGTTCTGGTTGCTGCCGCATGCCGAGCGCGCATTGGCATGGGTTGGCGATCGACGCGTGGTGCATGCGCTCTGGGGCATCACTGCTCTGGCGTGCGTCATACGACTGGCAGGCGCGCTGTTTCCATTGTTCACCGGCTATGATCTTGGCCTGAACACCGACCGCCTGACCAAAGTGTTAAGTGGCATGCTGGTCATCACGCGGCCCTCGATTGAGTTCCGCAATGGCATCACTGTGTACCCGCCCGGCCCGTACTTAGCCTTCCTGCCCGCGCTGCTGCTCGGCCTCAAACCGTTCATGGTGGTGCAGGGCTGCATAGCGCTGTTCGACGGCCTTGCGACACTTCCGACGGCGCTGCTCGCCCGCCGCCTGGGCGCAAGCCCGCACGCGACGGTGTTCGTCGCGCTGTTGTACGCTGCCATTCCAATCAACTTGACGGCGCTGTGGTTTGGACTGACGGCGCAGGTGTTTGGGCAGGTGCTCATGGTGCCGCTGGCGCTGGCGCTGCTCAGCGCGCTTGAGCGTTCAGATTGGCGCATGTGGCTCGTGGCGGGCGCGCTGCTTGTCATGGCTATGTTGAGCCATATTGGCGTGGCGATTCTGGCGGTGGCGTGGCTCGGCATGGTGTGGCTGCTGTTCCGCCTACGCGGCACAGTGTCAATGCAGACATGGTGGCGCATCACAGCGGTCGGTGTGGCAAGTTGCTTGATCAGCGCGCTGTTGATCTATGTTGATGTGGCCGCGCTGCATGTCGAGCAGGCGCTGGAGGTTGGCGAGAAAGTGGCGTCGCATGAATACACGCCAGCGTACAACCTGATCCTGCGCGGCTTCCAGATCGCATTTTCTGAAATTGGTTTTGTGCTGCTCTTTCCGGCGCTGGTGCTACTGCGCTACCGGCGCATGCCACGTGGCGGTGGTGTGCTTATCGGCGGCGCGCTGATAGTGGTAGCGGTTTTCTGGGCGATTGAAATGTATAGCGGGCTGCAAGTGCGCTATATTTACTTCCTGACGCCAATTGCATGTCTGGCGATTGCAACGGCGCTCGGTGCATTGAGTACGCGGGGAACGATTGCGCGCTACCTTGTCTGGCTGGTCGTGCTATTCATCGTGGTGCAGAGTAGTGTGGCGTGGCTGTACAGCGCGTTCGCAGATGTGCAGATGTCCATGGTTTCGCTGCTGCGCTAAGATGCGCTTTAGCTAGCCATGGACATACTGCTGGTGAAACAAATGGTGTTGCGCGAGAGAACGAGAGATAATTTTACGCCATGGCCGGGGCGACGCGCTGTGGCTGGACGCCGACATACTTCGCGCTGCCAAAGCCCAAGATCGGAATAAAGATCGGGCTGAGGAAGATTAAACCGAGCGCGAACCCAGTGCCTTTACCAAACGCCTGTGCCAGGCTGATCATCGCCAAGATCAGAATAACGAAGTTAACGAACGGGATAAACAGCAGCAGTAACCACCACCACGGCTTGCCCGCGATTTTCAGCAAAACATAGGTGTTGTAAATTGGGATGATTGACGCCCAGCCAGGCTCCCCGGCTTTGGCGAAGACTTTCCACATGCCAGCGATGACGAGAACGGCGATGAGCAGGCTGAAAAGTGTGCTAACAATACTTCCACCAGCAGCGTTGTCGGCCTGTTGAAATGCGATGAGGAATGTAGACATGGTTGTTGGTACTCCTGAAAGTTGTACTAATGATGTGAATACCGATTAGGGAATGGTGTATGCCCTCGCGCAACGTATCTAGCATACTCGATAGATACTTCTTTGTAGATTACAAATTGACGACAAACATGTAGCGAAACAGCACAGTTGTGAGGTCGCAACGGCCATCTTCAGGCGGCTTATTTCATCATAGTTCGATAAAGCTCCTCATGGCGCTCCGCAATCGCCTTCCAATCAAATTGCGCCGCCAGTGCTTTGCCTTTCGCACCGAGATGCTTCCGCAGCGCTGCATCGCCCACGAGCCGCCGAATCGCCGCCACCAACGCTTCATGATTGTTCGGGGGAATGAGCAGCGTACATGATTGCAGATTGTCGATTGCAGATTGCAGATTGAGCTTTCGTCGTACGTCCATCCCTTCGACTTCGCTCAGGGCAGGCGTCCATCGTCCAGCCTGACCTGAACTTGTCGAAGGGTTCTTCGTCGTAATCACGGGTACGCCATGCGCCAGCGCCGCAAGCAGGCTGCCGCGACGAAACGACGCGCCGTCTGTGTAGGGCAGCGCGGCCATGTCGGCAGCCAGGAGGTGCGCTGAAACGTCGGTGGGCGTGCAGTGTCCCGTGCGGATGACGCGATCATGAAGGCCCAGAGTACCAATAAGCTGCTCGACTTCAGCTGCATAAGCGCGATCCTGTGGTGTGGTCGCCTCGCCGCCAATCAGCAGCAGCCGCACCGATGAGGGAAGCTCCGCCAGCGTCCGAACGAGCATATCTACGCCTTTGCTGCGCCCCAGTAAGCCAAAGTAAGCTATCAGCGTTTCATCAGCACGAACATGCAGCCGTGCTCGCCATGTAGCCCGGTTGTAGTCAGGCGGCGGCGCGACCGGGATGTTGCTGCCGATGGGGATGAGGGTGACGTTAGGTGATCCTTTTGGCGGTTCTATCCATCGTCTCGCCTGCTCCTCATCCTCCTCATTCGTCACGATCACTGCATCCGCGTCGCGCATGAGGCGCTGCGTGACCCAGCGGCGGGACAGGCCAGCTTTGGGGAACAGGTACGGCAGCAACAAATCGTGCATGGTGACAGCGATGGCTGGGTACTGCCGCTGCTGACGCAGCCACCACGGCAGCACGTTGATCGCCGGATGCATGCCGTACGCGCCGGTCTGGTATTGAATATGGAGCACATCGGGCCGCGTGGCGGTCAACGCAGTTTCCACCGTGCGCCAAGAACGCCACCCCCAGTTTGATTGCACGATTAGAGATTGCAGATTGCAGATTATGCTGTGGCTTGGTCAAATCTACAATCTGCAATTTGCAATCTGCAATGGTAAATACACATGAACTTGTGGCCACGCGCCACGAGCGCCTCGCCGAGCCGCTGCGTGTAGTCGCCGATGCCGCCCGGTTGCGGCGGGTATTCACCACTGAGCAGCGCCACATGTAAAGATTGAAAGCATTTTGTCATCTGATAGGCTCGTTCAGATATGGTTTGTGCCGCGCTGCCATGCTACTATCGATAGAAAGGTTCAGCAAACAAGAAATATTGAGATTTTTGGAGCACGCGCGCATGCCGTTTCGGTCACAACTTCATCGTTTTCGCCGTCGCACCTACAGCCAGATTGTGTCAGGTATGCTGCTCATGCTCGTTTGGTGCTGTATTTCTGCTGTCGCCGCTTTCTGCGCGTTCGCAGGAGCCGACGCCCAGTGCGACCGTTGAGCCGAGTGTGCCATCTACTGTCTCGCCAACAGGCGCAGAACTTGTCATAACAGATGTGGCGACTATTGAACCGACTGTTGAGGAAGTGCAGCCTTCTAGCGAGGCAACCGGCCTCCCGCCCACAACGGAGATATTTGCTGAGCCAAGTGCTGCGCCAACAGATGAACAAACTGCGACTCTCATGCCCACCAATTCGCCTGTGATTGAGCCGACAGCACTGGTCACGCCGACAACTACGATTACACCCATAGCACAGCCCACCGAACTCGTCACGCCGACGGTTGCGCTTACATCGACAGAACGACCAACTGACGTTGATCACACCGACAGATCGTGCCGATTTCGCCGACAATCCTTGTGGATGAAGCGCCGCTGACGATCACCATGAGTGCTGCGGCCACGCATGCCCGGCCGTTGCAGCACACGAATTTGACCGCAATCGTGGACAGCGGCAGCGCAACGGCACGCACGGCGCGGGTAGAAGTGGAGCTTGATCCGCATCTCAAAGCCCTCGGCGCCAGCGCCAGCAATGGGACATGTGTAGTTGATGTTCCGGTGGTCTGTACAATTAATGTAGAACAGGGTGCGCCAGCAGTGATTAGCATTGCGGCGCAAGTGCGGCCCGACGCTCCAGCGGGCGGAAAGCTCGTCAGCCAGGCGGTGGCACGCGCCGATATGAGCGAGATTGTGGCGTCCGAGCCGGTGGCGATTGAAGTGCGTGGTTCCGCCGCTGTGACCCAGCCGCCTACCCCAACCAGCACACCAGAGCCATCGCCAACCGCGCTGCCAATCAGTACGCCCGAGCCACCGACAGCTGTTGTTGCTTCCATGTCGCCTGTGCCAATTGCGCCAAGCAATCATGCTAGCGCGCCGAGCAGCATGCCGGTTGCCACGCCAACGACTCAGCCGGATGTGATCGCGCAAGCTGCCACAACATTGCCAGGCACCACACCAGCAGCGGCAACTGCGACGTTTCAGACTGCACCAACCAGCGCGCCAGCAGCCACAGCGCCCGCCAGCACGCCGTCACGTGTGCCGATGCCCGACGATGTATTCACTGCGCCGGAAGGCGAAAACAAGCAACTTCCAACGGCAACGAGCGCGAGCACGACTGGCACTAGCACGGCGAGCATGGTGACAGCCACGCCCGAAGTGCCGATCATGCAGTCAAACAATCTGCCCCATACTGCGAGTCAAGCGCCGCTGTTCGGTTGGGGCAGCCTGTTATTCGGCTTTGCGCTCGTCGCCAATGGCGCGCGGCGTGTTCGCCAGGAAAGCGCCCAGGTTATCGCAGCGAGCCGTGAAGCGCGCCACCTTGAGCCACTGGTGGACGCAATTATCTACCTGAACGTCCTTGCCAGGGACGAAGCCGAGCAGATGCAGCAAGTTGGTGTGGAGTGTATTGGCCTGCTCAAGGATGACTCGACAGCTGCGCCCAAGTAGCGAATCGTCATGCGCAAAGTGTCAGGTTTTGCGCTGGAGCAGACCTTCGGCAATCCGGCGCATCTCGGCGAGCGCCCTGGGATCACCGTTTTCCACTATGTCGAGGGCAGCCATGGCGCGACAATGGTATTGCTCTGAGACATGCTCGACGTATCGGCGAGAGTTTGCCCGTTCCAACCTGGCAAGCATTGCGCTGATGTCGCCTGGCTCTGTTTCCTGCTTTTGATATAGTCGCGCCAGTTCGTCCCGTTCAGCGGTATTCAACGCATGAATCACGGGCAGGCTGAGCTTGCGGCGCAGCAGGTCGGCGGCGAAAGGTTTGCCTGTCTCTTCCGGGTCGCCCCAGATGCCAAGCACATCATCCTGGATTTGGAAAGGCTAGTCCGAGATTTTGCCCAAAGTCGAACATGGCCTGCGCCGTCTCAGCATCAGCTCCGCCGACCAGCGCGCCCAATTCAGTAGCGGCAGCGATGAGCGCGGCAGTTTTACGACTGATCATGGCAATGTAGTCATCTTCGTTAATCGTAAGATCGCCTTCGTACCCGATATCCAGGTATTGACCTTCGCAGACCGACAGCACAGTTTGGTCGAAGCGTCGTAGCACCTCCAGCGCGACATCTGACCGCACGCCTACCTCGACCAGCCGGTGCAGCGACAGATGCGACAGGATCAGCATGCCGTCGCCAGCGTTGATGCCCTGCGCCATTCCCCACTTCGTCCACACGGTGGATCGTCCGCGCCGCGTATCGCTCTGATCCTCGATGTCGTCGTGAATAAGCGAAAAATCGTGCATGAGTTGAATACCGGCTGCCAGTGGCAATGCCTGCTGCGGATCGCCGCCAACGGCCTGGCAGCTCAGCAGGCAGAACACCGGGCGCAGCAGTTTTCCGGGGTCAGCGTAGACGGGTTGAAACTGCTCATCGCGCCACCCAAGATGATATTCCTGCATGCCATAAAATGCGGCGACGCGCGCTTCGGCTGCCGGGAAGGCTTCGCGCATGGCGTTCTGCACCAAATTGCGTGAATGAGTTGCTTTCATTGTGTCTCTTGTTCGTACGACAAACGAGTGTAATCTCGCTGTAACCTTGTGTAACCGCCTGGTAATCAAAACCTCTTGTTGCGTGCGTACTGTGCTAGTACACTAGAAAACAAGAACGACACACATTGATACGGTAAAACACGTCACAACGATTTCTTATAACGAACATGTCAGAACATGCGGGTACACCGCACGAAAGGAGCTTCCCAATGCCACTCAACATGCGCTTCCGCTTCAGCCCCTCCCGTGATGGCTTGGTCAAAGTGCTTGGCCCGCTTGAAACTGAGATCATGCAGGTCGTTTGGCAGGATGACCGGAGCACCGTCAAGAAAGTTCACCGCAAACTGTCACAGCAGCGCGAGATTGCCTATACAACCGTCATGACCACCATGAGCCGCCTGGCCGAAAAAGGTGTGCTCAACCGCCATCGCGAGGGCCTGGCCTATGTGTACACGCCGGCGATCACCGAAGGCGAGTTTGTGACCATGGTGGTGCAGCAGGTGCTCGATGGTTTGCTGGAAGATTATAGCGACACTGCTGTTGATTACATGATCGACTATTTTGCCCGCAACGACCCGAATGAGTTAAAGAAACTCCAGCGCTCACTCCAGTTACGCCTCGCTGCGTGAAGAGAACCGGACGACGAGAACCAGGAACCGAGAACTGAGGACGAATAGTGCCTTCTCGTTCTCGGTTCCTGGCTTTTGGCTCTACGTGAGCTTTCCCCACAGGTCGTAGTCGGTCGCCTGCTCCACCTGAACCGTCACAAAGCTGCCAACCGGTGCCTGGCCCCACGCAAACACCTGCCCATCTACCTCCGGCGCGTCGCGGAACGAGCGCCCGACCACCAACGGCTCGCCATCATCAGTTTCGCCTTCGCCTTCCACCAGCATGGTCAGTGAGCGCCCAACCCAGCGCTGATTCCGTTCCAGTGAAATGCCCTGCTGAAGCTGCATGACTTCATGCCAGCGTCGCTCGGTTGTCCTGGATGGAATCTGATCCGGCAGCGTTGCGGCATGGGTGCCCGGCTCCTGCGAGTAGCGGAACACGCCGACGCGATCAAGTTGCACTTCTTCCAGGAAATCCATGAGCGCTCGGAATTCTTCGCGTGTCTCGCCCGGAAAGCCAACGATAAAGGTCGAGCGGATGGCTAAGTTGGGCATGGCGGTGCGCATGTCACGAATAATCGCTTTGGTGCGGTCGGTGTCGGGCGGGCGGCGCATGCGGCGCAACATTGCTGGATCGGCGTGCTGCAGCGGCATGTCGAGGTACGAGCAGATCTGCGGGTGCCTGGTCATGGTCTCGATTAGTCGCGGCGAAATCCCGTGCGGGTAGGCATACATCAGCCGAATCCATATATCATCCGGTAGCACGCCGCACAATTCGTCGAGCAGCGTCGCGAGGCCATCCTTCATGCGCAGGTCGCGCCCGTAGTCGGTCAGGTGCTGGGCAATCAGCACGATTTCGCGCACGCCCTGCGCGGCAAGCTCCTGCGCCTCGCCCAAAATCGCGCCGACGGCTTTGGAGCGCATGTCGCCTTTGAAGGACGGAATAGTGCAGAATGCACAGCGCAGATTACAGCCGTCGGAGATCTTCAGATAGGCCGACGGACCGGTGACCGTGCGGCGAATCGGCGCGGTGCGCCAGTCAGCGTAGGCGCCCGGCACGCTGAGATCATCTGTAAGGGTGAGCGGGTGAGCAGGTGATGGCGCCATGATCAGCGCGGGCGCAGCGCTTGCGGTAAGTGGAATGATTTCGCTGAACGGCGTGCTAGTCACCCGTTCAGCCGCTCCTCCGTTCACCCGCTCACCGACAATCTCGCCGATTCGCATCCATTCGCGGGTGCTGAGCGTCGCGTCTACGCCGGGTACGGCCCGCACCAGGTCGCCATGGCTTTCGGCCATGCAACCCGCCGCGATTAGTTGCTGCCCGGGAGTTTTTTCGGCGGCCATGCCGCGCAGAACATTCAGTGTTTCGTCGCGCGCTGCAGCAATGAAGCTGCACGTGTTGACGATCACCACGTCGGCGTCAGACGGGCTGCCAACCATGCGATGGCCCTGCGCCGCGAGGATGCCGTTCATGCCTTCGCTATCCACGCTATTCTTGGGACAGCCTAGAGTGATAATATGATATTTCATTTTTTAACCAGAACAAAGAACAAAGGATAAAGAACATACGTTATCATGGCGACATTGTTCTTTGCGCTTTGTTCTTTGTTTTCTTTAACGGTAGTTCGTAAATTGTAGCGGCACTGGAAAATCGTCCTGCCGCTCTTTCAAGAGGCGAATCACGCCTTGAAGTTCATCCTTGCTCTTGCTGCCGATTCGCAGACTATCGCCCTGAATACGGGCCTGCGCCTTTGGAAACTGCTCTTTGATCAGCTTTTGCAGCTTTTTTGCGGTGTCATCGGCGATGCCTTGTTGCAGCGTAGCAACCTGGCGCACACGCCCGCCGCTGATCTCCTCGATTGGACCGTACTTAAAAATCTTCAGTGACAGGTTACGGCGCAGTGCTTTGGTTTGCAAGATATCGCGTGCTGCCGCGAGGTGTAGTTCGGCATCACTGGTGATTGTCAGCGTGTCTTTGCCAAGTTCGAACTCACTGCGCGTGTCTTTGAGATCATAGCGAGTGCCGACCTCGCGCTGCGCCTGATCGACCGCATTCACAAGCTCCTGGCGGTCGAATTCAGAAACAACATCAAATGTACTTTCTGCTGGCATAACTCCTCTCCACATAGCAAAGCGGGGACCGTGGCCCCCGCTACCATAATCATGAGTGAAACGATTACTGCTGCGGCCACACAAATGTGAACGGTATACCCGGCTGTCCCACTGGCCCGGAGCCGTACGGCTGGCCATTCACCGTGATGTAAACGACGCCCGGGTTGCCAATCACCATGGTCACATTGCGCTGTGCCTCGACCGTAACCGATTCGCCTGGTTTGAACACGCGCTGCTGGGTTGTTTCATTATCACGATCGACGCGCATCCATGAACCTGGATTGTCGCCCTCTTGAATACGAGCTTCGATCACAATCGGCGCCGCTTGCGGTGTCGCGGTTGGCGCTGGTGTTGGTGGCACGCCGCCTGCAGTGTCTGGTGGCGCGTTGGTTGCCGTTGGCTGAACAGCCAGTACAGACTGTGTTTCACCCGTCGGTGCTGGTTCGGGCGTCGGCAGACTCGTTGGCGTCGGCACCGCTGTGCTGGTAGATGCCACGGCAACAGCACCTTCCCCAATATTATTGGTCGCGCTCAGAGCCAGATAGCCAAGCCCAATCAAAATAAGAACCACAAAAAAGACGCCAAAAAAGCTTGGCACAAACAAGCCGCGCATGCGCGGCGATGACGTCGCGGGGATCACGCAGAATCTGGTCAGTGATGCCACGCTCACGGCGATATGTTTCAATCAGCTCCTCTGACGAAAGGCCCAGGTACGTTGCATAGTTGCGGATAAAGCCCCGCGCGTACACATCACCCGGCAGGTGCTGGTAGTCTCCATCTTCAAGTGCAATCAGGTAGCGTTGTAGAATGCGCGTTTCGACAGCGGCCTGTGAAATACTGATGCCCTGTTCTTCGCGCGCCATTCGTAAGCGCTCGCCAAGCTGGGTCATGAAATAAACTCGCTCTTCTCCCTTGTATTCTTGGGCTGAGATGTAGCCTATACGCAACTCAATTATACCATACAACGTCTACGCGTCTCACAATTCACTCTGTGAGATAACAATATCGTCATGTTCGAGGAGATACACCGATAGAAACATGCGTGACAGGCACCGTTCTCCCATGCATGCACATCACACATGCCGCTCGCCCCGCGCGACAACCATCGCCACGTCCCACAGCGCATGGATGTCTTCAAGTGGGTTGCCACGCACCGCAATGACATCGGCAGCTTTGCCTGCGGCGAGCGCGCCCAGATCAGGGCGACCGAGCGCTTCGGCGGCGCGGCTGGTAGCGGTGACAAGCGCCTCATGGGTTGAAATGCCGACCGGATCGACCAGCATGGTCACGTTGTAGGCGAAATCCTCGAATGGTGTGAGCGTGACGCCACCGTCGCTGCCGGACACAATTGGAATGCCGAGATCGTACAGCTTGCGCAGGTTGGCGAGCCGCGTGCCGCCCGTGCGGGCTTTGTTCTGCACCATTGGGTGATCGGCGGGCAGGTAGGTCATGGCGCGTTCGGCAATGCCAATAGTTGGACAGACATAGCAGCCGTTTTCCAGCACGAGCTGTGCGGCCTCTTCGTCGTACACGAGGCCGTCCGGCTCGAAAAACGAGCAATGCTCGATTGTTGTCACGCGGGCGCGGGCGGCGTTGACGATACCCGGCGTGCCATGGCAGTGCGCCGACACGCGCAGATTGAAGCGCCTGGCTTCTTCCGTGATGGCGCGCATCTCGGCCTCGGTGTACTGCTCCTCGGCTGGGTAGCTGCGTGGCGTCATCGCGCCGCCAGTCGCCATGACCTTGATGTAATCCGCGCCGGCTTTGTTTTGCGCCCGCACCATCTGTCGAAGCTCCTCCTCGCCGTCGGCCTCCGCCCCAAAGAACCAGCAATGGCCGCCGGTGATGGTGATCGCGCCGCCGGCCGCAATAATGCGTGGCGCGGCGATGATTTTGCGCTGGCTGGCGTCCCGCAGCGCAAACACATGCGCGTTCTGGCCGCCGCATTCCCGCACGGTGGTGATGCCCGCCATGAGCGCCCGCCGCGCATTTTCCACACCGCGAATCAGCTTCATTTCATCCGTATCGTTCAAGTAATCGTCAATCACACTCAACGATGCCGAGAAGGTCAGGTGAACATGCATGTCGATCAGGCCTGGCATCAGCGTCACGTCGCCGAGGTCAACGCGCTCGCCGTCGTGCGGCGCGTCGGCGGCGGGGCCAGCAAAGATAAGTGTTTCGCCTTCAACAGTAACTGCACCAGAAGTGATCAGTTCATCCGACAAGCCGGTGTATAGCCGCGCGGCTGTGTAGGTGGTGGACATGGCCGATTCCTTTGCGCTACGTCTTTCTCCTGCGCTACAATACCACATTTCCAGATTTGTCACAGCTTGGTGCAGAAAGGTGAACTGTGCTAGAATCAATCATTCACGAATCAGTCACCGCTGATGATTCAGGTGGAAAGGTAGGCGTGTGGTGCGAACAACCATTCTTGACATTCAAAAAATGAAGCAGCGCGGCGAGCGCATTGTGATGATTACGGCGTACGATTATACATCGGCGCAAATGGTTGATCGCGCTGGCATTCCCATGATTCTGGTGGGCGACACTATGGGCATGGTCGTGCTTGGACACAACACCACCGTACCAGTGCTGCTCGACGAAATGCTGCCGCACATGCGCGCCGTGGTGCGCGGCAGCGAGCAGGCGCTCGTAGTCGGCGATCTGCCATTTTTGACGTACACTAACGAGGAACAGGCGATCCACAATGCCGGGCGCATTTTGCAGGAGGCTGGCGCGCAGGCGGTGAAACTGGAAGGCGGTGCAGCTGTGGCGCCGATTGTGCGGCGGCTGGTCGAGCTTGGGATTCCTGTGGTAGCGCACATTGGCTTCACACCGCAGTCGGTCAACCAGCTTGGTGTGCGGGTGCAAGGCCGCCGCGCCGCGCAAGCCCGCCGCCTTGTGGAGGATGCGCTGGCGCTACAGGAGGCCGGGGCGTTCGCGCTGGTGCTGGAGCTTGTGCCCGCGCAGCTCGCTCGCGCCATCACGCAGCGGCTGCGTATTCCCACGATTGGCATTGGCGCAGGCCCGGAGTGCGACGGCCAGGTGCAGGTCTGGCATGATCTACTGGGCTTGTACACCGATTTTGTGCCGCGCCACGCTCGCCGCTACGCGCAACTCGCGGAGACAATTACTGCCGCGCTACAAAGCTACGCCGCGGATGTGCGCTCGGGCAGCTTCCCGGCCAGCGAACACGGCTCTACCATGGACGAACGTGAGTTGCAGCAGGCGCTCGAAGGACTTGACGACGCATAAGAGTGTGGGAGACTCAACACCATGCAGGTGATGGAAACCGTAGCCGATTTTCGGCGAGCGCGGGCATCATTTGGCGCGCTTGGGCTAGTGCCGACCATGGGCTATCTTCATGAAGGCCATCTCGCGCTCGTGCGCCGCGCCCGTGCCGAAAATGAGGCCGTCGCCGCAAGTATTTTTGTCAACCCGACGCAGTTTGGCCCCAACGAAGATTTCAGCCGCTATCCACGTGATGTCGAGCGCGATCTGCGGCTGCTTGAACATGAAGGTGTTGATCTGGTATTCGCGCCGAGCGTGGCCGAGATGTACCCGCATAATTATCACACCTATGTCGATGTCGAGCACGTCACTGCGCCGCTTGAAGGCGCGGCGCGGGTGGGCCATTTTCGCGGCGTCGCCACCGTGGTCTGTAAATTATTCAATATCACCCAACCGACGCGCGCCTACTTCGGTCAGAAGGACGCGCAGCAGACAGTTGTTATTCGCCAGATGGCACGCGACCTCAACATGCCGGTTGAGATTGTGATTGTGCCGACGGTGCGCGAGCCAGATGGCCTGGCCATGAGCAGTCGCAATGTGTACCTTTCGACGGAGCAGCGCGCAGCTGCGCCAGTGCTCTACCGCGCCCTCACGGAGGCGCAGCGGCAGTTCGCGGCGGGCGAACGCAATGGCGAGGCATTGCGGCAGGCCATGCGCGATGTACTGGCCGCCGAGCCGCTGGCGCAGGTCGAGTATGTCAGCGTTGCTGATCCTGACACGTTGCAGGAACTCGACACCGTGGAGCCAAACGGCGCGTTGTTCTCATTGGCGGTGCGCTTTGGCGCAACGCGGCTGATTGACAACATGCGCATGCCGAACGTCGAATCATAGCCACAGAGCACACAGAGGACACCGAGCGCGAGTGGTTTTTGGGTTCGGTGCCCAGGTAACTGTTCTCTTTTCACCACCAGACGCAAAACACACAAAGGCTTGGTGGTAATTATTTTTCAAGCGATGATGCAGAAAGTGTGTTATGCAGCCACAATCAGCAGTGTCTGACACTGATCGTACACCAGGCGTGTTCTCGCCCTATATCGTTTTTTCGCGCGAACAGTGGGCGGAACTACGTAACACAACGCCCATGCCATTAACGGCGGAGGAGGTGCGCGCGCTTCAAGGCTTGAACGAAGACCTTTCCATGCAGGAGGTTGAGGCGATTTACCTGCCGCTGGCCCGCCTGCTGAACTTGTACGTCGTGGCCGTGCAAAATCTCTATCAAGTGACCGACCGCTTCCTCGGCAAGCCAGCCGCCAAGGTACCGTATGTCATTGGCGTGGCGGGCAGCGTTGCTGTCGGCAAAAGCACGACTGCGCGCCTGCTGCAAGCGCTGCTCAGCCGCTGGACCGATCATAGGCGCGTTGATTTGGTCACAACCGACGGCTTTTTGTACCCCAACCATGTGCTGCAGGAGCGTGGCATCATGCAGCGCAAAGGCTTTCCTGAAAGCTACGATTTGCGGCGGCTGGTGCAATTTGTGTCGGATGTCAAATCGGGCCGCGAGCATGTGACAGCGCCGATCTATTCGCACCTGTCGTACGACATCATCCCCGATGCGGTGCAGGTCGTCGATCGTCCCGACATCATGATCATTGAAGGCTTGAACGTGCTACAGCACGAGACCGACGATGCCAATCGCGCATCGCAAGTCTTTGTGTCTGATTTCTTCGATTTTTCGATTTACGTGGATGCAGACGAAGCACAAATCGAGCAATGGTATGTTCACCGGTTTTTGAAACTACGTGAGACTGCGTTCAAGAAACCTGAGTCGTATTTTCGCAACTATTCATCGCTTTCAGAAGAGGAGGCGATCCAGACCGCCATGGGAATCTGGGAAAGCATCAACGGTCTCAACTTGCGCGAAAACATTGCGCCGACCCGCGAGCGCGCGCACCTGATTTTGAAAAAAGGTCCAGAACACGCCGTGCAGGAAGTCTGGCTGCGGAAGCTGTGAAACTAGGCAGCAGGCAGTCGGCAGTCAGCAGTCGGTAGTCGGCAGCAGGCAATCAACAGTTGGTTACTGCAACTGGCAACTGGCAACTGGCGTTACTTTTTCTTGATGACTACGATGTAGTGTATATATGCGTAGTACAAGGATGGAATGTCATGCCCGGATATCGAACGCTCAAAGTTTATCAACTCTCTTACAAGCTAGCAATGACTATTTTTCATGAGTCGAAAGCATTTCCTCGTGAAGAGCGTTACGCTCTCATCGATCAAATTCGGCGCTCGTCACGCAGTATTGCTGCAAACATTGCCGAAGGATACCGTAAGCGAATGTATCCCAAAATATTCGTCAGTAAGCTTGCTGATGCGGATGGTGAAGCGTCTGAAACACAAGTCTGGCTCGACTTCGCGCGTGATTGTGGTTACCTTTCACAGGAGCAGTATGTGACGCTTACACAAGGCTATGAAGAAGTAGGACGTGTGCTCAATAGCATGATTGCATCACCAGAAAAGTTCAACTCATAACACTCAGCTTAGTAACTGTTGACTGGTAACTGCAGACTGGCAACTGGCAACTGGCAACTGGTGATTACATGAAACTGTGCATCATCGGCGCGGGCGCGATGGGCAGCCTGCTGGGTTTTGTGCTGAGCGCCGAGGCCGAGGTGTGGCTGCTGAGCCGCCGTCCTGATCATGTGGCGGCTATCAACGCGCATGGACTCCGCTGCGAGGAAAACAGCGTGGACACGGCGCGCTACCCGCATGCGACAAGCGATCCCGCAGCTATCGGCGCATGTGATGTCGTGTTGGTGCTGGTCAAGGCGCACCAGACTGGATGGGCGGCGGAGCAAGCGCAGGTATTAAAAGATGCTTCAGATCGCAATTCTTCCTTTTTTCTTCTAACATTGCAGAACGGCGTCGGCAACCGTGAGATTCTCGCGGATGCGTTGGGTGCTGAGCGCGTCGGGCAGGCAGTGACTTCGCTAGGCGCGACGCTGTTGGGGCCGGGGCGCGTGCGCTGGGCCGGTCATGGCGAAACCGTATTCGGTGTGTCACCCGACCGCGCTGCCATGACGCGGCTGGCTGATCTGTTCGGTGCCGCTGGTCTACCCGCCCATGTGACTGACGACCTCGATGGACTGGTGTGGGGCAAGCTGCTGGTCAACGTCGGCATCAACGCGCTCACGGCGCTGCTGCGTGTGCCCAACGGCGCGTTGGCCGACCTGCCGGAAGCGCGTAATCTGTTGGAGCAGGCTGTGATCGAAGCGGCGCAAATCGCTGTATCGCGCGGCATCCGCCTGCCGCATGACGATCCGGTCGCGCATGTCCTCGACGTTGCTCGTGCCACGGCGACGAACTATTCCTCGATGCTCCAGGATGTGCTGCGCGGCAGCCCCACCGAAATTGCCACGATCAACGGTGCGGTGGTCCGCGAAGGGCAGCGCCTCGGCGTGCCAACGCCAGTAAATGCGCTGCTCACCACGCTGGTCGAGGCACTGGACGCGAGCGCTGGCCAGCGGGTGTAGGAGTGCATGCTAGCTACTCATAAGCCTTTGGTATGACACCTGCCTGCTGATATCGATCAGCGTTGCCTTCACCCAGCTCGCCGACGTTCCCAGCGCACGCACCAACATGCCGCAGTCGTTCGGCAGTATGGTCGCGCCGATTCGCTCATCAGCGCCCTGGTTGATGTGGGCTGCGCATGCCTCTACATTGAGCGCGCGGTTGAGCAGGTACAGGCTGCCCACCACCGGTGTCGCGCCGAACATACCCGGCCTGCCGAGTGTTGATCGTCCTGGCTCCAGTACGGCACGCTCAGCCATGAGCAGCCGCCCCACACCGTCGCGCACGTCCATCTGCGTGACATAACGCCGAAACTGAAACTGCTCGCCGCGTGCCAGTCGCCCCGGCACAAGCACATCAAGCAGCGCCAGCGTTGCGCCGTCACCGAGCGTCACCGTTGTGTGTTGTGTGAAGTCCGCGCCAGCAAAGAGGATCAGCGGTTCCGCCAGCCATTGAAGGCGGCTCCCCGGTGCCAGGTCGAGGTGCAATGTGTGCTGCGCGTCGCCATGCGGCATATGATAAATCTGCGTGGCGGCGGCAAAGACCACCTGTGCCGCCGCGCCAGCGCCGAGTGTCACGCACATGTCGGCCCGATCACCTTGGAGCACGCCGCCGAGGTGCAGCAGCGTGAAGCCAGCCATGTTCGGTTCACCTGCCACGTCGTAGCGTACGCGTGAAAGCTGGATCGGTGGATGCGCCAGCGATCGCGTCGGACGAGTGATGCCATCATGCTGCTCCAGAGCAAGGTCAAGAAGGCCATGCTGGCGTGTCGTCGCTCGCGCTCGTTCGGCTTCAGGGCTATCTTCGTTACTGTCCACGACGATGCTGGTCTTCGAAAAGTTCTGCACCACAGATGTTGGTCTCTCCTGCTCCAGTGTAAAACAGATACAATCTGTCGTCTTCTTCGTAAATTGCCGGATCGCGCAGTTCGTGCACTGGTTCGTGAATCGCTCCGAAGCGCGAGGGGAACATGGGTAAGGTGCCACCTTCTTCTTCCGTTTCCGGTCGCAGTACTTCAACTGGCTCCGATGGTTGCCACTCTTTCCAGTCGCCGGTGAGTGACATGGTGGAAACCAGAATGCGCTCCGGGCAGTCTTCCCCACGACTGTAGAAGATATGGAGGGCGTTGTCGCGCTTCAGGACGGCGACATGGCGTTGGTTGGGCAGGATATCCGGACCTCGCTCAAATCGTTGGATGCCATCGGAAGAACGCAAGAGTACACCCCCGCCAGGCGCATCAGTGGTCTTGGCAATAGCAAACCATGCGGCCTCGTGTTGAAACACCCTGAAGTAGAAAGGCCCCAGCACATCAGGCAGGGCACGGAAATGAAGTCCGTCGGAGGAAACGGCCAGAAAAGAGCGCTGCCCGTCATGCGTTACACCGTGAAAATACATCCTGATGGTTCGATCATCCGCTTGCACGTGTACATCGGGTGAGGCAATGTGTTGGCTACACGGCGTCTCTTCGAGCCGCAGAACACCACCTCCATATATCTTCCACGGCCCGTGGAGCGTGTCAGCGTATGCCAGACGAATGAATGTTCCTTGGTGGTGGGCAAAATACAGATAGTATCGGCCTAAAGGATTTGGCACCCAGTCCGGTACACGAATGAGTGATGGGCCATTGATATTGTGGCCGATCCGGTCATCCAAGTCGGCATGGATGATGGGGTTTTCAGGAAATCGGATCGCTCGATACATGTCTTTTCCTGTCATCAAACGGATTGGTATTCAGTTGCTATGAGCGCGGCACAGGCTTCCATCAAAAACCAGCGATCTTGCACACGAAGCGGTGTCGGCTGGAATGCGTTGTGGGGCGGCGTGCCGGTTTTGAGTGCCATTGAGGTTATAACGTTCAGCCCGCAATTGAACCCCGTGAGCATCAATCGGACCCACCGTCCGGAGATGTTCGGTTGAACTCTGTCTGAAGTATCTGTTGGAAGCCAGTACCTCGTCGCCACCTCACGTGATTGGCGATCTCAGTAATTCGCCACCCGCTTGCCCCCAAGAGCACGTGCCCGGTTATCACCCCACCTGCGAGAAAGTAGTTATCGTTTGGATCACCGTAGCCCTCAGCCCACAGGTACATCGCAATCAAGTTCGCCCGGAACTCGGCGGAAGTGTCATTTTTCAGGGTAATAATGAAGCCGCTGGTGAGATGCTGTGTGGCTTGGAAGCGGCTCAAACTACGATCATGGCTGTCGCCGATTTCTTTCGGCCCAATTGTGGTTGTGCGATTAGGCCGCTGTATTTTTGCATCATCTGCAAAAATCTGGCTCATGGTTGTTACATCAAAGTGCTTCTCATCTAAAGCAGCAAAGTAGCTATTAATAACCTCGGTTATCGCAACCGTATGCACGAGTCTATCTTGGGCATTCATGCTACTCGTCCTTTCCTATTAGGGCGTAAACCGTTTCCAATGGCCTTCGGACACGACTTCGACGATACCGTCGGCCACTTTGATAGCGGTCTGATCGTCAATTCCGTAGGTCGGCACTGGTACGGCGGCGGCCATTCGTTCCACCTTAGCCGTGGAACTTTCTGGGTGGTCCTCATGATCCAGGTGCGGAAGCAACGCAAAGTCAACCAGTCCTAGCCCCTTATCGATGACGAAGGGCGTATCAGGGTCGTCGTACGTCTCTCCGAAAATAGGGGCTGTCACCATACTGCCAGCGCTTACCCCTACATAGACCGTCTCGCGCAGCGACGGAAAGAGGTTTGCCAGTCCAGACTCCCGCATCCAGCGGCACAGATACAGGACATCGCCGCCACAAACCAGCAGGGCGTCAGTCTCCTGGACACGGGCACCCAAGCCTCTTTTTTGATGCTCGGTAGAGCGGTGAGCTCCAGCACGCCCAACGACTTCCACCCCAATTCGCACAGGGGGGTGGCGATTGATCCAGCTGATGAACCGGTAGGCCATTGAAGGCCCGACGGAGAAAGGGTATATCCCAGTGGGAATACAGAGGGCGCTAGCCTCGGCAATCGGTTTGCCCAGCAGGTCGACCAGCGCGTCGTGGATGCTCGCGTTTTTGATGCCCGCGGACGTGAGCAGAAATTTCATGATGCCTCTCCTCTTCTCATCAGAAACCCTTTCTTTGCCACGTCTGCCACCTAACGCCTGCTTCACATGCCGCCAGGTCAGGTGAAAGCGCTGTTAGGCGGCGCTATGACGAGCCTCTAATTGTCCGAAGAATTCGGATGCTTACTCATCAATATTTATTTCCCTGCGCAGAATCCGGACAATACGGTTGTAAACAACATTCGATACCATCACCTTGGTTCCACCGCTTGTATCGAAAAACTGAACCATCGGGGTTCCACCGGTTGTATTCACAAACTGAACTACGACCGTATCAATGTCCTCGTGATAGCGTGCGATACTGTAGTATCCAGGTACCCAGCCGGTATGTTCATACTCGTAAATTGAAGAGTAGATCGCCTGCTCGTCGTCATTGAGCAATGAGCCATCATTCAGTGCTCTCAAAAATATACCAACATCCTCTGCGGTTGCGATCATCGATCCACCAAGATGCCTGAGATCATCGTTATATCCATACCAGTACCCACTGACAACATCTTCGAATTTCACCTCGTCGAGCGAAAAGTACGTATGGGTTAACCCGAGAGGAGCCAGTATTTCTCTATAGACATATTGATGGTGGCTGTATCCCAACACTTTGTCAAGGATACGGCCAATCAACAGATAGTTTGTATTGGAGTAACTGTAGCGAGTGTCAGGTTTAAAGTCTGCGGGTTTATCTAAGACCAGTTCCAGATTCTTGTCCTCGTCTGTCTGCGGAGTGAACCAGTCGAACTCGTTCTGGTCTGTGAAATTAGGAATGCCACTGCGATGTTGCACCATCATTTTCAGGGTAATCTGATCTGCATATTCAATCCTTCCAACAAGTTCAGGCATGCGATCTGCCAGAGTATCATCCAGTGACAAACTCCCGTTATTGACCAATTTAGCGACAGCGGTGGCGATATACAGCTTGTGGATACTGCCAATTTTGAACAAGGCGTGCGGATCAGCTGGCACTTGAGTCACCTTATTTTTCCAGCCAGCAGAATAAAATGCGGGTGGTTCACCTGCTTCATCCACATATACAATAATTCCATCCAATCCATGACCAATTGCGTCATCGACTTGTTCTTGGACAGTATCAGGTAATGGTGTTATCCAAGCCCATATTCCGTCCCAGGGCGAGAATACCACGATACAGATTATCCCCACGATAGGCATGATTATTCTAAGTGTTTGAAAGATACGTTTCTTTTTTTGCATTTGCGATTACCTTTCCAAGTCGCCTAACAATTATTAGCTGGCATATTTATTCCATATAATTAAGTATACGTGTGTTCGAGATCACATACAACAAGCACGCCATCTGTGCCACAGCACAAGCACTGCCGCAATGTTCCCCATAGCCACGACGAGATCGGCGTCGCAATCGGCGGCCGCGTTGTAGTTCGCGGGCTTAGTAATGCTGCGCACCGCTACAGCTACAGCGCTTGGTTTAGTCGCTTGCCGCAGCGTCATGGCCGCGCTGCCACGGCGCTGCCTCGCATGGCGCGCTCGATCTGCTCCAGCACGTCGCGCACGCCCTCGCCCGCCCGGCAGTTGGTGAACAAAAATGGCTTCTCGCCACGTACCATCCGCGAGTCGCGTTCCATCACGCCGAGGTCCGCGCCGACATACGGCGCAAGGTCGGTTTTGTTGATTACAACCAGGTCGGCCTGCACAAAGCCAGGGCCGCGTTTGCGCGGGATTTTGTCGCCGCCCGCCACATCGATCACGAACACTGAAAAGTCGACCAGCGCGCGGCTGAACGAGAGGGTCAGGTTGTCGCCGCCGCTTTCCAGCAGCAGCATGTTGGCGTCGGGGAAGCGCTGTTCCAGTTCGTCGGTGGCAGCGAGATTCATGGTCGGGTCGTCGCGCACGGCGGTATGCGGGCAGCATCCGGTCTCCACGCCGATCACGCGTTCGGCATCGAGCACGCCAGCCAAGGTGCGCTTGACATGCTCGGCGTCCTCACGCGTCACAATATCGTTGGTGATTACCAGTGGCGCGTGGCCTTGGGCAATCAGCATGGGCACGAGCGCCTCGACCAGCGCGGTTTTGCCAGAGCCGACTGGCCCCCGATGCCCACGCGAAATGTTCGGTTCATCTAAAGTTCTCCTCGTTTTCAGCTGACAAACATGTGCATCTGTGCATGCTGATGGCGGAACTGCATCACATCAATCCACGGCGCGAAGCCACTGATTTCCTGCCAGTCCGCGTCGGCATGCTGCTCGGCAACTTCGGCCATGACCGGCGCGGCACGGAAGAGCAGCCGCTGCGCCGCCGCATGGTCCAGCGCGCCCATGCGCACCGCCGCGCTCACCAGGCTGACAGTGAAGCTGTGCAATTCAATGAGCACAGCGGCTTGCTCGTCCAGCCCGTTCGTGGCCGCGATGAGCGCCAGCGCTACGGCCTGATGGCCATGCGCCTGCCCGACAGCGACACGATCTGCATAGAGCCGCAGTAACTCGCCGCCAAATACATCACGACCAAGTAGCAATAGCCGCCCGCCGCAGCGCCGTGAGGCCAGCCGACTCTCCTGCGCTAATTTGGTCGCTTCGAGCCGCTCGTCGACGGCTGCCACCAGATCGAGATCGCCCGTCGCAGCCGCGCGCACAATCCAGCGAGTCGCCAGCGCGTCGCCCGGCCCGGCAACGTGCCGCAAATACGTGTGCAGCAGCGGCTCGATTTGCGCTTCGCCTGCCGTGCCCGCGCCAACGAACGCTTCCAATCCGTGCGATTGTGTGAACATGCCGGTGGGGAAGAACGAGTCGGCGAGCTGGAGCATGGCCAGCAGGGAAGTGTTGTACATTTGCGTTTTGGGGTTATCAAGCATTAGAAATGCCGCGCCACGTTACGCGCTGTGGCACGGCATTATACCATCACTCCTGCTGATGCAATTATTCGATCATTGCCAGTCTATGGTTGGCACGTGACTACACAAGGCGCACTTCGCGCCCGCTTCGCGCCAATTCATAGCTTGCGTCCACGATCCGTTGAAGGTTATATAACTCCTGCGGCGTCTGCATGCTCCAAGGCGCTCCGTCGCGCAACCATTCGATGATCTGCGCATCCTGGTTCCTGAGGCTTTCAAGCCAGTTGTCACTGCTGAGATTCGAGGGCGTTTCGTCCCGAATCTCGCCATCGCGGTCAACCATAATAGTGAAGGGCGTATTCACAAGAGTCGCCGCTGAGGTGACAAGTTCGAAGCCGTGACTGTCATGTAGCTCGCTGCACCAGTTTCCTTCCAGCAAAAAAGTGCATCCGTTGTCGAAGCGCACAAAGGCCGTAAGAAGATCCTCGACCGAGTAGCGCTGCGCGAGCTCAGCGCTCACTTTGCTGCTGCGTTTGCGCGGAAATGCGCGCGCCGCCGAGGCAGTAACGGAGACCGGCGCGGGCGAACCGGTGACCCAGATCGCCAGGTCAAGCCCATGTATCATGGTGCAGGCCAGCACACCGCCGCCGGTGAGCGTTGCATCACAATTGGCGGTCCAGAGCGGCGGACTATGGTGCTGCCCCCATACGCGGCATGACAGCGGCGCGCCAACTTCTCCAGATGTTACCAGCTGCCGGATGTACTGCGAACTCGACATGTAGCGCATGTTCGTACCAAGTTGGACTTGCCGGTTGTACCTGGCTGCACACGCAAGCACCTGCTCCACCTCCGCCGCCGAGAGGGCAAATGGCTTTTCGCAAAGTACGTTGGCTCCTTCGCGAATCGCGTACGTAGCAATTTCGGCGTGCGAGTTCGGCATGGTGGCGATGATGGCCAGATCCGGCTGCGCTGTGCTGAGTGCTGTTTGATAGTCGCTGAATGTTGCAGCCTCGGGAAATAGCGCCGCCGCTTCGTCCAGGCGGGCGGGGTTGTTATCACAGAGCGCCGTCATTGCCACTGTTTCTGGCGCGAGCGTCTGCAATGCGCGCAGGTGATTCTGCCCCTGCTTTCCGCAGCCCAGCAGCGCAACCTTGACAGGGGCATGTTTGCTATCCATATGAGGAAACTCCTATATCAAATTCGGTGCAATCGCAAGCTGCTAACAGTACGTGGCTGGTGTTAGGGCGAAATCTCGCCCGTCGCGCGCAGCAGCGTCTCCTGGACCAGCAGATCATGAGCGGGCGGGCGTTCGGGCGGGCGCTTGCCCGTAATCACGTCAAGAAACGCTTCTAGTTCCAGGTCGTACAGCGTCTGGCGCGGGCGGTTTTGCAAAGGGATGAACTGCTCGCCGGGTGCGTACTCATCATGCGCCGCCATGAGGCACAGTCGCACGCTTCCGGCAGGCTCAAACGGCTCCATGATCGCGCTGCCCTGCTCGCCATACACCTCGAAGCGCCGCGCCATTGGCTTTGGCTCCATCGCCGCAATGTCGACATACGCCAGCGCGCGCGGATAGGTAAACACCGCCAGCGTATTGTCTTTGAAGCCCGGCACGCTTGCGCTGTCGTCACGGAGAAATGCCGTGACTTGCTGCGGGCGACCCAGCAGCCACACGATCTGGTCGAGCATGTGGCCTGCCAAGTCGTAGAAGATGCCGCCCGGATGCTGCGCGATGATACGGCGTGCTGGCTCATCGATCCATGTGGACATGTGGGCGCGGATGGCGTAGATGTGGCCCAGCATGCCGGACTGAACCCACTCGGCGATGCGCTGGAACCCGTCGTGGTAGCGGAACATGTAGCCCATTTGGATGGTGAGATTGTGCTCCTCGGCCAGCGCCACGACGCGCTGCCACTGTTCCCAATCCGCGCCCGCCGGTTTGTCGTACCAGACGTGCTTCCCGGCTTTGATTATTTCTTCGGTCTGGTCGAGGCTCTCGTCGTTGCGCCCCTCTGACGCGACCGCGATGATGCTCGGATCATTAAGCATCTCGCGGGCATCGTTGAACCAGCGCACGTCCGTGTACGGTCCGCCGGCATGCTCTAGTTCCTGGCGGCGTTCCGGGTCCGGCTCGAAGACACCTGCCAGTTCCGCACGCGGGTTGCGCCGGAGCGAGTCTAACTTGCCTGCCGCATGGCCATGTTTGGTGCCATATTGTGCGATGCGGATGCGCGCCATGATGAACTCCAGCAACTACAGATACAGACCGATGAACGCCCATAAGAAATGCTAATCTGTGTTTATCGGTCTGTATCGGCGGTTAATCAGCAATACCCATTCCCTCGTCAATCGACTGTTGATAACTACCGACCTGCTCTGCCAGCACTTCCTCGACCGTCACGGCACGCCCGAGCGCGTTCGAATTCGAGCATGGCGTACGAAACGGCGACCGAGCGCGTGCCTTGTTCAGCGCTCACCTCGGGCGGGTGCTCGCCACGGATCGCCTGTGCGAAATCGGCATACTCGATTGCCAGCAGCTTCCGGTCGGTTTCAGGAAAGCTGAAGGAATACTCCGCCAGACGCTCGCCGCCGAACAAGCTAGCCGTCACCGGGTCCAGCCGGAAGTCCGGCACGAGGTCGAGCAGCGCCGCGCCCTGCGTGTCGCCCTGGTCTTCGCGATGCAGAATAATCTTGCCGCCAGTGCGGTCCACTGGCAAACTCATCGAGCCGTCTGAGCCGTAAATCTGCCGCGTCCATACGTCCGGCCCGTGCCCGGCATGATCTTCAATGTACTGCCCGACAACCCCATCTTTGAAGAGCAGCGTCGCGTACGCGGCATCCTCGGCGGTGGCCTCGAAGGTGGCGGGCATTTCCTTCTGCCAGCGCTCGTACACGCCGGACGGATTGGTCGCGGCCTGTCCCATGGCCGCCGGATTCTTGCGAGTCGGTTCATGGAGGCGCGTCTGTGCGTACACCGTATCGATTTCACCAAGCAGGTATTCGAGCATGTCGGCATAGTGAACGCCAACGTCGATCAGTACGCCGCTCTGATCTTTCTGGTGCCGCCACACCGAGATGAACATTTTGTCGCTGCCATCGACCAGGTGGTGCATGGCCATGCGCGGCGTGCCGATCGCACCGGCATTCAATAGTGCCTTTGCGAGCCGATTCACCGGATCGCGCCGGTAGTTTTCGGCGACGCTGAGCACGCGGTCGGATGCGCTGGCCGCCTGACGAATGATGTTACACGCCCGAATCGTCAGGCCCAGCGGCTTCTCGACCATGGTGTGCCAGCCGCGCGCCAGCGTATCGGCGGCGAGCGTGTGATGGAAGCGCGGCGTGGTGGTGATGTCTACCGCATCCACGCCGACCGCAGCCAGTTCGTCGAGATTACTGACAACCGCGGGGCGGCTGCCGAAAAAGTTGGCGGCCTGATCCGCAAGCGACTCGGCGTTTGCGCGCACCGGGTCACACGCGCCGACCAGCGTAACGTCTTTCCAACCGGCGCGGTGAAGTTCGGCCAACCCGTACATGTGCCGGTGGCCCATGCCGCCGCAGCCGACAATTGCCAAACGAATGTTTGCCATAATTCAGGAACCCTCCGTATCAGAAGTCATGCGCTCGCCACGCAGCAGGAAGGCGCGAATGTCATACGCTCCGGGACGCTGTGGTGCCAGATGCCCCGACTCGACCATCACGTCCAGCGGATTGTAGCGCGTCTCCATCGGCAAAAGCACCTTTTCGTGCATGCGCGCCGACTCGTAGACGGCATGGACCATTTGCAGCGCTTTCAAGCCGTTCATGCCCTCATTGCGGAAGTCCTCGCGCTTGCCTTCGATCCAGTCTGCTAATTCAACGGCCTGCGCGGCTCCAGCTTCCTGCCATTCGAAGCGGTCGCCCAGTTCAGCCACCTTGTAGAATTGCCCATCTGGCTCGCGCGTTTCCCACTTGCCGCCCGTCTCGCGGTTCAGCAGTTGCAAATTCATCGTCGTCATGTTGATCATGCCGTCGCTGCCGTAGATCAGCGCACCCTGATAGACCATCGGCGTCACGTCGCTGAGCAGCAGCGCCACTGCGCCACAGGCGAAGTGAAACACACCGACCGCGCAATCCTCGATGCGCGTGCTGCGTTCGTAGCGGTCGGTCTTGCGCTCGACGTTGCCCATCACCCAATCGCACTCGTCGTCGCCGAGCAGGTAGCGGTACATGTCGGTCTGGTGCGAGCTGTAGTTGGGCAGACCGTCGGCGGCGAAGCTTTAAATCGTTTGGACCTTACCAATTGCGCCCTGTGCGATCAGGTCGCGCGCCATGGTGTAGGCGGGCAGGAAGCGCCGCTGGTGCGAGATGCCCAACTTGACATTGTTGCGCTTGCATGCCAGCAGCATCTGCTCGGCGCGGCCAATCATGTCGGCCATGGGCTTCTCACACAGGATGGCTTTCGGGTGATATGCGGCGGCGGCAATCGTCCATGTGGCATGTCCGGCGTGCCAGGTACAAACCGACACCACGTCCGGCTGCTGTTCAGCGAGCATCTGCCTCGCGTCGGTGTAGTGGCGCGGCGCGATGTTGAACGTCGCATCCTTCTGCGGCCATGGCCGCTTCTTCAAAATCGGCCAACCCGACAATCTCGTAGCGCCCGCTGTCCAGATAGCCTCGAATGTGATTGTTCGCAATCGTGCCACACCCGATGACGCCGACGCGGAGTTTGTTGTTCATGGTTTCCCCAGATAATCTAACCGCAAAGAGCGCGAAGAACAGGGAACATAGCAGGTCTACTTCTTTGCGTTCTTTGCGGTAAATAATCAACCATCATTATACGGCTGTAAATCCGCCATCCACACACAGCACCTGGCCGGTCACCATGCGCGCCGCATCGGAGGCCAGAAAGACCACCGCAGCGGCGATCTCCTCCGGCTCGGCGGTGCGGCCCATCAGGAATCTTCTCAAGATTACGCGCGAAATCAGGATTCTGGAGCGCCTTTTCGAGCATGGGCGTGCGCGTGAACGTTGGCGCAACGGCGTTGACGGTGATCTTGTGCTGTGCCCACTCGGCGGCGAACCCACGAGCCAAATGACCTTCGCCGCTCTTGGCCGCGCCATAGACGCTGCGCAGCTGCCCGCCGACCACGCCGACTTGCGAGGTGATCATGATGATGCTGCCGGGAATGCCGCGGTCGATCATGCTCCGCGCGACTGCGGTGGACATAAAGAATGCGCCCTTCAAATTGACATGCCATGATCGCATCGTATTCTTGTTCGGTGTACTGCACAGCGGGCTTGTTCAACGCGTAGCCCGCGTTATTCACCAGCACATCGATTCGTCCATACGCTTCCAGCACTTGTTCCACAAAGGTCTTGATGCTGTCCACGCGGCTGACGTCGAGCGGCCATGCGGCGGCACGGCGGCCCCCATGGCGGCAGGACTCGGCCACTGCCGCGCTTTCCTCGACATGGCGGCTGCCGAGTGCTAGATGGGCGCCGTAGTGCGCGCATGACTCGGCAATCGCCTTGCCAATCCCTCGGCTCGCGCCTGTCACAACTACAACTTTATCGGTCAACTTGAAGCTCAATGGTCCTGCCATGTAACCTTCCTTCTCAGCCACAGAGAACACAGAGCGCACGGAGATGTATTTCTGGATGTACCAACTCGCTTTTCTCTATTTCCCTGGGGCTAATGTAATCATTCTCAATCACCTCTGTGTTCTCTGTGACCTTTGTGGCTACAACGTGGCTGCCCGCCAGCTTCCTGCCATGCTTGGTCGGCGAAGTCCACCGCCGTACGGAAACCTTCCTCACCGGTGCGGCTGGCTTCCTCGATGCTGATCCAGCCGTCGAAGCCGCCCGCAACCATGCGCTCTAAAATCTGCGGAATTGGCGCGACGCCGCCGCCGATCACCGTCGGCTCGAACGCGCCGGCCCTGCGTATATCGCTCAGGTGAATCGCGCCCACGCGATCCTGGACCTGTGCCAGCACCGCGAGCGGATCATCGTTCAATGCCAGACAGTTCGCCGTATCAAACAGCACGCCAAGCTCGCTTCCTTCTGTGCGCTGGATTACTTGAAGAAAACGCTCGGCAGGTTGCGTGAAATCGTTGAAGCTCCAGACCGCGCCGCGCACATGATTTTCGTACAGGAGCTGCACGCCAGCAGATGCCGCGTCGTCCAGACATGCGGTGAGACCGTGCGCCGCCCATCCTGATGCCATCGTCGCGTGAAACGCCGGGATGCGCCTGTCCTGCGGTGAGGCGCAGAAAAGAAACGCCCATGCGCGCGGCAGCTTCAATCCATGCGCGCACGTCGTCGACCTGCTGGGTGCGCTCGGCTGCATCCAGGTGGGTGAAGTCGGAATAAGTTGCCAGCATGACGATTTGCACGCCTGCATCTTCCGCCTCGCGTTGAAGCCCGTCCAGATACTCAGGCGCGCGGCTTTGAACGTGGGCCACGCTCAGGTCAGCGCCGTCAAGCCCGAGCGCAGCCGCCATGCGAAACCACTCGCCTAGGGTCAGGCGACCCGCCGCCATGTCCGGGTAGAGCGAGACCGGCAGGCAACTCAGCTTCATCGCTCGATACCTGCCTGCTCGAATGCGTGTGAAAGGGTTTGATACGTTTGTTCAGCCGCGGCTAACGGATCGTAGCCGGGGCGGCGCTGCGCCATGATGCTGACCTCGGCGGTGATAAAGCCTTCGTATCCGTGTTCGCGCATCGCCCGCAGGTAGGTGACATAATCGAACTCACCCTCGCCAGGGATGAGGAATTCGTAATTGGGCACCACCCCGCGCTCGTCTTTGACATGGGTGTGAACGGTGTGCGGAGCCATTGCCGCGACCGATTCGGCAATCGGGATGCCCATGACGTTGAAGTGGCTGATATCAAAATTAAGCTTGAGATAGGGCGAAGGAACTGCATCGAGCAACTCAAGCACGCGCGCCGGTGTGTCGAGCATCGAGCCAACGTGCGGCTCGATGGCGATGATGACGCCGCGCTGCTCGCCGTAGCGCACCAGTTCGCCCACGCGCTCGACCATCAGCGGCTTCAGTTCGTCCCACTGCTCCGGCGCGCCGCCGACGGTGGTGTCTAAGGCGGGAGGCGTGCCGTCGAGCGCCCAATCGACCGCCAGATCAACTGCGCTGGTCAGCCGCTTCCAGTGCGCGGCAGCAGTGTCCGCGTCGCGCTCGATCATGGTGGTATGCCCCGCGATGGCGGGCAGCTCTAAGTGATATTCTTTGAGCATGCGGGCGATGCGCTGGCGCTCAGCGCGGTCGAGCGTGCTGAGTTCGGTGGCGTAACCGGGGATGACCGTTATTTCGATGCCGTCGTAGCCAAGTTCGGACAGGAAGGGGACAAATGTGTTGACCGGCACGGTCGGCATGCCCCAGGTGCAGTAGCCAAGCTTCATTGCGTTCCTACATCACTGTAAAGAGTTTCTGCTTCTATCAGGTTTGCAGGGCTAGAGCGGTGACTTTTACGCTCGCCCGGCGCGGCCATTATACCACTCCGATTCAATGCCTTTGCGCATTGGCGAGCGTTCGTCGCAGCGCATCAAGCACCAATTGTTCCTCGCCCGGCTCGATGGTCTGCGGGTTGAGCGCGATCGCGTTGCCGTCCAGCGACGCCGACGGCAATGGCCGGGTCGCCATGCAGCAGCGCGACGACAAGCTCATCGCGGGTCATGCCACTCGCCGGGTCGATATGCACGATTGCGCGAGCATGTGCGGCTGGCCTGCCTCGCTCGGGTAGCCGCGTCGACCTGTACGCCCGGGGATGCGCGCAGATCCATCCAACCAGTATTGCACCGTCCGCTCGTACTGGTCAAGCAGCGCCGCTTCATCCTGCGCCAGTGACCACTCGACCGCCGTGAGCATGCCCGATCAGTTCTTCTTTGCCGACTTTCATCGGGCGGCCAATGCTGTGGTTGGGACTGCCATTGAGGCGGCAGGCGGCGATTAGGTCGGGACGGCCAAGCACCAGCCCGGCGGATTGCGGGCCGCGCAAACCCTTGCCGCCGCTGAAGATCGCGATGTCAACGCCCAGGTCGCGGGTGAAGCGCCACAGGTTGGCGATTGGCGGAATCTGTGCGGCGGCATCGACAATCACCGGCACGTCATGGGCATGCGCAACCTCGATCACATATTCGAGCGGCAGCGCGCCATGAGCGAAGTGCGCGCCTGCGAAGTAGACCACGCATGCGGTCTGCGGCGTGATGGCCGCTTCCAGTTCCCAGCGCGCGGTGCTCTGCGCCATGCCGATCTCGACCAGCCGTGCGCCGGTCTGACGGACGGCATAATCGTAGCCGTTGCGCTGGCAGCGATGAATAACGACCTGGTTCTTGCCGCTCTCCAAATAGGGAAAGCGCGCCATTGCCGCCGGATCGTCGCCCGCGATGCACGCGGCGACCGCCAGCATCACGCCCGCCGCTGCGCCCGACGAGACATAACATACCTGATTGTGCGTCAGTTCGGCGATGCGCGCCCCAACGCGCTCCTGCAGCACATCCAATTCGACGAACGAACCGGCAGCCGCAGCCATGGCCTCGATCACAGGTGCGGGCATGCGCGAGCCGCCTAGCCGGGTGAGCGTCGCGGCGGCGTTGATCACGCGCCGGATACTAAGATCAGCGTAGGTTGTCATCGTGCTGCCTCCCAAGCCGTGGCATCGGCTCGACGCCCATGCGCTCGGCCAGCCATGCATCAAGCCAATCCGTGTCGGTGCCGCCTTCGTGTGTCACCCTGTACTGCTCGGCGTGATCTCCCAGCGCGTCGATGAGCGGCGCGAGCCACTCCGGCCCGCCGATCGCGCCGGGGTCTCCGACCGTCAGCAGCGTCGTGGCCGTTACTTTGCCAGCATGGCGCTGCGGATCGAAAAAGCTGAGCGTGCGCGCGACATTCTGACGGCGCTCAGGGTACGTGCGCAGATAATCGTTGATTTCTTCGAGCGGGTAGGCTTCGGTGCGCGCGCACGCTTCGAGCATGCCGATAAAACAGCAGCCCGCTGATCTGCGCTGTGGTGAACTGCGGTCGGCGCGCTGCCGTCATGAGCGCCAGATCATCGCCGGTGAATGCCGACACGAGACTGGTCTATCTCAGAGCGACTAAACAGGAACTCAGCGCCACGCAGGCAGTCGGCGACGATGCCGCGATAGATATAGCTGGCCGGGTCGTCGATGCCAAGCGTCAGCAGGCCGGGGTAGGATGCCGCGAAACGGCTGATCGGCCAGGCGTTGGCCGCGATGCATCAACACCAACACAGCATAGCGCTTGCGATCATCGTAGTGCGGCAAGTGATTCACGCTGCCGTAGCGTGGCGTCACCAGCAGGCCAGGAAACGGGCCGTCGCCATGCGGCACGCTGTAGTAGCCGAAGATGCGATACGGGCCGACGCTGGTCAGCCGCAGCGCGTAAACCGTGGCGAACTCCGTGGAGCGCAGCCGCAGCGGCTCTAACTCCGGCGCCGCTGGATAGCGCGCTAATTCTTTATCCAGCGCGGCCCAGTAGCTATCAAATGCGGATTGGTCGATGAGATTGGACATGTGCGAGCCTCATCTTTACAAGACGACGAATTGATCAACTCGAATGACGTTATCCCTGCGTCGGGTCGGCGCGCATGCCGTAGGTAGCCGGGCGCAGGTGCTGCGCCAGGAACGCTTCGACCGTTGGCATTTCCCAATAAATTCCGGCGTCATGAGCGCAGCGCGGTGCGACGTGCAACTCCTTCGGGCAGGTGAGCGCGTTGTGGAATGCGTAGCCGGTTTCGGGCGGGCAGACATCATCGCCCAGGCCGAGGTAGGTCAGCATGGGGCAGCGAATCAGCGGCGCGAAGTTGATGCCGTCGAAGTAATTGAGCGTCGCGCGCATTGCCTCGGCGCGTTCGGGGTAGGTGCGCAGATAATCGTTGATCTCCTCGTAAGGCCACGAATGGGTCAGCGCCGCCGCGTCCATGAAGCCGCACAGGTAGGGCGCGCCCGCCGCGCCGACCGTGATGACATCGGAGCGCAACGCGGCGGTGGTGATCGTCAGCGCGCCGCCCTGGCTGCTGCCATGCACGCCGATCCGGCTGTGATCGACTTCCGGGCGCGACAGCACGAAATCGACCGCGCGCGCCGCGTCGATGTAGAAGCCGCGGTAGGAATACGTATGGCGGTCGATGATATTATTAGTCAGCAGGCCGGGGTAGCCGGGGTTATAGTGGCTGTTCGAGCGCAGCTTGCCGCGTGGCGCGACACCAACCGCCGCATAGCCCATCTTTGCCCATGACTTCGGCAGCGTCGGCTCAGAAATGTAGCCCGGCACGATCAGCAGCGCCGGGTAAGGTGGCGGCAGGTACGACTCCTTTGGTACGCAATACCATCCGGCGATCCGCAAATTGTCGAGGCTGTCGTAATGAATCTCGTATACATCCACCTCGGCGGTGGAACGCAGCGGCACATGCGTCATTTCGGGATTGAGCGGAATGCCGTGTGCCTCGTCCATGATCGCCGCCCAGAAGGCATCGAAGTCATCCGGGCGCGTTACGCTTGTGGCATAGTCGGCGGCTGGCCCTCGTACTGTTGACATAAAAACTCGCTTGTGTATTAAACAGGTATCGACTACTTCTGGCTGCTGTCGTTTGATTGGAGCGCCCGCTGATAAAGCGCCGTGCCGTAAAATTCATACGATGCGGCTTTATCGGGGAAGTCGATCAGGTGGACTGTGAAGCGCGCTGGCACTCCATTGTCGGGGCAGCGCTCGCGGAAAAACGATGAGTACGCCCGGAAATACGCCTGCCGCAGGCGATCCTGCTCCTGCGCGTATCCCAGCGGATCGGCCAGCGGATTGGGTGACTTCGGCTGCGCGCCAAATGCATGAATCTCCAGAAAGTCAACATCCGCGATCGAGGTGCAAATCTCAGCCTCCTGAAGCCACTTCTCCCAACATGCGAACACCAGCGGCACTTCTTTCTCAGGGTCCATGCTCGTCACGGTATCGAGGCCAAGCACGCCCGTGGCCGAGTGGCCGCCGGTCAGCCCGGAAAAGTAGAGCTTCAGGTCGCCGTCGGGCAGCGTCTCGACGACCAGATTAGAGAGCACCGGGGTGTCGCCCTCGTAGTAGTAAACCACTTTGCCGCGTCGTTTCACCTTGAACGCCATGCATGCCTCCACGTTGCTAATTCAGTAACTCTACTTTCACATATGCACAACCATCACGCCATTCACGCCATGCCAGTGTCGCATGATCATTGTGGTATTGCTCCATTCGTCTCGGGCGGGCGCAGTGGCGGCACCGGCTGTAATATCTTGCGACGCTCCGGTGTCAATCGATCGAGCAGCGCCTGCGAGTACTCGTACCCAAAGCGCGTCGTGCCCCAGCTTGGCCCGTAGCGGTAGATTGTGACGCGGCGTTCGCCCGGATTGGTGCGGCTGCCGCCGCCATGCATGAGTCCATCCACGAACAGCAACGCGTCGCCCTTCTGGAGATGCACCTCGACCGCGCCTTCAAGGTGGTCCATGCGGTCAAGTTTGGCATAGTCACCAGCGTTAGGATGTGGGAAGTTGGATTTGTGGCTGCCAGGAATGACCATGGTCGGGCCGTCACCCGGGCCAACGTCGGTCAGCGCCAGGATAATATTGCACTGCCCGCAGCGAAAGACGCCATGATTGTAGTGATATGTGCCGCGCAGCGCGCCCTTGTACCCACCGGAGTGGACGGGGTGGTGACCGCCAGAGCTTCGCACCGAAAGGATGCACTCGTCAATGAACACCCCCGCGACGTATGACTGCTCCTCACCGCAGTAATGACGCACATAATTAATCCAACCGGGGTGATCGATCAAGCGCTCGAACGGCTCGCCGGCCTCGACGCAGTTGTGCAACTCCAGGCCAGTGGCCGCATTGTAATCGCGGCGTTGCGCGTTGCCGTACCACTCCTGATACTCCAATGGTGGGAGCGCGTCGATTGCGCGGTTGAGGTCTTCGACGAGTTCTGGCTCAACCGCTTGTTTGAGAATCAGATAGCCGCGCAGATCGAAGAGAAAGTCGTCGAGTGGAGTGGGATTTTTTGCTTCCATACATGCCCTCATTTTCATAAAAGACTGTTATCTACTCACATGGCTGTTCGTGCTGCCGTATCTGGCGAGGTTCAGCATGAAATATGATCGTGAGCAAGCTATCAGTCATCGACGATTTGCCCATCGCGCACCTGGTACACCACATCGGCGAATTCGTGAACGGTGCGATCATGCGTCGCCATGACAAGCGTGACATGCTCGTTGCGAACGAGTTGTCGCAAAAGTTCCAGCAGCGCCCGGCCAGTTGTCGAGTCAAGCTCGCCGGTTGGCTCGTCGGCCAGCAGCAGGCGGGGTCGCGACACGAGCGCACGGGCAATGGCGACGCGCTGCTGTTGCCCGCCGCTCATCTCCGCCGGACGGTGTGTGGCCCAGCGCTCCAGTCCAACCAGTGCAAGCGCCTCCGTCGCGCGGGCATGCCGTTCGCGCCCCGAGCGGACGCCAGCGATGCGCAGCGGCATCTCGACGTTCTCCATCGCTGAAAGGATCGGCAGCAGCGCGAAGGATTGAAAGATGAATCCGATCATCGACCGCCGCAACAGCGTTAATTGCTCCAGCTTGAGGCTGCTCAGGCGCTGGCCGTACAACTCGACCGTGCCTGATGTTGGTTGGTCAAGGCCGCCGATCATGTTGAGCAGGGTGGTCTTGCCCGAACCGGAGCGGCCCATCAAGGCGACGAAGCTGCCCTGCGGCACCGCGAGATCAATGCCGCGCAGCGCCAGTACCTTTTCCGCGCCGACAGTGTAGGAGCGCGTGATATTGCTGGCCCGCACGGCGAGCATATCAGTTGAATGATTAGACATGTTCGTTGAATTCATCTTAGGTATAAAAGCATCCTGAGTAGGCCAGCTTGGCTGGCCGTATCGAAGAGCACACTCATTATTCGCACCCCTCGATACGCGCCTGTGGCGCTACTCGGGATGCTGCATTGTTACTGTTGGCGACGGCGCAGCATGCCCGCGACGCGTCCGAGTTTTCCGACTTTCTTCGGCGGCGGCTCGTCCGGCATGATCGCCTGCGTCACAGCGACATCAGCAGTCTCGACTGGCCGCAGGAACAAGCCATCGGGCGTCTCTTCCAGCCGCACGCGGTCCCCAATTGCGTAGCGCTCGCGCACGTCCTTCGGCACCTGTAACCGCCCGGCTGAGTCGAGCATGACCAGTTCCTCGAAGGTGTGCTCCTCTTCTGCCGCCGCGTCGCCGTTGTTTTCTCCGTCACCATTATCAGCCTGCGGGTCGCGGCTGCGGCGCAGCGTTTCGCTGCTGGTTTTTCCGTCGCGAATGGCAACCACGCGCGCAACATAGCGGGCGATTTGCGGATCATGCGAGACAATCACTACGGTGAGGCCGTAGGCGCGGTTGAGATTATGAAAGATCGAGAAAATCGTCTCAGCCGTCGCGGAGTCGAGCTCGCCAGTCGGCTCATCGGCCAGCAGCAGCGACGGCTGGTTGGCAAGCGCAACCGCAATGGCAACACGCTGCTGTTCGCCGCCCGAAAGTTCACTCAGCCGGTGCCTGCGCCGCGATGTCAGCCCAACGGCGTCGATCAACTCGCGCGCCCATTCGCGCCGCGCCCGCCGTCCGACCCCGCTGACGATCATGGGCAGTTCGATGTTCTCTTGAGCGCCCAGATACGGAATGAGATTGCGGGCCTTCTGCTGCCACACAAATCCCACATAGCGGCGGCGGTAACGATTGAGTGCCGTGGTCGAGAGTTTCAGCAGATCGTTGCCGTCCACGACCACACGGCCAGCCGACGGGCGATCGAGGCCGCCAAGCACGTTGAGCAACGTGCTCTTCCCGGAGCCACTTGTGCCAACCAGCGCCATGACTTCGCCGGGCTGCACGACCAGATCAAGCCCCTGAAGCGCGACGACCTCAATTTCACTGAGCTTGTAAATCTTGACCAGGTTATCACACAGAATAATTGGTTCAGCCATGTATTTCCTTATCGGATTACGTTGTTTCGCCGAGCTTAACCGCTTGAAAGAGCTTCATGCGCCGCAGCAGTCCGAGCATGATCAGGACGGCAAAGAGCAAGATTGCGCCGAACACAACATAGATAATCGCGATCTGATTCCAGGCGATCTGCACGACGAACGGTGGTGTCTGCGGGTGCTGCCCACCGCGCACCTGCAGAAACGGAATGAACAGCCTGCTCGCGGTGACGCCAATCAGCGTCCCGGCCAGCATGCCTGCGCCGATGATCAACGCCTGCTCGCAGGCCAGCAGCGCGCCGAGCTGCCGCACCGTCAGTCCAATAGCGCGCATGGTGCCAATCTCGACGAAGCGGCGCTGGAAGGAAAGCACAGCATAGAACAAGAAGCCCAGCACCGTCAGAAAGGCGGCGGCGACAAAGCCGACCGAAAGCAGGCCGAACAAGCCCTGTCGCTCTGGACGCGCGCGCTCTGCCGTGACGGCCTCGGGCGCGTAGCCGTTATCGAAGGTTTTCAGACTGAGATCGCGGGTGCCATCGTTCACTACTTTGCGGGTTGTGCCATTCTGGAGCCGTAGCCAGACGTTGTATGGATATTGGCCGCCTTGCTGCTCAAAAGCATACTCAAGGTTGCCGACAATAATAGGGCCATTTTCAGCATCGGGATAAACAGTCGGGAAGAGATTCAGGAAGCCTGCGATGACCACCGGCACCTTTTGCGGGTCGCCTAGATCGCTCATGGTCAATTCGAGTTTATCGCCCACACCCAGGCCGCGCTGTGCCGCAAAGTCGCGGCTCACCAACACGCTCGCCGGATCATCAGCTAAGCGGTTCATCAACGCGCCAAGCGATTCATTAGCATAATCGGCGCGCCAGTGGGCGACATTTGGAAACGTCAGTCGATCGATGCCGACGAATTGTGCAGGTGTCGATTGGCCGCTTACCCGGGCGTCTACTTTGCTGTGCGCTACTCGTGTAACTGCTGTAACGCCCGGAATGGTAAGATAGTCGGTCACCGGCAGGAACAACCACTTCGCTTCCTGAAGCGCGTCTTTGGGAGGCGGATTTTCCCCGGTCGCTGTGCTCCCGCTTGCTGTCTGGAACGATGGGCCGCTATCTTCGGTGCCCTGTCCCAGGTCGAAGAGATTGATATCGCCGCCGGTATCGTAGTAAACCTGGTCGAGCAGATGGCGGTCGAGCGTTGCGGCCATGGATGCAGTGAATGTCGCCAAACTCAGCGTCAGGATGAGCAACAGCAGCGGGCTGGTGTAGGCGCGCGGGGTGCGCGCCAGGTAGCGCAATGCTGTCACGGCGGCGACACCCGGCAGGCGCATGAACAGCCACGCCGCTGCTGCCATGACAAGCGGGAAGAACCGAATCGTGATCAGCGCAAGCGCGAAGATGTAGAGCGTTGGGACCAGCAGCAGCAGCGGATTGCTGAAAGGATCGCCGCCACCGCCAGTGTTCAGAAAAGCAATTGTGCCACGCTCCTTGAGTTGCTGATAGCCGTAGTAGACCGGAACTAATAGCAGCACATCAAGGAACGCGCGCTGCCAGAACGGGCGGCGCATGGCGCGAGCGCGCTCATTTTTATAGGAGATAATTGTGTAGCGCGCCGCGCCGAAGGCCGGGATCAGGCTGGCGAGCAGCACGATCCAGAGCATCTGGACGCCACGCTGCCACGCCTCGGTCGTCAAGCCAATCGGCAGGTTCTCGCGCGGCGTCAGGTCGAGAAACGAGCGCGTCCATGTCATGAATAGCGCGGCGACCTGGCCGAGCACCAGCCCAATACCCAATGCAACGATCCCGAGCAATGTTGATTCAAGCAGATAAATGAGCAGCACCTGAATGTGCGAGGTGCCGCGGCTGCGCAGCACAGCGATTTCGTTGCTCTGGCGCTGGACGATCAACCCCGCTACCAGAATGACAAAGTAGCCGATCAGCCCGAGAATGGGAATACTAAAAATGGTGAGCGTGAGCGTCAGGCGCTGGACCACGGCCTGGTGCCGTCCAAGCGCATCGGCGGGCGAAACTTCGAGCTTGGCTCCGGGGAGAATCGCGCCTGTGTCTGTCTTGGTACGGGCGATTTTGCCGCTGACATCAGGCACATCAGCCGAACGGATGCCGCTACCGTCGGTGACCAGGTACCATAACGCGACATAGACCGGCGTCGGATCATGACCGACCACGCGCGCGACGAAGCTCTCCTCCGGCATGAACAGCGTCTCATTGAACGCAGGCGGCGCGTAGAACCAGTATGGGTCTTCGGGATTTTTAGGGCGCCAGACGCCCGAAATACGGACAGGCGTGCTTTTCCCGGCTCGGTCGTCTTTTGGCCCAAGCACCAGATATTCCTCGCCGACCTGGAAGCCCAATTTGGAGGCAAGCTCCTCAGTGATGAGCACCTCGACCGGGCCGTCTTTGCTTACCTGCGGCATCCTTCCGTCAACAACATCAATGTGCTGCTCCAGGCCGCTCGCGAAGCTCAGAGTTACCCACATGAGCGGCGAACCCGCGCCGTTGGAAGGCAGCAGTGGCAGCCGATCCGAGCCAACATATCGGACGCGCTGCTGCACTGGCAGATTGAGGATCGACTCGACCCGCTGGCGCATGTAATCGTCGAGTTTGGTATATTGATCCCACGTCGCTAACCCATGCTGCGAGCCGAGATAGCGGTACATGAACGAGAAAGGCGGCTGAATGCCGCCGGAGTCATTGTGCGACAGTTCATCGCGCAGCACCCGATAGCCGACCGCCTCAGCGTACACCGGAATGCTGACCACCAGCGCAATTGCGATCACAAAACCAGCGGCAATCGCGAGCATGAGCGCGAGGTGGCTCCATAGCCGTCGTCCAACGACCCACAGCAGACCCGTCAAACTGCCGGGTGACCAACGTCTGGAGGATGAACGACGGGTGAAAGTCGGCGAACGGCGGAGCGCTGATTGATCGTCGTCGTTGCTCGCCCGTCGCCCGTCTGGTGTGGATGTTGTTGTCATTGGCCTACCACCACATCACCAGCTTTCAGCCCTTCAAGAATCTCAACCCGATCCGTGCTGATAATGCCAACTTTAATGTCCTGACGACGCTGGCGGTCTCCATCCTGAACCACAACGAAGCGACGACCTTCAAACGCGCGCACCGCCTGCGGTGGCAGCCAGAGCGTATTTTCCTTCTTCGCCAACGTGATGGTGACTTCGGCAATATCGCCAACATCAAGTGTAATATTGGGAGCGGTGAAGCTGATATGGTAGGACGTGTCGGGATTGACACTCGAACTGCTACTGGTGACAGTGGTCGGAAGGCCGCTGATTGACCCCTGGAAGGTTTTGCCGCTGTAGCTTGAGAAGGTGATTTGAACTGGCTGCCCGACACCGATCTTCGTGCTATCCTGTGTGCTAACGATATTGACAAGTATTTCGAGTGCGGACTCGTTCATGACGCTCATGACCGGCTTATAGGCTGCTACGGCATCGCCTGGCCGCATGGTAATGGCCGCGATTTTGCCATCGAACGGCGCGTACAATCGTCCTGAGTCGATCTGTGCCTGGATGCGCTCGACATCAAGCTGCGCGGTTGCGACGCGCTTCTCGGCTTCGGGATCAACGCCTTGCTGGGCCTGCTCCAACTCCAATGTCGCACGCGCGATCGTACGGCGGGCATCGGCTACATCGTTCGCGTCGGGGCCACTGCTCAACGCGGCGAGCTTTGCCTGTGCATCGGCGAGCTTTGATTCAGCCTGCGCGTTCGCTGGACCTTCATTCTTTTGCGCGGTTTCGTATGCGAGTTGAGCCTGGGCAACATCAGCTTCTGCGCTGTGAAGCTCGGCTTCTGATTTAACGTATTGATCCTTATACGAATGATAGCGTATATCATTCTCGTTGTTCCGCACCTTTTCCCAGTCGCGGCTGGCGGCTGCAAAGACGGTCTGCGCCTGAATCAACGCCTGCGAAGCCTGATCAAGCTGCAACTTGGCGTTGGTCTTGGTCGCTGAAGCCGTGTTGCGCGTCTCGTCGAGCGTTGCCTGCGCATCTTTCACTGCCGCCTGCGCCTCTTGAAGATCGGCTGGCTTTGGTGGGGTTTGGAGCGCGGCCAGACCAGCGCGGGCTTGGTCAAGATCGAGTTGGGCCTTGCGCACCGCGAACTCCTGCTGCGTCTTCGCTTGATCGAGCACGAGTTTTGCCTGTTCGTACGCTACTTGTGCCTGCCGCAGTTGGTTTGGCAGTTCGCCCAGATCGAGTTCGGCCAGTAATTGGCCTTCAGTGATGACGCTTGTGCGGTCCACATACAGCGTCTTGAGGTGTCCATCCTGTGTAAATGTGAGATCCTGTTGCTGGATCGCGGCGACATGACCGCTCAACTTCAGTTCATCCACAACCGTTCCTTGCTGAACGGTGTACGTTGGCTTTTCGAGCGCCGGTGGCGCTGGCTTGGGGGTTGGGGTAGGAGCTGGCTGTGATCCAGGGGTCGCTATGCAGCCGCTTAAGAATACCAATCCACATAGGCCGAGCACGATAGATTGCCATCCGCGTCGTTGGAGATTTGGCCGTTGAAGCACGTTGTTACCTCGTCCGTTAGCGTCAAAAGAGTGGAGACCTATAGCGATATACCTCCTCAGGTAATTATATAATTGTAATCGATTTCATGGGAGCATATCTTCGACGTATTATAGCGCATGTAAATCAATAATTTGTTATTACCGAAGCCCGAATTCAGAGGGGGATTTTAAGCGGTCTGCACTCATGCCCGCCTCCGATTCGCGCTATCACCTCATTAGCGATCTGCCGGGCGTACTGTCACCGCGTCGCTCGCAACGCGGCCTTCTTCGCAGAGCAATGCTATCGCGCCACCTTCCAGCGGGCGCTCAGTATCCTCCACATCGAAGATTTTCTGGCCATTAATCCAGCCCTGAATGTGTGTGCCAGACACCTGCATGCGCAAATCGTAGGTGTTTCCACATTCCCATGGAAAATCCACTTCGGCCAATACTGTGTCGCCGTCCAATGCCTTGACCAGGCGTGCCTTCCCGCCCCGACAGAGCAACAGGGCATAGTAGCGCCGCAAGCCCTGGACGCGCGCTCCGATTCCTGCGGAGGCTGCCATGTGCGGCGTGACGGCTGCGCGCACGTGATAATCTCGCCATTCGCGCGTGCCCTGAATCAGCAGCCCCATGCCTTCATTCTGTATCAATCGGTACGGTTCGGGCCACCATGCATCAAAGCGGCTGATAGCGTTCACCCATGCCTGCCGCCACATCTTGCCGCCGCCCGCCGGACGGCCTAACACCACATCCGGCTCGCCGTCCCATGTGAGATAATCGAGGTAGACGGTTCCACTGGCCCGCCGCGCTGCGTTGATCTCGACACCCACCGCTGCAATCGGCACACCATCCGTATCTTCGATCCGCCAGTTGAACTCATGGCTTGCGCCCGGCTCCAGCGTTATTTCGGGGCCGTAGATCGTGCGCAGCGGCGGCTCAACTTCGGGGCGTGGCGGCTGGGTGCTCGTGCGGTGCGGCTCCATGCCGCTCTCCTCGACGTAGGCGCTGACGAAGAGCCGGCATGTCACTGGCTGCGCGTCGTCCGCATCAGCCGCTACTCGCGCTCGCACCGTCTGGCCGGGATACAGCGTTGGTGAGGCAATCAGCGCGTAGCCGCTCATGTCGATCGCCTCGGGCGGAATGAAAGTCGGGGTTGCGGCGCGTGCCACTCGGCCCGGAGCCACATGGCGATAATGCAGCGCCAGACTACGCTGACCGCGCTGGCTGTGTCCGGCTACATTCTCAAGCGCAAGCGTCCCAGAGGACTCAACACTTTTCTCCGGCTGAAAGCCCTGCACCGCGCCCGGCAGTTCGAAGTGGAAGCGCGCGCCATCCTTGGGCGCAATCGGCTGTTCGCCCGCTAGCGCCCGGCCAATATTGACGACCCGGTAGGTCTCCGACACAGCATCGGTAATTGCGCGACCGCCATCAGCAGTTGGTAGGTACATGCGGTCGGCAACCGGGCCGCGCCAATCCGGGCCGGTTTCCAGCCCCGCCAGCCCATTTTTGATGCCGAGCAAGCAACCGACATTGCCCGAGTTGCAATCGGTGTCCCATCCCGAGGTGTTCGCGATCATGAGTGACTTCTGGAAATCGTTGTCGCCGTAAAGCAAGCTCTGAATAATCACGCCGTGGTTCGGCACCATGTGGCAGTTGCCGCCGTATTTGTGGTAACCGTAGTCACGGTCCAGGAATTCGCGCGCCTTGCGCCAATCGCGCTCCTCCTCATGCCAGTCACGAATATCGCTGATCATGCGATAAATCACCGAATCTTTGGGAATAAACGAGACGCCGCAATCAAGCAGCTTGTTCAGATTGCGCTCGACAAACGCCTGCGACTCCATGGCGGCGATGACCTGCGCGCCGTAGATCGCCTCGCCATCATGGCTGACGCTGGCAGCACGGCGCGCAAAGTCAGCGGCGAGTTCCGGGTCGCCCGGCGCGACCATGGCCCAGCCGTCGATGAAAATCTGCGATCCGATCTGCTCGGCCACCACCTGCCCGTTGAGCGCAATCGAGCCGCTTTGTGGCGCTGGGATGCCATGCTTGAGGCGCAGGTAGGCGGTGTGCTCGGTCGAGTTGCCCATGCCGCCCCACCACAGGATCGTTCGGCGCTCGATGATGTAGTTCAGCCATGTCTGGCCGATCTGCGCGGGTGTCAGGTCGCGCGTGTTGCCGTAGTCAGGGAGCGCGCGCAGAAACGTAAAGGTGCCCGAAATGTCGTCGTCGGTGACAATCAACGGCCTGCCCAGACGCTCATGAACATAGTAAGTAATCTCCCCCAACTCGGCCATGATTCGGTCGTAGGTCCAGCCCTCGAACGGACGGCCTAAGTAGACGCCAATAAGCTTGCCCAGCACGCCCGCGTAGACGCGCTCGACGTAGTCATGCGGGATGGTCATATCGCATCCTTTCATTCCAGGATATTCACAAGTAGTTTCAATGACGCAAGAACATCCGTCATGTGACAATTCAGGATACGTCATGCGCCAACAATTGGCTAAATGCACGGTCCCGGTGCTGCACTGCCCCAAGCTGTTGCTCATGAAGCTGCAACGTTAGTGTTGCGAGGTCGCCAGCCAGTTCATCCAGGTCAACTCGGTTGGCAGTATTGATTTGCGCGATCCATTCTGATCGAATCGCGCTAGCTCCGTGCAAAGCTCCCGCTACGGCGCCTGCCATCCCCGCAATCGAATCGCAGTCACGGCCATAGTTGGCACCCCCAAAGATACTCTGCTCGAAATCACCGCCGGTGACGACCAGGAAGCCCAGCGCAATGGGGAGTTCTTCGATGCTGTGCTGGCGGCTTGGCTGCCAGTCATTCGTGCCGTTCCCGCGCGCATGGAAATCATCGGCTGCGCCGTCGAAGAGCCGCATCGCCTCGCGTAGTGGCCCAATTGCCTCACGCCAATCGTGGAAGGCGCGAGCGCAATCTGTCACCGCAGCAATCGCGGCGCGTGTTCCCTCTTTTGCCACGCTCAGAGCAGTTGATATCACCGAGTCAACAGTGGCATCAGGCTTGCACGCCTCGGCAACGCATGCCGCCATGACAGCAGCGGCTTCCAGACCATAACTGCTCTGGTGCGCGCTAAAGATTTCAATCGCCTCGCGGTAGGCATTGAGCGGATCGCATGCGTTGACAAGACCGACCGGCGCAGCATACATCGCGGCACCGCAGTTCACCATGTTGCCGATGCCTCCGATACGTGGATCGACGTTGGCCAGTCGCAAACGGATGAGCAGCCATTTTTCGGGGTAAAAGAGCCGATCAACGAGCGGCATCTCACGCCCGTACTCAGCAATCCAGCGCGGCTCGTCCGCGATCTTCGGCACAATGCTTTGCGCAAAGTGGAACACGTCCAAATGTTGGCCGGCTTCACGATAGATCTCACCGAGGACTTGCACCATGTGCGTGTCGTCGGTGTAGCGTCCATCGCCTTTGCCCACCGACGACGGGCCGTTCCATGGCTCGACAAAGCCGGTAATGAAGCCGTAGCGCTCACGAATTTCGTCGGGCATGCGTCCTTCGGCGGGCGCGCCAATCGCGTCGCCGATTGCGCCGCCATATAAACAGCCGCGCACCTTATCCAAGAGGCCGCTTTGTTTGATGTTGCGCTCCATTTCATCTCCTGTACGCGCTTGCTGGCCCATCATGCTGTCCAACTCCTCACCCTTTCAGTCCACCCTGGGTCAAGCCTTCGATAAAGCGTCGCTGCAACCCCAGAAAGAGCACCAGAATAGGCGCAAGCATCATCACGGCGGCGGCGCTGGTCAGGCTCCAGTCGCGGCTGAAGCGCGAGGCAAATTTCGAATAGCTCGTCGCGACGGTGAACATCTGCGGGTCGTTCATGAAGATCAGCGCGAGTTGATATTCACTCCAGACCGAGAGCGCGACCACCAGGCCCACTGTGAGAAACCCGGGCCATGCGAGCGGCAGCACAACTTTGGTCAGCACCTGCCATTCGTTCGCGCCATCCACCCGCGCCGCATCCTCAAAATCGGATGGCAGCTTCACCATGTAGGAGCGCAACAGAAAGATTGCGAACGGCGCGTTCAGCGCGATGTAGATCAACGTCAGCCCCAGGCGCGTGTTGAGCAGGCCGATCGTGCGCCACAAGAAAAAGAGCGGAACCAGGAACAACCAGACCGGCACGGTCGAAACAACCAGCAAATAGACCATGAGGATGCTTGAGCCGCGCGGATTCAGGCGCGCCAGACTGTAGGCCGCCAGGCCGCCAAGCGTCAACTCCCCAATCACGGTTCCAATCACCAGAATGGCGCTGTTGCGCGTCGTCGTCGCGAAATCGCCCAATTGCCACGCCTTGGGGAAGTTGCTGAACAACAGGCCACTTGGCGGGCCAAGCGGGTTTTGCGCAACTTCGGCGGTGCTCTTGAACGCGTTGAAGCTAAGAATGACCAGCGGCGCTAATGCAAAGAAAGCAAGCAGTGTCAAAACAACGTAGTTGGGCATGCGACTGGTTTGGCGTCGTGATTTAAAGGTTCGATTCATATTTCCCATCCTCGCCGCCGCAGCAGCCCAAAGATGCCAACAATGACTCCTGCGAAGGCGCTCATGGTCAGCCCCATCGCCGCCGCATAGCCTGCATCGAAGCGGTTGAACGCGTTTTTGTACACCAGCGTTCCCAACACCTCGGAAGCGCCGGCTGGCCCGCCTTGCGTCAGCAGATAGACGTAATCAAAGACCAGGAACGACCAGATTGCCGTCATGAGCAGCAGAAACACCAGCGTCGGGCGAATGCCAGGAAGCGTGATGTAGCGCAGCTCCTGCCAGCGATTCGCGCCATCAATGCGGGCGGCCTCATACAACTCTGGCGGAATATTCTGCATGGCGGCGAGCAACAGGACCATCAAGAAGCCCCACCAGTGCCAATTATCTACGAGGGCAATAGTTGGCAATGCAGTGCTGGGCTTGCCGAGAAAGGCCTGATCAAGTCCAGGGATGCCGATTTTCGCCAGCTGCGCGCCAATTCCCAGCGTGGGGCTGAGCAGGTTGCTCCAGATGCTTGCCGTAATTACGCTCGGCAGCACGTAGGGAATGAAGAGCGCTGTTCGGTAGAACATGCTGCCGCGCTTCACTTGAGCCAGGAGGCTGGATGCCAACAATGCAAGAATAAACGGAATCGTGAGAAAAATGATCAGCCAGAGCACATTATTCCTGAAGGCGGTGCGAAATGCCGTATCCTCAAAGAACAGGCGATGATAATTTGCCAGACCAATAAAATGAGCTGCACCAAGCCCTTTCCAATCGGTCAACGAATAGTAGATCGCCGCAAGGGAAGGGCCGGCCACCACGAACAAGTGAAGCAGCACAATGGGCAAGATAAATATCCAGGGGAACATGGATCTGCGAAAAGCGCGCCGCCGGCGTTGCAGCGCGTACTGCGTTGTCGTCGTCTCAGTTCGTCGCACGGTACTACTCATCATGCCGCTCCTTCTTCAGTCTCTTGCATCCGTTCCTCGCGCGTGGCGCTGGGATGCTCCAATCCATGTAAAGCATCCCAGCAACCAGATTGTATCAGCGGGCTGGAATCGGCGGAATATCGCCTGCTTGCAGCTCTTCGGTGAAGAGTTTCTGCAGGCCGTCCAGGTAGTCTTGCGGACTCTCCTGCTTTGCCCACACCTTTTCGATCTCTTCGTAAATGTACACGTCGCTCTTGGGCGGCCAGAACGTCCATGTGGTGTACCCGTAGTTACCGCTATCCGAGGCTTAACTCAAGCCTTCGCGGATCTTGGCTTCGCGCGGATCGAGCTGCTTCAGGGCGTCTGGGCTGAGCCGAACAGGGGCTGGAGCCGATTTGCATTTGATCATCAATTGCGCCTGCACATCGGAAGAGAAGAGATAGTTGAGGAATTCAGCGACCTCGCGTGGATGCTGGGTGGCTTTGTTGATCGAGTAGGTCGAGCCAATGCCCAGATCATAGATTGCATCGCCGGTCTTAGATGGCACCGGAACCCAATCCCACTCGTTGGTATTCCCAGCTTTCTCGCCAAAGAAGTTGTCAATACTGGATAGGAACCACGTGCCCTCGATGTTCATGGCCGCGTCACCGTTGCCGAACGCAGTGTGTCGCTCGTCGGCCTTGGCGGTGTAATAGCGATCCAGGCCGTTCATGAAGTAGCCTTTTTGCTGCATGTCATTGAGCATGCTGATCGGCTGCACAAACGCCGGGTCATTCCACGGGCGCTTGCCGGTCAATGCTTCGTATACCGCCTGCGGGCCAGCGCCATGGTTCAGGAATTCGCCCACGAACCATTCGTTGGTCGGACGCCAATCGGCATTGCCGTGTGCAAATGGGATAACGCCTGCCGCTTTAATCTTTTCGGACAGCGCCATGAGTTCGTCCATCGTCTTGGGTGGCTGCCAGCCGTTCTTCTCAAAGAGGGTCTTGTTGTAGTAGAGGATAAGTGTTTCGAGTTCGTTCGGAATGCTGTAGGTCTTCCCCTCGACTTTGCCGAGATTCAAGGCCCATGGCAGAAACGTTTTCGACCAGCCAAATTCTTGAATGAAATCGTCGAGCGGAAGCAGTTGGCCCGCTTTGGCCAGCTCAAAGGCAAATGAGGGGCCAGGGGTTGTTACGACGTCAGGGCCAGCGCCACCTGCGATAGCCGTACGCGTCGCATCCCATGAGTTCGGCTGCTCGGTGATGTCCACTTCAATCGTGCTGCTTTGTGCATTGAATGGCTTGATGGCGGTCTCATCGAGACAATTAGCGGAGCCAGCATCTGGTGGATCGGTCCAAAGCGCGATCTTAACCTTTTCGCCCGTTGCGGCAGGCGCAGCGGAAGGTTGTGCTTCTGCACCTGTTGATCCGGTGCTTGCCTGGTCTGCTGATGCCGTAGCGCCCTGTGCGGCCCCGCCCTGCGTTTCAGGTGCTGAAGTACCACCGCATGCGCTCAGCACTAGCGCGATCAGGATGAACAGGGTTGTTCGTCGCCCATTGACTTTCATAGTCTATTCCTCCACTATGGGGTGTCTGTAGTTACCAACGACCGTGCATCTGCCATAATAGGAAAGCATATTCTGTCGATACACACCTCACTTTTCACTCCATATGAGTCGATTTGGTCATCCCGACTCGCGTACAATCAACTTATAGGGCATTTCCTCACATCGTCCGCTCGCAGGAGCCATGTCGTTCAAGCGCTCAAAGACCATTTCGGCTGCCCGCTGCCCTAAGCGTTCTTGAAAGAGCGCAACTGTGGTGAGCCGCGGACTGACCAGTTCCGCAGCAGGAATGTTATCGATGCCGATTACGGCGATATCTTCAGGAATGCGCAAGCCAGCCGCTTTGATCGCAATCAGCGCACCCATCGCCATCAAATCGTTGGCGGCGAACATGGCGGTTGGTTGTGGCTCAAGCGCAAGCAATGCCTGCGCATCCTCATATCCGCCGATAACGGTAAAACCACCTGTCCGCACCAAACGCTCATCATACAGAATGTGGCGGTCGGCAAGTGCGCGTTCATAGCCCTGCAGGCGCATCCGCCCCGGCCCGCTCTCGCCAACGATCATGCCGATGCGCGTATGCCCCCGATCAAGCAGGTATGAAACAGCAGTGTACGCCGCAGCACGGTTGTCTACATACAGGTTGTCGAGTGGCAATGGACCAGCCGCTTTGGGCACCGCTTCCAACCGCACCACCGCAATGGTGCGCTCAAGCAGCGGTAGCAAATCCTTCGCAGTCATGTGGAATAGCACCGCAATGATTCCGTCCACCCGCCCCTGCTGAACCGAGCGTAGACACTTGCGCTCCTTCTCTGCATTGCCATCGGTGTTGTACATAATGAGGTCGTAGCCATGCTGCTCGGCAATATCTTGGATACCGCGTTCAAATGCTGGATAGAAGGGATTCGTGATGTCAGGGATGATGCCGGCAATCGTATAAGTCTTGCGGGTGCGCAGGCTGCGCGCCATGCTGTCAGGCACATAGCCAAGTTCCGTAACAGCATCCAGAATGCGTTGGCGCGTCTCGGGCGGCACCGCAATGGCGTTGTTATTGAGCACATGCGATACCGTCGTCTGCGAAACGCCAGCCAGGCGCGCAACATCGGCTTGAGTCGGTCGTCGGCTACGGCTCATTGGCGTGCGCACCCTTCACAGTAACAGGAATAAATCAGCACAAACTCCTGAAACCAAGCTTGAGTGAAATGAATTAAATACGTATTAGTAATTCGTATGAGTAATACGTATTTTACATAGACTAAAGATTTTGTCAAACGAGCAGGCGGCGAATTGAGGATGCTACCTATAGCAATTTGCAGATCAGTTGCACCATTCCCTCACCCCGCGGCTGCCGCCGCTTCCCGCTTCCAGTGTGAGCGGGACCGAGGGTGAGGGCGCAACGCACGGCAAACTGCTACAAAAATATGGATCATCAGGCCGGGGGTTTTGAAGTCAAGGTCAAAAGCACATGCGGCGAGAAACGTCGTGAGTGAGGCTGGGTGTGAGGTTGGTACGACCGCGAGATACTTCGCGGTCGCACCAAATTTCCGTCAGGAAGAAAACTGATACAGCGCCACCAACGCCGCGCCGATCGCCTGCGAGAGATCGCCCAGCGTTGCGGGAACGATGTTCATATTGGTTCGTTGGGCAGGCCAGAGGTATGGCTCAGCCGTTTCGCGAATGATTCGCAGATAGCGTTCGCGGAATTCGTCCGTCGTTGCACCAGCGTCCATTAGGCCGCCGCCAATGACGACATACTGCGGGTCGAGGGCCATCGCAAGCGCAGCGATATGCACGCCCATGGCGCGGGCCTGGAAATCGAAGATCTCGACGGCCAGCGGGTCGCCCTGCTGCGCCAGGCCGCGCAAGGCGAATGCCCGCTCTTTGGAACTCAAAGGGGACGTCGCCAGCGGGTGATCAGGATAGCGCGCGAGTGCGTCAGCCAGCAGGTAGGGCAGGCCAGCGAGGCTTGTATACATCTCGACACAGCCCCATGTGCGGCCACATCCACATGGATAGGGCGGGACATCCAAAAGTTGCAAAGGTGCGGGCATGTGGCTGGCTTCCATTCCGGCGAGCGTATCTCCCTCAAGTGGCAGGCCAGATTGGTCGATGTAGGCACACCCGAGGCCGGAGCCAGGCGCGAGCATGAGGACGGTGCCAGTGCCGGTGCCGCGCACCCGCTGCGCCTCGGCCACGCCGCCCATATTGCCGTCATTCCCCACTGCCAGCGGCACCGCCCGGCCCGCTTGCTCTGCCAACGCCCGACTATAGGAAGTATAGACATCGAACCCGACAAAGCTCTCTGGCAAGTTAGGGCCGCGTTCAAGCACACCGTAACTGCGCCGTGGACCAGGGATAGCGACGCCGACGCCCTGCACCTGATCCCAGACCAAGCCGTGCTGTTCCAGGTAGGCAGCGATGGCCTCAACCCAGCCCTGCACAACGACCTCAGGCCCCAATTGTGCATTCGTTGGCCACTGGAGCAGCGTGTTCGAAACGGTCATGCCGTCGGCCCAAACAGCACCAACCTTTGAGGTTGTCGCGCCGCCATCGGTGCCGATAAAAACGGGTTGTGATGTATCCATGCCCTCACCTAGCTTTCTGCTCAGCCGGTCTTCCGTCGCTCCCAGGAAGACTCTTTCATAGGAATCGATGATTGCATCCGGCAACGTCGCATCCGCCCTACCGCAACCATTGACGTAGATGGCAGCATGCGTGAGACATGCAATGAACAGCGTTGGACGGCTATACGCAGTATACGCTGATTGCACCGGTTTGACAATCGTAGAGTGTTGACCAGACTGGCAAGCACAAAAACGCATAACCGCTCTATCATGATGTGGACATGGCGGCAGTGTACGGCTTCATGCTGAAGAACTGCGCATGAACTCTATCCGAACAACAGCCGCCTCGATACACGCTCCGCGTTCCGCAGCATGTTGTTGTTCGGCACCCTGAGTAGGCTAGAGGCCGTATCGAAGGGTGGCAGGAGACGCATTATTCGGATAGGCTTTCAGTCTTGCGTCGGAACCACGCTCGGTTCCAACTGTCGTCGCTGCCAGATGTGCTTACGAATGTCGATATAGCCCCGCTTGTCATAGTATTGATCGTAGGTATCGGAGCTATCGATAATGTGCCCTCGGCAAACAGGACCAGCCTGCCACGTTTCCTTTCGTGAGTGTGACAGGCGCTCCATGAGCGTGTCGAACACGTCACCCGGAATTATGTCGGTGCATGATGGGAACACATAGCGATACAACACCAGGTGGGAGAGCAACAGTTCCCAATCTGCTCCGAACCGCCAGAGGAGATGGTCCCAGTCCATCTGATTGCCCACCGCCTCCAGTAACTGAAAGAGATCGTTGCCGTCGTAGGCCCAGCGGCTGCATCGGTAGGCTTTCGACCAAAATATTTCCTCGATTGGAGCCAGGAGAACCGGGTGGTCCAACACCTTCACAGGACGGCCCCGGTCAAACCACTGCTAATCGACGGAGGCATGCCAGGTTCCCAGCCCAAAGACCAGGTCGACCTGGATCTCGTCTCGAAAGGCCTGAGCCAGCCATGGCTAATGTTCACTCCGGCCTCGAATCCAATCGCCTCTAGCGCCTGCATGGCGCGTTGCACATCCTGTGGTAGCACGCGCAGGTCAAGGTCATGAACGTCTCGGCAGATGCCAGTGTAGAGGTAGGTGGGGAGGCCACCATCAAGCGAATAGGGAATGCTGGCCTCATCCATCGCCAGGAATGCCTGGCGGAAGACTGTCGCCATGTCCTCGGGAACTTCTAACGATGGAGCCGAGGGATAAAAGCTCTGGAGAATTGCCATTTTATGATACCTTATCTTCGTACAGGGCGTGCCGCATTTGCGCCCTTCCCGGCATGGTCAGATCAGCGGCAGACCGCAATAGGTGATGGTAGACTTCTACGTATTCTGCGGCCATGCGGCTGGCTGTGAATTGCCCTTCAACCCATTGTCGGCAACGTCTCGGCTCGATTTCGCCCACCCGTTCGACAGCAACGGCCATTTCTTCGACTGTATCCACGACATATCCACTGGTTTCACTCGCCACAACTTCTGGCAATGCCCCTCGAGCGGTGGCAATCACTGGAGTTCCGCACGCCATTGCCTCGACCGCGACGAGGCCGAACGGCTCCTCCCAGCGTGCCGGGCAGAGCAGGCAGCGCGTGTTCGCCAGCAGTTCTACCTTCTGCTCGCCCCGCGCTTCACCCACGTACTTGATTCCATGGCCAAGCGCGGGGCGGATGTGCTCCTCGAAGTAGGCCCGATGTTTCTCGATAGGCTCCGGCCCCGCGATGATCAGGCGCGTCCCCAGGCGACGGGCCACTTAAATCGCCAGGTCTGGCCCTTTTTTCGGGTCCATAGCGCCGGCAAACAGCAGGTAATCTGATTTTGGCTCCACCAACGGAAAGGAAGCGCAGTTCACACCATTATAGACGGTCGCCATGACGTTTAAATCCGGCACTAACGCCTTCTGACTGTGACCGATGGCGACGTATGGGTGCTTCGGGAACGCATGGATCATTGGTCGCAGATAGTGCAGTGTCGTGAGGATGGGCGTCCTGGTCAGGTGGGCCAGCGCCGGTCTACTGGCGAGACAGTGATTATGCACGATATCGAATTCGGCGGCCTATTCCAGCGCCCGCGCTGTGTGCGCAAGCTCCAGGCAATCCATGCCCTTCACTACGTACAACTCCGGAAAAGAGATCAACTCAGCTGCCGTTGTGGTCGATTCCGGATGGGCAAAGAGAACAACCTCGTGTCCCCGCCGCACGAGTTCTTCGGTTAAATTGCTGGCGACCCATTCCGTCCCCCCCAATCCAATCGGCGGGCTGGGAACGTAGGGTGGTGCGATTTGCGCAATCCGCAGCCGGTGCCCGTTTCTGGCAGCCAGCGGCAGCCTGGAGTTTCCGTTGCTTCGTTGATCGATACCTACCATCACGTTTTCCCTTCCCTGTTCTCTCTGTTGTCACCACGTCGCTTGTGCCGTGTGATCGCTCCATTGATCTGCGAGCTACAAGCGAGGCTGTCTTTTGTAGCGCAAGCTTCGCGCAAGTTTCGTGCCATAAACCCTCGTACGAGCCGTATCGCTCTGAGATTTAACAGGAGCATGTGCGGGTAGCTCGATAGGATGTCCAGGCGTGGGAAGACAGGTTGGTATGCCCTTATAGAGAGGGCGGTGCGGAAGCGCTTAGAGCACTGTCCCGCTTGCGAAGCCATAGTATCGGCGCTATCATCCTTCGAGCGCTGGGCAGCACTCATGCCGTGAGCGAGTGCGCTGGCGGGTAGTAATAGCATGTCAGAGAGCAGGAAAGGACAATGCTATGCGCATCCTCTTCACGTTTGTGGGTGGCAACGGTCACTTCGAACCGCTCGTTCCGATCGCCCGCACCGCCGCAGCCATGGGGCACACGGTGGCGTTCGTCAGCAAGCCTTCCATGATCGCAACTGTCGAGGCCGCAGGTTTCGCAGGCTTTGCCGTAGGATCCGGGCGCACTGGTACACCCGCGCGGCTTCCTCTGCTTAATGTAAGCATGGAACGGGAATATCAAGACCTTCGCGATGGCTTCGCCCGTCGCGTCGCGCGCGAGCGGGCCGCAGCTATGCTCGCACTCTGCGCTGATTGGCACCCGGACCTTCTCGTCCGCGATGAGATCGACTTCGGCGCTGCGATCACGGCTGAGCGGCTCGGGCTGCCCCATGCGACCGTGCTTGTCATCGCCGCAGGTTCCTTCGTCCGGCCCGATGTCGTCGCTGAAGCGTTGAACGAAGTGCGCGCCGAGCATGGTTTGCCACCAGACCCCGATCTGGCGATGCTCAGCCGCTACCTGGTCCTGTCACCCTTCCCGCCGAGCTATCGCGACCCGGCCTTTCCGCTGCCTGCCACAGCCCACTCGATTCGCCCACTCGCGCTCGATCCCTCTCGAAACGACGTCGCGCCGCCCTGGATTCCACAGGTGCGTGGTGCACCAACGGTCTATTTCACGCTTGGCACCATCTTTAACATGGAATCTGGCGATCTGTTTCAGCGCGTGCTCGCGGGCTTGCGCGACCTCTCGATCAATCTCATTGTCACGGTAGGAAACGATATTGATCCGGCGGAGTTTGGCCCGCAACCCTCCAACATTTACATGGAACGGTACATTCCTCAGGCAGCGGTCCTGCCGCACTGCGCTGCCGTCGTCTCGCATGGCGGCTCGGGCAGCGTGATCGGCACGTTGGCCTATGGTCTGCCGTCGTTGCTGATTCCCATGGGTGCTGACCAACCGCTAAACGCGGCGCGCTGTGCCGACCTTGGGGTTGCGCGGGTGCTCGATGCGGTGGCGGCCACGCCGGGCATGGTGCGCGCGGCTGCATCAACCGTGTTGGACGACCCAACCTATCGACGGGCTGCCGAGCGCATGCGAGACGAGATTGCCGCGCTGCCAGGGCCAACCCATGCCGTCATGCTGCTCGAACGGCTGGTGGCGGAGCAACGACCACTCGTCGTAACATGAACCAACAAAGAACAAATCGGCAAACTGGAGCGGGACAGAAGTTGGATGCCTGATTCATTGATGCTGTTACACAACAAAATAGAGTTGCGTGAGCGGCAGACGCTCGGCTGGCTCGCAGGTCGCCAGTTCGCCGTCCACGCGCACTTCGTACGTCTCTGGATCGACGTCGATCTGCGGCATGGCGTTGTTGCGCACCATGTCCTTCTTGCCGACCGAGCGGCAGCCCCGCACAGCCACACAGCGCCGTTCCAATCTCAGTCGTTCCGGCACGCCCAGGTCGAGCGCGGCCTGCGACATAAATGTCACGCATGTTGCGGCCATGGCGCGTCCGTGCGCGCCGAACATGGGGCGGTAGAACACCGGCTGCGGCGTCGGGATGGAGGCGTTCGGGTCGCCCATGAGCGCCCACGAGATCATGCCGCCCTTAATAATGAGCTTGGGCTTCACGCCGAAGTACGCCGGATCCCAGAGCACGATATCAGCCAGTTTGCCCGGCTCCAGCGAGCCGACTTCATGGGCGATGCCGTGTGCCAGCGCCGGATTGATGGTGTACTTGGCGACGTAGCGCAGCACGCGGTTATTGTCATGCTCGCCATCGCCATCGAGCGGGCCGCGCTGCGCTTTCATTTTGTGCGCGGTCTGGATGGCGCGCGTAACCACTTCGCCGACGCGACCCATGGCCTGCGAATCGGACGAGTACATCGAGATTACGCCCAGATCATGGAGCACGTCCTCGGCGGCGATGGTTTCCTTGCGAATCCGGCTCTCCGCAAAGGCCACGTCCTCGGCAATGTTAGGGTTGAGGTGATGGCAGACGATCAGCATGTCGAGGTGCTCGGCCAGCGTGTTGACGGTGTAGGGCCGGGTTGGGTTGGTCGAGGACGGCAGAATGTTCGGCAACGCGGCGATCTTGATGATATCTGGTGCATGCCCGCCGCCCGCCCCTTCGGTGTGGTAAGTGTGGATCGTGCGCCCGTCGATCGCGCTAATCGTGTCCTCCACAAAGCCGCTCTCGTTGAGCGTGTCAGTGTGGATGGCGACCTGCACGTCATACTCATCGGCCACACGCAGCGAGCAGTCGATCACTGCGGGCGTAGTGCCCCAATCCTCGTGATCTTTCAGGCCGCATGCGCCCGCCTCGACCTGCTCACGCAGTGCTTCAGGCGTGGATGCGTTCCCTTTGCCGAGCAGCCCCACGTTGACCGGCAGCGCTTCCCAGGCTTGCAGCATGCGCCCGATGTTCCATGGGCCGGGCGTGCAGGTGGTCGCGTTGGTGCCATCCGCAGGGCCGGTGCCGCCGCCGAGCATGGTCGTGACACCGTTCGACAACGCCTCGTACACCTGCTGCGGCGCGATCATGTGAATGTGCGAATCGATTGCGCCTGCGGTGGCGATCAGGTGCTCGCCCGCTATGACCTCAGTGCCGGGGCCGATCACCATTTGCGGGTGAACACCGTCCATCATGTCGGGGTTGCCCGCCTTACCGACCGCGACGATCCGCCCGTCTTTGACGCCGATGTCGGCCTTAAGCACGCCCAGCACGGGATCGAGCACAATCGCGCTGGTGATCACAAGATCGAGCGCGCCGCCCGCGCTGGTGGCGTTGGAGCGCTGAGCCATGCCGTCGCGGATGGTCTTGCCGCCACCGAACACTGCCTCGTCGCCATGTGTCAGCAGGTCGCGCTCGATTTGAATCAGCAAATTAGTATCGGCCAGTCGCACACGGTCGCCAGTCGTCGGGCCGTACAGCGCGGCGTAGTGCGAGCGGGGGATTATGGCCATGTGAACCTCTCCTATGCCACTGACAAGATGACATGGTAAGTACTAGCATCTCGCCATGTCATCTTATCACTCCGTCATCTTGTCATAAATAAAGTCCTGCTCGCGCGCAGCACGCAACGCCTGCCGTTTACCCGCTTCGGTCACGGTACTGCTCCCCACCAGGTTGTTGAAGCCGACAGCACGCTTGAGACCACCAAATTCAACCAACGCGACAATATGCGTGTCGCCCGGCTCGAAGCGCACGGCAGTGCCAGCCGGAATGTTCAGGCGCATGCCTAGTGCCGCCTCGCGGTCGAAATGGAGCGCGCGGTTGACCTCAAAGAAGTGAAAGTGCGAGCCGACCTGCACTGGACGGTCGCCGGTGTTGCTGACCTCGACAGTTGCGGTGCGCCGTCCGGCGTTAATTTCCACCGGCTCCTCGCGCAAAATGTAACGATCTATGTTGCCTGTCATAGCTTCTCCATTGCAGATTTTAGATTATAGATTGCAGATTGAACAAGTTAGTCAACAAATGTGCAATGTGCAACCTGCAATCTACAATTCAAATTATCGGATCGTGACACGAAATCAGCTTGGTCCCGTCTGGGAAGGTCGCCTCGACTTGCACCACCGTAAGCAGCGCGGGCACTTCGTCCATGACATCGTCGCGGCTCACCACATGGCGGCCAAGTTCCATCAGTTCGGCGACGCCCTTGCCGTCACGTGCGCCTTCCAGCAGCGCCTCGGTGATCAACGCGGTCGCTTCGGGAATGTTGAGCTTCAGTCCGCGGTCGCGCCGCTTGCGAGCCAGATCTGCAACGACGTAGATCATCAGCTTTTCTTGTTCGCGTGGAGTTAGAAACATGGCATTGCTCCAAAATGCGTCAACAGGCGCACATGCGGTGCATGGCGCCTTCGCTGGCGTACTGGTTGCGCTGGAGATGACGCAGAGTATAAATGGGCACACTCGATTGGTCAAGCGCTACAGGTCGAGCATGCCTTTGTGCCCGTCATAGTGCGCCGCTAAAATCGCATGCGCGATTTCATCAGGTGTTTTCGCGCCGCGCGGCAGCTTGAACGGCGCATCATCCCACAGCGGCGTGTCCACCGCGCCCATACGCACGGTCGTCACCCGCCGGTCGCGTAGCTCCTTGGCCAGCACCTGTGCATATGCGTCGAGCGCGGCTTTTCCAGCAGCATACGCGCCGATCTTTGGCAGCAGAATGCGGTCGACATACGCGCCGGTGAATACCAGATGCGCGCCGGACGGCAGTAGCGGCAGCGAGTGTGTAAACGCAAGATGCGCGCCGGTCACATTGGCATGCATCAGCCGCGCCCACTCATCCATACTGGTGTCGGCCAATGGCTTGCCCAACATCTCGCCGGCAGCGTAGACCCACATGGTCACGTTGTCTGTCTCCATAGCTGCCCAATGCACCGCAGCGGCAACATCGGAAGGCGACGACAGATCGGCGGCATAGGCCGGGATGTTCAGTTGATCGAGCGGCGTAGTGTCACGCGCGATGCCGAGCACCCGCCAGCCTTCGGTAGAAAGATATTGCGCCAGCGCGCTACCAATGCCGCCGCTCGCGCCCCAGATGAGTGCAGTGTTCATGTCTTGCTCAGTATGTTCAAAAAGAGACCACTGCTTGTCTTACGTACAGCATACGAAAGGGATGTACGCCATGTGCGCTGCTCCTCGAGGTGTACACTTATGTGAGATGAATATTTAGTTATACGGAGTAACCTGGTTCCGGCACGCTTCTTGCATTTCATGCACATGCCAAAAAAAGGCATTTAAACACTCGTTTGGGAGCTCCATTTTATGGCTACACCATCACCTATATCAGCATCAGCCGACGCGCGTTTGCCCGCGTTGTCACTGCGGCGCGTGGCAATGGGCACCGTGCTCGTGATGCTGGTTATTTTGGGCTTTTTTCTATTGCTGGAATTGCGCAATGTGATTGTCGCAATCTTTCTGGGGATTTTGCTTGCCACGGCGCTGCGACCGGTGATGAACGGGCTGCGGCGCATTAAATTCTCGCGCCATCTTGCGGCGTTTGGGGCAGTGTTCCTGTTGTTGGCGCTGGTGGTTGCGGCGGTGGTCGCGGTGTTTCCAACCTTTGTGACGCAAGGACAGCGGCTGATCGATCAGGTGCCTAACCTTTACACCGCCATTCGGAGATTTCTGATTGAGTTGCACTATCAAATCGTGCGCCAATTCGGCTTAAGTTTGCAGCCGACCGTTCAATTTGATCCTGGCGTGCTGGTCCAACGTACATTAATGCAATCTGCCGCGTCGTTATCGCAAATTGGACAAACATTGTTCATGATCTTGAGCATTATTTTGTTCACCTACTACTGGCTCGTGTATCGCGAGCGATCGCTTCGGGGCTTGTTATTGTTGTTGCCGGAAGAGCGACGCGAATCGAGCGAGGAAATTTGGCTGCAAATTGAGGAAAAGATTGGTGCATTCATCCGTGGGCAGGCGTTGCTTGGCCTGGCGGTCGGGTTGTTGTCGCTGCTTGGCTACTGGCTGGTTGGCATGCCGTTTACGCTGCTGCTCGGCCTGATGGCTGGCGTGCTGGAACTCATCCCGTATCTTGGGCCGATCATCACCGCAGTGTTCGCCGCTGCGGTCGGCTTCACGGTGTCACCGACGATGGGTCTCGCCTCAATCGCTGTCGCCGCAGTGGTGCAGCAGCTTGAAAATGCTGTTTTGGTGCCGCGTATCATGGGCAACGCAGTGGGCGTGAGTCCGGTGGTGACGCTTTTGGCAATTACCGGCTTTGGCGCGCTGTTCGGATTGAGCGGCGCATTTCTGGCCATTCCGCTCGCGGCGGTGCTCCAGGTGTTGTTCGACTACTGGGTGGAGTGGAGCCAGCGCAATGCGGCCGAAGAAGGTATTCACGGGCGCGGCACGTTTGCGCTCCTGCGCTACCAATTACTCGATCTCGTGCAGGATGTGCGGAACCGGCTACGTAACAAAGAAGAAGTTATTGAAGAAGACGCAGACGAGCCAGAAGAAGATCTGGAATTGCTGCTTGCCGATCTTGAACAATTTCTTTCGCAACTGGAGCAAGAACCAGCATGAAGCAAGTTGTGCTTATTACCACAACGATTTTAACGGTTGTGGTTGCCATGGTGGCCCTGTGGCAAATGTTCGAGGCGGTGCAGTTGTTGTTGCTTTCGCTGGCGGTGGCGGCGAGCATTGCACCAGATGTGCAGCGCCTGTCACGGCGCGGGTTTTCGCGCGGGCGGGCGATTGGCCTGAGCTACCTGCTGGTGATCGGATTCTTGCTGGCGCTCATTGTGCTGTTTGGCGCGCTGGCATATGGCGAAGTGACTACGGTGCTGGCGGGGGCACCGCAATGGTATGAAGAAGTGCGTAGGATGTTAGTCAACCAGACTGGCTGGCGACAAACGATTGGCAGCATTCTGCCAACACTCGACTCGCTTGTGACTGGTTCGAGCAGCGGCAACACATCATCTGCTTTTGCATGGGTCACGTCCATTGCAACATCAACGCTCAGCACGCTGATCTTGATTTTTGCGGTAGCATCATTTGCCTTTTACTGGCTTGTCGATGAGGCGCGCATTACGCGGCTGTGGCTTTCGTTGCTGCCGCTCCATGTGCGCGTGCCGGCCCGCGCGATGTGGGAGCAGATTTACCGAGAAGTCGGGCTGTTTCTGCGCGGCGAAGTGGTGATCGTGATCTTGAGCACGGTAGTGTTAACATGCGCGTATTGGGCTACTGGTATCCCGGCGGCGGTGACATTGGCATTGCTCGGCGGCCTGCTCATGGTCATACCGGTGCTGGGTATTCCGCTGGCGCTGCTACCGAGCGGCATTATTGCGCTGACGCAAGGCTACACAACGTTTCTGCTCACCGTTGGCATCGCATTGGTTGCATTGTTAATCGTGAAGCATGTGATTGGACCACGCGTCTTCAAGGATGCACTCCGCGTCAATCCCGTATTACAGGTTGTGGTAATCATGTCCTGGCAAGTACGTTAGGGATTATTTTCATCCTGTTTGCGCCACCGCTTGCTGCCGCAATTCAGGCCGGTGCGCATATTTGGATCACCGAGTTCCGGCAGATAATGCAGCGCAGCCATGCATCGCAGATCGACGAAATCCGTGTGCAGCTTGCTGATCTTGAGGCGCGCGTGGAATCGGAGTATGGTGGTGATGAGCAATATCGCGCGTTGCTACAACGAGCGCACAAAATCATTGACTCTGCATCAGAAAAGTTGCCGCCGGATGCAGACGCGCACACTGAGTTGGAGGTGCGCGGTCCACGCACGCCGGAGCGGCAGTCGCAGGCAGCCGTGTAGCAGGTAGGTTGCATTGCGCATCCATGCGTAGCCTCAGGGTTGCGCGGCAGGCCATGACCACATACGAATAGAGTATCTACTTGTAGGAGATTAAAGAAATTTATGACAGTACCCGCCCCCAATGCTGTGACGCCTATGCCAGGCGTGCAGTCTCAATTACACGAGCAGCAGTCGCGCGCTGTCGCTGCACAGGACTTGAATCTAAAATTTGCGGAAAACGCGGGTGTTTTTGATGTATCGCTGGATGTGCCAACAGGAATCATTTTTGGCCTGATCGGGCCGAGTGGTTGTGGCAAAACCACTACAGTTCGCATTTTAACCGGCGTGTACAAAGCCCAGAGCGGTCATGCCGAGGTGCTTGGCGACAATCCCGCTGATTTTCACACGCGTACGCGCGAGCGGATTGGCTATCTGCCGCAGCAGTTTGTGCTGTATCCTAATCTGACGGTGTGGGAAAATCTTAATTTTGTTGCATCGCTGTATGGTATGGGCTACTTCAAGCGCCGCAAGCGTTTGAATTCGCTGCTGGATTTTGTGGAGCTATCAGATGCGCGCCATCGTCTTGGTAGCAAGCTGTCGGGTGGCATGCGGCGGCGCTTGAGTTTGGCCTGCGCGCTGGTGCATAACCCGGCGCTGCTGTTTGCCGACGAACCGACGGCAGGCATCGATCCAGTGCTGCGTGGCAAGTTCTGGGATTTTTTCCGCGATCTGCGCGAACAGGGACAAACCCTGTTCGTGACCACGCAGTACGTCGGTGAGGCAGCCTACTGCGATTATGTCGGCGTGATGCGCGACGGTAAGCTCCTGTTCGTTGATACGCCGGAAGGCTTGCGGCACCGCGCGTTTAATGGCGAGGTCGTGCGGTTAATTGTTGATCCAGACGACGTGGAGCAAACGCAGCGACTGATCTACGATGCACATATTGCGAACGAAATTCGTCACTCATCCAAAGAGCGCGGCTTGCTGTTGCTGTATGTGGAGGAGGCGAGCGAAGCCATGCCCGGCGGTGGTGCGGCTGCTCGACGAACATCAGATTACCGCGCGACAGGTGGAAGAATATTTGCCGCCATTCGATGATGTGTTTATTGTGCTGATGCAGCAGGCGGAGGCAAACGATGCCTAAATCGCTAATTCGTCTGCTATCATTCTTTGTCAAGGAAGTCAACGAAATCCGCCGTCAGCCACGCTTGGTGGCAAGTTTGATTTTCGGACCGTTCTTGATTCTTGTGCTGTTTGGCGCAGGCTACCAGGGCGACCAGCCACAACTCACCACCATGCTGGTGGTGCCGGATCAAAGCTTTGGCCAACAAAATCTGGACGCACTCAAGAATTCCATGTCAGGGAATTTCCATCTTGCTGGCACCACGCAAACACTCGATCCGGCCATGCAAGCGTTGCGGGCCAACCGCATCGATCTGGTGATTGCGCTGCCAGCTAACATCCAGGATCGGCTACTGAATGGCGAGCAGCCCCAGGTTGACTTCTTCTATAACAACATCAATCCGCTTAACGAACAGTGGATTCAGTATCTGAGCTACGCGCAGGTCAACGAGATTAATCGCTTTATTTTGCAGCGCAGCGCTTCAGTGATGCAAGAAGACGCCAAGACGGCCAACACGCAGCTTACCCAGACAGACCAGCAGCTTGCGGCATTGAACAGTGGTTTATCGGTGGCACAACGTGCTCAAACGCAACAATCGATCCGCGATGCCAAGGCGGCGGTCGGTGTGCTGGCGCTTAATCCGCTGCTCGCCAGCCAAGTGTTCGCCAACAGTTCGACCAGCATCGAAGAAACCCGCCGAAATTTACTCCAACTGCAAAACAATCTGGATCAGATTGATCAGGCATTGAGCGACGGCACAATTGCACAGCAGCAGACGAAGATAAGCCAGACCCGCGATCAAATCTCGCAGCTTGAGCAGGTCACGTCGCGTCTGGGCTCTGTAGCGCCGCAGAACATTGTGTCGCCGTTGAAATACGAAACCAAGAATTTGAGCGGCCACACCTACGATTTGATGACGTTCTACGTGCCGCGCGTGCTGGCGTTGCTCGTTCAGCACATCGCTGTGACGCTGGGCGCGCTGGCGTTGGTGCGCGAACGGCTGCTCGGCGCAGTAGAAATCTTTCGCGTTGCGCCAGTTACATCGCTCCAGGTCGTGTCAGGCAAATACCTCGGCTACACGCTGTTCATCAGCATCATCGCCGCCGTGCTAACCGCGCTGTTGCCGCTGATCAATGTTCCCATGGCGAGCGACATCGCGAGCTACATCGGCGTGCTGTTACTGCTCACATTGGCATCGCTAGGCATCGGGTTCATTATTTCAGTCATTTCGACTTCCGACAGCCAGGCGATCCAGATGTCCATGCTGGTGCTGCTGTTCTCGGTATTCTTCAGCGGCTTCTTTTTGCCGCTCGACAACTTCTGGTGGGTGGTACAGGATATATCTAATATTTTGCCGCTAACCCATGGCATTCGCGGCCTCCAGTCGGTGATGCTCCAGGGCACGCCGGTGCGCTGGCAGGAATGGGCATGGCTAGCTGGTATCGCGGCCGTGTCCTACATCCTTGTCACGGTGTCCTCGCACTACCAATTCCGCCGCGTCTAGTTATCCGCATGCGCCTGCAATGATTGTACCAACCGGTCGTGTATCGGTCGGTGACATTCATTGAACATGGCGCTGCGAAATACTCGATACCATTGCAAACCCTCAAGCTTCAGCAGCCATTCATGAGACTGCTGAAGCTTCTTACATGTTTCAGCACAGTGCTGCAAGACCTTATGTGCATTTCATGTACACTCAATGGTATAATAGACTGCGGAAAAGGCTGTTACCAAAGGATGATATAGGTCTATGGCAGTGGAACTAGAGGGGACAAACATCCTGGTTGCCGACGACGAAGAGTCGATTCGGGAACTTTTTCGTGATATTTTAGAGCCTGAAGGGGCAACAGTCACACTGGTTGGCTCTGGTACGGAAGCCTTGAAGGCGATTGGAGCAGAAGAGCCTGACCTTGCCATTTTTGATGTGCGCATGCCTGCGCCGGATGGCCTGGCGTTGCTCCAACAGTTGCGCAGTAAGGGTGTTGATATTCCGGTGCTGATCGTCACCGCGCAGGATTCTTCAACTGCGACGATCGAGGCCATGCAGCGCGGCGCATATGATTATATTTCCAAGCCGTTCGATCCCGACGAAGTGCTTCATGTGGTGCAGCGCGCCATTGAACATCGCCGTCTGACCAAGCGGGTGCATGCGCTTGAACAGCAGGTCACCAAAGACCCGCGCGACATCATGATTGGGCGCAGCGCGCCCATGCAGCAGGTGTATAAGATGATTGGGCGGGTGGCAAGCAGCGATGCCACGGTGTTGATTACCGGCGAAAGTGGGACGGGTAAAGAGTTAGTCGCCCATGTGCTGCACCGCACCTCTTTGCGCCGCGAAGGCCCATTCATCGCCGTGAACTGCGCCGCGCTGACGGAAACGCTGTTGGAAAGCGAGCTATTCGGCCATGAGAAGGGCGCTTTCACCGGTGCCATGGCGCAGCGCAAGGGCCGCTTCGAGCAGGCCACCAAAGGAACGATTTTCCTCGACGAGGTTGGCGAGATGAGCGCGTCCACGCAGAAGAAGCTGCTGCGTGTGCTTCAGGAGCGCACCTTTGAGCGGGTCGGTGGCAACATCGCGGTCAAGGTGGACGTGCGGGTGATTGCGGCGACCAACCGTGACTTGCTCCATGATGTGACGACCGGGAACTTTCGGGATGACTTGTACTATCGCCTCAACGTGATCAATATTCACATGCCGCCGCTGAGCGAGCGCAAAGACGATATTCCGCTGCTGGTCGAGCATTTCTTGCAAAAGCATCGGGTGCGGGCGGGCGAGCAGCCGCGTATCACTGAAGAGGCGATGCAGATGTTGATCGATTACGATTGGCCTGGCAATGTCCGCCAGCTTGAGAATTCGATTGAGCGCGCGGCAGTGCTTGCGCAGGGCAAGCTGGTGAGTTCAGAGCACCTGCAACTGAATGACAGCGGCTCCACGCAAGATCAGATGCTGACATCGGCGCTTGGGCGGTTGCTCGGCAACGGCGGTAGCCTCGACGACATGCTCGGGGAGGTGCGCCAACGGCTGGTCGAACTGGCGCTTGAGCGGACCAACGGCGACCGGGCGGCAGCGGCGCGCATGCTCGATGTAGGCGAGAAGGTGCTGAAATAGCTCGGGGCTCAACGGACAGGTTCTTCGTAGGGGCAGGTCGCAGACCTGCCTCCTTTTTTGCGAAATGGGGCTATTGGCGGCAGCAGGGCGAGGGCATAGCATGGGGGCAAACCTGTCACCCGCTCACTCCCCGGTCGGCTCATCGAGGCGCTGGAGCACGCGGTGCGCCTTGAGCGCCAGCCAGAGCGCCAACCGCTCCTCGGCATCGTCCAGGTCAAGCCCGCTGATTTCCTTGATGCGCTGGAGCCGGTAGAGCAGCGTGTTGCGATGCACATGGAGCATATCGGCGGTACGCGCCAGATTGCCGAGGCATGCGAAGAACGACTTAAGCGTTTTGAGTAGCTCATTCTTCTGTTTAGCATCGTAGTCCGCCAGCGCAGACAGCGTCGAGCGATAAAAGTCCCACAGCTCCGGCGATTCGCGCAGCAGCACCAGCAGCCGGTACACACCCAGGTCACTGAAGTCGAGCACCCGCGACGTATCGAACAGTTGCTGTCCCAGGAATAACGCCTGCTCAGCCTCGCGCAGCGAGCGCGGCCACGCGGCCACGGAGTCGGCCTCCTTGCCAAGCGCCAGCACCATGCTTGGCATCTCACTGACCATGCGCGCGCGCAGGCGCTCCGCAAGTTCGTGGGCGCGCCCACCATGCGGCTGCACAGGCAAGTAGCACAGCACGCCATCCTCGCGGCGCATGGTGGGCGCGGAAATCCCAAGCGCAGCCAGGCTTGAATTGAGCAGCATTGCCACGCGTGCCGCAGTAGTTTCGTTAGCTGGAGTGGCAGCGCACAGCAGCGCGGCGTGCGGCAGCCGCAGGTCGTAGCCAAGCTCCTGGCTGCGCCGCAGCAGCGCCTCACTGTCCGCTGGCGGCCCCATGAGCACCGCCTGCACAAAATCGCCGCGCAACCGCTCCTCGGCTGCCATGACGGCCTGCTCTTTGGCAAGCTCCAACGCCAGCGCCGTTCCAGTTTGTTGCGCCGCAATCTGGTCCCAGTCATCAAGCGCGGATCCAGCGATAGCCAGGAAACCGAGCCGGTCGCCGCTGGTACCGATCACCACCACCCATACAGCTTGTCCAAGATGCTGCATTGTGCCAGGCGCAGTGGGCCGTAAGGTTTGCAGCGCCACCCGCGCCGAGCCACGCCCGCGCAGCATGCGTATTTCGCCGGTGAGCGAATAATAGCCAACAGTATGCCCGGTGCGCTCGACCACCAGATCGAGCAGCCCTTGCAGCCCGACGCCTTCCAGTGCGCGCTGCGTCAGCGTGTTGGCGAGTTGGGCCGCGCGTCGATCAAGCTGCGCCTCGTAGTCGCCAATCAGCCGCTGAATCTCGCGCTCGACCTCGCGCAGGTTGGTATCTTCCGGCAAGAGCAGCAACGGCACATGGGCGTTGTCGGCGGCCTTGCGCGCAGCTGGCGATGCCTCGCCAAGCAGACCAATCGCGGCAACCGGCACATGCGCCAGTCGCTCCACAAGGCTGGCAAGCGTCAGGTGCTCATCCAGCGCCTGCACACCAGCAACTGAGACGAGCGCGATCTCGCCGCCGCGCAGATTGACAAAAGCAGGCGCCGTTGCCCGCTGCATTGCAACCCAGGAAACCTGATGAGTGATTCCGGTTTCACCAGCAGCTACATTGGTGCCGGGCGGTAATGCAAGCCGCAAAACGTCACGAACAGTAATTGGGGGCATAGCCTCTTTACGCTAGGAGTTCAAGGATCCGAATGATGAGGTACGTTTTCGTAGCTGCATGTTTCAACAGTTCACCCGCGCATGTCCTCATCAGCATACAACAGGAAAAAGCGCATCGACCAGGCCAAGCACCTGGTCGTCGCAATCAAGGCCGCCGGTCGCGCGCAAGTCCGCCGCTGAACGGTAGCCCAGACATAGCTGCGCGCATGCTGGAATCGCCACGCGCCGCAGCCGCACATCGGCAAGCCGTGGACCACTCGTGACGGAAACATCGCCTGCTGCGACCACAAGCGCAATCTGCTCCGCCTCGGTCTCGATCTGTACTACACCGCTCCAATCAGCGTAGCGTGAGGCACGCAGCCGTTCCGTAAACGCTGGGCGAAGCTGGCCGAGTAGCATGGCAAGTTCTACAACGCCCGCTAAAGGAGTGGCTTCCGCATCGCCTGCGGCGCGTGTTCGTGCCTCGCCGCCGCTGTGAATTGCCGCCCGCGCAACGACGTGCGCGGCGGGCAGGTCGAGCAGCATGGCCCGGTGCCCGCCGACAGTGGCCTGCTCAGCCAGCACGCGGAGCAGCGCCCGCGCCGCGCCCGCATCGACAGCAGCGGCCTCATGGACACGGGAGCATGCCACTGTCGGCGTGCGGCGTGACGCATGCGTAGCCATCGAGCCGCCCCTGCCGATCCTCGACCATGATTACATCGCGCTGCTCGGCCAGCCACACGCGCCAATCGGGCGCAGCCCGCACGCACGAAAGCGGCAGATTGTGGTAGCTCGCATCGTAGAGCGCCGCGAGGTCGTCGAGATCGTTGTCATGCGGCAGCGCCTCTTGACGCATAGTGTATGCTGCTAATACAACCAGCGGAGTATGAACACTCGCGTCAAGCGTTGTGGTGTGCTGAAGCATAAACGGCGCGAGGCCAAATGCCCCGAACTGCGCGGCGGCTTCATGAAGAATGAGGAGCGGCAAGTCTTGCTCGTGAAGCACATGGAGCGCTGCATCGAGCACTGCCGCGACGCCCGCAGCATGGTGCATTGCCACGCCATGCAATGCCAGCACGCCCGCCTCAAGCGTAGCCGCTCCGAGCCGTAGCCGCTCATGACGGAGCAAGGCCGCGCCGACGATCATGCCATCGGCCTGTTCCGCGAGCAACGTGAACCCAGGCTGAGAGCGGGGCCGCACGAGATGTTGCTCAAGCTCGTGGGTGGCAGCATCGCCGGCTTCGTTCTGCAGCCATGCGCGTAACCGATTGACATCAGCAGGCGAGTCAACCGCGCGCACCGCGAGATGGTGTTGCATGAAACCCTCTGGGTGTTTGTTGCAACGCATTATAGCATTAGTTAGGCATGTTCTGATTGATTTTCGACAGCATTCCCGTGTTGCCGCGCAACACTAGTGGAATACTTGTTGCAACACAAGGCATAAGCTAACACGAGCGTTCCGCTGACAGATGTCCGTTTCTCTCTTTTTGTTACGATACGTAGCGTGTTCTATACGTGTGTTGTTGGGTAGTACTCTGTACTGAGTGGTTGAATAACGAGGTTACTATGTCGATGTTTGCTGATAATGCCCCGCGCGATTTTCATGTTTCCCGTGTGGCGCGTGACCGTTACCAGTTCGATGAAACGCTGTTTAGCTTGCAAGGCACAGTGATTTTCGCCAATTTCCATGCGGCGCGTGTGTTTGCACAGAAAATGAATCAAAAGCGTGATGTCGTGAATTTTCCCGAGCAAGCGGTGAAGGCCAGCCAGATCAACGCGCTCGGGTTGATTTACGAGTTGACCCATTTTGTTTTTCGCGATTATTGTGAGAAGCGCGCCCCCACGTTGCTGGCCGACATGCTGGCATCTGCTAACGAGCGCGTTGGCGCAGAAGCGGTCGATACCACGCTGCGCAAGTTTGTGGATGAATTTCCGCCGCTGCCGGTGTACCGCCGCGAGATGGATGTGCAAACCTACCTCGACGACACGACCGAAGGCAAGCCGAACCGCGAGCTGGTCGTCGAAGAAATGATCATGCTGTGGGTCTCGAACGCCAATTCCGCGTTTGCGCCATTCCATGAACTGTTCGACGACTTACAGTTGAAGAAAGAAACGGCCTACCCGCAGGTGATTACCCGCGCGCAGGCGTTGACGGCTGGAAAGGTTGACACGGCTGCCAGCCTTGGCTCCGGCGACGAGAGCATTCTCGACTTATTGCTCGCGCCTGCCCGCGCGCATCCGCATTCGCTTGAGGGGCAGCTTGAGTTCATCCGCCAGCGCTGGGGCGCGGTGCTTGGTCGCCATATCTACCGTCTGCTTGGCAGCCTTGATCTGATCAAGGAAGAAAACAAGCCCATGTTCTTTGGCGGCGGCCCCGGCATTATTCCAATTCCGGTGTACGGCCCCGGCGATGCGGAGACTGAAAACTTTACGCCCGACCGCGAGTGGATGCCACAGCTGGTCATGTTGGCGAAAAATGCGTACGTCTGGCTCGATCAGCTTTCTAAAAAATACAATCGCCCCGTCAAGACTCTGGCCGATATTCCCGACGAGGAGCTTGACGAGCTTGCAGGCTGGGGTATTACCGGACTGTGGCTGATCGGCCTGTGGGAGCGGAGCCGCGCCTCCAAGCGAATCAAGCAAATGATGGGCAACGAGGATGCGGTCGCCTCGGCCTACTCGCTCTACGATTATCAAATCGCCGATTTGCTGGGCGGTGAAGGCGCATGCAACAACCTGCGCGAGCGGGCATGGCAGCGCGGCATCCGTCTCGCCAGCGACATGGTGCCGAATCACGTTGGCATTGATGGCCGCTGGGTGATTGAAAATCCCGATCGCTTTATCTCGCTTGATTATCCACCCTACCCATCTTATTCGTTCAACGGGCCGGATTTGTCTGAAGATGGCCGGGTTGGTATTTTTATTGAAGATCACTATTACGACCGCACGGACGCGGCGGTGGTCTTCAAACGTGTCGATCGACAAAATGGCAACGAGCGCTACATTTATCATGGAAATGACGGCACCAGCATGCCCTGGAATGATACCGCGCAGCTGAATTACCTTAATCCTGAGGTGCGTGAAGCGGTCATCCAGACGATTTTGCATGTCGCCCGGCAGTTCCCGATCATCCGCTTCGACGCCGCTATGACGCTGGCGAAGCGCCACTTTCACCGGCTGTGGTTCCCTGAGCCGGGCAGCGGCGGCGACATCGCCTCGCGCTCAGAGTTCGGCATGACGCGCGCCGAGTTCGACCGGCTGATGCCGCAAGAGTTCTGGCGCGAGGTAGTGGATCGCTGCGCCGTGGAAGCGCCCGACACGTTGCTGCTGGCCGAGGCGTTCTGGCTCATGGAGAGCTACTTCGTTCGCACCCTGGGCATGCACCGCGTGTACAACTCGGCCTTCATGCACATTCTACGCGACGAAGAAAACGCCAAATACCGCATGCTGATGAAGAACACGCTGGAGTTCGATCCCGAAATTCTCAAGCGCTACGTCAACTTCATGAACAACCCTGACGAGAAGACGGCGGTCGAGCAGTTCGGCAAGGGCGATAAGTATTTCGGCATCTGCACGATGCTGGTGACGCTGCCGGGCCTGCCTATGCTTGGTCATGGTCAGATCGAGGGCTACGCCGAGAAATACGGCATGGAGTACCAACGCGCCTACTTCAATGAGATGCCCGACCAGTACCTGATCGAGCGCCACGAGCGTGAAATCTTCCCGATCATGCACAAGCGCTACTTGTTCGCCAACGTCGATCACTTCTTGCTGTACGACTTCTTCTCGCCCGATGGCGGCGTGAACGAAGATGTATTTGCGTATTCAAACGGGCAGGGCAGCGAGCGGGCACTCGTGGTGTACCACAACCGATATGCGAACGCCAGTGGCTGGGTGCGCACGTCGGTGGCCTACATTACCCGCGAGGGCAGCGGGCGCCGGTTGGCGCAGCGGACGCTCGGCGAAGGGCTGGGATTGCACGCTGAGGACAACATGTTCTGCATTTTCCGCGACCATTCGGCGGGCATGGAGTACATCCGCAGCAGCCGCGATCTGGTCGAGCGTGGTTTGTACATCGAACTCGGCGCATACAAGTGCCATGTGTTCCTGGATTTCCGTGAGGTTGCGGATGACGAGACGCACCAGTACGCTGAGATGGCGGCCTATTTGAATGGGCGCGGCGTGCCAAGCGTGGAGGATGCGCTCCGTGAAATGTTCCTGGGTCCGATTTATCGCCCGTTGCGCGCGTTGATCAATGCCAACATGTTCCGTCGATTGACGGCGGCGCGGCTCGTTTCGGATGGTGCGGAGCGCTTCACCGTGACGAAGGACGAGGTGGATCCTGATCTGGCCGAGGCGCGGCTGCTCGATGAAATGGGTGAGTTGGCGCACAGCCGCGCGGACGCCGCAGACCAGGCTGCCATGCTGGACGACATCGCGCCAGAGTTGGCCGAGGCCCGCGCAATTGAGCCGGAAACGACAACTGACCTGGAGCTTGCTGACGAAGTCGAGCGAAAGATACTGGCCTGGCTGCACGAGGTTAAGAACTTTACTGGAATCGACGGCGATGAGGAGGCAGTTGCTCGCGAAGTACGCGCTGAGCTTGAGGTCATTCTGCAACACCTGTTGCTGGGCGCGCGCTTCCCGGATGCTGACGCGCCGGAGTATCGTGAAGCGATTGTCATGCTCAACGCCGAGATTGTTGACGACACCCCAGCAACCTGGGGCACGATCTGGAGCTGGCTGTTCGTCCACGCGCTGGGCAAACTCCAGACGGATGAAGACTTCGCTGAACTAAGCCAGAGCTTGATCGATGAATGGATGCCGGGGCGCGTGATCACGAGCGCGATGCAGGAGTACGGTCTGGACGAGCAGGAGGCGAACCTGGCGACCATGCGCGTTAAGCGGCTGACGAGCCTTCAGCGTTGGTATGAGGTGTATGAGCCAGAGGAGACGCGGCCACTTGTGGAGATGATGTTGCAAGATGCCGTGATCCGCCAGTTCTTGCAGGTGAACCGCGCGCAAGGCGTGCTGTGGTTTAACAAGGAGTCGTTCGAGCGGCTGCTGTGGTGGATGCTCTTCACTGCAGTGGTGACGATCACCGCTGACCCAGAGCGCTCGCCGGTTGAGGTGACGCAGGGGATCGGCGACGCCTATACCACGCTGCAACATCTCAGGCACGCATCCGACCAGTCGGAGTACCAGCTTGACAAGCTGCTGATGCTGGTATCGGAAGTTCCGGCGTAGGGTGAACGTTGTAGCCCCGGCAGATTTTCAAAATCTGTCGGGGCTTTTGTATGTAAGAGGGTAACGGTGTTTGTCGCTGGAGTCGCACCGCTCGGCGGGGTCATCAAACACGTTTCAGCTTAATTATCTCGCTCCCTATAGAATGAACAGCTTATAAAGACCCAATTCTCGTATGCACCAGCTTCCTGAAAATGTGGTCGAAACCCACGTGGAGTTGTCGCTTGAGCAACTCAGAGATGTAATGCGTCTGATTGAGGACGGCATGTCATGGTTCAGCCAGTTGCGCCAAAAACAAATTCACTGGTAAGCGGGACTGCAATTTGTAATAGTTGTGGTGCTTTTGCTCGACTTCGATGTACCTGAGCATGGCAAAGCCACTGTTCCACATATCGCCAATAGCTTCCATGCCGCCAACAACGCTGTCCTTATACGAAAAGTAAGCGCAGCGTTACTGGCAGATGACAGATGGATGGCTTACCAGCGATTGTGGATCGCGGCGCGGAAGTAGCGATTATATACGTCCTGAACATGGGCCATTGCATCGTCTGAAAGTGGCGGCAAATCAATCGCATGGACGTTGTCCTCGGCCTGCTGCACGTTTTTCGCGCCGGGAATCGCCGCTGTCACTTCAGGGAACATCAAAATCCAGCGCAGCGCGAGTTGCGCCATGCTCGCCCCTTCTGGCACGAGTTCGCGTAGCTCGTCCACCGCCCGCAGCCCCACCTCATAATCGACCCCGCTAAACGTTTCACCTTGATCAAATGCTTCGCCATGGCGGTTGTAGTTGCGGTGATCGTTCTCGGCAAATGATGTATTGGGCCGCATTTTGCCACTCAGCAGCCCACTCGCAAGCGGCACACGCGCCAAAATGCCGACCTGTCGCTCGCGCGCCGCTGGAAAGAATTGTTCGGCGGGCTTGAGCCGGAACATGTTGAAGATGATCTGCACTGATTGGACGTTGGGGTATTGAACGGCGCGCAACGCTTCGTCCACCCGCTCCACGCTGACGCCATAGAAGCGTAGCTTGCCGGCCTGCATCAGATCGTCGAGGATGCCGAACACCTCCGGCATGTCGTACACCTCTGACGGCGGGCAGTGGAGTTGCAGCAGGTCGAGCGCCTCGGTGTTAAGGTTGCGCAGGCTGCGCTCGACAAAAGCCGTCAGGTTCTCGCGGTTGTACCCTCCGGCGACATGTGGATTGAGGCGGCGTCCCGCTTTGGTGGCGACGATGATCTCCTCACTCCGTTCCTGGCGCACCTGCGCGATTAGTTGCTCGGAGTGGCCGTTCCCATACACATCAGCGGTGTCGATAAAATTGACGCCCAGATTGATAGCCTTGTTCAACGCCCGCAGCGACTCGCGGTCATTGGTCGATCCCCAGGCGTCGCCGCCGATGCCCCACGCGCCAAAGCTGATCGCGGAAATGCGCCATCCTGTTCGTCCAAGTTCTCGATATTCCATGTTCTTCTCCTTTGTCAACAAAAATCGATTTCCCTCACCTTCGGTCCCTCTCCCAGTGGGAGCGGGAAGCGGCGTCAGCCGCAGGGTGAGGGCCCAGTACAATACAGTTCATGATTATGATCTGAT